>NZ_CP072141.1:0-155000 GCF_019355555.1 Rhizobium sp. L51/94
GACACACTTACCGTTACGGTCGGTGACTGGGATCGACAGGTTGGCGGGGTTCAATCGAACCGGGAAACGGTGTTCCCGTGCAGGCATTTGTCAGCGACATCCCGGCTTCCCAACACTTACGCCCCCTATACCCGCAGCGCGCCGGGGGTCAGGCCATCTTCCCGGCGCATGATGGCCGTGAGATGGCTTTGGCTGGAGAAGCCGCAGTTGAGCGCGATCTCGGCCAGCGGCAGCCGTCCATTGACGATCAGTGCGCGGGCCTGATCGAGGCGTAGGCGGGTGAAATACTGGTGCGGGCTCGTCCCCGTCCGGCGCCGGAAAGAGCGCAGCATCTGGCTTGACGAGAGCTCGACCAGCGCGGCCAGCGCGTCGAGCCGGACACCGTCTGTAAGATGCGCCTGCATATGGTCGCGCACCTGTCGGAACTGCCGGTCCGACAGGCCGCCCAGATCCTTCTGAGGCCGAGCCACGCCATATTGCCGGATAAGGTGGATGCCGAGCAGGTTGAGGAGCGAATCAAGCTCGAGGCTCGCCATTGTCCCGTGCGTGCCCGAACGCAGCTCGTCGCGCAGCATGCCGCCGAGCAGCCCGACACGGCGGTCGACGACCGGCAATGCGTCCGCGACGACGGTGGCAGCCGGCAGATCGAGGTCGGACTGGGCGAGGTCATCGAGCCACTTCTGCGACAGCGAGAACGCCGCCACCTCCTTGGGCTCATGCCAGCGCGCCCAGTAGTCCGCCCCTGCCGGCACGATCTCGCAGCACCCGCTAGCAGCCGAAGCGGTGCGGATCCGCGTGCCGCCGAGGCGCGACTCGCGGTTGCTGAAGGGCTTGAAGGACAAAAGCACGAGATGATGGGGGATCGACTGGCTGATCTCGCCGGCGTTCCGCCGGTTCCACGCCGCCGTCCCGAAATCCGACCGGACAAGCCTGCCCCAGTTCGGCACCGGTGTGTCGGTAGTGGCAACATGGGGGGCTTCGGGTGGAATGGCATCTGACATGTCTATTCCCCGTCCGGCGTGCGGATTTACTAACAACGATGCGCGTATCCTGAAAGCCGCACCCCTCCATGTCGCCTATTCCTTGCTCATCAACAAGGAGAAAGACAATGACAACGAACGACATGAGCAAAAACATCGATGGCAAGGTAGCGGTTGTGATGGGTGCAACGCGCAATCAGGGCCGGGCCTACGCCGTCATGCTGGCGCGCAACGGCTGCCGCGGGGTGGCCGTCCACTATCACGGCGAGGCATCAAGGGGCGAAGCGGAAGAGACCGCCGCCGAGATCAAGCATTACGGTGCCGAGGCGCTTCTGTTCAGCGCCGACCTGACAAAGGTCGCCGACGTGGTGAAATTGTTTGACGCGGTCGACGAGACGTTCGGCCAACTCGACATCGTGGTGAACACAGTCGGCAAGGTGGTCAAGAAGCCGTTCGTAGAGATCACCGAAGCCGAGTTCGACCAGAGCTTTGCAATCAACAGCAAGGCGGCGTTCTTCTGCATGCAGGAGGCAGCCAAACGGATCGCCGACAACGGCCGGATCATCAACATCGGCACGACGCTGCAAGCGGCAACGACCGGGCTCTACGCAATCTACGCCGGGTCAAAGGCGCCGCTCGAACACTTCACACGCGCCCTTGCCAAGGAAATCGGCCACCGGGGCGTCACGGTCAACACCGTGGCACCTGGCCCACTCAACACCTCGTTCTTCTACCCAGTGGAGACGGACGATTCGAAAGCGTTTCTCTCCGGCATGAGCCCCCAGAACCGCCTCGGCGAGATCGACGAAATCACGCCACTGATCGAGTTCCTTGTCGGCCCGGGCGGCGGCTGGGTGACAGCCCAGACCCTCTTCATCAACGGCGGCTTCATCGCCCGCTAAACCCATGACCAACCGGCGTCCGTCGCAAGCGGGCGCCGATCCCACATCGAAAAGCGCCGATGAACCATTCGAGCGGGCCATCGGCTGCCTCGATTTCGGGCGGCACCGGACAGAGGCACCGCCTCGGCCTTGTCGCTCTTCGGCAACCACGAACCGGCCGCGCTCAGCGGCTCCGACCAGTTCGTCCGGGCGCCCATGTGGCCCCTCATCCTATGACCATATGCGTCCCGCCGATAGAAAGCGGCTTTCGCATCCGTCGTACGAGCTCAGTTGCCTTGACCAGGCCCTGTCCCGGCGCCGAAGCATACGACATAAAGCGGGCATGTCCGTCCCGAGTTATGACGTCCGGCACCTCTCCTTTTTCCCGGCCTCCCCCATCCCCTCATCTAGACTTCCACCCCCCAATCTGCTATCGCCCACGGCCAATTGCCCTGTCTCAGGCTGGGCTAGCCACACAATTTTGCCTTCAGGGTCGGTGACTGGGACCGGCTGGTTGGCGGGGTGCAATCGAACCGGGGAACGGTGTTCTCGTGCAGGTACTTGTCCGCGACAACAAGGTCGACCAGGCGCTCCGCGCGCTCAAGAAGAAGATGCAGCGCGAAGGAAAGATCGGATAGTCGTTATTTCGACGTTTTCGAATGTATCTGTGGCGGGGCGAATCATTCGCCGCCGCCATCTTAGTTTATGAACAAATCTCTCGGCACAGCCCGATCTGACCGCATGGAAAGCGAAATCCGGAATGGCATTTATGACGCATGAACAGTCCCGAACCCCGATCCGGTCCGCTTCTGTTTGCAGGGCCGGCAAGTCAGCATTGCCGCTTCTGGCGCTCGTCGCCGCGATTGGCCTTGCCGGATGCCAGACGAACTCCACGGACGCGGTCATCCGCATCGACAAGGCGCAGGGTTCGCAGGAAAACATTTCCTCGCTTAGCTCCGTCATCGCCGCCAATCCGTCGGATCCGGAAGGCTACAACGTGCGTGGATCGGCCTATGGCCGCGCCGGCGAATTCTCCAAGTCGCTGGCCGACTTCAACCAGGCGATCCAGCTCAATCCGAAATTCTACCAGGCCTATGCCAACCGCGCGCTTGTCTACCGCAACATGGGCAAGCAGGCGGAAGCCGCCGCCGATTACTCCTCGGCGCTGCAGATCAACCCGAACTACGATGTCGCCTATATCGGTCGCGGCAATATCTATCGCCTCGCCGGACAAGACGACCAGGCCTTCAACGACTTCTCCAAGGCGATCCAGCTCGGCACGACGGACGGACGCGCCTATCACGGCCGCGGCTTGATCTTCCAGAAGCGCGGCCAGCAGGAAAAGGCGATCGACGATTTCTCCAAGGCGATCTCGCTGTCGCCGAATTCGCCGGAGCCCTACAACGGCCGCGGCATCTCCTATATCGCCAACAAGGATCTCGACAACGCCTTTGCCGACTTCAACCACGCCATCGACCTCGACAACAAGGTGGCGGAATCATGGTCGAACCAGGCGCTGGTCTATGAACAGCGCGGCGACAAGGCGAAGGCACAGAAGTCCTACCAGCACGCGCTCAATCTCGACCCGCGCTTCCAGCCGGCCAAGGACGGCCTCGCCCGTCTTCGCGGCTGATAGAACGATACCCCGGCGCAACCAGCGCCGGGCATCCCCAGGCATTGCGGAAGGCGTCGTTTCGCAATGCCTCATTGCAAGACCTGCCTGAGTGACACAGTCTTCCCGAAGGCGCCGCAGACTTCCTCAGGACGCCACTGACATGCGAGGCACCGCTTGGCCCAGCTTACATCCGCGTCCCCTAAAATCATCGTCATCGGCGCCGGCATCGTCGGCGCCTCCATCGCTTGGCATCTGGCGATGCGCGGCGCATCCGTAACAGTTGTCGCTACGAAGACCGGCGGCGACGCGACGCCGAATTCCTTTGCATGGATCAATGCCAGCTGGGGCAACCCGGAATTCTATTTTCGGCTGCGGCTGCGCGCCATGCAGGAATGGAAGCGAATGGCCGAAGACCTGCCAACGCTGCCGCTGCAGTGGACCGGCGCCCTGTGCTTCGACTTGTCCGTTGGTCAGCTTGAAGCCTATGCCGTCGAGCATGGTGGCTGGGGCTACGATCTGCGCTCCGTCGCCCGCGACGAGAGCCGCGCTATCGAGCCGCATCTGGCAGACCCGCCGGAATTTGCGCTGTTTGCGGCCGAGGAAGGCTCCGTCGAGCCCGAAATCGCTGCCCGCTGCATGCTCGGCGATGCCTTTCGCCTTGGCACGACATTCCTGCCCAATCTCGTCGTCGAAGCGCTCATCGAGAAAAACGGTCGCATCGTCGGCATCAGGACGGCCGATGGCCCGGTCATGGCCGATCATGTTGTGCTGGCTGCCGGCACGGGGTCGGCCGCCATCGCTGCTTCCGTCGGCATCCATCTGCCGATCACATCGCCGCCTGGCCTCATCGTACATTCGAAGCCGTATCCAAAGCGCCTGAACGGCCTCGTCATCGCCCCGCATCTGCATATGCGCCAGACGACCGAGGGCCGCATCATTGCCGGCGGTGATTTCGGCGGCAGCGATCCCGGCAGCGATGCGCAGGGCGTTGCCGACCGCCTGTTTGCCGAGGTGCGGACGATGCTGGACAATGCTGCGGATCTGGAACTCGAAACATACACCGTTGGATACCGCCCGACGCCCGTCGATGGCTTCCCCATCATCGGCGACACCGGGCAAGCGCCGGGCCTATACCTTGCCATGATGCATTCCGGCGTCACGCTGGCGCCACTGGTCGGACTGCTGGCTGCCAACGAAATCATCGGTGGCACGCCTGACGCCTCCCTGGCGCCGCTGCGTTTCAGCCGGTTCACGTCCGGCACACCTCTGATCAAGCACGGACGCTGATGCGCACCGGCGAAATCGGCGCTCAGCGGGTCATGATATAGCCGACGAAGGCGACAATCACGAAGATAAGCACGCCACCTACCAGTCCCGCATGTCCGAAAAACCCGCCGGCCATGGCAATCAGCAGTGCCGCCACGAACACGCTCAGCAGCTTGGCGCCGTTCAGGAACAGGGAATAGGTCTTCTCGTGCTCGTTATAGTCCATCGGAGCGCCGGTTTCGGATGGACCGGTCGGATGTTCTGCCATGATGATTTCCTCCTCTTGCGCGCCTATCGACCAATGCCCTTGCAACAAGGCGCGGTCGATGGCCCTCCCGCGCAGATGCTCTCATAAAGCGAGACAAGAGGCAATGCGTGACGCCTGGGCAGCAGGAGATCAGGTCAGGCCTGCCGCAGAGTTCCGGCTCGGTTGGCAGCAGCAAAGCGGGCCGTCGGCAGAATGGTCAGCGGCGTCGAGCCCATGGCTTCCGAACGCTGGAACATCATGCGACGCTCGTAGGGCTCGGAGATGAAAAACGGGAAGCGTTCGTAGAGAGCGGTTCGCACTTCCCGCGTGCGCGTCGCCATCAGCGTCAGCGGTATATTGTATTTTCCGACGCCCATTTGCGCCGGAACGACCGTATCGGCGGAAAATACCCGTTTGTAGAACGGCGCATGTTGCGGACTGACGAGTTGCAGCACCCTGTCGGCATCGAAGTAATCGGCTGCCATTGAGGCGATCCGCAGGGTGAGATACGGCAAGGCCGGCATTTCACCGATGATCTCGGGGTCGGCGGCGAAACGGACGGGATCGATCAGCGTCATGCCGCTGTCGAGAAAAGCATCGATTTCCTTCGGGTACATATCGCGGGTGATGCTGATGCGGTGGTCCGGCGTGACGTGGTGAATACGCACCGTACTGATCAGCCGTTCGTCGAAATAGACGCCGAAGACATAGGCATGATCGTCGAAATCGACGGCATCTATAAGCTTGGCGCCATCGAGTGTCAGGATGTTGGCGAGCTTGTAGGCGCGGTATCGCATCCTTGCGACCTCTTCCATGTCTTCCTGTGTCTCGACGCGGCGGTATTCGATGTGATCCAGAACTTCGAGAAGCTTGTTTGAAAAACTGCTTTGAACAACTTCGTTACGCATGACGCCAACGCCCTGAATTCCTAATAGGAGATTAATGCGTGAGCGCGATCCATCTCGCAATGAGCGATTAAAAATTAATTAAGATACATTTTATTAGGGTTAACGTCTTCTAATAACGCGAATAAAATCAATGACATAGAAACTTCAGTGTATGAAAATGTGATTTTTTAGCGAAATTCGATATCTTTTTACGCGACATATTCCACGACCGTGGTGGCACGTTTTGCATCGAGAACGGCCACCATCGACAGCAGCGTGGCGTTCGAAACTGGCTTCGAAAACACGTAGCCCTGCACAAAATCTGCACAGTAATACTGGTTGATGAGGTGGAGCTGGTCCTGCGTTTCGACGCCCTCGACAACGATCTGAAGGCCCAGTTCGCGGCAGAGATTGACAGTACCGCGCAGCAGCTTGAGCCGCCTTTCGTCCTCGGTGATATTGCGCACGAACGAGCGGTCGATCTTGACGACATCGATCGGCAGCGAATCGAGGTAGGACAGGCTGGAAAAACCGGTGCCAAAGTCATCGATGGCAATGGTTATACCCATGCTGCGCAGCTCGGTCAGGATGGCCCCCACCGTCGCAAGCTCATCCATAAGGCAGCTTTCCGTCACCTCGAGATGCAGGCGCGCTGGCGGCAGGCCCGATGCCGCCAGCGCCTTGCGCACCACGGAGACGATAGCATTGCTGCGCAGGTCCTGGACGGAAAGGTTGACGGACACAGAAATCGTTTCGGGCCAGGCCATGCAATCGTGGCAGGCGAGGTTGAGGATGTGGTGGGTTATGCCGGAAACGATACCCATGTCTTCGGCAATCTGCACGAATGTGTCAGGCGGCACCATACCCCGTTCGGGATGGTTCCAGCGGGACAATGCTTCGCAACAATCGATGCGGCTGCCGTCGGGCAGGAACATAGGCTGGTAGACGACCTGCAATTGGCCCTGCTCTATCGCCTCGCGCAGCTCCTCCTTGAGCTTCTGGCGCTCTATGTAGCGCTCGTCCATCTCCTCCTCGAACTCCGAGCAGCTTCCCTTGGCGCGGGATTTCGCCTCGAATAGCGCAAGGTCGGCCTTGATCTGCCATTCTTCCGGGCGGAACTCCTGGCTGCCGATGATCACGTAGCCCGCACTGACAGAGATCCGGAAGGTGGTGTCGTCGACCTCGTAGTTGCCGCCGATGGCCGCATGCAGTGTCCGTATGCGCTGGCCGAGATCTGCGACATCGTCCTCGTTCGGAAAGAAAACCACGAATTGGTCGCCCATCAGCCGCGCCACGAGCGCGACATCTTTCGCCTCCCGTTTTAAACGAGCTGCGATCTCGGCCAGCAGGTGGTCGCCGACGATATGTCCCTTGATATCGTTGACATGCTTGAACTCGTCGATGTCGAGAACGGCAAACCCGATCGTTCCAGGTTTCGCACGCGCGACAAGACTTTCCTTGACGCGATCAATAAAATATTCGCGGTTGGGCAGGCCTGTCAGTGCGTCGTAGCGCACCATATGCAGGATCTTGCGCTCAGCGCGGATGCGGGAGGTCACATCCTCGAAGATCAGGATGACGACGCCATCGCCACGACGGCTGGCAGAAAATTCGAGGAACAGGTTTTCGCTGAACTGGATCAGCGTCCGCGACAGCGAACCGTCGACAAGCTGCGCCAGCTGCCGCTGGATCAAGCTAGGTAGCGAGCCGTCGATGAAGGAATTGCGCACGCCGTAGCGCAGCACGACGTCGAGTTCGCAATCCTTGAGCTGCTCCTGGTTTGTTAGATGCAGCAGTTCGCAGGCTTTGCGGTTGACGACCAGAATGCGATTGTTCGCATCCAGCATGAAGAGGCCGTGCGTCATGTTGTTGAGCGCCGTGTCGAAGCGATCGTTGATCAGCGAGATTTCGCGCGCCGCGATCACGTTCTTGTAGAGAAACTCCCGCACCCCTGTGGCCATCGACCGCGTCGTCAGCACGAAGGGGATGAGGGTCACCGACAACAGCTGCATATAGGGATCGCGCAAAAGCAGGAAGCCGAGGCTGATCGGCAGCGATGCGGAGATCGTCTGAAGGTTGACCGCCTTCGAAGATCCGTAATTGCGTCCGACAACCGCCACCATCGAGGCAAGCGTGACCGCAACGCAGGCGATCTCGGCGAACATGTCCTGCAGGACAAACACGGCAAAGCCGCTGCCGATACCAAGGAGCGTGGTGGTGGAGACGCCCCCGTACAGATAGCGGCGCTCCCACAGCGCAATATCCTCACGGCTCATCGCCGACTTGTCGGCGGTATCGAAGCGATGAAACCAATAGATGCGATAGGCGCAGACGGCGATGAAAACAGCTGTGAGGTAGAGATAGAAGTGCGACCCGGATTTTGAAAAGACGGCAGCATAGGTCATGATCTGCACGATCATGCCCGTGAAAAGCGTGCTGCGATTTCCAAACAGTGAACTTACGAATGACAGGTAGACATCTGTCGGAACGCCGTTCGGGTCTTGAGGCTTCATCCACAGTCCCCCTGATACGCGGCGGACAATAGGTCAAACCCCTTAAAAAATAATTGCCCATTCGCCTGACATTGGACAGGCATTAACGATTGCAACGTCTATCGAACACCGGCGACAGTATTAAAACTTCGCTTTTACCGCGACTTTTTAATGTGCGATCTCGACCTGCCTATAGGCCAGCAACATGGCTCAAAGCTTGCCCGCACGTTGCTGGATCATCATGAACGTGTCGAATGTGTACTCGGAAAGCTGCATCCAGAGATAGGCATCCTTTTTAAAAGCAACCTGATCGTCATAGATCTTCTTGAAATATGGATTTGCCTTTGAAAGATCGGCGTAGATGGCCGCGGCTGCCTGAAAGCAGGCTTCCATGATTTCTTGGCTGAACGGCCGCAGCGTTACGCCTTGGCTGACGACCGCCTTCAGAGCCTGAGGGTTTTTCACATCGTATTTTGCCAGCATGTTGGAGTTGGCAAAGGCGCAGGCGTCGGCAAGGACGGTCTGGTATGACTTCGGAAGCGCATTCCATTTTTCGAGGTTGAAGAGCGCGTGGATGACCGCGCCACCCTCCCACCAGCCTGGATAATAGTAGAACTTTGCAACCTTCTGGAATCCAAGCTTCAGGTCGTCATAGGGACCGACCCACTCGCACGCGTCAATCGTGCCCTTTTCCAGCGCCGAATAGATATCGCCGACAGCAAGCTCCTGCTGCGGGACGACGCCCACTTTCGAAATCACCTTGCCGGCCAGCCCCGAGATGCGCATCTTGAGCCCGCGCAGGTCGTCGAGCGTATTGATCTCCTTGCGGAACCAGCCGCCCATCTGCACGCCGGTATTGCCGGCCGGAAGACCGTAGAGCCCCTGCGTCGCATAAAACTCGTTCATCAGCGCATTGCCGTTTCCCTGGTAGTACCAGGCGTTCGTCAGTCGCGCATTGAGACCGAACGGCAGCGTCGTACCGATGGCGTAAGTCGGATCCTTGTTCCAGAAATAATAGGAGCAGGTGTGGGCGGCGTCGACAGTTCCCGCGCTGACCGCATCGGCAGCCTGCAGGCCCGGAACGATCTCGCCGGCTTCGAACGTCTGGATGGTGAAATTGCCGTCAGTGGCATCCGAAACCCGGCTGGCAATGTCATCGATGCCGCCATAGATCGTGTCGAGGCTTTTCGGAAAGGACGAGGTCATACGCCAGGTGACCTTCGGCGTCTGCTGTGCAAGCGCTGGCGCGGCCAGCGCCGTCGAAGCGGTGGCGGCAGCCCCCATCAAACCCGCTTTCCTGATGAAGGAACGACGATCCATCACAATTCTCCCCCGTGGACAAACCGGCAGGGCGTCCACCCGTGCCGGTCTCGGTACGGCCGGTTCGAACTAAACATTTCAACCCCCGCGTTTCAACCCTCAGTATCCCCGCAGACAGCGCGGAATCTTGACTTCGCTAGCATTCTACGTTCCTAACGATCTTATAAATCGGGCATTTTTACCGGAGCCTTGCATGTCCAAGCCAATCATCGCCATTCCTGCCGACTTCCGGACGATGGAGGGCGGCGGATGGCACGCGGTCCAGCACCAGTATATCCGCGCCGCTCTCAATGCCGCAGGCCTGATGGCGCTGATAGTGCCCGCCATGGAAGAGGGCTACGACACCGACGCCATACTCGACCGCGTCGACGGCGTGCTGGTGTCCGGCGCCGCGAGCAATGTCCACCCGTCGCTCTATGGCACGGAGCCGACCGAGGAACACGGGCCCTTCGACCCGGCCCGTGACGCGACCTCGCTGCCTCTGATCCGCCATGCCATAGATCGCGGCATGCCGCTGCTCGCCATCTGTCGCGGCATCCAGGAACTGAACGTCGCACTCGGGGGCACGCTTGACAGCGAAATCCAGGAGAAGCCCGGCCGCGACGATCATCGTAAACCGCCGGTACCCGAGCGCGACGCCATGTATGCCATCCGCCAGACAGTGCGGATCAGGGAAGGCTCCTGCATCGCCCGCTATCTCGGCAGTGACGATATTCTCGTCAATTCGCTGCATCGCCAGGCCATCGCCACCCCGGCTCCCCGCCTGCAGGTCGAGGCGACGGCGCCGGACGGAACGGTAGAGGCCGTCTCTGTGATCGATGCCAAGGGCTTCGCTGTCGGTGTCCAGTGGCATCCAGAATATTGGGCCGAGACCGATACGCCGTCGCGGCAGTTATTCGAAGCCTATGGGGACGCGGTACGCGCCTACGTGGCAGTCCGCACTCCCCGATAGAACAAGCGTCCGCATCAACGCTTGAGCGGTGTTTCCGGGACGGGCGTGACCGCATGACCGTTTTCCAGCCATGAGATGATATTGCCGGCCACCAGGTCCGCCATCGCATCGCGGGTCTGCACCGTCGCAGAACCGAGATGCGGCAGCAAGGTCGCATTCGGAAGGGCTAGCAGCGCTTCGGGAACATGAGGCTCATTGTAAAAGACATCCAGGCCGGCTGCACCGAGCATACCGTTGCCAAGTGCGGCAGCCAGCGCATCCTCATCCACGGACCAGCCTCGGCCGACATTGATCAGCACGCCATTCGGCCCAAGCGCCGACATGATCTCGGCATCGATAACCTTGTGGGTCGCGGCAGTCTTCGGGACGATGGCAATCAGCGTGTCGACCGCCTCGGCCATCTCCCTGAGCGTCGGATAATAATCGTATTCGACGTCAGGATAGCGGGTGCGCGTATGGTAGCTGATCTTCACCTTGAATGGCGCCAGCCGATGGGCGATCTCCTTACCGATGCGGCCAAGCCCGAAAATACCGACATGACGTCCTGTCAGCGAGAACGGGGCCAGCGGATAGGCGCCGTTTTTCCAGTTCCCCTGGCGAAGCCACTGTTCGGCCGTGGGGAATTGCCGAAGCGTGTTCAGCAGCAGGCCGATCGTGGTATCGGCAACCTCGTCGTTCAGCACATCCGGCGTATTGGTGACGACGACGCGCCGCGCCACGGCATGCGCAACGTCGACGCCGTCATAACCGACCCCGAAACTCGCAATCAGTTGCAGGTTTGGCAGCTGGTCCATCCAGGCGGACTCGAACGTGCCTGACGAGGCGACGGTGTGGATCCGCTCGGCAACCGCCGGCTCGATCGCCAGTCGCTGGCTGCGCCCGACGACCAGGACATCGAAACGCTCCTTGAGTTTTTCGGCAACACGAGGATGAACGTCGGAAAGAACGAGGACGGTGGGACGCGTATCTGGCATGGACTTCTCTCGGTGATGGTTCAGGAGCGCGGGCGATAGGGCTCCGTGGATTGGCGGATGCGCATCTCGGGCTTTATGAGATGGATACCGTCCGGTTCGTGGCTGCCCGCCAGCCTATCCAAAAGCGCGCGCGCTGCAAGCCTGCCGACCTCTGCCTGGCCGTTCCAGACCGTCGTCAGAGCAGGCGTGGCGATGGCCGCTTCCTCCAGATCGTCGTATCCGGTGACGGAAATATCCTTGCCGGGGACCAGTCCGGCACGGGCGATACCGTTCATCAACCCGATTGCCACCAGATCGTTCCAGCATACGGCGGCGGTCGGCTTTTGCGGCAGGGAGAGAAAGTGGACGGCGGCCTCGAAGCCGCCCTGCTTGGAGCGGGGCCCCGGAATGCGCAGGTCCGGATCGACCTCGATGCCGGCCTTTCGCAGCGCGTTGACATAGCCATGATAGCGGTCGCGGCCGGTCGAGGTCTGGTCGGTGCCGCCGATCATGGCGATGGAGCGGTGGCCGAGGCTGATCAGGTGATTGGTCGCCAGCGAAATACCGTAGCTGTCGTCGCCCCGGAACGTCGGCAGACCGAGCGCCTCCATCGAACGAGCCACGAGGATGGCCGGCATGCCGTTTTCCTCGGCGAGCGCCAGATCTTCCGGCGGCGTGCCGATGGCCGGCGACATGATGACGCCGTCGCCGCCGAGCTGCAGCAGCGTCTCGATGAAGGTCCGCTGCTTCTCGACCGAATCGTAGTGGTTGGACAGGATGAAAGTATGGCGGCTGCGGTCGAGTTCGGTCTCGATAGCCTTCAGGATCTCGCCGTAGAATGGGTTCATGATGTCGTGCACGACGACGCCGATGATGCCGGAGCGCGAGGTCCGCAGGCTCGCGGCACGGCGATTGTAGATATAACCGAGAGCCCTCGCCTGGTCCTTGATGCGCTCCCGCGTGGTAGCCGCGACAAGCGGGCTGTCGCGCAATGCCAGAGATACGGTCGCCGTCGAAATTCCCAGCGTTCCGGCAATCGTCGATAGTTTTATTTTTTGTACCACATCATCTCCCCGGCACGCCGTCATTCGCGTCACCGGGATTTAAAATATTTAGTTCGCGATTAAAATCAACGTTATTTTGACGATATATTTGAAATCAGTCCTCGGCTTCGATCTGCTCCTCGCCCTCCCCGGCCAGCAGATTATTGTCTATGGCTTTCAGCAGGCGCACCGCGGTCCTTATTTCCTTTTCGGAAAACCCGCGCGTTGCCAGCGCGTCGCAGGCTTGCGCCGAGGCATTGATCTGCGCCACGGTGTTGCGACCGCTGTCGGTGAGATAGACCTTCGTCAACCGCGCATCGTCAGCATCGGCGCGGCGTTCGACGAAACCCTGCGCCTCCATCCGGCCGATGGTCCGGGTGATCGTCGGCGCCTTGACCCCGAGCTTGTGGGCGAGGCTGCCCGCCGGCAGGCCGTCTTCCTCGGCAAGCGCCAGGATGACACCGTCCTGCCCGGCATAGAGACCGCTATCGCCGAGATTGCGGGTGATGGCCGTGCGCATCGACCGGGCCGCCTGGGTCAGCGCCGGCGACAGATCGGCCAGCGTGTACTCAGCCTGATCCTTTTTCTTGGCCGACTTGGTTTTCTTGCTGTCCTTGTTCTTCTTCGCCATTGTGTGTCCGCCGTCTTTCCGCTCGTGCATCACCGGGATATGACATCGCAAACGACGTTGACATAAACAAGGGGCACATTCGCACATGACGCGACCGTCATTTCGCTTCGCAGACAATAATACCGACCTGCAGCCGCGGGAACGCGCCGGCTGGATCGCCATCCTGCCACTCGGCGCCCACGAACAACACGGCCCGCACCTGCCGCTCGAGACCGATACGCTGATCGCCGCAGGCATCGTCGATCGCCTCGAGCAACGCCTGCCTAGTGACCTGCCCGTCACGGTGCTGCCGGTCGAACCGGTCGGCTACTCCCCGGAGCATCTGCATGTCGCCGGTACCCGGTCCCTCGCCTATCAGGATGCCATCGAACGCTGGCTCGGCATCGCCGCCGACCTCCATCGCCTGGGCATCCGCAAACTCGTCCTGCTCAACGCCCACGGCGGCAACGCGCCGCTGATGACCATCGTCGCCACCGAGGCTCGCATCCGCTTCGACATGCTGGTCGTCGCCACAAGCTGGACGCGCTTCGGCGTGCCCGATGGCGTGATCTCTCCGGAGAACAAGGCGATTGATATCCACGCCGGCGATGTCGAGACGTCGGTCATGCTGGCGCTTCATCCAGACGCCGTAGACATGACCCAGACCGCGGATTTCCCCTCCCGCCAGTCGGGTTTTGCAGGGCGCTTCCGCCACCTTCGCGCCTACGGCCCGCACGCATTCGGCTGGAAGATGTCCGACCTCAACGAACAAGGAGCCGCCGGCAACGCGGCGGCAGCCACAGCGGAAAAAGGCGAGGCGCTGATCGCGCATGCAATTGGCGGACTGATAGAACTGCTGCAGGATGTGGATGCTTTCGAGGTCGCTGAGCTGCGCTAGCCAAAACTTGCGCTACTGCGGTAGATCGCCCATATTGCCTTAGGCTGTATCGCCGAACAGGAGGCGGATATGCGCATTTCCATCGCCGAGGCAGAAGGGCAACTCACCGAGCTGGTGCGTCTTGCGGCACAGGGCGAAGAGGTCGTCCTGACCCAGGCCGGAGGCCCTGCCGTGAAGCTTGAATTGGTGCCGGAGGTGAGGGCATCGATGACGCTCGAGGAAAAATCAGAATTGGTTGCCCGTCTTCAGGCAGAAGTTCGCCGCAAAAATCTTCCGCCGGGACCGGATGCGGCCCGCAGCCAAGACTTTCTCTATGATGAATTCGGTCTGCCGATATGATCGTTATCGACACTTCGGCTCTTGTCGCAATGCTGCTGCTTGAGCCGAAGGCATCGGTATGCAGTGAGGTCTTCAATCGCGAAACCGAGATCTTGATATCTGCAGGAACAGTAGTAGAGGCATTGATTGTCGCCAGACGTCGCAACATCTCTGAACAGATGACAGAATTATTAGCATCGCCTTTCATCACGATCGTGGATGTCGATAGGGATCGCGCGCGACTGGCCGGCGAAGCATTTGACCGCTGGGGGAAGAGCATCAACGCCGCCGCCCTCAACTTCGGCGATTGCTTCTCCTACGCCACGGCCCGGGAATTCGGCTGCCCCCTGCTCTTCATCGGCGATGATTTTGCCCGCACCGATATCGTCCCCGCCATCGCGCCGTGACGGGAATGTGATTCTATTACAATAAAAGCCTTTGAACTGCCGGAACCGTATCCTTATATGGTGACCGACCCCATTTCCGCCCTTGCGGCCCCCTCCAGTTTTCGAGGCTCCCATGACCGAACCTGTTGCTCTCAAGCCAATCCCCGTCACCGTGTTGACCGGCTATCTCGGCGCCGGCAAGACGACGTTGCTGAACCGCATCCTGTCGGAGAGCCATGGCAAGAAATACGCCGTCATCGTCAATGAGTTCGGTGAAATCGGCATCGACAACGATCTGATCGTCGAATCCGACGAAGAAATCTATGAAATGAACAACGGCTGCGTCTGCTGCACGGTGCGCGGCGACCTCATCCGCGTCGTCGAGGGCCTGATGCGGCGCCCCGGCCGCTTCGATGGCATCATCGTCGAGACCACCGGCCTTGCAGACCCCGTCCCGGTTGCCCAGACCTTCTTCATGGACGACGACGTCCGCACCAAGACTGAACTCGATGCCGTCGTCACGTTGGTCGATGCCAAGCACCTGCCGCTGCGCCTCAAGGACAGCCGTGAGGCAGAGGACCAGATCGCCTTCGCCGATGTCGTCATCATCAACAAAACCGATCTCGTCTCGCCGGCCGAGCTTGCCCAGATCGAGGATGTGGTGCGCGCAATCAACCCGGCCGCCCGCGTCTACAAGACCAGCCGCTCCGGAGTCGATCTCGCCCACGTGCTCAACCAAGGTGCCTTCAACCTGGAACGGGCGCTGGAAAACGACCCGCATTTCCTGACTGCCGGTGACGAGCACGTCTGCGGCCCGGATTGCGACCACGACCACAGTCACGATCATCACGATCACGACCACCATGATCACGGGCATCATGACCATGGGCACGACCACCATGGACATGATCATCACGGCCACGACCATCATAACCACGGCCCCTCGCCGATCCACGACGTCACTGTCCAGTCTGTGTCCCTGCGCGGCGGCGAGATGATCGCAGACCGCTTCTTCCCGTGGATCCAGAAGATTACCCAGACCGAAGGCCCGAACATCCTGCGCCTGAAGGGCATCATCGCTTTCAAGGGCGATGCCGAGCGCTATGTCATCCAGGGTGTCCACATGATCATCGAGGGCGACCACCAGCGCCCGTGGAAGGACGGCGAAATCCACGAAAGCCGCCTCGTCTTCATCGGTCGCGAACTTGACCGCGAGAAGCTGGAAGCCAGCTTCAAGGCCTGCCAGGCGGCCGCCTGATGCCGACAGTTGCGCCGATTGATATCGACGGCCATGTCCTGGCCGTCGAGTTCCTGAACGATGTTCCCTATTTCATTGGAGCCGACGGCACAGTTCGCAGGTTCGAGGGCGGCGAGAAGGTGACGGAAGCCCATCAGGGCCTGCTCACCTGCGTCCGCGACACCCATAGCGAAAGCCTGATCGTCGGTGGCGAAAGCGGCAAGGTCCAGCGTATCACCTCCGACGACGACATCACGCAGATTGCCGAAGCCCCGCGAAAGTGGATCACCCAGGTGGCATCAGGTCCCCAGGGCGCCATCGCCTACGCCCACGGCAAGACGACCTATGTCGTGCTGGCCGATGGCAGCACCAAGGAATTCACCGAAGAGCGCACGGTCGAAGGCATCGCGTTTGCACCGAAAGGCCTGAGGATCGCCGTGGCGCGCTACAACGGCGTGACGTTGCACTGGGTCGGCACGTCAGGTGCGTCTGTCAATCTCGATTGGAAAGGCGCCCATAACGGCGTTACCTTCTCGCCGGACGGCCAGTTTGTCGTCACGACAATGCAGGAAAATGCACTGCATGGCTGGAAGCTAGATCCAAAGGCAGGCTCAGACGCCCGCCATATGCGCATGACCGGCTATCCCGCCAAGGTAAAGTCGCTGTCCTGGTCCGCGAAGGGCAAGTGGCTCGCGTCCTCGGGCGCTCCCGCCGCCATCGTATGGCCGTTCCAGGGAAAGGACGGGCCGATGGGCAAGGCGCCTCTGGAGCTCGGCACCCGCGCCAACATCATGGCGACCTGCGTGCGCTTTCATCCCGCCGAAGACATCGTCGCCATCGGCTTTATCGACGGCATGATTCTGGCCGTCCGGATAGCCGACGGCAAGGAGGCGCTTTTGCGCCGCCCGGGCAACGGCGCGATCACCTCGATGAGCTGGAGCAAATCCGGCAAGACGATGGCTTTCGCATCGGCTGCCGGCGATTGCGGTGTCGTCGACATAGCGGCATAGCTGCCAAACGTATCAGTCGGACGCTCCGTCGAGCGTCCAGACTATGGCACGGAAGCCTTATGGTCTTCCTTCGGCAATTCGAAGGTCGTCCCCTTCTTCTCGTAGCCGAAGCCGGCGAGTAGAGCCACGGCGGCAGCCACGATGACGGCCACAAGCAGCAGCGCATAGGCGTAATTGCCGTTCCAGTGGCTGGCCAGGCCCGCCTGCAGCGTGGCGTTGCCGGAGGCGAGCAGGTTGCCGAGCTGATAGGCGAAGCCCGGAAAGGTGCCGCGTACCTCTGACGGCGATAGCTCGTTCAGGTGCGCCGGTACGACACCCCATGCGCCCTGGACGAAAAACTGCATGAGGAAGGCGCCCGCCGCCAGCATCACCGGTGTCTGCGCCAGCGTCCATAGCGGAGCGATCGGAATGGCAATCAATGCAGCGATGACGATGGCCTTGCGACGGCCGATCCGCTGCGAAAGGCTGCCGAAGAACAACCCGCCAAGGATCGCGCCTATATTGTAGACGATGGCGATTGCGCCGACTGTGTGGGTGGAATACCCGCGCTGGGTTTCGAGGAAAGTCGGGTAGAGATCCTGCGTCCCGTGACTGAAGAAATTGAACGCGGTCATCAGCACGACCGACCATATGAACAGGGGAATGTTTTCGCGCAGGACAGTGAGGAAAGGCCGCCGTGCCCGATCCTTGTTCTTAAGGAATGACGGCGATTCCTCGACATTCCGGCGGATATAGAGAACCAGCAGCGCCGGAAATGCGCCGATGATGAACATCCCACGCCAACCGATCACCGGGAACAGGAAGAAGAACACAAGCGACGCAATGAGATAGCCGCATGGGTAACCCGCCTGCAGCACGCCCGAGACGACGCCGCGCGCCTTCTCCGGGATCGTTTCCATGACGAGCGATGCACCGACGCCCCACTCGCCACCCATGGCGATGCCGTAGAAGACGCGAAAGACGATGAGCATCGTGAGGCTGGTCGAAAAGCCCGACGCCAGCTCGAACACGGAATAAAGCAGCACGTCGACCATGAGCGTCGCCCGCCGGCCGAACTTGTCGGCAGCAAAGCCAAAAATCAGTGCGCCGACCGGCCGCATTGCCAAAGTCAGAAAGAGGGCGACGGAGACCGCCGAAATATCCGTCTTGAACTCCTCGGCAATTGATTTCAGGACGAAAACGAGAATGAAGAAATCGAATGCATCGAGCGTCCAGCCGAGAAAGCTGGCGATGACGGTGTTGCGCTGTTGTGGGGTAAGCGAGCGGATATCATCTATGGCGGACATGGGGCCTCCGGTCCGAAGATGGCGGCAAGGCGGGCATTGTCCGGAAGCCGTCTGGTGAATGAACGGGCCCGTATGATATCGGCTGTCGGCGGCTTTTTGGCGCGATCTTTGCTGGGCCAACAGCACGTCGATATCAAACGCGCTACCGGACCTCAAACATCAGGGATAGAAAAAAGGTTCCGCCGAATGCGAGGTTGACGCGATTGTGATACCCCGAGCGAGGCAGGTAGTACACGCAATCACATGCGGGGGAAGCGACGACGCTGTCCATGCAGCGTCGTCACGTCATCTATCCGAAATCAGGCCGCGCGGCGCGATTTGGCCTGCGTGAGCCTGCGGCCGTTGGCGACCAGCATGCCTGCAGCACCTTCCAGCCATGCGTCCTTCAGTTCCAGCGCCAGGAAACGATGACGCTCGAATGGGCCGGGCATGACGAGATGGCACGCTTTTTCGGCAAAGAAGCCAAAGCGTTCGTAATAGGCGGGATCGCCGACCAGCAAGATGGCACCATGGCCGCGCTGCTTCGCCTCGAGAATGGCAGCCCGCATCAGGGCCGCACCAATGCCCTTGCCCTCGTGGTCCGAATCAACAGCGAGAGGCCCGAGCAACAGGGCATCGACGGCCTGTGTTTCGCGGTTCACACCGGCCTCGATGTTCCAGAGACGCACGGTCCCGATGACATGGCCGCTGCGGTCGCGGGCAACAAGTGCCAGGCCTTCGGCCGGAATGCAGCCGCGACGCAGCTTTTCGGAGGATTTCCGTGTGCGACCGGCACCCATGGCGCGGTTCAGCAGGTTCTCGCGGGCAACGACGTCGCCTGCGTTTTCGTGGTCGATTGCGAAAGTGGACGGCGCAAAGAGTGCGCGTACAGAATCAAGAACAGCGGCCATATCGGCCTCCCGTACCCAATACCGTTATGAGCGGCGGTGAATGAAAATTGTGAAGGTGCCGCCCCGGTCTTTCCCGGGGCCGGCGAAGTCGACCTAGATGACGTAGGACTTCAGCGGGTCGAACCCGTTGAAAGCCACAGCCGAATAGGTCGTCGTATAGGCGCCGGTGCCTTCGATGAACACCTCGTCGCCGATCGTCAGAGACAATGGCAGCGGATAGAGGTTCTTCTCATAGAGCACGTCGGCCGAATCGCAGGTCGGGCCGGCAATGATGCAAGGCTCCATTTCGTCGCCGTCGCGCTCGGTGCGGATCGGATAGCGAATGGCTTCGTCCATCGTCTCGGCGAGACCGCCGAACTTGCCGATGTCGAGGAAAACCCAGCGGGCTTCGTCATTGTCCGACTTCTTCGAGATCAGCACGACTTCCGCCTTGATGACGCCGGCGTTGCCGACCATGCCGCGACCTGGCTCGATGATCGTCTTCGGGATCTGGTTGCCGAAGTGATCGCGCAGGCTCTGGTTGATGGCCTTGCCATAGGCTTCGGCAGCAGGAACGTCGCGCAGGTACTTGGTCGGAAATCCACCGCCCATGTTGACCATCTGCAGGTGGATGCCCTGCTTGCCCAGCGAAACGAACACGCGCTTGGCATCGGCAAGAGCCGAGTCCCAGGCATCGACCTTGGTCATCTGCGAGCCGACGTGGAACGACACGCCATAGGATTCAAGGCCGAGCTGATGTGCATAGACGAGGACGTCGACTGCCATCTGCGGAACGCAGCCGAACTTGCGCGACAGAGGCCATTCGGCACCTTCGCCATCCGTCAGCACACGGCAGAATACGCGGGCGCCAGGAGCGGCTCGGGCCATCTTCTCGACTTCTTCATGGCTGTCCACGGCAAAAAGGCTGACACCGAGTGCATGCGCACGGGCGATGTCGCGTTCCTTCTTGATCGTGTTGCCGAAAGAGATGCGAGCAGGCGTTGCGCCAGCGTCGAGCGCCATTTCGACTTCGGCGACAGACGCGCAATCGAAGTTGGAGCCCATGCCGGCCAGAAGCTTCAACACTTCAGGAGCCGGGTTTGCCTTGACGGCATAATAGATCGAGCTGTCCGGCATGGCGTGGCGGAAAGCATGAAAATTGTCGCGGACCACGTCGAGATCCAGCACTAGGCAAGGGCCGTCGGGACGTCGGGTTGCGAGAAAGTCGCGGATGCGCTGAGTGGTCATGGTTAGTCCCTTCAATACAGGCTCCGGCGGTCAGACCGGAGGACAAAGGGCATACGCGAATCCACGCTAGGACCCAGCCGGTGGAGACCCCGGATCCTTGGCGAACGCACGATGCTCGATCAGTGAACCAACGCCACAGGATGGCATAGGTTCGGCTTTGTCTGCCTTGGATTGGAGGTTTCCCTACCGCACTTCCGGCAATGATGGTGTGCCTCTTCAGTAACCCCGGCTGATGGAAAGCCGGAAGAGAACAAAAAGGCCCGCACCGTCGTTGCTTCAGATGTCCTCGCATTTCTCGGAAGGCCGAGATAGCGACTGGAGGGGTTAATTCCAGGTACCTTACCGTATCCTCACCAATTAGAGGACCAGCGGACACCCATGGGCACGTGCGACTTTGGGCTGACCGGGAGATAAGAACATTCGTTGTAACAATCAAGAATTTTCTTGGCTAAAGGCAAAAAAAATGCGCGGCGTCAACTGGATGCCGGAAATCCTTGCTGACGAGGGCGAAAAGCCCTCCGAATGATGGAGCAAAGTGCTGGCTCCAAGACCGCCACGCTTGGCTGAGGGCATATGGTAAAACTTGACACCAACCCGGGATTCGTCATGGGTCTATCCGGTTGAAGAACAGGATTACCACGAAAAATGGACACCCTCACCCGCATACGCGCCTTCATCGATGTCGTCGAAGCCGAGGGTTTTTCGGCCGCCGCCCGCAAGACCGGGCGCTCGAAGGCGTTGCTGTCGAAATATGTGCGGGAACTCGAAGACGAACTCGGCGCGCTGCTGCTGAACCGAACCACCCGGCAATTCTCGATGACGGAAGCTGGCCACACCTATTTTCGCACCGCCTCCGATATCCTGAAAGAGATCGACAATCTCGCCGACCTCGTCCGTGAAAACAACGTCCAGCTCAAAGGGCGGCTGAAGGTCTCGGTGCCGCGCACCTTCATGGATGCGGATGTCGGCCAGTCGCTGATCGACTTTGCCAAGGAAAACCCGGATCTTTCGCTGGAGATCGCTGCAGAGGACCGCTTCGTCGACCTGATCGAGGAGGGCTTCGATGTCGCCGTCCGTGTTACGAAACTCGAGGATTCCGGCATGATCGCCCGGAAAATCTCGGATTTTCGCGTGCATATCTGCGCCACGCAGGAGTTTCTCGACCGCCATCAACCCCTCGATCATCCGAGCGACCTTTCCCGCATCCCCTTCATCATCGACACCAACAACCGTGCGCAGGGCAGCATCCGATTTTGCAACCCCGACAGCACCTGGTTCAATGTCCCCATCACCGGCCCGATGGAGGTCAACAGCCCGCATGCAACATTGCGCGCCGCGCTGGCCGGCATCGGTTTTGCCATCGTACC
Source organism: Rhizobium sp. L51/94 (assembly GCF_019355555.1). Taxonomy (GTDB): domain Bacteria; phylum Pseudomonadota; class Alphaproteobacteria; order Rhizobiales; family Rhizobiaceae; genus Rhizobium; species Rhizobium rhododendri. The sequence continues at coordinate 21,866 of NZ_CP072141.1, forward strand.
AGACTTTATCGCCCGCAAGAGCATCGAGAGCGGCGCACTGGTGACATTGTTCAACGACTACATACCGACAGATCGCGGCATCTACGCCGTCTACCCGCATCGGCGCTACCTGCCGGCAAAGGTACGCATCTTCGTCGACTACCTGCACAACTGGTTTCGCAAGAACGGCTAGGCTCCCTGCCACACTTGGACCGGTCCCAATTCCGTCTCATTTTTTCACGAAGTTGCACCATGAACGATGACCTGCGATGCGCCGAGGGCTCATGAATAAAACAACCCTCCTGCTCGCCGCAATGCTGTTGCTGGCGCCCGCCGCAGCATTTGCCCACCCGCATATTTTCGTGCAGGCGCGGCTTGAGGTGGTGGCCGGCGATGACGGCAACGTCAAGGAGCTTCAGAATGTCTGGCGGTTCGACGAGGTATTCTCGTCTTCGGTGCTGATGGATTTCGACAAGAACGCCAACCTGAAGCTCGACCCGGACGAACTGACTGCAGTCGGCGCCACCGTGCGCGATTCGCTTGCCGACTACGATTACTACGTGAACATGTCGTTGAACGGAAAGGCGATTAAGGTGAACAAGCCTGATGTCATTCACGTCGACTACAAGGACGGACAGTTGTTGATGTTCTTCAAGGTCTCGCCGGCAGAGCCGATGCCGATGAAGGGTAACCGACTTTCCTTCGGCATCTACGACCCGACGCTCTACACCTCGATCGACTTCCCGACAGACGGCGACCTCGTGACCATCGGAAGCACCTTCAAATCCTGCACCACGAAGGTCGTGCGCCCCGACCCGGACGAGGTTATCGCCGAGAACAAGTCATCGCTGACCGACGCCTTCTTCAACGACCCCACCGGGACGACCATGTCGAAACTGTTTGCAACACGGATCGATGCCCAATGCTGAACCGCCGCCTTGCCTTTGCGTCGCTTGCAGTTGCGCTCCTCCTCGCCGCAACCGGCCTCGCGCACGCCACCGGGTCGCCTCTCGGCATCGGCACCGCTGAACCGAGCTTCCAACCAATCGGCGGCCCTCTTGCGCCAATCTTCCTTTACGTCAACGACCAGCAACAGGCGTTTTACCGCGCCCTGACCCAATCGATCGGCGCCATGCGCAAGGATCCTTGGCAGCTCTCGACATTGATCGGATTATCCTTCGCCTACGGAATTTTCCACGCGGCCGGTCCCGGCCACGGCAAGGCGGTGATCTCGTCCTACATGGTTGCGAACGAGATCCAGTTGAAACGCGGCATCGCGATTTCCTTCGTGTCCGCCTTCGTCCAGGGCGTGGTTGCCATTGCCGTCGTTGGTGCCGCCTATTTCGTGCTGCGTGGCAGCGGCATCACCATGACCGAGGCGACCAACGCCATGGAGATCTCCTCCTTCGTGATGGTCATATTGTTCGGCTGCTGGCTGCTGTTTCGCAAATTGCGCTCAATGATGCGCGCCATGCCCGAGCGCCGCATGGAAATGGCGACCCCTGCCGGCCCTGTCAGCGTCGCGCTGTTCGACAGCGGTGCCTTCGCCCGCAACGACGCAACCGTGGCGTCTGCCGGCCAGTTTAACTGCGATGCCCCGACCCTTGGAACGGCCGGGGTGGTCTGCGAGGATTGCGGACGTGCGCACCTGCCCGATCCCTTGCTTCTGAAAGCGGAGCATTTCAGCGCGCGTGAAGCCTGGTCGGCCATTGTCGCCGTCGGCCTTCGCCCCTGCTCCGGCGCCCTGCTGGTCATGACCTTCGCAATGCTCAACGGGCTCCTGCTCGGCGGCGTGCTGTCGGTGTTCGCCATGTCGCTCGGCACGGCCATCACCGTGTCGATGCTGGCGATCATGGCAGTCACTGCCAAGGGGCTCGCGATGCGCCTTGCCGGGCCGGGATCGGCAAAGTCCACCTGGGTGGGCAACGGCATAGAGCTTCTCGGCGCCGTCTTCGTGATTGTAACGGGTATCGTCCTGCTGGGCGCGTCGCTGCAGACCTAGAGATCAGGACCGGTTGCGTCGCTGATATCTAGCCCGCAGCCAGAAGATCAGAAAAAAGCAGAGAATGACGGCGGCGCCGAAACCCGTCGCCAGCCAGGGTGAAAATTGACCGATCCACAACACGGCATCCGGCATCAGGTACAGCACCGTACCAGCGCCGAGCAGGATGATCGCTGCAGCGATTGCTGACGATTGGTCTTCCGACTTTTTATCGGTCAAGCAGCTTACCCCTTGAAGCGCCGATGGCGCGACTGCGCGTCGGGAGCCGATCGATGGCGAACTGCCGGTCCGACACGTGCCGGCAGTCTCGAACGTGTATCAGCCGCGCAGTGCCGCAGCTTCCGCCGCAAGCTTGGTGATGCCCGCCCAGTCGCCCGAAGCGATCAGTTCCTTTGGCGCCACCCAGGACCCGCCGACGCAGATGACGTTCGGCAACGACAGATAATCGCGGGCATTCTTCAGAGATACGCCGCCCGTCGGGCAGAACATCGTCCCGGCCAGCGGCGACGAAAGCGCCTTGAGATAGCCAGCACCGCCTGCCTGCTCGGCGGGGAAGAACTTCAACACCTGATAGCCCTCTTCGCGTAGCGCCATGACTTCGCTCGCGGTCGCCGCACCCGGCAGCAAGGGAACGCTCGACTGTCTCGCGACATCGAGCAACTCCTGCGTCGTGCCCGGGCTGACGATGAATTTCGAACCGGCTTCGACGGCCGCTTCCCAATGGGCGACGTTGAGGATGGTACCGGCACCAACCTCGGCGCCTTCGACTTCGTCGGCCACGGCGCGCACCGCATCCAGAGCTGCCGCCGTGCGCATGGTGATCTCGATCGCCTTCAGTCCACCGGCGACCAGGGCCCGGGCAAGCAAGACTGCCGACTTCACGTCGTCGACGATCAGCACCGGCACGACCGGTGCATATTGCAGGATGGCTAGCAGCTTTTCGGTTTTTTCACCCATCGCCGACACTCCAGAAAACGATTGAATTTCAGACTTCGATAACCCTCCTGAACATCCTTGTCGAGACAAAAGCGGGCAACCGCCCGCCCGGGTAGGAAATGCCGCAGACATCGGTTAGCCTGCCTGAAACAGGACGAGGCCGGGGGAGGCTGACACCATTGGCAAAAGAGATTGAACGCAAATTCCTGGTCCGGCACGACGGATGGCGGGATCTGGTGGCCGAAACGATCGGACTGCAACAGGCCTACATCGCCTCGATGGAGGATCGATCCGTCCGTATCAGGCTTGCCAACGGCACGCAGGCGACGCTGACAGTCAAGATCGGCAAGCGCATGACCCGCGACGAATTCGAGTATTCCATTCCCTTGGCCGATGCGGAGGAGTTGATGACGAAAGCCGTTGGCGTGCCGATTATCAAGACCCGCCACAAGGTGCCGTACAAAGGGTTTACCTGGGAAATCGACGTGTTCGACGGTGTGCATGCGGGCTTGCAGATCGCCGAGGTCGAGATGGGGCACGAGGATGACAATCCCGAGCTGCCGGATTGGCTTGGCGAAGAAGTCACCGGCCAGCACCGCTATTCCAACCAGGCACTGGCGATGCGCTCCGAAGTCTAGGATGCCCGCCCTCGACCACTGTAGAGCCAGCTTTGCCACAGGGGTCGTAAATCGACATTGCGTCAAAGGGCTCAAGGCTGTATTTCGACCACATGACCGACATCACCTCGTCCACGCCCTCAGGCGTCAGCTCCTTTCTGGTGGCAGCGCTCTATCATTTCGCCGATTTCTCGCGGTTTGCCTCCATGCGCGACCCGCTGCAGAGGCTTTGCGAGGAACAGGGCGTCAAGGGCACGCTGCTGCTCGCCCATGAAGGGATCAACGGAACCATCGCCGGCACGGACGCTGGTGTATCCACGGTTCTTGCTTTCCTGCGCGCCCTGCCGGAATTTTCCGCGCTGGAGCACAAGGAGAGCCGCGCGTCGAAGATGCCATTCGTGCGCATGAAGGTGAAGCTCAAGAAGGAAATCGTCACCATGGGCGTCGAGGACATCGACCCCAACAGCATCGTCGGCACCTACGTCGCGCCTAAAGACTGGAACAGCCTGATTTCCGACCCCGATACCATCCTGATCGACACCCGCAACGACTACGAGACGGCCATAGGCGTCTTCAAGGGCGCAATCGATCCGAAGACCAAGACCTTTCGCGAGTTTCCGGAGTGGGTTCGGCAGAACACCGGGCTGCACAACAAGCCCAAAATCGCCATGTACTGCACCGGCGGCATCCGTTGCGAAAAGGCGACGGCCTTCATGAAGCAGCAAGGCTTTAACGAGGTCTATCACCTCAAAGGCGGCATTCTCAAATATCTCGAGGAAGTGCCCGAAGAGCAGAGTCTCTGGGAGGGCGCCTGCTTCGTCTTCGACGAGCGCGTCTCTGTCGAACACGGGCTGAAGGAAGGCGAGCACAAGCTTTGCCATGCCTGCCGCACGCCGATCACTGCCGAAGAGATCACCTCGCCCTACTACGAGGCCGGCGTCTCCTGCAGCCAGTGCTACGATGTCAGAAGCGAGAGCGACCGGGAACGGTTCCGAGAACGCCAGCGCCAGATCGAGCTTGCCCGCAAGACCGGCCGCGCCCACCGCGGCTAGAGTTTCCAGCAAAAGTGCGCAAATGCGCCAGGCCGGATATCAGCCCGAAATAGCGACCCGTTGCCCGTTTTCCTCGGCATCGCGAAGCTCGGCCTGATAGCGCTTTGTAATGTCGGCGGCCGTCATTGGCTTGCCGTGGAAATATCCCTGCAACTCGTCACAGCCGAACAGCCGCACCGCGATCCCCTGCTCCTCGGTCTCGATCCCCTCGGCGGTCACCGGGATATCCAGCGAGCGGGCAAGAGCCACCGTTGCCTGCAGCATGTCGCGGGCGCTCTTGCCTTCCAGCACGCCCATGGTCAGCGATTTGTCGATCTTGATGCGGTCGAAGCCGAACTGGCGGAGATAGCCGATCGATGAGAAGCCCGATCCGAAATCGTCGAGCGCCACCTTGACGCCGAGCGCCTTCAGACGCTCGATTGCGACGCGTATTCGCTTCGGGTTCTGGATGATGTAGCCTTCGGTGATCTCCAGCGTCACGCGCTCGGGATCGATCTCCGTCTGCTTGAGCACATAGCGCACATAGTCGGCGAAGGCCGGGTTGCGGAACTGGCTCGGCGAAACATTAACGGCGATACGCATGCCTGGCCAAGCGACGGCCGCCTCACAGGCCCGCCGGAGAACCAGCAGCCCCAGCCCCTCGATAAGACCGCTGGTTTCGGCCACCGGGATAAAAACTTCAGGAGATATCGGCCCGTAGCCGGGGCGATCCCAGCGCACCAGCGCTTCGACTCCGATCATCGCATGCGTCGCCGCGTCGACCAGCGGCTGGTAGACCACACCAAGGGTTTCCCCTTCGATCGCAGCACGCAGATCGAGCTCCATGGCATTGCGACCTTCGCGATCGGTGTCCATGTCGCTGTCGTAGCACATCATGCGGGAGCGGCCTGCTTCCTTGGCCTTGTACATCGCGAGATCGGCGCGGCGCACCATTTCCTCACGACCGACGCGGCCTTCGGGAGACATGGCGATGCCGATGCTGGCGCCGACCACGATGACGCGGCGGCCGATTTCGAGCGGTTCCGAGAGGAAATCGAGCACCTGTTCGGCAAGGCCGAGGGCTGGGCCGTCATTCAGGTCTTCGCCGGGGAAGGCAACGGCAAATTCATCGCCGCCCAGCCGCGCAAGAATGGCGTTTCCCGGCACCAGGACCTTAAGCCCGGCAGCGATGGCGCGGATAAGCTGGTCGCCGGTACCATGGCCGTAGGAATCGTTGATCTCCTTGAAGCCGTCGAGATCGAGATAAAGAAGCAGCACGTTGCTGCGATCAAGCGATGCCTGCTCGATCATCTGGTCGACATGAACCCGCATGCCTTCCCTGTTTAAAAGCCCGGACAGCCGGTCCTGCAGGGCCGCCTCGCGCGCTGCTGCTTCCTCTGCCCGCAAACGCTTGTTGGCAAGCGATCCAAGCATCAGCAGCACCACGAAGAACATGCCGACCAACCCGAGGGCGCCGGCCACCAGCGGCCGCGCCTGCTGGTAGCTCATGTCGCCGGGAATGCTCGACTGCCAGACCATCTTTCCGAGCGTCCGGCCGAGCGGATCGACGACCGGGACCGCATTTGCCGACGCCGTGTCCGCTGAAACCAGATGCAGGCCGTTGATGACATAGTTATCTGCCATCGCCTTGATTTGATCGGCGTCAAGGTGGCGAATGAAAACGAGGTAACGCCGCTGGCCTACGGGCACCGGGACAGTCCCCGATTTCTGCCGGACCAGCGCCACGCCGGCAACCGCCACGCCGTTGCTGGTGTCGATAAAGCCGGCCGCTTCCGGCATTGCTCCTGCGGGCGCTGAACGGGCCGTGTCGAGCAAAGACCAGATCGCAGGGTCGAGCATGCTCTTCATAGGTTCGGTGCTGGGCTTGCCGTTCTGGTACGCGAGGACAGGCTTTCCGCTCTCATCGACAACGATCACACCGTCGAAAAGCGGGTTGTTCGCAGACATCCCCCCGAAGTTGCTTGCCACCCAATCCATGCCATCGGGCGCATAGACGAATTTCGCCGCATCGTCCCACGCCGCATAGTCGTTGAGCGTTGCTTTCAGCTGGGTCTGGAATGTCTTCAGCGCGCCAGTCGTTGTCTGGAAGGAGCGCTTCTCATCGAGCCTGTTGGAGTAATCTGCCACTCGGGCAACGGCCGTCAGAACCATCAGGGTCACGACAGCGACCACGAGCGCAAACGAAAACAGCACGGCCATCACGATCGAATGACGGTCGCGTCCAATATCCCGCTGAAACAACTTCGAAAACGCGCCCATACGGCACTCCTTAAGCGCGGAATATGCAGAACAGGTCTTCAAGAACCGTTAAGGAAATTGAGAACGCGCGTAAAGACACAGGAACAATACAACCTTTTGCTGCATTTCCCCGCACCTCTACCCTGGGACCAAGGGGTTAGCATCCCTTGGCGTCGGTGATCAGGTCGCGGTATGGTTGCCTTTTGGAAACAGCGCCGCCAGTTCGGAATACCATTTTCCGCTGCTCTTGACGGTGCGCACCTGCGTCTCGTAATCGACATGGACCAGGCCGAAGCGCATGCGATAGCCCTCCGCCCATTCGAAGTTATCCATCAGGCTCCAGGCGAAGTAGCCACGCATCGGATATCCGTCCTTGATGAGATCAGCGACGATATTGAGATGGTCGATGTAATAGTCGAGCCGCGGCTGATCGTCGACCACACCGTCCACGACGCCCATGTTATAGGCGGCCCCGTTCTCGGTGATGTAGCATTCCGGCATCTCGTAGCGCCGATAGAGGTCCTCGATCAGCAGCTTCAGGCCGGGTGCGTAGACTTCCCAGCCGATATCCGTCTTGACGTCGCTGACCGGCGGCGCCTCTTTCGTCCAGGGAAAGTCGCCCGATTTCTCCGCATCGTCGAAGACACGATCCGGCTTGTAGTAGTTGATGCCGACCCAATCGAGCTTTTGATTGATCAGCGCCATGTCGCCATCGGCAATCTCGGGCATGCGATCGCCCAGCGCTGCCAGGAAGGCCTCCGGATACTGGCCCTTGAAGACCGGATCGAAGAAGGCCCCATTGTGGAACTCGTGCGCCCGCTCTACAGCCGCATGATCGGCCGCACCGTCCGAGCCTGAGATGATCGACGCGGCGTTGAGCACCAGCCCGACCGGCACCTTCGGCGCCTCGGAGCGGATCGCCTCCACGCCGAGCCCGTGGGCGAGATTGATATGGTGCATGGCCGCAAGCGCCGCTTCCATGTTTCGTTCGCCCGGCGCATGGATGCCCCAGAGATGGCTGAGCCAGACGATGCACCAGGGCTCGTTGAATGTAGCGACCGAATCCAGCCGGTCTCCGAGTCGTGCCATAACCGTCTTGGCATAGCGCTGGTATGCATAGGCCGTCGAGCGCGCCGTCCAGCCGCCGTCACCCATCAGCGAAAGCGGCAGATCCCAGTGATAAAGCGTCGCGAAGGTCTTGATGCCGCGTGCCTTGCAGCCGTCGACCAGCCGGTCGTAGAAATCCAGCCCCTTCTCGTTGATCGGCCCGGTGCCTTCCGGCACGATGCGCGGCCAGGCGATCGAGAAGCGATAGGCCTCAACGCCCATCTCCTTGATAAGATCGAGATCCTCGTCCAGCCGGTTGTAGTGATCGCAAGCGACATCGCCGTTGTCGCGCTGGAAAACTCTGCCCGGCATGTTGCAGAACGCGTCCCAGATCGACGCCTTGCGTCCATCGGTCCTGGTGGCACCCTCGATCTGGAAAGCGGCCGTCGCCACGCCGAAGGTAAAGTCACCGGGAAACCGCGCGGCCATCGTTTTTGGATCGATCATGGAATGTCTCGTTTTCTTGAACTGATGGTGGACGATTTAGACCGGCAACTACCCGGTTGTACAGATGATGAATGTCAAAACTGCAACGTTGCAGACAAGCCCCGCGCGTCCACCTGAAATCCGGCCTTCCATGACCGCATCGGTTGCCCATCGGTATCGCACCCCTCAATTGATGTCGGTCAATCCGCGCGCCCCAACGGTGGGTTACCTTGACGCCTCTTGCGCTAACCGGGCCTGGAGGGATCGAGGCCTCAAACTGCGGTTCTGAGCCTCCAATGGGAACGAGAGATGTCCATGACCGCTGAGAGAACAGACCGTTTGAAGACCACGCTGCTCCTCGTGGCGATGTTCACACTCGCACTCGGGCTGCTTCTTTACGTCCTAGATCACCCGGATGCTGCAAGGCTTGCATGGCAGGTCGGCGTCGTCCCGGTTCTGGCGGCATTGATCTTCGAAATCGCGCGCAGCGTCTGGCGTGGCGAAGTGGGCCTCGACATCGTGGCCGCATTGTCCATGACCGCAGCGCTTCTCTTCGGTGAGACGCTCGCCGCAGCGGTGGTCGCCGTCATGTATTCCGGCGGCACATTTCTGGAAAGCTTCGCGGAAGGCCGCGCCCGGCGTGAGATGAGCGCGCTGCTCGCCCGTGTCCCCAGAACCGCGACGCGTTATGCCAACGGTGGTCTGGCAGACGTTGCGCTGGAGATCATCGAACCCGGCGACCTGCTTTTGATCCACCAGGGCGGGATCGTGCCTGCAGATGGCGACATCGAAAGCCCGCAGGCGATCCTCGATAAGTCGGCCCTGACAGGCGAGTCGATGCCGGTGCGGCTGGACAAGGGCCAGGAGGCGATGAGCGGATCGACCAATGCCGGGGAAGCATTCGACCTGCGCGTGCGGCATCGCGCCGCCGACAGCACCTATGCAGGCATCGTGCGCCTGGTCGAGGCCGCGCAGGCATCCAAGGCCCCGATGGCGAGGCTGGCCGACCGCTATTCGCTGTGGTTCCTGCTGGTGACGATCGCGCTGTCTGCAGCCGCATGGTGGTTCACCGGCGATCCCATTCGCGCAGTGGCTGTCCTTGTCGTGGCGACCCCCTGCCCGCTGATCCTTGCCGTCCCGGTGGCTTTGGTGGCCGGTCTTTCCCGTGCAGCCCATTTCGGCGTTCTCATCAAGGGCGCAAAGCCGCTGGAAGCCCTGGCGCGGATCAGCACCTTGATTCTCGACAAGACCGGAACCCTGACGGACGGGCGCCCGCAAATCGTTTCGATCGAGGCGCACAACGGAATGTCGGACGGTGAGATCCTGTATTTCGCGGCCGCACTCGAGCAGGCCTCGAAACACCCCATGGCACAGGCCATCGTTGCAGCGGCGCGTCGCCAGAGCGTGGTGCTGCCATTGCCGGAAAACGTCGTCGAGCGCCCCGGTGAAGGCGTCATCGGAACGATCTCCGGCCGCCAGGTATCGGTGGGAGGCATCGCATTCGTCAGCAAACAGGCCGGCGTGGTGTCCGCAGCCAGTCCGATCATGGACGTCGGGACGGTCGTTGTCGCTCTCTCCGTCGACAACAGGATCGCAGGCTACATCACCATGGCGGATGCATTGCGCACGGGAACCGTCGAACTCATTGCCAACCTGCGCCTGCTTGGCATCAAGCGGATTTTGCTGGCCACCGGAGATCGGCGTGCGGTGGCGGAAACGGTGACCAAGAACCTTGGCCTCGACGCCGTCAGATCAGACCTGACGCCCGACCAGAAAGTCCTTCTGGTGCTGACCGAGCGCAAGAACGGGTCGGTGATGATGGTGGGTGATGGGGTCAACGATGCCCCGGCATTGGCCGCCGCCGACATCGGCGTTGCCATGGGCGCCCGCGGAGCCGCCGCCTCGGCTGAAGCCGCCGATATCGTGCTTCTTGTCGATCACGTGGATCGCCTGCTGCCCGGCATCGAAATTGCCAAAAGCTCCCGGCGTATCGCCATGGAAAGCGTCATCGCGGGCATCGCCATGTCGGTTATCGGAATGATCGCCGCAGCACTGGGTTACTTGACACCTGTGCAGGGAGCCGTGCTCCAGGAACTCATCGATGTCGCGGTGATCCTGAATTCGCTCAGAGCCCTGCGGATCACCCCCAGGATCGCGCCCGTCACGGCAGAGGATTGATTACAGGCTGCGCCGCCGGACTATCCTTTTCGGGCACGGACGGACTGCCTGCGAGCTTCTCATGCTTGTCAAACCTGACCTACTTACCCAATCCGAGGATCGGGTAAAGCGAGGCTACGAGCAAGAGAGCCATGACTATGTTGAATGCCCTTAGGCGCGCGGAGTTCGACAACCATTGCCGGATCACCGTTCCGAGCCATGCCCATACCGATATCGCCGGAAAGCAGACGAGGGCGAAGGCGATTGCCACGACAAAAACCGAAACCAGGGAGCATTCCGGAGCATACAGCGTGATCGCCGAGAGCCCCATGGCCCATGCCTTCGGGTTTACCCACTGAAAGCCAGCGGCTTGAAGGAATGTCATCGGGCGGCCCTTGGAAGCACGCTGTTCGACGGATGCAGAGGTCGCTATCTTGTATGCCAGCCACAACAAATAGGCAATCGACACCACTTTGAGCGCGCCGTACATCATCGGTAAGATGTCGAAAAGCGCCATCAGGCCAACGCCCAGCAGAAGCGTCATGATCGAGACGCCTGCCACAATTCCGAGCATGTGAGGCAGCGTTCGGCGAAATCCAAAATTTGCCCCCGACGCCATCAGCATGAGGTTGTTTGGGCCCGGCGTTACCGTTGTGACGAAGGCAAAGCCCAGCAAGGCGACGATCACCGTGAAATTCATCCAATTGCCTCCTCTAATTTTCCTTCGCAATAATAAGGGGAGACGGCTGCAATTAATCGTCTAATATGCGTTGAACACCAACTTCAACGCAATGAATGATGACGATGGATCAGATAGACGACAGTATATTGCGAGAGCTGCGACGGGATGGACGCATCACAAACGTCCAGCTTGCGGAACGGGTTAACCTTTCCCCTTCGGCCTGCCTGCGTCGCGTCCAAGAGCTTGAGCGGACGGGCGTCATCCGGGGCTACCGCGCGGTCACGGATCCTGTGCGTCTGGGTCGCGGCTTCACGGTCTATGTCATGGTAGGCTTGTCATCGCACACCAAGGCGGCACTTGAGGGCTTTGAGCGCGCCATGTCGATCGCACCCGAGGTCGTTGAGTGCCACAATATAGCTGGCGCATTCGAATATCTGCTGCGCGTGGAAACCGGCGATCTTGCCGACTTCAAACGATTTCACACGGATGTCCTGGGGACGAGATCGTACCTCAGCTCCATCACTTCCCTGATTGTCATGGACTCACCGAAGGACGAGCGCGCAGTCTGACATCATGACGCCTGACTGAGCCTTCGGATCGCCGGCGGAACGCTCCTTCGGTTTTCGCTCCGGAGGAACAGCTGCCGCAAGTCCGGCACTAGGGGAAAGCTACCCGTCTAAACGGCCTGCGCCAGAACGGTTTTGGAGAGGGCACGCTGCAGGGCTTCGATGCAAATCGGATCGTGCGATTGCCCTGCGCCTTCCCAGAGGATCGACATCGCCTTTGTAACGGACATCGCGGGCCTGTATGGCCGATCTGCGGTCAGCGCGTCGAACACGTCAGCCGTCGAGACGATCCGCACTTCCATCGGGATATCCTCTGCGTGCAAGCCACGGGGATAGCCCTTGCCGTCCAGTCTTTCATGATGCGCGCCACCGACGACCGCCGCTGCTGAAAAGGCACCGATGTTCGAGAGAATTTTCTCGGACAGCTCGGCGTGGCGCTTCATCTGCGTCCATTCCTTTTCATCCAGCTTGCCGGGCTTGTCGAGGACGCTGTTGCTGACGCCGAGCTTGCCGATATCGTGAAGCAAGGCGGCGCGTTTCAGCAACCGGCGCCCGACGAGATCGAGGCCCATCTCTTCGGCAATCAGATCTGTAAACAACGCGACGCGATCGCTATGGCCCGAGGTGAAAGGGCTCTTGGCGTCGATCACCCTGGCAAAGCCGGCTGCGATATCATCCAGATAGTCCTCGTCTGCCATGATCAGCTGCTGGCCGGGTTCCAACGCCAGAACGAATTCCTCGACGTCGTCGGCGTTCAGGGCCTCCCAGAAGCCTTCTGTCTGGGCGACGCGGGAGAACGCGTCGATCAACGACGGATCGAACCAGCGGCCTTTGCGCAGGCGAATTTCCTTCAACGCATTCTGTGGCCCACCGCTGCGCTGGAAGACATCGATCACTTGGGCCAGCAAGGCTATGCGAGAGAAGAGCGGGATGTCCTCGCCGGCCAGGCCCTCCGGTTTGCCGCCACCGTTCCAGTGCTCGTCGAGCCCCATGATGCCGTGTGCCACGCTCTCCGAGAAGCGCATCTGCCGGGCAATTTCGGCCCCACGCTGACAGCGGGTCTGGATGAGTTCGGTGGAAAAGTCCCCGCCGTTCTGAAGGACATGGACAATGCTGCGAAAGCGTTCCGCGAGGCCTGCCTGCATGCCGGTGTGACCGATGACGAAACGCAGCATCTGGCCGAGACTGCTGTCCACCAGTTTGAAGTCGCGCTTGAAGCTCAGGTCATCGGCGAGATAAAGCTCGCATATCCGGGCCGCATTGCTGCTGCAGCCGAGATCTTTCAGGAGCAGCGTATAGTAGAGGTCCTGGAGCTCGCTGTCGCCCAGACCGATTTCGCGGCCTATCAGAGTACCTATGTAGCAGCAGCGGATGCAGTGCCCCGGAGGCTGTCCTTCCGTCATATCGAGCGCCTGGCTGAGAGCCTCTATAATTTCTGCCAAACGAATGTTGATGCCGGCCATCGGATCAGTCTCCTCCGGGCCGCAGATTAGCAAAGGAAAATTGACAAAAATTGAACCCGGCGCCAGCGCCATGTGTTGCGGCACTCTCCCGCTCCCACCTGGACGTCATGGGGCAAGGGTGATCGTCGCTTCGTTCGCTGGTTTCAGTTTGTGATCCGCGTCGGGTTGCAGCATGTCGGTAATACGGTCGGCCGCCAATGCTCCGCTGACGAAGAACCCCTGGCCGCTATCGCAGTGGATCGACCGCAGGAATTCCAGCTGATCTTCTGTTTCGATGCCCTCTGCCACCACTTTCATTCCGAGAGTGTGTCCAAGCTCGACGATGGCGTTGACGATTGCGGTATTCTGCAGCTTCTTGCCGAGCCCAGCGACAAACGACTGGTCGATTTTCAAAGTGTCGATGGGAAAATCGCGGAGATGGGTCAGCGAGGCATAACCAGTGCCGAAGTCATCAAGCGACACGTGCACTCCGGCTTCGCGCAACTCGGTCAGCAGGCGCCCTACCAGCTTCGGGTCGTCCCCCCAGAAGACCGTCTCCGTCACCTCCACCTCGAAGCTTGACCGGGGAATTTTCATTCCGTCGATTTTTCTGATCAGGGAGCTCGCAAAATCGGGATCCTGAAAACTGTATTCACAGGCGTTGAAGCTGATCGTGCCGGGATCGATCCCCATGGCCCGCCATCGGACGATGTCGCTGACGATGCCATCCAGTATGTGTCTGGTTATCGTCTTGGAACTGGTCGGATCCGCAAAGGCCGGCCAGAAATCCGAGGGCCCGCTGATCGTTCCGTCCTCATTCTCGATGCGAGCCAGCGCTTCGAAGCCATAGACGGACAGATCGTCGAGCCGGAATTTTGGCTGGTAGTAGGGTACAATGCGGTTTGCAGCAGCCGCGCTGCGCACCTTCTCCAGTGCCATGCGACGTGTGTCGAAGATCGTCGCGATTTCCGGGCCGAAGAAGCCGATGCTGCCACGGCCGGAGCGCTTGATCTTGTAGAGCGCCATATCCGCACATCTCAGCAATTGGTCCGGTGTGTTAGCGTCGTCCGGAAAGCAGGCAATACCGATCGACGCGGAGACGTGGATCGCTTCGCTCTGAAACCGGATCGGCGATTTCACCTGGGACATGACCTCTTCTGCAAGCGTACGCAGGTCGTCCGTCGCGATCGGTCGTTCCAGGACCAGCGCGAATTCGTCACCGCCGAGCCGGGCAACGAAAGAGCTCTCGCCAGCCACCAACTGCAGCCGCTTTGCGATCCTGGCAATGACCTCGTCTCCGGCCTGGTGACCGAGCGTGTCGTTGACTTCCTTGAAGCTGTCGAGATCGATCAGCAGAAGCCCGACTTTCTGGCTTTCATGCCGGGCCTTCGTCAGCCGCTCCGCCAGGTCTTTTTGAAACCAGTGCCGGTTTGCAAGACCGCTCAGGTGATCGACGTGGGCACTATGCCAGAGCGTGCGCTCTGCATCGTGCCGTTCGGTGATGTCCTGGAAGATGCCGATGATATGGGCGGGCACCCCGTTTTCCATCTCGACATCGCCGCTGCAGCGAATGCGGCGCTTGCGACCGCGTGCCGTTATGAAATTTGCCTCGACCGCAAAGGCACTGCCCAGCTTTACCGCCTCTTCGACTGCGTGCCTGACACGTGTGCGGTCCGGCTCGGGATAAAACTTGAGCCCGTCTTCGAGCGTCACCGTCTCGCCGTCCTCGAGTTCATGGAGAATACGGATCTGATCGGACCAGATGACGGCGTTCGTCGCTATATCGATGCGCCATGCGCCGATGGCAGCCATTCTCTCGACCTGCGTCAGCAGCGCTTCGCGGCGACTTGCCTCCCTGGATTGACGATGGGCTTCGGCGGTCGCCGCCTGGGACGTAACAAGATGACGGTGCGCCAGTAAGAGGCCTTCGACAGCACGCCCCAGACGGACAAGCTGCTGGATTTGCTGTTCGCTCGGCTCCCTGGGGTCCTTGTCGATAACGCAGAGCGCCCCGAGACAAAGTTCGCCATCGAGCGAGAGAGGCACACCGGCGTAGAACCGGATATGATTGTCGCCCGTGACCAGCGGGTTGTCTTTGAAGCGAAGGTCCTTCGACGCGTCGTGAACGACAAGCGGCGCATTCTCTTTGATCGTGTAGTCGCAGAACGCGATGCTGCGGGACGTGCCATCGAAATCGATGCCACATTTAGCCTTGAACCACTGGCGGTCCTCCGCCATCAGCGATATCACCGAAGTCGCACAGCCGAAGATAGTCGCTGCGACTTCGACAATCGCGTCGAAAGCAGCGGTTGGTGCCGTCCCGATGATCTGCAGATCCTGAAGGGCCGCTATGCGCCTCGTTTCTTCCACTATGCTTCGCTGAACCATCGCGACGCTCCTCATTCGATAGTCCTTCGGATCAATATTGGGGGTCTGGATGTATTTGCAGGCGCAGTAACGGCATCCCTGCCATCATATGCAGTATCTCTAAAAAATTCATTTCGAAGGCCCCTAAGTCAAAATAGGCATTTTCGATGTATTTTGACAGGGATTTTGAAGACGAACGCGACCTTCGTCCCTACAGATATTTCCTGTGTGGCTAATGACCGGTTTCTTTTGGAGCTTAGTTGATGATTGTCGCGAGACTGAGTTGGCAGGGGCACTCTAGAAACTGTCTTTGGAAAATCCAAAATTTAATAATTAAAACAACATTCGTTTGCTTGAAATTGAGTTCCACATCGGGGTCGGAAATTCATTTGAATTTGCACTGCTAACGCGGCACGAAAATAAAATACCGCAGTCTGGCAACCCAAAAATCTCCAACGTATTTCCCGCAGACTTGCATGAGAAGAATTTAACCTTCTTTCGCGGCGGGTCAAAAACCTGGCATCCGGCTTTACTGGCGAACCAACACTGTTTCTGTCCAAAAGATCACAAGCCCAGGCCCTGCCGGCGTGGGCCGACACACCGATCACGCCTGATCCGATTGCCATTTCCCGGCGTACCGCAACCCAAGAAATTGAGTAAGGAAATCTGTCTTGGCCGCCGCTGAAGCATCGATCAATGAGCTGTCGTTTCCGCTGACGCGCACTGCCGCGTTGCAGCGCCTGCGCGAATTTGTACCCGATGCCGGCGCAAGCTATGCCCGCCTGAGAAATTTCGACCACGGGCCAGGTGGCCACGTGAATGTCTCACGCCTGTCAGCCGCGCTTCGGCGACGCCTGATCGGCGAGGACGAGGTCGTCCGCGCCGTCTTGGCAATGCATGGACCCACAACATCAGAAAAGTTTATCAGCGAGGTCTTCTGGCGAACCTACTGGAAAGGATGGCTGGAACAGCGGCCGACCGTCTGGACCGGTTACCTGCAATCGCTGGACCGGGCGCGCGAGCACCTCGATGCCGATACGGCTCGGGCGCGGCGCTTCGCAGATGCCTGCGCTGGCCACACTGGAATAGACTGTTTCGACGCCTGGGCAGCAGAGCTGGATGCCACCGGCTATCTCCACAACTGGGCGCGGATGCAGTTCGCATCGATCTGGGTCTTTACCCTCGGCCTGCCATGGGAACTCGGAGCAGCCTTCATGCTGGACCGCCTGATTGATGCAGATCCGGCATCGAATACCCTGTCGTGGCGTTGGGTGGCGGGACTTCATACCGCAGGAAAAGCCTATCTGGCCGATGCCGAAAGGATCCGCACAATGACCAGCGGCCGGTTCGCGCCCCGCAGGCTCGCCCAACACGCCAGCATAACTGCCGACACCGTCTCGGTTCCGCCCGCCTCGCAGCCCAGAATTTCGCAAACGCCCGACAACACCTCACCTACCCTGCTGCTGGTCACCATCGAGGATCTGTCGCTCGAAACCTTGCCGGCCTTCGACACCCTCAACGTCAAAGCCATCGCCTTTCTGTCGGAGGACGACGCTGCCGATCGCACGTCGCTGGAAGATGCCTTCGCGCGCCTTGGGTTGCGCTGGCCCGACGCGGTCGTGCTGGGAGCACTCGGTCCCACTGCGTTTCACGACGCGAAAGCATCGGGATGCCGCCAGGTTGCGACCGGGTTTGCGCCCGTCGGCCCGACAGCGGATCGGTTGCAACGTCTTCAGAGGCAAGCCCTCGACGAAGGGCTTTCGTTTGCCG
This sequence comes from Rhizobium sp. L51/94, assembly GCF_019355555.1. GTDB lineage: Bacteria > Pseudomonadota > Alphaproteobacteria > Rhizobiales > Rhizobiaceae > Rhizobium > Rhizobium rhododendri. The sequence continues at coordinate 39,207 of NZ_CP072141.1, forward strand.
AAAATCTCCGCCCCTGGGATCGTCGCGCCTGGCCGCATTGTCGCAAGGGCTTCTTCGGGTTGAAAGAAAGGATCCCCGAACTCCTCAAAGCCGCAGGCCACCAAGCATGACGCGGCAGCGTAGCGTCACAGTGCTCAGTTTACGGAGACATTTCCGATGAAAGACCGTTTTCGCCCCGTGCCCCAGAGCCGTCTTGGCCGTCTGGCGGCCCTTGGCCAGATCGCCGGCGGCGTTGCCACGGGGATGCTGGGCGAAGGCTTGCGCCGTCTGGCAGACGGCGAGCGACCGCATCTGAGCGACCTGCTTTTAACCCCCTCAAACGCCTTGAAGGTTACCGAGCAGCTGTCGCGCATGCGCGGTGCAGCGATGAAGCTCGTCCAGATGTTGTCGCTCGATGCGGGAGACATGCTGCCCCCGGAATTGACCGCAATCCTCGCCCAGCTGCGCAACGACGCCCACTTCATGCCCACATACCAATTGGAACGCGCACTCTCGGCGGCATGGGGACCGGGCTGGCGACGACACTTCGCGGAGTTCGACACGCGGCCTATCGCAGCCGCCTCCATCGGCCAGGTCCACCGCGCCCGCCTCGTCTCCGGACGCGAACTGGCGATCAAGGTCCAGTATCCCGGCATCGCAAAAAGCATCGACGGCGACATCGACAATGTCGCCACCCTCTTGCGGATCTCGGGCCTCGTGCCCGCCGGTCTCGACATCGCGCCTCTGCTTGCCGAAGCCAGGCGCCAATTGCACGAGGAGGCAGATTACCTGCGCGAAGCGGCACAGATGCGCCGCTATGGCGAACATCTCAAGGGGGACGGTAGATTTGCGCTGCCCGAGCCTTTCGAGGAGCTTCTGAGACCCAACGTCCTGCCAATGGATTTCGTGGCCGGGGTCCCGATAGAAAGCCTGGCAAATGCCTCCCAGATGCAGCGAAACGCCGGCAGCGAAGCGCTGTTTGACCTCCTGCTGCAGGAACTGTTCTCGTTCGGGCTCATGCAGACCGACCCGAACTTCGCCAACTATCGCTGGCAGCCCGATAGCGATCGGATTGTCCTCCTCGATTTCGGCGCCACGCGCGTCGTCGAGCCGGAAACCGCCGAGGGCTACCGCGATCTGCTGCGCGCAGGCATCGCTGGCGACGCGGACCGTGTCCGCAATGCGCTGGTGGCGATGGGGTTCGTGTCGGAGGCGCAGATAGCCCGTCACCGCGTGGCGATCGATGCGATGATCGGCATCGGCTTGGAGCACGCGCATACGAGCAAGGATGGCCTTTTCGATTTCGCCGATCGGCAGTTTGTCACCGCCATAAGGGAGCTGGCCGCACCGGTGGTTGCCGATCGAGCCAGCTGGCGCCTGCCGCCGCCCGACAAGCTCTTCCTGCAGCGCAAGATCAGCGGGATGGTTCTGCTGTTCACCCGGCTGCAGGCGCGCCTGCCGCTCTTGGAAAAACTCGCTGCCTATACCTGATCGAAAGCTTCGCTCACGCGCTACCGCGCACCTATCCGCGCTCCATCCCCTTGCTTCATCAATCAATATACATTATACTTAAATGTATATTGATTGATGAAGGATGCCACTATGGCAATGACAAGGGTTACCGACAAGCTTTCAGTGATGCCGCAACCTGACTTGGGGGACTTCAAGCTCTTCGCGGATCAGGGATTTACGACGCTGGTCAATGCCCGGCCGGATGGGGAGGAACCATCGCAACCGGGAACGGACGCCGAAGAAGATGCCGCGCAGCGTGCGCATCTGAAATACGCATTCGTGCCCGTTACCGTCGCGACGATCACGGAAGCCGATGTTCGGGCATTTCAGCGGGTCATGGATCAATCGCCTGGCCCTGTCGTCGCCCATTGCAAATCGGGCACCCGCGCATTGCTGCTGTACGTCATCGGTGAGGCCCTGGACGGGCGGATGGCAGTTGCAGATGTCACCGCGTTCGGACAGACGCATGGCATCGACACGTCGGCGGCAGCCATATGGCTGACCACGCATATGGCGCGGCGTCCCGTGGTCAACGGCTTCTTCGACGAGCGCACCTCCAGCATACAGTATGTGCTGTCGGACCCTGAGACGGGCAAGTGCGCCATTATCGATCCGGTGCGCGATTTCGACGAAAAGGCCGGTTCGACGGGAACGGCAAATGCCGACATCATTCTCGATTATGTCAGGCAGAACCGACTTGAGGTGGAGTGGATCCTCGACACCCATCCCCACGCCGATCACTTTTCCGCAGCTCAATACCTAAAGGAACAGACCGGCGCTCCGACCGCCATCGGCGAAAAGGTCGTCGACGTTCAAAAGCTCTGGAAATCGATCTACAACTGGCCGGCTCTGGCGACCGACGGCTCCCAGTGGGACAGGCTTTTCGCGCACGGAGAAACATTCCGCGTCGGCTCGATTGACGCAAGGGTCATGCTCTCTCCCGGCCATACCCTTGCATCGGTTACGTACGTGATCGGCGACGCTGCCTTCGTGCACGACACATTGTTCATGCCCGACAGCGGCACGGCACGGACCGACTTTCCGGGCGGCGACCCGCATATGCTGTGGCGCTCGATCGGCGAAATTCTGGCGCTTCCCGACGAGACCCGGATTTTCACAGGCCACGACTACCAGCCGAACGGCCGCGCGCCCCGCTGGGAAAGCACTGTAGGTGAGCAGAAGCGAGCCAATTTCCACATTGCCGGCGTATCGGAGGAGGCGTTCGTCAAACTGCGCAGGGAACGCGATGCGACACTTCCCATGCCCAAGCTGATCCTGCACGCCCTGCAGGTCAACATTGTCGGCGGAAGGTTGCCGGAGCCGGAGGCGAACGGCAGGCGCTACCTCAAATTTCCGCTGGACGCTCTCGAAAGGACGATAGCCTGATGACCGTGGATCCAGGCAAATCAGCAGCACCGGCAATGACGCCGCAGGATATGGCAGCCCGCGCAGCCACAGTCGCAGGCCTTATGAAGGCGCTCGCGCACCCCGCAAGGCTGATGATCGTCTGCACCCTGGTGGAAGGCGAGCGCTCGGTCGGCGAACTCGAGGTGATGCTCGATCTCCATCAGCCGCATCTCTCCCAGCAGCTGACTGTGCTGCGTGAGGCCGAAATCGTGGCGACCCGCCGCGAGGGGAAGCAGGTTTTCTACAGCCTGACAGAGGAAAAGGCCGCCCAGCTCGTGGGCGCTCTCTACGAGATATTCTGCAAGCCGGAGGCCGGGCAATGACAGTCTACCTTCCGTCGCTTATCGGAGGCATGCTCATAGGCCTGTCCTCCGTCACGCTGCTGCTGCTCAATGGCCGCATCGCCGGCATCAGCGGAATTGTCGGTCGCCTTGTCCAAGGAACGGGCATCGCCACGAACATCGCTTTCGTAGTCGGCCTTTTCCTCGGCCCTGTCGTCTACCTCACTCTCGCCGACAGGTGGCCGGCTGTCGAGATTTCAGCCGGATGGCCGCTTCTGATCGTCGCCGGCCTCCTCGTTGGTTTCGGATCGCGGATGGGGTCCGGCTGCACCAGTGGCCATGGCGTTCTCGGTCTCGCGCGTCTCTCGCCCCGCTCGATGGTTGCCGTCGCCACATTCCTGGTGGCCGGTGTCATCGCGACGACGGTGCTTCGAGGGTTCGGACAATGAACAGCCCCCTCCTCCGTATCCTCGCGTCTCTGGCGTCAGGCATCGTTTTCGGTTCCGGCCTCGCCCTTTCAGGCATGCTGAACCCGGCGCGCGTGCAGGGGTTCCTCGATGTCTTCGGCGCCTGGGACCCCAGCCTTGCCTTCGTTCTCGGCGGCGCCGTCCTCGTCGCGTTTATCGGCGTGCGCATCATGAAGCGCATGAAACGCCCCGTGCTCGACGACAGCTTCCACCTGCCATCCAGCACAGCGATCGACGCGCCGCTGATTGCCGGTTCTGCGCTGTTCGGCATCGGCTGGGGGATCGGCGGCTTTTGTCCCGGCCCGGCGCTTGCCTCGCTGACGGTCGGCTTCTCCGGGTCTTTTGTCTTTGTGATCGCCATGCTCGTCGGCATGGCGTTGCACGACCGGGTGTGGAGCAAACCGGCGTGACCTATTCGATCGTTTCCGCGGTCGGTTCGGGCAGCCTCGTCGGCTTCATGCTCGGGCTGCTTGGCGGAGGCGGGTCGATCCTCGCCACGCCGCTGCTTCTTTATGTCGTTGGCGTTGCCGAGCCGCATGTCGCCATCGGGACCGGAGCGCTGGCTGTTTCGGTCAATGCCTTCGCAAACTTCGGTATACACGCTGCCAGGCGCCATGTCTGGTGGCGCTGCGCCATCGTCTTCTCAGCTCTGGGCATGGTGGGCGCCCTCGCCGGATCGACGCTCGGCAAGTCCATGGACGGGGACAGACTGATGCTGCTTTTTGGCGGCGTCATGGTGGTGATCGGTGCACTGATGCTCCGGCCCAGGAAGCTGAACACGGAGACGCCGCGACCTGTCGATGCCAGGATGTGCCTGATGACGGCAGGCGTGGCCTTGGTCTCGGGACTGGCGTCCGGCTTCTTCGGGATCGGCGGTGGTTTCCTGATCGTTCCCGGGCTTATGCTCGCCACAGGCATGCCGATGATCAATGCGGTCGGATCATCGCTTCTGTCGGTAGGCGCCTTCGGACTGGCGACAGCCATCAACTACGCGGCATCCGGCTTGGTCGACTGGAGGCTTGCATCCGAATTTGTCGGCGGCGGAATAATCGGCGGCGTCTTCGGCATGCTGCTATCGACGCGGCTAAGCGTTTACAAAAGCCTGCTCAACCGTATGTTCGCTCTGCTGATCTTCGTCGTCGCCGGGTACGTGCTGTATCGGAGCATGCCGGGGCTGACGAGCCGATAGCACCGGCGGGCGCCGATATGGTACCCGATACACTGATCCCTACGTCCAGCGACGCACCACAAGACGAGCACTTGCATCAGCCACCATTCCGCAGGAAAACGGTTTGCATGAGCGTTCCGACAACTTACCCCTTCGACTTCGACCCCACCTACGGCATGCGGCTCGACGACTTGCTGGCGATCAGGCCACCGCCATCGCCGCCCGGTTTCGACGCGTTCTGGAAAGCCCGCTATCGCCGCGCCATCGCTGCCGATCCAAAGCCGATATTGCTGCGGAGCAAGGCGGCGCATCCGGACTGGCATGTCCTCGATATCACCTACACCTCGACAGGCGGCTTTCCGATCGGCGGCTGGCTGCTATTGCCTCGGACCGGACCGGTTCGCCGTGGCCTTGTCGTCGGCCATGGCTATGGCGGGCGCGACCAGCCGGACTACGACCTGCCGGTCGAGGAGACCGCCCTGTTGTTTCCCTGCTTTCGCGGCCTTTCTCGGAGTTCACGGGCTCCCATTCCGGCCGATGCTGCGGGCCATGTGCTCTACAATATCGACAGCCCCGATCACTACATCATCGGCGGCTGCGTCGACGATCTGTGGCTGGGGGTCTCGACCCTGCTGGCCCTCTACCCGTGGCTTTCGGGCCATATCGGCTATAGCGGCATCAGCCTTGGCGGCGGCGTCGGCGCGCTCGCGATCCCTTTCGACACGCGCATCGCCCGTGGTCATCTGGTGGTGCCGACATTCGGCGACAGGCGGGCATGGCTGACACTTCCGACCGTCGGCAGCGCCCATTCTGTGCAGGCTTACGCAACCAGCCATCCGCATGTGCTGGAAACGCTGACCGTCTTCGATGCAGCCGTGGCAGCCTCCAGGATCACCGTGCCGATGCTGACAGCCGTCGCGCTTTTCGACCCGGCGGTGGCTCCGCCCTGCCAGTTTGCAATCGCCAATGCGCTGCCAAAATATAATGAAACTTTCATCCTCGATGCTGGCCATTTCGACTATGATGGCAGCGAGGCTCAGGAAGCCGTCCTGCGCGATAAGGTGAGACAGTTCTTCAAGGACCTATGAACCGCGAATATTTGCGCTGGTATAGCCCGCGCCTGCATCGAGACATGGAGTTGCTGGTGTTCGGGCACGCCGGCGCCAAGGTCCTGATGTTTCCAACGCGCGACGGACGGTTCTGGGAATACGAAGCGCTTGGGCTCGTTGCCAGCCTTGCGGACAAGCTTGAGGCCGGCCAGTTGCAGCTTTACTGCATCGAGGGGCTCGCGAGCGAAAGCTTCTACAACGCCCACCGACGGCCAGCCGAGCGCATCGGCCGCCACGCCGCCTTCGAAGACTATATCCTGCATGAAGTGCTGCCACTGATGGCCGCGAAAAATCAGGATGGCTGCACGATCGTCCACGGCTGCAGCCTCGGCGCCTTCCAGGCAGCCAACCTCGTCTTCCGCCACCCGCACCTGTTCCGCAAGCTGGTCGCATTCTCGGGCCGCTACGATCTCACCATGAAAGTCGATTCTTTCGGCGATCTGCTGGACGGCTATTACGACGACCGGGTCTACTTCAACACGCCGCTGCATTTTCTTCCGGGGATGACCAACGACTGGCGCCTGGACAAGCTACGTCAGGTCGAGATCGTGCTGACCATCGGCAAGGATGATCCGTTTCTCGACAATAACCGTCTGCTCAGCCATGTCCTGGCAGACAAGCAGGTCGGCCACCAGCTTCACCTCTGGGATGGCCGCGCCCACCGGGGAAGCGCCTGGCGAAAGATGGCGGCGCTCTATATTTGAGCGACAGTCGGCGCCGCTGCAGCAGTCAAGCCACGTGAGGAAGCGCATTTCTGCGCCACCGCACCGGCAACGACATCGCCGACCTGTTCAACCTCTGGGCTATCCTCAGAGCTTGATCCAGGCGCCGTTTCGCTTCGACGAGGCAACGCAGGCATCGACGAAGGCCACGCCTTTCACGCCGTCGTCAACAGTCGGATAGACGACATTCTCGTCGACAGCCTTGCCGGCCTTGGCGGCATTGATGGCGTGGGCCGCCTCGGTGTAGATCGTCGCAAAGGCCTCGAGATAGCCCTCGGGATGGCCGGCCGGAATGCGCGAGACACGGGCGGCGGCCGGACCGGAGCCGGCACCGTTGCGGGTGATCAGCCGCTTGGGCTCGCCGAACGGCGTGAACCAGAGATAGTTCGGGTCCGCCTGCACCCATTCCAGCCCGCCCTTGGTGCCGTAGACCCGGATCTTCAGCCCATTCTCATGGCCCGGCGCCACCTGGCTGCACCACAGCATGCCCTTGGCCGGCTTTTCCGTGCCCCTGGCCTTGAAGCGCAGCATGACATGGGCGTTGTCGTCGAGCGGACGGCCGTCGACGAAGCTGTCGAGATCGGCAGCCAGGCTGTCGAGTTCCAGCCCCGAGACGAAGCAGGCGAGATTATAGGCGTGGGTGCCGATATCGCCGGTCGAGCCGCCGGCGCCGGACTGTGTCGGATCGGTGCGCCAGACGGCCTGCTTGGCTCCGGTCTGCTCGACCGCCTCGGTCAGCCAGTCCTGCGGATATTCGGCTTGCACGACGCGAATGTCGCCAAGCTCGCCATTGGCCACCATTTCCCGCGCCTGGCGGACCATCGGATAGCCGGTGTAGTTGTGGGTGAGCACGAACAGCGCACCGCTCTCATCGGCGATCTTCTTCAGTTTCCTGGCATCGGCAAGATTGGATGTCAGCGGCTTGTCGCAGATGACATGGATGCCGCGCCGCAGGAATTCCTTGGCGGCGTCGTAATGGACATGGTTCGGCGTGACGATCGACACCGCCTCGATGCCGTTCTTCAGCTTCGCCTCGCGGATCGCCATCTCGCGGTAGCTGCCATAGGTCCGGGATGGCTCGAGGCCGAGATCGAGCCCCGATGCCATCGCCTTTTCCGGTGTCGACGACAGGGCGCCGGCCACCAGTTCGAACTGGTCATCGATGCGCGCAGCGATCCGGTGAACCGCGCCGATAAACGCCCCCGCCCCGCCGCCGACCATGCCGAGCCGGATGCGCGGTGCACGGGCCTGTTGCTTTGAACCTTCGATTGCCATGGGTTTCTCCTGGAAAATATCTGTTTTCTCTTCTCCCCAGCGGGGAGAAGATGTCCGAAGGACAGATGAGGGGGTGGGCGACGCGAACGCCTCGTGCCCTCATCCGGCCCTGCGGGCCACCTTCTCCCCGCTGGGGAGAAGGGGAAATGGACTAAAGCCCCAGCATCCGCCGGTTTGCCGCATCGTCCGTGCCCCCGGCGGCAAAATCGTCAAAGGCGTGCTCGGTGACACGAATGATATGCGCCTTGACGAACTCGGCACCTTCGCGCGCGCCGTCTTCGGGGTGCTTCAGCGCGCATTCCCATTCGACGACAGCCCAGCCGTCGAAATCATTGGCGGTCATCTTGGAAAACACCGCGCCGAAATCCACCTGCCCGTCGCCCGGCGAGCGGAAGCGGCCGGCCCGGTCCACCCAGCTCTGGTAGCCGCCATAGACGCCCTGGCGGCCAGTCGGGTTGAACTCCGCATCCTTGACGTGGAACATCTTGATGCGGTCTTTGTAGATGTCGATGTTGTCGAGATAATCGAGGCACTGCAGGATATAGTGCGAGGGATCGTATAGCATGTTGGCGCGCGGATGGTTCTTCACCCGCTCCAGGAACATCTCGAAGGTGACGCCGTCATGCAGGTCTTCGCCCGGATGGATCTCGTAGCAGACATCGACGCCGTTTTCCTCGGCATGGTCTAGGATCGGCGTCCAGCGCTTGGCCAGCTCCTCGAATGCCGTCTCGACAAGACCCGCCGGCCGCTGCGGCCATGGATAAATATAGGGCCAGGCGAGCGCCCCGGAAAAGGTCGCATGCGCCGAGATGCCGAGGTGTTTCGACGCCGTCAGCGCCATCTTCACCTGCTCGACCGCCCATTCCTGCCGCGCCTTCGGATTGCCGCGCACTTCCGGCGCCGCGAATCCGTCGAAAGCCTCGTCATAGGCCGGATGCACCGCCACCAGCTGGCCCTGCAGATGCGTCGACAGCTCCGTTACCTCGACGCCATTCTGGCGCGCCACGCCGGCAAATTCGTCGCAGTAATCCTTCGAGCTGGCAGCCTTCCTGAGGTCGATCAGTTGTCCGGCCCAGGTCGGCACCTGCACACCGACATAGCCCACATCGGCCGCCCACTTGGTAATCGAATCCCACGAATTGAAAGGTGCAGCGTCGCCTGCGAACTGGCCGAGAAAGAGGCCAGGCCCCTTGATGGTCTTCATGTCAGATTCCTCCCTGAACAGATACCGTAAACGTTTCCAATGCGGTCCTGCTGCGCCCGGGGGCACGCAGAGGGCTCCTCAACCCACCGCAGAGACTCCAGCCTGATGGCCAGAAGTCAACGTGCAGCGAACTAATCACGGGCGTCCGACATGCGCAAGAGGTACGTACCGCATTTATGGATGCACGACTGTGGGTACGTGGGAATTTTGACCGTGCCGCTTACAACGTCGATCACTCTCGGGCTTCTGGCTAACCACTCAAGAACAGGAGGCAATCACGAAATCGCAAAAGCTGCATTAAATAATTTTAAAGCCTATAGATGTAATTCAGAAAACGTGTTTATATGCCTTGTCGCAACCTGAGGTAATAATCATGCAACTCAACACAACATCCGTTAACTTAATGTCTGCTTCAAAGACCCCCGAAGATGCCGCGAAATTTTTTCTTGGCGCGGTTAGTCAGGGCCTCGCCGCCGTCGTGGCGGACGCGCTTTCCAAAGCAGTGTCGAATACGGTATCGATTTCCACAAAAAACGCATCAATTGTCGGCTGGGAAAGCATGATTGGCGGGCTCGTAATGGAATTGGCTTGGGCTACGCCACTTGTTGTCGATGCGAAACCCATGGCGAGAGTGACAGGCTATGCACCATGCGTGCCCGCAGGAACCGTGTCGTCGCTCGGCATCAGCGTCGGCATTGGGGTTAGCATCTCAGCAACATTCTAAACACAATGGTAGTGACGATACCTGTCGCCACTACCATCCTCCCAATCGCCCGCTGGGTCCCCGTTGTTCACCAGACCCATCGAGCATCGTCAGCACCTACAGGTCATCAACGCGGCTTTTCCACCAAACCTGATGGAACATGCCCGCAAAAACGGGAGCGTTGTTCACATCTGTGCCGCGTCTCATCCTCTCGCAATAGCGCCCTCCAGGCTTGGCTTCCGTCGATCTAGGTTGCTCGCGGCTATGGCTGTACGCGACTGGCCAAGGCAATTTGCACGACACTTGACAAGTCCCCTGTGCTCCTTAGGGCTACGGTCTGAATTTCGCTTTCAGGAGACCACGGAAATGGCGCACGAACTCAATATCCCGCACGGTACACCGACCATCCTGCGGAACGCGTCGCTGGACACGCCGGAAATCTGGGAGGCTCGCGTCGATCTCGCTGCTTGCCTCAGGAGCGCTGCGCGGCTGGGCCTCGAAGAGGGCATCTGCAACCATTTCTCGGCGCTCGTTCCCGGCCATTCGGACCTGTTTCTTGTCAACCGGCTGGGCTGGGCTTTCCAGGAAGCAACGGCGTCGTCGCTTCTGATCTGCGATTTCGACGGCCATGTGGTCGCAGGAGACGGTGTACCGGAGGCAACGGCTTTCTTCATTCACGCCCGCCTGCACAAGATGCTGCCGCGCGTCGGCGCTGCCTTCCACACCCATATGCCGAATGCCACTGCGCTCAGCATGGTCGAAGGCGAACCGCTGGTCTGGGCCGGCCAGACCTCGTTGAAATTCTATGGCCGAACCGGCGTCGACGAGCACTATAACGGCCTGGCCCTCGACGAGCGTGAGGGCGACCGGATCGCGGCGGCGCTCGGCGCCAACGACATCCTGTTCATGAAGAACCATGGCGTCATGGTCTGCGGCCCGAACATCGCCGAAGCCTGGGACGATCTCTATTATCTGGAGCGTGCCGCCGAAGTGCAGCTCAAAGCCATGAGCACCGGCCGCCGTCTGGTCGCCGTTCCCGCCGAAGTCGCCTCTGCCGCCGCCCGCCAGATGCGCGAGGGCGACCCCGAAAGCGCCCGGATGCATCTCGAGAGCCTGCGGCGGGTGCTGGACAGGCAGGAGCCGGAATATCGGAGTTAATAACCGCGCTGCTAGGGTGCGGCCCCCTCATCCGGCCCTTCGGGCCACCTTCTCCCCGAGGGGAGAAGGGGAGGTCTCCGCATGTTGCGTCCATTGCGGTCAACCGCCGGCTGATTAAGTAGCAACCCGGTTCCGAGAAAGAGATTGCCCTTCCCCTTCTCCCCCTCGGGGAGAAGGTGCCCGGAGGGCGGATGAGGGGGGCACCCCCCCTCAACACTCACTTGTGGACAATGACCTCAGAAAGGCGAGTCCGGGAAATAGAAGTCCTTGGCATTATCCTTGGTGACCAGCGTCGCATCGACCAGATAGGTGCCCCGCACCGGAACCTGCCCGTAGAAATTGGCGACCGTCAACTCAAGCGCCGTTCCGACCATGGCCGGCGGATAGAGCACGTCGACGGGGATCATCTTGTCGCCGTCCATGACCTTCTTGATCATGTCCTTCGAGCCGGCACCGGCGATCACGTATTTGATATCCGTGCGCTTGGCCTGATCGATGGCCTGCAGCACGCCAACGGCCATGTCGTCGTCCTGGCACCAAACGACGTCGATCTTCTTGTACTTGGTGAGGAAGTCCTGCATCACCTTGAAGGCGTCGTCGCGGTTCCAGTTGCCGTACTGGCGATCGAGCACCTTGACCTTGGAGCCGGCAATGCCCTTGTCGAAGCCATCCTGACGCTGCTGGTCGATGGGGATCGGCAGGCCCCTGATGACGACCACCTCAGCATCCGGAGTGTTGGCCTTGATATATTCGCCGGCGGTCTGGCCGAGCGCCGGATTGTTGCCGGCAACATAGAGGTCGCGGATCGTATGGTCGTTGACGCTCGGCGCGCGATCGACGATAGCGACGAACTTGCCCTTGTCCTTGACCTCCTGCATGGCGTTGACCAGCGGATCCGGATCGGATGGCAGGATGACGAGGGCGTCGATGCCCTGCGTCGACAGGTCCTGCACGGCATTGGCCTGGCTTGCCGGATCAGCCGAGGTCTTGACGATGATGTTAAGGCCCGGATGTTGGGCCATCAGCAGCTTGGCGACACGGTTGGCATGGAATACCACGCCGGACGTCCAGCCATGGTCGGCGGCCGGGATAGACACGCCGATGGTGACTTTCTTGTCTTCCGCATGGGCAGCGCCCACCAGCGCGGCAAGGGCGACAGTCGTCGCCAACAGGATTTTACGCATATCTGTTCTCCTCCCAGAGAGTATCGGGGTCGATATCGCAGAAGACCGGGCGACCCCACCACCCGGTCCTTTTTCACGACTTGCGTATCAGCGACCGCTGAACGAGCATCGCAATGATGATGATCGCGCCTTGGATGGCGCCGATCAGGTATTCGCTGACGAAATTCGACAACAGCATGATGTTGCCGACGATTTCGAGAATGAAGGCGCCGCAGACCGTGCCCCAGATGCGCCCGACCCCTCCCCGGAGCGCTGTACCGCCGACGACGACGGCCGTGATCGCCTGGAGTTCCCAGAGGATACCGGTGGTCGCCGATGTCGACCCCAGCCGAGGGACATAGAGCAGTACGGCAACGGCAACGCAGATGCCCTGAATGACATAGGCGGCGGTGCGTACCCGGTTGACCGAGATGCCGGAATAGCGCGCCACATCCTCGTTCGAACCAACGGCGGCAACATGCCGGCCATAGCGGGTGCGATAGAGGATGAAGGCGCCGATGGCAGCCATCGCAAAGATGACGATCACAGGCACGGGCACGCCGAGCAGCTGGCCGAAATAGGCCGGCCGGTACATCTTGACGATCTCCGGGCTGCGCACGGTGATGGCACCACCTTGCGACAGCCAGGTGGTCAGTCCACGAAAGATGCCCATCGTGCCAAGCGTCGCGATGAACGGCTCGATGCGGCCGACTGTCGTGATGAGGCCATTGGCCAGCCCGCAGGCACCGCCAAGAGCGATGGCGAGCAGCATGGCGACAATGAGCATGCTGGCGGGATCGGCGATAGCGCCGCTGTTGATGAACAGGATCATCAGGCTGGCAACAAACGCCACCATCGAGCCAACAGACAGATCGATCCCGCCTGCCGAAATGACGAAGGTCGCGCCGATGGCAATGATGGCGATGAATGCACTGCGTGTGATGACGTTCAGCAGATTGTCGATGCTGATGAAATTCGGATTGGCGAAGGCGCCTAGCACCAGCAACAAGGCCAGCGCCACGAACGGAGCCACGGCGCGTAGATCGATATCCTTCCACGAGCGTTTCATCTTGACGGATTCGGTTGTTGTCACATTGCTCATGGTTGCTCCGCTCAGGCGGCCTCTCCGGCACTGGCACCTGTGGCCAGCACGACGATTTCGTTTTCGGTCATCATTTCGCCCGCCACCTCGCCGACGATCCGGCCGCCGCGCATCACCAGTATCCGGTCGCAGATGCCGATGAGTTCGGGCATTTCAGACGAGACGACGATGATCGAGCGGCCCTGTTCGGCAAGGGCTGCGATGAATTTGTAGATCTGTTCCTTGGTGCCGATGTCGATGCCGCGCGTCGGCTCGTCGATGATGACGATATCGGGATCGAGCAGCATCATCTTGGCGAGCAACAGCTTCTGCTGGTTACCGCCCGATAACTGGCCGGCCAGCATGTCCTTATCTCCAACCCGGATATCGAACTCCTTGATGGCGGCGTCGAGCGCGGCACGCTCCTTCGCCCGATCCACCTGGAATCGGCGGGCAAACTGGCCGAGCGCGGCAAGCGTCAGGTTGACGCGGAGGTCCTTGGTGAGCAGCAACCCCTTGCCCTTGCGATCTTCGCTGAGATAGACGATCCCGGCCTTGAGGCTGGCATGCACGTCGGCGAAGTGCACCGACTTGCCGTTGAGCTTTACCGCTCCCTGCCCCGTGCGAAGCCCGACCACGCCCTCCATCAGCTCTGTCCGGCCGGCGCCGATCAGCCCGGCAAAACCGAGGATCTCGCCACGATGAAGGGTGAAGGACGCGCGCTCGGCATAGCCCGGAACTGAAAAATTCTCGACGTTCAGCACAGTTTCACGAACCGCCGCCGCGTGCCGGTCGGGATAGAGCTTGGCCACATCGCGACCGACCATCAACCGCGCCATATCGGCAGGCTCGAGATCGGCAGCCGGATGGGTAGCGACCAGCCGCCCGTCGCGAAGGATAGTCACCCGGTTGGCGATTTCCTTCACCTCTTGCAGCCGGTGCGAAATATAGAGGACCGCCACCCCCTTGGCGCTGATATCCCGGATGACCTTGAGAAGCGCCCTGGTCTCGGTTGGCGTCAGGGAGGCGGTCGGCTCGTCGAAGATCACCAGCCGGTGCGGCACAAGCAGCACGCGCGCGATCTGCACCAGTTGCCGTTGGGCAATCGACAGCCGCCCGACCACAACAGTGGGTTCGATATCGGCACCGAGATCGCGGATGGCGCGGCGCGCCCCGTCGTTCATGGCGCGGTCGTCGACAATGAAGCCGCGGCGCAGTTCACGGCCGAGATAGAGGTTTTGCGCCACCGTCAGATCGGGAGCGAGCAGGATTTCCTGGTGGACGAGCACGATGCCGCGCGTCTCCGCATCCACAGGTCCGGACAAGTGAGCGGGCTCGCCATCGACCCGTACCTCGCCGCGCGTTGGCTGCAGATGCCCGGAAAGGAGCCGCATCAGCGTCGACTTGCCGGCACCGTTCTCGCCGATGATCGCATGGACTTCGCCAGCCATCACGGAAAGGTCGATGTCGCGCAGGACCTCGACAGGCCCGAATGATTTCGAGAGGCCAACGGCTTGCAGAAGCGGCATGGAGACATCGATGCGCGGGTTCATTGCAGCGCGTCCTCTGCCGCCACTGCCACCCCTGCGGCGCATAAACCTTCGGCCCCGCAAAGGGCGACAAGGCTCACGCCATCGTCCTCAAGAACTCTCTCCACCCCGGCACTCCTCCAAGCAAGAGGCTAGCGTATATGATGAGGTACGTAAAGCAGTGGGCGAATGTTTTTTATGGATTACAAACAGGACGTGCATGATGAGACGGGCGATGCCGGCTTGATGACTTCTCGCGCCAACTGCTTTATACTTATCCTATGAGCGAAGGCACTCGGACAAATTTCGTACCAGATCGCAGCGATATGGCTCTCGATGCACTGGTGCTTGGGACCGTCAACGCTCCTTATCGACGCTCTGTGTCCTCCACCGAATTGGTTTCAGTTCTTGCCACCGGCAAAATAGACAGCTGGCTCGTGCACATCTCGACGTTTTTCACCGACGTTCGCCCGGATCTGGTGATCGACTTCGCTGATGCCCACGGCATCGGGCATTCCCAACTGCAATTGATGTACGCCCTCGTTAAAGGTGCGACTGGGGAAGCGAGCAAGGAGATGGAGGAAGCCCTTGTCGAACTGGCACAGCCTGCTTGATCGTGCCATCCGTGGACTTGAATCCCTACCGCAAATAACGGTTACTCAGGAGGATTGGACGCTCGGCGGAGGCACCGCCCTGATGCTTCAACTACAACACCGGCTGTCCAAAGACATCGACATCTTCTTCCACGATGCCCAGTATCTGACATTCCTTTCACCCCGCGTCGGAGGCGAAGAAATTTGGGGAGCCGATGCCTATGACGAAGCGGCGCACTATGTGAAATTGATCTACGCGGAAGGCGAGATCGACTTCATCATATCCTCAAATATTACCAACATTTTACCGCACAGGATGAGCGTGGAGGGCGACATAAACGCCGGAATTGCGGCCTACGTTATTCCCATCGAGCATCCCGTAGAGATCGCCCTCAAGAAGCTGTGGCATAGGGGACCGGAACTTAAAATCAGGGACGTTTTCGATATCGCTGTCGTCGCAGAACATCATGAGGCGCTCCTGGTTGCCAATCTTCACCATGTCAAATCGAAAAAGAATGCGATTGTCAGCCGCTTGAGCAATATCGACGGCAATTTCTTTCGCGCATCCATGGAAGAGTTGGACATTCTGCCTGCCTACGCCAGCACTGCGAAATCAGCATTGGCAACAGTGCGCACGATTTTGGATCGTATTTAACGAGCGTCTCCCCGCAACCAGCGGAGAGACGCCCCCAACCATCAAACGTAACGGTTGACGATGTTTTCCAGCAGTTCCTGCTTGCCTGAACGAGGCTGCGGGTTGATATCGTTCCCTTCCACCCATTTGGCGATGTCGTCGAGCGCGTATTCGCCGCGCAGCAGCTTCTGGGGCTCGGCGGCATTCCAGCCGGCGTAGCGGTCGTCGAGCGGCTTGGACAAAGCCTTGTCCTCGATCATCTTGGCTGCCGCCTTCAGGCCGCGCGCGCAGCAATCCATGCCGCCGATATGGCCGATCAGCAGGTCTTCCGCATCCAGCGACTGGCGACGCAGCTTGGAATCGAAGTTCGTGCCGCCCGTGGTGAAACCGCCGCCGGACAGGACCTGATAATAGGCCAGCGTCATTTCCGGCACGTTGTTCGGGAACTGGTCGGTGTCCCAGCCGGACTGGTAGTCGTTGCGGTTCATGTCGATGGAGCCGAAAACGCCGAGTGCGTTCGCAAGCGCCAGTTCGTGCTCGAAGGAATGACCGGCGAGGATGGCGTGGCCCTGCTCGATGTTGAGCTTCACCTCGTTCTCGAGGCCGTATCTCTTGAGGAAGCCATAGACCGTCGCGACGTCGTAGTCGTACTGGTGCTTGGTCGGCTCCTGCGGCTTAGGCTCGATGAGGATGGTGCCCTTGTAACCGATCTTGTGCTTGTACTCGACGACGAGGTTCAGGAAGCGGCCCATCTGATCGAGTTCGCGCTTGAGGTCGGTGTTGAGCAGCGTCTCGTAGCCCTCGCGACCGCCCCACAGGACGTAGTTCTCGCCGCCGAGCTTCTGCGTCGCGTCGAGGCAGGTCTTCACCGTGGCCGCAGCAAAAGCGAAGACGTCCGGATCGGGATTGGTTGCAGCGCCGCTCATGTAACGGCGGTGGGAGAACATGTTGGCCGTGCCCCAGAGAAGCTTGACGCCCGTATCGGCCTGCTTCTGCGCAAAGTGGTCGACGATCTCGTTGAGGTTCTTGGTGTTCTCGGCAAAGTTATTGCCTTCCGGCCGGACGTCGGCGTCGTGGAAGCAATAATAGGGAGCGCCGAGCAGGGTGAAGAATTCGAAGGCGACATCGGCCTTCAGCTTGGCAGCTTCCATGGTGTCGCTAAACCACGGGCGCAAAAACGTCTGGCCGCCGAAGGGGTCGCCGCCTGGCCAGGTGAACGTGTGCCAGTAGGCAACGGCAAAGCGGAGATGGTCCTCCATCCGCTTGCCCAGCAGCATCTCGTCCTTGTTGTAGTGCCGGAAGGCCAGCGGATTAGTGCTGTCGGGGCCCTCGTATTTTACCTTCTGGATATCTCCGAAAAATCCTGTGGTCATGGGTATTTCCTCCTTGGTTGGTCTGGTGTTGGTTCTGTGGCTCCCCCTCATCCGGCCCTTCGGGCCACCTTCTCCCCGAGGGGAGAAGGAAAGACGAGGCCTCCGCAGTTTCCCCCTCTCCCCTCGGGGAGAGGGTAGGGTGAGGGGGTTTTGTTGCTAATGCGCCAGCGACTTGATCGCCGGATAGAGCGCCCGGTAACGCCCGTAAGCCTCCTCGTAGGCACCAGCGAAGGCGGATACGGGCTCGATCGTCCCGGCCGTCGCCGGCGGCGTGCAGACGGCAACCGGATCGGCCCCCGTGGCCGCAATCAGCCCGAGCCGGGCAGCACCGAAGGCCGCGCCGAAATCGCCGTCGGCCGGCAGGTCGACGGGCACGCCGAGCGCGGTGGCGATCGAGGCCAGCCAGTAGCGAGAGCGCGAGCCGCCGCCGATAGCGGTGACGCGGGAGATTTGGGTGCCGGCAGAACGCAGCGCCTCGAGGCTGTCACGGATGGCGAAGGATACCCCTTCGAGCACGGCTTGGGTCAGCACGACGCGGCTGCTCTCGTGGCCAAGGCCGATGAAGGCGCCACGGATCGCGGCATCGTTATGCGGCGTGCGCTCGCCGGAAAGATACGGGAGAAATGTTACGCCCGACGGCGCCTTCAGCGTATCGCCGAGTTCGCCGGTGAGGTCAGCCGGCGACTTACCGGTGATCTCGGAATGCCAGTTGAGCGCATCGGTGGCCGACAGGATGACGCCCATCTGGTGCCAGGTGTTGGGAAGCGCATGGCAGAAGGCATGCACGGCGCTCTCCGGCTTCGGCAGATAGGAGCCGTTGGCGGCAAACAGCACGCCGGAAGTCCCGAGCGACACAAAGGCTGCGCCATCGCTGACGGTTCCCATGCCGCAGGCCGAAGCCGCATTGTCGCCTGCCCCGCCGGCCAGGACGACGTCGCCGGACATGCCCCACTTCGCCGCCAGTTCGCCACGAAGTTTGCCGCCAACCTCGGTGCCTTCGACCAGTTGCGGCATCTGCGCTTCGGTAAGGCCGGTGGCGGCCAGCAATTCAGCCGACCACTTGCGCTTGCCAGTATCGAGCCAGGATGTGCCCGCCGAGTCCGACATTTCCGAGATGTGTTCGCCGGTCAGCCAGAGGCGGAGGTAATCCTTGGGAAGCAGCACGTGGGCCACCTTGGCGAAGATTTCCGGCTCGTGCCTGGCAACCCAGGCGAGCTTGGGCGCGGTGAAGCCCGGGAAGACGATGTTACCTGTCAGTGCGCGAAAACGCGGATCGGCGTCGAGCGCGGCCGCCTCGACATGGCTGCGCGTGTCGTTCCAGAGGATGCAGGGGCGCAGCACCTTGTCGGCAGCGTCCAGCAGCGTCGCGCCATGCATCTGACCGGAAAGGCCGATGCCGCGCACCGCAGAAAGCTCGTTCGGATGAGAAGCCTTGAGGCCCGCAATCGCCTCCTCCGTGGCACGCACCCAATGCGCCGGATCCTGCTCTGACCAGCCGGGATGCGGCCGCGAAACGTCAAGCGCGCCATTGGCGGAGCCGACGATCTTCTGATCGCCGTCGATCAGCATGGCTTTGACGCCGGAAGTGCCGAGATCGAGACCGAGATACATGTGGTTTACTCCTGTTGCCGCCCCTCAGGGCAGATTGTCTTTCAAGAAAATATCGAGCCGGATGCGCTCCTGGGCCGCGATGACAGCCAGCCCGTCGGCCTTGGCCTTGAGCACGCGGACAGCGCTGCGAACCTCATGGCCTGCATCCTGGTTAAGCACCACGTCGATCAGCCCATCCTGCAGGGCCTCGCGGGTGTAATCGGTCAACTCGTGCGCAACGACTGTCAGAGCCTTGCCTGCAGCCCGCGCCCGCAAGGCTCTGATCAGGCCGCGGTTGCCGGCGCCAATACTATAGATGCCGATCACGTCTGGATTGTCCGCCAGTGCTTTCGTGACAAGCCCGTTCACCGTCTCCGGATCGTCGAGCCCCTCCAGCACCGGCAGCAGCGTCAGGGCGGAAAACTCCTGCTCCATCATCGCCGAAAAGCCCTCGAGCCGTTCGCGATGGTCCCGTACCAGCAGCGAACCTGCGAGCACGAGGACTTCCCCCTTCCGTCCGCCGAGAAACCGGCCGAGCAAGCGCGCCGCCGTCCGCCCTGCCGCGATGTTGTCGATGCCGGCGTAATGATGACGTGCGGAACCGGTCAGGTCGGAAACCAGCGTCACCACGGGAATTTTCGCTTGTACCAGCCTTTCAACGGCATCCCGGACTTCGGGCGCATCGACGGCAACGAGCGCCACGCCGGCAATATCGGCGCCGGCAAGGCTGTCCAGCGCCGCCACCAACGCTGCGGGGTCGAAAGCCTTGACCTCGATGATGCGGATAGAGCACCGCTCCGATCCGGCGCGTGAAATTGCCTGCCGCGCCTCGGCGTGCAAGCTGTGCATGAAGGAATTATCGCTGGCCGGAAGGATGAAGACGAGCGGATAGAGGCGACCCTTGGCCAGATTGGCGGCCGCCATGTCGCGCACATAGCCGATATCGTTGATGACCGCTTCGACCCGCTGCCGAGTGACGCTGCGCACGCCGGCACGCTGGTTAAGCACCCGGTCCACGGTCGCAAGGCTAACGCCCGCTGCAGCGGCGATATCGTGAACGGTTGGCCTCATGTCTCCTCCTTCGAAGACACTTAGCGCCAAATCTGACGTACGTAAATCAGATTTTTCAAGGCGAAGGCTTTCGACGCAAGCTTGCCGCCGAAAGACCGGGCTCAGACGTTATTTTTCGCGGTCGTTGGCGATCCCCGCCTCGACCCGCCGGGCGATAGCCGAGAGATCGCGCTTCTCGCCGCCGAGGGTCTCGATAGCACCCACCGCGACGTCGCTCGCCACGTAGTCGGATTTGTGACCCATATTGTGGATTGAGATCAGTCGGGCGCCGCTTATGGCTTTTGCCAGTTGTCCTGCGTGGATTGTGGGCGAGACGACACTGTCGGTATCGCCTGTTATGATGATGGTAGGCTTTTCTATCTCGGGGTAGCGCGGCGATGTCTTGGCGGTCCAGTCCTTGAGATTGGCAACATCGACGGCGTTGTTGTGAAAAGAACCGGGACGGATCGCCATCAGCGCGTGGGTTTTCGCCACATAGTCCGCAGGCGCGACGTTCGGCGCAAAAACGCCCTTCACTGCACTGTCGATCATCACCACGCCGGCTGGCGGTGCGATTAACGTCGAAAACAGCCAGCCCGTCACGGGCGTCGAGGCCGCGCGATAATACCAGGCGATGCCGCCCGGCCAGGGATAGACGGCGGGCGAGAGAAAGACCAGGCCGATGACCTTGTCGGGGTGACGCAGCGCAAAGCTGGCAACCACGGCACCACCGAAGGAATGGCCCACGATGATCGCCTTCCTTATCCCCCGTTTATCCATGACAGCGGCTATGGCATCCGCCTGACCATCAGGATAGGCGTTTTCCGCACCGCCACGGTCCGAGCGTCCGTAGCCGGGGCGATCGACGAACAGCAGATCCGCCCGGCCCTCCAGCTTGCCACGAAACGACAGCATCGGGTCGAACAGGTTGGCGCTGGCACCATGGACGAAGACGACCGGCGGCAGGTCGGGATGACTGGCGCGCAGGTAGACGCTGTTCATCCTGTAGCCACCGACATCGATCAACTCCTGCGGCACGGAATCTGCAGTCGCCGAGGTCGCGCAGGAAGCTCCGCAAGCGAACAGTGCGAGAAGCACGAGTGCCCGCCTGATGGTGCAGAAAGTCGTTTTGAGCATGTAAACGGGGTCCGGCATGGAGGAACGAATGAAATGTCGATACGTCGCCGACGGCGCGCCGGTTCACCGGCCGGCACGAAAACGCCGCCAGACAGATACGTCGTGGCGGCGAAAAGGTTTCGGTCGAAGTTGCTAGTGGCCGCCGGCCGGCGCACCCTTGGGTGGCGGCTTCGGCTTGCTGATCATCGCAACGCCGATCAGCATGAGCGTGAACAGCACCGTCAGGATCATGAACACGTCGCTGAACGACATCACCATCGCCTGCTTGGTGGTCAGGTTGACCATCGTGCGTACGGCGACATTCGAACCGTCCATCCCGTGAGCATTGTAGTTGGCGGCCATGCTGTTCAGCTGATCGACGGCAACCGGATTACCCCAGTTGATATTTTCGCGCAGGCGCATGTAGTGCAGGTCCTGCCGGGTGGTCAGCACCGTGTTGATGATCGCAAGGCCAACGGCACCGCCGAGATTTCTCGTCAGGTTGAACAGGCCCGAAGCGCCGCGCATGCGCTCCGGAGCCATCGTCCCCAGCGCGATATTGTTGATCGGCACCATGCACAGCATCAGACCCACACCGCGCAGGATCTGCGGGATGAGCAACTCCCAGAAATCCCAGTCGGTGGTAATCGACGTCATGATCCATGTGCCGGCTGCAAAGAAGATAAACCCGGCCGCCATGATAATCCGCGGATCGAGCTTGCTCGACAGCATGCCGGCGACCGGCGCCGTACAGAACATCGCGAGGCCGGAGACAAACATGGTCTCGCCGATCATCAGCGAATCGTAGCCGCGTATGCGACCGAGATAGAGCGGATAGACGTAGGTCAGGCCATATAGCCCGATGCCCATGACGAAGGAAAATACCGAGCCGAAGGAAAAGTTCTTGTTGGCGAAAGCCTTCAGATCGACAATCGGAAAGGACGCTGTAAAGGCCCGGAAAAAGAATATTACCCCGCCTATCGCCGAAGCAATGGCGGCGATGACGATGTAGCCGTCGTTGAACCAGTCGTTGGTGTTACCTTCCTCGAGCACATACTCCAGCGCACCGAGAAAAACGGCCATGCCCAACAAGCCCCACCAGTCGAACTTCTTCATCAGCGACAGCTCAGGCTTGTCGAAGTCGATGAAATTCCATGTGACGAGCGTCACGAGAATACCGGGGCCGATGTTGATCAGAAACAGCCAGTGCCAGGAGAAGGCATCGCTGAGATAGCCGCCGACCGTCGGTCCGATGGTCGGTGCCAACGTGGCGATCAAGCCGATGATCGGCGATATGACATTGCGCTTTGATGGCGGAAAGATGGTAAAGGCGGCAGCAAACACGGACGGGATCATGCCCCCGCCGATAAAGCCCTGCATCGCCCGATAAACGATCATCTGGTCGATATTGGTCGCAGTGGCGCAGAGAGCGCTGGATGCGGTAAAGCCGGCAGCGCAGATGGCGAAGAGATAACGGGTGGAGATGATCCGTGCCAGCGTGCCCGACAACGGGATCATGATGACTTCGGCTATCAGGTAGGCAGTCTGCACCCAGGCGATTTCATCGGAACCGGCACTGAGGCCGGCCTGAATTTCAGCCAGCGATGCCGACACCACCTGGATGTCGAGGATCGACATGAACATGCCGAGCACCATCGCGATGAATGCGATCATCCGGCGCGGATCTACGCGCTCCGAATCGGGAGCGGCAGAACCGGCAGCCGGTCCTGCAGTGGGTGTTGCGGCAGCCATGGATGCTCTCCGAGCGTTACTTGTTTGACTGCGGCGCAGTGCGCGTATCGACGTCGACGACGACGCTGAGGCCGGCACGCAGGCGACCGCTGTCGAGTGCTTCCTGCGGCAGGGCGATGCGGACCGGCACGCGCTGGATCACCTTGGTAAAGTTGCCCGTCGCATTTTCAGGCGGCAGCAGCGAGAAGACCGAGCCGGATGCCGGCGCGATAGACTCGACGATACCGACAATCGGCTCGTCGCTATAGGCATCGACATGCACCTCGACCTTGGAGCCCGGAACGACGTGCTGGAGCTGGGTCTCCTTGAAGTTGGCGTCGATGTAGAGCTTGCGGGTCGGGACGATGGACATAAGGCGCGTTGTTGAAGACACGTAATCGCCTTCCTGGACCGAGCGGTTACCCACGATGCCATCATAGGGGGCCTTGAGGACCGTGAAGCTCAGGTCGCGGGCGGCCTTGTCCCGCGAGATTTCGAGTGTCCGGACCGTGCCTTCAGCCTGCCTGCGCTGCGCTTGCAGCAAGGCAATATTCGCCTGTGCCGAGGCAATATTGGCATCGCCGGCGACGAGGTTGGCGTTGGCCTGGTCGAGCGCGATATTGGCGGAGTCGACGTTGGCGGCGGTGCCAGCAGACTTCGATTCCAGCTGGGTCGCGCGGCTCTGGGTGATCTGCGCGCCACGCACCGTTGCCTGCAGCGCCACCTTCTGGGCCTGCGCCTGGGCAAGCGAGGCCTGCGCCCCTACGATTTGCGCGTCGATGGTCTGCAATGCCAGCTTCTCTGTATCAACCTGCGCCTGCGCCTGGTCGAGTGCGTTCTGGTAATCGCCGTCGTCCAGTGTCAGCAGTACATCGCCAGCCTTGACCTGCTGGTTGGCAACCACGTCGACCTTGGCGACATAGCCGGCAACCTTGGGCGAGATGACCGCCATGTCACCGCCGATATAGGCATCGTCGGTCGACACCATGAAACGTCCGGTCGTCCACCAGTTATACCCGTACCAGCCACCGCCGATCAGCGCGATCACGACGATGATCGGAAGGACGAAGCTGCGGCGCTTTTTGCCGGCTTTTGGCGGATCGACTGTCGTTGTAGCCGAGGGCTCAGCTGGCGCAGGGGTGCTGCGTGCTTCGGCCGCTGCCGGCTCCGCTTGCACAGCCGGGTCAGACTGGGCAGAATTGGCGTCTGCGGGTTCGCTTACAATGCGTGCAACATTGTTCTTCTGAATGGACGACATGTAGAGAGCACCAGATTTTTACGGAATTTGTCGAACCGAACGGTTCGGTTCAGTTGACATAGAGCGTTTAACACATCATATCAAGTCATACCGAACCAATCGGTTCGATTTGGTTAAAGAATCTTCGTTGAATGACAGTGTCTGACAATATAACGGTCAAAAACAATTTGGCGCCTGAGGATAACTCTTCTTCGGCAGGCGGTCGCTGGGCGGCTGGCGAAGATCCGACGAAGCGCGAGCAGATCCTGGATGGCGCCCATCGCGTCTTCATGCGGCTCGGCTTCGACGCCTCGAGCATGAACGATGTAACGCGCGAAGCTGGCGTTTCAAAGGGCACGCTCTACGTTTATTTTGCCAACAAGGAAGAGCTGTTCACCGCAATCATCGAGCGGCAGCGTGCTACATTCATCGCCACGATGCGCATGGCTCTGGCGGAGCATGACGATCTCGAAGGGGGCCTCTACGACTTCGGCGTCACGTTCGTGCGGCATATGACCGACGAAAAGGTCATCACGGCGATGCGCACGGTGCTGGGTGTCCGCGAAAGAATGCCTGTCCTCTGCAAGCGGTTCTTCAAGGGACCAGAAAATCTGCGCACTGTCCTGCAGGACTTTCTGCTGCGGCACATGGCGGATGGCAAGCTGGAGATAGACGATCTCGACCTCGCGGCCGGGCAGTTTCTCGATCTTTCCAGCGGCACTTTCTTCAAACTTCGCCTGTTCGGAAGCATGGATGAGCCCCCTGAACAAGCGGAAATCGAGCGTGTGATCAATGGCGCGGTGAAAACCTTCCTCGCCGCCTATGGAAAGTCTTCAAAGCCTTCGTAAACCAAGGCGCCCTCGCGGCGCTTGCGCTCGAACTTCCAGTTCCTACATTAGCCCGGGTATTTTTCGCCGGTTTAGTCAATGTGGGGAACACGATCGATGCAGACACTGATGCCATTGCTACAGGATCCAAGCGCCTGGGTGGCGCTCGTCACACTCGTAGTGATGGAGGTGGTTCTCGGCATCGACAACCTGATCTTCATCTCGATTCTCACCAACAAGCTGCCACCTGAAAACCGCGACAAGGCCCGCAAGATCGGTATCGGCCTGGCTTTGATCATGCGCCTTGCGCTGCTGGGCACGGTCGCCTGGATCGTGCGCCTGACGGAACCGGTCTTCGATATCATGGGCCATGGCTTTTCCTGGAAGGACATCATCCTGATTGCCGGTGGCCTGTTCCTCCTGTGGAAGGCCACGAAGGAAATCCATCACAGCGTTGATCCCGTCGATCAGAACGGCGATTTCATCGCAAAGTCGACCACGACGGGCTTTGCCGCTGCCATCGGCCAGATCCTTCTGCTCGACCTCGTCTTCTCCGTTGACAGCATCATCACCGCCGTCGGCATGACGCCGCACATTCCGATCATGTTCGTGGCCGTCATCACCGCGGTCCTGGTCATGCTGCTGGCTGCAGCGCCGCTTGCCAACTTCATCGAGAAGAACCCTTCGATCGTCATGCTGGCGCTCGCCTTCCTGCTGATGATCGGCACCACCCTTATCGCCGACGGCATGGGCTTCCATGTACCGAAGGGCTACATCTACACCGCGATGGCATTTTCCGCCCTGGTGGAGATTCTCAACATGATGGTGCGCAACCGCAGGGAAAAATCCAAGACCCGGCACTGAGCCTACGGACCTTCCCGCAATAGACCGGCTCGGCGCTCGAAAGACTGCCGATCCGTCAGGCCAGCATGCCGCTCTGGCGCACCGGAAATCGGCGGTTTTTCTTGACCTCGACGGTTGAATATGTCCTAAGGCCAGCCAGACGGAAAATGGCTGGCCTGGCAGTGTTTTTGGCGCTGTTTTGAGGCTGTTTCCGAAACTCCGATCCGTGGCGCCGGCCAGTGCCCCGTCTGGATCTCCCGCACGTCATTACGGATAGACATCATGACCACTTCAGGCGTCCGCGTCCGCATCGCACCCTCCCCGACCGGCGAGCCCCATGTCGGCACGGCCTACATTGCGCTGTTCAACTATCTCTTTGCCAAGAAACACGGTGGCGAGTTCATCCTGCGCATCGAGGATACCGACGCTACCCGTTCGACGCCGGAATTCGAGACTAAGGTTCTGGATGCGTTGAAGTGGTGCGGGCTGGAATGGTCGGAAGGCCCTGACGTCGGCGGACCCTATGGGCCTTACCGCCAAAGTGACCGCAAGGACATGTACCAGCCCTACGCCGAGGAGCTTTTGCGCAAGGGCCACGCATTCCGCTGCTTCTGCACGCCGGAGCGCCTGACGGCAATGCGCGAAGCCCAGCGCGCAGCCGGCAAGCCGCCGAAATATGACGGTCACTGCCTTAACCTGTCCGCCGAGGAGGTAACCTCGCGCGTTGCATCGGGCGAAGCCTCCGTGGTGCGGATGAAAATCCCGACGGAAGGCTCCTGCGACTTCCACGACGGCGTCTATGGCGATGTCAGCATTCCGTGGGACAGTGTCGACATGCAGGTGCTGATGAAGGCCGACAACATGCCGACCTATCATATGGCAAACGTCATCGACGACCATCTGATGAAGATCACCCACGTCGCGCGCGGCGAGGAATGGTTGGCGTCCGTGCCGAAACACATACTGCTCTACCGCTATTTCGAGTGGGACCAGCCGGTGTTCATGCATCTCTCCCTGATGAGGAATGCCGACAAGTCGAAGCTGTCGAAGCGCAAGAACCCCACCTCGATTTCCTACTACACGGCACTCGGCTATATCCCGGAAGCGCTGATGAACTTTCTCGGCCTGTTTTTTATGCAGATCGGCGAAGGCGAGGAACTGCTCGATATCGAACAACTGGCTGCCAACTTCGATCCAGAGAACCTGTCCAAGGCCGGCGCCATCTTCGACATCCAGAAGCTGGACTGGCTGAACGGCCGCTGGCTGCGCGAGAAAATGTCGGAAGAGGAATTCAGCCGGCGCGTGCTCACCTGGGCGATGGAAAACAACCGCCTGCAGGACGGCCTGAAGCTGTCGCAGTCGCGCATCACCAAGCTCGGCGAGCTGCCGGACCTGATGGGCTTCCTGTTGAAATCCGATCTGCACCTCGATGCATCGGCCTTCGCCAAGATCAAATCGACGCCTGAAGAGCTGCTGGAAATCTTCAACACGGTGCAGCCGGATCTCGAAAAGATCCTCGAATGGAATGTCGAGTCCATCGAGGCCGAGCTGCGTGCCATCGCCGATCGCATGGGCAAGAAGCTGAAGGTCATCCTGGCGCCGCTCTTCGTTGCCATGTCCGGCTCGTCACGCTCGCTGCCGCTGTTCGACAGCATGTCGATCCTCGGCCGCTCCGTCGTGCGCCAGCGCCTGAAGCTCGCAGCCACTGTGGTGGCGACGATGGCCGGCAGCGGGAAATGAATGTGCTGGGAGGAGACACCTGTGTGTGTCCTCCCTCATTCCTGTGCTTGTCACAGGAATCCAGCCACGGCGCGTCTGCGCTGTGAGAGAATGAACGAACCATCCCACGTCCAAGGACTTGGACGTACTGGATTCCTGTGACAAGCACAGGAATGAGGGATACCGAAAGCAAAGCGCGCCCCGGCTACAGGAAATAGAACAATGTCCGACAACAAGACCGAAACTGCCCTGTCCTCCGATGCGACCGAAGTGCGCGCCCAGAAGCTGAAGCTGCTGCGCGAACAGGTGGGCGATGTCTATCCGGCGCATTTCCACCGGACCATGACGAACACCGAGCTGGCGGAGAAGTACAAGGACCTGGAGATCGACGTCGAAACGACCGACACGGTCACGGTCGCCGGTCGCGTCTACTCCTCGCGCAATTCCGGCATGTTCATGGACATCCATGACGCCGGCGGCAAGATCCAGATTTTCAGCCACAAGGACACCACGCCGGAAGAAGCCCGCGCCCTGCTGCCGATGATCGATATCGGCGACATCATCGGCGTGACCGGCGTCGTGCGTCGTACCAAGCGCGGCGAGCTGACGATCTCGGCCCGCGAGATCACCATGCTAACCAAGTCGTTGCTGCCGATGCCGGAAAAGTGGCATGGCCTGTCCGACATCGAGACCCGCTACCGCAAGCGTCACCTCGATATCATGACTAACGAGGACAGCAAGCTGCGCTTCCAGCAGCGCTCGAAGATTGTCTCCGGCATCCGCCGTTTCATGGAAAATGACGGCTTCATGGAAGTCGAGACGCCGATGCTGCATTCGGTCTATGGCGGCGCCACGGCCGAGCCCTTCAAGACCCACCACAACACACTGAAGCTCGACATGTACCTGCGCATCGCGCCGGAACTGTTCCTGAAGCGCACGCTGGTTTCAGGCCTGACCGACAAGGTCTTCGAGATCAACCGCAACTTCCGCAACGAAGGCGTCTCCACCCGGCACAATCCGGAATTCACGATGATGGAGTGCTATTGGGCCTATGCCGACTACGAGGACATCATGGACCTCGTCGAGCGGCTGTTCGAGACACTCGCCCTGTCCATCCACGGGACGACCGAGTTTGCCTTCGGCGACAAGCAGATCTCCTTCAAGGGCCCGTTCAAGCGCGTGCCCATGCCGGACGCCGTCAAGGAGGCCACTGGCATCGACTTCCTCGCCATGAAGACCGACGAGGAAGCCCGCAGCGCCGCCAAGGTTGCCGGCTTCGCCGTCGAGAAGGACTGGACCTGGGGCGAGTGCCTGGCTTTCATCTTCGAGGAGAAGGTCGAGGGCACATTGATCCAGCCAAGCCACGTCACCCATTTCCCGAAGGACATCTCGCCCTTCGCCAAGGAAGTGCCGGGCGAGCCGCGCCTTGTCGAGCGTTTCGAGACCTATTGCAACGCCTGGGAACTGGGCAACGCCTTCTCGGAACTGAACGATCCGGAAGAGCAGCGCAAGCGCATGGTCGAGCAGCTCGAGCAGGCCCATGCCCGCGGCGAAAAGGACAAACAACTGGACGACGAGTTCCTGGACGCAATCGACCAGGGCATGCCTCCGGCCGGTGGCCTCGGCATCGGCGTCGACCGCCTGATCATGCTTTTGACCAACGCCCCGTCGATCCGCGACATCATCCTCTTCCCGGCTCGCCGCGCCAAGGCTGACTAGATAACGCATATGTCGAAGCGCAGGGGGGGCGACCCCTGCGCCAACAGTCTATCGGCTTGTGCCTGTCACCTGCGGATCGGCCGGCAGGGTGGCCGCAACGGCTTCGCTCGTTGCGGGCAAGGCAGCGTTTACCTGCAGCGACGTGGGTATGATCTTCGGCTCGACCTTCACACCTATGAAACTGCCGGTACTGCCATGCTCCGGCTTGACGTCGGCTGCTGCAGGCGGATGCTCGGCTGGCGGTGCAACAGCCTCCGGTGATTTTTTCTCGCTGCTCTCGCTCTTCGCAGCGCCCTCGGCTGTCGGCGGGGTCTTCGGATGCTTGCCGCCTTCTGGCACCTTGGCAACTCCCGTGGTGACCGGGTCGGTACAGTCGCTGTGGTCTTTCAGGGAGGCCATCACGCCGTCGATATCCGTGCTCGTCATATCGACCCGGTCTCCGAAGAACAGGCCTTCGTCGCTGGCACCGCCATTGTAGTAGCGCGCTGTTATCGGCACCTCGACCGAGCCATCGGCAATCTTCTCAGGGTGGGGAATATAGACCACCGTGGCGCCAAGGGCGCGGCCGTGAATGTCGGACTGCAGTGTCGGTCCCTTCTTGTCGAGCACCACGACCTGAACCAGGTCCGGCTTCTGCGCATCATAGACGGCCTTTGCCACGCGCAATGCTGTCTTGACGCGCGTCAGACCGTCAGTCGCATCGGAGGTGATGTACTTGCGCAGCCAGACACGGTGATTCTTGCGGATCGTCACGAGATTGAGGTCGGTGCACTGCATGCCGTTGACGGATGTAGCGGAGGGGCCAAGCAGTCTGTCGCGACCGATATAGAGTGCGAATGCGCCGGAGGAGCCCATCAACAAGGCCACTCCGCCGACAATCATAACCAGCTTCCGGGGTCGCCGGAAAATGCGCAGTAAGGCCTTCAAGCCAACTGCTCCACCATAAAGCACTCCAACACCGCGATAGACACTCGCAAAGCTAGAGATATGACGTTTCAGAATACTTAAGGAGAGCGTAAAACGCCCCTCCATACAGCCACATTTCGATAAAACAGTCGCCGGAATTTCAGAAACGAAACCAATAGCTTCAAGTTTGTGCCGGATAGACGCATCCACCTGAGGCTGCTTCATTTCGAGGCGATTTACAACCTTATGATGCGTCGATGGCTTGCTTGCATTCGTTGATAGGTGACGCTGCGCCCTCCATCGCTCGTTGTACCGCGATCAGGCCGACCGACATCATCATACCGGCGCTGTTCTCAACCGCGCACGGTCCCGGCGGATAACGCGGTGCTGGTCACCTTGCTGTCGAATGTGGCATCCTAATATCTTGACCCCAGGCGACGGCCAGATCGCCGACGGCGGCAACCAATGAAAAGGGAGAACGTCATGGACACTGCAATGCTGATCGGGTCACGCTTCGAGGCCGGCACGGAAAATGAAGAACACGTTCTCAACCCGAAGACCGGCGAGACCGTGCTCGACCTCCCCGAAGCCTCGCTCAGTCAGGTCGACAAAGCCGTGGATGCTGCAGAAGCCGCCTTCAGGACATGGTCGCAGACCACGCCGGCCCAGCGTTCGGCTTACCTGCTGCGGATCGCCGACGCGATAGAGCGGGATGCCGAGGGCTTTGCAGCGCTCGAAGCGCTGAATTGCGGCAAACCGATCAACGCAGTCCTCAATGACGAGATACCGGCGATCGTCGATTGCTACCGCTTCTTTGCCGGTGCCGTGCGCAACCTGCACGGACCTGTGGCGGGTGAATATCTGCCCGGGCACACCTCGATGATCCGCCGCGACCCTGTCGGCATCGTCGGCTCCATCGCGCCCTGGAACTATCCCCTGATGATGATGGCATGGAAGCTTGCACCGGCGCTGGCCGGCGGCAACACGGTTGTGTTCAAGCCATCTGAACAGACACCGTTGTCCGCCCTGAAGATGGCGAAGCTGTTCGCCGAGATTTTGCCCGAGGGCGTGGTCAACGTCATCCTTGGACGCGGGGAGACGGTCGGCAGCGCGCTGATCAACCATCCGAAGATCGGCATGGTGTCGATCACCGGCGATATTGGCACCGGCAAGAAGGTTTTGGAGGCAGCTGCCAAGACGGTCAAGCGGACCCACCTCGAACTCGGCGGCAAGGCGCCAGTCATCATCTTCGACGATGCCGATATCGATGCAGTGGTGTCGGGCATTCGTACCTTCGGCTACTACAACGCCGGCCAAGACTGCACTGCGGCCTGCCGCATCTATGCCGACGCGAAAATATACGACAGGTTCGTCGCCGACCTGACCTCCGCCGTGTCATCCATCAAATTCAATCTTGCCGACGACACCGAGAACGAGATCGGACCTCTGATTTCGAAACGCCAGCGCGACAGGGTGGAAAGCTTCGTCGACCGTGCAGCGGAGCACAAGCACATGGAGATCACCACCGGGGGCAAGGTATCTGGCGATAGGGGCTTCTTCTACACGCCAACCGTCATCGCCGGCGCGACCCAGGCAGACGAGATCGTCCGCCGCGAGGTATTCGGGCCTGTTGTCTCCGTCACCCGCTTCACCGACGTCGACGACGCCGTCGCCTGGGCTAACGACAGCGACTATGGCCTTGCCTCATCCGTCTGGACAAAGGATATCGGTCGCGGGATGCAGACGGCGGCACGGCTGCAATACGGCTGCACCTGGATCAACACCCACTTCATGCTGACAAACGAGATGCCGCATGGCGGGATGAAGCAATCGGGCTATGGCAAGGACATGTCGATCTACGCGCTGGAAGACTACACCACGGTCCGCCACGTGATGATAAACCACGGATGAAGCGGCGATCTCGGCGCACTCCACGTCGGGTGCGCCGGTTGAATTCAGAGACAGTTGGAACTTTTCTTTCGCTGGCGCGTATCCCTGCGACAATTGGCGCAGAGGAAATTTTTCATGCTGAAATGGGCTCTTATATTCTTCGTTGTTTCGGTGATTGCCGGCTTCTTCGGTTTTTCAGGCGTATCCGCCGCGACGGCAACCATCGCACGCGTGCTGTTCGGCATCGCCCTGATCGTGTTCCTGATCTTTGTCGTTCTGGCCATCATGGCCGGCAACGCAATAGTCTAACGACCTGACTTTGCTCCGCCCCCCGGTTGGTCGGGCGGAGCATCTGACCTTCAAGGCAGGCAAGCGTCGAAGGTCAGCGTGAACCGCGTTTCTTCCGCGGAAGAGGCAACTGTCAACTCACCGCAATGAGCGCGCGCTATCTCGGATGCAATATAGAGCCCGAGACCAAGCCCCTGGTGGCTGGAATTTGCCGAAGCCCGCACAAAGGGCTTAAACAAGTGCTCGGCGATTTCGCCCGGTATGGGATCTCCGGGGTTTGCGACGGTGAGCTCGAACCGGCCATTCTCGACACGGGCGCCCACGTAAATTTCCCCATCCTCCGACCCGTGCGTCAACGCATTCGCAAGCAGGTTCGACAACAGCTGGCCTATGCGCGCCGGATCGCAGCGTACGCTGACGGCGCTTATGTCCGCCCGGATAATCCGGTCGGGATGGGTGGACGCTAGCTCGCTTATGACCTGCTCGATCATCGGCCGCACTGGCACCACCTGCATGTTTTCCACCAGCAGACCGCTGCCGAGACGTCCGCGTGCAAAGTCCAGTACGTCGTCGATCAGTCCGGACATGCGGCTGACACTCGCCTGCATCAGCTTCAGGATCGAACGCGACTTGTCATCGAGAGGCGAGCGCTGCAGGATTTTCGCACCGGCTTCGATTGAGGCCAGCGGGTTACGAAGATCGTGCCCGAGGACAGCGATGAATTCCTCTCGAAGTGCCGTATTTTCCTGCTCTGTCCGCAGCCTGTCCTCGCTGTCGAGAACGCGCTGGTTGGCATCGAGATGCAGCGCGATCAGGTCGGCGAACAGCCGGAACATGCTGATCGTCGATTGCGTGCTCAGTGTTCTCGGCACCCGGTCGATAGCGCAGAGCGTCCCAAAAAACGTGCCGTCGGGCAGGATGATCGGCATCGAGATATAGCTCTGCAGCCCGTACATCTGCGGCGTATGATGCATGGAAAACACCGGGTCTCTGGCAACGTCGTCGATAACTACCGGCTGGCGGTTCTCACGGATGTCGTGGCAGATCGTTGTCTCGACCTTCAATTCGCCGCCCGGCTCCAGGCCAAAGGCAATGTCGTCCCGCACGCCGCAGGCAATCCAGCGATCTTCTGTGACCCTGGCGACTGCCGCAAATCCCATGCCGGTGGTCTTGCAGACAACTTCGAGAATGGTGGGAACGGCATCGATCCGCGAGATGGCCCGGACTGAGGAGGTCGATAGCTCGTCTGACATTCCACGCTCACTCGCCACGCTTGAACAAGGCGCCTCCCGTTACGCTGCGGGAAGACAAACCAAATTTGACCTACACAGAACATTGGCCCTTGGATAGTAGTCAAGCCCGACAAATTGTTTGCCGGTACAGGGTCAAGCAAGTCTAGCGCTGCATTGCTGAAGTCGCTGCCCAAACAAGCCTAGATGAGGCTGGCACCGACATTGATCGCCAGTGCCAATATCGTGGTATTGAACAGGAACGACAATACGGAATGCAGCAGCGCAGTCTTGCGCATGGATGTCGTGGCAATAGCGACATCGGCAGTCTGCGATGCAACGCCGATCGTGAAGGTGAAATACAGGAAATCCCAATAATTGGGTTCCTTGATATCGTCGGGAAAGCGGATCGGCGGCTTGCCGCTGCTGTCTGCATAGAAACGGTGGGCATAGTGGGTGGTGAACAGCGTGTGCAGGAAGACCCACGAGATCAGGATCGTCAGAAACGCCGTCCCGGCATTCTCCAGGGCCTGCGCAGGAGAAGCATTCTTGACGCCGCTGAGTTCGATGCCGATACCCCCGATGCTCGCCACTGCGGCGGCTATCGACAGGCAAAGCACCAGAACGTCGGAAAAGTCGCAGTCGGCCGATCGCTGCCGGATGCGGCTGACGTTGGAGCGCAGCATGCGATACCAGGTGAAGGCGATGTAGACGACCGCGCCCCAGTTCCAGCTTGCCAGAAAGTTGCTGGCATTGAACTGCCGGGACGTCGTCAGCGCGAAGACGACCAGGCTGGTCAGGACAGCGAGTACGACGTTCAGATGCTTGCGCACCAGCATAACGACGGGCGATCGCGCCGCCCTTCGCTTTACACTCTGCTGCATGCCGGCGCTCCGTTCCTGGTCACATCGTCCTGATATACAGTGGCGGGGCAATCTGACAAGCCATCCGGCTCAAGCCACCGCACCAGCAAACATGTGCTGTCATCAGCAACTTCAGGGTCTACATCGGCCACCTACTGTCAGCCGGTCCAGCCGCCGTCCACAACCAGCGCCTGGCCCGTCGTGAAGCCCGATTCATCCCCGGCGAGATATGTCACCAAGGCAGCGATCTCTTCAGGCGTGGCGATGCGCCCCATCGGTTGGCGGGCAATGAAATCGGTCATGGCCTTGTCGTAGTCGCCGGTGGCCCGAAGGCGCTCATGAAGCGACGGGCTATCTACCGTGCCGGGGCAAATGGCGTTGGCACGAATGCCCTTGGCCACGAAATCGGCGGCAATAGACTTGGTCAGGCCGATCACGGCAGCTTTGGAGGCACAGTAGGCAAAGCGGTTCGGCACGCCCTTAACGCTTGAGGCGACCGATGCCATGTTGACGATGACACCCTTGCCCTTCTCCAGCATGCCCGGCAAGAATGTACGGCATGTTGTGTACATGGCCTTGGCATTGAGGTTGAAGGAGAAGTCCCAGTCTTTCTCCTCGCAGTCGAGGATGCTGCCCGCGTGGACGAAGCCGGCACAATTGAACAGCACGTCGATGGCGCCGATCTTGCTGGCAAATTCCTTGACGCGATCGCTGTCGAGCACATTGAGGACGTGGGTTTCGGCTTCCTCGAGGCTCGCCAGAGCCGCCTCGTTGATATCGGTCGCAATGACCCGGGCGCCAAGCCCGAGGAAGCGTTCGGCCGACGCGCGGCCGATGCCCTGCGCCGCCGCTGTGATCACGACGGTCTTGCCTTCCAGTCCGTGTCCCATATCGAATTTCCCTGTCCTAAGATCTGCCGGAACGCCTTAGCATCAAGCCGGGATCGTTTACACAATGAACGACTTGAGCCAGCCAGTTCGAACTCTATGCCCGCTGACGCGACAGCGTCCAGAGACATTCGCACGCCCGCTCAACAGCGATAATATCCACATATGCATGTTTGATTTATCTGTAAACGCCACATTGTCCAGCGTCAAGGTAGCAGCCCATCGCTTGCAAACGCCATCCATTCATATATGAAAGTTTTCAGTCAAATTGCAGTGACAGGGATGAGATGGCCAGCGCTGACGAGGAAGGTGACCGGTACAGAGCCCCGGCACTCGACAAGGGTCTCGATATTCTGGAGCTTCTGGCACGCATCGACGGCGGCCTGACACAGGCGGAGATCGCCAAGCATCTCGGCAAGAGCCCCAACGAATTCTACCGCATGCTTGATCGACTGGTGCGGCGCGGCTATGTCCAGCGACAGGAAGGCGACCGCTTTTTACTGACGCTGAAGCTGTTCGGGCTGGCACATTTTCATGCCCCCGTGCGCCGGCTTGTGTCGTTCTCGACGCCGCTGATGCGCGAATTTGCCAACCGCGCCGAACAGGCCTGCCACCTGGCGGTCTTTGATCGCGGTTCCGTCGCCATTATCGCCCAGCAGGATTCGCCGACCTATTGGGGGATCTCGATCCGGGTCGGCGCCCAGATCAGCTTGTTCAACACCGGCTCCGGCCATGTGCTGCTCGCTTTCCGCGACGAAAAGCAGCGACAGATGATGATCGACGAGCAGCAGCGCCGCGACGATGATGTCGCCATGCCCGGCGATCTCATCGGGCGGCTGCAGGTCATCAGGGAGCGCGGCTTCGAGACCATGGACAGCCTGCAGACGACAGGCGTCCGCAACATTTCCGCGCCCATATTGGCGCGAGATGGTAACGCGCTGGCCGCTCTTACCTGTCCCTATATCCAGCCGGTCAGCGACAAGGCACCCAGCTTCGACCAGGTCATAGCGTTTGTACGCGCCGCAGCAGCGGAGATTTCCGAGACGGTTGCCGGAATGGTGGACGAGGCAGGTTGATAACTCTTATATGAATACCCTATTCTTCCGTGAAAAGCCTGACGGCACATCCGGAGGAAACCATGCTGTTCGATAGCCATCTTCATATCGTCGACCGGACAAGGCTGAACTACCCCTGGCTCGCCGGCTCAGGCGCGCTCAACCGTGACAGTCTCTACGACGATTATGCCCTCGAAGCAAAACGGTGCGGCATCACCGGCGTCCTGCACATGGAGGTCGACGTCGATCCATCCGACATTGAGCCGGAAACAGAGTATGTGCGCGAGCTCGGCGCTCGGTCGGACAGTCTCATCCGCGGCGCGATTGCAGCTTGTCGCCCGGAGGACACCGACTTTCCGTGGTACCTCGAGCGTGTGCTAGCCGATCCTTTCGTCAAAGGCCTGCGTCGCGTCCTGCATGTCGTTCCCGACGAGTTGTCCACGCGTCCGCTCTTTCGCGAAAACCTCAGCCTCATGGCGGAGACGAGGCTGACCTTCGACCTCTGCGTCCTGCCGCATCAGATCGAGCATGCGATAGCACTCGTCGACCTCAACACGGAAGTCCGCTTCATCCTTGATCATTGTGGGGTCCCAGCCATCAAGGATAGCATGAGCGAAGCCTGGCAAAACGGCATCCGGGAAATTGCACGCCGTCAGAATGTCAGCGTGAAGATTTCCGGCGTCGTCGCCTATGCCGATCCGCAAAGCTGGACGGTGGAGACTTTGAGGCCCTTCATCGAGCACTCGATTGCATGTTTCGGATGGGATCGTGTCATCTGGGGCAGCGACTGGCCAGTCTGCACCCTCGGCGGAGGGCTATCGACCTGGGTGGCTGCAACCCACGCCCTCATCGCCGGCTGCAGCGAAAGCGAGCGGGCACGGCTCTATCGGCAGAATGCCCAACGGCTCTGGAACCTGTGAACCGACCGCAAAGAAACAGGCCTGGCTGCGTGCTGCGACCAGGCCTTCGAGATCATAGTTCAGTCGTGACGCTTAAGCGGCCTTCAGTTCCTTGGAGACCATTTCACGCAGTGTCACCAGATCCTTGCCGAACTGGCGAATGCCTTCGGCAAGCTTTTCAGTGGCCATGGCGTCTTCGTTCATCATCCAGCGGAAAGTCTTTTCATCGACGTTTAGCTTCGGCGTTGCCTTCTTGACATCCGGCGAAAGCTTGCGCTCGAGCTTGCCTTCGTCCTTTGCGAGTTCGTCGAGCAGGTTCGGGCTGATCGTCAGGCGGTCGCAGCCGGCAAGTGCCGCCACTTCCTCGGCGCTGCGGAACGAAGCGCCCATGACGATCGTGTTGATGTCGTTGGCTTTGTAGTAGTTGTAGATTTCACGAACCGAGATGACGCCTGGATCTTCTTCCGAGGTGTAGTCCTTGCCGGTCGACTTCTTGTACCAGTCGAGAATACGGCCGACGAACGGCGAGATCAGGAACACCTTTGCATCGGCGCAGGCAGCAGCCTGGGCCATGCTGAACAGCAGCGTCAGATTGCAGTCGATGCCTTCCTTCTGAAGGACTTCGGCAGCCCGGATGCCTTCCCATGTGGACGCCAGCTTGATCAGGATACGATCCTTCTCGATGCCGCGCTCCTTATAGCCGGCAACGATGGCATGCGCCTTCTCGATCGAGGCCTTGGTGTCGAACGAAAGGTCGGCGTTGACTTCGGTAGAAACGCGGCCGGGTACCAGCTTCGACAGCGCGGCGCCGACGGAAACCGCCAGGCGGTCGGCAACAGCTTCTGCAACGGCCTCGGACGAACCCGACTGCTTCTTGCCCCAGGCAACGGCTTCCTTGATATCGTCGGCAAACATCGGCGTGCCGAGCGCCTTCAGGACGATCGATGGGTTTGTCGTGCAATCCACTGGCTTCAGGCGCGCGACGGCCTCGATGTCGCCGGTATCGGCGACGACGGTCGTCATTTCGCGAAGTTGGTCAAGCTTGGAAGTCATGATGAATATCCTTGTTGATTTCGAACTGAGGACCGACGCCGTCTTGCGTGGCGAACGGTAAGGTTGGCAGGCCCTCCCCGACGCAAGTAAACGAGAGGGCAGTGACGATGTTCCCGCGGACGCAAGGGTTTCGCAGATGTATGGCGCGGGCTTTAGGATATGCCGGGGGAGCCATGCGGTGCAAGCGCGGAACTATGTTCCCGGCATCGCCGCTCC
The DNA here is from genome assembly GCF_019355555.1 of Rhizobium sp. L51/94. Classification (GTDB taxonomy): domain Bacteria; phylum Pseudomonadota; class Alphaproteobacteria; order Rhizobiales; family Rhizobiaceae; genus Rhizobium; species Rhizobium rhododendri. The sequence goes on from NZ_CP072141.1 coordinate 77,683, forward strand.
AGCACGCAATCATAACATCTGCCCGCAGATTGCCCTCCTCGCTGGACAAGAGACTCGGTTTTCCAAGGTGGATATCACCGCTCCACCAATGAAAAGTCAAGGACATTTGTGCATTTCAATTGACATAAGTCTCATGTCGCCCAATATCAACCCTGAAAAGCCGGGGTAGCGGCAAACAACATGCACGCGACGTCCGCCAATGTCATCGTGGCGGCAAATTCTCGGCGGCCTTGTTGCCGGAGGACATATGGCCAAGCTCAGACGTGGAACCCACATCGCCTATTCAGAAACGGCATCGCTGCGCCTGAGGGCTGCCTGGCTCTACTACAACCAGAGCCTGACGCAGAAGGACGTAGCCGAGCAGCTCGGCATCAGCCGCACCACCGTCATCCGCCTGCTCGACGAGGCGCGACGGCGCAGCGAGGTGCAGATCTGGATCAACGACGGCATCGACGATTGCGTCGAGCTGTCCATCAAGCTGGAACGTGCTTTCGGGCTGGACGAAGCGATTGTCGTGCCGACGCCCGCAGGCGGCGGCGTCGATGCCCAGGCAAAGTGCGTCGGCCTGGCGCTCGGACAGTTCCTGACCGAAGCCATCCCCGACGATTATACCATCGGTGTCGGCTGGGGCCGGACGATGACGGCATCGCTCGGCAGTTTCCGCCCACCACGCCGCGACAATTGCAAGGTGGTCTCGCTGCTCGGCGGCATCGTTGCCGTCCAGCAGACCAATCCGATCGACTATACGTGGCGACTGGCAAGCCAGCTCGGCGCCGAATGCTACATGTTTCTAGCACCGCTGCTGGTCGACTCGATCGAGACGAAGAGAAACTTGATCGAGAAATGCGGCCTCGAAGCTATCTACCGGCTGGCGGAAAACCTAGATCTGGCCATCGTCAGCTGCGGCGATATCGGCCCGCACTCCACATCGCTCTCGGAAGGCTTCATATCCAAGGCCGAACTCGATGAGCTCATCGCTGCCGGCTGCGTCTGCGACACCATGTTCAATTTCCTCGATGCCGACGGAAACTCCGTCGACCACACCATTAACAGCCGGGTGATGTCCGTCGATCTCGATACCCTGAAGAAAGCAAAGCACATCGTTCTCGCCTGCGGCGGCGCGCACCGGGCGACGGCCATCCATGCCACGATCAGGCGTATCGGCTGCAACACGCTCATCACCGACGAAAGTGCAGCGCGAGAGCTGCTCGGCCGCATGGAGCCGGTTGCCGCCTGACCTCAGGCCTTGCCGGCTTCCCAGCCGAGCATCGCACGTTTGCGCGTCAGCCCCCAATGGTAACCGGTCAGCGCCCCGCCCTTGCCCAGCGCGCGATGGCAGGGAACGACGAACGAAATCGGATTTCGGCCGATTGCCCCACCGACTGCCCGCATCGCTGTCGGCTGGCCGATATCCCGGGCGATGTCCGAGTAGGTCATTGCCTTGCCGAAGGGAATTTTCAAAAGACTTTCCCAGACGCGCACCTGAAAATCGGACCCGATCAATACGACACGCAGCGGCTGGTCCGCAGACCATTGGCTCGGCTCGAAAATACGCTTGGCAAAGGGCGCCGTTGCCTGGCTGTCCTCGACATACCGGGCGTTCGGCCAGCGGCAAGTCATGTCCTCGAGACAGGCGGCCTCGCTGCCGGTATCGCTGAACGCCAGGCCGGCCAGACCTCGATCGGTGACCATGACCAGCGCCATGCCGAACGGGCTGGCATGGAAGCCGTAGCGGATGGTTAGCCCCCCGCCCTTCGCCTTCCATTCCCCCGGCGACATCGCCTCGTGGGTGACAAACAGGTCGTGCAGCCGGCTCGGGCCGGAAAGGCCGACCTCGATCGACGCCTCGAGCAAAGGCAGCGCTTCCTGCCGCAGCAGCCGCTTGGCGTGATCCAGCGTTACCGCCTGCAGGAAGGCCTTGGGCGACAACCCGGCCCACCGGGTGAATGTCTTCTGCAACTGTGTCGGCGATTGCCCCAGCCGCGCGGAGAGATCTTCCAGGGACGGCTGGTCGCGATAATCCTCGGTGATCAGCTCGATGACGCTGCGCACGACCTCGTAGTCGGATCCTTCCGGGGTAAAGTCTTTCGTAAGCAGCGGCGCCATGTTCATCATCGGTCTCCTTGCGGCCATGATGAGGGTTCGCCACCCGTCTCGCCACCCGTTTCTTGCACCGACGCTAAATTCGACGTTTCACGGTCGCAAGTGCTGCCCGGAAGGCCTTGGCAAAGCTTTCGCGATCCTCTGGGTTAAGAAACGACCCGACATCCGCCCGCCGCCCCTCGCCCGACACATGCATGGAGCGGATACCGACGCCGGGCTCCCGCCGAACCAGGAAGCGTAGCCAGAACGGGTTGAAACGATGCTCGACGGAGCGACCGGAGGCCAGCACCTTGCGGATGGAGACATCGGTGCGGGACACCTTGACCTCTTCGCGGACACCGCCCGACCGATAGTTCAGCCAGAAGGCGCCATAGAGAAGCAGGAAATCCGCACCGAGGAAAAAACCGATCGGCCACGCGCCGCTGGCAACGAACAGGCCGCCATAAAAGAGGCTGAGAAAGCCGGCCATGGCGAGCATGACCTTGAAGCCCTTTCGGCCGAGCGAGCGATGCGGAAAAAGCTCCGCAGAAAAAACCAGCTTTTCTTCCGGCGCCCCGCCGTTGCCATCCGTCATAATCCGCGATTATAGGTCTTTGATGGCAAATCCCAAGATCAAATCCGGCCTTCCGGCCCCGAAAAAGGCCCTTGCGACAGCACGCCGCAAGCCCTCGTTCCGCAGCGTCTATCCGAAGACGGAAATCGACGAGATCTTCCGTCGCTTCTCGATCCAGCGGCCTGAGCCAAAGGGCGAACTGGAGCACGTCAATCCCTTCACCCTGCTCGTTGCCGTGGCACTGTCAGCGCAGGCGACTGATGTCGGTGTCAACAAGGCGACACACGCCCTGTTCGCCATCGCCGATACCCCCCAGAAGATGCTCGACCTCGGCGAGGATCGAATCCGCGACTATATCCGCACGATCGGCCTCTATCGCAACAAGGCGAAAAACGTCGTCGCCCTGTCTGCAAAGCTGATCAGCGATTTCGGCGGCGAGGTGCCCCAGACCCGCGAAGAGCTGGTGACACTGCCGGGCGTCGGCCGCAAGACCGCAAATGTCGTGCTATCCATGGCCTTCGGCCATTCCACCATGGCCGTCGACACGCACATCTTTCGTATCGGCAACCGCATCCGGCTCGCACCCGGCAAGACGCCGGACGAAGTCGAGCAGCGGCTGATGAAGGTTATTCCAGACCACTATCTCTACCACGCCCACCACTGGCTTATCCTGCACGGTCGCTACGTCTGCAAGGCCAGGCGGCCGGAATGCGAACATTGCATCATTGCTGACCTCTGTCGCTCGCCGGAAAAAAGCTGCGACATCCCGGCGCCGCTTGTACCCCTACCGCCGCAATTCGTCGGAGAATGAGGGGTCGCGGAGGGTCAGCCGCTTGTGCAGATGAACCATCATGGCGCCAGCAAACAGCGGCGTCAGCAGGTTGACGAACGGAATGGTCAGAAACGCTGCAATCACCAGCCCGGCCAGGAAAACCGTGGACGCATTCTTCTTTCGAAAATTCCGGGCCTGCTGCGGCGAGCGAAAGCGGCTGGCGGCGAATTCGAAAAATTCGCGGCCGAGTAAGTAGCCGTTAACCAGGAAGAAGGCGACGAGATTGACCCCCGGCACGATCAGCAGAATAAGCGCTATGCCGTTGCCGACGATGAGCACGCCGAGGAACTTGATCGAACTGACCATGGCAGGGCCGAAGGGCATCGCTTTGCCGGGGGCATCGAGCGGATAGTCCTGGCGCTCGACGACCTCGGCGACGTCATCCAGGAACAGCCCGGCGACCAGCCCCGCCACCGGCGCCAGCAGGAAGGCCGCGCCAAGGCCCACGACTGCCGCCAGCGCCACGGCCAGCCAGTCGACCCAGGCAGGCAGTCCTGAGAAAAAGTAGTGCAGTAAAGACACCCCGTAGGTGGCGACAAGCGCCTGCAAAGCTAGCCAGAAGCAGATCAGGACGGCGATGGAGAGGCCGAGTACTTTCCAGACCACCCGGCGCATGTCCGGTGCCAGCAGATTGGCAACCGCCAGGCGTGCAGATTCTATGATCATGGATGACATTCTCGCGTAAAAGGCTTTTGATCTATGTAAGGGAGGCTAGGCACTCCGACAAGAACTCGGTGTGTACAAGCAACGCCAACATTGTAATAAAGGCTGCACTAATATAAAATGAATGATATTACACGAGACAAACCTTACTTTTGACGAACCTGAAAATTAGGCATTGACGCGCGCAGATTGTTTTGTTTGGACAGTGATGGCGCAATAACATTGCGAGGCAGAATGGACGACCTCAGCCAGAAGCTAAAACAATATATCAAATCCGGCACGCCCGCCGAGAGACGGATTGCGCGGTACTTTTCAGACCATATGAGCGAACTGCCATACGAGACTGCATCGTCCGTTGCCGACAGGCTGGAATTGAGCCCGATGACCGTTGGCCGCTTTCTGCGGGCGCTGGGCTACCAGGGGCTGGATGGCTTCAAGGTTCACCTGCGCGAAACGGTTCCGCCGACCGCGCTGCAGAAGAACCCGACGACCGTGGAGCAGCTCCACCAGGACGCCGCCGCAGGCCTGCCGTTGGCAGCATTGATGGCAGAGCAACTGGACATGCTGCACCATGTCTACAATCTCTCGTCCCAGCCGCAATGGGCAGACGCGGTCTCTTCCATCCTCGGTGCAAGCGACGTCTTTGTCGCGTGCCATCTGACATGCCCGATCGGCCAGTATTTTTGCGATCGACTGAGCTTTGCCCGCGACAACGTACGGATGGCCGGCAACGGCAATGCCACCTATATGGAGCTTCTGGCACCATCCACGACGAATTCGTTGCTCATCATTATCGACTCGCACCGCTTCGCGAAGTCTCGACTGCTAGCCCGCTCGGCACGTCGCTCGGGCCTGAAAGTTCTGCTGGTCACCAGCCAGTACACTGACTGGGCCCATGAATTTTCCAACACCACGCTGTCCGTCCCGCCGCCCCGTGTCGGGCCACGCGATAATCTGACCGCGATGTCCGCACTACTGGAGTTCCTCGCAACCGCTGTAATCCACGCCGCCGGCCAGGACGCCGAAGTCCGCGCACGGCGACTGGCAGAACTCGAGAACATGTTTGCCGAAGCACCGATGCGGTAAATCCGAGAGGCGGGTGGAGCGGTTACAGCGAGGGCGCGTATCGCTTTGGCGCTAGAAGTGCATAAAAACAAAGAGATAGAACATTTTTGCATCACCATGAGATGCTGAAATGTTCTAATCCATCATTTCGAGTTCAGCCCTATGGCGGATCATCGCCAGGAACCGTCTGTACTCCCGGTCATAGCCGGCCTTTCTGCTGGCGTCGGGCACCCGCTCGTTGCCGCCCGGATACATCGCCGCCCCGGCCGTTGCCAGCGTCTCGTGCATCCCACAGGCGACCGAGGCCGCAATTGCAGTGCCAAGCAGCACGGCTTCGTTCATCTTCGGCATGATCACCGTGCAGCCGGTGACGTCGGCATAGAGTTCCATCAGCACCGCGTTCTTCACATGCCCGCCTGCGACATGCAGTGTGTCCGGAACGTGCCCGTGTTCCCGCATCTTGTCGAGGATATGGCGAATGCCAAGGGCAATGCCGAGGCTTGTCCGCCAGTAGAGCCGGCATAATCCGTCAAACGAAGTATCGAGCGTCAGGCCGCTGATGACGCCAACCGCATGCGGATCGGCAAGCGGCGAACGGTTGCCGTGGAAATCAGGCAGAACGTGAATACGGGCACCGAAATCGGCACCCTCAATATCACGCAACTCCAAGATCCTCGCGACGATCTGGGCATGCAGGGCAGCGGTCGGCGCGCCACCGGCAGCGTGCATCCGGACGATATGGTCCAGAAGCCCGCCGGTTGCCGACTGGCCTGCTTCGACCAGCCACCAGTCAGGATAGACAACATCGAAATATGGGCCCCACATGCCTGTGCTGCCCGGCATTTCGCGGGAAAAGGCAACGACGCAGCTCGACGTTCCCGCGATCAGCGCGAGTTGTCGCTCTAGTTCCTCCGGCTTGCCGACATGCGCGGCAAGCGCGCCCAATGCGCCCGCATAGGCATCGATGACCCCGGCGGATACACGGCAACTGCTGTCGAGCCCGAGGGCTTGCGCCGCCTCCACGCCCAACATGCCCATGCTCGAGCCGACCGGCGCCGTCTCCTCCGGCAGGTGTCCACGCTCGAGGAGGTCGGAGAGACCGATCTGGTCGAGAAAATCGTGCTGCCAGCCGGGGCTGCGATGCGCCAGGTAATTCCATTTCGCCGTCAACGTGCAACGCGAGCGAGCCAGCGATCCGGTCGCCTTATAGGTCATGAAATCCGCCAGATCGAAGAAGTAGCCGCTTCGTGCCCAGCTCTCCGGCAGGTTCTTCTTCAGCCACATCAGCTTCGGCATCTGCATTTCCGGCGACATTACATGGCCGGAATGGGCAATGACCCGGTGCTGCGTGGCGGTGCAGAGGTCCGCTTCCGCCAGCGCGCGGTGGTCGAGCCAGACGATGGTGTCGAAACGCGCCTCGCCCCCGGTCGATACCGTCAGCGGCTGGCCATCGCGGTCGCGCACCACCAGCGAGCAAGTGGCATCGAAGCCGATGCCGGCAATCGCGTCTGCCGCCACGCCGGAAGCGGAGCGTGCAGCCCGGACGGCAGCACAGACTGCCGACCAGATATCCTCCGAGCTATGTTCCGCATGATTTTCCTGCGGCCGGTTCATGAGGATCGGATGCTCGCCCTTGCCCAGCATCCGCCCATGCGAATCGAACACGCCGGCGCGCGCGCTGCTCGTGCCGATATCGACCGCAATCACATGATCACGCATTAAGTCCCGGTCCTGTCCGTCCTGTGTTTTTGGACAAGGTGTATCAAATCCGGCATGGCGTCAAACACCACTTCGGGTGCCAACCGCTCCAGTTCCGCCCGGTAATGGGCCGAGGTGGCATGCGCTCCGCCGGTGAAGGCAAAGACCGTCATTCCGGCGGCCCGTGCAGCGACGATGCCCGCAGGACTATCCTCGACGACGATGCAGTTTTCCGGTGGGACGCCCATCTGCTTCGCCGCATAGAGAAACAGGTCCGGCGCCGGCTTTCCGCGCTTGACCATGCTGGCGCTGAAAATATGCGGCTCGAGCCGATCGAGGAGGCCTGTCAGGCCGAGCGACAGCTTGATCCGCTCCAGCTGGCTGGACGATGCCACGCAGCGCCTGATGTCGAGCCTGTCGAGAGTTTCGCCAATACCGGTAATCGGCTGCAACTCGCTGCGAAACCGGGCGTAAAGGTCCTCACGGATACGATCGAGAAAAGCCTGGTCGGCCTGAACGTTAAATTCCGTATCCAACGTGTCGATCAGGGTTGCAAGGCTTTTGCCGAGAAAGCGCTGGTAGGCACCTTCAGCATCGATTTCGATCCCGCTGTCCCGCATCGCCTGGACGACGACGGCGATGGAGAGCGGTTCGCTGTCGACGAGAACGCCATCGCAGTCGAAGATGACAAGCCCGTTTTCCGCGTCAATCATTGCCGGTCCACCTTCATCCAAAGGGATGCCGGCGCCTCTCGGGACGCCGGCCGATGTTTAATCAGCCAGATTGTTGTCGAGGTAAAGCTGCAGCGTTTCGCGCGTACCCTTTTCCCACAGCGTCTTAAGTGCGTGCGCAAAACGCTTGCGGAAAAGCTCGGACTTGGCGACCTCGCCGAAAATGTCGTCGAAAACGAGGAAAGCCGCCGGATCTGTCTTCGCCTTCAGTGCCGCTGCGTGCAGTCGATCCGAACTGGCATCGTTGAAGACGATTTCCTTGCCGCTGTCCGTCGTGCCGGCGAAATAACGGCACCACAGCGCGGAGACCAGCGACAGGCCGACAATATCCCTGCCCTGCGCCAGATTATCGAGCGTCGATGGCAGGATGAATTTCGGCTGGCGATTGGAGCCGTCCTGCGCCAGGCGCGGAATGGTATCGGCAATCTTCGGGTTCAGCAGCCGGTGCTCGATCAGCGCGAAATAGTCCTTCAGGTCGGTGTTTGGCACAGGCGGGATGATCGGGATGATTTCCTCGTTCTCGAGCTTAGCGAGAAAAGCCCGGATCAGTGGATCTTCCATCGAATCATGGACGAAATGGATGTCCATCAGCGCCGCCGGATAGGCGATCGCTGCGTGGCCGCCATTGAGGATGCGGATCTTCATGTGCTCGTAGGGCGTGACATCGGGCACGAAGGTGACGCCGACCTTTTCGAGCGCCGGGCGGCCAGCCGTGAACTTGTCCTCGAGTACCCACTGCTTGAATTCTTCGCAATAGACTGGCCAGTTGTCCTCGATGCTGAAAACATCCTTCAGCAGGTCGATCTCGCGCTGCCCGGTCGCCGGCGTGATGCGGTCGACCATGGCATTCGGGAAGGCAACGTTGGCCTTGATCCAGTCGGCAAGGTCAGGGTCCGAAAGCCGCGCAGTGCCAACGACGGCGTTGGTCGCCACCACGCCATTGTGCGGAATGTTGTCGCAGGACATGACGGTGAACGGGACGAGGCCCTTGTCCTTGCGCGCCTTCAGCCCGGCAACGATCAGGCCGAAGACCGTCTTCGGTTCGCCAGGATTCTGGCCGTCGGCGATGATGGCCGGGTGGGCCGGATTGAACTTGCCCGAGGCATCGATGAAATAGCCGCCCTCGGTAATGGTCATGGACACGATACGGATGGCCGGGTCGGCGAGCTTTGCAATGATCGCCGCGGAATCGCCGACTGGCAGGATGTCGATCATCGGACCTGTGACGCGCGCCGACGTCGAGTTGTTGTCCTGCTCGACAACGGTCGTCAGAAAATCCTGCGCCGCAAGCTTTTCACGCATGCTGGCGTCGGACGGCAACATGCCCGCACCGACGATTGCCCAGTCATGATCATGGCCCGCAGTGAACAGGTCGTCCAGATAAACCGCCTGATGGGCACGGTGGAAATTGCCGACGCCGAAATGGACGATACCGGCCGACAGCTGAGACCGGTCATAGGCCGGGATGGCGGCCGTTTCCGAAATGGCTTTCAGGGTTGCCAGCGAGAGTTTGGTCATGATCGAAAGTCCTTCCGAAAGGTCCTGATGGTCCGTATTATCGTTGCGCCCGTCGGCCACTGCGCTTCCCCGGCTCACTCGCCGGGACGTGCGTCATCGCTCGTCGCGGGTGCGGCGTGGCCAGCCTAGGAGGCGATGGCCAGGCCCTTGTCGTCGAACTTGTGGATGCGGGTGCGGTCCGGGGTCATGTAGACGATCTCGCCTGCCTTGACCGGGAATTCACCGGTACCACGCGCCGTGATGTGGCCGATACCTTCGACATCGACGTGCAGGAACGTATCGGAGCCGAGATGCTCGGCAACCGTGACCTTGCCCTGCCAAACGCCGCTTTCGGTCGACAACACGATATGCTCGGGCCGAACGCCAACCGTCGGCGCGCCGAACGGCTCTGCATAGACGCCGGTGACAAAATTCATCCTCGGCGAACCGATGAAGCCGGCGACGAAGAGATTTGCCGGGTTCTTGTAAAGCTCCATCGGCGAGCCGACCTGCTCGATGTTGCCGCGGTTGAGGACGACGATTTTGTCTGCCATGGTCATGGCTTCGACCTGGTCGTGGGTCACGTAGACCATTGTGGTCTTCAGCTGCTGGTGCAACTCGCTGATCTCGAGACGCATGTTGACGCGCAGCGATGCATCGAGGTTTGAAAGCGGCTCGTCGAACAGGAAGGCCGATGGCTGGCGCACGATGGCACGGCCGATGGCGACGCGCTGGCGCTGGCCGCCAGACAGCATGCGCGGCTTGCGGTCCAGATAATCGGTGAGGTTCAGCACGCGGGCGGCTTCGCTCACCTTGCGGTCGATCTCGTCCTTCGACATGCCGGCCATCTTCAGCGGGAAGGCGATGTTGCTGCGCACGCTCATATGCGGATAGAGCGCATAGGACTGGAACACCATGGCAAGCCCGCGCTCGGATGGTCCGAGGCTCGTGCCGTCCTTGCCGTCGATGATGATCTTGCCGCCGGACACATCTTCCAGCCCGGCGATCAGCCGCAACAGCGTCGATTTTCCGCAACCGGACGGCCCGACGAAAACGACGAACTCGCCGTCCTTGATTTCAAGGTCGATGGAAGGGATGACCTTGGCTTCGCCAAAGACCTTCGAAACCTTCTGAAGGGTAATGCTGCCCATGTCTCTCTCCCAGATATCTTATTTGACCGCGCCAAAAGTCAGGCCGCGAACGAGTTGCTTTTGGCTGAACCAGCCGAGGATCAGGATCGGCGCAATCGCCATGGTCGAGGCGGCCGAAAGTTTTGCATAGAACAGACCTTCGGGGCTCGAGTAGGAGGCGATGAAGGCCGTCAGCGGCGCCGCCTTGGAAGCAGTGAGATTGAGCGTCCAGAACGCCTCGTTCCAGGCGAGGATGACGTTCAGCAGCAATGTCGAGGCGATGCCCGGTATTGCCATCGGCGTCAGCACGTAGATGATTTCCTTCATCAGCGAGGCACCGTCCATGCGGGCTGCTTCCAGGATCTCACCCGGAATTTCCTTGAAGTAAGTATAGAGCATCCAGACGATGATCGGCAGGTTGATGAGTGTCAGCACGCCGACGAGACCGATGCGGCTGTCCAGCAGGCCGGTGGCCTGGAAGAGCAGATAGATCGGAATGAGGGCGCCGACCGGCGGCATCATCTTGGTCGAGAGCATCCACATCAGGATGTCCTTGGTCCGCTTCGTCGGCGAAAACGCCATTGCCCAGGCGGCCGGAACCGCGATGATCAGCCCGATGATGGTCGATCCGACGGCAATGATGACCGAGTTCGAGAAGTGCAGGAAATAGTCCGAGCGAGACTGCACCTCGACATAGTTCTCGGTCGTCCAGTGGAAGAACAGGAACAGCGGCGGCGAGGCGACGGCATCGCCTTCCGACTTGAAGCTGGTGAGGAAGGTCCAGAGGATCGGGAAGAAGATCAGCAGGCCGAGCGCCCAGGCGACGACCGAGACGATGACCTTGTGGCGGGTGGAAACGCTGCGAGCCATCTCAAGCCTCCAGATTCTTGCCGACGATGCGGACGAGGAAGATAGCGACGATGTTGGCCAGCACGACGGCGACGATACCGCCCGCCGATGCACCACCGATGTCGAACTGCAGCAGCGCCTGCGAATAGACCAGATAGGTCAGGTTCGTGCTGTCCGTGCCCGGGCCGCCATTGGTGGTAACCAGGATTTCGGCAAACACCGACAGCATGAAGATGGTCTCGATGAGAATGACCACCGTGATGGCGCGCGCCATGTGCGGCAGGATGATGTAGATGAATTTCGACACCACGCCGGCACCGTCCATCTCGGCTGCTTCCTTCTGCTCTTCGTCGAGCGACTGGAGAGCTGTCAGCATGATGAGCGTCGCAAACGGCAGCCACTGCCAGGCGACGATGACGATCACCGAGGCCAGGGGGGCGTTGGCCAGAAAGTCGTAAGGCTGGAGCCCGACAGCCTTTGCCGCATAGGCAAAAAGGCCGTTCACCGGGTTCATGAACATGTTCTTCCAGATCAGCGCCGCCACCGTCGGCATGACGAAGAACGGTGCGATCACCAGGATACGGACGATCCCCTGGCCGAACATCGGCTGGTCCAGCAGCAGCGCGAAGGCAATGCCGCCGACAATGGTGATGAGTAGCGCACCGCCAACCAGCAGCAGCGTATTCATCAGCGCCTGCAGGAAGGCCGGATCGGTGAGGAAGTACTCGTAATTGCTAAAGCCGATGAATGGATGGTCGCCCGGCATCAGCAGATTATAGTTCAGCGTCGAGAAATAGATCGTCATTGCCAGCGGCACGATCATCCACGCGAACAGCAGGATCACGGAGGGCGCCATCATCAGGCGGGCAGCGGAACGGGTCTGTAAGGTCGCCATGGGAAGGACCAATCTTGTCTTGAAGCGGGGAGAGTGGCCGCAACAGCGGAATTTTTAAAAGGCCGCCAAGTGACGCTTGGGGCGATCGCCGGCGAACAGGAGGGAGGCGCGCAAGGCGCCCCCACTCCCTAGCCCAGCCGATATCTTACTTGGGATAACCGGCCTTCTTCATTTCGCGGGTCGTCAGTGCCTGCGCACTCTTGAGAGCCTGGTCGACAGTGACCTGGCCGGCAAGCGCTGCAGAGAACTGCTGGCCAACGGCAGTGCCGATACCCTGGAATTCAGGAATAGCGACGAACTGAACGCCGACATAAGGAACCGGCTTGACAGTCGGCTTCGTCGGATCGGCGGAGTTGATGCTGTCCAGCGTCATCTTCGCGAAAGGAGCAGCCTTCTGGTAATCGGCATTCGCATAGAGCGAAGCGCGGGTACCGGGAGGTGCGTTCAGCCAGCCGTCTTTCTGAGCAACAAGGTTGGTGTATTCCTTGCTGGTTGCCCAGGCGACGAACTTCTCGGCAGCTTCGATCTTCTTGGAACCGGCCGGGATGGCGAGATTCCAGGCCCAGAGCCAGTTGCCGCGCTTGCCGAGACCGTTGTCAGGAGCAAGTGCGAAACCGACCTTGTCGGCAACCTTGGACTGCTTCGGATCGGAAACGAAGGAAGCAGCAACCGTGGCGTCGATCCACATACCGCATTTGCCGGTCTGGAACAGGGCGAGGTTTTCGTTGAAGCCATTCGAAGAAGCACCTGGAGGTCCGTCTTCCTTCAGCATCTTCACGTAGAAGTCGAGGGTCTTCTTCCACTCAGGCTGATCGAACTGTGCAGTCCACTTTTCGTCGAACCAGCGTGCGCCGAAGGAGTTGGACATGGCTGTCAGGAAAGCCATGTTCTCGCCCCAGCCGGCCTTGCCGCGAAGGCAAATGCCGTAGACTTCGTCTTTCTTGTCGGTGATCTTCTTGGCTGCGTCTGCGATGAAGTCCCAGGTCGGGGCATCAGGCATCTTCAGGCCGGCCTTGTCGAAAAGGTCCTTGCGATACATGACCATCGAGCTTTCGCCATAGAATGGCGCAGCATAGAGCTTTCCATCCGTGGTCAGGCCGCTGCGGATGGCCGGAAGAAGGTCATTCACATCATAGCTGGCGCCGAGATTGTCGAGCGGCTGCAGCCAGCCTTGCTTGGCCCAGATCGGAACTTCATAGGTACCGATCGTCAGAACGTCGTACTGACCGCCTTTGGTGGCAATGTCGGTCGTGACCTTCTGGCGGAGGATGTTTTCTTCGAGCGTCACCCACTGCAGGTCGATGCCCGGGTTCTTGGTCTTGAAATCATCGGTAAGTTTCTGCATGCGGACCATGTCGCCGTTGTTGACGGTAGCAATGGTTAGCGTCTCTGCAGACGCCATTCCGGCAAGCATCATCACTGAGCAGGCGCTCAGGAGTAGAGTCTTCAATTTCATAATCTTCCTCCCAGAAGAGAAAATATGAGCATTCGCTTAGCTCGAGGGCAATTACTCATAACATGCGACAAGTTGTCAATGCTTAATCGTTGCTGCGACGCCGAACGAAAAAATAAGTCGTTGAAGAAAATGGGTTAAATTTGCCTCAGTCGTCGATCAAGAATGCGGCAGTCGCCTCATCCGTAATCAGGCCGTTGATCAGCCGGCCTGTCAGCGCCGCTCTGATAGCCTCAAGTTTGCGTTGCCCCTTGGCAATTCCGATCACGGTCGATGTTTCGCGGCTGGGTATCGGCGCGCTGGCGACACGCTCGTTGACGGCGTTTTCGAGCAATTTGCCCTCCCCGTCGAAGATCCAGCCGCAGATCTCCCCGGTCGCGCCTTTGGCGACAAGCCCGACCATTTCGTCCCGGCCGAGAAAGCCGTCGACGCAGAGTGGCGCGTCGACGCCCATCTCGCCGATCCCGACAAAGGTCACATCGGCAACGGCGCTGATATCGAGCGTCGAGCGCACCAGCGCCTGCGCGTGCAACAACTCACGCTCAGAAGCAGCCGATACGAGAACCGGCAACGGCATGGGATAGTGACGGGCCTTGATCGCGTCCGCCATGCTGAAGATGACGTTGTAATAGGCAGCGGAGCCGTCCGGACCGATGTTGCCGGTGAGCGAAACGATCCGATGCTGCGTGCAATCGATGGAGGGCAACTGGTCGACGGCAGCCTTCAGCGTGCGCCCGGTGCCGATGGCAAGCACGATGGGCTCCGGTCGCTTGAGCCAGCGTTCGATCTCGGCGGCGGCGGCCTCCGCGATGCCGACAGTCGTCGACGTCGATCCGGGATCGCTCGGCACCACCTCGACATGGGAGAGGCTGAATTTCCGGCGCAGATCCTCGGCCAGCTGCAGGCAGGCGGCGATTGGATGGTCGAGGCGGACCTTGATCAGCCTTTCGGCAACCGCGAGCGACACAAGCCTCTGTGCCGATTGCCGCGAAATCCCCATGGCCCCGGCGATCTCGTCCTGGGTCCGGCCGGCGACATAGTACAACCACCCGGCTCTTGCCGCGTCATCGAGCCTGCCCTGGGTTTCCGACTTCCTGGCCATCCTGTCCCTTCTGTGGCGCTGGCCGCAACATCCCCGACATCGGGTCGAACATCGCTGCAGCCAGAGGCACGATTGTGACGACGCGAACCTTACGCTGCGTCGGGCGGAATGACGCCCTTGGTCAGGGTGAAGCAGCCGTAAAACCGGCGCTCGCCTGTCTGGATGACGCAATAGGCGCTCTTCGCACGCTCATAGAACGCGAAACGCTCGACCGGCACAAGCGGCCAGTGCTTGCCTTCGGCGCGATCGATCTCTGCCTGCATCTCGACCTGAACGGCCGGCAGTTCATCCGGGGAGCCGACCACTTCCATGCGGGTGGCTGCGTCGTCGATGAACGTATCGAGCGGCATCAGCGACAGGATGGCGGCAGCAGCCTGTGGAGAGGTGACGTTATCAATCCGCAGCAGATGGCCAAGGCTCGTTTCGAGCGCCACCGACTCAGCCGGGAAGTTGGTATCGACGATGACAAGCATGTCGCCATGGCCCATGGAGGCCAGCGCGTGCAACACGTCGGCATTGAGAGCAGGTGAAATTCCCTTGAGCATGATAAAGCCTCCTCCAGGCACTTCTTTCAGAATTCGCATTGGTGGCGGGAGACCCCGCACTTTGCGCAGCAGACAAGTAAACGCGACGCCGCAGTCTGTCCAGAGACGCCGTGGATGCGCGTCCGCAAGCGAAGCGCCGACGCCAGCTTGATACACGGCTTATTTAAGCCCCGATTGACCGCATAGCTCCCGCCATATTAGGACAGACATCCCCGAGCGTTGCGAGGCAATTGTGAGAATTCTCCTGGTCGAAGACGACGATACCCTCGGCAGCGCTGTACGCGACCACATTGCCGCAAGCGTCCATGCCGTCGACTGGGTGAGAAACCTCGGAGATGCCGAAAGCGCGGCGAACTCGGTTCACTACGGCCTCATACTTCTCGATCTGCAATTGCCGGATGGCACTGGTATCGATTTTCTGAAGACACTCCGCAAGAATGCCAAGGAGACACCGGTCATCATCCTGACGGCACGTGACCAGATTTCAGACCGGATAGAGGGTCTGAACAGCGGCGCCGACGACTATCTGGTCAAGCCCTTCAATCTGGGCGAACTCTCCGCGCGCATCATGGCGGTTGCCCGGCGTTACTCAGGCAGTCCGCAGCCGATGCTCAAGATCGGCGACCTCGAAGTTGACCAGACGCAGCGCCGCCTTATCGTATCGGGCAAGGACGTCGTGCTGACCGGCCGCGAATGGGCGGTTCTCGACCTGCTGGTCGCCCGCCCCGGCGCCATGGTCTCCAAGGACCAGGTCGAGGAGGCGCTCTATGCCTTCGGCTCCGAAATCGAGAGCAACACTGTCGAGGTCTATGTCAGCCGGCTGCGCAAGAAGATCGGCCGGGACCGCATCCGCACGGCGCGCGGCGTCGGCTACTCGCTCGGAGAACGATAATGCCGGAGACACTCGGCCGCCTCAGCCGCATCAGCATCACCCGTCGGCTGATCACCACGCTCACAGGGCTCGTCGTGCTCTTCTGGCTGATCGCGGTGGGCCTGGGCGCCTATGTGATGAACCGGGAATTTGCCGAAATCTTCGACGGAACGCTGCAGGAAACAGCGGAAAGACTGATGCCGCTCGTGCTCGACGACCTCGCCCAGCGCGACGGCGCCACCGATCCCCAGGCTTTGCAGGCCGTGCAGCAGGGCCTGAACAAGGAATATCTCACCTATCAGGTCATCGATTCCAGTGGCAAGGTCATCATCCACTCACAGGAAGCGCCGGCCACGCCCTATGACGTACCCCTGAAGGTCGGTTTTCACGACACGCCGAAGCACAAGATCTACACAGAATCGGCGCTCAACGGCACCTTGTTCCTGCATGTAGCCGATGCCTTCCGAAACCGTCGCGAGGCCCTGCGCGAAGGCACCGTGGCGCTGCTCTGGCCGCTGCTGCTGCTGATACCGACGAGCATACTGCTGATCCAGTTCATCGTCAGCCGCTCGCTGGCGCCCATCGACCGCCTGCGCGACGAGATTGGCACCAAGGACAGCGGCAATATGGCGGCAGTCGAAGGCGATACACTCCCCCGCGAACTGCGGCCGATTGCCCGTTCCGTCAACCTGCTGCTCGGAAGGCTGCGGTCGGCACTGGAAGCCGAGCGGGAATTTACCGCGAACAGCGCCCACGAGCTGCGCACGCCGATAGCCGGTGCGCTGGCGCAGACACAACGATTGATCGCCGAACTGCCCGAGGGTCCCTTGACCGTCAGGGCCGGACGCATCGAGACGGCGCTCGCCAATCTCGGACGCCTTGCAGAAAAGCTGCTGCAGCTGGCGCGTGCCGAAGCCGGGATCGGCGCATCCGACAAGCCGCTGGATCTGACGCGCATCGTTGACGCTGTCGTCGGCGACTACGACCGGGACAGTCGCACCGCCGGTCGCGTCACGCGAGACTATGCAGCCGGGGTGACCCTCGCGCGCTGCGTCGACATCGACGCCTTTGCCATCGTCGTCCGCAACCTGATCGAAAACGCACTCGTCCACGGACCGCACGATGGGGTCGTCACCATCTCTGTCACCGGAGATGCCGTCAGCGTCGTCAACGGCGGCAATGTCGTCGCGGCCGAGGAGCTCGCCGGCCTCAAGCGCCGGTTCCGTCGCGGGGAAACGAGCGCCGCCGGCTCAGGCCTCGGCCTCGCGATTGCCGACAAGATCGTCACACAGATGGGCGGCCGACTGGACCTGCTGTCGCCGGCCTCGGGTCAGCCAGATGGCTTCGAGGCCCGCATCGTCCTGACACCGCCGGCCGGAAGCTGATCTCTTGCAATGGCTGGAAAAGGATGCGAGCAACGTCGTCTCAGTGCCATAGCGAGTGACGGATGATCGTTTCTTTTGACATCGGCGGGTCCGCCATCAAGGGCGGTTTTGCCCGCTCCCAATCCGACATTACGACGCTGCCGCGCCGGGTTACGCCCGGCCATGATTTCGAGGCCTTCGTCACGGTGCTCCGCGAGATTATTGCCGAGGCCCCGGAAAAGCCTGATGGCATCGCCGTCTCCATCGCCGGCGTCGTCGATCCGGACACGCAGACGCTGACCTGCGCCAACATTCCCTGCCTCCACGGTCGCAAACTTGGTAGCGATCTGGAGACGGCACTCGGCTATCCCGTGCTGATCGCCAACGATGCCGATTGCTTTGCCATGGCAGAGGCCTTTTCCGGCGCGGGTCGCGGTCACCGCATCGTCTTCGGCGCCATCCTCGGCACCGGGGTCGGCGGTGGACTGGTTGCCGACGGGCGGCTGGTTAATGCATCCGGCGGCTTTGCCGGCGAATGGGGCCACGGACCGATCGTCGCGGCCTTTGCCGGCACACCGCCTGTGGCCATTCCCGCCTACCCTTGCGGCTGCGGCCAAACCGGATGCGTCGACACTATCGGTGGCGCGCGGGGGATGGAACGCCTGCACGCGCTGCTCCACGGCACCAGTCTTTCCAGCGAGGAAATCATCGGCTTTTGGCTCGGCGGCGACGATAAGGCGAGTGCAACGCTCGACGTCTACATCGATCTCGTCGCGCCGCCCCTGGCCCTGACAGTCAACATTACAGGCGCCACCATCGTGCCCGTGGCAGGCGGTTTGTCGAATGTCGAGCCGCTGCTGGAGCGCCTGGATATAGCCGTGCGCCAGCGTATCCTGCGGAAATTCGACCGCCCCCTCGTCGTCCGCAGCCAGTGCCGCATCGAGCCCGGCCTGATCGGCGCCGCCATTCTCGGGCTGCGCGATGTCGAGGAGCGCCGCCATGTTGCTTGAGGTCTGCATCGAGGACAGCGCCGGCCTTGCCGCCGCCATCGACGGCGGCGCGGATCGCATCGAACTGTGCAGCGCGCTTGCCATCGGCGGCCTGACGCCGAGCGCCGGCCTGATGCGCGAAGCCGGCCAGCGTCAACTGCCTTGTTATGCCATGATACGACCACGTCCCGGCAACTTCGTCTGGTCCGCGGAGGACATGGAGGTGATGTACGGCGATATCGACATCGCACGCAGCGCTGGATTGGCCGGCGTGGTACTAGGTGCCTCCCTGCCCGATGGCCGGCTGGATCGCGAAAGCCTCGACAAACTCGTCCGCCACGCCGAAGGTCTCGGCCTGACGCTGCATCGTGCCTTCGACCTCGTGCCCGACTGGCGCGACGCCGTCGAAATCGCAATCGATCTCGGTTTCGAGCGGATTTTGACCTCGGGCGGAAAAGTGGCGGCTCCGGATGGGGTCGAGGCGTTGGAAACGCTGGTAGCACTTGCATCCGGCCGGATATCCATCATGCCTGGCTCCGGCATCAATCCGCAAACCGTGAGCACCTTGATCCCGAGATTGAAGATCACCGACATCCACGCCTCCTGTTCTTCCAGCGCAGCATCCAGCGACCCGCGGCTTGTCTCCCTCGGCTTTGCGCCTGCGCTCGAGCGACGTACGGACGGCGCGGTGGTTCGCGCCCTGAAGGCGCTAGTCGCCTAAGACGGGCTGCGTTGCCGACATGGCAAGCCCGATTGCCACTGGGCGACAAAGAGGGCATGAATGCATCTGTTGCGTAAAAGCGTCCCTTCCGGAAAGTCGGGAACTGCGGCTGCGCGAAAACGATGCTTTCACGGCTTGAGTCTCGACAGTGATTTCGCAGAGAGCATGAAATGACGGTTTCACCCCCGCGACGGAAAAGCCGCATCGTTTTCTGGCTGGCCGCGATCCTCATCCTGACGGGCATCGTCGCCACCGCGCTGCTTGCCAACGACCGGCGGAACTTGCGGTTTCTGGCTGACCGCTACCATATCGGCTGGCTCGGATATGAAACCGTCATGCCGCCGAAGAAGCTACCGCAAGCCAAACAAGGCCCGCGGCCGTTTGCGCCACCGCCAAGCCCGCCTGCAGTGGTAAAACCGGTCGCGACGCGGCTTTTTACCAACCTGAATTCCGCGCCCAGCTTTTTCCTACGCCGCTGGAAAATCGCCGGCGAGAAGGCCTGCAACGCAATCTCACGAGCCGGCTTCCCCGTCAGCCCTTGGCATCAGGGCGTCATCGACAATTCGACATTCGAATGCAGCTACCAGACGCCGGTGTCGGAGACAGCAGAAGAAGAACAACCTTCGCTCTTCGTCATCGTCCGCGGCACGCCGAAAGGCGAGGTCAGCAGTATCCGGGTCAAGGCGATCCTGCCCGAGACTGCCGCCGGGCGGGAGCTGCAGGCAAAATTCCAGGGCTTGGTCCACGCCATCGTCCAGGCTGTCGGCTGGGGCGACCTCAGCGATGCCACGGACCGCATTGGAAGGCTCGAGAACGTCACACAGTCGAGCTTCGGCGCAAGGATTGTATTCTCGCATGAGTTCGCCGATCCGCGCCGTTTCAACCTCATCCTCGACATCGACAGACCCACCGGCGACCGCATCCTCGCGGCCAATTTTTTCGACACGTCCAAGTGGTTGCCGCTGCCCGAAATTATCGCGCGCAAGTGATCCGAATTGGTACAGCAGCGGAGTGCAAACAAGGACAACGCAATTGCTGCGTTGCAACATACTGCCATTGCACTAAGATGGCCTCGTTCTACATGTTCGTTTCACCGTTCATTCCGTAGGGGATTTCGATGAGGTAGCAGGCGTGAAGCCAGCCGGTAAAGCTCTGGCATCATTCATGAAACTGATGACATATCAGTTTATCTGTTTCTTGAGCGATTACGCAGGAGCCGGAAATCTGGCCACGTCAGCAACTTCAAATCGACCAACAGAACGCGTTTGCGTTGTCTGAAAAAGAGGAAAATCGATGCGTATCACGATGATCGGGTCTGGTTATGTGGGTTTGGTGTCAGGCGTCTGCTTTGCGGATTTCGGCCATGACATCATCTGCGTCGACAAGGACGAGAAGAAGATTGCAGCCTTGCGGGCCGGCGAGATCCCGATCTTCGAGCCGGGGCTCGAAAGTCTCGTGGCGGAAAATGTCCGCTCCGGCCGCCTGTCGTTTTCGACGGAAGTGGCAGAAAGCGTCGCCGCCAGCGATGTCGTCTTCATCGCCGTCGGCACCCCGTCGCGCCGTGGCGATGGCCATGCCGACCTGTCCTATGTCTATGCTGCTGCCCGCGAGATCGCCACCCACGTCAAGGGCTTCACCGTCATCGTCACCAAGTCGACTGTCCCTGTCGGCACCGGCGATGAAGTCGAGCGGATCATGCGCGACACCAACCCGGACGCTGACATCGCCGTCGTGTCCAACCCCGAATTCCTGCGCGAAGGCGCCGCCATCGAGGACTTCAAGCGTCCGGACCGCATCGTCATCGGCCTCGACGACGATCGTGCCCGCGCCGTGATGACCGAAGTCTACCGGCCGCTCTACCTCAACCAGGCGCCGCTGCTGTTTACCTCGCGCCGCACGTCCGAACTGATCAAGTACGCCGCCAACGCTTTCCTCGCCATGAAGATCACCTTCATCAACGAGATGGCCGATCTCTGCGAAAAAGTCGGCGCCAATGTCCAGGAAGTCTCCCGCGGCATCGGTCTCGATGGCCGCATCGGCGCCAAATTCCTGCATGCAGGCCCAGGCTATGGCGGCTCCTGCTTTCCGAAGGACACGCTGGCTCTGGCAAAGACCGCACAGGACCATGACAGCCCGGTGCGGCTGATCGAAACGACCATCTCGATCAACGACAACCGCAAGCGGGCCATGGGTCGCAAGGTGATCGCGGCTGTTGGTGGCGACGTTCGCGGCAAGAGCGTCGCAGTTCTCGGCCTGACCTTCAAGCCCAACACCGACGACATGCGCGACAGCCCTGCGATCTCGATCATCCAGACCTTGCAGGATGCCGGCGCCAAGGTGGTCGGTTACGATCCGGAGGGCATGGACAACGCACGCGGTCTGATCGAGGGCATGACGTTCGCAGCCGATGCGTACACCGCCGCCGAGGGCGCAGACGCTCTCGTCATCGTCACCGAATGGAACCAGTTCCGCGCGCTCGATTTTGCCCGCCTGAAGCGGGTCATGGCCGCACCTGTGCTCATCGACCTCAGAAATATCTACCGCCGCGACGAGATCACAAAGCACGGCTTCGAATATTCGAGCATCGGACGGCCGAACCAGACCAACGATCAGCACTGAACGTTGTCAGCAATCAAAAAAAGGGGCATAGCTTGGCGCTATGCCCCCTATTTTATGCGTTACCCAAGCAGCATTGGAAACAACGCCAGCAGGTCTACTGCTTATCTCACACTCACATAAGGTTTGGATTCGCGTATGTGGTGGCGATAGTAGGAGCCCGGAGAATCGGCCGAGATCAGATTGCGGTAAATCTGTTCCGGCACGTTGCTGTAGGGCTCAACTTTGCCATTGTGAAACTCGATTTCCATGCGCGACGATTTCAGATCGTACGCAACAGCCGTAATGAGGCGCGATTTTATTTGAATGCGTTCCATTCCAAAATTCCCTTAGTTGCAAGAAATCAAAAACCAGAGCATGGGCACTGCTTCTACATCCCGGTCAGACGAACTTAGTATCTTTTACCGCTTATATTAAGTATTTAATAATAATAGCAATTCACAAATAATCAACGATGTTTACAGTTGCACTTCGCGGATAACGATTAACAACCTTGAGATGCGAAATGTCTCCGACTATCGAGATGAGTGCTCAGGCTACAGGAAGCAGATCCTGCAATCAGCCTCTCCAACTCGCTTATGAAGAGCCCGACAGACCGTATTTCTCGCTATGCTGGGGCAATTTTACGGCAAACGAAGTGCTCGCCAAGAGTTGATCGGTCGCGCCCCTGCGTTGCAGCGTTTTTCTTGCGCCGCGTGCGCGCAGTGGTGATATTCACCCTTCCTCCTTGTGCATCATCGCCGACGCCGAAAATGCGGAGCCAAGCCGCGACGGAAAGCCTGAATCAACAGCATGACACAGACTGAAAACGCCCCCTCGGACCCAGGGTTCGCCACCGAGCGCGATCCGCGACTGCGCTTCATCATCCCGGCCGTCGTTGCCGTCGCCTTCCTGATGGAACAGCTGGATTCGACGATCATCGTCACAGCTATTCCCGCCATGTCCCACAGTCTTGCCGTGACGCCACTCGCCATGAACCTCGCGGTCACGGCCTATATCCTGACGCTTGCGATGTTCATTCCGGTCAGCGGCTGGTTTGCCGATCGATTCGGTGCACGCCGCATCTTTGCGCTGTCGCTGCTGATCTTCACTATCGGCTCGGTGCTCTGCGGGCTGGCAGTCAATTTCCCGATGCTGATCGCGACGCGCGCCCTGCAGGGCTTCGGCGGGGCGATGATGACGCCGGTCGGCCGGCTCATCCTCATTCGCAGCTTTCCGCGCAGCCAGCTCGTGACTGCCATGACCTACATGACCTTGCCAGCTATCCTCGGGCCTTTGGTTGGCCCCATCCTCGGCGGCGTCCTGACGACCTATCTCTCCTGGCGATGGATATTCTACGTCAACGTGCCCTTCGGTATCATCGGCATCGTCATGGCGCTGCGCTACGTCGAGGATACCCACGCCGACACCTCCAAACGGTTCGACGTTCCGGGCTTTCTGATGGTCGGCTCCGGACTGGTGCTGCTGCAATACGGCATCGAGAATATCGGTCGGCCGGCCATTCCCGTCCCGGCCATCATTGCCGTCCTTGTCGCCGCCTTGCTGCTGCTCGTCTTTTTCGTCCGATATGCGCGCGCCGTGGCTGCGCCGGCTGTCGACCTGACGCTGTTTCGCCTGCGCTCTTTTCGCGTCGGTACGCTTGCCGGAGGCATCTGTCGTGTCGGATTGAACGGCGTGCCCTTTCTGCTGCCGCTGATGCTGCAGATCGGCTTTGGCGTCAGCCCCATCGTCTCGGGCTCGCTGACCTTCGCCAGCGCCTTCAGCGCACTCGTGGTCCGGCCGATCTCGCAACGGCTGCTGCGGGCATTCGGCTTCGATCGGGTGCTGACCTGGAGCGCCGTCGCAGGCTCGCTGACAGTCGCAGGCTTTTCACTGATGACGCTTCAGACACCCTATTGGCTGATTATCGTCTGGGTGTTTGTCTTCGGCCTGACACGGGCCGCACAGTTCATGACGTCGAACACGCTCTCCTACTCGGACACGCCAGCAGCGCAGCTCAGCAGCGCCACAAGCCTCGGGGGCGTGCTGCAGCAGCTGAGCGTCAGCTTCGGCGTATCGATCGCCGCCATGCTGCTCGGTCTCGTCACAGCGGGCAGTGGCGCCCTGACGCTCGGCAGCTTTCATATCGTCTTTCTGGTCATGGCTATCATTCCGCTGCTTGGCCTGCCCGGCTTCCTGCAGCTGAAACCAGAAGACGGCCAGCAGGTCAGCGGCCATGTGCGAAGAATAGCCCCGGACTAAGCGGAGTTACACGGTATTCAGGCTGCCACGGCAACCTTGCGGGGACTGACCAGGTGATCCTTTAGCACGATACCCGCCCTGTCGATCTCCTGCAGCACGACATCGTAGCTCCAGAGATCCGCCAGATGCTGCAGCACCTTCCGGGTGTCGCCCTCCTCCAGCAGACTGCCGTTCATCACCGTGTGCCGCAGGATCAGCCGACGGTCGCCGGGCAGGTCGACATCGACGACCTCGATATGTGGATCGATCCAGCCGATGTCGTATTGCCGAGAGAGTTCTCGCCGGACGCGCCGATAGCCGCGCTCGTCGTGGATTGCCGCCACCCGCATCCCTTCCTCCTCAGCCGGATCGTCGGTCAGGTGGAACAGCCGCAGCTTGCGCATAAGGTTGGGGCTGAGAAACTGGGCAATGAAGCTCTCGTCGCGATAGTTGGCCCAGAGATCGCGGAGCACCGCCATGGCATCTCCGGTTCCGGCAATCTCCGGGAACCATTCGCGATCCTCCTGCTCCGGCTTGGTGACGATACGTTCGATGTCCTGCATCATCGCAAAGCCGATGGCATAGGGATTGAGGCCGGAATAACGCTGGTCATCGAACTGCGGCTGGAACACCACATTGGTGTGGGATTTCAGAAACTCGAGAAAATCACCGTCGCCGATACCGCCGCGCTCGTGCAGACGTGTCATGATCTCATAGTGCACATAGGTCGCCGTGCCCTCGTTCATCACCTTCGTCTGACCCTGCGGGTAGAAATACTGGGCCACGTGGCGGACGATTCGGAGGATTTCCCGTTGCCACGGCTGCAGGCGGGGCGCTGTCTTTTCGAGGAAATAGAGGATATTTTCCTGCGGCAGCCCGGTGATTGCCTGCCGGCGCTCGAGGCTGAGATCCGGTGCGCTCTTGCCGGCCTTGGTCGGCACGGTTCGCCAGAGATCGTTGAAGATGCTTTCGTCATGCGCTCGCCGCTCCTGCAGCCGGACCTCCTCCATCCGCAGATCGAGCTTCTTCTTGCCGGCATAGCGGTGCACGCCGTGCGACATCAGTGCATGGGCGGAATCGAGCGTCCGCTCCACGGCCGCATGCCCGTAGCGTTCCTCGCAATTGGCAATATAGCCCTTGGCGAAATTCAGGTAATCGAGGATGCCATCGGCGTCTGTCCACAGCTTGAAAAGGTAGTTGTTCTTGAAGAAATGGTTGTGGCCGAAGGCGGCATGCGCAATCACCAGCGCCTGCATCGTCGCGGTGTTCTCCTCCATCAGGTATGAGATGCAAGGGGAGCTGTTGATGACGATCTCGTAGGCTAGCCCACGCAGGCCCTTGCGATAAAATGCCTCGTGATGGGCGAAATGCTTGCCAAACGACCAGTGCTTGTAGAAGAGCGGCATGCCGATCGAGGAATAGACATCGAGCATCTGCTCGGCAGTGATGATCTCGATCTGGTTAGGATAGACATCCAGCCCAAGCTCGTTGACGGCGATGTCCTGGCAGGCATCGTGGATGCGCTGCAACGCGGCGAAATCCCAGTCGGCACCGTCGTAGAGACGCTTCATTGCCTTTGCCATTATCAGCCAGCCCTTGTCTCCGCAGCGCGGCGTTGAAAGAGATCATGGAATACCGGGTAGATCTGGCTGCGGTCGCTGACCTTGCGCATCGACAGCACCGGCCAGCCGGCCGAAATCCGCTCATAGAGCTGCCAGACCGCCGAGCCGGACGAAATCGCCCCGCTGCGCCCTTCGCCGACTTCGAGATAGGCGAAATATTGCGTCGCCGGCAGAATCCAGTCCTGCATGAGAGCTGCTGTCGTGGTGCTGTCGGAATAGGCGTTGTCCCCATCGGATGCCTGCGCCGCATAGATGTTCCAGTCGGACGGTGGAAAACGCTCGGTCATGATCCGTCGCATCGCATCCAGCGCGCTCGATACCTGCGTACCGCCCGTGGCGGGGCTGCGGAAGAATGTTTCCTCGTCGACCTCCTCGGCCGTGTCGGTATGGCGGATGAAGACGATCTCGACGCGCTTGTACTGCCTCGTCAGGAAGATATAGAGCAGCATGTAGAAGCGCTTGGCGAGATCCTTCATGTGCTCGGACATCGAGCCGGAGACGTCCATCAGGCAGAACATCACCGCCTGGGCGACCGGCCTCGGCTCGTTTTCGAAACGCCGATAGCGAATGTCGATCGGATCGATATACGGAATGCGCCGCACCCGTGATTCCAGCGCCGACACTTCAGCCTCCAGTGCCAGCCGCCGATCCTCGTCTACGCAATCGGCGATCTCGGCATGCAGCATGGCCACCGTCTCCGCCTTCGGCCGGTTAAGCGCAACGCGGCGCATCATGGCCCGCTTCATGGTCCGGTTGATGGCGAGATTGGAGGGAGAGCCGTTTACGGAATAGCCTGCCCGCACCGGGTTCGGCTGTTCGGATGTGGCGAGCTTTTTCTTGGCCAGATCCGGAAGCTCGAGGTCGTCGAGGAAGATGTCGAGGAATTCGTCGCGGGTCAGGACGAAGCGGAAGGCATCCTCGCCGTTGCCATCGCCACCGTCGCGCGGCTTGCCTTTTCCGCCCGGCGGGCGGGAGAGAATATCGCCTTCGATGAAGGTCTTGTTGCCCGGCAGGACGTGTTCGTGGATGCCGGCCGGGCCTTTCCGGAAGTGCGGCTCCTCAGTGCCCCCAAGGGGAATACTGATCTCGCCGCCTTTGAGAACGTCTTGAATACCGCGGCTTTGCGAGGTCTCGTAGACCGCTTTCTGCACCAGCGCCTTTGCTCGTCGCAGGAAGCGCTGGCGATTTTCGAGACTCTTGCCGCCTGGATTCAGGCGCCGGTCAACAATGTGCATTCCTACTCCTCTGTTGGGACTAGTCTAGCCTGCCTGTTTGACGCGCATGTACCACTCTACCAACCGGCGAACCTGGCGCTCCGTATAGCCGCGCGAAGTCATGCGCTCGACGAATTGCCCATGCTTCTTCTCCGTGTCGCCGTCCTTCTTCGAGCCGAAGGAAATCACCGGCAACAGGTCTTCCACCTGGCTGAACATCCGCTTTTCGATGACTTCGCGGATTTTCTCGTAACTCGTCCAGGATGGATTCTTGCCGCCATTGCTCGCCCGCGACCGCAGGCAGAATTTTACCACCTCGTTGCGGAAATCTTTCGGGTTGGCGATCCCGGCAGGCTTTTCGATCTTGGTCAGTTCCTGGTTGAGCAGATCCCTGTCCAGCATCTGGCCGGTATCCGGATCCTTGAAATCGACATCCTCGATCCAGGCATCGGCATAGTCCACATAGCGGTCGAAAAGGTTCTGGCCGTAGTCGCCATAGGATTCGAGATAGGCCTTTTGGATCTCGTGTCCGATGAATTCCGCGTAGCGCGGCGCCAGCTCCCCTTTGATATACTCCATATACTGCTTCTCGACCTCGGCCGGCAGTTGCTCCCGCCGGATCGACTGTTCGATGACATACATCAGATGCACCGGGTCGGCCGCGATCTCTGTCGTATCGTGGTTGAACGTCGCCGCCAGAACCTTGAAGGCAAAGCGCGTCGAGACGCCGTCCATGCCCTCGTCGACGCCGGCTGTGTCCCGATATTCCTGCACGCTGCGGGCCCGGGGGTCCGTTTCCTTGACGCTCTCGCCATCGTAGACGCGAAGCTTGGAAAACGGCGTCGAGTTTTCATGCCGCGTCAGCCGCGACAGAACCGTGAAGCGCGCCAGGGTTTCCAGCGTCGACGGCGCGCAAGGCGCCTGGCTAAGCTCGGACTCCTCGA
Source organism: Rhizobium sp. L51/94 (assembly GCF_019355555.1). GTDB lineage: Bacteria > Pseudomonadota > Alphaproteobacteria > Rhizobiales > Rhizobiaceae > Rhizobium > Rhizobium rhododendri. The sequence goes on from NZ_CP072141.1 coordinate 105,360, forward strand.
TCAGCTTCTCGTAGATCTTCTGCTCTTCCGTGACCCGCAGGCAATAGGGCACCTTAACGACGCAGATACGATCGATGAAGGCCTCGTTGTTCTTGTTGGCCTTGAAGGTCTGCCACTCCGCCTCGTTGGAGTGGGCCAGAATGACGCCTGAGAACGGGATGGCGCCGATATTCTCGGTGCCAATGTAATTGCCCTCCTGCGTCGCCGTCAGCAGCGGATGCAGCATCTTGATCGGCGCCTTGAACATTTCAACAAATTCAAGCACGCCCTGGTTGGCGCGGTTGAGGCCGCCGGAATAGCTGTAGGCGTCGGCATCGCTCTGGGCGAGGCTCTCGAGCTTGCGGATATCGACCTTGCCGACGAGCGAGGAGATATCCTGGTTGTTCTCGTCGCCAGGCTCGGTCTTGGCGATGGCGATCTGGCGCAGCCGCGACGGCTGCATCTTCACCACCTTGAAGCGCGAGATATCGCCGCCGAATTCTTCCAGCCGCTTCAGGCACCAGGGGCTCATCAGCCCTGTCAGCCTTCGCTTCGGAATACCGTAGCGTTCCTGCAGCATGTCGCCCATCGCAGCCGGATCGAACAGGCTGAGCGGGCTTTCGAAAACCGGGCTGAGTTCGTTGCCGGCCTTCAGCACGTAAATGGGATGGACCTCCATCAGCGCCTTCAGCCGTTCGGCCAGCGACGACTTGCCGCCACCGACAGGGCCGAGCAGGTAGAGGATCTGCTTGCGCTCTTCCAACCCTTGCGCCGCATGGCGGAAGAAGGCGACGATTCGCTCGATCGTCTCTTCCATCCCGTAGAAGCCCTCGAAGGCGGGATAGGTCCGGATGGTGCGGTTCAGGAAGATACGCCCAAGGCGGGAGTCCCTCGACGTGTCTACAAACTGTGGTTCACCCATCGCGGCAAGTAGTCGCTCTGCCGCATTGGCATACATCAGTGGTTCGCCCTTGCAGGCTTCCAGGTATTCAGAGAAAGACATCTCGACTTCGCGCCGCGCTTCAAAGGAACGGGCGAAGGTGTTGAATAGTACATCCGTGTTGTACATGGCGCCTCATCGAGGTTGCTATTGCAAATACGCCTGGTCAGCTGGATAACAATCCGCTGTATTCATATTTCGGTGACGTTTCTATGAAAGTGAAATGCGACCGTGAATCAAATGCTACGCTTGATTCGGCAATGCAGCAATATCCGAGGCAATCCCAAGTCACCGATTTAATGATAAAGATGCTCAGGGTTGCGTAATAATGAATGCGAATATACCTGAAGTGGCGGATGTGAGTGTATGGTACTCAAGCGATATGCGCCATAAAACCGGTACCAAGCCATTGATTTCATAACAATCAATGCGAGTGGCACCGATAGCGGACGGCAAAATTGCCACATGCCGTCCGATTTTTTTCCACAGAGCCCGTTTGTTATCAGGCGTTCATCTGGGAGATGAGGCGCGTTTCCAGATAGGAATCCACCGCCTCTGAGCCGCCTTCCGTGCCATAGCCGGAATCCTTCATGCCGCCGAACGGCACTTCCGGAATGGAAAGGCCGTTGTGGTTGATGGTCAGCATGCCTGCTTCCATCCGCTGTCCCAGCGCATGCACCGTGCCGACTGACGTTGTGAAAGCATACGAGGCAAGCCCGAACGGCAGGCGGTTTGCCTCGGTGATCGCATCGTCGACAGTCGCGAAACGATTGATGATGGCGACGGGACCGAAGGGCTCCTCGTTCATGATGCGCGCATGGATGGGCACGTCGGTGATGACGGTCGGCTCGAAGAAATTGCCTTCGTTGCCGATCCTGCGGCCGCCGGTGCGCAGCGTCGCGCCCTGCGACACGGCATCGTTGATCAGCGCTTCCAGCGCCGGGATCCGCCGCTCGTTGGCAAGCGGCCCCATCTGCACGTCTGCCTCGAGCCCGTTGCCGACCTTGATCGCCTTGGCGGCGGCAACAAACCCATCAGTGAACTGGTCCATCACGCCGTTCTGCACGAGGAAACGCGTCGGCGCGACGCAGACCTGGCCGGCATTGCGGAACTTCGCCAGCGACGACACTTCGATGGCCTTGGCGATATCGGCGTCATCGAAGACGATTGCCGGCGCGTGCCCGCCGAGTTCCATCGTCGCCCGCTTCATGTGCAGGCCGGCAAGCGAGGCCAGTTGTTTGCCGATGGGGGTGGAGCCGGTAAACGAGATCTTGCGGATGACGGGGTGCGGGATGAGATATTCGGAGATCTCTGCCGGCACGCCATAGACGAGGTTGACGACTCCGGCCGGCATGCCCGCGTCGGCAAAGGCGCGGATCAACTCGGCCGGCGAGGCCGGCGTCTCCTCGGGCGCCTTGATGATGATCGAACACCCGGTCGCAACCGCTGCCGACAGCTTACGGACGATCTGATTGATGGGGAAATTCCAGGGCGTGAAGGCCGCAACCGGGCCGACCGGCTGCTTGATCGTCATCTGCAGCACGCCGGTGTGGCGCGCCGGGATGATCTGGCCATAAGTGCGGCGCGCCTCTTCGGCAAACCAGTCGATGGTATCGGCAGCCCCGAGCGTTTCCGCCAACGACTGCGCCAACGGCTTGCCCTGTTCACGCGTCATCACCCAGGCGATCATGTCCTTGCGCTCGCGCAGGAGATCGGCCGCACGACGCATGATCTTCGAGCGCTCGAAGGCAGATGTATCGCGCCAGACCTTGAAGCCCTTGTCGGCCGCCGCCAGCGCAAGATCCAGATCGGCGCGCTCCGCATGGGCGATCTGCCCGATGGTCTGGCCGGTCGCGGGGTCGCTGACAGGGATCGTCTTCTTCGAAAGCGCATCGCGCCATTCGCCATCGATGAAGAGTTTGACGTCGGGATAGGTATGCATGGGGAACCTCTTTGGATGATCAGGCCGGCTTTCAGCAGATGCCGCAGGAAGCGGCGGTGCGACAAGCCTCCAACCGACCGGCGTCGATCGATAATGCTTTTATGGGAGCGCTGTACATGGTGTCAACGACGGCACAATTCCAGCCACTGGTCCAGCCACTGGTCCTGCCACTGGCGGCACCAGCCGAGGATCACGAAAACGCGAACAACTCTGGATTTCATTAGAAGAAGCGCCATATTCGTCTCACAAAAGGAGCGAGAACATGAAAAGACTAGCAATTATCGCGGTGTCGCTGATGACGGCATTCACCGCCATCACGCCTGCCGAAGCATTCCCCGTATCCGCTGCGCCGGTAGCCACGATCCAGAATTCGGATGTCGTGAACGTGCAATACAGCGAGTACAGGCACCATGGACGCCGAAACGGCGATCGGCGCAATTACTATCGCGGCCGCGGCCATGATCGCCGCTATGACCGCGGCTACCGTCGCCACAACAACACGGGCGCCATCATTGGCGGCCTCGCAGCCGGCGCCATCATCGGCGGCATCGTTGCCGGCTCCCGCTCGAACGGCAGCTCCCATGCCCAGTCCTGCGCCAACCGCTACAGAACATACCGCGCTTCGGACAACACGTATCAGCCGAACAGCGGCCCACGGGTGCAGTGCCGGTAAGCTATCGGTTCGATTGAGTTTGTGTGATGTTAGGCCGCCCGTGACGAGAGTTGCGGGCGGTTTTTTGTGTTTAAATACAAGTAGACGCGTACTAAGCGTAGCGCAGGTGGAAATAGCGCTTCCCAATTTTTAGGACTTCACCATCTCGTACCATTAAACCAAGAACCGCATGAGACAGGAAATTTTTGCCCGTCTCTTTACCGTCGACAAGGGAGGAATGGGACTGCAAATCCAACGCATTCGCCATGTCGGTATTTGTTGCGCCCTGCGGCTTTTCTTCCAAGTGACCACGGATAGCGGCTTTCAACATATTCAAGCCCGCGATGGCATCTTCTTTTGGCGTCATGAATCAATCCTTTGAAATAGACTGAATAACACGTCCGCCAAAAACGCTCTAAACATAAATCTATCGCGGTAGAATCGTCCAAATTTATTGAGAAATTTGATGGTGCCCGGAGGCGGATTTGAACCACCGACACGCGGATTTTCAATCCGCTGCTCTACCAACTGAGCTATCCGGGCATACCTGCTTCATCCCGAAGGATTTGCCTCGCTTGGAGGCTTGGGGAGCTTGGTTTTCCCCGGAAGCGTGGGCGTTATAACATCTTGTTCGGCCATGTCCAGCATCAATCGCTACTTTTTCGACAGGAAATGCAAGACCGGTAATTGTCGAACGTCCTCAATGCCTTGCCGTTCGTTTCCGACAGGTTTGTGACTATTCCTCGTCCTCGTAGTCAGCCTTTGTCTCGTCGTCGGCAACCGGAATGGCATAGGAACCGCTCAGCCAGCGCGACAGGTCCATCTCGCGGCAGCGGTCCGAACAGAAGGGATAATGTTCGCGCATCGACGGCCGGCCGCATTCGGCGCAGGCGCGCGGCTTGCGCAGGGGCTCGACCTTGGCGCCGAGCTTAATCTCGTTTTCCGACATGGATCATCCTTCCTGCCAATGGGCGTGAACGTCGAATCCTTCGCCTGAAAGCAGCAGCATGGTCTCGTAGAGCGGCAGCCCGACGACATTCGTGTAGGAGCCGACCAGTTTCTGGACGAAACCGCCCGCCAGCCCCTGAATGGCATAGGCGCCTGCCTTGCCGCGCCACTGGCCGGAGGCCAGATAGAATTCCATGTCGTTGCCCGAAAGCCGCTTGAAGCGGACCTTCGTCTCGACGACCTTCTGGCGCATCTTGCGATCAGGCGTAATCAGGCAGATCCCGGTATAGACAGTGTGGCTGCGGCCCGAAAGCAGGTGCAGCGCCGCCGATGCTTCCTCGACGAATTCCGCCTTCGGCAAAATGCGCCGCCCGACGGCCACCACCGTGTCGGCCGATAGAAGATAGCTTCCCTGCCATGCGACGTCGCCCTTCAGCGCGGCATAGGCAGCCTCCCCCTTTTCAGCCGACAGACGACGGGCCAGCGAGCGCGGATGCTCGGCCTTTTTAGGAGTCTCGTCGATATCCATCGGCATGAGGCGCGCGGGTTCGATGCCCGCCTGGTGCAGGAGATCAACGCGGCGCGGCGAACCGGAAGCCAGTATCAACGAATGTTTCAGCGCCATAAAACCTCGACGTCAGCGGGAAGACGGGGGAGCCGGCGTCAGAACCCGCCGGACTACTTGAAGCGGTAGGTGATGCGGCCCTTGGTCAGATCGTAGGGAGTCATTTCCACCAGAACCTTGTCGCCAGCCAGAACGCGGATACGGTTCTTGCGCATGCGGCCCGCCGTGTGGGCGATGATTTCGTGTTCGTTTTCGAGCTTGACGCGGAACGTTGCGTTCGGCAGCAATTCGGTCACGACACCGGGAAATTCGAGGACTTCTTCTTTAGGCATGTAAGACGGTTCTTCCTGTCGTTTGACGCCGGGGCTGATGCCGCCGGAAAATTTGCGCGGAAACTACACAATCGACGCGGTCTTGTGAACCTCGTTGATCAGGCTTTCTGCATTTGTTTCATGCCGATTGCGCGGCAATTCCATTTCGCCGGGCCAGCCGGCTGTCGATCAGCCCGTACAGATGGTCGCGCACGCCACGATAGGCTTCGACGATCTGTTCGCGCGTTCCGGATATAACCGTTGGATCGAAGGTTGGCCAGTAGATGACCTCGACCGCCTGCGACCGCGTCAGTTCCAGCGCCGTGTGGTGGGCTTCCGGCGAGAGCGTGATGATAAGATCGAAGAAGTCGTCTTCCAGCTGCTCCAGCGTTTGCGGCTGGTGGCGACCGAGATCGAGGCCTATTTCGTCGAGCACCGCATCCACGAAGGCATTCCGCTCGCCGGCCCTAACGCCAGCCGACATGATATAGGTGCCCGATGGCAGAATGCTACGGGCGATGGCTTCCGCCATGGGCGAGCGGATCGAATTCATCCCGCACATGAACAGCAAGGCCTTGGGCGTATGGCTTGGCGTCGGAAAGCGATCCTGCGTTTCCATTGGCGCTTAACCCCGCCAGTAGAGAACGCAGACGAGCGTGAAAAGCCGTCGCGATGTGTTGAAGTCGATGTCGATCTTGCCTTTCAAGCGGTCGCTCAGCGTCTGCGACCCTTCGTTGTGGATACTGCGGCGACCCATGTCGATGGCCTCGATACGGCTCGGCGTTGCCGACCGGATCGCCTCGTAGTAGCTCTCGCAGACCAGGAAGTAGTCCTTGACGATGCGCCGGAATGGCGTCAGCGACAGGATATGCGTGGCGACCTGGGGCTCGCCTTCGGCACTGATATCCAGCACGAGCTTGGAATCCAGCAACGACAGTTTCAGGCTGTAGGGCCCACCGGCATGACCGATCGGCTGAAAGAAATTTTCCTCGACCAGGTCGAAAATGGCAACGGCGCGCTCGTGTTCGACGTCAGGGCTGGCGCGGCCGATCGTATCGTCGAGGACCACATCGGTCAGCCGGAAGTCGCCCGCCGCCATCGCCTAGCCTTCGAGGTTGAGCCGGATCGCCACCGAGCGGGCATGAGCATCGAGACCTTCGGAATTGGCAAGCGCGATGGCCGCCGGCCCGAGCGCCCGGAGCTGTTCGGCCCCGAGCTTCAGCACCGAGGTGCGCTTCATGAAGTCAAGCACCGAAAGGCCGGATGAAAAGCGCGCCGAGCGGGCGGTCGGCAGCACGTGGTTGGAGCCACCGACATAATCGCCGATAACCTCAGGCGTGTGCTTGCCGATGAAGATGGCGCCGGCATTGCGGATACCGAGCATCAGCGCATCGGGATCGTCGACCGCAAGCTCCAGATGTTCGGCAGCGATGCGGTTGGCGAGCGGGATCGCGTCTTCGAGGCTCTCGACGATGATGATGGCGCCGAAATCCCGCCAGCTCGCCGCTGCGGTCTCGACGCGACCAAGCGTCTTCAACTGCCGCTCGACGGCCTGTTCGACGGATTTGGCAAGCAGCGGATTATCGGTAATCAGGATCGACTGGGCGCCTCGGTCGTGCTCGGCCTGGGCAAGAAGGTCGGCCGCGATCCAGTCGGGATCGTTATCCTTGTCGGCAATGACCAGCACTTCGGAAGGACCGGCAATCATGTCGATGCCGACAGTCCCGAACACATGGCGCTTGGCGGCCGCCACATAGGCGTTGCCCGGCCCGGTGACTTTCGCCACCGGCGCAATCGTCTCGGTGCCATAGGCGAGCGCCGCGACTGCCTGCGCGCCGCCGACGCGGTAGATTTCCTCGACACCGGCCATGCGGGCAGCGGCCAGCACGGCGGGATTGACGACGCCCTCCTTTGCCGGCACCACCATGACGACACGCTCGACACCGGCGACCTTGGCCGGGATGGCATTCATCAGCACCGAACTCGGGTAGCTTGCCGTACCGCCGGGCACATAGATGCCGACCGCCTCGATCGCCGTCCAGCGCGAGCCGAGCACGACACCCAGTTCGTCCTCGTAGCTGTCATCGCGCGGCAACTGGCGGCGATGGTGCGACTCGATGCGCACGGCGGCAACCTTCAGCGCGCCCAGCACTTCCGATGGCACCTGCGCGATGGCAGCATCGATTTCCTCAAAAGTCACCCGCATCGGCGTCGCATCGAAATCGATACCGTCGAAGCGGACGGAATATTCTATCAACGCAACGTCGCCACGCGCCCGAACGTCGGCGATGATATCGCGGACGACAGCGTTCACATCCTCGGACACTTCCCGCTTCGTGGTCAGGAATGCCGCGAACTGCGCCTCGAAACCTTCCGCCGCCTGCTCAAGCCAGATCGCCAATGCCGATATCCTTTGCTTTCAAAAACCGCCGCAGCGGCAAGAACCAGTCTCTGCCACTCAGGCGGCGTCGTCGGGGTGCGTCGGTTTCTTGGCCGTTTCCCATGCGCCGCCGATATCGGCCAGCTGCACTTCGATGCATTCCACGTCGAGCGCCAGCGTAGCATTGCCGGCAAGCGTCAGTTCGATCGTGCCATCCGGCCCTTCGCCCTTCTGCTCGAAGCGAATGGCCAGAAGCGAAAGCACCGTCTCGCGCCTGCGGCGGTCGATGCCCAGCGTCCGCACGGCCAGCACCCGCTTGAACACGAGCGCCGCGCGATGGCGCTGATAGCCCTTGGCCTTGCCATCTGCCTTTTCCCAGTCGAAGCGGTTTGCCGTCAGGGAAAACTGCAGGCCGCGCGGCTCATAGGCCATGTCGCCGACCTTGAAGACGGCGTCCTGCATATGGGCAGAAACAACCGCCAGGTCTTCGCCATCGAGCGCCACAAGCTTCAGATCTGCCATGCCTTAGTTCCCCACATCGTCAGCCGCCACATCCGGCGGCCCGTTCCACCCCGAGATAGGGTGCCTGGGGCTTGGACGCAACGGCAGATGCGGCTCCCGGCAACGCTTTCAGGGCCTATTCGCTGAGCCGTTCGACGATGGCGCCGCAGCGCGTCAGCTTCTCTTCCAGCCGCTCGAAGCCACGGTCGAGATGGTAGACGCGCGAAACGACGGTTTCGCCTTCTGCGGCAAGCCCGGCAATCACCAGCGACACGGAGGCACGAAGGTCCGTCGCCATGACAGGCGCCCCGCGCAGCCGCTCGACACCCTCGATCTTCGCCGTCTGGCCGGACAGCGAGATCCTTGCGCCGAGACGGGCAAGCTCTTGAACGTGCATGAAGCGGTTTTCGAAAATCGTCTCCGTGATGTGCGCCGTGCCGGAAGCCCGCGTCATCAGCGCCATGAATTGCGCCTGCAGGTCGGTCGGGAAGCCCGGGAAAGGGTCCGTGACGATATCGACCGGCCGGATGCCGCCGCCATTGCGGCGCACGCGCATGCCGTTGTTGGTCGGCGTGATCTCAGCGCCGGCGCGACGCAAGGTTTCAAGCGCCGTCTCGAGCAGCGACATATCGGTATTTTCAAGCGTCACGTCGCCGCCGGCCATCGCAACAGCCATGGCATAGGTGCCGGTCTCGATACGGTCTGGCAGCACGCGGTGGCGGGCGCCAGAGAGTGATGTGACGCCATCGATGGTGATGGTCGAGGTGCCGGCGCCGGAAATCTTGGCGCCCATGGCGATAAGGCAGTTGGCGAGATCGACGACCTCAGGCTCGCGGGCGGCATTGCCGATGACCGTGGTGCCGCGCGCAAGCGTTGCCGCCATCATCATCACATGAGTAGCGCCGACGGATACCTTCGGGAATGTGTACTTGGCACCGATCAGGCCGCCCTTCGGCGCAGTGGCGTTGATGTAGCCGGCATCGATATCCATGTTGGCGCCGAGCGCCTGCAGGGATTCGATAAACAAGTCGACCGGCCGCGTGCCGATGGTGCAGCCGCCCGGCAGCGATACGCGTGCCTGGCCTTCGCGGGCGAGCAGCGGCCCGAGCACCCAGAAGCTGGCGCGCATCTTCGAGACCAGCTCGTAATGGGCAGTGGTATCGACGATCGTCCGGCAGGTGAAATGGATCGTGCGGGAATAGGCGTCGTCCTGACGCTCGCGCCGGCCGTTGACCGAGACGTCGACGCCGTGGTTGCCGAGAATGCGCAGCAGCAGTTCGACATCGGCCAGGTGAGGCACGTTTTCGAGCGTCAGCGTGTCGCTCGTCAGGAGCGACGCAATCATCAGCGGCAATGCGGCATTCTTGGCGCCGGAAATCGGAATGACGCCATTGAGCTCATTGCCGCCGACAATCCTGATACGATCCATGTGCGATTACGGGCGAACCCGCCTTTCTGAAATCTTGATGCCTTGCAGAGGAAGGTGGTGTTTAAAGGAAATCGGTCGCCGCTTCAATTCGTTTGCGGCGTGTAAGACCTAATCATTACAATTCGTCCATTTTTGCGGCAGGCAGGCCATCCGTCTCGTCAGCCTCGCCGGCGCGGCGTGCGCGCACCTGCTGCTTGCGGCGAGAAAGATTCTCCTTCAGCTTGGCAGCCGCCCTCGCCCGCCGCCGATCCGCTTCGCTGAGCAAGGGCTGCTGCGGTTTAAGCAAGGGGCCATCTGCGACCGTGGCACTCGTGCCGCCACCACTACTTTGTTCGTCTTCGTTCATGTCTGCCTTGATAGCGCAGATGACGATATTTCAAAAGCCACGCCGACGTTTTCCCGTGCTTGTTTCAAGAAGATTGGATTTTGCGGCTTGCGCTTGCCGATCAGCTATGGCAATAGCCGCCTCGCCCGATACGGCGCATCCGCTGCGCCACGATGCTGCTATAGCTCAGGGGTAGAGCACTCCCTTGGTAAGGGAGAGGCCTGGGGTTCAAATCCCCATAGCAGCACCATTTCCCCAAACGATATTGCCGCCTCATCCATCACAGATAGACACATTGCGTCGATGGCCGCGTGAAAGCGCCTAACTATCTGCCTGCGTCGGCACCGCAGCGGATTGGTACCAGCGCGTCTGCGCCCTAGACCGAGGGACGAGCACGTAGGCGAGGCGCCGGAAGAAATCGACGGTGCGGAAAAGATGGGCCGGAAGGCGCTTCCAGGCAGACAGCTTGGCCGCGCGGTAGTCCCGGCGACGGCCGATCATCGTTTCGCGTCGTGATTTGTTGAAGCCGACGAGATTGGTCTTGCTGGAAAAAACCGAAATATCCATATCCCACCCTCGCTCGATGGCGACGTCCCACGGCAAGGACATGACCGCGAGCGACTGGGCTATTTTCTCTGCACCGCGCCGCGTCACCAGATAGCAAGCCGTAGACCCCTGTGGTCCGAACAGGCAGCGGCCGATAGTGTCACCACGTTCGCTGCGGGCGTGGAAACGAAAGCCTTTCCAGCGGTGATTGACGAGCTTGATCATGTCGGCGCCGGGAACAGCACGGCTGGCGGCCAATGCCCTCGCAATGAATTCACCATCAAGCGCAATATCGTCCTCGATGATCACGGCCGCCTCGTTGCCGCTTGCGATAAACTGGCGTAGCGCCAGCAGGTGGCTTCGGTAGCAGCCGTACTCGCCCGGAAGAATACGCCTGCCATGACGGTTACCGAAGCGCTTCTGGTCGACGTCGACCCATTGCGCCTCTGGCACCAACAACCCGTCGACGCCCTCCACAAGCTCTATGGCGATGCCGAGTTCACGGCCGCGAGAGCAAACTTCCTGCAGTCTCTCCTTCGCCCGAGCGATATTGATGAGATAAACCGGAAGAGGCTGCAGGGTGGACATAAATGGCCTCGGTACGCGTAAATGAAAGTGGACAGAGCCGGATGCGCTCAGATCACGCAACCATCCGAATCGATCAGGCGGGCTTCGTGCAGGGCACAGTTAAGAACTCGGCCGCTCCATAACAAGCTGGCGGCGAGACCGCCACCCTCACACTTTGTTGTTCAAAGCCATTGAATTTTGTTATCCGGGCAAGGTCGCTGTCAGTACAGATTGCAAAACCCAAACGCCCGTTTGAACAAACCGCTTTCCCTTTCTATAGTCGCCTCGAACGGACATTCCAATGTCGTCCCTTCCGCTACCCTGGCGGCAGAAGCGACGACCCTATCGACAACGGAGGAGAAGACGATGACGAAGATGCGTGCGCTGGTTCTCGAGCGCCAGCACGAACTGGCCTTGCGCGACATAGACCTGCCTCAGGAAGTCGGCGCCGGACAGGTGAAGATCAAGATCCACACGGTCGGCGTCTGCGGCTCCGATGTCCACTACTACACCCACGGTCGGATTGGCGGCTTCATCGTCACTGCGCCGATGGTGCTGGGACACGAGGCAGCTGGCACGGTGGTCGAGATCGGCGCCGGCGTGACCCACCTGAAGATCGGCGATCGCGTCTGCATGGAACCGGGCATTCCCGATGCCAATTCCCGCGCCAGCCGGCTTGGCATGTATAATGTCGATCCCGCCGTCGTCTTCTGGGCAACCCCGCCGGTCCATGGCGTGCTGACGCCCTATGTGGTGCACCCGGCCAATTATACCTTCAAGCTGCCCGACAATGTCTCGTTTGCCGAAGGTGCCATGGTCGAGCCATTCGCCGTCGGCATGCAGGCCGCAAGCAAGGCGCGCATCGCACCCGGCGACACCGCCGTCGTGCTCGGCGCCGGCCCCATCGGGACAATGGTGGCAATTGCAGCGCTTGCCGGTGGCTGCTCGCGCGTCATCGTCGCCGATCTCGCCCAGCCGAAGCTCGATATTGCTGCGCAGTATCAGGGGATCATTCCCGTCAACATCCGCGAGACGAAGCTGCTCGACGCGTTGAACCTGTTGACCGACGGTTGGGGAGCGGATGTCGTGTTCGAATGCTCCGGCTCACCGAAGGCCTGGGAGACCATCATGGAGCTGCCACGTCCGGGTGGAGCAATCGTTGCCGTCGGCCTGCCGGTTGCACCTGTTGCCATCGACGTCTCGATCGCCACCACCAAAGAGGTGCGGATCGAGACAGTGTTCCGCTATGCGCACCAGTACGACCGTGCCATCGCCCTGATCGGCTCCGGACGCGTGGACCTGAAACCGCTGATTTCCGAGACTTTCGGCTTCGAACAATCCATTCAGGCTTTCGAGCGCGCCGCAGAAGGCCGGCCCAGCGACGTCAAGCTGCAGATTGTCATGGACCAGTAGGAGAAAGCCAAAAGCCCGCACGACATCCGTGCGGGCATTTGCAGAAAGGCGCTTAAAAGCCTGCTATTCGGCGGCCGCTTTGACGCCGCTGGCGTGTCGACCCATCGTCAGCTGTGCAAGCAAGAATGCAGTCACTGCAGCGCAGGCGATGGCTACCGTCATCGGCACGGCTGTTCCGTTGGCAAACAGGCTGGCCAGCACCATCGCAATCGCGCCGGTGGTGAACTGCAGCGTGCCCATCAGCGCCGAGGCCGTGCCGGCGATGGCACCATGCTCCTCGAGTGCGAGCACCGCCGTCGTCGGGATGACAAGGCCGAGAAATCCAAATCCGACGAACAGAAGGACGACCAGCACCGGAAGTTGCTCGAAGCCGAGGCTCATCGCTGCGACCAGAGCAACCATCGACGCAGCAAAGCCCGTGACGGCGAAGCGCATGACACGCACAAGCCCATAACGCTGGCCAAGCCGGCCCGTCAGCTGCGACACAGCAAAGAACGACACCGCGTTGACGGAGAAGGCAAAGCTGTATTCGGTCGGTGTCAGTCCATAGTGGTTGATCAGCACGAAGGGCGAGTTGGCGAGATAGACCAGGAAGCTGGAAATGCCGAAACTGCCGATGAGGGACAGCGTCATGAACGTCCGATCTCCGAGCAGATAGACATAGGCCGCCATCGCGCTGCGGAAACTGCTGCCGGCGCGGTCTTCTCTGGAGCGGGTTTCGGAAAGCTGCGTCGAGAGCAGGACCAGGCCAATGAAGGCAGCGATGGTCACAGCCCAGAAGACACCGCGCCAGCCGAAGAAGGCAATGACCGCGCTGCCGGTCAGGGGCGCCAGGATTGGCGATATGCTGAACACCAGCATCAGCAGAGACATAAGCCGCGCTGCCTCCACACCGACATGCATGTCGCGGACAACCGCCCGTGGCACCACCATGCCGGCGGCGCCGCCGATGCCCTGAAGGAAGCGGAAGGCGATCAGCATTTCGATATTGGTAGCCAGAGCGCAGCCGATGCTGGCGACGGCAAACAGACCGATGCCGATATAAAGTGGCGCCTTGCGGCCGTACATGTCAGCCAGCGGACCGTAGAGCAGTTGAAATGCAGCGAAGGGAATGAAGAAGGCAAGCAGGCTCATCTGAACCAGATTGTCCGGCGCACCGAGGTCATGGCCAATGGATGGCAGCGCCGGCAGGTACATGTCGATGGCAAAAGGCCCGATTGCTGACAAAAGGCCAAGAATCAGCGCGATGCGAAAGAAGGGTGTCATGGGGCGAATACTCTCGAAAATTGGATAGGGGCCGCTTTCGCTGGAAGCGCGGTAACAGATGCCGGATGCGGTACAGGCCGGTCACATTTTGGACACTGGTGTCAAATTAGACAGACTTGTCTAAAACGTCAATGCGACTTACTCTCCGATCATGACAAATGCGCGAACTGCACCACCGCAAACCATTTCAGACGTCCGGCGTGGGCTTTCGACCAAGCGGGTCTCCGTTCTCACGGCTGCAACAGAGGTTTTCTGCCGCGAAGGTTTTTCCGGCGCCTGCATCGATGAAATCGCCGAGCAGGCGGGTGTGTCGCGCCAGACGATCTACAACCACTACCGCGACAAGGAAGCACTCTTTGTCGCGATCGTCGAAGACATCACGGCGCGCACCGTAGAGGCGCTTTCATCGACGATCGCCACCTTTCCAGACATGCCAGCCGACATAGAGGCGGAAATGACTGCGTTGGTGTCCCTGTTGGTGCGCAACTGCCTCTGCAACCGCGATGGCCGTTTTATGCACAAGCTGCTGCAATCCGAAGGCGAGCGGTATCCGCAGCTGTTCGCGACGTGGCGCCAAAAGGGCTCGGGCTTGCCGGCCGAGGCCGTCTCTGGGCTTTTCACGCGCATCGCCAAAGCGGGTCTACTGGATATCGACGATGCAGACCTCGCGGCCCGGCAATTTCTGGCGCTCATCCATGCAGACTTGCAGACGACAACCTTGTTCGGCGGCATTCCCGAAGATGAAGATGTGGCGCGAGCAGCCCGCAACGCCGTGCGTACATTTCTCCGCGCCTACTCCGTACCGGCATAAGGCCGCAGTCCGGCTTGAGGTAGGGTAGAAAACAAGGCGCCCATATCGTCGTCACATTGACGCGGTCACATCAGGCGCCTGAAAGTATCAGGCGTCCGGCAAGTCGATCTTCAGGGCAGATGCAATTCGCTTGATTTTGAGCGGATCAGTGTCGGTGCCGGCCTCTATGGCGACGATTTCGTCAACTGTCAGTCCAACTGTCTCGGCCAGATCGTCGACGCTGTAGCCGAATGAGCCGCGCGTAATGCGAATTCGCGTTCCGACATCGGCGAGCTGGGCGGACGGTGTGTCATGGATGGGGTTGGACATGGAGTTCTCCTTCGCCGCCGGTGATCGTGCTCGACCGCTGGCGACATCGTTTACCAATGCCGACCCTCTTTATTGCCGCAATATCGAATCGGCAAGCAGAATTGCTGCAGAGCACAAAAGGATTGCCCGCCGGTTAACCGGGCCGCCGCCGTCCCCAATGTCACGCCGGTTCGCCGAATCATGAGGAAAACAACGCTTCTAGACGCTGTTAAAACCAAGCGAAGCCTACTCCGCAGCCATTGCCGGCGGCATCGGATGTTGCTGTTCGTCCACCGTCCCGGCCTCGTTCTTGCCGGCCTTTAATTTCGGCTCCTTGCCAAAGAACAGGGCGTAGGCGGCGGGCAAGACGATGATCGTCAGGACGGTTGCCACCAGGATACCGCCCATCATCGCATAGGCGAGCGGGCCCCAGAACACGCCGCGCGAAATCGGGATCAGCGCCAGTACGGCGGTGAGCGCGGTCAGCATGATCGGCCGGAAACGACGCACGGCCGAGCCGATGATCGCCTCCTGGCGCTCCATGCCCATAGCGATATCCTGGTCGATCTGGTCGATGAGGATGATCGAGTTGCGGATGATGATACCGAGCAGCGCGATGACACCGAGAATGGCAACGAACCCGAACGGCGCACCGCTGATCAGGAGCGCAGCCGCAGCCCCGATGATGCCGAGCGGTCCAGTCGCCAGCACCAGCATCGCCTTGCCGAAGTGCTGCAACTGGATCATCAGGAGCACGACGATGACGAGCAGCATGATCGGCGCCTTGGCGGCAATGGAGGCCTGGCTTTCCGCCGCATCCTCGGTACCACCCTGCACCTCGATCTGATAGCCGGGCGGCAGGCTGTCGCGGAGCGGCTTCAGGTCGGCGTAGAGTTTTGTCGTCACGTCGTTTGCCTGCACATCGTCGGGCAGCGTAGCCCGCACCGTGATCGTCGGCAGGCGGTCGCGGCGCCATTCCAGCCCCAGCGTCATGGTCGGCACGACCTTTGCCACCTGCGACAGCGGCACGAAACCGCCGGCATCGCTCGGCACGGAGATGGAATTGACCGCCGACAGCAGATGCCGATTGGCTTCCGGCTCGCGTGCCACGATCGACACGGTCTCTTCGCCTTCGCGGAAGTCGCCGAGCGAGGCCCCCGTGACGGCAGCGGCCAGTACCTGGCGAATGCGCTGCGACGTGACGCCGAGGGCCCGTGCCCGATCCTGATCGATCACCAGGCGCATTTCCGGCACCGGCTCGAGCCAGTCGTCGTGGATCGCACCCATGCGGGGATCGGCGGCGAAACGCTGCTTTACCTGGTCGGCGATACGACGAACCTCGAGGCGGTCGGGGCCAAGCACGCGCATCTGCACGGGCCATCCGGTCGGCGGACCGAGGAACAGCCGGTCGACCTTGGCGCGGATGTCCGGAAAGTCGGCGGCGAGAATGCCGCGCAGCTTGATGATCAGCCGCTCGCGGGCGGGTTCGTCGTTGGCAAGCACGAGCAATTGCGCGAAGTTCGGATTGATAAGCTGCTGGTCGAGCGGCAGGAAAAAGCGCGGAGCGCCCTCGCCGATGTAGCTGGCAACAAAGCGCTTGTCCTTGTCGTCGGCAATCCGGGCCTCCAGCGCCGCCGCCTGCTTTTCAACCTCGGCGATGCTGGTGCCCTCAGGCAGCCAGAGGTCGACAAGGATCTCAGGCCGCGACGATTGCGGAAAGAAATTCTGCGGAATGAACTGGAAGGCCCAGAGACTGGTGCCGAAGGTCAGCAGCGTCAACGCCAGCACGATGATCCGATGCCGCACGGCCCAGCCGACAGTGCCGCGCAGGCGACGGTAGAAGCGGGTATCGAAGACGTCGTGATGGCTGCCCGCATGATGCCGCTGCTTGAGGATCATGTAGCCGAGCCACGGTGTAAAATAGACGGCGACGAACCAGGATGTCACCAGCGCGATGCCGACCACATAGAACAGGGTGCGGACATACTCGCCGGCGGTAGACGCTGCAAAGCCGACCGGGATGAAGCCTGCCGTGGTGATCAGCGTTCCTGTCAGCATCGGGAATGCGGTTGATGTATAGGCAAAGCTGGCGGCGTCGAGCTTGACCATGCCCTCCTCCAGCTTGCGCTCCATCAGTTCGACAACGATCATGGCATCGTCGACCAGAAGACCGAGCGCAATGATCAGCGCACCCAGTGAGATGCGCTGCAGGTCGATGCCGAATTCGTACATGATGGCAAAGGTCGCGGCCAGCACCAGCGGAATGGCGATGGCAATCACCAGACCCGAGCGCCAGCCGATCGACACGAAGGAGACGATCAGCACGATGACGAGCGCTTCGCCCAGCGCATGCATGAATTCGCTGACCGCGTCGGTGACGACATCGGGCTGGTTGGCGATCTGGTCAACGGCGACGCCGAGCGGCAGCGACGATTCGAACCGCTGGTAAACGGCATCGACGGAATGGCCGACGTCGGTGACTTTGTAGCCCTTGGCCATGACCACGCCGACCTGCACGCTCTCATGGCCGTTATATTTGAATTTGGCCGTGTAGGGGTCCTGCAGCCCCGCATAGACGGTGGCAATGTCGCCGAGACGCGTCACCTGGTCTCCGGCCTTCAACCTCAACTCACGGATATCTTCGATCTTCCTGACATCGCCCTCGACGGAAATGCGCACCGACCTCAAGCCGGTATCGACGGAGCCGGCCGAATCGACGCTGTTCTGGCCCGTGACGGCAGCACGAAGGGTATCGAGCGTCAGTCCGCGCTCGGCCAGCGCCTTCGACGAGACGTCGATGTAGATTCTCTCGGGCTGGTCGCCGATGATCACCGCTTTTTCGACGCCCGGCACGGTTAGCAGCATGTCCCGCGCCTGGATGGCGAACTTCTTCAGCTCCGGATAGCTGTAGCCAGTGCCGCTGATCGAATGGAGCGTGATGAAGGTGTCGCCGAATTCATCGTTGAAATAGGGTCCGAGGAGGCCCGACGGCAGCTCGCTCTGGATATCGCCGACCTTCTTGCGCACCTGATAGAAAGCGTCGTTCACCTCGGCCGCGTTGGTGTCGCCCTTGACCTGGACAGTGATGATGGCGCTGCCGGCGCGGGTGTATGATTTTACCCAGTCGAGATGCGGCGTCTCCTGCAGTTTGCGCTCGATCTTGTTGACCACCTGGTCTTCCATCTCGTCAATCGACGCACCGGGCCAGATGGCCTGCACCACCATGACGCGGAAGGTAAAGTCGGGATCTTCCTTCTGGCCCATGTGGGTCAGGCCGAGGGCTCCGGCGATGATGATCAGCCCGAACAGGAAGCGGGCGATACTCGGATGGCCGATTGCCCAGCGCGAGAGATTGAATGGCTGCTTTTGTTCAGTGGGTGTGGTCATCATCTTCATCCGCTTTCGAGTGCGATCAGCGCATGACGGCCGCAGACGCAGCAGCGTCCACAGGCTCTGCGGCGGCGGCCTGCTGTCCACTGCCATCGGGTAGCTTGACCTGCATGTTTTCGGCCATGAACTGCGTGCCAGCGGCGACGACGAGATCGCCGGCCTTCAGGCCATCGGAGACCCGGACGCCGACCCCGGTAAACTCGGCAAGCCTGACGTCCTGCGCATGCACGGTGGCCGTTGTCCTGTCGACCAGCCAGACGACCTTGCGTCCGTCCTTCTCGGCCAGCGCACTGAGCGGTATGGACACGAAAGGCACGGCGTTTTCCGCTGTCGCCTCGACGGTAGAAGTCATCCCGAGAAGCACGCGCGGGTCGTTCGGCAGGCTGATCCGGACTGAGAACGTGCGCGATTGCGTATCGGCGCTGCCGGAGACCTCGCGCACCTTGCCATCGAACACGAGGCCGTCGTTCGCCCAGAAACGGGCCTTGACCGTCTTGCCGACGCTGAACTGGCCAACATCGGTTTCCGGCACGGCAATAGCGACTTCCTTCTCTCCGTCGACCGCAACGGTGATCACCGGCGTGCCAGTGCTGACCACCTGGCCGACATCGGCATTGACGGCGGTGACGATGCCATTGAGATCCGATGCGAGACTGGCATAGGCGACCTGATTCTTGGCCTCGTCGAGCGACGAGATGGCCGAATCGCGCGTTGCGACGGCCTGGTCGTAAGCCAGCTGTGCCTGCTCGAGTTGCGACTTCGAGGAGACGTTCTTATCGAACAGCTGCTGGGCGCGATCGCGAGAAAGCGTTGCGGTCTGGACCTGCTTCTCGGCGGAAAGACGATCCGCCTCAGCGCGCTTGACCGCCAATGCGTAGTCCGTGGCATCGATTTTCGCCAGCACATCGCCCGGCTTCACCCGCTGACCGATATCGACGCGCCGCTCGACGATCTTGCCGCTGACGCGAAAGCCGAGGTTCATCTCGGTTCGGGCCCGCACGGAGCCGGAATAATCCAGTGTCCGCGTTGTTTCCGCCTTGGCAATCTCGACGACCTTGACAGGGCGAATGACAGGCTTGGTCTCGGCCTGCTTCTCGTTGCAGCCGGAAATGACGGCAGCAGCGATGAGGAGGACAAAGGCGGATGAAAGGCGCAGTTTGATGGGCGAAATCATGATCGCACTCCTCGGTCGACGGCGGATGGACGGCAGCAGGCAAATTATCTCAAGGCACGAATGGCGTATTCCACGAGATCGTCGGGCATCGCCCGGTTCTCCTTGGCAAGGCACTGCGCCACCATCTGCGGGTGACAGAGGGTAACCGTTGCTGCGCCAAGACATTTCGACGCGATGTGGGGGTCCTGTTCGGCAAACTCGCCGGCAGCGATCCCTTCGGAAATGATACCAGCCATGACGTCGTGGATGCGGTCGATGTGCTTTTCGATGACATGCCAGT
The DNA here is from genome assembly GCF_019355555.1 of Rhizobium sp. L51/94. GTDB lineage: Bacteria > Pseudomonadota > Alphaproteobacteria > Rhizobiales > Rhizobiaceae > Rhizobium > Rhizobium rhododendri. Next base: position 125,067 of record NZ_CP072141.1, read on the forward strand.
CACGCTCGATGGCGACGACGACCATCTCATGAACCTTCTCCTCGTCGAGCATGGTATCGAGAGTGAGCTTGTACTGGCCATGGACGAGAGCACGCAGCCTGTCGGCGGCACTCGCCTGCTTGCGCGCCGCGCCAAGGGCGAGCTCATAACCGGTATCGAGCATCCGCCCGCAGAGCGCCTGGTGGATTTCGACCTTGGAGCTAAAGAAGCGATAGATGTTTGCCGTCGACATGCCGAGATCCTTGGCGATGTCGGCCACCGTTGTCTTGGCATAGCCGTAGTGGCGGAAAAGCCGCTCGGCACAATCGAGGATGCGCGCAACATTCTCCTGGCGGTTGACCTCTGAGGAATCGGCGATGGCGTTCATAAGGCACTTTCGATTTACGACTGACGAAATTCTATTTTCGTCAGGCGTAAATCGAAAGTCATACTTTGTCAACGCATTGCCAGGCACCTGGCACGGGTTTCACTGTGCGGGAGTTCATAGCCGAGGCGCGCGGAGCTCGGAGCTCGGAGCTCGGAGCTCGGAGCTCGGAGCTCGGAGCGCACGACGCATAAAAAATGCCGGACCATTGGCTGGTCCGGCATGTCAGGCAGCAGTTTTTCTTAGGAGAACTGCACGTCGAGCGTCATTGGCACGGCGGCAAGCGCTTTTGATAACGGGCAACCGGCCTTCGCCTGTTCAGCCAGTTCCTTGAACTTGGCCTCGTCGGTGCCGGGCACGCTTGCAACCAGCGTCAGGGCGATACCCGTGATACCGAAGCCGCCTTCGACGCTTTCCAGGGTGACCCTGGCAGTTGTCTGCATGCTGGTCGCTTTAAGGCCAGCGCCATCGAGGATGCCGGAAAGAGCCATCGTGAAGCAACCGGCATGGGCAGCACCAATGAGTTCTTCCGGATTGGTGCCGGCAACGCCTTCGAAACGGCTGGCATATCCGTAAGGATGCTCCTTCAGAGCGCCGCTCTGGGTGCTGATCTCGCCTTTTCCATCCTTGATTCCGCCAGCCCAGTGGGCCGAGCCCGTGCGTGTGATCTTCATGTGGTGCTCCTTATGATTGGTTGTCGGGAGACGGCGGCTGCCGCTCCAGGGCAATCGATCGGAAAAACCTAAAAGGCTCCCCCATTGGCAATATAAGGTTTTCCCCGCAAAAGACGACCGCGGCAGCATGAAACTTCAAAAACGGCCACGGCTTCTTTTCCAAGGCACAAAAAACCCCGCGATCCGATTGGCTCGCGGGGCTCCTGGTAAAGGCGGATGTGACTGCACTGCGCCGAATGCACTATTTGTTCAGCGTCGCCTGCAGCTTGTTGACGTCGTCCGTCGACATCTCACCATCGGTGGCGACCTTGCCATCGGCAATCTTCCAGAGACGGAACGGGCCAGTGATATCCCCGTATTTGTCGAAGGCGACGGGACCGATGACGCCTTCGTAGCGGATCGGTTTGCCATCCTTGATCAGGCCGAGTGCCTTGGTGAACTCTTCCTTGCCGGCATAGATAGGCGTGCCCGAAGGATCGACGGCCTTGTAGATCGCGTCCTTGATTTTGGCAGGATCTTCCGAGCCGGCAATGGCGATGGCAAGCCCGGCAATGGCACCGGCATCATAGGAGCGGTCGGCTGCCGGATTGGATGGCTCGATACCCGAGAAATCCTTGTAGTTCTTCATGAAATAATCGGTCGAGGCCGTCGGGCTGGTGCCGGAAGACGTGCCGTAGGCTTCCTTCAGGTAATCGGCGCCGACAGACTCGATGAAGTCAGGGCTGTTCATGCCGTCGTTGAGCAGGAATTTCTGCACCCCGCCCTGCGACACCCAGGTACGGGCAATCGTCGCGCCGTCGACCGGGGTGCTGATCAGGTAGAGGCCATCCGGGGTGCCGGACATGGCAGCGGTGACCTCGGAGGCATAGCTCGACTGCTTCTCGTTGTACGGCGTGTCGGAGATGATCGTGCCGCCGAGCGCCTTGTAGGCGCGCGAGAATTCGGCCGACATGTTGACGCCGAAGTCGCTGTTGACGTGGATGATGGCGAGCTTCTTGAAGCCCTTGTCGACCGCGTATTTAGCAGCGGCGACGCCCTGCAGTGCATCCGAGGTGATCGTCCGGAAGAAGATGCCGTTGGTCTTGCCATCGCGCCCGAGCGCCGTCAGCGTCGGCGACGAGGAAGCAGGCGAAATCTGGACAACCTTCGCAGGAGCAGTAACCGAGGTCAGGATCGGGATCGACACCGACGAGATGATACCGCCGATGATGACGGGCACCTTCTTCACCTGTACTAGCTGCGTTGCCGCATCGACAGCGACGTTGCCCTGGCTCTGGCTGTCGCGGGTATCGGTGACGAGGTCGCAGCCGCGCACGCCGCCGGCAGCATTGAGGTCGCGGAAGGCCATTTCGACCGACTTGGCGCCGGCCTGGCCGTATTCGCCGGCAGGACCGGTCAGTTCCATGACGAGGCCGACGGTGATCTTGCAATCGGCGGCATTGGCGATGCCAGCGGCAGAGATCAGGCCGAGAGCGGTGGTTACGGAAAGAAGCGTCTTTTTCATGATTGTTCCCCTTGTTAGGTACGACTTCTATTTTTACGCAGTAATCCTGTCAGGTCTCCGGTGTCTGCAACCAGGTTTCTTGCAGATGCCGCCATTGGACGCCCGATGGCGCCGATGAACTCGCGGTAAAAAGGGCACTCGCCTGCCGACGGGACCGGACGCCCCTGCGGCACTGCACCTCGACATAAGTGACGACGACAGTATCGTCAGTCTGGAAGCCCGCGCGGATGTCCTCGATGTCGATCGAGAAATCACCATGGAAGGTGGCGCGATTGGCCCGGATCAGATCGATGGTCGCCGCCCTGTCGAAAACGCGGCCGGTCGGCGGTATCATCTGGAAGCCGTCTCCGAACGCCTGCTCACAGCGTCCGAAATCCGTCAGGTCAGCCGTCGCCGCATCGTACCAGCCGACGAAGAATTCGTGGAAGGCGATGACCTCGGCGCGGGCACACTCGAAGAGTGACTGATCCTGGCTCATACTTTCCCCGCGTTGAGATTGTAATGCATGATGGAGCCATGCCTGCCGTTTCGGTCGCGTTCCAGCGTGTAGACGTCACCGAGGGGGCCTTTGCTTTCAGCGATAATCGCTTCGATCTGCCCCATGTCGTCTGCCGAAAGCACGATATCCATGATGCCGGCATTGGCCAGCGCATGCGCCTGATTGCGGGCACCGACGATGACAGCTGCGACCTGCGGCTGACGCAGCACCCAGGCGCTGGCGACAGTGGCGATATCGACGCCATGTCGGTCGCCAATGACCTTCAATGTCGAAAGCAGCGATTGAAACAGGTCCCAGCCGCCGAAGTCGTCGATGATCAGCTTGTATTTCACCAGCGACCGGTTCTCGAGCGGCATCTCCGGCTCCGGCTGGCCCAGCCACTTGTCGCTGAGGAAACCGCCGGCAACCGAACCGTAGCACAGGAATTTCACATCATTCGCCGCAGCCAGCGCCGTCAGGCTGTTGGCCGGCCGCTGGTCGAGGACGGAATATTGCAGCTGCTGGCTGACCAGCGGGATACCCGCCTTCAGGATCTCGGCAACATGCTGGGTGTCGAAATTCGTAGTGCCGACATTACGGACCTTACCCTCCCCGTGCAATTCGTTGAGCCAGCCCAGCGCATCGAGATAGCCGTCAAGCGAGTAATCCCACCAGTGGAACTGCACAAGATCCAGGCGCTCCGTGCGCAACCGCCGCAGCGACTGCTCGACGATGCCACGGATATAATCGCGGTTCATGTTGCCGAGCTTCTCGAGATCGGGCACCAGCTTGGTGTGAACCTTCATCTCGGCCGCCGCCTCGGCCCCGCGCTCATTGCGCAGGCGGTCCCGGGCAGCGCCGATCAGTTCCTCGACGCCGGTGTAGATGTCGGCACAGTCGTATGTCCTGATACCGGCATCGTATGCGGCGATCAGGTCGGTCACGGCCTGATCGCGATCGATCGCCCCATGGCCACCGGCCAGCTGCCAGCCACCGCGAATGACGCGGGAAATGGCATAGCCGGGGCGAAGTTCGAAGGTTTTCGTCATGTCATGCAGCTTTCAAATTGGTAGAACGGTGGAGCGCGAAGGGCTCCCCCTCATTTGCCCTTTGGGCATCTTCTCCCCACGGGGAGAAGACAGATATCGCTCCTGCGCCGCGCGCCATCATTCAGGCCTCGTCACCCGGCAGCGGCACTGCCGTCGTCTCGGCATGGCTGAAACGACGCTTGCCCGTGCGCACGATCCTTAGCCGGCTAGCGCAGTTCGGGTCGGGACAGGCGATTTCGGCATCCGAGGTCATCCAGTCGTTCCGGTGCGTCGGCCGCTGCTTGGCGGCCAAGAGCGGCAGCACGGCGGAAATCGAATAGATGGAAAATCCCTGGCCTGCAGGCATCGACAGCATCTCGCCTTTCAGCTCGAAATAATCGCCCTCCCTGGCGCCGCAATAGATTGGCTTGCCCTCCGGGATGACCGCCTCGACGCGCAGGTCGTAAAGCTCGAAACTGTCGTCGGTTTCGCTCACCTCAAACCTCCGTCAGCGCGAAGGTGACGTCGCAGCCGCCGTTGCGGCGGATGATGCCGCAGGCGGCAGCGAAATGCTCGCGCTCCTCCGGCCGCACCTGCGCCATGACGGTGCCGGCCAGCCAGCCGATCGGGAACAGCAACCGCGCACCCTGCCCGTAGAACAGGCCGATGTCGAAAATGGCGTTGGGGCTGCCGCCCCACATGCGCGCCGGCACGTAACTCAGCACAATATCGCCCGGCTGCGGCGTCACCGTAGCGTTCTCGGCCGGCAGCGCAGTTGCATAGGCGGCCCCCTCGAGATGAGCCGCCGGGATCGGGCAGGAGATTTCCGGGCCGGTCCACATCGCATGGATGCCGGGCACGATGCGCGGCTCGGACAGATATTGCATGAAGAAGGCAACGTTCTCGGGCGCCTTGCCGGCCAGCAGCGGCGCGATCACGGACAGTCCGGAACGGGGCTCGGTGATGTGGATTGCATTCTGGCTCATGATCGGTCTCAAATCCTGGCTGCGTCTGTCTGCAGCTTGTTGCGCAAAAAGGTGAAGGGCCGGCTGATATCGGCGACCAGCGCGGCCCGTGCCGCGTCGGCATCCTGGGCGGCCAATGCCGCGACGATGCTGCGATGGTAATGGGCGGTATCGACCTCGCCGGCTTCGGAGAAGGCATAGATCGCCACCCGGATACAGGGGCCCGATTGCAGCCACAGGCTTTCGATCATGGGGATGAGCACGGCCGAGCTGCAGGCCCGGTATATCTCGAAATGGAATGTCTGGTTGAGCGTGACCTCGCGGTCCACGTCCTTCTTCTGCTTCAGGGCGCGCATCTCGTCCCATTCGTGCAGCATGCCCTCGATGACCGTGATATCTTTCGGGCCCATGCGTTTTGCGGCCAGCGCGATGGCCTCGCCCTCTATCAGGATACGGGCGCGCAGGAGGTCGTCGATACGCTCCAGCGTGATCGGCGGGACACGTACCGAGCGATTGGGCAGTGCCTCCAGCGCCTTTTCGGTGATCAGCCGCCCGAGCGCCTCGCGCACCGGCATGGTGCTGGTAACAAGCGCATCGGCAAGTCCGCGGATTGTTAGCACCTGGCTCGGCTCGAAAAGCCCGCCGATCAGCGCCCTGCGAAGCTCGGAATAGACACGGTCCTGAACGGTTTCGCGGCCAACCGGGGCCAGTTGGGCGGCAATCAGATCATTGCTTTTTTCGGCTGAGGCCTTTTGCATTGCGATCCCGTTTTTGACTTGCAGAACGAATTAAAGCTGAATAGCGTGATCAATGCAAGTGTGATCACAAATCAAAAAATCAGGGTGCGACAACGATCGTTCCCGGCCAGAGGGATCCATGAGTTTACCATCTGAACGGCAGGGGGAGGATACCCGGGAGCCTGTTCTGAGTGCGAGGAATATCGTCCGCCGATTCGGCGGCATCGCCGCCGTCAACGACGTATCCTTCGAAGTGCGGCACGGCGAAATCCTTGGCCTGATCGGCCCGAACGGCGCCGGCAAGACGACGATGTTCGATCTTCTCTCCGGCAGCGTCCTGCCGACGAGCGGCGAAATCCGACTGAACGGCACAGTCGTTTCCGGCGAATCCGCACACCGGCGCATCGGTCGCGGCCTCGGCCGCACCTTCCAGATCCCCCGCCCGCTCCCCAACATGACACTGATCGAAAACGTCATGCTCGCCGCCCAGCACCAGACCGGCGAAAAACTGTTTGCCAACTTCCTGGTGCCATGGCGCGTTGTCGCCGAGGAGAAGCGCTCACGCGAAAAAGCGATGGAGCTGCTCGATCTCGTCCTGCTGACGCGGCTGGCCCACGAGCCCGCCCGCGTACTCTCCGGCGGCCAGCGCAAGCTTCTGGAACTTGCCCGGGTGATGATGGCGGATCCCGCCATCATCCTCCTCGACGAACCGGCGGCCGGCGTCAACGCCACCCTGCTCGAAGTCATCATCGACCGCATCCGCGATATCAACGCCCGCGGTATCACTTTCCTGCTGATCGAGCACAATATCGACATGGTCACCCGGCTCTGCAATCGCGTACTGGTCATGGCTGGCGGCCAGCTGCTCTGCCAGGGCACGGCGGAAGAAGTGGCGCGCGACCCCCGCGTCATCGAAGCCTATCTCGGAGGTGCGGCATGAGCGAACCCGTTCTCCTCGTGCGCGATCTCGTCGCCGGCTACGAGCCCGGCGTACCGATCGTCCGTGGCGCCTCGATTACCGTCAACAAGGGCGAGATCGTCGTCGTGCTCGGTCCCAACGGCGCCGGCAAGTCGAGCTTCATCAAGGCTGTCGCCGGCCTCGTGCCGATCGCCGCCGGCACCGTGCTTCTCGACGGGCGGGATATCACTGCGGCACCGGCCCACATGATGGTCCGCCTCGGCCTTGCCTTCGTGCCGCAGACGGAAAATATCTTTCCGCAGATGTCGGTGGACGACAACCTGAAGGTCGCCTGCGGCATCCTGAAGCCGAGGGACGTCCCGTCCCGCATAGAGGCGATGTACACCGCCTTTCCGGACCTTGCCCGCCATCGCAAGATCGCCGCCGGCAATCTTTCCGGCGGACAGCGGCAGATGCTCGCCGTTGCCCGCGCGCTGGTCGTCGACCCCAAGGTGCTCGTCCTCGACGAGCCCTCGGCTGGTCTGTCGCCGAAATTCGTGTCGATGGTGTTCCAGATGCTGACCGAAATCCGCAAATCCGGCGTCACAATCCTGCTGGTCGAGCAGAATGCCAAGGCGGCGCTGGCGATCGGCGACCGCGCTTATGTGCTGGTCGAAGGCAAGGACCACCATGAAGGCATCGCCTCCGAGCTTTGGAACGATCCCGTCGTGGCCGAACTCTATCTGGGCCAGCGCCCGACGCAGCCTGCCAGACCGACCGAGACCGGAGGTGCCGCATGAACCTGCAATTCATCATCGACGGATTGCTGACAGGCTCGATGGTCGGCCTCGGCGCCATCGGCGTCACGCTGACCTATTCGATCCTGCGCTTCTCAAACTTTGCCCATGGCGACTTCATGGCCTGGGGCACCTACGCCACCCTGACCGCAGTCAGCGCCATCGGTGCGATGTTCGGCAAGATCGCACCGATCGGTCCGTTTTCCTTCGGCTGGCCGCTGATCGTTGCAGTGGTCATCGGCATGGCTTTTACCGGGCTGATGGCGCTGCTGCTCGACAAGATCCTGTTTGCGCGGCTGCGGGCAAAAGGCCAGACAATCATCGTCGTGATGGCCAGTTTCGGCGCCTCCATGGCGCTGCGCAGCCTGCTGGAGTTCATCTTCACCTCGCGTCCGGCCTATTTCAGCCGCTCGATCCAGATCGCCATGCCGGTCGGGTTCGGCATCCGCATCACGCCCGACCAGATCGTGCTGCTGCTGCTGACAGCATTTCTGGTGCTGGCGGTACACCTGCTGATGACCCGCACGCAGATCGGTCGCTCGATGCAGGCCGTCAGTCAGAACCCGGCGCTCGCCCGCGTCGTCGGCATCGACGTCGCCAAGGTGGTGCGCGTGACATGGTTGGTCGGCGGGGCGCTTGCCTGCATGGCCGGCGTCATGATCGGCATTCTCGTGCAGATCCGGCCGCTGATGGGCTTCGACATGATGCTGCCGATGTTTGCCGCAGCCATTCTCGGCGGTATCGGCAGCGTGCCCGGCGCTGTGCTCGGCGGTCTGATCATCGGCCTGACGGAAGCCGGCGCCGTCCAGTTGATCGGCGCAGAATGGCGCGCGGCGGTCTCCTTCGTCATCCTGATGGCGGTGCTGCTGGTCCGGCCGATCGGCCTCTTCGGAGTGAGAGAGAGATGATGGACATTCTTGGCTATGGCGCCTTCTTCCTGACGACGGCGCTGATCTTCTCGCTGATCACCCTCGGCCTCAATCTGCAATGGGGGCTGACCGGCCTTTTCAACGTCGGCCTCGCCGGTTTTGTCGCCATCGGCGCCTATACCTCGGCGCTGCTGACGACACCCGATACCGTCGGCCGCTTCGGCGGCTTCGACATGCCGATTGTCGTCGGCTGGCTCGGCGCCATGATCGTCACCGCCCTGGCTGCCGCCATCACCGGCGTCGCCACGCTGCGGCTGAAATCTGACTACCTTGCCATCACCACCTTCGGTGTCGCCGTGGTCGTGCAACTGGTAGCTTTGAATGCGCAGAAACTGACCGGCGGCCCGTTCGGCATCGGCTTCATCCCTCGCCCCTTCGCAGCACTTGCCGAAACGCCCGTGCTCTTCAACTTCTCCAACCTCGCCGTCGTCGCCGGAGTCACGCTCATTACCTATCTGGCACTGGAGCACCTTGCCCGCAGTCCATGGGGGCGCGTGCTGAAGGCCCTGCGCGAAGACGAGCGGGCCGCCATCTCGCTCGGCAAGAGCGCCCGCTTCTACCGCGTCCAGGCCTTTGCCGTCGGCGGCGCCATCATGGGGCTGGCCGGCGCCGTGCAGGCACATTTCATCGGCTTCATCGCGCCAGACAACTACATGCCGACGCTGACTTTCCAGGTCTGGACCATGCTGATCGTCGGTGGTTCCGGCAGCAACAAAGGCGCCATCCTCGGCAGCGTCCTCGTCTGGGCGATCTGGGCGGGCTCCGGCGCGCTGACCAGCGCAGCCTTCCCGACCGACCAGCAGGCCCGCGCCGCCTCGCTGCAGATCGTCGCCATCGGCGTCATGCTCTGCGTCATCCTGCTGGTGCGCCCTAACGGCATCCTCGGCAACATGCCGCGCCGCTTGCGCTGGTTCGGCAAGAAGCAGCCGCCGGCCATGCCCGACCAGAATGGTGCCGCCTCGTGAGCAAAGCAGACACCGCATCGCCGGACGCGCCGTCCCTCTGGCACGTCGTCGGCCGCAACCGGCGGCACCGGCCGCAACTCCAAGGCCCGCTCGATGCTGACCTCGCCATCGTCGGCGGCGGCTTCTCCGGCCTGTCGACTGCGTTGCATGCGGCAGAAAAAGGTCTTTCGGTGATACTGCTGGAGGCCGGTATCATCGCCTGGGGTGCCACCGGTCGCAACGCCGGCTTCGTGGTTCCAAACTTTGCCAAGGTGGACCCGGATAACGTCATCCAGCAACTGGGCCCCGAGCGCGGAAAGCGCCTGGTAGATTTGGCAGCGGGCAGCGGCGACCTGGTCTTCGAGCTGATCCGCCGCCACGCAATCGAGTGCGCCGCGCAGCAGAGCGGCTGGATCCAGCCTGCCCATTCCGCTAACGCCCTCGAAAAAGTACAGTCCCGCGCCGCGCAATGGCAGGCCCGCGGACGCCCGGCGGAAGTCATGGACCGACAGACGATCCGCGACGTGACCGGTGCAGACGGCTATTTCGGCGGCTGGACCGACAAATCCGGGGGCGTGCTCAATCCCGTCGAATATGCGCGCGGCCTTGCCGACGCTGCGGAAGCGGCTGGCGCCCGTATCTTCGAGCGCTCGCCCGTCTCAGCCATTGGCCGAGCAGCGGACGGTTGGCTGCTGCAGACGCCGACGGGCAGCCTGCGCGCCGGCAAGGTCGTGGTCGCGACAAATGCCTACGGCGGACGGCTCAATCCGGAACTCGCCCGCACCTATTTTCCATTGAAGGTATTCCAGGTCGCCACACATCCGCTGCCGGCCGCAATCCGCCAGCGGCTCCTGCCGGCAAATCAGTGTGTTTCCGATACCAGGCGCAACCTCTTCACCTTCCGCTTCGATGCCGACAATCGGCTGATTTCGGGCGGTATGCACATCTTCGGCCCTGGCGCCGACGCCCGTGTGCCAGCAACAATCCATCGACGCATGGCCGAAAAGCTCGGGCTCCCCGATCTACCGCCGCTGGAATTCAGCTGGTCCGGTCTGGCTGCTGTCGAACCGGATTTCCTGCCGCATCTGGTCGATCTCGGACCCGGACTGATCGCCGGCTTTGCCTGCAACGGACGCGGCATCGCCATGACGACGGCGATGGGCAAGGAGCTTGCCGCCTGGGCAACAGGTGCAGATGCCCGTGATCTTGCGATCCCCTTCGGACCGCCGGCACCGATACCGTTCCATGCTCTCCTGAAGCACGCGCCCAATGCGCTGCTGCCGTGGAGCATGCTGCAGGACCGGCTGGACGAGCGAGCCTAACCCCAAACGCAATGCGCCCGCCGATCCCATGACAGATCGACGGGCGCCCGCTCACTCCTGGCCCCACCAGGAGGAGCTGTTACTCGCGGTCGCCCGTAAAGTTGAGCAACAGCTGGAAGATGTTGACGAAGTTCAGGTAGAGCGACAGGGCGCCCATCACAGCCATTTTCTGCTGCGATTCCTGGTCATAGTTCTCGGCATACTGTTCCTTGATGTTCTGCGTATCCCAGGCGGTCAGGCCGACGAAGACGGCGATACCGATCACGGACACGGCAAACTGCAGGACAGTCGAGCCGAGGAAGATGTTGACGACGCTGGCGATCACGACGCCAATCAGGCCCATCATCAGGAACGAGCCGAAATTGGCGAGATCCCGCTTCGTCGTGTAGCCATAGAGACTTGTCGCGCCGAACATGGTGGCTGCGATGAAGAAGGTGCGGGCGATACTGGCGCCGGTGAACACCAGGAACACCGAGGCGAGCGATAGTCCCATGACTGCGCAGAAGGCCCAGAACATGGCCTGCGCGCCGCTGGCGGACATCGACTGGATCTTGAACGAGAAAAACAGCACGAAGCCGATCGGTGCCAGCATGACGACCCACTTCAGGGGCGACGAGAAGATCGGCACATAGAGCGCCGGCGTCGTGCCGACGACGAAGGCAACGAGCCCCGTCACGACCAGACCGATAGCCATATAGTTGTAGATGCGCAGCATATGCTTGCGCAGTCCTTCGTCGAACAGCGCCTGGGTGCCGGCGTTAACGCCGAAACCGGAGCGGGGATTGATCGGATTCATGATCTGTCTCCTTGATTGCGTTAATAGAGTGTCCGGGAAAGCCGCTCGGCCTCCCCGTCGAGATTGTTGGCGGCGGCATCGGCAACCAGCGCGTAGGCGACATCGCCGATCTGCCAGTAGGATGCCTGCACGCCGTCGAGGGCGATGTGGTCGACCTTGGCGACGGCAAAACTGCCTGGCCGGACTGCAAACAGCGACAGCCGCTTGCCATTCGCATCGACGGTAACTTCGATGCTCGGTCCGAAGGCCGACGGATAGATTTCGGCATCGGCCACCTTCCAGTCGGCCGGCAACGTCGGCATGACGATTGCGGTTGCCGCCCGGATATCATCCGGATTGTAGTTGGCCGACTTCGGCTGCGAGGCGACCTGCGCCCTCAATGCCGAGGTGCGGAAAGCCGCAACCGCATCGTCGACGAAAGCCGGCGGCGGCACGGATGCCGAGACCTCGGTGGCCGAGAAAGCGCCGAACGAATTGTGTGCCACCCAGCCCGATGCCACCAGAACGGCAACGGCAGCAATGCGCTGCAATGACTGCAATACGCGACCGTAGGCAAGCCCACGCTCCAGACGACGGGCGGCCTCGCGGGTCTGCACCCCGCCGGTTACGGCCTCCGTCGCCAGTGCCAGCCGCAATTCGCCGCGCAGGCTTAAGTCGGCCATGACCTTGGCAGCCGTTGCCGGATGTTCCGACAGGTAGGATTCCACCGCTATGCGCCGCGATACATCCAGTTCGCCGTCGACATAGGCATCGAGATCGGCGTCGATGATCGGATCAACTGACGTCATGATCGTTCCCTCCGATAACACGCAGATGCGACGCAGCCGGCGCCTTGTCCTCGAAATCCCTCAACTGGGCGCGCGCCCGCGAAATTCGCGACATCAGCGTGCCGACAGGTATGCCGAGCGTCGCTGCGGCCTCGTTGTAGGACATGTCCTCGATGGCAACGAGATGCAGCGCCGCACGCTGTTCTTCCGGAAGCCTGAAGAAGGCGTCACGCACCTGCGACAGCCGGACGGCATGCTCCTGGCCGGCCGCCAGCGACTGCTCCATCTCGACGGCCGCGCCATCATGGCGCCGCGCCATCGACCGGTCCCGACGCAGGCGGTCGATATGGGCGTTATGGACGATGGAGAGAAGCCAGGAGCGCAGGTTTGCGCCGCGACGGAAGGTCGACTTGCGCTCATAGGCCCGCAGCAAGGCATCATGCACGAGGTCTTCCGCATCGTCGGCGTTGCGCACCAGCGAACGGGCGTAGCGTCTCAGGGATGAGAGCTGTGCCAAGACATCGAATGTGCGTCCGTTGCGTTCCATGACCCAGTATACGGACACCGATGCGAACTTATTCCCGGCACGATCAAAAAAAATCGCAATGCGGCTTACATCAGCACGAAATTGGTGGGCGTCGGCAGCGGTGGCAGATCCGTCTCGCCCATGGCTTCTCGCAGATTGTGCTCGATAGCATCGGCAAGCGCACCGATCGGCAAAGCATTCGCCTCCTTGCTGAACGGATTTTCGAGCTCGTCACCGAGCGCATCGAGGCCGAAGAAGGTGTAGGCGATGACCGCCGCCGCAAACGGCGTTCCCCAGCCGAGCACGTCGACCGAACCGAACGGCATTAGGAAGCAAAACAGATAGGCCGTGCGATGAACCAGCAGCGTGTAGGCAAACGGCAACGGCGTGTTTCGGATGCGCTCGCAGGTCGCCGGCACAATTGCCATGTCGGTGATTGTCCTGTCGAGCATCTGGTACTGGATATCTGTTATCCGGTCGCTCGCCCGCATTCTTGCCAGATCGGCCGACATCAGCCGCATCAGCATTTCAGGCCTGTTCGATGCAGCGTGATAGAGGGGCTGGACATCGTCCGGCAATAGCCGCTCGACCTTGCTCTGGTCGCCCTCCGGCCGAAGATGCTGGACAAGCGCATGTGGCATGGCCATGGCCAGCGTCAGCAGGCTACGCCTGACCCGCCGCCCCTCCTCGCCGTGCAAGGCTTCCAGCAGCAAGGTCTGGCGCGAAAACGTCCGTGCCGCGTAGACCAGTTGTCCCCAGCTGTGCCGCGCCTCCCACCAGCGTTGATAGCAGGCGTTGTTGCGGAACGACAGAAACACCGAAAGCGCTGTGCCGAGCACGGCGAACGGCACGCCGCTGACCGACAGGATCATGCCCGGTCGCTCGTGATGGCCCCAGGTGATGAGGCAGGACATAACGAAAATCACGATGATCTGCGGCAAGATGCGGGGAACGATCGATCCACGCATGATGAAGAATAGCGGGAGTAGCCCCGGGCGCTCGCGGACGATCATGGTGGATGCTCTGTTGGGGCTGCCTGTACACCACCCTTACCGGATAAAGATAGGCTGCCTAACCGATATTGGCACAAACGGTGCACTGGGGGTATGCGCCCATTTGTCGCCTCACACGGGAGGCAATGCCGCCAGACTGCAATATCGGATATACACGAGACCTCGGATAAATATCCGCCAAACCTACCCCCCCAGACCTAAAGACTGAGGATCGCTCCGCCAGTTGTTACCTGACGGAGCGGTGGCCTTCGATCAGTTGCTGGCGGTCACCAGTACCGGTTCGGCACGATAGTCCTTGGGGAACATGCGCTTCAGGTCATCGATTTTCGGTATGTCGTTGATGGCGATGTAGGGATATGTCGGGTGGGTCGTCAGGAAATTCTGATGATAAGTCTCGGCCGGATAGAAGCTCTTTCCCGGCTCGATCTTCGTGACGACAGCCTCACCGAAAACGTGTGCCTTGTTCAGTTGATCGATATAGGCCTTGGCGACGCGCGCCTGTTCAGGCGTGGTCGGAAAGATTGCCGAGCGGTACTGGGTGCCGCTGTCTGGCCCCTGGCGGTTCAATTCCGTTGGATCGTGGGCGACGGAGAAGTAGATCTGCAGCAGATGGCCGAGGCTGATCTTGTGCGGATCGAAGACCACCTTCACGGTCTCGGCATGGCCCGTGCTGCCGGTGCTGACAGTCTCGTATTCAGCGGTATTCTTCGCGCCACCGGCATAACCGGACACCGCGCTGACGACGCCGTCGACATGCTGGAAGACGCCCTGCACGCCCCAGAAACAGCCCCCGGCGAGCGCGATTGTCTCGGTGCCGGAACCCGGCGCTGCGTCGATAGTGGCTTTCGGAATCTCTCGGGCTTCGCCGGCCTGGGAAGGTGTGAAATGCAGCACAGTGCCGCCGACCAGAAGGACCGCAACAGCGGTGCCGGCCCGTCGGCCATATCGGGACAAGGCTTCGCGCATGGAATATTTCAAAGTCATCGTCATGGAAGATCTCCCGTTAGCCGGAGGTGAATGCGTAGGCCTGAAGTCTGAGCCCAAATGCTGGGCGGAATTGGCGTTTCAAGAGGTGCGTCACGCAGATGATGCCTGGAACGTCATGGCGATGCCGTTCATGCAGTAGCGAAGGCCGGTCGGCTTGGGGCCGTCGTTGAAGACATGGCCGATATGGCTGCCGCAACGGGCACAATGCACGGCGTTGCGGACCATGCCGTAGGACGTATCCTTGACGGACCCGACGGCTTTTGGCAACGGTTGCCAGAAACTGGGCCAGCCCGTGCCGCTCTCGAACTTAGTCTCCGAGGAAAACAGGGGTAGTTCGCAACCGGCGCAGGCAAATCTTCCCTTACGGTGTTCTTCGAGCAGCGGGCTGGTGAAGGGGCGTTCCGTGCCCTCGTTGCGCAGAACCTCGTATTGTTCTGCGGTCAAAAGCTTGTGCCATTGCGCATCGGTATGGGTTATGGGAAACGTTGCGGCAGCAGCAGTCCCCAGCGATCCGTTCCAGCTCCGCGCGGAAAACACCGCCGCACCGGTCGCCACAGTCATCAGCAATGCGCGTCTCGTCTGCATTCTGGTCCTCCCGGTTTTATTCATCATACAGCAGATACGAACGCGGCCGTGGTTTTGTTACACAAAGCCGCGTGAGACACAGAAATGTGACCGCTATCCAGGCGAGGCCTCGGCAATACGGGGATCAATAGTGCGGCGGTTTCGCGTTGGCCGGCGCCTCGGCAGTTTCTTCGTCGAGCGTCATGAAACGCTCGACCAGACGTTCGAGCTTGTAGCGGGTTTCCTCGACCACCTTCCACTGCGCCGTCAGCTGGTCGGAGAGTTCGTCGATGGTCTTTGCCTGGTAGGCAACAACTTCCTCAAGCTGGGTAATGCGGCTTTCCTGGTCAGACATCTCGGCTTCCTTTCGATCGTGCCATGGCGGCGACACACCAGCTTTCGGCCCGGTTGGCAAGAGCCGCCCCAATCTTGCAGCGGACCCTCCATCTCGGTGGAACTGATGGCCTCGAGGCAAGTTACGAAACGCGGCCTTGTGCAAGCGGGAGATGATAATGTCCGACACTCCGAAAATCGAACCGAACGATGCTCCAGCCGGCGGATGGGGGTCGGTCAGATCGCTGGCCCATCAGGCGCGGGAAAACGGCCAGCCGCTCAGCGTCGTTGCAGGTCTCGCCAAGCAGAACAAGGCCGATGGCTTTGCCTGCGTCAGCTGCGCCTGGGCAAAGCCCGCCAAGCCTCACCCGGCCGAGTTCTGCGAAAATGGCGCCAAGGCGACATTCTGGGAACTGGCCGCCGCGCGCGCCGACGCGGATTTCTTCGCGCAGCACACGGTCACCGAATTGCGCGGCTGGAGCGACTATGATCTCGAAAATGCCGGCCGACTGATGCAGCCGATGCGCTACGATGCCGCGAGCGACCACTATGTTCCCGTCTCATGGGACGAGGCCTTTTCAGCCATCGGCCGCGAGCTGAAGGCAATCCGTGCAGTCGATCCCAACAAGGTCGTGTTCTACGCCTCCGGCCGGGCCTCGCTGGAAACATCCTACATGTATCAGCTGATGGCTCGGGTTTATGGCACCAACAACCTGCCTGACAGCTCCAACATGTGCCATGAATCCACCTCTGTCGCACTTCCGGAGAGCATTGGGATTCCCGTCGGAACGGTGCGGCTGGACGACTTCGAGACGGCGGAAGCATTCTTTTTCTTCGGCCACAATACAGGCTCCAATGCGCCGCGCATGCTGCACCAGCTGCAGGAAGCAGTAAAGCGCGGCGCCGAGATCGTCACCTTCAATCCGCTGAAGGAACGCGGGCTGGAGCGGTTCGTCAATCCGCAAAGCCCGCTCCAGATGGCCACCAACCATGCCACCGAGATCAGCAGCCAGTATCACCAGGTCAAGGCCGGTGGCGACATTGCTGCTATAACCGGAATCTGCAAGGCACTGCTGGCAACAGACGACGCCGACCTCGCATCCGGCGGGAACGGCGTCCTCGACCGCGAATTTCTGGCAGAACACACCCACGGCGCCGGAGAATTCATCGACTACGTCAGGTCTCAGAACTGGGACGTCCTCGTTCGGGAATCAGGCCTGCCAATTGCCGCAATGGTCCAGGCGGCGGATACCTATAGTCGCGCCAAATCCGTCATCGGCATCTACGGCATGGGACTGACCCAGCACAAGCTCGGCGTCCAGGCGGTCCAGATGCTGGTCAACCTGCTTCTGCTGCGCGGCAATATCGGCCGGCCCGGCGCCGGCATCTGCCCAGTACGCGGCCACTCGAATGTCCAGGGCCAGCGTACGGTCGGCATTTCGGAAAAGACCAAGCTGGTTCCGCTGGACAGGCTGAAGGAACTCTACCACTTCGAGCCGCCTTACGAGGATGGACTGACAACCGTTGATGCTTGCCAGTCGATCATCAAGGGCGATGTCGAAGGCTTCATCGGGCTCGGTGGTAATTTCCTTCGCGCCGTACCGGAGCGGGAAGTGATGGAGGAGCGCTGGCCGGCCATGCGCCTGACAGTGCAGATCGCCACCCGGCTCAACCGTGGCCAGCTGTTCAACGGCAGCGTCTCCTACCTCCTGCCGTGCCTTGGCAGAACCGAGATCGACGAGCAGGCAAGCGGTCCTCAGGCTGTCAGCGTCGAGGACAGCACGTCCTGCATCCACGGCTCCAGAGGTTTTCACGCTCCGGCAGGGCCCGGGCTCTATTCCGAAACGAAAATCGTTGCCGGGATCGCCAAGGCCACCCTGCCCGACAATCCAGACATCCCGTGGGACGAGTGGGTGAATGATTACGCTAGGGTCCGCGACGCCATAGAGGCGACCTACCCGAAGATATTCAAGGATTTCAACAAGCGGCTGTTTACCCCCGGCGGCTTTGAAAAACCGCTCGCCGCCCGCGAGCGCGACTGGCAGACGGACACGGGCAAGGCAAATTTCAAAGTGCCGACCGCACTGTCGGCAAGTTTCGCAGAAGACCACGCCGACATTTTCCGGCTGATGACGCTACGCAGCAACGACCAGTTCAACACGACCGTCTATGGCTATAGCGACCGCTTTCGCGGCGTCGAAGGCACCCGCATGGTGATATTCCTCAACGTGGCGGACATGCAGAGGCTCGGCATCGCCAAGGACGACACTGTGTCGTTGGTCACCGCTACCGATGACAATATCGTCCGCCGGCTGGATGGCCTGCGCGCCGTCCCACACAGCATCCCTGAAGGGTGCTGCGGCGCGTATTATCCCGAGTGCAACTCCTTGATACCGCTCTGGCAACATGCCGAAAAGAGCAAGGTGCCCGCCGCCAAATCCGTCCCGGTTTACATCGTAAAGGACGGAAGCAAGCTCGCGCCGATGCCAGTTTACAGCCGGATTAATGCCAGTCAGCCGGTCGGCATCGAGACCTGACAGCGAGCGATCCGAGCTTCCCGGAAAGCGATCCGGGGAGCCACTCGCAAGACATTTTGCGACAATCCGGCGAAACTCTAAATGGCCGTGTGGCTGTTATTCAACTGACATGAGCGAGCACTAGAGAGAGCGGCAAGAAGCGCCGGCCTCCTCTGGAGCGCCGCTTACCGAAGGCGCTTCCATCTTTATTTCGGAGACGCCGCATGAAAATCATCCAGATTACCGACACCCATGTCAGCCCCGGAAAGCCGCATTTCAACGGTAACTGGGAACCACTGGCACGCTGGATCAACGACAGCGGCGCCGATCTCGTGATCCACACCGGCGACCTCAGCGTCGACGGCGCCGACAAGGACGAGGACCTCGTCTTCTCGATGGATCTGATGCGGCAGGTTGCCGTGCCGATGCTGATTGTCCCCGGCAATCATGATGTCGGCCATCTCCCGGGTTCGGCCCAGCCCGTCAATGCCGAGCGGCTGGCCCGCTGGCGGCGCCTCGTCGGCCCCGACCGCTGGGTTGAAGATCGAGGCAATTGGCGCCTGATCGGTCTCAACAGCCAGTTGATGGGCTTTGAGGATGGCGAGGACGAAGCCCAGTTCGAATGGCTGGAAACAACGCTTGCCAGCCGGGGCGACCGCCGCGTCGCGATCTTCGCCCACAAGCCGCTCTTCGTAGACACGCCGGACGAGGGCGACACCGGTTACTGGAGCGTCCGGCCGAACCAGCGTCAGCGCCTCTACGATTTGATCGCCGCCCATGATGTTGCGCTGTTTGGCAGCGGTCACCTGCACTGGGCCTGGAAGGGCGGCTTCAAGACCACCTCCACCGTCTGGGCGCCACCGGCCGCCTTCATCCTCGACAAGATGGAACGCGAAATGCCCGGCGAACGCTTTGTCGGCGCCGCTATCCACACGTTTGCCGATGACGTCACCACCGAGCTTGTCGCGGTTCCCGGCATGACCGCCTATTTCCTCGACGATGTCGTTGAGGAGGTCTATCCCCAGGCAGCCCACAAGGTCGTCCGGGATGCGGCCCAATGAGCGCGCTTTCCCTTTCCGGCATTACCAAGTCCTTCGGTGACAACGCCATCCTCAAGGGCGTCAGCCTCGAGGTCGAGCCGGGCGAGTTCATCGCGCTGGTCGGCCCTTCCGGCTGCGGCAAGAGCACGCTGCTGCGCATCCTTGCCGGCCTCGATCATGCCGACAGCGGCGAGATCGTCATCGGCGGCAAGGAAATGTCCGGGACGGCGGCGGCCGACCGCAACATTGCGATGGTCTTCCAGTCCTATGCCCTCTATCCCCACCTGACCGCTGGCCAGAACATCGCGGTGCCGCTTGCCATGCGCCGGCTGTCTAGCAGCCAGCGCCTGCCCCTCATCGGCAATTTCATGCCCGGCCAGCGCAGCATCCGGAAGACGATCCAGGGCGACGTCGCCGAAATGGCGCGTTCGCTGAAGATCGACCACCTGCTCGATCGCAAGCCCGGCCAGATGTCCGGCGGCCAAAGGCAACGCGTCGCGCTGGCCCGTGCCATGGTCCGCCAGCCGAGCGTCTTCCTGATGGATGAGCCGCTGTCCAACCTCGATGCAAACCTGCGCGTCCATGCCCGCGGCGAGATCGTCGATCTCCACCGTCGCGCCGGCGTGCCGACGGTCTACGTCACCCACGACCAGGCCGAGGCCCTGTCTATGGCCGACCGCGTCGCCGTCATGATCGGCGGCAACCTGCTGCAGCTTGCCACGCCGCAGGTCATCTATGACGACCCGGCCCATGTCGACGTTGCCCGCTTCGTCGGCCAGCCACGCATCAACCTGGTTCCGGCGCTGGCCGAGAACGGCATCGTCTCGTTCGGCGGCATCCGCATGACGCTCGCCGACAGCCACGTCGATGGCACCGACGTCACCATCGGCATTCGCCCCGAGTTCGTGCGCCTGTCGGACGTCGGCAAGGATGCGCTTTCCGCCCGTGTCGAGCGCGTCGAATTCCTCGGCTCCGAGGTCATCGTCTACTGCAAGCTCGACGCCATCGGTGAAATCATGATCGCCAAGCTGACGCCGGCCGAAGCATCCGGCATTGCCGTCGGCAAGCCGGTGGGCATGATCCTCTCGCCCGACCGGGCAATGGTCTTTGCTGCTGATGGAAAACGCCTCGCCGCCGCTCACGTCAGCGTCGACGCGGTGCGGGAGCACGCCCATGGCTAGCATCGCCTTCGACGCCGTTCCCGCAAAGAGGACGGCCGACATCCACGCCCGCAACGAAGCGCGCACCGCCTGGCTGCTCGCCTCGCCGGCCATCGTCTTGATGGTCGTCTTCGTGCTCTTGCCGGTGATTGCCGTCATCGGTCTCGGCTTTACCAATTTCGAACTCGGCATCGACAAGTTCCGGTTTGTCGGCCTGGACAACTACGCCCACCTCTTCAGCGACCGCACCTTCAAGAAGTCGTTGTGGAATACGACGGTCTACACGGCCATCGTCGCGCCGGTCTCCATCATCCTCGGCCTTGGCGTAGCGCTTCTGATCGAGAGCGAGACGACGGCGCGCAGTTTCTTCCGCACCGCCTATTTCCTGCCGGTCGCCTCGCTGATCGTCGCCATGGCGACCGTCTGGCAATATCTGTTCCACCCCACCATCGGCCCTATCAATGCCATGCTGGCGATGGTCGGCATCCCGGGACCGAACTGGCTGGGATCGGCCGGCACCGTGCTCTACAGCCTGTCGATCATCGGCGTCTGGCAGTCGGTCGGCTTTAACATGGTGCTGTTTCTGGCCGGCCTTACCGCCATCCCGCGCGAACTCTATGCCGCCGCCGAAGTCGACGGCGCACGCTCGGCGATTGATCGGTTCCGGCTTGTCACCTGGCCGATGCTGGCGCCGACGACGCTGTTCGTTACCACCATCAGCATCATCAATGCCGTCAAGGTATTCGAGACGGTCCAGACGCTGACCGACGGCGGCCCAAACAGGGCGTCGGAAGTCCTGCTCTTCACCATCTATCACGAGGGATTCGTCTACCTGCATGTCGGCTACGCCTCGGCGATGACCGTCGTCTTCCTCGTCATCCTGATGGTGCTCACCTTCCTGCAGTACAACGTCCTCGACAAGCGGGTGCACTACTCATGAGCACAGCCACCTTCACCACCGGCCGCGCCATCCGCCTGACAGTGCTGTCGCTCGGCGCGCTGGTCTTCCTGTCGCCCTACATCTTCATGCTGTCGGCGGCCGGCAAGACGCAGAGCGAGATCTTCACCTCGGCGCTGTCGCTGATACCGCAGACATTCTATTACGTTGCCAACTTCACCAAGGCCTTCAGCCGGGTGCCGATGGGCACGCTGTTGTGGAACGGCGTCCTCGTCTGCGGCCTGATCTTCTTTTTCCAGGTCATCGTCGCAATCCCCTGCGCCTATGCCATGGCCAAACTCAAGTTCCGCGCTGCAAAACTGATGATGGCGATGGTCATGCTCGGGCTGCTGGTGCCGATCCACGCGACGGCCCTGCCGCTCTACGTCGCCTTCGACAGCGCCTCGCTGCTCAATAGCTACACCGCGTTGGTGGCGCCGTTCTCGATCTCGGTCTTTGCGATCTTCATGTTCCTGCAGTTCTTCCGCGCCATGCCGGACGACCTGATCCATGCCGCCCGTCTTGACGGCATGTCGGAGATCGGCATCGTTGCCCGGGTCATCGTGCCAAATGCCTGGCCGGCCGTCACCGCCTTCGCGATCTTCTCGGTGGTTGCCCACTGGAACGATCTCTACTGGCCGCTGATTGTCATCAGCAAGCAGAGCTTTGCCACGCCGCCGCTCGGCCTGATGTATTTCCGCGCCGCCGAAGCCGGCGACGATTACGGCGCGCTGATGGCCGCCACCATGGTCATAACCCTTCCCCTCGTTGCCGCCTTCCTGCTCGCGCAAAAGCGCTTCGTCGAGGGAATTACCATGACCGGTCTCAAAGGCTGACCGGTCGTCAAACAGGAGAACGCTCGATGAAACACTTCACCAAGCTCGTTGCCGCCGCTGCCATCGCGATGGCCGTGTCGGTGCCGGCCTATGCCGAAACCACGCTGACGGTGCATTACCCCATGCCCGGCTTCTTCAAGGACGTGATGGACACGATCTCGAAGAAGTTCATGGAAGAAAATCCTGACATCAAGATCCAGTTTGCCAGCCCGTCGGCCACCTACGAAGACGGCATCCAGACGATCCTGCGCCAGGCCGGTACTGACGCCATGCCAGATGTCACCTTCATCGGCCTCAACCGGCTCCGGATGATCTCCGAGCGCAACGTTGCCCTCGACCTCGGGCCGCTGATCAAGAAGGACGGCAACATGGCCGAGGAAGGCTTCTCGGACACGATCCTGAAGCTCGCCCAGGTCAACGGCAAACAGCTCGGCCTCGCCTTCGCCACCTCAACCCCGATCATGTACTACAATGCCGACCTGGTGAAGGCTGCCGGCGGTAATCCCGACGTCCCACCGACCACCTGGGACGAAGTCATTGCTCTAGGCGGCAAGATCAAGGCGCTCGGCAACGGCGTCGATGGTATCGATTTCCGCTGGCAGGGCGACGACTGGATGTTCTCCGCACTGCTGTTCGGCAACGGCGGCACGATGCTGAATGCCGACGAGACCAAGGTCGCGTTCAACGGTCCTGAAGGCCTGAAGGCTGCCGAAACCCTGCAGCGCATGGTCAAGGAAGGCGGCCTCCCCGTCTTCACCAAGTCCGCCGGAGAACAGGCCTTCGCCGCCGGCAAGGTGGGCTTCGAGTTCCAGACGACCGGCGCACTGCGCAATACCATCAAGAATGTCGGCACCAAGTTCGACCTGCGCACCGCCAAGCTGCCGCTGCTCGATCCGGCAAAGGGCCACCTGCCGACCGGCGGCAACGCCGTCGTCATTCTCGCCAAGGACCCGGTCAAGCAGGAAGCCGCCTGGAAGTTCGCCAAGTTTGCCGCCGGCCCCTACGGCGCCTCGGTCGTCGTTCCCGGCACCGGCTACGTTCCGAACAACGAACTGGCCGCCAAGTCCGACAAATATCTCGGCCAGTTCTACAAGCAGAACCCGCTGTTCCAGGCCGGCCTCAACCAGATGTCCCTGATGATCCCCTGGTACGCCTTCCCCGGCTCCAACGGCGTCAAGGTCACCCAGACCATCGTCGATAACCTGTCGCGCATCGTCGACGGTTCAGCCGAACCCAAGGAAGCCCTCGACGACGCAGCCGCCGACGTCGAAGGCATGCTGCCCCGCAGCTAAGCCACATAGGCTATGGCATGATCAGCGCCGTCTTCCGAAAGGGAGGCGGCGTTTTGCGGGGACCAAGCTGGCTTCGGAGACTGCTTCCTCTACCCGCGTCGCTCCCATCTTTCAAACGGGATGAGACCGCAAAGCACAAGAGACAGAGCCGGCACGAGCGGCAGGATTCATGCCGTCGACGAACCGGACGCTGGTATCTTATTTGCGAGCTGTGTAGCTGACCGACAAGAGATTACCGGTCTGGTTGAGTTCGACAACATCCCCCGCTCGCTCCCAGTCGGCGATGAGACCGAGCTCGAATTTGTCGAGCTTGGAGGGCTTGCCGAAATGGGAAAAAAAGGCGCTGAGCAGCGCTGCTCCGTCACCTGATGCATAAAACGAGCACATTCGGGTCGAAACCGGTCCTGTCGAAATCCAGAACGATAGGAGGCCGTCGCTATCTTTTGCGCCGCGCCGCCAGCCGACAACGTCGACCGATCCGCCGTTGTAGTTCTCGAAGCTCTTCTTCCAAGCCTTGTCCTCCACCGGTTGCCAGCCCAACACATCACCTTTCTTCGAGGCCTCGACAACAGTTGAGGATTCGCAGATGCCGATGAGCTGATCGGCAGTGAGAGGCATGGGTTGCTGTGCGGCCGAAACCGTTGCGGCGAAAGCGACTATGACCGAAAAGGTTCTAGGCACACGAAACTCCGGACAGGACCATGTCGCAACGCATTTAGCGCGGACGCGCATCATGTCATGGGCAGACAGTAAAATCAGATGGTCTCCTGGACAATTACCGAGGTAGACCCGCCACGGTTTTCCGCAGGGAGGACGCCCCGCGCTCGTGACAAAAAAGCCCATTCACCGTGAGCCCGAGCGCTCACTACCGATGCGGACGCCGTCCAATGGATGCAGCACCCCCTCTGTCGGCCTGGCCGACATCTCCCCTACAAGGGGGGAGATCAAGTCGTCGCGCCGGCTATCCGAAACAGTGACCTCAGGAATTCTGCGATGTCGAAGCCAGTTGGGCAGGCAATGGCGCTCCAGCCAATCTCCCCCCTTGTGGGGGAGATGCCCGACAGGGCAGAGGGGGGTGAAGCCCCAGAGACGATCTCGCCCGCAACCAGCCAAGCCCCAGAACAAAAAAGCCGCCGTCCTTTCAGACAGCGGCCTTCATATTCACAGTGAGCCCAAGGTTACTTCCCGGCGCGCACGCCGTCGAGAAGGTGCGGCAGCGTCTTCACGCCGTCGTTGCTGAGTTCCGGCGGCAGCAGGCTGTCCGGGAGGTCCTGGTAGGAGACCGGGCGCAGGTAGCGGCGGATGGCCATGGTGCCGACCGAGGTGGTGCGGCTGTCCGAGGTGGCCGGGAACGGGCCGCCATGCACCATGGCATGGCTGACTTCGACGCCCGTTGGCCATCCATTGGCGAGAATGCGACCAACCTTGCGCTCGAGCACCGGCAGCAGCTTGCGCGCATCGTCATGGTCGGCGGGGTCGAGATGCAGCGTTGCCGTCAGCTGGCCTTCCAGCTTCTCGGCAATAGCCACCATCTGCGCCACGTCCTTGCAATGGACAAGCAGGCTGGCAGCACCGAAGACTTCGTTACCGAGGCTTTCGTCTGCCATGAAGTGCTCGGCGTCGGTCTCGAAGAAGATCGCCGGGCTGCGGTTGGCGCCTTCGGCAGGCTTGCCCTGGGCGACCGTCTTGACGGCCTCGTTGCCGGCAAAGGCAGCGACGCCCTTGTCATAGGCAGCGTGGATGCCGGGGGTCAGCATCGGGGCAGGTACGCTTTCGGTAAGCGTACCGGTGGCAGCAGCGATGAAGGTGTCGAGGTCGGGGCCGTCGACCGCAAACATCAGGCCCGGGTTGGTGCAGAACTGGCCGGCACCCATGGTCAGGGAGCCGACGAAAGCCTTGCCGAGCGCTTCAGCGCGGGCGGCAAGCGCTGCCGGGAACAGATAGACCGGGTTGACGCTGCTCATTTCGGCATAGACCGGGATAGGCTCGGGACGGGCAGCGGCAATGGCTGCAAGCGCCAGGCCACCGGCACGCGAACCGGTAAAGCCGACCGCCTTGATGTGCGGGTTCTTCACGAGCGCAGCACCGGTTTCATTGGCGCCGGTGACCAGCGAGAACACGCCCTCCGGCAGGCCGCAGGAGGCAACGGCGGCGCGGATGGCGCGGCCGACCAGTTCGCCCGTGCCCGGGTGGGCAAGGTGGCCCTTGACGACAACAGGGCAACCGGCAGCCAGCGCCGACGCCGTGTCACCGCCGGCGACCGAGAAGGCGAGCGGAAAGTTGCTGGCGCCGAACACGGCGACCGGGCCGAGCGGGATCTGGCGCAGGCGCAGGTCCGGGCGCGGCAGCGGCTGGCGATCAGGCAGGGCCGGATCGACGCGCAGGTCGAGCCACTCGCCGGCACGGACAACCGACGCGAAGAGGCGCAACTGGCCGACGGTGCGGCCGCGCTCGCCGGTGAGGCGGGCGAGCGGCAGGCCGGTTTCGGCATGGGCGCGCTCGAGCAGCTGGTCGCCGATCTCGAGGATATTGGCGGCGATGGTTTCGAGGAAGACGGCGCGGTCTTCTAGGCTCACGGCGCGGTAGGTGTCGAGGGCGGCAGCGGCGAGATCGCAGGCACGGTCGACATCGGCAACGGAGGCGACGGCGAAGGCCGGTTCCATGTTTTCGCCGGTGGCAGGATTGATGGCGCGCACGGTTCTATTGTCGCCGGTGGAATCGGCGCCGATCAGAAGGTCGCCCTTGATGTCGAATGCCTGGGTCATGAAATTTCCTCGAGTGTTTGGAGGACGCCGCGAAATGCGCCCGGAAGCCGGATATCAATATCGGATGACAGCTATAAGATGATGGCCTGCGCTGCAAGTTCAAGTCGCACATCGGGTAAGTCATCGTCGACGTTCGCATGGCGTCAGGGATGGAACTGAGCCGGCGT
The DNA here is from genome assembly GCF_019355555.1 of Rhizobium sp. L51/94. GTDB lineage: Bacteria > Pseudomonadota > Alphaproteobacteria > Rhizobiales > Rhizobiaceae > Rhizobium > Rhizobium rhododendri. The sequence continues at coordinate 151,406 of NZ_CP072141.1, forward strand.
TCGTGCGACTGTAACGCCCGCTCAGCCTCGGCTGCGCACCTCGTTCTCTCCGCGTAGACGATTGGTCCCTTATGACGTTCGAAGATATCGCCAATCCGGTCGTTCAGTTCTGCTTCGTCATGATCGTCGGTTTTGTTGTCAGCCGTATCCTGCTGCGCCGCCGGCAGGTCTGGCGTCTAGTCGCGCAGATCGCACTGTTCATCCTGTTGACAGTAGTGCTTCTCCACAACGACATCGTCCCCTATGAAAAGGCGACGCTGGAAACCTCGGTAACGCTGCGCATCTTCACGACCTTCGCCAAGATCGTCTGGTGGATCAATGGCGCCTGGACGCTGGTCGCCTTTGTCCGCGTGTTTCTGATCTTCGAGCGCAAGCCACGCGAGGGCCGGCTGCTGCAGGACCTCGTCGTCGGCGTCATCTATATGAGCGCCGGTCTCTCAATTGTCGCCGACGTCTTCGGTGTCCCCGTCGGCACGCTGCTCGCCACGTCGGGCGTGTTTGCCATCATCCTCGGCCTCGCGCTGCAGAGCACGCTGAACGACCTGTTTTCAGGCATCGCGCTCAACCTCGGCCGACCCTATTCGGTCGGTGACTGGGTGGTGCTCGACGACGGGATGCAGGGAAAGGTGATCGAGACCAACTGGCGGGCCACCTACCTTTTAAACGGCACCAACGGCCTGATCGTCATTCCGAACAGCGCGCTGGCAAAGGCGCGACTGACAAACCTGTCGAGCCCGGATGAACAGCACGGCGTCACCATCACGGTTCGCCTGGTACCCACGACGGCCCCCAAGTTCATGGCAGAGGTCATGCGGAATGTCCTGCTCAGCAGCAATTCGATCCTCGCAAACCCGGCACCGTCGGTTTCCATAGATGCCCTGGACAGCCAGGCCGTACAGCTCGGCCTCTCCTTCAGCGTCAAGAACATCGCCATGACGACAACGGCCAAGAACGAGATCTTCGACCTGATTTACCGCCACGTCAAATCCTCCGGCTACAGGATGGCGCCGCCGGTGGGCAGCGGCATCTACGGCGATGCGGAGGCCTTGGCGGATACGGACAAGGTCCGCAAGATTAGCACTCCGCTCAGCCTGCTCAGCAATATCCCGCTGTTTGCGCCGTTGACATCCGAGGAAAAGGAGGCCCTTGCAGGCCAGATGACCCGGCGAACCTATCGCAAGGACACTGTCATCGCCGCCCAGGACAGCCAGCTGACGGCATTGATGATCGTGCGCACCGGCGTCGTCAGCATCACGCGCAGCGAGGACGGTCGCGAGATAGAGCTGACCCGGCTCGCGCCCGGCGACTGCTTCGGCGAAGGTGGCGTATTGATGGGAGCCAACGAAGTCGGCAGCATCCGGGCGCTGACATTCGTCGTCATCTACGAACTCGGCCAGGAACAGCTGTCGCCCTTGCTGAAAGACAGGCCGATGATTGCCGAAGAGCTCGGCCAGATCATGTCGCAGCGCATCGATGCCGAAAAACACCTGTTCGCCGGGGGCGGCACCATCGGCAATGGTGCACAGGGCGGATCGCTCGCAACCCGCATCCGCCACCTGTTCCAGCTTCCGCACGACTGAAGCAGCTCTGCTATCCGATAGTTTGATGACGCGGAGACCTGTGAAACAATAACGGAAAGATCTGCTATACAGCCCTTCCAACGTAAAACGCCCGGCTTTGTTGCCGGGCGCGCATGTGCTTTACGGTAATCGGGAAGCGGCCAAATTGCCGGCCGTCCCGGATGCCCCCGATCAGTTCTCGCCGCGGGTTGCTTCGAACAGGAACCAGGCGCGACGCTCGGCAAAATCCGTCCAGGTGTCGATGACGCCGCTGGTGCCGTTGTCCTTGGCGTCGTCGGCAAGTTCCTTGGCCTGGCGCAGCGCTTCCACCAGCGAGAGATTGTCGGCATGCAGCTCCTTCAGCATCGCGACCGGCCCAACGAACTCGGCGTCGTTGTCCGAGATCGACTGGTGACGCGCGATGTCGCCGACAGAGCGCAGCGTGGTCGCGCCGATCTTGCGGACGCGCTCTGCGATATCGTCGGTCGTGCCGATGATCTGGGCAGCCTGCTCGTCGAGCATCAGGTGATAATCGCGGAAATGCGGGCCTGACATATGCCAGTGGAAATTCTTGGTCTTCATATACAGCGCGAAGGTGTCCGCGAGGATGCCGTTCAGCGCATCGGCGACCTTGGTCTTGTCATTACGGCCGAGATCGGTAGGGGTTGCGAGAGCTGCTGAGGATGCATTGTTCTTGGTCATGATCTTCCTCTGATATCTTTTGTGCGGACCATCGCCCGCATCGATAAATCTGTCATGTTTTATGTCCGGATATCGGTCGGCAGGCTGCGGGAAGGCAAGCACCGTCGTGCCGCTTTTCATTCCGGGTGGGCACGCCGATAAGGTCTCGAGAGGGCAAAAGGTTCCTTGACCTCGAGCCTACATCGCCTTGACCTCTGCCGCAACAATGCCAGCTTTACAAAGCATGCCATGCAGGCACCGGAAAGGTCTTGCAGGCCTTTGACGAAACGATCACAACGAAGCCGCCACCTCCGATTTCCAATCCCCAAGGAATTGCCGATGTCTGCAACTGCGCCCGAGATACTGGCCGCCAAGGCCGATGAGACACGCACCACACCCGCGCCGGCCGACCCCTGCGCCATGGTCCTGTTCGGCGCCGGTGGCGACCTGACCCGCCGCCTGGTCATTCCGGCACTCTATAACCTGCTGCTGTCGAAGACCCTGCCGGACAAATTTGCCCTGATCGGCGTCGATCTTGCCGATGGCAACGTCGAGAGCTGGGCCAAACGCCTGCGCGAAATGCTCGAAACTTTCATCGGCAACCGCTCCTCGGATTTCGACATTACTGCCATCGACGAGGCCGCCTGGGCGACGCTGGTGTCGAAAATGGTCTATATCCAGGGGGACCTGACCAAACCGGACCTTTATGCCGCGATCGGCAAGGCGCTGGATGCCGCCAAGTCCGGCCATGACACCCAGGGCAACGCCATCTTCTATCTGGCAGTCGCCGGCCAGTTTTTCGGAACCGTCATCGATCAGCTGGGTGCGGCCGGTCTCGTGACCCAATCTGACGGATCGGATGGCGGGGCGAAGTTCTGGAGACGGGTCGTCATCGAAAAGCCCTTCGGCCACGATCTCGCCTCTTCGCAGGCCCTGAACGCGCAGATTCTGAAGGTCCTGAAGGAGGATCAGATCTACCGCATCGACCATTTCCTCGGAAAGGAAACGGTGCAGAACATCATGGCCTTCCGCTTTGCCAATGGCTTCTTCGAGCGCATCTGGAACCGCGATGCCATCGAGCAGGTGCAAATCACCGTGACGGAGACAGTCGGGGTCGAAACGCGCGGCAAATTCTACGAAAACACCGGCGCCCTGCGCGACATGGTCCCGAACCATCTCTTTACCTTGCTGTCGATGGTGGCAATGGAGCCGCCAACCTCCTTCGACGCCGCCTCCATCCGTTCGAAAAAGGCGGAAGTGGTCGAAGCCATCCGTCCGTGCCAGCCATCGGAAGCTGTGCGCGGCCAGTACGATGCCGGTTCGGTGCTCGGCAAGACCGCAGTCCCCTACCGATC
>NZ_CP072141.1:162500-280000 GCF_019355555.1 Rhizobium sp. L51/94
CTTTTCGAAACAACAGAGCGAAGCAGTTCGTCGCCAGAAGCGCCGCCGCCCTCGTCAGTGACCGGCTTATAGGCCCTACCTCCCGAAGTAGTCAACACACACCCACCAAAGTTTTTTGACAAATTTATAACTGCCTGTTTCCAAACAACTATTCAGAACATTTTTATCAACACACCAAAATCAACGCCACCTCGGACTGCCAGACGCAAACCACAAAACACCAAATCTTGTCCAAATGGTCAAAAATCACCGACCTTGAAATCCGGCGCAAGATCCAAATCCAGTCTCTTAATCCAAATGGGACCGGGCTAGAGACGGAACCAAAACGCTCGTCGTGCTGTTAAGGGGGCCTATGGATAAACGGAGGCCAACATGGCGACCACGACTGACGACATCAAGAATGGCATGAGCAAGGACATCAGCGCTCTGCAGCAGGAAATCACCCGCCTTCAGAAGCTGGTGGCAGCGCAGGGCTCGGAAGCCTATAGCGACCTGCGCGACAAGGCCGGGAAACTGTACGACGACGCGGCACCCAAGGCCAAAAACGCCGTAGCTCAGATTAAAGCTGAAAGCGCCGCCGCAGCAGAGGCCGCCAAGGAGCATGCAGCCGCGACGACCACCGCGCTCGTTGTGGTCGGCCTTCTCGGTCTTGCCGCAGGCTACCTGCTGGCGGGCGCTTCCCAGCCGGAACCGCAGCGCACCTGGTGGCGCTAACCGACTTTGGTGTAAATGGAAGGTATAAATGACCAAAACGAGGCCTGCCCATGCGGCAGGCCTTTGTATTGAGTGCAATACATGATTTACTGATGGCTTATACAACGCAATTCGGGGCCTAACGATAAGAAAAAAGTGCGGGAGGAAATCATGCAGACTGCCAGACCGGAAAGTATCGTCGAAGTCAGCGTCGTGAAGGCGGGCATCAGCCGGGCAGTCGGCATCATGAGCATGCGGCAGGCACTCGAACTTCCCGACATTCCGAACCTCATCTATTCCCACCCGGACCCGGCATTGGCCGCCGCCGGCGTAGAGGTAAGCCGCGAGGACCTCGAAGGCTTTCTCATTCATCACTGATGCGGACGGGATCCATGTGAGTGGTTGCTTCCCTGCCCCCGCCCGCCCGCACCGTTTGCATGTAACCGCCTGACATGCCAAACCGGCTGCAGAGATACCAAGTGCAGGACGGACCGGTGAGCCAAAGGCAATCTCCGCAACGACATGACCGTGGCGGCAAAAATCGCGAGACAACGGACGGCAAAAGGGTGACGCTACCCCGGGCACTTTCGAAGCTCGGCTATTGTTCGCGAACCCAGGCAGAAGCACTGATTTCCGAAGGCCGTGTCAGTGTCGACGGCGGCACCGTCACAGACACCGCCGCCTGGGTCGATCTCGACCACACACAGATTGCCGTCGATGGAATCGCCGTGGTGGCAGAGACGAAAGTCTATCTCATGCTCAACAAGCCGCGCGGCCTGGTGACCACGCGCCACGATCCCGAGGGCAGACCGACCGTCTATGATTGCCTGAAGACCTTCGACGTCCCGCATCTTTCACCGGTCGGCCGGCTCGACAAGGCCAGCGAAGGGCTGCTGCTCTTTACCAACGATACTGTGCTGGCACAGGCGCTGCTCGACCCCATCACCCATGTCGCAAAAACCTACCATGTGCAGATCGACCAGCAGATGGACGAAACGCGGCTGGCGAGGATGATCTCCGGCGTCACCTCGGACGGTGAATGGCTGACGGCGAGCTCGGCAACGGTGCTGCGCCATGGAGATCGCAATGCATGGATAGAGGTCGAACTGCGGCAGGGGCGCAACCGCCAGATCCGCCGGATGCTCGATGTTCTCGGCGTTGCCTGCCTGCGGCTGGTGCGCGTCAGTTTCGGGGATCTGCAACTCGGAGATCTTTCCAAGGGCAATGTGCGGGCGCTGACGGAGACGGAGGTCAGAGGGCTGAGGCAGGCAAGCGGCATGGAAAAGCGCAGCGAACCCGGCCGGAGACGCTAGACCATGATGCAGCCCGAAGACTTCTGGCAGCAGATCGATCCGCCCGGCCCCGAGATCGCCGGGCCTTTCCACGACAGCTACAGCGCCGCTTTCGATGGCGGCCGGATCAGCCTTCCGATCCGCGTGCTTGCCGACGGGCGCCACGCACTGGCCTCGTTGATCATCAATCAGGCAAGCTTTGCCGTGCAGGATGCGTTGGCAAGGGTGCTCGCCGAGCGGATTTCCGGCTTTGCCATCGATGTCGTCGTCGGCCTGCCGACCCTCGGACTGACGCTCGCCTCCGCCGTCGCCCGCCAACTCGGCCACAGCAGGTATGTCCCGCTCGGGACGTCGCGAAAATTCTGGTACCGCGACGAATTTTCGGTGGATATGTCTTCTATCACCACGTCTGATCGGAAGCGCCTGTTCATAGACCCTCGCCTTCTGCCGTTGATCGAAGGCAAGCGCGTGGCCCTGGTCGACGACGTCATCTCCAGCGGAACCTCGATCGCCGCCGGCCTCGAGCTGATGACCTTATGCGGCGTCGAACCGGTTGTGATTGGCGCGGCGATGCTGCAGTCGGAGCGCTGGCGGCAGCGTCTCGGCGCGCTCGATCGGAAATGGACAGAGCGGGTTGTCGGCGTCCTGGCGACGCCTCTCCTCGAGCCGGCAGACGGCGGCGGCTGGCAGCGGCCGGCCTCGTCCTGAGGCTGTCGTTCTGCCCGCAACGCAGCGATCGCGGTTGACATCGGCGACTGGCAATTTATGGATCGGCGGACAACGCGCATCCTGAAACCGGATGCCCAGCCGATTGGTGGTCCCCTTGCGCATCCTTTCAGAAGCCCATTTTCCTGAACTGCCGAACTATTATCGCGGCAAGGTGCGGGAAAACTACGACTTGCCCGACGGCAACCGCATCATCATCAGCACGGACCGGCTGAGTGCATTCGACCGTATCCTCACCTGCATTCCCTACAAAGGTCAGGTACTGACCGAGACAGCGCGCTACTGGTTCGAGGCGACCAAGGACATCTGCCCCAACCACGTTGTTGCCTATCCCGATCCGAACGTCGTCGTCGGCAAGCGGCTGGACATCCTCCCCGTCGAGATTGTTGTTCGCGGTTACTTGGCAGGCACCACGGGCACATCCATTCTGACGCTCTACAAGAAAGGCGAGCGAACCATGTATGGCACGACGCTGCCCGACGGCATGCGTGACAACCAGATCCTGCCGCAGCCGATCATCACACCCACCAGCAAGGAATTCGACGGCGGTCACGACGCGCCGCTGACGCCCACCGAAATTATCGAGGGCGGATTGCTGACCGAACTGCAGTGGAAGACGCTGTCAGAGTATGCCTTTGCGCTCTTTGCACGCGGCCAGCAGATGGCGCTGGAACGCGGTCTTATCCTGGTCGATACGAAATACGAGTTCGGGGTAGACGAGGCCGGCACCATCATTCTTGCCGACGAGATCCACACCCCGGACAGCAGCCGCTACTGGATTGCCGACAGCTATCAGGAAAGCTTCGAGAAGGGCAGCCGCCCGGCAAGCTTCGACAAGGACTTCGTCCGCAGCTGGGTCGCCGAGCGCTGCGACCCGTATCGGGACGAAATACCTCAAATTCCTCTGGAATTGGTGGAACAGACCTCAAAAGTCTACATCGCCGCCTACGAGGCAATAACGGCTACACGCTTTGTCCCCGACAATCGTGGCGAGAGCCCGCTGGCACGGGTTCGCGCAAGCTTGGCCAGCTATTTTCCGAAATCAGCATGAACGGTCTTGCAATTTTGCGACCGTTATTGTCCGAGCCAAATGGCAACGCGAGTCGACCCGAAACGGTCGCGGCGACCGACGGACAGGGTATGCTTTTTGCAACACTTGAAAAAATTCGTCCCTGCAAGACGCGGTTTCACACCTCTGTGTGATCAATCACGCCTCAGAATCTGGCAGAGGGGCTGTGATCTTGCAATCGCCGTTGCTAGATTGTCGCGACTTTCGACTACCCGTTTGCGGACCGTGAATGTGTACGATATTGACACGGAGTTATGAAAACTTCGTTAACGCACTGATAGTAATTAGAATTGTGGGAAATAAAGTGATGGTTTCCATTCGTACAGCTGCTCCTGCCCTGCTGCTTATCCTGGCAGGTTGCGTCAGCGGCCCAGATCATAAGCCGCCGGTGATGCCTCTTCCGGCGAAATTCTCGGAAGGCGGCACGAAGTCGAACGATGACGTTTCGAGCCGCAAGTGGTGGATGGACTACCATGACACCAAGCTCAACGGCCTCGTCAACATAGGCCTCGCCCAGAACGTTTCCATCCTGTCGTCGCTCGAAGCCACGGTCGCTTATGAAGGCGACGTCACGGTTGCCGGCGCAGGGGGTCTCCCCAGCTTGACAGGCACTGCGGCGCAGACGGTGAGCGGCCAGAAGGGCAAGCTCCGTACCGAGCAGGCGACGCAGCACACCAGCAGCGGCGAATTGACGGCCTCCTGGCTTCTCGACCTGTTCGGACAATATCGTCGTGCCCGCGAAGGCGCACTCGATACGCTCGATGCAGCCTATGCCACCGTCGATGTGACCCGTCTGGCCTATCTGCAGGATCTGGTGACCAGCTACATCACGGCCCGCTACTATCAGGCGCTGATCGGCGTCGCCAACGAGAACCTCAAGTCCCGCCGCGAAACGCTCGAACTGACGAAGTTCCAGCTGCAGGCCGGCGCCGCATCACGTCTGGACGTCGTTCAAGCCGAGGGCCTCGTCAACTCGTCGCTCGCGGAGCTGCCGCCGAACGAAATCGCCTTCCGCAAGCAGGTGCATCACATTGCTACCCTGCTGAACGTCCCTTCGGCCACCGTCATTGCCGAAATGCAGTCGTCGACCGGACAGCCTGTCTTCCGTGGCAATGTTACAACAGGCGTTCCGGCCGATCTCGTCCGCAACCGTCCCGATATCCGCAAGGCCGAACGTCAGCTGGCAGCAGCTACAGCCCAAATCGGCGTTGCCGAAGCGCAGCTCTATCCGAGCATTTCGCTGAGCGGTTCGATCTCGCCTTCCTACATCAAATCCGGCGGCACGAAGGGTGGCCTCACCACCTGGTCATTCGGCCCGACGCTCAACCTGCCGATCTTCGACGGCGGCCTGTTGCGCGCCAATGTCAAGATCGCCGAATCGAACGCCCGTGCAGCCTACCTCTCCTGGAAGTCCACGGTCTTGTCGGCTGTCGAGGATGTCGAGAACGCGCTTTCGGCCGTTACCCGCGATGCACAGACGATCTCGGCGCTCCGTGCGCAGGTCAAATCCTACCGCGAAGCGCTGCAGCTTTCGACTGCCAGCTACAAGGATGGCGCATCGTCGCTGCTCGACGTCATCACTGCGCAGCTTCAGGTCACATCCGCACAGGAAAGCCTTGCAGCTGCCGTGCAGACCAGTGCAGCCGACTATGTGTCGCTGAACGTTGCGATCGGTGCAGGCTATGTCCCAGCCAGCCCGGACAAGGTCACCCCGGTAACCCTGGCCTCGAAGAAGATGTAAGCTTCTACCAGGGCGTCGCCGCCTAACCCTTTTATACACATTGAACCCGCCGCAGCACCGCCTGCGGCGGTTTCGTTTTGGGGGAGGCAATTCAGGGGTTGGATTGTCGGGACAATAAAGCGGGATACGACATGCACCAAAACGACAAAAAGGCCGGAACGATCCGGCCTTTCGTCACCTGCTTCGAAACAATGCCAGTACATCCGTGGTCAAAGCGAAAGCAGATTTGCACACAGTCTGGGCGCGATAGGTTAACAAAAGGTTAACGCTGTCCCGCCGCTGCCGCTAGGAGCGTTGCTCCCCGGGCTTTTTCGTCGCTATGTGGCTTCAGAATAAATGGTTTGGCAGGGGGCGCATTTCAAGATGGTAGTGCCATTCAGCGTTCAAGTTACGTTCATGCATCTATTCTTACAAGACGAGAGAAAGCAGCCCCTCGAATCATTGCTGCAAGACGTCCCACGGAGGAGACACATGAGGAAACTACTTCTGGCCACCGCAGCCCTGGGCAGCGTGTTGGCCTTGCCGGCGATCGCCGAGGCTGCCTCGGGCTTCTCGACGGCGAACGTCAACATGCGTTCCGGACCGAGTACTGCCTATCCGGCTGTCACGCTCATCCCGATCGGCGCTCCACTCAGGATAAACGGCTGCCTTGCAGACCTTCCCTGGTGCGACGTCTCGTTTGACGGCGGTCGCGGTTGGGTCGCAGGTCGTTACGTTCAGGCGGTATACCAGCAGCGGCGTATCTATGTCGGTCCGCAGTATTACCGTCCGCTCGGCATCCCGACAATCACCTTCGATCTCGACAACTACTGGGACCGCAACTATCGCGGCCGGGATTTCTACCGCGACCGTGATCGCTGGGCGCAGGGTCCGGACTGGCAGCGCAATGGCGGCCAGCCGATCTATCGCCGGCCACCACCGCCGCCGGTTTACGATCCGCAGGACGAAGACCAGGGTAACTGGCAGAGGCGCCACCAGCGCCAGCCGGACTACGGCGACAATTACCAGAGCGATGACAACCCGCCACCCCGCCACCGTCCGCGTTATGGCGACGGCGACGGCGACGCTGGTCAGCGCTATGGCGACCCCGACCAGGGCAACTTCGACGGCGACAACAACCAGCCGCCGCGCAGGCGCCAGCAGCAGGATCAGCAAGATCAGCAGCAACCCCAGCAGCAGCAACGGCCGCAGCGCGACCAGCCTCCCCAGGGCCAGCCGCCGCGTCAGCAGCCTCCACAGGCCCAGCCACAGCCGCCGCAGCCTCAGCCTCCGCAGCAGCCTGCTCCGCCGCCGCCGCGTGCTCAGCCCGAGGCCCCTCGTCCGCAACCACAGCCGCAGGCTCAGCAGCCGGGCAGGAGCGAGCCGCCGCGCGTCATTCGTCGTAATGATGGTCAGGTCATAGTGTGCCCGGACGCCGGCCCTGCCTGCAACGAGCCGCACTCGTCGCACAATTGAGCATTGAAGATGCAGGAGGTCTCTCTGAGTCCTCCTGTCCTACCTGACCCGCAGGGCGCGTCAGCTTGCGACCGTTTTAGTGAGTTGTCAGGTCTGCTTCGCGCGTTGCCGACATGAAGATCTCACGAGCTTCCTCGGCTGACCGCCGGCCTGCTATCGCAGCACGGCAGACGCTGCGCGCAGCCACATAAAGAGGCCCGCGCCGATCAGGCCACATGTCCATCAGGCAGTGCAACGCATCGGATGGACCACTGATCACCCGGGCGTCATCCTGGCTGAAACCCACCTCTACCGGATTGCTCCATTTAACGTGTCGCATGAGCCTGTCTCCTCCTGACCTATGCTTGAGCGTCATCCTCCTCGATGACGCGCAAATGACATTGTCCATTAGTCCCGATAAAAACACAACCGGTGAAATACGGGGGAGCCGGGCAGCAACGCTTGGTCATCCGAAGGACCAGATGGCAAAGATGTGCGGCTGAAATGCTGGCCTTAGAAATTGCCTCTTGCGCCATCGGCGGTCAGCATCTTGAAGTTGGTTCCATCTGTCAGGATCTTGGCGCAACCGGTGCTGCCATTTGGCGACCGGATGCAAATGCTACCGTTCGACACCTTGTAGCCCTTGCTGCTGCCTTCCTTGTAGGTGAAGCCGTTGGCATTTGTCTTGCCTGCAGCGTTAGGACCGAGGTGCTTGACGATTTCAGCTTTGGTTGCCGAACGAAGCTCGGCGGAATATGCCGGTGCTGAGAGGGCGCACAGGGACAAGGAACCTGCGACGAACAGGTTGGCAATTTTCACGATCATGGTGACATAGACCTCTTGGGGAGCAGGACGGTGCTGCAACGGCGGTAGTCCAAACAGGACGCCAACTCATGCCGAAAATACAGAGGGGCGTGAGATGTGCAATGCAGTTGTTGATTTTTGCAGTGCAACAATTGTTTCCGGGCCCTTGGGGCCAGCACGATTGCTGTCCAGACGTGGGTCGGGCGGCGCGTGCGCCGCCCGACGAATAGGCTAATTTTATCGATCGACAGTCAGATCGCGGCATCCGGCGTGGGCCGGATTGTTGCAGCGACGGGATCGTTCGGGTTCAGGTCGTCTTCCGGCTGGATAATCGGTGGCACGGCCGGCTTTTCCTGCGTCCGGTCGGGGATACCCGGCGTAAACGTAGGACCCCGTGGCGTCTCGGCGTCTGGCTGCGGAAGAGGATCGCGATTAGGCATGGATTTCTCCTTCATCAATTAGCGGCACCTGGACTAACGACACCGCCCGCCATTCGTTCCGCCTTGTATAAGGAATCTGGAATGAGCCTGCGCATAACGAGAAAAGAGCCCCGAAGGGCTCTTTTCAGACTTGTTACAGGCGGATGATGACGCCGTTGCGGCGATGATGGCGATGCCATTCGCGACGGTTGTGGTAGCCGCGATCACGACGCCACTCTCCGCGACCATGGCGGAATTCACGACGATCGTGACGCCAGCTCCGGCGCTCATGGCGATTGTGGCGCCAGCGTTCGTCGCGGACCTGCACCACGTCGGACGACTGTGTGATCTGGACTGGGGCCAGCGGAGCGGCAGCTACCGGAGCGGATACGGCAAACAGCGAACCTATCGCCATGGACGCAGTCAGAAACGCTGTGGCAAAAATCTTCATAATCGATCCCTCATTGAACAAAAAATATGCAGTCGCTTACCAAATGCGCGAGCAGCATTTGTGTTCCACAAGGAAGAGATGAAGTATCAGGTTTCGGAGATACGAATGCATGCACGGGTGGAAGCTATAAGGTACCGCAAAGATGTCTGCACCCTGCAGCGCCAGTGAAAACTACAAACCGATCCGCATCCCGACGACGAGAATGGGGAGTGCCGCGATCATGCAGGTTATTGCCAGAGCCGCAGCAAACTTGTGCAGTTGCGCCCGCCTCGCCTTACGCTCGTCCCACTCGATACTCATCGACCGCCCCCTCGGCTCCATAGAATGCAAATGAAACATCGAACATGCAGGAAGTCGAGTGGGGCCACGCTCAAAGATATTGACTCTCCGACACAGAACGGGAGCGTTCATTGCGCGGAGAGGTAGAGGCCCAAATGAAGAGAGGATTTCGGCTTGCCTATCAAATAGCACACATCCGACCACAAACTGTTGATCGGGATATGGAAAACCCGTGCCGCCTTTAACATCCCCTTAAATCGCCGCATTTAAAGTTCAACCGACAACTGGGTCGTGGGGCACCTTTTTGCAGGGACTTTGCCTGTCGGCCCGCGTGCAGCATCATCACCGAAGGGTTGACCGGTCCGCAATGGCAGGAAAAGGCAGATCAGGTCAGCGCATCGAACCGTCCTTCGCCGGCAAGCCCGACCGCGATGACGACGAGCTGACGATCGACGCCGACGATCGCATAGTCGGTGGCTCTCCCGCTAAGGGCTCCGGCAAGGCGCGCGAAAAATATCCCAAGGGTCGAAAGACTGCCCGGAGCGGGCGTGGCGGAGTCCGCAACAGACCGCAGCGCCGCGAAGGCCTTGGCTTCATCGGCCTTATCCGTCGGCTTATATACTGGTGTCTGGTGCTCGCCTTGTGGGGCGGCATCGGCGTTGCCGGCATCGTCCTCTACTATGGGTCGCGCATGCCGAGCGCCAGCACGTGGCAGATTCCGGCCCGCCCGCCCAACGTCAAGATAAACGCCATGGACGGGACGTCGCTCGCCAACCGCGGCGCCACCGGCGGCGAAGCCCTTGCCCTCGAGGACATGTCGCCCTTCATCCCCGAGGCCATCGTCGCCATCGAGGACCGGCGGTTCTATTCGCATTTCGGCGTCGACCCCATCGGCCTTGCCCGCGCGTTCACGACCAACCTGTTGACCGGCCACACGGTCCAGGGTGGGTCGACCCTCACGCAGCAACTCGCCAAGAACCTATTCCTGTCGCCCGACCGGACGATGGAGCGCAAGGTCCAGGAGGTGTTGCTCGCCCTCTGGCTGGAGCACACCTACACCAAGGACCAGATCCTTGCGATGTACCTCAACCGCGTGTTCTTCGGCTCGAATGCCTTTGGCGTCGAGGCCGCCTCGCGGCGCTATTTCAATAAATCTGCCCGTGATGTGAACCTTGGCGAAGCCGCGATGCTGGCCGGCCTCGTCAAGGCGCCCTCGAAACTGTCGCCGATCCGCGATCCAGCAGCAGCCCATGCTCGCCAGCAAGTCGTGCTGCAAGCGATGCGCGACCAGGGCTATGTCACGGACGCCGATATCAAGACGGCACTGGCAGCCCCTCCGACCCGGGCCAAGAGTTTCTGGAACGGCGCCCAGAATTATGCGGCCGACATGGTGATGGACCAGCTGCCGGGCCTGATCGGCCCGATCAAGGAAGATGTCGTCGTCGAGACCACGATCGACATGGCGATGGAGGCCAAGGCCGAGCAGGCGCTGGGCGATGTGCTCGATCACGATGGCAAGAAGCTCGATGCCTCGCAGGCAGCGTTGATCTCTGTGGAAGGAACAGGCGCTATCCGCGCCATGGTCGGCGGTCGCGACTATGCTGAAAGCCAGTACAACCGAGCCGTCACCGCCAAGCGCCAGCCGGGGTCGGCCTTCAAGCCATTCGTATACGCTGCGGCGATGGAAATGGGCCTGACGCCGACATCCGTGCGCAATGATGCGCCCATCAAGATCGGCAACTGGACGCCGGAAAACTACGAGCAGAAATATTCCGGCGTCGTGACGCTGGCGACTGCCCTCGCCCATTCTCTCAACACCATCGCAGCGCAGCTGGTGATGGAGGTCGGCCCGCCGAACGTGATCAAGCTCGCCCATCGCCTCGGCATCGATTCAGAACTGCAGGACAATGCCTCGATCGCGCTTGGAACATCCGAAGTGTCGCTGCTGGAGCTGACATCGTCCTACGCCGCCTTCATGAACGGTGGTTACAAGGCCACGCCGCACGTCATCACCAAGGTGACGTCTGCCTCCGGCAAGGTGCTTTATACCGCGAACTTCAGCGATCCGCCCCGCGTCCTCAGCCCGAGCGTCGTTACCAACATGAACTACATGATGGAAGGCGTCATGGCATCGGGCACCGGCAAGGCGGCCCGGATTCCAGGCTGGCAGACGGCCGGCAAGTCCGGCACGACGCAATCCTTCCGCGACGCGCTGTTCGTAGGCTTCACCAACGACTTTACGACAGGCGTCTGGTTTGGCAACGACGACGGCAAGTCGATGAAAAAGGTCACCGGCGGCAGCCTGCCGGCAAAGGCGTGGAAGGAATTCATGATCGCTGCCCACAAGGGCCTGACGCCAGCACCGCTGTTCGGCGGCGGCCAGGTGATCGACGGCAGCATGCCGATGGCGCAGTCCGGCGGCGATGCCGGCGACCAGTCTACGATCTCGGGCATCATCTCCGGGGTGCTCGGCGGCCCCACAACCGGCAACATTCCTCCGAAGACGCCAGCGAATTCTCCAGCCGGCACCTATCCTCCGGCGCCGGTCAATCCGGCAGTGTCGGCAAGACCCGCTGCTGTGCCCCAGCAGGCACCGGCTGCTATCGCCAACAACGACGAGCCTGTCGACATGCCGCCGGTCGGACCCGGCGCGGACAGCAACCCCTATGCCTCGCAAAGCCCGACACCGCCTGCCGATATCGGCGAATCGCCGTCCGATGCGCGACCTCGCCGAACCACGTTGCTCGACTATCTCATGGGCCGATAACACCCCTTGACGTTTGATTTGACCGTTGCCACTTGCAGGATGGACTAAGGGCTGGTCTGATGCGGGTTCACGCCTCTTTCCAGGGTTGCAGTCAGAAGCTGCAACACCTTGAAATAAAGCATGGGCTTTGCCGGATTCCGCTTCATTTCCTGCCTTGCAGTCCGCAAAATCGCTACTTATATAGCCGACATCACCGCAGCTAAGACTGCGCAAACCGCAAGACTATCCCGTAAGGGGCTGTCCCAGAAATGCCTGACAGGGGTTTCGACAGTCTGCTTCAATGGAGAGAATGACATGGCAAAAGTAATTGGTATCGACCTTGGAACGACGAATTCCTGCGTATCCGTCATGGACGGGAAGGACGCCAAGGTCATCGAGAACGCAGAAGGCGCGCGTACGACCCCATCGATGGTGGCTTTCTCCGAAGACGGCGAACGCCTCGTCGGTCAGCCGGCCAAGCGCCAGGCGGTGACCAACCCAACGAACACACTCTTCGCTGTCAAGCGCCTGATCGGCCGCCGCTTCGAAGATCCGACTGTTGGCAAGGACAAGGACCTCGTCCCTTTCAATATCGTCAAGGGCGATAATGGCGACGCATGGGTCGAAGCCAACGGCAAGGGCTATTCCCCTGCACAGATTTCCGCGATGATCCTTCAGAAGATGAAGGAAACGGCTGAAGCCTATCTCGGCGAGAAGGTCACCCAGGCCGTCATCACCGTACCAGCCTACTTCAACGACGCGCAGCGTCAGGCCACCAAGGATGCAGGCCGCATCGCCGGTCTCGAAGTGCTGCGCATCATCAACGAGCCGACGGCAGCAGCACTTGCCTACGGTCTCGACAAGAAGGAAGGCAAGACCATTGCCGTCTACGACTTGGGTGGTGGTACCTTCGATATCTCGATCCTCGAAATCGGTGATGGCGTCTTCGAAGTGAAGTCGACCAACGGCGACACCTTCCTCGGCGGCGAAGACTTCGACATGCGCCTGGTTGAATATCTGGCAGCCGAGTTCAAGAAGGACAACGGCATCGACCTGAAGGGCGACAAGCTTGCACTGCAGCGCCTGAAGGAAGCCGCTGAAAAAGCCAAGATCGAGTTGTCGTCGTCGCAGCAGACTGAAATCAACCTGCCCTTCATCACCGCCGACGCAACCGGCCCGAAGCACCTGACGCTGAAGCTGACCCGCGCCAAACTTGAAAGCCTGGTCGACGATCTGGTCCAGCGTACAGTTGCGCCATGCAAGGCAGCCCTTAAGGATGCCGGCGTAACCGCAGCCGAGATCGACGAAGTCGTTCTGGTCGGCGGCATGAGCCGCATGCCGAAGGTTCAGGAAATCGTCAAGCAGCTGTTCGGCAAGGAGCCTCACAAGGGCGTCAACCCAGACGAAGTCGTTGCCATGGGCGCGGCCATCCAGGGCGGCGTTCTGCAGGGCGACGTCAAGGACGTCCTGCTGCTCGACGTGACGCCGCTGTCGCTCGGCATCGAAACTCTCGGCGGCGTGTTCACGCGCCTCATCGAGCGTAACACGACTATCCCGACGAAGAAGAGCCAGACCTTCTCGACCGCAGACGACAACCAGTCGGCCGTGACGATCCGCGTTTCCCAGGGCGAACGCGAAATGGCGCAGGACAACAAGCTGCTCGGCCAGTTCGACCTCGTCGGCCTGCCGCCAGCTCCGCGCGGCGTCCCGCAGATCGAAGTCACCTTCGATATCGACGCCAACGGCATCGTCCAGGTTTCGGCCAAGGACAAGGGCACCGGCAAGGAACAGCAGATCCGCATCCAGGCCTCGGGCGGTCTGTCCGACGCCGAGATCGAGAAGATGGTCAAGGACGCCGAAGCCAACGCCGAGACCGACAAGAAGCGTCGTGACGGCGTAGAAGCCAAGAACCAGGCCGAAAGCCTGATCCACTCCAGCGAGAAGTCGCTGAAGGACTTTGGCGACAAGGTTTCGGAAGCCGACCGCACGGCGATTGCCGACGCGATTGCGGCGCTGAAGAGTGCAACCGAAGCCTCCGAGCCGGACGCCGAGGACATCAAGGCGAAGACCCAGACTTTGATGGAAGCGTCCATGAAGCTCGGCCAGGCGATCTACGAAGCTCAGCAGGGTGGCGATGAGGCCGCAGCAGCAGCCGATGCCGCTAGGCACTCTGCCGCTGACGACCACGTCGTCGACGCCGACTACGAGGAAATCAAGGACGACAAGAAGTCCGCATAAGTCACAAGCGCAAGCCGAAACGGTTTTGCGGAAACTTAAGTCCGGCTGCCTTTTGGCAGCCGGAAATCCATTTCCGGGGTCTAATCCTGCATGGCTAAAGCAGACTATTACGAAATTCTCGGTGTCTCGCGCTCTGCGGACGACAAAGAGCTCAAATCTGCGTTTCGCAAATTGGCAATGGTGCATCACCCCGACAAGAACCCGGGTGATCACGAAGCCGAGCGCAAGTTCAAGGAATTGAACGAAGCCTACGAGATGCTGAAGGACCCGCAGAAGCGGGCAGCCTATGATCGATACGGCCACGCGGCCTTTGAACATGGCGGCATGGGCAATGCTGGCGGCGGCATGGGCGGCGGCGGCGGTTTCTCCGATATCTTCGAAGACATCTTCGGCGAAATGATGGGTGGCGGGCGCCAGCGCCAGCGCTCGTCCGGCGGACGCGAACGCGGGGCCGATCTTCGCTACAACATGGAAATCTCGCTTGAGGAAGCCTTTGCCGGCAAGACCGCGCAGATCCGTGTTCCGACCTCCATTACCTGCGACGTCTGTTCGGGCTCGGGCGCCAAGCCCGGCACCCAGCCAAAAACCTGCTCGACCTGCCAGGGATCCGGTCGCGTGCGCGCAGCCCAGGGCTTCTTCTCGATCGAACGTACCTGCCCGACCTGCCACGGGCGCGGCCAGATCATTCCCGACCCCTGCACCAAGTGCCAGGGCCAGGGTCGCGTTACCGAAGAGCGCTCGCTGTCGGTCAACATTCCGGCCGGTATCGAGGACGGCACCCGCATCCGCCTGCAGGGCGAAGGGGAAGCCGGCACCCGTGGCGGCCCGGCCGGCGACCTCTACATGTTCCTGTCGGTCAAGCCGCACGAATTCTTCCAGCGCGACGGGGCTGACCTCTATTGCGCCGTGCCGATTTCCATGACGACCGCAGCACTCGGCGGCACGATCGACGTTGCGACCCTCGATGGTACCAAGTCGCGGGTCACCGTTCCAGAGGGCACGCAGGCCGGCAAGCAATTCCGGCTTAAGGCCAAGGGCATGCCCGTTCTTCGCTCGGCCCAGGTGGGCGACCTCTACATCCAGGTGCAGATCGAAACTCCGCAGAAGCTCACCAAGCGTCAGCGCGAGCTGCTGCAGGAATTCGAACAGATCTCTTCACAGGATAACAATCCCGAATCGACAGGCTTCTTCGCCCGCATGAAGGATTTCTTCGACACCCTCAGCGAGTAGGCATCTCGGCCGGATTTTGAGACTTGAAGCCGGTTGCGGAAACGCAGCCGGCTTTGTTCGTTGAGCTGAAGATGCATTGCGGGCGACAGGTTGGTTTTGCGTCACAATACCTCTCGCCTTTTTCGTCAACCCAATGATAGGATATACTAATTGAGCCCGGCAACTCAGCCGAGGCGGTGATTTGACGAGAGAAACTGCATGTTTCCGCTTTCGCATATGATGAAGGCTTTCATTCGCAAGGGCCGGCTGACGGTCATCGACGCAGACGGCAAGCGCCACGTATTTTCCGGCACCGAAGGCCCCCACGTCACGATGAGGCTGACGGACAGAAAACTCTACAGGACACTGGTCTTTAATGCCGAGCTGGCTGCCGGCGAGGCCTATATGGACGGTACCATGCGCTTCGAGGAAGGATCGACATTGCGCGACTTCCTCACGCTGTTCTCGATCAACCGCCTGTCGCTGGGCTCCTATCCGATCCAGAAGGTGCTGCGTGCTATCAAGATGAGGTTCCGCAAGCGCCAGCAGTCGAACAGGAAGGGCCAGGCGCAACAGAACGTCGCCCACCACTACGATATCGGAAACGAGTTTTACAAACTCTTCCTCGACGAAAACATGCTCTATTCCTGCGCCTATTTCCGCGAGCCTGGCGAAACGCTGGAGCAGGCGCAGCGCAACAAGCTCAGGCTGCTGGCCAGCAAGCTCGGTCTGAAACCAGGCATGAAAGTCCTCGATATCGGCTGCGGCTGGGGCGATCTGGCGCTTTATCTCGCCAAGCTGGAAGACATCGAGGTTCTCGGCGTCACCCTTTCCCGCGAACAGCAGGCACTTGCCACCGAGCGGGCACGCAAGGCAGGCCTTGGCGACCGCGTCACGTTCGAGCTTCGCGACTACCGCGATGTCATCGGGTCTTTCGATCGCATCGTCTCGGTCGGCATGTTCGAGCACGTCGGCGTCCATCATTACGACGAGTTCTTTGCCAAGCTGAATTCGCTGATGCCGGATGACGGTGTCGCCGTGCTGCACTCCATCGGCCATATGAGCCCACCCGGCATGGCCAGCGCCTGGCTGCGCAAATACATCTTCCCCGGCGCCTATTCGCCGGCGCTGTCGGAAGTGTTCGAGGTCGTCGAGCGCAACAGCCTGTGGGTGACCGACCTCGAATTCCTGCGCGTGCATTACGCGACGACGCTGCAGCATTGGGCATCCCGCTTCGAGACCAACCGCGACAAGGTGGTGGCCCTCTATGACGAGCGTTTCGCCCGGATGTGGGAATTCTATCTGATCAGCGCCGAGATGATGTTCCGCACGGGAAGCCAGCTCGTGTTTCACATGCAGCTATCCCGCTCCCGCGATGCCGCCCCGATCGTCCGCGACTATATCACCGACCAGCAGCGAGCCTACATCGAGAAGGAGAAGACGCTCGATATGACCGTTTAGGCGCTCTCCTGCGAGTTTCGGCCGGGCGAGGTGCATGTCCACGCTGCCAGTCGGCTGAGGCAGTTCCCGGACGGAAACATTCCGGCCACGATTTCACCACCGTAATGTCAATTGGCTGACACCCGGTTGTAATGCTCCCCGTTTATCTCTTCGGCAAACGAGGAGATCGCCATGCACGCCACCGAATTGACCATGTCCGAGATGTTGAGAGACCCGATGATCCGCCTGATGCTGCGCGCCGACCGCGTGCCGCTGGGCGACTTCGCGAAGCTCCTGGAAGACGCGGCGAGCGCCCGGACAAAGGGCCGGCAGGAAGACGCTCAATCCTCGCGGTCACCGCTTGCGCATTGAGGTCTGCAGGAGGGTGACGCGGCCGGCAGAATGACGGCAAGTATCGGGGGGAGAAAGCCCCTCACCTCGCGTTGCTATTTCAGATAGGTGCGCACGACATCGATGAGTTCCGCCGCGCCTTCCTCGCGCTCCGCTTGGCGGAGGTCCGCTGCCGCAAGATGCATGCGGATGTGATCTTCCATCACCTCGCCCATCAGACCATTGATCGCACCGCGCACGCCCGCGATCAGCTGCATCACCTCTTCGCAGCCCTTTTCGTCCTCCAGCATCCGTTCGACGCCTTCCATCTGGCCGCGGATACGCCGAACCCGGTTGATGAGTTTCTGCTTTTCACGGATCGTATGGCTCATCTGGATGCCCTCCCGGCAGCGCTCCGGTGCTCAGGCCGCACGGGCTTCGACCTCAACCGTCACATGCGAAAGATCGTGGATCGCAGCCAGTTTTTCACGGTAGTAAGACGGCGCGTGCGGGTGATCGGCGACGATCGAAACGATGGCGCCGTGGTGGCCGGGCCCGAGCTGCCAGACGTGTAGATCGAGGATCTCCACCCCCTCGCGGGTCATGATGTCCTTGATCTCCTCCGGCAGGTCCTCGTCATCGCTCTGGTAATCGAGCAGAACACGTCCGCTGTCGCGAACAAGCACCCAGGACCAGCGCGCAATAACGATACCGCCGACGATGCCGATGGCCGGGTCGAGCCAGAGCCAGCCATAAATGCTGCCAAGCACGAGCGCGCCTATCGCCAGAACGGATGTCAGCGCATCCGCCAGCACATGGACATAGGCGGCGCGCAGGTTCTGGTCCTTGCCCCCATGTCCGTGATGATCGTCGTGATGTGCGCCATGATCATGGGCATGGTGGTGACCATGGGCATGATGGTGATCGTCCCTAAGAAGCCACGCGCAGACGATATTGACGAGCAGGCCGACCACGGCAACGAAGATCGCCTCCTGGAAGTTGATGGAAACCGGCGATCGCAGCCGCAAGAAACTTTCCCACGCAATCATCAACGCAATCAGCGCCAGCACAACCGCGCTGGCAAAGCCTGCGAGGTCGCCGAGCTTGCCGGTGCCGAAGGAAAACCGCCGGTTATTGGCGTGCCTGCGGGCGTAAAGGTAGGCCAGCGCGGCGATCAGCATGGCTGCAGCATGCGTGGACATATGCCAGCCATCCGCCACCAGCGCCATCGAGCCGAACATATTCCCGGCAACGATCTCGATCACCATCATCGATGCCGTGATGGCAATGACGAGCCAGGTGCGACGCTCGTTGCGAGCATGGTTTTCACCGAGAAACAAATGGTCATGGGCAGCGCCCAACGTGCGGCAGTGATCGTGCGACAGGGTCATGTTGGAAAATTCCTGATTGGTAGAATAGGGGGGTACCCTATTTGGCGCGTGGCCGCAAGGTTGAGCCGAGGCCTCTGTCGTGGCCCGATGCCTTACATCCCTTGAGACCTCAATCACTAATCGGCGATATCGGGTTCAACGAGCTTTGCCAGATTACGAAGGGATTCCTGCCAGCCGAGATAGCACATCTCGACCGGAATGACGTCGGGAATGCCTGCCTGAACGATCACCAGTTCGGTGCCGACGGACACAGTCTTCAAGACGACAGTGACCTCCATCTCGCCGGGCCGGCTTGGATCTTCGAAACTGTCCGTGTAACGAAGCCGCTGATTTTCAACCAGTTCTCTGTATTCGCCACCGAAGCTGATGCTTTTGCCGCTTGAGAAATTGCGAAAGGATAGCCTGAAGCTACCGCCAACGCGCGGCTCAAGGTGATGCACCGTGCAAGCAAAGCCATTGGGCGGGAGCCACTTTGCCAGCGCGTCCGCTTCGAGAAAGGCGCGATAGACTTTGTCCGGGCTGGTCGCCAGCACACGGTGCAGATTTACACTATTCGGCATGATCATCCCCCCTCAGGCCTGCTAGATTGCCATCATAGACGCGAATATTCGATTGCCAACATCCCTTCTTGGATAACTCCCCTTCCCACCAAAACGCCTGTCCCACGACAAGCTTCCCCGCCATACCTTGCCATTCCGCACTGATCGGCATAGCTCTCACCGGACACACGAATCCCGGATCCCGATGCCGCATAAGGTCTCTCTCTCGCGCCTGAAACTGACCGACTTCCGCAACTATGCGGCAGCGGCGCTGGATCTGGACGGGCGGCACGTCGTGCTGACCGGCAATAACGGGGCCGGCAAGACGAACCTGATGGAAGCAGTATCGCTGCTGTCGCCGGGCCGCGGCCTCAGGCGCGCCTCCTATGGGGATATCACCCGGGTCGGGGCGGCCAATGGCTTCTCCATCTTTGCGGAAATTGAGGGTATGGACGGCGGTGTCGAGATCGGCACCGGCGTCGATACCACGGACGAGACAGCAGTCCGCCGCCTGCGTATCAACGGCACCACGGCCAGAACCGTCGACGAATTGACCGACCACCTGCGCGTCGCCTGGCTGACGCCTGCCATGGATGGACTTTTTACCGGCGGCTCCTCCGATCGCCGGCGTTTTCTCGACCGGCTGGTCCTGTCGCTCGATCCGGCACATGGCCGCAGGGCCACCGATTTCGAGCGCGCCATGCGCAGCCGCAACCGCCTGCTCTCCGAAGGTCGTTTCGACCCTGCCTGGCTTTCCGGCATCGAGCAGCAGATGGCAAGCCTCGGGATTGCGATGGCGATTGCCCGCGAGGAGATGCTCGGACTGCTGTCGGGCCTGATCGACGCCAGCCGCGAGGCGACCCCCTTTCCCTCGGCCTCCCTCACCCTCTCCGGTTTTCTCGATGGCGGGCTTGATGGCCCCGCCGTCGATCTCGAGGACCGCTATGCCGACATGCTGCGCGACAGCCGCTGCCGCGACGCCGGCGCAGGACGAACATTGGATGGGCCGCACCGCGCCGACCTCAAGGTTCGCCATCTCGAAAAAGACATGGACGCCGGGCGCTGCTCGACCGGTGAACAGAAGGCTCTGCTGGTCGGTCTCGTGCTGGCGCATGCCCGACTGGTCGGCAATTTGACAGGCCACGCGCCCGTGTTGCTGCTCGACGAGATTGCCGCCCATCTCGATGAAAACCGCCGGGCGGCGCTGTTCGACCTGATCGACGGTCTCGGCGGCCAGGCCTTCATGACCGGCACCGACCGGGGCATGTTTTCGGCGCTCGGTGAGCGCGCCCAGTTCCTGGGCGTCGATCACGGTGCCGTCCAGCCATGACGCACCGCTTTTGCGCGAGCCGGATGCGAATGATAGGATGATGACATGGAACCCTTGAACCCCGATGAAATCGAGCGCTACCGCCGCCATATCCTGCTGCCCGAGATCGGCGGCGCCGGCCAGCAGAAGCTGAAGGCAGCCCGTATCCTGGTCATCGGCGCCGGTGGCCTCGGGGCGCCGGTGCTGCAATATCTGGCCGCCGCCGGCATCGGCACGCTCGGCATCGCCGACGACGACCGCGTATCGCTGTCGAACCTGCAGCGCCAGGTGATCCACGACACCGGTACCATCGGCGAACTGAAGACGCAAAGTGCCGCTGACGCCATCGCGCGGCTGAACCCCCATATCCGCACCATCCGCTTCGAGGAGCGGTTTGCAGCCGAGACGGCAATGCGGCAACTCGCCGGCTTCGACCTCGTGGTCGACGGCTCCGACAATTTCGATACCCGCTATGCGGCTGCTGACGCCGCACATACCGCCGGCAAGCCGCTCGTTTCCGGTGCCGTCGGCCGCTTCGACGGATCGCTGACCGTGTTGAAGCCCTATGAAACCGGCCCTGACGGCCGTCTCAACCCGACCTACCGCGATTTGTTTCCAGCCCCGCCACCGGAGGGCCTGATCCCCTCCTGCGCCGAGGCCGGCATCATAGGCGCGCTCACCGGCGTCATCGGCACGCTGATGGCGACGGAAGCCATCAAGCTCGTTACTGGCATCGGAGAACCGCTGATCGGCCGGCTGCTGCTCTACGACGCGCTTGCTGCAAGGTTCGACACCATCCGTTATGCAAGGCGCACCAAGCCGGCTAAGGTGGGTGGCACCGCTGGATCATGAGCGGCCTGGAACTGCACCGACTGGACGAAGACTTTACCGGTTGGGACGCCTTGCTGACGCTCATCCAGATCTCATTTGCCGGCATGGAAGGCCGCATCGACCCACCCTCGTCGGCAAAAGCCCTGACAGCCCAGTCATTGCGACAAAAGGCCGGAGCCGAAATCAGTTTTATAGCCATGCAGGAGAAGATCTTAGCCGGCTGTATATTTTGTCGATTGGAACCCGATTGCCTCTACATAGGCAAGCTGGCGGTTCTGCCGACACTGCAGGGCCGAGGTATAGGTCGAAGGCTCATCGAGGCTGCGGAACAGCTCGAGCGGCGCAAAAAACTTCCGGCGCTGCGGCTCGAAACACGTATCGAACTCGTCGAAAATCACGCAACATTTGCCGCCTTGGGTTTTTGCAAGACCGCCGAAAACGCCCATCCCGGCTTCGACCGGACCACCTCGATCGAAATGCGGAAGTCCTTGCTGCCGGCAGGTTAGCCATCGCTAAAGACGAGCGCTTGCCCGCGGATCCTCGGGCCTGACCCGAGGAAACTCAGCGCCCCGGCAACACCCGGTTGGGTGGCCTGTGGCTATCCATGAAGGCGCGGATGTTGATGATCACTTTGTCGCCCATCTCGATGCGGCCCTCGATGGTGGCAGAGCTCATATGCGGCAGGAGCACGACCTTGCCTTCGTTGGCGAGCTTGATCAGCTTCGGGTTGACGGCCGGCTCGTTGGAGAAGACGTCGAGGCCGGCGCCGGCGATCTTGCCGTCGCGCAGGATGTTGATCAGGGCCGGCTCGTCGATGATGTCGCCCCGCGCGGTGTTGACGATGAAGGCGGTTGGTTGCAGCAGCGCCAGCCGTCTTGCCGAGATCAGATGATAGGTGCCTGGTGTCGAGGGGCAGTTGATCGAGATGATATCGACGCGGGCGAGCATCTGGTCGAGGCTGTCCCAGTAGGTCGCCTCCAGCTCGTCCTCGGTCTCCGGGCTGACTTTGCTGCGGTTGTGATAGTGGATCGAAAGGCCGAAGGCCTTGGCACGGCGAGCGACGGCGGTGCCGATGCGGCCCATGCCGACGATGCCGATACGCTTGCCGGAAAGCCTGCGGCCGAGCATCCACGTCGGCGACCAGCCGGCCCATTCGCCGGGCTTGTCAGTCAGCACCCGCGCGCCCTCGGCCAATCGCCGCGGCACGGCGAGGATAAGCGCCATCGTCATGTCGGCAGTATCTTCGGTCAGCACGCCCGGCGTGTTGGTTACGGTGATACCTTTTCGCGCCGCAGCGTCCACGTCGATGTGATCGGTGCCGTTCGAGAAGCCGGCAATAAGTTTCAGCTGCGGGCCCGCCTGTTCGATAAGGGCCGCATCGATCCTGTCGGTCACCGTCGGTACGAGCACATCGGCCGTCTGCATCGCCGCAACCAGTTCGCTGGCGGTGCGCGGCCTGTCGTCTATGTTGAGCTCGGCGTCGAACAACTCGCGCATCCGCGTCTCGACCGCGTCGGGCAGTTTGCGCGTCAGATAGACTTTTGGTTTTTTCTTCGTTGTCATGACGCCCTGCGATGCCTTGTTCAGAGGTCCTTAACCAAGACCAGACATAATTTTAACGTTGCGGGCAGTTCTACCAGACCCGCAGTCGAAGACAAACAGAAGTCGCTTTCGGCGTCCACGCATTTGCGGATGGCCGGAACGAAGCGCGCCCGGGCAGCGCGCCACGACAATCGAACGGAATTCTGATGCGGAGCACCATGTTCAAATCCTGTACGGCATTGGCACTCGGCCTGATGATGGTGGCCGGCTCGATCCAGATTGCCAACGCTCAGGCAGCCAAGGGTGCCAGCGGCTTGCCGCTGCCACGCTTCGTGACGCTGAAATCGAAGCGCGTCAACCTGCGCATTGGCCCGAGCAGCGATTACGCGGTCTCATGGCTCTATACCCGCGCAGGCCTGCCAGTCGAAATCATCCAGGAATACGACAACTGGCGCCAGGTACGGGATGCCGACGGCACGGAGGGCTGGGTCAACCAGTCGCTGCTGTCAGGCTCGCGCGCCGCGATCGCCGCCCCGTGGATGAAGGGCAAAGGCAAGGAAGTCTACGTCAACATGCGCCGGGATCCGCAGCCGTCGAGTTCCGTCATTGCCAAGCTCGAGCCCGGCGTCGTCCTCGATGTGCGCGAATGCAACGGCACCTGGTGCAAGACGACGACCGATGGAACCGAGGGCTGGGTGGCGCAATCGGAAATCTGGGGCGCCTATCCCGGAGAGGCCTTCAAATAAGCCCGGCTTCCTTGGCCAGCTTCGACAGAGACTTGTCAGGCCGGGGGCCGATCTGCTGGATCACAGTACCTGCCGCCAGGCAGCCAAGTTTGCCGCAATCGCGGAGTTCCCGTCCCTGCGTGTAGCCGTAGAGGAAGCCGGAGGCGAACAGATCGCCAGCCCCTGTCGTGTCGACAAGCTCGTCCAGCTCGATGGCGTCGACTTCGTAGCGCTCGCTGCCGCGCAGGATGACAGCCCCGTCTTCGCTCATTGTCACAGCGGCAATCTTGCAATCGCGGGCGATCAGCGTCAGCGCTTCCTCGAAATCCTCTGTCTCGTAGAGGCTGAGTGCTTCCTGACGGTTGGCAAAAACGATATCGACGGTGCCAGAGCGCATCAGCTCGAGAAATTCGTCCCGGTAACGGCCGACGCAGAAGCTGTCGGAGAGGGTCATCGACACCTCGCGGCCGTTTTCATGGGCAATACGGGCGCATTCGCGGATCGCATCCTTGGCGCGCGGCGGATCCCAGAGATAGCCCTCGAAATAAATGACCTTGGAATCGGCAACGACATCGGCTTCGACGTCCTCGGGTCCGAGCTCGACGCAGGCACCGAGATAGGTGTTCATCGATCGCTCGCCGTCCTCGGTGACGAAAATCATCGAGCGGGCCGTGGGCGGCAACGTCTCTTTCGGCGCGGTCTCATAGTGGACGCCGAGCGCGCGAATATCGTGGGTAAAGATTTCGCCGAGCTGGTCCTTGGCTACCTTGCCGAAATAGGCAGCCTTGCCGCCGAAATTGGCAATGCCTGCCGCCGTGTTGCCGGCGCTGCCGCCAGAGGCTTCGATGGCCGGTCCCATGCGGGAATAGAGCAATTCGGCACGCTCGGCGTCGATCAGGTTCATCGCGGCCTTGGTGATGGCGTTGTCGATCAGGAACTGGTCGTCGCACCGGGCAATAATATCGACGATGGCATTGCCAACGGTGAGTACATCGAAACGTGTCATCAAAATGGAACCCCGGTCACTGTCTTCGCCGGTGTCCGGTCATATCGGGTTTTGAAAAGTTTGGAAGGCGGAATCGCCACCGCCCGCCCAAGAAATGCCAACTGGTCACAGAGCCGTCACTTTCGCCGTGTAATTAACCATCAGGCGAGAGGCATGGACGGTCGACAGATCGTTAGAGCCTTTATCGCTTGGGGTGTGACCCCTGGCTTCCATTGAACGCGCTGACCACGGATGTACTGGCAGACGGCGATGGAAGCAGACCGCCGGGATGACCGGCTGCGGAAAAGCGGGCAGTGCCCGCTTTTTTTGTGCCTTTTTTCAGGATCGACGTCCCTCGAAGAAGAGCGAAACACCCAGCAGCGTTGCTGCGAGACAGATCAGGCAGACGCAGACGATGCAAACGCCGATCCAGCCGGCAAGCGTCCAGGCCATGCCGCCGGCGAATGCACCGAGTGCACCACCGGAAAACGTCGAAACCATATACATCGTGTTCAGCCGGCCGCGGATTTCATGACCGATGGCAAATATCCGCGTCTGGTTGGCGATCTGGCCGCTCTGCAAGCCGAAATCGAGCAGGTTGACGGCAACGACCAATGCCAGAAGATGCGTCGTCCCCAGGGTGGCGGCAATCGCGAAGCTGGCGAGCAGGGCGCAGAAGGCAAGAGCATTCACCCGCGAGGAACCCCAGCGGTCGGCAAGTCGCCCTCCAATCGGCGCCATCAACGCACCGGGGGCACCCCACAGCCCGAAAAGGCCGGCAGCGGCGGCTCCGAGTCCGAAGGCAGGGCTGGCGAGATGGAATGCCAGCGTCGCCCAGAAAGCCGAAAAAGCGCCGAAAGCCAGGAAATTCATTCCCATCGACAACAGCAGCGGCCGGTGCTTCAACAGCGGCACGAGCGAGGCCAGCAGCTTGCCGTAGCTCATTTTCTGCATCATCTGCGGTCGCTGCGGCATGAAGGCCGGAACGAAGAAGAAAAGGATCAGCGTGAGAACCGCAGCCAAGCCGTACGACGCACGCCAGCTGTCGGTATATCCCGCCACAAGACCGGAGACTGTGCGCGACAACAGGATGCCCATGACCAGGCCGGTGGTCATCGTACCGACGACCCGGCCCCGCTTTTCTGCCGGCACCAGCGAGGTGGCGAGCGGTATCAGCACCTGTGGCACGACGGTGACCAGCGCAAGACAGGCGCTGGCACCGATAAGCACGCCAATACCTGGCGCAAGCGCCGCTCCGAGAAGGCCGATCGCCGTCAGCGCCATCAGCCAGCGCAGCAACCTGCGTGGCTCGGCAATATCGGCAAGCGGCACCAGCAGGAGAATGCCGAACGCGTAGCCGACCTGGGTCGCTACCGCAACCAGCGACGACACATGCTCGGGAACGCCAAAGCTAACGGCGATCTGGCCGAGCAGCGGTTGGCAGAGATAGATATTGCCGACCATTACGCCACAGGCGGCGGCCATCAAGGGTATGGTGCCGCGATGGATTTCAGGCAACGACTGCGAATTGGGCATCAAAAGACTCACATTGGCATAAGCGCGCAGAACGTCACGCTTCGGCTATCTTGTCGAGGTCACAGGGTGTGCCGATTATGCAATGCAGCATCCCGCTCGTGACCGAGGTAAGCGGCGGCCACAGCATTCGAGGTTGGCAACGGCCAATGTATCCGGGTTAGGATGTTCCAGTTCTCCAGCGACGTCTCCGATAGGCCAACCTATTGACCGCCAAGCCTACTCAACCCTTGCAAGCCAATCCAGCGGCTGTGCCGCACGGACTTCATGTCTTCACCGACGGCTGCGTCGAGCCCGGTTCCGGCGATGGAGGCTGGGCCTATGTCGTGTATCGCAATGGACTCGAGATATCCTCGGGCTGCGGCGGCGTCGCAAAGACCGCCAACAATGCCATGGAAATCATGGCCGTGCTGGAGGCAGCAGAATGGATCGCGAGCAATGCCGCCGGTGAAGATGTCGTGATCTGGTCCGATTCGCTGTACGCCGTCAGGGGCTGCAACGCCTTCCGGCAGATATGGAAAGGAAACGGCTGGAAAAAGATCGACGCCAACCCCAACGTCCGGCGAAGGACGATCGCCCATGCAGAGCTTTGGAAGATGCTCGATCTAAAGCTGTCGCAAAATCCGCTTGTCAGGATCGAATGGTGCAAAGGCCACTTCGGCATAGACGGCAACGAGCGCGCCGACGCGCTTGCCGACCAGGGCCGCCGCACGATCCAGCGGCAGGGCAGGCGGACGTGAGGACCCGGCCACGGATGGCCGGGCTTTGTCGTCGGATCAGGCTCAGTTGGTAGCGGGCGCCGGCGCGGCGGCAGCATCCGGCAGCGGTGCAGGCGTATCGGCCAGCGTCCGGAGATAGGCGATGACATTGGCCCGGTCGGTTTCCTTCGGCAGGCCTGCAAAGCCCATTGCCGTGCCGGGAATGTATTTCTTCGGCGCCGCCAGAAAATGCGTGAGATGGTCGTAGGTCCACTTCTCCGAGCTACCCTTGGAAAAATCCTTGATCGCTGCGGAATAGCCGAAGCCCTCATGCGAGGCGATCGGCCGGTCGACGATGCCGTAGAGGTTTGGCCCGACCTTGTTCGGCCCGCCCTTGCTGCCGTCATGACAGGCCTGACACTTCTTGAAGATTGTTTCGCCAACCTTGGCGTCGGCCTTCTGCAACAGCTGGGCGATCGGCGTTTCCGGCGCTGCCGCAGCAGTTTTACCACTGGCGCCATCGGCCGGTGCCGTCTCGTCGGCGACAATGATAAAGCCTGGCTTCTCCGGCGGCTCCGAAGCAAACAGCGCGCCGGACACCAGCGACACCGACTTCAACACGAACAACGTCGCCAAAAGCGCACCGAGTCCCATGTTCACGTAGGATGAATTCATCTGCTATGTTCCCCTCCCCGGCAAACCCGCCGGCCCCATCTTGAATTCGGCCGAAACCTGTGTCTTCTGACTGTCCCTTACAAAACTCTCCACCCAGCTCGGAACATCACACTTTTTGACATTTTTCCGACGGGAATAAAAGGCCAACAATGACGTACCTCGATATCGGCAAGACGCTGGTCCTCATCCCCGCCCGTCTGGCGTCTACCCGACTGCCAGGCAAACCGTTGGCCGACATTGCCGGCTTGCCCATGATCGTACAGGTTGCCATGCGCGCGCGCGAAGCGGCTATCGGTCGCATCGTCGTCGCCGTCGACCATTCCGACACGTTCGATGTCGTCAGAGACGCCGGCTTCGAGGTGGTGATGACCCGCGAGGACCATCAATCCGGCTCCGATCGCATTCACGAGGCGCTGCGCGCTGTCGATCCGGACGGTCGCATCGAGACAATCGTCAATGTCCAGGGCGACCTGCCGACCATCGACCCCGCCACAATCCGCGCTGCCCTGAAGCCGCTCGAAGATACCGCCGTCGATATTGCGACGCTGACGGTGGAAATCCGCGACGAGGAGGAAAAGACCAATCCCAACGTCGTCAAGATCGTCGGCTCGCCGCTGTCGGACAGCCGGCTGAGGGCACTCTATTTTACCCGCGCCACCGCCCCCCATGGCAAAGGGCCGCTCTACCATCATATCGGCCTCTACGCCTATCGCCGCGCGGCACTCGAGCGTTTCGTGACGCTTGCCCCATCGACGCTGGAAAAACGTGAATCGCTCGAGCAGCTGCGTGCCCTCGAAGCCGGCATGCGCATCGACGCCGAGATCGTTGACACGGTTCCGCTGGGTGTCGATACTCCGGCCGACCTCGAAAAGGCCCGCCGAATGCTCTCCGGCGCCTCTCTCTGACGGATTTTTCATGACAGCCAAGACCAACAAGATTGCCTTCCAGGGCGAATACGGCGCCAATTCCGACATGGCATGCCGCGACATGTTTCCCGGCATGGAGCCGCTGCCATGCCAGACCTTCGAGGATGCGTTCACCGCAGTCGACAATGGCGATGCCGATCTCGCGATGATCCCGATCGAAAACACAATCGCCGGCCGTGTTGCCGATATCCACCACCTGCTGCCGGAATCCAACCTGCACATCATCGGCGAATATTTCATGCCGATCCGCTTCCAGCTGATGGTGCTCCCGGGTGTCACCCATGACGAGATCCGCACCGTCCACAGCCACATCCATGCGCTCGGACAATGCCGCAAGATCGTTCGAGCCAACGGCTGGAAACCGGTCATCGCCGGCGACACTGCGGGCGCTGCAAAGCTGGTGCAGGAAACAGGCGACCGCTCGATGGCGGCGCTGGCCCCCCGGCTGGCCGCCGACCTCTACCATCTCGACATCATCGCCGAGAATGTCGAGGATGTCGAAAGCAACACGACACGCTTCGTCGTGCTGGCCCGCGACGAGGCATGGGCCGAGCGCACATCGAAGGACGAAAAGATCGTCACGACTTTCGTCTATAATGTCCGCAACATCCCGGCCGCCCTCTACAAGGCGCTTGGCGGTTTCGCCACAAACGGCATCAACATGACCAAGCTGGAGAGCTACCAGCTCGGCGGAAAGTTCGTGGCCACCCAGTTTTACGCCGACATCGAAGGCCATCCGTCGGACCCGAACGTCCGCCAGGCGCTGGAGGAACTGCGGTTCTTCTCCGAAAAGGTCCGCATCCTCGGCGTCTACAAAGGCCACCCGACGCGCGGCTCGATGTAGGCATTGCAACTGCCGACCGTCACACAGAAGGAAAACGCCATGGCCACGCCACCCCGCCGCCCGGTCAGCCCGATGGACGCCGCAGAGGCGCTATTCAAACCGACAAAGAAGCCCGTCGCCCCTGCAGTCGAGCGCCCTGCCGTGCCCAACACGAAGGAGATGGTGTCGATCAGGCTCGACAGCGACGTGCTCGCCCACTTCCAGGAAGACGGTCCCGGCTGGCAGGACCGCATCAACGACACGCTGCGTGCAGCCATGCTGGCCAAGGATTAGCATCCGGCCACACTCCATGCCGGGATAACGCGCAGAACGCATGGCTCCTGCAGCAGACCGGCAATTGAATGGACCCTCATGATCACCTTCCAGCCTATGCTTCCCGCAGAGTTCCCCGCATACCTGGATTACTTCATCGCTGACTACGCAGATGAAATTGCTGAGAACTATGCCATGTCTTCGGCCGCTGCGCGGATACTGGCTGAGCGCGAGGTCGCGGCGGAGCTTCCGGCCGGCCCGCAAACCGCAGGCCAGGAATTGCTCTGCATATTCAGCGAGCAGAACCCAGCGCAACCCATTGGCTATCTCTGGTATCGCTCCGACAAAGACCACCATTCGGCTTTTGTCTGCGACTTCTGCATACTCCCGGAGTACCGGGGACAAGGTCGCGGTCACTCTGCTCTGGCTGCCCTGGAAGCGATGATGCGGCAACAGGGATACACGGAGATCAAGCTGCGTGTGGCTGCCGATAACGCTCGCGCTCAACACCTATACGCCGTCGGCGGCTTTCGCGTCACTGGGCTCAATATGTCCAAACGCATCGGCGCTGAAGCGGTGCCGGAAAAAGCCCTCGCCAACGAGCCCATCATCTGACTTTCCGAATTGAGGGTGCACACACCTGATCCGGTGCATTCCGCGCGCTAAGTAACGATTACCGGCGGCAGGAGAATGCCGCGCAACAGGAGAGTTCTCATGAAGATCACCCGCAGCGGTTCGCTTCCCTCGGCCAAGGGCCCATCCGACTACTTCACCGGCACGGTGCGCATCGATGCGCCGTTCAAGGGCGAGGATCCGGCCCGGATCGGCGGCGCCACCGTCACATTCGAACCCGGCGCACGCACCGCCTGGCACACGCACCCGCTCGGCCAGACCCTGCTCGTGCTGTCCGGCCTCGGCCGTGCGCAGCGAGAGGGTGGCCCGATCGAAGAGATCCGCCCCGGCGACATCGTCTGGTTCGCACCGGGTGAGAAACACTGGCACGGCGCTGCACCTTCAACAGCCATGAGCCATGTCGCCATCGCCGAAGCGCTTGACGGCAAGGTCGTCGATTGGCTCGAGCACGTCACCGATGAGCAGTACGAGGGCTGATAGGATCACGCATCGGTCGCTGCAGGTGATGCCGGCTGACGCTTTGCAGCCTCGCGCCGGCACCACTCGTCGGCAGCACTGCCCATAGTCTGGCCGACAGCCGTCTTAAGCCAGCCCATGAAGGGGCGGTCGAACCTGAACCCTTCGCCACATTCCGCCTGGAAAAATCGACGGACGTTCCGCCTATTGCGATAGGATGTCGTCAACGGCGTCGCGCGCGTGATTTCACTGCTATGCCAGTCGAATGCCATTAGCCCCACTAACCGTCTACCCCTGCACCGCGTTGGTATCCGTCGCCTGGTTTACCCGTAATGCACCACGGTTCCATGCACCAAGCTCACGGCAGATCATCAATATGTGAATGGGCATGTTGCAGTGCAATGTGCTAAGTAGTTAGCTTACTACCTATCCACTACGATGAAGGTTGAAAAGCATGTCGGAAGATAAGAGCACACATCTGGTATCCGTTCTCAAGACCATGATCAGAGACCACGGCATGCCGCGGTCCCTGGATGAGATCACCGATCCGGACTTTCGCAGCATGGCAGTCGCGCATATCGATGAATTCGATGAAGCCCGCGATGAATGTGAAAGCGACCTCACCCTGAACTGATGCGGAACTGCGGTGCAGCCTACTGATCCGGTTCGCAAACACGCAGGCGATGGCCATCGGGATCGAGCGCCACGAAGGTCTCTCCGAAATCCATCGTCGTCAACTCCTGCGCAATCGGCATTCCCTGGCTGCACCACTCCCGGTAATGGGCGGCAATGCTGCCCTTGCCCGGCAGGGCAAAGCCGATTTCTCCGCGATTTCCAAGCGCTGAAGGCTGAGGTTCCACAGAACTACGACGCCAGAGCCCGAGCATGAAACCGTTATCGAGCGCAAAGGCGGCATAATTCGGCGAATCCGCCACGGGCTCGCGACCAAGAAGGCCGCGATAGAAAACGACGCTCTCGGCCGGGTCCTTGACGTAGAGAATGATGAGATTGGGGTTGGTCATTTTCGTTGCTCCTTGTTGTCGATGGAGCAACGATAGCAGCAACCACTGACAGTTTATGGCAGCAGTGTGGGCAAGGCATCTGAGTTGTTCTTCTATGTTGCGCCACCGGCTTTCGCCTCGCCGAACTCCTCCATGACGGCCTCGATGAAGCTTTTGAGTTTCGGGGTCTGGCGGCGGTCGGGGTGGAAGAGAAGATGCATCGGTCGCGTCTCCGTCCGGTAGTCCGTCAGCACCCTGACGAGACGACCATCGGCCAGCATGTCCCGCGCGTGGTCGTAGGCAATCAGCGCGATGCCGAAACCGCCCACCGCAGCCGAGAGCAACCCCTTTGCATCGTTCACCCGCAAGCGCCCCTGCACCTTCGGTTCATAAACGCTGTCGCCCATCTCGAAACGCCAGTGATAGTTCTCCGGCTGCGACCACAGAGCCTGCCCCAGGCATTCGTGGTATTCGAGATCGGCAGGATGGGTCGGAGTTCCGCGTTCCCGCAGGTAGTCCGGCGAGGCACAGAGCACGACGCGAAACGGCGCAAGCCTATACTTGGTGAGGGTCGTGTCCCCGACATGCCCGATGCGGAACACTGCCTCGAAGGACTCCTTGACCGGATCGACATACTTGTCGTCGAGAACCAGATCGATTTCCACGTCGGGATATCGACGCAGATAGCGAGTCACGAGACCGATCAGGCTCTGTGAGCCGAACGAAACAGGAGCGTTTATGCGCAGGCGCCCCTGCGGTGTGCCCTTGGCCTGCTCCGCAACCGCATCGGCCCAGTCGGCATCGGCCAGCACCAGCTTGCACCGGTCATAGTAAGTCCGGCCGATCTCGGTGACGCTTTGCCGCCGGGTGGTGCGATAGAGCAAGCGTGCGCCGAGGCGCGCCTCGAGATAATTGACATGCTTGGCCACCATCTGCTGCGAGATGCCAAGCACAGTGGCAGCAGACGCAAAGGAGCCCATCTCTACCGAGGTGACATAGGCATTCATGCTGACGAGACGATCCATTCCCTACTCCTGGTAGTGATTGTTAGCATCCTATTGCGATTTATCGCGATGTGAACAGGAATTATGGTCCATTTGTCTCTCCACGAAGGAGACGGGCAATTCGGAGTATTTGATATGAAAATCGGAATTATCGGTGCCGGCAATATTGGCGGCGCGCTCGCAACCCTGCTTGCCAAGGCGGGACACCAGATCGATATCGCCAACTCGCGCGGTCCGGCCACGCTTTCGGAGTTGGCCACGAAAACAGGCGCACGCGCCGCGACCGTCGAAGCAGCTGTGCTCGACAAGGACGTTGTCGTCGTGACTATCCCCCTCAACGCCATCCCGTCGCTGCCTCGCGACCTCTTCGCCAAAGTGCCCGCGAAGACCATCGTCATCGACACCAACAACTATTATCCCCGCGAACGCGACGGCGCGGTGGCCGACATCGAAAACGGCATGACGGAAAGCGCCTGGGTGGCAAAGCAACTCGGCCGCGACGTGGTGAAGGCATTCAACATGATCTACGCCACGAGCCTCGCCGAGCTTGGCAAGCCGGCAGGCCAGCCGGGTCGCATAGCAATTGCAGTGGCCGGCAACGATCAGGCCTCTAAAGCCGTCGTCATCGGCCTGATCGATGAGATCGGTTTCGACGCCGTGGATGCCGGAAGCCTGGACGACTCCTGGCGCCAGCAACCGGGCTCGCCTGTCTATGTGAAGGATCATGACGCAGCCGGCGTACGCCAGGCGCTGACGGAGGCCAGCCCCCAGCGGACGGACCAGTGGAAGGCAACCCCACGCAGCCCCGGCACCTTCGACGCGCCTGCGTAAACGCCAGCAACCTGACGAACCAGATCATGCGCCTAACCCGCGCAGGGTCCGGTCGCCCTGCATCAGGCATTCCGGGCATAGTCGTCGATCTCGCGCCACTCTTTCATCAGCACCGCCCGACGGCGGGGATAACGACCGTCCTGAACGGTCATGTCGCCGATCCGGTCTGTGCGGAAATGTCGGTAGTCGCGGCGAAGCTCGCACCACGCGGCCATGATGCGGATATGTTCGAGATAGCCGAGCGCGAAGGGCCAGACCTTCCGGACGGAAACGGCACCGCTCTCGTCGGTATAGTTGAGCTCGAGAATGCGCTCCATTCGGATCGCCCGGCGGATGACCGAAAGATCCGCCTTGTCTTCGCTTATGCGGCGCGGACCGACCAGCAACGTCGCCGAATCGATCTCGTCGCGCATTTCTTCAGGCAGGACGGCAGCGATCTTGGCCATCGCATCGGCGCCGGCCGCGGCCAGTCGCGGCTCGGCAGCCCGCGCCACCCACCGCGAACCGAGCACCAGAGCCTCGATCTCGTCTTGCGAAAACATCATCGGCGGCAACATGAAGCCCGGCTTCAGCACATAGCCGACGCCGGCCTCGCCTTCGATATGCGCCCCTTGCGCTTGCAGGCTGGCAATATCACGGTAGAGCGTCCGCAGGCTCACGCCCGTCTCCTCCGCCAGCGCCGCCCCGGTCACTGGACGGCGATGGCGACGCAGGGCCTGCAGGAGAGTCAGCAGCCGCTCGGAACGGGCCATGGCAATATCCGCCTAGCGCTTCCACTCGATCCAGTCGCGCATCAGCCGGTGGGCTATGGCACCCTTCGGTGGCGAGGTATGGCCGGATGCATCCACCCGCTCCAGCATTGCCAGCGTCTCCTCCGGCGTAAACCAGCGACAATCGTCGAGCTCGGTGGAGTCGATGTGGATTTCGGTGGATTTCGCTTCGGCATAGCAGCCGATCATCAGCGAATGCGGCATCGGCCACGGCTGCGAGGCGTGATAGCGGATGCGGCCGGTGGCGATGCCGGATTCCTCGTGCGTCTCGCGGCGCACCGCGCTTTCGATCGTCTCGCCCGGCTCGACGAAACCGGCAAGGCACGAATACATTCCCGGCGGGAAGTGGTGGCTTCGACCGAGCAGACAGAGCCCTCGGGCCTCATCGACGACGAGCATGATGACAACGGGGTCGGTGCGCGGAAAAATCGTATGCTGGCAGGCCGTGCAGATGCGCTTGTAGCCGCCAATATGGCCTTCGCTTGCAGATCCGCAACGGCCGCAAAAACGGTTGTCGCTATTCCAGCGGAGGAGGCTGGCAGCCTGTGCCGCCTCGCCCAGAATTTCGCCTTCGAACAGATGCTCGCGCCACAGCGCCCGCATGTCTGTCGCCTTGTACTGGCTGGCAAGATCGTCGGCACCGACACCCACCGGCACCGCGAGCCGCGGCTCGCCGCTTTTCTTGTAGCCAAGCAGCACCGCATTATCCCAATCCGGATCGAGCTCGGCCAGTTCGTATTTGGCAAACAGCGGATCGAGGATCTGGCCGTCATGCTTCAGCACCAGCTTTTCGCCGGCAAAGGCCAGGATATGGGTCCCATCGATGGACAGCGCTTTTTCCACCGAGCTTTCATCGCGATGCTCAGAGTCGCGGTTCAGTGCGTTCTCGGCAAAGGCGGTAAGGCTGCTGGGCTCGGGGTGTGGCGCGTCGGAGGTGAAGAGGGAATGGCTCATGGGGACAGGGCTTTCTGCATTCGGGTCATGAAGGCGCGCATCTCGTCGTCCTCATAGGGCTCCTGATGGCCATGACCCCAGACGGGGCCCGGCCAGTTCGCATCCCCTTCGGACCGCGCAATGACATGAACATGCAGCTGTCGGACAATATTTCCAAGGGCGCCGACATTGATTTTCACAGCCCCAGTGACGCTCTTCAACGCGCTCGACACCATATTCGTCTCGAAGGTGAGCAAGGCTTGGTCGAGAGGCGTGAGCTCGAAAATTTCAGAGATTGCCTGCCGGCGCGGCACCAGCACAAGCCATGGCCAGCGGCGATCCTTCATCAGGCGCAGGTCGCAAAGACCTGTGATCGCAATAGACACTGTGTCCTTCGCCAGGCGATCATCGAGCACGAATGGGCTCATGGTGTCTCCTCCAGTATTTTTTCAAATGTTTAGCAGTTTTTTTGTGGGCGTGCTTGCATTTGATGGCGAGATTGCCGATATGTCGCTCCGGGAGGTTGGTGGTGGACGAGCCACTCGCCAACCGGGTCAGGTCCGGAAGGAAGCAGCCCCAACGAGCCAGGCACGGGTCATCGTGCCAGCCTCCCACCCTTTTCTCATAGCGATGTCCGGCTTGCCCGGCGACAAGCAGGGCGATGAGCGAAATCGAGCGACCAGCAAATTCAGCCGCGTCGACCGGCACCGGCTACAGGGTGCTGGCCCGCAAATATCGCCCCAAGGATTTTTCGGACCTGATGGTCGGCCAGGAGCCGATGGTCCGCACCCTGACCAATGCTTTCGAGACCGGCCGTATCGCCCAGGCCTACATGCTGACCGGCGTGCGCGGCGTCGGAAAGACGACGACCGCCCGCATCCTGGCCCGTGCCTTGAACTACAAGACCGCCGAAATCGACACGCCCACCATCGACCTGCGCATGCTCGGCGAGAACTGCCAGGCAATCATGGACGGCCGCCACGTCGATGTCATCGAGATGGACGCCGCCTCGCACACCGGCATCGACGACATCCGGGAAATCATCGAGCAAGTTCGCTATCGCCCGGTGTCGGCACGCTATAAAGTCTACATCATCGACGAAGTGCACATGCTGTCGACTGCCGCCTTCAACGGCCTGTTGAAGACGCTGGAAGAGCCGCCCGAGCATGTCAAATTCATCTTCGCGACGACGGAAATCCGCAAGGTGCCGATCACGGTGCTGTCGCGCTGCCAGCGCTTCGACCTGCGCCGCATCAGCGCCTCCGATCTCGTTGGCCTGTTCTCCACCATAGCTGCCAAGGAAGGCATCGAAGCCGAGGCTGAGGCCCTGGCGATGATCGCCCGCGCCGCCGAAGGCTCCGCCCGCGACGGCCTGTCGCTGCTCGACCAGGCAATCGCCCATGGCGGTGGCTCGGTGCAGGCCGATACCGTGCGCTCGATGCTCGGCCTTGCCGACCGCGCCCGTATCGTCGACCTGTTCCAGCATATCGTCAAAGGCGACGTTGCCGCTGCCCTTGCCGAATTCAACGGCCAGTACGAGGCCGGCGCCAACCCCGTGGTCGTGCTCACCGATCTTGCCGATTTCACGCATCTGGTGAC
Organism: Rhizobium sp. L51/94; assembly: GCF_019355555.1. Taxonomy (GTDB): domain Bacteria; phylum Pseudomonadota; class Alphaproteobacteria; order Rhizobiales; family Rhizobiaceae; genus Rhizobium; species Rhizobium rhododendri. The sequence continues at coordinate 198,849 of NZ_CP072141.1, forward strand.
ACGCCTGAAATATGTGCCCGACTCGGCCAACGACCCCTCGCTGAGCGAGATCGAACGGGTCAGCGGCCTCGAATTTTCCCGGACGCTCGCAGTCACCACACTGTCGCGCATCTGGCAAATGTTGCTGAAGGGCATTCCGGAGACAGAAAACTCCTCGCGCACGGCGGGTGCCGCCGAAATGGTGCTGATCCGCCTCGCCCACGCCGCCCACCTGCCCTCGCCGGAGGATGCCGCAAGGCGCCTGGCCGAGATCGGCAGCGACAGCAGCGGCAGTCCGCGTCCCACCCCATCGGGAAACGGTAACGGCAACGGCGCTGGCGCTTCCGTTGCCTACCAGCCAGCCACATCCAGAAACGCCCCCGAGGCGGCCCCGCGCGCAAACAGCGGAGCAGCCACGATGCTGCGCGCCGTCCCAGATGCGGCACCGCAGCCTGTTGCCACCGGCCGCACCGAGGCAAAGCCCGTCGAGGCTCCGAAGCCCAGCGTCGCCATCCGGTCGATCGGCGATATTGCCGACCTCTGCGGCGTCAAGCGCGATCCACGGCTGAAGGCCATGGTGCGCACGTTCCTGCGGCCGGTGAAGCTCGAGCCCGGCCATCTCGATGTCAGCCTCGCGCCCGGCGCTCCCGGCACGTTGCTCAATGAGCTGGCCCTGAAGCTCAAGGAATGGACCGGCATCCACTGGATCGTCAGCCTCAGCCGCGATGGCGGAGCGCCGAGCGAGACAGAGGCGGAGACCAAGGCGCAAGCACAGCGCATGGTCGATGCCAGCCAGGACCCGGACGTTGCCGCGATCCTCTTGCAGTTTCCTGGCGCCAAGATCATCGACGTGCGCGTCCGCGCCGATCCGGATGACGATGCAGGCGATGAACCGCTCGCCGCGCCAGCCGTTGCCGAATCCGACGAAGGCGATATCCTGCCGGGCGATGACATAGAATTCTGATCGAACACCAAAAGACAGCAGAGAAGGAACGAAGGCGATGCGCGACATCATGGGAATGATGGGCAAGGTCAAGGAAATGCAGTCCAAGATGGAAAAGATGCAGGCAGAAATGTCTGACATCCATGCAGAAGGCAAGTCGGGCGGCGGTCTCGTCACCGTCACCCTGAACGGCAAGGGCGAGATGATCTCGCTGAAGATCGACCCGTCTCTGTTCAAGGAAGACGATGTCGAAATCCTCGAAGACCTCGTCGTCGCAGCCCACACCGATGCCAAGGGCAAGGCCGAAGCCATCGTCGCCGAAAAGACCAGGGAACTGACCGCCGGCCTGCCGATCCCTCCCGGCTTCAAGATGCCTTTCTGAGACCTGAGATCGATCGCAGCCTGGATCTCACCGGAGGACGGTCGCGCCATGCGCGGCCGTCGAGCGTTTCGACGGCGAGCCTCAGGCCTGCGCTTCGATCTTCTCGCGAAACTGCTTGTGCAGCGGCGTCGACAGATAGCGCTCCCGGTCCTTGGGCGACAGCTTGCGGCCGAATGTCTTCATCATCTCCGGCATCGTCACCCGCTCGCCTTCGAACGGCCGGTATTCGACACCGGTACCGGAAGACAGCGACGCCGGCTTCAGTACGCGGCAGTAGATGCCCGGCAGACCGGCATTCATGTAGCGCTTGACGAACTTCGGGTCGCCCATCTTGGCCGCGAAGGTGGCGCAGGGGATGCGCGGCGATGTCACCTCGAGCACGAGATCGCCCGCCACGAACCGGTCGCCAACGGCAACACTGGCATTGTCGAGCCCGTCGATGACCACATTCTCGCCGAACAGGCCGGGCGGAACCGGTTGCCCAAGTTCGCGTGCCCACCAGTCGAGCGTCAGCGAGCCCTCGACGTATACCGCCTGGCAGGGACCTCCATGATGCTTGCGATTGCAGACGGCGTCGCCGATCAGTCCGTTTTCATCGATCATGACCGCGCCGGAAACCGGATGCTTGTTGATGCCGGTCTTGTAGCTCTTGCCGGGCAGTTTTTCGGCATTGCCGGTGCAGACGGCGAGAATTTTCATGGGATGCTGTCTCCTGACGCGATTCCGTTTCTCTAGCATATGGTCTAAGAACGCCCCATGGCAAAACGAGTCACCGGTCCCGAAATTGAAAAACTGATCCAGTTGCTGGCCAAGGTGCCCGGCCTCGGGCCGCGTTCAGCGCGCCGCGCGGCGCTGCATCTGATCAAGAAAAAAGACCAGTTGCTCGGCCCCCTCTCGGTGGCCATGGGCGAGGCCCACGACAAGGTCAAGATCTGCTCGCACTGCGGCAACGTCGACACCGTCGACCCCTGCACGGTGTGCACAGACGACCGCCGGGACCAGGCCGTCATCATCGTCGTCGAGGATGTCGCCGACCTCTGGGCGCTGGAGCGGGCAGCAGCGATGAACACCGCATACCACGTACTCGGCGGCACGCTGTCGCCGCTCGACGGCGTCGGACCGGACGACCTCAACATCCGTGGCCTTGTCGCACGCGTCGCCGAAGGCGGCATCCGCGAGATCATCATTGCGGTCAACGCCACCGTCGAGGGCCAGACGACGGCACACTACATTACCGACCAACTCGCCGGCCTCGACGTCAGGATCACCCGTTTGGCCCACGGCGTCCCCGTTGGCGGCGAACTGGATTATCTCGACGAAGGCACCCTGACGGCGGCATTGAGGGCGAGGACGCTGATATGAACGAGAGATCGACGATGCGGATGATGGATATGACATCGCCCCCCTCCACCCTCCCTCATTCCTGTGCTCGTCACAGGAATCCAGCCATGGCGCGTCTGCGCCATGAGAAAACTCTGCGTCATGGAAAGTGTTTCTCGCCCAAGGACTTGGGCGACTGGATTCCTGTGACGAGCACAGGAATGAGGGAAATCGGGTCCCTCATCATTCTCGTCCTCCTCACACTCCTCCCGCTACCCGCCTTGGCAGCGCCCTCGAAGGCCGATGTCGAAGCGCAGTTCCAGGCCTGGGTCAAAACCGAGATCTATCCGGAAGCGCGCAAGGCCGGCGTCTCGGAAAAGACGCTGAACGCCGCCTTTGCCGGTGTCCAGTTGAACTGGAACCTGCCCGATCTTGCGCCGCCCGGCTTCCCGCCGGTGAAGCAGCGGCCGCAGAGCCAGGCAGAATTCTCGTCACCGGCACCCTATTTCAATAATGACCGGCTGCAACGATTGGCCGTCACCGGTCGCGGCTTCGCCTCGCAGTATTCTTCGACGCTGAAGCGGATCGAGAAAACCTATGGCGTGCCCGGCTCGATCGTGCTTGCCATCTGGGGCCGCGAGACCGGCTTCGGCGCCGCTACCATGAAGAACTCGGCGATTGCCATCCTTGCGACCGACGCCTTCATGTCGACCCGCAAGGAGATGTTCCGCACCGAGCTGATCACTGCCCTCGGCATTCTCGAGCATGGCGACATCGGCCCAGACCAGTTCAAGGGCTCCTATGCCGGTGCGCTCGGACAGCCGCAGTTCATGCCGTCGAGCTATCTGAAATATGCAGTCGATTTCGACGGCGACGGTCATCGCAACATCTGGACGTCAGTGCCGGACACTCTGGCATCGATTGCCAACTACCTGGTCCAGAAGGGCTGGCAGCGCGGCCGTGGCTGGGGTTACGAGGCGACGATACCGGCCGCTGTTTCCTGCGCCCAGGAAGGCCCGGATCTCGCCAAGCCGATTGGAAAATGGGCGGCGGACGGCATCACGCGCGTCAATGGCAGCGGCTTTCCGGCCAGTGAATTGAAAGCATCCGGCATGATGCTGGTGCCGGCCGGCCGCGACGGCCCGGCCTTTATCGTCACGCCCAATTTCTATGTCATAAAAGAGTATAACAACTCTGATCTCTATGCGCTCTATATCGGCAATCTCGCCGACCGCATCGCCGACAATACCGGCGCCTTCAAGGGACCATGGGGCGATGTCGGCAAGATGTTGCGCTCGGATGTCGCCGCAATGCAGAAGGCGCTGCAGCACAAGGGCTACGATGTCGGCGGTACGGACGGCTTGCCGGGCTATAAGACACGGCGCTCGATCGGCCAGTGGCAGGCAAAGAACGGCGAGCGGCCCACCTGCTACCCGGAGGCAAGAATGATGGGTGTGCTTAAATAGTCGCTGGCGATTGCAGACCTTGCAATTTGGTAAAAACCTGGCTATATCGCATTCAAATTCTTGATCGTCTGATGAAGGGTGGGCCGCGAGGACCCGCTCTTTTTTATTAGCTCGAGCATGGAATGCCAAATTTTCCAGGAGCGCATGCTTGTCGGACCTGACACACGCCGAAGACCCCAACGAACCCCGCCTGATCGTCGAAACCGGTCTGGACCAGCGCGTCGCCGCCATCATCGAACCGGTGATTGTTGACCTCGGCTACCGCCTCGTGCGCGTCCGGCTGATGAACCAGAACGGCGCGACGCTGCAGATCATGGCCGAGCGTCCTGACGGCACCATGACCGTCCAGGATTGCGAGGCGGTATCGCAAGCCGTTTCACCGGCTTTGGATGTGGATGATCCGATCGATAAGGCGTATCATCTCGAAGTGTCGTCGCCGGGCATCGATCGCCCGATGGTGCGCAAGTCGGATTTCAGTCGCTGGCAGGGCAACCTCGTCAAGTGCGAGACCTCGATCCTGGTCGATAACCGCAAGCGTTTCCGCGGCAAGATCATCGCCGTGGATGCCGATGGATTTACCATCGAACGTGACCAGCCGGCCTACGGCGAAGATCCGAAGGTCGTTATTCCGTTCACGACGCTAGCCGAAGCGAAGCTTATTCTGACTGACGATCTCATTCGTGACGCGCTGAAGGCCGACAAGCTGGCCAAGGCAGCGAACCAGAACGAACAAGAAGAAGACGAAGATACTTCACCGATAGACTAACCGCCCACGGGACGGGAACCCGGGCAGGAAGACGGAGAAATTAAAATGGCAGTCAGTGCGAACCGCCTGGAACTTCTGCAGATCGCAGACGCCGTGGCGCGCGAAAAGGTCATCGATCGCGAGATCGTTCTTGCCGCAATGGCAGACGCGATCCAGAAGGCTGCGCGCTCCCGTTACGGTTCGGAATCGAACATCCGCGCGGACATCAACCCGAAGACCGGTGAAATCCGTCTGCAGCGTCTGCTCGAAGTGGTCGAAGTAGCGGAAGACTATGCGATCCAGATTCCGTTGGAACTGGCCCGCGACCGCAACCCCGACGCTGCCCTTGGCGACTTCATCGCCGATCCGCTGCCACCGATGGATTTCGGCCGCATCGCCGCCCAGTCTGCCAAGCAGGTCATCGTCCAGAAGGTCCGCGAAGCCGAGCGTGATCGTCAGTACGACGAGTTCAAGGAACGCGTCGGCGAAATCATCAACGGCACCGTCAAGCGCGTCGAATACGGCAACGTCATCGTCGACCTCGGTCGTGGCGAAGGCATCATCCGTCGCGACGAGATGATTCCGCGCGAAAACTTCCGCTACGGCGACCGCGTCCGCGCCTTTGTCTACGACGTCCGCCGCGAACAGCGCGGTCCGCAGATCTTCCTGTCGCGTACCCATCCGCAGTTCATGGTGAAGCTCTTCACCATGGAAGTGCCTGAAATCTACGACGGCATCATCCAGGTGAAGTCGGTTGCCCGCGACCCGGGCTCGCGCGCCAAGATCGCCGTCATCTCGAACGATTCGTCGATCGATCCTGTCGGCGCCTGCGTCGGTATGCGCGGTTCGCGCGTCCAGGCTGTTGTCGCCGAACTGCAGGGCGAGAAGATCGACATCATTCCGTGGAGCCAGGAGCCGGCGACTTTCGTCGTCAACGCCCTACAGCCTGCAGAAGTCACCAAGGTCGTGCTCGACGAAGATGCAGAGCGCATCGAAGTCGTCGTGCCGGACGAACAGCTGTCGCTGGCCATCGGCCGTCGCGGCCAGAACGTCCGCCTCGCTTCGCAGCTGACCGGCTGGGACATCGACATCATGACGGAAGCCGAGGAATCGGAACGCCGCCAGAAGGAATTCAACGAACGCACCACCCTGTTCATGGATGCGCTCGACGTCGACGAGATGGTCGGCCAGGTCCTTGCCTCCGAAGGCTTTGCCCAGGTCGAGGAACTCGCATTCGTCGATCTCGAGGAAATTGCCTCGATCGACGGTTTCGACGAGGAAACCGCCCAGGAAATCCAGCAGCGTGCACGCGAATTCATCGAGCGTAACGAAGCCGAGATGGACGAGAAGCGTAAGGCGCTCGGCGTTGCCGACGAATTGCTGCAGATCAACGGCATGACCGCCCAGATGATGGTGGCGCTCGGCGAAGACGGCATCAAGACGCTGGAAGACTTTGCGGGCTGCGCCTCCGACGACCTGATCGGTTGGACCGAACGCAAGAACGGCGAGACCAAGAAGTTCGAGGGCCTGTTCTCCAAGCTGGAGGTTTCGCGCGTCGAGGCCGAACAGATGGTCATCCAGGCACGTCTGGCCGTCGGCTGGATCACCGAAGACGAAGCAACTGTGCAGCTTGCAGAGGTGGCGGAAGCCGAACCTGAGGCTGAGCCCGATGCCGAGCAGGGAGCATGACCGCGGCACTCCAACAGGATGTTGCGCTTGACGACGACGATGTACCGACCGAGGAAAAAAACGGTCGCATGTGCATCGTCACCCGCGAGAGCGGTGATTTGGACGACCTGATCCGGTTCGTCGCCGCGCCAGACGGCACGGTGGTACCGGATCTGAAACGGCAATTGCCGGGACGCGGATGCTGGGTCAAGCTCGACCGGGCAACAGTCGACAAGGCGGTGGCAAAGAAGCTTTTTGCCCGCGCCCTGAAGGCGGATGTGAAGGCCGCCGAGGATCTCGGCGAAACTGTCGAGCGGCTGCTGAAGATGCAGCTTGCCGGCATGATGCATATGGCCCGCAAGGCGAGCCAGTTTATCAATGGCTCGTCGAAGGTCGACGGGGCAATCAGATCAGGCGGCGCAATTGCCGTCTACCACGCCGCGGACGCAGCCGATGACGGCGTCCGGAAAATCGACCAGGCCCGCAAGGCCTGGCATCTCGGAATGGAAACCGAGCAGGAAATACCATCTTCCCGTCCGTTCACGACGGCGGAAATGGACGAACTGATGGGCCAGAACGCTTTTATCCACGCCTGCGCGCTTGCAGGGCAGGCGGGTGAAGGTGTAGTGAAACGCGCAAACCTGCTCGAACGGTACCGCAACGGCGGTCAGTCCCGGGCAACGGGCGCCGCTGGCCAGCTAAAACAATGACGCGGACATCGGTGAACGCCGGACGCATCGTTAAGGTACATCGAATTAAAGACAGGGTCTGATGGTAGTCATCCGCCCTGTTTGAAGGAACAGGACCGGAATGACTGACAACAACGACGAAAAGACGCTGAGCGCATCGGGTAAGAAGACCCTCACACTGAAACCTTCAGGCGTGAACCAGGGCACCGTGCGTCAGGATATGGGTCGGGGTCGCACCAAAGCGGTCGTGGTCGAGACTCGCAAGCGCCGCCCTCTACGCCCGGAAGACGACAAGCAGGTGATCACGCCGGTCACGGCCCCAGCGCCTGCCGCTGCTGCACGCGTCGAGGCTGCACCGCAGCCTGCGGCCCGTCCGGCTCAGCCGCAGATCCAGACCCGCGTCAACCAGCCGAGCGGCATTGCTCCGCGTGCCCAGCCGGCAGCGCCGGCCTACCAGGCGCGTCCGCAGCAGGATCGCCCGTCGCGCCCGGTCGTGCTCAACCACCTTTCGCCAGACGAGATGGATGCCCGCCGCCGCGCGCTTGCCGATGCGCAGGCCCGTGACGCTGCAGACGCCATCCGCCGCGCCGAGGAAGACGCCCGCCGCAAGATCGAAGACGAAAAGCGTCGCATCGAGGAAGAGGCTGAAGCCGTTCGCCGCGCTGCAGATCTCGCTGCACGCGGTCCGGAAATCGCAGCTGCCGAAGCCGCCGCAGAAGCAGCGGCCGAGGAAGCAGCCCGTATCGAGGCTGCAAAGCCTCAGCCGGTCGCAGCTCCGCTCGTTCGCCGTGCAGATGCCGGCGCTCCGGCCGCACGCCCCGCCGTTGGCGACGTTGCCGGCCGCCGCAAGCCTCTTGGCGAGGAAGAAGAAAACCGTGGACCGCCGCGCACTGCCGTCATTCGCGGCAAGGTCGTTCGCGTCGAGCCGCCGAAGACACCGGCTCGTCCGAAGACCGAAGAAGAGCGCCGCCGTGGCAAGCTGACCGTCACGACAGCCAATGTCGACGACGACGGCACGGGTCGCGGTCGTTCGCTTTCGGCCATGCGTCGCCGCCAGGAGAAATTCCGCCGCGGCCAGATGCAGGAGACCCGTGAAAAGGTCCTGCGCGAAGTCATCCTGCCGGAAACCATCACAATCCAGGAACTCGCACAGCGTATGTCCGAGCGCGCCGTCGATGTTATCAAGTTCCTGATGAAGGAAGGCCAGATGATGAAGCCGGGCGACGTCATCGACGCCGATCTGGCTGAACTGATTGCGGTCGAATTCGGCCATACGGTCAAGCGCGTATCGGAATCCGACGTCGAACTGGGCCTGTTCAATGGCTCGCAGGAAGACGAAGAGCTGGTCTCGCGTCCTCCGGTTGTCACCATCATGGGCCACGTCGACCACGGCAAGACCTCGCTGCTCGATGCCATCCGCAAGACCAGCGTCGTCTCCGGCGAAGCTGGCGGCATCACCCAGCATATCGGTGCCTATCAGGTCGAGCAGAACGGCCAGAAGATCACCTTCATCGACACCCCGGGCCACGCCGCGTTCACCGCCATGCGTGCCCGTGGTGCGCAGGCTACCGACATCGCCATCCTTGTGGTCGCGGCCGACGACAGCGTCATGCCGCAGACGATCGAATCCATCGCCCATGCAAAGGCTGCCGGCGTGCCGATCATCGTCGCCATCAACAAGGTCGACAAGCACGAAGCCGATCCGCAGAAGGTCCGTAACCAGCTGCTGCAGCATGATGTGTTCGTGGAAACCATGGGCGGTGAAGTGCTGGACGTCGAAGTCTCGGCCAAGACCGGCCTGAATCTCGACAAGCTGCTCGAAGCCGTGCTGCTGCAGTCGGAAATTCTCGACCTCAAGTCCAACCCGTCGCGTCCTGCCGAAGGTACGGTCATCGAAGCCCAGCTCGACCGCGGTCGTGGCCCGGTTGCGACTGTTCTCGTCCAGAAGGGCACGCTGCGTCCCGGCCAGATCATCGTTGCCGGCGATCAGTGGGGCCGCGTTCGCGCGCTGGTCAACGACAAGGGCGAGCAGGTCAAGGAAGCCGGTCCCGCCACGCCGGTCGAGGTTCTCGGCCTCTCCGGTACGCCGTCTGCCGGTGATCGCTTCGCGATCGTCGATAGCGAAAGCCGGGCCCGCGAGATTTCCGAATATCGCCAGCGCCTCACCCGCGACAAGGCCGCTGCCCGTCAGTCCGGTCAGCGCGGCTCGCTGGAACAGATGATGACGTTGCTTCAGAACAACGTTCTCAAGGAATTCCCGCTGGTCATCAAGGGCGACGTGCAGGGCTCGATCGAAGCCATCAACGGCGCGCTCGACAAGCTCGGCACCGACGAAGTGCGTGCTCGCATCGTCCATTCGGGCGCCGGTGCCATCACCGAATCGGATGTCTCGCTGGCGGAAGCCTCGGGCGCCGCGATCATCGGCTTCAACGTCCGCGCCAATGCACAGGCCCGTGCGTTCGCCGAACGCGAAGGCATCGAGATCCGCTACTACAGCATCATCTACGATCTCGTCGACGACGTGAAGCAGGCGATGTCCGGTCTTCTTTCGCCGGAACGCCGCGAAACCTTCATCGGCAACGCCGAGATCCTCGAAGTCTTCAACATCACGAAGACAGGCAAAGTGGCCGGTTGCCGCGTTACCGAAGGCAAGGTCGAGCGTGGAGCAGGCGTCCGCCTTATCCGCGACAACGTCGTTGTCCACGAAGGCAAGCTCAAGACACTCAAGCGCTTCAAGGACGAAGTCTCCGACGTGCCGATGGGCCAGGAGTGCGGCATGGCCTTCGAGAACTACGAAGACATGCGTGCCGGCGACGTCATCGAATGCTTCCGCGTCGAACACATCACGCGTACGCTCTGATCGCTCGCGCATTATTGCCAAGATATCCAAACCGCCGGTGCAAACCGGCGGTTTTTTGTTGAATTCGGCCGACGAACAGTCGAATGCTGCGCGACGTTATCCTCAAGGCTTCTCATATGCTTACATCACCGCTGTCGCAGGACGACCGTTTCAGCCTGTCCTACATCCGCCAGCCCGGTGAGGAAGCCCATGTCATCAGCGAGGCCATCGGGCGGTTCGGCCATCCACTGACCCCGCGCGCCAGCATCAACGGCTGGTACCTTATGGTCGGCGTCCTCGGTGGGGCAGCGCTCAGCCTTTTTCTCAATATCTACCGCAGCCTCATCCTGCTTCCCTCGTTCGGGCCGACGCCGCTGATCGATGTGTTCAACCTGATGCTCATCTGCTCGGTCCCCTGCCTTGCCGTCTGCGTGCTGATGATGCTTTCGCTCCGGCGCGAGGCCTACCTTCAGCGGAGCGCAAGAGCGAGCCGCATCCTTCCGGATGCCACCGTGATGGTCAGCGTCTCGCCGGAGGGTATCGCCTGGGAACGGCCCGGCGCCACGACGACCTTGGCCTGGACAATGATTTCCGCCATCGAGGAACGGCATGGCCGTATCGAGTTCGACAGCGAGGCGACGGTCCACTACATCCCGGCCCATGCCTTCCATAACCGGCAGGAACAGGACGCGGTTCTGGCTCGCATTCGCAACCTCTGGCAGCCGCCCGCCCCAGCAAAGCCTTGACCTTTTCAGCATATCAGGGCATGTGAGCCGCTTTATCGCGTCCCTTTGGACGCCGCTGATGGAAACACCATGACCAGACCCACTACCTCCGCGCCCTCGCAGCGCATGCTTCGCGTTGGCGAACAGGTCCGAGGCGCCATAACGCAGGTGCTGCAGCGCGGCGAAGTCCGCGAGCCGGTCCTCGAAAAGACCGTGCTTGCCATCTCGGAAGTGCGCATGTCGCCGGACCTGAAGGTTGCCACCGCTTACGTTTCGCCGCTCGGCGTCGCCGACCACGATACGATCATCGATCTGCTCAACAAGCACGCCAAATATATACGCGGCCGTGTCGGCCCGCTGCTTCGCCAGCTGAAATACATGCCGGAACTCCGCTTCAAGGACGACACTAGCTTTGATAACTACAAGAAGATCGACGATCTCCTGAAGTCGCCGGAAGTCCAGCGCGATCTCGGCCCCGATACCGACGACACCCAATCATAGTAGAGACCGATGTCCAGACCCAGAAAACCAAAGGGCCGCCCGGTTTCCGGCTGGCTTATCCTCGACAAGCCGATCGATTTCGGCTCGACCGAGGCTGTCTCGAAGATCAAATGGCTGTTCAACGCCCAGAAGGCCGGCCACGCCGGTACCTTGGATCCGCTGGCCTCGGGCATGCTGCCGATCGCGCTCGGCGATGCGACCAAGACAGTTCCCTACGTCATGGACGGCCGCAAGATCTATGAATTCACCGTCACATGGGGTGAAGAGCGCGCCACCGACGACCTCGAGGGCGAAGTCACGCAGAGCTCGGACAAACGCCCCTCCGAGGAGGACATACGCGCACTTCTGCCGAACTACACCGGCGTCATCAACCAGATCCCGCCGCAGTTTTCGGCCATCAAGATCGCCGGCGAGCGCGCCTACGATCTCGCTCGCGAAGGCGAAACCGTCGACATCCCGTCCCGCGAAGTCGAGATCTTCCGCCTGACGCTGCTCGCCTGCCCCGATGCCTCCACGGCGCATTTCGAAGTCGAATGCGGCAAGGGCACCTACGTCCGGGCGCTCGCCCGCGACTTCGGCCGCGACCTAGGCTGCTACGGCCACGTCTCCGGCCTGCGCCGCACGTTCGTCGCGCCATTTGGCGAAGAGACCATGGTACCTCTTGCGGAGTTGGTGGCGCTGGAAGCCATCGAGGATATGGAAGAGCGCCTCGCCGCCCTCGACGCGCTGGTCATCGACACCGCAGAAGCCCTGTCGTCCCTCCCGCATCTCGCCATCACCGACGAACAGGCCCACCGCCTCAAGATGGGCAACCCCATCCTCGTCCGCGGTCGCGATGCACCGGTCGCCGAGAGCGAAGCCTATGCCACGGCGCGAGGCAAGCTCATTGCCATCGGCGAGATCGGCGAAGGCGAGTTTCGGCCGAAGCGGGTGTTTGTCTGAGGGCCCCCGTCTTCGCTTTATAAAGCATTTTGTTACTGGTCAGACAAATTCGACTTTATGCACAATGATATAAAATTCATTTGCGCCTCCTGCGTGAACCCTTTCGCGAGTATGCTAGACTGCGCAACTCGTGGAAGGAATTGCGGTGTCCAGATGTTTATATTGCGATAAAGAAAAGACCGATAGCGAGTTTTCGCTCGAACACATTTGGCCCAGCGCGTTGGGAGGAGCTTTACTCCCCCCAATATTTAAGACGAGATCAGTTTGCGTAAAATGCAATAATTCTTGTGGTCTGTTCGTTGACGGTGGCTTCGTTAAAAGTTGGTTCCTTCAGGCAGAAGCATCAATCAACGCTCACGAATTCCTTGATCCCGGCAAGCCATCTCCAGCGCCATTTGTTTATTTTGGTGAAGAACCTGGAATGCATATTTCGGATGACGAGGTTTGCGACCGCTGGGGAGGGTTAGCTGGGGATAGAGTTTACCACTTTCATAAGCGCGATGACGAAAAGTGGTTTGGCATAGTTGGCGGCGACATTATTAAACGTAAGAAGCTAGATCCAGGTAGAGCATATATCGCTTTTGGTTCGGCGAACGAATATTGGTTCACCTGCGCTGCTCTAAGCTTTAGGGCGCAGTTTGAAAAGGCAAAACGATGCGTCCTCAACGGGAAGCCTGCTTCTGATATAGATGCGCGAATAGCGTCGATATTCTTTCCGCAACGTGACCCAAACGATAAACAGCAACTGCTGGATCTGAAAGCCCTTGACGCTTCCTTGCATGGCTGTAGCGCGTCCACAACCGTTTCAATAAAACTGGACACCTCTAAAAACCTCCCCATTTTCCGCGTTTCATGATTCAATCCGGCCAATGTGATTTTCTGGGAGCGGATGATGCGTGGGCAACCGGGCTTTTGGGATTTGGATGATCGTTACGAACGGCTGAGTGCCGTCGGCGATCCGCTGGAAAAGCTCAACAGCATCATTCCATGGGCGGTATTTGAGAAACCTTTAGCGAAGGCGCTGAAGCGGTCCGACGGATCGAAGGGCGGACGCCCACCATTTCCGTCGGTTCTGATGTTTAAAATCCTGGTGCTGCAAGCGCTTTATAATCTCTCCGACGACCAAGCGGAGTTTGTTATCCAGGACCGGCTGTCGTTTATGCGTTTCCTTGGCCTTTCCCTTTCGCAGAAGGTGCCGGATGCCAAGACGATCTGGCTGTTCCGAGAGAGCTTGGTGCGTGCAGGTGCCATTGATAATCTGTTTGCCCGTTTCGACAAGCATCTCTCACGTTCCGGATATCTGGCCAAAGGCGGACAGATCGTTGACGCCACGATCATCCAGGCTCCCAAGCAACATAACAGCCAGGACGAGAAAGACGCGATCAAGGCTGGAGAAATCCCTGAGGACTGGAAGGATAAACCTGCCAGGCTGGCCCAGAAGGACCGCGACGCGCGATGGACAGTGAAGTATTCCAAGGCGAAACGGCCAACGGAGACGCCGACGTCGACGACGACTGGCCAGCACGATATTGCCATTCCGATGTTCGGCTACAAAAACCATGCGGGCATCGACCGAGCCCATGGCTTTATCCGGGGATGGACGGTGACGAGTGCGAGCGCCCATGACGGAGCCCAGCTTCGAAACGTAGTGACCAAAGACAATACCGCGTCGACGGTCTGGGCCGATACGGCCTATCGCTCCAAGACCAACGAGGAATGGTTGCAGGACAATGGCCTGAAGTCCGACATCCATCAGAAAAAGCCAAAGGGCAAACCCATGCCGGAGGCGATGTCGCGCGCCAACGGCCGTCGTTCGAAGGTCCGCTCCGCCATCGAACATGTCTTTGCGCGGCAGAAGGACAAGATGAAGCTCTTCGTGCGCACCATCGGGATCAGCCGAGCGAGGGTGAAGATCGGCATGGCCAACATCGCCTACAATATGCTTCGCTATGTCTGGCTGACTGGAAAACCACGGACCGCATAACGCGCAGCTGGCCGGAAGGCCGAAATGCATGCCGCAGATGCGGCAATCATCACAAAAAATGGGCGATCATCCGCGCGAGTTCATCGCGGAAATGCATCCACGGCACCATCTTGCCAACTGCGACCGGTAAATAGAGGTGTCCAACTTGGTTTCGACACCCGCTTCCTATGCAAAATTGCATTAGGTATCGGATTTAATATTCTAGGCGAGCCTTTTAAAGATCGCGCATACGCCGGTGAACTTCGAAAGGGGCTTTGGTCGAAAACTCCGGACGAACGTAAAGGTCTGCGAATCCAAGGCTCCGGATTTCTGGGCGGCGGGCAATTGACCATCCCAGATGAAGTTAAGCAATTTATGTCCATAAGAGGAACATGGTCACTATGCATATGGCGGCACGACGCAAAGCTTGCAGTACATATTCATTCGCCGCGTCGAAATCATATGAGCATAGTTATTGAAGAAAATTGTGATGGATACGATCAAAGCATAATAAACGAATACAAAGACGGGGTCTTTTACTTCGTTTCCCCTTACAGAAGCATGGTAGTGGGCCCATTGTGCCTTGCCCAAATTCTTGCTCATAAACTTGGAGAGGTGGAGGCGACGGAACTGACAAAAATCGAGCAGCCAATTACCAAGCTTGAAGAACTTCCTCCGAAGCGCTAGAAATTTTGTCTCTAGCTACTCACTTGACCGATGGTCCCTAAAATTCCTCAGCAACGCTCAAGCGAGATCCTTTATACGACGGCACGCCAGAACAGAGACTCTAGGCATAGCCACCCCACACCTCCCCCTCTTCCCTTCCCGCCTCAATTAGTCTATAGGCACCGGCAGCACTGGGCTCGCCCATTTGCTTTCGCGGCCAAAGCTGGACGACATCTCGGCTTTTGGCGACTTCTTCCTCCTCATCGAAAGGACCATCCGATGTCGATTACTGCTGAGCGCAAGGCCGCTCTCATCAAGGAATACGCAACTGTCGAAGGCGACACAGGTTCGCCTGAAGTACAGGTTGCTATCCTGACCGAACGGATCAACAATCTGACCGGCCATTTCAAGGACCACAAGAAGGATAACCATTCCCGCCGTGGTCTGCTGACGATGGTTTCGAGCCGCCGCTCGCTGCTCGACTATCTGAAGAAGAAGGACGCATCCCGCTACAGCAAGCTGATTGCTGCCCTCGGTATCCGTCGGTAACAATTTTGCGGCGGGCGTTCCTGACGGGACGCCCGCCGGACTTTTATGACCGGGTCGCACCGACCCACATCCCGATGCCTGACCGCGCCACGATATGATCCGCGCAACAGGCAAGAGGCGGCGAACCGGATGGGCCGGCTTCGCCAAGACATAAACCGTTGACCTGTCATGGGGCAGGATTGCCGGACGCTTTCGCCAGGACCCTTGGTCCAGGCCGTCTTCGAGGTCCAGGACCTGAAGCCGCAATGCCGGACACGATCGTCTCCGTCCACCGCCTGAAGGCGAAACGGAAACGCCGGAAAAAGCCTCCCGCTGTCTTGCCCGTGACCTGTCACACAATGCGGTCGACGATGCGCCTTGCCCGAACCGGCGGTGGCGCGTTTTCCCGCATCAGGCAAGGATAGAATATGTTCGACGTACACACCGTGGAAATCGAGTGGGCAGGACGCCCGCTGAAACTCGAAACCGGCAAGATCGCCCGTCAGGCTGACGGCGCGGTTCTCGCCACGTACGGCGAGACCGTGGTTCTGGCCACCGTCGTTTCGGCCAAGTCGCCGAAGCCGGGCCAGGATTTCTTCCCGCTGACCGTCAACTACCAGGAAAAGACCTACGCAGCCGGCAAGATCCCGGGCGGCTATTTCAAGCGCGAAGGCCGTCCGAGCGAGAAGGAAACGCTGGTTTCCCGCCTCATCGACCGCCCGATTCGCCCGCTTTTCCCGGCTGGCTACAAAAACGACACGCAGGTCGTCGTGACCGTTGTCCAGCACGACCTTGAAAACGATCCCGACATCCTCGCCATGGTTGCTACCTCGGCTGCCCTGACCCTCTCCGGCGTTCCCTTCATGGGCCCGATCGGCGGCGCGCGCGTCGGCTACATCAATGGCGAATACGTCCTCAACCCGCATCTCGACGAGATGGACGAATCGGTTCTCGACCTCGTCGTTGCCGGCACGCAGGACGCCGTCCTGATGGTTGAATCGGAAGCCAAGGAACTCTCCGAAGAAATCATGCTCGGCGCCGTCATGTTCGGCCACCGTGGTTTCCAGCCGGTCATCGACGCGATCATCAAGCTCGCTGAAGTTGCCGCCAAGGAAGCCCGTGACTTCCAGGCGGAAGATCATTCCGAACTCGAAGCCGAAATGCTGAAGCACTTCGAAGCCGAGCTTCGCGACGGCTACAAGATCACCCAGAAGGCCGACCGCTACGCAGCCGTCGACGCCGTCAAGGCCAAGGTCAAGGCTCACTACTTCCCTGAGGGCGTTGAGCCGAAGTATTCCGCCGAAGTCATCGGCGCCGTCTTCAAGCACCTGCAGGCGAAGATCGTTCGCTGGAACATCCTCGACACCAAGAGCCGCATCGACGGCCGCGATCTGTCGACCGTTCGTCCGATCGTCTCGGAAGTCGGCCTGCTGCCGCGTACCCACGGTTCTGCCCTGTTCACCCGCGGCGAAACCCAGGCGATCGTCGTTGCCACGCTCGGCACCGGTGAAGACGAGCAGTATGTCGATAGTCTGACCGGCATGTACAAGGAACGCTTCCTTCTGCATTACAACTTCCCTCCCTACTCGGTTGGCGAAACCGGCCGCATGGGCTCCCCGGGCCGCCGCGAAATCGGCCATGGCAAGCTCGCATGGCGCGCCATTCGTCCGATGCTGCCAACACCTGAGCAGTTCCCCTACACGCTGCGCGTAGTCTCCGAGATCACCGAGTCCAACGGCTCGTCCTCGATGGCTACCGTCTGCGGCACCTCGCTCGCGCTGATGGATGCCGGCGTTCCGCTCGGCCGCCCGGTTGCCGGTATCGCCATGGGCCTGATCAAGGAAGAGGACCGCTTTGCAGTTCTCTCCGACATCCTCGGCGACGAAGATCATCTCGGCGACATGGACTTCAAGGTTGCCGGCACGGAAGGCGGCATCACCGCCCTTCAGATGGACATCAAGATCGAAGGCATCACTGAAGAGATCATGAACGTCGCGCTGAACCAGGCGAAGGACGGTCGTCTTCACATCCTCAACGAGATGTCCAACGCCATTTCCGAAGGCCGTGGCCAGCTGGGCGAATTCGCTCCGCGCATCGAGATCATGAACATCCCGGTCGACAAGATCCGTGAAGTCATCGGCTCCGGCGGCAAGGTCATCCGCGAAATCGTTGAAAAGACAGGCGCCAAGATCAACATCGAAGACGATGGCACGATCAAGATCGCATCCTCGTCCGGCAAGGAAATCGAAGCAGCCCGCAAGTGGATCCACTCGATCGTTGCCGAGCCTGAGATCAACCAGATCTACGAAGGCACGGTCGTCAAGACAGCCGACTTCGGCGCTTTCGTCAACTTCTTCGGCGCACGCGACGGCCTGGTGCACATCTCCCAGCTCGCAGGCGACCGCGTTGCCAAGACGACTGACGTCGTCAAGGAAGGCCAGAAGGTCTGGGTCAAGCTGCTCGGCTTCGACGAACGCGGCAAGGTTCGCCTTTCCATGAAGGTCGTCGACCAGGCCACCGGCCAGGAAATCGTCGGCGAAAAGAAGGATGCCGCAGCCGAATAAGCTGCGCCTTCGCTTGCATCTCCGGGGCGCGGGACAAGTTCCGCGCCCCTTTTCTATCCGCCTTTGACACGAGATAAGCCATGAGCCGCGACGCCCTGAAGACCCTGTTCCATCCCTTTGCTTCCGCCACCGTGGCTGCACCCAGTGAAGGTGAACGCATCCTGTTTCTCGGCGCCGAGGCCGGCTTCGCGCTGCCGCCCGAGTTCAAGGCGAGCCTGACCGCGGTGCAGGGTTTTCGCCCTCTCTATCGCCAGCTGCAGGCAAGCCGCATAGAGGCGACGCCTGAGATCGAGGGAACGGACTATGACGGCGCGCTGGTTCTCTGCACCAAGCACAAGGGCGAGAACGAGGCCAACATCGCCGAGGCGCTCGCACGGGTGAAACTCGGCGGCCTGATCGTCGTCGCCGGCGGCAAGGAAGACGGCATCGCCTCGTTGCGCAAGCGCGTCGAAGGCCTTGGTCTTACCATCGACCATATGCCGAAATATCACGGCGTGGCCTTCTGGTTCGGACGCCCCGAAGACACGGCGCCGATGCTGGCCAAGCTTCAGAAGCCGGCAATCCGCGTTGACGGCCGTTTCACGACGGCACCGGGCATGTTCTCCCACGAGCGCATCGACGCCGGCTCCGAACTGCTCGCCTCACGCCTGCCGGCCGACTTTACCGGCGACGTCGCCGACTTCGGTGCCGGATGGGGTTACCTCGCCGTCGAGATGGGTACGCGCTCGCCTAAACTGGGGCGCATCGACCTCTACGAGGCAGATCACGCCGCACTGGAAGCCGCCAAGCACAATCTCGCTTCCAACATCCCGAACATCGCAGCGCGCTTCTTCTGGCACGACCTGGCTGGCGAATCCGTGCGCGACAAATACGATCTCGTCATCATGAACCCGCCTTTTCACGAAGGGCATGCCGCCGATCCGTTGCTGGGCCAGGCACTCATCAAGACGGCAGCCGGAGCGATCCGCAGTGGTGGCAGGCTGTTGCTCGTGGCAAACCGTGGCCTGCCCTATGAGCCGGTGCTGGCGGGCCTGTTCAAGAATAGCGGTGAAACTTGCCGCAATGCTCGGTTTAAAGTTTTGTGGGCAAGTAAATAGGTTTGTCCACTACCGGACAATCCGGCATTCATAATAAACTAATTAAGAATAAGCTCGACAGGGCGACGTGGAAGGGCTTATCTTCTGGCGACTGATATTTAACATCCAACGCCAGAAGCTCAATGTCTAAGCAAACGGTCAACGATGAACTGACCACTGTCGCCGGTGTGGGCTCTGCAATAGCTCTTCACGCGCAGAGCTATGGCTTCGACATTGTACCGATTTGCCATGCCCTCGATATTGATCCGGACGACCTGCAAAGCCTGACAGCGCGGATCAGCCTCGACCGCATGTGCCGTTTGTTGGAAGCCTGCGCATTGATGGCTGACGACGAAGCCTTCGGACTGAAATGTGCCGCCGGTTTTACGCTCGGCTCGAGCGGTCCGTTCGGCTACGGCATGATGACCGCGCCCACCGTTCGCGATTTCCTGGATTTTCTCGTCGATCATCTGGCATTTGCGTCGCAGGTTAGAGACTGCAGTCTCCAGAAGTCAGACAACGGCTCGGTCCTTTCCTGGAATTTCTCCCCATTGGTTTCGAAACGGGATCAGTATGTCGATCTGATCGTCGGCCTGCATCTACGCCATCTGGGCTGTCTGGTCGGTAAGGATATCGACCGCGTTGGCGTTGGGCTGCAACGGCAGAGACCGCGTCATCCGGCCTTCTTTCGACAGTACATGACCCGCCATCTGTCGTTTGGCATGCCCGTCAACAGCTTGCACGTGCCGGCCAGCCTTCTCGACCGTCGCAACCCCCGTGGCGACCCTACCCTCTTCAAGCTGATGAATATCCAGATCCGGACCCTGCAGGCGGATGAGGTGACCGAGGAGGAGTTTGTCGAGCAGGTACGCCGCTACATCCGGCGACGGATCGCCGAGGCGACGCTCTCGCTTGATCTGATCGCAGCCTACTTCGGCTTGTCGGAGCGCACGTTCCAGCGGAGACTGGCAGAGTTCGGAACGACGCTCAACGATCTCCGCGATGACGAGCGGCGGCGGCTGTGCCTCGCCTTGCTGCGCGACGGCAACCTTTCCATTACCACCATTTCCTATCGACTGGGATATTCGGCGCCCAGCGCTTTCACGCGGTCGGTCTATCGCTGGTTCGGCGCTTCGCCCAAGACTTTGCGCAACGTCAATGCCGAAGAAAGCAGCAGACTGCAGGAATCGCGGGGAGATGACCTTGACGCGCCTACACAAATCAGGAAGATTTCATGACGTCGTCTTGATAGGCGACTACAGCCATGAACTGTTGCGCAGAAAGATAAATTTCTGGCGCCCGTCGTTAACGACAGATGAGCCTCTCCATAGTATTCAGCGCTTTCAGCCAGTCATTATCGCGTCGTTCGCCTTGGGCGTAGCGCCGGTAAAAGATCTTGCGCCCCCTCATTTAGCGGACCGCCATGCCTAGAATCTTTCCGTCGACGGAATCTACGCCTCCGTCGCCCAAACTCACATCTCGTGAAAAAGATATCTTGCAACTGATAGCCGACGGCCATCGGCTGGAGGAGATCGGCCGTACGCTGGAGCTGCCCGAACCAGAAATCGAGCAGCTGATGAAGACGGTTGAGGAGAAACTGGGAGCAAGCAACCGGCTGCACGCAGTGACCATCGCCGTGCTGCATGGCCATATAGCCATAGGTCCGGAACAGCCAAGATAGGCCCCGCCGTATAGACCGACGCAGTACTGCGCCGGTCTGATGTTTGGTATCAGTCGATTTCAGCCCGCGTCAGCGTTTCCAGCGTCGGCATCGAGGTGATGTTGAAGCCGGAATCGACGTGATGGATTTCGCCCGTCACGCCTGCGGAAAGATCCGACAGAAGATACAGCGCCGAACTGCCGACATTATCGATCGTCACGGTCTTGCGCAGCGGCGCGTTGTGCTGGTTCCACGACAGGATGGCGCGGGCATCGGCAATACCGGCGCCTGCAAGCGTACGGATAGGGCCGGCCGAGATGGCGTTGACGCGGATCCCGCGCGGACCGTAATCGGCCGCCAGATAGCGCACCGATGCTTCGAGCGCTGCCTTTGCAACACCCATGACATTGTAGTTCGGGATCACGCGCGACGAGCCGTTATAGGTCAGCGTCAGCATGCTGCCGCCTTCGGTCATCAGCGTGGCAACCCGCTTGGCGATTTCGGTGAAGGAAAAACAGGAGATTACCATGGTCCGCGAAAAGTTATCGCGCGTGGTATTGGCATAGAGACCCTTGAGTTCGTTCTTGTCGGAAAAGCCAATGGCATGGACGACGAAATCGACGCTGCCCCAGCGGCTCTTCAGGGCATCGATAACGCTATCGACCGAGGCAATATCCTCTACATCGCAGGGCAGGATGAAGTCCGAACCGAGTTCGGCGGCGAGCGGCTTTACCCGCTTGCCCAGCGCATCACCCTGGAAGGTGAAGGCCAATTCCGCCCCCTGGGCAGCCAGCGCCTTCGCGATGCCCCAGGCGATGGAATGATTGTTCGCGACACCCATGATGAGTCCGCGCTTACCCTGCATTATTCCGGTCATTGATTTATCCGTTGTGGCGCTGGAACACGAGCGTAGCGTTGGTCCCGCCGAAGCCGAAGGAGTTGGAAAGCACGGTATCCATCCGGGCGTTGTCGATGCGCTTACGCACGATCGGAACGCCGTCAAATTCCGGGTCGAGTTCTGTGATGTGGGCGCTCTCGCCGATGAAGCGCTCCTGCATCATCAGGATCGAGTAGATCGACTCCTGGACGCCGGCTGCACCGAGCGAATGGCCGGTCTGCGACTTCGTGGATTGGATCGGCGGAATTTTGTCGCCGAACACTTCGCGGATCGCGCCGATTTCCTTGCTGTCGCCCACCGGCGTAGAGGTCCCGTGAGTGTTGATGTAGTCGACCTCGCCGTCCACCGTCTTCAGCGCCTGGCGCATGCAGCGAATGGCACCCTCGCCCGACGGTGCGACCATGTCGTAGCCATCCGAGGTGGCACCATATCCGGTGATCTCGCAGTAGATCTTGGCGCCGCGCGCCTTGGCATGCTCGAGTTCTTCGAGCACCAGCACACCGGCACCGCCGGCAATGACGAAGCCGTCCCGGCTGACGTCATAGGCGCGTGACGCGGTCGACGGGGTGTCGTTGTACTTTGACGACATCGCGCCCATGGCATCGAACAGGTTGGACATAGTCCAGTCGAGATCTTCGTGGCCGCCGGCAAACATCACGTCCTGCTTGCCCCACTGGATCATCTCCATCGCATTGCCGATGCAATGGGCGGAGGTCGAGCAGGCGGACGAGATCGAGTAGTTGACGCCGTGGATCTTGAACCAGGTGGCAAGGGTCGCCGACGCGGTCGATGACATCGCCTTCGGAACCGCGAACGGGCCGATGCGCTTCGGGCTGTTGTTCTTGATGGTGATGTCGGCCGCTTCGATCAGCGTGCGCGTCGAAGGCCCGCCGGAGCCCATGATGATGCCGGTGCGCTCGTTGCCACCGATGTCCGAATCCTCGAGGCCTGAATCAGCGATTGCCTGCTTCATGGCCACGTGGTTCCACGCACCGCCCTGCGACAGGAAGCGCATGGCGCGACGGTCGACCAGATCGGTCGGATCTAGCGACGGCTTGCCCCAGACGTGGCATCTGAAACCGTGCTCGGCAAAATCGGGCGAGAACGAGATGCCGGACTTGGTCTCGCGCAGCGCAGCAGTGACTTCGGCGGCATCGTTTCCGATGGAAGAGACAATACCAAGACCTGTGACAACAACCCGTCTCATGTGTTGGACCTTTTTGTTAGTGTCGAATTGCATGCAGTGGATAGAGGATCGCGCGCGTGAACGCCAATCACTCCGCCTTTTCCTTGGCCAACCCGACCCTGAGGTCGGTTGCCCGGTAGATTTCCTCGCCATCGGCCTTCATCCAGCCATCGGCGATGCCAAGCACCATGCGACCGCGCATAACGCGCTTGAAATCAATGCCGAATTGCAGAAGTTTCGTCGCCGGGCGGACCATGCCCTTGAACTTCACTTCACCGGTCGAAAGCGCCATGCCACGGCCCGGTTCTCCGAGCCAGCCGAGATAGAAGCCCGTCAACTGCCACATGCCGTCGAGACCGAGGCAGCCTGGCATGATCGGATTGCCGGCAAAATGGCACGGGAAATACCAGTCGTCCGGACGCACGTCGTATTCCGCGCGCACGTATCCCTTGTCGAAGGCACCACCAGTTTCCGAGATATCGGTAATGCGGTGAACCATCAGCATCGGCGGCAACGGCAATTGTGCGTTACCTGGCCCGAACAATTCGCCGCGACCGCAGCTCAGGATTTCCTCGTAGTTGAAGCTGGATGGTTTCGTCGTCATAAAAATCCGTTTCCCCCGCATGAATGCCTTTGGCGAGTGAGGTTAGTGTAAGATCGGCAGGAATTGAAGCTCTAGCATTGGCTTGTCCATTCCCGCCCACTGATCGGGCACGTTTCACCTTTATGTGGTGGTCGCATACAGGAAGCCCAAGGCTGCTGCCAGAGGCAAATGCTCTAAAAGCCGGACATTGCGGCTTTTTGCCCGTCAATGTCCCCACTCGAACTATTGAAAGCCGGGCAAGCAAAAGATATATGAAGCACTCAAGAATAGTCGACACGACGACTTTGGAGTCCGTTTGATGGCGTTTGCAGCCGAATTGCCGATCGAGACCAGACTGCGCATGGCGGGCCTGCGGCCGACCCGGCAGCGAGTCGCGCTGGGCGATCTGCTGTTTGCCAAGGGCGACCGTCACCTCACCGTCGAGGAACTGCACGAGGAAGCCGTCGCCGCAAAGGTGCCGGTGTCTCTGGCTACCGTTTACAATACGCTGCACCAGTTTACCGAGGCGGGCCTTATCCGCGTACTCGCCGTCGAGAGCGCCCGCACCTATTTCGACACCAACGTGTCGGACCATCACCACTTCTTCGTTGAAGGACACAACGAAGTCCTGGACATTCCAATCAGCAATCTTGTCATCGACAATCTTCCGGAGCCACCGGAAGGCATGGAAATCGCCCATGTCGACGTGGTCATCCGCCTGCGTCCGATCCAGCGCTAGCTGCCAGTCAATCCTTCTATAAGACATCGTCCGGATGACGTCCGGGCCTTGGGCGATAGCCGCGAAAAGTCCAACCGAACCACAAAGCTCCGCCGCGAACCCCGAACGCCGCGATCACCCCGAGCGCAGAGGCGGCATACAGCGGCATTGGCGTCGAATTGGCGGCAACAAAGACGCATGCGCCGATGAGCGCAGCCGTCACATAGATCTCCGGACGCAGCAGCACTGACGGCTCGTTGCTGATCATATCGCGCAGGATGCCGCCGAAGGTGGCCGTCAATGTGCCGGTGACGATGGCAACCGTCGGCGAACCCGTGGCTGCCAGGCCCTTGGCGGCGCCCATCACGCAATAGGCCGCCAGCCCGACGGCATCGAGCCAGATCAGCAGCTTGTATCGCGACTCTAGCAGATGCGCCGTGAAGAACACGACGACGCCGATGACGCAGCAGACGAGGATATAGGTCGGATTGAGCACCCAGAAGACCGGCAGCCTGCCGAGCACGATGTCGCGCAGCGTGCCACCGCCGATCCCTGTCACCGCCGCCAGAAACAGAAATCCGATCAGGTCGAGCTGCTTGCGTGATGCAGACAGGGCGCCGGTCGCGGCGAAGACGGCAACGCCTGCATAATCGAGGAACGACAGTAGCGACATGAATGGCCCCACGAACAGGTCTGCTGCAAATGCCGCAGTGGATCACGGCAGTCAGGGCCGCGCAAGGAGGAAGGACTAACTTGCAGCCCGGACTGCCACGCGCCTGTGTCGGAGCCCGTTATTGCGAGGTGATTTTGTGAGATTTTTGTTTCTGGCATTTTTGAATGTCATGGCGTTCGTGGTCATGCCCGCAGTCGCCAGCGCCCAGCAGGCGCTCCTGACCGATCCCGTCGCTTTCGAAAAGGAGCATTTCACCAAGCGTTGCGGCGCCGGCGTCACCTTTGGCGATGGATTTGCGACAGAGCAGGACATCAACAACGACAAGCGCGGCGATATCGTCATCAACGAAGGTGAAATCACCTGCAAGGGCGAAAAAGGCCCCGACTGCACCGATGAAGGTTGCCCGCACAACTTCTACATCCAGGTCGACACCGGCGGCTACCTGATGATCGCCACCGCGCAGATCTACAGCTACGACTTCATCATGCGGTTCGGCAACATGGTGCTTGTGATGAAGATGCATCCGCGTTTCTGCGACCGCACGGACACCGAACCATGCCAGATCACGGTGCGCGTGCGCGGTACCAAGTTCACGACGATCTTCAAGAAGTAGGCGCAGGCGCCATTGGCGTCTTCGAGGTCTCAGTCCGCGTGGCAGGGCCAGCCGGCCGGCTTTTTCAGGGCGGGCGGCAGCTTAGTCTTGTCGTCGCCGCAGGACAGATCGATCTGCGGCTGCAGCAGACCGCGCGCATTTGAGAGATCCAGACCTTCGATATCGGTCAGGAACATGAATGCCCTGTCGAAGTTTATCGGCCCCTCGACGCTGGCAGCATCGAAATGGGCACGCGATAGGTTGGCGAGGGTAAAATTCGTATCGCCCAGCACCGCCTTGTCGAAGTTCGCCCGTCCGAGTTCCGCCTTCTGGAAGTCGGCCCCGGTCAGTTTCGCTCCGGAAAAATTGGCTCTCTGCAGTTCGGCACTGGCAAAAGACGCACCATCGGCCGACACCTTGGAAAAACCGCTGCGGTAGGCCTGGACCCGCGCAAAGTCCGCCTTCTTCATCGTCGAGCCGGTAAACCAGGCGCGCATAAGGTTGGCTTTTTCGAGCTGCGCCCCGTCCAGGTTCGAGTTCGGAAGCCCGGTGACAGACAGATCGGCGCCGGAAAGGTTGGCATCCTTGAGGTTGCTGCCGTCAAGCATGATATTCTTCTTGCTGCATTCGCTCCAATCGAGACCTGGCTCCGGCATGCTGTCGCAATCGGCAGCCCGGGCGCCCGGCGCGCAAGAAAACGCCAGCGAGGCAGCAAGTGCGAACATGGCAAGCGGCACGGGGTGGCGACGGCCTTTGCCGCCGATGGCTTGAGCCAAAGGCATCCCCTGTCTCAATGAAACTACCGGCGTATCAACAACCATGCCACACCCATGTCACCTGATTTCCAACGCTCCAGCCTCCGGCTTTTGCGCCTGTCTGTCGATCAGCCATCATCCTTGACGTCCGCTTCCGGACGGTCGCCGCCGCTGGCCGACTCGGTCTTCCAGCTTCCGTCCGCCGCCTGATAGGCGATCTCCGCATCCTGGCCGCCGATCTGCTGACGCTTTGCCGCGTCCTTGGCAGCTTTCAGGGCCTGCGCATGATCAGGGAATGTTTCAGACCATACGTCGCCCAGTCGATAACCCCAGCCTTCGTCGTGTTCGGCAACATGATACGTAACGTGCATGACATATTTTCCTAATTCCAGATGTCGCGCAGCTTAGCCTACTTTGCACGCCGGAAAGCTTAAATCCTTGCGGCTTGCCCGGTAGTCGTCTTCCACGCCTATCGGAAATAGGGCTTCAACGGCGACTGGACAATGTGGATGCTGCGATTGCATCCGGAAATTGTCGTCAGACCGGAGGGGCCCTATTCCACCATCAGCCCGTCAAACACTTCGAGCATGGCATCGGAGATCGCCTTGCCGAGCGCGCCGCCGGTGCGCTGCAAGGCTTCCTCGTCCATATCGCGGGCAGACAGCGCCAGCGCCGAGCCTTCATTGCGAACGATTTCCTGCGCCCGCTGGATAGCCCAGAGTGCGAATTCGCTGCGGCTGTTGATTTCGACGTTATCCATGACGGCTCCGGCTCAGGCTGAACATAGTGCATTTTCAAGCGCCGGTGTCACGCCGGCAGGCCATCAGAATCACCACCAGCGGCTCGCGTGATCGAGATTGGCGTCCTGACGTTCCTGGACGGGACCCATCAACATCTTCAGCCGACCGATCTGCTTTTTGTCAAGAAGATCGCGGCGTGCAAATTCATGCATGCTCCAGATGTCGCGAAGGCTGGTATCGCGTGTGTCGGATCGTTTTAATGTCATGGAGCCCGACTACAAGACAATCTGGTCAAATGATAGGCGTCGCATGCCCAATCGTGGAGCAATACGCCTCCCCCCTGCCATCCCTAGCCGTTCACCTTTTGCGGAGGACGGTTGAATTCCACAGCCTGGCTATATCTACCAATAGACGAGCCCCGGCCCTGTCGCGCGGCAAAACCATTCCCAGCGAACGAAATTTGGAGCATCACCATGGCAACCCAATCCCCGGTCCAGACCGAAAAAACCGTTCCTGCCCCGCGCGACCAGCACCTGCGCGACATGGCCGATTGCATCCGTTTCCTGTCGATGGATGCGGTGCAGAAAGCAAAAAGCGGCCATCCGGGCATGCCGATGGGCATGGCCGATATCGCCACGGTGCTTTTTTCCGAGTTCATGAAGTTCGATGCAGCAGACCCGCACTGGTTTGACCGCGACCGTTTCCTGATCTCCAACGGCCATGGCTCGATGCTGCTCTACAGCCTCCTCTACCTGACCGGCGTCAAGGAAATGACCATCGACGAAATCAAGAACTTTCGCCAGATCGACAGCCGCACGCCAGGTCACCCCGAATACCACCATGCCCCCGGCATCGAGACCACCACAGGTCCGCTTGGCCAGGGTCTCGCCAATTCCGTGGGCCTGGCTTTTGCCGAACGCATCATGAATGCCAAATTCGGCGATGCCCTGGTCGACCACTTCACCTATGTATTCATGGGCGACGGTTGCCTGATGGAAGGCATCAGCCACGAGGCAATCTCGCTTGCCGGCCACCGCAAGCTAGGCCGCCTGATCGCGTTCTTCGACAACAATTCGATCACGATCGACGGTGCAGTCAACTTGTCCGAGTCCGATGATCAGGCAGCACGCTTCCGGGCGTCGAACTGGCATGTGCAGGAAATCGACGGTCACGACACCGATGCTATCCGCGCAGCAATCGTCGAAGCACAGAAGGTGACCGACAAGCCGTCGATGATCTCTTGCAAGACCGTCATCGGCTTCGGCTTCCCGACCAAGGCGGGCACCCAGAAGGCGCACAGCGATGCACCCGGCGAAGAAGAAATTGCCGGCGCGCGCCGTCTGCTGAAGTGGGATGCAGCACCTTTCGAAATCCCGCAGCCACTGCTGGATGCCTGGAGGGCGATCGGCGCCAAGGGGCGCGATGCTCGCATGGCCTGGGCCGACCGCGTCAAGGCAGCCCCCGATGGGCTGGGCGAAGATTTCGACCGCCGCATGAAAGGCGAGCTGCCGGCCGGCTGGAAGCAGGCAGTCACCGACGCCAAGACAGAGCTGCTTGGCAGCGACAAGGATCTCGCCACGCGACAGGCAAGCGGCATCGTCCTCAACCATCTGTTCGATGCAATTCCGGAGATGCTCGGCGGCTCGGCTGACCTGACACCATCCAACAACACCAAGGCGAAGAACCAGGTTGAAATCCCGGCCGGCCAGTTCGACGGCTCCTATGTCCACTACGGCGTTCGGGAGCACGGCATGGCTGCGGCGATGAACGGCATAGCCCTGCATGGCGGACTGGTGCCCTACGGCGGCACCTTCCTGACCTTCTCCGACTATTGCCGCCCGGCAATCCGCCTGGCAGCGATGATGGATATCCGCACCATCTTCGTCATGACCCACGATTCGATTGGCCTCGGCGAAGACGGTCCGACGCATCAGCCGGTCGAGCATCTGAGCGCGCTGCGTGCCATCCCGAAGCTTGCTGTCTACCGTCCGGGCGATCCGATCGAAACGGCCGAATGCTGGGAGGCGATTCTCGACGCACCGCGCCAGGCAGCGCTGATTGCCCTGTCACGCCAGCCGATGCCTCTGCTACGCCGCGATCCCGGCACGGAAAACCTCTCGGCCAAGGGCGGCTACGTGCTGCTGGAGGCTGAGGGCGGTCCCCGCAAGCTGACGATTTTTGCGACGGGATCCGAACTGCATCTGGCCGTCGAAGCGCGCGACCTACTGCAGGCCGAGGGTATTCCGACCGCCGTCGTCTCCATGCCCTGCAAGCTGCTGTTCGAAGCCCAGGATGCCGCCTACAAGGCATCGGTGCTCGGCGAGACGCGCGCACGCGTTGCGGTCGAGGCTGCCGTGCAGGATAGCTGGGACAGGTATCTCGGTCTCGACGGTCGTTTCGTCGGCATGCACGACTTCGGCGCATCCGGCAAAATCGAGGATGTCTACCGCAAGTTCGATATCAACACCGAAGCCGTCGCCCGCGCCGGCCGCGACGTGGTTGCTGCCCTCGCTGCTTGAACCGCTGAAGAAAACTCCCAATCTCCCGAATAGAAAATGCCGCCCGGTGAGGCGGCATTTTCGTTGAGGAATTAAGTCTGTCGTCTCTCGACCATATTACCGAAGTCAGAGGTATGGCGAATACGTCCCACCCGCCTCGTAGGCTGGCCGGCGAGATGCTGCCGCGGCATTGCTTTCCCGGCGCTCGGCCATGCGCATCGACTGCTGGAACAGATCGTCCAGGCGAACGCGCTCCGTGGCCATCGCCGCGAAAGCGCGATCAAATCTCGCGATCAGATGGCGATGTTTTTTCATTGCCGCCTGCAGCTCTTGCTCGCTCATCCTTTCCTCCGCTGGAAGCGGACGCATGGTCATTCGCTGGCCGATATCGTCCTGGAATGAAGCGAGAGTCAGCCCGACCTTGCGCAGCTGCTGGCGGGTGGTTGCCGAGGATTCCGTTGCGATCAGCAGACGCACCGCGCTGACAAGCAATTGTTTGCGGAACGGGAGATCGTCGATGTCGACGACGTCGAGCCCCAGATCCGCCAGCTTTAGATAGCGCAGATACTGGTCTACCAGATCGCGCGCCTCTCGCAACGTGTCTGCATCTGACTGCTTGCTGGAATTGGCGCGAAAATTCTGTCTCTGCTGGGTGGGGTTCATCTGGTCCACCATCCTTGTCGACAGCGTAAACGTGATGTGAACCATAATGTTTCACGCAATGACGGTCATTTGATCGTTGCTGTTTTGCGGGCATTTCTGAGCCCGAATATTTCTCGCCCGGACGCCGCGAATGCCCGCTTGTAAACGGGTTCACGTCCCCCGACCTATCGCTTGATCAAACGGAAATCCGAGCTATCCCAGAGGGTTGACGTGCACTTTGCGTCAGTCTTGGAGGGCTTGCTGGCAAACTCCCCATACCGTTGGGCCCACGCAATTAGTTCAATTTCGGCTTGGAACAACTCAACAGCGAACTGGTTGTGAGAGGGCAACAAACAAAACAAGACAGACGAGGAAACCCCGATGAAGAAGATTTTGCTGACGTCGATTGCTGCCCTGATGACGACTTCGGTTGCCTTTGCGCAGAGCCAGACACCGACAACCTCGCAGGATACACCGGCAGTCGCCACGCCTGAAACCACCAACGCCGGTGCACCGGTCCAGGGCAAGAACAGCTTCACGGAATCGCAGGCGAAGTCGCGCATCGAAGCGGCCGGCTTTGCAGATGTCGCCGACCTCAAGCTCGACGACCAGGGCATCTGGCGTGCCAGCGCAAATAAGGATGCCAAGCCAGTTCAGGTGTCGCTCGATTACCAGGGCAACGTCGTCCAGGCAAAGTAATCCCGTCCTCAACAATAATAACATTCGGAAGGAAACCACCATGAGAACTGTCACAGGTCTGTTCGACAACTATGATGATGCAAAGACTGCGGTTGGCCAGCTCGAAAGCGCCGGTATTGCATCGAAGAACATCAGCATCGTTTCCAACACTGCCGACGGGCGCAAGGTTGAGGATCAGGGTAACAATGCAGCTGAAGGCGCCGGAACCGGCGTTGGCATTGGCGCAGTTGCCGGTGGTGCCGGCGGATTGCTCGCAGGCCTCGGCATGCTTGCCATCCCAGGCGTCGGCCCGGTTGTCGCAGCCGGTTGGCTTGTCGCCACGCTGACGGGCGCCGTTGCGGGTGCAGTGGTAGGCGGTGCGGCCGGCGGTGTCGTTGGCGCCCTCATCAGTTCCGGCGTGCCGGAAAAAGACGCCCATGTCTACGCTGAAGGTGTCCGCCGTGGCGGCACTCTGGTCACCGCGCAGGTCGAAGAGGACGAAGCCGTTTCAGCTGAAGCGATCCTTGACCGCTCCAAGCGTGTAAACCTGACGGACCGTCGCACGGCCTATACCGCCGAGGGCTGGAACCGCTTCGACGACACGCTCGACCCCTATTCGCAGTCGGAAATCGATGCCGAGCGCAATCGCTACGGTACTAACAATCCCCGCATTTGATCGTCTTATCATCCAAAGGAAAGCCGGCCCCCGTGGCCGGCTTTCGTGGTTTTCGGGCATCGGGCTATTTTGAGAAAATAGGGAACGATGTCGCGAGGTCTAGGTTGAGCTTGGACCTACCCCCGACCGGAGAACCCAGATGGCTAGAAAACCAACCCAGACCTTTGTCTCTGACAAGGTGACAATTCATGACCAGACGCTGCAGCGCGGTAACGGTGGCGAGCTTCACCAGTATGCCGAAGGCGATACGCCTGTTCTGACAACGTCCCAGGGCGGCCCCGTCTCGGATGACCAGAACACTCTCAAGGTCGGAGCGCGCGGCCCGGCACTGATCGACGACTTTCATTTCCGCGAAAAAATCTTCCATTTCGACCACGAGCGCATCCCTGAACGCGTCGTCCACGCGCGCGGCTATGGTGCCCACGGCTATTTCGAAACCTATGAGTCGCTGGCCGACTACACGCGAGCCGACCTGTTCCAGCGGCCTGGCGAAAAGACACCGGCTTTCGTGCGTTTTTCGACGGTTGCCGGCAGCAAGGGCTCGTTTGACCTTGCCCGCGACGTGCGCGGCTTTGCCGTCAAGATCTATACCAAGGAGGGCAACTGGGATCTGGTTGGCAACAACATCCCGGTGTTCTTCATCCAAGACGCCATCAAGTTTCCCGACGTCATCCACGCCGTCAAGCCCGAGCCTGACAAGGGCTTCCCACAGGCGCAGTCGGCCCACGACAATTTCTGGGACTTCATCAGCCTGACGCCTGAAAGCATGCACATGATCATGTGGGTGATGTCCGACCGTGGCCTTCCCCGTTCCTTCCGGTTCATGGAAGGGTTCGGCGTCCACACCTTCCGCTTCGTCAACGCCGAAAACAAATC
Source organism: Rhizobium sp. L51/94 (assembly GCF_019355555.1). Classification (GTDB taxonomy): domain Bacteria; phylum Pseudomonadota; class Alphaproteobacteria; order Rhizobiales; family Rhizobiaceae; genus Rhizobium; species Rhizobium rhododendri. The sequence goes on from NZ_CP072141.1 coordinate 231,020, forward strand.
GACCTTCGTCAAGTTCCATTGGAAGCCGAAACTCGGCCTGCAATCGGTCGCCTGGAACGAAGCGGTCAAGATCAACGGCGCCGATCCGGATTTCCACCGCCGCGATCTCTACCAGGCCATCCAGTCCGGCAACTTCCCTGAGTGGGAACTGCAGGTGCAGCTCTTCGACCAGGACTTTGCCGATAAATTCGACTTCGATGTGCTCGATGCGACGAAGCTCATCCCGGAAGAGATCCTGAAGCCGGTACCCGTCGGCCGCCTTGTGCTGGACCGGATGCCCGACAACTTCTTTGCCGAGACCGAACAGGTCGCCTTCATGACCCAGAACGTGCCGCCCGGTATCGATTTCAGCAACGATCCGCTGCTGCAGGGCCGCAACTTCTCTTATCTCGATACGCAGCTGAAGCGCCTGGGTGGCCCGAACTTCGCTCATATCCCGATCAATGCGCCGAAATGTCCGTTCAACAATTTCCAGCAGGACGGCCACATGGCGATGCACAACCCAAAGGGTCGTGCCAACTACCAGCCGAATTCCTGGGGTGAAGGTGCGCGGGAATCGCCGACCTCGGGCTATCGTCACTTTGCGTCCGAGGAGCAGGGCCAGAAGGTTCGGCTGCGTCCGGAAAGCTTTGCCGACCATTACAGCCAGGCGCGGCAGTTCTACATCAGCCAGACGCCGCCCGAGCAGCGCCATATCGTGGCGGCCATCACCTTCGAACTCAGCAAGGTCATGACGCCGGTCATCCGCGAGCGGGTCGTCTCGCACCTCTTCAATATCGACGAGACACTGGCATCGACGGTTGCCCGCAAGCTCGGTCTGCAGACGATGCCGAAGCCGGCCGATGCCGCTGTCGCGACACGCCAGGACCTCGAAGAGTTGCCCTCGCTCAGCATTGCCAGAAAGGGCCCGATGCGCTTCGAGGGTCGCAAGCTGGGGATTCTTGTGACCGACGGCGTCGATGCCGCCATGGTCAAGGCAGTCGTTGCCGCAGTGGTCGATGCCAAGGCAGACTTCGAGGTGATCGCGCCGAAGGTTGGCGGTGTCACCGCATCCGATGGCAAGTGGCTGGCCGCGCATCAGATGATCGATGGCGGACCATCTGTTCTCTATGATGCCGTCATGCTGTTGACCTCACCGGAAGGCACGGAAGAGCTGGTACGGGAAGCAACGGCACGCGACTTCGTGGCCGATGCCTTCTCTCACTGCAAATACATTGGCTATGTCGATGCAGCTCTTCCGTTGATGCAGAAGGCCGGCATCGCCGATGCGCTCGACGAAGGCACGATCAGTCTCTCCGGAACCGGGGATCTGACCGGCTTCTTCGAGGAAATCGGCAAGCTCCGCGTCTGGGGCCGCGAGCCTTCCGTCAAGTTGCCGTAAGGCTTCGGGATCGTTTCAAGATAGGCCACGCAGCCATTTCAAGGCTGCGTGGCCTTTTTATTTTCCGCAATGGATATTGCAATGGGCACGATTGTTACGAAAAAAGCCCTATTTCGTCGTACCTATCCATATTAGTCAGATTTTCCGAACCGTCCGTTTCGTTTTCCGCCCTTCAATAACCCACGCCCCGATCACACATGACGCCTGCAAGCGCCATGACCAGCCTCACCCGCTGGTTTGCGGTCGGCCTTGCATCAAAGCGACCTTAAGCGCTGGGAGATATTGATATGGCATGTTGTGATTTTTTCGAGCAGCCCCACCGGGACGAACCTGCAGGCAATGGCGAAAAGGATTATCGCGAACACGTTGCCGCGCACAAGCTTTCGTTCGGCGAGATTATCGTGGTCGTCGCAGCCGTCGTGATGCTGGCGGGAATGGGCTTCGTACACCGTGACCCCTCGCCTGAGCCCCGGATCACCGGGTCGATTTCGGCCTCCGGCGCCTCACCGGCGAGTGGCTTCACCCGCTGCGACGACGACAACCATTATCTCTCGCAAAGATGCGAACGTTGAAGCCCGTACGGTCAAGTCGGATCGAGCGTGCCGAACACGGCTACCAGCCCGATAGCGGCAACACCCAGCAGGATCTCGACCAAGCTAGCCCGCCGGATTGACCGCAACGCGGCGTCCGGGTTTTCAGCGATCGCCGGAACGAACACATAGCGGTTGACGATAGCAAGACATGTCATCATGCCGACAGCAGCGATCTTCATCGTCAGGATCAGCAGGTATGGCGATGACCAGTCAGTTGGCCAGCGGCCGAGCGTCATGATGGAATTGACGATCCCCGTCGCCAACACCAGAAAGACGGCGCCGTGTCCGACGTTCGAAAAACGCCGCAGCGCAACTTGCGCCGCGGTATGATATTCGGGCACCGCAAGCATCCTCAGCACGACCACAAACGGGATCAATGCTCCTAGCCATGCCCCGCCGGCGAGAAGGTGGACGATATCGTTGAGCCGATGGGCAATCCGGAGCAGGCCATCTTCCATGGAGGCATGCCCGGTCAGGGCCAGCCCCGCGAGGCCAAGCGCTGACGCAAGGGCCACGGTCCCCATTCGCCTGTCAGCGCGGCGGATGAAGGCCAGCATTAGAAGTAACCCTGCCACCGCCTGCGCCTGAAAGAAAAGAGCGAACGGACTTGCGACGAGGACGGCATACACTGTTGCCCCGTCCACGGCATCGGGCCACCCATTACCCAGAGCTGCTGCCTGTAACGGTAATGCTGCCACTGTCGTCAGAACCGCCACCCCGGCTGCAGCCAGCGGAAAGACGCCGAGCCGCCGCAGCATCTGGGCGGCCAGCGAGGGTGGCATGAGAAACGCGACGAAAGCAGCCGTACCCCACAACAGCAACAGGGCGCTGTCATGCAGAAAGCGGCAGATTTGGATCGCTGTCGATGGTTCGATCAAGGCTTGACGGTGAAAGTGAAGGAGCCGCTGGTCTTGTGCCCATCGCTGGACAGCACATGCCATTCGACGGTGTAGGGTCCAGCCGTAAGCGGACCGGCGACAGGCACGGTCAGACCCTTGTCTTCATCGCTAAGGCTCGCGTCCCCTGTTTTCACCGCAGCCTTTTCCGGCCCGATCAGCTTGATGCCCGAAAATTTGAGATTTAGGCTTTCGGTGAACGTCATCGTCACCGCCGAAGGCGCCGATGCAACGGTACTCTTATCCGCCGGCAGCGAAGTCTTGAGATGGGCATGCGCCGACGCCTGGCCAGCGACGCCGAGCGTGCAGAGAAACAGGAGAGCTGAAGCGACGCTACGATTGGTCATGACGACTCCTTGCGACAGATGAAACAACGCTCACGGAACGTGAAGGTGCAGCTAGTCGGTCCGGAAAACCAAAACTGCACGAAAAGCCGGTAGGAGCGTCAAAAGCCCCTGTCAATCGAATGATATCGTTGCGCTCCCCATGGTGACGCTTTGCCGCAAGCCCTTGCACCAAGGGCGCAGATGGAGGATTGCAGGTGATATACCCAAGGCTGCAAAGAAAGTGGCGGTCATTTGAGGGCCAAGCGAGTAGCATGTCAGCGAACCGGCGCCGCGATGGCGAATAACCCAGGACCGTGAAGGCATTTTATGGCAGGCAATGGAATGCAGGAAAGTCAGCGTCGACGTGAGTTTCGCGATATAGCAGGAGTACCCACTTACGCGATCGGCGATATACACGGTCGCTACGATCTGCTGACCGCCATCGAGGCATTGATCACCGCCGACGCAGCGCAATTTCCCGGGCGCAAGCTGATGATTACGCTCGGCGACTACATTGATCGTGGCCCGGATTCGGCCAGGGTCGTCAGCCATCTCATGACCCCGGCGCCGGAGGGTTTCGACCGCATCTGCCTCACCGGCAACCATGAAACAGCGATGCTGGCATATGTCGACGGCGAGATCACCTTGACGCAGTGGCTGGCCATGGGCGCCGAGGCCACGCTTCTATCTTACGGGCTGGATAGCAATCACCTGGCGCGGCAATATCCTTCGCCCAAGAAGCTCGACGACTTTATCCGCGCCTCGCTGCCTGCGGATCACATCGCATTTCTGAGAGACCTGCCGATCATGCTGGACACCCCGAGCGTGCTTTTCGTTCACGCCGGCATAGATCCGCACTTGTCCATAGCCGACCAGACCGATCAGGATCTCGTCTTCATCCGAGGGCGCTTCCTGAAAAGCCGCACGCCACTTCCAAAGCTCGTCGTGCATGGCCACACACAGGTGAAATCGCCTGAAGCGCGTGGTCGTCGCCTCAATCTCGATACCGGCGCATTTCACTCCGGAAGTTTGTCGGTGGCACGATTTTACGAGGGCACGGTCAACGTCATGTCGACCTGAGCGTTGTTAATGGCCCAACGGACCAGGCTGGTTGAAAGGCGTGGACGGCAAATGGGAGATCTTGTCGTCGCGAAGGCTTTCGGCGCTGTTGATGAGATCGGTGGCGCCGCTGGCCGCTGCGCGCTTCGCCTGCTTCCACACAAGATAGCCAATGCACAGAAAATAGCCGAGTTGCAGCAAGATAGCCGCAGCAATTGATTCCAGTACGGTTATGACGAGAGATCCGGTCATGCAATAAGTCACGATTGCAAAGACGATGATCGTAACGAACATGCCCGCGAACACGCGTGGCGCACTCATGAATGTCACCTTGAAGTAAATTTCGTTGATAAGCCGACCGAATACATCGCTGCAGTTCTTCCCGCTCCCGGAAAATGAATATATTTTAGAAAGCGGTATAATTCAATCACATGCTGTTCTTCAGTCGCGGATTTATGATGCCCTGCGATCATGAATTTTTGGTGTAGCCCAAGCATTTTTACGCCGATCGACACGACGTTAAGTTGCATCAATATTAACGGCGAATGAAGTCGCTCGAATTAATATTCGTCATTTTCCTGCCATTTTCTAAACCTCAACTCTCGCAGCAGACAGGCACCAATCGCGGTCACATTGGCGTGCAAAAGTCACCTTCAATCAAATATTATTACAAAGTGACGATGCCGATGGCGCAAGAGTGCGTCGCAACAAAATAGATGCATTGCAGCAAAAACGATTAGAATTTGAAACGATTGAAAGGCGGCAGACAATATATCTTGCGATTATGCGGATGGCGACAACGTATATATTTCCGACTTTTACGCGCTTTTTGGGATAAATTTTGTATAATGTCATTATAAAAGCAATTTTAGCAAAAAATTAAGCAACTTTTCTAAGCATAAAAACCGAAAATTTGCGCTTGAAAATTTCTATACTATCGACAAACGCCACGATTTTTCACGTCGCCACACGTGTTACAAAAATTTGGCTTAAAAAAACCATGTCCTGCGATATACTCTTGAACATGGAGCCCTATCTACCCTCCCCTGACGTATCCGACCAATCGCCAACAAAAGTGGAGCAATCTATGAAGTATGCGACGAGATCGGCCGATCCGGCTTTTTTCAACGCCGCAAGTTCCGGCACTCATCCACCGACAGGCGGTATTCTGAAGCGGGGATTCGACCTCGCGCTGGCATCGATGGCCCTGCTGTTTCTCAGCCCGGTTTTCCTGATGCTGGTTGCATTGGTCAAGTTTACGAACAAGGGCCCTGCGCTTTACGGGCATTCTCGTATCGGCCACAACGGTCGCACATTTAAGTGCCTGAAGTTCCGCACGATGGTCGTCGATGGCGATCAGGTGCTGCGCAAGCATCTCGACGCCAACCCAAAAGCGCGCGAAGAATGGCTGGCAACCCGCAAGCTCCAGGACGATCCTAGGGTTACGCCTGTCGGCGCGGTGCTCCGCAAGCTCAGCCTCGACGAATTGCCGCAGCTGCTGAACATCATCCGTGGTGAAATGAGCATTGTTGGTCCACGTCCCGTCGTGGAAGACGAATTGATGCTCTATGAAAGCTCTGCAGTCTACTATCTGAAGGCTCGTCCGGGTCTGACAGGTCTCTGGCAGGTCAGCGGGCGCAACGATGTGTCCTACGCAGAACGTGTTGGTCTCGACACGCACTATGTGAAGAACTGGTCTCTCTTGAGCGACGTGACAATCATCGCCAAGACGATCCCGGCTGTATGCCTCTCCCGCGGCAGCTACTGATCGACCTCTGCAATTGAAAATGCCGGCATGGCGATTTGCCGGCATTTTCTGTGTCTGAGGGCTAAGCCCCACGACCAACCTCTTCGTCCAGTGCCCTCGAGAGGTATCCCCGGCAGTGTCTCTGCGCTATAGCGGTCTCAAAGCTCGCAAGTGGACGACCAGACCGGAGACATCATGGCAACGACCATCCGCTATCACGAAGGCGACCTTTCCGACGTGGCCGCAGCGCGATATTCTGACGCGATCGCAATCGATACCGAAACACTGGGCCTGATACCGCGCCGCGATCGCCTCTGCGTCGTGCAGCTTTCGCCTGGCGACGGCAGCGCCGACGTCATCCGGATCGCCGCCGGGCAAACGGATGCTCCCAACCTCGTTGCCATGCTCGCAGACCCGACCCGCCAGAAGATCTTTCACTACGGCCGATTCGATATTGCCGTGCTGTTCCATACGTTCGGCGTTACCACCGTTTCTGTGTTCTGCACCAAGATAGCCTCACGCCTCTGCCGCACCTACACCGATCGCCACGGCCTGAAGGACAATCTCAAGGAAATGCTGGAGGTCGACGTGTCCAAGGCACAGCAGCAGACCGACTGGGCCGCAGACAAGCTTTCGCAGGCCCAGCTCGAATATGCGGCCTCAGACGTGCTCCACCTTCATGCGCTTCGCGACAAGCTGACTTATCGCCTGGTTCGCGACGGACGAATGGAGCATGCGCAAGCCTGTTTCGAATTCCTGCCGACCCGGGCCAAGCTGGATTTGCTCGGTTGGCAAGACACCGATATTTTCGCCCACAGCTAGGCATACGAAGTCTTTTCGTGTGCAATGCGGAATTATCGGCGATGGATTTCGCTTCCTTAACGGCTTGTTAACGCTCTTGGCGATATTTTATCGGTAACTACTCGCATTCGACAGGCGCCATGATGCGCCGCGCAGCCGTTATCTGGCTCTGGGATGCCATGTCTGCATAAGCAGCCCTGTTTTTGTTTCCGTTATTGTGTCCATTTTCAGCTGTCCGATATGGAGCATGCCGATGTTGCCTCCCGTTGCCGCGGTTTCCAGCGCAAGTCCCGTCGCCCCGCAGCGCGAGGTCGTTGTCGTAACGGAGATGCTGTCCGGGCTTTCGTCCGAGCCGGATGCAGCGGTTGCCTTGTCACTGGCTGCCAGCGCCGGGGTGGAAGGCAAGCTGAATATCCTCCTGCTCAATGCACGTGCCAGGATGCTCGACAGCTTGTTTGCCGTCATCGACGCTGTCAGCCAGTCCCTCGCATTGCCGCAGGCACCCGGCGAGAGCAAGGCCGCCTATGCGCTGAGGCTCGCAGACACCATGACCGAACTGCCGCCAAAGCAGATGGCAGCGTTGCAGCAGCAACTGGCCGCGAAGGGACAGACGGCGCCCTTGACGCTGGTGGCTGCCGCACTTCACGATCCGGCCGGCGCTGAGGCAGCGCAACTCATCGCCTATCTCGAAGTCGTCCGCTACAAGGAAAAAGATCTGGCAACCAAGTCGGTCGTTGCCTCCTACGGGCAGAACAACAGCCAGGCCGAAACGGCAGCCGCAGCGCTACCTTTGCCTTTGCGCAACGGAGCCACGCAGACGGCCGCCCTCCCGAGCACCGTTCCTCCGCAGCCTGGCCAACCTGCCGCCGCGACGTCTGCCGCCACCGCTCCTGCAGACATCGTGCAACTCCAACCACCGGAAACTACTGTCGATCCGCATCCGCCGGAAACTGCCACCATTGCCCTGAAGGACCCGACAGACCAACAACTGCGAAATCCTTCGGTGCCTGCCGCGACCGCCCAGCCCTCGACGGCGCCGGCAAACACTGCAGCCGCCCAAGCACCACAGGCGCCACAAGCACAGACCGTTGCCGCACCGGCACCTTCAGCAGACCCCACAAAGACGGCCGTCCCGACTTTGACGCCGGACGAAAGCATGCCGCGCGCCAACCAGCAGATCCGTAGCGACATCAAGGAGGGGCTAAAGGCCGTCTTTGACCGGTTGGTCCAGGCAACCGGCACCGATTTGCTGCAGACCTTGGCTGAAGCCGCGCCGCTGGCCGACAAGGCTATTGCCCAGGCGCTGATCGCAGACATGATAGACGGCACGGAACTGCAGAACCTGCGGGTACCCGGCGCAGCGACCGCGCCGGAGCGGACACCTCCTCTCGCCAACGCCATACCCGTCTCGCTCACGCCACAAACCGTGGCAGCGGAGCAGGCACTAGCGGTCGCCGTTGCCAATTCACAGTCCGACCAGCCTGAAGCCTTACCGCCGGTGGCCCTGCAGCACGCCCCTGCTGCCGTCCCGCCGGGCCTCGCCGTTGCCTTCGTCACCGTGCCCTATGCGCCGGGCGATGATGTCGTCAAGAACAAGGAAGCCCTCCGCATCGACCGCGTCGACGCCGTCGATGACGACGAGCACGAATATCCTGGCCACCAGCCGCAAGAGGACGCCGAACCCGAGGAAGAGCCGGAAACCCCCGCCGAAGAGGCGCTCGACATGCTGGAAGCCGGGTCAAATTCCGAAGTTTCCGCTGATTTGCCTCCGGTCAGCCGCTCGTCGCTGACAGCTCCGCCCCGCCCGACATCCACCGAGCCGGTACCCAGCGCCGGTTACGATCTCTACCAGCGCATGGGCGCCTGAGCGTTTCGCGACAGGCTCCGACAAATCCGGCTTATACGCCGGACACAAAAAACCCGCCGGATCGCTCCGGCGGGTTTCTTAATTCAGCAAGACTTGCGAGAATTATTCGCCGCGGTTCTTCAGAGCCGCGCCGAGGATGTCGCCGAGCGAAGCGCCGGAGTCGGACGAACCGAACTGTGCGACGGCTTCCTTCTCTTCAGCGATTTCGAGCGCCTTGATGGACAGCATGATCTTGCGGTCCTTCTTGGAGAAGTTGGTGACGCGGGCGTCGACGATCTGACCGACCGAGAAACGCTCAGGACGCTGCTCGTCACGATCCCGCGACAGGTCGGCGCGACGGATGAACGAAGAAACGTCTTCGTGCTCGACGAGCTTCACTTCAATGCCGCCTTCGTTGACTGCAGTCACTTCGCACGAGACAACCGCATTCTTGCGGAGTTCGCCCGAGGTAGCTGCGTCGCCAACGGCGTCCTTGCCGAGCTGCTTGATGCCGAGCGAGATACGCTCCTTCTCGATGTCGACGTCGAGAACCACGGCCTTGACCATGTCACCCTTGTTGTACTCTTCGATGACCTGTTCGCCTGGACGGTTCCAGTCGAGGTCGGAGAGGTGCACCATGCCATCGACGTCGCCGTCGAGGCCGATGAACAGGCCGAATTCGGTCTTGTTCTTGACTTCGCCTTCGACTTCGGTGCCAGCCGGGTGGTTATGGGCAAAAGCCTGCCATGGGTTTTCGAGGGTCTGCTTGAGGCCAAGCGAGATACGGCGCTTGGTCGGGTCGACTTCGAGAACGACCACTTCGACTTCCTGCGTCGTCGACAGGATCTTGCCGGGGTGTACGTTCTTCTTGGTCCAGGACATTTCCGAGATGTGGATCAGGCCTTCGATGCCGGGTTCCAGTTCGACGAATGCACCGTAGTCGGTGATGTTCGTGACGGTGCCGGAGATCTTCTTGCCTTCAGGATACTTGGCTTGGATGCCATCCCAAGGATCCGACTCGAGCTGCTTCATGCCGAGCGAGATACGATGAGTTTCCTGGTTGATGCGGATGATCTGAACCTTGACCTGCTGGCCAATAGACAGGATTTCCGACGGATGGTTGACGCGGCGCCATGCCATGTCGGTCACGTGCAGCAGACCATCGATACCGCCGAGGTCGACGAACGCACCGTAATCGGTGATGTTCTTGACGACGCCGTCGACAACCTGGCCTTCTTCGAGGTTCTGGACGATTTCCGAACGCTGTTCAGCGCGGGATTCTTCGAGAACGGTACGACGCGAGACAACGATGTTGCCGCGACGCTTGTCCATCTTGAGGATTTCGAAGGGCTGCGGGTTGTGCATCAGCGGCGTGACGTCGCGGATCGGGCGGATGTCTACCTGCGAACGTGGCAGGAAGGCGATGGCACCGTCGAGATCGACGGTGAAGCCGCCCTTGACCTGGTTGAAGATCACGCCTTCGACGCGCTCTCCGGCTTCGAACTTGGCTTCGAGCTTGACCCAGCTCTCTTCGCGGCGAGCCTTTTCGCGCGACAGAACAGCTTCGCCCAGCGCATTTTCGATGCGTTCGACGTAAACTTCGACTTCGTCGCCGACTTTCAGTTCGCTACCCTTGGAGCGGGCGCCGAATTCCTTGAGCGCGATGCGTCCTTCGACCTTGAGGCCGACGTCGACAACCGCAACATCTTTTTCGATGGCGGTGACGATACCCTTGGTAACGTAGCCTTCAGCCAGATCGTTCTTGGCAAAAGACTCTTCGAGCAGGGAGGCAAAATCCTCATGCGAGGTGGCAGCTACAGACATAAAATCTCCTGGCGTGTCCCGGATGGTCTCGGACACTGGGCGCCGGTGGGTTGTTCTGATGAACCTGGATCCAGTCCGCCCTCTCGAAGAGGACAATCCGGCGCGGGGACGGAAACCCAGGCTTTGCTTGATGCAAAAGCGCCCCGTGGCAACCACGTGACGCCGACTTTAATTCAGGCATGTCGGTTCAGGGCAGCATCGATGATGGTTTTAGCCGCCTGAAACGCCGCCTCTATACTCATTTCCGACGTATCAAGCAAGTGCGCGTCTGCAGCGGGACGCAAAGGGCTGTCGGCCCTTCCCATGTCGCGCTCGTCGCGGCGCTTCACGTCCTCGAAAATCGCCTCGTAATCCGCTGTGACGCCATTCGCGACGATCTCGTCAAACCGCCGACGGGCGCGGATGTCGGCCGATGCCGTCACGTAGAATTTCACCGGCGCGTCCGGACAGACGACGGTACCGATATCGCGGCCGTCAATCACGGTGCCCGGCAACATCCGCGAAAACTGCCGCTGCGCTTCCACCAGCGCCCGGCGCACCGTCGGCATGACGGCAACCTTCGAGGCCGCCTCGCCGATCTCGTGGCGCGACAGGACCGACCGGTCGAGCGCGTTGAGGTCGAGCCCTGCCGCCACGGCTGCGGCCACCGCCTCGTCGTCCAGAGGCTGGCCGGCATCGAGCAACGCCTTCGCCGTCGCGCGGTAGGTCAGGCCCGTGTCGAGATGGTGGAAGCCATAGGTCTCGGCAATCCGGCGCGACAGCGTTCCCTTGCCGGCAGCGGCCGGCCCGTCGATGGCGATGATCATGCCTTGCTCCTGCTGTCTAAGATTGCTCACGGCTTGCCGCGTTCGTTTACCATGGCGGCCATGGCCTCCGCGTCGTTCGCAACGTCCGGCTCGGCCATCAACCCTTGCGCGACGCCATTGCGGTCGGCTTCAGAACGGTTCTGGCTGACTTTCCACTTGCCGTCGATCTCGGCGATATCGATCTCGATGCCGACGATGCCCTTGATCTGGGACGCAATATAAGTGTCGGGCGCATCGCCGACCGCCCAGGGCTCTGCACGCGGTCCTTCCTGGTCGCGGGTCAATGCCTCGACCTGGGCGCGGATCCAGGCGCCATCCTCTATGACCCGTGCCGGACCGCGCACCTGCACGATGGCGTAATTCCAGGTCGGCACGACCTTGCCGGTTTCCAGCTTGGTGCGGTACCAGGACGGGGTGATGTAGGCATGCGGCCCCTGGAAGACGACCAGCACCGGTGCGCCGTCACGGATCTCCCGCCACTGGCCGTTGGCGCGCGCCACATGCGCCTGCAGCCGGCCCTTGCTCCCAAAGGACGGATCGAGATGAAACGGTATGGGATTGGCAACCGGACCATCGGCGCCCGAGGAGATCAGCAACCCGAGCGGATGGGCGCGGATCAGCCCGTGCTGGATATCGATGCGGTCTTCCCGGAAATGCGGCGGCTGGTACATGGCAACCCTTGGCGAAGTGTGTATCCGGCCGTGCGGGACGACGCGGCAAACGTGGCGCGATTTATCACGGTTTGGCCGTTGCCGACCAGTCATCAACCAAGGTTTTATGAAGGATCGCGACCGCTCGATAAGAGCAAATTTCAAGCCTTTGCGGGCATTCCGATGAGCCCGGAAAGGCCTTTGGCGAAGTTAGGCTTTGACAGAAACGGCCATAACGACTATGGGGACCGGCTAATAATTTCCCTATGAAACGCCGGCTTGCACGGCACTGCCGAATATCTCTTCGGCCATTCACGAGGCTATGACAGTGGCGAAAGCGGAACTTGGAACGAAGCGGACCGACCCGGACTCCGGCAAGAAATTCTACGACCTGAACCGGGACCCAGTGGTTTCTCCCTACAGTGGCAAGTCTTGGCCCCTGTCCTTCTTCGAGGAAACCGCAGCTGCCGTGAAGGAAGTTCCGGAAGAGGAAGAGGTCGCGGAAGTCGACGTTGAAAACCCAGAAGTCGAACTGGTTTCGCTGGAAGAAGCCGACGAAGCCGCGGCTGGCGACGACATCCCGGATATCGGTGACGACGACGTCGAGATCGACGGCGACGACGATGACGACGACACATTCCTGGCGCCCGACGAAGACGACGATGACGACGATATGAGCGACATCATCGGCGTTACGGGCGATGACGACGAGGTCTGATCGACCCGCTCCGGCCCGCGCAAAGAAAAGTGCGCGGGCCCTGATTTTTCGGCTTGCTATCTGAATTTACCAGACGTAATAAGCCGCCACCCCAACGAGCGAAGCGCTCCACGGGGACCCAGGCCGGCCAGACCGGACCATTTCGATGGGGCTATAGCTCAGCTGGGAGAGCGCTTGCATGGCATGCAAGAGGTCAGCGGTTCGATCCCGCTTAGCTCCACCAAATTTTCCCAAGAACAAATCATTCACAACATCGCAATTTCATCATTCCGCCAACCGCGATCATCGCAGGCGGACCGGATCTCGCCTGATCAATCCTCGAATTCGGCATTCATCGCATCTGCCAGTTGTCGCATCAGGCGTACGAGATTGGCGACGTCCTCTTCTGCCCATGTGCTGAAGATTGCCCGGCCAATTTTCTCCCGGGCCAGGTCGACTTGGTCGGTCATTGCCTTGCCGGCAGCGGTGATCGTGGCTTGTCTCGATCGGCGGTCGGAAGGGTTCTCCTTGCGGTCGGCCAGCCCGAGGCTCTCAAGCTTGGCAACCTGGCGACTGACGGTGGTGTAGTCCCGTCCTACCCGGTCGGCCAATTCGATGACACCTATGGGTCCCAGCCTCTCGATCATGACGAGCAGTGGGAAAAGAGCGCGATCAAGCGAGATTCCTGCCTTTTTGACCATGGCCTCGTCCCGCTGAGGACGGTTCATCACGCTGACAATATCGAGCAGCGCGCCGTGGAGTTCGCGGAGAACTTTTCCATTAAGTGTATTATGCACGTTTTTATTTGACATCGTAGCAATCCCTCTGATACATGCATAATACACGCAATTGAGTGCCGATGACAAATCGTTTTGCCGCCTGCGCTAAACAGGGTTCACCAATGCGCGCTATCTCGTGGGAAAATGACCCGGCGTCTTCAGCGACGCCGAAATCGGGAAGCCCCCCGGGCGCCGCACTCGGCGTTGGGCCGCGGCCCTCAGTGCTTATCCGGCCGAGATAGCCCCGGCACAATCAAAGGACAAAATCTATGAAAGCCGCGATCGTTACAGCTTCCGGGCAACCGCCCATCCTGACAGACATTCCGGAACCCGTTGCCTCCGCAGGCGAAGTCCGCGTCAAAGTCACTGCCTCGGCCGTCAGCCAGGTTACCAAGAGCCGGGCATCCGGGCATCACTACAGTGCTGTCGGCCAGTTTCCCTTCGGCGTGGGCATTGACGGTGTGGGGACTTTGGATGACGGGCAACGTGTCTATTTCGTGCTGCCGCGTCCCCCTGTCGGCGCGATGGCTGATGTGGCCGTCATTGCCGCCAATCAATGCATCCCGCTTGCCGATGATCTTGATGACTTGACCGCTGCAGCAATCGCCAATCCGGGCATGTCGTCATGGGCGGCCTACAGCGAACGCGCAAGATTGCAACCCGGCGAAACGGTGCTGGTCAACGGCGCAGCCGGGACATCCGGGCGGCTGGCGATCCAGATCGCCAAGCATCTCGGCGCCCGAAAGGTCATCGCCACAGGCCGTGGAAACAAGGACAGCCTGCGCGAACTGGAAGCGCTCGGTGCCGATGTCATCATTCCACTCAGCGGTGATCAGGAAGCATTAAAGGAGAGCCTGAGACAGGAGCTTCGCTCCGGCGTGGACGTCGTTATCGACTACCTCTGGGGGAAGAGCGCGGAAGCGATTCTGTCTACAAAGGCGGAAACCAGCCCGGCGCCAATGCGGTTTGTCCAGGTCGGTTCAATCGCGGGTTCGGATATCGATCTTTCCGCATCGATCCTGCGGTCGTCCGCAATCGACCTGATGGGCAGCGGGATCGGCAGCGTGCCCCCCAAGCGCTTCCTGCACGTCCTCGGCGAAGTCTTGAAAGCAGCGGCTGGAGGCAGGTTCCAGGTCGCGTTCAAGCCCGTTCCCTTCTCTGAATTCGACGAGGCATATCCGCTGGACGAAAGCACTTGCCGCACGGTATTTACGATGTCCGGCTCCGGCTGAAGTGTAGCTCGCCGGTTGGATTGAAAAGATCAGAGGCCCATCGGCACCCAGAACTTAAACACTAGGGAGCGACGTCGAATGAATGCTTTGTCTAAGCCCACATGCCGCGTTGTCCGACCGGAAACCACCTATGCCGGCAAGCAGGGATTGGAGTATTTTGAAGGGATTGCCGCCGAGACGGTCGGCTCGACCCGGATCTGCATGCATCTGCTGACTATTCCGGCGGGCGGACGGGCCAAGGCACATCTGCACGCCGAGCACGAGACGGCGATCTACGCACTTTCCGGCGAGACGCAGTGCTGGTTTGGCGAACAGTTGGAACAGCATGTTGTGGTGCGACAGGGCGAGATGTTTTACATCCCCGCAGGCGTCCCGCATCTGCCCGCCAATCTGAGCGATACGGCAGCGACGGTTGTCATAGCCCGAACCGATCCGAATGAGAAAGAAAGCGTCGTCCTGCTGCCGCATCTTGAGGACCTTGTCCCGCGCTAGGCGATCCAGACATGGTGCTCGACTTGGCCGGCATGAGCTCACTCGGAGCAGAACAAAGAAGAGGCTGACGAATCCGGGGGGTGTCGTCAGCCTCGAGCGAAGAGATACGGCTCTTGCGCTTTTTTTCGCCTGTGTGGGGCAGAGGCGAGACACTCGAATGCCATGCTAAAATGAGCCGAAGCTGACGAATGAGCATTTCGCGCGCTGGTTGGCGCCCGATAGCCGGCATATGGCTTCACGTTTGCTTGATCCTGCATATTCGCGGAATGGGCTGTTCTGCCGCGTCGGCTGTATGTGCATCAGCCGCGGAAAAGCGACAGCAGTCTCTGCGGTGCCTGATTGGCTATGGACAGCGACTGCACGGCCAACTGCTGCTGGGTTTGCTGTGCCGCCAGTTTGGATGATTCGGTTTCCATATCCGCATCGACAAGCCGACCAACGCCCCGGTCGATACTGTCCATCAATGAGTTTGCGAAATCGGACTGGACGCCGATCGACGATTGCAGCGAACCGAGCAGTGCAGCGGCGGCCGTCACCCTGTTCTGCATCGCATCGAGGCCGCTGATATAATAGTCGACATCGGCCCCGGCGGTGGTGATGTCGATATCGGTGAAATTGAAGTCGATTGCACCGGCGGTGTGCTTCTGTGGCGCAGACACAGTCATGCCGACACCGGCCGTCGGATACCGGGCCTTGTCGCCTGACAGCGTCACCGACCCGCCGCTCGCGGTTGCCAGAAGTCCCTTCTGCTGGCCGGCAGCACCAAGCACAGCCGCCATGTCGTCTGCCGTAGAAACGATCCCGTTGGCAGACGTGCCGAGCGCTGCATCGACGGTGGCGCGGTCGACGCTGATGGTCTGCTGCGAACTGCCGTCTATTGCGAAACTGAAAGAGAACGACTGGCCTTCCGGAACTGCAAAGCGACTTCCGAAACTGAAATCGACCTGCGGATAAACATTTTGCACAGACGCCGTTGGCGCACTCTCCAGGCCCAGGCCCGACCCTCCACTGAGAGTGGATACCAGATTGCTGGTGGACACGCTGGAGCCCGCAAGGCCCGTTGCATGCCGTGTGGCGATTTCAAAGCTCGTGGTTCCGCCCCCAGAGGAGGCCGGTGCGCCGGCCAGCTGGAATGCCTTGTTGAGCACCGCCGCCATGTCCTGTCCGGTCGCGATCTTGCCGTTTGCCACAGCGCCAAGGGCAGCCGTGACGACACTTCTATCGATCGTGATCGAGTAGCTGTTGCCGGCAGACGCGTCGCTGGCATCGAGCGTGAGGTCGAAGGAAACGGCATCGCTGGCGCCGAATGTTTGCGCGCCGGTGAAATTGAAGTCCTGATGGCCGGCCACCGCGCCGATGCTGCCGCCGGAAAAGCTGCCAAGGGTGGCAAGGCCCAGCGCGTCGCTGTCGCTTTGCAGCAACCCGCCGCCACCTGTGTTGAAGAGGATGGTCTTCGTCATGTCGATGTCGCTATCGCTGATGGACACCGTGCCGTCGGCGGAACGAACGAAGGCTGCCGGAACCGATGTCGTTACCGAATTGGTGGTTTTAAGGTTTGCCGCCTGGCTATAGCTCAGCATGTTGACGCCGTTGAAGCTGGCGCTGGTGGCGACGCTTGCGACCTGCTGCTTCAACTGATCGAGTTCATCCTGGACTTTGCTCTTGTCAACGCTGCCTTCCTTGGCCGTCACGAGCTTTGCCTTGAATGCGGAAAGCGTATCGAGCACCGACGTCATCCCGGCATAGGCAGTGTCGACGGTGGCAGATGCCACGCCGAGCGCATCGGCCACGGCAGACGTCGCACCCCGGTCCGAACGCATGGTGGTGGCAACGGACCAATAGGTGGCATTGTCGGATGCGGAAGCGACTTTCAAACCGGAGGAGACACGCTTCTCCGTTGAGGTCAGCTGTTGCGTAACGCTCCCCAGCGTCCGCAAAGCCGCCATCGCAGACAGGTTCGTCTTGATCGACGACATACAACCCCCAGGTATCGAACCGAAAAATCAATAGTTTTAGAAAAAGGGAGCATCATGCAGCCATAAGATGCAGAATCGCCAATTTGTGTTAACTTCCAATGAAGTACGGGGAAACTGGATGATATAGCCGATGCGACTGCCACCCGAGGGCACATCGCCCCTTTTGTCGGCCTACAGGCCGCCACCGGTGGCCAGACAGGACGCATCCAGCCTGTAGGCATAGATCGTCTTGCCGCGATAGTTGCCCGTCTGCGGTTGCCAGGTCGCCGCCGGCGCCTGGGGTCCGGTCGGACAAGCGTTCGGATGAGTGGATACGAAGAGCACGGAACCGTGCAGGGACTTCGGCACCGGGAACTTCTGATCGTAATAACTCTGCGGCGCATCAGGGTCGCCGCTGGCGTAGATGCTATATCCCCGCGCCCGCAACGTATAGAACATGTCGGCAAGAATATCCCTGTCGTCGCTGACGATATCCCTTAGTCCAAGCGTTCGGGCGAGTGCGGCAGCATCGTTGCTGACCTTGCTGCGGCCGAGATAGCGATCCAGCACAATAGAAGCACCGCTCTCGCTGACGGGTATGGCAAACACTGGCGCCGTTGCCACCAGGCAGGATACCGTCCCGTTCAGCAGCAACGACCATTTGAGGCCCTGCGGCCAGACGCGCCGCAGGGTCCAGACGGCGAGCAGCGTGCCGGCGACATAGGCCGTGGCCGCCCAGTTGGCATAGGCCTTGGCAAGGGTCGCCTGCAGGGAGATCAGTGCTATGATCGGCAGGGACAGCCAGACCAGCATCTGCTCGCGCCACTCGCCTCCCCGCCTCAGCACCCGGTAGCCGGCGATGAGGATCGCCGCAAACACGATCGGTCCAACCACGCCGAACTGGGCACCGAAAAATTCCAGCCCGCCCGACAGGTGCGGATTGAGCCGTCCCCAGTGGGCAATATTCTCGGTATGCTTGACGGTGACCATCCGGTTTTCGAGGTTCCACCAGATGTTTGGCAGGCAGCCGGCACTGGCCACAGCCACAGCGATCCAGGCGTCGCGCCACGCGATGCGCGCCTTTGGGACGCACGCAATTGCGATCAGGCCACCCGGCAACAGAAACAGGATCGCGTATTTCGACAGGAAGGCGCCTGCAACGGCAAGGCCAAGCGCAACGGCAATCGTCACGGATCGCCTGCCGGTCAGCACCACGTAGGCCGCAAGAGCGACCGCGAGGAAAAACAGCAGCGGCACATCCGTCGAGAAGAACACCGACGACAGCGCCACACCCGGCAGTGTGATGTAGGTGACGCCGGCCCAGACAGCGATCTCCCTGTCGAACAGCCGCAATGCGACCTGCATCAGCGCCAGCCCGGTTGCGAGATGCAGCAGCGGCCCGCAGATCCTGATCCAGAAGATGCTACTCGAGCCGGAAATCTCCAACATCGCTCTGAGGATCCAGGCGATCATCGGCGGCTTCGAATAATAGCCGAAGTCGAGGCTCTGCGACCACAGCCAGTACTGTGCCTCGTCGACGAATAGATCCGTCGTATCGAATGAAAGGGTCACGATCCGCCACAAGGTAAGTGCGACCATGACAAGAAGGGCGGAATAGACCGATAAAGACGGAATCGAGAACGGCGCTGCGTGCGCTACGGTCCAATCCGCCGGTAGAGCAACGTCATTCCCGGCGGCACGATCGACCGTCCGGTCGGCATAGTCAGAAGGCACGCCACGACCGGTCGCCAACCGGAGAATGTGAGAAAACATAGAGTAAACCGCTGGAGATTGCTGCTGCCGACCTTATTAGCAATCCAATGTTACAACCAGACGGCAAAACGTCCAGCAGCATGTGAATTCAGCCGCCTTCCCTGACGTCCAGATGATGCTCGAGATCCTTCCAGCTGCGGTCCATGGCGAAGCTGGCTGACAGATATGGAACGCCGATATGTCCGAACAGCACGGACAACTGCCATTCCGCAACATCCTCGGGAACACCCGCGACCTCGTAGCTGTAGATCAGCGAAAACAGGCCGGTTCTGTCGGCGCCGGACATGCAATGCACCAGGATCGGCCTTGAGGCTGTCTTCATGATGTCGATCAGGGCAACGGCCTTGTCCACTCTCAGGATTTTCGTCGCCGACATGCCGAAATCGATATGCTGCACCCCGAGACGCCGGGCGACGGCCGTCTCCTCCCGGTACCATGGCTGGTCGTTGCTACCGCGAAGATTGACGATCGTCTTTATGCCGTACTGGTGAACATAGCTCTCAAGTTGCGCACCCGAGGGCTGCGCGGAGCGGTACAACTGGCCGGGGATCACCGTATGGAAATTTCCCGTTGCCTGCAGCAAGGCGAGATGTCCGCCGAAAAACAGGAGACCAACTAGAAAACAGGCGACCGCATGGCGCATTATTTTACGAATACGTCCGAGAATTGCCATTCTTTCCCCGATGCTATTCTTTTACTGCACCTTTCCGCAGCCTAGCCGTCGAATCCAACAAGAGATTAAAGATAATACGAAGCTTTTATGTCATTGCTGCGCCTGCATGCTTGACTGTCGTCTACGGCACCTCGGCTAAACTGCGACATGAATAATCCATGCTCATGCCGCACGGATCGGTTATCGATAGGTCTGCGGGTCGGGCCGGGGCATCCATGACCGAATCGCTATCAACAACCTCACGGAGGACCGACTGATGACGCCTGCCCGCTTCAACGAGTGTCTGCTGCATATCCGCTGGACACCCATCAACCTGGCAAGTGCCCTGCAATGCGACCTGTCCTGGGTCGAAGCGCTGGAGGTTGGCGCCGTCGAGGTACCCGCGGCTCTCGGAGAATGGCTCGAGACGCTCGCCCGCTGCCATGAGGCAAACGAAACACCGAAAGCCTTTCGCGGTCGCGGCCAGGATTGACGTCTGCAGGTATCCTGACGCGGAAACAGCAAAACCGTTAAACGGCTGAAACTAATTTAGCGCGATGGTCGTATCCCTATAGGCCTTTGGTCGGGCCCGAGGCCGTCGCCTGCACACCGCAAGGTCGAAGGTGGCGGCCTCACTTTACAGCTAAACCCCTCAAGGCAAACTCCGCATCACGCGCCTTCGTCCGGCTCAAGGGAGAGAGGCGCATACCGTCGATGGCTTTCCGGTTGCATATGCATTACGCATGGTCTTTCGAGGGGGAAATCATGAAGCTCTTTGCCGCAACGCTGTTGTTCTCGACCGTGCTGACGCTGCCGGTCGGCGCGCAGTCTTCCATCTCGACCGACCGCGGCCAGCTCATCGAGAGCTACCGGGCCTTTATCAGCGCCGTCGACATCATCAATTCGAACGGTGACCGCCTCTCCGAGCCGTGGCAGATTATCCGCCAGGATCGGGCCAATTATCACCACTTTCATCTGATGGACGCGGACGACGAAACCGATACCTTTTTCGCCAGCCCCGCCAATCGCCAGCTCATGGAGGCGATGCTGGCCGATGGCGAGATCGAAGGCGACGCGGCCGAACGGATCATTGCCGGCGATGTCCATATCAAGGTCGATATCTACGGCCATGGCACAACGGGCAAACGCATAGACGTGCACGTCGAGGACTGACCGGCGATCCCCAGTTCTCAGCGCCGCGTCCGCAATTTCTTCTGGCCTCCCAACCATGGCCGGAATAGCATGCACCATCCGTAGCCGCAGAAACGCCATGACCCTCTATCGACGCCGCCTGATCAAGATACGCCGGAAGACGACGGGCCTTGCGCTCGTCGGCCTGATTTCCTTCATCGCCGGTATGACGGATGCCGTCGGCCTTGTGCTGAGCGGCGACTTCGTCTCGTTCATGACCGGCAATACAACCAGGGCGGCCATCGCTCTAGGCAATGGCCAAACCCGGCATGGTCTCGTGCTTCTGGCGGCAATCCTGATTTTCGTCGGCGGTAACGCGCTCGGCGTCGTGCTCGCCCATGCCGCCAGCCGGCCGGCCTTCGTCGTTCTCGGGTGGGTCAGCGTCCTCTTGTCGCTCGCCTCCACCTTCGCATCCCCGTCCAACGTCGTGACGCAATTCTATCTCGTGGTGCTGGCGATGGGCATGATCAATGCGACGGTCGAACATGTCGAGGGGCTGCCGATCGGCCTGACCTATGTCACCGGTGCGCTGTCGCGTTTCGGTCGCGGCATCGGCCGCCTGATGGTCGGCGACAGGGATTTCGCGTGGACGATACAGATCGTCCCCTGGATCGGAATGCTGGCCGGCGCCGTCGTCGGCGCGTTGCTGGTGCATCAATTTGCAGCCAAGGCCCTGTTGTTCGTGGCTGTCATGGCGCTTATCGCCGCCTTTGTGACACTCATCATCCCTCCTGCCCTGCAGCACCGCTATCGGCAGCGCGTCGCCCGCCAGGCCCTGGCTGCGGGACGGGCGCCCTAACAGGGCTTTTTCACACAGTAAAATCTGTTAGGAAGGCGCGTCGCTGCCGGAGTGCCTGCATGTTCGTGATTTCCAAACTCGTCTGGATCCTGTGCCAGCCTCTGTCGCTCGCCTTCTTTTTCGGCCTCTTGGCGCTGCTTGCAGCACTCCTCCGGCGCCATCGACTGGGCATCGTCTCCTCCGCGCTGTCGGTATCGATCCTTTTCGTCACGCTCTTCACCTCGGCCGGCTCGGTACTGATCGAGACCCTTGAAGACCGCTTCCCCCGCCCCGTCGCCGATCCCGCCACACTCGAATGCATGATCGTCCTCGGCGGCGGATTTGCTACCGAGGTCACCACCGGTCGAGGCGGCTACGATCTCAATGCAGCCGGCGATCGATTCGTCGAGGCGCTCCGGTTGGCGATGAAATATCCCCGCTCGCGCGTTCTGATCTCCGGCGGCGACGGCACCATCACCGGCCATCTCGAAGGCGATGCGATCATAGGCGAGCGGATGTTTACAGCCTTCGGCATCGACAAAGCCCGCCTCATCGAGGACCGCAGCTCGCGGACAACCTACGAAAACGCCGTCAACACCAGGGCGCTGCTGGCCAGCAACGGTCTCAGCAATTGCCTGCTGATCACCTCCGGCTTCCACATGCCGCGCGCAATGGGGATTTTCCGCAAACTCGACATCCCGGTCGTCCCCTGGCCGGTGGACTATCGCTCGGGCGGCAAAGACACACTGGGGCTCGACGCAACCCAGCCATCGCTTAACAGCGAGCTCCTCGGCATTGCCGGACGCGAGTGGATCGGCCTTGCCGGCTACTATCTCACAGGCCGTACCTCCGCCCTCTATCCGGCGCCCTGAGCGCGGAGGTATTCATCGCTTCCAACCTGCTTCGACGCGAAGTGGCCGCTCAGAACGGCCAGTTCTTCGAACCGACGACGCGCTTTTGTGGTGTAGGCTTTGCCGAAACGGTTCTGACGACGCGTTTTGGCTTCTTGGGCACGAAGGTTTTGAAGTCGTTCAAGCCCGGAAAGCGATCTGCATATTCGCGCTTGAGTGCGGCAACCTTGGTGAAATCCTTGCTTCTGCTCGCAAGAACCGCCTCGCCGATGACACCCCCCTCCGTCGGCTCCCACTCGACAGACTGCGCGAAAAGCGGTTGTGCTTCCTTCGTGCCCTTGTCTTTCAGCAGTTTCCAACCGAGCGCCTGCGCGCCAAGGGCAGACTTGGCGGCGAAGACATGGTCCTTGAAGGTCGCAATGTCCTTTTCATTGAGTTGCAGCTTGGAATCCTTGTCGGTCAGTTCACCCGCAACGATCTCGATATATTCCTTGCGTATGTCGTCCGACTTGTCCGCAAAGCGCGATGCCAGGGCCAATGCATCCTGAACCTTGTCCAGGTTTCGCAAGGTCAGGATGACGCCTTCGACATTTTTCATGTCGGGGCCGTAACGCGTGCCGGCAACAAACCAGGCATTGGCTGCCTGCCACTGCTGCTGGCTGTAATAATACCATCCGAACAGGCCCGCATCGGCCGCGGATTTTGCAGACTGGACATAAGCGCCGAAAGCCTGAAGCTCGCTTTCCGTCGGGCTCTGCGCCAGATGATCGCCGCTGGCAAACAATCCCATTTCCTTGCGTAGATTGTCGAAGGTGAAGTTGGCAAACTCGGATGTCCCGTCAGGCCCGATGCGTGCGAACGCCATCAGCGAGTTGGCGCCCGCAGGCGGCAGGAGAGCGCTTGCCTTCTGCATGGTGGCCAGCCGTTCCGGTGCTCCGTCGCACTCGGTCAGGATATACTTGTAGAGGTCGAAGGAACGGGCCATGTCGCCGGTTTTTGCGAGCGCCTCGCCAACCTGCCACATCGTGTTCATTTCGCTGCACGCCAGCAGCTGCGGCTGCTGCTGCGCCGTGGCGACGACCTGGGCCCAGTTGCCCTGCTGGTAGATGCGGTCGATCAGCTTGCGCGTTTCGCCGATCGCCAGCTTGGTCATCAGGTCGTTAGACGGCTTCCATTCCGGATTGCTGCCGGCCAGGCGCGCAATTTCGGCTCGCATGCCGGTGAAATTGCCGGCTCCGTACATATCCCACAAAGGCTGTTCGTTGACGGTCGTCGTTTGTGCACTGAAGAGGTCTTCGGACGCCTCCCAGGTTGGGTAAAGCCCTTTCAGCCGGCGTAGCTCTGCGCCGAGCCGCTTCAGGTCGCGGGTCTTGGCATAGTAGCGCAGCGCCGTGTCATCGACCTTGATCTCCGAGGATCCGGGCTGGGGTCCGGAAACGGTCACGTCTTTTGGAGTACCGGCGACCGATGGGCTACCGACAGGAAACTGCTGCGGCACGGGCGTCCTGACCACCGGGGCAGCCGCTGGCGATGCAGCGCCGGAGGCTGGCGTAAACGGATTTTGACCCGGCTCGACATTGACGATAACCGCCTGCGACTGCTGCGGTTTTGCATCAGGCAGGATGACGGGTTGTACGATTGGCTTCGTCGCCGGAGCCGGCGTAACCGTGTTGGAAACGGCATCCGGCATCACTACAGTTGCGCTTTGTGCCGCTGGGACGACGCTGTTGACCCAGCCAGCCCCGAGGTCCTCGGCGCTTGTGGTCGAGACGTGAGCGAAGTTCGGAAGCAGCAAGAATGCGCAACTGCAAAGCAGGACTGTTGTCATTGAAGATCGGGCAGACATCTTGGATACCTTTCTGCAAGTGCGATGAGACTGAGGAGATGCAAGGTCGATGGATAGTAATCGGTCGGCTGAAAAGCGGCGGCATGTACGGCCGTCTTCTCAGCGCCGAGGCTGCAAGCGACGAGGTCGACGACAGCGCGATATCCAGGATCGGGCAACACGGCGACAGGATCCGCCGTGTCAAGGTCGATGACGGCAGGCTTGCCACCGCTACGCTGCTCAAACGCAGCATTGAATTTCTCGAGAATGTCGGGGTAGTCCCTCGAGAACCAGGCCACATACATCGGCACCCGGATGGCATCCTGGCCGAATTGCGCGGCGTAGCCTGCTGCCGGTTGAGGTGTCCGCCCCTTCAGCGATATCCAGTCGGATGGCAACTCGGCGGGACCGAAACGCGCCATCCTGGTGAGTGACAGGCCGGTCGCGATCAGCTGGGTTGCTGGGAACCCCGCCGAGAGATCGCCAAGCTCCTTGATGGCCGGGTAGACCCAGTAGGAAAGATTGACGACAGGCCCATCCGGCTGTTCGTTGGCGCCGAAGCCCTTCGATCCCGGCAGAAGCGCCTTGCCAAAGCTCGTCTCAATAACCAGCCGGCTGGAGATGGCCTCGGCCACTGCCTTGGCGTCCCGGGCATAGGCTGCGTCCTGCCATTTCTGTGCAGCGCGGGCCAGCGCCCAGCCGATCAGCAGGTCTCCGTCCGTAGCGTTGTTGCCGTCCGTGACCCGTGGGGTCGCATTGGGATCCCATCGCCAGGCCGCCAATCCGTCGCCCCGGACATAGAGATTGGCCTTTGTCCAGTTCCACATGCGATCGAACATGCGGCGATCGCCCGTGGATGCGGCAATCAACATGCCGTATCCCTGCCCTTCGCTGTGGCTTACCCCGCCGGCTCGGGTATCGATCACACGGCCTTCAGGCGTGATGTAGTCGCTCCGGTAGAGAAGCCACGATCCCGTAACCAGGTCGTCCGCGATCAGCCCTTCGTCCTGTCCGTGACTGATGCCCGCCGAGCCGGCCAGGGTCCCGACAATCAACAGGGACCTGACCAGCAGTTTTGCCTTTACCATTTCGGACGCCCCAGCTTCAGCAGCAGGAATGTCGAGGCACCGAGGAGAAGTGCGGCGATGATCTGTGCAAGCGTGTATTCCAGTACGTGGTGGGAAAACCAGCCGGCAACGATCAGCCGCAGATTACCCGCATTCGCAGGCTGGGTCTGAAACAGCGCAACCTTGCTCGGCGCGATCTCGTCGATGACCTGTCCGGTCGTCGAAAATGCCTGCACGGATCCATTCAGCCGGGTCCAGGTCGACCGGTCCATGATGGCATCGACGGTTGCCGTCAGCCCCTGTTCGGATGGCGATGCGACAACAGTCCAGACGCCGGCAGCGCCCTTCATGTCTTTCTGTGCAATCAGCAAGGCGGTTTCCGCCTTGGGCTGGTAGCGGACTTCTTCCGGCTGGCCCATGGCCGAGACTTCATGGCGCAGCTTGTCGATCTGCGCCCCGACGCGATCTGTCAGGACAGTCTTGATCTGACCGACATATCCCAGCATTTGCCCGGTGACGTCGCCATCGGTGCCTGTGGCCGGCGCTGTGTCTTTGGTATCGCGGAACGAAAGAGCAGACGCGACCTCTTGCGTCGGCGCATTGATGGCCGGTCCCGGGCTTGTAATGCGGGTCGAAAGATCGAGGCCCGTCGGCGTCACAACATCGGAAGGAAGCTGGCTGAACGTCCCGAACGCCATGACATTCGGCTGATGAAGATCCGGTACCGTGGCGGTGACGTTGACCGGCAGTATGTGGCCGGACGAATAAGCCATCTTGGCCATGAACGAAGCGGCGGCACTGAGCGCGGTCGAGTTGAGGTTCGGTACATAAAGCGCGATCGGCGCACTGCCCACCCGCTCGTCGAAGGCACTGCCGGAGACCAGGGCGGCAATATCCGGATAGCGGCCGACGCGGGCGAATTGCGGAACCTCGAGGAAGCTCTTGCCGAGCACCAGCAGGCGCGGACGGTCTTCTCCCCCCTTGCCGACGGGGTCGCAGGTCACGTCGGCAGGAACGGGAAGCCGGGCTTCGAACTGGATGGTGTTCTCGCCGGGACGAAGCTTGCTGAGCGGCACCGGAAGACGCTGGTCGTCGATCAGGCCGCTGCGACTGGAACCGAGATTGATATCGGCGACCGTCTCGTCGTTTGCCCGGACGATCAGTTCCGCATCGCGCGAAAGATTTGCGGCATACTGTGCGCTCAGGTGCAGGACGAGGGAGCCATAGTCGCCGGGATAGAAATCCGACGGCATCGAAAAGTTGATCTGCTGCTTGTAGAGACGGCCCGAAAATGGTTCGGCAATCAGGCCGAGGTTACGCAAGGGCACTGTCGAGCCCGGCGAAAGCAGGCGACCCTTGCTGTTGGCCAGCGCCCTCAGCCCCTGTGGGGTCCCGTCCGACTGACCCTTTTCCGCCTCGGCCTTGAGGATTTCAAGCGATGCATCGACATCGGCTGCGGTCCGGCCCGTGACCACGAGGGTCTGACCCTTGCCGTGTCCGGCCGGCAGCACGTTGATACCGTCCTTGAGGATTGAATCTGCCTGCTGGCCGAGAATTTCGGCAACGGTGCCCCGGGTTCCGACGACGACGCCGATGCTGCGGTCATCCGCCGCCTGCTGGCCGATCGATACCGCAGGACGGTCGAAATTGCCGATGATCGTCAAGGCTTCGATCGCCGTGATGGTGCGATTGTAGTCGGTACCGGTTGCGCCGGGGGCGATCGAGCCCTGGATGGCGGTGCGACCATCGATCATGCCGCCGCGGGCGATCAGATCCGGCATCGTGTCGCCCATCAGCCTGCCGCCTTCGGAAAATACAAATCCGCTGCGCTCTGGATCGATCTGCGTCCACAATTCGTAAGTTGCATCGATCGAGCAATCGACGCGGTGCTTCTGGTCCACAAGGATGGAGACGGCATTGTAGCCTGGCTGGATGACGCCGTTCGGCACCTTCATCTCGACGCGATACGGTGCGCCTGACTGCAGCTTGATGGAACCGACATCCTGGTCGTTGACGAAAACGCGCATGGAGGAGTTTTCCGGCGCAGCGGAAATTGCCGTCTGCATCCAGAGAACAAGTTTCGCAGAGCCTGCGATTTCCGAGGGAAGCGCATAGAACGGATATTCGTTGCTGGTGCTTTCCCCGTTGAAGAACATCCCGCGGCGGTCGGCGCCAATGCGGCGAAGGTTACGGTCGTCGGTTTCAACGGACATCTTGTCCGAGGAATGGGCGGCAGGTGCGGTGCCCAGCGAAAAAGCCTGTTGCGAATGGGCGAGCGAGGCGTCGCAAACCACGGCGAACGCAGCGCCGGCAAGGGCGAGCTTGTAACGAGCGAGGGAGTTCATTTCGCACCTTCCTTGAGGTTTGTTTCGACGAAAGATTTGGCCACGTTGTTGTTGGCGGGAGCTTTGTCCTGCGACGGCTGGCGACGGGCCCCTGCCGAACCGCCGACCATCGCCCATCCGAGAGCCTTGATCGGGCTGGTCACTGCCCAGCGCATCAGCACGGCCGTTGCGACGATGATGTTGCGTCGTTTTTGTCTGCTCGACCGGTTCGCACGCACATCGCTGAGATCGCTGAGGATCAATTCTGCGATGACCGGGTAGTGGTGCGGTTCCGGATCGAATTTCAGCGTCAGAACCTGCTGGTCGAGCGCCGGCTGGGCGGCGACGGTGATCGGCATGGATATGACGATCATGCCTGAACTTGGCTTGACCACCGAAAGCCTGCCGTAGTCGCCCTTGCGCATGGCCTGGGCGACGCCCTTCGGCAAGGTGACAGTGGCGCCGGCAGACGAGGCCTTGTTGACAACGCCGTGGATGGTGGCCTGGGCAAAGGTCAGTTCGACGTTGACCTTGGACGGCAGTTCGATGCCGGAAACATCGTTGCGACGTTCGGTGATGACGCCAAGCGCAGCACCGGCAATGATGAGATTGAGCAGGTTCCACGCGCCGACGATCAGCAGCAGATTGCCGATTTCAGGCTCGGTATTGTAGCGATAGGCGGAGAAGGCGAGCGTACCGGCGAGGATGGCGAAGATCACGAAATAGGGCAGCGAAAGTTCGGAAAGGCGCTCGCCCGTCGTGTTCTGGCCCTTTGCCGTCACGTTGAAGGTTGGCCTGCGCGGATGGAGCACGACGCCGACGATGGCACGGAAAAGATAGACCGACTGCAGATATTCATAGAGTTCGGAAATCCAGGGCCAGCGAACGCTGCCGTAGAGATAATTGCGAATCAGTTCGCTGACGATGAGATAGGTGATCGTGTGGGCGATGAAGTCCTCGGATGAGGCAACGAAGATCTTCATGTTGAGCAGAATGAAGAGCAGCGGTGCGATGACGAAGACTGCGCGGACAAAGGGAAAGAACCAGAAGAGGGCACTGGACAGGTAGCAGATGCGCTGGGCGAAGCTCAGTCCGCTTTTCAGCAGCGGGTTCTTCAGCAGCAGGATCTGGACCATGCCACTGCACCACCGGGTGCGCTGTCCAATAAAGCTGGAGAAGGTTTCGGGCTGGAGGCCGGACACCAGCGGCTTGTCCACATAGACGCTGTTCCAACCACGCGAATGCAATTCGAGCGCGGTCTCGCAGTCTTCCGTGATGGTGATACCGGAGAAGCCGCCGACTTCTTCCAGGGCTTCGCGACGAAGAACCGCCGCCGAACCGCAGAAAAACGAGGCATTCCAGCGATCGAGGCCCTTCTGGATCTTTCCGTAGAACATCTCGTTCTCGGAAGGCATCGTCTTGAAGGTATTGAGATTGTGCTCGACCGGATCGGGGTTCGAGAAGAAGTGCGGCGTCTGCACCAGGAACAGGTTCTCGTCTTTGGCGAAATAGCCAACGGTCTCGAGCAGGAAATTACGTTCCGGCGCATGATCGGCGTCGAAGACGACGATCAGTTCGCCATGGGTGTTCATTAGTCCGGCGTTCAGGTTGCCGGCCTTGGCATGGACGTTTTCAGCGCGCGTCATGTAGGTCACGCCGAGATCGGCACAGAGATCCTTGAGCATGGCGGCTCTGACTTTCGCAGCCTCGGCGACATCGGCATTGTCGGAAAACCGCTTCTGTTCAGTGCCACCATCGTCAAGCAGGAAAACCTTCAGCTTGTCCTGCGGATAATACATGGCTTTTGCAGCCGAGAGCGTCAGCGCCAGGATATCGCTGCTCTCGTTGTAGGAGGGCACGAAGACGTCGACGCTCGGGGCATCCTCGTCGCTCAGCCGTGGCGCATCTTCGCGCTCCAATGGATCAGAAATAACAAAGAGGCTGATAGCGAGCATAACGACGCAGTACATCTCGGCGAGATAAAGTATAATTGCCGGAAAGAAAGAGTACAGATCATCTATGGAGGGAAGTGTACTTGTCGTACGCCAGTATGCGTACCTCAAAATGACGATTGAACCCAAAGCCAAGAAAATGTGGCGCCAGATCCCATCCAGCTTCAAAAGGCTGATGACCAAGAGAACAACAATGATGCTCACAGAAAGAAAAAGCTGCACCGAGTTACCCAACGGCTGGGTAATAAGGAATGCAGCAAACAATGCACTCAGCATCCATAGAAAAAATGTCGCAATCTTACTCATTACGCCGCCTCATATGTTAACAAGTTGTTTGTGTTAACAAATGATTGACCAGAATAATCGATCCTTCAACAGGAAATTATCGATTAAAAATTATAGCGATTTTTACTAAAATACCGCATTAGAATATGCGTCGCATAAACCGCCATAAAAAATGAAATTTTACTAATTTAGGCGTATTTTTGGATGAAAATTTTTAATTGGAAGCCACTTTCTCGATAATGCTATTTTATAAAAGTAGTTAATTCCAATGGTTGTTTTGGCTCAAAATCACACGAAAAAAGATAGTTGCAGCACAATAGTTTTTCCCGCGCCCAGCAGAACCAAATTTATCACTGAGATCAGCTATGAATTGCGGCTCAAAATGACTGCCTTTCTACTAATCTTTTGCCGCTTTAATAAGCATTTATATTTTTAGAATAGGCCCATTAAACAACCGCTCATATATCCGGACTCTGCCATCCAAGAGTTAAACAAGCACCAATGATCCTGGCTCACCTCCAAGTCCGGAGTTATTTCGTAAGGCAAATATAAAAATTTTAGGATCGGCACGCTTCTTTTGATTGGGGCAATCGCTCGAAAATAAAACGGCCCAACGCCATCCCTACCGCTTTAGCGTTCATCTCTCGGCATCAAAAAGGCAGCGTCACATGTCTGCTCTTCTTCTCAAAAAGCAGTTGAACATATCGAACTACGATGACGATATCAGCCTTGCTTTCTTGCCCGTCGCCGCCGGCTTTGCAGCCTCGCATTCCTGTGATCAAAGACCCGCTCCGGCAGTAAACAGAAAGTATCGTCTTCACGGCCTGAGGTTTCGTCCTTGACGGCTTATCAAGGACACAGCAGAGACTTTAAGGTTAATCGACCCTGTATGTTCGTAAGTTAAAATAAACTTATTCTTCATTTTAGTCATCTAGAAGGTTCTTAAATAATTTTACGAATTATGGCGCAAGCGACGGGTCGTTATCATGAAAAATATCTCGATTATTGGAAAATTCCTGTCCATCATGGCGTTGTTTGGCGTCTTTGCCATCGGGGTGGCGAGTTATGCTGCCTTCCAGATCAAGGCAACCGATACGGCCTACAGTAATCTTCTGGATCACGAGACAATTGCTGCGCTGTACTCCGCTCGCGCAAACAGAGCCCTGCAGGGCTCACGCGCTGCAATCGGCGACTTGCTGATAGCCCGGTCGGATGAAGCCAACGCGAAGGCTTCGAAGGAATTCCAGACCCAACATGATAATTTTATCAAATACATGGATCTGGCGATCGCAGCCCTGCCTTCATACAAGGACGCGCCGTCCCTCAAGGCGGATAGCCTGGCGTTGATCGATAACACCTGCGGCAACACGGTTGCTCTCGCCAAGAAATCGACGACGGCGGACGATATTTCGGCAAGCCAGGAAGTATTCCTGAAGGAATGCCAGCCAGGTTTCGCAACCTTGTTGCCGCGTTTCACGCAAATGGTGGACACGATCTCTGCTGCAAGCAGCCAGAACAGCGACGACCTCACCGTGTCGTCCAATCACACGGCAGTTCTCACCATCGTCGGTGTTGTCGGCGGACTTCTGGTTGTCCTTACGATTGGCTTCTTTGCAATCCGTTCGTGGCTTGTGATGCCGATCCGGGGCCTCGCCGAGACGATGGGGACGCTCGCCGGTGGCGATCTGTCTGCGAACGTTGCCGGTACCGAGCGCCGTGACGAAGTCGGAACGATGGCTAAGGCCGTTCAGGTCTTCAAGGACAACGGTCTGCGCAGCCTCCAGCTGGAGCAGGAAGCAGCCACTGTCCGTAACACAAGCGAAGCCGAACGTGCCCGCACTGCAGAGGCGGACCAGAGGCGTGCGAGCGAGATGGCTCAGGCTACGTCCGGTCTTGGCGATGGCTTGCAGCATCTCTCCAGCGGCGACCTCACCTTCCAGCTCAACGAACCGTTTGCGGCTGCCTTCGAAGGCTTGCGGTCGGACTTCAACAACACGGTCGAACGCCTCCGCGAGACACTTTCGTCCGTGAGCCAAGCAACCGGCTCGATCGACAGCGGTTCCCGCGAGCTTAGCCAGAGTGCCAACGATCTTTCCAAGCGGACCGAGCAGCAGGCTGCGGCCCTTGAAGAAACTGCAGCAGCCCTCGACCAGATCACCACCAATGTCGCGAATTCCTCCAAGCGCGCCGAAGAAGCCCGCTCGGTGGCAATCGAGGCCAACCAGTCAGCCCGTCAATCCGGAGAGGTTGTCTCCAATGCTGTCGATGCCATGCAGCGGATCGAGCAATCCTCCACCCAGATCTCAAACATCATCGGCGTCATCGACGAAATTGCCTTCCAGACAAACCTTCTCGCCCTGAATGCAGGCGTCGAGGCCGCACGTGCCGGCGAGGCCGGCAAGGGTTTTGCTGTTGTCGCGCAGGAAGTGCGTGAACTGGCTCAACGCTCAGCGCAGGCAGCAAAGGAAATCAAGGGTCTGATCCGCAATTCGGCAACCGAAGTCGAAAGCGGCGTCAAACTGGTGACCGCCACTGGCGAAGCCCTCAAGATCATCGAAGGCCAGGTCATTTCGATCAACACCCAACTCGACGCTATCGCAACGTCCTCGCGGGAACAGTCGATCGGACTTGCCGAAGTCAACACGGCCGTCAACCAGATGGACCAGGTTACCCAGCAAAACGCGGCGATGGTCGAGGAAGCCACGGCGGCCAGCGTCTCGCTAGCAGACGAGTCCGACAAGCTTCGCCAGTTGATCAGCCAGTTCCAGCTCGGACGCAGCGCTCCATCCACGACAAGCACCAAAAGCAGAATCACCAGCCATGCTCCAACCCCGATCCACGCAGGGCAGAAGCCTGTGGCCTCCCCGGCAAGGCGCATGGTAGGCCAGGTCGCAAAAGCTTTCGGCCTCAACACCGCCGCCAAAGCCGAAAGCTGGGAAGAGTTCTGAGCCCAAACGTAAGAGCATGTCAGCCACTCCGAAGGGCCCGTATCACCGATACGGGCCCTTCGCGTTTCATCTCTCCACCCGCGCCACCATAAAGGCGTCGTGTTACGGTGCGCAAAAGCCGCTTTGATCCCAGTCACGGCAGCCTTGGGCTGCTTTCGTCTTGTTGGGGTGCGGGAAGATCTCTCCCTCGAGCGCGTCACTCGACGACAGCAATGCGCGGCATTCAGGTTGCAGTCGAATGCCTGCCGCCTTCAGCCAAGCCGATCCACGCGACAGTCACGACGATGGTAGAATAAATACGGACTGGTGATGAGGGCCCCAAGCCAGAAACGGCTCTGCCGGCGATGCTCGGCCGGCGGGACTGCTAGTTGGGCACCGCGGCAAATAACGACATGGCGAGCCAGAAGCCCGGGAAGGACCGAA
This sequence comes from Rhizobium sp. L51/94, assembly GCF_019355555.1. Classification (GTDB taxonomy): domain Bacteria; phylum Pseudomonadota; class Alphaproteobacteria; order Rhizobiales; family Rhizobiaceae; genus Rhizobium; species Rhizobium rhododendri. The sequence continues at coordinate 264,173 of NZ_CP072141.1, forward strand.
GCGAGGTTGAGATAGCCGAGGCGCGGCATCGCCTGCAGTTATCACCATAACGTCGAGAGACCTGGTGGTGCCGCGAGCAGTGAAGCAAGTGTCCTGCCGATGTTTGCAGGTTTAGGTTTTTCGAGCGGAACGCTCTCAGGGTGGCATCGGCAGCGGCGGTTAACCGGGCATGAGCAGGGTCAATCGGTTTCAAGCCCGGCTTTGCCTGAGGCGTGCCGCTGGTTAACTCGGTCACCCAAGCTCCGGATGCGCTTTGGCGCTGCATGTAGCGGAAGTGGGCGCAGAGCTCACCACTTGAAATGCTATTCACCCGGCTGAAGAACTTTTGATGACGGGCGAGTGTCGGCCATCTACTTCGAAGAATGCAGCACGGATCGTGCAAGGAATTGTTCCCCGATAACCTCTGGGCAAGCTCGCCCGGCCTCGATAGCCGGGCGACTGCCTGGGGTTACGATGCCAGGGCGAAGGGTTGGTGGCCGTGGGAGCGTTGGGTGCGGAAGCGGCCGATCATGTTGGCGAGATTTTCCGTTTCCTGGCTCAGGCCTTGGGCTGCGGCGGTCGTTTCTTCCACCATGGCGGCGTTTTGCTGGGTGACCTTGTCCATCTGGTCCGCTGCGGCAGAAACTTCGCGGAGGCTGGAGGCCTGTTCGCGTGCGCTCGTCGCAATTTCACCCACGGTTCCGCTCATCGCGACGACCTGCTGGACGATTTCCCGAAGCGAAACGCCGGACTGGCTGACGAGATTGACACCCGTGGCCACCTGCGTCGACGAGGCGGAAATCAAAGTCTTGATCTCCTTTGCAGCGCTGGCGGAGCGTTGGGCGAGCTCGCGGACTTCCTGTGCGACGACAGCAAAGCCCTTGCCGGCCTCACCGGCGCGCGCTGCCTCGACACCGGCGTTCAGCGCAAGCAGGTTGGTCTGGAAGGCGATTTCGTCGATAACGCTGATGATATTGCCGATCTTCGACGAGGAAGCCTGGATTTCCGTCATGGCCTCGATGGCGCTTGCGACGATCTCGCCACCCTTCTCGGCGTTGATACGGGCGGTCGCAACTGTCGTCTGTGCAAGGCTTGCACCCTCCGCAGTTCCGTTCACGCCACGCGTCACGTCTCCGAGTGCAGCAACGGTCTCCTCGAGCGAGGCTGCCTGTTGCTCTGTTCGCCGTGCGAGATCATTCGAGGCCGTGGAGATTTCGCTCAGTCCGGAGCGGATCGTGCTGACGGCATGGATGACCGACTGGATTGCCTCTGCAAGAGATGCGACGGAGTTGTTGAAATGGTCGCGGATCGTCTCGTAGCGGGCATCCACCGCGCCGACGCGGACAGTCAGATCGCCTTGCGACAGCGCGTCGAGCCCGGCCGAAATCTGCTGGAAAGCGTGCTCCATGGAGCGTGCGTCCGACAGACGCTCGGATTCCTGACGGAGCCTTTCGTCTTCCGCTGCAATGCGGCTGCGCTCGGCGTTTGCTTCCGCGATCAGCTTGGCGCGGCCGGTCTCCTGGAAGATTTTCAGCGATCGCGCCATGGCGCCTAGCTCGTGCTGGTATTCCGTGCCTTCGACGGCGATGGTATCGTCGCCGCGTGCCAGCCTCTCCATGGCAAGCGCCATGCTGCGCACTGCCGCAGAGATGAGGCGGCCGATGGCGTAGGAGAGAACCAACCCAACGAGAATGAGCATCGCGCTGATGACCAGCGTCTTCGTCGTGGCGGATTGCACGGTGCTTTCCACCGAGCCGTCCAGCGCCGTTTGCGAGTTGGTGATCGTTGACTGCAGGCTTTTGAAACCACTGGCAATTTTCGGAGCAAGGACATCGAGCTCGCTTTGCCGGATCGCGTTGCTTGCGAGCAGTACATCCTTCACGTCGCCGAGACGGGCGGTGTAGTTTTGCATAAGGCGGGCTGCCCCGGCGATGCGCTTTTGCTGCAATTCGTTGGGCGCGATTTTTCCGAGCGCCGTATTGCGGTCGACCGCCTCCTTCAGCGCAGCCTGTGCACTTTCATAGGCCTGGAGATCGTCGGCGTGGACGAAGCGTTCGGAGAAATAGAGGCTTCGGTTGAATGCCTCCAGAGCGTCGCCCGCCAGATGAAGGGTGCTGACGTCACCCTGTCTCCACGCGCTGCGCATCACGTCGTTCAGCGCTATGCTCGTCCATGGTCCGAACTGGGTGACTTTGCCGATCAGCGCGTCTCGCTTGGTGTGGAGTGCGACGATCTTTTCGAAGGCCTGGCTGTAGGTGCCGATCTCCGCGCGGATCTCGACCATCTGCTGCTGCAGTTCCTGGTTGCCGGACAGACGCGGGTCGTCAAGCGAAAATGCCTTCACGCCTTCCTTGAAAGACTGGACGACGTCGGCGCTGGGATTAGTACGGAAGCTTTCTGCGGCCAGCTGGATTTCGTGCAGCCTGTTGCTGTAGTCCGAGACCGCGACGCTCTGTCCGGCGGTGGCGCGGTAGGAAGTGAACATCGAAGCGAGACCGCTCATGCCGTTGATCGCGCTCAGCGACAATACGCTCATCAGCAGGATAAGAGGCAGGAAGCCAACGGTAATTTGGGTCCGGATACCCAATTTTTTCCAGATTTTCATGTGATTGATCCTTGGCTCTCTTACTGGCTCTTAGGCAGATATTTGGCGACGTTGTCGGCGGTCACGAGTTCGAACGGGATGTAGATTGTCTTCGGCACGCTCTCGCCCTTTATCAGTTTCAGCGCCGCGTCCACCGATCCTGAACCCTGCCCTGCCGCGTTTTGCAGGATCGTAACGTCCAGATCACCGCGCACGATGGCGGCCAGTGCGTCATCGGTGGCATCGACCCCGGCGACCACCACTTTGTTCATCGGCACGTTGGCCTTCTTCAAGGCCTTGATTGCTCCCAGAGCCATCTCGTCGTTGTTCGCAATCACCGCATCGAACTTGACGCCGGCAGTCAGCCATTCCTGCATTTGAAATTCGGCAAGCTGCGGCGACCAGTTTGCGGCCTGCCGCTCGACGACATGGATCTGCTTGCAGTCATCCGTCGCCAGCACTTCGGCAACATCTTCCGTCCGCTTGCGAGCAGCCGCATGGAACAGCTCCCCCATCAGGATGACCACATTGCCCTTGCCATGCAGTTGCCGGCACACTTCCTTTGTCTGGAGCGTGCCGGAATCTTTCTCGTCCGAGGCGACGAGGGTCTGCTTCTCCGGGAGTTCGGCGAGGTTGGCTGGCTCGTTGTTGACGTAGACCAGCGGAATTTTTGCATCGCTGGCGATCTTGGAAAGTTCGGCACCCATGTCACCGTCAGCGGGACCGACGATCAACGCGTCGACCTTGTCCGCGACGAATTTTTTGACGGTTTCCATCTGCTTTGCGGCATCGCCACCGGCGCTTTCCATCGTGATCTTGACCCCGGGGATCTTTGCACCGTGATCGGTGATGCCGGCGGCAAGCGCAGTCTGGAACTTGTCCATATTGGCCATGGAGACACCGATGGTCTCAGCCGAGGCGGCACTGGAATAGAGACAAGCTATAGTTAGGATGAGGCGAATTTTACACATGTGAATCACCAGTTGCGACGTTCTTTTCCGCACACTGGTTCAAATTATTTAAGTAAATGTTGATTTCAATTTTTAACGAACTTGAAACTTATGTTATAAAAATAACAAACGACTTCGTGGTTGTAGTTTCATGATAAAAGTCAATTTTTGAAGAGAATTATTACCATGAAGAATTATAAAAATTACAAATTATACGCCTCCATAGATTCATTACTGAATACATAAAGACGGATACTAACTATCTCTTACAGTAAGCATCAGGAAAGGCGTCAAATCATCTGCAAAATTTGGGGCGCCTTCGTGTTTCGGCGCCTATATCTACAACAAAAGAGATCCGGCGCATAACGCAGACCGGATTGCGGCGCTCACACCAGGCTGCCGCATTCCACTCCTGAAACGGTATAGTCTGCGGCAGGCACCCGGGGCGATCATCGTTTGAGGTTGGCCTTGGCGAGGTCCACGAGCTGGTTCGCTCTTCCGTCCAGCACGGCTGCCATCATGAAGAGACCAAAATTGAAGGCCTCGCCGAACGTCGTCTTCGGTGGCATCACAAGCTCCTGCCGGGCGCTGACCACGTCGACGAGCACCGGACCGTCATGGGCCAGCGCCTCCCGCAACGCTGCTTCGAGATCCAGCGGCCTCTCCACCCGGATACCCTTTATGCCCATGGCTTCAGCCATCGCCGCAAAGTTGGGGTTCTTGAGGTCACAGCCTACATCGAGGAACCCGCCCGCCTTCATTTCCATCTCGACAAAGCCGAGCGTACCGTTGTTGAGGACGATGACTTTGACAGGCAGCTGCATCTGGGTAAGGGTGATGAAGTCGCCCATCATCATGGTGAAGCCGCCATCCCCCGACATCGAGATGACCTGGCGTTCTGGGAAAGCTGACTGGGCACCGATGGAATGCAGCAGGGCGTTTGCCATCGAGCCGTGGTTGAAGGAGCCGACCAGCCGGCGCTTGCCGTTCATCTTGAGATAGCGAGCCGTCCAGGCAATCGGGGTTCCCACGTCGCAGGTGAAAATGGCGTCTTCAGCCGCCAGTTCGCTGACCAACCGCGTCAGATATTGCGGATGGATTGTGCCGCTTTCCGGATCTGGCACCGCCAGCGCATCGAGCTCCTTGCGCGCCTTCGCGTAGTGGGCAAGCGCATTGTCGAGAAAGCGGCGGTCGGTCTTTTCCGTCAGATGGGGCATCAGCAGCCTCAAGGTCGACGCGACATCGCCCAGTATGCCGACATCCAGCCTGCAGCGGTTGCCCAGCGCTTCCGGCCGGACATCGACCTGCGCGATCAGCGCCTTTTCGGGATAGAACTGACGGTAGGGGAAATCGGTGCCGAGCAGAAGCAATGCATCGCACTCCTTCATCGCAGCGTAGCCCGAGGAGAAGCCGACGAGGCCGGTCATGCCGACATCGTAGGGGTTGTCATACTCCAGATATTCCTTGCCCCGGAGCGAGTGGATGATCGGAGCTTTCAGCCGGGCTGCAAGCTCGACGACCTCGTCATGCAGCCCGGCGCACCCCGCGCCGCACATCAAAGCCACCTTTTTCGAGGAATTCAGGATTTCCACGAGCTTGGCGACCTCCGACGCGTCGGGGATCACCTTCGGCATCTTCGGCGTGAGCCACGCCGGCACGACTGCCTTGGTCTGCTTCAGGGCGACGTCCCCCGGAATGACGACGACTGCCACGCCTTTCCTGCCAACCGCCACCCTCATCGCCCGGGCAAGGATCTGCGGAAGCTGGTCGGGATTCGATACCAGCTCGACATAGTGGCTGCATTCCTTGAACAGATGCTCGGGATGCGTTGCCTGGAAGTAATCGATACCGATTTCCGAGCTCGGGATATGCGCTGCAATTGCGAGCACCGGCACCCCGCTGCGGTGGCAGTCGAAAAGGCCGTTTATGAGGTGCAAGTTGCCGGGGCCGCAGCTGCCTGCGCAAACGGCGAGTTCGCCGGTCAGATGCGCCTCGGCACCGGCTGCGAATGCAGCACCTTCCTCATGACGGACGTGCACCCAGTCGATCGTCTTCAGGCGCCTGAGAGAATCGGTAAAGCCGTTCAGGGAATCGCCGACAACGCCGTAGATGCGCTTCACCCCCTGCTGCTGGAGGGCCTCTGCGATGTAATCGGCCACCGTTCTTGACATCGAACTCTCCTGTCTGGTTTCAAAATAACCTAGGCGGGTTCCGCTGGACGGCAAGGCAGCTCGCACGCGCGTAAAACGCATATCGGGGATGCATTATAGCCAGGAACCCCAAGCTCAGGCTTGCCCGGGCTGCGGCCGGCAAGTCGGTCAGAAGAAAGCGCCGGCCGTTTGGGGCGAGCCTTCGAGCGCATGCCCCATGAATTCCAGCGCGCCTTTCAGCGTATCGCGACGGATCGGGCCGCCGAGGCAGACGCGAACGGCTTCCTCGGCCGGACCGTCGACGGTGAATGCATCGCTGGCAACGACGCCGATGCCGGACGAGCGCATATGTGTCCCGAACGTCGAACGTGTCCATCCCCCGATGAGCGGAAGCCATATGTTGAAACTGATGGGATCGCTCTTGTAGCTCCCAGGCGGCAGGAGTTCCGCGACAAGCGCCTGGCGGGCTGCGGCCTCGCTGCGGATGAAGCGAAGGATGCTGTCGGCTGTCCCGTCCTCGATCCAGCGTGTGGCAAGGGCGGCAGACAACGGCGACGCCATGACGCTTGCGGCACGCATGGCACTGGCGAAGGGCCAGGCAGCCTTGGTATCGGGCACGACGACATAGGCAAGACGAAGGCCGGCGCCGATGCACTTTGCCAATCCGCCGATATGCCATGTGAGATCCGGCGCCATGGCGGCAAGGGGTGCCGGACTGTGCAGGGGAATGAACCCGTAGGCATCGTCCTCGACGATCGGGACATGGTATTTGCGAGCAACCGCGCAGATTTCCTCCCGACGCTTCTCGGGGATGGTCAGCGTCATCGGATTTTGCAGCGTGGGATTGAGATACAGCGCCTTCGGCTTGCCGGTCTTGCAGACCTCAGCGAATGCGGCAGGAATAATGCCCAGCTCGTCCATTGGCAGGCCGACCAGATTGAGGCGCAGCTGGGCTGCGATCGAACGCATGCCGGGATAGGTGATGTTTTCCGAAAGCACCGTTTCGCCCGACTTGGCGAGAAGCCCGAAAATCGCCAGAAGAGCCGGATGTGCTCCGGGCGTTACGAAGATTCGCTCCTGGGACGGCACAAGACCGCGCCGACTAAGCCAAGACGCCGCCGCTTCCTTGTCGATCCCGGCACCTCCGAAACCTTGATAGCGCAACAGCGGGATCAGGTTGGTGGCAACAGCGGAAAGCCCTTCCTGCATGCGGGCGAGAAGAGCCGGATCTTCCGGCTCCGGCGGCATGTTCATCGAGAAATCGACGACGGATGTGCGCCGGCTATCGAGCGCGGCATCGGCGATGAACCCGCGCCGTTCTTTTTCCCGTCCACCCGTCACAAAGGTCCCGCGTCCCACATGGGTTGTGACAAGACCGCGCTTCTGCGCCTCGACATAACCGCGCGCCACCGTCGTGAAATCCATGGAAAGCTGTTTTGCGAGTTCGCGTTGCGGCGGCAGCCTGTCGCCGACCAGAAGCTTGCCGCTCCTCAGATCCATTTCGATGACGTCGGCGATCACCATATAGCGGGGACCGTTGCTGCGGGAGAGATCTGGAAGCCAGGTTTTCATGGATGCTCGTCGTATTGCATGATTGACTGCAGATTGTTGCTTTCCCTATCCGCCGTGTCAACCACACCAGCCACGTAAAAATGTAATTATATCGCACGTAGGCCCTTCCAGTCTCGCGCCCGCGACGCCTCAAGCTTTTAGTGACTGTATATTGACTGCACCAAAAGTAGTTCGATAAGCACGGATTTTTGGCAGACGATTGCCTTGGATATGACGAGGCAATCGCTCGGATTGACAAGTTGACTGGTTTATTGACTGCAATTTTGGCCCTTTTGAACGTATATTAGGCATAAAGCGTACTGGCACGTCCTTTGCAAATGAAAGATGGCGCCCATCGCAGGGCCGACGTCAAAACAGGAGCCAAACATGCCAGCAATCACAGCACCGGCCCACGCCGACGGAGACTTTTTCGTCGATTACGAAGAGAAGGTTTTTGAGGACATCCAGGCCAACGAGGGCGAAAAAGCGCTCGTCACCTTCCACACCGTCGCCTTCGAAGGGTCCATCGGCCTCGTCAACCTGCTGCAGGCCAAACGCCTGAAGCGCAAGGGCTACGACACGTCCATTCTGCTCTACGGCCCGGGCGTGACGCTCGGCATCCAGCGCGGCTTCCCCAAGCTCGGCGCCGAAGCTTTTCCGGGGCACCTCAATTTCAATAACCAGATCAAGGGCTTCCTCGAGGAAGGCGGCAAGGTCTATGCCTGCCGTTTCGCGCTGCAGGCCCTTTATGGCCACGGAGAGCCGGCACTGATCCCGGGGATCACGCCCATCAGTCCGCTGGATGTGCTCGACCTGATGTTGATCCACCGGCGCGCCGGCGCGGTCATTCTCGACACCTGGACGCTCTGACCCAGCAAGCGCTGCCGATCTCGGCAGTCCATCCCGGGAGGCGGATCGCCTTCGCCTCCTTCCCTCAATCCAAGGAATTCGTCATGGAGAAAAGCAGAACTGTCCGGGCAGCAGCCGCGCAGATTGCACCGGACCTGACCTCGCGGGACAAGACGCTCGCCCGCGTGCTGGAAACGATCCGCGATGCCGCCTCGAAGGGCGCCGAACTGATCGTCTTTCCCGAGACGTTCGTCCCTTGGTATCCCTATTTTTCCTTCGTCCTACCGCCAGTCCTGTCCGGTCGTGAGCATATCCGGCTCTACGAGGAAGCCGTTACGGTTCCGAGCCCCGCAACGGATGCGGTTGCCTCGGCCGCGCGCGAGCACGGCATCGTCGTCGCTCTCGGCGTCAACGAGCGGGATCGGGGCACGCTCTACAATACGCAGCTGGTGTTCGACGCAGATGGCACCCTCATTCTGAAGAGACGCAAGATCACCCCGACCTTCCACGAGCGGATGATATGGGGACAAGGCGATGGGTCCGGCCTGAAGGTCGTGGACAGCAGCATCGGTCGTGTTGGCGCGCTGGCCTGCTGGGAGCATTACAATCCGCTCGCCCGCTACGCGCTGATGGCCCAGCACGAGGAAATTCACATCGCGCAATTTCCGGGTTCCATGGTCGGCCCGATCTTTGCCGACCAGATGGAGGTGACCATCCGTCACCACGCGCTGGAAAGCGGCTGTTTCGTCGTGAATTCCACCGGCTGGCTGTCAGACGAACAGATCGCCTCGATCACACCGGACGAAGGTCTGCAGAAAGCACTGCGCGGTGGCTGCATGACGGCGATTATATCACCCGAGGGCAAGCACCTCGCTCCGCCGATTACGGAGGGTGAAGGCATCCTGATTGCCGATCTCGACATGAGCCTGATCGTCAAGCGCAAGCGAATGATGGACTCGGTCGGTCACTACGCGCGCCCCGAGCTGCTGCATCTGGTGATCGACGATCGGCCCGCTTCCCCCATGGTCACCTCATATCTTTCTCTCGAAACCGCACCGGCAAGGAGCACGATCGATGAACACCACACCTCAGCTTTCGACGGAAACCCTGATCAACGAGCTGCAGTCGTTCGGCGCCAGGCTGGTTGATCCGAAGGCCGGTCACGAAAGCCGTCGCGGTGGCGCCGGTCCTTCCGACCATAAGGCGCTGACGATCGACGGAATGACGGTGATGGTCCCCGTGCACACCGCGCCGGCGTTCGAAAGCCCCTATCTCGTGGAAAAGCCGGATGAGACCGGAAACAGCCGCATCAGTCGCGATGGCGTTGTCATCGGCGAGGTGTCCTTTCCGCTGCGTCCACGTTTCTACGATTTGTCGACGGCAGACGGCGTCCCCTACTCGCAGATCGCCGTACTTCATGGACGCGACGTGCTGGCGACAACCGTGCTGCAGACCTGCATTCGCTACCAGAGCCGGACGAAAACCTGTCAGTTCTGCGCCATTGGCCAGTCACTCGCGGCAGGCCGCACCGTCGCCCACAAGACCCCGGCGCAACTGGCCGAGGTCGCAAGGGCCGCCGTCGAGCTCGATGGCGTCAAGCACATGGTGATGACGACCGGCACGCCGAAAGGCGACGACCGCGGTGCTGCGGTGCTTGCGGAAAGCGCCCGCGCCATCAAGGCCGCAGTCGATATTCCGATCCAGGCTCAATGCGAACCGCCGGAAGACGACATCTGGTTTTCGCGCATGAAGGACGCCGGCGTCGATGCGCTCGGCATGCATCTGGAAGTCGTCACACCCGAGCTACGGGCTCGGATCATGCCCGGCAAGGCGCAGGTCAGCATCGGGAAATACATGGCTTCGTTCAAGGCAGCGGTCGATGTCTTCGGGCGCGGCCAGGTCTCGACCTATATCCTGGCGGGCCTCGGCGACACGCGCGAAGCGATCCTCGATATCTGCAGGGAGCTCGTGGCGATCGGTGTCTATCCCTTTGTCGTGCCCTTCGTGCCGATCTCCGGAACGCCGCTCGAAAGCCACCCTGCCCCGAAACCGGAATTCATGCATTCGATCCTCGGGCCGCTGTCGAAGATGCTCGTCGAAACCGGCCTAAAGGCGGTCGACATCAAGGCTGGCTGCGGCAAGTGCGGCGCCTGCTCCGCTCTTTCGACCTATGAAAGGATGCTGACCAGATGATGATCGAACCGTTTGCACCCTTCCGCACCGGTGAATTCCAGGTGAAGTTCGCGACATCCGACTGGGAGCGCCGCCAGGCCCATGCCCTTCGCCGCGACGTCTTCTGCCGTGAGCAGAAACTCTTCGATGGCGACGATCGCGATGAGATCGACAATCACGCCATCTCCATCGTCGCCCTGTCGATGCTCGGCATAGCTGCCGACCGGCTCGTAGGGTCGGTGCGAATCCATCAGGCAGAACCGGGCCTCTGGTGGGGCTCGCGACTTGCCGTGCATGAAGATTTCCGCAGGATCGGCGCGCTGGGCGCAACGTTGATCAAGCTCGCCGTATCCTCCGCCAACGCCATGGGCTGCCACACGTTTCTCGCCAACGTGCAGATCCAGAACGGCCTGCTCTTCCGCCGCCTGCACTGGGATGTCGTCGAGGAGTTCGAAATTTACGGAAAACCGCATCTGCGCATGAAAGCGGACCTCACTTACTATCCGCCTTGCACGACGCCAAAGGCCGGTTTCGTCGCTCTTGCAAAGAGGGCCGCGTGACGATGCCAGCCATCGATCTCAAGGCAATCGCCGAGACACTAGGGGCCAGCAAAGGCATCGCTGCCAAGCACGATATTGACGCCATCACAGCGGCTCTCGGCGTCAAGACGCAATCCGTCCCGGTTGGCGACGACTGCGCGGCCTTGCCGGATGGTAACGAATACCTGCTGTTTGCCATCGAGGGCTTCATGAACGCTTTCGTCGCTGCCGATCCGTGGTTTGCAGGATGGTGCGGCGTCATGGTCAATATATCGGATATCGCCGCAATGGGTGGGCGGCCAGTCGCGGTCGTCGATGCCATCTGGGCAGATGGAGAGGCCGGCGCGGCCCCGGTTCTCGCTGGCATGCGCGCAGCGGCGGAAGCCTACGGCGTGCCGATCGTCGGCGGCCACACCAATATCCGCACCGATCGCAGCCAGCTATCCGTCGCCATCCTCGGCAGGGCAAAACGGCTTCTGACCAGTTTCGATGCAAGACCCGGCGATGTGCTGGTGGCCGCCATCGATCATCGCGGCCGCTATCGCTTGCCTTTCGACAACTGGGAGGCCGCAACCGAAGCGCCTCCGGAACGGCTGCGCGGCGACCTCGAAATCATGGCGCGGATCGCGGAAGCTGGTCTTTGCCTTGCCGCCAAGGACATCAGCCAGGGCGGTATCGTCGGCACGGCTATCATGCTGGCGGAATGTTCCGGCATTGGTATCGACATCGACGTGTCAGCGATCCGCCTGCCCGATGGCATCATCCTCGAGCGTTGGCTGGCAACCTTCCCCAGCTACGGATACCTGCTTTCGGTCGCGCCGGAGAACCTCGGTGCCGTGCTCGCCCTTTTCTCCGCCCGCAGCATCACAGCCGACGCCATCGGCACGGTGACAGCGGCAACTACGGTGACGATCACCGATGGCAGCGAGCGGATCGTCATCCGCGATTACGCCGAAACGCCCCTGATGCAACTTCGGCCTGGCGAGGTTGCGGCATGACCCGGCCTTTGCGCATCGCCATGCTGACGCACTCCACCAACCCGCGCGGAGGTGTAGTCCATGCCATGCAGCTATCCGAGGCATTGACGGCGACGGGGCACGAGGTCGTGCTCCACGCACCCGATACGAAAGGCACCGGCTTTTTCCGCCCAACCGCCTGCGAGACAGCAGGCTTTAAAGTCCAACCCGCCGCAACAGACATGACGGCCATGGTCGAGCAGCGCATCGAGGATTACGTCAGCTATTTCGAACGAGCGGGCGCGGGAGAATTTGACATTTTCCACGCGCATGACGGCATTTCCGGAAATGCCCTGGTGACGCTCAAGGCGCGCGGCATGATCCCCGCCTTTGTCCGCACGGTCCATCATATCGACCAGTTCGCCGATCCGCGTCTCATGGCGCTGCAGGACCGCTCGATCACCAGCGCCAATGCCTTTTTCGCAGTCAGCGCCCTCTGGCAGACAGCCTTGCAGACACAACACGGCATCACGTCCACCGTCGTCGGAAACGGGGTCGATACCCAACGCTTCGCCCCGGCCTGGAGTGGCGAGCAGGCAGCACTGCACGATCGTATCGGCCTGCAGCCCGGCCCCGTTTTCCTCAGCATTGGCGGCATCGAGGCGCGCAAGAACACGATCGGAATCCTCGATGCCTTCCGTCAGTTGCGCGCCGTCAAGCCCGATGCGCAACTTGTCATCGCCGGCGGCGTCTCCCTGCTGGACCACAGCGCCTACCATGAGGAATTCCACTCTCACCTGCGCAGCCTGCACGACGATGCCTCTGCCGTGCATATCATCGGCGCGGTGTCCGACGACGACATGCCGAACCTCTATCGGCTCGCCGATGCCCTGGTGTTCCCGTCGCTCAAGGAGGGATTCGGGCTCGTCGTGCTGGAGGCGATGGCCAGCGGCACGCCTGCAATCGTCCCCTCCATTGCGCCGTTTACCGAATATCTCTGCAGCGAAGACGCCATCTGGTGCGACCCCCACCATTCCGCCTCCATCGCCGAGGCCATGGCACTGTCGCTGGTGCCGAAGATCCGCGACCGCATCATCGCCCGTGGACTGGAAGTGGCCGGCAGGTTCTCCTGGCGCCGCGTCGCCGAAGCCCACCTTTCCACCTATGCAACTTTGAAGGAGGCAGCAAATGCCTGAAATGCGCTTCGTGATCACCTGGCCCGATGGCACAGACGAGACCTGCTATTCGCCGTCGCTGATCATCCGTGATTTCCTTGCCGAGGGCGAAAGCTATCCGGTGGCTGATTTTGTCGAGCGCAGTCGCAAGGCACTGACCATCGCCAGCGATCGAGTCGAGGCGAAGTATGGGTTCGCCTGCTCGGCAGCAAACGACCAGCTCGCCCGCATCGAAAGCGCAGCCGAACCTTTCCTTGCCGGCGAGGATGCCCGCATCCGCTGCAAAAGCTTCATCCTGTGAAAGGACATCCGATGACCCGGTCCCTCAACACCCATTACAGCACCGTCGTCGTCGGTGGCGGACAGGCCGGCCTTTCCGCCAGCCACTACCTCAAGAAGCACGGCATAGACCACGTCGTCTTCGAGGCGAAAACAGTCGCCCACAAATGGCAGAACGAGCGCTGGGATGCCTTTTGCCTTGTCACGCCGAACTGGCAATGCCAGCTTCCGGACCATCCCTATGACGGCCCCGATCCTCACGGTTTCATGGTCAAGGACGAGATCCTCGCCTATCTCGAGCGCTTCGTGAAAAAGGTGGATGCCCCCGTCCTCGAAGGCACACGCGTCACGGCGCTCGAAAAGACCGGCGACGTTTTCCGCCTCGAAACGTCTGCCGGCAATGTCACCGCCGACAGCGTCGTGCTTGCAACAAGCCTCTACAGCCGGCCGTTCGTGCCGCGCGCCGCAGAGCGACTTCCCGCGACCATCACTCAGGTCCATACGGCAGATTATCGCAATGCCGCGCAACTTCCCGAGGGCGCCGTCATCGTCGTCGGCTCCGGCCAGTCCGGTTGCCAGATCGCCGAAGACCTGCATCTCGCCGGCCGCAAGGTCCACATGGTTACTGGCAATGCGCCACGCTGCGCCCGCTTCTATCGCGGCCGCGACGTCGTCGACTGGCTGGCCGATATCGGCCAATACGACATCACTATTGCTCATGACGGGATGACGAAGAAGAAGCACGATACAAATCACTATCTGACAGGCCGGGATGGCGGACGCGACATCGACCTGCGCAAGTTCGCCCTCGAAGGAATGTCGCTTTACGGGCGGATGACCGGCGTCTCGGACGGAAAAATGCTGTTCGAGCCGAACCTAAAGGCCAACCTCGACAACGCCGACCGCGTCTACAATGGCATCAACGCCCTCATTGATCGCCACATCGCTGAAAAGCGCATCGAAGCCCCGGACGGCAGCCCTTATGTTCCCCTGTGGGAGCCCGACGCCGAGCCAGGAGAACTCGATCTCGAGGCCGAGGGCGTCACCTGCGTCATCTGGGCGACGGGATTTACTCCCGACTGGTCCTATGTCGGCCTGCCGTTCTTCGACGGCACGGGCTATCCCGTACAGCAACGCGGCGTCACGGGTATCGCCGGCGTCTACGTTCTAGGCCTTCCCTGGCTCTGGACCTGGGGCTCCGGCCGCTTCCTCGCCGTCGGCCGCGATGCCGAATATGTCGTCGGCCACCTCGCAAGGCATCTCGATCGGGCCGGCAGTCCGTTGAAGCAAGCAGCGAGTGGCTGACCGATGAACATTGCCTTGCGGACGCCCGGGCTCGGGGAGCGCTCTCCGCGTGACCTCGTGGACCGCGCGCTCGATCCTTATCTCCTGATCGGCATGCCACATCTGACGCCATACGGCCTGTCGGAAACATGGCTGATGAAAGAACTGGGGCATCGCCACTGGCTGATGCTGGCGCGCGAACTGGACATGGAGAATGCCGATTTCCGAACAGCCGAAGGAAACGAAGCCTACGCCGCCATTTGCGCCACCTCGCTGAAAGCCGAGGGGTTCGGCGACGTGAAGGCAAACGACATCCTGACGATACGCTCAAAGCTGTCAGCAGTCTCGATGACGCAGACGTCCACGACCCACGAACTCTCCGTCAAGGGCAGACACATCGGAAACGCCGAACTGATTTCCACGTTCGTGCATCGGCGAACCGAGGGCTGCAATCGCTCCATCGCCCGTGTCGCGGTCAGCAAACCCAGACCGGAGATCTACAAACCCAGCCAGCTTTCAAAAACTGCCACCGATCTTCGTAACCGCCGGTTCGACCAACACTGGGGCCTGCCCGTCATCGCCGCGAAACCGCTGCAGACGTTCGGCTTCACGCCCAGCCCGTCACAGGAATTCAACGGAGCAGGCCTATTCTATTTCGCAGAATTCCAGGCCATGGCCGAGCGCGCACTCGAGACTTTCATTCCAGACAAGCCGCCAACCACCCACCGCGAGGTTTTCTTTCTAGGAAACATAGAGACAAACGAAACCGTCTTTTTCGACCTCCTCTGCTGCAACGCCCAAACTGAAACCTTTTACGGTCAACTCCGCCGAACGACAGGAAAAGTCATCGCCACGATGTTCATAAGATGTAACGAAGTAGCCTGAACGCCAAACGGCCCGCGTTCGTTATGACGCGGGCCTAGTGATATCGCCGTCATGCATGCAGTGAGAGATTTGGGTTGCGAATACCGGATCCCCACGGGCAACAAAGCGCGAAGCGCTGATATGGTGGCCGACGCCCGAACGCGGAGCGGCCCGCTGTCATTATGACGCGGGCTTGGTGGTGCTGTGCTGGTGCATTGATGTTTGATTGGGATTTGGTTGCGGGGGCAGGATTTGAACCTGCGGCCTTCAGGTTATGAGCCTGACGAGCTACCGGGCTGCTCCACCCCGCGGAAAGTCGTGTTGTTTGCGTTTGGGTTGTTGCAAACGGTATTGGTTTGTTGGTTTGGGCCGACTTTGTGTCGATGTTTGTCTGTGCATGTTGATGAGATTATGTTGCGATTTGCAGACCTGGCAGCGACCGACTCTCCCGCGTCTTAAGACGGAGTACCATAGGCGCAGGGGCATTTCACGGCCG
>NZ_CP072141.1:287500-770000 GCF_019355555.1 Rhizobium sp. L51/94
CGGAACAGGTGACGCCGAACACGCCGGAATATGCCGACGACATCATCCCCGTGCGCCAGACGACCGCCATCGAGGCCGCCCTCACCGCTGCCGGCTATCCTCCCGCCGATGCGAGCACGGTCGCCGGCAGCATCGAGCCGCTCTACGGCGCACCGGTCGTCAATGCCGGGGACGTCTTGCGGATCGGCATCCTGCAGACCGGCGAGCGCGCCAAGATTATTCGCGCCAGCCTTTATCATGGCACCAAGCATGCGCTGACCGTTGCGCTCGACGACAGCGGCCATTTCGTCGCCGGCAGCGAACCGCCGCTGCTCGACGCAATCGCCACGGCTTTCGACAACGACACGGCGCCTGTGGCCGCCGGGCGCGACCTGCCGCGCGTCTATGACGGGATCTATCGGGCAGGCCTTGCCTATGGGATGACCCGCGAGATGCTGTCGCAGATCATCAAGCTGCTGGCCAGCAATGTCGATTTCCAGGCGCAGCTGAAACCGACTGACATGCTCGAAGCCTTCTTCTCCGTCGTCAACGGCAAGGGCCAGGCGACGTCGGATTCGGAACTGCTCTACGTCAACGCCCGGTTCGGCGACACGGTCACCCGTTTCTACCGTTTCGAGGACCCGGACGACCATTCGATCGACTATTTCAACGAGGACGGCAAAAGCATCCGCCAGTTCCTGCTGCGCAACCCGGTGCCGACAGGCGTCTTTACCTCGGGCTTCGGCATGCGCCGCCATCCGATCCTCGGCTTTGCCCGCATGCACACCGGCGTCGACTGGGCCGGCCCGCGCGGCACGCCGATCATCGCCGCCGGCAACGGTATCGTCGAGAAGGCCGGCTGGGATTCCGGCGGCTTCGGCAACCAGACGCTGATCCGCCACGCCAACGGCTATGTCTCTTCCTACAATCACCAGAGCGCCATCGCCAAGGGCGTCGTGCCCGGCGCAAAGGTGGTGCAGGGCCAGGTAATCGGCTTCATCGGCTCGACCGGCATGGCAACCGGCGCCCATCTGCACTACGAGCTGATCGTCAACGGCACCAAGGTCGATCCGCTGCGCATCCGCCTTCCCGGCGGCAAATCTCTGGACGGCACTGCACTCGCAAAATTCGAGGACGAGCGCAAGCGCATCGACACCCTGCTGTCGGACGAAAAGGCCAAGCAGGTGGCAAGCCGCGGCTAGGTTGCCGGAGCGTCAGGCCGGCTCCTCGGCCCGATAGGCTTGCGGAATGACGAAGACCTCGTCGGCACGACCATAACCGCCGTCTGGCACGGTCTCGATCAGCACCATGGTGTGCGGTCGGGCCGCTTCGCTGAGATAGGCGACCAGCAGGTCCGTGGTCCGATGGATCAGTTCTTCCTTCTGGGCTTTGGAGAGAGCGCCTTCGGGCAGCTTGAAATTGGCAAACGGCATAGGGATTCCCTTGGATTGGAGACGGATTGGCGGCTGGCCTGGCCCGGTTGAGCCGAGACATGGCCAGCACGCATTCGCAATGTTCAGATCGCGCCGCCATTGGCGCGGATGACCTGGCCGTTGACCCAGCCGCTATCGGGGCCGGACAGGAACGAGACGAGGCCGGCGATGTCGTCGGGCTGGCCGAGCCGCCCGAGAGGGATCGTGCCGGCGATGGCCTTGACCAGCGCGTCGCTTTTGCCCGTCATGAAGAGATCGGTCTCGACTGGCCCGGGCGCCACGGCATTGACGGTAATGCCCTTGGGTCCGAGCTCCTTGGCAAGAATGTGGGTCATTGCCTCGACCGCTGCCTTGGTGGCGGCGTAGATTGCGTAATTCGGCTGGTAGAGACCGACGACGCTCGACGAGAAGCTGACGATCCGGCCGCCTTCTCGCAGTCGCCGTGCCGCCTCGCGCATGCCGCGGAAAACGCCGCCGATATTGACCGACACCATCCGCTCGAACGCGGCGTCGTCGACGTCGGCAAGCGGAGACAGCGACATGATGCCGGCATTGTTGACGAGGATGTCGACCTTGCCGAATTCCTGTTCAGCGGCATCGAACAGGGTGCTCATGCAATCTGCTGCGCCAATATCGGCGCCGACCGCGATTGCCCGGCCGCCGGCAGCAGCGATCGTGGCGACGACCTCGTCCGCAGCCTGGCGACCGCTGGCATAATTGACGACGACGGCGATACCATCGCGGGCCAGCCGCCGGGCGATGGCGGCGCCGATACCCTTGGAAGCACCGGTAATGATGGCGGTGCGGGAATGTTGATCTGTCATGTTGATCTCCTTCTGATGAGGAGACCAATACGCCGATGCCAGAATAGAACAATCACCGCTAATTTGACATCTCTATTCGGCTGTGATGAACAAGCTGAATGGATCGCCTGGATCGCCTGCAATTGTTCGTCCGCATTGTCGAGCGCCGCAGCTTCACCGCTGCGGCAGCCGATAGCGGTCTTGCACGCTCGACGGCGACCGAGGCGATCAAGCAGCTGGAAGCCGATATCGGCGCGAGATTGCTGGAGCGCTCCACACGTCATGTGATGCCGACGCTGGACGGCGAGGCTTTTTACCACCGCTGCCTGTCTATCCTGGCGGATGTCGAGGCGGCGGAAAACGCCTTTCGTGACGATCGTCCGCGCGGCCTGTTGCGTATCGACGCCAATGCGCAGGTCACCCGCACCTTTCTTTTGCCGCACCTGCCGGAATTCCTGGAGCGCTACCCGCTGATCGACCTGCATCTGGGACAGGGAGACCGGCTGGTCGATCTGCTGCGCGACGGTGTCGATTGCGTCATTCGCGCCGGCGAACCTTCCGACAGCGGCATGATCATGCGCCGGCTTGCCCTCGTCGAGGAGGTCACCTGCGCCAGCCCGGCCTATCTCGAGGCGCACGGAGTGCCGACCTCGCCGGACGGGCTGGACGGCCACGTGATGATCGGCTTCCTTTCGTCCCGGTCCGGCGAAGTCCTGCCGCTCGAATTTACCGTCGCTGGCAAGAGGCGCGATATCCACCTGCCGACCCGGGTGACCACCAACAGTTCCGATACCATGCATGAACTTGCCCGCATGGGACTGGGCCTGGTACAGGCGCCGCGCTATCGCTTCCGACAGGATTTCGAAGAGGGCGTGCTGGTCGAGGTGCTGAAGGACTTCTCCCCGAGCCCGACGCCCTATTTCGCGCTCTACCCGCAAAACCGCCAGCTGGCGCCAAGGCTGCGCGTCTTTCTCGCCTGGGCGACAGCAATTTTTGCGGAAGCAAAACTGTCTCGCGAAACTGACTGACGCATCCCGCCCGCTCCTGTCGGACGAACGGCGGGCATTGCGTTGCTTTGAGGGACGGAGTTTGCAAGATTGGCGCCATAGTCACCCAGGGAAAACACATGAGCCGCTTCTGGAGCCCCATCGTCTCGACATTGACGCCCTATGTTGCCGGCGAACAATCGAAGATCCCCGGCCTGGTCAAACTGAACGCCAACGAAAGCGCCTATGGGCCTTCGCCTGAGGTGGCGGCGGCAATTGCCGCGCAGCTGGACGGTTCGTTGCGGCTCTATCCCGATCCGACATCCCGCCGCCTGCGCACCGCGATTGCCGATAGCTACGGTTTCGAGCCCGACCGGGTGTTTGTCGGCAATGGCTCCGACGAGGTGCTGGCGCATGTCTTCAAGGCGCTTTTGAAACACGATGCGCCGCTGCTCTTTCCGGACATCACCTACAGCTTCTACACCACCTACTGCCGGCTGTTCGACGTGCCCTATCGCGAAATTCCGCTCGATGAGGCCATGTCGGTGCGGATCGACGACTTCCGGCAAGCCTGCGGCGCGATCATCCTGCCCAACCCGAACGCACCCACCGGTACCGCCCTGCCGCTGGGCGAAATCGAGAGGCTGCTGCTCGAGCACCCCGATCAGGTGGTGGTAATCGACGAAGCCTATGTGGATTTCGGCGGCGACAGCGCGGTGCCGCTGGTCGAGCGCTATCCGAACCTGCTGGTCGTCCAGACCTTTTCGAAATCCCGCAGCCTTGCCGGCCTTCGCGTCGGCTTTGCGATCGGCCAGAGACCGCTGATCGATGCGCTGGAACGGGTGCGCGACAGCTTCAACTCTTACCCGCTCGACCGGCTGGCGGAGGCCGGCGCCATCGCAGCCTGGGAAGACCGGGCATGGTTCGACAAACACCGAGCCATGATCGTCGCCAGCCGCGAGCGTCTGGCTGCGGCGTTGCGCGCGCTTGACTTCGATGTGCTTCCATCCTCGGCCAACTTCCTGTTCGTCACGCATCCGACGCGCACGGCAAGCGATCTTCTCGCCGAACTCAGGCAAAGATCCCTGCTCGTCCGGCATTTTGCAAAGCCCCGCATCAAAAACTACCTGCGCATCACGATCGGCACCGATGCCGAATGCGAGCGTTTGGTGAAGGCGCTGAACGAGATCCTGTCAGAACCACCCGTTGATCGGTAGCGGCGGTCATCCATACCTTGGAAATGCGCCCCGTTGACGATCTCAGGATTTATGCCTAGCTTGGCCGTCATGAAAGCTGCGACGTTTTTTCAGGTGGTGAGTGCGCGCATGGGCAGGATGGCATAGCCATCCGGCGGAAGCACCCATGCGCGACGAACAGGCTCCCGACGGGGCCTTTTTTTATGCCTCAAATCTGGCTGAGCCCCGTCGATCCCTTTCATCCCACCGACAGGACCGAACGATGATAGCCGCATCTCCGGACAACACGCTCAGACACCCGTCTGCATCTGCTACTGCCAGCCAGACGCCCGCCCCACCTCCGCTGCTCTCGCTGATCTTGCTGACGGCGCTCTCGGTTGTGCCAGTCAACATGATCCTGCCGTCGCTGCCGCACATCGCCGCCGAGTTTCACGCCAGTTCCGCCGTCGTCAGCCTTTCCGTTGCCGGCTATGCTGTTGTCACGGCTTTAATCGAGATCGTTTCCGGTGCAATCTCGGATCGATACGGACGGAGGCCCGTCGCCCTGACGGCCATCGTTGTCTTCATCTCGGCATCGATCGGTTGCGCCGTCTCCACGGATATCGTCGCCTTCATGATTTTCAGGGCTCTGCAGGCATCGATAGCCGCCTGCTTTTCGATAGCCCTCGTCATCATCAAGGAGACCTCGGGCGGACATGCGACAGCCAGCCGGTTTGGTTACCTCGCGATGGGATGGGCCCTTGCTCCGATGCTCGCACCCGTCGTCGGGGGTTCGCTGGATGCGGCCTTCGGATGGCGGGCGATCTTCATCACGCTGGCAACGGCCGGTACCGCCGTCCTCATCCTCAGCCTTGTGACGCTGCCAGAAACCGCTGACCGAGCCCGCAGGTCGCACAGTAGCGCGGGCGCCTATCTCCGGCTCATCCGTTCGTCCGCATTCTGGTGCTATGCGCTCTGCATGGCGGCATCCATGGGGACGCTCTACCTCTTTCTCGCAGGCGCCCCTGTTGCCCTCGGTCCCTTGCTTGGCGGCTCGACCGCGAAACTGGGCCTCTCCATGGGTATTGTCCCGGCCGGCTTTATGCTCGGCAGCTTGCTTGCTGGTCGTTACGCTTCGAGAATGTCGCTCGGCACCGTCCTCGTCACGGCGCGGACGCTGACCTGTACCGGCCTGCTGCTCGGTCTCGGCCTTGCGCTCATGGACGCGGGCAACGCTTTTGCGCTTTTCGGGCCCTGCATGTTCATCGGCATCGGCAACGGGCTGACCATGCCCGCCGCCAACAGCGGCGTGCTTTCCGCCCATCCCGACCATGCCGGAACCGCGGCAGGATTGGCGGCCGCCCTCAGCATCGGCGGCGGTGCTCTGATTGTCTCGCTCGGCGGCCCGTTTATCGCAGGCGCCAGTGCCATCCCGCTGTTCTTTGCCGTCATGCTCGTCCCCGCAGGCCTGGCGCTGCTGGCCGCAATCTGCGCCGCATTTCTCGGAGCGAGGGTAGAGTGAATAAAATGGAGAACCGAAGGGAGAATGACAGAATGCAAATATTGCGCCTCAAAGACAATCCAGCCTTCGCAGATACGGTTGCCGATCGCAGCTGGAACGCCTGGTGGACGGAGACGGGGGTCACTCTGGCGCAATATCGCGCCCACCTGGACCCTATGATCGAGAACGACGGCATTCCCTTTTGCCTCGTCGCCGAAGAGGACGGCATCTATCTGGGCTCGGTGCTGATGATTGAAAACGACCTGGATGCACGCCCGGACTATACACCGTGGATCGCGGCTTTATGGGTCGAGCCGCATGCAAGAAAACGAGGGGTCGCCACGCGGCTGATCGTCGCCGCGCGGGCGCAAGCTGCGAAATGGGGGAAATATAACTGCTATCTCTGCGCAACGCCGGAGATGGACAGCTTTTACCTCGGGCAGGGCTTCGAGCAGATCGAGACGGATGTCTCCGGACTGAATATCTTCCGGATCGAGCTTTCAGACCGGCCGGCGAGATCGCCTCGCGGCCGCATCTCGCCTCGGTGATCCAGCCGGTCGGCCCTCTCAGGCCTTCCGGCTGTTCGTCGTCTGATCAGAACTCTTCCCAGCTTTCCTTGACGGCGGCATTGCCGGCGGAGAAAGCCTTGGCTACCTGGCCTGCAAGACGGCGGGCGGGCGATGGGACCGGCCGATGTGCCGGGGCAGCCGCCATGGCACGGGGCGCATGACCGGAGGTGCTGCCGAGCTGGAACTGTGAAATGAGCTCCCGCAATTTGCCGCTTTCGCTGGCAAGCGTCGCGCCCGCAGCACTCGTTTCCTCGACCATCGCGGCGTTCTGCTGGGTCACCTGGTCCATCTGGTTGACGGCGGTGTTCACCTCGCCCAGACCGACCGACTGTTCGCGCGCCGAAGTGGCAATCGAGTCCATGTGCTGGTTGACGGTGACGATATAGCCTTCGATCGTCCGCAGCGCGTTGCCGGTATCGCTGACAAGCTTGACGCCGCTCTGAACATCGGTGCTCGAGTTGCGGATCAGGTCCTTGATTTCCTTGGCAGCCTTGGCCGACCGCTGGGCGAGTTCGCGGACCTCCTGGGCGACGACGGCAAATCCCTTGCCTGCCTCGCCGGCACGGGCGGCTTCGACGCCGGCGTTCAAGGCAAGCAGGTTGGTCTGGAAGGCGATTTCATCGATAACGCCGATGATGTTGGAGATCTCGTTCGACGATTGCTCGATCTTCTGCATCGCCTCGACGGCATTCGCAACGACTTTGCCGGACTGGGCAGCGCTTTCATTTGCCAGCATGGCAATCTGGCGGGCTTCTTCGGCACGCTTCGAAGAATTACTGACATTGACGGTGATCTGGTCGAGGGCAGCGGCCGTTTCTTCCAGCGAAGCCGCCTGTTGCTCCGTGCGCTTGGACAGGTCGTCGGCGCTGACGCTGACTTCGCGACTGCCGGTATCGATCCCGCTCGTTGCCTGCGCCACAGCCCGCAAGGTTTCGGCAAGCTGCTGGACTGCGGCGTTGAAGTCTTCCCGGAGGCTTTCGAACTCGGGAGCGAACTTGCTGGCAAGCTGAAAGGTCAGGTCGCCGCTGGCAAGGTGCTTCAGGCCTTCGCCGAGCCCGGATGTCGCCTCGGCCATGGATTCAGCCTTGATGCGCTCGGCTTCACTGCTCTTGCGGCGTTCCTGTTCGGTCAGGCTGCGATTGGTATCAGCATCCTGTGCGAGCCGGATGCGCTCGATGGCATTCTCCTGGAAGACACCGACGGCAGCGGCCATCTGGCCGATTTCGTCCTTGCGGCCGATACCGGGAACGACCACGCCGGTTTCTCCGTTGGCAATACGCGTCATCGTCGCATTGATGCCGGAAACCGGGCGAACCAGACCGAGGTTCAGGAGATACATGCCGAGTACAGCGACGAACAGCATTGCGCCGCCGCCGACATAAATGGCCATCTGCGCCGTGGACGCAGCATTCTCCGAAAGCGACGCGCGCTTGACGAGGAGAGCCTGCTCGTCTGCCGCCATCTCCTTCACCTTTGCCCGGATACCATCCATGGTTTGCTTGCCAGCGCCCGAAATCTCGATCTGGCGGGCCTGCTCATAGGTCGCGGGATCTTTCACCAGCACGGTTTCCGGCTCGACCACCTTTTGCGTCCAGGTCTTCACCAATGTGTCGAGATCGTCGAGACGCCGTTGCTGGACAGGATTATCGGAGGTGAGAGCCCGGAGCTGCGCCAGATTGTCTGCATAGGCTGCGGCACCGGCCTTCTGGGGTTCCAGGAAGTTGGGGTTCGAGGAGATCACATAGCCGCGCATGCCGGTTTCCTGATCCACCATGGCAGCGACGACACCCTCGAGCCGGGCCAGAACCTTGTAGGTATGCTCGGTCCAGCCCGAGGCCTGCTGCTGAGTCGCAATCGAATTTCCGCTGATCGCACTGACGGCGACATTGATGGCCATCAGCACCACAAGGGTGACTGAGATTTTGTAGAGTATCTTGAGGTTGTTGAAGTACGTCAGCATCGGGTCGGTATCCTCTGGCGGTTCAGTGGCGTTTTCACGCGTTCGATTGTTGGTGAAAGTCGATCCATCCCCACGGAGATCGTCCGGCACGGCGTTTGAAACGATCTTCAGCCCCACCGCATTGCCGCCGAAGCACAGAAAATCCGCATCCTGATTCCCGCGCGCACGGCAGCAGGCGGCGCTTGCAGAAGCGCGCAAATAACAATCTGGATTTAGAAGAAGAAATCGGGTGCGGCGGAGACGATGTAGAGATGAAGGGGAGATTTATCCGATTACAAGGGATCATGCCGCAAATCAGCAGCATGGCTCCCGGCAAGAGGCGACATCATGTCATCTCGACTGGCGTGTCCGGTAATTGCAGAAACTAGGAGGCATTGGTTAATTTACGCTAAATTCTAAGTTTAAAACAATTAACGGGCTATTTTTGTATTTAGGACTTGGCGATGACGGGCAGGGTGCGAAGAGGAATAGGCCAGGTAGAGCGCTCAGCACCCCTTGCCTCCACCACCCAAAGACAAAAGCGCAAGCCTCGTGGTCAACTCGCTGCGCGCTTTTTCGCAGAACTTCAGCATGACCTTGAACTCAGACAACAGCGTGCTCAACGGCTTCAGCTGGCCGCCGACGGAAAAGCGAGCGCGACCGCGCGGCTTGCCGGGGAATTTCAATCCACTACTTCCCTGCTTCATACCACTGACGCGTGAGGATAGAGCCCCATGACAAGCTCTCGTAAGGATCTGTTTTTTGCCCTGGCGATGATCGTTGCCGGCACAGCAGCATTTTTCCTCTTTCTCTACCTCGCCGGTATCGATCCCGATGAACAATCAATCGGCGCGATGGAATGGGTCATAGGCGGTATCCTCATCGGACCAGGCTTTAGTTATCTGCTCAGGTGGAGTAGCAAGCGGGGTAAGATCAAGGACCGTTAGACCCAAATCCGCTCGATCACTGTGGAAAGCGGCTGAGGTGCTCGTGGACGATCTTCCATTGCGCGTAGTCTTTTCTCAAGATGGTAGTGCCGCGTCCGTCGCCTTCATATATTTTCCCATCAATCTCGGCCCTCCAACGGAAGCGGTATATGCAGCTCGCAGCGTTATCGGTGACCGCAATCCAGTCGACGTCCTCAAGCCAGTATGTCTCGTTTTGAAGCTTGCGCCACGTTTCTTCGAACGCAGCCCTTATTGCGTCAATTCCGCAGTGGATACCGTCGGTAAACCAGAAGACCGCGTCCGCCGATATGAGCGGGGCGACTTCATCGAAGCGCCGCAGGTTAACTTTCGTTTCATAGAGTTTCATGAGTTCCTGAGGCTGCATTCGACGCTCTTTTCGTATCGGCTGGCATTCCGAAGTTTGTGGCCGCATGGGGTATTTTGCCATGGCACATTCATCCGGAACAAGCCGGTCGGAAATTTTGCATCTGCCCGAAAAGGATGGACTTCAGCCACCGGATTTCTTCGCGTGGAAGCAAGGGGAACGGGCCGATCCTTTGAAGCTTTAGCTGAACGGCTATCTGAACAGGGCGCCTATCCACCTCAAAATAAGGGCCGGCGTTGCCGCCAGCCCCATCTCCTTTTGCACCGCAAACCCTTACGCCGCCTGTGGCACGGTCTCGCGTGGGCGGAACAGGAGGCGGTCGCTTCCGCTGGTGACCTTGACCAGCGAGTTGTCCGGCACCTGCCCCGACAGGATCTGCTCGGCAAGCGGATCCTGGACGTATTTCTGAATCGCCCGTTTCAGCGGCCGCGCCCCGTAAACCGGATCGTAGCCCTTGTCGGCCAGCCAGCTGCGTGCATCGTCGTCGAGTTCCAGCGTGATCTTGCGCTCGGAAAGCAGCGTGATCAGCCGCTTCAGCTGGATGTCGACGATTGCTCCCATCTCACTCCGCTTCAGGCGGTGGAACAGGATGATCTCGTCGATCCGGTTGAGGAATTCCGGCCGGAAATGGCTGCGGACCTCGCCCATGACCGGTTCGCGCACCGCCTCGCTGTCATCGTTCTCGCCCAGCTTGGTCAAATAGTCGGAGCCAAGGTTCGACGTCATGATGATCATCGTGTTGCGGAAATCGACCGTCCGGCCCTGCCCGTCCGTCAGGCGTCCGTCGTCCAGCACCTGCAGCAGCACGTTGAAGACGTCGGGATGGGCCTTCTCGATCTCGTCGAACAGCACGACCTGATAAGGACGGCGACGGACGGCTTCGGTCAGCGACCCGCCTTCATCGTAGCCGACATAGCCGGGAGGGGCACCGATCAGCCGGGATACGGAGTGTTTCTCCATATATTCCGACATATCCATGCGCACCATGGCGCTGTCGTCGTCGAACAGGAAGCGGGCCAGTGCCTTTGTCAGCTCCGTCTTGCCGACGCCGGTCGGCCCGAGGAAGATGAACGAGCCAAGCGGCCGGTTCGGATCCTGCAGACCGGCGCGGGCGCGGCGCACGGCACGCGAAACGGCTTGCACTGCATCGCCCTGCCCGACCACCGATTTCGCCAGCTCGTCTTCCATGCGGAGCAGCTTGTCCTTGTCACCTTCGAGCATCTTTTCGGTCGGGATGCCGGTCCAGCGCGAGACGATATGGGCGATGTTGTCGGCGGTCACCACCTCCTGAACCATCGCATTCTGCGTGTGATCCTGGGCTTCGGCCTCCGTCAGGTCCTTTTCAAGACCGGGGATGACGCCATAGGCAAGCTCGCCGGCGCGCTGGAATTCACCTTTGCGCTGGGCAATCGCCAGTTCGTTGCGGGCTTCATCGAGCTGCTTCTTGAGGTCCGCGGCAAGGCCGAGCTTGGACTTTTCCGCCTGCCAGCGAGCCGTCAGCGCATCGGCCTGCTCCTCGAGGTTGGTGAGCTCCGTTTCGAGCCGCACCAGCCGGTCGGCCGAGGCCACGTCGGTTTCCTTTTTCAGCGCCTCGCGCTCGATCTTCAGCTGGATGACGCGACGATCGAGTTCGTCCAGTTCCTCCGGCTTGGAATCCACCTGCATGCGCAGCCGCGCTGCCGCCTCGTCCATCAGATCGATGGCCTTGTCGGGCAGGAAGCGGTCCGTGATGTAGCGGTTCGACAGGGTCGCTGCCGCCACCAGAGCGGCGTCGGCTATGCGCACCTTGTGATGCTGCTCGTATTTCTCCTTGAGCCCGCGCAGGATCGAGATGGTGTCCTCGACCGTAGGCTCGCTGACCATGACCGGCTGGAAACGACGGGCCAGCGCCGGGTCCTTCTCGACATGCTTGCGATATTCGTCGAGCGTCGTAGCACCGACGCAATGCAGCTCGCCGCGTGCCAGCGCCGGCTTCAGGAGGTTGGAAGCGTCCATGGCCCCATCGCCCTTGCCGGCACCGACCAGCGTGTGCATCTCGTCGATGAACAGGATGATCTCGCCGTTTTCCGACTGCACCTCGTTGAGCACAGCCTTCAGCCGCTCCTCGAATTCACCTCGGAATTTCGCACCGGCAATCAGCGCGCCCATGTCGAGCGCCATCAGCTTCTTTTCCTTCAGCGATTCCGGCACGTCGCCGTTGACGATGCGTAGCGCAAGGCCTTCGACGATCGCCGTCTTGCCGACGCCGGGCTCGCCGATCAGCACCGGATTGTTCTTGGTGCGACGCGACAGCACCTGGATCGTGCGACGGATTTCGTCGTCACGGCCGATGACAGGATCGAGACGGCCTTCGCGCGCCTCGGCAGTCAGATCGCGCGCATATTTCTTCAGCGCCTCGTAGCCGTTCTCGGCATTCGAAGAATCAGCGGTACGGCCCTTGCGGATCTCGTCGATAGCCTTGTTGAGACCGATAGGCGTCACACCGGCATTCTTCAGCGTCGTCGATGTCGAGGCGCTCGATTCCATCGCCAGCGCCTGCAGCAGACGCTCGACGGTGACGAAACTGTCGCCTGCCTTCTTGGCAAGATCCTCGGCAGTCGTGAACACCTTGGCCAGCGGCTGCGCCAGGTAGACCTGGCCATTGCCACCCGAAACCTTCGGAATTTTCGCCAGGGCCGCATCGTTGGCAAGCTTGGCCGCCTTGGGATCGCCGCCCGCACGCTGGATCAGCGAGGCAGCCATGCCCTGGTCGTCGTCGAGAAGAACCTTGAGCACATGCTCGGCGGTGAACTGCTGGTGATCCTGACCGAGTGCGTTGGTCTGGGCAGACTGCAGAAAGCCGCGCAGCCGTTCAGAGTATTTTTCGATATCCATCTTAGAACCTCCATGGATCGCCCTGCCCGCTTTTCGGCACAGAACGAGAGTGAGAGAAGACCCCCTGAAAAGGCAGATCCCGGTGCCGCATCCGTCAGGGACAGTGCCGCAGCCGAAGAACATATGGGTGGGAAATTACGCTGTTTAAAGGGTGCTGAAAACGAAAATACCCCGGATGAACCGGGGTATCTTGATGTGTATCAATTCAATGTGCGAAGTGGCGAAAATGCCTATTCGGAGCCGACATCCGCAAGGTTCGGGGCGTCGTTGCCACCTTCGCCGGGAGCATCGCTATCGGTGAGGCGCGGGCGGCGCGGACGGCCAGCAGCGCGACGACGCGGCTGGCGCGGCTCCTCGGTGCCCTGGGCTTCCTCGATGGCAACTTCCGCTGGCGTGCCGACGATTTCGGGCTGAGGGCCGGTACCGTCGTTGACGGGAGCGGGAGCTGCGGCCGGCGTACGTGGCGTGTAGACGCGCGGTGTGCGTGGCTGGCGCGGCGCCCGCTGGGCTTCGGCCTGCGGCTGGGGCTGATCGCCCTCGCCAGGCGTTGCATCCTGCTGGACCGGAGCCGGCTGCGGCGCCGGGCTCGGCTGCTGGCTGGCGACGGGACCGTGGGC
Organism: Rhizobium sp. L51/94; assembly: GCF_019355555.1. Taxonomy (GTDB): domain Bacteria; phylum Pseudomonadota; class Alphaproteobacteria; order Rhizobiales; family Rhizobiaceae; genus Rhizobium; species Rhizobium rhododendri. The sequence continues at coordinate 300,709 of NZ_CP072141.1, forward strand.
CGGTTGCTGCGGCATCGACTGCTGCGGCGCATTGCGGCTCTGCATCGAAGGCGCGATCATTGGCTGATCGTCCATCTCGTTGCCGTCCATGTCGTCCATGTCGCGCTCGTTGCCGTCGCGATCATTGAAATCCTGCCTATCTTCGCGCTGGAAGCGTTCCTGCATCTGCGCCTGTGCGGCTGCGATGATGCGGTAATAGTGCTCAGCGTGCTGAAGATAGTTTTCCGCCATGACGCGGTCGCCGGAAGAGTGGGAATCGCGAGCCAGTGTCGAGTATTTCTCAGCGATGTGCTGGGCGGTACCGCGGATCTTCACATCGGGACCAGAACTATCGTAAGTCCGGGTCAGGGGGTTCGATCCCTTCCGATTGAAGTTGTTGTTCTGGCTGTTATTGCTGCTGCTGCCGCTGCTGGGGTTTCCGCCGCCGCTGCCGCCGCCGTTGTTGCCACGCCCTCGACCGCGCTTGTTCTGCTGTCCTGGCCTCATAGATCCTTCACCTGAATTCTCTTGTTGTGATAATTGCGCGCGGCACCCTGCCGCCATGGCCGGACAAACCGAGCCAGGGCCTGCGTGCCGCAAGCAGATCGGGTCTAACCCCCGTCTGCCGCTCGACTACGTCAGATTAACTGAATCACGCATCGGGTACGTTCAACCTTCAACACTCTTTCAAGAGAGCGGACCCCTGAGGCTGACCGGAACCCGAACGAATCTCCCATTCGTTTCCGGCTGCCCAACGCGTGAGCGCAACCTATATTGCTTCCCGGCTAAATCCAAGTCCTTTTCTTTAACAGCATAATAAAGTAGGAAAGACTTGTATTTTCAGCGCGTTATATACCTTTTGCGAAGATCAGGGCACGGTCGTTGTGACCATAATCGCGCGCTGCCTCTATCAATCTGAACCCCGAGCCCTCGAACAAGGCGGTGACTGTCGGGCGCTGGTCATAACCGATTTCGAGACCGAGCACGCCGTCGTCGTGAAGAAATTGCGCAGCGTCCGCAGCGATTGCCCGGTAGGCATCAAGACCGTCCCGGCCGCCATCGAGCGCCGCCGTCGGATCGAAATCCCTGACCTCCGGAGCCAGTGTCGGCATAACGTCCGATACGATATAAGGGGGATTTGAGACGATTGCGTGAAACCGTCCCGAAATCGGCGTGAACCAGCTGCCCTCTGCGGTGCGGAACCGGTCGGCAAGGCCATTGCGTTCGGCATTTCCCCTGGCCGTCGCCAGCGCGTCGGCGGAGATGTCGCTGCCCAAACCCGCTGCCTCGCGACATTCATGCAGCAGAGCGAGGCAGATGGCGCCGGTGCCGGTGCCCATGTCGAGAATATCGATGCTCCCGTGCAAGCCGACCAGCCTGCGCAGATGCGGCAGGACGCTGTCCACCAGGATCTCGGTGTCCGCCCGGGGCTCCAGCGTCGCCGGCGACAGGCGCAGCGGCAGGCCGTAGAATTCCCGCTCGCCAAGAATGCGATGCACCGGCTCATGGCGCAAACGACGCGCGATGGCGTCCTCCAGACGCACGACCCCTTCGGCATCCACCGTTTGGTCGGAGCGGGTGACGATCTCGGTGAACGTCAGCCCGAACAGCCCGGATACCAGCACCTTGGCGTCGGCGGCAGGATCGTCGAGGCCCGCCTCCGCAAACCGGCTCCGCGCCGATGCCTGCAATGCGCCGATCGTCGGGCCGGTGTCGCTCACATGCGATCCCCGAGCTGGGCAAGCTGGCTTGCCTGGTGATCGGCACGCAGCGCATCGACGACATCGTCGATCTCGCCTTCCATCATCCGGTCCAGCTTGTAGAGCGTCAGGTTGATGCGGTGGTCGGTGATGCGCCCTTGCGGAAAATTATAGGTGCGGATGCGCTCCGAGCGGTCGCCGGAGCCGACCTGGCTCTTGCGGTCGGCCGAGCGCTCGTTGTCGACCCGCTGGCGCTCCATGTCGTAGAGCCTGGAGCGCAGCACCTGCATCGCCTTGGCGCGGTTCTGATGCTGCGATTTTTCTGAACTGGTGACGACGATGCCAGACGGCATATGGGTGATGCGAACAGCCGAGTCCGTCGTGTTGACGTGCTGGCCGCCGGCGCCCGACGAGCGCATCGTGTCGATGCGGATATCCTGCTCGCGCACTTCGATATCCACCTCTTCGGCCTCGGGCAGCACCGCCACCGTGGCCGCGGAAGTGTGGATGCGGCCGCCGGCCTCGGTGGCCGGTACGCGCTGCACCCGGTGCACCCCGGATTCGAACTTGAGCTTGGAGAAAACGCCCTTGCCGGTGATCGTCGCAATCACTTCCTTGTAGCCGCCCGCTTCGCCGTCGCTCGAGGAGAGAATTTCGACCTTCCAGCCGTTCACCGAGGCGAAACGCTCGTACATGCGGAAAAGGTCGCCGGCAAACAGCGCCGCTTCGGAACCACCGGTCCCGGCACGGATTTCGAGGATGGCGCTCTTCTCGTCGGCGGCATCCTTCGGCAGCAATAGGATCTGTATCTCGGTCTCCAGCGTCTCGATACGCTCGCGCACGCCGGGCAGCTCCATATCGGCCAGGTCGCGCATCTCGCGGTCGACCGTCTTGTCGCCCAGCATCGCTTCGAGATCGGCCCGCTCCGCCGTCGCTTTTTCGTAGTCGCGGATCTTCATGACGACGGGCTGCAGCTCGGAATACTCGGACGCCAGCTTGACGTAGACATCCGCCGCCGGGCCTTCGGACATGCGCGCCTCGATCTCGCCGAACCGGCGCTCCAGCTCACGCATTTTTTCAACAGGTAGTGTAGCCACAGTCGAACTCCGAATTTTTCCAAGGCGCCCTGATGTCAGGCGCCGTCATCCATGGCGATTATCTGGCGGCCAGCCGTTGAACTGCACGCCTCGCCCCCGATCCTTCCTCATTCCTGTGCTTGTCACAGGAATCCAGTGCGCCCAGTCCTAGGCGCGCAAGACCTCCCGATTGCCGAGACAAGTCTTTTCACGACGCAGACGCGCCGTGGCTGGATTCCTGTGACAAGCACAGGAATGAGGGGGAGAGCGTCGCGCCTTCCAGACCCGGGCGAGAGCCAGACCGCGGGAACCAGGTCCCTAGCTTCCCATGCCTGGCCCAGCCCTGAAAGGACGGGCAGAGCGCCTCTTACCTCTTTCCACCGCAGTCAGCAACAGACTGCGCAAGAGCAGCTACAGGGGAATATTATGGGTCAATGCGAACTGCGCAAGGATGTCCCGCACCGAGAGCGTCGGGTTGCGGTCGTCCAAAGCCTCTTCCATGACTGCCGCCAGCGCCCCGACATCGAGACCCAGCAGCATCGCCTTGACCGGCCCGATCGAGGCTGGCGACATCGACACCGAGCGGAAGCCGATGCCCATCAGCGCCATCGCCGAGATCGGCTTGCCGGCAAGCTCGCCACACAGCGTCACCGGTGTCTTGTTGCGCTCGCCGGCGCGCACGATATCCCGCAGGATGCGCAGGAAAGGCCGCCCGAGCGTGTCGAACCGGTCGGACACGCGGGCATTGCCGCGATCGACCGCCATGGAAAACTGGAACAGGTCGTTGGAGCCGACCGAGACGAAATCGACGGCAGCCATGAGCTCGTCGAGCTGCCAGAGCAGCGCCGGGACTTCGAGCATGGCGCCGAACTGCAGCTTCCGCGGCAGCGCATGGCCGAAGCGCGACAGATGGTGCACTTCCTTCTGCAGCAGTTCGCGCACCGCCTTGATCTCGGAAACCTCCGTGACCATCGGCACCATCATCTTCAGTTCGCCGTCGGCGGCAGCCTTCAGCATGGCGCGCAGCTGCGTGCGCAGCAGGCCCGGCCTATCCAGCGAAAGCCGGATGGCGCGCCAGCCGAGTGCCGGATTTTCTTCCTGATGCGCCCGGAAATAGGGCACGACCTTGTCGCCGCCGATATCCAGCGTGCGGAAGGTGACGACGTGATCGCCCGCCTGCTTCAGGACATTGCGGTAGAACATTTCCTGCTCATCGGCCTTCGGCATCGTCGAGGCGATCATGAACTGCAGCTCGGTGCGGAAAAGACCGATGCCTTCGGCGCCGGATTCGGCCAATTGCGGAAGATCGACCAGCAGTCCTGCATTCATCAGCAGCGAGATGCGCTGGCCGTCCCGCGTGACCGGCTCGACGGCACGCAGCGCCCGGAACTGCTCCTGGCGGCGGGCGCGGAACTTGACCTTCTCTTCATAGGACTTCAGGTGATCGGCCATGGGCCGCAGGTGCACGTGGCCCTCGTCGCCATCGATGATGACGGAATCGCCGTTTTCCGCCAGCGCCACGACGCCGGCCGCCTGTCCGACGACCGGAATGCCCATAGCGCGGGCGACGATGACGACATGGCTGGTGACGGCGCTGTCTTCCAGCACTAGGCCGCGAATGTTGTCGCGCGGATAATCGAGCAGCTCGGCGGCTCCCATGGCGCGGGCGAAGATGACTGCGTCGTTGGGAAAACCGTCCGTCGTGTTGCGGCCGGTATGGCCGGTCAGCTGCCGCAGCAGCCGGTTGGCCAGGTCCTCGAAATCGTGCATGCGGTCGCGCAGGTACGGGTCGGTGAGCCGCATCATCCGAGCCTTCGTGTCGCTCTGCACTTTCTCGACCGCAGCCTCGGCCGTCAGGCCGTTGCGGATCGCCTCCTCGAGCTTGCGAACCCAGCCCTGGTCGTGGGCGAACATACGGTAGGTTTCCAGCACCTCGCGGTGCTCTCCTTCCATCGACACGTCGCGACGCGACAGCATGTCGTCGATGGAAATGCGCAAGGAGCCGAGGGCATCGGCCATGCGCGAGATTTCGTGGTCGGTGTCTTCGTTGAGCAGGTTGGTGACGACGACGCGCGGCTCGTGCAGCACGACATAGCCAAGGCCGATGCCTTCATTGTAGCTGTCGCCGTCGATGGTGACCGAGCGGGTCAGGTCGAGTTCGAGGCCGGGCTTCGAGATCTTCTTCAGATCGCCGGTGGCGATCATCTCGGCCAGCACCATGGCCGTCGTCTCGAGCGCTTCAAGCTCCTCGTCGCGGTAGGTGCGGCTGGCCTTGTTCTGCACGACGAGAACGCCGAGCGACCGGCCGGCGCGCAGGATCGGCACACCGAGGAAGGAATGGTAGATCTCTTCTCCGGTTTCCGGCAGATACCGGAAGGCCGGGTGCGACTGGGCGTCGGAGAGATTGAGCGATTGCGCCGAGGCGGCGATGGTGCCGACCAGGCCCTGGCCCATCTTCAACTGCGCCAGATGGACGGAATCCTTGTTGAGACCTTCGGTGGCATAGAGCTCGAGCACGCCGTCGGCGCGCAGCACGTAGACCGAGCACACCTCCGCCACCATGTTGCTGGCGATCTGACGAACGATCCGGTCAAGGCGATCCTGCGGTTCAAGCGGCTCCGCCATCAGCTCGCGCAGCCGCTTGAGCAGGACGCGCGGACCGCCGGAAAGGTCTCTCATTGCGTCACGCTCCCGAAAATCATGTCCACGCTGCGAAGGGTGTCACGAAGCATTTCGCGCTTCGCCCTGCCCCTCTGCAGTTTCAAATCAACTCTTATCCAGACCGTAGCAGGAATGCAAAGTCCTGACTGCAAGTTCTGCATAGGGGCCGTCGATCAGGATCGAAATCTTGATTTCCGAGGTGGTGATTGCCTTGATGTTGATGCCTTTTTCAGCAAGTGCCCGGAAAGCGCTCGCTGCAACGCCTGCGTGCGAACGCATGCCGATGCCAATCACCGAAACCTTGACCAGACCCGATTCGTTCTGGATGACATCGTAGCCGATCTGGCTCTTGTGTTCGCCGAGAACGGCGAGCGCCTTGTCGACGTCGCCGGACGGCACGGTGAAGGTCATATCCGTGGTCGAGCCGTCCTCGGAGATGTTCTGGACGATCATGTCGACATTGATATGGTTTTCAGCGAGCGGCCCGAAGATCGCAGCCGAGACGCCGGGGCGGTCGGAAAGCCGCCGGAGCGAAATCTGCGCTTCATCCTTGGCATAGGCGATGCCGGTTACGACTTCCTGTTCCACGATCTCTTCCTCATCACAAATCAGCGTTCCGGGCGGGTTCAGAAGGTCGCCCATGCCCGGCGCATCGGGGTCTTCGAAAGACGAGCGCACGAAGGTGCGGACCTTGAATACCATGGCAAGTTCGACCGAGCGCACCTGCAGCACCTTGGCGCCGAGCGACGCCATCTCGAGCATTTCCTCGAAGGCGATCTTCTTTAGGCGGCGCGCCTTCGGCACGATGCGCGGGTCGGTCGTATAGACGCCGTCAACGTCTGTGTAGATGTCGCAGCGGTCGGCCTTGACGGCTGCAGCAATCGCCACCGCCGAGGTATCGGAGCCGCCGCGGCCGAGCGTCGAAATGCGATTGTCGGGACCGAGACCCTGGAAGCCGGCAACGACGGCCACCTGGCCCTCGCCCATGCGGCGGATGATCTCGTCACCGTTGATCTCGAGGATGCGGGCCGCGCCATGGGCGTTGTCGGTCTTGATCGGGATCTGCCAGCCCTGCCAGGAACGCGCATTGATGCCGAGGTGCTGAAGCGCGATTGCCACCAGCCCCGAGGTAACCTGCTCGCCCGAGGCGACAACAGCGTCATATTCTCGCGCATCGTGCATCGGCGAGGCATCGCGGGTCCATCCGACCAGCTCGTTGGTCTTGCCCGACATCGCCGAGACGACGACGGCGACTTCGTGGCCGGCATCGACCTCGCGTTTCACATGCCGGGCGACGACGCGAATACGATCCATGTCCGCGACGGAGGTCCCGCCGAATTTCATCACGATGCGTGCCATAAGCCTCTACCCATAGTGGCGCGCCTCGTCACTGAGACCCGCCATACGACAAGGCTCCGCCCGGGGCAGCAGCAAAAGCGGTGGCTTTTCATACTGCCGGTGCACCGGAAACGGAGCGTCTATTTCGGCCGTCTCATACCGACTTTGAAGGGTGCGTGCAATGGGCATGCGACATCGATATGACGGGCGGCGAAAGCCGGCGGCAGTCCCAAACGATGCTCTAAATTAGACAACCTCGGCAACAAAGTCTTAAAGCTTATGCGCGAGTGTAGGCGAGCCGCTTCACGCAAAGCCAGAAATCGACGATGACCAACCCGCCCGCTCCGCGTTTCCTCGACCGCCTGAAGACGCTTGGCGCATCGCTTGTCTCCGTCTGCAATCCGGCCGTTCGTCGCCTGGAGCAGCAGCTGCGCGAAAAGGAAGCCACCATCGCGGAACAGGCCGAGGCGCTGGCCCGTGGCCGCAGGATTTTCAACCGCGCGGCCGAGGCTGCCCGCATCGGCATATGGCAATGCAGCCTGCCCGACGAGACCCTGACCTGGACGGATGTAGTCTACGACATTTTCGACCTCCCGCGCGACCTGCAGGCGGGCCGCGCGGAAACGCTTGCCTGTTATACCCAGGCATCCGCCAAGGAATTGCAGGAAAAGCGCCGTCTTGCCATCGAGACCCGCAGCGGTTTCACGATGGATGCGGAGATCGTGACGCAGAAGGGCAATCATCGCTGGATCCGCATCACCGCCACGGTGGAATGCGAGGGCGAAGAGCCCGTGCGCATCTTTGGCATCAAGCAGGACATCACGGACGCCAAGCTACTTTTCGATCGCACCCGCCACCTTGCCGATTTCGACATGATGACCGGGCTTGCCAACCGCGCCCAATTCCAGCTGCGTCTCGCTGCTCTATGCGAGGAACACGACCGGTCGAAGGCGCCGGCAGCGTTGCTGCTGGTCGACCTCGACGGCTTCAAGGCGGTCAACGATACCTATGGCCATGCCACTGGCGACGCCTGCCTGATCGAGGCGGCCGACCGGCTTCGCGCCGTCTGCAATTGTGCCCATCTGATTGCCCGCATCGGCGGCGACGAGTTTGCGGTTCTGCTGCTGCAGGACGCCGAACGCGGGACGGTGACCGATATCGCAAGCGACATCGTCCAGATCGTTCGCCGGCCGATGATCCTCGGCGATCTCGTCCTCAACATCGGCGCCTCCGTCGGCGTAGCACTTGCCGACGGGTCCAGCCCGTCCGAATTGTTTCAGCGGGCCGACACGGCGCTCTATGCCGCCAAAGCCGCTGGGCGCAACACCTTCAGCATCTTCGAGCCATCAGAGCGCCAGACGCTCTGCGCACCGCGCAGCGCCGCCTGAACCCGCCGAGACCAGATAGGCTAGGCGAGGAACCCGCCCTTGCGCAGCCAGGATTCATACCAGGCCGGCCAGGCGGCGGATGGCGTACCGGCCTTGCCCATGCCGAAGCCGTGTCCGCCGGTCGCGAGGCGGTGCATATCGACAGGCACACCGGCGCTCTTGCAGGCAGCAGCCATGATCAGTGTGTTGTGCGGATCGGAAACAGCATCGTCCTCCGCCTGGACGAGGAACATCGACGGGCAATGGGACCGCACATGCGGCTGCACCGACCATTCGGCGCTTTCCTCGTCGTTCGGATGCCGGCCGATCAGCACGGTCTTTGTCGAGGTATGGTCGTAGGGCGGCTCGAGCGTGATGATCGGATAGATAAGCGCTGCAGCATTCGGCCGCGCCGATTGCTTGTCGGCCTCGTCGACGGCGCGATAGGAGCGATAGGCCGAGCGCGCCGACGCCAGTCCCATCAGATGGCCGCCGGATGAAAAACCGAGCGCGCCGATGCGATCGGGATGAACGTCGTATTCGACGCTTCTCGCCCGGATCAGCCGCAGGGCGCGCTGTGCATCCTGAAGCGGTGCCCGGGGACCTTCCCGCCAGCCCTCCGACGGCAGCCGGTAGGACAGCACGAAGGCGGTGATGCCGCGATCGTTCAGCCAAAGCGCTGCCGGATGCGCCTCGCTTTCCATCTCGATCCGCTTGTATCCGCCGCCCGCCGCCACCAGCATGGCCGCGCCATTGGGCTTGGCCGGGCGGAAGACCTCGATAGATGGCGTGGCGATATTGCTGACGGCGCCTTTGGCGCTGGTCTCGACCGGCCCTTTCGGACCACGGCCGCCCGGGGCTCCTGCCGGCCAGAGCGGGATGACCGCATTGGCCGCGCTTGCCTGCCGCGATGCCGCGAGCAGCAGTGCCGCGCCGCCGGCCATAAGCAATGTTCTGCGATCGATCATGACGGTAATTTCCCTTTGGAGTGGCGTTCAGACAGGTGCGGCAAGGTAAGGGCAAAACTGAGGCAGAACAGCCTCAAAGTGCCGTCCGCAAGCCACCCGGCGACGTAAAACTGCAAATAATGATGATCATGTCATCATACCAGTTGACGACGTCAGCTCAATTTGACAGGTTCCGGCGACTTAAACGGGAGGAAATGCGGCACCACGGCGTGGGGAAAGCCTGTTTGCAGCGTGCAGACAGACAACGCGCGCCGTCGCCCGCATCGGATGAGATCAACAGGAGCCGTTTCCGTGAGGGAGGGCTTCGCGAGACAGGCGGCAGACCCTCTGCGGTGACAGCCCCTGCACTCGTCTTGGGAGGAAGACATGGACGCCACGACACATTCACAGAACACCGAACAGCAGGTCGAGGCATCGACGATCCGGAAGATCTCGTTCCGCATCGTGCCGTTCATCGCGCTGATGTTCTTCATCAATTTCCTCGACCGGACGGCCATCTCGTTTGCCGGGCCGAACGGCATGACCCAGGATCTCGGCATGACGGCCGCCCAGTTCGGCTTTGCCGCCGGCATTTTCTTCTTCGGCTACATCGTGCTCGAGATTCCGAGCAACCTGGCGCTTCACCAGTACGGCGCACGCCGTTGGCTGTCGCGCATCATGGTCACCTGGGGCATCGTCGCCATGCTGTTCACCTGGGTCAGTAGCATCAACGGGCTCTACGCCCTGCGCTTCTTCCTCGGCGTCGCAGAAGCCGGCTTCTTCCCCGGCGCAATCCTCTATCTCAGCACCTGGGTGCCCGGCCGCCACCGCGCAAAGATCCTGGCACTCTTCTATCTCGCACAGCCGCTGACGACCGTGATCGGCGCGCCGCTGGCCTCCGCCCTTATCCAGGCCCATGGGGTCTTCGGCCTCGAGGGCTGGCGGGTGATGTTCCTCGGCGTGTCCATCCCGGCCATCGTCGTCGGCATCATCACCTGGTTCTACCTGCCGGACACCCCCGTCGGCGCCAAGTGGCTCACCCCGGCGGAAAAGGGCTGGCTGAACCGGGCGCTGGCGAAAGAAGAATCGGAAAAGGTGACGGGGCGCCGCCACATGACGCTGCAGGCGCTGAAGGACGGCCGCGTCTGGCTCCTCTCGGTTATCTATTTCGGCCTGATCTACGGTCTCTATGCGCTTGCCTTCTTCCTGCCGACGATCATCGGCGGCTTCGAGGCCAAGTTCGGCACCAAATTCGATGTCTTCGAAAAGGGCATGATAACAGCCATCCCCTATCTGCCTGCCGCCTTCGCGCTCTACTTCTGGAGCCGGGATGCGAGCAAGCGCGGCGTCCGTCTCTGGCATGTCGGTATTCCGGCGCTGGTCGGCGCCATCAGCATCCCGCTGGCACTGCTGATGTCTTCGCCCGAGACGACGGTCCTCGTCGTCACCGTGACCGCCTGTGCGATCTTTGCAGCCCTGCCGAACTTCTGGTCGCTGCCGACAAGGTTCCTGACCGGCGCCGGCGCTGCGGCAGGCATTGCGCTCATCAACACGGTCGGAAACATCGCCGGCTTTGCAGCGCCCTACATCACCGGCGCCGTCAAGGATGCGACAGGCCTGTACGAGATGCCGATGTTCATCGTCGGCGGCTTCATGCTGGTCTCGGCTATCCTCGCTTTCTCCCTCGGCAAGGCCCTCAAGGACCCCACCGCAACCTGAAACCCGCCCTCCCCGTCGCAGCCATTCACCTGCGACGGGGAGGCTCGCGACGACCACGGCGCGTTAACCCTTATTTAACTATAGAGTTGCAACTGCCGCCCGGACGGGCAACAACACGGGGCATGCCCCTCGTAGCTCAACGGTAGAGCAGCTGCCTCGTTTGCAGAAGACCCAGGTTCAAGTCCTCGGCAGGGGCTCCCGCCACAATCTCTCCATAGTCCGGCGGATGCACGATTAAATTTACCCAGATTTAACGAAATACAACTACAGGTCATCCCATGGCCTCGTGGCGGAGTGGAGACGCAAGGGGAGTGAATTCCCCACAGCTTGGTTCGAATCCAGGCGAGGCCTCCATATGAACGTAATGCCGATCACCACCGCCTGCACCATCGGCCCTCCCAATTCCCTCATCCTGCGCCTGTCACAGAAATCCAGTCACAGCGCGTCTGAGCAGTGAGACGACATTATCTTAGGCGGAAAGAACTTTTCGCCCAAGGACTTGGGCGGCTGGATTCCTGTGACGGGCACAGGAATGAGGGTAGCTGGAGCTAACGCTTGTGCTTCCCCAGCTCTATCTAAATCATCCGTTAGGACTACGCCCAAACGGTATCAACGCGCCCATCACATTTTCCCCCCACTTTTCCTGTTTTACAGCGCGCCAACAATGCTCATACCCCTTTGCCAATGGACGGCGCTCCAACCGGAGGCATGCGCGGCCTGCACATTTTCCTCGGTGTCATCGATCAGGACGATGCTTTGCGGAGCGACAGAGGTGGCTTGCGTGACGAGGGAGTAGAATTCGGGGCTCGGCTTCTGGTACCCAAGCGATGCGGAGTAGAAAATGCCATCGACTTTCTCCCGTAGCCCCATGTCTTCCATCAGGTATGCGGCGCGCATATGCTCCTGGTTTGTCGCGAGGTAGACACGATCGCCGCGACCTCTGATCTCCGAAACAGCATCGAGCACCGCGCTGTCGATCCGCGAGTCGTTGGCGAACCAGTAGTCGATAAAAGTATCGACGCTGACATCGGGCGCGATCTCGGCCAGAACTTCGGCAAGCTCCGGCACCAGAGGCTTCCGCCCGCTGACGATATCCTGCCAGCGCGGGGCAAAAAACGCGCTTCGCAACGCATCGCGCGAAATCCCGAGGTCGGCGCCGAGGTCAGTCCACCACTGCGCGCCATCCCCCGGACGACCGCACACCAACACTCCATCGACATCCAGCATGATAGTGCGCATTGCGTGATGCCTTTCGCCAAGCCTGCACAGGGTATTTTCCACAAGACCGTGACGGCTTCATTGCAGCGCACGGCTCGAGGAGAATCCCGTTCGACAAGGGACCTGTGCAAAGGCGCATATGCTGCGGGCGGCGCTGTCCGCAGCGCGTTCGCCGCACACCCTCCAAACCCAACCTTCCGGCGAGCACCCACCGAGACGTTTGTCACTGCCGTCTGCCGGAATGGAGGCAAGTCGGGGCAGAGTAGTCAAGATATTGCAAACACAAACAGATTGAGGCAACCGGCCCAGTGAAAGACCGATCCACCACTGCCAAACCCTTTAAAGTCCAACCGCGCCTGGGATGCCCACCAAACCCTCATTCCTGTGCCCGTCACAGGAATCCAGTCACGGCGCGTCCGCGCCGTGGGAGGACTCTCTGTTGGTGGAGAAGTATCTATCGCCCAAAGACTTGGGCGGCTGGATTCCTGTGACGGGCACAGGAATGAGGGAGGTCGGGGGTGGCTCTTTCCGGTTTTGTGATCTTTCTGACCTCACACACACACTCTATCTCTAGCACACTCTCCTCTCTCGCTTCCCTCCATCGCCCCTGCTCGCAGCACCTCATGGGGATAAACCGTTGGGATTTCCGTTTGGAAACAATGCCGGCATCATAATTTCATCCCCGCTTTTCCGGGTTGATCTATAATCACCCCGTTCCGCCATCGGATACACCGGTCTGCGTTGCCGGCGAGGTGGGGCCGGGTCTTGGAGGGGTTGCTGTCTACGCAGGCACGTCTTCAAGGGTCCGCAGAAAGTGGATCCCTTCGGGCCCCTAGGCTCGGCGTGCCTGTGTGGCATAACTCCTGCAGCTTTTCCCCTCAACGGGACCTGGGTCGGAAACAGAGGATCCGGAGTTGCGGATAAAAACTGTCGAACGGGGCACATCTGGTGTCACTTAACTAAAAAATCATCAGGCACTCGATGTGCCCCGGCCATCAGAATTGTCATGACACGGACCGAACAGGCCGCGTGAACGGGATGGCGTGACGGCGCGACACGGCGAGCTTGCAGACCGGGGCAGAGAGACGATCCTGCTGCGGTCGAATGACGCGGGGCGGCCGGCGTGGTCGTCTCCTGCGTGCAAAGGAAGACCTCCCGCCCTTGACTTCCAGCACCGATCGTCCGACTTCACTGAGACAGGACAAGGAACCAGACGATGACCGAAGCGGCTCAGAACACCACGGCAAAGACCACTATCGACCAGAGCGAAGTCGACCGCTTTTCGGCAATGGCGGCGGAATGGTGGAGCCCGACCGGCAAGTTCAAGCCGCTGCACAAATTCAATCCCGTCCGGCTCGCCTACATCCGCGACCGCGCCGCCGAGAATTTCGGCCGCGACCCGCGCAGCCCCCGCCCGCTGGAAGGCCTGCGGGTGCTCGATATCGGCTGCGGCGGCGGGCTTCTCTCCGAACCCATGGCCCGTATGGGCGCCGAAGTGGTGGGCGCAGATCCGTCCGAAAAGAACATCGGCATCGCCTCCACCCATGCCCGCCAGTCGGGCGTCGAGGTCGACTATCGCCCGGTCACCGCCGAACAGCTGGCTGAGGCCGGCGAGACTTTCGACATCATCCTCAACATGGAGGTCGTCGAGCACGTTTCCGACGTCGAGTTCTTTCTGTCGACCTGCGCGAAGATGGTGCGGCCGGGCGGCATGATGTTCGTTGCCACCATCAACCGCACGATGAAGGCGGCTGCCCTTGCCATCTTTGCCGCCGAAAACGTCCTGCGCTGGCTGCCGCGCGGCACCCATCAGTATGAAAAGCTGGTACGGCCGGAAGAAGTGGAAAAGCCGCTGATCGCCAACGGCCTGATCTTCACCGCCCGCACCGGCGTGTTCTTCTCGCCGCTGCAGAATCAGTGGAACCTGTCTAAGGACATGGACGTGAACTACATGATGGTCGCAAAACGGCCGGCCTGAGCCGCCTTGGCGCACCAGACCCCCACCCTATGGCATTTCATGCTGCGCTGGAGGCGCAGGGTTATTTGACGAGTCGATGGATCGGCGGAAGGGGCAGCGTCAGTTGGCGTCGTCCGGCAGCGTCGGAAGCGGAGCGATCTCGATGCCTTCCTCGATCAGCGAGCGTGCCTCGGCAGGCGTTGCCTGGCCGATGATGCCGCGGGCATCGGCCTCTCCGTAATGGATCTTGCGGGCCTCCTCCGGAAACTTGGGCCCGACATCTTCCGAATTCGCCTTGATGGCGGCAACGGCGTCTTTGAGCGTGGCGATTGCCTGCTTGCGGGCCGCGTCCATCGCCAGCGTCGTTAGCGCCTCCCGGGTCCGGGCCGTCGAAACGGACGGTGCCATCAGCATCTTGCCGATCGAGGAAGATCCGCAGGTCGGGCAGCTCAGCAATCCGCTTTCGACCTGCCGCTCGAAGTCGGCGCTTTGCGAAAACCAGCCCTCGAACTCATGGCCGTGGTCGCAACTGAGCGAATAGCGGATCACGCAGCCACACCCCCGGCCTTTGCGGCCTCGATCGTTTCCAGCGTAAACGCGCGGCCGTTTTTCAGATTGGGGATCTTTTCGCGGGCAGCCTTGACTGCGGCAACGTCGATATCGGCCACCAGCACGGCCTCGCCGCTGCCGCCGGCGGACGTCAGAACCTTGCCCCAGGGATCGACGATCATCGAATGGCCATATGTCTCGCGGCCGTCCTGATGGACGCCGGCCTGGGCTGCGGCGATAACGAACATGCCGTTCTCGATGGCCCGTGCCCTCAGGAGGATTTCCCAGTGAGCCTCGCCGGTCTGGCGGGTAAAGGCGGCAGGAATGCTCATCACTTCGGCGCCGGCAACGGCCTGGCTGCGGAAAAGCTCGGGAAAGCGGACATCGTAGCAGATCGAGAAGCCGAGTTTTGCAAACGGCAGCGACACCACCCGAGCCTCGGAGCCTGGACGATAGACGGCACTCTCGCGCCAGCTTTCGCCATTGTCGAGATCGACGTCGAACATGTGGATCTTGTCGTAGCGCGTCACCAGATCGCCATCCGGGCCGAACAGGAAACCGCGATTGGCGATCTTTCCATCGTCGAGCGAAATGGCCGTCGAGCCGATGTGCAGGTGGATACCCAGTTCCGCCGCTGTCCGCGACGCTGCAGCGACGACGAGATCATCGGCCTCGTTGCGCAGGATGGCCCTCAGGCCGGGCCGGTCGCGCTGGATGGCGCCGGTCATTTCAGGCGTCTGGACATAGACCGCACCCCTGGACGCGGCGTCGCGCACCAGGCGCACCATATCGGCGACGTTCTTCTCCGGGTCGGTGCCCGAGCACATCTGGATAGCGGCGGCCTTGAAGCTCATGATTTATCCTCAGGCGGCAAGAAGCGGATCGAGCTTGCCCCCCCTGTCGAGCGCGTGCAGGTCGTCGCAGCCTCCGACATGCAAGCCGTCGATAAAGATCTGCGGAAAGGTCGTGCCGCCGTTCGATTTGGCGATCATCTCCTCGCGCATCTCCGGGGAATAGGTGGCATTGTGTTCGACATAGGCGACGCCCTTGGCCCCAAGCAGCGATTTTGCCTTGGCGCAGTAGCCGCAGAACTCACGCGTGTAAATAACGACGGATGCCATGGTCACTCCGGGTTTGAACAGCTTTCCTGTCATATAGGCATGGCGAGCGCCCGCGCAAAGGTCAAGACGGTGACATCGGCGGCGCCCGCCTTTTTCAGCACCCGCGTTGCCGCCGCAACGGTCGCTCCCGTCGTGTAGACGTCGTCGATGAGCACGATGCGCCGGCCGAAGACCTCGTTGTCGCGGTGGCGTGCGATTGCAAAGGCGCCCCGGACATTGTCCTGCCGGGCCCAGGCACCAAGCCCGACCTGCTGGCTGGTCCGCTTGATCCGGACAAGTGTCGCCGGCAGCAGCGGCTTGCCGGAGAGTGACGCCAGATGGCGGGCAAGCTCGGCTGCCTGGTTGAACTTACGCGAAAACAGACGGGTGCGGTGCAGCGGCACCGGGATCAGCGCATCGCAACCGGCAACCGCACCGTCGCTGGCGCGCAGCATCCATTCGGCCATCATCCGCGCAAGGTCGATACGATCGCGGTATTTGAGGCCGTGGACGAGATCGCGAACCACGCCGTCATGGATCGCCGCCGAGCGCAGCCGATCGAACGGCGGCGGATCTGCAATCGCCTCGGCGCTGAGAATGCCGGCGCCGAGATCGTGGGTAAACGGGCTGCCCATCACCTCGCAATAGGGACGCTCGACGAAACGGATCGTCGACCAGCAGCGCGGGCAAAGGCTGCGGTGGCTGCCGGTCGAGGCGCCACAGGCAGCACAGCCGGGCGGATAGAGCAGATCGGCCAGCATAAACCACGGCCGCAGCAGCCCGCGTCCGATGAGCGCAGCGGTGATTTCCGGTCGGCTCGTCCCCATATGCCCCATATGATTGACAATAGCCCGTTCCTCGCGCCATTGCGAAAGGAAAGTGCGGCAGGCTCTGGTGCCGCAGAGGACGTGGAGTGCAGGAATAGCGCATGGATATCGTATTCGACCAGGACCTCATCGCCGCCAACCGCCGCCGCGCGCTGGCGAGGGATGACGCCAAGGCCGCCTTCCTGCTCGACATCGCCGCCAACGAACTGGCCGAGCGATTGTCGCTGGTGGAACGC
The DNA here is from genome assembly GCF_019355555.1 of Rhizobium sp. L51/94. Taxonomy (GTDB): domain Bacteria; phylum Pseudomonadota; class Alphaproteobacteria; order Rhizobiales; family Rhizobiaceae; genus Rhizobium; species Rhizobium rhododendri. The sequence continues at coordinate 317,383 of NZ_CP072141.1, forward strand.
CGTTTCGAGGAGGCGGTGGAGCTGCACGGCGCGACCGGCATCGCGGCACGGTTGGCGATGGCGTCCGGCAAGATCGGCCATATGACGCGCATCGAGACCGACGAAATGCCGGCCGTTGCCGGTGAGACCATCGTCGTTGCGCCGCCAGAACGGCTGCCGCTAGCTCCGGCCTCCGTCAATCTGGTGCTCTCGCCGCTGGGGCTGCACCTCACCAACGACACGCCGGGCGTCTTCATTCAGGTGCATCGCGCATTGCAGCCGGACGGGCTGTTCCTCGCAGCCATACCCGGCAACGGCACGCTGCAGGAATTGCGCGAGGTACTGCTGGCAACCGAGATCGAGATGTTCGGCGGCGCCAGTCCGCGCGTCATCCCCTTCCCCGACGTGCGCGATGTCGGCGGGCTGTTGCAGCGGGCGGGTTTCGCGCTGCCGGTCGTCGATGCCGAAAGCTATACGGTGCGCTACGCCTCGCTGTTTCCGCTGATGCAGGACCTGCGCGCCATGGGCATGGCCAACCCGCTGGTCGACCGCAGCCGCCGACCGGTCGGACGCAATTTCTTCCTGCGTGCCGCGGAATTATATGCCGAGCGCTTCGCCGATGCCGACGGACGGATCCGGGCGACATTCTCGATCATCTATGCATCGGGCTGGAAGCCGCATGAAAGCCAGCAGAAGCCACTGCGTCCGGGCTCCGCCAAGACGCGGCTGGCCGACGCGCTGAAGGTCGAGGAGCAGACCCTGAAGCCGTGATTACGGCGTGCTGACCTTGTTGGCAAAGAAGTTGAACATGTTCGAGAGATTGCTGCCGAGAAGACCGAGGCTGACGATCAGCGCAACGGCGATAAGGCCGGCAATCAGGCCGTATTCGATCGCTGTTGCGCCGATCTTGTCGTCAATGAGTTTCCGGACCACATGCATCGAAAATATCCTCTGATCTATACCGAAATCAGCGAACCCGATGCCCCCGGCACAGATCGGCTGCAAGCTGTTCAGCAGTTGCTATCGCTGCCATACCCCTGCACGACACAGACTGAACCGGGTTCGTTCTGCAGCACGCTGCGGCGGATCGTAAAGCGCTTGCCGCTTTCCGTCTTCGGAATGGAGCCCGTGGTGATGTTATCGAATTCGGGCGCGCTCGCAAGCACACTCGATTTCGACTTATCGGCCAGCATCGGCGTCAGGATCAGCGACAATGCAACTGCCGCCGTGCCGAAAAGCAGGGCAATATTCAGTGCGCCGGTCTTGCGAGACTGTGAAGTTGCCTGTTCTTTCTCGCGAACGGCCTTCCAGAAATCGTCGTCCATTGTGTCAAGCCTCGTTATGACCATGCCCATCGCTTGATTGAGGTCGATCTTTGCCAGAAGGTCTTAAACGATCTCTTAATATCCACAGGCAAAATGATCATAAAATCTTAAGTGAAGAAGTATTCACTAAATTAATGGCCTGTCACAGCAGGTCTTGCAGAAACGGGATCAGCGGTTCGTCTGCAGGAGGCATGGGATAATCGCGAAGTGCCTGCGGCCGAACCCATTTCAGCCCCTGGCCCTCGCGGCCCTCTGGCGTGCCTTCATAGCGGCGGCAGATGTAGAGTGGCATCAGCAGGTGAAAACTGTCGTAGGTGTGGCTGGCAAAGGTTAACGGCGCGAGGCAGGCTATACGCGTCGTGACGCCAAGCTCCTCGTCGAGTTCACGAATGAGACACTCTTCCGGCGTCTCGCCCGGCTCGACCTTGCCACCTGGAAATTCCCACAGCCCGGCAAGGCTCTTGCCCTCGGGACGCTGCGCGAGGAGAATTCGGCCATCGGCATCGATCAGCGCGCATGCGGCAACCAGCAGGATCTTGCGCCCGGCCGCGACGCTCACGACTGCGGCCTCCAGTAACGGTAACGGTAGGCCTCGCGAAATCCTATGCCGTCATAAAGCGCCAGCGCGGCATCGTTGCTGGCGGCGACCTGCAGCCAGGCGGTTTTTGCGCTGCGGGTCCGGGCCCAGCGGAGCGCCGAGGCGACGATCTCGATACCGAAGCCCTTGCGGCGAAATGCCGGTGCGACCGACAACGACATCAGGCCGGCAAGGTCGTTGTCCTGCACGCAGAGCGTCGTCGCTACAGGCCCGAGTTCCGGATCCTCGATGACGAAGAGGCCCGATGGCGGCTTGATGGAACTGACGACTTCGGCCAGCGCCGGCTTCAGCGCGGAATCGGAACCGTCGACAGAGAGGCTGGCATCGACATAGCGGCCGACATCGTGGCTCGGCAAATGGTCGAGCGTGTCGGGGAGGACGATATCCAAAAGATCGCAGGTCATCACGATCGTCTCTTCGAAGGCGTCCCAGTTTGTCTCGCGCAACAGCGTCATCAACACCGGTGGCGCCAGCGGCGTTTCACGCACCACCAGGGGGCGGCCATAAGCCTCGAACTTGCGTTGCGCCTTCTCCAGCCGGATCTCGACGTCGCGATGGTCGGAGGGGTCGAGCGGCACGATCGAGTTCAGTCGCTTGGAGGGATGCCCGGCCGTCAGCCGCACCTGCCAGCTGCCGTCGTAATGGATAGACGACGCTGGCCAGGCCCGAAAGCCAACGGCTTCGAGCCTGCGCACCAGCGGCAGGGGATTGGACAGGAATTGCAAGGGCATCAGACGCTATCAGCTCCGGTAGTCGCCATTGATGGCAACATATTCCTTTGTGAGGTCGCAGGTCCAGACCGTAGCCCGGCCTTGCCCAAGTCCGAGCTCGACTTTGACCGGAATATCCTGGCGCTTCATGACTGCGGTCGCCGCATCTTCCGAATAGCCGGCGTCGCGTTCGCCATTGACGGCAACCCGGACATCGCCGAACCAGATGGCGAGCTTGTCACGATCTGCCATCTCGCCGGCCTTGCCGACGGCCATGACGATACGGCCCCAGTTGGCGTCCTCGCCGGCTGCAGCGGTCTTGACCAGCGGCGAGTTGGCGATCGACAGCGCAATGGTCTTGGCAGCGGCATCGCTTTCGGCACCGGTGACGGTGATTTCGAGCATCTTGGTCGCACCCTCGCCGTCCCGCACGACTTGCAGCGCAAGGTCCTTGAGAAGCGCATTCAGTGCCGTGCGGAAAGAGGCTAGCCGCGGATCGCTGGCGGTCTCGACGCGTTTCTGGCCGTCGGCCGCAGTGGCGCCGGTCGCAAACAGCATCAGCGTATCTGAGGTCGACGTATCGCTGTCGACGGTCATCGAATTGAAGGTCGGGCCGACGCCATCGGACAGCAGGGCCTGCAGCGCCACCGGCGCGATATCGGCGTCGGTGACAACGAAGGACAGCATCGTCGCCATGTCGGGTGCGATCATCCCGGCGCCCTTGGCGATGCCGTTGATCGTCACCGCGATGCCGTCGATCTCGGCGCTCCGCGTAGCGACCTTCGGATAGGTATCGGTGGTCATGATCGCCTTGGCGGCTTCGAACCAGAAATCGCCCGTGGCATCGGACTGCATCTGGTCCAGCACGCCGGCAAATTTCGTGGCGTCCAGCGGTTCGCCGATGACGCCGGTCGAGGCCAGGTAGACCTCGTTCTCGCTGCAGCCGACGGCGGATGCGGCCGATTTCGCGGTCAACTCCGTCGCCTGGCGGCCCTTTACGCCGGTAAAGGCATTGGCGTTGCCGGAATTGACCACAACCGCACGGGCTGTGCCGTGCGAGAGATTCTTGCGGCAGAAATCGACAGGAGCAGACGGGCACTTCGACTTGGTGAAGACGCCGGCAACAGCCGCCGGTGCATCGAACACCATCATCAGCACGTCGGTGCGGTTCTTGTACTTTATACCGGCGGAAGCAGTCGCCATACGAAGCCCGCGCACCGGCGGCAGCGTGGCAAAGGTTGTCGGGGCAAGCGGGGATACGGAACCAGACATCTTAATACCTTTGCAATTGAAAGGACCCGGATGAACCGGGCCTGTTGTCTAAGCAGTGCACCGCGTCTTGGCCAAAGTTCTCCTCATTCCTGTGCCTGTCACAGGAATCCAGCCACCGCGCGTCTGCGCGGTGAAAGGAGTCTCTTACGCTCACGGACGTGAACGCGCTGCATCTCCGCCACAAGGGCGAGGATGAGGGAAAGAAGACCTCCGGCCATGATCATCTCCCCGGACAAGGCGAACACATGCCCGGCGAGGCGGCCTGAAGAAAACCCACTTCCGCCTAAGCCATCAGGGCCCGGATGAACCGGGCCCCAATCGCATTATTGCTGTCTTACTGCTTCGGTGCCTCGGCGGCCGGCGCGTCAGGTGCATCGGGGGTGGCAGGCGCGGCATCCGGCTGCTGCTGCTGCTTGTCTGCATCGGCATAGGCCTTGGCCAGCGCCGGATCGGAGATCTCGACCTTGGAAGCTGCCTTGGCAGTCTTCAGCAGTTCGAGATACTTGTCACGCATGACCAGCTGCTTGACCTGGTCCTTGACCTGGTCGAACGGCGGAGGAGGCGCATCGCGCTTGTCTTCGACCTTGATGACGTGGAAGCCGAAATCGGTCTTCACAGGCGTCTTGGAATAGGTGCCGACCGGCATCGAGAAGGCTGCGTCGTCGAATTCCTTGACCATGCGGCCACGCTGGAAATAGCCGAGATCGCCGCCGTCCGACTTGTTCGGATCGGTCGACTTTTCCTTGGCGACTTCAGCGAAATCCTTACCGGCGTCGAGTTCCTTGATGACTTCCTTGGCCTCGTCCTCGGTCTTCACCAGGATGTGGCGGGCGTGCACTTCTTCCTGCTTCGGCAGGGCAGCAACTTCCTTGTCGTAGCGCGCCTTGACCTCAGCGTCCGTCACGACGTCAACGACGTGCTTCTTGAAGTAGGCATTGTGCAGTTCGCGGTCCTGGAGATAGGCCATGCGGGTCTTGAAGTCAGGAGTGTCCTGCAGCTTCTCGGCAAGCGCATCCTTGGCCAGAAGCTTGACGTCGATGGCGGCCGAAAGTGCGGCAACCTTCTTCTGGTCGTCTGGCAACTGGGCCAGCTGCGGGTCGAGGTTGGAGATGGCAAGATCGAGTTCGGACTGGTGGATCTCGAGGTCGCCTACCTTGGCAACGACGGCATCTGCAGCAAAGGCCGGGGCCTGGAAGGCAACGATCGCAGCAAAGGCGACAGCTGCAGCAAGTTTATGGTATCGCGACATGAAATTACCCTTTTGAAGTTCCCACCGGCTTCAGCATGCGCGAATCCGGCCTGAAAGTAGCCTTCACCATCAGAATGTGGCCTTTGTGTATCGGCCAATCCCGTTGACATCAATCGACCCCCCTCTTATCTGTCACGCAACCTTGCGTCCAGAACAGTTTCCGGCCGTTTCGGGTCAATCGGCCGATTTTTTCGGGACGGCGATTGCAGGAACGGCGGGATGTAAATTCAGAAAGGGCCAGTCATATGGTCAGCTTTGGTGGAATTGCCCGAAAGTTGTTTGGCTCGTCCAACGAGCGGCGTGTCCGCGTGTTCACGCCAAATGTTGCGGCGATCAATGCGCTCGAAGAGGGCATGCGCAAGCTGTCCGACGAAGAGCTTGCCGCCAAGACGGTGGAGTTCCGCCAACAACTCGCAAATGGCAAGACGCTCGATGATCTCCTCGTTCCGGCATTCGCCGTTGCCCGCGAAGCATCGCGCCGCGTGCTCGGCATGCGCCCGTTCGACGTCCAGCTGATCGGCGGCATGATCCTGCATTCCAACGCCATCGCCGAGATGAAGACGGGCGAAGGCAAGACGCTCGTCGGCACGTTGCCGGTCTATCTGAATGCGTTGCTCGGCAAGGGCGTGCATGTCGTCACCGTCAACGACTACCTCGCCCAGCGCGATAGCGCGACCATGGCGCGGCTCTACAGCTTCCTCGGCCTCACCACCGGCGTGATCGTTCACGGCATGTCGGATGAGGAACGCAAGGAAGCTTACGCCTGCGACATCACCTACGCCACCAACAACGAGCTCGGCTTCGACTATCTGCGCGACAACATGAAGTACGAGCGCGCCCAGATGGTCCAGCGCGAACACTATTACGCCATCGTCGACGAAGTCGACTCGATCCTGGTCGATGAAGCGCGCACCCCGCTGATCATCTCCGGACCGCTCGACGACCGCTCGGACCTCTACACCACCATCGACGCCTTCATTCCGCAGCTCTCCGAAGAAGACTACGAAATCGACGAGAAGCAGCGCTCGGCCAATTTCTCCGAAGTCGGCACAGAGAAGCTCGAAAATCTCCTCCGCGAAGCCGGCCTGCTGAAGGGCAATGCGCTTTACGACATCGAAAACGTGGCGATCGTCCACCACATCAACAATGCGCTGAAAGCCTACAAGCTGTTCAGCCGAGACAAGGACTACATCGTCCGCAACGACGAAGTCGTCATCATCGACGAGTTCACCGGCCGCATGATGCCGGGCCGCCGCTATTCGGACGGTCAGCACCAGGCGCTGGAAGCCAAGGAACGCGTCAAGATCCAGCCTGAAAACCAGACGCTGGCGCAGATCACCTTCCAGAACTATTTCCGCATGTACGACAAGCTCGCCGGCATGACCGGCACGGCGCAGACGGAAGCAGAGGAATTCGGCAACATCTACAATCTCGAAGTTATCGAAGTCCCGACCAACCTGCCGATCAAGCGCATCGACCAGGACGACGAGGTCTACCGGACGTTCGAGGAAAAGTTCAACGCCATCACCGCCGATATCATCGAGGCGCACAAGCGCGGCCAGCCGGTGCTGGTCGGCACGACGTCGATCGAGAAGTCGGAGCTGCTGGCCGAGCGGATGCGCAGCCAGGGCTTCACCCAGTTCCACATCCTCAACGCCCGTTACCATGAACAGGAAGCCTATATCGTCGCCCAGGCCGGCGTTCCCGGCGGCGTGACGATCGCTACCAACATGGCCGGCCGCGGCACCGACATCCAGCTCGGCGGCAACCTCGAGATGCGCGTCGAGCGCGAGCTTGGCGACATGGAGCCCGGCCCTGAAAAGGACGCCGCCATCCAGGCCATCGCCGAGGAGATCAAGGTCCTGAAGCAGAAGGCCATCGACGCCGGCGGCCTCTACGTCATCGCTACCGAACGCCACGAAAGCCGTCGCATCGACAACCAGCTGCGCGGTCGCTCTGGCCGCCAGGGCGACCCGGGCCGCTCGAAGTTCTACCTGTCGCTCCAGGACGACCTGATGCGCATCTTCGGCTCCGACCGGATGGACGGCATGCTACAGAAGCTCGGCCTCAAAGAGGGAGAGGCGATTGTCCACCCCTGGATCAACAAGGCCCTGGAACGCGCACAGAAGAAGGTCGAAGCCCGCAACTTCGACATCCGCAAGAACCTCCTGAAGTATGACGACGTGCTTAACGATCAGCGCAAGGTGATCTTCGAACAGCGCGTCGAACTGATGGAAGCGACGAATATCTCCGAAACCATCGCCGACATGCGCCACGAGGCCATCGAAGAGCTGGTTGCCAAGCACATCCCCGAGCGCGCCTATGCCGAGCAGTGGGACATGGCCGGCCTCAAGGTCGAGATTGCCAACCTGCTCGATCTGGACCTGCCCGTCGAGGAATGGGCCAAGGAAGAAGGTATTGGCGAGGACGACATCCGCGAACGCCTGATCGAGATCGCCGACAAGGCTGCTGCCGAAAAGGCGGAGCGCTTCGGCCCCGAGATCATGCACTACGTGGAACGCTCGATCATCCTGCAGACGCTGGATGGCCTGTGGCGCGAGCATATCGTCAATCTCGACCACCTGCGCTCGGTCGTCGGATTCCGCGGATATGCCCAGCGCGACCCGCTGCAGGAATACAAGTCGGAATCGTTCGAGCTTTTCCAGTCGCTTCTCAACAACCTGCGCCAGGCAGTCACGGCACAGCTGTCGCGCGTCGAGCTTGTACAGCAGCCACGCGAGCCGGAACCAATGCTGATGGAAGCCCATCACATCGACGCGACGACGGGAGAAGACGAATTTGCCCGCCTGCAGCCGCCGACAGACGTTGTCGTGCCACCTGAAAACCGCGATCCGGACAACCCTGCCACTTGGGGCCGCGTTGGCCGCAACGAGCTCTGCCCTTGCGGCTCCGGGCGCAAGTACAAGCATTGCCATGGCGCCTTCGAATCGCAGTCGGACGAGGCGACCATCGTCTGACACCGGAATGCCGCCCACGGGCGGCATTTTCATATCGAGGCAATTTCAATTCTAGCCACAACCTTTCCTTGCTTTCGCCCCATCCAAACCAACGCAATTGGGGAAAACGTCGACCTGTTGCACTGTTTCTTAACCCTGTCAGGGTGAGAATGATGATCGTCTAAAACGGTATCCCGAGTATTGCGTGTGATCATGCCTGTCGTTGAAACAGCAGAAAAAATGCTGCCTGTGGACGTGCGGACAAGATTGTCCTCGGCGCTCCAGCAGCTTGCTGCTGTTCTGTCCGGCCGTGGCGAAAAAGATGCCTCCCGCCGCATGGCGATGGTCGCCTTCATCATCCGCATTCTGAGCGCCGCGCTCGCCTTCGTCTCGCAGATCATCCTTGCCCGCATCATGGGCGAGTTCGAATACGGGATCTTCGTTTTTGTCTGGGTGCTGGTGGTGATCGCCGGCAACCTCTCTTGCATCGGCTTCCACACCGCTGTCATCCGCTTTCTCCCGCAGTACAAGGTCTCCGGCGACGATGCGCTGATCCGCGGCCTCACCAGCACGGCGCGCCGCTTTGCGCTGGCATCGGCCGGGGGATTGGCACTGGCCGGCATGATCGCGCTGTACTTCGGCGCCGGCTCGATTGCGCCCTATTACGCCATCCCGCTTTTCCTTGGATTGCTGATCATGCCGCTGATCGCGCTCGGCGACGTCCTCGACGGCACGTCGCGCGCCAATCACTGGCCCGTCATGGCGCTCAGCCCGACCTTCCTCATCCGCCCGACGCTGATCCTCGTCTTCATGGTCGGCGCCGTCCTTCTGGGTGCACCCCACAGCGCCGTGACGGCCGCCGAGGCAGCGCTCGCCGCCACCTTCGTTACCACGATCGGTCAATACCTCGCCGTCACCACCCGCCTGCGCCGCCATGTTCCGGCCGGCCCCCGGGAAATCCGCTTTTCGACATGGATGGCGGTGGCCTTTCCGATCTTCCTGATCGAGGGCGTCGGCTATCTCCTCACCAATTCCGATGTCATCGTCGTCGGCCTGTTCCTCGAGCCGGAGCAGGTCGCGATCTACTTTGCCGCAGCAAAGACAATGGCGCTGGTGCATTTCGTCTATTTCTCCGTCAAGGCCGCGGCCGGCCCCAGGTTTTCGGCGATCATCGCAGAGGGCGACAAGGCGAAGCTTGCCGCCTTTGCCACGCAGGCCACCCGCTGGGCATTCTGGCCGGCGCTGATCGTCGGTCTTTGTGTGCTGGCAGCCGGCAGCGAGTTGCTGTCGCTGTTCGGCGCTTCGTTTACGGCAGGCCAGGTCGTCATGGCGATCCTGCTCGCCGGTATTCTGGCCAAGGCGCTGGTCGGGCCCGGCGAGGTCCTTCTGATGATGGCAGGCCATCAACGCCTGTGTGCTGCGCTTTACGGCATTGCGCTGGCCGCAAATGTCTGTCTCAATGTGGGATTAATACCGCGCCTCGGAATCGAGGGCGCGGCCATCGCTACGGCCTCGGCCATGGGCGTCGAGGCTGTATTGCTGCATCTGGCGGTTCGCTGGAAGCTCGGTATCGTACTGTTCGCCTTTGCCCGATCAACCAGAACAATGATTGTGAAGGCATTCCCCTGATGGCGCGTCCCCCGCTCAACGATGTCACCGACGGCAAGGTAAATCCGATGATGCACGAGCTCGCCTCGCTGCACTTCGACAACCTGCCGCGCCCGGACGCCCGCACCGATGTTGGCCGCCCTGGCCGCGAACTATGTCTTTATCCGGCTAAGCTTGGCTACGACCTGCAGGACGAGCTCGATTTCCTCTCCAACCGCGCCATGGAGCCGAACGTCTTTTTCTCGGCCCGTTTCCTGGCGCCAGCCATGCCTCGCATCGATGAACGGCAGATCCGGATGGCGCTCATTCGCGACAACAAGGGCACGAGCAGCAGGATGCGCTTGCTCATGCCGTTTTCCGTCGACAAGCCGGGCTTTGCCGTCGGTCCGTCGATCATCCGCGTCTGGGCCAACAATTTCGGCCCACTCGGCACGCCGCTGGTGGATGGAGAAGAGGCGGCGGAGACGCTCGACAACCTGTTCGAAGGCCTGCTCCAGCACGCGCTGCAGCTGCCGACCACGCTGGTGCTGCCTGACGTCAGGCTGAACGGACCCTTTGTCCGCCTGGCGAAGGCGGTTGCCATCGGCCGCAACCTGCCGGTCACCGTTGCCAACGCCTATGAGCGTCCGATGCTGCAAAGCACCGAGGACGCGCTGGATTATCTGGCGGCGGCGATTTCACCCGCTCACTTGCGGGAAATGCGCCGTCAGTGGCGGCAACTCGAAAGCCTCGGCGAACTCGTCTACAACGTCGCCCGCCAACCGTCCGATATCCACCGTCGGATGGAAGAATTCATGGCCCTGGAAGCAGGCGGCTGGAAGGGCAAGAAGCGCAGCGCCATGGTGCTCGACCGCCACCACGCGGCCTTCGCCCGCGAGGCGATCTCCAATCTCGCTAGCGTCGACGCTGTCCGTATCCATACCATTGACCTCGACGGCAAGGCCATTGCCTCGATGATCGTGCTGATGATGGGCGGCGAGGCCTACACCTGGAAGACCGCGTTCGACGAAAGCTATGCACGCTATTCGCCCGGCAAGCTGCTGATGGGAGAACTCACCGAATTCCAGCTGGACGACCCCAACACCGTCCGCTCCGACTCCTGCGCCGTCGCCGATCATCCGATCATGAGCCGTTTCTGGCGGGAACGCGAAGAGATGGGCACGCTGGTCATCGGCCTCACCCAGAACAGCGACCGTGACGTCCGCCAAGCCGCCGCTCAATTGCACATGTATCGCAGCACCCGCAATATGGCCAAGGCCCTGCGCGACCGGATTTTGTCGCTGACACGGCGGTAGGCGGCGGGCGCGGCGGCGTCGTAAACCTCAAACATCGTCCTGAATATCGAAGCGGGTTACCTTGCCGCTTTCGATCCGGAAAATGTGCATTACAGTCTTGTCCCTGAGACCATGCGTTTGCCCCTGGAGCGGCTGGCCGTCGAGATCGAACACCGACTGGATCACCTCGACTGCAACGGCACCATTTTCCTGCTCCGAAAATTTCAAGGGCTCGACATGCGGGCTGACGACGGCCCATTGGGCTGTCCAATAGGCGCGCAGTCCCTCGTGACCGTGCACGTGGCCACCATCCATGCCGTTGGCCCAGGCAACGTCCCGGGCGAGCTTTCCAAGGACACCGTCAATATCCCGGGCGTTGAAACGATCGTAAAGGCCCCTGATCAGGTCGGCGTTGTTGTCTGACATCGTCATTTCCCCCGGGACGGTTTGAAGTGCTTGCCGGGCTCGTCAATCGATGTTGCCGACAGCCCACCGGAGAGATATATACGTGCATATATATATGGGTCAAGCAAGGTCGGGAAATGAGCGACATGGATGAAAACGTACTGTCGACGCCGGGGCATCTCATCGGTCTTGCGGCGCGCGCCTTCGCACGGCTGAGCGAAACGCGGCTGAAACCGCTCGGCTTCGGCGTCGGCCATTTGCCGGTGCTGGTGGCGCTGCGGGATGGCAAGGCGCAAACCCAGCGCGACCTCGCCCGCTTCGCCCGGATAGAACAACCGCCGATGGCGCAAATGCTGGCGCGCATGGAGCGCGACGGCCTGATCGAACGCACCCGCGACCCGGCGGACAGGCGGAGCAGCCATATCGTGCTGACGAGCGACGCGCAAAAACGGATGCCCGAGGCCATCGAGACGCTGTATCAGGGAAACCGCGAGGCGCTGGCCGGCTTCACCCCGGCAGAAACCGCACAATTCGTCCATCTGCTGACCCGGCTCATCGAAAACCTGAACCAAATCACCAACCACGAACCACCGTTGGGGATGTCGTAGGTTTGGGTTGAGGGTCGTGCCTTCAGAGCGCAAAAGCTTTCGCAGTCAAAAAGCGACGTCCGTCGGTACGACGAACCGAGCGAAAGTGCGCGACGAGACCTGCCTATTTGGACTGTTGCTTGTCGATGCATGAGACGATTGCAGGCCCCGCAGTCGTTGATCCCCGGGCGGTAAGAAGCTGTGGCTTGTCGCTTATCCCGTCGGAGATGGCGATCTGCTTCTTGGCTGCGGCAAAAGCCTTTACGAACTCCTTTGCCTGCTCACCTTTTATCTGCGTTTGGGAAATCGCTAGATTGTCTCCTACCGCGCCAACCTCGCCTTCAGCATCGAACAGAAACTTGCCATCGAATGCGAATTTCAAAGTTGGCTTGAAGGCCTCAAGTCGAGCATCGAACGTGAAACCGGGAATGGATCGGATGGTCAGCCCTTCTTTCGCACTGTCACAGAGCAACATGACGCCGGATCGAAACGACGTCATGAATCCTACTGACACGCTGTCGCCACCGGAAAATAGATCGGCCTCCTTGTCCACCGACCACTCCCGGAAGCCGGCTTGGCTTACACCCACCGAAGCCAAAAATACAACTCCAGCAATACAGCATAGCTTATACACTTTATTCCCCCGAATTATGCGTTTGTTCAGCGGTGTTCGATCCAAGATAAAAAATCAATCTTTAATTTAAAAGAATTGCAGATGCTTCCAGGGAGAGAATTTTTGAGCGTCTTGACCGAACCTATTGATGCTGGCTTGGAGCTGGATCCATGTCGTCAATTCTGCGTGACACCCCTATCCCCCGCCAGCCCTGCGGCCTAGCTTCTGCAGCAACGTCGGCCTGCCGCCAGATCGTCGGGCCCGTACAAGCACCGCAGGAGCAAAGCCATGGACTATGTCAAATTCGGCCCGACCGGCCTCGAGGTGTCGCGCATCTGTCTCGGCTGCATGACCTATGGGGAGCCGGACCGGGGCAACCATGCGTGGACGATGAGCGAGGAGGCGAGCCGCCCGCTGCTGCGCCAGGCCGTCGAGCTCGGGATCAATTTCTGGGATACGGCCAACGCCTATTCGGACGGCAGTTCGGAAGAGATTGTCGGACGCGCGATCAAGGATTTCTCCCGGCGCGAGGACATCGTGCTGGCGACAAAGGTGTTCAACCGCATGCGTCCGGGCCCGAACGGCGCCGGCCTGTCGCGCAAGGCGATCTTCGACGAGATCGACAACAGCCTGCGCCGGCTCGGCACCGATTATGTCGATCTCTACCAGATCCACCGTTTCGACCATGCCACGCCCATCGAGGAAACGCTGGAGGCGCTGCACGATGTGGTGAAGGCCGGCAAGGCCCGTTATATCGGCGCCTCCTCGATGCACGCCTGGGAATTCGCCAAGGCGGTATACACCTCGCGGCTGCACGGCTGGACCCAGTTTGTCAGCATGCAGGATCACCTCAACCTGCTCTACCGCGAGGAGGAGCGCGAGATGCTGCCCTTCTGCGAGGACCAGAAGATCGCCGTCATCCCCTGGAGCCCGCTGGCGCGCGGCCGCCTCACCCGCGACTGGAACGAGAGCACGTCCCGCCAGGAGAGCGACCAGTTCGGCAAGACGCTCTATAACCAGGCGGTCGAGAGCGACAGGCAGATCATCGATGCCGTCGGCGCACTCGCCAAGGCACGCGGCGTCTCCCGCGCCCAGATCGGCATCGCCTGGATCGCCCAGAAGAGCGCAGTCACCGCGCCCATCGTCGGCGCATCCAAACCGCACCATCTGACCGACGCCGTGGCCGCCCTTTCGGTGAAGCTGACGGCAGAAGAAGTCGCCACACTGGAGGCCCCATATGTGCCGCGCGGTATTGCCGGGTTCGCCTGAGATATCTTCGAGAGGGCCGCGCTTGCTCCTGCGTCGGCTTCGCTGGCAATTTCCAACACGGGTAGATGGGATGAACGCGGCATGGCAAGAAAATCATTGGCTTAGCCCGAGGTAAGGTCTCTCCGGCAAAGGCCACCTGCCCGCTCGAGGGCAGATGTCATGAAACGCCAGATGGCGATCGGCTATAGTGGATCGTCACGTCCTGTCCCGGCATCCGAGGATCTCCCCATGTCCACCGTCCCCTTCGAGGCCCGCCGCTTCCAGTCCACGGCCGAGTATTACCTGCGCTACCGCGTTCCCTATCCGGACACGCTGATTGCCCGCGTCGCCAACCGTTGCGGCCTGCAGATCGGAGATCCGCTGCTCGATCTAGGCTGCGGACCGGCCCAGCTCGGCATCGCCTTTGCTCGCCTGGGCGCCAGGGTGACGGCGATGGATCCGGAGCCGGAGATGCTGTGTGCCGCGACAGAAGGCGCCCGGGAAGCCGGCGTCGAGATGACCGTGCAGCAGGGCTCTTCCTACGACCTCGGCCCGGATATCGGTCCCCTCAAGCTTGCGGTGATGGGCCGCTCCTTCCACTGGATGGATCGGCCTGCGACGCTGGGAGCGCTCGACCGGCTGATCGTGCCGGGCGGCGCGGTCGTGCTGTTCCACGCCACCCATCTTGCCATGGTCCCGGACGGACGCAAGATCATCCAGCAGCTTGCCGAAAAATTCTCGCCGGAGCGCAGCGCCGACAGCGCCATCCGGCAGAGCAGCGAATGGCCGCGGCACGAGAGCATCCTGCTCCGCTCCACCTTCAACAATCTCGAGAGCATCGGTATCATCCGCGAGCGCCACATCGGCATCGACGATCTCGTCGGCCGCGCTCTTTCCATGTCCACCACCTCGCCCCAGGCGCTTGGCGAAGACGCTGCTGCCTTCGAGGCAGCCGCGCGTACCGCGCTGACGGAGGCTGCACCCGATGGCAAATTTACCGAGATCGTCGAATCGACCGCCCTGCTCGCCTTTCGCGATTGACCGACAAGAGCAAAAACTAGACCTGTTGGCGAGCTAGCTGGCGATGGGTAGCCGCCAGAAACTCGTCGGCCATCGCCGCGTCCTCCATGGTGCGCGCCAGGATGACCGCACCCATCATCGCTGCAAGCGTGGCCAGCGCGTTGGCGCGACGCGCCTCGGGCGTCTCGCCGGCAACGATCTCGGCCAGCACATCGACCAGGTCCGTCAGTCCGCCTGAAAAGGTCGATTGCAGGCCGGCGCCCTGGCGGCTGACCTCCTGCGTCAGCGAGGCGAAGACGCAGGCGCGGCTCTGCAGATTGCGGCGCGACAGGTAATGCTGCAGCAGAACCTCCAGCGGATCGCCCTCGGCTGTCTCGACGATCTGCCGCCAGCGATCCCGGGTCTTTTCGACCAGTATCTTGCTTGCCTCTAAGGCCAGCTTCTCCTTCGATTCGAAGTGCCCGTAGAAACCGCCATGGGTGAGCCCCGCTGTCTTCATGATGTCGGCAACGCCGATCCCGTCGAAACCCTTCTCGCGAAACAGGTCGCAGGCAGCCTCCAGGATCAACGCCCGGTTTTCAGCAAATTTTTCGCGGCTCACGCGCATCGGCCTGCCTCTTCGAAATCGTTGCTTGACAATTTACATGACGACCATCATCAATGCAAGATACATGATGCCCGTCATGTAAAGGACAGGTCGCAGGCTTGCTGGACTTTGCCTCGGAGACGGGTGAATAGTCGCAGACACGGTCGCGCCGCAAACGCTCCGACCACCCGATCACTGGAACAGTCCCATGGTGTCCACTGCCCTAGCCTCGACGCTTGCACGCCGCAACATCCACTACGGATGGGTGGTGGTGGGTGCCACTTTCCTCACCATGCTGGTGACCGCCGGCGCCATGGGCGCACCGGGCGTACTCATCAAGCCGCTGCAGGACGAATTCGGCTGGAGCACATCGTCGATTTCCTCGGCGCTGGCCATCCGCCTTCTGCTATTCGGGCTGATGGGGCCCTTTGCCGCTGCCTTCATGAACCGCTTCGGCGTGCGCAACGTCATCATTTTCGCGCTCGTCACCGTGGCCATCGGCTTCATCGGCTCGCTCTACATGACGCAACTCTGGCAGCTGCTGCTGTTCTGGGGGATCATCGTCGGCTTTGGCACGGGGCTGACGGCGATGGTGCTGGCCGCCACGGTCTCGGCCCGCTGGTTCAGCAAAAATCGCGGCCTCGTGGTCGGCATGCTGTCGGCGAGCTCTGCCACCGGCCAGCTGGTCTTCCTGCCGCTGATGGCGGAGCTGACCCAGCGCTACGGCTGGCGCACCACCGTTGTCTTCGTCTGCACCATGCTGGCCGTCGCGGCCCTGGTCGTCATGGCGCTGATGCGCGACCGCCCGGCCGACCTCGGCCTGCCGGTCTTCGGCGAGGAAACAGTGACGCCCGTACCGAAGATCGACAAGAGCCTTGCTGCCATGCTGATGTCGCCGCTGCTGGTCCTGAAGGAGGTCTCGCGGAGCTCAACCTTCTGGATCCTGTTCACCACCTTCTTCATCTGCGGGCTGAGCACCAACGGGCTGATCCAGACGCATTTCGTCACCCTCTGCGGCGATTACGGCATCCTGCCTGTCGCAGCCGCCAGCGTGCTGGCCGTCATGGGCATTTTCGATTTCTTCGGCACGATCGGCTCGGGCTGGCTGTCCGACCGCTTCGACAATCGCTGGCTGCTGTTCTGGTACTACGGCCTGCGCGGCCTCGCCCTGCTGTTCCTGCCGTTCAGCCAGTTCGGTTTCTACGGCCTGTCGATCTTCGCCGTCTTCTACGGGCTGGACTGGATCGCCACTGTGCCGCCGACGGTCAAGATCGCCGCCGACCGCTTTGGCCCGGAAAAGGCCGGCATGGTGTTCGGCTGGGTTTTCACCGGCCACCAGCTGGGTGCTGCCACTGCCGCCTTCGGCGCCGGCCTGTCGCGCACCGAGCTCGACAGCTACCTGCCGGCATTCTTCGTCGCCGGCGCCTTCTGCCTGCTGGCCGCGATCCTGGCAATCACGCTAAGCAAACCCGGCATCACGCTTCGCCGCACAGCCACCGCCCACTGACACACACGAACCAACGTTTGCCCGGGCCCGCAAGGCCTGCCTGCAAACGCCCACCGACGGAAATTGCCGACGAGCCCCCGCGCCGTCTTGCGCCTGCGCCCACTCGCATGTTAGACACCCGCCTCGTCGGTATCCGTTGCCCCATTGGCGGAATTGGTAGACGCGCTCGACTCAAAATCGAGTTTCGCAAGAAGTGCTGGTTCGACTCCGGCATGGGGCACCACCACTGTTTTTTGACGTTGAAAGATTGACTTTTTTGGCACTAAACGTCCAGAAGACTTGCCCTGCACCAAAAAAGCTGGACACTTTTCTTCAGCCTGTGATCCTCAGCCTTCCTGATTTTATCTATTGAGACCCCCCATGGCACCGTCTGCAGGCCGTCTCTGATTGGCGGCGCCGTGTATCTGTTGACTTCCTTCGACGTCGTATGGCCCGTAATCGACATGATTTGGCGTTCCGATTGGATGGACAATGACGGAGCGGACAGGGCTCAAAAAATACGCCCGTCCTACAGAGGTCGGTTTTGACGAAGCGTTTGCCCATCGGGGCTCTAGGTCTTTATCTAAATTGCCACCTCTACCTAAAGAAGAACTTGCCTTTAAACACTATCGCGATATGAGTGGTAAATATTAACGGTTGATGCATATGTTCCAAGTTTTCAATAATGCTTCTAAGGCGCAAACAACTGGAAGTGCATTGGCGCCCATATTGTGGGCCATAGCAACCTTTGGAGCTTTGGCAACCGCCTTATATGTCGCCATGGCTGGATTAGCGGCCCATGTCGCGTTGGCTGCAACGATCGCAGTGCTGGGCTATTTCATTTATGTTTACAACTTCCTGCTCCACAACGACCGCGACCGAATTCATTCGGAGGCTCACATACAGAATATGCGAACGATCGATGGCAAGTTGATGGGAGACGACCAAAGATCTATAACGACTGTCGGGAACATGCCGCTGGGTAATCCTAATCTACTGGAGCATTAATATGACCATTGATGAAGACAATGGTATCAATTGTCATATGATTTACGGCCTGTACGAAAACGTAAACGTGGCTGGGTTTCAGAGATATTTACTAGATAGCGTCGATATATTGTCTTATTGGAATCATGTTCCGCTTATTTACTTTGTAAAAACTAAACTGGACACGAATGAGCTTACAGTAAAATTACAGGATTTCTTTAATAAGAACCTGTTTGTTGTAGCCGAAATCGACCCTATGAGCATCAGCGGCTGGCTGCCTATGCATTCGTGGGATTGGTTCAGGACGCCTGCACCACTCTACAAGCTACCATCCAACAAGCTGACGTATGGACAACTGCTATCTGGCATCGAAAATAACTCTTGATGCAACGTGTTTTGAAGCATTCTCTGGAGCGTCTGAGCATTTCAAGTATGACGGCTATTCGTGAGCCGGGCTACAGTTCTTCTCGCGAGGCTTCGTCATGAATGTAGCTTGTGAAAGGCGAAAATTGCAACTCTTCAAGCCGATACCTGGGCTGCAAGCTCACCTTCAGATTGAATTTGATTTGCCATCGCTTAGCTGAATTTTGATCGAAACCACTAAAAGCGACCTGCATGGGGCGCGACCACGCCGTATAGCGCTGAAAACTTGTTGAATTTCCAGCAATGCTCGCCACATCACCTGACAAACGTCATTTCCATATTGATAGAACTGCATGACCGAGAGATGTTTGTTGTCGACGGTGGGCTGATCTTGCTGTAACGCCGCCGCATGCTCCGAACAGTCATTATGTATTATTTGATCTCTTGTCTCAGTGCTGCAGCATTTGGAGGGCTGGCTTATTATCTGTACCTTAAGGGTGCCGATAATTATCGCACCTCGATCGACGAACCCGTCAATACGAAGCCTGTCGCAAAAAAAGGCGACCGCCTGAAGCCATCGGATGTAGTGCCGCCGGGCCGGCCGGGTTTGTAGGCAGCACTGGAAAGAATTCGGTTGGCACGTATCGAACCCCAACCTCTCCCCCCACCCTACAATTTTTGCCTTACGACAACTTGCAGCGTCGGCTTTCATAAAGCTTCAATCTTTCCGTCTGCTAATGAAGGAACGACCACGGCTTCAGGATGTTCGTCTTGCAAAATCGAGAGCACGTTCGATCACGGTCTTTCCTCGGGGCGAAAATTGTTCTGGAGGGCGGCTATTCCGTCTTCGATTGCATCGTCAGGGACATTTCGCCGGCGGGTGCGCGGTTGAAGGTGCAGAACGCCATCTCCATACCGGATACCTTCACACTGCTGCTGTCCGATGGACGCAGCTTCGATGCTACCGTCAAATGGCGTCGCATCGATTCCGTCGGCGTCAGCTTCCCGGTGCCCGACATCGCATAAACAGACAAATCCAACCCCCACCTCAGCCCAGCGGCCAGTAGACGTCCGAGCGAAAATCGTCGGGAATGCGCTCGAGCCGGGCCAGCGTTTCTGCGGCATAGGCGATCTGCATCTGGAGATAGCGCAGCGCCTTTGGCATTGCGGCGCCCGTGGCGAATTCGCGGATGCGCCACGTGTCATAGCCGGCCATTCCGATGCGCCGCATGGCTTCGGCATGAACATCGGCGGCAGTCGGCCGCACGGTCGGTGCCGTCAGCCGCGCTGCATTCCTGCCACCCTCGATCACCAGAAGCTTCATGGCTTGCTCCACAGATTCGCGTTAAAACGAGTGTGCGCCGTAACAGTCGATTTGCAATGCAGCAGACACGAAGCTGCCGCCCGCTGCAGCGCGATTGGGTCCGGCGTGACAAGTTTGCGACAGCGCCGGTGCTCAGCGCCATCACGAAATTTTGCACAGGGCAGGTAGAAGCCGGCGCCGGCGCCATTTACAGCCCCGGTCGAGCCCCCTAAAGCTCTTGCACTGCAACCGGGAAAGGGAACGCATGCTGCGCAGACTGTACGACTGGACCATGTCGCTCGCCGGCCGGCCCTCGGCCGAAATCTGGCTCGCAGTCATCGCCTTCGTCGAAAGCTCGGTGTTTCTGGTGCCGGCCGACGTGATGCTGCTGCCGATGACGCTCGCCAAACCCCACCGCGCCTATCGCTACGCGCTGATTGCCACCGTCGCCTCGGTGCTCGGCGGCATCGCCGGCTGGGCCATCGGCTATTACGCCTTCGAGACCGTCGCCAAGCCGATCCTCGAATTCTACGGCAAGCTCGAAGCCTTCGACAAGCTGCGCAACGGCATCACCTACGAGACCGTCGTCCTCCTGCTGGTGACCTCGGGCCTCGCCCATCTGCCGCCGATCAAGGTGGTGACCATCCTGTCGGGCGTTGCCAACATCAATCTCGGCCTGTTCATCATCTCCGCCATCGTTGCCCGTGGCGCCCGGTTCTTCTTTCTCGCCTGGCTGCTGCAGCGCTACGGCGAACCGATCCGCCATTTCATCGAAAAACGCCTGGGCCTGATTGCCGGCGCCGTCGCGGCGGTGCTGATCCTGCTCTATATCGCCCTGCATTTCCTGACGCACTGAACGACCCCGGAGCCATACAATGACCGAGACGATCAACCCCGCCCGCCCCGCCTTCGGTTACGCCGCGCTTCTGGCACTCGGCATGTCGGCCACCGTCGGCTCGGCGCTCGGCTTCCAGTATATCGGCGGCTACACCCCTTGCGAACTCTGCCTGATGCAGCGCCTGCCCTACTACTACGGCATCCCTGTCGCCATTCTCGCAGCGCTGAGCGCACTGTTCGGCATGCCCGCCTGGCTCACCCGCGCGCTGCTTGCCGTGGCCGGCATCATGATGCTGGTGGGCGGCGGCATGGGCGTCTATCACGCCGGTGTCGAATGGAATTTCTGGGAAGGGCCGTCTTCCTGCACAGGGCCGGCCTTCTCGTCAACGACGCCTGCCAGCGGTGGCGTGCTCGGCAGCCTCAACAAGGTGCATGGTCCGTCGTGCTCGGTGGCTGCGCTGCGCGTGCTTGGTCTTTCCATGGCCGGCTGGAATGTCATTGCCAGCCTCATCCTCGCTGCCATCGCCGTTGCCGGCTTCCGCAAGGCGGCGTGAGCAAACCGCAGCCATCAGGGCTGCAGTTCGGTATCCCAGTAGAGATAGTCGAGCCAGCTTTCGTGCAGATAGTTCGGCGGAAACAACCGACCGTTATTGTGCAGGTCTTGCACGGTCGGCTGGTACGGCTTCTGCGCCGGGAACATCTGTGCCTGCTTCGGCAGCTTGCTTCCCTTGCGCAGATTGCAGGGCGAGCAGGCGGCAACGACATTCTGCCACGTGGTCTCGCCGCCATGGGCGCGCGGGATGACGTGATCGAAGGTCAGGTCGTCATGGGCGCCGCAATACTGGCATTCGAAGCGATCGCGCAGGAAAACGTTGAAGCGCGTAAAGGCCGGATTGCGGGATGGCTGGACATAGCTCTTCAGGCAAACGACGCTGGGCAGGCGCATGGAGAAGCTCGGCGAAGAGACCGAGTGGTCGTATTCCGCAATGATATTCACGCGGTCTAGGAAGACGGCCTTGATCGCGTCCTGCCAGGACCACAACGACAAGGGATAATAACTCAGTGGCCGGTAGTCAGCGTTCAGGACGAGCGCCGGCAAGGCCTGGGGCGAAACTGCAATCGTCAAGGAAATCCTCCCGGTCGATTCATCTGCAGCACCATATTAGGCCTGTTGTTACAGGAATGTGAAGTCCAATAAATTCAGTGCAGAGCAGCATTTTTGGCATCCGTCAGCCGATCATCCGACGGGCAGAGCGACACGCGCCGTGCGAACCGCGTAAAATGCCCAAAAAAGCCGTGCCGCCACCGACCGCCACGGTGCCCACGCCGTCGCCAGCACAACCACCTGCCTGGCCGACGGGCGCGCTTCCATCCCGAAAGCCATGCCGACTGCTGCCTGCAGCGCGACGTCGCCCGCTGGAAACAGGTCGGCATGTCCGCAGCAGAACATCAGGTAGACCTCCGCCGTCCAAGGGCCGATACCCTTCACCGCTATCAACCTGGAAAGCCCCTCTTCCGGGCTTTTCGAACCGAGATCCATGAGGTCGAGTCGGCCCTCCGCCACCGCTGTTGCCACTCGCGACAACGTCTCGGCCTTGCCGCGCGACAGGCCGAACGCGCGCCAGGCATCGGGCGCCAGTGACACATAGGCCTCGGCGGGCGGTGGCCCTGCGGCCGCACACATCCTGGCCCAGATCGCTTCGGCGCTCGCCCGCGACACCGCCTGCGAGACGATGACATACGCCAGTCCGGCAAAACCGGGTTCACTCAGCCGCAACGGCAGAGTGCCGCACAGTGCGGCGATCGGGCGCAGGCGCGGGTCGCTCTCGAGCAGCGCTTCGAGCCCCTCCGCGATGTCGTCGGCGTCGCGGATAATACGCATTGCGCACTCCTCCTGTTGGCCGAAGCCCTCAAATCGTGGCAGAAGAAAGCATGATCGACCCGCCCCGTCAAAAGCCGACCTTCCGCTTTGCACCGAGCCCGAACGGGCCGCTGCATCTCGGCCACGCGCTGTCGGCGATCCTCAACCACGACATGGCGAGGGATGCCGGCGGCCGTTTCCTGCTGCGGATCGAGGATATCGACCTCGCCCGATGCACGCCGGAGCTGGAAGCCGCAGTCCTCTCGGATCTCGACTGGCTGGGGCTCGAATGGGAACGTCCGGTACGCCGGCAATCGGAACATTTCGACAGCTATCAGGGCGCCCTGTCCACGCTCATCGGGCGCGGCCTTGTCTATCCCGCCTTCATGACGCGCGGCGAGGTCCGCCAGAGGGTCCGCGAGGCCGAGCAAGCCAGCCGGCCCTGGCCCCGCGATCCCGATGGCGCGCCGCATTATCCGGCAGACGACCGCGACCGGAGCGACACCGAACGTCGACGCCGGATCGACGCAGGCGAGAAACATGCCTGGCGGCTGGACATGGCGAAGGCGCTTGCCGCCGTCCCGCAGACGCTGTCATGGATGGAGAGCGGCGACGGCCGGCGCGGCGAGATTGCGGCCGACCCCGGCGCCTGGGGAGATGTCGTCCTGTCGCGGTCGGATGCGCCGTCCAGCTATCACCTCTCCGTGGTTGTCGACGATGCCGCGCAGGGAATAACCCATGTGGTGCGCGGTCTCGACCTGTTCGCCGCGACCTCCATCCACCGCCTGCTGCAGGCCCTGCTCGACCTGCCGCAGCCGCTCTACCATCATCATCGGCTGATCACCGATCCCGATGGGCGAAAGCTGTCGAAAAGCTTCGGCGCCGTCGGGCTGGAAGCCCTCAGGGAGGAAGGCCTGTCACCGGCGGATATTCGCCGACGGATCGGGCTTTGAGGCGCTGCCGGCATCGAGCCCATAGTAATTGCGCGCAATCATCCGGCGGACACGGAACTTCATCAGCGCCGCATTGATCTCGGCACCGATGATGAAGATCACACCGACCATGTAGAGAAACACCAGCACGATCATAACAGACGCCAGCCCCGCATAGGTGGCGGTGTAGTTGGCGAAGGTCTGCAGATAATAGGCAAAGATCAGCGCGCCCGCGAGCCACGACAGCAGGGTCAGAAGTACGCCCGGTACGACATCCAGCACCTTGCGCCGCCCGGCCGGCAACCAGAGATGGACGATCAGCAGCCCCGCGGTGAGGGCGAACAGCGTGCCGTAGATACGCCAGCTGGCAACGATATCCAGCGTATCGGCAAGCCAGGGTAGCTTGGCGCGGATGTAGTCGAGCACCACAGGCACGGCCAGCAGCAGGATGCTGATCGCCGCAAAGATCAGCACCGCAATCAGCACATAGCCGAGGCTGGCGAGCCGGGTGAAATACCACGGCCGCGTTTCCGGCACGCGGTAGGCGCGATTGAGCGAGATGCGCAGCGCCTCGACGCCGTTCGAGGCGAAATAGGCGGCGGCCAGCACGGAGACGGTCAGCAGTCCGCCGCGCGGGATCGTCAGCACCTGCAGCAGCTGGTCGGCAAGCGGCTTGGCAATGGTCTCTGGCCAGGTGTCGAAGATCAGGTGGATGGCCGTACCGGAAAACTGGCTCGCACCGAGAAAGCTCGCCAGCGCGGTGCCGAAGATAAGAAAGGGAAAGACAGCAAGAAGCGTCGACAGGGCGACGTGGCTCGCCATCGCAAAGCCGTCGTCCTCGATGAAGTGAAAGATCGCGTCGTAGACCACCTTGTAGAGCGTACGAAGAACCGTCTGCATTCCATCTCCGCAGTGCCCGGTCGGCGACCGTGGGTGAGTTGATTGTATCGTCGCTGCGAATATGGGAAACGACGCATGCTTTGTACAGGAATCATTGCATGATGGATCACCGCGTCATCATCATTACGGGCTGTTCGACCGGTATCGGCGCCCATTGCGCCCGGGCATTGAAGGCCGATGGCTGGCGGGTCTTTGCGACCGTCCGGAAAGATAGCGACCTTGCCCCGCTCGAGACCGACGGCATCGAGGCGCTGGTCATGGACTATACGGAGACCGCAACCATCACGGCGCTGGTTGAAACGGTCGCCGCGCGCACCGGCGGACGCATCGATGCCCTGTTCAACAACGGCGCCTATGGCCAGCCCGGCGCAGTCGAGGATCTGCCGACGGACGTATTGCGGCAGCAATTCGAGACCAACCTGTTCGGCTGGCACGAGCTGACGCGGCAGGTGATTCCGCTGATGCGCCGGCGCGGACAGGGTCGCATCGTCCAGTGCTCGTCGATCCTCGGCCTCATCCCCTATCGTTTTCGCGGTGCCTACACCGCCTCCAAATTTGCGCTGGAGGGACTGAGCATCACCATGCGGATGGAACTGCAGGGATCGGGCATCCATGTCAGCCTGATCGAGCCCGGGCCGATTGCCTCGCAGTTCACGGCGACGGCGCTGGCGCGCTTTGAAGCCAATATCGATATCGAGGGTTCGGCCCATGCAGCCGAATACCGCCGGCAGCTGGCGCGACTGAATGGCACAGGCCCCGTCAATCGTCACAAACTCGGTCCCGAGGCCGTTTATTCTGTGCTAAAGCATGCGCTGGAGGCGAGGAGGCCTCACCCGCATTATCTGGTAACGACCCCTGCCAGGCAGGGAGCGTGGTTGAAGCGGCTTTTGCCGGCCGATCTCTTCTACCGCCTGATGCGTCGGTTCGATTGAGGAGGGAGGATCAGTTCGATGTCTACTTTTACCTATATTCTTGCGATCATCTTCATGGGCCTCGTCGCCATCGTTCTGGTGCGCGGCCTGTTCAACATGACGCGCGGCGACAATCCAAGCCTGTCCAACCGGTTGATGCAGATGCGCATCCTCCTGCAGGCAGTAGCGATCATCTTGATCATGCTGACCCTGTGGCTAACCGGCGGCGGGCGACCTACCTGAGGCGAAAACCATGGTCAAACTCAACAAGATCTACACCAGGACAGGCGATGACGGCACGACGGGACTGGTCTGCGGACCGCGCCGGCTGAAGCACGATTTGCGCGTCGAATCCTACGGCACCATAGACGAAGCAAATTCGGCAATCGGCATCGCCAGGCTACACAGCCACACCATGCCTGTGCTCGACATGATGCTGATGGCAATCCAGAACGACCTGTTCGACCTCGGTGCAGACCTTTCCACGCCGGAAACCGACGAGCCTCCCGCATGGGAACCGTTGCGCGTCATCGATACGCAGGTCGAGCGGCTGGAACGGGACATCGACTACCTCAACGGCGAGCTTCAGCCGCTGACCTCGTTCGTGCTGCCCGGCGGCAACGCGGCAGCGGCCCACCTGCATCTAGCCCGCACGATCGCACGCCGGGCGGAGCGGCTGATGGTGGAGTTGTCCCACACCGAGGGCGAGCGCGTCAGTGCCCCGGCGCTGCATTACATAAATCGCCTCTCCGATTTCCTGTTTGTCGCGGCAAGGCACGCCAACGACCAAGGTCGTGCCGACGTGCTCTGGATACCGGGCAAGAACCGCTGACGACGGTTCCTGCATGTGCTCTGCCGCGACGATTTCGCAACCCCGGCAAAATCGACCTTTTGCGGCGGGCAAGCGTTGTATTTGGAGAAAAAACGCGTATCGATGTCGCCAATCGACAAATGGATTGGCGCTAAAAAGCGCATTTTCCGGGCGACCAGTTGAAGGAAGGATTGCATGAAAATTCTCGTAACCGTGAAGCGGGTTGTCGACTACAACGTCAAGATCCGCGTCAAGCCGGATGGCACAGGCGTCGAGCTTGCCAACGTCAAGATGTCGATGAACCCGTTCGACGAAATCTCGGTCGAGGAAGCGCTCCGCATGCGCGAGGCCGGCAAGGCAACGGAAGTGGTCGTCGTATCGATCGGCCCGGCCAAGGCCGAGGAAACGCTGCGCACGGCTCTCGCCATGGGTGCCGACCGCGCCATCCTGGTCGAGACCGACGATGCCGTCGAGCCGCTGAACGTCGCCAAGATCCTGAAGGGCGTTGCTGAAGCCGAGCAGCCCGGCCTGATCATCGTCGGCAAGCAGGCAATCGACGACGACAGCAACCAGACCGGCCAGATGCTGTCAGCCCTGATGGGCATCGCCCAGGCAACCTTCGCGTCAAAGATCGAGATCGGCGATGGCAGCGCCACCGTCACCCGCGAAGTCGATGGCGGACTGCAGACCATCGACATCAAGCTGCCAGCCGTCGTCACCTCTGACCTTCGCCTCAACGAACCGCGCTATGCCTCGCTGCCAAACATCATGAAGGCCAAGAAAAAGCCGCTCGACAAGAAGACGCCAGCCGATTTCGGTGTCTCGACGGAAGCACGCCTCAAGGTGTTGAAGACGGAAGAGCCAGGCGGTCGCAAGGCGGGTGTCAAGGTTGCCTCGGTCGCCGAACTGGTGGACAAGCTCAAAAACGAAGCCGGCGTGCTCTAACTTACGGAAAGGACGATCCAAAATGGCCATTCTTCTTCTGGCTGACCACGACAATGTCAGCCTTTCCGACCAGACCGCCAAGACCCTGACCGCCGCAGCTAAAATCGGCGGCGACATCCATGTGCTGGTATCAGGCAAGGGCGCCCGGGCTGCGGCCGACGCTGCTGCAAAGCTGTCCGGCGTCTCCAAGGTACTGCTCGCCGAAAGCGACGATCTCGCCAACAATCTTGCCGAACCTCTGGCTGACCTGATCGTCTCGCTGGCCGGCAGCTACGACACCATTATCTCGGCTGCCACCTCGGTCGGCAAGAATGTCCTGCCGCGCGTTGCAGCGCTGCTCGACATCGCGCAGATCTCGGAAATCATCGAGGTCGTTTCACCGGACACGTTCAAACGGCCGATCTACGCCGGCAATGCCATCCAGACGGTCCAGTCGACCGACGCCAAGAAGGTGATCACGGTGCGCACGGCATCCTTCGCTTCGGCGGAAGAAGGCGGCTCGGCTGCTGTCGAAGCCATCTCGGCTGTTGCCAATCCCGGCCTGTCGACCTTCGTCGGCGACGCGCTGTCCTCTTCGGACCGTCCGGAACTGACTTCTGCCAAGATCATCGTTTCCGGCGGCCGCGCGCTCGGCTCGGCGGAAAAATTCCGGGAAGTCATCCTGCCGCTTGCCGACAAGCTCGGTGCTGCCGTCGGCGCCTCCCGCGCTGCCGTCGATGCAGGCTATGCGCCGAACGACTGGCAGGTCGGGCAGACCGGCAAGGTGGTTGCGCCCCAGCTCTACATCGCAGTCGGCATTTCCGGCGCCATCCAGCATCTCGCCGGCATGAAGGATTCGAAGGTCATCGTTGCCATCAACAAGGACGACGAAGCACCGATCTTCCAGGTTGCCGATTACGGTCTCGTCGGCGATCTGTTCGAACTTCTGCCGGAGCTTGAAAAGGCGCTTTGAGCCGACGGGACCCGGTTTGTCCAATGCGGACGACTGGAAACTTCGCTCTTATCAGTCTATCAATAGTGCCGGGCTAGAAATGGCCCGGCATTATTTATAAACGGACGGGCCGCATCAATGAAATGCGCCGACCAAGGAGTGGGCGATGAGCACGATTTTGAACGCGATCGGTATTGTCGGCGCCGGCCAGATGGGCTGCGGCATCGCCCAGGTTTCCGCAGTTGCCGGCTACAAGGTCCACATCTACGACCTTTCGCAGGAACGCATCGAAAGCGCGCTGGCGACCATCAACGGCAACCTCGCCCGCCAGGTCTCATCAGGCAAGCTGACCGATGACAATCGCAAGACCGCGCTGGCGCTCATTTCCGGCTCCGCCGATGTCAACGATCTGGCGCCGATGGATCTGGTCATCGAGGCTGCCACCGAGGAAGAAAGCGTCAAGCGCAAGATCTACACACAAGTCTGCGCCGTGCTGAAGCCGGACGCCATTCTCGCCACCAACACCTCGTCGCTGTCGATCACCCGGCTTGCCGCGTCTACAGACCGCCCGGAACGCTTCATGGGCATCCATTTCATGAACCCGGTCCCGGTGATGAAGCTGGTCGAACTGGTGCGCGGTATCGCCACGGAGGAGGCGACCTTCAAGGTGGCGCGCGACTATGTGAGCTCCCTCGACAAGACCTTCACCGTTTCGGAAGATTTCCCCGCCTTCATCGTCAATCGCATCCTCCTGCCGATGATCAACGAGGCGATCTACACGCTCTATGAAGGCGTCGGCACCGTCGATGCCATCGACACCGCGATGAAGCTCGGCGCCAACCATCCGATGGGCCCCTTGCAACTGGCAGATTTCATCGGCCTCGACACCTGTCTATCGATCATGCAGGTGCTGCATGACGGCCTGTCGGACTCGAAATACCGGCCCTGCCCGCTACTGGTGAAGTATGTCGAAGCCGGCTGGCTCGGCCGCAAGTCAGGCCGCGGCTTCTATGACTACCGTGGCGAAGTGCCGGTCCCGACGCGCTAGGAACCATCCGCTGTCTCAGGCGATAGCTGGTCTCCCCGTCATAACCCGGTACTCGCTTGCCCGCCGCTCCAGTAGACGCTCGAAGGCGGCCTTTATCGCCAGCACGTAGGGCGTCTTGTATTCGAACCCCGGGTTGTCGTTATGGATCAGCATCGAGGCGTTGACCTCGAAGACGACCACCCTGCCCTCGGCATCGAGCGCACAGTCTATGCCGCAATAATCGAGACCGACCTGCCGGCGAATGGTCTCCAGTGCTGCCATACCCGATATTCCGAAAATGCTGGCCGGATCGGCAAGGAACGCCTGCTCTTCCATCCGCATCCACTCCACATCGCCCATCCGGGTCGACGCATGATGCACCTTCCAGCCATCGCCGATTGCCAGGTGGTAGGGAAGAATTTCATCGCCGACGAACAGGAAGCGATACTTCCGGAACAGTCCGTCGGCGGAGCGGTAGTCGACATAGTCCGTCAGGTAGAGCATGCGCTCGCCGGCTTCCTCGGCAAAATCCAGCAGTGCTTCCGGGCTGTCGACAAGCTCCATCATCTCGCCGCCATGGGTGGTCGCATGGCGGACGATGACCGGCAGGGACGGCGTGGCCTGGTCGCGCACGCGGCGGCAAAGGTCACCGGCATCGATGCGCACCGTCGCCGGCATCACCGTATCAGGGACATGGGCCAGTCGCTGCGAGATCGATTCGCGATCCGTGCCCAGGATCAGCCGGGGATGGTTGACCACAGGCCTTCCGAGTGAGTCCGCAAGATCGATGGCCGAGGCGATCACATCGAGACCGAAATCCGTTTCGGAAACGAGGTTGACGACGACATCGACGCGGGGGTCCCGAACGTCAGGATCGTTGCGATAGCCGCGCAGAACCATGATCACTTCGCTGTCGAAGCGACCGCCATTGATCAGATCCTCGTAGGGCGTATTGCCGGCTTCGGGCGAGAACAGCATGAGGATGCGAAATCTGGCTGGCTTCTGCGCGGCCGGATAGTTGCGTACCACGCCCTTCTCGGCGACGGTCAGAAAGCAGGCATGGGCTCCCGCTGAATTGCCGAGCCTCAGCTCGAAAGTACCGCACAGAAGCAGCGCCTCCTGGCTTTCCGGATCGAGACGCAGGGCCGCCTGTGCGGTCTCCAACGCCTCCAGTCTCCGGCCAAGCTGCTCGAACGCCTGCGCCTTGTTGCAAAGGCATTTGATGTGGCCGGGCAAGCGGGCCAACCCCTTGTCATAGGCCTCGATCGAAAGGGCGAACTGTCCCATGCGCTGCAGAAAATTTCCGCGTTTCAGCCATGCAGCGGCCTCGTCCTCGGCAGACAGGCCGATCATCGGTGCCATGATGGCAGAAACGTGCTGCGAAAAATCCGCCTCGGGCTGGCTCATCGGTATGGCTCTCAACAAAAGAAATGACGGGCAATGCCACGACTCTAAAGAGCGGGCCTTACTCCAGGGTGATGCCATCGATGATAGAGTTGATCCGCAGCGCCTGCGGATCAGGAGCCGGAGCACACAACTTTTGGCTCAGGCCTACAAGGCTGTCGCGGCCTTGATCAGCCCCTTTGCATCTTCGCTGTCCCAGGCCGCCGGGCCGTTCATGGCCGACACCAGGCAGCCCTTGCCGTCGAGCAGCAATGTCACCGGCAGGCCGAAGGCCAGGCCCTGCTTCTTCAGCGCATTGAAGACGCCCATGCTGTTGTCGCGGTAATAGCCGAGCGTATCGATACCGTTGTCGCTGCGGAAGGTCTTGGGCTTCTCGTCGTCGCCGGTGTCGATGTTGACAGCCACGACCTCGAACTTGTCGTTGCCCATCTGCTTCTGAAGTGCGTTCAGCGCCGGCATCTCCTCGCGGCAGGGAACGCACCATGTGGCCCAGAGATTGAGCAGCACGGTCTTGCCGGCAAAATTCCCGACCGACAGGGGCTGGCTGTCAGCCCCTTTGAAGGCAACGCCTTGCAGCGACAGCGGCTGCTGGGCTCCGACCATGGCCGCGACCTGGCCCTTGGTGAAGGGTGTCAGCGCAGCGCCCTTGGCCTTGGCCGGCTGGCAGTCGCCGGCGTCAGCGGTTTCGGTCGTCCCATTGCCAGACCCCGCCTGCTTCACGTATACCGCTGCCGCACCCGCGACGACGCCGGCAACGGCTGCGATCAGGACCAATTTCAAAGACGGCAGACCGAACGGCTTCTTTGCTGTCATTTCGTTCTCCAGATAGGCATCTCATGGCTGACGACACCAACGACACCAGCGCCTCCAACCAGATGTGGGGCGGACGTTTCGCGTCCGGTCCCGCCGCCATCATGGAGGAGATAAATGCATCCATCGGTTTCGACAAGAAGCTGTTTGCGCAGGACATCCGCGGTTCTGTCGCCCACGCCACGATGCTTGCTCATCAAGGCATCATTTCGACGGAGGACAAAGACAAGATCGTTCACGGCCTGAACACGATCATGTCAGAAATCGAGAGCGGCAATTTCGAATTTTCCCGCAAGCTCGAAGACATCCACATGAACATCGAGGCCCGGCTTGCGACATTGATCGGCCCCGCTGCCGGCAGGCTTCACACCGCCCGTTCGCGCAACGACCAGGTCGCGCTCGACTTCCGTCTCTGGGTGAAGGAAGAGTTGCAGCGCTGCGAACAGGCGCTGACCGGCCTGATCGCCGCCTTCCTCGACCGCGCCGAAGAGCATGCCGATACCGTCATGCCCGGCTTCACTCATCTGCAGACCGCACAGCCTGTGACATTCGGTCACCACTGCATGGCCTATGTCGAGATGTTCGGCCGTGACCGCTCGCGCGTTCGCCACGCCATCGAGCACATGGACGAATCACCTATCGGGGCGGCGGCGCTGGCCGGCACCGGCTTCCAGATCGACCGCCACATGACAGCCAAGGCACTCGGCTTCCGCGAGCCGACCCGCAATTCGATCGACACCGTATCGGACCGCGACTTCGCGCTGGAATTCCTGTCGATTGCCGCCATCGCCGGCATGCACCTGTCGCGTCTGGCGGAAGAAATTGTCATCTGGTCGACGCCGCAATTCGGCTTTGTGCGCCTATCCGACGCCTTTTCCACGGGCTCGTCGATCATGCCGCAGAAGAAGAACCCCGATGCCGCAGAACTGGTGCGCGCCAAGACCGGCCGCATCAACGGCTCGCTGGTAGCCCTGCTGACGATCATGAAGGGCCTGCCGCTCGCCTATTCGAAGGACATGCAGGAAGACAAGGAACAGGTCTTCGACGCCGCCGAGAGCCTAGAACTGGCCATTGCCGCCATGACCGGCATGGTCCGTGACATGACCGTCAACGTCGCGCGCATGAAGGCTGCCGCTGGCTCCGGCTATTCGACGGCCACCGATCTTGCCGACTGGCTGGTCCGCGAGGCCGGACTGCCGTTCCGCGACGCCCACCACGTCACTGGCCACGCCGTGGCGCTGGCGGAAAGCAAGGGCTGCGAACTGGCGGAACTTTCGCTCGACGACCTCAAGGCCCTGAACGCGGCGATTACGGCCGAGATTTTCGACGTTCTGACCGTCGAAGCCTCGGTTGCCAGCCGCAAGAGCTTCGGCGGAACCGCGCCCTCCGAAGTCCGCAAGCAGATCGCCTACTGGCGCGCCCGCAACTGACTGCACGGGCTGCAAGCCGCAACGCAACAATCAGGGTGCACAAGGCGCTGAAACTTCGCTATGAAGGTCTGCCTGCCCGACGCCGCGCCTCAAGAGGAAATCGATGCAAATCAACGTGCCGCACATCATCCGCATGACCCTCGTGCTTTCGCTCATGGGTCTCGCCACCGTTGCGTGCGGCCGCAAGGGCGATCTCGATCCGCCGAGCGTCAACGCCACCAAGGGCGGCGACACCTCGAAGCCGACCAAGCAACCGGGTACGGCCGACAAGCCTTTCATCCTCGATCCGCTTCTTTAGAACAGGCAACCGCCGTGAACCATTTCCAGTATCGCGACGGCGTTCTCTACGCCGAGGACGTTGCCGTTTCGAAGATCGCCGAGACGGTTGGCACGCCTTTCTACTGTTACTCCACGGCGACGCTCGAGCGGCATTACCGGGTGTTTTCGGAAGCCTTCCACGGCGTCGATGCCATGGTCTGCTACGCGATGAAGGCCAATTCCAACCAGGCGGTGCTGAAGACGCTGGGCCGCCTCGGTGCTGGCGTCGATGTGGTATCCCTCGGCGAGCTCACACGGGCGCTGGCCGCCGGCATTCCGGCGGAACGCATCATGTTTTCCGGCGTCGGCAAGACCGCGCCTGAGATGGATGCAGCTCTCGAGGCCGGCATCTACTGTTTCAACGTCGAATCCGAGCCGGAACTGGAAGTCCTGAACCAGCGCGCCGTCCGCGCCGGAAAAAGGGCGCCAGTCTCCTTCCGCATCAATCCCGATGTCGACGCCCGCACCCATGCGAAGATTTCGACGGGCAAGAAGGAAAACAAGTTCGGCATCTCCTATGAGCGTGCCCGCGCCGTCTATGCCCGCGCAGCCACCCTGCCGGGCATCGAGGTGACTGGCATCGACATGCATATCGGCAGCCAGATCACCGAGCTGCAGCCCTTCCAGGCGGCCTTCAAGCTGCTTCGCGAACTCGTCGAGACGCTGCGTGGCGAAGGCCATGCCATCCACCACGTCGACGTCGGCGGCGGGCTCGGCATTCCCTACCATGACGACAACAATCCGCCGCCATCGCCGGACGCCTATGCCGAGATCGTCAGGAACGAGCTGAGCCAGCTGAACTGCCGTATCGTCACCGAGCCGGGCCGCCTGCTGGTCGGCAATGCCGGCATCCTCGTCACCGAGGTGATCTATGTGAAGGATGGCGGCGAAAAGAGCTTCGTCGTCGTCGATGCCGCCATGAACGACCTCATTCGCCCGACGCTCTACGAGGCCTATCACGAGATCCGCCCGGTCGTCGTCACCGCCGCCAGCGCGCCGCGCATCAAGGCCGATGTCGTCGGCCCAGTCTGCGAGACCGGCGACTACCTGGCGCTCGACCGCGAGATGAGCATGCCGAAGCCCGGCGACCTGCTGGCCGTTTCCTCCGGCGGTGCCTACGGTGCCGTGCAGGCCGGCACCTACAATAGCCGGCTGCTGGTGCCCGAAGTGCTGGTCAAGGGCGACGAATTCCATGTCGTCAGACCGCGCCAGACCTATCAGGACTTGATCAACCTCGATTCCCTGCCGGCCTGGCTTGCCTGATCCCTTCTTCGAATTAAAGCAAAGACGCATGGAAAAACCGGCTTTGTCGTTGCACGCCCTCGTCTTCGCCACAAAGAATGCTATCCTTCCGCAAGCGCTGCTTCCTCGGAGGCGCTGGACCATGGGCGCTGCCTGCTGGGAACGGCGATGACGATGTGGGGCGTTTTCAGGCGGCGCAGGGTCGCCGGAGCAAATCTTCGCCCCGGGGATAAGCGTCGGCCAGCAACACCAGTTCGGGGAACAGCGAACCGATGACCAATGCCAGCAAAGATAGGAAAGGCGCTTTTGCCTCCCGGCCGGCGCTCGCACGCCTGGTCGCGACCAAGCGTTTCCTGGCAAGAGCGGTACTCGTCTCCGAGCAGTTGCTGCCGATGTTGCTGCCCTTGGCATCAGTGGCTGCCCTCTATGTCTCCGCCTCATGGTTCGGTCTCTTCCGTATCTTGCCGACTGTCCCGAGGCTGGCGCTGCTGGGCATCTTCATCATCGCGCTCGTCGCCTCCTTCATTCCATTCCGCCGCCTGCGCTGGCCGACCGCTCTCGATGCCGACCGGTTGCTCGAAGAGCGCAACGGCCTGTCGCATCAGCCGGTCGCGGTGCAGGAGGACGAACCTGCCTTCGAGACGCCATTCGCGCGAGCCCTCTGGCGCGAGCACCAGACACGCATGGCGGAACGGATCGCATCCCTCGATGCCGGCCTGCCGCGCCCCGATATCGCCCGCCACGACCCCTATGCGTTGCGTGCCCTCCCGGCCCTGCTGCTGGCGGTGGCCTTCGGCTATTCGATGTCGAACAGCGCCGGCACGCTGGGCGACGCCTTCGACCACCCTCTGGCGTCAACCAACGCCCCCGACCTGCGCATCGACGCCTGGGTGACCCCGCCCGCCTACACAGGCCAGCCGCCCGTCTACCTGACGGGCACGGCAGCCACTGCCGCCGGCGCGATCTCCGTCCCGCAATTTTCCGAACTGACCGTCCGCGTTACCGGCGGTGCCGGCAGCGAAACGGTGCTGTTCCAGGACACCGGTAGCAAGAGCGGGACCGAGGTCGCCTTGCAGGAGGATGCGCCGGCTGCCAAGGCGGGTTCGCCCACGGCTCAAACGCCGCCTGCCGCTGCCGATGCCACCGAAGCCGCGGCGCGGACCCATCAGATGAAGCTCGACAAGGGCGGCACGCTCTCGGTCAACGGCCGGCAATGGGCGTTCAACGTGCTCGCCGACAAGCCGCCGGAAATCGTCTTCGACGGATTGCCGCACGCGACCGTCAACGGGGCCCTCGAAATCGGCTTCAAGGCGAAGGACGACTACGGCGTGGACGAAGCCCACGCTGAAATCGTACCCGTCGATGCCGACCCGCAGGCAACGCCGCTCTATGCGGTGCCGGACTACAAGTTCGAGTTTTCCCGCCGCAACCGCAAGGACGTCAAGGGGCTCGGCAGCCACGACCTGACCCAGGATCCGCTGGCCGGAAAGCGCGTCCGGATCACGCTTGTTGCCCGCGATGGCGCCGGCCAGACCGGTCGCAGCCCGCCGCACGAGATGACCATGCCGGCCCGCAACTTCAACGAACCGCTGGCCGGTGCCGTCGCCGAGCAACGGCAGGTGTTCGCGCTCGACACCCGCAAGATGCCGGATGCGATCCAGCTGAACGAAGCGCTGACGATCCGCGCCGACGAGACCGTGCCGAACCTCACCCACTACCTGCTGCTGCAATCGGCGCAGGCACGCATGCGGCTTGCCCATGACGATGCGTCTCTGAAGGATACCGCCGACTATCTCTGGCAGATCGCGCTCGGCATGGAGGACGGACAGCTTTCGGATGCCGAGAAGCAATTGCGCGACGCCCAGCAGAAACTCTCGGAGGCGCTGCAGCGCAACGCTCCGGATTCGGAGATCAAGAAGCTCACCGACGAATTGCGCAAGGCAATGGACGGCTACATGAAGGAGCTGGCGCAGCGCATGCAGAACGCGCCAAACCAGCCGAACCAGAAGAATGCGAGGGTTTTGCGCCAGCAGGATCTCGAGCGGATGATGGACCAGATCGAGAACCTTGCCCGCTCCGGCAACCGCGATGCGGCCCAACAGATGCTGTCCGAACTGCAGCGGATGATGAATAACATGCAGGCAGGCCGACCGCAGCAGGGACAGCAACAGCAAGGCAAGGACGACAGCAAGGGCCGCCAGCAGATGGACAAGCTCGGCCAGATCCTGCGCGAGCAGCAGAAGCTGATGGACAAGACCTTCAAGCTCGACCAGGCCATGCGCAACAAGATGCAGAGCGGCGATCCGAACGAGGATATGGACCCCTTTGCCCAGCCGATGCCAGGCCCGCAGGGGCAGCAGCCGCCGGGACAAGAGCAGCCGCAGCAGGGGCAGCAACCGCAGGATCCGCAGCAGGGCCAAGGCCAGCAGAAGGCGCAGTCGCCGGAAGACGACATGACGGAAGACCAGCTGCGCGATGCACTGAAGGCCTTGAAGGAGCAGCAGAACACTCTGGAAAAGCAGCTCGGCGAATTGCAGAAGGGTCTCGGGGAGATGGGCGTCAAGCCGGGCCCGGGCTTTGGCCAGGCACAGCGGGAAATGCAAGGCGCCGGCGGCGCGCTCGGCAAGGGCGATGGCGAGAAGGCGACGCAGGGCCAGGGCCGCGCTCTGGAAGCGCTACGCCAGGGTGCCCGCGACATGCTCAACCAGATGATGCAGGCGCAGCAGGGACAAGGCCAAGGGCAGCAGCAGGGCCAGGGTCCGGGCAATCCGGGAGGCCGGGATCCGCTTGGGCGCGCCACGGCAGACGGCAACGGTCCGCTCGACGACGGCAACACCAAGATCCCGGACCAGATCGACGCCCAGAGGGCCCGCGAAATCCTCGACGCGATCCGCCAGCGACTCGGCAACAATCCGACCCAGGAAGAAGAACGGCGCTATCTGGAGCGGCTGCTCGACATCCAGTAGAAGACGCGACCCTCACCATGCGAACCGATATCGGCCTCGGGGGTGGCGAGGCGTGGCGTCAGGCGGCAAGCGCCAGCGCAACGGCCTTGCGGATGTCCGGCAGGGCAAAGGGCTTGGAGACAACGTCAACGATCTTTTCCATGAGGTCGTCGGCGCGTTCGCGCTGTTCGGCATAGCCGGTCATCAGCAGGATCTTCATGTCCGGCCAGTGCGAAGACGCCTGGTGCGCCAGCTCTATGCCATCCATCACGGGCATGCGGATATCCGACAGCAAAAGATCGAAGCCGCCGCCCTGCAGCTTCTCCAGTCCCTCGGCGCCATCGGCCGCTTCTTCCGTTTCGTGACCGTCCATGCGCAACGCGCGAGCGACGAACCGGCGCAGCGAATCTTCGTCTTCGGTGATTAGAATTCTTGCCATGTGCATCGCTCCGTCGGACGGTCATGTCCCTGGCAGCGAAATCACCAGACTTTCCTTTGCGATCGGTAAACGGCACGCCGAAGAACCGGTCGCATGGTTAACAAGGCGTCTGTGACAGGCGCCCCGAAATGGCTCAGGCGTCGCCGGTAACGACACCGACGAAAGGCAATTCGCGGAAGGCATAGGCGACGTCCATGCCGTATCCGACAACGAAATAATCCGGGCATTCGAAGCCGACATACTCGGCCTCGATCTTTTCCTGGCGCTTGACGCTCTTGTCGAGCAGCACAGCCACCGAAACATTTCTGGCGCCACGCTCATAAAGCATTTCCTTGGCGAACCGCAGCGTCCGGCCGGATTCGAGGATGTCGTCGATCAGCAGCACGTCCCGGTCGCGCACGTCGCTGTCGATATCCTTGACGATCCTGACACCCTGCGACACCGTTCCGGTGCCGTAGCTGGAGAGGGTGACGAACTCGACCTCGGGCGCCAGCCCGGTATCGTGCAGCGCCCGCAGCAGGTCGGCGGCGAAGATGAATGAGCCCTTGAGGATGGCAATGACCAGCAGGTCCTTGGTCGGTCCCTTGGCGATCTCGGCGGCCAGTTCGAGATTGCGTGCGGCAATCTGCGCGGCGGTGAAAAGCGGCTCGATGTTTTTTCCGCGAACGACTGGCATGGTCGGCAGGCTCCCTGGGCATCATCGGCGGAAGGCCCGCCGGTTGGAGCAACAGCCGTTAGCACAATCACCGCCCGTCGGCACCCGCCTGGACAAAGGAAAGCCGAACCTCTGGCATTTTTTCGCCTTGGTGCGGCAATCGCGCCGAAAAGCCACGGCTCTCGCCTCCGCCGATCCGCTCGCTGGGTGGCGCAATCATCACGCTCGCCAGCAACTGGTCGCCATCATAGAGATCGGCCCGGATTTCCGGCAAGGAGCGACCGGCGGCGGTGACATTGTCGATGATGCCGTTGAGTACGAGGATATGCATGCCGTTGGCATCGCGCGGCGTCAGCGAGACATGGGTGAACTGCAAGGGTGCTGCAGCGATCGGCGGGACCCGCACCGGCGCTTCCGCCAGGCCCGAAAAACCGCCGACCAGACCGAACACCAGCACGAAAAGCGCCACGATCAACACCGCGAAGCTGCGACCGGACGCCCGTTGCAGCCAGCTTTCGCCGGCGCGCATGAAATAGACGCCCGCCGACAGGAGAGCGGCAGATGCCATGCCCTTGCGCGGCTGCGGATGATGGCGCCTGTGATTGTCGTTACCGCTGCGGGCCGAAAAATTGTTGCTACGGCCCGGCTGGACGATGACGAATTCGGCGTCGACGATATCGTCCGACCGCTCGAAACGGCGAAGTGATCGCGTTGGCTGTTGCGCCTCGGGCGGGATCAGATCATAAGCCAGTCCCGTCTGATGGTGGCGATTGCGAAATGCGCCCATGGTGACGTCCTCTGTGGTGATCCACATCGTTTCATCGGCGCCGGCAAACGGGCCATTGAAAGGAATCCCACCTAGAAGTAAATTTGAATGGTTAATGCTTCGCAAAGATGGTCGCCGAAGCAGCTTGGGGCCGGCAAACTTTACGGTCCGTTAACCCTGTTGGTTAACAAGTCAGCGATCGAAACCGCGGAAGACTGGGCTGCCCGTTGATTCATTTTGAAAACGTCGGTTTGCGTTACGGCATGGGCCCGGAGATTCTCCGGGACATGACCTTCGACATTCCGAAAAAGTCCTTCCAGTTCCTGACCGGCCCCTCGGGCGCCGGCAAGACGACGCTTTTGCGTCTTCTCTTCATGTCGCTGCAGCCCACACGCGGCCTGATCCGCATGTTCGGCCGGGACATTTCCGCCATTCCCCATAGCGAGCTGCCGCTGCTGCGTCGGCGAGTCGGGATCGTTTTCCAGGATTTCCGCCTGCTCGACCATCTCACCACCTATGAGAACGTGGCCCTGCCCTTGAGGGTCCGCGGCAAGGACGAGAGCTCCTATCGCAACGATGTGCTCGAATTGCTGAAATGGGTCGGCCTCGGCGAGCGTATAAACGTGCTGCCGCCAGTTCTGTCCGGCGGCGAAAAGCAACGTGCCGCCATCGCCCGCGCACTGATCGACCGACCGGAAATCCTGCTCGCAGACGAGCCCACTGGCAATGTCGATCCGCCGATGGCCCGCCGGCTGCTCAATCTCTTCCTCGAGTTGAACCGGCTCGGCACCGCCGTCGTCATCGCCACCCATGACCTGACGCTGATGGACCAGGTCGAAGCGCGACGCATGATCCTCTCCGAGGGGCATCTCGACATCTATGATTGAACCTGATGTCCCCAGCAAGCAGGCGCGTCCGGACGCGCAGACGCCAGCCGAAACGAGGCGGCCGGCAATGCGCGTGCGCCCGACTGGGCCGATCGTTCCGTCCTCGAACATCCAGGGCAATGCGCTGATGGTGGTGATTGCCATCATGGCTTTCCTCGCCTGCCTGACACTCGGCGCCGTCAGCATGGTACGCTCAACGGCTGCCAGTTGGGAAAGCCAGATCGCCCGCGAAATCACGATCCAGATCAAGCCTGACGACGACCTCGACATGGAGAAGGCGCTGGTCAAGGCCCGCGATATCGCCATGACCTTTGTCGGCACCAAGACCGGGCAGATCGTCGACGAGGCCGCGACCGCCCGCCTGCTGGAGCCGTGGCTCGGCTCGGGCCTCGATCTCAAGGAACTGCCCGTGCCCCGGCTGGTCATCGTCACCATCGACGAAACCCACCCGCCGGATTTCGAGGCGATGCGCGCATTGCTGAAGGACGCGATCCCGCAGGCCTCGCTCGACGACCACCGCACCTGGGTCGACCGGCTGGTGTCGATGGCCCACACCACGGTCATGATCGGTACCGGCATCCTGCTGCTGGTGTTCACGGCTATGGTGCTGACGGTGGTCTTTGCCACACGGG
The DNA here is from genome assembly GCF_019355555.1 of Rhizobium sp. L51/94. Classification (GTDB taxonomy): domain Bacteria; phylum Pseudomonadota; class Alphaproteobacteria; order Rhizobiales; family Rhizobiaceae; genus Rhizobium; species Rhizobium rhododendri. The sequence goes on from NZ_CP072141.1 coordinate 357,636, forward strand.
GCGCACTGTCCGGCAATCGTCACATCGTCGAGGTGCTGCATTTCGTCGGCGCCGAAAGCGCTTTCGTAGCCAAGGAATTCCAGAAGCATTTCCTGAAAATCAGCTTCAAGGGCTCCGCGGTCGGCAGTGCCTTGGCGGCGCTTTTCTTTGCCGCCGCAGGCTTGCTGCAGAGCCACACGATCGCCACCCCGCAGACCGACCAGGCGACGGCACTGTTCGGCACCTTCTCGGTCGGCGCACTCGGCTATCTCGGCATTTTCGCGACGATGGTAATCATCGCACTGCTGACGACGGTCACCGCGCGGTTTACGGTGATGCGAACCATATACGAGATCGACCAGATCCGATCGGACCCGAGCAGGAGCGATAATGCGACCTGAGCTTAAAACTATGACTGATCTGCCATCAAACGGCCCGGACACAGCCCTAGTCTGGCGGAACTGACGTTTGGCAACCATGGAACAGATGACACGAAACACGCTCGATCCGGCGACGATGCGGCAGGTAGCAGGTGGTGAAAATCCCCCGCGCCGCAGCGTTTTCCGTCGGATTATGCGTTGGACGGGCTTTGCCACCATTCTTGCCGGCGCCATCCTTTTCGGTGGCTTCCTGCGCTTTGCTGATTCGGTCACCACCCTACGGCCGCCACTTGATCCAAAGGCCGACGCCATCGTCGTGCTTACCGGTGGCTACCAGCGCATCGACCAGGCGATCGAGCTTCTGCGCAGCGGCGCCGGCAACCGGCTCCTGATATCGGGCGCCTATCCCGCCACGACCCGCAAGCAGATCGCCAAGGCGACACAGACGCCGCCGGATCTTTTCGCCTGCTGTGTCGATATCGGCTACGACGCCATCGACACGATCGGCAATGCCAGCGAAACGGTGAAGTGGATCCATGCCAAGGGCTACAAGAGCGTGCTGGTGGTCACCAACAACTACCACATGCCGCGCAGCATAGCGGAACTGCGCTATGCCGACCCGGAAATGGATTTCATTCCCTATCCCGTCGTCAACTCGGACCTGAAGACCAAGGCCTGGTTTACCGACCCGAATGCGCTTCGCACCATGCTCTCCGAATATGCCAAGGTACTGTTGACCGGTGGCCGCAACCTGTTCGGTTTTGCCCGCCCTGCAGGCCTTCGCTCGCAGGAGCAGGACGACGCGCAGCACAAGGGCTAGCATCGGCGCCTGCCGTCTTTTTATTGAGATCGATATCGTGTAGGCACGGGATCAGGCGCCGTCACCAGGCGTGTCGGGACAGCTTCATGATCACCGTTCGTTCGATCCTCTTCAATGCCGCCTTCTATCTGAACCTGATCATCCGGATGATCGTGCTTTCGCCCATCTATTTCATGATGCCGCGCAAGGCCGGCTACGCCATTCCCAAGGCCTGGGCCACATCCAGCGTCTGGCTGATGGAGAAGATCGTCGGCACCACCTTCGAGATCGAGGGTCTCGAGAACATTCCGAAGGGCGGCTACATGTTTGCGCCGAAACACCAGTCTTTCTGGGATACGTTTGCGCTGCTCCCCTACCTCGACGATCCCGTCTATATCCTGAAGCGCGAGCTTTTATGGATCCCGCTGTTCGGCTGGTATGCCAAGAAGCAGCAGATGATCCCGGTCAATCGCGGCGCCCGTGGCAAGGTGATGGTCGAGGTCCTCAGGCGCACGCGCGAGGTTCTGGCGGCAGGCCGACAGCTGATCATCTACCCCGAGGGCACGCGCCGCCCGCCCGGTGCCGAGCCCGTCTACAAATACGGCATTGCGCGCATGTACCGCGATCTCGATGTGCCGGTGGTGGCGGTCGCCATGCACCCCGGACTGTTCTGGCCACGCCGCGATTTTCGTCGCTATCCCGGCCATTTCAAGGTCCGCATCCTGCCCCCGATCCAGCCGGGTATGGACCCCGATGCCTTTTTCGCTCACCTGATCAAGGTGACCGAGGCTGCCAGCGACGAACTGCTGCAGGAAACCGTGGCCCGCAATCCGGACCTGCCGCTACCGCCGACGGCCATCGAAAGACTGGCAATCCTGCGCAGTTCCCCGTCGGCAGAGGCCAGCGGCTGAGCTCAGGCAGCGCCTCGCAACCGCAACACTTCTTCATTGACGCTCTCGAGCCAGGCATCGCGGATGCCAGCCTCGCGGAGATGGGTGAGCGTATTGAACACATAGGCATCGTTTGGCCCGGACTGGCCGACGGAGACATCGACGATGCGGGCAGCTGTCAGCGGATCGAGCGCGCCGGCATATTGCCTGTGATGGCGGTCGACCACATAAGCCACAGCGGTCACCCGGCGGCCGTCTGCAAGCCGGATCGGAGCGAGGCGCTCGAGGTAGACCCTGGTCACCAGTTCCCGCTCCCTGAGGTAGGAAAGCACTGCATCCCTGTCCGCGTCCGCCACCCGGAACGCCACGCCACGGCAGGCCCCGCCACGGTCGAGGCCGAGCACCAACCCGGGGCTGGCCTCGCTGCCACGATGCACCCAGGAATAAACGCAGAGCGAACGGCGATAACCGAAAATGACGGCATCCGCTTGTTCCAAAAAGGCGAAACCCGGATTCCACATGAGCGATCCGTAGCCAAACACCCAAAATTCGTCCATATCCAAAGCCATACTCACATCAGCATTGCTGTGCACCATTGGAGAACATCATGTCAGCGTCAAGCCAGAGCGAGCGATCCGGCAGAGGCTTCCGGGGGATGTTCATCCTTTTGGGGATCATCGTCCTGCTGGCCGCAGTCTACACCGCCGGCTGGTTCTATGCCGCCTCGGCGCTGAAGACCAATGTCCTGCGGGCGCTGGGCAAACAGGATGCGGCAGGCTTTACCGGCCAGTGTACGGACCTCGACCAGCAGGGCTTTCCCTTCCGCATCGGCCTGACCTGCTCCAAGGTCCAGGTCGACGACCACACACGGGGTGTGTCCGCCACCTTCGACGACCTCAGCGCCTCGGCTCACGTCTACGCGCCCGGCAACATCGAGTGGCAGCTGAATTCCCCGGCAGAGATCCGAACCTCGCAGGGACTGACCATCTCCTCCGAATGGGCAGCGCTACAATCCACCATGGTCACCCGGGGCAACGGCATCGAGCAGGGCGCCACCACGATCAACGGCCTCAAGACCGCCGTCGTCTCCTCGGCAACCGGCCAGACGGTGAATTTTACGGCCGACAAGACGGAGATCCATGTCCGCCAGAACGGTGAAGACCTCGAAGCCGTCTTCGAGGTGAAGAACTCCAACGCCATCATCAAGGATTTCCCGCAGCTTCCGGCGCTCGCGGCCGAGATCGATGTGACGCTGACCGGCAAGGCGGGGCTGCTCGACGGCAGCGAAAAGGACGGGCGCGGCCTGTTTGGCGCATCGGGTATCCTGCGCAAGGTAACGACCGACATCGGCGACGGCCGTATCATGACCCTGTCAGGGCCGTTCTCCTTCGACGACGACGGCTTTCTGTCCGGCCAGTTCAAGCTGGAGATCCAGCAGATCAGCCATTGGCGCGACAGCATCAAGCAGGCGATCCCTGCCGCCAAGCAGACGGTGGACATGGCCGGCAAGCTGCTGAAGGCGCTCGCCGCCGGCGAGGACAAGGTGTCCGTCGATCTCACCGTCGATCACGGCGCGGTCACGCTCAGCGGCTTCATCCCGGTCGGCAAGATCCCGCCGATCTGAGGCGGTACGCCTTGAGACCGAGCGTCACGGCGCTTTCGGATCGAGCGCGTGTCGGCCGAAATCGGGGGCGTCGACATCCTGGCCGGCCTCGATGATGGAGCGGCGGACGGCGCGGGTGCGGGTGAAGAGTTCCATGATCTTGTCGCCCTCGCCCCAGCGGATCGCCCGCTGCAGATAGGCGAGATCTTCGGAAAACCGCGCCAGCATCTCGAGGATCGCATCCTTGTTGTGCAGGCAGACATCGCGCCACATGGTGGGATCGGAAGCTGCCAGGCGGGTAAAGTCGCGAAAGCCGGAGGCGGAATATTTGATCACTTCCGACTGCGTCACCGTCTCGAGATCGGCTGCCGTCCCGACGATGTTGTAGGCAATCAGGTGCGGCAGGTGGCTGACGATGGCCAGCACCTTGTCATGGTGTTCAGCGTCCATTTCGTCGACACGGGAACCAAGTGTCTCCCAGAAATGCCGCAGCACCTTCAGCGCCGTCTCGTCCGTGCCTTCGACAGGCGTGAAAATGCACCAGCGTCCCCGGAAAAGACCAGCAAAACCCGCGTCGGGCCCCGATTTTTCCGTGCCTGCGAGGGGGTGGCCCGGAATGAAATGCACGCCCTCCGGAATATGCGGTTGCATCTGCGCGATGACCGAGGCCTTGGTCGAACCGACATCGGTGACGATGGCACCCTGCTTCAGATACGGGGCAATCTCGATGGCGACACTCTCCGAGGAGCCCACAGGCACCGAGACGATGACGAGATCGGCACCCTTGACGGCCTCGCCCGACGACAGCGTGTAGCGGTCGCCCAGTCGCAGTTCCTCGGCCCGCTTCAGCGTCTCTGCGCCGCGCGTCGCGATGACGACCTCACGGGCAAGACCGAGCCCACGGATGTCATGGGCGAGAGACGAGCCGATCAGTCCGATGCCGATCAGCGCGATCCGGTCGAACTGGACATCGCTCATGCCTTGCGTCCCATGAATTCGCCGAGTGTCTCGATGACACCGCGATTGGCCTCTTCCGTGCCGATGCTCATCCGCAACGAATTGGTGAAGCCGTAGCCGCGCACGGCACGCAGGATATAGCCCCGGCTGGCCAGCAACTCGTCGGCATCGGCGGCCCGCTTGCCGTCCACATCCGGGAAGTGGATGAGAACGAAATTGGCAACCGATGGCGTGACCTTAAGCCCGATGGCTTCAAACGCCGCAGTCAGCTTGTCCAGCCACAGCAGATTGTAGGTGACCGCCGTCTCGACGAACGCCTGGTCGCGCATGGCAGCGGCTCCGGCGGCGATTGCAGGGGCATTCATGTTGAACGGTCCGCGAATACGGTTCAGCGCATCGACGATCTCCGCCGGGCCGAACATCCAGCCGACGCGAAGCGCCGCCAGGCCGTAGGCCTTGGAGAAGGTGCGGGTCATGACGACATTGGAATTTGCCGAGACCAGTTCGATGCCGGCCTCGTAGTCGTTGCGGCGGACATATTCGGCGTAGGCGGCGTCGAGCACGAGGATCACGTTCTTCGGCAAAGCCGCGTGCAGGCGCCTGATGTCGTTGACGGGCACGTAGGTGCCTGTCGGATTGCCGGGATTGGCGATAAACACCATCCGCGTCCGGTCGGTGACGGCGGCAAGGATCGCGTCGACGTCGACAGTGCAGTCCTTTTCCTTGACCGTAACAGGCGTCGCCCCGGCGCCCATGATCTGGATCTTGTAGACGAGGAACCCGTGTTCGGTGATGACGGCCTCGTCGCCCGGTGCCAGGTAGACGTGGCAGAGCAGGCCGAGCAGTTCGTCGGAACCGTTGCCGCAGAGGATATTCGCCGGATTGAGCCCGTTGACGTCGGCGATGGCCTGCCGCAGCGCCAATGCCTGGCCGTCCGGATAACGTTCCAGCTCGTCGGCGGCAGCCTTGAAGGCGGCGATGGCCTTGGGGCTGGCACCGAGCGGCGTCTCGTTGGAGGACAGCTTGAACACGCGGGAAAGACCCGGCGCACCTTCCTTGCCCGGCACATAGGCAGCGATGTCGAGAATACCGGGACGCGGGACGGGCTTGCTGATTTCGCTGCTCATGGGATCGACCTTGGACAAGGGCCGGCATATCCGGCTTCAAACATCCCGTGGCATTAATCCGGAATGACGATTTTGTCGAGCAGGAAGCCGGCAACACTCAGCGCTTCGGCTGGGTTTCCTCACGCGTGGTGGGCACGCCGCGCGGCGCCAGCACGGGCACGAACACACGTCGCGAAGCGCGCACCGCAACCGGCAGGCCCTGGTAAAGCCGTTTCTGCGCCTCGACGATGATGACGCCGGAGAAGGCCGGCCACAGCGTCCTGCCGATACGCTCGAAGGCCCGGCGCAGCCTGAGCACCGCACGCAGCTTGGAAGGCGGGAAGAACAGCGCTTCGGCGGTCGCTCCCGGCGTGAAGTTCGTCTCGCGCAACAGCGCCGTCAGCTGGCCGCGCGAATAGGGCCGGCCCGAGCCGAATGGCGTATGTTCCATCCGCGCCCAGACGCCACGCCGGTTCGGCACCACGATCACCAGCCGCCCGCCGGGCGCCAGCACCCGCCAAAGCTCTTTCAGCGTCTCGCGCGGGCTTTCGGCAAATTCCAGCGAATGCACCAGAAGGACGCGGTCGATCGACGAATCGGGCAAAGGCAGTTCTTCGTCGAAGATCAGCGCCGTCGACGACGCCGATCCCATCGGCCAGTTCACCGCCCCCTGCCCCGCCGGCATGAACGCGAAGGTCCGCTCGGTATCGGCGCGAAAGCGGTCGAGATAGGGCACGGAATATCCGAGACCGACGAGCCGCTCCTCCGGCAATCGCGCCCAGAGCGACGACAGCGCCATGGCAATCGATTGCTCCGCCAGCCGGCCGAGTTCGGAATGATAGAATTGGCGAAGGTCGACGATATCGGCATGCATACGGTAAATCTTATCAGCCGGCGGTTGGACTTCAAGGCCGCAGCCTCTACATTCGTGTCGACCGACGAAAGTTAGGACATTTGAGCCATGCAGCCTTTGGAACTCGACGTATTTACCTGCCGCACCGACAATTACGGCGTTCTCGTCCACGATCCGGAGACAGGCCTCACCGCCTCCATCGATGCGCCGGACGCAGCAGCCGTTGCCGCAGCAGCGGGGCGCCGTGGCTGGAAGATCAGCCACATCTTCACCACCCACCATCACACCGACCATGTCGAAGGCAACCTGGCGCTGAAGGAGCAGTTCGGCTGTCTCATCTTCGGCCCGCTCAACGAGGCGGTCGCCATTCCCGGCCTCGACCGCGCCTATGGTGACGGCGACAGCTTCAAGTTCGGCAGCCACACTGTCAACGTCATCGAGACGCCGGGCCACACAGCCGGACATATCTGCTACCACTTCGAGGACGACAAGCTGCTGTTTGCCGCAGATACGCTGTTCGCGCTCGGCTGCGGTCGTCTTTTCGAACGCCCGGCCTCGGACATGTGGGCTTCGCTGCAGAAACTTGCCGTGCTGCCCGACGAGACCGCCGTCTATTTCGGCCATGAATACACGCTGGCCAATGCCCGTTTCGCGCTCACCATCGATCCCGACAACGAGCGCCTGAAAGCCCGGGCGGCCGATATCGAGGCGATGCGCGCCGAGGGCAAGTTCACCATCCCGACGACGCTGGCGCTGGAGAAGGAAACCAATCCGTTCCTGCGCCCCGCCGATCCGGCCATCCGCCGCAACCTTTTGATGGAAAGCCGCACCAACGAGGAAGTCTTCACCGAAATCCGCAAGCGGAAAGATAATTTCTGATGCGGCCGGAGGACATCATCCGCGAACTCGGCATGCAGCCCCACCCGGAAGGTGGCTGGTACGTCCAGACCTTCCGCGACAGCACAGGCGAGGCGCGCGGTCATTCGACGGCGATCTATTACATGCTGCAGTCCGGAGAGCGCTCTCACTGGCACCGTGTGCGGGATGCCGCCGAAGTCTGGCATTACTATGCCGGCGCTCCCTTGGCGCTCGACATCTCGGAGAATGGCCAGGGCAAGACGACGATCGTCCTCGGGACAGATTTCGCGAGCGGCGAACGGCCACAGGCGATCGTACCCGCCGACTGGTGGCAGGCGGCGGAAACAACCGGCGACTACACGCTGGTCGGCTGCACCGTCGCCCCGGGCTTTGAATTTTCGAGCTTCGAAATGGCGCCTCCGGGCTGGAAGCCTTCGGACGCCTGATTCCTATTCGGCAATGGCGACATCCGGCGCTGGCGGACGGCGCAGGATCATTTTATGGGCGGCAAGCACGGCGCCGCCGGTCACCAGCAGGCAGGCACCGACAATTCCCCACCTCGGCTCGGCAAAGCCGAACAACGTCAGGATCAGTGTCGACAGCAACGGCGCCGCATAGCTGGCGGCACCGAGGATCTGGATATCGCCGCTCTTGACACCATAATCCCAGGCGTAGAAGGCAGCCCCGACCGGCAACAGCCCGAGACCGGCTATCGCCGCCCATTGAAAGCCTGTTTCCGGCCAGACAGTGCTTTCCAGCCCCACATGGCACAGCAGCGACAGGATCGACGTCGCAAGGCAGAAGCCGGTGACGACATCGGTCGAGACGGCATCGAAACGCCGCGTCAGCAACGAATAGCCTGACCACGTGAAAGCGCAGAGAACGGCCGCGCCATAGCCGAGCCCATAGGCCGCATCGAAATGAAACCCGTTGCGCCCGACGATCAGCACCGTCCCGGCGAGCCCGGCAAAGGCGCCTGCGATGTGATACCAGCGCAGCCGTTCCCCCGGCAGCAGCGCCGAGCCGACGACGATGAGCAACGGCCAGAGATAGGCGATGAGACCGGCCTCGACCGCCGGCGCATTTCTAAGTGCCGTGAAATAGAGAAAATGATAGCCGAACAGCCCGGCAATGCCTGTGATCCACACTTTCGCCGGCTGACGCAGCAGCTTTATCCGCTCCGGCCTGAGGATCAGAACCACAATGCCCGGGATGCTGCCGATGGCAAAGCAGATGGCCGAAAGCTGGAAGGCCGGCATTGTCCCGGAGGCGGCAGTGAACAGCGCCAGGAAGGACCACATCAGGATTGCCGAAAAACCGATCAGCGTTGCCCGCAATGTCATTCTGCCCCCTTTGCGACACCGCGCCGGTGTCTGCCGGAGGAGGTGCCGTTAACTGCCGTACTTGACCGCCGTGATTGTCACCGTGCCGTACTTGGTCGGGATGCGGACGTAGACGGGAGCATATACCTTCATGGCGTCCGCCTTGGCAAACCAGATCTCCATGTCGTTGCTCTTGCTCAGGTAGTCGAAATCGGTACGGCTCTTCTTGTAGCCGCCGAGAGCTGTGAAATGCACGCCGCAAACGATCGCGTCGCCCTTGAAACCCTCGGTCGAAAACGGCTTGGAGCCCTTCGGAGACAGCTTCAGGTTCATGCGCGTCTCGCCGTCGTAGATCGGCAGTGTCTGCGCACAGACGTTGGTGTTTGCCGGAAAAATCAGCCCCGACACCGGATCGAGAACGGAGCGCAGGTCTCCCTCGGCAACCGGGATCCAGTTCTGCGGCCGGTGCGGCTCCGGCGTCGTGGTCGACGATGTGACGTTGCCATCGCGGTAAAGGACGTCATAGGTGTGCTGCTTGCGGCCGCTCTTGTAATTGAGCGTGTAGCGCGATGTCTCGAGCTTCCGCGGCCCCACGACACCGGCAACATCGGCTTGCGCCGAGATCGTCGTCACAAGATCGGCGAGGCCCGAGGAACTGACCGTGCCCTTGATGGTGAAATGCTTGTCGATGACTTCGGTCTTGAAATCGGCGTGCGCGATCGGCAGCCCGGCCAGCGCCACGCGGTATTCGGTTTCATGCCGCATGTCCTCGGCATGACCCATGGCCGGGAGTGATCCGGCGATAACGGAGACGAGAAGCCATTTTCCGAGATATGACATCGTGATTGCCTTCATATGAGTGGTAGTACCCTATATAGACACTTGTGACGATGTCTGCGATGCCAACAAGCACGAGCTTTTTGGCGGAATTGCGGGAAATGCCAAGGTTTGGCTTGACTGCCAAGGCTGCGCTGACTATAGAACCGCAACTTTCCAATCATGGCCTGTTGGATTGCGGAACCGGTTTTGCCGGCAAGGCTCTCCGATGGCAGACAAAAATAAAATAGGTGTACCATGTCCCGCATGTGCGAATTGACCGGCAAGGCCGTCCTGACGGGTAACAATGTCAGCCACGCAAACAACAAGACCAAGCGCAAGTTCCTTCCGAACCTGTGCCAGGTAACGCTGATCTCCGATTCGCTCGGCCAGCGTTATCGCCTACGCGTTTCGGCTGCGGCGCTCCGCACTGTCGAACACCGTGGCGGCCTCGATGCCTTCCTTCTGAAGTCCGACGAAACCACGCTGAGCCAGCGCGCTCGCCTGCTTCGTCGCCAGATCGTCAAGAAGACTGCAGAACTTGCAGCGACCGCTGCCTAAGCTTTCTTGATCTGACTTTATACGTGCTTTCAAAGGCTTGACGGATAATATCCGCTCAAGCCTTTGCTTTGACCGGTCCTTCCCTCCAACTGGTGGCATCACCCAGGATAAAAAAATGCCCAACCCGCGCTTTCTGCTGATCTACGTTGCCCTGATGACGCTGGTCGTCGTCGCGTCCAATTTTCTCGTCCAGTTCCCGCTGAACGGCGAGATTGCCGGCATCAAGCTCGGCGACATCCTGACCTGGGGTGCCTTCACCTACCCGGTCGCCTTTCTCGTCACGGACCTCACCAACCGCCAGTTCGGCCCGACCATCGCGCGCCGCGTCGTGCTTGCCGGCTTCGTCGTCGGTATCGCCATGTCGTTCTTCTCGTCGGTGCCGCGCATCGCCATTGCCTCGGGCGCTGCCTATCTGGCAGGCCAGCTGCTCGACATCGTGCTGTTCAACCGCTTGCGCCGCCAGGCGTGGTGGCGCGCGCCGCTGGTTGGCTCCCTGCTGGGCTCTCTGCTCGATACCGTGCTGTTCTTCTCTCTGTCCTTCGCCGCCTTTTTCGTGTTCCTCGGCGACAACACGCCATTCGCGCTCGAACAGGCGCCGATCCTCGGCATCTTCACGATCGAAGCGCCGCGCTGGATCTCCTGGGCCATCGGTGACTTCTCCGTCAAGCTGATCGTCGGCCTGGTAATGCTGCTGCCCTACGGCGCCCTCATGAACGTTCTGAAGCCGGCGCAGCCGGTTCGGGGCTGAGGGACTGTCCCTGAGAAACCGGTAGCGGTTCCTCACCGCAGAAGCCGGAATTCCAGCATCAGGTTGCGCTGCAGGATCGAGTGATTGTCGTCGGAGACCATGATCAGGTGGATCGTGCCGTCTTCGGCGCGGAAGGCGTCTATGCCTTCCATGTTGTCGATCTGTTCGTCGGCATTGGCCTCGAAGATCACCTTTCCATCGACTACGGCACCCGGCTTGATATCGCCGCCGACAATGCGGCGCAGGCGCATGCCGATGCCGTGGGCGAAGTCGAAACGCCGTTCCAGAAGCAGCAGGTCGCCGTCCGGGAGGAACACCCCGTCGCTGACATCGTAGTCATCGTAATGGCGGACGGTGAAGCGGCCTTTCAGGGGGCCGTCGAGAATGGCGGCGAGCATGTTGCCGTCCTTGTCGAGGCTGCGTTCCGTCACCAGTACGGCATTGCCGGCAAGCGGGCTGCCCGGCGGGCCAATCATCAGCGCTTCGAGGCTCTGGTTGCCGCGCAACGCATTGCGGTTCATGAGGATAGGGATCGAGCCCGACGGCTTGGACGTCTCGAAGCCGGGATCGGGATAGACGTCGACCCGGTGGTTCTGCTCGTAGCTGACAAGCACGGTGTTGCCGCGCAGCGCAACGCCCTCGGCATCCATTGCGCCCTTGCCTTCGTGCATCTGGCCAAACCGGTCGATCATCGGCGTGATGACCGCCTCGGAGATGCCCTGCAGCTTGCCATCGGCATCACGGTCGATGGCGCCTGTCCACCAGTGCCCGGTATCGAGCACGGAGACGAAGTGCCGGTGGTCTGGCCGCAGCCGGATGGCCGAGGCGGCACCGAACAGATCGTTGCTCGAGGTCATCTGAAGGCCGCCCAGAAACTCGAGATCGCCGAATTTAGTCACCGTCGAGCCAAAACGAAAAGCGGATATCTTGCTGGCACGGATCTCGGCAGGTCCGCCGGCGGAGGGATCGCCGGCAGACACACAGCCGGCCAGCAGCGCGGCCAGCAGGCAGACGCGGGAAAGTCGCTTCATCAGGCCCTCGGATATCAGGAAACAGCCGTCGGCGAAAACCGGCGGCGCGTTGTCAGCCAGCCCGGCGCCGCCGGCTACCGCGCAGCTGCGTCTGGTCTTCGAACAGCGATGCCAGCTGCTCCGTCATGGCGCCGGCCAGTTCGTCGGCATCGACGATCGTGACGGCGCGACGATAATAGCGTGTCACGTCGTGGCCGATGCCGATGGCGAGAAGTTCGACAGGCGAACGGGTCTCGATCTGCTCGATGACGGCGCGCAGGTGGCGCTCCAGATAATTGCCCGGATTGACCGACAGCGTCGAATCGTCGACGGGCGCACCATCCGAGATCATCATCAGGATCTTGCGCTGCTCGCGCCGCGCCAGCAGCCGGTTATGCGCCCAGATCAACGCCTCGCCGTCGATATTTTCCTTCAGCAACCCTTCGCGCATCATCAGGCCGAGATTGTTGCGCGCCCGGCGTAGCGGCTCGTCAGCCGACTTGTAGATAATGTGGCGCAGGTCGTTGAGGCGGCCCGGCGTCTGCGGCTTGCCGCCGGCAAGCCATGTCTCGCGGGACTGCCCGCCCTTCCAGGCCTTGGTCGTGAAGCCGAGGATCTCGACCTTGACGCCGCAGCGCTCCAGCGTACGCGCCAGGATATCGGCGCAAGTGGCGGCAACCGTGATCGGCCGTCCGCGCATCGAGCCGGAATTGTCGATCAGCAGCGTCACCACCGTATCGCGGAACTGCGTGTCGCGTTCCATCTTGAACGACAGCGGCTGCATCGGGTCGATGATCATCCGCGTCAGGCGGGCGGGGTCGAGATAGCCCTCTTCCAGGTCGAAATCCCACGACCGGTTCTGCTGCGCCATCAGGCGGCGCTGCATCCGATTGGCGAGGCGTCCGACGGCACCCTGAAGATGGGCCAGCTGCTTGTCGAGAAACGCCCGCAACCGCTCCAGTTCGGAGGCATCGCAAAGCTCCGACGCGCTGATGGTCTCGTCGAAATCCTCGGTGAAGACGTGATAGTCGACCTTTTCGTTGAAATCGGAGAAAGGAGTGTTCGGGCGGCGCGTCTCGCCGGGCGTTTCGGAATCGTCCTCGCCCTCGTCGGTCATGTCGTCGTCGGAAATCTCCGCGCCGTCCATCTCGCCGTCGTCCATCTGCTCGTCGGCCTGCTCGCTGTCTTCAGCGGGCGCGGCGTCAGCGCCGGCATCTTCGTCGACCTCGTCCTGGTCCTGCTCGTCGCTGCGTGGCTGGTCTTCCTCGGAGGTGCTGTCCTCGTCGTTCTGCTCGGTCTCGTCGTCGCCGTAGTCCTCGGCCATTTCCATGGCTGAGAGGACGTGGCGCATGGCGCGGGCAAAGGCCTGCTGGTCGTTGATCGCAGCCGGCAGCGCATCCAGAGCGCCGGCGGTCTTTTCCTCGATGAACGGACGCCAGAGATCGAGCACCTTTCCAGCGCTTTCCGGCGGCTTCTGGCCGGTCAGCTTCTCGCGGATGATCATCGCCATGGCTTCGCCGAGCGGCGCATCTTCCTGACGCTCGACACCGGCAAAGTTCGCCTTGGCATATTTCTCGGTATTCATGGAGTAGATGTTGGCGGCGACGCCATCCATCCGCAACGTCCCGATCGATTCAACGCGCGCCTGCTCGACGGCATCGAAGATGGTGCGGGCGTCGGTGCCCTGCGGCGCCATCGTCGCATGAACGCGCGCATCGTGGCAGGCAAGACGCAGCGCCATGGAATCGCCGAGCCCGCGGGTAACGGCAAGCTCATGCAGCGTTGGCCGCTTCGACATTTCTGGCAGGCGGATGCGCTCGCCGCTCATGCCCGGACGTTCGTTGGCAAACGTCACCTCGACTTCGCCGTCGCCGGCAATCGAGCGCACGCAGCCGGTGATCGCCCGGCGCAACGGCTCCATATCGACCTGCGTGCCGGGCTTGCCCTTCAGATTGTCTCCACGACCTGCCATATGACTTCAGTCTTTCCGAGCTATCATGTCGAGCATGAAATGCTCTAGGCCTCGAGAACGATGTTGGCGGCGCTTTCCTTCAGCTCGACGCCGAAGGCGCGCTGATAGTGCTCGGCCACCAGCGGACGCTCAAGCTCGTCGCACTTGTTGAGGAACGTGACGCGGAAGGCGAAGGCGACATCACCGAAAATCTCGGCGTTCTCAGCCCAGGTGATGACGGTACGCGGGCTCATCACGGTCGACAGGTCGCCGTTCATGAAGGCAGCGCGCGTCAGGTCGGCAACCCGTACCATCTTCGAAACGGTCTCGCGGCCGGCCGTCGTGCGGAAGGATTTGACCTTGGCGGCGACGATGTTCACTTCCTGCTCGTGCGGCAGGTAGTTCAGCGTCGAGACGATCGACCAGCGGTCCATCTGCGCCTGGTTGATCTGCTGCGTGCCGTGATAAAGGCCCGTCGTGTCGCCGAGGCCGATGGTGTTGGCGGTGGCAAACAGGCGGAAGGCGGGATGCGGGCGGATGACGCGGCTCTGGTCGAGAAGCGTCAGGCGACCCGACGATTCCAGCACGCGCTGAATGACGAACATCACGTCCGGGCGCCCAGCATCGTATTCGTCGAACACGAGCGCGACATTATGCTGGTAGGCCCAGGGCAGGATGCCGTCCTTGAACTCGGTGATCTGCATGCCGTCCTTAACGACAATGGCATCCTTGCCGACAAGGTCGATACGGCTGACATGGCTGTCGAGGTTGATACGCACGCAGGGCCAGTTGAGGCGCGCGGCGACCTGCTCGATATGCGACGATTTGCCCGTGCCGTGGTAGCCCGAAATCATCACGCGCCGGTTATGCGCGAAGCCGGCGACGATGGCGAGCGTCGTGTCGCGGTCGAAGAGGTAGTCCGAATCGAAGTCCGGAACATAGGCGTCGCCCTTGCTGTAGGCCGGCACGCGCATGTCGGAATCAATACCGAAGGCTTCGCGCAGCGAAACCGTGGTGTCGGGCAGCTGCGAGATATCAACGTCAATCTTACTCATCATGTCTCCAAGGCGGGTGATCGCACCCGGCCGCATTGCATGTTCTTTGTCGCGACTGCTTCGCCACCGAAGATGGCCGCTCATCTCGAATGGTCAAGACGACGGCGATTCTTCTCCGGGACTAAAGCGAAATCTCTGTGCGACCGGGCTGCGCCGGAGAGCATGACAAGCAAAGTCCCGGACAAGAAACGCCGCGCCCGGAGTGTCGACCGGAGATCGCAGCGACAAACGCGCGGGATCACGCCTTGGCCGCCCGGCTGTCCCGGTCGATCTGGACCATACCTCATCCCATTTCGAACTCAAGGAGACGGATTAACAAAAACCGTTCTGCTTCAACAATTGATAGGCCTGGACGACGGCCCGGAAGCGGTCTTCGGAGCCCCGGTCACCGCCATTGGCATCCGGATGGTGTTTCTTGACGAGTTGCTTGTAGCGGCTCTTGATCTCGGTCGCCGTGGCGCCGAAGGTCAAATCCATCGTGTCGAAGGCCTTGGCCTCCAGTGTTTTCAACTTGCGCGCTGGCGCTTCGAAACGGGGTCCCCGACCGAGCCCTTCCGCCACGAAGCCGAACGGATCGCGCATCCTCGGGTGGGCGCCGGAGCGGACCTCGGAATGCAGCGGGCTGTTGCGCGCTGCCTTGTTGACGCCGACGCTCCAGGTCGGGCGGTGACCGGTGATCGCCTCCTTCTGGTAGCGGGCGATCTCGCTGTCCGACAGGCCTGAGAAGTAATTATAGCCCTTGTTGTACTCGCGGACGTGCTCGAAGCAGAACAGGAAGAATTTGCCTTCGGCATTGCGGCCGACCGGCGCGCGATGCACACCCTTCTTCTCGCAGCCGTCCCATGTGCAGATGGGGTCGGCAGGCGTCTCGTCCGGTACCTTTCTACGGCGTGTCCGGATGCCATCGAAGAATTTTGAGTCTAGTCCCATGGGGCTAATTATGGGACGTCCGGCGGCCTACAACAAGAATTGACAAACCGGAATCTTGCAGGCTTTGTGATCCGTTTTCTTGAAACCGAAGCAGGCTGCAGATCATGACCGTTCAATCGCGCATCGAAGAAACGCTGACGCAGAATTTCGCGCCCGAGCGCCTTGCCGTCATCAACGAAAGCCATCTCCACGCCGGCCACCATCCCGACATCACCGGCGCCGGGGAAACCCACATGCGGGTTCGCATCGTGTCCCAAAAATTCGCCGGCATGCCCCGCCTCGCCCGCCACCGCGCCATCACCGCCCTCCTGAAACCCGAACTAGACGCCGGCCTCCACGCCTTGGCCATCGAGCCCGCAGCACCGGGTGAAGAGATCGCCTGGTAGGTCTGGCCGGGGTTCTAGCAGCCGGCTGATGAACCAGCGTCGCGCTTCAGAGGCGGGGTTACAGCCAAAGTTAGAGCGCCACTCTCTCCGCCCTCATTTCTGTGCTCGTCACAGGAATCCAGTGCGCCCAAGTCCTTGGGCGCGACAGAACTCTCTCAACTTAAGTGCATCTTCTCGCCGCGCAGACGCGCCACGGCTGGATCCCTGTGACAAGCACAGGGATGAGGGAGGTGAGTTTTGTCGCGTTATCAAATCGACGTCCAAGGTGCTGCAGATAGCAGCAACGCCGCCATCGGACGGCGACTAAGCCCGCCTCAGCCCTACACAGGATCCGTATCTGCCGCCTCAGCCGGCCGGATGCGCAGCTTGGTAATCCTGTTCTTCTCGCGCTTCATGACAATGAAGCGCTTGCCGTAGAAGGTGAAGGCCTGGCGTTCCTCGGGGATGGTCATGGATTCGTGGATGACCAGGCCGGCGATCGTCGTTGCCTCCTCGTCCGGCAGGTTCCAGTCGAGGGCCCTGTTGAGATCGCGGATCGGCACCACGCCATCGACGACGATCGAGCCGTCCGCCTCCTGCCGCACGCCCTGGATATCGAGATCGTGCTCGTCGGCGATGTCACCGACGATCTCTTCGAGGATATCCTCCAGGGTGACGATGCCCTGCACCTCGCCATATTCGTCGACGACCACTGCAAAATGCTGCTTGCGCCGCAGAAAGGCGTTCAGCTGGTCCTCGAGATTGGTGCTATCGGGCACGAACCACGGCTTTTGCGCGATCTTGGCGACATCGAGGTTCTCCGGCTCGACGTTCGGCTCTGCCAGCGCCCGCAGCAGGTCCTTGGCATGGATGACGCCAATGATATTGTCGGTCGTCCCGCGCCATAGAGGCATGCGCGTATAAGGGCTTTCCAGCATGGTGCGGACCACCGCCTCCGGCGCGTCGTCGGCGTTGACGGCCCGCATCGACGTGCGGTGAACCATGATGTCGGACAGTTCGAGTTCGCTGAGGTCGAGGACGCCGCCGAGACGGTCGCGGTCGGCCTTCACCACCGATCCCTCGCGGTGCAGGAAGTCGACGGCGCCGCGCAGTTCCTCGTGGGCCGACAGCATCGACACTTCCTTGGAAAGGTTGATGCCGAACAGCGCCAGGATCTGCCGGACGATGACATTGACGACGCTCGACAGCGGCCCGACCACCGCCACGAACAGCTTGACCATCGGCGCGACATAGAGCGCGAAACGGTCCGGTGCCGAGATCGCCCAGCTCTTTGGCAGGACTTCGGCGAAAATGACCAGGATGACGGTCATCGCCAGGGTGGCCAGTGCCACGCCCGAGCTGCCGAACAGCCCGAGGAACAGGCTGGTGGCAATCGACGAAGACAGGATGTTGGCAAGATTGTTGCCGATCAGCAGCGCCCCGATCAGCCGGTCACGACGCTCGATCAGCCCGTTGACGACAGCAGCACGGATCTCGCCATTGGCCTCGAGCGTATGCATGCGGCTGCGCGATGCCGCCGTCAGCGCCGTTTCGGAACCGGAAAAGAAGGCCGAGACCAGAACGAGCAGGACGATGGACAGGAACTGCGGCCAATATTCCGCAAGTGCTGCGAATGTGCCTTCGATGGTCATTGCGGGTGATTTTCCTTGAGGAAGCTCAGCACTTCCGAAGAGGGAACATCGTCGGCGACGAAGGCCTGGCCGACGCCGTGCGTGAGGATGAAGGTCAGCTTGCCGCTCTTTACCTTCTTGTCCTGGCCGATGGCTTTCATCAGCATCTCTGCTGGTGGCAAGGCGCCCGGGATATCGCTCATGCGCGTCGGCAGGCCGACCGCCTTCAGATGTGCCTCGACCCGGGTCGCATCGTCGGGGCTCGCCAGATTGAGCCGGGCGGAAAACCGATGGGCGAGCACCATGCCGATGGAGACGCCCTCGCCGTGCACCAGCCGGCTGCTGTCGTAATTCGTGGTCGCTTCCAGCGCGTGGCCGAAGGTATGTCCGAGATTGAGCAGCGCCCGCGCGCCGTTTTCGTGCTCGTCGGCCACCACCACATCGGACTTCGCCTGGCAACTGGCGGCAATAGCCTCGATGCGGGACGGGCCGCCGGCAAACACGTCACGCCAGTTGGCCTCGAGCCAGGCAAAGAAGTCCGGCTTGTCGATCAGCCCGTATTTCGCGACTTCGGCATATCCGGCCCGGAATTCCCGTTCGCTCAACGTATTCAGCACGTCGCTGTCGGCCAGCACGAGGTCCGCCTGGTGAAAGACGCCGACGAGGTTCTTGCCCTGGCGGGTGTTGATGCCGGTCTTGCCGCCGACGGAGGAATCCACCTGCGACAGCAGCGAGGTCGGCACCTGAACGAAGCGCACGCCACGCCGGACGATACCGGCTGCAAAGCCGGCGAGATCGCCGATGACGCCGCCACCGAGCGCGATCACCATGTCGTTACGCTCGACGCGGGCTTCCAGCACCGCGTCGCAGACCGTCATCAGCGGCTCGAAGCTCTTTGTCTTCTCGCCGGCCGGCAGCACCAGGCTGGCAACAGCGATGCCAGCAGCCTCGAGGCTGGCTGTCAGGGCGGCGAGATACAGCGGACCGACATTTTCGTCGGTGATGACGGCAGCCCGCCGACCCCTAAGGCGCGCGGTAATCTCCGCACCGGCGCGCGCGATCAGGCCGGGGCCGATCAGGATATCGTAGGCCCGTTCGCCGAGCGGCACGTGGACGAGACGCTCGGACACGTCAGGAATGGCACTCATGATACTTTACTTTCCTGGCTTGTGCGGAGGATCGCCGCCAGCACGTCACGGGCGATGATATCCTTGTGGACATCGCGCGACATGACGGTGAGATCAGCCTCCGCATAGATCGGATAACGCGCCTTCATCAGGCCCTCGAGCGTCGCCTTGGGATCCCCGGTCTTCAACAGCGGCCTACTATCGCGCTTGTTGACGCGCTCCCAGAGCACGTCAAGATCGGCCTTCAGCCATATCGAGAGGCCTTTGCGCTTGATATGCCAGCGGGTGCGATCGTTGACGAAAGCACCGCCGCCGGTCGAGACGACACGCGGGCCGCCTTTCAGCAGTCTCTTGATCACCCGCGTTTCGAGCGACCGAAACTCTTCTTCTCCATAGGCCGTAAACAGTTCGGATATGGTCATTCGCGACACCCGCTCGATCTCGGCATCGGCATCGACGAAGGGAATTGCGAGATGGGTTGCAACGAGCCGACCTATCGAGGTTTTGCCGGCACCCATAAGACCGACGAGGATAAGATTGCGCTGACCGAGCGCCGCTCGGGCTCTGTCTTTGAGGCTTTGCGCAAGGGTTAGGACAGGTTCACACATCGGGCCATTCATAAATTGTTTGCAAAGGGTATCGTCAAATGCGCCCATAGCGTCAAGTCGCCGCAGTATAAACACCTCTGCAATACATCTTCGCTAACGCTGGCCTTGCCGAAATGCCCTTGGCCTCTTGCCGCACACCCAGGAGACTGCATGCCCACACTGTTTCGCTTCCTTGTTTTCTGCGCGGTGATAGCGGGGACGGTCTATGGAGCGATGTGGGCACTGGCCGTTTTCGTCGAGCCTAAGCCGCGCGATATCACAATCCGCATCCCGGCCGAAAAGCTCAATCCGCCATCGACAGGCACGATCAAGCCATGAGAGATCTCGGACGCGCCCACATGGAAGCTTTCCTCGAAATGATGAGCGCCGAGCGCGGTGCGGCGCTCAACACGCTGTCGTCCTATCAGCACGATCTCGACGACCTGCACGGCTTCCTCAAGGCCCGTGCCGTCCGAATGACGGAGGCGGCGTCCACCGATCTCGGTGCCTATCTCACAGGCCTCTCGAACCAGGGCTTCAAGGCATCCTCGCAGGCCCGCCGCCTGTCGGCGATGCGGCAGTTCTACAAGTTTCTCTATGCCGAAGGGCTGCGCACCGACGACCCGACCGGTATTCTCGATGCGCCTAAAAAGGGCCGCGCACTGCCAAAGATCATGGGCGTCGAAGAGGTCAGCCGCCTTCTGGCGCAGGCTGAAACCGAAGCCGAACTGGACGGGCCGAACAAGCTGCAGCGCGTGCGGATGCTGGCGCTGCTGGAACTCCTCTATGCGACCGGCATGCGCGTCAGCGAACTTGTCTCGCTTTCCGCCAAGGTACTGGACCACGAAGGCCGCTTCCTGATGATCCGCGGCAAGGGCAACAAGGAGCGCATGGTGCCGCTGTCGCACTCGGCCATATCGGCGATGAAGGCCTATGGACAGATGCGCCTTGCGCAGGAGGCCGCCGCCAAGGAGCCACCACCGGAAAGTCCGTGGCTGTTTCCATCCTCTTCGAAGGAAGGCTATCTGCCGCGCCAGGTGTTTGCCCGCGACCTCAAGGACCTCGCCATCCGCGCCGGCCTGACGCCATCGCTGATATCGCCGCACGTGCTGCGGCATGCCTTTGCCAGCCATCTTCTTGCCAACGGCGCCGATCTGCGCGTGGTGCAGGAACTGCTTGGCCATTCGGACATTTCCACCACGCAGATCTATACCCATGTGCTGGAAGAACGCCTTCACCAACTGGTGCAAACGCACCACCCCCTTGCCAAACAGGCGAAAAAGCAGGATTAGGACCGGCAACAAAGGCCGGAGCCTGACAACCCCGCCCGCGCAAAAGGAACGGAAACGCCCCTCATGCACCAATATCTCGATTTCGAAAAGCCCATCTCGGACCTCGAGGGCAAGATCCACGAGCTGAAGAAGCTGGCCCTGGAAGACGAAAGCATCGACACTTCCGATGAGGTGAACAGGCTAGAAGGCCGCGTCCACGAAGCAACGCTCGAGATCTACTCCAAGCTCAATGCCTGGCAGAAGACGCAGGTCGCGCGCCATCCGCAGCGACCGCATTTCATCGATTATTCTGCAGCCTTGTTCGAGGAATTCACGCCTCTGGCCGGCGACCGGAAATTTTCCGAGGACGCCGCCATCCAGGCCGGCCTCGCGCGCTTCCGTGGCCAGCCTGTTGCTGTCATCGGCCAGGAAAAGGGCAGCGATACCAAGATGCGGCTGAAACACAACTTCGGCAGCGCCCGGCCCGAGGGCTACCGCAAGGCCATCCGCGTACTCGAGATGGCGGATCGCTTCGGCTTGCCGGTCATCACCCTCGTCGATACCGCAGGCGCCTATCCCGGCGTCGGTGCCGAAGAGCGTGGACAGGCGGAAGCCATCGCCCGCTCGACGGAAATGTGTCTCGGCCTCAAGGTGCCGATCATCTCGGTCATCGTTGGCGAAGGCGGGTCTGGCGGCGCCATCGCGATTGCCACCGGCAACCGCGTCTACATGCTGGAACATTCGATCTACAGCGTCATCTCGCCCGAAGGTGCGGCCTCCATCCTCTGGCGGGATTCCGCCCGTGCGAAGGAAGCTGCCACAAACATGAAGATCACGGCCGAGGACCTGAAAGCCTTCGGTGTCATCGACGGCATCATTCCCGAGCCGCTCGGCGGCGCGCACCGCGATCCGCAAGCCGCAATCGCCTCGACCGGCAACGTCATCGCGACAGCGCTCGGTGAGTTTTCTGGTCTGTCCGGCGAGCAGGTCCGCAACGAACGACGCCAGAAATTCCTCGCCATGGGCCGCAATCTCTAGGCGAAACCCGTCCAAACGTAGAAAATCGCGCGAAATTCTGCCGTAAAAAGCCAAATCTTGGCCACATTGATGTTATCCAACGAACCTCGGGCAAAGAATTGCTTGCCTGGGGGCACCGGCCGATGCATAGGCTGGTAAGGAATCGTCAAGCATAAACGCCTATGATTTTGGTTCCTTTGATGGGTTTGCGATAAGGGTCACCCGACCCGTTTCGCGTCTAGGGCTTAGTCACACATGCGCATTCGTTACCTTGCCTCTCTTTCCCTGATGGCGCTGGCACTCGCCGGCTGCAACGACACGCTCGATTCAGCAACCTCGATCGACCTGTCTAAGGTCAAGAACAAGGTCGAGCAGCCGCTCCCGGACCGCATCGTCGCCGAAATGGCGAAAAAGGGCATGGACCGCAACTCGCCGATCATGATCCGCATCCTCAAGGAAGAGGGTGTCATGGAGATCTGGAAGGCGAAGACCGACAACCGCTTCGACAAGATTGCTGAATACAAGATCTGTGCGTGGTCCGGCCGCCTTGGCCCGAAGGTCAAGGAAGGCGACCGGCAGGCGCCCGAAGGTTTCTACAACCTGACGCCGGCCAACCTTAATCCGAATTCGAAATATTACCTGGCCATCAACACCGGCTTCCCGAACAAATACGACAGCGCCAACGGCCGCAGCGGCGTCAATCTGATGATTCACGGCGCCTGCTCGTCGTCCGGCTGCTATTCGATGACGGACCAGCAGGTTCTCGAAATCTACGCCTTCGCGCGCGACGCCTTCAAGGGCGGCCAGAAGACCATCCAGCTCGAAGCCTTTCCGTTCCGCATGACAGCCGAGAACATGGTCCGCCATCGCCTCAATTCCAATATCGACTTCTGGAAGATGCTGAAGGTCGGGTACGACGATTTCGAGGTGACCAAGCGTCCGCCGGAAGTCGAGGTCTGCGAGAAGAAATACGTCTTCAACCAGCAGTCCGACGGTCCCTTCACTGCAAGCGGCAAATGCCCTGCCATGACCACGCCGCCTGCCCTGCAGTCGGCTCTGGTCGCCTACAACAAGATCTACAAGCTCGATTACGACAAGGCGATGAGCAAATATAGCGATACCGCCTGGTACGACCCGACCGAAGCCGAGCGCAAGGCGGTCGTCGCCAAGCAGCGTGCCGGCCACGATCTGGCATACGCACCGACGGGCTCGGCCCTGGCTGCCGGCAAGATCATGAAGGTCACCGAACTCGAAACGCTGATGGCTCGCCAGTCGAACCTTCCGACGACATCTCCGACCATCATGGCCGGAATGCCGTCGGGCGTCCACAATGCCAAGGGTAGCATTGCGCAACTGCCGATGACGACTGCCTCTGTGCCGACGGTAGGCAGCGCGCCGGCAGCGACATTGGCCCCGACAGCCGTAGCCGTGACATTGCCGGCGACCGTGCCGGTACCGGCCCAGAACCCACTGGCCTATGCGCAGGTCCCCTCCCCGGTCGAGACAGCTCAGGACCAGCCTTCCGACAAGAAGCCGCCGTTCTGGAAATTCTGGTCTAAGAGTGAGTAGGCTCGACGCCGGGACCTATGACCTGCGCGGACTGAAATGTCCGCTTCCCGTTTTGAAGACCCGGAAAAAACTGGCTTCGATGCCACAGGGCGCAGTGCTGACTGTCGAGACCAGCGATCCGCTGGCCATCATCGACATCCCGCATTTCTGCAACGAAAACGGCCATACGCTGCTGGACAGCGCCAGCACGGCGGACGGCCATCGCTTCACGATCCGCAAGGGTTGACTACAGGCGCATTCCCGGGATCGCCAGCGGATTGTTTTCCAATGCCTCTCGGTCCGGCATGTCGATGCGCGGCTTGCCGAGGAAGGCGTCGAACAGGTCCTTGACGAAACTTTCCGGCAGATCCTTGGTGATCAGCACCATGCGCGTCCGCCTGTCGGCTGGATCCGGCCACGCCGGCAGTCGCACCGGCGCGTGAAAGATGTTCTGGACGCCATGCAGCACGACAGGCCGCTCGGGACGATCCTTCAGCGCCACGATGGCCTTCATGCGCAACAGCTTTTCCCCATGCGCCGAGCGCAGCAGGTCGATGAACATATCCAGCGCCATCGGATCGATCGGCTGGCTCTCGACAATCGAGAACGACCGGATCGACGCATCGTGACGATTGACGTCATGGCCATGCTGATGCCCGTCGCCATGATGGTGATCATGGTGATGATGACCATGCCCATGGCCCTGATCATGCTCATGCTCATGGTGATGCGCGTGATCGTGGGCATCGGCGGTCATCTCGTCCTGCAGCCAGCGGCCGACATCGGCAATTTTCGAGCCGGGATCGTACAGGCCGTTGACGAGGATGGCGGCGCGGGCAGCCTCCTCGCTGTCGCCGTCAACGATCGGGGCGCGCGGGTTGAGCAGCCGCAGCCGCGCTTCCAGCGCTGACGATGAAGCAGCACCCGCCATGGTGCCCTTGGAAATGATCAGCCGGTCGGCGACTGCCACCTGCCGGCGCGCTTCCTCGTGATTGTCGAGGGTCTGCAGCCCGTTGACGGCATCGACGACAGTGACCATGCCGTCGAGATCGAAGCTCTGGGCGATGACGGGATTGCCCATGATCGCCTGCATCACAGGCGCCGGGTCGGCAAGCCCCGTCGTCTCGATGACGACGCGGCGCAGCGTGCGGCTGCGGCCGGTCTGCATCCGGTCCATCAGCATCGCCAGCGTATCGACCAGCTCCCCGCGCACGGTGCAGCAGAGGCAACCATCGGACAATTCGATGATAGAGTCGCCGGAGCTCTCGACCAGCAGATGGTCGATGCCGACATCGCCAAATTCGTTGATGACGACCGCCGTGTCGCGCATCTCCGGATCCTTCAGGATGCGGTTGAGAAGCGTCGACTTGCCGGCGCCGAGAAAGCCGGTGAGGATGGACACCGGCACCTTGTCAGGCGTGCTGTTCATGATCTGGGTCCGATCAGTTGGTCGGGCGCGGCTGCGGAACCGGAATGCCTGCGACATCGCCGGATACCTGTTGCGAACTCTTCGCGACAGACGCCTTGTCGGCCGCCGCATCGGGTCCGCCGCCGATCAGCCCGGCATAGGTGAAGTTGGGGGTATGGGTCATCTCGTGGATATAGGGAGAAAGCACCTTCATCCGGCCTGTCGGGTCGCGCGTCTCGCTGCGCATCTGCGCGCCCTTGGCGCTGCAGATATCGTTGGTAACGTCCGCCACCTGGTCCTGGCCGGGACCATAGGGTTTCAATGTCTGCAAGGTGTCGTTGCCGGGAAACTGCGAGGTAAAGCCTTTTTCGAGCATGTCGGCCGACATGTCGGCGCGTTCAGCCAGGCTGTTGGTGCCGAGCACGACGGATACCAGCGTCCGGCCGTTGCGCGTCGCCGAGGCGATCTGGTTGAAGCCGGATGCACAGATGAAGCCGGTCTTCATACCATCGGCACCGTTGTAGCGGCCGATCAGCAAGTTGATGTTGGGCACCTGCTTGACGCCGTTGGTAAAGCCCTCGAGCGCGAAATAGCCGGCATACTGTGGAAACTCGCGACGCAGGGCGACGGTTACGATCGCGAGATCACGCGCCGTCGTGTACTGCCCCTTGCCGGGCAGGCCGTTCGGATTGATGAAATGCGAACTCGTCATGCCGAGTCGCGCTGCTTCCGCGTTCATCTTGGCGACGAAGCCCTGCTCGGATCCGCCGACCGTCTCGGCAACAGCCATGGCCAGATCGTTGGCCGATTTCACCAGCATCATCTTCAACGCATTATCGAGCGTCATCTTCTGGCCGGGCTTGAAATACATCTTGGCGGCAGGCTGGGCAGCGGCGTGCTTCGACATCACCACCGGGGTGTCGAGGCTGATCTGGCCGGCCTGGATGGCGCGAAACGTCGTATAGACCGTCATCAGCTTGGTCAGCGACGCGGGATACCATTTGCGGAACGCTTCCTCGTGCTCCAGCACGCGGCCGGTACTGACATCGACAAGGATGTGTGGGTTTGCAAAGGCTGCGGATGCACCGCTCAGGAAAAGCGCTGTGACGGCAGCACCCACCGGCAAAAGCCGCAAGGCGGCAAACAAAGAATTCTGCTTCGTCGGCACGGTCTGTCCTTCAGTGTCCGGAATTTTCTCGAACCTCGCAGGTATTTAACCTATATGGCTATGAGAAGGCAAAGGTGATCGACGGTTTATTTCCGTCTTCCCACGCCATATCAAAGAGATTGATCAGCAGGAAAATCGACCATGCCCATCTTGAACAGAGCAGCGGAACTGCAGGACGAAGTGACCGAATGGCGCCGCCACATCCACGCCCATCCGGGCTTGCTGTACGCTGTCGAGGAGACCGCCGCCTTCGTCACTGACAAGCTGAAAAGCTTCGGTGTCGACGAGATCGTCACCGGCATCGGCCGCACCGGCGTCGTCGGCATCATCCGTGGCACTGGCGAAGGTCGCACCATCGGCCTGCGCGCAGATATGGATGCTTTGCCGATGACCGAGATTTCCGGCAAGCCCTGGGCATCGAAGACACCCGGCAAGATGCACGCCTGCGGCCATGACGGCCACACCGCCATGCTGCTGGGAGCCGCCAAATATTTGGCGGAAACACGCAATTTCACCGGCAGTGTCGCCGTCATCTTCCAGCCGGCCGAAGAAGGCGGCGCCGGCGGCAAGCTGATGGTCGAGGACGGCATGATGGACCGTTTCAAGATCGCCGAAGTCTATGGCATGCACAATATGCCGGGCATCCCCGTCGGCAAGTTCGCCATCCGCAAGGGTGCGATCATGGCGGCGACAGACGAGTTCAGCATTGTCGTCAAGGGCCGGGGCGGCCATGCGGCGATGCCGCACACGACGATCGACCCCATTGCCATCGGCGCGCAGATCGTCACCAACCTGCAGATGATCGCCTCGCGCAGCGTCGACCCGCTCGGCTCCGCCGTCGTTTCCGTCACCAAATTCAACGCCGGCTTCGCCCAGAACGCCATCGCTAACGAAGCGACGCTCGCCGGCACTGTCCGTACGCTGGATGCCGGCATTCGCGATCTCGCCGAGCAGCGCCTGCGCCAGGTCGTCGCCGGCATCATTGCCGCCCATGGGGCCGAAGCCGATGTCCGCTATAACCGCAATTACCCGGTGACATTCAACCACGCCAACGAGACCGATTATGCGGCCGATGCGGCTCGCGACATCGCCGGCGACGCCAACGTCAATGCGGAAGTCGATCCGATGATGGGCGGCGAGGATTTTTCCTACATGCTCAACGCCCGGCCCGGTGCCTTCCTGTTCCTCGGCAACGGCGACACCGCCGGCCTGCACAATGCCGCCTACGACTTCAACGACGAGGCCATCGCCCACGGCATTTCCTTCTGGGTCCGCCTTGCCGAGCAACGTCTCGGTTCGTGACGGCAAGGTCGCGGTAACGACTGAAGCTCATTCACGGTGACCAATACCCGCGATGGCATTGATCAAAATCAATGCCATCGCGTCTTTCTCCCCTAATGTGCCCGGAGTTCGGTCAGCCACGTCGGTCAACAGAGCCGGTGTCGCCTGCCCTCTTCAGGTCTCGGGAGAAATATAAATGCTCGCCAAGAACGTCATGACAACCAGTGTCATCTCGATCCAACCCACCGCGAGCGTCCGCAGCGCCGCGCTTTCGATGATCGCTCACTCCATCAGCGGCCTGCCCGTTATCGACGACGACGGACGAATGATCGGCATCGTCACCGAGGGTGACCTGCTGCGTCGCGTCGCCGTCCGCGCGCAGGATCGGCACTACGACCTGCCGGGGCCAAACGATCCCCCTTCGCTGGATGACTACGTGCATACCCATGGATGGTCGGTCCGGGATGCGATGTGCAGCGATATCATTACGGCGGCCCCCGACACCGATGTCCGCGAGATTGCCGGCATCATGCTGTCGCACGGCATCAAGCGCGTACCGATCCTCGACAAGGGGCAACTCATCGGCATCGTCAGCCGCTGCGACCTGCTGGGCATGATCATCGACGCACCCTTCGATATCGTCGCTTCCGGCGATGAGGCAATTCGCCTCGCCATCTCCACCCGGCTGCAGGACGACCTCGGCATCGACCCCGCCCACGTCAGGGTAACGGTATCGGGCGCACGCGTTTCTATCGGCGGGCGGCTTGAGACGGACCTGCAGCAAAAAGCCGTCCGTGTGCTCGTCGAAAGCGTTCACGGCGTGACCGGCTACACCGACCACACGACGCTGACGGACTGACCACCCGAGTTCGGACTGACATCCGAGCGATCGGCTGCGACGGCATACCAAGGAACGACCATGGACGAAGCCCAAAAGAGCAACAAACCGTTGCAGACCGTGACGCGTGGCACATTCGCCAACGACGTTCTGGAAATCATGCAGCGGGAGAACGTCAGCATTGTGGTGGTGGTCGAGACAGGCATCATCATCGGCACCGTGACGGACCGCGACATAGCCATGAAGTGCCTCCTGTCGGGAAAGCTCCCGGGCGCCATCACCGCCTTCGACGTCATGACGCTGCAGCCGGACGGATGCATCGGCAAGGCCATGCGGCGCGCAGAACTGCACATCATGGAATAGCGGCAGACGGTCCCGTCCCGATGCAGCGCCCGGCTTTGCATGCCCTTCCGAACATGGAGTTCGGCAAAAGATGAGTTGCGACACGCTTGAGCCTGCGTTATGGAGACCGGGGTAAAACCGTTATGTCCACGTAGCTCAGTAGGATAGAGCACAGGATTCCTAGTTGCATTAATTGGGGGCTGCATTTGAAAGATTGCAGTCGATCTGCTCAAAGTCGGGGAACGCTTCGCTGATCTTTCAGCATGCCAATCCCGAGCCAAGCTCCGGAGAAATCCGGTGAAGGTGTAGAGACTGGATGGGCAGCACCTAAAGGCCTCGGCCCATGGTGAAGGGACAGTCCAGACCACGAACGCCTCCGGGCGGCGGTTAAAACCGAAGTGGTATGAATCCTGGGGTCGGAGGTTCGAATCCTCTCGTGGACACCATTTTTACAAAATTTCCAGACGTAAGCGCGTCAAACTATCCGGCACCGGCAAAGCTCGGTGGCGGGCTGGAGTTGTGACATTTCGGCAACCTCGGCGTGCTGAAAGTTCTGCTTCGCCGTGATCGACGCTGATCCCTGTTGATACATTCCGTTGTCCCGATATGCTTATATTCAGCGGGGATTCGCCGCTGTTCCAGGTGGAGCATGTAATAGGCCGCAGTTGCAGCAGACAGTTTTGCGCGCAGCTGCCACGGCCAATCCCGACAGATTGGATAGATCATGAACATTCGCACATTGCTGTTGGGCTCGGCCGCAGCCCTTTCCATCGTCTCCGGAGCAAAGGCTGCCGACGCCATCGTCGCCGCCGAACCGGAACCCCTTGAATATGTTCGCATCTGCGACGCCTATGGCGCCGGCTACTTCTACATTCCAGGCACGGAAACCTGCCTCAAGATCGGCGGTATGGTGCGTACCGAAGGCGAATGGCACGATGCCTACCAGCCTGACCACAAGATCGGCACCTTCTGGCATACGCGCGTCGAACTGAACGTCGATACCGCAACTGACACCGAATACGGCGCGCTGAAGACCGAGATGGTCTACCGCTTCGAATCATCTGAAGGCATCAACACCAACAAGGTCCTGTTTGCCAACATCAGCCTCGGCGGCTTCCTCGTCGGCAAGGCGGATTCGCAGTTCTCGTCCTACACGGGCTATGCCGGCGACATCATCCAGGACGACGTGGTTTCCTACGGCCCCGGACCGATCAACACCGAACTCAACCAGCTGACCTACACCTACGATCCGGGCAATGGCTTCACCGCGATGGTCTCGGTCGAGGATTCCCAGTCGGCATCCGACGCAAATTACGACTCCTCCTTCGTCCAGAGCAATGGCCGCAGCTGGCAGGTCTCCAAGGCCGACACCTATACCCCGGATGTCGTTGCCGGCCTCGGCTACAAGTCCGGCATGTGGAGCCTCAAAGTTGTCGGCGGCTACGACTCGATCGTCGAGGAAGGCGCTATCAAGGCCCGCGTCGATGCCGATTTCGGTGTCTTTTCGGCATTCCTGATGGGCGGCTGGAACACAGACGGCGACAAGCTCAACAAGTATGCTTCGGGCTACGTCACCGATGGCGCCTGCCCCGTCAACAAGGAAGAGCTTTGCGGCTGGGGCGACTGGGCTGTCTGGGGCGGCGTCAACGTGCCGATCAACGACAAGCTGAAGGGCAACGTCCAGGTCGCCTACACCGACAGCAAGATCCTTGCCGCAGCTGCCAACCTGCAGTTCAAGCCGGTCGGCGGATTCACCATCGAGCCGGAAGTCGAGTACACCAAGTGGGATTCGACCAACAACGACGCCTGGGCCGGCATTCTTCGCTTCCAGAGAAGTTTCTGATAGGCTAGACCCTCACTATCGTCTGCCAAAGGGCCCGGCTTTCGGGCCCTTTTCTGTGTTCAAGCCGCTGGTCGATTGCCTCCTGCCCCACAAGCGAGTTTTCCCATGCTGCGCCGGTTCTTTTCCTATTACGCCCCTTACAAGAAGCTCTTTTATCTCGATTTCGGCTGCGCAGTCGTTGCTGGCCTTCTGGAACTCGGGTTTCCGCTGGCGATGAAGCTGTTCATCGACACGCTGCTGCCAGGCCAGGATTGGGGCCTGATTGCCGGTGTCGCGGTGCTGCTGCTGGTTGTGTACGTGATCAATACCGGCCTCATGGCGGTCGTCAATTACTGGGGACACGCACTCGGTATCAGCATCGAGACCGACATGCGTCGCCAGGCTTTCGACCATATCCAGAAACTCAGCTTCCGCTTCTTCGACAATAACAAGACCGGGCACCTGATCGCCCATGTCACCAAGGATCTCGAGGAAGTCGGCGAAGTCGCCCACCATGGCCCGGAAGACGTCTTCATCGCCATCATGACCTTCATCGGCGCCTTCATCCTGATGTTTACCGTGCACTGGAAGCTGGCACTGCTGACGACCGTCATCGTTCCCGTGATGACCTGGATGGTCAGCCGCTATGGCGCCCGGATGACGGAAAACTGGCGGAAGCTGTTTGGCCAGGTCGGCGAGTTTAATGCCCGCATCGGCGAGAGCGTCGGCGGCATCCGGGTCGTCAAGGCATTTGCCAACGAGGACCACGAGCGCGCGCTATTCGCCGTCAACAACGAAGGATACAAGGCAACCAAGCTGAATGCCTATGCCTACATGACGGCGAGCCTCACGCTCTCTTATTTCGGCACCCGGTTCGTGCAGCTGCTGGTGATGGTGGCCGGCACCTATTTCGTCATTCGCAGCGAGCTGAGCTATGGCGGCTTCGTCGGCTTCCTGCTGCTGGTCAACGTCTTCTTCCGGCCGATCGACAAGATTACCTCCGTGCTGGAAAGCTATCCGAAGGGTATCGCCGGCTTCAAGCGCTTCACGACACTGATCGACACCGCCCCGGACATTGCCGACAGACCGAACGCCATTGCGGTTGAGCATCTGAAGGGAGACATCGCCTATACCGACGTCAGCTTCGGCTATGATGCCAATGGCAGGATTCTCGACAGGCTGAACCTGACGATCAGGGCCGGAGAGACGATTGCTTTCGTTGGCCCGTCAGGCGCCGGCAAGACGACGATCTGCTCGCTGCTGCCACGCTTCTACGAAGTCGACAGCGGCGCCATCAGCATCGACGGAATGGACATCCGCGACATGACGCAGGCCTCGCTCAGGGCGCAAATCGGCATCGTCGCCCAGGATGTCTTCCTGTTTGGCGGCACGATCCGCGACAATATCGCCTATGGACGCCTTGGCGCCAGCGACGACGAAATCATGGATGCGCTGAGGCGGGCAGCGCTGGATGAATTCGTCCTGTCGCTGCCGGACGGACTATCCACCCGCGTCGGCGAGCGCGGCGTCAAACTGTCCGGCGGCCAGAAGCAGCGACTGGCGATTGCCCGCATCTTCCTGAAGAACCCGCCAATCCTGATCCTCGATGAAGCCACGTCCGCGCTCGACACGGCCACCGAATATGCCATCCAGCAATCTCTCGCGGCGCTGTCCGAGGGACGCACGACGCTGGTGGTCGCCCACCGCCTGGCAACAATCCGCAACGCAGACCGGATCATCGTGGTCGGCACGTCCGGCATCGTCGAGGACGGTACGCACCAGCAGCTGCTCGCACGCCGGGGTCCCTATGCACGGCTGCACGAGGCGCAATTCGGGGCGGTTGCCTGATTTCTGATAGTGGAGCCGGTTTACCGCGAGGTGGAAGCGTCTACCGCCCCTGACTGGCTATACCTTCGGCACATTCGGAAGCCGGGGCGTATCCGATACGAAGACGCCGGCCTCCTCCGCTGCGGCGAGGAATGCTTCGCGGGCGTCATCGGGCGGCAACTTGTTCATCATCACCTGCCCGAAAGTCCGCAACGCATGGAAATAGGCTTCTCCCTCGCTGACTGGCCAGTAGCGGGAGAGCAGGTTCATGGCTTGCCGGGTGGAACTGACGATCATGTAGAAGCCGAGCTTGTCTCGCTCGACATAACAACTCTCAGACCACTGCTTATCCTCAAGCGTCATGGCGCCCCCCAAAAACGCAAAAGCTACGTATCAATCGATCTGACGGACTATCGTTCCGTGCACCCGGATGCTCTTCGCAACGGCAGGTACGGTCCGGCATCTGCCATTCGGAAAATGGCGATTTTGTATCAATCGTTGTAAATATAGGAACCGCACATGTCTTCATCACTCTCGGGAGCGGCGTGGCCCGTGAAAACTGCCACGGCCGTAAGCCCCTCGCCAGCGCCCCAGGTGGCGATATAGCTGACCTTGCCGGAGCCACACAGCCTGTTGCCATTTTCGAGCACCGGATCGGCAGGGTTTTGCACCCGGTAGACGGATGCTGGAACCCTGTGACCGTCGATACGGAAATGGTCGCTGACCAGATCCGAGAAATCGAGCGATTCCCCATTGGCAAAACTGATGCTGAAATCGTCCATCGAAATGTCACCGGTTATGCTGGACGCGGTGTTGCTATAGGCCGTGTAGGCGTCGGCGCGGACCGGGGAAGACCCGCCGATGCCAATCGCGCCGGCGATGCACACCGACATAGCGATGACGAACCTGTTCAGCATAGTTACCCCCCACGGCACGAATTGGAGCCCGATTGAACTCGAAAAGCCGGCAAGGACGCAGCAAACCGGTAAAATCAATGGTCAATCCGAGGCTTTATTGCACTACCCGCACAAAAATGCATCGAATTTAACTGCCGGCCTTTCCTTATGAACATGGCTACATAGTTAAGCCAGGTGGCCGCAAGGCATATTCAAGACGCAAGGAGTTGGGGATAATGGGTTCATCTGTTTTGATTGGTATTCTGATCACGTTTCTGGTGATCATTCTGGTGCTTTGGCTTGTTCAGCGTTTGCCCATCGAGGCTCGCATCCGCCAGATCGTGCAGATCATCGTGATCATCATCGGCATCATCTCGCTGCTGAAGTACCTCGCGGTATTCTAGGCCAGATCCAGTCGACGGATACGGGATTGCCCGTGTCCGTCGATTTTTCAAAGCCTGCCCATAAAAGCCTACCGCCCTCCGAGTGACGGGCTGAACACCATCAGGCTCAGGATTTCAAACAGCACCTGGGCACCGGCCTGCGCCGTATTGGTGGTCGTATCGTATTGCGGCGCCACCTCCACGACATCTCCACCGACAATATCGATCCCCTTCAAACCACGGATCAGCTCCAGCACCTCGCGTGTCGTCAGGCCGCCGATCTCAGGCGTACCGGTTCCCGGCGCAAAGCTCGGGTCGAGACTGTCGATGTCGAACGACAGATAGGTCGGCCCGTCGCCGACGATGGCCCTCGCCTTTTCGATGATCGCCGGAATACCTAGACCCGTCACGTCCTCCGCGTGGATGACCGTCATGCCGGACTCGAACGAAAATTCCCAAAGATATTCGGCCGAGCCACGAATGCCGATCTGCACCGTGCGCGTCGGATCGAGAACCCCGTCTAGCACGGCGTTTCGGAAAGGCCCGGCATGGTGGAACTTGGTCTGGTCGAAAGCGCCGCTGGTATCGCAGTGGGCGTCGATATGGATCATTCCGACCGGCCGCTTCCTGCCGACGGCTTTCAGGATGGGATGGCTGATCGAATGGTCGCCGCCGACCGATAGGGGCAGGACGCCGGCATCGACGATCTGGTTGACGCGCTTCTCGATATCCGCATGCGACTGCTCCAGCCGGTATCGGCTCTGGAAGGGCACGTCGCCGATATCGGCAACACGGATATCGAACACCGGCGCCGTACCGAGCACATGATTGTAGGGACCGATCCGCTCGATGGTGCGCAGCGCACGCGGCCCGAAACGCGAACCCGGGCGGTTGGTGACGCCGAGGTCCATCGGAATTCCGAGGATTGCTACCTGCAGATTGCCGAAATCGGGATCTTCCGCAGAAACCGGCAGATAAGGCGCACTGACGAATGTCGGCAGGCCTGAATAGGGCGCCAGCCGGGTGCCGCTCTTCGAAAAGATCTTGTCGCCGACCTTGCGAAACGCTTCGTCGAAAATCGCGCCGCCTGCAGCATCGCTGAATTTCGCCCGCAACGCGTCCAGCTTCGTCTTGTCCCAGCTCATAGCCGCTTCCTCTGCCCGATGTTGTTCCCGCCTGCCTCGCCCGACAAAGCAGTTGAGAATGCCGTTGCACTCGTTGTAGCAATGGAAAAACGAGAAAGCCAATATGACCCGCGCCCAAGCCAACCCCCTCGTCACCCGCCTCTCACCCCCGCCGATCCCCTCGGTGCACGCCTGGGGGAAGGCCTATGATGGCAGGCTCGGACCGCTGATCGATCTGTCGCAGGCAGTCCCCGGCTATCCGACCCATCCCGAGATGCTGCGCTTGCTCGGGCAAGCCGCCGCCTCGCCCGCCATGACAGGCTATGGCCCGATCGAGGGAGAGCCGGTGCTGCGCGACGCCTATGCGCGGCATGTCAGCACCGTCTATGGTGCGGAAATCAACGCCGACCACATCCACATCACCGCCGGCTGCAACCAGGCCTTCATGTCCACCGCGATTGCCCTTACGGCTTCGGGAGGCAGCGTGGCGCTGACAAATCCCTACTACTTCAATCACGAAACGACGCTGTCGATGCTCGGTATCGGGCATAGCCTGGTTCAATGCGACGCGGCCAATGGCTTCCTGCCCGATCTCAACTCGGCGCAAGCAGCGCTCGCAACCGGTGCACGGGCGCTCGTGGTGGTGACGCCCAACAACCCGACCGGTGCTGTCTATCCGAAAGATCTGCTGCATCAGCTTTTCAAGCTCTGCCAGGAGCACGGCGCCTGGCTGATCATCGATGAAACCTACCGCGACTTCCTACCCGAGGATTTCGGGCGGCCGCATGCGCTTCTGTCCGAACCCGGCTGGGAAGAAACGCTGGTGCTGCTCTACAGTTTTTCGAAATCCTTCTGCATTCCCGGCCATCGGCTGGGAGCGATCACTGCAGGACCGAGCCTCGTCGCGGAAATCGCCAAGGTCATGGACAATATGCAGATCTGTGCGCCCCGTGCGCCGCAAATGGCGGTTGCCACCGCCTTGCCTGTTCTCGCCGACTGGCGCGCCGGCAATCGCCAGGAAATCGCCCGGCGGGCCGATGCGCTGCGACTGGTGTTCGCCGATCTGCCGCAATGGGAAATCGGTGCCATCGGCGCTTATTTCGCTTTCGTCCGCCATCCCTTTTCCGGGCAGTCATCGGCAGAGGTTGCCGAGAGGCTCGCAAGGCAGGCCGGCGTCGTCTGCATTCCCGGCAGCTATTTCGGCGAAGGACAGGATCGCTATCTGCGGCTGGCTTTCGCCAACGCCGATGTGACCTCCATCGCGCTTCTCAGCGATCGCCTGCGGTAGGCCAGGTTGCCGCTGGCTGGAAACAGCCGGCAAACTGGAACCGCTCGCCCGGATGGGTGATTTCGACGTAGGTGACGGTGCGGCCATTCTGCCAGGTCTGGCGAACGAGGTTGAGGCAGGCTTCGCCACGCTCGGTCTCCAGCAACCGCGCTGTCGCCTGATCGGCCGAGATCGCCCGGATGACATGACGGGCCTTGGTCCAGGGCACCTGCTCCAGCAGCCATTTTGCCGGCGGCAGCACGGCAAATTTCTCCTCCCGGGCAAGCGGCACCAGATCCAGCATGATGATACGGCGCTCGAGCGCATTCGGCCTGCCATCGACGATGTGCAGGCATTGCAGCCTGAGGATCTCGGCCCCCACCGGCTCAGAGAGCAACTTGGCATCGCCTGCGTCCAGTCGTTCGATCTTGCGCGTCAGTATACTGTGGTCGTGGCTGTGCCCGGCAAGTTCCGCGGCAGTGCTGATATCCTGGATATCCATCACGGTGCGGTCGATCTGCGGCAAGGCGACAAACGAACCGGTCTTGCGCCGGCGCACGACCATGCCACGCGCAACAAGCGCCGACAGCGCCTTGCTCACCGTCATGCGCGAGCAACCGTATTGCGCCACCAGATCCTGCTCGATCGGAATGCGGGACCCAGGCTGCCATTCGCCCGCCAGGATTTTCGCCTCGATATCGCTGAAAATGGTCTGGTAAATTGATGCCAAGGTCGACCCTCGATCCGTGTGGCAACAGAGCCTACCGGTCACCCGGCAATGGCGGGCGATTTGCCTGCAGCTGTCAGCCGGCACATTTTTTGCGTGTCCAGACTTTTACATTGACACTGTAGGCCCGCCTATATCTATTTGTATAGTCAAAAGCGGATCGCAGAAATCCGTCTCGCGGGAAAATCACATTCAAATCCTCCGACAGGGGGATGAAAAACTGGAGAGAGATCATGAAAACCAATTCCCTGCTGAAGGGTCTTCTCGGCGCTGCCTTCCTGCTAGGCGCGACGCTGTCGGCCCAGGCTGCTGATACGCTTGCCGCAGTCAAGGCTGCCGGCACCATGAAGGTCGGCACCGAAACCGCCTTCGCACCCTTCGACTTCATCGATGCCGGCGAGCATGTCGGCCTCAACGTCGATCTCTTCGCCGAAATCGGCAAGGAACTCGGCGTCAAGATCGAATGGGTCACACTTCCCTGGGACGGCGTCTTCCCGGCCCTTGAAGCTGGTAAATTCGACGTCGTTGCCGGCCCGGCTACCATCACCAAGAAGCGTCTGGAGCATTACCGCTTCACGCCGCCGATCGCCGAGGCGAGCATCGCCATCCTGAAGAAGTCCGGTGACAAGAAGATCGTGAAGCCGGAAGACATTGCCGGCACCAAGATCGGCGTCGGCAAGGCGACTTCGCAGCTCGACCAGCTGAAGGAATATTCGGCTACCCTGCCCAAGCCTGTCGACGTGCACGAATATGTCTCGTTCAACGATGCCTATGCCGACCTCGCCGCAGGCCGCGTCGAAGGCGTTGCAAACTCGCTGCCGAACATTGCTTTTGTTGCCAAGCAGCGTGAAGGCGTATTCGAAGTCGTCACGCCGACATTCGGCAAGAAGTCCTATTTCGGCTTCATCGGCCTGAAGGATGCCGATCACGCGCCTCTGATGGACGCGATCGATGCAGCTCTTTTGAAGATCAAGGCTGATGGTCGCATGGCCACGTTGCAGAAGAAGTGGTTCGGCGCCAGCTTCGACACCCCGGATGCCGTCAAGGACCCGGCATTCTGATCTGCTCGTCTTTCTGACTGATTGCGCCCCGGCTTATCCCCGGGGTGCGATCCGAGACAGGATCGGGTCTCACTGACTGCCAGGCGAGCGAATTCGAGACATGTCCTACAAACTCTTCGAACTGCTTTTGCAAGCATCGATCTACACGATCACCATCAGCGTCGCGTCGATCCTGATCGGCTTCACGCTAGCCTTGCTGATCTCGGCGATGACGCTGTCGGGCCAGCGGCTGTTCATCTGGCCAGCCCGAATTTTCATCAGCTTCTTTCGCGGCGTGCCTCTGCTGGTGCAATTGCTGCTGATCTACAATCTGCTGCCGGCCATTGGCGTGAACGTGCCGAGCATTGTCGCAGCCATCATCGGCATGTCGCTGTCGACGGCCGCCTATCAGGCAGAAAACCTGCGCGGCGGCTTTGCCAGCGTGCCGCGCGGCCTGATAGAATGCGCCGAAATGGTCGGCCTGACGCCGGCCCAGATCTTTCGCCGCATCAAGGCGCCAATCGCCATGCGGCTGACCTTTCCCGCCCTCGTCAACGAGGCGATCCTGCTGCTCAAGGCCTCGTCGCTGGTATCCGTCGTCGGCATCATCGAATTGACCCGCATGGCTCAGGACCTGTCGGCCAGCACTTTCCAGCCGCTGCAGATCTTCGCCTCGGCCGGCCTCATCTACCTGATA
Source organism: Rhizobium sp. L51/94 (assembly GCF_019355555.1). Lineage (GTDB taxonomy): Bacteria > Pseudomonadota > Alphaproteobacteria > Rhizobiales > Rhizobiaceae > Rhizobium > Rhizobium rhododendri. The sequence continues at coordinate 395,820 of NZ_CP072141.1, forward strand.
ATCAACTGGATCGTGGCGCTTGCAGGCGGCATGATCGAGCGCGCGTTGCCGGGAGCGCCGCGATGACCTTCGACATCCATGTCATCATCGACCAGTGGCCGGCGATCGTCAGCGGCGGCCTGGTCACCATCCTCATCTGGATACTCGGCACCGTTGCGGCCGCCTTCCTCGGCTTCCTCGTTGCCGTCGCCCGCCGCTACGGCGGCCCCGTGGTCGATGCGATCTTCGGCCTGCTGGTTGCTATATTGCGCGGCACGCCTTTCCTCATCCAGATCTTCCTGGTCTACTATGGCGGCCCCTTCATCGGCCTGTCGCTCGATCCGATCCCGGCCGGCCTGATGGGTCTGTCGATCTACGGGGCGGCCTATTACAGCGAAATCTTCCGCTCCGGCTTTGCGGCCGTGCCTCCCGGCCATATCGAAGCCGGCGAATGCGTCGGCATGAGCCAGGGCCAGATCATCCGACGCATCCTGCTGCCGGAAATGATCATGCTGGTGCTGCCGCCTTCGCTGAACATGACCATCATCCTGATGAAGGAAACGGCGGTGCTGTCGATCATCACGGTGCCCGAACTGACGGCCACGCTGAGTGCCATAGGCTCGCAGCAATATGCCTTTGTCGAAGCGCTCTTCGTGCTCGCCGTCTTCTATTGGGTCCTGGTCGAAGCCACCGGCTGGCTCGGCCATCTCGCCGAAACGAAACTCACCAGATTCAGGTTTTTCAACGCATGAGTATCCCGGCAATCGCAGTCAAGAACCTGGTCAAGAAGTTCGGCGACACGACCGTACTGCACGGCATCGATCTGGAAATCCCTCAAGGACAGGTCTCCTGCCTGATCGGCCCCTCCGGCTCCGGCAAGAGCACGCTGTTGCGCTGCATGGCCTTTCTCGAGGAAGCGACAAAGGGCACCATCACCATCGATGGCGAAGTGCTCGGCTTTACGGAGAATGCCCAAGGGGTGCGGGAACGCCTGTCGGCCGCGACCAACCGGGCTATCCGCGGCCGTATCGGTATGGTCTTCCAGCAATTCAATCTCTGGCCGCACATGACGGCACTCGGCAACGTCAGCGAAGCGCTGAAGACGGTGCACAAGATGAGCCGCAAGGATGCCGAAGACAGCGCCATGGCACAACTGGTCAAGGTCGGGCTCGAAAACCGGGCCGGGCATTATCCGTCACAGCTGTCCGGCGGCCAGCAGCAGCGCGTGGCAATTGCCCGGGCGCTGGCCCTGAAACCGAAGATCATGCTGTTCGACGAGCCAACCTCGTCGCTCGACCCGGAACTGACCGGCGAAGTGCTGAACGTAATGCGCGACCTCGCGTCTGAGGGCATGACGATGGTCGTGGTTTCCCACGAGATCGGCTTTGCCGCCACCGTCGGCCAGCAGATGACATTCCTCGACCATGGCAAGATATTGTTCAGCGGCACGCCGCAAGAGGTCTTTGCCAAGCCCCGCCACCCCCGCCTGGAGCAATTCCTCGACACCTACCTCGATCGCGGCGCCTCGACGCTGCTTTAGGCGGCATTCCAGCATTCTGACTGTCCTGCGCCCCGGACTATGCCTATAAGTTTTCGACCGGACGGAGATCGAAATACTTCAGGGGTAATTTCATGCTGCAGAAACTGCTCGACGGTGGACCGATGACGCGGACGGTCTCGCTGCCTCGGGGACGGCACAGGCTGCATGCCATGCCGACCAGCGCCGGCTATGAGATCCGCCAGAACGAGACTTACGACTGGGATGGCCGCAAGCGCGGGCAGACACCGTTTACAGTACTGCAGCACACCGTCAGCGGCGAAGGGCGTTTGCGCTACGAAAACCGCAATTATCGTCTGGGTTCGGGCGATACGCTGCTGGTCATGGTGCCTCACAACCATCGCTACTGGCTGGAGAAGAACAGCCGCTGGGAGTATTTCTGGATCTCGATGAACGGCGAGGAAGCGCTGCGCATCCACCAGCTGATTCTGGCGGCGGCCGGCCCGCTGCTGAAGCTGCCGCAAGGGACTATCGACCAGCTGGCGGATTGCAGCCTGCAGCTGATCCACGGCGCCAAGAGCCCCGCCCAAGCCTCCGCCGTCGCCTATAGCGCCGCTATGGCACTCTACGACGGGGTGTTCGGGTCACACGCCTTCATGCAGACCCAGAGCGCGATGCAGGCAGTTGTCGATCACATCAACGCCAATCTCGACAAGCCGCTGCCCGTCGAGGAACTGGCGGAAGTAAGCGGCCTCAGCCGGGCGCATTTTTCGCGGGTTTTTGCCGAGAGCGAGGGCCTGCCGCCGGCAGAATTCGTCCTGCAGCAACGCATGCAGAGGGCTGCCGTTCTGCTGACAAAGGCAGCCTTCCTGCCGGTCAAGGAAGTGGCGATCATGTCGGGCTTCGACGACGCCAACTATTTTTCAAAGGCGTTCAGGCGGGTCTATGGCCTCAACCCGACAGAGTTTCGCACCACCGGCATGTACGCATCACTGCGCAACGTTCCGGCGACCAACCGCTGAAACTGGCTCGGAGGTCACGTAATGGCAATGTGATTGGTGACGGAGGCAACCCCGGGCACAGCCCGCGCGACTTCGGCAGCACGCTCGACTTCGTCGGCGGTTGCGACAGCGCCCCGAAGAACGATCGCATCGCCCTCGGCAGTCACAATCACATCGGAAGCGCTGATGCCGCCGGAGACCGCGAGTGCCTCTGCCACGCGCACCTCAAGTGTCGCATGATTTGGGTTTTCGACTTCGATTTCAGGCTCTTCGCCGTTAAATGTTGCGGGTTTCAGCACCATGACTGCATCTCCTTGTGTTTCAGGAGATAAAACGCCGATACCGGCCATAGGTTCAGACACGCCGATGCGCCGATGCCATTACCACTTGATCCGGTAGTTCATGCGCAGATCGCCCGCCCGTGTCGCGGAAAGCGGATCGGCAACGGACGCGGTGAAGCGAAGATGCGGTGCAAGCGGCTGGTTGAGTGCCAGCGTGCCCGTGATGTCTCCGGTAGCCGAGGTCACCGTACCGCTCGCCGAAACCGCAGTGCCGGCCCAGGGATACGTCATTGTCAGCGCTTGCGTCGCATCGATCGACGGCGACACACCTGAGGCAGCCGCGTAGTTGAGATTGAGCGAGTTCGATGCCTTCAGGTCGAGATTGCTGGAATAGATCCAGCTCCTGGATCGGCTCAGCGAAACACCACCGCTGCCACCGAGGGTGTCGATCCGGACGACGACGGCGCGATCTTCCGTCGTCCCCAGTCTTTGCCGGCTGTCAGCAACCTTGCCCCAGACGGTCGCCAGTTCGGAGCCGCTTAACAGCTGGCCGCCAGTCCCGGTGCTCAGCCCGAGGTCGGCGCCGGCGCTTGCATCGACAGCCAATGGCAGCTTCACCCCGACTGTGGTCTGATACACCCTCGGGGCCACCTTCACGGGAGCCCAGATCAACGCGCCGTCGGCCTTTGCCGGCAGAGCAATCGTCATTGTGCCGAGCACGACGCAAACGGGCGCCATGCGGAACAGCATTTTTGCCATGGATCATCTCCAGGGTTGGTATCGAGACAGACGGACATTGTCCGCAACGGGGGCAACCGAACACCGCACGATAGAAACGGTTCGGGTACCTCTTGCTAACAGGGCCAGGGCCCGGACGATGGGATCGTCACCAGCGCAGCGCATCTTATCGATGAAAAGAGTAAATGCCGCGTTGTTATGGTTCAATGATCCCATCCGTACCTATGCTTGTAAACCCCCGTCCTTCAGAATTATGCTGCAACGCACACTTGCCGCCCCGAACCTTCCGCGCTAGAGCCTGCGAGAGCAGGGATGACACCGAGTTGCCAAAGATGCAGATACGCGAACCATGACATTGGATAAGCAGGCGCCGCGTCGGCTGACGATCATGGGCTCGACCGGCTCCATTGGCCGGAACACGCTGGACGTGATCGGCCATCTCGGCGGACGCGATGCGTTCGAGGTCAAGGCCCTGACGGGAAACGGCAATATCGCACTGCTGGCAGAGCAGGCGAAGGCCGTTGGCGCCACTCTTGCGGTCACGGCCGACGACAGGAACTACAGCCTCCTGAAAGACGCCCTTGTCGGATCGGGGATATCGGTGGCCGCCGGTCGCAGCGGCCTCGAGGAGGCTGCCGACATGGAATCCGATTGGGTCATGGCGGCCATCGTCGGCACAGCTGGTCTGGCACCCACCCTTGCGGCTGCCCGCCGCGGTGCCGATATCGCCCTTGCCAACAAGGAATGCCTGGTCTCCGCCGGCGATCTTTTCGTCACCGCAGTCAGGCAGGGCGGCGGACGGCTGCTGCCGGTCGACAGCGAACACAATGCCATCTTCCAGGTGCTGGAGGAAAGCCAGCGCCACGCCGTCGAACGCGTCATCATCACCGCTTCGGGCGGCCCCTTCCGGACCTTTACGCTCGAGCAGATGGCCGATGTTACCGTCGAGACGGCGCGCGCCCATCCGAACTGGTCGATGGGTCTGAAAATCTCGATCGACAGCGCCTCGATGTTCAACAAGGCGTTGGAAATGATCGAAGCGCGGCATCTGTTCGGCCTCACCCCGGATCAGATCGAGGTCGTCGTCCACCCGCAGTCGGTGGTCCATTCCATGGTTGGCTATTCCGACGGTTCGGTGCTGGCCCAGCTTGGCGCGCCCGATATGCGGACCGCTATCGGCTACGCCCTGTCCTATCCGCGCCGGGCACATCTGCCGGTGGAGCGGCTGGATTTCACAAAGCTGGCACGCCTCGACTTCGAGACGCCGGATGACGTCCGGTTTCCGGCCATCCGCCTTGCCCGACTGGCGATGACCCGCGGTGGCGTCCAGGGAGCGGTCCTGAACGGCGCGAAGGAAATTGCGCTTGACGCCTTCATCGCCGGCCGCACCGGCTTTCTGACAATGGCAAAGGTCGCGGAAGACGTGATGGACCGCCTCGCCCATCTGCCGGCCGCGTCGAGCATGGACGACGTATTCGCCGCAGACGAAGAAGCCCGGCGACTGGCGACCGGGCTTCTGAACTAAATCGGCGAATGGAGCGAACCGTCAGGCGACGGCGCGTGCGAGCGCGCAGCGTGCCCAGAGCGATTGCACAGCCTCGACCAGATGGGCGATATCCGCATCGCTGTGCAGCGGCGTCGGGGTAATGCGCAGGCGCTCGGTCTTCTTCGGCACGGTCGGATAGTTGATCGGCTGAACGTAGACATCGAAGCTGTCGAGCAGGATATCCGAGATCCATTTGCACTTGGCAGCATCGCCGACCATGATCGGGACGATGTGGCTGGGGTTCGGCAAATGCGGAATACCGGCAGCATCCAGCATGCCGCGCAGCTTGCGGACCCGGTCCTGGTGGCGGGCGCGTTCGAAGCTGCTGGATTTCAGGTGCTGGATCGACGCAACAGCGCCAGCAGCAAGCGCCGGCGGGATCGACGTCGTGAAGATGAAGCCTGAGGCAAACGAGCGGATGAAGTCGCAGAGCGCTGTCGATGCGGCGATATACCCGCCCATCACGCCGAATGCCTTGCCGAGCGTTCCCTCGATGACCGTGATGCGATCCATCAGCCCTTCGCGCTCGGCGATGCCGCCGCCACGCGTACCGTACATGCCAACCGCGTGCACCTCGTCGAGATAGGTCATGGCGCCGTACTTGTCGGCGAGATCGCAGATTTCCTTGATCGGCGCGATATCGCCGTCCATCGAATAGACGGACTCGAAGGCGATCATCTTCGGCGCCTTGGGATCGGCAGCGGCGAGCTTGGCTTCCAGATCTTTCAGGTCGTTATGACGCCAGATCACCCTGTCGCACTTGGCATAGCGGATTCCCTCGATCATCGAGGCGTGGTTCAGCGAATCCGAAAAGATGATCATCCCCGGAATGCGCGAGCCGAGCGTGCCAAGCGCTGCCCAGTTCGAGACATAGCCCGAAGTAAAAACCAGAGCCGCTTCCTTGCCGTGCAGGTCAGCCAGTTCGCGCTCGAGAAGAACGTGGTAATGGGTCGTTCCAGAGATATTCCGGGTGCCTCCCGCACCCGCGCCACAGTGATCGATCGCCTCTTTCATCGCCGCGATTACCTTGGGATGCTGCCCCATTCCAAGATAGTCGTTGGAACACCAGACAGTCACATCCTTCGGTCCGTCGGCTGTGTGGCGCGTCGCGCGCGGAAAATCACCGCGATGGCGCTCCAGGTCGGCAAAAACGCGATAGCGCCCTTCCTGATGCAGCCCGTCCAACTCGCCCTTAAAAAACGCTTCGAAATCCATCATTTTCTCCAGTACCGTGACCGTGTTGTATGACTGCTGCACGGCACGTCAACCCTATCCCGTCCGACTGCGGCAAATGGCCGTAGTTTGGAATAGCTCAAAAGAGAAAATAGCCCATCGGCGCGCTTTTGCAATTGATCCATGCCAATGCGCGATGGACTTTCACGATGAAACAATTGCCTGACCTTGCGTTTAGAGCAGAGATCCATGTCGGCAAGCAACATTCAGCAAAAAACCGCATAGGTCGGTAGACAATCATATTTAGCGCTATATTTTGGTGTTTACACCAGCATTAAGACGGTGCTGACACCGCGCGGACACAATGGGGACGGCCAGCCGCTTTGACGGCAAAGCCAACGTGGAGAGAGATTTATGAAGAAAGTCCTAGCTTTCGTGCTGATCGGATTGTCGATCGCAAGCTGCACACCGACCGAGCAGGGTGCGGGTATCGGCGCAGCGTCCGGCGCCCTGATCGGCGGTGCGGTCACCGGCAATTTTCGAGGCGCAGCCGTCGGCGGCGCTATCGGCGGGTTAACGGGTGCAGCGATCGGCAGCGTCGCCGAACAGCCCGGCCAGTGCTACTACCGAGACCGCTACGGCCGTCGCTATATCGACGACTGCCCACGCGGCGGATACCGCAACGACGGCTACTAAGCCACATCGCCTCCAGCGCGCCCCGGACGAGGGTCCGGGACGTCTGCATCCCAGGGGCGCAGTCTCACGTATATTATTAAAATGCTACACATGGCGACTTTGAACCGCTATGGTGAGACGGCGTTAACGGTTTGGGACGCAAAGCTGGCTAAATTACAAGTAATCGTAAAGCGCCGTATGTACATCAGACGAACCGGCCCGGGGATTGGTTTTGCGTATCGACGAGCAGGCACCGTTATTGCGGTCGCGGCGTGCGTATTTGTGAGTCCCGCTCTCATCACTGATGCCTTCGCTTTCAAGCTCTTCGGCATCAATTTTTTCGGCAAGGATGAGGACAAAACCGATGCGGTCGCCGATCCCGTCCGCTATTCGGTAACGTTGAATACCGGCAACGCCGACAAGGACCTCAAATCTACGCTCGAGTTGAGTTCCATGCTTGAGGCCGACAAGGACAAGGCTGTGTCAGGCGATCTGGGCGTCGTCATCAAGGCCCGCGACGACCGCGACCGACTGCTGGCATCCCTCTACGAAAACGCGCGCTACGGCGCGGTAGTAACGATCACCATCAACGGCACCGATATAGACCAACTCCCGCCGCAGCCGACATTCGGCCGGGCGAAACCCGTGCCTGTGGTCATCACGGTCGATCCAGGCCCGCTGTTCAAGCTCGGCAAGATCCGACTGGAAGGCGACGCCGCCGGTCGCGACCCGACGAATTATGGCCTGGTATCGGGTGGTGACGCCGGTTCGCTGGTCATCATCAAGTCGGCCGACAAGGTCGTTGCCGAGATGAAAAGCGAAGGCCGGCCGCTCGCCCGGGTGATCAGGCGCGATGTCGTCGCCGACCACGCGACAAATACGGTCGACGTCACGCTCGACGTCAAGAGCGGCCCGATTGCCAATATCGGCGACGTCACGGTGACCGGCGAGAAACGTCTCGATCCGACTTTCGTCCAGCGTTATTCGCGCCTTAACAAGGGGGATCGCTATTCCCCAGAGCAATTGAAGAAAGCCTCCGAACGGCTACGCAAGCTCGGTGCGATCGGCAGCGCAACGATCCATCAGCCCGACAAGCTCGCACCTGATGGCACGTTGCCGCTGAACCTGGAGATTTCGGAAGCCAAGCGCCACTACTTCGGCGCAGGCGCGCAATACTCAACCACCGATGGCTTCGGGCTGCAGGGTTACTGGGGCGATCGAAACGTTTTCGGCAAGGCGGAATCTCTACGCATCGAAGGTACGGTGTCCCGCCTTGGCGAAACCACCAACTACCAGGATCTCGATTACGAGGCCGGGATCATCTACACGAAGCCGGCCGCCGTGCTGGCTGCCGGCACCTTCATTGCCAGCATCAAGGCAGTGAGCACGAATCCGGACAACTACAGCGCCAGGACGATTACCGGCGATGTCGGCTACTCCTATGAGCTCAGTGACTACGACACTGCTCTGGCAGGCGGTCGCGTGAGCTACGAGGACAGCACCACCGATGCTTTCGGCGACCAGCAGTTCCTGACCTTCTCCGTACCGCTCGAGTATATCCGCGACACACGCGACAACAAACTCGACGCCACCGAGGGTTACCGGGCGACGCTCGACGCGCAGCCGGGCTACGAGGCGCTGGGCGGGACGATCTTTACGTCGCTCGAAGGCTCCATCTCCGGCTACAACGGCATCGGGTCCGACGACAACGTCGTCTTTGCCGGCAAGCTTGCAGCCGGCTCGCTGCTCGGCGCGGACAATATCTCCGACATCCCGACGACACGGCGCTTCTTCGCCGGCGGCGGCGGCTCTGTGCGCGGCTATGCCTACCAGGAAATTACCGCCTACAATGCCTTGAACCAGGCACTCGGTGGCACGTCCTATGCGACGGTGTCGCTGGAGGCGCGCGTCAAGGTGACCAAGACCATCGGCCTCGTGCCATTCATCGACGCCGGCAGTGTTACGGACAAGAACATCCCGGATTTCTCCGACGTTCGCGTCGGCGCCGGCGTGGGCTTGCGCTATGCCACGCCGTTCGGTCCGATCCGGGTGGACTTTGCCGTGCCTCTCAACAAGTACCAGGGCGGCACGTCCTATGGCATCTATGCCGGCATCGGACAGTCCTTCTGATAGTGCAGCAATGTCGACCTAAGATTCCGGCACGAAATGGGGTAACATCGCTCTGATGGGCACTTTGATAAGAGTTTTGAGCGGACTGACCAGGCTCGTCGGCATCGTCCTCGCAGCCGTCGTGGTGATTGCGATCGGCTTGGTCCTGGCGATCGGCTTTGCCCCGGGCGTGACCCGTTTTGCCGTCGATGAAGTCGCCAAACTCGCCTCGACGCCTGACCGCCGTATCACCGTCACGGACCCCTCCGGTCTTTTGACGGGCAAGCTGCGCGCCGGCAACGTTACGCTCTCCGACACAAAGGGAATTTTTGGCCAGATCTCCGGCCTGTCCGTCGACTGGTCGCCGCTTGCCCTCATCAAGGGCACCTTCCATGCCGAGACGATCGCCGCTGACAAGGTAGATTTCGTGCGCTTGCCGATCAGCACTGCGGAAGTCGTGCCGGAGCCGACGCAGGCAACGCGCACAGCGTTCACCTTGCCCGTCGCCGTCACAGTCGATGCGTTCAACCTGCCCGAGATCCAGCTCGGCAAGCAGATTGCCGGCAACGACTTCGCGCTGGCAGCCTCGGGCAGCCTCGATGCTGAAGGCAACAGCATGGCGATGAAGCTCAACGCCAACCGCCTGGATGTGCCGGACGCAAGGCTGGTGGCCGATGTCGTCTTTGCACCCGATGACAACCAGCTGAAACTCCAGGCCAATCTCGCAGAGCCGAAAGGCGGCATGCTGGCCGGTCTGCTGCGCTTGCCCGGAAGCCCGGCAATGAACATCGATCTTTCCGGCCAGGGTCCGCTCTCAGACTGGACCGGCAAGCTGCAGGCGGCCCTCGATGGCCAGCAGATGGCGACGATAGACGGGCGCCACGTGTTGTCGGCAGACGGCGTGCGCCACATCACTGTCAAGGGCGGCGGCAAGGTGGACTCTCTGCTGCCACCGAATTTCCGGCCTCTCTTTGCCGGCCAGACGACCATCGACGTCGCAGCCGCCTTTGACGGCAAAGGCAAGATCGATATCCAGACCGGCAATCTCGCGACAGGCAGCGTCGTGCTTGCGGCATCCGGGACACTCGATCCTGCCGGTAATAACAGTCTCAATGCCAATCTTATCGGCACCTCTGGACCGGTAGACTTCCGCTGGCCGCTGGCCGAAGGCGAGGCTCGCGCCCTTATTTCACGCGTCGATCTCGCCCTGACCGGCGCAGCAGGGTCGGCAAAAATCGATGCCAGGGCGCAGATCGACAGCGCCAGCGTTCCGCAGGGGCGGCTTTCAAAGGTAGACCTCACCGCAAAGAGCGATGATTTCAATGTCTCGGCAAGCTCCGGTCCGCTGCTGCTCAACCTGTCGGTCGGCGATGCTTCCTTCGTCAATCCGGACCTGCAGCGGGCAGTTCACGGCCCGCTCTCGCTATCCGCCCCCTTGCAACTCTCTTCCAACAATATCGGCTTCAATGGCACGACGCTGCAAAGCGGCGGTATCAACGGCACGCTCAACGGTCGCTACACGCTGACCTCGCAATCTCTGAACGGCAATTTCAAGCTGGCAGTAGCCCCCGCAGCACTGCCCGAAGCGATTGCCCAGAAATTCGATACGCCGATTTCGCTGGAGGCGCAGGTCGCCGGCACTATCCCGTCCAGGATCAATCTTTCCAATCTCCATCTGAAATCCGGTACCGCCGAGATCAACGGCAATATCGCCCTTGCGGACGAGGCACTGACAGCGGATCTTTCCGGCCGATTGCTCAAACTTTCAAAGCTGCTGGAAACTGCCGACGGACAGGCCGACTTCACCGTCAAGGCAGCGGGGCCGCTGGCAAAACTCGGCGTCGATGCCAGCCTGAAGGCGATCAACGTTAAACTGGCCGGTCGCCTGCTGGATACGCTCGACGTCGCTGTCAAAGGCGTCGCCGATCCGAAGGCGCCCGAGGGCAGCGTCACGGCGTCGGGTGCAATCGACGGCAAGCCGATCAACATCAGCGCCAATGCTACTTCCAAGGATGGCGCAACCGACATACCCGGCCTCAGCGTGGAGATCGGCGATAACAGCCTGAATGGGTGGCTGACCCTATCGCCAGGCTTCGAGCCGGCCGGCTCCTTGACCTTCGACTTTCCTGATATAGGGCTGTTGGCGGCACTGGCCGGTCAGCGGGCAGACGGCAACCTCCGGGGCGAGGTCAAGATCGACAACGACAACGGCAAGACCTCTGCCGTGATCAATGCATCCGGTTCCGGAGTGCGGCGAGACGATCTTTCCATCGTCAAGCCGGAGATCGCGCTGACCATCAGCGACCTCAAGGCATTCGCTGCCAATGGCAGCATTCGTGCGGGCGAAATCGCTTCCGGCACGAACAGGCTGGTTGCCCCGGCCCTGACATTCACGCAGCAAGGCAGCCGTACGGACTTCGATCTGAAGGCCAATTACGACGACAAGCCGGTGACGGCGTCAGGAAATGTCGTGACGGGCAACGGCCAGACGGTTGTCAGCCTCGATAACTTCGCGGCAACCCCAATGGCTATTCCGGTAAAGCTCGGCGCACCGACGAAAGCAACGATTGCCAACGGCATCGTGACACTTTCCGGTATGACCATCCAGACCGGCAGCGGATCGATCAACATGACCGGCAGCGCCGGTGCGGCTCTCGATATCCAGGTCAAGATCACTAGCCTGCCCGCAAGTCTGGCGAACACCTTCATGCCAAGCCTCGCCGCCGAGGGTACGATCTCCGGAACGGCCAAGGTAACCGGCAAGCCGGCGTCCCCCAGCGTCGTGTTCCAGGCAGACTGGGCCAATGCCGCAACGAGCCAGACGAAATCAGCCGGCATTTCCAAGCTGGGCATCAAGACAAACGGTAAGTTTGCAGACAACAAGGTCACGATCGATCTCAATCTCGCCGGCCCCTCCGGTCTGTCGCTGAACGGTGGCGGCAGCGTCGAGGTTGCAGGCAGCAAAGCCCTGGCCCTGAAATTCGACGGCACCGTACCATTCGACGTCCTTGCCGGGCAGTTATCGGCACAGGGTTACGTCGCCAGCGGCGCGGCCAAGGTCAATGTCCAGATCGGTGGCACGACCGCAGCGCCGGCGATCACGGGTAGCGTCAACGTCAGCGGCGCCAAGCTCCTCGATATCCGTCGCAACCTTGCGGTCAACGCAATCTCCGCCAACCTGACGCTGGAGGGCCAGCAGGCGCGCCTCGTCAGCCTGAATGCGACGCTGGGAAGCGGTGGCACAGTTTCCGCCAGCGGCACGGTCGGTATCTCCGGTGACTTCCCGGCAGACATCGCCATCAAGCTCAACAGGGCCACCTATGTCGACGGCACTCTCGTCACCGCCACCGTCGACGGCACGCTTGGCATCAAGGGACCGATCCTGACCGCGCCCGTCCTCAGCGGCCGGCTGAGGCTGGAGAAGGCGTCGATCACGGTGCCGGAAAAACTGCCCGCCTCGCTGTCGGAGATCAACATCCGCCGCAAGAACGCCCCCGCCGCCGTGACCGCCCAGTTCAAGAAGGACAGGGCGGAAGGCGCCACGCAGAAATCGATGAGCCTCGGGCTCGACCTGCAACTCGATGCGCCGTCCCAGATCTTCGTGCGCGGTCGTGGCATCGATGCGGAACTCGGCGGCAGCGTCATCATCAAGGGCACGGCAGCAACGCCTGTCGTCACCGGCGGCTTCACCATGCGCCGTGGCCGATTGACCATTCTCAGCCGTCGGCTTGATTTCACCGACAAGAGCCGCATCAGCTTTGCCGGCGACCTGACCCCCACCCTCGACATGGAAGCGACCTCGACGGCGAGTTCGACGACCGTGACCGTCAATGTGTCAGGCGTCGCCACGGACCCGACCATCGGCTTCTCTTCATCGCCCGCTCTGCCGCAGGACGAGGTCATGGCACAGCTCATCTTCGGCCAGTCCATGGCCAAGCTTTCGCCGGTGCAGATTGCCCAGCTTGCCGACGCCGCCAGCCAACTCGCCGGTGGCCGCTCGACCTCGCTGTTCGAGGGTTTGCGCAACCAACTCGGCGTGGACGACCTCGATGTCACTACCGATTCCAAGGGCCAGACCCAGGTCGGCGTGGGCCGCTACATCAACAAGCGCACCTATCTGGAACTGCAGCAGGGCACCGGCAATTCGACCAAGGCCGTGATCAACCTCGATGTCGGGCGCGGCATCAAGCTGCAGGGCTCGGCTGGCTCCAATGGTGCCGGTGGCGCCGGCGTCGTCTATGAACACGAATACGACTAGAAACCGGTCTTGCTGGTTTTCAGGAGAATGTTCGATTCCGTCGTGTTGATGCCGTCGATGAGCCGGATGCGCCTGAGCGTCTCGTCGAAGCCGGCAAGGTCATGGCTCTCCAACTCGGCGATGAAATCCCATTTGCCATTGGTACTGTGCAGGGCGCGCACCTGCGGCAACCCGCGCAGCTGATCGGCGACCCGGTCCGCCAGCCTGCCGAGCACCTCGATCATCACGATTGCGCGCACACCGGCAGATCTTGTCTCGTGGCCCGTGCGTATCGTGAAGCCGGTGATGGTGCCGTTTTCCACCAGCCTGTCGATGCGCGCCGAGACTGTTGCGCGCGATGCGCCCGTTGCCGCAGCCAGCGACGAAACAGGTATCCGCGAATTATGCCTGAGTGCACTCAGAAGCTCCCGGTCCAGATCATCCATAGACATCTCACTTTGTAAAATTGGCCTTAGCAATCTGCACAATCATACGCAAAAACCGACACTTTTCCATCTTTTTGCTGTCATCGCCGTAGGCCATATTTCCCTGACAATTCAGGGAACAGCCTCATGAACACCCACTCGACCTCTGTCACGCTGATCGGCGTTCCTCTCGAAGAAGGCTCTGGCCGACGAGGCGCGGCCATGGGGCCGACGGCGCTCCGCATCGCCGGCATCGACACGATGCTGATCGAGCTCGGCCATAGTGTTATCGATGCCGGTGACCTTCACCCTGAACCGGCCGGCGACTTGCCGGATCATCCAAAGGCTCATCACCTGAAGGTCGTCGGCGCCTTTACCCGGGCGCTGGAATCAAGCGTATACGACGTGGCCAAGGCAGGCGGGTTTCCCATCATTCTTGGCGGCGACCATGCCCTGTCGATGGGCAGCGTCTCCGGCATGGCGCGCTATGCAGCCGGTATCGGCCGCCCGCTTTTCGTCTTGTGGCTCGACGCCCATGCCGACTTCAATTCGCCGGTGACGTCTCCGTCCGGCAATATCCACGGAATGCCCGTGGCGTTTTTCTGCGGCGAGGCGGAATTCGCCGACATCCTGCCGAAGGAGCGACCCTTCGTCGATCCGCGCAAGGTCTATCAGGTCGGCATCCGCTCCGTCGATCCACATGAGCGCGACGCCATCCGCGAGCACGGTGTCAATGTCTTCGACATGCGCGCCATCGACGAGCACGGCGTGGCCTCCATCATCAGCAACATCCTGACGACCGTGAGCAATGCCAATGGCCTGCTGCATGTCAGCTTCGACGTCGATTTCCTCGATCCGGACGTCGCACCCGGCGTCGGCACCACCGTTCCCGGCGGCGCCACCTTCCGAGAAGCCCATCTGGTGATGGAGATGCTGTCGGACAGCGGCCTTGTATCGTCGCTGGATCTCGTCGAACTCAATCCGTTTCTCGACGATCGCGGCAAGAGTGCCCGCGTTCTTGTCGAACTGACGGCCAGCCTGTTCGGCCGCCGCATCTTCGACCGCCCGACCCGCGCCGCCTGATCTTGGAGAGGAGACCGCCCGTGACCTTGTCCGCCAATCTCATAGCCACCGAACAGCGCCTCGGCGCCCACAACTACAAGCCGCTCGACGTCGTCCTGTCACGTGGCGAAGGCGTGTATGTCTGGGACACCGACGGCAATCGTTATCTCGATTGCCTGTCCGCATATTCGGCGGTCAACCAGGGTCACTGCCATCCGAAAATCCTCGCGGCCATGACCGAGCAGGCCGGCAAGCTGACGCTTACCTCGCGGGCTTTCCGCAACGACCAGCTTGCCTACCTCTACGAAGAGCTCGCCGCCCTCACCGGCTCGCACAAGATCCTGCCGATGAACTCCGGGGCCGAGGCAGTCGAGACCGTCGTCAAGGCGGTCCGTAAATGGGGATATGAGGTCAAGGGCGTCGCCGAGAACCAGGCGGAGATCATTGTCTGCTCGGAGAACTTCCACGGCCGGACGCTCGGCATCATCAGTTTTTCGACGGACCCCGATGCCCGCAATGGCTTCGGCCCCTACGCGCCCGGCTTCGTCACAGTGCCCTTCGGCGATGCCGATGCCCTGGCGGCAGCGATCACCGAAAATACAGTTGCAGTTCTGGTGGAGCCGATCCAGGGCGAAGCCGGCGTCATCATCCCGCCGGCCGGCTATTTCACGCGTGTCCGTGAACTCTGCACCGACAACAACGTCACGCTGATCCTCGACGAGATCCAGACCGGGCTTGGCCGTACAGGCAAGCTGCTGGCTGAGGAGCATGAAGGCATCGAGGCGGACGTGACGCTGATCGGCAAGGCGCTGTCAGGCGGCTTCTATCCGGTGTCGGCGGTGCTTTCGAACTCGGAGGTGCTGGGGGTCCTGAAGCCCGGTCAGCATGGCTCGACCTTCGGCGGCAACCCGCTAGCCTGCGCCGTCGCCCGGGCCGCGCTGAAGGTGCTGACGGAAGAAGGCATGATCGAGAACGCCGCCATTATGGGCAATCGCTTCCTCGATGGCCTCAGGGCAATCCGGTCCAACATCGTCAAGGACGTTCGCGGTCGCGGCTTGATGATGGCGATAGAACTGGACCCGGAAGCCGGCGGCGCCAGGCCTTACTGCGATGCCTTGAAAACACTCGGCATTCTGGCCAAGGACACCCACGGCCATACCATCCGCCTTGCACCCCCGCTTGTCATCACAGCAGATCAGGTCGACTGGGCCATCGAGCGACTTGCCAAGGTGCTCGCATAGCACGACCCTTTCGTTGTCTCTATAGTTAGATGCATGCGTGCTTACCCCTAGGATTTCAGGGGTAAACAATAGAATCTAAGTAAATTTTTAATGACTTCATTCTAATACAAATAGCAACGCGCATCAGACTTCCGAATAAAAATGACATTTCACAAATTTAAAATTTTCGTCTGAACTACAAATAACTCAACACACAGCAAATAATCAGCCATACTTACAAATTAGATAGAATATAAAATGAAAATGGGCGGCGCTCACATTTTACATTCTGCTGATTGGCGAAGTGTGCCTTGACGACATTGCTTCCTTGGAGGAAAATTCTATGTCGATCATACCGTTCAGTTCCGGGGCCAAAGCCAAGGCGATCAACGCAGCCCTCATGAAATCCCAGGCAGTCATCGAGTTCGACCTGACGGGGAAGATCATCACTGCCAATGAGAATTTCTGCAACACCCTTGGCTACAAGCTGCAGGATATCGTCGGCAGGCACCACAGCATTTTCTGCGACCCCGCCTATGTCGCATCCAGCGAGTACCGTACCTTCTGGGCCAATCTCGGCGACGGCAAGTTCGATTCCGGCGAATATAAAAGACTTGCAAAGGACGGACGCGAAGTCTGGCTCCAGGCGACCTACAATCCTGTGCTGTCGCACGGCAAACCCTGCAAGGTGGTCAAATTCGCCAGCGTCATCACCGAAGCAAAATTGCGCGCGGCCGATGCCGAGGGCAAGCTCAATGCGATTTCCCGCGTCCAGGCCGTGATCGAATTTACGCCTGGTGGAGAGATCCTTACGGCAAACGAAAACTTCCTGTCGCTCCTTGGATATAGGCTCGAGGACATCAGCGGCCGTCACCACCAGATATTCTGCGACCCGGCCTATGTTTCAACGCCGGCATACAGGAAGTTCTGGGAAACGCTCGCCTCCGGTCAATTTATCGCGGAAGAGTTCATGCGGATCGGCAAGGGCGGCAAGGTCGTCTGGATTCAGGCTTCCTACAACCCTATTCTGGACATGAACGGTCGCATCTTCAAGGTCGTCAAATTCGCAACCGACGTCACCGAACGCGTCCGTGCAGTCGCAGAACTGGCCGCTGGCCTGACGGCGCTTGCCAACGGCGATCTGGTATCGCGCATTGAAAAGCCGTTCATTCCGACGCTTGAAAAAGTCCGCGTAGACTTCAACCACTCCGTCGAGAAGCTGGAATCCGCCATGCGCGTGGTGGCCGAAAATGCCAACGCGATCGCCGCCGGCGCAAGCCAGACCCGCACAGCCTCCGACGAGCTCGCGCGGCGTACCGAGCAACAGGCCGCCGCCGTGGAGCAGACAGCCGCTGCCCTGGAGGAGATTACCCAAACGGTTGCCGATAGCGCCCGTCGGGCCGAGGAATCCGCCAATCTGGTGGCCCAGACCAGAAGCGGAGCCGAACTCTCCGGAGCGGTCGTGCGCAACGCCGTTAATGCGATGGGGGAAATCGACAAGTCTTCACGCGAAATCAGCAACATCATCAGCGTCATCGACGACATTGCCTTCCAGACAAACCTGCTGGCCCTGAACGCCGGCGTCGAGGCAGCGCGGGCCGGAGAAGCCGGCAAGGGCTTCGCAGTCGTCGCCCAGGAAGTCCGCGAACTCGCACAGCGCTCGGCCAAGGCGGCCAAGGAGATCAAGACACTGATCACCACCTCCTCGACGCAGGTCAAGAACGGCGTGTCGCTCGTGGATGAAACAGGCCGCGCGCTGGACACCATCGTCCGCCAGGTCGGCGAGATCGACACGAACGTTGCCGCTATCGTCGTTGCGGCGCGGGAACAGGCGACCGGGCTGAAAGAAATCAACAACGCCGTCAACTCCATGGACCAGAACACCCAGCAGAATGCAGCCATGGTCGAGGAGACGACAGCGGCAAGCAGCAGTCTCGCCAACGAGGCCGAGAGCCTGCGCGAGTTGTTGGCGCAGTTTAGATTTGGGCAACACTCTTCCACTATGATTCGCTCAGGGCGTCCCGATGCCAGAGCGACGACGGGTTCGGCGCCCGTATCGAGGGTGAAGGCCGTTCGCGCCAGCGGTCGCGGGGCCACAGCCGCGCTTGCTCAGGAAAATTGGGAAGAATTCTAATGGCAACCATCACGACAACGAGTTTCAGCGGCGAGACCCTCGAGATCATCGCTTTCCGGCTTCACGAGCAGGAATTCTGCGTGAAGACGACCACCATCCGCGAGATCCGCGGCTGGGCTCCTTCAACCCCGATCCCGCATGCACCTTCTGACGTCATCGGCGTCATGAACCTGCGCGGTTCGGTGATCCCGATCATCGATCTTGCCTACAAGCTCGGCATGAAGAGCACGGTCGCCAACGAACGCAGCGCCATCGTTGTCGCCGAGGTCCACAACATGGTGATCGGCATGCTCGTCGACCGCGTCTCGGACATCCTGACGATTGGCTCGGACCAGGTGCAGCCGGTCCCGGAAGTCACCGCTTCCTTCGATCGCTCCTATTGCGAAGGCATCATCGCCACCGAAAACGGCATGATCTGCTTTCTCAACCTGGCGAAGATGTTCAAGGAAACCGACGCCGAAGACATGGCTGCTTAGAAAACATGGCTGCTTAAAGACGTGGCCGCATAAACTGCCGTCGTCTTCCACAAATGAAACCGCTCCGTTCCGGGGCGGTTTTTTTA
Organism: Rhizobium sp. L51/94; assembly: GCF_019355555.1. Taxonomy (GTDB): domain Bacteria; phylum Pseudomonadota; class Alphaproteobacteria; order Rhizobiales; family Rhizobiaceae; genus Rhizobium; species Rhizobium rhododendri. The sequence goes on from NZ_CP072141.1 coordinate 414,460, forward strand.
TTGCCTTAATGCCTGAACCCGTGCGCCCGCAGACATTATACTGACCGCACAATCTTTGGTTTTATTGTCTATTTAGAATATACCATAATTTAACTATTTTTATCCATCTTTGTATTGCGACATCATGTTGCGGACAGCTTAACGCAGACAGCCAGTGAAACTCTGGCGCACCTAGCAAATCGATTATTCAAATACGGCCGTTCCGGATGGATCGACCAACGCCTCTTCGTGCGATGTGCCTGAGGGCTGTTGTCGCGCCTGGAGGCTTCAATGGAGCATTGGCGCTGGCGTGGGGCTGCGCCAGGAAATGAGGCACCTCGCTATGAGCTTCGGACTGACTTCAGACGCCCAGCATATTCTCAATGCCATCTCGCGATCACAGGCAGTGATCGAATTCGACCTGACAGGCAAGATCCTGAAAGCAAACGAAAACTTCTGCAACGCGCTCGGCTACCAGCAGAGCGAGATCGTCGGCAAGCACCACAGCATGTTTTGCGACCCGGATTACAGCGCCTCGCAGGAATATCGTAATTTCTGGGCCAGCCTTGGCCGCGGCGACTATGCTTCAGCCGTTTTCAGACGCATCGGCAAGAACGGTCGGAATGTCTGGATTCGGGCAAGCTACAATCCCGTTCAAAAGAGCGGCAAGCCCTACAAGGTCGTCAAATTCGCCTCCGACATCACGGCCGCATACACCAAATCTGTCGAGGACGCAGGCAAGCTGGATGCGCTTTCCCAATCTCAGGCCATCATCGAATTCACACCGACGGGCGAAATCCTCGTCGCCAATGAAAATTTCTGCAATGCGCTCGGCTATTCGCTCAGCGAGATCGTTGGCAAACACCACAGCATGTTCTGCGATCCGGCCTACAGCCGCTCCGAAGAGTATGCAAACTTCTGGCGCCGTCTGGCGGGTGGCGAGTTTGTCGCCAACGAGTTCGTCCGCCTCGGCAAGGGTTGTCGCGAAATCTGGATTCAGGCCGCCTACAATCCGATCCTCGATGCCAACGGGAAGGTCTTCAAGGTCGTCAAATTTGCGACGGATGTCACCAGCCGCATGAGTGCCATCGCGAAACTCGGCGAAAGCATGAAGGCACTGGCGCAAGGCGATCTTACCCAGACAATTGACACGCCGTTCGTACCCTCGATGGAGCAGTTGCGTCGCGATTTCAACGACGCGCTGGGCAAGCTTTCGGCGGCGATGGAGACTATCGGCGGCAACGCCAGCGCTATCGCAGCCGGCTCGCGCGAGATCGGCACGGCGGCAGACGACCTGTCCAAACGGACGGAGCAACAGGCCGCCTCCATCGAAGAGACGGCGGCAGCGCTCGAAGAGATCACGACCGCTGTCAACGACAGCAGCAAGCGTGCGGACGAGGCCGGGCGGCTTGTCGCCCAGACAAGGCAAGGGGCCGAGCAATCTGGCAATGTGGTGCGCAACGCAGTTGCCGCGATGGGCCAGATCGAACAATCGTCCCGCGAGATCAGCAGCATCATCGGTGTCATCGACGATATCGCCTTCCAGACCAACCTGTTGGCGCTGAATGCCGGCGTCGAGGCCGCCCGTGCCGGCGAGGCCGGAAAGGGCTTTGCAGTCGTTGCCCAGGAAGTCCGCGAACTCGCTCAGCGCTCCGCCGGGGCTGCCAAGGAGATCAAGGGGCTGATCAACAAGTCCGGCCAACTGGTGAAAAACGGCGTCGCGCTGGTCGACGAGACAGGCAAGGCGCTCGAGGAAATCGTCCAGCAGGTCGGCGATATCGACAAGAATGTCATCGCCATCGTCGTCGCCTCGAAGGAACAGTCGCTCGGCCTCAAGGAAATCAACCAGGCCGTCAATGCCATGGACCATGCGACCCAGAAGAACGCAGCCATGGTCGAGGAAAACACTGCGGCCAGCCACAAACTTACGCACGAGACCGAGGAGTTGCGGACGCTGCTCGCCCAGTTCGGCGTCGCCGGCGACAGGCCCTCGCGCACGGCAGCCGCCTCGCCACGCTCCCGGACCGCGCCATCGCCAGTTCGGCAACCGGTGTTGCGGGCTGCCAGAAGCAGCGGTTCGTCATTAGCCGTCGCCGAGAGCTGGGAGGAATTCTAGCCGCGATATCAGGCGTTGAGACCGCATGCGGCGTTGCTCAATCGAGTGCCGCGTCGATGATCCGGCGGGGGTGGGTGAATATCTCGAAATCCTCCCCCCGGACCAGCGCAACAAGCGTCATGCCCGCCTCTTCAGCAGTCCGGATGGCGAGCGCCGTCGGAGCTGATATCGCAATCAGCACGGCGCTGCCGAGGATGGCGGCCTTCTGCACCATCTCGACCGACAAGCGGCTGGTGACCACCACCGCGCCTGCGCTGGCGTCGAGACCGGCACGAACGACCGCACCGCACAGCTTGTCCAGAGCATTGTGACGGCCGACATCCTCGCGCACGGCCGAAAGCCCCTTCCCCGGCAGGTAGAAGCCCGCCCCATGCACAGCCCGGGTCTCGCGATGCAGCGGCTGCGCGGCATTCAGCAGGGCGACAGCGCCGGTGACTTCGGCCATGGTCAGTGTCAGGCCGACACCCGAGATATCCGGTACCGGGCGCACAGCCTGCTCGATCGACTCGATGCCGCACAGGCCGCAGCCGACCGGGCCGGCCATGTGACGTTTGCGGCTGCGCAACGCGTCCGCTACAGCATCGACAAGCGTGATCTGCACGTCGATACCCTGCTCATCCTCTACAGCCTCGAGGGCGGCGATCTCGCCAACCGTGGTGACGATGCCCTCCGTCAGGCTGAAGCCGACAGCGAAATCCTCGAGATCGGCCGGTGTCGCCATCATCACCGCATGCGAGGAGCCACCATAGGAAAAGGCAATCGGCACCTCTTCAGGCACGCTGCGAAGGCTTCGCGCCATCTTGCCGTCGCGGCGCGCAAATCTCTCGACATGCGCAGTCGTCTCGAACTTGCTCACCGCTTTCCCATCAGCAAATCAGCTGCCCACCGTTGATCTCGATCACCTGGCCAGTTATGTAGCCGGATAAGGATGGTGCCGACAGGAACAGGTATGCCGGCGCGCAGTCCTCTGCCGTCCCTAGACGCTGCAAAGGGATCGTGCGTCGGGTCGCCTCGAGTTTTTCCTGGGACGAATAGCGCTCGTGGAATTCTGTCGTGATCGTCCCCGGCGACACGCAGTTGACGCGGATACCGTCCGGCGCCAGTTCCCGCGCCAAGGCCTTGGAATAGGTGGCAACGAAAGCCTTCGAGGCCGAATAGATTGCCGAACCCGGACTGCCTCCCGTCAGCGCGGAAATCGATACCGTGTTGACGATGGCCGCCTGCCCCGAGGCTCTCAGCAGCGGCAGCAGGCCTCGCGTGACCTCGACGACAGCTGTCTGGTTGAGCTGCACCACGGCCTGATATTGCGCGTCGGTGAGGTCGGCGGCCGGGTAGCGTCCGAGCATCGTCCCGGCGTTGTTGACGAGCACATCGACCGTGCCAGCATGTTCGCCAACGGCCTTGACGAAGGCAGACGTCCCATCGGCAGCACCGAAGTCGGCGGCAAAGATCACGGCACGCCCTGTATCTTTGGCGTCGCTGAGAAAAGCCGGCAACGGGCGGCTTTCATCCCGGCCGATATGCACCAGCACGCGCGCGCCACAGTCGAGAAACTGCCGCGCTACCTCAAGCCCGATCCCACGGCCCGCACCCGTCACGACAACGGTCCGGTTGGCAAACAAATTGGATTGAAACACTAGAATTCTCCCAGGCCCGATGGCTCCCATCCCGCTATCATAGGGTTTAGATCCACGAAGGAAAGCCGATTGGCGGGAGGTTTAGCGGAGAAATCGGTATCGGACGAACAAGCCGGTTCAAAAAATAAAAGCGGCCGAAGCCGCTTTGGAGATCTCGTCCTGACGCTCTGTATCAGTCGCGGATGACGCTACCCTGCAGATGCGAAAGTTCCATGATGAACTGCTCAAGCTTCGACTTGTGCTCGTGATGAACAGCATCGTTGAGTTCGGCCTGCGCCGCGTCGATACGACGGGTCAATTCATCGCGCTGCAGTTCGTCGACCGGAACGGCGGATTCGGCAAGCAGCGTGCACCCCGTCGGCAGGACGTCTGCAAAACCACCGAAAACCACATAGTCCTTCTTTGCGCCGCTGCTGGAGCGGACGCTGACCACACCTGGCTTGATGGTGGTCATGGTCGGCGCATGGTTTGCCATGACCGTCATCTCGCCTTCGCTCGCCGGAATGACGACAGCCGTCACCATTTCGGACAGCAGCAGCCGCTCGGGAGACACCAGTTCGAATTTGAAATCAGCCATGGACCGTCACTTCTCGATTGTCTTTGGTAAGGCAGTGGCGCTGGCAAAGCCTGGCGCCACCGACAAGCATCAAACGGCAGCAGCCAGCTTCTTTGCCTTTTCGACCGCTTCCTCGATGGTGCCGACCATGTAGAAGGCAGCTTCCGGGAGGTGGTCGTAATCGCCGTTCACGAGGCCCTTGAAGCCCTTGATCGTGTCTTCGAGCGCAACGAGCTTGCCCGGAGCGCCGGTGAAGACTTCGGCAACGAAGAACGGCTGCGAAAGGAACCGCTCGATCTTGCGGGCGCGGGCAACCGACAACTTGTCGTCTTCCGACAGTTCGTCCATGCCGAGGATGGCGATGATGTCCTGCAGGGCCTTGTAGCGCTGCAGGGTCGACTGAACCTTACGGGCAACTTCGTAGTGCTCTTCGCCGACGACCAGCGGGTCGAGCATGCGCGAGGTGGAGTCCAGCGGGTCGACGGCAGGATAGATGCCCTTTTCGGCGATCGAACGCGACAGGTTCGTCGTTGCGTCCAGATGGGCGAACGAGGTGGCCGGAGCCGGGTCGGTCAAGTCGTCGGCGGGGACGTAAATCGCCTGAACCGATGTGATCGAGCCCTTGGTCGTCGTGGTAATGCGCTCCTGCATCTGGCCCATGTCGGTGGCCAGAGTTGGCTGATAGCCCACGGCCGAAGGAATACGGCCCAGCAGAGCCGACAGTTCCGAACCAGCCTGCGTGAAGCGGAAAATGTTGTCGACGAAGAACAGAACGTCCTGTCCCTTGTCGCGGAAGTCTTCGGCGATCGTCAGGCCGGTGAGCGCAACGCGGGCGCGCGCACCTGGTGGCTCGTTCATCTGACCGTAGACGAGAGCTGCTTTCGAGCCTTCGCCGCCGCCCAGCTTGTTCACGCCGGATTCGATCATTTCGTGGTAAAGGTCGTTGCCTTCGCGGGTGCGTTCACCGACGCCGGCAAACACCGAGTAACCGCCGTGCGCCTTGGCGACGTTGTTGATCAATTCCATGATCAGAACGGTCTTGCCAACGCCGGCGCCGCCGAACAGGCCGATCTTGCCGCCCTTGGCATAAGGTGCGAGCAGGTCGACGACCTTGATGCCGGTAACGAGGATCTGCGCGTCGGTGGACTGCTCGATATAGGCAGGTGCTTCCTGGTGGATCGAACGCTTGGTCGCGGTGACCAGCGGACCTGCTTCGTCGACCGGCTCGCCGATGACGTTCATGATGCGGCCGAGCGTCTCGGGGCCGACCGGAACGGTGATCGGGGTGCCGGTGTCCGTGACGGTCTGTCCGCGAACGAGACCTTCGGTGGCGTCCATGGCGATCGTGCGGACGGCGTTTTCGCCGAGGTGCTGCGCGACTTCCAGAACAAGGCGGTTGCCGTTGTTCATGGTTTCCAGCGCATTCAGGATCTTCGGCAGTTCGCCGTCGAACACAACGTCAACGACGGGTCCGATGATCTGCGTGATCTTGCCGGTCGAACCGACTGCAGGCGTTGCTGCTGCGGGGGTAGCTGCCATAGCCATATTCTTACCCTCTTCCTAACCTCAGAGCGCTTCCGCGCCCGAAATGATTTCAATGAGTTCCTTGGTGATCTGCGCCTGACGCTGGCGGTTGTAGCTGAGCGTCAGTTTGTTGATCATCTCACCAGCGTTCCGGGTCGCGTTATCCATCGCGCTCATCTTCGCGCCCATCTCACCGGCAACGTTCTCGAGGAGCGCGCGGAAAACCTGGACGGAGATGTTGCGCGGGATCAGATCCGTCAGGATCGACGCGGCATCGGGTTCGTATTCGTAGATCGCATTCGCCTGGGTCGCTTCCGTCGCGACCGGTGCAGTCGGCACGATCGCCGGGATAAGCTGCAGCGCCGTCGGCACCTGCGATATCACGGACTTGAATTCGGAGTAGAACAGCGTGCAGACATCGAATTCGCCGGCATTGAACATCTCGACGATGCGCTTGCCGATTTCATCGGCATTGGCGAAGCCGATCTTCTTGACGTCGCGAAGTTCCTTGCGCTCGACGATCAGCGAAGCAAACTCGCGACGCAGGATGTCGTAACCCTTCTTGCCGACGGTAAAGATCTTGACCGTCTTGCCTTCGGCCAGCAGCCTGCGGGTATGATCGCGTGCAAATCGGGCGATCTGCGAATTGAAACCGCCGCAAAGACCGCGCTCGGCCGAGCAGACGACGAGCAAATGTACCTTGTCCTGACCGGTTCCACGCATCAGCGCGGGCGCCTCGTCACTGGTGCCGACCGCCTGCGTGATGTTTGCAAGCACGGCGCCCATGCGCTGCGAGTAAGGGCGGGCAGCCTCGGCCGCCTCCTGAGCACGCCGAAGCTTCGCCGCTGCGACCATCTTCATCGCTTTGGTGATCTTCTGCGTCGCCTTGACGGAGGCGATCCGGTTTTTCAGATCCTTAAGTGAAGGCATCCGTTATCCGTCCTAAAGTGATGCCTTGATCAGGCGAAAGACTTGCCGAAGGTATCGATGGCAGCCTGGAGCTTGCCCTTGATATCGTCGCTGATGGCCTTCTGGTCGCGAATGGCGTCAAGGATATCCTTGCCGTCAGACCGCAGATAAGACAGCAGGCCCTGCTCGAACTTGCCGATATCGCTGACAGCGACCTTGTCGAGATAGCCGTTCACACCGGCGAAGATCACCGCGACCTGCTCTTCCGTCTTCAGCGGCGAGAACTGCGGCTGCTTCAGGAGTTCGGTCAGGCGTGCGCCGCGGTTCAGGAGGCGCTGCGTCGAGGCGTCCAGATCCGAGCCGAACTGCGCGAAGGCAGCCATTTCGCGATACTGCGCAAGTTCGCCCTTGATCGAACCGGCAACCTGCTTCATCGCCTTGACCTGAGCGGCCGAACCGACGCGGGAAACCGACAGGCCGACGTTCACAGCAGGACGGATACCCTGGTAGAACAGATCGGTTTCAAGGAAGATCTGGCCGTCGGTGATCGAGATCACGTTGGTCGGAATGAAGGCCGAAACGTCGTTGCCCTGTGTTTCGATGACCGGCAGAGCCGTCAGCGAACCGGAGCCCTTTTCGTCGGAAAGCTTGGCAGCACGCTCGAGAAGACGCGAGTGCAGGTAGAAAACGTCGCCTGGGTAGGCCTCGCGGCCTGGCGGGCGGCGCAGCAGCAGAGACATCTGGCGGTAGGCGACGGCCTGCTTGGAAAGATCGTCATAGCCAATCAGAGCGTGCTGGCCGTTGTCGCGGAAGTATTCGCCCATGGCGCAACCGGCAAACGGTGCGAGGTACTGCATCGGCGCCGGGTCGGACGCGGTGGCAGCAACGATGATCGAGTACTTCAGCGCGCCGCGCTCTTCGAGCACCTTGACGAACTGGGCAACCGTCGAGCGCTTCTGGCCGATGGCGACGTAGACGCAATAGAGCTTTTCAGCATCAGGGCCGTTGTCGTGGATGGCCTTCTGATTGAGGATCGTGTCGAGAATGATGGCGGTCTTGCCGGTCTGGCGGTCACCGATGACAAGCTCGCGCTGGCCACGACCAACCGGGATCAGGGCATCGATGGCCTTGAGGCCGGTCGACATCGGCTCATGCACCGACTTGCGCGGGATGATGCCAGGAGCCTTGACGTCGACGCGCGAACGGCGGGTCGCGTTGATCGGGCCCTTGCCATCGATCGGATTGCCGAGTGCGTCAACGACGCGGCCGAGCAGTTCAGGACCGACCGGAACGTCGACGATGGCGCCGGTGCGCTTGACGATGTCGCCTTCCTTGATGTCACGGTCGGAACCGAAGATCACGACGCCGACATTGTCGGATTCGAGGTTGAGGGCCATGCCGCGAATTCCGCCGGGGAACTCGACCATTTCGCCGGCCTGGACGTTATCCAGACCGTAGACGCGGGCAATGCCGTCACCGACGGAGAGAACCTGGCCGACCTCGGAAACCTCAGCCTCCTGGCCAAAATTCTTGATCTGGTCTTTCAGAATTGCGGAAATTTCCGCGGCGCGGATATCCATCAGCCAACCTCTTTCAATGCAAGCTTAAGGGTAGAAAGTTTGGTGCGTAGCGACGTATCAATCTGTCGCGACCCCACTTTCACAATCAAACCACCAAGAATAGACGGGTCCACCGTTACGGCGACCGTGACTTCTTTACCGGTAACGCTCTTCAGCGCCACCTTCAATTCGTTTTCCTGCTCCGGCGTCAGCGCATGCGCGGAACTGACCTCGGCAGTGACTTCGCCACGCTGCTCGGCAGCGATCAGGCGGAAAGAGCGGATCATGCCCGGCAGCGCAAAGAGACGACGGTGACGCGCAACGACCTTCAGGAAGTTTGCGAAGAAACCGGTGATCCCAGCCTTGGCCGACAAAGCCTCGATGGCCTTGACCTGGTCTCCGGACGAGAAAACCGGACTGGCAACGAAACGCCGCAAGTCTTCGCTTTCGTCGAGCATGGCCTGGAAACGGTCGAGATCGGCAGTCACCTGGGCGATGGCGCCCTCGGCGAGCGCAAGCTCGAACAAAGACGATGCATATCGCTCTGCCACACCGGATATAGGATGGGATGTGTCTGCCACGGGCACAATTTTCCCTGATTTCAACCCTAAAGTTAGGATCCGGGCGTGCGGATGCCTAGGACTTTGAATTGGTTTTGATTTCCCCCAAGAAATCCGCGGGAGATGCCCCCGCTTCTTCCCATTTCCGAGCCCGTCTAACATAGGAAGTTGAGACTCGCAACACACCTCGGTCCCTATTGCGCCTTTCGCGGGGATTTCTGCCGCAAAAAGCCGAATTCTCCCCGCGACGAGTTGGCGCAGGTCAAATTCTGCTCAAATCCAGCCGAGAAAATAGATAATCGGCAAAGCTGCAAGAGCTACCTGGATGACAAGCATCACCAGGTTGACGACGACGTTTCCACGGTCCGACATCAGCGACAGCACCCTCCCGAATGCTGCAAGCGCGAAAGACGTGCCGAGGGCGAGATAAACCATGGGCTGTGCCAGAAGGATCGCCATCAGGCCGAAGCCGATATACGATCCGCCCATCGACCGGGCCTCCGCATAGGCGCCGAGGCGACCCTCGCGCGGCTGCAGACCGAGAATGCGATAGGCATATCCAGGCGCAAACATCATGAAGAGCCCGAGCAAGGCCGTAAAGGCAGCCGCGCAATAGGCGAGCTGTTCGCCCCGTTCAGTCGGAAAATAAAATTCCATCACCGTTCCCAAATCATCTGAAGCATTGCCGGCCTTATGGCACGAAGTCCGTGTCGAGGAAATATGGATGCCCCGCCCCATGGTTTTGGTAACCAATGCTGTCGGCAGCGGCTCGGTTTACAAAAAGCTCTGCGGGTCGATATCGAGTTGCACATGGACGGAGCCGCGCTCCTTCGGCCCTTGCGCCAGCAGGGTGCGCAAAAAACCCTGCATGTCCGAATTGCGCCGGCCGTGCACCAGGAGCCGGAACCGATGCCGGCCGCGCACCAGCGCCAGCGGCGCTTCCGCCGGCCCGAGAACGGCAATGCCCGGCACGTTGGGCGCGGCGTTGCGCATACCGCGCGCATGGGTTTCGGCATCCTGGCGCGTTTCGGCCGAGACGATGATCGAGGCAAGCCGTCCGAACGGCGGCAGCAGAGCTCTTTCCCGCTCCGAAATCTCGCGTTCGTAAAACGCAGCCGCGTCACCCGAGACGATCGCCTGCATGACGGGATGCTGCGGCTGGTAGGTCTGCAGCAGGCCATGGCTTTTCAGGCCGGTCCGACCGGCGCGGCCGGTGACCTGGCTCAGCAGCTGGAATGTCCGCTCGGCCGCCCGTGGGTCGCCATTGGCAAGCCCGATATCGGCATCGACGATACCGACCAGCGTCATCAGCGGGAAATTGTGGCCCTTCGCCACCAGCTGCGTGCCGATGACGATATCCGCCTCGCCATTGGCGATCGCCTCCAGCTCCAGCCGCAAGCGTTTGACGCCGCCGAGAATATCGGAGGACAGGACGATGGTCCTTGCATCCGGAAAATGCTTCTCCACCTCCTCGGCGACGCGCTCGACACCGGGTCCACAGGCCACGAGATGATCGAAGGTGCCGCACTCCGGGCAGGCTTCCGGCGTCCTCTCCGCATGGCCGCATTGGTGGCACTGCAACTGCTGGCGAAACCTGTGCTCGACCAGCCAGCTGGAGCATTGCGGGCACTGGAAGCGGTGTCCGCAGACGCGGCAGAGGGTCAGCGGCGCATAGCCGCGCCTGTTGAGGAACAGCAGCGCCTGGTGCCCGTCCGCGACCGTCTTTCCAACCGCACGCAACAGCACCGGCGACAGGAAACCGCCGCGATCTGGAGCATGCCGGCGCATATCGACGAGGTGAAGATCCGGCAACGCCGCATCGCCGAAGCGCGTCGGCAGGTGGATGGTGCTGTACCGGCCGCTCTGGCCGTTGACCTGGCTTTCGACCGATGGCGTCGCCGACACCAGCACCACGGGAAAATCGCCGATCCGGGCACGCACCACAGCCATGTCGCGGGCATTGTAGAAGACGCGGTCCTCCTGCTTGTAGGCAGGGTCGTGCTCTTCGTCGACAATGATCAGCCCGAGATCCTCGAACGGCAGGAACAGCGCCGAGCGCGCACCGGCGACCACGCGCACATCCCCCGTTACAGCTTGCCGCCAGACCTTTTCGCGCGTGCGCGGTGCGAGATCGGAATGCCATTCGGCGGGCTTCGATCCGAAGCGCTGCTGGAACCGCTCGAGAAAACTTGCTGTCAGGGCAATTTCCGGCAGCAGGATCAGCACCTGCCGTCCCTGCCGCAAAGTCTCGGCAATCGCCTCGAAATAGACCTCGGTCTTGCCGGACCCGGTGATCCCGTCGATCAGAGATACCGAGAACGTCGCGTTCCTGACCTCGTCGATCACCTCGACTGCCGCCTGCTTCTGCGGCCCCTCCAGCCGGGCAGCGACGAAATCCGGATCCGGCTTGGCAACGACAGGCGGCGGGGTGAGGAAGATGGTCTCGAAAACCCCCTGCTTTACCAGACCGTCGATCACGCTTGTCGACACGCCGGCAGCGTGCGCGAGGCCGCTACGCGTCCACGAAGGCGCGCCGACGGCCATTTCCAGCACGCGGCTTCTGGCCGGTGTCAGCCGGTCGGGTGCGCCGCCGACGAACTTGAGCCCCTCGACCATCGGCTCCGGATCGAAGGCAGCCGGCACGCGCAAGGCCATCCGCGCCACATGACCGGGTGGCGAAAGCGTGTAGGTCGCCACCCAGTCGATGAAGTCGCGCATTTCTTTCGCGAGCGGCGGGCAGTCGAAGACACGGGTGATCGGCCGCAGCTTCTTGGGGTCGACGCCGTTGTCATCGCCACCGTCCCAGACGACGCCGATCACCTGGCGCGGACCCAGCGGCACCTGCACGACCGAACCGGGCTCGACCGCCATACCCTCGGGCACGGCATAGGAATAGGGCCGAGGCGCAGGCATAGGCACCAGAACTGGCACAGTACGCGTCACCGGCGGCACCTTCGCAAGCGCGCCGAACAGATCGGAGGAATCGTTGTTCATTACGGCAGACCATGCCCGGAGTTGGAAAGAAATGAAACCGGCGAATGGTGCCGAATGATCACCAACTTGGGAATGTCGCGTCAGAGCGAATTCGCAACGAGCGGGCGCGGTGCCAGCTCGCTTGTCGGTGACGAAAGCGGCGTGAACTCGGCATCGGCGTCCGCCGCCATGTCATGCACCGTCAGCTTTTCCAGCGCCCTCGTCACTTCGTTGACATCGCCTTCCAGTTGGTCCGGGGATATCAGCTTGCCGACGCGGAAGTCGAAGCGGTCGCCGCGCTTGTTGAGCAGTTCGTAAAACACCGTCATGTCGCGGAGTTCGGTGGACCATTTGGCAAACCAGTAGAACAGGCCGGAATTGCGCGCCGACAGATGCACCGGCAGGATCGGCAGATTATATTTTCGTGCCAGCGCGACCGCCGACGTCTTCCACGGCCGCTCGTTCAGCTTGCCATTCGCCCAGTAGGCAATGCGACCGGAGGGAAACAGGACCATCGCCTTGCCTTCCTCGACCGTCTTGTTGGTAAGAACCAGCGTCTCGCGCGTCTTCAGCTTACTCTTGTATTCATCGCGCCATTCGACCGGAATGATCATCTCGGCAAAGCGCGGATTGACACGCACCGCGTCCCGATTGGCAAACACCATCATGTCCGGCCGGCGCGCCTTCATCAGGTCGAAGATCGCCACACCGTCGGCAATGCCGGTCGGATGGTTGCTCACCAGAATGAAGCCGCCGCTGGCCGGAATACGCTCGGCATTCTGGCAGCGGATGTCGAGCTGCAGCAGGTCGCTCATATATTCGAAGGACTGGAATCCGGGAAGCTTGGCGACATCGTCGGCAAAACGGATCGCCTTGTGATAGCGCAGCAGCACGTGCAGGAAGGGACGGATGAGCGGCCAGAAAGGGCTCTTGACGATCTTCTCGCCGCGCTCGGCGATCAGCGTATCGACGATATGGCCGGGCCTTCCCTGCGACACCAGGGCGATGGCGCCGGCAAGCTGTCCGAGGGTCGAGGTAGAATCGCGGCGCGTCATGGAAGGTCCTGCATGCTTATGTCGTGGTTATCGCGGCGTAAGATGATCGAAGCATGACACGCCAGCCGGAACGTTAGCGATTCCATAACTCTCATTGAGGCAAAGTGGCAGCCTAAAATTGGAATTCAAGAGGTTTACCGTGGGCGAGATCCTGATCATGGCCCATCCCCAGCTTCTGGACGAGCGCCAGAAATGGCTGGAGGCGCTCCGCAGCGAGCGCAGGCTATCCGCCCACACGCTGGATGCATATGAGCGCGATACACGCCAGTTCCTGTTTTTCCTCACTGGCCACCTTGCCGGCCCGACCACATTGAAGGACATCCAGGCCCTGCGCCCGGCCGATTTCCGCGCCTTTCTGGCGAACCGCCGCCGCGATGGCGCCGGTGCACGCTCGCTGGGCCGCAATCTCGCCGGATTGCGCTCTCTCCTGCGTTACCTGGAGAAAAAAGGGCTGGTGAACGCTGCCGGTGCCGCTGCCGTCCGCTCGCCGAAGCAACCGAAATCTCTGCCGAAGCCACTGTCCGACAGCCAGGCCATCAATGTCGTCAGCGACGAAGCCCAGATGCACGAGGAACCCTGGATCGCCGCGCGGGACGCCGCCGTGCTGACGCTGCTTTACGGCTGCGGGCTGCGCATCTCGGAAGCGCTCGATCTCATGCCGGACGATCTCCGCCCCGGCGCAACGTCGCTGCGCATCACCGGCAAGGGCAACAAGATGCGCATCGTGCCGCTGCTGGCAGTCGTCGTCGATGCCGTGGAGCGGTACAAGCAGCTCTGCCCCTACGATCTCGACCCGGCCCTGCCGCTGTTTCGCGGCGCTCGCGGCGGAAAGCTGCATCCCGGCCTTATCCAGCGCGGCATGCAGAAACTTCGCAGCGCTTTCAACTTGCCGGAAACGGCAACACCACATGCGCTGCGGCACTCGTTTGCCACCCATCTGCTGGCCGGCGGTGGCGATCTTCGCACCATCCAGGAGCTGCTCGGCCACGCCAGCCTGTCGACGACGCAGGTCTACACCGGCGTCGATTCCGCCCGCCTGCTCGAAGTCTATGACCGCGCCCATCCGCGGGCTTAAACTCCGGTTAACCGAATGCGTTAAGAGAATATCCGCTCCGCGCGGGGTAGAGCAGATGCAGATCCCGTCCGCTGAAAGATCGTCATGACATCAGTCTACCGCCAGAAGACCCGGCCCGCCATCCTTTCGACGCTCGGCAACGCCGGCTTCTGGGCGGCGGCGTCCCTGCCCCTTGCATTCGCCGTCACGCTGGTTGTCACGCTGGCTTCTTTTGCGCCCGCCCATGCCGCAGACGATGCGGCCTGCGGCGGCAGGAACCTGCTTGCCGAACTGCAGAAGAACGATCCGGCGAAATACGCGTCTTTCCTCGCTGACGGTGACAAGGTCGCGAACGGGCGCAGCATTTTCTGGAAGATTGAAAAGCCCGGAGTGAAGACCTCCTGGCTGCTCGGCACCATGCACGTCACCGATCCGCGCGTGCTGGTCATGCCGAAGGGCGCGGCGGAAGCGGACGCCAAGGCCGACACGATCATCGTCGAATCCGACGAAATACTCGATGAAAAGAAGGCGACGATGGCGATCCTCGCCCGCCCGGACCTCACCATGCTCGCCAACGGCGCGACGATCAATTCGCTGCTGCCGGCAGCCGACGCCGCCAAGCTCGAGGCCGGCCTTGCCAAACGCGGCATCACGCTGGGCGCGGTGTCGCATATGCAGCCATGGATGATCTCCAGCGTCGTCGCATTGCCGTCCTGCGAACTCTCGCGCAAAGCCAAGGGCGCACAGTTCCTCGACCAGAAGATCGCCAACGACGCAGCCGCAGCCGGCAAGCAGGTCAAGGGGCTGGAAACGCTCGTCGAGCAGCTTCAGGCCATGGCCGACCTGCCGGCCGCCTTCCACCTGAAGTCGCTGATCGAAACCCTGCAGCTCGGCGACAAGATGAACGACGTCGTCGAGACGATGACCGAACTCTATTTGTCCGGCAATGCCGGGGCGACGATGGCTATGCTGAAGGTCGTCACGCCCGATGGCGAAGACACCGATAGCGACGGCGATTACGCCTCCTTCGAGCAGCGCATCATCCTCGACCGCAACAAGGTCATGGCCGAGCGCGCCGCGCCGATCCTTGCCAACGGCAACGTCTTCATGGCCGTCGGCGCCCTGCACCTGTCAGGCGACCAGGGCCTGGTCGAACTGTTCCGCAAGCAGGGCTTTACGCTGACGGCGGTTGATTGATCTGGCGGCTCGAGGAGCGTCTCACCTAAGCAAATTTGCGGCCCCATAACACAGTTTTCGGCATGGGGGATAAATCCGGCGTGATTTATTTTTTCACGCAGTCAAATCAGGTTCTTACAGATTTTCGAGGCTTGTTTCATCCCCATACCTGCCGGTGGGCCTATACTGCAGAGGTCAAAGGAAGGGGAAGCCGGGTCGCGAACCGGTCGCTCCAACGGGACGATATCCGGTGTCCGATGATGGTTGGAAGCGATGATCACGAGGCGTTGGGCTGAGTGATCGGGATATCGGGTAGCGGAATTCGGACCCCCGTATCGATATCGTCAAATCGCAACCGATCGGCAGGCAGCCACACCCCGACACAAACAACACCAGCCACCCGGCTGCTTGCCATTTCCCCATCACGTTCGGCCATATCAGGCGCGACGCATTTTGGCATGCCTGCAGTTGGCTGGCATCGAAGCAAGCGCAGGAGCGCCAGGGCGAGAGGCCTTGGCGCTCCTTTCGATTTTACATATGGATCGGCTTGAAGGCGGCAGCCATGGCTGCTTCCTTGACGGCTTCCGACATAGTCGGATGGGCGTGGCAAACACGGCCGAGATCTTCTGCAGAGCCGCTGAAATCCATCAGCACGGCGATTTCATGGATCATGTCGCCGGCACCGAAGCCGATGATGTGGCCACCGAGGACCTTGTCGGTTTCCTTGTCGGCCAAAATCTTGACGAAGCCATCCGTTGCCAGCATGGCGCGGGCGCGGCCGTTGGCGCTGAACGGGAACTTGCCGACCTTGTAGGCGACGCCAGCGGCCTTGAGCTCTTCCTCTGTCTTGCCGACGGAAGCCACTTCCGGCTGGGTGTAGACGACGCTCGGGATGACGTCGTAGTTGACGTGGCCGGCCTGGCCAGCGAGAATTTCCGCCAGCGCGACGCCTTCGTCTTCCGCCTTGTGGGCGAGCATCGGACCCTTCACGACGTCGCCTATGGCATAGATGCCGGCTACGTTGGTCTTGAAGTGGTGGTCGATTTCAACGCGGCCTCTGTTGTCGAGCACGACGCCGGCTTCCTCGAGGCCGAGGTTGGCGGTGTACGGCTTGCGGCCGGTGGCAATCAGCACGACGTCAGCATCGAGCGAGGTCGCTTCACCGCCCTTGGCCGGCTCGAAGGTGACCTTGGCGCCCGTCGCCGACTTCTCGACGCCGGTAACCTTGGCGCCCAGGTGGAAGTCCATCCCCTGCTTGGCGAGCAGGCGGTGGAACTGCTTCGACACCTCGCCGTCCATGCCGCCGAGGATGGTGTCGAGATATTCGATGACCGTGACCTTGGCGCCGAGACGCGACCAGACGGATCCGAGTTCGAGACCGATGACACCGCCGCCGACGACGATCATCGTCGCCGGGACCTTCTCCAGCGCAATGCCGCCGGTGGATGAAATGATGATCTTCTCGTCGAGATCGACGTGGACGCCCGGAATGCCCGCAACGTCCGAGCCGGTGGCGATGACGATGTTCTTGCCTTCGATTTCCTGGACCTGGCCATCATCGCCGGTGACCGAAACCTTGCCGGCCGAGACGATCTTTCCTGAGCCGATGAAGCTGTCGATCTTGTTCTTCTTGAACAGGAACGCGACACCCTCGACGTTCGACTTCACGGTGGCATCCTTGTGAGCCATCATGTTGGGCAGGTTCAGGGTTGGAGCAGCGACCTCGATGCCGAGCGCTTCCATGCCGTGACCGGCCTGGTGGAACATCTCGGAGGCATGCAGCAGGGCCTTGGAGGGAATGCAGCCGATGTTGAGGCAGGTGCCACCAAACGTGGCGCGCTTCTCGATGACAGCGACCTTCATGCCCAGCTGTGCTGCCTTGATGGCGCAGACATAGCCGCCAGGGCCGGTTCCGATAACGATCACATCATAAGACATCGAGAATTCCTCTTGGATTTTTCCGGTTAGTCGGCGGCGCGCGCCAGGGCGAGACGAAGGCCGAAGCCGACCAAGGCCGCTCCGGTGATACGGTTGAACCATTTTCCGCCCGCAATGAAGCGGTCGCGGATCGGCTTGACGGTAAAGAATACCGAGACTGCGGCAAACCAGGCAACGAGCGCCGTCGCCATGCCGATGCCGTAGCTGAACTGGATGAGCGCAGGCGTGTCGTGGTGGACCAGGGTCGAAAACAGCGACAGGAAGAACAGCACTGGCTTAGGGTTCAGCGCATTGGTGATGAAGCCTGTTGCCAGGCATCGCCAGGCGGACACCGGCTTGCGGTCGTCTTCCGTCACCGCGATATCGGCAACCTTGAAACCCGGTTCCCGGAACGACTTGATGCCGAGATAGACGAGGTAGGCAACACCGGCCCATTTGATCACGCTGAACAGCAACAGCGATTTAGAGACGATCAGGCCGAGGCCGAGGATGGTGTAGCTGATGTGGAACAGCAGCGAAAAGCCCATGCCGACGCCGGTCATCATGGCAGCCCGACGGCCATGGACGACACTCTGGCGCAGCACGACGGCGAAATCGGCGCCGGGCACGACGATGAAGATGGAGAACACCGCCATCAGGCCCAGGAATTCGAACAGATATTGCATATTTGCCCCCCTCTCAGCGTCCGCCGCTGACGTCTAGGATGGCACCCGTAATATAGGAAGCCGACGGTGACAACAGGAACAACACCGCATCGGCAATCTCCTGCGCCTCGCCGGGCCGCTGCATCGGCACCAGATGGGCCAGATCCCGCGCCCGATCCGGAAGTCCGCCGGAAGCGTGGATCTCGGTGTCGATGATACCCGGACGCACAGCGTTCACCCGGATATTCTCTGCCGCAACTTCCTTGGCAAGGCCCGTCGTGAATGTGTCGATTGCACCCTTGGAGGCGGCATAGTCGACATACTGGCCCGGCGAGCCGAGCGTCGCTGCCACAGAGGAAATATTGACGATAGCACCGCCCTTGCCGCCATGCCGTGTCGACATCCGCCTGACGGCTTCGCCCGCACAAAAGATAGAGCCAGTGATGTTGATGCGAAACATCCGCTCGAGCCGGTCCCAGGACATCTCATCCACCCGCGCGGTCATGTCGACAACACCGGCATTATTGACCAGGCCGTCGATGCGGCCGAAATGAGTATCGACGACTGCATACATCGAGGCTATCCCGGCAGCACTTCCGACGTCTCCCTCGGCGATGACAGCCTGCCCGCCGTTGCTTGCAATCTCATCGACCACGGCTTCGGCCGCGCTTCGGTTCGTCGCGTAGTTGACGACCACGGCGAAACCCTGCTTCGCTGCGGAGAGCGCGATAGCTGCGCCTATTCCGCGGCTGCCGCCGGTGACGAGAAGCACGGGACGGTCGCTGCCCATATCACGTCACCAGAAAAGGCCGACGAACATCAGCACGAGACCGATGAACGACACCGTCCAGATCCACGAACGGTAAGGGCTGAGGCCCAGCATGTAGGCCGGGAGATATGCAAAACGTGCCCAGAACCACAGAGCGGTACCCCAAGATACCAGCGCATCGTCGTGATTGCCAAAGATCGCCACCACGCTGAGCGCGATGAAGATGGGATAGGTTTCCTGGAAATTGCGCAGCGCGCGCGTTGCCCGGCCCGTCAGGAGGTTGGGTTCCGGCTCGTCGTCGCGGGTCGAATTGGCCGCCTTGACGCCGATCTGCAGGCGAAACGCGGTTGCCTGCGCCGTTAGATAGGCGAAAGCCAGCGCCGCGCTCCAGAGCAGATAGGTGATTTGAAAGGACATTTAGACTTTCCGGAGGGCAAGCGGGCCGCCAGATGCGGCCCTGCTGTTCAGTTTTAGAGATCGAGAACGAGGCGTTCCGGATCTTCGAGGCTTTCCTTGACGCGGACCAGGAAGGTAACGGCTTCCTTGCCGTCGACCATGCGGTGATCGTAGGATAGGGCGAGATACATCATCGGGCGGATGACGATCTGGCCGCCGACGACGACCGGGCGCTCCTGGATCTTGTGCATGCCGAGAATACCGGACTGTGGTGCGTTGAGGATCGGCGAGGACATCAGCGAGCCGTAGACACCGCCGTTGGTGATGGTAAACGTGCCGCCCTGCATGTCCGCCATCGACAGCGTGCCATCGCGGGCAGCCTTGGCAAGACGGCCGAGGTCCTTCTCGATTTCCGCAACGGTCATCTGGTCGGCATCACGGATGACCGGAACGACGAGGCCCTTGTCTGTGCCGACGGCCATGCCGACGTGACAATAGTTCTTGTAGATGATGTCGGTGCCATCGATCTCGGCGTTGACGGCGGGCAGTTCCTTCAGGGCGTGGGTCACGGCCTTGGTGAAGAAGCCCATGAAGCCGAGCTTGACGCCGTGCTTCTTCTCGAAAATGTCCTTGTACTTCGTGCGGAGCGCCATGACAGCCGTCATGTCCACCTCGTTGTAGGTGGTCAGCATGGCAGCGGTGTTCTGCGCATCCTTGAGGCGACGGGCGATCGTCTGGCGCAGGCGGGTCATCTTGACGCGCTCTTCGCGCGGCGCATCCTCGACGGCAGTCGGTGCGCGCGGCGCGGCCTTGGCAGGCTCTGCAGCAGCAGGCGCCGAAAGGCCCTTGGCGACAGCAGCGATCACATCGCCCTTCAGGACTTGGCCACGCTTGCCGGAACCGTCAACCTGATCGGCAGCAACGTTATTTTCGGCCATCAGCTTTGCAGCAGCCGGAGCCGGTGGCATCGATGTCGGTGCGGCGGGAGCAGCCGGGGCAGAGACGGAAGCGACAGGTGCAGCGGCCGCAACAGGCTCGGCCTTGGCAGGGGCAGCAGCAGCCGGGGCGGCCGCAGCGCCAGCGCCGCCGGCAGAGATCTGACCGAGCAACGCGTTGAGACCGACCGTCTCGCCGGCCTGGGCAACGATTTCCGAAAGTGTGCCTGAAATCGGCGATGGCACTTCGATCGTCACCTTGTCGGTTTCGAGTTCGACAAGCGGCTCGTCGACCTTGATGACGTCGCCAACCTTCTTGAACCAGGTACCGACGGTCGCCTCGCTGACGGACTCGCCGAGGGTGGGTACGCGAATTTCAGTGGCCATGTTCAAATCCTGAATTTTGATCGTTATCGGTGGGACGGCGCTCCGGCAGCGGCCGAAGAGTGGTCTGACGGAGCCCGGCAGGCGACGTCTTCAATCGTATGCTGTGCGAAGGGGATATATCGAGACATCCCCTCCGCTTCGTTCTTAGCCGCCGAGCGCATCCTCGAGGAAGGCTGCCAGTTGCGCCAGATGCTTCGACATCAGGCCCGTTGCCGGCGATGCGGCGGCCGGACGGCCGGTGTAGCGGACGCGCTGGTACTTGGCGTCGATATGGGCAAGCACCCATTCCAGATAAGGATCGATGAACGACCAGGCGCCCATGTTCTTGGGCTCTTCCTGGCACCAGACCATTTCCGCGTTGCGGAAGCGGCTAAGTTCGTTGATCAGCGCCTTTGCCGGGAATGGATAAAGCTGTTCGATGCGCAGCAGGTAGACGTCGTCGACACCGCGCTTCTCGCGCTCTTCCAGAAGGTCATAGTAGACCTTGCCGGAGCAGATGACGACGCGACGGATCTTGGCGTCCTTCTGCAGCTTGATCGGTCCGTCCTTGATGACTTCGGCATCGTCCCACAGCAGGCGGTGGAAAGAGGATTCTCCGGCCATTTCGGCGAGGCCCGACACAGCCTTCTTGTGACGCAGAAGCGACTTCGGCGTCATCATGATCAGCGGCTTGCGGAAGTCGCGCTTCATCTGGCGACGCAGGATGTGGAAATAGTTAGCCGGCGTCGTAACGTTGGCGACCTGCATGTTGTCTTCTGCGCAAAGCTGTAGGAAGCGCTCCAGGCGTGCCGACGAATGCTCGGGGCCCTGACCTTCGTAGCCGTGCGGCAGCAGGCAGACCAGGCCCGACATGCGCAACCACTTGCGCTCGCCCGACGATACGAACTGGTCGAAGACCACCTGCGCACCGTTGGCGAAATCGCCGAACTGGGCTTCCCAAAGCGTCAGAGCATTCGGACGGGCCAGCGAGTAGCCATATTCGAAGCCGAGCACAGCCTCTTCCGAGAGCATCGAATTGATGACTTCGTAGCGTCCCTGGGTCGACGACAGGTTGGCAAGCGGCACGTAGCGCTGCTCGGTTTCCTGATCGTAGAGCACCGAGTGGCGCTGCGAGAACGTGCCGCGCTCGCAGTCCTGGCCGGAAAGGCGGATCTTCGTGCCCTCGACGCAAAGAGCGCCGAAAGCCAGCGCTTCTGCCATTGCCCAGTCGATGCCTTCGCCCGACGAGATCATGTTGGCGCGGTTTTCCATGAAGCGCTGGATCGTCCGGTGCGCGTTGAAGCCTTCGGGGATTTCGGACAGCTTGCGGCCGATATCCTTCAGCGTCTTCATCGGCACGGCTGTCTTGCCGCGGCGCTGTTCGTCTGCATTGTCTGCGGTCCGAAGGCCCGACCACTGGCCGTCCAGCCAGTCGGCCTTGTTCGGCTTGTAGTGCTGGCCGGCCTCGAACTCTTCCTCGAGATGCGCGCGCCAGTCGGCCTTCATCTTGTCGACGTCTTCCTGCGAGACGACGCCTTCTTCGATCAAGCGGGCCGAATAGAGCTGCAGGACAGACTGGTGACCACGGATCACCTTATACATCTTCGGCTGCGTGAAGGACGGTTCGTCGCCTTCGTTATGGCCGTAGCGACGGTAGCAGAACATGTCGAGGACGACAGGCTTGTGGAACTTCATGCGGAATTCGGTCGCGACCTTGGCCGCGTAGACGACGGCTTCCGGATCGTCACCGTTGGCGTGGAAGATCGGTGCCTCGATCATCTTGGCGACGTCGGACGGATAGGGCGACGAGCGCGAGTAGGCCGGATTGGTGGTGAAGCCGATCTGGTTGTTGATGATGACGTGCATGGTGCCGGCGACGCGGTGGCCGCGAAGACCGGAGAGGCCAAGGATTTCAGCAATCACACCCTGGCCGGCAAAGGCCGCATCGCCATGGATGAGCAGCGGCATGACCTTGGCGCGCTCGGAAAGCGGGATCGTGTCGCCTTCCCAGACGGTGGCGCCCATGTCCTGCTTGGCGCGGACCTTGCCCATGACGACAGGGTCGACGATTTCCAGGTGCGACGGGTTGGCCGTCAGCGAGACGTGGATCTTGTTGCCGTCGAAATCGCGGTCGGAGGAGGCACCGAGATGGTACTTCACGTCGCCGGAGCCTTCGACTTCGTCGGGCGCATAAGAGCCGCCCTTGAACTCGTGGAAGATGGCGCGGTGCGGCTTGCCCATGACCTGGGACAGCACGTTGAGGCGGCCGCGGTGGGCCATGCCGAACACGGCTTCGCGCACGCCGAGAGCGCCGCCGCTCTTCAGCATCTGCTCCAGCGCCGGGATCAGCGATTCACCGCCGTCGAGGCCGAAACGCTTTGTGCCCTTGAACTTGACATCGAGGAACTGCTCGTAGCCTTCGGCTTCGATGACCTTCTGCAGGATAGCCTTCTTGGCTTCCGGAGAAAACGCGACGCCCTTTTCCTTGCCTTCGATGCGTTCCTGAACCCAGGCTTTTTCTTCCGGGTTGGACATGTGCATGAATTCGACGCCGATCGTCGAGCAATAGGTGCGCTCGAGGATCTCGATCATTTCGCGGACCGAGGCGTATTCGAGGCCGAGAACGTTGTCGATGAAGATCTTGCGGTCGTAGTCGGCCTCGGTGAAGCCGTATGCTTCCGGCGACAGCTCGTGGTAGTCCTCGACCGGGGCAGCGATGCCGAGCGGATCAAGCTTGGCGTGCAGGTGGCCGCGCATCCGGTAGGCACGGATCATCATGATGGCGCGCACCGAGTCGCGGGTCGCCTGGATGATGTCGGCGCCGTCGGTCGGCTTGCCCGCTGCTTCCGCCTTGGCCTTGACCTTGGTCTCCACGACCTTTTCGATCACGCCCCAGTTGCCGTCAAGCGCCGAGACCAGATCGCCACCGGCCGCAATTGGCCAGTTCTTGCGCTGCCACGAGGCGCCCTTGGCTGCCCGCTTCACGTCGCCCGGATTATCGTCCAGCGCCTTGAAGAAGGACTGCCATTCGTCGGAAACCGACGACGCGTCCTGCTCGTAGCGCGCATAGAGTTGCTCGATATAGGCCGCGTTGGCGCCGTCGAGGAACGACGTGATCTGAAATTGCTCGTTGGCTTCTTGTCTTGCCATGGTGATCTGCGGACGCTGGTCCGCCTCCCGACTTGAATGGATTGCCGGTCATTTCCGGCGGCCGCATTTCAATTTTCATCCGCCAGTGGCGGCAGTCATTTCGGGCAGATGCCCTGAAATCGAAATGGGCAGGGGCTGATGTCCCTGCCCTTCTATATCGGATCAGCCCTTGAGGACTTCAACCAGCGTCTTGCCGAGGCGGGCCGGAGACGGCGATACACGGATGCCTGCGGCTTCCATCGCAGCGATCTTGTCTTCCGCGCCACCCTTGCCGCCAGAGATCACGGCGCCGGCATGGCCCATGGTGCGTCCGGGAGGGGCCGTGCGGCCAGCGATGAAGCCGACCATTGGCTTGGAGCGACCACGCTTGGCCTCGTCCTTGATGAACTGCGCCGCGTCCTCTTCAGCCGAACCGCCGATTTCGCCGATCATGATGATCGACTTGGTTTCTTCGTCTGCGAGGAACATTTCCAGGATGTCGATGAACTCGGTGCCCTTGACCGGGTCGCCACCGATGCCGACAGCCGTGGTCTGGCCGAGGCCTTCGTTGGTCGTCTGGAAAACGGCTTCGTAGGTCAGCGTGCCGGAGCGCGACAGGACGCCGACGGAGCCCTTCTTGAAGATCGAGCCCGGCATGATGCCGATCTTGCATTCGTCAGGCGTCATCACGCCTGGGCAGTTCGGGCCGATGAGGCGCGACTTGGAGGCGTCGAGGCGAGCCTTGACCTTGATCATGTCGGCAACCGGGATGCCCTCCGTGATGCAGACGATCAGCGGGATCTCGGCTTCGATGGCTTCGAGGATGGCCGCGGCAGCGCCGGCTGGCGGCACGTAGATGACCGATGCGTCGGCGCCAGTTGCTTCCTTGCCTTCGGCAACGGTTGCAAAAATCGGCAGGGATTCGCCGGCCGAACCGCTCCAGGTCTCGCCACCCTTCTTCGGGTTGATACCGCCGACCATCTTGGTGCCGTGGTAGGCGAGCGCCTGTTCCGTGTGGAACGTGCCGGTCTTGCCGGTCAGACCCTGAACCAGGATCTTGGTGTCTTTGTTAATCAGAATGGACATCAGTTGTCTTCCTCTTCCTCGAACTCGAGGGGATCGAATGCTTCAAAGGCGTCATTGGAAAAGCGGTAGCCTTTGCCGGCGGCCGACTTTTGCGTCAGGTGCGCTTCGAGGTTCTTGGACCACTGGGTACGGAACCAGTCATAGTGCTGGTCGACCTGGGAAATGCCCAGCTCGCCCTTCCAGACGAAGAGGTCTGCATCCTTGATCTTCTCGGCAAAGTAGGCCTGCGCGTCATCGTTGTGCGTGAAATGCGCCCAACGCTCGGCCGTGCCGTCTTCGCTGTCGTATTCGCTGTCCCAGCAGACGAAGTAGCACAGATTGGCATCTGTCTCGTTCGGGCCGAAAGGCTGGCGATTGGGGTTCTTCGGGGATTTGGCCATGGTTTTAAGCTGCTTTCACGGCTGCGACGATCTTCTGGGCGGCATCGTCCAGGTCGTCGGCGGAAATGACATTGAGACCGCTCTCGTTGATGATCTTCTTGCCAAGCGCAACGTTGGTGCCTTCGAGGCGGACAACGAGCGGGACCTGCAGACCGACTTCCTTGACGGCAGCCAGAACGCCTTCGGCAATGACATCACACTTCATGATGCCGCCGAAGATGTTGACCAGGATGCCCTTCACGGCAGGATCGGCCGTGATGATCTTGAAGGCTGCCGTAACCTTTTCCTTCGTCGCGCCACCGCCGACGTCGAGGAAGTTGGCAGGCTCTGCGCCATACAATTTGATGATGTCCATGGTGGCCATGGCGAGACCGGCGCCATTGACCATGCAGCCGATGTTACCATCAAGGGCAACGTAGGCCAGATCGTACTTGGAAGCGGCGATTTCCTTCTCGTCTTCCTCGCTGGTGTCGCGCAGCGCAACGATGTCTTCATGGCGGAACAGCGCGTTGCCGTCGAACGATACCTTGGCGTCGAGGACGCGCAGGCGGCCGTTGGTCATGACGATCAGCGGGTTGACTTCGAGCAGGGCCATGTCGGTTTCGACGAAGGCCTTGTAGAGGATCGGGAACAGCTTTTCAGCGTCCTGGCGAGCTTCGCCTTCGAGCTTCAGCGCATCGCTGAGCTTGGCGACGTCTGCCGCCGTGACGCCCGTCGTCGGATTGATTGCGACGTTGATGATCTTTTCCGGCGTGTCGTGGGCGACGGTCTCGATGTCCATGCCGCCTTCGGTCGAAACGACGAAGGAGACCTGGCCAACGGCACGGTCGACCAGGATGGAGAGGTAAAGCTCGCGGTCGATGTCGGCGCCGTCTTCGATGTAGAGGCGATTGACCTGCTTGCCGGCTTCACCGGTTTGGGCTGTCACCAGCGTGTTGCCGAGCATGTCCTTGACGAAAGCCTGGACTTCCTCGAGCGACTTTGCGAGACGAACGCCGCCCTTGGCTTCCGGCGGCAGTTCCTTGAACTTGCCCTTGCCGCGACCGCCGGCATGGATCTGGCTCTTGACGACGTAGAGCGGGCCCGGAAGCTGCTTGACGGCTGCCTCGGCTTCCGATGCGTTGAAGATGGCAACACCTTCTGCCACCGGTGCACCAAAGCTCTTCAGCAGAGCCTTGGCCTGATATTCATGAATATTCATGGATCTATCCCTATTGGAACGCGACGCTTATTTCAGCGCCAAACTTATTTTAGCGAAGGCGCGATGTTGATGCAGGCTTCGCAGAGACCGGCGACGGCAGCGACCGACTTGTCGAAGGCTTCTTTTTCAGCCTTGTTCATGTCGATCTCGATGATCCGCTCAATGCCGCCGGCACCGATGACAGTCGGCACGCCGACATACATGTCGTTGACGCCGTACTGGCCGGAAAGATACGCGGCGCAAGGCAGCACGCGCTTCTTGTCCTTGAGGTAGGACTCAGCCATTTCGATGGCAGAGGCAGCAGGAGCGTAATAAGCCGAACCGGTCTTGAGCAGGCCGACGATTTCGGCGCCGCCATCACGGGTGCGCTGGATGATCTCCTCGAGGCGCTCCTTGGTGACCCAGCCCATGGTGACGAGGTCCGTCAGCGGAATGCCGCCGACCGTCGAGTAGCGCGCCAGCGGCACCATCGTGTCGCCGTGGCCACCGAGCACGAAGGCCGTGACGTCCTGGACGGACACGTTGAATTCCTTGGCGAGGAAGAGGCGGAAGCGCGACGAGTCGAGGACGCCCGCCATGCCGACGACCTTGTTGGCCGGCAGGCCGGAAAACTTCTGCAGGGCCCAGACCATCGCGTCGAGCGGGTTGGTGATGCAGATGACGAAAGCGTTCGGGGCATACTTCTTGATGCCGGCGCCTACCTGCTCCATCACCTTGAGGTTGATGCCGAGCAGATCGTCGCGGCTCATGCCCGGCTTGCGAGCGACACCGGCGGTGACGATGCAGACATCAGCACCCTCGATCGCCGAGTAGTCGCTGGCGCCGGTTAGGTTGACGTCAAAGCCTTCGACCGGCGAAGACTGGGAAATATCAAGGCCTTTGCCCTGTGGAATGCCGTCCGCGATGTCGAAGAGGACGATGTCGCCCAGCTCCTTCAAGCTGGCGAGATGCGCCAGCGTGCCACCAATCATGCCAGAACCAATGAGTGCGATTTTGTTACGCGCCATTTCGGGATATCCTTTGCGATCGAAAACGATGGCGCGACACTTTGAAGCATCGACCACGGCCGCCAATCGCATAGACCCAACGGCCAAAAATGGCAATTGATTATTTTGTGACGTTAAAATTCAATCGGTTAGATAGAAAAACTCTTACGTAAACGTAAGAATTATTGTCACCATATCGTTATTCGGCCGCTGACTTCGATCGAATCTGGGCGAGATACTCGGCGCTTCGCATCTCGAAAAGGCGTGAGGCCGTGCGGTCGAATTCAAAACCCTCGGTTCCACGGCGCTGCACGAGAAGTGCCTCCGGCATCGCGGCTGCGGAGATCGTCACATGGATGGCGTGATCGTAAAGCGTATCGATGAGAATGATGAAACGCTTGGTCTGGTTGCGTTTTTCCGGCCCGAGCTCCGGAATGCGGTCGATGAAGATCGTGTCGAAACGGGCAGCTATGGCGAGAAAATCTCCGGCTCCTAGCGGCGCCTCGCAGAGATCGGCGAATGAAAACCGCGCCAGCCTGTCGACGGCAGCCGGCACATGGACGGTCCGGCCCTTTCTCTGGATCTCGACTGGCTGTGCCGTGCGGCCGTGAAGCGCCCGCGCCCAGGCTGCATCCATCGCCTTGTCGGTCTCGGCGTTGAGCGGCGTCAGGTAGACAGGCTGACTGTCGTCCTTCTCCATGCGGTAATCGGTCGGCGAATCCAGCGTCACCACGTCGACATAAGTCTTCAAAAGCGTGATGAACGGCGTGAACAACGAACGATTGAGCCCCTCGCGGTAAAGGTTATCCGGCTCGACGTTGGACGTGGTGACAAGAACGCAGCCGAGCGAGAACAGTTCTGAAAACAGCCGCGACAGGATCATCGCATCGGCGATGTCGGTGACGCTGAATTCGTCGAAGCACAACAGCTCCGCCTCGGCAAACAGATCGGCGGCGACAGGCGGAACCGGGTCGGAAAGCTTCGTGTCGCCGTTCTTGATCTTCAGCCGATGGGCCGCGATGCGGTTGTGGACGTCGGCCATGAACTCGTGGAAATGCGCCCGCCGCTTCTTCTTGGACGGTGCCATGGCGAAGAACATGTCCATCAGCATCGTCTTGCCGCGCCCGACGCTGCCGTGAATGTAGAGGCCACGGATCGGCTCGGGCTTCTTGCGCGCCGCAAACAGCCATCCGAGCGCGCTGGACTTCGCAGCCGGCCGCCGCTGCTTGAGAGCGGCCAGCACCCGGTCGAGATGTTTTGCAACATCCATCTGCGCTGCATCCACCTGCAGCGAACCGGAAGCCGTCAGCGATTTCAACTTTTCGCTCACGCTGATCGAGTAGTCAGGCATAGGCTGCATGGAGAGATTCGCCTCGCGCGTCGAAAGATGGCCGGTGGGCCGCAGACCTAGCGGCTAAGCGTGATCGGCTGGCCAGAGGCCGTGGTGCCGGTGAAGCGCGAGTCGGCCGTCTTGTAAACCGAACCCAGCTGGTTGCCGCTGCGGTCCTTGAGAACGACCTGCTTGCCGGCCACTTCCCAGGATCCCATCGTCGTCAGTTCGCCGACGCAGCCACGTGTGCCGCCGCGCGATCCGCTGCCGAGATTGGTGAGTGTCAGGAACATGTCGCAGCTTGTACCGCCGTTGCCGACCTTCCAGCTACCGACCATCGATTCCTTGGTAACATCGAGGCCGGAGGCGGCAAGCGCTGCATTCTGCTGCGGCGCGCCAGCACCCGGGTTTGCCGACGGAGGGGCTGGAAACTGCGAGCCGGTACCGGTCGGGGATGGAAGCTGGCTGGACTGGACCTGCCCGACGGGCGCGGCCTGGATCGGCGGTGGAGAATAGGCTGGCGAAGCGGAGCCATAATCGTTGTTGTAACCCGTCCGCTGGCAACCAGCCAGCGCTACACCGATAACTGCAGCCGTCGCAGCATATTTGAATCGCATTAGGAAACTCCTGAAATAGCCCAGCCTGCCCCGACGTTGGCGCGCAATCACGGCGGAATTATCGTGAAAGGCATTGATGAATCAAGTGAGCACAAGGAGAAATTGTCGCGGGCTGCTGCCCTTGCCGCAGTCATGGGACAAATTTGGCGCATTTTTCCAGACGTCTGAACGAAAGACGCCCTCATATCAACATGAGGGCGGCTTGTAGCGCGATCGTGAGAGTAAGCGACTAGACGCGCCGCTCGACCATCATCTTCTTGATCTCGGCAATCGCCTTGGCCGGATTCAGGCCCTTCGGGCATGTCTGGGCGCAATTCATGATCGTGTGGCAACGATAAAGCCGGAATGGATCTTCCAGATTGTCGAGGCGTTCACCGGTGGCCTCATCGCGCGAATCGATCAGCCAGCGATATGCCTGCAGCAGGACGGCTGGACCGAGATACCGGTCGCCGTTCCACCAGTAGCTCGGACAGGAGGCCGAGCAGCAGGCACACAGGATGCACTCGTAAAGACCGTCCAGCTTCTGGCGGTCGTCATGGCTCTGCTTCCATTCCTTCGCAGGCTCCGGCGATACGGTCTTCAGCCAAGGCTCGATCGAGCGGTGCTGGGCATAGAAGTTCGTCAGGTCAGGAACCAGGTCTTTCACCACAGGAAGGTGCGGCAGCGGATAGACCTTGACGGTACCCTTCACCTCGTCCAGCCCCTTGGTGCAGGCGAGTGTATTGGTTCCGTCGATGTTCATGGCGCAGGAGCCACAGATCCCCTCGCGACAGGAGCGGCGCAGCGTCAGCGTCGGGTCGATGTTGTTCTTGATGTAAAGCAGGGCATCCAGCACCATCGGCCCGCAGTCGTCGACATCGATGTAGAAGGTATCGATGCTCGGGTTCTGACCGTCGTCTGGGCTCCAGCGATAGATCCGCAGTTCGCGGGTGTTCGTCGCACCCTGCGGCTTCGGCCAGACCTTGCCTTCGCGCATCTGAGAGTTCTTGGGGAGAGCGAGTTCAACCATGTCCAGTTCCTCTCAAATCAATACACACGCGCCTTCGGCTCGATCTTCTGCGGATCCATGCCTTCGGCGATCAGTTCGGTGTGAACCGGACGGTAGTCGAGTTTCACTTCGCCTGAGTCGTTGACCCAGGAGAGCGTGTGCTTGCGCCAGTTGACGTCGTCACGGCCGCCGAACGGACCGTCGGTGAAGTCTTCCCGTGCATGCGATCCGCGGCTTTCCTTACGGGCTTCCGCGCCGTAGATCGTGGTGATCGCGTTGGCCATCAGATTGTGCAGTTCGAGCGTCTCGACCAGATCGGAGTTCCAGATCAACGAACGGTCGGTGACCTTTACGTCAGAAAGCTCCTTCCAGATCGCCGACATGCGCTCGCAGCCCGAGGCCAGCGATTCCTGCGTACGGAATACGGCAGCGTCGTCCTGCATGGCATGCTGCATCTTTTCGCGCAGCACCGATGTCGGTGTATGACCATTGGAGAACCGCAGCTTGTCGAAGCGATCCATGATCTTTTCGCAGGCAGCCAGGTTGAGCTGAGGGATTGGCGCAGCGCGATCGATGACTTCGGCAGCGCGGATGGCAGCAGCACGTCCGAAGACGACGAGGTCGATCAGCGAATTGGAGCCAAGGCGATTGGCGCCATGAACCGATGCGCAGCCGGCTTCTCCGACAGCCATGAGGCCCGGAAGGATGCGTTCCGGATTTTCACTGTCCGCATTCAGCACTTCGCCCCAGTAGTTCGTCGGGATGCCGCCCATGTTGTAGTGCACCGTCGGCAGGACCGGGATCGGCTCGCGCGTCACGTCGACGCCGGCAAAGATCTTTGCCGATTCCGAGATACCGGGCAGGCGCTCGTTGAGAACAGCCGGATCGAGGTGGTCGAGGTGCAGGTAGATGTGGTCCTTGTTCTTGCCGACGCCACGCCCCTCGCGGATTTCCAGCGTCATGCAGCGCGATACGACGTCGCGCGAGGCAAGGTCCTTGGCTGATGGAGCATAGCGCTCCATGAAGCGCTCGCCTTCCGAATTGACGAGATAGCCGCCTTCGCCGCGCGCCCCTTCGGTGATGAGACAGCCGGCGCCGTAGATGCCGGTCGGATGAAACTGCACGAACTCCATGTCCTGCAGCGGCAGGCCGGCACGCGCCACCATGCCGCCGCCGTCGCCGGTGCAGGTATGGGCGGACGTTGCCGAGAAATAGGCACGGCCGTACCCGCCGGTCGCAAGCACCACCATCTTGGCGGAGAAGCGATGGATGGTTCCATCGTCGAGGCACCAGGCCATGACGCCGATGCACTTCGAGCCGTCTTCCGACATGATCAGGTCGAGGGCGAAGTATTCGATAAAGAATTCGGCGTTGTGCTTCAGCGACTGTCCGTAAAGCGTGTGCAGGATAGCGTGGCCGGTGCGGTCGGCAGCAGCACAGGTGCGCTGCACGGGCGGGCCCTCGCCGTAATTCTGCATGTGGCCGCCAAACGGCCGCTGGTAGATCTTGCCTTCCTCGTTGCGCGAGAAGGGGACGCCGTAATGCTCGAGTTCGTAAACGGCCTTAGGCGCTTCCATCGTCAGATACTGCATGGCATCGACGTCGCCGAGCCAGTCGGAGCCCTTGACGGTGTCGTAGAGATGCCACTGCCAGCTGTCCGGCGTCATGTTGCGCAGCGACGCAGCGATACCGCCTTGAGCGGCCACCGTGTGCGAGCGGGTCGGGAATACCTTGGTGATGCAGGCGGTCTTGAAGCCCTGTTCGGCCATGCCGAGCGTGGCGCGGAGACCCGCGCCGCCGGCACCGACGACGATCACGTCATAGGAGTGATCGACGTACTTGTAGTCCTTGCCGGTCCGTTCGGGCCCATTCTGATTGGGTGAGGTTGGTGCCATGATGCAATTATCCTACGAACGCGATTTTCAGAATGGCGAAGAGACAGAGCCCAGCGACGACGATCGAAAAGAACGTGTTGAGCATCAGCAAGACGAGTTTGCCGACTTCGCCATGGACGTAGTCCTCGATGATCACCTGCATGCCGAGCCGCATGTGGATCACGCCCGAAATCACCATCAGCGCGAAGAACACGGCGACAAACGGGTTCGACAGCGCGTGCACGACAACAGCATAAGGTGCGCCGGCGTAAATCATCAGGAAGACGACGAAGAAGATAAACAACGGCACGTTGGCGACGGCCGTCAGCCGCTGGCGCCAGAAATGCTCCGTGCCGTCCTTGGCCGAACCGAGACCGCGAACGCGGCTGAGAGGGGTGCGCATATCCATGACCAGAACCCTCAGAAACGCATCGCCAGGGCAACAGCCCAGACGATGGCGGTGAGACAGAGCGAACCGATCAGATTGGCGATCGCCAGCTTGGTGGAAAAATGCTTCTCGAAACCATGGCCGAGATCCCACATAAAATGGCGGAAGCCGCCGAGCATGTGGTGCAGCAGCGCCCAAGTATAGCCAAGCAGGATCAGCCGGCCGATGATCGTGCCGAGAAACCAGTTGGCCCAGTCGAAATAAAACTGGCCCGACGCGGCGGCGACAAGCCACCAGACGACCAAAAGCGTGCCGACGTAGAGCGCGCCACCGGTAATGCGATGGATGATCGACATGGCCATGGTCGGGATGAGTTTGTAGATTTGAAGATGCGGCGATATAGGCCGATTATGTGTGACGTTCGCCATCAAGACCTCGCGGCGTTACGATGCGCTTCCAATGCGGGCAATCCCGGGCAACACACGAATGACAAAGTCCTATGTGCGTTGCATCAGTCGCGTGGTTTAATCACCGAAATGCCTGCCGACAAGCACTATTGCAGTCCATAGAAAATTTAATCGATTGACGTCATCCACACGCCGATTTCGCCGTATTACTCTCTTGCGAGTTAACCATCCGGGTGGATTTGTCGCCCGCTGCGTGGACTTGGTCTTCCACTTCCGGCACTCTTCCTTAACTTTTTGTTAACGGTTATTTGTCCGGAGGCCGGCATGCCTGGTGTTTTCTCGCGAATCGGTACGATCCTTGGCGCAGCAGCACTGAGCGGAACCCTGGCGTTGCCTGTTCTGGCGAACGACTACCACGGCCACGGCCGGACCATTTTCCATCAGGGAGCGCACGCCTCCGGCTTTCGGAACCGCGAGGCCGGTGGACACCGCTTCTACGCCGACGATCGCAGCCCGCGCCAGGGCCATGAACACAGCCGTTTCGATCCCAGCG
Organism: Rhizobium sp. L51/94; assembly: GCF_019355555.1. GTDB lineage: Bacteria > Pseudomonadota > Alphaproteobacteria > Rhizobiales > Rhizobiaceae > Rhizobium > Rhizobium rhododendri. The sequence continues at coordinate 447,545 of NZ_CP072141.1, forward strand.
GTTATCGCAGCCATGCGCCCGAGCGCCAATTTACCGACGGGCACATGCGTAGAAACCATTTCCGGATGCTGGCGTCCCGGGATTTTTCGACGCGGCGTGGCGGTGGCATCGCCGTTATCGAGCGCCGTCAGCCGGACTATAATTTCATCAGTAATTACGCCGGCTCGGTCGATGTCTACCATGCCAATGGCGGCACCTATATCACCGGCTATGGCGACGGCGGCTACACCGGGTCAAGCGCCCCTGTCATGGCGCCGCGCGCAAAAATCATCGATGTCGCCCGCACGCGCAACGGCTGCGCCTACGAAAACGGCGTCTGCGTCATCAGGCCCTGATCGTCAGTCTGCGGAGAACCGCCACACGGTCGTCTTCTTGATGTCGCTGTCCTCGAGGGCGCGCGTGACCGGCACTTCATAGGTCGCCTGGAATGTGAGACCCGCTTTCGGCAGGTAGGCTCGCCCGGGATCGCCGACGAGAACGACGATGCCCCGGGAGGTGAGTGCCGATAGCCAGGGGACGAGCCGGTCTGCAAATTCGCGATCGTAGAACACGTCGCCAGCGAGCAGCACGTCCGCGTCGACGGGAAGGCCGACGATATCATCGCCGGAAAACCCGATATCGGCCCGATTTTCCGCAGCATTCAGCCGCACTGCCGTTTCCGCCCACGGATCGATATCCACCGCCAGCACCTTTGCAGCACCCGCATGTGCGGCGGCAATGGCCACCAGCCCCGATCCACTGGCAAAATCCACCACACGCTTGCCGGCGACGACATCGGGGTTATCGAGCACGAAACGCGCCAGGCCCTGGCCTCCCGCCCAGGCAAAGGCCCAGAACGGTGGTGGCAGGCCGATCTCCTGCAGCTCCTCCTCGGTCTTCAGCCAGAGGTCATGGGCTTCGCTCGCCAGATGCAGCCGGATCTCAGGCACATGCGGCGGCGCCAGCACATCGGTGTTAGCGCGGATAAAAGCTTCCGGCTCGGTCTTCACTCGCGGCTCAGCGGGGCGGATTGTCGAGGCCGCCCATCCGGCAGACCTCCAGATATTCCTCGTCGGTGACCGGCTGCACGGACAGCCGCATCGAGGTCACCAGCGACATTTTCGCCAGCTTCTCGCTCGCCTTGACATCCTTCAGCGTCACCGGCTTCGGCATATCGCAGACGGCGCGGATGTCGACGCAATCCCACTTCGGATCGCCCTTGGCGCTGGAATCCGGATGCGACAAGGCACAGACCTCGACGATACCGACGATCTCGAGCCCTTCGTTCGAGTGGTAGAAAAAGCCCTTGTCGCCGATCTTCATCGCCCGCATGTGGTTGCGCGCCAGATAGTTGCGCACGCCGGTCCATTCGGTGCCGGCCTCGCCCGCATCCTTCTGCGCCTGCCAGCCCCAGGTCTTCGGTTCGGACTTGAACAGCCAGTGAGCCACGATCACGCCTCCGGCTTGTTGAATACCCAGTTGAACGGCTTGACCTCGACGCTTTCGAACAGGCCGGCCTTGGCATAGGGATCGGCATCGGCCAGGGCCTGCGCATCGGCGAGCGACGCCGCTTCGACGATCACCAGGCTGCCGCAGGGCTTTTCATCCGAGCCGAGGAACGGGCCGGCCATCTTCAGCGTGCCCTCGTCATTCAGCTTGTTCAGATGCTCGACATGGGCAGGGCGGGTGTCCATGCGGACATGTAGATGGTCGGGTTTGTCCTTGCAGAGAAAAGCGAAAAGCATGGGTTTGCTCCTGTTTTGTGGTCAGATCTATTCGGTGGTGATCGGCCGCGTCATCAATTGTTCGATGGCGTCGGAAATATCGAGCGTGCCGTCGATAATGGCCGCAACCGCTTCGGTGATCGGCATGGCGATGCCGAGTTCGGCGGCAAGCCGAACGGCGACGGAAGCGGCAAGCGCCCCTTCGACCAGTCCCCCCTGCGCCGGATCCCGAAGCTCGCCGCGACCAAGCGCGATGCCGAAGCGCAAGTTGCGCGACTGGTGGCTGGTCGCAGTCAGCACGAGATCGCCAAGGCCGGAGAGGCCGCGCACCGTCTCCGCCTGCCCGCCCTGCGCGCCGACGAAGCGCGACATCTCGGCCAGTCCCCGGCTGATCAGCGCCGCGCGGGCCGAATCGCCGATGCCACGGCCTTCGACGATGCCGCAGGCAATCGCCAGCACGTTCTTCAGCGCGCCGCCCAGCTGGACGCCGATCCGGTCATCGGAGGCATAGAGCCGGAATGTCCGCCCCGAAATTGCCTGCGCCAACCGTTCGGCATCAGCCATGTCCCCGGCGGCGACAGCCATTGCCGTCGGCAGGCCCTTGGCAATATCGGCGGCAAAACCGGGGCCTGAAAGTACAGCGATGGCATGATGCGGCAATTCGCGTTCCAGCATTTCCGTCAACAGCGAGCCGGAAACACGATCGATACCCTTGGCACACGTAACGACGACGGCATCCTTCGAGAGGTATCTTCCATACTGTCGCGCTGCATCTGCCTGTGCCTGGGAGGGCATCGCAAACAACACGATATCGGCATGGGAAACCGCATCCGGTTCGGCGGAAAAGGTGAGACCGCCCGGAAGCGCAATGCCGGGCAAAGCCGCTTCGTGCCGGCGCTCGGCGGCAAGTTTGGCCATCAGCGCCGCATCGCGGCCGACGAGCACCACCTCGTGGCGGCCGGCCTGGGCAATGACGGAGGCCAGCGCCGTTCCGAAGGCGCCGGCGCCGATAACCGCGATGCGCTCCGTGCCACTCATGATTTTGCGCCCCGACGGCCGTGGCCGATCAGCGCCGCAGCATTAGCGTCCAGCGGCCAGCGCGATCGCGGCGCCACCGAGAGATCGTCTGCAGGTTCACCGGTTGCCATCCGCTCGAGGCCGGCCCAGGCGATCATCACGGCATTGTCGGTGCAAAGATGCAGCGGCGGAGCGATGAAGCGGAAGCCCTGCTGGTCGCATAGCTCCTGCAAGGTCCGGCGCAATTCGAGATTGGCGGCAACACCGCCGGCAACGACCAGCGCCGGACGATCCGACAATTGCGGAAACTCGGCCTTGAAGCGTTGCAGCCCGCGCCCGATGCGATCCTTCAGTGTCCGCGAAATGGCCTTCTGGAAGGAGGCGCAGATATCGGCGATATCCTGATCCGAAAGCGGCGCGATCTCCATTGCGGCCTGCCGCACGGCAGTCTTCAGGCCGGAAAAGGAAAAATCGAGCCGCGCCTCACCGACCAGCGGCCTGGGGAAGACGAACCGGTCGGCATTGCCGGTCTTTGCCGCCTTTTCCACCGCCGGACCGCCGGGATAGGGCAGGCCCAGCAGCTTGGCCGTCTTGTCGAAGGCTTCGCCGAGCGCATCGTCGATCGTCGTGCCCCAGCGCTCGTAGACGCCGACGCCGCGCACCAGGATCAGTTGCGTGTGGCCGCCGGAGACCAGCAGCATCAGATAGGGAAAGGCCAGCCCATCGGTCAGGCGCGCCGTCAGCGCATGGCCTTCGAGATGGTTGATGGCATAGAGGGGCTTGCCCGAGGCACGCGCCATCGCCTTCGCCGTCATCAACCCGACCAGCAGACCACCGATCAGGCCAGGGCCGGACGTTGCGGCAATCGCATCGACGTCGGCAAGCGACACATTGGCGCGTTTCAAAGCTTCTTCGATAAGCGTATCAAGCGCCTCGACATGGGCGCGGGCCGCGATTTCGGGGACCACGCCGCCATAGGCACTGTGCTCCTCCATCTGGCTGAGAACGACGTCGGACAATACAGAGCACTGCCCGTCCGAACGGCGTTCGACAACGGCAGCGGCGGTTTCGTCGCAGCTTGTTTCGATGCCGAGAATGCGGAGAAAGGGCGTCATGGAACCTGAACGTCGGATTGCGGTGCAGTCTAAACCTGTTTACGAGAACTGTCGGTAACAACGGATCAATACGGATGCAAACGAAACCTTTCCGGATCGGCACACGCGGTAGTCCGCTTGCGCTGGCCCAGGCCCACGAGGCGCGAGACCGGCTGATTGCCGCCCATGGCCTGCCCCCGGAAATGTTCGAGATCGTCGTCATGACGACAATGGGCGACCGCATTACCGACCGTTCGCTGGCTGAAATCGGCGGCAAGGGGCTGTTCACCCAGGAACTCGAACTGCGGCTTTTGACCGAGGACCTGGACTTTGCCGTGCATTCGGCCAAGGACATAGCCACCAATCTGCCCGAAGGCCTCTATCTCTCCGCCTTCCTGCCGCGCGAAGATATCAGGGATGCCGTGATCGGCCGCACGGCGCCGAGCCTGATGGAATTGCCGCAGGGCGCAACGGTCGGCTCTGCATCGCTTCGCCGGCAGGCACTGATCAGACGCATCCGCCCGGATATCAATGTCATCGTCTTTCGCGGCGCAGTCGACACGCGGCTGCGCAAGTTGCACGAAGGCCAGGCCGATGCCACGCTTCTGGCCGTGGCCGGGCTGAAGCGACTGGGCAAGGTCGACGTGCTTACCGAGATACTCGACCCCGACGCCTTTCCGCCGGCGCCGGCGCAGGGCGCAATCGCCATCGAAAGCCGGGTCGGAGACATCAGGACCGACGCGCTGCTGGCGCCGATCAACGACATCCCCACCTTCGACACCGTCTCCTGCGAGCGCGGCTTCCTCGCGACGCTCGACGGCTCCTGCCGCACGCCGATTGCCGGCTACGCAACCTGCGACGGCGACAACCTGCGCTTTTTCGGCATGATCCTCACCCCGGACGGCCGCATCGAGCACAACATCACCGTCGAAGGCCGGCGCTCGGATGCCGAAGCCCTTGGCGCTGCGGCCGGCGAGGCGGTGCGTGACAAGGCCGGCCCGACCTTTTTCGATAGCTGGAGCTGACCGATGCGCGTGCTCGTCACACGTCCCGCAGCATCGGGCGAGCGCACCGCGAAAAAGCTCGAAGCGCGCGGCCATGAGGCACTGCTCTTGCCGCTGACGGCAGCAGTCCACGATCCCGAGGCGGCATCGGCGGCACTGGACAACTCCACCGGCGCCATTGCCGTTACCAGCGCAGAGGCGCTCCGTGCATTGCAGGCCATCGGCCCGGCGCTCTCCGCACATATCGGACGACCGCTCTTTGCCGTCGGCAAGGCAACCGCCGAAAAGGCAGTCGCAGCCGGTTTCACCACTGTCCACCATTCCCAAGGCGATGGCACTGAACTTGCCGATCTCGTGGCCAGCCAGAAATTCTTGTTGGGTGATCGTCCGCTGACTTATCTCGCAGGCTACCCCCGCGCGTCAGGCTTCGAAAAGCAGCTTTCCCTGCACGGCGTCCCGTTCGACTGCATCGAATGCTACCGCATGGAGCCGGTAGAGCCGCCTGAAACACTGCTGCAGAGCCTTTTCAGCGACGTTCCTGTCGATGCAGTGCTCTTCTACTCCAGTCACACCGCCAGACGTTTTTTCGGCCTCGCTACAGTATCCAGGCATCTGGAGAAGCTGAAAAAGACGCGACTTCTTTGCCTGAGCGCGACGATTGCCACAATCGTCCCCTACCCGTTGCGATCAGCGGTCGAAATAGCGGAGATCCCGGAGGAAGACAGCATGCTCGGCCTTCTCGATCCCGATCCGAGCGCTAATTTGATCTAAGCTCTTTCCATAAACCGCTTCACTGTCTACCTTCTTCGCAGTGCATCACATGAGGACGCCATGATCCCCGGTAATCCGCCGCATCATACGAAGCCCGACGAAGAGCCCGTAACGATCGATCTGGAAGCCAACGCGGCTGACCGCCGCGAAGCCGAGATCGAAAGTCACAAGGACGAAATCGGCACCTCCGCCACGGACACAGTGGACATCAAGCCGCAGCCCGAGCCGGAACCGGCATACGAGCCCGCCGGAACAACGCCGACAGAGCCACCGGCCCCGACAGCCACGGCACCCGCCAACAGCACCACGGGACTGATTGCAGCCGGCATCGTCGGCGGCCTGATCGCGCTGATCGGTGCCGGAGCGCTGCAATATGCAGGCGTCCTGCCCGCCGCTTCCGGAAATGATAAGCAGCAATTCACGTCGTTGGACGCTGAGATCGACGGGCTGAAGCAGAGCGTCGCCAACCTGGCCACCTCTCCCGCAGCAACGCCGGATGCCGCGCTGGAAGCACGCATTGGCGCGCTCGAGACAGCCCTAAAGAACAACCCGCAGGCAGCAACCGCCAACGGCGCCGTCGACACCGCCTCCGCCCAGAAAATTTCCGATCTGACGGCCGAAGTCGACCAGCTCAAGGCCAGCCTGACGCAGACCTCGCAGACGCAGGCCACGACCGGCGCCGACATCAGCAAGCGGCTGGACGATGCTGAAAAGAAACTGAACGACCCGGGCAAGGATGTCGCCGTTGCCCAGGCAATCGCTGCTGCCGGCCTCAAGGCGGCGATCGATCGCGGCGGCCCGTTCCGCGCCGAACTCGACACCTTTGCCGGCGTCTCTCCTAACGACCCGACAGTGGAAACCCTGGGCAAGTTTGCCGAAACCGGCGTGCCATCGCGCGCGGAACTGATCCGCCAGGTCCCGGATGTTGCCACCACCATCATCGGTGCGACAGAAAAGCCGGCTGAAACCCAGGGCTGGAGCGACCGCCTGATGGAAAGCGCCAAGTCGCTGGTGACCGTTCGCCCCGTCGGCAATATCAAGGGTGACGGAGTCGACGCCATTGCCGCCCGCTTCGAGGACAAGATCCGCAACGGCGACCTGCCGGGCGCTGTCAGTGAGTGGAATAGTCTCCCGGAAACCGGCAAGATGGCATCGGCGGCGTTCAAACAGTCGATCGAAGCCAGGATCAAGGTCGAGGATCTCGTCGGTGAAACCCTGTCGAAGGCGATTGCCGGCGCCGGCAAGCAGAGCTGAGGTAAGAACATGATCGTCAGACTGCTTGTCTTTATCGTCCTGATCCTTGCACTCGGTTACGGCTTCTCCTGGCTGGCCGATCGTCCGGGCGACCTGTCGCTGATGTGGGGTGGCGAGCTATATCAGACCAAGCTGATTGTCGCCGCCAGCCTGCTGATCGCCATCGTCGCTGCTGTCATGATCGTCTGGTCGCTGCTGCGGATGATCTGGACCTCGCCCCATGCCGTCAGCCGCTATTTTCGGGCCCGCAAGCGTGACCGCGGCTATCAGGCATTGTCGACCGGGCTGATTGCCGCCGGCGCCGGCAATGCGCTGCTGGCCCGCAAGATGGCTGCTCGTTCGCGTGGCCTGATCCGCGCCGACCAGGAACCTCTGATCAGCCTTCTCGAGGCGCAGGCAGCGCTGATCGAAGGCAACCACGACGAGGCGCGCGCCAAGTTCGAGCTGATGGCCAAAGATCCGGAGACCCGGGAACTCGGCCTCCGTGGCCTCTATCTCGAGGCCAAGCGCCTCGGTGCCGATGAAGCTGCCCGGCAATATGCCGAACAGGCTGCAGACAAGGCGCCCTACCTGCCTTGGGCAGCACAGGCGACGCTCGAATATCGCAGCCGCGCCGGCCGCTGGGACGATGCCATCCGTCTTCTCGACCAGCAGAAGGTCGCAAGGGTCATCGGCAAGGACGAGGCGAACCGACTGCGCGCCGTGCTTCTGACGGCACGCGCCACCGACCGGCTCGACGCCAACCCGACCGGTGCGCGCGACGACGCGCTGGCCGCCCTGAAGCTTTCCGACAATCTCGTGCCTGCCGCGCTGATTGCCGCCAAGGCGCTGTTTCGCGAAGACAAGATCCGCAAGGCAGCAGCGGTGCTGGAGGATGCCTGGAAGGTTTCTCCCCATCCCGAAATAGGCCGCGCCTACGTTCGCGCCCGCAGCGGCGACAGTGTGCTGGATCGCCTGAAACGCGCCGAGAAGCTGGAAGCGCTGCGACCCAACAATGTGGAAGCATTGCTGATCACGGCGCAGGCAGCACTCGATGCCGGCAATTTTGCTGTCGCCCGCAGCAAGGCGGAAGCCGCCGCCCGCATGCAGCCCCGCGAGGGCGCCTTCATGCTGCTCGCCGACATAGAGGACGCCGAGACACGCGACCAGGGACGCACCCGCCACTGGCTCGCCCAGGCCTTGCGCGCACCGCGCGACCCGGCCTGGATGGCCGATGGTTTCGTGTCCGACAAGTGGCTCCCGGTTTCTCCGATCTCGGGCAAGCTCGATGCCTTCGAATGGCGGTCGCCTTTCAGCCAACTTGAAGGACCGGTCGAGGAAGGCACGGTCGCCTCTTTCGAGACGGCGCTCCGCAACCTGCCGCCGCTGGCGGATCTGCGCCCGGCCGCTGCTCCAGTTTCCGGGCAACCTGTCCAGGAGCCACCTGCTGTAGCCAAGCCTTTGCCATCGGGACCGTTGCCAGCCAACTCTCCGCCAGCCAAACCCATGCCGGCCAGAACGCAGCCATCGACGGCGCTGGTCACCGTGACAAAACCCGAAAGCCCGAAAAAGCCCGAGCCCCGCCCCTTCTTTGGCGGCGCCCCGGACGATCCGGGTGTCCGCACCACAAAGGCAGATCTGGAGCCCAAGACCCGGCTGAAGCTTTTTTAAGAATGAAACCGCATGTTTGAACGCTTCCAGGAATTCTTTCAAAGTCTGACGACAGATCATTCGAAGCCCGGCCTTGCGCCCGACGATCCACGGATCTCGGTGGCGGCGCTCTGCATCCAGGTGATGGAGGCCGACGGCAAGGTCGAGGCCAGCGAGAAGAAGGCCCTGCGCCGGTTGCTCAAGGACCAGTATGGCCTCGATGGCCGTGAGCTGGATGCGCTGATCGCGGCAGGCACCGAGGCCGAGAACGAGGCCGTCGACTATTTCCGCTTTACCTCGGATCTCAAGCGCCATCTCGACAGCGACCAGCGCATAGAACTGATCGGCATCCTCTGGGATATCGTCTATGCCGATGGCGAGCGCAGCGAAATGGAAGACGATGCCATCTGGCGGATCGCCGAGTTGCTGGGCGTGTCCGGCCGCGAGCGCATCATGAAGCGGCAGGAGGCAGCGGCGCGGGTGCCGGGCCTCGCCGTGGAGGCCGACGATGCGGATTGAGGCGGCCAACAGCTGCCACCGCCGGCCGATCCTGATCGTGTTGCACCAGGAGCGCTCCAGCGCCGGGCGCGTCGGGCAGATGCTGCTGCAGAAGGGCTACGACCTGGATATTCGCCGTCCCGTCCTCGGCGATCCCCTGCCGGAAACCCTTGAGGCGCACGGCGGCGCCGTTGTCTTCGGCGGACCGATGAGTGCCAACGACAGCGATCCCTTCGTGCGCTCGGAAATCAGCTGGCTGGATGTTCCGCTGCGAGAGAACCGCCCGTTCCTCGGCATCTGCCTCGGTGCCCAGATGCTGGTGCGCCAGCTCGGCGGCAAGGTACAGGCCCGGCCGGATGAAAAGGCTGAAATCGGCTGGTATCCGCTGCATCCGACCGAGCGCGGACGTCAGCTGATGCGCTGGCCGCCTATGGTCTACCACTTCCACCGCGAAGGCTTCGATCTGCCCGCTGGAGCGGAGCTCCTGGCCAAGGGCGATACCTACCCCAACCAGGCATTCCGCTATGGCGAAAACGCCTGGGGCCTGCAGTTTCACGCCGAACTGACCCGTGCCATGATGCAGCGCTGGGTCGTCCATGGTGCCCATCGCTTCGCACTGCCCAACGCCCAACAAGGTCGAGATCATCTGGAGGGCCGTATGCTTTTCGACGGTGCGCTCAGGCAGTGGCTGTCGGAATTTCTCGATATCGTCTTCGAGACGCAGGTCGCGGTCGCGGCCTGAACCGATCAGGCTGACCCTGCGGCGTTTTCATCCGGGGCATCCAGCGCGTCGATCTTGCGCAGCTGCGGAAAGCCTATTGCCCAGATGATAGCCACTGCCAAGGTGCCGACACCGCCGATCACGACCGCCGGCACCGCCCCGAATACGGAGGCCATCGTCCCCGCACGGAATTCGCCGAGCTCGTTCGAGGCACCGACAAAGACCATGTTGACGGCATTGACCCGGCCTCGAACATGATCCGGCGTCCACAGGGCAATCAGGGTTTCCCGCACATAGACCGAGATCATGTCTGAAGCGCCCATGATCATCAGGGCAACGATCGACAGCCAGGGCGTGCTGGACAGGCCGAAAATCAGCGTTCCCACACCGAACATCGCCACGCCGGCAAACATGTAGACGCCTGCCCGATGACGGAGCGGATAGGTAGCCAGCAGCACCGCCGTAGCGATAGCGCCGACACCCGGTGCTGCCCGCAACAGCCCAAGCCCCCAGGGTCCGAGTGTCAGGATATCGCGGGCAAAGATCGGCATCAGCGCCACGGCGCCGCCGAGCAGCACTGCGAACAAGTCGAGCGAAATTGCACCGAGTACGACCTTCTCAGACCATATGAAGCGGTATCCGGCGAGGATGGTGCTCCAGTTGGTTGCCATCCCCGTGCTCCGCTGGACGGGCTTGGCAATCATCTGGATCAGGATGGCGCCGAGAATGGAAAATACCGCGGCCACCGCATAGGCAAAGCTTGGTCCAAGACCGTAGAGCAGACCACCGGCAACAGGACCAACGATTGCAGCAGTCTGCCACGAGGACGAATTCCAGGCGACGGCATTCGACAGGTCTTCTGGCGGGACGAGATTGGGCGCCAGCGACTGTGTGGCCGGCCCAAGGAAAGCCCGTTCGATCCCCATGATGGTGAGAATGCCGAAGACCGGCAACGGTGCGAATGATCCCGTCGACGTCATCACCCACAGCGCCACGGCACAGAGCGCACCGACCAGCGTGCAGATTGCCACGATGTGGCGGCGGCTGTAGCGATCCGCGACCGAACCGGTGACCAGCGTCAGAAGCAGCGACGGCAGGAACTGCACGAGGCCGATAAGGCCCAGGTAGATGGCGCTGCCCGTCTGGTCGTACATCTGCCAGCCGACGGAGACACTGATGATCTGCGCGGCGAAGGAAACGAGAAAACGGGCAAAGAAGAAACGCGTGTAGGAAACATGGCGGAATGCGGCGAAGCGATCCGCAGACGAGATAAGCGACATGAACGGCTTTCCGTTAGCGACCGCCGTAGATCCCCCACGGCCGTTAAACATGATTCATCGTGCCGGCGGGCATACCACTTGCTCGCGCCTTCGCCAATGTCTACATGTCTGTCAATCGCGAAATGGAGACGTACATGTCCGGAATACTTCTGGCGCTCTTTCAAGTCATTGATATCGTCTTGCAGCTTTACGTCTACATCCTGATAGCCAGTGCCATCTTCTCATGGCTCTACGCCTTCAACGTGATCAATTCGAGCAACCAGTTCGTGAACTCGGTCGGCCGCTTCCTCTACAATGTCACCGAGCCGGTTCTCAATCCCCTCCGGCGCATCTTGCCGAACCTCGGCGGCATCGACATTTCGCCGATTGTCGTGTTGCTGATCATCTTCTTCATTCAGGCGGTCCTGCATAACACGGTCTACCCGGCCCTCCTTCAACTGACGATGTGAGCAGCGCCTGGCGCAAGCTTGCAGACCATGTCCGATTGTCCGTCCGGCTGACGCCGAATGGCGGCCGCGATGAGATAGACGGTATCGAGACCGGCGCCGATGGCGAGGTCCATATCAAGGTGCGCGTCAGCGATGTGCCCGAAAAGGGCAAGGCCAACAAGGCGCTGATCGCCTTGCTGGCGAAAAGGCTCGGCCTGCCGAAATCCTCCATCAGCATCATTTCCGGCGACACAGCGCGCAAAAAAATCCTCCGGATCGACGGCGACCCGGAGGAAATATGCAAGGCTCTCTATGCTGTCGTAGAAGCCTGATCAGGCCTTCTTCTCGGCCGCATTGTGGCGAGCGATGGCTTCGAGGATCAATTCGCCGGCTTCCTTGGCACCCTTCCAGCCATAGATCTTCACCCACTTGCCGGGCTCCAGATCCTTGTAATGCTGGAAGAAATGCTCGATCTGCTTGATGGTGATATCAGGCAGGTCAGTGTATTCCTTGACCTTCTCGTAGCGCAGCGTCAGCTTCGGCGACGGGACGGCAATGATCTTCTCGTCCTTGCCGGAGTTGTCTTCCATCATCAGCACGCCGATAGGGCGGACGTTGATGACGCAGCCGGGAACGAGCGGCCGGGTGCTGGCGATCAGCACATCGATCGGGTCGCCGTCTTCCGACAGCGTATGCGGCACGAAGCCGTAATTGCCTGGATAGGTCATCGGCGTGTAGAGGAAACGGTCGACGACAAGCGTGCCGGCTTCCTTGTCCATTTCGTACTTGATCGGGTCGCCGCCAACCGGCACTTCGACGATGACGTTGACGTCTTCAGGTGGATTTTTACCAATGGAAATTGCGTCGATGCGCATGGGAGTCCCCTAAACTATGATAGCTGCCAGCCACTTAATCGGAAATAACCGGTAAGGCAACAGCGCTTCGAAAGCATGGCCTGCTTTGAGCCAAGGCCAAAAACCCCGACACCTACAAATGAATTGGCGGCGAAATTACGACGGCCGCCGCATTATGCCCGACCGCCGTGATCGCCAGCCGGCCTTACGGCCAGACAAAGCCGATCTTCTTCACCTGCTCGCCGCCAAAGGTCTCCAGCCCCTCGCAGAAATCGAGCCCGCCGTGGCTGCGATAGAAACGCTCGGCATTCTCGTTGTCTTCCAGGCACCAGACAACCATGCCCTTGCAGCCCAGCGACTTCAGCAGCCGCCGCGCCTCGCCGAACAGCAGACGGCCGAGGCCGATCCCCTGATATTCCGGACGGAGATAAAGCTCGTAGATCTCGCCTTCCTGCGGTAGCGCACGCGCCCGGTTGAGGCCAAGTGTCGCATAGCCTGCAACGGTGCCGGCAACATCGAGAACGAGCAGGGTCGCCGGTCCGCGCGTCGCCCGGCGCCACCAGGCTTCGCCGCGCCGCTCGATCATCTGCGACAGTGCACGGTGTGGAATGATGCCGGTGTAGGCATACTGCCAGGACAGCCGATGCGTCTCCGAAATGGCTCGGGCATCGTGCGGTTCAGCCCGCCGGACATCAATCGATAACGTTTTCATAACGCCTACTTTGGCCCGGCAACCGCAAATTAACCATCCAGCAATATTGCCGGAAACCATTTGCCCACAGGCTTTATGTGTGGACTAGCGCCAAACGTTAACTCTTTTTTAACGGATGTCACAAGAGGCCAAAAATCGAACATGCAAATAAAAAACCCCGATGCAAGCACCGGGGTTTGAGGTCTTCTGGGTGTCGAAAAGCCTTATGCGCTCTTCTTGCCGAAACGCTTGCGATCGTTCGGGTCCAGATAGGTCTTGCGCAGACGAATGGACTTCGGCGTGACTTCCATGAGTTCGTCGTCCTGGATCCAGGAGAGCGCCCGGTCGAGCGTCATGCGGATCGGCGGCGTCAGGCGGACAGCTTCGTCCTTGCCGGCAGACCGGATGTTGGTCAGCTGCTTGCCCTTCAGCACGTTGACTTCGAGGTCGTTGTCACGCGTGTGGATGCCGATGATCATGCCGGCATAGACCTTTTCACCTGGCTCGATGATCATCGGGCCGCGATCTTCAAGGTTGAACATGGCGTAGGCCACGGCTTCCCCGGACTGGTTGGACAACAGGACGCCGTTGCTGCGGCCGCCGATTTCGCCCTTGAAAGGCTGGTAGCTATGGAACAGGCGGTTCATGATCGCCGTGCCGCGCGTGTCGGTCAAAAGCTCCGACTGGTAGCCGATCAGGCCGCGGGTTGGCGCGTAGAATACCAGACGCAGACGATTGCCGCCCGACGGACGAAGCTCGACCATCTCGGCCTTGCGCTCGGACATCTTCTGGACAACGATACCGGAATGCTCTTCGTCGACGTCGATGACGACTTCTTCGATCGGCTCCAGCTTGTTGCCGTTTTCGTCGTCATGCATGACGACGCGAGGACGCGACACAGCCAGTTCGAAGCCTTCGCGGCGCATGGTTTCAATCAGAACGGCGAGCTGCAATTCGCCGCGGCCGGATACGTAGAACGAATCCTTGGCTTCCGACTCTTCGACCTTCAGCGCAACGTTGCCTTCGGCTTCCTTCATCAGGCGGTCGCGGATGACGCGCGAGGTAACCTTGTCGCCTTCGGTGCCGGCCAGCGGGCTGTCGTTGACGATGAAGGACATGGTGACGGTCGGCGGATCGATCGGCTGGGCATGCAGCGGCTCGGTAACAGCCGGATCGCAGAAAGTATCGGCAACCGTGCCCTTGGAAAGGCCGGCGATGGCGATGATGTCACCTGCGAAGGCTTCTTCGATCGGCTGGCGCTCGATGCCGCGGAACGCGAGGATCTTCGAGATACGGCCGGTTTCGATGGTCTTGCCATCGACGCCCATGACCTTGACAGGCTGGTTCGACTTGATCGAACCGGAATGGATGCGACCGGTGATGATACGGCCGAGGAACGGGTTGGCTTCGAGCAGCGTGCCGATCATGCGGAACGGGCCTTCGCCGACAGTCGGCTCTGGTACATGCTTGAGCACGAGGTCGAGCAACGGGCCGAGGCCCTGGTCCATCGGGCCTTCTGGTGCAGTGTTCATCCAGCCAGCACGGCCGGAACCGTAAAGGATCGGGAAGTCGAGCTGTTCGTCGGTAGCGTCGAGGGCAGCAAAGAGGTCGAAGACTTCGTTGACGACTTCTTCGTGACGCGCGTCCGGACGGTCGATCTTGTTGATCGCGACGATCGGGCGAAGGCCGACCTTCAGCGCCTTGCCGACCACGAACTTGGTCTGCGGCATCGGGCCTTCGGCAGCATCGACCAGCACGATAGCGCCATCTACCATCGAAAGGATACGCTCGACTTCGCCGCCAAAGTCGGCGTGGCCGGGGGTGTCGACGATGTTGATGCGAACATCTCTCCAGACGACCGAGGTCGCCTTCGCCAGGATCGTGATGCCACGTTCCTTTTCGAGTTCGTTCGAATCCATCATGCGCTCAACGGTGCGCTGGTTGTCGCGGAACGAACCGGACTGCTTCAGGAGTTCGTCGACAAGCGTCGTCTTGCCGTGGTCAACGTGCGCGATGATCGCGATATTTCGCATAGACATATGGGCTACTCGGAGGGTTTGCGGGCAGCCAATTGTGCGGCCCTTATCTTCGGTTGAGGCGCTCATAGCCTGTTTTTCGCATTTGCGAAAGGGGGGGCGCGACAAAGCAGCGTCTTCCCTGCCCCAGCGCAATCGCATGGCTGGGACAGGGTATGCTGTTCAATTGATCAACCGCCGGCACAAAGCCTTATGCGGCCAAGCCTTTTTGCGCCAGCATAGCATCCGGGCTCGGCAATTTGCCGCGGAACGCCCGGTAAGCATCTTCCGGGTCGATGGAGCCGCCGACCGAATAGATGTGAGCCTTCAGCTTCTCGGCCATCTCGGGATTGAAGGCGTCGCCGGTTTCCGTGAAGGCTGCGAAGGCGTCGGCATCGAGCACCTCGGACCACATGTAGGAATAGTAGCCGGCCGAATATCCGTCCCCGGCAAAAACATGCTGGAAATGCGGGCTGGCGTGCCGCATCACCATCGATTTCGGCATGCCGAGCGTGGCCAGAATCTCCGCCTGTTCCGCCATCGGATCCTCGACCGGCCCACGCGTATGGAATGCCATGTCGACGAGCGCCGACGATGTGAACTCGACGGTATTGAATCCGGAGTTGAAAGTCCGGGCGGCCAGAACCTTGTCGAGCAGCGCCTGCGGCATCGGCTCGCCGGTCTGGTAGTGCACGGCATAGGTCTTCAGGATATCGGGCACCGTCAGCCAGTGCTCGTAGAGTTGTGACGGCAATTCGACGAAATCGCGCGATACGCCTGTGCCGGCAACCGACGGGTAGGTGACATCGGAGAGCATTCCGTGCAGCGCATGGCCGAACTCGTGGAACAGCGTGTAGGCATCCCCCATCGACAACAGCGCCGGCTTGCCCTCGGCCGGCTTGGCGAAATTGCAGACATTGTAGATGATCGGCCGCTCGCCCAAAGCGCCGTTCTTCAACGGCAGCTTGTGCTGAGACTGGAAGGCACTCATCCAGGCGCCGGAACGCTTCGACGGCCGGGCAAAATAGTCGCCGAGGAACATCGCGATGAGCTTGTTGGAACGGTCGCGGATTTCAAAGACGCGGACATCCGGATGATAGGCGGGCGCATCGTGGATCTCGACGGCATGAAGGCCGAAGAGGCGGCCGGCAACGACGAAGCAGGCTGCGATGATCTTGTCGAGCTGCAGGTAGGGCTTCAGTTCGGCCTCGGAAAAATCAAACCGCTCCGTGCGGATCTTTTCCGAATAGAAGCGCCAGTCCCAGGGCATGACATCGTGGTTGCCGCCGCCTGCCTTGATCAAGGCGGCAATATCCGTCTCTTCTTCCCGCGCCCTGGCGACAGCCTTGGCCCAGACCGTGGTCAGCAGATGGTTCACCGCCTCGGGCGTCTTCGCCATGGTGTTGTCGAGCTTCAGTTCGGCATAATTGCCATAGCCGAGCAACTTTGCCTTTTCGAAACGCAGCGCCAGCGTCTGGCGGATGATGTCGCGATTGTCCGTCTCCCCGCCGTTGCGGCCGCGCGCCACCCAGGCCTCAAACGCCTGCTCGCGCAGGTCGCGACGCTCGGAAAAGGTCAGGAACGGCTCGATAATCGAGCGCGACAGCGTCACCGCATACTTGCCCGCATCCCCACGCTCCGTGGCAGCTGCCGCCATGGCCTCGGTGACAAACCCCGGCAGGCCGGCAAGATCGGCCGCGTCGGACAGGACCAGCGCCCAGCCCTTCTCGTCGGCCAGCACGTTCTGGCCGAAACTGGCGCCGAGGCCTGCCAGCGTCTCGTTGATTGCAGCCAGCCGCTCCTGCTCCGGTTTTGCGAGCTTTGCGCCAGAGCGCACGAAGCCTTTCCAGTGGCGCTCCAGCACGCGGCTTTCCTCGAGCGTCAGGCCGAGCGTATCTCTCATTTCCCAGAGTGCATCGATCCGGGCAAACAGCGCCGCGTTCATGCCGATCTTCGAATAGTGGCGTGACATCTTGGGCGCGATCTCGCGCTCCAGGCCCTGGATCACGTCGTTGGTATGGGCACCGGCCTTGCTCCAGAACAGCGACGAGACGCGCGACAACTCGTCGCCGACGATCTCCAAGGCGACGATGGTGTTGGCAAAAGTCGGTGGCTCCGGATTGTTGGCAATCTGGTCGATCTCGCCGTTGTGCAGTTCCATGGCAGCATCAAAGGCTGGCCCAAAGTCGGCGTCATGGACGCGGTCGAAGTGCGGCAGTCCCTCATGCCCTGTCCATTCGACGAGGGCGGGATTGACGGAGAGTTGCGATGACATGGGACATCCTTTCGGCATCAGATTGGTCACGGGCATATAAGAACCCCGGACCGGCAATGGTATGGTGATCGCAGCCTCTCAGCAAAACGGTGCGGCGGCGACATGTTGGAGAGGCATCAGGCCCTGCGCCACCCGAGCAGCCCCGGCGCGGAATGCAAGAGCGCCTGCGCAGCAAAACCCATGAACAAAACCCCGGAGCAGCGCACGATGACGCGTTCGTGGGACCGATAGAGCCGCCGCACGGCGCCGGCACCGATGATACCGATCAGAATGATATCGGCGGCCACGAACCCGGCAAAGGCAACGCCCAGCAGCAACGGAAGCTCGCTGAACTGCAAGGCACTGGCCGAACCGGCGACAAGCGCCGTGAAGGTCGCGAGCGCCACCGGATATCCCTTTGGATTGGTGGCGCCGAAGATAAGGCCGCGTCGGAAGGGGCGCTCGACTGCGATCATCGCCGCACCGTCGACCCGGGGCTTGGCGGTCACCGCGTGCCAGCCGATCCAGGCGAGATAGAGGCCACAGAACAAGCCAAGCAGATCGAATACGAGGCTGCCGATGGTCCGCGCACCGATGATTGCGGTCAGGGCCAGGGCAGACCACATGAGGTCGCCGAACAGATGGCCGCACATGAAAAGCGCCCCCGCCCTTCGCCCCTGGCCTGCACCTATTCCCAGCAGCGCCAGAAAAGCCGGACCGGGAATGAGCACGTAAAACAGTGCGGCAAGGAAAGTGCCGGCAATCAGGGAGGAGGTCATGGCACGGTTTCCGCTTGATTTGCGGCCAGCTTAACGCCGGCACTGCGGGCGTCAAGGCGCCCTTGTCGCCGGCAAAGATTCAATTGTGTTCACGCTATAGAGTGATTAAGGAAAACCAGAGAGAACCGCGATAAAGAGCCGAGAAACGCAATGAGCATCACAATAGATACGGATACGCTCGCATTTCTCGTCGCCGATTGTGCACGGCTGATGCGAATGGCTTTCGAGAAACGCATCTCGTCGGCCGGCCTCGGCATCACCGCCGGCGAGGCAAGAACCCTCGTTCAGATCGCTGCGGTCAACGGCAGCCGACAACTCGACATCGCTATACGCATGGGGCTTGAGCCGATGACGGTGAGCGCTTTCCTCGACCGTCTGCAGGCCCGCGGCCTGATCGAACGCCAGCCCGACCCCCTGGACCGCCGTGCAAAGCGGATACTCCTGTCGGATGCTGCGGAAGACATGATCCGCGCCATCAGCATCGAAATCGCGGCCGTCCAGCAGGAAGCAACGATGGGGCTGGACGAGCAGGCTTTGTGCGACGTGAGCAAGGCTCTCAAAAGCTTCCGGCTCAACCTGCAGAAAGTCGAACAACCCGCAATCGAAAACGCTCCGATCACAGATAGCTGAATTTACCCGAAAAAGGCCCGCCACCATGAGCGGTGACAGGCCTTGATCAGGCTGAGCTCGATGGCTCAGTTCGACAGGTTGCGCTTGCCGAGCGTGCGCAGGCGCAGGGCGTTGAGCTTGATGAAGCCGGCTGCATCCTTCTGGTCGTAGGCGCCCTGGTCGTCCTCGAAGGTGACCAGCTTGTCGGAATACAGCGACTTCGGGCTCTCGCGGCCGATGACCATGACATTACCCTTGTAGAGCTTCAGCGTCACTTCGCCCTCCACATGCTCCTGGCTCTTATCGATCGCCGCCTGCAGCATTTCGCGCTCCGGCGAATACCAGAAGCCGAAATAGATGAGCTCCGCATAGCGCGGCATCAGTTCATCCTTCAGATGCGCAGCCCCGCGATCGAGCGTGATCGATTCCATCGTCCGGTGGGCGGTCAGCAGGATCGTGCCGCCCGGCGTCTCGTAGACGCCGCGCGACTTCATGCCAACGAAACGGTTCTCGACGAGATCGAGACGGCCGATACCGTTGTCCCGGCCGTAGTCGTTGAGGGTGGCGAGCAAGGTCGCCGGGCTCATCCTGATGCCGTTGACGGACACCGCATCGCCACGCTCGAAGCCGACCTTGATAATGGTCGCCTTGTCGGGTGCGGATTCCGGAGAAATGGTGCGCATATGCACATATTCCGGCGCTTCCTGCGACGGGTCTTCCAGAACCTTGCCCTCGGAGGACGAGTGCAGCAGGTTGGCGTCGACCGAGAACGGCGCTTCGCCCTTCTTGTCCTTGGCAACCGGGATCTGGTGCGCTTCAGCAAAGGCCAGCAGGTCTGTCCGCGACTTGAAGTCCCAGTCGCGCCAGGGGGCGATGATCTTGATATCGGGGTTCAGCGCGTAGGCAGCGAGTTCGAAACGAACCTGGTCGTTGCCCTTGCCGGTCGCGCCGTGGGCAATCGCATCGGCGCCGGTTTTGCGGGCGATCTCGATCAGGTGCTTGGAGATCAGCGGCCGGGCAATCGACGTGCCGAGCAGGTAGACGCCTTCATAGACGGCATTGGCGCGGAACATCGGGAAGACGAAATCGCGGACGAACTCTTCGCGGACGTCCTCGATGTAGATTTCCTTGATGCCCATCATCTCGGCCTTCTTGCGGGCCGGCTCCAGCTCTTCGCCCTGGCCGAGATCGGCAGTGAAGGTGACGACTTCGGCGCCGAGTTCCGTCTGCAGCCATTTCAGGATGATTGAGGTGTCGAGACCGCCGGAATAAGCGAGAACGACTTTTTTCACGTCTTTGTGCGATACCATGATGATGAGGTCCGTTTTTATGCGCGCGGCGCCGGACGCCGCAAATCTTGATGTCGCGGCACTTTTATCGAGATTAGCGCCATGCGCAAGACAAACTGAAGCCGGCATTCAGCGCAGATGCGCAGTAATATTCATACGTTGATGCAGGATACGAATGATTGTGACCGCGCGCGCATCGGCTTTCTAAACGATGAAATGTGCACCGCTGCGAATAAGAAAGTAGCCATGCTTTATCCGAGCGGCCAGCAGTCCGAATTTTGCCCCCGTTGAAACGGCCTCGCAACAGGCGCGAATTTCAAGGACATAATCCTCCGCCTGCTGAAATCCCCAGTTTGCCTCGGTATAGTCATATATTTCATCGAGGTCGCCCGCCGCTTTAGGCGAGTAGACCAAACGCTTCATCGTTGAAGCCGGTTGGCACGTTTTCTTTCGATGAAAGCATCGAAATCAAACGGCTGCGGCTCCCCGGATTCTTCACCTTCAGCGATTGCCGCGCGAATTGCCTCCAACTCGGCTCGCTGTCGAAGAAGTTGCAGGGATGCCTCGACGACCTCTTCGGCCGAGCCGTAAAATCCGCCGTTCACCTGCTCATCGATAAATTCATCCATCTGCGGATCGAGCGTCACGGATATGACCTTCGTCACAGTCCCCTCCTGCCATTTGACTTGGTCGTTCAATCTACCATATCTGCTAGCGCCAAAACAATGTCTCAACCGGGAGCGACGACATGACGAACGCACAAGCCGTATTCGCAAAATCCAACGTCGCCGTCATAACCGGTGGCGCTTCCGGCATCGGCTTTTCCGCTGCCAAAAACTTTGCTGCGCGCGGCATGAGCGTCGTCTTGGTAGACCTCGGTGGCGACCGGTTGGCAAAGGCAAAGAAAGAGATCATCGCCCTTTCCAATGGTAGCGACGAACATGTCATGGCCATCGAGACCGATGTCAGTGACAAGGAATCGCTGGACGCCCTGGAGCGCACCGTCATCCAGCGCTTCGGCCGCGTCCATGTACTGATGAACAATGCCGGCATCGGCCCGGAGACATCGATCTTCAGCCCGCAGGCCGCCTGGGACAACATTCTCGGCGTCAACATGATGGGCGTGATCAACGGCACCAGGACATTCGGGCCGCACATGATCGGCCACGGCGAGCCGGGCATGATCATCAACACCGGCTCCAAGCAGGGCATTACCACGCCGCCGGGAAACCCTGCCTACAACGTCTCCAAGGCCGGCGTGAAGGCTTTCACCGAGGCGCTGCAGCATGAACTTCGCAACACGGAAGGTTGCCGTATCACCGCCCACCTGCTGATACCGGGCTTTGTCTACACACCTCTTACAAAGGGCGACCGCACGGAGAAGCCCGCCGCCGCCTGGACACCGGACGAGACCGTCGATTTCATGATGAAAAGTCTTGAGCGCGACGATTTCTACATCCTCTGCCCCGACAACGATGTGCCCCGTTCACTGGATGAAAAGCGAATTCTCTGGGCCGCTGGCGATATCGTCGAAAACAGGCCTCCGCTGTCGCGCTGGCACGGGGGGTACGATGACGCATTCAAGGCCTTTGTCGCCGGCAAGGGCTGATTGGCAACAGCCGCTAAACAAGGTAGGCATCCTGGAAACCTTTGATCCGAGGAGCCTGCCATGGACTTCCTGCCGAGCTTTGCGACGGCGCTCGCTTTTGTCGCCGCAAGCCTTCTTCTGGCCGCAACGCCAGGCCCGGACATGACGCTTTCGATCAGCCGCGCCCTGTCGCAGGGCAAGACGCCTGCGCTGTTTGTCGTACTTGGGACCAGCCTCGGAATCGTCGTCCACACGATGCTGGTGGCGTTTGGGATATCGGCCCTGATCACGGCCTCTCCGGTTGCCTTCACAATCCTGAAGACCGGCGGCGCGGCCTATCTCCTGTGGCTCGCTGTTCAGGCCATCCGCTTCGGCTCGAAACTCAGCGTCAATGCCGTGGAAGAGCCGAAAGTGTCACCGCTGTCGAACATGGCGAGCGGGTTTTGGGTCAACCTCCTGAACCCGAAGGTCATCATCTTCTTCATGACCTTCCTGCCGCAGTTCGTCACTGCCGGCGATCCGGCCGTCACCCAGAAGCTGCTCTTCTTCGGTTTTCTGTTCATTTCGGTCGGCATGCCGGTGAACGCCCTGGTCGTGCTCGCGTCAGACAGGCTGGCCTCGTGGCTGCAGAACAACAGGAAAGTCTTGCGCGGCATGGACTACACCTTCGCCGGCGTCTTCTCGATCTTCGCGGCGAAGATCCTGCTTACCCACGCGCGCTAAGTACGTCGCGTGGTCGGCCATCCCTGCGGGTGATATAGATCAACGCACCCGAGCGCGCCGACCGCAAAGATCGCAATTGCAATCCCGTCGAAATGGGTCGCCGTCAGTTTCGTCTGCTCGTTGCGAACGACTTCGCCCGTTGACCGTCAGTCCTCGCCGTGGTTGGCGATCATCATCGCTTCAAAGGCGAGGCGGTCGGTCTTGCGCATGCGCTCCGAATCCGATTTCAGCTGGCCGCAGGCGGCGAGAATATCGCGTCCGCGTGGCGTACGGATCGGCGAGGCATAGCCGGCCGCATTGATGAAATCGGCAAATTTCTCGATCTGCTCCCAGTCCGAACACTGGTAATTACTGCCAGGCCAGGGATTGAACGGGATAAGGTTGATCTTTGCCGGCACGCCCTTAAGCAGCTGAATGAGCCCCTTGGCATCTTCCAGGCTGTCGTTGACGTCCTTCAGCATCACATATTCGAACGTGATGCGGCGGGCGTTCGACAGGCCGGGATATTTGCGGCAGGCGTCGATCAGGTCCTTCAGCGGATACTTCTTGTTGATCGGCACCAGGATGTCGCGCAGATCGTCGCGCACAGCGTGCAGCGATATCGCCAGCATGACGCCGATTTCGTCACCGGTGCGGAAGATCTCCGGCACCACGCCCGAGGTCGAAAGCGTGATGCGACGACGCGACAGCGACAGGCCGTCACCGTCGGAGGCGATCAGCAGGGCGGTCTTCACGGCCTCGAAATTATAGAGCGGCTCGCCCATGCCCATCATCACCATGTTCGAGACCTTGCGGCCTTCGGCAGGCATGGCGGTACCCACAGGCGTATCGCGATCGGGGAAGTCGCCGAGCCGGTCGCGTGCCAGCAGCAGCTGCGAGAGGATTTCCTCGGCCGTCAGGTTGCGGACCAGCCGCTGGGTGCCGGTGTGGCAGAAGGAACAGGTGAGGGTGCAGCCGACCTGGCTGGAGACGCACAGCGTCCCGCGGCCTTCCTCCGGGATATAGACGGTTTCGATCTCGACCGGTCGTCCTGCACCGCGTGCCGGAAAACGCATCAGCCATTTGCGGGTGCCGTCGTTGGAGACCTGCTCCTCGACGATCTCCGGGCGGGCGATGGTAAAATGCTGCTTCAGCATTTCGCGCATGTCCTTGGCAACGTTGACCATGGCGTCGAAATCAGACACCCCGCGCACATACAGCCAGTTCCACAACTGGCTGACGCGCATCTTGATCTGCTTTTCGGGAACGCCCTTGTCGCGCAGTGCCTGCCCCATCTCCTCGCGCGTCAGGCCGATCAAAGACGGCTTCGGCAGAGCTTCGCCACCGCGCACGACGGGCGCCGAAGCGGGCTTGGCAATGGTCATGGCATCTATCACGGACATGGGATCATCCAAAAGGTTGATGCCTGCCGTGCTTCGAGGAAGCTGCAGGCGCGATCTAGGGTATTGAAATTGAATTCGGTGACGGAAGGGGCGACAGCATCGCAGGCACATCCGCAGTTCGCGGCGGCAATAGCACTAATTTCGTCGCCCGTCATCCCCCTGAAAATGCCAGAGGCCGGCGCAAGGCCAGCCTCCATGATCTTGCACCCGCGCTTTTCACACACGAAAAGCGAAACCCGGCTCAGCCTACTTGCAGCTCTCGATCTGCTTCAGCGAGGCGGAAATGCCAGCCAGCGAGTAGGTGTAGGATGTCCCCGTACCCTTCTTCGACGTCGCGGTGACGGTCAGGGAGTGGCCGGTCTTCATGGCCGAGACCAAAGCCGGCTCCTGTGCGGCGTTCTCGACCCATGCAGCCTTGTCCTTGGTAAACATCACGAACGTCTTGTTGTCGATGGTGACGTTGACCTTGGAGTTTTCCTTCAGCACATAGCCCATCATCGCCTGGGGCTCGTAGGAGATGTTCTGGCCGGGGCGCTGGGTGACGATGAAGAAGTTGTCGCCGTGGTCGATGCCCGTTGCCGGCAGCTTTGCCGTCGGCACCGACAGGACGTAGCACACCTTGCCGGTTCCCGACTGGTAGGAATAGGCACCCCAGGCATCGAACTGCTTGATGCGGGTCGGCGCTGCAGATTGCGTCTGGGCGGCAGCCGCAGGCGCGGCCTTTGGCTTGGTTTTCTGAGCGGATGCGATGCCGGCGGTGGCCAGAACGAGCGTGAGGGCGATTGCGGAGCTTTTTACAAACATGATTTCCTGCCGGTTTCTTGCGATCCAGAGCCCGACGTGAATTTCGTCGGGAGATGCGTATTCACGAGGCGCCTTATTTTGGCGTAATTTCGGTTACCAAACCGTCAATGGGATGGTCGATTGCCTCTTAACTGTGCCGATTCAGTCAAGCGATGATCGATGGATTGTCGAAACTTCTGAAGATAGATGGACCTGATTGGCGAGATCGCCAGCCTTTATAGCGATTTAAGACAGAAAGATTCAGGCAAGAGTTTGACGTTTATAAAATCCGCTGTACCTCATAAACCATTCGGACGACGGTTGCGAGTTGCAAGAGCTGGGGGGCAGGTGGAGGGGAAATGGATGCGAAGGAAAAACAGCGCTTTGCTGTCCTCGCCAGGGCCGTTGCCGAGCGCCGTGACCAGACGGCGTTTTCCCATCTGTACGACTACTTCGCGCCAAGGCTGAAGTCCTGGCTTTTGCGGCAGCGCATGGCCGATGGAGAGGCAGAGGAGCTTGTCCAGGAGGTGATGATCGTCCTCTGGCACAAGGCTGGGCTATACGACCCGGCGCGCTCTTCGCTGTCGACCTGGATTTTCCGTATTGCCCGCAATCGCCGCATCGATATGCAGCGTCGATCAAAAATTCGTGTGCTCGACGATAATGATCCGGGATTGCAGCCAATCGGCGAATTGGCGGCCGACGTCGTCATGGAATACGAAGACCGCGATGCACAGGTGCGCGCTGCAATGGCCGAGTTGCCGCACGAACAGCAGGAACTTCTGCGCGCCGCATTCTTCCTCGGACAATCGCACTCGGAGATCGCTGCCATCACCGGCCTGCCGCTCGGGACTGTCAAGTCGCGCATCAGGCTGGCTTTCGGCAAGCTTAAGAAACGGCTTGAGGCAGTCTAGGTCGCCGTCTGCCTGCGCTCACCTGCTAGGCCGGCTTGCCGGCATCCAGTTCATCCGCCAGCGCCCGGTCGGCGGCATCGTAGTGACTTTCGTTGATATGCCCGCTGACCATGCGAAACGCTGCCGTCAGCACCGCTATATCATCCGTGTAGCCCACGACTGCCATGAAATCCGGAATGATATCGAAGGGCATCACGAAATAGGCAAGCGCTGCCAGCAAGATGCCTCGCACGCGCGCAGGCGTTTGCGGATCGAGAGCGCAGTAAAAGGCAGCCACCATGTCGCGCGCAAACGGGACGTAGCGGATTGCCTTGCGAAGCGCCGGCCAGAATTTGCGGCGCACGGTCTTCTCCCGGCTTTGACGGGTATCGTCATCGCCAGGAAGAAGAATTTCGCCGAACTTGATATCTTGCATTGCTAGAAAATCCTGTGGGACCCTTGAGGCACACATATGGAAGCGGCCGCTCGAGCAATCAACCGATACGGCCGGCCGCAGCCTTGTCCATCGCTTTCGCCATGCGAAAATCCTGCTCCGTCAATCCGCCGGCATCATGGGTGGTCAGCGTCACCTCGACCTTCGAGTAGACGTTGAACCATTCGGGATGATGATCGAACTTTTCCGCCGCAAGCGCGCTTTCCGTCATGAAACCGAAGGCTTCGCGAAAGTTGGCAAATTTGAAGCTTCTGGTGATCGATTTCGCGTCCCCCGCAAGCGTCCAGCCTTCTAGGCCGGTCATCTTTTCTTCTATGGCCGTCGCTTCAAGTTTGTCGTATTTCATGTCGGTGGCCCTCGTTTGAACAGTCGAAAGTTCGTATGCATCGCTTCAAGATCCTCTTCGTCTGCATGGGCAACATCTGTCGCTCGCCGCTCGCCGAAGGAATTTTCAAACATATGGCAATAAACGCCGGACGCGCCGCAGAGTTCGATATCGACTCGGCCGGCACGGGCGGATGGCATCAGGGCAACCCGCCCGATCCGCGCTCGATCGCTGTTGCCGCTGCGCACGGCATCGATATCGCGGCCCAGCGCGCACGCCGCATCGCAGCTGCCGACTTCGATCATTTCGACCTGATCCTGGCGCTTGATCGTGACAATTTAAGGGTTCTCGAAAAGATGGCGAGTGGCGCAAACGCGGCCAAGCTGCATCTCTTCAATCGGTATGCGCTGGAAACCGGCGATGACATCCCGGATCCCTACTACGGCGGCCGGGATGATTTTGACCGTGCCTACAGCATGCTCTTGACCGGCTGCAAGGCCTTGCTGGAAACCGCCGGGAAAGTTCGCACCTCGTGAAGCGGAAAAATCTCTTCCGTCAGATACGGACCGCCGCCCACCGATTCCCGAGACGATAGCAGCACAAAGCGTGACGCCGTGAACAGCGATGTCTGGAAATTGCCGCGGCCGGAGAGATAGTGCGCGACATCGTCCAGACGCGACGATTTCAACCGGGCCAGCGTAACGTGCGGCATGAATTTCCGGGGATCCGCCGACAGGCCGACCCGCTGGCAGATCCGCTCGATCTCGCCCTGCAGGGCATACATTTCGGGGTTGGGCGTGACCCCGGCCCAGACGGAATGCGGTTTCTTGGAGCCGAAGGCACCGATGCCATCTAGCTTGATCTGGAATTCGGGCCTTTCGATCCGGTCCAGGCGCTCGACGATTTCATCGGCGGTCCGGCCGTCGACGTCCCCGATAAAGCGCAAGGTGATGTGGTAGTTCTCTACGTCAATCCACCGGGCGCCCGGTAGACCACCGCGCAACAACGACAGGCTCATCGCCGCGTTACGGGGAATTTCGAGGGCGGTAAACAGTCTCGGCATGGCGAGATCCCCGAATCTTTTGCAGATACATGCAGCGAATCACGCAATCAAATGCGGCGCAAGTGTCTATTTCTGCACCGCAGCGATCGTCCCAATGAAACTTGTCACCTGTGGCATAATCCGCTGTACCATGACATCGACCCCTTCAGGATTGGGATGCATGCCATCCTGCAGTTGCAACTTTGCCTGAGCGGCAACGCCGTCAAGGAAGAATGGGTACAACGGCAACTGGTACTTGTCGGCCAGCCGCTTGTAGATCGGGTTGAAACGGGCGGCGTAATCCCCACCCATATTCGGCGGCGCTAGCATGCCTGCCAGAAGAACGGGAATTTTGCGTTCCTTCAGCTTGGCGATGATCGCATCGAGGTTCTTCTCGCTCTCCTCCGGTGCAATGCCACGCAGCGCATCGTTGGCGCCGAGTTCGAGAATGACGCCATCGGTACCGTCTGGCACCGACCAGTCTGTCCGCGCCAACCCGCCGGAGGTCGTGTCGCCGGACACACCGGCATCGGAAACCGCGACATCGAGCCCCTTGGCTTTCAACGCGGCCTCGAGCTTTGCCGGAAAACCGTCGCCCGGTGGCAGCATGTAACCGGCCATCAGGCTGTCGCCGAGACCGACCAGCTGGATGGTTCTTGCGGCCGCCGGACCGCAGAGGCCGAACACAAGGGCAGCGGCAATGACGACGAATTGAAACCCGGCAACTTTAAAACGCATGATCGATTCCCTAGATTGCCTGCATTGGGCGCGCAGCAGCGGCCCGTCTTCGCTTATATAGGGCAGTTCTCATTGGCTAAAACAATCATCGAGCTGAAGAAGGCGGATTTGACGCTGGGCAACGCCGCCGCGTCGGTGCATGTGCTGAAAGGCATCGACCTGACCATTTTCGAAGGCGAATCCGTCGGCATCGTCGGTCCTTCCGGATCAGGCAAATCGACGCTGCTGATGGTTCTGGCCGGGCTGGAGAGCCTCGACAGCGGCGAAATCATCATTCGCGACACCCCGCTGCATGCGCTCAGCGAAGACAAGGTCGCCGATTTTCGCGGCCGCAACATCGGCATTGTCTTTCAGTCCTTCCACCTGATCGCCAACATGACGGCGCTGGAAAATGTCGCGGTGCCGCTGGAACTGGCCAATGTGCGGG
Source organism: Rhizobium sp. L51/94 (assembly GCF_019355555.1). Taxonomy (GTDB): domain Bacteria; phylum Pseudomonadota; class Alphaproteobacteria; order Rhizobiales; family Rhizobiaceae; genus Rhizobium; species Rhizobium rhododendri. The sequence goes on from NZ_CP072141.1 coordinate 475,790, forward strand.
ATGCCTTCGACATCGCCCGCCGGGAGCTCCAGTCCGTCGGGCTGGGCGAACGTCTCACCCATTATCCCGGCCAGCTCTCGGGCGGCGAACAGCAGCGGGTGGCGATTGCCCGCGCGCTTGCCCCCTCGCCGGCCCTGATCATCGCCGACGAACCGACCGGCAACCTCGACACCGATACCGGCCGGCAGATCGCCGACTTGTTGTTTGCAAAGAAGGCCGAGCGCGGCACGACCCTGTTGCTGGTCACCCACGACAACGCGCTGGCGGCCCGCTGCTCGCGCCAGATCCGCGTCCGCTCCGGCGCAATCGACAGCGACAACACGAAGACGTCCGACCAGCAGGCGATTTTCGCATGACGCTCGGCGGCGCCCGCCTTTCACTCGCCTTCCGTCTGGCGCTGCGCGAACTGCGTGGCGGCTTGCGCGGGTTTTATATCTTCCTCGCCTGTATCGCGCTCGGCACCGGCGCCATCGCCGCCGTCAATTCCGTTTCGCGCTCGATCACCGATGCTATCGCAACGCAGGGCCAGACGCTGCTGGCCGGCGACGTGCGCTTCGAAATCAACAATCGCGAGGCAACGCCAGAAGAGATGTCCTATCTCAAAGGCCTCGGCACGCTTTCTGCGTCGACCGGTGTGCGATCGATGGCGCGCCTGCCGGATGGTACCGACCAGTCACTGGTCGAGGTCAAGGCCGTCGATCAGGCCTATCCGCTTTATGGCAAATTCGAAGCTGATCCGGATCAGCCGCTTTCGACGCTTCTGGCGGAAAAGGACGGCACCTATGGCGCGCTGGTAGCGCCCCTGCTGCTCGATCGCCTCAACCTGAAAATCGGCAGCGAACTGCTGCTGGGCAGCGCCAAGCTGCGAATTTCAGGCACGATCAAGAACGAACCCGACGCGATTTCCGAGGGCTTCGCCTTTGCGCCGAGATTGCTCACCAGCGCCGATGCCCTGACAGCCTCCGGCCTGGTGCAGAACGGCAGCCTCGTCGAGCATGGCTACAAGATCCGCATGGCAGACCCTGCCAATGGACTGAAAGGCATTGCAGACCGTGCCAACAAGGCCTTTCCGCAAGCCGGCTGGTCGATCCGCACCAGCGACAAGGCAGCACCGTCGCTGGCCGACAACATCACCCGCTTCTCGCAATTCCTCACCCTCGTCGGCCTGACGGCGCTGATCGTCGGCGGCGTCGGGGTGGCCAATGCCGTGCGCGCCTTTCTCGACAGCAAGCGCACGACCATCGCAACCTTCAAATGCCTCGGCGCTCCCGCCTCCGTCGTGGTGATGATCTATCTGATCCAGATCGCCCTGATCGCGCTCGCCGGCATTCTTGTCGGCCTTGTGATCGGCGCGATAGCCCCGATTTTCGCGTCTCAGTTCATGGCGCAGTTCCTGCCGGTCTCGACAGCGCCGACCCTCTACCCGGGTGCGCTGACGCTGGCCGCGCTGTTCGGCCTCCTGACCACGCTCGCCTTCGCGATCCTGCCGCTCGGCCACGCCCGCGAAGTGCCGGCGACGGCGCTGTTCCGCGAGCAGGGCTTCGAGACCCGCAAGCTGCCGTCCTGGCCCTATCTCCTCGGCGCAGCGCTATTGCTCGCAGCCCTCTCCGCGCTTGCCGTCTTTACCGCCTATGACCGCTTTATCGCCATCGTCTTCATCGTGGCCATCGCGGTGGCCTTCGCAGTCCTGCGGCTGGTCGCCTGGGGCCTGGCATGGCTCGCAAAGCGCAGTCCGCGCGTCAATTCGCCGGCACTGCGGCTTGCTATCGGCAACATCCACCGGCCGGGCGCGCTGACCGCATCCGTCGTGTTGTCTCTCGGCCTCGGCCTGGCACTGCTGGTGACCTTGACGCTGATCGACAGCAACATGCGGCGCGAACTGACCGGCCACATGGCAGACAGGGCGCCGAACTTCTTCTTCGTCGATATCCAGGGCAGCGAACTCGATGGCTTCAAGACGCTGGTCTCAGCGCAGGCGCCAAAGGGCAAACTGACCGAGGTGCCGATGCTGCGCGGCCGCATCACCGCCTTCAACGGCGAGGACATTACCAAGCGGCAGGTCCCGCCGGCCGGCCAATGGGTGCTGCGCGGCGACCGAGGCATCACCTATGCCGAAACGCCGCCGGAAAATGCCGCCATCACCGAAGGCAAGTGGTGGGACAGGGGATATACCGGCGAACCGCTGGTGTCGTTCTCGCAGGAGGAAGGCAAGGCGCTGGGCTTGAAGCTCGGAGACAGCGTCACCGTCAATGTGCTCGGGCGCAACATGACGGCCAAGATCGCCAACTTCCGCAAGGTGGAATGGCAATCGCTGTCGATCAATTTCGTCATGATCTTCACCCCGAACACCTTCAAGGGCGCGCCACACGCCTGGCTGGCGACGCTGACAGACCCGTCCGCGACGGCCGAGCAGGAGGCGACGATCCTGCGAACCGTGACCAATGCCTATCCGACTATCACCAGCGTCCGCGTCAAGGATGCGCTCGACATGATCAACTCCCTCGTGGCCCAGCTGGCGACAGCCATCCGTGCCGCCGCCTCGATCGCGCTGATCGCCTCGGTGCTGGTGCTGGCCGGTGCGCTTGCCGCCGGCAACAGGGCCCGCACCCACGATGCCGTGGTGCTGAAGACGCTGGGGGCGACCCGCGCCATGCTGATCCGCGCCTTCACCTACGAATACCTCATCCTCGGCGTGGCAACGGCGATCTTTGCGCTCGCTGCCGGCTCGGTCGCGGCGTGGTACATCGTCAGCCGGATCATGCATTTGCCGTCAAGCTTCCTGCCGGACGTCGCCTTTTCGACAATTGTCATCGCTCTGGTGCTGACGGTCGGCATCGGCCTCATCGGCACGTGGCGCATTCTAGGCCAGAAAGCAGCACCCGTGCTGCGCGAACTCTAGGGTCCGCCATTAACCCAGGCGGCCAAAAGCCCCGAGGTTACATCGATTTAACCCGATTGCAGATCGTTGGCTCTTGTACGCGCGCCTCGAAAGCCTCATATTCTCGTCAGGCATGCTGGAGCTCCGCAGCGGCGCCCGGGACTGAAGTGCCCGACACCGTCATCCACTCGGAGCTTGAAAGAGGAAAACATGGCTGACTTTCGTAATTTCCCCAACCGGGCAACCGGCGCGCAATCGGGCGCAGTGATCGACGAGGGCCTTCGCAGCTACATGCTGAAGGTCTATAACCTGATGGCACTGGGTCTGGTGCTGACGGGCGTCGCCGCCTACGCCCTGATCGCGCTCACCACGACCACTGATCCGACACAGGCAGCGGCCAATTTCCACGGCGTCATGCTGACCAGCGCCGGCGTTGCCGTCTACGGCTCGCCGCTGAAGTGGGTCATCATGCTGGCGCCCCTGGCTGCCGTGTTCTTCCTGAGCTTCCGCATCAACAACATGAGCGTGTCCGCTGCTCGGACGACATTCATGGTCTATGCGGGCCTGGTCGGATTGTCGCTGTCGTCGATCTTCCTGGTCTATACGACTGGTAGCGTCGTCCAGACGTTCTTCATCACGGCTGCCGCCTTCGGTGCGCTTTCGCTCTACGGCTACACGACTAAGCGCAGCCTGTCGGCGATGGGTTCGTTCCTGATGATGGGCCTGTTCGGCATCATCATCGCCTCGGTCGTCAACATCTTCATGCAGTCCTCGGCCCTGCAGTTTGCCATCTCGGCAATCGGCGTCCTGGTCTTCGCCGGCCTCACGGCCTACGATACCCAGCGGATCAAGGAACTGTACTTCGAAGCAGACGACGACGTCGTTGCCGGCCGCAAGGCCATCATGGGCGCCCTGACCCTGTACCTCGACTTCATCAACCTGTTCATGTTCCTGCTGCAGTTCATGGGCAACCGGAAGTAAGGCTCAGGCGCCAGGCTCCGAGAAGTCTTTTGAGACGAGAAATCGACCATACGGGGGCATCGCTGCCCCCGTTTCTGTATTGTTTTTCAGTTCGATGACCGCTGAGATAGATCTTGCCAGCGGTCGTCACGCGGTGATGGTCATCACCAGCCAGTCTCGATCGGTGATCTCTGCCAGCATTGCCTGCGCATCGGCAAGGGCATGGCTCTCCTTTAAAAGTGACCACGCAGCCAGGGTCTGGTCGTCGGCGTGTGGCGGGATGCCTCTAGCCAAGTGATCGAGGCGTTTCTTCAGCGCCTGTCCGATGCGTCCCGGCGTCCAGCCACCGGTGTCGCGGTAGCCGCCTTGATCGAGCTTCACGGCCGGCGCAGCGTAGCTTTCCAGCATCGCTTCAACCGGATTTCCCCTGAGAAGGAAGCTGATGTCCTCCGACGACCAACCCAGCAGGGGCAGCTGCGTCTCCAGCAGGTGATGGTTGGCATCGTTGCTGGCGCTAAGGCCGGGAATGGGAACGAAGGCACCGGCCAGTGTAGCTAGGGCAGCGAGCCCCGGGCTTATGAACTGTGGCTGCATCCACGACGAAACAACTCCCTCTTGATGGAGGCGGAACGCCGATCGCAGATCTTCGCGCTCTGCCAGCGAGCCATACGCGCCCAGCGCCAAGGTCGAAAGCTCTCGGTAGTCGCGCCGGCTCCACGCGGCCAGCAAAGTTGAAACCTTCTGGTCGAATTCGGCCGTAGCCGGGCAACGAAAGGCGTGATGAAGGATTGCCATGCGGGACTCCCATTGGGAAGCCGCCAGGCAAGGTTGCCCAGCGGCGAAACACTTTTACCGGAAGAACTCAAATCTACCGGGAAACCTTCAGCGCACGCAATTTTGCTGCGAGCCGTTGATGACCGTTACGCCGAAATTATTGGCATTGAAGGCGAGATTATGAAAGCCCAAGGCCGCGACCCTGGAGGCTGTATTATTTGAGGGAGGAGGCTGTGGCACCATGTTTACCATTTCGCCCTTGCCGATGTTCCAATGGCCTGGCGGCACATTGTCGAAAACAATTCTCCATGGAAAAGGCAGAGGATTGTTCGGACCGCCGATGGCAACGCTCACATCGCCGACGATATCCTGGGCATTTTGCAGCGGGTGAGCAACGGTATTGGCAAGATGGACTTTAACAAAGCATTCATATCGGGGCAAAAGTTGCTGCGCCTCCACGTCGCTAGCGGCGTAAAAAAACGACAGGTTCGGGTTGACGCCGCTGACACCGAAGCTCGCCAGGCTCCAGTCCACGGTGCCATTCGCGGCGGCATGTACCGTATGATAGACGTCATAGGCCTGGGCATGGTTCGCGAGACCGATGGTGGTGAAAGAGGCAAGCATCGCTGCCAACAGGCTGTGACGCAGTTTGTCGATTTTCATTGGACTTTCCTTTTCACAATAAGGGAGTGGTCGCTCGTCGCACCATGCGCAGAGCGTTGCCGGAAATGCAGAAGCGGTGACGGGTCACCGCAATGTTTGGGGGGCTAGGCAGAGCGTGCTTGGGACGCTCCGAAGTCTGTCAAAGAAGGCCGTTGCCATCTCAGGATCTGCGGCAGGTTGCCCGCAGAGGTCCAGCACGGCAGCAACAGGGCCGCCGTGCCGAAGATCAGGCTGTGGTGATCAGGTTGTTCAGGCCGAGCGTGGCCGTCCGCGATGTCAGCGCGCCGCCGTACGTCACCTCGACCGCCGAGCTGATGTCCTCGATGTCCATGACGTCGCCCGTCGTGTAGTTGCCGAAGATCACCCAGTAGTTTGGATGCGGCGTGAAGACGGCCGTCATGTTCGGAGCCGCCTGGACGGCGTGGGTCCCGGATCCCGCCATGCCGATGCCGACTGACGTGTAGTTGGGCTGGACGTTGGACAGCTGCTGGATCGTCAGGGAGCCGATTGCACCCGTACCGGCGGGATTGGCAAAGGTGGTGGCCCCGAAACCGTCTTGCGTCAGCTGCACGACGTTCTGCCCGTTCGGATCTGCTGCGACATTCTGTGTTGCGGCAAAGTTGATGCCCGGCTGCAGCAGGCCAGTCTCCGACCAGACGAAGCTGTAGTCGAGACCCCAGGTAAAGGTGACTTTGCTGGACACGGCCGTTGGCCGGGCGAACCAGGCCAGCGAAAAGATGTTACCGGGAATGGTCATCGGTGGTGGCTTCTGGAAGACCGCAAAGCTGCCGGACATCTGCGAGTTATTGATGCATGTCAGAGAGTAAGTCGTCATTGTCGTCGCCTTTCGTTTCGGGAAGATCCCCTGTGATCAAGAGGCCGGCACCGCCCAGGGGAGGATGCGGTGCCGGCCCGCCTCGCCGCTCAAGTCGTGCGGAGCATGGAGACGGCGAGGATGCCCGGCTCGGTGGCGGAAGCCGGGCAATCGGAAATTGCAGCTAGCCGAGCTGGACGATCTCGTCGGTCACTCCGACAGAGATCTCTGCGGTTGCGAGCAGGCCGCTGCTCGATGTCCCCGGCTGGAACGTCACCTGCCTCGGCTGGCTGACATCGGAGACAGGCGGTGGCGGCAGCTGAAAGGCAGTACCGAACGACACCGTTGCAACGAGAGACATGTCAGGCGTCAGGGTGAGTACTGCTTGGCCCATCGCTGGCCGAACCAGAATCGATCCTGGACCCACCACCAGGCCGAGCTTTGTGCCAGGCGGGACCTGGGCGGTGAACGACACCTGAATGCTGTCTGCTGGGCCGCCGGCTGCGGGGGTGATCGTGAAAGCGCCGGCCGCCCAGTCGACGACCACGGTGTCGCCCAGCGCAACTGCGGTGCTAGGCTCGGTGACGCGGCTAGCTCCGGCCGTGACGGCAAACAACGACAGCGCACCGTTACCGCCTTGCCATGTCATCGTTGTGGATTGCCCTTTGCTCGTCGCATCGGAGACCAGAGCGACAAGGGTCTGGGCTTTGGCGTCCAGATTTGTCAGTATCGGTGGATAGACGTTGAAATAATTCTGCCCCGGAAGGCTGGAGTCGTTGGTGGCCTTCAGCTCGAAGGTGGTGCCGGCGCCCGCTTGTGCATCGATCGACATTGTATCGTTTCCTGTCGCTATTCGTTTGAGAACAATTGAATTGCTTCGGCTTTCTCTTTTGTTGCTGTGGATACTAGCGATCCTCTCCTGGTTGTCCTTGGATGCCCGTCCCGCAAACTTGGACAGGCGTCCCAAATCACGGACCGCGTCAGCCCGTGCCGAGCATGAGAAGCCAATCGGAGAAGGAGGGGACGGGACCCGGCGGGAACTTCAGGCCCTTCAAACTGCTGTCGCCGGCGCGCGCCGCCGCCCTGATGTCGCGCGGCGATTGCCCGAAGGTCTGCCGAAACAGCCGGCTGAAATGCGCCTCGTCGGAAAAACCCATTTCGTAGGAGATGTCGGCGATCCTGGCATCTGCGCGTCGTGGGTCGGCAAGCGCCTGCAATGAGCGCCGTAATCGCCGGCCACGGATGTAGGTGTCGACACCGCCGCTCGCCTCGAACTGCCGATAGAGCTGACTGCGGGATACGCCGATCTCGCGCGCCAGCCGCGAGGCAGTCAGGTCTGCCCGGTCGATATTCTCCTCGATATGACGGCGCAGCCGCCGGCCGAGATCGCCTCTCGTTGTTACCGCTGAAACCACGGGAACGGTCCCCAGGCACCAGCCGAGCAGGTCGGGAAAGCAGGCACCGAGGGCATTGACCTCAAGCGCGCTGAAATAAAGGGAGGCGTTGGAGAGGCTTTCGAGGATACCCCGCAGGAAAATAGCCATTGCGGTGTCGCCCTGGAAAACGCGGCATGGCATTGGCGAAAGGGACGCCACGGCACTGGGCAAACCGGCGCGCGGAACGATCAGATGCAGCGCGTCGGCCGCCACCATGGCAAAACGCATCGGCGAGGAAAGATCGACGACCGTAACGTCTCCCGGCCGCAACCGCCTCGCCTTGCCGCCGACAGCGATCCCTCCGCTCAACACCGAGGAGACAACGACATGGTCCAGATCGTCTGAACAGACCCGCTGATGGTCACGAAGAAAGCGCCCGCTGCCCGCAAAGCTGCGGCAAAGCAGGAACGTCCCGAAATGCTGGACAACAAGATCGGCCTTGAACCCGCTAGGGGTAATTTGCTGGGTCTGCGTGGCTTCGAACAACGTCGCGAGGACTGCACGCCAGGCGGCAAAGGGCGCATCGTTATCAGCCGTGGAAAAGCGAAAGCCGGCGACCTCACCTCGCCCTTGGGCATCGGACAGCGGTTCTGATGTTGGCGCCACGGCCTGATTCCAAGGGATCATAGATCGTAGGATTACAATCCTACTTCATGGATATCAAGGGTAGCATTTTAAATAAATGCAATTCAGGGTAATTGGCATAATACCGTCAACTGCTGAGGTGCCAGTCCGGGCTTCATTCCAGGGGAGCGCAACTTCTTCTAAAAAAATATAGATTCAGCATTGGTTCAGCGGATTGCGCCGAGCTCCGGACAACACTTCGACAAAAAATAGTTCAATCAGCGCGAACGAGCTCGAAAATAGGATTTAGATCCTGCCATACGAATGATTGGCTCTCCGCCGGGAAAGCATGAAAAAAGACTGTCGCCGCCGAAACTCTTTGTCCTGCCCCGACGTACCCACACCTGCGGTAGAAACATCCACGGAGTTACGTATTGAAAATAGGCATTTTCCTTTTGAGCATTTCCACGGTGATGTGTTGGGGACTGGCGTTTTACATGGTCTATCGCACGCATTAGCTACGAAAAATTGGAGGGTATCCGGCAGAGTGCAGCAGCACCGCCGCACTGGCCCTTCGCTCCAGATCGCTACTACAGATAGCAGAACCCCCCTCGGAGCGACTACTTCTCGACCAGTTTCAACGTCTTGTCGAAAATCTTCAGCACCTGGCGCAGATCGTGCCCGCGCTTCAAGATCATACCGTTTGTGTTGATGACGGCGTAGGCACCCTGCTTGGCGGCAAGCTTCGGGTCCTTCTCGATGCGAAACAGCGGCAACTCGCCGGAGCGTTTGAAAACCGAGAAGATCGCCTTTTCCTTGGTGTGGTCTATGGCATAGTCGCGCCACTCGTTCTCGCCCACCATTCGACCGTAGATCCACAGTATAGCATCCAGCTCCCGCCTGTGAAACGTCACTGGCAGGATATCCTTGCTCTGTTTATATTGAGTAATATCGACGACAACGGAAGAGTTGCTATCGACGCTGTTGCTTTGGCCGCGTCGCAAATCCGGCTGATCAGTCATCAATTCCTCGAAGCCTCCGCCCATGACAGCAGGGTGACAGTGTCGCCCCGCCGCAATAAAATTGCAAGATGCCGCGCATCCGGATTTGCGCCGGTGCAGATTTCACCGGGCATCCAGCCTGGAAGACATTTGCGATAGCGAAGATTTGACGCCTCTAGTCGTCGGCACCCACAGTCATGACGGTGGCCCCGATGATGGCTGCCGGATCTCCCGTGGCCGTCGAAGACTGCAGCATGATGGCAAGCCCCTTGCGGCCGGCCTTGTCCATAACGTTCGCAGGCAATGTTAGGTGCATCGGCTTGCCCTCCCACATGCCCACAGTCTCGACGTCCGAAACGCTGTGCATGTAGGCGATCTGCTGGCCGGTATTTTCACCCTTGGTGACGTCGACGCGCTGTTCCCGGTCGAAATAGGCGACTACCACGTTGGCCTTGCCCATGCCTGCCGCGATGTCGATTTCCAGTTCGTCGCCCTTCATCGCGGCGCTGACCGGAACGGTCAGTCCCTGTCCGGCACGCGAAAGATCATCCAGCTTGACGTTGATAGCCCCGAGATCGGCGCCGTTCAGATGATCCCGGCCATTCAGCACGGCCTGCGGCGTGTAGACGCTGCTGCGGCCGAGTGTCCGCGCATAGGCATATTGCCGGGCGGTATTGTCCTTCGACGACATGGTGTCGTTCCAGCCGAGATAGTTCCAGTAGTCGACGTGATAGGCCAGCGCCACGACATTGCCCTGCTCGATCAGTTGCTTGAGCGCGGCGTCCGCCGGCGGACAGGAGGCGCAGCCCTGCGAGGTGAAGAGCTCGACGACGCCCTTCAGCTTGCCCAAGTCCTGCGCATGCGCCGCGCCCGTCAACGCGACACCGGCCAGCAGGGATATCAGGAACCGAACGGACATGGGGCAACACCTCTTTCAGACCTTGTTAGCCAAAATCCTCGGCCTGCATCAAGCCTGACAAATCTGAAGCAAGAGATAATGGCTCGCAGCAGCCGCGCAAAGTCACGAACGGGTGAGGCAACGCGGCAACAGCGGACAACGATACACTTCACCGTGAAAGAACAACGCCGCCGGAGATTTCTCTCCGGCGGCGCCTGTCTGTGGCCTGTATTGTCTATCAGGCAGCGAGATCGCGCAGAACCGTCTGCAGGATGCCGCCATTGTTGAGATAGACCACCTCGTCGAGCGTATCGACGCGGCTGATGAGCGGCACATTCTTCACCGTGCCATCGCCGTAAGTGATGACGGCGGTCTTCTTTTCGCGCGGCTTGATGTTCTCGAGGCCTTCGATGGTGACGGTCTCGTCACCCTTCAGTGCCAGCGAGGCCCAGGTCGTGCCTTCCTCGAAGACGAACGGGATGACGCCCATGCCGACCAGGTTGGAGCGGTGGATACGCTCGAACGACTGGGCGATGACGGCCTTGACGCCGAGCAGGTTGGTTCCCTTGGCAGCCCAGTCACGCGACGAGCCGTTGCCGTATTCGACACCGGCAAAGATGACCAGCGGCACGCCTTCGGCCTTGTACTGCATGGCCGCGTCGTAGATCGATTCCTCTTCCTTGGACGGGTAGTGGATGGTGTAGCCACCTTCCTTGCCGTTCGGGCCGAGCATGTGGTTGCGGATGCGGATGTTGGCGAAGGTGCCGCGCATCATCACTTCGTGGTTGCCGCGACGCGTGCCGTACTGATTGAAGTCGGCAACGCCGACATGGTGCTCCAGCAGGTAAGCGCCCGCCGGCGACGCTGCCTTGATCGAGCCGGCCGGCGAGATGTGGTCGGTGGTGATCTTGTCGCCGAACAGGCCAAGAACGCGAGCGCCCTTGATATCGGAGATGCCGGAGCCGCTCTTGCCTATTCCCACGAAGTAGGGAGGGTTCTGGACGTAAGTGGAATCGTCGTCCCAGGCATAGGTCTGGCCCGGAGGAACCTGCACGGCCTGCCAGTTGACATCGCCCTTGAACACGTCGGCATACTTGCTTTCGTAGAGTTCACGGGTGACGTATTTCAGGATGAATTCCTGGATCTCGTGCGAGGTTGGCCAGATGTCCTTGAGGAACACCGGGTTGCCATCCTTGTCTTCGCCGAGCGGTTCACTGGTCAGGTCGATCTGCACCGAGCCCGCCAGCGCGTAGGCGACGACCAGCGGCGGCGATGCGAGGTAGTTCGCCTGCACATCGGGCGACACGCGACCTTCGAAATTGCGGTTGCCGGAAAGAACGCCAGCTGCAATCAGGCCCTTGTCGTTGATTGTCTTGGAAACCGGCGCCGGCAGCGGGCCGGAATTGCCAATGCAGGTGGTGCAGCCGAAGCCGACGAGATTGAAGCCGAGCGTGTCGAGATCGGTCTGCAGGCCGGACTTCGACAGGTATTCGGCAACGACCTGGCTACCGGGTGCCAGCGATGTCTTTACCCAGGGCTTTGACTTCAGGCCCTTGGCAACGGCGTTGCGGGCGAGCAGGCCGGCGGCGATCAGCACCGACGGGTTGGACGTGTTGGTGCAGGAGGTGATCGCGGCAATTGCCACGTCGCCGTGGCCGAGGTCGTAGTCCGTACCCTCGACAGCATAGCGCATGTCGATCTGGCCCGGCTTCTTGTAGTCGGCTTCGAGAGCAGCAGCGAAACCGGCGGCGATGCTTTCCAGCGGCACGCGGCCTTCGGGACGCTTCGGCCCGGCCATGGCAGGCACGACGTCGCCGAGATCGAGTTCCAGCGTGTCGGTGAAGACAATCTCGGACCCGTCATTGTCGCGCCACATGCCTTGCGCCTTCGAATAGGCTTCGACGAGCGCGATCCGGTCGGTGGTGCGGCCGGACATGGTGAGATAGTTGATGGTTTCGCTGTCGACCGGGAAGAAGCCGCAGGTCGCACCGTATTCCGGGCCCATGTTGCCAATGGTGGCACGGTCGGCAAGCGACATGTTGTCGAGACCGGCGCCGAAGAATTCGACGAACTTCGACACGACGCCCTTCTTGCGCAGCATCTGCACGACCATCAGCACGAGGTCGGTCGCGGTGCAGCCTTCCTTGAGCTTGCCGGTCAGCTTGAAGCCGATGACTTCGGGCAGCAGCATGGAAACAGGCTGGCCGAGCATGGCGGCTTCGGCTTCGATGCCGCCGACGCCCCAGCCGAGAACGCCAAGACCGTTGATCATCGTCGTGTGGCTATCGGTACCGACGCAGGTGTCGGGGTAAGCCACCGTTTCCCCATCCTCTTCCTTCGTCCAGACAGTCTGGCCGAGATATTCGAGGTTCACCTGATGACAGATACCCGTGCCCGGAGGAACGACGCGGAAATTCTTGAAGGCCTGCTGGCCCCACTTGAGGAAGCGATAGCGTTCGCCGTTGCGCTCGTATTCGAGTTCGACGTTGCGCGCGAGTGCCGTCGGCGTGCCGAATTCGTCGACGATGACGGAGTGGTCGATGACCAGGTCGACGGGAACCAGCGGGTTGATCTTTTCCGGATCGCCACCCAGCGCCACCATGGCATCGCGCATGGCGGCGAGATCGACCACGGCGGGAACGCCGGTGAAGTCCTGCATCAGCACGCGGGCCGGACGGTATGCGATTTCGCTTTCAGCGGTGCCCTTGTCGATGAGCCAGGCGGCAACGCTTTCGATGTCCTTTTTGACAACCGAGCGGCCGTCTTCGTTGCGCAGCAGGTTTTCCAGGACGACCTTCATGGAATAAGGCAGCTTGGAAATACCGGAAAGGCCGTTTGCCTCAGCCTTGGGCAGGCTGTAGTAAACATAATCCTTTCCGTTCACGCTGAGCGTGGAACGGCAATTGAAACTGTCGAGAGATTTAGACACGAGAGACCCCGTTTCTGATAGCCAACACAGTCGTGTGGACGCCTATGCACGTAATGCACATCAGGATGCGGGTACGGCCATTTCCGCTGTCCGCACGTGAGGTTGCCTTGAGACAACCGCAAGTTCGGCGCTAGGATGAAGTTCACGCCGACCGCTGGCGTGGTTGCAGGTCTTATAGATAATTTCCAAAAAACTTGCCATAGCAGGCAAGCCCAAAATCGGACAATTTTTTGCACATGCGTCATGCCAACCGGGAAAGCCTCCGCCAATGCATCTGAGTGCCGAAAACCTGGCTGCCAGGCGGGGCGAAGATCTGATTTTCGTTAACATTTCCTTTCACTTGCGAGCCGGCGAGGCCCTGATATTAACCGGCCCGAACGGCTCCGGAAAATCGACCCTCCTGGGTGTTGTCGCCGGTCTTCTGGCGGCCGAAAAGGGCAGGATCGTCTGCGTCGACGGGGCAGGAGAATCGGAGCGTCCGGTGGGCGAGGTCAGCCACTATTTCGGCCACCGCAACGCGATGAAAAACGAGCTTACCGTCGCCGAGAACCTGTCCTTCTGGCGCACGTTCCTCGGGTCTGACGGCGGGGTGTCCGTGGAGGAAGCAGCCGAGGCCGTCGGCCTTGCCGCCATCCTGCACCTGCCCTTCGGCTACCTCTCCGCCGGCCAGCAGCGCCGGATGGCCTTCGCCAAGCTGCTCGTCGCCCACCGCCCGGTCTGGATCCTCGACGAACCCACGGCAGCCCTCGACGCCAACGCCGACCTCCTGTTTGCCGACCTGATCACCAAGCACCAGCAGCGCGGCGGCATTGTCCTCGCAGCCACCCACCAGCCCCTCGGACTGGATAACACCCGCGAACTGGCGATGACCGGATTTGTCGGTGTGGATGAGGGAGTATGGGGTTGATGGTTCCAAGTTTGCCGCTGCCAAGCCATCCCGATGTTCACGCGCCACCTCCACAACAAGAGCGGGGTCACCGGACACGTACAAGTACCCCTGCCTTACCCTCTCCCCTCTTCCCTCATTCCTGTGCCCGTCACAGGAATCCAGCCACGGCGCGTCTGCGCCGTGAGACGACTCACTGTTGCTCGGCAAAGAGGCTTTCGCCCAAGGACTTGGGCGACTGGATTCCTGTGACAAGCACAGGAATGAGGGAGGTGGATGCAGCGCCCTCCCGAAACACTGGTCGCAATACACAAGCCAATCGGACTGGGCATCGCATGCGGGCCGGCGATGACAGGTTTTGCGGCCTTCGACGAGGAGTCATGCGATTGATCGCCGGGATTCTGGTGCTCCCGACCGCCCTCCCTGACGGTGCGGCCTCTCCCCTACAAGGGCAGGCCCACAATATCTCCCTCATTCCCAACCCCCTCTTCCCTCATTCCTGTGCTTGTCACAGGAATCCAGCTACGGCGCGTCTGCGCCGTGAGACGACTCACTGTTGCTCGGCAAAGAGGCTTTCGCCCAAGGACTTGGGCGACTGGATTCCTGTGACAAGCACAGGAATGAGGGAGGTGGATGCAGCGCCCTCCCGAAACACTGGTCGCAATGCACAAGCCAATCGGGCTGGGCATCGCATGCGGTCCGGTGATGACAGGTTTTGCTGCTTCCGGAGAGGAGTCATGCGATTGATCGCTTGGCCCCTACCACTCCCAACCCCACACTCTGACCGTGCGACCTCTCTCCCACACGTGCAGGCCCACAATATGTCCCTCATTCCCAACCCCCTCTTCCCTCATTCCTGTGCTCGTCACAGGAATCCAGCCACGGCGCGTCTGCGCCGTGAGACGACTCACCGCTGTTCGGCAAAGAATTTTCCGCCCAAAGACTTGGGCGACGGGATTACTGTGACTAGCACAGGAATGAGGGAGGTGGATGCCTTGCCCTCCGAAGCTTGCAACTGCCCTCGCCATGTCGGAGGCAAACGATGATTGCGCTCTTTCTTCGCGACCTCAAGCTTTCCGTTCGCTCTGGCGGCGGTGCGCTGATCGGGGTGCTGTTCTTTCTGACCGTCGTTGCCGTAATCCCCTTCGGTGTCGGGCCGGACCTGAAACTGCTTGCCCGCATCGGACCGGCCATCGTCTGGATCGGCGCGCTGCTGTCGGCGCTGCTCGGCCTCGACCGGTTGTTCCAGGCGGAGCGCGATGACGGCTCGCTCGATCTGCTGTTGATGCAGGAAACGCCGCTGGTGCTGACCGTGCTCGTCAAATGCGCGGCCCACTGGACGGCCACCGGGCTGCCGCTGGTGATCGCCTCGCCGCTGCTGGGGCTGTTCATGAACATGAGCGAGACGGCGATCGGCGCCACCATGCTGACGTTACTGGTCGGCTCGCCGGCCATCACGCTGATCGGCGCGGTCGGGGCGGCCGTTGCCGTTGCCCTGCCGCGCGGCGGATTGCTGGTGTCGATCCTGATCCTGCCGCTGGCTATCCCGGTGCTGATCTTCGGTGTTTCGGCCACCTATGCCGCCGTCGAAGGCCCGGCGCCGTTCCTGCCGCCCTTCCTGATCCTCATCGCCCTGACGCTGTTCTTCGCAGTCCTCGGACCGGCCGCAGCAGCCCTGGCTCTCAGGAGCACGCCGGATTGATCGCCTTGCCAGCAGCGTTTGAATTGCAGGCTTCACAATATCGCGCTAAGGAAAATCGATGAGCGAAGTCAGCCCGACACTGAGCCGGTTTTCCGATCTGGCCAACCCGACCCGGTTTCTGGCGCTGGCAAGCCGCGTCATTCCCTGGCTGGCTGCGCTGACGGCGATGCTCTCGGTCATCGGAATATACCTCTGTTTCTCGACGGATGCGGACTACCAGCAGGGCGACACCGTGCGCATCATGTACATCCACGTGCCGGCCGCCTGGCTGTCGATGATGTGCTATACGGTGATGAGCGTGGCTGCCATCGGCACGCTGGTCTGGCGCCATCCGCTGGCCGATGTTGCTGCCAAGGCCGCAGCCCCGCTCGGTGCCGCCTTCACCCTGCTGGCGCTGGTGACCGGTTCGCTCTGGGGCAAGCCGATGTGGGGCACCTACTGGGTCTGGGATGCCCGCCTGACCTCCGTCTTCATCCTGTTCCTGATGTATCTCGGCCTGATCGCGCTCAATCGCGCCATCGACGATCCCTCGCGCGGTGCGCGGGTGAGCGCAGTGCTGATCCTCGTAGGCTTCGTCAACATCCCGATCATCAAGTTTTCTGTAGAATGGTGGAACACGCTGCACCAGTCGGAAAGCATCGTGCGGCTGGACGGCCCGACCATCGCGCCGGAATTTCTTTGGCCGCTGTTCGTCATGGCGCTGGCCTTTACGCTACTATTCTTCACGCTGCACCTGATGGCGATCCGCAATGAGATCTGGCGCCGCCGCATAGCCGCCCAGCGCCGCCTTGCCGCCCGCATGGCAAGCCGGGAGGGCTGAGCCGATGGACCACGCCTTCTACGTCTATGGCTCCTACGGCTTTGCCGCACTGACCGTGATCGCACTCATTGGCTGGACCTGGATCGACGGTCGCCTGCGTCGCCGCGAACTGGCGGCGCTGGAAGCCTCCGGCATCCGCCGGCGCTCGCAGCGCAACAAGGAAGTCACATCCTGATGGCCGAAAGCACCGATCAGGACCCGGCGCCAAAGTCGCGCGGTATCGGCCGCTATGCCGCAGCCCTGCTGCCGCTGTTGGTGTTCGGGGTGATTGCCGGCACGGCTGGCAAAATGCTCTACGACCAGGATTTTCACGGCAAGGACATCGCCACGATTCCCTCGGCCCTGATTGGCCGGAAAGCGCCGTCGCTGGCGCTGCCGCCACTCGATGGCGCCAATCTGCCGGCGCTGACGGATGCGGCGATCAAGGGCAAGCTGACGCTGGTCAACGTCTTTGCATCCTGGTGCATTCCCTGCCGCGAGGAACATCCGCTGCTGAAGGAACTGGCGAAAGACGGGCGGCTGAATGTGGTTGCCATCAACTACAAGGACCAGCCGGAGAATGCCTTGCGCTTCCTCGGCGAACTCGGCAATCCGTTCAAGGCCATCGGCATCGATCCGAAGGGCGCAGCCGCAATCGACTGGGGCGTCTACGGCATCCCCGAATCCTATCTCGTCGCCCCCGACGGCACCATCGTCTACAAACGCGTCGGCCCGTTCGATACTCTCAGCCTCAGGGAAGGCCTGTACCCGGCGATCGACAAGGCCCTGGGACACGGTTCGTAGCATCATACGCTTGCTATTGCCCGCACCGCGCGGCGGGCGACCAGTCGCACCTGGCTACCCCAAACGCGTCAGTCGCCGCCCTCTCCTCCCTCATCCCTGTACTTGTCACAGGAATGAGGGGCGTGGGGTAACCCTTTGAAAACGAGATTTTACAGCGCAGCCTGCCAGACCTAAAGCGCCGCCTGCCAGGTCTTGACTGCGTCGACCGGCCAGACCAGCATCAGCACGTTCAGGGTGAGGTTGTCGCGGATCAGCCAGCCGGTGAGGAGTTCGAAGAAGATGGCGATTGCTATCGTCAGCCAGACGGGCGCCCGCCAGGCAAAGACGAAGCCGACGGCCATGAACACGGTATCCATCGCCGAATTCAGGATGCTGTCGCCGACATAGGCGAGCGAGATCGTCGTCGCCCGGTAGCGGTCGATGATGATGGGCGAGTTCTCGAGGATCTCCCAGCCCGATTCGATCAGCATGGCAACGAAAAGCCGCATGGACAGCGGCTTGGCCCGCATGATCAGATGCGTCAGGCCAAAAAACAGGAAGCCGTGAATGATGTGCGACGGCGTGTACCAGTCGGCGAGATGCTGCGAGTTGCCACTGGAATTGACCGCAGGCTCGAACAATTTGACATAGCCGCAGGTGCAGATGGCAACCCGGCCCATCAGGTGCTCGGCGAGGACCTGCACAAGAAGCACGGCGAGGCATGCCACGAACCACGCGGTGTGGCGGTTTGCCCGGTACGTCTGGTCGACGACCGTCATTTCTCCGCGTCCGTGGCAGCAGGCGGCTGCACCGTGTGCTTCATGATCAGCGGCATCTGCGAAAGCGTGAACAGGATGGTGATCGGCATCGTCCCCCAGACCTTGAAAGCGACCCAGAAATCATCGGAGAAATTCCGCCAGATGACTTCGTTGAGCACGGCAAGAAACAGGAAGAAGACGCCCCAGCGTACGCTCAGCTTGCGCCAGCCCTCGGCATCGAGCTGGAAGGCGGCATTGAAGACATAGCCGAGCAGCGACTTGCCGAACAGCAGGCCACCGAGCAACGCACAGCCGAACAGCGCATTGATGATCGTCGGCTTCATCTTGATGAAGGTCTCGTCCTGCAGGTAGATCGACAGCGAGCCGAATACCAGCACGACGATGCCGGAGACGAACGGCATGATCGGCAGGTGGCCGAGCACGAACTTCGAGACGATCAGCGACACGATCGTCGCGGCCATGAACAACCCGGTGGCGACAAACAGCGGACCGCCCAGCGCTGAAAGCGCCGGAAATTGCGCCACCAGCCAGGGGCCGCGCAGGTTGGCAAAGAAAAACACCATCAGCGGCCCGATCTCGAGCGCCATCTTCAACATCGGATTCTGACGATCCGCCGTGCTGGGTGTTACGTCGCTTTCGCTGCTCGTCATTATCCGTCCTGACCTTGGTCCAAATCCCGTTGCGCCATGATCGGCGTCGATGGCTTATCTATGGCGCCGGTTGCTATCCGTCGATCCCCGCAATCGCCTGGGCGAACTCTTCCGCCTCGAACGGCTCCAGATCGTCCACCCCCTCGCCGACGCCGATGAAATAGACCGGCAGCTTGTGCTTGGCCGAGATGGCGACAAGAATGCCGCCGCGGGCGGTGCCGTCAAGCTTGGTCATGATAAGACCGTTAACGCCGGCAACATTGCGGAAGATCTCGACCTGGTTGAGCGCATTCTGGCCGGTCGTCGCATCCAGCGTCTGCAGCACGGTGTGCGGCGCCTCGGGATCAAGCTTGCCGAGCACGCGGACGATCTTTTCGAGCTCGTCCATCAGCTCCTTCTTGTTCTGCAGCCGGCCGGCAGTGTCGATGATCAAGACGTCGGTGCCATCGGCTTTCGCCTGCTGGAATGCGTCGAATGCGAGACCGGAGGCATCGGCACCGATCTTGGTGCCGACAAAGGTCGACTTCGTCCGGTCGGCCCAGATCTTCAGCTGCTCGATGGCTGCGGCGCGGAACGTATCGCCGGCAGCAACCATCACCTTCAGGCCGGAGCCCGACAGTTTGGACGCCAGCTTGCCGATCGTCGTGGTCTTGCCGGTTCCGTTGACGCCGACCACTAGGATAACATGCGGCTTATGGCTGAGGTCGAGCTGCAGGGGCTTGGCCACCGGCTTCAGCACCTTGACGATCTCGGCCGCCATGATGCGGCTGACATCCTCGCCGGACACATCCTTGCCGTAGCGCTCCGAGGCCAGCGCATCGGTGATGCGCAAGGCCGTCTCGACGCCGAGATCGGCCTGGATCAGAAGGTCCTCGAGGTCCTGCAGCGTCTGGTCGTCGAGCTTACGCTTGGTAAACAGCGCCGTGATCTGGCCGGTGAGCTGCGACGAGGTCCGCGACAGGCCTGCACGCAGGCGCTGGAACCAGGTGGTCTTCGGGGATTCGGGGACGGGCGCGACGATGGCGGGACCGGTGGAAAAGCCTTTGGGGAGAATGGGAGGGGACGGGATGGTTGGCTGCGACGCCAGTTCGCCCCCCTCTGCCAGCTTCGCCGACATCTCCCCCACGAGGGGGGATATTGGCGCCGGAGCGGCCTTGGATGTTAAATCAGCCAGGCTGTCGACGATTGTCGTCGGAGCCGCGCCACTCTCCGTCTGATCTCCCCCCTTACGGGGGAGATGTCCCGCAGGGACAGAGGGGGGTGTCGCCCCACCCTCGGGAATCTCAGCCTCGGCTTCGAGCAACGCCAGTGGTGTGACGCCGAGATCGTCCAGCGCAGTGACGACAGGCAGGATCGGCGGCGTATCGTCCTCGGCATCGCCAACGATCCCATCGGCCGCAGGCCCACCGGCTGTCTCCATTTCCGCCGGCAAGACCGGATCGGCAGCCTCGGGCAGGTGCTCCTCGCGGCTCTTCGGCTCCAGCTCTGCGGCAAGACCCTTGTCTTCGTCCGGCAGCAACTCGGCCGGAACCTCGTTGAAGCCCGGCTGGTCGTGGCGGAAGGTGAAGACTTTTTTGATGAAACCGATCGCCATGAAAATTCCGTCAGTCAGGCCGCGTTTGCGGCGTCAAGTTGTATATCGAGGCGCTTGCCGTCGTGGCCGGTGATGACGGCCGGGACTAGCGCACGAGGCGCAAGGCCCGGAGCCGCGACAAGCGTGAAGTTTTCCGTATGCGCCATACCGTTGTTTTCGACAAGCAGCCATTGCGTCGTGCCGACCATGCCATCCAGATGGGATTGCTGCAGCCGAAGACCAGTGGCACGCAGCCGGGCTGCCCGCTCCTTGACGACGGCCCGGTCGAGCTGTGGCATGCGCGCTGCCGGCGTCTCCGGCCGCGGACTATAAGGAAACACATGCAGATGGGCGATGCCGGCTTCTTCCGCCATACTCACCGCATTCTCGAACATTGCTTCTGTCTCGGTCGGGAAGCCGGCGATCATGTCGGCGCCGAGGCTGATACCCGGCCGCAACCGCCGGACCTCGGCGCAGAAGGCGAGCGCCTCGGCACGCGAATGGCGGCGTTTCATCCGCTTCAGGATCATGTCGTCGCCATGCTGCAGAGACAGGTGCAGATGCGGCATGAAGCGCGGCTCGTCGGCGATCAGGTCGATCAGGTGCCGGTCTGCCTCGATACTGTCGATCGACGACAGCCGCAGCCGGCGGATTTCGGGCACTTGGCGCAAAAGGGTCTTGGCCAGCATCCCCAGCGTCGGCCGGCCCGGCAGGTCGCCGCCATAGCTGGTGGCATCGACGCCCGTCAGCACGATCTCGACATAGCCTGACGCCACCAGCTGGCGCGCCTGCTCGACAACTGATCCCATCGGCACCGAGCGGGAATTGCCCCGTCCATACGGAATGATGCAGAAAGTGCAGCGGTGGTCGCAGCCGTTCTGCACCTGGATGAAGGCGCGCACATGCCCGTCGATGTGTTTGACCATCTGCGGCGCCGTGTGGCGGACGCTCATGATGTCGTTGACGCGCAGCTTTTCTTCCGCCGAAACGCCGAAATCAGGCAATGCCCGGTAAGAGGTTTGGGTCAGCTTTTCTTCGTTGCCGAGCACCATGTCGACCTCGGGCATCTCGGCAAATGTCTGCTTCTCGGTCTGGGCAGCACAACCTGAAACGATGATGCGGGCATGCGGATTGTCGCGCCGCGCCCGCCGGATCGCCTGGCGCGCCTGGCGCACGGCCTCGCCGGTGACCGCGCAGGTGTTGACGAGGATGGCATTGTTCAGCCCGGCCTTCTCAGCCTGGCCGCGCATCACTTCGGATTCGTAGGTATTGAGCCTGCAGCCGAAGGTAATGACCTCGACGCCGCTCACCGCACCGACGCCACTTCGGATTGTTCGTCGCGCGAAAACACGCCTGTCGCCGGATCGACCCTGCCCGACCACTCCCATTCGGCCGGACCCGTCATGACGACGTGATCGTCGTCGCGCCACTCGATCTGAAGCTTGCCGCGCGGCACGCTGCTGGCAACGTCGATCTCGACGGTGCGACCGGTGCGGCCGGTGCGCGCAGCACTGACGCCGGCGGCACAGGCGGCAGATCCGCAGGCAAGCGTCAGCCCGGCGCCGCGCTCCCAGGTGCGGGTGATCATAGACGACGGCGAGGTCACCTGCGCCAGTGTGATATTGGCCTTTTCGGGAAACATCGGATGGTTTTCGAGCATCGGTCCGAAACGGGCGAGATCGTAGGACATCACGTCGCGCTCGACCCAGAAGATCGCGTGCGGATTGCCCATCGACATCACGGCAGGCGAATGCAGGATCGGCGCGTCGATCGGGCCTATCTGCAGTTCGATGCGGCTGGTGTCGAAGAACTCTTCCGACAGCGGGATCCTGTCCCATTCGAACACCGGCCTGCCCATGTCAACCGAGATCGTCCCATCATCGTGCTCGACTGCATTGAGGACGCCGGCGACGGTCTGGAAGGTGAAAACCTTGCGGCCGGTCTCCGATGAAAGCGCCTGCACGACGCAGCGCGTACCATTGCCGCAGGCCTGAGCCTTGGTGCCATCGCAGTTGAGGATGTCGATCCAGGCGTCGGTGCCCTGGGCCTTCGGGTCGTGGATGGCCATGATCTGGTCGAATTGCGTGGCCGGATCGGCATTCAGCGCAATCGCTGCCGCCGGCGTCACCTTGTCCTTGCGACCGCGCATGTCGACGACCAGAATCTTGTTGCCAAGCCCGTTCATGCGCGCAAATTCGACCGTGTCACCCATCAGACGTTCCATTGTTGGAGCCTGTATATGGCGGAAATGGCCGCGAATTACCAGTCTTGGCGCAAGACAGGCCGCCTGCCTCGCCAAGCTTGACCAATAGCAACCTAAGCGAGCACATTGAGCCTATGACCGACTACACTTACATCGTCACGAACCACAAGCACGGCACCCTCTACATCGGAGTGACCTCGGACCTCGCACGCCGCATCCACGAACACCGCGAAGCCCTCACCCCCGGCTTCACCGCCACATACGGCTGCCGGCGACTGGCCTGGTACGAAGAGCACTTCAACATCCAGGACGCCATCCAGCGCGAAAAGTCCCTCAAGCGCTGGTATCGCCAATGGAAGATCGATCTGATCGAAAAAACCAACCCGGATTGGAGGGACCTGTATTACGAGCTGTGGTGAACATGGTGGTCCTCGGGTCGAGCCCGAGGATGACGAATTGTGGGGGCTTGGCTTTGTCGATGCAAGGGCTGCGTTTGAGGCGCCAACTTCAGAATGACGGTCATCCGCTAAAGCCTGTCGACAAGCCCGCACCAACCACCCAGCACCACCGCCCCATACCGTCCACACGCACCACCTTCAAACGGCAACCCCACCCACGGGGTTCGTCATCCTCGGGCTTGACCCGAGGATCCAAACGCAAGCCACCGTAAGTATTTCAGGGGCCCCGGCTTAGCGGAAAACCGGGGTAGGCGGCATGCGTGCCATGCGTTCACCACGAATGCCGCACCGCTTGCGCCTGGATCCTCGGGTCGAGCCCGAGGATGACGAAGTGCGGTGGGCTGGGCTTTGCCACAGCAAGGACTATGTTTGGGGGCGCCAATTACAGAATGACGGTCACCCGCTAAAGGCCGGCCGACAAGACCGACCACCCCGCACCACCCATCCCGCACCACCGCCACACGGCAGCCCCACCCCCGGGGCTCGTCATCCTCGGGCTTGACCCGAGGATCCAAACGCAAGCGACCGCCGGAGGATGACGAACCCCAAGGGCCGGGCTTTCCCAAAACAAGCACAGCCCCCCGGAATTACCCATCCCCCGCTCGCGACCGGGCAATTTCCTCGCCGATCTTGACTTTCCCGCCCAATTGCTGTTTACCGCGCCCATCTGCGACGAGCTCAAGCCTCCTAGCCGCCGACCGGGACCCCGCAAGGGAATTGGATCCCGGAGGTCAACACCCGACAGCGCGATGCGCCCTCGGGTGCTTTTTGGCTTTGCGTCTTGTTTTCGTCAAGGAAAAGAACAAAGTTTCCGGCCGACGCCGCGCGATGCCCTGAGGCGATATGCGGTCAAAAAATCGGAAGCGAGAAGGAAGAGCTGATGTTTGAAAACCTCCAGGACCGACTTGGCTCCATTCTGAATGGACTGACCGGCCGTGGCGCTTTGTCGGAAGCCGATGTTTCCGCAGCGCTGCGCGAGGTTCGCCGTGCTCTTCTCGAAGCCGACGTGGCGCTCGACGTCGTGCGTGGCTTTACCGATCGCGTCCGTGAAAAGGCCATCGGCGCCGAAGTCTTGAAGTCGATCAAGCCCGGCCAGATGGTCGTCAAGATCGTTCATGACGAGCTGATCGAGATGCTCGGTGCCGACAGCGTCGGCGTCGATTTGAATGCGCCGGCCCCCGTCGTCATCATGATGGTCGGCCTGCAGGGCTCGGGCAAGACCACGACATCGGCCAAGATTGCCCACCGGCTGACGACACGGGACCGCAAGAAGGTGCTGATGGCATCGCTCGATACGCGGCGCCCGGCCGCCCAGGAGCAGTTGCGCCAGCTCGGCGTGCAGGCCTCCATCGACGTGCTGCCGATCATTGCCGGCCAGTCACCGACAGACATTGCCGCCCGCGCGGTGCAGGCTGCCCGCCTTGGCGGCCACGATGTCGTCATCCTCGACACCGCCGGTCGCACCCATATCGACGAGCCGCTGATGGTCGAGATGGCCGAGATCAAGCGCAAGTCGAACCCGCACGAGATCCTGCTGGTCGCCGATAGCCTGACCGGCCAGGACGCGGTGAATCTTGCCCGGAATTTCGACGAGCGCGTCGGCATCACCGGTCTTGTGCTGACCCGCATGGACGGCGACGGCCGCGGCGGTGCGGCCCTTTCGATGCGCGCCGTCACCGGCAAGCCGATCAAGCTGATCGGTACCGGCGAAAAAATGGGCGAGCTGGAAGAGTTCCATCCGCGCCGCATCGCCGACCGCATTCTCGGCATGGGCGACATCGTCTCGCTCGTCGAGCGTGCCGCCGAGAATATCGACGCCGAGAAGGCGTCCGCCATGGCCGCCAAGATGGCCAAGGGCAAGTTTGACCTCAACGACCTCGCCGACCAGCTGCGCCAGATGCAGAAGATGGGCGGCATGGGCGGCATCATGGGAATGATGCCCGGCATGTCGGGCATGAAGGACAAGATGGCCGCCGCCGGCCTCGACGACAAGCTGTTTGGCCGCCAGATCGCCATCATCCAGTCGATGACCAAGGCCGAGCGCGCCAATCCCGATATCCTCAAGCATTCCCGCAAGAAGCGCATCGCCGCCGGCTCCGGTACCGATTCCGCCGCTATCAACAAGCTCCTGAAGATGCACCGCCAGATGGCCGACATGATGAAAGCCATGGGGGCTAAGGGCAAGGGCGGCATGATGAAGCAGATGATGGGTGGCCTTGCCGGCAAGATGGGCCTCGGCGGCATGGGCGGAATGGGCGGCATGCCCGATCTCTCCAGCCTCGATCCGAAGCAGCTGGAAGCCCTGCAGAAGCAGGCGGAGGCGGCTGGCCTCGGCCGTCCCGGCAGCATGCCCGGGCTTGGTGGCATGGGCGGTGGAATGGGTGGCCTGCCGGGTCTCGGCGGCCCCAAGCTTCCCGGCCTTGGCGGTGGTTTTCCTGGCCTGCCCGGCCTGCCGAAGAAGAAGTAAGGGAGCGCCCTAATGACCGATAACGACGTCAAGACCCAGCTTTCCGGCTACCGTCAGTCGATCGACAACATCGACGCCGCGCTGGTCCACATGTTGGCCGAACGCTTCAGCTGCACCAAGGCAGTCGGCGTTCTCAAGGCAAAGTACAATTTGCCGCCGGCCGATCCGGCGCGCGAGGAATACCAGATCGAACGTCTGCGGCGGCTTGCCAAGGATGCCGATCTGGACCCGGATTTCGCCGAGAAGTTTCTGAACTTCGTCATTACCGAAGTCATCCGGCACCACGAACAGATCGCCGCCGAATTCAAGGCATGATCGACAAGAACTGAAAGACAAAAGGCCGCCCGCCAAGGCGTCCTGACAACACTCTGAAGGAGTATGATACAATGGCACTGAAAATTCGTCTCGCCCGCGGTGGCTCCAAGAAGCGCCCTTACTACCACGTCGTCGTTGCCGACGCCCGTTCGCCACGCGACGGCCGCTTCCTCGAAAAGGTCGGTTCGTGGAACCCGATGCTCGCCAAGGAAGATGCCAAGCGCGTCGAACTCGACACCGCCCGCATCCAGCATTGGATCGACCAGGGCGCCCAGCCGACCGACCGCGTCCTGCGCTTCCTGTCTGAAGCCGGCGTTGCCAAGCGCGATCCGCGCAGCAACCCGGAAAAGGCAAAGCCAGGCAAGAAGGCCGAAGAGCGTATCGCTGAACGCGCCCAGAAGGCTGCCGACATCGCCGCCGCTGCCGAGACTGCTGCTGCCGAATAAGCCGTCACAGGCAATCACCGGAGCGGGTGGCATGGAGACATGCCGCCCGCTTTTTATTTGCCATCGTTCTCCGTTCCTCTATGAGAAGAACGATGTTCACCCTCATTCGATCTGCGGCATAGTCATGGCGAAACTCCAAAACCCCATTCTGATGGCCACACTTGGCGGCGCGCAGGGCCTGCGCGGCGAAGTCAGGGCGCGCTCCTACACGTCCGATCCGATGGCGCTTGCCGAATACGGCAACCTGCACGCCGCCGATGGCCGCACGTTCGAGGTGCTGGACATCCGCGCCAGCAAGACTGTCGTCATCATCCGGTTTCGCGGCATCAACGACCGCGAGGCTGCCGAAGCGCTGAACGGCCTCGAGCTGTTCGTCGAACGCGAGGACTTGCCGGACGACGAACTCGACGACGACGAATTCTTCTACGCCGACCTCGAGGGTCTGGAAGTCGTCGATGCCAAGGGCGTCGGCTACGGCGTCGTCAGCGGCGTCTACGATTTTGGCGCCGGCGACCTGCTGGAACTGAAGGGACCGGGCAAGCGCCCCGTGCTGATCCCCTTTTCCGAAGCAGCCGTGCTGGAGATCGACCTCGAGAACCGCAAGGTGCTGATCGACCCGATGGCTGCCGGCCTGATCGACGATCCGACCGACATCGGCCAGCCGCCAAAAACCGACCGCCCGAAGAAGTAGGTCCGATGAGTTTCCGGGCGACCATCCTGACGCTCTATCCCGAGATGTTTCCCGGCCACCTCGCGACATCTCTTGCAGGCAAGGCGTCGGCGCGCGGCCAGTGGTCGCTCGACACGCTGCAGATCCGCGATTTTGCCACCGATCGCCACCGCACCGTCGACGACACGCCGGCCGGCGGAGGCGCCGGCATGGTGCTGAAGCCCGACGTGCTCGCCCGCGCCATCGACCACGCCGGCTCTGACGACGGTCGCCCCCGCCTGCTGATGAGCCCGCGCGGAAGGCCGTTGACGCAGCAACGCGTCCGCCAACTGGCGGCGGGGCCGGGCGTCGTCATCGTCTGCGGCCGCTTCGAGGGCGTCGACCAGCGTGTGATCGATGCCCGCGACCTCGAGGAAATCTCGATTGGCGACTACATCCTCTCCGGCGGCGAACCGGCAGCGCTGGTGCTGCTGGATGCCATCATCCGCATCCTGCCCGGCGTCATGGGCAACGACCTCTCCGGTACGCACGAGAGCTTCGAAAACGGCATGCTGGAGCACCCGCATTATACGCGCCCGCAGCAGTGGGAAGGCCGCGAGATCCCGGCTGTCCTGACATCGGGCAACCACGGCGCCATCGCCAGATGGCAGGCCGAGGAGGCCTTGAAGCTGACACGGGCGCGCCGGCCCGACCTGCTCGACGATGCCGACGTGTCAGGCCGCTGATATCGGCCCCATTGCCGACAGCCCGGATCGAGAAAAATACGGCGCGAGGGATGACAAACCCTGCATTTTGGTGTAACTGCCCACGCGGACATGGGGTCAACCCCGTCGACCAGCAAAGAAATAATAGTGAATTCGCCCCCGTCCGAAAGGACAAGATCCCGCGGCATCGACCTACGGATACTGGCAGGGCGCTCTGGCTGTTTTAGAAGAACTCGAAAAGGTTAGACCAATGAACATCATTCAGGAACTGGAAGCCGAACAGGCTGCCAAGATCTTAGCCGTACGCAAGCTGCCGGAATTCTCCCCGGGCGATACGCTCCGCGTCAACGTCAAGGTAACCGAAGGTACGCGCACCCGCGTGCAGGCCTATGAAGGCGTCTGCATCGGCCGTTCTGGCGGCGGCATCCACGAGAACTTCACGGTTCGCAAGATTTCCTACGGCGAAGGCGTCGAGCGCGTATTCCCGATGTATTCGCCGATGATCGAAAGCGTCGACGTCGTCCGTCGCGGTAAGGTCCGTCGCGCCAAGCTGTACTACCTGCGCGATCGTCGCGGCAAGTCGGCTCGTATCGTTGAAGACACCGGTATCCGCGCCCGCAAGCTGAACGACGCCGAGCGCGCTGCGATGGCCGAAGAGAAGGCCCGTATCGAAGCTGAGAAGGTCGCAGCAGCACAGGCACTGGCCGCCGAGAAGGCAGCAGCCGAAGCCGCTGAAGCAAAAGCTGCCGACGAAGCAGCAAAGGCGAAGGCCGCTGAAGAAGCCGCCGCTGCCGCCGAACCTGCTGCAGAATAAGCCTTCAGGCTTTGACGCAAAAATAGTATCTGGAAAGGGCGGTCTTTGGGCCGCCTTTTCTGTTTTTATCGTCCCGGCCATGCCATTGCCCTTGCCAGCGACTTTGCACCTGTGACAATTTCGCGATTGGCCATTTGGGGAGATTTTCCATGACGTTCCGCCGCTCGTTCCTGCTGGGTCTGACCGCCCTTGTCTTGTCGCCGCTCGCAGCCCTTGCCGCCGACCTTCCGGATCTGAAAGGCAAGACGGTCGTCGTCGTCACCGAAAATGCCTATCCTCCGCTGCAGTTCGTCGAGCCGAAGACCGGCAAGGCGATCGGCTGGGAATACGATGCGATGAACGAGATCGCCAAGCGGCTGAATTTCAAGGTCGAATACCAGAACACCAGCTGGGACGCGATGATCCAGGCGGTGTCAGACGGCCAGTACGCCATCGGAATGACCGGCATCACCATCAAGGAAGACCGTAAGCAGAAGGTCGATTTCTCCAACCCGTACATGCGCTCACAGCAATTCATGCTGGTGCGCGGCGACGAGAAGCGCTTCACCGACGCCAAGACGTTCGCCGCCTTCAAGGACGGCCTGGTCGGCGCCCAGCCGGGCACCACGCCCTTTTACACATCCGTCTACGAAGTGCTCGACGGCAACGAGCAGAACCCGCGCATCAAGCTGTTCGAAACCTTCGGCGCCACCGTCCAGGCCTTGAAGACCGGCGATGTCGATACCGTTCTGACGGACGGCACAGCTGGCAAGGGCTATGTCGAAAGTTCTGGCGGCGCCCTGAAGCTGATCGGCGGCCCGCTTGGCGTCGAGGACTTCGGTTTCATCTTCCCGAAGGGATCCGACCTCGTGGCTCCCGTCAACGCCGCCATTGCTGCACTCAAGGCAGACGGCACCTTCGCGGCGCTCGATAAGAAATGGTTCGTCGACTACAAGATGGGCGGCTGATGCTCGATACAGTGAAGTGCCGCCGGTGATTGCAGCCCAGCCCTCGCCGAGCGGCAAAGACAAGGGCGACTACCCCTGGTGGCTGGTCGCCCTGATCGTCATCTGCGTGGCGGTCGCCATCGTCATCGCCACCAGCGGCCTCTATACACAGGTCTTCCTCACCGTCGTGACCGGCGCAACGATCACCGTCTTCGTGACTCTGGTCTCCTTCGTGCTGGCGACGCTGCTCGGCCTCGGCGTGATGCTTCTCGGGCGCGCCGACAACGTCGTCCTCAGGCAGGTCTCGCGCTTCTACATCGAGGTGATCCGCGGCATCCCGATGCTGGTGCTGCTGTTCTACGTCGCCTTCGTCGGCGCCCCCGCCATCGTCGCTGCCTATAACATGCTGACCGCGCCGCTGGTGGCTGCCGGATGGACCGAGCCGCTGATGGTGCGCGAGCTGTCGCTGATGTGGCGGGCGATCATTGCCTTGACGATCGGCTATGCCTCGTTCATCGCCGAGATCTTTCGCGCCGGCATCGAAGCGGTCGATCACGGCCAGATCGAGGCATCGAAGGCGCTCGGCCTCTCCCGCGTCCAGCGCTTCCGGCTCGTGGTCTTCCCGCAGGCGATCCGCGTCATCCTGCCGCCGCTGTCGAACGACTTCGTCTCGATGGTCAAGGACTCGTCGCTGGTCTCGGTGCTCGGCGTTGCCGACATCACCCAGATGGGCAAGGTCTACGCCTCGGGCTCCTTCCGGTTCTTTGAAACCTATTCGATTGTCACCTATATCTACCTGATACTGACGGTTGGCCTGTCGCTGTTGCTGCGGCAGTTTGAGAAGCGGATGCGCCAGGTCAGGCGCTAGAACCCCAATGATTCGAATTGCCGTGCGCCAGAAAAATTGGTAAAGCCAGCCCCATGGAATCGAAGTTTAGATGCATCGGCGGAGAGACTTTCGTGCTGCAGGACCACAAGCGTCTGCCAGCGCGTTTCTTTGCGATGATTTCAGGCGCGCTCAACAGCCGGGTTTGCTGATCGAGCCTGCGGCCGGCGAGCCCCTCGCCGCCCCATCATTTTCCGCGATACCCACTCCAATATGGATCCGCCGCCATGACAGCACCCCGCACGCTCTATGACAAAATCTGGGACGACCACGTCGTCGATACGCAAGACGATGGTACCTGTCTTCTCTACATCGACCGTCACCTCGTTCATGAAGTGACCTCGCCGCAGGCCTTCGAAGGCCTGCGCATGACGGGCCGGACCGTTCGCGCGCCGCAGAAGACGCTCGCTGTCGTCGACCATAACGTGCCGACCTCGCCGGATCGCCACCTCGGCATCAAGAATGAGGAAAGCCGCATCCAGGTCGAGGCGCTGGCCACCAATGCCGCCGAATTCGGGGTCGAGTACTATTCCGCCAGCGATATCCGCCAGGGCATCGTCCACATCGTCGGCCCCGAGCAGGGCTTCACCCTGCCGGGCATGACCATCGTCTGCGGCGACAGCCACACCTCGACGCATGGTGCCTTCGGCGCGCTGGCGCACGGCATCGGCACATCCGAGGTCGAGCATGTGCTGGCCACGCAGACGCTGATCCAGCAGAAGGCCAAGAACATGCTGGTGCGCGTCGACGGGAAGCTGCCCGACCACGTCACCGCTAAGGACATCATCCTTGCCATCATCGGCGAGATCGGCACCGCCGGCGGCACCGGCCACGTCATCGAATTTGCCGGCGAAGCCATCCGCGCCCTGTCGATGGAAGGCCGCATGACGGTCTGCAACATGACCATCGAGGGCGGCGCCCGCGCCGGCCTGATCGCCCCAGACGAGAAGACCTTCGAATACATCAAGGGCAAGCCACGCGCACCATCGGGCGAGAACCTGGAAAAGGCCATCGCCTACTGGAAGACCCTGCAGACCGACAAAGGCGCCCATTACGACAAGGTCGTCGTGCTCGATGCCGCCAACCTGCCGCCGATCGTCTCCTGGGGCTCTTCGCCGGAAGACGTCGTCTCCGTGCAGGGTGTCGTGCCTGATCCGGCCGAGATCGAGGACGAGAACAAGCGCACCTCGAAGCAGCGCGCCCTCGACTACATGGGCCTGACCGCCGGCACGAAGATGACCGACATCAGCATCGACCGCGTCTTCATCGGCTCCTGCACCAACGGCCGCATCGAGGATTTGCGCGCCGTCGCCAAGGTTGTCGAAGGCCGCACGGTGGCGCCGACAGTCGACGCGATGATCGTGCCCGGCTCCGGCCTCGTCAAGGAACAGGCGGAAGCCGAAGGCCTCGACAAGATCTTCAAGGCCGCCGGCTTCGACTGGCGCGAGCCGGGCTGTTCCATGTGCCTGGCCATGAACGACGACCGGCTGAAGCCGGGCGAGCGCTGCGCCTCGACCTCGAACCGCAATTTCGAAGGCCGCCAGGGCCACAAGGGCCGCACCCATCTGGTCTCCCCGGCCATGGCCGCCGCCGCCGCCATCGCCGGCCACTTCGTCGATATCCGCGAGTGGAAATAGGCATAAGCGTCTGAGTAAACCGGAGGCCAACAAACCCGGCCTCCGGTTCCAAGTCCAAGAGCTGGATTTGTAAGTTCGTCGTCGACGGGATTGACCATTCCCCTGAAAACGAAACGCGGTCGCAGAAGCCAAACTTTTCACCACGACATTACCCACGATTTCCCCAATTTCCCTCACTCCTGTGCCCATCACCGGAATGACGGGAGGAAGTGGGGGCCTCTCTGAGCAAGGCCTTGTAAACTCAAGTCTATCGAGGCGCCCAACTCCGTGAAAAGGGATCAATTGCTACCACGTATTCTAAGATCCAACTTCGCCTGGGATGCGCGCCCCCACTTCCCTCATTCCTGTGCTCGTCACAGGAATCCAGTCACGGCGCGTCTGCGCCGTGGGAGGACTCTCTGTTGGTGAGGAAAGTATCTATCGCCCAAAGACTTGGGCGGCTGGATTCCTGTGACAGGCACAGGAATGAGGGAGGTCGGGGGTGGCTTTTTGGTTTTGTGATCTTTCTGACCTCACACGCACACACACTCTCTCTATCTCTCGCACTCTCTCCTCTCCCGCTTCCCTCCATCGCCCCTGCCCGCAGCACCTCATAGGGATAAACCGTTGGGATTTCCGTTTGGAAACAATGCCGGCATCATAATTTCATCCCCGTGCTTTCATCCCGATCTATAATCACCCCGTTCCACCATCGGATACACCGGTCTGCGTTACCGGCGAGGTGGGGCCGGGTCTTGGAGGGGTTGCTGTCTACGCAGGCGACTTCTTCAAGGGTCCGCAGAAGTGGATCCCTTCGGGCCCCTAGGCTCGGCGTGCCTGTGTGGCATAACTCCGGCAGCTTTTCCCTTAACGGGACCTGGGTCGGAAACAGAGGATCCGGAGTTGCGGATAAAAACTGTCGAACGGGGCACATCGCGTGTCACTTCACTAAAAATCATCAGGCACTCGGTGTGCCCCGGCCATCAGAATTGTCATGACACGGACCGAACAGGCCGCGTGAACGGGGAAGCGTGGGGGTTGTTGTCGGGCCGGTGCAAAGCCCTCGGAATCGTCTTTCACAACCGCAAGTCGGGCGCTAAGGTGGGCCCACGCAACGAATGGACCGAATGATGCTCAACGACCCGCGCTCCCATGGCCTATGGGAAAAGACCGCCCCGCCGCCGCCTGTGACGCAGCCGCTTGCCGGCGCGGTATCGGCCGATGTGGTGATCGTCGGCGGCGGTTATACGGGCCTGTCGTCGGCCCTGCATCTTGCCGAGGCCGGCACGCGGGTGGTGCTTCTCGAAGGCAACGAGATCGGCTTCGGTGGCGCCGGGCGCAATGTCGGGCTGATCAATGCCGGCATGTGGGTGATGCCCGACGACGTGCCGGGCGTGCTTGGCCCGCTCTACGGCGAGCGCCTGCTCGATACGCTCGGCAACGGCCCTGAACTGGTGAAGGCGCTGATCGACAAGCACAGCATTGCCTGCGAACTCGAGCGCAACGGGACGCTGCACTGCGCCGTCGGCGCCGATGGGCTGAAGGAGATCGAGGCCCGCGCCCGCCAGTGGGCGAGTCGAGGGGCGCCCGTCACCGTGCTCGATGCCGACGAGACGCGCCGCCGCATCGGCAGCGACGGCTATGCCGGCGCGCTGCTCGACATGAGGGCCGGGACGCTGCAGCCGCTTGCCTATGCGCGCGGGCTTGCCAAGGCGGCCATCCGTGCCGGCGCAACACTCCACACCGGCAGCCGCGTTACGGAGACCAGCCGCGAGGGCAGTCGCTGGGTGGTAAGGACAGCCGCCGGCAGCGTCACCGCCGACTGGATCGTCGTCTCCACCGATGCCTACAGCACCGGGCCGTTCGAACAGGTGCGCGGCGAGCAGGTTTTGCTGCCCTATTTCAATTTTGCCACCGTGCCGCTGGGAGACAATCTGCGCAAATCCATCCTGCCCGGCCGCGAAGGTGCCTGGGACACCAAGGAGGTGCTGTCTTCCTTCCGCATGGACCAGGCCGGGCGCCTGGTGTTCGGCAGCGTCGGGGCACTGCGCAACACCGGTGCCGCGATCCACAAGGGCTGGGCCCGGCGGTCCCTGAAGCGGCTGTTCCCGCAGCTTGGCGACATCGAATTCGAATGCGAATGGTACGGCAAGATCGGCATGACCGACAATGCCCTCCCGAGGTTTCACAGGTTCGCCGAAAACGTCGTCGGCTTCAGCGGCTATAACGGGCGCGGCATCGCGCCAGGCACGACATTCGGAAAGACCCTTGCAGCCCATATCCTCGGACGGATCGGCGAAAACGAACTGCCGCTGCCACCGACCGAGGTTGGCGCCCCCCGCTTCCGTGCCCTCAAGGAAATGTGGTACGAGGCCGGCGCCCAGATTGCCCATCTTGCCGAGTCCCGCTTCTAGCCGGCGCCAGGCCACCATCAGACCAACTCAAGGGACAGCCTCACATGACCGCTCTCGATCTTGCCCAGGAAACCAAAAAGATCTTAACCGACCTCGGCGTCGCCACGGAACGCTTTACCGGCGGCACCCTGTCGGTAACATCGCCGATCACAGGCGGCGAAATCGGCCGCCTGCCGGAGCACTCCGTTGCAGAGGCCCGCGCGGCCATCGACGCGGCGCATGAAGCCTTCCTCACCTGGCGCACGGTTCCGGCGCCGAAACGCGGCGAACTGATCCGCCTGCTCGGCGAAGAGCTTCGCGCCGGCAAGGCGGCACTCGGCCGGCTGGTCTCCATCGAGGTCGGCAAGATCACCTCGGAAGGTCTCGGCGAAGTGCAGGAGATGATCGACATCTGCGACTTCGCGGTCGGCCTGTCCCGCCAACTCTACGGACTGACGATCGCCACCGAGCGCTCCGAGCACCGGATGATGGAAAGCTGGCACCCGCTCGGCGTCACCGGCATCATCTCGGCCTTCAATTTCCCCGTTGCCGTCTGGTCGTGGAATGCGGCGCTGGCCATGGTCTGCGGCAATTCGACGGTGTGGAAGCCATCGGAAAAGACGCCGCTGACGGCGCTCGCCACCCAGGCGCTGTTCGAAAAGGCGCTGAAGCGCTACGTCGCGGAAGGCGGTTCTGCGCCGGCTAATCTTTCGACACTGCTGATCGGCGGCCGCGATATCGGCGAAGCGCTGGTCGATCACGTCAAGGTGCCGCTGGTGTCTGCCACCGGCTCGACCGCCATGGGCCGCACTGTCGGCCCGAAACTTGCCGCCCGCTTTGCCCGCGGCATTCTCGAACTCGGCGGCAACAACGCCGCCATCGTCTGCCCGACGGCCGATCTCGACCTGACGCTGCGCGGCGTCGCCTTTTCGGCGATGGGCACGGCCGGCCAGCGCTGCACCTCGCTGCGTCGCCTATTCGTCCACGAGAGCGTATACGACCAGCTGGTACCGCGATTGCAGAAGGCCTATGGCTCGGTGAGCGTCGGTAATCCGATGGAAGACGGCGTGCTGGTCGGACCGCTGATCGACAGGCAGGCGTTCGACAAGATGCAGGCGGCGCTGGCAGCAGCCAAGGCAGAGGGCGCAACCGTCACCGGCGGCGAGCGCGTTGAGGCCGATGGCGCGGATGCCTTCTACGTTCGGCCGGCGCTGGTGGAAATCCCAGCGCAGACCGGCCCGGTCGTCGAGGAAACCTTCGCGCCGATCCTCTACGTCATCAGGTACAGCGATTTCGATGCGGTTCTCGACCTGCACAATGCCGTGCCGCAGGGCCTTTCGTCGTCGATCTTCACCAACGACATAAGGGAAGCGGAGACCTTCCTGTCGTCACGCGGTTCGGATTGCGGCATTGCCAATGTCAATATCGGCCCGTCCGGCGCCGAGATCGGCGGGGCTTTCGGCGGCGAGAAGGAAACCGGCGGCGGCCGCGAATCCGGCTCGGATGCCTGGCGCGCCTATATGCGTCGCGCCACCAACACCATCAATTACGGCCGCACGCTGCCGCTCGCCCAGGGCGTCAAGTTCGACGTCGAATAAGGGATGCCATAGAATGCGCGGCGGCCGGGGCCGCCGCGCATTCCTTTGAAAAATCAGGAGATGGCGTCAGGTTCGCCATCGAGCCAGCCGCCCTTGAAACCGGCCTTCTCGAGGCCCTTGCGCATGATCGGCGAGCCGCGCAGGAGCTTCCAGATCAATCCGGTGCGGTCGTTCTCGATCATGATCACCAGGAGACCCTGGTCGATGGCGACCGAGCGGTCATCGACCCAGCCGTCTGGTCCCTTGCCTTCGACGGTCGGGTTAAAGCCGCCGACGAAGCATCCGTCGAGCATGATGTTGGGATAGGCCGACATCAGCGCCCGGGTACCGCTGAGGGCTGCCTTGCGGTCGAAGGGCAGGCAGGAGAGCGGCGCCCAGGGGGCGATGGTGCCGTCATCCGGGCCGAACGGTGCGCCACGGGCGGCATAGCCCAGCACTTTCGGTCTCCCGCGCCGGCTATGGCGGCCGCCTGTCGGGTTGGGTCCGTCGCAGGCGGTCAGGCCCCAGACCTCGCGGCTATAGCCGGCAAAATGGCCGGGGTTGCGGTCGGCATAGTCGCGCTGCGTATCGATGGCGATCTGGGTGTTGAGAAAATAGTCGCTGTCCTTCTCCGCCATGTACTTGTCGCGGATACCGCGAAAGTCGATCCAGGCGTGGGAGAACAGGTGGATGAAAAGCGGGCCGGCATAGAGGAACGGCTTGTTCTTGACCA
The DNA here is from genome assembly GCF_019355555.1 of Rhizobium sp. L51/94. Taxonomy (GTDB): domain Bacteria; phylum Pseudomonadota; class Alphaproteobacteria; order Rhizobiales; family Rhizobiaceae; genus Rhizobium; species Rhizobium rhododendri. The sequence continues at coordinate 512,087 of NZ_CP072141.1, forward strand.
TCATCCAGTTGTAGGTCGAGGCAAAGGCATCGTAGCATTTTGCCGGAATGGGATGGGTCGGCGACGCCATCGCCATGGCATAGAGCAGGATCGCCTCGTCGTAGCCCTGCCAGCGCCAGCGCAGGAAACCGCCGCCCGGCTTCCAGCCCATCGTCAGCGTGTCGCCCTTGTTCAGCGCCCAGCGCCAGTCGGCCCGCTCGTAGAGCATGGTCGCAAGCTCGCGGATCTCGGCATCGTCGGGCTCGTCGCGGTCGAAATAGGCGGCGACGGTGAGGACGCCCATGAACAGCAGGGCGGTGTCGATAAGCGACAGCTCGCTGTTCCAGGCGCGGTTGCCGGTCTTCATGTCGATGAAATGGTAATAGAAGCCGCGATGGCCGGTGGCCGCGCGTTCCTCGCCCTGGTCGCTGTCGGCAAAGAAATCCAGCGTCGTCAGGATGATTTCGGCTGCTTCCGTCCGGTCGATCCAGCCGCGCTCGATGGCGACGGGATAGCTCGAAAGCGCAAAGCCGACAGCCGCGATGCTGCAGTGGCTGCCCTTGATCGAGGTGTCCGCCACAAGCCCGTTTTCGCGGTTGGTGTGGCGCAGGAAATAGGTGAAGGCAGATTTCTGAAGGCGATCGACGAGGGCATCGTCGGTTTCCTCGCTGCGTTGAAGCATTGCAAATCCATCCATTGTCCGCCCCCTCCATGTGCTTTGCGGCATGCCAAACGTCAACTGCAAATCAATGTGATCGATGCTGCCACGCGTTCATCAACGATTGCTTAAGAAAGTGGCGTCTGCCCTATCCGCAGCCAAAAATAGTTGCGAAAGACCGCCAGAATTCAACTCACGGGGGCGTCAAGAATTAAAGGTCGGTGTGAAAAGCGACAATCGAGGCGGCCGACAGCCCGGGAAATTATCGGTGCTCCAGCGTCTCCTCGGTATGGGGGAAGTCGATTTCAATGGTCCGGAACCGAGCGGAACAATTGCTCGGAATGCAGGTTGAGTCACCTGAAAGCCAACCCACAGGAGAACCTCATGGCCGACAAAACACTCAACGACCTCTTCATCGACACGCTGAAAGATATCTATTTCGCCGAGCGCCAGATCGTGAAAGCGCTGCCGAAAATGGCTCGTGCTGCGCAGTCGCCGGAACTGAAAGCTGCCTTCAAGAAGCACCAGGAAGAAACCCAGGGCCAGATCGAACGCCTGCAGCAGGTTTTCGAACTGGTCGGCAAGCCCGCCCGCGGCAAGACCTGCGAAGCCATCCAGGGGATCATCGCCGAAGGTGAAGAGATCATCGAGGAATTCGCCGGGTCGCCAGCCCTTGATGCAGGTCTGATCTCGTCCGCTCAGGCGGTCGAACACTACGAGATCGCCCGCTACGGCACGCTGAAGAACTGGGCGACACAGCTCGGCATGAAGGAAGCCGCCGACCTGCTCGATGCAACGCTGCAGGAAGAAGGCGCAACTGACGAAGCGCTGACTCAGCTGGCCAACGCTTCGGTCAATGACAAGGGCAAGAAGAAGGTCGCCTGAGGCACCTCTTCTCCATCTAGAAAGGCGGTCGTCCCCGGGGCGGCCGCTTTTTTTGGCTTTCCACCCGCCTGAAGCTTGATATCGGCGACATCAAACTCTGGCGCATCGCCCTTGTCGGACCGCTGCCTGAGGGCTTAATAGAAGGACATAGTTGACGTGATTTTCGCCCTGCCCTAGGTGGCGGCGAAGGGAGACTACGATGACCTTCTTCTCCGCCTACGACCAGGGTTTCGTGCGTGTTGCCGCCTGCACTCCCGTCTGCGAGATAGCCGATCCCGCGACCAATGCTGCCGAGATCATGCGGCAGGCGACAATCGGCCATGCCGAGCATGTCGCCCTCATGCTGTTTCCGGAACTATCCGTCTCCGCCTACGCGATCGACGATCTGCTTGGCCAGAGCGTGCTGCTCGAGGGCGTAGAGAAGGCGCTGCTCGATATCGCGGCATTCACCCGCACGATCGCGCCGGTGCTGATCGTCGGTGCACCGCTGCACAAGGATGGCCGGCTTTATAATTGCGGCGTTGCCATCCATGACGGCAAAATCCTCGGCGTGGTGCCGAAATCCTATCCGCCGAACTACCGCGAATTCTACGAGCGCCGCTGGTTCGCTTCCGGCCGGACCATTCGCGGCTCGTCCATCGCGGTTGGCGGCCAGACCGTCCCATTCGGCGTCGATCTGCTGTTCGAAGCGGAGAATCATCCCGATTTCGTCTTCCACATCGAAATCTGCGAGGATTTCTGGGTGCCGACGCCGCCGAGCGATTTCGGCGCACTAGCGGGGGCGACCATTCTCACGAACCTGTCGGCAAGCAATATCACAGTCGGAAAGTCCGAGACGCGCAAGCGCCTTTGCGCCACGCAGTCTTCGCGGGCTCTGGCGGCCTACGTCTATTCGGCAGCCGGTCCCGGCGAATCGACCACCGATCTCGCCTGGGACGGACAGGCCTGCGTCTACGAGCTCGGCGAGCTTCTGGCGGAGACGGAGCGCTTTCCGGGCGGCTCGCAGATGTGCATCGCCGATATCGACGTCGAGCGTCTGAAGCAGGAACGCCTGCGTCAGGGAACGTTCGGGGAAGCTGCCCTCAATGTCGATCCGGACCGCGCGTTTCGCCGCGTCGGCTTCCGCACTGCGCGGCCGGAAGGTGATAGCGACCTGCGCCGCACTGTTGCCCGCTTTCCCTTCGTGCCCGCCGATCCGAGCCAGCTGGCGCAGGATTGCTACGAGACCTTTAATATACAGGTGCAGGGCCTGCAGAAGCGCCTCAAGGCAACCGGCATCAAGCGTTTGTGCATCGGCATTTCCGGCGGCCTCGATTCGACCCATGCGCTGCTGGTGGCGGCCCGCGCCTTCGACCAGCTGGGCTGGCCGCGTTCGGATATCCTGGGCTTTACCATGCCGGGTTTTGCGACCGGTGACGAAACGCTGGCCAATGCCTGGGCACTGATGCGCAGCCTCCATATCACGGCCGACGAGATCGACATCAAGCCGCTGGCGCTGCAATTACTGAAGGATCTCGGGCACCCCTTCGCAGGCGGCGAGCCGGTCTATGACGTGACGTTCGAGAATGTGCAGGCAGGCTTGCGCACCGACTTCCTGTTTCGCGCCGCCAACCAGCGCAACGCCTTCGTGCTCGGCACCGGCGACCTGTCGGAAATTGCGCTGGGCTGGTCGACCTACGGCGTCGGCGACCATATGAGCCACTACAACGTCAACGCCTCGGTTTCGAAGACGCTGATCCAGCATCTGGTGCGCTGGGTCATCCACTCGAACGACTTCGACGCCGACACAAACGCCACGCTCGACCGGGTGCTGAACACCATCATTTCGCCGGAGCTTGTCCCGGCTGGTGCAGATGGCGCGATCCAGAGCACGGAGGACCGGATCGGTCCTTATGCGCTGCACGACTTCGCGCTTTATTATATCAGCCGCTACGGGCTGAAGCCGTCGAAGGTGGCGTTCCTTGCCTATCACGCCTGGAAGGATGCCGAAGCCGGCGCCTGGCCGCCGAATTTTCCGGCCGATAAAAGGCAGGCCTATACGCTGCCGGAGATCAAGCACTGGCTGGAAAATTTCCTGTTCCGCTTTTTCACCATCAGCCAGTTCAAGCGCTCGGCCTCTCCGAACGGCCCGAAGGTTACCTCCGGCGGCTCGCTGTCGCCGCGCGGCGACTGGCGGGCACCGTCCGATGGCAATGCCCGGCTTTGGCTTAAGGAACTGGCGGACAACGTGCCGGATGCGTGAGGCAGTGACGTCGGGCAGCTACGGCTTGTGAACCCTCTATTCGTCGGGGTCAGCTGAGGATCCCGGCTAGTTCCCGGCTCGTCTGCTGGAGAGCGTCGAGATACTGTGCCACGACCGAGGGCATGGGCTCGTCCGACATGGGAAGGCCGGTGTTGAGCGCTGCGACGACCTGGCCACGGGCATTCTTCAGCGGCACGGCGATCGAGCGCAGCCCAATCTCGACTTCCTGGTCGACGGCGGCGTAACCCTGCGCCTTTATGCGTCCGAGCTCATCAAGGATGGCGTCCGGATCTGTCAGCGTAAACGAAGTCCTCGCCGTCAGCGGCGCGCTGGATAGCAGCGCGCGCGCCTGATCTTGCGGCAGCGTGGCGAGGAGAATGCGGCCCATCGAGGTGCAGTAGGCCGGTAGGCGCGATCCCGGCATCAGCGTGATCGACATCACCTTGCGCTCGGCGGCACGCGCCACGTAGACGATTTCGTGTTCGTCGAGGATCGCCACGGACGTACTTTGCCGGATCGTCTCGGACAGCCTGTCCAGAAAGGGCTGGACAATACGCGGTAGCGGCATCGACGCCAGGCAGCCGGTGCCGAGACGCAGCACCCTCGGGGTGACGGTGAAGTATTTTCCATCATAGGCACAATAGCCGATATCGGCCAGCGTCAGCAGGCAGCGCCGCGTGGTGGCGCGATCGAGGCCCGCCATTGCGGCCGCCTCCGAAATGCTGAGGCGCGGTGTCTCGGCCGTAAACGCTTCGATGACGCGCAGCCCCTTGGCAAGACCGCCCATCATGTCACTCGGCTTCATGTCCATCAGAGGCCCTTCGTGCGATATGGCAACAAAGTGCTTCTATCGCACAGGGTCATGATGGTCGAGATGCGGGATTTGTGATGAAGTCCAAGGCGTCAGAAATGCGCGAAGCGCGCACATCTGAGAATGATTTGTATCTTTAGTACAGGAAGATTTTACTCATTTGCGTCCCGTCATCGACACATGTCGAGAGGGAAATTGGAGCGGGTGAAGCGATTCGAACGCTCGACCCCAACCTTGGCAAGGTTGTGCTCTACCCCTGAGCTACACCCGCTCATCCCACTGGTCCGGGGGTAGTCTGTGGACCGTGGCGCCACCTTGCGGCGACGGGCGCTATATGGCCCAACCGTTTTTCAAATGCAACAGGAAATCTTTCGGCTTCGAGAAAAATTTGTCACACAGTTCGGAGCGTATGCGAAAAACCGTTCAGCAGCAGGACTTTCGCCCCAAAAGATTGCCAAAAGGCAGGCAGGGACGTATCACCGCAGCGACCCATTCTGCAGACGTTGCCAAGTGAGATCCGATGACCGAGCCGACCCCGAAAACCCGCGCCGATCTGTTCGCCTTTCTGGACGGGCTGGGCATCGCCCACACGACGCTCGATCATCCCGCCGTGTTTACCGTCGCCGAATCTGTATCGCTGCGCGACCAAATTCCCGGCGGCCATACCAAGAACCTTTTCGTAAAGGACAAGAAGGACAACTTCTTCCTTCTGACTGTCGAGGAAAATGCTGCCGTCGATCTGAAGACGGTCCACACCCTCATCGGTGCGGCCAGCAAGGTGTCGTTTGGCAAGCCGGAGAAGCTGATGGAATATCTCGGCGTCATCCCTGGTGCCGTGACGGCATTCGGCGCGATCAACGATATCGGCCACCACGTCACCTTCGTGATCGACGAGGCGCTGATGGCGGACGACATCATCAATTGCCACCCGCTGTCGAACGAGGCAACGACCTCGATCGCCACGCAGGATCTCGTGCGCTTCATGGAGGCGACAGGCCACACGCCGCTCGTCTTGAAAGTTGCGTCCTGAGATACGATTATAAACGCTATAATTTCGGTCCGGACACGCGGACAGACGGGAGACATCATGAGCGGCACAGACAATCCCTATAACGCGGCTTCGCTGGGCGGACAGATGTCGGGCTCCGTCGCCATGGGAGCCCCTGCTGCAGGCGGCTCCCACATCAAGGATACGACGACGGCGACTTTCACGCGTGACGTGATCGACGAATCCCGAAAGCAGCCGGTGCTGGTCGACTTCTGGGCGCCGTGGTGCGGTCCGTGCAAGCAGCTGACACCAGTGATCGAAAAGGTCGTCAACGAGGCTGGCGGACGCGTCAAGCTGGTGAAGATGAACATCGACGATCACCCGTCGGTCGCAGGCCAGCTCGGCATCCAGTCGATACCGGCCGTCATCGCTTTCGTCGATGGCAGGCCTGCCGATGGCTTCATGGGCGCCGTGCCGGAAAGCCAGGTGCGCGAATTCATCGACAAGATTGCCGGGCCTGCCGGCCCAGATGCAGAAGCTGCCGAAATCGCCGCCATTCTCGAGGAGGCAGCAGCCTTGCTCGCCTCGTCGGACATCCATGGTGCTGCCGAGCTCTTCGGCGCCGTCCTGCAGGCCGACCCGGAGAACCCCAAGGCGCTTGCCGGCATGGCCGAATGCATGATCGCCGCCGGCCAGAGCGAGCGGGCCCGCCAGGCGCTCACCGATCTGCCGGAGACGCTGTCGAAGGATGCAGGCATCCAGGCGGTGGTGAAAAGGCTCGACCAGATCGAGGAGGCTGCCAAGCTCGGTGACCCCTCAGCGCTCGAACAGCAGCTGGCACTGCAGCCGGACGATCACGCGGCGCGCCTCAAGCTTGCCAAGATCCGCAATGTCGAGGGCGACCGGAATGCGGCTGCCGAACACCTGCTGACCATCATGCGTCGCGACCGGACCTTCGAGGATGACGGCGCTCGCCGCGAGCTGCTGGCATTCTTCGATGTCTGGGGTCCGAAAGATCCTGCCACCATCGCTGCAAGACGCCGACTGTCTTCAATCCTGTTTTCGTAGGGCTTGCCCTGTTCTCTCAGGGCTTAGCCGATCCTCATAAAATCTGGCCCGTCACTTGCGTTTTCGGTGGCGGTTCCCACATCTTGACGAGACATCTGCTGCGCATAGGATGCATGGTGGACGCTGTAACCAGAACGGGAAACCTTTAATGCAGGTGGGCAACGCCAGATATCTGAAGCCGAGCGATCTGCCCGAATCGGTCGCGATCTTTCCGCTGACCGGGGCGCTGCTTCTTCCGGGCGGGCAGTTGCCGCTGAATGTCTTCGAACCGCGCTATCTCGCGATGTTCGACGCTGCAATATCGGGCAACAGGCTGATCGGCATGATCCAGCCGGCGCTGGGCGACGCTGCGGATAGCGGCCAGCTTGCGCATGTCGGCTGTCTCGGACGCATCACGTCCTTTGCCGAGACCGGCGATGGGCGGTACATGGTATCGCTGACGGGGATTTGCCGTTTCCGGGTCATGGACGAGATTTCCGGTCATCACCCCTACCGGACATTCCGCATCGCGCCATTCTTCGCGGATCTGAAGGCGGAAGACGAGGAAAGCAGCGTCGATCGCGCCGGCCTCCTCTCCGCATTCAAGGCCTTCCTGGAAGCCAACAAGCTCGAGGCGGACTGGGATAGCGTGGAGCGGGCCGGCAACATGACGCTGGTCAATTCGCTGTCGATGATGGCGCCGTTCGAACCTGCCGAAAAACAGGCGTTGCTCGAAGCCCCGGACCTCAAGACAAGGGCCGAGACGTTCGTCGCCATTACCGAAATCGTGCTGGCGCGCAGTTTCGGCGATTCCGACACCATCCTGCAATAGGTGCTGAGATGGTCGATACCGTCAGCAAGGTCGATACCAAGCTCCTGGACCTGCTCGTCTGCCCGCTGACGAAATCGCGGCTGAGCTATGATCGCGAGCGTAATGAACTCGTCTCCGAAAAGGCTAGGCTCGCCTATCCCATCCGCGACGGCATCCCGATTATGTTGACCTCGGAAGCCCGCCGCATCGAGGACTGATCGGTCCTCAGATCGTCTCGCCTGCAAGCAGCCGGGGATTGTGAGCGGCGCTCGTGCCGGCAGCCTGGCCGATGAAATAGGATTTCAACGCCGGCAACCTGTCGACCAGGCCGAGGCCGAAATCGCGAGCGATACGCAGCGGCGCAACGTCGTTTGAAAACAGCCTGTTCAGCACATCGGTGGTGACGCCCATCCGGAAGGTGTCGAAGCGACGCCAGGTCTGGTAGCGCTCCAGCGTGTGGATCGAGCCGATATCGATACCTAGGCGGTCCGCCTCGACGATGGTTTCCGCCAGCGCCGCCACGTCCTTGAAGCCCAGATTGAGACCCTGGCCCGAGATCGGGTGGATACCGTGCGCGGCGTCGCCGGCGAGAGCGAGACGTGGTGCCACGAAAGCGCGGGCGAGCGTCAGGCCGAGCGGGAAGGCGCGTTTGCCGCCGACCACCTTCAGCGCGCCGAGCTTGCGGCCGAAACGACGTTCCAGTTCCTCCTCGAAGATCAGGTCGTCGGCAGCGACCAGCCGGTCGGCATCGGCCGTGCGCTCCGTCCAGACCAGCGAAGAGCGATTGTTTTTGAGTGGCAGTATGGCAAACGGGCCGGAGGGCAGGAAGTGCTCCTCGGCGCAGCCATTGTGCGGACGCTCATGCTCGATGGTAGTGACGATGCCGGACTGGCCGTAATTCCAGCTGACGGTCTTGATGCCGGCCATCTCGCGCAGCTTCGATTTTACCCCGTCGCAGGCCACCAGCAGCTTGGCCTCCAGCATGCTGCCGTCGGAGAGGGTCAGAGACACGCTGCTGTCGGCAGTCTTGAAGTCGGTCGCGGAGAGGCCTTCGCGGATGGTGATGCCGAGCCTTTCGCAGGCTCCCCTGAGCGCGCCGACCATGGCGACGTTCGGCACCATGTGGGCAAAGGGTTCGCCTTCGACAACTGCACCCTCGAAGGTCAGGAAGACGGGGCGAACGGGGTCGGCGGTGCGCGAATCGGTGACGATCATCTTGGTGATCGGTTCGGCCTCGGGAAGGATGTCGTCCCAGACGCCGAAGACGGAGAGCATGCGCGAGGCTGCGGTGATGATCGCCGAGGCGCGCTGATCCTTCTTCCAGCTACCCTCAGGCGCAGCCTCAATCACCATCACATCGAGATGCGGGGCCGCCTGCTTGACAGCCACCGCTGCGGAAAGGCCCACGTAACCGCCACCTACCACCAGCATGTCCAACATTGCGCTCTCCTGCTTCCCGTGATCCACTGCCCGTCTATATAGATCAGCCTGACGTCCGTTCCTACTGCCGGAGAGCATCCATTATGTCGCGCCACCCCCATTCCGCCGCCATGGAACAATTGCTCTCGACGCTGGATCTGGAGGCCATCGAGGTCAATCTTTTCCGTGGCGTCTCTCCTGATGTCGGCTGGCAGCGGGTGTTCGGCGGCCAGGTGGTCGGCCAGGCCGTCATGGCGGCGCAGCGCACGGTGGATGCCCACCGTCACATCCACTCCCTGCACGGCTACTTCATGCGACCCGGCGATCCCTCCGTGCCGATCCTCTACCAGGTCGAACGGCTGCGTGACGGCGGCAGCTTTGCCACCCGGCGCGTGCTTGCCATCCAGCACGGCCAGGCGATCTTCTCGATGTCGGCCTCGTTCCAGATCGATGAGCCCGGCTACGATCACCAGATTGCCATGCCCGCGCGACCGGCGCCGGAAGAACTCCTCGGGGAACAGGAGATCAAGGAGAAATATCTCGCCCAGGCGCCGGCCTCGATCCGCAGGTACTGGGAACAACCGAGGCCGATCGAGATCCGGCCGGTGTCGCTGACGCATTATTTTTCCAACACCAAGCTCGATCCGCAGCAGGACGTGTGGGTGCGCGCGACCGGCCCGGTGCCGGACGACCGCCATTACCAGGCGGCCGTGCTGGCCTACCTGTCGGACATGACGCTTCTCGACGGCGCGCTGTTTGCGCACGGCACATCGATATTCGATCCCAGCCTCCAGGTGGCGAGCATCGATCACGCCATGTGGTTCCACCGTCCGTGCGCGCTGGACGATTGGCTTCTTTACACTCAGGACAGTCCGAGCGCCTCCGGAGCGCGTGGACTGGCCAGGGGAAGCCTTTTTAACCGGTCAGGCGTGCTGATTGCCTCCGTCGCCCAGGAAGGCTTGATTCGGAAAAAGGCAAATGCCTAATTAACGTGCAAAATCGTAAATTTGCCTTATATTTGCTCGCTTTCAGACGCCGAAATTGCCTCATTTTTGGGGATGTGTTTTTATCCCATTGATTTTCAACGGCTTAATGGCTGATTTGAATCTGGCACGGCCTTTGAATGTAGAAGACCAGTCGCTGCCCATTCGATGGTCGGCGTCGAGAAGGGTCGGCCTGTGCCGAGGGTAACAAAGGATGGGAACCAGATGAAAATTGTGATGGCCATTATCAAGCCGTTCAAGCTCGATGAGGTCCGTGAGGCTCTCACGGCGGTCGGCATTCAGGGCCTGACCGTGACGGAAGTGAAGGGCTACGGGCGTCAGAAGGGGCACACCGAAATCTATCGCGGCACGGAATATGCGGTCAGCTTCCTTCCGAAACTGAAAATCGAAGTCGCGGTCTCCACCGAGATCGTCGACAAGGCAGTCGAAGCCATTGCCGCATCTGCCAAGACCGGCCAGATCGGCGACGGCAAGATCTTTGTTTATTCGATTGACCATGCCGTGCGTATCCGTACCGGCGAAACCGATTCAGAAGCGCTGTAAGTCACGGCCGATCAGGGAGTTTTCCGCAATGTCTCTTTCCAAGTTGTCTTCCACGCTGACAGGGCTGGGCGTCGCTTCTGCCGCTCTGCTCGCGCCGGTGATTGCGTTCGCGCAGACGGCGACCGATGCTGCCGCAACCGCGGTTGCCGCTGCCCCGGTGCCTGACAAGGGCGATACCGCCTTCATGTTCATCTCGACGATCCTCGTCCTGTTCATGCTCGTTCCCGGCCTCGCACTTTTCTACGGCGGCCTCGTCCGCTCGAAGAACATGCTTTCCGTGCTGATGCAGTGCACCGTCATCGGCGCTACTGTCATGTTGATCTGGGTTATCTACGGTTACTCCTTCGCCTTCGGCGGCGGCACCAGCCCTTACTGGGGCGGCACGGCTAAGATGTTCCTGTCGGGCGTCAACACCACGACCACGGCGGCAACCTTCTCCAAGGGCGTCGTCATTCCTGAATTCATCTTCATGCTCTTCCAGATGACCTTCGCCGCCATCACGCCGGCGCTGATCATCGGGGCCTATGCCGAACGCATCAAGTTCTCGGCCTCGGTGCTGTTCTGCGCATTGTGGGTTACCTTCGTCTACTTCCCGATCGCCCACATGGTCTGGGACTCGAACGGCTTCCTGTTCAAGATGGGCGCCCTCGATTTCGCTGGCGGTACCGTCGTGCACATCAATGCCGGTGTTGCCGGTATCTGCGGCGCCCTGCTCATCGGCAAGCGCACAGGCTACGGCAAGGACATGATGGCTCCGCACTCCATGACATTGACCATGGTCGGCGCTTCCATGCTCTGGGTCGGCTGGTTCGGCTTCAATGCCGGCTCCAACCTTGAAGCTTCCGGCGGCGCAATGCTTGCTACCGTCAACACCTTCATCGCCACTGCCGCCGCCATCGTTTCTTGGTCGCTGGTCGAAACACTGACACGCGGCAAGGCTTCGATGCTCGGCGGCGCGTCCGGCATGGTTGCCGGTCTGGTTGCCGTTACACCGGCTGCCGGCATCGTCGGCCCGATGGGAGCCATCGTACTCGGCCTCATCGTCTCGCCGCTGTGCTACTTCTTCGTCTCTGTGGTGAAGAACAAGTTCGGCTACGACGACACGGCTGACGTGTTCGGCGTCCACTGCATCGGTGGTATCTTCGGCGCGCTGGCAACAGGCATCTTCGCCAGTGCATCGCTCGGCGGCGTCGGCTATGCCGAAGGCGTCACCATGAGCAGCCAGCTTATGGTCCAGGCGACCGCTGTCCTGACCACCATCGTCTGGTGCGGCGTTGGCTCGCTCATCCTCTACAAGGTTGTCGATGTCATCGTTGGCCTGCGCGTCACGGTCGAAGCCGAGCGCGAAGGCCTCGACCTTGCCTCGCACGGCGAAGCCGCCTACCACGCATCGTAATCCGAGAGACCGTCCTGCCGAAGCTACGTCTTCGGCAAGGCTGATCCTCCCGTCGCGTCCGATCGAAAGATAGGTCGTCTTTGGCCCGAGCCTCCGGTTCGGGCCTTTTTCGTGGAATGAGCCAGCGCGTCAAGCATGGTTAACGCCGCTTTAACCCTCGTCTGGTTAGGTGGGGCTGACGTATTGAATGATCGGCATTGCGTCGATTCGTCCGATCATCGCCAACAGACGGGCTTAAGCATTATGGGCAGAAGCAATTCGCCAGCATTGGACGGTCGTCCCGTCCGCTTCACGCTCTCGACATTCGTGATCCGGCAGATTACCGGGCTCGCCGGTTTCGTCTTGTTCTTCTTTCTGGCGCTGGCAGTTGCCGCGCTGGCGACCTGGAACGTGATGGACCCGAGCTATTCCTACGCCACCAGCAATGCGCCCACCAATATCCTCGGTGCCTACGGCGCCATCTTCGCCGATGTCGTCATGCAGGCGCTGGGGCTCTCCAGCGTCATCGTCATGTTGCCGGTCGTCGCCTGGGCCCTTGCCCTCGTCTCCGGTCGCAAGCTTCACCGCCTGCCTGCCCGCCTAGCAGCCTGGGTCGGCGGTGCAGCACTTGCCGCCGCTGCCGTCGGCTGCCTGCCGGAGCCGCTCACCTGGCCGATCCCGAACGGCATCGGCGGCGTCATCGGAGACATGATCCTGCGCTTTCCGGCCTTGTTCGTCGGCGCCTATCCAAGCGGCGTGTTCGGCGCCGTCGTTGGCACCGTCTTTGCCGTGCCTGCCATTTGGTGCATGCTGTTTGCGGCAGGCCTGATCGGTAACAGCATCGACGATTTCGACTTCGAAGAGGACGAGGAAGACGATATCCCCAGCCGCATGCGCGCCGTCGGTGACGATGCGGAGGATGACGAGCCGCGGTTTCTTGCCTTCGGCGTCGTCATTCACATGTGGTACAATGCCAAGGCGCGCCTGCGCCGGCTGTTCGGCATGGGTCCCCGCCAGCGGCGCGACCACGCCTTCGACGCCCCTTACGATTTCAACGACGACGAATTCGGTCGCCTGAACGAGCCTGCCCGCGCCAAGACAGCAGCCAGCCGCAGCGAGCGGCTCGAGCCGTCCATGGATGGCAGTCCGTCGCGCCGCGTCATCTCGGCACCCCCGATTTCCGTCGGCGACGCAGACCATGACGACGACGACAATGATGTACCGTTCGACGTCGATCCGCGCCGTCCTGCCGGCATTCTGCCCGATGACGACGACGTCATCCGCCCTATCGGCTCCCGAGCTTCGCCTTCCAACGCCGGCCACCGCGTCATTCCGCCGGCACCGCGCCCGAAACCCGGCATTCGCGCCGAGCGCGAGGCGCAGACCTCGTTCATACGTCCCCAGGGCTTCCAGCTGCCGGCCGTGCACCTGTTAGCCGAACCGAAAGCCGTGGTGCGCGATTCGACGCTGTCGGCCGATGCGCTGGAACAGAACGCCCGCATGCTCGAAGGCGTGCTGGAAGATTTCGGCGTCAAAGGCGAAATCATCCATGTCCGCCCGGGTCCCGTCGTCACGCTCTACGAGCTGGAGCCGGCGCCCGGTATCAAGTCCTCGCGCGTCATCGGCCTTGCCGACGATATCGCCCGCTCGATGAGCGCGATTGCTGCCCGTGTTGCCGTCGTCCCCGGCCGCAATGCCATCGGCATCGAATTGCCGAACAATATCCGCGAAACCGTCTATCTGCGCGAGATGATCGCGTCGCGGGATTTCGAGACCTCCAAGGCGAAGCTCGCCATGGCACTCGGCAAGACCATCGGTGGCGAACCCGTCATTGCAGACCTCGCCAAGATGCCGCATCTGCTGGTCGCCGGCACCACCGGCTCGGGCAAGTCGGTGGCGATCAACACGATGATCCTGTCGCTGCTCTACCGGATGACGCCGGAGCAGTGCCGCCTGATCATGATCGATCCGAAAATGCTCGAACTCTCCGTCTATGACGGCATCCCGCATCTGTTGTCGCCCGTCGTCACCGATCCAAAAAAGGCCGTCGTGGCGCTCAAGTGGACCGTCCGCGAGATGGAAGAGCGCTACAAGAAGATGTCGAAGATCGGCGTGCGCAATATCGACGGCTTCAATACCCGCGTCGAGCAGGCTGCTGCCAAGGGCGAGGCGATTTCGCGCACCGTGCAGACGGGCTTCGACCGGGCGACCGGCGAGGCTATGTACGAAACGGAAGAGTTCGACCTGAAGCCGCTTCCCTACATCGTCGTCATCATCGACGAGATGGCCGACCTGATGATGGTCGCCGGCAAAGATATCGAAGGCGCCGTGCAGCGCCTGGCGCAGATGGCGCGTGCCGCAGGTATCCACGTCATCATGGCAACGCAGCGTCCCTCCGTCGATGTCATCACCGGCACGATCAAGGCAAACTTCCCGACGCGCATTTCCTTCCAGGTGACTTCGAAGATCGACAGCCGCACCATCCTCGGCGAACAGGGTGCCGAACAGCTGCTCGGCATGGGCGACATGCTCTACATGGCCGGCGGCGGTCGCATACAGCGCGTTCACGGCCCCTTCGTTGCCGATGGCGAGGTCGAGGACATCGTCGCCTATCTGAAGACGCAGGGCTCGCCGCAATATCTCGACGCCATCACCGCAGACAGCGATGAGGACGACGAGGATGGCGACGGTCCAGTCGGCACCGGTAACCTGTCGGATTCGGACGATCCCTACGACCAGGCCGTGGCTGTGGTACTGCGCGACGGCAAGGCCTCGACATCCTATGTCCAGCGCCGTCTCGGCATCGGCTATAACCGCGCCGCCTCGCTGATCGAGCGGATGGAGCAGGAAGGCATCATCGGCCCGGCCAACCATGCCGGAAAGCGCGAGATCCTGGTGCCGACGGAAGCCGATATCCTCGACCGCTAGCAAGTATCGTCGGGTTGTCCGGCTGGGGCTACTAAGGCTCTCGGCAAATTGACCGTGCGCCCTATGTATGTCGCCGAAAAGGTCATGAAGCCGCCGGTTTTCAGCGCCATAGAGATCGGCAAAGGAGATTTTAATGAAAAAGACTGAAGTCGGCGCCGTCGCACGCAGCCCGTTGCAGCTGACGCGCCGCCATTTCATCGGCGCCTGCGCTGTCGGACTCGTGGCTGCCGCCTTGCCGTTCAACGCCTTCGCCCAGGCAACCTCCAATGCGCCGCCGCCGGCGCTGGCCCAGGCCATTGCCGACCACTTCTCCGCAACCAAGACCATGCAGGGCTCGTTCGTGCAGTTCGGTCCGCGTGGCGACCAGACCGGCGGCCGGTTCTTTATCGAGCGGCCGGGCAAGATGCGCTTCAACTACGACGATCCATCGCCGATGCGGGTAATCTCCGACGGTTACAATGTCGTGGTCGGCAATTCGCAGCTGAAGACCTGGAACACCTATCCGCTGTCAAAGACGCCGTTGACGCTGCTGCTCGCCAGCAAGATCGACCTTTCGGCCGACATGGTGCGCAGCGTCAAGGTTGAACCGACGCTTACCACCATCGTGCTCGGCAGCCGGACGATCTTCGGCGATTCGACCATCACCATGATGTTCGATTCCAAGACCTACGATCTGCGCCAGTGGACGGTGACAGACAACCAGGGCAAGGACACGTCGGTCGTTATCAGCAACGTCAAGACCAACGTTGCCTTCGACGAAAGCGTGTTCAAGATTCCGAGCGACACCAGCGCCCGCCACTGAACCTTTTCATCTTCTCTGTCGGGGCGGTCGCGGCGAGCGGCCGCCCTTTGTTTTTCGCCGTTCTGGCAGTTTCCTTTCATTGCTGCTCGGTCTAAGCCATGGCCATCCATTCAAGAGGCATGGCATGAGCTTTTCGATCACCACGTGGAATATCAATTCGGTGCGGCTGCGCATGCCGATCATCGAAAAGCTGGTGATGCAGCAGCAGCCGGACATTCTTTGCCTTCAGGAAACCAAGGTCATCAACGATCTCTTCCCGTTGGCGCCGCTGCGCGCCATGGGCTACGAGCACATCATCATCCACGGCCAGAAGGGCTATCACGGCGTTGCCATCGCCTCGCGCATCCCGCTCGTCGAGGATCATCGCCAAGATTTCTGCGGCGTCGGCGATGCCCGGCATATCTCGGCGATTTTCGAGCGTGGCGGCCGTCGGGTGCGGCTGCATAATTTCTACGTGCCGGCCGGCGGCGACGAGCCGGACCGGACGATCAACCCGAAATTCGGTCACAAGCTCGATTTCATCGAGGAGATGAAGCAGCTGCATGCCAATGCCGAGCCCGACACCTCTGCCATCCTCGTCGGCGATCTCAACATCGCGCCGCTCGAGAACGATGTCTGGTCGCACAAGCAGCTGCTGAAGATCGTCAGCCATACGCCCGTCGAGACGGAAGGCCTGCTGGAGGTGATCAGGGGTGGAGCCTGGGTTGATCTCATGCGCCAGACGGTGCCGGCCAGCGAAAAGCTCTACACCTGGTGGAGCTACCGCGCCAAGGACTGGGAGGAGGCCAATCGCGGTCGCCGCCTCGACCATATCTGGGGATCGGCCGATCTCGGGCCCCTGCTACAGCGCATCGACATCCTCAAAGAGGCGCGCGGCTGGGACAGGCCATCCGATCACGTGCCGGTGACGGCGCATTTCGATCTCTGAGCCGTCCTTATGAAAAGCGGTCGAGCATCGCGACCGCCTGATTGACCATGATATTGAAATTGTCGCGCACCCGGCGTTCGATAAGCTGCGCTGCCTCGGGATATTCCTCGATCAGCCGGTGAAACAGCGCCCGGGTGATGCGAACGACGGTCGAATCCTCAAGCGCGATGGCCGTGTATTTGCGCTCGACCAGCGTTACCAGCGCCAGCTCGGACAACAGCGTGCCCGCCTCTACGAGAGCTTCGACCCGCGATGCGCCTTTTCCATCCTGCGTCGTCAGTTCGAAACGGCCGCTGGCCACCACATAGGCGCATTCGGCCGGCGACCGCTCGCGAAACAGGGTCTGGCCGGCAGCGATGTGCCGCCGATCGGCCCCGAAGGCGATCAGCCGCAGTTGATCCTCGCCCATGCCCTGGAAAAGCGGCAGTTGCGAAAACAGCTGGATATCGTCACTGAGGGCCATCGGAAACGCCTTACGGGATGATCTTGTAGCCGCCGTTTTCCGTTACCAGAATTTCGGCATTCGATGGATCACGCTCGATCTTCTGGCGCAGGCGGTAGACGTGGGTTTCCAGCGTGTGGGTGGTGACGCCGGAATTGTAGCCCCAGACTTCTTCGAGCAGGATATCGCGGGTGACGACCTTCTGCTCGGCGCGGTAGAGATAGCGGATAATTGCCGCTTCCTTCTCGGTCAGGCGGATCTTCTGCCCGTCTTCCGTGGTCAGCAGCTTCTGGCTCGGCTTGAACAGATAGCGGCCGACGGTGAAGGTCGCATCTTCGCTCTGCTCGTGCTGGCGCAACTGCGCACGGACACGGGCGAGAAGCACGGCGAAGCGGAACGGCTTGGTAACGTAATCGTTGGCGCCGGCTTCTAGACCCAGGATCGTGTCCGAGTCCGTGTCGTGGCCGGTCAGCATGATGATCGGTGGCTTGAAGCCGCCCTTGCGCAGCAGCTTGACGGCCTCGCGGCCATCCATATCCGGCAAGCCGACATCCATGATCAGCAGGTCGATGGCTGTGGCGCGGGCTGTAGCTATGCCCTTGCCGGCATTGGCTTCCTGCAGGACAGTGAATTCCTCGTAAAGCGACAATTGTTCGACCAGCATCTCGCGCAGATCGGTGTCATCGTCCACCAGTAGAATGGTGCGTGCGGTCATACGGCTCTCGTCCTTGTGTGGTTCGATCCGATTAAAGGCTTACGCCAAATTGCGTTTTTGGCAAGCGAAGGCACGCTTGCCGCTTGGTCGTCCCCTTGAAACTGCTAGAGTTTCATCAACAGATCGACCGGGCGAGAGAGAACACTTGAGAAAGATGGGTAAAGCAAGGCAGCAGCCAGCCACACGCAGCACGATCATCACCGTTCGCCCTGCGCCGGGAAACCGCAGCCGCGCGCTTGTCGCCTTCGACGGGGTCGTCGTGCCGGCCGCAATCGGACGAAACGGCAGGACCGTGCGCAAGCGCGAGGGTGATGGCGCAACGCCGATCGCGTCGATGCGACTTATCTCGGGCTTCGCGCGAGGCGACCGCGTCATGATGCCGGCGACGATGCTTGCCATGCGCCGTATCCGGCCAGGCATGCTGTGGTGCGACGATCCAGGCCACGCCAGCTACAACACGCTGGTCAAGGCACCCTTTCGCGCCGGTCACGAGGAGATGATGCGCGGTGACGGGGTGTATGACATCTGCCTCGTGCTCGACTGGAATATTTCAGTGCGGCAGCGCAATCGCGGCTCGGCGATCTTCTTTCACCTGATCCGCCCGGGTTTCGAGCCGACAGCCGGCTGTATTGCCGTCAGCCTGCCACACATGCGCCGCTTGCTCTCCCATGTCGGCAAGGACAGCGTCGTGCGCGTGCTTTAGCCACCGCTCTCAGGGAGGGGTGATAAACGTCGGACGCGACCTATATGAAAGGCGTCGGCCTTTGAGCCGGCGGGGCTAGGCGCCGGACCGCAGTCGGTTCGCGCCGCCCCGCATTCCGATTGAACATCATTTCCGGAGAGACAGTGTGACCGATCAAACCAGCATCACGTTTAACGACGGCCGTTCCATTCCCCAGGTCGGGCTCGGCGTCTGGCAGACGCCGAACGAGACAGCCGCACCGGCCGTGCGCGCCGCGATCGAGGCCGGCTACCGTCATATCGACACCGCCGCCATCTATGGCAACGAAGAGGGCGTCGGCGAGGGCATCCGCTCCTCCGGTGTCGACCGCAAGGATATCTTCCTCACCACCAAGCTCTGGAACGACGCACAGGGCTTCGACAGCACGTTGAAGGCCTTCGACGAGAGCCTGAAGCGCCTCGGCACCGACTATGTCGACCTCTACCTCATCCATTGGCCGGCACCATCCAAGGACCGGTATCTCGACACCTGGAAGGCGTTCGTCCAGCTGCACAGCGAAGGCCGGGCAAAGTCGATCGGCGTCTCCAACTTCGCTGCCGAACACCTGAACCGCATCATCGGCGAGACCGGTGTTACGCCTGTTCTCAACCAGATCGAACTGCATCCGGATTTCCAGCAGCGGGCGCTGCGCGAGACCCATGAGGCACTCGGCATCAAGACCCAGTCCTGGAGCCCGCTCGGCCAGGGCAAGCTGCTCGATAACGCCGTGATCGGAAAGATCGCCGGCAAGTACGGTCGCACGCCGGCGCAGGTGATCATCCGCTGGCACATCGACGCTGGCCTGATCGTCATTCCGAAGTCGGTCACCCCGAGCCGCATTGCCGAAAACTTCAAGGTATTCGACTTCAAGCTCGATGCCGATGACCTGAAGCAGATCGACACGCTCGACACCCCCGGCGGCCGCATCGGTCCGGATCCAGTCACCGCGACGTTCTGATCTCGCCTTCGCGCAAAATTTCCCGCTCCCGTCTGGCCTGCCGGCCGGGAGTGGGATAGGCATCTGGCATCGAACCCGTGACCCCGAGGGCCGCCCTTGAGCTTCCTGCATGATGCCTGGTCGTCGATCCAGCCTTTCCTTCACGAATACGGCCTGCTGACGCTCTTCCTGATCATCTACTTCGAATCGCTCGGCGCACCGCTTCCCGGCGAGAGCGCCCTCGTCAGCGCTTCGCTGCTCGCATCCCGAGGCGAGTTGAACATCGTCAGCGTCTTTTTTGTCGTCTGGGTCGCGGCCGTCGCCGGCGATTTCACCGGCTACCTGATCGGCCATTATGGCGGAAGGCCGCTACTGGAAAAGTATGGCTGGATGGTGCGCCTGACACCGGAAAGGCTGCACAAGTTCGAGGAGATCTTTCGGGTTCGCGGTCCGATCATCGTCGTCACCGCGCGTTTCTTCATTCTCCTGCGGCAGCTCAACGGCCTGATCGCTGGCTCGATGGGCATGCCATGGGCCCGCTTCCTCATTGCCAACATCATCGGCGCCGCACTCTGGACCGCCGTGTGGGGCCTCGGCCCATACTTCTTCGGCGACTTCGTAGGACGAGGATTTACAGCACTGCGCTCGCTGTTCTGATGGGGGTACTCCTCTCACTCTGGCAATCAGGATGGGCCGGTCTCAGTCGGATCCAGCGTCCCTTATCCTTGCACCCGCGAAGGCTGAAGGATGCGGGTTTGCTTGATTGCGGCGGGTTACGCGGATATGCAGGCAGGCACATCGTTTGTCTCAAATGTGCCAGGATAGAGCCATGAAGCCCATTTTCGTTCAGCTGCAATGCGCCCCCGGCAAGACCTACGAGGTCGCCGATGCCATCTACCAGACGGAGCTCGTTTCCGAGCTCTATTCGACCAGCGGCGACTACGACCTCCTGATGAAGGTCTATGTCGGCGAGGACCAGGACATCGGCAAATTCATCAACGACACCATCGCCAATATCCCGGGCATCGTCCGCTCGCTGACGACGCTGACCTTCCGGGCCTTCTGACGACGCGCCGCCCACAATCCGGCCATACCAAGCATACCTTGCCTCAGGGTCGCATTAACCCTTTCCCGCCGTATCCGCCGGCGACCGAGGCAATTTAGCGCTTCCTTAACTGGCGCAATGATTTGCTGACCCGAGACAGACACGACGCGTGTCAAGCCGGAGATCGAACTTTGGCGCGAGGGTGGACCGATGACATTGGCGCAGGCTCATGGCCGCGATTTCAAAATTCCGGACGAACGACGACCCCTGATCGTCCATGTGGTGCGCGAGTTGCTGCCTGACGGCGAGGGCACGGACGCCGTCGCCATGCTCTGCCGCCAGCTATCGCGCCGCTACCGTATCCGCGTCGTCACCTGCGAGAACCCGGCTTCCGGAATCGCCGGCAACCGGCCAGCGCGGGACACGATAGACGGTCTCGAGATCGTGCGGATTACCGGTCCCGGCAACAGCGTCTATCCTGCGGCGCTCGAGGTCTTCAGGCATATCGCTGATGCCGACCTGGTCCATGTCCACGGGGTCGACTTCTGCTTCGATGCTCTGGCCTGGGGCAGGTTTCTACATCGGCGACCGCTTATCGCGACCATCAGCTGCAACGTCCGGCACGCAAGCCGACACGAAGAGATGAAGAAGCTGTGGTTCAGCCTCGTGACGCGCCGCTCCTGCAAGGCCTATAGTCGCATTGCCTGCAGCAGCGAGCCGGACCACCGGCTTTTCGACACCATCGTTGGCAACCGCGCGACGTCGATCGGCAGCGGCGCCGACGTCGCGAAGTTCGCCAACTGCGCCGCTCTCGATGCCCGTCGCCGGATCGTCACCATCGGCGGGCTGTCGTCGGAAGCCCGGCTCGACCGGCTGCTCGATGTGATGCAGGTGCTCGCCCCGCGCCATCCAGACTGGCATCTCGACATTATCGGCACGCCCTCCGGTCTTGATGGCCAGTCGCTCAACGCTGACATCCGGTCGCGTGACCTGTCGCGGCATGTCTCGCTGCAAGCCTCGGACGACCATTGTACCATCCGAAACACGATGGCCCGCGCCTCGCTTTTTGCATCGGCCTCGGATAGCGCCGGCTCGAGGCTTGCCGTCATCGAGGCCATGAGCGCCGGCCTGCTGCCCGTGCTCAACAGCAACGACACCTTCCGGGCGCTCGCCACAGCCCATCCGGTCCTGATGCTAACCGATTTTTCCGGGGCGCAACGGTCGGCAAAGGCCCTCGAAGCC
Source organism: Rhizobium sp. L51/94 (assembly GCF_019355555.1). Taxonomy (GTDB): domain Bacteria; phylum Pseudomonadota; class Alphaproteobacteria; order Rhizobiales; family Rhizobiaceae; genus Rhizobium; species Rhizobium rhododendri. Next base: position 533,609 of record NZ_CP072141.1, read on the forward strand.
GCCTTTGCGCGCCTTGTAGCGCAGGGAACAGGCATTCGCGAAGAACTGCTCGGCATCGCCCGCAGCTATGCCTGGGACAAGGTCGCCGAGCGCTATGGTGCGCTGTATGACAACGTGCTGCCAGACCTTGAACGTGTGCCGATATGCGTTTACGGCGAACTCGCCTGACGCACGATAGCTACGCCGGCGCCGCTCTCTACGTCAGATCGAGACGATATGCCGGCTGCTGATCGTGCCGATCTGCACGGCCGGCGGTCTATCGACCACGCCGGCATCCCTCGGGATGAGCTTGACGCGACGTGGCGCCCCTGGCGCGAGGTGAAACCAGTCGTCCTCGGCCCTGAAACCCTCCGCCTCGATATGGACGGACTGGGCGAACCGCTCGCATTCGAGATCGACGAACCATGCGCCATCCTCAAAGACAACCGCCGCAACGATACCGGGCGCGTGAAAGGCCCTAGCCCTGCCGAGCGGGAAGTGAAAGGCCTCCGCCTGGATCGCGCCTGGTATCTTCGGGTCCGATACCAGCGACCGCAGGCGGGCAACGGTGACATCGTGCGACGGCGGTCCGAAACGAAAGGCATAGGTGGTGTCGAAGAAGGCACCGAACAGATTGGTGCAGGCGATCTCCTGGCTGGAACGGGCATCGAGCGTCAACTCGCGCCGGCCGCTGACGACAACCTGGCGGCCGTCGCGCAGGGCGGAAACCTCGAGTTCCAGCGCAAGCGGCGCAGCAGTCTCGTTGATGACATGCACGGTAAGCCCGTTGGTGCCCTCGTCGGTCATCAGCACCTGCACCGGCCGGAACGCACGGCGCATCGCATACCAGACCGGCTTTGGCTCGCCTGTCGCATCGATCACCCCCCAGCCGGGGCCGGGCAGGAGGTCCTGCAGCGTCCAGACCAGCGCGCCACTGCAGCTCGAGCCCGTGCGCCGCCACTCGCCATAGGTCGCCTCCACCACCTCGCCGGTGGTGGCGCGCGAAAGGTCGAGATAGAGATTGGGGTCCTCGCGGCGCAATCGGGCCGGATCGAAACCGTAGAGTTCCTGCAGATAGTGATCGCGGACATCCTCGAAATCCCAGGAAGCGCTGCGGTCGCGCGGTACACGGGCCTTCCATTGCGGGCTGTGGACGGCGGGAGCGGGCAGATGCGCATCGAGCGTGCGTTGCTGCGGCACATTGGCGAAGGCGAGGCTTTCGGCTGCGAAACGGACATGGGCGCGACGGGCATCGTCGAGCGGCCTGAGATAGGCGCCGACGCCATAGTAATGGGTCACGCCTGTATCGGGCGAGAACGGCATGGCGCCACCGACGGGGGAGTTGGCGACATAGGGCACGTCCGGGCGCCTTGCCTCGGCGACGGCCGGCAGGATCTCCTCCGTTACCGGGTTCATCCAGAACCGCTGCGGCAGTCCCATCATCGCCGCCTGCTGGTACATTTCACTGCCGCCGCAGATGACGGCCAGCGACGGCGACAAGCTGATGGCGTCGAGAAATCCGGCGGCCTCCCTCTCGACATGCGCATGAAATGTCTTGTCGGTTTTCGGATAATCGAAATTGGCGAACATCATGTCCTGCCAGACAAGAATCCCGAGCTCGTCGCAAAGCCCGAAGAACTCCGGCGTCTCATAGACCATCGTGCCGCCGATCCGCACCATGTTCATGCCGGCCTCTGCCGCCAGCCGCAGCCACGGCTCATAGGCGGCACGGTCGCCGGGCAGCCGGACGATATCGGCGCTAGTCCAGACCGCACCCCGGCAAAAAATGCGCTCGCCATTGACGACGAGGGCGAAATCCCGGCCATCGGCACCGCGATCGACTTCGATGCGGCGAAATCCGGTGCGGCCGGCGGTGTGGACCACACCGTCGATGACGAGGGCCACATCGTGGAGATCAGGCCTCCCATGGCTATTCGGCCACCACGGACGGACGGCGGGGATCGTCAGCGTCGCCGCCCAATGGCCTTTGCCATCGCTTTCAAGGTTTTGCTCGGCCCCGGCGCAGGAAAGTACGATGGCGCTGACCTTACCCTCCACCGACAGGGAAACATGCAGCCGCCCCTCGCCGCTCTCGCTGAGTTCAGGTCGCAGGACGAGATCGCGGATAGCGACGGGCCCCGGCCGCAGCAGCGATATCGGCCGCCAGGGGCCGACGGCATGAATCTCGGGGCACCAGCCCGGCATATGGCCGAGCAGCGTCGTGCGGACCATGCGCAGCCCCTGCGGCACGATCATCTGTGGCCGCCAGCGGGCGCGTGGACCGGGCTCTGCAAGCCTTGGCGCCAGCGCCCGAAAACATAAGCCCAGCTCGTCGCCGCCGAGCAAGGTGACCGGCAGGTCATGGCTTTCGAACATGCTCTCGCTGGGCAGAAGCATGACGCCGTTGAGGAAGACCTCGCAGAGTGTCGCAAGACCGGCAAGGCGTAGCACGGCATCGCCAGGCGCTGCGTCGACCAGCCGGCAGAAATACCAAGCATCACGATCGTTCAGTGGTTCCGGATGCTCGCGGTCGAAGAGGCCCGCCTTCTCCAGCGCTTCTGCGACGGTGCCGGGCACCGTGGCCGGGATGAAGGCTGCACCCAACGACACGTCGGCGGGCGTCTGCCATTCGCCGGGAGCGGTGAGGACAAGGGTCCAGCCCTCGCCCAGCAGCGTCTCCTCAGCGCCGATGCCTGCCAAACGCCCCTCGATTGCCATTGCCCGTTTCAGACCTGTCGTTCCAGAAGCCCGACCATGGCATCCCATGCATCCGCCACCGGATCAAGCGCCGTCTGCAGCGGCTCGAATTTCCGCCGCGTCACCGCCCGGGCGATCTGGAACTGCACCGATTTTGCAGCCTCGGATAGCCGCCGGGCTTGCGCACTTGCAGCCGCGAATTCCGGCGACATCCAGTCGAGATGGCTGCCGGCGAGTTCGAAATTTGCGCCAACCTGACGCAGCGTGTTGAAAGCATATTTGTGGAACACGCCGAACGGCCTCTCGGAAATCGCCTCGACCTGGGCGGCAAACACCGTCGCAAAGGCGCGGATCGGGTTGTCGCGCGGGCGCCGGGCAAAATGGGCTCCCAGCAGGCGACGGGCCGTCCGGCGGATTTCAGCTTCGGCCGGCGGCTGCAGCGGCAATTTAGCGAATTCCGTATAGGGCAGGAACGGCGGCGCACCTTCCGGCAGGTGTCGCTGGAAAACGCCATAGAAGTCCTCGCCGGAGAGCCGGAAAAAGCCGCCATTGTGGAAATAATCGAGTTCGCGGGCAACCGGGTCTAGCCTGTTGATCGCCACCGTCGTCTTGCCGTGCTCGGTACGGTAGGCGACGCCTTGCGTATCCGGCATATAGAACGAATCCATCTCGACGAGGCAAAGCCGCCCGCGCGCGATCTGCACCGCCAGATGCCGTTCGACGTCGTCGTAGATGGCAAGTTCGGTGCAGCGGATGCCATAGAGCGCCTCGAGGTCCTCCAGCGGCACCTTGAAGAAGGTGAACTGGTCGCCCTCGAAATCCTGCCCCATGGTGAAGCCGAGCATCGCCTCTGGCGGCAGGCCGAGCGTGTTCAGCACCTCGATCCACAGATCGATATAGCAGTTGGTTTCCGGCCACATCCGTTCGCTGTCGTGCAGCCGGTGGCGGGAATAGCCGGCAGGATCGAGCCCGGGAAATACTGACGGCATCCCGGCGATCAGCCCCACAGGACGTCGCGCACCGGCGCCGGCCAGGCTTTTACGTCGAGCCCGTGATGGTGGAACAGCGCCAGCGCAATCCGCTCGAGCCCGAAGCCGACGCAGGCCGTATGCGCGACCTTGCCGTCGGCAAGGTTGAGGCCCCATTTGGTGCCGAACGAATCCTGGTGATAGTTGAAGCTCATGCAGGCCGTCGGATTGGCGGTCGAGGTGATCGGGATCAGCAATTCGAACTTCAGGTTCTGGTCGCGCTGGTTGTTGACCATCATTTTGCCTGCGCGGCCGAAGAACGGGTCATTGGCGACATCGATGACGACCTCGAGACCGACCGACTTCATCATCTCGACGCCACGATCCATCCAGCTCTGGCGGAAATCCGTGACATGCTGCTCGGTGCCCATGCAGACATATTCGCGCATGCGAAAAAGCTGCTGGCGGGCGGGATCCTGTGACGGTTCATGGCGGAAGCAATAGGACTGCAGGTCGAACAGCGCGCCCTTCGCCGGCAGGTTGCCGCGCCGGGCCACCGTCGGATAGAGCGGATAGCAGGCGGCGGGCGTCAGCACGATCTCGGTTGCTTCCTGACCCTTGGTCCAGTCGTCGCCAACCTCCATGCACTTTAGCAGGTTCATATGGTCCATCTCGCCGCCGCAGAAGCTGTGGACCGTGCCGGCCAGCTGCGGAAAGCTCTTCATGTAGCCGCTCTTTTCAAAGATCGCGCGGTTCATGCCGGGCGGGAAGCGCATCGCCTCCGCACCGTCGTCACCGCCGAACCTGTCGATCAACCGCTCGAAGGCAGCGATGACGTCTTCAAACTGGCCGCTGCGGCCATAGAGGCCATCGACACCGGTGTCGATCAGGAGGCCTGATTCGAAGAGCCGATCGAGAAAAGAAACCTGCATGTCCATGGCGATTACCCCAGCAAATTGGTGTCTTGTTTGTGGACCAGCAGCATCGTCGATGTGTTGGCAAGGATGCGGTCGTTCGAGATCATCAGCTGCGCCGAGTGCGCGTCGCGCAGGTGGCGGCCGAGGCTGTAGGGCGTACCGTTCTTGTAGCCCATGATGCCGCAGATCAGCATGGCGTGGTTGATGATCGGCAGGATCGCCTCTGAGGAGACGATCTTGACGTTGTTCATCGCCACCGCGAAAGCCATGGAAGACAGGCGGTCGGCATCGAGCTTGGCCTCTTCGTAGACTTTCAGCGCAGCGACGACGTTCGACTTGACCATCTGTAGCTGGCCGGAGACCTCTGCCAGACGCAGCGCGCCGGGCGGAGGCGTGCCGGGTGACTTCCGGGCCGCAGCGCGCACGAAAGCCTGGGCACGGGCCACCGCATCGGCGGCGATCCCGTACCAGAGAGCGCTCCACAAGAGGTGTGAGGTGGCAAGCATGGACTGCGCGGCAATCTCGGCAAACGGTTTCGGCAGGATCTGGACGGCCGGCGCTTCTCCCTTGAATAGGAAGCCATCGGAGCAGGTGCCGCGCATCCCGAGCGTATCCCAAACGGAGGTTCTGTCGAGCGTGTACTGGTCCTTCAGGAAGGCCGTCAGCACCTGGTCGGAGGGTGCCGCATCGGCGTGAGCGCGCGATGTAATGAGGATGGCGTCGGCATAGGCGCCGTAGGAAATGACGGTGGTGTCCTTCTCGAGGAAGCAGCTGTCGCCCTCGACGCGGATGGCGCAAATGCTGTTGCGCATGTTGCCGCCGATGCCGCCTTCGGTCGTGGCAGACGCCAGCAGCAGCTGGTCACGGGCGATACGGCGCATAAAATCGCGATGCCAGTCGCTGCCTTCGCCGTGCTCGACCAGGCTCGACAGCTTGATCTGGTGCATGGCGAAAATCATCGCGGTGGCCGCGCAGGCTTGTCCGAGCACGGTGCACAGCGCGGCGATTTCAGTGATTGTCGCGCTTTCCCCGCCGAGTTCGGTCGGGATCTGGATCGACAGCAGGCGTTCGGCCTTCAGGGCTGTGACGGCCTCGCGCGGAAACCGCGATTCGCAGTCGACGGCATCGGCGTGTGCTGCAGCAATTGCCGCGACGCGGGCGATGCGGGCATTGAGATTGTCCTTCGCTATCGCCACCGCCACGCTCATCAGGCCACCTTTCTGGAGCCGAGGATCGCATCCACCGTGCTGGTGATGGCGCTGATGCTGGCAAAGGATTTACGGTTCAGCAGGTTGTCCGGAAACTCCATGTCGAACGCCTCTTCGAGCCCGAGCATAAGCTGCACGGATGCGAAGGAGGAAAGGCCTGCCGCATAGAGATCGGCGTCGTCGGCAATGCTGTCGACGGGCACTGGAAGGCCCCCGAGCTTGGTGAGCAAACCACGGATTGTCTCGTTCATCCAATCGTCTCCAGGTGTTTTTAGCGGTCGTACCGCCTTATCTGAGGTTGTTTTAGGCGCAAAATTCCAACATACCGCTAAGCCTTCTGGTTAAGGAAAGATGAGCGTTCGCCGGCCATTGTTCATGATCCGGACAGAATGTAATCCGCCGACACGCTAATAATATCGGGGGTTGCTTCTCTTAGCGCGGATTGGACCGGGTAGGTAGAGCAACGCTCCTGGATGCGTCCGGAAAATGTGAAGAAGATAAATTTTCGTGAGTCGTCGCGGGATCGCGCCTAGTCAGGCTTACCGCTGCCGGATGGCGGCGGGTAATCGTGCCATTCGCCTCGGAAATCGGAAACCGAATAGCAACCCTCGCCGACATCGCGGATGGCACGCTCGCCGATGACCGCTTTGCCGTAGCCGCCGGGAATATCGAGGATATAGGCCGGCTGGCAGAGACCGGACAAGCGACCGCGCAACTCGGCCACAAGGCGCTGGCCCTCGGCGATGGTCAACCGGAAATGGCTGGTGCCGGGCGCGAGATCGGGATGGTGCAGATAGTAGGGTTTGATCCGCGTTTCCACGAAGGCGCGCATCAGCGCCGCCAGTACCAGGGGATCGTCGTTGACCCCTTTTAAAAGTACGGACTGGCTGACCATGACGATGCCGGCATCGACAAGACGGGCACAGGCGGCGCGTGCGTCCGCCGTCAGTTCGCGCGGGTGGTTGGCATGCAACGCCACATAGACCGTCTTGCCGCTCGCCTTCAGCGCGGCCACAAGCGCTGCGTCGATCTTCTGCGGATCGACGACTGGAACGCGGGTGTGGAAGCGGACGATCTTGACGTGATCGATGGCAGCAAGCCCGGCCAGCAGTTCTTCGAGACGCCGGGGCGACAGAACCAGCGGATCGCCGCCGGTGAGGATCACCTCCCAGATCTCCGGATGGGCGCGGATATAGTCGAAAGCGGCATCGAGTTCGCCGGCATCCAGCGTACCCATACCCTGCGGACCGACCATCTCGCGGCGAAAGCAGAATCGGCAATAGACGGGGCAGACATGCACCGCCTTTAGCAGCACACGGTCGGGATAGCGATGGACGATGCCTGTGACCGGGCTGTGGGCCGCATCGCCGATGGGATCGGCACGCTCTTCCGGCGTCACCACCAGCTCTGCCATATCGGGCACGAATTGCCGGGCGATCGGATCATCGGGATCGGTGCGGTCAATCAGTGCGGCAATGGCAGGCGTCAGCGCGATGGCATAACGTTCCGCGACCGCTTCCAGCGACGCCGCGTTTTGCCCATCGACAAGCGATGCCCGCTGGAGATCGTCGACTGTCCTGATCGATCGAATGACGTTCATCTTCCGAACTCCGCAACGGGCGCCCAAAGCACCTGCTCGATGCGGGATGCTCCGGTAGCCAGCATCACCAGCCGGTCGAAACCGAGGGCGATGCCGCTTGCCTCGGGCATGATGGCAAGCGCGTCGAGAAAATCCTCGTCGAGCGGATAGGTTTCGCCGTAGACCCGCGCCTTTTCCGCCATCTCGATCTCGAACCGCCGCCGCTGTTCGACGGCATTGGTGAGTTCGCCGAAGCCATTGGCAAGCTCGACGCCGCAGGCATAGAGTTCGAAGCGCTCGGCGACACGCGGATCCCGCGCCGAGGGCCTGGCAAGAGCGGCCTCGGAGACCGGATATTCGTCAAGGATCGTCGGTCGGCCAAAACCGAGATGCGGTTCGATCTTTTCCACCAGCACCCGGCTGAACATATCCGCCCAGCCATCGTCGCCGGCAACACGCATGCCGAGGCGGTTCATTTCCGCAGCAAGGCAGTCGCGGTCCGTCTGTCCGTCGGCGGCAACCGAGGACAAGAGGTCGATGCCGGCATGCTGCAGGAAGGCCGCCGCAACGCTGATCCGCTCCGGCTCGGCAAAGGGATCGCACTCGGCACCCCGGAACGCCAGCCGCGCAGCCCCCGCGGTTTTCGCCGCCAGTCGCATTATATCGACGCAGTCAGCCATCAGCTGCTCGTAGCCTTCGCCGACCCTGTACCATTCGAGCATGGTGAACTCCGGATGGTGCAAGGGCCCGCGCTCACGGTTGCGATAGACATGGGCAAAGCATGCAATACGTTGTTCGCCCGCGGCCAGCAGCTTCTTGCAGGCAAATTCCGGCGACGTGTGCAGGTAGAAGGGTGCCGCCTGACCGTCGGTCGTCAGGGCTTCTGTAGCGAAAGCATGCAGATGTGCCTCGTTGCCGGGCGATATCTGAAGGGTTGCCGTATCAACCTCGAGGAAGTCGCCGGCTGAAAAAAAACTGCGCAGCGCCGCCTGGATCGCATTGCGGCCGATAAGAAAAGGCCGTCGATCCGCATGGACGCCGGGCGTCCACCAGGGAGATGCTTTTGTCAGGCTGGCGTTCATTCCGCGCTTTCTTTTATAGGATGAGCCGCGACGGGGTGGCTATTTCCACCATTTTAGGTTAGTTGCGCCCCCAAGAAAACATTGCTGCATCAGGGAAACGGGCTCGGTCCGTCCTCTACGATGCAAAAAGCTGCGTTACAAGGAAGTCTTATGGTCAAGGTTATCGCCTCTTCGATCCGCAAGGGCAATGTGCTCGACGTCGACGGCAAGCTCTACGTCGTGCTGACGGCCGCCAATTTCCACCCCGGCAAAGGCACGCCGGTCACCCAGATCGATATGCGCCGGATTTCGGATGGCACGAAGGTTTCCGAGCGCTGGCGCACGACCGAACAAGTCGAGCGCGCCTTCGTCGAGGACGTCAACCATCAGTACCTTTACGAAGACAGCGACGGGTTCCACTTCATGAACCCGCAAAACTACGACCAGGTTACCGTCGATGCCGAAACCATGGGCGACGACAAGGCCTACCTGCAGGAAGGCATGACCTGCATCCTGTCGATGCATGAAGGTATCGCGCTTGCCATCCAGATGCCACGCACTGTGACGCTTGAAATCATGGAGACTGAGCCGGTCGTCAAGGGCCAGACGGCGTCGTCCTCCTACAAGCCAGCCATGCTGTCGAATGGCGTTCGCACCATGGTGCCGCCGCATGTCAATGCCGGCACCCGCGTCGTCATCATGACCGAAGACAATTCCTACGTCGAACGCGCCAAGGACTGATCCCGGACCTGGCACTCCATCTCGATAAAAGGCCCCGAACGCGTGGATTGCGCGTCGGGGCCTTTTTCGTATCCGGGCGAAGTTGTTCAGGCGGGCCGCACCGTCTCCTTGCGGACAATGGGGCGCCGTGCCGGGTTTTGTCCGCGAGCAGCACCCGAGACAGGCTTTGCAGGCGGCGCTGTCGGGTCCGGCGGAACCAGGGCCTGCAGATGCAATACCCGCGGCGACATGAGTTCAAGATAAGCCTCTGAACGGCCGATATAGATCATCGTCGTATCCTTGAGTTCGCCCAGAAGCGCAACCAGGCGCTTCTGGATATCCGGCTCCAGGCCTTCGAGCGTTTCGTCGAGGATCAGCCAGCGCGGCTTGGCGAGCAGGGCATGGGCAAAGCCGACGGCCTTCTGTTCGTCGGTATCGAGCATACGATCCCAGCGGGCGTTCGTATCGAGCTTGCCTTTCAGCCTGCCGAGACCAGCTTTTTCAATCGCCATTTCGAGGTCGGAATCCGGGTAGGCATCGCGTGCCTCGGGGAATGTCATGGCCTCGCGCAGCGTTCCGCTCGGGACATAGGCGGTGTGCGGCATGAACAGCATGTCTTCCGGCGGCGGCAGGTCGATCTCGCCCTTGCCGCAATGCCATTCGCCGGCTAGCGCCTGGAACAACAGCTTGCGGTTCACGCCGTGATCGCCGTTGATCATGATGTGCTCGCCGGCGGTGATCGTCACCGTGCCCTCGCGGATCCGAAAACCGTTCTCGACGATCTCGTCGGACATCTTGGTCGAGACCTCGAGATCCTTCAGCACCATCATGCCAGGCGCAGCGCGGGCGACGTCGATCATGTTGGGCAGGTGATCCTCGATATCCATCTCGACGACCGCCTCGCGAAAATCGGTAACGCGCATCAGCGTCGCGCGCCACTCGGCGATCGGCCCGAAATTGGCGACATACCAGCGCAGTGCCGTGTTCACCTGGTTGAAGGCGCCAACCACCATCATCAGCTGGCCGATGCTGAGGCCGCCCGAGAAGTAGGCTGGCGCCGCCACCAGGATTGGAATGACCAGCACCATCCAGCCGTAGCTCGCCGACACCCAGGTAAGATTGGTGTTGGCGATGGCCAGCTTACGGATAACGCCGAGCACCGAGGAAATATCGCCGTTGATGCGGCGGCGCTCGTTTTCCTGTCCGCCGGCAATGGTGATCGACGGCATGTACTCGTTGGCGTGCATCAGCGCGAAACGCAGTTCGGCCTCCTTGGAGTAGCGGTCGGCATTGAGCCGCACCAGCTTGCCGCCGACGAACTGGCTGAGGAAAGAAGCCGAGGCGGCATAGATAATCGCCGCCCATACCATGTATCCCGGAATGGAAAAGCTGCTGCCGCGAAAATGGAATATGAAGCCGCTCGACAGCTCCCAGAGCACGCCGATGAAGCTGATCAGCAGGATCGTCGACTGGACGAGGCCGATCGCAAGGCCCGTGGTGCTTTCTGCAAGGTTGCGGGCATCCTCATGGAGACGCTGGTCCGGATTGACGCCGATCAGACCAGACGACGCCAGCCGCAGGGCGCGCTTGCCCTTCAGCCACTGATCGACCAGGTCGCGCGCCAGGCCCTCGCGCATGTAGAGCGCCGCCATCTGGTTGAGCCAGGCCTGGATGACGTTGAGCACCAGCAGCGAGCCGGCGATCATGCCGAAGACACCAAGCTGTTTCACGAATTCGTTAAGGTCGCGTCGTGCCAGCGAATCGTAGAATGGCGCATTCCACTCGTTCAAGAGAACCTGCACATAAGCCGTCACGAGAATGATGACGAACAGCGATACCACGAGCGATATGAGCCTGACGCGCACGGGCGAATGCCAGAACGCCGAAAGCATCATCCTCAACCTGTACAGCACACTCAAGTCGTATCCGACGCGCGCATCGCCCTGGACGCTGGGCTTCTCTGTAGTATCAACGGCCATCAAAAAATCCTGATCCTCATCCCTCAGATAGTCATGGCCATCGCACATGTCCATCCATGCGAGCCCGAAGCGCGTAGCGCCAGCGATCCCTGGCCTGGAACCGCCCTCCTCGCCATCAGCTTGCGCTTCAAACCTTATGAAAGCCTTATACGCCCGAATGCCGCTGCAGGTTCACCACGCCGCGCCGCGCATTTACCAACCGGCGATTGATGTTGATTCGAAACCTGTCCAGCGCTATTTAACATCGCGTGGTGATTTGGCCGGCCGGCTTGCAGCCACGTTAAACAAGTCGCTAAATCAGGGCCGCATGCGGACCGGTAGCGATTCGTTTTTTCGCCGCCGGTTTAGTTGATCGAGTAACGCGCATGCCCATTAAGATCCCCGATACACTGCCCGCCTTCGATACCCTCGTCAAAGAGGGCGTGCGGGTGATGACAGAGACGATGGCCGTCCGTCAGGATATCCGTCCGCTGCAGATCGGGCTGCTCAACCTGATGCCCAACAAGATCAAGACCGAAATACAGATGGCGCGCCTCGTCGGCGCCTCGCCGCTGCAGGTCGAGTTCTCGCTGATCCGCATCGGTGGGCACAAGGCGAAGAACACTTCCGAGGAGCATCTCCTGTCGTTCTACGAGACCTGGGAGGAGATCAGGCATCGCAAGTTCGACGGCTTCATCATCACCGGTGCGCCGATCGAGTTGCTCGACTTCGAGGAAGTCACCTACTGGGACGAAATGCGCCAGATCCTCGACTGGACGACCACCAACGTTCATTCGACGCTGAACGTCTGCTGGGGTGCGATGGCGGCGATCTACCATTTTCACGGCGTGCCGAAGCACCTGCTGAAGGAAAAGGCGTTCGGTGTCTACCGGCACCAGAACCTGAACCCGTCCTCGGTCTATCTCAACGGCTTTTCCGACGACTTCGGCGTGCCCGTGTCGCGCTGGACCGAAGTCCGCCGCAAGGATGTCGAAACCGTCCCTGGCTTGGAAATCCTGATGGAATCGCCGGAAATGGGCATTTGCCTTGTGCACGAGAAGACAGCAAGGCGGCTCTACATGTTCAACCACGTCGAATACGATTCGACGTCGCTGGCAGACGAATATTTCCGCGACGTCGATGCCGGCATCCCGATCAAGATGCCGCACGACTATTTCCCGCACAACGATCCGTCCCTGACGCCGCCCAACCGCTGGCGCAGCCACGCTCATCTGTTCGTCGGCAACTGGATCAACGAGATATACCAGACGACACCTTACGACATGGCCGACATCGGCTTGCAGAAATAGTCACGTCCCCGGGACGGAGGTCTGATTCCGCCGGCAGGCGGGTTGCGGATAGCGGCGAATGGAGGCAGGGTCGGCGCCTCGCATTAGAGACGAATGGGATGAGGACATGACGGACAGCACTTTGCAGCGCGAAGTTTTCGGCAAGACTGCGGCCGGCGAGACGGTACACCGCGTCAAGATTACAGGCGGCGGGCTGACTGCCCATGTCATCAGCTGGGGAGCGGTGATCCAGGACCTCCGGCTTGAAAACCACGCGCCGGCCCTGACGCTTGGCTTCGACAACTTCGAAAGCTACGAAAAGCACTCCGCCTATTTCGGCGCAACGCCCGGCCGCTGCGCCAACCGAATCGCCGACGGCAGGTTCACGCTCGACGGCAAGACGTACCAGCTGGACCTGAACGAGAACGGCGTAACCCATCTGCACGGCGGCTTCGACAATATCGCCCTGCGCAACTGGACGATCGTCGAGCATGCCGCCGACCGCGTCGTCCTCAAGATCGTAGATCCCGATGGCCGCAGCGGCTATCCCGGCAACTGCACGATCCAGGCTACCTACTGGGTCCACGGCAATGGTGAGCTATCGGTAATCTACGAGACCACGACAGACCAGCCGACCATTGCCAATGTCTGCCAGCACGCCTACTTCAATCTCGACGGCCGCGACGATGCGCTCGACCACGACATCATGATCGCAGCCGACCACTACCTGCCGACCGATGCGCGGCAGATCCCGACCGGCGAGATCGCTCCCGTCGCCGGCACGCCCTTCGACCTGAGAGAAATGGGCCCGATGAAGCGCTTCGTCGACGGTGAACAGGTACTATACGACCACAATTTCTGTTTATCGCAGGAGCGCACGGCCAAGCGCGCCGTTGTTCTCGCCCGCAGCATCAATTCCGGCGTAACGCTCGAAGTGCGTACGACGGAACCGGGCGTCCAACTCTACGCCGGCTTCAAGCTCGACGTCCCCGTCCCCGGCATTGACGGCAAGATGATGGGTCCGTTCGCCGGTTTCTGCCTGGAGACGCAGATCTGGCCCGACGCCATCAACCAGCCGGGCTTTTCCTCCGCTTCGCTCCATCCCGGCGAAGTCCTGCGCCAGGAAACGGACTACATTTTCACGAAGAACTGAGCGCGCAGCCTTCGCTGGTCGCAGGCTAAGCGACCAGCGCCCAAGAGATACCTTGCAAAGTGGTCCTACATAGGTTCTAATCCGAACCCATGGATAGAACCAGTTTGATTTCCGAACTGAATGGGCGCGGCTTGCGGGATGCGGCAGCGAGCGGGCCGCTTTACAGGCGTTTGGCGATAGCGCTGACCGGGCTTATTCAAGAAGGACTGTTGAAACCGGGCACTGCATTGCCGGCCGAGCGCGATCTCGCCGAAGGACTGCAGCTCGGCCGTGTCACCGTGCGCACCGCCTATCGCGACCTGCTGACGGCAGGCACTCTGGAGTCGCGGCACGGCAGCGGTACTTTCGTCTCCCAGAAGGTCGAGCGGATGGAACAGTCGCTCTGGCGCCTCTCCTCCTTCTCCGCCGATATGCGCTCGCGCGGTCGCTCGCCGGCGGCAAAAATCCTGTCCCGGAGCGTTTCCATGCCGACGCCCGAGGAGACCTTCCTGCTCGGCCTCGGCGTCGACGAACCGGTGCTGCGGCTCGACCGATTGCGGCTGGCCGACGGACTGCCGCTCGCCATCGAACGCGCCGTCGTCCCGACCCAGTTCCTGGCCGAAGACGCGGCCGGCGAGAGCTCCCTTTACGATGCCCTGACTGCCAACGGGTTCCGCCCGGTTCATGCCCTGCAGCGGCTGACCGCAGTCACCCTCGACCCATCCTCGGCCGCCACGCTTGACGTCAAGCCCGGAGCCCCGGCACTGCTGATCGAGCGCATCTCGCGCCTGGCTGACCAGCGGGTCGTCGAATACACCAGATCGCATTATCGCGGCGACGCCTATGATTTCGTCGCAGAGCTGAAAATTGGAGATGACCTATGACGCAATCCCTGATGCTGACCGAGGCCGGCCAGTCGCCCGATGCCGTGGCGACCTTGCTGGAGAAGGAAAAGCCGGTCTTCGCCGAAATCGCCAAGCTGTTTGCTGTGGCTAGACCCTCCGTCGTCACCACGGCGGCGCGCGGCTCGTCGGACCATGCTGCGACCTTCTTCAAGTATCTGTTCGAGATCTCCTGCGGCGTCCCCGTCGCCTCGATCGGCCCGTCGATCGCCTCGGTCTACAATGCGCCGCTGCATCTGAAGGGTGGCATCCATTTCACCGTGTCGCAGTCCGGCGGCAGCCCCGATATCATCGCCCTGCAGGCCGCCGCCAAGAAGGGCGGAGCAACAACGATCGCCGTCGTCAACGTCACCGACAGCCCACTGGCGCGGCAAGCCGATATCGTCCTCGACCTGCATGCGGGCCCTGAGAAAAGCGTCGCCGCAACGAAATCCTTCATCACCGCCGTCGCTGCCCTGTCGGGCGTTACCGCTGCCGTCTCCGGCAACAGCGCACTGCAGGATGGCCTTTCACGCCTGCCCCAGGCATTGGCAGCCACCGATGGCATCGATAGTGCTGCCGCCGAGGAGGTGCTGTTCGGAGCCAGCTCGCTCTACACCGGCGGTCGTGGTCCGGCCTTCGCCATCGCGCTGGAAGCGGCGCTGAAGGCCAAGGAGACGTCGGGCCTGCACGCCGAGGCCTTCTCGCTCGCCGAATTGATGCACGGCCCGATGCGGCTGGTTCAGCCCGGCTTCCCGGTCGTTGCTTTCGCCCCGGACGACGCCGCGTTTGCCAACAACGCCCAGGCTCTGGAGCGCCTTCAGAAACTCGGCGCCACCGCCGTGTCTTTCTCGACCACCCCGCTGCCGGGTATCAACCTGACAATGCCCTCGACCGGAAACGGCCTCATCGACCCGCTGGTCTCCCTGCTCTGCTACTATCGGATGATCGAGCGAGTGACGCGCCGCAAGGGTTTCGATCCCGACAAGCCGGCTAATCTTCTCAAGGTGACGGAGACGATGTGATGGACTACACGGTCTTTACCGGCGCCCGCATCTTCGACGGCGACCGCTTTCACGACGACAACGCGCTTGTTGTCGGCGATGGCCGGGTGCAGGCGATCACCGCCCGAAATAGCCTGCCGGAGAGCAGTGTGCGTGTGGAACTCGACGGCGGCGTGCTGGCACCGGGCTTCATCGACGCACAGGTGAACGGCGGCGGCGGGCGGCTGCTGAACGAAGATCCGTCGCCGGCCTCGATGTATACCATTGCCGAAGGCCATCGCCGTTATGGCACGACTTCCCTGCTGCCGACGCTGATCACAGACATCGGCGCTGCCACGACCCGGGCGATCGAAGCCGCCATCGAGGCTGTCAAAGCCGACCGGGGTGTCGTCGGCCTGCACCTCGAAGGGCCCCACCTGTCGCCGGCGCGCAGGGGCGCCCACCTGCCGGAACTGATGCGGCCGGTTGAGGACAGCGATGTTACGACCTTCATCCGTGCCCGCGAGGCAATCGGCACGCTGCTGGTCACCATCGCCGCCGAGCAGGTGACGCCCCGCCAGGTGCAGGCGCTGAACGAGGGCGGCGTCATCGTCAGCCTCGGTCATTCCGATTGCGCGGCCGATGTTGCGGACGCCCTTTTCGATGCCGGCGCCCGTGGCGTCACCCATCTCTACAATGCCATGAGCCAGCTAGGCCATCGCAGCCCAGGTCTGGTCGGTGCGGCGCTCGATCATCCCCGTACGTGGTGCGGCATGATTGCCGATGGTCACCATGTCGATCCCCGTGCCTTGCGCGTCGCCCTGCGCGCCAAGCGCGGCGAGGGCAAGCTGTTCTTCGTCACCGATGCCATGTCGCTGGTAGGTTCCGATGCCGACAGCTTCGAGCTGAACGGCCGCACGGTCTACCGCGAGAAGGGCGGCTTCTGCTCGAAGGTGGTACTGGCCGACGGCACGCTGGCCGGCTCCGACGTCGACATGGCCTCGACCGTGCGCTACGGCGTCGGCATGCTGGAACTGCCGCTGGCCGAAGCGCTGCGCATGGCGACTTCCTACCCGGCCCGTTTTCTGCGCCTGACTGACAGGGGTCACTTGTCGCCGGGTGCGCGTGCCGACCTCGTGCACATCAACGATGACATCGAGGCGACCGCCACCTGGATAGCCGGTGCTGCGAAGTCTGTCGGGACAGGCCCGGAGACATCCGTATGACCGCGATCACGGATGCCTATTTCCTGGAGGTGATCGAAAGGCTCGGTGCACTGCGCCAGTCTTTAGCCGAGCCGATGGCAAGGGCTGCTGCCGTTATCTGCGAGGCGGCGCGCAGCGACCACCGCGTTTATCTGTTCGGGACAGGCCACTCTCACATGCTGGCAGAAGAGGTGCATTATCGCGCCGGCGGACTGGCGATTACCGTTCCGGTACTGGTCGGCTCGGCGATGCTGCATGAAGGTGCCGTCATAAGCTCGATCTACGAGCGCACCCCGGGGCTGGTTCGACCGGTGCTGGAACGCTACCGGATGGAGCGTGGCGACGTGCTGGTCATCGCCTCCAATTCGGGCGTCAATGCCGCGCCGACGGAAGCCGCCGACTACGGCCGGGAAATCGGCGCCACCGTCATCGCCATCACATCGCTCGCCTATTCGGCAGCCATCGCCAACGGTCGCAGGCGCCTCGCCGATATCGCAGACATCGTCTTTGATAACGGTCTTCCCCCCGGCGATGCGCTGGTCGATTTGCCCGGCACCGACCTCAAGGTGGGGCCGGCATCGACTGCCATCGGCGCGACACTTCTAAATGCAATTTTTGCTGAAGTTGCTTCACAGCTGTCAGGAGACGGCGATCCGCCGGTCTACCGCAGCGCGAACATGCCGGGAGCGAAGGATATCAACCAGCGCCTAGTAGACATCTACAGGCCGCGAAACCCGCATCTTTGATGATGCCGGCAGGCAACTGACCAGTCGCTCAGGCGGCAAAGACTTCCATGTCACGGGGAACGGCGGCCAGTTGGCCGGTCAGCCGTCCCATTGCGTATTTCAGAGCTTGGGCCACCATTCCAGGCTGCACGGGCTTGCGCAGGACACCGAGGGTTCCCTGAATCCCGCCCGACACGACCTCGGGGTTTGCCGTCATGAAGACGACGGCTATGCCAAATTGCTCCGCCAGCATGCGGCCAATCGCCGGACCGGTTGGCCCGTCGGAAAGATTGACGTCGACGAGGGCGATATCAGCATGGGGTGCCGCCGCCAGCGCCCGCGCCATCGTGTTGGCGATGGCTGCGACCTGCAGTCCATTGCTTTCCACCATGTCTTCGAGATCGAGTGCGATCAGCAACTCGTCTTCGACAATCAGCACTTTCCTGTCCATCGTCATATCCTTGAAGCCAGGTGGGGCGCATCAGGCCAGCACCTGAGGCTTGCAAAAGCAATACACACTGCCTCCACGTACCCCCTTGAATGGTCGGATCAGACGAATGTTCCACGCGGAGACAAGAAATTTTCCTGCTACGGTTTCTTGACCATGAAATTGACGCCTTTGCTGTTCTCAGGAGCCCATCTGCTCGCGAATCGTCTCGAGCTCCAGCCACTCCTCTTCCATTTTCGTCACCTTGCCGCGCAGCTTCTCGACTTCCTTTGCGAGAGCATTGAACGTTGCCGGATCCTTGGAAAACAGCTTGGGGTCAGACATTTTCAGTTCGCGGGCAGCAATTTCAGCCTCCGCCTTGGCGATTTCCTTCGGAATATTTTCAAGCGCATAGGTCTGCTTGAACGACATCTTGGCCTTGCCCTTGACGCCGCCCTGGTTACCGGCGTTCGATCCACCGCCCCGGGCTTTCTCGGCCTTTGCGGCCTTGCGAAGCTCGTCGGCAACGCCCTTGCGCTGTATCAGCATGTCGGAATAACCGCCGGCATATTCGATCCACCGGCCATCGGGCGCGTCAGGATTCATCGGCGCGATGGTCGAGGTAACGGTACGGTCGAGGAAGTCGCGGTCATGGCTGACGAGGATGACGGTGCCGGCAAAGCTGGCAACGGTTTCCTGCAGCAGATCGAGCGTCTCGATGTCGAGGTCGTTGGTCGGTTCGTCGAGGATGAGGAGATTGGTAGGCCGCGACAGGATACGGGCGAGCATCAGGCGAGCGCGTTCGCCGCCCGACAATTTGCGGATCGGCGTGCGTGCCTGTTCCGGCGCGAACAGGAAGTCCTTCATGTAGCCCGTGACGTGGCGCTGCTCGCCATTGACGATCAGGCTTTCGCCACGCCCGTCGGTCAGGTAATGGGCCAGCGTCTCTTCCGGATCGAGGTCTTCGCGTTTCTGGTCAAGCGTGGCGATTTCGAGATTGGTGCCGAGCTTAAGCTTGCCGCTGTCCGGCTTCAGCTGGCCCGTCAACATCTTCAGGAGCGTTGTCTTGCCGGCACCGTTGGGGCCGACGAGGCCGATGCAATCGCCACGATGGACGCGGATCGAGAACGGCGCGACGATCGTCCGCTCGCCATAGGCCTTGGTGATCAGTTCCGCCTCGATCACCAGCTTGCCGGATTCCTGCACGTCGGAAATGTTGGCGTTGACCGAGCCCTGCGGACCCTTGTGGCCGCGATAGTCGGCGCGCATCGTCTGCAGATCGCCGAGGCGGCGCATGTTGCGCTTGCGACGCGCGGTGACGCCGTAGCGCAGCCAGTGCTCTTCGCGCTCGATCTGCTTGCCGAGCTTGTGCTGCTCAAGCTCTTCCTGCTCGAGCACCGTGTCACGCCAGGCCTCGAAGAAACCAAAACCCTTGTCGAGACGACGCGAAGTACCGCGGTCGAGCCAGACGGTGGCTGTCGAGACCTTCTCGAGAAAGCGACGGTCATGCGAGATCACGACGATGGCGCTGCGGGTCTTCTGCAACTCGCCTTCCAGCCACTCGATGGTCGGCAGGTCGAGATGGTTGGTGGGCTCGTCGAGGAGCAGGATGTCCGGTTCCGGCGCCAGCACGCGGGCGAGTGCGGCCCGGCGGGCTTCGCCGCCCGAAAGGCTCTGCGGATCCTCATCACCGGTCAATCCCAGGTGCGAGAGCAGGTAGGTGAGGCGATAGGGATCGTCGCCCGGTGTCAGCCCGGCCTCGGCATAGGCGAGAACAGTCTTGTGGTCGCCGAAATCGGGCGCCTGTTCGAGATAGCGGATCGTTGACGAAGGATGGCGGAAGATTTCGCCGGATTGCGCCTCAACCATGCCGGCGGCGATCTTCAACAGCGTCGACTTGCCGGAGCCGTTGCGACCGACCAGCGAAATCTTGTCGCCGGGCTCCACCTGGAAATTGGCACCAGCCAGAAGCGGAGCGCCGCCGAAGGAGAGAAAGATGTCGTCGAGTTTCAGAATAGGGGGGGCCAAGGGTCAGACTCCGGAAAGGTCATAGGGGCGGGCAAGGACGATGGCCCTGCCGCTCGAAAGGGAAAAGCGCACGATACCCTGCGCAACGTTTGAAATGGTGCGGGAGGCACCGAACGGCAAATGGAAACCGGCAAGCGGATAGCGGGCATTGTCAATCGACAGGCCATCGAGCGCGCTGAAACCGGAAACGGAAAACAGGCTACCGGCGGGAAGGTCTATCTCCATGGCGCCGGCGATCAGCGGCACGGCCTCCTCCTCGCCGGAGGTCAACAGCATCGAGAACCCCTGCTCCGCCAGGCTGACGCCGTAGAGAAGCAAGGCCAGCGCATGGTCGGACCGCTCGCCACCGAGCGCGCCGGCAAGCACCAGGCGACGGGCACCGCGACGGATTGCCTCCTCGATGGCAATCTCGCCATCCGTCTGGGCCTTGGCGGCAGGATAAGGCTGCCGCGGCACATCCGGAAAGGCCTCGCCGAGGTCAGCCGGGCTCGAATCGAAATCGCCGACCCACAGTTCCGGCACCACACCGAGCGCCTGCGCATGGCGCATTCCGCCATCGGCGGCGATGAAGCGACTGCCGGCGACTGCCGCCTGAAGCCGCTCCGTCAGATGCAGCGCCCCGCCAAGCAGGATCGTGAAGGTGGATGAACTCATGGGCCAAGCCCATAGCGCAAAGACCGGTCGATAGGGAAGAGCGACAGCCTGTCATCCGTCAAATCGGCGCCTTTAGGGATCCGAATCCCGGTAGCGCGCCCGAAACGCATCCTCGAAGCCACCGATGAACTGATCGAAAAGCCGCGAAAAGGTCTGCATGTCGTCCTCGGACCAATCGGCAACGATATCCCCGATGAGCGCCCGCTTCTGTGCCTGCACCTCTGCAAGAAGCCGCTGGCCGAGCGCGCTCATCACCACGACGATGCGCCTTGCGTCCGCCTGCGACGCCTTGCGGCGCAGGACGCCACGCGTCACCATCTCGGCAACGATGCGGCTGGCCCGCGACGGATCGATCCGCAAGATCTCGGCCACCGCCCCGACTGTCACCTCGCCCCCCGCCTCGGCCCGTCTGATGGCATCGAGCACGTCGAGATGCGAGAGCTCGAGGTCCGGTGCCACGTTCTGGATCGCCAGCCGGCTGATCATCCGGCGTCCGGTCATCAGCCGCATCCGCGTCATCACCTGTCCGATGTGCTGGATATACGCCTCCTGCGCATCCATCGAAACCGGCTCGTCTGTCTTCAAGGTTACTGTCATTCCGCCACGGTAACAGATCATCGCGAAAAGTTGAATATGCAGAATGCATTCAAATGCGCTTGACAGATATATGCTATCAGCACATATAACGGCCATTCTGGATAGGAAGCCCCATGGATATGCACCTGCCGTCTGCGCCCCTTGTGGCGGATCCCCGTCGCCGGCTGATACTTTACCTGTTCCTGATGGTTGCCATGTTCATGGCGATGCTCGACAACCAGATCGTCTCGACGGCACTCCCGACCATCGTCGGCGAATTCGGCCATCTCGAGCGTTTCGGCTGGATCGGCTCTGCCTATCTCCTTTCGCTGAGCGCCGTCATGCCGGTCTACGGCAAGCTGGGCGACCTTTTCGGCCGCAAATACGTGATGATCACCGCGATTGCCATCTTCACCGTTGGCTCCGCCATCTGCGGTCTTGCCGTATCCATGAACACTCTGATTGCCGCCCGCGTTCTGCAGGGGCTCGGCGGCGGCGGTATCCTCGTATCGATCTTCTCGATCAACGCCGACCTGTTCGAGCCTCGGGAGAGAGCCCGCTACCAGAGCTATTCCAGCCTGGTCCTGATGGCATCAGGCGCCATCGGCCCGGTGCTCGGCGGCACGATGAGCGACCTGTTCGGCTGGCGCTCGATCTTTCTCGTCAACATACCGATCGGCTTCATCGTCCTTGCCGGCCTCGTCACCATGCTCCCCTACCGGAAACCCGCCCGCAAGCCGCAGATCGACTATGCCGGCGCCATCGTCCTGGCGATGACGACCACCTGCATCGTGCTTGCCGCTGACGGTACCCAGCTGTTCGGATCGCTGCTGTCCCCGGCAGTTCTCGCTATTATCGCATTCGGCATCGTCTGCGCCATGTCCTGGATCTTCATCGAGCGCCGCGCCCCGGAGCCGATCGTGCCGATGCAGTTGTTCCGCAATCCGACCTTCGGGCTGTTGCTGATCACCTCGCTCACCAGCGGCGCCATCGCCATAGGCATGGTCAACTATTTCGCGCTGTTCCTGCAGACGACCACTGGCCTTTCGCCCTCGGTTGCCGGCCTGTTGTTCATTCTCCTGACCGGCGGCATCGTCTGTGGCTCGCTATCGGCGGGACGGCTTATCTCGGCCACCGGCCGCTACAAGCCCTTCGCCATCGGCAGTGCGGCCTGCAGCATGATTGCCTTTGCGGCCCTGTCGCAAGTCCACGCGGGCACGCCGGTTTACCTGATCGGCGGCCTGATGCTGCTTCATGGCATCGGCATCGGGCTTGCCCAGCAGGTCCCGGTCATCGGCATCCAGAATGCAGCCTCCAGCCGCGATATCGGAGCAGCCACCGGCGCCGTCACGCTCTCGCGCATGGGGGGCGCCTCGATCGCCATCTCCATCTACGGCGCCATCATCGGCTCCCGCCTGCTGCATGTCGGCCTGTCGATCCCCGGCGTCAGCAATATCGAGGAAGTCACACCGAAGATGATGGCGGCCTTGCCGGCTGCCACGCGCGAAGCCGTGGCCGAAGCCTATGCCGCCGCCTTCAACCCGCTGTTCCTGACGGCGTCGGGCATCTGCCTTGTCGGCCTGGTCACCGCACTTTGCCTTAAGAACGTCCAGCTACCGGGCGCAACCATTGCCAAGACGATCGACCCTGCGGCTGCAGCCCACGTCGCGGACTGATAAAGCTGGGCTTCGCGCGTGTCGGGGGCCCTTGCCATCCACCCCTCCCGCCGCTACATCTTTCCTCGCTCTAACGGGGTGCCTTGTGTCCATCCGGACATCTGGCTGAGAGGCTTTCACCGGCCAACCCGCGGAACCTGATCCGGTTAACACCGGCGGAGGGATTAGACGCGCGAAATCAACAGCGCCTATTCTCCGTTTTAACGCGAACCAAGGAGGAGGCGCTTCGATGCCCACCCGATCTCTGACGACATTTATGGCTGGCCTTGTTCTGGCGGCCGGCACGACACTTCTGACCGCTCATGCCAGCCAGGCAGCAGACAAGACACTGACCGTCTATACCTACGAGAGTTTCACCGCCGACTGGGGCCCCGGCCCCAAGGTCAAGGCGGCGTTCGAAAAGACCTGCGGCTGCACCGTCAACTATGTCGCCGTCACCGACGGCGTCGCGCTCCTGTCGCGCCTGAAACTCGAGGGCAAGGACACCAAGGCGGACGTGGTTCTTGGTCTCGACACCAATCTCGTCGACGAAGCCAGGGATACCGGCCTGTTCGAGCCTGCCGGGATCGATACGACGGCCGTGAAGTTGCCGGGCGACTTCAAGGACGACGTCTTCGTTCCCTACGATTACGGTCACTTCGCAGTGGTCTACGACACGCAAGCCATCAAGAACCCGCCCAAAAGCATGAAGGAACTGGTCGAGGGAGACCCGTCGCAAAAGATCGTCATCGAGGATCCGCGCACCTCGACACCGGGCCTGGGCCTGCTGCTTTGGGTCAAGTCGGTCTATGGCGACAAGTCGGCGGAAGCCTGGAAAAAGCTCAAGGGCCGCATCCTGACCGTCACGCCCGGCTGGTCGGAAGCCTATGACCTGTTCACGAAGGGCGAGGCACCGATGGTGCTCTCCTACACGACGTCTCCCGCCTACCACATGATCGCCGACAAGACCGACCGCTACCAGGCGGCATCGTTCTCGGAAGGCCACTACATCCAGATCGAGGTCGCTGGTATGACGAAAACCTCGGCTAACAAGGATCTGGCCCGCGACTTCCTGAAATTCATGATCACACCCGGTTTTCAGGACATTATCCCGACCAACAACTGGATGATGCCGGGCGCCGCCACCTCGGCGCCGCTGCCGGACGCTTTCGGCAAGCTCGTCGTACCCACCAAGACGTTCCTGATGAGCCCGGCCGAAGTCGACAAGAACCGCAAGGCCTGGATCGACGAATGGCTGGCCGCCACCAGCGGCAACTGATCGAGCCCTATGCTGACGACATCCGAGCGCGCAAAGGCACTGACCGGCGGGGCTATCAGCCTCGCCGGCATCCTGCTGTTTGTCGGCCTTGCTGTCGGCGCGCTGCTCGCCGCCGGCATCGAGACGCAAGGTAACGCTCCTCTGCTCGATTCCTATATCCTGCGGGTCCTGCGCTTCACCTTGCTGCAGGCGACGCTCTCGACGGTGTTGGCGGTAGCGCTTGCCATCCCCGTGGCGCGTGCCCTTGCCCGGCAACGGCATTTTCCCGGCCGCCTCTGGCTGATCCGCCTGATGGCGGTGCCGATGGGGCTGCCGGTGCTGATCGGCGCCATGGGGCTTCTTGGCATCTGGGGCCGACAGGGCATCCTCAACGGCGCCCTGCAGACGCTTGGCCTCACACAGCCGGTCAGCATTTATGGGCTTTCCGGCATTCTCATAGCCCATGTGTTTTTCAACCTGCCGCTCGCCGTCAGGCTGATGCTGCCGGGCCTCGAGCGCGTGCCGCCGGAATACTGGTTGATGGCATCCGGCCTTGGCATGCGTCCGGGCGCCGTATTCCGCTTCATCGAGTGGCCTGTGCTACGGGCGCTCATTCCGGGTATCGCTGGCCTCATCTTCATGCTCTGCGCCACCAGCTTTACCCTGGTCCTGATGCTCGGCGGCGGGCCGGCGGCCACGACAATCGAAGTTGCCATCTATCAGGCGCTGCGGTTCGACTTCGACCCCGGCCGTGCCGTTGCATTGGCCTTGCTGCAGGTTGCGATGACCGGCGCCGTGCTTGCCGTGATGGCGCTGCTGCCGGCGCCGGACGATCCGGGCCCCGCAACCGGCAGGGCGCCACGCCGCCTCGACGGGCGGCAGCGTCTGGCACGACTGTCCGACGGCGCGGTCATCGCGACTGTTGCGCTGTTCATCGGCCTGCCGCTGGTGTCCGTCGCAGTGGCCGGCATGGAGGCCAACCTCGGCAGGCTCGCCAGCCAGCCGGTCTTCCTGCAGGCGCTGCTGACCAGCCTTGCCATCGCGCTTTCCGCCGGCCTGCTCGCAGTCATCCTCTCGCTGGCAATCGTGCGAGCCCGCTATGCCATCTCGTCGGTGCGAAAAGGCACGACAGGCCTCCGCGCCTTTTCGGCGACGCTCGGTGCCGCCTCATCGCTTGTCCTCTTGGCGCCGCCGATCGTGCTGGCGACCGGATGGTTCATGGCGCTGCGTCCCTTCGGAGATCCGACGCGGTTTGCGGCCATCCTCATCGTCTGCATCAACATGCTGATGGCGCTACCCTTCGTCATCCGCGTCGTCGAACCGGCCTTTGCCATTCACACGGCCCGCACCGGTCGGCTGGCAGCAAGTCTCGGTCTCACGGGCTTTTCCCGCTTGCGCCACGTAGACTGGCCCGGGCTGCGCAAGCCGCTGTTTACGGCGCTGTCCTTCGCCATGGCGCTGTCGCTTGGCGACCTCGGAGCGGTAGCGCTGTTCGGCTCCGGCAATATCGTCACCCTGCCATGGCTGGTCTATAGCCGGCTCGGCAGCTATCGTACCAACGACGCAGATGGCTATGCGCTGCTGCTGGGCCTGCTTTGCCTCGCATTGACGGTGGCTGGAACCGCAGGCCAGGCATCCAGGGCCGAGAAAGGCGGCAGGCTGTGAACTCTCTTTCCGATCTTGTCCTGTCGGACGTGCGGTTGCGGCTGGGCGGCCACGATTTCCGCTTCGACTGCACCCTTCCCGCCGGCAAGATCATTGCCGTCACCGGCCCGTCGGGCGCTGGCAAATCGACCTTTCTCAATCTGCTGGCCGGCTTCGAGACGCCGGATAGCGGCCGTATCATGCTGAACGGCACCGATGTCACTATGATGAGCCCGGCCGAGCGGCCCGTGTCGCTGGTGTTCCAGGATAACAACCTATTTGCCCATCTCGACCTCTTCACTAATATCGGTCTTGGGCTGAGCCCATCGCTGCGGCTCAGCGCCGACGATCGCCGGCGGATCTCGGATGCTCTCGCACGCGTCAGTCTCAAGGGCTTCGAAAAGCGGATGCCGGGCACTCTGTCCGGCGGCGAACGGCAGCGCGCAGCCTTTGCTCGGGCGCTGATCCGCGACCGGCCGATCCTGCTGCTGGACGAACCTTTTGCATCCCTAGACCCCAGCCTTCGCGCCGGCATGGCCGACCTGCTCAGGGAGTTGCACCGCGAGACCGGCAACACGGTGTTGATCGTCTCCCACGATCCGCGCGAAGTGCGTCAGCTTGCCGACCATGCGGTGTTCATCGATGCCGGCGAAATCCGCCTGGCAGCCCCGATAGATGGCTTTCTCGAGGCACTCGGCCTGCCCGCTTTGCAGCGCTTTTTGCAGATTTGAGGTCATGACCGCGCCGCGGCACGACTTTTGCCGCAATTTCGGTGTTGCACGACAATGTAATCTCGAACCGATGCTTGCCAAAATGCAACGACGCCACAATTAAGCAGAGTCTCGCTATGCAACTAAGGCCTAAATCAGTTAGAGCAGTGGGAGCAGACCATCGACAAATGCGGCGCGAAAGCGCGGATGGATCTAAACCTCGAGCATGTAGGACGACGATCAGCGCGATCTTGCGACCTGCCGACATTAAGACACGACAAGCGGAACTGAAGTCCTGAAGCAGCCCGAGCGCATGGAACGAACGAGGACACGCTTGCGCCCTTCCAGGCTGCGCGGCGCTGCTACGTCGTGCCGGCGCTACGTCCTGCTGCTGGCAGCAGCGACAGTGCTGAATAGCTGCCAGTCGCTGATGGACCAGACGTACCAGCCAAACGTCTCGCCATCGGCCAATCCGCAGATCGTCTCGGAAGTCCAGAAGAACGATCCCCGCGCCCAGATGGGCGCACGCGAGCATCCCCGCATCGTTGCCAGCTATGGCGGCGAATACAAGGATGCAAAGACCGAGCGGCTTGTGGCCCGCATTGCCGGCGCCCTCACCAGCGTCTCGGAAAATCCGCTACAATCCTACCGCATCACCATTCTGAACTCGCCGGCTATTAACGCCTTCGCCCTACCGGGCGGCTACCTATACGTCACCCGTGGCCTGCTGGCGCTCGCAAACGATGCTTCTGAAGTGGCGGCCGTGCTTGCCCACGAGATGGCCCACGTGACCGCCAACCACGGCATCGAGCGGCAGAAGCGCGAAGAGGCCGAGGTCATCGCCAGCCGCGTCGTCGGCGAGGTTCTTTCCAGCGACATCGCCGGCAAGCAGGCATTGGCGCGCGGCAAGCTGCGTCTGGCTGCATTCTCGCGCCAGCAGGAACTGCAGGCCGACGAGATCGGTATTCGCACGCTCGGCCAGGCCGGATACGACCCCTACGCCGCCGCCCGCTTCCTGGATTCGATGGAAGCCTACAGTCGCTACCAGTCGGCAAACTCCGACGCCGACCAGAGCCTCGACTTCCTATCGAGCCATCCAAGCACGCCGCAGCGCATCGATCTGGCGCGCGAACATGCCCGTGAATTCGGCGAGCAGGGCAAGGTCGGCGACACCGGCCGCGACTATTATCTCAACGGTATCGACGGGCTGCTCTATGGCGACAGCCCGGAGGAGGGCTATGTCAGGGGCCAGGTGTTCCTGCACGGCGGCCTCGGAATCCGCTTCGAGGTGCCGCCGGAATTCCGCATCGACAACAAGGTCGAGGCAGTGCTGGCGACCGGCCCCGGCGACATAGCCGTCCGCTTCGACGGCGTCGCCGACACACAGAACCAGTCGCTGACAAACTATATCTCGAGCGGCTGGGTCACCGGCCTCGATCCGGCAACCATCAAGCCGATGGTCGTCAACGGAATGGAAGCGGCAACGGCACGGGCATCGGCCGACCGCTGGGATTTCGACGTGACCGTCATTCGCGACAAGTCGCAGATATTCCGCTTCCTGACCGCAGTGCCCAAGGGCAGCGCAGCACTGGAGCAGACGGCCGATGTCCTTCGCGCCAGCTTCCGCCACATCACGCCGGCAGAAGCCGCATCGCTGAAACCGCTGCGTGTCCGCGTCCTCACCGTCCAGCCGGGCGACAACATCACGACGCTCGCCTCGCGCATGATGGGGACCGACCGCAAGCTTGACCTCTTCAAGCTGATCAATGCGCTCCAGACAGGCTCCTCCGTCTCTCCCGGCGACCGCGTCAAGATCATCGCCGAATAGCGTCGCTGCCGCGCCCGAACGCATCTTGCACGTGCATGATCCTCGCTTGTTCGATGAAATTTCCTCCACCATCGCGCGGTGCGGTTTCCCCTTTCATCGTGCGCATATCGAAATTACCGAAAGCGTCCTGATCGAAGATCAGGAACTCGCTTTGGATAGTATCCGGCAGTTCAAGAGTGCAGGCTTCGGGATTGCCCTCGATGACTTCGGAACCGGCTTCTCCAGCCTCACCCGTCTCGACGCTTTGCCGTCGACAAGCTGAAGATCGATGCCAGTTTCGTAAAGACGATGGACGTCGATGCCGGGAGCCACAAGATCGTGGCGCCCGTTATCAGATCGGGGCATAGCCTCGGCATGGCAGTCGTTGCCGAAGGTGGGGGTAAGATTAGCGTGATGCCCAATGCCATATTGCAGCTGTTCAGGTCGTAGACCGTCAGCGGCCTGGACATCCAACCGCCAAAAAAAACGTTGCGATGCCCGATGAAGGGTGAGTTGCCTTTCAAGCAGTGCCCGAAACGCAGCGTTCCCCATTGCCGTCGGGGCAATGGGGAACGCTTTGGTATTCATATCGCCGAAGAGCCTAAATATCAGACGCCTCTGTTGACTGCGACGGTAGCGACCGGAATTGCCCGAGTGCCGACCGAACCGCCGAACCACGAGGCGACCGCACCGAGCAGCAGGGCGATGAAGGCAAGGATGGCGCCGCTGGACACAACCTTGGTAGCTGTCTGCGCGGCGTCGATAGCCTTCTGCTTGGCTGCTTCCATGTTCGTGCGATACGTTGCTTCGTACTGGGCAACCTGCGCCTTAGCCTGATCGACAGGGATGTTCTGAGCCTTTGCAATCGCATCTGCAGCACGGTTGCGGGCATCGTCAGCCTTTGCCTGGTCGCCGGTGATCACTGCCTGTACGGCGCTGACAGCAGCCGCGCGAAGGGCTTCAGGATCGTTGCCGCCGCTGGCGTTGCGGATCTGCTTCTCGATGTCTGCCATCGGGTTGTTGGCGTTTGCAGTCATTGGAGCGGCAGCCGAGACGGCTGTGCTTGCTGTTTGTCCAACGCCGCCCAGCATGCTGCCGAGACCGCTGAATGCGCCGCCGACCACGGCACCGATCGATGTCGTAAGCAGGTACAGGATGACCAGCGTGGTTACAGCCCATGTTGTCAGGCCATGGAAGGAGCCCGTCGACTTGCTTGGCCGACCGGACAGGCGCCCGGCGACATAAGCACCCACGAATGCCGCGATGAGCCCCGCAACGACGAACCAGATGCCACCGCCGATGGAAAAGGAGCTCGCGGAAGGATTGTCGTATTTGGCAGGGTCAACGACGGCAGCACCGATGCCGACACCGAGGAGGTTGAGAAGGAACTGGACGGCAAGCGCTACGGCGACGCCTGCGAAAATCGCTCCCCAGGAAATCTTGTTGAAAAGGGCAGAGTCGCTCGGGTCTGCAGCGTAGGCGAGTTCGGCGCGGCGGTTGATGCCAACGGGGTCTGTCATGGGTCGAGTCCTGATGTTCGAAAGTTGATTGAGAAAGACCCGCATCCGAGGGCGGTTGTACCCTTTTTGACCTCGGAGGCAATTCTTGTGACTGTGGGGATTTGACGCGCTCCTGCCAGCTTCCACCGTGATCCGGGGTCGGGTGGCAGGGCGCGTCGAAGTTCGGACTATCGTCTTGCGGGCTCCTCGAGCTTGTCTTTGTTGACGCGCGAATGGCCATTTATAAAAGGCGCAGTAACCACGTTTAGGCTGAGTTCAGAGCCCGCAGACTGGATAATCAGAGCTTCTTGTCGAGATAGTCTGATGCCTTTTGAGCACCGTCCTTAACAGCGGCCTTTGCTTCGCCGGCGGCCTGCTGGCCTTCACCCTTGATCTCCTGCAGCTTGCCTTCAGCCTGAAGCTTTTCGCTGCCAACCAGCTTGCCGACGCCCTGCTTGATGTTGCCGATCGCTTCGTTTGCGAGACCGGATGCCTTGTCTGTGGTGCTGCTCATGAGACGCCTCATTTCGTTGACTTTACAGGGCGCAAAACGCAAGTGTCGACATCTTGTTCCGCTAATGTAGAAAATTATATCGAGGATAAGTGAGGGCCGGAATTTGGTGATATAGACGTCGTCAACCAGCGAGTGAGTTCACAAGCCTGCGGGGTAAGCGCGCCCCTCAGTATCGGCGCAGCAACGCAATAGCCGGTACATCGCCCAGAGTCTGAATTTTACTGCAGCAAGATTGCGGATTTTGGCGAGGGCGTTGGGGTCGGCATGTCAACGGCGCTCATGGGAGCCATTGTGCAGTCCCGCGCCTATGTGGTTGCAAATCAAAAGATGGATTTGGTGCAGAGCGACTGACTTAATCAGTTAAAGAAATTGGGGCATCCACTCACCTGAAACGCGTCCGCGTAAATGGCGGTGCGATACGCTGAAAGCAGGCAGCGTATCGGATCGCGTTTCTGTTATGTGCAGAAGCTATCGCGAGAGACGCAAGTATCTTCCAAATCTGAGACCTTCTGCCTTACGCAAATGCCGCCATGTGCGGATCGGCAACAACCAGCGCGCTGCGAAGCTTTTCGATGGCGCGGCTTTCGATCTGGCGAACACGCTCTTTGGAAATGCCGAGATCGGCACCGAGTTCTTCGAGAGTTGCACCATCCTCAGCCAGGCGACGGGCACTGATGATCTTCATCTCGCGTTCGTTCAGATGGGTGAGGGCTGCGGCAAGCCATTTGCGCCGGCGCTCGCCGTCGATCATCGATGTCACCTGCTCGTCCGGCAGCGGCTCGTTACTGACCAGAAAATCCATCCGCTCGGCACTATCGGCATCGCCGGAGATCGACGGGGCCTGCAGAGAGGCATCGTTGCCGGAGAGACGGGCATCCATCACCTGCACATCGTTCAGACTGACGCCGAGAGCAGCAGCAATTTCCTGATGGATGGACTGGACAGTCAGCTGCGTATCGCCCTTGGCGAGCTTGGCGCGCAGCCGACGGAGGTTGAAGAACAGCGCTTTCTGGGCCGAACTCGTGCCGCCGCGAACGATCGACCAGTTGCGCAGGATGTAGTCTTGGATAGAAGCGCGGATCCACCAGCTTGCATAGGTCGAGAAGCGCACTTCCCGCTCAGGCTCGAAGCGGGCAGCGGCTTCCAGCAGGCCCACGTAACCTTCTTGAACGAGGTCGCTCATCGGCAGGCCGAAGTTGCGGAACTTGCCGGCCATGGAGATGACAAGGCGCATATGGGCAGTCGCAATCTTGTTGCGGGCGCCGCGGTCATCATTTTCCTTCCAGCGAAGTGCAAGATCGTGCTCTTCGCTTCGCTCGAGATAGGGAGCCGCCATTGCGATTTTGATCATGCGTCGATCTGCAGACATGGTCGTCATATCATTCTCCCTAATGTCGGCGTCGCGCCGGAAGCAGAAAAAGCAGTGCCTAGTCCGCGCAGACGCTGCGCAGATGACCTTTGGTGTCGGCGATAGGGGTTTTAAATCGGCCCCTGATCTTCAATGTGTTTTCGTCAGGGCTTGTCGGATCGGTGCGGTGGACTATGTACTGTCTGAGAGACATAAAGTCTTGGAATTGAATGCATGATCCGGCCCCAAGTTGGTGGACGCGGCAGGTCCTCTGCCGGAATTACATGCGATTAACGCAATGAAAAAATAAAAGTTCCAAAGAAAAACCCGGCACAAGGGCCGGGTTTTTGAAGAATGCTGCCTATATCATTACGCCGCTTCGTCTTGCGACTCTTCCTCTTCCAGAACCTTGCCTCGCTTCGGTCCCTTGTTGAGGTTGGTCTCGACGACACGAACGGCTTCCGTTTCCGACAGGCGGTTGACGGCAGCAATTTCGCGAGCCATCCGGTCCAGAGCTGCTTCGTAAAGCTGGCGCTCGGAGTAGGACTGCTCCGGCTGGTTCTCGGCGCGATAAAGATCGCGGACGACTTCAGCAATCGAGATCAGGTCGCCGGAATTGATCTTCGCATCATATTCCTGCGCCCGACGCGACCACATGGTACGCTTGACGCGGGCTTTACCCTGCACGACCTTCAAGGCACGTTCGACGAAATCGCTTTCCGACAGCTTGCGCATGCCGATACTCATGGCTTTCGCCACCGGAACCTTCAAACGCATCTTGTCCTTTTCGAAATCAATCACGAAAAGTTCAAGCGTCATGCCAGCCACTTCTTGATCTTCAATCGCGGTGATCGTACCCACACCGTGGGCGGGATAAACGATCGATTCGCCGGTTTTGAAGCCGTGGCGCACTGAAGGTTTCTTCTGTTGGGTCGTCATTCTTATCAAAAACTCCCTGTTATGCACCCGGCGAGCGCCGAGGCCGGGTCAGTCAGGCCCGGATGAGACGGATAACCGTCGGGGTGACTACATGCTGGTCCACCAAAGGCGCAGAAAAACAATCCATTCATCGCGATCCTTGACCCGACAACTCATAATGTTGATATGTCAAGGAAACCGCGTGCGGGATTGTTTGTTTGCTTTCGTGGTGAAAAGAAGCATCAAGATGCCTCAATGGATCAGTAGAGCGACCCTAGCACAAAAATCTGAGGAAATCAATAATTTGCTTTGCAGTGCCGTATTTGCACGCCAATTCGAACGCGCGCCATGATTCGGCGCAACGTTCATTTGAAGGCAGGGATCAGTCGCCAGAACCGGGGTTGGCAGAGAAGTATTTCTCGAACTTGCCGGTCTCGCCATCCATCTGCTTTGCTTCGGCCATCGGCTCCCGCTTGACCGTGATGTTTGGCCACTGGGTCGCGTAATCGGCATTGATTTTCAGCCACTTGTCGAGGCCCGGCTCGGTATCGGGCTTAATGGCTTCAGCCGGACATTCCGGTTCGCAGACGCCGCAATCGATGCACTCGTCGGGATGGATGACCAGGAAATTCTCGCCCTCGTAAAAGCAGTCTACCGGGCAGACTTCAACGCAATCGGTGTATTTGCAACGTACGCAATTGTCGGTCACGACGTAGGTCATGATGAACTCCAGGATTTTTCAAGTTTTCCGGGGACGCACGACCTGGAACGTCGCGCCTTTCCATCGGGTACCGGCAACCTGCCTCGTCCCGGAGGCAAGTAAACCGGCTGTCTCAGCGGGTTGCTCGTCAGGTATCGGCTTTGTCGGCAGATTTCAAGATTAAACAGTCTCTAAATCTCAAGCCTGCCGGCATCGTATTCTATTCGTCGTCCGCCATCAGCCGGTCGATCTCGCGGCGCTGGCGCTTCGTCGGGCGCCCGGCGCCGGGGTCGCGCAGCGCTTGTTCGAACAGGGTCAGCTTCTTCGTTTCATCCGGTGGCGGCGTGATGTCCTCATACAGCAGCTTGGCTTCCTCGAAAGGACCTCGCCTCTCCCCGGGCAGTCTGACAACGAGAACTATGTCCCGTCGTTCCAGCGACAGTTCGATCTTGTCGCCGGGCCTGACGCCATGGCTCGGCTGGATGATGCGCTCGCCATTGATCCGTACGTTGCCCTTAAGCACGTAGGTCTGCGCCAGCGAGCGGGATTTTATCATGCGGGCGAAAAACAGCCACTTGTCGATGCGCTGTCGCGAACCGCTTGAGACCTGTCTTTCGTCCACCATGGCTTACTTCTTCATCTGCTCCTTGAGCGCGGCCAGCTTTGCGAAGGGCGAATCCGGATCCATCGGCTTTTCCTTGCGAGGTGGCTTCGCCTCGAAGCGTGTCGGCTGAGCCGCCGGGCGATTGTTTCGATCGTTGCGCTCTCCACCACGGTCATTGCGCTCATTGCGCTCGCCGCCGCGATGATCGGGACGCTTGCCCTGCTGCTGCGGCGGACGACCGCCGCCGCCGTCCTTGCCACCGCGCGGCCCGCCGCGATTGTCGCGTGCTTCGCGATTGCCTTCGCCCTGCGGCTGGTCGCCGGATGGGCGACGATTGGTGTTTGGCTGCGCATTGGCCTGATCCTGGCCAGCGCGTGGACCCTGTTGACCACGGCGCTCGCCCTGGCGCGGAGCCGGACGCTGGTTGTCGTTGCGGCCACCCAGCCGCCACAGCAATACCGGCTTCGGCGGCTCGGCAGCGACCGCGTCGACTGGAGCGCCTTCGGCCGCAGCTTTTGACGGAGCCACATCGGTAACGGCAGCCTCTGCTGCGCTTTCAGGCGCAACGTCTTTGGCGGCTTCCGGCTCGGCAACAGGAGCATCTTCCGAAACCGCTGCGGACACTTCCGCGACTGTTTCCGCGACGGCCTCTGACTGGGTCGCCACGGCAGCTTCGGCTTCAGCTGTCTCTGGGTGCGGCGTAGAGGATCCGTCGACTGGTGCCAATACGTTTGTCGCAGCGACTGGCGTAGCGTCCTGCTTGCTGAGGTGAATTGCAGCTTCTTCGGCCGGCACGGCATCGGCGCGATAGCCGAGGCCCTTCAGGATCTCTTCCATATCGTCGAGCGTAGCACCAAGAATGGACAGCATCGCCGTCGTCGTTGTGAAGCGCCGGCCATCATAGGCACCGTCCGGACGGGAAGGCTGGCCGGGCTTCCACTGCAGCAGCGGCCGGATAAGATCGGCAAGGCGCTCGAGAATGTCGATGCGCACGGCACGCTTGCCAAGGAAACGGAAGCCGGCGAGCTTGTAGAAGGTGCGCTCATAGGTCGAATCCGTGACCACGGATGTGCGGCCGGCAGCCAGGACCGGGATGAGATCGCCATAGCCCGGCTTGTCGATGCCGTCGTTTTTCAGCGCCCAGAGCAGGGTGATGAGCTCAGCCGGAGCCGGCTTCAGCAATGCTGGAACGAAAATATGATAGGCGCCGAAGCGGATGCCATAGCGGCGCATCGAGGCGCGCGCATCCTGGTCCAGCGACTTCACTTCTTCCGTGACATCGCGGCGGAACAGCACGCCGAGGTTCTCGACGACCTGGAAAGCCAGACCCTTGGCAAGGCCTTGCAGGTCTTCAGCGCGAGAGAGGTCGTCGAGCGGCTTCAGCACCGTCGAAATGTGATGATTGACGAAGCGCTCGATGCGGGCGGCAACATGTTCGCGCGCATGGCCGGTCAGCTGCTCGTCGGCAAGCAGGATGACGCGTGGGCGCATGATATGGTCGCTGCCGGTAAGCCGCGCCACGGGGTCGCCGAGCCAGCGCACCGAACCATCGGAGCCGATCGCCAGATCGCCGTTGCCTGCCGCATGAATGCGGGCAGCGCGCGCCTCGAATTCCAGACCCAGCGCTTTGAGCGACGCGTTCTGCACGGCTTTGGCGTCGGGACCGTCAGTCCCGCCGATAGGAGAGAACCGGAACCCGGTCAACTGCCCGACATGATGCCCTTCGACGAAGACATCTCCATTTACACTGATTTCAGCTTCCAGCATTGCATTCTCTCTCAGGCGCTTCATGAGCACAGATGTCCTGCGATCAACAAAGCGGTTCGTCAACCTTTCATGTAACGCGTCGGACAATCGATCTTCGATTTCCCGCGTCTTTTCTTGCCAGTGTGTCGGATCGGCAAGCCAACCGGGCCGATTCGAAACATAGGTCCAAGTTCTTATCTGCGCGATTCGCGCCGAAAGCGTGTCTATCTCGCCATCGGTCCGGTCGGCGCGCCGGACTTGCTCGGCCATGAAATCCTCGTTCACCGTGCCATGTTGCACGAGATCGGAAAACAGGGACGAAATCAAATCGGCATGTTGGGCCGGTGTGATACGCCGATAATCCGGCAATGCACAGGCTTCCCATAATTTTTCTACATTCGCCCGGCCGACGGCGAGGCGCGCAACCTCCGGATAACCGGTCAGTTGCTCCAAAGCCTGCTGGTCGACGGAAGGCAACGAACGTGTCAGCCCATGGATGCGCGGCGGCGCATCGAGGCTGAGCTTCAGCGCGGCGACGGAGGAAAAGTCGAGATCCTTCGTGCGCCATTGCAACACTTTGACGTTGTCGAACTGGTGGCTCTCGATGCGGCGAACGAGATCGGCATCGAAGGGATCGACCTGGCCGGTAACACCGAACGTCCCGTCGCGCAGATGGCGACCGGCACGGCCGGCAATCTGCCCGAGTTCACCAGGATTGAGATGACGGAACTGGTAGCCATCGAATTTCCTGTCCTGGGCAAACGCGACGTGATCGACATCAAGATTGAGGCCCATGCCGATGGCATCGGTAGCGACGAGGTATTCGACATCGCCGTTCTGGTAAAGCTCGACCTGGGCATTGCGCGTGCGTGGGCTTAGGGCACCGAGGACCACGGCCGCCCCGCCGCGCTGGCGACGGATCAGTTCGGCAATGGCGTAGACCTCATCCGCTGAAAACGCGACGATGGCGCTACGCTGCGGCAGCCGGGTAATCTTCTTCTGGCCGGCATAGGCAAGATGGGAAAGCCTTGGCCGCTCGACAACGGTAATTCCCGGCAACAGATGCTCCAGGATCGGCCGCATGGTGCCCGCGCCGAGAAGCAATGTCTCGTCGCGGCCGCGCAGATGCAGGATACGATCAGTGAAGATATGACCGCGCTCGAGATCGCCGGCGAGTTGCACCTCGTCGATGGCAACGAAAGAGGCCCGCGTCTCGCGCGGCATCGCCTCGACAGTGCAGACGGAGTAACAGGCGTTAGGCGGGGCGATCTTTTCTTCGCCGGTAAACAGCGCAACGTTCTTGATACCGACTTTCTCGACAAGCCGCGTGTAGACCTCGCGCGCCAGAAGCCGCAGCGGAAGGCCGATCATGCCATTGCCGTGCGCGACCATGCGCTCGATGGCGTAATGGGTCTTGCCGGTATTTGTCGGTCCGAGCACCGCGGTTACACCGCGACCGCTCAAAATCATGGGCTGCGAAGTCAGGGTCATTGGTCCATGCGAAGATGAGGCGCAGCAGCCTTCAGGGTCAGGAACGCTTGTTGTAAGCTTCCCCACAGATGACCAGCCTAGGTGGCAAAGGCAAGGCCCGGAAGGCAAAACAATTTTTTAGACACCCGGATAATACTGGTCATTTGCCACAGACGGGAAGCAAAGTGGCCTCGGACGACCTGCGGGAGCGGTTTGGAACGCCCCCGGAACAAAGAGGCTACGAATCGCTGACTCGCCCGGATTCATGATCCGTTCACGCCTAGATATCGTCACTACGCCGGCCAAAAGCACCAGATGATGAATCGTCGTCGGCGCCGACGTGACAGCATCTTCAGGGCGAGAGCAGCATCCAGCCATGAAAAACCGCTGAGCCGGCTATAAAATCTCCCCAATAAGCCATTGTCCCAAATAATCGAGATAGTTGGCGGGAACAACTTTATGTGAGCCGCGTTTATGGCATCAGCAAACAAATGCTTTCGAAGTGAAGGGAACTGACCATGCTCGGCACGATACTGCTCGTCGTACTCGTATTGCTCCTGGTGGGCGCACTGCCAAACTGGGGCTACAGCAGCAGCTGGGGTTATGGTCCTTCTGGTGGCCTTGGTCTCATCGTCGTCATCATTCTGGTGCTCGTCCTGATGGGGCGGATTTAATTCGTAATTTGTGCTAGACCAATATGGTCTATTATCTAGGGAGCAAGACATGAAAAAACTGATTATCGCAGTTGCACTCATCGGCACACTCGCATCGTGCACGCCGGAAGAGCGCGGCACAGCCATTGGTGCAGGCACCGGTGCCGTCATCGGTGGTGCCGTCACCAATAGCTGGGGCGGTGCTGCTGTCGGCGCCGTTGCAGGCGGCCTCGTCGGTAACCTGATCGGCCACTCGGAACGTCGTGGCTACTGCATCTATCGCGACCGTTATGGCCAGCGCTACGAAGCACGTTGCCGCTAAGCTTCGGCATGAAGTTGGAATTGGGCGCTTCGGCGCCCTTTTTCATGCCGTCAACACACTGTTGACGATGACGTGAACTTCAACCCCTTTCAATTCGGTGTTGCT
Source organism: Rhizobium sp. L51/94 (assembly GCF_019355555.1). Taxonomy (GTDB): domain Bacteria; phylum Pseudomonadota; class Alphaproteobacteria; order Rhizobiales; family Rhizobiaceae; genus Rhizobium; species Rhizobium rhododendri. Next base: position 571,549 of record NZ_CP072141.1, read on the forward strand.
GTACCGATATTGATGGAACGCGAGCAATATTGTTTGAGCCGGGCTACCGGGTGCTCGCCGAAAGGATCGACTTTTCCATGGTTGAACTCGTCACATATATCGCTGCTTTGGGTGTCATCGCTGCCGCTGCCGTTACCTCGACCGTTGCCGTGCGGGCGGCCCAGCGCAAGGAGCAAAGCCGGGTGCTCGTGCCTGTTCGCTCGCGCCCGCGGAATGCACGCCGCTAGCTCGCCACTTCATAGACGAAGATAAATCCGTCAGACGAAAAGCTGGCCGCCATTTGCCGTGATCGTGGAGCCGGTGATGAACCCGGCGTCATCGGCAACGAGGAATACGACGCAACGGGCAACTTCTTCCGGCTCCCCCAGCCTGCCAACCGGAATTTGCGGCAGGATATAACCGTTCATTACCTTTTCCGGCACCGACAGCACCATCTCCGTGCCGATATAGCCAGGGCAGATCGCATTGACGGTAATGTTCTTGGCAGCGCCTTCTTGCGCCAGCGCCTTGGTAAAGCCGATATCCCCCGCCTTTGCGGCCGAATAGTTGGCTTGGCCCATCTGGCCTTTCTGGCCATTGATCGACGAGATATTGACGACCCGCCCAAAATTTCTCTCCCGCATGCCCGCCCACACATGGTGCGTCATGTTGAAAAGACCGTTCAGGTTCGTATTCACCACCTCATGCCACTGCTGCGGCGTCATCTTGTGGAACATCGCATCGCGGGTGATGCCGGCGTTGTTGACCAGGATCTCCACCGGGCCGACGTCAGCCTCGACCTGGGCAATGCCCTTGCCGCAAGCCTCGTAGTCCGTGACGTCCCAGCGATAGACGGCAATGCCCGTCACGCTGTTAAAGGCTTCGGCTCTTTCATCGTTGCCGGCATAGGTCGCGACGACCCGATAGCCGGCATTGTGCAACGCCATGGAAATGGCGGCGCCGATGCCGCGGGTGCCCCCGGTGATGAGTGCTACTCTGCTCATAGTCCGTTCCCCAGTGCCGCTGCCTACCACGCAGCCCGCAGACCCCATGGCAGACTGTTTAAAACGCCTCGATACACATGGCTACCCCCATGCCGCCGCCAATACACAGGGTCGCAAGACCCTTACGTGCACCGCGCCGCTTCATCTCGAACAACAAAGTGGTCAGAATACGGGCGCCCGATGCGCCAATCGGGTGACCGATGGCAATCGCCCCGCCGTTGACATTGACGATGGCGGGATCGAAGCCCAGTTCGCGGCTGATCGCGCAGGCCTGTGCCGCGAAGGCCTCGTTGGCCTCCACGAGGTCGAGGTCGCCAACCGTCCAGCCAGCTTTTTCCAGCGCCTTCCGCGAGGCCGGAATGGGGCCGGTGCCCATGATTTGCGGATCCACGCCCGCGGTTGCCCAGGAAACGATCCGGCCCAGTGGACGGATTCCACGACGTTCGGCTTCCCCCTCGCTCATCAGCACCGTTGCGGCAGCACCGTCGTTTAGCCCGGATGCGTTGCCGGCGGTAACCGTCCCCTCTTTGTCGAACACAGGACGGAGCCGCGCCATGCCCTCCAGCGTCGATCCGTGGCGGATGTACTCGTCGCTATCGACGGTCACGTCGCCCTTACGGCCGGCGATTGTGAAGGCCACGATCTCATCCCTGAAACGTCCGGCCTGCTGGGCTGCCTCGGCCTTGTTCTGGGAAGCGACGGCAAAGGTATCCTGGTCATCGCGGGACACCTCAAACTGCTTGGCGACGTTTTCGGCGGTGATACCCATGTGATAGCCGTAGAATGCGTCGGTCAGGCCATCCTTGATCATCGTATCGACCATGGTCATGTCGCCCATCTTGGTGCCCGCGCGCAGGTGGGCCGCGTGCGGCGCCATCGACATGGACTCCTGGCCGCCGGCCACGATAATTTTCGCATCGCCAAGCGCAATCTGCTGCATGCCAAGCGCCACGGCCCGCAGGCCCGAGCCGCAAAGCTGGTTCACGCTCCAGGCCGTCGCCTCCTGCGGCACGCCCGCCTTCATCGCAGCCTGGCGCGCCGGGTTCTGGCCCTGCGCTGCCTGCAGCACCTGGCCGAGGATAACCTCGTCCACCTCGGCAGCCTCGATGCCGGCGCGCTCCAGAGCCCCCCGGATCGCCGTTGCTCCCAGTTCGTGGGCCGGGATCGCTGCAAAAGCCCCGTTAAAGGCGCCCACTGCGGTGCGCGCGGCACTGGCGATGACGATGGATGGTTGGCTCATGAAAATCCTCCTCGAGAGCTGGCTCGGCCGGCGAAAACTGTCAAAGGCGGGCTCCCGAGTCAAACACGAAGATTTCAACCCTGCATGTTTTGTTTCGACATGCTGATGGACCGAAAAACCAACCTGCGGAAAGGGATTGCCGCAGCGCACAAACTGATTGTCACCGGCCTTCCTTTCCGTCTACACTCTTTGGTGGAGGAGTATCCATACAATCAGACGGGGTTAGGAGACTGATAATGGCAAAAAACGAGGGCCAGGTCGTAATAAAGAAATACGCCAATCGCCGCCTCTACAACACAGGAACCAGCACCTACGTGACACTGGAAGACCTGGCGGAGATGGTGAAACGGGGGGAGGAGTTTACAGTTCAGGATGCCAAGAGCGGCGATGACATCACGCATGCGGTATTGACGCAGATCATCTTCGAGCAGGAATCGAAGACCAATAATACCCTGATGCCGATTTCATTCCTGCGACAGCTGATCGGCTTTTACGGCGATCAGATGCAGATGGTCGTGCCGAGCTTTCTCGAGCATTCGATGAAGTCCTTTACTGAGCAGCAAGTCCAGATGCGCGAGCAGATGAGCAGCGCTTTTGGCGAAACGCCGCTCGCCAAGAATTTCTCGCTGCCGATCAAGATGGTCGAGGAACAGGTGCGCCGCAACACGGACATGTTTCAGCAGGCCATGGAGATGTTTGCGCCCTTCATGAAGTCACCGCCGAAGGAAACCCGCAAGGCCGAAGCCCGTGACATCGACGAGTTGAAGGAGCAGATGAAGGCGCTGCAGGCAAAGCTCGACAGCTTGTGAGAGACGACTGAAGCAATTGCCCAAGGGCCGCAGCCAAGGCTGCGGTCATCGTCAAAGGCCGATGGAGACATCCCGGCCGGCCGTGCGGATCGAGACGGCAAAGCCGCCGATAACGTCGATAAAGGCGGTGGTCATCAGGATGAAAAATATCTGCGTCGCCGCGTCGCGCACCAGCAGGAATTCCACCAGGAAAGCGATGAAAACCAGCATCGACAGCATGTGATTGGCGAGCGAGCCGACATTGCGGGTGGATTTAAGGATCTCGAAGAACAGCAGCGCCAGCGCGATGACGATGAAAAGATCGCCGAGCGCCATCTTCCAGGTTGCTCCCGACAGCATCGACAACATGATTAGGTCGTTGCCGAGAGCCGCAATGCCGCCACCGCCCATCAGCCCGACCATGGCGAGATTGTAGAGCACGAACGGGATAACCATCAGCGGGAAAGCGGCAATCATGATCGACTAACTCCATCGTGGACGAACGGCCGCACAGCCATAGCGCAAGTCGCATCGCTTTTAAACCTGGGCGAGAAAAGCAAAAAGGCCGGCCAAAGGCCAGCCTCAATACCGATATTGCAACCGCAAGAAATTATGCGGATTCTTTTGGAGTCAGAACCTGGCGGCCGCGGTACATGCCGGTCTTCAGGTCGATGTGATGCGGGCGGCGCAGTTCGCCGGAGTTCTTGTCTTCGACGTATGTCGAAGTCTTGAGCGCATCAGCCGAACGGCGCATGCCGCGCTTGGACGGGCTTGTTTTTCTCTTCGGTACAGCCATTTTCTCATACTCCACTGTGCGGGATAGACATGACAACGGCCAGCCAGGCGGCCGAAACGACATGCAATCGATTTCGGAATTTTGGCGCGCTTATACATCGGGGTTGGGCCTTTGACCAGTCCCTAGCCGCATTTTTTGCGGCAACGGCTGATTCAGGCATCAAGCCTCGTCTTCAGCGACGATCCAGGTTTCTTCCAGCGCCGCCGTCTGCCACTTCTGCCAGGCCGGATGGGCTTTCATGACCGCCATATAGCTCAATGTATCTTCAGCGACAACCAGGTCATAGGCTTCGAAGCGATTGACGACCGGCGCGAACATCGCATCGGCGGCCGAAAAGGCGCCAAACAGGAACGGCCCGCCCGACAGCGCCCGCATCTCGCGCCAGATCGTTTCGATCCGCGCCACGTCGACTGCCACGTCATGGGGCTGATCGAGCAACCGGCGCCTGGGCCGGCGGAAGTTCATCGGGCAGGCGTTGCGCAGACCCCGAAAGCCGGAGATCATCTCCATGGAGATCGACCGCGCCTGCGCCCTGAGAGCTGGGTCCGCCGGCCAGAGACCCGCTTGCGGAAACAATTCGGCGACGTATTCGATGATGGCCAGCGATTCCCAGACCCTGAGGCTCCCGTGGTGCAGCACCGGAACCCGCGCCGTCGGGGAGATCTCGCGGAAGCGCGGATTGCCTGCCGGAAAATCGAAGGGAACGAGCACTTCCTCGAAAGGCACGCCGCACCCCTGCATCGCCAGCCATGGCCGGAAGGACCAGGACGAATAGTTCTTGTTGGCGATGTAGAGGGTGAGCTTGTCCATGGTGCCATCCTGTCTCAGGGCTTGAAGTTAAAGACCAACAATTCTTCGAAATGGTTCATGTCATCGAACGCGCAGAATGCCGGCGGCCTCAACTCGAGGATCGGGCAGCGTTCGAGAACGTCGCTGGCGACCTCGTCGAGCAACTGCTGCCAGCGCGGCAGGGCTTCGTCAGACAGGCGCTCGATGACATAGGCGAAAGTGATGTGAAATGCGTAGCTATCGTGGTCCGGATGACGATAGCCAAGGAGGTCGGCAAAGGCATCGCGCCACCCCCGCATGATGCGTCGATCCTCTGCCGTCGCGCCGTCGACCAGCAGCCCGGCCGGCCGGGCTCGGGTGACGCTGACCTTGAAAGGATCGCGCATCGAAAAGGCCTTCAGCCGCTCACCCATGACCTCGGTCATCTCGTCGATCGGCATGTCGGTCGGTAGGTCCGCCGGCCAGAATTGCCGGTCACGGCGATGTTCGATGATGCCCTGGAAGAGCGTCATGTGCAGGCTGGACATCGCCGTGAAGGTGAATTGTCCGGCTTCCGGCATGGCGAGATATTTGGCGCGCGCGTCGATCAGCGCCTGCTGGGTCTCGGATCCCTCGACGACATGGCAGACGATCGTATTGCCCGGTTCATACTGGAATGTCCCGGAGAGATCAAAGCGCCGCCCCAGATGCACGGAAGGCTCGGGATGGCGGCTCTTGGAATAGAACAGCAGGTCGGGTGACAGGTTTGCGGCGTTCATCGGGGCATCCGTATGTTGATGGAGACAATCCGCCCCTTAAGTCACTCGCAAGAATGGCAGATGACAACAGTCTGTCGAGCCACAAGTTATGATGTCAGTCATAAAGGCATTTGATGTAATCGCCGGCGCCCTGTGCACGTCGCTGGATCAGCGCGGCCAGTTGCCTGAGGCCACGGCCAGGCTTGCTGGCAACCCGCTCGATCGGATTTGGCAGCGACACAGCAAGCAGTGCCGCCTGCCGGGCAGTCAATCGTGAGGCCGGCACCTTGAAATGGTGCTGGGCGGCGGCCTCGATGCCATAGATGCCAGGCCCCCATTCGGCGACATTCAGGTAATTCTCCATCATCCGCCGCTTCGACCAGACGATGGAAGCCGTGACTGCCAGCGGCAGCTCCAGGGTCTTGCGCACGAACGACCGTCCGTTCCAGAGAAACAGGTTCTTCACCGTCTGCATCGGAATGGTGCTGCCGCCGCGGGTTGATTGGCCGTGCAGCGTATCTGCCACCAGCATCCCCATTTCACTCCAGTCGACGCCCCCATGGGAGCAGAACTGCCCATCTTCCGAGACCATCACCGATTTTACCAGCACCGGCGAGATCTGCTCGAAAGACACCCAGCGGCGATCGTAACCGCGCAACAGCACGACATCGCGCAGCATCAGGTTCGAGACAGGATGGACGAAGGGCAGGACGTAAAAAAAGATCAGCACATAGGGCAGCAGCAGAAGACCGAGGAGGCCGATGACGACGCGCTGCCAGATGGGACGGCCGAAAAACCAGGCCAGCCTGTCCCGTTCTTCAGGCACCTCGTCCTGCTCGTCGTTCTGCGTCGATATGTCCAATTCCGAACGCCCGTCCTCGCCTCTACCTCAACGTCATACCGCCTGCTTCCGGCAATGGCCAGAGTGGGGCTGACAGGCAAAAGATCTCTCCCGACAATTTCGTTGCGAGTATCCGGCACTCATGGCAAACAGCGGCAATGGATAGCACGACCACCCTCTTCGAACAGCGTCTCAAGGCCAGCGCCCTCAAGGTGGAGGCGATGCTGGCAGCGCTCATCGACGATACGCCTCTTGCAGACGAGATCGACCGGCCATCAGGGCTGATGGCCGCAATGCGCCACGGCGTACTCAACGGCGGCAAGCGCCTTCGCCCATTCCTGGTGCTCGAGACGACAGCGCTGCTTGGCGGCGATCCGGACGCGGCACTGCGCATCGGCGCCGCCCTTGAAGCCGTCCATTGCTACTCGCTAGTACACGACGACTTGCCGGCGATGGACAATGACGACGTCAGGCGCGGCAAACCGACCGTGCATATCGCCTTCGACGAAGCGACAGCCATTCTCGCCGGTGACAGTCTGCTGACCTACGCCTTCGATATCGTCGCCGCACCCGAGACGACGTTACCTGCGGCCCGGAAGATCGACCTCGTCCTTGCCCTTTCACGGGCTGCCGGCATCGGCGGCATGGCCGGTGGACAGGCGCTGGACCTTGCCGCAGAAAAACAGGCGCCCGGCGAACAGGGCATCAAGACACTGCAGGCCATGAAGACCGGCGCCCTGATCCGCTTTGCCTGCGAAGCCGGTGCCATTATTTCCGGTGCCTCGACAGACGACAGGCAGCGGTTGCGGACTTTCGGTGAAAAGATCGGCCTCGCCTTCCAGCTGGCCGACGATCTGCTCGACCTCACCGCCGATGCAGAAACCATGGGAAAGGCCACCGGCAAGGACGCCGGCCGTGGCAAGGGAACGCTGGTGGCGCTGCATGGCATCGCTTGGGGCGAGGAATATCTGGCACGTCAGGTCCAGGAAGCTGCAGGCTTGCTGGAACCCTACGGAGACAAGGCCGCCGTCCTCGCCGAAGCCGCCCGTTTTATTGCCAGCCGCAAGAGCTGAACCCAGTCATTAGGCAACGGACCGCGATTTGCATTGCAAATCGAGACGCCTGACTTTCGAAACCGGGAGCATGACCGCATGCATGAAGCGTTTGCCTACCTTCCCCAGATCCTGCCTGCCTATGCGGCCTATCTGGTGGCTGCCGCGAGCCCGGGGCCGGCAATCATGGCCATTATTTCGACCTCGATGACTCAAGGCCGCAAGGCCGGCATGATGATCGCCCTTGGTATCTTCGGTGGTTCGATGACCTGGGCGTGCGCCGCCGCGCTTGGTCTTGCGACCCTGCTCCAGACCTACGCCACGGCGCTGGAGATCCTGAAGATCCTGGGCGGTCTGTATTTGCTGTATCTTGCCTATAAGGCATTTCGCGCCATGCGCTCCTCAATCGAAATGCCGCCCGCCGGCACGGTCAGGCGGGATAGCGCCCGATCACTGCTGCTGCGCGGTTACGGCATCCACGTCACAAATCCCAAGGCGATCTTCGCTTGGCTGGCCATTATCACCTTGGGCATGCCGCAGGGAGCGCCGACCTCGGTGGCGGCGCTGATTATCGGCGGCTGCATGATCATGGGGTTCACGACCTTCATGAGCTATGCAGTGATATTCTCAACGCCGCATGCTCTGGAAGTCTACAAAAGTCTTCGACGCTGGATCGAGGGCGCGATGGCGACCTTCTATTGCCTTGCCGGGCTGAAGCTGCTGGCCAGCCGTATTTGAGGCTGACGCCGCTGGCGCTATTCTGCGGCCAGGGTTTTCTGGCCAAAGCGCTTTTCGATGTATTCCGCAACCAGCGCCTCGAAATCGGATGCGATGTTCGGGCCACGCAGCGTCATCGCCTTCTGTCCATCGATGAAGACGGGAGCGGCAGGACTTTCGCCGGTGCCGGGAAGCGAGATACCGATATCGGCATGCTTGCTTTCGCCGGGACCGTTGACGATGCAGCCCATGACCGCGACGTTGAGCGCTTCGACGCCCGGATATTTCTCGCGCCAGACCGGCATGTTCTTGCGCAGGTCGTTCTGAATGTTCTGCGCCAGTTCCTGGAAAACCGTCGACGTCGTGCGACCGCAGCCCGGACAGGCGGCAACAACGGGCACGAACTGGCGGAAACCCATGACCTGCAGCAGTTCCTGCGCCACCTGGACTTCGCGCGTCCGATCGCCATTCGGCTCCGGCGTCAGTGACACGCGGATGGTGTCGCCGATGCCGTGCTGCAGGACGTAGCCCATGGCAGCCGACGAGGCGACGATGCCCTTGCTGCCCATGCCGGCTTCTGTGAGACCGAGATGCAGTGCGTGGTCGGAGCGCTCGGAGAGCATTGAATAGACAGCAATCAGATCCTGAACCTGGCTGACCTTGGCCGAAAGAATAATCCGATTGCGCGGCAGGCCGATCTCCTCGGCAAGCTGCGCTGAAATCAGCGCCGACTGCACGATCGCTTCGCGCGTCACCTGCCGTGCCGATAGCGGGAAGCCTTCGGCCTGGTTCTTGTCCATCAGTGCGGTGAGAAGATCCTGATCCAGCGATCCCCAGTTGACGCCGATACGGACAGGCTTGGAATAGCGGATCGCCATCTCGACGATCTCGGCGAACTGCTTGTCCTTCTTGTCCTTGAAGCCGACATTGCCAGGATTGATCCGGTACTTGGCCAGCGCCTCGGCGCAATCCGGATGATCGGCCAGCAATTTGTGGCCGATATAGTGAAAATCGCCGATCAGCGGCACATCGAGCCCGAGGCGCAGCAGACGATCGCGAATGCGCGGCACTGCGGCCGCACTTTCGTCGCGGTCGACGGTGATCCGCACCATCTCCGAACCCGCCTTGAAGAGCGCTGCCACTTGCGCCACCGTGCCGTCGATATCAGCGGTATCGGTGTTGGTCATCGACTGCACGACGACGGGCGCGCCGCCGCCGACAATGACGCCGCCGACATCGACGGCAACGCTGGCGCGACGGGGTTTCGGATCGAATTCGGTCGGTGAAGACATGAAAAGCTCGTGTTGGCTCAAGGATAATAGGGCTTTCAGGTGGAGTACCGCGTCCGCCTTGTCAACCATATAAGGTATCACATTTCCCGGCTTACGCCTCAATGGCCGGACTGCTCTCCATTGTCGGCATAGCGGGCAAGGCCGGAAAACGCGAGCACGATGAGCAGCAGCAGCGGCAACATCATGAAGACCGCCGAAAAGCCGATATGCTCGGCGGCAAAGCCGATTGCCGAGGGCGCTACCAGCATGCCGGAATAGCCGAGCGTCGTGACCACTGAAATGCCGATGCCAGGCTGCAAGCCGGGAATGTTGCCGCCAGCCGAAAAGGCAATCGGCACCATGTTGGAAATACCGACGCCGCAAAGCGCGAAGCCGAGGATCGCCAGTCCGGCATTCGGCGACAGGGCGGCTATCAGCATGCCGACGATGGCAATCACCGTGCTCACCCGCAGCGTGTTAACGGCGCCGAACCTGTCGCGCACCGCGTCGCCGGCAAAGCGCATGATGGACATGGTCAGCGAGAATGCGGCGAAGGCAAAGCCGGACAGCGTTGGCGTGGCAGCGAATTCCTGGCGAAGATAAAGCGCCCCCCAATCGAGAACGGCGCCCTCGGGAACCATGCAGAAGAGCGCGATCACCCCCAGCAGCCATGGCAGCGGCGTCATCGGCAACTTTGCCTTTTGCTTGACTTCGCCTGGATGCGGCTGATCGCTGAAGATGATCGGCCACGCTGCCACCAGGAAGAGGATGGCGAGACCAGTCGCCACCTCCGCATGCGCAAGCACACCCCAATGGCCGATGAGATAGCCACCGATGCCTGAACCGATGAGGCCGCCAAGGCTCCAGAAGGCATGGCAGGACGACATGATGGCACGGCGCATGGATTTTTCCACCACGACAGCATTCGCATTCATCGCCACGTCCATGGCGCCAACGAACCCGCCGAACAGAAAGAGAGCGATGGCGCCCGTCCAGACATCGGGAACCAGCGACAGGATGATCAGCATCGGCAGAAGCAGGACCGCCGTGACCTTGGCGACGAACTTCGAACCGCGTCCGGCGATCTGGGCACCCGCCACCGGCATCATCACCAGAGACCCGATGCCGAAGAACAGGATCATCAGTCCGAGTTCGAACTTGCTCAGTTGCAGGCGTTCGGCAAATTCCGGAATTTTCGGCGCCCAGCATCCGACGACAAAGCCGTTCAACAGGAACAACAACGATACAGCCACGCGCGTCCGTGTCAGCCAAGGCGTCTTTGCGCCACTCAAAATTTCAGTCGTCTCCACCGATTCTCTCCCCAGCAAATCAGCCCCCACCCTATTTAAATCGATTGAATTCGCAAGCGCTGATCGCCTGTGGCAAATTCACGTTTGATCTCGCGGCGTAACCGGAAGCAATTTGCTCGTTTGATCCAGATTTAGTTGCCAATGAAAAAGGCGACCCCTGCGGGCCGCCTTTGTATCGATTGCAATGCATCTATCAGGATCAGGCCTTGTAGACGACCAGCAGGTCCTTGGCGTCGATCTGGTCGCCGGCATTGACCAGCACTTCGGCAATGGTGCCATCGGCTTCGGCGTGCAGCGCCGTCTCCATCTTCATCGCCTCGATCGAAACGAGGACGTCACCAGCCTTGATCGCCTGTCCCGCCGTCACGAAGACGCGCGAGATGACGCCTGGCATCGGCGCGCCGACCTGAGTGGCATTGCCTGTTTCGGCCTTGCGGCGCACCGCTCCGCCGGCGGCGCCATGCACGCGGTCAGGCACCTTGATATGACGTGGCTGACCGTTGAGCTCGAAGAATACAGTGACCATGCCCTTCTCGTCGGTACCGGTCATCGCCTGGTTGAGAATAACAAGGGTCTTGCCCTTCTCGATCTCGGCAAACAGCTCTTCGCCTTCGGGAAGGCCATAGAAATAAGCGGGCGTCGGAAGGGCCGAAACCGGACCGTAAGTGTCATGCGCCAGCGCGAAATCGGTGAAGACCTTCGGGTACATCAGGTACGAGGCAAACTCGAAATCATTGACCTTGCGCTCGATCTTGGTCTCGATCGCCGCACGCTCGGCATCGAGGTCGGCCGCTTCCAGCAGGGAGCCGGGGCGAACTGTGTAGGGCTTTTCGCCCTTCAGCGCCTTCTTCTGCAACGCCTCCGGCCAGCCGCCGGGCGGCTGTCCGAGATCGCCCTTCAGCATCGAGACGACCGATTCCGGAAACGAAACATCCTTGGCCGGGTTGATCACGTCGGCAACGGTCAGGTCTTGACTGACCATCAGCAGCGCCATGTCGCCAACCACCTTGGAGGACGGCGTCACCTTGACGATATCGCCGAACATCTGGTTGACGTCGGCATAGGTCTGGGCGACCTGATGCCAGCGGCTTTCCAGACCTAGCGAGCGCGCCTGTTCCTTGAGATTGGTGAACTGGCCGCCCGGCATCTCGTGCAGGTAGACCTCCGAGGCCGGCCCCTTCAGGTCGCTCTCGAATGCCGAGTACTGATGGCGCACCGCCTCCCAATAGAAAGATATACGGCGGATCCATTCGGGATCGAGACCAGGATCACGCTCGGAACCGCGCAGCGCTTCGACGATGGAGCCAAGGCACGGCTGCGAGGTATTGCCCGACAGCGCATCCATGGCCGCATCGATAGCATCGACCCCCGCATCGACGGCCGCCAGCACCGTTGCGGCGGCGATACCCGACGTGTCGTGCGTGTGGAAATGGATCGGCAGGCTGGTGGCCTCGCGCAACGCCTTGAACAGCACCGTGGCCGCCGCAGGCTTCAAGAGGCCCGCCATGTCCTTCAGCGCAATGATATGAGCGCCGGCCTTTTCCAGCTCGACGGCTAGATCCGCGTAATATTTCAGATCGTATTTCGGCCGTGCGGAATTCAGGATATCGCCGGTGTAGCAGATCGCCGCTTCGCAGAGCTTGTTCTCTTCGATGATCGCGTCCATGGAGACGCGCATGTTCTCCACCCAGTTCAGGCAGTCGAAAACGCGGAACAAGTCGATGCCGCCCTTGGCCGCCTGGCGAACAAAGTATTTGACGACATTGTCCGGATAGTTCTTGTAGCCGACCCCGTTGGCGCCGCGCAGAAGCATCTGCAGCAGCAGGTTCGGCGCGCGCTCGCGGACCGAAGCCAGCCGTTCCCAGGGATCCTCGGTCAGGAAGCGCATCGACACGTCGAATGTGGCGCCGCCCCAGCATTCTAGCGAAAGCAGTTCCGGCAGCGCCCGGGCGTAGGTGCCGGCCACCTGCGCGATGTCGAAGGTCCGCATGCGGGTGGCGAGCAGCGACTGGTGACCGTCGCGCATTGTGGTGTCGGTGACCAACACGCGCTTTTCGTTGCGCATCCATTCGCCGAACTTCTTCGGACCGAGCTGGTCCAGCCTCTGCTTGGTGCCGTCAGGGATCTTGGCGTCGATATAGGGGAGGACAGGCTTGGCGATATTGTCGGACGGCGCGGGACGGCCACGCGCTTCGGGGTGTCCGTTGACGGTGACATCAGCCAGATAAGTAAGAAGCTTGGTGGCGCGGTCCTGACGCTTGACCTGCTGGAACAACTCCGGCGTCGTGTCGATGAAACGCGTCGTGTACGTATTGTCGCGGAATTTAGGGTGGGTGATGATGGCTTCGAGGAAGGTCAGGTTGGTCGCAACGCCGCGAATACGGAATTCGCGAAGAGCGCGATCCATGCGCGCGATGGCCTCATCCGGCGAGGGCGCCCAGGCGGTCACCTTTTCCAGCAGCGGATCGTAGAAGCGGGTCACGACGCCGCCGGCGTAGGCAGTGCCGCCGTCGAGACGAATGCCGAAGCCGGATGCCTGCCGGTAGGCAGTGATCCGGCCATAATCCGGAATGAAGTTATGCTCTGGATCTTCCGTCGTGATGCGGCACTGCAGGGCATGGCCGTTCAGCCGGATGTCCTTTTGCGCCGGAACGCCCGAGCCAGGCGTGCCGATGGCAAAGCCGTCGAGGATGTGGATCTGCGCTTTGACGATATCGATGCCGGTGACGACTTCGGTGACGGTATGCTCGACCTGAATGCGCGGATTGACTTCGATGAAGTAGAATTTGCCGGTGTCCATATCCATCAGATATTCGACCGTGCCGGCGCCGACATAGCCGGTGGCGTTGGCAATCTTCAGCGAATAGGTAGCCAGCTCCTGGCGCTGCTCCGAGGTAAGATAAGGCGCCGGAGCACGTTCGACGACTTTCTGGTTGCGCCGCTGCACCGAGCAGTCGCGCTCGAACAGATGCACCGCATTGCCATGGGTATCGCCAAGGATCTGGCTTTCGACATGGCGGGCCCGCTCGACCAGCTTTTCGAGATAGACCTCGTCCTTGCCGAATGCGGCCATCGCCTCGCGCTTGGCCTCGGTGACTTCCTTGGCCAGATCCTTGGGGTCGCGGATAGTGCGCATGCCACGCCCGCCGCCGCCCCAGGAGGCCTTGAGCATGATCGGATAACCGATGCTATCGGCCATCCGGGCGACTTCGGCCATGTCTTCGGGCAGCGGCGCGGTCGCCGGCACGACGGGCACGCCGATCTCGATGGCGAGGTTGCGGGCGGCGACCTTGTTGCCGAGGCGCCGCATGGTATCGCCTGTCGGGCCGATGAAGATGATCCCGGCCTCTTTACAGGCATCGACAAATTCCGGGCTTTCCGACAGCAGGCCGTAGCCTGGATGGATGGCATCAGCACCGGACATCTTGGCGACGCGAATGATTTCCTCGATCGACAGATAGCTTTCGATGGGGCCTAGATCACGGGCAAGATGCGGGCCGCGGCCGACCTGGTAGCTCTCGTCAGCCTTGAAGCGGTGCAGCGCGAGCTTGTCCTCCTCGGCCCAGATGGCCACCGTCTTAATGCCTAGTTCGTTGGCGGCGCGGAATACGCGGATCGCGATCTCTGAACGGTTTGCAACCAGGATTTTGGAAATGGGCAAGGCGATCTCCTCGGGGTCGAAACGGGCATGTTGCACCCGCGAAGAAAATTCTTAGCGCCTTGTCACAAGAAGTTCAATTTCCCCGCGAGCCTGCAAATCAAATTTCTTGATTAGACGATTAAGCCATACCGGAAAGCTAAAGCGACGATGTTCTGGCGGTTTTTGGCCTTCATCTTGTCCTGGATGCCATTCATGTACCAGTCGACAGTATGATTGGAGATCTTGAGCAGTTTGCTGATCTCCATCGAGGTCAGACCTTCTGCGAGATAGTTGAGAATCTCCATTTCCCGCCGCGTCATCTGGATATCGACCTCCAGGCCTCGCTCGAGCGCTTCGGCTTCGTTCCGCAACTCGAGGATTTTCCAGAAGGCATTGGAGGCGACGGCATTGAAAAGGCTGATCTCGATCGGCGAAAGATCAATAACGTCGCCACCGAGCGTCATCGTGCCGAGCAAGCCGTTACGCCCGTGGATGGGAAAGATGTAGCCGTCCAGCATTCCGTGATTCCGGGCATCCATCATCATCTGCTCCATCCGCCGGCGATGCGGATCGGCGCGAAATACGGCAATGGTATCTCGCCAGCGAAATGGGCGCTGGGCGCGCGCCAGATAGCGGACGGTTGGGTCGATCAGCACGTATTTCTTGGCGATGTAGAGCGGCGCCCATTTATCGGGCCACTTGCCGGCCAGCACGAGACTCATGGGATCGGCGCTTGGTTTCGGCTGCTTAAGCAAACCATAATAGGCAAATTTGTAAGAATGAACCACGCGTTCCAGTTCGGTAACGACGGCTTCTACAGTGCGGCACTCCTCGAAAATAACCAGCAGTTGAAGTAGGCAATTAATATTCACAAATACCCCCTGGCGCCCGGGTGCGGCAGCCGCGCCGCCATCGTCAGGCGCGGTAACAACACTTAGCCCATGCAATTAACCCCCTCATTTTTGCAGGAAATGCGGGAGGCGTCACCCGCGAATTTTCGCGTATCGATCAAAGGTAAGTCATGCCGGGCGAGAGGGCCTGCAAAACAGCAAGACTGACCGAATGGAGGGACCTCGGAGAACCGGTTTATCGCTGGTCGCGGAGTGGTCCAAAGCGACGAAAATGGTGCCGATAACGCCTTGTCAGGATTCGTTAATCGCCGGTTCAGGTAGCAAATCGTAAAGCTCACAACATCGGAATTCGCAGATGCACAAGAGGTATCGACGTGTCGCTTTTAAGAGTTTACGCAAGAGCTTTGCAATATCTTGCCGCCTACCGGCTCCGCGTTTCTTTTGTCGTGCTCGCAAACATCGTGCTTGCCGCAATCACCATCGTTGAGCCAATCCTGTTCGGCAAGATCATCGATGCAATGTCTTCCAAGGCACCGGTTCAGCCGATCCTCATCATGTGGGGCGCCTTCGCCGTATTCAACACGATCGCCTTCGTGGTGGTCGCGCGTGAAGCCGACCGCCTGGCGCACGGCCGCCGCGCCACGCTGCTGACCGAAGCTTTTGGTCGCATCATTTCCATGCCGCTGTCGTGGCACAGCAAGCACGGCACGTCCGCTGCCCTGCACACCCTGCTGCGTGCCTGCGAAACGCTGTTCGGCCTGTGGCTGGAATTCATGCGCAACCACCTGTCGACGGTCGTCGCACTGGCTCTGCTCATCCCGACCGCGATCTCGATGGACATCCGTCTTTCTGCAGTGCTCGGCGTGCTCGGCGTTGCATATTGGCTGATCGGCCGTGTCGTCATGAGCCGCACCAAGGATGGTCAGGCTTCTGTCGAAGATCACTATCACACGGTATTTTCGCATGTCAGCGACTCGATCAGCAACGTCTCCGTGCTGCACAGCTACAACCGCATCGAAGCTGAAACCCGTTCGCTGAAGGCATTTGCCGACCGTCTGCTGGCTGCCCAGTATCCTGTTCTCGACTGGTGGGCACTTGCCAGCGCCCTGAACCGCATGGCCTCGACCATTGCCATGATGATCATCCTGATCATCGGCACCACCCTGGTCCAGGCCGGTAGCCTGCGCGTCGGCGACGTCATTGCCTTCATCGGCTTTGCCAACCTCTTGATCGGCCGTCTCGACCAGATGCGCATGTTCGCCACGCAGATCTTCGAAGCCCGTGCCAAGCTGGTCGACTTCTACGCCCTGGAAGACTCCGTCCGTGAGCGTGAAGAAGCAGCAGGCCTGGCCGAGATCAAGGACGTCAAGGGTGATGTCGAGTTCCGCAACGTCTCGTTCGGCTTCGGTGGCGAAAGCTCGCAGGGCCTGCACGACGTCAACTTCACGGTAAAGGCTGGCCAGACGGTTGCAATCGTCGGCCCAACCGGCGCCGGCAAGACGACGCTCGTCAACCTGCTCCAGCGCGTCTTCGACCCACAGGTCGGCCAGATCCTCGTCGACGGCACGGATATCTCCAAGGTCACCCGCAAGTCGCTGCGCCGCAGCATTGCGACGGTCTTCCAGGATGCCGGTCTGCTGAACCGCTCGATCAGCGACAACATTCGCCTGGGCCGTGAAGATGCGACGATCGAGCAAGTCATGGAAGCCGCCAATGCTGCTGCTGCCGCCGACTTCATCGAGACACGCGACGACGGCTACGACACCCGGGTGGGCGAACGCGGCAACAAGCTCTCCGGCGGCGAACGCCAGCGGATTGCCATCGCCCGCGCCATCCTCAAGGACGCACCTATCCTGGTCCTCGACGAAGCCACCAGCGCGCTGGATGTTGAAACAGAAAACCGCGTCAAGGCGGCCATCGACAACCTGCGCCAGAACCGCACGACGTTCATCATCGCCCACCGCCTTTCGACGGTCCGCGAAGCCGATATCGTCCTCTTCCTGGAAAATGGCCGGGTCGTGGAAAATGGCAGCTTCGACGATCTGAGCAAGAGCAACGGCCGCTTCGCAGCCCTGCTGCGGGCCAGCGGCATCCTCACGGACGAAGAAGTCCGCAAGGCACACACCACCCACGAAGCCGCCTAAGGGCTTAACATCATACAAAATCGAAAAGGCCGGAAGGATGATCTTCTTCCGGCCTTTTTTGTATATCGGTTTGCTGATTACAGGCTTCGAAAAGACGCCCCCGCGTGCCGCGATGGAAGGCGGTTGCCCTCGCCGAACAGCCTGTTTCGCAACGATCCTTCCGCGTATTCCGTCTTGTAGATGCCGCGATCCTGCAGCGCCGGCACCACGTATTCGATGAAATCCTCGTAGCTCTCCGGCATCACCGTCCGCGTCAGGTTGAAGCCGTCGATCTCACCTTCGACGATCCAGTCCTGGAGTTCGTCGGCAACCTCCGATCCATCACCGACGATGGTCGGATAGCGTCCGCCAATTGTCATTTCAGCGAGCAACTGCCGTCTCGTCCAGCCGCGTTGCTGGGCAACCTGCGCCGCAGATTGGCTGGCATTGGACGGGCCGCCATAGGCAATGTTTTCATCCAGCCCATAGCGGGAAAAATCGATGCCGGTGCTTGCCGAAAAATGCGCCAGACCGGCCTCCGGGTTGGCATAGCGCAGATAGTCCGCATATTTTTCCTGAGCCGCCTTTGATGTGCGTTCGGCAACGACCGTGATGCCGACAAGGATCTTGATGTCGTTGGCGCGTCGCCCGGCTGCCACCAGTTCCTCTCGCAGCAGGCGCGACGTCTTGCGTGCAGCCGCCTTGTCGGTCGCGGTGATGAAAACGCATTCGGCATGACGGATCGCAAATTGCCGCCCTCGCCCCGACGTCCCTGCCTGGTAGATGACAGGCGTCCGCTGGATCGACGGCTCGCTGAGATGATAGCCGCTCATCTGGTAAAAAGGCCCGGCGTGGCTGACGGCATGCACTTTTGACGGATCGGCGTAGATGCGGGCTTCGCGGTCTGCCCGGACTGCGTCGTCGGCCCAGCTGCCTTCCCAGAGCTTGTAGAGTACCTCGAGGTAGTCGTCCGCGCTGTCGTAGCGTGAGTCGTGAGCTGCTTGAGCGTCCTGGCCGAGCGCCCGCGCAGCGCTGTCGAGATAACCGGTGACGATATTCCAGCCGATCCGCCCGCCGGTGAGATGGTCGAGCGTCGACATACGGCGCGCGAAAAGATAGGGCGCCTCGGCATTGACGTTGACCGTCACCCCGAACCCCAGATTCCTGGTGACCGCAGCCATGCCGGATATCAGCAGCGAAGGATCGTTGAGCGGCAACTGGATCGCTTCGCGCAGCGTCAGGTCCACAGAGCTATCGTAGACGTCATAGACGCCAAGGATATCGGCCAGGAAGACCCCATCGAACAGGCCGCGCTCCAGGGTCTTGGCGAGCGATGTCCAATGGTCCAACGTCTTATACTCGACGGACCGGTCGCGCGGATGGGTCCACAGGCCATGGTTGATATGACCCACCGAGTTCATGGTGAAGGCATTGAGGACGATATGCTTTTTTCCAGTCGTCATCGATAAGCCACCAGTCCCTTTTGCTGAACAATTTCAGACCCCATGACATCCCTCCGCGTAACGAACACAGCTGCCGTATGGCGCCGCTGCGCGATCATAGGGTCGATGACAGCCCCGACAAAGGGGGGCGTTCTCTCCAACATGCTTCCTGTGAAAAATTCGACCCAGTTTTCGTGCAACCGAGAAATTCTCGAAGTGCCGCTCGCCACGCCGCAGCAGTAACGAAATCACGCATGATCAGTGGACGCAATTGGCATTGCAATCAGTTGCCCGCTATATGTCGCTCCAGACCCTGAACATAAAATCGAGGCCTTGATGGCAAAGACCGAGACAGACGACAGCGAGGAAACGACGCGCGTGCGCGGTTCCGGCACGCAGAGCGTCTATGCCGCGCTGCGCGGTGAAATTCTAGCCATGGTGCTGGCTCCCGGCAGTCCGCTTGATGAGGTACGATTGTCCGAGCGCTTCAAGATGTCGCGCACACCCATCCGCGAAGCGCTTCTGCGCCTGGCAGCCGATGGCTTTGTTACGACGCTGCCGAACCGTAACACCATCGTCGCCACCATAGATTTTGCAACGCTGCCGACATATTTCGAAGCGCTGGCGCTGATGTACCGCGTCACCACCCGTGGGGCTGCGCTGCGTGGCAAACCTGCAGCCATGGCGAAAATCCGTGCCCATCAGCAGCAGTTCGCCGCTGCCGTCGAGGCGCGCGATGCCTTTGCGATGATTGAGGCCAATCGGGAATTTCACGTAGCGATCGCCGAACTCGGCGGAAATGCCTACTATACCAATTTCTTTGCCCGGCTGCTCGACGAGGGCCGGCGCATCCTCAGGCTCTATTATTCCACCTTCGACGATCGTCTGCCCCGCCAGTATGTCGATGAGCACGAGGAGATGATTGCCGCCATCGAGACGGGCGATGTCGAGCGCGCCGACAGGCTGGCCATCGATCACGCCGCCCAGATCGTTCGCCAGATACAGGATTACGTCGCGCGCCACCTGCAGGAGCCGATCGATCTAAAGATCGGTTGATGGGGCAAACTTTGAATTGGGGAAGCTTTTAGGGACGGCCACGTCGTTTCGCAGCAGCAGGAGAGACGTCAATCTACCCGCCCGATCCTACCCTAAAGCTGATAGCGATCGCGCCCTGCCCTTTCGGACGGGTGGCTTTTGGCAGATTTTTCGCGGCAGCGATATGGCAAATCGCAGCTCTGCTAAAATGTGGAGTTTTTTTCAAAAGCATATACAAACCGAACAGAGGTGACGCCGCTTGCGTTCGATAGCGGCACGAGCATCGGTCGCGCATGGCGATCGCTGCACTGCGGACCGGGGATTGTATTGAAGTCCATCCATCAGAGCATTTACGACGACATCGAAACCAAGATCATGGACGGCACCTGGCAGCCGGGCCAGCGCATCCCGTTCGAACACGAGCTGGAACGGGAGTACGGTTGCTCGCGGATGACCGTCAACAAGGCGCTTACGGCACTTGCCGACCGCGGCATGATCCTGCGCAAGCGCCGCGCCGGCTCCTTCGTCGCACCGCCGCAGATCGACCGGACCGTCATGGAAATCCAGGATATCGGCGCGGATGCCCGGACTGCCGGGCACGACTACACATTTCGGATCCTGTCCAGCAAGATCGAGCGCCTTGGCCCGTCGGAGGCCCTGAAACTCTGCGAGGAGGCCGGCAAGGAACTGTTGCGCCTCACCTGCCTTCACATCGTTGATCACAAGCCGCATGCTATCGAGCATCGGGTCATCATGCTGGACACTGTGCCGCGCGCGCGCTTCGAAACCTTCGAGACCAAACCGCCCGGCAGCTGGCTGCTTGAACAGGTCCCATGGTCGGAGGCCCGGCACGTCATCCGGGCAGTTGCGGCCGACAGCAGCACGGCAAAAACCCTCGATATGCAGAAGGGAGAGCCCTGCCTCGTGCTGTCCCGCCAGACCTGGCAGAGCGGCCGCACCGTGACGTTTGCTGAAATCATTCATCCCGGCGACCGCTATCAGTTCGCAGGTGTCTTCCGCCCCTTGAGTGCAACGGCGTGAGCACCGTACAATCTTATAGACATTAGCCGATGAACAGAACCATGGGGTCAGCATGACCGTCCTTCGTCTCAGCGACTACAAGCGGATGCCCTGGAAAAACGGCGGCGGGGAAACGCTGGAAATCGCGGTCTTTGCATCGGCTGTGCCGAACGCCGATTTCGACTGGCGGATCAGCATGGCAACCGTCGCCTCCGACGGTCCTTTCTCACGCTTTCCGGCGATAGACCGCATCCTCACGGTTATCCACGGCGATGCCATTGAGCTTGCGGTCGAGGGCCGCGCGCCGGCGATGCTCGACCAAAACACCGCGCCCTATGGTTTTCCGGGCGACACTGTGACCTCCGGGCGCCTGCGGGATGGCCCGATCGCCGATCTGAATGTGATGGCGAGACGCGGTATTGCTCATTCTGTCAAAAGGATCGAGGCCTCCGACCTGCCGCAATCGGAAGCAATGTCCCAGACCTCGTTTCTGTTTGCGCTGGCGCCGATGGCATTCCGCATAGGTTCGCAAGAGATCGCGCTGCTGCAACACGACACAGTGGATCTCTCGGGCGCAAGGATGACGGATATTGTCGTCGAGACATCCGGTAA
Organism: Rhizobium sp. L51/94; assembly: GCF_019355555.1. Classification (GTDB taxonomy): domain Bacteria; phylum Pseudomonadota; class Alphaproteobacteria; order Rhizobiales; family Rhizobiaceae; genus Rhizobium; species Rhizobium rhododendri. The sequence continues at coordinate 592,796 of NZ_CP072141.1, forward strand.
AGGCCTGCTCATCGCCATAGGCTAGGGGAATTCGAGCGCATCAGATGCCGCTCTCTTTGATCGCCTGCATCACCACGAAGGTCGATGTACTCGCGACATGCGGCAGACTTGAAATCTTCTCGCCGAGCACCTGCCGGTATTTCCTGACGTCCGATGTACGGACCTTCAGCAGATAGTCGAACTGGCCGGCAATCATATGGCACTCCTCGACTTCCTTGATCTTCGCGACCCGGCTGTTGAATTCCTCCAGCGCCTTCTCGCGCGTATCGGACAGCTTCACCTCGGCGAAGGCGATGTGATCGAGGCCGAGTTTTTGCGGATCGAGCCTGGCATGGAAGCCAAGAATATAGCCGTCTTCCATCAGCCGTTTCAGTCGCACTTGGCAGGGTGTTTTGGAAAGACCTACCCTTTTCGACAGGTCCGTAATGGTCATCCGCCCGTCTTCGACAAGCGCATCCATGATTTTTCGGTCGAAATGATCAATTTCACCACCACTGGTCTCATTAGGCATCGATTTCACCATAAAATTACAAATAATCAGAGAAACTGCAATATCGTGGGCGACTATAAGGGCAGATCGACTTCGGCCACAATGCTATAAACGATTCACGTGAAATCACGCATTTGGCAGGGATGACCGCGATGCAGACAGCCGTTCCCGAGAAGACCGTCGAAACCGCTGGCAGCATGCCGATATTCGCGGATTTCGCCCCACCCATTTCTCCACCCACACCCCTGCGCCGGGCGATTACAGCGGCCTATCGCATTCCGGAAATGGAATGTGTACCGCGACTGGTGGAAGCGGCAACTCTGCCCGAAGATATCCGCACTACCGCTAGACAGACCGCTACTAAGCTGATCGTCGCCCTGCGCGCCAAGCATAAAGGCTCCGGCGTCGAGGGCCTGGTGCATGAATATTCGCTCTCCAGCCAGGAGGGCGTGGCTCTCATGTGCCTTGCCGAGGCGCTGCTGCGTATTCCGGATACTGCCACGCGTGACGCACTGATCCGCGACAAGATCGCCAATGGCGACTGGCGCTCGCACATCGGCGGTGGTCGCTCGCTCTTCGTCAATGCCGCCACCTGGGGCCTCGTCGTCACCGGCAAGCTGACGTCCACCGTCAACGATCCCGGCCTGTCTGCGGCGCTGACGCGGCTGATCGCCCGGGCCGGCGAACCGGTTATCCGCCGCGGCGTCGACATGGCCATGCGGATGATGGGCGAGCAGTTCGTCACCGGCGAAACCATCGACGAGGCGCTGCGCCGCTCGCGTGCGCTGGAAGCCAGAGGTTTCGGCTATTCCTACGACATGCTGGGAGAAGCCGCGACGACGGCAGCCGATGCGAAACGCTATTTTGCCGACTACGAGAATGCCATCCATGCCATCGGCAAGGCATCCGCCGGCCGCGGCATTTATAGCGGCCCGGGCATCTCCATAAAGCTGTCAGCCCTGCACCCGCGCTATTCGCGCGCCCAGAGCACTCGCGTCATGACCGAACTGCTGCCGGCCGTCAAAAAGCTCGCTCTCATTGCAAAAGGCTACGATATCGGCCTCAACATTGACGCGGAGGAGGCCGATCGCCTCGAACTGTCGCTCGACCTGCTCGAAGCCCTGCGCCTCGATCCCGATCTATCCGGCTGGAACGGCATGGGCTTCGTCGTCCAGGCCTATGGCAAACGCTGCCCCGCTGTGCTCGATTTCATCATCGATCTCGCAGAGCGGGCCAAGCACCGCATCATGGTTCGTCTCGTCAAGGGTGCCTACTGGGATGCCGAAATCAAGCGCGCGCAGGTCGACGGTCTTGCTGATTTCCCGGTCTATACCCGCAAGATCTACACAGACGTCTCCTATATCGCCTGCGCGAAAAAGCTGCTGGCATCGAAAGACTGCGTGTTTCCACAGTTCGCTACCCATAATGCCCAGACACTGGCAACGATCCACGCCATGGCCGGATCCGCCTTCAAGGTCGGCGACTATGAGTTCCAGTGCCTGCATGGCATGGGAGAGCCGCTCTATGACGAGGTCGTCGGCAGCAGCAATCTCGACCGGCCGTGCCGCATCTACGCTCCTGTCGGCACTCATGAAACACTGCTCGCCTACCTCGTCCGGCGGCTGCTCGAAAACGGCGCCAATTCCTCCTTCGTCAACCGAATCGCCGATCCGGCCATTTCCATCGACGAACTGACGGCCGATCCCGTCGAAATCGTCCGCGCAATGCCAACAGTCGGCGCCCGTCATGAGCAGATCAAGCGCCCTGCCGATCTCTACGGCGAACGTCGCAACTCCGCCGGGCTCGATCTCTCAGACGAAACCACGTTGTCCGAATTGTCGAGCGTGCTGCGCGAAGGCACGAAAGTCGAATGGACCGCAGTTCCGCCGCGCGACAACGGCAATCCCGCTTTGCCGGTCCGCAACCCCGCCGACATCAACGACATCGTCGGCACCGTCACAGAGGCGACCGACGCGGACGTAAAGCAGGCCGTCGCTCTCTCCACTGCCGCCACCGCATCCTGGAGCGCCACGCCAACGGCCGAACGTGCCGCGTGCCTGTTACGCGCCGCCGACCTGCTGCAGCAGCGGATGCCGGACCTTTTGGGACTGATCATGCGCGAGGCCGGCAAATCCCTGCCGAACGCCATCGGTGAAGTGCGGGAAGCGATCGATTTCCTGCGGTATTACGCCGAGCAGGCCAACCGCACCCTTGGCCTTGCGCACCACGCGCTGGGCCCCATTGTCTGCATCAGCCCGTGGAATTTTCCATTGGCGATTTTTGCCGGTCAGATTGCAGCGGCCCTGGTGGGGGGTAATCCGGTGCTGGCAAAGCCTGCCGAAGAGACGCCGCTCATTGCCGCCGAAGCGGTGCGTATCCTGCATCAGGCAGGCATTCCGGCAGATGCCCTGCAATTGCTGCCCGGCGATGGCAGGGTCGGTGCCGCATTGGTTGGAGACGACGCTATTGCCGGCGTCATGTTCACCGGCTCGACGGATGTCGCCCGGCTGATCCAGGCTGAGCTCGCAAACCGCCTCTCGGAGAATGGCAAGCCAATTCCTTTTATCGCCGAAACAGGCGGTCAGAACGCCATGATCGTCGACAGTTCGGCCCTTGCCGAACAGGTGGTCGCCGACGTCATCGCTTCAGCCTTCGACAGCGCCGGCCAGCGCTGCTCGGCGTTGCGCGTCCTCTGCCTGCAGGATGAGGTGGCTGACCGCGTGCTCGACATGCTGAAAGGCGCCCTCAACGAACTCGTCATCGGCCGCACCGACAGCCTGGCTGTCGACATCGGTCCGGTGATCACGGCCGAAGCAAAAAGCAATATCGAAAAGCATATCGACGCCATGCGCGACATCGGCGCCAACGTCGAGCAGCTCGCCCTGACAGCAGAAACCGCAAACGGCACGTTCGTTCCGCCGACGATCATCCAACTCCGCCAGTTGTCGGACCTGAAGCAGGAGGTCTTCGGCCCCGTACTGCACGTGCTGCGCTATCGGCGCGACGATCTCGACCGGCTGATCGACGATATCAACGCCACAGGCTACGGCCTGACTTTTGGCCTGCACACGCGACTGGACGAAACCATCGCCCATGTGACAAGCCGCGTCAAAGCTGGCAATCTCTATGTCAACCGCAACATCATCGGCGCTGTCGTCGGCGTGCAGCCGTTTGGCGGCAGAGGGCTATCCGGCACCGGCCCCAAGGCCGGCGGTCCGCTCTATCTCGGCCGCTTGGTCTCGACACCTCCAGTGCCCCCGCAGCACAGCTCTGTCCACACCGATCCGGCGCTGCTCGATTTCGCCAAATGGCTGGATGGAAAAGACGCCAAGGCGATCGGCAGCGCTGCCCGCGAGAGCGGCCTTTGGTCCGCGCTCGGCCTGATATCGGAACTTGCCGGCCCGGTTGGCGAGCGTAACCTCTACGCCCTGCACCCGCGCGGAACGATCCTGCTGATGCCGGAGACGGCGGATGGGCTCTATGGGCAGCTATCCGCTGTGCTCGCCACCGGTAACAACGCCATCATCGACGCATCGACCGGGTTGGAAGCAGCACTGGAGGGCTTGCCAGCCAGCGTTTCGTCCAGGTTTTCCTTCAGTCCGAACTGGACAGCATCGGGGCCGTTTGCAGGTGCGCTGATCGAAGGCGAGGCTGAGCGTATCCGGGCTACCAATACCGCGATCGCCCAGCTGCCGGGGCCGCTGATCATTGTCCAGGCCGCATCGAGCCTGGAGCTGTCAGACAAACCCGACAGCTATTGCCTGCACTGGCTGCTGGAAGAGGTCTCGACCAGCATCAACACGACAGCCGCCGGCGGCAATGCCAGCCTGATGTCGATCGGCTAACCGGCCGCACGCCGATTTGAAAAGTGGCCGCTCGAGGCGGCCACCGATGTCTGGCTTGCAGGATAGGCCGGAATTACTCCGGCGCCTTCTGGGTCTGCATGCACTCGGTCAGGCCCATGAATGCCTTCTCGACACCTTCGAGCGGAAACTCGACGCTGCTGGCATTGGCCTTGACCGCGAGCGTCTTGCCCGTCGTCAACGCCGTGACGGCCTCGGTCGTGTTCGGCACGTCAATGGTGGCGGTGGCGTCGGTATCGGCGGTCGAGGAGAAATCCGTCGGAGCCCCGCCATCCACAGACCACGTACCTTTCACCGCATCGCCTTTGGCAATGGTGAACTTGGGCGAATTGGCAAACAGCACGACCTTGTCGCCGACGGCGAGAAGCCCAACTCCGGCATCTATGTTCTGCGCCAGGCAGCCGGTGAAACTATCGCCGTCCTTCAACGGCATGACCGCAAAATCAGCGGCATCGGTAGCACCGGAAAGCAACAGGGCGGCGAGCGCCATGCTGGAGAATTTGAACCTGTTCACGGATGTTTCCTTTGTGGGAGAGGTTTGGGAGTTCGGCACGACAAGTCATCCACGAGGCAAGACAGCCTGTGCGGATGAAAATTGGACAGCGATGGCTACCCGCTGCAGGCTTAGTGATTATCCCGCGGAATTCCCTTCGTCTGGGCGATACGCTGGTAGTTGACCGCCGGCTCGAGCACCGCGCCGGTTTCCAGCTGACCGACATAGGCGCGCTGTATTTCCTGCCACGGCGTCTGGCTGTCGGGATAGGCATAGCCCCCGGCGGCCTCGAGCGCCCGGCGCCTTGATGCCAGTTCCTCATCATCGACAAGGATATTGGCCGATCCCTTGTTGAGATCGATACGCACGATGTCACCGGTGCGCAGCAGGGCCAGCGTACCGCCGGCTGCGGCTTCCGGTGAGGCATTGAGGATCGACGGCGAGCCTGACGTGCCGGACTGGCGTCCATCACCGATGCAGGGCAATGAGTTGATACCCTGCTTCAGCAGATAATCGGGCGCCCGCATGTTGACGACCTCGGCGGCGCCGGGATAGCCGATGGGACCGGCACCGCGCATGAACAGGATGCTCTTGAGGTCGATCGCGAGCGCCGGATCGTCGATCCGCGCATGATAATCCTCAGGCCCGTCGAAGACGATCGCCCGGCCGGTAAACGCATCCGGATCTTCGGGATTGGAGAGATAGTGCGCTCGGAATTCCGGCGAGATGACGCTGGTTTTCATGATCGCCGATGAGAACAGATTGCCTCGCAACACCCGGAAACCGGCTCGCTCCTTCAAGGGACGCTCGAACGGGCGGATGACCTTTTCGTCTTCTGTCCTGGAGTTCGAATAGTTCTCGCCGACAGTGCGGCCATTCACGGTCATCGCATGGGTGTCGAGCAGGCCGTGCTTGATAAGCTCGCCCATCACGGCCGGCACGCCGCCGGCGTGATAATAATCCTCGCCCAGATATTCGCCGGCCGGCTGCAGGTTGACCAGCAGGGGAACATCCTCGCCGTGGGTCTGCCAGTCGTCGATATCGAGCGCGACGCCGATATGCCGGGCGAGCGCGTTCAGATGGATCGGCGCATTGGTCGAGCCGCCGATGGCAGAATTCACCTTGATCGCATTGACGAAGGCTTCACGGGTGAGGATATCCGACGGTTTCAAGTCTTCGCGAACCATCTCAACGATCCTGAGGCCCGTCTCGTAGGAGATCTCCTGGCGATCGCGGTAGGGGGCCGGGATCGCGGCTGCACCGGGCAACTGCATGCCTAGCGCTTCGGCCAGCGAATTCATCGTCGTCGCCGTGCCCATGGTGTTGCAATAGCCGGTCGACGGCGCCGAGGAAGCAACGAGCTTCAGGAACCCCTTCTGGTCGATTTCACCCTTGGCCAGAAGCTCGCGTGCCTTCCAGATGATGGTGCCGGAGCCCGTGCGCTCGCCGCGAAACCAGCCGTTCAGCATCGGGCCGACGGAGAGCGCGATGGCCGGAATATTGACCGTGGCCGCCGCCATCAGACAGGCCGGCGTCGTCTTGTCGCAACCGATTGTCAGCACCACGCCGTCCAGCGGGTAGCCATAGAGCACTTCGACGAGCCCGAGATAGGACAGGTTGCGATCAAGTCCGGCCGTCGGCCGCTTGCCGGTCTCCTGGATCGGATGGACCGGAAATTCGATGGCGATGCCGCCGGCGTCGCGGATGCCCTCGCGGACGCGCTTGGCGAGCTCCAGATGGTGGCGGTTGCAGGGCGACAGGTCCGAGCCAGTCTGCGCGATACCGATAATCGGCCGCCCCGACTGCAGCTCGTCGAGGCTGAGGCCGAAGTTCATGTAGCGCTCGAGATAGAGGGCCGTCATGTCCGGATTTTGCGGATTGTCGAACCAGGCGCGCGAGCGCAGCGGCACGTCGTCCGGCAACGGGGTCGGAACGGAACGGGGTGTTTTCTTGTCCATTGACGGTATCCACGATTGGCGATGAATCAACCACCAGATTACTGGATCGTGGTGGATTGTATAAGCCAATTCGTATGGCTATGCGGAGTGCAGATCGCCGATTGCACCAATCTTGAGCCACCCGCTTTCGTGAACGACATCGGGGCGTTGACCGGCCGCAAACGGCACCGCCCGTCGGGCAAGCGGTGCCGTCGCCGGTCTCTCTATCAGGCCACGGGGGACGGTGCGCCCTGCAATTGGTCGACCGCTGCAATCACGCCTCGAAGCTCCGCCAGCCCCTTCAGCCGTCCGATGCAGGAATAGCCCGGATTGACGATTTTCTCCTGGTCGTCGATCAGCAGATGCCCATGGTCGGGACGCATCGGAATGACGCAGTCGCTGCGCCCGGTGGCCAGGCGCCGACGCTCCTCGCCGCGCAGCACGGAAATCAGCGACACCATGTTGACGTCGCCGCCGAGATGTTCGGATTCGACGAAGGACCCGTCTGCTTCCTTGCTGACGTTTCGCAAGTGGGCGAAATGAATATGCTCGGCGAAACGGGATGCGAGGCCGACCACATCGTTGCCGGCGCGCGAGCCGTAGGAGCCGGCGCATAGCGTGATGCCGTTGGCGGGTTCATCGACGGCATCGAGAAGGGTCTGGATATCCTCGGCCTGTGAGACAACGCGCGGCAGGCCGAACAGTGAAAACGGCGGATCGTCGGGATGGATCGCCAGCCTGACGCCATTTTCTGCCGCGACCGGCACGACCTCGCGCAGGAACTCGACCAGATTGGCGCGCATGTCATCCGAGGAAAGGTCGTCATAGGAAGCAATCTGGCCGCGAATGGTTTCGCGGGTGTGGCTGTCCTCTCCACCCGGCAGGCCGGCAATGATGTTCTTCTCGAGCGTCAGGATGTCAGTATCCGTCATCGCCTCATGACGGAGGCGGGCAGCCTCGATGATATCGACCGCATAGCTGTCTTCTGCCCCGCGCCGCTTCAGCACAAACAGGTCATAAGCGGCAAAATCCACCATGTCGAAGCGTAGCGCAAAGCCTCCCGCCTCGGTCGGAAAGAGCAGGTTCGTGCGCGTCCAGTCAACGACCGGCATGAAATTGTAGCAGACGACGGGAACGCCACCTTTGCCGAGATTGGCGAGGCTCTCTTTCCAGGCATCGACATAACGCCGCCAGTTCTGATTGCGCAGCTTGATAGCGGAGTTGACCGGAATGGATTCGCAGACCGACCAGACCATCCCGGCCTTTTTCACCAGCGCCATCCGCTCCGCGATATCGTCCGGCGTCCAGACGCGACCGTCATAGATGTGATGTAACGCCGTCACGACGCCATGTGCGCCCGCCTGCCGTGCGTGAGATAGGGTCACGGGATCTTCCGGCCCGAACCAGCGCCAACTTTCCAGCATGTCATCCTCCATGTAATGTTGGGCAATTAAAGCAAGAATATTTCAAATGACAAGTCGAGATCGCATATTGCGCCTTTAAGCCCAACATAATAATCTTGTTAACGGCGAGGAGTGAGGGACAAGGATGGAGGACGGCAGCAGGGCTTCGGCCGTCGACGACGTGGTCCGCCAGATCCGCGAGATGATCCGCGAGCGCGGCATGGGCGTCGGCGACATCTTGCCGGGAGAAGCGGAACTGGCCGTGCAGTTCGCCTCCAGCCGCAATACCGTGCGCGAAGCATTCCGGACGCTAAAAGCCTATGGCGTCGCCGAATCGCGACAAAAGATCGGCGCCGTTCTCACCGACCAGCATCAGCACGCCATGCAGCGGCTGTTCGCATTCGCGATGGATGTGTCGGTCGATGCCTTTCGCGATATCCAGGGCTATCGCCGGCTGACCGAGATGAACCTGTTCGACCCGCTCATGCAACGCCTGACGCCCGGAATGCTGGATGAAATGGACGCGCTCAACCAGACCATCCTTACATCCGAAAACGCCGAGCAGGCCTCCGAGCGCGATTTCCAGTTTCACACCCTGTTGGTCGATGCCGCCGGCAACCGCACGCTGTCGGAAACCTACGGCATGTTGCGGCCGGTCATCCAGCGCCTGATGATGGCCGGCAAATCGCAGCGGCTGACGCTGGAAGCCGTCGTCGGCGAGCATGCGGACATTGTTGCCGCCCTGCGCCATCGCAACCGTATCGCCTTTTCCTACCATATGGACCGACATCTCGACGCCGGTCTTCAATTCATTCCCGAGGCGCCGCGAGCGACGCCGCACGCCAATCGCAGCATGCCGCGTAAAGGACGCCGATAATGCCAGAGTTTAGTAACAAGGTAGCGCTCGTCACAGGAACCACCGGCATTGGCCGCGCCGTGGCCCTGCATCTCGCCCGCGAGGGGGCAGCGGTCGCAGCCGTCGGGATCGACGCGGCGGCAAATATCGAGCTGCAAGGCTTGGCAGACGCCGAACAGCTGTCGCTTATCGTCCTCACCGCAGATGCCTCTATCCCAGAGATGGTAGGCACCGCCGTGACGGAAACCGTATCCCGCTTCGGCGGCCTCGATATCATCGTCAACGCGGCAGCCGTTCACCCCTATGGCGATGCGACGGAGACATCCTTCGAGACCTTCATGCGCTGCATGGCGGTGAATGTCGGCTCGATCCACCTCACCGCGCAGTTTGGCGTGCCGGAGATGCGCAAACGCGGCGGCGGGGCGATTGTAAACCTGTCCAGCGTCCAGGGTCACGCCTGCCAGCAAGGCGTCTCCGCCTATGTGGCGTCCAAGGGTGCAATCCACGCGATGACGCGCGCCATGGCACTGGATTTTGCCGCTGACCGGATCCGCGTTGTCTCGATCAGTCCGGGGTCGGTGCGCACGCCCATCCTCGAACTCGCAGCCCGGACGTTCGGCGGGCCGGATGTCGATATAGACGATGCGTTCCGTCGCTTCGGCGAAGCCCATCCGCTCGGTCGTATCGGCGAACCGGAAGAGGTGGCGGCCTTGGCGGCCTTCCTTGCCTCCGACAAGGCGGCGTTCATCACCGGCTCCGACCACCGCATCGACGGCGGCCTGACCGCCGGCATCGGCGTCAAGTAATCATCAGGCAGGCGGAGACACACTATGACAGCATCGATGAAACGCAGCGAAATCAACAGGATCATCCGCGATGCCGAGGCGTTCATGCGCTCGTTCGGGTACATCCTGCCGCCCTTTGCAAAGTGGTCGCCAAGCGAGATGCAGGCGCGCAAGGCCGAGATCGGCAATATCGTCGATGCGAACCTCGGTTGGGATATCACCGACTTCGGGCTTGGGGATTTCTCCAGATCCGGTCTCTTCCTGTTCACCGCCCGCAATGGCAGGTTTGCGGATCTGCAGAAGGGACGCGGGATGCTCTACGCCGAGAAGGCGATGATTTCCCGCAACGGCCAGGTGACACCGAGCCACACCCATGTGCTGAAGGCCGAGGACATTATCAATCGCGGTGGCGGCACCCTGGTGATCGAACTGTTCGGCGATACCGACGGGCACTGCGACCGCACCAAGGGCACGCAGGTTTTCTGCGATGGCCTGTTACGGACGCTTGCCGCCGGCGAAAAGCTAAGGCTTGCGCCCGGCGAGAGCGTGACGCTGATGCCTGGTGACTGGCATGCCTTCTGGGCTGAAGACGGTGATGTCTTCTTCGCCGAAGTCTCGACTGTCAACGACGATGCCACGGATAACATCTTCGATGATCCCGCCGTGTCGCGCTTTTCCGGCATAGAAGAGGACGAGGCGCCGCTGCATCTGCTCGTTTCCGACTATGCGACATGGCTACGCTAACGGCGAAATTGATTTGTAGGATGGCAAAGGCTATCGATCGTTGAAATCGCAAGCTCAACCATGGAGGCGCTACATGTCCGAGAATTTACAAAACTGGCAGCCACGCCCGCGTCCGGAGCGCAAGATCCTCCAGGGCCGCTATGTCCGCCTGGAGCCCCTCAATGCCGCGAAGCATGGCGATGGCCTGTACGAGGCCTCAGCGGTATCAGACATCGACAGCCGGTTTGCATGGTTGCCGGATTATCCTCCGGAAAACCGGGCGGCCTTCCAGCCATGGCTCGACAATGCCGAAACAAGCAATGATCCACTCTTTTTCACATTGATCGACGAGGTAAGCGGCAAAGTCGCCGGGCGCCAGGCCTTGATGCGGATCGAACCGGCACCCGGAGTGATCGAGATCGGCAATATCTACTGGGGCCCGCTCGTCTCCCGCAAGCCGGCAGCCACCGAGGCGTTCTTCCTGTTTGCCAGCTATATCTTCGACGCGCTCGGCTACCGCCGCTACGAGTGGAAGTGCAACAACCGCAACGACCCCTCAAAGCGCGCCGCCGAGCGATTTGGCTTTCAGTTCGAGGGCATTTTTCGCCAGCATCTGGTGGTGAAGGGCGAGAACCGCGACACGGCCTGGTATTCAATCATCGATAAGGAATGGCCGGCATTGCGCAAGGCCTACATAGCCTGGCTCGACCCAGATAATTTCGACGCGGCTGGAAAACAAAAACGCCAGCTCGAGGAGTTTCGAGCCGGCTGATTATCAGCGCGGATCGCGCCTCGCTGGAAGAGCCATCGCTACAGCGGGAGTGATGCCCCGCGACCGATTCCGCTCTGCGAGACGCTTGGTCTCCAGATGGTCGGCATAATAAAACTGTACGACGATGCCGAACACGACGAACAGCGGGCCGACGACATGGTCGTTGTTGGTAACATAAAGCAGCACCTGACCAGTCATCGCCAGGATCGTGCCGGCCGCAAAGATGTTCAGCGAGTGGCGGCCAAGCACGGTCAAAGGATTGTCTGAAGACAAACGCAGCCAGCGCGAGATGGCGGGGATGTTGATCACCAGATAAGCCAAGGCCAGCACATGCAGCAGTCGCGGCAGCGACAGGAATGTCTTGTCGAAGCCGATGATGACCGGCGGCAGTCCTGTTGAGGCCAGGAACTCGCCCAAAACCCAGAGCTTGAAGGTCACCCAGACGAAGGACAGCGCGACATAGCCGGCGGCGAGGCCAAACAGCGCCGGATGCTGCGGCAGCTTTCCGCCGCGACGAACGTGCATCATGCAGACAACGCCGATGACGAACAGGAACTGCCAGGACAGCGGATTAAGGAACCAGAAGCCTGGAAGCAGGAAGTTGTGAGGCGCGATCTGGTAGACGCCGGCTGCCATCCAGACGGTTGCCGAAATCAGCAACAACAGCTTCGGGCTGAGCGCCTCGAGCCAGAGGATCGCAGGCACCATCAACAGCAATGCGCCGTACATGGGCAGGATGTTGTTATATCCGATCTGGTGACCCAGCAGCAGAAGCGATGGAATACCTGCCGTGAGGTTGGTCAGTACAGGCAGGATGTTGATCTCGCACAGAAGGCCGGGGCGGCTGAACAGCCAGGCTCCGGTGATGAACAGGCCAATGGTCATGAACGTTGTGATCATGTGGGCCATGTACAGCGTTCCAGCCCGCCTAATAGCCTTGTAGGAAGCCGCCAGCCTGTTGCCCACGACGAAGCGCCCGCCGTAGGCAAGCGCTATAGAGATACCCGAAATCAGAACAAAAGCCTCAGCCGAATCAGAGAAACCAAAATTCTTGGTCGTCAGATTTTCGAAGATCTGTCCTGGTACATGATTGATGAAGATTGCGATCAACGCCAGCGCTCGCAGCACGTCGAGTCTGGTATCGCGCCCTCCGGCACCCGCTTGTGGGCCTGTTTTTCCCGTCGACAACGGATTTGTCCTGAGATTGGGAGCCATCAGGTTCTCTCCTGTTCGGGCTTGAAACGCGAAGGCGGCCAAAGGGTTCCCCCTTTTGGCCGCCTGCGTCAATTCGAGTCGGTTCAAAAAAGAGTGACTATTGGCCGATCGCGAATCCTTCGTCGGGATTGGCGATCTCCGTGCCGTTGATAGTGACAAGGTAGCCTTCCGCATTGGACGGTTTTGAGACCGAAATGCGATATTTTGTGTCTGAAAGATCAAGTTCAGCCGTAAAGCCGTCCCATGCCGAGGGCAAGGCGGGCTTCACGTAAAGGTGACCATTGGCGACACGGATCCCCAGCAAACCTTCGATGGCGACACGGTACATCCAGCCCGCAGAGCCGGTGTACCAGCTCCAGCCGCCACGTCCGGCCAGTTGTCCTTCGCCGTAGATATCGGCAGCAACCACGTAGGGTTCGACCCGGTATTGGTCGCTCGCAGCCTTGTCCAGCGCGTGGTTGACGGGATTGAGCAGGTTGAAGCAACGCCACGCATCGTCACCACGACCCATTTCAGCCAGCGCCAGGACAACCCACGTCGCGGCATGGGTATACTGCCCGCCGTTTTCGCGAACGCCCGGCGGATAGGACCGGATGTAGCCGGGGTCGCGTGGCGACTTGGCGAATGCCGGTGTAAACAGCCGGATAATGCCCTTGTCGTCATCCACCAGCCGCTCAAGAACGGCATCCATGGCTTTTTCACCACGAGCCCGGTCGCCTTCGCCGGACAGGATGTTCCAGGATTGGGCAATCGAATCGATCTGGCATTCGAAGTTCTCGTTCGAACCGAGCGGTGTGCCGTCATCGAAATAGCCACGACGATAGTAACCGCCATCCCAGCCTGCCGTTTCCAACGCCTTCTTCAGTTCCGGCAGATGGGCCGACCAGCGTGCAACCCGCTCGCTGTCGCCACGGGCTTCGGCGTAAGGGATGAAGGATGTCAGCGTACCCGCCAGGAACCAGCCGAGCCACGTGCTTTCACCACGGCCGAGCATGCCGACGCGGTTCATGCCGTCGTTCCAGTCGCCACCGAGGATCAGCGGCAAGCCGTTTCCGCCCTTGCGACGGATAGCAAGGTCGAGGGCCAGCGCCGCATGTTCGTAGAGGCTGACCTTGTCCGAAGAAACCTCCGGCTTGTAGAAGGCATCGTGCATCCCCGATGTCAGGGAGGCGCCCTCTACGAAGGCAAGTTCTTCGTCGAGCAGTGCCCGGTCGCCGGTCACGGTGCAGTACTGGTTGATCGCGTAGGCGAGCCAGACCACGTCGTCCGAGATATGCGTCCGGACGCCGGCACCTGTTCCCGGCAGCCACCAATGCTGGACATCGCCTTCGTGGAACTGGCGCGAGGCGGCATTAAGGATCTGCTTACGGGCAAGCTCCGGCGAATGCGTCAGGAACGCCAGCGTATCCTGCAACTGGTCGCGGAAGCCGAAGGCGCCGCTCGCCTGATAGAAAGCGGTGCGTGCCATGATGCGGCAGCCGAGGCTCTGATAGGGGAGCCATGCATTGACCATGTTGTTCATCGCCTTGTCAGGCGTCGAGATCTGCAGCCGACCTGTGAAGCCGTTCCAGAAGGTCTTGCTGGCCTCGAGCAGGTCGTCGAAGCTCTCCGACCGGATTGCCGACACGAGAGTGCGAGCCTCTTCAGTGGACGCAGTATCGCCCATGTAGAAGCAGACATCCCGCTGTTCGCCAGCCTCCAGCGTCACGTCGATGGCCATCGCGGCGCACGGGTCGCCCTCGAGATCGAGTGAGCCGGATAGGACGGCACCAGAGACGACAGCCTGCGGCAGCTGGATCGAACCGGCCCGACCGATGAACTCACGGCGGCTGGAGGAGATGCTACCCACCGTTTCGCTGGCCGCCATGAAGGCAACATGACGCGAATAGTCGATGCTGTAGGGGTTGCTCGCAAACAACGCTCCGGTCTCGGAATCCTGCGACGACAGGATGAACGGCCCCGTCTTGCGCGGATTGTTGCCGAGAACCCATTCTGCATAATTGTAGAGACGCAGGCGGCGAACCGCCGTGCCCTCGTTGCGCAGCCGCAGGCGTGTCATCTTGACAGGACGCGTCCGGTCAACCGTCTGGGTGACTTCGAGCGAGATTTCGTCCTGCACGCTGGTGAAGACCGAATAGCCAAGGCCGTGACGGGCTTCGAATGCAGCGGATGGACGGCGCGACAGGGCCGCATAGGGCGTCATGACAGCACCGCTGACGAGATCGGCGACATAGAGCGCCTCGCCCGGACGGTTGATGACCATGTCGTTGGACCAGGAGGTCAGCTGGTAGTCGCGAGAGTTCGCGCTCCATGTGAAGGCAGCACCTTCGGCCGCGACATGGAAGCCGAAATTCTCGTTGGATATGACGTTGATCCACGGCTGCGGCGTCGACTGGCCACCGAACAGGCGCACGACATATTCGCGGCCGTCGCTGGAGAAGCCGCCATAGCCGTTCCAGAAGTCTAGATCGCCCTTGTCTACCATCGAAGCCGGCGCCGAAACTGGCTGCGTCGTCGTGGCAACCACGGTGGTACGCCGCATTTCGGGTTCACTTGTATGCGTCGATGTCGCAAGCGAAGGCGCACGGGTGATCTGGTCGACGATCGTCCCGTTGCGGGCATGGAAGACGACGCGCGATGCCGCCAGCACTGCCTGGTAGGTTTCAGGCTCCATCAGGTCCTTGCGCGCTGCAAAGATATGCGGGCGCAAGCCTTCGCCCTGGCTCGAATGGCGGACGGATTCGCAAAGCGCATCCAGATCGTGCTGCATGTCCTGCGCATAGGACGCAGCCCGCTCGTTCATGATCACCAGATCGGCGGTGATGCCGCGCGAACGCAGGTATTCCTGGGCACTCAGCGCTTCCTTGGCGATTTCGAGATCGATATCGTCATTGATGCGCAGCGTGAAGATCGGGTGATCGCCGGAGATCGCCAGCGGCCACAGCGCCGACTGCGGCTGCAGCCCTGCGTGGACCACGGCTGCTTCGGCCCTCAGGTGCATATCAGGATAAACCAGATAACGGGCCAGATGCTGGAATATCTTCGCATGTTGCGAAGTCACGCCGATCTGGCGCATCTGAACCTGTGTCCGGGTCCAGGCATGAACCATTTCCTGACCGAATGCATCGGGATTGCGGAAGCGCTCGACAGCCCTGTCGATATCTTCGCGGTTCGGGGCAGCGATCGTCCAGAAGATGACGCTGACCTTCTTGCCGGCCGGAACGCGGATGACACGGCGCAGCGAAAGGCAGGCGTCGAGCGTAAATCCATCGGTGCCGGAGAGGCTTATGCCAGGGTCGAAGGCGGCAGCCTCCCCAAGGCTGCGGCCGCGTCCGATGAAGCGACGGCGATCGGTTTCGAACTCGGTCGGTCGTTCGGAGCCAGCATTGTCGACGACCATGTGGGCCATCGTCATATCCGGTTCGTTAGGATCGCGCTTGTTACGCTCGACACGGATGACATCGCCAAGTTCACCGATTTCGGTCTTGACGAACATCCGGGCAAAGACCGGATGGGCTGCGTCGACATCCTCGTTAGCGATGACGGGCTCGAGATAGGACGTCACTTCGATGAAGCGATCTTCAGAGCCGGCATTGTGCAGAGTGACACGCCGACCTTCGGCATCGTGGTCGGTGGCGATGATGCACTCGACGTCGGAGGTCAGCTCCCCAACCGTCTTGCTGTACTCGGCCTTGTCGTCGCTGAAGATGACGCTGGCCTTCTCGCCCTCGATGCTGCGCGGCTCAGATGTCGCCGACCACCACTGGTGGGAGACCGTATCGCGCAGGAAGATGAAAGTGCCCCAGCGATCCTCCGTCGGATCGGGCTTCCAGCGAGAAACGGCAAGACCGTTCCAGCGCGAGTAGCCTGAACCTGTCGCGGTCAGCATGACGGAATAGTGGCCGTTCGACAGAAGGGCGATCTCGCGGTCCTGGCGCGCAGGATTGCTGATCTTGCGGACTTCCGCCTTCAGCAGGTCCTCCTGGATGTTGGCCGGAGCATCGGTCTCGTGCTTGGCGGCCATGACCGGGATATCGCGCGGTGCCTTTTCCTGAAGCAGCAGTTCGGCGGCCTCGATCACTGGATCGGCGTGGAACAGCTCGCGAAGCCTGCCGTTGAAGGCAACGTTGGCGACGGCTGCGATCGACATGCCATGATGGTGGGCATAATAATTGTAGACGATCGCGAACTTCTTGCCGTCCGGGACGCGGGTGGGCGTAAAATCGACGGCATCGTGGAAGCCGTACATGCCGAGAGCGCCGACCTTGCGCAGTCGGTTGAGGTTTTCGAGCGCTGCCTCCGGATCGTACATGGCGGCCAGCAACGAGGCATAGGGCGCGATGACGGCATTCTGTCCGAGACCACGCTTCAGGCCGAGCGAGGGCACGCCGAAGTTGGTGTACTGATAGTTCATCTGATGGTCGCGGGCGTTGAAAGCCGCTTCCGAGATACCCCACGGCACGCCGAGGCGACGGCCGTAGTTCATCTGCTCGATGACGATCAGGTTGTTCGTCTGGTTGAGAATACCCCCTTGGCGCTCCTGCATGACCAGCGGCGGCATCAGGTATTCGAACATCGAGCCCGACCACGACACCAGCGCACCACGCGAGCCGACCGGCACGACCTGACGGCCGAGACGATACCAGTGCTCCGTCGGCAGGTCGCCCTTGGCGATGGCAAAGAGGCTGGTAAGGCGGGCTTCCGAAGCCAGCAGATCGTAGCAGGCAGCATCGAGCTCACCGCTTTCGACACGGTAGCCAATCGACAGCAGGCGCCGTTCCGGGCGGAAAAGGAAGGCAAAATCCATCGAGAAGGCGATATCGCGGGTGCGATCGCGCAGGTCGATCAGCCGCTGGCGCAGTGCCTCGACATTGGAGAGGTCGAAGACGCTGTCGGCAATATGGGCTTCGCAGACCTGGATCAGCGATTCCGACCAGCGAATGACTTCGGCACTCTGCGGCGACTTGACCTCGTGATCGAGATTGGCCGCGAGCTTCTTGATGTCGCGCGCGAGCACGGCAAGGTTGATGACGCGGATCGAGGCAAACTCGTGCTCGCGCTTGACCGCAGCAAGAGCGTTCTGAAAACCGATGATGCGCTCTTCGAGACGGCGGCGCAGAGGACGCACGGTCTTGCGGTCGTCGGGAAGGTCCGCAAGGATTTCCTGGAGAACGCCGGAGACATCGCCGACGCCATCGAGATTGCCCTGCATATGCGCCGACGGTGCTTCTGCCCAAATACGGCATGCCGAGGAAACGGCGATCAGGTGTCCGGCAAGGTTACCGCTGTCCACGGCCGAGACATAGCGCGGCCCGAGCGTCTTCAACGTGTCCGTATGATACCAGTTGAGCAGGTGACCGCGGTATTTTTCCATCCGATCGACGGTGGCGATCGTCTGCTCGAGACGGGTGATTGTCTCCTCGAACGACAGCCAGCCGAAATGACGGGCTGACACGACCGACAGGAGATAGACGCCGATATTGGTCGGCGACGTCCGCGGGGCGACCACGGCGTGCGGCGTCTGCTGGACGTTGTCCGGCGGCAGGAAGTTCTGCTGCTCGACGACGAAGGCTTCGAAATAGCGCCATGTGCGGCGGGCAATCTTGCGCAACTCGGTCGACACATGCTCGGAGACATGCAGCTGGTCTTCGGTTTCCGCCGACTGGCTAACATAATAGGCAACTGCCGGCGACAGGACCCAGAGGACGACAAAGGGAATGCCGACCAGATAGGCGTTGCTGCCGCTGAGTGCGGCAAGCCCTAGGGCTAGCACCGCCAGAACCGGCGCCTGCCACATGACCTTGTAATGGCCAAGAATAGTCGTCTGGGCCGCGGCCTGGGCGCTTGCAGCCGTACGCCACTGCAGCATGAGCTTGCGGCTGACGAAGGTGCGGTAGATGGACCGGCCAATGGCGTCTGCCATGCCGCAGGCGGAATCCGCCAGGAACACGATACGCAACGCCACTTGGGCATTGGCATCGCGGATATCGGTCCAGACGGTATAGAGGTGAGCGCGGGCGACGATATCGCTGGTGCGAGGGATGATGCCGTTGATAAGGCCGAGCGTCGGGGCGACGAAGAGGCAGAAGATCAGCACGATCTGCCAGATCAGCGCCGAGAACGGCGCCATCAGATACCAGCCTAGCACGGACGCGAAGAACCACGCGATCGGCGTCAGCGAGCGGCGCAGGTTGTCGAACATCTTCCAGCGTCCGAGGCCGGTAATGCCGCGCGAGGGATTGAAGATGTACGGCAGCAGCTGCCAGTCGCCACGCGCCCAGCGGTGCTGACGCGAAACCTCGACCTCATAGCGGATCGGGAAGTCTTCGACGAGTTCGCAGTCGGTGACGAGAGCGCAGCGCGCCATCGAGCCTTCAAGCAGATCGTGGCTGAGAACGGAGTTCTCGTCGATCTTGCCGCGCAGGGCATTTTCGAAGGCGTCGACGTGATAGAGGCCCTTGCCCGTGAACGTGCCTTCGCCAGCCAGATCCTGGTAGACGTCGGAAACGGTGAAGACGTAGGGGTCGAGGCCGCGATTGATCGAAAAGACGCGCTGGAAGACGGACGCGTCCTTGCCCGTCGTCAGTGACGGCGTGACGCGCGGCTGCAGGACACCGTAGCCGCTGATGACGCGCTTGGTTTCCGGATCGACCACCGGCCGGTTGATCGGATGGTAGAGCTTGCCGACGAGCTTTGTCACGGTATCGCGCATCAGGCGCGTGTCGGAATCCAGCGTCATGACATACTGGATGTCCTTCGGGATGACATTGGCGCCAGGAAGGAATGTCGTGTCGCGGTCACCGCGCAGCAGCAGGTTCAACTCGTGCAGTTTGCCGCGCTTGCGCTCCCAGCCCATCCAGACGTCTTCGGCAGGATTGTAGAGGCGACGACGGTGCAGCAGGTAGAACCGAGTCTTGCCGTCGAAATTGTAGCGCTGTGACAGGTTGCCGATTTCGCGGCGCGCATAATCCAGTACTTCCAGATCGGCCGGCGTCTCCTCGACCTTGCTGTCCGGCCAGTCGCTGAGCAGCGCGAAGTAGATTTCGCCGCGCGGGTTGGCGAGATAGTGGACCTCGAGATTGCGCACCAGTTCGTCGACGCTGTCGCGATTGGAGATCAGCGTCGGGACGACGACCAGGGTGCGGGCGTCTTCGGGAATGCCCTCCTTGAATTCGTATCCGACAAGCCGAACTGGCGTCACGAAAAGGGTGATGAGGGTGTTGAAGAGCCCCGTGGCGCCTTCGGAGGCAGGCAGCGAGAACATCAGCAGCAGGACGATGGTCTCGGCCGCACCCATGCCGGCGCGCACCATGAAGGTGCCGACAATGGCCATGGCAAGAATGGTCAGCAGCACGACCGGGCCGGCGATCGCAAACCAGCGAAGTCTGCGGACTTGGCGGACAAAATGCTGCACCGGCAGTGGCTTGTAGTGGATAGCCTCTTCCAGCTTCATGCGCTGTGTGCCGACGAGGAAGCCGCCGACGTTCGGTTCGTGAGACTGGGGCTCGGCAGACGCCTTGGCCGCAGCCGTCATGTCGATGGCAATCTGGGCGATTTCGATTTCGGTCTTGTCAGACCGGCGCGCGAGCTTTTCGATCTGCTTGCGGTATTTGTTGCGCGACCCGGCATCGAGGGCGCCATAATCGGTCTCTGTCCAGAGCAGCTTGTCGACCTGGCTGACCTCCTCGACCCAGACAGACCATTCTGTGTCATCGATTTCGCGCAGGCTGCGGATGATATGCCCCATGGTGGCATTGCCGGCGGCAAGCCGCGTGTGCTCGGCCATCATGACTTCTTCGGAATCGGTACCGGCTGCCGCCATCCGCTGCTCGAGCCAGTCGATGGCGAGGCTCGATGTCTGCGATCCGTCGCGCAGGCGATAGAGGAACTGCGTCGCAAAGGTATTATCCTTCGTCAGCGGCTCCAGCGATTTCAGATATTCTGCGCATTTTGCAGGCTCGGCGAGCCGGATCAGTTCGTCAGCGGCCTCGTTCGCCTTGCCGCGCATGCGGCGGCTGTGCTCGACACGGATCGAGATGCGACGCAGATTGTCGACCAGCACGTAACGCACCAGCGACGGTAACGCCCAGAGCTCGCCGATCTTGAAGATCTCGTGCTCCTGGAAACCGTCGACGATGGCCATCAAGCCCTTGTAGGAGATCTGGCTGTGGGTATGAGCGACATAGAGCCAGGCCACGGCGAGCGCACGTGGCATGACCATGCCCTGAATGGTCATAGTCGGCAGCTGGCGATAGAATTTCTTCGGAAAATCCCGCCGAACTTCCTGGATTGCTTCTTCGACAATGTAGTGATTGTCCAAGAGCCATTCGGCCGCCGGCGTGATGGACTGGCCTGCCTCGACATCCGCTGCGGCCGCGCGATAGACGCGCAGGATTTCCGTTTCGTTTTCACGATGGCGGGCGAAGAATTCGAATGGCTTGAAATTCGGCAGCGTATCGGCGCCGTCACGTGCGAAGGCCTCCCCGCACTCCCTCAGCTGGTCGTTGGACAGGAAGCTTGCGCGTATCGAATCGTTGAGATCGACAAGCTTGGCTTCAGGAGCGCGCGGCGAAGGGGTCGGGGAAATTTCAGCTGACATGGGGCGGTCTGGATCCAAACGGAGTAAAGAGCATTCGCCGACAGAGCCATAAGCGCGATCACCATTCTGAGTTCAAATCCCGGAGCCCACCAGGCGCCAGGTATTTGCAAATGGCAACTTTACCGCTGCATGACCAAATTCGGCGGAGATTTTCACGGACCTCATGAGCCGACGGCATCGCGCCGTGGTTCACCCGCTCCATGAAACCTTGGAAGCACTCAATATAAATCAAGTGAGCGCGGCGGCAAGATTACATCAAGGCGATCAAATTCATCATACATTCCCCAAATTGCACCGCGAATCTCGCCGGCTGGAAGCCAGCGTGAGACGTGCCTACTCCCATAGGCCGGCAAAGATGAACTTAAACTGAACTGAGGCCAGAGATTGTGCATGACGGCAGCCGGGGCCTTATACACCGCTCCTCTCGGGATAGGAAATAATTGACAGAAAGCGGATCGGCAGGGTGATCAGAACCTCTGGACCGTGCGGCGCGTCGGCATCGAAGAACAGGCTGTCGCCCGGCAGCATCGTATAGAGCTTGTCGCCATGGCGGTACTTCACCTCACC
Organism: Rhizobium sp. L51/94; assembly: GCF_019355555.1. Taxonomy (GTDB): domain Bacteria; phylum Pseudomonadota; class Alphaproteobacteria; order Rhizobiales; family Rhizobiaceae; genus Rhizobium; species Rhizobium rhododendri. The sequence goes on from NZ_CP072141.1 coordinate 614,499, forward strand.
CTCGAGCATGTAGATGAGTTCCAGGCCGTCGTGCTGGAAGGCCGGAAAGACATCTGAATCAGCGGTCAAGGTGATGAGGTACGGCTCGACCTGCAGGCCGCTGGCACTGTTGCCGATATGGCCGAGCAGGTTGTACTGGTGCCCGGCACGCGTGCCGCGCCGTTCGATCTCCAGCCCCTCCCCTGCCTTGACGAAAACCGCATTGCGCACCTCTTCAAACCGGCGGAAAAAGGCGGTGACGGGAACGCCCAATGCGGCGGCCAGCGACTGGAGTGTCGTCAGTGACGGCGAGGTGTTGCCGTTTTCGATCTTCGACAGCATGCCGAGCGAGATGCCGGTGGCGGAAGCCAGATCGGCGCCGGTAATGCCGAGGGTTTTGCGGAAAGCACGGACCTCGCGGCCGATGGCCACTTCGAGATTATTTTCCTTGGGGTCGCGCAGGGAATGCGGATCCTGCTTCAGGATCGGCTTGGCTGGGATTGTTTTACTCGACGTTACGGTCGCCTCGACGCTCTTGCGCGTCGCTTTGTTGTTTTCCATCCGAATATCCCATGCTGCTCGACATCCAAGCTTACTTGTTTCGGCAAATGCTTGCTATCGGGCATAGTCAGAATTTCTGAGTCGGCATGGACTTAACAACAAAACGGCGGCCGATGTGGCCGCCGTTTTCAATCGTATTGAATGTCGAAATCAAATCCGTCTTGCATAGACGACAGGACCGCAATCCGCGTGGAAAACGATCAGGTCCCGACGCCGCACACCATGGCAGCAACAAACGCGAACGCGGCAGCAAAAAGCACCACATGCAGGACTGTCTCCCACCGGCGCCGTTTGGAGATACCGGCCGTGACCGCAAGCCGGCGTCGCTCGGAAGACGGACCAAGCTCGTCTACAGACGCATTCGACAGGCCTATATTTGCCATATGCTGCCTCCGTTAGAAAGTTGCGCTCAAGCGCGAGCAGCTGTTATCGGGGATTGATCGTCGCATTGGGAGAGATGGATTTCCGCCCTCTGCCCCGGAGTGAAAAAATTAATCTTCACGAGGGTCAAAACAGAGAATTAGCAAAGAATGCGACGAGCCCAGAGCAGGGTCCGCTCAATGGCTCCGTCGACGACTGTCGGCGCCAACTGCTGGCGCTGTGTGACAGCGGTTTCCTCGTCAGCCACGGAAGCACCGGCTTCGATGCGCTTTGCCCGGACGGGCGGGTGAAGGTAACCAAGGGTCATGCCACCCATGAAAAACATACTGCACCTCCAGACCTTGGCGATCACGAAAGTTAACCGCCGTTAACGAGATCATGACAGAAATGCGGCAGCTGTCAATAGTCTATGGCGTTGGTCGTGTTTAAACCAATCGTTAACCATAACCTAAAAATATACACTTTAAAACAGAGACTTAAGCGCGGGCAAAACCCTTGCTGGCGACCATGAGATTGCGTGTGTACTCTTCCGAGACGCGGCCGGCAGCTAGATCGACCGAGGCAAGCCGCTCCACCACGGAGCCGTTCTGCATGACGGCAAGCCGGTCGCACATGTGGGTGACGACGCCGAGATCGTGGCTGACCATCACGAAGGTCAGATTGCGATCGCGCCGGATCTGCTCGAGAAGATTGAGCACCTCCGCCTGCACGGAAGCATCGAGTGCCGAGGTCGGCTCATCCAGCAGCAAAATCGACGGCTCGACGATCAGGGCCCTTGCAATCGCCACCCGCTGCCGTTGGCCGCCGGAAAGCTGGTGCGGATAGCGGAAGCGAAATCCGGCACCGAGACCGACTTCGTCCAGCGCCCGGGTAATGCGCCGTTCGCCATCGTCTATCCCGTGGATCAGCAGGGGCTCAAGCAGCAGCCGGTCGATCGTCTGGCGCGGATGTAGCGACCCGTATGGATCCTGAAACACCATCTGCACCTCGCGGTAGAAGCTCTTGCTGCGCTTTGCGCCCTTCAGCGTTTCGCCTTCGATGCGGATCGTGCCTTCGCTGACCGGTGCCAGACCCGCAACGGCGCGCAGAAGCGTCGATTTTCCGGAGCCGGATTCGCCCACCAGCCCGAAGGACTGGCCTTTGTCGACGGAGATGCTGACGGCGTTCAGCGCGTAGTAGCCGTCATAGATGACGCTGAGATTGTTGATCGACAGGGTGGTGTTCATAGGGCCCACTCCGGCTTGCGCTCGAGCACCGGCAACGGATGGCGATCCTCGCCGATGACGGGCATGCAGTTCAGCAGGCCACGCGTATACGGATGCTGGGCATTGCGCAGTTCGGACGCCGGCAATTCCTCGACGATCTTGCCGGCATACATGACGATGACGCGATCACAGAACGACGATACCAGCCGCAGGTCGTGCGATACGAAAATCAGCCCCATGCCGCGCTCGGATACCAGCTTGTCCATGATGCGAAGGACATCGAGTTGCACTGTGACGTCGAGCGCCGAGGTCGGTTCGTCGGCGATCAGCAATTCCGGGCCGGCAATCAGCATCATGGCGATCATCACCCGCTGCCCCATGCCGCCGGAGACCTCGTGCGGATGCAGGTCGAAGACCCGTTGCGGCTCCCGGATTTGCACTGCTTCCAGCATGGCGAGCGCCCGGTCGCGGGCCTCCGCCTTGCTGACGCGCTCATGCGTGCGCAAAGTCTCGCAAACCTGCTTGCCGATCGTCATGACGGGATCGAGCGAATATTTCGGGTCCTGCAACACCATGGCGATCCGCTTGCCGCGCAACGCACGCCGCTCCTTCGACGAGGCTTTCAACAAGTCTATACCGTTGAAATTCAAAGCATCGGCGGTGACGATCCCGTGCGACTGGGTGAGGCCCATGATGGCGCGGCCGGTCTGCGACTTGCCGGAGCCGCTTTCGCCGACAATGCCGAGCCGCTCGCGGCCGAGAGTGAAGGAAACACCGCGCACGGCCTCGATCACGCCGGTGCGCGTCGGATAGCTGACCTTCAGATTGTCGACTGTCAGCATGGTCATCGGCCACTCTCCTGCGGATCGAGGGCATCGCGCAAACCGTCGCCGAGCAGATTAAAGCCGAGACTGACGATCAAGATGGCAAAGCCCGGCATTGCCGCCACCCACCATTGGTCGAGGATGAAGCGGCGGCCGGACGCGATCATCGCGCCCCATTCAGGCAGCGGCGGCTGGGCGCCGAGACCGAGGAAGCCGAGGCCGGCTGCGGTGAGGATGATGCCAGCCATATCGAGCGTCACCCGGACGATCAGCGACGAGATGCAGAGCGGCATGACATGGCGAAAAATGATCCGCAGCGGCGAGGCGCCCATCAGCCGGACGGCTGAAATATAGTCGGAGCGCCGCACCGTCATCGTCTCGGCCCGGGCAATACGGGCATAGGGTGGCCAGGAGGTGATGGCGATGGCGATGATGGCGTTCTGGATACCGGGGCCGAGGGCCGCGACAAAGGCGAGCGCCAGCACGAGCTTCGGAAAGGCGAGGAAAATATCGGTGATGCGCATCAGCACCGCATCCAGCCAGCCGCCGACATAACCGGACACCGTGCCGATCAGCAGCCCTATCGGTGCCGAAATGATGGCGACAAGCACAATCACCAGCAATGTCAGACGCGAGCCGTGCATGATCCGCGAAAAAATATCGCGTCCCTGGTCGTCAGTGCCGAGCAGATAGCCCTGGGCACCGGGCGGCAGCAGCCGGGCATTGGCGAGATCGCCGATAACAGGCGACTTGGTGGCGATCACATCGGCAAAGACGGCAATGAACAACAGGCCAAGGATAATTATCAGGCCGAGCACCGCCAGATGGTTGGCGGAAAACTGCCGCCAGGTGATATAGGCGCGGCCAAGCCTCGCCTGCAGCCGCGATTGCGGCCGGTCGGAGAGCAGCCATTGGCGGCGGGTGAGTGGCGCTGTTGGTGAGGTTGGACCCGTCATTGGCGTCGTGTCCTTGGGTCTAGTGTTCGGTAGAGAATGTCGGACAGAAGATTGATACCGATGAACACCGTGCCGATGACGATGGTGCCGCCAAGCACGGCGTTCATGTCGGCGTTCTGCAGCGAGTTTGTGATGTAGAAGCCGATGCCCGGCCAGGAGAACACGGTTTCGGTCAGCACCGACCCCTCGAGCAGGCCGGCATAGGAGAGCGCGATGACTGTCACCAGCGGGACGGCCGCGTTGCGCAGCGCATGCGCCCAGATGACCCGGGTTTCGGAGAGGCCCTTGGCCCGCACTGCGACGATATATTCCTGGCCGAGCTCGTTCAGCATGAAGCTGCGCGTCATGCGGCTGATATAGGCCAGCGAGAAATAGCCGAGCAGGGATGCCGGCAGGATGATGTGGCGGAAGACATCAGCGAAGACGTCCCATTCGCCCTGCAAGGCGGAATCGAGCAGGAACAGGCCTGTGATCGGCGTGAACGTATATTCGTAGGTGATATCGATACGGCCGGGAAAGGCTACCCATTTCAGCTTAGCGTAGAAGATCACCAGCGAAATCAGCGCCATCCAGAAGATCGGCACGGAATAACCGATGAGCCCGATGACGCGCACCAGCTGGTCGATCAGGCTACCACGACGCACGGCGGCCAGCACGCCGAGCGGCACGCCGATCACCGAACCGATGATCGTCCCGAGCGTCGCCAATTCGAGCGTGGCCGGAAAGGCGCGACGGATATCGGTCATGACGGGGTTCGTCGTCAGCACCGAGGTGCCGAAATCGCCAGAAAGCACACCCTTCAGATAAATGTAGAACTGCTCGTAGAGCGGCAAATCGAGGCCAAGCTCACGCCGTACCCGCTCGATCACATGCGCCGGCGCCCGGTCGCCGAGGATAGCGAGAACCGGGTCGATCGGCACCACGCGGCCGATGAAGAAGGTGACGGCCAGAAGACCGAGATAGGTGGTGATGGCGATGCCGACGAAGCGTAGCACGGCCTTGACGATGGGCATGGTGCGGCCAGTCGCGGGCCGCACCTCCATCCTGCGTTCAACTGTACTCAAGCGACCGATCCTTCCGGACTACTCCTTCGATATCGGCCAGACGAAGTTGGTGTCGAAGCTCGGACCGAGCGCAAAGCCCTTCAGGTCCTTCTTGTAAGCGGCGACTTCAATCTGCTGGAAGAGGATCGCAAACGGGCTGTTGTGCAGGAATTTCTTCTGAACGTCCTGGTACATCGCAGCGCGCTTGGTGGCATCCGGCTCGAACAGGGCAGCCCGGGTGATCTTGTCGAGCTCGGGAGTAACGAACGTGTTGCGCCAGGCCAGCGTCTTGGTCTTGCCGTCGTCGGAATTGTCCGGATTGGTGGTGAAGGTTTCCGCGTTGGAATTCGGATCCCAGTAATCCATGCCCCAGTTGCCGATATAGATATCGTGGTTGCGGGCACGATATTTGGTCAGGGTCTGCTTGCCGTCGCCGGGAATGATCTCGAGCTTGATGCCGGCCTGTCCCAGCGTCTGCTGGATCGACTGGGCAACGCCGGTGATCGGCTCGATGTTGCGCACGTCCATGGTAACCGTGAAGCCATCCTTGAGGCCTGCCTTGGCCAGCAGTTCCTTGGCCTTGGCAACATCCAGCGTGAACGGCTTTTCCTCGAGCGCGCCGAGCACGCCCTTCGGCTCGAACGTCTGGCGGATTTCGCCAACACCCTTGATCAGGGTCTTGCCGATGGCATCATAGTCGATCAGGTAGCGGAAGGCTTCCTGGACTTCTGGCTTGGCAAGGTTCGGGTTCTTCTGGTTGAGGCTGATGTAATAGACCGTGCCCTTCGGAGCATTGGTCACGGATACCTTGCCTTCCTTGGTCAGTTGATCGAGATCGCCCGGCTCGAGGTTGCGGGCAACATCGATGTCGCCGTTCTCGAGTGCCAGCCGCTGGCCGGAGCTTTCCTTCATGAAGCGATAGATGACGCGGGCAAGCTTCGGCTTTTCACCGTAGTAATTATCGTTGCGTTCCAGCACGATCGCTTCGTTGGCGCGCCATTCACGCAGCTTGAAGGGGCCGGAGCCCGCATAGCCGGTCTTCAGCCACTCGTTGCCGAAATCATTGTCGTACTTGTAGTCGGCCGACGGGGTGACGGCCTTGACGTGGTCGAGCACGAGCTTCTTGTCGACGACATTGGCGACGGTAGACGTCAGGCAATTGAGAACGAAGGACGGCGCATAGGCCTTGTCGACAGTGAAGGTAAACGTGGTCGCGTCTACAGCCTTCGCCTTGGTAGCGACGTTATCGCCGGTCAGGCCGAACTGTGTGAGGATGAAGGCGGGGCTCTTATCGAGCTTAACTGCGCGCTCGAACGACCATGCGACGTCGTCGGCAGTGATCGGATTGCCTGAGGCGAATTTCAGGCCCGGTTTCAGCTTGAATGTGTAGGTCAGGTGGTCGTCGGACACTGTCCAGCTCTCGGCCAGGTCACCCTTGACCTTGGTGGTGTCGGCTGTGTCGAGCCGGACCAGAAGGCTATAGGTATTCCCGGTGATTTCGGCGGTCGAAAGCTCGTAAGCTTCGCCCGGGTCCATCGAGATGATATCGTCGAAAGCGAAGCCTTCGACCAGCGTATCCTTCGGTGTTGCCGCAAAGGAAGCGACCGGCGCCGATGCCATAACGAGTGAAAACGCAGCGCTTGCCGCAAGGAGGCGGAAGTTGCGGTGGATAGTGCTGATGGTCATTTTCTATTCCCCTGTTTTTTAAAGTCTTATTTCTGCGAAACCTCAGTGACCGCTCGTCTCCCCCCAGGCGGACGCCAGGACCCGAAGCCAGTTTTCCCGGCATAATTTCACCAGATCGTCCTCACCATAACCAACGTTCCGGAGCGCAGCAATCAGCTTCTGGTTGCCGGCGGCATCGCCTATCTCGTCGGGAATGGTTGCCCCATCGAAGTCCGAGCCGAGGCCGACACAGTCGATCCCCATGCGCTGCACGAGATGATCGATATGGCGCACCATATCCTCGAGCGGCGTATCCGCGTCGGAGCGTCCGTCGGCGCGCAGCATGGCAGTTGCGTAGTTCAATCCGACGATGCCGCGGCTTTCCTTGATGGCGTCGAGTTGACGGTCGGTGAGGTTGCGCGCTACCGGCGTCAGTGCGTGTGAATTGGAATGGCTGGCGACCAGCGGCTGGTCGGTGGTCTTTGCCACATCCCAGAAGCCCTTCTCGGTAATGTGCGCGAGATCGATCAAAATTCCGAGCTCGTTGCAGCGCCGGACCAGAGCGAAACCTGCCTGCGTCAGGCCGGGCCCGGTATCCGGCGACATGGGGAAGGCGAAAGGAACGCCGTGGGCAAAGACATTGTTGCGGCTCCAGACCGGACCGAGAGAGCGCAGGCCGGCGGCATGGAATGTTTCCAGCGCGACCAGATCCGCATCGATCGCCTCGCAGCCCTCCATGTGCAGCACCGCGGCAAAGACGCCTTTCGCCATGCACTCGCGGATATCGCTGATCGACCTGCAAAGCTTCCACGCGCCATCACGATCTAGGCGCAGCGCGATCGCAGCCATCTCATGGGCGATGTCCAGCGACGGAGAGCGCTCAAGCGGAGCTGCCATCGGCGTCACGTAATGACCGTTGCGGTCGGGTTCGGCAAAGACGAGATCGCCGGAGGGAATGTAGATGGCGCAAAGTCCACCGGCGAGGCCACCAGCTTTTGCGCGCGCTGCATCGATATGGCCGCTCGTCGTTCCGTCACGGAATTCGGCGACCGGATCGCTCCCCTTTTTCTGGTGCGACCATAGTCGCAGGAGAACATCGTTATGGCCGTCGAACACGAGTTGCATATGCTATCCTGGGCAGGCTGCCGATCCATCGGAAGTGGCCAGCATAAAAAGGCTGACAGGATTCGCCATCCCCCGGAGAAAATAAAAATAGCGGTGGCATCCTGCGTCGAACGCACCACCTAAGGGCGGCAATGACGGCGACCCATCGCCCGCTGCATTACAAGGGAGATTTCCATGGCGCTTTCGATGTACCGCATGAGCATTCCGGTGTTTCAGCGTGGCTTGGCCACACTCACGACCTATCTCGACAAAGCAGATTCCTACGCGACGGAAACGGGCAAGGATCCCGCGACATTGGTCGAGGCCCGCCTGGCACCCGACATGCTGCCGCTGTCAGGCCAGATCCAGCGCGCTTCCGACACGGCCAAGCTGACCGTGTCGCGCCTCTCCGGCATCGAGGCGCCACGCTTCGAAGACACCGAAACGACCATCGCCGAACTGCGCGCCCGCGTGGAAAAGACGACAGCATTCCTGTCCTCGGTTGCTGCCGACGCGCTCGAAGGCAGCGAGACCCGCGAGGTGACGATATCGCCCGGAGGAGTCGCCACGACGTTCCGGGGTGACGACTATCTCGCAAGCTTCGCGTTGCCGAATTTCTATTTCCACGTCGCCATGGCTCACGCCATCCTGCGAAACCAGGGCCTCATCATCGGCAAGAGGGACTATCTCGGCCCGCAAGGCTGACGTCCCGATCTCGCCGATTGCGGATCAGGGCCGGTATGTCACCGGCCCGTCTTCCGTCAACTCCGTATAAGCCAGCGTCTGGTCGAGATGCCGGGCCCGGACAGATAGAAGCCGCTCGGCATAGCGCAGCCGGGTAGCAAGGTAGGCAGGCTCTTCCGCCAGATTGTAGAGCTCAGCCGGATCGGCCTGCAGGTCGAACAGCAGCGGCGGCAGGCCGGCGAAATGGACATATTTGAAGGCCGCATCGCGGATGACCGACAGATTGCATTCGTTGGGCCGCAGACCGAAATGCTGCTCCGGCAGAGAGTGGCGAATATCGCGGAAATCAAACTCCCAGAATGCCGCATCCCTCCAGCCGGCGGGTGCCGCGCCGTTCAGGAACGGCACTAGCGTCTCGCCATCGAGGTGATTGTCCGCATCGAGGCCCAGCCTGTCGCAGAGCGTCGGAAAGATATCCACCGAGCTGGTGAACTGCTCGACGACGGTGCCGTTGCGGGTGGCTTTGGGATCGCGGACCACCAGCGGGATATGATAGCTGCCGTCGAAGAAGCCACCCTTGCCCAGCGTCCAGTGGTCTCCGGCCATTTCCGCATGGTCGGAGGTGAAAATGATGACAGTCTTGTCCCAGACGCCGGCATCCTTCAGCGCCTGACAAGCCTGTCCGATCTGCGCGTCAACCTCGGCAATCATGCCGTAATAGATGGCCCGGATGGCGCGAAAATCCTCTGACGACCAGTCGCTGAGCGGACCGTCGCCACCATGGATATAGTAGCCCTGATTGTTCTGCGGCATCGCATAGGCGAGATAGGGATGCAAAGCATGCTCGGCTGCGACCGTTTCCGCACGCGCAAACTCGGGGCCGTCCTCGGGCGCAAACATCGTGTTGTAGGGCGCAGGCACGGAAAACGGCGGATGTGGCCGCAGCAGCGACACATGCGCAAACCACGGCGCCTCCTGTTCGCCGAGCCAGCGCTCGAACTCGCCGATCAGAAAGGCCGTCTGGGTCTCGTCCTTGGAATAGGACGGCGCACCGTTCGTGATTTCGCCGGGGTTGGCGCCGACCGGAATGTGGATGTCGCGACTGGTCGCCTCCTCATGGCCGCGCGCCCTCAGCCAGGACAGCCACTGCTTTTCGTGCTCCGGCAGCAGTTGGCGGGCAGTAAAGCCTGGCAGGACGCCTTCATAGGTCGTCATATGCGGATCGGCACCTTGGAGGCTGCGCGGGTCGGGCGCCGTATCGGTATAGCCAAAGAGGGTCGGCTCGTAGCCGCCGCGCCGGGCGGCCAGCGCCAGGTTGTCGAAGCGTGCATCCAATGGCGACCCATTGCGGCAGACACGGGTGTTCATCTGGTAGAGACCGGTATAGAGCGTCGCCCTCGCCGGCGAACAGGGTGCGGTGCCGGCAAAGTGGCGCTTGAACAGAACGCCTTCCGCCGCGAGCGCATCGATATTCGGCGTCCGCACAGCAGGATGACCGACAGCAGAAAGACAATCGCCGCGCCATTGATCGGCGGTGATCAGCAGCACATTTGGCCGTTCCGAGATGTCCATGTCAGTGATGATTGGATTTTGCATGCCAGTTCCAAGCCGATTGAATGATCTGCGACAGGTCGTATTGCGGTGTCCAGCCGAGAACGGCTTTGGCATGATCGTTGTTTGCGACGAGCGTCGTAGAATCACCCTCGCGGCGGCCTGCATACTCTACCGGGAACGGCTTGCCGGTGACGTCCTCGATGGCCGACAGCAGTTCCTTGACCGTCGTTCCCGTTCCCGTACCAAGGTTGAGCGCCACGGAATCACCGCCATCGAGCAGGTACTGGACCGCTCGGACATGGGCATCGGCGAGATCGAGCACGTGGATATAGTCGCGCACGCAGGTGCCGTCGCGCGTCTCGTAATCGCTGCCGAACACCTTGAAGCCGGCCCGGCGACCGAGCGCCGCATCGATTGCCAGCGGAATTGCGTGAGTTTCCGGTTTGTGCCATTCGCCGACGCGGCCCTCGAAATCGGCACCGGCGGCATTGAAATAGCGCAGGATCACCGAGCGGAAGCCGGTATAGCGGTCATAGTCGGCGAGCGCCTGTTCGACGATGTATTTGGTCTGGCCGTAGGGATTGATCGGCACCTGCCGATGGGTCTCGTCGAGCGGCACGCTCTGCGGCAGGCCGTAGGTGGCGCAGGTTGAAGAGAAAACGAAAGCTTTTATGCCTGCCGCTTGCGCCGCAGAGAGAAGAGTGAGAGTGCCCACCACGTTGTTTTCATAAAACGCGACAGGATCCTTCACGGATTCGCCCACTTCGATCAGCGCTGCAAAATGCAGGATGGCTGCCGGCTTGTGCCGGGCGATCACCTCGTCGAGGCGGGCGCGGTCACGAATATCGCCTTCCTCGACCGGCCCCCATCTGACGAACTCGCGATGACCATTCGAGAAATTATCGTAGACGACGGGCACGAAACCCTTGTTTGCGAGATCGAGGCAAGTGTGCGAGCCGATATAGCCGGCACCCCCCACAACGAGAATTGTTTCCCCGGCCATGCAACGCTCTCCTCTATCTAAGCTGCGAAAGACTTAGACGAGTTGGGAGACAAGAAAAAGGCATCGGTGGTCGAAAATCAAAGTCTGACCGTCGCGCATCGCTGCGTGACGGATATGGGAGGAAAACCGATCTTACTTGTGCCCATCCCACTGCGATATGAGCGAAAGCGGCTCGACGCTCTTTCCGAGGAGCGCTATCCGAGCCGATTGCATGCAGAAGCGATAGACCTGCCAGTCCAGCCGGACACAGCAAAGCTGCCCATGCCGGCGACATGACCTCTCTCGATTTGAAAATACCGCGTGCTGACAAGGCGATGCTTTTAGGCCCGGCGGGATGCCTACTTGTTGCGCATCAGCCAAATCTTACCAGCCATGGTGATTTCATGGCAGTCCAGTTCGGGCGATTCTTCCTGGTTGCAGCGCTCGATGAGACCCATTTCGCGCAGTTCTTCCAGGGTGGTATTGGTGAGGAATTTAACCTTCTGCGGCCGCTCCTTGAAGCGGTCGGTCTTGGCATAGGTCACGACGGCGTTCAGGTGAGTCCACTTCTTCGGTGGCAGCGGAAAAAGCTTCCCGTCCTTGGCAAGCTTCAACCCTCTGATCTGAGTCGGTGTGAGCGTAATCATCGTGTGTCCTTGGATGCTAAAAGTTGTGCCTGACGGCCAAAAAGAGGGCTTGATCGACCCTCTTGTTTTTCTCTTGAAGCTCTCCCTAGCAGATCAATCGGCAAAAAGATAAGGATCTGTGCACGCCGACAGCGTTTCAGCGCGATCAAGGCTAACGCGACCCCGCAAAATGCGGGAAATGACGTAACTGTGACGCTTGTTGCGCGTGTCCTTGGGAGGAGCCAATGCCCGGCTATGCCACCGGCAATGGTTCACCCCATGTCAAAGTCCACAATGGCTCGCCGGCCGGCATATGCGTATAGGTAAAGCGCTCGGTCACATTAGTGCCAATCACATCGACGATCCATTCCGTCGGTGAGCGGCGACAAAGCGACTTCTGTTTTAACCAGGAACTGAATTGCTGTTTGCTCCCGCAGGCAGTTTCCGTTTGTCCGTTCGGCAGCTCAAAAGCCCAGTGTATCATCGCCATGCTCTAACTTTAAAAAAGTCGGATAGCAGGCAATACTTACGGCTGCCTGAAGGCAGACCGTCCAATAGCACAGACTTTTCGATTGGATTCCTGCAGTGCGCCAAGCGAAACCGGCAGGCCAGGCACAGAAAACGCGGCAACCCTTGGAGGCTGCCGCGTCTATGACACTACTCGGCTGCGTCGGCCGAATCGGCATTGAGCTGCCCGTATTTCTCGGCGCCGATCTTGGCGAAAAGTTCGAGTTGGGTTTCGAGGAAATCGATATGACCCTCCTCATCGGCAAGCAGCGTTTCGAAAAGCTTCATCGAAACATAGTCGCCGGCATCATGACAGATATCGCGCGAAATCTTGTAGGCGGCACGCGCGTCGTATTCGCCAGCGAGATCTGCCTCCAGCACTTCCTTGACGGTCTGGCCGATACGCAAGGGTGCGAGCGTCTGCAGGTTGGGATGGCCTTCGAGGAAAATGATGCGGGCGACGAGCTTGTCGGCATGCTGCATCTCTTCGATCGATTCGGCGCGCTCTTTCTTGGCAAGCTTGGTGTAGCCCCAGTCTTCGAGCAGCCGATAATGCACCCAGTACTGGTTTACGGCACCGAGCTCGAGGAACAATGCCTCGTTAAGCCGCTCGATGACTCTTATGTCGCCTTTCAATGTCCGCTCTCCTTTGGTCTTCGTGGAACTTTTTGAGACGGGACATGAAATCAACTATTTCGACATCCGTCGAGTGGCGACGGGCGTGATAGTCTTCGGTTGTCTGTATGATCAGGTCGACCACGCCGGGAAAACAGCCGCAGCAGCGTCCGCGCTTCGACATCGCATGATAGACCTTCGACGGCACGATCAGCTGCCAACAGTCTTCGTCGAGCAGCTCGTTGATGACTGCCCGGATATCGTGATCGGTGATGTAGTTACAGCTGCAGACCAGCATGGTTCTTCAGTCCGTCAAACATGACACTTGCTATCCTGTTTTTGATAAAGAAGAGACTGGATGTCAAGAAAGATTCTGATACCGGCTTCCACAAGGTGTCGTGAATGTGTCACATCGCCGTGAATGGCGAGTGTTTTCAATGGAAATTCCGACCCCTAGGCATGACACTGGCAGTCCCGGAGACATCCGCAAGATCTGGGACATCCCTTTTCACCGCCTTTTCCCGCGCTAGGCGCTCGAGTTGCAGGGCCAGTTTCTTCTGCCGATGGTCGGCTGTCGGACGCAGCGCCTCGTCCGCTCTCTCGCTCGCGCCGAAACGCCGTGCTTCACGCTGCAGGATACCGAGTGCAGGGGTCAGGTCCTCGAGGTGATCGGCAACCACGTGAATGACGCCATTGGCACTCTGCAGCCGCCCATGGATCTTCACCAGCCGCGCGCCCATCGCAATCGATCGGTATTTTTCGAAGATTTTCGGCCAGACAATAGCGTTGGAAACGCCTGTCTCGTCCTCGAGCGTCATGAAAACGACCCCCTTTGCAGACCCCGGCCTCTGGCGCACCAGCACCAGCCCGGCAATGATCAGCTTGCGGCCGGATGGAACGGTGAGCAGATCGACGTTGCGAACAATGCCCATCGCGGTGAACTCGGTCCGCAGGAATGCTACGGGATGGGCCTTCAGCGATAGCGACAGGGCACGATAATCCTCGATCACCTCTTCGCCTGGTAGCATGGCCGGGAGAGTGACCTCGGGCTCGACCTGCAGATCGGCCGCCCTGTCGGCAAGATCGAATAGCGGCAGGTTCTCCGCCGCATTTTTCGCATCCAGCGCCCGCACCGCCCAGAGAGCCTCCCGCCTGTTGAGACCGATCGACCGGAAGCCATCGGCATCGGCCAGCTTCTCGATATCGCTTCTCGTCAGCCCGGACCGCAGCCAGAGATCGCGCACGGAAACATATCCGGCGCCGCGCCGCGCCACGAGGAGGTTCCGCATGTCGTCCTCCGATACTCCACGCACCTGTCGAAAGCCCAGCCGGACGGCCTTCTGCGTCCGGATCACCCCCTGCATCGATGCATGCCGGGGGTCGATGGCGTTGGGAGAAGGTGCATCTTCTAGGATCGAATCCCATTCCGACAAATTGATATCGACCGGGCGAATGTCGACGCCGTGCTCGCGAGCATCGCGAACCAGCTGCGCCGGCGCGTAAAAACCCATCGGTTGCGAATTCAGCAGCGCCGCACAGAAGACGTCCGGATAATAGGTCTTGAACCAGCAGGATGCATAGACCAGCAAGGCGAAGGAGGCGGCATGGCTTTCCGGAAAACCGTATTCGGCAAAGCCTTCGATCTGGCTGAAGCAGCGCTCGGCAAACTCCTGCGAATAGTTGTTGGCAAGCATGCCCGCGATCATGTCGTCCCTGAATTCATTGACCTTTCCGGATCGCTTGAAAGTGGCCATCGAGCGTCGCAGCCGATCGGCCTTGGCGGGAGGGAAGCCCGCAGCAGTGATGGCGATCTGCATCGCCTGCTCCTGGAACAACGGCACGCCGAGGGTGCGCTTCAGCACCGCCTCCAGCGCCGGGCTCGGATACTCGATCTCCCGGCCACAGCGCTTGTCTTCCCGGCGCTTCAGGTAGGGATGCACCATGTCGCCCTGGATGGGTCCCGGCCTGACGATCGCCACCTCGATCACCAGATCGTAGAACACCCGTGGCCTCAGGCGCGGCAGCATGCTCATCTGCGCCCGGCTTTCGATCTGGAAAACGCCGATCGTATCCGCCCGGCAGATCATATCGTAGACGGGCTCGCCGTCCTGGTGATCGTCGTTACCGAGATCGGCGAGCGTCTTCTTCACCTCGTAGTGCAGCGCCAGCATGTCGAACGCCTTGGCAAGGCAGGTCAGCATGCCAAGCGCCAGGATATCGACCTTCAGGATGTCGAGGACATCGAGATCGGTCTTGTCCCATTCGATCATGTAGCGATCGGGCATGGCGGTGTTCATGATCGGCACGATCTCATCGAGCCGGTCGCGGGTGATGACGAAACCGCCGACATGCTGCGTGAGATGGCGAGGAAATCCCATCAACTCGGAGGCATAGGACAGCACCCGCTGCGTCGTTCGATCCGAAAGATCGAGTTTTGCGGCCCTCGCCTCGCGCTCCGACAGGTCGTCGGACGACCAGCCCCAGACGGTGCTCGCCAGCGCCGACTGCACGTCCTCGGAAAGCCCGAATGCCTTGGCGACCTCGCGGCCGGCTGAGCGGGCGCGATAGCTGGTCACCGCCGCCGTCAGGCCGGCATGGGCGATGCCGTAGGTCCTGTAGATATACTGGATGACTTCCTCGCGACGGGCATGCTCGAAGTCGACATCGATATCCGGTGGTTCGTCACGGTCCATGGAGATGAAGCGCTCGAACAGCAGCGTGCTCCTCTCCGGATTGACCTCGGTAATCTCGAGGCAGTAGCAGAGCGTCGAATTGGCCGCCGAGCCGCGCCCCTGGCAGAGGATATTCAGTTCGTAACGGGCGTGCTGGATGATTTTGTGGACTGTGAGGAAATAGGATTCGTAGCCCTTCTGCCGGATGAGATCGAGCTCATAGGCGATCTGCGTGGAGATTTTCTCCGGCACGCCCCCGGGATAACGGCGCGATGCGCCAAGCCATGTCAGACGCTCCAGGGTTTGCGCCGCCGTTTCGCCCGGTGCACTTTCATCCGGATAATTATGCTTCAGTTCGTCCAGCGAAAACTGCAGGCGGGCAAAAAAGGCCTGCGTATTCTCGACCGCCTTGGGATAGGCCTCGAAAAGCCGCGCCATTTCACGCGGTTGCTTGAGGTGGCGCTCTGCGTTGGGCGCCAAAAGAAATCCGGCATCGGCAATCGTCACGTGCTCGCGGATCGCCGTGACGATATCGGCAAGCGGGCGCCTCTGAGCGCCATGATAGAGAGGCTGGTTGGTGGCAATCAACGGCAACCGCGTCTTCGCAGCCAGCATTGCAAAGGCTTCGAAGACGAAGCGGTCTCGGCCGTCATAGGATGGCGAAAGGGCCAGATGCAGCTGCCGGGAAAAGCGACCGCGCAACCGATCGAGACAGGTCGTCAGCGCTTCCCAGCCGGGAGCATCGGAAATGAGGGCCGGGTCGGGGACAACGGCCAGCATCATGGCGTCCCCCCAGGCACATAGATCCTCTTCATGCAGGATACAGCCGCCCTTTTCCGTTCTGAGGTTGCCCGTACTGAGCAGCCGGCAAAGATGGCCCCATCCGGCCCTGTTCTCCGGGTACGCCAGAACATCCGGCGTTCCGTCGGCAAACACCAGCCGCGCACCGGGCTGGAACCGATAGCCGTTCTGCCGGGCGATCGCGTGGGCGCGCACCACCCCCGAAACGCTGTTGCGATCGGCAATGCCGAGGCCGGTCAGGCCACAGGAGCCGGCCGCCACGACCATTTCCTCCGGACTTGAGGCGCCTTCGAGGAACGAGAAGTTCGTTCTCGCCCCGATCTCGAAGAACATGGGCGCAGGGCGCGGGCTCATGCGAAAACCCCGTGCATCAGCCAGCGGGGCGGCGCGCCATGCCCATAGAGCCCCTCGCGAAACATCCAGAAGCGGTGGCCGCTCTGTACTTCCAGCCTGAAATAGTCGCGGGGCGGGGCCGCTTCGCCATCGATCCACCATTCGCGCGCCAGCCGCTCAGGCCCCTCGGCGCGCAGCACCTCGTGCATCGTGCGCCGCCAGCGAAATCTCTGTGGCGGACCTTCCGGCACCTCGGCCATGAACGTCTCGACCGGCTCCGGCGTCCGGAACAGCCGCAGCGGTCGCTCGGACCGGCCGGCCCCGACCGTCGTGCCGGTGGTCTGCCGCAGCTTGTCGGACAGCACGTCCGCTGCGGGCACGAACAGGGCCGCCCGCTCCGGCACGTGACTTTCCGCCAGTTCCAGTGCCTGCAGACAGGCCCGCCCGAGCCGCGCTGCGACCTGATCGACAAAGGCGGAAAGCGACTGCTCCGATGGTCCATCGGCAGTAAAATCCGCCTGAAGCGCATCGAAAACTTCGTGCTGCAGCACGTTCAGCCGGACAATCTCGTAACCGAAACCGGCATCGAGATCATCATGCACGGCCTTGATGCGCTCGGAAAACAGCGCGGCAATGCGTTTCGGCTCGCGCAACGGCTTCGACGCACCGGCCGAAATCCGGAACACGGCACCGTCGACCCTGAACAGCAGCAGTTCGAACATCCGGCCGCCGATACCACGGGCTTCCAGCCCCGGCTTCAGGGCAGCCCCGAGCTGGCCCGCCAGCAGCAGGATATCCTCCTCGGCCTGAACCGGCTCGATGAGGCGCCGTTCGGCAGAAAGGCTAGCCACCGGACGTCGCGGCGAAATCGGCTCCTCGTCAAGGCCCAACGCCTGATCAAGGCGCAAAAGCAGATGCGCGCCGAACCGTCGTGCCAATGGCGCCCGGGCGGCAGAGATGATATCGCCGACCTGCTTCAAGCCGAGCTTCTGCAGGGCGGCGACGGTCGGTCCGTCGAGCCTGAGCGACGCCACGGGCAATGGCGCCAGCACAGTCTCCATCTCATCCGCTTCGACAATGCCGCTGCGGCCAAAGCGGGCGACGGCCCAGGAGAGGCCCGGCGAAGATGAAATGGCGCCCCGCACCTCCAGACCGAGATGAAACAGCCGGTGCAGCACATCCTTCAGCAGTGCCCGCTCACCCCCGAAAAGATGGGCGCAGCCGGTAATATCGAGGAACAGGCCGTCACGACCATCCAGCGAGACCAGCGGTGTATAGCGGTCGCACCAGTCTGCCATCGCCTCCAGCAGTCGCCGGTCGGCCGCATCATCGTCCTCGACCACATCGAGGTCGGGACAGATGGCCCGTGCTTCGGCGACGCCCTGGCCAGCCTTCAGACCGATGCCCTCGGCCGCTGCTTCCAGGGCTGTCAGCCGCATGGCATTTTTCACCCGTCCGGCGCAAACCAGCGGCGGCGTCTCAGGACGCCCGGTGGTACGCCACGACAGACCCCAGCGCTTGCGCGCGATCCGATCTGTCGACAGCCGGGGAAACGTGAGGGCCAGAATGCGCTGCTGGCCGTTCGACAGCGGCAGGCTGCCGGTTGACAGGGAAAAATTGGCGGTCATGGGCATTCCATTCGAGGACAAATGACAGGGGAGCCGGGTTGCGGCTCTTTTCCAGGGTGAGACGGAAGGACGGGTTTCCGATGCTGCCGCCCAGCATCGATCCGTCCGGCAAAGGCCGCGCCGAGGCCGGCGCGGGTTCGATATGAAGGCGCAGAAGGGCGCTGCTTGCCTCTTCCTGCCCGGCTTGCCTGAGGACAAACAACGGTCGCCCGGCAGCCTTGGCCCGCAGGCTCAGCCGGCGACTTTCCGTCAGGCCGAAATGGGCGGGATTGCCGCGCACCTCGAGCACCACGAGGGTAAAGACGGCACTGGCAAGCGCCTCCTCCGCCAGCCACAGCGCCTCTTCGAGTTTTCGCGGCGCCGCGTGCAGGAAGCCGCGTGGCATGACGCCGAAATCCTGTAGGCCCAAGGCATAGGGCAGGCCTGCTTCCAGCATTACCATCGTCTCGCCGATCCAGAGGACCGGCGAGACGCCGGCATGGTTGTCGCGCGCCCTGAGCCTTGCTGCCAGCGCCAGCACGAAGCCGGTCGCAGCCCCTGCATCGCGCAAGCTGGAGGAGCGTATTTCGGTAAGCGCATCGAGGGGAAAGCCCCCCTTGAGCGCCACATCGAGATCCGCAACACCGCTCGAGAGCAGCGCCTTTCCCCCGGAAGGGACCCGGCCCGAGACAGCACTTTCGTTGCCCAGGCGATCGTGCTCGGCCGCCGAAAGGGCTGGCACGGACTTGCCTTCCAGACGGGCGATGGTTTCGCGCAGGGCAAAAAGCGTCTCCCGCGCCACGGCATTGCTAGCCATGGACGTTAGCTCCTGAGTGGATTGTTCCTGTTATGTTCTTATAGATTCCAGAGCGCTAAAGAAGAGTCAACAGGGATTCTCTGTGAATTTATTCCTGCCTTGAATTGGCTCTCGAAAAGTTTCCCCAAAGCCTCTATATGGGCCGAAAGAAGGGAATGAGATCATGGCCCGCATTGACCAGAGCGACGATTGGCGGGATCGCCACGCGCCGACAATCAGCGCATTCGAATCGCTCGCTGCCGAAGCCTACGGCCATCTGCCGGAGGAATTCCGCGCGCTGACCGGCAACCTGTCAATCGAGGTCGAGGATTTCCCAGATGACGAGATCTTCGATGACATGGCGCTGGAAACGCCCTTCGACCTGCTCGGCCTGTTCGAAGGCCGCGGCATTTCCGAGCGCTTTACGGTAGAGACCGGCGAGATGCCCAACCGCATCCGCCTCTATCGCCGGCCTATCATCGATTACTGGGCCGAGAACGACGAGACGCTGGGCGATATCATCACCCACGTCCTGATCCACGAAATCGGCCACCATTTCGGCCTCAGCGATGACGATATGGAACGCATCGAGGCCAGCGCCGAGGAAGCCACGGATCGCTGACGCCCGCTCTACTGCTCCGAGAGCTTCATCTCTGGATCGTAATCCTTGCCCGGAACATCCTTCACCACGGCCTGGCCGCACTGCATGACGCCGGTTGCGGCGTTGAAGGCATAGGTCGGCGAACCCGATAGCACCCAGCCCTTGGAAAGGGCCGCCGATACCTTGTGACAGAAGGCGGAATCGTCCGGACCGGTGAGGAAGCGATAGAGTTTCATGACGACGTCTTTCGGTCTGCAATGAGATCGGCTTTATGGACCAGTCCCTCCGCCTCGACAAGATGCAGCCGCTCGACCATCTGCCCGTCGAGATCGATGACGTTGAGCCCGGCAGCGGCCGGATCCGCAAACGCCGCAATGATCTTCCGCGCCTGCGCGACAGCGGCCTCATCGGGGCCGAAGTGACGGTTGGCGCCATCGATCTGGGCCGGGTGGATCAGCATCTTGCCGCCAAACCCCATGGCCCGACCTTGGGCGCATTCATCGGCGAATGCGGACAAATCCTTGAAATCGTTGAAAACGCTATCGATCGCGTCGAGCCCGTAGGCGCGCACGGCCAGCACTACCTGCATAAGCCAGGGCACCAGGTAAGTCCGTCCTGGCAGTGCCGGAACGCCGGTTTCCTTGCGCAGATCGTTCAGTCCGACGACGAAGCAATCGAGCCTGGAACCGCCTGTCCGGCCGAATTCGGCAAGGGCGGCAACATTGAGAATGCCCCTTGGCGTCTCGATCATTGCCCAGATGCGCAGCTCCTCCGGCGCGTCGGCATCGGCCAGTCGGTCGCCGACCGCCATGATATCCTGCGGTTCGTCGACCTTGGGCAGCAACACCGCATCCGGCTGTAGCGCCAGTACGAGGTCCAGGTCGGCCTTGCCGAACACGGAATCGAGCCCGTTGATCCGGATGATCAGTTCCTTGCCGGGAGGTTTAGGCCCGGCGAAGAAGGCACGCAGATTGTCCCGCGCTTCTGCTTTACGCTCCGGGGCAACGGAATCTTCCAGATCGAAGATCACCGCATCGCAATCGAGATCGTGGATTTTCTCGAGCGCCCGGCGGTTGATCGCCGGCACGCTGAGGACGGAACGGCGAAGGCGCGCGGAACGGGTGTGCGGAGAACGGCTCATAGACGACTTCTGCCAATCTTTGTCGCAGCAGGCAAGACAACAAAAAGCCACTCTCCTCTTGCATAGCAGCGGGTCTGGGGCCACATTGGCTGCAGAGAAAGGGTCCCAAAGCCATGAAGAATATCCGTTCGCTGTTTCTTGCCCTCACAGGCGTAGCAATCTTTGCAGGCCTGGCCCTACTCACAGTTTCCCTGACGCTGGTCTTTGCTGCCATTCTGACCGTCTTCCTCGCTGTTCGCGTGCTATCGACCCGCGCCAAGCCGGTGCCTGTTCGCGCCACCGCAAATGGCGCAAAGCCGATGCGTATATGGAACGACGGCCGCGGCACAATTATCGATCTCTGATCGCTGACGCTCCCTCGTCCACTCTCGCCATCACCCTCTCGTCATAGCGTGGCGAAATCTTCACGATATTTTTCTTCATTTCCTGCCCAATTTGCTCTATTGGCTGGAAAATTCGTTGATGCGGCGAAATCGTAGGCAGGAATTTCCATGGACAAGTTCGTGAAGCTGACGGGTGTCGCGGCACCTCTCCCGGTCGTCAATGTCGATACCGACATGATCATCCCGAAGGATTATCTGAAGACTATCAAACGCACCGGCCTCGGCGTCGGCCTGTTTGCCGAGGCTCGCTACCGGGATGACGGTACGCCGAATCCGGATTTCGTGCTGAACAAGCCAGCCTATCAGAACGCCAAGATCCTGGTTGCCGGCGACAACTTCGGCTGCGGCTCGTCGCGCGAGCATGCTCCCTGGGCGCTGCTCGATTTCGGTATTCGATGCGTCATTTCCACGAGCTTTGCCGATATCTTCTACAACAACTGCTTCAAGAACGGCATTCTGCCGATCACGGTTTCGCCGGAAGACCTGGAAAAGCTGATGGACGACGCTTCGCGTGGCTCCAATGCTGTCCTGACGGTCGATCTCGAAAACATGGCAATCACCGGTCCTGACGGCGGCTCGATCACCTTCGATCTCGACCCCTTCAAGCGCCATTGCCTGCTGAACGGCCTCGACGACATCGGCCTGACGCTGGAAAAGGGAGCGGCCATCGACCGCTTCGAAAAGTCCAACGCCGTCGCCCATCCCTGGGCCTGATCGTTTAGAAGCAGATATATCCAAGCCGGGCCAGTTGCCCGGCTTTTTTGTGCTTTTTCCGGGCACCACCCGCTCCCTTCACCGGCACCAGAGTGGATCTTTCTGGCACAAGTGGCGGGGACCAGCCGGTGGGCGGCTTAACGGTTTCTTTGCTCGAATCCCTTACCGCTCGCTCCGCTGCGGATAGCTGTGTGTTATCGGGAATAAAAAATGAATAGTTCCAAGAACTTTACCGGCTGGGCACTCGATCGGGCCGAAGCAATCGTTGCCGACCAGGGATTCGACATTATCGAATCGACCTGCGACCACCCTCGGTGGACGAAGGAGCAGAAGGTTGTCCGACTGACCCTGGCGATCATTGAAGCTCTTGTCGATGCTCACAATTTCGGCCGCGAAGACGAGAAACCGAACCGCGGGCTTCATTCCTGAAAACGCCAAAACCATAACAAAGGCAGTGAACAAGCGGCCAGATGGTGATCCCGCCGCATAATCTGGCAAAGCACTCTCACAGCACCCCGCCCATTGAGATAAGCTCATTGCTGTCTATAGCCATCACGTGTATTTTAGCTATGCCTTAAGGCTTTCAAAATAGGGTCGCCGCATCCACGAAAATCCCGGGGCTGGCCATGGACGAGGACGAAATAATTCCACCAGACGTGCTAGCTTCGATGCTGGTGCGGATGTTTGAATTGGCTCCCATCGCAATGGCGATTACCACCAGTGACACACGAACTTCCAGCTATGCGAAGGTCAATGACGCCTATCTTCGGCTGACGGGTCTCAACTGGGACAAGATCCGGGGAAAGAAGCTCATTTCCGAAGGATCGGCGATCGATAGCCCTGCGCGCGACCGTCGTCATCGGTTGCTGGCGGAAGAAGGCAGCTATGTGCTCGAAGAGGTCGATATCGTTCATGTCGACGGCACGACGATACCGACGCTGATCTCGGCCCAGCGCACTGTCGTCAACGGCGTCTCCTTCGATGTCGAAGTCATTGTCGACGTCTCATCGCGCGTCCGGCAGCAACGCGAGATCGAGAACGCCCTGAAGGCGTCGGCCTTGACGGATGCTCTTTCGGGACTTCCGAACAGGGCCAGCTTCGACGCTGTGATCGCCGACCATCTCAACGAAAATAGGCCGACTAGGAATATCCTGGCTCTTGCCTTCATTGATCTGAACGGTTTCAAGGCAGTCAACGACAGGCTGGGCCACGGCGCCGGCGACGAGGTCTTGCGAATTATAGCTGCCCGTTTGCGCGAGCACTCCCGCGCCAACGACTTTATCGCCAGGATCGGCGGCGATGAGTTCGCAATACTGATCGAGGCCGATCTGGCCACCGCATCGACATTACCGCAGACAATCCGCGAAACCATGGAGCGCGTCTTCAAGCCTATCGCCATTGAAGGGCATGTCACCGATACCGGCGCTGCGGTCGGCGTCGCATTTCTCGGCGCCGACGACGATCCCGCCTCCTTCGTCAAGCGGGCAGATGAGTTCATGTACCTTGCCAAGACGACGGAGCAACGCGTTGCGGTCGTCTGCTCCGGTCAGATCCTGACGCCGGTATCACCAATCGCGCGCGCGCGATAAGCGGCACCAACCCCTCGATAATCAATGGCCGCCGGCCGGCGCCCCGCCGGTCAGGTCGATCTTGCGCAGGATCAGCGCCAGCGGAATGACACAGAGTGAAATCACCATCAACGTATGGAAGACGTCGATATAGGCGAGATAACTCGCCTGGTTCTGAACCTGCGTGCTGATCCAGGCTAGCGCCCGCGATTGCGCATCCACCATGCTGGAGCCCCGGTCAACAAAATACTGGGTGACCGACTGCAGCGTGCTGGTATAGCCGGGATCCGAGGGGACCACCCCCTCGATCAGCCGGCTCTGATGGAATTGCTCCCGATGCGCAAGGACATTGGAGGCGATCGATACGCCGATGGAACCACCGGTATTGCGGGCTGCATTGATGAGCGCGGACGCCTGGTCCGTCTGATCTGGTCGCAACCCGTCGTATGAGGCCGATGTGATCGGGATGAAGATCAGTGGCAAACCGAGCCCGAGATACATACGCGACCAGACGAAAAAACCGAAGTTGAGATCGGCGTAGAGCCTCGTCATATACCACATGGCAAAAGCGATGATGCCGCCGCCGATGGCGATCAGGTATCGCGGCTGGACCTTAGTCGCCAGACGGCCGCAGACGAACATCATCATCATCGTAACCACGCCGCCGGGCGACAGGGCAAGCCCGGCCCAGGTGGCGGTATAGCCGAAGTTCTCCTGCAGCACCTGCGGAATGAACTGGGTCGTGGCAATGAGGATGGCGCCGGTCGCCAACATGACGATGAAGCAGGAGCCGAATTGCCGGCTGGCCAGCAGTCCGACGTCGATCACCGGATTTCGCTTTGTCAGCAGCCACGGAATAGCCGCCAGAAGCGCGGTTGCGCAAAGAGACGTGGTGACGACGATGAAGTTCGAATCGAACCAGTCTTCCGTCTGGCCGCGGTCGAGCACCATTTCGAGAGCGCCGAGGAAGGTGGCCACGAGAAGGAAGCCGATAATATCGAAGCGGATACCTTTCTTTCGCATCTCGGCCCGCTCCTTGCGGAGCTTTTCGGGCTCCTTCACCAGCATATAGACCAGGGCGAGAGCCAGCACGCCGACGGGACCGTTGATCAGGAAGCACCAGTGCCAGGAAAAATTATCAGACAGGTATCCCCCCAGCGTCGGGCCAACGACCGGGGCAACAACGACAGCCACGCCGAACAGCGCAAAGGCCTGCCCGCGCTTGGCCGGCGGAAAGGAGTCAGCCAGGATCGACTGCGAAATCGGCACCATGCCGCCTCCTGCAAAACCCTGGATCATGCGGAAGAGCAGCAGCGATTCGAGATTCCACGCCAGTCCGCACAGAATGGAGGAGATTGTAAAGACGGCGAGGCAGGCGAGATAGAAGCGCCGGCGTCCGTAGCGCTTGGCGATAAAGCTGCTGGCCACCAGCACGATGGCATTCGACACCAGATAGGTCGTCACCACCCAGGATGCCTCATCGGAGCTGACCGCAAGGCCGCCCGAGATGTAGCGCAGCGCTACGTTGGCGATCGTCGTGTCCAGCACCTCCATGAAGGTGGCGAGCGACACCACCATCGCAATCAGCCACGGATTGACGACCGGTGAAGACTTCTCAGCCGCTCCGCCGGCGGTAGTAGCGGCGCTCACCGTCAGTGCCTCGGCCGAACGGTGACGACCGGAATGACCGACATTCCGGGGCCGATCGAGACATCCGCCGGCCAGCTGTCGACGAGGATCTTGACCGGTACGCGCTGCGTCACCTTGACGTAGTTTCCGGTGGCGTTTTCAGCCGGCAGCAACGAGAAGGCGGTGCCCGAGCCGGGCTGTACTGAGGCTACCTTGCCTTTGAGCACGTGATCCGGATAGGCATCGATCGTGACATCCACCGGCTGGCCCGGACGCATGTCGGTAAGCTGGGTCTCCTTGAAATTGGCCGTGACCCAGATTTCGTCCGGCACGAACATGGCGACGGCCTGTGCCGCCTGGACATATTGGCCTTTTGAGCCGCTGAGACGGACGACGCGGCCGGGCTGAGCAGCCGAGATCGTCGTATATTTGAGGTTTTGCTCGGCTGTCTCGACCTGAGCCTCGGCCTGATGGAGGTCGGCGACGGCGCTGGCGCGCTGTGCCTCGGATGCGACCTTGTTCTTGACCGCAGAGGTGACGCTTGCCTGCGCCTGGGCAAGGTTGGCCTCGTTCTGGCGCAGGGTCGATGTTGCCTGCTGCTGGGTCTGCTGCGAGCCGGCGCCTGATTTCAGCAGCTGGTCCTGCCGGGTGGCCTCGTCCCTGGCAAATTGCAGGGCTGCCGCTGCCGACGCAAGCTGCGCCTTCTGCTGGTCGATCGATGCCGCGCTGGCGGCAATCTGCGCATCGGCGCTGGCAATCGCAGCATTCGACACGTCGATCTGGCTTTTCGCCTGATCGAGAGCAATCTGGTAGTCTCGCGGGTCGATCTTCAGGATGACATCGCCGGCGTTGACGTGCTGGTTATCGGTGACCGGCACTTCGGAGACATAGCCCGAGACCTTGGCGGCGACTGAAAAGCTGCGCGCGTCTACAAAGGCGTCGTCCGTCGTCTCGTAGGGATGCACGTAGATGAGCCAATAAACGTAGCTGCCGATAGCCAAAAGGATGATGGCGACGATCACCAGCAGCACGATGAACGGATGGCGGCGGAGGACAGAGGGTTTCTTCTCCTCATCCTGCTGCTCTGTGTCGTCTGCGGCCTTCGTGTCTGCGTCGTCCTCGACTGCGTCTTCAGGCCTCGCGGCGCGGCTGGTCGGAGCGTGCGGGTTGTTGTCCAACGTGACATTCCTGAGATTGTGAAGAATGGGCTTCAAACGTCGACGAAATCATTAGGTTCCCAATCGAATCCGCGGACCCGCCTTACTCGGTTTCGAAAAACACGAAGGACCGGTCCGCAGCTTCCAGCAGGGTATCGGCAATTGCGCCGTAGGAAAGCCGCTCCCCTGCCCTGCGGCTGACACCGAGCACGATGAGGTTGTAATCGCCCTTGCGCGCATGGCGAAGGATCGACAGCTCGGGCGCGGCCCCTTCCTGAACGATCTTGCGGACCTTGACCCCGTTGTAGAGAGCGATCTCGTCGATCTTCTTGAACGCGGCCACATGGGCATTGCTGGCGTCACTGACGCGCGGCAGCGAGCGGATCTGCTGCGGTTCGCGGATATAAAGCACCGAAATCTGGCACTCCGTCGCCTTTGCAATGACGAAAGCAAGCTCGGCGGCGCGCGTCGAACGTTCCGTGCCGCTGATCGGCACCAGGATGCGCAAATTCTTGTCGACCGGCAGTTCGCCCCGCGAGGACACGATCGCCGTCGTTCCCCTGAAGGCCGATGTCATGACCGACAGTTGCTCGTGGAAGCCACCGGCAGTATCGACCGTCGGCTCGACTCCGATGAACAACAGGTCGTGGCCCTTCTCCGCACCCTCGCCGAGGATCTTGCGCAGGTTGGCATCCTTGATTTTCGTAGTGATATGGATGTCGGTAGTTTCCGGCTGGTGCGGATCGGTGGTCGTTGCCACCGCGTCGTCGGCCGCAGCCTTGACGCGCTCTGCCCCCTCCTCGGCCCGGGCGACGGCTGCCTTCGGATCGCTATCGCCGGCAGCTTCCGGCTTTGCCGCCGGAGCCTCCTCGCCGATGATGTCGAGCACCGTCACCGGTGTCTTGCGCACCGCAGCGAAATGGCCGGCAATGCGCGCGGCCAGATGGCTGCTCGCGGAAACGTCGATCGCCAGCAGGATCCGTTCAAATTTCTGCAGGAAGCTGCGCTCCTCGAATTCCTCCTGTTTCAGCCGCTCGCGCTCCTCGTCGCGCATCGGCAGACGCGCCAGTGCCCAGCGCAGCGTCGGCGGCATTGCCATGGTCGTCACCACGGCCATGGCGACGATGACCGAGAACAGTCGCTCGTCGAGGACGCCGACGGAGAGACCGATAGTGGCGACGATCACTTCCGTCGAGCCGCGCGCGTTCATGCCGCAGCCGAGCGCCAGCGCTTCGGCATTCGAAAACTTGCCGATCTTGGCGCCGGCAAAGGCACCACCGAACTTGCCGAGGCTGGCAATGACGATCAGTCCGACGGCGAGCATCAGCGTCGAGGGATCGCCGAGCACGCTGAGGTCGGTATGCAGGCCGGTAAGCCCGAAAAACACAGGCATGAACAACGCCGTCGTCAGCGCCCGCAGCTGCTCGTCGATCTGGCGCGTCAGTATCGGCGATTCGCCGACCAGGATACCGGCCACGAAAGCGCCAAGTACCGTGTGGACGCCGATAGCATTGGTGATGATCGCCATGCCGCCCATGATGGCAATGATCGCACTCAGCACAGGCAGGTCGCTGCGGAACCGGTCATTGGTGAAGCGGATGATCTCGAACACCAGTTTTCGGCCGATGGTAAAGCTGAAGGCCATGAAGGCCAGCGTGCCGATGACCGCCTTGGCGAGCGTCGGCAGGTCGACGGCACCCTTTTCCGCCAGGCTGAAGGTCACGGCAATGATCACCCAGCCGACCGTATCGTCAATGATCGCCGAGGCGACGATCAGTTGACCGATGTTCCGGCGCATGAAGTCCATCTCGCGAACGACGGAGGCGACGATCTTTACCGACGAGATCGATAGCGCAGTACCGAGAAACAGCGACGTCACCAGCCGCTTGCTGGCATCCGGGAGGAACTCTGCGGGGATAAGCTGCCCCAGCGCGAAACCGGCGGCAAACGGCACGGCAATACCGGTCAGCGACACGCCGAGGGCTGCCCGCCGCAGCCGCTTGGCGAGCCCGAGATCGGTTTCCATACCGGCCAGCAGCAGCAGGAACAGGATACCGAGCTGCGCCACGGCATCCGTCATACTCTTCTGTTCGGGAGACGTCGGGAAGATATGCGCCTGGGCATCTGGCCAGATCTGGCCGAGGATCGAAGGGCCGAGAATGATGCCACCGATGATCTGCCCCATGATCGATGGCTGGCCGATCCTCACCATGGCCTCGCCGAGCAGGCGGCCGACGACCACGAGGATGACGATCTGGATCAGGAACAGACTTTCCGACGCGCCTCCCTTGGCGCCCTCTTCAGCAAATGCAGTTGCGGGCGCCATGAAGAAGCAGGCCGCTGCCGCTGTCTGTAGAATGCGATTTCGGGAGAGGTCGGATAATCTGGGGAAACGTATCAATAAGAAAGCCTCGCTATGTCTGCCAGCAACGTCGGATGGGACGCCGCGTTCCCTGGCATTAGCCTTGCAGATGGGTCGTATCCAGAAAAATCAACCCGGTAATCTTCCGCTGGCGTTGATGACTGCCGGCGCCGGCCCGCCGACCGGAACCGCGCATCAAAGCCGCAGCCGCGAGAGACACCCTTGCATAGAGGCTGCCCGAAGCCTAAATCGGCGCTTGCACAGACAGGATCGGAGACCAGATGAACCCGCTCGCCAAGCCGCAACGCGAAGGAAAATATCGCGACAGGGAT
Source organism: Rhizobium sp. L51/94 (assembly GCF_019355555.1). Classification (GTDB taxonomy): domain Bacteria; phylum Pseudomonadota; class Alphaproteobacteria; order Rhizobiales; family Rhizobiaceae; genus Rhizobium; species Rhizobium rhododendri. The sequence continues at coordinate 643,281 of NZ_CP072141.1, forward strand.
ATCGACTGCCAGGAGGCTTTGGAAAAGGCGTTCATGGAAATCGCCGGCGTCCAGTCCAACACGGTGGTCGCCGCTGCCGGCGGCACCATGTCTCCTGCATTGGCGGCCCTGGCGAAAAGCGCCGAGGCCGTCGGCTGGTCGCTTGAAGAGGCAGAAGTCGCCATCAGCGAACTGGCGCAGAACCTGCTGGATGAAGACGCTGCCGGCGCCGGCGAAGAGGAATAAGCAGATGTCCGAAGCGACGCCGTCAGCCTGCCAGGATGGCGTCGGCTTCGTCTGCACTCATCTCGAAGACCGCATTGCCGATCGTGAAGCCGAACCCGTTACGGGCGAACGCCGATAGCTCCTTGGCCTTGCGCTTGTCGTCGGCCTCTCCCCGCCGGTACGGGCCGAAGGCGCGCTTTCTGGCAAAGACCACAGCCGCATAGAGATCGTCGGTATCCTTGAGTGCCGAAGCAGCGACGTCCGTATCCACACCCTTTGCTGAGAGCGTCTGCGCAATGAACCGCTTCGACTTGCCGTTGCGCACGGCAGCATCCGTCTTCTGGCGGGCATAGGCGCCGTCATCCAGCGCCTTCTGTTCATAGGCCAACGCGACTGCCGCAGCGGAAATTGCACGCAGTTGGTCGCCTGTGATGTCTTCGAATTTCGCCTTGGCTTTTTTGACGATAGCTTCGGAAAGCTCTTTTTCCGTCATCATCCGCCGCTCGAGACGGGAGAGCGTTGCATTGCGCGTCCACGCCAGCATCCGGGGCGTTGGGACTGAACCCTGGTCCTCTTCGGGGACTTCCGGTGGACGCGCCCTGGCCTTCGGAAATTCGATCAGAATCGCCGCAGACCCCATTCGCGCTCGAATTCCGCGTCGGCATCGATTTCCTGAACAACAACAGGGGTAGGGCTGCGTTTCTGCTGCACGGGAGCCTCGACCTTGGCAACAGGAGCAGGCGGCGCGATCATCACCAGGTTCTCGGCGAAGACCTTGCCGTTCTTGTCGCCCAATGTGTATTCCAGGGATGTGCCGGGTTCGAGGGGCGGCAACTTGGCTTCCTCGATTTTCCGCAAATGCAGGAAGACATCAGCGCTGCCATCGTCCGGCGTGATAAAACCATAGCCCTTGGTTACGTTGAACCATTTCACCTTGCCCGTGGCCAAATCCGGCTTTCCTCATTCGCTGCAAATCATTTAACCCATAGTGGCACTACGGCCGGCAAAATTCAACGCCATGACCGTTTGAAGCCCCGAGTAACCGCGATTATTGTTACTATCCGGCACAAGAAATACGTCGGTTGCGGGTGCGCGGTCGCCGCTTCGTGACTGGTCCTTCGTCAGAGCTCAACTATAATGCTTCGAATACGGCGGAGATCGCCTGTAGAACCATCGACGAGGAAGAGGAAGCACCGTGAGCAAGAAGCGTCCCGAAGGCATCGAAACCTACGACGCGCCGGCCGGCGGCTGGGGCGCATTACGCGCCGTCGCCAAGACGCTCTCCCAGCAGCAGGTTGTGGCGCAAGGCACGACGACGTTGCTGAAAGCCAATCAGCCCGATGGCTTCGATTGTCCGGGTTGCGCCTGGCCGGACCCGAAACACACCTCCTCGTTCGAATTCTGCGAAAACGGCGCCAAGGCCATCACTTGGGAATCGACGGCAAAGCGCGTCGGTCCCAGCTTCTTTGCCGACAACAGCGTAAGCGATCTCTGGCACTGGACGGACCACAAGCTGGAAGGCGCCGGCCGGCTGACCCATCCGCTGGTCTACGACCGCGACAGCGACCGCTATGTGCCGATTGAATGGGACGAAGCCTACCGCCTGATCGGCGCCGAACTGAACAAGCTGCCTGATCCGCACATGGCCGAATTCTACACCTCGGGCCGCGCCTCGAACGAGGCTGCCTTCCTGTTCCAGCTCTTTGTGCGCGCCTACGGCACCAACAATTTCCCCGACTGCTCGAACATGTGCCATGAGGCGACCAGCGTCGGACTGCCGAAATCGATCGGCGTCGGCAAGGGAACGGTGACGCTGGAGGATTTCGACCACTGCGACGCGATCTTCAGTTTTGGCCACAATCCCGGCACCAACCACCCCCGCATGATGGGAACGCTGCATGAGGCAGCCCGTCGTGGCGTACCGATCATCGTCTTCAATCCGCTGAAGGAGCGGGCGCTGGAGAAATTCGCATCGCCACAAAGCCCGGTAGAGATGGCGACCTTCTCCTCGACGCCGATCGCCTCCGCCTATCACCAGGTCCGCACCGGCGGCGACCTGGCTGCCCTGAAGGGCCTGATGAAATCGATCTTCGAGCGCGATGCCGCAGACCTCGCCGCCGGCGGAACGGGCGTGCTGGATCGCGAATTCATCGAGACCCACACCGTTGGCCTGGAAGCTCTGAAAGCCGATATCGACGCCACCAGCTGGGACACCATCCTCGAGAGCTCCGGCCTGACGCGGGCAGCGCTCGAGAGCGCGGTCGATGTCTACCTCAATGCCAAAAAGGTCATCCTCTGCTACGGCATGGGCATAACCCAGCACGCCAACGGCACCGCCAATGTCCAGCAACTCGCCAACTTCCTGATGCTGCGCGGCAATATCGGCAAGGAGGGCGCCGGCATCTGTCCGCTGCGCGGCCATTCCAACGTCCAGGGCGACCGCACCGTCGGTATTACCGAGATCCCGACCAAGCCGCTGATCGACGGCATCGAGCGTGCCTTCGGCTTCCGCCCGACCATGGACAAGGGGCACAATGCCGTCGAAGCCGTCGAGGCAATCCGCGACGGCAGGTCGAAGGCGCTGATCTGCCTCGGCGGCAACTTGGCCGTCGCCATGCCCGATCCCGATGCCACCTTCGCTGCCATGCGCAAGCTGGATCTGGCGGTCCACATCACCACCAAGCTCAACCGCTCGCATCTGCTCTTGGCAAAGACCTCGATCCTGCTGCCGGTCTTCGGCCGTACCGACCTCGACACCCAGAAATCCGGGCCGCAATCGGTGACCGTCGAGGACTCGATGTCCATGGTGCACGCCTCACGGGGCTTCCTCAATCCACCAAGCGAGCACCTGCGCTCCGAACCCTCCGTCGTTGCCGGCATGGCAAAGGCGACCCTCGGAGATCGCTACGGCATAGACTGGGACGGCATGATCGAGAATTACGACCGCATCCGCGACAAGATTGCGATTGTCTTCCCGGATTTCCACGACTTCAACGCCCGCGTCCGCGTCAAGGGCGGCTTTCGCCTCGACATTCCAGCAAGCTATCGCCAATGGAAGACCGAAAGCGGCAAGGCAACCTTCCTCGTTGCCCCCGGCGTCGATGAGGATCCGCGCCTGTCCAGCGATAGCGTGCTGGTGCTGACGACCCTGCGCAGCCACGACCAGTACAACACCACCATCTACGGCATGAACGACCGCTATCGCGGTGTGTTCGGCAGGCGGGATGTCGTCTTCATGAACAAGGACGACCTTTCCGCACGTGGCCTCACGGAAGGCGACAAGATCGATATTATCGCGGCCCCCTATCCGAACGAAAGCCCGTCGGCCGGCAAGACGGTGCGTGGCTTTACCGTCGTCACCTACGATATCCCCAAGGGCTCGGTGGCCGGCTATTACCCGGAAATGAACAGCGTCATCGCGCTTGGCCATTACGACCGGAAGTCCGGTACTCCGGCCTATAAGGGGGTGCCGGTCGAGGTGCGTCGCGCCGTCTGACCACACGGGCAAGGCTTTCCATCCCGACTGGCCCGCAGCAGGGGACAGTGGGGATGGAAGTCACAAAAAGATCCCCGCAAGGAGAATCGCCGGGAGAGCTTAAAACTGTGATCTGCAGTCCCTATATGAGGAACGTCACAGTTCCGTGCCTCATAGGAGAAGCAATGTCCGCTGCCTCGCGTTTCGCCAAATTCGCTCTTATCGCCGTCGTTTCAGCGGCCAGCGTCTTTGCTACCATCGGTGATGCGGATGCCCGGCGCGCCGGCGGCGGCATGAGCTTCGGAAGCAGAGGCACCCGCACCTATACGGCGCCGCCAGCCACCAGCACGGCCCCGACCACTGCCGCGCCGATCGAGCGCTCGATGACACCCCAGACCTCGCCGCAATTTCAGCCGCAGCCTGGCGTCAACGCGCCCCGCACCGGCGGAATGTTCGGTGGCTTCGGCCGCTCGCTGCTCGGCGGCCTTGCCATCGGCGGCCTGCTCGGCATGTTCCTCGGCCACGGCTTTGGCGGTGCTGCCGGCTTCCTCGGTATGCTTCTGCAGATCGCCATCGTGGGCGGCCTGATTATGCTTGCGATGCGCTTCTTCGCCAATCGCCGGCAGGGTGCAGCCTCACCGTCGGCAGGCAACGCCTATGCCGGCCCGTCGCCAATGACGCCGTCCTTCCGCATTCCGACCTTGGGCGGCTCAGCTTCAGGCTACGGTTCCGGCAACGCCGCGCCGAAGACCTCGGCCAAGCCGAGCGACGAAATCGGCCTGTCGCCAACCGACTACAGCCGCTTCGAGGCCCTGCTGACCAAGATCCAGACCGCCTACGGCGCCGAGGACTATGGCGCCATCCGCGCCCTGACGACGCCTGAAGCGATGTCCTATCTGGCCGAAGAACTTGGCGAAAACGCCACCAACGGCGTCCGCAACACTGTATCGCAGGTGAAATTGCTGCAGGGCGACGTATCCGAAGCATGGCGCGAAAATGGTGTCGACTATGCGACCCTCGCCATGCGCTATTCCAGCATCGACGCCATGGTCGACCGCAACAGCGGCAAGCTCGTCGACGGCGACGACCGCAACCCGAGCGAATCCACCGAACTCTGGACCTTCACCCGCAAACCCGGCACCGAATGGCTCCTCTCCGCCATCCAGGGCACTGAGCCTGCAAGGCACTAAGGCGAACTGCGATCGCGGCCGGGGATCAATCCCGGCCGCATGAGCATCGGCAGAAAATTGCGATAACGTGCAATGGCCTGTGAGTGACACACGCCAATCTCTTTAGTGAGCACATCAGCAAAAAAACTGGAAAATAATGCGAGCTACCGCAGATAGCCGCTAAAGATGGCGGAATCCAAATCAGGAATTGGCGGAGAGGGTGGGATTTGAACCCACGGTGCCCTTGCAGGCACGCCGCATTTCGAGTGCGGTACATTCAACCACTCTGCCACCTCTCCGCGGAACCGGTTGACGCTGTGAAGCGCGCCGTCCTCATACCGATAGAAAGTCCGGATGGCAAGGGTGAAAGTCGAAGCTTTTCACCCTTTTGCCTTGACACAATTTGACCCCTCGCGTATGTGCCCGATCCAATAGGTGCGGAGAAGTCCGCTCCCTTTGCGCTTCCGCGTTCCGCGCAAGCATCACCGGCAGGCCGGTTCGGGCACAAGGCCCGCCTCGCCTGCTCAATGTCGACTGATAAAAAGACGGCCCCCAAAGCGGGAGAGCCGGAACGAACATGAAAGGATAACCAATGTTCGCAGTCATCAAGACCGGCGGTAAGCAGTACCGTGTGGCAGCAAACGACGTGCTGACCATCGAGAAGCTCGACGTCATCGCCGGCGATATCGTAGAATTTAACGAAGTCCTGATGATCGGCGTCGGCGCCGACGCTTCCATCGGCGCGCCCTTCGTTGTCGGCGCAACCGTCAAGGCTGAGGTTGTCGAACACAACCGCGCCCGCAAGGTCATCGCCTTCAAGAAGCGTCGTCGTCAGAATTCCAAGCGTTCGCGCGGTCATCGTCAGCATCACACGGTTGTCCGCATCACCGACATCGTCGCTGCCGTTTAAGATCACGGACAGGTTTAAAGGAGAAATCCCATGGCACATAAAAAAGCAGGCGGTTCGTCGCGCAACGGTCGTGATTCCGAATCCAAGCGTCTCGGCGTGAAGAAGTTCGGCGGCGAAGCTGTGATTGCAGGTAATATCATTCTGCGCCAGCGTGGCACGCAGTGGCATCCGGGCGCCAATGTCGGCCTCGGCAAGGACCACACGATCTTCGCGCTCACTCCCGGTAACGTCGCCTATCGCACCAAGGCCAATGGCCGCGTGTACGTATCCGTGATGCCGAAAGCCGAAGCAGCAGAATAAAGCCGGAAGCGTTTAAGCAGCCGGCGTCTCATCGACCCGGCTGACCGCATCAGGTTCAGTCTTTGAAAACGGGGAGATGGGGCGCCATCTCCCTTTTTTCTTTTCCCACAAGGAGGACTGAACGATGCAAAGCGAACTGTTAAGGGAGGACCAATCGCGGTCGCCCGAAGACCGGTTGAGGCCGGAGAGGTTAAGACCCGATTGCCCCGTCTTGTTATCGGAGCGGCTCGTTCTGCGCGCGCCCCACAAAGACGACATCGAAGCCCTTGCCCATCTCGCCAATAACGCCAATGTCGCCACCATGGTCTCGCGCATGCAGCACCCGTATACGACCCGGGACGCCGCCGATTTTGTGCGCCGCACGACGTCTGGCGAGATTGGCAAGTGCCTCTATGCGATCACCAAAATGGAAAACGGCGCCTTTCTCGGCTGTTGCGGCATAGAACCGGGCCAGGATCCGACGACTGTCGAAATCGGCTACTGGCTGGGCGAGCCCTACTGGAACCAGGGCTTCATGACGGAAGCGGCTCACGCGCTGATAGACATGGTGTTCCGCACGCGGCCTGAGGTCGACCAGATCGATGCCCGCTGCCGGGTCACCAACGTCGCCTCTCGTCGGGTGATCCACAAGTGCGGGTTCCAGTTCCAGGGCGCCGGGCTGGCAGCGTCCCTGGCGCTTGGCAGCACGGTCTCCGTCGAATGGTTCCGGCTGGATCGCCGCACCTGGATGTCGTTGCGCAGCTGGGGGGCACTGAGATGAACGCCGCTGTCCTCTCGCGCCGGTCGCAGCAGATCGCGGCACCCGGCCCGGAACCGGTTATCCGCACCGCCCGGCTGACACTGCGGCCGCATCGCCTTGGCGACGCTGACGCGATTACGGGATCTCTGTCGGATTTCGCGGTCACCCGCATGCTGGCGCGTGTGCCGGTCCCTTACCACCGGCAGGACGCGCTCGACTGGCTGGTGCCGCGAGCCTCCGGTCTGCTCGCGGACTGGGCGCTGGCGATTACCGAGGGCGATGACGATGTCCACATCGGCACGGTCGGCATCGAACTGCGCCACGATCGCTGGCACGTCGGCTACTGGCTGAACCGCTACTACTGGCGGCGCGGGTTCATGGGCGAGGCTGTGGCAGCCGCGCTGGAACGCTTCAGCCGGCGGATGCCAGGCGAAGACATCCATTCCGGTGTTTTCGTCGACAATCCGGCGTCGCTGAAGCTGCAGGAGAAACTCGGCTTCCGCATCACCGGTTGCGCGGAAGTCTTCAGCTTTGCCCGCAGCACCATGGTTCCGCACGTCGAAACCCTGCTGTTGCCGGGCGATCTGCGCACCAGCGCTAGTGCCAGTGCCTGACGCAGACAGAGCCTGACATAGACAAAACCGTCGCCGGTTCGCCGGCGGCGGCTTCTTATAGACCAGACAGCAAGACCCCCGCAGGCGGCTATGCTATAGCTGCTGCAGATGACGATAATCTTTGACCTCCGGCAGAACCGCCTATATCGAAGGCGGCATGACGGGCGCAAACTGACCGAATAGCGAAGAATACGATGAAATTTCTTGACGAAGCAAAAGTCTACATCCGCTCCGGCGACGGCGGTGGCGGCAGCGTCTCATTCCGCCGGGAAAAATTCATCGAGTTCGGCGGCCCCGACGGCGGCGACGGCGGACGCGGTGGCGACGTCTGGGTCGAGGCGGTCAACGGCTTGAATACGCTGATCGATTTTCGTTTCCAGCAGCATTTCAAGGCGCAGATCGGTACCCATGGCATGGGCCGCAACCGCACCGGTGCAAACGGCGAGCACGTCACGCTGAAGGTGCCGGTGGGCACGCAGGTCTTCGAGGAAGACGCCGAGACGATGATCTGCGACCTGACCTTCGAAGGCCAGCGCTTCCGCATCGCCGCCGGCGGTAATGGCGGCTTCGGCAATGCCCATTTCAAATCCTCTACCAACCAGTCGCCGGATTGGGCCAATCCTGGTCTCGAGGGCGAGGAAAAGACCATCTGGCTGCGGCTGAAGCTGATCGCCGATGCAGGCCTCGTCGGCATGCCGAATGCCGGCAAGTCGACCTTCCTCGGCGCAGTTACGCGTGCCCGCCCGAAGATTGCCAATTACCCCTTCACCACGCTGCATCCCAACCTCGGTGTCGCAACCGTCGACGGCACGGAATTCATTCTAGCCGACATTCCGGGCCTGATCGAAGGCGCCCATGAGGGCGTCGGCATCGGCGACCGTTTCCTCGGCCATGTCGAGCGCACCCGCGTGCTGCTGCACCTGGTCTCCGCCCAGGAAGAAAAGGTCGGCAAGGCCTACAAGACAGTCCGCCACGAGCTCGAGGCCTATGATGAGGCGCTGGGCGAAAAGCTGGAAATCGTCGCCCTGTCGCAGGTCGACATTCTCGACGATGCGGAACTGAAGAAGAAAACGAAGGAGCTTGCCCGCGCCTGCGGTCACACGCCGTACCAGATTTCGGCGATCACCGGCAAAGGCATGACGGACCTTTTGCGCGCGCTGCGCGACATCATCGCTATCGGCGAAACCGAAGACAAGCCGATGAAGGCGCTGAAAAACCGCCACCGGGATACGGTCGACCTGGTCGCGGATGAAGCCAACGAAAGCGGGGACGAGGAGCGCGAGGGATGACAGCCCGACAACCGCTCGACCGCTACCGGCGAATCGTCATCAAGATCGGCTCGGCGCTGCTGGTCGACCGCGGCACCGGGTTGAAGAAGGCCTGGCTCGATGCGATCTGCGCCGACATCGCCGCGCTGAAGGCAAAGGGCGTCGATGTCCTTGTCGTCTCCTCGGGAGCCATCGCGCTCGGCCGCTCCGTGCTCGATCTTGCCAGCGGCGCGCTGAAGCTCGAGGAGAGCCAGGCGGCTGCGGCGGTCGGGCAGATTGCGCTCGCCCGCGCCTGGTCGGGAAGCCTTTCCCGTGACGACATCGTTGCCGGCCAGATCCTGCTGACGCTTGGCGACACCGAGGAGCGACGCCGCTATCTCAATGCCCGCGCCACCATCAGCCAGCTCCTGAAACTCGGTGCGGTACCGATCATCAATGAGAACGACACGGTCGCCACCAGCGAAATCCGCTATGGCGACAACGACCGGCTGGCCGCGCGCGTCGCCACCATGACCGGCGCAGACCTGCTGATCCTGTTGTCCGATATCGACGGCCTCTACACCGCCCCGCCTCACCTCGACCCAAATGCCCGGTTCCTCCACACGATTGCTGAAATCACGCCCGAAATCGAGGCGATGGCCGGCGGCGCTGCCTCGGAACTATCACGCGGCGGCATGCGCACCAAGATCGATGCCGGCAAGATCGCCACCGGTGCCGGCTGCGCCATGATCATTGCATCTGGCAAGACTGACCGGCCTCTTTCCGCCATCGACCAAGGTGCCCGCTCCTCCTGGTTTGCGCCCTCTGGCACACCGGTCACAGCGCGCAAGACCTGGATTGCCGGGCAGCTGCAGCCGGCAGGCGAACTGCATGTCGATGCCGGCGCCGTCACCGCGCTCGGTGCAGGCAAGAGCTTGCTGCCTGCTGGCGTGCGCTCCGTGATCGGTCACTTCGGACGCGGCGATACCGTCGCCGTCATCGGTCCCGCCGGCCGCGAGATCGGCCGTGGCCTTGCCGGCTACGATGCCGAAGAGGCACGGCAGATTACCGGCCGCAAGTCGGCGGAGATCGAGGCCATTCTCGGCTATGCCGGCCGCGCCGCCATGGTTCACCGCGACGATCTGGTAATGACGGCGTCGGGAACGCAAGGCACAGCAAGCCGAAAGGACGAGGCGCATGCTTGATCACGTAGCAGCCAGCCCTGATATCGACCGGCTGATGGATGAAATCGGTCGCCGGGCCCGCGCTGCGGCGCGTCCGCTGTCGTTTGCCTCTGCTCAATCGAAAACCCGCGCCCTCAATGCCATGGCGGATGCCATTCTTTCAAAGCGGGACCACATATTGGCTGAGAATGCCAGGGATCTTGGCGACGTGGAAGGCACCGGCATGCTCGCATCGTCGATCGACAGGTTGACGCTGACCGAGGCACGCATCGACGCCATGGCCGACGGCATCCGCACGATTGCCGCACTGGCCGATCCGGTCGGCGAAGTCATTGCCGCCTGGGAACGCCCGAACGGGCTGCAGATCGAGCGCGTCCGCACGCCGCTCGGCGTCATCGGCGTCATCTTCGAAAGCCGCCCCAACGTTACCGCCGATGCTGGTGCACTCTGCCTGAAAGCCGGCAATGTCGCCATTCTGCGCTGCGGCAGCGATTCGCGCCGTTCCTCGCAGGCAATCCATGCCTGCCTCGTCGAGGGATTGAAGGCGGCAGGCTTGCCGGAATACGCGATCCAACTTGTCCCGGTTACCGATCGGGCAGCCGTCGGCGCAATGCTGTCCGGGCTCGATGGAAATATCGACGTCATCGTCCCGCGCGGCGGCAAAAGCCTCGTGGCGCGGGTGCAAAGCGAGGCCCGCGTTCCGGTCTTTGCCCACCTCGAGGGTATCTGCCACATCTACATCGATGCGTCTGCGAAACTGGAAATGGCAAAGCAGATTGTCGTCAACGCCAAGATGCGCCGTACTGGCGTGTGTGGCGCGGCCGAGACGCTGCTTGTCGACCGGGCGGCAGCGGCAACCCACCTCAAGCCGCTCGTCGACGCTCTTGCGGCGGCCGGCTGCGAAGTTCGCGGATCGGCCGACGTGCTTCATGCTATCCCCGCATTGAAGGCTGCCACCGAGGAGGATTGGTCGACGGAGTATCTCGATGCCATTATATCGATTGCTATGGTTGATGGCATCTCGGGCGCTATCGAACATATAGCCCGCTATTCATCCAATCACACCGAGGCTGTCATTGCTGAAGACCCCGAAGTGGTGGGGCGCTTCTTCACGGAGGTGGATTCAGCAATCCTGCTGCACAACGCGTCGACGCAATTTGCCGATGGCGGTGAGTTCGGCATGGGCGCGGAAATCGGCATTGCCACCGGAAAGATGCATGCGCGCGGACCTGTCGGCGTCGAACAACTGACGTCGTTCAAATACCGGGTACGCGGCAGCGGACAGATACGGCCCTGATGTGACAGCAGACAGGATCGACGCCCACTATCTTCGTATGCCCCATGCCGAGCGCGGAATGGTCGTCGGCCTGTTCGGCGGCTCCTTCAATCCGCCGCACCCCGGCCATGTGCTGGTTGCAGAAATTGCCATCCGCCGGCTGGGCCTCGACCAGCTCTGGTGGATGGTGACGCCCGGCAACCCTTTGAAGAATACCAATCAGCTCGCCCCGATGGCAGAGCGCATCGCACTCAGCGAAAAGATTGCGATCGATCCCCGCATCAAGGTGACCGGCTTCGAGCAGGCGCTCAACATGCGCTATACGGCCGATACGCTGGCCCGCGTCAAGGCGCTGAACAGCCACGTGCATTTCATCTGGATCATGGGCGCCGATAGCCTGAACACGTTCCACAAATGGCAGAAGTGGCAGACCATCGCCAATACTTTCCCGATCGCCGTGATCGATCGGCCGGGTTCGACGCTCTCGCACCTGTCGGCAAAGATGGCGAAGACCTTTCACTACGCCCGTGTCGACGAAGACGACGCAAGGGTGCTGTGGAAGAAGCGTGCACCGGCCTGGACATTCATCCACGGTCCGCGCTCGACGCTGAGCTCGACCGCTCTCCGCGAAGAGCAGCAGAAAACCTGAATTTCCGAAATTTGAAATCCTCAAAAATGAAAAGCCCGACGGGGGAGGAGATCCGTCGGGCCTATCAAAACTGATCGACAACCGGGAGGAGGAGTGTCATCGATCCAAAATCGAATGGCGCTGGGAGGAGGAGTGCGCCGTTCGATGAGTTAAATCTAGCACAGCTGTCGAGAAGTAAAATCGTTGATATCGCAACGCAGCCATGCATTTTACAAATGACAGAAAAGTGCAAATGCACAAAATTAAATCTTTCGTAAGCTTTCGCGCGAGATCACACCGACCACCTACGCTGTTGACGACGCCCTGCCCCCAAAAGACGCTGGGGCGCCATGTTGCAGCCCGATGGATGTCACAGGGGCCTACAGAGCCATGCGAAATCGACCAAGTCAGTAGGGAATAGCAATCGGCGAAATCTCTGAAATCATTGTCGATTAATCGTGTTGACGAAACCGACGCTGGTCAAATCGCGCGAAGCGATATATTCCTGAAAATACTTCGCCAATTTGGAGATTACCATGCCGACCCGCCGTTCCTGGATGAAACTTGCCGCTGTAGCCATTGTCGCCGGCTGGCTCGGATTGACCACCGGCGTCTCTCCCTCGGCAGCGGCGGAAAAAATAACCGTGTTCGCTGCCGCCAGCATGAAGAACGCCCTCGACAGCGCAAACGCCGCTTACACCGCCCAGAGCGGCAAGCAGATCACCGTGTCCTATGCCGCGAGTTCGGCGCTGGCAAAGCAGATCGAGAGCGGCGCACCTGCAGATATCTTCATTTCGGCCGACACCGACTGGATGGCATACCTCGGCAACAAGAACCTGCTGAAGCCGGATACGCAGGTAAACCTATTGGGCAACCAGATCGTGCTCGTTGCCCCCCGCGACAAAGCGAAGCCGGTTGATATCAAGGCCGGCATGGATTTCTCCGCCCTCCTCGGCGACGGTCGCCTGGCGATGGGCCAGGTCGATTCCGTGCCAGCCGGTAAATACGGCAAGGCAGCCCTCGAAAAACTGGGGATCTGGCCGTCGGTCGAAAGCAAGGTTGCCGGTGCCGAAAGCGTGCGCGCTGCGCTGGCGCTGGTATCGCGCGGCGAAGCCCCCTACGGAATTGTCTATCAGACGGATGCCGCCTCCGACCCGGGCGTCGCCATCGTCGGCACTTTTCCAGCAGACAGCCACCCGCCCATCATCTATCCGCTCGCCATCACTGCCAGCAGCAGGAACAAGGATGTCGATGCCTATTACGACTTCCTCAAGTCGTCCAAGGCGGAGCCTTTCTTCGAGCACGAAGGTTTCACCATCCTGAACTGAACATCGCCTGCCTGCTGCATGACCGGCGGACCAACAGGGAAAGAGAGCGGTTTTGGAGGGATGGCATTTAAGCAGTGACGAGTGGACGGCGATTCTGCTTAGCCTGCGCGTCGCTAGCGTGGCCATGCTGGTGAGCCTGCCATTCGGGGTCGCCGCAGCGCTGCTTCTCGCTCGCGGCCGGTTCTTTGGAAAATCGCTGCTGAACGGCATCATCCATATGCCGCTGATCCTGCCGCCGGTCGTCACCGGTTTTCTGCTGCTGATCCTGTTCGGTCGCCGCGGCGTCATCGGCGCCTTCCTCGACAACCATTTCGGCATCGTCTTTTCTTTTAGATGGACCGGTGCCGCGCTCGCCTGCGGAATCATGGGGTTCCCCCTGATGGTACGCAGCATCCGGCTGTCGCTGGAAGCCGTCGACCGCAAGCTGGAGGAGGCTGCAGGAACGCTGGGTGCCAGTCCTGTGTGGATATTCCTCACCGTCACCTTGCCGCTCACGCTCCCCGGTATCATTGCCGGCATGATCCTCTCATTTGCCAAGGCGATGGGGGAATTCGGCGCCACCATCACCTTCGTCTCCAACATTCCTGGCGAAACCCAGACGCTTTCGTCGGCAATCTATACCTTCACTCAGCTCCCCGGCGGCGATGCGGGCGCGCTGAGGCTCACCGTCGTCGCGGTGCTGATTTCCATGACCGCACTGCTGGCGTCCGAGTTTCTTGCCCGTTGGGTCGGCCGCAGGGTGGACGTCTGATGACGCTGACGGTGAACATCCGCCACAGGCTCGGCGCTTTTGCGCTGGACGCTGCCTTTACCGCAGAGGGCGGGGTTACGGCCCTGTTCGGCCGCTCCGGCTCTGGGAAGACCTCGCTCATCCGCAGCATTGCCGGGCTGATCCACCCCGACCACGGCCACGTTGCGCTCGATGGCAGGGTGCTGACGGACACGGACCAAAATATCTTCGTGCCCCGCCATCGCCGCCGTTTCGGCTACGTCTTTCAGGAGGCACGGCTGTTTCCGCATCTGTCGGTTCGCCACAACCTCGGCTATGGCCGCTGGTTCGCGCCGAAAACGACCGACCGCGACGATTTCGACAGCGTCGTCGATCTACTCGGGCTCGGCCCGCTTCTGGAGCGCCGACCCGGCAAGCTGTCGGGCGGCGAAAAGCAGCGGGTGGCAATCGGCCGTGCCCTGCTCTCCAACCCGCGCCTGTTGCTGATGGACGAGCCGCTGGCGGCACTCGACGAGGAGCGCAAGGCAGAGATCCTGCCCTATCTTGAACGGCTGCGCGACGAGACGAAAATCCCGATCGTCTATGTCAGCCACGCGATTGCAGAGGTCGCGAGGCTCGCAAGCCGCGTCGTCCTTTTGCGCGACGGCCATGTGGAAGCGGTCGGCAGCGCCGTCGAGGTTTTGAGCCTGCCATCGACGGCGGAGGGCGCCGAGCGCCGCGAGGCCGGCGTGCTGCTGGAAGGCCGCATCGACAGCATCTCGCAGACCCATCTCCTATCGACCGTCGCCCTGAAGACCGCGAAACTGCAGGTGCCGGGGACAGGATTTCCGGTCGGCAGGATGGTGCGGATCCACGTCCCCGCCCGCGATGTGATGCTGGCGACCGTGCGCCCGGAAGGCCTCAGCGCGCTCAATATTCTCGAAGGAACGATCACCTGGATCGGCGTGGTCGCCAACGGTGCGCTGGAAGTCCGCCTCAACTGTGGCGGCGACCCGATCCTGTCGCGGATTACCCAGCTGTCAGGCGAAAGACTGCGCTTGGCAGTGGGCATGACCGTTTTTGCAGTCATCAAGACAGTCGCCCTGCAAAACGGATGACCGGTGTTATCACGCTTCCGGCAACCCCTGCGGACGGTAGTGCTCCTGCAGCCACAGCAGATCGTCGGCGAGAACGAGGGCGACCGCCCGCTCCATCGCCCGGAACCGCTCGAGCAGCGCCTCGCCGAAGGGTGTCAGCACCGCACCGCCACCCTTCTGGCCGCCCCGCTGCGATTCGACCGAGGGCACGTCGAACATGCGGTTGAGGTCGCTGACCAGAAGCCATGCGCGGCGGTAGGACATATCCATGGCTCGCCCCGCCGCCGAAATCGAGCCCGTCCTGCGGATGTGCTCAAGCAGCTCCATCTTGCCCCGGCCAAGCCGATCCTGTCCCGTGAAACGGATGCGCAGGATGGCGTCTATCGTGTCGTTGGAATGTCTGGTCATGGCCCGCAGCTTTTGAGCGTTGTTCCCTATACGCGCAGCACTCTTGGCTGTATACGGCCGTACCCGAGGCATCGATATGGGCCAATGGGAAGGCCGACGGGCAAAAATTCGCAGATCGGTGCCGAAAACGCATCGCTGGCCGAGAAACTGAGCCCCGACCGCCGATGCCGAGCTGCACGCGTCTTGAAACCTTAGTGCTTTGATGCCTATCTTGAGAACTGATTTGAACGACAGTTCGAATCAATCGCGTGCATGTTCTGTTACTCCTGAAAGGAAAAGCACTGACAACAGTACACGCCAAGGGACGAACGCTAGCCGTTGCCCCGAAGAGCCCGGAACGTGGCGTTGATGCCGCCGCCCGCGCCCTGCAAGCCGTCCTCAACAGCCTTGAGGACTCCAAAGCTGAAGACATCGTCACCATCAACATTGCGGGCAAATCCGCGCTGGGCGACTACATGGTTGTGGTCTCCGGGCGCTCAAACCGCCATGTCCTGGCGATCTCCGATCACCTCACGTCCGATATCAAGGGCGAAGGTCTCGGCAACCCGCGCGTCGAAGGTCTCGACGCAGGCGACTGGGTTCTGATCGACACTGGTGACATCATCGTCCACGTCTTCCGTCCGGAAATCCGCGAGTTCTACAACATCGAAAAGATGTGGGCCGCGCCGGATCTCGACGAGGGCACGATACACTAGCAGATCCGGTTTCCCCGGCTGCTGCGCAGGTTTGACTGGCCGCAACGGCATCTGTCGCGCGGCTAAGAAATATGTGCGGCCGTGCTGGCCATCGTCTCTGGAGTGAACATGCGGATTGGATTGTTTGCCGTTGGCCGGCTGAAGACCGGCCCGGAGAAGGATCTCGCGGCCCGCTATTTCGACCGGTTCGCCAAGACGGGCCCAGCCATCGGGCTGGATTTCTCGCGCGTCACCGAAGTCGCGGAAAGTCGTGCCTCGAACGGCGAAACGCGCAAGCGCGAGGAGGCGGCCATGCTGCTGAAATCGCTGCCGGACGCCAGTATCCTCATGCTGCTCGACGAGCGCGGCAAAGCGATGGACAGCGAGGCATTTGCTGCGCTCCTTGGCCAGTACCGGGACCAGGGCAAGCGCGACCTGACGATCGCCATCGGCGGCGCGGATGGCCTCGATCCTTCGCTCTACGACAGGGCAGACAGCACGATCTGTCTCGGCAAGATGACCTGGCCACACCAGCTTGTGCGGATTCTTATTGCCGAACAGCTCTACAGGGCGGTCACCATTCTCTCCGGCCACCCCTACCATCGCGTCTGAAAGTGGCGGATCGCTCACACAGCCGTGTTTTGATTTCGTCACCGAACTGGCGATATGTCTTGGCCATCGGCGGCAAATCAGCTTACGCCTTGCGCGATAGAGAAATCCTAAGCCATCCGCGATGAAACGATCCGCCGCCCCTCTGCCGCGTCTGCTCCCGCCGCCTCTCGCGGCAGGTACCCGTGCGGCCTTTTTGTGTGCAGCCGTAATGCTCGCGGCAGCTCCGGTGATCCAGGGATATCAGGCGCGCGCCGAGGATGGCGCTGCCGATCCGACGTCGTCGCGGTTGCCACCGGACCAGCAAACCGCCCCCGATACAGCCACCGCAAACCCGCCGGCGCCCGATCCGGCAGCCGACCTTGCCGAAAAACGCGACCAGACACGAGCCGAACTCGATAGCCTGTCGAAGACGATCACCCTCTCTGCCGAAAAGCAGAAGCAGCTTCAGGAAAGTGTAGCGGCGCTCGACAAGAGCAATGCCAGCCTGCGCCAGGCGCTGATCGATTCGGCATCGCGCCGCAAGACGATGGATCGCAAGATCGAAGACAGCGAAAGGGCGCTGACCGATCTGAAGGTCAAGGAGGGCGGCGTCCGTCGCTCGCTTCACGAACGGCGCGGTCTCCTGGCCGAGGTTTTGGCAGCGCTGGAGCGCATGGGCCGCGACCCGCCTCCGGCCCTGCTCGTCAGCCCCGACGACGCCCTCAATTCGGTGCGAAGCGCCATCCTGCTCGGCGCCGTGGTGCCCGGCATGCGCAAAGCGACTGAAAAGCTGCTTGCAGACCTCGGCGAACTGTCGACGCTGGAAGCCTCCACGGCCAAGGAAAAGGCAAACCTTTCCGCAACGCTCACGTCCAGTCTGGAGGAAGAGCGGCGTATGGATCTGCTGATCGCCGAGAACGACCGGCAGAGCAGGGAAAGCGCCGCTCAGATAGAGGACGAGCGCAAGCGTGCCGAGCAACTGGCAGGTAAGGCAACCAGCCTGGAAGGCCTTGTAGCCTCTCTCGAAAGCCAGATCGGCTCGGTGCGCAGCGCGGCAACGGCTGCCCGCGAGGAAGAACAACGCCGGCAAATGATGACCGACGAGCAGCGTGCCGAAGCCAAGGCCCTGGCCGAAAGCGGGGTGCCCGATAAAAACCGCATTGCCCCCGCATATCGATTTTCAGACCTAAAGCAGAAGCTCGAGCTGCCTGTGGCCGGTGATATTCTTCGGCACTTTGGAGACGACGACGGAACGGGACACACGGCCGCTGGCATGACGCTCGCAACCGGCCCCGGCGCGCTCGTCACGGCGCCCGCCGATGGCCTGGTGGTGTATGCCGGCGCTTTCCGCAGCTACGGCCAGATGATCATCCTCGATACCGGCGACGGCTTCCACATGGTTCTGTCCGGAATGGACGCCATCAAGACGCGCCAGGGAAAATTTGTTTTCGCCGGAGAACCGGTTGCGGTGATGGGCGAGAAAAGAGTGGCAAGTGCGACAGCATTGGCGCTGGAAACAAACAAGCCAACGCTTTACATTGAATTGAGAAAAGACGGAAAACCGGTTGATTCCCAACCCTGGTGGACCGCAAAGGATACTGGAAAGGCACGCAATGATTCGTAGGGCTTCTCTTGTCGTCATCGGCGCATTGATGGGTGCGACCGCCATGGGCGTCATTTACTCAGCGGGAGTCCCGGCGGAAGCTGCGAGCGGTTCCACGTATAAGGAATTGTCGGTATTCGGCGATGTCTTCGAGAGGGTTCGGGCGCAATACGTTACGCCTCCCCAGGAAGACAAGCTCATCGAGGCGGCCATCAATGGCATGCTTGCCTCGCTCGATCCGCATTCGAGCTACATGAATGCCAAGGATGCCCAGGACATGCGCACCCAGACCAAGGGTGAGTTTGGCGGTCTCGGCATCGAGGTAACGATGGAGAAGGACCAGATCAAGGTCGGCTCCACGATCGAGAATACCCCCGCCGACAAGGCCGGCGTCAAGGCTGGCGACTTCATCACCGCAATCGACGGATCGCCTGTAAAGGGCCTGAAACTCGAAGATGCCGTGCTGAAGATGCGCGGCGAGGTCAAGACGCCGATCAAGCTGACACTGCAGCGCGTCGGTGTCGATAAGCCGATCGAACTGACGATTGTCCGCGACATCATCCCGGTCGCCGCCGTCCGCTCGCATGTCGAAAACGATGTCGGCTACATCCGGATCCTGCAGTTTACCGAGAAGACCACACCGGATCTCGAAGCTGCCATCCAGAAGATCAAGCAGACCGTGCCAGCCGACAAGCTCAAGGGCTATGTCCTCGACCTGCGCCTCAACCCGGGCGGCTTGCTCGACCAGGCGATCAACGTCTGCGACGACGTCCTGGAGCGTGGCGAAGTGGTCTCGACCCGCGGCCGTAACCCGGACGAAACCCGCCGCTACAACGCCGGTCCGGGCGATCTGACAGACGGCAAGCCGATCATCGTGCTGATCAATGGCGGCTCCGCCTCCGCATCGGAAATCGTTGCAGGCGCCCTGCAAGACCTGCGCCGTGCCACGATCCTCGGCACGCGCTCCTTCGGCAAGGGGTCGGTCCAGACGATCATCCCGCTCGGTGAGAACGGTGCCTTGCGCCTGACCACGGCGCTCTATTACACGCCATCGGGCCGCTCGATCCAGGGCACCGGCATCACGCCTGACATCAAGGTCGACGAGCCGCTGCCGGACGATCTCAAGGGCAAGATGGTCTCCGAAGGCGAATCCACCCTGCGCGGTCACATCAAGGGCCAGTCTGAAACCGACGAAGGATCGGGCTCGGAAGCCTATGTGCCACCGGAGGTCAAGGACGACGTTCAGCTGAACTACGCGCTCGACCTGCTACGTGGCGTCAAGAAAGACCCCGCCTTCCCGCCAAATCCGGACAAGGCTGTAGTCGCCAAGTAAGACGTCGTATAGTAGGACGTCGCCAAGACAGAAAATGGCGCCGGGCTGGAAACAGACCCGGCGCCTTCACGACGCGGAACGACGATTTCCGATGTGGGGCGGACAAGGAAATTGGGAACGGACCTACACGCACCGCTGGGACAGAACCGCCCGCCTCGCCGCAATAGGCGCCTGCCGCCGGTGGGCCGTATGCTGGCAGCCCTCTGCCTGATCGCAATCGCCGGCTTCTCCCTCTACACCGCGCTGATCCGCGATCCCTTCCAAAAATCTCCCCCCGTCGAAACCGCCGCCAAGGCACCGCCACCGGCTGAAACCGGGGATACGCCGTCGGAGGATGCGGCAGCCGTGTCGACGGGCATGCCGCAGGCAGACCCGCAATCCGGCGCCAACGTCGAGCGCAACCTCACCGGCGACGGTTCTGTTGTGACAACCTACACGCCAAAGCCGCGGGACGGCTCAGGGCCGGTCCTCGTCAGGGCCAACCAGATCGGCCAGGATCCCCGCATGGCGGCAACGCCCAATGATGCGTTGCTGGAAAACTCACCGTTCGGCCGGCTCCCCATCACCTCTCCCGCCGGCCTGCGGCCGATGGATCAATATGCGCGGCCCTGGTCCGGCGCCCACGGCACGCGCATCGCCATCGTCGTTGGCGGCCTCGGCCTCAGCCAGACCGGTACGCAGCGGGCCATAAAGCAGCTGCCGGAGGAAGTAACCCTTGCCTTTGCGGCCAGCGGCAACAGCCTGCAGCGCTGGATGCAGGACGCCCGTCGCAGCGGCCACGAAATCCTGCTGCAGGTACCGCTGGAGCCCTTCGATTATCCGGCCAACAACCCCGGTGCCGATACGTTGTTGACATCGCAGCCAGCGGCGAAAAACGTCGAAAACCTGCACAAGGCGATGGCTGAAATCACCAATTACACCGGCATCATGAATTATCTCGGCGGCCGCTTTCTGTCGAACCCGACCGCTTTGGAACCGGTTCTGCGCGATGTCGGCAAACGCGGCCTGCTATTCCTTGACGATGGCTCATCTGCGCAATCGAAATCCGGCACGATCGCCAAGGCGCTCGCCGTGCCGTATGCTTTTGCCGACATCCAGCTGGACAGCGAACTGAATGGCGACGCGATCACCCGGAAACTGGACGAGCTTGAGCGTATCGCCCGCCGCAACGGCTCGGCAATCGGCGTCGCATCCGCATTCGACGAAAGTGTCGACGCAATTTCCGCCTGGAGCGAGAATGCCGCAACGCGCGGCATCGAGATCGTTTCCGTCTCGGCGCTCGCCAACGATCCGAAACATCCCTGACCGGAGGATATGATGAGCAAGAATCCTAATCCCGTAAAAGCCGAGGACCTGCCTTATCGCCCCTGCGTCGGGGTGATGATCCTCAACGCCGAGGGCCTCGTCTGGGCCGGCCGGCGCATTCCCATCGGCAATTCCGAATATGATGGCTCGGAAAATCTCTGGCAGATGCCGCAAGGCGGCATCGACGAGGGCGAAGATCCGCTGGAAGCGGCCTATCGCGAACTCTACGAGGAGACGGGGATGAAAACCGTCACCCTGCTTGCCGAAGCCAGCGACTGGATCAACTACGATCTGCCACCCGAACTGATCGGCATCGGCCTGAGGGGGAGGTTTCGCGGCCAGACACAGCGCTGGTTCGCCTTCCGCTTCGATGGCGACGAAAGCGAGATCGCCATCAACCCGCCACCCGGCGGCCACGAGCCGGAATTCGACCAGTGGGAATGGAAGCCTATGGAGGAATTGCCGGAACTGATCGTCACCTTCAAGCGTGGCGTCTACGAGCGCGTCGTTGCCGAATTCCGCCATCTGGCCACACTTGGCAAGAGCAGCGACTGATCGACGTTGCCTGAAGCACAATCGGTATAGCTCTACCCTATAACGCCAGACCCCGGCAAAAGCCGGGGTCTGATACATGCAAACATCGATAAGACCTCAGTACTGGTCTTCGTCCTCGTCCTTCGGGGCGCGAAGGGACTTGAGCTTGGCGAAGACGGCATCGGCGTCGATCGCCTTTTCCTTTTCTTCGCGCTCGTAGGAGAATGGCAGCTTTTCGGTTTCCTGCGACGGCTGCAGGGTTGCGCCGAGTTCGGCAGCTGTCGGCAGCGGACGGCCCTTGGCAGCCTTCTCGACTTCCATGTCGAGGTCGATCTGGCTGCATAGACCGAGCGTCACCGGATCCATTGGCGCAAGGTTGGTCGAATTCCAGTGGGTGCGGTCACGGATCTGCTCGATCGTCGACTTGGTGGTGCCGACCAGGCGCGAGATCTGCGCGTCCTTCAGTTCCGGGTGATTGCGCACCAGCCAGAGGATCGCATTGGGGCGGTCCTGGCGCTTCGACACCGGCGTATAACGCGGGCCGCGACGCTTGGATTCCGGAACGCGCACTTTCGGTTCGGAAAGCTTCAGCTTGTAATCCGGCTTGCCTTCGGCGCGGGCGATTTCCTCGCGCGACAGCTGGCCGGTGGAAATCGGGTCGAGGCCCTTGATGCCCTGCGAGGCTTCGCCATCGGCAATGGCTTTGACTTCCAGCGGGTGAAGCTTGCAAAACTGCGCGATCTGTTCGAACGACAAGGCGGTGTTGTCGACAAGCCAGATGGCCGTAGCTTTCGGCATAAGCAGTTGTTGAGCCATGGGTATAGTCCTTCTGTCCGTCCGCGCCGGGGTCGCGGTCCGTGGGTGTTTTCACCACTGATGTCCGGG
Organism: Rhizobium sp. L51/94; assembly: GCF_019355555.1. GTDB lineage: Bacteria > Pseudomonadota > Alphaproteobacteria > Rhizobiales > Rhizobiaceae > Rhizobium > Rhizobium rhododendri. Next base: position 665,494 of record NZ_CP072141.1, read on the forward strand.
AAATGACGCCCTGTATATCCTCAGTGCCGCATAATTGCAATTCTTTGCGGATGAAATGCTCTTTGTCCAATGGACGCCGTATCTTAAGGTGCTATCTGTGGGGACAAAGACCGCAGTTTTTGTGAAAAAACGCGGGCCTAGCCGGACATTTCGAGGAGGAATCATGTCTGAAAAAATTTATCCGGTCACAAAGCCGGCCAGGCAGAATGCGCTGATCACCAAGGAAAAATACGAGACCTGGTACGCAGACAGCATCGCCGATCCCGACGCCTTCTGGGGCGAGCACGGCAAGCGCATCGATTGGTTCAAGCCCTACACCAAGGTCAAGAACACATCGTTCACCGGCAAGGTGTCGATCAAGTGGTTCGAGGACGGGCTGACCAACGTTGCCTATAACTGCATCGATCGCCATCTCGAAAAGCGCGGCAACCAAGTTGCCTTCATCTGGGAGGGCGACAATCCTTACATCGACAAGAAGATCACCTATAACGAACTCTACGATCAGGTTTGCCGGCTTGCCAACGTGCTGAAGAAGCACGGCGTCAAGAAGGGCGACCGCGTCACCATCTACATGCCGATGATCCCGGAAACCGCCTATGCGATGCTCGCCTGCGCCCGCATAGGCGCCGTGCACTCCGTCGTCTTCGGCGGCTTTTCGCCGGACGCGCTGGCAGGCAGAATCGTCGATTGCCAATCGACGTTCATCATCACTTCCGACGAGGGCGTACGCGCCGGCAAGCCAGTGCCGCTGAAGGACAACACCGATACGGCAATCCACATCGCCGCCCGCCAGCAGGTCATGGTCGACAAGGTGCTGGTCGTGCGCCGCACCGGCGGTAAGACCGGCTGGGCGCCCGGCCGCGACCTCTGGTACCACCAGGAAATGGCCGCCGTGACGGCGGATTGCCCGCCTGCGAAGATGAAGGCCGAGGACCCGTTGTTCATCCTCTACACCTCGGGCTCGACCGGCAAGCCGAAGGGCGTACTGCACACGACGGGCGGCTACCTCGTCTATGCGGCCATGACGCACGAATACACCTTCGATTACCATGACGGCGATATTTACTGGTGCACCGCCGATGTTGGCTGGGTCACAGGCCATTCCTATATCGTCTACGGTCCACTCGCCAACGGCGCGACATCTGTCATGTTCGAGGGCGTGCCCAATTTCCCCGACCAGGGCCGTTTCTGGGAGATCGTCGACAAGCACAAGGTCAACATTTTCTACACTGCGCCAACCGCAATCCGCTCGCTGATGGGGGCAGGCGACGAGTTCGTTACTCGCGCCTCACGCGCCAGCCTGAGGCTGCTCGGCACAGTCGGCGAACCCATCAACCCGGAAGCCTGGAACTGGTATTACAATGTCGTCGGCGATGGCAGATGTCCGGTGGTCGACACCTGGTGGCAGACCGAGACCGGCGGACACATGATCACGCCGCTGCCCGGCGCTACGGATCTGAAACCGGGCTCGGCCACCAAGCCGTTCTTCGGAGTCATTCCCGAGCTGGTCGATGCCGAGGGCAGGGTGCTCGAGGGTGCCGCAGACGGTAATCTCTGCATCGCCGACAGCTGGCCCGGCCAGATGCGCACGCTCTATGGTGACCACAAGCGTTTCATCGAGGCCTATTTCTCTACCTACAAGGGCAAATACTTCACCGGCGACGGCTGCCGGCGCGACGCCGATGGCTATTATTGGATAACCGGCCGTGTGGACGACGTACTCAACGTCTCCGGCCACCGGCTTGGAACGGCGGAGGTCGAATCGGCGCTGGTGTCGCACAACCTTATCTCGGAAGCCGCTGTCGTCGGTTACCCTCATGCAATCAAGGGGCAGGGGATCTACTGCTACGTGACGCTGATGTCCGGCCACGAAGGCACCGATGCGCTGAGGGCCGAGCTCATCAAGCATGTGCGGACCGAGATCGGCCCAATCGCCACGCCAGACAAGATCCAGTTCTCGCCGGGCCTTCCGAAAACGCGCTCGGGAAAGATCATGCGCCGTATCCTGCGCAAGATCGCCGAGGACGATTTCGCGGCGCTGGGAGATACCTCCACCCTTGCCGATCCCGCCGTCGTCGACGACCTCATCGCCAACCGCCAGAACAAGGCAGAGGCAGCCTGACGACAGTGGTCTTACCTCTTGCGCTTCCGGACGCTGGCGGAACCAATCCTGTACCAGTTCGTTAGCTGATTAGAAGTTCAAAGGAGAAGTCACATGGGTAGCACATCAGACAAGGCCTCGGGTCTCGCCAATGAAGCCGTCGGCAACGTCAAGCAGGGCGTTGGCAAGCTTGTCGGCAACGAAAAGCTGCAGGCTGAGGGCAAGCTGCAGGAAATAAAGGGCGAAGGCCAGCAGGCACTTGGCGACGCCAAGGACACCGTCAAGGACGGCGCCGCAGCAGCTTCGGACTACGCCAACAAGAAGCTCTGAGCTTTCTAGAGACACAGAATTTTAAAAGGACGGGGATCGCATCTCCGTCCTTTTTGCATTCGGAGCGGAAGTGTCGTGACTGCCTGAGCATGGTCGAAGCAGGCCCCTTCTATAAACCGGCAGATATGTCAACCTCGCCATGCAACCTTTTCTGCACTGGCGCATTGTATAGGCAGGAAAACAAGGAAGATCACAATGACCGATTATGATGTAAACCAGCTCAAGTCCTCTTGCTTCACAGCCATCGTATTCATGAGCGTTGCTGCTGTTGCTCTCGGCCTGATGTTCCACCTCGTCAACGCCTGATTACGGAAGTCGCTATACTCGGCGACTGACAACGTTTACTTCGCCACCAATACTGGCGATTAGCATTCCATAGGTCGGCGCGGCTCATCTCTGAGATTTGACGATGGAAATGCAAGAAGAAAAACCATTACATTATTTATGCGACCCGCCGCGCTAACGAGCGTGTAACTATTGCAGTACGATGCAGGAAATCCGTTGCGTCAGCATCTTATGCAGCTTGGTGGGCATTGACCTCTTTCACGGCTGGACTCTTGACTCTTTCGCAAAACATTTTATTACCTGCGACGGAATAGGAAGACGGTCCATGGCTCGTTTCGAACAGATCCGCGACTGCGACCGCCTGGCAGCCCCTGCCGGGTCGCATAGCCGTTTTCCGATATCTTCCAACACCAAGGCCAAAACCACGACGAAAACCGTCTGACGTTTCCTGGCCTGCCGCTCTCTCCCCGGCTCGGCTGGGGACAGGGAACCGCTGATCGCGGCTCCCCCTCACCGGATAGCGGAGAGATGAGAAAGAGAGCATAAAATGGGTTTCAAAGTCGCAATCGCAGGCGCTACCGGCAATGTCGGTCGTGAAATGCTCAACATCCTCTCCGAACGCGGCTTTCCCGCCGACGAAGTCGTGGCGCTGGCCTCGGCCCGCAGCCAGGGAACGGAAGTGTCGTTCGGCGACCGGACGCTGAAGGTCCAGAACCTCGAAAACTACAATTTTGCCGATACCGACATCTGCCTGATGTCGGCCGGCGGCGAAATCTCTAAGAAGTGGTCGCCGAAGATCGGTGCGCAGGGCTGCGTCGTCATCGATAATTCGTCGGCCTGGCGCTACGATCAGGACGTGCCGCTGATCGTGCCGGAAGTGAATGCCGACGCTATCGACATGTTCACCCGCCGCAACATCATTGCCAATCCCAATTGCTCGACTGCACAGCTTGTCGTCGCCCTGAAGCCGCTGCATGATTTTGCCAAGATCAAGCGCATCGTCGTATCGACCTACCAGTCGGTGTCGGGCGCCGGCAAGGATGGCATGGACGAACTGTTCAACCAGACACGCGCTGTCTTCGTTGCCGATCCGATGGCCAACAAGAAGTTTCCAAAGCGCATCGCCTTCAACGTAATCCCGCACATCGATGTGTTCATGGAAGACGGCTACACGAAGGAAGAGTGGAAGGTGCTGGCCGAAACCAAGAAGATCCTCGATCCGAAGATCAGGGTGACCTGCACGGCCGTGCGCGTTCCGGTCTTCATCGGCCACTCGGAATCAGTCAATATCGAGTTCGAGAACGAAATTAGCGCCGATCAGGCGCGCGACATCCTGCGCGAAGCGCCCGGCTGCATCGTCATCGACAAGCACGAGGACGGCGGCTACATGACGCCATACGAATCGGCCGGCGAGGACGCGACCTATATCTCGCGCATCCGTGAGGACGCGACCGTCGAGAATGGCCTCAACATCTGGGTCGTCTCCGACAACCTTCGCAAGGGTGCCGCCCTGAACGCCATCCAGATCGCCGAGCTGTTGATCAATCGCGGGCTCATCAAGCCCCGCAAGCAGGCCGCCTGAGAGGACTACTTTTTATAAAGGTCTAGCCTATATAACCCTGCGGTTCGCTTGCGAACGGCGGGGTTTTTCACGGATACCGGAGGTCGGGCGGCAGCGTCCACGCCCGAGGGATGGTTTTGGACGGATCAAAAGGACATCGGACGTTGGCGGGGCCGGCGCGGATGTCGAAACACAGGGACGAGGAATGCGCATGAAGAAGTCTGGTTGGGCGGCGCTCGCAGCCGTGCTCATGATAACGGCGCCGGTGGCAGCCGAGGCTGCGCAGTGCGGCAACACGGCAGCCGGATTTCCGGCCTGGGTCGGTGAGTTCAAGCAGGAAGCGGCAGCCAAGGGCATCAGCCCCCAGGTTCTCGACCGCGCCTTTGCCGATGTCCACTACAACCAGCCGACGATCCGTGCCGACCGTGGCCAGAAGAGCTTCAAGCTGTCGTTCGAAGAGTTCATGAAGAAGCGCGGCGGCCAGACGGTCATCAATCGTGGCCGCGGCATGAAGCAGGCGAACGCCGCATTGTTTGCCAACATCGAGCGCAAATACGGCGTGCCGGCCGGTCCCCTGATCGCAATCTGGGGCATGGAAACAGGCTTTGGCAGCTATATGGGCAATGAGCACACGATGTCCGCCGTCTCGACGCTGTCCTACGATTGCCGCCGCAGCGACTATTTCACCGATCAGCTTTATGCAGCGCTGAAACTGGTTGGCGAAGGCTATCTCAGCCCGTCGGCACGTGGCGCAGCCCATGGCGAAATCGGCCAGACGCAGTTTCTGCCACGCAATGTCGTCAATTTCGGCGTTGACGGCGACGGCAATGGCCGGATCGACATGGTCGGCTCGAAGGCCGATGCGCTCGCCTCGACTGCCAACTTCCTGCGCGGCCACGGCTGGCGTCCAGGCGAGGGCTACCAGCCCGGCGAACCGAATTTCAATGCCATTGCCGGCTGGAATGCTGCCGTCGTCTATCAGCAGTCGATCGCCTATATCGGTAAGCAGATCGACGGAAAGTAAGCTTCATACTTCGTGTGAATGGTGGGCTCCGGGAAACCGGGGCCTTTTTTATTTTCGCGTTTCACAGAAACGCAGGATGTCCTGCAGCTTTTATGTAAGCCGCATATGCGCGCGACGGCGTTAGGCCGGGCTGCTACGGCGTCTCTCGACGATGCCTGAGGTGGCGACGTAGTTCCGGCCGCTGGCCTTAGCTGCGTAGAGCGCCATGTCGGCTTTCTTGATCAGGTCCTCGAAATGATCGCCGTGCGCCGAATAGGTCCGGGCAGCGCAGCCAAAGCTGGCGGTGACATCGACGACGCCGCCGTCGGGCAGCGGAATGCGGGCGTCCTGCACCGCGCGCCGCATCCGCTCGGCAACCGATGCAGCTTCATCCTTGCTGGTGTCGGGCAGCAGGGCTGGAAACTCTTCGCCGCCGTGGCGCACCAGCAGGTCGACGCCGCGAAAATTGCGCTTGGCAATGGCGGCCACCTGCCGCAGCACATCGTCTCCCACATCGTGGCCATGCTGGTCGTTGATCTTCTTGAAATGATCGAGATCGAAAAGCACGACAGCAACCGGACGGGCGCGATCCTTGCCAAGCAGCGCCTCTGCAGCAGCCTCGAAGCCACGGCGATTGTAGAGGCCTGTCAGCAGGTCCGTCTGCGAGGCGCTGCGCAGTTCGGTCACCAGTTCCTCACGCTCGCGGGTCAGCCGGTCGAGCAGACGCATCCCCTTGACCGCGAGACCGCCGACGATGGCCGCCAACAGCGACAGGATGAGTGCCAGACCTACCACTGCCAGCAAATGATAGTGGGCACGCCGCGATAGTTCGTCGCCGGTATCCTGGAGATTTTGCGTCACGGAGAGGATGTTCTGCCGCAGGAACGCCAGCCGTCCCTCCTCAGCCACCGTCCAGAGGTTGCGCAGCTCCGGCGTCGGTCGCAGGACGCCGGAGAGGATCGCCTGCGAATAAACATCGGCGCGCTTTTCGCCCGGCTGGTTGAGGAAGTCGATGATGCCGCGTATGACCGGCGAAGAGGTGTGAAAGCGCAACCGGTCCGTACCCAGGCGCCGTGTCACGTCGCCTTGCAGCAGCTGCTCGCGCGACATGGCGGAAAAACCGATCTGTTCGAGGTAATGGCTGCCGATATTGTTGACCACGAGCTCGCCGTGATAGGTCAGAAGGATGCTCATCAGCTCATTCGACTTGCGCAGCAGCAATGGATCGTGGATCAGGGCTGAGAGGCTGTCGCCAAGGCCCAGCTGGCGAAGTGCTGCCTGCCGGTACATATAGCCGACATTGGCATGGCGGCCGTAGCGCCCGTCGTCGATGGCCGACCTGAGGCCGACGATCCGGCTGTAACCGAAGCGCAGCCGTGACAGCTGGCCATTGATGCCACCGGAAAATTTGTCCGCTGAGGGCAGTCGCGCAAAGAAGTGCCTGCGGGCGCTGTCGACGGCATCCCTTGTGCTGCGCATTGCTGCTGCGGTGTCGGGATTTCTATCGAGCAGGAAGGCCTGCGTTGCCACCATTTCGGCCGGAATTTCCGTCGAGGCAATGGCGCCGCCGTGCGCCAGCATTTCGGCTACCAGCCGGTCTGCCTCCAGCGTCCGGTACTGCTCGAAGGACGACGCGATCAGCAGAAGTCCGGCCGCCATCATGAAAGCAAACGGCAGGAGGATCGCAGCAAGGACTGTTTTCTTGATGGTCTGGAATTGCATGGATGCGCCTTTACGGGTCCATCCATTTCCTGCCAGCGGATGCACTCATAGCGATATTAACAGATATCGCTTGAAAAGTGACCACGTAAATAGGGGGGGTATCAAGCGCCGGGACGGATGAAGTCGCCGGTTTCGCCGTCCATGACCCACAATTCGCCCGTCGAGATGTCGAACCATGCGCCGTGAAGCTGCAACTGGCCCTCTTTTTCGAGTTCGCGGATATCCGGGAAGCTGCGCAGATTGGCGATCGAATTGCGAATGGAAACGCGCTCGAGTGCCGTCTGACGCTCGCCCTGGGTCATCATGTCGTTGTTCTGGATCTGCTCGGCCGCAGTGGAAACCAGCGACATCCAGCGACCGATGAAATCACCGGGAGAAAGCGGCTCGGAGCTCGGGTCGAGGGCAGCACGGATACCGCCGCAGCGACCGTGGCCCATGACGACGATGTTCTTGATCTTCAGCGCCTGCACGGCAAACTCGAGTGCTGCCGATGTCGCATGGAAATTGCCATCCGGCTCATAGGGCGGCACGATGTTTGCGACGTTGCGGATGACGAACATCTCGCCGGGACCGGCATCGAAAATTGTTTCCGGGGCTGCCCGCGAATCGGAACAGGCAATCACCATTGTCGAGGGGCTTTGGCCCTGCTCCGCAAGGCTGCGATAGCGCTCGCGCTCGTCAACGTAGCGCCCGCCCATGAAGCTGTTGTAGCCGTCGATCAGGAAAGAAGGAAAAGTGTGCATGCATCCCGATTAGCGCGGCGAGACGCCGAGATCAACAGTCGAGATGTTAAAAATTTGTGTCACCGCCGCTAGCGCTTGCGACGGTGGGCCGGATGCATGAGGTGGCGCATCTGCACCATGGCCATCGGTGTCGACAGGCTGGCCGCGTCGGCCGCCAGCGTCAGTTCGTCACTGCCGCGCTTCACGGCACGGGCGAGCACCTCGTAGACGCTGGCTGTTGCCAGCTGCAGCGCCCGCTCCTCTTCCATGCCGGACATCAGCCGCGACAGGAACAGTGCCGCCAGCAGGTCGCCGAGACCGTTCGGGGCGTTGTCGATTGCCCGGTGTTCGGCCAGCAGCGCGTTGCGACCGCTGAGATAGAGATTGCCGGTGCCGCCGGCCATCATCGGCACCGCCGAAGTCACGAGCATGCGCGACGGACCGAGCGCCAGGGCTGCTTCCATCACGGCATTGTTGTCGTCGAGCGGCGCACCGGAAAGCCAGGCAAGCTCGTAGCGGTTCGGCGTTGCCAGCGAGGCGAGGGGCAAGAGATGGTCGCGGATGGCTTCCGCCGTCGGCTGCGGCACGTAGAGCCCGCCGAGATCGCCGATGACGGGATCGCAGGCATAGAACAGGTCCGGCGTCTTTTCGCGCATCGCCGTGATCAGCCGGGCGACCGAATGTGCCTGGGCGGCATTGGCGAAGTAGCCGGACAGCACGGCCTTGACCTCCGGAAGCCAGGGTGCCGCCAGCAGGTCATCGATGGCAAGGTCGAAATCGGCTTCAGGAAATGTCAGCCGTGTCGATCTTCCATGGCCGGGGTGCCATGGCAAAACAATGGTTGGCAGCGCCCAGACGGGATGCCCCAGCGTCTCCAGCGCAAAGACGGCAGCGCGGTTACCCACCGAGCCCCGCACCACGTGGCTGGAAATGACAAGGACCGCGCCCTCTGCTGTGTCCGACATGGTGATGACTTTCGGTGATGGCTGGCCGTGTTTACGGAATGTTTGATGAGGCGTTCGCGGTTGCCTGTCAACGAAGATTGACGTTGCCTGGCAGACCGCGCCAAAATCACGGTCGCGTCGGCCACTCGGGAGGTCCGGGCCTGCGCCGCCTGGAACGTTACAAGTAGCGCTGCACCCTGGCCTGCAAAAGTGCGATGAGCCTTTGGTCCATGAAGGTGTAGTCGTCCGGAATGTCGAGGCAGATGATCCGCTTGCCCTTCAGCACGGATCGGTATCGGCGCTGTATCTTGGATCGATGGATTTTCTCCATCGCGAAGATGATGTCTGCCCATTCGACCAACTCCGTCGACAGAGGATTTTCGGCATCGTTGTTTGTGCCAGCCGACATAACCTCGATGTCACGCCTGCCGGCAAATACCTGCTCGGCCGTCGGACTGCGAAGCTTGTTTTGACTGCAGACGAAGAGGATGTTTTGCATGTCGAGATCTCTGTGTAATTAAATCGAACGCGGTGACCGTAGCGCCGGTGAAGCCAAAACGCGGTTCGATCTTACCACCCCGTCATAATCTTTTGCGGTTGCATCTCTATCGCTTCTGAAGTCTGCTTGGGAGCAGGATGCGTCGGGAGAGTGCAATCATGGCCAGAATGAACCCCAAGCGGGAAAAGCTGATCGAGGCGGCGGTCAAGGCGGCCGAAGCGTCGGGCAAGACCTACCTCGATCCGAAAATCCTGTTCGGGCAGGCCAGCAACGACGACATGGCCCGCTACAGCGCCGAAATGCTGGCACTGACCGCCATTCACACCGCAGACGAACTCGGCCGCTGGTCCGGCGAGGCCCGTATCACCGTTGCGCCGATAGAGGGAGTCGCACCCGGCGGCGTTGCTGTCTCGGTGCTGTCGATCACCGACCGCAACATGCCGTTTCTCTACGAATCGGTGATGGGCGAAGTCACCAGCACCTACCGCGACGTGGCGATGGCCGTGCACCCGATCCTGTCGCTGCAGCCGGACGGCACGCCGGCCCTGAAGGCGGCGCAGGCCGGCGATCCCGGCCAGCGCGTCAGCCATATCCAGCTGCACTTGGCGCCGTTGACGGCGGAGCAGGCAGATGCCCTCATCGTCCGCGTCAGGACGGTACTGGAGCAGACACATCTCTCGGTGGGCGACTGGCAGCCGATGCTGGCGCGGCTCGACACTGTCATCGACGAACTCAGCGCACATGCCGCTGGGCGCCGTGCGGCAGAGCGCGACGAGGCACTGGCCTTCCTGTCCTGGCTTCGGGACGACAATTTCACCTTCCTCGGCATGCGTGACTACGTCTATTCCGGCAAGGGCAAGCAAGCGACCGTCGAGCGGGACCGTGGCACGGGCCTTGGCATTCTCGCCAATCCGGACGTCCGCGTGCTGCGCCAGGGGAGCGATGCCGTGACCACGACGCCAGAAATCCTGGCGTTCCTCGATGGCCCGGATTTCCTCATCGTCACCAAGGCCAACGTCAAGTCGCTGGTACATCGCCGCGCCTACATGGATTATGTCGGCGTCAAACGTTTCGACGAGAAGGGCAATGTCGTCGGCGAACTGCGCATCGTCGGGTTGTTCACCTCGATTGCCTACACCGCCGAACTGTCGGACATTCCGCTGCTGCGGGCCAAGGCCCAGAAGGTCACGGACCATTTCGGCTTCGATCCGACCAGCCATTCCGGCCGCATGCTGCAGAACACGCTGGAATCCTATCCCCGCGACGATCTCTTCCAGATCGACACGAGCCTGCTCGCCACCTTCTGCGAGCAGATCAACGACCTCGCCGACCGGCCTCGAGTGAGGGTCCTGCCGCGCATCGACCATTTCGACCGCTTCGTGTCCGTCATCGTCTATGTGCCGCGCGAAGAGTACGATTCGGTCGTCCGCGAAAAGATCGGCGCCTATCTGCGGACCGTCTATGACGGCCGCGTTTCGGCCTATTATCCGGCCTTTCCGGAAGGCGGCGTGGCGCGCGTGCATTTCATCATCGGCCGCACCATCGGTCGCACGCCGCATATCGCGCAAGCCGTGCTGGAAGATGCCGTCCGGGCAATCGCTGCCCGCTGGATCGACCGGCTGGAGGCGCTGGCCGGCCCGGCAGCGCCCGGCCTCACCGTCAGCCAGGCGTTCCAGGAGGCCTTTTCCCCGGAAGAGACCGCGGCCGACCTGCCGGCCATCATGGCCTGCGCCGGCGATGCGCCGATCCGCATCGGCTTCTACAGGCGCTCCTTCGGCGACACCGACGTGCTGTCGCTAAAAATCTTCCACGGCGAGGGCAACCTTGCCCTGTCGCGTCGCGTACCGCTGCTTGAAAACCTGGGCTTCAATGTGCTCAGCGAACGCACCTTCGACATCCACGTCGAGGGGTCCGGGATCAGCGGCGATGTGGTGTTGCACGACATGGAGCTGGAGGCGCGCGACGGCGTCGCCTTCGATCTCAAGCGCCACGGCGCAGCCCTCGAGGAAGCCTTTCTCGCGGCTTTCGAAGGCAGCATCGACAATGATGTTTTCAACCGGCTTATCGTCTCGGCCGACCTCACCGCGCGAACCGCCAATATCCTGCGCGCCTACGCTCGCTATCTGCGCCAGGCCGGCATCGCCTATTCGCAGGACTATATCGCCACGACACTCGACAAATATCCTGCCATTGCGGCCAGCATCGTCCGGCTGTTTCACGATTCGCTCGACCCGACGCTGGAGGAAAAGCCGCGCCTGAAACGCTTGGCGACCCTGCATGCAGCGATCGAAACCGACCTCGCCTCCGTGCCGAGCCTCGATGACGACCGCATTTTGCGGCGCTATGTCAACGCCGTCGACGCGACGCTGCGCACCAACTATTTCCAGCGCAGTGCCGACGGTTCTCCAAAGGCGATGTTCGCGATCAAGCTTGACCCGAAGCAGCTTGACGGATTGCCGGAACCCCGGCCCTTCCGCGAGATCTTCGTCTACGGCGTCGAGGTGGAGGGCGTGCATCTGCGCTTCGGCAAGGTGGCCCGCGGCGGCCTGCGCTGGTCCGACCGGGCGGAAGACTACCGCACCGAGGTGCTCGGGCTCGTCAAGGCGCAGCAGGTGAAGAACGCCGTTATCGTGCCTGTCGGTGCCAAGGGCGGCTTCTATCCGAAACAATTGCCGGCCGGCGGCAGCCGCGATGCCATCTTCAATGTCGGCCGGGAGGCCTACAAGACGTACATCCGCACGCTGCTTTCGATCACCGACAATATCTCCGGCGCCGATATCATTCCGCCTCCGGATACATTGCGGCTGGACGGCGACGATCCCTATTTCGTCGTTGCAGCCGACAAGGGAACCGCGACATTCTCCGATACCGCCAACGGTCTGGCGCAGGAGGCCGGCTTCTGGCTCGACGACGCCTTTGCCTCGGGCGGATCGGCCGGCTACGACCACAAGAAGATGGGGATCACCGCGCGCGGCGCCTGGGAGACCGTCAAGCGACATTTCCGCGAACTCGATATCGACATCCAGACGACGCCGTTCAGCGTTGTCGGCGTCGGCGACATGTCGGGCGACGTGTTCGGCAACGGCATGCTGCTGTCGCCGAAAATCCGGCTGATCGCCGCCTTCGACCACCGCGATATCGTCATCGACCCCGATCCCGACATGGCCGCGACGCTCGCCGAGCGCCAGCGCCTGTTCGACCTGCCGCGCTCCAGCTGGCAGGATTTCGACAAGAGCCTGCTGTCTGCGGGCGGCATGATCATTCCGCGTTCGGCGAAGTCTGTGACGCTCACCAGGGAAGCCGCGGCTGCCATCGGGCTCGACAGGACGGTTGCCACGCCGTTCGAAATCATTACCGCCATCCTCAAATGCCAGGCCGACCTGCTATGGTTCGGCGGTATCGGCACCTATGTGAAATCGCCGACCGAAACCGACGCCGATGTCGGCGACCGTGCCAACGATCCGATCCGCATCAATGCCGACGAGGTCCGCGCGCGGGTGATCGGCGAGGGCGCCAATCTCGGCGTCACGCAAAAGGGCCGCATTGCCTATTGCCTGAAGGGCGGCCGATGCAATTCCGACGCCATCGACAATTCTGCGGGCGTCAACACGTCCGACGTAGAGGTCAACATCAAAATCGCCCTTGCCTCCGCCATGCAGGACGGTCGCCTGACACGCGCCAGGCGTGACCAACTCCTCGCATCGATGACCTCAGAGGTCGCAGCCCTAGTGTTGCGTAACAACTATCTGCAATCGCTGGCTATTTCGCTGACGGAGCGTAAGGGAACCGGCAACGGCCTGGAGCTCGGCCGCTTCATCAGCGTGCTTGAATCCGCCCGCAAGCTCAGCCGCAAGGTCGAGACGCTGCCGGATGAGGCGACCTTCGCCGAGCGCTACGCCAACGACCGGCCTCTCACCCGACCGGAAATCGGCGTGCTGCTCTCTTACGCCAAGATCGTGCTGTTCGATGCACTGCTCGAGAGCGCCCTGCCGGACGATCCCTATTTTGCCGCAACGCTGACCGGCTATTTCCCGCAGAAAATGCATCGCGGCCATGCAGCCGATATCGCCGGACACCGGCTTCGGCGCGAGATTGTCGCTACCAGTCTTGCCAACGAGGCGATCAATCGCGGCGGTCCGGCTTTTGTCGTGTCGATGATGGATGCAACGGCGGCCGCCGCTTCCGAGGTCGTCAAGGCAGCCGTGCTCGCCCGCGACGGGTTCGATCTCGACCGGCTGTGGGATAGCGTCGACGGGCTCGACGGCAAGATCGGCGGCGAAGTGCAGAACCGGCTCTACGGCGACATCGGGCAGATCTACACCGTGCTGACCCGGCTGCTGTTGAAGACAAGCATGGTCAAGTCAGAGATCGGCGAGACCGTTGGCCGGCTGCAGGCGGCAGCGAAAAAGCTGCGGCCCTTACTGTCGAGCCGGATCCCGGCCGAATTTGCCGCCGAGATCGATGCCCGGCGCAACGATTACGCAGCGGCCGGCGTGCCCGAAGGCCTTGCCGGCGAGATTGCCGCACTCGGTACGTTCCTGCTGGTACCCGATGTCATGCAAATTGCCGAACAGACGGGCGAGGCGCTAGCGCGCGCCGCAGAAACCTACTTCGAGGTGTCGCAGACCTTCCGGGTCAGCCGCCTGCTGGTTTCCGGCAGCCGCATTGTCACCGGCGATCACTACGAAAACCTGGCGCTCGCCCGCAGCCTCGACCGCATCGCCACGGCGCGTCGCGACATCGTCATCTCGGCGCTCAATGCCCACCCCCAGGACCGCCAGCCGCTTGCCGCCTGGCACGCCAGCGACCGCATCCGCATCAACCGCATCGCCGAGGAACTGGCGGGCCTTAGCGAAGGCGGCGAGGCAAATCTCGCCCGCATCACCGTCGCCGCCGGCCTGCTCGGCGACCTCGCCCACGATTTGCCGAGGTGATTGCCACGACTTCCCTCATCTCTGTGCTCGTCACAGAGATCCAGTCACGGCGCGGCTGCGCCGTGCGATGACCTTGGCGGCAAGGGAAGTTTGCCCAATGCGCCCATGAATTCGGAGGCGTCGGATTACTCAAACGAGCACGTTTGCGAGCGCCTAAACCGGCCTCAGGTTGCTTGCGCGGGGCCTTTCGGGATGACAAGGTCCGGCGGGAGGCTGGCGGAATAGCAGGGATATAGCTGTGGCGATTGCAGAGCGTGACGATGCCCAGGCGGCGAGAGTTCCGGCGCGCGGTATCTGGGGGTGGATGCTGTTCGACTGGGCGGCGCAGCCTTTTTTCACGGTGGTCATCACCTTCATCTTCGGCCCCTATTTCGTCGCCCGGCTAACGGCCGATCCGGTCGGCGCCCAGGCGATGTGGAGCAACATGGCGACGATCAGCTCGATCGTTATCGCCGTACTATCGCCCATTCTCGGATCGATTGCCGACCAGTCCGGCGCCCGCAAACCATGGATCGCCTTTTTTGCGGTCATCCAGATTATCAGCATGTTCTGCCTGTGGTGGGCAGCACCTGGCTCGCCGATCATCTATCCGTTCATCTTCATCATCCTCGCCTCCATTGCAGCCGAGTTCTCCATCGTCTTCAACGATTCGATGATGCCGCGACTTGTCAGCAAGGACGATGTCGGAAAACTGTCGAACACCGCCTGGGGCCTCGGCTATCTCGGCGGCATGATCGTACTGATCACAGTTGTCGCACTACTCGCGGGTAATCCGGAGACAGGGCGCACCATCCTCGGACTGAAGCCGCTGTTCGGCCTCGACGCCGTTCTCGGCCAGGATGCGCGCATCACCGGCCCGATTGCGGCCGTGTGGTACCTGATCTTCATCCTGCCGATGTTCCTGTTCACGCCCGATGCGCCGCGCGGGCTTCCGATGCGCTCCGCCGTCGGACTGGGGATAGGCGAACTGGCAAGGACGCTGAAGTCGCTACGCCATCGGCCGGGCATCAGCCGCTTCCTGATCGCGCGCATGATATACCAGGACGGCGTCAACGGCGTCGTTATCCTCGGCGGGACCTTTGCCGCCGGAATGTTCGGTTGGCCGACCATCGAAATCGGCATTTTCGGCATCATCCTCAACGTCGTCGCCATCTTCGGATGTCTTGTGGCCGGCCGGCTCGATGCGCGGCTGGGGTCGAAGACCATGGTCGTCATCGGGCTGGTCATGCTGCTGATCGCCACCATCGGCTTCATCTCCACGGGTCCCGGCTTTACGCTGTTCGGCCTGATCAAGCTGTCGACAGTCGATTCAGGCGGACTATTCGGCACGACGGCGGAAAAAGCCTATGTGATGTACGGGCTACTGATCGGCCTCGCCTTCGGCCCGGTGCAGGCCTCGTCGCGCTCCTACCTGGCGCGCAGCGTCAGCCTCGAGGAATCCGGCCGCTATTTCGGCATCTACGCGCTGTCAGGTCGCGCCACCAGCTTCATGGCAACCCTGATGTTTTCCATCGTCACCAGCTTTTCCGGCTCGGCCCGGCTCGGCATGGCGACGCTGATCCTTTTTCTGGCCGGCGGTCTGCTATTGCTACTACCCACCCCATACCCAGCCGACGCACGGGAATAAGAAATCCCGGCGCAGCGAAAGCTGGCCGGGATATACAAATTTACAGATCGGATATCCGCTACGTGCGGATATCGTTCAGTGGCGGAAGTGGCGGACGCCGGTGAACACCATCGCGACATTGTGGGCGTCGGCAGCGGCGATGACCTCGGCGTCCCGCATAGAGCCGCCCGGCTGGATGACGGCGGTGGCGCCAGCGGAGATTGCCGACAGCAGGCCGTCTGCGAACGGCAGAAACGCTTCGGAGGCGACGGCTGAGCCACGGGTCATCGGCTCCGCGAGACCCAGTGCCCTTGCCGCGTCCTCGGCCTTGATGCCGGCGATGCGGGCCGAATCGACGCGGCTCATCTGGCCGGCACCGATGCCGGCAGTCTGGCCGTTCTTGGCATAGACGACGGCATTCGACTTGACGTGCTTGGCGACCCGAAAGGCAAAGCGCATGTCTTCGAGTTCCTGCGCCGTCGGCGCCCGCTTGGTCACCACCTTCAGTTCGAGATCGTCGACCATGACGTTGTCGCGGCTCTGCACCAGCAGCCCGCCCGAGACGGTCTTGGCGGTGATGCCACGGGCGCGGGGATCGGGCAGGGCGCCGACCGACAGCAGACGCAGGTTCGGCTTGGCGGCGATGATTGCCCTCGCCTCGTCGCTGACTGCGGGGGCGATGATCACTTCGGTAAACAGTTTGACAATCTCATGCGCCGTCTCGGCATCGAGCAGGCCGTTGAGCGCGATGATGCCGCCGAACGCCGATGTGCTGTCGCAGGCGAGCGCCCGGCGATAGGCTTCGGCCAGCGTCGGCCCGGTGGCTACGCCGCAAGGATTGGCATGCTTGATGATGGCGCAGGCAGGTCCTTGTTCCGGCGGGAATTCCGCCACAAGCTCGTAGGCGGCATCGGTATCGTTGATATTGTTGTAGGAGAGTTGCTTGCCCTGCAACAGCGTCGCGGTCGCAACACCGGGGCGATTGTCGCCGGTGACGTAGAAGCCGGCCGTCTGGTGGGGGTTCTCGCCGTAGCGCATTTCCTCGCGCAGCACGCCGCCGATCGTCCGGTGGTGCGGCGTGGTGATGTCGAGGGCGTCAGCGAACCAGTTGGCAATCATCGTGTCGTAGGCAGCGGTGCGGGCGTAGGCCTTGGCGGCCATCTGCTGGCGGAAGGCATAATGGGTATGCCCGGCGTCGGTGGCAAGCTGTTCGAGCAATGCCGGATAGTCGGCCGGGTCGGTGACGATGGTGACATAGGCGTGGTTCTTGGCCGATGCGCGGATCATGGCTGGGCCGCCGATATCGATGTTCTCCACGGTCGTCGGATAATCGCCGCCGGCAGCGCGGACCTCCTCGAATGGATAGAGGTTGACGATCACGAGGTCGATCGCCTCGATGCCGTGCTCCTTCATCGCCGCCTGGTGCTCGGCATCATCGCGGATGGCCAGCAGCCCGCCATGCACGCGTGGATGCAGCGTCTTGACACGGCCATCCATGATTTCCGGGAACTCGGTGATTTCGGAGACGTCGATGACGGCAATCCCAGCATTGGCGATCGCCTTGTGAGTGCCGCCTGTCGACAGCAGGCGGACGCCCTTGTCGTGCAGCGCCTGGGCCAGCTCGACGATGCCCGCCTTGTCGGAGACCGACAGCAGTGCGGTCTTGACCTTCACCTTGTCGGGAGCTGGAATTTTCTTGGAAACAACGGCCATGACGTTCTCCGGTTCTGTCTTCGCAACGCGTCCGGCTGGGACGCTCGGGATGATGGCGTCGCGTTAGCACAGGCGGCCGGACGATTAAACCGTCGCCGTCTCAGCGGCGGGATAAAAACCAGCGGATCTCGGTTTTTTCCGCGAGCGAAAACGCGATCTCAAGCAGTTCCGAGGCGCGTACGCCGGAGGAATCGGCGAAAAAGACGTCCTCTCCGATCAGCACTTCGTTGCCGGGCGAGGAGAATGTCCAGCTTTCGCCGTCCGGTGCCGTCAGGGTCACCTGATCCGGCTGCGTCTGGCCGATGGTGATCGACGGGTGGATATGGAAGCGGGCCGAAGCGTGGTGCTCGGCGCCAGCTTTCTTCCTGGATGCCTTTTTCGTGTCCGGCGCAAAGAAACGATCGTGCCCGGTGATGATGGTGCCGGCATGGTTCAGCGCCACTTCACGCTCGTGCATCAGCCCGAATGCAGCAAGATAGCCGTCATGGGCCGCCTTGACGCTATCGCGGCCATCGCCGGTGTCGAGGCGCTCGACCGAGACTTCGCTGACGCCGCCGGTCATGACGGGGCCGAGCACCTTCGAGCGGGAAAACGTCAGCGACGATGTGTCGTCCAGCGTCACGGTCGAATGCGCTGCAGTCGCGCGCGCCATCTGGACATATCGGGACCCGGCAAATTTCGGCGAGCCTGCATTGATGATGATCCGGTGCCGCCCCGACGACATCTCGAACGACAGGCAGCCGGCATGGGCAGTCCGCGACAGGTCGACCGAGAGAGGGCCGCCGGTATCCATGATGACCAGCGTCTGGCCGGCGGACAGCCGCTGGTAATGGGCGTGAGGAAGCGCCTTGAACGTCTGGCCCGAAGTCTCGTCGTAGCGCAGCACCGACATCAGCTCGTTGGCAAAGGTCGAGGTGGCGCCGTTGAACAGGGCGAGATCGCCGTCCTGGTGGCGGAAGAAGCGCAGCGCCGGATACATGCGGTCGATGCCGGCGATCAGCCGTGCGGGGGCATCATGGCCGAGATTGATGTAGGTCTGGCGCAGCGGCAGGAGGTCCAGCAGCAGTTCCAGCGCCGCGCGCGGATTGCGCGAGATGTGGGAGCCGTCGGCGAGGATCTGTCGCTCGATCTCCCGGTCCAGCGCCTGGCCGGCCCGCTTGATGGTCGCAGTCCGTGCCGGCATCGCCACGGACGACATGGCAAGCGCAATGCGGACGCGGAAGCGCACCTCGCCATCGGCCGCAGTCGCTGCCACATGGCGGAGATAGCGGACGTGGTGGGTGAGCGAACGCATGAACCTGCGGTAGAAGCTGCTGTCGGTGCCCTGTAGCACCACCGGAGAGTGGGACAGCCAGGCAATCAGCCGCTGGGCGGCGATATCCGGATCCCAGGCAAGACCGTCGGTCTTGCGGCCGTGAAGGCCTATCCACTCGTTGACCATTGCGCGGGCCAGCGTGCTGCCCTGGCCGCTCTTGTCGGCGCGCATATGGCGCAGCCAGCTGAAACAGTGCAGCCGGGCGGCAAAGGTTTCGGACGGCAATTCCTGCGAGAACGGCGAGCGACCGTTGGTTTCCAGCACGCGTCCGGCCAGCGGAATCCGGCCGTCGATCATTTCTTCCGCCACAAAGGCATCGATGCTGCGCAAATCGGTCGGCGCGACGATCAGCCGTTCCGGCACACGCACGGTGTGCCGGGTGAGGCGCAGGCGTGTCAACGCTGCGCGACGCGATATTCGCCGCCATGCCTCCCGCGCGTACAAATTCACAAAGCGCCCGCCAAAACCTCTAAATTATAGATAACGATTGTCCGTCTCCAGCGTTAAGAGAGCGTTAGCAGACGCCCTTGCTATCCGGGTAATGATCCAGATTGACGCAGATAGGGCGCAAAACCCGCATGGCCATTAGCCGCGGCGGCGAAGAACGCTGGCGAAAAATCCATCCAGTCCCGGCAGAAAGCCTTCGGGCAGGGCCAGCATAGCCGGTGTCGTGCGGAAATCGCCGTCAGGTGAAATGGCTGTCTCAAGACCGGGCCAATCCTCAGGGCGGATGGCGATGCGCTCGACATCCGGGCTGTCGGCGAGAATGCGGGCGATAATGTCCTCGCCTTCGGACGGATCGAGCGAGCAGTTGGAAAACACCACCGTGCCACCGGGTTTCACCAGGGTCAGCGCATGGCGCAGCAGGCGCTCCTGAAGCGCTGCCAGTTTGGCGATATCGTCCCGGCCCTTGGTCCACAGCACGTCCGGATGACGGCGCGTCGTGCCGGTCGAGGAACACGGCGCGTCGAGAAGTGCCGCATCGAAAAGATCGTCGGGCGCAAATTTCGCCATGTCGGCGACCAGCGTTTCCGCTTCGAGGCCGAGGCGGGCAAGGTTTGCCGACAGGCGCCGCAGCCGGCTCTCCGACTGGTCGAGCGCCGTGACCTTGCCGCCAGCCATGACCAGCTGCGCCGTCTTGCCACCCGGTGCGGCGCAGAGATCGACGACGCGCTTGCCGGCAAGCGAGCCGAACAGCTTTGCCGGAATGCTCGCTGCCGCGTCCTGAACCCACCATTCGCCATCGGCAAAGCCTTCAAGACCCGGAATAGTCCCGTCGAAAGCGGCGAGCCGGACGCTGCCGGTCGGAAGAACCATGCCGTTCAGCCGCTCGGCCCATCCCTCCGGGTCGGATTTGACCGTCAGGTCGATCGCAGCCGGCTGCAACTGCGTGTCCGAAATCGCCAGCGCCTCAGCGCGGCCGTAGGCCTGCTCCAGCCGCGACAGAAACCAGGCGGGCATGGCCGGTATCGATGCCGTGCGGGCGAGAATATCGTCTTTCTCGCGCCCCATGCGCCTGAGCACGGCATTGACCAGCTTGGCAAAGCGGCGATTGCGCGGGTCCTGGTTCGCCTGCTCGACCGCGAGGTCGACGGCGGAATGATCGGGAATATCGAGATAGAGCATCTGCGCGGCAGCGACGACCAGCACGTGATGCAGGGCGCGGGCCCCCTCCGGCAGCGGCGCGTCGATCAGCGACGCGATGGCGGCCTCGATGCGCGGCAGGTGGCGAAGAGCGGAGTTCAGGATGGCGCGCACCAGGGCACGGTCGTTATCCTCAAGCACGCGATAGGCCGGATTACCGTGGTCGCCATCGAGCATGCCGTCGAGCGGCGTCTTGCGATCGACGACGGCAGCGAGAATCTTCGAGGCTGCAGCCCGTGCTGCAAGACCCGGTTTCACCGGACCGCTATCGGCAGGCCGGCGAGTACGACGTTCGCCTTCATTGGTGTTGGCTTGCGGGCGGGCGGGCCGGCGGCCAGCGGATTTACTGTCGTCTGACGTCAAGACCAGGGTCCTTTGGGTGGTTGTGGACCACCGCGACTGGACCCCGTATCCGGCACCGAGCGCGATTTGCGCACCGCATTAGCAGGCCGGACCGGCTGCGTCGAGCCGTGCCCATGCAGTGGATTGCCATTGGAGGGCATATCCATAGACATCGCCTGCAGCGCGGCAATGCGGCTTTCGGTGTTCGGATGGGTGGAAAACAGATTGTCCATCGGCCGCCCGGAGAGCGGGTTGATGATGAACATATGTGCCGTTGCCGGGTGACGCTCGGCATCCTCGTTGGGAACATGGGCCGCAGCGCCGGCGATCTTGCCAAGCGCCGAGGCAAGCCACAGGGGATTGCCGCAGATCTCCGCGCCGCGCCGGTCTGCGGCATATTCGCGCGTCCGGCTGATTGCCATTTGCACCAGCATGGCCGCCAGCGGCGCGACGATCATGGCGACAAGGGCACCGATCCCACCGAGCGGGCTGTTGCTGTCGCGCCGGCCGCCGAAAAAGAAAGCGAAATTGCCGAGCATCGAGATGGCGCCGGCGAGCGTCGCTGTTATCGTCATGGTCAGCGTATCGCGGTTCTGGACGTGCGCCAGTTCATGCGCCATGACGCCGGCCACTTCTTGCGGCGTGAGCGCGTTCAGCAGGCCGGTAGAGGCGGCGACGGCGGCATTCTCGGGATTGCGGCCGGTGGCGAAGGCATTCGGCTGCGGGCTGTCGTAGAGATAGACGCGCGGCATGGGCAGACCGGCATTGGCGGCGAGATCGCGGATCATGCCGAAAAACTCCGGCGCGCTGCGCTCGTCGACAGCCTGGGCATTATAGGTCGACAGCACCATGTTGCCTGAATTCCAGTAGGAAAAGAAATTCATGCCGGCCGCAACGACGAAGGCGACCATCATGCCCGACCGACCGCCGATCAGAAAGCCGACGCCCATGAACAGCGCCGTCATGAAGGCCAGAAGCATCGCCGTTCGCATCATGTTCATCGTCGTCTCCGCCAATTGACCCGCGTCGCGCTTTTCATTCCGGCAGCGACGCCCTATAATCTGGCTATGCGCCCGCCCAATTCAATATTTGCTGGAGAGCCTCATGCAGGCAGCCGATAACGACAACAGCGAAACCGTCGAGACTTCCGACGAAGGCGCTACACCGCGCAAGCCGCTCTCTCCGGCAGCCAAGCGCGCCCTCGCCGAAGCAGAAGAACGTCGACGGCTGCAAGCGCAGACCGAACTTCCGCCCGAAATCGGCGGTCGCGGCGGCGCCGAGCCCTCCCGGTTCGGCGATTGGGAGATCAATGGCCGGGCCATCGACTTCTAGTCGGTAAATATTCCTATTGACTTCCCGATGATTCAGGAAATAATTCCTCAATCATGGCTCGATCCTATTTGACTCTGTTGGTCTGTCTCATCCTCTCGCTGCCCTCTGGCGCGACGGCCAACACGGTGCATGAGACAATTGCCGGTCCCGTCACCGCCGAGATCCTCCAGGTCATCGATGGCGACACCATTCTGGTGGATGCATCGCCCTGGCCGCAGCAGACGATCGAGGTCTATGTCAGGCTGCGCGGCATCGATGCGCCGGAACTGCATTCGACATGCGCTTCGGTGCGCGAGGAGGCTGAGCAGGCGCAGGCAGCGCTGGAGGAAATATTGCCGGCCACAGGCGAGATCCAACTGATGCGAATTTCCGGCGACAAGTATTTCGGCCGCATCCTCGCCGACGTCACCACCGCCAACGGGCGCAACCCGGCCGACACACTTCTCTCATCCGGCCACGCCATCCCCTACCACGGCGGCCACAAACCCACCGAGCGATGCCAGCAGTAGAACCCCAATCCCACCCTCAAGGCAGCCGCCAAAAACTCTAGGCTGCAAAGTCTTCCAGTCCAGCCACGTCTGATGGCAGTTTTAGAGGACAGGTTTCCTGTTTCCTCTGACAACACACGAATGAGGGAGGTCGGCATGCACGCTGAGCAAGGTATTGAAAACTCAAATCTATCGAGGTGTCCAACTCTGGTACGCCTCCGAGGAAGGCCGCCTTGCTGAGAAGTGAGGCGAACTGGATGCTGTGTCTATATGGACGTCAATATAGACAGTGTGAGCAGCGTGGATTTATCGATAGAGAAGCGGCCGCAAGTTAGCCGTATGGAGATTGTCGATAGCGGGCGGCGTCGCCGTTTCAGCATCGAGGCCAAACTTGCGATCGTGGCGGAGAGTTATTCCGCCCCGCGTCAGGTCACGGCAACAGCACGTCGCCATGGGATCACACGCTTTCAGTTGAACGATTGGCGTAAAGCAGCTCGCGAGGGACGGCTCGGCAGTGGCCGTGGGAGTGAAGGGTTTATTCCTGCACTGTTGGTCCCGGAGCCAGGCATTCCGGTTGTTGCGCCGACCAATTCTTCGACGGCACATAGTGGGCTTATGGAGGTTGTCAGCGCCAATGGTCGCCGTGTGATTGTGGGACGCGATGTCGACGTTGAAGCGCTGCTTCGGATCCTGCGCGGACTGGAGGCGCTGAGGTGAATCCGTTTCCGATGGGAACAGGGGTCAAGGTCTGGCTTTCGACAGGGTATACTGACATGCGCTGTGGCTTTCCTTCTCTGGCGCTTCGGGTGCAGGAGGTTCTGAAGCATGATCCGTTGTCAGGGCATCTCTTCGTCTTCAGGGGTCGCAGATCGGATATTTTGAAGATCATCTGGCACGATGGTCTGGGCGCCTGCCTTTTTACCCGGCGGCTGGAGAAGGGCCGGTTTATCTGGCCGAATATGGAGGGCGGCGCGGTCGCGATCTCACCGGCACAATTGTCTTATTTGTTGTCCGGGATCGACTGGCGCAATCCGCAGGAAACCTGGCGTCCGACACGGATCGGATAGCATTATTGCATTGAAAATATTGAATGAATCTGATCGAATGGCTTCATGACTTCGAAGCCTGTGGACCTTCCTGCGGACCTTGCGAGCGCCTATCTGGCGCTGCTTTCCGAGCGTGAGATGTTACAGGCTGAACGTGATGTCGTTGTTGCCGAGCGCGACACCGTCGTCACTGAACGGGACATTGCGGTGGCGCAAGCCGCCAATGCGCAGGCCATGCTGTCGGACAGTGAGGCCTTGATTGCCAGTCTGGAGCTGGCGATCGAAAAGCTGAGACGCGAACTGCGCGGAAAGCGATCTGAGCGCACGGCGCGCCTGATCGACCAGATGGAATTGCAGCTCGAAGAACTGGTGATGGCGGCGACGGAGGATGAAGCCGCAGCGCAGGCGGCTTCCGCCAAGACCTCGAGCGTGCGTTCGTTCACGCGCAAACGGCCGGTCCGAAAGCCGTGGCCGGAGGATATCGAGCGCGAGCGCGTGGTCATCGATCCCCCGGCCACTTGCGCATGCTGCGGTGGATCACGGCTTTCCAAGCTGGGCGAAGACGTCACCGAGACGCTGGAAGAGATTCCGCGTCGGTTCAAAGTGATCGAGACGGTGCGGGAGAAATTTACCTGCCGTGACTGCGAAGCGATCAGCCAGCCGCCGGCGCCGTTCCATGCGACGCCGCGCGGCTTCATCGGTCCTCATCTGCTGGCGACGATCCTCTTTGACAAGTTTGGAATGCATAGCCCGCTGAACCGCCAGAGCACCCGGTTCAAATGCGAGGGCATCGAGCTTTCGACCTCGACGCTGGCCGACCAGGTCGGGTATGGAACGGCCGCGCTCCTGCCGATCTTTGATCTGATCGAGGCGCATGTCTTCGCGGCCGAGCGCCTTTTTGGCGACGACACCACTATTCCCATCCAGGCCAAAGACAAATGCACGACCGGGCGAATATGGACCTACGTATGCGATGACCGTCCCTACGGCGGCGCGGCGGCGCCGGCGGCCATATACTATGCTTCGAGCGACCGTCGCGGCGAGCATCCGCAGAAGCACCTGGCCGGGTATGGCGGCATTCTCCAGAGCGATTGCTACAATGGCTTCGAGCCGCTCAGTGTCGCCGAAAAGAAGGTGGTACCGATCACCTTTGCCTTTTGTCATGCGCACGCGCGGCGCAAATTCTTTGAACTGGCTGACATCCAGAAAAATGCCCGCGATCGCAAACGTAAAGGCAAGCCGATCTCGCCGATCGCGCTTGAGGCCGTCCAACGGTACGAGGCGCTGTTTGAGATCGAACGCGAGATCAATGGATTGAGTGCCGAAGAACGGTTGGCCGCGCGGCAGGAAAAGAGCAAGCCGCTGTTTGACGACATGCACGAGTGGCTGAAACGGGAGCGGGCCTCGCTCAGCAAATCGTCCGAGGTGATCGAGCCGATCGATTACATGCTGAAGCGCTGGGATGGCTTTGCCCGTTTCCTCGAAGATGGCCGGATTTGTCTCACGAACAATGCGGCCGAGCGCGCTCTGAGAGGAATTGCACTCGGGCGTCGAAACTGGACCTTCGCCGGTTCCCAGCGTGGGGCTGATCGAGCCGCCATCATGCTCTCCGTCATCACGACCTGCCGCCTCAACGACGTCGACGCAAAGGCGTGGCTCGCCGATGTGTTCGCCCGCATCGCCGATCTTCCCGTCTCCCGCCTGCACGAACTGCTGCCGTGGCAGTGGAAGGCCCACAAAGGGACGGCTATCGTGGTGGCCGCGTAAACAGCTCCCGGAACAATGCTTCCGAACGCTCCAAGCCTTCATCGGTCAGGATCAATGACTTCGACTTGTTGACCGGGTCGCCGATCATGCCCTTCTTGTGAAGCCGATCCGTCGTTGCCCAGTCGAAGCCCTTCCAGGCCCAACGCTCGTTATGCAGCGTCAGCCATAGCAGCGCCAAAACGGCATCGTCGATCTTGTCCTCATCGATCTCCATGAACCGACGTTACCACGCGCGGCGCTCAAAATCTTGCGGCCCTGCTCGGATGGATACCAACTCTGTGAAGAAGGATCAATTGCGGCCACGTCTTTTTAAGATCCAATCTCGCCTGAGGTGCCCACCACACCCTCATTCCTGTGCCCGTCACAGGAATGAGGGAGTCGGGGTGGCTCTTTCCGGTTTTATGATCTTTCTGACCTCACACGCACACACACTCTCTCTATCTCTCGCACTCTCTCCTCTCGCTTTACTCCATCGCCCTGCTCGCAGCACCTCATGGGGATAAACCGTTGGGATTTCCGTTTGGAAACAATGCCGGCATCATAATTTCATCCCCGTGCTTTCGGCCTGATCTATAATCACCCCGTTCCACCATCGGATACACCGGTCTGCGTTGCCGGCGAGGTGGGACCGGGTCTTGGAGGGGTTGCCGTCTACGCAGGCACGTCTTCAAGGGTCCGCAGAAGTGGATCCCTTCGGGCCCCTAGGCTCGGCGTGCCTGTGTGGCATAACTCCGGCAGCTTTTCCCCTCAAAGGGACCTGGGTCGGAAACAGAGGATCCGGAGTTGCGGATAAAAACTGTCGAACGGGGCACATCTGGTGTCACTTCACTAAAAAATCATCAGGCACACGGTGTGCCCCGGCCATCAGATTTGAAAACACGGGTCGAACAGATCGCGTGAACGGGATGGTGTGTGCGCGATAGACGCCGGATGGGAATACGGGAACACCAAAACATGGAGATCTGCATGTCGACGCCCACCATAGACCACCGTGCCGTCTTTCTTCAGCAACGCGCCGTCAGGCACGAGTTGCTCAGCCGCAGTGCTGCATCCTATTTCTGCAATCGGGCCTCGCCCTGCGTCGTCCACCTTTGCCGCCTCAGGAAATGCCACCGGGACCGCGTTTGCAGCGGGCCGATGCGAACGTCAGCCGTCCTCCTCGACGACTGAACGAACTCCACAGGCTTGGCCTGCCCAGCAGCGCCTGCACCGTTCTCCCCGCCTGCCTTTCAGCTGCCGACAAGGACCTGCTGCACATATTCGAAGAGTGGCGCGACTGGTGGACGCCAAGGCTCAAGAACTTGCCCGAGATGACCTGGCCGCAACTCTCAAAAGTCCTGCGCTACTCCATGAGGCGCGATTGCGACGAGGGCGATCTGTCCAAAGATGGCGACAACGATCTGTAACATCGGCGACACAGGCGGCAACGGCAGGCTGCAATGGCGTGTTTCACTACGGAGTTTTTTCTGGCACACTCTAAAGATGCGCGTCGTGTTGGAGGACGTCCCGGGATCCGGGAGGCGCGCATGACACTCAGCATTCCGTGGGAGGAAAGAATTTATGGCTAACGTCGCAATGACCGGTCGGCCGAAGGCGGCCGCCATGACTGCCGAGGAACGGAAGGTAATCTTCGCCTCGTCGCTTGGCACCGTGTTCGAATGGTACGACTTCTACCTCTACGGCTCTCTTGTCGTCTATATCGGCGCGAGCTTCTTCGGCCAGTATCCGGAAACAACCCGCAACATCTTCGCACTGCTGGCCTTTGCCGCCGGCTTCCTGGTGCGCCCCTTCGGCGCGCTGGTGTTCGGCCGGCTCGGCGATCTCGTCGGCCGCAAATATACCTTCCTCATCACCATCCTGATCATGGGCCTGTCGACCTTCCTGGTCGGCCTCTTGCCCGGGGCGGCCTCGATCGGAATTCTGGCACCGATCATCCTGATTGCGCTCCGCCTGCTGCAGGGCCTGGCGCTCGGCGGCGAATATGGCGGCGCTGCTACCTATGTTGCCGAACATGCTCCGCCCGGACGTCGCGGCTTCTACACCGCCTGGATCCAGACGACCGCAACGCTCGGCCTGTTCCTGTCGCTGATCGTAATCCTGTCCGTCCAGGCCTTCCTCGGCAAGGAAGCCTTTGCCGCCTGGGGATGGCGCGTGCCGTTCCTGGTCTCCTTCGTGCTGCTCGGCGTATCCGTCTGGATCCGCCTCAAAATGAACGAATCGCCGGCCTTCCAGAAGATGAAGGCCGAAGGGAAGGGCTCCAAGGCGCCGTTGACGGAGGCTTTCGGCACCTGGAAAAACGCCAGGATTGCCTTGATCGCGCTGTTCGGCGCCACCATGGGACAGGCAGTCGTCTGGTATTGCGGCCAGTTCTACGCGCTGTTCTTCCTGCAGAACGTGCTCAAGGTCGAGTTCCAGGCTGCCAATATCATGGTCGCTGTCGCCCTGTTCATCGGCACGGGCTTCTTCCTGCTGTTCGGTTGGCTTTCCGATCGCATCGGCCGCAAGCCGATCATCATGGCCGGGCTGCTGCTGGCAATGCTGACCTATTTCCCGCTGTTCAAGGCGATGACCTGGACGGCAAACCCGGCGCTGGCACAAGCCCAGTCGACCGTACGGGCAACAGTAACCGCCGACCCGGCCGATTGCCGCTTCCAGTTCAATCCGACCGGCGTGGCGAAGTTCACCAGTTCCTGCGACGTGGCAACGGCGTTCCTCACCAAGAACTCGGTGCCCTATGATGTCGTCGCAGCTCCTCCGGGCACACCGGCGACCGTGACGATCGGCGGCCAGACGGTGCCGAGCTATGACGTCGTCACCGCCGGCGACAAGGCCAAGGGCCTGAATGCGGCGTTCGAGAAGGGCATCAACACCGCCCTGCACAATGGCGGCTATCCGCTGGTGCGAGGACCCGCCAAGGTGCCGGACAGCAAGCTCGACGCTTTCGTCGTCGCCAACCCGGAAGTCGGTATCGATGCTGCAGCAGTACGTGCGGGCGACAAGACGGTCGTGCCGGCGGACAAGCTGGTGGCTGACAAGATGCTCACCAAGGAGGAGGCCGCCGGCGTGACCGAGATGCCGGTCTACACCATCGCCAAGGCAGGCGCCTTCGCCATGGTCGCCGACCCCGCAGCGGTTAACTGGCTCGGAACTATCCTCGTCCTGACGGTGCTGGTGATCTATGTCACCATGGTCTACGGCCCGATCGCAGCCCTGCTGGTCGAGCTTTTCCCGACCCGCATCCGCTACACCGGTATGTCGCTGCCCTATCACATCGGCAACGGCTGGTTCGGCGGCCTGCTGCCGGCCATGGCCTTCGCAATGAGTGCTGCCAAGGGCGATATCTATTATGGCCTATGGTACCCGATCGTCTTTGCCGGGATCACGCTGGTGATCGGCATGATCTTCCTGCCGGAAACCAAGGACCGCGATATCAACACGATGGATTGAACCGGATCGCAATCCGGCCGGCGCCGGTGGCGTCGGTCGCTATCCGTCGGCAAGCGGCCGACGCCGCATCAAGCGCCGCACACGCGGCACCGGAAAGCCGTTCGGCGAAAGCGCGAACAGCAGGCCGAAGCGAGAAAACATCACCGCCGTCGCAAAGGCGAACCAGGCGCCAAGGGCCAGCCCCGCCGCCACGTCGCTCGGATAGTGCACGCCGAGAATGACCCGCGTCGCCCCGATCCACAGCGCAACCCCGACGAAGACCAGCCTGAACCTTGGAAACAGAAGGGCCAGGGCGACGCAGAACGCACCGATCTGGGTGGAGTGGGCGGAAGGGAAGCTTTGGAACAGGAAGTGACCGTCGAAAGGCTTGAAGCCGAGAATGCCATACTGGTCGTAGATCAGCGGCCGGGCCCGGCCGATCGCGGTCTTCAGCACGTGCACGACCGCGCTTGCCGACAGCACCGAGATCAGCAGATAGGCTGCCATCCGCGCGAAATAGGCGACGCGATAGCGGCGGCGGAGGTCCGCCAGCCGACGCGCCAGAAGCACGCCGACAACGAAAATGACGACGATGGCGCCGAGCATCCGCAACATCTGTCCGACATTGGTGATGTCGCCGGCAAAGGCCACCAGTGCCGCCGGCAGGTCCCGCGCCGTCTTGCCGAGCGGCGCGTCGAGCACGAAGAAGGCAAGGGCGACGATATTGACGATGCTCAGCGTGTAGCCGAGCCAGGGGATGGAACGGTGCTGCGCGCGACGAGCGGCATAGCGGGTCGCCAACAGACGCCACATTCCGCGACGGGTTTTGTCAGGCAGGGAAGGGGCATTCTCGGTGTCGTGTTGCATCGACCAGACATAGGCATGCCGGAGGGCAGATCAAGACGATCGCCGCGCCCGGAATTAGCGGACGCGGCAAAAATGTTTCACGTGAAATCAGGCACTCAGCGTCTTGAACTCGGCAAGGATCGCATCGCCCATCTCGACAGTGCCGACCGGGGTCATGCCGTCCGAGACGATGTCGCCGGTACGGATGCCGCGATCGAGCACGTTAGCGATCGATTTCTCAAGCGCATCGGCCTCGGAAATCATCGCAAACGAGTAGCGCATGCACATGGCGAAGGAAGCGATCATGGCGATCGGGTTGGCAACGCCCTTGCCGGCGATATCGGGCGCCGAACCGTGGACCGGCTCGTAGAGTGCCTTGCGCTTGCCGGTCTTGCCATCGGGCGCACCGAGCGACGCGGACGGCAGCATGCCGAGCGAGCCGGTCAGCATGGCGGCCACGTCGGACAGCATGTCACCGAACAGGTTGTCGGTGACGATGACATCGAACTGTTTCGGCGCCCGGACCAGCTGCATGCCGCCGGCATCGGCAAGCATGTGCTCGAGCTTGACGTCGGAATATTTTTCCTTGTGGGTCGCCGTCACCACTTGGTTCCACAGCACGCCGGACTTCATGACGTTGCGCTTTTCCATCGAGCAGACGCGATTGTTGCGGGTACGGGCCATCTCGAAGGCAACGCCGGCAATACGCTCGATCTCGTAGGTATCGTAGATCTGCGTATCGATGCCGCGCTTCTGGCCGTTGCCGAGATCGATGATCTCCTTGGGCTCGCCGAAATAGACGCCACCGGTCAGTTCACGGATGATCAGGATGTCGAGGCCTTCGACCAGCTCCGGCTTCAGCGACGAGGCGGAGGAGAGTGCCGGATAGCAGATCGCCGGGCGCAGATTGGCGAACAGTTGCAGGTCCTTGCGCAGCCGCAGCAGGCCGGCTTCGGGACGGGCTTCATAGGGAACGTCGTCCCACTTCGGACCGCCGACCGCGCCGAACAGCACGGCATCGGCCGCCATCGCCTTGGCCATGTCGCCTTCGGAGATCGCCACGCCATGCGCATCGTAGGCACAGCCGCCGACGAGGCCTTCCTCGGTGACGAAACCGGCCTGGTGGGCCTCGTTGAGATAGGCAATGATCTTGCGGACCTCGGCCATGGCTTCCGGTCCGATGCCGTCACCCGGCAGCAGGAAGAGATTGCGCACTGTCATGAAAAGCCCTCTGCTTTGACAATCGGTTGCGGGTTCTTAGACCCGCAGACCCCGCTTTTCAAGCGAGGTAGGGGCCGAAACGGTACGCTTCATGCCACCGTTTCGGCATCTCGTCATGTTTCGCAACAACGCTGCGACCGGCGGCCTTTCCGCCTGGGTCGCAGCGGCAGAGCCTTATTACTGGGCGAGACCGAGTTGCTCGAGATGCGTCGCAGAAGCGCGGATATTCGTCTTATCGCGCAACTCGATGATCAGGCGCGGGTTGCTGGTCAGCTTGGCGAGCGCCGCAAACACCGAATGCCAGCGGATGATGCCCTCACCGAGACCCCAATGGCGGTCAGCATACCCATCGACGTCCTGCAGATGCACATGCTTCAGCTGGTTGCCGGCCGCGTGGATGAAATAGTCGACCGGCGGTGCACCGTAGCTGCCATGCGCACACTCGGCATGGCCGGTGTCGATGGACACGGCGACGGCTGGCGAATTGAAGCTTTCGGCAAGGGCGACGCGGGTCTGCGGATCGATGTCGTCGCAATTCTCGATGACGAATGTCAGTCCGATGTCTTCGGCCCGCCTGACGGCCTCGGCTATCGTCAGATGTGTATATTCGGTCATCCGCTCCCGCTCGCCGGGAAAGTGGGGGAAATTGTTATGGTGCCAGGCGGTGTAGGGGCTGTGGATGACCATATGGGTCGCACTGAGTGCAGTCGCCACATCCAGCGCCTGGCTCAGCCGTTTGGCGACGACAGCACGGATCTCCTCGTCTTGTGACGAGATGGTGAAGCCGAAGAACGGCCCGTGGATGCCGACCCGGCCGGTGTGGCCGTCGAGCAGCCGCTTGGCGCGCTCGACCAGCGGCATCCAGTCGCCGCCGAGCACCCTCGCGTCGACGAAATTTTGCAGTTCGAGGTCGCGCTGTTTGTCGAGCATCCAGTCGCGGTGGATTTCGAGGTCGTCCAACGAGAGGGCGGCGCCGAGAACGGGAAGGGTCATGGAAGTCTCCTTTTGGGATCAGTGGCGCGAACGATCAGATTGCGGATGGTCACCATGGACCACGCTGTCGTCGGCTGTATTGACAATGCGGGCAATCGGCCGCCCCGCTTTCGGGGCGGGTCGGCTTTTTCAAGGCAACGGGGCAGGCCGGATTTACTGGGCCAGACCGAGCGATTCGAGATAGGCGGCCGAGGCCGGGATCTTCGACTTGTCCTTGATCTCGATGATCAGACGCGGGTTGCTGATAAGCTTGGCAAGGGCGGCAAAGACGGAATGCCAGCGGATCGTGCCTTCGCCGAGCGACCAGTGGCGGTCGGCATAACCATCGGCATCCTGAAGATGGACATGCTGCAGGCGGTTGCCGGCGGCATGAACGTAATAATCGACCGGGGGACCGCCCGTCGAGCCGTGGGCGTAATGGGCATGGCCGGTATCGATCGACACGGCGACCGCCGGCGAGGCAAAGCTGTCGACCAGCACATTGCGGATTTCAGGATCGATATCCTCGATGTTCTCCATCACCATGGTGAGGCCGATATCCTCAGCCCGCTTGACGGCATCGCCCATGGTCTTCTGCGTGTACTCAATAATGCTTTCGCGCGCCCCCGGATTATTGTCGAGATTGTTGTAATTCCAGGTCGTGTACGGGCTGTGGACGACCATGTGGGTTGCGCCGATCGCCGCCGACACATCGAGCGCCTGTCGCATGCGCTCTGCAACGACGGCACGTACGCCAGGGTCTTTGGAGGCAATCGTAAAGCCCCAGAACGGCCCGTGGATGCCGACGCGGCCGGTGTGGCCATCCAGCAGCGTCTTGGTGCGATCGACGAGCGGCTTCCAGTCACCGCCGAGCACTTCAGCGTCGACAAAGCTCTGCAATTCGAGGTCACGCTGCTTTTCAAGGAGCCAGTGTCGGTGGATTTCGAGTTCTTCCAGCGTCATGGCGGCGCCGAGGATGGGAAGGGTCATGGAGGTCTCCGGTTCCAGTCATGTGCGCTGCAGCATGATTGGCAACGCGGCCCCTCTCATGATCCTCATTCTTGTCAGCCATATTACAATTTGCGGGCAGGCTGCGATACGCTATCCGCGGCCAAGGCTGCAAACCGCTGTTCATCAACGCCTGCAGAAAAATTTGACGCGGACCTAACGGGCCCCGAAAATTGCCGAACCGACCCGCACACTGGTGGCACCGAAGGCGACGGCGACCTCGTAATCGCCGGACATGCCCATAGAAAGCTTCTCGACCCCGCAGGCTGCGGCGAGCTTTGCCAGGAGGGCGAAGTGCGGACCGGGATTTTCATCCGCCGGCGGAATGCACATCAGCCCCTCGACCGTAAGCCCCAGTTCGTCGCGGCAGAGGGACACGAAGGCGCCGGTGTCGTCAGGACTGATCCCCGCCTTTTGCGGCTCAAGCCCGGTGTTGACCTGCACGTAGAAACGCGTCGACTTGCCCTGCTGCTTCATTTCGGCGGCCAGCGCACGGGCAATCTTCTCGCGGTCGACGGTCTCGATAACGTCGAACAGCGCCACGGCATCGGCCGCCTTGTTCGATTGCAGCGGGCCGATCAGATGCAGTTCGATGTCGGGTGTCTCTGCCTTCATCGCCGGCCACTTGCCCTGGCTTTCCTGCACCCGGTTTTCGCCGAACAGCCGCTGACCGGCGGCGATAACAGGACGGATGACATCGGCATCGAAGGTCTTGGAGACCACAACCAGCTGCGCCGAACCCTCAGGCCTGCCGGCCTTTTGTTCGGCCTTTGCGATCCTGTTGCGCACATCGTCCAATCGCTCTTGAAGTTCCATCGCTCGACCTCGACATAGGAGTAGAATTGCCCGTCCTGAGTAGACAGCCCGCCCGCCCTTGCCAAGAGCAACCCCTTGAAATTCGGCCATCTCGAACGCCGGATGACGATGCTGTTGGCCACCAAACTTGACGCTTGGTTGGTTTCATGATGAAGGTCACGCCAACTCCCCATTACATCCGGAAATACAGGTCACATGGCTACCGAACGTTATAATCCGCGCGACTCCGAGCCCCGCTGGCAGCAAAAGTGGAATGACGCCAACGTCTTCCTCACTGACAACAACGACCCGCGCGAAAAGTACTACGTCCTAGAGATGTTCCCGTATCCATCGGGCCGCATCCACATGGGCCATGTGCGCAACTACGCCATGGGCGACGTCGTGGCCCGCTACAAGCGTGCGCGTGGTTACAATGTGCTGCATCCCATGGGCTGGGACGCCTTCGGCATGCCGGCCGAAAACGCTGCCCGCGACAACAAGGTGCATCCGAAGGAGTGGACCTACCAGAACATCGCCTCGATGAAGGCGCAGCTGAAGGCCATGGGGCTGTCGCTGGACTGGAGCCGCGAATTCGCCACCTGCGATGTCGAATACTATCACCGCCAGCAGATGCTGTTCCTCGACATGATGGAAAAGGAGCTGGTCTACCGCAAGAAGTCGAAGGTCAACTGGGACCCGGTCGATAACACCGTGCTGGCCAACGAGCAGGTGATCGACGGACGCGGCTGGCGCTCGGGCGCGCTGGTCGAACAGCGCGAGCTGACGCAATGGTTCTTCAAGATCACCGACTTCAGCCAGGACCTGCTGGATGCGCTCGACACGCTGGATCACTGGCCGGAAAAGGTCCGGCTGATGCAAAAAAACTGGATCGGACGCTCGGAGGGCTTGACCATCCGCTGGGAGATAGTGCCCGGCGCGGTGCCAACGGAAGAGCGCGAGATCGCCGTCTACACGACGCGCCCGGATACTCTGTACGGCGCCTCGTTCCTTGCAATCGCCGCCGACCATCCACTGGCGAAGGAAGCAGCAAGCCGGGACGCCGCCGTCGAAGCATTCTGCGAAGAGTGCCGCCGCGCCGGCACATCCGTTGCAGCCCTCGAGACGGCTGAGAAAAAGGGCATGGATACCGGTATCCGCGTCCGTCATCCGCTCGATCCGAGCTGGGAACTGCCGGTCTATATCGCCAATTTCGTGTTGATGGACTATGGCACTGGCGCCATCTTCGGTTGCCCCTCGGGCGACCAGCGGGACCTCGATTTTGCGCGCAAGTACGACTTGCCGGTCATCCCGGTCGTCATGCCGGCAGATGGCGACGCCAA
The DNA here is from genome assembly GCF_019355555.1 of Rhizobium sp. L51/94. GTDB lineage: Bacteria > Pseudomonadota > Alphaproteobacteria > Rhizobiales > Rhizobiaceae > Rhizobium > Rhizobium rhododendri. Next base: position 700,456 of record NZ_CP072141.1, read on the forward strand.
GAGCTTCACGGTCGGGGACGTGGCCTATGACGGCGACGGCGTCATGATCAACTCTCAGTTTCTCGACGGCATGACCACGACGGAAGCCTTCGACGTCGTGGCTACACGCCTGTCGACAACGAATATCGGCAATGCGCCTCAGGCTGAACGCAAGGTCAATTTCCGCCTGCGCGATTGGGGAATTTCACGGCAACGCTACTGGGGCTGCCCCATCCCGGTCATCCATTGCAACGATTGCGGTGTCGTTCCGGTACCGAAACAAGACTTGCCGGTCAAGCTGCCGGACGACGTTACCTTCGATTTGCCAGGCAACCCCCTGGATCGCCATCCCACCTGGCGGCATGTCGCCTGTCCGCATTGCGGCAAGGATGCCCAGCGCGAAACCGACACCATGGACACCTTCGTCGATTCCAGCTGGTATTTCACACGCTTCACGGCACCATGGGAAAACGACCCCACCGACAAGGCTGCCGCCAACCACTGGCTCCCGGTCGATCAGTATATCGGCGGCGTCGAGCATGCGATCCTGCACCTGCTCTATTCGCGCTTCTTCACGCGTGCCATGCAAAAGACAGGGCATGTCGATGTCAAGGAACCCTTCAAGGGTCTGTTTACGCAAGGCATGGTCGTCCACGAGACCTACAGCCGCGGCGAGGGGGCATCGCGCGAATGGGTACCACCTGTGGATCTGCGCTTCGAGGAGGTCGACGGCAAACGGCGTGCCCTGTTGCTGTCCTCCGGCGAAGAAGTGACGATCGGCGCTATCGAGAAGATGTCCAAGTCGAAGAAAAACGTCGTCGACCCCGATGATATCATCGCCTCCTACGGAGCCGACACGGCGCGTTTCTTCGTGCTCTCGGACTCGCCGCCGGACCGCGACGTCATATGGTCGGAAGCCGGTGTCGAGGGCGCCCATCGCTTTACCCAGCGCGTCTGGCGCCTGGTGTCGGAGGCCGCTGACCGGCTGAAGTCGGTCGAGCCAAAGGCGGCTCATTCCGGCGATGGACTGGCCGTATCTCAGATAGCCCATAAAACGCTGAAAGCTGTCGGTGCCGATTATGACAAGCTCGCCTTCAACAAGGCCGTGGCGCGTATCTACGAATTCGTCAACGCCCTTGCAGCGCCGCTGGCAAAAGTCGCGGCCGGAGAGGGCGACGAAACCTTCTGCAGCGCCGTTCGCGATGCCGTCGAGATCCTGATCGCCATCGTCGCGCCCATCACGCCGCACCTGTCGGAGGAGTGCGCGGCCGCGATCGGATGCCCCACCATGGTGGCGACGTCGCCATGGCCCGACTTCGACGCCGTTCTCGTCGTTGAAAACGAGGTGATGATGCCGGTACAGATCAACGGCAAGAAGCGCGCCGAATTGACAATCGCCCGCGATGCGGATCAAAGTGCCGTCGAGGCCGCCGCCCTTGCCTTGGGCGCGGTGCAAAGCGCGTTGAATGGTCAGGCGCCGAAAAAGATCATCGTCGTTCCACAGAGGATCGTAAACATTGTCGTCTGATTTCATGTCCAAGCTCGCCAGGATCGCCTGCGCGGTCACCGTCATTGCGGTCCCGGCCCTGCTGTCCTCCTGCCAGGTTCGGCCTCTCTACGCCGAAAGCACGGGTGCGACGGCCAAATTGGCGACCGTCGGCTTCACCGATGCCGTTGCCGCCGATGCTGCCCAGCGCCGCGTTGGCCAGGAGGTCAGGAACCAGCTGATCTTCATCGCCAGCCATGGCGCTGGCGAGCCTGCCAACCCGCAATACATGGTCAGCCTGAACGTCAGCTCCGGCACAGGCGGCGTTCTCTACCTTGCCTCGTCCGATACATCGCAGGCCGGCCGCACGACCGTGACTGCCTCCTATGTCATCAAGCGTATCAGCGACGGCAAGGTCATCAAGGCCGGCAACCGCTCGATGGTGGCGCTGGTGGATTTCCCGACGCAGGAATTTGCCAAACAGCGCGCCATCCGCGATGCGGAAGACCGTGCGGCACGTGAAGTCGCACAGTTCGTCGGTGCCGACATTGCGGCTGCATTGAGCAATTGATCCAGCCATAAGGACGGCCGCATGACGGAGATAAAATCCCACGAATTCGAGGGATTTTTGCAGACGGCCGCCCGTAAGCATCGGCTGTTTGTCATCTATGGCCCTGACCGGGGTCTCGTCTCCGAGCGAGCGAAGCAAATCGCCGAAAAGACGGGGGTCGATCTGTCTGACCCGTTTTCGCTGGTCAAGCTGGATGTCGGCGACCTCCACAACGACCCCGGGCGTCTCATCGACGAGACCAACGCCATCGGCTTATTCGGAGGTGCCCGCCTTGTCTGGATACGCGGCGCGGCCAATGAAAAATCGGTCGTCGACGGGCTTCAGGCGATCGCTTCCAATCCACCCGAGACGACCTTCCTGATCGTCGAGGCCGGCGACCTGAAGAAGACCGCGGCTCTCCGGAAGCTTGCCGATAGCAATCGCACGATCATGGCGATCCCGTGCTACGCAGATGACGCCCGGGCGCTGAACACGCTTGTGGACCACGAACTGGCGCATGAAAACCTGCGGATCACGCCCGCTGCCCGCCACATGCTGCTGGAACTTCTGGGCGGCGACCGGATCGCCTCACGAAACGAGGTGCGCAAGCTCGCGCTCTATTGCCGTGGCCTCGGCACGATCGACGAACAGCATGTCGTCGACATCATCGGCGATGCCAGCGCAGTCTCGGCTGACGATGCGGTCGATGCCATCCTCAAGGGCGACTCCGCCGGATTTCTCCACGCGACCCAGAAGATCATCGCCTCGAAGACATCGATTTTCCTCGTGCTGCAGGGGTGCCTGCGGCAATTTCAGCTGCTGGATGTCATGAGGGCCGAAATGGATGAAAAACGCCTTCCGGCAGCGCAGGTGCTGCAGACGCACGGGCGGCATCTGCATTTCCGGCGCAAACCAACGATCGAACAGGCATTGCGCGTCTGGACGTCGGACGCGATCGGACGCGAAATGAACAGGCTGCAGGCCGCAATTTTCCAGACACGCCAGCGCCAAAGCCTCGAGGACAGCATCGCGATGCAGACATTGCTGGCCACGACGCTGCAATCTGCCCGCAAGGCTTGAATTAACGGCGCTCCAGGAGCCTGCAGATTTCTTCCAGCTGTTCCAGTGACTTGTAGGAAATCCGCACCTGTCCGCCGCTCCCCTTGTGGGCAATCGTCACATCGAGCCCAAGCGTATCGGTGAGCGTCCGCTCCAGCGCGAGGGTATCCGAATCCTTGTCGTCCTTGCGGGCGCCGGCTGGTCGGGGGTCGTTCTGGGCCTTGATGTCATTCTGGGCGAGGCGCTCCGCATCACGAACCGACATGCCCTTGGCAACGATAGTGCGTGCAAGACCGGCGGCATCTGACGTCGACACCAAGGCGCGCGCATGACCCGCCGACAGCGCGCCGCTCGACAGCATGTCCCTGACAGGCTCCGGCAATTTCAGAAGCCGCAGCGAGTTGGCGACGTGACTGCGGCTTTTACCGATAATTTCGCCGAGATCGTTCTGCGTATAACCGTGCTCGGCAATCAGCTGGTCGTAGCCGAGCGCCTCTTCGAGAGGGTTAAGATCGGCCCGCTGGACGTTTTCGACAATGGCGATTTCCAGTGCGGTCTTGTCGTCGACATCGCGGACGATCACCGGGATCTCGATCAGGCCCGAAAGCTGAGCCGCACGCCAACGACGTTCGCCCGCAATGATCTCGTACCTGCCACTAGAGACGGTGCGAACGACGACCGGCTGCACGATGCCGTGCTGGCGTATGGAGGAGGCGAGGTCCTGCAGGTCCGCCTCGTTGAATGTCCGGCGCGGGTTCTTTGGATTACGGCTGATAAACTCGATCGGCACAAGACGATCCGGATTGATGGTCGGCTTTGCGTCGCCCACGGGCGCCGACTGATCCATCTCACCGATGAGGGCTGCCAGACCGCGCCCCAGGCGGCGCTTCGATTGATCATCATTCATAGGTAAATACGCTCGCTTATTCTACTGGACGAAACCTTATGCCGCGATCTTGCGCTGCCGCTCCCGCTGGATCACCTCCGAAGCCAGCTGCAGATAAGCCTGGCTGCCGGCGCATTTCAAATCATAAAGAATGGCAGGCTTGCCATAGGAGGGGGCCTCCGAGACCCGGACATTGCGCGGAATCAACGTGTGATAGACCTTGTCGCCAAGATGCGTCCTGACGTCGTTGACGACCTGCTGCGCCAGATTATTACGGGCGTCGAACATGGTTAACACAATGCCCTGGATATCCAACGTGGGATTGACCGTGCGCCTCACCTGGTCGACAGTCTCGAGTAGCTGGCTCAATCCCTCGAGAGCAAAGAATTCGCACTGCAACGGAACCAGCACGGAATCTGCCGCTGCCATGGCGTTCATTGTCAACAAATTGAACGACGGCGGGCAATCGATTAGAATGTAGGAAAACTGCTTGGCATCTGGCTGCGAAAGCGCCCGCTTGAGGCGGAAAACACGATCGGCTTGCTGCGCAATCTCCATCTCCACGCCGAGCAGATCCATCGTCGACGGAACGATATAGAGATCCGGCACCACTGTCTGCACCGCGGCTTCCACAACGGTATGGGAGCCAATCAACAGATCGTAGGAGGACACCTCGCGGCGGCGGCGGTCGATACCAAGACCCGTGCTCGCGTTACCCTGCGGATCCAGATCGATAATCAGGACGCGCTCACCAATCGCAGCGAGAGCGGTGGCAAGATTGATCGCTGTGGTCGTCTTGCCGACCCCGCCCTTTTGATTGGCGACGGTGATGATACGATTTCGCTGAGCTGACATGGCCGCACCTGGGTTCGATTAAGCTCGGCGTCTGAGGTTCGAAATTTCCAGGATAACGGAATCTGCCTCAAGAACGCTCTCATGCTTTACCAGATCGAACTCCCAGCCACCATGGGCGGCGTCGATCTCCCGTTGGTAATCCCGGCCTTTATGAAGAAAAAGTTTAAGGGATTCGGTTTCCCCCGCCCAAGGCGATGCATATTCAAATAAAAGAGACAGATCTCCCAAAGCCCTTGCCGAGATCGCATCGCATCTTGCAATCGTGTTCTGCGCTTCCTCGATACGCATGCAGTGGACGCTGCCTCGACCACCGCACTCACGCAGACAAGTCCGCAGGAAAGAGGCCTTCTTCTGGTTGCTTTCGATGAGATCGACATGTCCGTCACCGAGCTCTGCCAGGAATATCGATGTAATTATTCCCGGAAAGCCCCCGCCACTGCCTAGGTCAAGCCAATGAATCGGCTTCGGATAGAGCTGAAATATCTGTGCGCTATCGGCAATGTGGCGCTGCCAAAGCTCGTTGCGTGTCGATGGCGCTACCAAATTGATTGTCTTCGCCCACTTCTCGAAAAGCGCACTGAAGATGATCAGCCGCTCAGATGTTTCACGTGAAACACGTAAACCGTTCAATTCCATATGAGGACTCTCCAGCCTTGTAAGATCACGCCACTCTGGTCGATGTCGCTGCGGCATACTTTCTCAATGCAGCAATCAGCAACAAGAGCGCTGCCGGCGTCATGCCATCGACTTTGGCAGCTTGCGCAAGATTGGCTGGGACAGCCTGTTTCAATTTATGCGTCAATTCATTCGACAGACCGGAAAGCAATGAAAAATCAAAACCAGATGGAATAACCATGGCTTCTTCACGTTGTACCTTTTCGATATCGGACGCCTGTCGCTCCATATACACCGAGTATGTCGCTTCGATCGCAAGCGCCTCAGCGACAGGCGATTCGAGCGCTGCAAGCTCGGGCCAGATGCGCTGCAGCGATGAGCGATCGTGATCCTGGTGTGACAAAAGCTCGTAAGCCGAGCGACGTTGTCCATCCTGATTGAGATGAATACCAAAAGCCGCAGCAGCGTTCGGGGTAACAGTGAGCTCCTGAAGCAGCTTCCGTCCAGCTTCCAGACGCCCAAGGTAGCTCTTAAAGCGTGCTGATCTCTCGGCACCTACGCAACCGATTGCCATGGCAGTCGGTGTCAACCTCACGTCGGCATTGTCTGCTCGTAGCGAAAGTCTATATTCTGCGCGGGACGTGAACATCCTGTATGGCTCAGCAACACCGCGTGACGTCAGATCATCGATCATCACGCCAATATAGGATTGCGTACGACTGAAATGGACAGCATCCATTCCCGCAGAAAGACGCGCCGCGTTAAGACCAGCTACCAAACCTTGCGCGGCTGCTTCTTCATAACCGGTTGTCCCGTTGATTTGACCACCGAGAAAAAGTCCCGGTAGCTTGCGCAGCTCCAGCGAAGCGCTGAGTTCGCGTGGATCGACATGATCGTATTCAATTGCATAACCCGGCTGTAGGATCGTAACTCGTTCCAGACCCGGAATAGTCCTGATAAAGGCCTGCTGCACTGACTCAGGCAAACTTGTGGAAATACCATTTGGGTAAATGGTATCGTCGTCCAAGCCCTCGGGCTCAAGAAAGATCTGGTGACCGTCACGTTCGCCGAACTTGACAATCTTATCTTCGATTGACGGACAGTAGCGCGGACCTATTCCCTCAATCTGGCCCGAATACATGGCAGACTGCTGGAGATTATCCATAACGATCTTGTGCGTGGCGGCCGTCGTCCGCGTCACACCGCAATCGACCTGTCTGTTGACGATCATGTCCGTCATGAACGAGAAGGGCACCGGATCTTCATCCGCCCCTTGCCTGCCGACTGCCGTCCAATCGATCGTCTTGCCATCGAGCCTAGCTGGGGTACCAGTCTTCAACCTGGCCAACGAAATGCCAAGCCGCTCCAGCGTGCCCGACAGTCCAACCGAAGGCTCCTCGCCCATACGTCCTGCCGGGATCTTCTGGTCGCCGATATGGATCAATCCTCGAAGGAACGTACCTGTCGTGACCACAACGCTGCGGCAGTGAAGTTCCGTACCGTCTCGCAGGGAGATTCCGGTAACTCGCCCATCGCGCTGGAGGATATCGAAAACATCACCCTCAACAACCTCCAGGTTTTCCAGCGATGCGATTTCAGCCTGCATGGCGAGGCGATAAAGCTTGCGGTCTGCCTGGGTGCGAGGACCGCGTACCGCCGGTCCCTTCTTGCGATTGAGCATTCGGAACTGTATTCCGGCAGCATCTGCAACACGGCCCATCAGTCCATCAAACGCATCGATCTCGCGAACGAGATGCCCTTTACCAAGCCCACCAATGGCAGGATTACAGGACATGACGCCGATGGTGTCCCGGCGATGCGTAACAAGTGCGGTGCGTGCACCAAGGCGGGCGGCCGCAGCTGCGGCTTCACTGCCTGCGTGGCCGCCACCTACTACAACTACATCATAACGCGTCGTTTGCATCGTAATCTCCAGCTTAGGCTGTTTTCCGGACTAACGACCGGGAGTCAAGAAGTTTCACGTGAAACACGTTTCCAACGCAGTCACCGAATGTTTCACGTGAATCATTTACCGACGCAGAACTCAGAGAAAATTACACCGAGCAAATCTTCCACATCCACATGCCCGGTTATCCGCCCCAATGAGCGGGCAGCGGCGCGCAAATGCTCAGCTCTGATATCAAGTCCGTCAGAGGAATTTAAAGCGAAAGTGATGTCTGAAATCGTTTGTTCCAGTAGCACACGGTGTCTCCGCCTCGCGGGAACTGCCATGGAAAGACCACTGGAGCGCTTTCCAAGTTCTGCCAAAAGGCGATCTTTTAATTCCGACAGTCCAGTCCCATTTTGAACAGAAATACAAATATCGTATTGCTCAGACGGCCCGTGGATATCTGCTTTAGTCCCTACCTGGATCGCGTCAGGATGACCGACAGTCTCTGTTTCGGGACTGCCAATCTCTCTCAGCACGAGGACGAGATCCGCTGCCTCAACGGTCTGAAATGCGCGCTTCACACCCTCTGCTTCTACCACATCTTCCGTCTCGCGAACGCCGGCGGTATCGAACAAGCGGACCCGAAAGCCGTCTATATCAAGATTAACCTCAAGGACATCGCGCGTCGTGCCGGCGATCTCTGTGACGATGGCAACATCTCGACCGGCCAACGCATTCAGCAACGTCGATTTCCCGCTATTGGGCGGTCCAGCTATCGCAACTCGGAACCCGTCGCGGACGATTTCTCCGAACCTTGCGCCAGCCAAATGGTCTGAAATCGCATCACGGATCAGGAGCATTTCAGCCCAAACCTGATCTGAGACGGAGCCGGGCACATCACCTTCATCCGAGAAGTCGAGCTCGGCCTCAATCAGAGCCCTGGCGCGCGTTATGCGGATCGCCCAGGCAGCATACAGCTCGGAACGTCCGCCGTTGCTCTGTTCTATCGCCAGCCGCCGCTGCATTTCGGTTTCGGCCGCCAAGAGATCTGCGAGACCCTCCGCCTCTAGCAGATCCATCCTTCCATTTTCGAACGCTCGTCGTGAAAATTCACCATTCTCCGCCAGTCTGCATCCGGAAATAGCTGAGAGCTCGTCCAATATCGCAGCCACAACTGCGAGGCCCCCATGCACTTGAAATTCCGCACAATCTTCTCCGGTGAACGAGTTCGGACCGGGAAAAAGCAGAACAATACCCTTGTCGATCACCGATCCGTTTCGAGTCCGAATCGTTCTCAGTGAGGCAGTGCGAGGCGCCGGCAGTTGCCCTGCAATCCGCGAGGCCACCGCAAATGCACCATTACCACTGACGCGGATGACAGCGACGCCGGCGGGTAAGCCGCCACTAGACAACGCATAGATCGTATCTGCAAATTGTGACACGTTGCACCGCATTTGGTACGGAACCGAATCGATCTACCCAGCATAAAGGCCGCACATGGCGGCCCTTAAGTTGCAAACGTTCGGCCGATTGAAATCAGGTATTCATCGAGTCGAAGAAATCCGGATTGTTCTTTGTCTGCTTCAGCTTGTCGATGAGGAATTCGATTGCATCCGTCGTACCCATCGGGGCAAGGATACGGCGAAGAACAAAGATCTTCTGCAGATCCTGACGCGGAACGAGCAGGTCTTCCTTACGCGTACCGGACTTAAGGATATCCATCGCCGGGAAGATGCGCTTGTCGGCGACCTTGCGGTCGAGCACGATTTCCGAGTTGCCGGTACCCTTGAATTCTTCGAAAATGACTTCGTCCATGCGGCTCCCGGTATCGATCAACGCTGTCGCGATGATCGTCAGCGATCCGCCTTCCTCGATATTTCGCGCAGCACCGAAGAAGCGCTTCGGGCGCTGCAGCGCGTTGGCGTCGACACCACCCGTTAGGACCTTGCCAGACGATGGCACGACGGTGTTGTAGGCGCGACCGAGACGGGTGATCGAATCGAGCAGGATGACGACGTCACGCCCGTGCTCCACGAGACGCTTCGCCTTCTCGATTACCATTTCAGCGACCTGTACGTGGCGAACCGCCGGCTCGTCAAAGGTTGATGACACGACCTCGCCGCGCACAGAGCGCTGCATGTCCGTCACTTCTTCAGGCCGCTCGTCGATGAGAAGGACAATCAGATAGCATTCGGGATGATTGGCCGTGATCGAGTGCGCAATGTTCTGGAGCAGGACGGTTTTACCAGTGCGCGGCGGAGCAACGATGAGGCCGCGCTGGCCCTTGCCGATCGGCGCCACGAGATCGATGACGCGGGCAGAGAGATCCTTGGTCGTCGGCACGTCGAGTTCCATACGGAAGCGGTCGTTCGGATAAAGCGGCGTCAGGTTGTCGAAGTGAACCTTGTGGCGGATTTTCTCAGGATCGTCGAAGTTGATCGTATTGACCTTGAGCAGAGCAAAATAGCGCTCGCCTTCCTTAGGTCCACGGATTGGGCCTTCGACGGTGTCGCCGGTCTTCAGCGAGAAACGGCGGATCTGCGAGGGCGAAATGTAGATATCGTCGGGCCCGGGCAGATAGTTTGCATTGGCAGAGCGCAGGAATCCAAATCCGTCCTGGAGGACTTCAACCACACCTTCGCCAATGATTTCCACGTCCTGGCTGGCCAGCACCTTCAGGATGGCAAACATCAATTCCTGTTTGCGCAACGTGCTGGCGCTTTCGACCTCGAGCGATTCGGCGAAAGCCAGCAAATCGGTCGGGGATTTGCTTTTCAGTTCTTGCAGCTTCATTTCAGCCATGAAGGGACCATTACTCTATTTTTAGAAAGGGAAAGGCGACGTTTTCGTATTCGGGACCGCGAAGGGGACTCGCGGGCGACAGGATGAATACATGCCACGAAGATGAGATGCGCGAAAATAGCGACTTCCGCAGGAAGCCGCAAGGGGCATGTCGCCGATGGCGAAAATTTAAAATGACGCCTTTTCTAGGCGAAAGGTTTGACCACGACGAGGATGACGATGGCAATCATCAGCACCGTCGGCGCCTCGTTAGCAAAACGCCAATAGCGGGCGGAGCGGGTGTTCTGGTCTTTTGCGAAGGCTTTCACGGCACGACTGAAATACACATGGACACCAGTCAGAAGCACGACAAGACCAATCTTTGCATGCAGCCAACCACCCTGGAACGCAAACCCCGACCAGGCAAGGTATAGCCCGAAGATCCAGGTCAGCATCATTGCAGGATTCATGATCACCTTGAGCAGCCGCTGCTCCATGACCTTGAAGGTTTCCGACTGGGCAGAGCCCGGCGCCGCGTCGGTGTGATAGATGAACAGCCGAGGCATGTAGAGCAGCCCGGCCATCCAGGAGATAACTGCGATGACATGCAACGCCTTGATCCACAGATAGAGATTATCCGGGTTCCAGTAAAACAGCGCCACGGCGAGCAGCACGAAAACGAGGATTGCGGTCAGCGCGCGGCTACGTGCCGTCCGTCCCGCCTTTTGATCCGTCTGCTTTTCGGCCGTCAAAACTTGAAACTCCGCACCCTGTCGACCAGCACAGCAACATTTTCAGGATCTGCCTGGGGCGTGATGCCATGGCCGAGGTTGAATATGAGGGGTCCGTCGCCAAGCCGCTCCAGGATCCGGTCTATCCCGTCTGTCAGCGCATCGCCGCCGGCCACCAGGCGCATCGGATCGAGGTTACCCTGGATAGGCCCGTCCCGCTGCAGTTCGGCAGCGAAGGAGAGGGGAACGGACCAGTCCAAGCCAATCGCATCGGCGCCGGTCTTGCGGCGATAATCCTTCAGCATGTAGCCCGCATTTTTGGCAAAAGCGATGATCCGCGCCTGAGGACGGCGCGCCTTTACCGAAGCGATAATCCGCGCCACGGGAGCCACGGCAAATGCCTCGAATTCCGCTTCCCCGAGGACGCCCGCCCAGGAATCGAAAATCTGCACCGCGTCGGCACCGGCATCGATTTGCGCCACGAGATAATCGGCAGAGAGCTCGGCGAGCATTGCCAGCAGGTGTTCGAAAGCCTTGCGATGGCGATAGCCGAACAGTCGGGCCGGCGCCTGATCAGGTGTCCCGTGTCCGGCGATCATGTACGTCGCCACCGTCCACGGCGCCCCGCAGAAACCGAGCAGCGTCGTTTCGCCCGGCAGTTCGGCCCGCAGCCGCCGCACAGTTTCAAACACAGGCTTCAGGTGCTCGAGCACATCCTTCGGTTCAAGAGCCAGAATACCGGCCTCGTCGATGGGATTCATCTGTGGCCCGTGGCCTTCCGTAAACCTTACATTCCGGTGCAAGGCGTCAGGGATGACGAGGATATCCGAAAACAATATCGCAGCATCGAAGCCATAGCGCCTTATCGGCTGCAGCGTCACCTCAACGGCGTGATCCGGCGAGTAACAGAGGTCCAGAAAGCTCCCCGCCTGAGCCCTCGTTGCCTTGTATTCGGGAAGATATCGACCTGCTTGTCGCATCAGCCATATCGGAGGGGGTGTCAGCGTTTCTCCCGCCAACACTCTCATAATTGCCCTGCGTTCTGCCGTCAAATGCCTCTTCCCTCTAAAAATTATAAAGCTCTTCTTAAGGTTTCTATTTCTAAGAGTCGGTGACTATCAAGGATTATCACTTATCCACGCGAAGTCCCCGTGACTGCCATATCCCGGAATAGTCGGGACGAAAATTGCGGCATCTTGACGAGATATGGGGACAGAATGAATTTCATCAATCATCCCTGGCATTTAGCGTGACCGTAGATTTGCGTATCCTGTGGACAAGGTTAGGATGACAATCGGTCGAAGCTTCTTTATCCCCAGTCTTCAAAGCTTCTGTTTTCAGCAAGCCGCAAAATCGCAATTGTGGACAACTTGGCAGTTATCCCAGCCCCTCCGCCATGAGGCTGCCCAATTATATTTTCCTCCCCGGTTATCAACAGACGACGGAAAACAACGTGGAGAACAGAATAAATTTCTTTCATCTGCACCTGATATCTGACTCAACCGGAGAGACTCTCATTTCCGCCGGAAGGGCGGCGTCGGTCCAATTCCAGGCGAGCCAACCAATCGAGCATGTCTACCCGCTGATCCGCAATCGCCGGCAGCTGCTGCCGGTGCTCGAGGCGATCGATGCTTCTCCGGGTATCGTGCTCTATACCATTGTCGATCACGAACTTGCCGATCTCATCGACGAGCGCTGCAAGGCGATGGGTGTCCCGTGCGTCGCTGTGCTCGAACCGGTACTCAACGTCTTCCAGACCTATCTCGGCGCCGTTTCCCGACGCAGGGTGGGCGCCCAGCATGTGATGAATGCGGATTACTTTGCCCGCATCGAAGCTTTGAATTTCACCATGGATCATGATGACGGCCAGATGCCGGATGATTATAATGATGCCGACGTCGTCATTGTCGGCATCAGTCGAACGTCGAAAACTCCGACCAGCATCTATCTCGCCAATCGCGGCATCAAGACCGCGAATATTCCGATCGTCTACGGCGTACCGCTGCCGCCGAGCCTGGCTGCCGCAACCAAGCCTCTCATCGTCGGCTTGATCGCCACCACCGACCGCATTTCGCAGGTTCGCGAAAATCGCATCCTCGGCACTACGCCCGGCTTCGATCGCGGTCATTATACCGATCGCGCGACGATCTCCGAGGAATTGAAATACGCCCGTGCGCTTTGCGCCAGGCACGGCTGGCCCGTCATTGACGTGACCCGGCGCTCGATCGAAGAAACGGCTGCCGCCATCGTTGCCCTCAAACCGAAGCTGCGCTAAGCGCAAGTCTGCCGAATAGCGCAGGGACACTCCATGACATCGCCACTCATCCTCGCGTCCTCCAGCCCCTTTCGTCGCATGCTAATGGAAAATGCCGGCCTGCGGTTCGAATCCATCGCTGCCAGCATCGACGAACGTGCCCTTGAGGCACCGCTTGAAAAAGCCGGCGCCGGCCCGGATGCCATTGCGCTGGTTCTAGCCAAGGCCAAGGCTGTCGCTGTCAGCGAAAGCCACCATGGTTCGCTGGTCATCGGTTCGGACCAGACGATGTCACTCGGCTCTCGCGTGTTTCACAAGCCGAAGGATAGCGCCGAGGCAGAGACCCATTTGCTGGCCCTCTCAGGAAAAACCCACCGGTTGAACAGTGCCGTCGCGATCGCAAGGGATGGCGACATCCTCTGGGAGCACCTGTCCCATGCCGAATTGACAATGCGGACGCTCACACCCGCTTTTATCCATCGGCATATCGGCAGGGTCGGCGACAAGGCGCTCGGCAGCGTCGGGGCCTATCAGCTGGAAGGCGAGGGGATACAGTTGTTCTCGCGGATAGACGGCGACTACTTTACGATCCTCGGCCTTCCCATGCTGCCGCTGCTCGCCGAATTGCGGGCCCTGGAGGCGATCGATGGATGATTCACGTGAAACAATCGGCCGGCGTGCGTTCGTCACAGGCTATCCTGTCAGCCATTCCCGCTCGCCGCTCATCCATGGACACTGGCTTAAAACACTGGACATCGCCGGCAGCTATCAGGCGCACGCCGTGTCCCCGGCAGATTTCCCCGGCTTCATCGCATTGCTGAAGGACGGCACCGCCGACTTCATCGGTGGCAATGTTACGATCCCGCACAAGGAACAGGCATTCGCGCTGGCCGATCGGCCGGACGAATTGGCGCAAGAGCTCGGAGCCGCCAACACGTTGTGGCTGGAGAACGGCCAGCTCATGGCAACCAATACCGATGGCCACGGCTTTGTCGCCAATCTCGATGCCCGCCACCCCGGGTGGGACAAGGTGGAAACCGCCGTCGTCCTCGGCGCCGGTGGCGCAAGCCGCGCCATCATCCAGGCGGTCCGCAACCGTGGCATCGGTACGATCCATGTGGTCAACCGCACCCTGGATCGCGCCCGCGAACTTGCCGACAGGTTCGGTCCCAGCGTCCATGCCCATCCGGAAAAGGCTTTGCGCGAGGTCATGCAGTCGGCGGGCTTGTTCATCAATACCACCTCTCTTGGCATGGATGGAGGAGGCCCGGTGCCAGCAATCGATTTCACGACGATGGCGAGGGACGCCGTTGCCACAGATATCGTCTACGTGCCGCTGAAGACGGAAACGCTTGTCCAAGCCGAACGGCAGGGTATCGCCGCGGTCGACGGTCTCGGCATGCTGCTACACCAAGCGGTGCCGGGATTTGAAAAGTGGTTTGGCCAGCGCCCAGAGGTTGATGACCCCCTGCGGCAGTTGGTTATCGCAGACATGGAAGCGCACAAATGATCCGGCTTGGCCTGACGGGCTCTATCGGCATGGGCAAGACGACAACGGCCAGGCTGTTTGCCGATGCCGGCATTCCGGTCAACGATGCCGACAAGGCGGTGCACGAACTGTACGCGGGCGAGGCGGCACCTTTGATCGAGGCGGCTTTTCCGGGAACCGTTGCAGCCGGTATCGTTGACCGGCAGCTGTTGTCTAGGCAGCTGGCGGCAAACCCGGCTGGCTTCAAGACACTCGAAGCCATAGTCCATCCGCTGGTGCGCCGCGGCGAACTGGCATTCCTGGGTGAGCAGGCCCTGGCCGGCGCCGATATCGTTGTGCTCGACATTCCCCTGTTGTTCGAAACGGCAAGCACAGATCGCGTCGATCGCATCGTCGTCGTTACTTGTGATCCACAGCTTCAGCGCCAAAGGGTTCTTGCGCGACCGGGCATGACGGAGGAGAAGTTCAATATGATTCTCTCTCGGCAGATGCCGGACGCCGACAAGCGGGCGAGGGCGGATTTCTTGATCGATACCGGAAACGGTATCGAGGCGGCCCGCAGCCAGGTCGCGGCGATCATTGCCGCCTTGAGGGCGGGCACGACGGACAGGGATTTGTGACATGCGCGAAATCATCTTCGATACGGAAACGACAGGCCTCGACAGCCGCATCGACCGCATCATCGAAATCGGTGGCGTCGAACTGTTCAACCATTTTCCGACGGGACGCACCTTTCACATGTACGTCAATCCGACCGGCCAGAAAGTCCATCCGGACGCGCTGGCGGTGCACGGCATTACCGACGAGTTCCTCGCCGACAAGCCACCCTTTGCCGAGGTCGCCGGACCGATGCTGGAATTCTTCGGCGACGCCAAGTGGATCGCCCATAACGCCAATTTCGACATGGGCTTCATCAATGCGGAGCTGGCGCGTCTCGGCATGCCGTCGATCCTGCCGGAGATGGTGATCGACACCCTGTCTCTCGCCCGTCGCAAAAACCCGATGGGTCCGAATTCTCTCGATGCCCTCTGCCGCCGCTATGGCATCGACAATACCCACCGCACCAAGCACGGTGCGCTGCTCGACTCGGAATTGCTGGCAGAAGTCTATATCGAGATGATCGGCGGCCGCCAGACAGCCTTGGGTCTAAGCTCCGATAAAGGCGGTCAGAGCGGTTCAGATCGCCGGATGGATAATGACGACGTGGTTGTCGCGGTGCTTGCGAGACCATCTCCGCTGCCGGACAGGGTAAGCGATCTGGAGCGCGAAGCACATCGGGCGCTGCTCACCAAGCTCGGAGAAAAGAGCATCTGGCTGAAATATGGTTCTGCCTGATAGATAAAAAAATGCCCGGACAAGCCGGGCACATGTCTCATGATATCGATCGAGGATCAGTTCGGAACGGAGCTGACCTGCGCACGCGTCTGTTCTTCGGCAACGCGCTGGGTGAACATCGTCGCGAAATCGATCGGGTCGATGATAAGCGGCGGGAAGCCGCCGTTGCGGGTGACGTCGGCAATGATCTGGCGCGCGAACGGGAACAGCAGGCGTGGGCATTCGATGAACAGCAGTGGCAGCATATGCTCCTGCGGAAAGCCAACGACCCGGAAAACGCCGCCATAAACCAGCTCGGTGTGGAATACGGTCTTGCCATCATCCTTGGCATCGGCATTCAGCGTCAGCACGACGTCGAAATCGGTGTCAGAGAGCGGGTTGGCATTGACGTTGACGTTGATATTGATTTCCGGCGGCTTGTCGCGGGACTGCAGCGAGCGCGGCGCACCGGGATTTTCGAAGGACAAATCCTTCGTGTACTGGGCAAGAACGGATAGGCTGGGGGCGGTCTCGCCGTTGATTTCGTCGGCCATGGCACTTCCTCGCGGCTCAAAATGGTGTCGCCATCTAACATTTCATGCCGGGGCTTACAACCCTTCGGCCGCCGGGCCAAAACCGCGGGGCTCAGTCCTTCAGGCGCTTGTGATCGGACCACGGAGAGCCTGGATTCGGGCCGCGACGAAAATCATCTGCGTCGAGATCGACCACGGGCCCCGAGCTGTTCGGCTTTTCCGGCGCGCCGCGCGAGCGATTGAACGCCGGCGAAGACCCCAGGATGACGATGCGGCGGCTGAGAAACTTCCAAGCGAGATCGCGCACGCCAGGAATGAAGAGAAGCAGGCCAAGGATGTCTGTGAAGAAGCCGGGTACCAGCAGCAGGAACGCAGCCACCACCACCATCGCACCATGCACGAGATCGCGGGCAGGCGCTGCACCGTCGCGGCTTGCCATCGAGAGCCGCCGCAGGATGCTCAATCCCTGGGATCGCAGCAGAAACGCGCCGACGACGACACTGAGGACGACGAGGCCGAGCGTTGCCCAGATACCGATCGCCTTGCCGACCACGACGAAGCCGGCGATCTCCACCAGGGGGAGCAGCAGGACGAAGGCAGGTAGAAGCGAAAGGCGCATGGTCTCTTCCTCGAATGAGTAACTTGGCTGCCGTTCAGCATAGCAGATCACAAAGATGAGGACCTGCTATTTGAATGATGGCATTATGCTGACTATATGGGTGTTGAAACTTCGAATGTGAACAGTGGTGCCGGAGCGATATGGGTTCGAATGACTTTGTGACGATTTTCTTTCTGGTCGCAGCGGTGCTGATCTTCCTTCAGTTGCGCAGCGTGCTTGGTCGCCGCACGGGCACCGAGAAGCCACCACGTGATCTGTACACTCCGCGCGATGCTGTCAAAGGTCCCGATGCGCCGGATACCGGCAAAGTCGTTACTCTGCCGCGTCGCGACGCCGTCGATGACGAAAATCGCTTTGCAGCCGTCGATGCCTTCGCCAAGCCTGAAACGCCGCTGAACGCGCAGTTGCGCGAAGTGGTGAAGATCGACCCGTCCTTCGATCCGAAGGAGTTCGTCAAGGGCGCCCGCATGGCCTACGAGATGATCGTCATGGCTTTTGCCGATGGCGACCGGAAGGCGCTGAAGGGTCTGCTGTCAAACGAGGTTTACGAGGGCTTCGACGCAGCGATCGCCGATCGCGAAGCACGCGGCGAGAGGGTCAAGTCCAGCTTCGTCGGCATCGACCGGAGCGATATCATGAGTGCCGAGATCAAGGAGACCGATGCATTGGTCACCATTCGCATCGTCAGCCAGATGATATCGGCGACATACGACAAGGCCGACGTGCTGGTGGATGGCGATGCGGAGCAGGTATCTGAAGTCAGCGACCTCTGGACATTCGCCCGCGACACGCGCTCACGCGATCCGAACTGGAAACTTGTGGCGACCGAATCCGAGCAATGAGTGCCCGATCCAACGATTTTTTGCTGGAGCCGACAACCTTTGACGATCTGAAGGGCTGGGGGGATGACGATCCCTCCGGCCTTTTCGATGCAATGCGGGCCTGTTATCGGCACGTCACTGAGACAAAGTCCTACCGAGCCGGGTCGCTCGGGCTGACGACGGCGGACCTGCTGCCGCTGCTGGAAGCGGCAAAGGACATCGAGCCAGCCGATGCCGGAGAGGCCCGGGCTTTTTTCGAAGCCAATTGCCAGCCGTTTTTCATACGGCGGAGCGAAGACCGCAGCGGGTTCGTCACCGCATTCTTCGAGCCAGAAATAGAAGTGTCCGCAACACCCGATGCGGTCTATCGCTATCCCTTCTACCGTCGCCCGACCGATTTGGTCGATCTCGATGACAGCAACCGCCCGGCCGGACTGGATCCATCCTACATGTTCGCACGTCTGAGGGATGGCGAGATCGATGCCTATCCGGACCGCGGCGAGATCACCTCTGGCTACCTTGCCGGCAAGGGTCTGGAAATCGCCTGGGCCAGATCCAGCGTCGATGTGTTTTTCGTGCATGTTCAGGGCGCCGCGCGGCTGCGATATCCGGATGGGACGCTCCGTCGTATCACATATGCCGCCAAGGCCGGCCATCCGTTCTCGGCTGTCGGTCGGCTGCTGATCGACCGTGGCGAACTGGACCGCTCGACGATCTCGATGCAGACGATCCGGGACTGGCTCTACGCCCATCCGGAAGAAGTCGACGAGGTTCTCTCACACAATCGCTCCTACATTTTCTTCCGCGAGGCCGATGTTGCAGATCTGCAGGCCGGGCCAATCGCAGCGGCCAAGGTGCCGCTGGTGGCGGGCCGGGCGCTCGCCGTCGACAGGCTGATCCATACCTTCGGCTTCCCCTTCTTCATCCGCTCGGAAAGCCTCACCCACCTGGACAACGGCGGACCGTTCCAGCGGCTGATGCTGGCGCTCGACACCGGTTCGGCAATTGTCGGCCCCGCACGTGGCGACATCTTCACCGGCTCGGGCTATGAAGCCGGAGAACTGGCGGGCACCGTCCGTCATGACGCCGATTTCTACATTCTCGTGCCCAGGGCGGCTGCCGCGAGGTTCAGCTGATGGCGAAGGACCGCAAGCTCAGCCCGGAGGAGCGCATTCTCTGGAGCAAGGTCGCCAAGAGTACCCGGCCGCTGCCGCAGCATATGGCCGAGATGCAGGCGCTCGATATCTTTCTGACCGAGCAGCAGGCCGCCGAAGCGCAGCGCGATGTATCATCACCTCCGCCTCCGAAGATGCCGATTTCGCAACAACCCCTGCCGATGCCGCAAAAGCCGCAGCCTTCCGCCAGCAAGCACCATCCGCTCGAGCGGCCGGTGAAGCGCAAGATCGCCAAGGGTCGGCTTCCGCTGGAAGCAAGGATCGACCTGCACGGCCTCTACCAGGACGAGGCGCATGATCTGCTGCTCGATTTCCTGGTTCGGGCCCATATGCGCGGTCTGCGCCATGTGCTGGTCATAACAGGCAAGGGAAGCTCGATGGGCAGCGAAGGCGCTCTGAAGCGGGCAGCACCTTTGTGGTTCTCCAAGCCCGACTTCCGCTATCTCATCTCGTCCTATGAAACGGCGGCCCAGCATCATGGCGGCGAAGGCGCCCTCTATATCCGCCTGGCAAGGCGTCCGGGAGATGCGCCATGACGCCATTCGGCGAAGCGGTGCGCAAGCTCCGCGAACGCAAGGGCGTGACGCAGAAGGAAATGGCGGCCGCGCTCGACGTGACGCCCGCCTACCTCTCGGCGCTGGAACACGGCAAACGGGGTCTCCCGACCTTCGTCATGCTGCAAAGGATTGCCGGCTATTTCAATATCATCTGGGACGAGGCCGAGGAGCTGTTCATGCTGGCGCGCGGTTCCGACCCGCGGGTCGTGATCGACACGGCGGGGATGGCGCCGCAATATACGGCGCTCGCCAATCGCCTTGCCGGACAATTTCGCTTTCTCGACCAGGATGCTGTAGAAGCACTGGAGGCCATCCTCGAAAAGGCTCGGAAAACTGGCTGAAATCAGCCTTAATCCCCTGCTTTATAGGTCTTTTCGGGGTCATGTATTTGGCATTGACTATGAAATACCCCTATAGTCCGGGGAGGAAAAACGATGATTCGCAAGGATCGTCGCGCCCTGCGATAACACGAAAGACTTCAAGCCATGACCGATATTCCCGCGACCGAAAATGCCGCCAATCCTGAATATGGCGCTGACTCCATCAAGGTCCTGAAAGGCCTCGATGCCGTGCGCAAGCGGCCCGGCATGTATATCGGCGACACGGATGATGGCTCCGGCCTGCATCACATGGTCTACGAAGTCGTCGATAACGCCATCGACGAAGCGCTCGGTGGCCACGCCGACCTGGTAACCGTGACGCTCAACCCCGACGGCTCGGTGACGGTGACCGACAATGGTCGTGGTATTCCGACGGATATCCACACGGGCGAGGGAATATCCGCTGCCGAAGTGATCATGACCCAGCTGCACGCCGGCGGCAAATTCGACCAGAACTCCTACAAGGTGTCCGGCGGTCTGCATGGCGTCGGCGTCTCCGTCGTCAACGCGCTGTCGGTCTGGCTCAAGTTGCGCATCAAGCGCCAGGGCAAGATCCACGAGATCAGCTTCACCCACGGCGTCGCCGACGCACCGCTGGTGACGCTCGGAGACAGCGGCGGCGAAACGGGCACGGAAGTCACCTTCCAGCCCAGCACCGAAACCTTCACGATGATCGAGTTCGACTTCGCAACGCTGGAGCACCGGTTGCGCGAACTCGCCTTCCTCAATTCCGGCGTCCGCATCCTTCTCACCGACAAGCGTCATTCCGACGTCAAACAGGTGGAAATGCTTTATGACGGCGGCCTCGAAGCCTTCGTCGTCTATCTCGATCGCGCCAAGAAGCCGCTGGTCGACAAGCCCGTTGCCATCCGTGGCGAAAAGGACGGCATCGTCGTCGAAGTGGCGATGTGGTGGAACGACAGCTACCACGAGAACGTACTCTGCTTCACCAACAACATCCCGCAGCGCGACGGCGGCACCCATATGGCCGGTTTCCGTGGCGCCCTGACCCGTCAGATCACCTCCTACGGCGAGACCTCGGGCATCAGCAAGCGCGAGAAGGTGACGCTGACGGCAGACGACTGCCGCGAAGGCCTGACGGCCGTGCTGTCGGTGAAAGTGCCGGATCCGAAATTCTCTTCGCAGACCAAGGACAAGCTGGTTTCCTCGGAAGTTCGCCCGGTCGTCGAAAGTCTTGTCAACGAGGCGCTCGGCACTTGGCTCGAAGAACATCCGACCGAGGCCAAGATCCTGATCGGCAAGGTCGCGGAAGCCGCCATGGCCCGCGAAGCCGCCAAGAAGGCCCGCGAACTCACGCGCCGCAAGGGCGCCCTCGACATCGCCTCGCTGCCGGGCAAGCTCGCCGACTGCTCCGAGCGTGACCCTACCAAGTCCGAAGTCTTCCTCGTCGAAGGGGATTCCGCCGGCGGCTCAGCCAAGCAGGGCCGCTCGCGCGAAAACCAGGCAATCCTGCCGCTGCGAGGCAAGATCCTCAATGTCGAGCGTGCGCGCTTCGACAAGATGCTCGGCAGCCAGGAAATCGGTACGCTGATCATCGCGCTCGGCACCGGCATCGGCAAGGATGAGTTCAACGCCGACAAGCTGCGCTACCACAAGATCATCATCATGACGGACGCCGACGTGGACGGCGCCCATATTCGCACGCTGCTGCTGACCTTCTTCTTCCGCCAGATGCCGGAGCTGATCGAGCGCGGCCACATCTACATCGCCCAGCCGCCGCTCTACAAAGTGTCGCGCGGCAAATCGATCCAGTATCTGAAGGACGAGAAGGCGCTGGAAGAGTATCTGATCGGCCAGGGCCTCGACGACGCCAGCCTGCGGCTCGGCAGCGGCGAAGTCCGCTCCGGCCAGGATCTGCGCGAAGTCATTCAGGACGCGCTGCGTCTGAGGGCACTGCTCGAAAATCTGCATTCCCGCTATAACCGCGCCGTCGTAGAGCAGGCGGCGATTGCCGGCGCGCTCAATGCCGACGTGGTCAGCGATCCCGCCCGGGCCGCGACGATCGTTGCCGAAGTTGCCCGTCGTCTGGACATTATTGCCGAAGAAACGGAACGTGGCTGGATCGGCGACATGACCGACGAGGGCGGCTTGCGTCTGGAACGCACCGTGCGCGGGGTCAAGGAAGTCATCACCCTCGACATGGCGCTGATCGGCTCGTCCGATGCCCGCCATATCGACCAACTCGGCCCGCGCCTCAAGGAAATCTACGACGTGCCGCCGAAACTGGTGCGGAGAGACGGCGAAACGGAAATCTCCGGGGCCCGTGCGCTGCTGGAAGCCGTCTTTGCCAGCGGTCGTAAGGGTCTGTCGATGCAACGCTACAAGGGCCTCGGCGAAATGAATGCCGAGCAGCTCTGGGAAACGACGCTCGATCCGA
This sequence comes from Rhizobium sp. L51/94, assembly GCF_019355555.1. Lineage (GTDB taxonomy): Bacteria > Pseudomonadota > Alphaproteobacteria > Rhizobiales > Rhizobiaceae > Rhizobium > Rhizobium rhododendri. The sequence continues at coordinate 722,829 of NZ_CP072141.1, forward strand.
ACGTGCGCTCGCTGCTGCAGGTTCGCGTCAACGACGCCGTCGATGCCGACAGCCTGTTTGCCCGGCTTATGGGCGATGAAGTCGAGCCGCGCCGCGAGTTCATCCAGGACAATGCGCTCAACGTCGCCAACCTCGACATCTAATCTATCAGCGACCAGACATGGAAAAGCCCGCGCCGCAAATCTGCAGCGCGGGCTTCGTTGTGTCGGAATCAGGGATTACTTGGCGATGAACTTGCCGTTGAAGGCGACCTCGGCCAATGGCTTGCGCGGGCTCGGGACTTCGCGTTCGCGCAGGCCTTCCGGCAGCTGGTTCTTGTCGCCGATCTTGCCGATGGCGACGGCGCATTCGACGCGGAAGCCGTCCGGAATGCCGAGTACGCCCGGCACCTTGTCGAAGTGAACGCCGGTCATGCCGTGCGCTTCATAGCCGGAGAGATGGGCCTGCAGGGCAATGTAGCCCGATGCGGTGCCGGCGTCGAAGGAGTGGCTGTAGATCGGCTTCTGGTCGTCGGCACCGAGTTCGCCGGAATGCGTGCGGGAAACGATGAACAACAGCGCGGATGCAGACTTAACCCAGCTCTGGTTGAAGTCGATCAGCAGGCTGAGGAACGTGTCCCACTGCTCGGAGCCGCGCAGCGCGTAGACGAAACGCCAGGGCTGGTGGTTGTAGGAGGAGGCTGCCCAGTGGCCGGCTTCGAGGATCGTCAGCAGATCTGCTTCCGGCATGGTCTCGTTGTTGAATGCACGGGGCGACCAGCGATCCAGGAAAAGGGCGTCGATCGGATGGTTGGATTCGCGGCTGTTGCTGCTTGTCATGGTTTTTCTCTCTGAAACGGTCTGCGCTGGGAGCAGCGCTTGTGTTTGGATGGAGTGCCCGACGATGTATAGCGTGCCGCCCGCCATAGTCCAGATCGCCGGCGCTTCTGGCGATGGCGCAAGGGTGACGGTCTGTTTCAACAATGTGTGATGTGGCCTTCGCAGGGGCCGGGTAGAACAGTAATTCCCGCGCGCGAAGGAGAAGAACATGCTGGTCGACGGAAAGTGGACGGAAGATTGGCAGCCGGTGCAGGCAAAGGACGAAAAGGGTGGCTTTGTCCGCCAGACGTCCAGCTTTCGAAACTGGGTGACGCCGGATGGCAGCGCCGGCCCGACCGGTACCGGTGGGTTTGCTGCCGAACCGGGCCGCTATCACCTTTATGTTGCGCTGATCTGCCCTTGGGCATCGCGGACGCTGATTGGCCGGGCGATGAAGGGCCTGGAAGCTGCTATCGATATCTCCATCGTCGAACCTGCCCTCACAAAGCAGGGCTGGCAATTCGGCGACTATCCCGGCGCGACCGAGGACAGCGTCAACGGTGCCCGCTATATCCACGAACTCTATACGATGGCTGATCCGCATTTTACCGGAAGGGCGACAGTTCCCGTCCTCTGGGATACCCGGACGAACACCATCGTCAACAATGAATCGTCCGACATCCTGAGGATGATGAATGACGGCTTTGGCGATCTGGCAACCCTCTCGACCGATCTCTATCCGAATGACCGGCGCGAAGAGATCGACGCCTTCAACGCGCGGATCTACCCGTCGCTCAACAACGGCGTCTATCGGACCGGCTTTGCGACGACGCAGCTCGCCTACGAGGAAGGTTTCCGGGATGTCTTCGACTGTCTGGATTGGGCCGAACTCCAGTTCGAAGGCAAGCGCTTCCTCTTTGCCGATCACCCGACTGAAGCAGATATCCGTCTGTTCGTGACGCTGGTGCGCTTCGATGTCGCCTATCACGGCATTTTCAAATGCAATCTCAGGCGTCTCTCCGATTACTCAAATCTCAGCGCTTTCTGCCGGAGCATGCTCGATTGGCCTGGCATCGCGGAGACGGTAAGTTTCGACCACATCAAGCGCGGATATTACTCGATAGAGACGCTCAATCCATCCGGCATCGTTCCGGTTGGCCCCGCGCTCGAAGAGCTGTTCTGATCGCCAAGCCATCGGATATTACACTCAGGCAAGTGGTATATCCTTTCCCATCGCGTCGCTTTGCCGGTTGCCTTCACGGGCTGTCGGCGTAAAGTTTGGCACGCAATCCACGGGTGACACAGGTGAATGTTTCGTTCATATATGGCGAAACACACTTCTGAAGACATGGCAGGAAGGAAAATACGATGAAACTGATGCGAGTCGGCGAGCCCGGCAAGGAAAAGCCGGCCCTCCTGGACAAGGAAGGCAAGATCCGCGATCTGTCGGCGCATGTTGCCGATATCGGCGGAGAGGCGATCCATCCGGATAGCCTGGCAAAGCTTGCCCAGATCGATCCCGACACCTTACCGGAACTGGCGGCAGGCCGTATCGGCGCTTGCGTCGCGGGTACGGGCAAGTTCATCTGTATCGGCCTCAATTTTTCGGACCACGCCGCAGAGACCGGCGCTACTGTGCCGCCTGAACCGATCATATTCATGAAGGCCACTTCCGCCATCGCTGGTCCGAATGACACGGTTCTCATTCCGCGCGGCTCTGAAAAAACCGACTGGGAAGTCGAACTCGGCGTCGTCATCGGCAAGACGGCTAAGTATGTCAGCGAAGCCGACGCACTCGATTATGTCGCCGGCTACTGCGTTTCGCATGACGTCTCCGAGCGCGCTTTCCAGACGGAGCGCTCCGGCCAGTGGACTAAGGGAAAGTCCTGCGACACATTCGGCCCGATCGGCCCCTGGCTGGTCACGAAGGATGAAGTTGCGGATCCGCAGAATCTCGGCATGTGGCTGAAGGTCAACGGCAAAACCATGCAGGATGGATCCACCAAGACGATGGTCTACGGCGTCGCGCACCTGGTTTCCTACCTCAGCCAGTTCATGTCGCTGCAGCCGGGCGACGTCATCTCGACCGGTACGCCCCCGGGCGTCGGAATGGGCATGAAGCCGCCCACTTACCTGAAGGCCGGCGACGTGGTCGAACTCGGCATCGAAGGTCTCGGGGACCAACGCCAGACGTTCGCCGCCGACGCTTAAGTTCAACGACCACAAACGACACCATGCCGGAGATCAATTCTCCGGCATTTTAATTTATAGGCCCTCCACTGTGTCTAACTTTGGCAGAATGTGATAGGGACCTCGGTAATACTGCCGCTGATCCGCACGAAGGACCAGCCATTCTTTCGGCCGCAGTCGAAAAGGTAATGTCGGTCATGTACTATCATCTCTACGAACTGAACCATGCGGTCATGGCGCCATTCCGGGCTGCTGCTGGCATGATGCGCCAGGCTTACGATAATCCGCTCAATCCCATGGCCGAAACCGCGTTCGGCAGGACGATATCTGCCAGTCTCGAGGTCTTCGAGCGCAGCACGCGGCGTTACGGAAAGCCCGAGTTCGGGCTGGTGCAGACAGTCATCGACGACAAGCCCGTGGTCGTCACCGAGGCTGTCGTCTGGCAGAAGCCGTTCTGTCGTTTGCTCCATTTCGAAAGGGACCTGCCAGTCCCCCGTCCGTCCGATCCGCGGATCCTGATCGTGGCGCCGATGTCCGGCCATTACGCGACGTTGCTGCGCGGTACGGTGGAGGCGCTGTTGCCCGGCGCCGATGTCTATATCACCGACTGGACCGATGCCCGGATGATACCCGTCGAAGAGGGCGACTTCGATCTCGACGACTACATCGACTATATCGTCGCCATGCTGCATCACCTCGGGCAGGATACCCATGTGGTGGCCGTCTGTCAGCCATCCGTGCCGGTGCTCGCTGCAGCCGCCCTTATGGAAGAGGCTGGCGATCCGCTGTCGCCCGCGTCCATGACGCTGATGGGCGGCCCGATCGATACGCGCATCAATCCGACCGGTGTCAACAAGCTCGCCATGGACAAGCCCATCGAGTGGTTTGCCGATAATGTGGTGATGAACGTTCCGTGGCCGCTGCCGGGTTTTGGGCGGTCGGTGTATCCGGGCTTCCTGCAGCTTTCTGGCTTCATGTCGATGAACCTCGACCGGCACGTCATTGCCCAGAAGGATTTCTTCATGCACCTCGTCAAGAACGACGGGGAGCCCGAAAAGCATCGCGAGTTTTATGACGAGTATCTGGCGGTCATGGACTTGACCTCGCAGTTCTACCTGCAGACGGTCGAGCAGGTGTTCATGAAACACGCCTTGCCGAAGGGCGAGTTGCACCATCGTGGTCACCGCGTCGATCCATCTGCGATCCGCAAGGTGGCGCTCCTGACGGTGGAAGGCGAAAACGACGATATCTCCGGCGTCGGCCAGACCAAGGCGGCGCAGACGATCTGCAGCAACATCCCCGACGCAATGCGGATGCATTATTTGCAGCCAGATGTCGGTCACTACGGTGTCTTCAATGGCTCTCGCTTCCGCCGCGAAATAGCGCCGCGCATCCTGGCTTTTGCCAGGGCCCACTCGAGAACTGCCGATGTCCCGAAGCGGAAGGCCAAGGGCTCAAGAACGGCCTAGGCGCGAAAAACGGGATTTTCGATCCGGAATGAAGAGTATTTGCGATTTTAAAGCACTTCCTTATTGAAGCCGGAGCCCGTTATTCCCACATCGATTTGAGCGGCTCCGGCATTCAGCCGGCCGCCTTACGAGGTATCTCACGATGAATCAGTCAGCATTGATTCGGCCGGAGTGGACCCCGGCGACCATCGCGCTCATGGTTCTGGGCTTCGTGGTTTTCTGGCCGCTTGGTCTTGCTATGCTCGCATACATCCTCTTCGGCGATCGCCTGAGAGGCTTCAAACGGGACGTCAACCAGGCAGCCGATGGCATGTTCAGCGGTTTCCGCCGCAACGGCCGTCGTTACCGTCAGCAGTTCAACAGCGAGAACGTCGCTTTTGACGACTGGCGCCAGGCAGAACTCGACCGCCTGGATCAGGAGCGCCGCAGGCTCGACGAGACCCGCGCCGACTTCGACAACTACGTGCGGGAATTGCGCCGCGCCAAGGACCAGGAAGAGTTCGACCGTTTCATGCGTGACCGCACAGCGGCGCGACGCACGGATCAGGGCTCCGGGCAGGAGTTCAGAACCTCCTGACGCATTCGACAGCCGGCATCGCGAGATGCCGGTTTTTCTTTGCAAGACACTGCAGCGAATCATATAAACCGGATCGATGTTTCCGCTTCTTTCAAAAGTCCGCAAGACTGCCCGGACGCCGCCTGTTCCGGAGGTGAGGACGCTCGATCTCGCCGGACGTCAGATGCCGCTGACGATCCGCAAGCACGAGCGCGCCACCCGTATTACCCTGCGCATAGAACCCGGCGGCCGGGCCCTGAAGATGACCGTGCCGCACGGCGTGCCGTCGCGAGAGATCAATGCCTTTCTCGACCGCCACCAGGGCTGGCTCATCACCAAGTTGTCGAAGTTCGAGCCTGATGCGAAGCTGCGCGATGGCAGCGAGATCCTGATCCGTGGAGTGCCCCACCAGGTTGAGCATTCAGGCAGCCTGCGTGGCATCACCGAAATCCTCGAACTGGACGGCGAGCGCATCCTGCGTGTCAGCGGAATGCCGGAGCATGCCGGGCGGCGCATTGCAGCCTTCCTGAAGAAGGAAGCGCGCGCCGATCTGGAGCGCCTGGTGAAACTGCACGCCAGCACCATCCGCGCGGAGGTTGCTTCGATCACCATGAAGGATACGCGCAGCCGCTGGGGCTCCTGTTCGTCGCAGGGCAATCTCAGCTTTTCTTGGCGGATACTGATGGCACCGCCCGAAGTTATCGACTATCTGGCTGCCCACGAGGTGGCGCACCTGAAGGAAATGAACCACGGCCCCCGCTTCTGGGCGCTGTGCAAAAAGCTTTGCCCACACATGGAAGAAGCAAAAGCCTGGCTGAAGCGGCATGGCACCCACCTTCATGCCATCGATTTCGGCTAGCGCGGCAGGCTCTGAAATCCAGCAACTGTCGCGAATGGGCTCGACTCTTTTGCCATTTCGTGTCACTTGCCTGCCATGAAACCCGATATCAAGATTTGCGGATTGAAGACGGCCGAGACGGTCGATCGCGCTGTCGCGCGCGGCGCCACACACATCGGTTTCATCTTCTTTGAAAAAAGCCCGCGCTACATCGATCCCGATCTTGCAGGCGTGCTTGCTGACCGCGTTCGTGGCAAGGCCCTCATCGTCGCCGTGGTGGTCGATCCGGACAATGACGATCTCGATGAGATTATGAACCTGGTTCGGCCCGACGTGCTGCAATTGCATGGCCATGAAAGTCCGGAGCGGGTTCTGACCATCAAGGCCCTCTACGACGTGCTTGTCATGAAGGCCTTTTCCGTGCGGGATGCCGAGGACCTCAGGCGTGTGGAGGCCTACATCGGCATCGCAGATCGCTTCCTGTTCGATGCCAAGGCACCCAAAGGTTCGGAACTGCCCGGCGGAAACGGCGTTGCTTTCGACTGGAGCCTGATGGCGTGGCTTGACGGCCGCGTCGACTACATGCTTTCGGGAGGCCTCAACAAAGACAACGTCGCCCTTGCGCTCGCCTCCACCAAGGCCTCGGGTATCGATATATCGTCCGGTGTGGAAAGTGCGCCGGGCGTCAAGGATCTGACCATGATCGACGAATTTTTCGACGCGGTTGCCTCGGCTCGCATGCCGGCAACAGCCTCAGGGAGTTGACAGTGAACGAGACGCCAAACGTAAATTCCTTCCGCGCCGGGCCAGACGAAGATGGCCGCTTCGGTATCTTCGGTGGACGATTCGTCGCAGAGACGCTGATGCCGCTGATCCTCGCCCTGCAGGCCGAGTGGGAAAATGCCAAGACCGATCCGACCTTCAAGGCCGAGCTCGATTATCTCAACACCCACTATATCGGTCGCCCAAGCCCGTTGTATTTCGCCGAGCGGCTCACAGCCGAGCTTGGCGGCGCGAAGATCTATTTCAAGCGCGACGAACTCAACCACACCGGATCGCACAAGATCAACAATTGCATCGGGCAGATCCTGCTCGCCAAGCGCATGGGCAAGACCCGCATCATCGCAGAAACCGGCGCCGGCCAGCATGGCGTGGCTTCGGCTACCGTTGCTGCTCGCTTCGGGTTGCCCTGCGTTGTCTACATGGGCGCAACCGATGTCGAGCGCCAGGCGCCGAACGTGTTCCGTATGAAGCTGCTCGGTGCCGAGGTCGTTCCCGTCACATCCGGCCACGGTACCCTGAAAGATGCCATGAACGAGGCGCTGCGCGACTGGGTCACCAACGTCGACGACACCTACTATATGATTGGAACTGCGGCCGGACCGCACCCCTATCCGGAAATGGTTCGCGATTTCCAGTCTGTGATGGGCCGCGAAGCCAAGGAACAGATGATGGCCGCAGAAGGCCGCCTGCCGGACATGCTGGTGGCAGCAGTCGGCGGTGGCTCCAATGCGATCGGCCTGTTCCATCCGTTCCTCGATGACAAGAGCGTCCAGATCGTCGGCGTCGAAGCCGGCGGCAAGGGCCTGGAGGGCGAGGAGCACTGTGCGTCGTTGACGGTCGGTTCCCCGGGCGTGCTGCATGGCAACCGCACCTACCTGCTGCAGGACAGGGACGGGCAAATAAAGGAAGGCCACTCGATCTCCGCCGGCCTTGACTATCCCGGCATCGGCCCGGAGCATTCATGGCTGAAGGATATGGGCCGCGTCGAATACGTGCCGATCATGGACACCGAGGCTCTGGCAGCCTTCCAGATGCTGACTCGCCTCGAAGGTATCATCCCGGCACTCGAGCCTGCCCATGCGCTGGCCGAAGTCATCAAGCGTGCGCCGAAGATGGATAAGGACCAGATCATCGTGATGAACCTCTGTGGCCGAGGCGACAAGGATATCTTCACCGTTGGCAAAATTCTCGGCGTGGAGCTCTGACATGACCGCACGGATGGACAAACGCTTCGCCGACCTGAAGACCGAGGGTCGCCCAGCGCTGGTTACCTATTTCATGGCTGGCGACCCAGATTACGAAACGTCGCTCGGCATCATGAGGGCGCTGCCGGAAGCAGGCTCCGACATCATCGAGCTCGGCATGCCTTTCTCGGACCCGATGGCCGATGGTCCGGCAATCCAGATGGCCGGTCAGCGGGCGCTGAAGGCAGGCCAGACGCTGAAGAAGACGCTGCAGCTTGCCGCCGATTTCCGTAAATCCGATGACGCCACGCCGATCGTACTGATGGGCTACTACAACCCGATCTATATTTACGGCGTCGAGAAATTTCTCGATGACGCGCTGGCATCCGGCATCGACGGCCTGATCGTCGTCGACCTACCGCCGGAAATGGATGACGAGCTCTGCATCCCGGCTATCCGCAAGGGCGTTAATTTCATCCGTCTGGCAACACCGACGACGGACGACAAGCGCCTGCCGATGGTGCTTCGCAATACTTCGGGCTTCGTCTACTACGTATCCATGAACGGCATCACCGGCTCGGCTATGGCCGATCCGTCACTTGTCTCGGCTGCCGTCCGCCGTATCAAGAGCCATACCGACCTGCCTGTTTGCGTCGGCTTCGGCGTCAAGACGGCCGAGCATGCGCGGGTCATCGGTGCGGCTGCCGATGGCGTCGTCGTCGGCACTGCGATCGTCAATCAGGTTGCGAATTCGCTGACCGCGGATGGCAAGGCGACTGCCGATACCGTGCAGGCGGTGGCAACCCTTGTTCGTGGTCTTTCAACCGGAACCCGCTCGGCGCGCCTTGTTGCCGCCGAATAGTTCCCCCACATTGGCCTTGGTCAATTCAGTCATTCAGGAGATCTCGATTTGAACTGGATCACGAATTACGTTCGCCCGCGGATCAATTCCATGCTGGGCCGTCGCGATGATATCGCCGAAAATCTCTGGATCAAATGCCCGGAAACCGGAGAAATGGTCTTCCACAAGGATCTGGAAGACAACAAGTGGGTCATTCCTGCTTCCGGCTTCCACATGAAGATGCCGGCAAAGGCCCGCCTGATCGATCTGTTCGACAATGGCGAGTACGAGGCCCTGGTGCAGCCGAAGGTCGCCCAGGATCCGCTGAAGTTCCGTGATTCGAAGAAATACAGCGACCGTCTGAAAGACAGCCGCGTCAAGACCGAGCAGGAAGACACGATTCTCGCCGGGGTCGGCAAGCTGCAGGGACTGAAGATCGTTGCCGTCGTGCACGAGTTCAACTTCATGGGCGGATCGCTCGGTCTCGCTGCCGGCGAGGCGATCGTCAAGGCATTCGAGCGCGCTATTGCCGAGAAATGCCCGCTGGTGATGTTCCCGGCTTCGGGTGGTGCCCGCATGCAGGAAGGCATCCTATCGCTGATGCAGCTGCCGCGCACGACGGTCGCAGTCGACCTCCTCAAGGAAGCAGGCCAGCCCTATATCGTCGTATTGACCAATCCGACGACCGGCGGCGTCACTGCCTCTTATGCGATGCTGGGAGACATTCACCTGGCCGAACCCGGTGCCGAAATCTGCTTCGCCGGCAAGCGCGTCATCGAACAGACGATCCGCGAAAAGCTGCCGGAAGGCTTTCAGACGTCGGAATATCTGCTCGAACACGGCATGGTCGACATGGTCATTAAGCGTCATGATATCCCGGATATGCTGGCACGACTGTTGAAGATCCTGACCAAGCAGCCGGCGACCGCCTCGCTTGAACCGAGCGAGATCGTGCTGCCGATGGCTGTCGGCGCCTGAGTCGACGAAGACCGAAAAGCGGAGGTGCGGAATGGGCTCCATAGATCACTCCACCAAGAGCCAGGCCGAACAGGTGATCGACGAGCTCCTGGGCCTGCACCCCAAGGGCTTCGACCTTTCGCTCGACCGCATCACGCGGCTGCTTGAGCTTCTCGGCAACCCGCAGACCAAACTGCCGCCGGTGATCCATGTCGCCGGCACCAACGGCAAGGGCTCCGTTACAGCGTTCTGCCGGGCGCTGCTCGAAGCGGGCGGCAAAAGCGTTCATGTCCATACGTCACCGCATCTGGTAAACTGGCATGAACGCTATCGCATCGGCGTCAAGGGCGGTCGAGGACAGCTCGTCGACGACGCCGTCTTTGCCGATGCACTGCGCCGCGTCGCTGATGCCAATGCCGGCCAGAAGATCACCGTCTTTGAAATCCTGACCGCAGTCACCTTCCTGCTGTTCTCGGAACAGCCCGCCGATGCGGCGATCATCGAGGTCGGTCTCGGAGGCCGCTTCGATGCGACCAACGTTATCTCCGACCCCGCCGTGTCCGTCATCATGCCGATCTCGCTGGATCATCAGCCTTATCTCGGCGACCGCGTCGAGTTGATTGCCGCTGAGAAGGCGGGGATCATGAAGCGCGGGCTTCCGGTCGTCATCGGCCACCAGCAATATGATGCTGCGCTAGAGGTCTTGACGACGACGGCCGAGAGGCTGCATTGCCCGACGGCAGTATTCGGCCAGGACTTTTCGGCCCATGAGGAATACGGACGGCTGGTCTACCAGGACGAGTTCGGCCTTGCCGATTTATCGCTGCCACGTCTGCCGGGACGCCACCAGCACGCTAACGCTGCTGCCGCCATCCGTGCCGTCAAGGCCGCCGGCTTCATCGTCACTGACGCCATGATGGAAAAGGCGATGACTACGGTCGAATGGCCCGGCCGACTGCAGCGCCTGACTGAAGGCAAGCTCTTCACTCGCGCGCCGAAGGGTGCCGAAATCTGGGTGGACGGAGGGCATAATCCGGGTGCTGGCGAGGTGATTGCCGAGGCGATGGCCGGCTTCGAGGAGCGTCAGGCCCGACCGCTGTTCCTGATCACAGGCATGATCAACACCAAGGATCCGATAGGTTACTTCAAGGCGTTTGCGGGTTTGGCGGAGAAAGTGTTCTGCGTGCCGATCGCCCATAGCGATGCGATGATCGATCCCGTCGTTCTCAGCCATGCGGCCTATGATGCCGGACTGGTCGCCGAGCCGATGTCGTCGGTCGGCGATGCGCTCGACGCAATCATGCGTGCTATGTCCCCGGATACCCTGCCCCCTCGCATCCTGATGGGCGGCTCGCTCTATTTGGTTGGCGAGGTATTGGCCGAAAACGGAACTCCACCGCAATAAAAAAACCCGGACAATGCCGGGCTTTCAACTCTGGTCGCTCTGGCGACGCAATCAGGCGGCGTTGGAAATCCAGCTTGCCAGCGCAGACTTCGGTGCAGCACCAACCTTGATATCGGCAACTTCACCAGCCTTGAAGAGGGCGAGCGTCGGGATCGAGCGGACGCCAAACTTGGCGGCGAGTTCGGGATTTTCATCGATGTTAAGCTTGGCCACCTTGACCTTGCCGGCCATCTCAACGGAAATCTCTTCGAGGCTCGGAGCAATCATCTTGCACGGGCCACACCATTCAGCCCAGAAATCAACCACGACTGGTTCTGCAGAATCTAGAACTTCCGCTTGGAAGTTCGAGTTATCGACTTTCACGGTAGCCATAAAAATGCTCCTTCACCGGAATTAACTGTTGAACCACATGTGATGTTGCGGTGCCGAATTTCAAGCTTTGGTATTTCACTTTGTCATGAGTTCGGCAAGCGCCGATCTGAGAGCTGCCTCCGACAGCGTGTGGACAGTCGCGTTCTCGGAGTAGACCAGCACGCAATCGATGCGCTTGCCCGGATAGAGCGGCGCCAGGATCTCGCGGTATATCGCCAGCTGAGCCTTGTGCGCGAAGGGTATGGCTTCGGCTGTAGCCGGCGGCACGCGATTGGTCTTGTAGTCGAGGATCACCACGCGATCGTCCAGCACCGCCAGCCGGTCGATACGGCCGGAGACCGCATAGGTCTGACGGTCGAGTGCAAGCGTCCCCATAATGGAAACTTCGGCTTGTGCGTGGCTACTGAAAACCCCCAGCAGGTCCTTGTGCGCCATCAGCGCCAAAACTGAGGCGACCAGCGCCTGGCGCTCCGTTGCCGGCCAGAAGCGCGTCGTCCGTTCGGCGTAGCGCGCGGCGGCCTCAGCGCGTTCGGCTGGAGGCAGATCCGGCAGCATCTGCACCATACGGTGGACCAGTCGGCCCTTTTCCAGCGCACGATCGGATGCACCCTTGTCGCCGAACAGCGGGGAAGCGACCGCCAGATTCCCGGCTTCGTCATCGATGATGGTGCCTGCTCCCGACGGGCTCAGCGGACGCGGGAGATGGCGGGGGGACGGAAGCGGTTGCAGCAGGGCAGGCGGCAGCGCCGTTTTGTCCCTTCGTGCCTCCGTCGACACTGCGGTTTCGAGATCTTTTGCCATTCCCCCGACGCGCCAGCGCAGGCCGGTCCAATCGCCGTCAGGTCCGGTGAAAGTGGCCTCAGTACAACGCTCGGGATGTTGTGCGAGGGTGGTCGCGATCATGCTGTGCCAGATGTCGGGGTTCTGTCGCACGCCGCGATAGCCGCAGACGATCAGTCTGTCAGCGGCCCGCGTCATGCCGACATAGAGCAGCCGGCGATATTCCTCCTCTGCCTGGCCCTGGATACGGCTGGCATTGGCCTGGGTCAGCGTGTTGCCGAGCGAACTCAGCGGCAGCCAGGCCGGCATCGGCACTTCTTCGCCGCGCCCCTCCAGCAGCCGCAGCTTCGGCAGATGGCTGGAAGTGAAGGATTTCGAGCCGCCATCGACGAGAAAGACAATCGGCGCCTCCAGCCCCTTGGCGGCATGCACCGTCATGATCCGCACCTCGTTGCGGCCCTTGTCCTGTTCGCGCTTGACGACCGGTGCTTCCAGTTCCAGCGTCGAGACGAAGGATTGCAGGCCGGGCAGCCCGGATGTCTCATGGTCGAGCGCGAATGTCAGGAACTCGTCGAGGATATCGCTGACTTCGCTGCCAAGCCGAGCCAGGAACTGACGCCGACCGCCATGGCTGCCGAGAATTCGCGCAAAGAGATCGTGGACCGAGTAGGTCTTCGACAGTGCCATGAAGAGTTTCAGTCGCTCGACTGCATCGGCAAAGGTATCGTTGCCGTCGGCTGCAAAGGCTTGGAGATGCTGCCAGACGCTGGTGCCATCGCCGCGCAGCGCCGCCACCATGAACACGTCGTCCTCGGAGAGGTCGAAAAGCGGGCTTTTCAGCACCGCCGCCAGCGACAGGTCGTCCTCCGGCAATAGCAGGAAGCGGCCGAGCGCCAGCAGATCCTGGATGGCGATATGGCTGGTCAGCACCAGGCGGTCGGCGCCGGCGACGGCAATGTTGCCACGTTTCTTCAGCGCACGGGTGAGGGCATTGACGAAAGCATCGCGCTTGCGCACCAGCACGAGGATATCACCCGCCTCTATCAGCCGCGTCTTACCCTTGTCGATAATGCTCTCGCGGCCGACCAGTGTATCCATCACATGAGCCATGCGCCGCGCGAGAACTGCGGCCGGCGCGCTTTCAGGCGTCGAATCGAAGGGCGCCGTCCAATCCTCTTCCTTGGCGGCAGGCTCCGGCGCGATCATGTGCCAAAGGTCCACTTCCCCCGGATGACCGATACGACTGGAGCGATGGACGACGGCCTCATCGGTGGCGCTGAGGCCCCTGGCATTGTCCGGCGTCGAAAAAACGTGATCGACGGCTGATAGCACGTCAGATGTCGAGCGGAACGACAGCGGCAGCCGCACCGGCGAAAACGCCTGGCCACTGGCAAGCACGCGACGCCGCGTACGGTCGCTCTCCTCGGAGAAACGCTCCGGTCGCGCGCCCTGGAAGGAATAGATCGACTGCTTCTCGTCTCCGACCGCAAACAGCGTCCGCAGCGTCGGCCGGGCGCTGGCGCCGGAGAAAAAATCTTCCGCCAGAGACTGGATGACACTCCACTGGATCGGGCTGGTATCCTGCGCCTCGTCGACGAGAATATGGTCGATGCCCTGGTCGAGCTTGTAGTGGATCCACGGGCCGACACCGCTGCGCATCAAAAGATCGGCCGTTCGGGTGATCAGGTCCTCGAAATCGAGCTGGCTGCGCTGTTTCTTGAGTTCGGCATAATCGGCGTTCAGCCGGTCGGCAAGCGTCAGGGCGGCGCGTGTAGCGCGGTACATCTGCATGCGTTTCAGCCTGTCCCGGCAGTCCACGACATGGGCGCGCGCCGTCGCGATGGCATCCGTCAGCTCCGGCGCCTCGGCCAGCATTGCCTTAACCACGAACTGGCCATCGGATTTTGGCTCGCCCTTGGCGGTCAGCATGACCTTTTCAAGGATTTCCACACGCTCGTTGGGATCTAGCGCGCGCATGACCAGCCTCAGGCCGTAGGCGATCTCCTGGGCCTTGCTGCCACCCTTGCTGTCCGCGAGCTCAAGATAGCGGTCCAGCATCGCACCTGACAGTCCCCGCAGCGGCCAGAATTGCTGTGCGATGTCGGCTTCCGTCTCGGTCGCCGACAGCCCCAGCCGCTGGCGCATCACCTTATCGAGGCCGCCGCGCTGTTCCGCATCGAGCGCGAAGCGACGGATGGCGTTACGGTGGGCGATGATCTCGCCCAGCAGCGTCTCGAGACCGGATTCGTCCCCGAGATCGAGCACATGGGCAAAGGCCTCCGCCAGAGCAGCATCGTCTTCAGGCGTCGTTGCGGTTAGCAGGGAGCGTCGGGCGTCCGCCAGCAGCGTCGTCGCAGCGCGGTCGTCGAGCACTGAAAAATGACCGGCGACATTGGCTTCGAGCGGAAACTGGTGCAGCAGCGCCTCGCAGAAGGCATGGATGGTCTGGATCTTAAGCCCGCCCGGCGTTTCCAAGGCCTTTGCAAAAAGTCGCCGCGCCTCTGCCAGCTTGAAGACGTCCGGCACAGCTCCCTCGACATCGGTAATGCGCTTGATCAGCGCTTCGTCCGGCAGTGTTGCCCATTCGGCAAGCCGGTCGAAGACGCGGTTCGACATCTCAGATGCTGCTGCCTTGGTGTATGTCAGGCACAGGATCGCCGAAGGCCTCGCGCCGGCCAGCAGCAGCCGGATCACCCGCTGCGTGAGGACATGCGTCTTGCCGGAGCCGGCATTGGCCGAAACCCACGCAGACCGGGTCGGATCGGAGGCCAGCGATTGCTGGACCGTCGTCCAGCCGATCCAGGTGCCGGCGTCGTCGCCTTCCGGAAGCTCTGCCAGTTCACTCATCGTCTGCAGCCTCTTCCGCTTCGGCCGTCGACCATTCCGACACCCGCGCCAGATGGTCGTAATCGCCGCCGAATTCCTGCTGCTGGGCCGGGATCAGCCGCGAGGCGAAACCTTTTTCGCCGGATCGCAGCAGCAAAACGAACTGGCTGAGCTGTTCGATCGATTCGTGGCCGAGATCGAGCGCCGATTTCGGCTGTGTCCGGGCGCTGGCCTTGGCGAGCTCGTTGTTGACCTGATCCTCCCTGAATCGATCGCCCGGCCGTAGGCGAACGTAAAGCAGGTTTTCCGGCGTCAAAGTCCCGACATCGCGAAAGGCACCGGCCTGCAGCGCGTAGGCCTCGAGTGCCAGCTGCGGATCGAGCAGCGCCCGGGCCTGCTGCGGCGTAGGATTGAAGCCGGTCTTGTAGTCGATGATATCGGCCGCTTTGCCGCCCTTCAGGTCGATCCGGTCGGCAACGCCGGTCAGCCGGATGCCGGCGGCTTCGAGATCGACGGCGGCGCGGACTTCGGTAAATGTTTGGCGGATCTGCGGCTGCCGGGTCTTCTCCCAGTTGAGAAAGGCCCGTGCGACCTCGCGAAAGCGCGGGCGCCAGACGGCGTCGATATGCGGCGGCAACTGCTCGGCGTCGAACAGCTCCGTCAGGATGCGCTCCATTGCCTTCAAGGCATCCGGCGCCGTTGCCAGATGGCCCTCGCGGGTGAAGCGATCGACAATCCGGTGATAGAGCGTGCCGCGCTCGGCAGCGCCGGGGTCGCTGTTGAACGGGTTGACTGGGTCGAGCCGGAGGACGCGGCGGGCATAGATCGCGTACGGATCGCGCCTCAGACGTCCGACCTCGCTGAACGAATAGCTTTTCGGCTGCATCGCTGCCGGTGGCTTGGGCGAGGGGCGCTGAGCGGGTGCCTCGCGGTCGCCGGCATCGATCAGCGCTGCCCAGTCGCGAAAGCAGTCGCCGCGCACCTTCAGCTCTTCTGCAAATTCCTTGCCGCCCAGCGCCATAAGCCTTTGCAGCCAACGCGAGGCGACTGTGGGCGTTGAGCCCTGCCGCAACGCTCTAGAGTAGATGAGGTCCGCCGTGCCGTTTGCCATCTCGAAGTCATGGGCCAGCTGGCCGATGCGTCGCTCCGGCGGCTCCAGGCCGATCTCCGTCTTCATCATCCGCGACACGAAGGGGTTGTTGGCCGTCTGTCCGGGCCACGAGCCCTCGTTCAGGCCGCCGAGGATGAGAGTATCGACGCTTTGCAACCGGGCTTCCAGCGTACCGAAGATGAACAGCCTGGGATGGCTGAGCGCCCGGGGTTTGACTGCCTGGCCGGCGGAAAGCGCCATCATGATGTCGATCCACTGCGGGCCATCGGCTTCCATCTGGCCATCGGTCGCCATCACTTCGCGCAGCACGGTCGCCAGCGCATCGCCCGCTTCGGAAGACCAGAGCGCCGCAAGGTCGCCTTTCTCGTCGGCAACCACCGCCTCCAGAGCTCGCCCGGTGCGTTCGGCCCATTCTGACAATGTGAAGCTGGTCGTCAGCCGCCGATCCTCGGGGCGGCGTCGGACCAGGGCGCCAGCCAGCAGTTCGGTCGCGAGCCGCACACGATTGGCAAGTAAGGCCGCCATGTCAGCCGCTTCCGGCGGCAGGCTGTCGCGCCATCTCGGCGCATGGCGATCGTTCTCCTGGTCCGCTAGCCGCTGTTCCAGAAGAGGCTCCAGCGTATTGATGTCGACCTCGCCGACGCCTCCGCGCAGGGCCAGCAACTCCAGCGCGTCGACGGCATGATCCAGCACGGATCGTTCCAGCCCGAAGCTCGTAAGGGGGTGTTTGAGCAGGCTGACGATGGCAACGGGGTCGCCGGGCCTGAGCGTTGCCTCGAGCAGCAGCGTCAACAGGCTGCCTTGCGGTGTGGAGGACAGCGGCGTGCCTGCCGAATCATCGGCGACGATGCCGAAGCGGGCAAGTTCAGCCGTCACTCGACGCGCCAGGTTCCGGTCGGGCGTAATCAGCGCCGCTTGGCTTTCATTGCCGTTACGGCCAGGCTTTTCCAGCGCCAGCCGCAGGGCAATCGCGATGGCCGTCGCCTCTTCGCGCTCGTTCGCAGCCTCGATCAGCGAGACATCGGCGAACGCCGCGCGAAACGCGCCGGGCGGCAGCGTCTTTTGCCAATCTCCCCAGCCGCTCGTAGCCTTGGCTGGCGCCAGCGCACGGGACAGGATTTCGGCACGCCGCTGCAGATCGACCGGCGCCGTCTCTATGGTATCGACCTCGGCGCGCTCCGTTTTCAGTTGCCGCAACAGGTGCGCAAGACCGTACTGTGGATGGCTGCGGCTGGCCGGATCGCGATCGGCAATGCCAGCAATCGGCGCGACCATGGCCCAGTCCTCATCGGACATCGTCTGGTCGAGACCCGGCAATACGATGACGCCTTGCGGCAGGGCAGCGACGGCGGCTATCAGCTCGGCGGTGGCCGGCACGGAACCGGTCGAACCGGCGATGATGATCGGCCCTGTGGGCTGCGCGGTCGCCAGCCGTTTGGCCTCGGCGCGCAGGATGGCATTGCGATGCCGGGCTGGCGAGGACCGGCCAAGTTCGTCCAGGCGGGCCGGCCAGAAGGCGCTGGCGATCTGCAGAAATTCGGCTGTCAATTGCCACCAGAGAGCATGATCCTGGGCATCCAGCGTCGCGAGATCAGCCCAGTCGCGGTCTTCCGTCTCGATCGAATCGATCAGTTCGGCAAGATTGCGCGCAAGCCAGATCGCATCGGCCGGGCTGGCAGGCGCCACCAGCGGTGAATCGGAGTGGATGTCACGGACGATCTGCGGCAGCTTGTTGCGCCAAGCGAGGATCAAGCGGGCCAACTCCAACAGCCGGGCGGTATTCGAGAGTGGCTGCAGCAGGTCGGCGGTGGCTGGCAGGTCCTCGTCGAAATAGCCGCTATCTTCGTCGGTCTCGCCGAGAGGCCGGATCACCGGGAGGATCGCCGATTGGCCGCCGAGCAGATAGACGAAGGCAGAGCGCAGCACGCGGGCTGCGCGTCGCGTCGGCAGATAGATCGTTACCTTGGCAAGGGACAGCGGATCGGCGGGGTCGTGGCGAAAGTGATCGGTCAGCCGCCCGTCGCAGAGCGCTGCTGCAAGCGTTGCAAGGAAGGGCAATCCCGCCGGTATCGTCAGGATGCGCTGCCGTTGCTTCATGATGGCTCGCTTGCGCTGATGCGACGGATCGTTTCTTCTGCAGCTTCTATCGCATCCGGCGTTCCGACCGTCAGCCATTCGCCCTCGAGCACAAGGCCGTAAAGCCTGCTGCTCGCTATGGCCCGGTCGAAATAGAGGTTGAGGTTGAAGGCTTCGTCCGGCGCGTCGTCGAACAGTGCGGGATGCAAGGCAATGGCGCCGGCATAAACCACGGGATTGGGCATTCCCTCGCGGTAGCGCGTTAGGCAACCATCGGCAGCCATGGAGAAATCCTTCTTGCCGTCATGGCCGGTGGTCTTGTCCAGCGGGACGCAGAGCAAGGCCATGTCCATGGTGCCCGCATCGAAGACGTCCGCCAATCGCTCGAGGTTTGTCGGCTCCCCAGGCGTTTCGCCAATCCAGAAAAGGTCGGCGTTCATGACCAGAACCGGGTCGCGGCTGAGCAGCTTCAGGCCTTTGGCAAGACCACCGCCGGAGTTCATCAGGCCTCCGGTCTCGTCGGATACCACGATCTCCAGTCCCTCACGAGCTTGGAGATAGGCTCGCATCTGATCGGGATGATGATGAATATTGATTGCGACCCTGTCCACCCCTGAGGCGACCAGAAGGTCGAGCACATAGTCGAGCATTGGCTTGCCACCGATCTTCACCAGCGGCTTCGGGGTGTGGTCGGTGATCGGGCGCATGCGGGTTCCAAGCCCCGCTGCGAGCACCATGGCCTGTTTGATTGTCATCTGATCCGGTATTTATGATTCGCCTGCGCCTATACCAGCCCTTGCGCACCAATCGCGCAAGGGGGCAAGCGTTTCGTGCTCGAATGCAGCCTGCAGGTAGGTGAGGGTACGCGGCATATGCTGGAGATAGCCCGGCTTTCCATCCCGCTGCTTCAACCTGACCCACAGTCCGGCCAGCTTGCAGTTGCGCTGCGCCGACATGATAGCCCAGCTTTTCAGGAACAACGGCTCGTCGAAGCCTGGCTGGGCGCGACGGAGCGCCAGGTAGTCACCCATCAGTTGCTCGAACAGCGGCCGCTCGATGGTGACGCGGGCGTCCTGTACGAGAGATGCCAGGTCATAGGCCGTCGGCCCGATCATTGCGTCCTGGAAGTCGATCAGGCCGATGCGGCGAATACCGACGTCCTCGCCGCGCCAGATGATGTTCGGGGAATGCAGGTCGCGTAGCAGCAGGCTCTTCTCCGAGGCGGCGAGCTGGTCGATGAGATCGTCCCAGATTGCCAGATATTCTGCGCGTTCCGTGTCGCTGGCAGCTTCGCCGCGTTTCCAGGGCAGGTACCAGTCGAGCAGCAGGCGGGCTTCCATGCCCGTCGCCGTGCGGTCGAAATCCGGAATATGGTGGACATGATCTGAAGTCACCACGATATCCCGGGGCAGGGTAAGCCCGTGCAGCAGTGCCAGGCAGGCAACGCCGGCTTGATATCGCTCCGGGATGGGTCTTCCGTGCGTGTCGAGAACACCATCGGTGCCGAGGTCCTCGATCAGCAGAATGCCTTGCTTGTAGTCGACATGATAGATTTCCGGCGTGGCGAAACCGTTGTCCCGCAGCATGCCCGCGATCGCTACGAAGGGATAAGCGTCTTCGGCAAGGTGCGCGACCTTGGGGTAAGGTTTGCCGTCCAGCACCGGGGGTCCCTCCGGACGGCGTGGCCAGTCCATCAGGATGATGCGATTGCTTCCGTCGGCAGGGTAGATCGATTCATAAGCGCGCATCGACGCATCGCCTGTCAGGAAGCGACGTTCCGCGCCTGCAAGCCCGCTCTCGTCGAGAAACGAGCGGATATTCAACACGCGCCGGATGCGGGCTGCCTGGCCTGGCGGTGCCGATATAGTCGCGCGGCGCCCTTGGCCTTCGGTCTCGAGACGAAGTGTAATACGACTTCCGGGTAATTCCGTCTCCGCCATTTCAGGCCATTCGACCAGGCAGATACCAGCATCGAGCGCTTCGTCGAAACCCAGTTCCACGAGTTCCGTCGGATCGCCCAGACGATAGAGATCGAAATGCGAAACCGGAATGCGCAGCGCATAGGACTGGACAAGCGTGAACGTCGGGCTAGGCACTTCCAGCCCCTCGTCGTCGGCCATCGCCCGCAGAAAAGCGCGTGCCAGCGCCGATTTGCCTGCGCCAAGATCGCCGCTCAGCGCCAGGCAGTCGCCCACCGTAAGCGCGAGCGCCAGATCTTCGCCGAGTTGGCGTGTCGCCGCGTCATCTTGCAGAAAGACCGAGATCGGGGCGTCCATGGACGTCACTCGGCAGCGGCAATCGATTGCGGCACGTCGGCAGACGGAATGCGGCAGCGCACGATGGTTCCCTTGCCGGGCTGGCTGTCGATGGAAACTTGGCCGTTATGCAGGCTGACGAAACTTTCGACGATCGAGAGCCCCAGACCGGCGCCGCTGCGCTTTCCGCCCTTGCCGTTGGACGCGAAGCGTTTGAATACCGTTCCCATCACATCTTCCGGGATGCCCGGGCCCTGATCGGCGACAGAAAACAGGAAGTCGGTGCCGTCACGATGGCATTTCAGCGAAATGACCGAGCCTTCGGGCGCAAAATTGGCGGCATTGTTGAGAAGCTTCAGCAAAATCTGCTTCAGGCGCTGCTGGTCGGCAACGACGCTGCCAAGTTGTGCTGGAACAATGATTTCCAGCGTGACGCCACTCTCCTGCAGCCTGTCCGCGATTTGCAGCGAGACGTCATCCAAAAGGTCATCGAGCAGGATGTTGCTGCAATTGAGCCGCATGATACCAGCATCGACGGTCGCCAGATCGAGAATGTCGTTGACGAGCGTCAGCAGCACCGACGAAGATGTGGCGATATGGTCGATATACTCGGCCTGCCGCTCGCTTAGCGGTCCGATACCGGGCGTTTTCAGGAGGTCGGTGAAGCCGATGATGTTGGTCAGCGGCGAGCGCAGTTCGTAGGACACGTGCTGGACGAAGTCGTTCTTCAGTTCGTCTGCCTTGCGCAGCGCCTCGTTCTTTTCCGTCAAGGCGCGCTCGGCGCGGACGCTGTCCGTCATATTGACGAAAGTCAGCATCGTCTGGGCATTCGGCAGCGGTGTCACCGCATAATCGAGCACCAGCCCAGAGAATAGCTCGAGCGTCCCTTGCGAAGAAGGTCGCTCGTCGTTGAAGCTGGTAATCTGCTCCGCAAAGGATTTCCAGCCATCCGGCTTGTCATAGGAGGCAAGGCAGGCATCGGCCACCATGCGGATATGGGTCCCGGGCTTGGCTTCCGTCTCGCTGATGCCCCATAGCGCGCGGAACGCCGGGTTGGACAGCCGCATGCGACCGTCGGGCCCGAACACCGCCACACCTTCCGAAAGGTGGTCGATGGTCTCGCCCTGGACCTTGACGAGCGTATTGTAGCGTGTTTCGAGATCGACCTGCTCGGTGAGATTTTCGAACACCCAGGTGGCGCCACCCTGGGGATGCGCGGTCGCGAAAACGCGCAGGATCTGGCCGTTCGGCAGATGCCAGAGGTCGGATTGCGTATCCAGCGCCCGGTAGACGGAAAGCACACTTTCCTTCCAAGTCTTCCAGTTCAGCGGTTCCGGCAGCTTCTTGGCAGCGCGCAGCCGGTCCAGCAGTTCACTATTGTCGGGCTTCGATTCCAGGAACGAGATATCGAGTTCCCAGAGCTGCACGAAGGCCTGGTTGTAGAATTGCAGACGACGGTTACCGTCGAAGATGGCAACGGGTGTCGCCAGATGGTCGAGCGTCTCGGCATGGCTCTTCAGCGTGCGCTGTAGTTCGGCGCGGACAGCCTCGGTCTCCGACACGTCGATTGCCATGCCTGCCGAACCGCTGCGGGCGCGCACGTCGACTACGTCGAAAAATGTACGGTTGCCGCGGACGACAGTCGAAATCTTGTCGTGGAAAGGCGAGTCGGGTGTTGCGGAGGCGCGGATGCGTTCGCGGGCGATGGTGCTCAGGAACTCACGACCCTCGCGGATCGCTTCCTCCGGTGAAACAGCTTCCACGGCTTCGCCATAGGCATGATTGACCCATGTCAGCTTGCCGTCTGGATCGCGCTGCCAGACGGGAAGGTCGATGGCATCGAGCAGGTTCTGAAAGGCCGAGATCGACGTCAGCAATCGGTCCCGCTCGATCTTGATTTCAGCCAATTCGGCACGGAGGTTGTTCAGCGCGACAAAGCGCACAAAAGCCCGCCCGCCGGAGATCCGGCCCTGCGCTTCGAGAATTTCGTCGCGGTTGGTCTCGACGACCATGTCGAAGCCTTGGCCGCTGCTGCGCAGCTTGTCGATCGCCTTGTCGAGATCGCCTGCCGACCATGATTTCATCCAGCGCCCGAATGCCAGAAACTCGTTGTCTTGCGGAGCGCCGGTTTCGACAGGAAGCTGACCCAGCAGTTCCGGCCGTGTGTTGGGCCCGTCCCAGATGACAATGCGGCGGTTCTTGTCGGCGATCAGTGCCTGATAGCGGGATATGCGCTGGTTGGCGTCCGACAGTGCCGTGCGGATCTCGCGGCTTTCGGTCTCTAGGTTGCCACGCTGGCGGACGAGCCATAGCGTCGACAACAGAGCGGCAGAGACGACGCCGATCACCACCGAGAAGGTGACCATTTCTGAGGATGTGAACAATCGGGCGGCTACCGGCATCTGCGCCTGGGCCAGCGCCGGGCCTGCGAGTGCAGCGATGGCCGTTCCGGAAGCAAGGAAGGATAATATGGCGACGAAGCGCGACGATTTACGCGGCGCGCGCTGGCGATTGTCATCAGCCGCCCTTGTTTCCTCTTGCCTTGGCAGGACTGGACCGCAGGGTCGCGCGTCAGCCTGCTCTGGCAGGCTTTCGTTCATTTCCATCAGCGGTCTGTCTCCGTCCTGTAATGTGCCGTATCTCGACAAGACATCCCAATTTCGCAGGGTCCCGAAGCTCGGTTCAATGCGAATCAAGTCCCAAAAGGATACAGTTTTAACGATTCCGCGAAAAGACTCCTGCCCAAAAAAGAAGCCGCAGCATTTGTCAATGCTGCGGCCACAAGATGTTGTGGATATAGAGGGTAAAATTAGTACCTGTAGTGGTCAGCCTTGAAGGGGCCCTGAGCCGGGACGCCGATATAGGCAGCCTGCTCTGTCGAAAGTTCGGTCAGCTTGACGCCGAGCTTGGCGAGATGCAGGCGGGCGACCTTTTCGTCGAGGTGCTTCGGCAGAACGTAGACGTCGTTCTTGTACTCGCCAGGCTTGGTGAACAGTTCGATCTGGGCCAGCGTCTGGTTGGTGAACGATGCCGACATCACGAAGGAAGGATGGCCGGTGGCGTTACCGAGGTTCAGCAGGCGGCCTTCCGACAGCAGGATCATGCGGTTGCCCTTGGGGAACTCGATCATGTCGACCTGCGGCTTGATGTTCGTCCACTTCAGGTTCTTCAGCGAAGCGACCTGGATTTCGTTATCGAAATGGCCGATGTTGCCGACGATCGCCATGTCCTTCATCTCGCGCATGTGCTCGATGCGGATGACGTCCTTGTTGCCGGTGGTGGTGATGAAGATGTCGGCCGAAGAGACGACGTCTTCGAGCGTAACGACTTCAAAGCCATCCATAGCAGCCTGCAGGGCGCAGATCGGGTCGACTTCCGTGACCTTGACGCGAGCGCCGGCGCCGAGAAGCGAAGCGGCCGAACCCTTGCCGACGTCACCGTAACCGCAGACAACGGCAACCTTGCCGGCCATCATCACGTCGGTACCGCGGCGGATGCCGTCGACCAGCGATTCCTTGCAACCGTACTTGTTGTCGAACTTCGACTTGGTGACGCTGTCGTTGACGTTGATCGCCGGGAAGGGCAGCAGGCCCTTCTGGCTGAGTTCGTAGAGGCGATGAACGCCTGTCGTGGTTTCTTCGGTAACGCCCTTGATGGCATCGCGCTGCTTGGTGAACCAGCCCGGCGAAGCGGCCATGCGCTTCTTGATCTGGGCCATGAGGATGACTTCCTCCTCGGAAGTCGGCGTCGAAAGTACATCTTCGCCGGCTTCGGCACGGGCGCCGAGAAGGATGTACATGGTGGCATCGCCGCCATCGTCGAGGATCATGTTGGAAAAGCCACCGTCGGCCCACTGGAAGATCCGGTCGGTGTAGGTCCAGTAGTCCTCAAGGGATTCACCCTTGATGGCGAAGACCGGAATGCCCGAGGCGGCAATCGCGGCGGCAGCATGGTCCTGGGTCGAGAAGATGTTGCAGGAAGCCCAGCGAACTTCCGCACCCAGCTTGACCAGGGTTTCGATCAGCACGGCCGTCTGGATGGTCATGTGAAGCGAACCGGTGATGCGCGCGCCCTTAAGCGGCTGCGTCGGGCCGAATTCCTCGCGGCAGGACATCAGTCCCGGCATTTCGGTTTCGGCAATATCGATTTCCTTGCGACCAAAGTCGGCAAGCGCGATATCGGCGACAACGTAGTCCTTGTCAGTGCTCATTGAATTCTCCAGCCTGGACAGGGCACCCGGACCACCGGCTTGCGGCGACGGAATGCGTGGGGGATTTTTGGGGCGCAGTCGCGCCGACAGTGACCCCGTCTAGCAGGCCGGACGGCAAAATGCAACCAGCATATAAAGAAGTCTTTATGTCTTTATATGATTTACGGTTTACATTTCCTCGCCAAATTTGTTGGCAATCAGGGCATCCAGGGCGTTAAGCGCTTCTTCCGCCTGGTTTCCGCTGGCGGTGACCAGCACGCTGCAGCCTGGGCTTGCAGCAAGCATCATAAGGCCCATGATCGAATTCCCCCCCACGGTAGTTCCATCCCTGGAGACCGTGATAGCGGCATCGAAGGCTTCGACGGTCTGGACGAATTTTGCCGAGGCGCGGGCATGCAGGCCACGTTTATTGATGATGAGCAGTTCGCGGGAATGCGATGTCATGGGCGAGATAGCCGTTCCGTCACTTGCCGCTCAAGACGCGGCTGGCCACATTGATATATTTCCGTCCGGCTTCCGATGCTTCGACCAGCGCCTTTTCCATATTGTTTTCGCCGCGCACGCCAGCCAGTTTTATCAGCATCGGGAGGTTGACGCCGGCAATGACTTCCGTATGGCCGCTGTTCATCACCGAGATCGCCAGGTTGGAGGGCGTGCCGCCAAACATATCTGTGAGGATGATCACTCCGTGGCCGTCATCGGCACCGGCGACGGCCTGGATGATGTCCTGTCTCCGGCGATCCATATCGTCTTCCGGGCCGATGGAGACGGTTTCGATGAATTTCTGCGGACCAACGACATGCTCGACGGCATGACGAAACTCTTCAGCCAGCTTGCCATGTGTGACAAGCACAAGTCCGATCATGATATTACTGCTCCCATCGCATAAGCAAACAGGTGGCCCTTATCGCAACGCAGCAATCGCGTCCACCGGTGGGGGGACATCTTGGCCATGAAAAGCCGAAGTGCAAGCGTAAAATGCAGAGATTGGCCCTCATCCTTTGCTCGGGTTGCCGCCATCAGAAGCACTGCGGATGCATCGCCATGATGATGGCAAGCGGATTGATACTTGTTTTTGAAAGGTGGATCGCCGGCAAAACAATGCCCTCGGACACCTCGATCTCGGCACCTTCAGGCGGAAGCCTTTCGGCGGTCGCAAGGTCGACAGGCAAGACTGCGAAATGCATCTGGTTGGAAAGGACGCTGCCGATCCGCAGGATCCCGGTGCCGCGGATCTCGATGAGCCCTGCGATGGACGGTGGACATTCAGCAACGACGCTGCCGTCGCGACGCGAGACAAGCACGCGATCGTCAGCTACCAGCGCCGACGACAGCCCCAACTGTCTGGCCGATGCGAGACAGGCAAAGGCGAGGGCCGATTTTCCGATGCCGGAGGGTCCGAGAAAGAGCAGCCCGGTCGCGCCGACCACGATAGCGGTGGCATGGATGTTGACCGCTACCTGCATCAGACGCTGGCCTCGGCGGGGAGGGACAGGATAAAGCGAGCGCCGCGCGATTTTCCGGTGTCGGCATCGATGATGTTTTCCGCCCTCAGCGAACCGCTGTGCGCCTCGGCAATCTGCCGGCTGATCGACAGGCCGAGCCCGGAATTCTGTCCAAATCCTTCGGCTTCAGGTCTGTCTGTGTAGAAACGCTCGAAAATCCTGTCGATGTCTTCCGCCTGGATGCCGGGACCGTTGTCTTCGATGTGCACCAGGCAACGTGTTCGCGTCCGTGACAGGCGCACGGCGATCTTGCCGCCGTCGGCTGGGACGAAGGACCTGGCATTTTCGATCAGGTTGGTGATGATCTGGCTGATGCGCAGTTCGTGGCCGTTGATGAGGAAGCGTGTTTTCGCGCCCGGCTTGCGGTCGACGACGTAGTCGATCTCCACGGCTTTCTTGCTGTGGCGTACCTGCTGCGACAGGTCGACCATGTCACGCAGCAGCACTTCCATGTCGATCTGCTCGGCATCGCTGCGCGCCAGTTCGGCATCCAGCCGCGATGCGTCGGAGATGTCGCTGATCAGTCGATCGAGCCGCCGGACATCGTGCTGGATGACATCCATCAACCGCTTCTTGGAATCGTCGTTGCGCGCGAGCGGCAGCGTTTCGACGGCGCTGCGCAGGGATGTCAGCGGGTTCTTCAGTTCGTGGCTGACATCGGCCGCAAAGCTTTCGATGGCATCGATGCGATCATAGAGGGCAGTCGTCATTTCCCTGAGCGCAATCGACAGATTGCCGATTTCGTCCTGGCGAGCGGAAAAATCAGGGATTTCCTCACGCACTTTCGAGCCTCTTCGCACCCGGATGGCCGCAGCCGACAGCCGCCGCAGCGGATTGGCGATCGTCGATGACAACAGCAGCGACAGCGCCACATTGACCAGCGTCGCGACGCCGAAGACGCGCATGATAGCCAGTCGTTCTGCGTGAACGATCTTGTCGATATCGCCGGCCTGGGTGGACAGAAGCAGGACGCCAAGCACGGCGCGGGCGCGCTGCACAGGGACGGCGACGGAAACGATCAGCTCGCCCTTTTCCGTGCTGCGGACAACTGCGCCCCGCACACCGGTGAGTGCGTTCATCACCTCGGGATAGATGGAACCGTCGCCGCCGGGGGCCTCCTTGTAGACCGGCAGGTTGGCCGGTTGCAGCATTTTGTTGAGAAGTCCGCTGAACCAGTCCGACCAGCTCTGGACTTCGTCGTCGACCGGCGGCAGATCGTAACGCAATACTTGCCCGCGCGAATAGAGATGACGCGAATCCAGCAGCAGGTTGGCATCGGCATCGAAAATGCGAGCCCGGGTGCGGGTCGGCGAAATAAGCCTCCGCAGCACCGGTGCTACCTTTTCCGGATCGATCGGGAACTCCAGGTCATCGTCGTTGGGCGCCGGCGTGATGCTCTGGCCGGCCTGCAACTCGAGTAGCTTTTCCGGATCGATGGTGATCGAGTTGGTGTCGACCGAGGCGGATGCGGAGACTGCGCCGGCGATGATTTCGCCTTGCGTCAAGAGGCTTTCGACACGGGCATCGATCAGGCCCTCGCGAAACTGGTTGAGATAGAGAATGCCGCCAACCAGCACGATGAGCGCCGCAAGGTTGAAGAACAGGATGCGGCGCGTGAGGCTGGAAAAAACGGCGTTGCCGAAAATGCGGCGGATCAGCGTGAACGGATGCGTCCAGCGGCTGCCGGCCTGTCCCTCCGCCTCTTCCGTATCCCTATGCTGCACAAGCTGTGCCACGCCGCGGCCCTTTCGAAGGGCGTGGCCGGTATTTCCGCCAGCTCACCCCATACGTATCCGCCATCGAAGCTTCAGCCTCAGGCAGCTTCGCGGAAGCGATATCCGACTCCGTAGAGCGTTTCAATCATATCGAAATCCGTATCGACCATCTTGAATTTCTTGCGCAGCCGCTTGATGTGGCTGTCGATCGTCCGGTCGTCGACATAGACCTGTTCGTCATAGGCAGCATCCATCAGTGCATCGCGACTTTTGACCACGCCGGGCCGCTGTGCAAGCGAGTGCAGGATCAAGAATTCCGTCACGGTCAGCGTGACCGGTTCACCCTTCCAGGTGCAGGTATGGCGTTCCTGGTCCATGACCAGCTGGCCGCGCTCGAGCGAGCGCGCCTGCAGCACGGCGCCGGCCTTCGGTGTGCCACCGCTATTACCGGCTGTCGCCGAAGCTTCGCGGTTGGAGGCGCGACGCAGGACCGCCTTGACGCGTTCCACGAGCAAGCGCTGCGAGAAAGGCTTGGTGATGAAGTCATCGGCGCCCATCTTCAACCCGAACAACTCATCGATTTCCTCGTCTTTCGAGGTGAGGAAGATGACCGGGATGTCGGATTTCTGACGAAGGCGACGAAGAAGCTCCATGCCGTCCATGCGCGGCATCTTGATATCGAAGATCGCCAGCTGCGGCGGCCGCGCCAGAAGCCCGTCAAGAGCGGAAGCCCCGTCCGTGTAGGTCTCGACCTTGTATCCTTCGGCTTCCAGAGCGATGGAGACCGAGGTGAGGATATTGCGGTCGTCGTCTACGAGCGCGATTGTCAGCATGCTGTTGGTCTCCGTCATCTAAGCGCATCTCCCGGAATTGGACCCCGACCCAGGCGGTCTGCCGAATTGATCGGCCTCAACCAGGCGCGCTTATGGAGGATAAAGGTGGAACAAATTGTGGCAAAGATAAAGGGTCGATATTTTCGAGGACATTCTCGGGTACCAAAAGTTGTGGCGATAAAATTACCAAACGACAAAATTCAAACGATTTAAATAATGTGACAGAAATTTAAATCGATTAAATATTTGAAAACATTGATCTTTTAAGATTTTTCTCTCTTGCGCCTCCAAGTTTTTGCTCTTAAGGCTGTCATCATTCAATGGCGATTGCCGGAACAGGGGATGAAATGGCGATGCAAGTTTTTGGAGACCACAACCCGGCAGTCGGTCTGGAAACAATCGGATTGGGCAGCGTCGCCAGCGTTCGATACAATCTGCCCGAAGCGCAGCTTTACGAAGAGGCGATTCGACGCGGCGAGGCCGAATTGACCGCCCACGGTGCGCTTCGTGCGCTGACAGGCCAGCACACCGGCCGTTCCCCAAAAGACAAGTTCGTGGTCCGCGACGAAACCACGGAGGACCAGATATGGTGGGACAACAACAAGCCCATGTCGCCGGCGCACTTTGCGCAATTGCACCAGGACATGCTTGCCCACGCCGGCGGGTTGTCCCTGTTCGTGCAGGACCTGGTCGGCGGTGCCGATGTCGACTACGCGCTGCCGTCGCGCGTGATCACGGAATTTGCCTGGCATTCGCTGTTCATTCGTAATCTGTTGATCCGGCCGGATAGGGCGATCTTGGCAAACTTCGTGCCCAGGCTGACGATCATCGACCTTCCCAGTTTTCGCGCAGATCCGGAACGCCATGGTTGCCGGACGGAAACCGTGATCGCCTGCGACTTCACCAGGGGCCTGGTGCTGATCGGCGGCACGTCCTACGCTGGCGAAATGAAGAAGGCCGTCTTCACGGTGCTGAACTACCTCTTGCCGGCCCGCAACGTCATGCCGATGCATTGCTCGGCAAATGTCGGTCCAGATGGAGACGCCGCTGTCTTCTTCGGGCTGTCGGGCACCGGCAAGACCACGTTATCTGCCGATCCCAGCCGTACGCTGATCGGCGATGACGAACATGGCTGGGGCGAAAATGGTATCTTCAATTTCGAAGGCGGCTGCTACGCCAAGACCATCCGATTGTCGGCAGAAGCAGAGCCTGAGATTTACGACACTACGCGCAGGTTTGGCACGGTTCTGGAAAATGTCGTGCTCGATGCAGAGGGCGTGCCCGACCTCGACGATGGCTCGCTGACGGAAAATACCCGCAGTGCCTATCCGCTGCACTTCATTCCGAATGCCTCGGAAAGCGGCATGACCGGCCACCCACAGACGATTATCATGCTAACCGCCGACGCATTTGGCGTCATGCCTCCGATTGCCCGGCTGACACCCGACCAGGCCATGTATCATTTCCTGTCCGGCTACACCGCCAAGGTCGCAGGAACCGAAAAGGGCGTCACCGAGCCGGAAGCTACTTTCTCGACCTGTTTTGGCGCCCCGTTCATGCCACGTCATCCGGCCGAATACGGCAATCTCCTGAAAGAGCTGATTGGCCGTCATGGCGTCGACTGCTGGTTGGTCAACACCGGCTGGACAGGTGGCGCCTATGGCACCGGCCGCCGCATGCCCATCAAGGCAACACGGGCACTGCTCGCTGCCGCACTGAAGGGCGACCTGGACAAGGCGGAGTTCCGCATCGATCCGAACTTCGGTTTTGCCGTGCCGGTTTCGGTCGCGGGCGTAGATGGCAATATCCTCGATCCGCGCTCCACCTGGGCCGATCCTGCAGCCTACGATGCCCAGGCCAGCAAGCTCGTGCAGATGTTCGTTACCAACTTCACGAAGTTCGAGCAACATGTCGATGGGGGAGTGCGCGACGCAGCACCGGGCATGCGGGTTGCCGCCGAATAGGCATCCGTATTTGGTGATTCACGTGAAACCCGGCGGTCTTTCCGCCGGGTTTAGCTTTTGCGCGCTCCCCTGTTTTCAAGCGTCCGGCAATATGGGATAGACGGGCCTGGAGAGACCAATGGCCAGCGACGCACTTTACATCAACGACCGGATCACCATCGCCGGCTGGGAACTGACGGAACAGTTCGTTCTTGCCGGTGGTCCCGGGGGCCAGAACGTCAACAAGGTGTCGACTGCTGTTCAGCTGTTCTTCACCCTCGTCAACTCGCCGTCGCTGAGTGAACGTGTCAAAGCCAATGCCATCAAGCTGGCTGGCCGGCGGCTGTCGAAGGACGGCGTGCTGATGATCGAGGCAAGCCGTTTCCGAAGCCAGGACCGTAACCGGGAGGATGCCCGCGACCGCCTGAAGGAACTGATCCTCGAGGCGGCGTTGCCGCCTCCGCCGCCCCGTCGTAAGACCCGGCCTACCAAGGGATCCGTCGAACGCCGGTTGAAGGCGAAGTCCGGGCGCTCCGAGGTAAAGAAATTGCGCGGAAAATCCGACGGCAGCGATTGAGCACTGTTTGTCGGCATTCGTCACCCCAAATCACTGTCAGGATGATCGCGGAGCACCGACCATGATGCTGTCGAACGGAATTCGTCACCTGCCGGGTTATCTCGATCGCACTGCGCAGGAGGCGCTGGTCGAGCAGATCCGCGCGGTTGTCGCCGAGGCGCCGCTATTCGTTCCGGCCATGCCCGGCACCGGCAAGCCGATGTCGGTGCGCATGACAAACTGCGGCCCGCTTGGCTGGGTCACGGACAAGCAGCGGGGCTATCGGTATCAATCGACCCATCCGGGCACCGAGCGGCCATGGCCGGCAATCCCGGAGTCTCTGCTGGCGCTTTGGGTCGAGGTGGCCGGCTATGAAAAGCCGCCGGAAGCCTGCCTCGTCAATTTTTACGACGACGACGCAAAGATGGGTCTTCATCAGGACAAGGACGAGCAGGATCTGGGCGCACCCGTCGTCTCCATCTCGCTCGGCAACAGCTGTCTCTTCCGCATCGGCGGGGCCTCCAGGACTGACAAGACATCGTCCATCAAGCTTGCCAGCGGCGATATCGTCGTGCTGGGAGGCGAAGGCAGGCTCTGCTTCCACGGTGTCGACCGCATCTACCCGTCAACCTCGACGCTGCTCAGGAGCGGCGGTCGCATAAACCTCACATTAAGACGCGTGAAGCCATAGTTTGCAGGAAACCCGGGGACCTCGACATGACTGACAGACATGCATTTGCGCGGGGACTCGCCGTGTATGTCGTGGTCTTAGGCCTGTATCTCGGTGTCCGACAACTTTTCCTTTTATGGACTTTAGACGCGCACGGCCTTTCCGAGGTTTCGCAGAAATTACCGTACTGGGATTTCACCAATCTCTGGGGCGGTGCCGTCTTGGCGCTCAGGGGACAGGTTGCCGATCTCTTCAATGTCGATATTTATAGGCATGACTTGAGGGCCTTGATATCACCGTTCATGCCGGACCAGGAATGGAGTTACCCGCCGTCCTTCCTGCTGTTGGGTCTGCCGCTTGCCGGTTTACCGCTGCTGCCCGCCTATCTCGTCTGGACATTTGCAACATTGTTGCTGCTGTTCGCCTCCCTGCAAATGCTCTCGCTTCCACTATGGGTGCGCCTTCTAGTCATCATATCTCCGGCCGCTGTGATGAACGTGATATTTGGTCAAAACGGCGCGCTAACCGCTGCCTTGCTGCTATCCGGACTGCTACTCGCGCCGTCTCGACCCGTCATTGCGGGCATTATCCTTGGTCTGCTGACAGTAAAACCACAGATAGGGCTATTGGTACCGTTCTGCCTGCTGGCAAGCGGAAACTACCGCTCCATCGTCGCCGCAGCCGTGACCGCCTCGTTTCTGGCCGTGATGGCAGGTGCCGTATTCGGCTGGGAAAGCTGGGTGCTGTTTTTCACCAAGACGCGGCCGATGATGACCGCAATCCTCGAGGCGCCATACCCGCAAGGCTATCAAAGCAACGGTATGACGTCATTTCTGCTCTCCCGATCGCTGGGATTGGGGGTCGGCGCTGCCTATGCGGTCCAAGCCGTCTTTTCCGCTGCCAGCATCGCGGCGGCATGTTGGCTTTGGCGGCCACGCCTCCGCGTCGATCATGCCACGCGCGCCTGTCTCACGGCGGTTCTGGCGATCGTCGCCACCCCTTACGGGTATGTTTACGATGCAATACCGCTGAGCGCCGCGGCGGCGCTGTTCTTCTGCAAACGTCGGGAACCGACCATCTTGTTGGGGGTCGCCTGGTTTTACCCGCTGGTCAATCATATCCTCGTCCGGAGCCTGCCACTGATCGGCGTCCTCGTGCCGACGATTGTTGCCGCCTGGACATGCTGGAATATCTGGAGGGACGAACGCCGGATTGGCGATTGTCCGGACACCGCTAAAGTTTGCGGAGAGCCACCTGTTCGATCAGATGATCCTGACCCTTGCGCAGGATCAGGTCCGCCCGCGGCCGCGTCGGCAGGATATTCTGTCGCAGGTTCCGCAAATTGATGTTCTTCCAGAGGCCTTCGGCGGTCAGGAGAGCCTCTTCCTCGGTGATCGACGCATAGCGGTGGAAAAACGAGTTCGGGTCACGGAAGGCCGTTTCACGCAATTTCATGAAGCGTCGCACGTACCATTTGCGGACCAGCTTTTCGTCCGCGTCGATGTAGATCGAAAAGTCGAAGAAGTCCGACACCATCGGCACGATCTTCCCGTCGGCCGGCAGATGCCGGGACTGCAGCACGTTTATGCCTTCGAAGATCAGGATGTCCGGACAGTCGACGATCTTGAATTCGTTGGGTAGCACATCGTAGACCAGATGCGAGTAGCAGGGAGCCGCCACATTGGGCCGGCCGGCCTTGATCGCCGACAGGAAGCGCAGCAGCGCCCCGGTGTCGTAGCTGTCGGGAAAGCCCTTGCGCTGCATCAGGTTGCGCCGCTGCAATTCCGCATTGGGGTGCAGAAATCCGTCCGTGGTGATCAGGTCGACCTTAGGGCTGGACGGCCAGCGGCCAAGCAGTTCCTTCAGGATACGCGCCGTCGTCGATTTGCCGACGGCGACCGAGCCCGCGATGCCGATAACGAAAGGCGTCTTGGCGACATTTTCGAGGCTGAGAAAGCGATTTCGCTGTTCAAACAGGATTTGCGACGATTCGACGTGGGCCGAAAGCAGCCGGGATACGGACAAATAGATGCGCCGGACCTCGTCGAGATCGATCGGATCGCCCATCGACCGCAGTCTGTCGACTTCGTCGGCCGTCAGGGTCAACGGCGTATCGGCGCGAAACTTCGCCCACTCCCCGGACGAGAAGAAATGATAGGGCGAATAGGCGTTGGCCTGAAAATGGTCCAGCGGTTCGGGCGCAGATGCGGGCTTGCTGAGTGACGTCATGAGCTCTGCCGACCGGCCTTTTCAGTGAGGCCGGATTGCAGAGTGCGTCTTTCAAGCTCGGCTAGAACGTCATTGAGAGGGATCTCGGCGATTTTCAGCACCACCATCAGATGGTACAGGAGATCAGCGGCCTCATAGGTGAGGTTCTCGCGATCGTTGACAACGGCAGCCATCACCGCCTCGATTGCCTCTTCACCGAGCTTCTTGGCAGCCTTTGCCTGGCCTCCGGCGACGAGCTTGGCAGTCCAGGATTCATCGGAGCCCGCCCGAGAGCGCTGGTCGACGATCTTTTCCAGATCGGAAAGGGTAAATCCGCTCATTTCGCCTCGTTTCCCCCGGTCAGTCGAGCCGCATGGCTATGCCATGCTTCGACATATAGCGCTTTGCCTCGCCGATCGAATAGGTGCCGAAGTGAAAAATCGATGCTGCCAGAACGGCAGTGGCGTGACCTTCTGTGACGCCGGCAACAAGGTCGTCCAGCGTGCCGACGCCGCCGGATGCAATGACCGGCACGCGCACGGCATCGGCAATCGCCCGCGTCAACTCCAGATCGTAGCCACTCTTCGTGCCGTCCCGATCCATAGACGTTACCAGCAGTTCGCCGGCGCCGCGTTCCACCATGCGCGCAGCAAATTCAACCGCATCGATGCCTGTCGCATTGCGCCCACCATGGGTATAGATCTCCCAGGCGCTCACATTATCCTGGCCGACGCCCTGGCTGCGGCGACGCTTGGCATCGATCGAGACGACGATGCACTGGTTGCCGAATTTGTCTGCGGCTTGCGCGACGAAATCCGGATTTGCAACGGCGGCGGAGTTGATCGCCACCTTGTCGGCACCCGCCAGTAGTAGCCGGCGAATATCGGAGACGACGCGGACACCGCCGCCGACGGTGAGCGGCATGAAGCAATGCTCTGCCGTCTGAGCCACAACATCGAAAATGGTATCGCGACCGTCGGAAGAGGCGGTGATATCGAGAAAGCAAAGTTCGTCGGCACCGGCCGCGTCATAGGCCTTGGCGGCTTCGACGGGATCGCCGGCATCGATTAGGTCGACGAAATTGACACCCTTGACGACGCGTCCGTCTTTGACGTCGAGGCATGGGATGATGCGCGCCTTGAGGGTCAAAGTGCCACCTCCGTGGTGCGAGCATCCTTGATCAGCCTGAGCGCTTCGGTCGGATCTATCCGTCCATCGTAAAGCGCTCGGCCGGAAATCGCGCCTTCGAGCTTGGCTGCGTCCGGTTGCAGCATGCGCCGGATGTCGTCGATCGACGCCAGGCCGCCGGAGGCAATCACGGGGATGGAAACTGCCCCGGCCAGTTCTAGTGTCGATGGCCAGTTGATGCCGGCGAGAATGCCGTCGCGGTCGATGTCCGTGTAGATGATCGCGGCGACGCCAGCGCCTTCAAATTTCCGGGCGAGGTCTATGACGCCGAGTTCCGAGGCTTCGGCCCAGCCCTCGACAGCTACCTTGCCACCCTTGGCGTCGATGCCGACCGCGACTTGGCCCGGAAACTTGCGGCAAGCTTCGATGACCAGCGCCGGATCGCGCACTGCAACGGTTCCAAGAATGACGCGGGCGAGACCGCGCGAAAGCCAGCTTTCGATATGGTCCAGCGTCCGGATGCCGCCGCCGAGTTGCACCGGATTACTGGTCGCTTTGAGAATGGCATCGACAGCGTCGCCGTTGACGCTCTTGCCTGCAAACGCACCGTTGAGATCGACCACGTGCAACCACTCGAAACCCTGGTCCTGGAAGGTCTTTGCCTGTGCTGCCGGGTCCGGATTATAGACAGTTGCCTGGTCCATGTCGCCGAGCTTCAGCCGCACGCACTGGCCGTCCTTGAGGTCGATGGCGGGAAAAAGGATCATCGTGTCGGTCCGTTCAGGGCGCGCGCCATCAGGGCTGCCAGCGCAGGAAATTGGAAATCAGGGTAAGGCCGAGCGTCTGGCTCTTCTCAGGGTGGAACTGGGCCCCCACCATATTGTCCCGCCCGACGAAAGCCGTCATCGCGCCGCCGTAGTTCGTGGTGGCGATGATGTCACCGTCGTCAGTCGCTGCCAGGTGGTAGGAATGCACGAAATAGGCATGCAGGCCGTCCTGCCCCGTCTTTATGCCGTCGAACAGCGCATGCGGACGACGCAGGTCGAGCGTGTTCCAGCCGATCTGCGGGATTTTCAGCGATGGATCGGATGGCGTCATTTCCACGACGTCGCCCTTGATCCAGCCGAGACCTTGCGTGGTGGTCTTCTCCAGCCCGCGCGACGACATCAGCTGCATGCCGACGCAAATGCCGAAGAAAGGCCGAGCCCTATGTTCGACGGCTTCCGTCAGCGCCTCGGACATGCCGTCCACGGCGCCAAGCCCGCGGCGGCAATCGGCGTAAGCGCCAACGCCCGGCAGCACGATCCTGTCGGCAGAGGCGACGCGCTCGGCCTTGTCGGTCAGCTCGATCTCAGCGTCGATGCCAATTTCTCGGGCAGCGCGCTCGAAGGCCTTAGTGGCGGAGCGCAGGTTGCCCGAGCCGTAGTCGATAATGACAACGCGCATTGCTCAGCGTCCTCCGTCGTAGCCGATGAGGCCGAGGGCAGCACCCTTGTGGGGGTTGCCTGCAGAGTTTTCTCGAATATCCCAGCGTGCAGCGCGGATATCCTCCGGCACTTCCTCCGAAAGGCCACTGAAATAGATATCTTCGGCCTCGGCGAGATTGCGCGCCGACACCAGGCCACCGGCAACGAAGCCTTTGGCCAAAAGGCGGCTGGCAAACAGCATTCGCCCTTCAACTGCAGAGAGGACACTGACCGCAAGCAGCAGCGACACTCCGGCAGCCCAGAGAGCGGGCGTCCGCATCAATTCCATCCCGATGCCCTGCAGAAGCAAGGCGCCTATCCCGAGCAGCCAGAAACGATGGCAGAACAGCCAGATGCCGGGAAAGAAGAACGCGGTCAGCGAAAAGCCATCGCGTACGAAGCGCGTTTTCTCGTGATCTCTGCCCGGTCCGCTCTCGGGTGTCAGAACTATAAAACTCGCCATCGGGGCGCTCCGCTAAAAATTCCGGTTCAGGCGAGGGTGCCCTTGGTCGATGGCACGCGACCCGCCTGGCGGGGATCAATCTCGGTGGCCGTCCGCAATGCACGGGCCACGGCCTTGAAGCAGGTTTCAGCGATATGATGGTTGTTGGCGCCATAGTGGTTGAGAATATGCAACGTGATGCCGGCGTTCTGTGCCAGTGCCTGGAAAAACTCGCGCACTAGTTCTGTGTCGAAGCTTCCGATCTTCGGCGCACTGAACTGCACGTTCCAGACGAGGAAGGGTCGGCCGGAGAGATCGACGGCGGCCTTGGTCATCGTCTCGTCCATGGCAAGATCGATCGAGGCGTAGCGGGTGATGCCCCGCCGGTCGCCCAGCGCCTTGGAGATCGCCTGGCCGATGGCAATACCGGTGTCCTCGACAGCATGATGATCGTCGACGTGGAGATCGCCTTTGGTCTCGATTTCCATGTCGATTAGCGAATGGCGCGATAGCTGGTCGAGCATATGGTCGAAGAACCCGACGCCTGTCGAGATTTTCGAAGCGCCGGTGCCGTCGAGGTTGACGGTAACCGAAACCGAGGTCTCGTTGGTCGCGCGGGAAATACTCGCCGTGCGGTTGGCTGCGGTGTCTGCCATGGCCTGCTCCATCGGATAATGGCCGTCCATATCAGCCACATGCGAAAATATCCAGAAGTTCCCGCACGACGGGCGCGCCTTTGCCGCGTGAGGCGAACCGGAACCGAAAAGAGTGATATTTGCAATCGCCGGAAGCCCACTTACATAGGCTTCAACAGGGCCGATGCGCGGCCCACTGAAACCGCCCGATCATCGGGCAGACAGGTGCTTTATGACAACGATTATTACCGTCCGGAAGGGCAACCAGGTGGTCATGGCAGGCGACGGACAGGTCAGCCTCGGCCAGACCATAATGAAAGGCAACGCTCGCAAG
This sequence comes from Rhizobium sp. L51/94, assembly GCF_019355555.1. GTDB lineage: Bacteria > Pseudomonadota > Alphaproteobacteria > Rhizobiales > Rhizobiaceae > Rhizobium > Rhizobium rhododendri. Next base: position 760,914 of record NZ_CP072141.1, read on the forward strand.
GTCCGTCGCATCGGCAAGGACGGCGAGGTCATCGCCGGTTTTGCCGGCGCCACAGCCGATGCCTTCACGCTGCTGGACCGCCTGGAGAAGAAGCTCGAACAATATCCGGGCCAGCTGATGCGCGCTGCCGTCGAACTTGCCAAGGATTGGCGGACAGACAAGTACCTGCGCAATCTCGAAGCGATGATGCTGGTCGCCGACAAGACCACCACCCTGGCGCTGACCGGCAACGGCGACGTACTGGAGCCGGAACATGGCACCGTCGCTATCGGCTCCGGTGGCAACTATGCGTTTGCCGCCGCTCGCGCGCTGATGGACACGGACAAGTCGGCCGAGGAGATCGCCCGCCGCGCGCTCGATATCGCCGCCGACATCTGCGTCTACACCAACCACAGCATTGTCATCGAATCGATCAATTCCGACGCCTGAGTTTTCTCTCCTGATCGTTTCCAGCCCCCGATGGGAAAGCAGTACAATGAACAATTTCTCCCCCCGCGAGATCGTCTCCGAACTCGACCGTTACATTATTGGCCAGCATGAGGCCAAGCGCGCCGTCGCAATCGCGCTCCGCAATCGCTGGCGTCGCCAGCAGCTGGAGCCCGACCTGCGCGATGAAGTCATGCCGAAGAACATCCTGATGATCGGACCGACTGGTGTCGGCAAGACGGAAATCTCCCGTCGCCTCGCCAAGCTTGCCGGTGCGCCCTTCATCAAGGTGGAAGCCACGAAGTTCACCGAAGTCGGCTATGTTGGCCGCGACGTCGAGCAGATCATCCGTGACCTCGTCGAGGTCGGCATCGGCCTGGTGCGCGAGAAGATGCGTGCCGAGGTGGAATCGAAGGCCCACATGAGCGCCGAGGAACGTGTGCTCGACGCTCTCGTCGGCGCCACTGCTTCGCCGGCCACCCGCGAAAGCTTCCGCAAGAAGCTGCGGGACGGTGAACTCGACGACAAGGAAATCGACATCGAAATCGCCGATACTGCTTCCGCCGGTTCGGGTTTCGAAATTCCCGGCATGCCCGGCGCCAATATCGGCGTTCTCAACCTGTCTGAAATGTTCGGCAAGGCCATGGGCAACAAGACCAAGAAGGTCCGCACCACGGTCAAGGCTTCCTACGCCGATCTTATACGGGATGAATCTGACAAGCTGGTCGATAATGAAGTTGTCCAGCGAGAAGCGGTACGCTCGGCCGAGAACGACGGTATCGTTTTCCTCGACGAGATCGACAAGATCGCTACCCGTGAGGGCGGCATCGGCGCGGGGGTGTCCCGCGAAGGCGTCCAGCGCGATCTGCTGCCGCTGGTAGAAGGCACCACCGTATCGACGAAGTATGGACCTGTGAAAACGGACCATATCCTGTTTATCGCATCGGGCGCCTTCCATGTCTCCAAACCATCGGACCTGCTGCCCGAACTCCAGGGTCGCTTGCCGATCCGCGTCGAGCTTAAGCCGCTCAGCAAAGACGACATGCGCCGCATCCTGACCGAGACGGAGGCAAGCCTCATCCGCCAGTACAAGGCGCTGATGGACACCGAAGGCTTCTCACTCGATTTCACCGATGACGCGCTCGACGCGTTGGCGGATGTCGCTGTACACCTGAACTCTTCGGTCGAGAATATCGGTGCCCGTCGCCTCCAGACTGTGATGGAGCGCGTGCTGGACGACATCTCCTACAATGCACCTGATCGCGGCGGTGCGTCGCTCACTATCGACGCGGCCTATGTTCAGAAACACGTCGGCGATCTCGCCGCCAACACCGATCTGTCGCGTTACATCCTTTAGCGCCAGCGCTGCCCTCGGTCCCCTCCTTGTGTCGGGATCGGGGTCCCACGATGAACGCGGCATTCATCGGCCATTAAGCTAAATGAAATATATTAGTCACTATGAGTTGGCTTAGATTCGTTGGGTTCAGGCCCAGTTCCCGAGCCTTCGTGGAGGTGGCAATGTTTAAGAAGACCGTTCTATCAATGCTGATCCTGGCGTCGGTCGCCGGAGGCGCGCTTAGCACCGCAAGCACTGCCGAAGCCCAATACCGCCGTCCTCCGCAGGACGATGGCTGGGACCGTGGCCCGCCACCCCCGCAGCGGCGCCATCACCACAATAACAATGGCGGCATCATTGCCGGTGGCATCGCCGCCGGCGTACTTGGCGGCCTGATCGGCGGCGCTTTGGCCAATGGCAACGACGGTGGTTATGGTTACGCACCGCCGCCCCCACCTCCGCCGCAGCCCCGCTGCTGGTTCGAGGATCGCCCGGTTCAGAACCAGTATGACGACGGCTGGCACCGGGAACAGATCCGCGTCTGCAACTAAGGTCGCGCTTTCGCAGCGCCGCACAGACGCATCGATATCCAGTTTGTAATAAACGAGGGACGCGACCTGACATGCTGCAGGTCGCGTCCTTTCTGTTTGACAGACTTTCGGCGTCCGCAGTCACCCTGACGTTATTCCTGGCTTTTCCAACCATGACCCCTCGACACCGGGCCGTTAACTTTTTAGGTGATGGTCAGTTTCCTTGGGGCTTCAGCGTCGGGTCGGCATTATTCGGCCAAGATTGTGATCCACGCCTCCGGAAAGACCGATGAACCTTCGACGGGGCAGCCAATCGTGCGACGCATTCTCATTTCCCTTCTGGTTGCTGTCCTGAGCCTTGGCGCTATCCCTGCCAAGGCTGCCGGCATCCTCACTGTACCGCCCGGCAACCGCAATGCCGAGCAGCCGGACATTCCAGGCGCCTCGGTTCGCCGCACCAAGGGCACCAATTCCAGTTTCGATCGCAAGTACCAGAAGGTCCGCCAGTTGCTGGCAACCGATACAAAGCTGATGTCGAAGATCAAGGCCGTGTCGCGCGCTTATGGCATCGATCCCATCCATGTTGTCGGGGCACTCGTCGGCGAGCATACCTATAATGTCGATGCCTATGATGGTCTGCAGTCCTACTACGTCAAGGCTGCTTCCTACGCCGGCGAAAGCTTCAAGTTCGCCTACAATGGCGAGAACGTCGATGATTTCGTCGCCCGTCCACAGTTTGCCAAGTGCAACGGAAAAAGCGATTCCTACAGCCTCTGGACATGCCGCGAGGATGTCTGGAACGACGCCTTCAAGGGAAAAACCGTCGACGGAAAATCTTTTCCCAACAATCGCTTCAGCGCCGTATTCTTCCAGCCCTTCTACGCTGGCCAGACCTTTGGCCTCGGCCAGATCAATCCACTGACGGCACTGATGCTGTCTGACATGGTGTCGCGAACATCAGGCATCCCGAAGCTCGACGAGCGCAAGGCCGGCGATGTCTATCACGCCATCATGGATCCGGATATCTCGCTCGCCTTCGTTGCCGCCGCTGCCCGCCGCTCGATAGACGACTACCGCTCGATCGCCGGCATGGATATTTCCGGCAACCCGGGCCTCACCGCCACCCTCTATAATGTAGGAAATTCCCGTCAGCGCGCCACGGCCCTTGCCGCGCGCAACAGGGGCGCCAGCCAGCCTGTCTGGCCTGAAGAGAATTATTACGGCTGGCTGATCAACGACAAGCTGGATGATCTGAAGTCGCTGCTTTAATCTCTGCGCGACCCCGCACGCAAATCAGCGAGTTGAGCCAGCGGCGTTTTTCCCTGAGCGTCGATCTTTGCGAGGCCAGTGACACTGGCTGCGAAAAGGGAACAGTCATACTGCCCCCGCGACCCGATCCATACCAATAAAAAAGGCTGCCGGAAGTTATCCGGCAGCCGCTGATGTCGATGAGATGTGAAATCTACTGGATGACGACGACTTTGGTCGTATGGCCCGGGAGGACGCGGCTGTAGAGATCGATGACGTCCTGGTTGATCAGGCGAATGCAGCCCGAAGATGCTGCCGTACCGATGGATGCCCATTCCGGCGTTCCGTGCAGGCGGAACAAGGTGTCCTGGCCCTTGTCGTTGTAGAGATACATTGCACGGGCGCCGAGCGGGTTTTCGAGGCCTGGATTCATGCCGCCTTCAACAAACTTGGCGATTTCCGGCCGGCGCTCTGCCATTTCCTTCGGCGGGTGCCAATTTGGCCATTCCTGCTTCCAGGCAACGTAGGCGTTGCCCGACCAGGCAAAGCCAGCCTTGCCGACGCTGATGCCGTAGCGCATGGCCTGGCCATCCGGCAGGATGTAATAGAGATGACGTTCGCGGGTGTTAACGATGATCGTGCCCGGCGATTCCGTTGTCTGATAGCTGATGATCTGGCGGCGGAACTCCGGCTTGACCTTCTGGATCGGGATAGCAGGAAGCGAGAAGCCAGAATCCTGGGTGACCCCGTAGTCGCCGTCAAACGTCTTCAGCGTTTCGACCGAAGAGCTAGGCGCGGTAATCGGCGCAGCCATCGCTGTGGAAGAATAGCCGGCCGCGGCAAACGCCGCGACAAGGCCCAATACAGTCATTGCATTGCTGAAGCGCATGGGGGTCTCTCGATTTTGTGTCCGGAATTCAGGGTTTTGCCAACCATCTCTGGGAAGGTTTATTTTCGATATCACCGCATTGCAAGCAAACGCGTCGCACAAATAATCGTGTGAGCCGCGATTTGGGAACCCATGGTTTTTTTGCAACAAAACTTGGTCTAGACTGGTTAAATCATGACGATTCTCAGCCTATACAATAACAATCCGTTAATAGATGGTCGCCAGTCCGAGCGGGCGATGCTGGTGCGCAAGGGCGCCCAGCGCCTGCTCCACGAGATGAGGCATGCAGTCCTGCCGGAGTTGACGCTCGCCGGCGGCAGGCGGGCCGATCTCATCAGCCTCAGCGAAAAGGGCGAGATCTGGATCATCGAGATCAAGTCGTCCGTGGAGGACTTTCGCGTCGATCGGAAATGGCCGGACTACCGGCTGCAATGCGACCGCCTGTTCTTTGCCACGCACAAGGACGTGCCGCTCGATATCTTTCCGCAAGAATGCGGCCTGATCCTGTCCGACGGCTACGGCGCCCACATGGTGCGTGAGGCGCCTGAGCACAGGTTGCCGCCAACCACCCGCCGCGCCGTCACGCTCAATTTCTCGCGCGTCGCCGCTCAACGACTGCTCGCGGCAGAATGGGCAATCGGCAAACCGCTTCCGATCGAATAGCCCGCTATTTAGGCGCCCGCTTGGCCAGGATCCGCTGTAGCGTACGCCGATGCATATTGAGACGCCGCGCCGTCTCCGAAACGTTGCGCTCGCACATCTCGTAGACCCGCTGGATGTGTTCCCAGCGCACCCGGTCGGCTGACATCGGGTTTTCCGGCACGTCGGCCTTTCCGCCTGGCCTCTGCGTCAGCGCTGCATAAACATCGTCGGCGTCAGCCGGCTTGGAGAGATAGTCCACCGCACCAAGCTTCACGGCGGTGACGGCGGTAGCGATGTTGCCGTAGCCGGTTAGGACGATCACTCGGGTGTCGCCGCGGCGCTGCCGAATGGCTTCGATGACGTCGAGGCCGTTACCGTCGCCCAGCCGCAGGTCGATGACCGCATATTTCGGCGGGTGGGCCTTCGATTTCGTCACGCCTTCCGCAACGCTGTCGGCCGTTTCGACGAGAAAGCCGCGTGCTTCCATAGCCCGGGCGAGCCGCCTCAGAAACGGGCCGTCGTCGTCGACGATCAGCAGGCTCGGATCCGGGCCGATATCACCGTCGCTGGAGGCAAGTGTCTCGATGTCGTGGTCTAGATCTGTCATTCCGTGATCCCGGCGGTTTTCCGCCTGCATATATCCTGCGTGTATATATATAGCGTCGTGAGCACTGGTCATAAGCCCGTCGGCTCAGTTTGTCGAATTGCTGTCTATCAAGACACGAGGCCATTCGATGCGGATCCGTGCCCCTGAAGTCTCCGCCTCGCGGTTTCCAAATGTCAGGGTTGCGCCGGAGCGCTCCAGCAGTGTCTTTGCAATAAACAAGCCAAGCCCGAGACCGCCTGCGGCATCGTCACGCTGCCGTGTCGTTACATAGGGCTCACCGATGCGGGTCAAGATATCGGGCGCATAGCCGACCCCGTCGTCTTCAATGGTGATCGCCAGAGTTTCGGCATCGAACGCCACCGTGACAGTCACCATCTCGCGGGCATAGTCGACAGCATTTTCCACCAGGTTGCCGAGCCCGTACATGATCCCGGCATTCCGGTTGAGCACCGGTTCGCCGGCCCTGGCGGTCTCCTCGACCAGCGTCAGCTTGATTCCGAATTCGCGATGCGGGGCGAGAATTTCCTCCATCATCGATGATAGCGTCAGATAGCGCATATGCGCCTCGTTCTCCGCCGACAGCGTCGTAATCCGCCGCAGGATGTCGCGGCACCTCTCGCTCTGGCTGCGAAGCAGCGCCACGTCCTCCCGGTAACGCTCGTCGTGGCCGAGTTCCCGCTCCATCTCCTTGGCAACGATGCTGATCGTCGCCAGTGGCGTTCCGAGCTCGTGAGCCGCTGCCGCCGCCAGTCCGTCCAGCTGCGAAAGGTGCTTCTCCCGCTGCAGCACCAGCTCGGTCGCCGCCAGCGCATCGGCCAGCTGGCTCGCCTCCATGGAGACGCGATAGGCATAGAAGGCGGCGAAGGCCATTGTCGATGCGATGGAGCACCAGACGCCGAGTTGCATGACCTGGTTGATGGCGACGATGCCCCCGGCATACCAAGGGAGCGGGAAAGGCGAAAACGCAAGAGACGTGATCGCCACCATCGCCGCAAGGATCAGCGTCATGCTGTAGCGGATGGGCTGGGAAGCGAAGGAGATGATGACGGGCACGCACACCAGGATCGAAAACGGATTGGCAAGGCCGCCGGTGATGAACAGCAGGCCGCACAGCTGCAGCAGATCCAGCCCCAGAAGGGCGAAGGTGGCCGGCGCATCCAGCCGGCGCGTCGGCGGATAGCGCAACGTCAGGAACAGGTTGATCCAGGCAAGGCAGGCGATCAGCACGCAGCAGGGCAGCAAGGGTAGTGGAAACTGCAGCCAGAAGGCGACAATGGCCACCGTCGCGGCCTGGCCACCGACGGCAAGCCAGCGCAGGCGGACCAGCGTCTGCAGCCGCACGCGCCGGCTGGTGTGGTGATTGCCCGGCAAGAGGCTGTCATTTTCGGCAATCATGCTGCTCACTCCTTCACGGCGGATGCACTCAAGTGCCGCGCGGCTTCACGCGGGTGGTCGGCGCGGCGGCTGCCGGATCCTCGGGCCAGGGGTGGCGAGGATAGCGACCGCGCATGTCGGCGCGCACGTCCTTCCAGGTTCCGGCCCAGAAGCCCGGCAGATCGCGCGTCGTCTGGATCGGCCGGTGCGCCGGCGAGGTCAATTCCAGCACCAGCGGCAAACGTCCGCCGCCGATGGAGGGATGCTGGCGAAGCCCGAACAGCTCCTGAACCCGGATGGTCAGCAGCGGCTCCGTCCCATCGTAATGGATAGGGTGGCGCTGCCCCGTCGGCGCCTCGAAATGCGTCGGTGCCATCCGGCCGAGTTCCCGTTGTAAATCATGCGGCAGCAACGACATCAGCCCGTTCGATAGTCCGCCGGTGGAAATATCGGATAGCCCCCGTGCGTCGCCCTGATACGGTACGAACCAATCGGCGAGCCGGATGAGCAGGGCCTCGTCGCTCATGTCTGGCCAGGGCTCCCCGATCGTTCGGTGCAGAAAGCCGATCCGGTCGCGCAGCTGGGCGGCTTCCTTGGAGAAGGTGAGCACGCCAAGCCCGAGTTCGCGGATACCCTCTGCCAGCGCCGCAGCTACCTCGCGCGCGGAGGGACGCGGCAGGGGCGTCTCATCGAGGACAATGGCCCCGAGCCGCGTCACCCGCCGGGCCCGGACCTGCCGGCTCGTCTTGTCGAACAGGCATTGATCTTCGGTGACGATGCTATCCGGCAGCTCGGCTTCGACATCGCCGCGCGTAATCTCGGCAGCACTGAGAATCCGGCCCTGCGCGGCACGACCGGTAAGGTCCGCGACGACAAGCATCGTTGCACCCGACAGCCGCTCCGTCTCCGGCAGCTCGGCACCACGGCCATTGGCCATGACGAACCGGCCGCGACCGCCCCGCTGCAGGGCGATACGATCGGGAAAGGCGTGCAGCAGCAGCGTTCCGGCCATCACCGGTTCGCCGCCGCCTTTGCTGCCCCCGGCAGTTGCCACCAGTCTTGCCACCAGTCGTCGCGCCGCCTCGGCCCGCTCGCTTTTTTCACCCCGAAACCGCCGCAGCCGTTCCTCCAGGTCGATGCTTTGCCCTCCCAACCCCTGTTCGGTCAAAAGCACGGCCAGCATCGCCGCCTCGCGTGCCTGGCCGTTTCCGGCGGCTGAGATCACCATCGCCGCCAGGCGGGGTGGAAGTGCCATCGCCCGCATCGTCCGGCCGCGTGCGGTAAGCCCGTTAGCGTGATCGAGCCCTCCCAGTTGCCTGAGCAAGCTCCGCGCCTCGAAAAGCGTCCCGGCCGGCGGCTGATCGACGAAGGCGAGACTGCCGGGATCCTCGACGCCCCAGTGGGCAAGGTCGAGCGCCAGACTTGAAAGATCGCTGGAGAGTATCTGCGGCGGTGTAAACGCCGGCAGCGCCGCCGTCTGGCCGGGATGCCAGAGCCGGATTGCAATACCCGGCTCCGTCCGTCCGGCACGTCCCGCTCGCTGGTCTGCCGAGGCGCGAGACACCCGCACCGTTTCCAGCCGGGTGATGCCGGTCGCCGGCTCGAAGACGCCCAGCCGCTGCAGGCCGCTGTCGATCACAACGCGCACGCCGTCGATGGTAATCGACGTTTCGGCGATCGAGGTCGCCAGCACGATCTTGCGCATCCCCGCCGCAGTCGGGCGGATCGCCGCGTCCTGCTCCTTCTGGCTGAGGTTCCCGAACAGCGGCGCTATCAGCGTCTCCGGCCCGAACCGTCCTTCCAGCCGCTCGGCGGTGCGGGTGATTTCCGCCTGGCCTGGCAGGAAGGCAAGGATCGAACCCTTTTCATCCCGGTGGGCAGCAACGATGGCGGCAGTGACACTGTCCTCGATCCGCTCGCCGGCAGGCCTGTCGCGGTAGCGCACATCAATCGGAAAGCTGCGTCCCATGCTCTCGATCACCGGCGGCTGGCCGAGCAGCTGTGCAACCCTCTCAATATCGAGCGTTGCCGACAT
>NZ_CP072141.1:780000-792500 GCF_019355555.1 Rhizobium sp. L51/94
ATAAAGTCTGCCACTGCATCACATCGCGGCTACCATCCGCCCTGGCCAGTCCACCATCGAACTTCTTGCGCACCAGCGCCATGTCGCCCGCGATTTCGATGTCCTCCAGTATCGTAGTGGTGAAAATCGCCGTCCGTGCATCCTCGGCGAATGACTGCGCGGCAAAGTCCGTCGCCTGTTTCAGCCATTCGTTGCGGTAAGCGGAAAGGGTCGGGAAAGCGAGCCGCCAGCTGTCCGGACTGATCTCCTTTTTGCCATCGATCCCGATGAATCCTTCTTCGATGAAATCGTTTTCTACCATGGACCAGTCAGCAGCCAGGAAAGCATCAATGTCACGCGCTACGAGCATCTCCCAGATAAAGTGGCGGTCGCGATCCGAGGATGGAAATGGATTTTGAAAAGGATACCGCATGCGTCCCCACAATTAAAATTATTTTCATAAAAGCAGTTTTGCTGGCGAAAATCTGCTTTGCATACCGCGTTGTCAACCTGACAGGAAATGATTTGCAAGGAAGCTGCAATGCACCAAGCCTTGTGGCACGGTTTGACACTACGGCGCATCAAGCAACACCTGGTCGCCCATCGCGATGGCGACGACCGCCTCCTGGGAGACTGATCGAATGTCGCTAAAGGAAATGCACCCCGCCGACTGCATCAGGTACATACTTTAAGTGACTGACTGATCACTCTCTTATAGAGGCGTGTCTGCGGAGACAGATGATGGCAAGACCCCGAAGCGACGAGAAGCGTAGTGCGATCATGAAGGCGGCGATTGCGATTATCGCCGCGCAAGGGACGAGTGCGCCTACCGCAATGATAGCAAAAGAGGCAGGGGTTTCGAATGGAGCATTGTTTACGTATTTCGAAACCAAAGCCGAGCTTTTGAACCAACTCTACAAAGAATTGAAGACGGAAATGGCCATGTCGACAACGGTTGGGATTCCAACTCATGCCGATATGCATGACCAGGTTCTTCACGTTTGGAATGGCTGGTTGAACTGGACGCTTGCAAACCCGCAAAAGCGCCGCGTGCTTGCGCATCTCGGCGTCTCCAATGAAGTCACGACAGCCAGCCGTCAGGCAGTAGACGAGGTTTATGCCGACGTCGAAGCTCTTTTGGATCGGAGCCGAGCCAATGGTCCGTTGCGAGACGCACCGCTGATGTTCGTCGCCACGCTCGTCACGGGCATACTGGATGCAACGGCCGATTACATCGCACGCGACCCCGCCGGGGCGGATGCGCATGCTGCTGCCGGGTTCAGGGCGCTTTGGCGCATCCTCGGCTGATTTATCTCACTAATTAAAGAGAGACTGGACAGTCATTATGAATTTTGGTTCGGCAGGAAAAGAGCCTCGGCAGGAAATCGTCGTGGTAACCGGAGCGTCCACCGGTATCGGCGCCGCTACAGCCCGCGAGCTTGCCGCGCGTGGCTTCCACGTCCTCGCCGGCGTACGTCGCGAAATGGATGGCGATGCAATCCGGGCCGACAACATTGAACCTGTCATGCTCGAGATAACTGAGGCGGCGGCGATCACTGCACTCGTGCAGCACATCACCGAGGATCCGCAGCGCCGAACTTTGCGCGCCCTGGTGAACAATGCCGGGGTTGCGGTCAATGCGCCGCTAGAGACCTACGTCCTGCCCGAGTGGCGTCGCTTGTTCGAGGTCAATCTTTTCGGTCATGTCGCGATGATGCAGGCCCTGCTCCCATTGCTTATCCAAAGCAGGGGTACGATCGTCAACATATCCTCCGTCGGGGGCAGGGTAGCGATGGCAACCTACGGCCCTTACGCTGCGACGAAATTCGCCCTGGAAGCCGTCAGCGATTCATTGCGTCGCGAGGTCGGGTCCCTTGGCGTGAAGGTCGTCGTGATCGAACCGGGTGCAGTCACCACCGGAATGCTCGGGCGGGTCGACGCGACCGGGCAGCGGGTCGTCAGCGAAATGACGACCGAGCAACGCGGCCGATACGGTGCACTGATGCAAGCCGTTGTCGCGCAGGCCCAGGCATCCGTGTCGGGAGGCGCTACCGCCGAGGATGTCGCGACAATCATCGTCGACGCAATTGTCAGCAAGCAGCCTCGCACCCGCTATACCGTCGGACGTAGCACCGCGATGATCGCTCGGCTTATCAGGATCCTACCCGACCGGATGCTTGACAAGCTTCTCGCCCAGGGTTTGAAGCCGTATCTTCCGAAGTGAGTGCCCACTCACCCAAGTAGCGCCGGGCTGAAGGCTGTCGGTCAGCCAGCTTCCAAGTTTCTACTCATTCCGTCATTACTGCGAGGCTTGCGTTCTTTGCTGTTCAAAGCATCGCGCTCGGCGAAAACGCGAGCGACCTCGGCCATGTTCTCCGTCCCCCACGAGCAGAGGGGGACAAGGGCCTCAGCCAGGCTGCGGCCCAGGGGAGTAAGCCCGTAGTCCACCCTTGGCGGGATTTCCTTGTAGTCGGTACGCTTTACCAGACCGTCGGCTTCAAGCTCCTTGAGCTGCTGGATCAGCATCTTGTCGCTGACATCTCTCACGGCACGCCGCAGCGCTCCGTATCTGGTGGGGCCACCCTGCGCGACGAAGTACAGGATCAGCGGCTTCCATTTGCCGGCAATCACCCGCAACGTCGCATCGAGGCCGCAGGTAAACCCAGGCAGCGTCGTTGCGACAGTCTCGCCCGGCGGTAAATCATTTTCCGGTGGTCCGGCTTTATCGACATTATCGTGTGACATTATTAGTACTTACCAAAAGGTGCATACTTGTCAATAGGGATGCGCGTCGCCAGTTTCTTCTCGTGTCAACCAAGGAGCACAACATGAAAAGATTACAAGGCAAGACGGCAGTGGTGACTGGCGGTGGAAGTGGGATCGGGCTCGGGGCTGCCAAGCGGTTCATTGAGGAAGGCGCATTCGTCTATATTTTTGGAAGACGGCAGGAGGCGCTTGATGCGGCCTTGGCAGAGCTGGGTTCAGAGGCGCGCGCCGTAAAGGGGTCTGTCACCAGCTTCGCCGATCTCGATCGTCTGTATGAGACGGTGAGGAGCGAACGTGGAACGCTCGACATCCTGCTGGCAAACGCAGGGACCGGTTCGTTCGCGCCCCTCGGCGAAATCACGCCAGAGCACTTCGACCAGACCTTCGATCTCAATGTGAAGGGCCTGGTGTTTACGGTGCAGAAAGCGCTTCCCCTCATGACGAAAGGCGCGTCGATCATCCTGACCGGTTCGAGCGCGGGGGTCATGGGCACGCCGGCATTCAGCATCTACAGCGCTACCAAGGCAGCTGTTCGCAACCTGGCCCGCAGCTGGGCACTCGACCTTCGCGGCACCGGCATCCGCGTCAATGTGATGTCTCCGGGCCCGATCACGACCGAGCTTGCGCTTGAGGTTCTGGGGGATGAAGGGATGGCCGCGATGGGCGAGACGACGGCGCTCAGTCGTATGGGAGATCCCTCGGAGACAGGTGCGGTAGCAGCCTTCCTCGCCTCCTCCGACAGCAGCTTCATGACCGGCAGCGAAGTCTTCGTCGACGGAGGCCTGGCGCAGGTCTGACCCTCCGGGCCTCGGCATGTGGGCTCCGCTGCAAAGCGGGGCCCTCAGCCGAAGAGCATCATTCGTCCACGCGCGCGCTGATCCCGGCGGTGTCGTTGCATAGGTCAGCACGGGACGCTGCGTGCGTGGAAAGACTGTCCATCATTGCGCGAAGAATAATGGCAGCGGAGGCGGCGCCGGGGTCTATGTGACCGAGCGATCGCTGACCGAGCCGTGCGGCCCTGCCGCGGGCAGCGACCATGGAACTCGTCGCGTTCGCACCGGCCTCTGCTGCTTCCGTGACCCGTCGCCACATGTCTGATGGCGTGGTCCCCTCCGCCTTGGCCGCAATGGCTGCTTCCATGGCTGGAATCCACGCGTCGAGCATGGTCTTGTCGCCGCGCTGGCCTTTTCCACGTTGCTGGATGCCGAGCGTCAGGGCTTCGATGATAGCCACCTGGTTAGCCAGCGACAACGACGCGTCCGTCTCGAGCATCTTTGCGGCCTTGAGGAAGGCACTGGCATAGAGGGGGCCCGTGGACGCTCCGACGGCATCTAGGAAAGCCGATGCTGCCGTCGCAAAGACAGTCGAGGCGGCGGCAGTGTCGAGGTCCAGGCGCGCCAGTTCCATCGTCACGGCATGGAAGCCGAGCGACATGGTAATGCCGTGGTCGGCGTCGCCGATGGCGCCGTCGAGCGATGTCAGCCGATCTTTCTGCCGATCGATTGCAGCAGAAATATCATGAAACATCCGCCCGAGGCTTCGTGCCGCGCTCTCAGTCATCGCTATCCTCCATCGATCGGGCCATCTCCTCCCCGATTGCCGTTTCACGTTATCTTCAGAACGACACCGTCGCAGGGATGTTTCAAAAGTGCGGTCAGGTCCTCGTCCAGATGCAGTATCGATATGGATGCGCCGACCATGTCGAGGGATGTGAAATAGTGCCCGACCCAGTTGGCGTCTATGGCGATCCCCTTCGCTGCCAGTCGCTGCTCCACCCGCCTGAAGAGAATGTATAGCTCCATCAGCGGCGTTGCGCCGAACGAATTGACCAGTACGGCAACGCGATCCCCGGCCACCGGTTTCATCTCCGAAAAAATACGGTCGATGACTTTGTCGACTATCGCGTCGGCGGGCATCATCTTCTCGCGGGCGACGCCGGGCTCGCCGTGGATCCCCATGCCGAACTCGATGTCTTCTGGCCCGATGGCGAAATTGTATCGCCGCGTCTGCGGCATGGAGCAGGGCTCGAGAGCGACGCCGACAGTGTAGGTGCGGGCATTTGCCCTGCGTGTCAGGGCCTCGCATTTCTCTAGGGGAAAACCGAGGTCGCAGGCCGCACCGGCTGCCTTGAAGACGAAGAAGTTCCCGGCAACCCCACGTCGGCCGTCGCGGTCCTCAATTGGCGAAGAGGCAATATCGTCGGTCGTCAGCACCGTTCTGACCGATATCCCCTTGGCCTCGGCCATTTCTGCGGCCATTTCGAAATTCATCACGTCGCCTGCATAGTTGCCGTAGACGAAAAGGACCCCTTCACCTCCCGACGCAGCCTCGGCACCTTGCAGGATCGGACCCGGCGGCGGCGACGAGAAAACATTACCGATGGCCACGGCGTCTGCCAGGCCTTTGCCGACATAGCCGTAAAAACCAGGTTCATGCCCGGCACCGCCGCCGATCACGAGACCGACTTTCCCCGGCCTCGGGCCGTCCCGCGCAATGAGGACGCGATGGGATTTGTCGATCGGCCGGAGATGGCTCGCATGGGCCTTGACCATGCCCGAAAGCATCTCCTCGACGACATGGTCCGGATTGTTGAGAAACTTCTTGGTATAAAGGCGCTGGTTGACTGGGGGCACCGGCTGGCCGATGTCCGTCTTCGCCCGCTGCGAGATCCTGCGATCCACATCTGCGACACCGTCGGCATTGAGGATGCCGCGCGCAGTTGCAGCATCGGTGATCAGCACATTGACATAGCCGCCGCGCAGTGCGGCAAGAATAGCCGGCACCTTGTCGAAGCCACCGGCAATGGCAACGCGCAAGTCGATGGCCTTCAGCATGTCCAGCGAAATACCGATGGTACGCTCGTCGAGCGGGCCGGTGATAGGTCGCCCATGGCCGTCTATGAAGCGACCGGCGACGACTCCGACGGCATTTCTGGCGAGGTAATCCTGCAGGGAAACAGACTCGAAAAAACCGCTGGTATGGATGGTCGAGTTGGGGCGCAGCGACGATATGCCGAAGAGTGCTTTGTTGGCGCGCGCAAGGGTCTGGAACTGGTCCTCGATCAACGGCTCGCGCAACAGCAGGTCGCGCATTTCAGGGCTGGTGACGATTGCCGGCGCGGAAATGTTGATTAGCCTTGCGCCGACCGCGTCGGCAATCGAGGCCGCGCAGAGTTCGGGCGTGTAGGCGAAGCTGGCCCGCGTTCCACCTGTCGCCTGGACGACGGTGACATCCTGAAGGCCGGTCGCCGATGCCCGCTCTCCGACGGCAAGCACTGTCCGGCCCCAGGAAACCGCGAGCGTATCGCCTGATTGCAGCAGGCGTTGCAAGGCCTGCGCGCCTGCCATTCCCAACCGCTCGATCAGGGGCTTGGCATTGTCGTCGCTCGGCACGACAAGACAGTCCGCCAGGCCGAAGTGGTGCTTTATCTCCCGGGCGACGGTCAGCGACGACAAGCGGCCGGGCTCGATGGAAATGGTGACGATGCCTCGCTCGCGCGCTTCGGCGAGGTAGCTGTTGACCGTTGCGCGCGAGATGCCCATGGCATCGGCGATGTCGCCCTGCGTCATGCCGTCTTCGTAATAGAGCCAGCACGCCCAGACATAGGGATCGTCGCCGTAGCGCAGCGGCATTCCCTCGAGCGCTTCGGACGCGCTGGCCTTGCCGGCGGTGGACTTTCGCGGCTGGGATAATTTGATCGTCATCTAAACGCGCCGTCTCCCGTGTTTTCGACTGCAAGGATGAAAGCACGGCAAGCGCTTTTGCAAGGGACCTGGAGCGAAAGTCACGCCAGACCGGCCGGCGGACGCGCCTTTCTACCGCGTCAGGATCAGCGCAGGCGTTCCTGCGCAGATAGGCTGAGCTGTTTCAGGATAATCGCGCAAGAGGTGGCGCCAGCATCAAGGACACCGAGAGAACGATCCCCCAGGCGGCTCGACCGGCCAATTTTTGCGACTAGATCGATTGTTGAGTCGCGACCGGCCTCGGCCGCCTGAACCAGTTTCTGAAGCGCAGTCTCGAAGGGCTCGCCCGATGCGACGGCGTCGTCGAAAGCCTCGATGGCGGGTACGAGTGCATCGAGCAGCGTCTTGTCGCCCACCTTGGCGGAGCCGATGGACTGTATGCCGTCAAGCCCGGCATGCAGCATCGCGCTGAATGTTTTGGGATCGATGTCTTCGCGACCTTCGAGTTGCTCGGCGAATTCGGTAAACATCACGCCGTAGAGCGGTCCCATCGAGCCGCCGATCTCATTCATCAGCACGGAACCGAGGATCTCGAAGGACTGGCCGAGGGTTGCATCCTGTCCCTTCAGCCGTTCTGCCGCCATGCCGAAACCTTTTGCCATATTGACGCCGTGGTCGCCGTCGCCGATCTTTCCGTCGATCTCGCTGAGATAAGCCCGATTTTCGAC
Source organism: Rhizobium sp. L51/94 (assembly GCF_019355555.1). GTDB lineage: Bacteria > Pseudomonadota > Alphaproteobacteria > Rhizobiales > Rhizobiaceae > Rhizobium > Rhizobium rhododendri. Next base: position 787,157 of record NZ_CP072141.1, read on the forward strand.
GATGCGATCGGCAATGGCCAGTACGATCGGAGCGGCGGAGGTGTTCTTGAACGTCTGCATGTGGGTTTTCCTCAAAGCTTCATGGTGCAGTCGACATCGACCGCGAGCAGCGCTTTGGTTTCGTCGTCGAGCGCCATGACTGTCAACGTCGCCCCGACCATCTCCAGCGACGTGAAGTAATTACCGACATAGGTCTTGTGAATGACCAGTCCCCGACCGGTAATTTCCGTCTCGATCGTGTCGTTGAGGATATACAACTCGTTCAGCGGCGTGGCACCCAGACCCGACACCAGAACGGCAACCTCTGTTCCCGTCGGAAGATTATGGTCGTCCAGCACGATCTTGCACATGTCGCGTGCAATCTCCTGCGCCGTCTTCAGGGGTTCGACTCGGACGCCGGGTTCGCCATGGTGGCCGATGCCCACTTCCATGGTTCCGGGTTCGATCTGGAAGTTCGGGTGGCCGACTGCCGGCAGCGTGCAGGGACCAAGGCCGACACCGATCGAGCGGCAATTGTCGATTGCCTTCTGGGCCGCAATACGGACCTCCTCGAGGCTTCCGCCCTGCGATGCCCGGGCGCTGCCGATCTTCCACATGAAGATCTCGCCCGCCACGCCACGCCTTTTCTCCCGCTCATGCGGTGGTGCGGAGCAAACGTCGTCATTGGCAACGACGGTTGCGACCTCGATACCCTCCTTGGCCGCGAGCCGGATCGCCATTTTCACATTCATGTTGTCGCCGGCATAATTGCCATAGAGGCACACGACGCCGGCGCCGCCATTGGCCTCGCGGAAGGCATCCTGAAAGCTCTTTGCGGTCGGTGAGGAAAAAAGCTCGCCAACGGCCACCGCATCCAACATGTTCCGGCCGGTATAGCCCATGAATCCCGGCTCATGGCCGGAGCCGCCACCGGTGACGACGCCGACCTTGCCGGCAACAGGGGCATCCCTGGCGACGATGACGCGCGGGTTCTGCCCGACGCGAAGGATGTCGGAATGAGCCTTGACGAAGCCCTTGACGGTATCTTCGACGACCTGGTCCGGATCATTGATAAATCTCTGCATAATGTCTCCTTGAAATTCCAGGCTGTCGCTCAGAGAATGGTGTAGCCGCCATCGATCAGAAGATCGGCCCCGTTGATCATGTCGGCGCCGTTCGAAACCAGGAACACTGCTGCGGCAGCCACTTCTTCCGGATAAGCAAAGCGCCCGTTCGGTATTCTTTTCTTGGCAGCTTCGCCCTTCTCACCGGCCCAGGCCTTCTTGCCGAGTTCCGTCAGCACCACGGTCGGGGAAATCGTGTTGACGCAAATTCCATGCTTGCCCCATTCTGCGGCAAAGGTCTTCGACATGCCGATAACGCCGAATTTCGAAGCGCAATAGGCCACATGCTCCTCGATCGCAACCGTTCCCGCCTGGGAGGCCATGTTGACGATCTTGCCGCCCTTGCCGGCGGCGATCATCGCCCGCCCGACCGCCTGGGTCACGAGAAAGCTGCCCTTCAGATTGATGTTGATGGTTCTGTCCCAATGGTCGAGCGACAGGTCCTCGGCCGGGGCGAGATAGACGACGCCGGCGCTGTTGACCGCGATGTCGATGCCGCCAAAGGCAGCCAGAACGTCGGCAACTGCCTTTTCGACCGATTGCGGGCTCGACACGTCGCAGATGAACGGTCTTGCGCCATGTCCGAGCGATCTGGCTTTTTCAGCAGCGACATCGGCATTGATGTCGAGCACGGCAACTGTAGCGCCCTTGGAAGAAAATGCGTCGGCAATGGCCGCACCGATGCCGGAGGCGCCGCCGGTCACCAGCGCAATCTTGCCGGTCAGCGGGAAATTAAGGTCTATCTGCAAAGCGGTATCGGTCATTGTGCTCTACTCTCGTCTATCGGGATCGGGGCGGCGTGGCCGCCCCTTTCACCCGTTTCCTACTTGCGCGATTCCAGCAGCTTGTCGGCATTCTCCGGAGTAACCTTGGTCCACGGAACCAGGTAATCCTTCTCCTTGCCGTCATTCCACTTCATGTCGGGATACTGGGTCCAGACGGTTGATACCGGCTTGTAGTCCGGCCGGGCCGCCTTGATGGCGACGTCGAGCGCGCCCTGTGCCTGGGCGCTGCCGTCCTGCAGGATCGATGCCATCTGGCCTGCCTTGACGGCGTTGATTGCATCCGTCACCCCATCGACGCCGGCAATGGCGAAGTCGGAGACCTTCAGCTTGGCTGCCTTGATCGCCTCGATGGCGCCCAATGCCATTTCGTCGTTCTGGCCAATGATACCCTGGATCTGGCCAGGGTGGGAAGTCAGCCAGTTCTCCATCAGCGTCTGGGCTTCGGCGCGCGACCAGTTGGCCGTCTGCGTTTCTAGAACCTTGACATCGGGGCAGGCTTTCAGCGCCTTCTGGTTGCCTTCGAGGCGCTGGATCTGGCCGGATTGACCGATCGGTCCCTCGAGAATGACGAGATTGCCCTTGCAGCCCATCTTGTCGAGCACGGCCTTGGCTTCCATCTCGCCGGCCAGCACGTCGTTCGAGCCGACATAGGATGTCAACAGGTCCGAATTGACGCGAGCGTTCGAGCCGACCACCGGGATACCGGCATCATGGGCCGCCTGAACGGCCGCAGCACCGGCTTCGACATCCATCGGCACGAAGATGATCGCATCGAACTTCTGCGTGATCATCGTGTTGAACTGTTCCTGCTGCACGAGCGCGTCGTAGCGGCCGTCAAAGACGGTCAGTTCGACATCGCCGCTCTTGACGGCCGGATGCTGTTTCAGTGCCGCCGACCAGAGCTGCATGAATTCGGCGTTCAGGCCGTATGTCGTCGCCCCGATCTTGAGTTTCTTGTCCTGCGCCATGGCCGGCGCCGCAAGAATGGCGACGCTGGCGATAAGTCCAATCAACAGTCTCTTCATCTCTTTCTCCTCCATAGAGAATCCCGGCTGCCATCTGGCATGCCGTTTTGTTGCGGGCAGCAGTTGCCGCCCGAATTGCTGCGGTCACTGACCGTGATTTCGTTTCTGGTCGAGCATCACGGCGCCAACGATGAGGGCGCCCTTGAGGACCTGTTGGTAGTAGGACTGGATGCCGAGCAGATCGAGACCGTTGTTCATCACGCCGATGATCAACGCGCCGATCAGCGTGCCGGTGACGCGCCCGACGCCGCCGGAAAGGCTGGTTCCGCCGATGACGACGGCGGCGATGGCGTCGAGTTCATAGGCAACGCCCGCCTGGGGCAGGGCCGAGCCGGTGCGCGCCGAGAGCATCATGCCGGCGAGACCCGAAAGGGCGCCCGAGATGGTATAGACGACGAAGCGGATGCGGGTGACGTTGATGCCGGAGGTCTTTGCCGCATGCGGGTTGCCACCGACGGCATAGATGTAGCGACCGAACCGCGTCCGGTTCAACACCCACCAGGACACCAGAAAGACCACCGCCAGGATGACGACCGGCATCGGAATGCCGATGATATTGCCGGTGCCGATCCAGCGAAACTCCGGTGTCAGGCCCGGAACCGGTTTCCCACCGCCATAGATGAGGGTCATGCCACGCGCCGCAGACAGCATGCCGAGAGTGGCGACAAAGGCGGGGACCGAAAAGCGCGAGACGATGATGCCGACGATGGTACCGCAGGCAAGACCGACAAGGATCCCGGCGGCGAGGGCCACATAGGCCGGGTAGGGCGCGCCGAATACGCCGGCCGTCGCCGATGTCGTCGCCAGGCTGGCGCTGACGATGCCGGTCAGGGCCACTACCGAGCCCACCGACAGGTCGATGCCGCGCGTCAGGATCACGAAGGTCATGCCGATCGCCAGCACGCCGTTGATCGAAGTCTGCAGCAGGATGTTCGAGATATTCCCGGACGTCAGGAAGTATTCGTTCGACACGGAGAGGATGAGCGACAACAGCAGGAAGGCAAGGAAGATCCCGTACTCCTGCAGCAGCAATCTGCGACGGTCTGCATTGAACCAGCCCGACATCGTTTTATGATCTGTGAGAGACACGTTTCTGACCTCATGACGTTCCGGACGAACGACTTCTTGTTTTGGGGATGCGCTACGTCGAAAGGTGAACCAGGGTTTCGGCGTTGGCCTCGTCGCGCCGGTAGATGCCCGCAGACCGGCCGTCGCGCATGACGAGGATGCGGTCCGACATGCCCAGCACCTCATCGATTTCCGATGAAATCATGATCACTGTGCCGCCTGCCGCTGCAAAATCGCAGATGATCCGGTAGATCTCGCGCTTGGCGCCGACGTCGACACCGCGTGTCGGCTCGTCGAGCAGCAGGATTTTCGGGTCGCGCAAAAACCACTTGCCGAGCACGACCTTCTGCTGGTTGCCGCCCGAAAGGCCCGAGACGGCCATCGTGTCGCGCGCTGCCTTGATGCCGAAATGGGCGATCATCCGGCTGCTTGCTGCCTGCTCCTCGCGGCCACGCATTACAAAGTTGGGGCTCATCTCCGGCAGGCTTGCCATCGCAATGTTGCCGCGCACGCTGTCGTCGAGGTTGAGGCCGGTGAGTTTTCTATCCTCGGTGACGAAGGCAATCCCGTGCTTCATCGCCTCGGCCGGCCTTGAGACGGTGATCGGCTGCCCATGCAGACGCATCGTACCGGTGTCGGGCTTGTCGAGGCCGAAGAGACAATTGAAGATCTCCGTGCGTCCGGAACCCATGAGCCCGTAGATGCCAAAGATCTCGCCCCTCTTTGCGGAAAAGGAAATGTCGTCGATTTTGCCGGAAGCAGACAGTCCCGACACTTCGAACCCGGTCTCGTCGCTCGGTACGTTGGTCTTGATATACTCCTCTCCAAGATCGCGCCCGACGATCATGCGGATCAGGCTCGGCCGATCGATCTCGGAGAGATCGCCGCTGCCGACATAGGCACCATCGCGAAATACAGTATAGGCGTCGGCGATCTGAAAGATTTCGGACAGCCGGTGCGACACATAGACGACACCCTTGCCGGCCGCCTTCAGCCGGACGATCGTTTTGAACAGCTGCTGTGCTTCCTTTTCGCCAATGGCCGACGTCGGCTCGTCCATGAAGATGACCTCGGCGTCATGGCTGAGCGCCTTGGCGATCTCGACCAGCTGCATCTGCGCCACCGAAAGGTTCATCATGTATTGGTTGGAGCGGATATCGAACTCAAGCTGGTCGAGCAGCTTTTGGGCATTCAGGTTCATCGTCTTGAAATCGATGCCGCCGAAGCGCCGCGACGGTTCGCGGCCGAGATAGATGTTTTCGGCAACAGTCATGTGCGGAACCGGGCTGAGTTCCTGCTCTATGATGGCGATGCCGGAAGCGAGTGCGTCGCCGGGCTTCGAGAAGTCGACGTCCTTGCCGCT
>NZ_CP072141.1:800000-3725842 GCF_019355555.1 Rhizobium sp. L51/94
CTCCAGTGCGCGGTAGACCTGAAGCGGTGCCCGGAAGCCGTCGTCACGAAGGCGTTCAAGGATCGTATAGGCGCTGACGGGCTCGTGTGACTTTTCGAGGATGCCGAGCACCAGCGCCTGATTCTTCGTGAGCTTTTCCGGTACGGTCAAATTCTCGTCGCCAATGTTGTTTCTAGCATCCGGTTGTCGCTTGTATCCCTGGATCTACATCAACGAAGCTCCGGGCTCAATCAAGGTGTGGTCGGCGCGACCGGAAATCAATGCCGGACGGTCGACGGTAGCGCCGCAGTTGGCGCTACCGTCGATAGACTATTTCTTCTCCAGTGCGGATGCAATCTGGTTAACGTTATAACGGAACATCTTTACATAAGTGGATGCAGGGCCCTTTTTGTCGGACAGGGCCTCGACATAAAGCTCGCCGCCCGGCTGTGCCTTGGTCGCGGATGCGACCTGCTTGACGAGCTTCGGATCGTTGGAGTTCTCAAAGAAGTAGACCTTGACGTTCTCGGCCTTGATCTGGTCGATGAGTTTGGCGACATCGGCAGCCGATGCCTCGGTCTCTGTCGAAAAGCCGATCGGTGCCAGGAACTTGACCTTGTATTCCCGGCCGAAGTAACCGAATGCGTCGTGGCTTGTGAGAATCTTGCGCTTGTCGTCGGGCACCGGATCAAGCTTTTCATGGGCATAGGCATCGAGAGACTTCAACTGCTTGCGATAGCTCTCTGCGTTCTGCTTGAAGGTCGCAGCGTCTTCCGGATCGGCAGCAGCCAGGGCTTTTTCGATATTATCCACCCAGACCATGACGTTGACCGGGCTGTTCCAGACATGCGGGTCGGTGACGGTCTTGCCGTCTTCTTCCATCGTCCGGGTGTTGATCCCCTCGGAAACGACGATCGGCTTGCCCTTATAGCCGGACGCTGTGATCAGTCGGTCCATCCATCCTTCCAGACCGTCGCCGCTGACGAAGACCAGATCGGCCGCCTTCAGGTTGCGGGCGTCGTCCGGGGATGGTTCGAACTCGTGCGGGTCGCCGTTCGGGCCAACCAGCGTCTTGACCTCGACATTCTTGCCGCCGACCTCGTGGACGACGTCGGCAAGGACCGTGAAGCTTGCAACGACATCCAGCGTCTTTGCCGAAGCCGTTGAGGCCATGGCCGTCAACGCCATCAGCGCTGTGCTGGCGTATGCGATAGTGCGAAGATATGTCACGCTTTCACTCCTGTGTTGGCATCATCAGATGCGGCTCGGAAACAGGCGCCGGACGGCGCCCGAGGGGCAGAACAACAGCGACAGGCAATAGAGGGAGGCGGCGACCAGGATGATCGTCGGTCCCGATGCCAGGCCGAAGTGGAAGGAGACGATCAGTCCGACCAGTCCCGAAAGCGCGGCAACGCATGCCGAAATAGTGAGCATCACCGGCAGGGTTTTCGCCCAGAGCTGTGCGATCGAGGCGGGCAGCATCATCAGGCCGACGGCCATCAGCGTGCCCAGCGCCTGAAAGCCGGCGACGAGATTGAGGACGACAAGAAACAGGAACAACACGTGGTAAAACGACCCGTGGCCACGCACCGAGCGTAGGAAACCGGGATCGAAGCACTCGGCCACCAGCGGTCGGTAGACGATCGCAAGCACGAGGGCTGTGAATGTTGCGATGCCGCCGACGAAGTAGAGAGCAGTGGCATCGATTGCGAGGATAGTACCGAACAGCACATGCAGCAGATCGATGTTCGAGCCGCGGAGCGAAACGATCAATACGCCAAGGGCCAGCGATGTGAGGTAGAAGCTGGCAAAACTGGCATCTTCCTTGAGGACCGTGGTGCGGCTGACCAGTCCCGACAGAAGCGCGACAACGAGGCCTGCAACGATGCCGCCGAGACCCATGGCCGGCAGTGACAGGCCACCGGCAATGAGGAAGCCGATGGCCGCTCCTGGCAGGACGGCGTGGCTCATGGCGTCGCCGACGAGACTCATGCGGCGCAGCATCAACAGGACGCCGACCGGCCCGGAGCCTAGCCCGAGGGCGACGCAGGCAATCAGCGCGCGGCGCATGAAACCGTATTCGACAAAGGGATGGACAAGGGCTTCGTAGAGCATCACAGGGCTACCGGCTCCGGCTGTTCTATGGCGGCGTTTTCAGCCATGGCGCGCGCCTTCTGCAGGTTTCCAGTCGTCATGGTGCTTTCGGTCGGCCCCCAGCTTACGGCCTCGCGGGCCATCAGCAGCGTTTGCGGGAAATGGCTGCGGACCTGCTCGAAATCGTGAAGCACCGCGATGATGGTGCGACCGTCATCGTTCCACTGGTGGATGATCTGCAGCAGGTCACGCGTGGTAGCGGCATCGATGGCGGTGAACGGCTCGTCGAGCACGATCACCTTGGCATCCTGCAGCAGCAATCGCGCAAACAGGACGCGCTGGAACTGGCCGGCAGACAGCGAACCGATATGCTGCCGCTCGAAACCGCCAAGACCGACCGCTTCGAGCGCTGCCCGTCCACGCTCGGCAGTCTCACGCGAAATGCCGCGGAAAGCGCCGCTGTGGTTCCAGGCACCAAGCATGACGGTATCCGCGACGCTCAGGGGAAAATGCCGATCGATCTCGGCCGCCTGCGGCAGGTAACCGAAATCCTTCGGTCGCAGGGCATCGAGATGGATGGCGCCCGACTTGAGCTTGAGGTCGCCCATCAGGCCTTTCAGAAGCGTCGATTTCCCGGCCCCGTTCGGGCCCGCGATGGCGGTCAGGCTTCCCTCTTCGAAGGTCCCGGAGATATTCTTGACCGCCAGGTTCTTTGCATAGGCAATCGAAACGTTTTCAAGGCGGATACGCTGCATCGTCATGGGAGGCTTACCGCCCATCCTATGGCCAGCCAGAGCATGGCAAGCAAAATCGCCACGACTAGCAGCCGAACGACGGAAGAGCGGCCCATCAGCGACCGGCGAAAGGGATCTGAGTTTGGTGACATCGCGATATCCACTAGCATCGATGGTTTGTTATAACATATCATTTTTTCTGTCGACTATAATTTTGGCATCCGAACCGTTTAGCGTGAGCATGCCCGCAAGGTGCGCGTCAGCATTTCATTTCCAGCCGCGTTGCGACGAGCTGCGAGAAGTTAGTGCCCATTGGGTCGTTGAAAAACAGGCTGGTCAGGGTCGCCTGGTTCTGCGCGATGATCTCGTCCGGGTTTGGCCGTACGACCTTGCGGCTGCAGTGGGAAAAGCCGGCGCCCGATGTCGCCATGTCGTTGTCGTTGGCGAAATCGACTGCGGTATAAAGTGTCTGGTCGTAGATCCCGAAGATAGCCGTGCCCACCAGCTTGGTCTTGGTTACGGGCTTTAGAGAAAAGGTCAGTATCAGCGCGCCGTCCTTGTAGTCCGCCTGTATGGACTCCGGCTTGGCCATCGGGACTGCTTTGCCGTTAACGGTGACGTTGGTGTAGTATTTGTATTGCTCGAGCGAGTTTCGCACCGTCTTGCCGACGGCCAGCAACTCTGATTTGTCGAGCGTGTTGTTTTCGTTCTTGTCGAAGTCCAGAAGCACCGAAGACGAGAAGACATCGTCGAATTTCCAGACGTTGCGAAGCTCAGTCAGTGTTCCGTCCGCCGAGGCGACGGCCTCGAACCTGGCGTCGATAAAGATATGCGGATGGGCAAAGGCTTGGGCGGGTACGCATGCGGCAAATGCTGCCATCAAGATCGTCAAGCGGACCACGAGGTCTCTCCGGGCTGACAGGATAGCGAATGACCATCGCCGTCTTTTCAATGTTGCGATTTCGACGCGACCGTTGAGCGTTTCAACACTGCAATGGTGGCGACAAGGAGACGACATGGCCTCCCACGCGAAAAGCATTCTGTGCGACTAAGCAGGTCAGAGAGGGCATGTTCTGCGTCAAGCTCCTCCCAGCACGCGGGAAATTGCCCTTCCGCCGAATTTTCGTTTTCGCGCGCCGTCGGGATTTTCGAGTTCCGGCACGAAAATCTTGGCGACGGTTACCGGCATTTCCGGGCTGGATAGAGTAACGGCAACGGCTCTCCCTATCCCCGCCCGCCTCAGACCGTCGAGTGACCTGGAAAGCAAAACTGCCGGACCACCCGATACCGCTATAGCTTCGATTGGCCGCAAGGCAGGGTCGATCGCAAAGCACTCCAGCGTTTCAACCGGCAGGGGCTGGGTAAAGCAACCGGGATCGATATCGTCGCGGGCGCCGCTGATAAACGTCAAGCGCGATTGCGCGGCTTCGGTAATGGCCCTGATTGCAGCGCGGATCGGATCTGGGTGTGCGCCACTGCCATGGCTGACATCGCGATAAAGCGGCTGGCGTCGCATCGTGATGTCTGCCGGGCCCAAAAGGGCCGAGTAGCAGGGAATTCCGATGTCGCTGGTGATATCGAACATGACGAGTTTCAGCCCGGCTTCGGTGATCTGCCTCTCAAGGCCGGCAATGACGGGGTCGCGGAAGGCGCTGGCGGCGATGCAGCGTCCATGGCGACGCTCGCGGCTTGTCACTTGCCATAAAACATAGGCATCGCGTTCGATCCTTTCCAGCAATCCATGCAGCATGGCTTCATCACCGGTGTTGCCGGAGGCAAGGCCGTCCGATGACTGCCAGAACCGGCCCGACTTGGTTCGGTCGAGCACTGCCGCTTCGTAAGGGACATAGGTTGGCTCTCCTGACAGAAGATCGACGCCGGCGATCCATTCTACCGGCTCATCCGGCGCAATGTCGGCTTGTCCGGTGGCAACAAGACCGTCGAGCCGATCAGCCAACGCGCCAGCAGCCGTGAGCGAATTCCAGCTTCCCACGGATTTCTTAACGTCCGGCATACCGGCGATGGCTCGCTCCAATGCTTCCATGGCAGCCGAGACCTTGGCATCAATATCCGTGATGCCCTTGCCCTGGTTGATGACAATCGAGCGGGCATTGGGTGAGACTGCATTCCAGACGGGAATGCCGATGTTGTCCAGGCCGGTCAGCCTGGAAAGCCGGGTGATGCCGTAGCGCAGCAGCAGCGGCGCAATTCTGCGCAGCGTTTCCTCAGGCGCGCAGCTGCGGTCGGAATAGAGCGATTGCAGGCTTTCGATGTCAAGTGAGCTCGATACCAAGGCAACTCCCGTCAGGTCAGCAGGGCTGCGCCCAGAGGCTGCATGGCAGACATTATCGAAAGTTGATGCTACCAGACACCGTCGTGCAATGCGCTGGCTTCCTCGCAAAGGAGAGGCCCGACGACCACAACTTTCCGCTGGCCGGCCGCAAAGACGGTGCGGCAAGGGAGATCAAGCGTTGGGTTTTCCGGATGGTTTCCGGTGATATCCTTCAGCTGACTTTCGCTGAGGCCATAGACGACACGGCCGACGCCGGCCCAATAGGCTGCACCGGAACACATGGCGCAGGGCTCGGCGGAGGTATACATCGTGCAGTCTGCCAGAAACTGGGGCCGGTAGGCCTGCGACGCCCGTGTCATCAGAACGCGCTCGGCATGGCCGGTCATGTCCTGCGTCGGATTAAAGGCGTTCTCCTGTTCCAACAGCACCGTGCCATCAGGCCCGGCGAGGATTGCCCCGAACGGATGGTTTCCATTGCTCCGGGCCCGGCTTGCAACCGCAAAGGCATGCCGCAGCAGGCGCTCGTCATTGGCTGCCCAGAAGGCTTGGTCTGTCATGCAATATTCCTTCACGAACGATGAAGATACTTTCGGTGATCGTCCGCTGGCTGACAAGAACCCATTTTCGATGCTATCGTGCGAATAAACGCAACGCTCCTGAAGGGGATATCCGCATGCAGCTTATCTCCCAGGCCGCGTTGCTGCTGGACGCCGTGGCGCGTGCAGGCTCTTTTAGACGGGCCGCCGAACGTCTCAACCTTTCTGCATCGGCGATCAACCGGCAGATCCTCCGGCTCGAGGAAGACATTGGACTTCCACTGTTCGAGCGGCTGCCGCGAGGAATCCGGCCAACGGCTGCAGGCGAGCGCTTGCTGGCCGACATCCGGCGATGGCGGCGGGAACAGGAGCGTGCGGAGGGACAATTGCGTGACCTCAAGGGCCAGCGTCGCGGCTCCATCACGATCGGGGCAATGGAGTGCTTCGGCAATACACTTCTTCCGGACGTGATCAAGAAGCTCCACAGCGTCAATCCGCTTATTGAAGTCAGCGTACTGATCGGCGGCACAGACGAACTGCTGCGCAAGCTCAATCTCAAGGAACTCGATTTCGCGCTGCTGTTCAATCCGCCGCACAGGATAGCGTCGGATGCCGTTCGGCTGCTAAATGCACGTCCCGGGCTGGTCATGGCGGCAAACCATCCGCTTGCGCTGTCTCAAAGCCTCCGATTGGCTGACTGCTTGCAGTATGGCTTTGTCTTGCCAGACCAGTCTCTTGGCATCCGCGAATTCATCGACAAGGCTTTCGTCGACCTTGGGGTCGAGTTTGCCGGCATGGTCAGCACCAACTCGATCGCCCTTATCAAGTCTATGGTCAAGCTGGGGCAAACCATGGCTGTGCTGAGCATTTTCGATGTCTACGGAGAGCTGGTGCGCGGAGAGCTGGCTTTCGCCACTATCGAGGACCGCAACATCGAAGACGAGATTCTCGCCATCTGTGCTCCGATCAATCGACCAACCTCGGCAGCGGCCCAGATGATGATCGATCTGGTCGACGAAAGCCTGCGTTCTATCCGCCAGCCCAGTCGGGCGGGCTCGCAGATCTGAGCGTTGCGTTTTTTCGCACGGTGCATGCGCAAATCAATTCTTGTTCAGCACGTATACCGGTGAAATTCTCTTGCTCGCAAGAGTATCCATCGCATCGGAAACACGCGTGCCGCTGAACTTCAGAACTTTGCCCAAGGCAGAGATCCACATTCATCTTGAAGGCTGTTTTGACACGGCGACGATTGTCAGTCTGGCCGCTGAAAACAACGTGCCTCTACCGCGTCCCGAGGCCGAACTGCTTAAGTTCGACGGCCTCTCCGACTTTCTAGACTTTCTCGATTTCATCTGTGGCCTTTGCCGTACGCAGGAGCAGCTGGCGAGGGCGGCCTACGCCTTTTGCGAGCGAATGCGGGATGCAGGCACCGGATATGCCGATGTCATTGTCAATCCGACCCACTGGAGTGCGTGGCAGGGAAACCTCGGTGGCATGATCCACGGGCTTGACGCGGGCTTTGCTGCTGCTGAAGCGGATGGCCTGCCGCCCGTCGGCCTCTGCATCAGCCTGCTGCGCCAGCAGAGTGCGGCGGAGGCTATCGAAGTGGTCGAGGAACTGGGCCGCTTGCGCCACCCACGGGTCGTAGCGCTTTCGGTCGATGGCAACGAGGCTGCGGCGGGCAGGACCGGCGAGAAATTTGCCGAAGCTTTCCGGCTCGCCGGCAGGATCGGCCTGAAGCGCACAGCGCATGCGGGTGAATCCAGCGGCCCTGATGGCGTCAGGGATGCCATTTTCCTGCTGGAAGCCGACCGTATCGACCACGGGGTTCGCGCTATCGAAGATGCGGAACTGATGACGATCCTCGTCGACCGCCAGATCGCGCTGGGCGTATGCCCCACGTCGAACTTGACACTGGGGCTCTATCCCAACCTTGGCGCCCACCCGCTGGAACGGCTGCGCAAGGCCGGCGTCCCCGTCTCTGTCAACACCGACGATCCCGCATTGCTGGCGACAGATCTTCCGGATGAGATAGCTGGCTGTGCGGCGGCCTACGGCTGGGACAAGGAAACCTGCCGGGCCGTGGCTGCAACCTCCATCAATGCTTCCTTCGCCAATACCGACATAAAGGCCCGCCTGCTGAAGGATCTCAGCGCATGGTAGCGCGCGGCGCGGTATTCGGCTTCCTGCTGGCATTTAGCTGCGGACAGGCGCAGGCGGCCGAACTCGATCTTGCCGCATGGGCAAGGGCGCTGCCGCAGCATTTTACATTGTCGGGCGTAAAGAACGAGCCGACCTATCTCGCCGCCATCGATATCGCCCGCGCAGGTAATATTTTCACCATCCGGGGTGGAGCGCCCGCGTGGATGGAGCGTTCTGTGGAGGTGGTCAGTGTCTCTGACGATGGGGTCGTAACTCATGCCATCTGCCCGGTCGGCATGGATTGCCGTCAAGTGAGCCGGCCAGCTGGCTTCCTCTCCGGCGCGGCACTGCTGTCGGCATCGAGACGCGGCCTGCTGCACGGCACCGCCATGCCAGAGGCCTACGGAGCATTTGAGGTCGTCTGCATTCCGGGCGAGCAACTGTCGATCAAGGATCCGATCCTCGATCCCTGCTTCGAAATCCGAAGCGGTGCGGCGATTGCCGAGAAACATCGCACCAGTCACCGTTTCGACGGTCCGTCTCTCGATCCAGTCTCTTTGCGCATCCAGATCACGTCCTCCGAGCCTGCAGCCTCACGATCCTCCCTCCTCCCAAAGGATAACGCTTCATGATTTCCCTTCGCACTCTCGGCCTCGCCGCAGCCCTGACTGTCTCCGGGCTTTTTGCCTCCACCGCCTTTGCTGATCCGCTGAAAGTCGTGTTGCTGGTTCCGGGCCATGCCAATGATGGCTCGTTCAACCAGGTGGCGCGCGAGGCGGCTGAGAAGCTGCAGAAGAGCGGCGACATCAAGTTCGAGTTGCGTGAAGCGATGGCCGATCCGAGCCAGTCCGAGCCGGTGATCCGTCAATACGCCGCGAAGGGCTACGACCTCATCATCGGCCACGGCATCGAGCTCTCCGAGCCGATCCTGAAGATAGCCAAGGATTACCCGAAGGTGCATTTTGCCGCCTCTGGAGGTCCCGATCTCGCCGATCGCCTTTTGCCGAATGCCGATGGCTGGACTTACGACTTCGGCCAGCAGGGTTATCTCGGAGGCTTCATTGCCGGCAAGATGGCCGGCGTCGAGACCGTCGGAATGGTCGGCGGACCGGAGCTCGCTTTCGTCAAGGCGTCGCATAACGGCTTCAAGCAGGGACTGAAGGAAGGTAATCCGGCTGCAAAGACGATCGAAACCTACACTGGCTCGTTCGACGATGCGCAGAAGGCCGCCGAGGTCACCCGCGGCATGATCGCCCAAGGCGCAAAGCTCGTCTGGACGTCCGGCGACGGGATCGGCAATGGCGTGGCTGCCGCCGCCGTGCAGGACGGGGCCGTGACCATCGGCGTCACCGGCGAAGCCGGCGGAAATGCCGCCAAGGTCAATGTCGCCAGCATCGTGCTCGATATGTACCCGACCTACAAGACCTATGTCGACGACATCAAGGCAGGCACTTTCGGAAAGAAATTCCTGGTTTCCGGCATCGCCAACAAGGGTCTGGTCATGACGAAGATCAATGCCGTCGGCGAAAAGCTGCCGGATGACCTCAACAAGCAGGTAGACGCGCTTGTTGCCGATCTTGCCTCCGGCAAGGTGAAGCTGCCGAACTTCTTCCAGTAGGAACGATGCGTTTGACCTCTGCCCCGATCATAGCCAACGCCGTCACCAAGCGCTTCGGCGCGCTGACGGCGCTCGACCAGGCCTCGATCACGCTCCGGCGTGGCGAGGTTTCGGCTATTGTTGGCGAAAACGGGGCAGGCAAATCTACCCTTGCCAAGATCATCGCGGGCATCCTTCCGGCAGACCAGGCAGCTATCATCAGCAATGGTGTGCCGGTTGCCACATGGTCGCGGCGGGAGGCGGTCGGTGCGGGCATTGCGTTCGTGCCGCAGAACCTGTCTTTCATTCCGACATTGACGATCGTTGAAAACCATCTGCTGGCCGAAAAGGGCTGGCGTCTGCAGCGAAAGTCGGCCGCTTACGCGCTTGGGCGTGCAGCCGAGGAAATGGGCGTCTCGCTCAATCTCACTGTCTCGGTCGAGTCATTGAGCCTTGCCGAGCGGCAGATGGGAGAGATCGTCTCTGCCGTTGCCGGCGGGGCAAAGATACTGTTGCTCGACGAGCCGACATCTTCTCTCGGTCCCGTGGAGGTCAGGCAACTCATTGCCACCATCCGTCGTCTCTGTTCAGGTGGAACGACGATTGGCCTGGTGACCCACCGGATCTCGGAGGTGATGGAAGGCGCCGACCATATCACCGTGCTGCGCGCCGGAAGGGTCGTTCTCGACGGCGTCACCGCAGGGCTGAATTCCGATGCGATCGCCCGACTGATGGTAGGCGATCGAGATCGTCGTCCTCCGGCACGTAGGCCTGTGACATCGGACTGGAAGCGCCTTGAAGTCTCGGGTCTCGGCGTCAGGGGAGAGAGCCAGCCTATCCTGACCGAGCTCTCTTTTTCAGTGCGCCAGGGTGAAGTCCTGGCGGTTGCCGGCGTCTCGGGGGCAATGCAGCCGGCATTGGCGCAATGCCTTGCCGGGTTGCGAAAACCCGATGCCGGGACAATCCGCCTCGATGGCACGGACACCACCGGCGATGCCGCGCGTGCTGCGGCATCTGGGCTTGCCTACATTCCGGAAGACCGTCTGGAAGGCGTTGCGCCCGATCTGGCGAATTCTGAAAATGCCAGTCTGTTCCGCCTCGGGCAGCCCGGCTTCCGCCGCTTTGCGATGCGCAACCGCGCTGCCGAGCGTGCGCTTGGTGAGGCCATTATTGCGGATTTCAACGTCCAGCCGCCCAATCCGGATCTCGCATCGGGAGGGCTGTCTGGCGGCAATCTGCAGAAATTGCTGGTTGGACGCGAACTCGAGTGCAAGCCGGGCATCATCATCGCCCACGGCCCGACGCAGGGGCTCGATCTTGCCGCCGCCGCGTCGATCCGGACGGCAATCGTCAAGGCCGCAGCCGAAGGTGCCGCTGTCGTCGTGATTTCGGCCGATCTCGATGAGCTTCTGGAAATGGGCCATCGCATGATCGTGCTTGCCAATGGCCGCGTCACCGCCGAATTCGATCTCGACACTCAGGTGGACATGACTGCGCTCGGGCAGGCGATGATCGATAATAAAACTCTGGAGACCGCCCTATGAGTGATGTGAAGATCGATTTTCCGGCGACCGGAGCTGGCCTTGCCCCGACTGTTGCCGAGCTGATGAGGATGCGCCTTGTCGCCGCCGGCAAGGAAAGGCCGGACATGATTATTCGGGGCGGCAAGGTGCTGGCGCTGCATATTGGCGAAGTCATGGAGCGCGACGTCGTCATTTCCGGCCGTCACATCGCCGCTGTGACGCCGGTCGGCTATTTCGACGCCGACGAGATCGTTGATGCATCAGGGTATTTCGTCGCGCCGACCTTTATCGATACGCATCTGCACATAGAGTATACCAAGTTGGTGCCGGGCGAGCTGGCCCGCCTGTCGGTGCCGCGTGGCACGACGCTGGTCCTGGCCGATGCCAATTGTATTGCCAATGTGCTGGGCGAGGAAGGCCTCGACTTCATGGGCGAGACCAGCACGCCGCTGCGGATCCTCCGCCAAGTCTCCCACAAGGTGCCGCAGGCGCCCGATCTCGAGCTTGGTGGCGCTCATCTGACGACGGAGCAGATCGCCGCCCGCGTCCAGCGTCCGGATGCGGCAACGCTCGGCGAATCCAATCCGTTCAATCTCGATGAGAGTTCCGCGCGGAAGGCCGTTGCAGCGATTACCGCCGGCAAGCGCATCACCGGCCATACGGCACTGCTGGAAAACGAGCCCCTGTGGAGCTATCTCGCCGGCGGCGTCAGCGACGACCACAACGCCCATATGACCAAGGATGTCGTCGAGCGCCTGCGCCTCGGCACCATGCTGACCGTCATGGCCGGCAGCATGAACGACAACGTTCCCCACGTCTTCGCCGATATCCCGGCCCTGAAGGACGGGCTCTTCCACATTTCGTTCTGCGCCGACGACAAGCTGGTCGAGGACCTCGATCGTGAGGGACATATCGACCATCACGTTCGCCAGGCGATTGCCTGCGGCGTCGAGCCGCTGAAGGCGTGGCGCATGGCCACCCTGTCTGCCGCTTCCTATTACCGCCTCGATCACCTGCTGGGGTCGATCACGCCCAGTCGCCTCGCCGATATCCAACTCGTCGCCGATCTCGCCGAAGCACGGCCTCATCTCGTGATCGTCGGCGGCAAGATCGTGGCTCGCGACGGTCAGCCGCTTTTCGAAAATACCGACCCGGTGCCGGCTTTCACGCGCAACACTGTCTACCTGCATCCGGATATCGATGCCCAATCCTTTGCGACGGAAGCAAAGGGCGACAAGGCCTGGGTGCAGGCCATGGAAATGTACGACGGCTACTTCAAGCGTGCCTTTCACGCGGAGCTTGATGTGATCGACGGCATCGTCCAGTGCGATGTCGAGCGGGATATCCTGAAAGTCGCCATTGTCGACCGCCACCACGCCACCGAGACGGTCGGCGTCGGTTTCGTCAAGGGGTTTGGCCTCAAGCGGGGCGCGATTGCCGCCACTACCAATTGCGAAAACCAGAATCTCGTGATTGTAGGCACCTCCGACGAGGAGATGGAGCTGGCGACACGCGCCATCGAGCGGATCGGCGGCGGCTACGTAACAGTTGCCGAGGGCCAGGTCCTGGCCAGCGTGCCGCTGGCGGTGGCCGGCTGCATGAGCGACCAGCCGTGGGAGAAGGTACGGGACCAGTCACTCGCCTGCGACGCGGCAACGCGCACCATCGGCTGCACGATGCAGGCCCCGTTCCTGATCATGTCGTTTATCGGTCTTGTCGGCGTTCCAGATCTGGGGCTGACCGAGCGCGGCCTGGTCGAAACGAAAACGCAGACGTTCACAGATCTGGTCCTGGGTCTCGAGGGCGGCATGGTATGCTGCCGTTGCCCAAGCCATGCTCACGAGGTTCACAGGATGATGGATGCCGTCGGCTTCCAGGCTGTGGAGGTCTGAGGCGCCGTATGCAAAAAGCACCCACAAATCTCCCGCCGCTGCTCGGCGCCGCCTTTCCGCCAAACGGCATCGCGGCGGAATACATCTCCGACCTTCTTACCCTGCAGACGGTGCTGGACGACGAGATCGCACCCTTGGCTGCCGAAACCGACCGGGTAGGTCGGTACCCGACAAAATCCATCGCAGCCTTGAAACGTTCGGGATTTTTGAAATCCGTCGTCCCCGTCGCTTTCGGGGGACGCGCCATGCCCCATCGCGTCTCCATGGAGGCGCAGTTGCGTATCGCCATCGCCGATTCCGCAGTCGCCCAAATCTACAAGGTGCATGACGAGATCGTCCGCGAAATCCTGACCTATTGCCCGGCGGATCTGAAGCCACGCCTGTCACGCGCCATCGTCGAGGATAACGCCATCATCGGGCTTGCCGTGGCGGAGGCCGGCCGCAAGGTCGACGACCCCATGACAACGACGGCAACGCCAGCGACCGACGGCGGATTTATCGTTCACGGACGCAAGATATACACGACTGGCGCGGCTGGAGCCGACTACATCGCAACCTGGGCCTACAATGCGGCAGCTCCGGGCGTTGCCGCCAATCCTCTGGCCGGCATGCAGCTCAACCTGATCCCGCCAACGGCTCCGGGCATTACCATCCACCGCGATTGGGATGCCCTCGGCCAGCGCGGCACCGATTCGGGCACGATCACCTTCGACAACGTCAAGACTGACCCTCTTTGGAACGCTACCATTCCCGGCCTGTTTTCGCCTCCCCACGCATCGCTTCGCTATCAGGTCGGCTTTGCAGCCATCATGATCGGAGTTGGGATTGCCGCCTTGCGCGAGGCGGCGGGCTTTGTGGCCTCAAGCAGTCGCCCGTGGCCATCGGCCGGCGTCGACAATGCTGCCGACGATCCGCACACGCGCAAGATCATGGGCGAATTGACTGCAGGCCTCTCTGCAGCCTACGCACTTATGCTGATGGCGGCCGATCTGCTAGATGCCTTCGAGCGCGGGGAGGTCAGCCGGACGGAACTTGCCATCCCGGTCTATGCGGCAAAGGCCGCCGCCAACAAGGCGGCACTCGAGGCAACATCAGAAATCTTCACGCTGATGGGGACGCGTGCCGCAGGCCGCAAAAATGGTTTCGATCGCCATTGGCGCAATGCCCGCATCCTGTCCCTGCACGACCCGGTATCCTGGAAATATGCCGAGATCGGGCGCCACGTGCTGACCGGATGGGAACCCGATCCGGGCCTTTACCAATGATCTCGCAACTGCTGAAACCGACAACGCTTCAAAAGAGGGCGATCCTTGCTATCGTGCTGGTCGCGGTTGCCCTGGCGCTGTTGATTGCGCTCGCCGGTGCCAATCCGCTCGATGCGATCGCGGCCCTCTTCAGTGGGGCTTTCGGCGAACCCTATGTCCTTGCCGAAACGCTGGTGACGGCGACGCCGCTTGCCATCGTCGCCCTCGGCGTCATGCCGGCGCTCCGATCCGGCTTGTTCACCATCGGCTCGCAGGGCCAACTGGTGGCAGGCGCGGCACTCTCCACGGCGGTCATCCAAGCCAATGCCGGTGCAAGTGCGCCCGTGCTTTTGATCCTGGGCTGCCTGTCCGGCATGGCTGGAGGTTTGCTTTTTGCCCTGTTGCCCGCTCTCTTGCGCGCCTACATGCACGTCAACGAAATCCTGTCGACACTGCTGTTGAATTACATTGCAGGCTATGGGCTTGTCTGGGTGCTGAAAGGGCCGTTGCGTTCATCGATGCAGACCGCGACACCGCGCAGCGATGCGTTGCCGGACAATGCGCTGATCGGGACTCTTGTCGATGGCACGCGGCTGCACCTCGGCGTTTTGGCCGTTCTGGTTCTGGCGGTCGCCCTGTGGTTCTGGACCCGAACGCGTTCCGGCCTTGTCTATTCCCTCTTCGCCAGCCGACCACACCTCGCCGCGCGCCTCGGCCTATCGCCGGCAAGGGCCGTGGTCAGGCCGATGCTGTTTTCGGGCGCTGCCGCCGGGCTTGCCGGCTGGATCCAGGTGGCGGGCGTCGCCCACACACTGTATCCAAGCGTCGATGGCGGGCTCGGATTTTCCGGTATTCTCGTGGCCGTCCTTGGTGGCCTCAATCCACTCGGCATCGTCGTTGCGGCAATCCTCTTCGGCGCTTTATCGACGGGCGCGCAGGGCATGCAGATTGGCACGTCGGTGCCGGCGGCGATTGCCATCGTCGCCCAAGGTTTTGTCCTGCTGGCCGTGACCCTCGCAGTTGGTAAAAATGTCCGTACAGCGAGCGCAGCGCCACCCATGGAAAAGAAACCGGCGTCCGAAGCCGCAGGAGCCAATCCATGAGCTGGTCCGATCTGGTCTTCTGGCAAATCGTCCTTGGCGGCACCCTTCGGCTGGCGACGCCGATCTTCCTCGCGGCGCTCGGCGAGATGATTACTGAACGAAGCGGCACGATCAATCTTGGCATCGATGGCATCATGACTGCCGGCGCCTTCAGCGCGGTGGTCTGCGCCAGTATCGCCGGCTGGCAGGGCGGGCTGCTGGGAGCCGTTATTACGGGCACCCTCTACGGGTCGGTGATCGCCTTGTCCGTGGTCAAAGGTGGGGCCAACCAGATCATCACCGGGATCGCGATTTCGCTGATAGGCTCCGGGCTCACTTCATTTCTGTTCCAGCTTTGGCAGCCTTCAGGCCAGAGCATGATGTTCGTGCCGCTGGCGCCCAATATCACCATACCTTTCCTCAGCGACCTGCCCTTTATCGGCCCCATCCTGTTCAAGCAGAACCTCATAACCTACGCTGCACTGGTCCTTCTCATAGCTGCCATATGGCTGATGAATTTCACGCGCGTCGGCCTCGTCCTGCGAGCTGTCGGCGACGGGGCGGCTGCTTCCGCTGTTCGCGGCATCGATACCGATCGCGTGCGAATGGTTGCCATCATCGTCGGTGCCGCCCTCATGGGGCTCGGTGGCGCAGCGATCACCATCGGCTTTCTCGGCTCTTTCAACGATGGCCTCACCAACGGCCGAGGCTATGTCGCCCTGGCAGTCGTGATCATCGGCCGCTGGTCGCCAGTTGGCGCCGTTCTCGGTGCATTCCTGTTTGCCTTCTTCGATAGCCTTGGCCTCAGGGCCCAGAGCGGTATGGGTTTCCTGCCGAACGAGGTCTTTTCGATCCTGCCATACGCGATGACGCTTCTGGTGCTGATTTTCACGGCCCGCTCGAAGATTGCCCCGCGCGAACTCGGTAGATAATTGGCAGCCTCTGGTGCCGGTCAGAAAACCCAGGTGCTACCTCGCCGGGAGAGTCGTGGCTTTCGCACATCGGGCGTCGATCAAAAATGTGTTAGATCGGCTTGGCGTGAGGGTGCGGCCTTTGAAAATGGGATTTCTTCGGTATAGGAATTGATCGCAAGCGATGCAGGACCGAGGACGATGAAAAGATGACATTTGCGCCCGAGACTGCCGCGACCGAGATGGACCGAAAAGCCCATGGCTTGATCTATACGACGATCTCCAGCCTGCTGTGGCCGTCCTTTTTCATCGGCGGTCTGATCGGCTCCTATTTCGCCTTCAAGACCTCGGTTCCGCTGTTATGGTTCAACGTCGTTTATCTGACGGTCGTTATTCTCATCAGTCTTTCCGAACGCTTGATGCCCTACGAGCAGACCTGGCTGCGTCGGGACGGCGAGACTTTCAACGATTTCGCCCATACGCTGCTCAACAAGGGTGGCGTCCAGATCGTTGCAGCCATCGGCACCTCCTTTCCAATGGCCGTCGCCACCGTCGCCCAGCCTTTGTTCAGTCCGCCGACGTTTCTCTGGCCCCATAATGCACCATTGTTTCTGCAGGTTATTCTCGGGCTGATCGTCGCCGAATTCGGCCTCTACATCGCCCACCGGGTTGCCCACGAAAACCTGTCGCTCTGGCGTTTCCACGCGCTGCACCACAGCGTCGAGCGCCTCTGGGTCATCAACACCGGCCGTTTTCACTTCATCGATTCACTGCTGAAAATCGCGCTCAGCCAGATCCCGCTCTACCTGCTCGGCGCGCCGCTGCCTGTCTTCCTGTGGATCGGTGCGGTCACCGCCTTTGTCGGGCTGCTGACCCATTGCAACATCGATGTCAGAACCGGTCCGCTCGACTGGATACTCAGCACGCCGCGCCTTCACCGCTGGCACCATTCCAGGCTGCTCGCCGAAGGCAACACGAATTACGGCGAAAACCTTGTTCTCTGGGACCAGATCTTCGGCACCTACTATAATCCGCCCCGCCCGTCGTCCGTTGATATCGGCATCAGTGGCAAGGTCGCCAAGGGATTTCGTGCCCAACTCGCCCAGCCCTTTTCCGCCAAGGGACGCCGGCAGATCATCGGCAAGGCGCCGAAGCCCACCGACGTGGTTCCGCCCGTTCTGCAAAGCGACTTTGCCCGGCTGGCAAGAAGGCTGCGACTGATCGGCCGCAAATGAATGGCTGACCCGCAAGATGCGGGTGACGCATTTCTGAATTGTTTTAGATCTGATGCCCTCTAAATAGGCATATTGGGGTCCAGATTACAGCGGCTCTACATTTTATGCATATCAGCCCCGCATATGGCAGTCTTTCCCTTGGCCTAGGGTGGACGCTACTGTCGGCCTTAATCTTGATAGAAGTCCGGGGCGCGAACTTATGGCTTATACGATGACGGCCGGCGGCCAGCGCTTTCGGTTCGACGGTCTGAAGGATGTCCTGGCCGTGGCCTCGCCTGCTCGATCTGGTGATGCTCTTGCGGGGATCGCGGCTCAGTCGGATGTCCAGCGCTTCGCTGCCAAGATGTGCCTCGCCGACCTGCCGCTCCCCATCTTCCTGAACGAGGCCGTCATTCCTTATGAGAATGACGAGATCACGCGGCTGATTATCGACAGCCATGATGCCGATGCCTTTCGACCGATCGCCAGCCTAACGGTGGGCGATTTCAGAAACTGGCTCCTGTCCGAACAGGCGACACCGGCAGCCTTGAAGGCCATCGCGCCTGCCGTGACACCGGAGATGGCAGCGGCAGTCTCGAAGCTGATGCGCAATCAGGATCTGATTCTCGCCGCCAAGAAATGCAACACGCCGACGGCCTTCCGCAATACGCTGGGACTTCCCGGCAGGATGGCAGTGCGCCTGCAGCCCAATCACCCGACAGATGACCTCAAAGGCATCCTCGCCTCGACCATCGACGGGCTCCTCTACGGCTGTGGCGATGCCGTGATCGGTATCAATCCCGCCAGCGACAATCCCGCAGTCCTCTCCGGCATCCTGCGGATGCTCGACGAGTTGATCGAGCGCTTCTCGATCCCGACGCAGACCTGCGTCCTGACGCATGTGACCTCTTCGATAGAGATGATCAATGCCGGCGCGCCGGTCGACCTGATCTTCCAGTCGGTGGCCGGTAGCCAGAAGGCCAACAGCTCGTTCGGCATAGATCTTAAAGTGCTGCAGGAGGGACTGGACGCCGGGCGATCCCTGAACCGAGGCACTGTCGGCAACAATTGCATGTACTTTGAGACCGGCCAGGGGTCGGCTTTGTCTGCGGATGCCCATTTCGGCGTCGACCAGCAGACGATGGAGGCCCGCGCCTATGCCGTCTGCCGGCAGTTCGAGCCACTTCTGGTCAACACGGTGGTCGGTTTTATCGGCCCGGAATATCTCTACAACGGAAAGCAGATCATTCGCGCGGGGCTGGAAGATCATTTCTGCGGCAAGTTGATGGGCCTGCCGATCGGTGCCGACATCTGCTACACCAACCACGCAGATGCCGACCAGGACGACATGGACACGCTGCTGACCCTGCTGGCGACGGCCGGCGTAAATTTCGTCATCGGTGTTCCCGGTGCCGACGATATCATGTTGAACTATCAGTCGACGTCGTTTCACGATCAGCTTTATGTACGCGAACTTCTGGGCCTCAAACGGGCTCCTGAATTCGAGTCATGGCTGCAAAGCAGCGGTATCAGCGATGCCGATGGCCGGCTTCTGTCGCAAAGCGCTTCGAACAACGCGTTGATGTCGCTTGCCGAAGATACGATGATGGGAGCGGCAGCATGAGCAATGGTGACATCCCGGCCGGACGTCGCGCCTCGCTTGCCAACATCGATGGTTGGGCCGGGCTGAAGAGCCACACCACCGCCCGCATAGCGCTCGGCCGCGCCGGCGCGTCGTTGCCGACATCGGAAGTTCTGAATTTCGGTCTGGCCCATGCACAGGCAAAGGACGCGGTGCATCTGGCATTCGACGCCGATGCCGTAGCGGCCATTGTCAAGTCGATGGGGCTCGAGCCGTTGCTCGTGGAAAGTGCTGCGCCCAGCCGCGAAAGTTATCTGCGGCGGCCGCACCTCGGACGGCGGCTTGCAGACGAGAGTCGGGCCATCCTTTTCGCCGATCGGCAAGAAGGCGCGGATATCGGCATCGTCATCGGCGATGGTTTGTCAGCCACTGCCATCCACCGCAATGTCGAACCTTTGCTGAGGGCATTGTCGCCGATATTGCGCGTCAAACAGCTGACGGTCTCGCCGGTTGCCATCGCGCGCAATGCCCGCGTTGCTCTTGGCGACGAGGTCGGGGTGGCGCTCGGTGTCCGCTGCGTGCTGATGCTGATCGGCGAGCGGCCTGGCTTGTCGTCTCCCGACAGCATCGGCGCCTATCTGACCTTCGATCCGCGCGTCGGAAAGAGCGATGCCGACCGCAACTGCGTCTCTAACATCCGGCCCGGCGGTCTGTCTTTCGGGGAAGCGGCCCACAAGCTGGTCTGGTTGATCGAGGAAGCTTTCCGCATGCAGGCGACAGGGGTACAATTGAAAGACAACAGTCCGACATTTGTTCTGCTGGGATAGGCCGCGTACCCCTACGGAGTGTGTGAACGACGCTGGGCTTCCATCAATTGTGAGCTGGCTCCGTGATGGCGCGGAAAGGGAATTTGCGGCCGCAATGGCAGCGGATGATCGAGCTTTCCTGAAATTTCGAGGCACGTTGCTCGTAGAAGCCACGCGGCATCACATCGATCGCAAAACCAGGGGTTTTCCGGTTGCGGTCGTCGTCCTCGGATGCTTCGGCAAAACCGGAATGTCCGCATTGAGGACAGATGAGCTTTTTTGAAAAGCGGTCGCGCGCGGCCATGTCAGTCTCCGATGTCGCCCCCGGCAGCTCGCACCTCACCGGGTATCGACAATGCCATCAATCGAAGGGATGGCGGACAAGGTGGGATTCGAACCCACGGT
This sequence comes from Rhizobium sp. L51/94, assembly GCF_019355555.1. Lineage (GTDB taxonomy): Bacteria > Pseudomonadota > Alphaproteobacteria > Rhizobiales > Rhizobiaceae > Rhizobium > Rhizobium rhododendri. Next base: position 820,035 of record NZ_CP072141.1, read on the forward strand.
ACGCTTTCACGCACACACGCGTTCCAGGCGTGCGCCTTAAACCACTCGGCCACCTGTCCATCTGCACTTCGCATCCGGTAAAGGAGCAATCGTGGGAACGGCGCGATATATACCGAGGAACGCGCGGGGATCAACCCCATAAGCAAGAGTATTTTCGACTTCTCTGCACAAACCGTCCTCCAATGCATATTGCGCAGATAGCGGCTCTGACATATCCATGGCAGGGGGTGGCCAAGTCGGAGGCAGTAGGCCATTGACCGCTGGATCCGGGCCATTGGAGGAATCGAATGCTTTTTCTGTTGCGCTTGGGAAGCCTCGTCTGCCTGGTCATGGCAACGATCGCAGGAACGATCGATTCCATCCGCTCGGTCGCCTCCTCGTCCCTAGTCATCACATCCTTCGCCGATCTCTGGAAGAGCTTCAGCCCTTCCACCTTCGAGCAGCTGCAATCGGCAATGCCGGCCGGGGACGGCGGTGGAAAATTCTATCTGCCAGCCGTAGAGTGGTCTTTGTCGCAGCCGGCCTTTGCCGTGCTCCTCGCGGCATCGTTGCTGCTGTGGATGGTGGGCTACAGGCGGGTCCCGGCCACGGGCCGGTATTTGGCTTAAGCCGTCCAGAGTAAGCCCGATAAGGCCAAAATCCTCGTTTCATGGATGGTATATCGAAGGCTATGGTCCAGCGCGTTTGGCGTGGAATAGCATCCCAATGACTAGAAAAGCCGCATATTAGCGTCCTCTGCGGTCAAAAATCAGCCAGCCAAGCTGCCTTTTCGGCAGTTCTCACAAATCTTTACCAACTGAAAAATTTCTGATGAATTTTAGATGTCAGCATGCAAGGATGCGCCCAAGCCAGGCCTCGGGGGAGGTCGGCGGTTCCGCAGACATGTCCCGGAAAACGGGCTTGCGGGAGGACCCCATCATAGCAACAACAGGGCTGCGCTAATGAAAAAATCTGTTTTGACCCTTTTTGCCTTGGCCGCGATGTCGGCGTCGGCTCTCGCTGCGGATATCAAGCCGGCAATCGTTTATGGCACAGGCGGCAAGTTCGATAAATCCTTCAATGAAGCGGCCTACAATGGCGCCGAGAAGTTCAAGAAGGAAACCGGCATCGCTTACCGTGACTTCGAGCCAAGCGGCGATACGCAGGGTGAACAGGCATTGCGCAACTTTGCCAGCAAGGGCTTCAATCCGGTTATCGCAGTTTCCTTTGCCTGGTCATCGGCACTGCAGAAGGTCGGCGCAGAATTTCCAAAGACCCAGTTCGTCCTGATCGACGACCAGGTCGACCTGCCGAACGTCCGTTCAGTTATGTACAAGGAAAATGAAGGCTCGTACCTTGCCGGCGTCATGGCTGCCATGTCTTCGAAGACAGGCAAGATCGGCTTCATCGGCGGCATGGATATTCCGCTGATTCGCAAGTTCGAATGTGGCTACGAGCAGGGCGCGCGTGCGACCAATCCGAAGATCGAAGTGTTGCAGAACATGACCGGCACGACAGGCGCAGCCTGGAACGATCCGGTGCGCGGCGGCGAACTGACCAAGAACCAGATCGATCAGGGTGCGGACGTGGTCTACGCGGCTGCCGGTGCCACCGGTCTCGGCGTCCTGCAGACGGCTGCCGACAACAAGAAGCTTTCGATCGGCGTCGACTCGAACCAGAACTACCTGCATCCCGGTTCGGTTCTGACATCGGTCGTTAAGCGCGTCGATCTTGCAGTCTACGACGCCTTCATGGACTCCAAGAACGGCAAGTTCACGCCCGGTGCCCAGCATCTTGGCCTGAAGGAAGACGGCGTCGCCGTTGCCATGGATGACAACAACAAGCCGCTGGTAACCGCTGAAATGCTGGCTGCCGTCGACAAGGCCAAGGCCGATGTCGTATCCGGCAAGGTCACCGTTCACGACTACACGGCCGACAACACCTGCCCGAAATGAGTTGACGGAAGGGCGTATGGCGAGCCGCCATACGCCCTTTTCATATCCGGACGTGCCGTTTCTGGAGCAGTATAGTGAGCCAACCGCCTGCCATCGAGCTTGTGGGTATCGACAAGAAGTTCGGTGCCGTACACGCCAATAAAAACATAGACCTGACCGTCGCCAAGGGCACCATCCACGGGATCATCGGCGAAAACGGGGCAGGGAAATCGACGCTCATGTCGATCCTATACGGATTCTATCAAGCCGATAGCGGCGAGATCCGTGTCAACGGCAAATCGGTCACCATCCGCGACAGCCAAGCCGCCATCGATGTCGGCATCGGAATGGTGCATCAGCATTTCATGCTGGTCGAAAATTTTACGGTCCTCGAGAACGTCATGCTCGGCGCCGAGGGCGGCGCCTTGCTTGCCAAGGGCGTGGCAGCGTCGCGCGCCGAATTGAAGCGGCTGGAGACGGACTATGGCCTTGATGTCGATCCGGATGCGCTGATCGAGGAGCTCCCCGTCGGGCTGCAGCAGCGCGTCGAGATCCTCAAGGCCATGTATCGCGGTGCCGAGATCCTCATTCTCGACGAGCCGACCGGTGTTCTGACGCCGGCAGAGGCTGACCACCTGTTTAGAATTCTCCGCGTCCTGCGCGACCAGGGTAAGACGGTGCTTCTGATCACCCATAAGCTGCGAGAGATCATGGCGATCACTGATACGGTGTCGGTCATGCGTCGCGGCGAGATGGTTGCGACGCGCACGACTGCCGACACCACCGTCGAGGAGCTGGCTGAACTGATGGTCGGCCGCCGCGTCCTCCTGCGGGTAGAGAAAGGCGCCGCCAATCCGGGCGAGATCGTCATGTCGGTGCGCAATCTCACGGTCAAGGACGGTCGTGGCGTTACCATGGTCGACAATGTTTCATTCGATGTCCGTGCCGGTGAGATCGTCGGTATCGCTGGTGTGGCCGGCAACGGCCAGTCGGAGTTGCTGGAGGCGCTGGCGGGGATACGCAAGCCGACTTCGGGCGAAATCCTGCTGCATGGCAAGACCATCGACAAGGTCGACCCGGCCCATCTTAGGGCATTGGGACTGGCGCATATTCCGGAAGACCGCCATCACATGGGCCTGGTGCTGCCGTTCGAGGAGTACCAGAATTCCATCCTGGGGTATCATCGGGACCCGGCCTACAGCACCGGTCCATTCATGAACCTCGAGGCGATCCGCAAGGACGCGGCGCTGAAGATTGAGAAATACGACATCCGACCGCCAAATCCCCGGCTGCGCACCGCCAATTTCTCCGGCGGCAACCAGCAGAAGATCGTGGTTGCTCGCGAGATCGAGCGTGATCCGAAGATGCTCCTGATCGGCCAACCGACACGTGGCGTCGATATCGGCGCCATCGAGTTCATCCATCGCCGCATCATCGAGATGCGCGATGCGGGCAAGGGCGTCTTGCTGGTCTCGGTAGAACTGGATGAAGTCCGCGCACTGTCGGATCGTATCCTGGTGATGTTCGCCGGCCATGTGGTCGGCGAGAAGACGGCTGATGCCGGTGAACAGACCCTCGGCCTGATGATGGCCGGTATTGCCGCGTGAGGCCTGAATGAGTACTGCATCCGTCCGCCTCCCCAGTTGGATCACCTACGGGTTGATTCCAGTCATGAACCTGTTGCTCGCCTTCCTGATTTCCGGGATTGTGGTTTGGATCATCGGCGAAGACCCTGTACAAGCCCTTGTGCTGCTGCTCCAGGGCGCGCTTGGAAACGGCGAGGGCATCGGTTTCACGCTTTTCTATGCGACCAGCTTCATTTTCACAGGGCTGTCCGTCGCCGTCGCTGTCCACACCGGCTTGTTCAATATCGGCTCCGAGGGTCAGGCCTATTTCGGCGGCCTTGGCTGTGCGCTGGTGGCACTGGCGCTCGACCGCTATGTGCCGTGGTACGTAACCATGCCGTTCGCGGTGGTGGGTGCTGCAATTTTCGGCGCAGCCTGGGCCCTCATTCCTGCCTGGCTGCAGGCCAAGCGTGGCAGCCACATCGTCATCACGACCATCATGTTCAACTACATCTGTTCGGCGCTTATGGTCTATCTGCTCGCGCATATTCTTATCGTGCCCGGAAAGATGGCGCCGGAAACGCGCACCTTCCTCGAAGGGGGACAGTTACCGAAGCTCGGATGGCTGATCGAGATGTTCGGCTCGACCATCGGCGCGGCACCCTTCAACGTCTCCTTCCTGATCGCACTGGTGATGTGCTTTCTCGTCTGGCTGCTGATCTGGCGCACAAAGCTTGGCTACGAGATGCGGACCCTCGGCATCAGCCCGTCGGCTGCCATCTACGCCGGCATTCCCTATGCCCGTACGGTCATCATCGCCATGCTAATCTCGGGCGGTCTCGCCGGCATGATGGCGCTAAACCCAGTGATGGGAGCTTCCGCCCGCCTGCAGGTCGAGTTCGTCGGTGGCGCCGGCTTCGTCGGTATTGCCGTGTCGCTGATGGGGCGCAATCATCCCGTCGGCATTATCCTCGCAGCCCTGCTGTTCGGCATCCTCTACCAGGGTGGAGATGCGCTTTCTTTCGACATGCCGAACATCACACGCGAAATGATCCTGGTCATCCAGGGTCTCGTCATCCTGTTTGCCGGTGCGCTGGAATACATGTTCCGCCCGGCGCTGGTGCGCATCTATCAAAAAATCGCCAGGACGGGAGGATAGCATCATGGATTATTACGACGTCCTCATCAGCATCATCGGGTCCACTGTCCGTCTCTCGGTTCCCCTGATCTTCACGGCACTGGCAGGTCTTTTCTCCGAACGGGCCGGCGTGTTCGATATCGGGCTTGAGGGAAAGATGCTGGCCTCTGCCTTTGCGGCCGCTTGCATTGCCTATCTTACCGGCTCGGCCTGGGCCGGCCTGGCCGGCGGCATCACCGCCTCGGTCGCGCTTAGTCTCGTGCACGGCTTTGCCTCGATCACCAACCGGGGCAATCAGATCGTGTCGGGCGTCGCCCTCAACTTCTTTGTCGCAGGTATTACCATCGTTCTCGGCCAGGCGTGGTTCGGCCAGGGCGGGCGTACGCCGCAGGTTTCCGGCGATGGCCGTTTCTCGCCGATCATCCTGCCCGGTGCCGATCAGATCCGCAGCGTCCCGGTGATAGGCCCGCTCTATGCTGACGTCCTGTCCGGCAATAACAGCCTGACCTACCTCGCCTTCGTGGCCGTGCCGGTCTCGTGGTGGATCCTCTATCGCACCCGGTTCGGATTGCGGCTGCGCGCCGTCGGTGAAAATCCCGGTGCCGTCGATACGGCCGGCATTTCGGTGAGTTGGCTGCGCTACCGTGCTGTCATCTGCGCCGGCATTCTCTGCGGCTTTTCCGGCACCTATCTGTCGATTGCCCAGTCCGCAGCCTTCATCAAGGACATGTCGGCCGGCAAGGGTTACATCGCTCTGGCCGCATTGATCTTCGCCAAGTGGAAGCCTGTGCCTGTCATGTTTGCCTGCCTGCTGTTCGGCTTCCTCGATGCTTTCGCCAACTTCATGCAGGGCAAGTCCGTGCCGCTGATCGGCCAGGTGCCGGTACAGATTTTCCAGGCCTTGCCCTACATCCTCACCTGCATCCTGCTTGCAGGCTTCATTGGCGTCGCCCGCCCGCCGAAGGCCGGTGGCGTGCCCTATACCAAGGAGCGATAGAATGTCGCACGATCTGTTTGAAGCCGCCCGCGCGGCCATGACCCACGCTCATGTGCCCTATTCGAAGTTCCCGGTCGGCGCCGCCATCCGTGCCGATGACGGAAAGGTCTATGCCGGCGCCAACATCGAGAACATCTCCTTTCCTCAAGGCTGGTGCGCCGAGCCGACTGCGATCAGCATGATGATCATGGGCGGAGGCAGAAAGATCGTCGAGATGGCGGTGATTGCCGAGAAACTTGCGCTCTGCCCGCCCTGTGGCGGTTGCCGCCAGAAGATCGCCGAGTTTGCCGGCAAGGGGACGAAAATCTACCTCTGCGACGAGGCCGGCGTCCAGAAGACCATGACGATGGAGGAGCTCCTACCCTTCAGCTTCGAGACCGATATCCTCGGATGACCGGCGCCCTTATCAGTCTCTTGCGCGACCGGCTGGGTGGCCAGACACCGCGTACCGGTATCATCCTTGGTTCCGGCCTCGGAGCCCTCGTGGAGGAGCTGGATGATGTCGTGCGGATTGCTTATGGCGATCTGCCGGGCTTCCCGGTCAGCGGTGTCTCCGGCCACGCCGGCGAAGTCGTCGTGGGCTCGCTGGGCGGCAAGCCTGTGATCATGCTCTCCGGTCGTGTCCACTACTATGAAAAGGGCGACGCAAACGCCATGCGCGTGCCCATCGAGGTCCTTGCCGGTCTCGGCATCGAGGAGTTGATCCTGACAAATTCCGCCGGCTCGTTGCGGCAGGAGCTTCCGCCGGGCGCGGTTATGCAGATCACCGACCACATCAATTATTCCGGCATGAACCCGCTTATCGGTGTCGACAGCGACAAGCGATTCGTCGGCATGACCAGCGCTTATGACGCAGAACTGGCGTTGCGCATGCACAGCGCGGCCAAAAAATGCGGCATCCCGTTGGGGCAGGGCGTCTACATGTGGTTCTCCGGACCAAGCTTCGAAACACCTGCAGAGATCCGCATGGCACGGGTTTTGGGCGCCGACGCAGTCGGAATGTCGACAGTGCCGGAAGTCATTCTGGCGCGTTTCTTTGGTCTGCGGGTTGCGGCGGCATCCGTCATAACCAATTATGGGGCCGGCATGACCGGGGGTGAACTCAGTCATGAAGAGACGAAGGATATGGCGCCGATCGGCGGCGCCCGTCTCGCGGCGATCCTGAAGCAGATGATCGCCGGCGGAGGAGATGAGATATGACGGACCACACGCATCGGGAAACGGCCGCTTTCGCACTTTCCCTGCTCGATCTGACCAACCTGAAAGACGATTGCACCGACACGCAGATCGTCACGCTTTGCGCGCGCGCCCAGACGCCTTTTGGCCACAGCGCGGCAATCTGCATCTGGCCCCGCTTCGTTACCCGCGCCCGCAGTATTCTTGGCACAAACCATGCGGTGAAAATTGCCACCGTCGTCAATTTTCCGGCAGGCGACATGGAGGTTGCCGACGTAGCAGCCGAAACGCGGGAGGCAATCGCCGATGGCGCAGACGAGATCGACCTCGTCATTCCCTATCGCAAGCTGATTGCTGGTGACGAGCCGGCGGTGACCGAAATGGTCGCGGCAATCCGTGCCGAATGTGCGAGCCCCATTCTCCTCAAGGTTATCCTCGAAACTGGCGAACTGAAGGACACGGGCCTGATCCGGCGCGCCGGCGAACTGGCGATTGCTGCCGGCGCCGACTTCATCAAGACATCGACCGGCAAGGTCGCCGTCAATGCGACGCTGGAAACGGCGGATGTCATGCTGCGGACCATCCGCGACAGTGGCCGGAAGGTCGGGTTCAAGCCCGCCGGGGGTATCGGTTCGGTTGCCGAGGCTGCCCTTTACCTCCGGCTTGCCGAGACGATCATGGCGCCAGACTGGGCCATGCCGTCGACGTTCCGCTTCGGTGCATCCGGTTTGCTGGACGATATCCTGTCAGTCCTTAGCGGCGGTCCGCCGATCACGCTCGCCGCCGGCTATTAACAGATGATGCCGCAGGAGTTCATCCGGCGGAAACGTGACGGCGAAGCCCTGCGCGCCGCCGATATCGACAGCTTTATCGGTGCACTTGCCCGCGGCGAACTGTCGGAAGGCCAGATCGGTGCTTTCGCGATGGCCGTATGGTTCAAAGGCATGTCGCGAGACGAGACGGTGGCGCTGACGCTGGCGATGGCCCACTCAGGCGATAGCCTGAGCTGGAAGGGCCTCGATAAGCCGGTAGCCGACAAACATTCGACCGGCGGCATCGGTGACAACGTCTCGCTGGTGCTGGCGCCGGTTGCCGCTGCCTGCGGCCTTGCCGTTCCGATGATTTCCGGTCGTGGCCTCGGCCATACCGGCGGCACGCTGGACAAGCTGGAATCGATCCCCGGATACGACATTACGCCGGATGCGGCACGTTTTCGCAAGGTGGTCGAGGAGGCAGGCTGCGCGATCATCGGCCAGACCGCTTCGCTCGCTCCCGCTGACCGACGCCTCTATGCAATCAGGGATGTGACTGCCACAGTCGATTCGGTACCGCTCATCACGGCCTCCATCTTGTCGAAGAAGCTTGCGGCCGGACTTCAGACGCTGGTCCTCGACGTCAAGATTGGCAATGGCGCCTTCATGACATCCCGGGAAGAGGCGGAAGTGCTGGCTCACTCGCTTGTAGAAGTCGCCAACGGCGCCGGCTTGCAGACATCGGCATTGATCACCGACATGAACGAACCCTTGGCCGACGCTGCTGGAAACGTGTTGGAACTGCGCAATGCGATCGAATGCCTGAAAGGCGATAAACCAGGGACCAGGCTTGAAACACTGGTACTGGCTTTCGCCGCCGAGATGCTGGTCGGTGCGAAAATGGCGGCCAGCCTCGAGCTCGGCGAGGAGCTGGCGCGTCAAGCGCTGGCGTCTGGTGCAGCCGCAGAAGCATTTTCACGCATGGTCGAGGGTCTCGGCGGACCGACCGATCTCATGGACCGGCCAGACGCCTATCTCATTGGCTCGCCTGTCCAGAAAGCCGTTCTTGCCACTTCCGATGGCTGGCTTGCAGGCTGCGACGCACGCGCCATCGGTATGGAGGTCATCGCGCTCGGCGGCGGTCGTCTTCGGCCGGAGGATAAAATCGATCATCGGGTAGGTTTCAGCGATTTTCTGCCGCTAGCGTCATTCGTCCGGAAGGGTGACCGCATCGCCACCGTCCACGCAGCAGAGATGTCCGCCGCCGAAAGGGCGGCTTCCATTGTTTCGGCGACATACACAATCACCGAGGAGCGGCCCGATCAGGCACCGCTCATCGTGGCGCGTATTTCAGGCTGAAGAGGCTTACTGTTCCATGCGGAGCGCGCCGTCCTCGACGCTGTAGGAAGCCAGCTTCTTCAAGAAGCTGACTCCGATCAGGGTCGAACTCAAAGCTTCATCCTTCAGGACCAGTGCATCGACGTCACGCACACGGATACCGCCGATATCGAGATGGTCGAGGCGCACATAGGCGGCTTTCGTCTGGCCATTGGCGGTGTTGACCGCATTGCGGAAATCGAGCGATGCCATCGCATAACCGAGATGGCGGGCAGTCGTCTCGTTCAGGGCCACGTAGGTAGCGCCCGTGTCGATCAGGCCCTGCACGGACTTGCCGTTGATCTTGAAATTTCCGCTGTAGTGACCTTGCGCATCTGCCCTGAGCTGCACATTGCCATGGGAATCGACTGCCAGCGGCTGTTGTGAAGGTGCGGAGATGCTGAGAAGGGATGGTACCGGATTTTGGGCGGCGCCGCTCGTTTGGAAGAACGAGGGCACCTGGGTGGCGAGCGTCGCGAAAACGCCAGCAAATACGAGGCTCCGTACAAGCATCGACAAGAATCCTTCCTGTATAAACCTGGCGTCATGCGAGGCGTGATGTGTTGTGACCCTTATCTTAAGATTACTGCCAAGTTACTAACGTCGCTTGGCGTAATCGAGCGGATTTGAGAAACGAAACGCACAAATACAGGCATAGGTTAAGGAAGTATGAAGTCTATTTGGTCCCATACATCCTGTCGCCGGCATCACCAAGGCCAGGGACGATATAGCCCTTCTCGTTGAGGTGACTGTCGATCGACGCAGTGTAGACAGGCACATCGGGATGCGCGTCGGTGAAATTCTTGAGACCTTCCGGTGCGGCCAGCAGGCAGAGGAAGCGGATGTTGTGAGCGCCGCGTTCCTTCAGCTTGTCGATAGCTGCAATCGATGAATTACCGGTCGCCAGCATCGGATCTACAACAATGATCAGTCGTTCGGCAATATCTTCCGGCGCCTTGAAGTAATACTCCACCGGCTGCAGCGTCTCATGGTCACGATAGACGCCGATATGCGAGACACGTGCTGAAGGCACGAGGTCGAGCATACCTTCGAGCAAGCCATTGCCGGCACGCAGGATCGACGCGAAGACGAGCTTCTTGCCTTCGAGGATCGGCGATTCCATCTCCTGCAATGGCGTCTCGATCGTTTCCATCGTCAGTTCGAGGTCGCGTGTGACTTCATAGCAGAGCAGTGTCGAAATCTCGCGCAGCAGGCGTCGAAAGCTGCCGGTCGAGGTGTCCTTGCGCCGCATGATGGTGAGTTTGTGCTGCACAAGCGGGTGATTGATAACCGTAACGCCGTCCATGATTTCAGCCTTCCGCTTGGATTTCAGAATAAAACCTGTTCTTCCACGGAAGTTGCCCTCACCGCAAGAGAACGCGGCGATTCGGTTCCAAGCATCCCCAGTCTCTGATTGCAGACGTGTTTAAATCATGGCTAGCAGCCTTGAACGTGTCTCATCGTCAACAAAGGCTGCCTCCAGACCGGTGCGGGTCATCGCGTTGATCTCGGCCTCGCTGAAGCCGAATGCCGAACGCGCCAACGCATATTCGCGCTCCAGCGACGTCTTGAAAAACGGCGGATCGTCGGAGCTGATTGTGACGCGGACCCCCGCCTCCTTCAAACGGCGTAGCGGATGCGATTCGAAGTCGGGAAAGACATTCAGTGCGATGTTGGAGCCGGGGCAGACCTCCAGGACTGTGCCGAGATCCGCCAGACGCCTGACAAGCTCGCTATCCTCGACCGCGCGAACGCCGTGGCCGATGCGGCTCGGGCGAACGAGATCGAGGGCATCTGACACGCTGAAGGCGCCACAGACTTCGCCGGCATGGATCGTCAGGCCAAGGCCCGCGTCGCGCGCGATATCGAAGGCCCGGGCGTAATCGGCAACACGCCCCATGCGCTCTTCACCTGCCATGTTGAAACCGGTAATCAGCGGATTGTCGCTCCGTGCGGCATATTCCGCAGCCTTGATGACGCGCTCAGGGCCGAAATGCCGTTCCCCGGTGACAATCAGCCGGGCCTCGATCCCGGTTCTCGCCTTTGCCGCGTGAATGCCGGCCGATACTCCGGCAATATAGGCATCGGCACCAAGGCCGATGCGGTCGCCGTGGTCCGGAGATACGATCAACTCGCTGTAAATAGTTCCGATGGCCGCCAGCTCCTCGAGATAGGTCTCGGTCAGGAGGGCATAGTCTTCCTCTGTGCGGTAGACTGACGCGACCTGGTCGTAGGCGACGATAAATTCCGCGAAATCATTCCAGAGATAAGTACCATCGCGCAGGAAGCCGCGGGTATCGACGCCGTATTTCAGCGCTTGTTCTGCCGTGAGGCTCGGCGGAGCGGCACCCTCGAGGTGGCAATGAAGCTCGATCTTTTTCAGGTGCGATGTCACAGAAAGCTCCTCCCGTAGGGTCCAGCGGCAATGCCGAGATGGGCAGCGACGGTCTCGCCGATATCGGCAAAGCTTTGACGAATGCCGATGGCACGCGAGCGGAGGCCGGGTCCGTAGGCGATGATCGGGACGCGCTCGCGGGTATGGTCGGTGCCGCGCCAGGTGGGGTCGCAGCCATGGTCGGCGGTCAGGATCACCAGATCGCCCGCCTTGAGCTTGCGATGCACCTCCGGAAGGCGCGCATCGAATGCCTCGAGTGCGGCAGCATACCCGGCTACATCGCGACGGTGACCATAGACCATGTCGAAATCGACGAAATTGGTGAACACAAGATCGCCGTCCTCGGCATACTCCATTGCCTTCAACGATGCGTCCATCAAAGCGTCGTTGCCGTTTGCCTTGACCTCCGTCGAGATACCCTGATGGGCAAAGATATCGCCGATCTTGCCGATCGCATGGACTTTTCGGCCACCGGCGACCAGCCGATCCAGCAGCGTCGGCTCCGGCGGCAGGACGGAAAAATCACGACGGTTACCGGTGCGCTCGAAATTTGCAGCCGTACTGCCGACGAACGGTCTGGCAATGACACGCCCGATATTGAATTCATCGAGCAGCGCCCGGGCGATGCGACACACATGCAGCAGGCGATCGAGCCCGAAACTCACTTCGTGCGCGGCTATCTGGAATACTGAATCCGAGGACGTATAGCAGATGGGCCTGCCGGTCCGCATATGCTCTTCGCCATGGCGGGCAATGATGTCGGTTCCGGATGCGTGGCAATTGCCGAGGATGCCGGGGATTTCGGCAGCACGGCAGAAGCTCGCCACGAACTCCGGGGGAAACGCGTCGCCCTCCGCTGGAAAATAGCCCCAGTCGAAGGTTACGGGCGTACCGGCGATTTCCCAATGACCGGAGGGTGTGTCCTTGCCGCGCGACACTTCATTGGCGCATCCATAGAGACCATAAATGCGCTCCGGCATCGTCATTCCGGCGGGGTAGGCACCAGCCGCACTCTTGGCGATCTGCATCAGCCCCAGCGCCGACATGTTAGGGAGCGTCAGCGGACCCGCGCGAAGGCCTGCACGGTCTGCCGCTCCTGCGGCGCAAAACTCGGCAATATGGCCAAGCGTATCGGCGCCCTGGTCGCCGTAGGATGCTGCGTCCGGGCCACCGCCGACGCCGAAGGAATCAAGAACGAAGAGAAAAGCGCGCGCCATGAGCTACCCGACAAAGACGATCAGTATCCGCAACGGATCTTCCGGCGGCTTGCAGGCGAGTACCCATATAGTGGCAGTACGCACTTGGCAATTTCGCCGGGTTCTCGTCGTCCTGCGTCAGCGCCTCAGCAATCGTCGCACTTGATCGAAGTTCCGGTGCGCTGACGGTAGAAATATTGCCGCTGCATAGTGATCGAATTCATGCCCGCCGGTAGGAAGTCCGGTCCAAAGCTGATGAGCTTGTAAGGCACCCCAAGCTCGGTTCTGACCAAGAACGAATTTGGTTTGTTGAGTGCGGTCGGCACCCCTGTCACAGCACTATTGACCGCATAGGCAGTCGTCCCGTCCTGCTCCCACGACCAAAGCACCGTAGCCTTGCTGCTGGCATCGATCTGGATGCCGGTGATCTTCAGCGTCATGCCGGTAGTGGCGTAAGGCACAAAGATTGCATTGACGACGGATGGCATGGTCGAGAGAATAGATTTCGATACTGTCGACTGCTGCGTAACGATATCTGCGACAGTTCCTGCCGCGCGGCTCGTTCGCTGGGCAACGCTGAGCGCGACCGTCGTCTGCAGCGCGCCGAGGTACAGAAGCAGCAGGACCGGAACGAGTATGGCGAATTCGATGGCGCCAACACCGCCCTTGTCGCGCACCAGGCGCAAACCGAGGCGCGCAATACGGCTATCGAGCGCCCGTTGCAGCCTCCGGCGCATCCCGTAACTGTGTAGATCCGGGGCGCTCAAGGGTATTTCTCATTTTGAAAGGCCGTTGTGGCGATAATCAGGAAGTCGGTCGGCATCGAACCGTTGGCCGGTCGGATTGTGGTGATATAGGGCCGCACGATATCGGTTGTAATCTTCCAACGATAATAAGCTCGCACCATGTTGATGGAACTTGGGCCGCCTGGCGCAAATTTGAAGCCCGACGGATCTATGTCGGCGTACGCGGCAGTGGAGACGCGAGGAATTTTCACTGGAATGTCGGCGAAGGACGTGTAGGTCTCAACATCAAGATACAATTTCGCCGGTGTGGCGATCTCGCTCGGGGAGCAGCTGATCATAATGGCAATCTCGGCGCAGAATGCGGTCCGAAACTTCGTTTGATCCATGTCGGTCGCGGTGCGTCCCATCGCGTAGGTAATCTGTCCGGTGCGAAGCTTTCTCGACAGCGTATCCGTGGCATTGACCACCAGTTGTTCGGCAGTGAAGGCGACGAATGTCTCGATGATCGCAAAGATTATGATGAAATAGGGGACCGCCAGCAGGGCAAACTCAATTGCCGTCGCCCCATCTTTCGAGCGCACGATGCGTCTGAGGCGCTTCAGGATAGGATGCCGGACTAGCGCGGTGTCACCTTTGTCCTGCCCATCCACCGTCATCATGATTTCCACGCTTCTATCAACGCGCGGACCCTATGCGGACTTCATTGATATTCCGTTGCGTTTTCTCTTAAACTTCCGATGCCAAGACATCGTCTATGGCGTGGCGGCAACCGGTGCGGCAGCGCTGCTTTGCTGAGCGTGAACCTCGCAGTTCGGTGTGCAGGAAAGAACGGAGCGCTCCGTCTGGCGATAGACGCGAACCGTATTGCCTTCGTCGATCGATACAAGAATACGCTCGTCGACAATCGCGTTGCCGTCGGAGTCGAGAAGAACGATGTTCGTCGTGCCGAAACTGCGACCTGTCAAAACGATCGTCTTCGGATCCGCGACTGTCGCATCGGCCACCTGCGAGTTTCCGATGATCACTTTGCTGACCGGGCGATCTAGCCTCAGTATGCGTGCATGATCCATGAACACCCGCAGCATGTTGTCCCCGGCCACGGAGATCCCTGGCAAGAGTCCTGTCGCTGCGACGATGCAGCCGAATAAAACGGATCTGCCTTGCTGGAACATGAAGGGGGGCCTCTCGGGCGAATTCTCGGTGCTCGTACGCGATAGAATGAAAAGTATTAGTAAACTAAGCGTTAATATGCCGAATAATGCGTCGATTGATGAAGGTTGATGGCACCATATGTGTAGAAATGGGAATTTGAAGGTGAGATCTATGTATCGTAAGGAGCCGTTTGATTTACTCTGTGACATGTCTGTCGCTGCTGCTGCCGTGCAATAGATGACTCGAAACAATACTATACGTTAATCACTCTCTTCGTTAACTACCATGATCGCGAAAGCCTATTATCATTTTGTTTACTATTTTTTTTAAGTCGATTGAAACAGCCGTTCGATAATTTCCCCTCATCCGATCAACGGCAAACAGTTGGCGGACTTGCTGTCAACATGTGGAGTAGGAGTTTCCATGACCAAGCTTTTCGCGCGTTTCTTGAAAGACGAATCCGGTGCGACTGCAATTGAATACGGCTTGATCGCTGCTCTGATCTCCGTAGCCCTGATCGCCGGTGCAACCACCCTCGGCGGTGCCTTGAACAACCAGTTCAAGAACATTGCTGGCAAGTTGAACTACGCAGGCTGATAATTCTCGCCGATAAATTTGAATGAAAAGCCGCATCCCCTCAGGGCAGCGGCTTTTTGCCATTTCCGGCGTCATAGACCGGTCATTCTTCCTTAGGCAATGGCTGTTACCATCACAGCGACTTTATGGAGATGAGTATGATCGGGGCCGCAATTTTCTTGATTTTTCCGCTTTGCATGGCGGTTGCTGCATTCTCCGATCTTTTCACTATGACCATCCCCAATCGGGTTTCCGTCATCCTCGTCGGGGCATTTCTGCTGGTCGCCCCCTTCACGGGTCTGCCGCTAGCAGTAATCGGAATGCATTTTCTGGGTGCGCTGATTGTCTTTGCCCTTTGCTTCGGCTTCTTCGCGCTCAACATTATGGGCGGTGGCGATGCCAAGCTCCTGAGCGCCGCCGCATTGTGGTTCGGGTTCGACCAGTCTCTCCTGGAATTCGCCGTATATGTCAGCGTCGTCGGCGGCATCATGACAGTGCTGATCTTCGCCATGCGCGCCCGCGCAGACATCCTTTCCGTCATCGGTATGTCGATACCCCAATCCCTGACACATGCTAAGAAAATACCGTACGGCATCGCGATCGGCATTGGCGGGTTTATCGCTTTCCCGTCGTCTCCCCTGTTTCTGGCTGCTCTCAATCAGTCATGATCTCGGGTTGGAAGGAAGTCTGTATTCATGACTTCTTAAGCTAAGTTGTAAGTCATTCATTAACCATAAGTATACCAATTGCGGTGCATCCTTAGTGGCGAACAGTCTTGTTCCCAAGGATGAATAATGAAACCCGCTCGCCTGATCATTCTCGTTGTTGCAGTTGGCGCGGCAGGTCTTGCCGGCGTACTGGCAATGCGCCTTGCGGGCGGTCGCAATGTCGTTCCGGAAGTTGCAACGGTGATGCAGAGGGAACCCTCCGTCAAGGTTCTGGTCGCAGCCGCCAACTTGCCCATCGGCTCACGCTTGAACGATAGCTCGATCCGCTGGATGGACTGGCCGGAGGCGGGTGTCGTCAAGGGCGTCATCACCGAGACGGACCGTCCCGATGCGTTGAAAGATATGCTCGGCTCAGTCGTTCGCCTGCCGATCTTCGAAGGCGAACCGATCCGCGAGGAAAAGGTCGCCGATTCCAACAGCCGCATCCTTTCCTCGCTGCTGCCCGCCGGCAAGCGGGCCGTGGCCACGGAAATCTCGGTCGCGACAGGCGCGGGTGGCTTCATTCTTCCCAACGACCGCGTCGATATTTTGATGGTTCGCAAGGGCGATTCTGCCAAGTTTCAGACAGAGACGATTCTGAGCAACGTGCGCGTGCTCGCTATCGACCAGCAGATCGAGCAGAAGCCTGATGGCTCGAAGTCAGCCGTCGGTGCGACCGCGACGCTGGAACTTACCCCCGACCAGGCGAAGGTGCTGGCGACGGCACAGCAGATGGCTGACAAATTGTCCATGGCACTGCGCTCGGTCGCAGATGCGCAGGAGCCCGATACGGGCGCTGCCGACTACCTGTTGTCCGGAGACAGTGGTGCATCTGTCGTGCAGGTCATCAAATCCGGCGCCATCGTCCCAAGCGGCGCGGCGGTCAAGGTACAATGAAAGAGGGCGCGACCATGCGGATGACTAAACCAGGGACCAGCCGTTCGCTCTCGGCGCTGCTCGCATTCTCTGTCGCCTTCGGCGGCCTGCCCCTGCAGATCGTGCCGCACTTCCTGTCGGTAGACGAAGCTCTGGCCGAGACGTCCGACAGCATCGTGACCATCGCCGGGATCGGTAACCACAAGCGGCTGAATCTCGGTCTCAACAAGGCATTGGTCGTTGATCTGCCGGCCGATGCCCATGATATCCTCGTCTCCGACCCGACGATGGCCGACGCGGTGACACGCACCTCGCGCCGCATCTACCTTTTCGGCAAGACGGTCGGCCAGACAAACATCTTCGTGTTCGGCGCCAACGGTGAAGAAGTCGCGACCCTCGACATCTCCATCGAGCGCGACATCACAGGTCTGCAGGCCAATCTCAAGCGCTTCATTCCAGACTCTGATATCCATGTCGAAATCGTCTCCGACAACATCGTCCTGACCGGCACCGTCCGCACGCCGATGGATTCGTCGCGCGCCGTCGACCTTGCGCAGGCGTTCCTCAAGGGTGGCGAAGCAACGACCCGAAACACGACCGCCAGCGGCAGCGGATCCAGCAGCGCAGTGGCGATTTTCGCTGAAAACCGGCAGACGTCCTCCATCAAGAACTTTTTGCAGATCGATGGCGAAGACCAGGTAACGCTGAAAGTCACCGTTGCTGAGATCAAGCGGAGCGTCCTGAAGCAGATTGGCTTCGATAACCTTGTCGGAAATTCGTCCGGCCTGACGGTCGCCCAACTTGGAAACATCAACACAAATTCCACCACAGGCCTGATTGGCGGTGATCCTGCTGTCGCGGCCGGCAATGGTGGCTTGGCTGCCCTTTTCAAATTTGCGGTCGGCAAGTACGACATCCACAGCTACATGAACGCATTGGAGCAGGCCAAGGCCATTCGCACCTTGGCGGAGCCGACGCTGACGGCAATTTCCGGGCAGGCGGCCACCTTCAATTCCGGTGGCCAGACCCTCTATTCCTCGACCGACAGCGATGGCAAGGTCACGATCACCCCTTACACCTACGGTATCAGCCTCTCGTTCACGCCCGTGGTGCTCTCTGCCGGTCGCATCAGCTTGCACATCAACACACAGGTTTCCGAACCGGTCGGAACGGCCGGTACAGCGACCTACAATCAGCGCGCTGCCGACACGTCTGTAGAGTTGCCATCCGGCGGCTCCATCGCGCTTGCCGGCTTGCTCAGCGACAACATCCAGCAGACCACCAATGGCACGCCGGGTGCATCCAAAATCCCGATCCTCGGCGCCCTGTTCCGGCAGAAAAGCGTCGAGCGAGACGAAAGCGAACTGGTGATCATCGCCACGCCCTATCTCGTCCGTCCCGTCGCCCGCAACGCGCTGTCACGGCCGGACGATAATTTCTCGCCCGCCAACGATGCAGGCGCCTTCTTCCTCAACCGTGTCAACAAGGTCTATGGCCGCCGTGACACCCCAGTCGCGGATGCCGAATTTCATGGCTCCGTCGGCTTCATCTACAAGTAGGGGCGCGTGATGACGATCCGCCAGTCAACCAACGCCGAGAGAGATGTCGCCATGCCCCGCACCCGACTGCATGTTCTGAACGCAAGCCGCCTGAGGATGTCGTCTGCTGCACTTATGGTCGCTGTCCTTGCCGGCTGCGCCAACCATGACGACATGACGACCGGCTCTGTCCACGACGACTACCGCCAACGTCACCCCATCGTCCTGACGCAGGCCGAGCATAATGTCGACATTCCGGTTGCTGCCAGCGATCGGCGCCTCACCCAGGGCACGCGGGATATGATCCGCGGCTTCGCTCAGGACTACAAGGCCCATGCAACCGGCACTGTCGAAATCATGACGCCGCAGGGCGCAATGAACAGCCAGGCGATTGCCGACGTGCGCCATCAGGTTCGCCAGGAACTGGTGGCCAGCGGCATCCCGTCCCGGCGCATCGCTGATAGCTTCTATCCTGCGGGTGGAGCAGGCGACGCGGCGCCGATCCGGCTGCATTTCATGGCCACCACCGCGGTTACGAACGCTTGCGGGCAGTGGCCTGAAGATCTGGCGGACAAACCCTTCGACAACCAGAATTACTATAACTTCGGCTGTGCGTCTCAAAGCAACCTGGCGGCACAGGTAGCCAACCCTACCGATCTCGTCGCGCCAAGGGCGCAGACACCGATCGATGCGGAACAGCGCGGCAAGGTGATCGAGAGCTATCGCAGCGGCTCCACCCCGACGAGTTCATCGTCGATAGGCGGGTTCAGCGGCAGCGGCGGATGATCTTCAGGCTGGAGGCTCTGACCGGGAAACACGACAGGACACGACCATGAGCGCGATCGATTACGATATCCAGATGGAAAAGGCGGATGCGGCCAGTCCCCGCATCGGCGATCTCGAGAGCATGCGTCCTCTTCCGCGCATCTCCGTGCATGCCTTTTGCGAGAGCGAATCGCTGCAGCAGTTGATGGAGCGTTTTGGCAACGACCGGCGCATGGCAAAGGTCAGCCTGCGCATCACCAGCGGCGGCGCTGCGGCGGCGGCAAACATGTTTTCCAGCGCCCCGACGCCGAACCTGATCATTATCGAGACCCGCTCTCCGCCGGCATCCATCCTGACCGATCTCGCCCCGGTTGCTGCGGTCTGCGACCCCAGCACCAAGGTCGTTATCGTCGGCTACCACAACGACATCACGCTCTATCGCGAACTGATGCGCAACGGCATCTCGGAATACATGGTCCAGCCAGTGGCAATGTCCGACCTGATGGCGGCGATGTCGACGATCTTCATCGATCCTGATGCCGAGCCGATCGGCCGCAGCATCGCGTTCATTGGCGCCAAGGGCGGCGTCGGCGCTTCGACGATTGCTCACAACTGCGCTTTCGGCATCTCCAACCTGTTCTCCACCGAGACTATACTTGCAGACTTGGATCTCCCTTTCGGCACGGCAAATATCGATTTCGATCAGGATCCGGCCCAGGGGATAGCCGAGGCAGTCTTTGCGCCCGACCGTCTGGACGAGGTCTTTCTCGATCGCCTGCTGACGAAGTGCTCGAAGCACCTGTCGCTGCTGGCCGCTCCGTCGATGCTCGACCGCGCCTATGATTTCGAAGGCCATGCCTTCCAGCCCGTGCTGGACGTGTTGCAGCGAAGCGCGCCAGTGACAGTGCTGGACGTGCCGCATATGTGGTCGGAATGGACCCGGGCTGTACTTTCGAGCGTCGACGACGTGGTGATTTGTGCCATGCCCGACCTCGCAAATCTTCGCAACGCCAAGAACATGCTGGATGCTTTGCGCAAGATGCGGCCGAACGACAAGGTCCCACATTTGATCCTCAACCAGGTGGGCATGCCGAAAAGACCGGAAATTGGTATCTCGGAATTCTGCGAGCCACTGGAAGTCGATCCGATCGCTATCATTCCATTCGACGTAGCCCTGTTCGGCAATGCGGCGAACAGTGGCCGGATGATTTCGGAGGTCGACGCGAAGTCGCCGATCGCCGAGACATTCTCCCAGATCTCCCACATCGTTACCGGCCGCATCGCAATGAAGAAGTCGCGCAAGGGAGGCCTGATGGGTCTTCTGAAGCGGAAATAAGACGACGACCGAGAAGAATTGGAACGACCATGTTTGGTAAGCGCGGAAACGATGGGTTTGGAAAAGGCGACGGCGCACCTGCGCCGCTGCAGCCGCGTACGTCGACCGCCGCAGCGTCGGCCTCCACGGTGTTGATGGAGCCCTCCCGCGAAAACACGCAGCGCCAGCAGGTCGCCCCACCACCGATCCAGACGCCGCAGCGCCGGCGCCCGCAGCGTACCGAGGAATATTACGACACCAAGGCGCAGGTCTTCGGTGCTCTGATCGATACCATAGACCTGTCCCAGCTCTCCAAGCTCGATGGCGAAAGCGCGCGTGAGGAAATTCGCGACATCGTCAACGACATCATCACGATCAAGAATTTCGCGATGTCGATCTCCGAGCAGGAAGAGTTGCTCGATGACATCTGCAACGACGTACTGGGGTACGGTCCGCTCGAGCCGCTGCTCGCCCGCGACGACATTTCCGACATCATGGTCAACGGCTCCGGCCAGACCTTTATCGAAGTTGGCGGTAAGACGATCGAATCGGAAATCCGCTTTCGCGACAACAGCCAGCTTCTATCGATCTGCCAGCGCATCGTCAGCCAGGTCGGCCGTCGCGTCGACGAATCCAGCCCCATCTGCGATGCGCGCCTGCCGGATGGCTCGCGTGTCAACGTCATCGCGCCGCCACTGGCGATCGATGGCCCGGCTCTGACAATCCGTAAATTCAAGAAGGACAAGCTGACGCTCGACCAGCTCGTCCGCTTCGGCGCGATCACGCCGGAAGGCGCCATCATCCTGCAGATCATCGGTCGGGTTCGCTGCAATGTGGTTATCTCTGGCGGTACCGGCTCGGGCAAGACGACACTGCTCAATTGCCTGACGCGATATATCGACGAAGACGAGCGGATCATCACCTGCGAAGACACCGCAGAACTGCAATTGCAACAGCCGCACGTGGTACGCCTCGAAACACGCCCGCCGAATATCGAAGGTGAGGGCGAGATCACCATGCGCGACCTCGTCAAGAACTGCCTGCGCATGCGCCCTGAGCGGATCATCGTCGGCGAAGTGCGCGGGCCCGAAGTGTTCGACCTTTTGCAGGCGATGAACACTGGCCATGACGGATCCATGGGAACGATCCACTCGAATACGCCTCGTGAATGCTTGAGCCGTATCGAGTCGATGATCGCGATGGGCGGTTTTACCTTGCCTGCAAAGACTGTGCGCGAAATCATCGCCGGCTCCGTCGACGTCATCATCCAGGCTGCACGCTTGAGAGACGGATCCCGCCGCATCACCCAGATCACCGAGGTCATCGGGATGGAAGGTGATGTCATCATCACCCAGGATCTGATGCGCTACGAAATCGAAGGCGAAGACGCCAATGGCCGCATCGTCGGTCGCCACGTGTCGACCGGCATCGGTAAGCCGCATTTCTGGGATCGCGCCCGTTACTACAATGAGGAAAAGCGATTGGCAGCGGTGCTGGACGAGATGGACAAACAATCGAAGTAGGGTTTGACCGATGTTCGGCATTGATTCCACCATCCTCCTTATCGTGCTGCTAGCAGCCATATCTGCGGCTGCGTTGAGCTACAGCTTCCTGTTTTCGAGTATGGAAACCGACAAGAAGACGGCCAGTCGGGTCAGTCGCGTCAAGGCGACAGAAAGCGAGCTGAACAAGGTCAGTGCGGCGCGGGACCGCGTCCAGGAGTTGTCGAAGCGTCGGAGGTCCGTGCAGGATTCGCTGAAAGACCTCGAAAAGCGGAATCTGGAAAAAAGCAAGAAATCACAGTCCCTGAAGGCCCGACTGGCTCAAACAGGCCTGCCGATCACCATCGGTCGCTTCTATCTGTTCAGCGCTCTTTTTGCTCTTGTCGTCATGCTTGCCGCCTTCATCCTGGGCGCGCCGCTGGCGATCGTCCTGGGATTGCCGTTTACCGCCGGCGTCGGTCTCCCCCGGTGGATCATAGGTTTTCTCGTCAAGCGCCGGCAGAACAAGTTCCTCAACGAGTTTCCGAATGCGCTCGATGTGATCACCCGCTCGCTGCGCTCCGGCCTGCCGCTCAACGACGCGATCCGCCTTGTGTCAGCCGATGCGCGCGAGCCGGTCAAGACGGAGTTTCGCCAATTGGTGGAGGCCCAGCAGGTCGGTCTCAGCATGGCGGATGCTTGCGCCCGCATGGCTGTCGGACTTCCGCTGCAGGAGGTCAACTTTTTCGCCATTGTGATTGCAATCCAGTCGCAGTCCGGCGGCAACCTGTCGGAAGCGCTCGGAAATCTCGCGCGTGTCCTTCGTGAGCGCAAGAAGATGAAGGCGAAGGTGCAGGCCCTGTCGATGGAAGCCAAGGCGTCGGCCTGCATCATTGGTGCCCTGCCGTTCATCGTCGCCACACTCGTCTATCTGACGTCGCCACAATATATCATGGCCCTCTTCACCGATCCGCGCGGCCATCTGATCCTGATGTTTGCCGGAGTTTGGATGGCGCTCGGTATGTTCGTCATGCGCCAAATGATCAATTTCGACATCTGACCGAAGGTTGCCACCATGTCCGACATTGCCAGCCAGTTGACCGATCCCAGCCTGATCCTTGCGGTCGTGGTTTCGATCGCTGTGTTCGCAACGTTCTACACGTTGGCCATTCCCTATTTCGACCGCGGCGATCTGAACAAGCGCATGAAGGCGGTCTCGACCGAGCGCGACCAGATCCGCGCCCGCGAAAGAGCGCGGATGAACGACGGCGGTAAGGCGACGCTGCGCAACCAGAACAACCAGTCGGTCCGCAATATCGCCGAGCGCTTCAATCTGAAAGAGGCGCTGGTCGACGCCAACACCGTCAACCGACTGCGGGCGGCAGGGCTACGCTCCGAAAATGCCTTGAACACATTCCTCGTGGCGCGCTTCCTGCTGCCATTCCTGTTCCTCGCCCTTGCTGGCTTCTGGGTCTTCGGTCTCGGCAATCTCGAAAGCAAGGGCTTCATGATCCGCGTTCTCGCGGTGCTAGGTGTAGGGTATCTCGGCTTTTACGCGCCAAACATCTATATTTCGAACCGCATGGGAAAACGCCAGAAATCCATCAAGCGGGCCTGGCCGGATGCTCTGGATCTGATGCTGATCTGCGTCGAGTCGGGAATTTCGGTGGAAGCCGGCATGCGCCGCGTTTCGGAAGAGCTAGCCGAGCAATCGCCGGAACTCGCAGAAGAAATGGTGCTGACCAACGCGGAACTGTCGTTCCTTCAGGACCGCCGTACCGCACTCGATAACCTGGCTGTCCGCACGCAGTTGGAGAATGTCAAATCGGTCACCCAGGCGTTGATCCAGGCCGAGCGTTACGGCACTCCCGTTGCCCAGGCCTTGCGCGTGCTTGCCCAGGAAGGGCGTGACGACCGGATGAACGATGCCGAAAAGAAGGCCGCCGCCCTGCCGCCGAAACTGACCGTGCCGATGATCGTATTTTTCCTGCCGGTGCTGATCGCCGTCATCCTCGGACCGGCCATCCTCCAGGTCATGGACCGGTTCCACAACTGACGTTTCAGGATCAGCCGGTGCAAGGGCCTATCGTGTCACACCTGGAGGCCGGATAAGGGCTTCCGTCAGTTGACAGGTCTCGGCGCGCCGTCCTTGCTGGCAAGCTTCTGCCAGGAATTCTGCTGGGCCAGCATGGTGCGCAGGTAATTGACGTTGGCATTGGCCTGCTGCTGCGTCAGTTCCGACCGGGCAATCTGCTCGGCCTCGGGAAAGCGCCCCTGGAGGCCGACGACAAGCGCCAGGTTTTGTCGGACGCGACTGTCGGCAGTCGGCTGGGCGACAGCTGAGCGCAGATAGGTCTCGGCCGTCTTCAGATCTCCGGTCAGGACATAGGACATGCCGAGATTGGATAGGATCGAGGGCTCATTCGGTTGCAGGTCCAGTGCGTCGCGATATTTACCCCTTGCTTCGGTGGCGCGGCCGAGCTGATCGAGGATAGCGCCCTGCGCTGAGACCAGCCGCCAGTCTGGCCGGTCAGGTGTCTGGGCGCGCTCGATTGTGGCGAGAGCCTCATTCAATTGTCCTGCAGCCGCCTGTGCCTTTCCGTAGGCAGCCAGAACGCCACGGTCGTTGGGATTGGCGATTGCCACCTGCTGCATGACAGCGAGGGACTGGGCATTGCGACCGCTGGCGCGCAGTGCATTGGCGTAATTGACGCCGACAACGGGGTTCCGCGGGTTTGCGTCGTATGCCTTGCCGAGCGCTGCCGTGCTGCCGGAGAGCTCGCCGGGGCTCATGTCGTCGGCAGACTTCGACATTTTCGGGATTGAGCCTGTGGTAGTCTTGTCCGTCGTCGTCGCGCAGCCGGCGAGCAGCAGTGCTGCCAGCAGGGCGACACTGGCCTGAAGGCTGCGGATTGTCGAAAAAGAGGGTGCCGAAGCGGTCATGGCGCGATCCGTGAAATCGATTGGTCCTGCGCCAGATCCATAAAGACAGCAGATAATAGTGTGGCGCAATCTTCGCTCCAGCAATAATCTGTTAACCCTAACAGATCGTTAATTTACCGACTCAGGCGGATCGAAGGATCATCATGGCCCCCTACCAGTATATCGACCGAGCAACACCCTTTAATACCAAGGGTGGCAAGACCCTCCCGGTCTTCGCAGTCACGCCCGCGCATATCGAAACAGGCACCATCGATCCTATCGCTCTCGATTGGGCTCGAAAGACCGGCTACAAGGCGGATAGCGGCACTTTGCTACTTATCCCGACGGAGGAGGGGCACCTCGGCGGCGCCTTGTTCGGCCTCGGGGCCAACCCCTCGGAACAGCCCTATCTCACCGGCCGTCTTGCCCGCTCGCTGCCGCCCGGCGACTGGCATATCGAAACCGCTCCGCTCACCGCCCATCGTCTTGCGTTGGGGTTCGGCCTCGGCAGCTATCGTTTCGACCGCTACAAGGCGGACAAGACGGTTGCACCGACGCTGATGATCCCGCGCGATGCCGATGCTGTCGATATCAAGCGGCAACTGGCAGGCGTATTCCTTGCCCGCGATCTGATCAACACACCCACCAACGATATGGGCCCGGGCCATCTGGAAGAAGTCTTCCGGGCACTCGCCGCCCACTACAATGCCCAATGCACCGTCATTACAGGCGACGACCTGCTGACGCAGAATTTCCCGCTGGTCCATACTGTCGGCCGCGCCAGCGCCGACGCGCCGCGGTTACTTGAGCTGCGCTGGGGCAAGAAAGGCCATCATCGCATCACGCTCGTCGGCAAGGGCGTGTGCTTCGATACGGGCGGCCTTGACATCAAGCCGTCCGCCTCGATGCTTCTGATGAAGAAGGACATGGGCGGTGCCGCCAATATCCTCGGTCTGGCGCTGATGATCATGGATGCAAAACTCAAGGTCGACCTGCGCGTCATCATACCGGTTGTTGAAAATTCGATTTCCGCCAACGCCTTCCGACCCGGCGACATCTACAAGAGCCGCAAGGGCCTGACTGTCCAGATCGACAATACCGATGCGGAAGGCCGCCTCATCCTGGCGGACGCACTGGCCTACGCCGATGAGGAGGCGCCCGATCTCATGATCGACATGGCCACATTGACGGGGGCTGCGCGCGTCGCACTCGGCCCCGACCTGCCGCCGCTCTTTACCGATGACGAAGGCCTTGCAGACGACCTCGCCGAAGCAAGCCTGGAGACGGACGATCCCCTGTGGCGGATGCCGCTCTACATGGGCTACGATAAGGATATCCGGACCAAGTTTGCCGATATCACCAATGCTCCGGCCGGCGGCATGGCAGGCGCCATCACGGCCGCACTGTTTCTCAAGCGCTTCGTCACCAATACCAAAAGCTGGGCGCATCTCGATATCTATGGCTGGGCACCAAGCGAGCGGCCGCATTCGCCGGGCGGCGGCGAGGCACAGGCTATCCGGGCCCTTTACCATTATATCCGGCAGAAAGTCCGGTAAGGGGCGGGGTCCGGAAACGCCTCTTGAAATGGTCACGAACTCGCAGGACAATGAAAAGGCTGCGTAACGGACCCCGGAGTGCGTCTTGTCCCTTGAACTGACCGCTTCCCAGGCATTGGGCCTCTGGCATGGCGTTACCATGGAGCAGGTTCATCTCGATAAGCGGGATCTCACCTTGCGACAGATGGCGATCCTGCTGCAGATCTATCTGGTCCCGCCGCCCCACACGGTTCGTGGACTGGCGGCGACTTTGGGCGTCAGCAAGCCGGTCATCACCCGCGCCCTCGATACGATGGGGGCGATGGGCCTTGTCGACCGCGTGCGGGACGCCAAGGATCGCCGCAATGTCATCATAAAGCGCACAGTCACGGGCGCGCTTTATCTGGAAAAACTCGGCGATCTGGTCATCGGCCAGAGCCGCCTGCTCACCTCCTGAAGGATAAAAGGATGGAACTTGACCGCCGCCTCAATGCCTATCGTCCGGATATCGCCGACATTGCGCTCGAGGGGATCGTGAATGCCGAGCGCTTTGTCACCGGAAACCCGGCGCTGATCGGCGCACCGGTCATCGGCCTGCGTCCTAGAGCAGACATGGCGGCGGGCATCGACACTGAATTGCTACGCGGCGAGGCGGTGACTGTGTTCGAGCGCAAGGACGGGTGGTGCTGGGTAAGGGCAGCGTCTGACGGGTATGTCGGCTATCTGCCGGAAGATGCCCTGTCGGTCGCCGGAGCCAGTCCGACACATGTCGTCTGGCCCCAACGCAGCCCGCTTTATCCGGAGCCGGAGCTTCGAAAGCCGCACGTCGCTGTATTGTCCATGGGAAGCCGGGTCTGTGTTACGGGCGAGGCAGAAGTCCGGGGAAATCGATATGTCGTTCTGGATGACGGTACTGCGCTCTATGCCAAGCATGTGCGGCTGATCGGCGACGCGGTAGAAAGCGACTATGTTGCCGTTGCGGGCCGCTTTATCGAGACGCCCTACCTCTGGGGCGGCCGTTCCGGGCTGGGCATCGATTGCTCTGGGCTGGTCCAGTTGGCGATGGCCATGGTGGGTAAAGCTGCGCCCCGCGATGCCGACATGCAGGCGGCAGGCCTCGGCGAACCGATCGAGCGGGGCCACCTTCGCCGCGGCGACCTCGTGTTCTGGAAAGGGCACGTCGCAATCATGGAGGATGCCGAGACGATCATCCACGCCAACGGCCATACGATGACGGTTGCCCGAGAGAACTTCGCCGACGCCGTGGAGCGGATCGGCTGGCTCTACGAGCAGCCGACGGGATACCGTCGTCCTCCTGCGTGAAGGTCGTATCAGGCAAGTTTGCGTACCGCACCCTGCCTTGCCACGGCAGGGCCAATGGCCTATCTATAATGTCATAGAGATAGGTCGAAGACATTGGTTCAGCGAACTGCCGTCATTGTTTTCAACGTTTCAATAATGGCTTCCGAGCGGAGCCTTCGTCCCGACCATCTCCGGCTTGCCTCGAACGGTTAGCCTTCTTTCTATGACAGACGAATGCGGCGTCATTGTTCCATCAGGTGATGACGACGCGTATTCGCCCGCCGCTCCAACTCACATCAACGAAGGACACGCGGCATGCCGAAAACTGCAAAAGACTCATTCTTCAAGACGGACAAGACCGGCAAGCGCGACAAGAACGCCGCCGATGCACCTCCCTTTCGCACCATTGCCCACGAGGAGTCCGCCGCGCGCTTGCGCAAAACTGCGCGCCTCAAGGAGCAGCGCCTTTTGAAGGAAGCCGAAGACGCCAAGCTGGAGCCTGTCGAAAAGGTGAAGAAGGCAGCTCCGAAGAGCGTCTGATCGAACAGGCGACCTATCGATAGGTGTCGTGTTCGATGAACGGAAAGCTCTCGTTCAATTCAGTCCCGGTTAAGGCGCGGAAGCGCAATTTACTGGGGATGGTTCGAACGAAAGGTCATCAGATATGCGATACTCTTTGATAGCTTCCGCCGTAGTTTGGACGGGTCTCGCCGTCTCCGCAGCCCAGGCAATGCCCGTTGGCCCGTCTACGTTCAACACGGATAACGCGCCGATCGTTCAAGTCGATTACGCCTGCGGTCGGGGATGGCACGAATCGTGGAATGGCGAATGCCGGCCGAATGAATGGCGTCGCGGTCCGCCGCCTTTCTGGGACCGCGACCGCTGGCCCCCGCATCATCGCCATCATTGGGACGAATATGGCGGCGGCGATGGAGACTGGGGTCGTCCCCCACCGCCCCGCTGGTAAACTCCACCGTTAAAGAGGGACTGCCGTTGCGAGATGGCAGTCCCTTTTTTCACGATATCGTCCGTTTGCGTTCGAGGAAAACGAGATAGCCTGTCATGCCGAACGACATGATCGCCATCCCGAACCACGTGAAGGCATAGACCAGATGGCTGTTCGGGAAAACGATCTGGGTCAGCCCGCCGACCGGTAATCCGCCCGGATTGGGCTCGGAATCCGCATCGATGAAATAGGGCGCCACGTCCGTCAGGCCCCGGGCAGCGGCCATCGCTGCCACGTCACGGGAATACCAGCGCTCGTCTTGCGGCACGTTCGACCGCAGCAAAGTGCCCTTCGGTTCGTTGATGCGCAGAAGGCCGGTGATGGTGGTGGGTGTCGAGATTTCTCCTTCCGGCCTCGTCTTCGGATTGCGCTTGTCCGTCGGAACGAAGCCACGATTGATCCAAGTTATCGTTCCGTCCGCGGATTTCATCGGGGTCAGCACCCAGAAACCGGGACCGAGGTTCGTCACCGCGTAGACCTGGGTCTCCTTGTCGTTCATCAAGGTTCCGGCAATGCGTACATGGCGATATTCGTCGTCATTGGTATTTATCGAAGACCATGTCGATGGACCGGGTGCGGGCTGCGGCGGAGCGTGCACCCGAGCATCGACGCGGGCAATCAAGTCCAGCTTCCAGTGCAGCCGTTTAACCTGCCAGGTTCCAAGCCCGATAAAGACAGCAGTCAATAGCAGCAGGCAGATAACCCACATTACCAAGGCAAATCTTGACCGGTGGGACGTCGAAGGGGGGGCGGAAACAGGTGTCATGGCGCGAGGCTCCATCGGAGGCGCGAAACCGGCGAGCAGGTGCTCAAGCCGGAGAGGCCGAGCGATCCTGGACCGCCCGGCAGTGCTTTACGGCATGTTGCGCATCATGTCCGGGGACATCGGCATCATGTTGACGTTGAGGTTGTGCATGACCCAGAGCGAACCGCTGAGCGCGATCACGACGATCACGACGGTGAAGGTCAGCGCCAGTGCGTTCCAGCCGCCTTCAGACTTGGTGTTCATGTGCAGGAAATAGACCATGTGGACGACGATCTGTACGGCGCCGAGTGCCATGACGATGCCGGCGGTCGTTACCGGGCTTTCGATGACCTTTGCCATCACCAGCCAGAACGGGATGACGGTCAGGATTACCGACAGGACAAACCCGGTCATGTAGCTCTTGAACGTACCGTGAGCCGCTTCGTGCCCGCCATGGCCATGACCATCGTGCCCGTGTGTCGCGTGTCCGTGATCGCTGCCTGCAGTGTGTGGAGTGTGCGTGTTCGAGCTCATCCGAGAACCCCCATGAGATAGACGAAGGAGAAAACGCCGATCCAGACGACGTCGAGGAAGTGCCAGAACATGCTGAGGCACATCAGGCGGCGCTTGTTCTCGTGGATAAGGCCATGTTTGCCGACCTGAACCATGAGGGTGACGAGCCAGACGATACCGCAGGTGACGTGCAGTCCGTGGGTGCCGACAAGCGTGAAGAATGCCGACAGGAATGCACTGCGCTGCGGGCCAGCGCCCTCAAGGATCAGGTGGTAGAATTCGTTGAGCTCGAGCGCAACGAAGGCGACCCCGAAGAGGCCGGTGATCCCCAGCCACAGCAGGGTCGACCGGGTGTTGTTCTTCTCCATGCTCAGCATGGCAAAGCCATACGTGATCGAGGAGAGCAGCAGCATCGTGGTATTGATCGCCACGGTCGACAGCTCGAACAGGTCGGCTGGCGAAGGGCCGGCCGCATAGGAGCGGCCGAGCACGGCGTAGGTTGCGAAGAGCACTGCGAAGATCAGGCAGTCGCTCATGATGTAGATCCAGAAGCCGAGCATCGTGCTCTCTTCCGGGTGGTGCTCTTCCTTCAGGTAGAAGGCAGGCGTTTTGCCATCTGCGGCAGCGTCTGCATGCATTGCTGTCATTGTCTTATACCCGTTCTGCAAGCAGCTTGGTCCGCGCGTTTTCGGTTCTGATCACTTCTTCGACCGGAATGTAGAAGTCACGCTTGTAGTTAAAGGTGTGAGCGATAGTAACGACCACCATGGCGACGAAGCCAAGTGCTGCCATCCACCAGATATGCCACACCATGCCGAAACCGAAGACGATGCTGAGGATACCGAGGATAATGCCGGCGCTCGTGCTTTTCGGCATGTGGATCGGCAGGAAGCCTTCCGTCGGACGAACATGACCGCGAGCCTTCATGTCCCACCACGAGTCGTGATCGTAGACGATCGGGGTGAGGGCGAAGTTATAGCTCGGGGGTGGCGACGAAGTCGACCATTCCAAGGTACGGCCGCCCCAGGGGTCGCCTGTGAAGTCGGCAAGAGCTTCGCGATTCTTGATGCTGACGAAGATCTGGATCAGGAACGAAGCAATACCGATGGCAATTAGGCCGGCACCGAAGGCTGCAATAACGAAGTAGATCTGCAGCGACGGATCCTCGAACTGGCTGAGGCGGCGGGTGACGCCCATCAGGCCAAGGATGTAGAGCGGCATGAAGGCGAAGTAGAAGCCGACCAGCCAGAACCAGAAGGACATCTTGCCCCAGAACGGATCGAGCTTGAAGCCGAATGCCTTCGGGAACCAGTAGTTGATGCCTGCGAACGCGCCGAACACCACGCCGCCGATGATGACGTTATGGAAGTGGGCGATGAGGAAAAGCGAGTTATGCAGCACGAAGTCGGCCGGCGGAACTGCGAGCATGACGCCTGTCATGCCACCGATGACGAAGGTCACCATGAAGCCCATTGCCCACAGCATCGGAACCTCGAAGCGAATGCGACCACGGTACATGGTGAAGAGCCAGTTGAAGATCTTCGCCCCTGTCGGGATCGAGATGATCATCGTGGTGATGCCGAAGAAC
The DNA here is from genome assembly GCF_019355555.1 of Rhizobium sp. L51/94. Taxonomy (GTDB): domain Bacteria; phylum Pseudomonadota; class Alphaproteobacteria; order Rhizobiales; family Rhizobiaceae; genus Rhizobium; species Rhizobium rhododendri. Next base: position 851,311 of record NZ_CP072141.1, read on the forward strand.
GAGTTTACGCTGGCGCCGGAGCCCATCGTGAAGAAGTGGTGCAGCCAGACGAGGTAGGAAAGGATGGTGATCACGACGGTGGCGTAGACCATCGACGCATAACCAAACAGGCGCTTGCTGCAGAATGTCGCAACGACTTCCGAAAACACGCCGAATGCCGGCAGGATGAGGATGTAAACTTCCGGGTGACCCCAGATCCAGATGAGGTTGACATACATCATCGGGTTGCCGCCGAGGTCATTGGTAAAGAAGTTTGTTCCGGCGTAGCGGTCGAGCGACAGCAGGGCGAGAACGGCGGTCAGTACCGGGAAGGCGGCGACGATCAGGACGTTGGTGCAGAGAGCCGTCCAGGTGAAGATTGGCATCTTCATCATGGTCATGCCCGGCGCACGCATCTTGACGATGGTGGCAATCAGGTTGACGCCCGACAAAAGGGTACCGATACCCGCGATTTGCAGGCCCCAGATATAGTAATCGACACCGACATCGGGACTATAGGCGCTCTCCGACAGCGGCGGGTAGGCCAGCCAGCCAGTACGTGCGAACTCGCCGATGAACAACGAGATCATGATCAGCATTGAGCCGGCCGTGGTCATCCAGAAGCTGAAGTTGTTCAGGAACGGGAACGACACGTCGCGCGCGCCGATCTGGAGCGGAACCGCAAAGTTCATCAGACCAGTTACCAGCGGCATTGCCACGAAGAAGATCATGATCACGCCGTGCGCGGTAAAGATCTGGTCGTAGTGATGCGGCGGCAGATAGCCTTCGGATCCGTTGAATGCCATTGCCTGCTGCGTGCGCATCAGAAGGGCATCTGAGAAGCCACGCAACAGCATGATGATCGCGAGCACCATGTACATGATGCCGATCTTCTTGTGGTCGATGCTGGTGAACCATTCGTTCCACAGATAGCCCCACAGCTTGAAATAGGTGAGCAAGCCTAGAACGGTGGCGCCGCCGATTGCCACGACGATGAACGTCACGATCAGGATCGGTTCGTGATAGGGGATCGAGTCGAGGGTCAGTCGACCGAAGATGAACTTCAAGAGGTCCGGGTTTGAGAACATGGATTGCCTCTGTCCTTATGAATGTCTTGTTCTGAATACGCAGTCACGGAGATCATTTGCTCGGCGTGGCAGGGGCGGCGGAACCGTTGCCCATGTCCATGCCCGGCATCGATGTGTCGCCGTGGTCCATAGTGGCCGGCGCGACGTCATTGGCGGCATCGCGATTGTCGTGAATCAGTTTTTCGCGGTTTTCATGGCTTTCCTTACCCGCACCACCGCTGGCATCGATATGCATCATCTCGTTCATGCACATTTTGCCTGGAGTAGCGCACATGTTGAGGATGGAATTGTAGAGACCGTCGCCAACGGAGGAAAAGTACTGAACCGGGTCCTTGATGCTCGGCTTGGCGAGCTCGGCGTAGCTGGTCGTATCCAGCGCCTTGCCTTCGCTCTTGGCCTTCTGGACCCATTGGTCGAACGCCGCCTGGTCGAGGCCATGGAATTTGAAGCGCATGTTCGAAAACCCAGCGCCGCTGTAGTTGGCGGAGATGCCCTCGAATTCGCCCGGCTTGTTGATCACGGCGTGCAGTTTCGTTTCCATTCCCGCCATGGCGTAGATCTGCCCAGCCAGCGCCGGGATGTAGAACGAGTTCATGACCGTGCCGGACGTGATCTTGAAGTTGATCGGCGTATTGACCGGTGCTGCCAGCTCGTTGACCGTCGCAATGCCGAGGTCAGGGTAGAAGAACAGCCATTTCCAGTCGAGCGCCACGACCTCGACGGTCATCGGCTTCACGTCCTTGGCAAGCGGCGTTGCGCTGTCAATGCGGTCTAGCGGCCGGTAAGGGTCGAGCTTGTGGGTGCTGATCCACGTGACGGCGCCAAGAGCGATGATGATCACCAGCGGAGCCGACCAGATCATGACCTCGAGACGCGTCGAGTGATGCCAATCGGGATCATACTTGGCATCCGTGTTCGACTGACGGTATTTCCAGCCGAAAAAGAAGATCAGGAAGATCACCGGGATGATGATGAGGAGCATCAGCACCGTGGAAATCACGATGAGGTCGCGCTGCTGAACGGCGATGTCGCCGGATGGCGCCATGACCACCATGTTACAGCCCGCTAGCAGGACCAGCATGGAAAGGGCGGATAAACGGCTGAAGATTTTCGATGCTCTGTGCACGTCGCAAGCTCTTTTTGTTTCGACACTGCCGTGACTTAATTGACGGAGGTCATGAACGATATGAGGTGTTTCGTCGCAGCGCAGCAAGCTTACTGCGTCGCGGCAACGTCGGTATTGCACCTACCGGCAAAAGGTCGAGAAATCCAGACAGATTTACATGCCGAAAGCGTTTCTCGGAAGTGAATATATCCCACCCGTGACAAATCTCCATCGGTTGGTCGAAACAAAGCCTCTGGATCTTCGAAATGGCGTAAATCGTGCGATTTTAACGTCTCGATGATCAGATTAGCAGTTTCTGACTTGATAACGGGCAGAGTTAGGTCGAACATCGCTTTCGGGGCGAGTTCGTGGAGGAGCGAGCCTAGGGGCAGGGAGGTTTCACTATGGCTAATTTTACGCATGTGAGCGCAGAACCGACATCATCCGGACTGGAGCGGGATGCCCGCAAGATACACTCGGACAGACCAGTCGCGGCCGGCAATATCGCCATCGGAGTGATCATTGGTCGCACGTCCGAATTCTTCGATTTCTTCATCTACGGCATCGCCTCGGTACTGGTCTTTCCAAAGCTGTTCTTTCCGTTCGCCGATGCGCTGCAAGGCACGCTTTATTCGTTCCTCATTTTCTCGCTGGCCTTCATTGCCCGGCCAATCGGCTCGGTCATCTTCATGGCGGTCGATCGGACCTACGGGCGCGGTGTGAAGCTGACGATCGCGCTTTTCCTGCTGGGAGGATCGACTGTATCCATCAGCTTCCTTTCCGGTTATGACGAGATCGGCGTTGCCGCCATCTGGCTCTTGGCCGCGTTTCGCATCGGCCAGGGCTTGGCGCTGGGAGGAGCCTGGGACGGTCTTGCGTCGCTGCTTGCGCTGAATGCGCCAGCCAATCGCCGTGGCTGGTATGCGATGATCCCCCAGCTTGGAGCCCCCATCGGCTTCATGATTGCCAGCGCGCTGTTTGCCTATTTCGTCTTCAGCCTGTCGACCGAGGATTTCCTCTCCTGGGGCTGGCGCTATCCGTTCTTCTGCGCTTTCGCCGTCAATGTCGTTGCTTTGTTTGCCCGGTTGCGGCTGGTGGCGACGCCGGAGTTCGGCTCGCTGCTGGAGCGGCACGAGCTTGAAGCAACCAAGGTCGTCGACATGCTGAGTGCTCATGGACGCGATGTCGTCATCGGTGCCTTTGCACCGCTCGCAAGTTTCGCGCTGTTTCACCTGATGACGGTCTTCCCGCTCGGCTGGGTGACGCTTTACAGTGAGCAGGCGCCGGCTTCCTTCCTGATGGTCGAGTTCGTCGGGGCGATCTTTGCCATTGTCGGCATCGTCTGTTCCGGGCTGATTGCCGATCGCATCGGTCGTCGCGGACAACTGGCCGTCTGCGCAGTGCTGATCGCGATCTTCAGCTTTATCGCCCCGCACCTGCTCGATGGTGGCCAGACCGGCCGATACACCTTCGTCATCATCGGCTACTCATTGCTCGGCTTGTCCTTCGGCCAGGCGGCCGGTGCTCTCGCCTCGCGCTTCCGCCAAACCTACCGCTACACGGGCGCTGCAATCACCTCGGACCTCTCCTGGCTGATCGGCGCCGGCTTTGCGCCCTTCGTGGCGCTCAGCCTGTCCAGCCAGTTCGGCATTGCATTTGCCGGCTACTACCTGCTGTCCGGCGCGCTCTGCACGCTCGCTGCCCTGGCGTTCAGCCGCCGCCTGGAAACGCTGGATACCTGATAGGTACTGGCTAATTGCAAAGGCCGCGGCGTCGGAGATGCCGCGGTATTTCTTTGTCGGTCGCAGCTTAGGGTGTGATCGTCACGCTGGCAGTCCGGCCCGCCACCAGCGCAGTGCCTGCAGGCACGTCCGAGAGGGCGACGCGCACCGGCACGCGCTGGGCGAGGCGAACCCAGGTGAAGGTCGGCGTGACGTTGGCCAGCAGGCTGCTCGTTTCCGTGCGCTCCCGGTCCTCGATGCCGCCCGCGATGCCGACAACGCGGCCCTTTAGGGCGTCCTTCGTTCCCATCAGATGCACGACGGCGCCATCGCCGACCTTGATCCGATCCAGCTTGTTTTCCTCGAAATAGCCATCGATGTAATAGGAATCTGCGTCGATCAGCGCGGTGACGGCACTCCCGGCGGTCACATAGTTGCCAGGCTGGAGCGAGAAGTTGCTGAGAATCCCGTTGACCGGTGCCCGGACGGTCGAGCGGTCGATATTCAGCTGTGCGGTGTCGCGGCTGACCACCGCTTCCTCCAGTGCCGCCTGATCCTGTGCGACGGTGGCCTGCGTCTGTTGGATCTTCTGGCGCGTTACCGACCCGTCGCCAAGGCGCTGGTAGAGTTCGAGGTCGCTCTTGGCCATGCCGAGCGCCGCCTGAGCACTGGTGATTTGCGCTTCGGCCTGCCGCAGGGCAAGCGAGAAGCGCGCCTGGTCGATGCGGAAGATAACATCGCCCTTCTTGATGCTCTGGTTGTCCTTGACGTCGACCTCGGTCACGAAGCCCGAGACATCGGCAGCCACCCGCACGACGTCGGCGCGTACCTTGCCATCCCGTGTCCAGGGCGCGTTCATGTAATAATCCCAGAGGTGCCACCCAAGGACGCCAGCCAGGACGACGACAACGGCGGTGAACAGGAAACGACCTGAAAATGCCAGGAACTTCATAGGGGTATCCGATTGATTGTCAGCACGAGGGCGCCGAGCAGGCAGAAATAAAGGGCGGTATCGAACAGCGGCCGATGCCAGACGAGGCGATAGAAGCCGGTTGCTGCCAGCGCCTGCCTGAGGATTGCGTTGATAAAGAAGGCGATGACGGCCATCGCGCCCAGCGTCGGGATATAGACCCCGTAAATGTCGACCTCCGGTCTCATGCCGCTTTCTCCGCGGCGGTCATATCCGGGGCGGCCCGGTTTTCGTTGGCCGCAAAGATCGGTGCGTCGGGAAAGAGGTTGTAGCGCAGCCCGGTCATCGCACGCCGGGCGCCGGCGGCTTCCGTCGATATCGCGTCTGCTCCGAGGATGGCGAGCGAGCGATCAAGCGTTGCCAGAAGGTTGCCGGATGGATCGTCCGCTGCATCTCGCTTCGCCCGGTAGTGGTCCGCCACCGAGACGAGGACAGCATCCACGGCCGCGCTGTCGGTTGCCGACAGCGACGACTTGAGCCGTTGCAGGTCGACCGTATTCAGGCCGTTGCGCAGATCCTTCAGAACATCGTTCGGCGTCAATGCGGCGCTTGCCGGCAAGGAGGCAAGACGTGGCGCTGCAAGGCCGAGGCGATCGACCATGCGATGCAGGAGCCCAGTGACGTCACCGTCCTTTTGCCGCCGTGTCGCAGCGGCTATGTCCGCCCAGCCGGCTTGGAGAAGGCGGCGGGCGCTCCACTCCGCCCCAACGCTGCGCACCAGTGCTGTCGTGCAGCAGGCAATGACGAGGCCTATAATCAAAGCCGTGTTCGAGTTGAGAAATGTCTGCAGGTCGAGGCTCAGTCGTCCCTGCAGCGACAGCATGTTCGGCAGGTTGACGCCGAAGCCGAGGCCGAGAAGCATTGTCTTCGGCTTCGCCATCAGGACACCGGCAGGAATGAGGAAGAGGCCGAGCGCGGCCGAGAGCGCCCAGTAGCTGTAGACCATCGGGAATATGCCGAACTCGAGGACGAAGGCTGCCACGACGGCGGCAAGGCTCGCCGTGATGAAGCCCCGGATTGCCGGTGTCGGATCGTCCATGGCGGCAAACAGGCAGCAGATGACGCCGGCCATCATCGCCGCCGTACTTCCCTGCGGCCAGCCTGTGAGGATCCAGGCGGCGGTCGCAATGCAGGTCGAAAGCATCGCCACGAGTGCCGAATAGATCGCCATGCCGTAGTCCTTGTGCATCGGCTGTGTATCGAGCGACGCGCCGAAGCGGTTCCATCTCAAGGCGTGCCGCGATCCCGAGGCGATGTCCGACTTGAGGTCGATGCAGTCGCTCCAGATCTGGATGAGATCCCGCATGCGCGCGACGACATTCTGGACCAGCAGTTGCGCCCAGGGCGGCCGGCCGTCAGTGTCGTTTTCCGCCTCCTCCATCAGCGTTAGAAAAGTCTGCCGCTGGTCGGGCGAGAGTGGCTGGCCGCTCTCGAGCCAGTCGGACACAGCATCGATCAGCCGGGTCATGGCCGGCGTATATGTGGTCACACGCGACAGGGTAGCGAGCACGTCTGCAAGACCGGAGGTCACTGGGAGCAGCACGATCATGCGGCGTTGCAGCGCGCGAGCGCAGTCCACCATGTCTCGATGGCTGGAGGTGTCGTAGGAAACATGGGTCGTGAACGCATGCAGATCGACGGCATCGGCTGAAAGGCGTCCGACCAGCGCTGTGTTGGCGGGATCGCTGTAGCGGCCACGGAGTGTGCCGAGGGCAAGGGCCGCACCGTCCTTCAGCCAGGCGTCGATGCGCGTGGCAAGGACCGGGCCGGCGTGGCGGGGCAAAAACACGCGGCTGACAACCGCCGCGCAGACGATAGCCACTGCAATCTCGATGACCCGGGCCGCCGCATAGGTGAAGGCAATCTCCGGCGTTGCAACGATCGGAAATGCCGTCAGCGCCGTCGTATAGCCGGCAAGCATGAAGACATAGCTGCGCGGTGTCCGGTCGAGCAGCGCTACGGCGAGACAGAGCCCCATCCACAAGGAGATGGCGAGCGTCAGGACTTCGGGTGAATTGACCAGATTGGGAAGCAGGATGACGGTCATGGTGCCGCCGATCGCCGTTCCGAGCAAGCGATAGACGGCCTTCGACGTGCTTGCACCCGACAGGGGATGCGAAACGATATAGACAGTGCCCACAGCCCAGTAGGGATTCTGAAGGTCGAAACAGAGGGCAATCGCGAGCGCCAGCATCGCCGCGATAAAGGTCTTCAGCGAAAAGACGACGTCGCCCAGCTCCGGAAAACGGCTTGCTTTACTGGTCATCGTCGGATGCCCCGGTAAAGGAAGAAGCCTTTGTGGAAATGATCCTGAGGACGTCGAGCGCCGCCAGCATCTGCTCTGGTGGAATGTCGCCGAGCATCGTCTCACGCAGCTTTGCGGCGCATTTCTCACAGCGTTCGGCGACGATTTTTCCGGCTGGTGTCAGTTCAACCAGCTTGATGCGACGGTCCGTATCGTCGGGCACGCGGCAGATCAGGCCGTCGCTTTCCAGTCCGTCGAGCACGCGCACCAGCGTCGGGCCTTCTATTCCAACCCTGTCGGCCAGTACGCCCTGGGGAATGCGGTCGCCCAATCGAAGAAGGGTGATCAGCGGTGCGGCAGTCGCGTCCGACAGATTGTGTTCCACGAGCATGATGTTGAGAGCCCGCCGCCAGCCGCGCCCGGAGACGAGCAGAAGCGGGGCGAACTCGGCCCATAAACTCTTCAAATTAGTTTTCATGCTTATCGATAGCATTCAACTGATTTGAGTGCAATCGGATTTTGGGCAGGGAAGAAGGCTGCAAGTCCGGAAGATCTCAAGATCGGGGCCCAAAGCAGCATTCGGATGCCATTTTCAATATTTTGTGACCCTGCCCGCATCGTCTAAACTTGAAATGACTACTCATGTTAAATATAGGGCTGAGGAGAAATCTGTCCGCCCACCCAAATCGAGGATGCCATGAAGTTTTCCCGTTCATTTTTTGCCGGCCTGACACTTGCCTGCGCTACCGCAGCAGGCCCGTTGGCTGTTTCCCTGGCGCACGCGCAGGATGATGGCATCGTCGTCTACAATGCCCAGCATGAGACACTGACCCAGGCATGGGCCGAAGGGTTCACCAAAGACACCGGCATCAAGGTCACGGTCCGCAATGGCAGCGACATGCAGTTCGCCAATCAGATCATCGAGGAAGGCGCAGCATCGCCAGCCGACGTGTTCCTGACCGAAAATTCCCCGGCGATGGTCCTGGTCGATGCCGCCGGCCTTTTCGCCCCGATCGACGCGGATACGCTGGCCCAGCTTCCTGAGACCTTCAAGGCGGCAGACGGCAAATGGACGGGCGTTGCCGCCCGGACCACCGTCTTTGCCTATGACAAGACGAAGCTGAAGGAGGCCGATCTGCCGAAATCCATGATGGATCTTGCCGATCCGAAGTGGAAGGGACGCTGGGGCGCCTCGCCGGGCGGCGCGGATTTCCAGGCAATCGTCAGCGCCTTTCTGGAATTGAAGGGCGAGGCGGAGACCGCCAAATGGCTAAAGGCGCTGAAAGAGAATGCAACGAGCTACAAGGGTAACAGCGTTGCGATGAAAGCCGTCAATGCCGGCGAGATCGAAGGCGCGCTGATCTATCACTATTACTGGTTCGGCGATCAGGCGAAGACCGGCGAAAACAGCAAGAATGTCGCCCTGCATTACTTCAAGAACCAGGATCCGGGCGCGTTCGTCAGCATTTCCGGCGGCGCTGTGCTTGCCTCCAGCCAGCATCAGAAAGAAGCCCAGGCCTTCATCAAGTGGATCACCGGCAAGGGTGGCCAGACGGTGCTGCGCGATGGCAATTCATTCGAGTATGCGGTTGGCAACGGTGCGCAGTCCAATCCCAAGCTGGTGCCGCTTGCCGAGTTGCAGGCCCCCAAGATCGAGCCGTCCAAGCTGAACAGCAAGAAGGTGACCGATCTGATGACGGCCGCCGGCCTCATCTGATACCTCTTGCGCAAGGCTCGCCTGCCCTGCTAGGGCCTTGGCAACAGCGTCACGCATTATCATCGGCAATCGCCCACTGGCGGTTGCCGTGCTGTATTCAGAAATGAGGGCAGCCGTCATGCTGCAAAAAAACAGCCAAGCCGCACCCGGCTATCCGGCCGATGCCCTGCGCCTGACAAGGCCGGCGGCATCTCGTGGCCGCGTGCCGAACGTGCCGGTTTTCGTTGTTGCTGCCCTCGTGTCGTTGCTCAGCCTACTGCCGCTTGGCTTCATAGTCTGGATTACTATCCAGACCGGCTGGCAGCAGGTGATCGCGCTGGTCTTTCGAAATCGCGTCGGCGAGCTGCTGATCAACACTGTGCTGCTCGAAGTCTGCACGCTGCCGCTCTGCATCATCCTTGCGGTTACGCTCGCCTGGCTTACCGAACGCACCGACATTTTCGGCGCGCGGATATGGTCGTGGCTCTCGGCGGCACCCCTCGCAGTTCCTGCCTTCGTTCACAGCTACGCCTGGGTCAGCCTGGTTCCGGGCATGCGTGGCCTGTCGAGCGGCGTGCTCGTTTCGGTTCTCGCCTACTATCCATTTCTCTACCTCCCGGTCGCAGCTGCCTTGCGCCGTCTCGATCCGGCCATCGAAGATGCGGCCGCCTCTCTCGGGCTGGGCCCCTGGCGTGTCTTTTTCCGCGCCGTACTGCCGCAGCTGCGACTGGCGATTTGCGGGGGTTCGCTATTGATCGGCCTCCATCTCCTGGCCGAATACGGCCTGTTCATCATGATCCGCTTCGATACGTTCGCGACCGCCATCGTCGACCAGTTTCAGTCTGCCTACAACAGCCCGGCCGCCAATATGCTCGGCGGCGTTCTGGTGCTGTGCTGCCTGCTGATGCTTGGCCTCGATGCGCTGATCCGCGGCAATGAACGCTACGCCCGTGTCGGCTCCGGTGCCGCCCGTCCGGCAGATTGCCGCCGTCTCGGCCGCCTCGCACTCCCCTGCATCCTGTTGCCGGTCATCACGGCAGCGCTGGCTCTGGGCGTGCCCTTCGTGACGCTGGCGCGCTGGCTGGTGATCGGCGGCGCCGATATCTGGCGGATGGATATGCTCGGATTGGCCTTCGCGCAGACAATGGTGCTGGCAATCGCCGGCGGCATCCTGGCAACGGTCGCTGCAGCGCCGATGGCCTGGCTCTCCGTGCGTGCGCCGGGCAGGCTGCAACGGCTGCTCGAAGCCTGCCACTATTATGTGGGCTCGCTGCCGGGCGTTGTCGTGGCGCTGGCGCTCGTCTCGATCACCGTGCGAATGATCCTGCCGCTCTATCAGACCTTTGCGACGCTGCTGGTTGCCTACGTGTTGCTGTTTCTGCCGCGTGCCATGGTCGGCCTCAGGGCCAGCATTGCCCAGGCGCCGGTAGAACTGGAGCGGGCAGCCATGGCCCTTGGCCGCACGCCAGGTCAGGCGGTCCGCCAGATCACCATGCGGCTTGCGGCGCCAGGCGCTGCGGCAAGCGTTGCACTTGTCGCGCTCGGCATCACCAACGAGCTGACGGCAACGCTGATGCTCTCGCCAAACGGCACCGTGACGCTGGCGACGAAATTCTGGTCGCTGACCAGCGAGATCGACTATGTCTCGGCTGCCCCTTATGCCCTGATGATGGTCGTCCTGTCGTTGCCGCTCACCCTTCTTCTTCACATGCAATCCAAGCGAACGGCCGGGCAATGACCTTCCTGACGATCCAAGATATCAGCAAGCGCTACGGCCCTGTCCTGGCGCTCGACAGCATCGACCTGCAGGTTGAAATCGGCAGCCGCACCGCTATCGTCGGCCCTTCCGGCTCCGGCAAGACGACTTTGCTGCGTATCATCGCGGGCTTCGAACAGCCGGATCATGGCCGCGTCGTTCTGCAGGGCGAGACACTGGCCGATGGACCTTCTATCGTGCCCGCGCATCGCCGGGGCATCGGCATAGTCTCCCAGGACGGCGCCCTCTTTCCCCATCTGAGCGTGGCCGAAAACATCGGCTTCGGCATCGAGCGCGGTGTTGCTGACCGCAGCGAGATCATCCGCGACCTCGTGGATATGGTCGAGCTCGATCATGCCATGCTCGATCGACGTCCGCATCAGCTGTCCGGCGGCCAGCAGCAGCGTGTTGCACTTGCCCGCGCGCTTGCCCGCAAGCCGAAGCTGATGCTGCTCGACGAGCCCTTTTCGGCACTCGACACCGGGCTGCGTGAAAACATGCGCAAGGCCGTGGCGAGAGTTTTGCAGACGGCCGGTATCACCGCAATTCTCGTTACCCACGATCAGGCCGAGGCCTTGTCCTTCGCAGATCAGGTCGCCGTGCTACGCGGTGGACAACTGGTCCAGGCCGGCCCGCCCCAGTCGCTTTACCTCCGTCCTGTCGATCGGGAGACGGCAACGTTTCTTGGCGATGCGCTGCTTTTGCCTGCCGATCTCGGAGAGGGTTTTGCGGATTGCGTACTGGGCCGGATCGTAACGGACGCGCCAGCGCAAAGTGGCCCATCTGAAATCATGCTGCGCCCCGAGCAGCTTCATCTCTCCCTTGCCGAAGGCGCGCCGGACGGAACGGGATGCCGGGGAACCGTGGACGACATCGAGTTCGGCGGCGCGCTTTGCACCGTCACCCTGCGTCTCGCCGAACAGAACGGCGGCTCCACACTGATGGTCAAATGCTCCGGGATAGGCCTTCCCGCCATTGGCAGCGCGGTCGAGGTGACCGTGCGCGGTAGCGCCCATGTCTTTGCCACGCTTTAGGCATGGCAAAGGTTAGGCCGACAACTCTCTCAGAGAACCGGACTTTCCAGCAGCTGGCCGGTTGTCACGTCGGCAATGCCACGGTCGGTCTGGTGCGGCCCGATGTTGCAAGCGAGCGCCGCGCCGAAACACGCCTTGAACACCAGATAGGGCGGCTTCCAGTCGACAACCCGCGTCATGGCCTTGCGTATGGCGCCAAACCCCGCCGCGATATCCTCCAGTCCAGCCTCGCTGACAAGGCCGGAGAGCGGTAGCGGCAAGATGGCATCGAGCCTGCCGTTCGAGGCCACCGCCATACCGCCGCCCGCAGCGATCACGGCATTTGCAGCCAGCGTCATGTCGCGCACATTGCCACCGAACACAGTCAGGTTGTGGCTGTCATGCGATACAGTCGTACAGAAAGCACCTCGCCATTCACCCCAACCGGTGAGAAAGCCGATTCGCGGCCGTTCATCGACGCGGCCATGTCGGTGCGCGATCGCGAGCAGGGTCGTCCCCGGCGGCGGAACGACGAAGCCACCTGCAACATCGGCAGTCATCTCGCCCCAGGCCGTAAATCGTGGCTGGTCTATGGTGGCGATGCGTACTCTGTCTCCGTCCGCCAATACGCGAAAATCGTCTTCGGAAAGCGGTTCCAGCTTGACGGAATGGCGCAATGGCTCCGGATCGAGCCTCGCCGCTGTAAACAGCGCTTTGCCGTTACGGGCAACGGGCTTGCCATCGGCGAGGACAAGCCTTGCCCGGAAATCCTCGAGATCGTCGAATAACACGATGTCAGCCCGTCGACCGGCGGCAATCAGGCCGAGGTCAGGCCGGTTCAAGCGCATTGCGGCGTTCAGGGTTGCTGCGCGCAAAGCCCACTCTGGACGTAGGCCATCGCGCACCAGCCGCCGCACGACATCGTCAAGACCGCCATCCCGGTGGAGTTCGTCGGGAAATACATCGTCGGTGCATAGCGTGATGGTCTGGGGCATATGGCCGAGCTTATTGATTTCATTCACGAACTGCGTCAGCAGGTGATCATGTGAGCCGCGCAGTTCGATCGTCATTCCGGCCGAGAGTTTGGCGAGGAAGTCGGCGCCGGAGGTGAGCTCATGGTCGGATGTCACGCCTGCTGCCATAAAGGCGTTGAGATCGGCTCCCTCAAGTCCCCGCGCGTGGCCTGCAACGATCTTGCCTGAAGCGAGACCGGCGTTGACGATGCCGGTCATGCGCGGATCGCCGTCGATGACGCCGCGCATGTTCATCACCTCGGCGACGCCACCGATCTCGGGCCAGGACAGGATCTCGGCAATCACAGCTGCGTCGAAGTCCGCGCCGGCGCATTCCAGTCCCGGTGCCGAGGGAACGCTGGAAGGCGCAAGGGTGATCACTCGCAAAGGCAGGGGCCGCGTGGCCTCCACAGCCCAGCGCACGGCGGCCAGCCCGTGGACATTGCCGAATTCGTGCGGATCCCAGACAATTGTCGTAACGCCGCGCGGCATGACGCATTCCGCATAGGCCGCAGGCGTGATCATCGAGCTTTCGATGTGCATATGCGTGTCGATGAGCCCCGGCGACAGGAATGCGCCGGCCGCATCGATGATTTCGCTCGCGTCGGTTCTGCTGCCAGCAGGATGCACGCTGGCAATCAGGGCCCCCGTCAATCCGATATCGCAGTTGTCGATTTGCCCTGTGACCATGTTGACGAGTCGACCGCCGGTAATCAGCACATCAAACGGCGTATCGCCCCGCGCTGCCGAGGAGGCACGGGCCCTGAGAGCCGGATGGTTGAGGTCTGCGGGATCGCGCGCGCGCGTTTCGGTCATCGGCTGGCCTCGTCGGCGAGGGCACGCATGACCATGACGCGAGCCCTGGCTGCATCGATCCCGGCCACATAATGTGCGTTGAAAATGCCACGCGAGGCGCGAGATTCCACGACCGTCCGTCCTCGCGTATGGGATCCTTGCAACTCCACATCGATGCGGGCAGGTCGAAAGTCGGCGATATCTGGCTCAACGAAGATGGCAGCAGCGGTCGGATCGTAGAGCGCCATGCCGGCACGGCCGCGGCTGGTTCCAATCGTCACGTAGCCGCCCAGAAGATCGGCCAGCAACGTGGCTTTTTCGCTGGCTACCAGACGAAGGGCATCGACGTCCTCCGGGGTTGCGATCACCTTGCGGCAGATATCGAGATCGACCATGCGCAGCGGCAGGCCGTGGGCAAGGACGATTGCGAGCGCCTCCGGATCGGCAAAGGCATTGAATTCGGCCGATGCCGTATGATTGCCCGCTGTGACGCCACCGCCCATCCAGACCAGTTCCGTCACGCGGGTGGCAAGATCGGGCCGCGCCAGCGCCAGCGCCGCGATATTGGTGAGAGGCCCGAGCGCCAGGGTCCGGCAGGGACCTTGGTTGGTCTCAAGCCATTGGCAAAGCGCGGCAAAGGCATTGCCCGGAGGCAGCCGCTCTGCTGCCGGCAGCGTCCTTCCCAGCGTGGGAATTCCGCTTGAGCCAAGGATCGCCTCGGCTGTTTCCAGCTGGCATAGGACCGGCATTGCCCGCCCGCTGTGGATTTGAAAGCGCCAACCGAAAAATGCCGCCGCACTGGCTGCGTTGGCTCTCACCTGGTTGAGCGGAGTGTTCCCCATGACCAGCGAGACGCCGTCGATCTCAAGCCCCGAATGCGCCACCACCAGAATGGCGGCGATGTCGTCGAAGCCCATGTCGGTATCGATCCAGACCCCCATGTTTCACCCGAACCTTTCCAGCACCGCTGCCGCATCGACCGGCAGATCGAATGCGAGCTCGCTGCCCATCGGCTGCGCAGCCAGGGCGGCTCCGACTTCGGCCTTGATGGGACCGAGCGGCGTGTCGAGCAGGTACTCGCGTGTGTTTCCGGCAAAGGACGTGCCCCGGACGATGCCTCGAAACGGACCGACGCCGAGCGTGACCGCACGCGGACGCCAGGCGAGCCCCGCAGCACCTCGTGGCACGGGTTGAGACAGCGGCACGGCGCCACCGGCCGCTTTCATCCCGGTGCTCTCGGTGGGAAAGATGTTCTCGAATCCGACGAAGTCGGCAACGAAGGCGGAGACTGGTCGGTTATAGATCTCCTCCGGCGTACCGATCTGCTCGATTGCGCCATTCCGCATGACCACGATCCTGTCGGCCAGCGCCAGTGCCTCCACTTGGTCATGGGTGACGAAAATCATCGTCACGCCGGTCTTCTTCTGGACCCGCTGCAGTTCGGTGCGCATTTCCAGCCTGAGACGTGCGTCGAGATTGGACAGCGGCTCGTCGAGCAGCAGCACTTTAGGCTCCATCACCATAGAGCGTGCTAGCGCTACGCGTTGTTGCTGGCCGCCTGAGAGCTCTCCTGGTTTCCGGCGCGAGAAATCGCCAAGGCCCACAGACGTCAGGCCAGCGCCGACGCGCGCATCGAGGTCGCCGCCGCGCAGGCCCTTCAGGCGCAATCCGAAGGCGATGTTCTCGTAGACCGAAAGATGCGGGAAGAGGGCATAGGACTGGAAGACCAGGCCGACTGCCCGTTTATTGGCGGAAACACGGGTGATGTCGACACCGTCTAGGCTGATCTTGCCTGAGGAGGGCGTCAGCAGTCCGGCGATAGCGCGCATTGTCGTCGTCTTGCCGCAGCCGGACGGGCCGAGCAGCGCCACCAGTTCCCCCCGACCGATCGTCAGGTCGAGATCCCTGACGGCAACGGTGCTGCCGTAGGCAAGCGTCAGCTTCTTGAGGGTGAGATAGGAGGCGTCAGACATAGCGGGAAAATCCTAGAAAGCGTTCGGCCAGAAAGACGATGCCGATCGACAGGAAGGCGAGCAGTGCCGAAAGGGCGGCCACGGAGGGATCGTAGGTCGTCTCCATGTAGCCGAGCATGTTGATCGGCAGGGTCTGGATTCCGGGGCCCGACAGAAACAGCGACACCGGCACCTGATTGAAGCTGGTGACAAACCCGAGGATAAACGCCGCCAGCACGCCGCCGCGTATATTCGGCAGCACGACGCGGAAGAAGGCGCCCGGCCGCGAAGAACCGAGCAACACTGCGGCTTCCTCGATGTCGGAGCGCAGGTTGTCGAGGCTGGCCGAGACGACGCGCACGGCATAGGGCAACACCAGCGCAGTATGGGCGCAGAACAGCGCGGCGGTAATGCTGAAGCCGAAGGGCACGACGAGATACCGTAGGATGGAGAGCCCGACGATGATGCCTGGTACGATGATGGGCGCTGACACGACCGTGCGGATGGTCTCGGCAAACGGCAGCCTGTAGCGGGAGAGCGCATAGGCGGCCGGCACGCCCAGGACCAGCGCACACAGGGTGCCGCCGACCGCAAGCAGCATGGACATGGCAAAGCTGGCGCGAAAGCTGTCAACGGTGAAGACTTTTTCCACCCAACGCAGCGAGAGGCCCTGCGGCGGAAAAGCCAGCGTCTCGCCGGCTGAAAGCGAGGCGGCAACAATGATGACGAACGGCCCGATCAGGAAGACCAGCAGCAAAGACAGGGCAATCGGTGAAAACGGCCGGCGGCTCATATGCGGCTCCTCGCGGTTGCCACGCGCTTCAGCAGCAGATTGGCGCCGAAGCTCATGACGATGAGGATGAAGGCGATGACGCTCGCCGAGACGAAATCGCTGGAAACCGTGACCCGCTGGTAGAGCAG
Organism: Rhizobium sp. L51/94; assembly: GCF_019355555.1. GTDB lineage: Bacteria > Pseudomonadota > Alphaproteobacteria > Rhizobiales > Rhizobiaceae > Rhizobium > Rhizobium rhododendri. Next base: position 867,565 of record NZ_CP072141.1, read on the forward strand.
CGTTTCCAGCATCAGCACCTTGGAGCCACCAAGGATCGCAGGCGTGATATAGGCCGTCAGCGAACCGGTGAAAACCAGCGTGCCGCCGATCACCAGTCCCTCGCGGGTGAGCGGCAGGATAACTTTCCAGAACACCTGCAGCCAGTTTGCACCGAGCACTCGCGCCGCGGCGATCGCATCTTTCGGCATGTTTTCAAGCGCACTGATCAGCGACAGGATCATCAGGGGCAGGAACAATTGCAGCAGGCCGAGAAAAACTGCGGTCTCGCTGAAGAGAATGCGGAACGGGGTGTCTATCACATGCAGCCCGATCAGCGCCTCGTTGACGATGCCGGTGCGCCCGAGGATGACGATCCAGGCATAGGTGCGGGCAACCGGTGAAATCATCAATGGCAGCACGACAAGGCCGACCATGCGACCCTTGCTCTTCGGCGGTAGGTTGACGATGGCAAATGCGCCGGCATAGCCGATGACCGCAGAAACGGCCGTGACCTCGAGCCCGAGGCGTAGCGTGCGCAGGAAGACGGTACGATTGAGCGCCTCGGAGAAAAATGCCGTGTAGGCGCCGATCGACCACGCCCCATCGGGCGCGTGAAACCCCTCAGACAAAAGCAGGATGACCGGCACCAGGAAAACCACTGCCGCAAACAGTGCTGCCGGAAGCGCCAGCGCGAGGGCCTCGGTTCTATTCTGGAACATGCAGATCTTTCCCGCAGGCAGTGTCGTCTGAACGATATCCGCGGTGCTGGATTCGGATATTCCGCACCGGCAGCTTACTGGCCAACCGTCTCGTTCCATTCCTTCACCCAGGCCTCTCGCTCGTCGAGCGCCAGAGCGGAGGGGATGAGCTTGAGGCTCCTGGCGGTGTCTTCGCCAAAGGTCAGGTTGCTGGTGATGTCAGCCGGCAGCTTGACCTCCTTGTTGGCAGGGCTGTCGACCAGCTTCTGGCCAAGCGCGGTCTGCACATCCGTCGAAAGCCAGAAATCCATGAACTGCAACGCTAGATCCCGGTTCTTCGAACCTTTGGTCAGGATCATGACATTCATGCCACCTGTTTGGCCCTCCTTGGGGTCGGCCCAGGCAACGGGGACATCGAGCTTGGTAAAGCCGGCCCAGGAAAAGCGACCGATCGGCGCTGCCCAGATTTCCTCCTGCTGCATAAGTTGCACCAGTTGCGAGGACTTTTCGTAGAAGGTAACGATGTCGTCTTTATTTTCACCGATCGCAGCAATCGGCGCTTTGAGATCCGGCGTGTTCTTGCCCATTGCCTCGCCCAGCATGTAGAGCGCTGGCGGTCCCTGGTTGGTCGTCACATTCGGGAAGGCAATATGGCCCACATATTCGGGCTTCAGGAGATCGGCCCAGGACGTGATCTTCATTTTATCGGGGCGATAGGCGATGGACGTGGCGTAGAAGGTGTAGCCGACGCTCATACTGTCGCCGTTCGGGTCCTTGGCGATGTCGTAGAGCTTGTCGAAATTGGAAAGCCTTGACGTATCGATCTTGTCTGTGAGACCTGCGCGAGACGCCTGTAGCGCATCGGCCATCGAGACGACTGCCATGTCGATCACCGGATGGGCCTTGTTCGCCTCCATTTTTGCCAGCCGCTCGACGCTGTTGCCGGTCTCCACGACCAGCTTGCAGCCGCATTTCGCTTCGAATGGATCGTAGACCAGCTTCCTGTAGTCGTCCTGGGCAAACGCATAGACGGAGATCGTCAGCGTCTTGTCCGCAGCGCCTGCTGTCAGTGGAAAAAGGCAACAAACCGCGATGGACGTGCTCAGCAGCCAATTCATGGGACGGGATCTCCACCGGGTTCCTGCATCGCCGGTCCGGGAGGACCGGAGGACTGACGTGCTATAAGCCGCATCGGTACCCGTGAAACCGCCGCGGTGACGATGCGGCTGGCGTGCGGGGTCTCTTCTGCCAAAGATTGGTCGCGGGCGCCCATTTCGATGACGTCGACGAGCGCGCCGACGGCAATTTTTGCGATAGCCGGCATGTCCATACGCATCGTCGTTATGCCGGGCGTGACAACCGAGGACCAGATCAGGTCGTCGAAGCCGGTGACGCTGACGCTATCCGGCACGGATATGCCTGCCTGCTGCAATTCCGTCAGGGCCCGCAGCGCAGCGAGATCCGAGATGGCGGCAAAGGCGGTGAACCCTTGTCTGACTTTTTCCGCAAGCCCCAGCATGCAGCCTGCGCCATGCTCGGCTTCGATCTTTTCGATCCACATGACGCCCGTGGTGACGCTCGCGTCGAATGCCGATTTCAGGCCGCCGATGCGGTCGTTCTGGACGTTGGAGGCGGGGTTGTTACCCAGCAATATGATCTTGCGATGCCCGAGTTCATACAGATGTTGCGCCACCTGTACTCCGCCCTGCCAGTGATCAGCAGAGACGGTGTTGCCCGGCGTCGATGGCGTATCGATGACGGCTACCGGACAGCCGATGTCCGCAATCCGGGTGCCGCGCCGGGGGACAATGATCATGCCATCCACGCCGCGCTCCAGCAGACGATTGATAGCGTCGGTCTGGTGGCCGATATCGCCACGTGAATCGGCGATCAGCATGCCGTAGCCGGCAACCGAGGCAGCGTATTCCATAGCCTGGGCGATTTGCGGGAAGAGCGGATTGGCGATATCGGGCAGGACAAGGCCGAGCACCGCGCTTCTGCCGGTCCGCAACGCCCGCCCTGCCTGGCTCGGCACATAACCGAGGGCCGCTGCGGTCGCCCGTATACGGTCGCCGAGTTCGGCAGACACCCGGCCTTTGCCGGAAAGAGCATTGGAGACGCTGGCGACGGAAACACCGAGCGATGCCGCGATGCGGCTGAGATTAGGTCCGGAACGGTTGATAGCCAATGACATCACAATAAATGGTTAATCGTTTAATCAATCGATATACCACCTGATTTGATTTGTCGAATCGAATCTTGGCCCTGCAGTCATTTATGATGGTCGTGACGCCGGCAAGCAAGCCGCGAAGTGGTCGCATCCTGCTTGCCGGCTTTATTGTTATGCCGCCAGGGCGTCGAGGATCCGGATCCAGGAGCGTATGCCCTTGTGATAGGAGGCGAGCTCATACTTCTCGTTCGGCGAATGAATACGGTCGTCGTTCAGGCCGAACCCGACCAGCAACGACTCCATGCCGAGCATCTTCTGGAAATCGCCGACGATGGGAATGGAGCCGCCCATGCCGATGACGACAGCAGGCTTCGGCCACTCGTCAGAGAGGGCTGCCTTCGCCTTGTTGAGCAGCGCCGATTCATAAGATAGTTGAATGCCCGGAGACCCGCCGTGACCGTGAAATTCAACGGAGCAATCGGCCGGGATCTTCGACTTTACATAAGCGCGGAAACTGTCGCGGATGGCTGCCGGGTTCTGGTCGCCGACCAGCCGGAAGGATATCTTGGCGGATGCCTTCGAGGCGATGACGGTCTTGAAGCCGTCGCCCGTATAGCCACCGGTGATGCCGTTGACCTCTGCTGTCGGACGCGCCCAGGTCAGTTCCAGAGCGGAGCGCCCCTTTTCGCCTGATGGGATCGACAGTCCGATTTCGCCCAGCAGCTTTTCCGCCGAGGCGTCGAGCTTTTCCCAGCTTGCCTTGATATCGGCAGGCGTCTCGTTGACGCCGTTGTAGAAGCCCGGAAGCGTGACCCTGCCGGTTGCGTCATGCAGGCCGGCGACGATGTCGGCGAGGATATGGATCGGATTTGCGGCAAGTCCGCCGAACATACCGGAATGCAGATCGCGGTCTGCGGCCGTGACGACGATCTCATCGCCGACCAATCCGCGCAGGCCGGCGGCAATTGCCGGCGTTTCGGCATCCCACATGCCGGTATCACAGACGAGCGCGTAGTCTGCCGTCAGTTCCGCGGCATTGGCCTCGAGGAAAGGTTTCAGCGATGGCGAGCCTGATTCCTCTTCGCCTTCGAATAGGATGGTGATGCGGCATGGAAGCGCGCCGTTGATGTCCTTGTACGCCCGGCAGGCTTCAACGAAGGTCATTAGCTGGCCTTTGTCGTCCGACGTGCCACGGCCGGTGATGACCTTGCGACCATTGCCGATCTCCTTGATGGCTGGCGAGAAAGGGTCGTTCTCCCAGAGCTCGATCGGGTCGACTGGCTGCACGTCGTAGTGACCGTAGAACAGCAGGTGCGGCGCACCGGCACTGGCGCCTGCGTGGTGCGCGACGACCATCGGATGGCCGGGAGTATCGCGAACCGAGGCTTCGAAGCCGATAGAGACCAGATAGGCCGTAAGCCACTCTGCCGCCTTGCGGCATTCCGGCTTGAATGCAGGATCGGTCGAAATCGACTTGATCCTGAGCAGTTCGAACAGCTTGTCGAGGCTGGTGGGCAGGTTCTGGTCGGCGCGGTCGAGAATGGGGGATATGGCAGTCATGGATGGTCCTTCTTCCGATTTGGAGAGACGATAGACCAAAGCGGGGGGTGTTTCGAGCCGAAATCGGCTGTGTGTTCGATCGTAGCGGTCAGCGAAATGTCAAAGAGCTGCGATCGCCGCTAGAGGCGCTTGGCATTGTCGAGGACGCGCCGAATATATTCCAGCAGCAACTCACGCTCGAAGACCCTGAAACCTTTGAAGAGATCCTGGTCTGCAGCCATGGCTGCATCGACCGCGTCTTGCTGCATGGCAGATCCCTTTTCCGTCAGGTAGACGAGCTGAGCCCGCTTGTCGGAAGGATGAGGCTTGCGCTCGATCAGTTGATCGCGCTCCATGCGCGAAAGCGTGTTTGCCATGGTGGCCTGTTCGATGTCGACGCGCTCCAGCAGTTGCTTCTGCGTCAGGCCATCCTCGGCCCACAATTCGACCAGGATTGGAAACTGTCCGGGAGAAAAGCCGATTCCTGCCGCCCGCTGTTGCAAGGAGCGACTGAAACCCTTCGCAAGCTGGCTCGCAAGGTAGGCTGCGGAGTCTGTCCGACTATATCCCATGACGTGTGCTTATGCGCAATTTCAAGCCGAAACAACGCGTAAATCGCCGGCGAGGGTCTTAGCCGAGCGGGTTGTTGCACTGTCTGCTTCGATGGAAAAAGCCGCCATGGCCTGGAGGGAAACCATGGCGGCTAAAAATAGGGACAAAGGCCCGGAGAGGGGGGAAGGCCTTTGTCCAAGTCTGATGCGGCAGGGGACATGCCAGCGACCAGACCCGCGACGTTTGTTAAGCGCCGGCGAGGGAGAAATGCTAATTCAAATACGGCTTTTCAAGGGAACCGTTTCGTCGGCGCCGTTACAAATCGGTAACGTTTCGGTGACGCCGGGCACTGCATCCCTCAGCGAAAAGCAGGCAACGCGGTCTGGACCTCGGGCATGCCGCAGGCTATCCATTCCGGCATGAAAAATGGTGATCATCTCTTCCTCGTCGATGGCTCGGGCTTCATTTTCCGCGCCTTCCACGCCATTCCGCCGCTCAACCGCAAATCCGATGGTTTGCCGGTGAATGCCGTGTCGGGATTTTGCAACATGCTGTGGAAGTTGCTGCGTGACGCGCGCAACACCGATGTCGGGGTGACGCCCACCCATTTTGCCGTCATCTTCGACTATTCCTCAAAGACGTTCCGCAACGATCTATACCATCTCTACAAAGCCAACCGCTCGGCACCGCCCGAGGACCTGGTGCCGCAGTTCGGTCTGATCCGCGAGGCGACCCGCGCCTTTAATCTTCCGTGCATCGAAACTGAAGGTTTCGAGGCCGACGACATCATCGCCACCTATGCGCGGCTGGCAGAGGCCACCGGCGCCGATGTCACCATCATCTCGTCCGACAAGGACCTGATGCAGTTGGTGACGCCCAATGTGCATATGTACGATGCCATGAAGGACAAGCAGATCGGCATTCCCGATGTCGTCGAGAAATGGGGCGTCGCGCCTGAAAAGATGATCGACCTGCAGGCGCTGACCGGTGATTCCACCGACAACGTGCCGGGCATTCCGGGGATCGGTCCGAAGACCGCAGCCCAGCTTCTGGAAGAATTCGGCGATCTCGAAACGCTGCTGTCGCGGGCCGGCGAGATCAAGCAGCAGAAACGCCGCGAAAGTATCATTGCCAATGCCGATCTCGCACGGCTGTCGCGCCAGCTGGTCGAACTGCGCACCGACGTACCGCTCGACGTACCCCTCGAGGATCTGACACTCGAGCCGCAGGATGGCCCGAAACTCATCGCCTTCCTGAAGGCCATGGAATTCACCTCGCTGACCCGCCGCGTCGCCGATGCGACCGGCGCGAATGCTGCAGGCATCGAGGCGGCGGTCGTCGCGGTCGAGCTGGTTGCCGAGGCTCACGGCCCCGACATGGACACGCTCGCCTCCGCCACCGAGGGGGAGCGCTCCGAAGAGACGATCAAGTCGTCGCCCACCGACCCGCTGGCAGTCGAGGCGCCGCATCGGGGTGCAACGCCTACCGATCTTGCCAGGAGCCGGGCAGAAAGTTTCGCCGCCGCCAAACTCGATGCCTCTGCCTATGTCACCATCCGAGACCTCCCAACGCTCTCGAACTGGATTGCCGCCTGTCGCGAAACCGGCCTGGTCGCCTTCGATACCGAGACCACCTCGATCGATGTCATGCAGGCGGATCTGGTCGGTTTCTCGCTTGCCTACGCCGATCCCGCCGATGCGTCGGGCCTCACCATCCACGCCGCGTATGTGCCGCTTGCCCACAAGACCGGCAGCGAGGATCTGTTCAGCGACGGCGTCAAGCTGGCGCCGGACCAGATACCCATGGACGATGCACTGGCCCTGCTGAAGGGACTGCTGGAGGACCCGTCCGTCCTCAAGGTAGCCCAGAACCTCAAATACGATTACCTGCTGATGAAGCGCTATGGCATCATCACCCGGGGGTTTGACGACACCATGCTGATGTCCTACGTGCTCGATGCCGGTGCCACGACCCATGGCATGGACACGCTGTCCGAGCGCTGGCTCGGGCACAAGCCCATCGCCTTCAAGGATGTCGCCGGCAGCGGCAAGTCGCTCGTCACCTTCGACCGTGTCGCCATCGACAAGGCCACGGCCTATGCCGCCGAGGATGCCGATGTGACGCTGCGGCTGTGGATGGTGCTGAAGCCGCGCCTCGCCGCGCAGAAACTGACCTCGGTCTATGAGCGCCTGGAGCGGCCGCTCGTGCCGGTGCTCGCCCGCATGGAAGAGCGCGGCATCACCGTCGATCGCCAGATCCTGTCACGGCTCTCCGGCGAACTTGCCCAGAAGGCGGCAGCCTTCGAGGACGAGATCTATGAACTGGCCGGCGAGCGCTTCAACATCGGCTCGCCCAAGCAGCTCGGCGATATCCTGTTCGGGAAGATGGGCCTTGCCGGTGGCGGCAAGACCAAGACCGGACAGTGGTCCACCTCGGCAAGCGTGCTCGAGGATCTGGCCGCCGAGGGCCTGCCGCTGCCGCGCAAGATTGTCGACTGGCGCCAGTTGACCAAGCTGAAGTCGACCTACACCGACGCGCTGCCAGGCTACATCCACCCCCTGACCAAACGCGTCCACACATCCTACTCGCTGGCCGCGACCACCACCGGCCGGCTATCCTCGTCCGAGCCGAACCTGCAAAATATTCCGGTGCGCACCGTCGAAGGCCGCAAGATCCGCACGGCTTTCGTTTCGACACCCGGCCACAAGCTGCTGTCGGCCGATTACAGCCAGATCGAGCTGCGCGTGTTGGCCCATGTCGCCAACATTCCGCAACTGACCCAGGCGTTTTCCGACGGCGTGGACATCCATGCGATGACGGCCTCCGAGATGTTCGGTGTGCCGGTCGAGGGCATGCCGTCGGACGTGCGCCGTCGCGCCAAGGCGATCAACTTCGGCATCATTTACGGCATCTCAGCCTTCGGCCTTGCCAACCAGCTTTCAATCGAGCGCTCCGAGGCCGGTGAATACATCAAGCGCTACTTCGAGCGCTTCCCCGGCATCAAGGACTATATGGAGGCCACCAAGGCCTATGCCCGTGACAAGGGCTATGTCGAGACCATCTTCGGCCGCCTCATCCATTATCCGGAAATTCGCTCGTCCAATCCTTCGATGCGCGCTTTCAACGAACGCGCCGCCATCAACGCACCGATCCAGGGCTCGGCCGCAGACGTTATCAGGCGTGCGATGATCCAGATCGAGCCGGCATTGGCTGAAGCCGGGCTCGGCGAGCGCGTCCGCATGCTGCTGCAGGTCCATGACGAATTGATTTTCGAAGTGGAGGATGGCGATGTCGAGCGGACCCAGCCGGTCATCGTCTCCGTCATGGAAAATGCTGCCATGCCGGCCGTCGAGATGAGCGTGCCGCTTAAGGTCGATGCGCGTGCTGCCGACAACTGGGACGAAGCCCACTAGCAGAACCGGACTTGCTGTCAGCCGCGGAGTATTGCCTCGAGCGCATCGATCATCGCATGCGTCGCGGCATCCAGCGTGCCGCTGTTGTCGATGGTGACGACATCGAAGTCGCCTTGCACGGTCAGCGATCCGCGTTCCAGGCGCTTCAGGATGTCCGCACGGGTTTCACGTCCGCGCGCTTCCAGACGCTCTGCCAGCACCTCCGGCCGGGCTGTGACGTTGATGATCGTCAGTCTCGGGAAGGCAGCCTTGAAGCGATCGAGTACCGACCGCGAGCCGTTGGCGATGACGATATTGCCCTGTGCCAGTTCCTGGCGAACGGCGGCCGGAATCCCGTATTTCAGGCCATGTGCATCCCAGGATATGGCAAAACTGCCGGCCCTTTCCATCGCGTCGAACCCGCCCTCGGAGACGCTGACATGGTCCTCGCCACCCGCGTCGGCGCCGCGTGTGATGACGCGTCTCGCAAAGTGCACATCCGTCCGTCCGTCAAAATATTCTGCGGCGCGGCCGATCAGCGTGTCCTTGCCGGCGCCGCTTGGGCCGACCACCACCACCATCATGCCTGTTGCGGTCGGCGCGGCATTGCCGGTCTGCGGATTGGCCTCAAGCTCGGCCATCAGGCGATCCTTCGTCCTTCGCGCCAAATCGCGCGTGTCACAGGCACGCCGGTATCGCGGCGCACTCGCACGAGGTCTGCGCGCAGTCCGACCGCGATGCGGCCCCGGTCGTCGAGGCTGACGGTGCGGGCAGGGGTTGCCGTCACCATCGCAATCGCCTTCGGCAGCGAGATCGACTCGACCTCGTCGGCCAGTATGAACGGTGCATGCAGCAGGCTGAACGGCACGTAATCCGACGACAGCACGTCGAGTACGCCGAGCTCTGCCAGGTCCCGTGCGGCGATATTGCCGGAATGCGACATGCCGCGGACGATGTTCGGCGCTCCCATCAATACGCTCATGCCGGCAGCATGCGAGGCTTTGGCGGCCTCCACGCTGGTCGGAAACTCTGCCAGACGGACACCATAGGCAACGGCCTCATCGACATGTTCGAGCGTCGCATCGTCATGGCTGGCAATGGTGATGCCGCGCTCGTGGCAGATCTTGGTGATGGCGTCGCGGTGCGGCGTCGAATACTTGGCCGACTCCTCGAGGCGCTTGGCAATGAAGACCGCAAAAGCCTCGTCAGTCAGGCCGCGCTTCTTCTGGTAGTAGAAGATGTACTTGTCCATCGTCTGGAACTGTCGCTGGCCGGGCGCATGATCCATCAGCGACACGAGGCGAACCGCGTTGTCCTGCTGGAAGTCGGCAAAATGCTCGAGTACGTTTTGCGAAGACACCTCGCAGCGCAGGTGGATCAGATGGTCGGCCCGCAGCCGCCCGTCGTTCTGTGCCGCCTCGATGGCATCGGCCATGTCACGCATCTCGCCGTGGTCGAAGCCGTCATCCTCGTCGGAGCCCATGCGCAGGCAGTCGAACACGGTGGTTATGCCCGAAGTGACGATCTGCGCATCGTGCGCCTGTATGGCCGCCGTCTTGTTCCATCGCACGCCAGGCCGCGGCGAGTAATGGGACTCCAGATGGTCGGTATGCAGTTCCACAAGGCCTGGCATCAGATAATCGCCCTCGAAATCCTCTCCGACAGCGGACGCTCCCTCGGAGATCTCGGCGATCTTGCCGTCGCGGATGATCACTGTGCCCGACACGATCTGGTCTTCGAGAATGATACGGGCATTGGAGAGGATGGTTTCCTGGGACATGTCAGACGGTCTTTCAGCTTGCAGCGTGGGCGAGGGGTAACCAGGCGCGGACGGTAAATGGCGCGCCGCGTGTCTCTTCGACGAAGACGGCGAGGCCGGAGATGGGAAGGGGGCGGCCAATATAATCGGCAAATTTGTCGCCAAGCACGGTCCTGAACGCATCCTGGCGCTCGGGCGACACCTGGCCGGTCAGGGTCATGTGGAAACGAAACTGCTCCATGACATAGGGATAGCCCCAGCGAAGCAGATTGGCGCGGTGGGCGTCATCGAGTTGTTCAGGCTTGCGGCGGGCAATATCTGCCTCCGACAACGCGGCGCGGAAGGGCTCGAACGAGCGCACGACGTCGGCGGAGAACTCCTGCAGCGTCGGATACAGATCGCCCGGTACCAGCGCAAAGAAGCGCCCGAGCTGGCCTAGAACAAGCTTCGGCAGCGTGAACGTCGGCGTTTTCGCAGCAAATTCGGCAGCCACTTCCAGAAGATCGCGCTCGGTGACAGAGCTGGCAAGCTCGAAAGGCGCCTTCAGCGTGGCATGAAAACCGTAGCGGCGAGGATCTTCCGTTATCGCCACCCGCTCGTCCGCGTTGATATCACCGGCATCTGCTGCCGGAAACGTCTCGCCGGTAAACGCATCGCGGCCAAGCCAGCGACTGGCCGCCGTCGTCAGCGGATCGTCATGCGGCGGCGTGAAGTAGAGGGCGTAGCGCAAGTGGCCATCCTTGGGTCATGCGGGGAGCGCACAGTGACGTGATTTTTCCACCGACGGCAAGATGGTTCTGCGCTAAAAGATTTCCGTGACAGAATGATGATCAAACGCGCGGTATGCCGTCTTTATCGCTCGTTCTGCGTTCCCATGAGCCGGGTGCGCAGGGCGTTGGAAGCGGCATCGAAGATCATTACCACGGCTAGCGTCAGAAGCACCATATAGGCAACGTTTTCCCAGTTCTTGTTGGTACGCATCGCCTCCCAAAGCTTAAGGCCGATACCACCGGCTCCGACCGCACCGATGATCGTCGCACCGCGGACGTTCGATTCCCACTGGTATAGCGTCTGGCTGACGATGATCGGCACGATCTGCGGCATCACGCCGTAGCGCTGCACCAGCACTTCAGATGCGCCGGTCGACAGGATGCCTTCGCGTGGCTTGTCGTCGATGTTCTCCAGCGCTTCGGCGTAGATCTTGCCGAGCGTACCGGTCTCGGTAAAGAAGATCGCCGCGCTGCCTGCCAGCGGCCCCGGTCCGAAGGCCCGCGTGAAAAACAGCGCCCAGATCAGCATGTCCATAGACCGCAGGAAGTCGAAAAAACGCTTGAATATGTGGTTGACGATGCGGCTCGATGTGATGTTGCGCGCCGCCAGAAAAGCCAGCGGAAAGGAAACGATGGCGCCGAGCAGCGTGCCCAGAAATGCCATGACGATCGTCTGCAGCAGCTTCGTCAGCACATCGCCGTGCTGCCACTGGTTGTTGTTCCAGAAATCGTCGAATGCCAGCGACCAGTTGGACTGGCCTTTGACCAGCTGCGGACCGCTGAACAACAGGGTTGCGATTTCGGAAGGTGATTTCTCGAAAAACTTCGAGCTCGTGTCGAAGATGAAGTTCGGCCAGCCGAGAAAGCGCTTGCGGATCTTGACCCGGTCGTTGTCGATGCTGACGTCACCGGCAAAGCCGAGGTCGGCAAGCACGTTGTCGTCATAGACGGTCATCCAGGCAGGCACAGGGCCAATCACCTTCGGCTGGCCGCTTACAAGCGATACTGCGACCCGTTCGCCGTTGGCAACGACTGTCACCTCCGTCTTGGTGATCTCGATCATCTTGGCCTTGCCGGCAACCTCTACCGTCGTGCTGCCGTCGGCGTTGGCCTTTACCCAATCCGGATGCGGATCGTCGCCGAGCGGCGAAAAGCGCGGATAATGTGGCGCCACCTGATCTCCGGAGAGCCGAAACTCCGGCTGCACGTCGTAGCTGACCCATTGGCTGAGAAAGATGCCGACCCGGTCCCAGTGAGCTTCGCCGAGGATCTTCGGCAGCTGGAAGAACCAGACGGAATAGAGGGCGTAGAGCAGCAGCCCGATCACCACCAGGAGGCCGCCGAAGCGCTTGCGGAAGGGCGGGTTGAAGGCTTGCGGAAAGCGCTCTTCGATGGATGCCGCATGGCTTGCGTCGGTCAGCGTCATGGGAGCCTCAGTGATGCAGCAGGAAGGCGTGTTCGCCAACAAGCCGCTTGCGTAGCCAGGCGGAGAACTGGTCGACGGCGAGAATGGTGACGAAGAGCAGCAGGATCAGCGCCATCGTCTTGGCGCCGAAGCCGCGCGAGATGGAGAGCTTCAGTTCCTCGCCGATGCCGCCGCCGCCGACGGCGCCGATGATCGTCGAGGCCCGCACGTTAATCTCCACCCGCAGCAGGGTATAGGACATGAAGTTAGGCAGGACCTGCGGCAGGGTCGCAAACCGTACCCGCTCGCTCCAGCTGGCACCGACCGAGCGGATGCCTTCATCGGCCCGCATGTCGGCGTTTTCGATTGTCTCATAGAACAGCTTGCCCAGCGCGCCAATCGAGTGAAGGCCGACGGCGATGATGGCCGAGACCGGCCCTATCGAGATGATTGCGGCAAACAGCCCGGCAATGACAATTTCCGGAAAGGCCCTGAGCACCTCCATGACGCGCTTGACGACGATCCGCAAAGGCTTCGACGGCGTCAGGTTGCGTGATGCGATGAACGACAGTGGCAGGGCAAAGATGAAGCCGATGATCGTCGACACCAGCGCCACGTTGATGGTGATGAGCATCAGTTCGAAGTATTCGGGGATATAGAAATCGCCGAAGACATAGACGCGACCGCGCGGGAAATTGAACTCCTCGCCGCCCGTTCCCGGATCGTTGGGGCTGGCTATGTCGAAGAGGGCGCGCCAGACGTCGTTCCAGTCTTTCGGAACCAGCCAGCTGACGAAGTCGAAGAGATGCGGCAGGCGCTCGAAGAAGTGTCCGGCATTGCTGTCATTGGCAAATTGCATCGACGAGACGAAGGCCGCCAGCAGCACCAGAAGTCCGAAAATCGTGTAGACCCGCCGGCGCGCGACCTGCCTCGCCCAGCTGTCGCCGATCTGCTGCGCCGTTGGCATCTGCGAATGGGTGTCGGCTAGGGTCATGAAACGCTGCTCGTCGGACGGAGTTCAGGCACGTCAAAAAGGCGGCCGGTGGGACCGGCCGCCTTCAGTGATCTCGGATCAGCCGCCGATAGCTGCTTTGCGGACTTCAACGATTGCGTTGTAGAAGTCGGCCTTGACAGGAACGTAGCCCTTGAAGTCGCCGCCTTCGATGGCGTCGAAGCACTTCTTGTCCTTGGTCGGGAGCTGGGTGAAGAAGTCGGCCAGCTTGGTCTGCCATTCAGTGCCGAGCTTGTTGGAAACGACCAGCGGGCCGTTCGGGATCAGCGGCGAACGCCAGACTTCAACCAGCTTGTTCGGGTCGACAGCGCCCTTGTTGACTTCCTTGCGGAAGGTGCCGGAGGTGTAGCCGTCCTTGAAGTTGCCAATGCCGGAGGAATCGTCGACTGCAACATCGACCTTACCGTCATAGGCTGCGAGCAGGTTGTTCTCGTGGCCGCCGTTGAACTGCGTCGAACCGAAGAACTTGTCGTTCGGAACGCCCGTGCTCTTCGGGATCTGTGTCAGCGGAACGAGGTAGCCGGAGGTGGAGTCCGGGTCGGCGTAGCCGAGCTTCTTGCCCTTGGCGTCCATGATGGTCTTGATGCCGGAGGACTTCAGGGCCAGACCGATGGAGTAGTAGCCGGTCGCGCCGTCGGCCTGCTGAGTCGTCAGGATAGGGGTGACGGCCTTCGGATCCTTGATGAAGGTCGCGGCATAACCGGAGGCGCCGAGTTCTGCGAAATCGAGCGTGCCGCCCAGCAGGCCTTGGATAACGCCGTCATAATCGGCAGCCGGGAACAGCGAGACCTTTTCAAAACCGAAGGTTTCCTTGAGATGCTCGGCAAGGCAGGCGTAGTTGCGTAGACGGTCGGCTTCGTTCTCGCCGCCGAGAATGCCGACGCGGAATTCCTTGAGGTCGGCTGCGGATGCTGCCTGGCCGACGAGCGAAAGGATCGCCGTGGCTGCAAGAAGTGTCTTCTTCAACATGGGTTTCGTCTCCTGATTAACCGGTGTCCCCGGATGTTCGGTCTGAATGGATGCACCCGTGACGTGGGCCTTCGATCCCGGTCTCTCCCTCAGAGACCGGCCAGTGCCAGCGGCGAGGCGCCGGCAGATTGCTGAGCCACGCTTGCAGCAGGCAAGCTGGCAGTATTGATGCTCGTCGACGTCATCGTCTCGTCGATGCCCGCGCCATCCCGATCGGTGCCGTAGATGGCATTGACCGCGTCGGCGCTCAGCGCTGAAGGCGGACCGTCGAAGACGACGCGGCCGGACGCCATGCCGATGATGCGCTCACAATAATTGCGGGCTGTATCCAGCGTATGCAGGTTGGTGATGACCGTAATACCGTCGCGCTCGTTGATGTCGCGCAGCGCATCCATGACGATCTTCGCATTCAGAGGATCGAGGGAAGCGATCGGCTCGTCGGCAAGCAGCATCTTGGGCTTCTGCATCAGTGCCCGGGCAATTGCCACACGCTGCTGCTGGCCGCCGGAAAGGGTGCCTGCCATCTGCATTGCCGTCTGCTCGATACCGAGACGCTCTAGCGCCATGATGGCATCGATGCGCTCTTCGCGGGTGAAGATATTGAGCAGGCTGAGTGCCGTCGGCCGGTGGTTGAGCCGCCCGAGCATGACGTTGGTGAGTACATCGAGGCGGGGCACGAGATTGAACTGCTGGAAGATCATCGCGCAGTCGCGCTGCCAGTTGCGCAGGGCCTTGCCGCGAAATGCCGAAACCTCGGCGCCGGCGAAATGGATGGAGCCCGACGAGGGAAGTGCGAGATGGTTTATCATGCGCAGCAGCGTCGACTTGCCGGCGCCCGATCGACCGATGATGCCGACCATTTGGCCCTGCGGGATGTCCAGCGTCACGGAATCGACAGCGATCTTGTTTCCGAAAGTGCGGGTTACATCCCTGAGTTCGAACATCTGGTCTCTCTTTTCGCGACGACACACGTCATGTGTGAAGCTTTCAAAAAAGGCGCGTCTGAACGCGCCTATCGGTTGAAATGCTTACCGAAGGTTGATGAACCTCCGATGTCAGATTTGTGTAACTGCTGTCACAAATCCCGTCGGAGGCGTCCTTCAGCCACCGTAGCGGCTAAGAAAATCCTCGCCTGAAAGGGCACGGAAATCCTCCAGCGCAGTGCGCAGCCGGTTGTGGTCCCAATCCCACCAGGCCAAGGCATCCATCCGCTCGCCGACAGCCTTTGAAAATCGCTCGCGGATCAGTTTGGCGGGCACCCCACCGACGATTGTGTAGGGCGCGACGTCTTTCGAAACCACTGCTCCGGCGCCGATCACGGCACCGTTTCCGACCTTCACGCCGGGAAGCACAGTCGCGCCATGGCCGATCCAGACGTCGTTGCCGATGACGACGCGGTTCTCACGGCGCCAGGCGAAGAAGTCGGTTTCCAGGTCGGCATCCGGCCAGTAGTCCTTGGCACGGTAGGTGAAATGGTGAAGGGTGGCGCGCCATGTCGGATGGTTGGTCGCGTTGATGCGCACGGCGGCGGCGATATTGACGAATTTGCCAATGGTCGTGCACCAGACTGCACCATCCTGCATGATATAGGAATAGTCGCCCATATCGACCTCATCGAGCCGGCAGCGCTCGGACACCTCGGTATAGCGTCCGAGGGTCGACTGGCTGACGCGCGCCGTCGGATCGATAGAGGGCTGCTCGCCAATTTTCCTGGTCATCTCAATGTCTCCGGGCGCAGTTTCACCTTCACGCCGCAGGTCTGCGGCGCCATAGGTTTCTCGTTGGATTGGCAAAGTTCAGGCCTCGGCCGGAACGCGGGATATGCGTGGCGAGAACGCACTGACATCGAGGATGCGGTCGGCGACAGCAGCCCGAACCTCATCGTCATGGAAGATGCCGAGCAAGGCCACGCCGGCCTTCTTCTTGGCGGCGATCAACTCCACGACGACAGCGCGGTTGCGCGCGTCGAGCGATGCCGTCGGCTCATCGAGCAACAGGATCGCGTGATCGGTGATGAAGCCGCGGGCAATGTTGACGCGCTGTTGCTCGCCACCGGAAAATGTCGCCGGCGGCAGCTGCCATAGTTCCTCGGGCAGGTTGAGCCGCGATAGCAGTTCTGCGGCCCGTTCCCGGGCCACGATGTGGCTTTCGCCACGCGCCGTCAGCGGTTCCGCGACGACATCGATGGCGGCGACGCGTGGTACGGTGCGCAAGAACTGGCTGACATAACCCATCGTGTGGCGGCGCACGTCGATGACGGTGCGGGGATCCGCGGTCGCAAGGTCGACGATGCGGCCCTTGTGGACGACGAGGATCTGGCCACCATCGACGGCGTAGTTGCCGTAGGTCATTTTCAGCAGCGAGCTTTTGCCGATGCCCGATGGACCGCCGAGCACGACGCACTCCCCGGCGGCGACCGAGAACGAGACGTCGGCGACAACAGGCAGGCGAATGCCGTCGCGCAGATGCATGACGAAGCTTTTGAAAACTTCGGAGACGACGAGAGGGGTTGCCATGACGTTCTTTCCCTAGACTTGCAGGATCGAGGATACGAGCAGTTGCGTGTAGGGCTCCTGCGGATCGTCCAGCACGCGGTCGGTCAGGCCGTGCTCGATGACATTGCCGTCCTTCATCACCATCATCCGGTGCGAGAGCAGCCGCGCGACGGCGAGATCGTGGGTGACTACGATTGCAGAGAGGCCGAGATCCTGGACGAGGCCGCGCACGAGATCGAGCAGGCGGGCCTGCACGGAGACGTCCAGACCACCGGTCGGCTCGTCCATGAAGACCAGGCGGGGCGAGGTCACCAAGTTACGGGCAATCTGCAGGCGCTGGCGCATGCCGCCGGAAAAAGCGCGCGGCTGGTCGTCGATGCGGTCGGCATTGATCTCGACGCGTCCGAGCCAGTCAATGGCGGTCGCGCGGATATTGCCGTAGTGGCGATCACCGACGGCCATCAGTCGCTCGCCGACATTAGCCCCGGCGGAAACCGTCATGCGAAGTCCATCGGCCGGGTTCTGGTGCACAAAACCCCAGTCGGTGCGCATCAGGAAGCGCCGCTCGGCCTCGTTCATGTGGAAGAGCTCGCGATATTGCCCGTCGCGCATGTGGTACTCGATGCTGCCGGTGGTCGGCATCAGCCGGGTCGACAGGCAGTTCAGCAACGTCGTCTTGCCGGAACCGGATTCCCCGACGATCGCCAGCACTTCGCCCGGCCAGAGGTCGAACGAGACATTGCGGCAGCCGATGCGGCTCCCGTAGAATTTCGAGATATCCTTGACCCTGAGGAGTGGCGTCTCAGTCATTCCGCAGCCTCCTTGGCGGGTGCCAGCATCTCGCCGACATGCCCATGGGCCCGGCGATCCTCGCAATGGTCGGTGTCGGAGCAGACGAACATCCGCCCGCCCTTGTCGTCGAGGATGACCTCGTCAAGGTAAACGTCTTCCGCGCCGCAGAGTGCGCAGGGCTTGTCGAAGCTCTGGATCTCGAAGGGATGATCCTCGAAGTCGAGGCTGACCACGTCGGTATAGGGCGGCACGGCATAGATCCGCTTCTCGCGACCGGCGCCGAATAGCTGCAAGGCTTCCGACTGGTGCATTTTCGGGTTGTCGAACTTCGGCGTCGGCGAAGGGTCCATAACATAGCGGCCCTGGACCTTGACCGGATAGGCATAGGTCGTGGCAATCCGGCCGTTGCGGGCGATGTCCTCGTAGAGCTTGACGTGCATCAGGCCGTATTCTTCCAGCGCATGCATCTTGCGCGTCTCGGTCTCGCGCGGCTCCAGGAAGCGCAATGGCTCCGGCTGCGGCACCTGGTAGACCAGCACCTGATTGGGCCCGAGTTTCTCTTCGGGAATGCGGTGGCGGGTCTGGATGATCGTCGCCTCGCTGGTGCGGGTAGTGACAGCAACATTGGCGACCTTCTGGAAGAAGGCCCGGATCGACACGGCATTGGTCGTGTCGTCTGCGCCCTGGTCGATGACCTTGAGAACGTCGTCAGGGCCGATGATCGACGCCGTCACCTGCACGCCGCCGGTGCCCCAGCCATAGGGCATCGGCATTTCGCGCGAGGCGAACGGCACCTGGTAGCCGGGGATCGCAATCGCCTTGAGGATGGCGCGGCGGATCATCCGTTTGGTTTGTTCGTCAAGATAGGCGAAGTTGTATGTTGCAAGCGCGCTCATTCGGCAGCCTCCTGAAGGGGTTCCTGGCCGGCCTTGCGCGCCTTTTCGAAATCGCTGCGCATGCGGCGGACAAGATCGAGCTCAGCCTGGAAGTCGACATAGTGCGGCAGCTTCAGATGCTCGACGAAGCCGGTGGCCTGGACATTGTCGGAATGCGAGATGACGAATTCCTCGTCCTGCGCCGGTGCGGTCACGTCCTCGCCGAGTTCCTCGGCCCTCAGCGCTCGGTCGACCAGCGACATGGCCATCGCCTTGCGCTCGCTCTGGCCGAACACCAGGCCGTACCCGCGCGTAAACTGCGGCGGTGCCTTGGCCGAGCCCTTGAACTGGTTGACCATCTGGCATTCCGTGACCTGGATGGTGCCGAGCGAGACCGCGAAGCCGAGTTCCGGCACGTCGAGTTCGACCTCGACCTCGCCGATGCGGATCTCGCCGGTGAAGGGATGGTTACGGCCATAGCCCCGCTGCGTGGAATAGCCGAGCGCCAGCAGAAAGCCCTCGTCGCCGCGTGCCAGGGCCTGCAGCCGAAGGTCGCGCGTCATCGGGAATTCCATCGGCTCGCGCGTCAGGTCGCCGGTCTCGTTGTCCTCCGGCATGTCGCCATCTGCCTCGATCAGCCCTTCTTCCGCGAGGATTTCCGATACGCGCATGACGCGGTCATCTTCGGCCTGGCGCTGCGCGCCTTGCTCGACTGCTTCGTCTCCCAGCAGCGAGGGATCGAGCAGGCGATGGGTGTAGTCGAAGGTAGGCCCGAGCAACTGGCCGCCCGGCAGATCCTTGTAGGTCGCCGAAATGCGCCGCTCTATCTTCATCGCGGCGGTATCGATCGGCTGTGAATAGCCAAAACGTGGCAGCGTCGTGCGGTAGGCGCGCAGGATGAAGATCGCCTCGATCATGTCACCGCGTGACTGGCGGATGGCCAGCGCCGCCAGGGTCCGGTCGTAGAGCGAGGCTTCGGCCATGACGCGATCGACGGCGAGCGAAAGCTGCGCGACGATCTGGTCTATGCCGATGGCCGGCAGCGAGCGGTCACCGCGACGGCGGTCGGCGAGCAGCCGGTGGGCATTGGCGATGGCGGCTTCGCCACCCTTGACGGCAACATACATCGGTCAGATCTCCGTTGCAGTGATTTTGGTCGTACGCGGCAGGCAGACGAAATGCTTGCCCGCTGTCAGGACGATATCGGCGCCGCGCGGGAAAATGGCGCGGTTGTCATTCCAGAGGCGCAGGAAGCTCTCGGGAAGACCGATAGGTGCAATCGTCGCGATGTCCCTGATGCCTGGCCCGGAAAGAGCGAGCGGTCGGCCGCCCTCCAGAGCCTTGACTTCCAGCACGATGGTTGCCGAGCGATCCGGATATTCCTGGCTGCCCGACGCGAACTGGCTGAATGACGACAGCATCGTGCCGTCCTCAAGGAAGACGAAGCGCGCTTCCAGCTTGTCGCCGAGCGCAGCGCCCGTGTTGAAGGCCAGCCAGGCGGGGAGCGCAGACTTGGCAAGGGATGCCGACAGCCAGACGGGCGTCTCGTGATCGCAAAGCGTCAGCGCAATTGCGCCCGCAGCAATACCAAGCGGAGCGGGTGGGGCAATCTCCGGGCCGATCGTCTGGATCGTGCCGGGGCGCGCCATGCCGTCCATGATCGCCTTGAAGACGCTCTGGCTTTCGAAAACCGGGTTGGCAAAGCCGCCGCTAAAAGTATCGGGATTGACGCTCATTGATCTTCTCCGCGCACCATGGTGAAGAAATCGACGCGCGTTGCCGCAGTTTCCGCCGCCTTTTGGTGGTCGGCCGCTGCAATTCGCTCCGCAACAGGCGTCAGGATCGCCTGCTCGACGAAATCCCTCGTATCGGGCTCCTGCCACAAGGCGTCGAAGATCGCTGCCAGCCGCGCCCGCTCCATGTCGGTGCCGAGCGCCTGTGCATGACCGACGGTCCCGGAGGGGAGCCTGAACGTCGCCCGCGTGACGGTTACTTCGCCAAGGTTGAACATGGCGCCGCCGCCGCCGATGCGACCGCGGACCATCACAAGCCCGGTTTCGGGCCCGCGCACCGCCGTTGCCACCGGCTTTTGGGCCAGTGTTTCCCAGACGGCTTGCAGCTCTTCGCCTTCCGCCTTGGCCAGCAGGTCCGTGACGCGCTTGCGGGTGCGGAGTTCCCGGGCGGCCGCCTCGTGTCTTTGCGCCGAATTCATCTCTCGTCTCCAAATGTCTATTGATATAGACAACCATACAAGCTATTTGTAGCTTTAAGGGCGCGGGATGACAAGCGTGTGACGGGATGGGGAAGAATGGCAGTTCAGAAACAGGTGCAGCGGCAGACCGGAGTGGCCCTCTGGCGGCAGATTGCCGATCGCATCAGAGCGTCGATCAATCACGGAGATTTCGATGATTCCGGCATGGTGCCGGCGGAAACGGCGCTGGCCTTGCAGTTTGGTGTCAACCGCCACACGGTGAGAAGCGCGCTTGCGGCGCTGGCGCAGGAGGGTGTTGTGCGCGCCGTGCAGGGACGCGGTACGATGGTTGAGCGCAAGGAAAAGCTGAACTTCCCGATATCCCGCCGCACCCGGTTCTCGCAAGGGGTTGGCAATCAGGCAAAGGAAGCGCGCGGCGTGCTGATCGACGTAGCCTGCGAGACCGCCGGCGCCGACATCGCGGGCTGGCTAAAAATCAAGCCGGGGACCCCCGTTGTTCGGCTGGAAACGCTGGGCACCGTGGACAAGCGGCCCGTATCGCGCTCCACAAGCTGGTTTCCTGCGGATCGTTTCGCCAATATCGGTGAAGTCTATCGCCGGACGGGCTCGGTTACGCGATCATTTGCGGAGATGGGTCTGGAGGACTACGTCCGTGCCATCACCGAAATCACCGCCATGCATGCAGAAACAGCCGATGTCGCCGATCTCGAATTGTCGCCGGGCGCCATCGTCATGATGACGCGAGCCCTCAATACAGAACTCGGCGGCGCGCCGGTCCAGTATTCCATCACCCGCTTCGCAGCAGATCGTGTCCAGTTCACCATAGAAAACTGAGGTTCTGCAGCGTCGACTCGGGTTTTCAGGCATCCCCCGATGGGGACGCCTGGTTTTTAACTGACTTTAGTGAGCGGCAGACATATCGCCGAGAACTTCTTTCGACGCGACCGTCGAGTCGGCCTTCAGCTTGTAGACCATAGGGACCCCGGTCGCGAGGTTGAGCGCCAGGATCTGCTCCTTGCTGAGGCGATCGAGCACCATCACCAGCGAACGCAGCGAATTGCCGTGGGCAGCAACCAGCACCTTCTGGCCAGCCAGCACGCGCGGCAGGATTTCGGTGAGATAATAGGGCCAGACGCGGGCGCCGGTGTCTCGCAGGCTTTCGCCACCGGGTGGCGGGACGTCATAGGAACGGCGCCAGATATGCACCTGCTCTTCGCCCCACTTGGCGCGCGCATCGTCCTTGTTGAGGCCGGAGAGATCGCCGTAGTCGCGCTCGTTCAGTGCCTGGTCGCGGATCGTTTCCAGGCTGGGCTGGCCGACCTTGTCGAGGATGAGCTTCAGCGTGTGCTGGGCGCGGGTGAGGGCCGAGGTGAAGGCGACGTCGAAGGTGATGCCGTAATCGGCCAGCGCCTGTCCCCCAGCCGTGGCTTCCTCGATGCCGAGCGCCGTCAGATCGGGGTCTTTCCAGCCGGTGAAAAGGTTCTTCAGGTTCCAGTCGCTCTGGCCATGGCGAACGAGGACGAGGGTACCGCTCATAGTTTATTCCTCCGTAACAGTATCAGCGTGAAGACAGCCCGAGCACGTCGAGCATGGAATAGAGATCAGGTTTCCGGTCGCGCGCCCACAGCGCCGCCTTGACGGCGCCGCGCGCAAAGATGGAGCGATCCCCCGCGGAATGCGACAGGGTGACCATTTCGCCTTCCCCGGCGAGGATGACGGAGTGGTCGCCGATGACCGAGCCGCCGCGCAGCGTCGCAAAGCCGATGCTGCCACTCGCCCGCGCTCCGGTGTGCCCGTCGCGAACCCGCACGGAATTGTCGGCAAGATCAATCCCTCGCCCGTTGGCGGCCGCCTTGCCGAGCAGTAGCGCCGTGCCGGAGGGAGCGTCGACCTTGTGCTTGTGATGCATCTCGAGCACTTCGATGTCCCACTCGTCGGCCGGCAAGGCATGCGCCGCCTGTTCGACGAGAACACTGAGAAGATTGACGCCGAGGCTCATATTGCCGGACTTGACGATCCGGGCGTGACGCGCAGCAGCTGAAATCTTTGCCTCGTCGTCCAGAGAACAACCGGTGGTGCCGATAACATGGACGATGCGCGCCTGCGCGGCGAGACCAGCGTAGACGATCGTCGTTTCCGGCCGTGTGAAGTCAATGACGCCGTCGGCGTGCAGGAAGGCGGTTAGCGGATCGTCGGTCAGCAACACGCCGACCGGACCGAGCCCGGCGATCTCGCCGGCGTCCTTGCCGAGAAATTGAGACCCCTCGCGCCCGACGGCAGCGTGCAGCGTTGCGCCTTCGGTGGCATGGATGATGCGGATCAGCGCCTGGCCCATTCGGCCTGACGCCCCCACCACAACCAGTTTCATGGCCTGTTCGCTCATAGGATCGATTTGCTCTGCGTCTTGCGGGCCCGTGTCCGCACCGGTGCTTTCACCGGCGCCTGAAGGTTGTTGAGGCGAGCGTAAAGGCCCTCCGGCGATTTTGCCAGTGTCTCGTGATTGCCTTCCTCGACGACGCGGCCCTGCTGCATGACCACGATTTTCGCGGCCCGCACGACAGTCGAAAGCCGGTGGGCGATCACCACCACGGTGCGCCCGCTCATCGCTTCATCCAGCGCCCTTTGGACAGCCGCCTCGGACTCGGTATCGAGTGCGGAGGTAGCCTCGTCGAGCAGGAGGATAGGAGCATTGCGCACAAGCGCGCGGGCAATCGAAACGCGCTGGCGCTGGCCGCCGGACAATGTCACGCCGTTTTCACCGACCGGCGTATCGTAGCCCTGAGGCTGCGCCATGATGAAATCGTGCGCGTAGGCAAGCCGTGCCGCCTGTTCGACCTCGGCATCGGTCGATTCCGGCCGGCCGTAACGGATGTTGTCGCGGATTGTACCCTCGAAAAGGTAGGGCTGTTGGGAGACGTAGGCGAGGTGCTGGCGCAGCGACTGCTTGGTGATGTGGCTGATATCCTGCCCATCGATGAAGATTTGCCCGGCAGCAGGGTCGTAGAAGCGCGGAATGAGATTGATGACCGTCGATTTGCCAGCCCCGGAAGGACCGACCAGCGCCGTCGTCTTGCCACCCTCGGCCACGAAATTGACCTTGTCGAGTACAGGCTCGCCATTCGCATAACCGAACGTCACATCGCGAAACTCGATCCGCGCCTCGGTGATCGTCAGTTCCTTGGCGTCGGGCAGGTCCCGCTGGCGGGTCTCCATGTCGAGCAGTTCGTAGATCATGCTCGCATTGACTACGGCACGCTCCATCTGCACCTGCAGCTTGGCCAACCGGCGCGCCGGATCGTAGGCCATGAGCAAGGATACAACGAAGGAGAAAAATGCGCCTGGAGGGACGTTATAGTAGATCGCTCGATAGGCCGCATAGGCGAAGATGCTGCCGACTGCCACACCGGCAAAGGTCTCCGTCAGTGGTCCGTTGCGCTCCGAAAGCCGGGCAATGCGGTTCTGACGATGTTCGGCCGTGGTGATGAGCTTCTGGATCTTGCGTTCCAGTTGCTCCTCCATGGTGAATGCCTTGACGATGGCAATCCCCTGGATCGTCTCCTGCATGGCGCCGAGCACGTGGCTGTTGAGATTGACAGCCTCTCGCGTTGCCGACCGCAACCGCTTGGACACGTAACGAAGAGCGTAGAGAAGCGGCGGTGCCATGACAAACACGGCAAGGCTGAGGATCGGGTCCTGGTAGACCATGTTGGCGAGCAGGGCGACGAATGTCAGCAGGTCGCGCGCCGTCGACGTGATCGTCAGGTTCATGACATCACGGATGCCCGAAACGTTCTGGCTGACCTGCGCCGCAACCTTGGCCGACCTCGCCTCGCTGAAATAGCCGACCGAAAGCGTCATCAGATGGGCATAGATCCGGCGCTGGTATCGGGCGATGATGTTATTGCCGATCTTGCTCAGAATGACCGACTGGAAATAACCGGCGAAGCCGCGCACCAGGAATGCTGCGAAGATGCCTACGCAGACAAGCCCGACAATACCGGCATTGCGATCGACAAATGCCTGGTCGATGATGACCTTCATGATGAAGGCGATAAAGCCCGTGGATAAAGCGACCAGGATCAGGCAGATGATCGCGATCGTGTAGCCCTTGATATGATCCCGGCCGTTTTCTGCGATTACCCGCTTGAGAACGCCGGTCACGGTCTCGCTGTTAACAACAACTTTTTTGGTCTCGGGCGATTTCAAAAATCGACTTCCTGTCTGAACCAAGCGAGCGGCGGATGCCCGCGCTTTCGGCGGTTCTATAAAGCGTTCGGCTGGGTTTGGCTAGCGCACTCAGCGGCGCCAGCGGCGTCCTTCCGTCGAGAGACCGAACTTCTGGGGCATGCGGGCATAGGAGGAAAGGCCCTCGAGGGCAGCCAGCGGATGGGTTACGACATAGGTGGGTATGGAGCGAAGCATGGCGCTATGCGGCGCCTTGTCCTCGAAGGCAGCACGGAATTCCGGCTTCTTCAGCGCCGGAATAATCTTCTGGGAAATGCCGCCCGACAGATAGACGCCACCGCGTGCCATGAACAGCAGCGCGATGTCGCCGGCCAGCCTGCCGAGGTAGGTGACGAACAACGTCAGCGTCTCCACAGCCAGCCGATCGCTGGCGGCAAGGCCGTGGTTGGTGATATCGGCCGGTTCCTTCAGCGTCGGCTCGACGCCCTCGACATGGCAGAGTGCCCTGTAGAGGTTCTGCAGGCCACGACCGCAGATGATCTGCTCGGCCGAAATGCGGCCTTCGATAGCCTCGAGATGCGGCCAGATCTGCAGGTCGCGCTTGCTGCGGGGCCCGATATCGATATGGCCGCCTTCGCCAGGCGCTGGGATCCAGGAGTTCTTGGCGTGGATAAGGCCCGCGACACCGAGGCCGGTGCCCGGTCCAAGCACGGCGCGTGACGCAATCAACCCATCGCGGGCGGCGCCGATAGGCTCGCGGCCGTCGTCTGCGAGGTTGGAAATGGCCAGCGCCTGGGCTTCGAAGTCGTTGATGATCAGTACGTCTTCCATGCCGAGATCGGTGATCATCGTCCGAGGGCGAACGATCCAGTCGGAATTCGTGAGCGGAATTTCGTCGCCATTGATCGGGCCGGCAACGGCAAGGATCGCCGAGCGTGGAACGACGGTGCTCTTCGATAAAACGCCCTCACGGATGGCATCGTCGATCGTTGCGTAATCGGCGGCATGCATGATCGGAAACGGCTTCGCCTCGCTGTAAGCATCCACCTGAATGGAGAAACGAGCATTGGTGCCGCCGATATCGCCCATCAGAACGGGAAAGGGCAGGGGAATATCACTATGGTTGAGCTTAGGCATGGGCCCTATCCGTGGTCAGCCGCCGACAGGCGGATTGGTCAAAGGGTGGCTATCAGTCGTTCGGCGGTGGCTTCGTTGAGTGCCATCGGAATGTCGTAGACGATGGCAAGGCGCATCAGCGCTTTCACATCGACATCATGCGGCATCGGCGTCAACGGGTCGACGAAGAAAATCAGCGCGTCCACCTCAGCGGTTGCGATCATGGCGCCGATCTGCTGGTCGCCGCCGAGCGGACCGCTTTTCAGGCGGATGACATTGAGGTCAGGACAGGCCGCCAGCACGCGCGCTCCGGTCGTGCCGGTGGCAAAGATCTGCCATTTTGCCAGCATCGATTCGAACCGCCGGGCGAAGTCTGCCATGGCCGTTTTTTTCTCGTCATGCGCAATCAGCGCGATGCGTTTAACTTCTGCCATGACATGCCTCCCGCCACGCCTTAAATCGATTTGCAGCTTTCCTATACCATGCCAGTGCTCATTGAAAGTCTTGGCGAAAGACGTTGCCCGCAGATTTTCCCGGTAGTCATTGTGCAGCCGGTAAGGCGTCCTGCTCGGCCCCAGTGGGCGCTGAACTGCTGGGGGTGGTCATGCGTGCGGAGGACACCGGCGGTGCTGCCAACGTCGCTTTGCAGGCGGCCGGCAGGTCTGCCACCATGATTTCACGCGGCTTCACCGGCACTGCATTGGGTTTCGGGACAGGCTTTGCCCACGGTGCCGGCGTGAACCACCAGGCAAGGCTCTTGTCGCAACCGTCCCCCGCCTTCACCGGGGCCTGCGCCGTGCAGCCGATTTCCCCGGCGGGGCAGCGCAATCGTATATGAAAATGCGCATCGTGGCCGTATTCCGGCCGCAGCTTGCCGAGTGCGGTTCGGTCGCCGGCCCAGGTCTCGCACATTTTCTTCTTGATCGCCGGATTGACGAAGATTCGCTCGACCTCGGGGTAGCTTGCGGCGCGCATCAATAGTCGTGCACGGGCCTGCGTCCAAAGGCCGGGATCGACCGTCAGGAACTTGTCCTTGGCCAGCATGCTGGTGAACGGCATGGTTTCGCGCTCGGCTGCTGTCAATGTCCGCTTAGGCATCGGCATCAGCCAGATATCGGCGTCCAGGCCGATCTGGTGCGAGGCGTGGCCGCTGAACATCGGTCCGCCGCGAGGCTGCGAGATATCGCCCACCAGAAGCCCGGGCCATCCGTCGAGCCTTGCTGCGTCCTGGGACAGACGTTCGATCACGGAGATTGTCTCGGGCCTCCCCCAGCGTCGGTTGCGCGAAGGCCGCATTACCTGCCAGGTCGGACCATCCGTCGGCAGGGCGACTGCCCCGGCCAGGCAGCCCTTCGCATAAAACCCAATCGACTGCGGCGGGCCCAGTGTCGGCAGCGCGACGGCGCCGAAGAGAGCCTTGGCACTGCCGGGCGTCGGAACTGCTGGCTCTGCGGCAGCGCCGCCGAGTGTAGCGGCAATGGCGATCGTTGCGACCATGACGGCGCTGCAGAAGGTACGAAGTGTCCGGGCCGGGCGAAAAGTCATGCAGTTCCTTGGGTTGGGTCGGCCGATGCCGATGTGATTTGCGATTGAGCCTAGCGCGAAAAGCCCGCTTGGTGAATCGATCTTTGCGCAGAGGCATTCCCATATCGAAAGGTTCGTACAGCAACCACCAACGGGACTTGCGGATGGTACGACCACGACGAAATCTCTCAGCACCTATATTTCGCCTGTATTTCGCCTATCCTGCGGTCATCGCGAATCTTGGGGTATGTGAATGGCATTGTCGTTGTCGAAGACGGGTTCGGTTTTTCTATTGATTTCCCTGCTGGCCTTGCCGGTTGTCTCCCGCGCCGAAGACGCCCAGTTCCGGATCGGCACCGCCATTCTCGGCGACCTGAAATACGCCCCGGGCTTCAAGCATTTCGACTACGTCAATCCCGATGCGCCCAAAGGCGGCGATCTGAAGCTGTCGGCAGACGGCACCTTCGACACCTTTAACCCCGTGCTGAAAAAGGGCGAGACGGCCGAAGGCCTCTCGCTGGTCTTCGATACGCTTCTAAAGTCCTCCGATGATGAGACCGGCTCCGCCTATGGCCTGCTGGCCGAAGGCGTAGCCTACCCCGATGATATTTCCAGCGCCACGTTCAGGCTTCGCAGCGAAGCGAAATGGGCGGATGGGACGCCCGTGACTCCGGAGGACGTCGTCTACAGCTTCGACAAGACGAAGGAGCTGGATCCAGTGACCAAGAGCTACTATGCCCATGTCACCAAGGCGGAAAAGACCGGCGACCGCGACGTCACATTTTCGTTCGACGAGAAGGGCAATCGCCAGTTGCCGTGGATACTAGGTCAGTTTTTGATCGTGCCGAAACTTTGGTGGGAGGCCAATGGGTCGGACGGCAAGCCCCGTGACATTTCACGCACGACGCTTGAGCCAGTGATGGGCTCCGGGCCTTACAAGATCGCTGCTTTCTCACCGGGTTCAACGATCCGCTACGAGCTGCGCGACGATTATTGGGGTAAGAATCTCCCGGTCAACGTCGGCGAAAACAATTTCGGAGCGATTGCCTACACTTATTACGGCGATAGCCAGGTCAAGTTCGAGGCATTTCGGGCAGGAAATACCGATTTCCGCCAGGAACAGTCGGCCAGCAAATGGGCCACCGCCTATGACTTTCAGGCGATAAAGGATGGACGCATATTGCGAGAACAGGTTGCAAACCCGCTGCGCAGCCGAGGCATCATGCAGGCATTCGTTCCAAATCTACGGCGTGACCAATTCAAAGATGAGAAGGTCCGCGAGGCGTTAAACTACGCCTTCGATTTTGAGGATCTGAACCGCAATCTCGCCTATAACGCTTTCCAGCGTATCGACAGTTATTTTTGGGGCACCGAACTTGCTTCATCCGCCCTGCCGCAGGGGCGAGAACTGGAAATCTTGAACGAAGTAAAAGACAAGGTTCCGCCGGAGGTCTTCACCACGCCCTATACCAATCCTGTTGGCGGCGACCCGCAGAAAATGCGTGATAATTTTCGCAAGGCTATCGCACTCCTCAAGGAAGCGGGGTGGGAGCTCAGGGGCAATAACATGGTCAATGTCGCCACCGGCAAGCCTTTGAGTTTTGAAATTTTGCTCCAGAACCAGTCTTACGAGCGTACTGTTCTGCCATTCGCCAATAATCTTAAAAAAATCGGCATTGAAGCGCGACTCCGGACTGTCGATACTGCGCAATATACAAGCCGTATTCGTAGCTTCGATTATGATATGATTTACGGGATCTGGTCTCAGAGCGTAAATCCTGGCAACGAACAAAACAGCTTTTGGGGTTCTAAAGCAGCCAATTTGCAGGGAACGCAAAACTACGCAGGCATTACCGATCCTGGAGTGGATGCGCTGATTGCAAAGGTTGTCCAAGCTCAGAACCGCGAGGAAAAAAACGCAACGGCCCGAGCCCTTGATCGCGTATTGTTGGCGCATCATTATGTCATTCCGTTGTTTTATTCCTCGACCGTTCAAATCGCCTATTCCAATAGACTCGCGCGTCCGGCCAGCTATCCGGAATATTCCCTAGGCTTTCCGGACGTCTGGTGGTCGAAGTCGGCCGCAAAATGAGCGGCTCTTGCATTGGCGGAGCGGCTGGGGTCCAAATGGCCCTGACCGAATCAGCAGGATTTATGCTTGGCGATGACGGGTTTCGACCGGCAGAGCGCCGGTCGCGAAGGGACGATGCCTTGATAGAGATAGCAGCGCAGGACAGTCAGAAAAACGCCGGCAGAACCGGGGTTGTGGGCTGATGGGCGCCTATATTCTGCGCCGGCTTCTGCTGATGATCCCGACCGTCATCGGCATCATGGCGATCTCCTTTACCGTCGTGCAATTTGCCCCCGGCGGACCCGTCGAGCAGGTCGTGGCTCAACTCACCGGACAAAGCGACAGCGCCTCCGACCGCCTCTCGGGCGGTGGCGACCAAATGGCGCAGCAATCCTTCGATGACGGCAATTCCCGCTATCGCGGAGCGCAGGGGCTTGATCCGGAACTGATCGCCAAATTGGAGAAACAGTTCGGTTTCGACAAGCCACCGCTTACCCGCTTCCTCGACATGATGTGGAACTACATCCGCTTCGATTTCGGCGAAAGTTTCTTCCGCAACACATCGGTGATCGACCTCATCATCGACAAGATGCCGGTGTCGATTTCTCTGGGCCTCTGGATCATGTTGTTTTCCTACACGATCTCTATCCCGCTCGGCATCCGCAAGGCGGTGAAAGACGGCTCCAGTTTCGACGTCTGGACCTCTGGCATCATCATCGTCGGTTATGCAGTCCCGAGCTTCCTGTTCGGCATCCTTTTGATCGTCGTTTTTGCCGGCGGCTCGTTCTTTGACTGGTTTCCGCTGCGCGGCCTCGTCTCCGACAATTTCGCCGATCTCCCCTGGTGGCAGAAGCCGCTCGACTATTTCTGGCACCTGCTGCTGCCGCTGGTTTCGCTGTCGCTGGCAGCCTTCGCCACGACGACGCTGCTCACCAAGAATTCCTTCATCGAGGAAATCAAGAAGCAATATGTGACGACGGCGCGTGCAAAGGGTCTCACAGAACACCGCGTGCTCTACGGCCACGTGTTCCGCAACGCCATGCTGATCGTCATTGCTGGCTTCCCGGGCGCCTTCATCTCCGCCTTTTTCACCGGCTCGCTGCTGATCGAGAATATCTTTTCGCTCGATGGTCTCGGCCGTCTCGGCTACCTCTCGGTGGTCAATCGCGATTATCCGATCGTCTTTGCGACGCTCTATATCTTTTCGCTGATGGGCCTGTTTGTCGGACTTATTTCCGATCTTCTCTACACCTGGATCGATCCTCGCATCGATTTCGATCGAAGGGATGTCTGAGATGGATACACCGATCTCCACTGCCGCAGCCATTCCCGTCAAGCCGCCGCGCAAGGGCCTGTTGTCGCCGCCGAACCTGCGCCGCTGGGAAAATTTCAAGGCAAACCGGCGCGGCTACTGGTCGTTCTGGCTGTTCCTGCTGTTGTTCGTTCTCAGCATGGGCGCTGAATTCCTTGCGAACGATCGCCCGATCGTCGCTTCCTACAAAGGCGAGATCTTGTTTCCGATCTTCGTCAACTATCCGGAGGACAAGTTCGGCGGATTCCTGGCCCAGACCGACTATCGCTCCTCCTTCATCACAGACGAAATCGAGGCACACGGCTGGATGCTCTGGCCGCCCATTCGCTATTCCTATCAGACGGTCAATTCCAACATACCGCGCTCGGCGCCGACGCCGCCTTTCTGGCTGATGAGCAAAGATGAGCGCTGCGCCGCCTATCCGCAGAAGGCTGCCGATCCCGATTGCCGGCTTGGCAACATGAACTGGCTCGGCACCGACGACCAGGCCCGCGACGTCATGGCGCGGATGATCTACGGCTTCCGTGTTTCCATGCTGTTCGGCCTCGCATTGACCATCTGCTCGGCAATTGTTGGGGTCACGGCCGGCGCCGTCCAGGGCTATTTCGGCGGCTGGACCGATCTGCTGCTGCAGCGTTTCATCGAGATCTGGTCGTCGATGCCGGTGCTCTACATCCTGCTGATCATTGCCGCCATCCTGCCGCCCGGCTTCTTCGTGCTGCTTGGCATCATGCTGCTGTTTTCCTGGGTCGGCTTCGTCGGCATCGTCAGGGCTGAATTCCTGCGCGCCCGCAATTTCGAATATGTCCGAGCCGCCCGCGCGCTCGGCGTCAACAACCGCACGATCATGGTCCGCCACCTGTTACCGAACGCGATGGTGGCGACGCTGACCTTCCTGCCCTTCATTCTCTCCGGCTCGATCACGACGCTCACGTCACTCGACTTCCTCGGCTTCGGCATGCCGCCCGGTTCGCCATCGCTCGGCGAAATGATCGCGCAGGGCAAATCCAACCTCCAGGCCCCGTGGCTCGGCCTGACGGCTTTCTTCACGATGTCGATCATGCTGTCGTTGCTGATCTTCGTCGGCGAAGCCGTGCGCGATGCCTTCGATCCGAGGAAGACGTTCAGGTGAAGGCTTGGGCTCGTCATCACGCTCCGATCGGGTTAGGATCTTGTGTCCACTGCATGGAAAGGTTGAACCATGAACAAGCTCGTGCGTGACCATTATCCTGTATCGAAACTGCCGGAAGATCTGCGAGAGGGCTTCAATCCGGTAGGGACTGTCCGCGTGGTCATAGAGGTTGAAGATCGCGTTCCCGCTCTGCACATCGAAACAAAGCCGATGACCGGTAAAGACGTTGTCGAAGCCATCAGAAGTTATAAAGCGCTCGGTAGGCCATCCGTGACGACCGAAGAGGCCGTCGCGCGTATCCGCGCATTGCGCGACGAGTGGGATGATTGATGGCGTTCGGGACGATCTATCTGGATACCAATATTTTCGTCATAGCTTTCGAAGCTGAAGATGAAATCAGTGAAAAGCTGTCAGAGATTTTTGGCAATATCGATAGCCAGCCGGGTGCGCGCTTTGCTACCAGCGAGCTCACATTGTCCGAACTTCTTGTTCGGCCTATGAGAGACAACGACCCTCAAGCAGTCTTGCGCTATGAAGCACTCATCAGACCAAGTCCTTGGATGGAGGTAATCCCCGTTCGAAGGACCGTTCTTACCTCCGCTGCTTCTCTTCGCGCCCATAACACTTATCTGAAGTTGCCGGACGCGATCCATGTTGCGACGGCCATGGAAGCAAACTGTTCGCATATCCTCACCAATGATCATGGTATCAAGGGTCAGTACGCACTTCCTGGCAGCGAAAACGTACTGGGCCAAGCTCCACCGCTGCTCGACATTCTCCGCCCGGACGAACCCACCTTGACATCCCTCCTGCAAAGCCTGGCCTCATGACCGAACCGCTCCTGTCCGTCCGCAATCTCTCCGTCGCTTTCCATCAGGGCGGACGAACCACGACGGCTGTCGATGGCATATCCTTTGATATCCGGAAGGGCGAGGTGGTGGCGCTGGTCGGGGAATCGGGCTCCGGCAAGTCGGTCTCGGCCAATTCGATATTGCGATTGCTGCCTTACCCTTCGGCCAGCCATCCTTCCGGAGAAATCCTGTTCAAGGGCATGGATCTTCTGAAAGCATCGGACAACCAGCTGCGCTCTGTGCGTGGCAACGATATCACCATGATCTTCCAGGAGCCGATGACGTCGCTCAATCCGCTGCATTCGATCGAGAAGCAGATCGGCGAGG
Organism: Rhizobium sp. L51/94; assembly: GCF_019355555.1. Lineage (GTDB taxonomy): Bacteria > Pseudomonadota > Alphaproteobacteria > Rhizobiales > Rhizobiaceae > Rhizobium > Rhizobium rhododendri. Next base: position 900,703 of record NZ_CP072141.1, read on the forward strand.
TTCTGGCACTTCACCAGGGCCTGACGGGGCAGGCCGCCCGCGTCCGCATTCTCGAATTGCTCGATCAGGTCGGCATTCGCGATGCCGAAAAGCGGCTGAAAGCCTACCCTCATGAGTTATCCGGTGGTCAGCGCCAGCGCGTGATGATCGCCATGGCGCTCGCCAATCGGCCGGAACTGCTGATCGCCGACGAGCCGACGACGGCGCTCGACGTCACCGTCCAGGCCCAGATCCTAAAGCTGCTGCGCGATCTCAAGGGGCAGCACGGCATGTCGATGCTGTTCATCACCCATGACCTGGGCATTGTCCGAAAGTTTGCCGACCGGGTCTGCGTCATGACCAACGGGCAGATCGTCGAAACCGGGAGTGTCGAAGATGTCTTCAGCCGCCCGCAGCATGACTATACGCGCCATCTTCTGGCAGCCGAGCCGCGCGGCGAGCCGCCTTTGGCGGATGCCAGCAAGCCGGTGGTCATGCAGGGGTCGGATATCCGGGTCTGGTTTCCGATCAAGTCAGGGCTGATGCGCAAGGTCGTCGATCACGTCAAGGCGGTGGATGGCATCGACCTGACATTGCGCGCCGGCCAGACGCTTGGCGTCGTCGGCGAGTCCGGTTCCGGCAAGACGACGCTCGGCCTCGCACTGGCGCGGCTGATTTCCTCGAAGGGTCGTATCAGCTTCGTCGGTCGTGATATCGAGGCCTATTCCTTCACGGAGATGCGACCGCTGCGCAACCAGTTGCAGGTCGTCTTCCAGGATCCCTATGGCTCGCTCAGTCCGCGCATGTCGGTCGGCGACATCATCGCCGAGGGATTGAAGGTGCATGAGCGCGGCCTCAGCTCAGATGAACGGGATCAGCGCGTCTGCTGGGCGTTGGAGGAGGTCGGTCTCGACCCGCTAACCCGCTGGCGTTTCCCGCACGAGTTTTCCGGCGGCCAGCGGCAACGCATCGCCATCGCCCGGGCCATGGTGCTGAAGCCCCGCTTCGTCATGCTGGACGAACCGACATCGGCACTCGATATGAGCGTCCAGGCCCAGGTGGTCGATCTCCTGCGCGATCTCCAGCGCAAGCACGACTTGGCTTACCTGTTCATCAGCCACGATCTGAAGGTGGTCAAGGCGCTGGCCAACGATCTCATCGTCATGCGCTTCGGCAAGGTGGTGGAGCAGGGCGCATCGGCAGATGTATTCCGCAATCCGCAGCACGAATATACACGTGCGCTGCTCGCCGCTGCATTCGATATCGAGGCTGTGCCGACGCCAGCTTTGCAGCACTAGGGCCGGCCGATCCTTGCACGGGTGGAACCTTCGGCAGGAACGTCCGTTCTGAGTTGTTAACGGCAGCGCAGGGCGGCAGCGCTTCGTCAACCAAAGGAGGAGAGAATGGCAACCATCGATCCAAAGAACCGCTGGCAGGAGCCGGAAAGCTCAAGCGTACCCGAAGGCGGGCTTCCCGCCACAAAGGCGCGGCAGGGTCGCGTCGGGCGCCGAGTTCTGACAGTTCTCGTGGCAGCTCTCGTCCTCTCTTTCATCGTCTGGATCCCCGTCGAGATCTGGGGCAGCCACAAGGCCGAACAGGCATCTCCTACAACGACAACGGAGACCCAGTCACCCACCGCCCCGGCTAAACCGGCACCATAGCCGCGCTACGAACAGGAGCTTGGCACGGTCGGTTGGTCAAAACTTCAGCAACCCTGCACGCGAAAAAAGCGGCAGGGCACGAATTTGCATCAATCTTTGTTCTGCGACTGGACTCTTCCGCAGCATTTTTTGATAAGAATAGCCGCGACCCCCACCTGCTTTGCTTTAGGCCTGCAGCGGGGACGTGCAAAGCAGCATGCAGTGATACGGGACGAGCAGCATGACCAAGACGGATATCGCCAACCGCGTCTACAATCACGCCTGGAAACTCGATCCGATCATCCGCAGCCTGATCGATACGGACTTCTACAAGTTGCTGATGCTGCAGATGATCTGGAAGCTTTATCCGGATGTCGACGCCACGTTTTCGCTCATCAACCGTACCCGCACAGTGCGCCTCGCCGACGAGATCGATGAGAACGATCTGCGTGAGCAGCTCGATCATGCGCGCACCCTGCGCCTCTCCAAGAAAGAGATGATCTGGCTCGCCGGTAACTCGTTCTACGGTCGCGCGCAGATCTTCGAGCCCGAATTTCTGACCTGGCTATCGCACTTTCAGCTTCCTGAGTACGAGCTGACGAAAAAGGACGGCCAATATGTCCTGAATTTCCACGGTTCGTGGAAAGAGACGACGATGTGGGAAATCCCCGCACTCGCTATCATCAACGAACTGCGCTCGCGTGCAGCCATGAAGGCGCTCGGGCCCTTCACGCTCGATGTTCTCTACGCGCGCGCCAAGGCCAAGATGTGGGGCAAGGTCGAGCGCCTGCGCGAGTTGCCAAACCTGCGGATTTCCGACTTCGGGACGCGGCGGCGTCACAGCTTCCTGTGGCAGCGTTGGTGTGTCGAGGCGTTGAAGGAAGGTGTGGGGCAGGCCTTCACCGGCACCAGCAACGTGCTTCTGGCTATGGACTCGGACCTGGAAGCCGTTGGCACGAACGCCCACGAATTGCCGATGGTGGCGGCAGCACTTGCGCAAACCGACCAGGAGCTGGCGAATGCGCCCTACAAGGTGCTGCGCGACTGGAACCGGCTCTACGGCGGAAATCTTCTTATTGTCCTTCCCGATGCCTTCGGCACGGCCGCGTTCCTTCGCGATGCCCCTGAATGGGTGGCGGACTGGACCGGCTTCCGTCCGGATAGCGCCCCTCCCATCGAAGGCGGCGAGAAGATCATTGCCTGGTGGGAAAAGATGGGCCGCGATCCGCGCCAGAAGCTGCTGATCTTTTCAGACGGCATGGATGTCGATGCGATCATCGACACCTATCGCCATTTCGATGGACGGGCACGCATGGGCTTTGGCTGGGGCACCAACCTCACAAACGACTTCGCCGGCTGCGCCCCGACAGAGATCCGCGGCCTTGCGCCCATTTCTGTCGTCTGCAAGGTGATCGAGGCCAATGGCCGCCCCGCCGTCAAACTCTCCGACAATCCGCAAAAGGCGACCGGCGAACCGGCCGAAGTCGAGAGATACCTGAAATTCTTCGGAACTGAGGAGAGGGTCGAGCAGCCGGTCCTCGTCTGAAGCTACATGGCTGTAAAGCCGTTGTCGACGAAGAGATGGGCGCCGTTGACAAAGTTGGAGTCGTCGCTCGCAAGGTACAGCGCTGCCCGAGCGACATCCTCGGGCTCGCCGATGCGGCCTTGCTGGGCAGCGATTGCCGCATCCGAGACATCGACGCCGAGGGCCTGCAATTCGGCAACTTCCTTCAAGCCATGGGGCGTGCGGATGAAACCGGGGCAAACAGCATTACAGCGGATATTTCGGTCGCGAAACTCCACGGCGATCGCTCGTGCAAACATGTGTACAGCCCCCTTCGTCGTATCGTAAAGCACCTCCATAGGCGTCGCTGCCACGGCAGAAATCGAGGAGGTGCAGACGATGGAGCCGCCGCCGGCTGCGAGCATCTGCGGCATCACGGCTTTCGTCATCAGAAACATCGAGCGGACGTTGACGGCGTGCAGCCATTCCCAGTCCTCGAGCGTCGTTTCCAGAAACGGTTTGATGACGATGGTGCCGGCATGGTTGAAAAGGACCGTCGTCGGCCCGAAGGCTTTTTCCACGGACGCGACGGCAGCGTTAACCTCTGCCTCCTGCGAGACGTCAGCGGTCCAGTGATCCGCGATGCCTCCCTGTCGCCGGATATCCGCGACCGTTTCCGCTGCGGCATCGCCATTGCGGTCGATGATCGCCACCTTGGCGCCCTCTGCAGCAAAAAGCCGGGAGGACGCTCCGCCCATGCCGGTCGCGCCTCCTGAAATGATCGCAACCTTGTCCTTGAGCCTGCCCGCCATTCTTGCTCTCCAGTATTCGACATCTCCGAGAGCACTACGATAGTGATCCCGCCTCGCTTGGCAACGCAATCGGACGCGGGAGAGCGTTTATTGTTCACATAAGGGGATGAAGCGAGTTAGCTCAACGAGAGCCAACCGCTAAGCGCATAGCGCATAGCTGCCCTGCGAATTTCTGCCTAGGTTTTGAGCAAAATATCGGTATAGTCGTTTTCATCGAAGCAATGCACCTCCTCCCGCAGAGCTTCGATGGTACGGAAAGCCTACTCCTCCTCCCAGGGTTTTCCGTAGGATCGGCAACACTCCTCCTCCCAGTTGTCGATCGGTTCTTTTCGAAAGCCTGCCGCACCTCCTCCCGCGGCAGGCTTTTTCGTTTTGGGACGATCAATTTTCGCTAGGCAACTGCCTTTTCAGGCAAAGAGATCGAAGACGTATCGAGCGGCTTTACGTCTGTCTTGGGGTCTCCGGGATGACCCAGAAATACGTAGCCAGCTGCGACGATGCAGGCCACGGCAAAAATCACTGCAACAAAGACCTTGAACCGGCCACGAACCATATTGCCACGAACCATGATGTACTCCTTGTAAGGTTATGCCCGTCAAACCGTTTGAGCGGCTAATCGGTTCCCGTTTATGCGGCATTGTTTTCGTTCGCTTCTTTCCATTGCGCCTGGGTGGATCAACATTCGTGCCTGTCCTCCTTCTTGCGCAGGCGCTGCCGGCACCCCCGGCGAGCGGGCGGCTTGGCCTTGGATCTCGGAACAAATTTCGTTCTCAGCCAGTTAGGCGACCACACCTTCCTGATGCGTTTGTATGTCTTGAGAGAAAGTACGCCTGTGAGCCTCGCCCATTTCGGCCCCGTCTTTACCGCCAGCGGCATGCTTTTCCGTCTATGGGCGCCCCGCCAACAGGCTGTATCCCTACGAATAGGCGATGTGGCGCCGGTCCCCATGGCTGCCGGTGTCGATGGCTGGTTCAGCGTCAACATAGATGGCGCCGGGGACGGCACCGCTTACAAGTTCGTTCTCGAGGATGGCCTGGAAGTTCCTGACCCCGCGTCCCGGTTTCAGCCTGACGGCCCGCATGGCCCGAGTGAGGTGGTCGACCCCAAATCTTATGTGTGGAGGTCAACGGGGTGGACCGGGTTGGCATGGGAAGAGGCTGTTGTCTACGAACTTCATGTCGGCACATTCACGCAGGAAGGCACATTTCGAGCGGTCATCGACCGGCTGGACCACCTGCAGTCACTCGGGATAACCGCGCTTCAACTCATGCCGGTCAATGATTTTCCGGGCGAGCGGGGCTGGGGCTATGACGGCGTCCTTCCCTATGCGCCGCATGGCAGCTATGGACGCCCGGAGGATCTCAAGGCGCTGATCGACGCCGCTCACGAGCGGGGCATCTGCGTTTTTCTCGACGTGATCTACAATCACTTCGGCCCGGACGGAAACTATCTCCCGTCCTATGCGCCGCTGTTCACCGACAAACACAAATCGCCCTGGGGGCAGGGCATCAATTACGATGGCGAGGGATCGCAGTTCGTCCGCGAATTCGTCATCCAGAATGCTCTGTACTGGCTCCAGGAGTTTCGCGTCGACGGTCTTCGCTTCGATGCTGTCCACGCGATTGTCGACGACAGCCGCGAGCATCTCCTGAAGGAAATGGCGCGACGCATCCGCAGCGAAATCTCCGGACGGCATATCCACCTCATTGTCGAGAACGAGGACAACAACAGCGCGCTGCTGTTTCGCAACAACTATGGCAAGCCCGAGCTTTATACCGCCCAGTGGAATGACGACATGCACCACGTGATGCACGTCGCGGCGTCGGGCGAGGATTTTGGCTACTACGCAGACTACGCCGACGATCCCGCCAAGATCGGACGCGGACTGGCCGAGGGCTTCGTATTTCAAGGCGAGCACATGCCCTACCGTGGTGCGGCGCGAGGCCAGCCCAGTGGAGCACTGCCGCCGACAGCCTTCATATCCTTCATCCAGAACCATGATCAGATCGGCAATCGTGCCTTCGGGGATCGTCTCAACGAGACAGCGTCGCCAGAGGCAATCGAAGCCATGGCCTCGATCTACCTCTTGGCACCGCAGATCCCGATGCTGTTCATGGGTGAGGAATGGGACGCAAGGCAGCCCTTCCCGTATTTCTGCGACTTCAACGACGAACTGAACGAGATCGTCCGGAAGGGTCGAAGGGAGGAGCTCTCGCGGCTACCCGGCTTCGACGATGACGTTGCCGATGTGCCGGACCCGACGCGGCGCGAAACGTTCCTGTCTGCGAAACTCGACTGGCAGGATGTGGAAAAAGAAGCGGGCGCCGCGCGGCTGGCCCTTTACCGCGACCTCCTTGAGGTAAGGCGTCAGGAAATCATTCCCCGCCTTCCGGGCATTGTCAGTGCCGGCGGCGGGTACAGCGTCGAGGGCAAGCTGGTGGCGGTCAACTGGTCGCTCGTCGACGGCACCTCGCTACGGCTGCTCGCAAACGTCGGTGCCGACGAGCTGCACCACGGAGAGGCATTGCAAGGCCGGGTCATCTGGAGCCAGGGCAAGTTTGCCGATGGTATCCTCTCGCCCTGGTCGGTCATCTGGTCGATAGGTTAGGCCTCGGAAGACTCGCCATCCCTGACATCGACAGGCTTAGCCCGGCGCCGGAAAGACCAGCGGCGGTGCAGCTTGGCGAGCATGATGTAGATGATCGGGGTGGTATAAAGCGTCAGGACCTGCGAGATCACCAGGCCGCCGACAATGGTGATCCCGAGCGGGCGGCGAAGTTCGGAGCCCGGCCCAGTGGCGATGATCAACGGCACGGCACCCATGATGGCAGCCAGCGTCGTCATCAGAATGGGCCTGAACCGCTGCAGGCAGGCCTGGAAGATCGCTTCTTCCGATGACAGACCGCGCGTGCGCTCTGCTTCAAGGGCAAAATCCACCAGCATGATGCCGTTTTTCTTGACGATGCCGATCAGCAGCACAATGCCGATAAAGGCAATGATGCTAAGCTCCGTTCCGCTGATTTCCAGCGCCAGCAAGGCTCCAAGCCCTGCCGATGGCAGCGTCGAGATGATGGTCAGCGGATGCGCCAGGCTCTCGTACAAAACCCCCAGCACGATATAGACGGCGACCAACGCGGCCAACAGCAGGAGCGGCTGGCCACCGGACGATTGCGCGGCGCTTGCAGCATCGCCCGCAAAGTCTGCATGCAGCGAATCCGGAAGGTGCAGATCGGCGACGGCGCGTATCACGCTGTCGTTGGCGGCCTGTAGCGTGCCCCCGGGCGCAAGGTTGTAGGAAAGGGTGACGGCTGGAAACTGCCCCTGGTGGTTGACAACTAGTGGCGCCAGTGTGCGCTGCACCTTGGCAACGCTGCTGAGGGGTACCTGGGTGCCATCCGCAGCCGGTACGTAGAGATTGGTGATCGCTTCCGGATCAAGGGCATAGGTCGGATCGGCTTCAAGCACGACGCGATACTGGTTGCGCTGAGTATAAATCGTCGAGATCTGTCGCTGGGCAAAAGCATTGTTGAGAGCGCTGTCTATCGACTGGATGCTGACGCCAAGCCGTGCCGCCTCGCTGCGGTCGATGTTGACGGTCGCCTGAAGCCCGTTCGGCTGGCGGTCGGTGGCGACATCCGCAAGCGCCGGTTCTGCCTGCAGCGCCGCCAGCACCTTCGGCGCCCAGGCAACGAGTTCGTCGTAATTGGAATCCCAGAGAGTAAACTGGTACTGCGATTGTGACGACCGCGCGCCGACGCGAATGTCACTGGGGGAGAAAAGGAAGGTACTGAGCCCTGGCACCTTGGCCAGCTGCGTTCGTAACCGGGCTATGACCTCGTCGGTCGAAACGCGTTCCGCAGCAGGCTTCAGCGAAATCAGCAATTGCCCCCTGTTGATCGAGCTGGAAAAGCCACCACCACCAACCGATGATCCAACCCCGGAAACGGCTGGATCGGCGCTGGCAATCGCTGCCGCCTTCTGCTGCAACAGCACCATGGCGGGATAGGAGATATCCGTAGAGGCTTCGGTGCCGCCCTGAATGAAGCCGGTATCGTCCTGCGGAATAAAGCCCTTCGGCACTTTAACATACAGAAACGCCGTGATGGCGACGCAGCCGAAAATGACGACAATAGCCATCGCGCGGTGGTGCAGAACAGCCTTCAAGGTCCGTCCGTAGAAGCCGACAACGGCGTCCAGCGTCCTTTCGACTGTGCGGGCGAAGAAATTCGGCGGCGCTTCGTTGTCGTGAGCCAGCAGCCAGTGGCCACAGATCATCGGCGTTACGGTCAGGGAGACGACGGTCGAGACGACGATCGCAAAACCGAGCGTCAGCGAAAATGCCTGGAAGAACCGACCGATGATCCCGCCGAGGAAGAACAGCGGTATGAAGGCTGCCAGCAGCGACAGGCTGATCGAAATGACGGTGAAGCCGATCTGTCGCGCGCCTTCTTTTGCCGCCTCCATCGGCCGCATCCCTTTTTCGAGGTTTGCGTAGATGTTCTCGATCATGACGATGGCGTCGTCGACCACGAAGCCGACGGAAACAACCAGCGCCATCAGCGACAGGTTGTCGATCGACAGCCCACAGGCCCACATCAGCGCAAAGGTGCCGGCCAGCGACAACGGCACGGTCACCCCGGCGGCCAGGGTCGGCGTCGTCCGTTGCAGGAATACGAAGACCACCGCCATGACGAGGAACACGGTTGCGAGCAGCGTCCACTGCATGTCATCGACGCTGGCGTTGATGGTGGTTGTCCGGTCGGAAAGAATTGCGATGTTGATCCCGGCGGGAATGGTTTTCTGCAGTTCGGGGATCAGCGCCTTTACCGCGTCGACGGTTGAAATGACGTTGGCGTCCGCCTGCCTGGTGATATTGAGCAGCACCGAAGGCTTGCCGTTATACCAGGCGTCGGAGCGGCTGTTGCGGACGCCGGGCTCGACGGTGGCTATATCGGACAGGCGAACCGACGTGCCATCGCCGCTTCGGATGATGATGCGGCCGAAAGCCTCTGGCGTCTTCAACTGTGCATTCATGCTGATGGCGAAGGCTGCATCCTTGCCGTCGATAGAGCCGATGGGTCCAAGCGTATTGGCATTGACGATGGCGGTGCGTACTGCATCGAGTGAAAGCCCGATGGCCGATAGCCGGTCGGGGTTAAGCCGGACGCGCACCGCTGGCTGGTCGGCGCCGCTGGCGGTCACTTCACCGACGCCATCAACCTGTGAAATCTGCTGCACCACCACCGTGTCGGCAGCATCGTAAACGGCACTCGGTGCCAGATTGTCGGAGGTCATTGCCAGGATGAGAACAGGTGCTGCGGCCGGATTGACCTTGCGGAACGACGGCAGTGTCGGCAAGTCAGCCGGGAGGTCGATGGCAGCAGCGTTGAGTGCCGCCTGCACATCCTGCCCGGCACCATCGATGCTGCGGGAAAGATCGAACTGTATGGCAATGCTGGTCGAGCCGAGCGAACTCACAGACGTCAGTTCGGTAACGCCGGCAATCGTGCCGAGATGCCGTTCGAGGGGGGCCGCGACGCTGGCCGCCATGCTGGCAGGATCGGCGCCCGGCCGGCTGGCCGACACGATGATGGTGGGCAGATCGACGGCCGGAAGACTGGCGACCGGCAGGAAGAAATAGGAGACGAAGCCGAGGATCATCAGCCCGATCGACAGGAGCACCGTGCCGACAGGCCGCTTGATGAACGGCTCGGAGATGTTCATGCCCGGCCTCCCGCTCCGCTCGCCTCTGGTGCCGGGGTGCCCGTCGGCCGGCCGACGATGCGGCTGCGCAGCCGCTCGAAGGCGAGGTAGATCACTGGCGTGGTGTAGAGTGTCAGCAACTGGCTGAGCACAAGTCCGCCGACGATACTGATACCGAGCGGGGTGCGCAATTCCGAACCCGTGCCGGTTGCCAGCGCCAGTGGCAACGCGCCGAAGAGAGCTGCCAGCGTCGTCATCATGATCGGCCGGAAACGCAGGATCGACGCTTGCAGGATCGCCTCGCGCGGTGGCAGCCCGCCGCTGCGCTCTGCCTCCAACGCGAAGTCGATCATCATGATGGCGTTCTTCTTGACGATCCCCATCAAAAGCACGATGCCGATCAATGCGATCAGCGACAGGTCCTGGCCGAACAGCATCAGCGCCAGAAGCGCGCCGACACCGGCCGACGGCAGGGTGGACAGGATGGTGATCGGGTGGATCGCACTTTCATAGAGCAGTCCAAGAACGATGTAGATGGTCAGGACCGCCGCCAGGATGAGCCAGGGCTCGCCGGCAAGCGATGACGAAAACTCCTCTGCATCCCCCGAATAAGCCCTCTGGATGCTGTTCGGCATGCCGATTTCGCTTTCGGCTGCCGTTACCGCGCTGACGGCATCGCTGAGTGACGCGCCTGGCGCCAAATCGAAGCTGAGCGTCACCGAAGGAAATTGCGCGTCATGACTGATGACCAGCGGCGCAGTGGTGAAGGTTGCGGTCGAGAAGGCATTGAGTGGTACCTGGACATCGCCGGTGCCGGCGACATAGAGCTTGTCGAGCGATTTCGGATCCGCCTGAAACTGCGGTGCCGCCTCGACGATGACGCGGTACTGGTTCGACTGCCCGTAGATCGTGGCAATCTGGCGCTGTCCGAAGGCGTCGTTCAGCGTGTCGCTGACCGCTTGCATCGAGACACCGAGGCGCGACGCCGTTTCCCGGTCGACATCGACGAAGATGCGTCCGCCGCCCGTCTGAACTTCGGAGGAGACATCGACCAGGGTCGGCGCCTTCTGCAATTGGGTCGCCAGTTTCTGCGCCCAGTCGACGACGACAGCGGTATCGGTGCCAGTCAAGGTGTACTGGTACGGCGCACGGCTCGACCGGGTGCTGATGCTGATGTCCCGCACGCTCTGGAAGGTCACATGAACCCCCGGCATTCCGGCGACCTCGTTGCGTAACCGGTCGATGATCTCTGTCGAGGACGAGGTGCGATCGCTGCGCTGGCGGAGCACAAGGCTGAGAGTACCGGTGTTGAGCGTCAGGTTGTTGGCGCTGGCCCCGACCACCGAGACGATGCCGGTGACGTCCTTGTCGCCACGAAGCCGCTCCGTCACCAGCGCCTGCGTCCGCTTCATGGATTCGAAGGACGTCGTCGGCTCCGTTTCAATGACTGCGGTAATGAGGCCAGTATCCTGCGGCGGCAGGAAACCCTTTGGAATGAAGATGTAGAGGCCGATGGTCGCAACCAGTGTCATTACGGTCAGAAGCAGCATCAGCGGGCTGCGATCGATGGCCCAGACGAGGCTCCGGCGATAGCCACCAATCAGGCGGTCCATCATCCGGTCAGCGCCGGCGAGCATGCCGCGGCGACCCTCTGCCGGCTTGCGCAGGATACGGGCGCACATCATCGGCGTCAGCGTCAGCGAGATGATTGCCGACACGACGACGGCAATTGTCAGCGTCAGCGCGAACTCGCGAAACATCCGCCCGACGATCCCGGTCATGAACAGCAGTGGAATGAAAACCGCGACCAGCGAGAAGGTCAGAGAGATGATCGTAAAGCTGATTTCGCCTGCGCCCTTCAGCGCCGCGTGCATCGGGTCGTCACCTTCCTCGATGTGGCGGGCGATGTTTTCGATCATGACGATGGCGTCGTCGACAACGAAGCCGGTGCCGATCGTGAGTGCCATCAGCGACAGGTTATCGAGACTGAATCCGGCAAACCACATGACGCCGAAAGTGGCGATCAGCGAGAGCGGCAGCGCCACAGCAGCGATGATGGTGGCGGTGATCGTCCGCAGGAAAACGAACACGACGAGAATGACCAGCCCGACGCTGAGCGCCAGCGTCCATTGTACATCGTGGATCGAAGCGCGGATGGTTTCCGTTCGGTCATTGACGATATCGAGGGCAATGCCGGCCGGCAGTGCTTCCTTCAACTGCGGTAGCTGTTTGAGGACATCGCCGACTGTCTTGATGACGTTTGCGCCGGGTTGGCGCATGACATCGATGATGACCGCCGGCTTGCCCTGGTACCAGGCACCGACGCGCGTGTTCTCAAGGCCCTGCACCACATCGGCAATATCCTTCAGCAGGATGGGCGCGTTGTTGCGGTAGGCGACGATCACCGATTTGTAGGCCTCGGGATCGACGATCTGGTCGTTCGCGGCAAGCGTGAAGGACTGGTGCGTGCCGTCGAGCGCACCCTTCGCACCGGCAACGCTGGCAGCGACGATAGCGCTGCGGATGTCCTCGAGCGCAAGCCCGTACGAGGCGAGGCGAGGCAGGTTTGCCTGGATACGGATCGCCGGCTTGACGCCGCCCTGGATCGTGACATTGCCGACGCCACTGACCTGGCTCAGCTTCTGGGCCATCATCGTATCGGCGAAATCGCTGAGATCGCGGATCGAATAGCTGGAGGAACGTAGCGCCAGCGTGATGATTGGCGTGTCCGCTGGGTTCACCTTGGAATAGGTCGGCGGATACGGAAGGGTTTTCGGCAATGTCGACCCGGCGGCATTGATGGCAGCCTGCACGTCCTGCGCAGCACCGTCGATATCGCGGCCGAGGTCGAACTGTAGGGTGATCTGGCTTATGCCGAAGGCGCTGGACGAGGTCATCGAGGCAAGCGAGGGGATCTGGCCGAGCGGTCGCTCGAGCGGTGCCGTCACCAGCGACGCCATTGTATCCGGATCGGCGCCGGGAAGCTGCGTCGTCACCCGGATCGTCGGGAAATCGACTTGCGGCAGTGGCGCCACCGGCAGCTGCGCGTAGCCGAGCAACCCTCCCAGCAGTACGGCTACTGCCAGCAGGGATGTCGCAATCGGGCGGTTGATGAAGAGCGAGGAGACGCTCATTGCGTCGCTGCCGGCGGGTTGGCCGGCGCCGCTCCATCGTTTGCGGGCTTGTCGCCGCCGTCGCTGTTGTGATGCCGGTGCGGCTTGCCATCGGCTCCGGTTGTTGTCGCCGGTTTATCGACGGCCGGCTTCGAAGGATCGGAGACCTCGACCTTGGAGCCCGTCTGCAGCCTTGCAAATCCTGTCGTCACGACGATGTCGCCGGCGGCGATACCGTCGGTGATCACGGCCTGGACATCGTCCTGCTGTCCGACCCTGATCGGTTTCATAAGCACGGTCTGGTCGGGCTGGAGGAGATAGGCGAAGGTTCCGTTCGGACCGCGTTGGACGGCTGCGGTCGGCACGACGATCACGCCTTTCATTGTTTCGATCAGCAGGCGTGCATTGACGAAAGCACCAGGCCAGAGTGCCAGCTTTTCGTTAGGGAAATTGGCTTTGAGCTTCACCGTGCCGGTGGTCACGTCGACCTGGTTGTCGACGACTGCCAGCGTGCCGGTATCGACAACGGCCTGGTCGCCGCCTGCAAGGGCCTGAACGCTGAGAGTGCCTGCTGCGTTGGCGGCATTGACCTTGGCCAGCTGCTGCTGCGGCACGGAAAAGACGACGGAAATTGGCCGGATCTGGGAAAGCGTCACGATACCGGTCGTATCGGTCGAGCTGACGATGTTGCCGATGTCGACATTGCGGATACCGGTGCGTCCGTCGATCGGTGCCTTGATGGTCGTATAGTCGAGCGTTGCCTGCGCGCTCTCGATGGCCGCCTGGTCGGATTGCACCTGCGCCTGGTACTGGGCAACCTGAAATTTTGCCGTATCGACCTGCTGCTGCGTACCGGAGTTCGACTGAAGCAGCCGCTGGTAGCGCTCGAAGTCGTTCTGGGCACTTTGCAGCAGCGCCTGGTCCTGGGCCTTCTTGCCAACGGCCTGGTCGAGCGTGGCCTTGTAGACGGCATCGTCGATACGGGCGATCACGTCGCCCTTCTTGATGTCCTGGCCTTCCTCGAAATGGATCTCTACCAGCTCGCCGCTGACCTGCGGCCGAACAGTGACGGTGTTGAGCGGTTTCACCGAGCCGACACCGTCGATGTAGACAGGCACATCCGTCGCCTTTGCCACGGCTGTCAGCACTGCCGTCGGGCCCGTCGATTGCGCCGCCCCGCGTCGTCGCCCGCCACCGCGTGTTCCGCTTGCCTGCTGGGTGTTTGCAGCTTGACCCACGCCAAGCATGCGCTCGGCCGGTCCCAGCCAGCTGTCGCGAAGGACGTAGGCTCCGACGCCGATGGCGGCGACGATTACGACCGATATCAAGACCCGAGAAGTCCGAGCCATTTATTCACCTTCTTTCGCGATTCCAGACAAGAGCCGTCGGTCACGACCTTATCGTGCAGCGGGCGCAGAAGGAATTTGTAGCGGAATTAAATTTTGTCCACGTGGACGGGCAAAACAGCAGTGCTCGCAGCAGTTTAAGGCGTGACAACCGCCGGTGCGACCGGCTCATTGGCAAACCCGGCTGAATCGAGTGCGCGGCGGACCAGTCCCGATCGCTTGGCTTTCTCCATGAACTCGCTGACAATCGAGAGAGCCATGGGTTTCTCGCGGCCGACAGCAATGGCGATGCCCGTTGCCTGGAAGCCGCCATCGAGAACGCGCGCGCCGGGGAGCAGCGGCAGAAGCGTCTGGAAGGCATCCCGCGACAACGCCAAAGCATCGGCATTTCCCGATCGTAGGCGTTCGACGGCCTCCGCAATCGTCGAAACGGCAACGGGCGCCGTATGACAAAGGGTGCGCGCCGCACTGCGAATAGTCGTGGTATTGGCAATGCCGACGACCCGCACTCGGTCGTCATCGACGCCGGTCAAATCGACGATGCCTGAGGCGTGGCTGACGAGATAGGTGCTTTCCAGGATGTAATAGGCCGGCCCGAAAGCCACGCGCGTGCTTCGCTCTGCATCCACCGGCATGAAGCTCACGTCGATCCTGCCGTCTTCGAGGGCTTGCGTACAGTCACCGGAGTTTGCAAATCCGGTGATCGCCAGCGGGCTGCCCAGCTGCCGGGCGAGTTCGGTAACGAGATCCACCGTAACACCCTTATATATTCCGCTAGCCTCGTCGAGTGTCACGAACAGTGCCGATGGCGCAGGTGCTGCTACAACGCCGGCCCTGAGGGTGCCGGTGGGAAGAAGTTCGCGCCTTCCGGCATCGTCGGCGCTGCCGTATGTTTTCGAGCCTGTCAAAATCTAGGACCTGATGACGCGCGATGGCGCTTGCCGGTCTTCCAGCGCCGCCTGTGCGGCGGCGTCTATCACAGCAAATTTTTCGGCCTGATAATTCCAGTATTCTGCCACGAAACTGCGAGACAGCCAGAAGCTGCTCTTGCCGGGCGCGCCGGCCCAGCCGACACTTCCCATGCCGGCGGCCTGTTTCAGAAGGCGTTTGAGGTGCGCATTTGAAATCATGAACTGCTGGTGGATATCGCGCATGGAAATGGGGCCGATCAGGATCTTGTCCGTATCTCCCTCCATCGTCTGTATACGGGAGATCAGGTAATCCATCACCACGCCACCGGAGTTGACCCAGTTGAAGAGCGCGAAACTCGGTCCGGGATTGCGGACCGCATCGCTGTTGATGATTTGCCTGGCAATCATCGGCTGCATGACCGCAATTGCGTCCGGATTGGCCAACATCTGTTCGATCCGCGAGCCACCGTCGAGACTATCGAGGATGAAGAGGTGCGTCTGCAGCCATCGGCCGAGATAGTCGACAGCGGTTGGTGTTGGCTCCAGCAGTCGTGTCCGCCGGTCTGCGCGGTCTGGAACAGCGGCCAGAAACCGGTAGGCCAGCATCTCCTGGAGAAAGGCGACGGCGGTGTTGCGGCTGGAGATCTGGTGCTTCAGCACGAGATCGACATAACGCGCCGCATAGAGGCCCGATCCTGGCTCGTCAGGGTATCCGTAATGAAGCGCGAAACCCGCATGGGCAAGAAGCCAGCGTTGCTGCGCAGCGAAAATAGAAGCAATGCGTGGATTTTCACGATAGATTGCAATAAGCTCGTCGGCACAGCGAAGGATTGCGGTCAGAAAATGCTGGTTAGCGCTAAGGTCTTTGGCTTTAAACGTCATGAATTTTGCCTAAGTAATAAAGTGCCGGTGCGCCGCAACCGGATGCGTTTGCCTATCGTCTCGTTGGTCCCCTGAGCTCCGACTGAACAAAGAGCTTCGAGATTCTCAGTTTATTTTTATCGTCTCGCATCCAAAAGCCTATCGATGCGTTTTAATTCTATTACAAGGAGAACGTTATGATAAATGCTTCAACAATAAAAGAACACGCAGAAGTTATTGGCGCCGATGGCGTCCACGTCGGCACCGTCGACCATGTCGTCGGCAGCCGCATCAAGCTGACCAAGAAGGACAGCGGCGAAGGTTCGCACAAAGGCCATCACCACTTCATCGACCTGAGCCTCGTTGCCGAAGTCGAAGGCGAACGCGTTCGCCTGTCGGCAAACGCCGATGTCGCTGTGACATTCGAGGAAGAAGAAGGCGGCCAGCAGGCCTGATCCTTCACAGCTTCACAATCGGAGCCCCGCTAAACGCGGGGCTTTTTTTGTGAGTTATACACTCTAGCGCCAGATCAGCAGCCGAGCGCGATGCCGTCCTTGCGATGGTCGGAACCACCGAGCAATATGCCGCGCTCATAGTCGATGAGGATTGCTTGCGCGCCGCCGATCGGCTCGTCGGCCCACTCCGTGAGGTGCCCTCGTCGATCGAGATCGGCCTTGACCTCCGGCGAAATGGTCGGCTCTAGCGACAGGGTGCCACCGAAGTAAAAGCTGCGCGGCTGGTCGCTGGCCTGCTGCGGATCGAGATCTCGGTCAAGAATCTGGCTCAGCAGATGCGCGTGCCCGCAGGCCTGATACTGGCCGCCCATCACGCCGAAACTCATGCGCGGCCGTCCGCTTTCCATCAGCATGCCCGGGATAATGGTATGGAAAGGTAATTTGTTTGGGCCGATGGCATTCGAGTGGCCTTCCGTCAGCACGAAACCGGCACCGCGATTTTGCAGCAATACGCCGCTGCGCGGGGCGTAGATGCCGCTGCCGAAGGGGAAGAAGACGGAGTTGATCAGCGAAACTGCATTGCCATCGCGGTCTACCACCGAAACGTAGACGGTATCCTTGTGGGTCGGCCCTTCCCACGTGGAGGCGGCAGACGCACGATCGAGACTGATCTCGCGGCGCATCGCATCTACAGAACGATCCGACAGCAGTTCGTCGATATCGAATGTCAGGTGGTCGGGGTCGCTGATCAGTTGATCGCGACGAGCATAGCCTGCCTTGGTCGCTTCAGCGAGCAGGTGGATACGGTCGGCCTCCGTCAGCTTAGGATCGCGCAGGTCGAAGCCGTCGAGGATGCGGGTAATCAACAGTGCTGCCAATCCCTGGCCATTAGGCGGGCATTCCAGCAGATCGAGCCCACGGTACTGGCCCGAAATCGGCTTGGTCTCAAATGCCTTGTAATTTGCAAAATCGCTTTCTTCATGTAATCCGCCGAGCGATTGCAGCAGCGTGGCGATCTCCTCCGCCACGGCATCCCGGTAAAATCCGTCTCGACCGCTCTTGGCGATCGCCCGAAGGGTTGCGCCGAGCGCTGGATTGGCCATGCGCTCACCGGTTCGCGGCGCCCGGCCATTGCGCAGGAAATAAGCGGCTGAATCTGGAAATTTGGCAACGCGGCCTGCATAGCGCGTCCAGTCCAGTTCGACCCGGGGGGTGATGACGTAGCCGCCTTCTGCTGCCGCGATGGCCGGTGCCAGCACACGATCCAACCCGAAGGCACCATACCGCTCGATCAACTGACACCAGGCATCGACTGCCCCCGGAATTGTCACTGCATGCGGGCTGTCATCGGGGATGCTTGTCAGGCCCTTTTCAAGCAGATGGCCAAGGTTTGCCTTCTGTGGCGAACGGCCGGATCCATTGAGGGCGACAGGTGTTCCACCCGCAGGGCAGTACAGCGCAAAGCAATCGCCACCGATGCCCGTCATCAGCGGATCGATGACCGATTGCAGTGCGACAGCGGCCACGGCGGCATCGACGGCACTGCCCCCGGCACGCAGGATATCGACGGCAGCAAGGCTTGCCTGCGGGTGCGATGTCGCCGCCATGCCCCGGTCCGAAATTGCCACCGAACGGCCTGGCTTGAAGAAATCACGGGATTGCATGCTGTTTTCCTTATGCTTTACGGCAGTTTGCTGAAAATCATCGGCTATTGATGCGCGACAAGGGCGGCGCGATCAAGCCCCGCCGATTCCCAGCCGTGTCAGCAGCATTGCCCAGGCGGTCAGCCCGATGCGGAAATTGGCAAGCCGGAAGAACTCGTTCGGCGCATGATAATCCTCGTCCGATGTCGAGAACGAGAAGAAGATCGCCTCTCGGTCCAGATGCTTGCGGAACGACGCGCCAATCGGGATCGTGGCGCCCATCGCAACGCGCAGGGGCTTCTGTCCCAACAGTTCC
This sequence comes from Rhizobium sp. L51/94, assembly GCF_019355555.1. GTDB lineage: Bacteria > Pseudomonadota > Alphaproteobacteria > Rhizobiales > Rhizobiaceae > Rhizobium > Rhizobium rhododendri. Next base: position 918,986 of record NZ_CP072141.1, read on the forward strand.
TCGAGCACGCCCTCGGCCACCGCCAGTGCGGGCAATTCGGGATTGACGAAAAATGCTTCGCTCCCGGGCCCGTGCCGGTGAATGTCGAGGGTGAAACCCGGCGGGAGTCTCGCCTGCAGATGTTGGGTGACGACCGAGAGAATGTGATCCGGTTTCTGCCCAGCAATCAGCCGGCAGGTGATCTTGGCAGTGGCGGAGGAGGGAATGACGGTTTTCGTGCCCTGGCCCTGGTAGCCTCCCGAAATTCCGTTGAACTCCAGCGTCGGCTCCAGCCATTGGCGGATCAGCAGATCCCGGCCCTCTGCGATCGGCGCCTGTCCCTGAACCCCGATGTCGCGATAGTATTCGCCGGCGTCGAAATCTGCCGCTTCGATGGCGGCGATGATCGTCGGATCCGGCGGCGCCGTACCGTCGAGAAAGCCGTCGACGGCCACTCGCCCATCATCTCTGTGCAGGGAGGCGAGCAGAACGGCCAACGCCCGGATAGGATTGGGGGCGCTGCCTCCGTGCCGGCCGGAATGCAGGTCCTTCGAAGCGCCGGTGACGGAGATATCCATAGCCACCAGACCCCGGCTGGCAACGGTCATCGACGGCCGGTCGGGCCGCCACATCGCACCATCGGCCGAAATGACCAGGTCGCAGTCTAGCCTCTCGCGGTAAGTCTGGAGCGTGGCTTCGAAATTCGGACTGCCGGACTCCTCCTCGCCCTCGATCAGCACCTTGAGATTGACCGGCAGGCGCCCCGCCGTCTTCATGAAGGCTTCCGCGACAAGGATCGGGATCAGCAGAGGCCCTTTGTCGTCGGAGACACCCCGCGCATACAGCCGACCGTCTCGTTCGGTCGGCTCGAAGGGCGGTGTCTGCCACTTTTCCAGCGGATCCGGCGGCTGCACGTCGTAATGGCCATAGATCAGGAATGTCGGGAGCGAGGGATCGCTGATCAGTTCTCCGTAGACTGCCGGATGGCCGCCGGTTTCAAGCAGTTCGACGGCAGCAAAGCCGGCCTGCGTCATGCGTCCCGCAACGAACCGGGCCGCCTCGGAGATACCGTCGGCATAGGCCGGATCGGTGCTGACGCTCGCGATACGGCAGAAGGCCTTGAGGTCTTCCAGCGCCTCGGCAAAATGCGCGTCGAGGTAGCTCTCCATCTCGCTCATTTGCCACCATCCACACTGATGACCTGTCCGCTAATCCAGTTGGCAAAATCCGAAGCGAAAAACATGACCATCGCTGCGATGTCATCCGGCACGCCGAGCCGTTTGAGGGCGATGTTCTGGAGGAGCTTGGCTTGTCCCTCGTCGCCCATCGCATCCCATTGTCGTTCCGTCGTCGGATTGGAACGCACGAAGCCGGGCGCCACATTGTTGACGGTGATACCCCACGCTCCGAGCTCGTGGGCAAGCTGTCGCGTCAGGCCGATCTGGCCGGCCTTGGCGCTAGCATAGGCCTGTATGCCGGTCAGCGATATGCCGAGGCCGGCACCACTGGAGATGTTGACGATCCGGCCGTAGTTCTGCCTCTTCATGCCGGGCGCCACGGCCTGTGCCATGAAGAAGGCGCCGGAGAGGTTGACGTCGAAGATCGACTGCCAGTCCTGTTCGGAAATCTCCTCGATCGGCCGTCCAGTCTGGCCACGCACGCCGCCGGCGTTGTTGACGAGGATATCCACCGTCGCACCGTCTGTTTCGATAGCGGCGATCAGCCGCTGGCAAGCACTGCGATCGCCGACATCGAGCCGGTGGGTCCTGACGGCGTCGCTGAGCGCAGCCGTGTCCGCAAGCCCGGCTTCGTTGACATCGCATGCGTGGACGATGGCTCCCCGGCTGGCGAAGGCCAACGCGATCGCTCGGCCAAAGCCATGGGCGGCACCCGTGACGACAACGGTCTTTCCGGCAAAGTCGATATTCACGCCACGCTCTCCAGTTCGTCGAGATTCCTCAGCGAAAGAGGACGCTTGCCATCCTCGATCTCGTGGATCATTTCCACCAGCCGCGTGGCGATCGGGGTCGGGACGCCGAGCGAGCGACCGACATCGACCACCGGCTGGACCTGTGCGTCCACCTCGGTCTTGCGCTTGCGCACCGCCAGGTCCCGCCAGATGCCGGAATGGGACTTCAGCGAGGTGCGGTTATGCGCCACCATCTCGTCGAACGACCGCTCGGTGTCGGCAGCGGTTGCCGTCGGTGAGAAGGCGGCGGGATCGAAGCCGTTGAAAGCCTCTGGCTTGATGTTGTTGGCGCTAGCGACGCGGCCGACTTCCAGCGCCAGCTTGGTCAGCACCGGCCGGTAGCGCGTATTGGCCAGCACATCGGCGATGCTGTCGTCAGTCAGCGCCGTGCCGAACAGCAGCGCGCCGTAGACCAGCTTGCCCCACAGGAAGCCCCAGATATTGTCGGTAAGGATAGCCTTGGAATCGAATTCGTGCAGCAGACGGTGGATTGTTTCGATTCGCTCTGTCGTCTTGCCATCGAGTTCCCCGACCACGACCGCGCCGCGCCCGCTGTAGTGCACCACGCCCGGCGACAGATAATCGGCACCGAAATTGACGAAGCAGCCGATCACCCGCTGGATGCCGACGACCGGCGCGATGACCTGTTCGTTGAGGCCGTTCTGTGCCGAAACGACGTAACCGTCGGAGGCGAGATGATCCACAAGCGCATGGCTCGCCGCCTCGGTGTGGTGGGCCTTGACGCAAAGATAGATGCGCTCGTAGACGCCCTCCAGTTGCTCCGGGAGGTAGGCCTTTGCCTTGACGGTATCCTCAAAAATCGGCCCTTCGATCGTCAAGCCCCTGTCGTTTATGGCGGACACATGGTCTGCGGCATTGTCGACGAAAATGACCTCATGGCCGGCGCGGATGAAAGCGGCGCCCAAGGTTCCCCCGATGGCGCCGGCGCCCCAGATGACAATAGGCGTGCTCATGCCCAGCCTCCTTCGAGAAGCTCACGTGTTTCCGTCACCGCCACATCCCAGATCGCCTGCATTTCCTCATCCGGCCGCTCGTAGTAGCCGCCGAAGTTGCCGTCGCCGAGCAGGGCTTTGACACCTGCGGGGTTCATCGCTCGCATGTGGGCGAGATCGACCATCGGCTTCTGTTGGGTCGATTGGACGACGCCCGGCAGGCGCGTCCAGGGAAAATTCTCCATCCACGACGCATGCGAGGCGACGGTGTCGATCTCCTGCACCTTGGCAAAGGTCTTGGGTGCGTTCCACCAGTTGTGGAACTTGACCGATGTGTCGGGATTGTCGGCCATCCATTCGACCGCCAGGCTGCCTGCCGGCTGGTTGCCGCCATGGCCGTTGACGATGAGGATGCGCCGAAAACCCTGCAAGCGCAGTCCATCGAGGATATCGCGGACGATGCGGATATAGGTCTCCTGGCGCAGGCTGATGGTGCCGGGATAGGCGAGGAAATAGGGCGTGATGCCGTAGGCAAGCACCGGAAACACCGGAATACCCAGCGGCTCGGCGGCATCGAGGGCAATTTTCTCGGCCAGGATCGAGTCGACCGACAGCGACAGATGAGCATGCTGCTCGGTGCTGCCAAGCGGCAGGATCGCCCGGTCGTCGGTCTTCAGGTAGGCCTCGATCTGCTGCCAGTTGGTGTCGGAGATCTTCATGGTTATTCCTCTTTAGCTCTGAACGATCGGCGCCGGTACGATGACGGGGGCTGGCGGCACTTCTGTGGGCGGCTGCGCGACGCCTGCGGCACGGATGATGGGCACGATGACCCGCTCGATATCAGCGGTATCGGGTGCATGGCGGTATTCGATTGCCTGTATGCCGGCCGGCGCGCGGCCGACGGCACCCTCGGCACCAGAGGCATAGATCACGACGCTGGAGCGGCAAAGGAGCTCATCTAGCCCCGTCGTTTCCAGTGTCGCCGCAGCGATCTCTCCGACATGGGGCGCAAAGCGCTGCACGCCGCTCTTCATGATCGGCAGGAAATCGGGAAAACGGGAGACCACGGCAACCGATGCCAGCGAATCCAGCGCGGCGAGGGAGAGGCGCGTCTCCTCTGACGGCGTAAAGCTGATCGAAACCACCTTGGTGTTCGGCAGCAGGCCTGCGACTTCCCGATGTCGGTTGGCAAAGGTGATGGCAAGATCGGCAGAATTGGCGCGTGCCTTGGCACCCGTCTCCCGCTCGATGGCAGAAATGGTGAGCGGCTCGACAGTCACGCCGCGGCCCAGCCGCGCTGCGATGAAACGTGCATAGCTCGCCGTCGCCTCCGGAAAAAGCCCGACCATGACGATGCGCATCCGAGGGCCGATACTGTCTCGGTAGAAGATGCGCGAACTGATCATCGACACGAGTTCCGTCGCCCTGATGCCCAGCGAGTGGCTTTCGTCGATCAACTGTTCGATCTGGCGATGCAGGTTGGCTGTGTCGTTGCGCCCAGCAAGACGCGACTGGCGGCTTTCAGTGACAAAGGTGCCCGAGCCCGGTCGCGCGTCGATCAGACCGGCGACCTTCAGGTCGGCGTACACCTGGCTCACCGTCATCGGCGCAACGCCGATTTTCTCTGCAAGCTCGCGCACGGACGGCAAGGTCTCTCCGGGCGTCAGCTCGCCACAGGCAATGCCATATTCGATGAGGCCGTGGAGTTGCGTCCTCAGCGGGACGGGCAACTCGCGATCAATAAAGAACTCCATGTCAAGGCACAATCTGGCTGTTATAGTGAACTATGACGATTATCCTGCTCCGGCGAAATTGCTGTGTCAACCGGCTCCTTTGCAATAGTTGAACCCTATAAGAAAGCGATTGACTCCGCAGAAAACGCATGAAATCGTTATACCCTATAAGAACACTTCATGCGTTTATCAGAGCAAGGGGAATTCAATGAAAACGATCGCCAAGGCGGCCCTCGTCGCCGGACTTCTTCTGGGCACCAGCTTGTCGGCCCATGCCGTCGAGCGCGGCGGCACCCTGAATTACGGCCGCTACGCCGACAGCCTTTTCCTGGAACCCGTGCTCAACGACGCCAATGTCGATATCTGGGTCCTGTCCAATCTCTACGACACGCTGCTGTTGCCGACCGACGACGGCAAGGGCGTTCAGGCCGGTCTTGCGTCCGCCTGGAAGCTTGCCGATGACGGCCTCAGCGTCACACTGACGCTGCGCGACGGGATCAAGTTTTCCGATGGCACGCCGATCACCCCCCAGGACGTGGCCTGGTCGCTGAAGCGCGCCGCCAAGCCTGACAATGGCGAGTGGACCTTCATCGTCGGCTCCATCGGCGACGTGACGACGGAGGGCGACAAGACAGTTGTCATCAAGCTGAAGAACACCGATCCGGCGATCCTGACGGCGCTGACCGTCTTCAACACAGGCATCATGCCGCAAAAGGCATTCGAAGCCGCTGCCGGCACGACAGAGGCAGAAAAGGCCAAGGCCTTTGCCGAGCATCCGATCGGTTCCGGCCCGTTCATGCTGAAGTCCTGGGATCGCGGCTCGACCATGAAGCTGGTGCGAAACCCTTATTACTGGGGCATGGGCGAAGACGGTAAGCCGCTGCCTTATCTCGACGGCATCAACTTCGAAGTCATCCCGGACGATGCGACCCGCATCCTCAAGCTCAACTCCGGCGAGCTCGATGGCGCCGAGTTCATTCCCTATTCGCGCGTCGACGAGCTGAAGTCCGCCGGCAACCTGAACATGGAACTCTACCCTTCGACCCGCGTCCAGTACATCACGCTGAACACGCGGCCGCAGTTGAATGGTAAAGACAACCCGTTGTCGAACGCCAAGGTGCGCGAGGCAATGAACTATGCCGCCAACAAGGAAGCGATCATCCAGATCGTTACCCACGGCGTCGGCAAGCCGATGACCTCCTATATGTCATCAGCGACGCCGCTGCACACCGGCGACAAGCCGCTGTTCCCCTACGACATCGACAAGGCCAAGAGCCTGATGAAGGAAGCCGGCTTCGAAAGCGGCTTCTCGACGAGCCTGCTGGTTCTGGCCGGCAACCAGGATGAAATCGGCATCGCCACGGCCCTGCAGCAGATGTGGGCGCAGATCGGCATCAAGCTCGAGCTGCAGCAGGTCGACAATGCCAGCCGGACGGCGCAGTACCGGGCCGGCACGTTCGCGATGCGTGAATCTGCCTGGACCGACGATATCGCCGATCCGAACGAGATCACGTCCTACTTCGTCTACTCTCCGAATATCGGTGCGCTGCACACCGGCTGGAAGAGCGAAGAGGCCGACAAGCTGTTCGAGGCTTCCCAGAAGGAAATCGACGTGACCAAGCGTGCGGCCGACTATGCCCGCATCCAGGCGATCTACAACGCGGAAGGTCCGATCGTGCCGCTCTATGAGACGCCTTATCCGGTGGCGCTCAGCAAGAAGGTGCATGGCTTCCTGCAGATCCCGCTCGGCAACAACATCTTCACCAAGACCTGGCTCGATAAGTGAGATTGCGATTGTCGCAGGCTGCCCCGGCAGTCTGCGACATCCCTGATGTCACCTGGAATACGAGGGCGGCTCTTTGCCATTGTTCAGTTATATAGTCCGTCGCATTCTGCAGATGATCCCGACCATCGTGTTCATTCTGATCGTGACTTTCGTGTTGATCCGGCTTCTGCCCGGCGACCCAGCCAGCGCCATGCTCGGAGACCGCGCCCGGGATGCCGATGTCCTGCGCATCAATGCCAGCCTCGGCCTCGACAAACCCGTGATCGTGCAGTTTTTCTACTTTGTCCGTCGTATAGCCACCGGTGACCTCGGCGATTCGATCACGCTGAAGACACCGGTCGTCGATCTGATCGCGCAGCGAATGCCCGTCACTCTGATGTTGATCGGCATGGCTGCGGTGATTGCGCTGCTGCTTGCCGTGCCGCTCGCCTTCGTCGCCGCCCTTCGCCGCGAGAAGACCGCCGATACCGTCATCCGCGGCACCTTCCAGGTCGGGCTTTCCATGCCGGTGTTCTATATCGGCATCCTGCTGCTGACGCTGTTTGCCGCAAACCTCAAATGGTTTCCGGTCGGCGGCTATGGCGATACGTTCGGCAGCAAGCTCTACCACCTGTTCTTGCCCGCTCTGACTCTGGCCCTGAGCTTTGCCGCCGTGCTGATGCGCAACCTGCGCACCGCCATCATCGGCGTCATCAATGCCGAGTATGTCGATTTTGCTCGCTCAAAGGGTCTGAAATCCCGCGTCATTCTCATCCGTCACGTGCTACGTAACGCGCTTATCTCGACAATCACCCTGTTCGGCCTGCAAATCGGCTCGCTGCTTGGCGGCGGGGTCATTACCGAGACGGTGTTTGCGGTTCCCGGTGCGGGTCGCTTGATGATCGACAGTATCTACGGCCGCGATTATCCCGTGTTGCAGGGCCTCACCATCGCGCTCGCCGTGCTGGTGTCGCTGACCTTCCTGGTGACCGATATCGTCCAGGCCTGGCTCGATCCGAGGGTGGCCCGATGAGTGCCGTCACCGATACCCCGCGCGCGAAGTGGCGATTGAAGCCCCGGACATGGCCGAAGACGCTGGTCTTCGGCGGCCTCATCCTGCTGGCCAGCCTGCTGCTCGCCTTTTTCCCGTCGTGGTTCGCGCCCTACGATCCCATCGCCTTCGATTATAACGCGCTGCTGAAAGGTCCAACCTGGGCTCATCCGTTTGGCACCGACAGTTTCGGCCGCGATGTGCTGTCGCGGGTGATCCATGCCTATACGATCGACATGCAGATCGCCGTCTTTGCCACCACCGGCCCCTTCATCTTCGGGACCCTCGTCGGCGCCTTCGTAGGCTATGCCGGCGGGATAACCGAGATCATCTTCGGACGCATCGTCGATGCCGTCCTGACATTTCCGTTTCTGGTTCTGGTCATTGCCGTGGTTTCTGTCCTGGGGCCGGGGCTCGGCAACATGTATGTGGCGATCGGCGTCGTTGGCTGGGTGTTCTATGCCCGCATCGTCGCTGCCGAGGTCAAGGTTCAGAAGCGGCTGGATTACGCCGATGCCGGCCGGGTCATGGGCTACACGCCGACGCGCATCGTCTTCCGCCACCTGCTGCCGAACGCCATCACGCCGGCCATCGTCTACTGGATGACCGACATGGCGCTCGCCATCCTGCTCGGCTCCAGCCTCGGATATCTCGGCCTCGGTGCGCAGCCGCCGGCCTCCGAATGGGGCGTGCAGATCGCCGATGGCAAGAACTACATGACGACGGCTTGGTGGATCTCCGTTTTCCCCGGTGTCTCCATCGTCCTGACCGGACTGGGGTTCAGCCTCGCAGGCGATGGCGTCGCCGAACTTTTGAGGATACGCCGATGATGCCGGCAAGCGACAACAGCGGCCTGGTCGTCCGTGGACTGACCACCACATTCGACACCGCGCGTGGCACGGCAATCGCGGCAGCCGATGTCGATTTCGATGTCGCTCCCGGCGAGGTCGTCGGTCTGGTCGGCGAATCCGGCTCAGGAAAGAGCGTGACGCTCCGCTCCGTCATGCGGCTGATCCGTGAGCCGGGCAAGGTGACGGGACGCGTCGAATGGGGCGGTCGCGACCTGATGGCTATGTCCGACGAAGATCTGCGACGGGTTCGCGGCAGCGAAATTGCCATGATTTTCCAGGAGCCAATGACCGCGCTCAATCCGGTGCTGCCGGTCGGCCTGCAGATCGAGGAGAACCTGAGCGCTCATACCGGCCTCGACCGCCGCGCGCGTCGTGCCCGGGCGCTGGAGTTGATGACCATCGTCGGCATCCCAGACGCCGAACGGCGGCTGAACGAATATCCCCACCAGTTTTCCGGCGGCATGCGCCAGCGGGCGATGATTGCCATCGCGCTCGCCTGTTCGCCGAAGTTGCTGCTTGCCGATGAGCCAACGACGGCGCTCGATGTGACGATCCAAGACCAGATCCTGAAACTGCTTCTCGACCTCCGCGACCGACTCGCCATGAGCGTCGTGCTGGTCACTCACGATCTCGGCGTCGTGGCAGCCACTTGTGACCGGATGGCTGTCATGTATGCCGGACGGATCGTCGAAACCGGCACCGTCGTCGATGTGTTTGCCCAGCCGCGCCATCCCTATACCCGCGGCCTTCTCGGCTCCGTGCCACGCGGCCGTGCGGTGCGCACCATGCTGTCTTCCATCGATGGTACGCCGCCGAGCCTCACGGACCTGCCCGACGGCTGTGCCTTTCATCCGCGCTGCAGCTTCGCCACGGAACAATGTCGACGCGAGCGGCCGCCTTTGGCACCGGTCGCGCCGGGCAGAATGGCCGCCTGCTTCCACCATGACCGGGTCGCGGCCTCGGAGGCTATCCTATGAACACGGTAAGGCCGATCATATCCATCGATGGCGTCACCAAGCGCTTTGCAGGCCCCCATTCGCTCGCGCGCCGGCTGGCGGGCAAGCCGGCGCTTGCGGTTCATGCGCTCAGCGACGTCAACCTCGAGGTCAACAGCGGCGAGACACTGGGTATCGTCGGCGAATCCGGCTGCGGAAAGTCTACGCTGGCGCGCTGCATGGTTCGCCTGCTCGATCCGGACGGTGGTGCTATCCGCTTCGAGGGCAAGGATATTGCTGACCTGAAACCGTCGGAACGGCGTGGCTTCAACCGGCGCGTCCAGATGATCTTTCAAGATCCCTACAGCTCCCTCAACCCGCGCATGACCGTTGCCCAGATCATCGGCGAGGCGCTCGGGGTTCACAACATGCGGCCGAAGGCTGACATACCGGGCCGTATTGCCGAATTGCTCGAACTTGTGCGTCTGCCGCAGGACGCCGCCGGCCGTTATCCGCACGAATTCTCCGGCGGACAACGCCAGCGCATCGGCATTGCCCGCGCGCTCGCGGTCGAGCCCGAGGTCATCGTCGCCGACGAGCTAGTCTCGGCTCTCGACGTCTCCGTCCAGGCGCAGGTGGTCAACCTCTTGCTGCAACTGCAGGAACAGCTGCAGCTCACCGTGGTTTTCGTGGCCCACGACCTGAGGCTTGTGCGTCACATCTCGCATCGCGTCGCCGTCATGTACCTCGGTCAGGTCATGGAGGTGAGCCCGTCTGAGGCGCTGTTCACCTCGCCTCGCCACCCCTATTCCAAGGCCTTGCTGGATGCGGCGCCCGAGCTAGACCCGACCCGCCGTACGCGTACGGCTGCCACCCGTGGCGAACTGCCGAGCCCGATGAACCTGCCTGTCGGCTGCCCCTTTGCCGGCCGCTGTCCCCATGTCTTCGAGCGCTGCCTCGTCGAGCGACCCGTGCTGACGCCGCGTGGCAACGGCCAGTCCGCCGCCTGCCACCTGACCGAGTTCGGTGCACCCCAAACGCTATCCAACGCCTAGAGGCATTTTCCCATGAGTTTTGCTGTGTTCGAAACCGAAATTGCCCGGATCAACGACATCCTCTGTGCGGTGAACCTGCTTACGTGGGATTCCCGCACGATGATGCCGGCTGGTGGTGTCGAAGCGCGCGGCCAGCAGATCGCCACGCTGGTTGGCATCGCCCGCGATATGGCGACAGGCGACGAATTGCAACGTGCCATCGAGACGGCGCGCTCGGAGCTAGCGGGGGCACCATCGGATGATCTGCGCCTCGTCGCTGTCGAGCAGGCGGCAGCGTCTATCGCCAAGCTGTCGCGCATTCCGGCAAAGCTCGTTGCTGCCTCGACCACCCTGAAGACGCTGGCCCAGGCGGCCTGGGTCAAGGCCCGTGCCGCCAACGATTTTGCAGGCTTCGCGCCCGTCCTCGAGCGCACCATGGAAATGCAACGAGAGATCGCCGGCGCGCTTGGCTACGAGGAGCACCCGTATGACGCTCTCGTCGATACCTACGAGCCCGGCATGCGCTGGTCGAAGCTGCAGACGCTTTACGGGCAGCTGCAGAAATCGCTGATCCCGCTGCTGGCGCAGGCGAAAGAGGCGCGGGTGCGCAGTGAAATCCTCGATCGCGCTTATCCTGTCGAGAAACAGCGTGAGTTTTCCAGCTTGATGGCTACGCGGCTCGGCTACGATTTCGGTCGCGGCCGGCTTGATGACGCCGTGCATCCGTTCGAAATATCCTTCACCCGCTCCGATGTCCGCATCACCGGCCGTTTCCGTGAAACTTGGCTGCCGGGCGGCCTGTTTGCGGTCTGGCACGAGGCCGGCCACGGTCTCTACGAGCAGGGCATCTCGGAGCAGTTTTCGCGCTCGACCTTCACCACGGATTTCGTCAATCTCTACGCCGTCGGCGGCGCCAGCTTCGGCATGCACGAATCCCAGTCGCGGCTGCTGGAAAACCGCGTCGGCCGCTCGCGCCGGTTCTGGGACCTGCACTTCCATGAACTCAAGGCCGTTTTCCCTGAGCAGCTGTCGGATGTCTCGGTCGATGATTTCTGGCGTGTGATCAATGCCGCCCGCCCGAGCCTCATCCGCGTCGAGGCCGACGAACTGACCTATGATTTCCACATCATGCTGCGCTCGGAAATTGAGGCCGGCCTGATTGCCGGCGACACCCGGGTTGCCGACCTGCCGGAAATCTGGCGCGACAAGGTAAAGTCCTATCTCGGTCTCGATGTCCCCACGGATACGCTAGGCGTGCTGCAGGACGTGCATTGGTCATCGGGCATGGTCGGCTCCTTCCCGACCTACACAGTTGGCAACATCATGTCTTCGCAGCTGTTTTCCACGGCGCGGAAGGAGGCTGCCGTCGAAAAAGGCCTGGAGAGCGGTGACTACATGCCGCTGAAATCGTGGCTCCAGCACAATGTCCATCAACACGGGCGCTCGAAAAGCCCGGGCGATATCCTGGTGGCGGCCACCGGCTCGGACCTGTCGGCAGATGCCTATATTGCAGACCTGACCGCCAAGGTCGCCGACCTCACGGCCTGATCATCCAGAGGGGCGCCACGCATCAGGCGCTTTTTGCCAGTTCTTCGTCGAGCATGGAGAGCAGGCGCGGATCGTCCGGCGTGACATCCGGCGCAAAGCGCGCAACGACGCTACCATGACGGCCGATCAGGAATTTCTCGAAATTCCAGAGGACGTCGCTGGCGGCGCCCGTATCGACGCCGTAGCCCTTCAGCCTTTCGCGCATCGGGCCATCGCCGGTGGTCGGTACGGGGGAGGCTGTCAGCATTTTGTAGAGCGGGTGCTTGGCCGCGCCCTTGACTGAGATCTTGGAGAAAACCGGAAATTGCACGTCGTAGGTCGATTGGCAAAAGGTCATGATCTCGGCGTCCGAACCCGGCTCCTGCTCCTTGAAATCATTGGCAGGAAAGGCCGCAATGGTAAATCCACGGTCGCGCTTCGCCTCATAGAGTTTTTCCAGCGCTTCGTATTGGACGGTCAAGCCACATTTCGAAGCGACGTTGACGACCAGCAAGACCTGTCCGCGGTAGTCGTTCAGTGTTGCAGCACGGCCGTCTGCTCGCTTGAGCGGGATATCGAACAGGGTTTCGGGCACTGGTCTCTCCATAACAGGCTTCGTTCCGTCTTGCCCGCGATATGAGGGCGGCGACGGGGCGCTGTCAATCGCGGGCATCGATGGCCAAGAGGTCCCGCGACCGGTCGTCGGAAGCTGAAAATATGAAGTCTCCCTTGCTTTTGTCCGGCTTGCGATCTTGACTTCGAGACCAGGAAATATTCAATGCCCTACACGCTCTGGCAGGCCTATTGACGAGGAGATTCGCCTGCCTTTCCTCCTATTAAACTACCTAAAAATCCATTGTGAACGCGATGCCGTAGACAGGTCACCCGCCGTGTTCATCCGGACGTATGCGTGAGAAAGGAATGTCGATGACCGACTTCGTCGATCCATCGAAGCGGCCGCTGGTTGTCGGCGCCATCGTGCTTGCGACTTTTATGGTGGCGATCGAGGCGACCATCGTCGCTACCGCGATGCCGCGCATCGTCGGTGAGTTGGGCGGCTTCACCTACTACAGCTGGGTATTTTCGGCCTTCCTGCTCGCCCAGTCTACGACAACAATGATCTATGGCAAGCTGTCGGATATTTTTGGCCGCAAGCCGATCCTGATCGTTGGCATCCTGATCTTCCTCCTTGGCTCCGCACTTGCCGGTTTCGCCTGGTCGATGACTTCGCTGATCGTCTTCCGACTTGTCCAGGGTGTCGGTGCCGGCGCCATCCAGCCCGTGACCACGACAGTTGTCGGCGATCTCTACAAGCTCGAGGAGCGTGCCAAGGTCCAGGGCGTGCTTGCCAGCGTCTGGGCTATCTCGGCTGTGGTCGGACCTCTTGCCGGCGGGCTTATCGTCGATCATCTCTCCTGGGCCTGGATCTTCTGGATCAACCTGCCGCTCGGCGTGCTGACTATTGCCGGGTTCGTGCTTTTCCTGAAGGAGAAGATCGAGCCTCGCGTGGTCCACATCGATTATCTCGGCACGTTGCTGTTTTCTGTTTCCATCGTTTCGTTGCTGTTTATCCTGACAGAAACCGATGCCAGCGCCGCCGTCCTCGGCGGCTTTGGCCTGCTGTTCCTTGTCTCTGGCGTGCTGTTCCTGCTTCAGGAAGGACGGGCGCCGGAGCCGTTGATTTCGATCGCCCTTTGGAGCCGGCGACTGATCGCCACCAGCAATGCCGCGACGCTGCTGGCCGGCATGGCGTTGATCGGGCTCACGACGGTGCTGCCGATATACGTCCAGGGTGTGCTCGGCCGCTCTTCACTCGAGGCAGGTTTCACGCTGACGATGCTGATCGTCGGCTGGCCCCTGGCGGTGGTGATGTCGCCAAAACTGTTTCGCGCTTTCGGTATCCGCCGCACCTTGAGAGTCGGCAGCCTGCTGTTTCCGTTCGGGGCGATATTCCTGCTGTTCCTGACCCCCGAAAGCACCCCCATACCCGCCGGTGTCGGCGCTTTTTTGATGGGCTTCGGAATGGGATTGATCAGCCTCACCAGCATCGTTCTGGTGCAGGACAGCGTCGACTGGTCGGAGCGCGGCAGTGCAACGGCCTCGATCCTGTTTTCACGCAGCCTCGGCAATACGCTTGGCGCCACGGCGCTAGGTTCGATCCTCAATCTCGGCATTGCCCACTTCGGCAGCGGAGCGCTAGCCGAGAAGCTTCATGACGTCTTGAACCAGCCGACCGGCCTCTCAGATCTTTCTTCCAATCCTGCCATCAGGGCCGTTTTCAATTCTGCGCTGCACTGGAGTTTCTGGGGGGTCTTCGTGGTCGCTGCTTTGACATTTCTCACCACCTGGCTCATTCCGGTCAGCCATCGCGCCGGTGGCGCAGCGGCGAAGGTCGATGCGAAGGAAGCGATGTCACACTGATCGGCAAAGCCGGCCCGGAGTTGTTGAATGGCAGACGTATCGACGCGGCAAAAGACCGATCTCGCAGAAGCACCGAAAGCACGGTCGCTGCTGCTTGCACTGCTGGTCGCCGGCGCGTTCTTCATGGAAAACCTCGATGGCACGGTGATCGCCACTGCCCTGCCGCAGATGGCCACGTCCTTTGGCGTACGGCCCGTCGATCTCAATATCGGCATGAGCGCCTACCTGTTGACGCTCGGCATCTTCATTCCCATCAGCGGCTGGATCAGCGACCGGTTTGGCGCACGGCTGGTGTTCTCGTCTGCCGTGGTCGTCTTCACGCTGGCATCCGTTCTCTGCGGATTTGCGGAGGGCATCGGGACGTTCGTTGCCATGCGGATCCTGCAAGGTATCGGCGGTGCGATGATGGTGCCGGTGGGCCGGTTGCTTGTGCTCAACAACACGCCGAAAGAAAAGCTGATTTCGGCCATCGCGACGATTACCTGGCCTGCGCTGGTGGCCCCCGTGCTCGGCCCGCCGCTTGGCGGGTTCCTCACCGATCATGCCAGCTGGCGCTGGATCTTCTTCCTCAATCTGCCGCTCGGCATCCTTGCCTTCGTCTTTGCCCTGATTCTGATTCCCAAGGGGCAGCATCAGGAGAAGCGGCCCTTCGACTGGACCGGCTTCGTCGCCAGCGGTTTTGGCCTGGCGTCTGTGATGTATGGTCTGGAACTGATTGGTCGAGCAAAGCCGGAATGGCTGTCAGCAGGCACCTATCTGGCGGTAGGACTTGTTCTGCTGACCGTGGCAATTCTCCACTTCCGTCGTAGCGCCCACCCGCTGATCGATTTTTCAGGCCTGAGCAAGCCGACATTTGCCGTCGCCTTGTGGGGGGGCTCGCTGTTTCGCATGGCGATCGGCGCGGTGCCGTTTTTGCTGCCGCTGATGTTCCAGGTCGGGTTCGGGCTTGGTGCCTTCGAGGCGGGGATGATGACGCTTGCGGTCTTTGCCGGCAATCTCCTGATAAAGCCCGCAACGACGCCGATCTTGCGACGATACGGCTTCCGCCGTGTGCTGCTGGTCAACGGCATCCTCAATGCGCTCTTCATCGCAGCCTGCGCGCTGTTCTCGCCGACATCGTCGTTGGCGTTTATCATCCCCGTGCTGTTTATCGGCGGGATGTGCCGCTCGATGCATTTCTCGGCTCTCAATACCATCGCCTTCGCAGATATTCCCAAGCCGCAGATGACTGGCGCCAACACGCTGTTCAGCACCGCCTTCCAGCTGACGATGGGCATGGGCATTGCACTCGGTGCCATCGGTATTCGCATCGGTCAGGTCTTGGCACCCCCGCTGGGTCTGGCCCTGCCGGCCATCGAGTTCCGCCTTGCCTTCGTCCTGCTTGGTCTCGTGGCGCTGTTGGCCACCGTCGACTGCTGGCGTCTCGCTCCCGATGCCGGGGCAAATGTTTCCAGGAAACCGGCGCAGGGCAAGTGACGATCGCTATGTGCCCTGTCGTTGCCGGCACCGAAGATAATCGGATGATAATTGCTGCGCCGTCGCTCGGAACAAGCCTGCGGCAAGCTTGCGGGCGATAGGGTCCGCCACCGATCAGTTCACGCCGAAATCTCTGGACGCATGATGAAAAGCCACCACCGTCTGCTCGCCATCTTGAGCGTTGCCATCTCCTTGTCCGCCTGCGTAGATCATATCGGCAAACCCCTCCTGCTGCCGGTCGGTACCCCGGCGCAGTTTCCCGGGGTGGTGCATGTCATGTGCGTTGGCGATGCCGACGCTGCCTACGACCGGCAGAAGGAAGAATTTGCCTACCGCGCCCGCATGAATGGCCCAGGAGTGTTGCCAAGCGAGGTGCCGGCCCAGGAAAGCCAGGCAGAGGCTGCGGCACGCATGAAATATATGTCCTGCGTCTCGAGCCAGGGATACCGCGCCGTCTTTAACTGACGCCTGTGGCTGGAGGCACGCTCAGGTTCACGAGAGTGGATTTGCCGGAAAGCGCATGGTGAATGCGGTTCCGTTCGCATTCTCATAGGAAAAAGTACCATTGATCTGGGCAACGAAACCAGTGATCAGCCGGCTGCCCATGCCCTTGTGCGTCAGTTCCGGATCGATGCCGGGCCCATCGTCACGCACTGTCAGAACTGCCATACCGTCGCTTTCGCTTTCCAGTTCCACAACGAGATGCCCGTCGGAGCGGCCGATAAAGGCGTATTTGAAGGCGTTTGAGACCACCTCGTTGATGATCATGCCGATAGGGAGAGCCTGGTCACGGTCCACGGAAATTGAGGTAAGCCGTGTTTCGATCGTGACCGCCGCGTCGTAGGAGGCGGCGATCTCCCCGACCAGTCGCTCCGTATAGGGGGCGACATCGACACGGTCGAACTGGTCCGTCTGGTAGATCTGTTCGTGAACCGCAATCATGGCTGCGATCCGCCGTTCCATATCGCCGCGCGCCTCCTTGGAGATAGGCTGAAGGCGGATCAGCGCCGATACGGCCTGCAGGTTGTTCTTCACGCGATGATGAATTTCCCGGAACAGAAACTGGTTGCGCTCCAGCAGCCGCTCGAGAACGGCGTTGCGTTCGGCAAAGGCATTCAACAAGGCGACAATCCAGATGGCGCTTGCGATGATCATCAGGATGATCGGCAGCCCGAAGATGAGTTGCGTGTCGAGGCCTGACCAGAACATCTGCAACGTCTGCGCGGTATCTATACCCGCAGTGGCGATCAGCGGCCATCCATCCACATGCCAGTAACCGACGATCCGCGCCACGCCATCCACCGGCGAGGCGCCGCTGCGATAATAGCCTTGCGGACTTTTCGGGAGGTGGACCGTGAAAAGCGGAGTCTGGCTGAAATCCATCGGCTTGTCGAAGGTCGGGTGGCGCGCCACCAGCCATCCGTCGGAGCGGATCACGCCGACGCTCGATTTCGGTCCGAGTTCCATGGAGTTCCAGAACTCGTCGAGCTTCTCGGTCGGAATGGCAATGCTCGCCACGCCGTGGAACTGCCCGTCGCGCTCGATGCGTCTTGCAATGATGAAAACCTGCTTCCCACTCAGCCGCTCCTGCAACTGCTCGGAAATGACCACTTCCCGACCGGCCTTCAACTGCTGGAAATACTCGCGATCGGCCACCGTGATGCCCGTTGCCTGCCGTACGCTCGAAAGACGCAGCGCGCCGTTTTGATCGTAGACGGAATATTGAAACCCGGAGGGCAGATCACCAACCGCCTGCGAGATGTCGGAAATCGTATTGGCGTTGGACTCGATCGGCTGTTCGTCGAGCTTTGCATCGATGCGCCTCAGCGCCTGGTCGCTGGCTTCAATCATCCATTGCAGATGAGCGGCAACCACGTGGGCAGAGGATTGCGCCCGAGCTTCGCCGGCCGCTATCGTGGCCTTGTAGTTTTGCCAGATCATGAGGCCGGAGAGGCTCAGGACGGCAACAAGAAACAGGCTGACGAGCACTACGGCCGACTTTGACGTCAACCGAGCTATCCGTCGCTCAGGACCATCCACTCCGCGAAATCTCCCCGTGCAAATCGCTTGCTGGAACGTTCTAACACGCGACGTCACAGGGCTGGAAGAGCAAGTTAAGTTGAAACATGTTTGAAGTTCTGGCCGCCTTTGCCAACCTGGCGATGACGCCACGCCTTGGCAGACGCCAAGGTTAGAAAGCGGAAAATCGACCGGCGGCGGGCACCTCTTCGAAGCGCGAATGCGGCGAAGGATATCATGACGATGTACCAGCAAAGGATAATGGCAAACAGATCGAAATGCTCGTTCAGGGCGATTGCAATGCCCGCGAAGCCGACGAATCCGCAGGCGAGGAAACCGATACCAATGAACGGGATGTTTGACAAAGTCATAATGAGAACTCCTCAAGACTGTAGTAAGGAAACGCTTGCATCCTGAGGTAGTTCGATGTGGTCTGCTTTCTTGGTAAGTAAAGAGTAAACAGGCGAGCGTCCAAAGCTGCGTCTTTGGTTGTCAAGTTGCCACCAGAGAAGGGCCAATTTTGGATACTGGCCCTTCCTGAAATCAGCAGATTTCGTGGGGCAACCTAGTTCCGCAGATACGCTTCGAGGCTGTCGTCCATGGCCTCGATCCAGGGCGTGTGGTGCTTCGGGGCCATATTTCCGGTCATCAGCGAGCGATAGCCGTTGTCACGGAAGCTCATGATGCTTTCTGCCTTGTGATGCTCCCATTCCATGAAAGTCCGGTTGACGCCCTCGATATCGAAATCGGGGTAATCTGTGGCGGCAAGCAGCTCCTTGACGTAGTCGCCCTGGAACCAGATCATCTGCTCGGCGTCCTCGAGCCCTTCCTCGCGGGCACGCCATGTGTCGAAATGTGCTTTCATCCCGTCTGCGTCCGGCAATGCGATGCGGCCGAGGATAATGTCGCGAGCGTACCAGGCCTGCGCGTCGAACATGTTGAACGTGTAGAACTGGTCCTGCATGCCGATGTAGAAGAGCTGCGGGTTTTTTTCATAGACGATGCCGTTGTAGAGATCGTCGGCCCACAGGCGGTTTGCAGTCTTCAGGCGCAGGCTGTCGGGCAGGAACGGAAAATGGTGTAGGTAGCCGGTGCATAGGATCAGCGCGTCGACTTCCTTCGTGGTGCCGTCCTTGAAATGTGCTGTCTTGCCGTCCAGCCTCTGTAGCAGCGGCCTCTCTTCGAAACGCTGCGGCCACGCAAAGCCGATGGGCTTGCTGCGATAGCTGACGGTGACCGATTTGGCGCCATATTTCCAGCACTGCGAGCCGATGTCCTCGGCCGAATAGCTGCGACCGACGATGAGGATATCCTTGTCCTTGAACTCCAGCGCATCGCGAAAGTCATGGGCATGCATGACACGACCGCCGAAGCTGGCGACCCCCTCGAAATAGGGAACATTAGGCGTCGAGAAATGGCCTGATGCCACCACGACATAGTCGAAGACCTCGTCATACATCCGGTCGTTGACGCGGTCATGGGCTGTCACCGTGAATTTTTTACTCACCTCGTCGAAGGTCACCATCCGCACGGGCGTGCTGAAACGCACCCAGTCGCGGACGCCGGCTTTCTCTACGCGACCCTTGATATAGTCCCAGAGCACGGCGCGCGGCGGGTATGAGGCGATAGGCTTGCCGAAGTGTTCCTCGAAGGAATAATCGGCAAACTCCAGGCATTCCTTCGGGCCGTTCGACCATAGATAGCGGTACATGCTGCCGTGCACCGGTTCGCCATATTCGTCGAGCCCGGTGCGCCAGGTGTAGTTCCACAAGCCGCCCCAATCCGCCTGCTTCTCGAAGCAGACGACTTCGGGGATTTCTGCGCCTTTCGCTGCGGCCGATTGGAACGCTCTCAGTTGCGCCAGTCCCGATGGTCCGGCGCCGATCACGGCAACTCTCGTCATGTCAGTTCCCTCATTTTTATTGATCTGCTTGGTATGATCGGTCGGTCAGTCCGGAAAAATGCCCGGGCTGGTCGGCGCTCCGTCATCGTAGGTGCTGAGCCAGTCGATCATGATCGGGCGATTGCGCGTCAGACCCTTGTAGTCGACGATCTCGGGCGGCAGGCTCGCCAGCACACGCGGCAGGCGGCGTGCCCATTTAGGCACGGTGACCAGTTCATCGAGGCTGATGAGATAGCAGCGGATCACGAACAGGATGGCGTTAGAGCGGGGCAGGCGCCAGAGGCTCTGCAGCTCGACGCGAAGATGCATTTTCCGGCCGACGTTTTCCGGCGTGACCGTCAGGCGGTCAGGCCCCCATTTGTGGTAATTCTCCGGGCTGGTGTCGAGGCGCGGGTTGACCGTCATCGTCCAGTTCAGCCGCCGCGTCGGCTTGCCCTGCTGCAGGTTCAGGAGGAACTTCAGCGCCCGCTCGAAGACGCCGATCTGGTGGGCCAGCGGCACCGGGCCATGCCATTCCATGAAGTTCATGCCGATGTCGAAATCGAGCGACCAGTCGGCCTGCGTCGTGACCATGCCGGCATCCATCCAGAGATTGCCGTCGCGCTGATCGACAATGCAGAAATCGCCCTGCGCCTGGCGGGTGATATATTCCATCGGCTGATAGGGGAGGGTCGAGGCATCGCCGAAGGTGAAGCTGTCATCGATGCCGAGCGGCCGATTTATCCAGCGCCACTTGTCACCGTCTTTGGTGAGGGAGAAATGCTCCGGATAATCGGAGGCCTGGTGCTCCATGATCAGTTCCAGCGTATCCCACTGGGCCGTCATCATATGCGGCAGTGCCTGGCACCGCAGCGGATCCTCCTTCAGCACCAGCGCCCGGTCATGCATCTCGGCGACGTAATGTTCGTCGACGTCGATCAGGTTTTCAAAGACGCTATTGGCCGGCCCTCGCACGTGCGGTTCCATGTTGACCGCGTACATGTAGGCGTCCCGGTCGAAGGGAAATGGAAATCGGCGAATGTTTTCCGGGCTGTTGCGAAAGGTGAAATCGTCCCGGAATGTTTCCTGCCTGAACTTGATGGTCATCCGTCCGATCCTTCCTCGAGGCTAAAGTTGAAGCAACAGTTGCTGGCCCTTGAAGCGCGACACGCAGATCATGATTTTCCGCCCCTCGGCCTTTTCCGCGTCCGAGAGGTAGACGTCGTTGTGCTCGAGTTCGCCATCGCTGGAGAGGACGACGGTTTCGCACTGCCCGCAGGCCCCGCCGCGGCACATGTAGGGCGCCTCGCAGCCAGCAGCCTCCACCGCCTCGAGGATGCTCTGATGCTCACCGACCGTGATCGCCCGATCTGCCTTTGCCAGCATCACCTGGAACGGCAGGCCGGCAGGAGGTGCAAGAAAGCGCTCCGCATGCAGGTTTTCCTTCGGCCAGCCGGCCTCCAGCGCCGTCAGCAGCACACCGTCGATCATGCCGGAGGGTCCGCAGACATAGAGATGCGTGCCGAGAGGCTGGTTATCGACGATCGTCTCCACCGGAATGAGTCTTTTCTCGTCGTCGAAGTAGAGTTTGACCTTGCGCGGTCCGTAGCGCTCAAGCAGTTGCTGCCAGAAGGCACCGTGTTCGCGAGAGCGCATGGCATAGTGCAGTTCGAAGGCGGCGTTATCGCGCGTAAACTGCTCCATCATCGCCAGAAACGGCGTGATGCCGATGCCGCCGGCAAACAGGATATGCTTGCGGCCGCGATGATCGACGGGAAAGAGGTTGACCGGCTGGCTGATCGTGAGCTGGTCGCCTACGCGAAGCCTGTCGTGGAGAAACGCCGAGCCGCCGCGCGAATTGGCTACCCGCAGCACGCTGATTTCATACCCTGATGTATCGTCCGGTGACGACATCAGCGAATAGGGATTGCGCCGCAGCTGCTCGCCGTCGTTCATTGAGACGACAATATGCGAACCGCCCGAAAACACCGGCAAAGGGGCGCCGTCGGGCCGCTCCAGCCGGAAGGTTTTGACCGCTGCCGCCACCTGCGTCACGGCTGTCACTTGGACGGTCATCTCTGTGTTGATGCTCACAGGAAAATTTCCTCCGGCTCCGGTGCAGTGCCCGGCTCTTCGGCATCGACGTTGACGCCCTGGAAAGCGCCGAGCCGTCGCGAATAATGGTCGCGAACGAGAAGCTTCAGGCCGCAGTGCGAGCAGACGAAGGGCGTCGTGGTGACGTTGTCGGTCACGCCCTTGCAATGGACGCACTGCACACGCCGGGCCAGCGATCCCCGATGCTCCGTCCTCAGCGAGTTGAAGTCGACGCCGAAATCGAGGGCCACCTGGATCGCCTGACCAATAAAGCCTTCCGTCCCGGCGATGTAGATCCGCATCCCCATGGTCGCATTGTCGAGGCAGACGCGAAGACGCCCCAGCAGCGGCTGCAAGCCGGCGGCCGTCCAGGTGACGTCGGCGCCAAGTGCTGCGAGATCGGCGACGTGGCTCTGGCCAGCCGAGCCACCCGGCAGATAAAGGATTTCGGCCCTCGGTAGAAATGCCCCGCCATCGCTCCCGGCGCGATCGAGAAGAGCCAATGCGCCTTCGCCCTCAAGCACAAAGAGGTGGCGCTTCGCATGGGGGTCGATGTCGAGCCCCTTATATTCCGGTCTGCTCTTGATCCCTGCAACCAGCATCGGGCTCGCCCCTCAATCTTTCGCCGTCCGCTTCTTTTTCTCCGGATCGTCGAAGGTGATGGTGTGGGCAATCGCCGGCGCATTGACAGTCTTGCCCTTGACCTCGAGCTTCACGCCCTGCGACGCATAAGGCACTTCGACGCGCATGATCGCCATGGATCGGTTGGTCAGCTTGGAATAGCTGGGGCAGGTTATGACCCCGACCTTGCGACCGTCGGCCCAGACCTCGTCGCCGAGATCGGTCGGGCCATCCGCATCGACCAGCAGGCCGAAAATCTTGAACCTCTCCTTGCCCTTGAGACGCGCATGCTCCTCGGCGCCTCGAAAGCCCACCTTGCCGGGGCTGACGGTGAAATCGAGCCCCAGCTCCCACAGGCTGTCGCCCGGCTGCTCATTGTCGAACGGGTACATCTGCGAATTGTCGTAGGGGAAGAACAGCAGGTAGCTTTCGACACGCAGCATGTCGAGAACACTAAAGCAGCAGGGGATGATGCCCATCTCCTTGCCCTCGTCGACGATCCGGTCCCAGATCATCCCGGCATCCTGTCCGCGAACGAAAAGCTCATAGCCCCGTTCGCCGGTATAGCCGGTGCGAGAGATCATCACGGGCGCCCCGAACAGCGTCGTCTGCATGTGGTGAAAGTATTTGAGCTCGCGGATGCCCGGCACATATTTCGACAGGTAGTCGACGGCAAGCGGCCCCTGCAGCGACAGGTCGTGGAGGTCGTCGTCGAACAGCACAGCGCAATTGCGGCCTGCGGCCTGTTTCGTGATCTCCTCGTGACCGGTTCCCGAACCGTGCACCAGCATCCAGGAGTTCGGGCCGGTGCGATAGACGATACAGTCGTCTGTGAAATGGCCGCGATCGTTGAGCATGCAGGCATAGACCGAGCGGCCCGGATAGATTTTGCTCATGTCGCGGGTGGTGATGTATTCTAGCACTGCAATCGCGTGCGGACCGACGAGGTGGACCTTCTTCAGTCCCGACACATCCATGAGGCCCGCCTTTGTGCGGATGGCGATGTGTTCCTCGTAGATATCCTTGTCGTAGGTCCAGGCGGTTCCCATGCCGCTCCAGTCCTCGAGCTTGGATCCGAGCGCCCGATGCCGGTCCGCGAGCGCAGAAAATCGCCAACTCAAAGCCATGCCATTCCCCTTCAATATTTCACTATGTGGAAATAATTATTCCTGATTATATGTGTGTGGACGCGAACGGCAAGGGTAATCTGGACACCCCGCGAGACAATGTTGGAGCTATCGTGGGAAACCACCTGCTGGCGGATTGCTGTCGTGCTCAGGCGATCTCAACTTTTTTGGCTGGCATAAAGTGCTATTGAAGGTCGATCGCAGATTGGATGGAAACCAGCGCATGCGCAAACTGCCGGCATTGTCCGCCATGAAGGTGTTTGAGGTCGTCGGCCAGACGCGCAGTTTCACCAAAGCAGCCGCAAGGCTCAATCTTACCCAGAGTGCCGTCAGCCGACAGGTGCGAAACCTGGAGGACCAACTCGGCGAACCGCTCCTCATCCGGCGTCATCATGACCTGGAACTGACGCCGGCGGGCGTTGCGCTGTTTTCCACCCTGCAGCATGCCTTTCACAGCGTCGAACTGGCCGTGCGCGGCATCGTCGACAAGAGCGCCGGCAATCGTCTGCGCATCAATGTGCCACCGACCTTTGCCAAGCGTTGGCTGATGCCGCGGATGGGACGGTTGCGCGTGGCACTTCCGGACGTCGGGATCAGCATCGGCACGGAACTGCGCGACAGCCTTGCCGAGCGCAGTCTGCTCGACTGCGCGATCCGCTTCGGCGATGGCGAGTGGCCGATGCTGAATGCCCATCTCCTGATGACCGAACGCCATATCGCCGTCTGCGCACCGACATTGCTGAACGGGCGGCGCGACACGTCTCCCATGGACTTCTCCGGCCTCACCTTTCTGCACGTCCTCGCCTCCCCAGACCGGCGCTATATGACCTGGCAGCACTGGCTGGATGCCGCAGGCCTTGCGGATATCGACACGAGCGGCGGCCTCGAATTCGATCTGCTGGATCTGGTGATCGAAGCCGCCTGCAATGGCCTCGGCGTCGCCGTGGTCGATCGCTTCATGGTCGGCGAATACCTTGCAGACGGCAGGCTCGTGCAATTGTCCGATGTCGAGATCGAGGGCCATGAATCCTATTGGCTTGTCGAAAGGGCGGGCGTCGCCGGAGGCAACCATCTCAAGGCCTTCAGGCAGTGGCTGTTCGACGAACTCTCGCTGACTGGCGCCAGGGTCTGACTGTTGCCGTTGGAAGCATTCCATTTTGGAATGCTTTGCCCGACAATAACACGCTTGCGCGCGTCCTAACCTGCCGGTCGAATGGCGAGGATGGCGTCGACCTCCGACGCTTTGTCGCGATATCGGGGACGGAAGATGCAGCACTACCGCAATTTCATCGGGGGCCAATTTTGCGAGCCGACGACGGCCTCGCGGATCGAGGTCCGCAATCCTGCCGATGGCGCCGTTTTTGCAGCTGTAGCCGAAGCCGACGAAGAGACTGTCATCGATGCCGTTGCACAGGCAGCGGCAGCACAGAAGCTGTGGCGGGTCTTGCCGGCGATCCAGCGCGGCGACGCCCTGCGCCGTCTGGCCGATGCGATCGAGAAACACGCAAGGCAGATCGGCGAAGCCTTGGCACGCGAATCCGGCAAAAGTCTTGCCGACGCGACCGGCGAGGCGATCTACGGTGCCGAGCTTATGCGCTACCATGCGGAGTGGGCGCGCCGCGTCGAAGGCGAGATCATCGAGAGCGATACGCCCAACGAGACCCTGCTGCTGAAGCGTGAGCCGATCGGTGTCGTCGCCTGCCTGATCCCGTTCAATTTTCCGATCTACACGCTGGTGCGCAAGATTGCGCCCGCGCTGATCACCGGAAACGCCGTGGTGGTTCGCCCCAGCAACACCACGCCGACCTCCGCCTTTGCGTTTGCCGACGCGATACTTGACGCCGACCTGCCGCCCGGCCTGGTCAACATCATGGCCATGAGCCATGACGTCTGCCGGACGCTCTGCACCCAGCCTGCCGTCGGCATGATCACACTGACCGGTAGCGTCGCTGCTGGCCAGGCGGTGCTCGATTTCTGCAAAACCAATATCGCCAAACCGTCTCTGGAGCTCGGCGGCAAGACACCTGTCATCGTCGAACCTGATGCCGATCTCGACGCCGTGGCAGCTGCGATCATCACCGCCAAGACCGCCCATTGCGGCCAGATCTGCACTGCGGCCGAGCGGCTCTATATCCATGCGTCGGTGCATGACGCACTTCTTGAAAAGCTGCGCGTGGGCTTTGCGGCTCGCAGCTTCGGCAATCGCGCCGTCGATGCCGGCTCAATGGGGCCGCTGGCGACAGCCGCCGCCCGGGAAAAACTACATGCAATGGTCGAACGGGCGCAGGCGGAGGGCGCGACGCTGGAGACGGGTGGCGTGCTGCCGGAAGGCCCCGGCTTCTTTTATCCTCCGACGCTGCTGTCCGGATGCACTCAGCAAATGGAAATCGTCCGCGACGAGGTTTTCGGCCCTGTCTTGGCAGTGCTCAGATATGAGACCTTCGAACAGGCGCTGGCGTTGGCCAGCGATCACCAGTTCGGTCTTTCTTCGGTACTGTTCACCGAGAACTACCACAAGGTGATGCAAGCTTCAGGTGAGATCGAAGCCGGCGAACTTTATATCAATCGTTTCCCGGCCGATCCCTATCAGGGCTACCATGCCGGCTGGAAGAAATCCGGCCTTGGCGGCGACGACGGCAAGCACGGCATGCTCGAATTCACCCAGACCCGCCTCGTCATCCTGAAGCACTGACGCCGCGCCATCCCGGCGCTGGATCGTTGAGGAAACCGCCATGAAGATCGCCTCGCTCAAGACCCATATCGTTGCCGTACCGCCGCCCCATGTCGGCGGCATGTACTGGATTTTCGTCCGGCTCGAGACGGCATGCGGCATCGAGGGCGTCGGGGAGATCTATGCGACGTCCTTCCACCCCTCGGCCATGGTTCCGCTGATAGACGACGTCTTCCAGCGCTATCTGCTGGATCACGATCCCCACCGTATCGAGCGTTTCTGGCGGGCGGCCTATTCCAGCGGTTTCACCCAGCGGCCGGACCCGACGATGATGGGCATCGTCTCAGGCCTCGAAATCGCCTGCTGGGATATCATCGGCAAGGCGGCGGGTCGCCCGGTGTCCGATCTCCTGGGCGGCACGGTCAACGAGAAGCTGCGGGCCTATACCTATCTCTATCCGAAGAACGCCGCCGGCGAGTTCGATTTCAACGACCCCGATCTTGCTGCCGAATGCGCCGTGGACATGGTCGACCAGGGCTTCACGGCTGTCAAATTCGACCCAGCCGGTCCCTACACCAATTATTCGGGCCACCAGTTGTCCATGGGCGTCATGGCTCGTTGCGAGACTTTTTGCGCAAGGATCCGCGAAGCCGTCGGCGACAGCGCCGACATCCTGTTCGGAACCCATGGCCAGATGGTGCCATCCTCCGCCATCCGCCTTGCCCGGCGGCTGGAGAAATACGATCCGCTATGGTTCGAGGAGCCGGTGCCGCCCGGCCAGGAGGCCGCGATGGCGGAAGTGGCCCGTGCTACGTCGATCCCGATTTCGACCGGCGAGCGCTTGACCACGAAGTATGAATTTCAGCGCGTCCTGCAGCTGGGTGCGGCCTCTATCCTGCAGATGAACGTGGCACGCGTCGGCGGATTGCTGGAAGCCAAGAAGATTGCCGGCATGGCAGAGGCCTATTACGCACAGATCGCTCCGCATCTCTACAACGGTCCCGTCGGTGCTGCCGCCAGTATCCAGCTATCGGCGGCCACCCCGAATTTCCTCATTCACGAGGCGATCATGGATTTCGGCGGCTTCCACGCCGAGGTGCTGAAGACCAAGCTGCAGTTCGATGACGGCTATCTCATTCCGTCGCGCGAGCCCGGCCTTGGCATCGAGCTGGATCTCGACGTGATCGAGCGTCATTCGCCCTACACTGGCGACCGTCTGCATTTGCAGATGGCTGCCGAACCCGCCGATATCAAAGCGTTTGCCCCCGCGCGTGGCTGATCACGATAGAGACAAACCATGATCTACGACTTCGTCATCGTCGGCGCGGGTTCGGCCGGCTGCATCCTGGCTAGCCGCCTCAGCGAAAACGGAAAGTATAGCGTGCTGCTCATCGAGGCAGGCGGCAAGGACAATTCCTTCTGGTTCAAGATCCCCGTCGGATACGCCAAGAGCTTCTACAATCCCGATGTCAACTGGATGTATTCGACGGAACCGGAGCCTGAACTGAATGGACGCCGGATCTATGTCCCGCGCGGCAAGGTGCAAGGGGGCTCCGGCTCGATCAACGCCATGATCTTCGTGCGTGGCGCTGCAGCCGATTTCGACGACTGGCAGGCGGCAGGCAACCCCGGCTGGGGCGCAAGTGACGTGCTCCCCTATTTCCGCAAGCTGGAAACCCACGCACAGGGGGCGTCCCGGTGGCATGGAGGCGAAGGACCGATCCACGTCACGCCGATGCGCGGAATGACCCACGGGATCAGCGATGCCTTTCTCAAAGCCTGCGGCGAAGTGAATTTGCCCGCCAACCCGGATTTCAACGGCGCTTCGATCGAAGGCGCCGGTGTCTACGACATCAACACCCGCAACGGCCAGCGTTCCCACTCCAGTGCTGAATATCTGCGTCCCGCCCTTAGACGACCGAACCTGACGATAGAGCGCCATGCCTTTGCACAGCGGTTGCTCTTCGCTGTCGATGGAAAGGTCGAGGGCGTCGAGGTGGTGCAGAACGGTCTGTCTCGACGTTTCATGGCCCGCCGGGAGGTGATCCTTGCGGCCGGCGCCATCGATAGCCCGAAGCTCTTGCAGATGTCGGGCGTTGGCGACGCCGCTTCCTTGACGCAACTCGGAATTCAGATGCGGCATCACCTGCCGGGGGTCGGAGCAAACCTGCAGGACCATCTCTGCGCCAGCTTCTACTATCGCGCCAACCGCCCGACGCTGAACGGCGTCTTCGGCAGTAAATTCGGCCAGGCGGCACTCGGTCTGCGCTATGTTCTGACGCGCAAAGGCCCCTTCGCCATGAGCGTCAATCAGGCGGGCGGTTTCTTTCGTGGCAGTCCGCAGGAGGAAAAGCCCAACATCCAGCTCTATTTCAATCCGCTTTCCTACCGGATTCCTGCCACTTCCAAGTCCGGGCTCATGCCGGAGCCCTATCCGGGGTTTCTGATTGCTTTCAATGCCTGCCGCCCCACCAGCCGGGGAAAGGTGCAGATCGCCTCTAGCGATCCCTCGAGGGCGCCTCTGATCCAGCCGAACTACCTGTCGACGGAGCGCGACGTCGCCGAAGTCCTGCAGGGCAGCCGCCTTGTGCGTCGCATAGCCTCGGCGCCGTCATTTTCAGAGATCACCGACACGGAAGTCTCGCCTTCTGCTGCGGTCGAAAGCGATGCGGATCTGCTCGCCTATTTCCGCGCCAACAGCGGCTCGATCTATCATCCATGCGGCACCTGCGCGATGGGGCCGGATAGCGGCAGATCGGTGGTCGATGCGCGCTTGCGGGTGCATGGCCTCAGGGGGCTGCGGGTTGTCGATGCCTCGATTTTCCCGACGATCACCGCCGGCAATATCAATGCGCCGACGATGATGGTGGCAGAAAAGGGAGCCGCCATGATTCTTGAGGATATCCGAGGCTAGACGCAGGCCGTCGAGAAGGCGAACACGTCGATGGGATCGCCCAGACCGCGCAGCGGATAGGAGCCGAGGTTCTCCAGCACGCCAGAGCAGCTAGCCATCTCCACGAAGGCGCGCGACAACAGGACAGGGCGTTTGATTTCCTTGGTCAGGCTT
The DNA here is from genome assembly GCF_019355555.1 of Rhizobium sp. L51/94. Taxonomy (GTDB): domain Bacteria; phylum Pseudomonadota; class Alphaproteobacteria; order Rhizobiales; family Rhizobiaceae; genus Rhizobium; species Rhizobium rhododendri. The sequence continues at coordinate 948,161 of NZ_CP072141.1, forward strand.
TCCAACCGCGAGGCGACGTTGACGGCTGGCCCGATCACGGTGAAATCGAGACGCCGTTTGGAGCCGATATTGCCATACATGACATCGCCGACATGGACCCCGATGCCGTAGCCAAGGGCTTCATAGCCGCGTGCCATATTGTGGACGTTGAGCGCCGTCATGGCGGATTGCGCTTCCGCAATAGCCCGCATGAGGTTGCGGCAGGCGTCGGGGTTGCTCAGCGGAAAGATTGCCAGCAGCCCGTCACCCATGAATTTGAGAATTTCGCCCCCAAACTTCTCGATGGGCTCGGACATGGCGTCGAAATAGCCATTGAGTAGCTCGATCACATCGTCGCGCGGCCAGATATCGGAGAGTTTGGTGAAATCCCTGAGATCGCAGATCATGATCGCCGCACCGACGGTGACGCCGCTGCCCCGCGTGGTGGCACCCGCCAGGATTTGCTCGCTGGCATGCGGACCGACATAGGTCTCGAGCAGCGTCCGCGCCAGGCGATTTTTCAACCGGATTTCGCTTACAAGCGCCAGCACCGGTATAAGACCTTTGAGCACGGCGATGTCGGCGTCGCTGAAGCCGCCGGGCTTTTTGGTCGCAAAGCTTGTGACGTGACGTTTTCCGTGCGTGTGGTCGATCGGCCAGGCCACGTACTCTGTGTATCCCTCCAGCTTCAGATCGTCGTAGATCGGATGCCAGACGCCCTTACCGTCCTTGCCCTCCAGCAGCTGGCGCGCCTGGTCGGCACCTTCACTGATGGCATACATCGGGCTACCGAGATATTGCGTAGTCAATTCGACGCCATAGTCGAAAGTCCGGATTTCCGCTTCGGTCATGCCGGTCTCCCAGAGGATGCGGGCGCCCAGCCATTGCGGATTGCGGGTGCTGAAATGCAGGGTCGCGCGGGCCACCGGCACACCCTCCGCCACCAGCCGATCGCACATCTCGACAAAGATATTATCGATGTAGGGCTGCGTCCGGGTCTCCATAATCAGCCATTCGAGTATTTTCCCATGCGCGAGCGAAAGGTGGCCGGCCGGCGGCTTCGAATCGAGACCAGCGTTTTGCGGCGATGACATGGCGGCACTCCATTGGGTCATTGGCTTGCATGCCCACATGGAGCAAAGCCGCATCGATTTACTGTCCAGTGTGGACTTTGCACATGCAATTGAAAAGCCGGCTGAACGAAAGCGGCCCTATCCTTCTTCGCGCACAAGGGCTTCCGCTGCAAGACCGACGCCTAACAGGTGATCGTCTGTGCGCGGCATGCCCGAGAGAAGCAGCCCCACGGGCATGCCGGCATCGCCCGTCCCGCAGGGAATGGAAATGCCGCAGCCATCCAGAAAATTGCCGATCAGCGTATTGCGCAACGTCTTGCCGTTCGTCTGGAAAAACAGATCGTCGTCATTGAGAACAGATGCGATGGGTGGCGCAACATGCGGAAGCGTCGGGAAAACGAGGATATCCTTCGGTCCGACCAGAGCCGCCATTGCGGCAATCAGCCTCTCGCGGGCACTGAGCAGGTCGATATAGCCGGTCATGCTGATATTGGCACCGAGACGGGCGCGCGCAACGACGCGGCGGTCCATACGGTCGGTGTCGGCTCCCGCTAGGCGGTGACGGTGCAGTGCGAAGGCCTCCGCGGTGACTAACGGGCCATGCTGCTGCTGCAGATCGAAAATCTCCGAAAAGATCGGGAAAGCCTGGCGCCTGACGACGGCGCCCGCCTTGACCAGCCGCGCCAGTGCGGCCTCGAACGCCGCCAGAACTCCATCCTCAATGCCGTCGAAGACGACTGTTTCCGGAACGATCAACACCAGCCCGTCGATCGACCCGCGCGTGATTACAGGTGCTGTCAGACCGCGCATCGCTGCATCGATCCAGACTGCGTCCTGGACTGTGCGGCAGAGAGGGCCGAGCGAATCCAGGCTCGTTGCCAGGGGAAAGACGCCCTTCATCGAATATCGCCCGCGTGTCGCCTTGTAGCCGACGATGCCGTTGAAAGCGGCCGGAATGCGGATGGAGCCGCCAGTGTCGGTGCCTATCGCAACGGGCACGAGCCCTGCTGCTACCGCCACTGCGGAACCGGATGACGAACCTCCGGGCAGGCGCGGAACGTCTCTCGATGCCGGGTTGTAAGGAGTGCCGTAATGCGGATTGATGCCGAGGCCGGAAAAGGCAAACTCGCTCATGTTGACGCGGCCGACACTGACTATCCCGGCTGCGGCAAGTGCCGTGACGACATCGGCGTCATTAGTCTCGGGGGAAGCATCTTTCAACACGACTGAGCCAGCAGTGGTTGCAAGGCCTTCGACGGCAAACAGATCCTTCCAGGCAATAGGTACGCCGTCGAGCAGGCCGAGCGAGCGACCTTCGCGGATGCGACGCGAGGCGGCGGCGGCCTCTGCCTTGGCCCGGGCCTCGCTCAGGCTGACAAAGATCGCCTGGTCCGGGTAGGTTCGGATCGCATCGAACGTCTGCTCGACGAGTGTCTGCGGGTCAAGCACACCGGCTTGCAGCAGCGCAGACAACTGGGACACGGATTTTCCGGCAGTGGCATCGCTCATGATCTATCCTCGAGGCTGGGCTTGCCGATTGGGGCAGCAAATTGTCAGCTGTCAAACTAGAGGGGTTTTCACAGGCGGTCGAGCAGTTCGCGTTTCTTGGCGTGGAATTCCTCGTCACCCAGAATGCCTTTGGCATGAAGCGCTGCCAGGCGCTCGATCTTGGTGAATATGTCGTGCTCCGGAGAAACCGAAAGCGCATCGGTGGATTGCTGCGGGGCCGGACCAGTTGACGGTGCAGGTTCAGAAGCCGATTTCGAGACGCCTGCTTCAATCTCTCCGCCCGCGTGAACTTCCTGTAGCTCCTTGACGCTCACCGGCCCGTGTTGGGAGGTAAATGAGAGGGACTGGTCGTAGCCCTGCTGCTGGGAAAAGCCGGTAATCCGGTGATCGCCGGTGTCGTAGATCGTCACCTGACCGTCCTTGCGGATCGCAAGCCGGTTGGTTGCGGGAAATATTGCGTAACGCATATCGTTCTGCGACCCGGTCGAGCCGGCGGCGCCGAGCCCGTGCGGCCACCAATGCCCGCCGCCCGTAGATGACTGATTGCCCGCGTGGTCCGGGTGGGTCTGGCCCTGTTGCGAAACATGCGCGACGTCGGGTTGTTGAAGCCTGCCGTCGCGGCTGAGTTCGGCAAGGTCGCGGCAGACATCGGCCACCTGGGCCTTGAGGCGGTTGTTGAACATGTCGCCGATCATCGTCATGCCGCCCGTAGACCATTGCCCCATGCCGCCGAGTTCCGGATGGTTGAACTGTGCCTGATACCCTCCGCCAGACACGACCGCAGCCAACAGATGTTCGGCTGCGCCTCGGCTGATGCCATGGCGCCCGGCGATGTCGGCCAGGGCGCGGTTTCCCTCTTCGGTCAGCTTCATCAAGACGCGCCTCCTAGAGCGATGCTGCGGAGGCGTATCTCTGCTCGCGAAAGGCGCTGCCGCTGCCAGCGAGCGGCTCGGCAGCCAGACCCTTTCCGGCTTCGGCAATTATCTCGTAGGAGCGCAGGCGTGCCTTATGGTCGAAGATATCAGAGACGATCATCAGTTCATCCGCACCTGTCTCGGCCACCAGCTTCTGTAGGCCCGCGCGGACAGTTTCGGGAGAGCCGACGATCGACCGGCCCAGCATCTGCATAGCCTGCGCCTTCTCCCTCGGCGACCAGTAAGTCTCGATATCGTCGATCGGCGGTTGGCTGAGGCCACGCGTTCCGCGAAACATGTTTGTGAACGACATCTGTTGCGTTGTTGCCAGACGCTTTGCCTCGGCATCCGTCTCGGCGCCGATGATGTTCACGCCCACCATGGCGTGCGACGTTGCAAGCTGTTCCGATGGCTTGAAGCGGGTGCGATAGATCTGCAGGGCCTGCATCAGCATGTCAGGCGCAAAATGCGAGGCGAAGGCATAGGGAAGGCCGAATTCTGCAGCGAGCATCGCGCCGAAATTGCTTGAGCCGAGAATCCACAGCGGGACGTTGGTGCCCGCCGCCGGTACTGCCTGTATCCGCTGGTTATCACCGGCGGGCGCAAGAAAGGCCTGCAGCTCGAGCACATCCTGTGGGAAGTTTTCGGACGCCTCGTTGGTGCGTCGCAGGGCGCGCAGTGTCATCTGGTCTGTGCCGGGTGCGCGCCCGAGGCCGAGGTCGATGCGGCCTGGAAACAGCCGGGCGAGCGTGCCGAATTGTTCGGCGATGACGTAGGGCGAGTGGTTGGGAAGCATGATGCCCCCGGCGCCGACCCGGATGGTCTTGCTGCCAGCAGCGATGTGGCCAATTACGACGGACGTGGCTGCACTGGCGATACCGATCATGTTGTGGTGCTCGGCAACCCAGAAGCGCTCATAGCCCCACGTCTCGGCATGCGCTGCGAGATCGCGCGCGTTGTCGAGAGCGCCGCGGGCATCTTTGTCCTCGGTGACGCGGACAAGATCGAGAATGGACAAGGCGGTCATGGCGCTGCTCCTGGTTTGAGACGCAATCCGGCGATCGTTGGCCGATCGCAAGGCAGGCTTGCTATATCACATATGGAGGCGACACCGGGTCGAGACAAGGCGCCGGATGCAGGCATTGGCCGCGCATCGTAAAATCTAGACGGCGGAGTTCTGGTTTACTTGCGGCTGATGAGAGAGACGTTTTGTGCCAGTCGTTCGCCGCCCCGCATCTTCAATAGCCTGGCCGGAACGCCGCCGTAGACGCCAAATGGCAATGTCTTGCCCTTGACCACTGCATTGGCGCCGATCACGCAACCCTTGGCGATATGGGCCCCGGCGAGAATCTTGGCACCCGCGCCGATCCATACGTCGTCTTCGATGATGACGGCCTTGTTGGTATTGCCTTGCGTCCTGATCGGGCGCGTCGGATCGTCGAAATTGTGCTCGAAAGACGTAATCAGCACCTGCGCGGCAATTCTCACATCATGGCCGATATGCACCCCACCGTGGCCAAGAACGATTGTATAGTCGTTAAAGGAGACATTGTTGCCGATCTCGATGCTGCCGTGCTGGGCATCGAGGATCACTCCGTCCCTGATGGCACTATGGGTGCCGACTGAAACCGCACCGTGTTTCCAGATGATTTTCGCAGTCCATGGCAACCGAATGTCAGCCGCCAGAAAAAGCGAACCGCGCGAGAACAGCGCCTTGAGCCTGTAGAAGAATGCCAAATTGCGCATGCGAAACCCTTTGAAACTTCCCGACAGGATTGCACTAGGGCAAGATTGTGTCGGCCTTTCGGCTCGGGGGTTTCCGAAGGTTGACCACGGAGCGTGCGGTGCAGATGGTGATCGGGTTGGCGATGCGCAAGTCTGCTGCTGGCGGGTCCGCTACCGGATCGAGAGGCTGGGATCGGCCGCAGTTACGCTTGGCCAAGTGGCAAGCGAACGTCGCTGTTCGGCTGATCCAAGCGAGGAAGACCCGTCCGGCGTGTTAACGAGGTGTGCCGTGGGATGCAGCACAGGCTCCTTGCGCCTGAGGCCGAAGGCTTTCAGCACCTCGAGATAGCTGGAATATACATAGCCGTCGTTCATCTGCCGCCATTCCTCGCGCCGTTCGCGGTAGAGGCGCGGCAATCTATACCATGCCGCCGTTGGTTGCTTGTGGTGCACCAGATGGAGGTTGTTGTTGAGGAACAGTAGCCCGAGAACGGATTTTTCGATGATCACGGTCCGGCCGTCCGGATGTTCCGACCACTGGTGCTCGCAATAGGAGCGGATGGCGAGGATCGACAGCGAGGCATAGGCCAGCAGCCCATAGAGCCAAAGCGGCATGCCGAACAGGAAATGAACAATCGTCAGAACCGGTACCAGGCCTGCCAGGTGCAGCACCCAGGCGAGACGCTGCGCCCTGCTGCCTGCCGAGAGGAGTTTGATTTCTGTCAGAGCGAAGCCGATAACCCCGATCGCGGGTCCGATCAGCACCCGGCCAAGCAGCGCGTTGTTGGCGTGGAGCATGCTCTTCAACCAGGCGGGAAATCTTTTCCACTCAGTCAGCCCCCGATAATAGCTCTCCGGATCGTCGTAGGGATCCGTCAGTCGCTCGTCTGCGTGGTGTCGCAGGTGCAGGTTCTTGTAGCGCCTGAAGGGATAGAACAGCGCGATCGGAAGGAAAACCAGGGCCTCGTTTATTAGCGCATTGCGCGTCGGGTGACCGTGAAGAGCTTCGTGCTGCAGTGACGAATGAAATGTCGCCATGACGGGAATCGCGAGGACCCCTATCCACGGCAGTGACTGGTACATCATGCCGGCAGCAAACCATATGAGGTAGCAACCTGCAATCATTCCGAGTGTCACCCACTCGATCCTAAGTCGCCGGTTTCGCCGCTTTGAACGCTCACCAGTTCTCAATTTTATGATCATGCCCTTGATCTCGCTGCGATTCGTTGCCCCCGTATCAGCTTCCGCGCAAGTTGCATTTTGTGCAACGCGATAATGGTGACGATGCGTTGACATTGCGCACGGAATTGCCATGATGGTGATAATTGTCACCAAACGGAACGATATGATGGATAAACGCAAGCTGGCAGTCCTGTTTCAGCAGCGTCTCCGCTTGCTTTTCGACCGCTCCCAGGAGAGCCAATCGGCGTTCGCGGATAATGTCGGCATCGACCGGTCGGCATTATCGCAATTGCTGTCGGGGAAAACCGCCCGGCTTCCAAGGGTGGAAACCCTGCTGAGCATCGCCGAGCGCCATCAGGTTTCGCTGGACTGGCTGCTCGGCATTTCGCAGGACGAGGGCCTGATGGGCGCGCTTCTGCCAAGCCTCGAAATTGAGACCAGCGACGACGAAGGGGCGGGGCTCCTGATCAAATGGCATGCCGAGGCCACCGGCTCTAAAATCCGCTATGTGCCGGCTCGCATTCCCGATCTCCTGCGGACACCCGAAGTTATTGCCTATGAGGCGTCGGAGGCGCACCAGAGCGCCGCGACGCAGGTGGCGGGAACGGCGTTCCGGCTGGATTACAATCGCGAGCCCGGCACCGACATGGAGTCCTGCATGCCGCTGCAGACGCTGGAGGCTTTTGCCGCTGGGCAAGGCATCTGGCAGGGGCTTCCGAAGGCTGCGCGTCAGGGGCAATTGCTGCATATGGCAGACCTTATCGACGATCTTTATCCATCATTCCGGCTGTTCCTTTTCGACGGTCGGGCCCGTTTTTCGGTGCCCTACACCGTCTTCGGCTCCCTGCGGGCAGCGGTATTCGTCGGGCGGATGTATCTCGTCCTGCACAATGTCGATTCGGTCCGCATGATGCAGAGGCATTTCGACGATCTCGTCCGCGATACCAGGATCCATGCGCATGAAGTAGCCGCCTATATCCGCTTGCTCACGGTGGTATGAGCAAGTGCTTCCCGGCTTGGTAGTGGACAGGAACATCCGCGTCTCTCTTGCGTTGTCCTCGCTCTGGTCAGACGGGTCTCTCCGGTTGTATGGAGCCGATGTCTGACTTCGGATTGGAGCCCTATGGAAAAGAAGCAGAACGACGCAAGCCGCGACAACGCAACCCTGATCACCCACGGATCGGCGAGCCTGCCCTCGGTGACGATCGACGGCTATAATCTCGAGTTGCGCGACAAGAACGGCTTTATCGGCGACCGGGCTAGCAAGTCCGCCTTCCAGGCAAAGCTCAACGAGTGGCGCCAGCGCATCCGCAACGGTGGGGATGACCCGCTCGGCGATGTCGCGACGAAAGACATGTCGAAGAAGCAGATCGACGCATTGCTGACTGGAGACAACAAGGAAGCAGCTGCGCTGGTCATGGGCGCCGTCGAGGACTTTGCTGGCGAACTCGGCCATGTGCTCGGGAAGTTCTTGAAACAAGATAGCTGGAAGGGTACCGAGAGAATCGTCGTCGGCGGCGGCCTCAAGGAGAGCGGCTTCGGCGAACTGGCAATTGCCCGCGCCATGGTGCTGCTGAAAAGCGAGGGTTTCAAGGTCGAGCTCACCCCGATCGCCCACCACCCTGACGAAGCCGGTCTGATAGGCGCTGCGCACCTGATGCCGGGATGGATGCTCGAAGGCTATGATGCGATCCTCGCGGTCGATATCGGCGGCACCAACATCCGGGCCGGCATCGTGGAAATGCGTCTCAAGGACCATCCTGATTTATCCAGGGCCAGTGTCTGGAAGTTCGACCTCTGGCGGCACGCAGACGAGGCACCGAAGCGCAGTGCCACGGTTGAAAGGTTGGCCGGCATGCTGGAAAGTCTCATCAGAAAGGCTGAAAAGGCCAAGCTGACACTGGCGCCCGTCATTGGCATTGCGTGCCCAGGGGTTATAGAAAGTGACGGCTCTATTGCCCGTGGCGGGCAGAACTTGCCCGGCGGCAACTGGGAGAGCGAGAAATTCAATCTGGGCGAGGCCCTGACCAAGGCTATCCCGCAGATCGGCAGCCACGATACTTTGGTGGTTATCCACAACGACGCCGTCGTGCAGGGTCTTTCGCAAACGCCTTTCATGCAGGATACAAAAAAATGGGGTGTGGTGACCATTGGCACGGGGCTCGGAAATGCGCGCTTTACCAACAAAGCGCCGAAGGAAAATTCTGACAAAAGCAAGACTTGACGTTAGATAGAAGGTCAGAGAACCATCAGACTGCGGCGCCATTCTTTGGACATTGGCTTAGAGAGACATATCAATGGCGCATGATCATCATGACCACCACGACCACTCCCATGATCACGCGCACGACAGCCATTCGCATGTCTCCGGCCTCGGCCACAGTCATGTGCCGGCAAACTTCGGCAAGGCATTTGCGATCGGCGTCGGCTTGAATATCGCCTTCGTGCTGGTCGAAGTGATCTATGGTATCGCCAGCAATTCGGTGTCGTTGCTGGCCGATGCCGGGCACAATCTTTCCGATGCGCTCGGGCTCTGCGTTGCCTGGGCGGCGGTTATCCTTGCCAAGCGCAATCCCACCCAGCGTTTCACATTCGGGCTCGGCGGCAGCTCCATCCTTGCCGCGCTGTTCAACGCGGTCTTCCTGCTTGTGGTGGTCGGCGGTCTCAGCTGGGAGGCGATCGGCCGTATATTCGAGCCGCAGCCTGTCGCCGGAAAGACGGTGATGATCGTCGCAGCCTGCGGCATTGCGATTAACGGCTTCTGCGCCTGGTTGTTCTCCTCCGGCGGAGGCGATCTCAACGTGCGCGGCGCCTTCATGCATATGGCAGCGGATGCCTTGGTTTCGCTCGGCGTGGTGATCGGCGGACTGCTGATCCTCCTGACCGGCTGGCACTGGATAGACCCCGTCATGAGCGTGGCGATTAATATCGTCATTATCGTCGGCACCTGGAGCCTGCTTACCGGCTCGATCACCATGACATTGAATGCCGTTCCTGCTGGCATCGACATAGTCGAGGTCCGTGCGTTCTTGAGCAAACTGCCCGGCGTGGCTTCGGTACACGACCTGCATGTTTGGTCGCTGAGCACGACCGATACGGCGCTTACCTGCCATCTCGTCACGCCTGCCGGCCATCCTGGCGACGAGGTGCTGGAGGAGGCAGCCAGGGGCCTGCAGCGTCGCTTCGGCATTGGCCACGCGACTTTCCAGCCCGAACTTGACCGTTGTTCCCTTGAAAATACGCCGCACCAACACATCTAAAGGCGCCTGACGGTTATCATGTGGGTCCCATCGAGTGGCCCCGGCTGGCGCAATGACGCAAAAATTCGCTTCAGCTGCTTTTTTCTATGGCGAAAACGCCATGATATGATAGGACGCCGTTGGCAAAGCGATCGCGTCAGTATATGACGCGTCGTCGCCGACCTTTATTGAAAGGGCCGGCCGAGAATTACGACAGCGCAGCGGCCTTGCGAAATAGGGAATATTTCCTTTCGCATGACGATCTGCTGCCGAATGCGAATAAACAAGCGCAGGTCACGCGCCAGCAGCGACCGCGAATGTCAACAAAAGGATAGAAGTTTGCAAGTTCTAGTTAGAGACAACAACGTCGATCAGGCTCTCCGCGTCCTCAAGAAGAGAATGCAGCGCGAAGGTCTCTTCCGCGAAATCAAGGCACGCATGGCTTACGAAAAGCCATCGGAAAAGCGCGCTCGCGAAAAGGCTGAAGGTATTGCACGTCACCGCAAGCTTGCCCGCAAGAAGCTGCAGCGCGAAGGTCTGATCCCAGGTCCTAAGAAGGCTGTATACACACGCGGCGGCGAAGCCGGCGCTGGCGCCAACAAGGCTTAATTGCCTGACGATTGGATCTCGGCCCGACTGAACGGTTTGCACCTCTGTGCAGCTATGCGTCGGGCACGACGCTAGTCGTTGACGTCCTTCTTCCTTTTGCCAATAGAATTGAGACGCTTGTCGTGCGCGCGACAAGCGTTTTTCTGCGTTTCGCTTGCCTTCGTCTTTGCGAGATAGTAGGTCTTTTCCATGGAGGAGGCGCCTCGGACAAGTCGTATTTGCTGTCGAGAAATCACCATCGGCCTCAGCCGCGTGGGCGATCGCAATGTGAGAGGTTTTCGACCCGCCAGACTATCCTTCCGATAGGTCACCCAGGCACAACAGACGGAGATGACGATGGCTAAAGGTCAGATGAAGAGCAACCGCGAAACGCGCAAGCCAAAGAAGGACAAGGCGGATGTCAAGTCGGCAACGCCTGTCGGCTCGCAGGTCAAGCAGGCGGAAAGCAGCCTGAAGCTCGGCAAGAAAGACAAGTAACTCCGACAACACGACGTCAAGGCACAGCGTCGGCCTGCGATCCTCGAGATAGGCAGGCCGCAGCGACGCTGATAAACAACCAATATTGCTGCCGGACTTCACGGCTCCCCACACTGATCCTGTATTGTCGCAAGATAATCTGGAACACCGGCTATCAGCACTGGAAAATCTCCGGTTCATGGCCCAAAGTCAGCCTCGCGAAGCCTGGTTCCAGGCATCTCCCTGGCTTACTGGCAGGACAACGCTCCCTTTGTCGCACTTGCCCACCGAGGTTCCATGGCCCGCGTGCTCGTTCTGTTTGCTCATCCCGGCCAGCGCCATTCGAAGATCAACGTCGCAATGGCAAAGACCGCGCGGTCCATCGAAGGCATCACCTTCGTTGATCTCTATGCCGAATACCCGACCTTCAATATCGATATAGACCTGGAACAGGCGCGGCTGCTGGAGCACGATGTCCTGGTGCTGCAGTTCCCGATCTACTGGTATTCGACGCCGTCTCTTCTGAAGGAATGGCAGGATCTGGTGCTGGAATACGGTTTTGCCTATGGGCACGACGGAGATCGACTGAAGGGCAAGCGCTTCCTGGTGGCCGCAACGGCCGGCGGGGATGAACAGGCCTACCATCCGCAGGGAAGCAATCATTTCGGCTTCCGCACTCTTTTGTCTCCACTCGAGCAGACAGCCAATCTTTGCCAGATGGAGTTCGTCGCACCATTCGTGCTGTTTTCGGCGGGTAAAGGTGCCTCCGACGGCCGAGGGGCGCGGCATGTCGCGGATTACCGCGCTTTGCTGGAATCGCTGCGCGACGATCGGTTCGACTACGAAGCGGCGCGCCATGTCGATGTGCTGCACCACGATACTCTTCCCATTCAAGGTGGTGCGCGATGAGCGGCTTTGTCTTCCAGGCTTTCGTCTATCTCCTCGCCGCCGTCGTCTCGGTGCTGGTCGCCAAGCGTCTCGGCCTTGGTTCGGTGCTGGGTTACCTCATCGCCGGCGTGCTGATCGGGCCGGTCTTTCATCTGATCGGCAACGAGACGAAGGATCTGCAGCATTTTGCGGAGTTCGGCGTCGTCATGATGCTGTTCCTCGTCGGGCTCGAGCTGCAGCCGCGCGCGCTTTGGGAAATGCGGGCAAAGCTGGTCGGCCTCGGCGGTCTTCAGGTGGTGGGTACTGCGGCGATCGTTACGGCGATCGGCATGGCGTTCGGGCAGGTCTGGAGTGTGGCACTCACTGTGGGCTTCATTTTCTCCCTGTCGTCGACCGCAATCGTATTGCAGACCCTTGGAGAAAAAGGCCTTCTGAAATCCGACGGTGGCCAGGCAAGCTTTTCCGTCCTGCTGTTCCAGGATATCGCCGTAATCCCCATGCTGGCATTCATTCCGCTGTTGGCGCTGCCTGAACTCAGTCATCATGCGCAGGATGTCGCTGCAGCCTCCGGCGGCCACGAAAGCGTCAGTCTCCTCGACGGCCTGCCGGCATGGCAGGTGGCGATCATTACCCTTGCCGCCGTTGCCTTCGTGGTCGTCGCCGGGCATTACCTGTCGCGGCCCATCTTCAGGATCATCGCTGCCGCCAGGCTGCGCGAGATTTTCACGGCGGCAGCCTTGCTGCTGGTCATCGCCATCGCCCTGCTAATGTCTGTCGTCGGCCTGTCGCCGGCGCTCGGCACTTTTCTTGCCGGCGTGGTGCTGGCCAACAGCGAATTCCGCCACGAGCTGGAGAGCGACATCGAGCCCTTCAAGGGCCTGCTGCTCGGCCTCTTCTTCATCACCGTCGGTGCCAGTATCGATTTTGCGTTGCTATGGGCTCATCTTGGCGTCGTCCTGGGCCTGACGGTGGCGCTGATGGCAGTCAAGGTCGGCGTGCTCTATGGCCTGGCGCAGTCCTTCAAGCTGCGCGGCTCCGACAAATGGCTGTTCGCGCTCGGCCTGGCGCAGGCGGGCGAGTTCGGCTTCGTGCTCTTGTCCTTCACCGTGCAGAATGCCGTTCTTCCACCGGATATCGCTGCCGTTCTTCCACCGGATATCGCTGCCGTTCTGCTGTTGGTGGTCGCGCTGTCCATGATGCTGACGCCGGCGTTGTTCATCATGCTCGATAAGGTCATCCTGCCGCGCTACAATCGGCAGCAGGCGGAAGAGGCCGACGAGATCACCGAGCCTGGCTCGGTTATCATTGCCGGCGTCGGGCGTTTTGGCCAGATCATCAATCGGCTGCTGCTGGCCAATGGCTACAAGACCGTAGTTCTCGACCATCGGGCCGATGTCGTCGAAGGCGTGCGCAAGTTCGGTGTGCGGTCGTTTTTCGGAGATGCCGGGCGTCCGGATCTGCTGCACGCTGCAGGTCTGTCGAGCGCCAAGCTGCTGATCGTCGCGATCGACGATGTCGAGCGGACAATAGAGATCGTCAAGCATGCGCGCCGGGAAAATCCGCAGTTGCACATCATTGCCCGCGCCTTTGACCGCGGACACGTCTACCGTCTCTACCAGGCCGGTGCGAACGACATTGTGCGGGAAATGTTCGACAGTTCGGTGCGGGCCGGCGGTTACGCGCTATCGGCGCTCGGCATGCACGCCTACGAAGTCGAGAAGAGCAAGGCCGTCTTCGTCAAGCAGGACCGATGGGGCCTTCGCCAGCTGGCGCCCCTGTGGCGAGAGGATATCGAGGTCTTCAACAACCCCGAATACATCGCCCGGTCAAAGGAGATCGGCGAAATCCTCGATGCCGCCATGCTGGGCGACCGTAGCGCCCTGCACGACAGGACGGAGCGCGGCTGGATGCCGCCCGGCGCTCGTGAGCGGCCGGACGAAGAAGACGCGCCCGCCGCCTAGCGACGCGTCAATCTCAGCGGTGGTCGAGCTTGGCGACCAGCCGGTCCCCGAACCACTGCATGGCGCAGACGATGACAATCAGCACGGCAACCACGGCGACCATCACACTGGTCTCGAACCGCTGGTAGCCATAGCGGATGGCAAGGTCGCCAAGCCCGCCGGCCCCGATCGCACCGGCCATGGCCGACGCGCCGATCAGTGTCACCAGCGTCACCGTGAAGCCTGCAACCAGGCCCGGCATCGCTTCCGGCACCAGTACCTCGCGGACGATTGTCCAGCGGTTTCCGCCCATCGCCCGCACGGCGTCGATCAGGCCGTGATCGACCTCGCGTAGCGAAACTTCCGCAATGCGGGCGTAATACGGGATAGCCGCGATGGCGAGCGGCACGATGGCAGCCGTCGTTCCGAGCGCCGTACCGACAATCAGGCGTGTCAGAGGTATCAATGCCACCAGCAGGATAATGAAAGGCACTGACCGGAAGCCGTTGATGATGGCGCCGAGAATGCTGTTGATCCAGCGGTGTTCGGCAATGCCGCCTTGCCCCGTCGTCACCAGAGCCAGCCCGAGCGGCAGACCGACGATGAGGGAAATCAGCCCGGAGGCGACAGTCATGACGATCGTCTCCCAGATGGAGCGGCCGAGCAGTTCAAGCATGATCGGTGTCATAGCCAAGCACCTCCACCCGCGCGGAGCGGGTTTTTAGAAACTGTTGTACGTCGCCGGCAAGCGCCGGATTTCGTGTCGGCACGGCAATGAAGAACCGCGCCACCGGCTGGTTCTGGATATGGTCTATCCCGCCATGCACCAGCCGGTAGGAATTCGGCAGTGCCGTCGACAGGTCGTTGAAGACGGCTCCCTGCGCTGCGGGTCCGGCAACATCGACGCTGATGATCGCTTCCGTTCCCGATGTCTGAGAAAGGCGCTGCAGGATATGATCCGGCAGTTGCGGGCGAATGCCTTCAAGCAGGCTCTGGGTGATCGGCTGCTGCGGATCCGAGAAGACGGACCAGACACGGCCCTCCTCGACGATCCGGCCGGCATCGATGACGGCAACGCGGTCGGCAACTGAGCGGACGACTTCCATCTCGTGAGTGACCAGCAGGATTGTCAGGCCGAGCTTCTGATTGATGTCCTTGAGCAGCGCCAGTATGGCCCGCGTTGTCTCGGGGTCGAGCGCCGAGGTGGCCTCGTCGGAGAGAAGCAGTGCCGGTCGTGCCGCCAGCGCCCGGGCGATCCCGACCCGCTGCTTCTGGCCGCCGGAGAGCTCCGAGGGATAGGCCTTCGCCTTGTCGGCCAGGCCGACGAGATCCAGAAGTTCACCGGCGCGCTTCAGGCGCTCAGTCTTGCCGATGCCTTCGATCTTCAGCGGCAGTGCGACGTTTTCCTCGACGGTCTTTGCCGAAAGCAGGTTGAAATGCTGGAAGATCATGCCGATCCGCCGGCGCATCGGCTGCAGATCCTGCTCCGCCAGTCCGGTGATGTCGCGGCCTTCGATCTCAATCCGTCCACTGTCGGCTCGCTCCAATCCATTGAGGCAGCGGATCAGCGTTGACTTGCCGGCGCCGCTGCGACCGATGATGCCGAGGATCTCGCCGCGATGGACGGTGAGCGAAATGCCGTCCAGCGCCGGCGTGGTGCCGAAGCGACGGGCGACATCTGTCAGCCGGACAACCTCCTCTGTGGTTGCTAGCGACTGCGCCTCGGCTGCGGTCGGAATATCGTTCATTGTCTTTTCCTTCATGCCTTCACGTCAAGGCGGCCCGGAATGACCCGGGCCGCCTTGGTCGATAGCTGTTGTCGCGCAGATATCAATAGGCGCTGATGCCGGTGCCCTTATAGACTTTGTCGAACTCGGCCTTGACGTCAGGGTTCTGGTAGGAGGCGACCAGCGTCTTCACCCATTCCTGGTTCTCGTTACCCTGCTTGACGGCGATGAAATTGCGGTAGGGATTGTCGGAGACAGGCTCCTGGGTAATGCGGTCATCGGCCGACAGGCCGCTCTTCAGCGCCCAGTCGGTATTGACGACAGCGGCATCGAGATCGTCGATCGAGCGGCCGACGATGCCGGCATCGAGTTCTTTGATCTCGATTTTCTTGGGGTTCTCGGAAACGTCGGCGACAGTGGCCAGAATCCCGGTGCCGTCCTTAAGCTTGATCAGGCCGGCGGTCTGCAGCACGCGCAGCGCGCGGCCCTCGTTCGACGGATCGTTCGGCACGCCGATCACGGCGCCATTCGGGATCTCGCCGACGGACTTGTATTTCTTGGTGTAGAGACCGATCGGCCAGACGCCGGTGTAGCCGACGCGGACGATATGGTAGCCATGCGTCTTGATCTGGTTGTCGAGATAGGGCTGGTGCTGGAAGGCATTGGCATCGATCTCGCCGCGCTCAAGCGCCTCGTTCGGCTGGGTGTAGTCGTTGAAGGCTACGGTCTCGATCTTCAGGCCCTTCTTGGCTGCCTCGGCGGTCACAACACGCCAGACGTCCTCGTCCTCGCCACTCATGATGCCGACCTTGATCGACTTGTCTGCGGCCAGACTAGACTGCGGCAAGGCCGCAACTCCAATGATGGCTGCCGCCGACGCAATCATCACGGCAAGGCCAGCGCGACGCGACAGGCTGGAGGTCAAAAGATTGAATTTGAATGTCTTGGTCATTGTTTCATCCCGTCAAAATCGCGGGGCTTTCCGCCCCTTCACGCCGAGACAATCGCAAATGGGAGATCCCTATACCAAGCACGATCATCTGTTGTTGGCGCAAGGACAGGAAAACCTGTGTTGCCGTGGAGCGATCGACGCCGCATTTATTTCAGCACACCGCCACCGCCGTAGGCGCGCCGATCTGAAGATTACCCCTCTACACCGGCGATGGACCTTGCCACGTCCCGCGCCTGCGTGCGTATATCGGGCACCGCCGTAATCTCCCAGAACTGTCCTGCCGTCAGCGCGCCGATTGCAAACAGTCCGTCCTGTTGACGACCGCCCGCATCGAGCACCCGCGAATGCCGGTCGACGACGATGCCCAGCCCCAGTTCATCGGCTGCGATCATGTCTTTCTCCAGCATTTCGCGGAGCAGGGGCGAATGGGCAATGCCGGCCCGCTCCATGCCCGTGCAGTTGACGACCCAGTCTGCGCGCAAGCAGGCCTCTTCCTGGCGGCCGCGTGGCCGGTAGTGAATGTCCAGTCCAACCTCCGACTGGCGGATCGCCTGCAGAAACCCTGCATGCGCTGTCACCGTCCCGTCTTTCACCAATCCATCGAACTCGCTGAACACGGCGGGCGCGATGCGGTGGCGGTGAATATTCCACCAGGCAAGTGCGTGGCGTAGAAACCGCGCTCGCTGGTCTTTGTCCAGCCTCTGCCAAAGCGCTTGGGTCTGCGAGCGCAGGCCGTCCATCAGGTCGCGCCAGTCCGTTCCATCGCGCACCTGCCTTCGCAACGCGTGCAGGACGGCACTCATCGCCATCGTGTCTGTCGGGAGGTCCGGTTTCGCCGGAGAATGATGCCCGGCGCGGTGCGAATGCGGCAGTAACCCGCGCCGCGAAAGCAGATGGATCGGCCCACGATGCCCATGCGCCCGGAGCGCAAGCACCTGGTCGACCATGGTGAGGCCCGAGCCGAGAATGCAGATCTCGTCCGAAGGCGCGACCTTCGAAAGTCAGCCCAGTCGCCATGGGTTGCGCACGATCCTGGGTTTTGCGGCAGCATCGAGGCTGCCCGATCCAAGCGGCAGCTCGGCATTTCCGACGCCGAGACAGAGGACGACGTTGCGTGCGGTCATTTCCGTCTGGTTGTCGAGATGGAAGATCACGCCCGAAGTTGCACACTCGACGCAGGCCCTCGCTTTCGCCTTGATGAAATCGACACCCGCACGGTTTGGTCTGTCGCGCAACAATGCAGCCAGCCGATCGCGCAGATAACGCCCGTAATCCCCCCGCGAGGCGAAGTCGTGGGTATCGACCAGTCGGTTCTCGGCGCGTAGCCACGCGACGAAATCGTCCGGTTCGTCCGGGAACACACTCATGCGACCCGCCGGCACATTCAGGCGGTGTAGATAGAATTCCGTTCTGTAAGCAGTCCCACGCCCGAACCCTGGATCGTCTCCTACCACGGCGATACGTGCCGATGATGGCAGTAGCCTGAGCAGATTGATCGTAACGGCTATAGCCGAAAACCCCGAGCCAACGACAGCGACATCATACGCCATATAGGCCCTCACTTGTGTTCATACGGATACCAGCTGCTATCGCAACATAGCCACATCTGGTACCGATTGCCGCGCAAGTCACTGAAATCGCGCGATAAAAATCGCAAATTTCAGTCAGATCTCGATTGTCGTCGGTTCCAAACTTACAGGAAATCGAAGCTGTGGCCAAGATGCCAGCCTCAGAACTAGCCGAGTTCGATGCCATGTCGCGCGATGAAATCGACCATTGCCCGGTCTTCGACGGCGTCTTTTTCGATTGCCTCGACGACGCCGAAGACTTTGCGCTCGTACTTCGTTCGCTCCGCATCATAGGACCACCCGCGCGTCACCTTCGCCTGAAGTTCGGCGCGTGATTTGCTGTAGTAGTGGTTGAGCTGCAAGAAACGATTGGAATAGAAGGCCGGCGACTTGCGGCCGGAGCGGGTGAATTGCTGGCCCGCATCGTTGACGGTGAGCTCTCCATGCTGGCGCGTCCTGAATTGGTGGACGCTGACTTCGACCACTTCGCAGGGATCGACGATGCATTTGAAGTTGGAAACGTTTTCCTGCCGTGTCAGCGGATCTGCGCCGCGCATCGTGTAGTTGGAAAGCAGCGGTCCATCTGGCTTTACGACATGACCTGATGTGCCGAACATATGCCAGGGCAGGGAGACATTCGGAAAGCCGCCGGCGCCTTCCAGCGCCTGCTCGATGGTCGAGCCCTGTTTGGGCAACAGGAATTCATCGACATCGATGAACGCCATGCGGCTGTAAAGGCTGCCGAAGTTGAGAATAGCGTGAGCAAAGGCAATCGTCTGGCCATTCAGCAACTGTCCACTTGCCGTATCCGACATGCGGGCGATCCAAGGAACGATTGTCAGGGCATTGGCTGGAAGGAGATCCGACAGAAGCGCCCGCGTACCGTCCGTCGAGCCGTCATCGTAGATATAAAAATGGTCCACGCCAACGGCACGATGGAAGCGGATCCACTCTTCGATATAGACTGCCTCGTTCTTGACGCAGGCCATGATCGCAATGCCATGGCGGCCGGGAGCAGGCGCCGGCGGTACGATCGAAAGCTTTCGTGTGAGCGGCCTTGCCGACTTGAACCAACCCATTGAGGCCTCTTTTCGCGAATGGGACTGCCGAATCGCAGCGCTGTTGCGACAGCATATCCACCCGCCAGCCCCCTAGGGCAAGTCGCGCTGCCGATGATGCTTACTAACAAAATAGCGTCGCAATTCTGTCGACAAATGCGATATCCGTCCTATTTCGCGTCGAAGCTGCAACTTGACTTTCGAAAGCGGGAGTTACAAGCATCAGGCCGTAGTTTTGATAACGGTGGCTACTGTAACAATATCTGTTGCTTTGCGAGGTGACGGCTTTTTGGCCTAGCACCTGGCACATGGACGATAGCGGAGAGATCATGATCGATAATTTAGCGCGTATTTTCGTCGGCTTCGATTCCAAGGAAGTCGTAGCCTACCACGTTCTCACGCAGAGCATCGTCGAACATTCATCCATTCCTGTGGCGTTCTCGCCGATCGTGCTGAGCAATCTCGGCGACCTCTTTACCCGCGAACGCAATGCCCTGCAGTCTACCGAGTTTTCCTTCTCGCGCTTTCTGGTCCCGCACCTTTGCAACTACGAAGGCTGGAGCATCTTCATGGATTGCGACATGCTGGCGCGTACCGACATCGCCGAGCTCTGGAACCTGCGCGACGACCGCTATGCAGCGATGTGCGTCAAGCACGATTACCAGCCCAAGGTTGAAACCAAGTTTCTCGGCCAGACCCAGACCAAGTACGAGAAGAAAAACTGGTCCAGCCTGATCATGTTCAACAACGCCAAGTGCCGCGCGCTGACGAAGGAATTCGTCAACACAGCGACCGGCCTCGAACTGCACCAGTTCAAATGGCTGGAAAGCGACGACCAGATCGGCGAACTGCCGGTAACCTGGAATTACCTGGTCAACGAATACGATCACCGCCCTGATGCAAAGATCGTCCACTTCACCGACGGCGGCCCTTATTTCGACGAACACCGCAACGACGATTACTCGGAAGAATGGTTCGCGATGCGCGACCGCGTCCTCTCCGTTCAGCAGAAATAAGTATTCGTGGAACCCGTTTCAGGCAATGAACAAGCGCCTGGCAGTTCTCTGCCAGCGGCCGGCTCTCTTTCAGGGATCACCGAGGTCAAGGATTGGCAAGCGATTTTCGCGGCCTTCTCCCATGTCGTTCTCGTTGCCAACAGCGATACGGTCGATATCGCCGGGCTTCAGAAGCAATATCCGCCCAGCACCCTCTTCGTGTTTTTCAACAAGGTCTACAAGGTGCTGGACGCGCCCTTTCAAGGCAACGCGCTGCTGATATCGCGCGGCAGCTCCAAAGGTGCCAACATTGTCTACCGGCGAGAAGTTGGCGACGTCGTCAAGTTCTTCCCTCGGGATCGTTTCCTCGGCATCATGAATATTCGGCTTAACACCGAGGAGAAATTCAATACCGCCGCCGAATTTGAAAACACGCCCACCGGCCATCTCGATCTGAGCGGGTTCTGCAACGACTTCTATCCCGAGGACAAGGTGCCGACCAGCGGCTTTGCCATTGCCCTGTGGCTCAGCGACCTGAAATTGCCCGGCACCATTGTCCTTGCCGGGTTTTCCGCGCGTCGCAGTCAGCAATGGAAGGTCGTTTCCGTTCACGACTGGAGTTTCGAGCAAGTCTTCTTGCGCCTTTTTGCGCGCATGGGGAAAATCTCTGTCCATGGCGGCATCTCACAAAATGCCTACGCAGCCTTGGCAAAACGTTTCCCGGATATTCCGTCGTCGGAAATTTCAATGGCGATTGCCGATGTCTTGTCCGAGCGTCTCGGCAACGCCAATGCCGAGATCGACAAACTGATATCCCTCACCAATGTCATTCGCGACATCGATAATTTCTTCCGTCGCCTGCGGCCGCGTTTTCTAAAGCGACGCTGAGACGGTATTCCTCCCAAAAAAGATGGCTATGCCCGGCTCATTTTCCGACCTCAAAAAACTTCTTTACCGGAACATCAAATACCGGCTGACGCGCCCGTCGCCGCCGACAGTTACACCGCGCTTCGCAGGCCCCGTGCTTGTCGTCGGTTCTGCGCCGGTCTCCCATAAACCGGCCGATTTCGACGACAGGTTTCGCGTCGTGACGATCAACGGTTCGCAGGCGGTGACTGAGGCCTGGGGCATCGAGGAGCCGGATGTTACCTTCGTGCAATTCAACCAGATCGAGGGCACCAACACCAACGCTGTAGAGGTTCGTCGCGTGCTCAACGGCAAGCGGACTGGAGCTTTGTTCGTCTTGCTCTGGCGCAAGGATGAGCGCGAACGGCTCGAAAGGGGTTTGCAGGCGTTCAATTACAAGCCGCGCACGCTGACGATCGTCGATCGGTACGAGCGAATGGCTTTGCTGGACCGCGTTGTCGGCCGCAAGAGTTTCGAGATGGATACCGATTCCAAGTGTTCCAATGGTATCAACGCCGTGCTCTTTGCCCTATACAACGGCGCCACGGCAGTGATCATCACCGGCATCAACCCCAACTCGGGCGGGCATGCCTACAATCAGGTGAATTTATCGCGTCAGCATGTTCGAATGGATCAGGAGATCCTTGTGAGACTGATGCAGCAGGGTTATCCCGTTTTTACCACTGACCCATCGGTGTCGGAGTCGATCGGCCTGCCGCTGTGGCAGGGCATTGAAAATGTCCAGCATGCAGGATTGTCTGGCGAGCGGAGCAATTCATGAACCCTTTTAAACCCGTCGTTGCGCTCTGTCGTCACATTGAGCAGCGCTTTGTGCCCTGGCCATTGCTGCTCATTATCCTACTGACGATTGCCGCCTTTTTATTCGGCTATCTCGCACCCTGAAGGAGCGGTCGACATCCTATGTCGCGACTGCCCTTAATTTTCGGCGTAAAAGTAAATGACGTCGCTGGCTCCTGGCTCTGATCTGCCGAAAAACGCGTCCCTCACGAGCGCGGCTTGAGCTTCTGCGGATCGTAATGGGCGAAAGGCACGATCACGGCTGGAAGGCGCTTTTGCTGGCCATCCAGCATGCCGATCTCGACCTCGGTTCCGATCCCGGCATGCACTACGTCCATCCGCGCCAAGGCAATGGTCTTCCTCAACAGCGGCGAGCGGGTCGCACTGGTGACGACACCGACCTGCGCCCGCCCGATATGCACGGTGTCTCCATGCCCAACCGTCTCGTTGGCATCGATATCGAGGCCGACAAGCCGGTAGCGGGGATTTTCCTTGCGGGCGAGCAGCGCGGTGCGTCCGATGAAATCCTCCGTCTTCGACTTCAGTGGCACGGTAAAGCCGATGCCGGCTTCAAAGGGATCGGTCTGGTCTGAAAATTCGTAATGCGCGAAGATCAGTCCGGCCTCGATGCGCACCATATCGAGTGCTTCGAGCCCCATCGGCTTGATGCCATGCTTCTGGCCGGCCTCCCACACGGCGTCGAACACGGAGATGGCATCCTTCGGATGACAAAAGATTTCGTAGCCGAGCTCGCCGGTATAGCCGGTTCGTGACACCACCACCGGTGCGCCTTCGAAATGACCGATCCGGCCGACTGCGAAACGGAACCAGTCAAGCTCGGAGATCGCTGGCTGCGTCGGCGCGGTCCAGACGATTTCCGCAACGATGTCCCTGCTTTTCGGCCCCTGCACGGCGATATTGTGCATCTGGTCGGTGGACGAGCGCACCCAGGCTTTGAAGCCCATCTTTTCCGCCTGCTCGCGCAGCCAGACGCCAGAGAAATCGTCGCCGCCGATAAAGCGGAAATTGTTCTCCGCCAACCGGAAGACGGTACCGTCGTCGATCATCCCACCGTTTTCGTAGCACATGGCGGTGTAGACGACTTGGCCGGGAGACAGCTTTCTGATGTCGCGGGTCATGCAATATTGCAGCAGGGCCTCGGCATCCGGCCCGGTGATCTCGAATTTCCGCAGTGGCGACAGGTCGATCACCACAGCCCGTTCGCGGCAGGCCCAGTATTCCTCGGTCGGTCCGTCGTTGTTGAAGCGGTTGGGCAGCCAATAGCCGCGATATTCGGCGTAATTCCGCGTCATTGCGGACAGGCGGGGATGGAAGGCGGTTTCCTGGGTCATGTCCGGCTCTGCATCGGGAGTCATTCTGGTCGCCACGGCTCGAGAGAATTTTCGGTCAGCGGAGTAGGTACGGACATGGATATCTGTGGGGTCCCAGCCGTTGGCGGCATCGATATCGTCGGGACATGACGAGGAGACGCAAACGAGATCGGTCAGTGCCCGCATCAGCACATAGTCGCCCGGCCGCGACCAGGGCTCGTCGAGGTAGAGCTGGTTCTGGTGGTCAATGTTGGTGTTGTAGAAATAGTTGATCGCCTCCCAGCCTTTGCGGGGAGCAATGCCAAAGGGCGACAATGCATCGTTGAAATTGTCGGTGCAATTGGCATGGCCGGGATAGCCCATGTCGTCATAGTAGCGGGAATTGCAGGCGGTGGCGAAGGCGTCGTGCCTTCCGACCGTGTCCTGGACGATTTCGACAAGCGGTTCGAAGTCTCGGTCAAAACATTTTGAGGGAAGACCGGGTGTCGGATAGCTGCGGCTGAGCAGCGTCCGTGTGACCGTGGCGTCGATGGCCCGGTCGAGCCCCTTGTCGACCTTGCGGGCGGCAAAAGCCTGGAAGTCGGTACATTGGCGGCCGGCGACATCGATGATCTGGATGAATTCGCCGGCGCGGACAAAATAGGCTGATGCCGATGCCGCCGCGATGCGCAGGTCCTGCAACGGATCGGCCATAGGCTCCGGCAGCGTCTCCTCGTAGCTGCGCGACAGGCGTGCGCGCTGTACCATGACAGAGATTGCCGTCGATGTGTCCTGCCGATCGAAATCCATGGGAGCGCCGGGTGCGGCGACGACCAGCAATCCATCCATTGTCATGGTCAGCGCGGCCGAAGACCCTGGTGCAGAGCCGCCACCGAAAACTGTCAGTGCAGCGGCCTTGCTGAGGTCTGCGCCGCGTCGCCTCAGCGCTGCGAGCGTTCGGCTGGCGCTATCGCCACCTTCGGAGAGGATATCCTGCAGGCCTGATGCAGTTCGCGAAAACGCCACGCCAAGTCCCGCCGCATTGAACTGGCCTGCCCCGTCGATGAACGTGATCTCGCAGAGCTGGCCGCCTTCGGTATCGGTGACGACAACTGTGTCGCCAGCGCTGACCCTGATCACGGTCGAGCCTCGCCCTTTCACCCGGTAGCGCTCGCCGCCGGGCCCAAGTGCCGGCATTCCGGGCCTGATGATCCGGCTGGCGCGGGGCGGCTGCAATACGTTGGCGGAATGGGGCATTCGAACCTCCGGCGAGCATCGGCCGCCTGATCTGCATGTTCTTATATATCCAAATTTTGGGATGGAACACAAAGAGAGACTTGACCCTCATGAAAAAAAATTCACTATGAGAAATAAGTGACGCGACCGCTTGAGACTGGGATCGATCAGGAGACGCTGTAAAAGCGCCCTGCCGAACAAAAGCGCCGCCACGATCCAACAAAAATACAAGGGAACGCGCATACCGCGCGACGCAAAAACTGGTCGAGGAGACTGCTATGGTAGCTTTCGTTGAAACCGAAGGGTCCGAAGCCGCGTCAAGCGGCGGGCTGATCCGATCCCTGGATTGGAAGGGCGCCTTCTGGGTTGCCGCCGGCGTCCCGCCGCTTGTGCTGTTCTCAATCGGCGGCATTGCCGGCACAACCGGAAAGCTGGCCTTCGTCGTCTGGATCATCTCCATGGTGATGGGCTTCCTGCAATCCTTCACCTACGCCGAAATCGCCGGCATGTTCGCCAACAAGTCCGGCGGCGCATCCGTCTACGGCGCCACCGCCTGGCTGCGTTATTCGAAGTTCATCGCGCCGCTATCCGTCTGGTGCAACTGGTTTGCCTGGTCGCCGGTGCTGTCGCTCGGCTGCGCCATTGCTGCGGGCTACATTCTCAATGCGCTCTTCCCGATCCCGGGCGCCGATTCGCAACTTGTCGTCTCCTGGATCGCCGCCCATGCCGGCAGCATCACGGCCGATAGCCCGAGGGTTGCCGAATGGCTGGCGACCAATACCGGCAAGACCCAGGCAGACGCGATTACCGCGCTGATGTCCGCCGATGGCATCGCTGCCTATACGCCATGGATCAGAAGCTGGTCGCTGGTGACTTTCAACATTCCGTTCCTCGCCAAGGCCAGCCTCAATGCCACCTTTGTCATCGGCGGCATTCTGATGCTGATCATCTTCGCCATCCAGCACCGCGGAATTCTTGGCACTGCCAGCGTTCAGAAGTGGCTGGCCATCATCGTTCTCCTCCCGCTGCTGATCATCGGCCTCTACCCGATCTTCAGCGGTCAGATCGACACGCTCAACGTCACCGGCCTGCTGCCGCCCACGGCTGCCTATTCCGGCGTCGATGGCACCTGGAGCAATGGCGGCTGGACACTGTTCCTTGGCGGTCTCTATATCGCCGCCTGGTCGACCTACGGCTTCGAGACCGCCGTCTGCTACACGCGCGAACTGAAAAACCCGAAGACAGATACGTTCAAGGCGATCTTCTATTCCGGCCTGCTCTGCTGCCTGTTCTTTTTCCTCATTCCATTCACGTTCCAGGCCGTACTTGGCCAGACGGGCATGCTGGCACCGGGGATCGTCGATGGAACGGGCGTCGGCGAGGCGCTTGGCGGGCTGGTGCATGGCGGCAAGATCGTCACGCAGTTACTGGTTATCCTGATGATCATGGCGCTCTTCCTGGCCATCATGACAGCGATGGCCGGCTCCTCGCGGACGCTCTATCAAGGCTCGAAGGACGGCTGGCTGCCGAAGTATCTTGATCACGTCAACGAGCACGGCGCACCGACGCGCGCCATGTGGACGGATTTTGCCTTCAACCTGTTCCTGCTGGCGATCGCCTCTGACACGGCCGGGTACTTCTTCGTACTGGCGGTATCCAATGTCGGTTACATCATCTTCAATTTTCTCAATCTCAATGCCGGCTGGATCCACCGTATGGATAGCGGCCACATCGAGCGCCCCTGGAAGGCGCCGACATGGCTGATCGGTCTCAACACGATACTGGCGTTCGTCAACGCATTGTTTCTTGGTGCCGGCGCCAAGGTCTGGGGATACTCCAATGCGCTCTGGGTCGGCTTCATCTTCGCAGCCCTGATCCTGCCGGTCTTCGCCTACCGCCATTTCGTCAGGGACGGCGGGAAATTTCCGGAAGGCGCGATGGAGGACCTCGGTCTCGTCGGCCAGGACCTCGGTGTGAAGAAAGCCGGTATCCTGCCATATGTAGCGCTGGCAGCAGGACTTGCGGTGGTGCTCGTCGCAAATGTCATCTTCCAGCTTCCGGCCTGAGCCTTGCAGACGACACGCGGCCTATGCCGCGTGTCTGAACTATCCGCATGCCTCACGCTGAGGTGAGACGTCCGCCCAGTTTCTCAAGGCCAGCACTAAAATGAACATACCTCAGGCTGTGATAACCCGGGTCGAGTATCGGCCAAGAGAGGAATGGGACGATCCCGTACGCGGCAGCGTCGCCTTCTACACACTGCTCAGCAGCGACATCACCCCCACCGACAGCATGTGCGCCGGCGTCGCCGAAATCGCGCCGGGCGGCGGTTCGAGGCAACTGCATCGCCACGCCGAACCGGAGATCTACTATATGCTCGAAGGCACTGGCGTCATGAGCATCGACGGGACCGAGACGCTCGTCGCTGCGGGTGATGTGATCTTTATTCCCGGCAATGCGGAGCACGGATTGAGGAATGAGACGGATGCGCCGGTCAGGCTATTTTATGTATTCCCGACTGGACGTTTCGGTGACGTCGTCTATCGCTTTCCGGATTGATTGCTCGTCAGTAGTCGACGAAAATATCTGCATCCTTGGCTGCAGCAATGAAGGCTTCGCGTGACGCGCTGGTCGGCTTATCGTTGTCGAGCACTGCAAGACAGATGTTGATAGCCATGCGATGGGTATCCCCCTGTGGGCCTGGCCAGCAGGAATAGAGGCAGTCTACGGCATCGAGCGCGCTTCCAACGTGCCTGAATTCACCAGCTTTAGGAGCCTCGACGGTCACCATGACGTCCCAGATTTTCATATCCATACAACACAACGAATGAGTGATCGAAATGGTTGCATACAATTATTAATAGAATTAGAGAGTATGAAAATTCAACACAGGTAATATACGCTCCTCTCGGGCATCAGGGCCTCGAGGATCCGAACAGGTCACCCCAGGCTGGCTGTGCGCCGTCGAAGGGCAGGGCAGTTGCTTGATGGACGCCACGTGCAATAGCGCGTGCCATCACCGTCGTCGAGAGTTGGCAGAGTTCGAGAAAGTCAATCATGCCTTCCATCGGCCGGGCGCCGGTCGATGCTGCAAAGACTGTGTCGCCGTCGAATGGCAGATGGGCCGGCAACAGGGCGCGAGCCAGTCCGTCCTGCGCCATGATTGACAGCCGGTGTGCCTCCACTTTGGTGACGATGGCATCCGTGACGACGACGCCGATGGTGGTTGCCGTGATATTGACCCCCTTCAAGCGCATCGCCCGGTCTGCCGTGGAAATGGCGGGAGGCATGCCAAGACCTCCGAATTCGTTGTTCTCCTCGAACGGCGCGGCCCAGAAATGCGGACCGTCTCCGATGGTAGGCGTGCCCAGCGCATTGACTGCGACCAGCGCGGCAATTCGGTGTCCGCCGCTTGTGACAGCACTCGCCGACCCAAGGCCTCCCTTGAACGTTGCCGTCGTGGCCCCAGTGCCGGCACCGATGCTTCCGAGGGTAAATTCGCCCTTGGTCGCTGCGACGAATGCCTCATAGCCCATGTCGCGATAGGGGGAATGCAGGCCCCAGTCCTTGTCTCCTCCGTTCAGCAGATCCATCAGGATCGCCTGTGGTACGATCGGCACGCGCGTGGTGCCGACCTGCAATCCGCGTCCAATCTCGCGCAGCGCCGCCTGTACGCCGCCCGCCGCATCCAGCCCGAATGCCGAGCCTCCTGAAAGCACGAGCGCATCGACTGCGCCCACCGACATCGACGGATCGAGCAGCGCCGTATCCCGCCCGCCGGGCGCGCCGCCCATCACCGTGCCGGAAGCAACGGCCGGTGCATCGAAGACGATGACGGTGACACCGGACCCGAGCTTTAGGTCGGTGCAGTGGCCGACGGAAACACCCTCTATGTCAGTCAGCAGATTGCGGGAAACGGTCACGGGAATATCCTGTCGCTATGGTCGGA
Organism: Rhizobium sp. L51/94; assembly: GCF_019355555.1. Classification (GTDB taxonomy): domain Bacteria; phylum Pseudomonadota; class Alphaproteobacteria; order Rhizobiales; family Rhizobiaceae; genus Rhizobium; species Rhizobium rhododendri. The sequence continues at coordinate 976,174 of NZ_CP072141.1, forward strand.
TGGCGATAGGATCGCAAGGCATTGGAAAAGACAAGACCGGCACAGCTTCCGCTGAACCGGTCTTGCTTGGCAGGATTTGGACGACAATGCCGACTTTGGCCCTTAACTGAGCCTAGACGTGAATGGGCTTTGCAGGGCTGCGTGCCAAGAGGTCGCGAATGGCGAGCCTGACTTCGTCAGCGCTGCCGAAGCGGCGCTCATCCAGGTCATGGACATGGTATTTCACGGCAATGAACCGCAATTGATTGTCGTCAGGAACGACGATACCGACAGGCACGCCTGCATACTCGATAACTTGCTTCTTCATGCGATACTCCCACCGCGCTATGCACGGTTATGGAAAAATGACGATGTTGTTCCGAAAGGGACGAACGTCACATTCGACAGCGCGGGCCGGAGCGAAAGCCCGAGCAGTCTTGGTCCAGCACAAGCTCCCAAGGCGGGCATGCGATAAGTGTGTCTTTCTCATGTCACTTCCCTTGCGTTGGCGTTGCACTTTTGAGGTCCCCGCGATATCCGGGGTACCGGACGATGGAGCCAAGTTTGTCTACTCAGTTAGTAGATTATAGCCTGGTTTCCATCGCAAACATATTCTGGTCGATGTCAAAAATTTGCCTGTTGTCGAAATATCGTTCCGGCTATCGAGCATATCTGCGAAAGATAATTCGTTCTTCCGTATATACCCGACGCCGGGATTCGCTCCTTCTCCGACGCGCCAGAGATAGGAATTTGGGATCAGCCGGACAATCCCCCAACGGTTGAAAATCAGCCGGGTCGCCAAATGACCCTAATGGTTAACGGCCAAACCCAGGTTCTCCGAAGCCTCGATGAGCGCCTTTTCCAGGGCTTGCAGGAAAAATTCGGCGCTCTCCCTGCTGATGCAAAGTGGCGGCTTGATCTTCAACACGTTGAGGTGATCGCCGGTCGGCTGCACGATGACGCCGAGTTCCAGCAGCCTATCGCAGAGCGCCGCCGTCTCCATGGTTGCAGGCGCGAGCGAATCACGGTCGGTGATCAGTTCCAGGCCGAGATATAGTCCCATGCCATGTACCGCGCCGATCAGGGGAAAGCGCTCCATCATCGACACCATCCGGGCCTTCAGGTGTTCACCGACAACTCGAGCATTGTTCTGCAGCGCCTCGTCCTCCAGGATGTCGAGCACGGTCATGCCGACGATCGAACTCACCGGACTTCCACCTGTCGAGGAGAAGAAATAGCCTTGCCGTTCCAGCGCATCGGCAATCGGCCTGCTGGTGATGACAGCACCGAGAGGGTGGCCGTTGCCCATGCCCTTGGCGATCGTAATGATGTCGGGGACCACGCCCTGCTGCTCGAACCCCCAGAAAAAATCCCCGAGCCGGCCATAACCGATCTGCACCTCGTCGGCGATGCAGAGGCCGCCAGCGTCGCGCACGAGCGCATAGATCTGGCTGAGGTAGCCCTCGGGCGGCACGATACCGCCGGCATTGCCGCAGAGTGATTCTGCAATCACGCCAGCCAGGCCCTCGCCACTTTCACGGACGGCATCGATCAATGGCCTCGTTGCTTCGAGATAGGCGTTGCCTGCGTCGGGTCCGCGAAACTGCCCACGAAAGCTGTTCGGCGCCGGTGCTGCATGCACCCAGTCTGGCCGCGTTGTCAGGGCTTGCGGGTTGTCGGCAAGCGAAGTCGAGACCGCGTCGCTGGCGACCGACCAGCCATGATAGCCCTCCTTCAGGCAGAGCATGTTGCGGGCGCCGGTATAGGCCCAGGCAAGCCGCAGGGCGAGATCGTTCGCCTCCGAACCGCTGTTGACCAGGAACACGCAGTCGAGGCCCTTCGGCGCAAGTGCGGCCAGCCGCTCTGAAAAATCTGCGATTGCCGCATAGTGAAAACGCGAGTTGGTATTGAGCAGCGACCACTGCCGGCCAATCGCCGCGTTGAGGCGTGGATGGGCATGGCCGAGGATCGTGACGTTGTTGATCATGTCGATATAGGTGCGGCCTTCGACGTCGAAGAGATATTCGCGCCACCCGCGCTCGATCTGTGGCGGGTTTGCGTAATAGTGCTTCTGCGAGGCCGCAAGATGGCGCATCCGGCAGGCCAGCCTTTCGGCGCCGCTTGCCTTGGGGGCTTCGATCCCGGGCCCGAGCAACGCAGACGGTGAAGGGCAAAGCGCCGACCAGGCCGGGGCCGCATGGCGGGCACACAGCAGCGGCGGCACCAGCGCGGGACTGCGGCAAAGCTGCACCCGCAACCCGCCGACCGCGCCTTCTTCTCCGGCTATCGATCCGAGAACGTGGCCGGCAGCAATCTCGGCGCCGTCTTCCAGGCTGCAGGCGATGCCGTCGAGGTGCAGGCAGACATCCTGTCCTACCAGCACCAGATGCTGGGCGTCGTTGATGATGCTGCCGGCAAAGGGCGCGTTGACGATGGTGCCGGCGGGCAGGCAGACGTCGCAGTGCAGGGCAAAATTCTTTGGCGGTTGCAGGGCAAGCGGTTCCGTCAGCGACAGGCGGAACTCTCCGTACCGCGTCGCTGCCAATCCCGTCTCGCTGGCTGCCTTCGCCAGCAGTCGCCAATCGATATCAGGCTCCAGCCAGTTGCCATCGTCCAGCAGCGGGCTCGTTGTCGACAGATCGAGCGAAAGAATATCCGCAGTGTCGATGCCTGCAAGCAGCGGCATCCACGCCGAGGTGTCGATGGGCTGCGGATCGATGCCGACCGCCCTCAGAATGGCAGCGTCCATGAAATCGGCATTGGTGGACGTCGCGACCTCGAAGATCTCGCGCTCGAGGACAATGTTGTCACGGACATAACTATTGTCGGGATCGATCGCCAGCTGCTGCTCGCTGCTCGCCACCAGGATCACGGCGCGCGCGACGATCAGCGGCCACAGAGCCTGCAACTCGACCCCGCTCAGCGGCATCACGGCATGGTAGGCGGCAACCGCCGGCAGGATAAACAGCGGATCGCCATCCGCATGATGCAGAAGGGAGGCGCATGTCACGGCGAGGTCGCCGACCACCCAGCCCTTGATGATGTCGCCGAAGTCGATCACCCCATCGGGAATGAGATTGCCATGACCATCCGGCCGCGCCACGACATTGTCGCCGGTGATGTCGTGGTGCACCGGCTGCACGCGCAGATGCGCCGCCAGCGGCTGGATGCGCTTGACTGCCGTCACCATGGCCTTGGCGATGCGGTCGCGGGCCTCGTGATTTGTGATCGCAGACAACAAATGCACCGCCACCGGGCCGGCCCGGCGCAGATCCCACTGCAGGGTACGGTCGAGCCCGTGATGGTCGAAACCGGAAAGCGACTTTGCCAACCTGGCACAAAGCGACCCGAGCGCTGCCACCGTCGCTGTCGGCAGATGCTTGCGGCGCGTCAGGCCCTGGCCCTCGACATAGCTCAGGAGCCGGATCTGGAGGTCCTGGTCGTTGATGCTCAAAGCGACGATCTCGGCACCGCCGACTGTCGGGATGATCTCCGGAACGCGCGGTGCCCCGTCCATCGCGCGAAGATAGCGAAGCGCGGCATTCTGTGCTTCGAGCTCGACGGTGGCATAATCCGCATGGCAGATTTTCAGCACGTAGCGCGCTTCGCCGGTATCGAGCCGGAAGTTCCGGTCCTGCTGGCTGCCGAGTTCGATGAACTCGCCCGAGAGACCATAATAGGTCGCTGCAATTTCGGCAGCGTCTGCCACCGTGACTTCGGGCCTCGGCAATTGCATGCGGTTGACGAGCGCTTGGTCGGTCATGACACCCCCCGGATCACTTACTGCAAGAAGCAGATACGGCAAATCCTGGCAGCCACAAGACAAAGATGCAATCCGCCGGGGCGCAAACGCCGAGAATGTCGATTTTGCTCGCCGTTATGTCCGGCTAACCCATGCGCTCCGAAGCATAGCTGCCGGGGCTTGCCGGGAAGACGACTGTTCGGTTGCCGTTGATGAAGGTCCGGTGATGGATATGGGCGTGGATGGCGCGGGCGAGCACCTGGCTCTCGACGTCGCGACCGATGGACACATAGTCCTCGGCGCTCTGCGCGTGGGTGACCCGTGCCGTATCCTGCTCGATGATCGGGCCTTCGTCGAGATCGGCAGTGACATAATGCGCCGTGGCGCCGATCAGCTTGACGCCGCGCTCATAGGCTTGCTTGTAGGGGTTGGCGCCCTTGAAGCTAGGCAGGAAGGAGTGGTGGATATTGATGATCCGCCCCGACATCTTGCGGCACATGTCATCCGACAGGATCTGCATATAGCGGGCAAGCACGATCAGCTCCGTGCCGGTCTGCTCGGCCACGTCCATGATCTCCGCTTCGGCCTTCACCTTGTTTTCCTTGGTCACCTTGATGTGGTGAAAGGGAATGTCATGGTTGACGACGACCTTCTGGTATTCGAAATGGTTGGATACGACGCCGACAATGTCGATCGGTAGAGCGCCGATCTTCCAGCGATAGAGCAGGTCGTTGAGACAATGGCCGAAGCGCGACACCATCAGCAGTACTTTCATGCGCTTCGTCGCATCGTGGATTTCGGCATCCATCTTGAAGGTCGCGGCTATCGGCTTGAAGCCCTCGACCAGCGCCTCCTGCGCGATGCCTTCCTCGGACATGAAACTGACGCGCATGAAGAACTTGCCGGTATCGAGGTCGTCGAATTGCGATGAATCGACTATGTTGCAACCCTGGGCGGCCAGATAGGTTGAAATGGCAGCAACGATCCCGCGCGTTGATTGGCAGGATACCGTCAGCACGTAGCTCTTCATGTCTGTTCCCTCATTCGCAGGTTTTGGACCTGCATAAATCAAAGCATGGGCGCCGGATAGCCGGATGCGCAGCGCAATCCGCAAAGCCAGGGCCTACCGGCGCCTAGATCACCTTGCAAGCCCGCAGCCCATTCGCTTGCAGATTACGGCAGGCAAGCGAAAATCCCGTTCCCATTGCGTCGTCGGAACGCGTATCCCCGCCGTTGGCAGGGAAGTGCTTGCGCGGGATTTCCAAATGCCGCCGTCCTAGATGTCCAGCGTCGTATCGCGCTCCCACTGCGTGAAGTGCGAGGCATAGCTATTCCATTCCTGGTGCTTGAGCTTGACAAAGGCGGCGGAGAATTCGAGGCCCATCGCCTGCTTCAGTCCCTCGTCCTTGTCGTATTCGCGCAAGGCATCGAGAAGGTTCAGCGGCAGGCGCGGCGCGTCCTTCACGAGATGGCCTTCGGCATACATGTCGATGTCGTAATGCCTGCCGGGATCGGCATTGGTGTTGAGCCCGTCGAGGCCGGCAGCGATGATTACCGCCTGCAGCAGGTACGGATTGACCGCGCCATCGGGCAGCCGCAGCTCGAAGCGACCCGGCCCGGGTACGCGCACCATGTGGGTGCGGTTGTTGCCGGTCCATGTCACCGTGTTCGGCGACCAGGTGGCGCCGGAGGTCGTGCGCGGCGCATTGATGCGCTTGTAGGAATTCACGGTCGGATTGGTGATCGCCGCCAGCGCCGAGGCATGCTTCATGATACCGCCGAGAAACTGGCGGCCCTCGGACGATAGCCCGAAATCCATGCTCTTGTCGGCAAAGACGTTGGTCTTGCCGTCGGTATCCCAGACCGAGATGTGGCAATGGCAGCCGTTGCCGGTCAGGCCCTTGAAGGGCTTGGGCATGAACGTAGCGCGCAGCCCGTGCTTTTCTGCAACGGATTTGACCATGAACTTGAAGAAGGAATGCTTGTCGGCGGTGATGAGCGCGTCGTCGAACTCCCAGTTCATCTCGAACTGGCCGTTGGCATCCTCGTGGTCGTTCTGGTACGGGCCCCAGCCGAGTTCCAGCATGTAGTCGCAGATCTCGGTGATGACGTCATAGCGGCGCATGACCGCCTGCTGGTCGTAGCAGGGCTTGTCGGCCGTATCGTATTTGTCGGAGATCTGTTCGCCGTCCGCCGTGATCAGGAAGAACTCGGCCTCCACACCCGTCTTGACGCGCTTTCCAAGCGCCTTGGCCTCGGCAATCAGCTTCTTCAGCACGTTGCGCGGCGCCTGCTCGACCAGCTTGCCCTCCATCACACAATCGGCTGCAACCCAAGCAACATCCTTCTTCCACGGCAGCTGGATGGCCGACGAGGCATCGGGCACTGCAAACAGATCCGGATGCGCCGGCGTCATGTCGAGCCAGGTGGCAAAGCCAGCGAAACCGGCACCATCGGCCTGCATGCCTGCAATCGCCTGGCTTGGTACGAGCTTTGCCCGCTGGCCGCCGAACAGGTCAGTGTAGCTGATCATAAAGTATTTGACGCCGCGTTCCTTCGCCCACGTCTCGAGATTGATCGTCATCGTTCAGTTCCCCATTTGGTTTTTGCTGCGGCCTTTCCGGCCTGTCAGTCTACGGGTTCGCAGGCCACTTCCGTGCGCACCGAATTCGCGATAAAGCATTCGTCATGGGCCAGGTGATGCAGTTCGGCAGCCGCCTTCGCGTCCGGACCATTGCCCTCCCAGACAATGCGCGGACGCAGCACGACTTTGGCGACCCACATGCGACCGCTCTCGTTCTTTGCCATCACGCCTTCGGCGACATCTTCGTAGCGGTTGACCACGAAGCCGCGCTTGGCCACGAGGTAGAGAAACGTCAGCATATGGCAGGACGAAAGGCTGGCAATAAAGGCTTCCTCCGGATCGACGCCGGATGGATCCGAGTAGCGCGGTACCACGTGCGGCGAGGACGAGGCGCGAACGCTGACGCCGCCGTCGAACGACCAGAAATGTCCGCGACCATAGCGATTGTCGGTGAACGGCTCTGCCGCGCCCCGCTCCCACAAGATGGTCGCAGTATAGACGGCCATGTCAGAAGCCGCCCTTGCCGGGGATCCAGGAGGTGCCGGCCAGCGGCACCTGCGCCATGCCCGACGCCTCGATCGTCAACGCGCACAGATCTTCCGGCTCCAGATTGTGTACGTGGTTCTTTCCGCAGGCCCTGGCGATGGTTTGCGCTTCCAGCGTCATCACCTTCAGATAATTGGCAAGCCGGCGCCCGGCAGCAACCGGGTCGACGCGCTTCATCAGTTCCGGATCCTGGGTGGTGATGCCCGCCGGGTCCTTGCCTTCGTGCCAATCGTCATAGGCTTCGGCTGTCGTGCCGAGCGCCGCATATTCTGCTGCCCAGCGCGGGTCGTTTTCGCCAATGGCAACCAGCGCTGCCGTACCGATCGAGACGGCATCGGCGCCGAGCGCCAGAGCCTTTGCAACATCGGCACCATTGCGGATGCCGCCGGAGATGATCAGCTGCACCTTGCGATGCATGCCGAGATCCTGCAGCGCCTGTACTGCGGGACGGATGCAGGCGAGCGTCGGCATGCCCACATTCTCGATAAAGACTTCCTGCGTTGCCGCCGTGCCGCCCTGCATGCCGTCGAGGACCACGACATCGGCGCCGGCTTTTACCGCAAGTGCCGTGTCATAGTAGGGACGGGCGCCGCCGACCTTCACATAGATCGGCTTTTCCCAGTTGGTGATTTCGCGCAACTCCATGATCTTGATCTCAAGATCGTCGGGCCCGGTCCAATCGGGGTGGCGCGAGGCAGAGCGCTGGTCGATGCCCTTCGGAAGGGTGCGCATGTCGGCGACCCGGTCCGATATCTTCTGGCCGAGCAGCATCCCGCCACCGCCGGGCTTGGCGCCTTGTCCGATGACGATCTCAATGGCGTCGGCGCGGCGCAGGTCCTTGGGGTTCATGCCGTAGCGCGATGGCAGGTACTGGTAGACGAGGATCTGCGAATGGCCGCGCTCTTCCTCCGTCATACCGCCGTCGCCGGTTGTGGTCGAAGTCCCGGCGATCGTCGCGCCACGTCCGAGCGCTTCCTTGGCCGGGCCTGATAGCGATCCGAAGCTCATGCCGGCAATGGTGATCGGGATCTTGAGTTCGATCGGCTTCTTGGCGAAGCGGCTGCCAAGCACGACATTGGTCTCACACTTTTCGCGGTAGCCTTCCAGCGGATAGCGCGAGATCGAAGCGCCGAGAAACAGCAGGTCGTCGAAATGCGGCAGCTTGCGCTTGGCGCCGCCGCCTCTGATATCATAGATGCCGGTTGCCGCAGCCCGGCGGATTTCCGACATCGTATATTCGTCGAAGGTTGCCGAGGAACGTGGCGTGGTCGGCGGGTTCTGGTAGCTCATGGCGGACCTCGATTGATCGCATTGTTTTTTTGTCGCAGCGGAAAGTCCCCGCTGACTGCCTTGGTCTGACGCTCAATAGGCGTCCGCATTGTCGACATTGAAAGTATAGAGCTTGCGCGCCGAGCCGTAGCGGTTGAATTCCTCCGGCTTGACGTCTGTGATGCCGGCCTTTTCGAGCAGTTCGGCCAGCAACCTCAGGTGTTCTGGCTTCATCTCCTTGGCGATGCAGTCCGCGCCCAGGCTTTTCACCGTACCGCGCACGAAAATCTTCGCTTCGTAGAGCGAGTCGCCCAAGGCATCGCCGGCATCGCCGAGCACCACCAGGTTACCCGCCTGCGCCATGAAGGCCGACATATGGCCGATGCTGCCGCGCACGACGATATCGACGCCCTTCATCGAGATGCCGCAGCGCGACGAGGCGTTACCCTCGATGACCAGCATGCCGCCGCAGGCCGTCGCGCCGGCATATTGCGAAGCGTCGCCTTTGACGACAATCGTCCCGGACATCATGTTTTCGCCGACACCGGGGCCGGCCGATCCGTGGATGGTGATGGTGGCGTCTTCGTTCATGCCGCCGCAATAATAGCCGACATTGCCCTGCACATCGATGGCAACCGGCGCATGCACGCCGCAAGCGACGGCATGGCTGCCGCGCGGGTTGATCACCTCGAAATGCAGATCGTTGGATCCCGGCGCAATGTCATGCAGGGCCTGATTGAGATCGCGGAGCGGCGTGATCGCCAGATCGAAGGTGGGCATGTTCTGTCCTGCAATTGGTAACTTGGAAGGGGATAGAGGCATCCGGCGTAGAGCCAGTTTAGTGCTCCCAGAAATAAACGGTCGCCGGCTCCGGCTCCCAGACACGCGCAGCCTCGATACCGGGCAGGCTGACCAACGCCCGGTATTCCGAACCGAAGGCGACATACTGGTCGGTCTCGGCCATCACGGCGGGCTTGCAGGCGATGGCATCGCGCAGCACGCCGAAACCGGATTTGGTGCCGACGACGAAGGTGAAGAAGCCGTCGAGATCGTCGACAGCACCTTCCAGTGCCGCTCCAAGGTTTTTGCCCTTTGCCATTTCGGCCGTCAGGTAGGCGGCCGCGACTTCGGAATCGTTCTCTGTCTCGAAGCGCATGCCCTGATGCTTCAGCGTGCGGCGCAGGTTGTTGTGGTTGGAGAGCGAGCCGTTGTGCACCAGGCACTGGTCCGAGCCTGTGGAAAACGGATGGGCGCCGAGCGTGGTGACCGCAGACTCCGTCGCCATGCGGGTGTGGCCGATGCCGTGCGTGCCGGACATGTCGGCGACGCCGAAGCGCGCCACGACATCGCGCGGCAGGCCGGTTTCCTTATAAATCTCGATCGAATCGCCGCTGCTCATCACGCGGATATCCGGGCGAATTTCGCCTAGCGCCGAGCGGGCATCATCCAGCTTGTCTTTCGGGAGCGTAATGACGGCATGGCTGCTTTTGATCTCGACCGCAATCGTCTGTCCCAGCGCCTCTTCCAGCTCTGCCTGAAGTCCGGCAAAATCCTTCGCAGGCGTCGCGGATTGCACGGTGATCTTGGCGTCGCGCCCTTGAGAGCCCCCGTAGATCGCGATACCAGCCGAATCCGGCCCACGGTCGGTCATCGTCACCAGCATCGTGGACAGCATCGCGCCCAACTGGGGTTCCAGGCTTTTGTCCTTGAGGAACAGGCCGACAATGCCGCACATGATGAAATCCTCCGAATGATCGTTGCGAAAAAGGCCTAGCAAGAATCTTGGAATACTTCAACTAGGAAGAAAATAAATTTCCCTTAAAGAAAGATTGTCTGATCGTGTCAGTTTGTTTTACGGGCAGTTTTCGGAGGTCCGCCATAAGCCTGCCGATAGCAGCGAGAAAAATGTCCGGGGTTGGAGAAGCCGCAGGCAAAGGCGATTTCGGAGATGGATAGGCTGCTTTGCTGCAGCAGCTTTCGCGCATGGGCCAGCCTTATTCGGTGGTATTCTGCCAGGAATGTCGAGTTTAGCCTGGTTGCAAATAGCCGGTCGAGATGGCGTGGCGTGATCCGCGCGAAGGTCGCCATCGCCTTGCGATCGAGCGGCTGCTCGATCGTCGTCTCCATCTTCTCGATCACCGCAAGCAGGATAGGATGGTGCGTGCCATGGCGTTCGGCCTCGGAAGCCCGCTGCGGCTCTGCGGCCGAACTGACATGCCGGTGCAGGTACCAGTCGCTAACCCGGCGGGCAAAATCTGCACCCATGCGGGCCGCAATGATCGCGTGCAGCATGTCCAGCGGCGCAACGCCACCGCCGCAGGTCAACCGCTTGCCGTCGATGATGTAGCGCGCCTGCAACGGCGTCATGCCGGGAAAATCCTCGATTAGCGCCGGGGCATGCTCCCAGTGGATGGTGAAGCGCTCGCCGGAGAGAAGTCCGGCTGCGGCCAGCAGGTACGGCCCACCAGAGATGCCGCCGATGCGTACCCCGTCGCGATCGAGGGCCCGGAGCGCGCTATAGACGCCCGGCCAGTTCCATTCGTCAGGGTGGCCGCCGGCAACCACGAAGACCGTGTGCAGCCGTTCACCGCGACCCGGCAGAGGTTCTGCGGGAACCTGCACGCCATTCGAGGCGACTGCGAATACACCTTGCGGTGAGAACACGCGAAAGCGATAGATTTCCCGACCGGCGAGGAGATTGGCCGCCCTCAGCGGCTCCACCGCCGAGGCGTAGCACATCAGCGCAAAGCCTGGGATCAGGATGAAGCCAATTTCCTGGACATTGCTGCTTTCGCTATCGCGCATCACGTTTGCCCCAAGCCGGTCGCCCATAGGGATACGGAGTGGAAGCGCGGTCCGTGAAAGAGAAGTCGTGTCCCTGCGGACCATCGCCGGTCTTTGCTCTCGCTTATTTTACGGTCGCGCTGCATGCTTTCGCCATACGCTGGTTCTTGGCCGCAGTTGCCAGCAGCGCCATCTGCGGCCGGTCCGGTGTCTTGCGCGGTTGCACGTTGAGCGGCTCGCTCTCCGGCCACCAGTCGCCCGCCGCCCAGTAGCTCCAGCCGAGCCAGACATCGCTGTTCTTGCCGAGGATGTCGAGCATACTCTGAAGCCCGTCAAGGCAGGGCTGATTGCCGGCGGCGCCGAACTCGCCCAGAAATCCCCGTTTATGGTTCTGCCTCAGCCAGTTGGTGACGTCAGTGATACCGGTGCGTGCCTTCTCGGTGCCTTCGCAGAGAGCGTGGGTTCCTGACCAGTCAGCGTCTAGATACTGGTGAAATTCATAGGCGTAGAAATTGAGCGGGTCCGTTACGCCAAGCATGATCTCGGCGTTCGAGCCGCCGCCGAGCCTTTCCTCGCTCCATGAGTGGGCACCGGTCCAGATCGTCCCGGGAACGAGGATGAGATTACGGGCACCGATCGCGCGGATCCTGCCGATCGCGGTATTCGCCGCTTTAAGCCAATCCGGTGCCTTGATATCGTGCGGCTCGTTCATCAGGCCAAAGACTGTGCTCGGCTGGTTGGCGAAGGCCCCGGCAAGCCGCGACCAGAAATCACCGAATGCATCATCGGTGACCGGATCCTGCGAAATCGTCACCTTGTCGTAACGGGCGTAGTTGTGCGGGTCGAGAACGACTGTCATCCCGTTCTTGTGGATCCGGTCGACGGCCGCCTTCAGGCGCGAAAGTTCTTCGTCATCGAGTTTCTCGTTCAACTCGGGCTGCAGCCGCTCCCAGAGGAAGGGCAGGCGGACGACATTCATGCCCTTGCCGGCAAAGTAATGCACGGTTGCTTCCGTAGGGTAGATGTAGTCCGTACCTGCGACGCCATCGCGATCACCGTACTCAGCGCCCGAAAGATTGATCCCGCGATAGCAAAGCCCCGCTGCCTCGCCGCTGCCGGCGAAGGTCACGAGCCCTATGAGGGCCGTCGATAGCATCGCAAACCTGCGCGCCATGCCAGCGATCGAGATTTTCATATCAGTCGCCCACGGGTTAGCGGTCTCGCCGCGCGTTTATACTCTCTGCATACAGACAGGTTCACGGCAGGTCCAGAGATAGGCAGCCGCAGATCTGCCACCCGTTTAAGGACTTGGGATTATCCCTTTCAAAACAATAATCGCGCCAGAGGTTTTCCTTTTGCCGCGAGTGGTGAATTTGCGCTATAGCGTTGCGAAAGACGCAGCGCGGCTGTCTCGCGCAATTGCCTTTTGCTGTTGGAAGCAGCAAGACATACTAGGTGTGCTGGAGACGGGCGAATACGCCCGGAAGAAATGCAATTGCGGACTGGGATGACCGGCGCCTGAGGAAATTGTTGATGGTACCTGCCGATCGGCTCGTTATGCCCTTTTTGGCTTTGCCGCGCGTAACAAAGCGCGCCTTTGCACTCCTGGTCGACTCCAGCCTTTGTGTACTTACGGTATGGTTTGCCTATTGCCTGCGGCTTGACGGGTGGGTGATCCTCGAGGGTGTCGAATGGGTACCCGCCTTCGTTTCGCTCCTGCTCGCGATACCGATCTTCATTGTGCTCGGGCTTTACCGCGCGATCTTCCGCTATGCCGGGCTCTCGGCGTTCATGACGGTGGTCAAGGCCGTGGCGATCTACGGCCTGGCCTTCATGACGATCTTCACCGCGATCAGCATTCCAGGCGTGCCGCGTACCGTCGGCATATTGCAGCCGTTGCTGCTTCTGATCGCCGTCGGGCTGTCGCGCATGTGGACACGCTATTGGCTCGGCAACGCTTACCAGCGGCTTCTGAACCGCAATTCGCTGGCAAAAGTGTTGATCTATGGCGCTGGTGCTTCCGGAAGGCAGCTCGCCGCAGCTCTGTCCAATAGCTCGGAGCTAAATGTCGTAGGCTTTCTTGACGATGACAGGCACCTGCATGGCAGTATCATGGCCGGGCTGCCGATCTACGATCCCGCCGACCTGCCGGCACTCGTTGCTACCGGCGAAACACGCGATGTATTGCTGGCGCTGCCGAATGCCACAAGGCAACGCCGCAACGAAATCCTGGAGGCGATTCGCAAGGCCCGCGTCACCGTCCGCACCATGCCCGACCTGACCGCCTTGGCGCAGGGACGTGTGGCCGTCTCCGACTTGCGTGAACTCGATATCGAGGATCTTCTTGGCCGCGATGTCATTGCGCCCGACCAGGCTTTGCTCGACCGCAACATCCGCGGAAAGGTCGTCATGGTGACCGGTGCTGGAGGCTCGATCGGCAGCGAGCTGTGCCGCCAGATCGTCAAGAACCGCCCCTCCAGCCTGCTGCTGGTAGAGCAGAACGAATTCGGCCTCTATCTCATCTTGGGCGAGCTGGAAAAGGCGGCGCTGGCGATCCAGGATGCCGAGATCCGCATCATCCCTTTTCTTGCCTCCGTTCGCGACGGGCCGCGTCTGGAGCAGATCATGACGGCGTGGAAGCCCAGCACCGTCTATCACGCTGCCGCCTACAAGCACGTGCCGCTCGTCGAATATAACCCTGCCGAGGGTATCAAGAACAACGTCACCGGGACCGTCGCCGCAGCCACGGCAGCGCAAAAGGCTGGCGTCGAGAATTTCGTCCTCATCAGCACGGACAAGGCGGTTCGTCCGACCAATATCATGGGCGCGAGCAAGCGACTGGCGGAGATGGTACTGCAGGCCCTCGACGCTGATCGCGTCACCAGCGGCACGACCACGAGTTTTTCGATGGTCCGCTTCGGCAATGTGCTGGGCTCATCGGGTTCCGTCGTGCCGCTGTTTCGCCAGCAGATCCGTGACGGTGGCCCGGTTACGCTCACCCATCCGGAGATCACCCGCTATTTCATGACAATCCCGGAAGCCTCGCAGCTGGTCATCCAGGCCGGCGCCATGGCATCGGGCGGGGATGTCTTTCTGCTCGACATGGGAGAGCCGGTTCGCATCGTCGATCTCGCCCGCCGTATGGTTGAGCTCTCCGGCTTCAGTGTTCTGGACGACGATAATCCCGAGGGCGATATCGAGTTGCGGATTACCGGCCTGCGTCCCGGCGAAAAACTCTTCGAGGAACTGCTGATCGGCGACAACCCGCAGCCGACGCCGCATCCGCGGATCATGCGGGCTCGCGAGGATTTTCTTAGGTGGCCGGAATTGTCCGAGCGCCTGGCGGCGCTGGAGAAGGCTTTGGATGAAAATGACATTCCGCTCGCCCAGAGCATCCTGAAGATGCTGGTCTCCGGCTATGCCCCGAACGGAGATGTTGTGGACCTGGTGTTTCGCGAACGCGAGGGAGAGGCCGCCGCATAGACCTGCTCGCGGTCTTTTGTGTTTTCTTTGAGCGCCTGAAAGCTTCTAGCGGCTGATCCGCTGGCATCCCCATGTCGCATAGAACCACCGTCGCAGCTGGTCGTGAGCGCGAAACCAGTGGGTTGTCATGCGCAGCATGAAGTGTCGCTTGGCAGCCCTGTAATGCGACCTCTTGCCGATCGTCGTGTCTCTTCGATGCGGACTGAATGTTACGAGATTGTCTTCTGTCGAAAACGTCTGGACACCAGTCGACCAGCCGCGTTCGAGAGCGACATCGTAGGGCAACAGAACCGTATTCAACCTCTTTACCAACTTCAACGCCGCTTCGCGCGTGACGATGTAGCATGCAGCCGAGCCCTGGGGACCGTGCAGGCAGCGGCCGACGACATCGCCGAGGGTGGTCATAGCGACGGGTCTGAAACCGACCTTTCGGTGATTTGCGAGCTTGATGACGCTGCCCTCGGTGCCAGGCACGGCCGCCACGGCCGCTATGGCCCGCGGGATAAGTGCCGCGTTGAGGTCGACATCATCCTCTATGATGATGGCCATCGCGTCGCCACTGGCAACGAAGGTTTCAAGAGCCAGCAGGTGGCTTCGATAACAGCCGTATTCGCCGGCGAGGATCGTGCGGCCGTTGTGATAACTGAAGGAGCGGGGATGAAAGCCGACCCGCTCCTCCGCGAGCACAGATTGGCCGTCTACGGCTGCGACCCGAACGAGGTTCAGGCCATGCTGGACGGCCTGGGTGCGGAGGCGATCCCAGCGCTCGATGCAGCGATCCAGATTGATAACGTAAATGAGGAGCGGAGACGCGGGTACTGCCCTGTCAATCCCGCGACAGGCATCCTTTCGCTCGACCCGTTCAAGCATTCACTCAACTCCCGACAGATCAGCACGACTTAAACGTCATAAAACCGGAAAAGATTGGACAGATGCAGTACAGCGATCGCAACTTTGTTCCCGCTCTAACTAATGCCATGTCGTCCGAGCGAGTTCAAGCGCGTCCGGGATCGCCATTTGTGACAGGCTGTTACGTTGGGACATCGGTTTCAGCAAGATGTGATGAGGCCGCGCTGCCTTTTGCAAGCCGCTCAGGCTTTCCCTCGGTTCCTGTAATGACTATATGCGGATAGCACGGGGTGTTGCGCAATGCTCCGCCCAGCAGAAGGGTTGGCGTTCATGTGGATAATGAGAGTTGCTCTGGTCGGAGCCACGCTGCTTGCCCTGACACCCTACAACGGCTTTGCCGAAGGTGAGGGCAAACTCACATGGAATAAGCCGATCTATCCCTACAAGGATTTGCCAGGCGTCACGGCACCACAGGCATTTCAGGAAAAGTTTAAGTGCTGGACGCGCTTGGCCGACCTCGATTTCGGCTATCGCAGCTTCTACCGCGACTACCCGCGCCTGGTCTACGTCTGCGACCAGAACGGCGTCATTTCCGAAAGCACCCGCCCACCCAACTACAGCTACTGGCAATATAACAATCGTAATCGCTGACCTGTCCGACACCGAGTTTTCGCACAGCGTAACGACAGCAAAAGACACCCCCGAAGGGGCGTCCGCTAACAATTACTATGAAAGCTAAGCTGTTGATCTGGCAGAGATCAAAAATGGAATGGTGCCCAGAAGAGGACTCGAACCTCCACACCCTTTCGGGTACCAGCACCTGAAGCTGGCGCGTCTACCAATTCCGCCATCTGGGCGACGGTCAGGCATGTAAGGGGGTCGTCCGCTGCTGTCAACAACGTTTTTGAAGTTTTGATGTCATTCCCCGAAAAAGCGACTTATTGCGCTGTTCGGGCGAAGGCGCGGACCAGATCAAGTCCTTGGACCAAAAGCGACTTTGCCTCGTTTTCGCTGGCCGCCTCGACATAGCAGCGCATTTCCGGGGCATTGCCCGAGGGACGGAAATGGATCATCCGGCCGTCCTCCAGCATGACCTGCAGGCCGTCTATGTCGCTCGTTGAGGCCACCGATCCAACAGGTGCCAGAAACGCAGCCAGATTGCTTTCCGAGGCGCGCAGATGCGCCATCAGCGCGCCGCTGGTCTCTAGTGCGAAATTCTCCAGCCGGTCGGCTGCGGCAAAGGGCAGGCTGTAGCCGGCGGCGACCTGAGACAGGGTCTTCTTCGAAGCCGCTGCCGCATGGAGCGTGGCAAGGATCGGCAGAAAACTATCGCGCGTCGGCAGGGGCTGGATGGTCGTGCCGTTGACGGTAAAGGCGCTTGCCGTCAACGTGCCGCCATTGGCCTCGAAACCCATGACGCCCGGCCGGCCGTCCGCCAGCGCGGCGTTCATGCCAGCGATCACATAGGGCGAGCCAACGCGGGTGCGGGTAACGCTGTAGCGGCCGGCGGTCTCGACACCGGAATTAGAGGTGACAGGCGTAACGAGCACACCGGCACCGAGGAAATTGGCGGCGATGAGACCGAGAAGGTCGCCGCGCAGCGGCTCGCCGTGTTCGTCCGAGACCAGTGGCCTGTCGCCGTCGCCATCGGCGGAGACGATGGCATCGAGCCGGTGTTCGTTCGTCCATCCGCGGAGCAGTTCGACGGTCTGGGCAGAAACGGCTTCGGTATCGACCGGGATGAAGCTGTCGGAGCGACCGAGCGGCACGACGCGGGCGCCGTAATGATCCAGGACTTGCCCCAGCAGGTCGCGGGCGACCGTGCTGTGCTCGTAGACGCCGACGGTCAAGCCCACAAGGCTGCCTGCCGGCAGGAGTGCTGCGTTGCGGCTCAAGAACTGTGCCTCAGCCTGCTCGCCGCGCTTCTCCGCGCTGGCAGGCGAGGCGTCGATGGCGCTGTCGCCGATGGCGGCCGCTTCCGCTGTGATGGCTTCTTCGTCCTGCTTGTCGATTTCGCCATCCGGGCGGTAGAATTTGATGCCGTTGCGATCAGCCGGAATATGAGAGCCGGTCACCATCAGGCTGGCGGCTCCGAGTTCCAGGCCATAGAGTGCCAGCGCTGGCGTGGCGATGGCGCCGCAATCGATCGGTACGAGGCCCGCGCGCCCCAGCGCCCCGATGCAGGTCGCAGCAACTGATGGGCTCGACTCGCGGAAATCACGACCGACGAGAACGGGGTCACCAGGCTTGGCATGGCCGCTCTTCAGGAGATGACGGGCAAACGCCGTTGAATAGAGAGCCGAGGCGCGGCCTTCGAGATCGACAGAAAGGCCGCGAAGGCCGCTCGTTCCAAATTTCAGACTGCTCACGCGATAACTCCCGACATTGATAAGGCTTTATGGCGCAGGACCGAAGATCGATCAACCGACGCAAACGGTCGGACGCACCAGGTTTGGCCCTGCGCACTTGGGCAGGACATGATGGTGTCCTATATAGCCTACCATATGACGCGCGAAAGAAAGCGGCACGGGAAATGATGAAATTTACCGCAAGGAGCCCCGGCGCTCCAAGGGGAGGTGGTGCCGCACGGTTTCGTAACCTCGTTCCGATGGCTGTGGTAGCCATGGCTTCGCTGACTGCAATGTCAGCTCAAGCCTTGCCTCTCACAGCCGTCGCCAAGATAGAGCCTTCGGCGGCTTTGATCGAGATCTCGACGGTGTGCGATACGCGCGGTTGTTTCACATTCGGGCCGCGCCAGAGCTATCAGCGGCCAAACTATCGTCCGCTCGGCCAGACCGGACCCCGATATTATAGTCCCGGCGCACGGCCGCCTCGCTTTATCTTCCGACCCCAGCCCCCGAGGCTGCCGCCGCAGGTCCGGGTGCCTGCCGCCGATCCGAGCTTTCACCGCCAAAGCTGCATGAACCGTTACCGCTCCTACGACCCGTTGACCGACAGCTACAAGGCGCCGGGCGGAAGGCCGGTGCGCTGCGTCCTGCCGGAGCGCCGCTGATCGCTCCAGCTCTCGCTGCGCTCCCGGTCGGTGTGGCCGAGATCGCGCTCGGGTTCGATGATGTCGCGGACCCGCTGCTTCAATTCCTTCGGGCCCGGAAAACCACCGTCGCGCTTGCGTTCCCAGATCAGCTCACCGTCCACCCGGATCTCGAAATTGCCGCCGGTGCCGGGCAGGAGGGCCACCTCGCCGAGACTGTCGCCAAATGTTTGGAGCAGTTCCTGCGCCATCCACGCGGCGCGCAGCAGCCAGTTGCACTGGGTGCAGTAGAGGATGCTGATGCGGGGTTTTGCGGTCATGTCGGTTCTCCTGTGCGACCCGCAGTCTAGGGACGTGGGCCCCATGTCACAACGGCTAAACGTTTATCGCGAAGCGGGCACTGGTGACTTAGTGTTCCATCCGGTCGTCACCAGCAGGGACTCGCGCTGCTTGGCTGGCATGGCGCGCAGTCGGCTTTGCGTTACCAGGCGTATCGCGGCAAACCCCGCCAAGACGAGAAGCACTTTGCTGGAGATGGTAAAGATCGCCATCGTCAGTGCCCAGGTTTTGATTTCAGTGCTGAGCGCGAGGTACGCATTGAGCGCTGCGGTGGTGAACATAAGGCCTGACCACACGAAGCCGAGCGCGATGCCGATATCGGCCGAAACGGCGCGGGCAATCGCAGGCAGGTAGCGATTGATCCATCCGGGCTTCAGCATCGCGGCACCGACAATCACATAAATCACGCTCGGCTTGAAGAGCACGAAACGGGGATCGTCCGTCACCATCGTTGCCGTACCGGAAGCGAAAACCAGAAACAGGCTTAGCCACTGCATGCTGTCGACAGGCTTCCTCCTTGAGATCTGGACAGCAATTTGGCAGGCACCGAACAGCATGCCGAGACAAGCCGACAGCACTGCGTTCTGCGTTAAAGAGAAGAGGATGACAAAAAGCAGGCTCGCGCCGAGGTCGTTGGCCATCAATCCTATGGTTTTCAGAAAGGACTTCATAAGGACTGGCCCAGCGATCGCTATGCGAAGGCATAGAGCCAATCGCGTATTGCAGCAAGCCGGGAGGTTAGGCAATGGATCAAGCTTGAGCCGAAGCGCACGTTTGCCGCAAACCAGACAGCAAAAAGGGCGCCTCGGCGCCCTCAATCATATGCCTTGAAAGGGCTTCCCCTCACTCGTCGCTCATCTTCAGCGCCGCAATAAACGCTTCCTGTGGAATGTCGACCTTGCCGAACTGGCGCATACGCTTCTTGCCAGCCTTCTGCTTGTCAAGCAGCTTGCGCTTGCGGGAGGCGTCGCCGCCGTAGCACTTGGCGGTCACGTCCTTGCGCATTGCCGAGATCGTCTCGCGGGCGATGACGTTGCCGCCGATGGCCGCCTGGATCGGAATCTTGAACATGTGCCGCGGGATCAGGTCCTTCAGCTTTTCGCACATGTCGCGACCGCGCTTTTCGGCGGCGGTCCGGTGTACCAGCATCGACAGCGCGTCGACCGGCTCGCCGTTGACCATGATCGACATTTTCACAAGGTTGCCTTCCTTGTAGCCGTCGAGATGGTAGTCGAAGGAGGCATAGCCCTTGGAAATCGATTTCAGCCGGTCGTAGAAGTCGAACACGACTTCGTTGAGCGGCAGCTCGTAGGTCAGCATGGCGCGCTTGCCGACATAGGTAAGCTCGGTCTGGACGCCACGGCGATCCTGGCAGAGCTTGAGGATGCCGCCGAGATAATCGTCCGGGGTAAGGATGGTTGCCTTGATCCAAGGCTCGTGGATTTCCGAGATGCGCACGACATCCGGCATGTCGGCCGGATTGTGCAGCTCGCGCTCGCTGCCGTCGGTCATGTTGAGCTTGTAGACCACCGACGGTGCCGTCGCGATCAGGTCGAGATCGAACTCGCGCTCGAGGCGTTCCTGGATGATTTCGAGATGCAGCAACCCGAGGAAGCCGCATCGGAAACCGAAGCCGAGAGCTGCGGACGATTCCATTTCGAACGAGAACGAGGCGTCGTTGAGGCGCAGCTTGCCCATGGCAGCGCGCAGATCCTCGAAGTCGGCCGCATCGACGGGGAACAACCCGCAGAAGACGACCGGCTGGGCCGGTTTGAAGCCTGGCAGCGCCTTGGCCGTCGGCTTCTTGTCTTCGGTTATGGTGTCGCCGACGCGGGTGTCTGCCACTTCCTTGATCGAGCCGGTGAAGAAGCCGATCTCGCCCGGGCCGAGGCTGTCGACCGCCAGCATCTTCGGCGTCAGCACGCCGACGCGTTCGACCTGGTATTTTGCGTCGGTGCCCATCATGCGGATGGTCTGGCCCTTGGTCAGCACGCCGTCGAGGATACGCACCAGAACCATGACCCCGAGATAGGTGTCGTACCAGCTGTCGACCAAGAGCGCCTTCAGCGGGCCTTTTTCGCCCATCTCGCTTTTCGGCGCCGGCAGCTGGTGGACGATGGCTTCCAGAACCTCGGGGATGCCGAAGCCGGTCTTGGCCGAAATCAGCACGGCCTGGCTGGCGTCGATGCCGATGACTTCCTCGATCTGCTCGCGGATGCGGTCGGGTTCTGCGGCCGGCAGGTCGATCTTGTTGAGAACGGTGACGATCTCGTGGTTGTTGTCGATGGCCTGGTAGACGTTGGCAAGGGTCTGCGCCTCGACTCCCTGTGACGCGTCGACCACCAGCAGCGATCCTTCGCAGGCCGACAGCGAGCGCGACACTTCGTAGGCGAAGTCGACGTGCCCGGGTGTGTCGATCAGGTTGAGGACGTATTTTTCGCCGTTGTTGGCCTGGTAGTGCAGGCGCACGGTCTGAGCCTTGATGGTGATGCCGCGTTCGCGCTCGATGTCCATGCTGTCGAGCACCTGCTCCGACATGTCGCGTTCGGCAAGGCCGCCCGTCGACTGGATCAGCCGGTCGGCAAGCGTCGATTTGCCATGGTCGATATGGGCGACAATGGAAAAGTTGCGGATATGGTCGAGTGGGATGCGGTTCGGATCGGTGCTCATGCGCGCCATATAGCAGCGCCGTCCTCAGCCGCAAAGCGGAAAACGGGTGCAGTGCAGGGCTTTGCGGCAATTTGCAAAGCACCCGAGGCGGTAAATCTCTAAGCTTGACAGGGGTCGATTCCATTATATGAATAATATATTCCCTAATAGTAGAAAAAGAGGGTGTCATGGAACAGGAGCTCGACATTGCAGTTGGCGCCCGGATCCGACAGTTGCGAATCGATAAGGCGCTGACGCTGGATGAGTTGGCCCGGTCCTCGGGCGTCAGCCGTGCCATGATCTCGCGGATCGAGCGCGCCGAGGCGAGCCCGACCGCGTCGCTGCTGGCGCGCCTTTGCGCGGCTCTCGGTCTGTCTCTTTCCGCCTTTTTTGCCGACGAGGGCAGGGCCGCGTCGCCCTTGGCGAGGCGCGAGGAGCAGCCGGTCTGGCGGGATCCGGAGACGGGCTATGTCAGGCGCGCAGTCTCGCCGGCGCGCACCGCTTCGCCCGTCGAAATCGTCGAGATTTCGTTTCCGCCCGGCGCCCGCGTCAGTTTTCCACCGCATGCTGCCGGCCGTGGCATCACTCAGCACGTATGGCTGTTCGAGGGCGAGATGGAGGTGATTACCGCCGATTGTGTCCAGCCGCTACAGGCTGGCGATTGCCTGTTCATGCCCATTGGCGAGGGCCACGTCTTTCACAATCCGACCGAACGCCCCGCGCGCTATTGCATCGTGCTCGACCAGAGCGGCCGATGACCAACATCTGGAGAAAACAATGATCGATATCCGCATGCTCGATGCCGACCAGGCTCGCAGTGCAGGGCAGCAGCTTGCCGAAATCCTGGTGGATTGCGTCGAAGACGGCGCCTCCCTCGGTTTCATGCACCCCTTCGGCGTCTCGGATGCGCTGCCCTTCTGGGCTGGCGTCGCCGATGACGTGGCATCCGGCAAGACGCTTCTGTTTGTCGCCGAGATCAATGGTGAGATGGTCGGTACGGTGCAGATCGGCTTTGCCAGCATGCCAAACCAGAGCCATCGCGGCGACCTCAAGAAGCTGCTCGTCCACCGCTCGGCGCGGGGCAAGGGCGTGTCCCGGCTGCTCACGGAAGCCGCCGAGCAGGAGGCGGCACGGCATGGCAAGAGCCTGCTGGTGCTCGATACCGCAACCGGCAGCCCGGCAGAAGCCATCTACCCCCGCCTCGGATGGAACAGGGTCGGCATCATTCCGGACTATGCCGCCTGGCCCCAGGGTGGCCTCGGCGATGTAACGCTGTTCTACAAGCGGATAGGGCTTCCTGCTGCTTGACAGCGGTGGCCTCGTCCCCGTTCTATCCTCCCGGACGACAATTGGGGACCTCCAATGCGCATTTTCTATTCCGAAGACCACAAGCTGCGCGATGCAAAGACGGAACTCCATGGCGGCTTGCTGGTGACCCCGTTCGAGGGGCCGTTCCGCGCTGAGTGGATCCTCGCGGCGGTGCGGGAGGCCGGTTTTTCCGACGTGGTATCGCCGCGTCCGCAGGGACTTGAGACCGCGTTAAAGGTCCATGATGCCGGCTACCTCGATTTTCTGTCGAAGGTCTGGCGCCTGTGGAAGGCAAGTGGGGCGGAAGGCGAGGCGATCGCGACCTCGCTGCCGGTGCGCCGCTCCACCCAGCGCATTCCCAACGATATCGACGGAATGCTCGGCTACTATGCCAACGCTACCGAGACCTCCATCACCGATGGTACCTATGAGGCCGCGCTTTCCGCCATGCGTTGCGCCCTCGATGGCGCGGACTGGCTGAATGCCGGTAACCGCTTTGCCTTCGCGCTCTGCCGCCCGCCCGGTCATCATGCCGGTATCGATCTTTTCGGCGGCTATTGCTTCATCAACAATGCCGCCGTCGCCGCCGAGCGGCTGATCGAGCATGGCGCGAAAAAGGTCGCCATCCTCGACGTCGATTTTCACCACGGCAACGGCACGCAGGACATCACCTACCAGCGCAGCGATATCTTCTTTGCTTCGCTGCACGGCGAGCCGGCCAATGCGTTCCCCTATTTCTGGGGTTACGCCGACGAAATCGGGGCAGGCGCTGGCGAAGGGTGCAACGCCAATTATCCGCTGCCGCGCGACACTGCCTGGCAGGCCTGGTCTGCAGCGCTCGCCGATGCGCTCGCCCGCATCAAGGCGTCAGGTGCAGAGGCGATCGTTCTGTCGCTCGGCGTCGATACGTTCGAGCGCGACCCGATCTCCTTCTTCAGGCTGACCTCCGAGGACTTCAGCCGCATGGGAGCGATGATCGCGGCGGCCGGCCTGCCGGTGATCACCTGCATGGAGGGCGGCTACGGCGTTCCGGAAATCGGCCTCAACGTCGCCAATGTTCTGATGGGCCTGGAAGCCTGATCCGTAGCCATCGGTTTTCCTGATGTCAGCATGACAATTTGGCGTTTGCCGCCATGCCCGCCGCCCGCTAGGAGCGGTGGCAAAGGGGGAGTGGCATGGATCAGAACGCAGCGACGATGGGAAGCGATGGCGGTGCGCCGTTGATGCCCGTACCGGACAAGGCGCCGCAGGGCGGCATGGCCGCAGGCGCGCTGATGTGCCTGCTGTCGATGACGTCGATCCAGTTCGGCGCGGCTTTTTCGTCGCCGGCCATCGGGCTCTATGGGGCAGCCGGCGCCAGCTGGCTGCGGCTTGGCTTCGCAGCCCTTATTCTTGTCGCCATCGTCCGCCCTCCGATCTCTCGCTACAGCCGCCGGCAATGGTTGGGCGCCTTGTTGCTGGGCACGGTAACGGCCTGTATGACGATGTCGTTCTTTGCGGCAGTCCAGCGCATCCCGCTCGGGCTGCTCGTGGCGATCGACTTCCTGGGGCCGCTTTCCGTGGCAGCTTTCGGTTATGGCATCGGCTGGCGGCTGGCCTGGCCGCTGGTGGCGGGCATCGGCGTGTTGTTTCTGGCGCGCGACGGACAGGGCTGGGTGGGCAACCTGCCGGGCGTCATGTTCGCGCTCGCCTCGGCCGTCGGATGGGCGATCTACATTATCCTCACAAAGAAAGTCGGTGCCGCCTTCAAGGGTTTCGAGGGTCTGGCAATGTCGCTCATGGTGGCGGCCCTGCTGGCCACGCCCTTCGGCCTGCCGGCCTCGATCGGGGCTCTCTCCTGGGAAGGTCTGGGCGAAATGCTCGGCCTCGCCATCCTCGTGCCGCTGTTGCCCTACGCGTTGGAAATGGTGGCGCTGCGGCGCATGCCGACAGCCTCCTTCGGCATCCTGATGAGCCTGGAGCCAGCGCTCGGCGCGCTCGCAGGCTTCCTGGTGCTGTCTCAGCCGATGACACTGCTGCAGATGCTAGGCACGGCCTTTGTCGTCGCAGCCAGCGTAGGCGCCACTCTCGCGCCCTAGGCTGGAGGAGGACCGGCCGGGGCGTCGTTGGCCGAACTGTAGAAAAGCGCCAGGAACATGCTCTTGGCGATCCGCTCGGCCGTTGTCATGAACCAGTCACGGGCCTCTGGCGTCGGCGCGATATCCTCGAGCGTCGCAGCAAATAGCCCCAGCCATTCCGGAAACATCTCCGGCACCAGCCCCTCCACCGATGCATGCGCCTGCACGGGCTTGCCGCCATAGGCGCCGGTCTTCAAGGCGATCGACGACCAGAAGCGCTTCATCTTTTCCATATGCTCCGGCCAGCGACCGGAAAGCCGCGCCTCGAAGACAGGCCCAAGTCGCGAGTTCACCTGGATCCGTTGGTAAAACTCTTCGACCAACTTGTCTATGAATGCGGCATCGATGCCGATGCGAAGCATGTCCGCCTCGGCACGCTCGCGCATCGCGGCGATCTGGGCGGCGCGGCCCTGCAACTCGTTGGTCATTCGGTTTCGCTCCTGCCGCAGCCGCTCCTGCAGCCATGGAGGCCGCGTAAGAACAGCCGGTATAGCCGCGTTGCAGAGGATACAGAAGGCCATGCCCGGCAGCTTTGCTCAAATTGCACGATTGCCCTTGCCAAGATCTTGACCCGTGCCATATCGCACTTTAGATTTAGATTAATTCTAAAGTGGAGACACCCATGCTGACCCGCCTGTTCCGATCGTCCAAGCGCCCGTTCAAGTCCCTGACGGAGCAGGAAGTCCTTGCCGTGGCAATCGCGGCAGAAGAGGACGATTCCCGCATCTACCTCGCCTATGCCGACACCCTGAGGCCGAAGTATCCCGCGTCTGCCAAGGTCTTCGAGGACATGGCCGAAGTCGAAAGCACGCACCGCAAGATGCTGATCGAGATGCATCGCAAGCGGTTCGGCGAGCGCATTCCGCTTATTCGCCGCGAGCATGTACAGGGCTTCTACGAGCGCAAGCCGGATTGGCTGCGCAACACGCTGTCTCTGGAAGCCATGCGCCAGGAGGCCGAGACGATGGAGGGCCAGGCATATCGCTTCTATCTCCAGGCGGCCAAGCAGACCTCCGATGCCGGGACGCGTCAGCTGCTCGACGATCTCGCCATGGCCGAGCAGGGCCACGAAGACGTCGCCGCAATGCTGAGCGAGAAGCATACGCCGGAGGACGTCAAGAAGAACGAAAATGCCGATGCCCGTCGGCAGATGGTGCTCACTTATGTGCAGCCGGGCCTGGCAGGCCTCATGGACGGCTCGGTCTCGACGCTGGCGCCGATCTTCGCCGCAGCGTTCGCCACCCAGGACACCTGGCAGACATTCCTGGTCGGCCTTTCAGCGTCCGTCGGTGCCGGCATTTCGATGGGCTTCACAGAGGCTGCCCATGACGATGGCAAGATTTCTGGTCGTGGCTCGCCGATCAAGCGCGGTCTGGCCTGCGGCATCATGACGGCACTCGGTGGCCTCGGACATGCCTTGCCCTACCTTATCCCGGATTTCTGGACGGCCACTATCACCGCTGGCGTCGTTGTCTTCTTCGAGCTCTGGGCGATTGCCTTTATCCAGAACAAGTTCATGGAAACGCCATTCCTGCGTGCCGCTTTCCAGGTCGTCCTCGGTGGCGGTCTCGTCCTGGCGGCAGGTATTCTGATCGGCAATGTCTGACGATATTTCGCTCCGACAGATCTTACCTGAACCAGCAATGAAAATGGGACCGAAGCCATCCGGCTTCGGTCCCATGTTTGTATTCGGAAATCACCTGACGGCGGGCGCCGGGCTCAGTTTCCTCCGCGGCTGAACATGGGGCCGCGCGGCGAGTCTGGATTAGGCACGATGATCTGGTTGTTGTCGGGGCGGTCGCGGTTGTAGTCTCTTCTTGGGCCGTCGGGCCTGCCGTCACCGCGTCCTGGACCGCGGGGCCTGTCGTTATCCCGGCGACGATCCGCATAATCTCGCCTGTGATATCCGCCGTCGCGACGGTAGCCCGGGTAACCGCGATAGTAGCCTCCGTCACGGTAGCCACCATAATAGCCTCCACCGTAATAAGGCGCGTCATAGGTGGTGACGTAGGCGCCGCTGTAGCCTCCGCCTTCCACGCAACCGGCAAGAGTGAGGGTCGCGAGACCCATAACGGCCGTTAACAGCAATGATCTGATTTTCATTTATTTCTCCCCACACTCGGATCCGGGAATGAAAACAGGTTTTCAATTCGCAGCCGAGGCAATTTGTATTTCTGAACGTTCTAATGCAGCTGACCCGCCGAAGTTCCATCCGCGTGCACGGAATGCTTCGATGCGTTTGTGAGGCGGTATGAACAAACGGGTCATGGCGACGAAATATCTTGCCCGGCTCCGGTCGAGCCGCTGCATCCGCAGGCTTCCGGATGCAGTCCCGCCTTACTTCAAGGCGCCGACCAGTACGTCACGGCCATTCTCGATCGTCACCCAGCGGCCTGCATTATAGCTCGCCTGGCGTTTGATGTAGGAATAAGGCGTCTGGTACCAGATCTTCACTTCATCGGTGAGGTTGTCGAGCTCGTAATCGCCCTGGGCGGTGCGCAGCGTCAGAATGGCGTGACCTTCGCCATCCGGCTTGCGGACGACGGTCATGAGAAGGTTGGACGGAGAAAAGCCGCGCTGGATCAGGATACGGCGCTTCAGCAGTGCAAAGTCTTCACAATCGCCAGCGGTGACCGGATAGGCCCAGTATTCTTCCTTGCCATAGACTTCCATGTCCGTGGCCGGGATGATGGTGGTGTTAACCTGCAAATTGACCTGCTTGACCGTTGCCCAGTTTGCATCGGTCATCTTGACGGGCATCAGATCCGAATTGGGGCCGCATTCGCTGCGGTAGCGCTGACAGAAATCATAATGGCCGATTGGCTGCGAGGTGGTGCCGCCGACAACCATCGAAGGCCCACTCTGGGACGCCGGCATAGCCGATGTCGACATGGCAAATATCGCCACTAAGGCTAGAAAGATGCCCTTGAAATCCACGCCAGCAACCTCGTACCGTCCCTAATTCTTAACAAATTGTTAATGGACGCGAGGCCGCATGGTCAATCGTTACTTAAACGTTAACAGGGTGAACCGTGCAACATGGTTAAAATGCAACAGAAATCGATGTTGGTTTAAGGCCGCCAAGGACCTCTAAACCGTTGCGAACGCCGCGATCACACCGAGCATCCTCTCCAGATCCTGTGGGCGGGAGAGGCGATGGTCGCCATCGCGGATGAGCGTCAGCACCACATCGTCGGCCGGCAGATGCTCCACCAGTTTCATCGCGTGGGCGTGGGGTACGTCCTTGTCCTGCATGCCCTGCAAGATGTGGACCGGGCAGCCAGTCTCGATCATGCCTGACAGCACCTGGTTCGCCCGGCCGTCCTCGATCAGCTTCCGCGTATAGATATTGGGGATAGGGCTGTAGGCAGACGGCTCCTCGAAAAAACCTTTCTCCGCCAAAGCCTGGCGCTCGACATCTTTCAGGTTTGGTTCGATCAGGTCGATCGTAAAGTCCGGTGCCGGGGCGATCAGCACCAGGCCCTTGATATCTGGCGCGCTCTTCCGGGCGCGCAACTCCTGGATCAGCCGTAGCGCGATCCAGCCGCCCATAGACGAGCCGACGATCACGAGGCGTTGCGGATTGGCGTGATCGACAACCGCCAGCGTTTCCTCCAGCCAACGCGAGATCGTGCCATCGCGAAATTCGCCGCCCGAGACGCCGTGACCGGAATAGTCGAACCGGATGCATCCAAGACCCAGCCGCTCGGCCAGCGCATCGACCTCGACTGCCTTGGAGCCCCCCATGTCGGAGCGATAGCCGGACAGCCAGAGAATTGTCGCTTGCTTTTCGGGGTTCGAGGTCTCGCGAAGTCGCATGGCAATCGGACGGGCACCATCGCCGCTGCCGACAGTGATTGTCTCGAGCGGAAGGGCATTTGCGGTTTCGGACATAGGCTGAGCTCCTGTTTGGCCGCTTTTAAAACAGATTCGCTTCCGGGCTGACAGGAGGTGATTTCTGCCATACACTGTGCTATTGACATCGCTGCCGCTTTGAGCACATTGCCGCCAACTGCGCCGACGGGAGCTTGGGGCCGCAAACACTTTAAACAATTCGTGGAGAATACGACCATTCGCAGACCTTTTAAAACCGACGCTCCCGTTAAGGACGGGCCGCGTTCAAACCGGGAAATTCGCATCCCGAAAGTCCAGCTCATCGGAGCGGACGGCGCAAACCTGGGCATAGTCCCCACAGACGAAGCAATGAAGATGGCGGAAGACTCAGGTCTCGACCTAGTGGAAATTTCCCCTAACGCAGAGCCGCCCGTCTGCAAGATTCTCGATCTCGGCAAGCTGAAATACGCCAACCAGAAGAAGGCGGCCGAAGCGCGCAAGAAGCAGAAGATCGTCGAAATCAAAGAAATCAAGATGCGTCCGAACATCGACACCCATGACTACGAGGTGAAGATGAAGGCCATGAGCCGCTTTTTCGATGAAGGCGACAAGGTCAAGGTGACCCTGAAGTTCCGCGGCCGCGAAATGGCCCACCAGGAACTCG
Source organism: Rhizobium sp. L51/94 (assembly GCF_019355555.1). Lineage (GTDB taxonomy): Bacteria > Pseudomonadota > Alphaproteobacteria > Rhizobiales > Rhizobiaceae > Rhizobium > Rhizobium rhododendri. The sequence goes on from NZ_CP072141.1 coordinate 1,005,313, forward strand.
GCATGAAGCTGTTGCAGCAGGTCAAGGTCGACACGATCGAGTTTGCCAAGGTCGAAGCCGAACCGAAGCTCGAAGGTCGCCAGATGATGATGGTGCTCGCGCCGAAGTAAGGTGCGGACCGTCACACTGGAAGTCGAAGCCGTCCGTCCGGGCGGCTTTTTCTTTTGTCAGGGCTGCGTTCGAAAGATTCAGCTGCGGCCCCGTTGCACTTTGGCGGGACTGCGGTTATAGGACCCCGTCCGAACTGACCGGCAGGGCATGCCGTGGCAGTTCAGAATGCTTGCAGAACGGTTCGTCACCGCACCTGCAGTTCAACAACCAAGCCACCCGCACTTTGTGCAAGCCCGGCATGCCGGACCTGCGAGAGGCGCCTTCTTCAAAAAGAGCGCGACCGGGGGCATAGAAGGAGTAGCAAAATGCCCAAGATGAAGACGAAGTCCTCTGCCAAGAAGCGGTTCAAGATCACCGCAACCGGCAAAGTGAAGGCCGCCGCTGCTGGCAAGCGCCACGGCATGATCAAGCGTAGCAACAAGTTCATTCGCGATGCACGCGGCACCATGGTTCTTTCCGAGCCAGATGGTCGCAAGGTCATCAAGAATTACTTGCCGAACGGTCGCTAAGACCCTTCGCCCGCTATTATTAAGGAGATCATGACATGGCACGTGTCAAAAGAGGCGTCACCTCGCACGCCAAGCATAAGAAGGTTCTGAAGCAGGCCAAGGGTTTCTACGGCCGCCGCAAGAACACCATCCGCGCCGCCAAGGCAGCGGTCGATCGTTCCAAGCAGTACGCTTACCGCGACCGCAAGGTAAACAAGCGCAATTTCCGCGCCCTCTGGATCCAGCGTATCAACGCTGCCGTCCGCGAGCACGGCCTGACCTACGGCCGCTTCATCGACGGCCTCACCAAGGCTGGCATCGAAGTCGACCGCAAGGTTCTGTCTGACATGGCGATCCATGAAGTCGAAGCATTCGGCGCCCTGGTTGCTGCCTCGAAGAAGGCGCTGGACTATCTGAAGGATGCCGGCACGAAGAACGAATTCGAAGCGGTCGTTAAGTAACGGCGCGACGAACCCTTTGTGTTCCAGGTTTGAAACCCGCGCCGGCAAGCTGGCGCGGGTTTCGCGTTTTCGTCACCCCGTTTTTTCATCAACCCAGTCTCTGAGCGGCGCGCCAGGCCCGCAAGACAGGATCGCAAAGTGGAAGACCAGCAAGATTACCTGCGTTCTCTACCGGATCTGACCGCCAGCGACATCGAGACGCTGCTTGCGGTGCTGGTTTCTGGCAAGAAGCGCGTTCAGCGGGTCGTCCTGTCTCAGCGGACTGTCTGGATCAAGCGCTACGGCACGGAGAAGCCGACATGGTGGCGTCACCTGCAGGCTTTTGTTTCACGATTGATCCCCGTCGATTACCTCAGGCCCTCACCCTATCTGACACCACGAGAGATGGCAGAGCGCGAACAGCGGCGCATCCGGTTGTTTGCTGCCAGCGGCATCGCCGCTCCCCAGATCCTCTATGCCTCCAGAAGCGCCATCGTGCTGACCCATGTCGGCGAGACGGTGCAGGCGCGCCTGCGCAAGTCGGACGACGATACGGTCCGCGACGGGCTGCTGGTTGCCTGCGCCGAGGAACTTGGGCGTCTCCATGCCGCCGGTCTCTGCCATGGAAGGCCTTACCCGCGCGACATGTTCTTTGCCGGCGACAGGCTCGGTTTCATGGATTTCGAGGAGGAGCCGCAAAGCGTCATGCCGCTGCCGGTTGCCCAGGCGCGCGACATATGGCTGCTGTTTCTGCAGATCGCCAGCACGGCCCGGCGCGGTACCGACACCTTCGACGCTGCCTACAACGCGTGGTCGGCGCGGGCGCCAGCGGCAGCGATTGCCGAATTGCGACGCATGACGGGCTTCCTCGGGCATTTTTTGTCCTTTGCCCGGTTGATTGGCCGCGTCCGCATGGGTAGTGATCTGCGGCGCTTCATTGTCGCCACGAGCTATCTGGCGACGGTGCCGTCCGATAGTCGCTCCAGCACGACCCACGAAGAACGCCCGCAAGGCAGGACACCATGACCGAACTCGATACATTGCAACAGCAGCTGCTTTCCGACGTCCATGCCGCATCCGACGAGGCGGCCATCGAAGCCGTCCGGCTTTCAGCGCTCGGCAAGAAGGGCTCGGTCTCGGAACTGCTGAAGACGCTGGGCGGAATGTCGCCGGAGGAACGCCAGACGCGCGGTGCCGCCATCAATGCGTTGAAAACCGTTGTGACCGAGGCCATCGTCAGCCGCAAGGCAGAGCTGAAGGACGCCGCGATCACGGAGAAGCTCAAGGCGGAGACAGTCGATGTCAGCCTGCCGGTGCGCTCCTCGCCGGCCGAGCGCGGTCGAATCCATCCAATCAGCCAGATCGTCGACGAGATCACGGCCATCTTCGGCGACATGGGCTTCTCGATTGCCGAAGGTCCCGACGTAGAGACCGATCACTACAATTTCACGGCGCTGAATTTCCCGGAAGGCCACCCGGCCCGCGAAATGCATGACACGTTCTTCTTCCAGCCGGACGAGAACGGCGAGCGGAAGGTGCTGCGCACCCACACCTCGCCGGTGCAGATCCGCACCATGGAAGCCCAGAAGCCGCCGATCCGCATCATCATTCCCGGCAAGACCTACCGCCAGGACTCGGATGCCACCCATTCGCCGATGTTCCATCAGGTCGAAGGCCTGGTGGTCGACAAAAAGGCGAATGTCGGCAACATGCGCTGGGTTCTGGAAGAGTTCTGCAAGGCCTTCTTCGAGGTCGACAGCGTCACCATGCGCTTCCGCCCGTCCTTCTTTCCCTTCACCGAGCCGTCCTTCGAGGTCGACATCCAGTGCGACCGCTCCGGCCCGAGCGTCAAGTTCGGCGAAGGCACCGACTGGATGGAGATTTTGGGCTGCGGCATGGTCCATCCGAACGTGCTGCGCCACGGTGGGCTCGATCCGGACGAATATCAGGGCTTTGCCTGGGGTATGGGCCTCGACCGTATCGCCATGCTGAAATACGGCATGCCGGACCTGCGCGATTTCTTCAACGCCGACGTCCGCTGGATCTCCCACTACGGCTTCCGCCCCCTCGACATGCCGACGCTGTTTGGGGGCTTGAGCGTTTAAATGCCAACCCTGCTGGTCTGGCATGGATACGAGTTCCGGTTCTATGCGCTGGATATGGGCGAACCTCCCCATACTCACGTCGTGAAGTAGGGGAAGTCGTTGAAGGTCTGGCTGGAAAGCGTGGCGGTTGCGCGGAATGTTGGTTACAATGAGCGGGATGTTGACCGCCTTCTTGCGGCGATTGCAGAACACAGGGATCAATGGATCGAGGCGTGCGTCGAATGACTTCTTTGGAGTTTGAAACCGAGGATATGCGCCCCATCAAAGCCTGGTGCTCTGCGGATGAGGTCCATGTAACGTTGGCAGACGGCCGTACCATTTCGGCTCCGCTCTGGTGGTATCCGTTTCTTCTTGATCTCGATCAATCCGCGCTCAACGATATCGAGTTGATGTATGAGGGCGTCTGGTGGCCGGAAGTGGACGAGGGCATCTCTGTCCAGAGCATGTTCCGTGGCGTCAAGGCACCGGGGGCGAAGGCTCCGCAGAAGGTGGCTTGAGTGACGGAACAACGGCCCACCTATTACTTCGTCACGGACGTCGAGACGAACGGTCCGGATCCTTTGCGTCATTCGATGTTGAGTTTCGCGACAGTTGCGTTGCGTTCTGATGGGGTCGCGTGCGGTGAGTTCGAGGCGGTTCTGATGCCCCGCGTGGATCGAGGAACGGATGAGCGGACCATGGCCTGGTGGGGGACGCAACCGGAGGCATGGGAGGCGGCAACTGCTGATCCAGAAGATCCAGCGGCTGTTATGGTGCGGTTCGTGGAATGGATTGAAGGCTTTGCCGGAGAGCGCGCATTCGCTGCGCGCCCGCTCATGTTCGATGGTCTCTGGATCGACCACTATTTGAGGACATTTGCTGACCGTTTTCTGCTGGATGTCCCCTATTGGGGCCAATGCGTTTTTAACGCGGGACCACTGGATATCGGGACTTATCTTTTGGGTGTATTTGGCAAAACTCAGCCTCAGTCGGGTGCAGACAAATTTCCCGATGACTTGCTTGGTCATCATCCGCATACCCACAAGGCTATCGATGACGCACGCGGTTATGCGTCACTCCTTTCGAAACTATTTGATGTGGCTCGGGGTCTGCCAGAAAACCCGCTCGATTTTATAAGGGTGCAACAATGAAATTCACGCTCTCCTGGCTGAAAGATCACCTCGACACCGAGGCGACGCTTGATGAGATCTGTACGCGCCTGACCGAGATCGGGCTTGAAGTCGATGCTGTCGATGACAAGGCGGCGTTCAAGCCGTTCGTTATCGCCAAGGTGCTGTCGGCTGAAAAGCATCCGCAGGCCGACCGGCTGAAGGTGCTGATGGTCGATACCGGCGCGGACAAGCCCGTGCAGGTCGTCTGTGGCGCGCCGAATGCTCGGGCTGGGATGATCGGCGCCTTCGCCCCCGCCGGTACCTATGTGCCCGGCATCGATGTGACGCTGACGGTTGGCAATATCCGTGGTGTTGAAAGCCATGGCATGATGTGCTCCGAGAAGGAGCTGCAGATTTCCGACAATCATGACGGTATTATCGACTTGGCAGCAGATGCACCGGTCGGTTCGAGCTATGCCACTTACGCCGGCCTTGACGATGCCATGATCGACGTCAACCTGACGCCGAACCGGCCGGATTGCACCTCGATCTACGGCATTGCCCGCGATCTCGCCGCTTCCGGCCTCGGCACGCTGAAGACCCGCGCGGCGCCTGCGTTCCCCATCGAGGGCGAAACGCCGGTCAAGGTGACGCTCGATCTCGATGACCCCAGGCTTTGCCCCGGCTTCGCGCTCCGCCTGGTGCGTGGCGTGAAGAACGGCCCGAGCCCGGCCTGGATGCAGCAGCGGCTGATGGCGATCGGCCTCAGGCCGATCAGCGCGCTGGTCGATATCACCAATTACATGACCTTTGACCAAGGCCGTCCCATGCACGTTTTCGACGCTGCCAAGGTCAAGGGCGACCTGACCGTGCGCCGTGCCCGCGACGGAGAATCCGTCCTCGCGCTGGATACCCGAGAATACAAGCTTTCCGGCAACAATGTCGTCATCGCTGACGACAACGGTATCGAGTCCATCGGTGGCATCATGGGCGGCGAGCACTCGGGCTGCGACGAGAACACCACCGACGTGCTGATCGAATCCGCACTGTGGGATGCCATGAACATCGCCAAGTCCGGCCGCGGCCTCGGCATCATCACCGATGCCCGTTATCGTTTCGAGCGCGGCGTCGATCCCGAATACATGCTGCCGGGTCTCGAGCGCACCACGGAACTGGTGCTGGAGATCTGCGGCGGCACTGCTGCCAAGGCCAATGTCGTCGGCTACACGCCCTACGAGCCCAAGATCGTCGAGTTCCCCTTCGCCGAAATCAAGAGGCTGACCGGGCTTGAGGTCTCCACCACCGAGAGCACCGAAATCCTGACGCGCCTTGGCTTCAAGGTCTCGGGCTCCGGCGAGCGCGTCTCGGTTGCCGTCCCCTCCTGGCGCCCGGATGTCGATGGCAAGGCTGATCTCGTCGAAGAGGTCATGCGTATCCACGGCGTCGATAATATCAAGCCGACGCCTCTCGAAAGCCATGCCGCCGTCAACGGCAAGATCCTGACGACGCTGCAGATTCGCACCCGCACCGCTAAGCGTGCGCTGGCCTCGCGCGGCATGCTGGAAGCGGTCATGTGGTCGTTCATCTCGACGGACCAGGCTAAGCTGTTCGGCGGCGGATCCGATACCCTCAGGCTCGCGAACCCTATCGCCGCCGATATGTCCGATATGCGCCCGTCGCTGCTGCCGGGCCTGCTGAGCGCTGCCCAGAGAAATGCCGACAAGGGCTACGGCGACGTCGCGCTGTTCGAAGTTTCCGGCACCTACGAGAACGACCGGCCGGAAGGCCAGCGGCGTGTCGCCGGCGGCATTCGCCGGGGCACGGCGACGCTTTCAGGCGCCGGTCGCCTCTGGTCCAACGCCACCAAGGGCGGTGGCAAGCCGGTCGATGTGTTCGATGCCAAGGCCGATGCCCTGGCCGTCATCGAGGCTTGCGGGCTGCCGATGGGCAATATCCAGATCGAGCATGGCGGGCCGGATTGGTATCACCCGGGTCGCTCAGGTACCATCAAGATGGGCCCAAAGGTCGTGCTCGGCTATTTCGGCGAGTTCCATCCGAAGACGCTGGAGGCACTCGATGTGTCTGGCGCTCTCTGTGGCTTCGAGGTGTTCCTCGACGTCATGCCCGAGCCGAAGCGCAAGCCAACGCGGACCAAGCCGGCGCTCGAGCTTTCGCCCTTGCAGGTGGTCAAGCGTGACTTCGCATTTGTCGTCGACAAGACGGTGGAAGCTGGAGCGATCATCCGGGCGGCATCCGGCGCAGATCGCAAGCTGGTAACGTCGGTCAACGTCTTCGACGTGTTCGAAGGGGCTTCGCTCGGCGATGGCAAGAAATCCGTTGCCATCGAAGTGCAGATTCAGCCGGCTGAGCGCACGTTGACCGATCAGGATTTCGACGCGCTGACCCAGAAGATCGTCGCCAACGTCACCAAGACGACCGGTGGCGTCTTGCGCGGCTGATACAGTCAACCCGCAAGCGCCTCACCCGCCAGCACGTTCTGACGGCGGGTGAGGGCACGTTTGGTGCATTGCATCATATTTTTGCGATGCACCAAACCTCGACCCCTTGTCCATGAGCGCATTTGCGCATAGCGAGGAATGGTGCTGGCCATCACGGCCGCTCGAGGGCAGCGAAGTGTCGAAGCGCAGTTTTTCCTTCCCCAGTGCCGAGATTCGCGCAAAGGCGATCGGTGAGATCCATTCGAGGCCCTATACGCTGCTCGCACTTCCGCGCGTCGTCTTCCAGATTGCCTTCCTGACGGAAGCAAATTTCACTGCCGACCACGCAATCCTCACGGATCTGTCGCTAGGGCAGGGTGTTCCGGCTCCGGCTGCCGATTCCAGCCATCATACGATGACCTGGGGTGGCGGCACGTTGCGCTGGGAGCGTCATACGGAATTCTCGACCTATTTCTGGGACACCCCGGCTCCCGCGAAATTCGGCGGCGATATCCCGATCAATCCCTTTGGATCCCGCTTTGTAGCGCCCGGTCCGTTCATCTCCGGTGTCCGCATCGAGATCCGGCCTGCCACAGAGGTATCGGTTGATGTGATCGAGAATTTCGACCTGACCAGTCTCTGTCAGAGCACCGTGGCGGACGGCAAGGCGACGATCGTGACCGACTTCCGCCAAGATGGTGATGGCCTCACCAAGTTCCTGATCCTCGACCGCGGTATGACGGATGCCGCCCGTGGCATGCTCACTCAGCGTATTCTCGATATCGAGACCTATCGCACGCTGGCGATGATGGGTTTGCCGCTTGCGCAGACCCTTTCCCCCGAGATCCGCCAGATCGAGAACAGCTTCACCGCCATCACCCAGGGCATGAAGCAGCACGCGCGTGACGAAGCCGATGCGATGCTCGCCGAGATCACCCGCCTTGCTGCCGAACTGGAGGCAAATGCGGCGCTGAGCCTCTATCGATTCGGCGCCAGCCGCGCCTATTACGACATCGTCCTTGATCGTGTCGCCATGCTGGCGGAGAAGGGATTGCCCGGCAACGAGACGCTCGGTGCTTTCCTGCAGCGGCGCCTGGCGCCGGCCATGCGAACATGCCAGTCCGTTGAAGTGCGGCAGGCCAACCTCTCGAGCAAACTGGCGCGCGCCAGCGGCCTGCTGCGCAGCTGGATCGACGTCGACCTGCAGAAGTTCAACACCGAAATTCTGGCATCGATGGACAAGCGGGCGCATCTGCAGCTGCGCTTGCAGCAAACGGTGGAAGGCCTGTCGGTAGCTGCCATTTCCTATTATGTCATCGGCCTGGTCGGCTATCTCGCCAAGGTCATCCACGCCATCGGTCTCAATATTTCGTCCGATACGCTGACGGGTGCCTCGGTGCCGTTCGTGATTGTCGGCGTCTGGCTTACGGTCCGGCGCATCCGGAGCCGGCATAGCGATGATCCCGTGCGTGCATCAGACAAACCCCGCTCCATCAACTAAAGACGCTCATTCTGGCGTTACTGCAGGAGCTGAATTTTCGATGCCGATGACCGGATCCGCAATGGAAAAGGCGGCGTCTGCTCTCGCTGACGTCGCCTCGTTGTATCGCGCTTTTCCATTGTATGCAGCGAACTGCTTCAGTGTTGTTTTTGCATCCGGCTCTTGATCTCGTCGATACGCTTGGACGCCTCTGCCTTGGAGAGCTCTTCGGAAAAAGCATCCGGCTCGTGCGCCTGTTCCGTCAACGTTTTCAAATAGGACTTCTGGGCACCGGTCATCGGTTCGTCGCCGGTGACCCAGTCGTCCGGATCCTTTTCCGTGTTGGAGGAAGGGTCCGGATCGGTCTTTGGATTGTGCTCGTCTATCATTGCTAGCCTCCTTGTTTGTTCTCTTAACGTTCTTGAGGAGGCCAGGTTCCGTCAGCGCTTTGCATTCCAGGCCGCAGGTTTGCCATAGCGCGCCCCGGCGATCTTGTCCGGCGACAGCATGTCATCCAGTCTCGTCACGTCTTCGGCCGTCAGCACGACGTCGGCCGCAGCAGTGTTCTGCTCCAGATGGGTAATCTTGCGGGCGCCGGGAATGGGCACGATGAAATCGCCCTTGGCCAGAACCCAGGCGAGCGCCAGCTGCGCGGCAGTGGCTCCCTTTTCAGCTGCCATCTCCTCCACGAGCTTCACGAGCGCCAAGTTGGCAGCCATGTTCTCGGCTTCGAAGCGTGGCAGGTTCTTGCGGAAGTCGCCTTCCCCGAACTCGGAGGTGTTTTGGATCTTGCCTGTCAGGAAGCCGCGTCCAAGCGGGCTGAACGGTACGAAACCGATGTTAAGTTCGCGGCACGTATCGAGGATCTCGCCTTCGGGATCGCGGGTCCAGAGCGAATACTCGCTCTGTAGCGCCGAGACCGGCTGCACGGCATGGGCGCGGCGAATGTGCTCAGCGCTCGCTTCCGAGAGGCCGAAAGCGCGGACCTTGCCGGCTTTGATGAGATCGGCCACGGCACCGGCAGTGTCTTCGATCGGCACTTCCGGGTCGGGGCGGTGCTGGTAGAACAGATCGATCACCTCGACGCCGAGCCGCTTCAACGAGGCCTCCGCCACCTCGCGCACATGCTCCGGCCGGCTGTCGAGCCCGGACATGGCCTGCGAATCCGTCTTGGCCGGATCGATCTTGAAGCCGAATTTGGTGGCGATAGTCACCTTGTCGCGGACGCTCTTCAGGCCCTTGCCGACCAGGATCTCGTTGGCGAAGGGGCCATAGACCTCGGCCGTGTCGAAAAAGGTGACGCCGATCTCGACGGCGCGATGCAGGGTGCGGATGGCATCCTGCTCGTCCTGGCCACCATAGGCGTGGCTCATTCCCATGCAGCCGAGGCCGATGGCCGAGACGGTGAGTTCTGTTCCGAGTTTGCGGGTCTTCATGAAATCTCTCCTTGGGAACGGTCAGCCCTGCAGGCGACGCAATACACCCAAGAGATAGGGCGCGGGAAAGCTTTTGAATATGGGTGCAAATTGCAATGCACTGTTCTATCATTTCGATCAATGAACAGAACACAGCTCTCGCAACTGGCGGTCTTTGCCTCCGTGGCCGCCCATCGCAGCTTTCGTGACGCCGCCAAGGAGTTGGCGATCGCGCCGTCGGCTGTTAGCCATGCCATATCCAGCCTGGAGGCGAGCCTCGGCGTCCGCCTGCTGGCCCGCACCACCCGCAGCGTCGCGCCGACGGAGGAGGGGCAACGCCTGCTGGAACGCCTGCGCCCGGCGCTCGACGAGATCGGTATTGCGCTGGAGGCGGCCATCGACGCGCGCGACCGGCCCGCCGGCAACCTGCGCATCACCGCGCCCCGGTTCGCCTCGGACATCCTGCTTGGACCCCGCATCGGCGATTTCCTCAATGCCTATCCCGATATCACGCTGGAAATCGCCAACGAGGATGGCTTCATCGACATCGTCGACCAGGGCTATGACGCGGGCATCCGGATGGAGGAAAGCCTCGATGCCGACATGATCGCTGTGCGCATCTCGCCTGAGATGCGCACAGTCATCGCCGCCTCGCCCGGTTATTTCGCAAAGCATCCGATCCCCGTCCATCCCCGCGACCTCGTCGCACACCGCTGCATCAAGCGCCGCTTTTCGAACGGCTCGATCTATCGCTGGGAGTTCGACAAGGACGGAGAGGCTCTGGTGGTCGCGGTCGACGGGCCGCTCATCGTCGGTGAGGATAGGCTTGCGCTACTGGCAGCGCTCAGCGGCGCCGGTCTAGCCTATCTCTTCAACATCCGCGTCGAGGACGAGGTGGCCGGCGGGCGGCTGGTCAGAGTGCTGGAGGACTGGTGCCAGCCCTATCCCGGTCCCTTCCTTTATTACCCGAGCCGCCGGCAACTGCGTCCGGCGTTGCGCGCCTTCATCGATTTCTTCAAGGTCGGCGGCTGAGATGCAGCATTTCGGGTGGCCGGCATGAAAATGCCGCTTACCCTGGCGGGGAGGAGAGCGGCATGAGAAAACCGGCATCTATGCGCGGGCTGGAAGACCTGGGGCGGGTGCGGCTGTCCGAAAACTTCTTCCTTCGCGATTTCCTGTATTCCGAAATAGACAGCCTTTACGGCATCCCCAATATCCCTGATGACCCCGCCCTTGCCATCGCGGCCGGCAGTCGGCTTTGCGCCGACCTGCTGGAGCCCCTGCAAGCGACCTTCGGAAGGCTGCATCTTCGCTCAGGCTACCGCTCGCAGGCGCTTAACCGGTTCGGAAACGACAACAATCTGAACTGCGCTCGCAATGACGCCGCCGGCCATGTCTGGGACCTCAGGGATTCCAATGGCTATATGGGCGCGACGGCCTGCGTCGTCGTCCCCTGGGTGTGGGATCGCTATCAGGCACCGGGCGACTGGCAAAAGCTGGCATGGTGGATCCAAGACCATCTGCCATACGCCTCCTTGCAATTTTTCCCGAAGCTCTGGGCCGTCAACATTTCTTGGCATGAGCGCCCGAAGCGATCGATCAACAGCTATGCCGAGCCGCGCGGCATCCTGACCCGGGAAGGTATGGCCAACTGGTTGGACGATCATTCGCGGTCGTATGACGGCTTTCCGCGGATCAGAGTGTGATGCGATAGCGTATGTGGCCGTCGCTCTGGACGAAGCGGTCGTATAGCTTGCGCGCAGTGCTGTTGGTCTCGTCCGTGTGCCAGTAGAGCCGCGTCCAGCCGCTGGCTTTGGAAAGTGCCACGAGGTCGTCGAGCAGTGCCTGACCTACGCCCCTGCCACGCACTTCCGCGTCGACGAACAGGTCTTCGAGGTAGCAATCGAGACCTGAGGTCCACGTACCTTCGTGGGTCAGGCAAAGGGCGAAGCCCATCACCACGTCATCGACAACGGCCACTCGCATGAAGATCGCCGACGCCGGGTCGAAAACCCGGCGCCAAGTGAGATCGGTGATGTCGTCCGAGATGCCAACGCCATAGAAAGCGAGGTAGTCGGCCCAGAGTGCGCGCCAGCGGACCTCGTCTTCAGGCCTGGCTTCTCGGATCGTCACCGTCATTTCGTCGTCCTCGTTATGCGCCTGCCTTGTCGAGCAGGGCCATCGCCTCAGGCGACAATGTCAGCTGCGCAGACTTCACCAAAGCCTCCAGCTGCGCAAGGCTGGTCGCTGAAGCAATCGGCGCCGTCACGGCCTTTTTCTGCTGCAGCCAGGCGAGCGAAATCTCCGCGGGGGTTGCCCCTGTCTCCTTGGCGACGGTATCGAGCGCCGACAGGATTCGAAGTCCCTTGTCGTCCAGATACTTTGCTACCCTGTCCTGGCGTGCCTTGCCCTCGGTGTCGGCTTTGCTGCGGTATTTGCCGGAGAGGAAGCCCGACGCCAGGCTGAAATAGGTGATGACGCCAATGTCTTCACGCATGCAGAGGTCGGCAAGCGGGCCTTCGAAACTCCCGCGATCATAGAGATTGTATTCCGGCTGCAGCACGTCGTAGCGCTGGACGCCGGCCTTTTCTGCAGCATCCAGCGAGGCCTGCAATTGCGCCGCGTCGAGATTGGAGCAGCCGACCGCGCGGATCTTGCCCTGCTGGCGCAGCTTGGCATAGGCACCCAGAGTTTCCTCGTACGGCGTCTCCGGGTCGGCCCAATGGGATAGATAGAGGTCGATGTAGTCGGTCTGCAGCCGCCTCAGCGAATCTTCCACCGCCTTCAGGATGTAGCTTTCCTTCAGGCCCTTTTTGCCGGGGCCCATTTCTGAGCCCACCTTGGTGATGATGATCGCCTTGTCGCGCGCCACATGCCCCTGTTTCAGCCACTTGCCGATGATCTCTTCAGAATCGCCACCTTTGTTGGTGGGCACCCAGCGCGAATAGACGTCGGCCGTATCGATGGTGTTGAAGCCGGCGCCGAAGAAGGCGTCGAGAATGTCGAAGGACGTCTTCTCATCGGCAGTCCAGCCGAAGACATTGCCGCCGAAGACGATTGGCGAAATTGAAAGTCCTGTTTTACCGAGTGGGCGCATCTGCATGCCGCTCTCCTGAATGAAGTGGGACGCTGAAAAATTGGCGCAGCGCTAAGCCGCCCTGCCTATGTAGGGCCTGGACGTCGCTAAGGAAACCGGACGTCGGTGAATTGCCCCGCCGCCGTTGCGCGCTACCTCAACGCTGCCTATGATCAGGCGAAAGAGGATGAGGAGATATCGATGTTGCGTTTTGGAATTCTGTCGACGGCCAAGATCGGTCGCGAACTCGTGGTGCCGGCCATTCAGGATGCGGAAAACTGCGTAGTCACCGCCGTTGCCAGCCGCGAGCTCGCTCGCGCTCGAGAAATGGCGGACCGCTTCTCCATTCCGCACGCCTTCGGCTCCTACGAGGAGATGCTCGCCTCCGACAAGATTGACGCCGTCTACATTCCGCTTCCGACATCGCAGCATGTCGAGTGGTCGATCAAGGCCGCCGATGCAGGCAAGCACGTGCTCTGCGAAAAGCCGATCGCCCTCAAGGCTGCCGAGATCGACAGCCTGATTGCTGCCCGTGATCGCAACAAGGTGCTGGTGAGCGAAGCTTACATGGTGGTGTATACGCCGGTCTGGAAGAAGGTGAGGGAACTGCTTGCCGAGGGCGCCATCGGCCGCCTGCGGCATGTGCAGGGCGCTTTCACCTATTTTAATCGCGATGCCGGCAACATGCGAAACATTCCAGCACTCGGCGGCGGCGGCCTCCCTGATATCGGCGTCTACCCGTCGATCACCACACGCTTTGCCACGGGCAAGGAGCCGCAGCGCATCCAGGCGGTCACCGAGCGCGATCCCGAGTTCGGCACTGACATGTACTCCAGCGTCAAGGCCGATTTCGGCGACTTCGAGATGAGCTTCTACATCTCGACGCAGATGGCCAGCCGGCAGATCATGGTCTTCCACGGCACGGACGGCTTCATCGAGGTGAAATCGCCGTTCAATGCTGACCGCTACGGCGCTGAAGAGGTCGAGCTTGCCAACCGCAGCCACGGGCAGTCGCAGATCTTCCGCTTCCCCGACAGCCGCCAGTACAAGCTGGAGGCGGAGGCCTTCGCCGATGCTGCTACCGGTGGGGCTTCAGAGGTGGTGACGCTGGAAAGCTCGAAGAAGAACCAAGCGATGATCGACGCGATCTACCGCGCCAGCGAAAAAGACGGCTGGGAAACAGTCTGATCCATCGATAAAACTCAGCGGCGGAAGACGAAGCGGGAATAGCCGAAAAAGCTGAACGCCGTCGCCGCCGCCGAGGCCATTACCAAGGCAAAGGTCGGACGCAGGATCGGGATGGTGATCAGCAGCCCGGAATAGATGCCGTAATTGATCAGCGCCGAAACAACTCCCACCGAGCCGTACCTAAACCCCTCGACGGCCAGCGACTGGCTGGATTTTTCGAAGGTAAAGCTGTGGTTGAAGAACCAGGTCGCCAGCATCGCCGACGGAATGCTGATGGCACGGGCGCCAAAAGGCCCAATCGGGGTGAAATGCAGGAGCAGCATCAGCAGGCCACCATCGACGACGAAGCCGATACTGCCGGCGATGGCAAACCAAAACAGTTTTTTCATGCTGCACCGCTGCAGCTGAAATCGGGTGCCGGGCGAGGGTTGGTGATATCGGTGGTCAACGGCTGGAGCATCGGCTTGGTCGCTCATTCATAACGTCGTTGGTGCGGTGGCCGATACAAAGCGTCTCGGCAACCAGTGTCTCCCCTGACCATCCCACCAATTTGTCAATATTTCCTGACGGATGATGGCCGGCAACTTTACGCTTTCTTGAGGCTGGAACGGTAGTTTCGTCTCTGCAGCAAGTAAGGGTACGGGATCACGACATGACTGGTGTGACGGATATGCGGCCGATCGAAGGCATCGACGGAAAAACAGCAACCGCGTCGCTCTGGTCGAGCGCCTGGTTCGTGATGCTGGCCTACAGTCTGGTGGTTATTCTCGTCCTGCTGTTCCTCAACCGCAATGCCGTCGATTATATCGGTGCCGACAACGACGATGCCATGCGCCTCGTCGAAGTCCGCGACCTGCTTGGCGGCCAGGGCTGGTTCGACATGATGCAATACCGGCTAGGCCTCGACGGTGGGACGCTGATGCACTGGTCCCGCTTCATAGACTTGCCGATTGCGAGCCTGATCGTTTTATTCCGTCTGTTTGTATCCCCGGAGCGGGCAGAGGTGCTCGCCGTCACTGTCTGGCCGTTGTTCCTTGTGTTGCCGTTCATGGGCAGCATGGCGCTTCTCGGGCGTCGGCTGGGCGGACTGCCAGGCCTGCACGTCACGCTCGTCCAGACCGCATTTTTGATCATCACCTCCGTTCGCTACCTGCCGGGGTCGATCGATCACGACAACGTCCAACTTGGCCTTGTCGCACTGATCGTCGCCATGCTGGTCGACGAGCGGTTTCGAGCCTCGAGCTTCGCCATTGCTGCGCTGGCCTCGGCCCTCGCCATCGGCATAGGCGCCGAAACGACGCCTTTCGTTGCCGTCGCCTGCATCGTGGTCGCAACGCTCTGGGCCTGGGAGGGAAAAGTTTTCGCACCGGCCGCCGCAGCCTTTGCGCTGACCTTGACCGTCGCCATCAGCGCTGCGTTCTTTGCAACGGTGCCACCGCATTTCTATTCCATGGTCACCTGCGACAATCTTTCGCTCGGCTTTTACGGCATCACTGCTGTCGGCGGGGTGGGTCTGCTGCTCTCAGCGCTGTTTGCCAGCCACCTGCCACGCCAGGCACGGTTTGCAGTTTTGGTTGCAAACGGTGTTGCCGTGGCAGTCGCCACAGTGCTGCTTGCCCCGCAGTGCCTAGGTAACCCGCTGGGTGGCCTCGATCCGATGCTGGTCGAACTCTGGCTCAACAGCGTCAGCGAGGCGCAGTCCATCGTGACGCTCAGCGTTACAGAACCGACAGCGCTTGGCGCGTTCTACGCCGTCGGCCTGCTCGCAATCGCGGTCTGCGTCCTCAGGATTGTCCGCCATGAGAGGCCGCAACTGCACGCTGTTTTGCTGGCGCTGCTCGCGGTCAACTGGATCATTGCGCTGGTGCAGGTGCGCGGCGCAGTCTTTGCCAACCTGCTCGCCATTCCGCCGCTGACGCTTTTCGTCCTCGACCTCAGGCGTGTTTCCAATGCCGATTCCGAGGACATTCGCGCAGCATTCTTTTACGTGGTCGGAGTGTTGATCTCGGTACCTGCGGTCTGGGCGGTCGGCGGTGGCCTTGCCGATAGCAATGTCGGCAATATCTTCTCGAAGACGCCGGCCATTGCAGATGTCGCAGCCGACCAGAGCAAATGCTCCTCGAAGGACGCCCTCGCTCCGCTCGCAGCGCTCGATCCGGGCGTGGTCGTCGCGGCCTCCAACCTGGGCTCACCGATCCTGCGCTTTACGCGGCATCGTACGCTGTCGGGCCCATACCATCGGGACGCCGATGGTATGCTGGCGGAAATGAAGATCGGCCTTGCCACGCCGAAGGATGCGCAGGCCCTGTTGCAGCAGGCCGGTGTGACGCTGCTTGCCTATTGCGCAATTGATCCGCAAGTCGAAAAGCTCTCGCAGCGGAGCCCTGACGGCCTCTATGCGCAACTAGCAAAGGGTAACGTGCCTGCCTATCTGGAGCCACTCTCGGTAAAACAGGGTCCGGACATAAAGTTCTTTCGCGTCAGGCAGCCCTGAATTCCGGTTTTCCGATGGCGTCGGCCAACCTAGGCGACGCGGGGCTTCTGCAGCAGGAGAAGCAGGGCAACCTGCCCTGCAAAGGCTGAATTGAAGCCTGCAATCGCCAGCAACAATGAAACAAGGGAAGCTCCTGCCGGAGACAGCAATGCCGCGGCAGCGAAGGCGACACCTATCAAGGCGGCCGAAAGCACTATGCTTGCAACGGACCGTGTCAGGGACACGGCAACGCCGATTGCCAAGGCAACCACGAAGACCATCTGGGAAACTCCTGTAGAAGATAGTCCCGGATATACCCGGATCTCACTAAGAAACACTGAAACAGCTCGTTCAAAGTGTTTGCAACGGCTGAAAACTGCGTCGTTCTATAACAGGACAAGCCCAATCTTCTGATCTTGTTAATGGCTTGCCGGATGGCTGAAAACTGCGGGTGAAGGCGGTCGGATGGCTGATCTTGGCGCACAGTTGCGCTAAAAGAATGCATGAGCAGCTTATTCGAAAATGATTCGCCATCGAACCTCGCGGAATATTCGGTCTCCGAATTGTCCGGCTCGATCAAGCGTACGGTCGAAAATGCCTTCGACCAGGTGCGGGTTCGCGGCGAGATCTCCGGCTATCGCGGTCCACATTCTTCCGGGCACGCCTATTTTTCGCTGAAGGACGACCGTTCACGCATAGACGCGGTCATCTGGAAGGGAAGCTTCTCCAAACTCAAGTTCCGCCCGGAAGAGGGTATGGAAGTCATTGCCACCGGCAAGGTCACCACCTTCCCCGGATCCTCGAAATACCAGATCGTCATCGAGACCCTGGAGCCGGCCGGCGCCGGCGCCCTGATGGCGTTGATCGAGGAACGCAAGCGCAAGCTTGGCGCCGAAGGCCTGTTCGACGCCGATCGCAAGAAGCCGCTGCCCTTCATGCCGAAGGTGATCGGCGTCGTCACCTCGCCAACCGGTGCCGTCATCCGCGATATTCTGCACCGCATCGCCGATCGCTTTCCGGTGCATGTGCTCGTCTGGCCAGTCAAGGTCCAGGGCGAGGGATCCGGGTCGGAAGTCGCCAACGCCATCCGTGGGTTCAATGCGTTCGAACGCGGCGGAGCGATGCCGCGTCCGGATGTGTTGATCGTTGCGCGGGGCGGAGGGAGCCTCGAGGATCTCTGGAGTTTCAACGACGAGATCGTCGTGCGTGCTGCAGCCGAGAGCACCATCCCGCTGGTCTCTGCCGTCGGCCACGAGACCGATTGGACGCTGATCGATTATGCGGCCGATGTGCGCGCGCCGACCCCGACAGGCGCTGCCGAGATGGCCGTGCCGGTGAAAGCCGACCTTGAGGCGCAGGCAGCAGGCCTTTCCGCCCGTCTGCAGACAGGCATCCGTCGCCATATGGATCATCACGGCCAGTCGGTGCGGGCGCTGGTGCGCGCCCTTCCGTCGCTCGATCAACTGCTGGCATTGCCGCGTCGCCGCTTCGACGAGACGGCCGCAGGCCTTGGACGCGGTCTCGAACTGAATACCCTCAACAAGCGCCGCAGTTTCGAGCGCGCTGCCGCTCACTTGCGCCCCGAGGTGCTGTCGACCCGGATTGCCGAGAAGCGTCAGAAACTCAACGAGCGGATGGTGCGCGCCGAGCGTCGCGTCGAGCGCCTGCTCCTCGACGGCCACAAGCGTATTTCCAACGCCGATGTTGCGATGCGCGGCGTGCCCGCGCGGTTGACCGCCCAGACCCGCAGCTTTCGCGACCGCCTGGCCAATCTCGGCCGGCATTCCGATACTGCCATCTTGCACAGGCTCAGCATGGCCAAGGGTGCCATCTCTGCGCAGGACCGCATGCTGCAGTCGCTGTCCTACAAGAATGTCCTGAAGCGCGGCTATGCTGTCGTGCGCGATGAGGAGGATCGCCCGCTCTCGTCGGCAGCGCTGATCTCGGCCGGCCAGGCGATCTCGCTGGAGTTTGCAGACGGCCGTGTGGCTGCCACCGCAGGGGAGGGGATGGATACGATGCCGCCGCCCGCCGCGCCTGTTCCTCCGACGAAGAAGCGCGCCGCAAAACCGGCGGCGATACCTGCCGATGGTGAGAAACAGGGTACCTTGTTCTGAGATTTGCGTCGCTACTCCACAGCGGCCCTTTCGAAATGCGCGAGATAGCGAGCAAGAAGTCCGTCCAGCGCTGCAAACTCCTCCGCGCTAAGGCATGCGATGATCCTCTGCTGGTTCGCCACATGCGCCGTCACGGCATCCTCGATCACCGACAGTCCCTTGTCCGTTAGGCCTATCAGCACGCTTCGGCCGTCCTGCGGGTTGGAAAGGCGGGCGACAAGGCCCTGCTTCTCCAGTTGGTCGATGCGGTTTGTCATGGTTCCTGACGTCACCATGGTGGCGGCGATCAGATCGCCCGGAGAAAGACGATAGGGTGCACCAGCTCTCCGGAGCGTCGCCATAACGTCGAAGCTCGCGGGTGACAGGCCATGTTCGGCAAGGGTCGTCTCGACCTCGCGCATGAGATGGCTGTGAAGGCGACCGAGACGCCCCAGCAGGCCCATGGCCGCGGTGTCCAGATCCGGCCGCTCTCGGCTCCACTGTTCCAGAATTCTATCGACATGATCCATGCAGCCACTATGGCAAAATTTATCTTGACGTCAAGATTTATGGATCTATCTTGAAGTCAAGATAAATAGAGATATGCCGTGTCCCGCCTCCGCGATATTGGCCTGACGGCGCTTGCTCCCGCCATCTGGGGTTCGACCTACATCGTCACGACGCAACTGCTGCCGGCAGGAGTGCCGCTGACGGTAGCGACGCTGCGTGCCTTGCCGGCAGGGCTTCTGCTGCTGGTAATGGTGAGGGAATTGCCGCAGGGCGCATGGTGGTGGAAAAGCCTCGTGCTCGGTCTGCTCAATTTCTCGCTGTTCTGGGCTTTTCTCTTCGTCTCCGCCTACCGCTTGCCCGGCGGCGTGGCCGCGACCGTGGGAGCGGTGCAGCCATTGATCGTCATCGGCCTCTCGCGCCTCGTCATGGGCACCTCGGTGCGCCCAATTGCCATCGTGGCCGGCATGGCGGGACTTTGCGGCGTCGCACTGCTGGTGCTGCGGCCGGGTGCGTCGCTCGATCCTATCGGCATCGCTGCGGGACTTGCCGGCGCTCTCTCAATGGCTTTCGGCACGGTCCTCAGTCGCCACTGGAAGCCGCCTGTATCACCGCTGACCTTCACGGCCTGGCAACTCACAGCTGGCGGTCTGATGCTGGCACCTGCGGCACTTCTGCTGGAGCCGGGTTTGCCGCCGCTGACGATCGCAAATCTTGCCGGGTTTCTCTATCTCGGGCTGGTCGGCGCGGCCTTCACGTATATCCTGTGGTTTCGCGGCCTCCGCCTCATCGGCGCGCCGGCGGCATCAGCGCTAGGCTTCCTGAGCCCTCTCGTGGCAGTCCTTCTCGGCTGGAGCCTGCTGGGACAAGCACTCGATGCGGTGCAACTGGCCGGTGTTGCCGTCGTGCTGGCCAGCGTCTGGGCAAGCCAGCGCGCGTCTCGTGCCCAAGGGCCGAAATGACGCGCGCAACGCTCTTAAATCAGGCCCATTCGCCCTTGCGCATCACAGGTACGCGCGTGCCGTCCGGCTTTACCCCGTCGATGTCTACCTTGTCCGAGCCGATCATCCAGTCGATGTGGATCAGGCTGGAATTTCCGCCCTGCGCCTTGACCTGTTCCTGCGTCAGCGACGCGCCGTCGAGGAAGCATTTCGAGTAGCACTGGCCAAGCGCGATATGGCAGGATGCGTTCTCGTCGAACAGCGTGTTGTAGAACAGGATGCCGCTGGCGGAAATCGGCGACGAATGCGGCACCAGTGCCACTTCACCCAGCCGTCGCGCGCCGTCGTCGGTGTCGAGCACCTTGTTGAGCACTTCCTCGCCACGACTGGCCTTGGCCTCGACGATCCGGCCCGCTTCGAATTTCACCCGGATATCGTCGATCAGCGTGCCGCCATGCGACAGCGGCTTGGTGCTCGAGACGTAGCCGTCCACTCGCAGGGCATGCGGCGTGGTGAAAACCTCTTCCGTCGGGATGTTCGGGTTGCAGGTCACGCCGTTCTTCGCCGTCGAGGCGCCGCCATGCCACTCATGGCCGTCGGCAAGACCGATGGTGACATCGGTGCCCGGGCCAACGAAATGCAGGCTTTCAAAGCGCTGGTCATTCAGCCAGCTGGAGCGGACGCGCAGGTTGGTATTGTGCTCCGCCCAGGCGGCAATCGGATCCTCGACATCGACGCGCGAGGCGGCAAAGATCGCCCTGGCGAGCTTGGCAACCGCAATCGGCTCGGGGTCGTTGGGGAATACCAGTCGTGCCCAGGATGGGTTCGGGTAGGAAACGATGTTCCAGTTGATGTCGAAATTGGAGATCTTCTCGAGCGCCGGCTTGTATGCCGTCGAATTGGCGCGGTTCGCACGGGCTACCTTGGCCGGATCCTGGCCGGAAAGCAGCATCGGGTTGTCGCCGGAGACGGCGAGCCGGGCAGCACCGTTGGCAAAGGCATTGGCCATGCCGTCATAAAGCCAGCCTGCGGCGCGGTCGAAGCTTTCGTCGCTGCCGTTTTCATAGCGGGCAAGGGTTGCTTCCTCGTCGGCATAGAAGGAGGTCACCAGCCCGGCGCCGGCGATATAGGCGTGCCGGGTAATACGGCGGACCAGCGGCATGGCGGCGACCGGCGCGGTGATGACCAGATCCTGGCCCTTCTGCAGCTGCAATCCGACCTTGATGGCCACTTCGGCAAGCTTGTCGAGCTTGACGGGATCAATGGTGTGGGCGCTCTGGGAAACGGATGTCATGGGAACCTGCCTGCTGGGAAATGCGAAGGCAGAAGACTTAAACCCCATTGCGGCGAAAATGAAGCTTGCTGGCTGCCAAATCGCCAGCGGTATCGGCAGAAAAAAATCAGGCGACCAGCGGCACGGCAACGGCTTTCAAAACCGCCAGAGCATCCTTCGGATCGAGCCGAACTTGCAGGCCGCGTTGTCCGCCGTTCATGAAAACATAGGCCTCGTCCATGGCACTGACTTCGATGGCCGTCGGCACGAGCTTTTTTTGGCCGAAAGGGCTGATCCCGCCAACGTGGTAGCCGGTCAGCCGCTCGGCATCGACAGGCTTCATCATATGGGCCGGCTTGCCGCCGAAGGCAGCGGCCAGCTTCTTCATGCTGACTTCGTGATCCGAGGGTACGACAACGCAAACCGGCTTGCCATCGACTTCCGCCATCAGCGTCTTCAGAACCCGATGCGGCTCCTCACCCAAGGCTTCCGCCGCCTGCAGTCCGATACGCTCGGCGTTCGGGTCGTAGTCGTAAACATGGGTAGTGAAAGCGATCTTTGCCTGGCTAAGGACCTGCGTCGCCCGGGTGGTTTTTGACATGGATCAAACCTTGAAAAGGGCGTCGTATTCGCCAGGCCTGAATCCCACCAGCAATTTACCCTCAGCTTCCAGCACCGGCCGCTTGATCATCGAGGGCTGGGCCAGCATCAGCGCAATGGCTTTTTCGGCGTCGAGACCGGTCCTGTCGGCCTCGTCGAGCTTGCGAAAGGTGGTACCGGCGCGGTTGAGCAACGTCTCCCAGCCGGCTTGCCCGATCCAGCCTTGCAGATGTTCGCGGTCGATGCCTTCGGCCTTGTAGTCATGGAAACGGTACGGGATGCCGTGGGCGTCCAGCCAGCTGCGCGCCTTCTTCATCGTGTCGCAGTTCTTGATACCGTAGATCGTGACGCTCACGCTCAGTCCTCCAATGTGCCGGGCTTGCGAACGACGCTGCTCGGGGCGTCGCAGCCGATCTTCATGAGGTCTGCGCCGCGCCGCACCAGGCGGTCGGAGACGCGGGTGACGATCAGTCCGCCCTGCGGCGCGACGATATCCAGCGTACTGTCGGGCATGCCGGGTGCAGTGATGATCGTCGCCAGAAGGTCTCCCTTTTCAACGCGCTCGCCGATATTGCGGTGGAAGAGCACCGTGCCGGCGACAGGGGTTCGGATCATTTCGATATTGTCGAGCGGAACGGCCGGCCCGGTAAAGGCGGAAAGACGGACATCGTCGTCGCGGACGATGCCGCGGGCTGCAAGGAAATTCCACAGGCCATCGGCATCTTTTCTCGCCATCTCGGGATAGACGTCTCGGGTACCGCGCAGCTCGACGGTCACCGACAGTTTCCCTGGGAGCCGCTGCTTCTTTTCGCCCGGCACCTCGTATTTCCAGGCATAGCTCACCGCCTCCTCGAAGGCGGAGCTTTCCCCGTCGGACAAAAGCACCGCCTCCATCTCGAGCGCTGCGGCAAGGTCGGAAGACTCCGGCCAGAAGGCGCTGTCGATATAGGCGTATTGCAGCGATTCATCATCGCAATGGAGATCGATGACCAGATCTGCGCCGAGCGCCATGTGGATCAGCTGGCGCTTCAGCCGCACCACGGCCGGCAGGCGGTCGAGGTTTTCCAGCAACTTGTCGCGGTCGCCAAGTGCGATCAGCGGAAAGTCACGGTTGAAATTGGTGCGCGAGCCGAGCTCGAAGCGGCCTTCCATGCCGCCGAACAGCGATTGGGCAGCACCGATGGGATTGGCATGCGGGACGACGACGATGTCGCTCTGGATGCCGCCGCTGGCCTCCGCCGCCCGCAGTTTCTCGCAGAGAAAATGCAACAGCGCGGTTCCCGGCAATTCGCCGGCATGCAGCGCCGCCTGGATATAGACCTTTGGCGCAGAAGCATCGGAGCCGGCAAAATGCAGCACCGGCAGCTTCCAGGCGATGCCCGGCGTATCGCCCTCGATGACGATCTCGGTAACGTCCATAGATGCGGCTCCCTGGCTGATGACGAGAGGTTCAATAGCAAGCAGGCTCCCCCGCCGACAAGCGCTTTCGGTATGAATCGGGCAGGCAGCTGAGGTGGTGCTGCTAAACTGGAGTAAATATGAGCGCACAACTCTTGTTTTTATCCCGACGGAATGGTTATACCGCGCTGACAATCTCACATTGCCGCAAGGCCAAGAGCAGGATGTTTTCCGTGACCGTATTCAGATCGTTCCTGACCGCAATTGGCGTCTGCCTCGTGCAGGTTTTCGTCAGCCAGCCGGCGCTCGCCGCGGCAACGAAATATCCGCTTACGATCGACAATTGCGGTGCGAAGATCACGATCAGCAAGGCGCCGCAGCGGGCTATCGGGCTCGGGCAAAACAGCGCCGAGATCATGCTGCTGCTCGGCCTGCAGGACAGGATGGCAGGTACCGCGTTCTGGCCGAGCAAGGTCCTTCCCCAGCTCGCCGAGGCCAACGCCAAGGTAAAACTCCTGACGGTAGAGTTCCCGACCTTTGAATCGATCCTCGCCGAAAATCCCGATTTTGTGGCCGCCGCCCTGCCGAGCCTGATCGGGCCGAGCAGCAAGGTCGCCAAGCGCGAGGATTTCGACAAGGTCGGCGTGCCCACATACCTTTCGCCGAGCACCTGCCTCAGCACCGAGAAGGTCAAGAACGAATATGGCAGCCGCGACCAGCTGTGGAACATGGATCTGCTCTACAAGGAGATCGACGAGCTCTCCCAGATCTTCGATGTCGCAGATCGTGGCCAGGCGCTGATTGCCGATCTGAAGACGCGTGAAGCAGCCCTGCGTGCCAGCGTTTCAAAGGACGGAAAAAAGCTGTCCTACGTCTTCTGGTTCTCCAGCCCCAGCCCTTCGGCAGACGCTTATGTCGGCGGCAAGAACGGCGCATCCGGCTTCATTGCCGATGCGCTGGGCGGCCGAAACGCAATCGAGGCGGAAGCCGAATGGCCAACGCTTGGCTGGGAGAGCATCATCGCTGCCAACCCGGACGTCATCGTCGTCGCCAATCTCGACCGTAATCGCTGGGAACTCGACAAGCCGGAAGCGAAGATCAAGTTCCTCACCAGCGATCCTGCCGTCAGCCAGATCGCAGCCGTGAGGAACAAGGCCATCGTTGTCATGGACGGTCAGGCGATGAACCCGACAATCCGCACCATCTATGGTGCCGAACAGGTGGAGACCCAGCTGAAAGCCGTCGGCCTGCTGAAGTGACCGTGACGCGCCGGTCTCTAAGACAGCTGGCGACAGTCAGCCTGCTTGTGCTGGCGTCGCTCGCCGCCATCGGCCTGGTGGTCGGCATCAGCGTCGGCATCGGCGATCTGCCGATCCCGCTTGCGACGACGTTTGCCGCTGTCACCAACCGCCTCGGCATGACGGCGATCGAACTCAACCGCATCCATGAAACCGTGATCTGGGATTACCGCCTCAGCCGGGCGCTGGTGGCGGCATTCTGCGGTGCGGGGCTGGCTCTGTCAGGGGCCATCATGCAGTCGCTGCTGCGCAATCCGCTGGCAGAACCTTATGTGCTCGGGATTTCGGCCGGCGCCTCCACAGGCGCAGTTGCCATCGTCATTCTCGGCATCGGATCGGGCGCGGTGTCGCTATCCTCGGGCGCCTTTGCCGGCGCTTTCGCGGCCTTCCTGTTCGTGGCGCTACTGTCGAACGGCGCGCGCGGCGGCGCCGATCGCACGATCCTTGCTGGCGTCGCCGCCTCGCAGCTTTTCAATGCCACCACATCCTACATCGTCACCACCTCGGGCAACGCGCAGCAGGCGCGCGACGTGATGTTCTGGCTGCTCGGCAGTTTTGGCGGCGTGCGCTGGCCGGAACTGACGCTGGTTTCGATCGTCATCGGCATCTCGCTAGTTGCCTGCCTTGCCTATGCGCGCGTGCTGGATGCCTTCGCCTTCGGCGACGAGACAGCCTCATCGTTGGGAGTGAACGTCGGTCGCGCCCGGATTGTCCTGTTTGCCCTGACGGCGGTCATGACGGCAACGATCGTCAGCATGGTCGGCTCGATCGGTTTCGTCGGCCTCGTGGTGCCCCACGCTGCACGCTTCATCGTCGGGCCGCTGCATATCCGGCTGCTGCCAGCCTGCGCCATCTTCGGTGCGATCTTCATGGTGCTGGCGGATATCGCTTCGCGTGTGCTGATCCCCCATCAGGTGCTACCGATCGGCGTCGTCACCGCGCTCGTCGGCGTGCCCGTATTTTCCTTCATTCTCTACCGGTTCCAGCGGGCATCATGAGCATTGCAGCTGAAAATCTCATCTGGAGCATTGGCAGGAAGACGATCCTGGACGGGATCTCTTTCAGTGCCCGATCAGGCAAGATGCTGGGCCTGCTCGGCCCCAACGGCTCCGGCAAGACATCCCTCCTGCGCCTGCTGGCGGGCCTCAAGCAACCGGATACGGGGCAAGTCACACTCGACGGGCAGGACATCGGCACGGTCAGCCGTCGCAACATCGCCCAGCGCGTCGCCTTCGTGGAGCAGCATGCCACCACCAATGCCGGTCTTCGGGTCATCGATGTGGTCAAGCTCGGCCGCTTTCCCCACCGTTCGATGTTTTCGGGCTGGTCGATCGCAGACGAGGAGGCGGTGGAAGCGGCCCTAGCGCGCACAGGCATGGGGGAGAAGCGCCAGGACCGTTGGCATAGCCTCTCCGGCGGTGAACGGCAGCGCACCCAGATCGCCAGGGCGCTGGCACAATCGCCGAAAGAGCTCATCCTCGACGAGCCGACGAACCACCTTGATATCCAGCACCAGATCGGCCTGCTCAGGCTCGTCTCCAGCCTGCCGATGACCAGCATCATCGCACTCCACGACCTGAACCACGCCGCCATGTTCTGCGATGAACTGATCGTCCTGGAGCGAGGAAAGGTCGTGGCCTCAGGCACTCCCGAGGAGGTGCTGACGGAGACGCTGCTGCGCGACGTATTCTCCGTCGACGCCAGGGTGGAACTGTCGCCGCACACCCAGAGGCCGCACATCCACTATCTCGGGTAGTGCGCATCCCAAGCGGGATATCAGGGAGAAAGACCGCCGCACCGCTGTCTCCGGGGACGGCAAGACTGCGCTTGCTCGCAGGCTAGATGTCTGCAGGTCAGAGGTTCGAAGGGACTTGAAACATTCTCAGACGCTTACTTCGATACGTAAGCGCGCCCACTCCGCGGACGTGACCCGGATGGCAAGCGCATTCGAGCATGATGATATGAAGCGGGCGGTAGCGCTGTGAGACGGATCGGACCGGACTAAGCTGTAATATATCTATGCGCGCAAATTTGTTATGTCGCTAAGTTCGAGCTCATAGGATCGAAACACTAGACAATCTACTCGGTTCGCTGACTGGCGGATCGACGTTTAGGCAGCTTCCTTCAAACGAACCAGCCAGGCGAGTGATCTCATTCCCACTCGATGGTCCCGGGTGGCTTGCTGGTGACGTCATAGACGACGCGGTTGATGCCGCGGACTTCGTTGATGATGCGGGTGGCGGCGCGGCCGAGGAATTCCATGTCGTAGTGGTAAAAATCGGCAGTCATGCCGTCGACAGAGGTGACGGCGCGTAGCGCGCAGACAAATTCGTAGGTGCGGCCATCGCCCATCACGCCGACGGTCTGTACCGGCAGCAGCACGGCAAAGGCCTGCCAGATGGCGTCGTAGAGGCCGGCCTTGCGGATCTCGTCGAGGTAGATTGCGTCGGCCTCCCGCAGGATTTCGAGTTTTTCGCGTGTGATGCCACCGGGGCAGCGGATCGCGAGGCCGGGGCCGGGGAAGGGGTGACGACCAATGAAACTGTCGGGAAGGCCGAGCTCCTTGCCGAGCACCCGGACTTCGTCCTTGAACAGTTCGCGCAGCGGCTCCACCAGGGCCATGTTCATCCGGGCGGGCAGTCCGCCGACATTGTGGTGAGACTTGATGGTGACCGATGGGCCGCCAGAGAAGGAGACGCTCTCGATGACATCAGGATAGAGCGTGCCTTGGGCGAGGAAATCGGCGCCACCGAGCTTCTTTGCCTCGGCCTCGAAGACGTCGATGAACAGCCGGCCAATCGTCTTGCGCTTGGTCTCCGGGTCGCTTTCGCCCTCCAGCGCATCGATAAACATGTCGGACGCATCCACATGCACCAGGTGCAGGTTATAGTGCTCCTTGAACATGGCGACGACATCGGCCGCCTCGTTCTTGCGCATCAGGCCGTGGTCGACGAGGATGCAGGTCAGCTGATCGCCGACGGCCTCGTGGATCAGCAGCGCTGCAACGGAGGAGTCGACACCGCCGGATAGGCCGCAGATCACCTTGCTGCTGCCGACCTGGGCACGGATCGCTTCGACTGCCTTGGCGCGGTAGGCCGACATCGTCCAGTCGCCCTTGAGGCCGGCAATGTTGTGGATGAAGTTGGCGATAAGCTTGGCGCCATCAGGCGTGTGGACCACTTCCGGATGGAACTGCACACCGTAATATTTGCGCTTCTCGTCGGCGATGAAAGCATAAGGCGCGTTCGACGATGTGGCGATGACCTCGAAGCCTTCCGGCAGCGCCGTTACGCGGTCGCCGTGGCTCATCCAGACCTGGTGGCGCGAGCCGGAAGACCAGAGGCCTTCGAACAGCTTGCAATCCTGGTTTACCTCAAGGAAGGCGCGGCCGAATTCGCGGTGATGGCCGCTCTCTACCATGCCGCCAAGCTGCATGCACATCACCTGCTGGCCGTAGCAGATACCGAAGACCGGAAGGCCGCTGTCGAAAATAATCTGCGGTGCCCGAGGCGAGCCTTCGTCGACCGTCGATGCCGGGCTGCCGGACAGGATGACCGCCTTCGGGTTCAGCCGGTGAAAGGCTGCTTCGGCGGACTGGAAAGGGGCGATCTCGCAATAGACGCCGGTTTCGCGGACGCGCCGAGCGATTAGCTGGGTTACCTGGCTGCCGAAATCGACGATGAGAACGGTATCTGGATGAACTGTATGGGTCATGGCGAGCCTTTAGAGAAAAGCCTTGCTTCATGCAATCGGGCAATGCCGGCAAGCGTTAAAAATATTGTCCCGATTGTCCTTGGCAGCAGGGCTTTCAGAACCAGAAGACACCGTCCTCAAGCGCTGCAAACAGGCTGTCGACGGCATAGGAGAGCTTGCGGTCGACGATGTGCAGGTATTCTGTCCAGCCGCTGATATGCTGCAGCTCGACGATGCCGTCCGATATGCCGCGCAGCCCGATCAGCGGCAGGCTGTAGGTCTGGCAGGCGCGCAGCACGGCGAAGGTCTCCATGTCGACCATGTCAGTACCGATGGCGGCATAGGCTTCCGCTCCCGAGATGACGTTGCCGCCGGTCGACAGGCTGGCCGTCGGCACTGCCGGGATACGCAGCGGCAGTTCGACTGAGGCAGGAAGATCGAGAAACGGCGTGCGTCCGCGCTCAAACCCCAGTGGCGAAGCATCCATGTCGCGGTAGGAAACGGAGCTGACCTGGTAGACCTCGGTCTGTTCCAGCGTTGCAGAGCCGGCCGAACCGAGCGAAACGACGAGATCTGGCAGTTCGTCGCGGGCGTCGAGCTGCTCAAGCGTCCGGGTGAGCGCAATCGCTGCCTCGACCGGCCCGACACCGGTCATCAGCGGCTCGATGCGGGAGCGCAGGAACGGCCCGTATTCCGCCTCTG
This sequence comes from Rhizobium sp. L51/94, assembly GCF_019355555.1. Taxonomy (GTDB): domain Bacteria; phylum Pseudomonadota; class Alphaproteobacteria; order Rhizobiales; family Rhizobiaceae; genus Rhizobium; species Rhizobium rhododendri. The sequence continues at coordinate 1,034,126 of NZ_CP072141.1, forward strand.
CCGCCATCACGAACAGGATCGTCTTGCCGGAAACGGATTTCAGTTCGAAGCTCATCCCGAAATTCCTTCCCTGCCGCGGATCACCATCATCGTGCCGGTCATCGAGGCGATCAGTTTGGCAGGTCCGTCGCCGATGGCGTAGCCCCGACCGTCGGCGACGATAATCGTCGTGCCCGGCTTGGTGACTTCGCCGCGAAAAAGGAAGCGCTCGCCGCGGCCCGGCGACATCAGGTTGACCTTGAATTCGATGGTCAGGATGGAAGCCTCCGGATCGATGACGCTGTAGGCGGCAAACCCACAGGCGGAGTCCAGGGCTGCAGAAATGATGCCGGCATGCAGGATACCGTGCTGCTGCGTCAGCTTGATGTCGAAGGGCAGTTCGATCTCGACCATGCCGTGCTGGACACGCGTGAGCTCGGCGCCGATGGTTTCCATCGCTGCCTGCTTCTCGAAGCTGTCGCGGATCCGCTGCCTGAAATCGCCGCTGCTGCCATCGTTCATGCCATGCCCTCGTTGGTCACGGGAAAGTGGCATGGCTGCCGGTGTCAGACAAGCGGCGACAGGGCAATTTCAGTTGAGATAGGCGATGGAAGCGTTCAGCACCATCGCAAAGGCAACCCAGGCGGCATAGGGGATGAACAGCAGCGCCGCAATCCTGTCGCGCTGCCAGCGGTTGGCGATGAAGGCGAGGATGACGATCAGCATTCCGAGGATGATGACGAGCGCGATCACCGGCTTCTCTAGACCGAAGAAAAACGGCGACCAGAGAAAGTTGAGTGCCATCTGGACGAACCAGAGCTTCATGCCTTCCGTCTTTGGCCCCATGAGCCATGTGCGTGCACCGGCAATGCCGATGAGGACGTAAAGCGTGGTCCAGGCAGGGCCGAACAGCCAGTTCGGCGGATTGAACGGCGGCTTGACCAGCGACTGGTACCAGGCACCAGGCAGATTGAAGAAGCCGATCGCAAGTCCTATCCCGAGAACGGCGACGATGAAGACGATATAGGTCGATGCTTTGTTCATGGCGACCAACATAAGGTAGCGCCGCCTGTCCGCCAAGCGTCATACCTTGCCAGTATGCATTCCCGGCTGCACGGTTGCGTGTGGCTCTGAAAATTGACCGAAGTTAGAATGGAAAGTGTGATGGCTAGCATCTTGCAGTCGACTGAATCCTACGAGACGTGGCTGCGGACGGCGCTGCCGGGAGAAATTGTAGAGGCCGATCTCGCCCTGAAGCACCAGAAGATGAAGAGCGGCAGCTTCGCGTTCCTTCGCGCCACCTACTGGCGCTGGGCTGAAACCATCCTCGACCTCTGCCCCGAACTGGCGTCGGCGCCCGAGGTGCTGGCGATCGGCGATACCCATCTTGAAAACTTCGGAACGTGGCGCGATTGCGAAGGCCGGTTGGTATGGGGAGCCAACGATTTCGATGATGCAGCGACCATGCCTTATGTGCTCGATCTCGTTCGCTTGACGACAAGTGCCATTCTTGCCCGCAAGGCAAGCTCGCCCTCTACCACTGCCATTGCCGCTGCTATCCTTGCCGGCTACCGACGCGGACTAGGTAGGTCGATGCCCGTTATCCTCGAGCGGGACTACAAGTGGCTGCGAAAGGCCGTCATGTTGTCCAATGGCGAGCGTAAGGATTTCTGGGAGAAATTTACAGAATTGCCGGCCTGCACCGCACCGCCGCGGCAAAAATACCTGGAAGTGCTCCATGGTTCGATGCCAGAGCATACGCGTGACTTTGTTATCAAGCCCCGCACTGCCGGCACGGGAAGCCTTGGTCGTCCACGCTTTGTAGCGATGGTGGATTACTGGCGCGGTGGCCCGGTCCTCAGGGAAGTCAAGGCGCTCGCCATGTCCGCCTGGTCGCTGCGCCACGACCCCGCCAACACCGCCATTCATGCCGGAATTATCGCTGACGGCCGGGCCCGTTCTCCCGATCCGCAATACAGGATCACGGGAGACCTCCTTGTTCGCCGCCTTTCGCCGAACAGCCGCAAGATCGAGGTCGATGGCGATCTCGACATGCTGCTTATGCCGAACATGCTCGACCTCATGGGTTTCGAGATCGCCAGTTGCCATTCGAACGACGCGTCCGTCATCCCGGCCATCCTCGCCGATCTCGATGCGCGCGGCGATGCGTGGCTGCGTGCGGCGGCGAAGACGGCGGCAGCCGCAGTTGCTGCAGAGCAGGCCGAGTATGCGGCAGCTGGCTGAGTTTGGGGCAACTCGTTTGCCCGAGGCAACCGGCTACACCGGCCGGCCGATCCTCACGATATGCTGGTCCCAGGAAACATCGCTACGGGCACCACCGAAAGTGCCGTCGTAGGAGGAGACTGCAAAGCCATCCGCCCCGGGCGCAATACCGGCGGCATTGTCGATGCTCTCGACTTTCAATACGACACCCGTGCGGCCGTCGAGTGTCACGGCTGTGCCGTTGACCGGCGAGGTAACGCCGACCAGATGTTCATGCCGGTTGACGGCAATGGCGCCGACATAGTTGCCGAGTGCCCGCGTCGTGTCGTCGGGCAGCGTCACGAACGTCAGATCCTCGCCCTTTGCGAAGTGACCGACGAGAGGCGGCAGCGAATTGCGCGGGCCCTCGTACTGGCAGGCAAACCAAATCCTGCCACTGGCATCTATGTCCACGTGACGCGTCGACACCTGGGCATATTCCGCCGGCAGGCCGTGTTTTTCGACCAATGCTCCGGTGGCCGCGTCAATCAGCGTCAGCGACGGTTCCATGTGGTCGAGATTGAGCTTCGTGCGGCCGAATTCCGGATGGGTCTCGATGCCGCCGTTGGCGACGACGATGAGACGGCCGTCGTCCGACACCGTCATGTCGTGCGGCCCGGTGCCGAAGGTCTGGTATTCGCCAATGCGGGAGAACCGATTGCGGGCGTCGTAGAGGCCGATGACGCCGCGGTTGTTGTCGAAGTCGTTCTCGCTGGCATAGAGCAACCGGCCGTCCGGAGAAAATGTCCCATGGCCGTAGAAATGGCGCCCTTCTGCGGCGGCGATAACGATAGGCTCGGCCTTGCCTAAAGGATCGAAAATCATCGCGTAGGTGCCGGGGCGGCGGGCGAAGGCTACGGTATGGCCGGTCGCTTTCGAAAAGGCCATGCCGTGGGCGCGGGCGGGAAGGGCCACGCGATCGACGATCTCGCCGCGCTCGGTCACGGTCGCCACGGCGAAGGAGCCGTCGGCTGCGCGGATGCCGGATGCATAGACCGCATCGGCCCGCTCCAGCGCCATCAGCGCGTCTGGCCGGAGGCATGCGAGGAAACCGATCCCGGCAGCCTTGACGAATTGTCGGCGATCGATGAGCGCGCTGCGCAAGGCCTCAGTCTCCGTCAGCAAACGAAAAGCCGGCCGACAGACCGATGTCCACGCCATAGCCGTCTGAGAGATCGGTCGCCAGCAACCGGGCTTCGGCGAGCAGCGTATCGATCTTGCCGCGCTCCGTGGGGTCGCCGATGGCGGCTTCGATATCGGGATTGATCGAGCCTGCGGTGGCGATCAACTGGCTCAGTCTCGTGTCTATCTTCGCAGCGATGTCATGCTTGGCCGGCGGCAGGAGGTCGGTCATGCCAGCTTTCTGCCACAGAGCCTGCAAGCCTTCGAGGTTGGCCTTCACCGAGGGCCAGGTGTTTCGGGAGCGCCAGTAGATGGCCATGTGCGGTCGGGCCGCCGCAGGGTCGCCCTTGTAGAAGGTCTCCAGCCGCTGGTCGCGGACGTTCTCAGCCCCGTGGACAAGGATGCCGAGCAGAGCGGTGATGGCTTCCTTGTTGTCCATGAAATCGTCGCTGGTCTTGCCCGGTGTCTTCCAGGAGGCCTGTACGCCCTTCGGGTCGTCCCATTCGGCTGAAATATCGCCGGAGACCTGCGCGATATTGCCGGCGATGGCCGCACCGTAGCGGCATCGGAAGCCGTTTTTATCGGTAGCAAGCGTCTCGGAGCCATTGCCATACAACACGTATTCCAGCGCCGTCAGGCTCTGCAGCGCGACGCTCTTGGCGGCAACATCGGCAATTGTGGTGTCCTTCTCGTCGGCCTTGGCGATGAGCGCCTGCACCTGCTTCATGCCGATGCCCTTGCGGTCGGGGTAAAACAGGATGTGCTCGAAGCGGTTCTTGTCGAGAACCGGGCCAACCTGGACGATCTCGATCATGGACCACGCCGTGATGGTGTCGGTGAAGGCAGCTTTAGCGATCGTTTCCGCCTGCACCGAGGGATTTTTGCAAAGACCTGTTATCGCGGTCGAAAGCGCATTTGAGGACGCGTGCATCCTTGTGTAGCCGGGGCGGATGACGTCATCGACGGCCTTCTGCATAACGCCGGGGACCGCCGCGTCGTTCATGGGGCCGGGCGCCGGCGTCTCTGCACCGGCCGGCATAGCAGCGCTTGTCATCAGCAGGGCAGCAGCGAGAAATTTCCAAGGGCGCATCACAGGGACTCCACAAAGGTGATCAGGGCTTGCCTATCGTCTTTCGACAGGGTTGCAAATGCGTCGCGCGCTTTTGTCGCCTCGCCGCCATGCCAGAGTATGGCTTCGGTCAGGCTGCGCGCCCGGCCGTCGTGCAGGAAGAAGGTATGGCCGCTGACGGTTTTCGTCAGGCCGATGCCCCACAGCGGAGGCGTGCGCCAGTCCTTGCCGCTCGCCACGCCGACAGGTTGACCATCGGCGAGACCGTCGCCCATGTCGTGGAGGAGGAAATCGGAATAGGGCCAGATCAGCTGGAAGGACTGCGCCTCGGTGCCGGCATCGCTGCGGGTGACGAATTTCGGCGTGTGGCAGGCAATGCAGCCGGACTGATAGAACATCTCCTTGCCGTGCAGCACGGTCGGATCGCTGGGCTTGCGGCGGGCCGGCACGGCGAGGTTCTCGGAATAGAACGTCATGAGATCGAGCACTGCCTCAGGCGCTTCCGTCGGGCCGAGGCGCTTCTGCACGCCATCCGGCATGGCCAGACATTGCGGCTCCCGGGCGGTGCAATCGCCATAGGCGTTCGGCCTGTCGGGGTTGGATATGCCGATATCGCCTTCGAGGGCAGCCGAGGACTGGTCGCGCACCGTGGCATTCTGCGCCTTCCAGCCGAAGCGTCCGAGCGCAAGCTTGCCGGTCCTGTTGTCCCGCACGATCGCCGCCTTGCCAGCAATGCCATCATGGTCGCGGTCGTCTGGGTCGGCATGCGCCAGGATATCGGCATCCGGAATGGCCTCGATCAGCCCGAGCCCGAGCATGGCCGGGGCGACGCGCGCCGAGAGCGTTGTATCTGGCTCAAGCGGACCATAGGCCAGATCGGTGGCGGAATAGCGCGGCTGTCGCAGCGATACCGTCTCGCCACCTGCCAGGGTGACAGAATGCTCGGTGTAGGCGACAGCGACCTGGCCCTCGCCGGCAAGCCCGGGCACTGCCGTGTCCTGAAGCTGGGTGCCATAGGTCGCGTCGGGAAAGTTGACGACACGGGAGTCCGCCACGGCCTGGCGCTCCTCGGCCGTTCTTGCTGGCCGAGCCAGCCGGAGGAACATGGTGGCAGCTCTGCCCGAAGTCTCCGGCGGGTGGCCACGGCCGTCGTTGATATGACAGCTTTGGCAGGAGCGGGCATTGAACAGCGGCCCGAGGCCATCGGCCGCCTGGGTCGATGACGGCGAGGAGACCCAGAGCTGGCGGAACAGCGCATTGCCGAGATGAAAATCGAGCCCGCGTGCCGGATCGAGAGTGGTCGGAGGCTGGGAGAAGGCCTGATCGTTGACGGCAGCAGTCGACGTCCCGGCGCCGCTTTCCATCGTCTCGTAGGTCTCTGCCCGGGAGAAGTCCGTCGTCGGGCGGGTCACGGCCTGCACGCGCTTCAATTGCTCCGGCGTCAGGTCGGTGCGGACCGCAGGAGCGTCAATCCCGTCGGCAGCCACCGGCAATCCGCTGCAGCCAAGCGCAGCAGCCAGCAGTGTGACGGTGAAAATGCGACGGCCAGAATGGTCTTTCATAACGGACGAAAGGGCGGCGGTATCGCGCCACCGCCCTCCTTCATCACTTCTTGAAGACGGAGCCGGGGTTGTCGAGGCTGTCAGAACCTTCGAGCTTGACCGTCCCGACGTCGAGCGCAGCGATAACCCGCTGGATGCTCTTGGTCTGATCCAGCAACCCGTCGATGACGCTCTGGACAACGGCGTTGCCCTTGGCGTTGCCTTCGCCGATCATCTGGTCGTACTTCTCGACGGTCTCGCCACGCTTGACCATGGCATCGGCCGCCTTCTGGGTGAGGGCGAACTTGGCCATCATTTCCTTATCGACGGCCTTGTCCTTCTCGGCCACCAGCTCGTGTAGCGAGGGACCCTTCATCTTGGTGCCGTCGATGCGCGTGTAGTTGCCGGTGTAGGCCGACTGGATGCCGACGATGTCGTTGTTATAGGTGTTGTAGGTATTGTCCGAGAAGCAATCATGCTCCTGCTCCGGATCGTGTAGCAGCAGGCCGAGCTTCATGCGTTCGCCAGCCAGCTCGCCATAGGAGAGCGAGCCCATGCCGGTCAGGATGGCAACGATACCGGCTTTCGGGTCCTTCTCGTCTTCCTTGGTGGCAGCACCATCGGGCGCCCAGTCGTCGGTCATGGTCTGGAGATCGGCAACCAGCTTGGTCGATGCCGACTTCAGATACTCGGCGCGGCGATCGCAATTGCCGCCGGTGCAGTTCTTCACGTCGTAGTCCGTGGCTGGACGTTCGCCGGCACCCGGGCCGGTGCCGTGCAGGTCCTGGCCCCACAGCAGAAATTCGATGGCGTGGTAGCCGGTGCCGACATTCGCGTCGACCTTGCCTGCGCTGTTCAGCGAGGTGATGAACTCAGGCGTCAGATGCGACGCGTCGACGTCCTTGCCATCGATCTTGATCGTCTTGTTGGCGATGACGTTTGCGACATAAAGGGCATTTTCGTCGCTTTCTGTGCCGTAGGACTTGTCGACATAGTCGATCAGACCTTCGTCCAGCGGCCAGGAGTTCACGTCGCCTTCCCAGTCGTCAACGATCTTGTTGCCGAAGCGGTACACTTCCGACTGCGAATAGGGAACGCGGGCCTTGATCCAGGCAGCGCGGGCAGCGTCGAGCGTCTTCTTGCTCGGCGTCGCGATCAGCGCATCGATGGCCTTGTCGAGCGCCTTTGCGAGCGTCAGCGAATCCTCGTACTTCGCATGGGCGACGTCTGCATAATGCTTGACGATGGCAGCCTCATCGACGGCAGCGCGGGCTGGAAGTGCGTAGGCGGTCATGGAGGTAGCGGCGAGCGCCAGGGCGGCGTAAAATCTGATTTTCAATATCGTAATCCTCTACAGCGACTGTCTGCGCCATCGGAAACTGGGGCGATGGCTTCATGGCCGAAAAATAAAGTGGTGTCAAACACTCTAGTTTGGAATGAATTTAAGCGTGGCCTGTCCCTAGGATGCCCGAAATGCGAAATGCCTTTGCTTGCAAAGCAGGGCGTTGCGGCGCAAAACGCTATTCAAGCCGAAACTTTAGAAGTCTGCTATGATCCATCGCCATTTAAGACACTTCATTCACCGCCACGAGCCCAGGGGCCACTGGCACGGGCAGTTAAAGGCCGGTATCGGCGCCTGCGTCGGCATGCTTGCCGTCGGGGCGTTGGCGATCATGACGGGAATTCCGCTGCTGATCGCACCGTTCGGCGCCACGGCCGTGCTGATATTCGGACAGCCGAAAAGCCCGCTGGCCCAGCCTGCCAATGTGTTCGGCGGCTATCTCATTGCCGCCGCCATCGGCAGCCTCGCCATGGCCGTTGCGCCCGGCCTCTGGTGGACGGCGGCCATCGCTGTGGGCGTAGCGATCGGAGCCATGCAATTGCTGCGCGTTACCCATCCGCCGGCCGGCGCGGTGCCGTTGGTGGCCTTCGCCTCCCACCTTTCGGCGGGTCTGTTATTCACCGTCGTCGTGGTCGGCGCGCTGGCATTGATCGCCATTGCCGTTCTGCATCATGCCATCCCGCCGCGACATCAATATCCGCTGCGGGTGGATTGAATTACGGATTGCGACGCATCCGGCAGAAGAAGAAGCCGTCTGTGTCGGTGGAGGCCGGCGTCAGCGTGATCGTCTTGCCATCCGACGAGCGCGGCTGCTGTGCGTCAGCACCGAACAGCGCTGTCCACGAACTCAGCGACTCGATGATCTCGAATTGTGGATTGTCGGTGGTAAAGCGCTGGACCTGAGCCTCGTTTTCTTCCGGAAGTACCGAGCAGGTCACATAAATAAGAATACCGCCCGGCCGGACATATTCAGATGCCTGTAACAGGGCGTCGTGCTGCTGGCCGATCCGCTCGTCGAGGTTCTTCTGCGTCAATCGCCATTTAGTGTCCGGCCGACGCCGCCAAGTGCCGGTCCCGGTGCAGGGAGCGTCGACCAATACCTTGTCGAAGCGACCGACGAGTGCGGCAAGACTGGTCTTGTCGTCGTGCACCTGAACGTTGCGGGTGCCTGCGCGCTTGAGACGCTCGATGATGGGCGCTAGTCGCTTCCGATCGGAATCGTAGGCATGCACCTGGCCCTTGTTGTTCATCGCAGCAGCCATTGCGAGTGTCTTGCCGCCGCCGCCGGCGCAATAGTCGAGAACTTGATCGCCTTCCGCCGGCATGACCAGATCTGCAACGATTTGCGAGCCTTCGTCCTGGACTTCGAACCAACCTTTTTGGAACGAAAGCTCAGCCGTGACGTTAGGGAGACGGGAAGCACCTTCGCCTGCGGCAATTCGGATGCCGTATCGGGCGATCTTCGCGGGGTGGGCGCCCACCCGTTCCAGCGCCTTGGCAGCCTTTTCCCGGGAAGACTTGAGTGCATTAGCGCGGAGATCGAGCGTGGGACGCTCGGCCAGCGATTTTGCCTCGGCCAGCCAGTCGGAACCAAATGCCGTTTCGAACGACGCCTGCGTCCATTCAGGGATGTCGCCCTGGATATAGCCTTCGGCATTGGCGAGTGAGCGGCTTGCAAATGCGGCAACCGAGGCATCGCTCAGCGGTTCGGGCGCAAAGCGGTCGCCCTCCGTCTCTGACGCCAGGCTTTCGGGCGTAACGCCCCATTGGCGAAACAAAACGGCATGGGCAAGAGCGGCAGGGCCGTCATCGTCCATGAGGTAGGCATGGGATAGACGCATGCGAAGTGCGTCGTAGACGATATTTCCGATTGCAGCCCGATCGCCCGATCCGGCGAAACGGTGACCCAATCCCCAGTCCTTTAGCGCGTCGGCGACAGGTCGCTTGCGGGCCTCGATGTCGGCAAGGATCTCAATGGCCCCTTGAAGCCTGCCGCCCAGACGCATGTACTCTTCTCCCGCATATCTCTAGGTCCCCGTGACGTACTCGACCAACGTCGGTTTGCCAGCAAGGGGCTGTCTCAAGCGGCTAGGTAGCCGCGATTTACGCGGAGAGCAAGCTTTGGAGCAGACACGTGGCTCAGGTGACGACCGAATAGCAGATGCTGGCGGTGCCTGAAGCAACCATGCCGATGTCCTGTGCGGCAGCGCGGGAGAGGTCGAGGACACGTCCGCGGATGAATGGACCGCGATCGTTGACGCGGACGACAACCGTCTTGCCGTTGTTCTTGTTGGTAACGCGGATACGGGTCCCGAAGGCCAGCGAGCGATGGGCAGCGGTCAGCGTCGAAGCATTCATGCGTTCGCCGGAAGCGGTCTTGGAATGTGCTGCATACCAGGATGCGCCTCCACAGCCCGTTGCTGCCGATGCTGTAATAGGATTGATAACAACGCAAGCTGATATAGTTGCGGTGATCGCTAGAATGCGGGAGATAATATTCAAAACAGATTTACCCTCGACGTTGTTGAGCGCCGTGCTTGAACGACGAGGGGCTTAAATCCGGCGAAAAATGGCGAAAAAGTGCTGCAATCGATCACGGAGTATTACAGTCTGTAATATTCGTTGTGAAGCCGATAAAAGAAGATGTAAATCAAATTGTCTGTTTTTTGGAAAAAAATGAATGGAATCAGCGAGAAATCAGATGATTATTCTGCCGGCTCAGGCGCGGGCGGGGAGATCACGATATTTCTGAAATTTCTTTTGCGCGAGCGTCATATTCGTTGCCTTAGTTGCGCAAATTTAGAGGCCGTTAACCTTTGCTGTCAGCACTTTTCATCCAGAAAAGCTTCTAAGTAGGAAAATTCAACCCTTTGATCGCATGCGATCCATGAATTTTCCAGCGATGTCGCGTGCGTTGCGCTTGAGAGAAAATGCGGGTCTCTTCAATCATGACGCGAAAGAATTCATTCGCTCGCCCATGGGCGAACGCGATTTCAGCCGCGCCAGCGACCGGATGACCAGAGTTCGGCAAGCGATGCGCGGTACTCGGGATGGCTGAAGTGGAAGCCCAGCGCCTTCAGCCGGCTATTCGATACACGCTTGTTCTCCCCATAGAAGGATCTCGCCATGGGGGATAGTTCGGCCGTCTCGAACGGTGTTTCCGGCGGCGGGGCAATGCCCATGAGCTTTGCCGCTTCCGCCACGATGTCCTGCGGTGGGGCGGGTTCGTCGTCGGTGACATTGAAGATGCCGCCAATGCCGCGATCTGCGAGGAAACGGCTGGCGGCGCCGATGTCTTCAACGCGAATGCGATTGAATACCTGGCCCGGTTTCACGAGCCTGCGTGCTGTACCCTTTTCGAGATTACAGAATGCGTTGCGGCCCGGACCATAGATACCGGAGAGCCGCAGCACGGCTGTCGGCACCCCGAGTTTGTCGCCGATGGACATCCATCCGTCCTCTGCGGCCACCCGCTCGACGGATCGGCCGGACACGGGCCTTATCGATGTATCCTCGTCGATCCATGCACCCTTGTGGTCACCATAGACGCCGACGGTCGAAAGATAGCCGATCCATTGCAGCTCGGGCATCAGCGTCGCGATGCGCTCGCCCGCCAGCCGGATCAGTGGATCCCCCGCCTGCCCGGGCGCAATCGACTGCACGAGGTGGGTCGTCTTCCTCATTTCGTCGAGAAGGCGCGGTTCCAGCTTTTCGCCGTCGAACACCAGGCCCGAAATGCCTTGCCGTTCAAGGACCAAGCGCTTTTCCTCGGCGCGCGTCGTACCGACGACGGTGTTTTGCGGGCCCGAAAAGCTTTTGGCGATGGCTGTGCCGGAATAGCCGCAGCCGAAAATCATTGTGTGCATGACATCATCCTTGCAGCGCGCCACTCCTCGCGCACCTCTTCGTCGAGATCGTCCGGCCTTTCTGCCGCAAATAGCGCAAACTCGCCAGCCGTCATCAGTCGACCCAGGGCCCAGGCCGCCATGCCGCGCACGATGGGCGCGCTGTCGTCGGCAAGCCGCCGGCATGGCTCGATCAATGTCCCGTCGCGCGAATTGCCGGCAGCGATCAGAACGTTACGCGTAAACCTGTCGCGGCCGATGCGCTTGATGGGCGAGCCGCTGAAAAAGCTGCGGAAGCTTGCGTCGTCAAGGCCGAGCAGGAAGGCGATCGACGGCTCCCGCAGATCCTCCCGTGCCACCAGCTTCATCTCGGAGGCACTTGCTGCAAACTTGTTCCAGGGGCAGGCGGCAAGGCAATCGTCGCAGCCGTAGATGCGGTTGCCGATGAGCGGCCGCAGTTGTCTGTCGATCAGCCCCTTGTGCTCGATCGTTAGGTAGGAAATGCAGCGGCGCGCATCGAGTTGGTAGGGAGCTGGAAAGGCATCGGTGGGGCAAGCCGTAAGACAGGCGGTGCAGGAACCGCAATGATCGCTCTCCGGCTCGTCGCTGCCAAGGTCTGCCGTGGTGAACATCGACCCTAGAAACAGCCAGGAGCCATGCGTACGACTGACAAGGTTGGTGTGTTTTCCCTGCCAGCCCAGCCCGGCTGCTGCCGCCAGCGGCTTTTCCATGACCGGTGCGGTGTCGACGAAGACCTTGACGTCTTCCTTCGAGCGCGCCGCGAAACGGGTGGCAATCTCCTTCAGCCGCCCCTTGATGACATCGTGATAATCGCGGTTGCGGGCATAGACCGAAATCGCAGCCTTGTCCGGCTTGCCAAGGATGCCGCGTGGATCTTCGTCCGGCCCGTAGTTCAGCCCGAATACGACTACCGAGCGTACGTCTGACCAGAGGGCAGCCGGACTTGCCCGACGCTCCCGTGTCTCCGCCATCCAGTCCATCGTTCCGTGAAAACCCTCGTCGAGGTAGATGCCGAGCCGCGGGCCGGCCTCCTGAATGGAGTGCGGACCGGTAATCCGACAGAGATCGAAGCCCAGTCGCAGGGCTTCCTCCTGGAGGAATGTCTTCAGGCTCCGGCTTCGGGCCGCCGCCTTGTCGGGCCTTGTCGGCGGATTTTCGGTCGCCTCAGGCATGGCGCGCCCCGTTAGAAGTCCAGGTCGGTATAATGGGAGACCGGTGAAAGGCCGCGGACGCGCTCGGTGAGCAGGGGCCTGAAGGAAGGCCGCGATTTCAGGCGCTGGTACCAGTCCTTGACGATCGGCACCTCGGCCCAGGCGATCTCGCCCATGTAATCGAGCACGGAGATCGAAGACGCGGCCGCCAGGTCGGCGTAGCTCATCCGCTCGCCGGCCAGCCATTGGCGCGAACCGGCAAGCCAGGTCACGTATTTCAGATGCTGGCGAATATTGGCGCGGGCGGTGCGCATCATCTTCGAATCGGGAGCGCCGCCGCCCTGGGCAGCCGTCATCTGCAGTTTGTAGACCCGTTCGCGCGCGAGAGGCCGTGTGACGTCCTGCTCCATCTTCAGGAGGAACCATTCCGTCAGCCGGCGGATCTCGGCGCGCTGGAAAGGATCTTCGGCAAGCAGGCGCCGATCGCGTTTCAGCACACCATGCGTCTCGTCGAGATATTCCGAAATGACGGTAGCGCCGCACAATGCCCGCATGCTGTCGTCGACATAGACAGGCAGTGTCCCGGCCGGGTTGAGCGCCAGGAAATCATGACGCTTTTCCCAGGTCTGTTCTTCGATCAGATCGGCGTGGAACCCGTATTCCGACAGGATCAGTCGTACGAAGCGAGACGCGGATGACATGGAATGATGATAGAGAGTCGGCATGTAAACTCTGAACTATGGGATTGATGAAGGGCTTGGGCGTGGCTTGTCGTGTGGCTGCCCTAGTCATGACTTGTTTGTTGCAGCTATAGAAGTTTGGTCCCGGCAACACAAGCCAATCGGACCACCCGCCCTTTGACATAGGACACAAGATGGCTGAAGAAACTATCAAGGGCCGATAGGCGGCCCTATCGACAGCGCATCATATCGATAAAAACGGACCCCGTTTTTGCCCCCGCCCACCCCTCCAATCGAGCGAATCCCAACTGGAGACTATTCATGGACTACATCAATGCTGCGCTTCTTGGCATTATAGAGGGTATCACCGAGTTTCTGCCGATCTCGAGCACCGGCCACCTGATCATCGCCGAGCAATGGCTCGGCGCCCGGTCGGAACTTTTCAATATCGTCATCCAGGCTGGCGCCATTCTCGCCGTGACCTTCATCTACTGGCGCCGGTTGATGGATCTGGTGCTCGGCTGGCGGGATCCACGCAACCGATCCTATGCCGCCAAGCTGATCGTCGCGTTCCTGATCACTGCGGTGCTCGGGCTGATCGTCAAGAAGTTAGGCTTCGAATTGCCTGAAACAGTTACGCCAATCGCCTGGGCGCTGATCGTCGGCGGCATCTGGATGATCTTTGCCGAGTGGGCTGCAGCCCGTCGGCCACAATACAAGAGCATCACCTGGTATGTGGCGATCCTCGTCGGCATCGCCCAGATCGTCGCTGGCATCTTTCCCGGCACGTCGCGCTCGGGTGCAACGATCTTCGTTGCCATGCTCGCCGGTACCGGCAATCGTGCCGCCGCGACCGAATTCGCCTTCCTGGTCGGTATTCCGACGATGTATGCGGCCAGTGGCTATGAGTTGCTGAAGACATTCAAGGACGGCGGAGCGGCAGGCGAGGACTGGGGCGCTCTGGCGATTGCCTTCATCGTCTCGACGGTCGTTGCCTTCGTCGCCGTCAAGTGGTTGCTCTCCTATATCCAGAGCAACCGGTTCACGGTGTTTGCCGTGTATCGCATCATTCTCGGCGCGATCCTGCTCGGTCTGGTGGCAGGTGGCATCGTTCGCTGATCAAAGACTTCCAGCATTCGCGCCTGATGGCGCGGATGCGATAGGGCGATTGCTTTGATTTAGCTATTTCCGGGGGGTAGAAGTCAGGAAGCCGGTGGTCATGCGCCGGCTTCTTTTCGTTGTCAGTGGGCGATCGATGCGGAATCGATGGAGCCGGTGCTGCATGGATCGACGCCATAAGCAGGCGAGCACTCGCCCTTGAGTGCGGCAACACTGTTTGGTGCCATGAATGAACCGGCAACGATAACCAGAGCCGCACAGACGAAGAGAAGTGCGATTGACTTGCCCATCTAAAAATACCTTTCCGCAATGAATAGTGCGCGTTGAGACCCTTGGGGACGTCGTCCGTCGCGCGGTTTTGTTAATCAGTGGAATGGAAATTAGCAATAAAGGTTCCTGCTGAATTTCCCGTTAATTCGAGTATTCCGGCGCTGCGTCTTTTGGGCAACGCTGCGCGGTGGACAACCGCTCGAAAAGCCCGAAAGAGGCCGTTTTCCGGCCACAAACTAAAGACGCCGTCTGCGAAATCGCAAACGGCGTCGAGGGCATTTAAAATTTATTTTATGAACCTCAGGCCGCTTTGCCGGTTCCGGAGAATTGCCCGTGAGGGCGAAAGCGCACCAGATAGGAGGGGAGCACCGAGGTCGGCATGGTCGGGCGGATGCCCATTGCAGCCAATGTCCGGCCTTCAGCCTCTGCCTCCGGCGACACGATATTGTCGACCTTCAGCAGCGTCACCTGGTCTGGTGTAATCGGTGGCGTGATCAACGGTATCATCGAGGCGACGCTGCCGATCATCGAGGCGACGCCGAACGGGATCGACACCAGCGGCCGCTTGCGGTTGACGACCTTGAGGATAGTCTCGAGACATTCGCGGAAGCTCAGCACTTCGGGGCCGCCCAGCTCGTAGATCGTACCCGGTGTCAGCTTGCCATCGACCGCGCGGCCTACGGCCTCGGCAACATCCTCGACATAGACCGGCTGAAACTTCGTCTTACCGCCGCCGATAAGGGGCAGGGCAGGCGCCAGGCGCGACATATCGGCAAACTTGTTGAAGAAGCCGTCCTCCGGTCCGAAGACGATAGACGGCCGAAGAATGATTGAATCCGGCACGATCGACAGCACTGCGGCATCCGCCTTGCCCTTGGTACGGCCATAAGAAGAGGCTGAACCGCCGTTGGCTCCGATCGCCGAGATATGGGTAAGCTTGGCACCGACTGCGCGGGTGGCCTCGGCAATCGCCCGGCCGCCGAATTCCTGCACGGCGTCGAACGTATTCCGACCGCTCTCCGACAGGATGCCTACGCAGTTGACGACGAACTGCGCGCCTTCGACGGCGCGGTCGACAGAGTCGCGATAGCGCAGGTTGGCCTGTACGGCAGAAATTTGTCCGACATTGCCGGCAGTCAGCAGGAAGCCTGCAAGATCTGGACGCCTGACGGCGACACGGATGCGATAACCGCGTTTCGCCAACACCCGCACGACATGCCGCCCGACGAAACCGGACCCTCCGAACACGGTGACAAGCGGCGGCAGGTTGGACAGTGTCATTGCAAATTCCTCGAAAGGCTATGGTGCTGATCGCAAAGGTCTTAGCCGAATCGCCACGCGAGGTGAAGGGCCTGCCGTGCCATCAGCGCTGCTGTTTTCTACCCGATGTCGACGGCAAGGCACTCGACAAGGCTTGGTCACGCACGGGTGAGGCGCGAGAGGCTTCAGGTCGCCGTGAGCGCCAGCCATTCAGCGCCCGTATGCGGCCGCCACCGACACCGATCTTTGCCTAACCCGGCGATCCGACCGTGCTTATTCCAAAAGGCGGCAACTCTACGTTTCCGGTACCCGTTTCGACCGTCTGGACATAGGGCGTGAGATTTGCGATCCACAACAGCCTTTTGCCATCTGGAGCACTGACTTCAAGCCCCATGAGCTTGTCCGGTGCGCTTGAAATGCATTGGATCCAGCGACCGCCGAAGAGCGCCGCCAGGCCATGGACGACCCTGTGCAGCGGTCGCATGCCGCCTTCGGCAACAGGTTCGCCCCGGCCGGCGATCAGCCCGAATGGACCTGTCAGCGCCGAAAGGGTCAGGCACTCGAGCCCGGCTTCCACCACACGCGCCGCATAGCCAAGCGCGAAAGCCGCAGCAAAATCGGCATTGTGGCGCGGGTCGCTGTTGGCCATCGCCATCCGCGCGCCAGATGGATTATCCATCGTCCGGCTCCCATAGGGGTTCTGGCGCATGGGAATCGTAGAAGGGCCGATACGGTATGGTTTATTCCCATAGATCGCCCGGACCGACCGGGTGATGAAGGGCAGCGCTTCGAGCGTCTGCATGACGCTGAGATCGTCTGCGGCATGAACGATTGGATTGGTGCAATGCGTGATAAAGTCGAGTTGTTCGGCCGGTACCCGCTTGCGGTTGAGCTCTGTGAAATAGCTGAGCATGCCTCCGCCAAGACGGACTCCGGGAAACGCGGCGCGGGCAGCGCTGTAAACCGTCTCCAGCGGCGGGCAATCCGGCCACGGGCTTCCCGGAGGCGTCGACTGCCGGTCGATGGAGGGCGAGACGACGACGGCGTCTGGCGAAAAGCCGGCATCGCGCATCCATCCCGCAATCTCTGACAGCTCGTCTGACACGGCCGCACGGCAAGGAACCGCGATCTCCAGCGTAGTCCGGCCGTGGTGCAGGTTGATAATGTCGGCAAAGTCTGCAAACGCGCTTCTGCCGTGACCTGCCAGCGGATCGAAGTGGAACAGCAACTCCTGCGCGCCGACAGCATTGAGTTGCATGCCCGCCCCGAGCGTCGCAGCCGCTTCCTCGGGCGTCACGACCAGTCCGACGGCAGGCATTTTCCCGGACGCAGGGCCGGAAATCAGCCGGATGACTGCATCTGGTGATACGCTTTTTAACGGAGCCGTTTTTCTGAGATCCGTGATGGTCAGCACGACGCGCTGATGCACCGTCTCGCCGGCTGCGATCCGGTAGGGCCATGGCAGCGCAAGCGGCCGCACATAGGTCTTGTACGAGGCGTCCGACCAGTTGCGCTGGTCTTCCATCTCGAATGTGTCGCCTTCCATCCGGCATTCGGCGGTCACATCTGGCATCACCTCATGGCTGATGGCGCGCATTTCCAGGAAGGGTTGCCAGGGCTCGATGAGGTCGGGAAAGGTCGACGTCTCCATGCTGCCGTCGACATGGGTGACAGTCACCGGTCGACCGGCAAGGCCGACAATGGGATGGAGAATGCAGAAGCCGCAGCGGCAGGTCTCGAAGCCGCTCTTCGAGACAGCCTCGGCATCAAATCGTAGCTGTCCGCCGGCATCGGCTGAGATGGTCACGGGAATGCGGAGGTCGGCATCATCAGGACCATCGCATGTGGCTAAGTAGCTGACCGCAAAACCGTCCGTTTGCTGATCGATGACGAGGTTCTCGATACGGGGACCGTAGGTCCCCCAGTCGCGGTCGCGCACCAGGAAGGCGACGCCCCTGAGCACTTCTACGCCGTCGTAGCGGACTGTGCGAAGATTGCCGCCGGCCAGATCCACCGTCAGACGCCCGGCCAATAGGCGAACGGGCGGGGCATCACTCCGGTCAGTGCCGTAGAGGGCAAAGGCATCATCCTGCCTCCTGTCGCCGGTCATTTCAGCATCGCTCCGACATCGACGGTCCTGCCGGTGGCGGCGCTCTCATAGGCAGCTTCGACGAGCGCGAAAGTCTTCAGATTGTCGGCTCCCGAGGTCGAGGTCTCGCCGCCTGTCGCCAGTTGCTCGACCCAGTGCTGTTGGATGGCCAGCACGCTTTCCTGGATATTGTGCCAGGGCCGCGATGCCCAGGAGAGCAGGTTCGGCGAGACATCGCTGACCTCTGTGCCATCGGCGCCGGTGACTTCGAGCCGGTAGCCCTGCAAAAGCCTGAGAGAACCCGCGCTGCCGTCTATCTCGACCAGCGTTTCCGGGAACGGCTCGACTGACTGCTTCGTCGCATAGCTGACGTCGACGATCGAGGTAACGCCGCTTTCGTGGTCGAGCAGCATGGTGGCGACATCCTCCCCCCTGATCGCGGGATTGACGCGCTGCGTGCGCGCCGTCATCGCCTTGACGTCTCCCAGCAGGAAGCGGGCAATATCGAGCGTGTGGATGCCGAGATCCTCGATAATGAAACGCTCGCCTTCTGCCAGGTAGGGCTGCCCGGAAAAGACGTCATAGCCGGATCGAAACGAAAGTCGTCCCCAGAACGGCATGCCGATCACGCCCGAATCGAGCACCTTGCGCACCGCTTGGATAGGTGTCTGCCAGCGAAAGTTCTCGTGCACCATTAGCGGGACGCCGGCCCGTCCGCAGGCTGCGACCATAGCCTTGGCATCGTCGAGTGTTTTAGAAAACGGCTTCTGGCAGATCGCCGGCACCTTATGGCTTGCCGCCATCTCCACCAGCGCCCGGTGGCTGGACACGGTAGTGGCGATATCGACGAAATCGAAACCACCATCGGCAAACAGTGCCGCCGCATCACTATAGCGCCGCGAAATGCCAAACTGGTCACCGACAACTCGGAGCCGCTCCGGATCCCGGTCGCAGATGGCTACGATCCTAGCCCCCGCCACATCACCCCAGGCATGCATCTGGTTCACCGCAAAGAAGCCGCAACCGATCAGGGCACCGCGCAATTCCGTCATCTCTCAGCCCGCCTTTGCCATCTGCATCAGGGTCACCCGCTGCTGCAATTTCCGCTGTGCCTGGTCGACGACCACGGCGATGATAATCACCAGGCCCTTGATGACCATCTGCCAGAAGGACGAAACGCCCATCATCACCAGGCCGTCTGAAAGGATACCGATGACAAAGGCACCGACAATGGTGCCGCCAATCGTGCCCCGTCCGCCCGACATCGACGTCCCGCCCAGAACCGCCGCCGCAATCGCATTCAACTCGAAGCTCTCGCCGGTCGCCGGATGCGCCGCCATTAGCTCTGACGATATGACGATGCCGACGATAGCGGCGCAGAGGCCGGAAAACATGTAAACGAAGATCTTGACGAGATCGACCCGCACACCGGACATCCGGGCGGCGCGCTCGTTGCCGCCGACTGCAAAGATGTGGCGGCCGATGGGTGTCGAGCGGGCGACGTAGGCGGCAGCCAGTGCCAGAAAGATCAGGATCCAGATGGAGACGGGCAAGTCGAGAATGCGGCCGGCACCGAAAAAGTCGAAGCCGGTTGTCGCGTATTCAGGCCGGCCCGAGAGGTTTGGAAACGTCTGTCCATCCGACGACAGCAGCGCCAGGCCGCGGGCGACATAGAGAGTGCCGAGCGTGGCGATGAATGGCGCGACGTTCAGCTTGGTGATCAGCAATCCGTTGATCAGGCCGATTGCAATGCCGACGGCAAGCGTGATCAGCACGATCTCGAACAGGTTGAAATAGACGGTGTAGCCCATCGGCAGGTCGACGCCGTTGAGGATCAGCGCGCCCGCTACCATCCCGCAGAGCCCGACGATCGAGCCGACCGACAGGTCGATGCCACCGGTGATGATGACGAACGTCATCCCCATCGCCAGGAAGGCGTTGAGGGCCACATGCTTCGACATCAGGATCATGTTGGCGGTGGAGGTGAAATTCGGGGCCGCGAAGGCAAAGAAGATCAACACGGCAAACAGCGCGATGAAGGTGCGCAGTTTCATGATTGTCAGCAGAGCCGAGCCGCTCGAGCGCTTGACAGCCGGTGTAGAAGAGGAGGTGTCCGCTGTCATGATGCGAGTTCCCTTGTATGTCCGTGTCCCTTGGCCGAAGCGGCGATGATGGCCTCTTCCGTTGCGTCGTTACGATTGAAGATTGCCACCAGCTTGCCGTTGCTGAGCACTGCGATGCGGTCGGAAAGCGCCATGACCTCTTCGAGGTCGGAGGTCGAAAACAGGATGGCCAGCCCTTCGCCAGCCAGCCGCCGCATGGTGCGGAAGACGTCCGCCTTGGCGCCGACATCGATGCCGCGGCTGGGCTCGTCCATCAGCAGCACTTTCGGGTTCGTCATCAGCGCCTTGCCGATCACCACCTTCTGCTGGTTCCCGCCTGACATCGAGGTCACCTCGAAATCCGGATTGGGTGCCTTTATCGAAAGCTCCCGGATGCTTTCGCGGATCGCCTGCTTCTCTGCACTGGCATTGATATGGAAGAATTTTGAGAAACGCCCGAGGCTTGCCAGTGTCAGGTTGCTGGCTATCGACAGTATCTGGACCAGGCCCTCGCGCTGCCGGTCCTCCGGGATCAGCGCCAGTCCGCGCCGGATACGTCGCGTGGTGTCGCGCTCGCGCACTTCGTTGCCATCAATATGGATCCTGCCGGTCGATTGCGGGTGGCGCCCCATGATGCATTCGAAGAACTCGCTGCGGCCGGCCCCCATCAGCCCGTAGATGCCAAGAATTTCGCCGGCCTGGACGCTGAGCGAAACATTGTCGACGGCAAGTCCGCCGGTGGCGCGTGGCATGGTGATGCCATCGGCGCGAAACATCTCCTTGCCCATCGCGTGGCCATCGGCTTTGGCAAAGTCCTTTGCGTCCGAACCGATCATCGACCGGACGATCCATTTGGTGTCGATGTCCTTCACCATCGCCTGGCCGGTAATCTGGCCGTCGCGCAGCACGGTGATGTAATCGCCGATGCGCATCAGTTCTTCCAGCCGATGAGAGATATAGACGATGGCCACGCCCTCTGCCTTCAGTTCGGCGATGACCTTGAACAGGATATCGACTTCAGCCGCAGACAGCGCCGAGGTTGGCTCATCCATGATCAGGATGCGGGCATTGAGCGAGATCGCCTTGGCGATTTCCACCAGTTGCTGCTGGCCGATCGGCAGGTCCTCGACCATCGTTTCCGCATCGATCCCGGCATCCAGCTTCTTGAGGTACTGGTTGGCCTTGGCGACCTGCGCCTTGTGGTCGATGCCGAAGATGCCGCGGGTGATCTCGCGCGTGGCAAAGATGTTCTCGGCGACCGTGAGGTTGGCAAAAAGATTGAGTTCCTGGAAGATCATCCCGATGCCGTTCGCCTGGGCATCGGCCGGACTGTCGAAATGGATCGCCTTGCCGTCCAGGATGATGCGGCCGATGGTCGGCTTCTCGACGCCGGCGATGATCTTCATCAGCGTCGATTTGCCGGCGCCGTTCTCTCCAACCAGCACATTAACCGCGCCGCGCCTGAGTTCCAGATTGGCGCGCTTGACGGCAACGATGCCGGAATAGACCTTCGTCACATCGTCAAGCCGCAGGATGATATCGTCCGGGGTGAGCGCTTCCATGCTATTGGCCGATAGCAAGTGTTGCGGGTGTCACCAGCGGTAGCTGGCCAGATGTCGGCAGCGGGAAGGCGCCGGTGACCTTCACGGTCTTGCCGGGTAGAGCATCGCGCGGCAGCGCCGAGAGAACGGTAGCATTGACCTTTTCATTGAACGACTTGCCGAACTGCGCCCATTCGATCTGGTTCTTGAACTCGTTGAAATTAACGATGTCGAGACTGTCGCGCAGCGCGGTGCCGCGGATGGCCGGGCCGATCTGCACCTTGATATCCGCCTTGCCGTCGCCATCGATGTCGACATCGATCGTGGCTGCCCGAGATGTGGTTTCGGCCGCGCTGATCTTGCCTTCGAACTTGACCACGTAGGTCCAGGGCGCATTGCCTTCCTTCTCGCGGTGACCGAACTTGGCACCGGCGTCGTCCGGGTTGGCGGCAATAAGTGTCATCACCTGCCTGAAGTCGCCGGCTCGCTTTTCGATGGAGGGCAGGGCCTTGCTCTGCCAGATCGCCTCGACCCTGTCGCCAGGATTGAAGTCGGTCTTCGCAGCTTCGGCAGCTTTTTCAGCGGCTGTCTGCGTCTTGACGATCTTGCAGCCCGGCAAGGCTGCCGCAGCCAGCATCGCCATCAGCAACGCGCCCTTGATCCTCACCATTGGCATGCACTCCGCCCGTATCAAATACCGTCTATCGAGGTGACGGAGAGCGGATCTTGTCGCTCTCCGTCGATGTCAGTCCTGTGAGATCAGTTTTTCAGGGCGAAGGTTTCGAGCTTGTCGGCGTTCGCGGCGTTGATCAGCACGCAATCCATCAGCTGCTTTTCTTCCTTCGGCGCGGTCTTGTCCTTGATGTAGGCCGCTGCCTGGTCGACCGCCATCTGAGCCTGCGCATAGGCTGGCTGCATGACCGTAGCCTTGATGCCGCCCGCCTTGATCGAATCGCGGACGTCATTGGAGCCGTCGAAGCCGACGACGATGACATCCTTGCGGCCGGCAGCCTGCAGCGCTGCAATCGCGCCCATGGCCATGGTGTCGTTGCCGGCGATGACGCCCTGGATCTTCGGATTGGCCTGCAGGATGGTTTCCATCTTGGAATAACCTTCCGTCTGGCTCCAGTTGGCCGACTGCTGGGCGACCATCTTCATGTCAGGATAGTCATCGATGACGTCGTGATAGCCCTTGGAGCGGATGCCGGCGTTGAGATCGGCTTCCCGTCCGAGCAATTCGACATAGCTGCCCTTTTCGCCCATCAGCTTGACGAACTCCTCAGCGCCGAGTTGTGCGCCCTGGTAGTTGTTCGAGACAATCTGCGAGACGGCGATGCCGGTGGCATTGATCTCGCGGTCGATGAGAAAGGAGGGGATACCGGCGTCCTTGGCCTTCTTGACGGCAGCGATCGAGGCTTCGGAGCCGGCATTGTCGAGGATGATCGCCTTGGCGCCGCGGCCGATGGCTGTATCGATCAGCTGCGACTGCTTGTTGGCGTCGTCGTCGTGGCTGAGCACCAGTGTGTCGAAGCCGAGCTCCTTGGCGCGGGCTTCGGCGCCGACCGACTCTGCCTTGAAGAACGGATTGTCGAAGGCCGGCGTGATGATGGCGATGAGGTCTGCCGAAAACGCGGGTAAGGCTGTGCCGAGTGCCAGAGCGCCGGCAAAGGCCGCGATGGTGAGCTTGCGTGTCAGTTTCATGATTATCCTCCCAGATGTGAAAATCAGCCCCGTTTCCCGGACAGGGCTGTCGAAGAAGGGAGAGCGGGTGCTCTCCCTGGTATCAGGTGATGCGCTGAATGCTGTCAGCGATCTCCTTGGGTTCGAAAACCTTCTTCCAGTCGTCGCGCATCAGCGCCGGAATGCCGAACTCGATGGCCTTGTTGCAGGCATCGGAGAACACGCCATGCACTTCGCCGAAGATCACGGCGCCGAGCACGTTGAGGTGGCCGAGCAGGAAGTCGCGGGCCGCTTCTTCCGGAACGCCGCGTTTGACGCACTCGTCCATCGCCTGCTTCATGACGACGAGCAGCGAAGCTGCCACCGTTTCCGACAGGCCCGGCTCCAGCATTGCCATCTGGTCGACGGTGACGCGGTGCGAGCGCATGACGGGCGCCCAGATCGTCTTGGCGATTTCCTCGCCGAGGCCATAGGCTTCGTCCGGGCCCTGCATCAGCGCCGACACGATGTGCTGCTTGGCGAACAGGCCGCCGAAGTGATCCTTCTTCGCCTGCATCTCCGTCTCGTCGTTGAAGATCGGCGGATGGCAGGGGTGGGTGACGAAATAGGTGAGATCCGGCCGCTCGGGGAAGTGACCGGCGAAAGGCGCTGCAGCGTCGAGCGCAACCACCATCGTACCAGGCTTCAGCTTGTCTGCGATGCCGGCGGCAACCTTGCCAATATGCGTGTCCGGAACCGCCAGGATGACAACATCGGCGCCATCGAGGGCCGCGTCGACATCAAGGCAGGTGAGGCCGAGATCATCCTTCAGCCGCGCCTTGCCGGCGTCGCTGATCTCGACATGACGCACGTCGAACCGCGAACCTTTGAGATTTTTGGCCAGCCGATAACCCATTTTGCCGCCGGCGCCGAAGAGTGCAATCGAAGTCATGTTTTTCACCCAATCTGTTTGGTGAGGCGACTATATCTAACTGGTATAATGAGTC
Source organism: Rhizobium sp. L51/94 (assembly GCF_019355555.1). GTDB lineage: Bacteria > Pseudomonadota > Alphaproteobacteria > Rhizobiales > Rhizobiaceae > Rhizobium > Rhizobium rhododendri. The sequence goes on from NZ_CP072141.1 coordinate 1,058,185, forward strand.
AATGAGTATATCAGTAAGTGGGTGATCTGGCGGCAAATCAGGCCGCGAGCCCATCGCGGATTTGGGCGAAGTAACCGTCAGAACCAACCTGGCCGCCCTTGAGCGCGATCTGCAGGCCGTTTGTCGCGGTGTCGTTTCCATGCGCCACACATAGCGGAGACCCCGGGGTCTGCGGCAGAGGAAGCAGCGTCGTCAGCGCGTCCACATGTAGCTCCTTCAGCGCGTGGCTCGACGTGTCGCCTCCGGCGATCACGGCCCGACCGAGTTTTTCCTCGGCGACCAGCTGATGCAGGATGCCGCCCAGGATGCGTCCGAGCCGATGGCGGCTTCCGGCAATCCGGTCGATATCGCCGCCACGATCGGCCGATGGTCCGAGGGCGGTGTTGAGAATGACACTGTGGCCGCTCTTCAGGCTGGCGAGACCGCTCTGTACCGCGCGCTCGATGGCAGAACTGCCACCTTCGCCGAGCAATTCCAGTGGGTCCAGGTCGATCCCATCAAAGCCGTTGGCCGTTGCATGGCGGATTTGCCGCTCCGTCGTCGGAGAAACGCTACCGGAGACGACTGCGAGCCGGTCAGCTTTGCCGGGAAGCGGAAAGACGCTCGTCCCTGTCGTCAGACCCGTCTTTTTCCAGGCGGCGAGCAACGCGTATTCGATGCCCGAGGAACCGGCGACGAACCAGCCTCCGTCCCTTTTGATCCGCCAAAGCTGGTTCCCGGCCTGCGCCTGGCTCTCGGCGCTGTCGACGTCGAACAGCAGCATGCCGCTGCAATCGCTGGCGAGCGTATCGATCCGGCGGTCGGCATCGACCGACGATAGCACTGCAAGATCGGCTAGCGCTGTTGAAAGCTTCGTTTGAGCCTTGAGATGAATCCGGAGATCAGCCTCCCGCATCGGCGTCACCGGATGCCGGCTCATGACAGGATGGCGGTCTATGCGGAACACCTCGCCTTGGTAGGCGGCAAACAGGTTGCCGAACGCGGTAAACCGCTTCAACTGCGGTGCGCCGACGACAAGGGGAACGAAGGGCTGATCGAAGACTGATTTGCCGATTTCGACCGCCCTGCCAATGTTGCCGACTTCGGGGCTGGAATCGAAGGTCGAGCAGACCTTGTAATGGCAGATGGCGGCATCGAGGCTTTTTAGCCACCTGAATGCAGGCGTCAGATGAGCCTCCATCCAATCCGGCGTCTCGCTGCGGCTGGTGCCGGCTAGGCCGATGGCACGGCAATAACTGAATCGGGAAAGCAGCGCCTCATCGGGCTGGTCCATGAACAGCACCGTATCGACGCCGTTGGAAGCCAGCGCTTCCATGACGTCGGTCGAACCTGTCAGGTCGTCGCCATAGTAGGAGAGCAGCAGATCGCTTCGAGCAGGCACGGTCATTCCCCTTCGCCCCCGAATTTCTTCAGCGAGGCGGCAAGTTCCGGATGGCCCGTGGCATAGGTCGCAAGCGGGATATCGCGGACTGCTGCCTGCCATGCCTGCTGAACGGCCCGCACGCCGGCCGCCGGGCCGCCGGGGTGGCTGACGATTCCGCCGCCGCAAAGATACATGAGGTCAGTGGTGCGCCCAGTGCGCTGATAGGTTTCAGGCGCCTGGCCACCCCACTGGCCGGAGCCGGCGACGGGAAGCGCGCAATCGACCTCTGAAAACATCGGCGTGGTCACGGCCGCAAAGGATTCGACGAAGCTCTCGTCCGGCTCCCAGTATTTGACCTTGATGCCGTTGATCTGGAACTGGTCGACGCCGAGCAGCCGCCAGAATTTCTGCCACACCTTGAAATCCAGGCCGATGCCCGGGTGGCGGGTCAGCACGTCCCAGCCGTTGCGATGGGCGTGTAGCACGAGGCCGGAGCGCTTGCGCAGGAACAGCATGCCGCCCATGCCGATCGAATTGATGTTGATGACGGCGCAATTGCCCCCGGCTTCAAGAACCATGTCGTGATTGCGCATCATCTCGTCAGGGTCGGTGTGCGAGATGCCAAAGGCGTACATCACTTTCTTGCCGGTCTTCTGCTCGTGATCGAGGATTAGCGGCATGATGGCCGCGACCCGCTCCTTCAGCGGCGAGTAGGCCGGGCTCATCAGCTTCTCGTCGTCCTTGATGAAGTCGACGCCGGATTCGATCAGCTCGCCGACCAGGGCTGCGGTCTCCATCGGACGAAGGCCCAGCGCCGGCTTGACGATGGTGCCGATGATCGGCCTGTCGTAAACGCCGGTGAGCCGGCGGCTGCCGGCCACGCCGAACTGCGGGCCGGGATAGGCATCCCGATAGGGCTCCGGCAGATCGACATCGACGACCCGCAGGCCGGTCATCCCGCGTATCGAAAAGATGCCGCCGATGGCAATGGTCATCAGCGCCGAGAGGTCGGTGCCAACAGCGTCCAGCGGAAATGCGATGTCGACATCGGCGCGGCGGATCGGGCCATGTCCGGCAGCCGCTTCCGGCCAGCTAGGAAACGCGGCATCCTCGAGCGGCCGGATGGCCAGCACCCTGGCGGCAACGCGCGCCTTCAGCTCGTCGGTTTCGCCGGGAACAGCAACAAACGTGCCTGTCGATTGGTCGCTGGCGATTTTTTCCGCCATGGCTTCGATGCTGCCCGGCGTTTCGATGCGGTAGGTGACTTTTATCTGCATGAAATCTCGGTTGCTCCTCTCGCCAATCCCGGAAAAGACTGACGTCAACTACTCAACTGGTATAATGAGTATTCCATTGAGGCAATAGAAACTTTTGTGAGCGGTCGGGATGAACGGCTATGCATTCCGCGATTGACGTTTTCCCAAACGATGGGAAATGTGCATAAGGGAGGGTCTTGATGAGCCGGAAAGAATCCATGGACCAACCGAACGAACCCATCGTCCGCCGCAAGCTGTCCGACGAGGTCTTTGCCCGTCTGGAAAGGATGATCACCAGTGGTGAACTGGCACCCGGCGACGAAATGCCGTCGGAGCGCGATCTAATGGAGCGCTTTGGCGTCGGCCGGCCGGCTATCCGCGAGGCCATGCAGTCGCTGGCGAGCATGGGACTTGTGGTGATCTCGCACGGCGAACGGGCCCGCGTGCTGCAATTGACGGCAAAGACGATCTTCAAGCAGGTGGACCTGACCGCCAAGATCATGCTGTCGCAATCATCCGCGACGCTCGAATATCTGAAAAGCGCCCGCATCTTCTTCGAGCGCGGAATGGCTCGCCAGGCCGCGACCGAGGCGACGCCGGAGGATATTGCCGATCTTCAGGCCATTATCGATCGCCAGCGCGCCAGCCTCGGCAATGCCGATGCCTTCATCGCGGCCGATATGGAGTTTCATACGCGGATCGCCCGCATCTCGGCCAATCCGATCTTCGTGGCTGTGAGCGAGGCCATGCTCGCCTGGCTGAAGGAATATCACACCGACATGCTGATCTGGACCGGCAAGGAGAAATTCACCCTCGTCGAGCACGAGGAAATCCTCCAATGTCTTGCCGCCAACGATGCCGACGCGGCCGAAACCTCGGTGCTGAAGCATCTGGAGCGGTCGCGTGGCCTCTATCTGAACAACGGCCAGCGCGATGCGCCGGACCATCGGTAACCGCAAAGTCTCGATGTTCTTTGCCGCGCAATCAATTCGTCAGATTCCGAGGCTACGCCTTTTCGCCCAAACCTTGGCTGGCTAAACGCCTTCGACCACGACCATCTCTGCGGTGGCAATTTCCTGGCGGATCTTGGCTGCGACCTGATACTCCGGTGAGTTGTAGCAATCGACCGCGTGCTGCAGTGATGGAAATTCGATGACCACGTTGCGACCGCGTGCCGTCCCCTCCAGTTCGACGAATTTTCCGCCGCGCGCTATGAAATTCGCCTCGTAGCGCTCAAACGCCGGCTTTGCGGCCGCAATGTATTCGCCGTAGCGCTCCGGTGTGTGGACGTCGACGCGTGCGATCCAGTATCCCTTGGCCATGGTTTTCCTCCTCGTTGAAATCTCAGTGGTTGGCGGGCCAGAGCGCCGTCAGCATCTCGTCGAGAATGGCGCGGGCCGCAGCCTTCGGATCGGGCGCCTTGACGATTGGCCGGCCGACGACGAGATGGCTGGAGCCGGCGCGTATCGCATCGGCGGGCGTCATCACCCGCTTCTGGTCGCCGGCGTCGCTGCCTATGGGGCGAATGCCAGGGGTTACCAGCGCCATGTCCGGTCCGATGATGGCGCGAACTGCAGTGGATTCCTCGGCCGAGCAGACAATACCGCCCATGCCGGCATCACGGGCCTGTTCGGCGCGCCGCATCACCAGCGCATGCGGATTGGACGAATAGCCGGCCTCCAGCATGTCGTCGCCATCCATCGAGGTCAGGACGGTGACGCCGAGCAGGCAGAGGCCCGAGCCTTCCGCAGCCTTGACAGCAGCCCGCATTGCCTTCGGGTAGGCGTGCAGCGTCAACATCGACATGCCCATTTTGGCGATGTTCTCGACGCCGGATGCAACGGTGTTGTCGATGTCGAGCAGCTTCATGTCGAGAAAGATCTTCTTGCCGCTCTGTTCGAGCTCGCGCGCAAACTCAAGGCCGCCGGCAAACACCAGCTGGTAGCCGATCTTGTAGAACAGGATGTCGTCGCCGAGCGTCGAGACCAGCGCCTCGGCCTCTTTCAGGTTCGGTACATCCAGGCCGACGATCAGCCGGTCGCGCGCTGTTTCTGTCGTCATCGTCCAACCCATCCCTGCCAGTCTTCCATTGGCGTCCAGTCGCATGCGACAGACCCGTTCGCAAGATCGAAGGCGAAAAGATTACCTCCACCTGCCGGCTGGTCGCCGTCACGGCCGATTGCCCGGCCCATCAGATGGCACTTCAGCAGGGTTCCCACCCCGCCATGGCCGACGAACGCAATCGGCGTGCTGGGATCGTGAGCGTCAAGCACCGCATCAACTGCCCCGACAATCCTTGCCTGCGCATCGGTAGCCCGTTCCCAGCCGCGAAAACTCTCATCCGGATGGGCGAAGAACCAGTCGGCCGCTTCCTCGAAAGCCATTGGTGGCAGGAACCCGGTGGCAGACCGGTCGTTTTCGTGCATGCCGCCAACGATCTCGACCGTAAGACCGGCCGCGGTTGCCAGCAGGTTTGCGGTTTCGATGGCCTTGGTTTCATCGCTGGACACAATGCGCCCGAGCGTTGCTGCCCACGGTTGGGCGGCCGCTTGCCCGGTGCGCGCACGACCGAGATCCGAAAGTCCCCATTGCGGCACCGGAACATCGGGGTCGATCTGCACCTGCGGATGCGTAATGTAGAGACCAAACATCTGACGCTCCCGGGATCAGCCGCGGCTGTAGATCCAGAGCTGCGCCGGCGGAATATTTCGGACGATGAAATCGAAATGCTTGATGTGGTAGCGGTCGGGCCGGGCTATGATCGGCGAGACGGCACCATAGGAGATTTGTACCACCGGTCGGCCCGGCGGCATTCGGTCGAGCAGGCTCTCCAGTAGCGCAACGCGCGCCTGCATCGGGAAATTCAGCAACGGGATACCGGAAACGACGCAATCGAACGTCTGTCCGTTGAGCACTCCGAGCGTCTTGTCGAGATCGAAAGCGTCGCCGTTGATGAAATGCACGCCGGCGTAGCGCTTGACCAGATGGTTGAAGAAGTCGGTCGAGTACTCGATCGCGATCAGCTTCTCGGGTTCAATGCCGCGCGCGAGAATTGCCTTGGTGATGGCACCGGTTCCAGGTCCTAGTTCTAGAACGGGCAGACCGGAGTGCGGATTGATGACGCTTGCCATCTTGCGGGCGGTGATCGTCGAGGTCGGGGCGATCGAGCCGACGGTTCGCGGCCCCTGCATCATTCCCTTGAAGAAACGGATTTCCTCGTCGAATTTCTTTCCCAGACGTTCCTTCAGGCGTAGCGCCATAGGTATTCTCCACGAGCATTTAAAAGCGGAGAGGGGCACTCTGCCCGCCTCGATCTCGTAGACCCGTCACGAAAAGGGGGGCGAAGCATCGCTCGGCCCATCCTCGCGCCGGTGCCTGTCTTGCCTAGACCCGCATCGGCATCAGGACATAGATCGCATCGTCACCGGCCGTATCGCGAATAAGGGTAGGCGAGCCTGCATCCGCCAGCAGGAAGATGGCTTCGTCGCCGGAGAGCTGCGCGGTGATGTCGAGCAGGTATTTGGCATTGAAGCCGATTTCCATCGGTTCGGTTTCATAGCCGACGGCAACTTCTTCGGTGGCGCTGCCGGAATCCGGGTTGTTGACGGTGAGCAGCAGCTGCCCCTCCGTCAGCGCCAGCTTCACGGCGCGGCCGCGTTCGGAAGAGATCGTCGAGACGCGGTCTACAGCCTGTGCGAAGGTCTGGCAATCGACGCGCATTTCCTTGTCGTTGTTGGCCGGAATAACGCGCTGGTAATCGGGAAAGGTGCCGTCGATCAGCTTCGACGTCATCACGATGTTGCCGACCGACAGGCGGATCTTGGCATCGGACACTTCCAGCGTGACGATCACGTCGGGATTGTCCATCAACTTCTGGAGTTCGCCCACCGTCTTTCGGGGAATGATGATGCCGGGCATACCCTCGGAGCCGGAAGGCGCATCGACATCGGCCCTCGCCAGGCGGTGACCGTCGGTCGCAACGGCGCGCAGCTTCAGCCCACCGCCGCTTTCGATGGTGTGGAAGAAGATGCCGTTGAGGTAATAGCGGGTTTCTTCGGTGGAGATGGCAAATTGCGTCCGGTCGATCAGCATCTTGAGTTCTGCCGCCTTCAGCGGAAACTTGTGGCTGAACGTGCCGGCGGTCAGGTCCGGAAAGTCCGATTGCGGCAGGCATTGCAGGGTGAACTTCGAGCGGCCGGAAGCGACCGTCATGGACCCGCCATCGGCATTGGTCGACAACGAAACTTCGGAGCCGTCGGAAAGCTTGCGGACGATGTCGTAGAGAAGGTGCGCCGGAACGGTCGTCGCGCCGGGCTGCTCGACATTGGCTGGCGTCGCCTCGGTGATTTCGAGATCGAGGTCGGTCGCCTTCATGTCCAGCGTCGAGCCTTCTGCCTTCAAAAGCACGTTCGACAGGATCGGAATAGTGTTGCGGCGCTCCACCACGCGATGGACGTGGTTCAGCGATTTCAAAAGGTGGGACCGCTCAATAGTAATACGCATGGATGCTACCGCTTTCGACCGTGACTGTCCGGGCGTCGAGACGATGCCCAAAAAATTCTCGCCCGGGTCCGGCCCGGAGGAGTGGACCGGCAAAGTGGCAGAAATCCGCATGTGAAAGCAAGAGGTATAGCGCCGACGCCGGGTTCATTTCCCCCATTTCGTCTTCAAAGCACACAGGATTCCACGCTCCCTTGCCGAAGCCGTGCGCCTCGCCCATAAAGACCCAACTTCAGGAAGGGCATATCAGGGCATGGACGACGAGATTTCGAGCGAAGTCGCCAAGGGGCGTAGTTTCAGGTTGCACAACGTGACCGTGCCGGCCCGCCCGCTCGAGCCAATGCTTTATCTCGTCGCCACGCCGATCGGCAATCTCGGCGATATCACGCTGCGGGCGCTGGAAACGCTGGCCGGAGCCGACGTGCTCGCCTGCGAGGATACCCGCGTCACCCGGGTGCTGCTCGATCGCTACGGTATCCACAATCGCCCCTACGCGTACCATGAATACAATGCCGATGAGGCGGGTCCGAAATTGCTGGCAGCACTGGCCGGCGGTCGGTCCGTGGCGCTGGTGTCGGATGCCGGTACGCCGCTGGTCTCCGATCCCGGCTACCGGCTGGCGCTGCAGGCGATCGATGCCGGCTACCGCGTCGTGCCTATTCCGGGCGCCTCGGCCCCCCTCGCGGCCCTGGTTGGCTCCGGTCTTCCGAACGACGCCTTCTTCTTTGCGGGCTTCCTGCCGGTCAAGGACAAGGCCCGCCGTGACCGGTTGGCAGCACTCTCCTCGGTTCCGGCTACTCTGCTGTTCTTCGAATCTCCCCATCGCATCGCCGCAACCCTGACTGCTGCCGCCGATGTGCTAGGTGTCGACCGCAAAGCCTCTGTCTGCCGCGAACTGACAAAGACCTTCGAGGAATTTCGTCGCGGCACGCTCTCCGAACTGGCAGCGCATTATCATTCCGTTGATAACGTCAAGGGCGAGATCGTCCTGGTGATCGGGCCGCCGCCGGAGATCGCCACGCCGGAGGCCGATGTCGAGGCAATCCTTCTCGATCTCTCCCGTGAGATGCCGACCGCCAAGGCGGCCGCCGAAGCGGCCCGGATCACCGGCCTTCCGCGCCGGGATCTCTACCAGAGGCTGCTCGCCATGAAGGCGAGGGTCGATGGACGATAGCGGCGAGCGCCGGAAACGGCGCAAGGCCTGGCGCCGGGGGCATCTCTCGGAATACCTCGCCGCGCTCTATCTCGCCTGCAAAGGCTACAGCATCGTCGCCATCCGCCACAAGACAGTCCTTGGCGAAATCGATATCGTTGCCCGTAAGGGCGATCTTGCTGTGTTCGTGGAGGTCAAGGCAAGGCACGGCGAACAGGCGGCGATCGACGCCGTCTCATTTTCCTCTCAGCGCCGCATCCGTGCCGCCAGCGACCTGTGGCTTGCCCAGCAGCCGGATTTCGGGCGCCTGTCGCAGCGCTACGATATTGTTGCGATCCTGCCCGGCCGCTGGCCGAGGCATTTCCGCGACGCTTTCTGAACCCGGCCCATCATGCAACTGTCATATATTGCCTCTAAGGCGCGGCGACCCCCACCATGCGCCGAGGACAGCCCGATCATGATCCGCACTACCGTTTCCGCCTTCGAGGTACCGTCCGAAGAGCAGCGTCAGCACTTTCTGACACTGCAGAAGACGCCGGCAGTTTGCGAGGCGACGATCGCATCGCTGCCCTGCATGAACGCTGCGCGCACCGGCGGAAAGAGCCCGGCTGCGCCATTGGCTTTTCCGTTTACGGTCGCGGCATGGAACATGGAGCGCTGCCTCTTCCCGCAGGCCTCCGCCGAGAAACTGAAGGCGCTGGGGGCACCGCTGGTCCTGTTATCGGAGATGGACGATGGCATGGCTCGCACCGCGCAGGCCGATCCGACTGCGCTGATTGCGACCGAACTCGGCATGGCCTATGCCTACGGTCTCGAATTTCTGGAACTCAGTCTCGGTTCCGAGATCGAGCGCTCCTATTGCACCGACAGCACCAACGCGAGAGGCTTTCACGGCAACGCAATCCTGGGTGCCACGCCGCTTCGGGATGTTTTCGTCTTTCGGCTGCCCGGGGAATCGCTCTGGTTTTCCAATGCCAGGGAGCAGCCGCGTATCGGCGAGCGCTGCGCAGTCGGTGCGACGATCGATACGGAGGCCGGGGCCTTCGTCGCCGTTTCGGTTCACCTCGAGAGCGTCGGAGATGGTCCCTACCGCGAACGCCAGGTGGCGGCGCTGATCGATGCCGTCGAGGCCTATGCGCCTGGCCTGCCGATCCTCATCGGCGGCGACCTGAACACCGGCAACCACACTGGCGGCAACTTCGAGACCGACACGCTGTTTGCCATGGCGGCGGCCCGGGGCTTCGAGCGCCATGGCGGCCCGCTCGACCAGGCCAGCACCCGGCCAAGCCTGATCACCCGTTTTCCCGACCGGGCCATGAAACTCGACTGGTTCCTCAGCCGCGGTCTTGCGATATCCGGCAGCCGGCTGGTGACGTCGCTCGATGCTGACGGCAAGCCGCTTTCCGACCACGACATCATCGCCTGTGACATATCAGGTTTTCTCTGAGCTGCCGATGAGGCGGACGCTGAGACTGATGCGTAGTCCGACGGCTGCCTGATTAGCCGTTGCCTTCGAAAGCCCGCCGACCTACATCTGTCGAGAAATCGAGCAAGGAATAGCGATAGTGACGATCAGGAATGTGGCGGTCCAGATGGACCATGTGTCGGGCATCAATATTGCAGGCGACAGCACCTTCGCCATGAGCCTCGAGGCGCAGGCGCGCGGCTACAAGCTGTTCCACTACACGCCGGAGCGCATGAGCATGCGCGACGGCAAGGTCTATGCCACAGCCGAACCGATGGTGCTGCGCGACATCAAGGGGGACCATTTCGACCTCGGCGCGCCCGAGCGCATCGATCTCTCGACGATGGACGTGGTGTTGCTGCGCCAGGATCCACCCTTCGACATGGGTTATATCACCTCCACCCACATGCTGGAGCGCATCCATCCGAAGACCTTGGTGGTCAACGATCCCGCATGGGTCCGCAATTCGCCGGAAAAGATCTTCGTCACCGAATTCGAAGATCTGATGCCGAAGACGCTGATCACCCGCGATGCCGATGAAATCCGGCGCTTCCGCGAAGAAATGGGCGACATTATCTTGAAGCCGCTCTACGGAAACGGCGGCGCCGGCGTCTTCCACTCGACGCGCGATGACCGCAACCTGTCTTCGCTGCTGGAGATGTTCGGCCAGCTGTTCCGCGAGCCCTTCATCGCCCAGCAATATCTGCCTGATGTCCGCAAGGGCGACAAGCGCATCATCCTCGTCGACGGTGAGCCGGTGGGCGCCATCAACCGTGTGCCGGCCGAGCACGACAGCCGCTCCAACATGCATGCCGGCGGCCGCGCCGAGGCGACCGATCTGACGAAGCGCGAAGAAGAGATTTGCGCCCGCATCGGTCCGGCCCTCAAGGCGCGGGGCTTCCTGCTCGTCGGCATCGACGTCATCGGCGACTACATGACGGAGATCAACGTCACCTCGCCGACCGGCATTCGTGAGGTCAAGCGTTTCGGCGGTGCCGATATCGCCAGCCTGCTTTGGGACGCCATCGAGCGCAAGCGCGCTTAACACAGACCCCGACTTTCAATCGCCAGCGGTAATATGTTCCGCCCCCGCAACCCGCTGCAACCTGGCTGCAGCGGGAGGCTGTGCTTGTTCATTAATTGTTCTTGTTTCATTCCATCTTCTATGCCAGATTGCATTTAGCCTGCTGCAATCGCTGCGGGTCTTTACGAAAAGACTGCGGCATAGGGGATTGCGCATGATAGCGCGGGTCAGCACGGTTGCATTTCAGGGCATAGAAGGGGTTCCGGTCGAGGTCCAGGTGATGATCGCGCCGGGCAAGATCGGCATCAACATTGTCGGGCTGCCGGACAAGGCGGTTGCAGAGAGCCGCGAGCGCGTTCAGGCGGCCTTGCATGCCTCGGGCTTGGCGCTGCCGCCGAAAAAGGTGACGGTCAACCTTGCTCCGGCGGATTTGCCAAAAGAGGGATCGCATTTCGATCTGGCCATCGCGCTTGGCCTGATGGCGGCACTGGGAGCCATTCCCGGCGATGCGCTGGCGGACTTCATGGTGATCGGCGAGCTCAATCTCGACGGCACGATTGCGGCGGTGTCCGGGGCATTGCCGGCGGCTATCAGCGCCAATGCCATGGGCAAGGGGCTGATCTGCCCTGCCGACAGCGGCCCGGAGGCGGCTTGGGCGGGTGCCGACATCGAACTGCTGGCGCCCCGCAGTCTCATTGCCCTCGCCAATCATTTTCGCGGTACGCAGATCCTGTCGCGCCCCGAACCTGCCATCCGCGCCGCCCCGGCCAATCTCGGCGACCTTGCCGAGATCAAGGGTCAGGAGAGCGCCAAGCGTGCTCTCGAGGTGGTGGCTGCCGGCGGCCATAACTTGTTAATAGTAGATACAAAAGACCCAATTGAAACGAGGGAAATGCCTTATCGGAAAAAGTTACCTCTCCAGCCGCAGGTCATCCTTTCGGGGTGTCAGATTGAGAGTAGGGCCTCCTCAACAGCAAACATAGGTGGTAGCTTCCCAAAAAAATCGGGGGGTTTCTGTGACAGTGCAGTTGGGTAACATTGAGTTCGATGAGGACCTGATAGTCAAACAGCTAAAAATTGACTTCAAAGACGATTGGTTTCCCGATCCCATCGGGTACGCGGACTTCATAAGTGCTGGCCTCTTGCCCGGTATCGTTAGGGAGAATTTCGAGAGAAATGACGGGGCGTATAGTCCGTCAAAAGCACTGCTTTTAAACGTTCCCAAAGGCAACTTTACGTTGAGATACGCTCTCGAAACGAGCTTTTCCGACCGCGCTATCTATCATTCGTTGGCAATGCACCTGTTGCCCTTCTACGATCCTACAATCTCACGATGGGTATTCAGCCACCGCTGGGGCGAAAGCGCAGGCCGCCAACGTAGTGATCCGAAATACGTTTTTCGAAATGGTATACAGGCTTGGAGCGATTTCCTTGGTTGTGTGCAGTCGGCTGCGAAACCCGGCACTTACCTTCTGTCGACTGACTTAGCGAACTATTTTGAGAACATTAGTCTTTCGACATTGAAAGAAATTATGTTGGAGCTTGTCCCATCGCTGGATGCTGACGAAGAAGCGAAGGACCAAGTTCGGAGACTGGTCGATCAATTATTTGGTTATCTCACGTCATGGTCATTCAACGGGGATAGAGGATTACCGCAGAACCGTGACGCCTCCTCTTTCCTCGCAAATGTCTATATGAGGTCGGTTGATCAAGCGATGCTCGATAAGGGATACAACTATTTCCGATACATGGACGACATAAAGATTGTCTGTGGTTCAGAGGGGGCTGCAAAGCGCGCATTGAAAGAGCTTGTGCTGGCGCTTCGCCCTCTGGGTCAGGTGGTCAACGGGGGAAAGACCCAAATCGTTGCGTCCGACAATCCTGAGGCAATTCGCCTGTGCTTGGACCTGCCAAGCCTAGAAATGAAGCGCATCGACACGGCTTGGGCAAGCAAAGCTTTGAGCCCCATTTCGCGGACTTTTGTTCCCCTAAAGCGGCTCGCGCTGTCTGCTTTAAGGGCGGGGAATTTCAATAGTCGAGAGTTTCGATTTTGCATTAACCGGCTTGAGACGTTGGGAAGGTGCAGCGAGTTCGAAGTTCCAGCCACCTATTTTGAAAACCTGACGCCCTTAGTCATAGGCGGACTTGACGCTTCTCCCGTCTCAACGGATCAAATTTGCAGATACTTACGGGCAGTGCCTATAGGTGAAAAAGACTACGAGACATTAGAAAGTCATTTAATTGATGATGAACGCGTTATTTACAACTGGAAAAACTACCGTCTTTGGGTCCTGCTGACGCAGCGGGGTTATCGTTCAGACACTTTGATCGAACACGCAAGGAAGATGGTCAGAGAGCGCGATGACGATCCAACACGCGCGGGAGCCAGTCTCTATCTAGGCGCATTTGGTGATCTGGAAGACCGCGAACTCATCGCTTTGAAATTCGGTGAACTCCACAGTTTTCTTGGTCAACGTACCGCTATAATTGCAGTGCAAGAGCTACATTTTCGGCCAGCAGCTACCAGAGAAGTAAGCATTAACACGCATGTCCGTTCCCATCTCCGCGAGGATTTGAAAGGTACTTACACGGCCCTCAAACGCTCTGGGGTGTATTCCGAAAAACTCGAACCGGTGTCCATCACGCGTTATGTGGAACGGGAGCGCGATTATGACTGAGCGGGTACTAGTCTATCTCCCCGACCCATATGGGGTAGGGAATTCAAAGTACGCGATTGCGGACGTCAACGGCATTGAGTTCGTGGATGGAACGTGTCTGCCAGAGATCGTGGATGAGGCAGTCACCTATGACGTGATGACATTGGTAGACGATCTTCGTCGTAGCGGTGGCGCACTACCAGCCAGACTTATAGATGTCGGAGAGGCAATACGACTTTCAGTTGGGGTGTCAAAATCCGACGGCGGTGAACAAAAGTGGAGCTTGTGGAAGCGTCTTAAGCCGCATTTCAATAAGGTGACAGATTGGAAGCTTGCTCAATCCCTTCACGAAGGAAGGGCGCTGCATCCCGATGCCGAAGAGCTCATCTCTTGCCTTGGCATGTTGGCAAATGCCATTACGTCACTCTGGGCTGCGATGAAAAAAGAGCTTTCTGCCAATGGTGAGAGTGATCGGTTCTTCTCTGTAGAAGTTCCTGTTGCTCAGATATTTTACAATCGCCAGTTCAAGGGCGTGCCTATCGACACCAACAGCACGAGGGCGGCCATCCAAAAGGCTTCGGCGACCAAATATGACGCTTACCGGGAGGTTGCAGACGCTTTGGAGGTAAGCCCTACTGGGCTGAGTTATTGGAATATCTCTCCGCACCTGAAAAATACAGATGTCCCGAAAATTGGTGAGAAAATCGAGGGATACGCCCTCCGTGATCAATTGAAACTTGCGGCAGATATTTCGGTATTCGCAAAATCGTTCACAGAGTACCAGAGCGCAAGCCGAGATGTGGCTGTTCTGACAAGACTGTCGGACGCAGATGGGCGGGTCCATCCGATATTTCATCCAATGGGTACGATAAGTGGAAGAATATTGGTTTCCGACCCTCATCTTCAAGAATTGAGGCGAAGCCTCCGGGGCTCAATCGCGGCCGACGATGGATTTGAAATCGCTTATTTCGACTACTCCCAGTTTGAGCCCGGTATTATGGCCTCAATCTCGGAAGACGAAAAATTGATATACCTGTATAACTCAGGAGATGTTTATTCCGCCTTGAGTAACGAAATATTCGGGTCAGCAGAAAATCGAAATCTTAGCAAGAAGATATTCCTTGCGTTTAGCTACGGCATGTCTGCGGAGGGCATTGCCGCGCTGGTGGTGGGAAAAAATACCGATCCATCCAAGAGGGCGGAAATTGAGGCTGCTATCAGGAGGTTCTTCTCGCAGTTTCATTCATTGGCGGAGTTCAAGCTAGCCTCTGAAAAACGCCTAGCGGTAGATGGTCGCGTAAGCAGTTTGCTCGGCAATTACCGGCATCGAAACAGAGACGGGGAATTGACTGGGAAGGAGAGGCGGTGGTCTCTCAGCCATGCTGTCCAAGGAACAGCGTCACTTATTTTCAAGCGAGCTCTTCTTTCCATAGCGCATGAGTTCGGCAATGATGCGGTGATCCTGCCAATGCACGATGCGGTAGTGATGCAACTGCCATCGGGTTCCCTACCGGATATGTCGGGTAAAGTTCAGCGTTTGATGGAAACAGCATTTGTGGAGCACTGCCCTCGGTTAACGGTCAAGGTTACTGCCGGAAAATTCGATGGCTAATTACAATTTCTTAGCCACACAAGTCGTCTGCGCATCTTGGAAATTTTGAAGAGTAACATAAGAGTGCGCGGTCTCATGGTCTGAAGGCGGGGCAACTTGAGCCCCACCCATGATATCGTCAGTCTCGGAGAAAATAATTAGTTCCCTTTAGCTTGCGCCACGGCGCGTCAGGGGGGCTTTCTTTCGCGAATTCAATAGGTCACCTAACCATCAGCCCGTTGCGGCCCCTCACCAACCTCTTGGCGGGCTTGTCATCTGCAGCAGGCATGGGGCGCTTGACACCATCCCCAGCATACCCAAGCTTCGTTGATCCTGCCTTCGCCGCAAGCGTAGCGGCGGCACGGGCCTTAGCCTTCTGAAGTCGGTCGCTCATTGTGTCAGCAGGGTCAGAAGATGCACCATCGCTGACCGTGGTGGCTGACTGTACTGGTGTGGACTTCGGTGCAGCACCGGGCCGCTTGATGCCGTCGCCAGCGTAGCCTGATGCCGTCACAGGGGTCACGGCAGGTGTTGGCCGCTTTACGCCATCGCCGGGATAGCCAGCCTTCGATGGGACTGGTGCCACCGCCGTGCTAGTCTTATCGTCTTGGACGGGAGGGGTGTTGCTCGGGGCGACGGAAGGTTTACGGTCTGAAGGGCGAGGCGTTGGTAGAGGACCCGCCTTGGGTGTCTTGGCAGCGCTGTTGACTTCGGACTTCAGCTTTGTGGTGTAGGACTTGCCGTTGAATGTGAAGGTCTTCGCGCCGGAATTGCGGGCGGCTCTGAATGCGTTGCCAAAGTTGGACATGGTATCTCTTTCTATTGTGGGATTGCGGTTAGCGCGGAGGGTGCGGCACGTTGACCGCTGGGAGCCGTCGGGGCTGAAACGTGGCATGGTTCAGGATGATGATAGTTCGCGTTCGGTGAACCCAGCGTCCTCCTTTCGTTGTAGCCGGGAGGCGTGAGCCGTTCGATTGCCTTCCCTGTCTTTCGCTCCCACGCTTTGCGGAGTTGCCATGTGTAGCGGGACTTCTCTTTGAAAGACGCGCTCGCTGTCGGGGGCGGTGGTAGTTGGGCTAGGGGTATCCCAGCTTTGATGCACTCAACGAGCCAGTTAGGCTGTGTTCGCTTTGTCGTGGCGTCTTTGCCTGTTCGTATGTCTGCCCTCATTCAGGCCTTCCTTTCGTGGAATACAAAAAGGGCCCGGTGTGAACCGAGCCTGTGTGGACGTTTGATGCGGTGAAACATCGAGGCGAATGGTCTACACGCCTTATTTTACAGGGCTTCTAGGGCTCTGCTGTCGCCTGTAGGTGGCTAATTAGCCACTTTGGTCGGCAAGCCATTGAAATCCTTAGGTTCACCTCAGAAATCTCCGAGATCAACAGCAGCCTTGGGCCATTCCCGACTGCCTGTGACAGCTTCCGATACCTCAGTAACTCGGGCAGCAGCGGCGACACACACGGCCCTAGCAGCCTTGTTGCTGGACATCGCTCGCATGCAGGCCATGAACTCGTCCAACTTGGCGACAGCCACACGGGCATACTCCTTGTCCATGTCTGCGGGCTTCAGTCCCATCTCGGCTATGTCGCCGTCGTCGCAGTTCATCGCCGCATAGATCGCAGGGAAATCGGACTGCATCCACTTTGGCAGCTGGTGGCGCGATACAATGCCATTCAAATCCTTGGCCATCTCCCGGGCTGATTTCAGCGCCTTGCCTCGACCCTTTCGGTGCCTCTTGGCTTTGACGTAAGCCCTGAACACATTCCGCTTATCCGCTCGGGACAGGGGCAACCCGTGCCGCCTGTTAGCCTCTGCAGCCAACCACGGGATTTCCTCGGGTGACGCCTTGACCACAATGGCCCTGATGGTTCGACAGCCATTCCGCTGAGCCGCCGTGACGCGGTGCCACCCGTCAATCAAGGTGTACCCCTTGTCCCCGCTAGTGCCGTCTGTTGGTGCCACCCTGATAGGCGGGAACTGGTCTCCGCCCATCATCAGGTCAGCGTATTGCTTGGCAATTTTCTGACAGGTCGCGGTGCGTATCTGATTGCTCGGGAGCATCAAGAGGCTATCGAGACGGATGTCGATTACCTCGATTGCCGTGCCTCTCTGGTGGTCCTCAGCGATCACAGCGGTCCAACATGAAGGCATCTTTGGTCGCTCTCGCTCTTGCCCGCCGTTCGTCTTTCTCGACAGCAATGCGGGCCATCGCCATTATGCTGAGTTCCCGCTTTTGCTTGGCGGTCACGGTCTTGGTCTTCTTTGGTCGTCTGTGGTTCAAGCTTTTGTCCTCATCGGTTTCCTCTGGTGTGATTGGCGGCTGACATGCGCGGCATGAGGCCTCTGCTCATGGTCTGAGACATAGATAGGCAAATGCGGGCCTGTGACGTTTTCAGCCGGTGCAGTGCATGGAAATGCACACGGCAGCGCTCAAGCCGGTCTCCCCTATGAGGAGTAGGTTCGACAGAGGAGCGCTAGCGTGTGGATTTCGGAGGGGATAGGCAGCGCGGTAGAAGATCGACACACGCTTGGTCGTGCTATTGGGGGACCTATTCGACATGGGCCAAAATAGCGCCATTCGTCCTATTGGAATATCCAACCCTGCGACCGCGGAAGCACTTCATAGACCTATTGATGGACCCATTCCCCTCCGCCTCAGGCCAGACAGCGGGCCTCTGACACAGAGAACAGGTCCGTGTGAAGCTTCCGTAGGCCACGCATTATTTTCGGTAACATCCAAGAGTATAGGCCAGCCGGTGCGTCACTGACCCTAAGTCTGATTAAGGGTCAACTCAGGTTTGCACGTAGCCATGGCGAGGTTGGGCGGCGTGAAGTGCAATGGTCGCACTCCCGAGGTCTCAAAGGATCACCCACGGTCACGCTCGATCACCCGAGACACCTGTGTCGCTGTCCATACGCCACCTCGGGAGGTCTTGACGCCGGTACTGTTGAGTGATGCTGCGATTGGGCGAGGGTGGCCCCGCCGTCACGCATGGGCACGACAGGCCTCCAAACAACATCCACGGATGCAACTACTTTTTTGGTCAAGCGCCGATTTCGTAGTCGTTTCAGGTTCGTGCGGTTTGCCATGTGCTTTCATATTGCTCCCACTGCTGCAAATGTTGCGATAGTGTAACTAAGTGGTTGATATGTATGGATATTTATATTGCCAGATTGTGGGGCAAGCCGTAAGCTTCGGAAATTCGCAACACAAAGGAGCGCTACAATGTCATTGCCAACGGGAACCGGGATTGGCCTGCCACCGCAAACCAATCAGTTCAGCGCATTCCAAACTACGAGAACACCCCGGGGATACGAAACGGCACACTCCTATTTTTCCCAGCACAACCCGGAAGCGTTCTGGCTTTTGCAGGACGCCGCACAAGAGGTCGATGCTGACTTGGGTCCGTTGGCTGTTATGACGCTGGAGAAGGGACGGGAAGTGATTGTAGTCGATGCGCCGTCGGCTCTTCAAGAAAGGGGCGTGCGCAAGACGCTAGCGTTCCCAGAGATCATTTTGAGGCGCTTCTATAGGTAGGCCATCCCTCCACCACCTTGCTCAAAGTCTGGGCCACTGCCGTCCGATTTGCCACTGAATAGGGCCGCAACCTTTCCAGATTTGTGCCGCTGGTTCGGTGCGTGGATACGTTGGACAAGGTGATGGGCACTGCAAATTGCGCTAGCACAAAGATTGCCGCTGAGCTACCACCATAGGGTTCAGTTACCGGATACTGGGAACGATCATCCGTTGTAGCGTTGGCGTGAGCTTAGCCTGCGTATCGACAGTGATTTTGGAAGGCGCAGGGGTAAGAGCGTGGATTTGGATTTACTTTTTAGACTTATCAGCACTCAAGGTACCCTTGAGCAAGTTGGCGCATTTCTGAAAGAGAGAAAGCTTCCGTCATCCGGAAATTCCTGGCAGACAATGATCAACTCTCGCTTGAAACCATTTGCGGTCGACGGGCGGTTGACCGAAGTAGACCTAGTAGAGTTATTACGGCAAACTGAAGAGCATGGTAGTCAGCATATTTTCTTGTACGATCTGGTCAGCGGGCAGAGCGTTGCTAATCTGTTTAATGGAGGCCTGCCGGCGATACTGGCATCTGCCGGTTTTCCCGCACTTGGAACGACGTCGCTAGTCGACATGCCTGTAACCCCCAAAATCGTAGAAGTCCGTGAGGAGTTTGGTTCACAGAGGGCAGTAGTGTTCAAGATAGTGGAGAGGCAGACAACTTTAGAAAAAGAGACTGATGTCGGAGTGCCTGGAAAGGTTGTGATTACTTATAATGAGGTGCCTAGGCGGGCAGTCAATCTCATGCGTATTAGGGAGGATGGGTTCGCCGAGGTGCGGATCCAATCGTCCGCTGACGCCATCAGCTATGTCGGAAATGCAGAAGCGGTGTTTTCGATCTTGAAGCCTGTGGTGAGTAGATTTGATTGGAGAGACGCAAATCTTGATAAGTTCAAGGCGAACCTCCTGGATGGCGCGAAAAGAACGCTGTTGCAGACGATCTTTGGGTTGAGGCATACTCAGTTTTCTAACACGGTAGGCACAAGGCTTTCTGCGGCTGCTGGCCCTATTGGTTCCAGTATGTACGACGATGAAGAAGGTGTGGCGAGTTTAGACCGATTTCTGCAAAAAAAGGGGGATGCTCATTGTGAACGTGTTACCATCACAATGAAGAGGCATGGTCCAATGGAGCGATCAGTTGGACTGTTGGTCACTGGTGAGGCAAATGAAATGGCAATCACTAGCAAAGTGTCGAAAATTGAATACGAATACATCATCGGCAAAATTTTAGAGAACAACACATGAACTCGAGCGGCTGGGTCCAACGGCTTCATCGTTTGATCTCAAGCATGCGTGCTAAAAGGCCGCGTGGTGAGTATCCTGCGAAGCGCGTCGTCGAGCTAGTCGGTGCGCCTAGTGTCGCGATCCTTAATACTGAACTAACCAAGCTAATTGGTGACGGAAAACTGGACGCTATCTACAGGATAAGGTCGCTGCGGACTGGAGTTGGTATCGCGGAATTTCATTCAATTACGGAAATACCGCCAAGAGTGTTCGATGATAGCGCTGACATCTACCAAGACGTGGTGCTTGGGAGGGATGTAGAGATGATTTACAGAGCCCCATGAAGGGACGTAAATCGGTGCCGGAGTGGTTGGCGGCAAGCAATGATATCCTAAGAGTGGTAGGGGAAGCCTCCCCTAATGATCAGCTCCGGGTATTTCAACAGCAGCTCCGATTGCTCCCTGCGGAAATATCACCAATGGTGGAGCACTTTGTATCTCTAGCAGTCGTCTTCAAAAGTAATGAAATGGGATCGCAAATGGCAGCTAAGAAACATTTCCATCTTTCTTTAATTAGTTGCTTTACGTTCGTATTTGCCTTGATACTGGTCGGCGGCGGTATATATATTGTGATGATCGCTGGGCCTTCTGCAGCTTCTAAAATCAATATTCTTGGTGCTACCGTAGAGACATCAAGTGTTGGGGTTGCGTGCTTCGGACTGGCTGCAATCATGTTCATTTTTACCATTCGCTCTGTGGTGGCGAAGATGTAACAATGCAAATTTACAGCCATGCTCCGCTTGCCCCGGTAAGCAACTGTCTCAAGTTTTAGCTTTTTCCTCCGCAACCATTGTTCGGCAACTTCAATAATAGGTTCTCCGTCTCGCAGATAATGCGCCACAAAAAAATGGGGCCGCTGTGTCTTTCGGTTAAACACGTGAGCCGGTGACTACACATTACCTTTTTCGCGCATAATGTTTTTTGCCCTCTCTTGCTTCCGCCGCGCATTTCCACGAGGCAACCTGCTGCGCCGCCTTGGCGGGATCGGCACGGATGCGAATGATGGTCTGTCTCACCAGCCCCGTCTTCCTCGCAATCTCGCTATTGCTGGTTTCGATGCCGACCAACCTCATGACCTCGTCCAACTGATCGCCATCGAAAGTCGGCTTGCGTCCTAGGAACTTCTCGGGTTCCTTGGCCTTTGTATGGGCTATCCCCGCCGTCTGAGCATCCTTGGTTGCCTCCAGCTGCGCTTGAGCCATGCCTGCCATGAATGTCATCATTGCGTCTCTCAGGGCCATTCCCATGGGATCTGTGCGAGATCCATCAAACTCTATGTCGTTGATCAGGGTCTTGACGATGACACCTTGCCGCATGAATGCCCTGAGGTTGTCGTTCACGTCGTTGTAGTCACGGCCAAGCCTGTCTATCCACCTGATAACCAACGTGTCTCCACGGCGTAGGATATCAAACAGACGCTTGCCTTCCTTGCGTTCTTTTAAAGGCAAAGTGCCCGACACGCCTTCGTCGACGACGACAGTGTCGAAGGTGTATCCTTTGGCCTCTGCGGTGGTGCGCTGGTGCGCTACGGTCTGGTCGATAGTTGATACGCGGGCATAAAGAACGGTCTTTGTCATAGGTCTTCCTGTCCATAAGGCTTATGTACACAAGAATAGGATGTCCACAAGACTAAGTCAACCCTAGTGGACAGGAGAAGGCGAACGAATGTGAGTGTCCACAGTCCTATACCCCTGTGTACGCCTTTGCATCGGGCGACCTCTGTCCTACAGTAGGGTGATGGCCTCATTCACCCTTGGATACGAATGTCTGACTGACGTGCCGAGGAGCGCGATGAGTTTGGCTTGGGGAGGACACCATGACGACACTTAGGGTCTACGATCTCAAAGATAGCCGGCTCGCGCTAGATCTCAAAGACTTGCTCCGGCTGTTAATTCCCAGGTCTTTGGAGGCAAACTGGATCGTCTCGACAGTTAAGTCGGCTGAGCCAGGGCACGAATGGTTTGAGGCGACAGGTGAAGGCGGGGAGCAGCTTGAAGTATTGGCGCAAGACGACGCCCAGCTTACGGGTTCTGAGTTGGCCGTGTTGGCTGAGGATACGTGGCAAGTAATTTGGGGGGAGTTCGTCGGCTGGCAACCCGCACAATCAGACAAAGCGTGGGTGACAATACGAGCGGTCGATAGCACGTTCTACGAAGTGGACACAGACGACGAGACTGTACTGAACAAGATTAGCTCGACATACAAAGATGTCCGAGCCGGGGAGCCTCCAGTTACATCATGGGATTTAGGCCTCAATGAATAATGGCAGCCAAACGCGAACGGCAGCCAGACCCAAGCCCACCCAAGCCCGACCCAAGATGTCACAATTTTCCGAGGGTGCTTATTAGGCTTCGAGGGGGCAGAGGGGGGATCGCCGCGCGGTCCATCTCTATCATGCCGCCTGAAATTTCTGTGACGGAAACAGCTAACGCTTCAGCGCCGTCGTAGTGCACCGATGCCATCGCGGAACATGTAACTTAGTCAAACCATCGCATAGAAGACTTTCACCTCTGCCTCATCCATGTGCCTCCATTGTAGCCGCAAAAACCCGGTATCGTAGTCGATTACGACGGCATCGAACAACTGCCTCAGGACGGCGTTGACTTTTGCGAGATCTAGGCTCTCAGGTTCGACGGTGGTCAATACGCGGAACTCATCCACAGTATTACCAATTCTATTCGTGATCAGTGCGGCGGCCCTTGACGCGAGTTCAGCCTCCTCCAAACGGAGCTTCGGGAGAAGGGCCTCTCGTTCCTCAATGCCACGCAATACAGCCTTGCTCCCCCTTCCACTTGCCACGCTCTGGACGAGGTTCTGTATCTGGAACTCGACTTCTTCCACCTGCATCCTGACGGTCCGGTATCTCTCCTCGATCTCCACATCTGGCGACGGGATCAGATCGTGAAGGTAGGTTCCCAAGGAAATGACTGAACGTTCGATGAACTCAAGTTTCACCTGCCGGTAGTCACAGCCTGCACCAACCTTCGCCTTGCTGCACACCAAGAACGGTTTGCCGCCCTTGGCTCCTCCTTTGTTCACGCGGGTCATCGTAGTGCCGCAGGCGGGGCACTTGGCAAGGCCAGAGAGAATATTGGCTACGTGCGCCACCTTGCCAACGCCAGCTGATTGACGAGCTCCACGGCTACCGCTCATAGCGGACACCCTCTCGAAAGTTTCAGCGTCAATGATAGGGGGGAAATATCCTTCAAGCGTCTCTAGTGCCGTTCTCACTTTGCGTCTGGCAACGGTGTCTTGCGTGTGCGGGGTGAAGCGTCCAATGACGGCGGGGTTCTCCAGTATCTTCTTCACATAGGACCGATGCCATAATTCGGACCGACCGAATGGCGCAATCCTCCTAGTGTTGAGATCGGAAGCGATCGCGTGTTGACCAAGGCCGCGAAGGTACATGTCAAAGATACTACGGACTACATCGGCACGTTCGCTAATTACCTCGTACCTCGACCGATCATTGCTCAGCCTCAACCAGCCGGGGCAGATCGCAGTGAGTGGTGCTGTAGCCATTTTCAGTCGCTTGCCCTCCCACGCTTGCTTCAGGCGCCGAGCCTTTGTTGCGCTTTCCTCATGGGCTCGCTGGGCGACCATAAGCGCAAGGATCATGGGCAAGGGATCCTTGTCGAAGGCGTCATGCGTCCAGACCCTGTTGTCAAATAGCGTGACGACGATGATACCGGCCTCGCAGATGTTCTCCAGAAGCCTAACCGCCTTGCGTGGGGTCATGCGGCTCAATCGATCTAAGCTTTCAACAAGTAGGTAGCTACCCACTGAGATATCGCCGTGCCTAACGGCTTCAAGGAAGTCACCTAAACGTCCTGTCTCCTCATTAGCCCCATGATAGGCCGAAATGCCTTCGTCGCGGAGCTTGAATGTCCGGTCTAAGTCAAGGTTGTGGAGTGCGGCATAGGTTTCTGCTCCAGCAATCTGTCTTCGGGCGCTATCGCCTTTCGCTTGCTCAGGTGTGGAGAAACGCAGGTAAGAATAGGCTTTGGGCTTGATCATGGAATGGCTCATACCACTCTCTGACGTAAGTAGGGTCTATTGTCAACATTATGTTGATGGTCGGCCCTCCAGGGTCGGGAAAATCGATGCTGGCTGCCCGTTTGCCATCGATCCTGCCGCCGCTGTCGGCTGCCGAATTGCTGGAAGTCTCGATGATCCATTCCATTGCCGGGCAACTGTCGGGTGGCAAGCTCTCCGACCGCCGGCCATTCCGGACCCCGCATCATTCGGCCACCATGGCGGCGATGGTCGGTGGCGGGATACGTGCCCGGCCCGGGGAGGCCTCGCTCGCCCACCATGGCATCCTCTTCCTTGACGAGTTTCCGGAGTTTTCGCCGCAGGCACTCGATGCGCTGCGTCAGCCGCTGGAAACCGGGGAATGCATCATAGCCCGCGCCAATCACCGCGTCTGCTATCCGGCTGTGATCCAGCTGATTGCCGCGATGAACCCTTGCCGCTGCGGCATGGCTGGCGAACCCGGCCACAGCTGCGCCCGAGGGCCGCGCTGCATGACGGACTATCAGAACCGAATTTCCGGACCGCTGATGGATCGCATCGACATCCGCATCGATGTGCCGGCCGTCTCCGCCGCCGACCTTATCCGGCCGATGCCGGCCGAGAAGAGCGCCGATATCGCCAGACGTGTCGCAAGGGCGCGGGAATGGCAGCAGGAGCGGTTCTCGCAAGCCGGCATGCGCGGCGTGTCGACCAATGCGCGCTGCTCGACATCGATGATCGAGGTTCTGGCCGAACCCGATGCCGGTGGCCTTCAATTGCTGCGCGATGCCGCCGAGAAGCTGAAGTTCTCCGCCCGAGGCTACCATCGCGTCCTGAAAGTGGCGCGCACGCTCGCCGATCTCGACGGCAAGCAGACTGTCGGCCGGATCCATCTGGCCGAAGCGATTTCCTACCGCATAGCCGGCACGCGCCTGCCAGCCGTCGCCTGAGCCGCAGATACTGAGAAGGGCGCCTCCGCCCTTCTGTTCTTTGAAAAGTGAAGAAAGTTAGCCGCCGAGGCCTTCGAACAGCGCTGTCGACAGGTAGCGCTCGGCAAAGGACGGGATGATCACGACGATCGTCTTGCCGGCATTCTCTTCGCGTTTACCGATCTCGATGGCTGCAAACAGCGCCGCGCCGGAGGAGATGCCGACCGGCACGCCTTCGAGCCGGGCGACGTGGCGGGCGGTTTCGAGGGCTTCGGCGCTGGCGACGGTGATGATCTCGTCATAGATTTCGGTGTCGAGAATGGCTGGCGCGAAGCCGGCGCCGATCCCTTGGATCTTGTGCGGGCCGGGAGCGCCGCCGGACAGCACCGGCGATTCGGCCGGCTCGACGGCGATAACCTTGAGGCTCGATTTCTTGGACTTCAGCACCTGGCCGACGCCGGTGATCGTACCGCCGGTGCCGATGCCCGCGACCAGGATATCGACGCCGCCCTCGGTGTCGTTCCAGATCTCCTCGGCGGTCGTCTTGCGATGGATCTCGGGGTTTGCCGGGTTTTCGAACTGCTGCGGAATGACCGCGTTCTCGATGCTTTCTGCCAGTTCCGTCGCCTTGGCGATGGCGCCCTTCATGCCTTTGGCGCCTTCGGTCAGTACCAGTTCGGCGCCCAGCAGCGCCAGCATCTTGCGGCGTTCCACCGACATCGTCTCCGGCATGGTGAGGATGAGCTTGTAGCCCTTGGCGGCGGCGGCAAAGGCCAGCGCGATGCCGGTGTTGCCGGAGGTCGGCTCGATCAGCGTTGTCTTGCCCGGCGTTATCTTCCCCTGGGCTTCCAGGCTCTCGATCATCGCCACGCCGATACGGTCCTTGACCGAGGCAATCGGGTTGAAGAACTCCAGCTTGGCGAGCAGGTGGGCCTTGACGCCGTTCTCCCTGGCCAGCTTGTCGAGGCGAACGATGGGCGTGTCGCCAATGGTGTCGGTGATCGACGCATAGATGCGACCGCGGCCTGGCTTACGGGTGTCGGACATGGAACTCTCCCTTGGTATTTATTGGCGGGAGAATAGGATCAAACATGGCACTAGGCCAGAGTGCGTTTGTCCAACCAAGGCCACGAAGTTGGCATAAAAATCTCCGCCAAAGGCTTTTGGTAAAACGCAGCACAGTACCATCGGCAGGATGCCTGTCGCTGCAGCACGAAAAACACTCATGGATGCTAAAATGCTATCGTTCTGTCGACCAGTGCCGCAACTGCGGGCACTCGTTCCGTTGCTCCTTATGATGATAACTATGACCCCAGCCGGTCCCGTCCGCGCTGCCTCTCCGCCGGGAGAGGAGACGATCGTCTTCCTGCGCCACGGTGAAAAACCTGAAGCAGGGCTCGGCCAATTGAGCTGCAAGGGCCTCAACAGGTCGCTGGCGTTACCCGCCGTGCTTTCCCGTCAATTCGGCGGGCCGGATGCCGTCTTTGCGCCCGATCCTTCGAAGCAGAAAGTCGATGACGGCATTCTCTATGATTATGTCAGGCCGCTGGCGACGATCGAGCCAACGGCGATCGCCGCTGGACTGCCAGTCGATACCACGTTCGGCTACGACGAGATTGCCAAGCTGCAGGCAGCACTGACTGCGCCGAAATATCGCTCGGCACTGGTCTTTGTGGCCTGGGAGCACAACGAGATCCAGGATCTCGTCGCCGCGTTGCTGAAAGACAATGGCGGCGATCCGGCGGCTATGCCGAAGAAGTGGAAGGGCAAGGATTTCGACAGCCTCTACGTCGTCCGGATCAAAACCAGCGGAGCCGGGCCATCTGCGACATTCGAGGCAAAGGCTGAAGGCCTCGATGATGTCGCCGACGGTTGCCCGGTCAATTAGCGATCAACAGACGGGCATCGTGGTATCAGACGCCGGTGGAGCCGAAGCCGCCGGCGCCCCGCGTGGTTTCGCTGACATCCGTCGTTTCGACGATTAGAACCTGCGTGACCGGCGCGATCACCATTTGCGCGATGCGCATGCCGCGCGTCACGACGAAATCCTCGTTGCCGTGGTTGATCAGCAGAACCTTCACTTCGCCGCGGTAGTCGCTGTCGATGGTTCCCGGCGTATTCAGGCAGGTGACGCCGTTCTTGAACGCCAGGCCGGAGCGCGGCCGGATCTGCGCCTCGTAGCCATCAGGCACCGCAAATACGAAGCCCGTCGGCACCAGCGCGCGCATGCCCGGCGACAGCACCAGCGGCTCGCCGTCGTCGATCGCAGCCCTCAGGTCCATGCCGGCGGCACCGGATGTTTCGTAGGACGGCAGATCGAGGCCGAGGCCGTTGGCAAGGCGAACGAGGGATAAGCTCGGGCGGTTGTCTGTGCGAATATTCATGCCCTCATTAGCAATTTGGCGATGGTTCGGGTCAATCCGATTTGCAAGTTATCCACGGAGTCGCTAGATACGCGGCAATTCACAGGATCCGACATCATGGCCGAAAGTCTCGCCGAGGCGGTCTCCCGCCGCCGCACATTTGCTATTATCTCCCACCCGGACGCCGGCAAGACGACGCTGACCGAAAAGCTGCTGCTGTTCGGCGGCGCCATCCAGCTGGCCGGCGAGGTCAAGGCGAAGAAGGATCGCATCCAGACGCGCTCCGACTGGATGAAGATCGAGCGCGAACGCGGGATCTCGGTCGTCACCTCGGTGATGACCTTCGAATATGACGATGTCGTCTTCAACCTGCTGGACACGCCGGGCCACGAAGACTTCGCCGACGACACCTATCGCACGCTGACCGCCGTCGATGCCGCCGTCATGGTCATCGATGCTGCCAAGGGTATCGAGCCCAGAACCCTGAAGCTGTTCGAGGTCTGCCGTCTTCGCGACATCCCGATCATAACGTTCGTCAACAAGATGGACCGCGAAAGCCGCGATATCTTCGAAATTCTCGACGAGATCGAGGTCAAGCTGGCGCTCGATACCGCCCCGATCACCTGGCCCATCGGCCGCGCCAAGAGCTTTTGCGGTTCCTATCACCTTGCCAAGAACGAGGTTCGCGGCAACGACAAAGAGGCCGACACCACGCCCGTAAACGGCCCGCAGGCAGTGGCCGAGCGGCTGCCGGAAAACGAGCGTCAGGCATTGATCGACGAACTGGATCTCGCGCGTGATGCCTGTCGGCCGTTCGAGCGCGAGGCCTTTCTCGAAGGTCATCTGACACCGGTATTCTTCGGCTCGGCGCTGCGCAATTACGGTGTGCGAGACCTGATCAATGCCTTGGCCGAGATGGCGCCGCCGCCGCGCGACCAGGTTGCCGATATCAAGACGGTGCATGCCACCGATCCGAAGATGACCGCCTTCGTCTTCAAGATCCAGGCGAACATGGACCCGAACCATCGCGACCGTATTGCCTTCGTGCGCGTCTGCTCGGGTACGCTTGCGCGTGGCATGAAGGCGCGCCTGTCGCGCACCGGAAAGCAGATGAGCCTGTCCGCGCCGCAGTTCTTCTTCGCCTCGCAGCGCCACATCGCCGACACCGCCTTTGCCGGCGATGTCGTCGGCATTCCGAACCACGGCACCCTGCGCATTGGCGATACGCTGACAGAAGGCGAGGATCTGGTGTTCCAGGGTGTGCCGAATTTCGCCCCGGAAATCCTGCGACGCGTCCGTCTTGAGGATGCGATGAAGGCCAAGAAGCTGAAGGAAGCGCTGCAGCAGATGGCCGAAGAAGGCGTTGTGCAGCTGTTTTCCCCGGAAGATGGTTCGCCGGCTATCGTCGGCGTCGTCGGCGCGCTGCAGCTCGACGTCCTGAAGGAGCGCCTGCAGGGGGAATATGGCCTGCCGGTCTCCTTCGAAATGTCGCGCTTTTCCGTATGCCGCTGGGTGTCTGCCGATGCACCCGCCGACATGGATAAGTTCGTCACTGCCAAGCGTGGCGACATTGCCCGCGATCTCGACGGCGACCCTGTCTTCCTCGCGCAGGACGGTTTCTCGCTGCGATACGAATCCGAACGCTATCCGGCCATCAAGATGGTCGCCATCAAGGAATATCACGCCATCAAGGCGGCGTGATTTTTCGATCGCCAGAGCGTCGGGCTGGTTCCTGTGATGCGCAGGAATTCGCGGTTGAAGTTCGATTTGCTGAGAAATCCGGCATCGAACATGATGGATGTCACCGGCGCGTCGGTTTCTGACAGCAACCGGCACGCCTCGGCAATGCGGAAGTTGTTGACATATTGCGACACGCTGACGCCGTGCACCCGGTTGATCGCTATCGAGACGCTGCGGGCAGGGCAATTCAGCTTCCGCGCCAGCCGCCCGAGATTGAGTTCCGTATCCCTGTAGAGCGCCTTCGTCCGCATCAGGGCGTCGACAGCGGCAGCGGTTGCCGCAACGTCTTCCGGCGCTGACCCGGCTATGGCGGCCGTCGGTTCGGTTTCGCCGCGGTCGTGCACTGTGGCGCCGGAGCTTGCAACCGATGCTGCGGCGCCGAGCGCCAGCAATGCAAGCACATTTCCCACCGCCACCACTTCGCCGGCATGGCTGCCATCGCTCCAGGAGAAATCAAGGCTGATGGCGATGTCGGCAACCGCGGACATGAGCACGGCTGCTGCGGTGAGCTGCAGGGAGCGATAGGACCTGAGCGCGCCGTCTAGGCGGGAGGAGACGAGACCGTCCGGCCCCGTCAGGCACAGCCATGTCAGCGCAGCGCCATAGCCGAGAAAAACGAGGATAATGACGAGGCCCACCGGCTCCGGCCATACGATCCGCAGCAGGACAACTGTGGCTGTCGGCAGGCAATGTCGCCACGTCGTCCATGTTCGAAAGATCGATCCTTCGCTCGCCAGATCGTAGAAACTCAAGAAAGCCAGGGTCGCGATCACGGTGGCCAGCACGGCCTGGAACGGCAGCACCGCGGAAATCCCGTATCCCCAGCGCAGGCCGATCAGCACCGATTGCATTGCGTAGGCTCCGATCAGCAATGCAAACAGGGGCTGGTCGCGCAGGCCGTCGTCGCTCCGCCTATGCATCTGCAGCAGCAGTGTGAGGAGAAAGAGCGTCTCGACAAAGGGCAACGGGATAAAAATCATGGTGCGTTGTTCTGGCTGCTGAAACTGGATCAAAACGTCAGAATGCCCCGGATGGCGATCGAGGTCGACCCGCATCGCGTTCGAGGTCGCGACGGACAGTGATTTTCGCGAATTTGCGCTCGGCCCGCTGATGGGACCGGGAGCACATCATGAAGCGACTTCTTTTGACAGTCATTGTCCTTTTCGCAGCAGCGACCGGCTGCAATGCGACACAGCCGCGGGGCTTGCCGCTGGATATTTCCGGTATCACGGCCGTGGCCATTGGCGGCGAGGCCAGTTCCATCGACATCACCACCGCGCCGGATCGACCCTATCAGGCAACTCTCATGCGCCATCGCTCGGGCTGGTTTGCGCGATGGAATTCGATCTGGTCCTACGATGACTGCAGTTCTTCCAGCCGAATGTGGATCGAGGGCACGCTGCTGCACATCGATGTCGGCGTATCTACCTGGTTCGGCGTTTCCGATTGCAGCTACGACATCAATCTGAATGTCAAAAAGGATACGGCGGTCGCGATCCATCAGCAGGCTTTGAGCGCCCGACTTGCCGGGCAGTTCTCGGCCGTGATGATAGAATCGAAGGCCGCAGACGTCGCCCTCTCCGGCCATGCGGAAACGATTTCCGTCAACAGCGATGCTTTACGTCTAGGGATCGTCCTTCATTCGCCCGGCAGGGCGGAAGCTGTTACCGTCAATGCCCGCATGCTAGAGGCCGATCTCGACTTCTCAGCGGCACAGCAGCTTGCCTACGCCGTAACGGCAAAGGCATCCTTCGTCGACACGTCAAGACTATCCACGCCGGGAGCGCCGGTCTCGCTGACGATTGCCGGCGAGTTGGTGCACGCGACGATCCGATGAATGCAAGCCTCTGCCCGGCGGCCGGCCCACTCGCGCTGCCGAGCTCAGGCGGCTTCGTCTTGCTCGGTAAGATCCTTCAGGAAATCGTCGCACCAGCGCACGACGTCGTGCTCGAGCAGATGCGTCATCATGCCTTGCCAGCGCTGGCGACGCTCCTCGAGCGGCATCTCCAGGGCCCTCGCTATGGCATTGGCTGTCGCCTCGACGTCGTAGGGGTTGACGATGATTGCACCATAGAGTTCCCGCGCGGCGCCGGCGAAGCGGGACAACACCAGCACGCCGGGATTTTCAGGATCCTGCGCGGCAACATATTCCTTCGCAACGAGGTTCATCCCGTCGCGCAGCGGCGTGACGAGGCCGATCTTTGCAAGCCGATAGAGGCCGGCTAGCACTGTGCGCGGGATCGAACGGTTGATGTAGCGGATCGGCACCCAGTCCACCGTGCTGATGGCACCGTTTACGCGGCCGGCCTGCTCGGCGACCATGCGCTGCATCTGCTCGTATTCAGGCACTTCCGAGCGCGATTTCGGGGTGATCTGCAGATAGGTGACCTTGCCCTGATGAGCGGCGTCGGCGGTGATGAAACGTTCGAATGCGTCGATACGCTGGGTAATGCCCTTCGAGTAATCCAGCCGGTCAACGCCGATGATCAGATCGCGGCCTTCGACGCTTTGTCGCGCCTTGCGGACCATGACGTTGGTGGCCGCCTTGGTCGCGAATTCGGCAAAGGCTGCAGTCTCAATGCCAATCGAGTAATACCCGCCCTTGAATGTCCGTCCGTGCGCGCTGAACAGGCCTTTGCCGAGTTCGTCGCCAATGCCTTCCCGACGCAGGCAGCCGGCGAAGTTCTCGAGGTCATGGTCGGTCTGGAAGCCGACAAGATCGTAGTGAGAGAGCCCGCGCATGATTTCCTCATGCACCGGCATGGTGA
The DNA here is from genome assembly GCF_019355555.1 of Rhizobium sp. L51/94. Taxonomy (GTDB): domain Bacteria; phylum Pseudomonadota; class Alphaproteobacteria; order Rhizobiales; family Rhizobiaceae; genus Rhizobium; species Rhizobium rhododendri. The sequence continues at coordinate 1,089,862 of NZ_CP072141.1, forward strand.
AAATCACATCGGCCGGCGGCCATGGGATGTGCAGGAAGAAGCCGATCTTGTTCTTGAACCCCATCTGGCGCAGCTCTGCAGCCAGCGGGATGAGATGGTAATCGTGGACCCAGATGATGTCGTCCGGCTGGATCAGCGGCGCCAGCCGATGCGCAAAGAAGCGATTGACGCGGAAATACCCGGCCATCTCCTTGCGTCCGTATTCGGCCAGATCGAGCCGATAATGGCAGATCGGCCAAAGAACACGATTGGCAAAGCCGTGATAATATTCCTCGACGTCGGTATCAGTCAGATCTGTGAGCGCGTAGGTGATTTTGCCCTGCTCGTTCATGGTCAGAGGGCCTGGCTCGGCATCGCCGCTGGAATTGCCGGACCAGCCCATCCAGACGCCACCCTGTGCTTCGAGCGCAATCTTCAGGGCAACCGCGAGGCCGCCTGCCGGTGCGGCGCCGCCCTTTTCGGGCACGGGAACACGGTTGGAGACAATGATAAGACGGCCCATGGGAAAATCCCTTCAGAAGTTCGGTCGGGTATTATGTGGTCAGGACGCAAGCTGTGCCAGAATCTGGCGAAGAATGGCCGGAGAGGCGACGCGGTTGCGTGCCTGGGTCTCGACGCTGTCGAGGCCGATGAACAGCGATTGCCCGCCGATGCGATTGACGGTGCGAAACATTGCCTCGTCGGTAAAATCGTCGCCGGCCGCAAAGGCGCGCCTTCCCTTGAAAGGCGCCTCGCTCAGGAACGCGGTGACTGCATCGCCCTTGCCGGCGCGCGCCGGGCGGATTTCAACGACCATCTTGCCGCGCTGCAGCGACCACTCAGGCCCGGCTTCCCGGAAGTAGCGCTCCATCATGGCTTCAACCAGATGCTGGCATTCCGGGGCAAGCCGGTAGTGTGCAGCCACTGCAGCACCCTTGTCCTCGACGAGGACGCCGGGCCACTGGCTTGCCTCTTCGGTCATGCAGCGCTTCATTTCGGTAAAGGCCGGGGTGACGGTGACCCGCTGGACATTGCCGGCAGCGTCGCGCCGCTCCGCTCCGTGGAGGCCGGCAACGGGGAACTGGAATGGATAGAATAGCGGATCGACGAACGATAGCGATCTGCCGGTTACCAGTGCCAGCGCGCCGCCAAGTTTTTTCGACAGCGCATCGAGATCGTAGGGAAGGGAGGAGGGGACGGTGATCGAACTCGGCGTTTCCGCCAGATCGACAAGCGTGCCGTCGATATCGAGAAAAAGCGCCCATTCGGAGGGATGGGCTGCCAAAGCCGAAAGGGCTGTGCTTTCCATCACCGCCGCAACGGTCGCTTCGGTTGCGGGTTGTATTTGCTCAGACATGGCTACCTATTTATGGCGCGTTCGCCTCAAGGCAAGGCCGAATTGTGGTGAACGACCATTCTTTTGTTGCGCTGCAGCATCGTGTTGATGGCTCGTACAGCATAGCACTTAACCGCCGGAGCGCCACAGTGTCCATCGATGAGCGCGCGCTCCGGGATCTGAAAGGTGACTATCACGTAGCCAGCGGCACGCTCTTCGATCGCACATATTTCGACCTGCCGGCACCCCAGCCGTTGACGGCCGCGATGAGCCCGATAGCCACGAACAGGATAGCGCAGGGGCCGAAACTTCCGGTCCAGCTCCGGATCAGGCCGACGATCAGAGGCCCGATAGCGGCGAGCAGATAGCCGACGCATTGCGCCATGCCGGAGAGATGGGCGGCGATGTGGGCATCCGGCGATCGAAGAACGATAACCGTCATGGCAACCGCAATCAATCCGCCCTGACCGATACCCTGCAGCACAGCCCAGAGCCAGACGGTCGACAGCGGCGCGAACAAGAGCCCGAGCAATCCGCCGACCGCAAAAAGGCAAAGTGCAACGTTGATGATCCGCTGGTCTTTGCCGCGTACAGCCAGATGCGGCATGAAAAGGCATGAGGCAGCCTGCACCATGACCGATGCCGAAACGATACCCCCGGCAGTGATGCCGTCCAGGCCCCGTTCCCGCAGGATGGGGGCCAGCCAGCCGAATACGCTGTAGGCCAGCGCCGACTGCAGACCCATGAACAACGTCACCTGCCACGCCAGCGGATCGCGCCAGAGCCCCTCGACGCGAAACGCCGTCTTGCGCGCTCGGCTCTTCGTCGACATCGCCTGCGGCAACCACAGCAAAGCGGTCGCCAGTGCGGGCACGGCCCAGACGGCAAGAGCAGCGCCTGTGGATCCGCCGAAAAGGCGTTCGGCCGGTAGGCTGAGGCCTGCGCCACAGGCTGCACTGGCGCAGAGCGCCATGGTATAGAGGCCCGTCATCAGCGCCGCCTTGTCCGCGAAGTCGCGCTTGACAAGGCCCGGCAGGAGAACGTTGCCAACGGCGATGCAGGCACCAGCCAGCCCCGTGCCGATAAACATGAGCGGGATCGAGCCCAGTCCGCGCAGGGCAATGCCGAGCGTCAGCAGGAAAAGGATAGCGAGCAGCGCCCGTTCGGCGCCCATGCGTTGCGCCAGTCTCGGCGCCAGCGGCGAAAACAGGCCGAGGCAGAGGACCGGCACGGTGGTCAGCAGGCTGGCGCCTGTTGCCGACAGGTCGAATGTACTGCGGATCTCCGGCAGCAGCGCCGATGCGCTCGAAAACAGTCCGCGCAGATTGAAGGCGATCAGTACCAGGCTGATGCCAAGCAGCAGACGCGAGCCCTTGGCGCTTGCGATCGGCTGCGGAGCATCGTCGATTTCGGCGTCAACCAGCATTGCAGTTTCGGCGGCCAGCGTGTCACGCGAGAGGGACACGGTCACGAGAACAGGCTCCGATCGAGAGCGGCAATCACGGGTGCCATGAAACTCCGCACCGATGCATCGGCCTTGTCGGGGTCGCCGGTCTCGATGGCGTCGACAATCGCTGCATGGGCCAGATGATCGGGTTCCGGCACGTCGTCGCCTATGCTGGCCTCGATGGTCTGCTGGATCGAGGCCGAGAAGAAGGCATAGATGTCGATCATCGCATCATTGCCGGAGGCGGCGATGACAGCCTGGTGAAAGGCGAGGTCACGGGCGATAAATCCGGTATCGCCCCTTCCCTGATGGGTGCCGCGCAAAGCCAGCAACTCGCGCAGGTTGGCAATGACTGCCGGCGTATGCCGGAGTGCTGCCAGCCGCGCACCTTCGACATCCAGCGCGCATCGCGCCTCGAACCGGTCGCGCAGGCTCGCGCGCCGCGCCATGTCGAGAATATCGGTCCTGTCGATGGCCGAGCGCAGGTAAGTGCCGGATCCCTGCCGCGTTTCGAGGTATCCCTGCGAGACGAGAACGCGCACCGCCTCGCGGATCGTGCCCCGGCTGACCGACAGCATCGCCGAAAGCGCGGTCTCGTTTGGCAGCTTTTCGCCCACAGACCAACGATTGGCGCGGATTTCACCGCGTATGATGTTGGCCGCGGTCTCGGCGAGGTTGCTTCGGGGGAGAGGTTGCATGATCGCACCAGTCATAAAGTCATCGGATGACTTTATGACTAATATGCGTACGGCCGGCCGTCAAGCCATGTATGTCGTTTCAGTGAGCGGCCTTGATAAACGTGCCGTTTTGCAGTTCCTTCATCGCCTGCATGATTTCCTCACGGCTATTCATGACGATCGGCCCATGCCAGGCGACGGGTTCCTGTATCGGTTTGCCGGAAACCAGAAGGAAGCGGATGCCCTCGTCACCTGCCTGCACGGTAACTTCATCGCCGCTGTCGAACACCACCAGCGTTCTATTGCCGGACATGTCGCGAATGTTCAGTTCTTCGCCGTCGACTTCCTTTTCAATGCGGATGCCAAACGGCCTGGAGGCATCCCTGAAGGTGCCGGAACCGGCAAAAATATAGGCAAATGCGTTGCGATAGGTGTCCACCGGCAGCCGTTTCCTGACGCCGGGTGGGACCGAGACATCAAGATAGATCGGCTCGGCTGCAACGCCATCGACCGGTCCGGCCTTGCCCCAGAAGTTTCCGCAGATGATCCGGACAGCCGTGCCGTCATTGTCGATCACGAGGGGAATGTCCGTCGATTTGACGTCCTGATAACGCGGCGCGGTCATTTTCAACGCCGACGGCAGGTTCGCCCAGAGCTGGAAACCGTGCATGCGCCCGGCAAAGTCGCCCTTCGGCATTTCCTGATGCATGATGCCGCTGCCAGCCGTCATCCACTGGATGTCGCCGGCATTGAGGTCGCCGCGATTTCCGAGGCTGTCACCGTGCTCCACCGTGCCCGCCAGCACGTAGGTGATCGTCTCGATGCCGCGATGCGGATGCCAGGGAAAGCCCCTGATGTAATCGCTCGGCACATCGTTGCGGAAGTCGTCCATCATCAGGAAGGGGTCGGTGAGCGAAGGATCTCCGAAGCCGAAGACGCGATGCAGCTTGACGCCCGCGCCCTCCATGGTCGGCGTGGCCACGCTTTCATATTTGACGGGACGGATGGACATCGCAGGCTCCTCATTTGGTTGACCATGCTGTCATACAACCAACCCGCCAATGCAGCGAGCTTGGGTTCAAGAACGCACCGTTCACAAAAAGAAATTGCTGCGTTGCAAAATCGTGATCTGACTTGCGTCAAAAATATGTCATGCTCAACGGCAAGCTGCGGAATCATTAAGGTTTTGTTATCCATTCCGCTTAACAATCGTCCTTGATTTCGACATTCTTCCGCCGGAGTAAATACAGGCGAGAATCGGAGCAAAAGCATGTGTCGCTGGGCAGCCTACTGTGGAGACCCCCTCTATCTGGAGGAGCTCGTCTCGTCACCGGCCCACTCTCTGATCGAGCAATCGCACTGCGCCACCCGCGCCAAGACAGCGACAAATGGCGATGGTTTTGGCATAGCCTGGTATGGCGACAGGCCTGAACCCGGCCGATATCGCGACATTCTTCCAGCCTGGTCCGACTGCAATCTGAAGAGCATGGCGCGGCAGATCCGCTCTCCATTGTTTCTGGCCCATGTTCGCGCCTCCACCGGCGGCGGCACGCGGCGCGACAACTGTCATCCGTTCGTGTGGGATAACTGGTCCTTCATGCACAACGGCCAGATTAACGACTTCGAGCGTTTGCGCCGTCCGATGGAAGCCATGCTCGACGACGAGCTTTTCAATGCCCGCTCCGGTACGACGGATTCCGAGCTGATGTTTCTGCTGGCGTTGCAGTTCGGCCTTTGCCAGACACCGATATCGGCTATGGCCGATACGATCAGCTTCGTCGAAGGCCTCGCCGAGCACATCACCGGTACGGCTCTGGTGCGTTTCACCGCCGCCTTTTCCGATGGCAAGTCGCTCTATGCCATCCGCTATGCCACGGATCGCAAGGCGCCGACGCTCTATGCCGCTCCGCTCGGCGCCGGCAAGGGCTACTGCCTTGTGTCTGAACCGCTGAACGACGACATCGACAGCTGGGCCGAGATCCCGAACGGCAGCGCCGTGACGATCACGCCTGCCGGTGTCGATGTTGCCGTGTTCCACCCCGAAAGGCGTGAAGTCGCAAAATCGGTCGCGTTGGCTATTCCGGCCTGAACCGCTCGGCGATCAGTGCCGCCAGCTCTGCGGCCACTTCGTCCTTGCTCATCTCCGGCCACGCTTCCGTGCCCTCAGCGCTGATCAGCGTCACGCTGTTGCGATCGCCGCCCATGATGCCGGTACCCGGCGAAACATCGTTCGCCACGATCAGGTCGGCACCTTTGCGGGCAAGCTTGGCCTTGCCATTGGCCTGTATATCTTGCGTCTCTGCCGCAAAACCTATGACGAACGTCGGGCGCATAGGATGATGGCCGATCGTCTTCAGGATGTCGGGATTTTCGACCAGCGACAGGCTCGGCAGCGGCTGGCCTGCGACCTTCTTGAGTTTCTGGCCAGAGGCAGTTTCAACGCGCCAGTCTGCTACCGCGGCGACCATGACGGCGATATCGGCCGGCAATGTCTTTACCACAGCCGCAAGCATGTCCTCTGCGCGCTCGACATGGATCGTCTGCACGCCCAATGGATCGGGGATCGACACCGGGCCGGATACCAGAGTCACGTGGGCGCCGAGATCAGCCAGAGCTGCGGCGATGGCATGGCCTTGGCGGCCTGACGAGCGGTTGGCAATATAGCGGACCGGATCGATGGGCTCGTGTGTCGGGCCTGATGTGACGATTGCGGTGCGGCCTGCAAGCGGCAATGGTCGGTCTTGAAGCAATGCTTCGAGGGCGGCGACGATCTGCAGCGGTTCCGCCATGCGTCCGGTGCCGGCCTCGCGGCTTTCGGCCATTTCTCCCTCCATCGGTCCGATAAAGCGGATTCCGTCGCCCTGGAGGGTGGCCACATTGCGCGTCGTTGCTGCGTGCGACCACATCTTCGGGTTCATGGCCGGCGCCACGAGCACAGGCTTGTCTGTTGCCAGCAGGATGGTGGAGGCAAGGTCGTCGGCAAGGCCGTTCGCCATCTTGGCCATAAGGTCGGCGGTGGCCGGCGCCACGAGCACTAGGTCGCATTCGCGCGCCAGGCGTATGTGGCCGACATCCTGTTCGTCCTCACGGGAAAACAGGTCGGTGTAGACGTGGTCTGCGGCGAGCGCTCCGACAGCAAGCGGCGTGATGAACTGCTGCGCTCCCGCCGTCATCACCGGGCGCACGGACGCGCCGCGTTCACGCAAGCGACGGATAAGGTCGAGGCTTTTATAGGCCGCGATACCACCGGAAATGATGAGAAGGATGCGTTTGCCCGAAAGAACCATCGCCTGAACCTGTCGCCTGGGTTGTTCAGAACACCTAGGGCTTCGACAGGCAACATGCAATCTCCGCCACGGACGGGGAAGAGACTGGTAGCGTCAAAGCCCCCGGGGTCGTATCAGCAGAAACCGTTCAGCTTCAGGATCTTGTGGGCCTCGATCGCGGCCTGAAGGTATGTCTCGGAGCCGCGGTCGCCTTCGTTGGCGTCCGGGTGGTGAAGCTTCAGTTGTTCCTTGTACTTCGCCTTGATCTCTGCAGCCGTTGCCGTCTGCGGCAGGCCGAGCGTCTCGAATGCCTTGGCCTCGAGCGTCTTCAGCTTGCGACCGCGCACCTGCGGCTCGTATCGGTCGGCACTGTTGCGCTTGGCTGCGGGGCGTTTGAACTTATAGGCCTGTGCCGCGCCCGATTTCACCTCGGACTGCGCCGGCGCGTCCTGCGCACCCTTGTTGACGCCCATGCTCCATGTCGGCCGCCCGCCGGTCGCGGCTTCCCGCTGATACCGGGCTATCTCCGCGTCGGAGAGGCCGGACATGAAGTTGTAGCCCTTGTTGTATTCCTTGACGTGCTCGAGACAGAACAGAAAGAATTCTCCTTCTGCCTCGCGGCCGACCGGTGCGCGATGCGTGCCCTTTTTGTCGCAACCGTCCCAATGGCATTTCGGCCCGGAATCGTCCGGTTGCGAGGCAGGCCGCTTGCGTTTTGTCCGGATGCTGTCGAATATTTTTGAATCAAGTCCCATGCCTCCTTATGCAGGCAAGAGCCGTTTCCGGCAAGAACCGCAGAAAAAAATCGTCTGAAATCCGGAGATCAATTCTTATCGGTCAGACGTTGCCGCCTCCGATCGGCGTGGCTGCCAGATGACGTCGAGGGTTCGCTCAGGCCAAGGGCTGGCAGAATACGGCTCGTCTACAGAGCCGGCAGCAGGCTCATCAGATTGTCGGTCACGGGCGATCGCTGGCTCTTCAGCATCGCCAGGCCCAGTCGTGCCACGAGAGGCGGGCCGTCGATTTCGCGGTAGACGACGCCGTCGAGCTTGATCTGGGCGATAGAGGCTGGAACGATCGAGACGCCGAGATCGGCCGCCACCAGGTTGACCACCGACGGGATTTGCGGTGCCTCCTGGCTTACCACGAGTTCGAACCCCGCTTCGCGGCAGGCGGCGGCGATGTCGTCGTAAAGGCTGAGGCCCGCGACGCGCGGAAAGAGAATGAACTGTTCCTCGGCAAGCGCCGAGAGCGGCAGGCGCGGGGCGGCGGCCAGTCGATGCCCAGTCGGCAGTGCGATGACCATGCTCTCGACGGCAAGCATCCGGAGACGCACTTCGCGCGGATTTTCGAGGCCGGGCCGGATGAACGCGGCATCGATCTCGCCGCGCATCAGCCGCTCCATCAACCCCTTGCTGTTCATCTCTGTCAGCGACAGGCGCACCTCTGGCCAGCGTTTGCGAAACTGGCGTATTGCGCCACTGACATGGGTATTGAAGGCGGAGGACGCGGTGAAGCCCAGCGACAGGCGCCCGGTTTCCCCTCGGTTTGCGCGCTGAGCCGAGAGCTTTGCCCTCTCAGCCGCATCGATCGCCGCCTGCGCCTCCGGCAGGAAGGCCTCTCCGGCAGCGGTCAATTCTGCACCGTGCGGCACACGGTGAAACAACTGCACGCCGATTTCGGTTTCCAGATCGCGGATCTGCTGGCTGAGCGGTGGCTGGCCGATGCCGAGTTTCCCAGCTGCACGTGTGAAGTTGCCTTCATCCGCCAATGCCAGAAAATAGCGCAGGTGACGCAACTCCATCGCTATCTCCAAAACAGATTGAAAACGTCTCTTTCATATATTGGACACATGAAGGCGGTTTGACTAGATCAGGGACAAGAAAAGGTTGGTGCTCATGTCCCTTGTCACTCCCCTAAAACCTCTCGCTGCCACACGCCCCGCACTGAAGATCGTTGCAACTTCAGAGGCGCCGCAGTTTCTCGTTCGCGGTACGCCCGAATACAAGCGCGCCAGCCTTGCGCTTTTCCTGTCGGGGTTCTCGACCTTCTCGCTGCTCTATTGCGTGCAGCCGCTGATGCCGGTTTTCGCCAACGACTTCGGAGTCACTCCTGCTGCAAGCTCTCTGTCGCTGTCGCTGTCGACAGGCTTTCTCGCCTTCGCCATCTTCATCGCCGCAGCGGTCTCCGAAGGTGTCGGCCGCCGCAGCCTGATGTTTGCCTCGCTGCTCGGTGCAGCGCTCTGCACACTCGGCTGTGCGATCGCGCCCAATTGGCAGACCCTGCTGGTCATCCGTGCCCTGGAAGGTTTTTTGTTGGGCGGTGTTCCGGCCGTCGCCATGGCATACCTGGCGGAAGAGATCGATCCGCGCGGTCTTGGCGCTTCCATGGGCCTCTACATTGCCGGCAATGCGTTTGGCGGCATGGCAGGCCGCGTGATGACGGGCATGATTGCCGAAAATTTCTCCTGGCGCCCGGCACTGGCAACGGTCGGCATGCTGGGCCTTGCTGCTGCGGTCGGATTTCTCCTGCTGTTACCGGCCTCGCGTAATTTTACGCCCCGTAAGGGCTTCAATGCGGCATTCCATGTGAGCGCCTGGCTCGGCCATCTCCGCAACCCGGCGCTTCCCTGCCTGTTTGCCATCGGCTTCCTAATCATGGGATCCTTCGTCACGGTCTACAACTACGCCGGCTTCCGCCTCGTCGCCGCTCCATTCAATCTCAACCAGACGGAGCTTGGCCTGATCTTCACGGCCTACTTGTTCGGGATAGCCGCCTCCTGGGCAGCTGGATTGCTGGGCGACCGCTTCGGGCACTTCCGCGTCATGCCGGTCGGCATCCTGATTGCCGCAATCGGTGGCCTCGTGACGTTGTCGTCATCGCTACCGTTGATCATCGTCGGCATCGTACTGGTCACCATCGGCTTCTTCGGAGCCCATTCGGTGGCAAGTGCCCTGGTCGGACGGCTGGCACGCGACACCAAGGGCCACGCCTCGTCGCTCTACTTGCTATCCTACTACCTCGGCTCGAGCATTGCCGGTTCGCTTGGCGGTTATTTCTGGCTTGCAGACGGCTGGTCGGGCGTCATCAGTTTCAATCTGCTGCTGCTTGTCGCCTGCATGACGGCGGCGCTAGCGGCGGCGAGAGTTGCCCGCCGCTAGTCCGATACATATTGCAGATAGAACATCAAAACGGCCGGCTGGCCCGGGCAATGGCGGCCTTGCGCGCTGTGGAGTTGCGAAGGCCGCTCCACAGATACCAGGCCACTGCCACCAGTATCAGGCTGGCGCCCGCAATCGTCGAATTGCCTGGCCATTCCGAAAAGGCAAGCCATACCCAGAGCGGGCCGAGAACGACGTCCATCAATCCGATCAAACCGGCTTCGCCCGACGGAATATAACGGCCGCCGGTCATGTAAAGCAGGTAGGCGATCCCTGAGGTCGTCGATCCAAACAGGGCGAGGATCGCCAGATCCGACGGGCTCGGTAATGCATGCGACATCAGCGGCAGGCAGAGCAGCACGCAGAGGCCGGAGCCTAGGGCGTTGACCGGTGCCATCCGCAACGAGGGGTGCTTGCGCGCCATGACCAGGAGGATGCTGAAGGTGACCGTCATCAGCAGGGCGAGTGCGTTGCCTGCGAGATCTGTCAGTCGCGCCGCAAAGCCCGCGACCACGAGGACGCCGAGAAAAGCGACGCAACTGGCACTCAGAACGCGCCTCTCCACCCTTTCGCCGATCAGCAGATAGGCAAGCCCTGCTGCGATGAATGGCACCGTGGCGTAGATCGACAGGACATTGGCAACGGTCGTCAATTTCAGCGATGCCATGTAACCGAACATCGACAGCGCCGAAAATAGCCCGAGCAGCGCGTACATTCCATAAGGCGTGGTTGCGGTCGGTGGCGCGGCGCGCCGTCCGAACAAGGAAATGATGAGCAGCGTCAGCCCGCCAAAGACCGAACGCCAGCCCAGCGTTGTCCAGACATCCAGATCGAGCATGCGGACAAATAGCCCGGCGCTGCTCCACATCACCGTCGCGACGGTGACGAGCACGAGTCCATAGGTACGGGGTTTCATTGATTCTCCGCATGTTTGGAGCTTAATGATCTGAAAAATATGTAGAAATATATCGTGTCTGTACCGGCCGCGCGCATGGGTCAACCACCTTGCAGATAGCCTAGCAGATGTCGGCCCGAACGCAGGATATTGCTGGCGACAATCGATTTCGCAATTGGGACCGTTGCGACATGATGGCGTCGCTCATAAACAGGGCGGGAGCCGACGCACCAGGCAGGTCGGCGGCAGGAGCATGTCTTGAGACATCTGTATCTGATCGGGATCGGCACCGGTAATCCGGAGCATATGACCGTTCAGGGCATCAACGCCCTGAACGCCGCAGACGTCGTGTTCATAGCCGAAAAAGGAGACGCCAAGAGCGGGCTCGCCGATGCTCGCCGTGAAATCTGTGCCCGCTACCTGACACGTCCGGAAACTCCCGTGATTGCCTACGATGTGCCCGTGCGCCAGACGAAAGACCGATCCTACGGCGAGGGCGTCGATGCGTGGCATGCCGACATCGCCCTGGTCTATGAGAAAATGCTGTCGGAGGCGACGGCAGAGGATGGCCGTGCCGCGCTTCTCGTCTGGGGAGACCCGGGCCTTTATGACAGTACCATCCGCATCCTGCAGCGCGTGATGGCCCGGGGCAATGTCGCCCTCGACTACAGCGTCGTTCCCGGCATTACGAGCATTCAGGCCTTGACGGCCAGCCACCGTATCCCCCTCAATCTGGTCGGCAAGCCGGTCGAGATCACCACCGGGCGACGACTGGCAGCGCGCTTTCCTGAACTGGAAGGCACAGCGGTCGTCATGCTTGACGGCGAGCAGGCCTTTGCCAGGCTCGACGACCCCGATGCCTATATCTATTGGGGTGCCTATCTCGGGAGCAAGGACGAGATCGTCCTTTCCGGTCGTCTTCACGAAGTGGCGCAGACGATTGTCGAGACCCGCGCTGCCGCCCGTGCCCGGCACGGCTGGATCATGGATATCTACCTGCTCCGCAAGGGGCAGGATTTCGACGACTGAGCAGGCCCGGCCGTGCCTGCCAAATTGTTTGCCTCAAGGACGGGATGATGTAAGGAGACAACAGGAAAGGGTGTGGATATGGCGATAGATGGGCAAACGATGGCCGAACCGGGTCTCGCTGTGCCGCGCGTCGGTCTTGGCCATGACGTGTCGTTGCCGTCCCGCCTCGTCCGCGGTGCCTGCCCCTCGCTGGCCACCCCCATGCAGACCGGCGACGGCCTGCTCGTCCGGCTCCGGCCGTCGACTGCGGGCCTGACTGTCTCCCAGTTTCGCCTTGTCGCCAGCGCCGCCGCAAGACATGGAAACGGCCTGATCGAGGTGACCGCCCGTGGAAACCTGCAATTGCGTGGCCTCGCCTGGGAGACGGTGCCGCGCCTCGAAGCCGACATAGCCGGTGCCGGCATCGTGCCCGTTACCGGCCTGACGATCGAAACGCCACCGCTGTCCGGCCTCGATCCCGATGAAATCGCCGATGCGCGCAGCATGGCCGCACGCCTCGGCGAGGCCCTCGCGAGTCTTCCTGCGCAACTGGTGCTCGCCCCAAAATTGTCGATCATCGTCGATGGCGGCGGCCAATTGGTTCTCGATCATGTCACCGCCGATATCCGCCTCTCGGCAATACCGAGCGCCGATGCAAGGCCGCTATGGCAGGTGGCCGTGGGGGGCACGCGTACCGAGGCTCTCCCCGCGTTGCTCGGTCCCGACGAGCAGGCCCTGTCGGCGGTCCTCGATCTGCTGAAGAGCCTGGATGCACGTGGCCCCCGCGCGCGCGGCCGTGACTTGGCCGAGAGCTATCGTGGCGAAAACGAGACGCTCGCCAATGCCCCTTTGGATATCCAATCTTCAAAGTCCTGTGTCGGCATCCATCCGCTGGGTCCGACGTCGGTCGCACTTGGCCTGCAGCTGGCTTTCGGTCAGATTCACGCCGTCGAGTTGACTGCTTTTCTTGATATCGCCGAGGCGAAGGGCATTGCCGAAATCCGGACGGCACCCGACCACGCGCTTCTGCTCTTGGGCGCGTCGGCCGATATCATGGCCGAGATACAAGCACAGGCTGCGGACTTCGGTTTCTGGACCGACGCCAGTACTCCGGCCAGCGCCGTTGCCACCTGCGCCGGCGCCGGCGGGTGTGCTTCAGGCACATACCGTACCAAACATCTGGCGGCCAAGGTGGTCGGCTGGGTCCCCGAATTGCTGGATGGCTCTGTCGTGCTTCACCTTTCAGGCTGTCCAAAAGGCTGCGCCCACCCCGCCGCGAGTGCCCTTGCGGTCGTCGGCATGCCTTCCGGTTTTGGCATCGGCGTCAATGAGAAAGCCTCGGGCCCCCCAGCCGTTTCCGTTGACGAATACGGACTGCAAACCGCCCTGGAGAGTCTGGCACGAATGGTCGCAGCTACGAAAGCGGCTGGCGAATCGGTCGGGGACTGCCTTACACGGCTTGGCAGCGACGCGACCGTCGCCGCGTTGAGACAGGAATAGGCATGGTTGACTACGATTATATCCATCAGGGCGACGCGATCTACGAAAAGTCCTTCGCGATTATCCGCAGCGAGGCAGACCTGTCGCGCTTTTCGGATGACGAAGCCGATGTCGCCGTTCGGATGATCCATGCCTGTGGCCTCGTCGAAGCGGCCGCTCATTTCCAGTTTTCTCCCGATTTCGTCACCTCGGCCCGTGCGGCGCTTGCTGCCGGCGCGCCGATCTTCTGCGACGCCGAGATGGTGGCGCAGGGCGTCACCCGCGCCCGGCTGCCCGCCAAGAACGATGTCATCTGCACGCTTCGCGATCCGCGCACGCCTGGCCTCGCGAAGGATAGCGGCAACACCCGTTCGGCTGCTGCCATGCATCTCTGGGGTGAACGCCTGGGCGGCTCCGTTGTGGCCATTGGCAACGCGCCGACGGCTCTTTTCCATTTGCTCGAAATGCTGCGCGACGGCGCCCCGAGACCGGCGGCGATTATCGGCATGCCGGTCGGCTTTGTCGGCGCTGCGGAATCGAAGGATGCTTTGGCGGAATATTCCTATGGCGTTCCCTATGGCATCGTCCGTGGTCGGCTTGGCGGCAGCGCCATGACTGCGGCAGCCGTCAACGCCCTGGCGCGAGGCGGCCTATGACCCTTGTTTCGACCGGTCGCCTGATCGGCGTCGGCACCGGTCCCGGCGATCCCGACCTTCTGACCGTCAAGGCCGTAAAGGCTCTTGAGCGGGCAGATGTCGTCGCCTATTTTGCCAAGGCCGGTCGCCATGGCAATGGACGCACGGTTGTCGATAACCTGCTGCGGGCGGACGTCACGATGCTGCCGCTTTACTATCCCGTCACCACCGAGATCGACCGACATCACGAGGATTACAAGCGGCAGATTACCGCATTCTACGATCTGTCGGCCGAGGCGGTCGCCGCACATCTCGACGCCGGACGCACCGTTGCCGTCCTCAGCGAAGGCGATCCGATGTTCTACGGCTCCTACATGCACCTGCATATCAGGCTCGCGCACCTTTACCCGACCGAAGTCATCCCCGGCATCACGGCGATGTCCGGCTGCTGGTCGCTGGCCGGCATGCCCATCGTCCAAGGCGACGATGTGATGTCGGTGCTGCCTGGCACCATGGAGGAGGCAGAGCTGGCTCGCCGTCTGGTGGATACCGAGGCCGCGGTTATCATGAAGGTCGGCCGCAACCTGCCCAAGATCCGCCGTGCGCTTGCCGCCTCCGGTCGGCTTCACCATGCCGTCTATGTCGAGCGCGGTACGATGAGAAATCAGTCGGTGACGCAGATGATCGAGCGCGACGACAGCGAGGCGCCGTATTTTTCGCTGATCCTGGTGCCCGGCTGGGAACGCGGTTCATGACCGGCCGCCTCTATGTAATCGGCACGGGGCCGGGCAACCCGGGGCAGATGACGCCGGAGGCCATGGCAGCCGTCGAGGCCTCGACCGAGTTCTTCGGCTACGGCCCTTATCTTGACCGGCTCTCGCTGCGGCCGGACCAGTTGCGGATCGCCTCCGACAACCGCGAGGAAATCGATCGCGCCAGGGTATCGCTGGAGCGGGCTGCGGCAGGTTCGACAGTCTGTGTCGTCTCCGGCGGCGATCCCGGCGTATTCGCCATGGCCGCCGCCGTCTGCGAGGCGATCGACAATGGGCCGGAACACTGGCGCAATATCGACCTTGTGATCGTTCCAGGCATCACTGCGATGCTGGCGGTGGCGGCGCGTCTTGGAGCGCCCCTCGGGCATGATTTCTGTGCTATGTCGCTGTCCGACAACCTCAAGCCATGGGATCTGATCGAGCGGCGGCTTACGCTTGCAGCGCAGGCCGGTTTCGTCATCGCGCTCTACAATCCGATCAGCAAGGCACGTCCCTGGCAGCTGGGTCGCGCTTTCGAGATTTTGCGCCTGGCCCTGCCGCTGACGATACCCGTGATTTTCGGCCGTGCGGCTGGACGCCCTGACGAAAGGCTGTCCGTTGTCCCGCTGTCGGATGCCGATGCGTCGGTCGCAGACATGGCGACTTGCGTCATCATCGGATCGCCGGAAACGAAGATCGTTAGGCGGCCGGTCCTGCCTGACCTGGTTTACACGCCGCGTTTTGCTTCCACGGAGACAAAATGATCGATCCGGGCGAGCGCAGCCTCGAGCGAAAAGACCGATGCCACGTTGGTGGCCGCGCTGCGGGCAATCATCAGCACGGGAATGCCGAGCAGCCTTGCCGCCTCGATCTTGGCATAGGTGGCGCTTCCACCGCTGTTCTTGGCAATGACGCAATCGATCAGGTGCAGCTTCATGAGGCGCAGTTCGGCGTGAAGGTCAAACGGCCCGCGTTCCAGGATGCTGACGACATCCGGTGCGAGCAGAGGCGGATCGACGGGATCGACGCTGCGCACAAGATAGAAGTGCTGCGGGAAGAGATCAGCCCTATGCGCCTCCTGCCGGCCGACGGCCAGAAATACGCGGCGTGGTATGGGTCCGAGCGCGGAAAGGGCGGCCGTCACATCCGCTACCTCGTGCCAATGGTCGCCGGCAACCCGCTGCCAGGCCTCGCGGCTGAGGGCAAAGATCGGAGTGCCCGTTATCGTCGCGGCGGTAGCGGCGTTTGCGGATATCTGCGTGGCAAAGGGGTGGGTAGCATCGACCACGAGATCGATGGCCTCAGCCTTCAGAAACGCACACAGACCTTCGCTGCCGCCAAACCCGCCGGTGCGAACCGGAGCATTCTGGGGGAGGGGATCCTTCGTCCGTCCGGCCAGCGACAGCAGCACGTCGATGCCATCGCGTTTCGCCAGCGTCTCCGCCAGCAGCCGCGCCTCCGTCGTGCCACCCAGAATAAGGATGCGAGTCCTGCCCATGTCTGAGACGCTTTCTTCGTTGCCAACGCAATGGCTCACCCTTATCGGCCTCGGCGAGGACGGTCCAGCCGGCTTGACCGAGGAAACAAGGCAACGGATCGCCTCTGCACCGATCGTCTACGGTGGGGCCCGCCACCTGGAACTGGTGGCGCCACTGATCGGCGGCGAAACCCACAGCTGGCTCAGCCCGTTCGAGCGCTCGATAGATCACCTGCTTGCCCGGCGTGGAATGCCTACCGTCGTCCTAGCATCGGGCGACCCCTTTTGGTTCGGGATCGGCGCCACCCTCTCGCGCTTCATTCCGCCCGAAGAAATGTACGTCATCCCGGCGCCGTCGGCTTTCAGCCTGGCAGCAGCAAGGCTGGGCTGGCCGATGCAATCGGCGACGCTCCTGTCGCTGCATGGCCGTCCCATCGATCTTCTCCGGCCCCATCTCCATCCCGGCCGAAAGATCATCGCGCTGACCTCTGATGCCACCAGTCCGGAAGCGATAGCCGCACTTCTGACAAGGCTCGGCTTCGGTCGTTCGACGCTGACGCTGATGGAGGCGATGGGCGGAGCACGCGAGCGGGTAACCCTGCACAAGGCAGCAAGCTTTTCACTCGAGGATATCGACGCCTTGAATGTGATGGCAGTCGAGGTCGTCGCCGACCGGGATGCACGGCTATTGCCGCTGGCGCAAGGCCTGGACGACGCCCTGTTCAGCCATGATGGCCAGATCACCAAGCGGGAGATCCGGGCGATGACGTTGTCGGCGCTGGCCCCCCGTCACGGCGATCTGCTCTGGGATATAGGCGCCGGCTCTGGCTCGGTCTCCATCGAATGGTTGCTGGCCGATCCGAGCCTGCGGGCAATCGCCATCGAGGCGGTGCGGGACCGTGCCGCGCGCATCCGCCGGAATGCCGACGATTTCGGCGTGCCTATGCTGCAGCTGGTCGAAGGCACGGCGCCTGAAGCATTGACCGGGTTGGCCCAGCCAGATGCGATCTTCATCGGCGGCGGCGGCAGTGAGCCCGGGGTGATGGAGGCTGCAAAGGCAGCCTTGAAACCGGGAGGCCGGCTCGTTGCCAATGGCGTAACCACCGAGATGGAAGCCGTGCTGCTTGCCGAATATGCCCGCCACGGCGGATCGCTGACAAGGATCGACATCGCCCGTGTCACACCCATCGGCACGATGCACGGATGGCGCACGGCGATGCCGGTGATGCAATGGTGCTGGACCAAGCCTGAAACCACAGAGATCGCCCAATGACAGTCCATTTTATCGGCGCCGGACCTGGCGCCGCCGACCTCATCACCGTGCGCGGCCGCGACCTCATCGCAAAGTGCCCGGTCTGCCTCTATGCCGGCTCGCTGGTGTCGAAGGACCTGCTTGCATACTGCCCGCCGGACGCGCGCATTATCGATACGGCGCCGCTATCGCTCGATGAAATCGAGACGGAATTCCGGCGCGCCAATGAGGCAGGCGAGGATGTTGCGCGCCTGCATTCCGGCGATCTGTCGGTCTGGAGCGCGGTCGCCGAGCAGATCCGCCGGCTGAACGCATGCGGTATCGGCTACACGATGACCCCCGGCGTTCCGGCATTTGCTGCGGCTGCCTCGGCGCTCGGTCGCGAGCTTACCATACCGGCCGTGGCGCAGAGCCTCGTGCTGACCCGCGTCTCCGGCCGTGCCTCGCCGATGCCATCGGGCGAGACATTGCAGGCTTTTGCCGTGACGGGGTCGACGCTTGCCATTCATCTGGCCATCCATGCCTTGCCTCAGGTGGTCGAGGAACTGATGCAGCACTACGGCGCCGATTGCCCCGTCGCGATCGTCGTCAAGGCGTCCTGGCCCGACGAGCGCATCCTGCGCGGCCGGCTGGATAATATCGAAGCAAAAGTTGCGGCCGAGCCAATAGAGCGCACCGCGCTGATTTTTGTCGGGCGGTCGCTTGCATCCGACGACTTTCGCGAAAGCGCGCTCTACGACCCTGCCTACCAGAGACGGTTTCGCGACCGGGAATAGCGCAGTCCCCTGTGTCTCGACTGGCGCAAATAACTATGATCCAGAACGGATCTCGCTTAAACTCCAGCCTTGAAATCGGTTCTGTAGCGGCCGATTTCCCGCCACTGCTATTTCCAATGTTTGCCGCGAGTAATCATGAACGTCACCAAGAGCGGCTATATCTTCACGATCGTCGCTATCACGCTTTTTTCCATCCAGGACGGCATATCGAAGCATCTGGCCGGCGCCTATCCTCCTTTTCTGGTGGCAATGATCCGCTACTGGACATTCGCCCTGTTTGCCATCGCCCTTGCCGCCCGTTCACGCGGCGGTCTCGCGGTGACGGTGCGCACCAGGCGCCCGTGGCTGCAGATCCTCCGCGGCCTGCTTCTTGCGGCGCAGATCGTCATCGTCATACAGTCCTTTGCGATGGTGGGGCTCGCCCGTTCCCAGGCGATTTTCTCTTCCGGCCCGTTGATCGTTGCGCTGCTATCGGTGCCGATCCTCGGAGAAAAAGTTGGCTGGAGGCGCTGGACGGCGATTTTCGTCGGTTTTCTCGGTGTGTTGCTGATCCTCAAGCCGGAAAGCGGATTTTTCGACGTCCGGTTTCTGGTTCCGTTGTCCTCCGCCCTGCTGTTCTCGTTCTACGTCATCGTCACCCGCCTGGTCAGCCGGCAGGACGCGTCGATGACCAGTTTCTTCTACACCGGCGTGGTTGGCGCCATCGCCATGAGTTGTATCGGGCCGTTCTTCTGGATGCCGCTGACGCCCCATGACTGGATCTGGATGGGGCTGCTCTGCCTGACGGGCATGTCGAGCCATTACTGCCTGATCCGCGCATATGACCTGCTGGATGCCGTCGTCATCCAGCCGCTGACCTATCTGCAGCTGGTCTACGCCGCCATCATCGGGGTCGTCGTGTTCGGGGAGGTCTTGACGGCAAACATGGTGGTTGGCGCAGCAATCGTGGTCGCAGCCGGGATGTTTACCGTGTGGCGGGAAAATGTCCTCGCCAAACGAAGGGCCGGGCACTGAGGCCCGGCCGCGCAAGGATCAATTGTCGTGGTAGTATGACGTGTAGCGCGAGTAGTAATATTCACTCGAGCCGTGGGCACGATACAGCTTCATCTTCTCCGTATCGACCTTGTTGAGGATGACGCCTGCGCACTTGCTGGCGATTGCCGGTTCCGAGGTAAACATGCTGCGGACAACCTTGCGCGATGTCTTGCCCCACTCGACGACGAACAGGAAGGCGTCGATGTTGGGGCTGATTGCCCGCGCATCGACGACGGGTCCGAGCGGTGGAAGGTCGATAACGATATAGTCGAAGTTCGCCCTCGCCATGTCGAGCAGCGCATTCATCGCCGGTGACGACAGCAGTTCGGACGAGTGTGGCACGCGCCGCTTGACGATGGCGGGCAGGAAGGCGAGCTTGGTCTTCTGGTCGATAAGCAGCAGATCCTGGATGGGTCTGCGTTCCAAAAGTGCTTCCAGCAGGCCGGCCTCGGCATGCCGGCCGATGCTCCGGGTGGCACCAGGATTGCGCAAGTCGGCGTCGATCAGCAGTGTTCGCGCACCTTGCATCGCAAGCAACTGCGCAAAGTTCATCGAGATCGTCGATTTCCCTTCGCCCGGAAGGCTGGACACGATGCCGACGACTTTGGCCATTCGCTCGCCGCTTTCGACATCGATTGCGATCTTGGCGCTGCGCATCGTCTCCGCGAAGGCTGAAAGCGGATGCTCGGCAACATAGTTCGAAACGCCGTTCACCTGCCTGATACTGCGCGGATGATCCTGCACGATCTCGGCGGCAGTCACCGGTTTGACGATCGGCGCGATGCCGAGATACTCCTGATGCAGGCTGTCGCGCACCTGGTCGCCGGTGCGGAAGAAGCGGTCACGGAATTCCCTGAACACCCCGATGCCGCCACCGACGATGCCGCCAAGGATGATCGACAGTGCAAGCACGATGATCTTCTTAGGCTTGCTCGCGCCGATAGGGAAAGTCGCCTTGGTGATCACGCGGGCTTCGGTGATCGGAAACGACTCCTGCTGCGAAGCCTGCTGGTAGCGGGTGAGGAAGCTCTGGTAGAGATCGCGGTAGGTATCGCGCGTCCGCTCCAGTTCGCGCAATTGCACCTGCGCATCGCTGGCCGTCGCCGAAACCGTCGTCGCCGAGGCAACGCTGTCGGCCAACGACTTCTCGCGCGCCTTGGCGACATCGAGGTCGTTGCGATAGCTCTGGGCAATACGACCGAGCTCCTCGAACATCAGGCGCTGGTATTCCTGCATTTCACCACGCAGACGCACCGCCTGCTCGTGATCAGGCCCAAGCCGGCGGGCAATGTCCGCCTGCATCTTCGAGGCGTCGAGGTACTTCTTGCGCAAGTCGTTGATCGTCGTGCTTCCCAGCACATCGGAGACGACAGCATCCATGTTCTTGGACTGGATGATGGATTCGACGCGGTCATATTTTGCCTGCGCGGCTGCCGTGTCGCCTTGCGCAGTCGTCAGCGCAGTATTCAGCTGTGACAGCTGCTGGTCGCTGACAAGCTGGCCACTGGTCTCCACCAGTCCGTTGTCGGCCCGGAATTTCTGGACGGCCAGGTCGGATGCGAGCGACTTCTTGCGCAGTTCCTCGATGCGGTCCTGAAGCCAGTCGCTGGCACGCCGGGTCGCGTCGTATTTCGAATTCAGCTTGTCGACGAGGTAGGCGTCGGCGATGCCGTCCGCGATCTGCTGGGCGAGCTTGGGCGAGGGCGATGTGTAGCTGATCGAGAGCACGAAGGAGCGGTTGACGCGCTCGACAAGCATGTTCCGCTCGATCTGGGCTGCAGCATTCTCCAGTTTGACTTCGGCTTCATCGACAGGAACTGGGGGTGTTCCAAGCCCAAGCCAGGATTTGATCTTGATCGACCCGATGAGCTTGCTGATCCAGGAGGGGCCCTTGCCGACGAAATCGGGATTGTTCAAGAGGTCGAGCTTCTGGATAACGGCAACCGCAATCGTGTCCGATCGAAGCACTTCGACCTGGGTGAGGATGTTGCCTTCTTCGTCCACGGACCCCGGTGGCACGGTCGTGTCCGTCATCTGGTTGACGATGGTGGACGTGCCATGGTCGATCAGTACGCTGGTGTTTGCCGTATACTGCGGCGTGGCCAGCAGCAGGTAGACGATACCCAGCACGATAAAGGCGCCGATGGCAGCGGCAACGACCTTCCATTGCCGCCGGGCGGCAGCAAGGATGCGGTCGAGATCGATGATCTCGGAAATCTCGTCGTGGTCGAAGCCGGCCCAGCTGTCGGTGTTGGACTTTTTGGGTGATAGCAAAGAGCGATCTCCTACTCTCGGTGGCTGAGCGTTTCATCCTCCGGCCACGCCGGAGGAGCACATAAAAGAGGCAAAAGCCCTGGGTCTGGCCGGTCTTGCCGAGCCGCGTTTCAGGCGGCCCGGCAAATTTGTCGGTCTATAGTTCGCGTATCGATTTGCGCGTCGTAACGGCATCGCTCGTCGTCCCCGCCGCCGTCGATGTGACGGAGTTGGCGATGTCGAGGAACTTCAACAGTTCGACGGAGTCGGAGTTGGAGATGTAGATGACATCCTTGTCCTCCATCGCGAACTTCTGAGCAGCAAAGAAGCCGGCTGGATCACGCAAGTTGGCACGGAAAACGACAGGCACCAGTTCGTCGCGGAAGTGCGTGGTGTCGACTCCCATTTGACGCAGCAACGTCTTGTCGACCAGGCGGTACAGCAGCACCTGCGCCGGATTTGCCTGCGTATCGAGCGCGCCTCCGGCCTTGCCCAGACCATCCGCCAGGGTCAGGTTTTCATCGTCGAAGGTGTAGCGTCCGTTGGCGCCGGTCGCACCGAAGGCGACGTAGCTACGCGGATGGTGATCGGCAATGACGGTGTCCATTGGCGACACGAAGATGTTTTCGGACGGGTTCTTCAGCAGTGTCTCGTAAGGAACGGTGACGATCTTGCCCCGGCGCTGCAGGGTGATGTTTGTTTCCATCGCCGCAGTCGACAGGCCACCGGCCTGAGAAATGGCATCAAGCACGCGTTCACCGGCCGGGCTGAGTTCTACCTTTGCCGGTGCGTTTACGTCGCCGAGAACGGAGACCTGGCTTGAGTTGCTGGTAACCGTCGTGATCACCACCTGAGGCTCGATTGCCCGGCTGGAGAGCTTCTTGACGATATCCGCCTCGACCTGCTCCTTGCGCTTGCCGGCAGCGACGATGCGTCCGGCATAGGGAACGCTGATCGTTCCGCCACGGTCGATCGTCTGACTTGGAATGGTCACGAAATTGCCGGCGCGGCTGCCGGCATCTGCGGGAATGAACAGGCCCCCTGCCTGGGATTCAAAGATCGTCACCTGCACCACGTCGCCATAGCCAAGCGGGATGTCAGGAGCAGAGGAACGCGAAGTGCCGAAGGTTGCCTTCAGCGATGAACTTGCTTTCCCGTCGAAGTATTTCAATGTGTTCTGGTTGAGGTCGACCAGTGCGTAGTCGATGCCGACCTTGCGGTCTTTCGACGAAACCTTGACGAGTGCCTGGGTGTCGATCAGGCCGGCATCTGGTCCTGAGCGAGGGAGCGACGTGCAGCTGGATAGCATGACCATCAGCGCAACAACGGAGCCTCGACGTATACGGATAGTGGTCTTCATGCCCAATCCCATCTTCATCCCCCCGTAAGCAGCCCCCTGGGCAGATCGATAGCAGGCTTTATTTATAAATTCGATGAGCAACCGGCCGCGCCACTTCAGCTTTTTGCCAGTGGCACCATGGAAGACGATCGGCGGAGTGGGATTTGGCGTGGAGAATGACAATCCTGCTTGCGACTGGATCGTGGAAGACGTCCAGTCCTTCATCGCAGGTACGCTGTCGGTTACAAACAAAGCATTCATAGATCGCGGTACTCTTTATTCGCCTGCATCAGGCTCGGGATAACGAAAACACATGGCAGCTCGATGTCAGTTGGCATCAGACGAACCTCCTCAGGATAGTCTTGCGGAACGGGATCTCGATAAATCGGCAGGTGAGCCAGCCCAGGATCACGGCAGCGACGATCGCCGCCAGGAAGCATAGCCAGCTTGCAACGGGCATTGTCGGATCGATGCCCAGGACTAGCGGTGCCAGTTTCATCCACAAGCTGATCCCCACGATGCTGACCAGGGCGTGCGTCATATACAAGCTGTAGGAAATCTTGCCCAGAAACAGGGCAGGTCGGTTTGTGAACACAAGCGCGGACCCCGGAGATTGCAGGACGGCGAGGACGAGAACCGGCGCCAGCAGCACTGAAAACGAGGCGATGGACGGAACGCTCAAGATAACGAGAAGCGCGGCGATGACTGCCCAGACGGTCCATCGGGCGGACAAAAAGTGACTATAGGAGAGATTGAGGCGAAACAGCGCCATCCCGGCAACAAATAGCGGCAGCACGCGCAGCAGGACCACGGGCGAGTTGGTCGGATACTGATCGGTGTGCATGTCGATGTTGTAGAGCGCGAACGCGCCGAGGCAGCAGAGCGTCAAGATCACCACGGAAAAACGCGCGCTCCACCGGCTGGCAAGAACCGCCACGAACGGAAAGATCACATAGGCATGCCATTCGGCACTGATCGACCAGGACGGAAAATTCCATGTCCGATGATCGATCCAGGGACCATGCAGCATGAAAAATGCCGCGAGCGCGGAATTCCATGAGTAGCGCCCATCGATCGAGGTGAAATCCGGTTTGGCGTGAATGAACGGCAGCAGCGCCAGTACCAGGATGCCCATGGCAAACAGGTGCACGGGATAGAGGCGCGCGATGCGGGCCGCAAAGAAGTCGCGAAAGTCCGCCCAGCGCACTTTATCTGAGAATGCCGTTCCATAGACGTACATCATCACAAAGCCGCTCATGATGAAGAACACGTCTACCGAAAACCAGGCCTGCGACAGGATCGGCAGATAAGCCGTCAGGGTGCTCGCGACCTGCGCGAACGGATCCTGCAGGTGATACACCACGACGAAAAGTGCGAGGATGCCGCGAAGGCCATCCAGTTGCTCCAGTCGTGCACGGCGCTGCTTCGGCGCGTTTCCACCGCGAACGTCGGTCGCTGGCGCCGCGTCTGCATTGGCTACGGCTATCGCTGCTGCTTGCGAGGTCATGCAGAAAATCCTCCTGTCAGAGGATTAGTAAAGCAAGCGGCGTGCCGTGTGCGGATACGGGAGACTTTATCGCTCAAGCGGCGTTCTCCTCGGCTGTCGCGGCGAACTCGGGCGTCGCCTTGTCCTCGACCAGGAAGGCTGCCAGCCACATCGCTCCCGCAAGGCAGGCGTGACTTGCAAGGAACGCCATCACCAGGCCGGGAACGCCGGCAATGTTCACCCCGAGTGCCATTAACAGTCCGAAACCGAAAGTGGCGCAGAGCGAGATGAAGGCGCGAATGCCCTGCTTTCCCGCACCGGTGAGCGCGTCGGCCGGCGGATATTGCAAGGCGATCAGCGGCAGGGCCAGCCCGAGCATCGCAGAGATATTCGCCATGCTGGCAAAGTCCTTGCCGAGCGCAAAGGGCGCAAGGTAGCCGGCGGCAGCGACTGCGATGCTGGAGGCAATGCCCACTCCGAAGAGCATGGGCGTAATCTTCAGCGCATAGCTGCGGCTCGCAGCAAGTCCGCTTTTGCCGTGAACGAAGAAATTGGGATAGGTGATGCGGGTGACCACCTGGAGGGGGAACAGCCCGAGCGCCAGCACGCGCGAGGCGGCGCCGTAGATCCCGACGCTGGCCGCATCGGCGAAACGGCCGAGAATGATGCGGTCGAAGTTTCCCTGCGATGCACGGGCCGCCTGGTTGACGCAGAATGCGCCGCCGGCCTTCCACTCCTGTCGCTTCAGCATGAAATCCGGGCGCCCGTAGAGCTTCACCACGAGCGCGATGTAGACAAGCGAAGTCACTGCGCATTGTGCAAACGCGACTTCTATCCAGCCGCCTAGATCGGTCAGCCCCAGAAGGCCGAAATAAACGAGTGCAAGCAGCATCCGCACGGAGGCTGTGGTCAGCCGTATCCAGCCCGCCCTTACGGTATGGCGATGCGCAACCATGATCAGCTCGACGGACGCGGCAATTCTGTTGAGCGCCACTTCGCCGACAATGATTGCCAGCACATGCCAAATCTCGATCTGCGTCTGCATGAAGCTGACAGCAACGACCACACCGGCGGCAACGACGACTGGGAACGTGGCTGCAGCAAGAAGCAGGAGGTTGCCGAAATAGGACGAGAATTTCTGAGGTTCGCGCGACACCGCCCGAACCAGCAGGTCGGCGCCGCCGAAGCCGACGAGTTCGACGCTGACGACCGTGACGGCAAGGATCGCCGTGTAGGAGCCGAAAGCCTCGACGCCCAGACCGCGTGCCGTCACCGCAAAGGCCACTAGCTGCACGGCAAGTGCCGACACCGTCGGCATCAGGGCGCCAACGAAGGTCATCAGTTTGAAGCGGCTCTCGAGATGACGGACAAACGTCATCAGTCGTTTCAGCATGCCTTCCCGGCTCCTTGCTTGGTCCTAAAACAGGCGGGCGTGTCAGCCCGTCCTCGCTGCATCAGCGGCAAACCCTGCCGCTGTCTTCCGGTTTCTGGGTGTCAGACGACTTGGCTTCGTCGGGCTTCGGCCTAGCATATTCTACAAAGACATCACCGAAATGTGCATTGTAGCGACCGCGAACCTTGTCGTATTCCAGCATCCAGCCCAGCATTCGAGATTCAGGCTCGCGCTGCAGGAGAGGATAGAGAACCAGCCGCGCTGTCAGCCCGAGTGTCTTCGCCAGGCTTTTGCGCCCGCCGCCACCGAGGCTCTCCCAGCGGACGGCATGGTTGCCGACGCGAAAACGTCGCTGCCGCATCCAGGCGATGGAAGCGCGAGATTGCGGCACTTCCTCATAGACGAAGGCTTCTTCCGACCATGCCATCTTCATGCCGGCAAAGAACAGGCCACGGAAGAACACCGTGTCGCCGCCGCCCGAAAGTCCGAATTCCTCATCGAAAAGCGGCCTCGGGATGGCCGCTACAGCTTGCAGGTCGATCAGGAAGTTGCAGGTGCAGAACACGAACGGCTTGCCGTTCAGGAACTGCTTATCCACTGACCAGTAGCGGGAATATTTGCGCAGATGGGCTGCGTTGTCCGGGAATACCGGGCGCACCGGACCGCCGACCACGGCAGCGCCCTCGGACGCTTGTGCCTTCAGCATTTCGCTGAGCCACTCCGGCGACGGCCATTCGTCGTCGTCGATCATCGCGACGAACCGCAGGTTCAGCTTTTCGGCTTCGTCGAAAACGGCATTGCGAGCTGCCGAAATGCCTGGATGTGTCTCGATCCTGTAGTGGACCTTCAGTCCCGATTGCGCGGAAAATGCGGCAACGCTCGCAGCAACAGCGGGATCCTGCCCGTCATTGTCGGCGATGATGATCTGCGGCGGCGACGACAGTGCCTTGGCGCTGATGGCAATGTGATCGAGAAGCCTCATCAGCGATGGCAGGCGCTTATAGGTGCACAGGCCAACCGCCAGACCCTCGCGGGGCCCCTTCGTACTCACATGTGTGTCAGGTGTCGTCACGGTCTCTCCTTGACGTTAAGTGTATCGCGCGGTGCTTCCGCCGAGCAGGCCGACGGCCCGTCCCGCATAATGCGCCGTTGAAAGCATTCCCTGTGCGACCGCGTTCCGGTCACGGCGAAATCCGGCGCCGATCGTTCGCAGCAACGAAGAAGCAAAGCCCTTGAACGCTGTGGTGTATGTCTTGCGCGGCCCGTCGTAGAACCGATCGATCTGCGACATGTAGATCCCGGTCGTATAATATCGCGAGAGCACGCTGCCATGCGACAGCCTGTTTTCAGGTGTCGGCTCGAAGACGACCGCCTCGTCGCACCAGGCGATCCGGCCGCCGCTCTGCCTTACCCTGCGGAACAAATCGTAGTCCTCGCCCCCGGACGCACTGTATTCGTTGCGAAACAGAGGTGCCGGTGCAAGCGTCAGTAATTTTCGCGAGATCAGCAGGTTTTGTGTTGTGTTCAGTGAATCCACCAGGCCGGTCTTCCAGCGCCGACGCCGGGCAAAAATGCTGTTGCGGGCGAGAATGTTTGCGCCCTCGGGCAGCACTCCCTCGACCGGCCCGCCGGTGAGATGGGCATCAAAGGTTTCGCCGCACGCGACGATACGAGCCAGCCAGCCTTCGGACACGTAGCCGTCATCGTCGAGCATCGCCAGCCAGCGCCAATCCGGCACAAGATCGGTCACCGCGCTCACCAGCCCGTTGCGCACCGGAGCCAGCCCACGCTCCGGAATTGGGACATAAAAACAACGCGGAAAATCCGCCGCAAAGGCAGTGACAACTGCCTTCGTATCGTCGGAACATCCGTTGTCCGCTACAACCAGCCATACGCTCTGGCTAATTTCGTTAACCAAACTCGACAGAAGTTTTTGCAGCAGTTCCGGCCGCTTAAAAGTGGGAATGCCGATCACAATATCAGCCATCTAGTGCAATCTCGTTTGTCAAGGTTGTCGTCCTAGCCTGGGTCCAGTCTATAGTGCAATGCAGCATTAGGCTATGGCAAATCGGTAAATTTTCCTCTACAGTCCGCTTCTAAGTGCGGGTCTTTGGCCGGTTATTCAATGAATATGCTATTATTATCAATAGCATATCTCTCGGTGCAGGCCTGTCGAAGATGTCGATGCGTAAGCCCTCGGAACACCACCTGAGAAACCAAGCGGGATGGGAATTTAGATGGTTCGAAGTGTTTTGGTTGCTATTCCGACGCTGAACGAAGCTGCTCATATAGAGGCTGTCCTGGATCAGCTTTACGTCGATCTTCCCGACTGCAATATACAATTTGTAATTGCAGATGGCGGAAGCACGGATGGCACGGTGGAGGTCGTTCGACGCCTCGAAAAGCAGCGTGATCATCTTTCGCTCGTTCACAATCCGCAGCGTCTCCAGAGCGCCGGCGTGAACCTCGTCGTGCGCCAGTTTGGACAGGATAAGGACGTGTTGGTTCGTTGCGATGCACATGCGTCTTACCCGAGGGGCTTTCTCCGCTCACTGGTCAATAGCCTGCAAGGGGTCGAAGCAGACTCCGTCGTCGTGCCGATGGATTCAGTCGGAAACGGCTGCCTGCAGCGCGCCGTTGCCTGGGTTTCGGACTCGCCGATAGGCTCAGGTGGATCTGCGCACCGGGGCGGTCGCCAGAGCCGTTTCGTCGATCACGGCCATCATGCCGCTATGCTGATGGAAAGTTTTCGCCGCGCAGGCGGATATGAAGAGACGTTCACCCACAACGAGGACGCGGAATTCGATTGCAGGCTGCGCGCGCTCGGCGGCAAGATCTATCTCGATACCGATATCCGCATCGAGTACCAGCCGCGAGCAACATTCGCCAAACTTGCCAGGCAGTATTTCAATTACGGCAAGGGTCGCTCCCGCACTGTTCGCCGTCACCCGACATCGTTCAAGATCCGCCAGTTCGCCGTTCCGGCTTTCATGAGTGCCTGCGCTGCGGCAATCGTTCTGAGCCCGCTGTTTCCACTGCTGCTGATGGTGCCGGCCTTCTATGTCTTCGTACTGGCGGTGACCTCGGTTGCCATCGCCTTCAACAAGCGATCTGCCTGCGGCCTGCTGGCCGGGCCCGCCGCTTTTACAATGCATGCCTCATGGGCACTTGGCTTCATCACCGGGATCCTGACGCTGCGGGAAACCCAGTGGCAGCCGGACAAGGCCTATCGTGGGCTGGGAGAAGCTGTTTGAATTCCGTGACGGAAAAAACGCCCGTGCGGGCCTTGCTGATCGACCCCTCGCTGTTCACGCCGGCCTACGACGCCGGATTGACGCGGGGTCTGCGCGCTGTCGGTGTCGCGCCCTATTGGGCAGCGCGGCCGTTGCGCAAGGGGGAGCAATCCGAGATCACCGTCGCCGATATCGGCATTACATTCTATCGCGGCGTCGAAGCTATCCCCGCGAAATGGAACAAGCTGCGCGGTCTGGCCAAAGGCCTGTCGCACATCGTCGATCTGGTTCGCTTGGTAACCCATGTCCACCGTCGCCGCCCGGCGGTCATGCACGTGCAATGGGCCGTCCTGCCTTTGTTCGATGCCTTGGCGATGCGCCTTGTGCGCCGTGTTTGCCCGGTCATCATGACCGTCCACGACACGGTACCATTCAATGGCGAGAAAATCTCCTTTCTGCAGAACTCTGGCTTCGATATGCCGATTGCTGCTGCGGACCACGTCATCGTCCACACTCGCGGCGCTCGCCAGAACCTGATTGCGCGCGGCATTGCCGAAGGTAAGGTCTCTATCGTCCCGCATGGCCCGCTGACGCTCAATGTCGAACCTGCTCCTCTTGCGCCGGGTGCAATCCGCGATCCGCGCTGGACGTTCGTTATGTTCGGGCAGATCAAGCCCTACAAGGGCCTGGATGTGTTGGTCGAGGCGCTCGGTCAATTGCCGCCGACCCTCCGTCAGCGTGCCCGCGTGGTCATTGCCGGCGCCGCTCATATGGACATGGCGCCGATCAGCCAGCGTATTGCGGCCCTCGGTCTGGAGGATGTCGTCGAATTGCGCCTTGGCCGGCTGGACGAAACCCAGATGGCGTCGCTTTTCGAGGAGGCCGACAGCTTCCTCTTTCCCTACCGACAGATCGATGCCAGCGGTGTCTACTTTCTGCTAAAGCCGACCGGCAAATGGATGATCGCATCCGACGTCGGTATCTTTGCCGAAGACATGCAGGAGGCCAACGGCGCGCTGGTGCCACCGGCGGATGCCAATGCGCTTGCGGCAGCCCTTGCCGATGCCATCGAACGCCGTCCCGAGATCAGGATTACCGCCGGCGGCGATTGGACCAGCATCGGCGAGCGCACCTTGGAAATTTATCACGAGGCGATGCGCCAGCGCGGCGCCGTCGTGGCTGGCCTGCCTTCGCCAGCCCGTTCCTCCCTCTAGTCCCAGAAGGGTTCTTCCCACTTGCAGCAGCCCCAGAAGAAGCAAATCCAGGAAATTCAGGTGCTTCGCCTCGTGGCGTCGATGATGGTGCTGATCAGCCATCTCCAGCACGAAGTGATGGATCAGTCATTTGTCGATACGGCAAACTTCAAGCCATTCGATCCGGTCTTCTGGGCCGGCGGTGTCGACCTGTTCTTCATCATCAGCGGCTTCATTATGTACCACCTGTCGCGCAACAGCTTCGGAAAGCCGGGCGCGCCGCTTCAGTTCATCCTGCGCCGCATCGTCCGTGTCGCGCCGCCCTATTGGTTCTTCACCATCGCCATGCTCTGCGCCATGGTGGTGTTTGCAAGCTCGATCCGCTACGGCAGCCCGTCTCTCGAACAGATCGTCGGCTCGTTCCTCTTCATTCCGTTGCCTGATCCTTACGGCCACTTCTATCCGGTCCTGATCCTCGGCTGGACGCTGAATTTCGAGATGCTGTTCTATGTCGTCTTCGCGATAGGCCTTTTCTTCAGCAAGGGCTGGGGCATGACCTGGGTCATCGCGGCGCTCCTGGTACTCGGCGGCTTGCCGTATTTTCACGTTGTCCAAACGCCACCGTTTGCTTTCTGGGCCAATCCTATCGTCTTCGAGTTCTTGTTCGGCATCGCGCTGGCGCATCTGCGCGACCGCGGCGTCCGCCTCGGCGCGTTGGCCGGCTGGTCGCTGTTCGTCGCCGGCATGCTGCTGATGGTGGTCTTCAAGTCGACAGGCCTGACCGAACTCGGCGGTCTCTGGCGGCCGCTCTGGATGGGGCTTCCCGCCTTCGTCGCCTGCGCCGGACCTGCCTTGCTCGATGAAAAGCTCGACAACGCCCTGAAGCCGCTGATGCGCGTTCTGGTGTTTGGCGGCAATGCATCCTTCGCGCTTTACCTGTCGCATCCATTCTCGATCAACCTGGTGGCGCTTGTTGCACCGCGCATCGGCATCCACAGCCCCTGGCTTTACATCTTCGTCGCCGGTGGCTTTGCTATGTTCGTGGCGGCCTTCGTCTACCTGTTGCTCGAACGGCCAATGACCGGCTGGCTGCACCGGCGCTTCTGGGGGCCGAAGGCGCTCAAGAGTTTCGACGTTCCGGCGGTGGGTCCAAGATGACGTGCGCTCGCTATCTTCATACGGCCACGACCCACACGCTATCGGGAGCCATCCATGACTAACGCCAAGGTCGCCATCATCACGCCGTCCTATCGCAACGATTTCGAGAACGCCGTCGACCTCTGCCGGAGCATCGATACTTTCTGCCAGTTCGACTTCGAGCACCTGGTCATCGTGCCCCAAAGCGACATGAAGCTGTTCGCCTCGCTGCAAGGGCCGCGTCGCCGGGTCATGGCGCGCGAAAGCATCCTGCGGCCACACGGGTTCATCAGGCTTCCCGTGCCGACTATCATCAAGCTGCCATTCGGCAAGACGCTGCGCCTCCGCGAGCAGTATTATCTGCCCGGCGTCGGACGGATAAGCGGTTGGCTGGTGCAGCAGATCGTCAAGCTCTGCGCGGGCGATCTTACCAAGGCCGACGTCTTCATCTTTGCCGACAGCGATGTCTTCCTGGTACGCCCGTTCTCGCTCGAAGCGCTGCAAAGCGGTGGCCAGCTCATCCTGCAGCAGCATGTGAGGGGTCGCGATCTCGATACGCACCGGCTCTGGAGAAAGACGGCGCACGAGCTTCTCGGCGTCGGCAAGCCCCGGGAGACCGAGCATTTCAACTATATCGGCCAGCTGATCCCCTGGGATCGCGCTACCCTCGATGGGCTCATTAGACGCATCCAGTCGGCAAAGGGCCCGGACTGGCAGCGCGCCATCGCCAAGGCCAAGACCGTCTCGGAATACATTCTCTACGGCGAATACGTCGTCGAGATCGCCGCCGTCGCCGAACCGCGCCCGATCAAGGACATGAAGCTCGCAAACTCCGTCTGGTCGCCGGATGCCGTGATCGACGTCGAGGCGATCATTGCGGCCATGGAGCCGGAAAATATCGCCGTCCACATCCAATCGACGAACCCGCTGCCCATCGCGGAAAGACGTGCAGCCATCGCGACAATCAGCGGCCGGGTCCTGGATCCGCAAGTTGCCTAGTTTCAAGGAAACAGCATGAACCGATCCCGCAAGATTCTCGCCATGCTCATCTCGCGCTTGCCTCACAAGGCTTTGCGCGCGGGAGCATACCGTATGCTGATGGGTTACAGCCTGGGCCGGGGGGCAAGCATCGGCTTCGGCGTGATCATCGCTGTCGACCGCTTTTCTTGCGGACCCGATGTCATCATTCGCCGCGGCACAAGCTTCGTGGGCCCCATTTCGGTGACGCTTGGCGAAGGCACGTTTATCGGCCGGTGGAACCGCTTCGAATGCGGTGACGCCGCTGCCGATCCGCGCCAGGCGCATATGGGCTATGCCCGCAGCTTCGAGACCGGGCGCGATTGCCTGATCAACGAAAGCCACCTGTTCGATATTCTTGGCAGCATCTCCATCGGCGACGGCACCTGGGTCGCAGGCTTTGCCTCGCAATTCCTGACGCACGGCGCGGGCACGATGAACCGTGACATCGTCATCGGCGAAAAGAGTTTCCTCGGCACCGCCGTACGCTTCGCCCCAGGCAGCGGTGTGGCCGACCGGGTGATCGTCGGCATGGGTGCGGTGGTCACGAAAAGACTTCCGGAGAGCGACGTCATTGTCGGCGGCTTGCCGGCCAAGGTGCTGCGCGTGCGCAGCGATGCCGATGTCTATTCATTCGAGCGGACGTGGTGAGGGTAAGCGCTCGATCGTGAGATCGGGCCCTGGGCAACGTCAAGGAACGAGTGCGGAATGAGCAATGTGAAATATCGCGGCGATATCGATGGCCTGCGTGCCGTCGCTGTCTTGTCGGTGATCCTCTACCATTTTCAGTCAGGTATTTTTCGCGGCGGTTTTGTCGGGGTCGATGTATTCTTCGTCATCTCCGGCTATCTGATCACCAGCATCATCAGCCGCGAGATGCTGGCCGGCCAGTTCTCCTTCATCAAATTCTATGAGCGGCGCGTACGGCGCATCTTTCCTGCGCTTGCCTTCATGCTGGTGGCGTCGGCCGTCGCCGCCTTCGTGCTGCTTTACCCGTCGGAACTGATCGACTACTCGAAAAGCATCATTTCGACGCTGACCTTCACTTCCAACTTCTACTTCTACGGTTTTCGCGGCTATTTCCTCAGCGATGTCGAGACCAAGCCGCTGCTGCACACCTGGTCGCTGGCTGTCGAAGAGCAATATTACATTTTCTTTCCGCTGCTCCTGCTCGGCCTCTATCGCTTCCTGCCGCGTTTCGTCACTGCAGCTATCGCCGTCATGGCTGTCCTTTCCTTCGGCCTCGCGCTCTGGCTGATGCACACGCAGCAGCCAGCGGCCTTCTATTTCTCTCCGCCGCGATTTTGGGAGATGCTGGCCGGTTCGCTGCTGGCGCTGGCAAAGATCCCCGTCTTTCCGCAGCGCATCCTGCGCGAGGGTGCCGGCGCGGCGGGTCTGTTTCTGATCCTTGCCGCCGGTCTCCTCTACAAGCCGACGACGGCCTTTCCGGGCATGACAGCCCTTGCTCCGGTGCTCGGGGCGACGCTGGTCATCTATTCCGGCTCCGGTCCGGCAACCCTTGTCAGCCGGCTCCTGTCGCTCAGGCCGATCGTCTTCATCGGCCTGCTCTCCTATTCGCTCTATCTCTGGCACTGGCCGGTTGCCGTCTTCTATCATCTGTTTGTCGAGAGGCCGCTCGAGCCTAAGGACATTGTCATCGTCGCGCCAATTACGGCGGTTCTTTCCTATGTGTCCTGGCGTTTCGTCGAGCAGCCTGCCCGTGATCGTGTTGCCGTGCCGCCAAGGCGGCTGTGGATCGCGAATTTCGCGATTTCGGCGCTCGGTATCGTCTTCGGCCTCTGGTGCATCGTGGCGTCCGGCCTGCCGCTGCGCTTTTCGCCCGAGGTCGACCGGCTGGCGACCTACCTGCAATATGATGACCGTGCTGCCTACCGCCGTGGTACCTGTTTCCTCGATGGCGAATTGCAGACGCCGGCCGATTACGACACGCAGTCCTGCCTTCGCTTTTCGGACACAAAGCCGAATTACGTTCTGATCGGTGACAGCCACGGTGCCCACTGGTGGAGCGGTCTCAGCAAGACGATGACCGACGTCAATCTGATGCAAGCGACGTCGTCGGGCTGCAAGCCGCTGATCTCGGGCAACGGGCTTAAAAATTGTCGCGCCTTTATGGAAGGTATCTATGACACGCTCGGCAAACAGCATCCTCAGGCCGTGATCATCTCGGCACGCTGGGTGGCAACCGACCTGCCGGACCTGCTTGCGACCATAGATCGGCTCAAGTCTTTCGGCAGCCGGGTCTACGTTCTCGGGCCGATCCCGGAATACAAGATCGGACTGGCGCGCCTTCTGACCACGCAGGCGCTCTGGGGATCGGCAGACCTTGCCCAGGAGAGGCGGGTGCCCGCCATGAAGACTATCGACGAACAGTTCGCCACTGCTCTGAAGACAACAGGTGCGACCTACGTTTCGATTTATGACCTGCTCTGCCCGCCCGGCACAGCCACATGTCAGACGACCACCGACTCCGGCGTGCCGATGCAGTGGGACTATGGCCATCTGACTGCGTCGGGATCCGTTGTCCTTGCCCGCCGTGTTGCACCGGAATTGATGCCTCACTGAAGTCGAAAATCATCGAGGATTACCCCATGAGCCACAGCCCTCTGAAAGCTTTCGCCACCGGTCTGCTCTTCGTCTCTTTTGGCGCCCAGGCCTGGGCCGCGGAGGAGACGATAACTTTGCCCGTTTCCTCAAAGCCGGCGACCGCGACATGCCAGCCGGCGACCGCCACCGGCGACGTGCCGGACGTGCACCTCACCCGCACCTTCTTCGACAATTTCGACAAGCTGGACCTTTCCGACAAGAAATGGACGCCGCACTACGATGGCGACTACAGCTGGATGACAAAGCGCACGTTGCAGGGCAACAAGGAGCAGGAAATCTACGTCGATCCGGGCTACAAGGGGCAGGGACAGAAGCCGGTCGGTATCAATCCCTTCAAGATCAAGGACGGCGTGCTCTCGATCATAGGCGACCGTACCCCCGATCAGTTCAAGCAGGCGCTCTACAATTACCAGTTCACTTCGGGTGTGCTGACGACCCGCCAGTCGTTCTCCCAGACCTACGGCTATTTCGAAATGCGCGCCAAGATCCCGGCTGGCAAGGGGCTCTGGCCGGCCTTCTGGCTGCTGCCGACCGACAAGAACAAATGGCCGCCTGAGCTGGATATTCTCGAGGTTGTCGGCCAGCAGTCCGACAAGATGGTGATGACCGCCCACTGGAAGGCCGGCGGTACCGGCGCCTATCAGCATTCCGGCTGCCGTGTGCCTTTTGCGCAGGCGACCACGGGTTTCCATACCTTCGGTGTGCTCTGGCAGCCGGATCGCCTGACCTGGTATATCGATCGCAAGCCCGTACAGGTCCTGACAACACCACCCGGCTATGACATACCGATGTACATGATCGTCAACCTGGCAATCGGCGGCAAGATGGTCGGTGTGGCGGATGCGGAAACGCCGCTGCCTGCCGCCTTCCAGATCGACAAGATTGCTGCCTACCAGATCGACGGGTTGCCACACCCGGGAGCAAGTAAATGACGCAGGCCTACATGGCTGAAGACGTCTACACACCGGTCTCGATGAAAGAGCGCGACTTGCCCGTGCTGGTAAGGCTCGGGCTGGTCGTGCTGCTCGTTCTCTGCCTGATCCAGTTCTCCGGTGCCTGGTACTGGGGCGGGGTGGATCTGACGCAGGAAGACCTGGAGGGCGTCCAGCCCTTCGGCGTGCCCTTCCGCTATGGTGTCTGGTTGTCGATCAGCATCGCCATCTTCTATTATTTCACCTCCCATTCCTACAAAGCTGTCGGCACGGCACTGATGCCGTTCCTGCCTTTTGTCGGTATGGGGATGATCTCCGGCATCCAGGGCTACTCGTTCATCAACTCGTTTCGCATCGAGATCTTCTGGCTGTTGATGGCGCTCAGCGGCACCATTATCGGCCTGCTCTTGCCTGCCAACCTCATGGCCCGGGTGATGTCACGCTATCTGACCGTAATCCTCATCCTGTCGATCGTGCTGGTCATCGCTGTCCCGAAAGCCGGCACGGAGGTCTACGGCGGCGCCAGCGTCTGGAAGGGAGCGTTCCAGCAGAAGAACTATCTCGGCGCCCTTGCCATGTGGGCCGCCGTCTTCGCCTTTTTCTTCTCGAAGGCCGTCGGCCGCTGGAAAAGCCTGCTGTTGTTTCTGGTTGCCGCCATCTGCCTAGTCGGCTCGGACTCGAAGGGGTCGCTTGCCGTCGCCTTTGCCGCCATCGGTTACTATGTGCTGCTGATGTCCATGTCGAGGTCGCGGCTGTCGCCCTTTATCGGATCGGCGGCGCTGATCGGCACGGTCCTGCTGCTGGCGGTGGGCGTCTATTTCCTTTGGGTCCCGATTACCGGCGCATTCGGTCGCGATGCCACGCTGACGGGACGAACGGATATCTGGATGGCCTATCTCGCCCGCGTGGTAGACCACTGGTTCCTGGGGCAAGGTCCCGGGGCCTTTACCTCCGTGTCTCCGGTGACGGAAGACCTGTTCTACCAACTGGCCGCGCTTGGCTCCATTCGCCAGCCGCATAACATTTTCATCGCAGTAGTCGGCGACGGCGGCGTGGTCGGGCTGTTTCTGTTCGTGTCCGCGCTCTTTTACGTAGCTTTCGTCCTGCCGTTCCAGAAAAGGACCTTCGAGGCGCGGCTCTGCGCAATCGGCGCCTTTCTCATCATCGTCGGCGGCATGGTGGAGGGCCGTGTCGGATACAATGCCAGCCTCGACAGCTTCTTCCTCTCGCTGCTGCTTGCCGCCAGGGTCCGGGCAGAGCGTGCAGTATTGCGGCGCCAGCGGCAATCCCAGGTCGCGACCGACGAGGATGCCCTGCTGGCGCCGTAAGTCTCAGGACGGCCCGGGAATTAACCCCGACGCCGGCGCAGCTGGTCGAAATAGACGATCAGGATGATCAGGAAACCGGTGATGACGCGCTGCCAGAAGGAATTCAGGTTGAGCAGGTTGGCACCGTTGTTGATGGTGGCGAGGATGAAGGCGCCGATCAGCGGGCCGTAGGCCGTGCCCACGGCTCCAAATAGGCTTGTGCCGCCGATAACGCTCGAGGCAATGGCCTGCAGCTCCCAACCGTCGGCCTGGGTGGCATTGCCGATAGCGATACGCGAGGCAAGCAGAATGCCCACGAAGGCTGCAAAAGTGCCCGAGAGGATATAGGCAAGGTAGATCATGCCCCTGACATTGACGCCCGAAAGGCGCGCCGCCTCCGGGTTGGAGCCGACGGCAAAGAGATAGCGGCCCCAGCGGCTGAGGTGCAGGAAGACGAAGGCCGGCACAGCCATGATGATAACCATCCAGAACAGGCTCGGCACGCCGAGGAAATCCGCGCGGGCAAAGTTGCTGAAGGCTTCATTGGTGATGTTGATCGAAGAGCCGTTGGTGATGAGCAGGCCTATGCCGCGCAGCGAAGTGAGCGTCGCCAGCGTGATAATGAATGGCGGCAAGCCCATGCGGACGATCCCGAAGCCGTGGAAGGCGCCGATCGCCGTGCCGAACAGCAGCGTGATGATGATCGACACCCAGACCGGAAAACCAGCCTGCAACAACCAGGCGATGATGACCCCGGCGAAGCCGACGATGGCGCCGACCGAGAGATCGATGCCGGAGGTGATGATCACGAATGTCTGGCCGAGTGCCAGGATTGCGGTCATCGAGCCCTGACGCAGCAGGTTGCTGATATTCAGCGACGTCCAGAAGCTGTCGGTCGCAAAGGCCAGCACCAGCCAGAGGAAAAACAGCAATCCGATCAGCGTCAGGCTGAAGAGCATGTTCATCCGCTTGCGGGGGACGGGCGCTACGGTTTCTGTAGGAGTAACTGTCATCGAATTCTTCCCTTAATCTTTATGTCTCACGCGCCGATGGCTTCGCCGAGGACTTCCTCGTGCGATGCGGCATGGAAATCATGGCTTGCCACCAGTTGGCCGCTACGGAAGACGTGCAGCCTGTCTGCCAGCTCGTAGACTTCCGGCAGGTATGAGGAAATCAGGATGATGCCCGCTCCCTGCTTCAGAAGCGTTGCGAACAGCCGGTAGATTTCCGCTTTGGTGCCGACATCGACGCCGACGGTCGGTTCGTCGAAGATGAACAGCTTGGCGCCGTGGCTCAGCCATTTGCCGATCACCACTTTTTGCTGGTTGCCGCCCGACATGCTGGCGGCGGGCACGCGCCGGGTAGGCGTCTTGATGCTGAGGTCGCGGATCTGCTTGTCGGCATTGGCAGCCTCCTTGCTGCGGTTGATGACAGGCCCCATGCTCAGGCGCTGGAATACCGGCAGGTTGATGTTGAGGCCAATCGGCAGATTGAGGCACAGGCCCTGGTCGCGCCGGCTCTCTGGGGCAAGCGCAATGCCGAGCGCCATGGCGCTCCGCTCGTTCTTGATGTCGACCTTGCTGCCCTTCCAGTGGATTTCACCGGCAGTTGTCTTCTCGCGGCCATAGAGGCCGAGTACGAATTCACTGCGGCCAGCGCCGATCAGCCCGTAGAGGCCGACGATCTGGCCCTCCTTGACTGTCAGCGAAACATCCTTGAAGCCCGGCCCGGATAGGCCACGAACGTCGAGGATCGTCTCGCCGATCGGGATTTCTTCCTTGTGGTAGATCTGCTCGATGGAGCGGTTGATCATCATGGTGATCAGCTCTTCGTCGTTCGTCTCGCCGATAAGGCGCGTGCCGACGTGGGTCCCGTCGCGCAGTACCGATACGCGGTCGGCCAGCTCGAACACCTCTTCCATGCGATGGCTGATATAGACGATGGTGACGCCCTCGGCCTGCAAGCGGCGGATGAGCTTGAAAAGCTGGGCCGATTCCTGCCGCGTCAGATAGGCGGTAGGTTCGTCGAAGATCAGGAATTGCGTACCACGCATCGCCGCACGCGCCGTGGCAACGAGTTGCTGCTGGCCGATCGTCAGTGAATTCAGCGGCGCTGCGGCGGGCAGTCCGAAGCCGAGGTCGTTCAGCACCGTCTGCGCCATTGTCTCCATCTGCTTCTTGCGCATCACGCCGAAGCGGCTGACTTCGTCGCCCAGAAACAGGTTGGCTGCGACCGAAAGGTGCTGGCACAGCACGACTTCCTGATGCACGGCATTGATGCCGCGCTCGATCGCCTCGTTCGGCGTCGCCAGCGCGACCGGATGTCCGCACCACACGATTTCGCCCGACGTCCTGCCGATGACGCCGGTCAGAAGCTTGATGAGGGTCGATTTGCCGGCGCCGTTTTCCCCGACGATGGCGTGGATTTCGCCGGCGAGGAATGTCAGTGTCGCGGGCTTCAGGGCCTGTACCGAGCCGTAATTCTTTTGAAGCGCCTTCAGTTCGAGAATGGGTGATCCCGGCGGAACACGGTTTGCTTCCTTGAGGGCGGCGTTGTCATCGTGGCGATGACTGACCTCTTCCAATCCGGCCATGGTCCTATCCTCTCCACTGCATCAAACGCCTTTCAAAGGCGCTTTTCGCATTTCTTCAAAGTCGGTTTGTCTTTGGGTGGAAAGGCCGCGCGGGTGTCCGCGCGGCCTCCGGTGATGGCTGTTACTTCAGCTTCGGGTTCAGGAGCGCATCGATCTTCGGATCGCTCATGTTTGCCTTGGTGACGAGGTTGGCACCTGTGTCGACCGTAGCGGGGACCTTTTCACCCTTGGAGACGGCGAGTGCGGTCTTGATGCCGTCATAGCCCATCCGGTAGGGGTCCTGAACCACGAGGCCTGCAATGGCGCCGTCCTTGAGGAAGCCGATCGTCTTGTCGTCGCTGTCGAAGCCGATGACCTTGACCTTTTCGCCGAGCTTGTTTTCAGCGATTGCCTGGCCGACGCCCTGCGCCATGATCAGGTTGGAGGCGAAGACGCCAACGATCTTCGGGTTAGACGTGATCAGGTCGGTCATGATGTTGAGACCAGTGGTCGCCTGACCGTCGGCATACTTGTCAGCAACAACCTTGAGGCCCGGATACTTGGTCTTGATTTCATCCAGGAAGCCGGCGCGGCGCTGCTCGAGGGAGCCGGCACCAGGTGTGTTGGTGATGATGACGACATCGCCTTCTTCCTTGCCGGTCATGCCTTTGATGGCAGCGGCAAGACCGTCGGCAGCAATGCGTCCGCCCTGGGTGTTGTCTGTCGTCAGGAACGACTTGAACGCCTTGGAGTCGGCACCGGAATCGATACCGATGATCGGAACCGCCTTGGCGGCTTCATCGACAGGCTTGCCGAGCGCCTTGGATTCGGTTGGCGAGATCACGATTGCAGCGGGTTTCCCGGCAACGGCATTTTCCAGGATGCTGATCTGGCCGTTGACGTCTGTTTCAGCCTGGGCACCGAGTTCCGGCACCTTGACGCCGAGATCCTTGCCGGCCTTGCGGGCGCCGGCGAGCACGATCTGCCAGTAGAAGGACGTAGTGTCCTTGACGATGATCGGGATCGTCACTTCGGCTGCAAAGGACGTGACAGGTATCGCTGTGGCAAGGACGGCAGCGCCGGCAAGGGCGGCAAATGCACGGCGGGAAAGAATGGATTTCATGATGTGAGTTCTCCTCTCAGGTGCGTTCTCCTCCAGATAAATCGCGCCGCTGAACGCATGCGGACGACCTTTTTCGGTAGTCTCGTG
Organism: Rhizobium sp. L51/94; assembly: GCF_019355555.1. Lineage (GTDB taxonomy): Bacteria > Pseudomonadota > Alphaproteobacteria > Rhizobiales > Rhizobiaceae > Rhizobium > Rhizobium rhododendri. The sequence goes on from NZ_CP072141.1 coordinate 1,130,734, forward strand.
ATTGTTTGACGCGAAAGGGAGCCCGCGTCCGGCGTGTCCGCCAATGGTGGCTCGAACTGTTTTGAAAAACGGACGGCGTCCGTACCTTTTCCTCCCTCTCCAAGGCCGTCTCCCCACGGCCAGTTGTCTCAACGAAACATAAATTCCACGAAGGTGTCAAGATGGAATATATGTTCCAAATAGTCGTTGTGGCGCTTTCGGCCCGGTAATCTGTGCAGCGCTACACCCGCACAGCATCTTCTCCCAGCGGCGGTGCCACCAGCACGTAGGGCTCGAATTGCGGATAGATGCTCTCCGGAACCGGCTGCGCGAAGTTTTCCATATTGCGATGCAGGCTTGCAGCCTTTCCCGTGCCGATCAGCACCGACGCAACGAGCTGATCTTGCAGCGGAAACTGCAGCGCCGGTGCCGCCAGGGGAACACCGCTTTTCGAGGCTATGGCTTCCATCGCTGCGACCTTTTCGATCACTTCTTCCGTCGCCGGCATATAGTCGAAATTTGCACCGGGAACCGGCCCCGTTGCCAGGATGCCGGAGTTGAACACTCCGCCGATGACAAGCGAGGTCTGCGCTGTCCGGCAGAGCGGCATCAGTTCCGCTACTGCCGAGCGATCAAGCAGCGTGTAGCGTCCGGCCAGAAGAATGCAGTCGAGCGGGGCGGCGCGCATGACGTCGAGGCAGACCGGAACTTCGTTGACGCCGAGACCGTAGGCGGAGATGGCACCTGAAGATTTCAGCTGCTCCAGCGCCTTCAGTCCGGAGCCGAGCAACTGTCCGAGATGATGTTCGTTTGCGGCCCGCCCGTGGGTGTAGGCACCGATATCGTGGACGTAGAGGATGTCCATATGGTTGAGGCCGAGGCGTGCATAGCTGAAGTCGACCGAACGCATGATGCCGTCGTAGGAATAGTCGTAGTCAGCATCGAAGGAGAGCGGGTCGACATAGCTGTAGTCGGGGACCGTCCCGGTCGGCACCGGCCGGAGTAATCGGCCGACCTTGGTCGACAATACGTAGCTGCCATCCGGCTTGTCGCGCAGGAAATCCCCGACATAGCGCTCGGCAAGGCCGAGGCCATACCACGGTGCGACGTCGAAATAGCGGATGCCGCTATCCCATGCCGCCTGCAATGTCTCCATAGCCTGATCGCGTGGGCAGGCGCGGTACAGACCGCCGAGCGCCGCGGCACCGAAACTGATTTCGGTGACTTCGAGCGCCGTCCTGCCGATTTTCCTCCTGTTCATCATCTCTCCTCAGACGATTGCAGATCTTCAGTCTTAAAGCGTCGCACCCAAATGCCAAGGCACAAACTCGTTGTCGCCATAGCCGAAGGCTTCGCTCTTGGTTTTCTTGCCCGATGCCGTTTCGATGATCAGCTCGAAGATCTCGCGGCCCTTGGCCTCGATGGTCGTCTCGCCGGTGGCAATCGTGCCGCAGTCGATATCCATGTCCTCTTCCATCGCCTTGTAGAGCGCGGAGTTGCTGGACAGTTTGAATGACGGAGCAGGTCGCGATCCGAAGCAGCTGCCACGTCCAGTGGTAAACGCGATCATGTTGGCGCCACCGGCAACCTGTCCGGTTGCCGATACGGGGTCGTAACCGGGCGTATCCATGAACACCAAGCCGCGTCCGGTGACCCGTTCGGCATAGCCATACACGTCTGTTAGCGGTGACCGGCCACCCTTGGCGACGGCGCCAAGCGACTTTTCGAGGATAGTCGTCAGGCCGCCGCGCTTGTTGCCGGGCGACGGATTGTTATCGAGCGATGCGCCGTGCAAGGCGACATACTTTTCCCACCATGTGATCTTGGCATCGAGCTTGGCAGCGACCTCTTCGCTCACCGCCCGGCTGCGCAGCAGGTGTTCTGCGCCGTAGATTTCCGAGGTTTCCGACAGAATGGCGGTGCCGCCGGCAGCAGCTAGGATATCTGCCGCAGCCCCCAGTGCAGGATTGGCGGTGATGCCGGAAAAGCCGTCCGAGCCGCCGCACTGCAGGCCGATGATGATCTCGCTGACGGAGATCGGCTCGCGGCGAGCGGTGCCCACTTCCTCGCAGATTTCCTTGAGCACGCCCATGGCAAGATTGACGGCACGGCGCGAACCACCGGCATCCTGAATGTTGAAATGACGCTTGCTGGCACCGGCACCGCTCTGACCGTAGAGCGTCAGCTGATTGACCTCGCATCCAAGCCCGATCATCAGCACGCCACCGAAATTGACGTGACGCGCGTAGCCGGCCAGTGTCCGGTGCAGGATATGCATGCCATCGCCGGTCGAGCTCATTCCGCAGCCCTGATCGTGGACGATCGGTACGAACCCGTCGATACCATCATAGTGCGGCAGCAGCGTCCGGTTTGCCTCTTCTGCGATGGCTCGGCAAACCGTGGTGGAACAGTTCACGCTGGCAAGGATGCCGATATAGTTTCTCGTTGCCGCTCGTCCGTCGGCGCGGCGGTAGCCTTGGAACGTCCGGGCCTTTTCAGCCTCGGTTGCCGGCTCCGGCGCCGCTGCTGCCGTCACGGAAAGCCGGTCGTTCTCGAAATGGAGGTTATGGCTGTGCACATGATCGCCGGCCTTGATCTCTGCCGTCGTGCGGCCGATTGCCTGTCCGTACTTGACCACAGCTTCGCCCAAGCCAAGATCCTTCAGCGCGAATTTGTGGCCTGGGTCGATCTTTTCGCGCGTCGTCAGCAGTCCGCTAAACGCAGTTCCCGCTGCGATCGGTGCAGTCGCAACGGCGACATTGTCCCCGTTGGACAAGATGATCCAAGGCTGGTTGTTCAACTTCGTCTCCCTGTCCAAGCGCTTGCTGCATTGGCAATCGCGCATTGATTTTGTTTTTTATCTACAATAAACATTTTGAAGTCAACGGGGAATATGCCGCTGACGAGGGAGAATGCGCCAACAACAAGCGCTTGTGAAAAGGCGCGCTACACTGGCCAAGCAAGCTTTGCCGCCCTAAGAGGTGGCCGAGCTGCGCGGGGTCGTGCAGGCAGCAGGGGGTCGGCATGGCCAGACAAAATACGGTGTTCAAGGAAGCGTTCAATCGCTATGCGGCGACGCTTGTCCCGCATGCCGCGTTGCCGTCCGAGCCTGATATCGCGGCCCAGCTCGGCATCAGTCGCAGCACTGCGCGCGCAATTCTCCTGCGGCTGAGCGAGGTCGGTATCATCCAGTGGAACAAACGCGAGAAGACGGTTCTCCGGCCGCCTGTGGCAGCCGATCTGTTTCCCGAGCAGGAAACAAACTCGCTGCACGACATCATCGAGCGCAGCTTCATGCTGCGCATATTATCGGACGAAGCCCAGCCGGGCATGCAGATCAACGAGCTGGAACTCGCCCGCGAAATCGGCACAGGCACGACCAGCGTGCGCGAGTTCCTCATTCGCTTCTCGCGATTCGGCTTGATAGAGAAACGCCCCAACAGCCATTGGACGCTGAAGGGTTTTACGCGCGAGTTCGCGCTGGAACTGGCTGACGTCCGCGAAATGTTCGAGCTGCACTCGGCAGCGGAATTCGGGCGGCTGCCGGCCGATCATCCGGCCTGGGCAAGCCTTGCCGCCATCCGCAAGGAGCACGACGAGTTGCTTGCCGACTTTGACGAACGATATCGTGACTTTTCACAACTCGACGAGAAATTTCACCTGCTGATCCAGCGCGCCTCGAACAACCGTTTCATCGCCGATTTCTACGACGTCATCGCCATCGTCTTTCACTACCACTACCAGTGGAACAAGGCACAGGCCCGGGAACGGAATGCCAGGGCGATCGCCGAGCATCTGGCCTATATCGACGCCCTGCAATCGCGCGACATCGGTCGTATCGATGAGGCTTGCCGTCATCACCTGAGGTCTGCCCGGCAGACATTGCTGCAATCGATACCGCAGGCCCCGAGCGAGGAAGGAAACCCAAAGTGAAGACCCCCATAATGCAGTTCGGCACCAGCCGCTTTCTCCAGGCCCATGCCGATCTCTTCGTCAGCGAGGCGATGGAGAAAGGCGAAGCCCTCGGGCCCATTACCGTCGTGCAGACGACAGGTGCAAGCGAGCGCGCCGAGCGCCTCAAGGGGCTCGCCGTCGAAAGCGGCTTTCCTGTCCATATCCGTGGCATTGAAGAGGGCCGCCCGGTGGACCGCTTACAGCAGGTGACTAGCGTCAGGCGGGCACTCTCCGCATCTGCAGACTGGGCAGAGGTCGAGCGCGTGTTTGTCGAGGAAGTCCAACTGGTTATCTGCAACACCGCAGACCGGGGATACGATATTTCCCTCGAGCCCGCGACGCTCCCGGCGGATATGCCGGTGTCCTTCCCCGGAAAACTGACGGTTTTGCTGCATCGTCGGTTCGGGTCAGGGCGGGCAGGTCTGACAATCCTGCCTTGCGAGCTGATCAGCAGGAATGGCGAGGCGTTGCGAGCTATCGTGACCGGACTTGCCTCCCGCTGGTACGCGGACGACACCTTCAATGCGTGGCTCGCTACGGAAGTAATCTTCTGCAACACCCTGGTTGACCGCATCGTCTCCGAGTCGCTGTCACCGGCAGGCGCAGTTGCCGAGCCCTACGCTCTCTGGGCGATACAAAGGATGCCGGGGCAGGCCTTGCCCTGCGTCCATCCGGATATCGTCGTGGCTGATGACATCGAGCCTTACGAGAAACTCAAACTCTTCATCCTCAACCTCGGCCATACCTATCTCGCCAGTCGCTGGATCGAGCAGGGCCGCACGGAAGCGATGACCGTGCGCGAAATGCTTGGCGATCCGGAAACCCGAGGCGCCCTCCTGTCGCTCTACGAGACCGAAGTCGTTCCGGGTTTTGCGCGAAAGGAAATGGAGGTCGAGGCGGAGGCCTATGTGGTCGCGACATTGCAACGCTTCGACAATCCGTTTCTCGACCACAAGCTTTCCGACATCGCCCAGAACCATGTCGAAAAAATTCGCAGACGTTTCGAGGGTTTCGTGGAATGGTCGGGCATCCCCGCGCCGACATTGCAAGCCATTATCCGCTCTAACGCCGAAGCGTAGCTGCTTCCCGGAGTGTCCAGGGTAGCCGGCAACGGTTTCCTCTGGTCAAGGGCTTCGAACGGCGTGTATCACATCTGCTCCTGAAGCCGTCGGACAGATGCACCATGCGCCTTGCAAGCCTAGCCATGTACACCACGCCAGCCCCGGTTGCTGCTGCCAACGACGCACTATGGGTCTATCTCCGAAATCGGTTGCGCCAGCTAGGGCTCGATGGTGTCCCGGACGATCTGGACAGGCTTGTGGTCTACGATCAGGCCTGGCTGCGTCCAGACCTGCTGGTGGCGCAGACCTGCGGCTTCCCGTTCGTAACCAAGCTGCTTGGTCGTGTCCGCCTGCTCGCAACCCCCGTTTATGATCTGCCGGGCTGCAACGGACCTCTCAACCGCAGCAAGATCATCGTCGCCGGAACCAGTCCTGCCACGGGCCTGGAAGATCTGCGCGGATTGACTGCGGCCATCAACGAACCCGGCTCGAACTCCGGCAGCAACCTTTTTCGCGCAGCTATCGCACCGCTTGCGCGAGACGGCAGATTTTTCGGCTCCGTAATCGAGACCGGTGGCCACCTCGCCAGCATCGAAGCCGTCGCCTCCGGCAAGGCCGACGTGGCCGCTATCGACTGCGTCACCTTCGGCAACACGCTCCGCTTCGATCCGGATCGGCTTGCCAATGTACGCATCCTTGCCGAGACCCCGGAGGGCCCGGGCCTGCCTTTCATCACGTCGATCAGGACGACGGACGACGAGATAGCGGCAATTAGGCTCGTTCTGGATGAGGTTGCTTTGGCAACGGAACTCGTTGAAGTCAGGGAAGTCCTGTCGCTTCGACGTTTCGAGGTCCTGCCCGAAAGCGCCTACCAGCGTCTCGCCGAACTGGCACGCGATGCCGCGTCGCTAGGCTATCCCGTCATCGCCTGATCTCGAGTAGGTCTCACCCGACGACGATCAGTTCGAGGGATGCGCCTGTTCGTTTCGGGCATTGGTCAGGCCGGTGATGGCATCATGGTCGCCGGTGGCGGCTGCAGCCTCGAAGATGCGGATGGCATCGGAATAGCGCTTGAGGTTCAGGTAGGCGTAGCCGCGCAGCACCATCAGGCCGATCTGCTCGGGCTGGATCTGGTTGAGCTGGTCGAGATAAAGAATGGCCTCCCGATACCGCTTTTCGTCATAGGCGGACGAGGCGCGCTTGGTGAGGATTGCCACTTGCAGGCTCAGCGCCCGCTCGCGGCTCTGCGGCGCCTTGATTGCGGAGACGGCGGCATTGCTGGCGAGATTGAGCTGCAGGTAGGCGAGGCTCTGCCCGTACGCGGCGTCCTGGCGATCCTTCGGCAGCGGGCTGCGAAGCGCAATTTCAAAGGTTGCCGCTGCTTCGGCCGGCCGCTTCTTGCTCATCAGGCACCAGGCGCGGGGGAGTGCCGCCTCTGGCGATAGCATGGCGGGATCGACGGTCGTCGTGCAGCCGGTGCCAGCAGGCCTGCGGGCTTCCCTTACCCTTACGACCTGAGCCTCCTGTCGCGGGGCAGACGAGAGATAGCTTGTCTCGCGAACCGGTGCCGGTGGCTGCCGTCTGGTGCCCTGGGGCGCAGCTTCGATCGCCTGCGTCTCGCCACCATCGACACGGGCCTGCCTTGGGGCTGCACCGATGTCGCGGAGCATGGCGATCCGCTCGGATCGCCCGGCCCACTGACGCTGGACATCCATGACGCCAGCCTTGTCGTTCAATTGGGCAAGGGTGATGGTCAGGCCGTAGGCGGAAGGCTCATCGTCTGCCTTCCACCCGAGCGCCGTCCGGAACCACTGTGCCGCCGTCTGTGGCTGGTTGAGGCCGCGCGCATACCAGCCGAACTGCTGTGCGCTGGGCACATCGCGGGCCTTGAGGACCGCGCCAGCGATCCGCTGCAGGACGTCGACCTTGAGGATAACCGGTGGGTCGATTGCCAAGAGGTTTGCTGCCGCCGCGAGGTAGGTGGCATTCGCATCCTTGGAGTCGTCACGCCACTTGAACATGACCTCCTCGGCCTCCTCCGGAGACTTGCGGGCAATCAGGGTCAGGGCAAGCCCCTGCGATGCCGACGCGGTGTCCTCCTTGGTGCGCGCAAGACGAAACCACTTTTCCGCATTCGTGAGGTCGCCCCGGGGATAGTTGTACCAGCCGAGCAGCAGCGCATCGGACGCCAGTCCTTGCGTCTCGCTCAGGCGCTCGAGGCGGCTCAGATATTCGGGGGCAATCACGAGTTTGGGGTCGGCATTGGCCTCGGCCACGAAACGGCGGGCGAGGTCGTCGCGGATACTCTCGAATTCCCGCGTCCCATCGGCCATTGGTTTTTCCTGCGCCATCAGGTCCTGCATGGTGCCGTAAGGCAGCAGCGCCGAGGCCTTCTGGATCGTCGCCAGCCGCTCGGCAGCATTGGTGCAGTTTTTCATGACGTACATGTAAGCGTCGCGCGCACGGGTCAGGCGGTCGATGTGACCGAAGGCATCCGCCACCCGCCACAGCACATCGACTTCGCTGCAGGTCAGCAAGCTCGGGGTTTCGGAGGCCACGCTGACGACGGTCTCGTACTGCTTCAGATCTGAAGCGTTGATCAGGCGGGTGCGAGCCTCCGCGACATTCAGGCGCTCGGTCAGGTCCGTAGGTGGCTGCCAGCCCGGCTCGGCGGCCTGACGGTCGGAGATTGCCTTGCGCACCTCCGCATAGCGTGCCTCCGAATAGAGCTGCCACATCGATTCCAGCTGCTTGTCCTGGTTCTGTGGCACGGCCAGCGGATCGGCCGGTGGGGTCCATGTCGGATAGAGGGCCTGCAGCCTGGAGATTTCGGCCTGCAGCCGCGCCTTGTCGCCGCGGCTGGCAAAATACCGCAGGGCGCTCTCGTCGATCGCCGGTTGGGCAGCGGCAGGCGGGTTCGGTGGCGGAGATGCGGCCTGCGAGACCGCGGAAGGCTGGTCGGCGGCAGTTGCCGGCGCATCGGAAGCTGCGGTATTCTGGGCGAGTTCCACGGCCTGTGCAGTATCCACATCGCGCCCCAGTTCCGGCTCTGTCGTCGGCCTGTCGAAGGGATGAAAGTCAGGGCCGGTGATACGCCCCATGCGCATCAGCTGGGGTATCTCACCAGGCGTGTTCGTGCCCAACAGGTCTGACACCCTGTCGGCGATCTGCGAGCGGTCCTTGAGTCCGACTATGCCCACCGTCATGATGAGCGTCGCCGACAACAGGACTAGTGACGGTCTCATAGGCACTCCGGATGCTTTTCCGCAACAAAGGCAAGCCCCAGCAAGTGGAGCGTGGACGGGAAATACAAAGTCGGAACAAATGATTTGGCCGACGCTGGGAGTTTCGTCCCCGCAAGCATACAGGCCATAGTATGGTTAATAATCTGATAACCGGGGTCGTCCAGCGTAGCTTTGACGCTGTCGTTGTTGAGGTCGATAAGCCGGATAGAGCCGTCGGCAGCGCTCATTCCAGACTGCAGCCGACCCAGCAGATCCTTGTCGTCGATGCCGCCGCGCATTAGGTAGAGCGGAATCCGGATTGCGTTATAGCCGAACTCCGGCACGAAGCCTTCAGCGGGCTTAGCCTGCCTCTTCAGGCTCACCCAATCTGCCGGCAGCTTTTCTTTTCCGAATTGCATCTGCGAAATCAGGACGTGGCCGTCATCCGAAAGCTGTTGCCACTTCGGCGATGGCACCAGGCCATTCATCACAGGAAAGGCCTCGAAGATCCAGTAGGACGGATTGATCACCGGTCCATCTGCACGGTCGGCCGCCGCAAAGCCTGAGACGCCCGGCAGCAGCAATGTCCGGCCGCCGCTTTCGACGACCGCCTTGTCGAGCAGCGTCGCCGCAATCTTCGTTGCCGCCTGCGTATAGTCTGCCCGGCCCCAGGCCGCGCCAGCGCGCGCCAGCGCGTAGGCAATCAGCAGGTCGCCATCGGTCGCATCGTTGATGTCGTCGACATGCGGGGTCTTATCGGGGCTCCAGCTCCAGGCGGCAAGCCCGTCATCGCGGATCAGTAACTCGGTTCGCGTGAAATACCAGATCTGCTCGAAATCTGCGGGGCTTTCGGAGAGGTAGGCGAGCAGCAGTCCGTAGCCCTGTCCCTCGCTGTGGCTGATCCCGCCGTTTCCGTCGTCCACGATGCGACCGGAGGGATCGAGAAACTTCGCCTTGTACGCCTGCCAGGACTGCGTCTGTATCATCGGCTCCTGTGCTCCGGCCGGGTTGTCGCAGATAAAGAAGAACAGCACTCCGATGACGCAGGCGGCGACCTGCCTCAAAGTCATCGGCGCCGTCCGAGATTGGATAGAAGCGCGGCAGTCGCAAGCCCCATCAGCATCGTCAGGGCTGCAAAGAGCAAGGCGTAGGAAAGGATGTTGGTCGACAGCCAGTTGGCGGCAACCAGCCGGTAGTTGGAGAAGGAGAAATCTTGCGTCGGCACGAAGGCAAACCGCGCCACCGGCACCGTCTCGATCTTCTTGGTTGCTGCCGCATAAGTCGTGATGCGACCGGAAAGCTCCGGCCACGTGTCCTCTGCGGACAGAGCAGTCAGGCCGGATCGCAAGTCGCCAGCCGTTGGCGAGGTGACGATGGTCCAGGTTCCGTTGCCATCCGGACTGGCGCCCTGCGCGACCATGATTGTCGCAGCGTTGCTCGGCATGAACGTTGCCTCGGCACTCGGTGCGAACCGCAGGGAGCTGAAGGAAATATCGAAATTCCGCCGCATCCATTCCTCGAACGCGGAGATCTGCCCGGTCCAACTTCCGCCACTGACCATGGACCGCCACTGCTCGAACGTTGCGCCGGTATCCACATCTGCCGGCTTTCCAGCCGTATTCGGTCTCCAACTGACCTGGCTTGCCGGCGCGATATTCAATTGCGTGAGTGCTGTCGGCGGGATCTGCGAAATGGGGCCGATGAACAGCGCGTTGCGATCGCCGATCCCGGCGGGCGAGGTTGCGACCTCGATGGGAATGGGTCGGCCAGCCATCAGGGCCAGCCTCGCGAGGAAGGTCGCCGATGCGGACAGCGTATCGGCGTCCACCCGGTCGAGATAGACCGGGAGAACATTCTCGATCAGGCCGTAGGGATAGCCGGTGCCGCCGGTTGCCGCGAGATTGGGACGCTGGCCGACGCGGGCGAAGTCAGGCATGCGGAATTCCGATGTATCGAACAGCGCGAAATGTGGCGTTGCCGATGCGTTCGAGCCCGGAGCGCAGGCGGCGTCGGCGCTCGTCAGAAGGGCGGCCTCCACCGCAACGTGGTTTAGCCCGGGCTTGAAGTGTCGGAGCGTAACACGGATCGGCAGGTGCCGGAAAATGCCACCGCCCTTGTTGGTGATTGGCACGGTCGAGGCAACGCTTCCGTTGACGAATACGTCGATATGGCTGCCGGGCAGGACGTCGGGGGAATAGGCAGCGTCAAGCAGTATGGTCGCCTCGCCGTAGGCGTTGGCATAGAAATCGGCCGGTACGCCGATCCCGAAATCTGTGCGGAATCGGCGTCCGGTAAATTGTGTCGTGGAGACGCCAAGCTGCGAAAACGGCAGGACAGTATTGCTGAAAATCAGTGGCACATCGGGTGCCTGCCATCGCTGCGTCGCCAGTACGTCGCGGCGGTTGTCCACTGCCCGGTCAGTCGATGTGACCAGGCTGTCGATGGCGGTGTCTATCGATTGCCACGAAGGACCCGTGACCAGCAGAACCGGTCCGCCGCTACGGGGATCGTTGACGAACGTTGCCACAGGGGCCACTTGTGCCGCCGGTGGCAGTGACGGAAAGAGTGGCTGCAGTTCGCTTGCCGTCCCGACAAGAACAGTGAGCTTGCCCGGTGCCAAGGCTGGCAGGCCGGCGGTCTGGAAGTTGAAGGACTGGTTGGGCATGCCGCTCAGTACCGAAAGGCCCTGCGCCAGTCGCATGAGCGGTTTCGTGGTGCCAGGCTGGGCAAGCCCAGGCACGACGAAGTCGAATTCAGTCGCGCCCTTTTCGTCGACGCCCACCGCGCGGACACCATCGGTGCTCACCAGCCGCGCGGCTTCCGTACCGCCAAAACTCAGATAAGTGCGGCTCGGGTCGATATCCGTCCAGAGTTCGTAGGTCGAGGAGATGCTGCAGTCCGTCCGGTGGCGCTGTTGCATCTCGAAGCTCACCAGGTTGGAGCCTGCCTGCAACAGCCCGGGCGGCACGTCGAAGCTGAGCTCTTCCGGCTTTTCGGAAGAACGTATGGGCGTCGATCCGACCGAACGGCTGTTGATGAGAACAGTCAGTTGAGACGCTTCGGGCGCGACGACGATAGCGTTCTGATAGGCGAGGTTGAGCTTGACCGGAGCGGCCGCTTGCGCCGGTGTCAGATAGATCGACCATGTCTTCTTGTCGATTTCGCCGTTCAGGCCAAGATCCGAAGCCGGGACGAGGAAGCGCCTGAAGCGCTCGGTCGTGACAGGCTTGCCAACCGGAGTACCTGCGCTTTTTGGCGGGGCCGCGGCGGTCGGCACGGGTGGTGGCTTTGCGGTGGTCGGCACGGGTGTAAAGGGCGGTATGGCCGGCTGCGCGGCAGGCGCGGCGGGTGCCGGCTGAACCGATGGGCTCGCGGGTGCTGCACCCTTCGGCCGCTCAGGCGTCATGTCGAAGGGCGTCGTCTGCGCGAGGGCAAATGGCGCGAGCCATGTTGTAGCGAGCGCGGCTACGACCGCGATACGACCCGGCCTCATTGTGCGCCCGCCTTCACTGGCTGGATCTGCTCCTCGGGCTTGCCTTTGAAACTGCGGAAGAAATACACAAGCCCGCGGCTCGTCTGGTAGGCCGATACACCGAGAAACCAGATCGTTCCCCTGATCAGCCCGGGATTGCGGCGACGGGAGAGCTGGAATTGCGTCCACTGGTCTGAGTTTGCAAAGATCAGATCCGCGATCAGGCGGTGATCCAGCGCGCTTTGTGGATTGTAGAGGCAGCCGATCGCCGTGATTTCGCCGCTAGGCTGGGTGTTGCGCACGGTGACGATCAATGTCTCTTCCTGGGCGCCGCTGTAGGGCCTGAACTTGATCGTCGCGCGAGTGTCCACTCCCAGCGGATCGAAGGTCTTGCTGAAGACGTGCAGCCTCGCACCATGAACGGATACGTCCTCGATAGAAGCCGGATACCAGCGTCCGTCGACGCCGAATTCGCACCGTCGGTTAACACGCACCCGCCGCGACGAAGACCGCTCGCCGCGCTCGGAGACAACGCCGAGAGCGCAGCCGGCCATGATTAGGTTGAGCAAGGTCCAGCCGGCAACGACCAGCGTCACGTCTGCCTTGTAGGGCTCGGCGTAAAGGCGGTAGATCGCCATTCCGAAAGCTACCAGCAGAACCCCAAAGATGACGAAGAACGGTCGGCTGATTTCGGAAAGGCGCGCGACGGCAATGGATTCGTCCTTGGCCGTCACCTTGAATGTCGGCTTGCGCGGATTGAGGATGACCGAGATCACCGCCGGCAGCAGGTGCACCGTCTGCACATATTCATAAAGCTCTGAGATCCAAGGCCAGCGGAACGAGCCGTAGAGATAGTTCTGCATCATCATGTTCACGACCATGTAGGCGAGCGAATAGGCCAGGAACTCGCCGCCCGACGAGGTGAAGATCTCGAGATTGAAGAAAAGATAGAACAGCGGCGCGAACAGGAACATCGTCCGTGGGAACGGGAAGAGCCAGAACAGCGTCGACGACATGTAGCAAAGCCGCTGCGGCAGGGAGAGCCCGCGCTTGAAGAGCGGGAAGCGGAAACGCAGGATCTGCATCATGCCCTGCGCCCAGCGGCTGCGCTGGCCGATGAAGCTGGCAAAGGTCGCCGGCTGGAGGCCCGCGATCAGCGGCTTGTCGACATAGATGCTGTTCCAGCCTCGCGAGTGCAGCTCGATCGCCGTTTCGCAGTCCTCGGTGATGCTGACGCCACTGAATCCGTTGGTTTCAGCCAGCGCCTTGCGCCTGAGGACGGCAGCAGAGCCGCAGAAAAACGAGGCGTTCCACTTGTCGAGACCGCGCTGGATAATGCCGTAGAACATCTCGTTCTCGCTCGGCATGTGGTCGAACGTCTGCAGATTGCGCTCGATCGGGTCTGGATTGAGAAAGAAATGCGGTGTCTGGCACAGGAAGAGCTTCGGATCGTCGTCGAAGTAGCCAACGGTTTCGAGCAGGAAATCACGTGCCGGCGCGTGGTCGGCATCGAAGACGGCGATGAGCTCGCCCGTCGAGTGCTGCATGCCGTTGTTGAGATTGCCGGCCTTGGCATGCTCGTTGCGATCGCGGGTCATGTAGCGAACGCTGAGTTGCTCGCACAGTTCCTGCAACTGGATGTGGCGGAGGGAAGCGGCTTGCGCATCGAGGATGTTGTTGGCATTGCGCTTTTGCAGTGTACTGCCGTCGTCGAGCAGCCAGACGGTGACCTTCTCGGGTGGATAGTCCATGGCCTTGGCCGCCGCCAGCGTATTGCCGAGAAGCGCCGCATCTTCGTTGTAGGTCGGCACGAACACATCGACATGCGGAAACTTGCCCTCGGTGGCGGCACGAGAGGGTCGTGGCGGCAGCGGCATGGCAACGACAAACAGGCTGAGCGCGCCCATCATCACGCTGTACATTTCGGCGAGATAGACGAGGAAGCCCGGAATAAAGTTTTCAGGCTGATTGATTGGCGGCAAGGTGCTGGTCGTCCGCCAGAACACGTAGCGCAGAATGATCGAGCTTCCGAAGGCGAGCGCTACGAGGCGCCATTTTCCCTCGCCCTGGAACAGCTTGATCAGCGCCATGATGATGACCACCGTGACACTGACGATCAATTGCGTCTGGAGGCTGATCGGCAGGGTGATGAGGGTAATTACGCATACCGCGACGATCATCCAGATCAGGATACTGGCGGCTTTGCGCATGGTTATTCCTTTACCTCAAGTCAACACTCAAGCACGACGCGATCATGGCGACGACACCAAGCACCGTGACACCGGATGGTTGACAAACCGTTCATGCTACTCGTCTCTTGATCGATATAATCGCAAGACCTTAGTTAGGAGCAGGCACAATGACCGCCGGAGCTGCTGTCGTGCTGCTTTTGTCGTCGCCGATCGGCGACGGAACGACCGGCCCTCTGGGCGCCGGCGCGGGTGGCTGCTGTTGCGCGACCGGACGCGGTGCTGCGCGCGGTTCTACGCTGCGCGGGCTTTGCGGTGCGATGCCAGGTGACGTCGCCGGCAATTGGAAAGCGGCTGGCAACTGGCCGGCGCTCGTAGGCGATACCACCGGGTAGATCGGATTACCGGTGCGGCCAAGCGTCGGATCGACCGGTGGAGCGCTGTCATACGGGTTCCAGCCGGGAGCCGGGAAAGTGCCTGTGATGGTGTAGCCATACATGACACGAAGCAATTGCTCGGCGGTTGCATGTGTGTCGCAAAGTCGCAGCCGGACCTGCACGGTACCGCGATTCTGAAAAGCACCACGAGCATTGTCGCTGGAGCGCACCTGCTGCCACGCATAGAGGCAGGTGTCGCCCTGTGCACTTTTGCCCGTGGCATAGCCGAACGGTCCGTAGTTGTTCTGGACGTAGATGCCGGACCGAACCATCGCCACGCCAGGCAACGCACGACGCATATCCCTGTCGACCGTGCTGTCGCGGATCGAGGCATAGCCGAGGCCCTTGCGGTTGTCGTAGTCGAGACCGACCGGCCCGAAGAACGTCACCTGCAGATCGTTCTGCCCCGAGGTTGCGGCTGAGGTAAAGAGGTAGATGTCCTGCTGGACGGCGTTGTTGTAGGAGTGCTGCACGACATTGACGATCGACGGACCGCCCGGAGGTGGCAGCGCGAAAGCCTTGTCGCTCGTCACCGTCTCCGCGGGACCGGGAACCCGGATCCCATCCTTCGACGCGCAGCCGGATATCGCCAGCGCCGCCGTGAGCCACAGCGCGCCATAGACACCTTTTGTCATGCGTGACGGCGCGACATGCCGAATCAGAGAACGAGGGACCATGCGCATGAAATAGCCAAATGCGCTACATAAGCAACATGAACATCGTTTTGCGGGTATTGGTGGGTGCGCTGAGGGCCCCGGTCGCGAATGAAATCTTCTGCCACGCGTGCCTTTCCGGCGACAATTGACAAGCCAGCGTGGATGAAGAACATGCCCTCGAGATTGCGTGATGCCCGGGAGTGCAGCGCGCCATTCAGAAAAATCAGGGCAGGAGACGGCAAAATGGCAGGCGATATCGGCATGTTCGAAGCGGGAAGCTTCATCGGGCGCACCTGGGATGCGGCCAAGGATGGTCCATCCGTTGTCGTTATCCGCGACGGCACTGTCTATGACGTCACGTCACGAGATATTCCGACCGTCTCCGCCCTTCTTGAGATGGACGATCCCGTCGCTTTTCTAAGCACGCAGGCGGGCGAAGCTGTCGGCAGCCTCGAGGCGCTGTTTTCGGCGGACGCCAATTCGCCCCACACCTTGCTGGCGCCGATCGACCTGCAGGCTGTCAAAGCTTGCGGCGTCACGTTCGCGCGCTCGATGCTGGAGAGGGTGATCGAGGAGCGCGCTGCCGGTAATCCGGATCTGGCGAACAGCATTCGCGGCCGCATCACATCCATCATCGGCGACAGCCTTCGCAATCTGAAGGCGGGATCGCCGGAGGCCGCCAAGGTCAAGGCGGCTCTGATCGAGGACGGTGTCTGGTCGCAATATCTGGAAGTCGGCATCGGCCCGGATGCCGAGGTCTTCTCCAAGGCGCAGGTACTCTCCTCCGTGGGTCACGGTGCCGATGTCGGCTTGCACCCCATTTCCAAATGGAACAACCCAGAGCCGGAAATCGTGCTGGTCGTCGATAGCCGGGGGCGCGTCAAGGGCGCAACGCTCGGCAACGACGTCAACCTGCGTGACGTCGAGGGCCGCTCTGCCCTGTTGCTCGGCAAGGCCAAGGACAACAATGCTTCCTGCTCGATCGGGCCGTTCATCCGGCTGTTCGACGATACTTATTCCATCGACGACGTCCGCAATGCCGACCTCGATCTCACAATAGAGGGAGAGGACGGCTACGTGCTGCACGGCAAGAGTTCGATGAAGGAGATCAGCCGTGATCCGCTCGATCTTGTCTCCCAAACAATGGGGCGGCATCACCAGTATCCCGACGGAATGGTGCTGTTCATGGGGACGCTTTTCGCGCCGGTCGAGGACCGCGACGTGCCGGGGCAGGGCTTTACCCACAAGATCGGCGATGTCGTGACGATTTCGAACGACAAGCTGGGCGCACTGCGCAACCGCGTCATGCTGTCGACAGATTGCCCGCCCTGGACTTCAGGCATTGCAAAGCTCATGCGCAATCTGGCGTCGAGGGGCCTGCTCTAGGAAGCCCCTCGCTCGCTGCGGCTACTCGGAGACGAGCAGCGCCACTGGTGAAGTGGCCAGCAGGGCTGCCAGTTTCAGGGGCTGGCTTGTCTCGTGGACCGTACCGTCGATGACATTTCGCACTCTGCCGGCAGCGCGCTCGGGCAAGGCGATCGCACTGTCTCCCCAGTAATCGCCGCACGGCCATTCGCCTTCGCCGAGTCCGTAAACCAGCCGAGGAGCAATGGCGACGACCATTTTGTTCTCGTGGCTGCGCAGGAATGCAATGGCGTTGTCGGCGCGTTCACCGGTGACGGCCAATGGCTGATAATCGCCTTTAGCAAACAGCGTTGGCTCAGCCTTGCGCAGCGCAAGGCCCTTTTGGACGAGGCGCTGCTTGAAGAGTCCCCGGGCAAGCGCGCCCTCATCGCGTGTCTGGAGGGGCACGGCCAGGTCCTCACCCAGGCGTGCAAAGTCTGGCAGGCGGCTATTGTCGGGATCGACGAGGCTGAGATCCAGTTGCTCGGCGCCCTGGTAAATGTCGGGTATCCCTGGAGCTGCCAGCTTGATGAGCGTCTGTGTCAGGCCGTTAAACAGGCCCGCCCGCACGAACGGCTGCAGCGTCTTGCGGAAGTCCTGCAGAAAAGCCGCATTGTCGCTCGCAAGCAGGTTGGCCGCGAAAGCCTTTACGGCGTCCTCGTACGCACCATCCTCCTCGCCCCAGTTGGTGCGCTGCTTGGCCTCGCGCAGCGCTTTCTCGACATAGGCAAGGAAACGGTCGAGCAAGTCGGCCGGAGCAGGCGCGTCGAGCGCGAGGTCTGCTGGCCAGGCACCGGCGAGTGCCTGATACAGCATCCATTCGAGCCGTGGTTCCGGCGCGGCGCCACCCGGCAGGGAAGCGACGGTGGCGGCATTGAGCTTGCGCCAGCGCTCCACGCCATCCAGCCATGCCTCCGGAGCTTCGGTAAGCGCATAAAGCCTCGCCCGCCCGTCCTCGCCGCGTTTCGTGTCATGTGTCGAGGTTGCGGACAGGCCGGCGGGCTGTGTCTCCATCCGCTTAGCCATCTCGTGGTGGAAGCGTTCGAGGCCGAATTCAGTGGCAGCAGGTTCGCCGCCGACCTCGTTCAGGCCGATCAGGCGGTTATATCGATAGAACATCGTGTCTTCGATAGACTTCGCCGTCAAAGGCCCCGTCAATTGCTGGAAGCGGCGTCGGAATTCGAGCGCATCCGCCTTGGCCTCCGGTGCCACATTGCCTTGAAATACCTTGTCGACAAAGGACAACGCGGCGTGGTCCGCCTTTTCGGACGAGCCACCCGCAGTTTCCACGATAGTGCTCCACATCGCGCCATCGGCCGCGTCGAGGGCGCCATCCGTCCCGTAGGTCCGATACACCGGGCAGGCGACAAGCAGAGACACCAGCGCCTGTTCCAGTGCCGCTTGCTCGGGCACGTCGCCATTGATCGCTCCGACACTCAGAAGCAGCTGCAGCAAATTGTTGGTTTCAACAGCGAAGTTTTTCCGGGCAAGCATCGCCTTGACCGCCAGCGCGCCCTCGGCAAATTCCGGCTCACCATCGGCAATTTCCCGATAGGTATCGGTGATTGCGTTCATTCCGGACGTGTTCACCAGAACGTCGGGCAGGGTAGTGATAAATTCATAGCCGGTGGTTCCGGAGATCGGCCACGCCTCTGGCAGCGTCTCTCCTTCGGCGAGGATTTTCTCGACGACGATATAGGTATCCTCACCCACGGCACTGCGCAGACGCTCGAGATAGGCGGCGGGATCTGCCAGCCCGTCGATATGATCGAGCCGCAATCCATCAACGGCACCATTGCGCACCAGTTCGAGTGTCAGCCGATGTGCATCGTCGAAAACAGCCGGGTCTTCGACGCGCAAGCCTACAAGACCGGTCACCTCGAAAAAGCGACGATAGCTGAGCTCGCGCGGCGCGTCCTTCCAATAGATCAGCCGCCAGGGCTGTTCATCCACCACGGTCTGGAGCGAAGCGGGGTCACTGAACTTCTGCGCTAGCGCCTTGTTTATCTCTGCCGCCTCGCCAGAGAGCATGTCGCGCATGCTCTGGTGAAATTCCGTCTCCCGCCGTGGATCTGCATCAGACGCCAGAGTGCACATTGCAGCGACGACCGGGAGATCAAGTCGCGACAGCACGGCGGCATAGGTACTCGGCGCCAGCGGCAGCCGCTGCTCGTAGTAGGCAACAGTGAGCGTGCCCGCATCCGCGTCCACAGTCAGCGTCAGTTCGCCTGCCTCCAACGCATCCTGCAGCGGCTTTCCGAGGATAGGCAACGTCAGCTTTCGGCTCCAGTCGATGTCGAAATGCTGGCTGAAAGGGCTTTCCTCACCCCACTCGACGACGCTGCGCCACCACGAATTTTCCAGCGAGGCGGCCATATGGTTTGGAACGATGTCGACCAGCAGGCCTATTTCGGCCTCCCGCAGCGCCTCGGACAACTTGTCGAACCCCTCGCGGCCGCCAATCGCGGGATCGATCTCGTTGGTGTCGGTGACGTCGTAGCCATGGGTTGAACCCTTGGTGGCGGTGAAGATCGGTGACGCGTAGAGATGGCTGATGCCCAATTGGCGGAGGTAAGGAACCATTTTCCGGGCATGGTCGAAAGTCATGCCGTCGCGAAACTGGATGCGATAGGTAGAATTGGGCAAAGTCATTGGATACCTGGCAGAGTGGGAAGGCCGTCGGGCGGCGCAGTCAGCAAATTGGCTTCCCGGGAGCCGATTTAAGGCCGCAAGGAAACGAATTAACCGGCCACACAACGCCGTTAGCCTCTCGGTGAAGCCTCGACCTGCAAACTTGCGGAAGCAAAATAAGTTCCGTCCACTGGCGATGTGGGGTGGCCGCAGGGCGCCTCCGTCTAGTGGGTCGGTGCCGGTTGCAATGCCGGCTGGCTGCGTGCGGCCGTCAGCTCTGCGGTAGTGTGGTTGAGGCGGTCGGCCAGCACCCTCATGATATCCACGGCCATTTCGGGGAAGTCGGAGAGCAGCTTGAGGAAGTGCTCTTTGCTGATCCGCAGTGCCTCGACATTCGAGGTGGCCTTTACGGTCGCAGTACGGGAGACGTCGCAGAGGATGGCGATTTCTCCGACAATCGAATTGACATCGACATCGGCGACCTTGATCTCACCGGTCGGCGTATCGACTAGGATATCGGCGGTTCCTGCCAGCACGACATAGGCAGCGTCGCCGAGATCGCCCTGGTGGAAAAGTATCTGGCCAGCACGGTAGCTGACGCGATCGGAGGTGAAGGCGAGCAGTTTCAGCTTCGCCGGCGCAATGCGTGCGAAAATCGGCACTCGCCGCAACATTTCGACTTCATCTCTTAACAGCATGCGCGTTCAACCCCGGGATCACAGCCGCCAGATAGCCTATAACGATAAAAGTTCTTTGAACATCCCGTCGTGCTGCAAAAGATCTTCGGTTGTGCCGCTTTCAGCCAGCGTGCCGCCCTGAAATACCAGGACGCGGTGGAACTGCTCCGCTAGCGCGACATTCGACAGAACCCAGATGATAGCCGGGTTGTGGTCGCTGTTTTCGATGTCGCGTAGAACGGTGCGGACGATCTGGTCCTGGATGCGATGGTCGAGCGCAACCAGCGGCCTGTTGAAGATCAGGTAGTCGGCGCGCTTCAGCAGCGCGCGGGCAAGGTTCAGCTTCTGGCGCTGGACGTTGGTCAGGCGCTTGCCGCCGGAGCCGACGTCGAAATCGAGGCCGATTGCCAATACGCTGTCCTGCAGGCCGAGCCTGTCGAAAAGATCGCGCATGATCACATGGATCTGCTCAGGCGCATCGGCCTGCTGGTGGGCGATACGCCCAAACAGCACGTTGTCCATCAATGTGGCCGAAGCCGTAAAGCGCTCGGGATCGTAGCGTTCGATGACAGCGTTCAGATCGGCCGGGATATGCTTGTGAAACTCCGTACGTGCCTCGACGATCTTGTTCATCAACTGCTTGGTGAGCAGACCGAAGCGGTGGCGTGGCTCGATGTAGGAGAAACTGAGACGAATGATCGATGCCCGCTCTTCGGGCGTCGCCGTCTCGAAGTTGCGGCCGCCCCGCTTCTGCAGCAACGCCTGATAGTCGGGAATGTCGTCCGCCGTCATGAAAGTGAGCTGCTGGAAGAAAGGATGGTCCGGCGGCAGGTCGTTGAACAACTCGACTGTGTTTTCGGCGATCTCGATGCCCATGTCGTAGAGTTCGCTGTTCAGGCCGCTGTCCTGGAAGAGCTTGATGAAATAGGGATGTGCAGCGAGCTTCCTGTTGGTCATCAGCGGACGCTTCAGTGTGCCGAACAGCAGGTTTTCACCCACCGTCGCCTGCGTATTGTAGGCGGTGAATTCGAACGGCACGACCAGCCCGTCGAGATCCTGCTCCTTCAGCCGCTCGATCAGCGCATGGCGCAGTTCGACGATCCGTTCGGTCAGGTCCTTGTGCGTCTCAGTATCGACCGTGGAGCGAAGCGCCATGTCGAGAATATCCTGCGACATCAGCACCGAATCGAGCACTGGTCGGATGACGCTGTAAAGGTCGTCCGGCCCGGTCGCCCCGGCAGATGTGTAGTCGACCCAGTCGCTGTCGAGGCTGAGAGACGGGTTGCCGGCGCGTTTGGCCTCCGAAATCGCCCACTTGTTGCGCACCGCGGCCTCGCCCTCATAGGTGACGGTCGTCAGCGGGGCATGCTTCAAGCCATATAGAATGTTGTCGCGCAACGTTCCGTGGAAGAAGTAGGTGTCCGAGCCGGCATAGGCGATCCGTCGGCCGGTCACCGATTCCGGTAATTCCAGGATGTCGTGCCCATCGACGGTCACCTTGCCGCTGTCCGGCCAGACCAGCCGTCCGAAGGCCTCGGCCAGATACTCACCCCCACTGCCGCTCTCACCAACGATCGCCACGGTTTCGCCGGGCTGGATCTCGAGCGAAACATGGTCGAGAACACGGGCGCCGCTGTCGTCGCTGATTGTCAGGTTGGTGGCGACAAGCGCATGCTCCAGCCGTGCCGGAGATTTGGGGTCCATGACCTGGATGCGAGGGTCGATCAGTCGGTCGACGCTGAATTGCTCGACCACCTGATTGTACTTTACCTGGACATCCTGACGCGACTGGTCCCAGTCGATCAGTTCCTTGAGCGGTCCCGGCAGATCCTTGTAGGCGTTGATGACCGCGACCAGCTGGCCGATGTCCAGGCGCCCCTGCAAGGCGAGAAACCCGCCGATCGAATAGAACAGGAACGGCGTGACCTGGGCCAGGAAATTGTTGATGAACTTGACCAGGAATTTCCACTGATAGAGGTCGTAGCGGATCGAGAAGATCAGCCCCAGCCGGGCAGCAATATCGGCCCGCTCGAAGTTGGACGTGTCGTTGCCATGGATGGTGCCGATGCCATCGACGATCTCGCCAACTCGGCCAGAAAGTTCGCGCGCCGTCAGCTGGCGCTGGCGGCCAAGCTCAAGCAGTCGCTTGCGCATGCGGGGAATAACGACCGCCTGCACCGCGACGATGCTGGCGGCGATCATACCGAGCCAGAAATTCTGCATGATGATGAAGATCAGAGCGGTGACCGCCTGACCGCCGAGCAGCGCGGGCTGCACGAAAGCGTCGCCGGTGAACCCGCCGAGAGGCTCCACCTCGTCCTTGATCATCGTCGCGATTTCAGCCGCCTTGACGCGCTTGAAATGCGAAGGCGGAAAACGCAGCACCCGATCGACAAGCTCAAAGCGGATGCGACGCAGCATGCGCTCGCCAAGCCTGCCCTTGTAGGTATTGATGTAGAGTTTGAAGAGGCCGTTCAGCACCACCAGGGCCAGAAACACCAGGCTGAGGGCGATCAGCATCTCGAAACGGTCGAGCTTCAGGCCTTTGAATACCTCGATATGGCCGACAAAGGGGATGTCGTAGGCGATATGCATGAAGGACTGCGTGGCGCCTTCGCCCTCGAAGCCCTTACCCTGGATCGGGCCGTTGACGATCTGCTTTGGCAGGTCGAAGGACAGGAAGTAAGGCACCATGGACGCGGCAACGACGAGCAGGATCCATATCTGCTCGAGGCGCGTGTTCGACCAGATATATTTGGCGAGGCTTTTTTCCATTGCTTACCGCATGCTTCTAAATTCGGGGGTCGCCACGCTCGTCTTGCTCTCTCGCATGCCGCTTTTCCCTGTCGCTCGAAATGCGAAATGCCATGGCGGCGATCCGTTCCGATTCCCCGCCTTCGAGCTTATATCACAACAGTCTGCAAAACGAGGTCAAAGCTGCAACGGTCAGGCGGCATCTTGAACGATAACAGCCGTCTTTTCGGCGCCATCCAGGTCGATGGAATGCGAAGCCGGCTTTGGTTTCTGCAGTGCTGTTGCAACGGACTGTTCCAGCATCTCCGCCGTCAGCCCTGCCTCCGGCAAGGCTGTTGCCAGCCCGAGCGCCTCCAGCCGTTCGGCGCGGACAGATTGCTCCGTTTCACCACCGGCGGTGAACGGCACGAGGATGGATCGGCAGCCGGTCACCAGCAGGTCGCAGACCGTATTGTACCCCGCCTGCGAGATCGAAAGCTCGGCCCCCCGCAGCAGCGACGGGAAATCGCTGCGAAAACGAACCAGTTGCGTATTGGCCGGAGCTTCGTTCTGAAGGGCCATGAAGTCCGCCTCGGGCATGTTCGGACCCGCGATCAGGCACCAGCGCCGGTCGGTCGCCACGCGTCTCGCCGCGTCGAGAGAGGCGCGGACGAGATCGCGCCCAACCGCGCCGCCGCCAGCAGACACGACGATATCGAAGACCTCGACCGGCTCCGGTGGTATCGCCGGTGCCACAAGTCCGGTGTAGCGTATCTTGCCGGCGATATCGGCGGCCAATGGAAACGTTTCCTCAAGACGTACGAAACGGGGGTCGCCATGCACAAGCACGCCGTCGAAATGGGCGTCGAGCGTGGCAACGGTTTCAGCGTCGCGCCCCGCCTTCTTCTGCTGCTGCAGGATGTCGCGCACCGAGGAGAAAAGCTTTGGCCGCGGCTTTGCCGTCTCGATGGCGTCGAGCAGCGGCAGCAATTCGAACCGCATTTGCCGACGGCCGAAGGGAAAGGCCTCGATGATGACGACGTCCGGTCGCGTCGCATGAAAGGTCGCAAGCAGCCGGTCGCGCCGGTCGTCCAGGAACGCCTGGTCGACCGGCGTGCCATCCTTGTGGGCAAGTCCTGAAAACCCCGACGTCGCAGCCACTACCGGAGGCAGGGCGATGGAGGTTACGTCGTCACCCGGAAATCCAGCGACGGGCAAACCGCCGGTCACCAGCGTAACGCTGCAGCCGCGACGCGCGAGCGCACTCGCGATGCGGCTTGCACGGGCGATATGGCCAATGCCGAGCAGATGCTGAACGTAGAAGAATACCTTTGGTCCGCTCACGCCGATTGCTTCCGGTTGTCGTCTTTTTGCCATTCCTCCTCGAACAGCCGGCTGAGGTGTCGGATGCTGGAATGATAGTCGAAGTTCTCGCGCACCCGCCGCTCGGCAGCCAAACCCAGACGGTGGCGAAGGGCGGGGTCGCGGATTGCGGTTTCCAGAGCCCGGGCCAGGCCGGTTGGGTCTTCGGAAGAGACCAGCAGCCCATTCTCGCCGTCGATCAAAAGTTCCGGAACGCCGGAAACCCGCGTCGAGATGCAGGCGAGACGCTGGCTGGAGGCCTCGACCAGCACGTTCGGCAGCCCATCGCGGTCTCCGTCGGCAGCAACGCGGCAAGCAAGCGCAAACACATCGGCACGTCGATAGTGTGCCAGCACCTCATCCTGCGCCATCGCACCCTTCCAGATGATGCGGTCGGCAATGCCGAGACTGTCCGCCAGTGCTTTGAGCTCGGGCAACCGGTCACCGCCGCCGATATGCTCGAAGCGCCAGTGGAGCGTCTCAGGCAACAGCGCCAGCGCCCGCAGCAGCACGTCGTAGCCCTTTTTCTCGACGGCGCGGCCGACGCTGAGCAGCAACACCGGTGCAGCGGGATCGCTGCCGTTGCGGTTGGAATGTTGACTTTGGGAAGGGCTGAAACGGGCGAGGTCGAGACCGTGGTAGCTTAGGTGCACACGCTCCTTGAATGGCGTTAAAGTTCGCATGTGGTCAAAACCACTATGAGTGCAGGTCACGGCCCAACGGGCCTGTCCGAGCTTTTCGGTCAGTTCCCAGTCGGGTGACGTCCAGATATCCTTGGCATGCGCCGAACAGGTCCAAGGGGTGCCGGTGAGAATGCTTGCATAGGCGGTGACGGAGGCGGGGGTGTGAATGAAGTGGGCATGCAGCCACTCGGCTCCGTCAGGCCACTCATGCGCAAGCACCATGGCCTGGCCGAGGCGGCGAAATCGGTTGCGCGTCGGGTCACGTTTCAGGTCGGCCCAGAATTGGCGCAGCAGCGGCCGAAAGCCGGGTCGGTGCCTGACCGATAGTAGCGCCTTGACGACGCGCAACGGCTCCTCGTGCAGATATTCCGGCAGGTAGACGACACGCGCCTTGATCTCGTCGTGGACCGGGTGCCGCTTCTTGTCGGTGGGACGGCGCATCGAGATCAGCGTCAGGTCGAAGCCCGCCTGCTCCAGCCCAAGCAGCTCCTGGGCAATAAACGTTTCAGACAGCCGGGGATAGCCCTTGAGGACGACCAGTATTTTTTTTCGGATAGGCAATGGCTGCGCTCTACTCACCGACGACGGAAAGCGAGGGATAGCTCTCCCGCCCGTCGAGCCACTCGCCGACGATCTGCGAGATGTTGACGAGACCCTCGAGCCGCATGTTCTTCTCACCGCTCTTCGATGGAGGTGCACGATTGACCAGCTTCTTCAAGGCTGCCGACAACTGCAATGCGTCCTCGGACTCCTCGGGCAGCAGCATGTCGACAAGTCCCAGTGCACTCGCCCGCTGGGCGCGGATCAGTTGTTCCTCGCGCGGCCGCGTCCGCGGGATGATAAGCGCCGGCTTGTCGAAAGACAGGATTTCGCAATAGGTGTTGTAGCCACCCATGGCGACCACGGCCGTCGCACCATCGATCAGTTCTTCCATGCGCTTGTCGAACTCGATCACCTCGAGACAGCTGATCTTGTTGGCACGCTCGACAAGTTCGGTCCGCTCACGGGCCGGCATATAGGGTCCGAGCACGATCAGCGTCTTGTACTGCAGCGAGCGATCCTTCTCATAGGCGTTGACGATATCTCGCACGAGATCCGCGCCATCGCCGCCGCCGCCTGTTGTCACCAGAATGTAGTCCTCATCTGGCACATGCTCGGATTTCTTGCCCTGCGGCACGCTGCGCTGCAGGAAGCCGACAAAGTCCATTTTCCGTCGTACACCGGCGGGAACGTCGAGGCCGAGAAGCGGATCGTAGAAATCGGGCGGCCCATAGACCCACACCCGGTCGTAGTACTGGTCGATCTTCTCCAGCATGTTGCTCTTCTTCCACTCGGCATCGAGCAGATGCGGCGCATCCATCACATCGCGCATGCCGAGCACCAGCGTCGTGCCGCGCGCCTTCAGATATTGCAGCGTTTCCTCGACTTCGCCCTTGAGACCGAGCGGTTCCTTGTCGACGATGAAGATGTCCGGCTGGAAGTTTTCGGCCGTCTGGCGGATGATCGCCTGGCGCATCTTCAGCGTGTCTTTCAGGTCGACGTCGCCGGACATCGAGGTGTATTCGCCGTCCTTGAGCTTGATGACGCTCGGCACCTGGACGAAGTCGACACGGGCACGGTAGTCGAATGCCCCGGCGATGGTTGCGCCCGAAATAATGAGGACATTCAGCCCGCGATAGTCGCCAACCAGCGAATGCGCGATCGTCCGGCAGCGGCGCAGGTGTCCGAGCCCGAACGTGTCATGGCTGTACATGAGTATGCGTGCATCTTCAACGCGCCGTTTCATGGGCAAAACCTCAAGTCCAAACGTCTTTCGCAGTTAGTTTGCAAGAGGGAGCCAATGCCGTCATGCGCCGTGCGCGCTGTTTTGCGTCCGCACCACACGCTATTTGTAGGGATCGGCAGCATCGCGCAAGCCATCTCCCAGAAAATTGAAGGCAAGTATCACAAGAATTACCGGAATCATCGGGAACAGAAGCCAAGGATAAAAAGCGATAACGCTGACGCTTCGGGCCTCTGTCAGCAGGATACCCCAGCTGGTGATGGGTGGGCGCAGGCCAAGGCCGAGAAAGCTCAGGGCTGTTTCGCCGAGGATCATGCTCGGGATCGAAATCGTCGCGGTGGCGATCAGATGCGACATGAAGCCCGGTACGAGATGGCGGCCGATGATGCGTCGCGATTTGGCGCCCATCAACTGTGCCGCCAGCACATAATCCTCTTCGCGCAAGGACAGGAGTTTTGAGCGGACGGCGCGCGCAAGCCCGGTCCAGTCGAGAATGCCGAGAATGATGGTGATCCCGAAGTAGACCAGGATCGGGCTCCACGTCACCGGCATGATCGCCGCCAGCGCCATCCACAGCGGCAGGCTCGGTAGCGATTGCAGCACTTCGATAACCCGCTGCACGAGAAGATCGAACCAGCCACCGTGATAACCGGCAAGTCCACCGAGCACGATACCGAGGATGAAGCTGATCGATATGCCGATCAGGCCGATGGTCAGCGAGATACGTGCACCGTAGATGATCCGCGAGAATACGTCCCGCCCGAGCCGGTCCGTTCCCAGCAGATACATCTGCCCGCCCACAGCCGGGCAGACCAGATGGATGTTGGAGGGAATGGCGCCCCAGAAATTATAGGCATCCCCACGGCAGAGGAAGCGGATCGGCTGCACGTCGTCAGGCTTATCCGTATAGGACCTGCGCAGCGTCTCGATATCGAGCGACATGGTGCGACCGTAGACAAAAGGCGCCACGAGCTTTCCGTCATGGAAGATGTGGACCGCCTGGGGCGGCGCATGGATGAAGTCGACATTGCGGGTGTGCAGGCCATAGGGAGCAATGAACTCGGCGATTATAACGACGCCGTAGAGGAAAAGCAGGAATATGCCGGAGGCGACCGCCACCCGGTGGCGCTTGAATTTCCACCACATAAGCTGCTTTTGCGACGCCATGTGATAGCGCGTCTGGCCCGCCGACATCGCCTCGAACTGCATCGGGTCGAATGGCGCTGTCGAGACGTAATGCTGCATCGGCGCCCCGGGTTCTGGCAAGGATGAGGTCAACGGATGCTCCTGCCCTGCAAGCGGATACGGGGGTCGAGAAAGCCAAGGGCTATGTCGGAAATCAGCACGCCGATGACATTGAGGACGGCAAGGAACATCAGGAACGATCCGGCAAGATACATGTCCTGGCTCTGCAACGCCTTGATCAGCATAGGCCCGGTGGTCTCCAGCGACAGGACGATCGCTGTTATTTCAGCGCCCGAGATGATCGATGGCAGGATCGAACCGATATCGGCGACGAAAAAGTTGAGGGCCATTCGTAGCGGGTATTTGATCAGCGCACGCAGCGGGTGAAGACCCTTGGCCCGCGCGGTGATGACGTATTGCTTCTGCATCTCGTCAAGCAGGTTGGCGCGCAGCCTCCGGATCATGCCTGCGGTACCGGCCGTGCCGACGATGACGACGGGGATCCACAGATGCGAGAGGATGGAACTCGCCTTCTCCCAGCTCATCGGCTGGGACAGATATTTCTGATCCATAAGGTGGCCGATGGAGACGCCGAACCAGACATTGGCGAAATACATCAGGATGAGCGCCAGCATGAAGTTCGGAATGGCGATCCCGAGCAGCCCGAGAAACGTCAGGCTGTAGTCGCTCCAGCTGTACTGATGCGTCGCCGAATAGATGCCGATGGGAAACGCGATCAGCCATGTCAGCAGGATAGTGGTGAACGACACGAGGATAGTCAGCCACAGTCGGTCGCCGACCACCTGGGAGACGGGTAGCTGATACTCGAAGGAATAGCCAAAATTGCCATGCAGCATGCCGGCCACCCAGTAGACGTACTGGACCGCCACCGGCTTATCCAGGCCGTATTCCTTGCGAAGCTCCTGTATTTCCTGAAGGTTGGCGGTCTCGCCCTGTGCTTGAAGTTCGGCAA
The DNA here is from genome assembly GCF_019355555.1 of Rhizobium sp. L51/94. GTDB lineage: Bacteria > Pseudomonadota > Alphaproteobacteria > Rhizobiales > Rhizobiaceae > Rhizobium > Rhizobium rhododendri. The sequence continues at coordinate 1,159,137 of NZ_CP072141.1, forward strand.
TCTGGCTTTCGAAGAAGTCGCCCGGGGGCAGCTGGATGATGGTGAATACCAGCATCGAGATGACCAGCAGTGTCGGGACCATGACGGCGATGCGCCAGACGATATATCTAAGCACGGGGATGGTCCTCCGTCAGCCAGAAGGTATCGGGCATGTAGATGCCGAGGAAGCATGTCGGATCGAAACCGTAGAGCGCCTTTTCGGGCACGTTCTGCAGCCGCCTGGAGTGCAGGATTGGCTGCAGGGTGCCATTGATCAATCCGATCGAAAATACCTGCTCGGTATAGATGGCCAGCATCTTTTGCCAGATTTCCGTCCGTTCCTCGAATGAGGCCGCGATACCCCATTGTGCCAGGAGTTCGTTCAGCTGCGCAGCCTCGGGAACATCGGGGGCAACCCCCTGGCTTCCGCCGGACAGGTAGTACATGCCCCAGAGCGGCCATTGAAGCTGGTCGTCCATCGTCGGTGCCAGTTCGCCGGGGTTCATGTCTGCCGTCGGTACGCCATTGTCGAGCCCGTACCAGATGGACATCATGATGCGCCCGCCCATCGCCCGGCTGCGGAAGATGTCGCGCTGCGAGGAGCGCGTGAAGGCCGCAATGCCGATCTTCCGCCAGTGGTCGGTGACCAGCTCCATCACATCGGTGTCGAGCGTGCTTTCGCCCGCTGTCTCAACGGTGATTTCCATCGGCCGCCCGTCGGGCAGCAGGCGCAGGCCGTCTGCGTTGCGCTTGTCGAGGCCAGCAGCATCGAGCAGGGCATTGGCCTGGGCCGGGTCATGGTTCACCCAGGCCTTGGCGTATTCCGGCTTGAAAAGCGGGCTTTCGGGCAGCACGGTGTCGGCACTTTCAGCACCTAGGCCATAGAAAGCCGCCATGTTGATCTCGTGACGGTCGATCGCCATGGACAGCGCCCGGCGTACCCTGACGTCGCGGAACACTTCGCGCCAGACCTTGTCGGCACAATTGAGGTTCGGCAGCAGCGCCACGCGCGATCCGCGCGCCATTTTCCAGAGGTTGACCTTCACCGGGTAGCGCTTTTCGGCGTCTTTCAGGAACGCATAATCGTCGAAATCAATGCCGGTCGCCTGCAGGTCGCTTTCGCCGGCACCGGTCTTGGCAGCAATTATCGACGACGAACTGACATTCAGAACGAAGCGGTCGATATAGGGAAGCTGCCGCCCGTTCTCGTCGACCCGGTGAAAATACGGGTTGCGCTCGAAAACGAACTGCTCGGCCGGTGGCGCGGTGGTGTTGTGCCAGGGATCCAGCACCGGCAGGGCCGGATTTTCCGGACGGTAGGCGCGACCCATCTTGATGTGCATCTCCTGCCACTTGCGCGCATGATTTTCCTTCATGAGCGAAGACAGCCTGATCTCGTCCTGATATTTCTTGTGAAACTGCTTGAGGTAATGAGCGGGGCCGGCAAGCACCAACGGCTGCGGGGCAGCGATGATCGGCAGGAAATTGGGGTTCGGCTTGTCCCAGGAGTAGCGCACCGTCAGGGAATCGATCACCTCGAACTTCGGCAGGCTGCCATGCGGCCTCAGTTCCAGGGCGCCGCCGCCCGGAGTGAGCTGCTTGTTGAGGATGACGTCTTCCCACCAGTAGCGAAAATCGTCGACGGTGAACGGCGCGCCGTCCGACCATTTATGGCCGGGCCTGAGGTGGAAGGTAAAGACCCGGTCGTCTTCGATGTCATAGGATTCGAGAATGTCCGGTTGCATCTGCAACTTCTCGTCATAGCCGATCAGTCGCGCGTAGCCGTAGATCGTCATGAACCGGAGATCGCTCTGCCCACCGATGATGGTCCGCACCGAGCCGCCATATTGGCCGGGCTGGCGCCCCATCGCCTTCAGTTGGACAACCCGAGGGCGGTCCGGCAGGCGGTCGGCCATAGCTGGCATCTGGGCTGCATCCAGCCATGGCCGAAGATATTCCGGCTCAATATCGCGATCTGCAGCGCGCGCCGAAAACGTCGGCAGCATGGTCGAGGCAATTGCACCAAGGAACGTCCGACGGGTTACCACGTGCGCAATTCCTGGATGTTGGCGTCGCGATGGGCGCGAACGAAATGGCCATCGCCGAGATCTGCGTAGGCAAGTTCTTCGCCTTCGGCCTCGGCGAAGTTCGGACCCCAATCCCGCTTCGAGCTCGGGCCGACCGCTTGCAGCCCTGCAAAGTCGAGGGGACGATCGAGGTCGGGGAAGGGGACGGCTGACAGCAGCGACCGGGTGTAGGGATGCACGGGGTCGCGCAATATGATGCCCCTGGGGGCGATCTCGACGATGCGTCCGCGATACATCACGGCAATGCGGTCGGCCATGTAATCGACGACCGCCAGATTGTGCGAGATGAACAGGTAGGTGAGCCCGAGTTCCTTCTGCAGGTCCTTCAGCAGGTTGAGAATCTGCGCCTGCACGGAGACATCGAGCGCCGACACCGGTTCGTCCAGGATCAGCAGCTTCGGACCGAGAGCCAGTGCCCGGGCGATGCCGATACGCTGGCGCTGCCCGCCGGAAAAGCTGTGTGGATAGCGGCTGAGGTAGCGTTCGTCGAGGCCGATCGCGCGCATCAGCGCCGAGACTTTCTGCTTGCGGCCGGCGCTATCGCCGCGCCCGTGTATTTCCAGAGGCTCGCTGAGGATATTGCGCACCGTCATGCGCGGCGAAAGCGACGAAACCGGGTCCTGGAACACCATCTGTATGTTGGTGCGCAATTCCATCAGTTCGTCGCCGCTCACAGCCAGCACATCGACATCGCCGTGGCCGTCGTTGAAAACGACGGTACCGCTGTCCGGCTGGACGGCGCGCATCAATATCTTGCTGACCGTCGTCTTGCCGCAGCCGCTTTCGCCAACCAGTCCCAGGCATTCGCCCCGACGAATATCGAAGCTAACATTGTCGACAGCACGCATCTCGGAGCCGGCTCCCCTGTCGAACAGACCGCGCTTTTTTGTTTTGTAAGTCTTGGCAAGATTGCGGACCGTCAGCAGCACTTCCGGTCCTGCCGGCTCGCTCTTGCGCTTTGCGGAGAATGTATCGATGTTGACAGGCACGTCGCGCAGCGATTTCAGCCGCTCACCGGGCTTCATGTCGAAATGCGGTACGGCGGACATCAGTCCCTTCAGATAGGGATGTTGCGGGTTCCTGAAGATAGTCTCGACGGGACCGGCCTCCATCACCTCGCCGTGGTAGATGACAACCACTTCGTCGGCCATATTCGCGACCACGCCGAGATCGTGGGTGATCAGCAGCATCGCCATTTGCATCTTGCTCTGCAGATCGCGGAGCAGCGTGAGGATTTGTGCCTGGATGGTCACGTCTAGCGCCGTCGTCGGCTCGTCGGCGATCAGCAGCGCCGGGCTGCAGATCAGCGCCATGGCGATCATCGCTCGCTGGCGCATCCCGCCGGAAAGCTCGAACGGATACATGTTGAAGGTACGCTTGGGGTCCTGAAAGCCCACGAGCTCCAGCATTTCCTCGGTCTTGAGGCGCTGTTCTTCCTTGGTCGCGGTGCTGTGTATCCGAAGCGCTTCGCTGATCTGGTTTCCAACCGTGTGAAGCGGGGACAGCGACGTCATCGGCTCCTGGAAAATAGTCGCCATCCTCCCGCCGCGAAGAGCCCGCATGGGGGCGCTGTCGCGCGACAGGCTCAAGATGTCGGTGGTGACGCCGTTTTTTGGGTCGGTGAACAAAATCCTGCCGGATGCAACAGCCGGAGTGGGCAAAATGCCCATGATTGCCTGGCTTATGATCGACTTTCCGGACCCGGATTCGCCGACCAGTGCGGTCACCTTGCCCGGTAGGATCCGAAGGCTGGCACCTTTGACGACGGAGAGCTTGTCGCCGTAAAGCGAAAACGATACGTCGAGATTTTCGATACGCAGCAAGTCCGTCTCAGGCGCCATGCAAAAGAATTTCCCCGTATCACCTGTGACCCGCGCCGGCACACTAACGTAGGCTATAACGGGTGTCCAGTTCGCCGGTTCCAGTCTCCCGACAGAAATCTGCTTCGTCTTCAGATACCTATCAGAATGGCGCGAAGGAGCTTATGCTTGGCTCTACTGGACGATTTTTCCGGGTTGCCGCCGGATATCCTGTTTCTTGGCGTCGCGATGCAGAAGAATAACTTGCTCTGCCTCGGATAACCCGTCCGTCGCGGCATCGTAGAAAACATCCTGATCACCCTGCGATGTAACAACAGGCTTCGGGTGAAGTACAGTCAGTTTCTGCCGTACGCCGCGAAGCTTTTCTTCGCCGAGCGTTACCCAATCGCCGCCGCTATAGCCAACGAATGCCTTGCTGGCGACCACTTCGCGGGAATACTTCTTGGTCAGCGATTGCAGTCTTTGCACTTCGTTGACGGCGGAGCCGAACGCGGAGAATGTCAGCCGGTCCCTGAGGCCGACGTTGCCGAACATAACATTGCCGACATGCAAGCCGATGCCATAGCGGATCGGGTTTAGCTTTCTGGACAGGCGATCCTCGTTCAGTTGCGCGACACGCATCTGCGCCTGCGCGACGGCAGCAAGCGCTGCCCGGCAGGCAACCTTCGACGGGTCCCTGTGCCTGTCGCAGGGATACACCGCCAGAAATCCGTCCCCGAGAAAACTCATGATTTCGCCGCCGTTCCGGTTGAACGGCGCGGCTATCGCGTCGAAGAACGCGTTCAGCGTGTCGATATACGCCTGGCGCCCCTCTTTCTCGGCAAATACCGTCGATTGACGCATGTCTCCCATCACCAAAGCGGCGCGGATAGTCTCGCCGTCGCCGCGCCGGATCTGGCCGTTCAGCACGCGTCTGCCCGCATCGCCTCCGAGATAGGTGGTCAGCATGTTGTTGGCGAGCTTGCCGAGCACCGCCATCTTGGCTGCCAGCGCCAGATGGTTTTGCATCCGCAACAGGGCACCGATCATCTCTTCACTGAAGCCGCTCGCGCCATCCGTTGCCCACGAACCCATCATGCCTTGCGCCGAGCCGTCACCGAAGGTCTGCACGAAGGCTATGTAGTCGGTGACTTTCTCCTTGCGCAGTTCCTCGAAGATCGGGAAGTCAAGCGGCCCGTCGCCGTCGATGCGGCGGCGCATATAGTCGAGATTGCTGGTCAGCAGATGGTAATAGGGGCTTTGCAGGAACCGCTCCGGCTTTTCGCCGGAGTGGCGATAACCTTCGATCGTCAGCCCGCTGGCGCGACGCCAGGTGAATCCCAGCGCATCATAGAGTGGATGCAGCATCGAAAATGTCAGATGCACACGGGCAATCGGCAGGCCGGATGCGGAAATACGGTCACAGAAGCCGCGCACGACGTTCTCGAGGTTTTCGCCCGTCAGCGCCGCCTGCGTCAACCACTCCGCCACCTTGTCGAGAAAAATGTCGGAGACGCTGGGAAAGGAGTTCGTCATGCAAGCGGTTCTCTGGAGTGGCGTCGGTTGCCGGGTGCAAGGGGCAACTGTTACGGAGGCAGATAAGAACATTTCAGGTTGAGGCAATGGGCACGGTAAAGCCTGTCGCGTAAAACACTATTCCTCCTGACGAACAGTGTCAGACCGGGCCCGATGCAATAGTCGACCAGCTTCCGGCGGGCATCTCGGCGCCAGACTGCGGCTGGCACGAAGATCCGCGGCAGCCATGGCGTAGCCGCCATTGGCGCCATCGATGAAATGCATGTGGTCGCGCGACAGGGGCGTCGGCACGAAGCAGGTCATCAGTGCCGAGGCCTGCCGGTGCAATCCGTAGCGGCATATACCCTTTGCTTCCGCTTCCTTCAGGATTTTCTCCAGTCGCGCGAGGCGGTCGGCATCGAGGTCGATCGTCATTTTCAGGCCGTCGTCGAATTTCCGGAAATCGGAATTGGCCGCGACGTCCCGCTTGTAGCGGCGTGCATCGAAGGACCCCAGCGTGAGCCTAAGCTTGTGCAGGGCGATGGTCAGGCCGATCTGTGCGGCGATGGCGAGCTTGCGGCGCAGGATCCGTCTGTCCGAGGCCGTCGCGCGCGCTTCGTCCGCCACCCCGCCAAGCGCCAGACCCAGTTCGGGGCCGTCGACCGGCACCGGATGGCCATCGCGACCCTGCTCGGCGGCGATTGCAATGATGCCGGCGACGAGGCTCTGGAACTCCAAACCATGGCCGCGCACATCCGGTACCGCGATGACAGAGACGATTTCGCCGTTGCGCGCCTCGATCGGGTTCCAGCGACAGGAAAGACCGGTCAGGTCCGGACGCATCTGCGTCTGGTCGGCTTCGACACCGTAGTTACCGGCCTTCATCTGCGCCTCGGCCCAGGTCGTGCCGCCGCCAGCGAACATGGCGTAGGAGACGAAATCCGTCGGGCTGAAACGCGCCACCCGAACGTCCATTCCCTGTGCCCGGATGTCGGCCATCGGCACGAGCGCGCATCGCAGGCTCAGGTGCAGGTCGGCGGCCACGAAGGATTGCACGGAGGCCAGCGCCTGGCGTGTGCGGTCCAGGCCGCTCGACGGAATGACGATGCACGCCCCATCTCCGCCGAATACGAAAGGATAGTCGGCGCGTCCGAGTGCGTTGAGAACGGCGGAGATGACGCTGGCTCCGGCCATGTTGACGGCCTTGTAGCGACCGGCTGCAATCGCTTCCGTCGAGGAGACAATATCGGCAAGAGCCAGATACCAGTCGTCGGGCAGGGGACGATAGTTGCCGTCGTCCGTCACCCCTTCGAAGCGGGTGAAGACCGGCAGGGCACTGAAGAACGCATCATGTGTCAAATCGTCCATAATCCATCCCTATCATATCCCTTTATGTTGAACGAGTGCAGTGACGGATGAGTTGCACGCGACGCGACAGACCGAAAACGTCGTTGTCCTGTCGACGGGGCCGTCCTGACCTGCTAGGCGGACACACTCAATTGCCAACCCTGGAAATTCCCGACCATGAGCCGCCTCGACAGTTTCATTCGACGCCTGAGCGCCCAGCGCGACATACTCGATCATCTGACCAGAGATGTCGCCGCTCTCGAAGGCCCGATCCTCGAGTTGGGGCTGGGCAACGGTCGCACCTTCGATCATCTGAGGGAGCGTTTTCCCGGGCGTCGGATCATTGCCTTCGACCGCGCCGCCAATGCCTCCGCCCATTCGATGCCGGCGCCGGAAGATCTGGTGCTTGGCGAAATCCAGCAGACGGCCCAGGCATTTCTCGGTGTGGATGCGGCACTCGCCCACGCCGATATCGGCACCGGCTACCCTGACAAGGACGAGATCACGCTGCGCTGGCTGCCCCAGTTGATGGCCGGTGTGCTGAGATCGGGTGGCGTGGCAGTCAGCGGCCTGCCGCTTGTCCACGCCGACCTGCAGCCGCTTCCGCTGCCGGATGGCATCCACGAGGATCGCTATTTTATCTATCGCCGCAGATAAGACTCAGCCGTAAAAGAGCACATCGAACTGTTCGCCGGTAACCGGCAACTCGTCGACCTGCATGTCGATCTGACGATCTTCGCTGAACATGATGCAGGTCTGGTAGAAGCCTGCCAGCTGCCGCTTGAAGTCGGCAGCCTGCTCCGGCCCGTAGAATGCCGGCGTGAACTCCATGTAAAGCGGCACGCGCCGAGCCATCAGGGCGTGCATCGAGCGACAGGCCACCGGCTCGTAGCCTTCGATGTCCATCCAGATCAGCCCGATCTGACTGACCGCCACGCCGGCCTCTTCGAGGATCTGCGCCACCGGCCTGACCGGAACGGAGATCTTCAAGGATCCGCCGGCCTTGCTGATGGCGCTGCTTTTGCCATGGTTGCTGTGATGCTGGAAGAATTCGAGGTTGCCAGTGCGGTCGCCTGCAGCGCAATTGACCAGCGTGACGCGGTCTTCGAGCTGGTTCTGCTGGATATTGCAGCTGAGCAACCTGACATTGCGCGGATCCGGCTCGACCGTGACGATCCGGCGATAGGCCTGGCTCAGGGCAAAGTAGATGGTCTGCGTGCCGATATTTCCGCCGAGTTCGAGCAACACGTCACCGCGGCGCTGCAATCCGCGCTCACGCAATACAGCCAGCAGGCGGTCTACATGGTCGCGCTCGAAATGCCCCTTCCGGAACACCTTGCGGCCGATATAGTCCGATGGCGAAACGCTCATGATGTGATCGCCGCAGTCGACCGTCAGCGTCAAAACCCGCGACCCTATCCCGCCGATCAGCAGTTTGCGGCCGAACGGCATGTCGAACAGGCGCGTCGCCAGACGGTCGCGCAGCTTGCGCAGGCGTCGCTTGTAGTTTTTGCGTATCCAAAGGAGAGGGCTCATCATCGCCTTCCCTACACCGGCCGCCCGCTCATGCAAAGCGGCGGCACTCGCTCTTCGGCACGATATAGACCTGCAGCGGCTGCGCACGACCGCGCACGGCGATCTCACGGCTCTCGATGCCTGCAGTGTCGACACCGGAGAGCAGCGCGACCGGCTCCGAGAATACAAGCGCGGTCTCGAACTCCTTGGCAGCGCTCTCGAGCCTGCTCGCGACGTTGACCGTATCGCCGATTGCCGTCAGAGATTTCACGTTGCCATAGCCCATCGATCCGACAACGGCCCGCCCGGTGTGGATGCCGATGGCGATCTGAAGGGGCGCTGAGAGTTCATCCGCCAGTTCCGCCGCCAGCTTGTCGAGCTCGACGACAATCGCAGCTGCAGCCTTCAGCGCCTGCCGGCAGGCAATCTCCGGCGTAGTGCCAAGGCCGAACAGCGCCATCACGCCATCACCGATGAATTTGTCGATACGGCCGCCTTGCTCCTCGATGACGCGCCCGACGATGGAAAAATAGCGGTTGAGCAGAAACACGATATCGAACGGCAGACGCGATTCGGTAAGCGTTGTGAAATGGCGGATGTCGCAGAACAAAACGACGATCTCGCGCTCCCGACCCGGGCTTGCCGCCTGGCTGAAGGTGGGAATGGCCGTCTCGGCGAGAGGCACGAGCATCGGCACGACGGTGACGTTATGGGGCGGGCGCAGCTGGCAGGCGAGCCTGACTTCAGGTGCCGCACCAATCCTGGTCAGGGTTTTCTGCTCGAGGGAATCAGGCGGCGGCAGGTTCTTGCCACCCTCGAGCACCTGGACGCGGCAGGTCGAACATTGCCCCTTGCCACCACAGATCGAATAATGCGGAATGCCCCCGAGGCGGCTGGCTTCGAGCACTGTAAAGCCACGCGGCACCTCGATGGTCTCGCCGCCGGGATAGCGAATGGTAATCTGGTGCGCCCGCTCGCTCCATCGACGTCTGGCCCGCAGCAGGAACAGTCCAATGATCGAGACAGCGAGGATTCCGTAGAGCGCCAACCGGTACGGGGCAAGCGCCTCCGACACGCCGCGGGGTGCGGAGCCTGCGACGCTTGCAGCCTCCCGGGCCCCGTAATAGCCGCCGGGATAGCCGTTGGGGACTTCATGGGCGATCTGGTAGGCGATATTGCGGCCCATCGCCGCAAAACCGAGCAAACCCAGCACCGGCAGGAGGATTGCGAACGCCAGCAGGGCAGGTGCGAGGCGGCTGTACCATGGGCGATATCGCAGCCAGAAATGCAGCCCGATGCATCCATGCACCCAGACCACGACCAGTGCGATCGCCTGTCGCATGCCAACGTAGGGCGAGTTGACCCATAGGGACCGGACGGTGGAATGGTAGGTGTCGGCAAAGCCGTAGAGGCTGTAGACGACCCGCGTGGCGACGACGTGGTCGATCAGCAGCAGCGGCACCAGCAACCCGGTGATAATCTGGAAGGCCTCGCCGACCGGCATCCGGAGCGTCCTGCGAAGATACAGCGCCCGGAACACCAGAAGGACATGGATGACGACCGCACCGTAGAAAAGGCCGGTGCCGATGGGATTGCGCCATATCAGCAGGAAGATAAGGCGACCTTTTTCCGCTACATGAACGGAGATCAGCCCGAGCGCGTGATTGCTGATATGCATCAGCACGAACAGGAACACGACCAGACCCGAGCCCAGTCTGGCTCTCCGGATGGATCGGTCGGAAAGCAGGGTATGTCGCGCCGCTATGGTTTCAATCCGCCTCTGGATGGCTGTTCACAAATGCGCTCTGATAGGCTAACCAAAACCGGCCATGAATATCGACATGCCACATTTGTCTATGGTTTATCTAGCGAATAACCGGGAAGCTGTCGAGGATCACCCCGCAATACAAGGTCGCATCATCCTGTCGTTCACGAAGGCTTTATGGGTTTTCCACGCCGTTCGACGGCAACGCGACAGGGGAAACGTCAACAAACTGGCGATGCCATGAAAATTGCCTTCTATGCGCCGCTAAAATCGCCCCACCATGCCGTCCCCTCTGGCGACCGCCTGATGGCGAGGCAGCTGATCGCAGCGCTCGAAATGGCAGGCCACAGCGTCGAGGTTGTGTCCGAACTACGCAGTTTCACGGCAACGCCGGATCCGGATTTGCGCGCGCAAATGACGACAAAGGCCGGCGAGGAGATCGCGCGCCTTGTGGCAATGCCGACATCAACCAGGCCACAGCTCTGGTTCACCTACCATCCTTATTACAAGACGCCGGACCAGATCGGTCCGGCTGTGGCACGTGTGTTCGGTATCCCCTATGTCACCGCCGAAGCCTCCTATTCCGGGCGCCGGGATGAGCAGGGCTGGCGCGAAAACCAGCGTCTTGTTGCTGATGCCGTGCGCCAGGCTGCCGTCAATTTTTGCTTCACCGAGCGCGATCGGTGCGGCCTGATGAAAGCCATTCCCGAGGGTGTGTATGCTCACCTTCCCCCGTTCATCGACCCGGCGCAGTTTGCGTCGCCCGCGACAGAGGCGCCCCACCGGCTGATAACTGTCGCGATGATGCGCGATGGCGACAAGCTCGACAGCTACGCGATGCTGGCGCGCGCGCTCGATTTGATCCGCGAGAAGGACTGGACGCTGACGATCATTGGCGATGGCCCCAAACGTCCGGACGTCCAGGCAATGTTCGCAACGTTCGGTGACCAGCGCATCGATTGGCTCGGCCAGAAAAATGTTGACGAACTCGCCGTCGAGCTTTCACGCGGCGGTATCTATGTCTGGCCGGGCTGCGGCGAGGCCTATGGTCTCGCCTATCTCGAGGCCCAGGCAGCAGGTCTTCCCGTCGTTGCCCAGGCAACGGCCGGTGTTCCGGAAGTCGTCGTGAACGGCAAAACTGGCATTCTGACGCCGGATGGGGATGTGCAGGCATTTGCGGCAGCGATTGCCGAGCTTCTCGACGATCCCCAGCGCAGCCGGGAGATGGGGGCCGCCGCGCGTCAGTTCATTTTTGCCGAACGGTCGCTGGAGGCCGCATCGAGCCGGCTGGACGCGCTCTTGCACCAGCATCTGGGAGAACGATATGCGCGATGAGCCGCACTGGGAAAAATTGGGCAACGTACTCGAGAGGATGTCCGATGCAAACCGCAGCGCTCGGCTATGGCTGCGCGATGACGATGCTATCCAACCGACGCCGGCGCTCGAGAGGCTGCTGGACATGACAAGGCATGCCTCGGTGCCGCTAAGCCTTGCCGTCATTCCCGCCTTCACCGGCCAGCCGCTGGCAGACAGGTTGGAGGGCGAGACCCACGCCGCCGTGACCGTTCACGGCTGGAGCCACGAAAACCATGCCGGCAGCGGTGGCAAGAAGTGCGAACTCGGTTTGGATCGCCCGGCCGACGTCGTGCTTGGAGAACTCGGTGACGGTCTGGCCAAACTCCGAGCGCTCTATGCCGCCCGGCTCGATCCAGTGCTCGTCCCGCCATGGAACCGCATCGACAAGACACTGCTGCCCGAACTGAAGCCTCTCGGCTTTCGCGCCGCATCCGTCTATGGCAAGGCAGACATCGCCAGCCCTATCGAATTGATCAATACCCATGTCGACATCATGGATTGGTCAGCAGGCCGTTGCCGCCCTCACGCGGACCTCGTGGATCTGCTGGTCGCCGAACTCGCACGTCGCATGGACGGCAGCGATGAGCCGATCGGATTTCTGACCCATCATCTCGTGCACGACGAAGCCTGTTGGGATTTCATGGAAAAGCTGTTCGAAGTGACGGCTACCAGCGACGCCGCGCGCTGGCATCCGCTGGGCGAGCTATTGGATTAAACAGTCACCGTCTGGCCATCGAACGCGGCGAATGCGCCAGGAAGACGTTCGCGAGCCTTTGCCTGCATGGCGTCCAGTTCGTCGTCCGTGCGCGATGGAGCATGGTGAAAGAGGGCCATGCGCTCGACACCGGCCATCTTCGCGAGCTTGACGCCTTCTTCCCAGGTCGAATGGCCGAACCCGCGATATTTCGTCATTTCCGGTTCTGTATAGGTCGTGTCGTAGACCACCAGATCGGCCCCCTGCATCAGGGCCAGAGCCGCTTCGTTGATCTGGTCGTCGCGGTGCTCGGTGTCATAGACAAGGGCGATGATCCGGCCGGCCCATTCGATGCGGTAGCCGACGGCCCCGCCTGGATGATTGAGCAGCGCGGTGTGGATGACGATCCCCGCATGGGGCTCGATCACGTCGCCGGGTTTGAAATCGCGAAAGCCGAGTGTCGCCCGGCAGATATCAGGCTCGACTGGAAACCATGGCGGCCGCATGAACTGGTCGATCATGCCTCTCGTGGTCGTCTTGCCGGCGAGATGTCCCGACCACAGGTTGACGGTGACGTTTGGATTGTAGATGGGCTCGAAGAAGGGCAGGCCTATGATGTGGTCGTAGTGGGAATGGGTGAAAAACAGGTCGATGTCCGTGACTCCGCCCTGTCGCAGCGCAGCCGACGCTTCGCGCACGCCTGTGCCAGCGTCGAACAGCAGGTGCCTGTCGCCAAATTTGATTTCGATGCAGGACGTGTTGCCGCCGTAACGCTCGAATTCCGGGCCGGAAACCGGGATACTTCCCCGGACGCCCCAGAATTTGAGTTCAAGCAGATCGCTTTTCATGCTCGTTTTTATACCAATTCCCCATTGCCGACAACGTAACCACACTTTTTCCTCCGTGCGAAGCCAGCAATTTCCATAAAAGTTTCCATCAGGCGAAAACCAAATCACCGAAAACCCGGCCCCGACCTTCGGCGCGCGCGCGTAAGGTCGGCTTTGTGCGTTTTCGCGGGAACCTAAGCATCTTCTTAACGTTTAAATTGTCGGCATCGTAATGCCTGCCGATCCAGAAATTTTGCAAACGGTGCATCATCTCCTTGTCGATATTTCATCGCATAATGCCGCAGCGCCTGTGCTCGACAAAGCGATGGGCGCGTTTGCCTGATCTGACAACCAACCCAAGAACGGACCTATCCTTATGAGTTTTTCATTCTCGGAACTAGACTTCATGAAGCCGGAACTCGGCGCCGAATACACCGGCGCCGGAACGCATTTTGCGGTGTTTTCGGCCAATGCCGAGAAGATTGAACTTTGCCTCTACACGGATGACGGCAAGACGGAAACAGCCCGCATGGCGCTGCCAAAGCGGGAAGGCGATATCTGGTCGGGTTATATCGCCGGCCTCGGCCCAGGCACGGTCTACGGCTACCGCGCTCACGGCCCCTACGATCCAGCCAATGGCCACCGCTTCAACCCCAACAAGCTGCTTCTCGACCCATACGCCAAGCAGATCATTGGTGACATAAAGTGGGATGACGCGCTCTACGGATATACGATTGGCGCCGAGGATGGCGATCTCTCGTTCGACGAGCGTGACAGCGGTCCGTTCATGGTAAAGGGCGTTGTTCAGGATTCTGATTTCGACTGGGATGGAGACAAGGCAATCCGGCGCCCCTGGACGGAAACCGTTATCTACGAAGCCCATGTCCGCGGCATGACGATGACCCACCCGGATGTTCCTGACGCCTTGCGCGGCACCTTTCTCGGCATGTGCAGCGATCCGATTATCGAGCACCTGACAAAGCTCGGCATTTCTGCCATCGAGCTCTTGCCGATCCAGTCCTTCGTCGATGACCGCTACCTCGAGGAAAAGAACCTCCGCAACTACTGGGGCTACCAGACCCTTGGCTTCTTCGCGCCGATGAACCGCTTCATGTCGAGCAACAAGATCACCGAAATCAAGACGATGGTGCGCAAGTTCCACGCCGCCGGCATCGAAGTGATCATGGACGTCGTCTACAATCACACTGCAGAGGGTTCCGAACGCGGACCTACGATGAGCTTCAGGGGGCTGGACAACCAGAGCTATTATCGCCTGTCGCCGGACGATCAGCGCCACACCTTTGATACCACGGGCACCGGCAACACCCTGAACGTGTCGCATCCGATGGTGCTGCGCATGGTGCTCGACAGCCTTCGCTACTGGGTCGGCGTCATGCACATTGACGGTTTCCGCTTCGATCTGGCGAGCACGCTCGGCCGCGAGGAAATGGAGTTCGACCGCCAGGGCGGCTTCTTCGACGCAATTCGCCAGGATCCGGTCCTCGCCGGCGTCAAGCTGATTGCCGAGCCGTGGGACATCGGCGAGGGCGGTTATCAGGTTGGCGGCTTCCCCTATCCCTTCCGCGAATGGAACGACAAGTTCCGCGACACCGTCCGGACCTACTGGACAGGCGAGGGCGGTCAGATTTCAAAGCTTGCGACGCGTCTCGCCGGCTCGGCAAGGCAGTTCAACCACTCCGACCGTGGCGCTACCACGTCTATCAACCTGCTTAGCGCCCATGACGGCTTCACATTGATGGACACCGTGTCGTTCAACGAGAAGCACAATGAGGCCAACGGCGAAAACAACAATGACGGCCATTCCGACAATCACTCGGACAACATGGGCGTTGAGGGCGCGACAGACGATCCCGAGATCAACGCTGCCCGCGCCCGTCGCCGTCGCAACATGATCATGACGCTGATGCTGAGCCAGGGCGTGCCGATGATTGTCGGTGGCGATGAAGTCGGCAACAGCCAGGGTGGCAACAACAACGCCTATTGCCAGGACAACGAGATCGGCTGGACGGACTGGAACGGTCTGAAAGATCCCTTCCTCGAATTCTGCCAAAAGGCCGTCGCCTTCAGGAAGGCTCATCCCGTCCTTCGCCAGGAGCGCTTTCTGACCGGTGACACCTCGGAAGACGGTCGCGCTGAGATCGCCTGGTTCAAGCCCGACGGCAACCAGATGGACGACGGCGCCTGGGATGATGGCGAATTGCGCGTCCTGGGTGTCTACATCGGTAAGAGTGTCCATGCTACCGATAGCGAAGTCCTCGACGACCTGTTCATGGTGTTCAATGCGGGCGGCGACTGTGAATTCCATCTTCCTGAATTGGGGGAGGGTGAAAAATGGTGCCGCGTCGTGGATACTGGCACGGAAGAAACCTTCAAAACCCATGAGGTTGAAAACACGGTTGTCGTCTACGCCGCGAGTGTCGCGGTATTCGCACCGAAAGCCGATGAGCCGGATCAGCCGAAGACTGCCGAGCGCAAGCGTTGGTTCCACTTTGGTCGTCAGGCTCAACCCGACAGGAAATAGCAGGCAGCTTCGATGAGCGAAATATCGATCACAGATCTTGGTCTTGTGTATGTGAACGACAGCGAACCTGGTATACGCCGCCATCGAAGAGGCACAGGCTTTTCCTACAGGCTGCCGGACGGCAGCGTGCTCAACGACGCGGTCCATCGCAAGCGGATCGCGTCGCTCGGTCTTCCGCCCGCCTATGACAATGTCTGGATCTGCCTGCAGGAAAACGGCCACCTGCAGGCAACCGGCATGGATGCGCGCGGACGCAAGCAGTACCGCTACCACAAGGAGTGGCAGTCGCACCGGAGCGTGGAGAAATTCCACCAGCTCATCGAATTCGGTCAGGCATTACCGAAAATGCGCCGCGCCGTCCTGCGTCACCTCGATGGTGGCATGGATGACATCCACGGTGTCCTTGCTGCGTTGGCCACGTTGCTCGACGAGGCCCATCTGCGCGTGGGCAATCAGAGCTATGCGCGCGAAAACGGCACCTATGGCGCGACCACTCTTCTGAAACGCCACCTTAAACTCAACGGCGGGCGTATCGAGCTTCGGTTCATCGCCAAGGGTGGCAAGAGGGTGCAGCGGAGCCTGAAACATCCGCGTCTGCAAAGGATGCTGGAAGAGATCGCCGATCTGCCCGGTCGCCAGTTGTTTGCTTGGAAAGACGAACACGGGTTGCTGAGACCAATCGATTCGGGCCGCCTCAATCTTTACCTCGGAGAAATCTCCGGCCTTTCCGTCTCGGCAAAGACATTTCGAACCTGGGGTGGCTCGCTCGCCGCCTTCACCTCCGCCCGCAATGCGCTGGAAAAAGGCATGCGGCCGACGGTCAAGGAAATGTCCGAGGCGTCTGCCGAGGTGCTCCACAACACGCCGGCAATTTCACGTTCGAGCTACATACATCCGTCGATAATTGCTCTTGCAGACAAGCAGCATTCTCTCGACGAAGAGGTCTTCGCGCCCCTCGTCGAACCCCTGCGTGGTCTTCGGGCTGACGAAAACCGATTGCTCGATTTTCTGATCAGGCGCAGTGAAGAGAGCAGTCCATCGGCATAGTAGGTCTTGGCTCCAGGAACCATTTGCCCCTGCAGCAGTTGCAACCTGAACAATGCGTTGTGGAGGTAGTGATGAAAGACGTCCAAGACAGCAAGGCCTCCAGGCAGCCGGATCCCCGCGATCGTTTGATAGTCGCGCTTTACGCGCAGCTAAAGGCGGAACGTGAAACCCGCGAGGCGCTGGAATGGCTCATCCATAACGGCACCTTGTCGAGCGCGGTTCTGGAGGCGGTCGCTGGCGATGCCGTGCCCGCTGCCAGCAGTGACGAGCTGGCTGCTGTCGAAAAGATCGTCGCCTTAGACAACCGTCGTCGCGGACACTGATCATGACAGCACGAGCAAGCTGGAAGGGGCAGTTGACCATCGGCGCACTAAGCTGCTCGGTAGGGCTCTACACTGCGGTATCGTCCTCCGAACGTCTTTCATTCCACATCATCAATCGCAAGACCGGCAATCGCGTCGAGCGCCAGTTCGTCGACAGCGAGACAGGCAAGCCCGTGGAGCGGGACGATCAGATCAAAGGCTACCTGCTGGACGATGGTGAGTACCTCGTCATGGAAGGCGACGAGCTCGCCTCGATAGTGCCCGAAAGTGATAAGGTCCTGTCGATCGAAAGCTTTATCGGCTGGGACGATATCGACCGGCTGTATTTCGACAGACCCTATTTCCTGATCCCGGTCAGTGACGATGATCGCGAGGTCCTGGCGCTGGTGATCGAAGCGATGAATCGGGAAAAGGTTGCCGCTCTCGCCCACGCTGTCCTATTCCGCCGGTACCGGACGCTGCTGGTTCGTCCCTATGAAAAAGGTCTCGTCGCCACGATGCTCAATTTCGACTACGAGGTCCGTTCCGAGGCCGATGCCTTCGAGGATATACCCGAGCTCGAGGTGACAGGGGAAATGCTGGAGCTGGCAAGCCACATCATCGATACCAAGAAGGGCACCTTCGACGCCTCCGCCTTTGACGACCGATACGAAGAGGCATTGGTGGAACTGGTCAAGGCGAAGGTGGAGGGCAAGCCTCTGCCGAAGAAGCCGCCAGTAAAAGAAGAGAAGGTCGTCGATCTCATGCAGGCCTTGCGCGAGAGCGCGGGCATGGCGAAGCCCAAGCCCGGGGCAAAGACAAAGAAAGCGCCAGCGCAGACAAAGAAAGCCGGCTAATCAGTTCTTTGGCCGAGTTATCGCCCCTTGGGTGTCTGGTTTGCTTCGATGCTCTTCTTCAGCGCATCCATGATGTTGATGACGTTGCCAGATGTCGCGGGAGCTTCTTTGCAAGCAGGTGCCGGCTTCTTGCCGCGTCCCTTTTTCTTCGCCTTGATCAATGCTGCGAGTTTGTCTTGGATAGGGTCGAGCGTCAACTCGGGAGACCAGTCCACCTTGCGCTTTTCGATCAGCGTCTTCATCAGGACAAGTGCCTCTGCTTCCGGCTTTTCTGCCACTGCAAAGGATTTGTCCGGCTCACGCACCTCGTCGCCATAACGCAGCGTCCAGAGGACAATGCCGTTGCCGCTCGGCTCCAGCAACACAGCACGCTCGCGCCGGTTCAGCACAAGGCGCGCGATCCCGACCACCCCGCTGGCCTTCATGGCCTCCCGAATGACGCAGAAGGCTTCCAGACCCACCTTGTCCTCAGGCGCCAGAAAATGCGGAGCGTCGTAGTAGATCCAGTCGATCGAGTTTTTTGGCACGAAGGTGTCGATACTGATGGCGCGATTGCTTTCGAGGGCGACAGCCTCGATCTCCTCGTCCTCGAGGAAGATGTAATCGTCGTCGCCGCGCTCGTAACCCTTCACCTGCTGATCGTCTGGCACAGGCTTGCCGGTGCCGGAATCGATGTAGTGGCTTTCCAGCCGGTTTCCACTCTTCCGATTGATCACATTGAACCTGATC
This sequence comes from Rhizobium sp. L51/94, assembly GCF_019355555.1. GTDB lineage: Bacteria > Pseudomonadota > Alphaproteobacteria > Rhizobiales > Rhizobiaceae > Rhizobium > Rhizobium rhododendri. Next base: position 1,177,498 of record NZ_CP072141.1, read on the forward strand.
TTGGCATTGTCCGTCGTCGCCGGCGTCAGCGATACCTGGCAGGTCACCAGGGAGAGTTTCAAATAGCCTTTCCAGTATCGGGGCTGTTTTGCCAAAATCTGTCTCCATCCCTTTCGCGACTACGCGATGTCCTGATCCAGCTCGGGGTAGTGTCGGAATATGCCGTCCTCGTTGAACGGGAGGCGCCTCTCGGATTGCAGGTAACGTGCGATGTTGGGTCTCTGGGCGACAGCATCGCGAAGCGCGATCAGCAAAGGATATCGAGGGGCGTAGCCTTTCATGGCGCGCGGAAACGCATAAGTCAGGCCTTCGACGACCTGGAGCAGAGACAGGTCCACATAACTCAGCGATGGCCCCACGCTGTATGTGGGGCCGGAAGTATTCGCCTTCAGGATACGCTCGAAATAGCCGAGGTACTTCGGAATGCGTTCCTGGATGAAAGCTTCCGCCCGCAGCTTTGCCGCGTCTTTCTGGTCTTCGTAATATTGCGATGTGGAGATTGGGTGGTGCGTGTCGTGAACCTCGGACACGAGGTCCGTGATCGTCAGCTGCAAGCCGTTGGCAACAAACCGTTGCTCGTCTCCCGCCGGCGCCAGGCCGAGCTTCGGCCCCAGATAAAGAAGGATATTGGCAACATGCGACACGAAGAGCTCGCCATCCTTCAGGAACGGCGGTGAGAATGGAATCTGGGGGCGCTTTTCACGCTTCATAATCTCCAGCATGGCACCCGTTCCCCGGCCGGGACCGTCGGCGCGGGTCACATCGACGTAGTCAGCGCCAGCTTCTTCCAAGGCGAGGCGGACAAACTCACCGCGGCCTTGTAGTCCGTCCCAGTAATATAACTCATAAGTCATCGAATCTCGCCATGTCATTGGGTCGTTTGGGTCGCCGCTGCAGACCTTCGGACCCGCTGAAAGACTGGTGCTTAACGGATGACCGTGCAGTTTACGGAGGTGGGGCTACGCTTTCGCAGTCACATCCTTCTTGGTCGACCGCTTCGGCGAAAGGGCTGGCGCTGGTGTTGACCCATTGGCTTTTGCCGCCTTGGAAGAGGTGGTCTTTGCTTTCGGCTTCACGGCAAGGCCGTGTGGCGCCGTCGTTTCCATGACGGCCCTTTCCTTGGTCGCCTGTTCCCAGTGGATTGAGTCTCTCCCTGTTGGATAGCCTTCCTCCTCCCAGAGTGCGTAAGCGCGTTTCATAATCCATTCGTCTCGGGATTCCGTCATCGCTTTTCTCCTTGGCAGCTTGGAAAGCTTAACTTCTTGGGAAATGCAAAGTTCCAGCTCCGCTGACACGTCTGTTGGATATCGGGTCGCAGCGTCGCGATGGCGCTGCCAGAACTGGGGCGATATTGGGACCAGGGAAACCCGCTCGTCGCGAACATCAGGTCGCATCAACATTGCCGCAAAATCAATATGAGCCGGCAATGGCGCTTGTTCAATTCAAAAACGTAATCCCTCGTTTTTTGCAGTGCAAAACCGCCCCTCTACACCCCGCTCCCCTCAACCCTTCGATTGCGCACAATTCCGGCACCGTTATAGTCGCCCGATGTTCAGCATTATCATTGCCTACTGGCCCCATATCCTTCTCTTTCTGTCGGTTGCCATGGGTGCAACTGCGGCTATTCATGCCGCCATGACGAAGGAAGACGTGCGTGCCGCCATCGGATGGGTCGCTCTCATCGTCTTGTCTCCCATCGTCGGTGCGCTTCTATACGCGGTCGCGGGTATCAACCGCATCCGGCGGGCGGCGCTGACATCCCAGCGAGACATGCTTTTCAGGCAGGAAACGCGCAGTGAACTGGCGATCTTCGAAGCTGACAGCGAGGCGCTGCGGATTGCCTATGGGCAGCGTTTTGGCGCGATGAAGGTGCTGGGAGATCGCGTCACCCGCCATCCCATGACCAGTGGCAATTCCATCAAGATGCTGGAGGGCGGCGATGTCGCCTACCCGGCGATGCTGGAGGAAATCAATGCCGCGGAGCGCAGCATCATCCTCGAAACCTACATCTTCGATCGCGATCCCATCGGGCTGAGGATCGCCGATGCGCTGATTGCTGCCGTCCGGCGCGGAATCACTGTTCGCGTGCTGATCGATGCCGTCGGCGCCCGCTATTCGGTGCCAAGCATCATGGGCCACCTGAAGGAGGGTGGGGTTACGGTCGACGTCTTCAACGGCAATGTCATCATTGGCCTCCGGCTGCCCTATGCCAACCTCAGAACCCACCGCAAGATCCTGATCGTCGACGGGCGCGTAGCGTTAACCGGCGGCATGAACATCCGGAAGGGCTTCACGACAGAGTTTGCCGGCGAACAGGCTGCCCACGATGCGCATTTCCGCGTCACCGGTCCGGCCGTCGCAGACCTGTTCCACACCGCGTCCGAAGACTGGCGTTTTGCCACCGGGGAAATCCTCCAGGGCGATGAATGGCGAATGGCAGAGCAGCAGAGGGATCCGGATGCACCGATCCTGATGCGCATCGTCTCATCCGGTCCAGACCGGAGCCTCGAGACTAACCACAAGATGCTGATTGGCGCGTTTTCAGTCGCCCGCAGCTCGATCCTGATCATGTCCCCCTATTTTCTGCCGGATCGCGAATTGATCAGCGCCCTGATCACGGCAGCGCGACGCGGCGTAACGGTCGATATCGTCGTGCCTGCGGCCAATAATCTGGTGCTCGTCGACCGCGCCATGACAGCGCAGTTCGATCAGATGCTGAAGAACTACTGCCGTATCTGGCGCGCGAAAGGCGCTTTCAATCATTCAAAGCTGCTGTCGATCGACGATGTCTGGGCCTATGTCGGCTCGTCCAATCTGGATCCTCGTTCGATGCGGCTGAACTTCGAGGTCGATATGGAGGTCATCGACCGGAGTTTCGCAAAGAAGATCGGCGACCATATCCGCGAAGTCCTGTCGACTTCGGAGCAGGTCGAGCAGCATGCGCTGCGCAAGAGACCGTTCCTGGTGCGGTTGCTGGAAAAGGTCCTCTGGCTCGGATCACCTTTTCTTTAGCGCCAAACGGGCATTGGGGACTGGCGGTCGCGTCGGCCGGCCCTATAGTCGGGAGAAGCGACATCGCGGTCGCCTGCAAGCTGGTCGAGTGAAATGCATACGAAAAACCACCAAAGCCTGCGCAGAAGCATTTTGCATTCCATCCGGAACCGGAAGATCCATCGCACGCACGCCCATGCGACCGACCATGAACGTATGCCGGGCACCGTAATCGCCTCCTACAATGTTCATAAATGCGTCGGCTCGGATCGACGCTTCGATCCCGATCGCATTCTGCGGGTCATCCAGGAAATCGATGCGGACATCATGGCCTTGCAGGAGGCCGACAGCCGGTTTGGCGAACGCACCGGCCTGCTCGATCTGTCCAGGCTCGAGCGTGAGACAGGGTTGGTCGCCGTGCCGGTCGAAGGGGTCGCGAAGGCCCATGGTTGGCATGGCAATGTCGTGCTGTTCAAGCAGGGAAAGGTCCGAGATGTCCATCAGATCAAGCTGCCAGGTCTCGAGCCACGTGGCGCGCTGGTGGCGGAGATCGAGCTGTCGAACGGCAGTGCCCTGCGCATCATAGCCGCCCATTTCGGCCTCTTGCGTCGCTCACGCGCGCAGCAGGCGCGTGTCCTCGTCGATATCATGACCAGGGACGATGAAACGCCGACCATCCTGCTCGGCGATCTCAACGAATGGCGTCTGGGCAACCGCTCATCGCTACACACGTTTCACGCGGCGTTCGGTCCTCAGCCGGCTGCGGTACCAAGCTTCCCCGCCAATATGCCGATCCTTGCGCTCGATCGCATGATCGCCAACAAGAGCGGCCTGATCTCGGCAATAGAGGTCCATAACACCCCTCTGGCGCGCATGGCTTCCGACCATCTGCCCATCAAGACGACGTTGGTGGCAGAGCCAATAGCCGCAGCAAGCGTCTGATCGCCGGCGTCAAACCTTATCGCGAAACAGTTTCCAGCGTGTCGGCCTGAAGGCGATGCGGCTACGGTCGAGCTCGCCAACTTTTTCGGGTGGTAATTCGATCTCGACCCGGGGATGACCGGCGCCGATATCGATTTCGATATGACGTGTGCCTGCAACGCGACGGCTGGCGGTAAGCAGCCCCGCTATGCAGCCGCCGCATCCATCGCGCAGTTCGACGTCGTGAGGCCGAAAGTAGAGATTGGCCGTACCGTCGGGCTCGCCTGCGGCCGTCAGTCCGAGCGGGCGATCCTCGAACCAGATCTCGCCATCGGTCAACTGCACCTTCAAGCAGTTCGACTGGCCGATGAAGCCGAAGACGAAGGGCGAATTCGGAGTGTCGTAGATATCGTCGGGCGTGCCGATCTGCTCGATGGCACCCTGGCTCATGACGACGACCCGGTCCGCAAGCTCGAGTGCCTCGTCCTGATCATGGGTCACGAAGACAGTCGTATGGCCCGTCCGGTCGTGAATTTCCCGCAGCCATTTGCGCAGATCCTTGCGCACCTGCGCATCGAGCGCCCCGAAAGGCTCGTCGAGCAAAAGCACGTTGGGCTCGACGGCCATGGCGCGGGCGAGCGCCACGCGCTGCCGCTGGCCGCCGGACAGCTGTGCTGGATAGCGTTTTTCGAGGCCGGAAAGCTGAACCAGATCGAGCAGTTCGAGCGCCCGCCGACGGATCTCCGATCGCGCCGGGCGGCGCGCCGAGGGGCGCACCTTGAGGCCGAAGGAGATATTGTCGAGCACCGTCATGTGGCGGAATAGCGCATAGTGCTGGAAGACGAAGCCGATATTGCGCTGCTGCACGGTCTTCATCGAGGCGTCTTCATTGCCGAAATAGATCTCGCCTTCCGTCGGCGTCTCCAGCCCGGCGATCAGCCGCAACAAGGTCGTCTTGCCGGAGCCGGAGGGCCCCAGCAGCGCAATCAGCTCGCCGGAGCGGATGTCCAGCGTGACGTCGTGCAGGGCCGGAAAGCGGCCGAAATCCTTGCGGATGTTTTGAACGCGAACTTCCATCAGTCTTCCTTAGTGACGCCGGCTCGCAGCGATTTCCTCGCTGAAGCGCATTTCCAGCAACGTCTTGAGAATAAGCGTCACCAAGGCGAGCAGCGCAAGCAGCGTTGCCACGGCGAAAGCGCCGGAGAAATTGTAGTCGTTGTAGAGAATTTCGATCTGCAGCGGCATGGTGTTGGTCTCGCCGCGGATATGACCTGACACTACCGAGACTGCGCCGAATTCGCCCATGGCGCGGGCGTTGCAGAGCAGCACGCCGTAGAGCAGTCCCCATTTGATATTCGGCAGCGTCACGTACCAGAAGGTCTGGAAACCGCTGGCGCCGAGCGAAAGGGCGGCCTCTTCATCGGCCGTGCCCTGTTCCTGCATCAGCGGGATCAGTTCGCGGGCAACGAACGGAAAGGTAACGAACATCGTCGCCAGCACGAGGCCGGGCACCGCGAAAAGGATCTTGATATTGTTTGCCTCAAGCCATGGGCCGAGCAGGCTGTTGGAGCCGAACAGCAATACGAAGACCAATCCGGCGATGACCGGGGATACCGAGAACGGCAGGTCGATCAGCGTCGTCAGGAACGCCTTGCCCTTGAATTCGAACTTGGCAATCGCCCAGGCCGCACCCACGCCAAACACCAGATTGAGAGGCACGCTGATGGCAGCGACAATCAGCGTCAGCTTGATGGCAGAAAACGTCTCTTCGTCCTGCAGCGCCTCGAAAAATGCGCCAGCGCCCTTGCGAAACGCTTCGACGAAAACGGCCGCCATCGGTAGCAGCAGGATCAGCGCCAGGAAAACGAGCGAGATTGCGATCAGCGTCCAGCGGGCAAACCGGCCCTCGGTGACGGCAGACGTCACCTCATGAGGCGGCGCTGTTGGATCATGCGCCATAGCCGTACCTCCGCCTGCTCCAGGTCTGGATGAGGTTGATCACCAGCAGCATCACGAAGGAGATGATCAGCATGATCGCGGCGATGCCGGTCGCTGCGGCATAATTATATTCCTCGAGCCGGATGACGATCAGCAACGGTGCAATTTCCGACACGTAGGGCAGGTTGCCGGCAATGAAGATCACAGATCCATACTCCCCGACCGCACGCGCAAAGGAAAGCGCGAAGCCGGTGAGCACGGCAGGAGCCAGCCCCGGCAATAGCACCCGGGTGATGGTTTGGAAGCGGTTAGCGCCGAGCGTTGCTGCAGCCTCTTCGACCTCGCGGTCGATTTCTTCCATGATCGGCTGTACCGTGCGCACCACGAAGGGCAAGCCGACGAAAATCAGTGCAATCACAACGCCCACAGGCGTAAAAGCGACCTTGATGCCGAGCGGCGAAAGAAACTGGCCGATCCAGCCATTCGGCGAATAGAGTGTGGTCAGCGCGATACCGGCGACGGCCGTCGGCAGCGCGAAGGGCAGGTCAACGACGGCATCGATGATCCGCTTTCCGGGGAAATTGTAGCGGACCAGCACCCAGGCCAGAATGACGCCGAAAATTGCATTGACGACGGCAGCGACCAGGGCGCCGCCAAAGCTCATTCGCAACGCCGCGAGAACCCGAGGGTCTGACGCGATCGACCAGAAGGCTCCCCAGCCGAGCGAACTCGTCTTCAGCAGCAGGCCTGAAATCGGAATGAGAACTATGAGGATAAGCCATATCAAGGTAAAACCGAGCGCCATTCCAAATCCTGGAATGACGCTCGGTTGCCTGAATTGCCACCGCCTACGGGTTGGTGCCTGCATCTAGTCTTACTGTCCCGGCTTGTAGATCTTGTCGAAGATGCCACCATCCGCGAAGAATTTAGGTTGCGCCACCTTCCATCCGCCAAAATCGTCGATCGAGGCGAGCTTGAGGTTGGGGAAGCGGGCAATGTCTTTCGGGTCGGCGGCTGCAGGCTTGATCGGACGGTAATAATGCGCAGCCGCAATCTTTTGTCCATCGTCTGAATAGAGATAGTTCAGATAAGCCTCGGCAAGCTTCCGCGTGCCCTTCTTGTCGACATTGCCGTCGACAACGGCAACCGGCGGATCGGCCCGGATCGATACCGAAGGGGTGACGATCTCGAACTTGTCCGGCCCGAGTTCCTCGAGCGACAGGTAGGCTTCGTTCTCCCAGGCAAGCAAAACGTCGCCGAGGCCGCGTTGCACGAATGTCGTCGTCGCGCCACGGGCGCCGCTGTCGAGAACCGGCACATGCTTCAGAAGTTTAGAGAGGTATTCCTCCGCCTTGGCATCATCGCCGCCATTGGCCTCTTTTGCCCAGGCATACGCCGCAAGAATGTTCCAGCGCGCGCCACCTGAGGTTTTGGGGTTCGGAGTGATGACCTGGACGCCGTCCTTGATGAGATCGGGCCAGTCCTTGATAGCCTTGGGGTTGCCCTTGCGCACGAGGAAGACGATCGTCGATGTGTAAGGCACGCTCTTGTTGGGAAACTTGGTGTTCCAGTCTGCCGGTATCTTGTTGGTCGCCTTGGCGATCGCATCGATATCGCCTTCGAGCGCCAGCGTCACCACATCGGCGTTCAGCCCGTCGATAACGGAGCGAGCCTGGGCGCCCGAACCGCCGTGAGAGGCCTTCAGCTCGACCGTTTCGCCGGTGTCCTTCTTCCACTTGGCAGCGAAGGCGGCGTTGAAATCCTTGTAGAGTTCGCGTGTCGGGTCGTAAGACACGTTGAGCAGCGTCTGTTCGGCTGCAAACACGGATGCTAGTCCCGAGAGCGAAAAGCTGCCGATTAGCACTGCGGTGGCAAGAAGTCTGGATAGCCGTAGCGTCTGCATGAACACCTCCCTGATTGTGCCTCAACTCTACCAATCTGGTCGTATAATGTAACGGCGATTGTTCCCGCGACGCGCGCCAACGTGGAATTTCATCCCATAGACTCGCGAAAAATGAAATCACATTGCTGAGCGAAGCAGCTTGGCCCTGCAAATGCCGCAGAGACCGGATCTCATTGATCGGCAATCATGATTTAAGCTGACATTGCCGGTCCCTTTGCGTTAATTGCTCGAAATGCCTGAGGAATAAGTTCGTGAGCGAAAAAATTGCAGTGATAGGGCTCGGCTATGTTGGCCTGCCGGTCGCCATGGCCCTGGCCGACAAATACGCCGACGTGATCGGTTTCGATGTCAACCACGCGCGGATCGAAGACCTGAAAAATGGCCGGGACTCCACCCGAGAAGTATCACCCGACCGCCTTCGCGAGACGTCGCTGCGCCTGTCGAGCAGCCTGGAAGACCTTGGCGACCGCACCGTATTCATCGTGGCGGTGCCGACGCCGATCGACAAGAACCGCCAGCCGGACTTGCGACCGCTTATCGCCGCCTCGCGCACCGTCGGCCAAGTGCTGAAGCCGGGCGCAATCGTCGTCTACGAATCGACCGTATTTCCTGGTGTCACGGAAGAAATATGCGGCCCGGTGCTGGCCGAAGTCTCCGGCCTGAAACAGGGCGAAGGCTTTCATCTCGGCTATTCGCCTGAGCGCATCAATCCCGGCGATCGCGAGCACACGTTCGAGCGAATCGTCAAAGTGGTGTCAGGCGATACGGCCGAAACGCTCGAACGGGTCGCGGCGATCTACAGCAGCGTCGTCGATGCCGGCATCCACCGCGCGACCAGCATCCGTGTTGCCGAGGCTGCCAAGGTCATCGAGAACACCCAGCGCGACCTGAACATCGCGCTGATGAACGAGCTGTCTATCATATTCGAAAAGATGGACATCCGAACCGCCGACGTTCTCGAGGCCGCGCGGACCAAGTGGAATTTCCTGCCCTTCACGCCAGGGCTGGTCGGCGGCCACTGCATCGGCGTCGATCCCTATTATCTGACGGCCAAGGCCGAGGAACTTGGCTACCATCCGGAAGTCATCCTGTCCGGCAGGCGGATCAACGATGGAATGGGAGCCTTCATCGCCCAGAAGCTGATCAAGATGCTGGTGTCGGCGGAAAAGCCCATCAACGGTGCGCGGATCGGCATCTTCGGCCTGACATTCAAGGAGAATGTCCCCGATCTGCGCAACAGCCGCGTGCCAGACATCATCCGCGAATTGCACCAGTTCGGCCTCAAGCCGCTGATCCACGACCCGATGGCCGATGCCGACGAGGCGGAACATGAGTATGACGTTCGGTTCACCGCCCTTGAAGCATTCCCGCCGCTCGATGCCGTCGTGCTTGCCGTTCCGCACCGCCAGTATCTCGCCGACGATGCCGGAGCCCTGCTCGGCCTGCTGAAACCTGGCGGCGTCGTGGTCGATGTGAAATCGGCGCTCCAACTCGATAATCCAGGCCTTGTGGGCCATGCCGTCTGGAGCCTCTAGCCTGGGAAAGCCTGCACCGTCAGCGCCACACCCTGTTCGCTTGAAAACGGTGGCGTCCAGCCGGTAATGCGGCGGGTCTCGCCGATATCGACTTGCAGCGAACCCAGCAGCCGTCTCGCCGCCGAACCCTTGCCCAGCATTGCCGCAGCCGCTTCGATGAGACGGGCTGGCACGGGCAGAAGCCAGGTCTTGCGACCCATTGCGCCAGAAATGCCGGCGATCAACTGCCCGATGGAAAGGTCCTCGCCGTCGCTGACGAGAAATGTGCGGTTGGCAGCGTTCGGGTGAGCGACGCAGAGGATGATGAAATCCGTCAGGTTGCCGACGAACAGCAGCGACCTTTTGTTGGAGATGAGACCGAAGGGGAGGGGCAGCCCGCGCCGCGCAAGGCGCATCAGGCTCGCGAAATTGGCTTTGACACCCGGACCGTAGATGAGTGGCGGACGGATCACGACGATGTCCATGCCCGTCTGCCTGCCGAGGTGAAACAGCGCCTGTTCTGCTTCCCATTTCGAAAGCCCGTAGGGATCCCTGGGCTCCGGCACGTCTGCGGCGGTGAAAGGCCGGCCTGGGGCCGTCTCCTCGCCGTTGACCTTGATCGAACTCACGAAAATGAAGCGTCGAGCGCCGGCTGCTGCGGCCTGGCGTGCCAGATTGAGCGTGGCGTCGACATTCGCGGCACGAAACGCAGCCAGCGGATCTGCCGCCGTATCATCCATGACATGCACGCGAGCGGCTAGATGAACCACGCAATCGATGCCGGCCAGCGCTTCGGTCCAGTCCGTGCGGGCGTCGATCGTGCCCACCGGATGAAATCCTGACGTAGGCAGACGACTGGCCGGACGAAAGGCAATCCCGCGCGCCGTAAGGTCCGCACAGAGCGCTGTGCCAACGAACCCGGTTGCCCCGGTCACCAATATCATGCGCCGGCCCCTGTGGTAGTTTCAAGCATTCGATCATCCCGCGTTTCTGTCTGCTATTAGCGCTATCAGCACTCAGGCGATAGACGTCGGGATGCGATCCAAAACCGGGAAAACAGGGTGCAAACGACAATCTGATTGTGAAATCGCCCCGGATATGAGATTCACGCCGAAATTTCTCTCCGGCAGTTCCAGATGTTGTACACCGTCTCCAAACGCAGTTTCGACCTGTTCGCAGCCCTTGCGGCAGCGATCCTGTTTTCGATTCCGATCCTGGTCGTGGCAATCTGTGTGCGCGCAACCTCGAAGGGGCCGGTGCTGTACTGGTCCGATCGGGTAGGCCGGGACAATCGCATTTTCCGGATGCCGAAATTTCGCAGCATGCGCGTCGATACGCCAGCCGTTGCGACCCATCTGCTTTCCGACCCGAAACGTTACCTGACGCCGATCGGCTCCTTCCTGCGCCGCTCCAGCCTCGACGAGTTGCCGCAGCTCTGGTGCATCCTCAAGGGTGAGATGAGCCTTGTCGGTCCGCGTCCAGCCCTCTTCAACCAGCAGGACCTGATCGAGCTTCGTACCGCCAGTGGCGTCCACACTCTGGTGCCGGGCCTGACCGGCTGGGCCCAGATCAACGGCCGCGACGAGCTGCCCATTCCCGACAAAGTACGGCTCGACGCCGAGTATCTGAAGCGTCGATCCTTCGCGTTCGATCTATGGATCATTCTCCTGACCGCCATGAAGGTGCTGGGGCGGGATGGCGTAACGCATTGAGCCGAGTGCGATCTTCTTGCCATGACGGCGTGAATTTCGAGCCCTGCTGCAGCTGAAACCCCGATCCCCTCTTTACAGCCAGCCGGCACCTCGGGATAAGCGTCAGGAGATTGTCCGGTCGGACACCCGAAGACCTCGACGAGGCCGGGGTCAATGCCCACCTACCTATCGGAGCGGTCAAGGGATATGATGACTACGTCGACTGCAGCGAAGCCGAATGCCCTTCTGACGATTATCATCAGTATCGCCTGGCTTTTCGCCGCCTCCGCGGTGTTCGTCGAAACGGATGCCTATCGCTATGCATCGGCAGTTCTCGCCATCATTGCCCTGGTCCATTTCCTGAAGATGCCGAACCGGCCCGCTACAAACTGGCTTGGCTGGCTGTGCATGGCGTGGGGCATCTATGTCGCGGTCCGCTTCCTTCGCTTCTACATCATGACGCATCCGCACGAGAGCGGCGCATCCGAGTGGCTCTACGCTTTCCCGTTTTTCTTCCCGATCCTGGGTGTTGCCTTTTCGATGACGGAAGGGCGGATCGAGCGCATCGTCGCAGCGTTTTTCGCGGTCGCCCTGGTGATGCTCGCGGCCACCACCGGATACGTGCGGATATTTGCCGGCGAAACGGTCAAGCCCCTGATCATGAACAACCAGATCCACGGGGCGGTCGCCTGCGGCCTTATCCTCTTGTCGGCCTATTTCTGGTGGCTTCACTACCTTTCCAACAGCGATGCGAAGCCGCTCCTGCGCCGATTTGGCCTTGTCGTCGCACCTGTAGTGATGATCCTCTGTCTCATCGCAATCTATGGCGCAAAGTCCAAGGGCGTCTGGCTGGCGCTGACCCTGACGTTGCCGATTGCTGGATTGTTGTCCCTGACCTATCTGCGCCTGCGTACCGGGCTGATCACCATCGTCGCTGCATCCATCCTGCTCGGTTGTGGCGCCTATGCCGTACGCCACAATCTCAACAAGACGGCCGGGCCGACTGTCGATGCGGCGATTTCCATGCTTGAAGGTTTTCACGCGCGTCGCGACTTCAACGGGGTCGTGCTCGGCACCATCGATTCCCCGACGACACCCGTCTCGATGGATGAGCGTTTGCAGCTCTGGTACGACGCCGGAGAACTCATTTCCTCGGCGCCGGTGTTCGGCTGGGGAAGCAAGTGGGTCGACCAGTTGAATGCCGCGCGCTATCCGAATGTCAGGTACACGCTGTTCCACAACGGCTATCTCGAAATCCTGGTGCGCTTCGGTATCTTCGGCGCGGTTATCATGTCTGTCATCCTCGGCGCGCTGTTCGTTTCGGTGTTTCGCGCCTTTCGCGCAGGCGTCATCCCGCGCGCCGCCTTCCACGTCTACACGGTCGGCCTGTTCTTCTTCGCTCTGACGCTACTCAGCAACTCGAACAACAGACTGGCGATCGGCGAAAGCCTGGCCCTCCTCAGTTCGGCCTTTGCCTGCTGGTGCAACATGCGAACCGCACACGACTACGATGCATTGCGGGAGGAGCCCGGCGCGAGAGGCTGAAAGTGCAACGCGCGAGCGAAGGATTGTCGCTGTCGGCATGCGAATATTCGAAAACTCTGCCGTTTGCTTAAAAGGGCAACCGCCCGTTTAATCAAAACGCAATTGTTACCCGTCATGGTAAGAGCGTCCAGGCGCCGCCATCCGCCTGTCAACGTTCGGGTCATTCGCTGGCAACGCAGCCGCCTCGGCCGGCAGGAGTTTTGATGAACATCGTCCACAAGCAATCGCATTCGAGCGGCGATACCCTCGAAATCCTCTCCTTCCACCTCAATGGCCAGGAATTTTGCGTACGCACGACGGCCATTCGCGAGATCCGCGGCTGGGATGCCGCAACGCCGATCCCCCATTCGCCGGCGGAGGTCATGGGCGTGATGAACTTGCGCGGCACGGTGATCCCGATCATCGACCTTTCGCTCAAGCTCGGCATGAAAAGCACCGTGCCAACCGAGCGCAGTGCCATCGTGGTCGCCGAAATCAACGAAACATCGATGGGCCTGATCGTCGACAGCGTATCCGATATCCTCACCATCGATGCCGCCCTGCTGCAACCGGTTCCCGACATGAACGTCCCCGGCGGCACGAGCTATTCCGATGGCATCATCGCTCAGGATAGCGGCATGATCTGCTTTCTCAATCTTGAGCGCATGTTCGAAGCATCCGGACTGGAAAACCTCGCCGCCTGAGCCGGCGGCTGACGACATTTGTGTTCGGTGACTTGCCCTGGTTGCCCCGGCTGATGGTCGACAGGTTGACATCAGGGCCACCGAACCCTATCTAAAGGTTGTCGATATTGCTTGTCTGACTTTTGTTATTGCGCGCATCTTGCGTGCCCTGGACGAACTTCCTTTCAAAATCGGGACTTCACCTCGCGGCGCTTTTTGCGCGGCGATCCTTCAAATTACATGAAAGGGTTTCGTCATGGCCACTGGCACAGTTAAATGGTTTAATTCCACAAAGGGCTTCGGCTTCATTCAGCCTGACAACGGCGATGCCGATGTTTTCGTTCACATCTCGGCCGTCGAACGCGCTGGCATGCGCGAAATCGTCGAAGGCCAGAAGCTCTCCTACGAGCTTGAGCGCGACAACAAGTCGGGCAAGATGTCCGCCGCTCAGCTTCAGGCTGCTTAAAGGTCTTTCTGTCCCGGCGGCGACAACGTAGCCGGGGCATGAACACCATCGGAAGGTCAGGCAATATGCCTGGCCTTTTTTGGTTGCAGTCGGTCTTCTCGCTGCAGGCAAACCCCTTCGTGTCCAGGCATCTCGAGCCGACACGCGCCAGCCTCCCGATCTAACCAAACAATCTGTACCGGCAACTTCATCCGAAACGGGTGACGATTGCGGCATTGGAGATATCATGCGCCCTACACGATGGAGCGAAATCGTCACGCTGACGGTCAAGCCAGGCGAACTCATAACCCTCAAGAACCCTGCTGAAGCGCTCGAGTTTCTGGACGGCCCATGGCCGGGCAGTCCCGGTCCACGCCATGCCGCTGCGCGCCGCTTTTGCCGCGCTGCTCTTGCTGGCAACAAGGATTCGGAAGACGCCCGCAAGGTCTTTGTCGAGGCAGCCCAGGAGGCCAACCTCAAGCCTCGCTGATTTCGAAGCCATATCCAGCGGATCGTCGCATGAACCATGCGGCAATCCCTAAAAAATACCAGTCCGGACACTTTTGGAAATATTCGGAAAAACGCCGTTCGCCGATGGATGTTATGCCCGGCGCAATGGAGAGTTTGATGATCCGATTGCTGCAGCCTGCCTGTCCCGCCTTTGACGTCGACGGGGAGAATTCCTGATGCGCCGTGCACTTTTATTCGTGCTCCTGCCGCTGCTGATCGTCGCTTCGGCAGCCTTCGTCTTTCGCGGCCGGCTGTTTGCGGCCGACGGACCGTCTTTCATCGTGGCCGCGGTGACGCGCGGCGATGTCGAGGAGACAGTTCTTGCCTCTGGCACCTTCAAGCCAGCGCAGATGGTGGCCGTTGGTGCGCAGGTTTCCGGCCGTATCACCGCCCTCAATGTCAAGCTTGGCGATACGGTGCAGAAAGGTGCGCTGGTTGCCGAGATCGATTCGGTCACCCAGAGAAACGAACTTCGCACGGCGCAGGCTTCCCTTGCCAACGTCAAGGCGCAGCGCGACGAGAGCGAGGCGGATCTTGAAAACGCCGAGATAACGCTAGCCCGCCAGCGGGCGATGTTTGCCAAGCAGGCCGGCCCGAAGTCCGACCTCGACAGTGCCGTCGCAACCGTCAAGAAAACGACCGCCGAGATCGCAGCTCTCGATGCCCAGATCACCTCTGCCCAGGTCGCCGTCGAGACAGCAGAGGCGAACCTTGCCTATACCCATATCACCGCGCCGATGGATGGCACCGTTCTGGCGATCGTCAATCAGCAGGGCCAGACCGTCAACGCTGCACAGTCGGCTCCGACCATTGTCATTCTCGGCCAATTGCAGACGATGACGGTGCGGGCCGAAATTTCGGAAGCCGATGTCGTCAAGGTCAAGGTCGGCCAGGCGATCGACTTCACCATCCTCGGCGATCCCGGAACGATCCACCGTACGGTGTTGCAGTCTATCGAGCCGGCGCCCGAATCGATCACCAGCGACAGCAGCATCAGTTCGTCGAGCACGACATCGAGTTCGTCCACCACTTCGTCGACATCGACCTCTGCGATCTACTACAACGGCATCTTCGATGTTCCCAATCCCGACGGCCGCTTCCGGACCTATATGTCCGCCGAGGTTCACATCGTGCTGGGCTCGGCGCGCGGCGTCCTCACCATACCTTCGGCAGCCTTGGGCGCCATGGGCGCGGATGGCCAGTACGATGTGCAGGTCGCCGCAACCGACAATTCGACGTCGATGCGCAAGGTGAAGATCGGTCTCAACAACAATGTCAGCGCCGAGGTCCAGTCCGGGCTGTCGGAGGGCGAGCGGGTCGTCGTCGGCGAGAGAAGTGCCACCCAGGCGACAACGAAAATGGGCGGGCCGCCACCGATGGGACTTTAGGCCATGGCCGAGCCAATCATCCGGCTAACCGATCTCAGGCGTGACTACCTTTCGGGCGACAGCACGATCAGCGTCCTCAAGGAGATCAACCTGTCGATCGAGGAGGGCGAGATGATCGCCATCGTCGGTCCCTCGGGGTCCGGCAAGTCGACGCTGATGAATATTCTGGGGCTGCTCGACAGGCCGACGTCGGGGACATATGCCGTCGCCGGCCAATCGACGCAAACGCTCGACAGCGATGCCCTTTCGAAGCTGCGCCGCGAGCATTTCGGGTTTATCTTCCAGCGCTATCACCTGCTGTCCGAACTGACCGCTCTCGGCAATGTCGAAGTCCCGGCCATCTACGCCGGCCAGTCATCTGCGCGCAGCATCCGCGCGCGGGAACTGCTTGTGCGGCTTGGTCTTGGAGATCGTCTCGGTCACAGGCCCGGCCAGCTTTCCGGCGGCCAGCAGCAGCGTGTCTCTATAGCCCGGGCGTTGATGAACAACGGCAACGTCATCCTCGCCGACGAGCCCACTGGCGCGCTCGACAGGCAGAGCGGTGGAGATGTCCTGCGCATTCTCAACGAGTTGAATGCCGAAGGCCATACGGTCATCATCGTCACCCACGACATGTCGGTCGCGGCCCACGCCAATCGCATCATCGAAATTTCCGACGGCTGCATCGTCGCCGATCGTCCTTCGGAAAAGGCTGCGTTGCCAACAGGCCCGGTATCCGCGATGGCGAGACCGGCACCGCAATCCGGCCCCGGCTGGCGGGCTGGCCTCGCCAGTCTGCGCGAAGCCTTCATCATGGCTGTTCTGGCGCTCAAGGCGCACCGGCTGCGCACTTTCCTGACGATGCTCGGGATCATCATCGGCATTGCCGCGGTCGTCTGCGTCGTCGCCCTGGGGCAGGGAACGCAGCAGAAGGTGCTTTCCAATATTAGTGGCCTCGGCACCAACACGCTGGAGATATTTCCGGGCAAGGGTTTTGGCGATCCCCGCGCCGGTCGCATCAAGACCCTGGTGGTCTCGGATGCCAACGCGTTGAGGCAGCTGAGCTATGTCGCGGCGGTGACGCCCACGGTTTCGACCAGCACCACCGTGCGGTTCGGCGCCAAGGAGGCCAATGCCCTGGTGAACGGCGTCGGCGACCAGTATTTTGTAGCCAAGGGCTCGAAGCTGACGAAAGGCCGGTTCTTCGATGACAGGGATGTCCGGGACATCACCCAGAACGCCGTCATCGACCAGAACACCGCATCGTCGCTGTTCGACCATACGGGGCTTGATCCGGTAGGCCAGATCATCCTGGTCGGCAAGACGCCGATCCGCGTCATCGGCGTCATTGCCATGCAGCAGGGCGGGTTCGGCTCCAGCGACAACCTGTCGGTCTATCTGCCCTATACCAGCGTCCAGGCACGCTTTCTCGGCGATATGTCGTTGCGCAGCATCACCGTGCGGGTGTCCGACGATGCATCGAGCTCGGTTGCAGAAGATGCCATCACGCAATTTCTGAAACGTCGCCACGCGGCGCAGGACTTCTCCATTCTGAACACGGACGACATCCGCAAGACGATCACCGCCACGGCCGAGACCCTGACGCTGCTGGTGGCGGCCATCGCCGTCATTTCCCTGCTCGTCGGCGGTATCGGGGTGATGAATATCATGCTGGTGTCGGTGTCCGAGCGGGTGGGTGAAATCGGCGTGCGGATGGCCGTCGGCGCCCGGCGCAAGGATATTCTCCAGCAATTCCTGATCGAAGCCGTGATTGTCTGTGCGCTCGGCGGCGCATTAGGCATTGCCACCGCGATGACCTTCGGCGCGGTCTTCAATGCGATCAGTACCAATTTCTCGCTGATCTATTCCGATGGCTCGATCGTGCTGGCGCTCGGCTTTTCATGCCTGATCGGCGTGGTGTTCGGCTTCATGCCGGCGCGCAACGCCTCGCTGCTGGATCCTGTCGCGGCGCTGGCGCGCGATTGACGCGAGGTGTCTGCGGCTTTCCAGGAAAAAGCCAGCTTCGCCAAGATGTGGGGCATGGTGACGAAGCTGGCCGATCGATGCTAATCAGGAAGCAGCGAACCACCAAAAATTTACAGCACTGCGCGGCAGAAACATTTCCAAGCATTGCTGAAAGAAGGTCATTCTGCGGAAATTGGTGTCTCAATATGCCCGCCTCTTTCTCTGTTGACCCGACATGCGTTCATGACAGGTGTCGCTGCTGGTTAAGTAATTGATTTAAATGACTAATAATCAATATCCGGAGGCGCGTCGAAAGTGCGGTTGCAAAGGAGCCAAAACGGGCCGTTTACCACCGCTTAATTGAACGCGCGCGAACGTGATGTCTCAATTCATCACGGGGGATAGCATCATGGTCAGCGCGGTTTCGAGTTCCACAATCTCGCTCTTTACGGCATCAACGACGTCTTCTTCGTCTTCCTCCTCGTCTACCGGCGCGAGCGACGAGACGACCATCAAGGCCCAGATCGCGGCCAAGAAAGCGGAGCTAGCCGATACAAAGGATGCCGACGATGCCAAGACGTTGAAAGCGGATATCGCGACATTGCAGGCAAAGCTCGATAAGATCGAAGCCGCAGCCACCGCAAGCGCCCAGTCCGGCACGGCTGCTGGCGGCAAATCTGGCGGCACACAGCCATCCGCCACTGCGGGTCCGGCTCAATCTGGTGCGTCCGCCAAGGCAACACCGTCCGATAGTGCAACGGCAAACAGCACCAGCGCGGACGACGAGGCATCATCGCCGATGTCCGGCGAAAGCGACCGCATCGGCACCACCAACTTCACCGCCGATACAAGCTTCGGCCAGCGCACGGCCTACCTCTGAAATGGCAGTGTGTGGGGCAGTGGGCCCTAGGACTGCGCCTCCTGTAAGGCGGTCGCCTTGAATGTGATCACCTGAGCAAGGCCGCCTGTGGTTCTGTTGCGAACCGCAATCTCGCCATCGAAGCGGGAAATGATTTCCTTGGCGATTGCCATCCCAAGCCCTGCGCCAGGGAAGGATTTCTGCCGGGCGATGTCGATCCGGAAGAACGGCTCGAACACCTGGCTCAGTCGCTCCTCGGGGATGCCCGAGCCCGTGTCGTTGATCTCGACCTTGGCAATGCCATTGGTCTCGGTCACCGAAACGGTGGCGGATTCACCGTGGGTAGCAGCATTGATCAGCAGGTTTCTTAGCGCACGCGTCAGGGCCAGCGGCCCGACACGCACAATCGTCTGCTCTGTCGTTGCTACCGAGACATCCATGCCGATTGCCGCGAGTTCGTCGACGATATCCGTGACGACAAGATCCAGCCTGATGTCCTGAAGGCTGTCGTGATTGACTTCTTCCCGCACCAGGCCGATCGCGCTGTCGGCGATCTGGTCGAGTTCCTCCAGGTCGGCAAGCCATTTCCGGCGCTCGATATCGTCGGCGATGAACTCGGCACGCAAGCGCATCCGGGTCATCGGCGTTCTAAGGTCATGTCCGGCTGCAGCGACCAGCCGCATGCGGCTTTCCGTGGCGCTCTTGACCTTGGCCGACAACCGGTTCAGCACCTGCGCCGTCACGCGGATTTCGCCAGGACCTGTTTCCGGTACATGCGGCAGCGTTCCATCGGGGCCGATCTCGCCCAGCACTTTCTCCAGCAGGCGCAGCGGCTTGATGATTTTCGAGGCAGCGACGATGGAGATCACGACGCTACCGGCGACTATGAGGCTGAGCCAGCCGATGAGAATTTTCCAGCCGCCGGGCGGCGGGCCGAAATTCGGCATCGGCACCAGTAGCCATTTTCCGCTGGCAAGCTTGATCGATGCCGTTGTGCCGGCTGTCTCATCCTGTCTGGTGACGAAGGCTTCCAGCGGCTCGCCGGTACGGCTCAGTCCTTCCGTCAGGAAATTGGAAAAGCGCTCATCGCGCTCACCTGCGGCAGGTTCATCAGAGATCACCATGCCGCGGGATGCCGCTTCTTCAGCGTTGTGCTCGGCGACATTGGCAAGCCAGTGCATCTGCCGCGCCACGGGGTCCATGGTCTCCTCAGGCCTGGGCCCACGCATGACAAGTGCTGCGGCCAGCGACGAGGTGATGACGACCAGCACGATTGCGGTCACCAGCAGTAGTGCAAGGCGCGTACCGAGCGATTTCATGCCTCGCCCTTTACGGCTGTCACCGGAACGACGAGCTGGTAGCCGCCGTTGCGGATCGTTCGGAAAATCGGCATCTCCGGCGTCTCGCCGAGTTTTCGCCTGAGGCGGCTCATCAGAACGTCGATCGACCGGTCAGCCGGATCGCGGTCACGGCCCTGGGTGACATCGAGTAGTTGGTCACGTGACAAGAGGCGCCCGGAACGCTCTAGGAATGCCTTCAGCAGGTCGAACTCGGCGCCGGTCAGGCCGATGATCTCGCCGGTGTCCCGGGTCACACGCCGCAACTGCGGATCGAGCTTCATGCCTGCGAACTCGTAACTCTGGCGCTGGGGCTCGGTTTCTGCTTCGTCGTTGGAACGGCGCAACACGGCGCGGATGCGGGCGGCCAGCTCGCGTGGATTGAAAGGCTTGCCGAGATAGTCGTCGGCACCAATCTCCAGGCCGAGAATCCGGTCGATGTCTTCCTTCAGCGCCGTCAGCAGGATTACCGGCACCCGCGGCCGTCGGCCCCAGAGATCGCGGCAAAGGTCGAGCCCGGAGCCATCCGGAAGCATGACGTCGAGAACCAGCAGATCGGGGGTGCGGCGGCTCATCGCCTCGTTACAGCCGCGCAGATCGCCAGCCGTCGATACCCTGAACCCCTGCTCTTCGAGATAACGGCTGAGCAGCGTCCGGATTTCATGGTCGTCGTCGACGATGAGGATGTCGGGGGAAGCATTGTTGTTCATGATCAAAAATCCAGTTCAGCAAAGCTTTATACAAACCGGGCGGTATGAGAAGGGCATCGACAACTGCGGCCAGCCAGAAAATAGCCCGGACGGCCAGGTTCACAAAAAATCCTTTTGCGAGAAAAGTTCAGACATCTAGGGAAAGGTGCCGTTCACACGCCATGGTTAGCGTCTGCACCATAGAAGCGAATCAAGGAGCGGAAATGCGCCATTCCCACGATCTTTCAGACACGTCACTTGGCCATGTCAGCCATGTTTCCAATGGCGACGCCGATCTCGTTGAACTCTGCTCCCGGATCCGGACGGCAAGCGGCTCCTCTGCCAGGGAGTTACCGGCGTTGGTGCTGCGTTATCTGGCAAGCAGCCTGCATCGGATCGAAATCGACATTTATGTCGAGGAGTGCCTGCCGATGGTTTGCGACGCATCCCATGCCTTCGTTCGCGCCATGGGTACGTTCAGCCCGCGCAAAGCCGATGACAGCCTTGTGGAGCAGAGCCGTATGCGGCTGATAGAGGCCCTCGAGACGCTGGCCGACGAGATCAGGCTTTGCAAGATCCGCACGGCACCTTTTGCGCACATCGAGCGGCGGCCGATTGGCCAGCAGGACCTGGCAGACGGGTCTCTGGCCTCGGCAAGGTAGGTTTTTTGTATCGCTCGTTGCCGGTCAGTGATCTGCGTATCCGGTCCTAAAACCGTTGATCCGGGAACTTCTTCCCCTCCTTTTGGTTTATCGCTGCCGAGAGGCAGTTTTTGCCAAGAGGAGGATGACTATGCAAGACGACCGCGAACAGCAGATCAGGGACCGCGCGTACAGCATCTGGGAAGAGCAGGGACGCCCCCAGGGTGAAGACATGCGCCACTGGCTGCAGGCCTGGCAGGAAATCTCGAACGCAGATATCCCGGCGGAAGATGCCAATGCAATGACGCTTCCCGATAGCGCCGAAGCTACCGTCAAAAAGCCAGCGGTCGCTAACGCCCGCCACGGCAATGGCGCTACACAACCCAAAGCCAGCCGCAAAAAGAAGTCCTGAACAGGCGGCGATGAGGGGCTCCGGCGCCGTCGCGCCATGCGATTGAATGCCGGCTAATGATCTACTATTGCTCCTCTCCCGTCGAACCTGCTCCTATTGCGATTTGACGGCTATCCAGATCATATGGCGGGCGCCGCCACGTTTGCCGTTAGCGCGCGTGGCTACCTCTTCCGCCGAAAACCGGGCGTCCCGCAGCCGTTTGGTAAAACGCGTGTCGGGACCAGAGGACCACACTGCCAGAACACCGCCGGGGCGCAGGGCGTCACGGGCGGCGAGCAAGCCCTTCCGATCGTATAACCCGTCATTGGCCGCGTGCGTCAGTCCGTCCGGGCCATTGTCTACGTCGAGCAGGATGGCATCGTAGCTGTCGCGACCGTTCTGAATGGCGGCGGCCACGTCTCCCTCGTGGATCGCAACGCGTGGATCGTCGAGGCTTCCGGAGAAAATCTCTGCCATCGGGCCGCGTGCCCAGGCGACCACGGCCGGCACAAGCTCCGCCACGGTCACCCGGGCATCGCTGCCGATCGCACCCAGTGCCGCCCGCAATGTGAACCCCATGCCGAGCCCGCCGATCAACAGGTGCGGCGACGGCCGACCGGCAATCCTCTCGCAGGCAAGCGTTGCCAAGGCTTCTTCGGAGCCGCTGAGCCTGCTGTTCATCAACTCGTTGCTGCCGAGCATGATAGAGAACTCGCGGCCTCGTTGCTTCAGCCGCAGTTCGCCGCCACCGTTGGGGATGGATGCGGTATCAAGCAGGGTCCATGGTATCACGGGGCGGCTCTTCGATGTTGGTTACGGTGGTGGTCATCTCCGGTGGCTGGAGGCACTGCCGGGCACTGGCGATAAAGTTGTTCAGCCACGCTTCTAGCTCAGTTTCCAGGCGATGTAGATCAGCGTCAGCGCGATCAGCCAGAGCGCCAGGCGACCAGACCGCGTGTGGCGGGCCTCGGCCTTGCCGATCGCCTCGGCGGTCTCGTTGTCGAAGCGCAGCCCGTTCTGGCTCATGGCCAGCAGCTGGCGGTGGAACAGTTCGGTCTTGGCGGCAATTTCGGGCACGGCCTCGGCCAGTTTGACGCCGGCCTTCAAGGCATCCTGCAGATCGCCGATAATACGCTTCGGACCGAGATTGTTGCGGATCCATTCGCCGACGACGGGCTCCGACGCCTTCCACATATTGAAGCGCGGATTGAGCATGCGGGAGACGCCCTCGACCACGACCATGGTCTTCTGCAGCATCACCAGTTCGGGTCGCGTTTCCATGTCGAACAGCTCGGTCACCTCGAACAGCAGGGTCAGCAGCTTGCCCATCGAGATCGTTTCTGCCGGCTGGCCATGGATAGGCTCGCCGATGGCTCGGATCGCCTGGGCGAAGCTCTCCGTGTTGTGGTGGGCCGGTACATAACCCGCCTCGAAATGCACTTCGGCGACGCGCAGGTAATCGCGGGTGATGAACCCGTAGAGGATTTCCGCGAGGAACCGCCGCTCCTTCTTGCCCAGACGACCGACGATTCCCATGTCGACGGCGACGATGATGCCCTGCGGATCGACGAAGAGATTGCCCGGATGCATGTCGGCATGGAAAAAGCCGTCGCGCAGCGTGTGCCGCAGGAACGACTGGATAAGCGTATCCGCGAGGCGGTTGAGATCATGTCCGGAAGCGCGGAGCGCATCGACATCGGACATCTTGATGCCGTCGATCCACTCCATGGTGATGACGTCGCGACCGGTGCGCTCCCAATCGACCTTCGGGACGCGGAAGCCTTCGTCGCCTGCGGTGTTCTCTGCAATTTCCGACAGTGCCGAGGCCTCCAGCCGCAGGTCCATCTCGACCCTGGTCGTCTGCTCCAGCGCCTTCGTCACCTCGACAGGCCGCAGCCGCCGGCTCGAGGGCACGAACCGCTCCTGTAAGCCTGCCACCAGATACATGACGGCGATGTCGTTGGCGAAGCGCTGGCGCACGCCCGGCCGTATGACCTTGATCGCTACCTTGCGCAGGCCATCGGCCGTCCTCACCTCGGCCGGGTGCACCTGTGCGATCGAGGCTGCGGCAATCGGTTCGCCGACGCTGGC
The DNA here is from genome assembly GCF_019355555.1 of Rhizobium sp. L51/94. Classification (GTDB taxonomy): domain Bacteria; phylum Pseudomonadota; class Alphaproteobacteria; order Rhizobiales; family Rhizobiaceae; genus Rhizobium; species Rhizobium rhododendri. The sequence goes on from NZ_CP072141.1 coordinate 1,200,958, forward strand.
ATAGAGATCGTCGAGCGACCGGCCAAGCGAGCCTTCGATATTGGCCTTGGCGGCGGCCATCGGAAAGAACGCCATGCTGTCCTGAAGCTGCGAAAGGTCATTGGCAAATTCGATACCGACGACATCCGGCCGCGTTGCCAGGAACTGGCCGATTTTCGCATAGGAAGGTCCGAGCCGCTCGACTGCCTTCGACAGCCTGTCGCTGCGCGCCTTGGTTTTCGAGCGGCGGCGGGCAAACAGCGCCACGAAGGACTTGGCAAGGCTGACCGATGGCGGCAAGCCTTCGGAGGGTAAGGCCTCGACAACGCCTTCCCGCACCAGGACCCAGCCAACCCGGATCAGGCCAAAATATCCGCCGAAAGAGCTCATGCTGTTGTTTCTCTGTCTGCTGCGCCGGGCAGCGCAAGCTTCTGGACCTCTGTCCGCCCCATGCCTAGAGCTTCCAGCCGGAATGCAGTGCCGCAATGCCGCCGGTGTAGTTGGTGAAGGTGACGCGACTGAAGCCGGCCTGGCGGATCATCGTTGCAAAGTCCTGCTGGTTGGGAAACTTGCGGATCGATTCCACCAGATACTGATAGGGCTCGGCCTCGCCGGTAATGGCCTTTCCAAAGCGCGGAATGGCGTTGAACGACCATGCGTCGTAGACTTTGTCGAGCAAGGGCAGGTCGACCTCGGAAAATTCCAGCACCAGCAGCCGGCCACCGCGCTTCAACACCCGATGGGCTTCCTTCAACGCCACGTCGATGCGGGGCACGTTGCGGATGCCGAAGGCGATCGTGTAGGCGTCAAAGCTGTTGCCCTCGAACGGCAGGTCCTCGGCGTTGGCTTCGACGAAAGTCAGGTTTTCAGAAATCTTCTTCTTTTCTGCCCGGTCGGCCCCGACCGCCAGCATCGAGCCATTGATGTCGAGCACGGTTGCGTGGGCCAGCTTGCCGGATGCCTCAACGATGCGGAAGGCGATATCGCCCGTGCCGCCGGCAACATCGAGCACCTTGTAGGACGGGTCCTTGCGCGGATGAAGGGCTGAGATCATCGCGTCTTTCCAGGCGCGGTGCAGGCCCATAGACATCACATCGTTCATGACGTCGTAGCGCTTAGCCACCTTGTGGAACACGTCGTTGACGAGGGCCTGCTTCTCGCCTTCAGCCACGTCGCGAAATCCGTAGGATGTCTCCATGCCGCCATCGGCGGCGGTGCGGCTCTTTGCCATCACTCAACTCCCTTGTCTAAATCGCCGCCGGCTGTGGCGAAAATGCTGGTGCCACGCTATCTGACTGGCCGATGCCACGGCACGTTGTCGTTGGTTTAGAACATGGCCGCTGGAAAGCAAAGCGCATTTGGTCGCGGTCCCTGCTGCTGCCGGTCACACCTGAAGATGGATTGTCATGCCCGAATTACCAGAGGTCGAAACCGTGCGGCGTGGCCTTGCCCCGGCGATGGAAGGGGCAGTGATAGAGCGGCTGGAGCTGCGCCGGGGGGACCTGCGCTTTCCGTTTCCGCTAGAATTTGCAGCATCCATAGCGGGCCAGCGGATCGCATCCCTTTCGCGCCGCGCCAAGTATCTGTTGATCGATCTTGACAACGGCATGACCGTCGTCGCCCATCTCGGCATGTCCGGCTCGTTCCGCATCGAGGCTGGGGAGGCGGCCGTTACGCCCGGCGACTTTCACCACCCGCGCTCCAAGAACGAGGTTCACGATCACGTCATCTTCCACTTGGCGCGCAACGGCGAGGCCATGCGTGTCGTCTACAACGATCCACGGCGTTTCGGTTTCATGGATATCGTTGCCCGGGCGGAGATGGCTGCACACCCTTTTTTCCGCGATCTCGGTCCCGAGCCCACCGGCAATGCGCTGAGCCCGGAAGGGCTGGCAAAGCGTTTTTCCGGCAAGGCCCAGCCGCTGAAAGGCGCGCTGCTCGACCAGAAAACGATTGCCGGCCTCGGCAATATCTATGTCTGCGAAGCTCTCTGGCGGGCTCACCTGTCGCCTTTGCGTGCCAGCGGAACATTGTCGACAAAGACCGGCAAGCCGCGCGAGACGCTGGTGCGGCTGGTGGCCTGCATACGTGACGTCATCGCCGATGCGATCGCTGCCGGAGGGTCGTCGCTGCGCGATCATATCCAAACGGACGGTTCGCTCGGCTATTTCCAGCATTCCTTTTCTGTCTACGACCGGGAAGGCGAGGCTTGCCGGACAGAGGGCTGCGGCGGTAAGGTCGGCCGAATAGTCCAGGCCGGCCGCTCTACCTTCTATTGTGCCACCTGCCAGAAATGATGCGAGGAGATGTCGATGGCCTATGAAACCCTGATCGTCGAAACCCACGACGCCGTCGGCCTGATCAGGCTCAATCGCCCGCAGGCGCTGAACGCGCTGAATTTGACCATGCTCTCGGAGTTGAAGACAGCCTATGCGGCTTTCCACGCGGACGACGCCATCGGTGCCATCGTCCTGACAGGCTCGGACAAGGCCTTCGCCGCCGGCGCCGATATCAAGGAGATGCAGTCGCTGGACTTCGTCGATGTCTACAAGAGCGACTTCCTGGGCGGCTGGGACGATATCGCCAAGGCACGCAAGCCGGTGATCGCGGCCGTTGGCGGCTTTGCGCTGGGCGGAGGCTGCGAGCTCGCAATGATGTGCGATTTCATCATCGCCGCCGAGACTGCAAAATTCGGGCAGCCCGAGATCACGCTCGGCATCATCCCCGGCATGGGCGGCTCCCAGCGCCTGACGCGGGCTGTCGGCAAGGCCAAGGCCATGGACATGGTGTTGACCGGCCGGATGATGGATGCGGCTGAGGCCGAAAGGTCGGGGCTGGTGGCGCGCGTTGTACCGGCCGAGGCGCTCGTGGAAGAAGCGCTCAAAGCCGCTGCGAAGATTGCCTCGCATTCGCGTCCTTCCGTGCTGATGGCCAAGGAGGCTGTCGGCCGCGCCTTGGAAACGACACTGGAGGAAGGACTTCGCTTCGAGCGTCGCCTGTTCCAGAGCCTCTTTGCCACCGAAGACCAGAAGGAAGGCATGGCGGCTTTCGTTGCCAAGCGTAAGCCAATGTTCAAAAACCGCTGATGCTAAAAGCGCCGGTGGAAAACGCGCTGCTGATTGGTTTTTGGCGAAACCGCGTTGACGGACCTCCGCTTTAAGGCTATATGCCCGCCACAGTTTGGAAAGCCTATCTGGTTTTCCGCGATTGCTCCCGCATTGCTGGATGACAGGACCACACGGTCCGGCACGACGGTGACGGGACTTTGTTCGAATTCTAGAGAGGCATACATGGCCAATACAAGCTCGGCAAAAAAGGCGACCCGCAAGATCGCTCGCCGCACAGACGTCAACAAGGCGCGCCGTTCGCGCGTTCGTACTTTCGTTCGCCAGATCGAAGAAGCAATCGCTTCCGGCGACGTGGCTCTGGCAACTGCAGCCTTCAAGGCTGTCGAACCAGAACTGGCACGCGCTGCCAGCAAGGGCGTGGTACCGGCCAACACGGCATCGCGCAAAGTCTCGCGTCTTGCCAAGCGTGTTAAGGCTCTGTCGGCTCCTGCCGCTTAAATTACAGTAACGATTGCAGCGTTTAGCTCCAAGCCCGGTCCTTAGCCGGGCTTTTTGGATTCGGATTTTTTCCACCGCCTGATGACGGCAGCATGTCTGATTAATGTCTTTCCTGTGACACGAAAAGAAGTTGTAAATCAGAGGCTTGGCTCAATTGCATAAGGTGAATTGCGGCTTTTTCTGACAAATTCCGCCGCTCACTGAGTCAAGAACTTTATTATTTTTTTTGATTCCAGACGTGTCGAATTTGCATCAGAGGTGAATCCCCTTGATTCAAAAGCGATTCTTTTTTGACAGGGGCGTGACAGCCAAAATTGGCTCCCGGAGTCAATGGCAAACCCTCCGACAAGCGCAAAAATGCCCGTTGATCTTGGCAGCCGATCCTGCCTAAATGATTTCCAACAAGGGGCACGGCTTAATCCGAAACGGCTTTGGCGAACGCTGCCAGTTCAGGCAGGGTGGATAGTTTTGTTTCTTGTGGCGGAGCGTTAGTTTCCGTTTTTTCATAAAGTTGACGCGTTCGGACAAGATGACAGCAATGTCTCCTGACGGCCGACGTGTGTCCTGATGGCACGGTCCATATGCCGGATTGTCAGGAGCTGTGACAAGATTGAACAGCCACTCTGGCGGGTCGGTCGGTAAGCGAGGACCGAGAGACTGCGCTTGGGCGAGACGATCGAAGACGGGGGCCGCTTGAGTGCGGTGTTCGTCACAGGTCTTGCGCTGGCTCTATGAGGAGCTGTGGAGAATAAACGATGCGCGATGCGATGACTCAGTGCGAGCCGGACCCCGCCATCAGACGAGATAATATCGGGCGGCGTTCCTTCGCCCGACATGACGAGATTCTGGAAGGCGGCGAAATGCAGATGAATACGATGACGACCGGTGCACTGGCGAAAAGCGGCGACGGTGCGCAGCAGGCGTTGAGCTCGGTTTGCCTTGAAGTGGCGGGAGACAAAGCAGACATGAAGCATAGTGTACTGTTCGAGCGTGTGAGCGCACGTTTGAAGGCGCAGGTCGGTGCCGACGTTTATGCCAGCTGGTTTGCCCGTCTCAAGCTGCATTCGGTGTCGAAGAGTGTCGTCCGCCTGACGGTACCGACCACGTTTCTGAAGTCATGGATCAACAACCGCTACCTGGATATGATCACAAGCCTGTTCCAGGCTGAAGATGCCGAAATCCTCAAGGTCGAAATTCTTGTCCGTACCGCCCAGCGGCATGGCACAAAGGCCCCTGCGGCTGACGAGCAGGTCGTCGTGCCAGATACGGGCGCCGTGGCCCCGATGCGCCGCCAGACCGCCCAGGCGGCAGGCCAGGCCGTCGCCCAGGCTGTCAATGCCGCTGGCGCTGCCCGCACGCCGAGCTTCGGCACACCGCTCTTCGGTTCGCCGCTCGATCCTCGCTACACGTTTGACACCTTCGTCGAAGGCGGTTCCAACCGGATCGCGCTGGCCGCAGCCGAAACCATCGCGGAAGCCGGTGCCGGTGCCGTGCGCTTCAACCCGCTGTTCCTGCATTCGAGCGTCGGTCTCGGCAAGACCCACATGCTGCAGGCGATCGCCAACGCTGCCGTGCGCAATCCGCGCGCCCTCCGGGTCGTTTACCTGACGGCCGAATACTTCATGTGGCGCTTTGCGACCGCGATCCGCGACAATGATGCGCTGACCCTTAAGGAGTCGCTGCGCAATATCGACCTTCTGATCATCGACGACATGCAGTTCCTGCAGGGCAAGATGATCCAGCACGAATTTTGCCATCTGCTGAATATGCTTCTCGACAGCGCCAAGCAGGTTGTCGTCGCAGCCGACCGCGCCCCTTGGGAACTGGAATCGCTCGATCCCCGCGTCCGCTCGCGCCTGCAGGGTGGCGTTGCCATCGAACTGGAAGCGCCGGATTACGAGATGCGCCTCGAGATCCTCAATCGCCGGCTGGCCGCAGCCCAGGTCGAGGATCCGTCACTTGAAATCCCAGCCGAGCTTTTGTCGCACGTTGCCCGCAGCGTCACCGCCAGCGGCCGCGAACTGGAAGGCGCCTTCAACCAGCTGGTTTTCCGCCGCTCCTTCGAGCCGAACCTGACTGTCGAGCGCGTCGATGAGCTTCTTGCCCACCTGGTGGGCTCAGGCGAGCCGCGTCGCGTGCGTATCGAAGACATCCAGCGCGTTGTCGCCCGCCATTACAATGTGTCGCGCCAGGAGCTGGTTTCGAACCGCCGCACCCGCGTCATCGTCAAGCCGCGCCAGATCGCCATGTATCTGGCAAAAACCCTGACACCGCGCTCGTTCCCGGAAATCGGCCGTCGCTTCGGCGGACGCGATCACACGACCGTGCTGCACGCCGTGCGCAAGATCGAGGAACTGATCTCCGGCGACACCAAGCTGTCGCACGAAATCGAGCTGCTGAAACGTCTTATCAACGAATAGTCATCTACGCGGTATGAATCGAAACGGCCGGCGAAAGCCGGCCGTTCTGTTGTCAGATACGCTGTTGCTGCATCTCAGGAAGTGGGCATCCTGGACGTTGGCAGGCGTTCGCCATTGATCATTTCCAAACGTCCGCGGCGATCAGCACCGGAAGTTTTGAACCGAGCGCATTGAGCGCGATACGGTGAACGGTTTCGGTGGGCGCGGTGCAGAGATCGCCGATCACCTTCACCACCATTCCGTCTGCAGCCCTCGACATCGCGGTGAAGACGACACAGTTCTGCGTCATCATTCCGCAGATCAGTAGCTCTTCAGTCCCGTTTAGATGTTCGGCGAGGTCGGTATCCTGAAAGGCGTCTGCACTGCTTTTGATGATGACGGGCGCATTGTCTGCAGCCTTCAGGACATTGTCGCGAATGGCTGTTCCCGCCCCGTCCTTCGCAAAGAGACCGGTGCTCGCTGCCGAAATGTGCTGGACCAGCACCACCTTGTCGCCGGCCGCTCTGGCTTTCGCTATCGCCGAGAGAATGTGGCTTTCGGTTTCGTCCGCTTGCCACAGGGGCAGGGCACCTCCCGAAAAATAATCATTTTGAATGTCGATGACGAGAAGGGTGCGGTTCATCCTGGAATTCCTTTGCAGGTCTGGAGACATCCCTCGGGGATACCAGACGTTTCAGCAGCTTTGGTAGCGCGGGCGCGTAGCGTTCATGTCAAGGAGTGGAGAGATGCGTATCGACCCATCGGGGCGAAGGGTTTCCTTCTCCCGACTGGTCGTGGTTACCCCTCAGCACGCCAAATCGGCCACCACGGAATCAAGGATCAGCATGCCCGCCGGCGTGCAGCGCAGGCGCGAATTGCCGATGCGCTCAATAAAGCCGTGCTCGAGCAGGAACTCTTCGCGCTTGGGATCGGGATCGCGGCCCGAAAAATGCCGCCATCGAACGAGGTCGATGCCTTCCTTCAGCCTGAGCCCCATCAGCAGCAGTTCATCGGCCTGCTCGTCGTAGCCAAGCATTTCCTGCTCGAGGATGCCGTGGCCGTCGCGCTCGACCATGTCGAGCCAGCTCTCGGGCTTGCGCTCAGTAGCCGTTGCCAGCTTGTCGCGTCCTTGCGTCAGGCGACCATGGGCGCCGGGGCCTATGCCCGCATAGTCGCCATAGCGCCAGTAGGTCAGGTTGTGGCGGCTTTCGGCGCCGGGGCGGGCATGGTTGGATACCTCGTAGGCCGGCATCCCCTCGCGCTCGGTGATCTCCTGCGTCGCCTCGTAGAGCAGCGCTGACTGGTCGCCATCCGGCACTACCAGTTTGCCGGCCTTGTGCAGGCCAAAAAACGGCGTGCCTTCCTCTATCGTCAGCTGGTAGAGCGACAGGTGATCGACCGCGTAGGACATCGCCTGTTTGAGTTCCCGCTCCCATTCCTCAACCGTCTGGTCTGGACGGGCGTAGATGAGGTCGAACGACATGCGTGGAAAGATGTCACGGGCAAGGCCTATGGCCTTCAGCGCATTCTCGGTGTTGTGCAGCCGGCCAAGAAATTTGAGGTCACGGTCGTTCAGCGCCTGTACACCGAGCGAGACACGGTTGACACCGGCCGCTCGATAGCCGCGAAACCGGTCTGCCTCGACGCTGGACGGATTGGCCTCAAGCGTTATTTCGATCCCATCCGGCACGTGCCAATGCGTGGCGATGCCGTCGAGAATGGCGCCGACCGTTTCCGGCGTCATCAGCGATGGCGTGCCGCCGCCGAGAAAGATGCTGGTGACCGTCTTCGCGCCGCTGAGCTGGCGCATCGATGCCATTTCTTTGAGAAAGGCGGCTGTAAAGCGCGGCTGGTCGACCGCCTGATGACGGACATGGCTGTTGAAATCGCAATAGGGGCATTTGGCAGCACAGAACGGCCAATGCACGTAGACGCCAAAACCGGGCTCGCCGGTATCGGGCAGGAGAGGGGCGCCACGCAAAAGCGCGCTATGCGAATCGACAATGTTCACCGGACGATCCTACGCTTCCAGCCCGGTTTCGACAAAGCGCTTGAAGGCTCGTGCCCGGTGCGACAGTGCTTCCGGGTCGCCGGGCTTCCAGCCGTGCTTTTCCTGTGCCGTCATTTCGCCGAAAGTCGCTTCATAGCCTGATGGCTGGAAGATCGGATCGTAGCCGAAACCGGCCTCGCCACGTGGCGGCCAGACGATGGTGCCCTCGACTTCGCCGCGAAAAAGCTCGGTATGCCCGTCGGGCCAGGCGAGGCAGAGCACGCTGACGAAATGGGCGCTGCGCTTGTCCGTCGTCGTTGCGCCAGCCTTCTGCAGGGCCGTCTCGACCTTCTGCATTGCCATCGCAAAATCGCGGCTGCCGTCGGCCGTTTCCGCCCAGTTGGCGGTGTAGACACCAGGATCGCCGCCGAGCGCATCGATCACCAGCCCGCTGTCGTCGGAGAGCGCCGGAAGGCCAGAGGTCTTAGCCGATGCCAGAGCCTTGATGCGGGCATTTTCCTCAAATGTCGTGCCGGTTTCGTCCGGTTCGATGAAGCCCAGTTCGGCAGCGGATTTGGCAACAAACCCCATCGGGCCGATCAGGTCGGCGATTTCGCGGATCTTGCCGGCATTATGGCTGGCAACGACGATGGTCTTTGTTTCGAGCTTGCGCATGCACTATTCCTGTCAGATCGCCCAGAGGCCGGGTTCGGCGCATTCCAGACTGTTGCCCGCGGGGTCGCGGAAGTAAATCGACCGCGCTCCGTTCGGCCAGAGAAAATCGGCTTCGATGGCGACGCCAGCGGCTGTCAGGCTTTGCACCATCCCGTCAAGCTGGTCGGCAGCGACGCGAAAACAGGCATGTCCGCTCCCCGCTGTCCCGTGGGATGGCACCGGCAAGGCCCCCGCCGGCGCAGGCTTTACCGTTTCCGCGCGATTGAAGATCAAAAGCACGCCGGGTCCGCAGCGAAAGAAGACATGCCGATCACCCTGACGGGTAATCCTGGGCAATCCCAGGATCGTCCCGTAAAAGCTATCCGCCTCGTCGAGCTCGTCGACGTAGAGCGCCGTTTCGAGAATGCCGTCAATGGCAACGGGCATCTGGTATCTCCGTCGATCAGCCGATCGCCTGCTTTTGCATCGCGACGAGCTCGGTGCAGCCATTCTTGGCGAGGCCGAGCAGCGTCAGGAATTCTTCTTCCGAGAACGGCTTGCCTTCGGCCGTGCCCTGGATCTCGACGATACCGCCGGAGCCGGTCATTACGAAGTTGGCGTCCGTCTCAGCCGAGGAATCCTCGAGATAGTCGAGGTCGATTACCGGCTGGCTGGCAAAGATGCCGCAGGAAATGGCGGCGACATGATCCTTGAGGACCCGGTCGAGCTTGATCATGCTGCGGCCTTCCATCCACTTGAGACAGTCGTGCAGCGCGATCCAGGCGCCGGTGATCGACGCGGTACGGGTCCCGCCATCCGCCTGGATGACATCGCAGTCGAGGCTGATCTGGCGTTCGCCGAGGGCCTGCAAATCGACAACGGCACGCAGCGAGCGGCCGATGAGGCGCTGGATTTCCTGAGTGCGACCGCTCTGCTTGCCGCTGGCGGCCTCGCGCTTCATACGTTCGCCGGTAGCGCGGGGCAGCATGCCGTATTCGGCGGTCACCCAGCCCTTGCCACTGTTGCGCAGCCATGGCGGTGTCTTTTCTTCAAGACTTGCCGTCACCAGAACATGGGTATCGCCGAACTTGACCAGGCACGAGCCTTCGGCGTGCTTGGAGAAGTTGCGCTCGAACGAGACCTTGCGCATCTGGTCGGTTTTTCTGCCTGAAGGCCGCATGTTATACTCCTGATGGTGTTGCACCGCTTCTACGATTGACGGCCCGCTTTTGCAAAGAAAAAGCGGCCTGCGCCGGCCGGCCGCCGATGATGGCATTTTCCTTTGTCATTGCGGGATGAGCAGCTATACTTGGAAAGGATCAATGCAGGGGCACCACGGCGAAATGGGATTTTTGACATCGTCGATTTCGGACGCCGTTTCGGCACTCGACGAAAGATCGAAGGAAGTTTTTCGTCGCATCGTCGAAAGCTACCTCGAACATGGCGAGCCGCTCGGTTCGCGCAGCCTGTCGAAACTGCTCCCGATTTCGCTCTCGCCAGCCTCCATCCGCAACGTGATGGGCGATCTCGAAGAGCTAGGCCTTATCTATTCGCCGCATATCAGCGCCGGCCGGCTGCCGACCCAGATCGGCCTACGGTTCTTCGTGGACGGTTTCATGCAGGTCGGCGATCTCTCGGCCGAAGACCGCGCCACGATCGACCGGCAGATCCGCGGCAGCAACCGCGACCAGCCGATGCAGTCGGTAATGTCGGGAGCCAGCCAGATGCTCTCGGGCATTTCGCGCGGTGCCGGTATCGTCATCACCAACAAGAGCGATCCGGTCCTGAAGCATGTCGAATTCATCCGCCTGGAGCCGACCAAGGCGCTGGCCGTGCTCGTCGGAGACCACGATCAGGTGGAAAACCGGATCATCGAGCTACCCGCCGGCATCACGTCGTCGCAGTTGACGGAGGCGGCTAATTTTCTGAACGCCCACATGACCGGCCAGACGCTGCCGACGTTGCGCAAGCAGCTCCAGACCCTGAAGAACGACGTGCGCCACGAACTCGACGTGCTGTCGCAGGATCTGGTCGAGCGTGGCATTGCTGTCTGGTCCGGCGACGACGACGCCAGCAAGCCGGGACAACTGATCGTCCGCGGCCGCGCCAATCTGCTGGATGGCCTTGCCGATGCCGCAGATCTCGACCGGCTGCGCATGCTCTTCGACGATCTCGAAAAGAAGGACAGCCTGATCGAACTGCTCGATCTCGCCGAAACCGGCCCGGGCGTGCGCATTTTCATCGGTTCTGAAAACAAGCTGTTTTCGCTGTCAGGCTCGTCGCTGATCGTTGCGCCATATCGCGACGGCGACGATAAGATCGTTGGTGCCGTCGGCGTTATCGGCCCGACGCGACTGAACTACGCCAAGATCGTGCCGATGGTCGATTATACCGCCCAGCTGATTTCACGCCTGTCGCGCAACGGATTGTAGCGCCTCCCCATTCAATCGCGGCGATTGCCGGCAAATCGCCGCTTCTTCATCGGCAAGCCTTGATTTTTCGAAGTCAAACCTCGATATCGGGCACATCCTAGAGACCACGCAATTCGGAGACCGTCATGATCGTCGACACGACCAATGATACACACGACGCAACGCCCAACGAGAACCTCGAAGAGTTCGCGCCTGATGTGGACGATGCTGCCGAGACAGCGCCGTCGGAGCCGGATCCCGTCGAGGTCCTGAAGGGCGAAAATGCCGAGCTTCGTGACCGTTACCTGCGGCTTGCTGCAGAAATGGACAACCTGCGTCGTCGCACCGAGCGGGAAGTCAAGGATGCCAAGTCCTATTCCGTCGCAGGCTTTGCGCGCGATATGCTGGCCGTCTCGGACAACTTGCGCCGCGCTATCGATGCCATCCCGGCAGACGTCCGCGAAAATGCCGATGCAGGTCTGTCGACGCTGATGGAAGGCGTCGAGATGACGGAACGCTCGATGCTGTCCACCCTGGAGCGCCATGGCGTCCGCAAGCTTGAGCCGGTCGGCCAGAAGTTCGATCCGAATTTCCACCAGGCAATGTTTGAGATCCCCAACACGGAAGTGCCGAACAACACTGTCGTGCAGGTCGTACAGGACGGTTACAGCATCGGCGAACGCATCCTGCGCCCGGCAATGGTAGGCGTCGCCAAGGGCGGTCCGAAGGCCGTAGATGTGGAAGTCGGCGCCAACAGCCCGTTCGACGAAAAAGACGCCTGATTTTTCAGCAGCCAGATTTCAATGACAATTGGCTGCTGCCCGTTCCTTCTAATCCCCGCCCTCGTGGCGGGGATCCACAACGCCGCTTAGACGGCGCGGGATCTCTTGCTCACCGCAGCGCTCTATAACCGCGCAGGTGGCGGTTGCCGATGCCCTGCGGCAAGCGGAGGAGTGAGCTCGGGATGTCTAACGAGATGAATCTAAGTAGCAGGGATTGGCGCGAGCCTTTGGTTCAGGCCCGCGCAGTTTTGCGCGGTAACCGAAACGTCACGCCGCGTTAGAGGCCTGTTCCTCGTTGAGGAACGCGTAGATCGCCGAGGCTGATTCGGTGGCCCTGAGCTTGGCGACGAGATCCTGGTCTCGCAGCACGCGGGCGATGCGCGAAAGCGCCTTCAAATGGTCGGCGCCGGCGCCCTCGGGTGCAAGCAGCAGGAAGACGAGATCGACCGGCTGGTCGTCCAGCGCTTCGAAGTCGACGGCTGAATCCAGCCGCGCGAAGACGCCGGTGATGGTCTTGACGCTTGGCAGCTTGCCGTGCGGGATGGCAATGCCATTGCCCACGCCCGTTGAACCGAGACGTTCACGCTGCAAGATTACTTCGAAGATATCCCGTTCCGACAGTCCCGTCAGCTTGGCGGCCTTGGCCGCCATTTCCTGAAGCAACTGTTTCTTGGAATTTGCCTTCAAGGCAGGGATGATCGCATCTTGCTGCAGCAAATCTGCCAAAGCCATTCTTTTTTCCTCGTGTGCCGGGATGCTCCCGAAGAGCGGCGGCGGAACCGCCGCTCTCCGTGCTGTCTCAGCCCTTGATGCTGGCTGCGTCTATCCAGCCGATGTTGCCGTCATGACGACGATAGACGATGTTCAGTTCCTTGCCGGTGCTCCGAAACATCAGCACCGGTTCGTCGGTCATATCGAGCGCCATAACGGCCGACGCAACCGACATCGTCTTCAATTGCTTCGAGCTCTCGGCGATGATTGCGGGCGCGAAATCCTCGGCGACCTCATGGTCTTCATCCGGCATGCCGTCCATCACGGTGTAAGCGACTTCACCAAAAGCATCGTCTGCCGGATTGGTAGCGTGGTGATCCTTCAGGCGGCGCTTGTAGCGGCGCAGGCGCTTCTCGATCCGCTGCTGTGCGGCATCGAAGGCCAGTTGCGGATCCATCGCTTCGCCGGCCGCGTGCAGGATGACGCCGCTGTCGAGATGAAGCTTGCAATCCGCCGCGAAGCGCGAGCTGGACTTTTGCACCGTGACCTGCCCCGAATACCCTCCGTCAAAGTATTTGGTGACTGCCATATCGATCTGCTCTTCGATCCGCTGACGGAAGGATTCGCCGATTTCCATATGTTTACCGGATACACGCACACTCATGGAGTTTCCCTTTTTGTAGTGGTTGCGCCTGTCAGCTTACGCCAAGCGTCCTTCTCATCCAAGCACTTCGCACGATCTTTGACAAAAAGCCTGGATCGCCGACATGCGCTGAAAAGCGAGATTCCTGTGTGTGGTGATGCCTTGCACCGATTGCGGCGGGCTTCTAGCGCTGCCGCATGAAAGAGTCAACAGGCCCGCCGCGAACCTAGGCAGATGAACACCTAAAGGTTGAAATTCCAGGCTCTAGAAGCCTGCAACCCTGGCCAGTGCACGCTTTTCGCGGCGACGCTGAACGGAGGAGGGGATGTTCATGGCCTCCCGGTATTTTGCCACCGTACGCCGCGCAAGCTCGACACCATTCTTCTTGAGGTTGTCGACAATGTCGTCGTCCGACAGTACGCTGTCGGGAGCCTCCTGGACAATCAACTGCCGGATGCGATGGCGCACGGCCTCCGCAGAATGGCTGTCGCCGCCCTCGACTGCGCTGATCGAGACGGTGAAGAAATATTTCAGCTCGAACAGTCCGCGCGGCGTCAGCATGTATTTGTTGGAGGTGACGCGGCTCACCGTCGATTCGTGCATCTTGATGGCATCCGCAACGGTCTTGAGGTTCAGCGGCCGCAGCTGGCTGACACCGTTCACCAGAAATGCGTCCTGCTGCCGGACGATTTCCGTCGCCACCTTCATGATCGTCTTGGCGCGCTGGTCGAGGCTGCGCGTCAGCCAGTTGGCGGTCTGCAGGCACTCGGACAGGAAGGAGTAATCGTCACCGGTCTTCGATATCTTGGCGAAGTAGGACTGGTTGACCAGTACCCGTGGCAGGGTGTCCGGATTGAGCTCGACCTGCCAGCTTCCGTCTTGGGCTGCACGAACGACGATGTCGGGCGTAATGGCTTCGGACATGCCGGTCTCGAAGCTGCTGCCGGGCTTCGGGTTAAGCTGGCGGATCTCGCCCATCATGTCGAGAAGATCTTCCTCGTCCACGCCGCAGAGCCGTTTCAGCGTCGCAAAGTCTCGTCGGCCGAGCAGCTCAAGATGCTGCAGGAGCTGATCCATGGCCGGATCCAGCCGGTCCTTCTGGCGAAGCTGTATCGCCAGGCATTCCGAGAGCGACCGCGCAAAGACGCCGGGCGGATCGAGAGTCTGCAGGCAGGCAAGCACGCGCTCGACCTCCGCGCATGCAGTTCCGACGCGCGCAGCCGTCTCGGCAACTTCGCCGCGGAAATAACCGGCATCGTCCAGTTGATCGACCAGGTGTTCGGCCAGCATTCGGTCGGCGCTGGCTGGCAAAGCGAAGGGTATCTGCTGGTTGAGATGGTCGCGGAGCGAAATCTGGCCGGCGACGAAGTCGTCGAGATCGTAGCGTTCGGCTGCCTCGGTGTTGCCGGGCATCGACTTCCACTGGCTGACGAGCTCGGGCGCGTCCAGGCGCTGCGGCTGTCCGTCGTCTGGAAAGACATTGCTGAAATTGCTGTCGAGCTCGTCGTTCAGCCGCTCGGCATGGCCGGTGTTGCTGCTCTCGTACCAGTCGCTTGCAAGCTCGCCTGAGTTTCGCTCGGGACCTTCTTCACTTCGGCCATCCTCGGAAACGCCGCGTGCCTCTTCTTCAGGCTCGCGGCTGTTGCCGCTGCCCAATTCGCCGTCATTCGATGAAAATTCGAGCAGCGGATTCTTTTCGACTTCCAGTGCGATGAACTGGTTGAGCTCCAGATGTGTCATCTGGAGCAGCTGAATGGATTGCATCAGCTGCGGCGTCATGACCAGACTTTGGCTCTGGCGCAGGAAAAGATTGGCGGACAAGGCCATGACGGACGCAGAACTCCCCTTCAATCCCTCCTGGAAAACGCTGATACCGCCTAAAAACGGTCAGCCTTTTCCAACTGGCCCAAAAATTGCTTTTTTATTGGGTTTGGTCAAGGGCATGTCGGGGGCAGAGGCTAATTTCTGTGCCAGAATAATCTATCAGAGGCTGAAATTGTCGCCAAGGTAGAGCCGGCGAACCTCAGGATTATTAACGATGTCGTGGGCTCGCCCATGCGTCAGCACTTCTCCCGCATGAATGATGTAGGCGCGGTCGATAAGTCCCAGTGTCTCGCGGACATTATGGTCGGTGATCAGCACGCCAATGCCACGCGCTGTCAGATGGTGCACCAGGTTCTGAATGTCCGAAACCGAGATCGGATCGACGCCTGCGAAAGGCTCGTCGAGCAGCATGAACGTCGGGTCGGTGGCGACAGCGCGGGCAATTTCCAGGCGCCTGCGCTCACCCCCGGAAAGGGCTATGGCCGGCATGGTGCGTAGGTTGCGGATGTGGAATTCCTCGAGCAGGTCATCGAGCTTGCTTTCGCGCTCGTCCTTGCTCTTGATATGGACTTCCAGAACGGCGCGGATGTTTTCCTCGACGCTCAGCCCGCGAAAAATCGAGGCTTCCTGCGGCAGGTAGCCGACGCCCAGCCGCGAGCGGCGGTACATCGGCATCGTCGTCACATCGTTGCCATCGATTTCGATGGTGCCTTCATCGACCGGAACCAGTCCGGTGATCATATAGAAACAGGTCGTCTTGCCGGCCCCGTTAGGGCCGAGCAGGCCAACGGCCTCGCCGCGCCGGACGACGAGCGAAACGCCGTTGACGACACGCCGCGTCCGATAGGTCTTGGTCAGTCCGCGGGCAATCAGCGTGCCCTGATAGCGGGCCTTGTCGCCGGAAGGGGCTTGCGTCGAGGCTGACGGCTCGGAGGTGCCGAAGTTAGTGGTCATGTCTGGCGCTGTCACTCAAAGGTCGCGATCAGTTCGTCTTGGCAGCGGCAGGCTGCTTTGACTTCGGATCGAGCTGGATCTGTACGCGGCCGCCGCAGCTGTCGAGCTGAGCTTCACCGGTGTCCATGTGAACTGTCAGCATGCAGCCGGTGAACACATTGGGACCGTCCGTCAGGATGACCTTGTCGCCCTTGAGGATGGCGAGCTGGGCTGCCATGTCGAAGGATCCATTATCAGCCGTCGCGGTCTGGGTGCCGGAGGTCAGGTAGACCTTCTCGGACACCAGGATGTGGTCGATATCGGTATCTCCGGAAACGACCGAGTTGCCCGCAGCTGGCTTCTTCGTTTCGGCCACGGGTGCCGGCTTGCCGTTGGCATCCGGCTGCGGCTTCTTCTTGTAGAAGACGATCATTTTCCCGGCCTTCATCGTCGTCGTGCCCTGGACGACGTTGACCTTGCCGGTGAACACGGCGTTGCTTTCCGAATCATGGATTTCCAGCTTGTCGCTTTCGATCTGGATCGGTTGGTCCTTGTTGAGATTCAGGCCAGTCATCTTGGTGGTGGTCGACTGCTGGGCGCTGGCGCCTACCGCTGTCATCAACGCGAAAATGCCAATCGCGCCGGCCAGAGCGGCTTGACGGAGACCAGTGTTGGAAAAGTGCATGCGACAATCGTTTGTCATGGTCCGCCCGGCGGTTAGCTGCCCGTATTGTGGATGGTGGAAGCATCGATGTGCATTTTCACCTGTCCGTCGAATTCGATTACATTTCCCTTATCCGTCATCTTGAGCGACTGTGCAACAATTGACGCGAGGCCTTTGAAGATTGCGACGGGCTGTTGCGTAACGAGCGATCCGCCCTTGATATCGAGGAAGGCGCCCTTGAATTCCGCACGCAGGCCGTTGTCGAGCGTGACGGTAAAGGGCTCCGTCAGCTTCATGGTATCGGCAGCACGGTCGAAGTCGCCGCTAAGGGCGGTGACATGCGCGACACCGTCGCTGACGGGCATGGCTGCCTTGATGTTTTTCAGCGTTATCAAGTTCGGGTTCTTGATGTCCTGCAGCGCTTTTTCCGCAAGCATGGAGTAGTTGATGCCGTCGGAGTTGCGCCCGGCAATCGCCGGTCTCTGCATGACGATCTTGCCGTCCTCGATGGATGCGCCCTGGATCGAGATGTTTTCCGGCATGTAGGCGCGCACCACCGAGACGGTAATGAAAATCAGCGAGATGATGACGGCTGCGATCGGCAGCAGGATTTTCAGTCGGCGGACACGTCCCGAGTTGGCGACCGCGGCGTCGTAGGCGCGCAGTTCGGGCGTCAATTGGCGGCCCGGGCCGGTTGATTCGGCAGTGTTTGACATCGGCGGTCCGTCTCTCTGGTTCCGGCAGCGCAGTTTGTGCAGCGCACTTATAGGCTTGCAATCACATTTCGCACGCTTGCATTAGCTTGCCAATACGCATTTTTTTCGGCAACAAAAGGCATCGGATGCAAACGACGACGTCATCTGTCCGTCGACCATATGCTGCTTTAAGTTAACAACGCCGCGCTCTCGGCGATTATCTGGTTATTGTCATAAAAGGAAATAGGACCTCATGGAGAGTTCTGCAATTGCGGACCGTCGACAATTACGCCGCAAGTTAAGCTTCTGGCGCATCGTTGCAGTCCTCCTGCTGGTCGGTCTCGGCTTTGCGCTATATCGTTTTGCCGGTGGCGAACTCGGTGCCGGCCGCAAGCCGCAGATCGCTCGCGTCGCAATCACCGGCGTCATCCAGGATGATAAGGAACTTCTGGAGCGCCTGAAGACGATCGAGGACGACAACCAAGTCAAGGCACTGATCGTGTCGATTTCATCGCCGGGTGGTACCACTTATGGCGGTGAGCGCATATTCAAGGCTATCCGCGCGGTGGCTACCAAGAAGCCGGTCGTGTCCGATATCCGGACGATGGCCGCATCGGCTGGCTACCTCGTCGCCGCTGCCGGAGACACGATCGTTGCCGGCGATACGTCGATCACCGGCTCGATCGGTGTGCTCCTCCAATATCCTCAGGTCAAGGATCTGCTCGACAAACTCGGTGTCTCCATGGAGGCGATCAAGTCGTCGCCGATGAAGGCCGAGCCTTCGCCGTTTCATCCGCCGAGCGACGAGGCCAAGGCGATGATCAACAATATGGTGATGGACAGCTATGGCTGGTTCGTCGATCTCGTTGCGGATCGCCGTAAATTGCCGCGCGATCAGGTCCTGAAGCTGGCCGATGGCAGCATCTTCACCGGTCGTCAGGCGCTGGCAAACAAGCTGGTCGACAGTCTCGGCGGCGACGATGACATCCGCGCCTATCTCGAAACGCGAAAGGTCGCCAAGGACTTGCCTGTCGTCGATTGGGATGCGCCACGCCGCACATCACCATTCTTCCTGCCCGGCGCTGCGGCCGATCTCATCACATTGCTCGGTTATGGCGATTTTGTTAAGGGTGATGGCGCGCAGAAGCTGTTGTCTGAGAAGTTGTTTCTTGACGGCCTGCTTTCTGTTTGGCAGGGTGATGCGCATTGATAACTCAATGATTTAGGGGGCCACCGTGATCAAATCGGAATTGGTGCAGATCGTTGCGGCGCGAAATCCGCATCTTTATCACCGTGACGTCGAGAATATCGTCAATGCGGTCCTCGACGAGATCACGGATGCCCTGGCTGGCGGTAACCGGGTCGAGCTGCGTGGTTTCGGTGCTTTTTCGGTTAAAAACCGCCCGTCGCGCTCCGGTCGCAACCCGCGCACCGGCGATACGGTCTTCGTTGAGGAAAAATGGGTACCGTTCTTCAAGACTGGAAAGGAGCTCCGCGAGCGCCTCAATCCTGGCAGCCATGACGAAGACGACGACAGCTGAGACCGCTATCCAAGCCGTTGCCTCTTGAAGTTGCCCCAATCGTTCTTATCCTGTCGCCGGGATGAAGAGGAACGTCAGAAAGCCGGTATGGTGCCTAATAACGGTAGCGCCAGATTGCCTGTCGTCGACAAGGAGACTGTGAATGGCAAAGAAGATCGTCAACCTGTTGGTGCTGCTGCCGATCGGCATCATCCTCATCATCTTCTGCGTCGCCAACCGGCAGCTTGTGACGATGGCATTCAATCCGTTTCGCCCCGAAGATCAGGTCCTGTCTCTCAGCGCACCGTTATTCGTGTTCCTTTTCGTGACACTGATTCTCGGTATGGTGATCGGCTCGGCTGCGACGTGGTTCACGCAGGGGCGTTATCGTAAACGTGCCCGCACGGAAGCCCGCGAGGCCGTCCGTTGGCAGGCCGAGGCTGACCGCCATCGCAATCGCGCTGAACAGATCGCCGGCCATCTGCCGGCAAAGTGAATTACAAATTCCAGTCTGTAACCGGCCTGAACACCATGTCGTTGTAGTCGCCCTCGGCGGATGTACCGAGGCCGGTCACGACAAACCCTCTTTGCTCGTAAAAGCTCCGGGCAGCCTTGTTCTTCACCAGGCATTTCAGGCGGTAACGTCGCCGCGGCCATCCGGGCAATGCCTGCAGCAAGGCCGTTCCCGCTCCGGCGCCCTGCCATTCCGCGCGGATGTAGAGCATGTGGATGAACGCGTCCGCATCGAGAATAGCGATAAACCCTGCAATCGTCCCATCAGCATCCTCACAGACGAAAATGCTTTCGCCCTTCGAGTGAGTGGCGAAGTCTTCGAGGAGGAAGCGGGCGGGATCGACCCAGGTAAATGTCGCGCGCCGAGCCTTCAGATAGATATCTGAAAGCATCGGCTGATCGCCATCGACCGCCGGTCGGATATTCCATTGTCGTGTCGTCAAGCGGATGCCTTGGGATAGAGCCTGTCTTTAAGCTTCGATCTTGCCATTGATTGCAGCGTTGAAGTCATCGAAGAATTGCTGGGCCAGCTTCTTGGCGCTGGAATCGATCAGTCGCGAGCCCATATGGGCAATCCGGCCGCCGATCTCGCCGCGCGCTGTATAGTGCAGGATCGTCTCCGCGCCGTCTGCCTCGAGCACCACGTCGGCGCCGCCCTTGGCAAAGCCGGCGATGCCGCCCCTGCCTTCGCCCTCGATGGTGTAGCTGTCGGGTGCATTGATGTTGGAGAGCTTAACATCCCCATGAAACGAGGCAGACAGCGGGCCGATGCGGAATTTGATCAGGGCGACAAACTCCGTTGGCGACACCCGCTCGAAGCTTTCACAGCGTGGAATGCACTGCTTGATGATCTGGGGGTCGTTGAGCGCGGCCCACACGGCATCTCTGGTTGCGGAAATCCGCACTTCGCCGGTCATGTCCATCGTCCATCTCCCTTCATGCCTGCACTTCCGCCGACAATTGCAGATCGGAAAGCGCTTTGCCAAGAGCCGCCCAGATGCTATTTGCACGCCGACGTCAATATCGAGACAACAATGGTGAAACAAAAGGAACGCCGGCCTGGACAACGGTCGAGCGCTGGCCCAGGTGGCAAAGCCCCGCGCGCGGATGCCCCGAGCGGCCGCGCCAAGCCCTATGCCCAACCTGCGCGCGACACGAGGCCGGTGCGCGAAGAGCGTCCCCGCGAGGCGACACCCCGTGCGGAAGCCGCGCGCAGTGAGCGCATCGCCGAAACCCAAGGTGGACCCGCCGCTGCTGAGCGTCCTTTGTTGGTGCGCAGCGGCGAGCGACCGCCAGAGCGCGTGCCGATCATCCTGGAATCCTCTGGCGCTGGCGATTTCCACCTCATCGACATGGGCAACGGGCTGAAGCTCGAGCAATACGGCCCCTACCGGATCGTTCGCCCCGAGGCCCAGGCGCTTTGGCCGCCGACTTTGCCTGCTTCGGTCTGGGAGAATGCCGATGCCATCTTTACCGGTGATACGGAAGAGGACGGCATGGGACGCTGGCGCTTTCCCCGCGCAGCGCTCGGCGAAACATGGCCGCTGCAACTGCTCGACGTCGATTTTCATGGCCGCTTCACGTCGTTCCGCCATGTCGGCGTCTTCCCCGAGCAGATCGTTCACTGGGAATGGATGAAACAGCAGATCGAGGCCTCGAAACGGCCGCTAAAGGTGCTGAACCTGTTCGGCTACACCGGCGTTGCCTCGCTGGTGGCAGCCCGGGCCGGTGCAGAGGTCACCCATGTCGATGCCTCCAAGAAGGCAATCGGCTGGGGTCGCGAGAACCAGGCTCTCGGTCATATGGAGAAGCTGCCGATCCGCTGGATCTGCGAGGATGCAATGAAGTTCATCCTGCGTGAGGAACGGCGCGGCAATACTTACGATATCATTCTGACCGATCCGCCGAAATTTGGCCGCGGCCCGAACGGCGAAGTCTGGCACCTTTTCGAGCATCTGCCGATGATGCTGGATATCTGCCGGCAAATCCTGTCGCCCGACGCCCTCGGCCTCGTGCTGACCGCCTATTCGATCCGCGCCAGCTTCTACTCGATCCATGAACTGATGCGCGAAACCATGCGCGGTGCCGCTGGCGTCGTCGAATCCGGCGAACTGGTCATTCGCGAGACCGGCCTCGACGGCAAGCAGCCGGGCAGGGCACTCTCCACTTCTCTTTTCAGCCGCTGGGTGCCGCAATGAACGACGATTTTCGCGACACGGGCGCGCGCCGGGTCGGCCAGGTCAAGGAAGTGACCTCGCTTGCCAATCCCATCATCAAGGACATCAAGGCGCTGACCGACAAGAAGGCGCGTCAGGAAACCGGTACCTTCATGGCCGAAGGCCTGAAGCTGGTGATCGACGCCATCGAGCTCGGCTGGACCATCCGCACGCTGGTTTATGCCAAGGCCGCCAAGGGCAAGCCGCTTGTCGACAAGATGGCAGCCCGCACGGTGGCCTCCGGCGGGCTCGTGCTGGAGGTCAACGAAAAGGTGCTGTCTAGCATCACCCGACGCGACAATCCGCAAATGGTCGTTGGTATCTTCGATCAGCGCTGGCGGGCCCTGAAGGACATCCGGCCTAAGGCGGGCGAGACCTATGTGGCGCTCGACCGCGTCCGCGATCCCGGCAACCTCGGCACGATCATCAGGACAGCCGATGCTGCAGGCGCCGCCGGTGTCATCCTTGTCGGCGAGACGACCGACCCGTTCTCGCTGGAAACCGTGCGCGCCACCATGGGCTCGGTGTTCGCCGTGCCCGTCACCCATGCGACGGTCGACGAATTTCTCGTCTGGAAGAAGAACGCCGGCGTTTCCGTCGTCGCCACCCATCTGGCCGGCGCCGTCGACTACCGCACCATCGATTACAAGAAGAGGCCAATCGTGTTGCTGATGGGCAACGAGCAATCCGGCCTGCCGGAAGCTCTCGCGACCCAGGCGGATGCCTTGGCGCGGATTCCTCAACAGGGACGTGCCGATTCTCTCAACCTTGCGGTGGCGACAGCCGTGATGCTGTTTGAGGCCCGCCGACATGTCCTGACGCTCAGCGAGGCAAGATGACCGAAGTCAGCTCCACCGCACCGCAGCGGCAAGCACTGTTCTCCAGGCCGCTGCCGATCCTGATCTTCATCGTCATCGCCGTCATACTCGATCAGGCGATCAAGATCGCCGTAGACCATTACCTGCCGCTGCAGCAGGCCGTCCCCGTCATTCCGATGCTGGATCTCTATCGCACCTACAATCTCGGCGTCGCCTTCTCCATGCTTTCGGGCCTGGACGGCTGGCTGATCGTCGGCATGCGGTTGATCATCGTGGTCTTCGTGCTCTATCTCTGGCGCCATGCCGCCAAGGATCGCTGGCTTGCCCATCTCGGTTTCGCGCTGATCATATCGGGGGCGCTTGGTAATCTGGTCGACCGTTTTCTCTACGGCCACGTCATCGACTACATCCTGTTCCACACCGAAACGTGGTCCTTTGCCGTCTTCAACCTGGCCGACAGTTTTATTACGGTCGGCGCAGGCGCCGTGATTCTCGATGAACTGCTGCTTCCGAAAAAGCCCAAAACCTAAAATTTGAAAGGTTTCCGGAAGGCGTTGAGAAGGGTGGTCGTGGTAATTCGAGACCATGAACACACCGGCAGATCTCCAGAAACGTCTGTCTTCGGCCTTCGGGCAGGGCCTGAGCGAGCCGCCGGGTAACCCTGCCGTGACGCCGGTGGAGAATTCCGGATCCACTGCCCCCGACGCATGGCTCTCCTCAAGCCGTTTAGGCCGCTTATGGCTCGGCGGCGCCGGTGTTGTCGCCGGTGGCCTGTTGCTTGCCGCAGGCTACGTGGCAGGCGCGGCAGCCCTAGCGGGTGTCGTCGGTATCTTTGGTCTCGCGGTCCTGTTTGCGGCCGTCATCGGCCGGTCGGTCACCAGATCAGCACCGCTGGCGTCAGCTGAACCGCACGCAAGCGCAACTGCGATCAATGACCAGCCTGCACAGCCGCTAAATTTCTTGTCGGATATCCACGACGCCCTCGGTGATATCGCCGTCACGCGCGGTCTGAACCGCCGCATTCTCCACGCCAATGCGACGTTCCGGCTGGTGACGGGCAAGGCGCGACCCGAAGGCATGACCTGCGACGAGATCGGTATTGCCTTCCGACCGGACGACCGGCCCGATCATTACGATGTGGAGATCGCCACGCCGCAGGGGCAGCGCATCTATGCCTGGCGCGATGTGATGATGCGCGATCCCGCCTCCGGCCAGTTGCGCATCGAGAGCATTGCTCGCGACATCACCGACCAACGCCTTGCCACGCGCGAACGCGAACAGGCCCGCCTGAAGGCGGAGCATGAGAGCGCGGCAAAATCCCAGCTCCTCGCTACCGTCAGCCATGAAATCCGCACGCCACTGTCGGGAATCATGGGCATGAGCCACTTGATCGGCCAGACGGGATTGACCCCCGCGCAGGAAAGCTACCTGGATGGAATACGCCAATCGGGCCAGGCGCTGGTCCAGCTGGTCGAGGACCTGCTGGATTTTTCCACGCTCGAGAGCGGCCGTTTCCAGATCCATCCGCGCGCCGAATCACTGCGCCGGCTGATCGAGAGTGTCGTCGAGATGCTTGCCCACCGTGCCCATGAGAAGGGCATCGAGATCGGCGCGACCGTTCATTCTGACATTCCCGAGCTGATGAGCTTCGACCCCGCACGATTGCGCCAGGTTTTGTTCAACGTGATCGGCAATGCGGTCAAATTTACCCAGAGAGGCGGCGTATTGGTGCGCGCGGCCTACGACGACGGAGACTTGGTCATTACAGTTCAGGACAGCGGCCCGGGCATGACGCCCGAAGAACAAGCCCGCGTTTTCGGCGCATTCGAGCAGGCCGGCGACGCTTCGGAAAAGAGCGGCGGCACGGGCCTCGGCTTGACTATTTCCGCCCGCATAGTCGAAGAATTTGGCGGCAGGATGTCGGTCGTCAGCGAAAGAGGCGTCGGTAGCCAGTTCATCGTGCGGTTCCCGGTCGAGCTGCCCGCCAACCAGCTCAGTCGGAACCATCGTGCCACGATGCTGAAATCCTCCCGCGTGCTGCTGATTGCCCCGGACGGTCCCGCCGCCACGGCCACAGCAGAGACCATCCGCATGCTTGGCGGCACCTGCCGGCTGATCGAGGCCGGCGATGCCGGGAATTTCACGCTGGATACGCTGATGGAGGCCGAGGGGCCTCCGACGGACGTCATCGTCGACAATCGCATGGCGCCGCAATTTCTTTCCCAGTTCGCCGATCGTCTCGGTGTCATTGCGCCCGGCCTGCGCCGTATTTTCTTGGTGACGCCGGAGCAGCGCAACGCAGAGGAATTCGACATGTTCGACGCCTGGCTGATCAGGCCGTTGCGCGAGCAATCGCTGATCGACGTCTTGCGCGGCCGGATGCGCGGTATGGAGCGACGGGATGCCATCAATGACAACCAGCCCGGTTTCATGACCTTGCCCGAGCTGCCGGAGGGTACCGGAATTTCCATCGTGTTGGCCGAGGACGATCCGGTCAATGCCATGCTGGTGCGCGCTGTACTCACCAAGGCGGGGCATGCCGTCGATGTCGTGCAGGATGTCGAGAGCCTGCTCGACCGAGCCTGGCATGCCGGCCACAGTCGCCCCGACATTATCGTCACCGATCTGTCGATGCCTGGTGGCGACGGGGTCGAAATGCTGGGACGGCTGCGCGCCCACGAGCGCCGGCAGGGATTGTCGCCGGTGCCCGTCATCGTCCTGACAGCTGATAGCCGCGATGAAACCCGCCGCGCCGCGCTTTTGAACGGTGCCAGCATCGTGCTTGCAAAGCCCGCCGATCCGCAGCGGCTGATCCAGGAGGTCGAGACGCTAGCTGCAATGACGGTCGACTTCGCACGACTGTCGTAAAGCTGCCAATTAGCGCTTCCGATGGTGCTGCGTCGCCTTGCATTTGGCGACGCAGCATGTCACTTTCTTGTCGCAAGAATTTGCTTTATGGCGATCAAACAACCCAAAGTCGGGAAACGCCATGTCCATCGAAATGTTAAATCGCGAAGTTCAGGGCGACACTGTTCAAAATATCAAAAAAACGAGCGCCCCAGTGACTGGGGACGTGTTCGGCCGAATCGGTAATCTGGAAACGCGCCTTGCCCGTAACGAGCGCGAAATCGACGCTGCCCAGGCGGTGCGCTATCGCGTATTCGTCGAGGAGATGCACGCCCAGTTGCCAGCCGAGGCGATGCGCCTGAAGCGCGACGTCGATAGCTGGGATGCTATCTGCGATCATCTGCTGGTGCTCGATCATTCCATCGAAGGCGATACCGAGGACCAGATTGTCGGCACGTACCGGCTACTGCGGCAGGAAGTCGCCATGGCCCACGGTGGTTTCTACTCCGCTTCGGAATTTGCCACCGATGCCCTGATCGCCCGTCATGCGGACAAGCAGTTCATGGAACTCGGCCGCTCCTGCGTGCTGCCGGCCTATCGCACAAAACGGATCGTCGAGCTCTTGTGGCAGGGCAATTGGGCCTACGCGCTGAAACACGGCATGGGCGCCATGTTCGGCTGCGCTTCCTTCCCAGGCATACGGCCTGAAGAGCATGCGCTGGCTTTGTCTTTCCTCTACCACAACGTGCGTGCCCAAGGTGAATGGGCGGCAGACGCGCTTCCCTCGCTCGCCCGCACAATGGACCTGATGCCGGCCGAGGCGATCAATGCACGCAAAGCGCTGATGGCGATGCCGCCGCTGATCAAGGGATATCTTCGCCTCGGTGCGATGGTGGGCACGCAGGCCGTTGTCGATCATGCCTTCAATACCACCGATGTGCTGATCGTGCTGCCGATCGCCAGCATTTCCGATCGCTATGTCAACCACTACGGCGCGCAGGCGGATCGCTTCCTGAGCTAGACGCCCGCCGGTCTTGACGAAATCATCACCTTGATCGATGCAATGCCTTGCCTTGGTGGCCACGCATCCTAAACTTCAATGCACGCGTGAATTGTCGCGGTGAAGTGGAGGGTCGCAAGCGTCATGAGAACTGTAGTCGCCGGCGTTCTGGACATCGCCTACTACGAAACGGGCCGCGTCGACGGAGCGCCCGTCATACTCCTCCACGGATTTCCCTACGACCCCCATGCCTATGAGGCTGTAGCCGAGCGGCTGGCGGCAGCCGGAAAGCGCTGTATCGTACCCTTTTTGCGCGGCTATGGCGCAACCCGCTTTCTCGATCCGGACACGCCGCGCTCAGGCGAACAGGCAGCGCTCGGTGCCGATCTGCTGGCCCTGATGGATGCGCTGTCGATCCCGTCGGCAGTTCTTGCGGGCTATGATTGGGGCGGTCGCGCAGCCTGCATCGTCGCAGCACTTTGGCCTGACCGGGTGCGGGGACTGGTCAGCGGCGGGACCGGATACAACATCCAGAACATCGCCAGATCTGTGGAACCGGACACGCCGGAGGCGGAATACCGGTTCTGGTACCAGTATTACTTTCACAGCGAACGCGGCAGGATTGGGCTGGCCGCCGACCGGCGAGGTCTCTGCCGGCTGCTTTGGCGTCTGTGGTCGCCGACTTGGTCCTTCGACGAGGAGACGTTCGCCCGCAGCGCTTCCGCCTTCGACAATCCCGATTTTGTCGCTACCGTGATCCATTCCTATCGCCACCGGTTCGGTCTCGTTGCGGGTGACCCCGCCTACGCGGAGATCGAGCGGCATCTCGCGGCCCAACCGGCCATCGCGACGCCGACCATCGTCCTGCAAGGCGGCGACGATGGAGTAGACCCGCCGAGCCCGGCAGACGCGGTCCATCTTCATTTCACCGGGCCGTACGAGCGATTGGTCTTGCCCGGCGCCGGCCACAACCTGCCGCAGGAGGCGCCTGAGGCTTTTGCGGACGCAGTGCTGGCGGTCGGCTAGGGCATCGGGGCTGCAAACCGCAAAACGTCCTGTGGGCGATACGTGGTGTCGTCCCGATTGCTGTTGTCTTGCCCGCCTCCGCGCAGATAGGGTGCCGGCTTGTTTTGGGACAGAAAAATCACAGTGAACGAACGCATCGCACCCAGGATCGAGCCTTACTCGGCAAGCGAGCTTGCCACTGACGCAAGCCGCGCGTCGGCAACGCCGATGATGGAGCAGTACATAGAGATCAAGGCGAACAATCCCGGTTCGCTGCTGTTCTATCGCATGGGCGATTTCTACGAGTTGTTCTTCGAGGATGCCGTCGAGGCGTCGCGCGCTCTGGGCATCACGCTGACGAAACGCGGCCAGCACATGGGGCAGGATATCCCGATGTGCGGCGTGCCGGTTCACGCCTCCGACGATTACCTGCAGAAGCTGATCTCGTTGGGCTTCCGTGTCGCCGTCTGCGAGCAGATCGAAGACCCGGCCGAGGCAAAGAAGCGCGGTGGCAAATCCGTCGTCAGGCGGGATGTCGTGCGGCTGGTGACGCCAGGCACGATCACCGAGGAAAAACTGCTTTCGCCGTCCGAATCCAATTATCTGATGGCACTCACCCGCATCCGTGGCGGCAGCGAGCCGCAGCTGGCGCTCGCCTGGATCGACATCTCGACCGGCATTTTCCGGCTGGCCGAGACCGATCAGTCGCGTCTGCTCTCCGACATCATCCGCATCGATCCGCGCGAGTTGATCCTGCCCGACACGATGTTTCACGATCCGGAGCTCAAGCCCGTGTTCGATGTGCTGGGGCGCGTGGCGGTGCCGCAGCCATCGGTGCTGTTCGATAGCGCCAGTGCCGAAGGACGTATCACCCGCTATTTTAACGTCGCGACGCTCGACGGATTTGGCAGCTTTACCCGCGCCGAGCTTGCCGCCGCTGCTGCAGCCGTTGCCTATGTCGAAAAGACCCAGATCGCCGAGCGCCCGCCACTCGGCCGGCCGGAGCGCGAAAGCGGCGCCTCGACGCTGTTCATCGATCCCGCCACCCGCGCCAATCTGGAACTGGTACGGACCCAGTCTGGAGACCGCAACGGCACGCTGCTGAAAGCCGTCGATCGCACCGTGACAGGCGGCGGTGCTCGGTTGCTGGCCGAACGGCTGATGTCACCGCTGACGGATCCCGCGCGTATCAATGCCCGGCTTGATTCGATAGGCTTCCTGCTCGAGGAGCCCTCCCTCTGCAGCGATCTGCGGTCAGCCTTGAAGCACGTGCCGGATATGCCCCGCGCCCTCTCGCGACTGGCGCTCGACCGGGGCGGACCACGCGACCTGTTTGCGATTGCCAAGGGGCTGGGCGCGGCTTTCGCGATTGCCGAGATGCTGGGCGCAGCGCTGCTGCCGGGCGAACTCGACGATGCTCTTGCCGGGCTGAAGACGCTGCCGAAAGAGCTCGAATCGCTGCTCACCGGCACGCTCGCCGATGAGCTGCCGCTGTTGAAGCGTGATGGCGGCTTTCTGCGACAGGGTGCCGATGCTGATCTCGATGCGGTCCGGGCCCTGCGCGATCAGTCGCGCCGGGTGATCGCCGGGCTGCAGCTGCAATATGCCGAGGAAACCGGCATCAAGTCACTGAAGATCAAGCACAACAATGTGCTCGGCTATTTCATCGAAGTCACCGCCGGCAGTGCCGGCCCGATGATCGATACACCAGAGGCCAAGGGACGCTTCATCCATCGCCAGTCGATGGCGAATGCCATGCGATTCACGACGCCGGAACTGGCCGATCTCGAAAGCCGTATTGCCAATGCCGGCGGCCAGGCGCTGGCGATCGAACTGAAGGCTTTCGACGAAATGGTGGCAGCCGTGGTTCGCAAGGCCGAGGCGATCAAGGCAGGTGCCCGGGCGCTCGCCGTCATCGATGTCGCCGCCGGCCTGGCGTTGCTGGCCGAAGAGCAGGCCTACTGCCGGCCAACGGTGGACGATTCGAAAATGTTTGCCATCGGTGGCGGCCGCCATCCGGTGGTCGAGCAGGCCCTGCGTCGCCAGTCGGCAGGTCCTTTCGTCGCTAACAACTGTGATCTCTCACCGCGCGATGGGGCGCGGGACGGCGCCATCTGGCTGCTGACCGGCCCGAACATGGGCGGCAAGTCGACCTTCCTGCGCCAGAATGCGCTGATTGCCATTCTCGCCCAGATGGGCTGCTTCGTGCCGGCAACGTCGGCCCATATCGGCATCGTCGACCGCTTGTTTTCGCGCGTCGGTGCATCTGACGATCTTGCCCGCGGGCGCTCGACCTTCATGGTCGAAATGGTCGAGACAGCGGCCATCCTCAACCAGGCCAGCGACCGTTCGCTGGTCATCCTGGATGAAATCGGCCGTGGCACTGCGACTTTCGATGGCTTGTCGATCGCATGGGCAGCGGTCGAGCACCTGCACGAAGGCAATCGTTGCCGGGGCCTGTTTGCCACACATTTTCACGAATTGACCGCACTGTCGGAAAAACTCGGGCGTCTGGCCAACGCTACGATGCGGGTCCGGGAGTGGGATGGCGAGGTTATCTTCCTCCACGAGGTCGGACCGGGTGCCGCCGATCGCTCCTACGGAATCCAGGTGGCGCGACTGGCCGGTCTGCCGGCTTCCGTCGTGGAGCGCGCCCGCGATGTCCTGACGAGGCTTGAGGACGCCGACCGCAAGAACCCGGCATCCTCGCTGATCGACGACCTGCCGCTGTTCCAGGTGGCGGTTCGCCGCGACGAGGCGTCCCGCGCACGGGGAACGTCCAAGGTCGAAGAGGCGTTGAGGGCCATCGACCTCGATGACCTGACACCGCGCGCGGCGCTTGACGCGCTCTACGAATTGAAGAAGAAGCTCAGTGAGGCCGGCTGAAGTCGGAAACGGGATCGCGTCATGCATATCGAAAAACTGCTCACCGAAGTTCGAAATCTCTCCGACCGTTTCGTCATGCCCGAAGCGCGACCGAAGCCGGAAGCGACCATCGAGTGGCATTCCGCCCGTGGCCTGCTTGACATCGTGCTTGCTTGCGGCCGCATCTCGGATATTTCCACCCGCATTTCGGCTGCCGGTTATTGGGAGTGCGACCGCGAACTGCTGGCACAAATCGGTGCGCAGTCTCGACAGATCCTCTATCATATCAATGACATGAAGGCTATCGAGGCAAAGAATATCGCTGAAGGCCGCAGTGAAGCCTAGGCGGGACATCAGGTGTGCACGGATGCTCCCCGCGACCGGCTTCGTCCACCTTCGTCAAATATAAACACTCTGGTTTTTATGATGCCTGTCATCGGCGAGTCAGAAGGGCTATAGCGCATGGCAACGAAGAGTGAGGCGCTCCAGCAGAGGATGGCCGACAACGAGAAGCACCTTGGCCGGCGCAGGATGGCTGTCATCGATTATCCCGGCATTCTGGACGTGACCGCCGTCAGGGCCGAATGCGACGCCGTCATCGCCGCACACAAGGGCACCCGGATAGACCTGCGCAACGCGCTTTTGCCGCCTCTAAAAAGGGCCAGCCAGGAGGCACGCGAGCGCGCCCGGTTGCGGCTCTTTGCCCATGGCAGCGGTCTCGACTGCGCGCACGAGATTTCCTGGCTGCAGGACCAGCTGATCACCATCCTCTATGATGTCGCGGTCACGCAGGTCTACCCCGGCCAGAAGGACAAGTTCGCCGTCGCCGCGGTCGGTGGCTACGGTCGCGACACGCTGGCGCCGGGATCCGACATCGACCTGCTGTTCCTGTTCCAGCCAAAGCCCGAGGACGATACCCACAAGGCCGTCGAGTTCGTGCTTTATGTTCTCTGGGACATGGGCTTCAAGGTCGGTCACGCCACCCGAACCATCGAAGAGTGCATTCGCCTGTCGAAGTCGGACATGACGATCCGCACCGCCATTCTCGAAACCCGCTTCATTTGCGGTTACCGGCCTCTGGCGACCGAGCTCGAGGGGCGCTTCGACAAGGAAATCGTCATCGGCACCGGGCCGGAATTCGTTGCTGCCAAACTGGCCGAGCGCGACGAGCGTCATCGCAAGGCCGGCGATACCCGCTATCTGGTTGAACCCAACGTCAAGGAAGGCAAAGGCGGTCTGCGCGACCTGCACACGCTGTTCTGGATCTCGAAATACTATTATCACGTCCGCAACACGATCGAACTCGTCAAGCTTGGCGTACTCTCGAAGAGCGAATACCGGCTGTTCGAAAAGGCCGACGATTTTCTCTGGGCGGTGCGCTGCCACATGCATTTCCTCACCAACAAGGCTGAGGAGCGGCTGTCATTCGACATCCAGCGCGAAATCGCCGAGGCGCTCGGCTATCACGCCCGTCCCGGTCTTTCTGCTGTCGAACGTTTCATGAAGCACTATTTCCTGGTGACCAAGGATGTCGGCGATCTCACGCGCATCCTTTGTGCCGCTCTGGAGGACGAGCAGGCCAAGGCAACGCCGGGGCTGTCCGGCGTGCTCAGCCGCTTCACCCACCGCTCGCGCAAGATCGCCGGCTCTATCGAGTTCGTCGAGGATCGCGGCCGCATCGCGCTCGCCAATCCCGATGTTTTCAAGCGGGATCCTGTCAGCCTGATCCGGCTGTTTCATGTCGCCGACATCAACAATTTGGAATTCCACCCCGATGCGCTGAAGCTGGTGACACGCTCGCTGTCGCTGATCGATATCCGGCTGCGCGAGGACGAGGAAGCCAACCGGCTGTTCCTGTCGATCCTGACCTCGCCCCGCGATCCGGCGCTGATCCTGCGCCGGATGAACGAGGCCGGCGTGCTCGGCCGCTTCATTCCCGAGTTCGGCAAGATCGTCGCGATGATGCAGTTCAGCATGTATCACCACTACACGGTCGACGAGCACCTGATCCGCGCCGTTGCCATCCTGTCGGAGATCGACAAGGGCAAGGCCGAGGAAATTCATCCGCTCGTGAACAAGCTGATGCCCCATGTCGAGGATCGCGAGGCCCTCTACGTCGCCGTGCTGCTGCACGATGTCGCCAAGGGTCGGCTCGAGGATCACTCGATTGCCGGCGCAAGGGTCGCCCGCAAACTGGCGGCGCGCTTCGGCCTGTCGCCGAAGCAGACCGAACTTGTCGTCTGGCTGATCGAGGAACATCTGACGATGTCGATGGTAGCCCAGACCCGCGACCTCAACGACCGCAAGACGATTATCGATTTTGCTGACCGTGTGCAGTCTCTCGAGCGGTTGAAGATGCTGGTCATCCTGACCGTCTGCGACATCCGCGCCGTTGGCCCCGGGGTCTGGAACGGCTGGAAGGGCCAGCTGCTGCGCACGCTATACTACGAGACAGAGCTGCTCCTGGCTGGCGGCTTTTCGGAAGTGTCGCGAAACGAACGCGCCAAATACGCTGCCGAGGCGTTGTTCAATGCGCTGTCCGACTGGAGCGAGCACGACCGCGAAGCCTACGTCAAGCTGCACTACCAGCCCTATCTGCTGTCCGTCTCCCTGGAAGACCAGATCCGCCATACCGGGTTCATTCGCCAGACAGACAAGGCCGGACAGGTGCTGGCGACCATGGTCCGGACCGATAGTTTCCACGCCATTACCGAGATCACGGTCCTGTCGCCCGACCATCCGCGCCTGCTGGCGGTGATTGCCGGTGCCTGTGCGGCGTCCGGCGCCAACATCGTCAACGCGCAGATTTTCACCACGGCTGACGGCCGTGCGCTCGACACCATCCATGTCAGTCGCGAGTTTCCGGACGATGCCGACGAGTTGCGTCGTGCTGCCACCATCGGCAAGATGATCGAGGACGTTTTGTCCGGTCGCAAGCTTCTTCCCGAGGTGATCGCCAATCGCACCAAGCTCAAGCGCAAGAGCAAGGCGTTCGTCGTCTCACCGTCGGCAACGATCTCCAACAGCCTGTCGAACAAGTTCACCGTCGTCGAGGTCGAGGGTCTCGACCGGACCGGACTTTTGTCGGAGGTGACGGCGGTCCTCTCCGATCTGTCGCTGGACATCCAGTCGGCCCGCATCACGACCTTCGGTGAAAAGGTCATCGATACGTTCTACGTCACCGATCTCGTCGGCCAGAAGATTTCCAACGAGAACAAGCGCGGCAACATCATCGCCCGGCTGAAGGCTGTGATGGCTGGCGAGGAGGACGAGCTGCGCCAGCGCATGCCGTCGGGCATTATCGCCCCCTCGGAGACGCCGCTCGACGATCATGAAGAAAAGGCCGGTTCCGCAGCATGAGTCTCGTACGTAAATTTGCGACCGTCGGTGGCGCGACGCTCGGCAGCCGCATGTTTGGTTTCGCCCGCGAAACACTGATGGCGGCAGCGCTCGGTACCGGGCCGATGGCCGACGTCTTCTACGCCGCCTTCCGTTTTCCCAACCTGTTTCGCCGGCTCTTTGCAGAGGGCGCTTTCAATGCCGCCTTCGTGCCTCTTTTTGCCAAGGAGATCGAGGCGAACGGCATCGACGGCGCAAAGCGGTTTTCCGAGGAAGTCTTTGGCGTGCTGTTTTCCGTGCTGTTCCTCATCACCGTGGTGATGGAACTCTGCATGCCGCTGCTGGTTCGATTTGTCATCGCGCCGGGCTTTGCCGACGATGCCGACAAGATGTCGATCACGGTGCGCATGGCGGCAGTGATGTTCCCGTATCTGATGTGCATGTCGCTGACGGCGATGATGAGCGGCATGCTGAATTCGCTGCATCATTTCTTCGCTGCCGCCATCGCGCCGGTTTTCCTCAACGTGGTGATGATCGGCGCGCTGCTCTACGCGCTCTATGTCGGCGCGCCACCGCTTTCGACTGCCTGGTATATGTCCTGGGGTGTGCTGGTCGCCGGCATCCTGCAGCTGGCTGTCGTCTATTTCGGCGTGCTGCATGCCGGCATCTCGATCGGTATCCGCTTTCCGAAAATCACGCCCAACGTCAAGCGGCTGCTTATTCTGGCAGTTCCTGCCGCGATTACCGGCGGCATTACCCAGATCAACCAGATGATCGGCCAGGCCATCGCCTCCAGCCAGGAAGGCGCCATCGCCGCCCTGCAATATGCCGACCGCATCTACCAGCTGCCGCTCGGTGTCGTCGGCGTCGCAGTCGGCGTCGTGCTGCTGCCGGAACTTGCCCGTTCGCTGAAGGGCGGCAACCTGCGCGAGGCCGGCAACCTGCAGAACCGCTCGATCGAATTCGTGCTGTTCATGACCATTCCCGCCGCCTTCGCGTTGTGGATCCTCTCCGACGAGATCATCCGGCTGCTCTACGAGCGCGGCGCTTTCCACGCGCAGAACACCGCCGTCGTCGGCGCTATCCTTGCCATCTACGGCATCGGCCTGCCTGCCTTCGTCATGATCAAGGCGCTGCAGCCGGGCTTTTACGCCCGCGAGGATACGAAAACGCCGATGCGCTTTTCCGCTGTCGCCGTCGCTGTGAACTGCGCCACGGCGCTGACCCTATTCCCGCATATGGGCGCTCCCGGCATTGCAGTGGCCGAGGCGACGGCAGGCTGGATCAGCACGGTACTGCTGTTTGGCACGCTCCTGCGTCGCGGCCACCTGGTGTGGGAATGGGCGCTGGCCCGCCGTGCCGCGCTGCTGGTCGTGGCCGCCTGCGTCATGGGTGCCGTCATCTTTTATCTGAAGCAGCGCTGGGCACCCGAACTGGCGTCCAGTGCATCGCTACCGACCAAGCTCGGCACTCTCGGCTTGTTGATCGCCATTTCGATGGTTGTCTATTTCGCCACCGCCTTCCTCATCGGCGGCGCAAATCTTGGCATGATTCGCCGAAACCTCAATCGCAAGCCGGTGGCAAAGGATGAGGGGCCTACAGCGTGACGACTGCCTGGGGCGACAGGGTTGTCTCGCGGATTTCTTCGAATGCCTGCCTTGCGGCGGGGCTGAGATAAGGGCGGAAAAGCGCGGATACCTGGTTGATACCCCAGTCCAGGTGCTCCTCTCCGAGCGCCGATACCCGCTGCTGCAGGTTGAGATACACGGCCCAGTAGGTGGCGACGATCCACACATTTGCCAGCAGAGGCGCCCTGTCGTCGGCTGGTACGGTGATCAGGGCCTCGCTTTCCATACGCTTCAGGATTTCGTCCAGCGCGTGGCCCATCAGCGTGCTGACACTCCGGATTGCCTCGGCGAGCGATGGAGCAACCGCAAGCAGGTCGACAAGGTCGCGAAACAGGAAGCGATAGTCCCAAACGAGCGAAAACCACTGGCGCAGAAGGCCGGGATAGCTCGCCGGATCGTTGGCAGGAGCGGAGTGCGCGCTCGTGACAAAGCCGGCCGCCGCCGTCTCGAACCCTGAAAACAGGCTGGTGATCAGCGACTCCTTGGTGCGGAAGTGGTAATAAAGGTTTCCCTCGTTGATCCCGACCATGCCGGCAATCTCGGCTGTAGTCACACGACCGGGGCTCTTTTCATTGAACAGCGAAAGCGCTGCGACCAGGATCCTGTCGCGCGTGGGCATGCGTTTCTTCGACTTTCCTGCCGGCAAATCACCATCGACCATATCCGCCCCTTGCAAATATAAGGTATTCACCTTATTTCTCTTTAAGGTAATCACCTTAAGGTAGACGCTATCGCAGTTTCTGCGTTCGAACAAGGAGCCAGGCATGCAAGCCGCAACCGCAGTGCCCTCATCGTCCAACTTGCCGTTTATTCCCCGCCGGTCCACCGCCGCAGCAATTGTCGCGGTGATCAGAAATCCGCTGCAGGCCTTGCCCCCGCAAGTGTTCACGGAACGCGTGGTTTTCGCCAAGCGCGCCGGCAAGACTCATGTCTATCTCACCGATCCCGTCCTCATTCACGAAGCTCTCGTTGGCAATGCGGATGCGCTGAGCAAGGGCGAGAATGTGCGCAGGGCGCTGGGTCCGGCCCTCGGCGAAGGGCTTCTCACTGCCGACGGGTCGCACTGGAAATGGCAGCGACAGGCAGTCGCCGGCGCATTTCGCCATGATCGGCTTGTCGAACTGCAACCCGCCATGATCGCAGCGGCGGAAACCACCCGGGACCGGCTTCTGGCAGCCGAGGGCAGCACCGTCGATATCGGCCACGAAATGATGCGCACCACCTTCGACATTATCGTCGAGACCATGATGTCGGGCGGCCATGGAATCGACGTGGCGCGGGTCGAGCAGGGGATCACCGACTACCTGAAACCTAGCGGTTGGACATTCGCACTCGCCATGCTCGGCGCTCCGGAATGGGTTCCCTTTCCCGGTCGCGGCAAGGCGCGGGATGCAGTGGCGTTTTTGCGCTCGAGCCTCGCCAGGGTCATCGCCGAGCGCCGGGTTGCGCCCGATGCCCGTTACGACCTCGTATCGATGCTGCTCTCCGCCTCCGATCCGGAAAGCGGCCGTAGCATGAGCGACGGCGAAATCGTTGATAACCTCATGACCTTCATTACGGCTGGACACGAGACGACGGCGCTGGGCCTTGCCTGGACACTCCATCTCCTGGCAAAGCACCCGGAATATGAGGCCGCTGTCCTCGCGGAAATCGCAACGGTGACCGGGGGAGGCCCGCTGCGCCCGGAACACGTCGCGAGGCTCGGCTACACCAGGCAAGTCTTCTCGGAGGCCATGCGGCTCTATCCGCCGGCTCCCATCATCACCCGGACGGCCTTGCGTGAGTTCGCACTGGGCGAATTCAGGATCCCGGCAGGTGCGGATATCTACGTGCCGATCTACGCACTCCATCGTCATCCGTCGCTCTGGTCCGATCCCGAGACATTCGATCCCGCTCGGTTTGCCCCGGATGCCGCCAAGGCCCGCCACCGTTACGCCTACATGCCGTTCGGGGCAGGGCCACGGGTCTGTATCGGCAATGCTTTCGCCGTCATGGAGGCCGTCGCTATCCTCGCTGTACTCTTGCCAGCGCTGAGGCTCGGCAATCATGGTGCGGCAGATAAGAAGGCCATCATGAAAGTCACGCTGCGTCCCAAGGAAAACCTGATGATGGTCGTGCGTAAACGTGCCGCCCCGTCTCAGTCTTCATAGGCGTTGCACGAAGCTGAAAGCGGTACAAATGCTATACGCAAGTTTCGTAATATACCAAGCTCAGGCGAGGATGCGGCTCGCTGCTGCCGCGCTCCATGGCAATGATTGCTGAGGACGCGATAAGGAGAGGGCTGCTTGATGCAGTACGATTGGACAGGTGTCCGCACAAAAAGGGTAAGACGGTTTAAGCAGGTCTCGCTGACACTCCTCAGCATGCTGATGCTCTATTGGGTGAGCCTGCAGATACGCTGATGTTGCCGCTTTCGTGCAGCGCTCGGTACTCCATCATGCCATGGGGGCGGGCGCCGTCATTGTTCACGATGCCGCACAGCCTGTGCGGATTGCGGTTATTTCCAGATGGGGCAGCGAGCCCTATTTCTACCTCCTGCTTCACAGGAGAAAGCCATGTCCGCTACCCATCAGCCAGACACATTCACTCTCGGCAGTCACAGCGTCAAACGCATGGGCTACGGCGCCATGCAGCTTGCCGGACCCGGCGTGTTCGGGCCGCCCCGTGATCGTGACGCCGCCATCGCTGTGCTCCGCGCCGCTGTCGAGGCCGGGGTCGATCACATCGACACCAGCGACTTCTACGGTCCGCATATCACCAACCAATTGATCCGCGAGGCGCTTCACCCCTATGCCGACGATCTGGTGATCGTCACCAAGATCGGTGCCAAGCGTGGCTCGGACGCATCGTGGAACCCGGCCTTCTCTGCTGCCGAGTTGACCGAGGCCGTGCACGACAATCTGCGCAACCTTGGCCTCGATGTGCTCGATGTCGTCAACCTGCGCCTGATGTTCAGCGCCCATGGGCCGGCCGAAGGCTCGCTCGAGGCGCCCATGACCGTATTGGCCGACCTGCAGCGCCAGGGCCTCGTACGCCACATCGGGCTCAGCAATGCCACCCCGACGCAGATTGCCGAAGGCCGGCGTATCGCAGACATCGTCTGCATCCAGAACATGTACAATCTCGCCCACCGCAGCGACGACGCGCTGATCGACGATCTCGCCCGCGACGGCATCGCCTATGTGCCGTTCTTTCCGCTTGGTGGTTTCAGCCCGCTGCAGTCCTCGGCTCTCGACAGCGTCGCTGCGAGCCTTGGCGCCACGCCGATGCAGGTTGCCCTTGCCTGGCTCCTCCGCCGCTCTCCCAACATCCTGCTCATTCCTGGCACCTCGTCCGTCGGGCATCTCAAGGAAAATCTGGCTGCTGCCGACCTTCAGCTTACCGAAGATGTCCTCAGGGCCCTCGACGGCGTGTCTGCTGGCTAAGGCAAACTCGGGGCGCCGCACTGCAATGGTGCGGTGCCCTCTAGCTGGATAGCCTCGCCCACCGCTCATGGTCGCGCCATTCGCCGGCGATCTTGAGGTATCTTTCGGAAAAGCCTTCGCGCTGAAATCCGGCTCGCCGCACCAGGGCCAGTGACGCAACATTATCCGGCTGGATGTTTGCTTCCAGCCGATGCAAACCAATTTCCGCGAAAGCGTGTTTGCAGACGCTATCGACCGCCTCGGTCATGAAGCCTTTCCGCGAAAGCCCGGAAATGCCGTAATAGCTGAGGTATCCGCTTCGGAACGCGCCCCAAACAATCTCGCTGATATTCACCACGCCGACGATGGAACCGCTTGCTCGCTCGCGTGCGACGAAGCCGAGGTTGGGTCCGGTTATCGTCCTGGCGTACCACGCGTCGAAGCCATCCATATCCGTGAATGGAGCAATCCAGGGCGCATGAAAAGCTCTGCTCTTCCTGTTTGCCTCGATGAGGTCTTCAGCATCCGAAATATGGACGCGATCGATTTGAATGTTCGGCATATGCTTCCTTTAGTTCCGCCGACAACGCCCGTAAAGTATGGTGGCCGTCGATATCCCGACGACCCTTTGCCTAACTCGACGGTGGGCGTCCGCCCTAAGTAACCCACGACACCATCGTCCAGATAACAGAGAGCCCGACATGTCCGACCGATCCGTCTTTCTCGTCACCCTCGTTGTCGACGATTACGATGCTGCAAAGGCATTTTATTGCGACGCGCTTGGATTTGATTGCCAGCAGGATGAGGTCCAGGACGATGGCAAGCGCTGGGTCGTGGTGCGGCCTCCGGGCAAGGATGGGGCAGCGTTGCTGCTGGCGAGGGCGGAGGGTGAAGATCAGCGTGCGGCAATCGGCAACCAAACCGGCGGTCGCGTCGGCTTTTTCCTGAAGACCAGCGATTTCGCCCGCGATCACGCCACCATGCTGGACAAGGGCGTCACCTTCCTGGAGGCGCCCCGGCGCGAAATCTATGGCACGGTCGCGGTGTTTGCCGATCCCTATGGCAACCGCTGGGATCTGATCGAGCATTCTGCCTGAGATCCCTCTTGCTCGGCAGGTTGTCGCCGTGCATAAGCCGCGATGTTGCAACATGGGCGGAAAAGCCCTGGGGCCTTCCACAAGCCTATTGAGGACGACATGACCGAATTCAAGAAACTCGTATTTTCCGGCGTCCAGCCGACCGGCAACCTGCATCTCGGTAATTATCTCGGCGCCATCAAGAAATTCGTAGCGCTGCAGGACAATAACGACTGCATCTACTGCGTCGTCGACATGCACGCATTGACTGCGCAACTCGTCCACGACGACATGCCTGGCCAGATCCGCTCGATTACCGCAGCTTTTCTCGCTGCCGGCATCGACCCCGAAAAGCATATCGTCTTCGCCCAGTCGTCCGTGCCCCAGCACGCCGAACTCGCCTGGATCTTCAATTGCGTTGCCCGCATCGGCTGGATGAACCGCATGACGCAGTTCAAGGACAAGGCTGGCAAGGATCGTGAAAATGCCTCGCTCGGGCTCTACGCCTATCCAAGCCTGATGGCGGCCGATATTCTCGTCTATCGCGGCACGCATGTGCCCGTCGGCGATGACCAGAAGCAGCATCTGGAGCTTGCCCGCGACATCGCCATGAAGTTCAACATCGACTACGCCGAGCACATCCGCCGCGCTGGCACCGGGCTTGATATCGTCGTTGGCGAACAGCCGGTGCATGCCTTCTTCCCGCTGGTGGAACCGCTGATCGATGGCCCTGCGCCGCGTGTCATGTCGCTGAAGGATGGCTCCAAGAAGATGTCGAAGTCGGATCCATCGGACCTGTCGCGCATCAACCTGATGGACGACGAGGAGACCATCTCCAAGAAGATCCGCAAGGCGAAGACCGATCCGGATGGCTTGCCGAGCGAGATCGCCGGACTTGCCGGGCGCCCGGAAGCCGACAATCTCGTCGGCATCTACGCAGC
This sequence comes from Rhizobium sp. L51/94, assembly GCF_019355555.1. Lineage (GTDB taxonomy): Bacteria > Pseudomonadota > Alphaproteobacteria > Rhizobiales > Rhizobiaceae > Rhizobium > Rhizobium rhododendri. The sequence goes on from NZ_CP072141.1 coordinate 1,241,381, forward strand.
ACTTGCCGACAAGACCAAGGCGGAGGTCCTCGCCGAATTCGGCGGCCAGCAGTTCTCGGTTTTCAAGCCGGCGCTGGTCGATGTCGCGGTTGCTACCCTGGCGCCGATCACCGGCGAAATGCGCCGGCTGATGGCCGACCCCGGTCATATCGATGCCGTGCTGCGCGATGGTGGAGCAAGGGCCCGGGCCCGGGCCGAAGTCACCATGCAGCAGGTCCGCGATATCGTCGGCTTCATCTCCTAGGTCACGTGTCCAGTCTCCTTCTCCCTGCTGGGGAGAAGGAGAAGACGGGGGCTTGCAAAAATCGGCCATCACGTGTCAGAGTCCGGCCATGGTATCACAGCGACTTTCACGGCTAGAAGGCCATCGCCGCAAGTTCATGGCGGTGATCGACGGCACTCCGGAATGCCAGCGTGCGGTGCACTACGCTGGCCGGCGGGCGAAGAATTCCAATGGCGGTCTGCTGCTGCTCTACGTCATTCCCGATGGTGATTTCCAGCAGTGGCTGGGGGTCGAGGAAATCATGCGCGCGGAAGCGCGCGAGGAGGCCGAAGCTGTTGTCGCCAAGGCTGCCCAGCTTGTGCGGGAAACCATCGGCATCGAGCCCGAAACGGTCATCCGCGAGGGCGATGTTGCGGAACAGCTGAATGCAGTGATCGACGAGGACCGCGACGTCGCCATTCTTGTTCTGGCAGCGGGATCGAACAAGGAAGGTCCGGGGCCGCTGGTATCGTCCGTCGCCGGTCGCTCCGCAGCCTTCCCGATCCCGGTCACGGTGCTGCCGGATTCGCTGACAAACGAGGAAATCGACGCTCTTTGCTGATCCCGTTGCCGATTTGTTGAGTGTGGCGGTCTTGATTGGTTGGCCGAAAAGGCCTATTTTCTTTTGAAGAGTTCTAAACGACGGACAGGCTCATGCCGCCGTCATGGAGATGACGATGTTCATTCAGACCGAGTCCACGCCGAACCCCGCAACGCTGAAATTCCTGCCTGGCAAGGTTGTCATGGAAAATGGCACGGCGGAGTTCCGCAGCGCCGCCGACGCGCAGGTTTCGCCACTCGCGGCCCGCCTGTTCACCGTGCCCGGAGTCACCGGCGTCTATTTCGGCTATGATTTCATCAGCGTCTCCAAGGATGATCAGGAATGGCAGCATCTGAAGCCAGCTATCCTCGGCTCGATCATGGAGCATTTCATGTCCGGCAAGCCCGTCATGGGCACGTCCTCGGCATTGTCGGAAGTCACGGATGCCGATGGCGAGTTCTTCGCCGAGGGCGATGAGTCCATCGTCTTGACGATCAAGGAACTGCTGGAGACCCGTGTCCGTCCGGCCGTCGCCCAGGATGGGGGCGACATCACTTTCCGCGGCTTCCGGGATGGCACCGTCTTTCTCAACATGAAAGGCTCATGCGCCGGCTGCCCTTCGTCCACCGCCACGCTGAAGCACGGCGTCCAGAACCTCCTCCGCCATTTCGTGCCCGAAGTGCTGGAAGTCGAAGCGGTCTGATCGGGATTTTCCGGAAACGTCGAAAATGATCGTACTGGCGCTGGATACCGCAGGCATCGATTGCGCCGCCGCCGTCTATGACAGCGACGGCGACCGCGTGCTCGCCGAAATTACCGAAACCATCGGTAAGGGCCATGCCGAGCATCTCATCGCGCTGGTCGATCGTGTGCTCGACAAGGCTGGCCTGAAGCTCGATGCAGTCGAGCGGATCGCGGTGACTGTCGGTCCCGGCTCCTTCACCGGCATCCGGGTCGGCGTCGCTGCGGCCCGTGGCTTTGCCCTTGCGCTCGGCATCCCGGCTGTCGGCGTCACGACACTCGAGGTGATCGCGGCTGCCCATCGCCCGAAGGCTGCGGGCCGGCCGATGCTGGTGGCAATGGACGCCAAGCGGGGCGAAGTCTACCTGCAGACATTCGGTGCCGACGGAATGCCTCTTAGCGAGTCTGCGGCGGTGCTAGTGCAGGATGCTCGAGCGCTGGCCGCCGAGTTCGATGGCCTGTTGGCCGGCTCGGCCGTGCCGCTTTTGAGCTCCACGGCGGAGGATGCGCCGGCAGACGCGGCTGGCAATGCCTTTCCGATCTCGCATGTTGCGCGGCTGGGTGCAAAAATGCTTGTCGGCGAGAAGCCGAAGCCGCTTTATCTGCGCGGCCCCGATGCCAAGCCGCAGCTCGGCTTTGCCGTCGCGAGGCAATAGGCGATGCTGCCGTCATTCCTTAGAAGCAAGCCGGATTACGAGATCGTTGCCATGGTCTCGCGCGATTGCGCCGACGTATCCGCGCTGCACAGCGCCCGCTTTCCGAAAGCCTGGGGCACAGGCGAATTCCACAGCCTGCTGTCGCAGGAGCCGGTGTTCGGCTTTGTCGCCCGCCAGACCAACGGCAAGCCGGCACTTTGCGGTTTCGTGCTGGCTCGCCATGTCGCCGACGAGGCGGAGATCCTCACGGTTGCGGTGCAGCCGAAGCTCGGTCGCGCCGGTCTCGGCTGGCGGTTGATGCAGGCGGCGATGCGCGAGGCGCACCGGCGCGGCGGTGAAAGCATGTTTCTGGAGGTCGATGCTGGCAATGTTGCGGCAGTCGGGCTCTACCGCAAGCTGGGCTTCGCCACGGTTGGCGAGCGTAAGGCCTATTACACGGATGCATCCGGTACAAAATCGACGGCGCTTGTCATGCGCCGCGATCTTCGCTAGTCCCTAGGGTCGGATCCACGGGCCAGAAGACGACATCGATGACAGATATTGCCAAATCGCTCGAGGAGCTCTGTGCCGAACGCGGCATGCGCATGACCGAGCAGCGGCGCGTCATCGCTCGAATCATTGCGGATGCCGAGGATCATCCCGATGTGGAGGAACTGCATCGCCGTTCGGTGAAGATCGATTCGAAAATCTCCATCTCGACGGTCTACCGCACGGTAAAGCTGTTCGAGGACGCCGGCATTATCACCCGCCACGATTTTCGAGACGGCCGTTCGCGCTACGAGACGGTTCCGGAAGAGCACCACGACCACCTGATCGACCTGAAGACCGGCGACGTCGTCGAGTTCCATTCGCCGGAAATCGAGGCCCTGCAGGAACGTATAGCGCGCGAGCACGGCTTTCGCCTGGTAGGCCACCGGCTCGAGCTTTATGGCGTGCCGATCAAGAAGGACGAGCACTGAGTGCCTGATGTCTGCGACAGGGCCGGACGAAGCTTATGCATTCGGAAACCGCAGCTTTGCGGTGAGGTGGTAGGTACGCATCCGAAAACACTTGATGAGGCACGGCCTTGATCCACCGGCTTCGCCTTGCCTTCGGTCTGTTGCTGGTGGTGCTCGCCAGCGTTTTCCTGCTGCCGCTGCAATGTGTCTGCCTCTATTTTGACTGGAGGCTGCGCCGCTACCTGCCGCGCCTCTGGCACCGCCTCGTCTGCTATGCCTTCGGGCTGCACATCCGCGTTCATGGCGTGCCGGATCGTCGGAGGCCACTGATGCTGGCATCGAACCATTCGTCCTGGCTGGATATCCTGGTGCTGTCGGCAGTTGCCGATGTCGCCTTTATTGCGAAGATCGAGGTGCGCGACTGGCCGATCTTCGGACTTTTCGCGCGATTGCAGAAGACGATCTTCGTCGTCCGCGAGCAGAAGCGCAAGACGGGCGAGCAGGTGAACGAGATTGCCGAGCGCATGGCCGGCGGCGAGATCGTCGTTCTGTTTCCGGAAGGCACAACGTCGGACGGCAACCGCCTGCTGGAGGTGAAGTCCTCGCTGTTCGGGGCGGCGGCCGCCGCACTTCCGGCCGCACCCGAAGGCGTGGTGCACGTCCAGCCGGTCGCGGTCGCTTATACAGGCATCCACGGCATGCCGATGGGGCGTTATCACCGGCCCGTTGCCACATGGCCGGGAGACATCGAGATGCTGCCGTCGCTGAAGGGCGTGCTTGCCTGCGGCGCAATCGATGTCGACGTGCATTTCGGCGAGACGGTCGATTATCGCGCCGACAGCAACCGCAAGCAGGTCGCAGCGGAAGTCACCGAGCGCATTCGTGCCCTGCTTTCGGGCCTGCTGCTCGGTCGCCACAAGACCTGATACTCAAGATTGTCTTTTCACACCGTCAAAAAACCACTAGATAGCCGCCATGACCCAGGACAGCGCCCTTCTGATCGCCCCGGAACCCCGTGATGGCAGCAACAGCCGCAAGGTCTTCATCAAGACCTACGGCTGCCAGATGAACGTCTACGACTCCACCCGGATGAGCGACGCGCTGGCCAAGGACGGCTACGAGCCGACCGACGACATGGAAGAGGCCGACCTCGTCCTCCTCAACACCTGCCATATCCGCGAGAAGGCGGCCGAAAAGGTCTATTCGGCGCTCGGCCGGCTTCGCGACATGAAAAAGCGCAAGGCTGCAGACGGTCGCGAGATGATGATCGGCGTCACCGGCTGCGTTGCCCAGGCCGAGGGCGAGGAAATCCTGCGTCGGGCGCCCGCCGTCGATGTGGTGATCGGTCCGCAGACCTATCATCGCCTGCCTGAGGCGCTACGTCGCGCCAAGCAAGGCCAGCGCGTCGTCGATACGGAATATGCCATCGAAGACAAGTTCCTGCATCTGCCGATGGCCGAAAGCGCCAAAATCCGCGCCCGTGGCGTCACGGCGTTCCTGACGGTGCAGGAAGGCTGCGACAAGTTCTGCACCTTCTGTGTCGTGCCTTACACGCGCGGTTCCGAGGTTTCCCGGCCGGTGTCGCAGATCGTCGACGAGGCGGAGAAACTGGTCGCTGGTGGCGTGCGCGAAGTGACGCTGCTCGGCCAGAACGTCAACGCCTGGCACGGCAAGGGACCGGATGGCGAGGAATGGAGCCTTGGCGACCTGCTGTATCGGCTTGCCGATATTCCGGGTCTGGCGCGGCTGCGCTATACCACAAGTCATCCGCGCGACATGGATGACAGGCTGATCAATGCCCACCGCGACCTGCGCATGCTGATGCCCTATCTGCATCTGCCGGTGCAGGCAGGCTCCAACCGCATCCTAAAAGCGATGAACCGCCGCCACACCACGGCCGACTACCTGGCCCTGGTCGAGCGCATCCGGGCCGCGCGCCCGGATATTGCCCTGTCCGGAGATTTCATCGTCGGCTTTCCGGGGGAGACAGACGAGGATTTTGAGGATACGCTCACCCTCGTCAAGGCCGTGCGCTATGCACAGGCCTACTCGTTCAAATATTCGACGCGTCCCGGCACCCCCGGCGCGGACTTGAAGGATCAGGTGCCCGAAGAGATCAAGGCTGAACGGCTGGAACGGTTGCAGGCGCTTCTGATGCGCCAGCAGCAGGAATTTGCCGAAGCCTGCGTCGGCCGCGTGGTCGATGTGTTGCTCGAAAAGCCCGGTCGCATGCCAGGACAGTTGATAGGTCGCTCTCCGTGGCTGCAATCGGTGAATGTTGATGCAAAGGCATCGCAAATCGGTGACATTATCAATGTACGAATCACCGGGACAAGCACCAACAGTCTCTTTGCAGAGCAGGTGTAGGTCCGAGATTGGCAAAGGAGCTTGACCGCTTGAACGCACAAGAATTGGTTTCCTCTACTCCGCGCCAGTCCCCTGCCGCGACCGACGCCAATCACTTCGTTCTGACTTTCGAAAACAACAGGTTCGCCAGCGAGCTGTTCGGTCAGTTCGAGCAGAACCTGAAGCTGCTCGAGGAGCGGCTGAAGATCAACGTCCGCGCTCGCGGCAACTCCGTCGTCATCACCGGCGATGTGCTGGCCACCAACCAGGCCCGGCGCACTCTCGATTACCTCTACGAAAAATTGCAGAAGGGTGGCAGCGTCGAGCCGTCCGATGTCGAGGGCGCCATCCGCATGGCGCTGGCGGCCGATGACCAGCTGATCCTGCCGACCATGGAGCGCAAGGCCAAGCTGACCATGGCCCAGGTTTCGACCCGCAAGAAGACCATCGTCGCGCGCACGCCGACGCAGGATGCCTATCTCCGCGCACTCGAACGCTCGGAACTGGTATTCGGCTGCGGCCCGGCCGGTACGGGCAAGACCTATCTTGCCGTGGCGCAGGCCTGCCAGCTGCTGGAACGCGGCGCGGTCGAAAAGATCATCCTGTCGCGCCCGGCTGTGGAAGCTGGCGAACGGCTGGGCTTCCTGCCCGGCGACATGAAAGAGAAGGTCGATCCCTATCTGCGGCCGCTCTATGACGCGCTCTACGACATGATGCCGGGCGACAAGGTCGAGCGGGCGATCATCGCCGGTGTCATCGAAATCGCGCCGCTCGCCTTCATGCGCGGCCGTACGCTGGCCAACTCCGCCGTCATCCTCGACGAGGCGCAGAATACGACCTCGATGCAGATGAAGATGTTCCTTACCCGTCTCGGCGAAAACTCGCGGATGATCGTCACCGGCGACCCGAGCCAGATCGATCTGCCGCGCGGCGTCAAATCCGGGCTGGTCGAGGCTTTGCAGCTGTTGACCGGCGTCGAGGGCATTTCGGTGATCCGCTTCAAGGACACCGACATCGTCCGCCATCCGCTGGTCGGCCGCATCGTGCGCGCCTACGATACGATGTACGCGACGCCCGAAAGCGAAGAGGCCGATCGGCAGAGCTGATGCCGGCATGACGCCATGACCCGACTGGACATACAGATCAGCATCGAGGAGGGCCGCTGGCCCTCCGAGGAAACACTTCAGGCAATGGCCGAGCGCGTGCTCGGCAATGCCGCAGATTTTCTGCAGACGGAGGTCCATCAGCCTTTTCCATCGATGGAGCCCGAACTCTCGTTGGTTTTCACCGACGATGCCTCTATCCGGGCGATCAACGCCGAATGGCGGAAGCAGGACAAGCCGACCAATGTCCTGTCGTTCCCGGCTTTTCCGCTTGCTCCGGGCGGCATGCCCGGCCCCATGCTGGGCGATATCATCATCGCCCGCGAGACGGTGGAGCGCGAGGCGGTTGATCTCGACAAGGGTGTCGACGAGCATCTCACCCATCTGATGGTGCATGGATTGTTGCATCTGTTTGGCTACGACCATATGAATGATGAAGACGCCGAACTGATGGAAGGCCTTGAGACTCGTATTTTGGCGAGACTTGGCCTATCAGATCCCTATGCGGGTCAAGACCCGATCTGATTGGAACCATGAGCGACTTTACAGCAAAACCGGCCACTGACGCCAAAGAGCAGGACGCAGCCTCCGAAGAGGCGGCGAGTAGCAACGGCAGGGCGGGGCACAAATCCCAATCCACCTTCTGGAGCCGTGCGGCGCGCGTGCTGCGTCCGGCCCAGGGCTCGCGCCTGCGCGAGGACCTCACCGACGCCCTAATGGTGAACGGCACCGACGATGACGGTTTTTCGGCCGACGAACGGGCGATGCTGCACAATATCCTGCGCTTCCGGGAGGTGCGCGTTGCCGACGTCATGGTGCCGCGTGCCGATATCGAGGCTGTCGACCAGAGCCTGACCATCGGGGAACTGATGATCCTGTTCGAGGAAAGCGGACGTTCGCGCATGCCCGTCTATTGCGATACGCTCGACGATCCCCGCGGCATGGTGCACATCCGCGACCTGCTTTCCTATGTTGCCAAGCAGGCGCGCAACAAGCGCCGGGTCGGCGCCAAGGCTGCGGCAATCGATCCGCAGGTCGCCGCTGTTGCTGCCGAGAAGGCCGAAAAGGCACCGCGTTCCGCCAAGCCGAACTTCGATCTCGCCCGGGTCGATCTTCGCAAGACCGTTGCCGAAGCCGGTATCATCAGGAAGATCCTGTTCGTGCCGCCGTCGATGCTGGCCTCCGACCTGCTTCGGCGCATGCAGGTCAACCGCACCCAGATGGCGTTGGTCATCGACGAATATGGTGGAACCGACGGTCTGGCCTCGCATGAGGACATCGTCGAGATGGTCGTTGGCGATATCGACGACGAGCACGACGACGAAGAGGTCATGTTCAAGCAGGTATCGGAAGACGTCTTCGTCGCCGATGCCCGCGTCGAACTCGAAGACATCGCCCGGGCTATCGGCTCAGACTTCGATGTCAGCGAGGAAGTCGACGACGTCGATACGCTGGGTGGCCTCATCTTCTCGGCGCTCGGTCGCATTCCGGTTCGCGGCGAGCTTGTCCAGGGGCTTCCCGGGTTCGAGTTTCAGATCCTCGAGGCTGATCCGCGCCGCATCAAGCGCGTCCGCATCACCCGCAAGCGCCATCCGGTCCGCCGTCGCCCCGTCAAGGGTGAAGTGGAGGCATCCGGTAATGACAAAGACCATCCGGCTGTCGACGGGCCATCCGATGGCGGTGCCGTCAATCGCAACGCAGCCGGCTAAGCTACTGTCGTAAGCCTTCAAGGGACAAACCGCGCCTTTTTTGAAACACTGCGCAACGGGTTTGATTCGTGGTGTTTCAAGGGAGAGCGTGCATGGAATGGCTTGCGGACAGGGTCATTCTGGTCTGGGGTTTCAGGCGTGCCCTGCTTGCCATAGGTGCCGGCGCTATCGGCGTGCTGGCGCTCCCGCCCTTCGGCTTTTTTGCCGCGATGTTCGTCTCCTTCACCCTGCTTGTCTGGCTGCTTGACGGCGCCACTGCCGCTCCAGGCAGCGGCATCCTCCGCCGTCTGTGGCCAGCTTTCGTGACCGGCTGGCTGTTCGGTTTCGGCTATTTCGTCGCCGGCCTCTGGTGGCTCGGCCATGCGCTGATGATCGATGCGGAGCAGTTCGCGTGGGCCCTGCCTCTGGCGATCCTCGGCCTGCCGGCATTTCTCGCGATCTTCTACGGGCTCGCCGCCGCGCTGGCGAGGCTCGTATGGTCCGACGGTCTTGGACGGATCGCGGCACTGGCCTTCGCATTTGGGCTTATCGAATGGCTGCGCAGTTTCGTCTTCACCGGCTTTCCCTGGAATGCCATCGGCTATGGCATGATGCCGACGCCGCTGATGATGCAGTCGGCCCACATGATCGGCATGCTGGGGGTGACGGTGCTGTCCGTCTTCGTATTTGCGGCGCCGGCGCTGTTAGGCACCCGCAACGGCGCCATCCCCGGAATTACACTCGCGGCTCTCCTGTTCGCTGCCCATCTCGGCTACGGCTACTACGCGCTAAACCAGCCGGAGTCTGCCTTCCGTGCAGATGCAAAGGCGCCGGTCGTGCGCGTCATCCAGCCCGACATCGATCAAGAGGCCAAGCAGGACACTGACGGCGATCGCACCGCGATCTTCGAGAAGCATCTGGCGTTGTCAGCGGCGCCACCGCAGGATGGTGGCAAGCGGCCTGACATCATCGTCTGGCCGGAAACGGCGCTCCCCTTTCTCCTGACCGACAACCGGGACGCCCTGACCCGCATTGCCGATGTCCTCGCCGACGACCAGATCCTCATCACCGGCGCCGTGCGGGCCGAGGACATGGGGCCGGGGACGCCGCCGCGCTACTACAATTCGATCTACGTGATCGATGGCCGCGGCCAGATCATCGGCGCTGCGGACAAGGTGCACCTGGTGCCGTTCGGCGAGTATGTGCCCTTCGAGAGCATCCTCCAGAATTTCGGCATAGCCAACATCGTCGAGATGCCGGGCGGTTTTTCCGCTGCCGCCCGTCGCTCGCTGTTGACCCTGCCATCGAGCATCCGGCTCTACCCGTTGCTCTGCTACGAGATCATCTTTCCCGACGAGATGACGCCCGATATCGCCAAGGCCGACGCTATCGTCAATGTCACCAACGATGCCTGGTTCGGCAATACACCCGGACCCTACCAGCATTTTCAGCAGGCCCGTGTCCGCGCCGTCGAATACGGCCTGCCGCTCGTCCGCAGCGCCAACAGCGGAATTTCTGCTCTGGTCGATTCTCATGGACGTCTCGTCGCCGGCCTCGATCTTGGCCAGCAGGGATTTGTCGACGCCACCTTGGGTAGCGTAGACCAAACTAAAATAGGCGAAAAACTGCGGGTTCTGTACTTTTGGTTGGCACTTGCGTGCATGGGCCTGATTGCAGTGATTTCACGCATGGGTTTTATTTCAGCCCTGAATTGACCTAAAACCCCTAAAAATGCATAGTGGTCCAGGACGCTAATCTGTACGTAAGATGGTGATCAAGCGAATATAGCTCTGCAACGTGGCGTTATATAAGCATGGTCGGGGGTAGTGGGGGCGAAGAAGCCGATTCAACCAGAGCTAGTTAGGGCATTATAATGATCGAAAATAAGAAGAAGCCGAATCCAATCGACATCCATGTCGGTAGCAGGATCCGTCTCCGTCGCACCATGCTGGGCATGAGCCAGGAAAAACTTGGCGAAAGCCTCGGCATCACGTTCCAGCAAATCCAGAAGTACGAAAAGGGCACCAACCGCGTTGGCGCCAGTCGTCTTCAGAATATTTCCAGCATCCTCAACGTGCCGGTCTCGTTCTTCTTTGAAGACGCACCGGGCGATCACTCGACGTCCGCCAGCGGCATGGCTGAAGCCTCGAGCTCCAACTATGTCGTGGACTTCCTGTCGTCCTCGGAAGGCCTGCAGCTCAATCGTGCTTTCGTCAAGATTTCCGATGCAAAGGTTCGCCGCAAGGTCGTCGAACTGGTCAAGGCATTGGCTGCCGAAGCCGACGCCGAGTAAGCGCCGGCTATACATGAAGACGCAAAGGCGGTCATTTTGGCCGCCTTTTGCATGTTTGGCGCAAAAATCTTAACCGGAAAGTGGGATATAAAGATATATCCATGTCCTTCTGTGCCTTGTCATTCGGCTTTGAACTGACTAACACAGACCCAGCTTTATTCTTTGAGGGGAATTCCCGCATGCGTGCCAACTACCTCTTTACCAGTGAGTCTGTTGCCGAAGGTCACCCGGACAAGGTCTGTGACCGCATCTCCGACGAAATCGTCGATCTGGTCTACCGTGAAGCCGCAAAGACCGGCATCGATCCCTGGAGTGTCCGCATTGCCTGCGAAACCCTGGCGACCACCAACCGGGTGGTTATCGCCGGTGAGGTCCGCCTGCCGCCGAGCCTGATGAAGAAGGACAAGGACGGCAAGGACGTCATCAATCCGGCCAAGTTCAAGACAGCTGCCCGCAAGGCGATCAAGGATATCGGCTACGAGCAGGAAGGCTTTCACTGGAAGACGGCGAAGATCGATGTCCTGCTGCACTCGCAGTCGGCCGACATCGCGCAAGGCGTCGACAACGCGTCCGACAAGCAGGGCGATGAAGGCGCTGGCGACCAGGGCATCATGTTTGGTTACGCCTGCCGCGAAACGCCGGACCTTATGCCGGCACCGATCTACTATTCGCACCTGATCCTGCAGCTGCTTGCCACCGCCCGCAAGAAGCATGAAGGCGAAGCCGGCAAGCTCGGCCCGGATGCAAAGAGCCAGGTCACCGTCCGCTACGTCGACGGCAAGCCTGCAGAAGTCACCTCGATCGTTCTGTCGACCCAGCATCTCGACGAAAGCTGGGACTCGAAGAAGGTCCGCTCGGTCGTCGAGCCCTACATCATGGAAGCATTCGGCGACCTGCCGGTCGCTGCCGATTGCGCCTGGTACATCAATCCAACCGGCAAGTTCGTCATCGGCGGTCCCGATGGCGACGCCGGCCTGACAGGCCGCAAGATCATCGTCGACACCTACGGCGGTGCTGCTCCGCACGGCGGCGGCGCCTTCTCCGGCAAGGACACCACCAAGGTCGACCGCTCTGCTGCCTATGCAGCCCGCTATCTCGCCAAGAACGTCGTTGCCGCCGGTCTCTCCGACCGCTGCACCATCCAGATCGCCTATGCGATCGGCATTGCCCAGCCGCTGTCGATCTATGTCGATCTGCACCAGACCGGCAAGTACACCGAGGATCAGGTCGAAGCTGCCATCCGTAAGGTGATGGACCTGTCGCCGACCGGTATCCGCCGCCATCTGGACCTCAACAAGCCGATCTACGCCAAGACCTCCGCCTATGGCCACTTTGGCCGCAAGGCCGGTCGCGACGGTTCCTTCTCCTGGGAGAAGCTCGACCTCGTGAAGCCGCTCAAGGAAGCCATCAAGGCCTGAATGTCATGAACGATACCGAGCGCCGATCGCGGGCAACGGAAGCCTTCTACGGTCGGCGCAAGGGCAAGCCCCTGCGTGGCCAGCAGGCAGGGCGGCTGGAAACCCTACTGCCCGCCTTCATGGTTGATCTCGACACGCCTGCGCCTGCTTCTCTCCAGGCGCTGTTTCCAGTTCAGGTTGAACGACTGCGGCTCGAAATCGGATTCGGCGGCGGCGAGCACCTGATCCACCGGGCCAAGGAAAACCCGACGACCGGTTTCATCGGTGTCGAGCCCTTCGTCAATTCGATGCAGAAGCTGCTTGCCCATGTCGAGGAAGCGGGTGTGCAGAACATCCGCGTCTACAACGACGATGCCACGCAGTTGCTCGATTGGCTGCCGGACGCCTGTCTCGACCAGATCGACCTGCTCTATCCGGATCCTTGGCCGAAAACACGCCACTGGAAACGCCGCTTCGTCTCCGCGGTCAATCTCGCCCGCTTTCACCGAGTCCTGAAGCCCGGCGCAATATTCTGCTTCGCATCCGACATCGACACATACATCAACTGGACGCTGCAGCACTGTAAGGCCCATGGCGGCTTCGAATGGACGGCGAAAAACGCCGCCGACTGGCTCACACCTTATGACGGCTGGCCCGGCACGCGCTACGAAGCCAAAGCCAAACGCGAAGGCCGCTCCTCGGCCTATCTGACGTTTAAGCGGGTTTGACCACCGCCTTAACCTTTCATGCCGACAATCCGCAGCTCCAAGCAGCGCAATCAAACTCGGCACCTGGCACCGCACGCACAACCGCATGCCGCAGTGGCGGGATCAGCTCTTGTGGACAACTTCGAACGAATAGCCATCAGGATCGATGACGTCGGCGGCGTAATAACCGGGATAATACTCAAGCCGCGCCCGTGGAGAGATATTGTCACGCGCGCCGGCGGCGATGGCCACTTCATAAAATCTATCCACAAGGGCGTTGCTGACCGCTTTGAAACCCCAGTGAATAGCGTCAGGATTGGGTTTCCCTTGCTTCAGCCAGAAAATAGCGCTTTGACCGTCGCCAAAACCCCAGAGATCAGGGTGGCCGTTTTCACCTTTGTAGGGCACGAAAAATCTGATGTTCAGCGGCTCCAATACGGCTTCGTAAAACGCCAACGAAGCCTTAATGTCGCTGACGGTCAGGATGATGTGGTCAAGCATGATGACGTCCTGTCTTCTGGATTTATACGTTCGAAAAGCTGTACTACCTCTGATCCAGACGACCGCAGTGCGGTTGTCTTCCTTTCGGTGCTAAGCTAACCTTTCGTAAGTAAGTTGTACGTCGATAGCTGTTTCTCCACAAGAACGCACGTTCACCGCTGCTACGAACAGGGAAGTAAGTATGGCGAAGATCATCGCGAAAAAGCAGCTGGCGCCCGGGCTCCTGTGCGGCCATGAAGACCCGATCGCCTTCCGTGAGCTGCTCACAAAGGTCGGAGACAAGTGGAGTATTTTCGTGATGCTTGCGCTCTCCATGCTGCCGGGTGAGCGGGCCCGGTTTTCGGAGCTAAATAGATCGATACCCACTATTTCCGAGAGAATGTTGGCACTCACGCTCCGCAACTTGGAGCGGGACGGTCTGGTTATCCGGGAGATTTTCGCGGAAGTGCCGCCACGGGTGGAATATGAGCTGACCCCCATGGGGCAGAGCCTGTTGCCAGCGCTCCAAGGCCTGGTCGACTGGGTCGGCCATAACGCGGATAACGTCAAGGCAGCACGAGCGGTGTTTGACGCCCGGTAGCAGAATACCTGCAGCGGGAGATCCGCCGGTGCCGCTATAGCCGCCGCACCGCTTTAAGAGCACGTCGGATTTGGCGAACGGCTTATTTATATTTTGCGTTGGGCGGAAAAAGCCCGTTGGCATTTTGCCGCCTGGACCAGCTGCAAACTCAGTGCAGGCTGACGGTTTTCAACTCGTCTTCGGCAGCCTTGAAGAAGGTGCTGGAACGGTTGTCGGTCAACAGGATGGGGGTGCCGTCGGCGCCGAAAAGAGCCCACAGATCAACTGTGGGATCGATGTCCGGAGCTTCCGGGAAGCAACGGGACACTTCCTCCTGGCGGATCTTGCGGACATAGGCGACTTCGCCGCTGCCGAGCGATACGAGTTCGTTTTCGGTGAGGCGTGCGGTGGCTTCTTTGAGTAACATTTCCCGTTCCTCCAGCGTGGGGGACCAACGGCTCGGATTCGCCGTTGCCTTACTCTGGGACCGAAATGTTAATTTTCTTCACCCCACGCGGCGGTTCCGGTCTGATAAGATCGACCGAAAGCAAACCGTTTTTCAATGCCGCGCCAAGGACATGCATCCCTTCGGCCAGTACGAAGACGCGCTGGAACTGCCGGGCTGCGATGCCCCGGTAGAGATAGTCACGTGCCTCCTGCTCGATCTGCCGGCCGCGAATGATCAGCTGGTTTTCTTCCGTTGTGACTTCGAGTTCGTCCTCGCTGAAGCCGGCAACGGCAAGCGTGATGCGCAATCGCTCCGGTTCGCCAGTTGCCGGTTCGGCCTGCATTCGCTCGATATTATAGGGTGGGTATCCATCGCTGATCTTGGAAATCCGCTCGAGGGTCTTTTCCATGGCGTCGAAGCCCAACAGGAGAGGGCTGGCAAAAGGCGTCATACGGCTCATCTCTACAAGTCCTTGGTTGTCAAGCGACCCTGCCGGACCTGCATCTCAGCATCCGGATGGCCGCAATATGGGCATTGCCTGCTTTCGGCGCAAGCACGCTGCCTGACGCAATCGGAATCCAGCGGGATATTCGATGCCGCTATGGTTGCAGCACTTGCTTGACAAAAGCAGTTCGAATGGCGTCAAAAAGGGGTGGAACAGGCGCAGTGACGCCGCAGTGACAAGGGAAGAGGACGCTCGTTTGGCAAGGAAGATCATCATCGATACCGATCCGGGACAGGACGACGCAGCAGCCATCATGCTGGCGTTCGGCAGCCCGGACGAGCTTGAAATTCTCGGTATCACCACCGTAGCCGGCAACGTGCCGCTGCCCATGACCAGCCGCAATGCGCGGATCGTCTGCGAGCTTTGCGATCGCCGCGATATCAAGGTTTTTGCCGGTTGCGACCGGCCGATTGCCCGGCCGCTGGTGACTGCGGAGCACGTGCACGGCAAGACGGGGCTGGATGGTCCGGAGCTTGCCGAGCCGACGATGGCGCTGCAGCCGCAACACAGCGTCGACTTCATCATCGAGACACTGTTGCGCGAGCCCGCGGGCACGGTGACGCTTTGCACCCTCGGCCCGCTCACCAATATCGCCACGGCGTTCCGCAAGGCGCCGGAAATCGTCGGGCGCGTTCAGGAATTGGTGATGATGGGCGGCGGCTTCTTTGAGGGCGGCAACATTACGCCGGCCGCCGAGTTCAATATCTTCGTTGATCCCGAGGCGGCCGACATCGTCATGCAGTCGGGCGTACCGGTGGTCATCATGCCGCTCGATGTCACCCATCAGCTGCTGACCCGCAAGGACAGGGTCCGCAAGATCGCCGACATCGGCACCCCGCCGGCGAAGGCCATGGCCGAGATGCTGGAGTTCTTCGAGCGCTTCGATATCGAGAAATACGGCTCAGACGGCGGCCCGCTGCACGATCCGACCGTCATTGCCTACCTGCTGAAGCCAGAGCTTTTCGACGGCCGCACCTGCAATGTCGAGATCGAGGTCAACTCGGAGCTCACAATCGGCATGATGGTCGTCGACTGGTGGCACGTGACAGATCGCAAGCGCAACGCCCGGTTCATGCGATCCGTCGACGCCGATGGATTTTTTGCGCTGCTTACGGAGCGCTTTGCGCGGATCTGAGAATTCGGAACAGGGTTTAAGGCCGCCGGATTGTCCCGGCGGCCTTTGTTATTTCAGTCAATTCCCGCTTTTTATAGCACTGCTAAGTTTGCCGTACATTCCGGGCAGAACTACACCAGATTATCCGTGAGACACCGATCAGAGCCTTGCGGCGACCGCTTCGGCTAGGGGTATCGATGGCTGAGCTCCGGCTGAAAGGCAGGCGAGGGAGCCGGCGACGGCGGCGCGACGGAGTGCGGCCTCGAAATCCAGGCCCTGATCGAGGCTCGCGGCGAAATATCCGCAGAACGTGTCGCCGGCACCGACCGTGTCGATGGGCTCGATAACGAGGCCCTTGGCGCGCGACAGTACGCCGTCCCTTATGGCAACCACACCGTCGCCGCCGAGTGTGACGATGAGCGTCTGCCCGGTTTCCCCATGCAGTCGGGTCATTGCCGCTTCACGGTCGGCAGCCGTCATTCCGTCCTGGCCTGCCAGAAGCTCGAATTCGGTTTCGTTGGCGATGACGATGTCGGCCAGCCGGCCAAGCCGCTTGGCATCTGATGTTAGCGGCGCGAGGTTGAGGATGGTCTGGACGCCGGCGGCCTTGGCAGCGCCTAGCGCCGCCTCCACCGCATTCCCGGGCACCTCGAGCTGCAGCATGAGGATATCGCCGGCCTTCAGTCCGGCCACCGCAGCAGTGGCGTCTTCGGCGGTGACGGCACCATTCGCGGCGGGCACCACGACAATGACGTTTTCACCGTCGCCGCCGACGAGGATGAGTGCTGTCCCGGTTGGGCCCTCGACATGCTTTACCGCGCCGAGATCGGTGCTGGCTTCTGCCAGCAGCGCCAGCGCAGGTTCGGCGAAGCCATCGGTGCCGACAGCTCCGGCCATGCGCACCGTTGCTCCGGCGCGCCGGGCGGCCAGCGCCTGGTTTGCACCCTTGCCGCCGGCAGCCGTTGCAAAGCCGTTGCCGGCAACGGTTTCCCCGGGCTTCGGCAGCCGGTCCGTGGTTGCAACGAGGTCCATGTTGATGGAGCCGAATACTGTGATCATGGGAATGCCTGCTCTGCTGGAATGTCGGCGCGACACTGCCGAAGCGCTTAGTCCTCGTCAACCACCCTCAGCTTCAGAAGTCCAGTACGGCTTTCGACACCGCGTGATGGTTCTGCCGGCTCGCGTACCGCCTCGGAGTGCTCTGTCAGGTCCAGCGCCTCGATCTTCTGGCCGCGCCTCGCAAGCTTCGAGGAGGACGTGGCGATCATCTCGACATCCTTCTGGGCAGCGGAGAAATGTCCCTGGAGTTTGGTGACACGCTCATCGAGACGACCGAGATCGGCCATCAGCAGCGCCACTTCGCCCTGGATGAGATGCGCCTGCTCACGCATCCGCTGATCCTTCAGGACAGACTGGATCACCTGGATCGATAGCATCAGCAGGGACGGAGAGACGATGACGATCTGCGCGCGGTGCGCTTTCTGGATAACACCCTCGAACTTTTCGTGAATCTCGGCAAAGATCGATTCCGATGGTACGAAGAGAAAGGCAGTGTCCTGGGTCTCGCCCTGGATCAGATATTTCTCGGAGATATCGCGGATGTGGACTTCCATGTCGCGGCGAAACTGTTGGCCGGCGATGCGTACCATTTCCGGGCTGGAGGCCGCGCGGATGGCGTTCCAGGCTTCCAGCGGGAATTTTGCATCGACCACCAGCGGCGGCAGTCCGTTTGGCATATGGATGATGCAATCGGGCCGCGACCCGTTCGACAGCGTGTGCTGGAAGGCATAGGCGCCGAACGGCAGGCCGTCGGCAACTATGGTCTCCATCCGTGCCTGGCCGAAGGCGCCGCGCGTCTGCTTGTTGGACAGGATCGCCTGCAGCCCGACGACATCCTTTGCAAGCGACTGGATATTGGTCTGTGCGGCATCGATGACGCCGAGCCGCTCCTGCAGTTTCTGCAGGTTTTCATGCGTCGATTTCGTCTGTTCGTTGAGCGTGCTGGTCACCCGGTGCGACATCCCGTCGAGACGCTGGTTGACGGCGTGGTTGAACTCCGCCTGGCGACTGCCAAACACCTCGGTCATCGTCGCCAGACGGCCCTGCATCTCGGCCTGAAGCCGCAGCATCTCCGCCATCCGCTGCTCCGCCTCTGCTGCGCGAAAATCCATCTCGTCGTCGCTCTGCCTTCTCCCGGCACTGCGGACCAGCAGGATCACGATGACAAGAACGAGCAGGCCGACCGCGCTGTACAGCAACTGCACCGTCTGGAAGTCGGAACCAAAAAGGGAGATCGTCATGGCATCCTGGCGATAGTTGGAGATCGCCGGACTATAACGCCAGTCAGGGTAAAAGCCAGATCAAAACGTGAACAATGTAAACTGTCTATACCGGGCGAAATCTGGGTAACAAAGTTAACGGATGGTCAATGCAAATCGGTCAAGTCTGGCAGATTGCCTTTAACCTGCACGCTTGGCGTGCGGAAGCCTCATTCAGACCGAGATCAAGATGAAAGCTGCGCCCGACACATCCACCCTCAGACAACGCCTGGACTTCATCGAGATCGACGACGCCACCCGCGAGACCCTGCGCGAAATGCGCCCGACGCTTTCGGAGCTCCTCGGCGGCGCGCTCGACAAGCTTTATGCGAAGATGGGCCGGACACCCGCTATTTCCCATTTCTTCCGAGACAAAGCCCACATGGACGGCGCCAAGGCGCGCCAGGAAAGCCACTGGGGACATCTGTCGAATGGACAATTCGATTCCAACTACGTGGCTGGCGTAACTGCTGTCGGCAAGACCCATGCGCGCATCGGCCTCGATCCCAGCTGGTACATCGGCGGCTACGCCCTGGTGCTGACGGAACTGATGCATGGCATCATGGAGAAGCACTGGCCGTCGCGCTTCGGCAAACGCCACGCCCGGGGCCTGTCGAACAAGCTGGCGGCCGTCGTCAAGGCGACTTTCCTCGACATCGACTACGCGATCTCCGTCTACCTCGCCGAACTGGACGAGAAACGCCAGGTCCTGGAGCAGGATCGAACCCGCGCCGAGGCCGATCAGCGCATAGCCATGGAGCATTTGAGCCGCGGCCTCGAATCTCTGTCCAAGGGCGACTTCGAGGCGGTATTGCCGGAAAACCTCCCGGGCGCCTTTCAGAAGATGGCCAGCGACTACAACAACGCGGTAGCGGCTCTCCGCCATTCCATCGGTGGTGTTCGCGCCACGTCCGAAGGGGTGTTGAGCGGTACGGACCTTATGTCGAAGGCGACGGATGACCTTTCCATGCGCACGGCGCAGCAGGCCGCCGGCGTCGAGCAGAGTTCTGCAGCACTGCAGCAGCTGGCTGTCAGCGTCGGCCAGACGGCATCCAATGCGGCCAGGGCCTCCGTTGCCGTAGGCGAAACCCAGCAGCAGGCGAAAAGCTCGGGCGATCTGGTCAACAGCGCCGTTGCCG
The DNA here is from genome assembly GCF_019355555.1 of Rhizobium sp. L51/94. Classification (GTDB taxonomy): domain Bacteria; phylum Pseudomonadota; class Alphaproteobacteria; order Rhizobiales; family Rhizobiaceae; genus Rhizobium; species Rhizobium rhododendri. Next base: position 1,260,637 of record NZ_CP072141.1, read on the forward strand.
CCATGGCTGAGATCGAGAAATCCTCCACCGAAATCTCGAAGATCATCGGCGTCATCGACGAGATCGCCTTCCAGACCAACCTTCTGGCGCTCAACGCTGGCGTCGAGGCAGCCCGGGCCGGCGATGCCGGAAAGGGCTTTGCCGTGGTGGCGCAGGAGGTACGGCAGCTGGCGCAGCGCTCTGCCAGTGCCGCCAAGGAGATCAAGGATCTGATCTCGCAGAGCTCAACCCAGGTCAACGCCGGTGTCACCATCGTTTCGAACACCGGCGTCGCCCTTGCGGACATGATCAGCCGGATCGACGGCGTCAACAAGTTTGTCGGCGATATTGCCGCTGCTGCCAAGGATCAGGCAATCGGCGTCGCCGAGGTCAGTGCCGCCGTGCGCAACATGGATACGATAACCCAGCAGAACGCAGCGATGGTCGAACGTACATCCGCCGAGACACGGCATCTGCGCAATGAGGCGAATACTCTCGTCGCCCTTCTCAGCGGCTTCAAGACGCAGGCCGATATCCGCAATGGCAACATCCAGGGCGAGAAACGTCGCGCGGCCTGAGCGGCCATCAAACATGGCCGCAAAAAACCCGTTTTGCGGCCATGTTCATAATTCCCTCCCAAACAAAGATGGGCTATGGGAGACTTTATGACGATCAAGCCTCTTATCATTCTCCCCGATCCGCTGCTGCGCGTAGTCTCGAAGCCGTTCGAACGCTTCGACGCCGAGACCAAGCGGCTGGCAACCGATATGCTGGACACGATGTACGACGCGCCGGGCATTGGCCTTGCTGCTGTGCAAATGGGTGTCGACCGGCGCATGCTGGTCATCGACCTTTCGCGCGAGGGAGAGGAGAAGACGCCGCTGGTGTTCATTAACCCCGAGATTGTCGCGTCGTCGGAAGAGCGGTCGGTCTATGAGGAGGGCTGTCTCTCCATCCCCGACTACTACGCCGAAGTCGAGCGCCCGGCAGAGGTGACGGTCGAGTATTTCGATGTCGAGGGCGTCAAGCAGACCGTCAAGGCCGACGGCCTGCTCGCGACCTGCCTGCAGCACGAGATCGACCACCTGAACGGCGTCCTCTTCATCGACCACATCTCGCGACTGAAGCGCGAAATGGTCATCAAGAAGTTCACCAAGGCCGCCAAGACCAAGGCGGGCTGAAGCCCAGATTGAAACTCTTGGCAGCGTCCTCTATGATACGGGAGATATCAGGGAGGCGCCTATGGGTAACTTACTGCTGCGTGGCGTAGACCAAGCCTTGAAGATGAGGCTTGAGGAAATTGCTCGCCGCAACGGACGCAGCATTTCCGAAGAAGCCATCGACCAACTGCAACGAGCATTGCCAACTCCCGACGATACCGGTACCTCCGCCGGTGGGCGTTTGCGAGCTATACTTGGCGAAGAGCGTTTCGACGACGCCGACATCGAAGCTATTTCAGCTTTCCGCCATCAACCGGATCGTGAGCCGCCCCGGTTCGACGGATGATCGTCCTCGACACGAACGTGATTTCCGAGTTGGAGGGGCGAACGCACAGCGAAGGGATCTTGGCCTGGCTGGATGACTATGCGATCGAGCGGATTTTCCTGACGACGATTACTGTCGGAGAAGTTCGGTACGGCATAGCGCTGCTACCTGAAGGCAAGCGGCGCCAACAACTGGCATCGACTTTTGATCGCATTGAAGCTGCATTCTCCGGACGTATTCTCGATTTTTCACTGGGTGCGGCGCACCTTTATGCAACTATCAGTGCCGCAAGAAAAAATGCAGGACGCTCCATCGAAACCAAGGACGCCATGATCGCCGCGATCTGCCTCTCGCATGGCGCGACGCTGGCGACGCGCAACACGAAAGACTTCGAGGGGCTTGATCTAGTTCTGATAAACCCGTTTCAAGGTGGCTAAATCGTAACGACGGACAATCGCATTTCGTGAGATGTGCAGAACAGGTTTCGGACGTGTCGAGAAAAAGGCTTTGTCATGGTGAGCATTTCGTCTCGGAACAACTATCAAACGGATACGACACGCTCGGACTTGGAAAAAGCCCGTATTTGCGCCGCGAACAATGCCGACCTCTATCAGGCAATGTTCCGTTCCCACGGACTGGCCGACCAGCGAACCACGGCATTCTGGTCCAGCGATGCGGTCGCGCCGCCGTATTATTCCAACATGACAACACTTGAGCCTCATTCGACCGAGGAGCAGCTGTCTGAAATTGCTCGGCTGACAGAGAGACTGGGAAAACGACCCGGCTTGAAGGATGGCTTTTGCAGGCTCGATCTGGTGAGCAGGGGGTTCAAGATGTTGTTTTCCGCCTCATGGATTTGGGCTGAACCCCACGACCTGCCGGCGGATAGACCTCATGGCTGGGGACGCATAGGCGACGGGGCGGCGCTGGCTCGCTGGGAGCAATTCTGGAAAGACTCAGGTAGCCCGACCGATGCCAACGTCTTCACACCCGCACTGCTTCTGGATCCCGACATACATATCTACGGTCGACTGGCCGGCGGCAGCTTTGATGCCGGATGCATCGTGAACCAATCGCCGAAGGCTGTCGGCATCTCCAACATCTTCAGCCTCAATGGTACGCCAGATGCATTCCGGGATGCAGTTTCACTGGCAGCGACAGCGTTTTCACGCAATGCGCCGCTGGTTGGATATGACAGCGGCGACGCGCTCGGTGAAATGACGAAGCTTGGTTTCAGGGCGGTCGGCGAACTCAGAGTCTGGTTGCCCGACGGGGAAACCTAAGCGCGGAGTTCGGAGGGTAAAAATGCCGGCCCCTCCGTCAAACCAAGGACGCGACGATCGCCAGGACATGCCTCTCACACGGTGCGACATTGGCGACGCGCAAGACAAAAGACTTCGAGGGGCTTGATCTCGCGCCGATAAAGCCGTTTGAAGGCGGTTAAATCGCAACGACGGACGATCGCATGTCTCTCAGCATCATCTTCATGGGAACACCGGCCTTTTCGGTGCCGACCCTGCGCACCCTGGTCGACGCCGGTCATCGCATCGTCGCTGTCTACACGCAGCCGCCGCGCGCCGGCGGCAGGCGCGGGCTGGAACTGCAGAAATCGCCCGTTCACCAAGCCGCCGAACTTCTGGGCCTGCCCGTCTACACGCCGGTCAATTTCAAGGATCCCGAAGAGCGCCAGCGCTTTATCGACCTCAAGGCAGATGTCGCCGTCGTCGTCGCCTACGGGCTGCTGCTTCCGCAGGCGATCCTCGATGGCACGGCGCTCGGCTGCTACAACGGCCATGCGTCGCTGCTGCCGCGCTGGCGCGGGGCGGCGCCGATCCAGCGGGCGATCATGGCAGGCGACACCAAGACCGGCATGATGGTGATGAAGATGGACAAGGGCCTCGATACCGGCCCGTTGGCGCTCACCCGCGAGGTCGCGATTTCAGAGACGATGACGGCGGGCGAACTGCACGACAGGCTGAGCCAGGTCGGAGCCAAGGCGATGGGCGAGGCCATGGTCCGGCTGGAGATGAATGATCTGCCGCTGACGTCGCAGCCAGCCGAGGGCGCGGTCTATGCCGCCAAGATCGACAAGGCCGAGACACGGATCGACTTCCACAAATCCGCGGCCGATGTGCACAACCACATTCGCGGCCTGTCGCCGGCGCCCGGCGCCTGGTTCGAGATGGAGATCTCGGGCAAGCCGGAGCGCATCAAGGTGCTGGCATCCGAGATGGTGGCGGGTGGCGAGGGCGTTGCTGGCACTGTGCTGTCTGACGATCTTACCATTGCCTGCGAGACCGGCGCGGTGCGGCTGACGCGGTTGCAGAAGGCTGGCGGCAAGCCGCTGGCTGCCTTAGATTTCCTGCGCGGCACGCCGATACCTCATGGCACGAGGCTCGCCTGATGCCGCGATACCGCATGACTGTCGAATATGACGGCACGCCCTATGTCGGCTGGCAGAAGCAGGACAACGGCCATTCCGTCCAGTCGGCCATCGAGAACGCTATCCTGGCGCTGACGGGCGAGGCCGTTCTGGTGCGCGGCGCAGGCCGCACCGATTCCGGTGTGCATGCGATGGGGCAGGTGGTCCACGCCGACCTGTCGAAGACGTGGCCGTCGCATACCCTGCGCAATGCCCTGAACGCCTATCTCGGCAAGGCCCGCGAGCGTGTCTCGATCATCGATGCCGCCGAGGTCGATGAACGCTTCGACGCGCGCTTTTCCGCCCATCGCCGGCACTATCTCTATCGTATCATCAGCCGCAAGGCGCCGCTGGCGCTGGAGGCAAAGCGCGCCTGGTGGGTATCCAAGGATCTCGACCATGTTCCGATGCATGCGGCAGCCCAGACGCTGATCGGCTATCACGACTTCACCACCTTCCGCTCGATCCATTGCCAGGCCAACAGTCCGCTGCGCACCCTCGACCGGCTGGATGTCACCCGCAATGGCGATCTGATTGAAATCCGCGCCACGGCGCAGAGCTTCCTGCACAATCAGATCCGCTCCTTTGCCGGCACGTTGAAGATGGTCGGCGAGGGAAAATGGTCGGTCGAGGATGTCCGCGCTGCGCTCGAGGCGCGGGATCGAAAGGCCTGCGGCCCGGTAGCGCCGCCGGAGGGGCTATATTTCCTGCAGGTCGACTATCCCGCAGATCCCGATGCCCGCCGCATTCGCCAGAGTGAGCAGCCGCGCCCGGCACGGGAATAGGCGTCAGGAGCCGGGCGGATAGATGCCGAGGAAATGCTGCAGGAAGTCCGTCAGCAGCATCGGCGGAACCATCATCATCAGTGTCATCGCCGCGACGAACAGCGGATGCGGTCCGCAGATCATCCGCAGGATGCGGGCAAGCGCGAAGATCAGCGCCATCATCAGCACCAGCCACAGGATGGCGGTGAGGCCGGCCGATCCCGGCACGAAGGCGATGAGCGCGATCAGCAACGCGTTCAGGTAGGCAAGCGGCAGACCCAGCCAGTTCATGGCGACGACGACAGGCTGGAATTTTTCGCCACTCCTGAAAAGCAGCAGCAGCAAGCCTGCCATGACGGGCGGTACCAGCCAGTTTGCCGCCTCCACGAGGCCGAGGCGGAAGAAGAAGGCTGGCCCGGTGGCGCTGCCCGGCGGCATGGCCGACAGATAGGTCTGCTGCCACCAAAGCCAGGAAATGCCGATCGGTGGCAGGCACCAGAGAACGGCCCAGAAAGACCGTGTCAGGCCCCGATCGGAGATGTCGAGGTAGTTGAAACCGCGCGCGTCGTTGCGCACCAGCAGCCAGAGCCCGGCCAGATAGTACTGGACTTCCCTATACGTCGGCATTCTGGAACCAGCGTTCGAGGAATGTCTCGTAGATTGCCGTCAGCGTTTCGAGATCGGCGACCGCAACGCGCTCGTCGACCATGTGCATGGTCTGGCCGACGAGGCCGAATTCTACGACCGGACAATAGTCCTTGATGAAACGCGCATCCGACGTGCCGCCGGTCGTGGACAGTCTGGGCGCCTGCCCGGTCACCGTCTCCACAGCTGACGAAAGCGAGGCGATCAACTCGTTGTTGCGGGTGAGGAACACATGGCTCGGCCGCTCCGCCCAGGCGATCTCGTAGGATGCCGGCGGACGACCCGGACGCAGCGTCTGGTCGGCTGCCGCCCGGTCGAGCCGTGCGACGATCTCGGCCTTCAGCGTATCTGCCGTCCATGTGTCGTTGAAACGGATATTGAAGCTTGCCGTCGCCTTCGCCGGGATGACGTTGGTAGCGCCGTTGCCGACGTCGAGCGTCGTCACTTCGAGGTTGGATGGCTGGAAATTGTCAGTGCCCGCGTCGAATGGCGGATGCATCAGCGCCTGCGTCAGGGCGAGAATACTGCGCACCGGATTGTCGGCGAGGTCAGGATAGGCCGCGTGGCCCTGGACGCCGTTGACGGTGATTCTGCCCGACAGTGAACCGCGCCGACCTATCTTGATCATGTCGCCGAGCCTGTCGGGATTGGTCGGTTCGCCCACCAGGCAGGCGTCCCATGTCTCGCCCTTTTCGGCAGCCCATTTGAGTAGCTTGGTGGTGCCGTTGATCGCCGGCCCTTCCTCGTCGCCGGTAATCAGAAACGAGATCGAGCCCTTTGGCGCGCCGTGCCGGGCGATATAGCGGGCAACAGCAGCAGCAAAGCAGGCGATACCGCCTTTCATATCGACCGCGCCGCGTCCGAATATCTGGCCATCGGCGATTTCGGCGGCAAAGGGCGGATGGCTCCAGCTTGCTTCGTCGCCAACAGGCACGACGTCTGTATGGCCGGCAAACATCAAATGCGGCCCCTCATGGCCGAGCCGGGCATAGAGATTGTCGATGTCGGGAATGCCAGGTTCGCTGGCAGTCATCCGTTCGACGACGAAGCCGAGCGGCAACAGCATGTCGGTCAGTGCCGAAAGAGCACCGGCGTCGGCGGGTGTTACCGACGGGCAGCGGATCAGGGTCTGGAGATTGGCGACGGGATCGGTGGTGTTCATGACAACGATGTATCCGGCGGGAAATGGCAAAGCGATGGCAAATGTCGGAACGGCGATAAATACTCAGGCTCGAAATGGAGCTTTTGCTGTTCCGGACGCTCCCGTTGCCGGGAGCGTCCATCCAATTGCCGCTCAGTCGCGCAAAAGTTCGTTGATACCGGTCTTCGAACGCGTCTGCGCATCGACGCGCTTGACGATGACGGCGCAGTAGAGACCGGGGCCGGGCTGGCCGTTTGCCATCGGCTTGGCTGCCGGCAGCGATCCAGCGACGACGACGGAGTAGGGCGGTACTTCGCCATAGGTGATATCGCCGGTGGCGCGGTCGACGATCTTCGTCGACTTGCCGATGAACACGCCCATGCCGAGAACCGAGCCTTCGCGGACGATGCAGCCCTCGACGACTTCCGAGCGGGCGCCGATGAAGCAATTGTCCTCGATGATCGTCGGGCCGGCCTGCATGGGCTCCAGTACGCCGCCGATGCCGACGCCGCCGGAAAGATGCACATGTTTGCCGATCTGGGCGCAGGAGCCGACTGTCGCCCAGGCGTCGACCATTGTGCCTTCGCCGACATAGGCGCCGAGATTGACGAAGGACGGCATCAGGATGGCATTTGGGGCTATATAGGCCGAGCGCCGTACGACGCAGTTCGGTACGGCGCGGATGCCCGCTTCGCGGAAGCGGTTTTCGCCCCAGCCTTCGAACTTCGAGGGGACCTTGTCCCACCAGGTCGATCCGCCAGCACCGCCCTCGATGATCGTCATGTCGTTGAGGCGGAAGGATAGCAGCACCGCCTTCTTCAGCCACTGATTGACTGTCCAGACGCCATCGGCACCGCGTTCCGCAACACGCACCTTGCCACCGTCGAGCAGGGTCAGCGCCGTGTCGACCGCATCGCGGATTTCGCCTGACGTCGAGAGGTTGACGCTGTCGCGCGCGTCGAACGCCGCTTCGATGGTCTTTTCAAGCGAGGCAAGATCGGTGGCGCTCATGACAATTCCTTGAACATCTGTGGATTTCGTCCCGGCCGGTGGATCATTCGCAGATGTGATCGCTTGGCCGGTGATCTGCTCTACAACAGCCGTCCCGGAAATGGAATGATCTTTCCTGCCGCATTGCATCTGGATTGGGCGCCCGATCGCGGCATATCTGGAGATGCGGAGGCTGCGCCGATTCGGGCTGCGGTCCCATTGAGTTATGGAAGGCAGGACAATGGCTAAAGGCAGGAACGGCAAGCTGCGGCGCAAGGACGGCGTCTGGGATCCGCTGAAGACCAGCGGCGCCGACAAGACCCGCGCCGAAGCCATTCCAAAGACCCCGCAGTCGCTGTCGCCATCCTACAGGCTTGCCTATGCCGACGAGGATTTCCTCTGCCGCGAGGAATTACGGCCAGTCCGGCTGCAGCTGGAGCTGATGAAGACGGAAATGGAGCTCACCGAGCGCGGCATCAAGTCGACTGTGGTGATGTTCGGCGGCGCACGCATTCCAGCACCCGGCCAGAGCGCCTGGGCCGCGCGCAACGATGTCCAGCGCGCCAATCTCGAGGCCGCCTCTGTCTATTACGAGGAAGCCCGCAAGTTCGCCCGGCTCTGCGCTCGCTATTCCGCAGCCTCAGGTTTTCACGAATATGTCGTCGTCACCGGCGGCGGCCCGGGGGTCATGGAAGCGGGAAACCGTGGCGCTTCGGAGGAGGGTGCGCCGTCGATCGGCCTCAACATCGTCCTGCCGCACGAGCAGGCCCCGAACGCCTATGTCACCCCGGAGCTGAGCTTCAATTTTCACTACTTTGCGATCCGGAAGATGCATTTCATGCTGCGTGCCAAGGCCATCGCCGTTTTTCCCGGCGGTTTCGGCACGCTCGACGAATTTTTCGAATGCCTGACCCTGATCCAGACCGGCCGCATGGCCCGCCTGCCGCTGATCCTTTTCGGCGAAGCCTTCTGGCGCAAGATCATCAATTTCGACGCACTCGCCGAGTTCGGTACAATCGCCCCCGACGACGTCAACCTGATCAGCTTCGTCGATACAGCCGAAGCCGCATGGAAGATTGTCAGCGATTTCTATGAGCATTGAGGAATGCGCGAAAGTCTCAATCGCGTCGTTCCAACCCGGTTGACACGCAATCACCCGTTCGCTTATCACAGCGAACGGTAATGGATTCTGCCGGACCAGAAAAGGTCGAACCGCTTCCCGGATGAAGCTGATGACTCCTACTCAACGCGCTTATGCGAAGGAGTAGAGTCGTGCCTGATATCCAGAACCAATCCTCACATGTAGTGCCTGCCGGAGTGACCGCGTGATGGTTTTCTCCGATATTCTTGGCATACGCCTGCAGCTAGCTCGCAGCCTTTTGAAATGGATGGCTGTTGTCACGCCGATGGCGATCACAATCGGGTCTCTGGTCGCGCTCTTTCTTTGGAGCCTAGACCGGGCGACCGAGGCACGGTTTGCCTATCCATGGCTGATCTATGCTCTGCCGGTTGCGGGTTTCGCGATGGTTTTCGCGTATGGTCGCTTCGGCGTTTCTGCCGAGGGTGGAAATAACCTCATCGTCGACCAGATCCACGAGCCAGGCGGCGGGGTGCCGTTGCGGATGACGCCTTTCATCCTCGTCTCCACCGTTCTCACGCACTTGGTTGGCGGCTCCGCCGGTCGCGAAGGCACCGCAGTCCAGATGGGGGGTAGCCTTGCCAGCGCCTTCGGCAGGGCATTCCGGCTGGACCGAGCCGATGTCCGGATCCTGCTGATGGCAGGTATTGCGGCCGGGTTCGGAGCTGTCTTCGGCACGCCGATTGCCGGAGCCGTCTTCGCGCTGGAGGTCTTGACGATAGGACGGATGCAGTACGAGGCACTGCTGCCAGCACTGATGGCGTCGGTCATCGCCGATTGGACATGCCAGGCCTGGGGGATCACGCATGTCCGCTACGCAATTTCCTATCTGTCGGCTTTGGGGACCACGGGTAATTTCCATCTCGAGCCGCTTCTTCTCCTCAAAGCCGTTGCGGCGAGCGCGGCCTTCGGCATTGTTGCGCATCTCTTCGCTGACGCCTCCCATCGCCTCTCCTCTCTCCTGAAGCGGCTGATACCCTATGCGCCGCTGCGCCCGGTGCTGGCAGGCCTGGTCATCCTGGGCTTGGTGCACCTGCTTGGCACGCGGGAATACCTTGGCCTCGGCGTCTGGTCTCCTGATCACGACGACGCGACCATTCTCGGCTTTTTCCGCCCGGATCACATCGACAGCTGGAGTTGGCTCTGGAAAATGGTCTTCACGATCATAACGTTGAGCGCCGGTTTCAAGGGCGGTGAAGTCACCCCGCTATTTTTCATCGGCGCAGCGTTGGGAAATGCGCTGGCAGGTCTGATGGGCGCTCCCGTTGACCTGTTCGCCGCTTTGGGCTTCGTTGCCGTATTTGCTGGAGCGACGAACACGCCGCTTGCCTGCATGATCATGGGCATCGAGCTCTTTGGCGCAACCCATGCTGTTTACATCGCGATTGCCTGCTTCGTCGCCTATCTCTGCAGCGGCCATTCGAGCATCTATCTGTCCCAGCGGATTGCCATCCCTAAAACCTCGGCCGGCAGCCACATTCCTCCGGGCACGGCGGTTCGGCATCTTCGCGACCTCCAAAAGCGCGCTCCGGTCGGGATGAACGGCGATTCATTACATATCCGCGCCTCCGATCATTCAGCCAGGAAGGACCAGCCATGACCCGGCATTCCATCTCACAGAAAGAAATCGGTATGGTGCGCATCTACATGAAGCCTCGCGAAAAGGTGCCTGGCAAAAGCGGCTGGCTTCGTGGATCCCTGCTCTATCGCGAACTGATCCTGCAGGCGAAGGCTGCGGGCATTCTGAACGCCGTCGCTCATTCCACCCACTTCGGATACAGCAATGGCGGCAGGGTGGCAGACGACGGATTTGAGATATCCAACCCCGATCTCACCATGTGCGTCGAGCTTATCGGAGATCGTCACGAACTTGAAAATTTCTGTCGGACACATGGAGGCATGTTGAAGGGCAAAGTCATCATCTACAAGCACATCGAGCACTGGGATATCACTGGGCACAGCGTCATCGTTGAAGATGTCCTCAAACCGTAAATGCCTTGATAACTGGTTGCGCTGCCTTAGCCGTGTGAGCGTGTGACGGGGCCGATCTCTGCACAGTTGTTTAAGCTCAGACCCCATTCAAAAAGCCCGCCATCGCAAGACTGCGAGGCGGGCTTCCGTTTGTCCTGCTAGGACGTGCCGTTCCTTACAGGAGCGGCATCTTCGGCATGTCGTCGAGCGCGATGAAGCCGTCGTGGTTGCGGTCCATCCGGTCGAAGAGCTTGGCCATGGCGGCTTCGGCCTCGGCCTTGCTGATCTGGCCGTTCTGGTCGGTGTCGATGCGCTTGAACAGCATCTCGCCCATCATGCCGCCGCGCATGCCCTTGCCGTGGCGACCTTCGCCGCGCGGGCCGTCCTTGCCGTCACGCGGAGGCTTGCCGCCTTCATCGTCGTTCATCGCCTGGTCAGGCTTTGCCTTGTCCTTGTTGTCTTCCATCATCTTCTTGCGCTCTTCCCACATCGCCTTCATCTGGGTCTTGCGGTACTCGCGGTATTCACCGGGCGTGATGGAGCCATCCTTGTTGGTGTCGATGGCATCGAACAGCTTGTCGGCGCCGGCTGTCGCCTCGTCCTTGGAGATCTTCATGTCGCCGTTGGTATCGAACTGCTGCAGCATGCGCACGAAGATGACTTCAGGGGGAATACGAGGGCCGTGACGTCCACCCATGTGATGGCCGTTGGCTGCAAAAGTTGCCGCCGCGCCGCCAAGGAGGAGGGTTGCGGACATTGCCGTAATGAGAATTTTCTTCCCGATCATTGGGTGTTTCCTTTGGTTGCCGTGGTGACTACTCAAAGGTAGGGCGGCGGACCCGAAACACCCAGTTAAACATCGGTAAGATGGATGAAACTTTTGTAATTAAAGCAGTTTTCGTCAGACGAGCGCCGACAGGAACGCTGTCAGATCGTCTGTGATGTAGTCGATGTGCTGGTCGTCGTCGCTGTGGCGCTCCCACCATTCGGTGAAACTGCCTTCGACATTCTGAGGCACCATCAGCACGGTTTTCATGCCCAGTGCCTTAGGTACAGTCAGGTTGCGCGGCAGGTCTTCGAACATGGCAGCGTTTTGCATGTCGATCTTGTGCAGGCCGGCAAACTTGTCATAGGTGCCGGCAGCCGGTTTCGGCAGATAGTCTGCCGCGACGATATCGAAGATGTCGTCGAAATGGTCGAGGATGCCAAGCGCTCCGGCCGTATCCTGCGCGTGCTTGACGCTGCCGTTGGTGAAGATGAACTTGCGGCCAGGCAGCGCCTTGATGGCGGCGGCAAGCGCCGGCTGCGGCGTAAGACCGGTATAGTCGATCGCATGCGCCTTTTCGAGAAAGTCGTCGGGGTCTACGCCGTGATGCAGCATCAGCCCCTGCAGCGTGGTGCCGTGTTCCAGATAATACTGCTTCTGCAGTTTGCGCGCCGAAGCCCTGTCCGTCTTTAGCAGATCCGCGACATAGCTCGTCATGTTGACATCGACCTGCGAAAACAGGTCGACATTGTGCGGGTAGAGCGTGTTGTCGAGATCGAATACCCAATCACGGATATCAGCGAAATCGGCGGCGGCGGGCATGTTTCTTGGCTGTGTCATGGCCGCCCTTATGCCATGCGCCAGCCTGCCGGCAAACCGCATTTTATCGTGATCAGGGAATGATCAGCGTGCCCGCGCCATGCTCCGTGAAGATTTCGAGCAGCACCGAATGGGCGGTCTTGCCATTGAGGATGACGACACCCTGAACGCCGGCCTGGATTGCCTCGATGCAGGTCTCCACCTTGGGAATCATGCCGCCGGAGATGGTGCCGTCCTTGATCAGCGCCTGTGCCTGGGCCACCGTCAGTTCCTTGATCAGTTCCTTGTTCTTGTCCAGCACGCCCGGAACGTCAGTCAGGAACAGCAGGCGCGTCGCATTCAGCGCCCCGGCGATAGCGCCGGCAAAGGTATCCGCGTTGATGTTGTAGGTGGCGCCATCGCGACCGGGGGCGACCGGTGCGATGACCGGGATCATCTCCGACTTGGCGAGCAGGTCGAGCAGCGTACGGTCGACTTCGACGACCTCGCCGACGAAGCCCAAATCCAGCACCCGCTCGATATGCGAGTCCGGATCGACGATGGTCTTCTTGGCCTTTTCGGCAAACACCATGTTGCCGTCCTTGCCGCAAAGACCGATTGCCCATTCGCCGGTCTGGTTGATGAGAGCGACGATTTCCTTGTTGATGGAACCGGCGAGTACCATTTCGACGATCTCGACCGTCTTGCGATCGGTCACGCGCAGGCCGCCTTCGAATTTCGATTCGATGCCCATCTTGGTCAGCATCGCACCGATCTGCGGGCCGCCGCCGTGTACGACGATCGGGTTGACGCCGGACTGCTTGAGCAGGGCGATATCGGCCGCGAATGCCTTGCCGAGTTCCGCATCGCCCATGGCATGGCCGCCATATTTTACCACGATCGTCTTGTTTTCGTAGCGCTGCATGAACGGCAGGGCTTTTGCCAGCAGGCGTGCCTGCAGTTCGTTTTCGGATTCGGCCATGACACACCCCGCTGAAATTGTTCGAGGGGTTTTATCTCAAGTTTTTGACAGAGGGAATAACGTCGAGGCGATAAGTTTTGATCGGGAAATCCACCGCGAGGAAGGTGCCTGAAGTGTTATTCGTCTTGCCCGGCCGCTCAAACATCCTAATATGACGGTATTGGGAACGGGAGCGGGGATCATGGATGGCCACTGACGATATAGCCACCCTCGTCAGCCGCGTTGCAATGCGTGACCAGAGTGCGTTTTCCGAACTTTATAAGAAGACAAGCCCGAAACTATTTGCCGTTTGTTTGCGTATCCTGAAAGACAGGACAGATGCGGAAGAAGTTCTTCAGGAAGTCTTCGTCCGGATATGGCAGCGTGCAGATCGTTTCGTCGCGTCGGAAAACCCGGCAATGGGGTGGCTGACGTCGATCGCCCGCAATCGGTCCATCGACGCCATCCGGGCTCGCAAGCCCGTGGCGGACGAGATCGACGCGGTGTATGATCTGGCTGACGACGAGCCCGATCCGGAGACGCAGGCTGTCATCAAGGGCGAGGGCAGGCGCATCGATCTCTGCATGGAAACCCTGGAGGACGGCCGCGCCCAGGCAGTTCGCAGTGCCTACGTCGAGGGACTGAGCTATCAGGAACTCGCCGATCAATACGCAGTGCCTTTGAATACCATGCGCACATGGCTGCGCCGAAGCCTGATCAAACTGAGAGAGTGCATGGACCGATGAGTTCACCCGATCAAAGCAAGGGAGGCCGCTCCCGCGACGAGGTACTGGCCGGCGAATACGTGCTGGGTGTTCTGTCGCTGGAAGACCGGCAGAAGGTCGAGACGCGCATGCGCAGCGATCGCCCCTTTGCGGCGATCGTCAACCGCTGGGAACAGAACCTGTCGTCGTTCAACGACGAATACGAAGCGATCTTGCCGCCGGCATCGGTGTTTCCGAAGGTCGAAAAACGGATTTTCGGCGAACGCCCAAAGCGCCGCGGCGGCGTCTGGAACTCGCTCCCGGTCTGGCGCGGGCTGACGCTTGCCTCGCTCGTGCTGGCTGCCGGTGCGATTTTCTACGATGCAAACGGTGGTCTGAAGGTCGGGTCCGGCTCCAGGCGGATGGTGGCCGACCTCGCGGTCCCCGCCAGCGTCAACGGTGCCCTCAACCTTGTTGCAAGCTACGACACTTCAAGCGGACGCCTGAAGATAACGCCGGTTGCAGCAGCGCAGACCGAAAAGAAATCGCTGGAGCTATGGTTGATCAAGGGCAGCGACCCAGCAAAAGCACTGGGCGTTCTGCCCCAGAGCGGCGAGGGCGAAATCGCCGTGCCAGCCAATATGCGCAGCCAGTTTGGCGAAGGCGCCACCATCGCCATCAGCGTCGAGCCCTTCGGTGGGTCACCATCCGGCGCGCCGACCGGACCCGTTATCGCTGCGGGTAAAACCCGTAGCCTTTAGTCATTTCCCCAGATTGTCGACACCATGCGCCGCGAACTCCAGTGTTTGCGGCGTTTTTCGTGGTTTTTACGTTTCATTTGAATTCGTTAAAAATCAGCGAGCAGTTTGAAACTGTTTTCAGGAGCGTTCCGTACTACCAGTGTCCCCGGCGGATAGGGCACAAGCCCAGGTGAGTTGGATCGGGGATATAAGAGGAAGAGGAATCAGATCATGATGAAGACCACGCTTCGCATTGCCGCTCTGGCCGTCGCATTGTCCGCAGCCACCGGCGCAGCTTACGCCAAGGACCCTATGGTCGGCGGCGCAAAGATGTACGCCTCGAAGAACATCATCGAAAACGCCGTCAACTCGAAAGACCACACGACGCTTGTTGCCGCTGTAAAGGCTGCAGGCCTCGTAGAAACGCTGGAAGGCAAAGGCCCTTTCACCGTATTTGCCCCGACCAATGAAGCATTTGCAAAACTCCCGGCCGGCACGGTCGAAACCCTGCTGAAGCCTGAAAACAAGGCCAAGCTCGTCAAGATCCTCACCTGCCACGTCGTCTCCGGCGACATCATGGCATCCGCTGTCAAGAAGATGGTCAAGGACGCCGGTGGCGAATACGACATCAAGACTGTCGGCGGCTGCGTGATCAAGGCCATGACAAAGGGCAGCAAGGTTACGCTGACCGACGAAGCCGGCGGCACGGCCCATGTCACCATCGCCGACGTCAAGCAGTCCAACGGCGAAATTCACGTCATCGACGCAGTTCTGCTGCCGAAGATGTAATCAACATCGACTTCGAAGGCCGTCGCTCCGGTAATTCACCGCGCGGCGGCCTTTTTGCGTTCAGTCACGTCAGGCGCCGTAGCCGACAGTTTCGATGATTGCCTGGCGGAGGTCATCCATACCTTCGTTCTCTTCGGAAGAGGTCGGTATGATGCCGGGGAAGCAGGCCGGGCGCTTGCGGGTCATCTCGGCTGCCTCGGCAACAACCCTCGGCACGCCGGCGTCCTTGATCTTGTCCGTCTTAGTGAGAACGATCTGGTAGGAAACGGCAGCCTTGTCGAGCAGGGCCATGACGTCTTCGTCGTTCTTCTTGATGCCATGGCGGGAATCGATCAGCACGTAGACGCGCTTCAGCGTCGCCCGGCCGCGCAGGTAGTCGAATACCAGCCTTGTCCAGGCATCGACATTGTCCTTCGGCGCCTTCGCATAGCCGTAGCCAGGCATGTCCACCAGCGCCATCGGCGGCAGGTCGCCGGCTTCCCCGGAATAGCCGTCGGGCACGAAATAGTTGAGTTCCTGTGTCCGGCCCGGCGTGTTTGATGTCCGGGCAAGCCCATGGTGGCCGACGAGCGCATTGATCAGCGACGACTTGCCGACATTCGAGCGTCCCGCAAAGGCAATCTCCGGCGGGCCTTCCGGCGGCAGGAACTTCATCGAGGGCACGCCACGAATGAAAATCCAGGGGCGGCCGAACAACGGCTTTTCGGTGGGTACGGGTGCTTCGGCCATGGCTCGCGATCGTTTGTTGATGGTTTGGCTTCACGGTTTTGGCAGCCGATGTCAAGACTTGCCGCTCTTGGGACAAAGGCCCCCCGCGTTGAAAAAGAAAACCCCGGACTAAGCCGGGGTTTTCAAGGCTATTTCGTTTCCGCCGGTTTCTTCCGCTTGAACAACCCGCGCATATTGTCGAACAGCTCGACCTTGGCACCGTGGCGCCGCATGATGATCGCCTGCTGAATCACGGACAGCGTGTTGTTCCAGGCCCAGTAGATAACCAGGCCGGCCGGGAAGCTCGACAGCATGAACATGAATACCAGCGGCATCCAGTTGAAGATCATTGCCTGCGTCGGATCGGGCGGCGTCGGGTTCATGCGCATCTGCAGGAACATGGTCACGCCCATGATCATCGGCCAGACGCCAAGATGCAGGATGGTCGGGGCCTCGAACGGCAGCAGGCCGAACAGGTTGACGATAGACGTCGGGTCGGGCGCCGACAGGTCGCGAATCCAGCCGAAGAACGGTGCATGCCGCATCTCGATGGTGATGTAGATGACCTTGTAGAGCGAGAAGAAGATCGGGATCTGCAGGGCGATCGGCCAGCAGCCGGCGACCGGGTTGATCTTCTCTTCCTTGTAGAGCTTCATCGTGGCCTGCTGCAGGCCCATCTTGTCGTCGCCGAACTTTTCCTTCAGCTCAGCCATGCGTGGCTGCATCTTCTTCATGTTGGCCATCGACGCGTATTGCTTGCTGGCCAGCGGGAAGAACAGGAGCTTGACGACGATGGTCGTGCAGAGGATGGCGACGCCGAAGTTGCCGAAGTAGCGGAAGAAGAAGTCCATCAGCTTGAACATCGGCTTGGTCAGGAAGTAGAACCAGCCCCAGTCGATCAGGCGGTCGAAGCGCGGGATCGAGTAGCTTTCCTCGTAGCGGTCGATGACAGGCACTTCCTTGGCGCCGGCAAAGACGAGGTTCTTGAGGTCGACGGACTGTCCGGCAGCGATGCTGATGGCATCCTGCTTGTAGTCAGCCTGGTAGCGGGGCTGGCCATCGGTAAAATGCGAGAAGCGGGCATCGTAGGGGGTCGTCTGCGGCGGCACGATGGTGGCTGCCCAGTACTTGTCGGTAAAGCCGAGCCAGCCGGTGGTTGCCTTTGCCGGGGTTGTCGGTTCCTTGTCGACAGCCGTGTACTTGGTTTCCAGCAGGCCGTCGTCGCCGATTACGCCGATGAAGCCTTCGTGCAGCACGTAGGCAGACGGCGTTGTAGGCAAGCTGTAGCGGATGACGCGACCGTAACTGGCAACCGAGACCGGCTGCTGGCTGGCATTGGTGATCTTGTCTGCAACCGTGAACATGTAGTGGTCGTCGACGGAGATCGTACGCGAGAAAGTCAGTCCCTTGTCATTGGTGTAGGTCAGCGTCACCGGCGTCTTGTCGGTGAGCTTTGCACCTTCAGGTGCCGTCCAGACGGTCGAAGGGCCAGGAACAGCGCCGGTCTTGTCGTCACCGATGTAGCCGAGTTCGGCGAAGTAGCCGTCCTTTGTTTCGGCCGGACTGAACAGCGTGATGATCGGGCTCATGTTGTCGACCGTCTCATGGTACGACTTGAGACGAAGGTCATCCAGGCGCCCGCCGGCCAGATTGATCGAGCCGAGAAGCGATGTGGTCTCGATGGCGACACGCGGCGTTTTTGCCAGCGCCTGCTGCAGCGTCATGGTGCCGATGGCGGCCTGGCCGGAAACGGGGGCGCCAGCGGTGGTGTTGGTGCCGGGGGTCGGTGCCGCTGCGGTGCCGTTCGGCTGAACCTGCTGCGTCGTCTGCTGCTGCGCCTTGAGGGCCGCATCGGCCTTGCGCTGCGCTTCGATGCGCGGGTTCATATAGAAGAACTGCCACCCGAGGACGATCACCACCGACAGGGCGATCGCGATGAAGTAATTGCGGTTCTTTTCCATCATTCTTTCCTGGAGCGGTCCGGTTGCGACCGGCGGTGTTTCGGCATGGCTTCAAAGCGGGCTGACAACTCCCGGGCCAGCGCTTCGAAGGGCGCAGTCAATACATCGCGGCGCGCGACAACCACATAGTCGTGTCCCGGCTGCATTGCAAACCCGGCCTTCAGCCGTACCGCTTCTTTCAGGCGGCGGCGCATGCGGTTGCGCTCGACGGCATTGCCATGTTTTTTGGTGACAGTGAAACCGACGCGTGGCGGCTCATCAGGCAGGGCGCGATCGAGCGCCTCGACCAGAAAGAAATTGCCCCGTCGTTTCTCTCCCACGCGCACGGCAAGAAACTGCGGCCGGCTTTTCAGCCGCCCGACAGTTTTGGTATTGGGTCGTTTATTCGTCATTCGCCCGCCATCGCGACAGGGCCTATTCGGCGATTAAGCCGAAAGACGCTTGCGACCGCGGCCACGCCGGGCGATGATGACCTTGCGGCCGCCCTTTGTTGCCATACGAGCACGAAAACCGTGGCGACGAGCGCGAACGAGCTTCGATGGTTGGTAGGTACGCTTCATTTATTTTAACACCGCGGAGTGCGGCCCTTCTTGGGTTTGCATAGTGCAAGGAGCGTTGTTGGACGCACGGAAGTAGCCCGCTAGGCAGGCTCCGAAACCGGACGTGCGGCGGCTTATAGGGATGAAGGCCGGAAAAGTCAATTATCGGGCCCGGGATTCACAGTTTGCAGCAACGCATGCCGCCAGTGTCGATTTCGCGCGCACTCCATACTTTGGAGGCGCCCCGGATTTTCCGCCAATGCTGCGCACGCGAAGAGCTGATATAATCCGTTCGGCGTGAAGCTGATGTATAATGTCTTAACTTACCAATTGGCGCCAATAGAGGCAAGTTTATCTCGTATTTTATATTTCAATATAGGAAAGGCTACCTTAACGATTGGCCTCGATAATACAAAATGAATGGGCTCTCCTGTTTTGAAGCCCATATATTTTGGGGGGTATTTAGTTGAAAATCCGTGGCAAGATCAATTTGCTCGTTGCTGTCATGGCAGGCGCAGCAATGCTTATAGGCGCGACCGCGCTGTTTGCCATAAACCAGTATGACAGCCAACTGAGGATATATGAACGCGCTTCGACCCGCGCTTATCTCGGTGAGCGCCTCAACCGTTATGTCACGGCGGTCGTCATGGAAAGTCGAGGCATCTACGGCGCCCCCGATATCAAATCCGCCAAGGGCTTTGCCGACGGACTAACTGCCGATCTCGTCGAAATCGACAAGATCATCGCCAAGTGGGCGCCGCTGGTGCCGGAAGGCCAGAAGGCCGATTTCGCTAAGCTGCTCGATAAGTCCAAGGAGTTCAACGGGTTCCGTAGCGAGACCGTGCGGTTGCTTTTGGCGGAGGGGCCGCCTGCAGCCAACAAGCAAGGCAATAACGAAGACAATCGCGCCAATCGCAAAGCTTTTCAGGCCGACATCGACGCCGTCGTGAAGGCCGACACGCAGGAACTGACCGCTGTCCGTGCCGACATCGATTCGTTTGGCGACATGATTTTCTGGGTGGTGCTCGCAGCCACCGGCCTTGGTATCGTCAGCGGCATTGGCTTTGGCCTCTATATCGGCACAAACCATCTGACGCGCCCGATCAACAAGGTCACCGATACCATCAAGCAGGTGGCAGGTGGCGATTTCAACGTCGACGTTCCCTATGTCGGTCGCGGCGATGAGATCGGCGACATGGCAGCGGCCGTCGAGGTGTTCAAGCAGAGCGGCCTTGCGGTCCAGCGCATGCATTCCGACGAGGCAGTGCTGCGCGCCAAGAGCGACGATCTGCAGTCGGGCATGTCGCATGTGGTGGCCTCGGCTGCTGCGGGGGATTTCAGCCGCCGGATCAAAAAGACCTACAACGACGAAAATCTCGATCGCTTCGCACGCAACGTCAACGAGCTTGTCGCTAGCGTCGATGCGGGGATCACGGAGACCCGACGCGTCATCGCCGAACTCGCTGCCGGCGACCTGACGCAGACCATGCGCGGCACCTATCAGGGTGCATTTGCCGAACTCCAGCAAAACGTCAACGCGACCCTGTCGACACTGCAGGACACCATGCGCGAGGTTCGCGACACGACGAGTTCGATCCATGGCAATGCCAACGAACTGCGCGTTGCCGGCGACGATCTTGCCAAGCGCACCGAGCAGCAGGCTGCAGCCCTCGAGGAAACTTCGGCGGCGCTCGACGAGATCACTGCCGTGGTGCAGAACTCGACCACCCGCGCCCAGGAGGCCAGCATCATGGCCACCGAGGCCAAGGACAACACTGCGAGATCCGGCATTGTCGTGCGCAATGCAGTCGATGCGATGGGCCGCATCGAGCAGGCATCGCGCGAAATCAGCCAGATCATCAATGTCATCGATGAGATTGCCTTCCAGACCAACCTGCTGGCGCTCAATGCAGGGGTGGAAGCTGCCCGGGCAGGCGAGGCTGGCAAAGGCTTTGCCGTCGTCGCCCAGGAGGTGCGCGAACTGGCCCAGCGCTCCGCAAAGGCAGCCAAGGACATCAAGGGGTTGATCACCAAATCGGGCAGCGAGGTGCAGGCCGGCGTCAAGTTGGTGCAGGAAACCGGTGAAGCACTCGGCGACATCGAAACCCGCGTGCTGGCGATCAACGACCATATCCATTCGATCGCCACCTCGGCGCGTGAACAGGCAACCGGTCTTGCCGAGGTCAACACCGCCGTCAACCAGATGGACCAGGTGACGCAGCAGAATGCCGCCATGGTCGAGGAAACGTCGGCGGCAACCCACAAGCTCACCGCCGAAGCCGACAGCCTCGTGCGGCTCGTTGCTGGCTTCAAGGTCACCGGCGCTCGCAATATCGCTCCGGCCGTTGCGCGTCTGGACACGCGCCGCCCGGCAGCCGCTCCGCCTCGCCAGATGGCTGTATCAGGTTCCCGCATGATGTCCGGAGGACGCGGCGGTGCGGCGGCCCAGCCCGCTTCTCAGGAATGGGAAGAATTCTGATCGCACGCAGGCTTTAACGTTCGCCCAGGCGCGGCACCCGGTGCCGCGCCTTTTTTCATCGGTCTGCCACCTTCATAAGGACGGCCGCGTTACGATGGCGCATTGAAGACACCGGCAAAAACTCTTATCGTATTGCCTAATTGACCAAGGCAATCTGCATTGCCGCTGAATGGGATGGCCGGAAATGAAATTTCCGCTGGGTACCAAAGCCGGCATGGGTAACAGGATATGCGCGTCGCGACCGACCGGACTTTTTGGCGGCCTGTCCGGCAAGCTCCTGTCGCTGACCGTCGTTTTCGTCATGGTCGCGGAAATCCTGATCTTCGTGCCCTCTGTCGCTTATATGCGGCTGCGTTGGCTGCAGGACCGCCTCAACACAGCTGCGGCTGCGGCGATCGTTATCGACGGCCTGCAGCCCGTCGAGCTGCCGCGCTCGCTGCAGAAGGAAACTCTGATGGCGACCGGCACCAGGGCCATCATCTTGCGCAAGGACGGCACCTCGCGGTTGCTTGCCACCGCCGATATGCCCACATCCGTCGACGACCAGTTCGACCTGACCGACGTTTCGCTGCCGACGGCTGTCCACGATGCGCTGAATACGCTGCTGTTCGGCGGCGAGCGGATCATGCGCGTCTACGGCCCGGTCGGGGAAACGAAAATGGGCGTCGAGGTCGTGCTCAAGGACGCCAGCCTGCGCAAGGCCATGCTGCGCTATTCGACAAACGTACTGCTTCTTTCGCTATTGCTTTCCTTCTTCACCGCAACCCTGATTTTCTTCGCCATCAACCGGATCATGATCAAGCCGATCCGCAAGCTGACCGACAGCATGCAATCCTACTCCGACGATCCGGAGGATCCTGCGCGGGTTCTGGTGCCGGATGACGGGCGCGACGAACTCGCCGTTGCCGGCCGCCATCTGGCGACGATGCAGGCGCAGCTGCAGAAGACGCTGAAGCAGCAGAAGAACCTTGCCGCTCTCGGTCTTGCGGTGTCGAAGATCAACCACGACATGCGCAATATTCTCGCCTCCGCCCAGCTGATGTCCGACCGGCTTGCTGACATCGACGACCCGATGGTCAAGCGTTTCGCGCCGAAGCTGTTGCGCACCATCGACCGCG
Organism: Rhizobium sp. L51/94; assembly: GCF_019355555.1. GTDB lineage: Bacteria > Pseudomonadota > Alphaproteobacteria > Rhizobiales > Rhizobiaceae > Rhizobium > Rhizobium rhododendri. Next base: position 1,282,735 of record NZ_CP072141.1, read on the forward strand.
CCGTCGGTTATACCAACGAGGTGCTATCCTATGGCCAGGCATCCGAATCGGCGCCACGCCGCCGTCGCCTTAAGCTCCACGATCTCACCGCCGAGGTGAGGGACATCATGGCGATCGATCCCGAAAGCGGGATCGAATTTGTCGAGGTGGTGTCCCATGAGCTCGAGGTGGATGCCGACAGCGAGCAACTCTTCCGCGTTATCCACAATCTCTGCCGCAACGCCCATCAGGCACTCATCGCCTATGGAGAGCAGCAGCCGCAGAGCGTTCGCCGCATCACTGTCGCGGCCCACCGGATCGGCAGTGTCGTCGGCATCACCATCGACGACACCGGTCCGGGTATGGCTCCGAAGGCGCGGGAAAACCTGTTCACGGCGTTCCGTGGCTCGGCGCGCTCCGGTGGCACCGGTCTCGGCCTGACCATCGCCCGCGAGCTGGTGCTTGCCCATGGCGGCACCATCGCTCTTGTCGAAAAGCCGTCCCCTGGGACCCAGTTCCGTATAGAGATCCCGGACCGCCCGATTTCCCTCGAGGCCTATCGCGGCCGCAGCGCCACCGAAACCTGAGGAGGCTCGGCGCTTTCCACAGTCGCCAACCGAAAAACAGCAGATTTTCAAGAAATCCGCTTGCTTTCACTCTGCGGACGTTTTAGAGGATCGCCACGCAAGCGGCTCAGCCACTTGCTTCCGCACCCGTAGCTCAGCTGGATAGAGCACCAGACTACGAATCTGGGGGTCGGGCGTTCGAATCGCTCCGGGTGCGCCATTTTCTCCTAATGTTTGTGTATGCAAGTGTCGTGACAGAAGCCGCGTAAGATCGATATTTGATCGCCAGGCTCCTGAAACTCTGTCGTTTGTGTCGAACTCCTGCGCATCTCCACGCACGCGACACAGCCGAAAATGAACCGGCTCTCTCTATAGAACCATCGCGAAAGCGAGCTCCGGTTGAGCTACTCTCAGGGCTGTAAATGCCACTGTGATCCCGGAGGACGAGATGCTTTTTCGTACGCTTATGACTTCCTGCATATTGCTTGCTCTGCCTGCACTGGCGCTCGCCGACCCCACCGGAACGTTCGACGTGACCGGAAGCGGCGATGGGAGCGCTTATTCAGGGACCGTAAAAGTCAGCCGCACCGGCGGTACCTACGATGTGCAATGGACCATTGCCGGCGAAAAATTTGTCGGAACGGGGATCGGTGCGAAGTTTACCGGCGACCGCTTTGAGATGGGGCCGGCATCGTCAGACGACACGGCAATCTCGGTCGGATACGCATCGAAGAACAATTTTGGCATCGCCATGTATTTCGAACAGCCCGACGGAACGTGGCAGGGCGTCTGGACTTATGGTGGCGCTAAAAAGGTCAATATGGAGACCTGGACACGCAGATAGCGCCAACGATCGCAACGGCGACCATAAAAAAACGCCCGTGCTGCGGCGGCAGAACGGGCGTTTTTCGGTATTGAGGACTTAGCTGGCGGATGCGAGCGTCATCGATGTGCCGGTGGCAGCGATGTTGAGGCCGAGCTGGCCGGTTACGCTGATGGTCTGGAGGTGGATTGCACCCGTTGTGCCGCCGAACAGCATGTTAGCACCGACACCGGCACCGACGGTAGCTTCAGCAGTGGCACCCTGGTAGAGGCCGGCAAGTGCGCCGTGGTGATAGCCTGCGGTCGGTGCGAAAACAGCCCAGACCAGACGGCTGCGTGTTGTGAAGCCGAGGTCGACACCGAACTTGCGGATGGCGCCGGTGTAGTGATCGACGCGGCCGCTACCGTTTGCAGATGTGTAGGTGCAATCGACGCTCTTGGCCGAGCCGAGGACGTAGCCAACGCCGCCAGCGATATCGCAGGTCAGGTAGCCGATCTTGACGCCGTTGCTGTTGTCCTGGTCTTCGTAGTTGGTGACCATGTCGGCAGCAGACACAGCCGGAGCAACGGCGAAGGTCAGCGATGCGGCGGCCAGCGCCATTGCAATTGTCTTTTTCATTTTTCTCTCCTGTTTATCGTCGTATCGGCGCCAAACGCCGGATAGTCTTTAATGAATATCGCGATTGCTAACGGATGAGCCGCGAGCAGGTTCCCGATCAGAACGATGAAGCCGGTGTGTTCGCCAAAAATTGATTAACGGATCCCATGAGCCCAGGATCAGCGTTCATCCTTCATTAGGACATTTCGAAGGCGGGCGCGTTGCCGCTTCGAAATATTGCCGCCAGCAATTGTGCCAAGCAAGCGACGCCCTGGAATTTGATGTGCCGCCGGGTTTGCATCTGGCATGCGTGTGGAAAGAGCGGCCGTCAGGCGGTAGCAGCGTCTGTCGCGGGAGTACCTGTGCTGGAAGTGATGTTGGCGCCTGTCCAGCTCAGATAGTAGAACTGCGTGCCGACCTGGCCGAAATAGGCGGCGTTGCCGGTGGTTTTGTCGATGAAGCTGTTGTCGGCGGCGCGACTGAGTGTGCCGTCGCCGTTGCGCTGCAGATGCGCCTTCAGATAGTCGTTCCAGTCGCTGGTCGGGATGGTTTTGGCGGTGTCAGCTGTCGCGGTCGTGTCAGCGCTGCTGTTGGTTTTCGATGTCGGATCCCAGGCAGCGATTGATACTCCCTGCGTCGGATCGGAAACGGTGAGGGTGCCGCCGCTGAGCGCGTCGAGCATCGCTTTCGCCTGTTTCGCGCCGTCGCTGGTGCCGGCTGCGGTCGCGGTAAGGTTCTGCTTCAGCAGCGCCATGAACGAGGTCGTGGTGATGTCGGTGCTCGCCGTGTCCGAGTTATCTGTCGAGGATGTCGTCGCAGTTTCGTCGGACTGGCTGTTCGAGAGGCTGTTGAGCATGCTGGCAAGCGATGCCTGAGCCGATGACGGCAGGCTCGAGACATTTTTTCCGACGCTCGATCCGTCGAGCAGCGAACTGTCGGACGTGCCGCTGCCGCTGCTGTCGCTGCTGGTATCTCCGGAGGTCAAAACCTTGAGGGCCAGTTGGGCGGCGATCAGTCGCGTGGAGGAGAGGGCGGTAACCATCTGGGGCCTTCCTGGGCGATGCCAACCCGCCCGTTTGCGTGCTCGGCCTGGCGTGTGAACGCTGCCGCTTGCGAGGAGGTCGTTGTGAAAGGGCCACTGCGTGGCACCCCCGGACAACCCTCGCAGCGCCGGCAGCGCGACTGTCCCAAGGCTAGGCGAAAGGGCTTGCCCGGAGCTTGCCCGTCAATCGGCGCAGGTTGACGAGCCTCAGCTCAGCTGTTGTGAAAATCTCTCCGCTGCTCGATCTCGGCGATGAGGCGCTGTTGCACCTCGTCGCCTTGGGCCTTGATGCCATCGACCAGATCGCGAAGCGTGCCGCGCAGGCCGTGCACCTGATCGACGAGTTCCATCACCACATCGACACCGGCCTCGTTGAGCCCCATCGTCTCGATTAGGTCGAGTATCAGCCTGCCGCGCGCGACATCGGCTTCGCGGAACGCTCTTCCCCCTTCGGTGGCATCGGGCACAAGCCATCCCTGCTCGATCCAGACGTCAAGAACCGAGACTTCGATATGCAGCGACTGGCGGAATTCACGATCGTCCATGGTTCAGCCTCCCATGCTGGCTCTGGGTTCGTGTTTCTCCCCGGCTGCCCAGTCTTTCACGAAGGCCGTCAGTTCGGCATCCGGTGTCTCGGGCAGCACGATCTTTAATGTGACATAGGCGTCGCCATGTTCGCCGCCACGCTTGGGAACGCCTTTTCCTTTCAGGCGCATCACTTTGCCCGTGTTCGAGTTCGGGGCGAGCGTGATGGCGACCGCGCCCGATGGCGTGGGTACTCGCACCTTGCCGCCCAGCACCGCCTCACGCAGGCTGATCGGCATGTCGAAGCGGATGTCATCTCCGTCCCGCACATAAAATTTATGCGGCCGGACCTTGATGTCGATCATCGCGTCGCCGGCCGGAGCGCCGTTCAAGCCCGGATCGCCCTTGCCGCGCAGTCGCAGTGTCTGGCCATCGGCAGTGCCCGGCGGGATCTGCACGTCGAGCGACGGGCCGTTCGGCAATTTGACTTGCGTCTTGGTGCCGTTGACGGCGTCGAGAAAGTCGACCTCCATCGAAAAGCGTCTATCCTGGCCCTTCATTTGCTGGGCTCCCTGCCCACGGCGCGAAAAGAAACTGGAGAATATATCGTCAGCACCGCCAAAGTCGGCAAAACCGCCGCTGTTCTGGTAAGGCCCGCCGCGTCCTTCGTTCGAGGCATAGTCGCGGTAATACTGGCGCTGCTGAGCTTTTTCGCTGCCGCCGGCATCGATTTCTCCGCGATCGAAGCGCGCCCGCTGTTCCTCGTCGCCGAGGATCGCATAGGCGGCCGAAACCTCCTTGAATTTTTCTTCTGCCTGCTTGTTTCCCGGATTGAGGTCCGGATGAAGCTTCTTGGCGAGCTTGCGGTAGGCGCTCTGGATGTCCTTCTGCGCCGCGTCCCGCTTGACGCCGAGAAGCTGGTAGGGATCACCACTCATGGATTTCTCCGTCTCGTAAAGAATTTAGCCCGGCAGAAACTACCTCGTCGGCGCGCTTCCCGGGTCTATCGAATCACAGATAGGCATTGATGCCGCCGTTCACACCATTGGAAGCCTTTTTTCCGCAGAAGACCAGCGGCTTGGCATAGAAGCCCCCGGCCAATTCACACCATCGCTGCCGGTCCGGCAGGGGACGACGGTACTGCATCCGGGGAGCGGTCAGTGACGACGATCGCGGAGGGCCAGAACCAGCCGTTTCGGCGTCGCTTGTTGTATCTTCGTCCCGCCTACCCATCTCCCTCTACGCCGGGCAGCGAATGGCCTTGCGCAGAAAATGCCTCCGGCCTCGAAGAATTTCCGAAAGATAGATTGAGAAAGAGACGATCATGACCGAATTGAATGCATCCAAGTCCGGGACCTTCAAGATTGGCGGCGATCTCACCGTCAACCGTCTTGGTTTCGGCGCCATGCGCATCACAGGCAAGGGAATCTGGGGCGACCCCGCCGATCGCGAGGAGAGCATCCGCACCCTCAAGCGACTGCCCGAGCTTGGCGTCAACTTCATCGATACCGCCGATTCCTACGGCCCTGATGTCTCGGAGCAGCTGATCAAGGAGGCATTGCACCCCTACGGAAATATGGTGATCGCCACCAAGGGCGGTCTGACGCGCACCGGTCCTGAGGTCTGGATACCCGTCGGTCGCCCCGAATATCTCATCCAGCAAGCCCACAAGAGCCTGCGTAATCTCGGCGTCGAACAGATCGACCTCTGGCAATTGCACCGCATCGATCCAAAGGTTCCGGCGAAGGAACAGTTCGATGCCATCAAGTCGTTGCTGGACGACAAGATCATCCGCCACGCCGGCCTGAGCGAGGTGTCCGTGGCCGAGATCGAAGCCGCCTCGAAGGTCTTCAAGGTATCGACGGTGCAGAACCGCTATAACCTCGTCGACCGCACCAGCGAAGACGTGCTCGATTACTGCGAGAAGCACGGAATCGGCTTCATTCCCTGGTACCCGCTCGCCGCCGGCGATCTCGCCAAGCCCGGTTCGCTGCTGGATACCATCGCCAAGCGCCACAACGCAGCCCCGAGCCAGATCGCGCTTGACTGGGTGTTGAAGCGCAGTCCCGTGATGCTGCCGATCCCCGGGACGTCAAAGGTCAAGCATCTGGAAGAGAACGTGGCGGCGGTCAACTTCACCCTGTCCGAGGATGAGTTCAAGGCCCTCGACGCGGAAGGCAGGAAGGTCTTCAAGGCCGCCTGAGCCAGAGCGGCAGCCGAAAGTGACAACAGCCGAAAGTGACAAAAGCAACGCCGTCACTTTCGGCATTATCTCACGAAACCCATGGACTTACGGTCGCGCGAGCATTTGCCCGTCGCTCTGTCAATATCCCAAACGCTCACTTTCTCGGCTGCTAATTAGGCGAATTGTCGCAGAGGCATGCTCTAATGCAGGCGCTGGCTCAATAAGCCTGACTTACTCATGCATCAAGCGCATTGCTGCAATGCAATGTCAGTCATTTTAAAAAGCGGGCAGTGACTGTATCTATTGTTTCGAAGGCAGCGCACTCCTCCTCCCGGCGCTTCCTTCTTCGATCGGCAGCACTCCTCCTCCCAGTTGCCGATCTCTATTAAGAGCCCGACGCATCCTCCTCCCGCGTCGGGCTCTTTAAGTTTCCAGCTCAGCCAATATCAGTCTCCAATACGCGCCACGCCTGTCTGGCCGTTGTCGCGCGTCCATTTGACCTTGCCGGCGCCGTCCCGTTCGAGCACGAAGCACATCGGCGCGCCGTCGTACCAGGTCTTGAATTGCTGGCAGAGCCGGTCGGATTTGATCCACCATTTCCCGACGTCGTTCGGCTTGATGAACTTGCCAAGGCCGACCGCCTCGCCATTGCCGTCGACGGTTCCGGACTTGTGGTAGGTAAGGGGCATTTCGCCACCGAGCGGGGCTGCGAGATAGATCGTGCGGCCAATGATATCGCTGCGGATATCGTTGTCCGTCATAGCTTCGGCCCGGGCGGAGACTGGAAGGAGCGCTGCGAGCGCAAGGAGTGCAGGGAGCAACGGCTTCATCTTTGACCTCTGGTCGGTTGATACAAAGCCATCTACGTCGCAGCCGCCAATTTGGTTTCACCATCTCCCGACAAAGCCATCGTTTCTACCGGCCATTCGCTCCATCGGACGTCTGTGATGGAGAGGTCCAGTCTTTCAAAAATCTATAGGCACCAGGGCAGCGCCTGATATATCTCTGCGATTGATTTGCTGCGCAGCGCAGCCGTGTTCGGATATGCAGGCCCATGACGGAAGACACCCGGAAAACCACCATCGTCATCGGCGCCGGCATTGTCGGCGCTGCCATCTCTTTCGAACTGCAACGACGTGGCCACCGGGTGACGCTTGTCGACAAGGGCGAGCCTGGCAGGGGCACGTCGTTTGGCAACATGGCCAGCATCGCGCTCGATTTTGCCGCCGGCTCCGGCCCCTCGACATGGCGCAAGATGCCGGGGTGGTTGCTCGATCCGGAAGGGCCCGTCTGGCTACGGCCTTCCTATGCGCCAAAGATATTGCCGTGGTTCCTGCGTTTCCTCGCCGCCGGCCGTCCATCGCGTCTGCGTCAGATCGAGGATGCCGGGATGGCCCTGTCGGCTCCTGCACTTGCCGATTTTCGCGCCATGCTGGATGCAATAGGCGCACCCGAATTGATGACCGAGGACGGATGCCTTGCCATCTACGAAACCGAGGCTGAATTTGCGGGCGATCGCGGCCATCTGGAGATGATGCAACGCAATGGTTTCGAGCATTCGGTCGTCAGCGGTGCCGACCTCCGCGCTCTCGAACCGGCCCTCTCTACCCACATTGCCAAGGCGGTGCTGCTGCCGAACAACAAGTCCATCCGCAATCCCTATCATCTGGTTCTGAAGCTGGTCGATGCTGCGAAAGCGGCCGGTACAGGCTTCGTCTCTGGCGAAGCCACCATGATGGAGCGCCGGGCGGGCGGCGGTGTCACAGTCATGCTCGCCGATGGCCGCAGGCTCGATGCCGACGATGCGGTGGTTGCTGCCGGCGTGCCGACGCGGGTGATCGCCAAGGCTTTGGGCGAGCCTATCCCGCTCGAGACCGAACGGGGTTATCACACGCAGATCATGGCCCCCGGCATTTCCATGCGCCACTCGATCATCTGGCCGGCCCGCGCCTTCATGGTGACGCCGACCGCCGGCGGCATCCGCGTCGGCGGCAACGTCGAGCTTGCAGGCCTCGATGCGCCGCCGGATTATCGCCGTCCCCGCGTCCTCGTCCGCCATGCCCAGAGGGCGCTGCCCGGCCTCAAGGTAGAGGAGGCCACCGACTGGATGGGCCATCGCCCCTCGTTGCCGGATACCATCCCCATCATTTCCGCGTCCTCCCGACTACCGGGCGTCTGGTATGCAACCGGTCACGGTCATCTCGGTCTCACCTATTCCGCCACGACAGCCCGCCTGATGGCGGATATGATCGGTGGCATGAAACCGTCGATCGATATGACGCCGTTCCGCATCAACCGTTATTAGGAGAAAGCCGATGTCCGATACCCAAAAGCCAGTCGCTCTCATTACCGGCGGCGGCCGGGGCATGGGCGAGGCGATCGCCCGCGAACTGGTGGCCACCGGCTATCGTGTCGCGCTGATGTCGCCCTCCGAAAGCTGCGAGAAGCTGGCTGCCGAACTCGGCGGAGTCGCCTCGCGCGGCGTGGCGGAAAAGGCGGAAGACATCCAGGCAATCTTCGACCTGACCATGAAGACCTATGGTCGCATCGATGCGGTGGTCAACCATACCGGCCATCCGCCGAAGGGCGATCTGCTCGACATTTCCGACGAAAACTGGACGCTCGGCTCCGACATGATGGTGCTCAGCGTCGTGCGCATGGCGCGGTTGGTCACCCCGGTGATGCTGCGCCAGGGCAAGGGTGCCTTCGTCAACATCACCACCTTCGCCGCATACGAGCCCTCGCTGGTATTCCCGGTCTCCTGCGCGTACCGTGCAGCCGCCGGTGCCTTCACGAAGCTCTATGCCGATCGCTACGCCGCGGACAATATCCGCATGAATTGCCTGTTGCCGGGCTACATCGATAGCCTCGCCCACAAGCCTGAGACGGCCGAGAAGATCCCGATGAAGCGCATTGGCCAGATGCAGGAGGTTGCCAAGACCGCAGCCTTCCTGCTGTCCGACGGTGCCGGCTACATCACCGGCCAGAATATCCGCGTCGACGGCGGCGTCACCCGGCACGTCTGATTGGAGAAGATGATATGAGATGGAAGCGGACGATCCAGCTGCTGGATGTTCATTGCGAGGGTGAGATCGGCCGGGTCGCGATCGGCGGCGTGCCGAAGATCCCCGGCAATACGATAGCCGAGCAATTGCACTGGATGAACACCGATCCGAAAGGCGAAGAGCTCCGGCGCTTCCTGGTGCTCGAACCGCGCGGCGCGCCGATCGGCTCCGTCAACCTGCTGCTGCCGGCAAAGCACCCGGATGCAGATGCCGGCTTCATCATCCTGCAGCCCGACCAGGCCCATGCGAGCTCCGGCTCGAACTCGATCTGCGTCACCACGGCGCTGCTGGAATCCGGTATCGTCGAGATGCATGAGCCGGAAACCACAGTCACGCTCGACACCGCCGCAGGCCTCGTTCGGGCGGTTGCCACCTGCCGCGATGGCCGCTGCGAGAAAGTGCGGCTGACCATGGTGCCATCTTTCGTCCACGAACTCGACGTGCTGCTCGACACGCCGGAATGGGGCGCGATCAGCGTCGACATCTGCTATGGCGGCATTTTCTACGCCCTGGTCGATGTCGGACAGGTAGGCCTCACCATCGAGACGTCGAAGGCGGCCGAGCTGGTGAAAGCTGGCATGGTCCTGCGCGATCGTATCAACCGTACGATGGCCATCGTCCATCCGGAAATCCCGGCGATCTCGGGCGTTGCCTACGTGATGTTCCGCGATATCGATGCCGACGGTGCCATCCGCACTTGCACCACGATGTGGCCCGGCCGGGTCGACCGCTCGCCCTGCGGTACCGGCAACTCCGCCAATCTCGCGACGCTGTACGCGCGCGGCAAGGCGAAGGTCGGCGACGTCTTCAAGTCGCGCTCGATCATCGGGTCGGAATTCGAAGTAGGCCTCTCCGCCGTCACGGAGGTAGCCGGCAAGCCCGCCATCATTCCGACAATCACCGGCCGAGGCTTCACCTTCGGCCTGTCGCAGGTGTCGCTGGACCCCTTCGATCCTCTCGCAGCCGGTTTCGCGCTGACGGACGTCTGGGGCCCCTCCGCCGGCGAGATCGGCGCAGGTAAATAACCTTCCCCTTCTCCCCTCGGGGAGGAGGTGCCCCAAGGGCCGATGAAGGTATCTAGCCTTCTAAAGCCCGATTTCCCGGGCCCATGGCGGATTGGCGCCGGCGCGCGACACCGTGACGGCCGCAGCCTTGGCACCGAGCCCGAGGGCATCGCGCAACGCCTTCTCGTCGAGCGAGGCGACCTGCGCCTTCGTCAGCAGATTGTTCATCTTCAGCGATGCGAGGATGCCGGCGTCGAATGTGTCGCCGGCGCCGACTGTATCGACCACAGTGACGCGTTCGCTCGGCACAGAGACCTTCTGCGACTTGGTGTATCCCGTCGCGCCCTCCGCCCCCTTGGTGATGACAACCAGCCTGGCGCCGTGGTCGAGCCAATGGGAGGCCAGTTGGTCATGGTCGCCGGACATGCCGAACCATTCCAGATCCTCGTCCGAGAATTTCAGGATGTCCGACATCGCCGCCATGCGCTTGATGCGCGCCATATGGGCCGGCTTGTCCTTGATGAAGCCCGGCCGGATGTTCGGATCGAGCGAGATGACGCGGCGGGCCTGCTCGCGCGCCATCAATGCCTCGTAGGTCTCGCCGCAGGGGCTGGGGATGAGGCTGATGGCGCCGAAATGCAGCGCCTCGCAGCTGTCGCCGAGGTCCGGCAGATCGGCTTCGGTGATCATCCGGCCGGCGGTGCCTTCGTCGTAGAAGGCATAGGTCGCCTGGCCGTTGACCAGCTTCACGAAGGCGATGGTGCTGGGCCGCGAAACGATGGCGCAGGGGCTGGAATCGACGTTGCTCGCCTTCAGCGTCTCGATCAGGATTTCGCCCAGCATATCGTCGGCAAGGCCGGTGAAGAAGGCAGTCTCGACGCCGAGGCGACCGAGCGCGATAGCGGTGTTGAAGATCGCACCGCCGGCATAGGGCGCAAAGGCCTTTTCACCCAGCGTCGTTTCCCGGGGCAGCATGTCGATCAAAGCTTCGCCGCAGCACAATATCATTCCGGCCTCCCAGAGAGCGTGTCTCTATCTTGTACACTGTCAAAAACGGTTAGAGCGATTTCGAAGAAATGCAAAGCGTCACGTCGCCGAAAGCTGGGTGATGCCGCCGTGCGCGCCCGACCAGGCGAGCGGTGCATCGAGAAACGCCTCGACGGCGGACAGCGTCTTCTCGTCGAAAAGCTTCTGCGCCTTGGCGACGGCAAGCACGTTGCGCCACGTGGCGATATGATGGAAGTGCACCTTGCCGTCGGCAAACCGCAACGCCCCTTCGTCAAAAATGCCGTAGTAAAAAAGAGCAATCGCGTGGTCGACGATGCCGCCGGCAGCGCGGATCGCGTCGATGAACGTGAACATGCTGCCGCCGGCCGTTGTCAGGTCCTCGATAACCAGCACGCGCGCGCCGGCCGGCATGTCGCCCTCTATCTGGGCGTTGCGGCCATGGCCCTTGGGCTTCTTGCGGACATAGATCATCGGCAGGCCGAGGCGGTCGGCGAGCAGCGCTGCAAAGGGGATCCCGGCCGTCTCGCCGCCGGCGATGCAGTCGAACTGCTCGAACCCGGCATCGCGCAACAGCACGCTGGCAGCAAAGTCCATGACCGTCGAGCGGACGCGTGGATAGGAAAGTAGTTTGCGGCAATCGATATAGACGGGGCTGGCCATGCCCGAGGCAAATTTGTAGGGCGTCTCGGCGTTGAAATGCACAGCCTTGATTTCCCAGAGCATCTTTGCCAGAAGTTCAGCCATCACGGCGCGGTCGGGAAATGTCGTCTGCATGATGCGGCTCTCCTCAGGCTTTGAACGTTGCCTGCGGCATAGCAGCAAGGCGCGGCGGTTTCCAGAAGGCGACCACGTTTACGGGCTTAAATTACGCGGAGCGCCTGTTAAAAATGAGGCCACCAGGGGAGGCTCAGACCTGTTCAAGCCGTGATGCGGCGCCATATGGACAGCTTCGCCTCATCCACAGCGAAGTTTGTTATTAAGTAATAACTAATAAGATATATATCCTGGTCGTTTCCTTGCCATTGTGGGTTGCGGTTGAAAAATTCATTAAAATGGTTGGTATTTGCTTAGGATTGAGGTTTCTAAATTACCCTTAGTTTCCACCCGCCAAATGGGGCATGCAAGGAGACCGGAATGCGCCTGCCACGATCTGCGGCACTGAAGAAATTTGGTTCGTCGCTTACGCTGAAGATCTTCTCGATCTGCTTCCTGGCGACGCATCTGCCGCTGCTGGCGCTGATCGCCTATCTGCTGACGGGCTATGAAGCGGCAGCGATGCCGATCCTCGCCACTGCACTGCTGGCGACGTTACTGGGCACGGGGCTCTGTTTTCTCTCGGTGTGGCTGTTGCTGCGGCCGCTGGAGGCTGTGACCAAAACCGTGCAGGCCTACCGGGAAACCGGTGCGGTATCGACGATCCGCAGCCAGCGCCGCGATGAAATCGGCGTCGTCGTCAACGCGGTGTCGACGCTGATTGCAGAACTGCATGCGACTCTATCCCAACTACGCCGCCAGGCGACGACCGATGTGCTGACCGGCCTCGGCAACCGCCGCTGGCTGCGCGATATCGGCACTTCGGAACTCCAGCGCGCAGAACGCGAAAATGAGCCGGTTTGCGTCATTGTCTTCGATCTCGATCACTTCAAGACCATCAACGACGAGCATGGGCACGAGGTGGGCGACCAGGTGCTGACCGTGACCGGCGCGATCATCCAGCACAACATGCGGCCTTACGATATCGCAGCGCGTATCGGCGGCGAAGAGTTCTGCATCCTTTTGCCGCGCACCGACACCGCGCAGGCGATTGCCATTGCCGAACGTTTGCGAAGGGAGCTGGCAACCCGGGCGGTCGGCCCCGTGCCCGCCGGGCGGATTACCGCTAGCTTCGGCGTCTACTGCGGCGATCCGACCACCGAGACACTGAAAACGATGATGATGGCAGCCGACCGCAAATTGTATGCGGCTAAGAACGGCGGACGTAATGCCGTTCACTGGGATACCGCCAGGCCTGTCGCGGAAGTCGCAGTCAGGCAGTAGCGGATTCAGTTTCCGGTGGATTTTCCGTCTCGCTCGTGACGACATGAAGATACTCAGCGGTCTCCACGCGGTTTCGGCCGTTACGTTTCGCGGCATAAAGCGCCCGGTCGGCAGCCTGGAGGACGCCTTCGAAATCGGCTCCCTCGTTTGAGCCGAAGGCGATGCCGGCACTGACGGTACATTTGACGGTCTTGCCTTCGAAGGAAAAGGAGCGTGCCGCAAAACACTCGCGTATGCGGTCGGCGATCTGTTCGGCCCGGCCGGGCATGACATTGTCGAGCACCAGCGTGAATTCCTCGCCGCCGAGACGGGCCACGACGTCGTAGGCCCTGAGATTGGTGACGAGTTCTTCGGCGAACAATTTGAGAACGGCATCTCCTGCCGCATGGCCAAATTCGTCATTGACCGCCTTGAACCGATCGATGTCGAAGATAACAGCGGCCATCACAGTCGAAAAGCTCCTGTTTCCGCAACGATCGAACAGCGCCCTGCGGTTCATCAGACCCGTCAGCTGGTCCGTCATGGCATCCGACCGGTGACGGGTCGCCTGGCGCCACTGATGGAGGGCCAGCGACAGGGCGCCGATTCCCGTCATGGCAGCGATGGCAACCGCGATGCTGAGGTTTTCCGCCCAGTTTTGAGGCGCCTTGCCAATCACCATCTTGCCGTCGGAGATGAGGACGGCGGAGCAGAGCACGAAGGTGAACGCGGTCAGGAGGTAGAGAGTCGTGATACCGTAGATCGGAGCGGGCGCCTCGGCGCGGCCGAGCCAATATTCATAAGCTGTGGCTGACAGCATCGCAGCGATGACGAGATTGTAGACGATGAAGGCCAGCCCGTCATAACCGAGCAACATCGGCGGCACGCTTATGGCCAGCCCCAGGACAGTACCGGCGACGATCCTGACGGGAGACAGGCGATCCTTCCTGAACTGGTAGCCTGCCGCCCAGATGACGGAGAAACCGGAGAGAGCGATGGTGAAGGAGACGATCGCGAGGCTCATCGTCGGATGAGCTACATAGAAGCTGTAACAGCAGATCGCTGCGACGACCAACAGCAACCCAATGGCGCAGGTTAGGAGGAATGTTTCAGGTCGGCGGTTGAGCCAGCTACCCAGCAACGTCACCGCAAGGCAAAACGTCGATGCACCCAGCGCGATCAGAAGAGAATTATAGTCGAGCATCATGCCGTCTCTCTACGGGTTCATTCCGCGATGCATGGTATCAGCGCGAGACTATTCTGACATAGGTATCCAATCGGTTACCATCATGCGCAAAAAGCCTGGTTTTGTCGCATGAAGGCATGTCCAATGACGGACATTATAGCTGCCTAAGGTTCGACGGCCCAATGCAGCGGGAACATCGGGTCGAAAACTGTCACTGGACCCGCTCCCGTCTCTATTTTCTCCGGAAACGCAATCGATTCGACCCGGCGGACCAGCGTCATCGTCTCCGTATTCGGCTGCAGTCCATACCATGCCGGTCCGTTCAGCGACACGAAGGCCTCCAGCTTGTCGAGTGCGCCTTCCTGTTCGAAGACATGCGCAAGGCAGCTCATCGTGTTGATCGAGGTGTAGATGCCGGCGCAGCCGCAGGCACATTCCTTGAGCGGGTCGACATGGGGCGCGGAGTCGGTACCAAGGAAAAACCGATGGTCGCCGCTTGTCGCTGCCGCCCGCAAAGCCAGCCGATGGCTCTCGCGCTTGGCGACCGGCAGACAATAATAGTGCGGCCGGATACCGCCGACGAGGATGGCGTTGCGGTTGATGATCAGGTGGTGGGTGGTGATCGTCCCGGCCAGGTTGGCGGTTGCCGACTTGATATAGTCGATCCCGTCGGAGGTGGTGACATGCTCCATCGTCACCTTCAATTCGGGCAGGCGCTGGCGCAGCGGATCGAGAACTGTCTCGATGAACACCGCCTCACGATCGAATATATCGACGTCGGCAGCCGTTACCTCACCGTGGACGCAGAGTGGCAGGCCAATCTTCGCCATACGCTCCAGCACCGGCATCGCCTTGTTGAAATCGCGCACTCCACCATGCGAGTTTGTCGTGGCGCCCGCCGGGTAAAGTTTTACGGCAGTGATCAGGCCGCTGTTCTTGCCCTCCTCGACATCGTCGGGGCTGGTGTGTTCGGTGAGATAAAGCGTCATCAGTGGCTGGAAGCTGTCGCCCTCCGGCAACGCCGCCATGATCCGTTCCCGGTAGGCTATTGCATCGGCAGTGGTCACCACTGGCGGTACGAGATTGGGCATGATGATGGCGCGGGCGAAGTGGCGGCTGCTGTCTCCGATCACGCCCTCCATCATTGCACCGTCGCGAAGGTGCAGATGCCAGTCGTCGGGGCGGCGGATGGTAAGCTTTTGCATCGATGTCTCCCGGAGGCGGGCTTATGGCGTCGCGCCGGGATAACATTCATGCACCGCCGATGACAACTGTCTTCGTCAAGGTGCTGCCAAGTAGGTATCAGGCGATTTCCAGCGTCACGTCTGCCGGGCGCCTGTTGCCGAGGATCAGCCGGCCGTTCGGCAGGTCGTTGTCGTAGACCTTCGCGTGGGCTTCCTCTTCGCTCAGCTTGTAGCCGCGCCAGCGCGCCCAGAGGCGCTCCTCCAGCACTTCCATCGGCGGCGCCATCAGGATCGAAAAATCGAACATGCCCTCCAGTTCAGCCCATTTTCCCTGGCTGAACAGGAGATAGTTGCCCTCGACGATGATGAAGCGATGATCGGGCGAGACAACGCGGGCGGAGGCGATCGCCAGTTCGCGCGACCGGTCGAAGACCGGCACGAGAACTTCCTGGTCGCCAGGCCGTACGGCCTTGACGATGTCGAGGAAGGCGCGCACGTCGAAAGTTTCCGGCGTGCCTTTGCGGGCAAGCTGGCCCCGGGCGATCAGGATGGCGTTGTCCATGTGGAAACCGTCCATCGGCAGCACTTCGGCGCTTTCGCCGCGTGCTTTGAGTGCATCGGCCAGGTTATCGGCCAGCGTCGATTTGCCGGCCCCGGGAGGACCGGCAATCGCCACCATGAACCGCTTGACCGATCCAGCCCTGTCGATGATCTGGCCGGCCATGTCCTCGACAGTCGGGCTCATGCAGCGACGGTCTCGGCGGGCACGCCCTTGGCGCCTGTCATGAAGGCAACGGCGTCGGACATCGAGTAGTCCTTCGGGTTGATGACCGTCAGGCGCTTGCCAAGCCTATGGATGTGGATGCGATCGGCCACTTCGAAGACATGCGGCATGTTGTGGGAGATCAGAACGATCGGAATGCCGCGTGACCGCACGTCGAGGATCAGTTCGAGAACGCGACGACTTTCCTTGACGCCGAGCGCTGCCGTCGGTTCATCGAGGATGATGACCTTTGATCCAAAAGCTGCAGCGCGCGCCACGGCCACGCCCTGGCGCTGGCCGCCGGAGAGGGTTTCGACGGTCTGGTTGATATTCTGGATCGTCATGAGCCCGAGTTCCGAAAGCTTGTCGCGGGCCTTGGTCTCCATGGCCGGCCGGTCAAGCATGCGAAACACGCTGCCGAGAATGCCAGGCTTGCGGATCTCGCGACCGAGGAACATGTTGTCTGCGATCGAAAGCGCCGGCGAAAGAGCCAGGTTCTGGTAGACCGTCTCGATGCCGGCTTCGCGGGCCTCGAGCGGCGACTTGAACTGAACCACACGGCCTTCCAGCTTGATCTCGCCTTCGTCGACGATAGTAGCTCCGGAAATGGCCTTGATGAGCGACGACTTGCCGGCGCCGTTATCGCCGATGACCGCCAGGATCTCGCCCGGATAAAGGTCGAAGTCGGCATGGTCGAGGGCGGTTACGCGGCCGTAGCGCTTGACGAGGCCACGGGCGGTGAGAATGGGTTGAGCGGCCATGTTACACCGAAACCTTTCTGATCCACTGATCGATGGCGACAGCGGCGATGATGAGAACGCCGGTGAGCAGAACTTTCCATTGCGGATCGGCGCCGAGCATGTTGAGGCCCATCGATACGACGCCGACGATCATTGCGCCAAACAGCGTTCCGAGGATGGAACCACGGCCGCCGAACAGCGAGATACCGCCGATAACGGTTGCCGTGATGGCCTGTAGGTTGAAGTCGGTGACGGCCGAAGACGGGGAAACCGAACCATTGCGGCCGATCGACACCCATGCTGCAAGCCCTGCGATGACGCCGGAGATTGCGTAGACTGTGAGGAGAACTTTCTTGGTCTGGATGCCGGCAAGCTTCGCAGCCTCGGGATCATCGCCGACCGCATAGACATGGCGGCCCCAGGCCGTGTGGTTCAGCACATACCAGAGCAGGATAACCAGCAGCACCATGGCAACAACGCCGAGCGTCAGGACCGCGCTGCCGAGCTTGAAGCTGACGGCAAAGAGATGCAGCAGGGGCGCCTTGTCCTGGACATCCGTGTCGCGAATGGTCTCGTTGGCCGAATAGATGAAATTCGTCGCCATCACGATGTTCCATGTGCCGAGCGTCACGATAAACGGCGGAAGCTTCATGTAGGCGACGAGGAGGCCGTTGAGCAGTCCGCAGACGCCGCCGGCAAACATGCCTGCCACAACCGCAATCGGTGTTGGCAAGCCATAGGTAATGGCAAAATTACCCATGATGACTGAAGAGATGACCATGATGACGCCGATCGACAGGTCGATACCCGCCGTCAGGATCACCAGCGTCTGGGCGGCACCGAGAATGCCGACGATGGCAATCTGCTGCAGGATGAGCGTCAGAGTGTAGGACGAAAAGAACCGTCCGCCGATCGCCAGTCCGAAAACCACGATGGCAAGCACGAGAACGATCAGCGGCACGGCCGCAGGCGTCGAATGCAAAAAGTGCTGGGCGCGCTTCAAAAGGGAAAGTTTTTCATTCTCGAAGGAGACGACATTCTTGTCGCTGTCGTCGAGAACACGTTCGAATTCCTGTGCTCCGGTCATATTTCCTCCTCTGCGCGCCAAACGGCGCAGAAAGCCTCACCAATGTCTCCGGGCGTGATGCCGGCAGGCGGCGAACGTTCGTTGGCTAGTTACGAAATTCCGGCCGGGGCTGACCCCGGCCGGATGAAGATGTCAGACGAATATCAGCCCCAGCACTTCGCAGTGCCTTCCTTGACGTCGATCGACGGTACGCCGTTAACCGGCTTGTCCGTGACGAGCGAGACGCCAGTGTCGAAGAATGCCTTGCCAGGTGTCGGCTTCGGCTTTTCGCCCGTGTCGGCGAACTTCTTGATGGCTTCGACGCCCATGGCTGCCATCATCAGCGGGTACTGCTGCGATGTCGCTCCGATGACGCCTTCCTTGACGGACTTGACGCCCGGGCAACCGCCGTCGACGGAGACGATCAGCACGTCTTTTTCCATGCCGACAGCCTTCAGTGCCTGGTAGGCGCCGACTGCAGCAGGCTCGTTGATCGTGTGGATGACGTTGATCCCTGGATCCTTCTGGAGAAGGTTTTCCATGGCTTTGCGGCCGCCTTCTTCATTGCCGTTGGTCACGTCGTGACCGACGATGCGCGGATCGGTTTCGTCGCCGATCTTGTTCGGGTCCTTGGGATCGATGCCGAAGCCAATCATGAAGCCCTGGTCGCGCAGGACGTCGACGGAAGGCTGCGATGGCGTCAGGTCGAGGAAGCCGACCTTTGCGGTCTTGGCCTTGTCGCCCATGGTGCCCTTGGCCCATTCGCCGACGAGCTTGCCGGCAAGCAGGTTGTCGGTGGCAAAGGTTGCGTCGGCAGCATCGGCTGGCTCAAGCGGAGTGTCGAGCGCGATGACAACGAGCCCGGCGTCGCGAGCCTTCTTGACCGAGGAAACGATGCCCTTGGTGTCCGATGCAGTGATCAGGATGCCCTTTGCGCCGCTGGCAATGCAGCTCTCGATGGCCGCAACCTGGCTTTCGCTGTCGCCGTCGATCTTGCCGGCATAAGCCTTCAGGGTAACGCCGAGTTCCTTGGCCTTGGCCGTGGCGCCTTCCTTCATCTTGACGAAGAACGGATTGGTGTCGGTCTTGGTGATGAGGCAGACAGTCGTGTCGGCGGCATTTGCCGGCATGGCGAAGACGACGCCAAGAGCAAGTCCGGCGAGCGCTGCAGTGATAACGGATTTCTTCATGCGATCCTCCCAGGATGTGAACAGGCCGGCCCAAACAGGGTCCGGGATGCAGTTGCGGCAAATGCTTTAAATTTGATCTGCACGCTTCCTCCAAAGCCGTGCCGCGCCTCCATATCGGCGATTTAAAGCGGAAAGGTCGCGCCCTGTCAATAAATAAATCCAATTGAATTATTAATCGACTGTGGCATGATGCTGAAAAATGAGGCATGGCCATTACGGGAGGAGTCGGCCGATGTCATCCGTGGAAGATCCGGCAAGCACATTGCCGTCGTCATACAATCTGGAAGCCAGCGGCGGAGCCAATCAGGTTCGCGTCCGCGCCTACAATGAGCGGCTGGTGCTGTCGCTTGTGCGCCGCCACGGAGCACTTTCGAAGGCCGACATCGCCCGGCGGACAGGTTTGTCGGCCCAGACCGTATCGGTGATCATGCGGGTGCTGGAAAAGGAAGGCTTGCTCTTGCGTGACGAGCCGGTACGCGGCCGTGTCGGCCAGCCCTCGACGCCGATGCGTCTCAACGCCGATGCCGTCCTCTCCTTCGGCGTCAAGATCGGCCGGCGCAGTGCCGATCTCGTGTTGATGGATTTCGTCGGAAACATCCGCAAGCAACTCCACCAGACCTACGCCTATCCGTTGCCGCACGAGATAATCGAGTTCGTCACGCGCGGTATTCGCCAGATCGAAGGCGAGATGAGTGCCAAAGAACGCGGCAATATTGCCGGGATCGGCATAGCCGCACCCTTTGAACTCTGGAGCTGGGCCGAAGAAGTCGGGGCTCCCGATGGTGCGATGGAGGTCTGGCGCGGCTTCGACCTGCAGATCGAGGTCGGCGCGCGCGTATCGCATCCGGTCTATCTGCAGAACGATGCCACCAGTGCCTGTGGAGCGGAACTGGTTTTCGGCGCCGGCGCCCGCTATCCGGATTTCGTCTACATGTTCATCGGCTCGTTCATCGGCGGCGGCATCGTCCTCAATTCGTCGATCTTCGTCGGTCGTACCGGCACAGCCGGCGCCATCGGACCGCTGCCCGTGCGCGATCGCCACGGTGAGACGCGCCAGCTGCTGAAGATTGCTTCGATCTTCGTGCTCGAAAATCTCCTGCGCGAGCATGGCATCGATCCGCAGCCGCTGTGGTATTCCGCCAACGACTGGATCGATTTCGGGCCGCCGCTCGAGATCTGGATCCAGGATACGGCCGCAGCCCTGGCGCAGGCCATCGTCGCCGCGGCATCGATCATCGATTTCAGTGCTGCGGTGATCGACGGCGGGTTCCCCGATTGGGTCCGCCAGCGCGTTGTCCAGGCCACCATCAAGGCTGCTGCCGAACTCGACTTGCAGGGCGTCGTGATGCCCGAAATCGTCGAGGGGTCGGTCGGCACCCAGGCACGCGCCATCGGTGGCGCCAGTCTGCCGATCTTTGCCCGCTATCTCATAGACCAGAACATTCTCTTCAAGGAAATTGACAATGCTGAAGCACATTGACCCGCTGCTGAGCCCGGAACTTCTCTTCGCCCTCAGGGCCATGGGACATGGCGACGAAATCGCGCTGGTGGACGGGAATTATCCCGGCCTGACCGACGCGCGCCGCCTCATCCGCCTCGATGGTCATGGCGTGATTGCCGTGCTGAATGCTGTTCTGAGCGTCCTGCCGATAGACGAATTCGTCGACGAAGCCATCTTCCGCGCCACCGTCAAGCAGGACCGCGACACCCTCGATCCAGTCCACCGGGAGATGGTCGAATGCTGCGCCCGGCACGTGCCGGACATCAAGGTCGTGCCATTGCTGCCCGCCGATTTCTACGCTCGCGTCAAAGGCGCCCACGCCCTTATCCAGACAAGCGAACCTCGGCTCTACGGCAATATCATCCTGCGCAAGGGTGTTATTTACCCGGCTTAAGAAATCTCTTTATCGGCTCCAGGCGGCCTGTTGCAGAACGACGCGGTAGCCGTCCGGATCCTCGAATGTCTTTCCCTGTACGTCCCAATAGTCGTTGTACGACGTGACCGTCGCGCATCCTGCGGCTTCTATGCGGTCCACGGCAGCCCGCCACTCCGCCTCATCCGGCAGGTACAACACCAGCAGGTTATCCTGCGTCGGAGCCCGGCCGACAGTGTGGCCGCGGTGATGGGTGAATTCCAGGTGATAGGGCCAGTGCGGGTGACCTAGGACCAGCCCGTCAAAGCCGTTGTGACCCTCGAAGGCAACGAGAACCTCAAATCCCAGCCCCGCCTCGTAGAAGGGGCGGAGCCGGGCGATGTCGTCCGTCGGTCTTGCGACACGCAGGACAGGGACGGTCATGACTTGGCGCGAGCTTTCAGCGCGGCGACGAGACCGATGGTCGAGGAATCGTGGCCCTCGGCACTTTCCTTGCCTTCGACGACAGGTAGCAGGCCGGTCGCCAGTTCCTTGCCGAGTTCGACGCCCCACTGGTCGAAGGAGTTGATGCGGAACAGCACGCCTTCGACGAAGACGCGGTGTTCGTAGAGGGCAATCAGGCGGCCGAGCGCAAACGGCGTCAGCTGGTCGTAGACGAAGGTGATCGACGGACGATTGCCGGTAAAGACGCGGTGCGGCGCGATGAAGTCGGCCTTCTTGTCCTCCATGCCTTTGTCGGTCAGCTGCTTCTTGGCTTCCTCGAACGTACGGCCCTTCATCAGCGCTTCCGACTGGGCAAGAACGTTGGCGATCAGCAGCTGGTGCTGGTGGCGCAGTTCAGGCTCAAAGGAGTTGGCGGCAATCATGAACTCCGCCGGGATGACGCTCGTGCCCTGATGAATCAGCTGGTAGAAAGCGTGCTGGCCGTTGGTCCCAGGCTCTCCCCAGACGACCGGGCCGGAATTGCCCTCGACCGGGGTGCCGTCGATGGTGACGCCCTTGCCGTTCGATTCCATGTCAAGCTGCTGCAAGTAGGCCGGAAAACGCGACAGGCGCTGGTCATAGGGCAGGATGGCGCGCGTCGCATAGCCGAGGACGTTGCGGTCGTAGTAGCCGATGAGGCCCAGCAGCACCGGCAGGTTCTTCTCGATCGGTGCCGTGCGGAAATGGTTGTCCATCGCATGCGCTCCATCCAGGAACTTGCCGAAATTTTCAGGACCGACGGCAATCATCAGCGGCAGGCCGATGGCCGACCAGATCGAGTAGCGTCCGCCAACCCAGTCCCAGAAGCCGAAGACGCGGGCGCTGTCGATGCCGAAGGTCGCGACCTTGTCGAGCGCTGTCGAGACGGCGCAGAAATGATGTTGCACGGCCGCTTCGCCTAGTGCCTTGGAAATGAAGTCGCGCGCCGTCTGCGCATTGGTCATCGTCTCGATGGTCGTGAACGTCTTCGAGGCGACGATGAACAGGGTGGTTTCCGGCTGCACCAGTTTCAGGATATCGGCGATATGGGCGCTGTCGATATTGGAGACGAAATGCGACTTCGGGCCATCGTGGAAAGGCGCCAGTGCCAGCGTTGCCATAACCGGGCCGAGATCTGAGCCGCCAATACCGATGTTTATGACGTCGGTGATCGCCTTGCCCGTGGCGCCCTTGATGGTGCCGGAGCGGATACCATCGGCAAACTTGCCCATCGCTGCCAGCACGCCGTTGACATCAGGCATGACGTCCTTGCCATCGACCATCACCGGCGTGTTCGAGCGGTTGCGGAGTGCGGTATGGAGCACAGCGCGCCCCTCGGTGAAATTGATAGGGGCGCCGGAAAACATCTCGTCGCGCTTTTTCTCGACCCCGCCCTCGGTGGCAAGCTTCAGCAGCAGCGCCATGATCTCGTCATTGACCGCCGTCTTGGAGTAATCCATCAGCAGGTCGTCCAGCGAAGCGGTGTAGCGGGAGAAACGGCCGCTATCGGCGGCGAATGCCGCGCGAATGTCGGTGGCATTGGTGGCCGCAGCCGTGCTCTTCAATTGTTCGACGATCGCTTGCATGGGAAGCTCCTTAGGGGTTCGGAGAAGGTCGCGGAAACTATTCGCTTTGTGATGCCTAAATCAAGTTGGGTCACAAACTATTCGTAAAAAAGCGGAGAGGTGCCGCACCTCCGTTTCAAAAGCAAGGCTCTTGCCAAAGTCGGTGCGGCCCATCCTCACCGATGGGCCGGCTGGTCGCGGCCCCTACTGCTTCTGCCTTGAAACAGGGTGCTACAATCACTCTTTCTGGTTGCTTTCAATTGAAGTATTTCTACCCACGCAATTCCTTCCGCAAGATCTTGCCGACATTCGATTTCGGCAGTTCGTTGCGGAATTCGATGAAGCGTGGGCGTTTGTAGTTGGTGAGGTACCGGGCGCAGTGGGCCTTGATGTCAGCCTCGGTGAGTGCGGGATCGCGGCGGACCACGAAGAGCTTGACGGCCTCGCCGGAATGCTCGTCTGCTACGCCGACCGCAGCCGCCTCGACGATCCCTGCATGCATCGCGGCGACTTCCTCGATCTCGTTGGGATAGACGTTAAAGCCCGAAACGAGGATCATGTCCTTCTTGCGATCGACGATCTTGGTATAGCCGCGAGTATCCATGAAGCCCATGTCGCCGGAGCGAAAATAGCCGTCCGGCGTCATAGCCCGCGCAGTCTCTTCCGGCTGCATCCAGTAGCCGGCCATCACCTGCGGTCCGCGGATGCAGATTTCGCCGACGGTGCCGAGCGGCAGCGAATGGCCCTCGTCGTCGCGAATATCGATATCGGTCGACGACAGCGGCAGGCCTATGGTGCCGGAAAATTCGGTGCTGTCGAAACGGTTGGCGCTGGCCACCGGAGAGGTCTCGGAGAGGCCGTAGCCTTCGGTGATCCAGGCGCCGGTCAGCGTATGCCAGCGCTCCGCGATCGGCCGCTGCACGGCCATGCCGCCGGCAAGCGTGCTCACCTGTGAAAGGTCCAGCTTGCCGAAATCCGGATTGTTCATCAGCGCATTCAGGAGCGTGTTCAACGCCGGGAAGATGTCGACGCGATGCTTGCCCAGTTCCTTGATGAAGCCCGGGATGTCCCTTGGATTGGCGATCAGCACGTTGTGTGCGCCAAGTGATACGCCCATCAGGCAATTCACCGTCAGCGCGAAGATATGGTAGAGGGGCAGGGCGCAGACGAAGGTCAGGATCTCCGGCCGTGGCTTGGAAATATACGCCGAGTTCAGCCACAGCTGCAGCTGGAGCTGGTTGGCGAGTAGATTGGCGTGGGTGAGCGTCGCCGCCTTTGCAGTGCCAGTCGTCCCGCCAGTATATTGCAGGAACGCGGTGTCGCCTTGCGTCAGTGCCACCCGTTCCAGCTTCAGACCTTCGCCTTCGGCCAACACCTTCGAAAACGCTATGTGAGACGGGATGGACCAGGACGGCACCAGCTTCTTGACATGTCGGACGATGAAATTGACGATGTGGCCCTTGAGGCCGATCATCTCTCCGAATGAGCTGACGACCACATGGCGAAGCGCGGTGCGATCGAGCACTTGCTCCACAGTGTGGGCGAAATTCTCCAGCACAAAAATGGCCTTGGCGCCGCAGTCGCGCAGCTGATGCTCGAGTTCTCGAGGTGTGTAGAGTGGGTTGACGTTGACGACGATAAGCCCTGCCCGCAGGATGCCGAACGTCGCGACCGGGTTCTGCAGCCCGTTCGGCATCATCACGGCGACGCGGTCGCCTTTGACAAACCCACGGCTCTGAAGCCAGGCGGCGATCTTGCGTGTCTGCTGCTCCATCTCGCCATAGGTCATGGCCCGTCCCATGCTGGTAAAGGCCGGACGGGTGGCGTAGCGGGCGCAGCTATCCTCGAAAAGTTCGCTCAGCGACTGATGCTCAAGTGGCGGCAGGTCTGCCGGCACGCAATCAGGGTAGGACGAAAGCCAGATCCGATCCTGTGCCGGTCCGGTGTAGGTGGGCGCCTCGCTCATGCCACTCTCCTCCCGCAGCCCAACCGCTGCAGTGATTTCGCCGGTGGTTGTGGTGGAAGCCTCCCGCTGGCCACCACGCCGACGCATGTCTCGCATGAAACTAGGCCGACTGCACGCCGGGGGTCAATCGCTGCCGTCGCATTGGCCGTGAAACGACAGCAGACCGGATCGGTCGGCTGAGGGGCACTTCATTTTACTGATACCGGCCATGACGCTGCAGCACCTCGATCTTGTAGCCGTCTGGATCGGTCACGAAGAAAAACAGCGCGAGCAAGGTTCCGTCGCGGTTGAGCTCGGTGATCTTGCCGGGATTGAGACCAAGTGCCGTGAAACGTGCATGCTCCTCCTTGATGTCGTCGACCGACACCGCCAGGTGACCGTAGGCCTCGCCGATGGCATAGGGCTCGACGCGCTGGAGGTTGATTGTCAGCTCCAGCTCGAAGCCGGTCTCGCGATTGCTGAGATAGACCAGCGTGAATGTCTCGAAGGCGATGCGATCGGCCACTTCGAGGCCGAATGCTTTTTCGTAGAACTCGACCGACCGCGCCTCGTCGAGCACGCGGATCATCGAATGAATCATTTTCGCCATGGCGGTCTCCTTTGATGTGCCGAAATCTACGAGCGACGGGTAAGCCTTATGCTGCACGCAGGCCAGTTCGTCTGGCGAGCAGCCGCTCGACCTGCGCCATCGCATCATAGATCAATACGGCCATCAACCCGACGATCAGCCCACCCTGCAGGATAAAGGCGGTGTTGTCGGAAATCAGCCCGGCAATGATCACCTCTCCCAGCCCTTTGGCGGCGACAGTCGAGCCGATTGTCGCCGTACCGATGTTGATGACGGTCGCGACCTTCAATCCCTCGAGTATGAGAGGCATGGCCAACGGCAGCTCGATCGAAAAAAGCCGTTGGCGCGGGCTCATGCCCATCCCGTCTGCGGCCTCGAGCAGGGACGCCGGTATTTGCTGCAGCCCGGCTACGGTATTCTCGAAGATCGGCAGCAGGCCGTAAAGAAAGAGCGCGATCAGTGTCGGCGCCATCCCGAAGCCGGTGGCCGGCACCGCCAGTGCCAGCACGGCCACGGGCGGGAACGTCTGGCCGGCATTGGCGATGGCCCGGGTCAGCGGCAGGAAATCGGCGCCGCTCGCCCGCGTCACGAATATGCCGCCGAGAACGGCAAGCACCGCGCTGCCGGCTATGGAGATCGCCACAAGCTCGAGGTGGTTGGCTGCCAGCAGTACCAGACTGTTCTGCGTATAGACCGGCGGCGCACCGTAGTTGGTAAGCGGCGCCAGCAGGAAAGTCAGCCACTCCGTCCTGAACAAGAGGATGAGAAGAAGCGCCAGCGCGGTAAGCCTGAAGACGTTGGCGACGAAGAGCCTCATGCGCGCTTGCCCAATTGTAGCAGTCGCTGCATCGAGATCGAGCCTACCGGGTTCTCGTTCTCGTCGCGGACGGAGGCCTCGTCTATCCCCTGCCAGATCATTTCCGACAGCGCGTCGCGCAAGTTCAGGGTTTCGGGAAGGCCGAAGCCAAGACCTGCCTTTGCCGGCTCCATGCCGGCTTTCAACGGCAGCATGGCCATCAGCTTCAACGCCTTATCGGAAGTCCCGGTGAGTTGCTCCACGAAGCTGTCGGCTGGCTCGGTCAGGATAGTCTCGGGCGAGGCGCACTGCAGCAGCTTGCCCTCGCTCATCACTGCGATGCGGTCGCCAAGATGGAACGCTTCGTCCATATCGTGGGTGACAAGAATGATGGTCGTGCCGAATTGTTTCTGGATCGCCAGCAGATCGTCCTGGGCCTTGCCGCGGATGACGGGGTCGAGAGCTCCGAACGGCTCGTCCATCAGCAGCACCTCCGGTTCTGCCGCAAGAGCCCGGGCGACACCGACACGCTGCTGCTGGCCGCCGGACAACTGATGCGGATATTTGCCGGCGAAGGTCGCTGCGTCCAGGCGGAAAAGCGACAGCAGTTCCTCAACCCGTCGATCGATGCGCGGCTTGTCCCAGCCAAGCAACTGCGGCACGGTCGCGATGTTCTGCGCCACCGTGCGGTGGGGAAACAGACCGTGACCCTGAATGGCGTAGCCGATCCGTCGCCTGAGTTCGGTCACCGGCACGGAAACGACATCCCTGCCGCCAACCAGGATCTGGCCGCTTGTCATCGGCACCAGCCGGTTCACCATCCGCAGCAGTGTCGATTTGCCTGAGCCGGAGGTGCCGACGACGACGGTCACCGAGCCCTTGGTGACCGTCATGCTGACGTCGTCGACAACAGTAGCGTCGCCATATCGCTTCGTCACGTTGCGAAATTCGATCATCGTTTCCTGCTGTATCCCGGTCGAATTCATGCGCGGCGTCCCCGGATGGTGTCGATGACGGCGTCGAGAACGACGGCCGATGAAAATGCCAGAAAGACGGTCGGCACGGCGCCGAGCAGCACCAGATCCATCGCGGTCTGGCCCAGTCCCTGGAAGATGAACAATCCGAAACCGCCGCCGCCGATAAGCGCTGCCACGGTCACCAGTCCGATTGCCTGGACCAGAACGATGCGGATGCCGGTGAGGATGACGGGAAAGGCAAGCGGCAGGTCGATGCCGAACAGGATCTGCAGCCGCGTCAGTCCCATGCCTGCTGCGGCATCGCGCACGGCCGGATCGACTCCCTCGAGGCCAACGACCGTATTGGCGACAACCGGCAGCAACGAATAGAGGATCAGCGCGATCAGCGCCGGCGCGGCACCGATACCGCGGATGCCGAGGTCAGCGGCGCCAGGCACGTGGGTTGCGATGTAGCCGAGCGGCAGCATCAGCAACCCGAACAGGGCGAGGCTGGGGATGGTCTGTACCATGCTCAGCACCTGCAGCACGATTGCCCTTAGCCTCGGCACCCAGAAGCAGAGGATGCCGAGCGGCAAGGCGAGGAAGATGGCAATGATGACCGAACCGAAGGCGAGAAAAACATGAATTACTGCCTCGCCCCAGAACTGTTCGGAGCGAATAGCAAATTCCTTCATGATCGACAGGCTGTCGAGACTGCCTGAAAAGAGAAATGCCGCGAGGAGCGCCGCATAGAACAGCAGCGATGCCACCCGCATCCAAGGCGTGAGCTGCAGCTTCACCAGCGCGTCCGAAATAACCAGCCCCACAACGGCGAGAAGCACCCAGAACGTACCGCCGGGCGTCATGCGAGCAGACGCGCTGCCATTAGGCGTGGAAGCAGTCGACACAAGGCCGATGGCAAGCAGCAGGGTGGCAAGGCAAAGTGTCGCGATGACAAGGCGCAGGGGTGCATTCCGGACAAAGATGGCGGCAATTCCGGTGGCCAGCAGCAATGCCATGAGAGCCAGCACAACGGGTTGGCCGAGAAGCTGGGTCAGGGCCAGCGGCTTGCCGGCAGCAATCCGGTTAGCTTTGGCAATGATAAGCGGCATCGTTGCCGTTGCCAGAAGGCCGACGGTTACAAGTACAATGCCGAGACGATCCGCTCCACGGACCCTGTACCCATCATCCATCCACCGGCTCCAGACGTCGAAAACGAACTATGGCCCCGCACAATGGGCGGGGCCATAGGAAAATGTCGATTGTTATTTCAGGAAGCCCTTGTCCTTCAGGTAGGACTGGGCAACCGCCTTGGCCGGCTCGCCGTCTACCTGGATACGGCCGTTGAGGGTCCGCAGTTCCTCGGCCGTCAGGCTCTTGAAGATCGGGGCCAGTACTTCTTCGATCTTCGGGTTGGCCTTCAAGACTGCCTCGCGGATAATGGGCGTCGGTGCATAGACCGGCTGTACCCCCTTGTCGTCTTCCATGACGGTCAGTTCGGCAGCCTCGATAGCACCGTCCGTGCCGTAGACCATGGCGGTGTTGACGCCGTTGGTCTGGTCGGCGGCGGCCTTGATGGTGGCCGCTGTATCGCCTCCGGAGAGAACGATCGTCTGGTCAGGGCTGATCTTGAAGCCGTAGGTCGTCTGGAAGGCTGGAAGCGCTGCGGCCGAATTGACGAACTCAGAAGATGCCGCCAGCTTTACCTTGCCGCCACCCGAGATCCACTTGCCGAAATCCGACATGGTCTTCAGCTTGTTGGGGCCCGCCACGTCGTTGCGCACGGCTACCGCCCAGGTGTTATTGGCAGGCGAGGGTGTCAGCCAGACGATCTTGTTGGCGTCGTAGTCGAGCTTCTTGGCAAGAGCGTAACCAGCGTCGCTGCTCTTCCAGGCCGCGTCATCCGCCTTGTTGAAGAAAAAGCCGGCATTGCCGGTGTATTCGGCATAGATATCGATTTCGCCCGATGTGATCGCCTTGCGCAGAACCGGCGTGGTGCCGAGCGCGATGCGGTCCTGCGCCTTGATTCCGGCAGCGTTCAGCGACAGCAGGATGATGTTGCCGAGCAGCGTTCCCTCGGTGTCGATCTTCGACGAGACGACGACATCTGCGGCACTGGCGCCGGTAGCGATGAAGGCCGCAAGCGATGCGGCGACGGTAAGTGTTTTCAGCATAGTGTTCCCTTTACCCCAATGATCTCTGTCACGCCCCCAACGCTGACCGGATGGCACATGCGTTACTGGCCGTCATTTCGTCCGATAGTCAGTTGCGATGAATTAGCGCTTGTCTACGAAATATCGATAGGACTCGCCTGCCAATTGCGACCAGCCAGGCATTATCGCCGATGCTGCGGTAAAGGCGTGGAAAATCATGCTGAATTTTAGTCCGCGCGGCGTTGTTTTTACCAAACGTGCAAGCAACGTCGCGTCATGGTTTCAATAGACGCCAAAGTTGCAAGCGTGCCGCCGGCGCCTTAACCAGTGATTTTAGCCGATTTTTCTGCCGCGAAATGGGGTTGTTTGTGACAGTAGAATGACGAAAGGTAGCTCAGAAGTAATTTTTTATTGGTTCTGCACCTTAAAACGCGCAGTCGGAGAGCTGAAAAATTGGGCGAGAAGAAAAAAATCTATCATGCATTGGTTGATGGCGCGACCGCTGGTCTCAGCGACAACGCCCTCTATGAATTCGTGCAAAAGGAATGCGGCAAGACCAGTAGCAAGAAGATCGTGCGTGCTTCGTTGCTTGCACTGAGCGACCCCGATCTGCGCGATGGCAATGTACTGAACACAATCTACGCGCTGGCTATCAAGCATCGCCTGGACCAGGTAACGCCTGAGGATTCCGAAGAAACCCATGAAGTAAGCGTCGCTCCGTCGATCGCGACCAAGGACAAGGCCGAGCCTGCGCCAAAGCGCGTCCGGGCGAAGCGCAAGCCTGCGGCGGCTGAAGCCAGCCCTGAAGCCTGAGCTACTCGCGCATCTGCTGTTCCAGATGGCGCCCGGTGAAGGGCACTATCTGGAACTTGCTGCGTAAGTCCTCAGTAGATTTCCGGCACGTACATTTCCGGGGGCACCGGCGAACGACTGTAGTCTTCGTGGCGGATACGGCCGGGCAGTTCCACTTCTGCCTTTGGCACATCCTCGTAAGGAATCTGCTTCAGGAGATGGGCGATGCAGTTTAGGCGCGCCCTTTTCTTGTCCACGGCCTGTACGACCCACCAAGGCGCCGCATCGCTGTGGGTGCGCGCCAGCATGTCTTCCTTGGCCTTTGTATATTCTTCCCAGTGGATGCGGCTTTCCATGTCCATCGGCGAAAGCTTCCATTGCTTCAGCGGATCGTGGATGCGCATCTTGAACCGGAATTCCTGCTCCTCGTCGGTGATCGAGAACCAGTATTTGATGAGGATGATGCCCGAGCGGACCAGCATGCGCTCGAATTCGGGCACGGACCGGAAAAATTCCTCCAGTTCGTCTTCCGTACAAAAGCCCATGACGCGCTCTACGCCGGCCCGGTTATACCAGCTGCGGTCGAACAACACCATTTCGCCGGCCGTCGGCAGATGCGCGACATAGCGCTGGAAGTACCATTGATTGCGCTCGCGCTCGGTCGGAGCAGGAAGGGCGACCGTGCGGCAGACGCGCGGGTTTAACCGCTGCGTCACGCGCTTGATGGCGCCGCCCTTGCCGGCAGAATCGCGCCCTTCGAAGATGACCGCAACCTTCAGCTTCTTGTACTGCACCCAGTCCTGCAGCCGCACCAGTTCGTGCTGCAGCCGGAACAGCTCCCGGAAATAGACCTTGCGCTCGAGCGTTGCTTCCGCCGGCTCGACCATGCCTTCGGCGACGAGCTCGTCGAGCCGGTCTTCCTCCATCTGCATCTCCAGCTCTTCGTCGAAGCTGTCGGCAATTTCATCCTTGATGCGGCGAAGCTGGTCTTCCTGATCGGACATTGGCGCGTTCCTTCGTTTGCACACAGACAGGAGCAGGAGTTGGCGACAGGAATGTGACAAACCGGCATCCCGCAGCCATCGTTTCCCGTCCCGGCGCCTGCAAATGGCCGGGATGTCACCAGACCTTCACAGAGCCATTTTATTAACAATTGATAAGTTTAGATGAGGGAGCGATTAAATGGTCGATATGAGCGCTGAGCGGAGCAACGCCGGGATCGGCCACCCGCTGGATAAAACCGGGGGCTCCGGCAAGTGGTTCGTACCCCTTCTCGTTCTCGTGCTTCTCGGCGGACTCGGCTATATCGCCTATGCGCTGGACCGTGATCTCACCTCCGCCTCCGCTGTTCCGTGGATACTCCTCGGCCTTGCGCTTCTGATTGCTCTCGGATTTGAATTCGTCAACGGCTTCCACGACACGGCAAATGCAGTGGCGACTGTCATCTATACGCGCTCGATGCCTGCCGAATTCGCCGTCATCTGGTCCGGTTTCTTCAATTTCCTCGGGGTTCTCACCTCGTCGGGTGCCGTGGCTTTCGGCATCTTGGCCCTGCTTCCGGTAGAACTGATCCTGCAGGTCGGCTCCGGTTCGGGTCTCGCCATGGTCTTCGCGCTGTTGATCGCCGCCATCGTCTGGAACCTCGGGACCTGGTATCTCGGCCTCCCGTCGTCGAGTTCGCATACGCTGGTCGGCTCGATCATTGGCGTTGGCCTGGCCAACCAGTTCCTAGCCCCCGCCGGCAGCGCCACCAGCGGCGTCGACTGGTCGCAGGCGACCAATATCGGCCTTTCGCTGCTGATCTCGCCGTTGATCGGCTTCGGTTTCTCCGCAATCCTGCTTCTGGTCATGAAGGTCTTCATCAAGAACAAGGCGCTCTACGAGGAGCCGAAGACCAACGGTCCTCCGCCGCTGTGGATCCGCGGCCTGCTGATCTTCACGTGCACCGGTGTCAGCTTTGCGCACGGCTCCAACGATGGCCAGAAAGGCATGGGCCTGATCATGCTCATCCTGATCGGTCTCGTGCCGACCGCCTTTGCGCTCAACCGGACCCCGGACGTCAATTATCTCGAAGCCTACAAGTCCGCCTCTGCACAGGTCGAGACCGCGCTCGGCAAGTATGTCAAACCGGGCATCGTCGTCGCCGATGCGAAGGCCGCTGTATCGGATGCGGTCAAGACAAAGACATGGACCGACGCGACCACACCGGCGCTGCAGCAATATATCCACATCACCAGCCAGGAAGTCGCTGCCTTTCCAACCCTCGAAGCCGTGCCTCCGAACATGGTCGGCAACGTCCGCAACGACATCTATCTGATCGGCGAAGCGCTGAAGCTCATCGACAAGCAGAAGCTTCTGGCGATGGATGCGAAAGACCTTGCCGCTGTCACCGGCTATCACAAGGCCGTCGACAACGCGACGAAGTTCATCCCGACCTGGGTCAAGGTGGCCGTTGCGCTGGCACTCGGGCTCGGCACCATGATCGGCTGGAAACGCATCGTCGTCACCGTCGGCGAAAAGATCGGCAAGACACACCTGACCTACGGCCAGGGTGGCGCTGCCGAAGTCGTGGCGATGATCACCATCGGCGCCGCCGACCATTTCGGCCTGCCGGTTTCCACCACCCACGTGCTCTCGTCCGGCGTCGCCGGAACTATGGCAGCCAACGGCTCTGGCCTGCAATGGTCGACCATCCGCAACATGCTGACCGCCTGGGTTCTCACCCTGCCAGCCTCGATCGCCATCGCTTTCGTTCTCTACGTGATCCTGCGCCAGGTCTTCTGATCCGAGAGCGGATGCGGGCGCCGCAGACGGCGCCCGCATCCGCTCGACGTCTTCGTATTGCGACCGTCGCTGCAATCTCGTCGTCTCGCACCCAGCCGCGCGACAGGCACCACCACCCCGAACCATCAGGCCCGGACAAGGTCGCATCTCTATTCCTGCGGGTATTGCGGGGAGGCGGAGAGGTATTGGACGTTGCGCGTCCATCGCCAAAAGTTTTCGCTGCAGACGGCTTCCGCCAGATGGGTGTCCTACCCATCTTTTCGTCGGTGCCGGAGATTTCCGTTAAATGCAGGAACAGACCATGGCGCATCAGTTCGACGATTTTTCCCTCGAAATTCTGATGAAGAACAAAGCTTGGAGTTTCGGCAACGTTGATACGAAAGCGGTGGTCTCGCCAAGGCTCAGCCTGCAATCCGGCGGCCATCTGCAGGACTACTCGCACCCAAACGAGAACGCCTGGAGAGTGAAGGCGGGCGCTATCGAGTTTCTCAATCAGGACGGTGCTGTTTCCACCCGGTTCGATCGCATAATCGAGAACGACGGCAAGTATACGATGGAAGGACGATTTCGCCTCGGCGGTACAGGAGAAATCCACTATCTGCAGGAGTGCGGAGAAATCGCACGGCCTTTGAACCGGACAGCACTCGTCGTTCCCATCCACGACGCCTATTTCATCTATGGCATCAACCTTCTCTACCAGAGCGTCGATTCCGACTACGACATCGTCTTTGTGTTCTCGACCGATGCTGACCGTCGGGCTTTTGCAACGATGCACCAGCCATCGGCGTCCCTTTATTACCATGCGATCGTCCTCGATGATCATTTAACCGGCAGCGCGATCTCTGTCGTGGCCGATCGCAAGACTTGGCCGACGGTCAAGAAGTTTCTCGCGCTCTCGCTGGTCCACAAGTCCTACGACTATATTCTCTGCGTCGATGCCGAGACCTTCATTCTCCGGCCGACCGGATGGACGGCGGCGGCGGAGCAGGTCGTTTCGCAGGCCCGTTGGTATGCCGGATTGCTGACGCAAAAACACGCGGCTGAACGCAACATCATGCACGCCTCGTCGATGGCGCTATCGCCGCATGCAGAGCACGCCGATATCCAGGCGATATCGCGCAACTGGGGATTCTATAGCTGGTGGTGGGATATTCCGGTCTACGCAGCCGGAAGCGTTCCCGGATTTCTGAACTGGATAGAGTGGGACACCAGCCTGCAATTCGTCGAAAGGTTTGCCCATAACCTCTACGATCACATCACCTACCAGTTCTACATGGGGCTGCACGGCGGCTTCTCGTTCGTCCCGGTGGAAGGGATCGCCCATTCGCTCGAGTTCAAGCCGGCTGCCATGGTTGGCAGGGTTCACCGCGAAATCAATCCCGTGCGGTGGGCAAATGCCTTTGCCTACGCGCAGGACGCGGATTTCTTCAGGGAAAACGACTATCTCGCGATCTACCACATTGATCGCAAATCCTTCCCGCAGTTCGAGCTGGCCTGAACGGCGGCTGGCTATCATGCCTGATCGGAGCCGGTTTGGTATGTTCACCCCATCCCGGGAGCGGTTCTGAGTGCCATCAGTCGCGACCGGAGGCTGCCGTATTGGTAGACTGCGCGCAAAAGCTGCCTTGCCAGGTAGATGGCGAGTTCGCTTTCTTCCCGGTTGGCGCTAAAGGGCTCCCGCGCTTGTATCTCCGCATCATCGTTGATCACGATGCGAGCGCCGCCCGCGATGCCGGGGTGCTCTCCGGTCATGGGCGTGAATGTGTTGAGGGCAGCGATGCGGCTCTGCAGGCCTTCTCCGTCGGCGTCGATATCGTTGCAGAGATGCTCGAGCATGTGGCGGACCAGCACTGCCGAGGCCACGTAGAGCCCCACCGCATGACACTGGACCGCCTCCTCGATTGTCCCCATGAGGCTGGGCGGAAGGGTGTTCCCGGAGAACACGAGGACTTCCGGCCGGTGAACGGAACGGCCTCCCTCGCTGTCCGAAAACGCCGAGATGACAGCATGGCACTCGGGGTTGGGGCACTGTCGAAGTCCGGCATAATAGATGACGGCCCCAGGCTGCGAACCGCTGCTCTCGCCGTAGGACCACTGAAGATCCGGCACCCGGGAAAATCCGAGCATCACATTTCGATGGCCGCACGCAGGGCAGCATATGTCCGCAAGCCAGCTCCCGACCGGGGCTTGGACGCCTTCAACGAAATGCATGGGTGAACGATCTTTGTGTAGTTTTAAAGACTGAGAAAATGGTGCCGCTTAGAGGACTCGAACCTCTGACCCCATCATTACGAATGATGTGCTCTACCACCTGAGCTAAAGCGGCAATCGCGGCGTCTGGGACAGCCTTCGATGTGCATGGGGCTGATACAGTCTCTCGGACAAGATTTCAAGCGCTCTGTTGGCAGATCGCCAAAAAACCGTCGCAGGCCGTTTCACCGCAGCAGTCGGGCGCGCGCCTGCCGGTATTCCCGCTCCAGACGGTCGACGAGATCCCGCACGGGGACGACGGCATCGATGGCGCCGATGCCCTGTCCCGATCCCCAGATGTCCTTCCATGCCTTGGCGCCCGAGCTTGCCTGTTCGAAGTCCATTGTCGCAGAATCCTCGGGCAGGCTGTCGGGATCAAGCCCGGCGGCGAGGATCGAGGCTTTTAGATAGTTGCCGCTGACCCCCGTAAAGTAGCTGGACGTGACGATGTCGGCGGCCTTGCCGTCGACGATTGCCTGCTTGTAGGCGCTGCTCGCCCGGGCCTCCTCGGTCGCGATGAAAGGCGAGCCGATATAGGCCATGTCGGCGCCCATCGCCTCGGCCGCCAGAATGCCGCCGCCTGTGGAAATGGCGCCGCCGAGAAGCAGCGGGCCGTTAAACCATTGCCGGATTTCCTGGACGAGCGCAAAGGGCGACAGCGACCCCGCGTGGCCGCCGGCACCCGCTGCCACCGCGATCAGGCCATCCGCACCCTTGGCGATAGCCGAGCGGGCGTGGCGCAGGGTCGTGACATCGTGCAACACGATGCCGCCATAGGAGTGGACGGCCGCATTGACCTCCGGCACCGCCCCCAGCGATGAGATGACGATGGGTGTCTTGTATTTCACGCAGAGCGAGAGGTCGTGCTCCAGCCGCCGGTTGGACTTGTGGACGATCTGGTTGACGGCGTAGGGCGCGGCTGGCTGATCGGGATGGGCAGCGTCGTGTGCAGCCAGCGTCTCGGTGATTTCAGCCAGCCATTCGTCCAGAAGACTTTCCGGGCGAGCATTGAGGGCCGGAAAGCTGCCGACGACGCCTGCCTTGCACTGCGCAAGTGTCATCGTCGGGTGGGAAATGATAAAAAGCGGCGATGCTACGACCGGCAGGCGCAGGCCGCGCGTCAGGATCGGTGGAAGCGCCATTGGCAAGCTCCTGTGCTCACTGGCGCCGATAAATGCGCCACGTTTTTGCTATCAGGTTCGGATCGGCGGGAAAAGTCGCTTTCCGATCAGGGCGGCGATGCTGCCGCTGCCCTTGATGGTGGCTGAAGCGCCGCTATCTTTGAGCAAATACCGTGGTAACCTGTCTTATCCCCGGTCTAATGGCATCTGCATGGTACCGACCCTTGCGTATCGCCGGACAGGGCATTACCGATTCCTGCCAGTCATTTGTCAGGATTGCATGGCGTCGCCAGTCAGAGTGAAGGACCGGATGTGAGCGGATTAGAAACGGCCATCAGAAGCGCCCTGGAGCGATCCGAGCGCGACAACCCCGAGGTTCGGGCTCGCGTTTACCAGTCCGCCCGCCAGGCACTGGAAGCTGGCTTGCGCAAGCAGGACATCACCGACGTCGAAACGGTTGCCGCCCAGCGCCAGCGTCTGGAACTGACGATCCGAGCGATCGAGGGCGAGGAGCGGGCGAGGCTTCGCGATGCTGCCGTTGTCCAGCCAGCTGCCGAGCCCGTCCCGTCTCCCACGCGACCCTCCGAGCCTGTGCCGGAGCCTGCAAGGCCGGTGGTGCAGCCGGCTTCACGGCCGGTCGCTGCCCAGTCCATGGCAGCTCCCCGGCCTGCGCCTATTTCGCCCGCCGCAGCGCCACCGCTCGGCGCCGCAGTGCGGCCAGAGGCGACACAGCAGCCGGGACGCATGGAGCCCGGAATGGAGTTGCGCGGCGAGACGCGCGGTGCCGATACGTCTTCTTCCGGCCACACGGATGAAGGTGACCTCGGCGGCATCCATGCAGGTCCCGGCGATCACCTGGCAGCCGAACCCGGCGCCTACGAGGAGCCGGCGATGGCGGCGCCGTCGCGCAGCATGGATTTCAAGCCGGAGCGGGCGGTCAGCCGTCGCAAGCCGCGCAAGTTCTTTTCCCGCCTGCTGGTGTTTTGCATCGTCGTCGCCTTTCTCGGCATCGGTGCCTGGTGGGTTAAGACCTCGGGCGTGCTTCTGACAGCAGCGCAGCGCGACACCAGTGTCCGGAACCAGCCGGCGCAGATCACTCCCGAAGGCGAAGACGCCAACGACAACAACGCCGATCTCGACTCCGGCAGCAACGCCGGTCTGGCGACGATCGACCCGCAGGACCGGTTCTCGGCCGACTGGATCCAGATCTTCGGGCCGACCGATGCCGCAAAGGCTGTCAGCGGCACCCAGGCGAAGATCGAAAACGCCTCGGAAAATGAAGGTCCGACAGTCCGTCTGACCTCGCAGTCGCCCGACACCACCGGCAATGTCGCGATCCCTGTTCCATCGGCTACCCTGCAGAAGCTCTCGGGCAAGCCGGCAACGGTTGCCATGACGCTGCAGGCGATCTCGGATGCACCGACACAGATTACCGTCGAATGCAGTTTCGGTACCTATGGCGGTTGCGGCCGTCACCGGTTCGATGTGACGCGCCAGAAGTCCGATGCGCTGTTCCAGCTGCGTTTCAACAAGCCGCTGCCGGCTGATGCTTCCGGCAACCTCGTGTTCAATACGGATGTCGACGGCAAGTCGACCGGCGTCAATATCTACGCCATCCGCGTGCTTCCCGGAAACGAGGCGCCCTGAGGCGCACTCTTAGTCATCATTTGAGAAACCCCGGTCCCGAGCCGAGGATCTTTCCATCGATCTCGCCGATAGCGTCGTTATCCTTGCCGGGATAGTCCAGCGTCGAAAGTATGTGCCGGATCAGGTTGAGGCGGGCGCGCCGCTTGTCGTTGGCGTGGAGAACGGTCCACGGCGAATAGTCCGTGTGGGTTTCCTTCAGCATCCGGTCGCGCTTTTCGCTGTAGTCGTCCCACTTGTCGAGGGCGGCGATATCCATGGATGACAGCTTCCAGACCTTGCGCGGATCGTGGCGCCGGTCGTGAAAGCGTTTCAGCTGCATTTCCCGGCCGATGTCGAGGTAGAACTTGAAGAACATGATGCCCTCATGCTCGACGATTTTCTCCATCTGCGGCGCCTGGTGAAGGAACTGCTCGTACTGCTCCGGCGTGCAAAACCCCATCACCGGCTCGACCCCGGCGCGGTTGTACCAGGAGCGGTCGAACAGGACGAATTCGCCCGATGTCGGGAATTGGTCCACGTAACGCTGGAAATACCATTGCCCGGCTTCGCGGTCGTTCGGCTTGCTGAGTGCCACGACCCGCGCGAGGCGTGGGTTCATGTGGGCGGAGGTCGCAAAGATCGCACCGCCCTTGCCGGCAGCATCCCGGCCCTCGAAAATGGCCATGATCCGCTTGCCCGTCGCCTGCAGCCAGAACTGGACCTTCACGAGTTCGATCTGAAGCGCTTTCAGATCGTCCATGTATTCGCTGCTTTTCAGCTTTTTCTTATAAGGAAAGTGGCCGGACGACAGCGCCTTGTCTGCGACCCAGTCGGGCAGAACGGGGTCGTCGACGTCGAAGATACGCCGTTTGCCGTGCAGCTCCAGCTCGACCACGCGGCTTTCGACTTCGTCTCCCATAGATCCTCCTCGGGCCATTGGCCTGTATTTGCCATCAGGGGCTCAGTTCGTAAAAATTATAAACCGGCTCAGAAGACACATATTTACTGTGTCATTTCAAGCCTTCCGCCGACTATGACTGGCGAGGGAGCCCAAGGGTTCCACGACTGTGGATAGTGCTGAAAACTTCTGTCATGAATTTGCTATATCAGTCCGAGTCTTAGACGTGTGGACGTAGAATCGGACCGGCGGCGTTGGAAGAGAATACATCAATTTTAAATCGGCTCGGGCAGCGCTTGAAGCAGGAAAGAGCGATCCTGATTCTGGCCGTGCTGGTTGCCATTCTGGCCATGGCGGAGGGTACCGACGTGGTGGCCATCCTCGCCGTGCTGCTGGTCGTGGTTGCCGTTGCCCTGCTGCGCGCACCCCTGGTGGCGCGCAGGGCGCAGCCGGCGAAAGTCGAGCCGGCCCCGGTAGATCTGGCGGCAGTCCTGAGGCCGATGACCGCAGGCCTGGCTGGTCTCGACATGCCAGTTCTGGTGCTGGATCGCGAGGCGTCGGTGTTCTATCAGAACCCTGCAGCAGAGAGGGCGCTCGACCTCTTCCCGATTGGCGCCCACCTGTCGGCAAAGCTGCGCTCGCCCGGCATTCTCGACATGGTGCGGGAAACGATTGCCACCGGCGTGCCCAACCAGATCGAGCATTCCGAGCGTCTGCCGTCGGAGCGTGTCTTCATAGTGCGGATTGCGCCTGTCGAGCTGGCGCTCTCCGATCTCGGCAACCAGACATTCTTCCTGCTGTCGTTTCGCGACGTCTCGGAGTTGCGTCATATCGACCGCATGCGGTCGGATTTCGTCGCCAACGCCAGCCATGAGTTGCGCACGCCACTGGCCTCGCTGCGCGGCTTCATCGAGACCATCCAGGGGCCAGCGCGCAACGATCCCAAGGCGCAGGAGCGCTTTCTGGCGATCATGTTCGATCAGGCGACCCGCATGAGCCGGCTGGTCGACGATCTCCTGTCGCTGTCGCGGCTCGAGTTGAAGTCCCATCTGGCGCCGGACCAGAAGGTCGATCTCGTGCCGCTGCTTGGCCATGTGCGCGATGCGCTGGTGCCGCTGGCGATGGATCTCGATGTCACTATCAATTTGCATATGCCGTCAGGCAAGGCGGAGGTGACCGGTGATCGCGACGAACTGGTGCAGGTGTTCGAAAACCTGATCGAGAATGCCTGCAAGTACGGTCAGGAGGGCAAGCGCGTCGACGTGACGTTGCGCAACAAGCCCGGCGAGCCTGTGGAGGTCACCGTGTCCGACAGCGGCGGCGGAATTCCGGCCGAACACGTGCCGCGCCTGACCGAGCGGTTTTATCGCGTCAGCGTCGAAAACAGCCGGTCCAAGAAGGGCACAGGCCTCGGGCTCGCCATCGTCAAGCACATCCTGACCCGTCACCGGGCCAGGCTGATCGTCAAATCCGAAGTCGGCCGCGGCACGGATTTCACGGTGCGCTTCTGAATAACCCGGTGACACCTTATTCGAGGCTGCGAAAATTGAATTAATTCAATGATTTCGATTGTCATAATTGTTTCATTGGGCTGACATAAAAGGGCGAGCATTAGGCCGATATCAAAAAGGGCCTCGAAAAGGCGAAACCCGTTGCCGTCGCCGCGCCGAGCAGACCTACGTTCCGTGACGCCTTTCAATTTGAGGATAGAAAATGGTTTCGACACACATTCATTCCGCCTACGACGAAGATTTGAAATTCCTGACGCGGCGCATCTCCGAGATGGGCGGCCTTGCCGAGCAGATGGTCGGTGAATCCGTCCGCGCGCTGGTCAATGGCGATGTCGGGCTGGCTCAGAAGGTCATCTCTGACGATACGATCCTCGATCATGCCGAGCGCGAAGTCGGCGACAAGGCGATCCTGACGATTGCCCGCCGCCAGCCGATGGCTGCCGACCTGCGCGAAATCATGGGCTCGATCCGGATCGCCGCCGATCTGGAACGCGTCGGCGACCTCGGCAAGAACACGGCCAAGCGCGTTATCGCCGTGCAGGGCACCGGCGTACCGCGCAGCCTGGCACGCGGCATCGAGCATCTGTCCGAACTGGCGCTCGTCCAGTTGAAGGAAGTTCTCGACGTCTACACGACCCGCTCGCCCGACAAGGCGGTCTCCATCCGCGAGCGCGACGAGGAAATCGACGCGATGTATACCTCGCTGTTCCGCGAGATGCTGACCTACATGATGGAAGATCCGCGCAACATCACCACCTGCACGCATCTGCTGTTCTGCGCCAAGAACATCGAGCGCATCGGCGACCACGCCACCAACATCGCCGAGACGATTTTCTACATGGCGACCGGTGCATTGCCTGAGGGCGACCGCCCGAAGGACGATACTGCCAATACCGTCGGCGCCATGACGGAATAGGCCTGAAGGGTTTTTGAAGGAGAGCGGGCCCCATGGTTCCGAGAGTTGCCGTCGTAGAAGATGAAGAAGCGCTGAGCGTGCTGCTGCGCTATAACCTTGAAGCAGAAGGTTTCGAAGTCGATACGATCCTGAGGGGCGATGAAGCCGAGATGCGCTTGCAGGAGCGCATTCCGGATCTCCTGATCCTCGACTGGATGCTGCCGGGTGTTTCCGGCATCGAACTTTGCCGCCGCCTGCGCATGAAGCCGGAGACCGAACGTCTGCCGATCATCATGCTGACGGCGCGTGGCGAAGAAAGTGAGCGCGTCCGTGGCCTTTCCACCGGTGCAGACGACTATGTCGTCAAGCCGTTCTCGACGCCGGAACTGATGGCCCGTGTCCGCGCCATGCTGCGCCGCGCCCGCCCGGAGGTGCTGTCCAGCGTCCTTCGTTGCGGCGACATCGAACTCGACCGCGAGACGCACCGGGTACATCGCAAGAGCCGCGAGGTTCGCCTCGGCCCGACGGAGTTCCGCCTGCTGGAATTCCTGATGGCATCGCCAAGCCGGGTGTTTTCCCGCTCGCAGCTGCTCGACGGCGTCTGGGGCCATGACATCTACGTCGACGAACGCACCGTTGACGTGCATGTCGGCCGGCTGCGCAAGGCCCTGAATTTTTCCAACATGCAGGACGTCATCCGCACCGTGCGCGGCGCCGGCTATTCCATGGAAGTCTGAGGCTGGAGTGCAGGCGCCGATGATGGTGCCGGTGCCATCCAGTCGGTGCATTTAGCGGGCTGACACTACTAGGGTTGGCAATCATGCATTGCCAGCCATCTGCCCGGGGTCATACCGAAGGCGGCCCGGAAATGGCGGGTAAAATGTGCCTGATCGGCAAACCCCGCTTCTGCAGCGGCTCCGGCAAGGCCATAGCCGGCACCTAGCAGCCGCTTGGCTCGGTCAAGACGACGCATCACGAGATAACGGTGCGGACTGGTGCCGAAGGCCCGCCGGAACTGCCGCGACAGTTCGTAACGGTCCAGACCGCTGATCGCCTCCAACGTTTCGGAACTGACACCCTCTTCGCAATGCTCGGTCAAAAAATCACGCGCCAGCAGGACAGCTGGGCGATCGATTCTCGTGGGTGCTTTCCTCGGGTCGTCGGCCTGTCGGAAGAGTCCCGCCGTCAGCCGCGCAACCGCGTCGTCCATCGCCAGATCGTTCGGCGCATGGTCGAGATCCGAAAGGACGTCCGCCAGCGCAGACAATAGGCCAGCGTCAGTCACGACGGGATCGCGGACGAAGGGCAGGGCCCGATTGCCCACCTCGAGGAGGCCGACCACCGCGGGCGGCAAATAGAGCATCCGGTAGATCAGTCCGTCGTCGGTGCCTGCCGCGCCATCGTGGACTTCATCGGGATGCAGAACGATCACGTTGCCGGGACGGCTAAAGCGCTCCGCGCCGCGATAGCGGAACGTCTGGACACCACGGAGGGTCAGACCCAGTGCATATGTGTCATGTCTGTGCGGCGAAAAGCCGTTGCCGTGAAAGCGCGCTTCCATGCGCTCGATGCCGTGGCTGGACGCGGCGATGCTCAATCCGTCGCGAAAACCGCTCTTGCACGAACGTTCAAGACCGAGGGCATGGGCAGGCGCTATTCGATCGGTTCTTTCGATGCCTTCCATGGAGTTCTTGTACATGTTCGATACCAAAATCGCGATTGTCATCCGCCATGACCTCGCTACCTGGCAGAAGCTCAACGTCACGGCCTTCCTTGTGAGCGGGATCACTGCCCAGTCGCCGGAAATCATCGGCGAAGCATACCGGGATGCTCTCGGCCATGTCTACAGTCCCATGAGCGTTCAGCCGATGGTCGTGCTTGTGGCGGATCAGGACGTGCTAAGGACTATCCACAAGCGCGCGCTGGAACGCCAGGCGCGAGTATCGGCCTATATCGAAGAAATGTTCGCGACAGGTCACGATGCCGCCAACCGGGCCGTATTCCTCGAGTTCGGTCCCGACACCGCCAGGCTGGTCGGCATCGCGCTGCGGGCCGAAAAGAAGCTCGTGGACAAGATCGTCAAAGGTGCGAGTTTGCATCCCTGACACGTTTCTGGGCCATCAAAACCTGAAACGCAAAACGGGCCTCGCGGCCCGTTCTCTGTTGTCG
Source organism: Rhizobium sp. L51/94 (assembly GCF_019355555.1). Taxonomy (GTDB): domain Bacteria; phylum Pseudomonadota; class Alphaproteobacteria; order Rhizobiales; family Rhizobiaceae; genus Rhizobium; species Rhizobium rhododendri. The sequence continues at coordinate 1,326,060 of NZ_CP072141.1, forward strand.
TTTTTACCCGGCTTAGCGGGCGGCGCGACGGCGCTCGTGAACTGGCTGGTACGCCAACTTCTGGTGGTATGTGCAGTAGGGAGACTGATCTGGCGATTCATGACCGCAGAAGTGAAAGTCGTCCTTCAGCGGATCGCCGACCGGCCACTTGCAGGTGCGTTCCGTCAGGTCCGTCAGACCAATGCGGCGGGCAACCGGCGCGATGGCATTGGAGGATGGGCGGAACTGCACGGGTGCCGTTGCGTCTAGCTCGGCATCTTCCTTGACCATGGTTGCGCCTTCGGCACGAACCGTCGAGCGCGGGGCGGCAGGGCGGGCGCCAAAGGTGGTCGGCCGGGCGGGAGCAACGTTACGCTTGGTGGAGCGCGCCGTCGACGATGTGCCGCCGGCCTTTGCTCGGCCTGGCAGGCAAAGTCGATGCACCTTGCCGATGACAGCGTTACGGCTGACGCCGCCGAGCTGCGCCGCGATCTGGCTGGCGCTCAATCCTTCGGCCCATAATTTCGTGAGCCTTTCGACGCGCTCGTCCGTCCAATTCATGCTTGTCTCCGACTGCGTTCATGATGGCGGAATCCTTCGCCATTGCCTCGAATGCTATCGAGGCACAAAACGCTCTTAAATTGTGGTGACTAGGTCCGCCGCATTGCAGTCTAGTAATCAAGATTTAACCTAGTGTGAGGCTGACTCCGTGACAAGAGTCGCGGGAATCGCGGAGAATCGATTTCCAAGTTTTCCCCAACTTGCTGCCTACTGTGGTATTTCTGCAATAGCCTTAATGCCCGTCTCCAGACCCTCACGATATGGCTTTTGCCGCAAGGTTAAAATCAACTATTCGTTGACTAATCCACTGTTTGTTGACATGGTTCCGCGGAACGACAATAGTGCCCAAGCCGCCGCAAGGCGGCATTTTTCATTGCCGACGGCGGCGTTGCAGGACAACAGCCGTCACGTCCTGATCGATCGAAGGAATTGCGCCATGGCCGAAGCCGCGCCACTCTACGACACCTATATGCGCGCGCCCCTGCGGTTCGAGCGAGGCGAGGGCGTATGGCTGATCACGGAAACGGGCGAGCGCTATCTGGATTTCGGCGCCGGCGTCGCCGTGTCGTCGCTCGGTCATGGACATCCGCACCTTGTCGAAGCGCTGAAGACGCAGGCTGAAAAAGTCTGGCACCTGTCGAACCTCTATGAGGTCCCGGGCCAGGAAATGCTTGCCAGGCGGCTGACCGATGCGACCTTCGCCGACAAGGTGTTTTTCACCAATTCCGGTGCCGAGGCGCTCGAATGCGCCATCAAGACGGCCCGCCGCTACCAGTATTCGAAGGGCCATCTGGAAAAATTCCACATCATCACCTTCGAAGGCGCCTTCCACGGCCGGACGTTGGCGACGATCGCTGCCGGCGGCCAGGAAAAATACCTCGAAGGCTTCGGCCCGAAGGCCCCCGGCTTCGATCAGGTTCCGTTCGGCGACCTCGAGGCCGTCAAGGCGGCGATCTCGGATGCGACCGCAGCGATCCTCATCGAGCCGGTGCAAGGCGAGGGCGGCGTTCGCCCGGTTGCCAAGGAGTTCATGCGTTCGCTTCGCGAACTCTGCGACGAGCACGGCCTGCTGCTGATCCTCGACGAGGTCCAGTCCGGCGTCGGTCGCTCCGGCAAATTCTTCTCCCACGAATGGTCTGGCATCACGCCTGACATAATGGCCGTGGCCAAGGGCATCGGTGGCGGCTTTCCGCTCGGTGCGTGCCTCGCCACTGCAGAAGCTGCCTCCGGTATGAAGGCCGGCACCCACGGCTCGACCTATGGCGGCAATCCGCTGGCCATGGCCGTCGGCGGCGCGGTGCTGGACGTCATTCTTGCCGAAGGCTTTCTCCAGCATGTCAACGACGTATCCCTGGTCTTCCGCCAGGGGCTGGCATCGCTCAAGGACCGTTATCCCGACATCATCGAAGAGGTGCGCGGCCAGGGGCTGCTGCTCGGTATCAAGGCGGCGATCCCGGCTGGCGAACTGCTGCATGCCATACGTGCCGAACACCTGCTGGGCGTTCCCGCCGGCGACAACGTCATTCGCCTGCTGCCGCCTCTCATCGCTACTGCCGAAGACGCCCGCGAAGGTCTCGCCCGCATCGAGCGTGCCGCAGAAGCATTGCGCGCCCAGAAATCCCGCAAATCGGCTTGAATTCTACGTCCGTGGGTTCCGGGCTTCGTGCCCGCCACGGGCGTTTTCATTTTTGGAGCACAGCTAGACATGGCCTCCCCGAAACACTTCCTCGATCTCTCGACTGTTGCGTCAGGCGACCTGCGCAAGATCCTCGATGACGCAATCCTCCGCAAGAAGGCGACAAAGGCTGGTACTGCCGGCCGGCCGCTGGAAGGCAAGATGCTGGCGATGATCTTTGAAAAGCCCTCGACCCGCACCCGCGTCTCATTCGATGTCGGCATGCGCCAGCTCGGCGGCGAAACGCTGTTCCTCTCCGGTACCGAGATGCAGCTCGGTCGCGCCGAGACCATCGGCGATACCGCCAAGGTCCTGTCACGTTACGTCGATGCGATCATGATCCGTACCACCCAGCACTCGCGCATGCTGGAAATGGCGGAGCACGCAACGGTGCCGGTCATCAACGCGCTCACCGACGACACGCATCCTTGCCAGGTGATGGCTGATATCATGACCTTCGAGGAGCACCGTGGTCCGATCAAGGGCAAGACGGTCGCCTGGTCCGGCGATGGCAACAATGTGCTGCATTCGCTGATCGAGGGATCGGCGCGTTTCGGCTATCGCATGAATATGGCGGTCCCCCTTGGCTCCGAGCCGAAGGATCACTATTTGAACTGGGCCCGCAATCAGGGCGCCGAGATCATGCTCAGCCATGATGCCGACCGTGCGGTCGCCGGCGCCGATTGCGTGGTGACCGATACCTGGGTTTCCATGAATCAGGAGCATCGGGCCCGTGGTCACAATGTCTTCCAGCCCTACCAGGTCAATGCGGCTCTGATGGCAGAGGCAGGAAAAGACGCTTTGTTCATGCATTGCCTGCCCGCCCATCGCGGCGAAGAGGTGACTGACGAGGTGATCGACGGCCCGCAATCCGTTGTATTCGACGAGGCGGAAAATCGCCTCCATGCGCAGAAGTCTATTCTTGCATGGTGCCTGGGCGCGATCTGAGATCAACCAAGCCGCCGTTGTAAACGGTGGCTGCCTGGGCGGCCATCCGCCGGCAGCAAGGAGTAGACCCATGCCAGACAGTGCAGCAGCGCTGGGAGAGTTCGGTTATGCCGGCGACGATCATGTTGTGCCCTTCCAGGTCGCGAGCCTCGATGTGCGCGGCCGTGCCGTCCAGCTCGGCCCGATGCTCGACACAATCCTCGAGCGCCACCATTATCCGGCACCGGTGGCAAGGCTGCTGGCCGAAACCATCGTACTCACCGTGTTGCTCGGCACGTCGCTGAAGTTCGAAGGCAAGTTCACTGTCCAGACCAAGGGCGACGGACCGGTCGACCTGCTGGTGGCTGATTTCTCGACACCGGAAAACGTCCGCGCCTATGCCCGTTTCGATGAGGAAGCACTGGCCTCCGCCATCAAGGCCGGACAAACCGAGCCCGAGCAACTGCTCGGCAAGGGCATCCTCGCCTTTACCATCGACCAGGGCCAATATTCGCAGCCCTACCAGGGCATCGTGCCGCTCGACGGATCGTCGCTGGAAGATATAGCCGGCGTCTATTTCCGCCAGTCGGAGCAGATCCCGACCCGGGTTCGTCTCGGTGCCGCCGAGTTGTTCGACCGCGACGAGGCCGGCAAGCCGCGCCATCGCTGGCGGGCAGGCGGCGTCATTGCACAGTTTCTGCCGGACGCGCCGGAGCGCATGCGCCTGCCGGATCTCCACGGCGGCGACGGCGACGAGAACGCCATCGACCACACGGACGACGACGCCTGGGCCGAGGCCCGCTCGCTGCTGGAAACGGTCGATGCCGATGAACTGACCGATCCATTGGTCGGGACCGAGCGCCTGCTCTATCGGCTGTTCCACGAGCGCGGTGCCCGCGTCTACGCCCCGCAACCGGTCTTCGACCGTTGCAGCTGTTCACGCGACAAGATCAAGGGCGTACTGCAGGGATTTTCTGCGGAGGAGATGGCGGAGAGCGAGGAAGACGGGCTGATTTCCGTCACTTGCGAATTCTGCTCGACAACCTACCGCTACGAGGCAGCGGAGATACTGGTCAAAAGCTGATAGAACAGGCGCCGTTTTCGGGCGGCGTCAGTTCAGCGTCCGCATCAGGCCGGGCGAATCCAGCGAGAAAGCCGGGATTTCGACCTCGAACGTTTCGCCTCGGTCGTTTTCCATGGAGTAATGGCCGAACATCATGCCCGAAGGCGTATCCAGCGGGCAGCCGGACGAATATTCATAGGTATCCCCGGGGTTCAACTGCGGCTGTTCGCCGACGACGCCGGGACCGGTGACTTCGTCGACCTGGCCGTTCTGGTCGGTGATATGCCAGTAGCGCGTAACCAGCCGGACTGCCGATGTCGAGTGGTTTGAGATGACGATCCGATAGCCCCAGACATAGCGGCTGTCTTCCGGATCGGATTGCTCCTCCAGATAGAACGGCTCGACGATGACTTCGATATCTCGTGTAAGGGCGCGGTACATCCCAGCCACCTTCAATGAATTTGGTTACGATATCCTCTAGCCTTCAACCTTCGTCAAGGAAGGGAAGCCTAATTAAGGCCAAATGCGATGGCTGACGCGGCCTTTTGAATATTAAGGATAATGTGCGGGGTTAACACGGACCCGGCGTGTCGCCGCCCGGCAAGGCCGGGCAGCCTGTTTGGTATCCGATCAGGCCGAGACCTTCTCCAGCGCCTGGGCGAAATCCTCGATGAGATCGTCCGTGTCCTCGATGCCGGCCGAAAACCGTACAGTGCCGGGGGAAATTCCGAGCTCGGCGCGATCCTCGTCGGTCAGGTTCTTGTGGGTGGTGGTGGCTGGATGGGTGATCAGGCTCTTGGCGTCGCCGAGATTGTTGGAGATCTTGACGATTTCCAGCGCATTCTGCAGCGCGAACGCCGCTTCCTTGCCGCCCTTGAGTTCCATGCAGACCAGCGTAGAGCCGCCGGTCATCTGCTTGGCGATGATATCGGCCTGCGGATGGTCTTTGCGGCCGGGATAGATCACCTTGGCCACCTTGCCGCTGTCGGCAAGGAAGTCGGCAATGCGGCTGGCATTTTCAGTCTGCTGTTTGACGCGCACCGGCAGGGTCTCGATACCCTTCAGCAGCGTCCAGGCGGTAAACGGCGACATAGCGGGGCCGGTGTGCCGGTAATAGTCCTGCAGGTGCTCGTCGACCCAGTCCTTGTCCGACAGAACGACGCCACCGAGCGAACGACCTTGTCCATCGATATGCTTGGTGGCCGAATAGACGACGATGTGGGCGCCGAGTTCGAGCGGCTTCTGGAACAACGGTGTAGCAAACACATTGTCTACGACAAGCTTGGCGCCGATCTGGTTGGCGAGTTTCGCGACGCCGGCAATGTCTACCACCTCGAGCGTCGGATTGGTGGGGCTCTCCAGGAACATCACCTTGGTGTTCGGGCGTATGGCCTGTTCCCAGTTGGCCAGATCGCGGCCGTCGACCAGCGTGCATTCGATACCGTAGCGCGGCGCCAATGTCTCGACGACCCAGCGGCACGAGCCGAACAGGGCGCGGGCAGCAACGATATGGTCGCCTGCCTTCACCTGGCAGAGAATCGCCGCGCTGACCGCCGCCATGCCTGATGCCGTCGAGCGCGCTTCCTCGGCGCCTTCCAGCATGCACATGCGCTTTTCGAACATGTCGTTGGTCGGGCTGCCATAGCGCGCGTAGATGAAGCCTTCCGTCTCGCCCTTGAAGCGGGCTTCCGCCGCCTCCGAGCTGTCGTAGACAAAACCCTGTGTCAGATAGATTGCTTCGGATGTCTCGCCGAATTGCGAGCGCAACGTGCCGCCATGGACAAGTTGTGTTGCGGGGCGCCAAGTCTTGGTCATGCCATCACCACCTTCGTGATACAAAAAAACCGGTCGCAAAAGCAGACCGGTTTTCAACCCGGTCTTTTTAGCCATTTATTTAACGTGGCTGCAAGCCGACCGGCCAAATCACCACGGGATAAGACTGCAATACTGCCGTTGGCCGCTTGCGTCAATTCCCCGTATTTGGTTTTGTCTGGGGCAAAACAAGGCCCGTATATGGTTTTGTCCGCGACAAAACAAGGATTGAGCACATGGCTCGCGACACTGGAATTTTGGCGGATCGCGCCATTGCCGCTCTTTTCGACGCCGGTCGGCTGACGACCGAAAGGGAGCTCGATTTCGATCAGATCCAGCCGGCGAGCCTTGACCTGAGGTTGGGGGCGAAAGCGTTTCGCGTCCGTGCGAGCTTCATGCCGGGTCCGAACAATCTCGTCTCCGATAAACTGGACCGGCTCAGCCTGCATGTCATCGACCTCAACGAAAGCGCCGTGCTCGAGACCGGCTGCGTCTATATCGTGCCGCTGATGGAGCGTCTCGACCTGCCATCGGACATGTCCGCCTCGGCCAACCCGAAAAGCTCGACCGGCCGCCTCGACATCTTCACCCGCGTCATCACCGATTATGCGCAGGAGTTCGACAAGATCCCGGCCGGCTATTCCGGGCCGCTCTACCTGGAAATCTCGCCACGCACCTTCCCGATCGTCGTGCGCCGTGGTTCGCGCCTGTCGCAGATCCGTTTCCGGATCGGCCATGCCATGCTGTCTGAGCCGGAATTGCTGACGCTGCACGAGACCGAAACTCTCGTCGCCAGCAAGAAGCCAAACGTGACCGGCGGCGGCATCGCACTGTCGATCGACCTCGTCGGCGACGGCAATGGGCTGATCGGCTATCGCGGCAAGCATCACACGGCGGTGGTCGATGTCGACAAGAAGGCCCAGCACGACATTTTCGATTTCTGGGAGCCGCTCTACAGCCGCGGTCGGACCGAGCTTATCCTCGATCCCGACGAATTCTACATCCTGGTCTCGCGCGAGGCGGTGCACGTGCCGCCGGACTACGCCGCCGAAATGACCCCTTACGATCCGCTGGTCGGTGAATTCCGCGTCCACTATGCCGGCTTCTTCGATCCCGGCTTCGGTCATGCGCCAGCCGGGGGACGTGGCAGCCGCGCGGTGCTCGAAGTGCGCAGCCACGAAGTCCCGTTCATCCTCGAGGATGGCCAGGTCGTCGGCCGCCTCATCTACGAGCACATGCTGGAGCTCCCGGCCAGCCTCTACGGCACCGGCGCCGGCTCCAACTATCAGGCGCAGGGCCTGAAACTCTCCAAGCATTTCCGCTTGTAACCAGCCATCCCGACCGGCCATTCCATCTTGACAGCCCGGCCGAACTGTTGGAAGGCTTCGCGCCGTGCGGGTGTAGCTCAATGGTAGAGCAGCAGCTTCCCAAGCTGAATACGAGGGTTCGATTCCCTTCACCCGCTCCATCAACGTTTTCAATCACTTAGCCATCATTTTTATGCGCCGTTTTCAGACGGTTTTACAGGCTGTTTTACAGTTTCTGTTCTCGATCTGGCCTCATTGAGCTGCCGAATCGCATCCCTGGTAGCGGTACCTCGGCTGACATAACGCCGAATAATCTTGTCCACCTGATCTTCTTCCCAAGCCATAATCTCCGCAATGACGCGGATGGAGAGGCCTGCGTTGTAGAATTTTGTAGCCGCCGTGCCTCGCAGATCGTGGAAATGCAAATCGCGCTCATGGATTTTGGATTTGACTTTAGCCGTATAGAAGGAGCTGGCGAGACCATCCTTCGTCCAAGGCGTCTTAGCGCTGCTGGTCAGAATGACGGGCGAGTTTTTCGGGATGCCTGCCAGTACCTCGTTGAGGGCATCGTAGCGCGGGATAACAGCTTCCCTTCTCCCGCCGCTTTTCCCGGTTGAAAGAATGATGACGTCCTCACGGATATGCGACCAAGACAAGCGGACAAGATCGCCGACGCGAAGGCCTGTATGGGCGGCCAGATCGACAGCGTATCCGACCTCGGCCGAGCATTTAGTCTTTAGCTGCAGGATATCCTCATCCGTCCAGATGATATCCGCCCGGTTGGCTGAGTAGAGATGCTTGATGCCCTCGCACGGATTGGATGCGACCTTCCCCATGGGATCGACGCCGTGAGACAGCAGGCGCGACAGTACCTGCATTCCGGTATCCGCCGCTCTTGGTTTGTCGCTATACTGACCGCGCCAACGCCGGATTACTGGCCTGATTTTCTCTGAACGATTGAACTGGACGATGCTCAGATGGCCGAAGTATGTCGTGATGCGATCAAGCCAGGGCGCCCATACGCGTCGCGTCGACGGGGATAGCTTCAGGAATTCGGTCGCCTTGTAATCGACGATGATCGACTTGAATTTTCCGGTATCAGGTGACCGGCGCTCAGCAACAGCCTCGTTGTAGGAAGCCATGAACTCAAGCGTTCCGGGTGTACCGGCAAGGGCAGGGCCTCCTCGCCAAGCATAATAGTACGTCCTACCCTTGGCCTTTACCGTGTGGATACCCTTCAACTCAACCATGACCATGCTTCGCTTCGAACTCCGCCAACTCTCGATCAAGGTCACTTTGTTCATTTTGTGCGACTGGAGTAAAGTGCCAGCGGAAGGTGCCGTCTGGCAGCGCGTCGAGCGAGCAAGGGGTAAGGCCGCCGTGCTTCAGGGCCGCAAGAGTAGCTCGGATATCGCTCTGGCGAACGCCGGGACGTTTTTTCATGATACTGCTACCTCCTCGCATTCCAGTGGCGGTCGGCCGTTGTGGCCGATTTTGGATCGTGCCTTGTCGCGCCGGCGCATGTTTTCTTTATGGGTGACCAGCTCGGTATGCTCCGGATCTGGATTGACGCAGAGCCGGTTGCGGCACTTGTGGTCGAGCTGTTTCTTTCTGGGAATGAACCCGTGTTCGTTGGTCCACATGACCAGGTGAACGGCGACCGTCTGGCCGCTCAAGTTCATTCTCGGATAGCCACGACCGCGACCGCTGTTGCCCGAGGTCGGGCCGGTCCAGACCCAGCAACCGTTGAGTGGGTCGACGGATATCCGAGCCATGATCTTTTCGCGGATGACGTCTCTACGATTCATGGTGACAACGTCGGTGCAGGCGATTGGGATGCAGCCAAGTCGTTTTCAAGCATGCGCTGCCAGCGGCGGAACCCATTCAGCTTCCTGTCGGCTCGCTCCTCGTCATAATCTTCGCCGATGAGTTCGCGCAGCCACTGGACCGCCGCATCAAGATCCGCGATCTCCTCGGAAAGGGCTTTACGGTTTGGTTTGCCGCTGACAGGCTCGCATTGATCGAGCCCTTGGATTAGGCACCGAGCAAGGATATTCGCCAGCTCGGAAGCCTCTTCACATGCTTTGCCGAGCGCCTGGTGAATGATCACATCAGGCTCTGGCTTCCAAAGGGTGATACTCATGCTGCGATCCTCGCGTGTTCGCGGATGGCAGCGGCCACCTGCTCATTGACATTAGTTTCGAGGCTGAAGAACGAGAGCTGTCCACGGCAAGGGATCAGCGGCAGAGGGAAAGCGTCTCGCAGTACGAAGCCATACCGGCCATAGAACCAGTTGCTTTCCATCGCGGTGACGCAATCGATGATGCGGGCCATTCCGACCACGCCCCCGCGCGGCATTGCCATCTGGCGATCGTCGTCTTTGTCGAGCTCAGATTTTGAGACACCGGCGTGAACGATGAACCATCCACGGCCCTTCGTGGGCCAGTCGCGGTTTTCGACATCCTTGCCATCGTGGAAAATATGATGCGGGTACGGCTGCTTAATGCTAAGAGCCTTAATCTCTCCCGCTTCGACGCGTTCGGCGAGCCCTTGGATATCAATCATGATTACCCCTCACCGTCGTCTCGGGCGTCGGCTTTTCAGCTTCAGTCGCAGGCGTCTCGAAGAGGTGTGGAACGATCTTTCGCAGGTCGACGCCGCCGGTAGATTTCATCGTCATGGAGCCGTTGCGGCCGAGTTTGATCGTGATTGATTTCTTAGCCATCACTTTTGCTCCGGCATGTCGGTATCGCGAACCGGACCGACAACCTCGATGTCGGCCTCTCCGATCGGCACGTCGATCATGTCGGAAGCCCATTCGATCGCCTGAGTGAGAAGATCCATGTCTTCATCGTCATCAAAGCAGATCGTAAACTCGACGCGGATGTCAGCGTACTTTTTCATTGGCTTTGCTCCGTTCCAAGATCGAACCCGATGATCGTCACCTGGGCTGAAGGATCGAGACCAGGCAGCGGGCCGCGTCCATGCCGGGTGGCGCGTTTGGCGCGGATGCGGGCGATCGTCTCGGGCTGCTGCAATTTGTCGAGATCGGCTTCCGCCGCTTCCATCGCGCCGATACCGGCCACCTCGGCGAGCGAGACGGCGGTTAGGATCTGCGATCCAAGTTCCTTTATCCGATCGCCTGGAGGGCGGCTCCAAGTGTATCTGACGAGAGCGAGGGCCTCATCGAGCGTCATGTCGAACGCCTGGGCGGTCTCGCAGCTTTCCTCAAAGTTTCGGTCTCGGCGCTCCGGAACGTCGGTCGGATCGCCGTCGAACAGTGGGCCATGCGCGATCGCTACGCGGCTTTGGAAGTCAAACTTATTTGGTGCGGGCGTCGATCCCGGCCGCACGTCGAAACCCATCTCCTTCGCGGTCCTAATCACATTCGCGGCAGCGTCGGCAAATTTGATATCAGCGGGCCAGAGGTCTTCGACCCTTTCTAAAGGCATGGTCAGTTTCAGATCGAAAGTTCCGATTTCGAGCGTGGTGAGCTGATGAATAATGGCGTTGTCGCCGTCATACTCGACGAAGAACAGAACCTTGACGCCATCGGCGACGGTTTCAATGTGGCAAAAGTTTCCAGCATTAATCATGGGTCTTCTCCCCAGCGGACGCCCAGGCTAAGGCTCGAAATGCCGCATAGAAGAGCTTCGGTGCATGCCAATTCGGATCAAAGATGATCGTGTCGGGACCGGGATAATTGCGAACGAAATACTCGGCGAATGCGGCCTCGGCGGTGGCATATTCTGGGGTTTTGTGGCCGACCGCATTTGTTGAGGGCGTGGGGGTGGACTCTTTCTGAACCATCTCGACAAGTTTCTGCCCGATGTGGCGCAATGCAATCAATTGCCGACCATGGTGGTTGCCGATTTCATCGACAGGCAGACCAAAAAGGCCAAACAGTTTAAGGCGCTGATCGTCGTGCAGATCGCGGAAGAACCACAGTTTGATTGTGTCGCTCATAGTTGGTTCTCCGTGGTGGCGAATAGGGCGAGGCCCGCGCTCTGAACGGCTGTACTGAAGGCCGCAGCGGCGCTGATGTCACTTTCGCCTTGGCCTATCTCTGTGCCGGCTAGCGTGGTGATGATCGCGCCGTAGAGAGGTTCTCCGGCGCTTATCTTGCCCTTGGCGAGGTGCCAGTAAAGGTTGGGATGATCCCTTTCGAAAGCACCGATGACGCCCACTGGTCTCGTCTCGTGCGTTGAGACAGAAAGTCGGTTCCACGCTTCGATAGCGTCTTCATCCGTACCGAAGCCTTTGATTTCAACTCCGCATCCCACGGCAAAACACTTAACCGCTCCTGGACCAGGCGCTCCCATGTAAGTGCTTGCTTCGTCGGCACTGCAGACGGGGCACGGCAAGGCCGCCTTCGCTACGCGCGTGGGCGCTCTCGACATTGCCTCGATGGCGATCAGCTGTAGCGTCTCGACCTGCTTGTCAATTGGGACGTCGTCGAGGGTCGATACGTCTGCGATACGGTGCAAGCCATGCCAGAACTGCCGAGCAAGCATCTGATGTTCCGAGATCTCCGTCATGTTCGGCTCCATAAGTCGAATTCTCCTTTGAGCGTGTGCCAGCGGCTGGCTGCAGCGGGATCGATGTTGAGGTCGCCGCGTGACTGGACATTCAGCACTTGCCGGATGCCCGTGGCGGTGCGTTCCGCGTCTGTGGTGTCGATGGATTTTTCTTCGCGCAGGAAAGTCAGAAAGTCGGGCTCGGCGCAGCGCATTGCGCATTCAGCGGCGAAGTTCGGACCTTCGGCCGACGCGCCCGCTTTCCGGCCAGAAGTCTTTTTGGCGGGGCTGGGGGTGGGCTGTTGGCGGATCAAGGCAACCGCTCGGTCTAGGAGACGCAAAAGCAGTTGAATATCGTTGTGGGCATGCAGCAGAAAATCGCGGTCGTCAGGGCCGCAATCGTCCGCGAGGACGGCGATCGCCACTGGCGGATGCCTCTGCACGATCACAGCTTCGAGTGTGTCGCCAGCGCGACCGAGCGCCCAGTCCTTCGATGCCTCACCATGGCGGCGGCGCAATGCCTTGAGCTGCTGATTTTCCTGCGGCGTTGCCATTCAGCGTAGCGCTCCCAGATTGACCGGAGCATAGGATATCGGTGCCTGGTCGCGAGGGATGCGATGCGTGCCTCGGGCCATCGGATGTTTTGGATGGCCGTGCTGAGTCGTGCCAAGGCAGATGAGCCGCACCAAGTGGTGCGCGGCCTGGCGACAAAATTTTATGTTGCGGTCACGATATACGCCGCCGTTGCCCCAGGCCGCCAGCAATGGCGTGTTTGTGTGACGGGCATTGTTAAGTACCAAGCGGATATAGCGCTCGTTTTCTGGACCAAAGGGGTCGACAGCAGCCATCATTTCCGCAGGCTTCGAGGCCCGGAATGCGAAGAAGTTGACGCCCGATAGGCCGCCATAGCCCCAGAGCGTCGCAAAAAAGATGAGCGTCAACACCGTTGGGTCATCGATCTCGTGGTCGGCCCTCGATGGATTGAGCATGCAGACCGGCAGTACCGGCTTGCTCGCATCCCATATGCGCGTGAAGAGGTAGCGATACAGACCGCAGTCGGAGATGACGGCCGATCTCTGCATCGCGATCGGCGGTCTGGCGAACGTGTCAGGCAAGAGGTCGGGCGCAACCATCTATTGGGTCCTCCATTCCTTGAAATCGTTGCGCAGCTTGGCCCAAACCTCGCGCGCGGTCGCATTGGTGCGGATCTCGGTAAAGCTGTGGATGCGGAGCCAGCGGAAGATCCAGGCGACGGCATTGTCGTCGGTCAGCGGCGGCGCCATGCCGTGGATTTCGTGCAGATAGACCTTGAAGGCCGGCTCGGCGCAGTCCAGCACCATGCTTGCAACTTCGTGCAGGTCGGACAGGTCATGGCGCCTGTCGACCGCGCTCATAGCAATTTCCCCTGCTCGCGTGTCGGCCGGCAACTTGCGCGGAAGTGCCGCCATGTGCCGGCCTGCCGCTGGATCTTCCAGTGGCGCAGCTTTGCCATGTGGACGGCGCGCTCCATGGCGGCGCGGCGGTCTTTGTTCAACTCGCCGTCAAGCATCACGGGGCAGGCGTCGCAGCGTACCTTAGCAATGCCGGTCGAGGTTTCGTAATTCAGCATCGACGATCCTCCCACAGCTGGTCGACATGCAGCGAGATGCGCGGCACCGGGATTTTGACGAATCTGGTGGCGCCGGTCTCGGGAGAGATGACGCGGCGTGTGAAGATCGTCCGGTTGGCGCAGAGCCTGACAGGCAGCCGGTTCATGGTCACCTGCGGCTGCTGGTGACGCGGCTGGCGACCGGTACGGCTGCGCACTTTAAGGTTGGCCTTGCTCAAGACCTGGCGCAGGGTTTTGGGCTTGGCTCCGCAGCGATCGGCGATCTCAAGAAGATCGAGGCCAGCGGCGATATAGTCCTGCAGGATGCCTATATCGGGAATTTTGGGCGTCTTCATCGGCGGGACTCCAAGAAAGATGGGGGAAGAGGCGGATAGCCGTTGTGCTCGACGCCATCGAGGAGCCGGCCGGCGACGGCCTTATCGAAGCGTAGGAAATTGCCGCGCCATGGAAAGTCGCCTTCCGGCTGGACAAAGCCATTGCGATAGGGAGGGTGCAGTCGCGCCCGGGCCTGGGTGACGTTGCCGAGACGATCAAAGCGCGAGCAGTTCTTGAAGCCGCTGGCGATATCGTCCCATCGGCGCCAGTTACCCCATTGCTTGAATAGGTGGGGAACGTCGGCGGCGGCGCATTGGTCGCGCAGAGATCGTGCCCAGTCCGGATCCATGGGGCGGGCACCATCGCCGCTCTCGCCGCCGACCACGACCCAGTCGAGGCGCGCTGGCCGGCTCTGGTAGGTGCCGGCCGATACGCAATGCGTGCTACCGTCGTCGGTGACCACGCGGCCGATGTTGTTCCAGGCCGGAACGAAACGACCTTCCACCAAGGGTTCGCCCTGGCGAAGGGTTCGGAAAGCGCCACGGGTCCCGAGGGGCGGCTGCCCATTCTCGATCGCACCGCGCATCCACGTGTTCGGGCCTCTATGCCATTCGGGTTTCCAGAAGTCCTCGACTTGTCTGCGTGCAGACTCCGGCACCCAATCTGGCCAGCGAAAAGTCGACCAGTCACGAATGGGGTCCCGACACTTCCATGCGTTGGCAATGAACGCCCTGACATCGAGCGCGCCCAACAGCGGCTCTGCACTGATCCAGCGGACGGCGGCTGGCGTGTCCAGGAGAACGGGAATGCGCTCGTCGGCGTGCGGCTGGTCTTCGACCGAGACGCCCAGCCAGAGCTGCGGCCAGAAGCCGGCATGCTGCGGGTTCGAAATTGGAATGTTGCCGAGTGCAGGATCGACTGCACGCAGGTTGTCGGCGGCACGCAAGATCCGACCGTAGGTCGCATCATCCCGGATATAGGCGCGCATGCGCTCGGGCCGTTTCGTCAGTATCTGGAAGATGTGATGCGGCGCCAGCGCCATGACGGCAAAGACCTTGTCGATCCATTCGTCCGGGACGTCGGGATGAAACAGGTCGCTATGGGCGCAGACGAAGATCATCCGCGGGCTGCGCCAGCGCAGCGGCTGGTCGAGCCATTGCGGATTGAAGCGCACCTCGCCGGTCCAGACCGGCCCGGCCTTGGTGTCGATCGTCAGGCCTGATCGGCTGGGATGGTGCTTGAGCCGGGTTCCGGCCAACTTCATGGCGTAGCAGTGCTTGCAGCCCGGCCCGACTACGCTGCAGCCGGTAATCGGGTTCCATGTGGCGTCGGTCCATTCGATATGGGTCTTGTCAGCCATTCGAGGCGACCTCCGATACGCCGGCAAAGGCATTCACCGCCATGGCGATTAAGGTCGCGATGTCTCGCGCGTTTTCATCTGAACGGGTGCGGTTGAGGTCGACAACGAAGACATCGCGGCCGGTGCTGTCGATGACTTCGCCGGCCTCGGTACCGTGGGTGAAGATCGGTAGGGCGACGCCGAGCCGCTCGAAATGCCGGCGGATGGTCTCTACCGATGGCATGCCAGGGCGCGTAAATTCGAGGGTTTCGTTCGGGGCGAACGGCGGGGTATGTGACATCGCCTACACCTCCCGCAACATGTCGCGTAACGGTCGATCGACCTCGCGGCAGCCGGCGAGTGTGAGCACGTGGAATAGCCCGGCCTTGACGTCGGGGATGGCGCCGCAAAAGGTCAGCCCTTGGTCGGCGGCGGTCTCGATATAGTCTGCGGCGCGACGAAGATAGACGATTGCCGTCTCGACCTCGATGTCTCGGTGCGATCGGCCCGGCGATGCGAGTTCGGAGGTGGCTGATGCCTTGCGTGCCTGCAGACTGATAACGTTAGACATCAGCGTTCCTCCCATGTTGGAAAGAAAGTTCGCAGCTCGGTGGCATTGTCGGCGAGGTAGGCGCGCATGAACTGCCGGCCCTGATAGATCGGCAATTCGAGGGCAAAATTCATTGCCTCGACGAACCGGTCACGGACCTGCTGCTGGCAACGGTCGATGGCGCGCAACTGCAAGATGACCGTCACTGCAAGAATGACGGAAAGCCAGGGGAAGACGTAATGGAACAGGATCACCATGACGTCAGATCCCAAAGGCCACGGCCATGCCGAGGCCGTAGGCGATGAGAGCAAGCAACCCAAGCTCGGCGGCACGCAGGCGGCCCGGCGGCAGACGCTGCAGCCAGGCCACGGCGCGGATGATAGGGGACATCGGGCGGCGCGGCACGTCTTGATAGACAGCGGCGGCGCTCATTGCGTCACCAGCTGTTCGTCGAGGAAGCGAATTTCGCCCGAGAGTCCGGTGAGGCCCGCCAGCCTAGTCACGGTTGCGTCGTCGATTGATTCCGGCGGGATGACGAAGGCGGTGAGGCCTGCCAGCATCGCTTGCTCGGGTGACAAGGCGCTCGATGCGAGGATCTTGCGGATGGCGTTGAGCTGTGCGGTTGCTTGGCGGCCGGCGGCGAGCGCCTTGCCGACCGGACCTTCGGCCTCGTCGGTCTTGCCGAAGTAGGGGCCTATCACATCCATTGGCGTGATACCCAGCCGCTGGCAGATCAGCACCAGCGCAGAGACTGAGACGCGGTTGGTTCCTTTTTCGTACTTCTGGATCTGCTGGAACGTGACACCGATATCGGCGCCCATAATCTGCTGGCTAATGCCAGCCATTTTGCGAAAGTCGCGCAGTTTTTCGCCGATCGCACGATCCATATCGGCGCAACGCTTTGACAGGGTGGACTTCATGATGCTTCCTTTCGTGATTTTGGATGCCGCGCACGGTGCGTCGGCCGGTAACAGGCACTTGTCAGCGATGCAGAACTCGGCAAAATGCTGTGCAGAGATGAGATCGGGTGATGCGATGAAAATCTGGGTTGCGACATTGGCCGCTTGTATGATGGCGACGCCGGCGCTGGCCGCCGGCAAGGCGAAAATGGAACAGGCGATTGCCGGAGCGCTGGCGATTGCCCAGCTTTGCGAACAACTGGAACCGGACCTTGAACGCCTCAGTTTTTACGGCGAGCTGGCCGGCATCGATGTCACGAAAGGCAGCGACGACTACGACATGCTGCTGGCGCTGGCCCGCGCCAAGAAGGCGAGCATGGCACATGGCAGCGAGGAAGCGACGTGCACGACCGGAGAATTCTTGTACGGCGAAAACGGTTCGCGCGTCCGGGGCTTGCTTAAAGCGAAGTGACATTGGCGGTTTGCTCCATCCGTTTCGGAGGCCGCTTGCGGCAAGGGGTGGCACCACAAGCGGAGACCGAAACCGGATGTCAGGCCGCGACCGGCGCATCCATGAAACGAATCATCTCCGCGACCTTTGGCGCGTTGCGCATCTGGCTTTCCAGCGAAATGCCTGCGGCCAGAAGCTGTTTGTCAGTCATGGCGCCGCGCTCCTGGAACAACTTGAGCATGGCGTCCTGATCGCGTTTGTCGTTGTGGGTTGTGGATTGGTCCTTCATCGTCTGTCTCCTCTGGCTCCCGTTGGTCGCGGCGGTCGGGGCCCATGGGGAGAGGCAGCCGCCGCGACATCCGGGAAGGGAGGGGATCGACCGGACATCCTTCGTATAGTAGGAAGTTTTCAACGACGCAAGTGGGAAGTTGAAAATGTCCTATTTTTGGGCGCTAGCCAACTGGGGTTGCGGTCGGTGAGAATGCCGGGGGAATGAAATCTGATAGCGTTATCGGGGAGTTGAGGTTCAGAGACTAAAAACGAATCACTTAGGACTCGACTCCTGCAGGGAAATTTGCTCTTTCTAAACGTGAACGGAATAAGAACAAGCAGGATGAGCGGATGTTAAAAGTGACTGCTAATCACCCCGACTCGACCCGGTTAGTCGTCGAGCTTTCTAGCCTCTACGTGGCATGTGATGATTGCGGGAACTCGCGCGTTCTTAAGTTGAAAAACCTGCGAAGAACTGCCGAGATGGGCGTGCATAATTACATGCAGCTTTGCCACAAGGTAAGATGCAGCGAATGTCCTAACGTTCCGCCTATGATGAGGAACTTAACGATCCGCCCGACGTGGGTGAGTATACCGCCGCATTAGGTGTTTGCGTGGAAAACAATCTTATGGATGGAAAAAACTTGATCTGTAGGAAACGTGAGTTCCGCTTCCTCCCCATCCTCAGGATTGTATTGATAGAGGCGTGTTAATTTTGAAGATTGCGAGACAAATCGCTTAATATAGCTTTCTCGGCCATTTTCTTCGTCGGTTATTACTTGAACGACCACGTCGTCATTTTTCCGAACCGGCTCGTTTGGGTTAAGCCAGACAGTTTCGCCTGCGAAGTACCTGGGCTCCATGGAGGTGCCGTAAACACGAACCGCATAGGCGTTTTCCACACCTTCTAGAGAAGGCGGGATAAACACCCGTCCCACCTCCGCGCCGTTTAGGATGAACCGGCCGTTGGCGCCACCAGCTGTCTGTCCGAGTAGAGGTATTGAGCCCTCGGGAAATCGTTGAAACTGAGGTGGAAAGCTCGCATTTGATACGGATGGTTTTACGTCAGATGCTGACGAACTGTCATTGATCTGGCTCTCTAAGCGAATGATTTCATTTCTCAAAAGAGCTTCTGGGTTAAGCCGCAGTGCCCGAGCTAATATGGGCAGCTTGTCGGCCCTGACAGTTTTCTTCCGGCCTACAATTATGTCTCGTATGAAGGTGCGTTCGACATCGACGCTTGTTGCTGCTTCAACAGCGCCCAAGCCAAGTTCCTTAAGCCGGATTTCGGCCAGCGCTTTAAAATCTATCATGACAATCATTGTAGGATTTTTCCAATAAGCGGACGAGTTGGAAATCGCGCTTGTAAAGTAGGAGATTTTCAACTATCCAACTGCGCTATGGAAACTCAGTTGGCATCTCATCTCTTTGTTTTAGCCGAACGGTTCTGCGCCGTGCGTGGTTTGAACGAGTCGACTGTTGGTCGATTTTGCGCCGCGGATGGGCGGTTTTTTTCGCGAATTCGTGATGGCAAGACGTTCACTGCGAAAAAATACGATGAAGTTGTGCATTGGTTTTCTTCCAATTGGCCGGAGAGCGCTGATTGGCCAGAGGACATTGCCCGTCCGGCGCTTCTTCCGGAGGCCGCCGAATGAGCGTGCCTCGCAAATATGCCCGGGCTGCGCCAGCAGCAGCCCGGTCAACGTCCCGCCGGCGCGGCGGACCATCTTTGGGCGCCGGCGGGTTTTTCTTTGGCAGGGTGGGGAAGAGGTCATCCCATCTGGTTCATACCCAGAAGATCGCAGGTTCAAATCCTGCCCCTGCAACCCGCTTGTGTGCGTTCCGGCCATGCGGCCCTCCATAGTTCGATGATCCGCTTGCTAACGCGTTAAGCGGCCCCTTTCACGGAATCCTTCGGGTTCATTGTTTTCCTTGACTCCACTTTGGGGGTGTTTTCGTGCGTCTATTTTCCGACGACAATTGCGGCGTCCTGAAAGCCGCGACAGCTGCTTCCTACGAGGCAATGGGTGGTGTCCGCCGCGCAGCAGAAGCGCTGGGCGTCGCGTCTTCGACATTGACGAAGTACGCCTCCGCCGATCCGCAGTGGAAAGACAGCTTTATCCGCGTTGACCTCGCCGTGGCCCTCGATCGGCGCACCGTACATCCCTTTCTCGGGGCCGCGATGCGCAAGCTGACCGAGGCTGCGGTGGTTCCAAGCTTTGGCGACCTGACGGCGGCGGCCATCCTGCGGCTCGACTATGTGCTCAACGACGTGGTGCGCGAGGTGGTCGATGCCATCGACGATGCGCGCATCGACGCAGCCGAGCGCACGGCGGTTTGTGAGCGCATCGTCGCGGCACAGGGGGCGCTGGCAAAGCTCTATTCCCACATGGTGGCCCTCTGATGCCCGGAACCTCCGTCCACGCCGATGTGATCATGAGGGTGTGCGAGCAGCTCGACCCTCATGACAAGACCGTCGCCGTCGGCGAGGTCATGGCGGCGGCTGCACTGGTCGCCATTACGGCTGGCCTGTCCGACGATCAGGCGATCGACGCGCTCGAAAGTGGCCTGTCGGCTATCCGTGCGGCAGAGCCGGCGAGGGCGAATTGATGGGCACGCTCTCTCAAACGGGACCTGTTGCTGCCCGCCCTGGCGACGGCAAGCCCGTCGGGCCCCGCGGCATTTCCTTCCTGCGCCGGGTCTTTTTGGCCGGTGGCACCTATCGGCTTTCCACCAACGCCGACCGTGATGCGATCGGCCGCGCGCTTGGCGCCGGCTTCGTCGTCTCTGTCGGCCGGCATCACGTCCAGCTGACCGAGGCGGGCGAAGAATTTCTCCACCGAATGAGGAGTGCGCATTGATGACAGTCGCGTTTCGACAGATTTCCGTCAGCCGTATCGATGCCCCGAAGGACATCGCGCCCGGGCCGGCCGCGATCCTCCAATGGCTCGATGTCAACCTGCTTGTTATCGACGACCATTATCAGCGTGAGCTGAAGCCAGGAAACTGGAAGGCAATCCGCAAGATCGCCGCCGGTTTCAGGTGGTCGATGTTTTCCCCTGTCTTCGTCTCTCCGGTCGAGGGTGGTTTCTATGCCATCATCGACGGCCAGCATCGGACCCATGCGGCGGCGATCTGCGGCTTCAGCCAAGTGCCGTGCCAGATCGTCCACATGTCCAGGGCGGAACAGGCTGCGGCATTTGCCGCCGTAAACGGCACGGTCACGCAAGTGACCGCGCACCAGGTGCTCAAGGCTGCACTGGCTGCCAATGAGCCCTGGGCGGTCAATGCCGCGGCGATCGCGACCGAAGGCGGGGCGCGGTTGATGCCGTTCAACCGTTCAAGCGATGCGAAAAGGCCAGGCGAGATCTATGGCATCAAGGGTTTTCTTGACGTCATCGAACGCCGGCCCCGCGCGGCCGTGGTCGCCGCCCTCAAGGCGCTGACGACCGCCGACGGCTATCGCGACAACCGCGAGATCTGGGAAAGCTGGGCATTGCAGCCGCTGCTGATGGCCCTGGCCGAACGGCCGGAGGCCCTGCAGCGAAGCGGATTTGTCGGCGCATTGGAGAGTTTCGATTTCTGGAAACTGGTCGAGAGGGATGCGACGGCACGCACTGCCGCGCGCCGGAGTGGACAGACGCATCCGCCGAAGTCCGAGACCCTGCGGACTGCTCTGATTGCATGGATCGACGCTGCGACGACGGATCAAGCATCGGCGCAAGCGGCTCCGACCGCTCATCTGCCTGTCGCGCGATCAGCAACGCCGGAGGACCGGAAGGCGATGATGCGCGAGGCGGCCCGGAAGGAACGGGAACGGCAAGAGCGGGAGCGCGACGAAGCCAACCGCCGCCGTGCCGAGCGCGGGATTCGATAGGGGCACATGTTGATGGATCGAATCGGTGACTGGATGCAAACCTATACCGGCCGGAAGTTCTGGCCGCTAGATCCGCGTGCAAACGAGATAGACATCCGCGATATCGCCCATTCCCTGGCGATGCAGTGCCGATATGCCGGTCACTGCGAGAACTTCTTCTCGGTCGCCGAACACAGCGTTCTGATCGCTGACCACCTCGACGAGCAAGGCCAGGATGCCGAAACATGCCTCTGGGGATTGCTCCATGATGGTGAAGAGGCCTACCTGCCGGACATGATCCGCCCGACGAAGTCGTCGTTTCCGGGTTATGGAGACGCAAGCGCGGTCGTGACACTAGCGATCTGCGAGCGGTTTGGTCTGCCGCCGCTCAAGCCCGCGGTGGTCAAGCAAGCCGACGATCGCATCCTGGCAGACGAGAAGGAACAGAACCTCCGCGCGCTGAAGTGGGACTATGAGCCGGGTCCGGCGCTAGGCGTGACGCTGCGCTTCTGGCGTCCCGCCAAGGCGGAAATCCACTTTCTGAACTGCTTCTACCGGCTGCGCGGGAGGATGGGCCCATGAGGCGCGTCGATCCGTCGCTTTCCCGCGAACTCATGCGGCATTTCGATGCCCTGCCGCAGATCTTGCGCGCCGCAATCAGCGGGGCGGACTTTCCCTATGATCCGCGGTGGGTCGCCAAGCGCATCGAGCGCGGCTACCGGCCCGAACGAGTGGCCAAGCTGATCAGCCTCGCGACCGAGAGGAAGATCCATGTCGGCTGAAATCCAGCGCCTTCCTCATCATCCTTTGGCCTCGCTCTTCCCGATGTTGCCAGAGGGCGAAATTGGCGAGCTGTCGAAGGATATCGAGGCGCGCGGACAAGAGCAGGCCGTCTGGTTGCTTGACGGCAAGATCCTCGACGGTCGCAATCGTGACGAGGCCTGCCATCGGCTGGGTATCGATGCCTGGACGGAAGACTACAAGGGCAATGATCCGCTAGGTTTTGTGCTCTCGCTTAACTTGCGGCGCCGCCATCTTTCTGATTCGCAGCGCGCCATGGTCGCGGCCCGCATCGTCGATTGGGAAAACGGCATGAACCAGACGACCGGGGGTGCACATGTGCACGCCCGCGAGGCGGGGCGACGGCTGTCGATTTCCGAGCGCGCCGTCAAGGCGGCCAAACGCATTCGCGAGCATGGGATCGATACGCTCGTTCATGCCATGGAGCAGGGTTCGATTTCGATCACCGTCGGTGAGACGATCAGTCACCTGCAGCGCGAAGCGCAGGAAGAAGTCCTGCGGTCTGAAAAAAAGCATATCAAGGCGCTCGCCAAGGCGTTTCGGGCTGAAGATCAGAAGATCAAGCACGACGTCCGCCTGGCGCATATGGCGCATGTCGTCACGAAGGGCGAGACGACGGCCGGCGTGGTGTCTCAGAAATTCCCTGTCATCTATGCCGATCCGCCTTGGAAGTTCGGGGTGCATTCGGAAGTGACGGGACGCGAGAAAAGCGCGGAAAATCACTATCCGACCATGCCGACCGACGACATCTGCGCCCTTTGGGAGAAGATCGGTGCTCCGGCAAAGCGTGACGCAGTTCTCTTCCTCTGGGCGACGAACCCCATGCTGCCTGACGGGCTTCGCGTCATGGAGGCCTGGGGATTTAAATATGTTCATCACTGGATCTGGGACAAACAGATCGCCGGTACCGGCTATTGGGGTCGCGATCGGCACGAATTGCTGTTGATCGGCCGACGCGGCGATCCGGCGACGCCTCTGATGGGATCGCAGCCAGAGACTGTGTATGCCGAAGGCAAGGGCCGCCATTCGGCAAAGCCCGATTACTACGCGGAAACTATCGAGCGGCTCTATCCCGCTATGCCGCGCCTTGAGATGTTTTGCCGGTCGCCTCGTCCAGGTTGGACCGCGTGGGGATTCGAAGCCAGCAGCGATGCGGCCGAAAGCGAGGCGGCATGATCCAGCGCCTCGACCAACTGACCGGCCCCGTGGACGTCGGAACCTCCTACCTGGTGCCAACCGTTCTGGGGACCTGGTATCGCAAGACCGCCGCATGGCCCGTCATTGGCCCGCGTCATAACGATCGCCATTGCATCGGCTTTGCCAACGACCACTATCACCTCGATGCCCGCTTCGTCTCCGGCGACGAGACCGACTACCATTTCTGGCGTGCGGTCTGGGGATCACCGCTGCAAATCAGCGACAAGTTCAACGTCGGCGGATTGCCCGCACCTTTCTGGCTGCGGCGCAAATGCAAGCGGCTGATCAATCCTGTGGACATGTTGCCGGAAGTGTCCCTTGCCGCCGGCGCCGGTCGCGCGCCCGGCTGGAAATGCCACTTCGACGAATGGACTGGCAAGCAGGCGAAGCATGACGGTCATGGCTGGATCTGCCCGCATCGCATGGTACCGCTCGCCGACCATGCTCCGGTCAATGGCGTTATCACTTGCCCGCTGCATCTGCTGCGGATCGATGCGACGACGGGCATCGTGCTCGCGCCGGAAAGCGAGGCGGCATGAACCCGGATTTCTCACCCGCCATGCTCAAAAGCTTCCTGCGCATCCGCGTCGGTCACGCTGCGAATGTGTCGTTTCCATCGCCGCGCGGCTCTGCGGAGCGGGCCGCCAAGACGCAGCTTCGGCTGGCATCCGGCGTCTCGTCCGAGGATTTCGACAAGGCCTGGAAGGGGCTTTTGACGGAACCGGAGGCGTGCACGCGGATCTGGTCGGCACTGGGTATCGCGCCGGCAACGGTCGGGATTCGCCTGATCGCAAACGGACGGCAGGAGGCGATCAATGGCGCCTGACTTCGACCGGGCCGGCTTTTCCCATGACGTCCGTCAATGGCTCGATCGCCAGCGGCTTTCCTATCGCGCCGCCGTCGCGGCGCATCCGTCGCTCAATCCCGCCATGCTGTCGCGGGCGTGCCACCAGAAGGTCTTGAGCGTCGCCAGCGTGTTGATGCTGGCGCGCGTCATCGGGCTCGACCCAATGGCGTATTTGGTCGATGGCGGCCAGCAAAATCAGGCTGTTACAGCATCGGACAAACGTGAAACCTTGGCCGTAGCGGGGAGAAGATGATGGAAACGATCATCCTAGGCCGGTGGATATGGCCGCTGTTCGGCACCGCGCTGATGTTCGGGCTGGTCATCGTTTGTCCGCCGTCAGGAAAATCCCTGTCGTTTCGGGACAGAGTGATGATCGCCTGCGCTGCGGTGGCGTTGCTTTTCTTCCTGATGACATGGGCGCTGGTGCATCGATGACGGAATCCCTGCCGCTCATCGATATCCTGCGGGCCTGCGATAGCGACGCGCGCCGAGCCGAATGGCTGCTGTGCTGCCCGCTGCACATCATTGGCGGCCAATCCCAAACCATCCGCGACATCTGCCGGCAGGCCGGCTTTGCCGCCGGCGTGGACTATGTCGAGGCCGAATGCGTCGGCCTCTGGGCAAATCGCCATCCTGACGGACAACACAAGGCCTGGGTGCAGATCTCGCTCGACAGCGCCCGCGAAGCGCTGCTGGCGGCCGCCCAGCTGACAGAAGAGGCAAGACTTTGAACAAGATGATTTCGCCGCAGAATTTCGGGCTCGACAACCGCATGACCGTAGTGCTTTTCGCCGGAATGGGCGGCGGATGCGACGGGCTGGAGGAGGCTGGATATCATGTCCATCTGGCCATCAACCATGACAAGATTGCGGTCGCGGTGCATGAATATCGCCATCCGCATGTCCGCCATCTGCGTTGCGACGTCTTCGAAGTCGATCCACGGACGGCGACGCGCGGTCGCGGGGTCCGGGTGCTGCATGCCTCGCCGGACTGCACCCATTTCTCGGTCGCCAAGGGCGGAAAGCCGGTGAGCAAACGGCGACGGTCGCTGGCCTGGGTGGTCATCCGCTGGGCCGGGCAGGTGCGGCCCGAGACGATCACCCTCGAAAACGTGCCGGAGATCCGCACCTGGGGTCCACTGATTGCCAAGAGGTGCGCCAGTACGGGCCGCGCGCTGCGGCTCGACGGCTCGGTCGCAGCCAAGGGTGAGCGTATTCCGGTCGAAGAGCAATGGCTGGTGCCTGATCCGCGTCACAAGGGGCGGATCTGGCGCGCCTGGCTTAAACACCTGGAAAGCCTCGGCTACAGCTTCGAGGGTCGAGTGCTGGTCTGCGCCGATTATGGCGTGCCGACAATCCGCAAGCGGTTCTTCGGCGTGGCGCAGAGCGACGGTCGGCCAATTGTTTGGCCGGAGCGCACCCACGCACCGCGCGAAAAGGCGAAAGCAATGGGACTGAAGCCCTGGGTTGGGGCGCACACCATCATCGATTGGAGCCTGCAGGGCAAATCGATCTTCGGTCGGCCAAAGGATCACGCCGAGGCAACGAAACGGAGGCTCGCCCGGGGCATGATCCGCTATGTCGTCGAAAAGAAGCCATTCATCGTGCCAATCACGCATACCAAGGGCGGCAATGCGACGCGTAGCGCGGCCGACCCGCTGGGCACGATCACGACGGCCAAGGGCGGCGAGATGATGGTCGCGGCGCCACATGTCACTAAATTTCGCACCGGTTCGACAGGCAGCGACATGCTCGGCCCCTTGCCGACATTCACCGCCAACAGCTTTGAAAAGCGGCCCGGTGGCGCCGTGCCGCTCGGCATAGCCGCCGCCCATCTCGTCGGGCTGGCCCATGGGGATTCGGCCAAAGGCGGTATTGGGCGGGAATACAGTCTCGACGACCCTGTGACGGCAATTCATGCCGGCGGCGGCAATCTCGCCGTCGTGGCAGCGCACTTGCAGCGGCAGTTCGGCGAAAGCATCGGTGCCGACATGGCGGAGCCCGCGCCGACCTTCACGCCCGATGGGCAAGGTAAGAGCGCTCTGGTCGCTGCATTCCTGGCGCAACACAATGACGGGCCGCGGGTTGGACTAAGCGCCCGGGACGCGCGTGATCCGGTTTCGGCGTTGACAACGACAGGAGCACAACAGGGCGTCGTGGCCGCCTCGATGCTGGCGCTCCGCGGCAGCAATGCCGCCGGGCGGGACGCGTCTGAGCCAGTGGCGGCCCTCATGGCAAGCGGCAATCATGCCGGTGTCATTAGCGCGTCGCTCGCAGAGATGCGCGGGCGAAGCCCTGTTGGTCGGGATGCCGCCGAACCTCTCGCAGCGGTGTCCGGGCGTGGTCATGCGCACCTGATCCTTGCATTCCTGCAGCACTATTTTTCGAACGGAAAGCAGAGCGACGACTTGAGATCGCCGCTTGGCGCGCTCACGGCGAAGGCGCGCTACGGGCTTGTCACAGTCCAAGTCGGACGGGTGACCTTCTACATCGACGACATTTTCATGCGCATGCTGCAGCCGGAAGAGGGTGCGGCGGCCCACGGATTCAGACCCGGTGCGCTGCCTTCGTCGATCGTGATCGACGGCAAGACTGTGCGCCTGACGAAAACCCAAAAATATCATCTGGTCGGCAACAGCGTCCCGCCTCGCATGGTGCGGCTGTTGGCTGAGTGCAATGTCCGGCGCGAATTCGCGGAGGCGGCGGAATGAGGGAGGCAGTGTTGACGCAACAGGAAGAAGGTTCTGAGACGCGCTGGTATCCTGAGGCTTGGCTCGATGGGGACGTCGGGCCGGCTTCGGTGCCAGATCCATGCGATTTGGTGCACCAGGTCAACGGCGCCTGGGTATTGGCCGATGACCTGGAGGACGGTGAAGAGGCCTTTTGTCGGATGGAGATAGAGCCTGGGCAGGTCGTCCAGTTCCTTTGCACCCGGCACTACGGGACTTACATCCTGACGGTTGGCGTAGATGGCAGCTTTTCGCTCGATCGGCCGCATCCGGCGGACGCGACGCATTTCGCGCATACCGAGGCGTCGAGTGAATCCATGTCCTACAGCCTCCAGGAACTGGTCAACAGCGGCCATCCCGAGGATGTCATGGCTGAGCGTCCCCTGGATAAGGGAGAAAACGAAATCGAGATCTGGTTCTGGTCGGAAGCGGTCCCGTTTCGTTTCGAGGTCGAGGACGGCGCGCCGAAATTCACGCGCTGTGCGGGGGTGAATTGATGGCGCCTAATAGACACCAACCGACACTTTTCGGCGGGGATACCCGGCTTGTTTACGACGAGGCGATCGAATTGACTCTGGCGTCCATGCGCGCTTACGGGCCTGCGCACGATCATTGGGCAGTGGCATATTCCGGCGGCAAGGACAGTTCCGCGACGCTGACAGTCATTGTCCATCTGCTGGAAACCGGCCAGCTGGCCCCCCCGAAGAGTCTAACCGTTTTCTATGCCGACACGCGGCTGGAGCTGCCACCGCTGGCGATCTCGGCGGAACGGCTGATCGGTCAGATGCGCGCGCGCGGGGTTCGTTGCGAGGTTGTGACGGCACCGCTCGACAAGCGCTTCATGGTCTACATCCTCGGGCGCGGCGTGCCACCGCCGAACAACAACACGCTGCGCTGGTGCACCCGACAGATCAAGGTCGATCCGATGACCGAGGCGATCGGCCGACGGCTCGACGAGCTGGACGGCACAGTTCTGATGATAACCGGTGTGCGGCAGGGCGAAAGCGCGATCCGTGACGGACGCATAGAGATGTCCTGCGGCAAGGACGGCGCCGAATGCGGGCAGGGCTGGTATCAGCAGGTGCTTCCTCAGGCGAAGGGTATTCGAGGGCGGATTGCAACGCTTGCGCCATTGCTGCACTGGCGGGTCTGCAACGTCTGGGACTGGCTGAAGATCTACGCACCCATGTCCGATTATGGCGGTTGGGAAACCAGAACGGTTGCGGACGCCTATGGCGGCGAGGAAGCGGAGGAGATCAATGCCCGGACGGGCTGCAGCGGTTGCCCATTGGCGGCGCACGACACGGCGCTCGATGCGGTCGTGGCATCGCCTGGCTGGGCCCACTTGGCCCCGTTGAAGGGGCTGAAACCATTGTGGCGAGAGCTTCGCAGGCCGGAAAACCGGCTGCGTAAAGCTGGCTTGGAAAGGTTGAGGGATGGATCTGTCGCGGCCAATCCACAGCGCATGGGACCGCTAACCTTCGCGGCCCGCCTAATGGCGCTTGATCGCGTGCTGACGATTCAGGCGGACTGCAATACCGAAGCGGCGCGTCTGGCTGGACGCGCTATTGACATCCTGAATGCCGAGGAAGAGGCGCGGATTGGTCAGTTGATCGCTGCCCAGACATGGCCACAGGGCTGGGACGGCGGTGAGCCTACTGCTGATACCCCGCTTGATACAGTCTTTGCAGATGGCTCTGTGCAGCCGTTGTTCTCCGGGCTGTTTCCAGAGGTGGTGACGTGAGCGCCTATCTTCTGGGAGCCGCCTTCAAGGCAGATATGGGGACGCAGAGCCGCAAGCTGGTGCTGCTAAAGCTGATCGACGCCTGCGACGAGGATGGTACGCGGATCTATCCCGCCGTCTCGACCGTGGCCAGGGCGGCGCAGTGCTCGACACGGCAGGTTCAGCGTGAGATCGTCAGCTTTCTGTCGGCAGGGCTCTTGCTGCTGGTGCGCCAGGGCGGCAAGGGACCGAAGAGCACGACCGAATATGCCATGGATCTCGAAGTCTTTCGCGAGATCAGTCGCTTAGGATGGGATTCCTACTTGGCGTCAAAGGGCGCTTCGGGCACCGCGGATGGAGCCGAAACCGTCGAAAATAAGGGTGACACGGTGTCACCCTTAGACAAAAAGGGTGACATTGGCGACACGCTAAGGGTGACACCAGAGACGGCTAAGGGTGACTCCAGGAGTCATACAACCCCTCCTTACCCCTCCACTAACCCCTCAGAGAGAGAGGGTGCGCGCGAGGCTTCGGAAGAGGACCTGGAACATCTGACCAAGCGCTACAAGGCGCTGGAGATTGGCAGGAAGGGAAACTCCTGGCCTGGCGTCCTGTCGTCGTCCAGCGGCTGGGGGCTGCGGCAATTCATCAACCTGACGCCTGAAGAACGGCGGTTGGCGGAAGATCGCCGCGACGCCTATCTGGCGGCCTGCCCGAAAATCCAGAGCGGCGAGCGCAAGGGCCAGCCGCACGCCGTGCCGATCGGCGCCTATCTGCGCGACAAGAAGTTTCTGGATGTCGAGGCGATTTCGCCCGTGGGTGTGGATCGCAGGCGGACGTCGGCGATGATATCGGTGGCACCATTCGGGCCGGTTTGGGCGGCAATGCGGGCGCTGGCATTGGTCGACGGGCCCGTGGAAATCGATATCCCGGACAATCTCCGCGACATGGTCCGACAGGTCTACGAGACCTATCGGCGCAGCAGCGCAGCCCGTGCGCAGGCCTATCTGCAGGGCATCGACGTGACGGCCGATGGCGATGGAAATCTGACGTTTCCAGTCGATTTCGAAGCGGCGGAATATCGGCGGCGGCTGGTGACGATGGGCTATCCGGAGGCGAACCGGCTGCACAAGCTGGCAAGCAGCCGCGAGCGCGACACGGCGCCGGCGCACTACGCCGTGCTGTCGGAATTCTGCGAAGCAATCCCGGTCGAGACAGATGCGTTTGAGGCCTGGCGGAACCATCACGGCGCCATGGGCTGGCCGTTCCTACCGGACACCGGGACCATGAAAGTGGTCTGGTTTCCGAAGGGCGGGCCGGCAGGACTGGTCGATTTTGAACGCGCAGCACGGGCGGCGCTGGAAGAGGGGCGGCGGGGCAATGATGATGCGGCATAAGAACATCGATTTCAGCGGCGTCGATCTCTCGGGCTATGTGAGTGTGCCTGTCAAGACTGGCGGCGAAGTTCATATTCGCAAGTCGTCGATGGTAAAAATGGGGAACGCAAGCGACGGAGAGGATCTGAGAATCGATCAGTTATCGATGGCTTCGACGGCGGTAATTGACCGAATCATTCGCGATTATCCCGAGTTCGAATCGGTCAAGCCAGCCTGGATCTGCCTTCGCGTCGTCACTGGACGCGAAAGATCGGTGGAGAAAAACCTTATAAAAGCTGATGTTGAGGCACTCGTCGTCATGTCTAATCCGACGAAAGTTTGCATCCGCAAGCGAGTCCGCGAAGTGCCTGCACGTCCGGTGATTGCTGGATATGTGTTAGTTCGGTGCCGACCGATAGCGGCTGCCATGCTCGGTTTGCTCGCGGTCGACGACGTCATCGATGTGGTTGGCGGGGCGATCAGCCCATTCATCGCAAGAGCCGAAGAGATCGACAAATTCAAGGTCTTAGCCGAGCAAGGAAAGTACGATAACAGGGGTCTGAAGGGGCATGCTTTCATGGTCGGCGAGCAGGTCCGCGTGACGGATGGACCGTTCGCAAGCTTCCCCGGTCTCGTGCATTCGATTGACGACGAGAAGGGAGTGGTCTCGGTCGAGATCGCCATCTTCGGGCGGCCTACGCCGTGCGAATTGGACCTTGATCAGATAGAAAAAATGTGAGTATGAATTGCGCCACGGATAAACCTAGATCCCTGTGCGGACCCAATCAGTCGCTGGCGTGACCAGCGGCGAACGAAGCGAAAGTTTCGGGGTTGCTTGCCGGTAGGTCCCAGCCCTAAGCCTCTAGAGAGGTGCTGATTCAGGGCAAGTGCTACTGCTATGAATTGATGACAGGCGGCCTCAGGGTCGCCTTTGTCGTTCTAATGTTATGGGCTGTCGTGCTGGGCCCATGAAATCCTAGACCAGGAGATGGCAATGGGCATCCGTTGCAAGATGACACTCGAGAACGTCTACGCGAATGCATGGGGTGGATCGAAGGCGATCTTCCGCTGCGTCTACGACAAGGAAATCGCGGAAGACGTATCGTTCGCAAAGGCAACACCTACCGGCTTTGCCGAGTTCAACATCGACAACCCTGCGGCTTCCGAG
Source organism: Rhizobium sp. L51/94 (assembly GCF_019355555.1). Classification (GTDB taxonomy): domain Bacteria; phylum Pseudomonadota; class Alphaproteobacteria; order Rhizobiales; family Rhizobiaceae; genus Rhizobium; species Rhizobium rhododendri. The sequence continues at coordinate 1,357,030 of NZ_CP072141.1, forward strand.
CAGCTAGTGATCGGCAAAAGCTACTACGTCGATTTCATGTCGGCAGGCTGACAAGCGATAAGTTGCGCAATACGGAAAGGCGGCCTTACGGTCGCCTTTTCTCGTTCAGTAGGTAGTGGTCGTCAGACGATCGAGGAAGCGATGAGAACTTTGATCAAGAAACTGATTGCATGGCTGGAAGGCCTTGCCGACGAAGGGAAGCGGGACATGAACGTGATTGAAGGCGAAGTTGTCACGACTGCTGAAGGCACCGTGCATCCTGATGTGTATCTTGGAGGAGGTCAGCCGCTGGAGCTTGATGTGTCGCATGTTGCTTCACTGCCTCCAGCATCGCAGAGCATGCCAGCGGTAGATCAGGTTCTCGGCAAGATCAAGGATCTGCTCGACCTGACGCAGCAGCCGGTCAAGCTCTGGGACGACGTCGCCACAGTCGCAAAGGCGTTGCACAGCGATGTCCCTTCTGTCGTGGCGAAGATCAAGGAACTGTTGGAATGGTCGGCGCAGCCGGTCAAGGCGTTTGATGAGATCGCCACCTTAGCCATCAAGCTCGTGCCTGGGTAACAGCGTAGATCATGGCGAGCCGACTCCGTTCGGTTTAGTCTTGTTAAGAAGGGCGATCCATAAGGGTCGCCTTTCGCCGTTTAAGGGTATGGGCATCGCGCCCGTTTGTAACAACGTTCAACCAAAAAGGCATGCCATGTTCAGTTCTTTTGGATACCGACTGTTTGACTGCATGATTGCGGCAATTGGCATCGTTGCCTCCGCGATCGAGCTTCTTGCGCGCGCCTTCCTGCGTGTCGACTACGGCTATGCGTGGCGCGCGATGCGCGAGGTCGGCGTCGCCTCCTACCGCGACGTCGTCGGCCTCCATCCCGTCTACCGCGAAAGCTACGAGACCCATGGCCTCAGCCTCCAGCGCCGACGATACGGCGTCTGATCCGGCATCAAGCATCAACAGCATAGGGCGATCCGCAAGGGTCGCCTTCTTCGTTTAAAGGTATGGGCAAGCTGAAGACTATCTCGATAACACTGCGCTGCATCGATGCGCGCACGGTCAAGGTGCCAACCAAGCAGCGCGGTAGCGATCTGTATGTCAGCAAGGACTGGCACACGTTGCGCGATGGGCTGATCGCCAAGCGCGGTCGTAGGTGCGAGCGTTGTGGCAGAACGAAGACGCGGATCTTCGGCGATCATATCGTCGAGCTTCAGGATGGCGGTGCACCGCTCGACGAGACTAACGTCGAGCTCCTCTGCGGATCGTGCCATACCGAAAAGACGGCTGCGGCCCGAGCAAAGCGGTTGGCTCAGCGGTACTCATAGGCAACCAAGGTCGGTAAGGGGGTAGGGGTTCAAATCTCTAGCCGGGGCTTAGGGTCCCGACCGCATAGGTCTCATTCGCAGGTTTTTTTTCGGCCAATCGGAATTTTCAGCAACCGTAGCCAGTCATGAAACGATTGCCTGACTTCGGGATCGCAGCCGCTTTGGCCTAAGCGCCGAATTTCATTTGCTTTTTTCAGTGCAAGCTTTTGCGCTGATATGATCGCCACCCACTCGCACCAGAAAATGCGGGTATTTGTTTACGTTTCGCGGAGAGCGGAAATTCAGACCGTGACGAAGAGCTTCGACCTGTTCGGAGATCCCATACCGGAAGGCTTCGGCAAGCGAGGTCGGCCTCCGCACGTCGTGACGGCCGCGACCAAGGCGAAGGTCATCCTGCTGATGGCGATCGGTCGCAAGGATTACGAGATCGCGCTCGCGCTCGGGATCTCGGAACCGACCCTCCGCAAAAACTATCGCGAGCAGCTTCGGTCGCGTGAAGAAGCCAAGTTCAAGCTCGAGGCATCCCGCCTGCTCAAACTCTATGAGCAGGTTGAGGAAGGCAACGTTGCTGCGATCAAGGAAATGGGCAAAGTCCAGGAACGCGCCGAGATCGACAGCGGCCCTTATGCGCAGCGCCAGGCGAAGGTCACGAAGGCGGAGAAGCCGGCCAAGATCGGGAAGAAGGAGCAGGCCAATATCGACGCCCGGTCGCCGGACGCCGACAGCGCCATGGGTAGACTGATTGCCGCCCGCCAGCAGAAGCAGTCCCTCAATTGATGTGGGACTTGTCTTGCGTCGACTGGGAAGATCGTATCCGCGCATGCGAGCCGATCATCCCGACCGACCTGCCGCTCTATGAAGATGAGGCGGAAATGGCCGTCGCGTTCTTCGACAACCTGCGGCTTCCGGATGTCCCCGGCCAGCCGCTCATGCGTGACGCCGCCGGCGACTGGTATCGGGACATCGTCCGTGCCGTTTTCGGCGCGCGTGATCCTGAGACCAACGTGCGGATGATCCGTGAACTGTTCGCGTTGGTGCCTAAAGGTCAGTCGAAGACGACCTACAGCGCCGGGCTGATGATCGTTGGGCTTCTGATGAACATCCGGGCCCGAGCCGAGATCCTCTTCGTCGGTCCGACGCAGGCGATCGCCGAACTTGCCTACAGCCAAGCGGTCGGCATGATCGAGGCTGATCCGGACTTGAAAAAGCGGTTCCATGCGATCGAGAACATGAAGGCGATCGTCGACCTGACGAACAAGGCCAAGATCAAGGTCAAGACCTTTGACCTCAAGATCCTGACCGGGACGCGGCCAATCATGGTCCTTCTCGACGAGCTGCATCTGCTCGGACGTAACCCGCATGCGACGAAGGTTATTCGCCAGCTGCGCGGAGGGTTGGAGAAGAACCCGGAAGGGCTGCTGATGATCGTGACGACGCAGAGCGATTCACCGCCTGCCGGCGCGTTTTTGGAAGAGCTGACAACGGCGCGCAAGATCCGCGACGGCAAGTACAAGGGCAAGATCGTGCGCGCGATGCTACCTGTCCTTTACGAATTTCCAGACGAGATCGCCCGCGACCCGACGAAATGGGCCGATCCGGAAAACTGGAACATGGTTATGCCGAACCTCGGCCGATCCATGTGGCTCGAAAGCCTGATCAAGGACTGGGAAGCCGAAAGAGACAAAGGCCAGGCGGCCATTCGGATCTGGGCGTCGCAGCACCTCAATATTGAGATCGGACTTGGTCTCAAGGGTGATGCTTGGCCCGGCGCCGAGTTCTGGGAGCGCCAGGTAGATGAGAAGATCGACCTGCAGTACATGCTCGACAATTGCGAGGTCATTGTTCCTGGCCTTGATGGCGGCGGCCTCGATGACCTTTACGGATTGACACTCGTCGGCAGAGAGAAACTCACGAAAGACTGGATCAGCTGGTCGCATGCGTGGTGTCACAACAGCGTGCTCGAGCGCCGACAGACGATTGCGCCAACCCTGCAAGATTTCGCGAAAGCCGGCTTGCTGACGATTGTTGACGACAAGCTCGACGACATCTCAGCGATTGTCGCAATCATCTCCACGATCAAGGCTGTTGGGCTGCTCGCCTGCGTCGCGGCCGACCCTGCGGGCCTTGGCGAGACGGTCGAGGCACTGGATAGCATCGGGATCACGCAGGAAAACGAACTTCTAGTCGGCATTCCGCAAGGGTTCGCCCTGATGAACGCGATCAAGACGACCGAGCGGAAGCTTGCAAACGGCACCATGCGCCATGCTAATTCCGCCCTGATGGATTGGTGTATCAGCAACCTCAAGATTGAGCCGACCGCGACCGCAATCCGGGCGACGAAGCAGAATGCCGGCGACGCCAAGATCGACCCGGCCATGGCGCTGTTCAATGCTGTGCTGATCATGACCAAAAATCCGGAGCCAAAGAAAACCGGTTCCATCTATGAAAAACGTGGACTGAGGATAGCCTGATGGTTGATAGACCGCCGCGTGAGCGCACCGCCGACAGCGCCTTGAAGGTCGATGCGCAGACGATCCGGGAAATCATCGGATTTGCCGGTGCGGCTCTGTCGGGATACGGCGCATGGCTTGCATACCCGCCCGCTGGCTTCATGGTCGGCGGCGGTATCCTTGTGGGGCTTGCCGTGATCGGCACGCTTTGCGGTGGCAAATAATGGGCCTCTTCTCCGCCATTCTGGGTGGTGGCTTTCGGGCGTCGCAAGACGAGTCGTCCGACCCACTTTACCTCGATGACCATGACGATCGTTGGTTCAGCGGCGATCTCAATCTTGCAAGCAATTCCGGACGGCGGGTATCAGTCGACGGCTCATTGCGCGTTTCCGCTGCCTATGCCTGCATCGCGCTGCTCTCCAAGACAGTGGCTACCCTGCCGCTGCGCATGTATCGCAAGGATCCACAGACTGGGCGCCGGTTCGAGGCACCCGAGCATCCGCTAAACGATCTCCTGGAACACCAGCCGAATGGCTGGCAGTCGGCATGGGACTTCAAGGCGATGATGATGGGGCACCTGGCCTTGCGTGGGAACGGTTATGCAGAAATCATTCCGGGTCCACGCGGTTTTGCCGACCGGCTCGAACCGATCCATCCTGATCGCGTCCTCGCAGAACGTATGCCGGACTATTCGATCCGTTATGTCGTTTCCGATCCCATGAAGGGAACGCGGATCCTATTGCAGGATGAGATGTTCCACTTGCGCAGCCATATGGCGCCCAGCGGCCTCGTCGGTATCAGCCCAATCTCCTATGCGAAGGAAACCATTGGTCTTGCGCTCGCGGCCGAAGAGCATGGATCACGAATGTTCTCGAACGGCGCACGCCCCTCCGGCGTCGTCAGCATCAAGGACGAGATGAGCGACGCCGCATTCGAGCGATTCAAAGCCCAATGGAACCAGATGTTCGTCGGCCTGCAGAACAGCGGCAAGACGCCTATTCTGGAGCAGGGTGCCGAGTTCAAGTCGATCAGCATGAACGCCGAGGAGGCGCAGTTCATCCAGAGTCGTGAATTCTCGATCGAGGAAATCGCCCGCTGGTTCGACGTCCCACTCGTTCTTCTACACCACATGACCAAGACAAGCTCATGGGGTACGGGCGTCGAGGCCATCATGCTGGCGTTTGTGCGCAACAACCTGATGCCTTGGCTATCGTGCTGGACATCTGCCGTCCGTCGCGACCTCATCCTCGCGCCGAACATCTACGAGGCGCAGTTCGACGTTGATTCGCTGATCCGCGGGGATTCGAAGGCGCAGACCGACTTCTACTCCCGTCTGGTCCTCAACGGCATTTTGACCCGGAACGAAGCGCGCGAGGCGCTCGGTTACAATCCGATCGACGGCTTGGACGAGCCGTTGGTACCGACCAACACGACAACTCCCGACAATATGCCGGTCCACAATTCGGCAAATTCATTCGATGACCGGATCGGCCACAACGGCGGTCCTGCCATCGACGAGGAAGATATGTTTTCGGAGCAAGACAAATGACAAGGTTTCCGCATCTTCGTGCCGCGATCGTGCAGCAGCCGTGGGCCATCATGCCAGACCGGCTCGAGGCGATCGCGGAAGTGGTTGAACGGCGTGCCGAGGGCATACGCCTTTCGGCGGAAGAAATTGCGAGCATCAAGGGCGAACGTCGCCCGAACGGTGTAGCGTCTTACTTCGATGCAACGACGCTGGCCGCGATCGACATGTCAGCTGCAGCGTTGCCGAATGGATCCGCGCCGGCCGCAAGCGTGATTGCGGTGATTTCGTTTTTTGGGATCGTTGCGCAGCATGCGTCGCAGGTCGACGATATCAGCGGCCCGGGCGGCACTTCCACGGAACGTGTCGGCAATAGCTTTCGGGCAGCTCTGAACGATCCATCGGTCAAGGCTATCGTCATCAACTTCGACAGCCCTGGTGGCAACGTCAACGGTGTGCAGGTGCTGGCCGATGATATCTTCAATGCGCGCGGCCAAAAGCCGGTGATCGCCCAGGTCAACAGTCTTTGCGCATCGGCAGCCTATTGGGTCGCGGCCTCCTGCGACGAGATCGTGATGACTCCCGGCGCCATGGCGGGCTCGATCGGTGTCTACACGCTGCACCAGGATGTCTCGCGCGCTGTCGATGCCGCCGGCCTTGCGTTCACCTTCATCTCGGCAGGCAAATACAAGGTCGAAGGGAACTGCTTCGAGCCCCTGTCCGACGAGGCAGCGCAGGCAGCTCAGTCGCAGGTGGATGCGTTCTACGGCGATTTTGTCTCCGCAGTTGCCAGGGGTCGTGGGGTTTCGGTTTCCGATGTCACGGGCGGCTTCGGCGAAGGACGTGTCGTCAAGGACAAACAGGCCGTCAAGGCCGGCATGGCGGACCGTGTCGATACGCTTGACGGTACGATCCGCCGCCTGTCCGGCGCCAAAAAGGCGTCCGGCAATAAGGCCGAGGTGATTGAAAGCGCCGCTGTCCATGCGACGGCCGAGGATGGGGCTGAAATCGCCGAGCCCATTGACGTCTCCATCGCAGCAAGCGTCGAGGAAGACGCCAATGCAAACGCGGAAAGCGACGCGTTTCGCCGTCGCCGCCATGCGCACCGTCTAAGATCCGGCCACCACGCCTGATCCGGGACCCCTGAAAAATTCCCTTTGCGCCCCACGCCCCGCCGGGACCGTGGGCAGACTCTAGCGCCCACTCCCGGCCTACCAAACCCATGGAGCATGAACTCATGAGCATCAAAGCATTTCGCCAGCGTCGCGCCGATCTCGTCCGCGAAGCCCAGGCTATTTTCGACATCGCAGCCTCGGAAAACCGCAACCTGACGGCGGCCGAGGCAACGCGCGACGACTCCATCTCGGCAGAACTTACCGAGATCGATGCAAATATCGAGCGTGCCGAGCGGCAGATGGATCGTCAGCGCGCCGTCGGCAACGCCGGCGAAGACGGTAATCAGCACGCCGATCGCTCCGGAAGCGCGCGGGACGGCAATGCGCGCTTCTCCTCGCTCGGAGAGCAGATGCTGGCCGTCGTCCGTGCCGGTCATCCGGACCATCGCGTCATGGACCCGCGCCTGATGGTTGCTCCGAGCGCCGGCCCGACCGGCATGTCGGAGGGCATCGCAGCCGACGGCGGCTTCCTCGTGCAGACGGACTTCGCCAACGACCTGCTCCAGAACACCTATGAGGGCGGCGAGATCGCCAGCCGTATCATGCGCATTCCGATCGGCGCCAACTCCAACGGCATCAGCATGAACGGTGTCGACGAAACGAGCCGCGCCAATGGCTCGCGCTGGGGCGGCGTGCAGGCTTTCTGGACCGGCGAAGCGCAGCTGAAGCTTGCATCCCGTCCGAAGTTCCGTCGCATCCGCATGGACCTCGATAAGCTGACCGGTCTCTGCTACGCGACCGACGAGCTGCTGCAGGACAGCACGGCGCTGGCTGCCTGGCTCTACCAGGCTTTCTCGGACGAATTCCTGTTCAAAATCGAGGACGCCATCGTCAACGGCTCCGGCGCCGGTATGCCGCTCGGCTTCCTTAACAGCGGTGCGGTCATTACCGTTCCGAAGGAAACCAACCAGGTATCGGCCACGATCGTTGCGGAAAACATCTTCAACATGTGGGCGCGCATGCCGGCGCGCTCGCGCAAGAATGCCGTCTGGATCGTCAACCAAGACGTCGAGCCGCAGCTCTACCAGTTCAACGTCAAGATCAAGAACGTCGCCGGCACGGAAAACGTCGGCGGTATTGCCGCGCCGCAGATCATGTTTACACCGGCCGGCCAGGGGGGCAATCAGTATGCCACGCTGATGGGTCGCCCGATCATCCCCGTCGAGTATGCAGCAACGCTCGGCACGGCCGGCGACATCATGCTCGTCGATCTGACGCAGTACCTCGCGATCGACAAGGGTCCGATGGAGGCCGCATCCTCCATTCACGTCCGCTTCATCTATGACGAGACCTGCTTCCGCTTCGTCTACCGGTTCAACGGTCAGCCGATCTGGTCCGTGCCGATGACGCCCTACAAGGGAACGAAGACTCAGAGCCCGTTCATCGCGCTCCAGACGCGCTGAATTCATCTTCGATACGGCAGACCCGACCTGCCGTCTTTCTCAATCCGGTTCCTAGAAAGGAAAGCGTGCAATGACTCGTGTTACTCTCCCTCAGCAGATGAAGGTGGTCGAGGCGCTCGCGCCTGCCGCCGACGCCGCCGGCCGCAGCTCCGACATCGTGTCGCTGAAACATGCCGGTAAGGTCTACATCGTCGTCTCTCTCTCGCAGGGCAATGCGGCGACCGTCGCCCTGACCCTGATGCAGGCGCAGGATGTATCGGGCACCGGTGCCAAGGCCGTCGCCAATGCCGTGCCGATCTGGGCAAATCTCGACACGTCCATCTCGGATACGTTGATCCGCCGCACCGACGCGGTCAGCTACACCACTGACGCCGGCGTCAAGAACAAGCAGGTTATCTTCGAGATCGATCCGGTCAATCTCGATTTCAACAACGGCTTCGACTGCGTGTACTTCACGACGGGCGCGTCGAACGCTGCCAATATCACGGCGGCGCTCTTCATCCTGGCTGACCTGCGTTACCAGCAGGAAACGCCGCCGAGCGCGATCATCGACTGATCCAGGTTCATGCCTGATGTCGCCGGGCAAGATGTCCGGCGACACCTTTTTCATCTCATTTCCCACTTGAGGTTAGTGCCATGTATGTGAGACAGCTGATCGGCCGCGAAGCCGGAAACATCATTGTGATGCCCTATTCGGCGGCGACGTCCTGTCTCGCCATGGGTACTGTCGCAGAGGTCACCGATGAAGAAATCGAGGCTGCAGGCCTCGAGGTCGAGGTGTTCTCGGCAAATCTCCCGGACGCGCTCCCGCATGGCTTCCGTGTCGAGGCGCTGCCCGAGGGTGGCTTCGACCTCTATGATCCAGGCGGCGTAAACCTGAGTGCCGATATCAGCCTTCCGAACATGGTCGCGGCCCGCGACTATGCTCATTCCATCGTAAATCCCGTGGATGCGGCGCCAACGCTGGCGCTTCCCGCGCCGACGGCATTCGACAAGCTGAGCAAGGCCGAACTGCTGCAGGTCGCCGAAAGCGCCCATGTCGAGGTTCCAGCCTCCGCCAAGAAGGCCGACATCATCGCTGCCCTGATCGACGCCTGCATCAATGCGCCGGAAGACGTGTCCGCTGCTACTGGCGGCGAAGATCAGTCCGGCGCTGAAGGTGGTGGCGACGCTGCGGAAGGTGCGGCGGACGGCGATGCCATCGAAGCCGCAAGCGAGCCCGACTCCAAAGAAGCGCAGGCGTAACGAAATATGGGCCGCAACTCTCCCAGGAGCACGCTCGTCATCACGACGCCAGCGCCGGCGCTCACGCTTCTGACCGAAGAAGAGCGCCGCGACGCGGCCGGTCTCGAGCCAAGCGACACGAGCAAGGATGCGGCGCTTCTCCTGCTCGATCAGCGGGTCGCCGCAGCTATCTGCTCGGCCTGCAACATTGCTGTCGGGAGCGGTGGCGAGCCCACATTGCGCAAAGAGACGCTGACTGAAACGTTTTATGGCGTGCATGCAGGCCAGCTTATCCTGGCCCGCCGCCATGATGTCTTGATCACGTCCATCTCGGACTGCGGGCAGGATCTGACGGAGGACGATTACATCGTCGATCCGGAGTCCGCGATGGTAGCCAGGATGCGGTCCGGCTGCGAAGCCCTCTGGCATAGCTCGAAAATCGTCGTCGTTTACAAGGCAGGCTTTGAGACAGTCCCGGGCGACCTGAAGTTTGCGGCAATGGATTTCATGCGCTCATCATGGCTTGCCAAGAATCGCGATCCCTTCGTGAAGCGCGAGCAGACGGACGTCTTCGAAGTTCAGAGCACGACAAAGGAATACTGGGTTGGCTCCATCCCCGGCCAGGCAAACGAGGGTGCTGTTCCCGATATCGTTGCCGGCCAGCTGAAGCGCTTCCGGAATTTCAGGGTCTGAGATGCTGACTCCAGAAAAGATCATTGCTGACCTCGACGCCTTCCTTCTTGAAACCGGGGAAGACATTGTCGTGCGCCGCGTTGTAGCAAACATCAAGACCGATGTCGCATGCCGCGCGCGCGCCAGAGGTGTCAGTGCAAAAAAGGTCGTCGGCACGATCGCGGCGACCGACCTCGAGGTGATCATTTCGCCGACGCAGATCCTGGCGGCGGGATGGCCCGGAGAGGCGCCGCAGGATGGTGCTGCCGATCCGCGCATTCCGCGCATCAACGACTATGTGCTCGTCAAGGGCAAGCAGCGGCAGGTCAAGTTTTCGGACCCGATCTTCGTCGGCAATGAGTGGGTGCGCTGCAATCTGGTGGTCGCCGGCTGATGCGGATCTCGGCGTTGCAGAGCGATCCGGGGTATGCGGCTTATGCCGAACTTCGCTGGGCGCGACGGGGGTTTTCCATCCTGTTGTTCGGCGTTCATGTGCATGACGTCATCACGGCCGACGAGGAAGAGGGCGTCGTCGTCAAGTGCCTGCGCGATCCCATCTCCGGCCGATACATCGTCGATCACAGCACGGGCATCGGCCTACAGTTCAAGCTGCGCGGGCCTGTGCAGATCCTGGTAAAATAGCATGGCGTCGTCGTTCGAGATCTTTGATCGTGAATTGAAGCTGGCAACGCAGGATTTCGAGCCGGCGGTGCTGCAGAAGGCGCTGGCGACTTTTGCCAAGCAGAGCGTTTCGGAGCTGATCTCTTCGGGGCAGGCCACCGACAACTACGTTCGCTATGTCAACGGCCGCCAGGGCGTGGCGGAAGAGATGGTCGAGCTTCCCGGCCCGATCGTCTACGAATTCGCGCTCTGGGATTCGGTGATCAAGTTCGCGCTCAACGAATTGCGCTCGCGCTCGCCGGTCAAGTCCGGACGCTTCCGGGATTCGTTCATCGTGCTGGCCGACCAGAAGATCGTGACGGACTATGACGCGATCGGCGCGGGCGCCGAGGTGATCATCACCAACTTCCAGCCGTACATCCGCAAGGTGGAGGCCGGCGTGATCGGCAAGGGCAAGCGCAACCAGGTGTTCGACGCGGCCAAGCGCGTGACCGCAAGCGCCTTCGGATCGGGCGGAAGTCGCAATTCGGCTGGTGCCTTCACGTTCGAGACCAAGTGGCTGAACGTCGCCTCGGGCGTCCATGCCGGTATGCCGTACATCCTCAAAGGTTCGCAGGGGCGCCGCAAGGGTCGGCAGTCCGGCGATCCTATCACCTATCCCGCAATCGTCATCAACCAGGCGTTCTGATGTCATCTCCCGCGACCTACGATTCGTTTCATGACCGGCTGGTCGATGCGTGGACGGCGACGCCGCTGCGCTTCGAGAACGAAGATTGCCAGGACCTGATCGACAGCAACGTTGAGGCCTTCGTTTACGTCGAGATCTACGGCGACACCTACAATCAGGAAAGCGTCGGTGCGCCTGGCGAAAACATGTTCCTTGAGCAGGGTGTGACCTACATGCATGTGATGGTTCCCTCCATGCAGGGCAGCCGCCAAGCGCGCGTCTATGCCAATCAGCTGCTCAACCTGTTTCGCGAGCAGCCGATCGGACAGCTGTTCATGCCGCAGCTGTCGATCGGCGCCGGTGACCCTGGCGGCAACTTCCCGAACTATTTCTCAATCGCCGCGACGATCACCTGGTATCGCCGCGACATCACCAACCTCGGCTAAGGCCGTCAGGAGGCTCCCCATGAAGATGTTTCTTCCGACCGTATCCTTCACCTTTCCCGAAGGCAGCATCACCCGCTTCGAGGCGGGCATCATGTCGCTGCCCATCACGGATGAGGAAGCGGATCTGCTGGAGGCCAAGGGGCTCGGGACAGCCAATGCGGTGGGCGCCACAGACGCGCAGCCTGCTCCGGCGGAGGTGCCCGCGTCCGAGCCCGTCCAGGCAACTGAAGTCACCGAGGGCGGTCAGTCCGAAATCTGAATTCCGGCCTAGCCGGTCGCCGAAAACGAGCCTTCGGCAAGCTCGCCCGGCCCGTCACTGACGCGCCAAGCCCTTAGATGGAGCCTATATCATGACCGTATCAGACGGCTCACAGGTACGCCTTGCCGACATCTCCGAGGTGACGATCGGCACGACCCCCGCCACGCCGGCCTTCCAGATCATGCGCTACCTGACTGCCGACGTGCGCATCAACAAGCAGACCGATATCCCGAACGAAGTCCGCGCCGATCGCAACGTCGCATCTATCGTCGACGTCGGTCGCTCGGTGCAGGGCACGATCAATTGCGATCTGTCCTACGGCACGTTCGATACGTGGCTGGAGCGCCTGCTCTGCTCGGCGTGGGCAACCGATGTGCTGAAGAACGGCATTATCCAGAAGGCATCGACCCTGGAATTCTTCTATGAGCAGGGTGCCACGGATACCTATGTTCGGTATCAGGGTTGCCGGATCAATACGCTTGCGATGAACCTGCAGGCGCGCCAGCCGATTACTGCGAACTGGGGTATCATGGGTATCCGTTCGCCGACCCCGACGACAGCGATCATCGCCGGTGCCACCTATACCGATCCCACGACGACGCCGGTCATGAATGCCGGCCTCAACGTCGCTAACTTGGCGCTGACGGGTATCGCGAGCTCGCCGATGATCCGGTCGATGTCGATCAACATCACAAACAACATCTACCAGAACGATGTGGTCGGGGCCTATGAGCCATACAGCCATGGCCTCGGTCGCTTCGAACTGACGGGGTCGCTCGAGACCTATTTCGAGAACCTCGATGCCTACCAGGCAATCCTCAGCCATTCCGATGTTGGTATCTCGTTCACGGTCGGGAATGCGACCGGCCAGAAATACACCTTCGCCTTTCCGAAGGTGAAGCTGATGGACGGCGGCCCCGGCGCGCCTGGCAACGGCCAAGCCGTGATGATGACCGTTCCATTCCAGGCCTATTACGACGCGACGAGTGCGGCTTCGCTCTCGATCACACGTAACGTCGCCTAGGTGAAATCGGCGTCCCGACAGAGTTGACGCCTCAGAGGCTGACGGATCTTTCGAGTTCTGTCGGCAAACCGGGAAGCAGGATCGTCGGGAGCCTGCTTCCCACCCATCCCGACAATCAAAGGTAATCCAATGACTATCAAGCTACGCTCAGTTGCTGCCGACGTCGCCCAGGAAAAGAAGGGTATCTGGATCTCCTCCGCCGATCTTCCTGGTGTCGACTTCCTGGTCTCGTCGCTCTATTCTCCGGAATACGAGACGGCGCGAGACCTTTTGCTTCAGCGCCTTGGCGCGCAGTTCAAGGGCGCGACCGTGCCGACCGAGATCCTGCTTCCTCGCCTGGGCACCCTCTATGCGGAGCATCTGCTCCATGGATGGCGTGGGTTCGACGAGGAATACAGCCGCGAGGTCGCTGCGGAGATCCTGGGGCAGTTCCAGTATCGCGATATCATCAAGGCCGTCGAGTGGTGCGCCGGTCAGGTGACCCGGATCAATTTCCAGTTCGTGGATAAAGACGCGGGAAACTCCGGAAAGCCTTCCGCGCGCGCATAAGGAAGGCAAAGCCGGCGCTGCAAGGATGGCTTGCCGAACTTGCCGCCGAAAACCCGGATAAACGCTGGCTGCAGCCGGTAGCCGAGAGAGACTATGATCCGGAAGCCTGGCACAACTTATATTTCAGGGCATTCGATGCTTTGCAATATGAGCGATTTATAGGGTCCTTCGGTGGCGAGGGGCCGATCTACTACACGGCCATCAGCGCTTACGCCCGGGATCATGGGATCGTAGGCGATGACCTGAAACTCTTTCACATCTTCATCAATGCGGTCGACGCAGAGTACCTCGCCATTTCGGCCGAGGATGCAAAGCGGCGTGCCGACGCGGAGAAAAAGACCGGTGGCAGATAATAGCCAGACAAGAACGCTGCGCGTGACGCTCGACGGCGATTCTTCGGGTTACGTCAAGGCGATAAGCGACAAGGTTGCAGCCGACAAAGCTGCGACCGCGTCGAATAGCGCCTTCGCGGGAAGCTCTCAGCTTGCCGCTGCCGCCGCCCTGTCGTCCAGCCAAAAAATCACCAGTGCAGCTGACGGCGTCGAGCGCCTTAGGCGTACGTTGATTGCCGGATATTCGGCGACGGCGGATTTTCAGAAGGGGCTGGGTAATATTTCGCGGGCGCTTGATACCGGACGGTTTTCGACAGATGAGGCCGTCGCTTCGCTCGAAGGGCTCTATCGTAAATACGGCCAAATGGCCGATTCATCGAAACTGGCGGCGACCAATCAGACAGCGCTTGCCAAGGCGGTTGATCAGGCAAACTCCAAGATCCAGGCACAGCAGAAACTGCAGCCGGCCAATAACAACGTCAATCATTACCAGGCGCTGAGCGTCGCCTATCAGGCGCAAGACACGATCGTTCAAGCCGTCGGCGGCACCAACCCGGCAGTCATCGGGCTGCAGCAGGGAACTCAGCTTTCCAGCGCGTTGGCCGGACAGGGAGGCAAGCAAGCGCTGGCAACGCTAGGTACCGGTCTTTTGTCGCTCATAAATCCCGTCAGTCTCCTATCGGTCGGCTTTGTTGCTGCCGGTGCTGCGGCTATCCAGTTCGGGTCGAGAGCGATCCAGCCGGTGAAGACGCTCGATGATGCTATCAAGGCGCATTCCGATAACATTGATCTGCTGCGCAAGCGCTATGGAGAACTGGCCGACCAGATCAAGGTCTCTTCCTCGCTCTCGGGTTCTGGCTTTCTCGATGCGAACATTCGCGCCAACGAGCAGATCCTGCGTGCGGTATCGCGGCAGGAAGAGAAGAAATACGTCACGACGCTCCAGTCGAGTGCCGGCATGGCCGGCTACCTGCCGTTTTCATCGACGAATATCCAGCCAAAGGCGCTGACGGGCCTGACCGGTGGTCTTGCCGATTTTCAGCAGCCTGTCGACGCTCTGCTGAGTTCGATCCGTCAGGGCAATCCCGACCTTAAGCAGTTTCAGTCGTCAGTCGATCAGACGTTCAACAAATTGCTCGGCTCGTCGGAAAACCCCGATAACCTGGCGCGGTCGGCCGATGCTGTAAAGCTATTGGGCCAGAGCTTTCTGACTGCGGCGGGTTCGATCAAGGTACTTGGTGATGATGGAAAGGAGACGACGCAGTCTCTAGAGCCATTCTCGGCTGCAATCGCTCGTCTCAAGCTCGGATTGGCGGACAACTCGACCGATGCCTTTGGGCACTTTATCGAGGATGTAACGAAGGTCGGTCAAAGCCGGGGAATCCAGAACGTCGCAGACCAGGTCGTCGTGCTTGGTAAGGGCCTTATGGAACTGAACCAGCAGACGCGCGAACTGGACGCCAAAAAACTTGCCATCTTCAACAATATCGGTCCAAACGGTCAGTTGCTGTCGCAGGGCACGACCAACCAGAACGACATGGGCGAGTACGAGCTGTTCAAGTCTCGTCAGCGGATTTCCCTTCAGCGCTCTACGCAGTCGTTCGACGCGCAGGTCGCCGGCGTCAACGCCAGGTCGCCAGGTGAGCGGGCCGATGCGGCGCGCAAAAGTGCTGCGGCGCAGTACAACAATGACGAGACCCCGGCGCAGCGCAGCCAGCGCATAAACCAGGCCGGGCAACTTGCAGAGATCCAAGCTCAGAAGGCGCTCGCGGATGCGCAGCGCGATCGAAAGATGAACCTCGAAAAGACGGTCTCCGATCAGCAGATGGAGATCAACCTAATCGGTAAGACGGCAGGCGAGGCAGCAAAACTACGCCAGGAATATCAGCTGACCGAGCAGCTGCGCCAGGATGCTGCGAAAAATAATACTGAGGTCGATCAGAGGGAAATCGAACTCATCAAGCGGAAGTCGGACGAGCTCGGCAAGCTCACTGACCAATATAACAAGGCCAAGCTGACGAAAGACCTTAGCCTTGAGCGAGACCAGATCTTCCGCAGCCCACAAGATCAGCAGATTGCTTCGCGCCTCCAAGGCGCTGGATTGCCGATAGATATGCAATCAAGTGAAGCGAACCTCATTCGCCAGAACCTCAGAACCTCTGCGATCAAGGATAGTGTCACCGGTTTCATGAGTGACTTTCGTCAGCAGTTGGTCTCAAATGGCGGGAAGGTCGGCGAAGCCTTTGGTTCCTCACTAAAAAATGCAGCTCTGAGCGCGCTGTCGAAGATCGGCGATGACGCGGCGAACACGCTGAGTAATCTTGTCGTTCGACTGCTCACTGGTACGAGCGGTGGTGCAACATCGACTTCCTCACTTGCTTCGACAGGTGGTGGTTTGCTGGGCTCGATCTTCGGAGGAAAATCTTCAAGCGGATCTGGTATCGCGCAAGCCGCTAACGACAACTCGCCGGCAGCTGCCATCACAGGCGCTGGTGGCGTACAAGGTCAGGTCTGGAACTTCTTTGCTGGGAAGGGGCTGCAGCCGCACCAGATTGCCGGCATCATGGGCAATGTTGGCGCTGAGAGTGCGTTCAATCCGCTAGCAAAGGGCGACAATGGCAATGCGCTTGGTCTGTTTCAGTGGAACAGCCGTTCGCCGCAGCTGCTGAATTCGATCGGCGGACGTCAAAACCTCGGCGACGTCAATTCGCAGCTCAACTTTGCATGGAGCGAATTACAGGGCCCGGAAAATAAAGCGTTCAAGGCATTGATGTCCTCCAAGGACGTCGGTGGCGCAACGGCGGCGTTCGCAGGATTTGAGCGTCCAAAAGGCTTTACCTGGGCAAACCCGCAAGGAGCGGACAATTTTACGGGCCGGCTGAATGGCGCCGAAAACGCGTTGGGTAAGTTCGGTAGCACAGCGTCGCAGGCGACGCAGGGTGTCGGTCAGTTGGGTGCTGGTCTTAATCAGCTTGGCACAGGTCTAAGCCAGGCCGGCGGCTCATTGGCCAGTGGCGTCTCTGCCGGCGGCTCATCTGGTGGCGGCCTGTTTGGCTGGCTCGGCAACCTCTTCGGTGGCGGCACGAAAGGTTTTGATCTTGGTGCAGGAGCGACAGCGTATACTGGCGCAGCGCTTCCTGCATTTGCAAACGGTACAGACTTTTCTCCAGGTGGCGCTGCCATGGTCGGCGAAAACGGTCGCGAGCTTGTCAATTTGCCGCGTGGCTCGCAAGTGGTCCCCAACCACAAAACAGAAGCCATGATGCAGCGAGCAGCCAATTCGAACGGCGGTGGTGGCGGCGTGTCTGACGTCAATGTCGGCGTCACGGTCGACGACGATGGTAACCTGCAGGCCTACGTCAAGAAGGTCTCCAAGCGCCATGCCGATGATGCCGTCAACAGCGGCCTATTCAATTATAGCGAAGGCATGCGGCGGCAGGGTATCGGCACGATGAATGCAAGATATGCGTCGCAGAAGGGCTGATTATGGCGTCCTATATCAACCTCGACACGCTCTACATCGACTACCTGAAGCCGAGCCGGTTCGTGCTCGACGTCGTCGGAAGTGCGATCGAAGGCGGACGTAATGGGCTCAATCAGTCAATCTCGATCGAGATGGCTGGCGGCGGCTTCCTGACGCATTCGCTGGGACCATGCTTCATCCAGGACCGCGAAGAGCATGAGTACCTGAACTACCTGGGCGCGCTGTTGAACGGGTCGTTTCGGTTCATCAACGTGCCGATCAAGTCCGACTGGATGGGCCCGTTCCCGACGTTCGATCGCTGGCCGATCCCGGTCGTCAATGGGATTCCGCATTCTGACGGCGCTCTCTTCTCGGATACGTCCGGATACAGCCAGGCAACCGTCTGGGGCAAGGTCATCGAGGATGCGCCGCTCAACGCCGGGCAACTGCATCTGCGGATCTACAATCCATCGCGGCCGCTTCGCTGGTCGGACTGGTTTTCGATCTACCACTCGACGAAAGGCTGGCGCGCCTATCGGTATTGGCAGGTCGTCACTCGTCTTGATGATGGCATCGAGACGATATCGGGCACGCCAAATCCCTATCAGGAATATATCGTCGCGCTGGCGCCGCCGTTGAGGGAGGCGGCTTCAGCCGGAACGCGCATTGAATTTGCGCGTCCGCGTTGCGCCATGAAGCTAGCGCCGGGATCGACCGTTCCTTGGGACGTGCAAGGCTGGTGGCGTGCGAGCCCGACGCTGGATTTTGTGGAAGCCTTCTGATGGGGTGGGTCCGCGACGATATTATCGCCGAAATGCGCGGTAGCCATCAGCTTGGGATCTTCCTGCGGATGGCGACAGCGCCGGCGCTGCATCTCTGGCTTGGCGTGAACGATATCCCGGCCGGAATAGACAGCATCGATCCGTCCGGCACGGTCTACCTGGGCGGCGGCAGACTGATTGGCGTCCCGACACTCGAAGTCCTTGTCAACGGCACGGCCGACAGCGTCGACTTTACCGTGAGCGGTATCGATCCCTCGGCGGCGCAGCGCATGATCGACAGCATCCCGACTGTACGCGGCGCCGAAGTTCACATGGGCCTGACCACGCTCGATCAGTACTTCCAGCCGATGAGCTCGATCATTCCGATATGGCAGGGTACTGCCGCCTATCTCAGCGAGGCGAGCAGCTCGGTCAGCGGCACGGACAACCAGACACTCAACCTGTCGCTCACGGTCGCGACGGGCGAATCCACCCGCTCACGGGCCTCGCGCTCCCTGTGGTCGAGCGCGATGCAAAAGGCGATCGCGCCGACCGACAAGTTTTGCGACCAAACCGCGCGCATCGCTCGCGGCGTACAGCCGGCCTGGCCGAACTACTGATTTTCCGACACATGAAAGCAATGCCATGATTCTAGAAGAATTTCTGGAGGCGCATCACCGTTTCCGTTTTGGTGGGATCGGTGGCAATGATTGTATGACGTTCGCTGCGGCCTGGGTCAAGGAAGCAACCGGCGTCGATGTCATCGCGCATCTGCGGGGTAGTTACAGCGATGCTGTCGGCGCCGACATCGTTATCCAGCGTCATGGCGGCTTGATCGCGATCACCGATAACCTGCTTTCGGCACATGGATTCCAGCGGACCCGCAAGCCTTGCGACGGCGACGTCGGTATCGTCCGTATTCCGGCCGATCTGGCCTTCGGAGGCGAAGCCGTCAAGGAAATCGCGGCCGTGCGCTGGGGACCGTTGTGGTGCGGTCTGACACCGAAGGGCGGCGTGGTGCGCAAGCGGATGGAATGGGTTGCGGCCTGGAGGATCGCGGCTTGATGCGCGACGATTTTCCAATATCGCAATTCGAGGAATTGAACTGCGGGATGGCGAATACGCGCCGGCGCACGATGCGGCGCGGGCCGCACCGCAAGGATCCGATCTTCACACCGATCTTTACGTCTATCTTCTCGTCAATTGGTATTACCGGATCAATCTTCGGGGTCTCTGCGGCGTCGATCGCCGGCGCGATCGCAACGACGGCGGTCGTGACCGGGCTGCAGATGCTGCTGACGTCCAAGCCGAAGCTACCTACGCCTGACGATGGCAAGGTGCCGCTGACGCAGTCGACGCCCTATCGCCAATGGGTCGTCGGAACGACGCGCGTCGCCGGGGCCTATATGCTGTGGGAGGCCTTGGGATCCCGTCTGTTTGCCGTGCAGGCAGTCGCAGGCCATCGTATCCATGCCGTCAATCGCTGGTATCTCCACGACGACCAGGTGACGATCCAGTCGGATGGCACGGTCAATGGGCTTCCGGATGGTCGCTATGGCTCCAGCCAGGTGCACCTATATGCCCGTCTCGGCGTCAATCCGGAAACAGCGTACGACGTCATCGTCGGGTATTTGGGCGGTCAAGGTATATGGACAAGCGGGCATCGCGGCGATGGGCAGGCGTCCGTGGCGATGATCGCGACGACCCCGAAAGCGCAGGATTTCTCAAAGCGCTTTCCGTACAATATTCCGCGCCTGTCGGTCGAAATCGACGGCGCTTATGTCTGGGACTTCCGGGATTCGGCGCAGGATCCGGCGAACCCTTCGACGTGGACATTTTCGAACAATTCAGTGCTCGTCATGTGCTGGCACTGGTGCTTCAACGAATTCGGCCACCGACGCGACTATAGGGTAGCGATCCTGCCGTTGCTCGATATGTGGATCGAGGAGGCGAACATTTGCGACGAGGCTGTGCCGCTGAGTGGCGGCGGCACGGAGAACCGCTACGAGTGCAACGGGTTCGATACAGCCGACCATGATCCGAAGATCGCGACCAACGCAATCCTGGCGTCCTGCGACGGTTGGATCTGCGAGCGCGGCGATGGCGCCCTCCTGCTCACGGTCGGAAAATTCCGCGAAAGCCGCGTTCAGGTCCTGACCGACGAGGATATATCCGGCCATCAGGTGCAGTACGATGTCCTCTTCGAGGACGAGTGCAACCGCCTCATCCCGAAATTTACCTATCCGGCGACCGACTACACGACCAGCGACACGGACTTTTTCGAGGATATGTCGCGTCAGCTTTCCGCCGGCCGGGTTCTGGCGCAAGAGGCCGATTACGGCTGGGTCCATCAATGGCGCCAGGCGCGTCGTCTTGGCAAGCGTGAATGGTTACGCATCCAAATGCGGGTCAAAGGATCGCTTGATGTGCGGCTGTCCGGCGTCAATGGTATTTATGCTCGTTGGCTGCGCCTCGATACGCCCAACCGTATACCGCGGCTCGACGGCAAGCTGATCGAAAACCGCAAGTCGACGCTGAACCTCACCAAGGGCGGCTTCTCGATGGAGTTCAATCTCCATCCAGACAACATCGACGACTGGGCGCCGGCGACCGACGAAGGCCAACAGCCGCCGGTCCCGTCTGCGCCGAACGCAGCCGGCCTCGACACGCCCGTCATCAGTTCGGTGGTCGCCGTGCCAAACAATGGAACAGTTTATCTGCAGGTGACGATTAACGATCCGAACGACAGCAGCTTGACGCCGTCGGTTCGCTACCGCGTCGCTGACACCGGTGGCGGCGTTCCGGGGGGCTGGGTCGAAAAGGTTAATAATAGTGTCACACCCTCGGCTGGTTCTATCCTGCTGACGACCGATATCGTGCCATCCGACAAGGTGCTGGACGTGCAGGTCGCGTTCGTCAATGCCAAGGGACAGTACTCTGACTGGTCGGCGACCGAAGACGTCACGTCGACGTCTGACCCGACACCTCCCGGTCCGGTGACGAGTGTTTCGGTTACGCCTGGAACCGGCACGGCGACCTATGCCTGGACCGCGCCGAACAGCGCAAACTATTCCGGCTCCCGTCTTTACTGGAACACGACAAATAGCTTCAGCACGGCCACGGCCGTCGCGCCGCCAACCTATGGTGGTCCCGGCCTAGTCTATTCCAAGGCCGTCACCCTGACCGCTGGTGTCAAATACGGATGGATCGTTCCGTTCAATCGCTCCGGTGTCGCCGGCACACCGGTCGCAACCGGCGTATTCACCGTTACCTAATCGAGGAAAGACATGGTCAACCTTGCTGTTAACATATGGGCTGATGGCCCTTCATCTGCGCCCCTAGAGCCGTTCAAGGCCGATATACGGGAATGGGGTACGTGGATTGAATCATTTCTGGCTTCGATTGGCGCGAATAGCGGCTCTGTCTACACGTCCCGCAGTTCTCTTTATGCTGATCTTGCCCACGCAGCCAATTCGATGGCCTGGGTTATCGGTGACGCGACAGCAGCATATAACGGCATCTACACGAAGTTGGGCGGTTCAGGGGCTGGCTCATGGTCCCGCATTGCCGATCTTCCATACTCATTTGTTGTTGCATCAGACGCAGGCACCGGATCGCCCAATGCAATTCAAGCAACGACACCTATCCCAGTTTCGCCCTCGCAAATAATTGTTCTTTCCATCTTCGAAAATAACGATTCTTCGCCGGTGACAATTGCCTTCAATGGCGGATCGCCGCTCACGGTGAAGGACTTTCAGGGTAAGGACGTAGTTCAAAATGAACTGATCGGCGGAAGTGTCGTGACCGGAGTAATCAAGGGGTCGACGTTCCGGTTGCTGTACGACCAAAATTATCCTTACGCAAAAGCGACCAATACGGGTGCCGGCACAGCGGATGCTATTCAGGCGACTATCCCTGTAGGGGTTGATTTCAACTCGTCCAATAGCCTCATCAGCGTCAATGTCGTCGCGCCGAACACGACAACCACGCCTACGATCGCTTTCAATGGTGGAAGCGCGTTGGCGATTAAGACCAACAGTGGCAATAGCCCAGTCGTCGGTGGCCTTGTCGGAAACCTTTTGGGTTTTGTATCGGGATCTACCTTCCGTCTTATCAGCGATCAAGCCAGTGCTGCCATCTTGGCTGGTGCGGAAGCTGCAGAACAGGCGGCATCTGACTATGCTGACTTTGCCCGGAATAATTGGGCCGTCATGGGACCGTTCACGGGCACTGGCGTTGCCGATGATCTTTATCCGCTGACGATCGATCCTGGGTCCGCTAACAACATGTTCCCTATCATGGGGCGCACAGCGCAGATGATTTCGACGGGGGACTACGGACTTGTATACGTTTCCGGCGCGCCAAAAATAAAAATCAGCGTGCCGCTTGGTGTGCTTTTTGAAGTGCGCGTGTCGAATGCGATACCTATCGGGACGCCTCCTGATGGATCAGTCACAGAAGAAAAACACGCGACTGGTGGCGTAAGCACCAGAGCGCTGGCGAACAACGCCGCAACCTACGCCAAGATGCAGGCTATGTCCGCGCTTCGATTGCTTGGCTCGGTTGTTGGCGGCATCGTTAGCGAGATAACGCCGGCTGTTCTACGTGACAGTTTCTTCCCGATCGGCTCAGTTATAGATAGCGTTTCTACGACGTATGCTAGTGCAGGCGCTATAACAACCATTATCCCTGCTGATAACAGCGTTCCTCAGATCGGAGAGGGAACGATGATTATGTCCCTGTCCATTACGCCGAAGAGCACCAGTAATAAGCTGCGCTTGCGCGTCAGTGGAATTGGGTCGTGTGGGGCTGTTTCATCGTGGGCGGTATCGTTGTTCAAGGTGGGTACGGCGAATGCACTCGACTGCGTGCCTATGAATACCAAGGTAGCAGGTACTACCGATAACTTTTTTTTCGAACACGAGTTCGTTCCTGCGTCAACCACGTTGCAGAGTTTTCAAGTAAACGCGGGACCTGGTGGCGCGACATCCCTTGTTCTTAACCTTCCCGCGAGCGGAGCGGGTGCGGCAGGCGCGCACTGCACATTCACCATTGATGAAATAAAGGCTTGAACCAATGAGCAATTTAGTTCCCTCGTCAGTGCTGGCTCCGTTCACCCTCGTTGCCGCGCCAGCGCTGCGTACAACAGATGCCCGCTTTTGGGACAAACCGTCAATTCGCGACTTTGATGTCGGCGATACAGATCAAGGCATTTCACTTCAGTCGGCAATCAATGCAGGCGCATCTAACAAGAAATCTGTTTATATCCCTGCGGGCGATTATACCGTGGCGACAGGCGTTACCTTGAGTAGCGCCTTTGGTGTGCAGGGTGATGGAGACGGTCGTTCAACGATTACAACCGTCGACTTCAATGGGCCGTTGTTCTCTATTCTGACTACAGGCACATCCATCGAAAACTCTTTCATGAAAGATTTGAATGCTCGTGCCTATTTCACCTCTGATGCCGTTGCTGGTGATAATGCTGCTTTCCTCGAATATGCGAATGGTTCCCCAAACTATATCCAGCATAACAAATTTAAAGGCATCGGCATCGAGGGCTTCCCAGCCGGGTTCCGTGATGTTGCGACGACGGGCGAAACCGGCTTTGGCCGGGAAAGCTATGTAAACTGGACGCGGTATGAAGATATTCGCATCACAACTTTTTCGCGATCGGTAAAGGTTGCATTTGATTTCAGGGCCGGTTCGGGCACAGGAAACGTCTTTACTGGCTTTGATACCAATGTCGGGGGGCGTGATGCAGACGGCGTCAGTAGACCAGGAACTGTCATGCGAGTGGGTGGGGTCGGCTGTGTGGTTGGCGACATCATTATCAGCAACTCACATCTCGGTGGGTATCCGGGCTCAGTTCTTTTCGAGGGCGCAGTTGGAACGGCATATCGACAGAGAATAGGTGTTGTCGGTAGCCAGTTGGATGCTGGTCTAGACTATGCGTTTTCGCTAGACGCAGCAGGCGTTGAGTGGACGAACTTGGTATTCAATGGCAATAACGTCGGCGGCAATGCTCACATAGCTGATAATATGCCGGCGATAAGATCATCTATCGTTGATGACCAAAATGTCTCTCATTGGCGTTCGGGACACTTTGTTAGAGATCTACCTGCGGGTCCGCAGACTATCCAATTTTTCGATGTCGCAGTTGGTGACTACGATGGGACGTTCTTGACAATAACAGCAAGTGGTCTGGTACCGGGGGTCTCAGGAGGAGTGACGATCTGGCGCGGCACGATCTCTAGGACTTCTGCTAATGGCGTGGTCTCTGTGCTGGACAACAACATCCAAAACCCAGCGAATGCAGCATTTTTTGTAATCGGTGTTGCACCAACCTCCTACGGCGCACGTGTGACGGTAGCTTTGGCGCCAACCTCAGCAGGAGGGTACGTCGATGCTCAGATCCAGGCTATCGGCGGCAAGGTGAAAATTGTGCGAATTTAGGACATATCAGTTGATGCTGACCACGTCCTGATTTGCAACCTTGTCTCTAAGCCATATCCAAGGTAGCACGGCAGTCGGCGTATATCTCTACAGTGGAGAGAACTTTGACGATTCAAATTTTGCTGACGGCCATATTTTCTGCTTTTGCCTGCATTCTTCTGCCTGGGTGGGGGATGAAGCAGATCTTGCAGAGGAATGGCGTAAAATTCAGGACTGAAGCGATTTCAGGCTTACTGTCGGCATTCTCTCTGGGCGTTATCATCAATGCGATTGTCTATATCGCAATCTGGACTATTGGTAGTTCTGACAGGCCATTTCGTCTAGCGGTAGTGGTAGTCGGGATAAATTTACTGATAGGTATCTTGGGTGTTTGGTTTTCGGGGCTACCTAAATTCCGCATAGATCGAAGACTCGCAGTGCTGCTGCTGGCAGGATCCGCGATCGGATTTTTTGCCGCTTTTCGCTTCCCGAGCACGCTTGATTCGGTCCAAATATTTCAAATCCAAACCTTTATGCTGAAGACAGATGGCGGGCAACTAGTTGACGGCGGCCCCTTCTTGGCGATCTGGAAGCTATTGTTCGGCGGCCTTGGTGTTCCAATGCAGTCCGGGTTTGCGGGGTTAACACTCGTGCCCTCCCTGCTCGGATGGTCGCTTCCAGTTACTACGGTTGCCGCTGGCAATAAGGTTTTGCTTTTCGCTCTGGCCGCAATCGTTTCGCTTTATTCGGCGAGACAGTTTGGCTTGAGGCCGACTCTTCTTGCGGCGCTTCTAGTTTTTGTTAATTTCGCACTTAGCCAGTTTGGCCTCTATGGTCTGTTTGCTACGGGAAAGGACTCAATATTCTCCATTCTCATGGGCATCGCGTCCGTTGCTGCACTAATTGGCGACGATGAAAAGTCGAACGAATCTGGTCTGTTTATGTGTGCCGCCATCCTGCTCGGCGCGGTAACAGTCCCATTCCTGCTGCTATTTTGGGCACTCTACTTCGTTTTTTCCGGAGGAGCCATTTTCAATCGCGCAATCAGGCAAGCGGCGTGGTGCATATGCCCGTTGGTAATTTCTGTCGTTGGCGTTCATGCGGCCTTTGCTGCGCCGGGTACTCACCCGCTTGGTCTGCTGCCTGCCGTTGTTGCGGGTTTTGTTTTTGTTGCCGTGCTGGCTTGGGTTTCCAGACTGATAGATGGAAGGATGCTGCCGGTCTCGCCGTCGCTTTTGTCCGTTGCTTCAGTATTCCCAGCCGTCTGCTTGATCGGGATATCGCTTATGATGCCGGTAACCGGGCACATCATCATGGGTTATGAGGATGGCGCTCCGATAACTGTTTCTCATGCTCCACTCGACGGGACCACAACCGCGATCGGTTTTCTCTTGGGGCAATATCCGACCAACAACCCATGGCTTTCCGTACTATTGATAGTTGTGTTAGCCTTGGCTCCAATGCTATCGACAAGGCTTCGGACACCTTTCAATCTAGCATTGTTCTCATTCCTTCCATTGGCAGCAGCTTTCGCCATTGTGAACGTCAAATTCGGCATTCACATATTGCCGGACTTCAACCTTTGGGACATCACGCGTGACACCGTGCAATGGTTCGTCGGTGCATTCGGCGCGCTGCTGGTCATGATTGGGCTGGCTGCTGTTCTTCCGGGAAATCGCTCAGCTATTGCCGCCACAGCTATTGCATCCCTCGTTTTCATCGGGGGAACATTTCAGAATTATCAACACCATCTATGGCTTCTAACTCAGTCGCCAACAATTACATCATCCGGCGGCTTTGATGAGCCGGTATCTGCTTTCGGCATGGATTACACTTGGCGGCAGGGTCGATATCTTCCCCTCTACGTGTCCTCAGGTTCTGACTTTGACCCGAATTTCTATTCGTATCAAATGTTTGGTGCAAAGTCGGTCGCCCACTTTGAGCCTGGCGTTGTCGGACGCGAGAAAGAGCAGGTCTTCTTCGTAGGGGCGAACGACGCTGTTGCGATCCTCTCTGCGGCCCAGAAGGCGAAAAGCAGCGGATCGGCACAGCCAGTTGGGAAGAATTCCTTCGTTTTGAAGGTCTCAAACGACGGCAAATCAGCCTTCGATTATTCATCGCTTCCGGAGGTCGTTGTAGAACCAATAGGAACGTTCAATACAGAAGCTTCCGGGGGTACCTCGTTTGCGTGGGCATCTCAGGAAGCTTCATTGCGAGTAACCAAAATTTCGCAGCCAGGATCGAAGTATTGCCCTACAGTGAAAATTGTAAACGCATGGGCCGATCCTGACCTTACGGTAAGGTTGTCTAGTAATCTTGAAAGCCAGATATTGCCAGTCGCCAAAGATACGTCATTCGATCGTCCGGCTGAACAAAAAATATGTTTGCAACTGGATGACAATGGCAGCGGGATAATCAATTTAAAGTCTAATCACCCAGCGAAACAGTTCCCGAACGACACGCGGACCGTGGCCTTTGGCCTAGTATGGCCCGTCAAGTGAATCCAACATTGCAGCACTAATATTGGTGGGCCGAGATGGCCCATCAATTACTTCTGACCTGTCGTTCACGCAAAGTGAAATAGCCAGATGCAGTAAAGCTGGACCAGCAACCGTGAAGCATATTGCCGCTAAAAGAAATGCGCTTTTTAGGTTGTAATCCACTCTAGCAAAAACTCCAGGCGCGATGGGAGTGGATAACGTGGATACGATGCACGTTTGTTTCAATGACACTCCCCAAAAATAGATCAATCCGCCCGCCAGATTTCAAAAATGATCTTTAAAACGAGCTGCAAAGACATCTGAAGTAAGGCTGTAGGCCCTACTGCCATCCCCAGCAATGGTGCGGTGAGGCGAAGCTTTGCCTCATCATCACGACTGAACGCGCCTTCTCCAAGTAAGGACATCCCATGCCTTCCGAGCCACAGCCCATCAAAGGGGCGGCGAAGCGCAGCTTTGCCGCGTCCCTACGCGCGTTCGGCCTAGAGCCGATCGATCACTTCGCCCACGTCTTCAAGCGTGCCATGAGCGTCAAGCTCATCCTGATCGCCGCTGCATTCTCCGGCCTTGAGGTGGCGTTGCCATATATCGACGAGTGGATCGTCATCCCGCGCGGTCTGTTTGCGGCGATCTCTGGATTCACCACGATGGGCGCCTGCGTCGCCAGACTTACAGTTCAGTCCAAAATGACCATGCCGAAAGGACCTGAAGATGCCGATCAATAAATCGACACCAAGAGGTAAGGCCGCCGTCGCTGCGTCTGTCGTTGCGGCCGGGATTACCGGATGGGCGACATTTACCGGGAGTCATCTGACGCCCGCCAAGCCGTCGATGACGCCGGCGCTCATTCATCAGGCGATCGACCAGGGTGTGACCCCGCCGGCTGTGTTTGCCGCTGTTACCCTCATCAAGAAGTGGGAGGGGCTGCGCACCTCGGCTTACCTCGATATGGTGGGCGTGCCGACGATCTGCTACGGCGAAACGCTGCTCGACGGCAAGCCCGTCAAGCTGGGCACCATGCGAACGGAAGCGGCATGCGAGGCCATGCTGATCACCCGGGTCATCCGCGACTATTACCTGCCGCTCGTCGATGGCGTCAAAAACTTCGCCAAGGCCCCGGATAGCGTCCAGGGCTCGATGACGTCACTCGGCTACAATATCGGCACGAGCGGTGCGCGAACCTCGTCCTCGGCGAAGGATATCAGCCGCTATGACTACAAGGCCGCCTGCGAAGACTTGTCAAAGTTCAACCGTGCAGGCGGCCGGCCTATTCAGGGCCTCACCAATCGTCGCGGCATGGGCGATCCAGGCCGGGTCGGAGAGGGCGAGCTCTGCGTTTCGGGTCTGCCGGGAGCCCGCTGATGAGCAAGGCCACCAATGTCGTCGCCGTCCTCGTCGAGACCGACGAGCAGCATCGCTATGATGAGATCAATGCCACTCCTGGCGCTTTCTTCTGGTTTACCGACGAGGGCGAAACTGCTGAGGGTGGGATCTTTGCATCCTGCCCCTGCGGTTGCCAAAAGCCGATCAAGCTGCCGACGTTCGTTTCCGAGAAGAACAGAATCGCTTGGGAAAACGAAGGGACTCGTCAGCAACCGTCGCTCATACCGTCCATCGGCATCTATCCCTGGCAGGGCGAAATCGACAAGGAAGCCGATGGGTATCACTGGCATGGCTACCTCCTCAACGGCGTCTGGGTGTCAGACTGACCGGCTCCATCCGCTCGATTAAAGAAAGGCAGAGGCAGTACAATGTTCGCCAACCTCTCAGATATTATCAAGATCCCGGCGGCGCTGATCGCCGGCATGATCGTCTCGGCCGTCTTCCTACTCTTTTTCTACGAGGGCCTCAGGCTGCCCTTGATTGGGCAGGTCATAGACGGCCGCGTTGCCAGCCAGGTCAGGTCCGCGACCGCCACCATGGTCACCACGTTCGAGCGCGACGCTCTTCAAGCTCAACTCGACAAGGAACGGGCAGACAGGCTGGCCGCGGAACAGGCTGCGACCGAAGCGAAAAAACGCGCGGAGGCAACGGCCACCGCCAAGGCGCAAGCTGATGCCAAGATCAAGGATCTCGAGGCCGCAGCCAAGGCCGACAACATGCAGGGCTGGAGCCCGGAGGAGCTACAATGGTACGAAAAGCACTGATCCTTTTGCCGGTGGTCATTCTGCTGACCAGCGCCAAGGGCTGCCAGACGCTCGATCAGCGGGCGACCGCCGCCGCAGAGATGCAAGGGCAGGCCAAGGCTTCGTCCGAGCTCCCCGAGCATCAAGACGGATCCTGTACAGTTCATATGGAGCGCGTCAAGCCGAAGGCTGATGAGCCGCGCGTGGTCACCCTGAAGCGGTGGGACGTCGTCGCCGACAATCGCGATCGCCAGGCGGATGACTGTTCTGCCTGGTGGGACGACTTCTATGCGCGCAAGGCAGCGGCGGTGACGCCCTAAAGTACGGATTATGCCTTCCTACTGCCCGGGTAGGCCTTGTCGGCACTGCGATGGCTGATGATCACGCCTCCGATCGCGCCGCACCGGCTGCAACGAAACCGCTGGTCGATCGTCGACCCGTCCGGCGGCATCGTGTCGGGATCAATCTCGATCATACGGTCGCACGGTGAGCAGCTTACAACATAGCGCAGGTTCATGGCTTTGAAACCGGCCCATGTCGCGCTGCTTGCCATCGTCCCTCTCAATCCTCTTCGCCTGATGCTGACCAATATCGTCTGCAGGGCAAAATTCAATCGAAACAGGAGATATCATCATGGCAATTTCTGGCGCTCATGTGCAGTGCGGCTACGTCCAGGACGTGAGGGGGGCCAAATTGTTTTTCCCGATCTGGTCTGAAACAATCCCGCTTGGTGGCACGACGACGCAGCAAGCCCCTTCCAGCCTCGCACCGGAAAATGCGGCCTCGATGGTGTTCAGGATCCGCGCGTCGTCCAGCGGCGAGATGTTTTCGGCCTCAGGGCTGTCTCCTGACGCATCGCAGGCAATCGGCGCAAACCAGAATACCGCTCGCGCGCACCATGTCGCAAGCGAGGAAAAGGATGTGCCGGCCGTGGCGGGCTGGAAGTGCAACGTTGCGAGCGCCTGATTATGACGGGTATCGCAACACGCATTCCGAACGTCCGTGGGCTAGATCGGACAATCGACAAGGTGGTCGATAAGCGCCCCAACCGACCTCAGGGTGGGGGGTCTGTCGCATTCCAGAACCGGCATCTTGTTGGCGTTCGCGTCAACTCTCAGGCCGAGCTCACACAATTCGGAACTTGGCTAGGTCGCACGCCGGACATGATCCACATGTTCTGCGAGAACACCAATGGCCAGACGACGTGGGCGCAAAATCTCGCCATCGTCCAGGCGTTTCCTGCCGCCTTCTCTTGGTATACAGGCCGGTATGATTGGGCATTTCCCCTCGCGACCGGCACGGCTGCATCTCCTACCGCAACGTGCGCAGACACAGCTGCTGGGACGTATGACGCGATCATCACACAGATGCTTCAAGTCATCGTAGGGATGGACGCCAGCGATGTCATCATCCTGCGCATCGGATGGGAAGGTAACCTGAAGTCTGCCTACCCGTGGAGCTACAACAATGCCTCCGGTCCCTCTGACTTCATTGCGGCCTTCCGGCATGTCGTGGCCCTCGCGCGCGCTGTCAGTTCTCGTTTCCGCTTCTCTTGGGTAATCACCCCGAACACGCTTCACTATTCCGGAACGGGCGTCTATGACGCACTCACCTCCTATCCCGGCGACGACGTTGTCGACATGGGCGGCGCTGACCCGTACTACAATTCACAGGACGATGGTGACAGCCCAGCCAAGGCTTTTTACAGCAAGAGGATTGGTATCGCTGGGCTTGACGCTCACTACGCTTTTCTCGCGGCCAAGGGCAAACCCTATGCCATCCATGAGTTCGGCGTAAACTCCAACAGCGGTGACTATCTCGACAGCATTGGCGAGTGGTGCCGTGGAAAGAACATCACGAACATCGGCTATTGGAACCAAGGGACGACGACTGGCGGTTCCTTTGCCGACAAGCTTTCAGGCGACCAATATCCGTTGGCTTCAGCGGCTTACAAGCGCCAGTTCGGACCGCTGCAGATTGTCACGCCATCTGCCTTCAATGCTCCGTCTGGCAGCGTTCTGACGCTAATCCTTGAGGCCAACCGTAAATCCATATGGTCTATTGTCGGCGGGGCCAACGCTTCGTCCTTCACGATCCTGGCGGGTATCCTGGTTTCAAACTCGGCCTTGGCCGCTGGCGGTTATTCCGTCACTGTTCGAGCAACAGACGAGGCGGGGCTTACGATCGATCGTACGCTGACCATTACGGCATCAGTCGGTGCATTGCAGCCTGAAACGCAGTTTGCCGTCGCTCGCATGACGGTTGCGCCATCGGCCTCGATGCAAGCCGCAGACGACGCGTTCATTGCCACGCTGAAATCGATCGGGTGCTGGAAATATCTCGATTATCTTTTTCTGATGGGGAAAACGGCAGAACAGTCGGATTACATCAATCTCGCCTCGGCTACGTCGCGGTTCGATCTTATCAAGAGCGGCGCTCCGGTGTTCACCAGCAAAGGTGGCCTCTCGGGCGACGGTGTCGGTGGCGTTTACAGCACGATGTTCACGCCAAACGTCTTTGGATACAAGGCTCAGCCAGACAGCTTCTACCGTGGGCATCACTCGTTGACGGCGCTCCTGAACGCAGGGGCTCAGTCGACGGATATTGGTTGCGATGTCTCGTTGCTAGTAAACCGGACTACCACTCCAGCCATCACGGGGCGAGACGGTAACGCAGCGACAAAGACCTTTGCGCCGTCTGCAGCCGCGTATCCGGGATGGCTCGGCATGTATCGCGTCGGTACGACTTCAAAGGAAGCCTCGCGGGGCATAGAAACAGCCTCCAACACGTCAACGCCTGACTTCCAGATGAATTACCCTGTGCAGATTGGGGGGTCTAGTAAGCCTGGCGTATATGGCGTCAACCGGATCGCGGTGGAGATGATGGGCGGGCCAGAGCTTTATGCCTTCGATGCTCAGATAAAGTCTGCAGTGGACGCATGGCTGACCGCTGTTGCGGCTGCGGCCTAACCCATCGCCCTAAACACGGCGCACCGACAGCATGCCGCCTGGAGCGGTGGCGCGCTATCCGTAAATTGTCGTAGATTTTTCCTCGCGTCCCAACAAGTCGCGGGGTTTCGCATTCTGAGCGAGTCTCAGGCGACCAGCAACATATGGATTTCTTGCATTGAAAGGGCATAAACCAGAAATGGCTTCAGGATCGGTTGATATGGCAAACGGCAATAGCTTCGACCCAATGGCTTCTTGGGCTCGGCTTTCAGAGCGCGTCGAGAACCAGGGCAAGGATATCGTCGACCTTCGTTCCAACATGAATACTGGTTTTCAGACGATCCAGTCTTCAATAGGCACACTGTCCAACGAGCTTCGAAACAACAGCAAGACCCAATGGCCGGTGATCTGGTCGGCTGCCGGCGTATGTATGGCGGCATTGCTGGCTGCAGGTTCGTTTTTTTATGGAACCCTTAATAAGGGGCAGGACAAACTCGACACGCAAATCACGCTCGGCAACCAAAATCTGACAGATGCGATCTCGAAGCTTGCATCAGCTACTACCGTCCAAATTAATGACGTACGCGACAAAATGGTTACTCAGCAGGAGCTCAAGTGGCGTACTGATCGAGGCATTGAGGACCGCAAGCGCACCGACGACACGCTTGCTGATCTCCGCATTGCCCAGGTGCCGCGCGCCGAGTTAGAGCGCGTCTGGCACACCGATGATCTTGTGAATGCTCAGCTCCAGAAACAGATTGATGAACTGAAGGCGTCAGCGGCCGGCACCTATGGGGCAAGGGACGTGATCCTTGACCTTCGCGAGCGGTTAGACCGGATCGAGCGTGAACGCGCCAAGCCGTCCAGCTAGATGCTGCTCTCAAACTGATACTGGTTGAACCTGTCGGCCATCCTACGGCCAGCGTTCCGTCTTGGCGTGACGTAGGTGCTTAGGAACACTGTGGGGCTCTTCCAATCGCCGGCAGCCATCGCGGTCGCTACGTCCATGCCGAGATCGATCGCCGTGGTCGCGAATGTATGACGCCCGCATGCGTGGCTGGACTTGTAAGCGATCTCAGCACGCTTGCAGACGGCCTCGATCCTCTCATTGACAGAATATCGGCTCTTGTAGCGGAACACCCGCCCTTCCCCGCTCTCCGCATGCAATCTCTGAAACCTCAAAACGAGCTCGTCGGTCAGGCACCTGGCAGAGTTCGTGCCGGTTTTGGTTCTCAACAGCAACGCGCTGCGTCCTGAAAAGTCTACCTCCGACCAGTGGAGAGCAACCGCCTCGCTCACCCTTGCTCCTGTCTGCGCCATAAACAGGACCAAGGCGGATAGATGCTGAAGGCCATCCCGATCGCATTGGCGAACGAACAGCTGCATCCAGACGGCAGACGCCGGCACCTTCCTCTTTGGCGTGTCTTCCTTGAAATTCCGGAGGCGGATGAGGTTACACCACCCTCTGTCATAGGCATGGTTGATCACCGCACGGACTGGCGTCAAAGCCTGCCGGTTTCTGGTAGCGCTCAGCTGATAGGGGAATAGAGCTTTCGCCATCTCTCGGACATCGAATGGGAAGATGGAGGTAAGCGGCCTGTCTCCAAGGATTTCGAGAACCCTCGAAAGGTATCGCTGCTCGCCTCCGTGCTTCACGTAGCTTGCGGCGGCCTCGGCAAAGGTGACGTTCGGAGCGCCGGTGACAAGTGGTGGCAAGACTTCGCCATGCAGTGATTGAACTGAAATATTCAATGTCGTTCTCCAAGATACAAAAAACACGGGTTCTCGGTGCGCCAGGTCCTTCATAGGGCCTGGCGCTTTGGTTTGGTTATTCTGATCGGTTGTTCCGGTTTACGGCTGCGGCTATCGCGGATTAGATTTTTATGGATCTTTCCTCATCAGCCGGCCGGTGATTTTGTGGATGAGGTAGCAAGGCCAAAATATTGGCCAGACCACGATGCAGATGAGATCAACAGTGTCATCTCCAGAGAAGCTGTCTCCGAAGGTAAATTCGCTGCGTAACCCAATCTCCCGCTGCGCCGCATTGGATGCGACGGCGCCGACAATCCAGATTATGAAGATCCCCATGTACATCATCGGCCTGACAACGTCGGTGCAGGCGTGGGGGTAGCGCTGATCTCGGTGATGTGAGGCGAGAACTTGCCGCGTCCTGGGATATCGTCGGGTATGACGACAGTGCAGATGGCTTTTTTGCCAAGCCTGTCGGCTTCCCTGCTATGTTCTTGCGTCATGCCGTAGCAGCGGATCAAACGCCCATCAGGGTGCCGCACGTCGATATTTCCACCCATTGTGATCCAGACCAGCGGCCCGGTGAAAGTCTCAGCCATCGGTGTCTCCGATCGTCTCGGGCGTGGGGTCTAGGGCAGCATACAAAGGCAACGTCGCAGCAGCGAAGCTATACTGGTAGAGTGCTATTGACCCAGCCAAAATGGGAAATCCTGCATGATCAGGATTGACATACCCAGAAGGCTCAGCCGCGCACAATATCGCCGAAAGCTTTTTTAGGTACACATCAACTGCGTGGTCAAAGGCGTCTGCAACATTGCCCTCTAGCATTCGTTTGGAGAGTTCATCCAAGGCCAATTTGCGGGCCTGTTTGCGAGTGATAGACCCACCTACTATTGAAACGGGCGTGGCCTTGTCGAGATAAGCGGATATTGCCGCCTCTACGACCGACTTAGGATATTTTGAAAGGACCGTATGCGCCGCTTCGATGCCCTCCGAATTGGAAGCGGTCGAGGCCTCCAGCGCCTCGGCGGCTCTCTTGAGTGTTTCGCGAAGCTCGTCTTCCGATTGGCACCATGCGGCGGTGTCGCGCAGCATCTGCGGGGTGATGTGATCGCCCTGAATTGAAACGGGTGGCAGCGTGTAAAGAGGGGTGATTTCAACGCCAGCCATCCGGTAAACCTCGACAGCCCCATCACCATCAAAATACAGGAAGCCGTCGCCATCGGGGTTCTTGGCCCGATATGCCGCCGGCCCCTCATTTGAACTGGGCGTGGGTGTCTGGGCACGGAGGAACTTCCCGCATTTTTCAGGGCCGCAGTGCTCGATCTGACGCACGGCCTGCTCAAATGGAATAATCCATGCGTCAGGCTTGCCAGCCCATGTGTAGCCACTGCCACCGGTGCGCCATACCCCGTTCTCGGTCTCAATGTGGACCATGACGCCGGCCCACGATTTGGCGCGTAAACTGTCCGGATATTGGCGCAGGTACCTTTGCGTGATGAAGTCGGGTCCGAAAAGTCTGCTCATGGCTTGGCCTCCGTGGTGGCAGAAAGAGCAGCTATCGACACATCCACGACCACGCTCTCTTCATTGCGCGTCTGGCTGAACGTTGCGCAATTGAAGACGAGGCCGTGCGCGACTTGCCATTCGTCGCAAGCTTGCTTGATACGATTGCGAAGATCCGCCTTCTGCTCTTTAGAGCATTCGAACCACGGACCCTCGTCGCTCTCGCTGCCTACTCGGTCGCTGTCTGCGAGGTTGTCCTCAGCACGATCGAAAATGTCGTCTGCGTCGATCCAATCCGCAATTCGCAAAGGCTCTTTCCGAGCCTCGACGATGTGAAACTGGAGCTTCCAGACGCCATCGTCTTCATACTCGCCAAGGCTGTCGTTCGTCGCTGCCTGGATGATTGCCTCTCGGGTATCCTCTGGACCAACCGCGAACCATTCGCCGCAGTCTCCGGCGAACCATTGCCAAGGCGCTTCTGCACCGCTCACATTTGCTGCCTCGCGGGCATCCATCGGACTTGTTTCGGGCGTGGGGGCGTCGAGCGCGTCACGCATCCCCGGCATGTCTTCACCGAGACCTTCAAAGGAGTATCCGGTTTTCTGTTTTCCGATCCACGTGGCCATGTGCTCGATGTGATCGAGAGCTGTTCGAAGTGCTCGCCGCAGCGTGTCGGGATAGGCGGCCGCGATACGCTCGCCACGCTGATAGATCATCATCGCAAAATTGGCGACGTCGATGGGATCGCCCTTGTCGATGTGGTCGCGCAGCATTGCCGACAATTGCTCGTTGGAGCACTTCGCCTTGTCATCCCACCCGCCATAACCCTGCCGGCGCTTGCGATCGAGCTTGGCTTTCATTGCTGCGAAGAACTGGTCGACTGCCAAGTCGTCAGGATGCTGACCTGAAATTGAAACGGGTGAGTCCTTCGCTCCGTGGATGCGCGCTTGAACATAATCTTCGAGACCAACTTCAAAGCGAAATGCCTGGATGGTGTCAGCTTCACGATAGGTCATGGACAGGTATGTTGTGTTCAGCCCCCATCCCTCGGGAACAGGGTCGTTGGTGCGCCCTGAATAGAGGGAAATCTTGCCGCTCGGATTTGAAACGGGTGCGTCATTGGTGGCGGACGCCATCGCCGCTTCAACCAACGGCAGTTGCGCGACCATCCAGCCCGGTCTGGCGTTCTCGCAACGACTGTCGAGCCATATGCGAGCGTCCTGAAGAAACTTACGCAGGAAGGTAGAATTTGTTTCGGGTGTGGGGCCGGCCTTGGAATTGGATAGGATTGTATTCTTCATGGTCACTCTCCGTAAAAGTGAGACGAACCTATTTCTCAAGCGACACGAGGCGGCTAGAGCGCGGTTTTTGTTTTACAGCCCTATTGAAATCATTGATTGATTTGGGGCTGAATTCCCAAAGTTTTACAGCTAAGTGATTGTGCCTGTTGTTTTGGGGCGAGCTTCCCAAGCTGAATACGAGGGTTCGATTCCCTTCACCCGCTCCAGTCATTTCTTTGTCCGACCCGTTGAGCGGACAGGCAGAGCTTTGAAGCTCTCGCCGCAGATGTGCTACCGCAACACACCTTCCCGAACTTGACACGGCTGTTGTGATAAACTGTAGGTACCAAGGATTTTATTCCTCTTGGCGTCTTTACGAATGTTAACACTTAGATTAACCTCGCGCGTGGATGGGGATGGGACGCCTCGATCTCAAGGCCAGGCGACGATGCTGTCACACGATCAGATATGGAGTGCAATCGACGGGCTTGCCGAGCGGCATGACCTGACGCCCTCCGGCCTCGCGCGTCGTGCAGGTCTCGACCCCACCTCTTTCAACAAATCCAAACGACTGAGTGCCGATGGCCGCCAGCGCTGGCCGTCGACGGAATCCATTGCCAAGGTGCTCGATGCAACAGGGGCCAGCGTCGAGCAGTTCATGGGATTGCTGCGGCCTGGGTCCATGCCGTCAGGCATGCCGGACGGTGCCTTTCCGCCGCAGGCGGGCTCTATTCCGCTGCTGGGCTTTGCGCAGGCCGGAGCAGGCGGCTTTTTCGACGATGGCGGCTTTCCGGCCGGGCAGGGCTGGGATGTCGTCGAGTTCCCGGCGACCCCGGCGCAGAAAGCTGGCGTCTACGCGCTGGAAGTGCAGGGCGACAGCATGATGCCGCTTTATCGCGATGGCGACGTGCTGATCGTCGAGCCCGGTGCGCAGGTCCGGCGCAACGACCGCGTGGTTGTTAAAACGCGTGAGGGCGAGGTCATGGCCAAGGTCTTGCTGCGCCAGAGCCCGAAGTCGATCGAGCTTCTGTCGCTCAATCCGGCCCATCCCAACAGAAGCATCGAGCTTGTCGATGTGGAGTGGATGGCGCGGATCATCTGGGCGAGCCAATAGGAAAGTTGTCTTGATGCGTTCCCCCACTCTGCTGACCGGTGTCACCGGCGCCGTGGCCGTCATGGTCCTGGTCTACGTCGGGCTGACGGCGATGAACCTGCAGCCGCATATCACCTTCGGCGATCCGGCACCGCGCGTGGCCAGTCTCGACAAGCCGCCGGAGAAGCCGGATGCACCGCAGCCTGTGACAGCGGCGCCTGAGCCTACGGCGTCTCCGAAAGTTTCGGAGCAGCCCGCGACTTCCTTGGCGCCGGCGCCGGCGCCGACACCACAAAGTTCAGACAATTCCGCTGCTAGTGAGATGCCGGCCCCCGCGCCGTCGTCATCTCCCGCCGAGCCAGCGCCAGTGTCGCCATCGACCCCGGTTCCACCTTCTGAAGCACCACCGCCGCCCGCCGCTGCAGTGCTGCCGCCTGCTCCGCCTGTCGTGGCGGCTACATCGCCGCGGCCGGCAACTCCGGAGCCGGGCGCAACCGGCCAAATGCTTCCCTCTCCCGAACCCGCGTCGCCCAGCGCTCCCGCTGTCGCGGCCTTGCCGCCCGCTGCCCCGGTAACTGCCACGTCGAAGGAGGCGACAAGCCCGTCGGCGGCATTGCCGGACCGGACGCCGCCGGTTGCCACGGCCGAACCCCCGTCTTCACCGGTGGAAGACAGCGCCATTGCCGACAGAATGGCGCCGCCGCCGATGCCTCCGTCCTCTCCGACTCCGCCGACACCCCCGGTGCCGCTTGCAGCCTCGGTTCCGACGCCGCTGACGAGACCGCAGCCGCCAGCGGAAAAACTTGCCAGCGCCGAGCCTCTGCCTTCGGATGACAAGGACGCGGTCGCATCTTCGGGCAAGCAGGCACCGCCGACGCAATCTGCCGCGCTGGCGCCGCAGCCGGAGCGGCCGGAAGGCGATGCTGGCGCCACTCCGCAAGCGAATGCGGACCTGAAGCCGATCGATCTCTCCCGTCCCTTTGCCGAGCGCGCCGGTATCCTCACCATCGGTGGCAGGAGCGTGCAGCTTGCCGGCATTGTGCCAACCGATCCGTCACGCAGCTGTACCGGCCCGAATGGCAAGGAATGGCCGTGCGGCACGCTGGCCCGTACCGCGCTCCGCTCCTTCCTGCTTGGCAGGACCATCACCTGCGACGTGCCCGACCCTGAGTGGAAAGGCTCGATCACGGCAGATTGCCGGTTTTCGAGGGTTAATCTCGGCGACTGGCTGGCGCGCAATGGCTGGGCCGAAGTGGCCGCAGGCTCGCCGTTTGCCGGTGCCGCGGACGAAGCCCGCAAGGCCGGCCGTGGCGTCTATGGCAACGATCCGCGCAAAAAGCATCAGTCGACATTGGCGCCCGAGCCGCCGAAGGAAGATCCGCTCAATCCCATCTGACGCCGGAAGTTACTGTCGGCCATCAGGGATTTTATCCCGACCCTTGTTATCGCTGGCGTGACTTCCTACTCTCGGGGAAGCTTAGAGGGACACATATTATGAATGCACAGCTTTCCGCCCAGGACGCCCTGATCTACGTCATGGTCATGGCTTCAGCCGTCGACCGTACCATGAACGACCGGGAGCTGGGCCGGATCGGCGAGCTGATCGAGGCATTGCCGGTTTTCAAAGGCTTTGACGAGGATCGCTTGATCGCCGTATCGCGTGATTGTGCGACCTTGCTCTCGGGCGCCGAGGGGCTGGACATCGTGCTGGAGACGATCCGCGACGCCGTGCCGCCCCGCCTCTACGACACCGCATACGCGGTTGCAGTCGAGGTCGCCGCTGCCGATCTTTCGGTGACTGCCGAAGAGCTGCGGTTGCTGGCGATGCTGCGCGACCGGTTGCAACTCGACAAGCTCACCTGCGCTGCAATCGAGCGCAGTGCAATTGCCCGCTACCGCAAGGCCTGATCCAAGCCTAATAGAGGCTGGTCGGGAAATAGCGTCGATAGATTTCCTGAAGGCGACCGTTGCGCGATAACGTCGCCAGCGCGTGGTTGATGGCTGCCGTCAGATCGGTATCCTGCTGACGCAACATGACGGTCATCCCTTCGCCGAGAAACTGTTGCGAAAGATAGGGGCCGTCGAAGAGGGCGCAGCATTTCTCTGCCGCAGGCGATGTTGTCCAGAAGGACAATTGCAGCCCGTCGGCAAAGGCTGCATCCACCGAACCGCTTTTCACGGCTGACAAAAGCTGCGCGCTGTCGTCGAATTCAACAGCCGTGATGGCCGGAAAGAAGGCCTTGAGCATCGCTGCATGCGCTGTTGCCTTGATCACGCCGACGCGCTTGCCCGAAAGCGCCGCCGCCGTAGTTCCGGGGAGGTCGGCTTTGAGATTGCGGACGAAGCGCGCCGGCAACATCAGATAGGGCCTCGAGAAAGCGAACTGGTTTCGCAGATCCGCTGTCACCGCGATGCCGGCGAGCACGGCGTCGCCCTGCGATGCGGCAAGCGCCGGACGAAGTTCGCCGAACGGCAATGCCTGGATCTGGCATCTGTCGGCAATTGCCAATTCTGCGCAGATTTCGCGAGCGAGATCGACATGGAAGCCGGCAAGCTTTCCGGACTGGTCCAGAAAATTGAAAGGCGGGAAGTCGGTTGCGGTCAGAAAACGCAGGCGAACCAGCGACGAAAGATCGGGTTTTGGCAATCGCTCACGGGAATCGAACAGGATTGGCAGGTTGCCAACAGGCTTTTCATCGGCAAAGGTTGACTGCGGCATGAGAAAAGATGAAAATATCGCGCATACCGTGTAAAAACCCCTTAAATTGAGGGGTGATTTAAACCTGCGCATGATTATCATCCAAGGCTAAGCGGCGTGGGGCGTTGCATTGCGTAAGGATGTATCACCTTGATGCGCTTCGGGGAATATCCACCACAAGCGGCAAGCACGGCGGCTGTGGCGCTATCAGACATCGTTGGTGAAATACTGCCGGCAGATGCGGCACTTCCCGTATTCTTCGGTCGATTGCAGGCAGAGGCCGTGGCACTGGAACGGATCGGCATAGGCCGGCCCTATGTCGCGACGGCAGCCGCAGCGGCGCTTCTCAACGGAACGCGTATCGAACAGGAGCTGTTGGCGGGAACGCTCGTCCGGGAGGATGCCTACTACGGCGCCATAGCCCGGGCTCTTCGAGTGCCGTTTACCGAAACAATCCCCGGTGGCAGCGTCATTGATATCGCCGGCCTCGACAGCCAGCTGTTGCGACCGACCACGCTGCGGGTCAATCATCCGCTTCGCCCACCGCTCACCCTGATCGCGCCGCAGATCGATCGGCTGGAGGAGGTGGCCGTCCTGCTGAGACGCTACCCGGACCTGAAGCACAGTCTGATAGTCACGACGCCGGGCGCCATTCGCGCCGCCGTATGGCAGGCGGGTGCGGATCGTCGCGTCCGCAAGACAGTCGGCGACCTGTTTGAAAGCCAGCCGGGGTTCAGCGCTCGCGTTGTCTTCCATGGCTATCAGGGGTTTTATGCCGGCGTCGGGCTAAGCCTGCTGGCGGTCGGGCTGGTTTCGGATCCGAACACCCAGACTATTCTGCATGTGCTGCTGTCCTTTTCCTATCTCACCACTCTGATGCTGCGGGGTCGCGCCGTCGTCCAGCGTCGGCGGCGGCGGCCAAGGCTAGCTGTCGATCCCTGTGGCCCGTGTCCCGTCTATACGGTGATGATCGCGGTCTATGGCGAGGCCGAAATCGTGCCGCAACTGGTGGCGACGCTGAAGCGGTTGGACTGGCCCGTCTCCAGGCTCGATATCAAATTCGTCTGCGAGGCGGACGATCGCGAAACGATTGCGGCCCTGCGCGCCCAGACGCTGGGACCGCAATTCGAGATCGTCGAGGTGCCGCCGATGCATCCGCGCACGAAGCCGAAAGCGCTGACCTACGCACTCAACGGTGCGCGGGGCGCCTATGTTGCCGTCTACGACGCAGAGGACCGCCCACATCCCCAGCAATTGCGGGAAGCGTATGCCAAGTTTCGGAGTGCGCCGGCCGATGTAGCCTGCCTGCAGGCGCCGCTGGTGATCGGCAATGGCGGCGAGAACTGGATCAGCGCCATGTTCGCGCTGGAATATTCGGCGCTGTTCCGGGCGCTTTTGCCGATGCTGGCAAGGTATCGCATGCCGCTGCCGCTCGGGGGCACGTCCAATCATTTCCGCACCGATATCCTCCGGTCATCCGGCGCCTGGGATCCATTCAACGTCACGGAAGATGCCGATCTCGGCATGCGGCTCTATCGCCTCGGTTATCGCTCCGATGTCATCGATCGTCAGACCATCGAGGATGCACCGACCGGCATAGCCATCTGGTCCCGGCAGCGCACGCGCTGGTTCAAGGGCTGGCTGCAAACCTGGCTGGTGCTGATGCGAGACCCGCGGGGCCTGCAGCGCCAGATGGGCTTCAAAGCATTCGCCATATTCCAGCTGCTGATCGGCGGAATGTTGCTCTCGTCGCTCGGTCATCCGCTGATCATGCTGTTTCTGCTGCGGTCGCTGACGGCGATGCTGCATGTTCCAACGGAAGCAATTTCATCGTTCGATATGACGATGTTCGTCATCGATTTTTCCAACATCTTCGGGAGCTACGCCATCTTCCTGTTGCTCGGTACTGCGGCGATGATCGCGCCTGAAAAAAAGCGTATCCGCTGGCGATGGATGACGGTGCCGTTCTACTGGATGCTGGTCTCGATCGCCGCCTGGCGTGCGGTGATCGAGCTCCGGACCAACCCGTTCCATTGGCACAAGACTCCGCACCGGCCATCGACACCCGCTCTGTGATGGCTATTGCCGGGCAATCGGGGCCCTTGGAGGAATAGAAGGTATTCCGCGATAATTTACCGCCGGACCATGGACATACCTCCGCCTTTTCGGCAAATCCCTATGCGACTGTTTTC
Source organism: Rhizobium sp. L51/94 (assembly GCF_019355555.1). Classification (GTDB taxonomy): domain Bacteria; phylum Pseudomonadota; class Alphaproteobacteria; order Rhizobiales; family Rhizobiaceae; genus Rhizobium; species Rhizobium rhododendri. The sequence continues at coordinate 1,399,443 of NZ_CP072141.1, forward strand.
TCGCTGGGAGCACCGCCATGGCCGTGATTTACAAGATCGTACCGGAACTCGCCTGGCAGGAAGCCCGGGAAGAGGGCATCTTCCACGGTGCGTCGATCGACCTTGCCGACGGCTACATCCATTTTTCGACCGCAGCCCAGGCGAAGGAAACGGCGGCACGCTATTTCGCTGGCCAGACGGACCTGCTGCTGGTTGCCGTCGATAGCGAGGTCCTCGGGGATGCTCTCAAATTCGAGCCGTCACGCGGTGGAGATCTGTTTCCCCATCTCTACGGACTTCTGTCGACAACCTCCGTCCTCTGGGCCACGCCGCTGCCTTTGGACAAGGATGGCGCCCATCAGTTTCCGGAGATGCTGCCATGATCGATCTCTTCAAGGCCGTCGCCCGTCGCGGCTTGTTCCTTATCGATCCCGAAACGGCCCATGGCCTGTCGATTACCGCTTTGAAGTCCGGACTTGTGCCGGCCTGCCAACTGCCCGCCGATCCGCGCCTGCGGCAGACGGTTGCTGGCCTCGACTTCGTCAATCCTCTCGGCATGGCCGCCGGCTTCGACAAGAATGCCGAGGTGCCCGAGGCGCTGCTGAAGCTCGGCTTCGGCTTCACCGAGATCGGGACGGTCACCCCGAAGCCGCAGCCAGGCAATCCAAAGCCGCGCGTCTTCCGCCTGGTCGAGGATGAGGCGGTGATCAACCGCCTCGGTTTCAACAATGAGGGTCATGATGCCGCCTATGCCCGGCTGGCAACCATCCGCAATGCCGGCATCATCGGCGTCAACATCGGCGCCAACAAGGACAGCGTCGATCGAACAGCCGATTACGTCGCCGGCATCCGTCGGTTCTATTCATTAGCCGGCTATTTCACGGTGAACATCTCTTCGCCCAACACTCCCGGCCTGCGCGATCTGCAGGCCCGTGAAAGCCTTTCAACCCTGCTTTCCGCTGTCCTTGCCGCACGCGATGCCGAAGCAGCCAGGGCCAACAGGAAGATCCCGGTGTTCCTGAAGATCGCCCCCGATCTGACGGAAGAGGGTATGGACGACATCGCCGACGAAGCCCTGGCGCATGGGCTGGAGGGACTGATCGTTTCCAACACGACGCTCGCGCGCAACGGGCTGAAGGACCGGAGCCAGGCTGGCGAGGCGGGCGGTTTGTCCGGCAAGCCGCTGTTCGAACCATCGACGGCGGTGCTCGCCCGCATGCGCAAGCGGGTCGGTCCATCGATGGCCATCATCGGTGTCGGCGGCGTCTCCTCGGCGGAGACTGCGCTGGAAAAAATCCGCGCCGGCGCCGATCTGGTGCAGCTTTATTCCAGCATGGTCTATGGAGGCCCTGGTCTCGCCGGCAGCATCCTTACCGGCCTGTCGAAGCTGCTGGATCGCGAACAGGTGACATCGATCCGCGAACTCCGCGACAGCCGCCTTGACTACTGGGCCAGTTGGAAGGTCTGATCGGCCTTCGGTTTCAGGCGGGTGGCGAGAAAGAAGCCGCGAAACAGCAGAAAGCCGTTCAGCGACAGCCAGAGGCCGGCATTGCCGAACGAGGGCACGAGGACGGCGAGTGCTGCGAGATAGCAGAGGAACGACAGCAGCATGCGGTTGCGCATCTCGCCCGACCAGGTGGCGCCGATGAACACGCCGTCCATCAGATAGGCAAGCGCACCGGTCAGCCCTGAAATCGCGGCGTAGGGCAGGTATTTCAGGGCCATCGCCCGCACATCGGGCGAGGTGGTCAGCACGCCGATGATCGAGGCTCCGAAGACGAGGAAGACAATGGCAGCAAGGCCTGCCAGCCCGAACGACCAGAGGATGGTCAGTTTCAGGCCGCGATCAAAGGCCGTCCTGTCGCCGGCGCCGATGGCCCTGCCGGTAATCTGCTCGGCGGCATTGGCAAGGCCGTCGAGATAGAATGCGGAGATCAGCACGAAATTCATCAAAACCGCATTGGCGGCCAGCGTCACCGCGCCAAAATGACCGCCGATACGGGTCATTAGCGTAAAAGCGCCGAGGAGCACGAAGGTACGGATCAGGATATCGCGATTGAGCCCGAACAGCTGGCCGAGCTTCTCCCGCGAGAGAATATCGGATCGCGATGGCCGGGGGACGCCGACAAACCCACGCAGCACGATCATCAGGCCAGCCACAGCGCCGATCGTCTCGCCGATCATCGTTCCCCAGGCGACACCCGCAACGCCCCATCCGAGCCAGAGCCCGAGCACCAGCGCCAGAACGATGTTGATGCCGTTGATCAGCGTCTGCAGGAAAAGGCCGATGCTGCCCTGGCCGCGACCGAGCACGAAGCCGAGAATGGCGTAGTTGGCAAGAGCGGCCGGTCCGGACAGCATGCGGATCGAGAAATAGCTGCGCGTGGCGACAGCGACGCCACCCTCCGGCCCCATCAGCTTCAGGCCGGCCAAGAGCAAAAGCGGCGACAGAAGCAGGAGCACCGCTCCGCAGACGAGCGCCGATACAAGCGCCCGCCAGAAGATCGCCTGCTGCTCGGTCAGGTCGCCGCGCCCGTAAGCCTGGGCAGTGAGGCCCGTTGTCGAGGCCCGCAGGAAATTGAAGCTGGCAAAGATGAGGTCGAACAGCACTGCACCGATCGCCAGGCCTGCCAGCGCGTCTGGCTGCCCCAGTTGGCCCACCACGGCGGTGTCGGTCAGCCCTAGCAGCGGCGTCGTCATGAAGGCGAGCGTCATCGGCAGGGCGATGGAGAGAACGAGCCGGTGCGTTACCGTAAAGGCCGGGCCGCGCTTGCCGTTCACGGTGTGATCCATTGTCCTGCCTTGCGAGTCGAGCGGCCTAGAGGCGAGACAGTACCATAGACCAATAGGGCATCTGACCGGGAGCAAAACCTGGCGATACCGCAACGCCGAGACCGGTATAGGGGCCTAGCATGTTTTCGAGGTGATGCGGCGAATGTATCCAGGCATTGACCACCGCATTGACGCTGCGCTGGCCCTCGGCAATGTTTTCCGCAGCCGGCAGCTTGACGCCGCTGGCCTTCACCCGTCGGCCAAAATCGTCGCCAAAGCCGATCAGGTGCGCCATCTTCCTGAGGTTTGCCATGCGCTTGGCTTGGTAGAGCGCCGCATCGGTGGCTGCGGGATCGATGGCGAGAGGTGGCAGGCCATGTTGCGCACGAAGGGCATTTACTAGCGGCAGGGCTGCGGCCGTCTGGTCAGCACCGGGAAGGTTTCTGGCGACGGGCAGGGGCTTGGTGGCGCAGCTTGCAACACCGGCGACAAGCGCAACGCCGCCGAGGCGCAATGCATTGCGCCGGGTCAGGAGGGAATTTTCCAGGGTCATGATCAGTTTCGATAGTTGAAGATGCGGAAGAGGATGAAAAGCGGAATGACGATCGTCGCTCCAAGCAGCAGGTAATCGCCAATACTGCCAAGCGCTGCAAAGCCCGTGTGCCAGAGTTCGAGAATGAAATGGCGGACATTTTCGATCAGATCCATCGGCCGCCAACCGAAGATCTTCATCACGAATCCGACGATCAGCGACACGACGATGAGCTTGACGATCGTCCGCCCCAGCGAGTCTCCGAGAAACCTGTTCACCTGATCTGACATTGATCTCTCCTGTTCGCCCTGAAATAAGCCGGGCAATTCCGCGCTGCAAGCAGTTTTGATCCCTCGCAGCGGTCTTGCCTGAAATAGGACTTGAGTTTTTTTGTGGCCGCGCCCACAGCCTGTTGTGAACAGGGGTTGCCCAATATGCTGCCGAGCCAGCTTTCTTCCGGAGATGTCACGGCCGACCGGCGCGCCGACTACGCAAAAATGCTTGACGAGAACGGCGAGCCCGGGAGCGCGGCCGAGTTGATGGAGCAGGCGCTGGAGCGTGCCCCGGAATGGGCCGCCGGCTGGTTCAACCTCGGCATATACCGAGAGAAGGCCGGCAATTTCGCAGGCGCCACCACCGCCTTCGAACGGGTCGTGCCGCTCGACCGGGGCGACCTTTTTGGCGCGCCTCTCATGCTGGCCTCGCTCGGTGCCGGCGCGATGCCCGATTACCCCTCGAGCCTCTATGTCGAGCGGCTCTTCGACGACTACGCAGAGCGTTTCGACCATGCGCTGATCAAGAAGCTCGCCTACAGCGTTCCCCGCAAGCTCGCTGCACTGATCGCCGAGACGGAGGGCCTGCCGCAGCACTTTCGCCTTGCCGTCGATCTCGGTTGCGGCACCGGCCTGCTAGGCCCGGAAATCCGCAATGGGATCGATCGCCTCGAGGGTTTCGATCTCTCGGGCAACATGCTGGCCAAGGCTGCGGAAAAGCATGTCTATGACCTGCTTGGCATCGCCGACCTCTCCTTGCCCGCGGCCGGCTCAGGGCTATTCGGCACTGACCTTTCCGACCATCGCGCCGATCTGATCACCGCGTCCGACGTGTTCATCTATCTCGGCGCCCTCGAAAATCTGTTTGCCTTGCTGGGTCGTCTTTCGGCGCCCAAAGCGGTGTTTGCGTTTTCCGTCGAGGATGCCGGGGAGGGCACGGGCTTCCGCCTCGGCCGCTCGCTGCGCTATGCCCATACCAGACACTATGTGCAGGAGATCTGCGGACAACACGGATTTGCGATTCGTGCGGAGAGCCGCACCTTCCTTCGCCTGGACGCCGGGCAACCTGTCTCAGGCCTGCTGTTTGTTGCGCAAATGGTCGCCTGAAATCCGGTTTATTGCAAAGACGAGATAGGTCAGCATTCCTTACGCTTTGACGCTTGATTGTCACCGCCTCTTTCCGCAACCTGCGGAAAAAAAGGGGATGCAGCATGTCGAAACTCAAAAGTGCTTTGGGCGTCTGGAACACCAGCGCTACCCGTCATTCGCTGGTCGAGGATATTCAGGGCGTGCTGACTGGCAGCATCGTCTCCTCGCTCGGGCTCTTCATCCTTTCGGCTGCGGGGCTATTGACCGGAAGCACGGCCGGTATCGCCTTCCTGCTGCACTACGCCACCGGCGTGAATTTCGGACTGGCCTTCTTCGTCGTCAATCTGCCGTTCTTCTATCTTTCCTTGAAGCAACTGGGCCGCGCCTTCACCATCAAGACCTTCATCGCCATCGCGCTGACCTCGCTCCTCACCAATCTGCAGCCACGCCTGTTCGAGATCGCCCATATCCATCCGCTCTGGTCGGCGATCCTCGGTGGCGTGCTCCTCGGTTTCGGCCTGCTGGCGCTCTATAGACACCGCGCCAGCCTCGGCGGGGTCGGCATCCTCGGTATCTATCTTCAGGAGCGTTTCGGTATCCGCGCCGGGCTGGTTCAACTCGTCGTCGACATGGGCGTTCTCGCCGTCGCCTTTGCCGTTACCACGCCCTACATCGTACTTTGCTCGGTGGCGGGGGCTGTCGTCCTCAATCTTTTCGTCGCCATCAACCATCGCTCCGACCGCTACATCGCCCTTTAATTCGGCAGCCCGACGAAAATCCGTGCATTGGCGACACCCTGCCGCCATCGTCATTGTGACAATCCACACAAAGGCGGAGCAAAGGGTTGACAGGCCGCCTGTCATGGCGGAACTTTCCGCCAAGGTTTACGAGAAGGTAAAAAACACAGGCTTTGTCATCCGCCTGTCGCAGAATTTACCCTACACGGGCAACGTCCCGGTGTCTGCCGAAGCTGTTCCCCCAGTCTTCGGGCAACCGAGCGAAGTCAGGCCGCACCGCGAAGGTGAAGGCTTGGTTCACGACAGCGGAAATGAGGGAAACGATGCCTAAAACCGAAGAACGTCTGCTCGACGCAATCAAGAGCGCCACGGGATTTCACGGACAGGTCTATCCGATGCGGCTCGCCGACCGCCAGATGGCTCGCAAGCTCGTCTCCGATGGCCGCATCGTCGAGGCTGCAGGGTCCTGGGGCACCACCATGTGCATCGGCTACCGCATCAACAAGTAGCATCCGGCACGTCGTAGACCGCATGCCTCAGCGGATCCTCATCCAATAGAGGCACAAATGCGCCTCCAGTTGCTCCCCCGTCGTTGGGTCGTTGGGCGCACAGATCGGTTTCGACGGTGGCCATTTTATGCCGGTTCGCTGCAAAATGTCGAATTAGATGGTGGAAAGTCTGGCGTCCTTGGCGGCGGAAGGTTATCGCTTGGCCAAATGACTGTCGCATGCAGTCGCAAGCCAATTGGAAAAGACACAGGCATGAGCAGTTTCATCCCGTCACCCCTGATACAGGAAAATATCAATTCGGCCGTGGATTGGATGACTGCGGATGACGATTTCCTGGCGGAGGTGCATCTCAGCACGCCGACCGACAGGGTGGTGCTCAGTTTCGGCGACACGCAGATGCATGGCGGTGTCTCTAGGCTGAAGGCGCTCTTCAAGGCGATCACAACGGGTAAGGACCATATCAAAGCGGTCCCTCTGAAACAGAGGTTCCTCTTCAAGCTCGACCATGCCGGTCGCGGCAATCACGCACTGGCAAAGGATCTGCGGGAGACATTGGCATGGGCCGATGCCAACGGGCTGATCACCAGCGGCATGATCTTCAATCAGCTGCTCAGCAAGAACATTGCCGAGGGTTTTGTCTGGTTCGGTTTCCCCGACCCGCAAAAGGCAGTTCTGTTCAAGCAGTCCGGCTACGAGCCCGCCTCTATCTAGGCGGGATCGCAATTGTCGGTTGGCTCTCTTCAAGCAGCCGCAGCGACCTTGTCGATCGGGTGCTGGCCACGAAATCCGACGGCGAGACGGTTCCAGACGTTGATCGCGCCGATGGCCACGGTGATCTTGACCATTTCCTCATCGGAAAAGTGCTGGCGAAGATTGTCATAGGCGTCGTCCGGAATGCCGGTCTGGGCAATGTTGGTCACCGCATCCGTCCAGCCGAGCAGCGCCCGTTCACGCGGATCATAGACCGGCGATTCACGCCAGACGCTCAAGAGGTTGATCCATTGTTCGCCGAGGCCGTCATGTCGCGCTTCCTTCACGTGCATGTCCACACAGAAGGCGCAGCCGTTGATCATCGAGGCTCGCAGCTTGATCAGGTGGATGAGACGCTTTTCCAGGCCCGAGTTCTGCACATGCACTTCCAGGGCCGACACGGCCTTATAGGACGACGGGGAGGCTTCAAAATAATTGAGGCGTGGTTGCATGATAGTCTCCTTGGGTTGGAGCCTCAGCGGCTCGTCTTGCGTTCATGGATCGCGAGAAAAGCACAGCCTCGGGCCGCAATGCTTCCGTCGTCGATGTCTGTCAGTTCCACGATAAGGTCGGCAATCGTGGTCTTGGCCAGCTCTGCCCGGTAGACGCGCTCTGCCCGCAACATCGCCGAAGAGATATTGCACGGCTGCGCGAAGAAGCGCGACGACACCGGGTTCGGTCCGCGCTGGCGTATTTCGTTGCAGCGAAAGGCCGGCGCCGGGCCTTCGACTGCCAGAACGACATCGAGCAGGGTAATCTCGGACTTTGCTCTCGCCAGCCGGTAACCACCCTTCGGACCCGGCAGCGTGCTGACGATGCCGGCGTTCGAAAGCGCCTGTAGATGCTTCAACAGATAGCTGGTCGACACGCCATGAAACTCGGCAAGCGCGGCCGCGGACAAAACGCCGCCCTCTGAAAGTCCAGCCAGCATCGCCACACAATGGAGTGCCTGCTCGACCCCGTCACCCAGTTTCATGATATCTCCTTCAATCATGGATAAATTATATCCGCGAATAGGCGGTGTCAAGCGGGATGATTGGCTTTATGGCTGAAGGTGATGTGCTGACGCCTCTTGCCGCTAGGATTTAGCGTCACCTGAACTACATATGGTCACGTGGATCGCATCGAGACTGAGACGCTACTGGCCCTGCCCATTCCCTTCACCCGCTGGTTTGCGGAAAAGGGCTGGCAGCCCCGCGCCCATCAGCTCGAACTGCTGGCCCGCGCGGAAGCTGGCGAAAGCACGCTGCTGATTGCGCCGACAGGTGCCGGCAAGACGCTGGCCGGCTTTCTGCCCTCGCTTACGGACCTGACGCGGCGCGGGAAGATACCGCCAGGGTCGGCCTTCTCCGGCATCCACACGCTTTACATTTCACCGCTCAAGGCGCTGGCCGTCGATATCGAGCGAAACCTGATGAAGCCCGTCGAGGAGATGGGCCTGCCGGTCACCGTCGAGAACCGCACGGGCGATACGCCGAGCGCCAAACGCCAGCGCCAGAAGCTCTCGCCGCCGGACATCCTGCTGACCACACCGGAGCAGGTGGCGCTGCTGCTCGCTAATGGCCAGGCCCAGCGCTTCTTCGGCGATCTGAGATATATCGTCCTCGACGAGTTGCACTCGCTGGTCTCCTCGAAGCGCGGCCACATGCTGTCGCTGGGGCTGGCGCGGCTGCGGCGGCTGGCGCCCGGTCTGCAGACCATTGGCCTGTCCGCTACCGTCTCCGACCCCATGGAACTGCAGAAATGGCTGGTCGGCCAGCGCGAGGGCGAGGATCGTCACGCAGGCCTCGTGACTGTCGCCGGCGGCGCCAAGCCTGATATCTCGATCCTTGCCAGCGAAGAACGCATCCCCTGGGCCGGCCATTCGGCGAAATACGCCATCCCCGACGTCTACAGCCAGTTGCTCGACCACAAGACGACGTTGCTCTTCGTCAACACCCGCAGCCAGGCTGAAATGCTGTTCCAGGAACTCTGGACGGTCAATGACGACAATCTGCCGATCGCTCTGCATCATGGTTCGCTCGATGTCGGCCAGCGCCGCAAGGTCGAGGCGGCGATGGCGGCCAACAAGCTGCGCGCCGTCGTCGCCACATCTACGCTCGACCTCGGGATCGACTGGGGCGATGTCGATCTCGTCATCCATGTCGGTGCACCCAAGGGTGCCTCGCGGCTGGCCCAGCGCATCGGCCGCTCCAACCACCGCATGGACGAGCCGTCGAAGGCGATTCTCGTACCGGCCAATCGCTTCGAGGTGATGGAGTGCCAGGCTGCTCTCGATGCCAATTACATCGGCGCACAGGACACCCCGCCGGTCGGCCGGGGCACGCTCGACGTGTTGGCCCAGCACGTGCTCGGCATGGCCTGCGCCGAGCCCTTCGATCCGCTCGAACTGTTCGACGAGATCACCAGCGCCTCTCCCTATGCCTATCTATCGTGGGAGACCTTCGAGCAGATCGTCGATTTCGTCGCCACCGGCGGCTACGCGCTGCGCGCCTATGAGCGCTACGCCCGCATCCGCAAGATGGAGGACGGCCGCTGGCGCATCTCCAATCCGGCCGTGGCGCAGCAATACCGCCTGAACTCGGGCACCATCGTCGAATCGCCGATGCTGAACCTGAAGATGGTCAAACGCGGCGCCGGCGGACGCATCGGCCGCGGCGGGGCAACGCTCGGCAAGATGGAGGAGTACTTCTTCGAGCAGCTTTCGCCGGGCGACACTTTCATCTTCTCGGGCAAGGTGCTGCGCTATGAGGGTATCCGCGAAAACGAGGCGCTGGCCAGCCAGGCCTATTCCAACGACCCGAAGATCCCTTCCTACAATGGCGGCAAGTTCCCGCTGTCGACCTATCTCGCTGACCAGGTCCGCTCGATGCTGGCCGATCCCGACCGCTGGCACGAGCTACCGGACCAGGTGCGCGACTGGCTAGCGTTGCAGCGGGAAAAGTCGATGGTGCCGAAACGCGACGAACTGCTGATCGAAACATTTCCGCGCGGCAGCCGCGCCTACATGGTGGCCTATCCCTTCGAAGGACGGCTTGCCCACCAGACGCTTGGCATGCTGCTGACCCGGCGGCTGGAGCGTGCCGGCGCCAAGCCGCTCGGCTTCGTCGCCACAGATTATTCGCTCGGCATCTGGGGGCTGGAGGACATGGGCCAGATGATCGCCACCGGCCGCCTCAGCCTGTCCACGCTGTTCGACGAGGACATGCTCGGCGACGATCTCGAGGAGTGGCTGGACGAGTCCTTCCTCCTGAAGCGCACCTTCCGCAATTGCGCTGTCATCTCCGGCCTGATCGAACGTCGCCATCCCGGCAAGGAAAAGTCTGGCCGCCAGGTGACTGTATCGGCCGATCTGATCTATGACGTGTTGCGCAGCCACGAACCCGATCACATCCTTCTTCAGGCGACGCGGCAGGATGCGGCAACGGGGCTTTTGGATATTGCCCGGCTTGGCGATATGCTGAGGCGAATCAAGGGCCACATCACCCACCGGGCGCTCGACCACATCTCGCCGCTGGCCGTACCGGTCATGCTCGAAATAGGCCGGGAATCCGTTCCAGGAGAGGCCCATGACGCGCTGCTGGCCGAAGCCGCCGACGATCTGATCGCCGAGGCGCTGAGCTGACGGGGGTTGGTATGGCGGGGGAGATTTGATCCTCCGGCGTCTCGACAGGCACAGGCATGAACGAAACTTGGAAAGCGGACTTTTGATAACCAGACTGGCGCTTGCGCGCGACATGACCGGCATTGCCACATCAGCCGGCGCGGAAACCAGCGTCCACGGCGTCGCTGCCGTCTGCGATCCTCTTGGTGGCCTTTACCTGCCGGATGCGGGCATCCTCGTCGTCTCGGACCTGCATCTCGAGAAGGGTGCAGCATTCGCCCGTCGCGGCATGATGCTGCCACCTTACGATACGCTGGCAACGCTGACGGTCTTGTCCGCCGTCATCGCTCGTTACGATCCGAAGCTGGTGATTTCGCTTGGCGACAATTTCCATGATCGCAAGGGATCGGCCCTGATGCCGGAGGCTTTCCGGACGCTGATCTCGGGAATGGCCCGAGGTCGCGAATGGATATGGATCAACGGTAACCACGACCCGGATGGCACAACCGGTCTTCCCGGCCAATCGCTGGACGAACTCGTACACAGCGGCCTGACATTCCGGCACGAACCGAAGGCTGGCCGACAGGCCGGAGAGATCGCCGGCCACCTGCATCCCTCGGCCACTGTGCGCAGACGGGAGAAGTCGATCCGCCGTCCGTGCTTTGCAACGGACGGAGGTCGCATGCTGATGCCGGCTTTCGGCCTGATGAGTGGCGGCCTCGATCTCGGTCACAAGGCGATGGCCGGACTGTTCGACCACCCGTTACTGGTTGCCCACCTGCTCGGTCGGGACCGTATCTATTCAGTCCGGTATGCAAGCCTCATCGGCTAATCGGGATCCTGTGGACTTCCCGTTGTCAGTGGTAAGCCTGGCTTGCCACAGCCGTCATATCGAGCTTCGGTCGTGCCAGGGCCAGGAAGCGATCGAGCGGGCAGGCACCCTCGACGCTCTCGCTTTCGCAGCCGGGCATCGTTATCTCTGCCTGGAGCGGCGGCGAGGCTGCATCGATCGTGGAGGCGTCACGAATCTGATCCAGGGTCGGCGCAACGAAGCCGAGACGGACATAGGCCTTGCCCGCGCCATCGCGCAACCGCTCGAAGGTCAGCGCCCCGGTCGGAGGCGTTTCGTCGTCCAGATAGGGCGGAATGTGCCAGTGCAGACCAAGAAGCGCCGCGATTTCGGCCTGTTGGGTATCGCTGCCCATGAAGAGCAGGAAGTTGGCGTTCGGTGGTCCTTCCGCTGATTTCGCGTCCTTCGGGTCGGCAGCGATGGCGAGCAGCACCTGGTTAAGGAAATTCGAAACGTCGCGCGCCGCAAGGTAGGGTACACGGTTGCCAATGTCGTATTTGACCTGGCGCAGCTGCGACAGGCGGATGATGTCGGCAGCGCTGGATGCCTTGTCGAAGGCCACCTGGTCTGCAGGAAAACCATTGGCATATTGCAGCAGGAAAACCTGCACGATCGTGCCGGCTTCGACGATGGGTCCCTTCATGGAAACGCTTGCCGGCTTTCCGTCCTTTGCCGCCTTGGTCTCGATCGTCCAGGGCCGCTGTTCCATCGAGCAGGCAGGCGTCGCGCATCCGAGGATGGTGTCGAGCTCCTTCATCAAGGGCGCCGCCTTGGCCTTCATCGCATCGAAACTGCCGCCGGCCGTGGCAAGGATGGCAGCTTCCGCCTTGGCCGGATCGACGGCCCCAAGGGAGGTTTCCGAGGCCGCGTAAAGCGCGTCGACATCCCTGGTCCCGTTGAAGCCGACGGAAAGGCCGCAGCCGGGGAACATCGCCGATAACAGCACATTCCCGGTATCGATGGTGCGCTGGATGGCACCATTGGCCCAACCGAAGACGGAACCAGGGACAGGGCAACCGCTCTTGGGAACGAGGTTCTTGGCGCGCAGCATGGAAACCTCCCAGGCGGCGAGTTTCTCGGCCGCCACTTTTCCGTGCCCTGTCAGCATGCCGTCGGCGACGTCCCATGTCGGCCACTGCCGGGACGAGTAATGCAGCAGCTCCCGGCTGCTGGTCTGCGGCCGGACGCCGTGACGCATGACTGCGATGTATTTGTCTGGGGAAAGCGCGCCCGCGCCAGCGGGGCTCCCCGCAGCAGCAAACATCAGGCTGGCGATGAGGATGGATTTTAACGACATGGTGGCTCCATGGGAAAGAGCGACCGGCCGCGTGATTGCAACGAAAAATGCCGCTCCGGTCAGAAGGTGACCGAAGCGGCATGTAATAGGATTACGTGAACATTGAGCGACAGATTTGTGGCGGACATAGCCAAGCAAAGTTGTGGCAGATGCCGCCTCGGTGCCGAGGAAAGGACCGTCAGACTATGCATTGTCGGTTCCGCGCAGGCAGTGCTGCCGGCACGGGCTCGATCAGTTTACGAATTCAACGACCACGCCGGGTTTGACCATGCCGGCCAGCTCTTCGGCATCCCAGTTCGTCAGGCGGACGCAACCGTGCGAGCCGACCTTGCCGATAAGGTCGGGCTCCGGCGTCCCGTGGATGCCGTAGGTCGGTTCGGTGAGGTCGATCCAGACGCTGCCGACAGGGCCGTTCGGTCCCTTGGGTATCGTCAGGACCTTGTCGTTCTTGCCCTGCTTGAAGTTCTTGTCCGGGTCGTAGCGATAGACCGGGTTGCGGGCGACGCGCTTGACCTTGTGCAGTCCCTTTGGCGATGGATTTTCCTCGCTGCCCACTGTCGCAGGATAGACGGCGATCGGCTTGCCTTCTGCGTTATAGGCAAAAACCTGGCCACTCTTCTTGTTGGCTTCGATGCGCTTGACCTGGCCCTGCATCGGCGGACCCGGCATCACCACCTGGATCGTCTTGCCAACCGCGAAATCGTTGCCTTCATTGAGTTTTTCCAGCAGCGCCTGAGCCATGTGGAAACGCTCCGAAAGCTTCTCGGCGACGCTGGTGTAGCCCATGCTCTCCATCTTGGCTTTTTCGGCGTAGTCCGTCGGAATGTGATCGACGATGCCCGTGGCATCGTCAGCGGTGATCACGTAGCTCTCGATCACCGGAACCTTGCCATCGAGACGGCTGGTGACATCAGGTCCAACCTTGCCGTCAGTCGCCAGCCCGTTCATCGCCTCGAAGCCTGCGACCGCCTTGCTGACGTTCTCGCCGTAGAAACCATCGATCACCCCTGGAGACGCGCCGGCGCGGTCGAGCAGCACCTGCAGGCGGACAATCGCCGGATCGGGATTGTCGGAAGCGGTCGCCGGACGGTCCGCCGGGATCGACGCGAGCGACGAGGCATTGATTGCGTCGGGCTTCATCTCCTGAGCCGTGGCGGCAAAGGGGACGAGGAGGGCGAGGGTGGTGAGGAGCGCGGTTGTTTTCATGCTGCTCAATGGTCTCGAACCAAAGTTGTTCCGTCGCCGTAGCATATATCGTCGGTGCTCTCGTGCGACGCCCCATAGTCCCTTGCAAACCAACGCAATTTCCGTGCTTAGCGCGACAGCGAAGTGGCGAGTTCTCTAGCTCTTCCGGAATACGAAGCTGGCGGTCCAGCCCGTCACGACGGCGAGGAAAACTGCGAAGAAACCGTAGGCGATCGGTTGCTCATGGGCGGCGTCGGTGATGGTCTGTTCGATGCCGGTCTTGATGACGCGCAGCGGCAGCGACTTTTCGGCGACAAATTTGCCGCTTTTGAAGAGATAGGCGCGCACAGTGTGTACGCCGTTGGGCACGTTGGCCGGCAGGCGTAGCGTCGCCTTGAACAGGCTGGAGCTGACGAAGCGCACGCCGCTCGGATCGCGGTCGTAGAGGCCGCCGCTCTCCTGCAGCCTCCGGAACGCGTCGCGGAACTCACGCAGGTTTCCGACGTCGCCAACGAAGCCGACCGGGTTGAGCGGAATATGATCGAGGCCGATGCCGTGGTCGTTCAGTTCCAGCGGCGTCGTGACGCTGTCGACGGCACGCGTGCTCGACAGCGAATAGGCTTCCGGCACCCGCTCGAAGGTCATCGACCGTGTGTTGACCCAGATGCCGAACACCCGTTGCTTCTTGCGCACCGTGGCATTCTCGCGCGGACCTTCCAGCACCACGACGATGTCATACTGGCCGATGGCCAGCAAAAGCTGGTCGGTATTGCCGAGTGCGCCGAAAATCGTCAGGTCGGCGCCGGCGAAATCCGACGTGATGGCGATTTCGCTGGTCGAGGTGCCGATCTCCATCGTCTCGGGCAGGGGCGTCGCCGGTGCGTCGAGCATGACCTGCGCCCGGGCGCCAAACGCTGCCAGCAGCAGGGCTCCGGCAAGGATAAGCGCACGTCCCATCATTGGCCGATACCCTCCATGACAATGGAGTAGATATCGGTCGGCGTAACGATCAGGGCGATGGCAAGGCGCACGCCGACGGCAAGTACGAGCAGGCCGAGCAGGGCACGCAGCTGCTCGCCGCGCAGCCGCTGGCCGACCCGCACGCCGTATTGCGCGCCGATGACGCCGGCCACCATCAGCACGAAGGCGAGCACGATATCGACGGAATAGTTGGTGGCTGCCTGGACGATGGTCGTATAGCCGGTGACGAAGATGACCTGGAACAGCGATGTGCCGACCACGACATTGGTCGGGATGCGCAGAAGGTAGATCATCGCTGGAACCAGGATAAAGCCGCCGCCGATCCCCATGGGGGTCAACACGCCGACGAAGAAACCGAGGCCGAATACCGGAATGACACTGAGATAGAGTTTGGATTTCTTGAAACGCATTTTCAGCGGCAGCCGCTGCACCCAGTTATGGTGGCCGGGCCGCTTGGGCAGCGGCTTGCCCTTGCCGGCTGCGCGTCGCAGCGCATTGATGCTCTCCCAGAGCATCAGCGTTCCCACCGTGCCGAGCAGGAACACGTAGAGAAGCGAGATGATCAGGTCGATCTGGCCGACGCGCCGCAGGATCACGAAGACCCAGAGGCCAAGCGTCGAGCCGACAAGGCCGCCGGCAAGCAGGATCGATCCGAGCTTTAGATCCAGTGAGCCGCGCCTGAAATGGCTGATAGCGCCGGAAACCGAGGAGGCAACGACCTGGTTGGAGCCTGTGGCGACGGCGACAATTGGGGGAATGTTGTAGAAGATCAGCAGTGGCGTGATCAAAAACCCGCCGCCGACGCCGAACATGCCCGACAGGAAGCCGACCGCCGCGCCCATGCCGAGGATGATGAAGATATTGACCGATAATTCCGCTATCGGCAGGTAAATCGTCACGGCCGGACCCCAAATGAACTGCGCTCGTTCAGCAAACCCGGCGCCTAATGAAATTTCCCCTTTGAACGCGCGACGCTCATACGAAACCCTAGCCGGAACCCGTTAAGGAAAGTTTGGGTTTGGCGATGTTAAGTCAATCGCCATTCCTGGGCCGAAGCATTTTTCCGAAAGGTGTGGTAAATGCCACAACGCCGACACCGCGCAGGAATGCTGTCGCTCATCGCGCCTTCTGGAACATCTCGAAAAACAACGAGAGAACAAATCCGACCAGAAACAGGATTCCAAACGATGGTAGCGAGTATTTTACGCTGTCATGCGGAAATGCAATTCCCCAAAAATGCTGCGCCGCGACAATTGTCAGGCTGATGATCAACGACCTCAACGCGATGAGGGCCACATGACGCAAATAAGCACTCCGGATTAGGCTCCCCACTCACGGGGGGACGTTGATGCCGCCAGGACGAGGCTTCACGAGGAGAATATCTCCCCGCCAGCGCGCCGCGTCAACGGTCGGCAGATCTGGCTACCTGACGCCGATGAACGGCAAGGCGCCGCCGGGCGTCATCGAGGTGGGCAGCTTGCCGTCCCAACCATTGCCGATAGCCTGGTATTGAATAAGCGCAGGGTTGTCGCGGAGCGCCTCTCCCTTGGCCCGGATGGCGTTCGCATCGGCCTCACCACGGAGCGTGATGGCTTTGGCCTGGGCAGTCGCGAGGGCAAGCTGGCTATCCGCATCGGCCTGCGCCTTGGTCACGGTGATCTGCGCCAGCTGCTTCTCGTTCTGCGCTTTCTGTGCCGATTTCTGAACCTCGACTTCCGCTGTCATGCGGGCTTCGATTGCCTCCTCGTACGGCTTCGAAAACTTGATGTTTTCCAGCTGTACGCCTTCGATCATGACCGGCCCCTTGACGGAGTCGCTCAGCGCCTGGCGGATATCGGTGTTGAGCTTGTCGCGCTGGCTGATGGCCGTTGCCGCCGTGTAATGTCCAAAGACGTTTTTGACCTGCTGCTGGATACGCGGACGGATCAGACGGTCGGCAAGTCCCTCGGCGCTGCCGAACTGGCTATAGACATCGACGACCTGCGAAGGCGTAATGCTGTAATTGACGGAAAGCTGCATATGGGCAGGCTGCTGGTCCTGCGAGTAGGCTTCCGTATCCTCGATCTTGATGATCTGTGTCTGGACCGGAAAGCGCGTAACGACCGTGACGAACGGCGTCTTGAAGCCAAGGCCCGGATCCGCCGTGCCAACGACTGCACCGAAGCGCGTGATCACACCGCGTTCGCCTTGATCGATCGTGTACCAGGAACCCAATATAACCGGCAGTCCGACCAGCGCGATGACTGCGACGCTGGCAATAAATTTGAGCGGTATGCGTGAGGCAGTTTCGGTCATGGTACTTCTCACTGTCTGTTGCGGCGGACTTTCACTGGGCTAGAAGCGGCACGATCATATTATATGAAATAAACGAAGGCTCCATGGCAATGGCCAGACGCTCGGCTCTCATGACATCGATACTGCGCGCGTTATGTTCGACGGGAACTTTCGTCCCAAAGGACCCGAACGACCGTCGTGCATCACGCCGGAGAGGCGGCCCCTGCCTTTAGCTCCGGATTGCTGTTTGCGCGCCGTTTTCCCAGCCTGTCGAGTAGCAGATAGATCACCGGGGTCGTGTAGAGCGTCAGGATCTGGCTGACGATCAGGCCGCCGACGATGGCGTAACCGAGGGGCTGGCGCAGTTCTGATCCCGTGCCATGTCCTATCGCCAAGGGAATTCCGCCGAGCAAGGCTGCCATGGTGGTCATCAGAATCGGCCTGAAACGCAGATGCGCCGCCTTGGTGATGGCCTGTTCGCTGGTCAGGCCCTCGTCCTTTTCCGCCTGTATGGCGAAATCCACCAGCATGATGCCGTTTTTCTTGACGATGCCGATCAGCAGGATGACGCCGATCATGGCGACGAGACCGAAGTCGAAGCCCGAAATCATCAGAGCCGCCAGCGCTCCGAGGCCTGCGGACGGCAGTGTCGATAGGATCGTCAGCGGATGCAGCAGGCTTTCATAGAGCACGCCGAGGATGATGTAGACGACGATCAGCGAAGCCAGGATCAGCAGCGGTACCGTCGCCAGCGACTCCTGGAAGGCCTTGGCGCTGCCGGAAAAGCTCGCCTGCAGCGATGCCGGTGGTTGCAACCCTTGTACGGCGGCCTCGATTGCCTGCGTTGCCTGTCCGAGTGCGACAGAGGGTGCCAGGTTGAACGAG
Source organism: Rhizobium sp. L51/94 (assembly GCF_019355555.1). GTDB lineage: Bacteria > Pseudomonadota > Alphaproteobacteria > Rhizobiales > Rhizobiaceae > Rhizobium > Rhizobium rhododendri. Next base: position 1,417,159 of record NZ_CP072141.1, read on the forward strand.
ATCGTCACTGCCGGCGATTGTCCCTGATGAGAGATCGAAACCGGCGACACCCCGTTCGTCGTCCACTTGGCAACAACTGACAGCGGAACTAGCGTGCCGCTGCTGGAGCGGACGGAAAGCTGGTCGAGCGTTGCGATCTTGCGCTGCAGGTCTGGTAGCACCTCGAGGATGACGTGGAAGGTGTCGGTCTGTGTCGAGTAGGACGCCACCTGCCGCTGTCCGAAGGCATCGTACAGGGTGTCGTCGATCGTTGCCGGAAGGACGCCGTAAAGCGAGGCAGCAGCCCGGTCGATATGGATCGACAGGTTAGGAGCCTCCGCCTGCTGGTCATTGCCGACGTCGCGCAGTTCCGGCAGGCTCTGCAGCTTGTTCGTCACCTTCGTTGCCCATTGCGAGAGCTCGCTGATATTGCCGTCCTGAAGCGTATATTGATACTGGGTCTTGGCGGGCCGTGCGCCGATGTTGATATCCTGCGCGGACTGCATGAAGAGCTTGATGCCCTGCTGCTGGTTGAGGGCAATACCAAGCCGCTGGATCACCTCCTTGGCACTTGCATCGCGCTCCGACAGCGGTTTCAGCGTGATGTTGACATGGCCCTGGTTGAGCGCGTTGCCGCCATTGCCGCCGCCGACATCCATGAACACGCTGTAGACCGCTGGGTCCTTGAGGATGATGGCGCTGACGCGCTCCTGCAGCTTGGCCATCTCGGTGTAGGAGATATCCGGTGAAGCCTGTGACTGGCCTGCGATGAAGCCGGTGTCCTGCTCCGGAAAAAAGCCTTTGGGGATGATATAGAAGAGGTACCCCGTCAGCGCGATGGTCCCGAGGAAGACGGTCAGTGTCACGTAGGGGTGTCGCAGCACGCGGGCCAGGCTGCGGGCGTAGAGCGAGAGCAACCAGTCGAAGAATGCCTCGCCCATGCGGTAGAGCCGTCCATGCTGCTCCTTGGGCACGGATCTGATGAAGCGCGACGCCAGCATCGGTGTCAGCGTGAGCGAGACAAAGGCCGAAATCGCGATGGCAATCGTCAGTGTCACGGCGAACTCGCGGAACATTCGGCCTACGATGCCGCCCATCAGCAGGATGGGGATGAGAACGGCGATCAGCGAAAGGCTGATGGAAATGATCGTGAAGCCGATCTCCCGCGCTCCCTTCCGGGCCGCCTCTTTTGGCTCCAGACCCTCCTCGATCAGGCGGGTGATGTTTTCGAGCATGACGATCGCGTCGTCGACGACGAAGCCGACGGCCACCACCAGCGCCATGAGCGACAGGTTGTCGAGGCTGAAACCCAGCACCCACATCGGTGCGAGCGAGCCAACAAGGGCAATCGGCAGGGTAAGCGCCGGGATGATGGTTGCCCTGATATCCCGCAGGAACAGGAAGATCACCAGCACCACGAGCCCGATGGTCAGCATCAGCGTAAACTGGACATCCTCGACGGACGCCCGGATCGTCGATGTCCTGTCGGTCACGAGTTCCAGCTTGATAGCGCGTGGCAACGATGCCTGCAGGGCGGGAAGCTGGGATTTGATTGCGTCAACGACGCCGATGACGTTTGCGCCCGGCTGCCTGAATACGTCGAGGGCTATCCCTCGCTCACCGTTCGTCCAGTGTGCCATCTTCGAGTCTTCGGCGCCATCGACGGCGGCACCGATATCGCGGATACGCACCGGCCCGCCGTTGCGGTAGGCGATGACAGCATCGTTCCAGTCGGCCGACTTTGTAATCTGGTCGTTGGTGTAGATCGGAAACGTCCGGGTCGGATCGTCGATGTTGCCCTTGGGGGCGCTGAGGCTGAGATTGCCGATGGCAGAGCGGACATCTTCCAGCGTCACATCTGATTGCGCGAGGCGACCGGGATCGACACCGATGCGGATCGCCGGCTTCTGCTTGCCGCCGATATTGACATAGGCAACGCCGGAAACCTGGCCGATCTTGGTGGCGACGTTTCGTTCAATGTACTCGTCGAGCTCCGGTAGCGTCAGCGTGTCCGAGGTCGCCGACAGCTGCATGACCGGCGCATCGGCGGGATTGACCTTCCGGACCGTTGGCAGGGACGGCATGTCCTTCGGAAGCGTTGCGGACGCCTCGCTGATCGCCGTCTGCACATCGCTCGCCGCTGTCTGTATGTCCTGGCTGAGCGCGAACTGGATGGTGATCGACGTGGTGCCGAGCGAGCTGCTCGATGTCATCTCGGTGATCCCGCTGACCCGGGAAAGCGCCTCCTCGATCGGCTGGGCAACGCTCGATGCCATCGTCTCCGGCGACGCGCCGGGAAGGCTTGCCGCGATCTGGATCGTTGGAAAGTCGATCTGCGGCAGTGCCGATACGGGCATCAGCGGATAGCAAATGGCACCGACGAGGAAAATACCGGCCATGATAAGGCCGGTGGCGACGGGGTGATCGATAAAAAAACTGAAGAAATTCGAGTCTTTAGGCTGAGCGGTCTGGGAGGGATCGATGCCGCTCATGGGGATTGCTTCTCCGCAAGTTCTCCGGTCGTGGAACCGGTCCAGGGGGTGACGCTGACCTTGACGCCGTCGCCGATGCGCGACTGGCCGTCCATGACGACCTGATCGCCTTCCGAAATGCCCTTCGTTACCAAAGCACGGGCATCTGTCACGAAGGCGGAGACGACATCGCGTTTCTCAACCTTGCCGTCTTTTCCGACGACATAGGCATAGAGACCCGACGGGCCGCGCGCCAAAGCCTTGTCGGGCACCACGACGCCGTCGCGAACCTCGACCGTCAAGCGCGTCGCAACCGGCAGGCCGGGCCACAAGCGGCTGTCGCCATTGTCGAAATCGGCACGAAGGTGGATCGACCCATTGCTCGCATCGACCGAATTGTCGATTACCGAGAGTTTGCCCTTGGCAAGTTGCCGGGTGCCATCTGTTGCCGATACCTCGACCTCGGCAATGCCCTGTTTCAGAGCATCCCGGATTTCCGCAAACCGATCGCCGGGAGCGACGAACGACACGCCGATGGGGTCCATCTGTGTGATCGTCACGATCCCCGTCGACGAACTTGCGCTGATGACGCTGCCCGTATCGACTTGGCGAAAACCGGTGCGGCCGGTGAAAGGGGCGACGATGGTCGCAAATCCGAGTTGGGTCTCGGCATTCTTGATTGCCGCATCGTCGTACTGGACGGCGGCGAAAAGCTGGTCGCTGGACGCATTTTTCTGCTCGACGGTTGCAGTGGACGCGATGCCCTTTTGCGCAAGGCCTGCATATCTCTCCGCATCCGCCTTGGCGCTGCGCAGCTGGGCCTCGTCCTGGGCTTTCTTCGCCTTGGCAGACGTCAGGTCGGATACCAGCTGGCGGTCATCCAGCCGCAGCAGGACGCTTCCTTTCTGGACGATCTCCCCCTCCGTGAAAGGGATTTCCATCACCTGCCCGTCTATGCGCGGACGCACCAGAACGGACTGGAGCGAAGACACCGTTCCAATACCGTTGATGACCCTGTGGATGGTTTCGCGCTTGGCGGTTATTGCCGTGACCGGGATGGGCGGCGCTTCCGTCGTTTCGCTATCGGCAGCAAAAGCACCACTGATGGGTTGGAGGATAAGAGCCGCGACCAGGATGGCCATGCCACGAGACGCAGACGTCAGCGCAAAAAACTTCATTCGCCACCCTTGCTTGGATTTCGCTCTGTAACGCAGCAATCCGACTTTGGTTCATTCCGGTTAACTTTATGAGATTCGGGTAATCTATGCCGCCAGTGATGCGGGGCTGAAGAGACCTTTTTTTCTCGACAATCTCGATACGAAAAAGCCCGACAGGATTTCTCCGGCCGGGCATTTGCGGATGAATGATCGGTCTCAGGCGGGCTTGTTGCGGGCCAGCAGCTGCTTGACGACCTGATCGGTGATCTTGCCGTCTGGCGTCAGGCCGACCGATTTCTGGAAGCTTTTCAGCGCTGCAACCGTCTTGTCGCCCATGTTGCCATCAGGCGTGCCGGCGTCGAAGCCGTTGTTGTTGAGGATCGCCTGAATGTTGCGGACAGCCTTTTTCATATCGACCGAGCCGGTGTGGACGCTCTTGCCCGCCCATGCGTCGGGAATATCGGCGCGGTTGCTCTGGTCGTCCAGTGGCTGCGGCTTCCAGAGATCGACCTTTTCCTTGGCGGCCTGCAGCTGGTCTGGCTTCAGGGAGTTGGCCACTTCGTCGCGCTTTTGTGCCGCATCCTTGTCGCCGCCCTTGGCGGCAATGGCGAACCACTTGTAGGATTCGGTGAGATCCTGCTTCACGCCGTTGCCCCGTGCATAGAGGATGGCGAGATTGAACTGGCTGTCCGAGACGCCGAAATTGGCGGCTTTGGTGAACCAGTCGACAGCTGCGGCATAATCCTGCGGGCCAGCGGCGCCGGATGCGAACAGAACCGCCAGATTGTGCATGGAGCTGGCGTTACCCTGGTCGGCTGCCAGCTGGTAATATTGCTTGGCTTTTGCGAGATCTCGGTCGAGGCCATTGCCCTTTTCATACATGCTGGCGAGACGGTACTGTGCCGGGGCAAAGCCCTTGTCGGCAGAGAGCTGGTACCAGCTTGCCGCCTGCTTCAGATCGGTCGGCAAACCACGGCCTTCGGTGAAGCGCGCGCCGATCTCGAAGAGTGCCAGAGGATCGCCCTGGCGGGCCGCATCTGCAAGTGCCGGCGGCTGGATGCTGTCCGGGACGGCGATGACGGCAGCAGGAGCTGCCGGTGTCGTGGCATCGCCTGCGGTGTTGGCTGCAGCGACGTCCGGAGCGGTTGTCGCCGACGGCGTCGCATTCGCCATTCCCGGCGCAGGTGTGCCCGGCGAGGTCAGCGGCTGGCTGGCGGTATCGCTACCGGCCGGAGCCGGCGATGCCAAGTGGGCAGTCTGCGTCGCCATGCCAGGCTCTGCTGGCGCAGCCTGTGTCGGGCCAGGGGCGGGCTGCGGCTGAACGGCGGCTGCAGGATCGGTTGCTGCTGGCGCCGGGGTCGCTGCCGAGGTCAAAGCGGACACTTCGGCGGGTGCCGGTGCCTGCTTGCCGGTCAACGAGTGGACCAGCGGAAACGCCATGAGCGCCAGCAATGCAGCGCCGACGGCGAGCAGAATCGGGCGGCGGTAGCGCGCGAAAGTTCCCGTCTTGCCGGGGCCCTTGACCGTGGGCGCTGTTCGCGATTGGTCGACTTCCATGGCAGCGGCCTGGGCAGCGCGGCGGGCGGCGGCGATGTAGTCGGCACGTTCGTTTTCGGTCTGCGGCTTGCCTGCGCCATTGCGGGCGGCATTCTGGCTGGCCCGCACCCTTTCGAGGATCTTCTTGATATCCGGCGCGCCGGAGCCGGGCTCCAGCAACTCGTTCGCCTCGTCGGCATGCATCATGTCGCCCGAATCGATCGACGGCGTCGGGTCGATCACCTGGCGGTCGGTCGAGGCCTCTGTGTCTGCCTTGCGGCCCGGTCGCAGACGCTTGCCGAGGGCTGCAAAGAGGCTCGGCTTGCCGCCTTCGCTCTTGACCGCCGCCTTGATGCGCGCCTTGGTTTCGGCATCCATAGGAATTGCGTCGGCGTTGGTGACCTCAGCTACGCCCGGTACCGCGGTATCGGCGGCGGCTCGCGCAGCAGCGACGGTTGCCATCGGCACTGCAGCGGATGCGGTGCGGATCACCGGTCCGCTCTTCTGCGCAGGTGCGGCAGCACGGGCTTGCGGCGCATCGGCATATTCGAGCGGCGGCGGGTTGAACTCGGCGGCCGGCATGCGGGCGGCGGGCTTGCTGCGCTCCATGTTGTCGAGACGGTCGGCGATCTGGACCAGCGTATTGTGCAGGGCTTCGAATGTGCGGTGCGTGCGCTCGTCGCTGCTGCGGCTGATGTCCTCGAGGTGACGAAGATCCTCGGCCAGCGCCGCCAATGCCGACATCTCGGCCGCAGGTGCCGCGCCGTTCATCGCGCCCTGCCGGGAATAAGCCTGCACGACAGTCTCGGCTGCCTGACGAGCGGCTTCGATGACGTATTCGTCGTTGGTGCTCATATAGTCTTCGATAGCGCTCATGCGCTGGTCGAATTCGACCGGAAAGCCGTTGCGCGGCTCGCTCAGGAGTTCGGAGAGGTGAGCGATCTGGTCTTCCAGTCCGCGCAAGGCGTGACTGTCGGTCGGTGCGGCAGCGGTGCTTTCCTCCAGCCGGGAAGCAATATCGGCGAGCCGGCTTTCGAGCCTGACGACGACCGTCTCGTCGAAGGCCGACGCCGGCGGATGCATGTCGATCTGGTCGATGCGGCGGGCCAGCTGCTCCAGCCGTTCGGCCAGCACGTCGTTGACCGCACCCTGGTCGAGCGCATCGATCTTGCGCGAAATATCGCTGAGGTGAACGGTGAGATCCGGCTGCGGCGCCTGGCTGTATGAGCTTTCCATCAGCCGCGACAGCTCGTTCAGTCGCTCTTCGAGGTTGATCGCGGTTTCCGCATGAGCCATGTCGTCGATGCGGCTGCTGAGGCTTTCGATACGGCTTGCCAGATCCATGGTCGGCTCGAAGCGCAACATGGCTTCGCTGCTCATCACGTCGATCTGGTCGGCGAGGCTGCTGATACGGTTTTCGAGGCGCTGGATCAGCGCCGGATCGGCCGTGTTGGCGGTGCTGCGGCCGCTGGCGGCGATCGCCCGGCTGATTTCGTCGAGGCGCGTATCGATCGCGGTGAACTGCTCGGTCATGGCGCGGTCGCGCGGCTGCATGAGGTTGCCGAACTGCTCCATCGCAGTGGCAATGGAAATCAGCTTTTCTTCCAGCGCATGCACCGCAGGGCTATCGTTCATGCCGCCGAGCTGCCGCTTGATATCGTCGATGCGGTAGGCCAGCGCGACAAGCTCTTCCTGCAGGCCGGATGTGTCGATAGCCTGCAGCCGATCTTCCACGCTGTCCCAACGGCTCTCCATTCCCCGCACGGATTCCTCGCGGGCAAGCCCGTCCATCAGCGCGCGAAGATCGTCGAACTCTGCCTTCAGGGCGGCGGCCTCGGAGCCGTGGCTGGCACCGGTGTTTGCCAGCTGGTCGATGCTGTCGGCAAGACGCGTCAGATCGGCGCGCATGCTGTCTGCGAAATTATGGTCTTCGGCGGCGCCCTTGATCGTGCGGATCTCGGCCCGGAGTGCGCCCATCTCGCGCGCTACCCCGTCTGCGATGTCTTTCTTGAGGTCGTGGCGCAGGCTGACCAGGGCCTGGGCGATCTCGGTCATCGCATCCGCTGCAGGGCGGCTATCGGCCGCAACGCGGGCAACGGGCTGGCGCGAGGCCACGGGTTCTGCGGCGCGCGGTGCGAGCGGCGGACGGACGGGTGCCTCTTGCTCTGCGGCCTGGCTGCGGTCGCGGCTGGCCCCGAGTATGCGCTGGCGCTGGCGGATTTCGGCAAAGGGATCGGAGCGTGGAGCTGGCGCCGGTGCTTCGGCGCGCGATGGCCTGTCGTTAGCCTCGCGGCTGGCGACAGCGCGGTCCAGACGATTGGATCTCTCTGCGAGCGCCGGGCGGGCTGCAGACGACACGGCTGCCGCTGGTGCCTGCGGGCGCGCCGTTTCCAGACCGCCTGCTGCGCCCATCAGACCTTCGATGCGGGCCTCTAGACCCTCGATCGTGCGGCTGAGTGCATCGAGAGCCGTCCTGTCGTTCATCAGGGGAGGATGTGATGGAGATCCGCTCATCGTGTTGCTCACTTCGACATTTGACCCTTGCGGGCTGTTTCCCCCGGTACTCGCGCCGCTGCCATCGAAAACTGCAGTGACTGAAGAGCACCAGACGCAAGGGCGTATTACGGTACGCATTCCTGTGACCGGTGGAGATCGCTGTATTCCAAAAATCTAAACTGCGGCATGGAATACGGATCACTCCGCTCACGCCGCAAAATTCGCAAAACGTGGTAAAGAACCCGTTAACTTTCCCGAAAATTTCTTTAACCTTTGTTCAATGCGCACCAGCCCGGCCATTGCGGACACAAGATATCTCTGAGGAAGCCGAGCCGCACTTTCTCCCGGTGCCAGCGCCTGGGGTCTCGCATACGGCACCCATCGCCCCTCCGACACAAAAGTTTTACCCTCGGGTCATACATTTGACGTTTACGCGCACGTCAATATTTCATAGGCTTGTTGCAGGGACGGAGCCTTGGCCTCGTCTTTGCGAATTGGAGGATTTGAACGATGCCAGTCTATCGGGCGCCCGTCAGCGACACGCTGTTCATTCTCAACGATGTGCTCGGCCTCGAGCGCTACAATAATCTGCCGGGCTTTGCCGATGCGACGCCCGAGATGATCGAGGCCATCCTTGGCGAAGCTGCCCGGATGGCCGAGGAAGTACTGTTTCCACTCAACTATTCTGGCGATCAGGAAGGCTGCCGGCGCAGCGATGACGGCAATGTCTCGACGCCAACAGGTTTCAAGCAGGCCTATGAATCCTATTGCGCCGGTGGTTGGACAGGGCTTGCAGTGCCGGAGGAATTCGGCGGCCAGGGGCTGCCCTATACGCTGCATGCGGCCGTCGGCGAATATACCTCTTCAGCCAATATGGCACTTATGATGTATCCCGGCCTGACGCACGGAGCGATGTCTGCGATCCTCGTGCACGGCACGGAGGAGCAGAAGCGCACATACCTGCCGAAAATGGTCGAGGGCAGATGGTCGGGGACGATGAACCTGACGGAGCCCCATTGCGGCACCGATCTCGGTCTGCTGCGCACGAAGGCCGTGCTACAGCCTGATGGCAGCTACCGGATTTCCGGCCAGAAGATTTTCATCTCGGCGGGCGAGCACGACCTGACGGAGAATATCGTTCATCTCGTGCTTGCCCGCATCGAGGGCGCACCGGAGGGCACCAAGGGTATCTCGCTGTTCATCGTGCCGAAATTCCTGATTGGCGAAGACGGTGCACCGGCCGCCAGAAATGGTGTCAGCTGCGGCGCCCTCGAGCACAAGATGGGCATTCACGCCAACGCCACCTGCGTGATGAACTACGACGACGCGACGGGCTACCTGATCGGCACCGAGAACCGAGGCTTGCCCGCCATGTTCGTGATGATGAACGAGGCGCGCGTCAGCGTCGGTCTGCAGGGCGTGTCGATCTCGGAAGTCGCCTACCAGAACGCCGCCGCCTACGCCCGCGATCGTATCCAGGGCCGCTCGCTGTCGGGGGCAAAGGCGCCGGACAAAAAGGCCGATCCGATCATCGTCCACCCCGATATCCGCCGGACGCTGATGACCATTCGAGCCTTCAACGAGGCCGGTCGTGCCTTCCTGCTGTGGACGGCCCTGCAATCCGACATCGCCCACCGCGCGACCGATGAAAGGGAGCGCCAATTGGCCGACGACATCCTTGGCCTTTTGACGCCCATCCTCAAGGGCGTCATGACGGACAAGGGTTTCGAGCACGCCGTCATGGCCCAGCAGGTGTTCGGCGGCCATGGCTATATCGAGGACAACGGCATGAGCCAGTATGTCCGCGATGCCCGCATTGCGATGATCTACGAGGGCGCCAACGGCATCCAGGCGCTCGATCTGGTCGGCCGCAAGCTCGGCCTCAACGGCGGCCGCGCGGTGATGGCGCTGTTCAAGGAGATCGGCGATTTCTGCGAGGAGAACCGCGCCGACGAAGCGATGGCACCGTTCACCAAGGCCTTGAAGAAGAGCCTCGGCGACGCCCAGGCCGCGACCATGTGGTTCATGCAGAACGCCATGGCAAAGCCCGACAATGCCGGTGCCGGCTCCACCGATTACATGCACCTCTTCGGCCTCGTCGTGCTCGGTTACATGTGGGCGAAGATGGTCAAAGCGGCGCAGACAGGCCTTGCCTCCGGCGACAGTGCTCGTTCGGAGTTTTTCGAGGCCAAACTGGTGACCGGGCGCTTTTACATGGAGCGCATCCTGCCGGAAACCGCGCTACGCCGCACCCGCGTCGAGGCCGGCGCAGACACCATGATGGCGCTGCCGGCGGAGGCGTTTTGATCTGCAGAAGCGGTATCTGAGGTCGAGTCCGCATCTTGTGAAGCATGATTGAAAGTTATATATTGATATAACTTTTGGAGGCGAAAATGGCGACATCGACACTTCGCAATGTGGGAGGCTCTGTCATGATGACGATCCCGAAAGCTGTAGTTGATGAGTTGGGACTGACAGCCAATACCAAGGTCGAGGTATTGGCAGAGGATGGGCGCGTCGTTGCGGTTCCGCACAAGCGGCCGAAGTACACGCTCGATGAGCTTTTGGCGCAGTGCGATCTTGATGCACCGTTTACAGAGGAAGATCGGGAATGGCTCGATGATGCACCGTCTGGCCGAGAGGTCATCTAGTGGATCGCGGAGACATCTGGCACGTCGATCTAGAACCGATCCGTGGACGTGAACAGGCTGGCGCGCGGTATGTGCTGGTGGTTACCAAGAAAAGCTTCAATGCCATCGGCACGCCGATAGTGGTGCCTATAACGACCGGCGGTGAGTTTGCCCGTTTCAAAGGATTTGCCGTGTCGTTGTCCGGCGCGGGAACGCGGAGTTCGGGTGTGATCCTGTGCAATCAGCTGCGGTCGCTCGACCTCAGGGCGCGCGGCGGGAAATACGTGGAAAGTGTGCCGGATTTCATCATGTTCGAAGTGCTTGCCCGGATCACTATATTCTTCGACTAATATTACGAGATCGAATTTGGTGCCGGCGGCGCCTGGGAGAGAGACGATGACCGAGGTTTTCATTTACGATCATGTCCGCACGCCCCGCGGTCGTGGCAAGAAGGATGGCGCGTTGCATGAAGTGCCGTCGGTGCGTCTCGCTGCACGCACGCTGGAGGCGATCCGTGATCGCAACGGTCTGGATACGGCGACGGTTAACGACATCATCATGGGCTGCGTCGATCCCGTAATGGAAGCCGGCGCGGTCATCCCGAAGGCTGCGGCGTTCGAGGCGGGCTATTCGACCCGTGCCCCCGGAATGCAGATCTCGCGCTTCTGCGCATCCGGCCTCGATGCCGTCAATCTGGCTGCGGCCAAGATCGCCCAGGGCGCGGACGACATCGTCATTGCCGGCGGTGTCGAGAGCATGTCGCGGGTCGGGCTCGGGATGGGCGGTGGTGCCTGGTTCATGGATCCATCGGTCAATTTTCCCGCTTATTTTATGCCGCAGGGCGTCTCCGCCGATCTGATTGCCACAAAATACGGTTTCTCGCGCGCCGATGTCGATGCTTATGCTGTCGAAAGCCAGAAGCGCGCGGCGCATGCTTGGAAAAGCGGCTGGTTCGACAAGTCCGTCATTTCGGTCAAGGACCAGAACGGCCTGACCATCCTTGCCCATGACGAGCACATGCGCCCCGGCACGGATATGCAGGCGCTCGGCGCCCTCAATCCGTCCTTCCAGATGCCCGGTGAAATGGGCGGCTTCGAGGCCGTCGGTATCCAGGCGCATCCGGAAATCGAGCGCATCAACTACGTCCACCATGCCGGCAATTCCTCCGGCATCGTCGACGGCGCAGGCGTCGTACTGCTCGGCTCCAGGGCTGGTGGCGGGAGCATGGGACTAAAACCCCGGGCCCGCGTCAAGGCTTTCGCCAACATCGGCTCCGACCCGGCACTGATGCTGACAGGGCCAGTCGATGTGACCGAGAAGCTGCTCAAGCGTTCCGGCCTGTCGCTGGCGGATATCGATCTTTTCGAACTCAACGAGGCTTTTGCCGCCGTCGTTCTGCGCTACTGCCAGGCTTTCGACATCGATCATGGCAAAATCAACGTCAATGGCGGCGCCATCGCCATGGGCCATCCGCTCGGCGCCACCGGTGCGATGATCCTCGGTACAGTGCTCGACGAGCTGGAGCGCCGGGATCTCAACGTCGCCCTGGTTACCCTCTGCATCGGCGCCGGCATGGGCACCGCCACCATCATCGAAAGGGTCTGATGGCTTTCTCCGCACCCCCCCCTGATGGGGGCAAGCGAGTGAGTGTGCAACCCGGCAACCACGAACATTTACTGGGAGAGGAATCCCGCGATGAGCAGCTACACCAATTTCACTGTCGAGACTGATGCAGACGGCATTTCGCTGGTCACCTGGGATATGCCGGGAAAGTCGATGAATGTGTTCACAGCCGAGGTCATGGGAGAGCTTGACGCCATCATTGATGCAAGCGTCGCCGATGCTGCCGTGAAGGGCGTGGTCATCACTTCGGGCAAGGCCAGTTTTTCCGGGGGCGCCGATCTGTCGATGATCAAGTCGATGTTCACCTTCTACAATGATGAGAAGGCGAGAGACCCTGCGACGGCGGCACAAAAGCTGTTCGACCTTGTGGGCCGCATGACAGGCCTTTTCCGCAAGCTCGAAACCTGCGGCAAACCATGGGTTTCGGCGATCAACGGCACCTGCATGGGCGGTGCCTTCGAGATGTCGCTCGCCTGCCATGGCCGTGTCGTCTCCAGCGCCAAGCATGTCAAGCTGGCGCTGCCGGAGGTCAAGGTCGGTATCTTCCCGGGCGCTGGCGGAACGCAGCGGGTCTCGCGGCTTGCCAATGCCCAGGACGCCCTGCAGATGATGACGACGGGCGCCTCGCTGTCTCCGGCGCGCGCCAAGGCGATGAACCTCGTGCATCAGGTCGTCGAACCGGATCAGCTGATCGCTGCGGCAAGGCAGATGATCAGGGATGGACTGAAACCCGTCGCTCCGTGGGACGAAAAAGGCTTCAAGGTTCCCGGCGGCGGGATCTGGACGCCGGCCTCGGCCCAACTCTGGCCGGCAGCGCCCGCCATTCTCCGCCGCGAGACAGCGGGAAATTATCCGGGCGCGCTCGCCATCCTCAAATGCGTTTACGAAGGCCTGCAGGTACCCTTTGACCTCGGCCTGAAGATCGAGCAGCGCTACTTCACCGAGGTCCTGCGGACGACCGAAGCGTTCTCGATGATCCGCTCGCTGTTCGTCTCGATGCAGGAGCTCGGCAAGGGCGCCCGTCGCCCGGCCGGCATCCCAAAGACGGTCCTGCGCCATGTCGGCATCGTCGGCGCCGGCTTCATGGGCGCCTCCATCGCGTATGTCACAGCCGCAGCGGGCCTGCGCGTAACCCTGATCGACCGTGATATGGACGCCGCCAACAAGGGCAAGGCGACCGGCGAGGGGCTCGTCAAGGATGCCATCGCAAAGGGTCGGTTGACGCAGGAGGAGGGCGCAGCCCTGCTTGCCAACATCACGCCGTCAGCCGATTACAGCAATCTAGGCGATGCCGATCTCGTCATCGAGGCCGTGTTCGAGGACCGCGATGTCAAGAAAGCTGTGATCGAGGCCGTTGAGGGGGTGTTGCCCGAGACGGCGATCTTTGCCTCCAACACCTCGACGCTGCCGATCTCGGGACTGGCGGAAAACTCGAAGCGCAAGTCCAATTTCATAGGCATCCACTTCTTCTCTCCAGTGGAAAAGATGATGCTGACCGAGGTCATCATGGGCAAGGAGACCGGCAACCGTGCACTGGCCGTGGCGCTGGATTTCGTCGCCGCCATCAGGAAGACGCCTATTGTCGTCAACGACACCCGTGGATTCTACGTCAACCGCTGTGTCTTCCGTTACATCCATGAGGCCTATGACATGCTGATCGAAGGCGTGCCGCCGGCCATGATCGAGAATGCCGCCAAGATGGCCGGGATGCCCGTCGGACCGCTGTCGCTGAACGACGAGGTGGCCATCGATCTCAGCCAGAAGATCCTGAAGGCAACGGTAGCCGATCTCGGGCCTGCCGCCGTCGATCCCGAGCACATCAAGCTCATCGACCGTATGGTCGACGAACTCGACCGTCGGGGCCGCAAGAACGGGCGTGGTTTCTACGACTATCCTGCCAAACCGGCGAAGAAGACGCTTTGGCCCGGCCTGAAGGAATTCTTCTCTCAAAAGAAGCCTGAGGATGTGCATGTCGGGGTCATGAAGCAGCGCATGCTGGTGACAATCGCGCTCGAAGCTGCCCGGACGATGGAAGAGGGCATTGTCACCGACCCCCGCGAGGCCGATGTCGGCTCCATCCTCGGCTTCGGCTTCGCGCCTTACACCGGCGGCACGCTGTCCTACATCGATGGAATGGGAGCAAAGACGTTCGTGGCGCTTTGCGAAAAACTGGCGGCTGAACACGGCGACCATTTCAAGCCGACGCCGCTGCTGGTCGAGATGGCCGCAAGCGGGGAAACGTTCTACGGACGGTTCGATCCGTACAAGATGGAGAACGCAGCCTGACATAAGTCAGGTTGACTATCGCCGCATTTCGGGAACGGTCGTAGCGACGAAAGCGTCGTCGAAATCATGTGATCAAAGGTGAAAAGCGGCAGCGTCGCTTTTCTCGCGCATCAGGCAATCGGCTCTGTGCCGGTGGATCAGAGGCTGCTCCAGACGATTAGCCCGATGGCTGCCCAGATGCAGGCAGACAGTTCGAAAGCTATGACATATGCTTTTGCACGATCGCTCATGAAATCCTCCTCCGCATGGTCTCCCAACCATGTATATTATTTAGTTCGATATTCCGCAGAAAGTCAAACGAACTTTGTCAATTTTGCGACAATTACGTGCCATTTGCCTGACGTCCGAAATAGAAGACAGCCCCGCGGAGTTCGGGGCTGTCGGTCTCGGGGCTGATCAGCCAATATAAAATTACTGGCAGTTCGAGGTCTGCGCGCTGTCGGAGTCGGACTTCATATTCGTCGTATTTTTGTTGGTTTTTGTAGCGTTGCAATCCTGCGACTTGCCGTCGCCGTTGCTGCCGCCGCTGTTGGTGCCGGTGCCATTCGTCATGCCACCGCTTGTGCCGCCGGTTCCCGTGTTCGAGCCGGGCGTTCCGGTGCTGGTGCCATTGCCTGTGCTATCGCTGCCCGAGCTGGAACCGGAGGCGCCGGATGTCCCGGAGCTGCTACCTGGGCTGCCGGTGCCGGCTGCCATCGCGCTTGTTGCCATTGCGAGCGTCAGAGCAGTCACTGCCAAGATCTTGGAATACATTGGGTATCTCCCTGGTTTGTTTTTACAGACAACCAACCAGTGTTCGAACAGGTTGTTCCAGACTATGTGAAGGATTGCTGATGAAAAGCACGGCGTGCATGTTTTGCCAGGATAGCTCTCATCGGCCGCAAGTGCTGCGCGGCGACGATCGTCGTCGTCAGGCGAAAATGCGGAAGGCCGGCCATCAATGACTTGGCGGCCGGCCTCTTGGTAATTCGAGTGCTGTGTCAGGCTTTGATCGTCGACGGGCTCAGAATTCTTCCCAGTTCTCTGCTGCAGCGGAGCTGCCGCCTCCGAGGCCGACGGCGCCGGCAACCTTGGAAAGCATGCGTCGTGCGGGCGAAGGAACGGGCTTGTGGCTGGCATGGGCCACTTCCGGACGGCGCATCGGCGTTGCTTCGCGGCCTCCGCCGACATTGAATTCGGAGATGATCTCGCGCAACCGTTCGACTTCCCCGGCCAGAGCGGCGCTTGCAGCGGTCGATTCTTCGACCATGGCGGCGTTCTGCTGGGTCACCTGGTCCATCTGGTTGACCGCCGTGTTGACTTCAGCCAGCCCCACCGACTGTTCCTTGGCGGATGTCGCAATCGAATCGAGCTGTGTGTTGATCGATATGACCTGTTCTTCGATGATCTTCAGGGTTTGTCCGGTTTCCTGCACGAGCT
Organism: Rhizobium sp. L51/94; assembly: GCF_019355555.1. Lineage (GTDB taxonomy): Bacteria > Pseudomonadota > Alphaproteobacteria > Rhizobiales > Rhizobiaceae > Rhizobium > Rhizobium rhododendri. The sequence goes on from NZ_CP072141.1 coordinate 1,432,756, forward strand.
TGACGCCATTGCTGACCTCCTCGCCGGAATTGCGGATCAGATCCTTGATCTCCTTGGCGGCCTGGGCCGACCGCTGCGCGAGTTCGCGGACTTCTTGGGCCACGACCGCAAAGCCCTTGCCCGCCTCGCCGGCACGAGCGGCTTCGACACCTGCGTTCAAGGCCAGAAGGTTGGTCTGGAAGGCGATCTCGTCGATGACGCCGATGATGCTGGAGATCTGGTTGGAGGATTGCTCGATGCGCTGCATGGCAACGACCGTGTTGGAAACGACCTCGCCGGAGCGCCGCGCCGACTTGTTGGCCTCGATCGCCACGTGGCGCGCCTCTTCAGTCCGCTTCGAGGAGTTGGCAACGTTGATGGTGATCTGGTCGAGTGCCGCCGCAGTTTGCTCGAGCGATGCAGCCTGCTGTTCCGTGCGCCTGGAAAGATCGTCGGCACTCTGGCTGATTTCGCGCGCACCGTTGTCAATGGATCCCGTTGCAATGGAGACCGACCGCAAGCTGGAGGCAAGCTGGTCGACGGCAGCATTGAAGTCGGCACGCAGGCTTTCGAAGTCGCCGGCAAATGCTTCGTCGAGGCGGAAGGTCAGGTCGCCGCTCGAGAGATGCTTGAGCCCGTTTGCAAGCCCCGAGGTCGCCTGGGCCATTTCTTGGGCTCGCTGGCGATCGGCCTGGGCGACGCGGCTGCGTTCGGCCTCGCTTGCGGTGCGGGTCTGTTCGGCATCCCGCTCGAGTTCCTTGGCACGCAGTCCATTATCCTTGAACACCTGGACCGCCTTGGCCATGGTGCCGATCTCGTCGCGCCGATCCACGCCGTCGACTGTTGCGTCGAGGTTGCCATTGGCAAGCACATTCATGGTTTTGGCCAATTTCTGGATCGGGCTGACAAGCCACGAGCGAACGGCGAGGAAGCCAAGCACGAGCACCGCGACAAGGCCAACGGCGACGATGATCAGGGTCGTCATGATCGTACCGTTTGTGACACTGGTAAGCCGGTCGCTTTCCTTGGAAGACGCATCCGCAATGTCAGTGACGAAAGACGAAAATTTCGGAGAGATTGCAGCGAATGCAGGTTGGCACTGGCTCAGGAAAAGTTGCTGTGAAGCGAGAACGTCGGTGGGACTAGTGGCAGCTCGACCAGCAACAATCGCTGTTGCGCAGGTCGTGGAAAGAATTTGGATGCCTTCCGTTTTCAGTTGGGGCAGCGAAGCGTTCTCGGGTAACGCAGCGATCGCTTGGTCCATGAATTTGACAAAGCCATCGCTAGCCTCTTTGAGGCTTTTCTCGGAGCGCGCATTGAGCTCGTCCGTATTCGCCATCAAGATATCGCCGATCGACGCCCGCGCGGTTTGCAAACTGCGGTTGGCTCGGGCCGAATTAAGCGCGGCTGCCGACTCGTGATCCAGCAGCGCACTGTAGCCCGTGTCGATGCTGCTGAGCTGCTGGCCTGAATAGAGCGAGACGCCGATGGCAAAGAGCCCGAAGCCTGCCATGATGAGCAAAAATTTTCCAATGATAGATATGTGTTTCACCTGCAACTCCGGCAAATCTGTTTTTCGGGGAGGGGTGCCACGAGCAAATCATTCACCGGGCAGACCGTGAGAAGCGGACGGTGAGGATGCTGCCGATTTTTGACAGAGGCGCCCTACCCACGAAACCCGCTGACCTCTGCTGGATGACGACTCAGCCATGCATATCAGTCGAATAAAATGTAGGACATACTTTCTAAGTAATTCTTAATTCTAAAGAGGAGGCCATGTATCTCTAAAATTGCCAATGAACAGCCGGAATATCGCGGCAAAAAATTGCGCTTTCGCAAGTCAGTGCCATTCCAGCATTAGAAATAAACGAAATAACGCATGAAAAAGCAAAGCCTGGCTGTCTGTTTATACACTAACAGTAATGATCCCTCGTAGTTTGAAAGCTCCATGGATAATCGGTTGCTGGAAATCGCGGTTAGCGTGTCGACAATGTGAATGCATTGAGTATCGCTAACCACTTCCGGGAACGACCTGAAAGTTGCTGCAATCGTTGATTCGTGACGCTTCGGGAGCCATCGCTCAAAGGTGGAAGTGGACCTGGGATTTTAGACTTTGACAGAGCCATTCCAGGTTGAATTTGCATTTTTTTGGGCCGCGCCCGCCACGCCGTTGCCCCATCCAAACGTCGGGCGTGCAAGGCCTTCCGGCAACCGATCAATGCACCCGTATGAGTAACAGGCTTTCGGCGGTGAGACTTTGCACTCGCCGTGGCTTGAAACAGCGACGGAGGTCGGATATAAACGTCGCCATCGATCTTGCTAGATGAACTTTGTTGCGGCCATTCCAGCCGTTGCTGGCGAACTTCCCTTCAAAATCGGTTTTCACCGCGATCCGGGCGTTTTCCGGGTTGCGTTCTTCTCTACTCGCGATTCGAAAAGGATATCGTTATGGCATCAGGTACAGTTAAGTGGTTCAACGCAACCAAGGGCTTCGGCTTCATTCAGCCTGACGACGGCGCAGCCGACGTTTTCGTACACATCTCGGCCGTTGAACGCGCCGGCATGCGCGAACTCCAGGAAGGTCAAAAGATCTCCTACGAGCTCGTTGCTGACAAGCGTTCGGGCAAGATGTCTGCAGACCGCCTTCAGGCAGCCTAAGACATTTTCATCACGGGCGGCAGGCTTTGCCAGCGTCCGTGACGACAGACTGGAAAGGCCGGGCTTTGTCCCGGCCTTTTTGCATTTGGCAGTTCGCGGTGGAGTGCTGCCTGCCTGTCAGAAGCGGTAGGTGATGCCGGTGCCGATCATGAGAGGATCGAGGTTGGCCTTGCCACTGACATGGCTTCCTCCAACGGTCGCGTCGAAGTCTGGCCGCAGGATCAGTTTCTTGACATCGACGTTCAGGCCCCAGTGTTGGTCCAGCATGTAGTCGAAGCCTGCCTGGAAGGCGACGCCGAACGTGTTCTTCACATTGAGGCTGTCGGCGCTGTTGCCGGACTGGTTATAGAACATCGTGTAGTTGATGCCGGCGCCGACATAGGGGCGAAACGCGCCGAGGCTGGTGACGTGGTACTGCAGCGTCAGTGTCGGTGGCAACATCCAGGTCTTGCCGATATTTCCGAGGCTGGAAATCGATCCCTGGCCATGGACTGTCGATTTGGTGGTGCCAAGTATCAGTTCCACGGCAATGTTGTCGTTGAAGAAATAGGACACATCCAGTTCCGGGATAACGGTATTGGAAAACGACAATCCGGAGCCGTCGATACCGTCGACCCGGCCTGAATCGCGCGGAATGACGCCAAGCGCCCTCAGCCTGATCTGCCAGGGGCTTTGCGCCTGCAGGGATATCGACGGATCTACGGTGGTGTCGGCTGCACCGGCCGATGTCGCCACTGCCAGCATTCCGGCAGCCAACAATATCCTGATCGGTTTATAAAATTTCATGGATCTACGTCCTTCGTAAGCGGAATTGCTTCCTGAAGGGCAATCATCGCGCGCTGGCGGGAGGCCGGGTTTGAGCGAGATCAAACGAGCACCCCGAGTGTTGCCAGGAGTTACCATTCTGCGCCAAGCTGTCGTATTTTCGCCACAGTTGGATGGGGCTCAACTTGAATATGAGGCTGCACGCCACTCTCCCGGTTGCAGAATGACTATTGAATTCAGTCGCAAAAGATGTTGCTAATCAAATCGGGATCAACGTACTGCCAATCCTAAAGGGGGGCGTCCATGCTCAATGAATTCAAATCTTTCATCGCCCGTGGCAACGTCATGGACCTTGCCGTTGGCGTGATCATCGGCGGCGCATTCAGCGGCATCGTCAAATCGCTGGTGGACGACATCATCATGCCGGTCGTCGGCGCGGTTTTCGGGGGCTTCGATTTCTCGAACTATTTCATCGGCCTTTCGAGTGCAGTCAATGCGCCGACACTGGCAGCCGCGCGCGCGCAAGGCGCAGTCTTTGCATACGGCAACTTCATCACCGTGCTCATCAATTTCCTGATTCTCGCCTGGATCATTTTCATGATGGTCAAGGGCGTCAACGCGCTGCGCCGGCAGGTGGAGCGCAAGGAAGAAACGACAACAGCCGCGGCACCTCCGCCGGCCGACGTCGCGCTGCTGACAGAAATTCGCGACCTTCTCGCCAGCCGGACTGCCGTATGATCGTGTTTACCGGAACCCGCCGCATTGCGGTGGGGTTTCTTCCATCACTGAAATCGATTGGTCATCCAAGCAAAGTCATGGGATTTCCGCGTCGAACTGCCTTATGAAGGCGGCTAACCGGAGACCCCAGCATGTCCATCGTAAACAGCCTCAGCCCGCGCGCGCTTGCAGCCCCCGAAAGCGGTATCGTCGAAGTCCTCAACTATGCACGTGGGCGGGAAGGCCTGCTGCCGCTCTGGGTTGGCGAGGGTGATTTGTCGACGCCTGATTTCATCAACCAGGCCGCCATGGCCTCGCTTGCCGCCGGCGACACCTTCTACACCTGGCAGCGCGGCATCCCGGAATTGCGCCAAGCGCTATCGGATTATTATGCCCGTCATTTCAACGTGGCGCTCTCACCCGACAATTTCTACGTCACCGGTTCAGGCATGCAGGCGATCCAGCTCTCCGTCCAGGCGATTACCTCGCCGGGCGACGAGATGATCTATTTGACCCCGGCCTGGCCGAACATTGCAGCGGCCCTCGAAATCGCCGGCGCACGCTCGGTCGGTGTCCAGCTCGATTTCGAAGGCGGCAAGTGGGCCCTCGATATCGGTCGCATCGAGGCCGCCATCACGCCGAAAACCAAGGGCCTGTTTCTCAATACACCGTCCAACCCCACCGGCTGGACTGCGAGCCGTGAGGATCTGACCACGATCCTGGCGCTCGCCCGCAAGCACGGTCTCTGGATCATGGCCGACGAGATCTACGCGCGTTTTCACTACGCAGGCGGTCGCGCGCCATCGCTGCTCGATACCAGGCAGCCGGATGATCGCATCCTCTTCGTCAATTCCTTCTCAAAGAACTGGTCGATGACCGGTTGGCGCATCGGCTGGATCGTCGCGCCGCCTGAAACCGGGCAGGTGCTGGAGAACCTCGTGCAATATTCGACATCTGGCGTTGCCCACTTCATGCAGATGGGCGCGGTCGCTGCGCTTAATGCCGGCGACGTGTTCGTGGAGAGCAACATCGAAAAGGCGACGCTGTCGCGGGATATCCTCTGCGAGGCACTGGTTGCCACCAACCGCGTCGAGACGCTGAAGCCCGACGGCGCGCTATACGCTTTCCTCAAGATCGACGGTATTACCGACAGCCGCCAGGCAGCGCTCGATATTGTCGACAAGACCGGCGTCGGCCTGGCACCGGGAACGGCGTTTGGGGCTGGCGGGGAACTGTTCCTGCGCGCCTGCTTCCTGCGCGATCCCCGACAGATCACCGACGCCGCAGAGCGGTTGAGCAAGTATATCCTCAGCCTCTGATCGCCCACGCGAAAGTCTCCACACTCCCGGCACAGGCTCAGGAGTGTGTTCTTCCGCGCAAATTCGCTAAAAGCCTGTCTATCTCATCAAGACATTGCTAACTACGCCACCATTCTCCGACCCTTAAAGTTGTGGAAAGGTGGATTGATAATCAAATATCAAATGACGCGAGCCAATGCTCCCGCGATGACAAGCCAGGGATGCAAGACATGGCGATATTGGTAACGGGCGGTGCCGGCTATATCGGCAGCCATATGGTCTGGACCTTGCTGGATGCCGGCGAGGACGTGGTGGTGATCGACAGACTGTCGACCGGCTTCCGCTGGGCTGTGGCACCGGCTGCGCGTTTTTACCTGGGCGATGCAGCCGACGAGACCGTGCTGCAAAAGATCTTTGCCGAAAACGATATCGAAGCGATCGTCCATTTCGCGGGCTCGGCCATTGTCTCGTCCTCGATCAAGGATCCGCTCGCCTACTACGAGAACAACACCGGCAAGACGCGCGTGCTGATGAGCGCTGCCGTCAGGGCAGGGGTTCGCCATTTTGTCTTCTCCTCCACAGCTGCCGTCTACGGGCCGCAGCCGACGGGCGAACCGGTGCCGGAAACTGCCTCGCTCAATCCGGAAACACCCTATGGGCTCTCCAAGCTGATGTCGGAGTACATGCTGCGCGACGCCGCTGCTGCCTACGATTTCCGCTATGTCGCACTGCGCTATTTCAACGTCGCCGGAGCCGACCCGGAAGGCCGCACCGGCCAGTCGACGGAAGGTGCCACGCATCTCGTCAAGGTGGCCTGCGAGGCAGCACTCGGCCGGCGCCCGGCCGTCGATATCTATGGCACCGACTATCCGACCCATGACGGCACCGGCGTACGCGACTACATTCATGTCAGCGATCTCGCCGAGGCGCACCTGAAGGCCCTGCAGCACCTAAGGGCAGGCGGGCCTTCGCTGATTGCCAATTGCGGCTATGGCATGGGCTATTCCGTCCTCGACGTGCTCAACATGGTGACGCGGGTTCACGGACGCGCCTTCCGGATAAACCACGCGCCGCGCCGGCCGGGCGATGCAGCCTGCGTCGTTGCCGATGCAAGCTTCGCTCGCGATGTGCTCGGCTGGACGCCACGGCGCAACTGCATGGAAACCATCGTGCGCTCGTCGCTCGCCTGGGAAAATCATCTGGCGCAGCGCCGCGAGGCCGACCGGTTCACGACCCCAGCCCCCGTCGCCGCCGTCTGCTGATATCGCAACGGAATGCACAGTGCGCGTGCGTCTGTCGCCGTACTTGTCAATCCCGGCGTCTTATTCTCAGATGGCGCTGGACAGACCGGTAGAGGGTGCCCATCTCCTTCGCAAAAAGGGGCGGAGTTCGGCAATGCAGGCAGCAGACGAGATCATCATCGAACGCAACGGCTCGGTCGGCGTCATCCGGCTTAACCGACCGAAGGCGCTGAACAGCCTGACGCTATCCATGGTTCGGGCCATAGCCGGCAGCCTCGAAAGCTTCGCCGCCGATCCGGCGATTGCCAGTGTCGCTATCATGGGCGAGGGCGAGCGAGGACTTTGTGCCGGCGGCGACATCCGCGCCCTGCATCAGAGCGGCAGCGCCGGCGGCAAGGACGCCACCAGCTTCTGGCGCGAGGAATTCCGGCTCAACCGGATGATTGCCGAATACCCGAAACCCTATGTGGCACTGATGGACGGCATCACCATGGGTGGCGGCGTCGGCCTCTCCTCCCATGGCAGCCACCGCATCGTTACCGAGCGGACGCGCCTGGCTATGCCCGAGACCGGTATCGGCTACTTCCCCGATGTCGGCGCCACGTGGCTGCTCTCCCGCGATGGAGGCGAGACCGGCACCTGGCTTGCCCTGACAGGCCTTGCCATCGGCGCTGCGGATGCGATCGATGCCGGCCTTGCCGACCATCACGTAGCCTCGCAGGACCTCGCCGAAGTGCTTGCTGCCATTGGCGGATTGCCGCCGGGCGCTTCGGCGGAAGACGTCCATACGGCAATTGCAGCCTTTGCCACGCCGCCGGAAGACGGCATCTTCGTCGCCAACGCCGTGACGATCGGCCGTGCGTTTGCCCATGACAGCGTCGAGGCCATCATGGCGGCGCTGGCCATGGAGCCTGACGCCTTCGCCGCCGACAGCCTGAAAGCCATCGCCACGCGCTCCCCGACCAGCCTGAAGCTGACGCTGCTCCTGCTGCGCGCCGGGCGGAAGAGCCGGGATCTATCCGAATGTCTGGAGCGGGAACTCGGCGCCTGCCGCCAGATCCTCAAGACTACCGATTTCTACGAGGGTATCCGCGCCGCCATCATCGACAAGGACCGCAATCCGCAATGGTCCCCCGACAGCCTCGATGCGGTGGACGAGGCGGCGCTGGAACGCTTCCTTGAGGTGTCCGAGGCAAAGCTGTTCGACCGGTAAAAACGGCTGCGTCGCCCCCGCTCAGTCCTTGGGCGTATATTCGACCATCATCGCCAGCACCTCGTCGAATTGTCCCGCCCGTTCGGCATTGCGAAAGTAGCGCACACGCTCGACGCTCACTTCTTCCGGCGATTGGTCGCCATTGCCATGGAGCAATGCCAAGACCTCGTCGGCAAATTCGCCGAGCGGCTGCGAGTTCGGGTCCAGGGATTGACCAGGTGTCAGCTCGGTCTGCACCTGAGGCGGAATGATCTCGATGATCTCGACCCGTCCCTTGAGCAGCGGGCGGATGGCGGCAGTGTAGGAGTGGATCGCTGCCTTGGAGGCGCTGTAGGTGGGCGAGGCCGGGTAGGGCACGAAGGCGGTCCCGGACGAAACATTGATGATCGTCGCATGGCTTTGCGCGGAGAGGTGGTCGATCAGCGCATTCGTCATCCGGATCGGACCCAGCACATTGGTCACGATCATACGTTCCGCGTCGGCGAGGTCGCGCTTCCGGGTCGGATTTTCGCTCTTGTAGGTCCCGGCATTGTTCACCAGCACATTCAGGTCCGGATAGGCAGCGACGATCACGCCGACGCCTGCTTCAATCGCAGCGGCATCGTCGATGTCGAGTTCGTGGACGAAGATATTTTCCCGATCCTGCGCTGTTTCTTCCAGCATCTCGCGGCGGCGCCCGGTGACGATGACGCGATTGCCGGCATCGTGCCAGCGCTGGGCAAGCGCACGTCCAATGCCCGAACCGCCGCCTGTGACGAGGATTGTGTTGCCGCTTGCCTTCATGTCGTTCTACTCCTTGAAAAGATACCCGACAAATCGGGATGCAGGGGAATACTCCTGCGAGAGTAGTATCGCGAGAGTAAGATGTCGTCAATTCGCTTGTTCATTCTGTCGTCCTTCGATCTGCTCGGGCCCATGCATGGCCATCGGCTCCGGCTAGAAGCCGAAAACCGCTATGTATCGCTTTGGACCGACATATCGGTCGGAGCCGTCTACGGAGCAATGTCGAGGCTGGCGGAGGAGAAGCTTCTTCGTCAGATCAGCGAAGAGCGTGATGGCAATCGCCCCGTGCGGCAGATCTATGAGATCACTGACGAGGGTCGGCGCGTTCTCGCCGATCTCCGCCGTTCGGGCCTCACCGACATCTGGTACAAACACGACCCGTTCGACCTTGCCCTGATCCGGCTCGACCCCGCCAGCGCCGCCGAACTGCCGCGCCTCCTCGATATCAGGTTGAAGGCGCTCGAAGCGCAGCTAGCGGAAGCCAATCGCATCAACGACTGGGCGGCTCCCTACATCGGCATCACCAAACGATCGGCGCTTAAGCACGGGCAGCACCGGTTACGGGCCGAGATCGGTTACCTGCGTGAGGTGATCGCCGATATCGATGCCATCGTCGCAGAGGTGAGTGCGGGCAAAGTCTGACCGCTGCCGCCACATGCCCGCATTCGCGCGCCCGTCCTCGGCAAGGGTCGCAATTCGCGATGGCTGCCCGCAGCCCTGGCAGCCATCGCCGGTTTCGGGTTCGTATCAGCAGTGAGACAACACCGCGGTCGAATCTAAGCCTTTGCCGGCAGGCGCGCGATCACCTTGATCTCGAAATCAAAGCCGGCGAGCCATGTCACCCCGACGGCAGTCCAGGCTGGATAAGGCTTTTCCCCGAAGTAGCGCTGCTTGACCGGCATGATGGTGTCGAACTGGTTCTGCGGATCGGTGTGGAGCGTCGTGACATCCATCACATCCTCGAAGGTGCAGCCCGCTGCTTTGAGCACGGCAGCCAGGTTCTCGAAGGCACGTTCAACCTGGCCCTGGAATTCGGGTTCAGGTGTCCCGTCGATGCGGCTGCCGACCTGGCCGGAGACAAACAGCAGGTCGCCGGACTGAATCGCTGCCGAATAGCCGTGTGCTTCGTAGAGCGCATGTCTATGAGGTGGAAATATTGCGTTTCGCGTGGTCATTTTATTCCTTCTGGCCACCGTGGGAGCTTCGCCATCAGGCTTCCCACGGCGGACAATTTGAGATACGTTGCGTATGCGAAAGTAGATGACATACGACGTGTATGTCAATCTATATACGGTACGTATGTGAAATTGGAATGATGAATGGCAAAGCGGCGCGCCGAGACGATGGAAGAAAACCGCGGCAAGCTCATTGCCGCCGGGCGCAAGGCGTTTGCGGAAAAAGGCTATTTCGCCGCGTCCATGGACGAATTGACGGCTGATGCTGGCCTGACGCGCGGCGCGCTGTACCACAACTTCGGAGACAAGCGCGGACTGCTCGCCGCCGTGGTCAACGAGATTGATTCAGAGATGGCGCAACGGGCCAAGGCGATTGGTGCGGCCCAATCAGACGAGTGGCAGGGTCTGCTCGCGGAGGCGACGGCCTATATCCAGATGGCGCTTGACCCCGAGGTTCAAAGGATTGTTCTGCTGGACGGCCCCGCTGTCCTCGGAGACCCATCGAAATGGCCCAGTCAGGACAACTGCCTCGATGTGACAAGGCAGGCGGTGCAAAGGCTTATGGAAAAAGGGATACTCAAGCCCCTGGATGCCGAAGCGGTTGCCCGACTTCTCAGCGGGGCTGCGCTGAATGCCGCGTTGTGGGTCGCTGCAAGTGAAGATGCCGAGACCGTCCTCCCGAAGGCCATCGACGCGTTTCAGGCACTGGCCACGGGCCTGCTCTCCAGACCAGTGTGAGGCACACCAAAGCTTGTCGGCTAAATCCGCCAGAATTCGGAGCCCCGGCACCCCTCCGCGGCTCTTGAAGCGAAGTCCCCCGGAAACTGGCTCGTTGACAAAGATTTCCCGCAGTGATTGAAGTGGCACGGGTTACGAACACCTGCCGCCTGCAGACGCAAGTCACGGTGAAGTTCGGCAGACAGATTATCCTCACCCTCGAAGCATTTCGGTGGTGGCAATGCGGGCTCCCATCCTCAGCCGAAATGCCTCTCTGGAGGAGTGAGCAATGTCCACAGGACATTCTGACGACAACCTATTTCTGACTGCGCCTGTGCACAAAATATTTGCCGCTACCGCCTTGCCCATGGCTGCCATCATGCTGATGAATGGGCTTCTTGGTATCGTCGACGCCGCATTCCTCGGTCGGTTCGTCGGCACGAAAGCCATGGCAGCGGTCGGCATCGCCTTCCCCGTGCTCATGCTAACCATTGCCCTCTCCACGCTCGTCAGCGCCGGGATGTCCAGTTTCCTGGCTCGCCAGCTTGGCGCCGCTGCCCGCCAGGCCGCTGCCGCGACCTTTGCGGCCGCCCATGGGCTTGCCCTGCTCATCGCCGCAATGCTGATCCTGATATTTCTGGCGGGAGGATGGAGCTTTGCCTTGCGAAGTGCCGGCTCCGACAGATCGGTTGCGGAAATGGTCTGGGTCTTTCTGGCGATTAGCATATTCGGAACTCCGGTGCAGTTCCTGTTGGGGATTCACGCCGATGCCTGGAGGAACGAGGGAAAAGCGGGGTTGATGGCGCTCATGTCGCTTGCCGTGACGCTCATCAATATTGTGCTGAACTACTTCATGATCGTGCTGCTAGAACTCGGGATCGCTGGATCGGCGCTCGGCACGATACTCGCGCAGGCAATAGGGTTGGGACTGTTGGTCGGCTTGCGCCCGTTTGTCGACGGGATGATGCCCCTTGGGAGCCTCTGGCGGAACCGCTGGACAGGGGAATGGCGACGGCTGCTGGCGCTAGGAGCGCCGGTCAGTCTGGGTTTCATAGGCATAGCACTTTCGGGAACGGCCGTGCTTCTTGCCCTGCGTCTCGGCATCAGCGTAGATTACGAGAAATCCATCGCCGCCTATGGCATCGTGACCCGCGTTTTCGGTTTCGCGTTTTTGCCGATCATGGCGATCGCGGTGGCTATGCAGAGCGTCGTCGGCAACAATGTTGGTGCCGGCTTCTCCGCCCGCGCCGACAAGGCCCTTTGGATCGCGGCGACAACCGTATTGGTCTATTGTTTTGCAGTGGAAGTTTTTCTGCTCTGCGCCGGGGGTAGGGTCGGCGCATTGTTTGTCTCAAATCCCGATGTGATTGCCGAAACCGGAAGGCTTTTTCGGCCTATGGCGGCGTTCTATCTGGTTTCAGGACCGATTTTTGTCTTCGGAATGTATTTCCAGGCCGTGGGCCAACCGGCGCTGGCGGGCTTGCTGACGGTAGCCAAGCCGTTCGTGCTGCTGCCGTTGCTCATCGCGGTTATTGCAGCGATAGGGGGCGCCGATCTTATCTGGTTCGCCTATCCGCTGGCAGATAGTCTCACCGCGATTGTCGCTCTGCTGGTGCTGTCTGCTGCCTTGAAAACGCGTAGGCTCACGGGCGGGATAGGCCTGAGTGGCATGGGGAGCCCGTCATGACTGTCAGAACCATCGCGGAAGCCAAAGCGCAAGCAAATAAACTGAAGACCGCCTTAGCTCTCCAGGGTCTAAGTTTGGGTCATGGCCAGGCACTCGAGGTGATTGCGCATCAGTCCGATGCTCGCGATTGGAACACCCTGTCGGCACGCCTGGCAAAGGCAGTGCCTGCGCCTTTTTTCCTGCGTCAAAGGGTGCAGGGGCGGTATCTTGGACAGGTTTTCAAAGGCGCGATCAACGCTTTGTCCTCCACGGGGAAATATTATTCCGTCTCTATCCGGCTTGATGAACCGGTGGATACGGTGACCTTCGCTGGCTTCTCCAACATGCGCCGCATGGTCAGAGGCGTTATAGACGGCAATGGAAACTCAATCCGGAAGACGTCGAACGGAACATTCCACTTGGTCTTGGCGCCGCTATGAGGGACCGCCGCTACCGCCACATCCCTCGCATCCGCGCGCCGACATCCACCCGGATCTGCCTTGCCTGCTGCGCGGCGGGTGAGTCTGAGCGGGCGGTGGGCCAGCCGCAGACTTCGAAGAACTGTAGCAGCGTCGCAGGAATGAAGCGGGTGCGGTTGGCATAGACGTGGCGGTCGCCCTGGGCGTTCTGGCCGTGGACGAAGAAGCGCTGTGGCAGCACCAGGTCTAGATTGTCCTTGGCGCGGGTCATCGCCACGTAGAGCAGCCGACGCTCCTCCTCGATCTCGGCGCTGGTGCCGACGCCGAGATCCGAGGGAATGCAGCCGTCGATGACGTTCAGCATGAATACCTTGGTCCATTCCTGGCCCTTGGCGGAATGGATGGTCGAGAGGATGAGATAATCTTCGTCGAGCAGCGGAACTCCGGCCTGGTCGCTCGTCGCATCCGGCGGGTCGAGTGTCAGTTCGGTCAGAAAACGTTCCCGCGAGGGATAGCCCGAGGCGATCTGCTCGAGCTGCAGAAGATCCGCCTGCCGTGTCGCTGCATCCTCGTGCAAGCGCTCCAGATGTGGCGCATACCATTCCCGCACCAGGCCGATTTCAGCCGGCCAGCCGGCCTTGCCCGATTTCACCGCCTGCAAGGTCTCGACAAAACTGGTCCAGTCATCGCCGCTGCGAGGCGGGGCGGGGATTTCGGTCAGCGCGGTAATCGGGCTCGCCTCGTCGTCCATCCGGTCGAGCACTTTTTGTGCTGTCGACGGCCCGACGCCGGGCAGAAGCTGCATCAGTCGGAAACCGGCCACGCGGTCGCGCGGGTTCTGGGCAAAGCGCAGTGCGGCCAGCATGTCCTTCACGTGGGCGCTGTCGAGGAATTTCAGGCCGCCAAACTTGACGAACGGAATGTTGCGCCGCGTCAGTTCGATCTCCAGCGGGCCGGAGTGGTGCGAGGCCCGGAAGAGCACCGCCTGCTGTTTGAGAATTGTCCCGCCCTCGCGGTTCTCGAGCACCATGTCGGCGATGTAGCGGGCCTGGTCGGCCTCATCGCGAACGGTCACCAGCTTCGGGCGCTGTGCCGATGTCCGCTCGGTGCGCAGGTTTTTGGTAAAGCGCTCCGAGGCGAGATCGATGACGGCGTTGGCGGCGGCAAGGATCGGCTGCGTCGAGCGATAGTTGCGGTCGAGCGTGACGATACGGGCGGCCGGCGAAAATGATGTGGGGAAATCGAGGATGTTGCGCACCGTCGCGGCGCGGAAGGAGTAGATCGACTGGGCGTCGTCGCCGACAACCGTAAGGCCCTGTCCGCCGGGCTTCAGCGCCATCAGGATCGACGATTGCAGCCGGTTGGTGTCCTGGTATTCGTCGACCATGACATGGTCGAACCGGTTGCCAATGTCTTCGGCGATCAGCGGCTCATGCACCATATGCGCCCAGTAGAGCAGCAGGTCGTCGTAATCGAGGACGTTCTGCACCTGCTTCGCCTCGACATAGCTGGCAAAGAGTTCCCGCAACTGATTCTCCCAGGTGGCGCACCACGGGAAGACATCGCGCAGAACCTGGTCCAGCGGCGTCTCGGAATTGACCGCGCGCGAATAGATGGCAAGGCAGGTGCCTTTGGTCGGAAAGCGGTTCTCGGTCTTCGAAAAACCGAGGTCGTGCCTGATAAGGTTCATCAGGTCGGCGCTATCTTCGCGATCGTGGATCGTAAACGCCGGGTCGAGGCCGATCTGTTCGGCATAGTCGCGCAACAGGCGCGCGCCGATGCCGTGGAATGTCCCGCTCCAGGCCAGTGCGTCCGTCATGATCCCGGCTTTCGGGCCGAGCACCTGGGCGCAGATCTTCTCGACGCGGCGGCCCATCTCGGCAGCAGCCCGGCGGGAGAAGGTCATCAGCAGGATGCGGCGCGGATCGGCGCCCTTGACGATGAGATGCGCCACGCGGTGGGCGAGCGTGTTGGTCTTTCCGGAGCCGGCACCGGCGATCACCAGCAGGGGTCCGGAGACATGGCTTCCGTCGATGTCGGTGCCGTGCTCGACGGCCAGCCGCTGCTCGGGATTGAGTTTTTCCAGATAGGCGGCGTTCATCGGCTCTCCTCTATTGCTCCGGAGCGGCCGCTGCCATGCCGTTATTGAGTTTCCGAAGATTTTCGGAGCACCATTAGATTGCCCGAATGTTCGTTAAATGTTCTGAATCGGCGAAAACTGTCAAGCGAGCTTGGGTCTGTTTGACGCAACGATGCCCAGAGGGACGGCGGTCGGCTATCGTTTACTTAACGAATCGGAAAGGTTAGCAATGTCTTTAATGTTATTGCGTACCCCGGGAGATGCGTCGGAATGAATGAGACGATTGCAGTCGGGTTGCACCAGCCTGACGGGCCGGTCGGACTGCAGGATGGGCGCATCGCATGTGTCGAGATGGAAGACGGCCGCCGGTGCGTATCGGTAATCGCACCGCACGGCCAACGCCGGGAAATCTGCCGACCGGGAGGACGTCCGTCAGGCTTGGCTGTCGATGGCGATGGCTGCTTCTGGGTGGCTGGCGGTCCGGAAAACTCGCTGGTTCGCCTGTCGCCCGAAGGTCGTATGCTGCAGATGATCGAAGGCAGCGAGACGGGACCCTTCGTCCTGCCGCGTGATCTCGCCTTCGGTCCGGACGGGCTTCTGTACATGAGCGACGCCGGCGTTCGGATTGCCGATCTCGTCATCGGCCAAACAATCCGGCCGGACTTTTTGAATGCGCCCTACAATGGTTGCATCTACCAGATCGATCCCGCCGACGGGCGCGTGCTCCGGTCGCTGGCTGCGGGTCTGCTGCTGGCGAGCGGCATTGCCTTCGATTCGAACGGCTTGCTCTATTACAGCGAGATGCTGACGGGGAATATCTACCGCCAGGTGCTTGGCGGCCGGCAGGAAATCTTTGCCCACGCCCTGCGCTCGCCGATGGGGACGCGCCTGAAGGGACCTGCCGGACTGGCCTTCGATCGCGACGATACACTGTACTGCGCCGTGTATGGCCAGGGCGACATCTGCCTGATCGACACGTCCGGCAAGCTCTCTGGCCATATCCGCACGAACGGCACGCTGCCGAGCAACGTCGCCTTCACCGTCGATGGCAAGCAGGTGCTGATCACCGAACAGGAGCACGGCGCCATCGAGCGCATCCCGGCGCCCAAGCCGGGGCTGCCGCTGCACCGTCCAAAGATCTGATCCGGCTATGGAGTAAAGAAAAAGGGCGCCTCCTGCCGGGGCGCCCTTTCTTTTTTATTCCGCTGCCGGAAGCTGCTTCTTCGGCTTGGCCGCTTCGGCTTCTGCTGCCTTGGCGTCGTTTGCGACGGTAACTGCGCGGTGGCGGGTGCGCCAGTCGCCGAGGAACAGCAGGATCGGCGCCGCGATAAAGATCGACGATGCACCGGCAACGAGGATGCCGAACACCATCGGAATGGCGAAGCTCGACACGGCGCTGCCGCCCCAGATCGCCATCGGGACCAGCGCCAGGAATGCGGTAGCGTTGGTGTAAAGGCTTCTGGCGAGGGTTTCGTTGATCGACTTGTCGATGATCTCGCGCAAGGGCATCGACTTGTAGAGACGCATGTTTTCACGCATGCGGTCGTAGACGACGACCTTGTCGTTGACCGAGTAGCCGACCATCGTCAGCACCGCGGCGATGGCCGTCAGGTTGAAGTCGAGGCCGGTGATAGCGAAAAAGCCCACCAGCTTGGTGACGTCAAGCACCAAGGTCACGATGGCGCCGACGGCAAACGGCCATTCGAAGCGGAACCAGATGTAGAACAGCATCGCGAAGCTGGCGATAACCACCGACAGGATGCCGGCCCAAGCCAGTTCGCCCGAAACCTTCGGGCCGATGACATCGGTGCCTTCGACCGTTGCTGTCGGGTCGATCTTGGTGACTTCGGCTTTCAGCTTTGTAACTGCTGCCGTCTGGGCTTCCTCGCCGCCATCCTGGCGCTGGGCCCGGACCAGAATGGTGTTCTTGTCGCCAAACGACTGCAGGGTGATTTCACCCAGGCCGAGTGTGTTCAGGCCTTCGCGGAACGTCGAAAGATCGGCCGTCCCTTGCGTCTTCACCGACATCTGGATGCCGCCACGGAAGTCGACGCCGTAGTTGAGGCCCGGATAGATGAACAGTCCGATCGACGCGAGCGACAGGATCGCCGACACTGCGACGCCGAAAAAGCGGGCCTTCATGAACTGGATGTGCCGGTCATAGGGTGAGAACCGGAACATCGACTGGATGTTGATGACCTTCAGCTTGCGACGGCGGGCGATGGCGATCATCACGACGCGCACGAAGGCGACCGAGGTGAACATCGAGATGATCAGGCCGAGACCCATGGTGACGGCGAAGCCGCGCACCGGGCCAGAGCCGAAGTAGAACAGGATGGCGGCGGCAATCAGCGCCGTCATGTTCCCGTCGATGATGGTCGAGTAGGCGCGACGGAAACCGTTGTCGATAGCGGCAAAGGCTCCGCGTCCCTTGCGGGTCTCTTCACGGATACGCTCGTTGATCAGCACGTTGGCGTCGACTGCAAGGCCGATGCCGAGGACGATACCCGCGATGCCCGGCAGCGTCAGCGTGGCGCCGACAAGCGTCAGGGCCGAGAAGGTCAGGATCGTGTGGATCAGCAGGGCGACGTTGGCAAGGATACCCCAGGTGCCGTAAAGCACGAAGATGAACAGGGCGACGAGGGCAAAGCCGACGAGGCCTGAATAGATGCCCATCTTGATGGCATCGGCGCCAAGATCGGCGCCTACCGTGCGCTCCTCGATGACGGTGAGCTTGGCCGGCAGGGCGCCGGCGCGCAGCAGAGCCGACAGCGTGGTTGCGCTTTCGGCGGTGAAGTTGCCCGAGATCTGGCCGGAGCCACCGGTGATCGGTTCGCGGATGACCGGCGCGCTCAGCACCTTGTTGTCGAGAATGATGGCAAATGGCTTGCCGACATTGGCACGGGTGATTTCAGCAAAGCGGTTGGCACCGGCGCTGTCGAAGCGGAACGTCACCAGCGGTTCGTGGGTATTCTGGTCGAACGAGACGCGGGCATCGGCGAGGCGGTCGCCGGAGAGCTCGACGCGATCCTGGATCGCATAGCTGTTGCCCTTGTCGTCCTTCATGACGGTGACGCCAGGGCCGGGGTTGGTGATGTCGCCGCTGTCAGACAGCATGTGGAACGACATTTTCGCCGTCGAACCCAGCAATTCGCGCAGGCGCGAAGGATCCTGGGTGCCCGGCAGTTGCACGAGAACGCGGTTGTTGCCGATACGCTGGATGGTCGGCTCGGACACGCCAACCTGGTCGACGCGCTGGCGAATGATCTCGAGGCTCTGCTGGACGGCGGCATCGACGTTGGCATTGATGCCGACCTGCGAATAGGCAAGCGTGATGATGCCGTTATTCGAGGCCACGTTGAGGTCGGATTGCCCGGCGCTGATGCCGGTGGTGATGGTGTTTGCCAGCGTCTTCAGCTCGGTCACGGCCGCGTCGCTCTGCGACGGGTCGGTGAGCGCAATGACGACCTGCGTCGCATTCTGGACGACCGACTTGGTCTGGATGTTCTTCGCCCTCAGCACGCGGCGGGCATCCTGGACAAGCGTCTGCAGACGTTCATGCACCAGATCGCCTTCGTCGACTTCGAGAACGAGGTGGGAGCCGCCGCGAAGATCGAGGCCGAGTGCGACCTGGCTATGGGGCAGCCAGGCGGGAATGCGGTTGAGAGCCGATTGCGGCAGGACGTTCGGCAGGGCGATGAGCATGCCAAGCACGATGATCACCGAGTAGGTGAACACGAGCCATGGAGAGGTGCGCATGATGTCTATCCTTGAATACGCGTTTGCCAGCGGGAAAAGCGCTGGCGCGTGTGTCTGGTGTAAAGGGAGATGCGCCGAAGCGCGCGTTCGGTCAGGCGGAAGCAGCCGGCGGGCCACGGGCCAGGTAGGCGCGGACGTTGCCGGGCCCGGAAAGCGATGAAGCCAGCGGTGGCAGGCACCCGGCGTCGTCGTCGAAAATGTGGATCGGCGTGGCGAAGGCTAGCAGCGCAGCGTTGCCATCATGCCAGCTGGCCTTGGGCTCGGCACTGCGCTCGGCAGCGACGACGCCCCGGGCATTGTCGCGCTGGGTGATGTAATGAGGCTGCTGGCTGCCCTTGGCCGCAGAAAAATTGTTGGTCTCTGTACTGGCGAACGTTGCAAAGCCGCCACCGAGGGCAAGACCCAGATAGGCAAAGAAAGCAACGATCAACGACGCCATCACGCGGGGCACCGCGCCGCGAGGCTGTCTCATCTCTTCGCTGTCGGCAATGCCGTCGTCGGACAGGCTCAAGGGCTAAACGACCTATTCACGTGCAGTTACAAGCGTGTCAGCTATTCTATCAGCCGACGGCGCATCTTCATAGAGAGGCCTGTCATGATGCACTTGACGCAGCCGGTCAACCATCCCCAGCGCAATTTCCCGCTCGCCCATGATGACGGTATCGGCGCCATAGCGCGTCAGTTCGTCCACCTCGGCGTCAGAATGGGCCCGCGCGACGATCAGGATTGATGGATTGAGGCTGCGCGCCTGTTCGGCGACACTGCAGGCCTCAAAGGCATTCGGGATGGCGATCACGAGGCTGCGGGCGGCGGTGAGATTGGCGAACCCCAGAACTTCCGCAGAGGCAGCATTGCCGGAAATTGCCTCTATGCCGCTGTCCCTGAGGTCGATGACGCGTTTTTCTGCATCTTCGATGACCAGGAATGGTGTACCGGAAGACAGGAGGTTCTGGCCAACGATGCTGCCGACCCGGCCGTACCCGACGACCACGACATGTCCGGTGAGTGTCGTCGGGCCAGGGTCCCGCTCGGCGCCGATAACCGGCACCTCCTCTTCCGCAGCGTGCGTCTGTGCCGCTGCATCCGCTTCAGCACTGGCGTCCTGCAACGAGCTGTTTTTGGCATCGAGACGACGCTTGAGCCGGCCGCAGCCATAGAAGACGAGTGGGTTGAGGATGATCGAGATGATGGCGCCGGCAAGGATGAGGTCGCGGCCCTGCTCGGGCAGCAGGCGGAGTTCGACGCCCATTGCTGCGAGGATAAAGGAGAATTCGCCGATTTGCGCCAGACTTGCTGAAATCGTCAGCGCCGTGCCGATCGGCTTGCGGAATGCCAGCACGATCAGGAAGGCGGCGGCAGACTTGCCGACCACGATGATGAACACCGTCGCCAACACCAGCAGCGGATGCTCCAGCAGGATGCTGGGATCGAACAGCATGCCGACCGAGACGAAGAACAGCACCGCGAAGGCATCGCGCAGAGGCAGGCTTTCCTGCGCGGCGCGATGGCTGAGTTCGCTTTCGGCAAGCACCATGCCAGCAAAGAAGGCGCCGAGTGCCAGCGACACGCCGAACAGCTTGGCCGCACCGAAGGCGACGCCGAGCGCAATCGCCAGCACGCCAAGACGGAAAAGTTCGCGCGAGCCGGTATGGGCGGTGCGATGCAGGATCCACGGAATAACGCGGCGCCCGAAGACCAGCATCAGCGCCACGAACAGCGCCACCTTCAGCAAGGTCATGCCGATGATGCCGCCAATTCCGAGATCGAGATCGAACAGCCTGTTGACAGCGGCGGAAAGCGGCTCGACCGGCGCATGACCATCGCCGGAAATACTGGCGGCGGCGGGGATCAGCACCAGCGCCAGAACCATCGCCAGATCCTCGACAATCAGCCAGCCGACTGCGATCTTGCCGCGCTCTGTCTCGACGAGACGACGCTCCTGCAGCGCCTTCAGCAGCACGACGGTAGAGGCGACAGACAGCGCCAGGCCGAAGACGAGACTGCCGCCGAGCGACCAGCCCATCAATTCGCCGAGCCCCCAGCCGAGCAGTGTGGCAAAGGCGATCTGCACGAGAGCTCCCGGAACCGCGATGAAGCGCACCGACAGCAGGTCTTTCAGCGAAAAATGCAGGCCGACGCCGAACATCAGGAGAATGACGCCGATTTCAGCAAGCTCGGGTGCCAACCCTTGGTCGGCGACGAAGCCCGGCGTATAGGGGCCTGCAAGGACACCGGCGACGAGGTAGCCGACCAGCGGCGGCATGCGAAGCTTGTTGGCGATGGCGCCGAAGATGAAAGCCAGCACGAGACCCATGACGATCGTTGAGATCAAAGGTGTGTCGTGCGGCATCGTGGTGTCCCCCGGCTGGAAATCCTGTAAATAATATGACATATATGGTCTAGAGTGACCAATATGGGTATTTTTGAGCCGTGAATCAAGGCAGTAAGCCAGCTATTCTGACGCCCGCGCATTGTCGTGCGGCGCGCGGCTTCCTGGATTGGACGCAAGGCGACCTTGCGGAAAAAGCCGGCGTCTCGCGCAGCACCATACGCGACTACGAAGGCGCCCGGCACGACATCCATCGCGCCACCGAAGCACAGCTTAAACTGGCTCTAGAAGACGGCGGCGTCGTCTTTACCAACATCGATCCGCTTGGATGGACCGTCGGTTTGCGGAAGTGAAGCATCCACCAGGGTAGGAGTTAGACCTTCGAGCGACTTCGACTGCGAAGAAAGCTGACGATACTTTCCAGCCGGCAATCAATCCTGTCAACGCCTGAAGGTTTCATTCAAGATATTGGGACAGGTGGCTCGCTGCCACGAGGAAATGCGTCGGCTTCCGACAACGTATCGAATATCCATCGCGTGGCAGATCGCGATATTATTGAAGTTGCGTTTGCGAAGCTTGCTTAAAGAACCCGGAGGGCAACCTTTTGCCGCGAGTCGTCGATGCGGCTCAAAATGGTGAATGCAAACAGCGTTATGCTGGCAATGAGCGTAGCGCTCAGACCAAGAACAATCATTGCTCTTACCTCAAAGGGGCGTGGACGTGACTCTGACTTTACAGTTAGGCCGTCAACCTTGCGTGTGACTTGTGGCTCTACTCTAGCAGCAATAATACTTCGCCGCATAAAAGATTTATTCGAATGCGCTCATCTTCGACGGTGTGTTAACCTTCAAGCAAGGAATTAACCATAAACATTGAGTTACACGTCGGAATGGGAAGATATTGCTCCTCCCCACCAGGCATGACGCCGCCCCCTCGTACCGGATATTGGCCCGGATCTCTCCTAGACAGTTTCAACCTAGATGAACGCGTCGCGCATTGCCGTCGGGTCTCAAGATCCCCAATGCCCGTGCCCCATCGCAGACCGTTGATATTGAACGATTGCATAATTCCGCTGGGACATTCGTCCCGGCATCGCGGCGGGAATGGTTTTGACACAGGACTCGATACCAGAGCAGGGACAAAGGACGCAGGCAGGCAGCCTTCGCGATCGTTTGCGCTTTGCCGGCCTCGATGCCGACCAGTGCGAAGCGCTCCGCCGCCACCGCCCGATGCTCCAGTCGCATCTGAAAGCGGGCCTGCGCGATCTCTTCCACCGCTTCCAGTCCATGCCCGATGCGGCACGAAATTTCACCAGCGAAGCGCAGCTCGAGCGGCTGCACGATCTGCAATCGTCCCATTGGGATGTGCTGACGGATGCGCGCTTCGACAGTCTCTATGCCGAGCGGGTCAAAGTCCTCGCTGATTCCGAGAGCAAGATGGGCCTCGACCCGCGTTGGCACGTTGCCGGCCATGGTGTCATATTGGAACATCTGCTGGCGGGCGTCATCGGCGATCTCGCCGGTGGTTCGATGTTGCCGGCCGGCAAGCGCCGTGCCCGGGAATCTGCCGAACTCGTGGCGAGCCTCGTCAGGCTTGTCATGGTCGACGTCGAAATCGCCGTGTCATTGCGCTTCAATGAAATGCGCATCCAGCACCAGCGCACCTTGGCAGAGCAGCGCGTCACCGACCAGGCCGAGGCCCGCGCCATCTTCGCCGATGTCATCAGTGGTCTCGGTGAACGTGACCTGACGGTGCGCGCACCGACCGACGTCCCCGAAGCCTATGCCGAGCTTGTCGCAATGCTCAACACGACGCTCGAAGCCATACAGGGTGAATTCGGTTCGCTCTCCGCCCGTGTGCAGACGATAGAGACCGCCGCAGACCGCATCGCCGTCGACAGCCGCAGCCTCGATACATCAGCCGCCGACCACGCCGGGCAGTTGATCGCCAATGCACGGCTTCTGGCCGGGCTGGCAGATCAGGTGCGCGACAATGCTGCGACGACGCGCTCGGCCGAGCGGGAAGCGGTCAAGACGCGCAAGGCCGCCGAAGACAGTGGCCAGATTGTCGGCGAGGCGATTGCCGCCATGGCTGACATCGAGACCTCCGCCGAAAAGATCGGCCAGATCATCGGCAGCATCGACGAGATTGCCTTTCAGACCAACCTGCTCGCCCTCAATGCCGGCATCGAGGCAGCCCGGGCCGGGGATTCAGGCCGCGGATTTGCTGTCGTCGCCCAGGAAGTGCGGGCTCTAGCCCAGCGCTCCGCCGAGGCCGCCCGCGAGATCAAGACACTGGTGACCGGCACCAAGGCGCAGGTCGTTGCCGGCGTCCAGATGGTTGGCCGCACACAGGATGCCATCGGCGGCATCGTCCTCCAGGTTACCGGTATCAACGACGCCATCTCGGGTATCGCCGATGCGACCGATGCACAGGCAGCCGACCTTCGCGCGGTCACCGCAGAAGTCGACATGCTGGGCACGAAGGTCGCCGCATCGAGCAGCCTTGCCCGCAGTTCGGGCGATGAGGCCGATCACCTCCACACGGTGGTGGTCGAGCTCGGCCAGACGATCCGCGAATTCCGCGTGGCGCGCCAGAAGCAGTTTTCCAGCGACAGGGTTGCGCCGGTACGCCCGGACATCAAGCCCGTCGCACCGCTCGGCGAAGGGGCAGCCGGGGATCACTACGATTTCCCGTTGCGGGTCGCAGGCTTCGGGGGTGACCGGAGTGTTTACTGACGATCGCACCTCTCGGCCGCATGCGTCGAAGACAGAATTCAACCGACAAGGAAGGCAGTAATGGCAGCGAAGAAGGCAGACAAAAAGATCAGCCTGGTGGCAGTGCTGGACCTCAACGAGGCCTCGACGCTCCGCAGCAAGCTCATGGGGCTACGTGGAAACAATGTTGTGGTCGACGCCTCCGGCGTCGAACGGGTCGGCGCCCTCTGCGTCCAGGTGATCATGGCTGCTGCCAAGACCTGGGAAGAGGACAAGCTTTCCTTCACCTTTTCGAAGGTGTCGGATGCATTTCAGAAAACCATGCAGCTGATCGGGGTCAACATAGATCACCTGCTCGCAAAGGAGATCCGGCAATGAAGAAAAAAGTGCTCACCGTGGATGATTCACGGACAATTCGAAACATGCTGCTCGTCACCCTCAACAATGCCGGTTTCGAAACGATCCAGGCAGAGGACGGCATCGAAGGCCTGGAAGTGCTGGAAGGCGCCAATCCTGACGTCATCGTCACCGACATCAACATGCCGCGTCTCGACGGTTTTGGCTTCATCGAAGGTGTCCGCCGCAACGAAAAGTTCCGCGCCATCCCGATCCTGGTGCTGACGACGGAAAGCGACGCGGAAAAGAAAAACCGCGCACGCCAGGCCGGCGCCACCGGCTGGATCGTCAAGCCCTTCGACCCGGTCAAACTGATCGATGCTATCGAGCGTGTAACCGCTTAATTAGGATTTCTTCCGATGGATATGAACGAAATCAAAGAGATTTTTTTCCAAGAGTGCGAAGAACAGCTCGCCGAACTGGAATCGGGTCTTCTGAAGTTGAATGATGGCGACCGCGATCCGGAAACCGTCAATGCCGTCTTTCGTGCCGTTCATTCCATCAAGGGTGGGGCAGGGGCTTTCGGTCTCGAAGACCTTGTTGCCTTCGCCCACGTTTTCGAGACGACGCTCGATTGCGTCCGCTCCAACAAGCTTGAGCCGAACCAGGACGTTCTGAAGGTCATGCTGAAGGCGGCCGATGTGCTCGCCGACCTCACCAACGTCGCCCGCGACGGCGGTACCGTCGACCAGAGCAGAAGCCGTGGCCTCGTCAAGGAACTCGAAGCACTGGCTCAGGGGGTCATGCCCTCCGCCTCGTCGCACCATCACGAGGCACCCGCGCCCAAATCTGTCGCGGTTGCTGCTCCCGTTGCTGCGCCCGCACCGAGCGACGACAGCGGCTTCCAGCCTGTGCCCTTTACCTTCGACGAGTTCGACGGCGCCGAGGACGTAGTGGCCGAGCTGCCGCAATACGATATCAGCTTCAAGCCTCGCAACGAGCTATATGCCAAGGGCAACGACGCGACGCTCCTGCTGCGCGACCTGTCGCGACTAGGCGAGATGAGCATCCGCTGCAACATGCAGACGCTCCCCGCCTTGCAGGATCTCGATGCGGAAGGCGCCTATTTCAGCTGGACGATCTCGATCAAGACCGATAGGGGCGAAGACGCGGTCCGTACCGTATTCGAATTTGCCGAATGGGACTGCGAACTGGAGATCAAGGTCGCTGAAGATCTCGACGCAGCCGTCTCGGCGGAAGAACTTCCGATGATACCGGTGCCGTTCGATCTCTCGTCGCTTGATGACGACGTTGCACCCGCAGACGATGAAGTGGCGTCCACGCCGGCCGCCGCCGCTGTCATGGCTGCGGACACCGCAAGCAATGTCACGCCCATCGCCTCGGCCGCTGCCCGCGCTGAAAAGAGGGAGCCGCCGGCCGCCGCTGCGAATGCAGCCGGTGCCAACAGCACCGTCGCCGCCGGCCAGACCATCCGCGTCGACCTCGACCGCGTCGACAGGCTGATCAATCTCGTCGGCGAACTGGTCATCAACCAGGCAATGCTGTCACAGAGCGTCGTCGAGAACGACAGCAACGGCACATCGTCGATCAATATGGGCCTCGAGGAGCTGCAGCAGCTCACCCGCGAGATCCAGGACTCGGTCATGGCGATCCGCGCCCAGCCGGTCAAGCCGGTGTTCCAGCGCATGTCGCGTATCGTCCGCGAAATCGCCGACATGACCGGCAAGCAGATCCGTCTCGTCACCGAGGGGGAAAATACCGAAGTCGACAAGACGGTTATCGACAAGCTCGCCGAGCCGCTGACCCACATGATCCGCAACGCCGTCGACCACGGCGTCGAGAGCCCGGAAAAGCGCATTGCGCTCGGCAAGAACCCCGAGGGCACCGTCCGCCTGACGGCCAAGCACCGCTCCGGTCGCATCCTGATCGAACTGGCCGACGATGGCGCCGGCATCAATCGCGAACGTGTCCGCCAGAAGGCTATCGAGAACGAGCTGATCCCGTCCGACGCCAATCTGACGGACGAGGAAATCGACAACCTGATCTTCCTTCCAGGCTTCTCGACTGCCGACAAGATCTCCGACATCTCCGGTCGCGGCGTCGGCATGGACGTGGTCAAGCGCTCCATCCAGGCCTTGGGCGGCCGTATCAACATCACGTCCAAGCCGGGCCACGGCTCCGTCTTCACGATGAGCCTGCCGCTGACCCTCGCAGTCCTCGATGGCATGGTGGTGACTGTTGCCGGCCAGACCCTCGTCGTGCCCTTGACCGCTATCGTCGAAACCCTGCAGCCGGAAGCCGCCGCCATCCACTCCTTCGGCGCCAACCATCGCCTGATCTCGATCCGCAATTCCTTCTGCCCACTGATCGACGTCGGCCGCATCCTGAACTTCCGTGCCACCCAGGCCAACCCGGTCGAGGGCGTCGCACTGCTGGTGGAATCGGAAGGCGGAGGGCAGCGCGCGCTCATGGTCGATGCCATCCAGGGCCAGCGCCAGGTCGTCATCAAGAGCCTCGAGGCCAACTACACCCATGTCCCGGGTATCGCGGCAGCGACAATCCTCGGCGACGGTCGCGTGGCCTTGATCCTGGACGTCGATGCCGTCGTGGCGGCTTCGCGCGGCCAGGCACTGAAGGCCGAGATGTCCTACGCGGCGGCGGGGTAAGATCATGTCCCAACCGCTCAAGGCTGCAGCACAAGGTATGCGCGAACTGATCGCCTTCCGCATCGGCGATCAGGAATTCTGCATCAATGTCATGTCGGTACGAGAGATCCGCGGCTGGACGCCGGCAACGGGGATCCCGTACGCTCCACCCTATGTCCTCGGTGTCATCAATCTGCGCGGCGTCGTGCTGCCGATCATGGACCTGTCCGCCCGCCTCGGCATGCGGCCGTCCGAACCGAGCGTCCGCCACGTTATCATCGTGACGCAGGTGAGAAGGCACACGGTCGGCCTGCTGGTCGAGGCCGTCTCCGACATTCTGACGATCAACGAAGACATCATCCAGCCGACGCCTGAAATGGCGTCCGACCTGCAGAAGCAGTTCGCCCGCGGGATCTTGTCGATCGATCGTCGGATGATCTGCCTGATCGAACTCGAAACCCTGTTCCCCGACATCGAAAGCCAAGCAGCATGAGTGTTATGGGATTTGCAGAAAGCCGGCAGTCGCCCGATGAAGTCCTTGCCAGTGGTGAATATCCGCTGACACGCCGGGACCTGATGGAAGTCGCCGCGATGATTTACGCAGATGCCGGTATTTCGCTCAACGAGACCAAGGCATCGCTCGTTTACTCACGGCTGTCGAAGCATATCCGCAATCTCGGCATTTCCGGCTTTCGCGAATATTGTCAGCTCGTGTCGTCGCCTGCCGGAGCTGCTGCCCGCAGGGAAATGCTGTCGCACCTGACCACCAATTTCACCCGCTTCTTCCGCGAAAATCATCACTTCGACCATCTGCGCACAGAAGTGTTGCCGGGCCTGCTCGCCCGTGCCAAGGCCGGCGGCCGGGTGCGGATATGGTCGGCAGCCAGTTCAGACGGTCAGGAGCCCTATTCGATCGCGCTCACCGTACTGTCGTTGATGCCGAACGCCGCGGATTACGATTTCCGGATCCTGGCGACCGACATCGACCCGAAGATCTTGGCTATCGCACGCACCGGCGCCTATGACGAAGCGGCTCTCGAGACGGTCTCGCCTGCGATGCGCAAGCAATGGTTCCAGGAAGTCGAGATCCAGGGCCGCAGGAAGTTCCAGGTCGACGATCGCGTCAAGCGGCTGGTCACCTACAACGAATTGAACCTGATGGCACAATGGCCGTTCAAGGGCAATTTCGACGTCATTTTCTGCCGCAACGTCGTCATCTACTTCGACGAGCCGACCCAGGTGAAAATCTGGCAGCGCTTCGCCGGTCTTCTGCCGGACAAGGGGCATCTTTATATCGGCCACTCCGAGCGCGTGTCCGGCCCGGCCAAGGACGTCTTCGACAATATCGGCATCACCACCTACCGCTATATCGGCAAAGGCGCGGGGAACAAGTCATGAGCGCTCCGGCCCGCGTCCTTGTCGTTGATGACTCCGCCACCATGCGGGGTCTGATCACGGCGATCCTCAGTTCCGATCCCGGGGTCAACGTCGTTGGCCAGGCGAGCGATGCCCTGGAGGCCCGTGCCGCCATCAAGGAACTCAATCCCGACGTCATCACGCTCGACATCGAGATGCCGAACATGAACGGCCTGGAGTTCCTCGAGAAGATCATGAAGCTTAGGCCGATGCCGGTGATCATGGTATCGACCATGACACACCGGGGCGCCGAGGCGAGCCTCGCGGCACTGGAGATCGGCGCCTTCGATTGCGTCGGCAAACCTGTCGCCGGCGAGCGTAACCCCTTCGGCGATCTCGTCGAAAAAGTGAAGGCTGCGGCCCGCTCGCAGCGCCAGTTTGCCAGCCAGGCGGCCCGCCAGGCTCCGGTAACGCCAACTGCCGTCGCCGACTTCCGGGTCGGCCGGAAGATCGTTGCCATCGGCTCGTCGACAGGTGGTGTAGAGGCGCTGATCGCCGTCCTGCAGAAATTCCCGGCAAACTGTCCGCCGACCGTTATTACCCAGCACATGCCGCAGACCTTCACCAAAAGCTTTGCCGAGCGGCTGAACCGTCTCTGCGCACCGGTGGTGCAGGAAGCGACTGACGGTGCACGGCTGGAGATCGGCAAGATCTATCTCGCACCCGGTGGCGAGCGTCATCTGCAGGTCGCCAGTGCCTCGGCGCCGCATTGCCGTCTGATCGACCGCGATCCGGTAAACGGTCATCGGCCCTCCGTAGACGTTCTGTTCGATTCGGTTGCAGAACTGGCCGGGCGCAACGCCGTGGGTGTGATCCTGACCGGGATGGGTCGTGACGGGGCCGCAGGTTTACTAAAAATGCGCCATGCTGGTGCAAGAACCATCGGACAGAACGAAAAAACCTGCGTTGTTTACGGAATGCCAAGAGTTGCACACGAACTTGGCGCGGTTGAGCAGCAGCTTGCACTGTCTGCCATCGGTGACGAAATATTGAAAATGACAGCCGCCCGAAAGGAGAGCGAATAATGTCTCTTGCGGAGAAAATCAAAGTCCTGATCGTTGATGATCAGGTCACCAGCCGCCTACTCTTGAGTGATGCCTTGACCCAACTCGGCTTCAAGCAAATCACGTCGGCTGGCGACGGCGAACAGGGGATGAAGATCATGGCGCAGCAGCCCCATCATCTTGTCATCTCTGACTTCAACATGCCGAAGATGGACGGCCTGGGCTTGCTCCAGGCGGTCCGGACGAATCCGGCCACCAAGAAAGCCGCGTTCATCATCCTGACCGCGCAGGGCGACCGTGCCCTGGTGCAGAAGGCGGCGGCCCTGGGTGCAAACAACGTTCTCGCCAAGCCCTTTACCATCGAGAAGATGAAGGCGGCTATCGAGGCTGTGTTTGGAGCCCTGAAATGATCACCGAGGGTGCAGTCCGGCGCGTGCACATCATACAAGGCGAGTACAAGGTTCTCAGCGACCCGGATGCGGTGCTGTCGACCATTCTCGGCTCGTGCGTGGCTGCATGTTTGCGTGATCCTGTCGCCGGTGTCGGCGGCATGAACCACTTTCTGTTGCCGGGCAATGCCGGCTCGCCGATGACCGGCGGAGATGCGACGCGCTATGGCGTCCATCTCATGGAATTGCTGATCAACGGGCTCCTTAAGCAGGGAGCCCGCCGCGATCGGCTGGAAGCCAAGATATTTGGGGGTGCGAAGACGATTGCGACCTTCTCGAATGTCGGCGAACAGAATGCCGCATTTGCCGTGCAGTTCCTGCGTGACGAAGGCATTCGTGTCGTCGGCTCCAGCACGGGGGGCGACCACGGGCGCAAGGTTGAATTCTGGCCGGTATCGGGTCGGGCGCGGCAATATCCGCTGACCGGTGCCGAAACCAAGAAGACGGTCGATCTTGAGCGCCGTCCGGTCGTTGCAGCCAGGCCTGTCGAAAACACGGTCGAATTCTTTTGAAAAGCGAGGTCTACTCATGAACGCTATCTCGTCTACGGAGGCTTCGACTGTCGAGGAGGCGCTGCCCGCCATCCTCATGCGGATAGTTTCTGAGTTGCATGACGTCGCCTACCTGATCGAGCGCATCGAGCCGCAACTGCTGGAACTGAAAGGCATCGACGCGCAGTCGCCGGATTCCATGAAGGTCATGCAGGGCATCGATCTCGCCGTGCAGAAAACCCGCGGCATCGCCGAGTTCATCGATACCTTTACGGCTGAAATTCCGGAAGCGTGGATCGTCGACGTCGCGACCGCACTGAGCCTGGTGAAGCTCTCCGAAATGCAAAGGGCCCTCGGCGGCGGCGTTCGTCACGGCCATTCGCAGCCGCTAAGTAAGGCTGCCGGCGACTTCGACTTCTTCTAGTCGCCACGCAAATCGAAACGCAAGACGCGGTCTTCCGCGGCTTACTCCGAGCCCACGCGACCCCCGACCGCGTTGGAAGAAACGCTCGCGCAAGCTTCGCTGCCTATCTTCGCTGCAGGGCACAAAGCCAGTTTGGTCTTTGACGAAGCGTGCGAGAACAGAATGAATCTGTTAAATCAACTACTTCAGATATTGAAGAATGTTCAGAATCTAGGCCGAAACCGCCTTATGGCGTTAGGCGGCGTCGCAGTGCTTTCCATTGCCGTGGTTCTGGGCGCAGCCCTTTACGTCAATAAGCCCGCCCAGGAGACACTTTACGTCGGCCTGGACAAGCCGGACCTCAACCAGATCAGCATCGCGCTTGCAGAAGCCAATATCGCATTCCAGGTCGGCACCGACGGGACCAGCGTCACGGTCCCTGCAGGCACCACAGGCAAGGCGCGTCTGCTGCTCGCCGAAAAAGGCCTCCCCAACAGCACCAATGCCGGCTACGAACTGTTTGACAATGTCGGCTCTCTCGGCCTGACCTCCTTCATGCAGGAAGTCACTCGCGTTCGCGCTCTCGAAGGTGAGATCGGTCGCACCATCACCTCGATCAACGGCATCAGCGCCGCCCGCGTTCACATCGTTATGCCCGATGTCGGCAACTTTCGCAAAGCCGGGCAAAAGCCCACAGCCTCCGTCATGATCCGCGCCGGCTCCGAAGCTGGCCGCAAGTCTGCCCAGTCCATTCGCCATCTCGTCGCCTCGGCCGTGCCCGGCCTCGAAGTCGACGACGTTACGATCCTGGATTCCACCGGCCAGCTGCTCGCCTCCGGCGACGATCCGGGCAACAATGCCCTCAACCGTAACCTCGGCATTGTCCAGAACGTCCAGAGCGAGGTCGAGAAGAACATCGACAAGGCGCTTGCTCCGTTCCTCGGCATGGACAATTTCCGCTCCAGCGTCACGGCGCAGCTGAATACGGACACGCAGCAGATCCAGTCGACGGTCTACGATCCGGAATCCAAGGTCGAGCGCTCGGTCCGCACCACCAAAGAAAACCAGAAATCACAGCAGCAGCAGTCTGACACGGCTGCGACGGTCGAACAGAACATCCCCCAGGCGGCGCCCGCATCGGGTGGCGCCAGCCCGCAAAACAGTGACCAGACCGACAAGAAGGACGAGCAGACCAACTACGAGATCAACAGCACGACCACGGCCACCGTCCGTAACAGCTACAAGCTCGAGAAGCTTTCGGTCGCCGTCGTCGTTAACAAGGGTCGCATCGCCAAGATGGTTGGTGAACCCGCCGACCAGGCGAAGATCGACGCCTATATCGCCGACATGCAGAAGATCGTCGCGACGGCTGCCGGCCTCGACCCCAAGCGCGGCGATATCATTACCGTCAACGCCATGGATTTCCTCGACACCCAGTTGCTCGACGACACGGCCTCTAGCCCCGGCATCATGGACATGCTGAGCCGCAACATGGCTGGCATCATCAACTCGCTCGCCTTCGTCGTCGTCGCCTTCCTGATCATTATGATGGGCTTCCGTCCTTTGATCCGCTCGGTAGCCGGTGGACGCCTGGCCGGTACAGAAGCCGATAGCGCCCTGCCGGATGCAGCAGGCCTGGAGCTGCCGGACTTTGCTCCGGGCGGTGCCGGAGCCGGTGGCGCCCTGATGGACGGCTTCGGCTCCGACTTCGGCTTCGACAGCACCGACGACCTGCTGACGATGGGCGACGACGACGGCAACTTCAATCGCCGCGTCAAGGAAGGCCCGGAACGTCGCCTGTCGCGCATGGTGGAAATGAGCGAAGAACGCGCTGCGAAAATCCTCCGAAAATGGGCAGTCGACGTCGCCGCCTGACACAAGGGCCGGGTTCATTCCCGGCCTTTTTTCGTGATCGGTCCGACGCCTTTGTTCTTCCCGAAAGCCGGCCATTGATGGTTTTGCAGAATCGTTTTAACGTTGAACCGGGGAATGGATCAGGGGGCCGATTTTGATCGTATATTCAAATACAGAGAATAGATGTCTCCGAAATCCTTAGAACTTGGAGGTCTGCTGCTCCAGGGTGTACGTTTGTTCATAGTGATTCGGGGACAGAGAGTTAAAACACTCAAGGTCAGATTTAGTCCAGGCAGGACGTCCTAGCGCCCACGTTAAACGTTTAACATGGCAGGAAATGCAAATGGACATGAATATACTTCAGGCGAGCCGCAGCGAAGGGGATGTTATTCTCCCAACGCTTCCCGCCAAGAGCATGACCCGTGACCAGCTTATCCTGCGTCTGATGGACGTCGCAGGCTCCCCCTACATCCATTCGGGCCTGCGCGCCCTGACCGATTATATCGGCGCCTCCCACTATATGCTCGCCCGCTGCGACCTGCTCCAGGAGAGCGGCCTCGATTTCGTCATGTCGTCCGACTGGCCGTTCGATCTCGTCCGGCGGCTGGCATCCCATCTCGTCGGCGCCTATGTGCGGACCACCGAGATCGAGAAGTGCATGTTGCTGTTCCAGCCAAGCTTTTCGGTTTTGCCCGACGACGTGACCTTGCCGGAGGGATCGAGCCGCCAGTACTGCTCGCTGACACTCAATGTCGGCCGCACCCGGCTGTCGCTGATGCTGCTCTATCGTGACGGTTTCATCCTGTCGCCCGAACGTCTTCGCGAAGTCGGGTTGCTGACGGCCTATTTCGCGAGCTTCGGGCATTGCGTCGAGGGCAAGGGCGAGCGCAGCTTCGAATTGACGGACCGGGAGCTGGAATGCCTGTTCTGGATCGCCGAGGGCAAGACCAGCGACGAAATCGCCATGATTCTCGGCATCTCACGCAACACGATCAACAATTACATAACCAGCGTCATGCGCAAGACCGCAACCAAGACCCGGTCCGAAGCGATCGCGTTTGCGGTCAGAAACAATCTGGTCTGAGGGGTCACGATGAAATACGCGCCGGACAGAACGACCGTATCGCGCGAACTGAAGATGACGCGGGTTCACCGTATCTCCAGCCGTTCCGACCTTTTCCCGCGCCTAGTCGCGATGCAGAAACTGATCGACGCCCAGAATTTCGCAATTTACCGCGTCGCCGGTTCTGGCCTTCCCAACAGGCTGCGTCTGGTCTGCGAGCTGGAAAACTTCGGTCCGGCCAATCCCCTGGTCACGAAGGCCATTCTCGACGCTTACGGCGATGACATGCTGGAGCATCTCGAAAAATCGCTGCTGCCGCTCATGTGGAACGGCGTTGACGACGAGAGCACGGCCGAAGCCATCGATTTTGCCTCGTTCACATTGCGGCTGAAATCCAAGATGCTGCCCTATGCCGGCATTGTGTTTCCGGTCCGGCTGGGAACCGTGGGTAACGGAATCGTCCTGTTCACCGCCAATTTTATCGACGTCAGCAGCGACGTCATCGTCGATTTGCATGGTCGAAGCTGCCAGATCATGATGGATCTGCTATCGCTGGACGAACGGCGCAACTCTGCGGTGGAATCGTTGAGCGAGCGGGAAATCGCCTGCCTGCAACTGGCCGGAGACGGCCGGATCAGCGAAGAAATAGCGGACAAGCTTGGCCTTTCCGTGCATACGGTCAACGCCTATCTCGGCTCGGCGACGATCAAGCTCGATAGCGTCAATCGCATCCAGGCAATCGCGAAGTCCATCCGGCTTGGCTATATCAGCTGACATCACCGTCATCCATTCCTTCACTGCAGGCCGAAACGCGCTTCACCCGGCGTGTGCCGGGTGAAGCTTGAGCTCTGGACAGTATCAGGCAGCGGCGAAAGGCACGGCCACGAAGGTCTTTGTGCCGTCCCGTTCGATCATCAGCAGAACTGACTTGCGACCGGCCTTGCTGGCCTGCGCCACCTCAGCCTGAACGTCATGGGCGTTGCGGGCCGGCTTCTGGTTGACCGAGACGATCACATCGCCTGGCTGGATGCCGGCGGACGCTGCAGCCTTGTCGGGATTGACGCTTTCCACCACGACGCCTGTGACGCTATCGGGAAGATTGAGCGACTGGCGAACTTCCGGCGTCAGTTCCGCAAGCCCGATGCCCAGCGCAGGCTTGTGACCCTGCTGCGCGTCGCCGCTCTCGACGGAAGCCTGCTCGTCGCCTTTGTCGTTGCCGCCAACCGTTACCGGCAGGTCAACGGACTTACCGTCGCGCCACACTGTCAGGCTCTCCTTCGTACCCGGCGACAGGTCGGCCACGAAGCGCGACAGGTCCTTCGGCATTTTCACGGACCTGCCGCCGAGCCCGGTGATGATGTCGCCGCTCTTGACGCCGGCATTTGCGGCCGGCGTCCCGTCGCTTACCTGCGCCACCAGGGCACCCTGCGGCTGGGTCAAGCCAACGGCTTCGGCGATATCCTGCGTCACCGGCTGGATCTCGACGCCGAGATAGCCATGGTCGATCGAGCCGCTCTTCTCGAGCTTGGCGACGATGGTCTTTGCCTCGTCGGACGGAATGGCGAAGCCGACGCCGACGCTGCCGCCGTTGGGCGAGTAGATCGCCGTGTTGATGCCCACCACCTGGCCGTCGCTATCTACCAGCGGACCGCCGGAATTACCGTGGTTGATCGGCGCATCGATCTGGATGAAATCGTCGTAGGGGCCGCTGTGCAGGTCGCGGCCACGGGCGGAAACGATGCCGGCGGTGACCGTCGTGCCGATGCCGAAGGGATTGCCGATGGCGAGAATCTGGTCGCCGAGCTTCAGCTTGTCGGAATCGCCCCATGCGATGGTGGCAAGGGGCTTGGGAGACTGGATCTTGATGACGGCGAGGTCGGACTTCGGATCGGCGCCGAGCAGCTTAGCCGGGAGCTCCGTCCCGTCATCGAGGGTCACCTTGATGTCGATGGCCTTGTCGATCACGTGGTTGTTGGTGACGATCACGCCATCCGAGCTGATGATGAAGCCGGAACCGAGGGCCTGGCTGTGACCCTGGCGGCCCTGCGGCGCCTGTTGCGGCATCGGCATGCCCTGACCGCCGAAGAACTGGCGGAACTGCTGGTCCATCGGCGAACTGTCGCTGTCGTCGCTGACATTGTCGGCTTTCATCGTCGTGGTGATGGTGACGACCGCAGGCTTGTCGGCGCTGACGATCGGCGCAAACGAGCCGTTGGCGGCGATGATCCCGCCGACAGCGCCGGATTGGCCTGCGGCATTGGCGGCCGTGCTATTGAAAACCAGCGGCAGCGAGGCCGCCCCCAGGATGAAAGCAGCGCCAACGAGGGCTGCGGTCCGGTGTCTCTGAAGAATTGACGACATGATATTGGTCCCTTGCGAGCGTGTGAACACGATGCCGGGCCGC
The DNA here is from genome assembly GCF_019355555.1 of Rhizobium sp. L51/94. GTDB lineage: Bacteria > Pseudomonadota > Alphaproteobacteria > Rhizobiales > Rhizobiaceae > Rhizobium > Rhizobium rhododendri. Next base: position 1,468,358 of record NZ_CP072141.1, read on the forward strand.
CTGTCTCGCGTTAGCGGTCGATTGCATCAAAGGCTCAGGCAGGTCTGCCATGCAGCAGATGGGTTCGCCTGAACTTCGACGCCAAGTAATAGCCCGCTCGAAACGGGTGTCATGTTAAACATAAATAATCAGAATATCGCGGATATGACCACATTTTCGCCGATAAAGCGGGATTAGGGGTCGGAATTACAGAAAAGTAATTCAAATCGCAGCCAGCATTACTCCGTGGCAATGTTGGCCGCCATGCCGTGTAATGCTGCAGGGATGCGGGGCTGAACACGTCGGACAAAAAACCAGGGCGACGGTCATGCGTCGCCCTGGTTTCGTAATGGGATTTCGGCAGTTCAGACGCTTCACGCGTCCATCGCCGGGGATGTCGGTATGGTGTAACGTGCCTGGCTGAGGCTCTGGGCGAGCATAGCCGTATTTTCGTCCGGATCGCTCGACGGATTGTCGAAGGCGATGTGGTTGATCTCCACGCCGGCATGGTGTTCGGTCAACGCCAGCTTGGCGTAGACGGTTATGCCGACCGGTTTGATCTCGAGGTCGATGCTGACTTCCGCCGGGCCGCCCCATTCGAGGGCATAGTCGCCCCCTAGGCCAAAATTGACCGTGCCCGGAAGGAAGTAGAGTTCTGCGGCAGAGGCAACCAGGTCGGCAAGGTTGCCATAGGATTCAAAACGCAGCAGGGAAATCAGGTCCGCTGCGTCAAGCAGTCTCAGTTCGCTTGCCACAGGGCTAATGGCCTCGGCAAGGATCTGTTCGCGTTTTTCGGAGTAGGGGCATCTTTTCATTCGTTATGGTACCCGCTTATTATTTGATTTCGCCGCATAGATACGATGAATCAGTTCTGCGACGGCCTTAAAAAATACTGACGGGATGACACTATCGACCGAGACTTGCGCAAACATGGAGCGCGCAAGTGGCGGATCCTCGAACACCGGGATGTTGTTTTCCTCGGCAATTTCCCTGATTTTGAGTGCAATCAGGTCCTGGCCTTTTGCCACGACGACCGGCGCATCGTTTTCCGACCTGACGTAACGTAGCGCCACGGCAAAGTGGGTCGGGTTGGCGATGACAAGTGTTGCGCGCGAAACGTTCTTCATCATCCGCCGGCGAGCCCTGTCGCGGGCGATCGATCTCTGGCGTGCCTTGACGATAGGGTCGCCCTGCGACTGCTTGAATTCGTCCTTGACGTCCTGCTTCGTCATGCGCAGCTGGTCGTACCAATGGTAGCGCGTCCAGAACAAATCGATGATACCGACGATCGCGGTCGCCAGCAGCACGACCACAAGGATTTTCTTGATGATGCTCGCAAGCCGGACGAAAATCGTCTGCGGATCGGAAAACATCGAATCGATCGAGCTGAAGAACTCGCTGCGCAGCACGAAAAACATGATGATCCCGACAACGACGATCTTCATCATCGATTTGCCGAATTCCACCAGTCCGGGGACGCTGAAGATGCGCTTCCAGCCGGCAACCGGCGAAATGCGCGATATCTGCGGCCGGATGCGATCGAGCACGGGTGAGGGCAGGTGCTGGGCGACCGAGGAACTGATGCCGAACAGGAAGAACAGCACGACCGCCGGTAACAGCAGGTTGCCAACTTCCCAGCCGATCTTGACGAACAGCGACATCACGTCAGAGCCGGTTTCCAGGCTCCATTGGTCCGGATTTTCGAACAGGTCGCGAAGCACCTGGCCCATCCGGGCCATCCGATCCGGCAGGAAGAAGATCATGTAGATGAAGGTGGCAAGCATGGAGGCAAACAGCGTTGCCTCCCGTGACATCGGGATATTGCCCTTGTCTGTCGCTTCCCGAAGTTTTTTCTCGGTCGGATTCTCGGTCTTGCTGTCTTTGTCCTCGTCGGCCAAATCCGCTGCCCTTTTCAAACCGAAAGGCCGCGCATCATGCGCAGCCTGATCTTTGTGAGAGTCTAGACCTCCCGGTCGCCGGGTTCAACTCGGGCTATGTGCCGTAACGGCCTTGTCAACAGCTGCGGTTAAGCGGCCTCGGTGTCGGCAACGACGGGTTCCTTGAGCTGGATCTGGCCGGAATTGGCCAGCCGGATCGCTTCCTGGGCAATTGCGCGGCGGGCGATGGCGATCTCGCGTGGGTTGATACCGTTCGTACCGGCGGCAAGATCCGATTCGATCATGCGACGCTGGCGCGGGCTGATCGAGGCAAGCACCGTCTCGCGCATCTCGCCGGAAGACCCGCGCAAGGCCATCGTCAGGATGTCGGCGGAGATGTCGTTGAGCAGCAGGACGCGGCCGCGCTGCGGCATAAGCATCAGGTCGTCGAACAGGAAGATCTTCGGACGGACCTTGTCGACGGAAGCCTGGCTCAACGTTTCGAGCGAGCTCAGCAGCGTATCGACCTGCGGCTTCTCCATTTCGTTCATCAGTTCCGCAACCTTGGCCGAGCCGCCTGCGTTGCGTTCCATCTCGATCTCCGCCAACAGCGCCACGACGCGGTTTTCGATGATCTGTGCCGCCTTCGGACTGACGTCCTTGAGGTTGACCGTCCGGTTCATGATGTCGGCGCGCTGGGCGTCCGGGATCTGCATCAACACCTTGGCACCGAACGACGATGGCATCATCGACAGGATGTAGGCGATGGTCTGCGGATGCTCTTTCAGGAGGAAGCTGCCGACAAAAGCCGGTTCGCCTTCGCCGAGGCGGTCCCAGATCGACGTTTCGAAGGCCTGGAAGGCTGTGCGACGGCCGAGCAGGCTGTCGACCTCGTCTGGCGTCAGGCCCTCCTCGAGAATGCTCTCGATAGCCTTGGCGTTATCCATCAGACCGGCACCTTCGGTGAACAGGTCTTCGAATTCGGCAACGAGGATTGCCAGTTCGTCCGGGGGAATGGGGCGCAGCGACTGGGCGGACGAAATGATCAGCTGCAATTCGTGCTGGGTAAAATATTTCAACAAACGTCCCGCGACCTCCTTGCCCATGGCAAGAAGGACGGCCGCGGCTTTTTCAGCCTGAGATAACGGTTTCTCGGCTACAGCGCCGCCGAAATCGTCAAAGTCCATCATGGTCTTCTCCGTCCCAGACTTGGGGGGTATTAGGCTTTCTTCGTGCCCAAGACTTCAATTAGCTTGATCCCGAAGCGCGTATCGTCATTTTCCAGCACGGTGATTTCGCCACGAGCAATCCGCCGACCGTTGACCGTGATCTCGACCGGCTCGCCGATTTTCTTGTCGAGGGCGATGATCGCCCCTTCCGTCAAATTCATCAGGCCGGAGACCTGCATGCGGCTGCTGCCAAGCACGATCTGGACATCGATCGGGATGTCCATGATCAGGTCCATGTTCGACGTCAGCGCGCTGCCTGGCGCCTGCTGTGTCTCGAACGACGAACCGCCGAAATCTCCGAGGTCGCTAAGATCCGAATCTGTCGATGCGCTATCATCGCCGAAATCGCCAAAACTGGAAAGGCTCATCGGCGAGGCTGCAGCGTCGTCGTCCTCAGCGCCGAAATCGCCGCCGAAGTCTGAAAGGTCGCCGGCATCCTTTTTCAGGACGCCGCGCAAACCGTCGATCGCATCGTTCAACTCGTCCTCGTTGCCGGGCAGGTCGAGAGCGTCTTCGCCAACAGTTTTTGTTTTCCTGGGTGCCATAACTTTACTATTCCATTTGAAACTTGCCTCAAGCTGCCGTTGGCAGCCCCGGGCTTTGGAAACCGATCAATTCATGAGGTGCTTGAGCAATTCGCTATCGGAGTTGACGGTGTCCTTGACACGCACCGTGTAGTTTTCGCCGGACTTGCCGAATTCGCAGATGTAGATGTCCTTGCCGTTGGCGCTGACCTCGACGTTCACATCGCTGCTGTCCATGAACGGAATGACGTCGCCGACGGCAAGCTTGGAGATTGTCTCCAGCGTCAGCGATTGCAGCCGGATGCGGGCGTCGATCGTCACATGGGAACGGTGAACCTGCTCCGTGATCTGTTGGGTCCAAGCTTCCGACTTCACCGTCTGGTTCTTCGCCTTCGGTGGCGTGACGACGGTTTTCAAGAGGACCTTCTGCGGCACCACCAGCATGAAATGCGATGTGGCGGCGCCCAGCTTGATCGACATCTTGATGGCTGCCGCATACTCGTCCGGCTGGCCTTCCGCCGGCGGCTTGCCGTCTTCGATATTCTGCGCTGGCTCGAGGTAGGGCTCGAAACCGCCCGGTGCGTTGACGGCGGAGCGCAGCACGCTGGCGATCTTGTCGAACACCATGACGGCAAGGTCGAGCTCCATTAGCGAGAGCGGCCGCAGCTTCGGCGTTGTGATGGTCTCGGGCATCGCGCCCAGCATCCGCTCCATCAGCGTCAGGATAAATCCGGCGCCGCAGCCGAGCACGAAGTTCGGCGACCAGTTGCGCAACGAGCCGTGGACGACGGCGACGTTCGCGCCGAGCCCTTCGATCAGCTCGTCCATGGCGCCGGTCTTGCTGCCGGCATAGGAGACGACGACGTCGATGCCGATCTCGCTCTTGATAAGGTCAGGCAGGAATTCGCTGTAGACCTGACCGATCGAGGCACAAAGTTTCTCGACCCGTTGGTGATCGCCCAGGCCGCCGGTCAGCTTGGCGAGAAGGGTCGGACTCATCGGCGTACGCGGTGTATCATCCATCATCAAGCTGCCTTGTTCTCGCCGCCCGGATTCATCATTTCCTGCTCGACGGCATCGATCGAGGGACGCTCATAAGCCGAAATTGTCTTGCGGCCGTATTCCAAGGCAACCTGCGGTACGGAGCCGTTCATGTAGGCGAGCAGCGTTTGCTTGACGATGACATAGAGGCGATGCTGCTTGCTGCGGACGATCTTGATCTGCGAAACCAGCGGCGCGCACACCGAATAGGACAGCAGGATGCCGAGGAAGGTGCCGACCAGTGCCGAGCCGATCAACTCGCCCAGCACTTCCGGCGGATCGTTGATATGGCTCATGGCCTTGATGACGCCGAGAACGGCCGCGACGATACCGATAGCCGGGAAGGCGTCGCCCATCGTCGTGATCGCGTAGAATGGCTTCATCTTGTCATGCAGGATGGTGTTGATTTCCTCGTCCATCAGCGCCTCGATCTCGTGTGAGCGGGCATTGCCAATGATGATCAGGCGGACATAGTCGCAGATGAAGGCCGTCAGTTCCTTGTTCTTCAGGATCGTCGGAGCCGTCTGGAAGATCGAGGATTCGTCCGGATTGTCGATGTGTGCTTCGATCTCGTTGCGCGACTTGGTGCGCAGGTCGCGCATCAGGGCATAGAGGACGCCGAGCACGTCGAGGTAGTTGCGTTCCTTTGGCACCGAATGCTTGAACGCCTCGCCCAGTGCCTTCCCGGAATCCTTGATGACTTTCATGGTGTTGGCCATGATGAAGCCGCCGAAGCCGGCACCCCCGATCACCAGGAACTCGAATGGCTGCATAAGCGCACCGAGATGGCCACCCATGGCCATAAAGCCACCGATGATGCAACCAAAGGTCACAACGAATCCGATTATGATGTTCATCGACGGTCCATACCTGACGTTGTTTCTGATGTCTGGAGTAGGTTGCCTATCTTGCGTGAGGCTGTTTCCCACGCCGTTTTTGCCAAGTCTTCCATAGTGTCAGCTTCGCACAAGGAAGTGCTGAGATAAGGCAGGGCAAGGGCATCCATGCCCATCTAACGAATGGACATGCACGTCACCGGCGGCTTCCATTTCCGTTATTCTCCAATGTCCGGAGGGCGTTGCCATGCAGTCTGGTATCTATGTGTCTCTATCCTCGCAGATGGCCCTCGAGCGGCGGCTGACGACGATCGCCGATAACATGGCCAATGTGAACACCACTGGCTTTCGCGGCACGGAGGTCAAGTTCAACCAGGTGCTCAGCAACACCGACAACAAGCTCGGCTCCAAGGTCGCCTTCGTGACGCAAGGCAACGATTATCTTTCAACCGAGTCCGGCGAACTGCAGAATACCGGCAGCCTGTTCGACTTCGCGGTCAAGGGCGATGCCTGGTTCGGCATCAATACTCCCGCCGGCACAGTTCTGACACGCGACGGACGGTTTTCGATGACATCGACTGGAGCCCTTGTATCGGAGCGGGGCTTCCCTGTCCTCGATCCCAATGGCGGGCAGATCCAGCTCAATCCGCAGGGCGGAGAGCCTAATGTCACGGCCAACGGCGAGATCTTCCAGAACAACAAGCAGATGGGCACGATCGGTCTCTACACCGCCGACCTCAGCAAGGGCTTCGTGCGATATTCCAACAGCGGCATCATTGCCTCGCAGACACCGCAGGCGGTCGTCGACAGTTCCAAGGTCGGCGTTGCTCAAGGATATCTCGAAAATTCCAACGTCAATGGCATGCGCGAGATGACGCAGCTGATCGAAGTCAGCCGCGCCTTCGACAACATATCGACGCTGACGGGCTCGAGCGAAAGCTCGCTCGACGAGGCAATCAAGACCCTCGGCAGCAAGTCATCTTAAGGGGTCGGTAGATGGATCAACTCGAAGACACGATCTTGGATCCGCTAGGCCTCGAAGATCCGGATGAGACGCCGGCGGCCCCTGTGCTCCCGGAAATACCGATTTCGCAGAAGCTTGGGCAACTCGCCGAGCTTGCCCGCTACTACGGCACGCCGGAGAACGCCGTTGCCCATGGCGGCCATGTCAGGACCATTGCCGCTGGCCACTACACCGTCTCCGGCCTCTCGCGGCACGTCCGGCTTGGCGAATTCGTCGGCCATCTGTCTCCGACGGGCGTCCACCTCGGCGAAGTCGTGCGGGTCGAGCAGGACCTGATCTTCGTCTGCCCGATCGAGCCGGGCGAGCCGATCGGCATTCACGACAAGGTCATCCAGAAGGGTGCCTTCCGTATCAGCCCATCCAGCGACTGGTGTGGGCGCACGATCAATTCGCTGGGCGAGCCTATCGATGGGCTGGGTCCCCTGACGCAAGGCTCCACGCCCCGCTCGATCTCAAACCTCGCCCCGCCGTCGATGACCCGTCAGCGCGTTGAGACCGGGTTCAAGACCGGCGTCCGCGCCATCGATATCTTTACGCCGCTGTGCCTCGGCCAGCGCCTCGGCATTTTTGCCGGCTCTGGCGTCGGCAAATCGACGCTGCTGTCGATGCTGGCGCGCGCCGAGGCTTTCGACAAGGTCGTCATCGCGCTGGTCGGCGAGCGTGGCCGCGAAGTCCGCGAGTTCATCGAAGACACGCTCGGTCCGCATATGAGCAAGTCGGTCGCAGTCGTCGCCACCAGCGATGAAAGCCCTATGCTGCGCAAGATGGCGCCGCTCGCAGCCATCACCATCGCCGAACATTTTCGCGATGCCGGCGACAATGTGCTTCTGATCGTCGACAGCGTCACGCGCTTTGCCCACGCCATCCGCGAAGTCGCGACGGCGTCCGGCGAGCCGCCGATTGCCCGTGGCTATCCGGCCTCTGTGTTTACCGAACTGCCGCGCCTGCTCGAGCGCGCCGGTCCCGGCCCGGAAGGTACCGGGACGATCACCGCGATCATCTCGATCCTGGTCGACGGCGACAATCACAACGACCCGATCGCCGATTCCACCCGCGGCATTCTCGATGGCCATATCGTCCTGCAGCGCAGCCTAGCCGAAGAGGGACGCTATCCGCCGATCGATCCGCTGTCGTCAGTCTCGCGTCTTGCCCGAAAGGCATGGACGCCGGACCAGGAGAAGCTGGTGTCGCGGCTGAAGTCTCTCGTCCACCGCTTCGAGGAAACTCGAGATCTCCGTCTCATCGGCGGTTACCGGGCCGGCAGTGACGCGGACGTCGACATGGCGATCAAGCAGGTCCCGCTCATCTACGACGTTCTTAAGCAGTTGCCGAACGATCGCCCCTCGATCGATGCCTTCACCGACCTTGCAACGGCGTTGAAGAATGGTGCTGCCGCCCCGGCCAACGCAAGACCCAGAGGCTGACGTGAAAGCAATCGATACAGACGCCGGCGCAAAGCCGTTGACGGAGCAGAAGCGCAAGCGTGTCTTGCGTGGCGATACGGCGCTGAAGGGTGCTGGTCTGGCGCTGGCCGCACTGTCGGCTTTCTTCCCCTGGTATGTATTCCTGAACCCCGACAAGTTCGGCATGCAGGTGGCTGAGGGCGAACGCACCCGTGCTTTGCCGAGCAGCTGGGAGCAGCGCAACGTCTTCAGCGTCTCTCCGATGGGATTGGCCAACAGCAACGAGACGGACAGCAAGCCCCTGGTCGATACCGATCGATTGACCACGGCGACGACCGGCACCGCCGCTCCCGCCGACGTCAAAGGCGCCGATGCCGAAAACCAGCCGTTTCCGGGCGTGTCCGATTTTCGCCTGCTGCACGTTTCCAACGGGCGTGCGCTCATCCAGGATGCAGCCGGCATGTATGTCGTGAGGATCGGGTCTGTCCTTCCCGACAACAGCCGCCTTTCGCGCCTCGAGCAGCGCAAGGGCAAGTGGGTGATGATCACCTCGACCGGCGCTGTCTACGACGCCAACTGACGGCGCGCCTTTTGGGCGCTTCGTTTCATGGAAAAACCTCCCGACGGAAGGACGGCAGCATCGCCCGCGCGGTGCTGGGCGGAGAGGCGTATCGGCGACGGCCGCGCATATTCGAAGTTACGCAATCAAACGCGTTTGCCGCAAGTCCCACGCAAGATTACCGGCCTAGTGTCTAGGCATACGAATGGAGATGATCCCCATGCAACCGATCCAGCTTTTTGACCTAGCATCGCGCCAAGCAGAATGGTTGTCGGTGCGTCAGCAGGTGGTTGCAGGCAACATCGCCAACGCCAACACCCCCAAATTCCATGCCAAGGACGTCACGCCGTTCGAAGCCGTGCTCAACAACCAGACGGTTGGCATGGCGCGCACGAACCCGGCGCATCTTTCAGGCACCGAAATGGGCAGCACCGACAAAATCGGTGTCGAGGAAGCCTCTCTAAACCAGGAAATCGGTGTCCAGGAATCGGGCAACACCGTTGGCCTGGAATCCGAACTGACCAAGACCGGTGAAATTCAGCGGCAGTACGGTTTGAACACCGCCCTCGTCAGTTCCTTCAATCGCATGATGATGATGGTCGTGGGGAAATAAAAAATGGATCCATTAACTGCTGCCATGAAGGTGGCAGGCTCAGGTCTCGAAGCTCAATCGACCCGCCTGCGCATCGTTTCGGAAAATATCGCAAACGCCCGTTCGACGGGCGACACGCCGGGCGCCAACCCCTACCGCCGCAAGACGGTAACCTTTGGCGCCGAACTCGACCATACCAACAACCTGACCACGGTCGGCGTCAAGAAAGTCGGTCAGGACCAGGGCAAGTTCGTCGAGGAATACGACCCCGGCAATCCAGCTGCGGACCAGAGGGGCTACGTCAAGATGCCGAATGTCAACGTTCTCGTTGAAATGGCCGATATGCGCGAAGCCAATCGCTCCTACGAGGCCAATCTCCAGACGATCAAGCAATCGCGCGATCTAATCAATTCCACCATCGATTTGTTGAAGTCCTGATCATGATTGACGCTATCAAAAGTCTCACCTCACTTTCTTCGATGACGCGCGGCCTCGGCAGCGTTTCGGAAGATGCGTCCTCGTCGCTGACAACAGGCTTGATGCCCGGCCTGTCGACTGGCGTGACCACCCCGGGTGCAACGCCTGGCGCCGACACCGGCATGAGCTTTGCTTCTGTCATGAGCAACATGGCCAAGGATACGGTCAGCACCCTGAAGGGAGCTGAAGCGGCTTCCTTCGCCGGTATCAAGGGCACCATGGGCACTCGCGAGGTGGTCGATGCCGTCATGCAGGCCAACCAGACCCTGCAAACGACCGTCGCAGTCCGTGACAAGCTTGTTTCGGCCTTCCTAGACATCACGAAAATGCAGATTTAACGGGATCGGACGAAGACATGAGAGCGCTTGCCATTGCGGCTACGGGCATGGATGCCCAGCAGACCAATCTCGAGGTCATCGCGAACAATATCGCGAACATCAACACGACGGCTTACAAGCGCTCCCGCGCCGAGTTTTCGGACCTTCTCTACCAGACGGAACGGGCCAAGGGCATCTCCAACCGCCCCAACCAGGCAGCCGTACCCGAGGGCGCCAATATCGGTCTCGGCGTGCAGACGTCCGCCGTCCGCAACATTCATATCCAGGGCGAGCTGTCGCAGACCGAGAACGATCTCGACGTCGCGGTTGTCGGTCGTGGCTGGTTCCAGATCCAGATGCCTGACGGCACGACGGCCTACACCCGCGCCGGCTCCTTCAACAAGAGCGACACCGGCCAGATCGTCACCGTAGACGGCAATGTCCTGCAGCCTGGGATCACCGTTCCAAGCAACGCCAGCAAGATCACGATCAGCACCTCCGGCGAAATTTCCGCCACCATCGGCACGTCGGCCACGCCGACGATCCTTGGGCAAATGCAGCTCGCCAATTTCGTCAACGAGGCAGGCCTGCAGCCCATGGGCAGCAATCTGTTCACCCAGACCCCGGCCTCTGGCGATCCCGTCGTTTCCAATCCCAATCTCGATGGCTTCGGCGCGATCAAGCAGGGCTACCTGGAATCGTCGAACGTCGACCCGGTGAAGGAAATCACCGAGCTGATTACGGCCCAGCGCGCTTATGAAATGAATTCCAAGGTTATCACCACGGCCGACGACATGGCCTCGGTGGTCAGCAAAAACCTCAAGTAGCAAAGAGAGAGCCGGACATGATCGTTCGCCAGGCAAAAAGCGTTGCAGTCGCGTGGCTCGCCGTCGTCGGCCTGGCCTGCGGGTTCGTGCTGGCCCCCAGCGCCAGTGCGGAAGATCTGGGAATGGGCAAGGCGGTCGTTCCGACGGAAGCCATCTATCCCGGAGACGTTATCAGCAGCGGTCAGCTGGAAGAGGTGCAGATCACCAATCCGAACCTCACCGGCGACTTCGCCCGCTCGATCGACGAGGTCGTCGGTCGGGTGTCGAAGCGGACATTGCTCTCCGGACGTACGATCGCGATCTCTGCGCTTCGCCAGCCCTTTGCCGTGACGCGCGGTTCCAACGTCCGGCTGGTGATGAGCATGGGCGATATGATGATTTCGGCTGCCGGAACGCCCCTCGACGACGGTTCTATCGGTGACAAGGTCCGCGCCCGCAACATCGATTCCGGCATCATCGTCAACGGCACGGTCCTCGAGAACGGTACGATCCGTGTGGTAGCAAAATGAGAAGCCTGCGTCTTTTCCTGGCCATCCTGCTGATGCTGCCGAGCCTGACCGCACCCGGTCCGGCGGCAGCGATGAGTTCGCGCATCAAGGACATTGCCTCGCTGCAGGCCGGCCGCGACAACCAGCTGATCGGCTACGGCCTGATCGTCGGCCTGCAGGGCACCGGCGACGGCCTGCGCTCGTCGCCGTTCACCGAGCAATCGATGCGCGCCATGCTCCAGAATCTCGGTATCTCGACGCAAGGCGGCCAGTCCAGCGCGAAGAACACCGCCGCTGTCATGGTCACCTCGAACCTTCCGCCATTCGCCAGCCCCGGCAGCCGCATCGACGTGACGGTCAGCTCGCTTGGCGACGCAAGCTCGCTGCGCGGTGGTACGCTGATCATGACATCGCTCAGCGGTGCCGACGGCCAGATCTATGCCGTCGCGCAAGGCTCCGTCATCGTTTCGGGCTTTCAGGCCCAGGGCGCGGCAGCAACGGTGACCGAGGGCGTCACGACTGCCGGTCGCGTGCCCGGAGGCGCCATCGTCGAGCGCGAGCTGCCGTCGCGCTTCAAGGACTCGGTCAATCTCGTCCTGCAGCTGCGCAACCCCGATTTCTCGACCTCGATCCGCATCGCCGACACGGTCAATGCCTACGCCTCGTCCCGTTTCGGCGCGCCGATTGCCGAAGCCAAGGATTCGCAGGAAGTGGCGATCGCCAAGCCGAAGACGGCCGATCTTACCCGATTGATGGCCGATCTCGAAAATCTCGAAGTCCAGACCGATACGCCGGCCAAGGTCGTCATCAACGAGCGCACCGGAACGATCATCATCGGCGCCGACGTCCGGGTCTCGCCGGTTGCCGTGAGCTATGGAACGCTGACCGTTCAGGTCAGCGAGAACCCGCAGATCATCCAGCCGCAGCCATTCAGCAACGGCGAGACGGCCGTCCAGGACCAGACCGACATCTCGGCGACCAAGTCCGGCGGCCGCGTCGCAGTCCTGCAGGGGCCCGACCTGAAGACCCTGGTGTCCGGTCTCAACAATATCGGCGTCAAGCCCGATGGCATCATCGCCATTCTCCAGGGCATAAAATCGGCTGGCGCACTGCAAGCGGAGCTCGTTCTTCAATGATGGGTAGAGACGTCCTCGTGCATCTTCGGGCGAACTGCAAGACTGTCGCCCTGGCGGCGGTCGGTGCGGCGCTGCTGATCATCCCCGGTGCGTTTGCCGAGGATACGGCAAAGCCGGCGGTCGATCCATCGAGCAGCCAGGATGAGATCCGCCAGTTCTGCACCAATATCGCGGAGCCGGCTCGCGACCAGCGCTACCTGCTGCAGAAGCAGGCGCTTGAAAAACTTCAGGCCGATGTCGACGTCCGCATTGCCATCATGGACCAGCGCAAGGCTGAGTACGAGGACTGGCTGAAGCGCCGCAACGATTTCCTTGCCAAGGCTGATGACGGCCTGGTCCAGATCTACAAGAACATGAAGCCGGATGCCGCCGCCGCCAGCCTCAACGACGTGAAGATCACCATCGCTTCTGCGATCATCATGAAGCTGAAACCAAGCCAGGCAAGCCTCATCCTCAGCGAAATGGACCCGCAGAAGGCGGCGACCGTGACCAACATCATGTCCAGCGCGTCTGATCCGAACACGTCGAAGGCCAAGGACACACAATGAACAAGTCGCTCCCCGTCACATTGGCTGCAATGGTGTTCCTCGGCGGTTGCCAGTCGCAGGCGATCAAGGAAATCGGTCGGGCGCCGGCCATGAGCCCGATCGGCAGCGGGCTGCAATATGCCCAGACGCCGCAGATGTCTCTCTATCCGAAGCGGCCGCATCAGGTGGCACAGGGCTATTCGCTGTGGAGCGATTCGCAGGCGGCGCTGTTCAAGGACGCCCGCGCGTTGAATGTCGGCGACATCATGACGGTCAACATATCGATCAACGACAAGGCCAACTGGGATAACGAGACCAATCGCGACCGGACCAACAAGAGCGGCATGAACTACGACGTCAACGCCAATATTCTGGGCTGGAACCCGAAGACGTCGGGCGCCGGGACATACGGCTCTGACACCTCAACCGATGCCAAGGGCAAGATGCAGCGCTCCGAGCAGGTCACACTGCTGGTGGCCGCCGTCGTCACCGGCATCCTGGAGAATGGCAACCTCGTCATCAGCGGCTCGCAGGAAGTTCGCATGAACCAGGAAATCCGCATTCTCAACGTCGCCGGTATCGTCCGGCCGCAGGATGTCACCGCTGAGAATACCATCTCATACGAGAAGATCGCCGAAGCCCGCATCTCTTACGGCGGTCGCGGTCGCCTGACGGAAATCCAGCAGCCGCCGCGCGGCCAGCAGGCTGTCGACCTTCTGTCGCCATTGTAGCGGCTGTAGACGAGATACAATGAAAGGCGGACCGTCATGGCAGACGACGAAGACGGCAAGAAAAAGAAGAGTACCCTGATCCCGTTGATCGGCGGCGTGCTGGTGCTGACCCTGGTCGGCGCCGGCGGCGGCTGGGCCATCGGCAATATGGTCGCTCCGAAGATACTTACAGCTGAAAAGGCCCAGGCAGCCGAGGCCAAGCCCGAGGCCGGCGGCAAGAAGGGTGAGGACGGCGCGTTGCCAACCGTTGTCCCCGAGGCCAACGGTATCCTCCAGCTGGACCCCATCACGTCCAACCTTGCCTACCCGTCGGAAAACTGGGTTCGGCTCGAGGTCGCGCTGATGTTCAAGGGGCCGACGGACGTCAAGATGGCCGAAGATATCCACCAGGATATCCTCGCCTATATCCGCACGGTTTCCCTCCAGCAGATCGAGGGTCCGCGCGGCTTTCAATATCTTAGGGACGACATTCAGGAACGTGTTGACCTGCGCTCGGAAGGGCGCGTATCGAAGGTGATGTTCAGAACCTTCGTCATCGAATGATTCGATTTCTATGCCTTTTCATCGCCATCATGGCGGTGCCCGAGTTGGCGGCGGCGCAACAGCTTCCGACAGACCTGTTCAACGCGCCTGTCAGCGGCTCGGCGGCGGCCTGGATCATCAGGACATTCGGCCTTCTGACCATCCTGTCGGTGGCTCCGGGCATCCTGGTGATGGTCACCAGCTTCCCGCGCTTCATTATCGCATTTTCGATCCTGCGCTCCGGCATGGGCCTCTCCACCACCCCGTCCAACATGATCCTGCTAAGCCTGGCGCTGTTCATGACTTTCTATGTCATGGCACCGACTTTCGACCAGGCATGGAAGGATGGCGGCGCGCCGCTTCTGGCAAACCAGATTAACGAGACGGAGGCCGTGCAGCGCATTGCCGAACCGTTTAGAACCTTCATGTCCGCCAATACGCGTGAGAAGGACATCAAGCTGTTCGTCGATCTCGCCCAGGAGCGCGGCCAGACGGTCGTCGTCGACAGCAAGATCGACTACCGTGTTCTTATCCCGGCCTTCATGATTTCCGAGATCCGCCGCGGCTTCGAAATCGGCTTCCTCGTCGTACTGCCGTTCCTGGTGATCGATCTCATCGTCTCGACCATCGTCATGGCGATGGGCATGATGATGCTGCCGCCGACATCCATCTCGCTGCCGTTCAAGATCCTGTTCTTCGTGCTGATCGACGGCTGGAACCTGCTGGTCGGCAGCCTCGTCCGATCCTTCCACTGACCTGATTTGATGTAAGTCGTGACGCCAGCGCGCCGGCGCCGGAGTATCCCCCGGCGCGCGCGAACTATTCTGCGGCGATAGCGTGCGGATTTTCGTCCTCGACCATGAACGGCACGGTGCGCGGGGGCAGGGCAGGCACATCGAAGTGCTCTGGCTC
This sequence comes from Rhizobium sp. L51/94, assembly GCF_019355555.1. Lineage (GTDB taxonomy): Bacteria > Pseudomonadota > Alphaproteobacteria > Rhizobiales > Rhizobiaceae > Rhizobium > Rhizobium rhododendri. Next base: position 1,483,359 of record NZ_CP072141.1, read on the forward strand.
CAGCCCCTGTCTGCCGCGCTCGTACATCGTTTCAAAAGCCATCTGCAGGTGATCGCAGAAGCGCTCCGCGTCGAACAGCGGCATGACGTAGCGGTTGCGGATCAGCCGTTCCTTGTATTCCTGCACGCGAGCGCGATCGTTGGCCAGCGCAACGGCCATGTCCTCGTAGCCCTGCATGTCCGGGGCAACCAGTTCGGGTACGCCGATGGCATTCAGCAGGCTCTCGCTGACCCTGGAGGCGAAGTTCGTACCCTTGAGAGTGAGGACGGGCAGGCCGCCCCAGAGCTGTTCGGACGTCGTTGTATGGCCGTTGACCGGGAAGGTGTCGATGCCGAGGTCGGCCAGCGCCTGGCGGTCGATATGCTCGTCATAGCGGATGCGGGTGGTGAATACGATGCGCTTGCGATGAATGCCGCGTGCCTCGAAGCGGGCGGCAAGATTGGCTTCCGCGCGCGGTCCGTTGCAGACGACCCAGAGCACGGTGTTCTTGGTCCGCCTGAGGATATTGCACCAGACGTCGACCATCTGGGAGGTAATCTTGCGGTTGCCGTTGAATGACGCAAACACGAAGGCGTCTTCCGGCAGGCCGTGCTTGGCACGGCTGGTCGGGCGCGGCTTCGGGCGATGGGTCGGATCGTTCGGCTGGTAGCATTCCGGCAACCTGCAGAACTTTTCGTGGAAATGCGCCTTGGAGTGATCGGGAAGCACATAGTGGTCGCCGATGATGTAGTCGAGGTCGATGTTGACGGTCGTGCCGGGAAAGCCAAGCCAGGCTACCTGGATCGGCGCCGGCATGTGGTTGAGGATCTTTGCCCTGGTATCCTTGGTGTGGCCCTTGAGATCGACGAGAATGTCGATGTTATGCGACCGGATGAGATCCGCTGCTGCCTTGTCGCTCATGTCGCGGACATCGACGACACGGCCCCATTTGGAAAAGTCGAAAGGTTGGGCCTGCTGGCTGTCCAGCGGAGAATGATCGAAGAGGACGATCTCGAAGCGATCCCTGTCCTGCAACTCGAGAACACGCTGCATCAGCTTCATCGTCGCATGGCCAGGCCAGAAGTCCGATGACAGATAGCCGAGGCGGATCTTCTCGCCCCATGTGTGTGGCATCTTGCGGCGCTTGTCGCTGTGTCCCTCGGCAATCGGCGACGAATCGTGCACCGCAAGCTTGTTCAGCGCCTCGTCGCCACACCAGTGCAGGTGGAAGAAGGGGTTGTCGTAGCGGACGTAGTCGAGCTTGCCCGCAGCCGTTGCCGCATAAACGGGTGCTGCCTGGATATCGATGGTGGCAAGATCCGAGAACTCGCGGCTGAAGATCAGGCTGAGCGTCCGGAAGGTGATGTTGTCGGGATATCGCTTGAAAAGCGTTGTCGCGATATGGCGGTTGCCATCGTCGTAGAGATCGTCGCTGAGAAGCTTGGCCGCCAGCGTCAGATGGCGCAGGTGCAACCCGTCTGCCAGGATTTTCTTGAGGCCGCCCAGCAGTGCCTTCTGCTGTCGCGCGAGCAGGATGGTGGCCAGCACATAGGCCACGTCGGGGTCCTTGAGCGCCAAAGGGAAGATCAGCGAGCCGATGGCCAGTGCTGCGTCTTCATTGCCGCTCTCGAAGTGCAGCAGCAGGGCGTCGCGCAGATATTCCTCCCGCACGGGCTTCTGGCGACCCGCGAGTTCGAACGAACTGGCCGCCTCGGATTTGAAGCCGAGTTTCTGCAGTGTCTTCCCAAGCAGGGCGTAGGTCTTCGGCGAGGTATCGACGTCGATCAGCGCGTTGAGCGCCTCGAGGGCCCGCGTGTAGTGGCCTTTTCGGTAGTGATCGGAGGCGATCGAAAAAGCAGCTTTGTAATTCAAGAGCCAAACTCCACGCGGATCGTGATGACAGTCAGGGACGGACGACGCCCGTCTCCAGAGATTCGAGTGCCATAATGGCGCCCGGACCTTGCGTCAGGCCGGAGCGTAAATTAGCGGATTCAGCAGTCGTTAATGATGACTCCAAGGACTCCGGCGGTTCCAAAAGGATTTAAGTAGTTGGAAATAAATAGATGTGATTTTGATCACACATGACGGGTTTGGTGTCCATTGCGATGGCACCGAGGCATGAAGCCGCTCCGTGATCGCCGGTAAAGAAGTCCGGTAATGTCCCTCCATTTGTATCCAGTCCAGGGGACAAGCCTAATGACGAGTATTCAGACCAACAACTCCGCAATGGCAGCACTGCAGACACTGCGGAATGTCAACACCAACCTGAACAGCACGCAGACCGCTGTTTCTACCGGCCTGCGCATTTCCAAGGCCTCCGACAACGCCACATACTGGTCGGTTGCCACGACGATGAAGTCTGACGTCGGCGCCCTCAGTGCCGTCTCCGATACGCTCGGTCTCGGTGCTGCAAAGGTCGACACAGCCTACACCGCAATGGACAGCGCCATCGACATCGTCGGCCAGATCAAGGACAAGCTCGTCACTGCCAAGGAAGGCAGCGTCGACAAGACCAAGGTTCAGGCTGAACTTACACAGCTCCAGGCGCAGCTGAAAAGCGTTGCCCAGTCGGCTTCGTTCAACGGCGAAAACTGGGTCGTTGCCGCTTCCGGTGGCGATGCTTCGGTCGTCTCTTCCTTCGTTCGCAATTCCTCGGGCGGCGTGTCGGTATCTTCCGCAAGCTACACCTTCAACGCAGGTGCAAAGGGCAACGTTCTGTTCGGTTCGAGCGGTGGCAGCATCGATCTGACGTCGGGCATTCTCGGCACCAAGGACACCAGCGCCGGCAACTTCTCGGTCGCCAGCCTTGATATCTCCGGCATGACCGGCGGCCAGATCGACAGCGCCATGAACATGGTGGAAACAGCTCTGTCGTCGATGACAAGCGCTGCTGCACAGCTGGGTTCGCTGTCCAGCCGTATCGACCTGCAGACGACGTTTGCATCGTCGCTGAGCGACGCCATCACCTCGGGTGTTGGCAAGCTGGTCGACGCCAACATGGAAGAAGAATCGAGCAAGCTGTCTGCCCTGCAGACACAGCAGCAGCTGGCCATCCAGTCGCTCTCGATCGCTAACTCCTCGTCGCAGAGCATCCTGTCGCTCTTCCGTTAAGGCTAAAAATACCGATCGTTCGCGATCGGTAAACCTTCCTAAACAAAGAATTAACCGCGCCTCTCTAAGGCGCGGTTTTTTTTAATCTATTTCTTCTTTGACGTTCTTCTTTCCTTAACTGTATTGGTGTCATCTAGGCCTATGAAACGGTGAGTTAACCCTAACATTAAAGGTTAACAGGCATGATGCTGGATGCCGTTTCCGGCCCTGACCCGGAATGTCCCTTCTATTAACCAGTGCCAAAGGGGCAATGAATCCTATGACGAGCATCAACACCAACAATGCAGCAATGTCCGCTCTGCAGACACTGCGCAATGTCAATGCCAATTTGACGAACACGCAGACCGCCGTTTCGACAGGCCTGCGCATTTCCAAGGCTGCCGACAACGCTACCTATTGGTCGGTCGCTACCACGATGAAGTCCGACGTCGGCGCCCTCGGTGCCGTATCCGACGCCCTCGGCCTCGGTGCTGCCAAGGTCGACACAGCCTACACTGCCATGGACAGCTCGATCTCCATCGTCAGCCAGATCAAGGACAAGCTCGTCACTGCCAAGGAAGGCAGCGTCGACAAGTCCAAGGTCCAGGGCGAACTCACCCAGCTGCAGGCGCAGCTGAAGAGCGTTGCCACGTCGGCTTCGTTCAACGGCGAAAACTGGGTCGTTGCAGCTTCCGGCGGTTCCGCTTCGGTCGTGTCTTCCTTCGTTCGTAATGCTTCCGGCGGCGTTTCCGTCACCACGTCGGCCTTTGCCTTCGACGCCAGCTCGCAGGGCAACGTCCTGTTCGGCTCCGACGGCTCCGGCGGTGCCAACCTGACCACCGGTATCCTCGGCTCCGCCGAGACAATCGGCTCGTCGAGCTTCTCGGTCTACAGCCTTGACATCAAGGGCATGACCGGCGCCGGCATCGATAGCGCCATGAACATGGTTGAAGCTGCTCTGTCTGCCATGACGAGTGCTGCTGCACAGCTGGGTTCGCTGTCGAGCCGCATCGATCTGCAGACATCGTTTGCCTCTTCGCTCAGCGACTCCATCACCTCGGGTGTTGGCAAGCTGGTCGATGCCAACATGGAGCAGGAATCGAGCAAGTTGTCTGCCCTGCAGACGCAGCAGCAGCTGGCCGTCCAGTCGCTGTCGATCGCCAACTCCTCGTCGCAGAGCATCCTGTCGCTCTTCCGTTAAGAACCGCAGGGTAAAAGCTTCGGCCGCTGATCGAACTCTTAAAAATAGGTTAACCGCGCCCCTCTAAGGCGCGGTTTTTTTTATCTAAATTTTCATCAGGTGTTCAGTTTTCATTAACCATGATGGTGTCATCTAGGGTCATTGAAACGGCAAGTTAACCTCTGCGATTTGGGTTGCTAGGCATGATGCTGAAAGCTGTTTCCGGCACAGACCCGGAATGTCCCTTTTAATCACGCCGCCAAGGGGCAAAAATCTTATGACGAGCATCAACACCAATAATGCTGCGATGGCAGCCCTTTCCACATTGCGTGGAATCAACAGCAGTCTCCAGTCGACCCAGAGCGCTGTCTCTTCGGGCCTGCGTATTTCCAACGCTTCCCAGAACGCAGCCTATTGGTCGATTGCAACCACAATGAAGTCGGATATCGGCGCGATCGGCGCAGTATCGGACGCCCTCGGTCTGGGTGCTGCCAAGGTCGACACGGCCTACACGGCGATGGATAGCGCCATCGACATCGTCGGCCAGATCAAGAACAAGCTCGTCACAGCCAAGGAAGGCAGTGTCGACAAGGCAAAGGTCCAGGAAGAACTCGGCCAGCTTCAGGCGCAATTGAAGAGCGTCGCCGAATCGGCCTCCTTCAACGGTGCAAACTGGGTTGTTGCCGCCTCCGGCGGTTCTGCTTCGGTCGTCTCCTCCTTCGTGCGCAACGGTTCGGGCGGCGTCGCTGTCACAGAGTCCTCCTACTCGTTCAACACAGGGTCGCAGGGCAACGTGTTGTTCGGCGTCAACAGTAGCGGCGAAGCCGAAACCAGCTCCGGCATTCTGGGCACGACCGAACACATCGGCTCCTCGGACTTCTCCGTTTACAGCCTCGATATCCGCGGCATGACGGGTTCCGGCATCGACAGCTCGATGAACATGGTGGAATCTGCCCTGCAGGCCATGACCACTGCTGCTGCCCAGCTCGGTTCGCTGTCCAGCCGTATCGACCTCCAGACGACGTTCGCCTCGTCGCTGAGCGATGCCATCACCTCGGGTGTCGGCAAGCTCGTCGATGCCAACATGGAACAGGAATCGAGCAAGCTCTCGGCGCTGCAGACGCAGCAGCAGCTGGCGGTCCAGTCGCTGTCGATTGCCAACTCCTCTTCGCAGAACATCCTGTCGCTGTTCAAGTAAGCGTACGCCTTACTACATAAGCCGATCACTGAGCCGCGCCCCAAGGGGCGCGGTTTTATTTTTACGATACATAAAAAAGGCCAGAGTTAACGATCTGTTAACCAAATTTGTGTCATCTCGAGCTAACGCAACGGTTGGTTAACCTGTCCTAATGGTCTGTTAACAGGCATGACGCCGGTCTCCGTTCCCGGCCCTTCCGGAATGTCCCTTCTAATTCACGCCGATCAAGGGGCACCTCGACATGACCAGCATTCTTACCAACGTTCCAGCCATGTCTGCATTGCAGACACTGCGCAGCATCAATACCAACCTGCAGGACACGCAGAGCCGGGTATCTTCCGGATATCGCGTCGGCAAGGCTTCGGACAATGCGGCCTACTGGTCGATTGCGACCACGATGCGCTCCGACAACAGCGCCCTTTCAGCTGTCTCCGACGCCCTTGGCCTTGGCGCCGCGAAAGTCGATACAGCCTACACGGCTATGGATAGCGCCATCGAGGTGGTCCAGAACATCAAGAACAAGCTCGTCACCGCCAAGGAAGGCAGCGTCGACAAGAAGGATGTCCAGGAAGAAATCTCCCAGCTCCAGCAGCAATTGGAAAGCGTTGCCGAGTCCGCGTCCTTCTCCGGCCAGAACTGGATGATCGCTTCAGACGGTGCCTCAGCCTCGGTCGTATCGTCGTTCGTGCGCACCAGCACCGGCGGTGTCGCGGTCAACAGCACCAGCTATCGCTTCAATGCCAGCTCGCAGGGCAATGTCCTGTTCGGCTCCAACGCCTACGGAGAGGTCAACACCTCCAGCGGCATCATCGGCAGCGGCTCCCTTTTTGGCGCGACGACATTTTCTGTCTACAGCCTCGATATCAAGGGCATGACCTCCGGACAGGTCGACAAGGCCCTGACCATGGTCGAATCAGCGCTGCAGGCGATGACCACAGCGGCATCGCAACTGGGCTCGCTTGCCAATCGCATTGATCTGCAGACGAACTTTGTCTCGGCGCTGGGCGACACGATCGATGCCGGCGTCGGCAAGCTCGTCGATGCCAATATGGAAGAGGAATCGAGCAAGCTGACTGCCCTGCAAACCCAGCAGCAGCTCGCCATCCAGTCCCTGTCCATCGCCAACAGCAGCGCCCAGAACGTCCTGTCGCTGTTCAAATAACGGCCCGCCATCCGGCGGTCTCAGAGGCCAAGCCTTGAGTGTAGCTTGCGCGGCAATTGCTAAGGTCGATTTAGCGCTTGCCGCGTGGCTTCATCGCTTGTTAATGATAATACGCAGCAGTTTGTTGCAAGCGACAGGCCGAGCCGGAGAACATCCGCGCAGGCTGGCATGAAGCCGAAAAGTCGCCGCCGGTCAGCCCGGCCTGGCACCTTCACACACATCGCGGGCATCATTCCATGAGCAGCTTGACCACGAACGCTTTTGCGCTTGGCGCACTCACTGTCTTGCGCGGTGTCAACAAGGACCTGAGCACGGCCCAGCAGCAGGTGTCGTCCGGCTACCGTATCGGCTCTGCCGCTGACGATCCGTCCTACTGGTCGATGTCCATGACGATGAAGTCGGACAGCTCGAGCCTGAAGACCATCGGCGACGCGATGTCGCTTGGCGCCAGCAAGGTCGACACCGCCTACACCGCGATGACCTCGGTGATCGACGTGCTCACGGAGATCCAGGCAAAGCTCGTCAGCGCGAGCGAGACGGGTGTCGACAAGGACAAGCTCAATACGGATATCCAGGCACTCAAGGCGCAGTTGCAATCCACCGTCGAATCCGCGTCCTTTGCCGGTTCGAACTGGCTGTACAATTCGCAAGGGGTCGCCGACACGAGCCAGTCGGTCATCAGCAATTTCGTTCGCGGTACCTCAGGCCAGGTCACGCTCAACACGATCGACTACGATTCCTCGCAGTCCCTGATGATCGATACGGCCGATCCCAGCCGCGGCTTGCTCACCAAGACCGTCGATGCCAACAGCATCGCTTCCGACGGCACAGGCACGGCCCGCAATTACTATCTTCTGGCGCCGGCAGGCTCGACAGGGACGTCTGGAGGCACGGAAATCTCGCTGAGCGCCGCCACGACGTCCGGCCAGGTGACCGACATGCTAAATGTCACGCATTCGCTGCTGACGGCAGCAACGTCTGCGGCATCGAACATGGGCGTCACCAAGGCGCGCATCGACAGCCAGACGACCTTCGTTGCGGGTCTTCAGGACGCCATCGACACCAGTGTCGGCGACCTCGTGGATACCAACATGGAAGAGGCCTCGGCGCGCGTCACGTCTCTGACGACAGCCCAGCAACTGGGCGTCCAGTCGCTTTCCATTGCAAACACGATGGCCAGCAAGATCCTGGTCTTGCTGCAGAACGGCTGAGGGTCGATCGAACGGGCCGGGTGGCATCATTCACCTTCGCACAAGTTTGAACTCCTACTTTCCCGTCATCGGGTACGAACCTGTCGATCGAACGACTGGGCGTGCCGGACGGAATTTGCAGTCGCTTGACGGAACCGGAAGCGGAATGATCAACGTGTTGAACACCAAAGTCCCACCGACGGCGCCAGCCGCCGCACGTCTGAAGACGGTTTTCCGGCAGGCATTCGGGGTAGCATCATGACCCGGATGCTATCGCGTTACCTGAAGGACTTCGGTGCGGAGCAGCCGGCCCCGGCAGCCGCCCCGGCGCCGGTGCTCAGAAGCATGCCTTTCGAAGACACCATGATCTTTCCGGAACCGGAAGAACTACCGGTGGTCGATCTCGCGGCCGAGCGTCGCGAAGCCTATGCCGAAGGCCACGAGGCTGCCACGCTTTCGTTGTCCGAGGCGCACCAGGAGGAACTGGACGCGATCATGCTCGCCCATGAAGCGGCGCTGGAAGAATTGAAACAGAAATTTGAAACCGAAGCGGTGGAGCGCATCGCCGAGAATTTCAAGCAGATGGCGACTGCAATCGGTCTCGCCGTCAGTGCCGAGGTTGCTCGCGCGCTATCGCCGATCCTCACCGAAACGCTCACGCAGAAGGCAATCGACGAACTCGCAAGCCGCGTCACGGCGGCGGTTCTCGACGGCGCTGTGGGCCCGATTGCCGTTAGTGGACGGCGCGTCATGTTCGACAGCCTTGCCGCCAAGATCGATCCGGACGGCGTGCTTCTGACCTTCGTCGAGGCGCAGGACGTCGACCTCTGCGTTACCATTGGCGACGCCGTGCTCGTGACCCGCATGTCGGCCTGGGCCGATAGCCTGAGGAACGTCCTTTCATGAGCGACGCTGAAAATCACCACAACGGCAAGAATGAAATCATCATCATCAAGCGGCACGGCGGCGGCGACCACGAGGGTGGCCACGGCGGTGCCTGGAAGATCGCTTATGCCGACTTCATGACCGCTCTGATGGCCTTCTTCCTGGTGATGTGGCTGGTCAATGCATCGAATGCGGAAACCAAGGCGTCCGTTGCGTCCTATTTCAATCCCATCAAGCTTGCCGATACCAAGCCCACCGAAAAAGGCCTTAAAAAGCCTGTGGACGCGGCGGAAGGTGAGCAGAAGCAAGAAAAATCCAAGGAAAACTCCGACCAGCAGACCAATGGCGCCTCGGCCGCTTCCGGCGAGGACCAGACGTCGACGGCTGGCGACCAGACCAATTATTCCGAAGCCGATTTCTTCGAGAACCCCTATTCGGTTCTGTCGGAAATCGCCCAAGAGGTGGGTCAGCAGGCCAATGTCAGCGCCAAGGGCGATGGCGGTGCCAGCACCTCCGGTCCGGCAACCGGCGCCGATGGCGGCAAGGCCTACCGAGATCCCTTCGATCCCGATTTCTGGACAAAGCAGGTGAAGGTTACTCCTAGCTCCAAACCGGACGGCGGCGAAGCCAGCAAGACGGACGACGAGCCAAAGGGCGAGGTGGTTGCCATGGCAAAGGCCACCGCGTCCGATAACGGTCCGGTATCCGACAAGCCGCAAATACCCGAGACGCAGGCCTCTGCCAGCGATCAGGCGCAGCAACCGCCGCCCACCAATCCGCCGATTCCCGAAAAGATGCCGGAGGGTATGCAGAAGCCGATGGATGCTGCCGAGAAAGCAGCAGCCGATGCTGCGCAGGCTGCAGAGGCCGCTGCAGAAAAGGCTGCCGATGCGGCAAAGCCCGCATCGACCGCCGCCGAGACGCAGGATGCCAAGACGCTGCAGGCGACGATCCAGAAGGAGATCGGTGGCGTCGCCGGGAAACTCGCCGAAGGTCTGGTCGTCACACCGGCCGAGGGTGGGTTGCTGGTGACCATTTCGGACCAGAGCAACGATCCGATGTTCAATATCGGCTCAGCCGTGCCGCGCAAGGAGATGGTTCTGGCAATGGCGAAGATCGGCAAGATCCTTGCTGACCGCCCCGGCGCCATTGTGCTGCGCGGACACACCGACGGCCGGCAGTACAAAGCTGGCGAGAGCGACAACTGGCGCCTGTCGCTGGACCGCGCCCAGAGCGCCTATTACATGCTCGTCCACGGCGGCCTTGATGAGAAACGCATTTCGCAGGTCTCAGGCTTCGCAGACCGTCGCCTGAAGATGCCAGAGGACCCGTTCAACAACGCCAATCGTCGTATCGAGATCCTGGTTCAGGGGAGCCAGGGATAGTTCATGGCGCGCAGCAAGCATCGATACGGGCTGACGCTCACCCTGGCTCTCGGCGCGTTGTTGCCGGGAGTAGGGCATGCCGACGACAAGGATCTGGCGCCCTACAAGATGCTGAGATCCCTGCAGTTCGTGCAGGATTCGGTGGTGCTCGGCGATCACTCTGCCGAGGAGATGCAGCGCTTCATGTTGTCCACCATCGACGATCGCCTGCGATCTGCCGACAGGTCCGTCTTCGAGGATGTCCGCAATGTCGATGCGGCGCTGGTGTATACGATGAGCGGCGGTAATCCGGACACTCTGGAATTTTTGATGGCACGGGATGTCGACGGTCATTTCGACAACCGCGTCGCGGATGTCCTGCGCAAATACCTGAGTGGCAAAGGCCTTCTCATCGTCAAGACGCTGGCCGACACGGCCAAGGAATATCGCGACAAGAAGATCGGTCCCTACCTGTCGCTGGTCGCAGCCAATGTCATGAGCGCCAAGGACCCCAAGGCTGCTCTCAAGCTCTATGACTGGGCGCGCCTGACGAGCCCCGGGACAATCGTCGAAGAGGCGGCCCTCAGGCGCTCGATGGCTTTGTCGACCGAGGCAAAGATGGTTCCGCAAAGCCTTACCTACTCGCAGCTCTACGCCCGCCGCTTCCTGCATTCGCCCTATGCCAGCCAGTTTGCCGATCTCTTCGTAAAGCTCGTGGTCGATCACAACACCGAGATTAAGCCGGAGGACATAATCGATATCCTCTCCTTCATGGACGGGGCGCGAAAGCGTGAGGTTTATCTTCGTATCGCCAGGAGCGCGACTATTGCCGGCAAGAACGATCTAGCCCGGATGGCATCGGCCCAGGCGGCGGCTATTCCGAGCGATGGCGGCGACTCGTTCAACCAGCTTGCCAACTTCTACGGTGGCGTCGCCAATGTCTCGACGGACAAGGCTGACGCCGCGGCCCACGATATCAACGAAATTCCAGAGGGCGAGTTGAACGCCAGGGACCGGGCGCTGCGCGACGCTGCGAAGACGGTCGCCGACGCGGTGACGCGGCTTCCCGAGCCGCAAAGCCTGACGCAAGCTTCACGCACTAAGCCTGCTAACGGAGAGACCCGACACGATGGAGCCGCAAGCGTCGAGACGCTAGGGACGAAAAGTCCCGCTGCGGCGGCTGTCGGGCAAGGAGCCGCCGCAAGCGCGGCTCAACCCCATGATGGAGGGGGGCAGGATGCCGACTCTTCGTTCACCACATTCGTGACATCAAGCCAATCGAAGCTCGACGCGCTTGACGGACTTTTGAAGCAGGAAGGCAATTGACCATGGCCGGTATCGGTATCACCAGCGCTTCCGCCGGGTCTGATGTCGTTTCTCTTTCAAAAAGCAGCAGCCGGAGCAAGGGCTCGGGTAGCGATTCCCAGCGGTTCCAGGATGCGCTCAGCAGCTCCGGAAACAGCACGGATGCGAATGCCGCGTCTAAGCGCAGCACTGCCGATACAAATTCGGTCGACACGACCGCTTCTGAGCCCGATACCGGCAAGGCAACAGGCGAGACCCTGCTTCAAGCCAGCAACTCGGCCACTGGGTCGGCCACCCCGGCGCCAGTCGGCGACGGCACGTTGCTTCCCGTACCTCCGGTCGCGCCACCCGTGCCCGGCGCCCCCCTCGTTTCGCTGCCCGCTGCCCCGGTGGCCGTGCCCGCTGCCCTCGCTCTTGTCGTCCCTGCAGATGATGGTGCTGCGGTGAAATTGCCAGCCGCCGATATCGCCCAGCAGCTGGCCGATGTCGTTGCCGGCGCGGCGACAGGCGAGCCAGCCACACCCGTCAAAGGCGATCTTCCCGGCGTCAAGGGCAGCAAAAGCGGCGCTGACTCCGACGATAGCAAGGACGCCGATGCCAATGCATCAGACGCCAGTGTCGCCAACGGTGCGGTGGCTGACGTGCTGTCGCTGCTCGGAGCCGGTTTGTCGGCCGCCGTCATCCCCGCACAGACATCAGCCAGCGTTCTGGCCGCAGCCGGGCAGCTCCACACCGGCAATGGCAAGATCGATCCCGGCGCGGCCTCTGTTGCAAATGCGCTTCCAGCCGACGCCGCGGACGACAGCGGCGACGCTGTTGCCGTAGGCATGGCCATGCTGGCGCCGTCAATGGGCAGCGCTGGCCAGGGCAATGCCGTTGCCGGCACCTCAACCGACGGTGACGCCCCCGTAACCTTCAACGTCGATCGGGCGAGTGGCAAGGTACAGTCGCTGGATCTCTCAGCGAGCCGGAATGCTGACGATACGCCTCAGCTCGATATCAAATCGGCAAGCGGCGACACCGGGGCCACCGTTACGGTCCTCGACTCCCGACGTTTCGTCGGCCTCGCCGATGGCTCGAATTCGGCACTGGTTGCCAATTCGCTGACGGGCAACAAGGACTGGGCAGCGGCCATGCAGCCCAATGCGGCGCTGACCGGAGCATCGGCGACGACCAGTGCCAGCAAAGTCATGAACACTCTGAAAATTCAGATGAATCCGGATAATCTCGGGATCGTCACCGCGACCATGCGGCTTTCGGGCGAGCAGCTTTCCGTCGATCTCAAGGTCCATTCTGCCGAGGCCTACAGGCAGCTCAGCAACGACCAGAGCGCGATGATCGATTCACTGCGCCAGCAGGGCTACAGCGTCGATCGCATGACCGTGACCTACACCGCGCCGGACACATCGAGCAACAACCAGCAGAGCCCCCAGGGCCAGCAGCAGCAACAACCCGGCACAAGCCAGGGGCAGGGCAGCGATGGCCAGGCTCGCAGACAGAATTCAGGACGACAGGCCGGTGATCAAGATGGTATCTCGCGCGCAGGCAACGTGGGTACGGACGATAGCGTTGCTGGCAGTGCTCAGCGGGCTCGTGCCGGGGGCGTCTATCTCTGACGCCAGCGCTTCCACCACGGAAGGAATGTGCGAGCGGGAAATCCAGGCGGCGGCGCTGAAATACGGAATTCCCGAAGGCATACTCTACTCGGTCGGGTTGACCGAAACGGGCCGCAAGGGCTCCCTCTACCCCTTCGCCATGAATATCGAAGGCAAGCCATTTTTCCCGGCATCTGAAAATGCGGCACTGCAGCTCTTCGCGCAAGCGCATCAGAGCGGTGCCAAATTGATCGATATTGGTTGTATGCAGATCAACCAATACTTTCATGGCGAGAACTTCGCGTCGGTCGAGGCGATGTTCGATCCGCACAGCAATGTCGAATATGCGGCCAAGTTTTTGAGCGTTTTGCACGACAAGCACGAGACCTGGACGATGGCGGTGGCGCGCTATCATGCGGGTCCGAACAACAACCCGGCGCAGAAGGTTTACGTCTGTCGGGTGATCGCCAATCTCGTCGCCACCGGTTACGGAAAATGGACGCCTAACGCAGCCACATTTTGCCGGGAATGACCCCCGATAAAGTTGTATTAATGCCACATTTTAGCGCTTCTCAATATGGCGAGAACGTGAACGAAAAAGGCATGGCAATAGCCGTCTTCAAAATGTATTAATTTTTCCACCGCTTTCTTGTGTTAAAATGATGCGCCACCCACTAGATGTGGTTCAAATCGGGGCGTCAAACTTAAGCAATTATTAACTCTCGCCACTCACTTCCCACAGTTGTTCGCGATTCGCTCGATTCGTACCCATAGCGACATTGGAAACATCCACAACTGATTCGGAGGCGGCGAATGATCGTAGTGGTTGACGAACGCGGACTTGTTAAAGACGGCTACACATCTCTCTTTGGGCGAGAGGGAATTCCTTCAACGGGGTTCGACCCCGAGGAGTTCGGCGAGTGGGTCCAGACGGCAGCAGATAGCGATATCGCGGCAGTCGAGGCCTTCCTCATCGGCCAGGGCGAGCATGTACATCAGCTCCCCCGGGCGATCCGCGATCGGACACTTGCGCCGGTCATCGCGGTCAGCGATCACCCCTCGCTTGAAGCGACGCTTGCACTTTTTGATTGTGGTGTCGACGATGTCGTCCGCAAGCCAGTGCACCCTCGCGAGATCCTGGCACGGGCAGCGGCCATCCGCCGTCGCCTGAAGGCCGTTGCAAATTTCACCGACGTCGGTGCCATCCGGGTTTTCTCCGATGGCCGCGATCCGGAAGTGCACGGCGAAGTTTTCGCCCTGCCGCGCCGCGAGCGCCGCATCTTGGAATATCTGATTTCCAACCGCGGACGTCGCGTCACCAAGACCCAGATCTTCAACGCGATCTACGGCATCTTCGACGAAGAAGTCGAAGAGAACGTCGTCGAAAGCCATATCTCCAAGCTGCGCAAGAAGCTGCGCAGGAAGCTCGGCTTCGACCCGGTCGATTCCAAGCGTTTCCTTGGCTACTGCATCGACTGGAGCTAAGCCTGCGGCTTCGACTGGGAATGATTTCCAGTCGATTTTGAACTACCCGAAAAGCCGCCTCATGATGATCTGCTTTTCCTCTCCCCACCAGACAGCTTCACGCAAGGCCCATTGATTAGTCTTGCGATAACGGGAAAACGAGGATTTCAGATGAGTCTTTTCGGTAGCATGAAGACGGCGGTTTCGGGGATGAATGCCCAAGCAAACCGCTTGAGCACGGTCTCCGACAACATCGCCAATTCGGCAACGACGGGCTACAAGTCCTCGTCGACAAGCTTTTCATCGCTCGTCCTGCCGACCACGGCCGGCACTTACAGTTCCGGTGGTGTTGCCACCTCGGTACAGTATGCGATTTCACAGCAGGGCGGTCTCTCCTACACCTCGTCCACGACGGACTTGGCCATCCAGGGCGAAGGATTTTTCGTCGTCCAGGATGCGGCCGGAACCCCTTACCTGACACGCGCCGGTGACTTTTCGCCGGATGCAAACGGCAACCTGGTCAATGCTGCGGGCTACAGCCTTATGGGTTATTCCTACGGCTCCGGTTCGCCGTCGGTGGTCGTCAACGGCTTTGATGGTCTCGTGCCAATCAATACGGAATCCCAGGGCCTGACGGCTGTCGCATCCACCACAGCTTCGTTCTCCGGCAATCTCGATTCGACAGCGGCAGTCGCCACCGGTAACTTGCCCGCAAGCAACACGGCTCCGGTGACAACCGATACCAAGAAGACTTCGCTGATTGCCTACGATACCCAGGGCAACAAGGTGCAGTACGACTTCTACTACACGAAGACGGCGGCTGATACCTGGGACGTCTCGGTCTATCGCGGCTCCGATGCCGCCACCGGCGGCACGTCATCCTTTCCGTATTCATCTGCAGCAGTCGGCTCCGGGACGTTGGCCTTCGATTCCAGCGGCAAGATTACCAGTGGTGGTACGCTTGCCATCAGCGACCCCAATGCTGTCAGTGGTACACAAGACATCGCTGTCGACATCTCGGGCTTCTCGCAGCTCGCCGCCTCTTTCGGCGCGACCGGCAAGGCAGACGGTCAGGCACCGAGCGCAGTCAACAAGGTCACCGTCGGCACCGATGGCACCGTAACGGCGCAATATGCAGACGGCACCAGCAAGCCACTGTATCGCATTCCGCTGGCGAATGTGGCGAGCCCGGACAATCTGACGGTTCTCAGCGGCAACGTTTACTCCGCCAATGGACAGTCAGGCGTGACGGTCACCGGTTTCCCGCAGTCGAGCGGTCTTGGCTACATCCAGGCAGGGGCGTTGGAAGAATCCAACGTCGATCTCGCCGGCGAACTGACGACGATGATCCAGGCACAGAAAAGCTATACGGCGAATTCCAAGGTGTTTCAGACCGGTTCGGATCTGATGGACGTTCTTGTGAACCTCGTCCGATAATAAATTAAGGTACTGCCGAGCATGACACTCACCCAGGCACTCAATACCGCGCAGGCGATCTTCAACAACACGGGCAAGCAAAGCGCCGTCGTGTCGAACAACATCGCCAACTCCAGCAACGCGGATTACACCCGACGTCAGGCGATGACTACCATCTCCGCCGACGGTGCGACGGTGGTACAGATTGCCCGCTCGGCAGAACCCTCGCTTCAGCGCCAGCTGCTGGCGTCAACCTCGGCAGATGCCGCCCAGCAGCGGCTTCTGACCGGCCTCGGCGATATCCAGTCGACGATCGGCGGCAACGACAGCGAGACAGCGCCGTCAACCTACCTTGCCAATTTCCGAGAGGCTCTCCAGGCTTATGCTGCGGCCCCGAACAGCAACACGACAGCGCAGGCCGCTGTGACGGCGGCCCAGGACGTTGCAAATTCGCTGAACCAGTCTACTGCATCGGTGCAGACCATCCGCACCAATGCCGACAAGGAAATCGCTACCACTGTCGGTACGCTGAACTCACTGCTCGGCCAGTTCCAGACCGCCAACGATGCCGTCAAGACGGCGACGGGCTCGGGCGCAGACGCCAACAACGCGCTCGATCAGCGCGATGCGATCCTCAAGCAGATCTCTTCCATCGTAGGGGTCAAGACGGTCAATCGCGCTAACGGCGACATGGCACTGTATACGTCTGACGGCGCGACCCTGTTTGAAACACTTCCCCGGGCAGTCACCTTCACCCCGACCAATGGCTATTCGGCCGGTAGCCCCAGCAACAGCGTCTATATCGACGGCGTTGCCCTCGCACCGGGAAGTGGCGCCAACACCACGGCCAAGGGTACGCTGCAGGCTCTGCTTCAGATCCGCGACGTCGAGGCACCGACCTATCAGAAGCAACTGGACGAGATCGGCCGCGGCCTGGTCACGATGTTCTCCGAGACCAACACGACGGATGGTTCCAAGCTCCCGGGCCTGTTCACTTATACGGACTCCGGCGGCAATCCGGGCGACACGCCGACATCGGCTACCGTTATCGACGGCATGGCTGCCTCGATCACCGTCAATCCGGCGGTCATTACCTCGGCGGGCGGCAACCCGAACCTTCTGCGCGATGGTGGTATCAACGGTACCGACTACGTCAACAATACGTCCGGCGACGCAGGCTATTCAACGCAGCTGGATGCTTACGACACGGCAATGGGCACAGCCATAGATTTCGATCCCAGCGCCGGCGTCGACAGCAATTCCAGCATCATGGATTTTGCATCGAACTCAGTCGGCTGGGTGGAAAGCGAACGCAGCGCCGCATCGACCGCAGCTGAAAATACGGCAGCTTCCTCGTCTCGCTCGACGGAAGCCTATTCGAACGGAACGGGGGTCAACCTCGACGAAGAACTCACTTTGATGATGGACATCGAGCAGTCCTACAAGGCCGGCACAAAAATCCTGAGCGCGGTCAACGATATGCTCACTGCCCTCCTTCAACTGAACTGACGGGTTAAGCCATGAAACTCTCCGCCATCTCAAGTAGTGCCATTCAGAACGCCATGCGGCTGACGATCAAGCAGTCGCAGAACGAGATGACCAAGGCCTCTCTGGAGGCAACGACTGGCGTCTATGCCGACATGGGCGTATCGCTGGGTGGCAACATCTCGCAGAGCATCGACATGACGCGCGACGTTTCCCGTCTCGACTCGCTTACGGCCAGCAATTCCACGGCGGCGGCGCGCATGACCGCGACGCAAAGCGGGCTTGCGGATATGACGAGCCAGTCGCAGACATTCCTGGATCAGCTGGTAGCCTTGCAGGGCAATCAAGATGCAAGCAGCATCGCGCTGTCCCAGACCACGGCAACATCGACGATCTCCTCCTTCGTTGCCGACGCAAACACGCAGCTGAACGGTCAGTACATCTTTGCGGGCACCAATACCGACGTCCAGCCCGTCACCGATCAGACCACGGCCGCAACGGCAGCAATACAGTCGGCACTCACAGACTACATGGCGGCCCAGTCGCCACCGGTGACTGCCAAGAGCGACCTGACTGCCGACCAGATGAACGATTTCATCAGCACCAAGGTGCAGCCGATGTTCCTGGACGACACGTCGCCGGCCCCGAACTGGAGCAGCTGGTCGAGTGCTTCCGACCAGAACATGACAAGCCGGATCAACAACTCCGAAGTGATCGAGACGTCGACGAACAGCAACGCTTCCGGCATGCGCTACATGGCGCTGTCGGCCACGGTCGCAAAGGCGCTGATGGGAACCGATATCAGCAAGGCGGCGCTGAACGCGGTGACGACGAACGCCATCAGCTTCGCCCGCCAGGGCATCGACGGCATGAATGCGCAGGCCAGCCAGCTTGGCCTGTCGCAGTCCCGGGTCACCAAGGCGAACGACGCCATCAGTGCCCAGAAGGACATCATCAACAACCGGATCGTCGACCTCCAGGGCGTCGATCCATACGAGGCATCTACCAAGGTCAACAGTTTGGAAACCCAGCTGCAGACTGCCTACACCATAGTCTCGAAAATTCAGCAGTTGAGTCTCGTAAATTACCTTTGATGATCAAAGGGGCGTAATGACCAGGAAGGATGCATGAATGTATCAGTTCTCATATGCAGAAATCATGCAGGACGCAGTGGCCGACGCCAAGGAGCGGGAACGCCAGGTCCTTGATCGGTCGGTCGCTCTTCTGACGGCTGCGATGCAAAAAGAAAAATACGGTCGAGAATCGATCGAGGCACTTTTTTACACAAGACGTGTCTGGGTTGCCTTCATCGAGGATCTCAAGAACCCCGAAAATCAGCTTGATGTCACCCTGCGTGCGAACCTTATCTCTATCGCCATCTGGATCTTGAAGGAATGCGACAGGATCAGGCGACGGAAGTCGACAAACTACCAGGGTATCATCGACGTCACAACCATCATCAGGGATGGACTTAAATGAAAAGTACACTTCGCATATCGCTTAAAGCCGGCGAACGGATCTTCATCAACGGAGCCGTGCTGCGCGTCGACCGCAAGGTCGCTCTCGAATTCCTGAACGACGTGACATTCCTCCTGGAAAACCACGTTCTCCAGCCCGAGGACGCAACGACTCCATTGCGCCAGCTCTATTTCATCGCCCAGATGATCCTGATCAATCCGGAAGGCAAGGATCAGTCGACGGTGCTGTTCCGCAAGTCGATCGTCATGCTGCTCAGCTGCTTCAAGAATGAAGAAGTCCTGGCCGAACTGAAGCGCATCGACGGGCTGGTCGCGACCGGCAAGGCATTCGATGCACTGAAGTCTATCCGCGGCCTCTACGTCGTTGAAGACAGCATCCTCAACAGCCCGGAAATGCCGGCTGCCACCATTGAGCAGATCCGCCGAGAAATCGCACCATGGCGGTAACACCAGTCAGCACCGTCGCAGGTGCTACCGCGACGGGGGCCACGGCAACTGCTACCGCCACGGGGACAAGCAGCGCCGCAGCAACCAACGCGACGACTGCGGCGGCAAGCGCATCGCTGAACTACAACGACTTCCTTCAGCTGCTGATTGCCCAGATGAAGACGCAGGATCCGACGTCACCGATGGACGCCAGCGCGCAGATCTCGCAGCTCGCCAGCTTCTCGCAGGTGGAACAGCAGATCAAGACGAACGCCCATCTGGAAACTGTCCTGTCGAACCAGATGCTGTCCCAGGCGGCAAGCTACGTCGGCAAGACGATCGTCAGCGCCGATGCCACGGTAACCGGCGTCGTCAAGGAAGTCAGCGTCTATTCGGACGGTATCCTTGCAATTACCGCTGCCGGCGATAAGGTCCTGATACAGCCGGGAATCAGTGTCACCGACGGAACAGTGGTGAAGCCGACAGGCACGAGCACGACGACAGACACCGCTTCGACAGCCAAATAGAGCTTTCGATCTGGCTTCAGTCACTCCTGCTGTGGAGGTCCACTGAAACCGAAAATATATTGGCGCGGTCGCGGCTGGCGAGCGTGCCTTGAACACAGGAAATTGGCCGAGATGAACGAAGCCGATGCATTGGATATCTTTCAGGCGGCGATCTGGACCGTGCTGATATCGGCCGGTCCGGCGGTTGCCGCAGCGATGATCGTCGGCATCGTCATTGCGCTCGTCCAAGCGCTGACGCAGGTTCAGGAAGCGACCTTGACGTTCGTGCCGAAGATTGTCGCTGTTTTCGTGACGATCGGCATCACGGCGCCGTTTGTCGGTTCGCAGATCGGCATTTTCACTAATCTGGTCTTTTCCCGTATCCAGTCTGGCTTCTAGCGGACCAGATCGGGCTGCAGGCGTGTGAGCCATCCTCGCGCAAGCTTCATCCCGTAACTCGACAGGAGAATACGGCAAGCGGTTCGTCCGCCGGCCTCCTCTCATGAAGAGACGGACCTGAAGAATGGCGTTACCTCCTTCGCTGCCCCTGCCGAAAGTCGCCCCGAGTTTCCGCGACGTAGGATTTGCCGTCGGCATCGTCTCGATGCTCTGCATCCTGTTCCTGCCGATCCCGCCGTTCCTCATCGACATGGGCCTGGCTTTCTCGATCGCGCTGTCCGTCCTCATCCTGATGGTCGCGCTGTGGATCCAGAAGCCGCTTGAATTCTCGTCGTTCCCGACCATTCTTCTGATCGCCACGATGACCCGCCTGGCGCTGAATATCGCGACGACGCGCGTGATCCTGGCCCATGGCTACGAGGGCGACTATGCGGCCGGCGGCGTTATTGCAGGCTTCGCCAATCTCGTCATGTCCGGCGACTTCGTCATCGGACTGATCGTCTTCCTGATTCTCATCACCATCAACTTCATAGTCATCACCAAGGGTGCAACGCGTATCGCTGAAGTCGGCGCCCGCTTCACCCTCGATGCCATTCCCGGCAAGCAGATGGCCATCGACGCCGACCTTTCGGCCGGCCTCATCGACGAGCGAGAGGCACAGCGCCGGCGCAAGGAGCTGGAAGAGGAGAGTTCCTTCTTCGGCGCGATGGACGGTGCGTCGAAGTTCGTGCGCGGCGATGCGGTCGCCGGCCTGATCATCACCTCGATCAACATCTTCGGCGGCATCATCATCGGCTATTTCCGCCATGGCATGCCGATCGGCCAGGCGGCCGATGTGTTCGTCAAGCTTTCGGTCGGTGACGGCCTTGTGGCGCAGATGCCGGCGCTGATCATCTCGCTTGCAGCCGGCCTGCTCGTTTCGCGCGGCGGCACGTCAGGGTCCACCGACCAGGCCGTCGTCAACCAGCTGAGCGGCTATCCTCGTGCGCTCGGCGTTGCCGCCGGCATGATGTGCCTGCTGGCTATCATGCCCGGACTTCCGTTCATTCCGTTCATCACACTTGGCGGCATCATGGGCGCCGGCGCCTGGTTCATCCCGCGCCAGGCAGAGGCTCTCAACAAGCTCCGCCGCGACGCCGAAGAACAGAAGGTCAGCCAGTCCAAGGATCTCGAGAAGGATTCGGTCAAGAACGTCCTCAAGACCTCCGAGATCGAGCTGGCACTCGGCAAGATCGTCTCGACAAGGCTGCTCGGCGCCCATCAGGAACTGGCATTCCGCGTCGGCAAGATGCGCAAGAAGTTCGCCTCGCAATACGGCTTCGTGGTTCCGGAGATCAAGGTCACCGACGATATCTCCATTGCCGACAAATCCTACCAGATCCGAATCCACGGCACGACCATCGCGTCCAACCTGCTGCGCGTGGGCGAAGTCCTGGTGGTCACCGGCGCCGGCCGCAAGCCGACCGTTCCGGGCGACGATATCCGCGAACCAGCCTTCGGCATGCCGGCCGTCTCGGTCCTCGAAGCCTTCACGGAAGACCTCAAGCGCGAAGGCTTCCAGCCGATCGACAACGTCTCGGTGGTGCTCACCCACATGAGCGAAGTCATCCGGAACAACCTTCCGGCGCTGCTGTCCTACAAGGACGTCAAGATCCTGATCGATCGCCTCGACCCGGAATACAAGAAGCTCGCCGATGAGATCTGCTCCTCGCACATGTCCTACTCGGGCCTGCAAGCCGTGCTGAAGCTGCTGCTTGCCGAGCGCGTGTCCATCCGCAACCTGCATCTCATTCTCGAAGCGGTCGCCGAACTGGCGCCGCATGTGCGCAAGACCGAGCAGATCGTCGAGCACGTCCGGGTCCGCATGTCGCAGCAGCTCTGCGGCGACCTTGCCGACAATGGTGTGCTGCGCGTCCTGCGGCTGGGCTCGAAATGGGATCTGGTGTTCCACCAGGCATTGAAGCGCGATCCAAAGGGCGAAATCATCGAGTTCGACATCGATCCACGCAATCTCGAGGAATTCAGCGAGCAGGCGACGCGAGTTATCCGTGAATTCATGGACAAGGGCTTGCCTTTCGTACTTGTCACGTCGCCGGAAACACGCTCCTATGTGCGCATGATCATCGAACGCCTGTTTGCGACGCTGCCTGTCCTGTCGCATGTGGAATTGGCCAAGGGAATCGAGATCAAGATTCTGGGCGCTATTTCATGATTACAGACCCTCAGGGGACCGTCCTCGCACTCTTTTTGTGCTTCTGTCGCATCGGCGGCTGCGTGATGGTTCTCCCGGGGTTCTCATCGGCCCGCGTGCCGCAGCAGATTCGCGTGCTGCTGGCGGTGGCGCTGTCGATGGCGGTTCTGCCAGTGCTGTGGGACACTATCTATCCGAAGGCCTCACTCGGTGGGCCGCAATATGTGATGCTGATCGCCACCGAATCGCTGATCGGCGTGATGTATGGAATGATGGCCCGGCTCTATACGCTGGGATTGCAGTTCGCCGGGACGATCATCGCCATGATGATCGGTTTGACGTCTCCGGGCGGTGCCGATCCGGTGGAAGACGGCAGCGAAACCGCCATTTCCGGCGTGATTACCTTCTGCGGCCTGATGATCCTCTTCATCATGGATTTCCACCACTACGTTTTCCGCGCGCTTATCGATTCCTACACGCTGATCCCCTTCGGCGGTCATATCGAGATGCAGGCGACGCTGATCTCTTTTACCGATACCCTGCAGGCGACCACCTACATCATGCTGCGGCTTGCCAGCCCTTTTCTGATCTACGGCCTGATGTTCCAGGTTTCGATCGGCTTCATCAATAAGCTCGCACCTCAGATCCCGGTCTACTTCATCTCTACGCCCTATCTGCTGATGGGCGGACTTTTCATGCTCTATCTCAGTCTGGCGGCGATGATCAGCCAGTTTTCCGATGCGTTCCTCAGCGTCTACAACGGTCATTAGCGGGCAGGGCACGAAATGGCGGAACAGAGCCGATCCAAGAAACTGAAGCGTCTCGTGGCCGTTCAGCGCCATCTGGAGCAGATGGCCGAGCAGGAGCTGGCGGAGGCCATGCGCGTGCGCGCCGAGGTCGGGCACTCCATCGACCAGGTGGTGGATGCCATCGGCTCGATCGATGTAGTGCATATGGCCTTTGCCCAGCAATATGCCTGGCGGTTGGGTCGCCTGACACTGCGCGACCAGCAGCTTGAGGGTATGCAGGCGCTTATCGAGATGAATGTGCTGAAGGAGCGGACCAAGGCGGACCGGCTCGAGGAGCATATGATGGATGCCCGCGCCGCAGAATTACGCGAATCCGACGACAATGCGGTCTACGATATCATCGATCAGCGATTTGCCGCCGTCGCACCAGCCTCCAGCAAGGTTCAAAAACCATAGTCGTCACGAGTTCATACGAAAGGAACGTGACGTGGCTATTTCGCCCCCCAGTGATTTGGTCCTGGATGTTGTAAGAGCAGCCGACCCGACAGACCTGCAGGCAGCGCAGGCCAAGCTTCAGGCCAACCGCGCAGCCTTTGCCGCCACCAGCCTTGCAGAAGCCGGAAACGGCTTTGCGTCGACGGTCGACGTTCTGAACAAGGCCGGCACGCAGGCGGGTCTCGCCAATGCCAACGAACGATCGACGACGGGCAAGGTGCCTGCCGCCTATCAGAAGTTCGAGGCCATGGTCCTCCAGAATTTCGTCAAGAACATCCTGCCAAACAGCGACACGCTCTACGGCAAGGGTACTGCCGGTGAAATGTGGAAGGGCATGATGGCCGAACAGCTCGGTAACACCATGGCCAAGGATGGCGGCGTCGGCATCGCAGCGAAGATGTACCACGAGCAGCTTTCCAAGACCCGGGGAACCGGCGCCGACCACGTCGAGACGAGCGACAACGACAAGCGGCAGGCACTCAGCATGATCGACGACTTCGAGCGCAAGACGTTCGGAACGCCGTCGGCAGAAAACGACAATACCGGTACGACCGTGACCAATCAGGATTCCCTGACGTCGCAGAAAGTGTAAGTGGGGCAAGGCTATGGAAATTATTTCGAACGACTACCGGATCAAGTCTGTCCTGGGCCGGCTGGAACTGATCATCGACAACGAGAACAACCGCATCGGCAAGGACGCGGAATTCGATCTCAAAGTCTCCAACGCCCACAAGAGCCGTTGCCTTTATGAACTGTCGATGCTGTTTCGCGATACCGACCCCGCTGAAATGGCAGCTGCCCACATCGAGCAGCTGCACGGCCTGAAGAAGAAGCTGGTGCTTAACGCGCGTCGCGTCGAAGCCCATCTGGAAGCCGTGCGCGCTGTGGCTGAAATTCTGAAGAATGCCGTGCAGGATGCCGATGCAGACGGCACCTATTCCCAGGAACAGTTCGCGGTGCGTCAGGCAGGATGATCAAGCTCGTCGCCACAGGCCTTTGGGTGTGCGTCGTCACCTTGGTGGCGGTCTACTTTTCCATCCAGATGGCGACAGCCCCGGCCGCAAGCCCGGATGCCAAGCCTTCTGCCAAGGAATTCGTCAAGGGCGAGTCGATCAATGTCCCGATCATTGGCGACACAGGCGTCAGCGGCTATTTCATCACCAAGATTTCCTACATGATGGACAAGGACAAGGCGAAGGATCTCGAAACACCTTTGCCGGCCCTGACGACGGATGCTTTGTTTACGCTGCTGGTCGGCAACAAGATGATCGATATGTCAAAGCCGAAGGCGTTCAATGTCGAAGCCTTTCGCGACGAGATCAAGAAGAACCTGAACGGCCATCTGGGCGGCGAGTATGTCGACAGCGTGGTGATCGAGCAGCTCGACTATCTCTCCAAGGACGAGGTGCGCGCCAACGAGGGCGCGCCTGTCAAGAAAAACATGAAGACGGTACCGATTGTCCCACCGGAAGCCCCGCCCGGCGGCGACGCGGTGAAGGCTGAGAAAACGCACTAAAACAGCGCGCTAATCGTGGAAAGTCGCTTGCCGCGGCCGACTGTTAACCTTTTCTTTCCTATCAAAATTTACAATCGGTTAATCATCCGAAGTTGCCGCCGATTGATCGACGGTCCTGTGCGCGAGATCGGCCGTCATGGTACAGAGCGATTTTAATAACAGAGTGTTCCAGTCCGACAACGACCGGATCGACACTACTCCCGACCGCCGCCAATCCGGGCTGAGCCAGGCCGAATTGCTGGATTTCCTGCAGCGGTCCCTGGCTGGCGAACCTTTTCCCGTTTCCGCTCCTGGTGCCCGCACTGCGCCGGAAGCGACAGTGCCGCTTGCCCTGCGGATTCGGGAAATCCTGCGCACCGATGACAGCCGACCGGCTGCTCCGGAGATGGACGAACCGGCTCAATCCATGGCGATAGACGAGCCAGCGCCCGTTCAGCCTGCGTCGGCCGAATCATCAGCGGTGGATGCCGCGTATTTCGACGCCGATTTGCAGCCCCCGACCGAGTACTCTCCGTCGCTCTCCGAGCCGCAAAAACGCGCAGCCATTTCCTGGGGATCTGCAGCCTTCATCCTCGCGGTCACGGCCGGAAGTGCTCTCGTGCCGACGATGCTTGCGACCCCGCCACACTACGCCGCCCAATCCCGCCTGCAGTTTCTGGGCGCTGCCCGCACCACGCCCGGCTTCATGGACGCGACCCTCCAGCGGATCACCTCGCAGCATGCGCTGGCCCAGGTCGTGACGCGCCTGAAACTGGATCACGATGCGGAGTTCAGCGGCGGAAAGGCGACGGCCTGTAGCGTCATCAGGGACCTCTTCACCGACAGCGGTGCTGCAGCCGACAGTTTTTCACGCGCCCAGCTTGCCCTCAAGCAAAGACTGACCATCGCTCCCGATCTGCAATCTGGCGCCATTGCGCTTGTGGCGCGGTCGGAAGATCCGGCAAAGTCTGCCCGCATCGCCAACCTTCTTGCCGACATCGCCGTCCGCGACGCCGCGACCAATCCTTTGGCTTCAGTGCCCGGCGCGGCTGAGCTTGCGCTCGAAAGCGACCGCAAGCGTTTCGACGACGCGACCTCCGCCCTTGCGAATTTCAAAGCGGGTGCCGGTGACGAGAAGATAGCCGCCGCGACCGATCTGATGGCCAGCCGCGAGGCTCTCGGCAACCGGCTTGCCACGGCAAACGCTGCAGTCCAGGCAGCTTCCATCCGCCTGACAGCGGCCAAATCTGTCAGGATGGCCGACGTGCTCGATGGTGCGATCTCCCCAGACCTCGGCTCGCCTGCAGCGCTCGAAGACCTGCGCAATCGCTATGCAGCGGCGAGGAGCACGCTCAGTCAGTTGTCGACGCAGCTCGGCCCGCGCCATCCGCGCCTGATCGCGGCTCAGTCGAGCATCGATACCCTGGGGGCGTCGATCCTTGCCGAGATCCGCAAACTGGTGGTTGCCAGCGACGCCGAAGTCAAGACGACCACGACTGAGGTGAAACAGTTGAAGGATCGCCTCGCCGAACTCGATGGCCAGAAGGTCGATGTCGATCTCGAGGCATTCCGCCGGTTGCAGGAGAATGTCGAGACCGCCCGGCAGGCCTATGATGCGGCACTCACGGCATCTGAAGAAACAGCCCCGCAATCGAAGCCCTCCGAGGTTCCGCTGGCGCTGACCACACCTGCCGTGCCTGCAGCAACACCCATCGATGACGATATGACATGGCGGAGCCTTCGCAGCGCGCTCGGCGGTCTTGCCATCGCGCTGGCGCTCGTGGCCGCCCGTCTGCTGGTCCGGAGATCGTTCCGACGCCCGTCGGACGACCATCACGCCGTCGATTTCGATAAGGTCGATCTACTGGTGGATTTTCCTCAGGATCAGGCGCCGGTTCGGGTGCCGCTGGATCAGCCGCAGAAACGTTTTGACGCCAGTGTCGCTGTTGCCAACGACCGCCTGGAACCGGTTGCCGGGCGCACAGAGCCTGAAACAGCACTGGCCGCAATCATCGATGATGTGGCCTTGCTGCGCGAAAGGGTCGCCAACTACGCTTCGCGGCGCCAGGCCGCTGGCCGCTGAACAAGTCTTCCCGCCGTCTTGCAAATATCGTGTTTTGACATCATAGGGCGTAGACAGGCAAATCCCCGCTGCAGGGCAGGGCTAGATTGCCGCGGCATCGATATCCGGGAGAATACGCGTGGCGACAGTAATCGACGGCAAGCAGGTGGCGGCATCGGTCATCGAGGCCGTGAAGGCGGCTGCATCCGTATTGGCAACGGAAACCGGCAAAAAAACCGGCCTTGCGGTCGTGATCGTCGGTGACGACGCCGCCAGCCACACCTACGTCGCCGCCAAGAGCCGCATGGCCAAGGAATGCGGCTTCAATTCAATCCAGCATACCTTGCCTCTGGAGACGAGCCAGGACGAACTCGCAACCCTGGTTTCAACTCTCAATGCAGATCCGGCCATCGACGGCATCCTGGTGCAGCTGCCCTTGCCGAAGCACCTGGATTCGGACGCGATCATCCAGTCTATCCTGCCTGAAAAAGATGTCGACGGCCTGCATGTCGTCAATGCTGGCAAGCTCGCTACCGGCGATCTCGCGACAGGACTGATCTCTTGCACGCCAGCCGGCGCCATGCTCTTCGTCCGCCAGACCCACGGTGACGATCTGTCGGGTCTCAATGCCGTGGTCATCGGTCGCTCCAATCTGTTCGGAAAGCCAATGGCCCAGCTCCTGCTCAATTCCAATGCGACGGTGACCATCGCTCATTCGCGCACGAAGGATCTGGCCACCGTCTGCGCCCGCGCCGATATCCTTGTAGCGGCCGTCGGCCGGCCCGAGATGGTCAAGGCCGATTGGGTGAAGCCGGGCGCGACGGTGATCGATGTCGGCATCAACCGCATTGCCGCACCGGAGCGCGGCGAGGGCAAGACCCGATTGGTCGGCGATGTCGCCTTTGCCGAATGCGCCGATGTCGCTGATGTCATCACACCCGTTCCCGGCGGTGTCGGCCCGATGACGATCGCCATGCTGATGGCAAATACGGTGATTGCCGCCTATCGCGGCGCCGGCCGGACCGCGCCGACATTCTGAAGCAACGTCAGGAGGCTGGTGCGGCCCCCGTGGATGCGCGCACGATAAGTTCGGCCTTCCAGAGTTCGTGTTCAGGGTAGGGGCCCTGGTTCTTGATCCCGCCGATCAACCGCTCCGCGACGCGGACGCCGGCTGCCCGCAGCGATGAACGGGTGGTCGTCAGCGGCACCGAGAAATTCTCCGGCTTCAAGAGCGCCAGCACGTCGTCATGGGCAATCAGCGAGATATCCTCGCCGAGCCGGAGGCCGGCCTGATTGACAGCGCGGATCGCACCCAGCGCCAAAACGGTGCTGGAACAGAGGATGGCTGTCGGTCTTTCCGTCATCTGCAGGAAACGCTCCATTGCCACAAAGCCCTGTTCGTCGGTCATCGGCGTGTTGCTGACAGAGGTCTCGTCAAGCATCAGGCCGCGTTCGGCGAGCGCCGCGACCACGCCGTTTTGACGGCGCATGGCGAAGTCGAGATGGGCCGGCCCGTTCATCAGCGCGAACCTCCGATGCCCGAGTTGCAGCAGCAGCCGTGCCGCATCGTAAAAGGCGGCCTCGTTGTCGATGTCGACGAACGGGTAGTCAGGCTCGCTGCCGAACGAGCGCCCGTGTACAACGAAAGGAATCGACAGCGATTTCAGCATGACGACGCGCGGATCATCGGCCCGCATATAGGCGACGAACAGCGCATCGACGTTGCCACTGACCGCCAGGCGCCGCAGGGCCGCCACTTCATCCTCCGGATGCGCCGGCATGATGACGAGGTGAAAATCGTGCCGCAGCGCCTCCTCGCCAAGCCCCGTGAGAAATTCTCCGAAATGCACGTCGGACGGATGTCCGGGCGCTGTCGGCATGACGAGCCCGATCGAGCCCGCCTTGCCCGTGGCTAGCCGTTGCGCCGCCGTGTTCGGTCGATAGCCGGTGTCGCGGACAGCGGCCAGCACCCTTTCGCGTGTCTCGCGGCTGACTTCCGGGTATCCGTTAAGGGCGCGGCTGACAGTCGTCTGGGACAGGCCGAGCATTTGCGACAGCTGTTTCAGGTTCACACCGATGACCTCCCCACGCGCATTCCATACAGTGGACAAAGGGCCACCCAAACCCGGCAGCTCCGCCCAAACGCCTCCCAAAGCGCTTTCAATTATGATGTCTTTGCCATCCTTGACTCAAGAAAAATCGCGTCATATTTCGTTTATTCGATGTTGCAATGCGAGATTTCGCATCTGCAGTCGTCGTTTCGTAAAATCGCTTGACTCAAGAGAGCCGCAGTAGAATGAATTCGCAAGCCAAAGCGCTTTGAGGATAGCGTGTCACTCGCTGTTTTGTGGGAGATGCTTTTGGATATTGTGACGGGAGGGAAAATCACATGAAGACATCATTTCTGATGAGCATTGCTTTGGCCGCAGTGATGGCCGGCTCCGTATCGGCCGCCGACCTGAAGTTTAAGCCGAATGAAGACTCCAAGTTCAACTGGAAGAGCTACGACACCTTCAAGACGGCCCACGCCGATCTGAAGGGCCAGACGCTCACGATCTTTGGACCGTGGCGTGGCGAAGACGAAAAGCTGTTCGCCAGCGTTCTCGCCTATTTTACCGAAGCTACCGGCATTGACGCGAAATACTCGTCGTCGGAAAACTACGAGCAGCAGATCGTCATCGACACCCAGGCCGGTTCGCCGCCGAATGTCGCGATCCTGCCGCAGCCGGGCCTGCTCGCCAATCTCGCCAGCAAGGGCTACCTGACGCCGCTCGGCGACGACCAGGCCAACTGGGTGAAGACCAACTACGGCGCCGGCGACAGCTGGGTCAGCTACGGCACCTACAAGGGTAAGGACGGCAAGGATGCCTTCTACGCCTTCCCCTACAAGGCCGACCTGAAGTCGCTCGTCTGGTACGTGCCGGAAAACTTCGAGGAAGCCGGCTATAACGTGCCGAAGACGATGGAAGATCTGATCAAGCTCTCCGACCAGATCGTCAAGGACGGCGGCGTGCCGTGGTGCATCGGGCTCGGATCGGGCGGCGCGACCGGCTGGCCGGCAACCGACTGGATCGAGGATCTGATGCTGCGCACGCAGTCTCCGACCGACTACGACAAGTGGACCACCAACGAGCTGAAGTTCAACGATCCGAAGGTCGTGGGGGCTATCGAGGAATTCGGCAAGTTCGCCAAGAACGCGAAATATGTCGACGGTGGCGTTGCAGCCGTTGCCTCGACCGATTTCCGCGACAGCCCGAAAGGCCTCTTTTCGGTGCCGCCGAAGTGCTATCTGCACAAGCAGGCTTCGTTCATCCCGTCTTTCTTCCCTGAGGGAACGAAGCTCGGGCAGGACGCCGACTTCTTCTACTTCCCGCCCTATGCCTCGCATCCTGAGCTCGGCAAGCCGGTTCTCGGCGCCGGTACTCTGGCTGCGATCACCAAGGATTCGAAGGCCGCCCGTGCTTTCATCGAATTCCTGCAGACGCCTATCGCCCATGAAGTGTGGATGGCACAATCCGGCTTCCTGACGCCCTACAAGGCCGTCAACACCGGTGCCTACGCCAACTACACGCTGAAGAAGGAAGGCGAGCTTCTGACTTCGGCCACAGCCTTCCGTTTCGACGGATCGGACCTGATGCCGGGCAAGATCGGCGCCGGCGCCTTCTGGACCGGCATGGTGGATTTCGTCGGCGGCAAGTCCGCACAGGCCTCGGCAGACGATATCCAGAAAGCCTGGGACGGCATCAAGTAAGACCCTCATCTGAAAAGCCGCCGCCGGTATCCGGCGGCGGTCAGGATGGCCGCCAGCGTCGGGGAGGACGACGATGGCGGCCGCCACAAGCAGCAATCAAATGCGCAAGGGGAGGGACTTATGATCTGGCAGATCGCTTCGGCACTGGGCGCCGTGGTTCTGGGCGTCGCCGCCTGCGCCGCCTATTTCCTGTTTTCCAACAAGTTGCTCGATTTCGCATTCCCGGCCCGGGATGGCGACGACGTTTTCGTCGCATCACGCAATCTGCGGCGTCGCTCGATCATCCGCCCCTGGCTGTTCATCGGGCCGGCACTGCTGTTGCTGGTCGTCTATCTCGTCTACCCGGTCGTTGCCACGTTCATCCTGTCCTTCTACGACAAGGGCGGCGAGCAATATGTCGGGCTCGCCAATTACCAGTGGGCAATCGGTGACCGCGAGTTCCACCAGGCCATTTTCAACAACATCCTTTGGTTGGCCGTCGTGCCGGCCGCCTGCACCTTCTTCGGCCTCGTCATCGCAGTGATGACCGACCGGATCTGGTGGGGAAATATCGCGAAAAGCATCGTCTTCATGCCGATGGCCATCTCCTTCGTCGGCGCCTCCGTCATCTGGAAGTTCATCTACGAATATCGTGGTGGCAACGACACCCAGATCGGCCTGCTGAACGCCATCGTGCAGTTGTTCGGCGGCACGCCTGAGGTCTGGATCTCCATTCCCTTCTGGAACAACTTCTTCCTGATGATCATCCTCATCTGGATCCAGACCGGCTTTGCGATGGTCATCCTGTCGGCAGCCCTGCGTGGCATCCCGGAGGAGACCATCGAGGCTGCCGTCATCGATGGCGCCAACGGCTGGCAGATCTTCTGGAAGATCATGGTGCCGCAGATCTGGGGAACGATCGCCGTCGTCTGGACGACGATCACCATCCTCGTGCTGAAAGTCTTCGACATCGTTCTCACCATGACCAACGGTCAGTGGGACTCGATGGTACTCGCCAACCTGATGTTCAACTGGATGTTCCGTGGCGGTGGCGACAGCGGCCGTAGCGCCGTTATCGCCCTCATCATCATGGTCGCCGTCATGCCGATCATGATCTGGAACGTCCGGCGCGCCAACCAGGAAACGGGAGAGCACTGAGATGACCTTCGACAGGAGCTTCTTCAGCATTGGCCCAGCCCGGCTGTTCTTCCACGCCATGGTGCTTTTGATCGTCATCGTCTGGTTGGTGCCGACACTCGGCATCTTCGTCACCGCATTGCGCGACAAGGATCAGATTACCGTCTCCGGCTGGTGGACGGCCTTTTACGGCTCCTCACAGACGACAGCAGTACGGCTCGACGCTGCAGACAAGCAGCAGCAGGACGGTACAAACTACGTCATCTCAGGCTCGGTCTTTTCGAATGCGGGTTCGCTCGGCAAGGTCAGTGCGTTCGGCGTCAAGGCGCAGGACCCCTCAGCCTTCAAGGCCGGCGAGCCTGCCGATATCGGTAACGGCGAAACTTTGCTGATCAACACGGACGGCAGCTACAAATACACCAAGAACGCCGCCTTCGACGACACGCGCGGCAAGCGCATATATATCTCCGTCGCCTCGCCGCCGGCCTTCACGCTGCAAAACTTCAAGTCGGTGGTGACGGGCGAGGGGATCGGCCAGTCTTTCATCAATTCGCTGACCGTCACCATCCCAGCCACCATCATCCCGATCCTGATCGCCGCCTTCGCCGCGTATGCGCTGGCCTGGATGGAGTTTCCCGGCCGATCGCTGATGATTGCGCTGGTAGTCGGGCTGATCGTCGTGCCGCTGCAGATGTCGCTGATCCCTCTGCTGCGGCTCTATAACGACATCGGCTCTTTCCTCGGCGTGCCCTCGAAAACCTATCCCGGCATCTGGCTTGCCCATACGGCCTTCGGCATGCCGCTCGCCATCTATCTGCTGCGCAACTACATTGCCGGCCTGCCGAAGGAGATCATCGAATCCGCCCGCGTCGACGGCGCCAGCGATTTCGACATCTTCGTCAAGATCATCCTGCCGCTGTCCTTTCCGGCGCTCGCCTCCTTCGCGATCTTCCAGTTCCTCTGGGTGTGGAACGACCTTCTGATCGCCATGGTCTTCCTCGGCACCGCCAAGGACCAGCTGGTACTGACCGGCAGCCTCAATGCCCTGCTCGGCTCGCGCGGCGGCAACTGGGAAATCCTGACGGCCTCGGCCTTCGTCACCATCATAGTTCCGCTCCTCGTCTTCTTCGGTTTGCAGCGCTACCTGGTGCGCGGTCTGCTGGCCGGATCTGTCAAGGGCGGCTGACGCCTACAATTCGCATTCAAACAGGATCTCCCGGGAATGACTATTGCTACTCCATCGATCACGACGGCCGACAAGAACTGGTGGCGCGGTGCTGTGATCTACCAGATCTATCCGCGCTCGTTCCAGGACTCCAACGGCGACGGCATCGGCGATCTCAAGGGCATCGCCGCCCGCTTGCCGCACGTCGCCTCGCTCGGCGCCGACGCCATCTGGGTGTCGCCCTTCTTCATGTCGCCGATGCGCGACTTCGGCTATGACGTCTCTGACTACGAGGACGTCGACCCGATCTTCGGCACGCTCGCCGATTTCGATTCGCTGATCGCCGAAGCCCATCGGCTCGGCATCAAGGTGATGATCGACCTTGTCATCTCCCACTCCTCCGATCGCCACCCGTGGTTCGTCGAAAGCCGCTCCAGCCAGGATAACCCTAAATCCGACTGGTATGTCTGGTCGGACGCCAAGCCCGACGGCACGCCACCCAACAACTGGCTGTCGATCT
Organism: Rhizobium sp. L51/94; assembly: GCF_019355555.1. Taxonomy (GTDB): domain Bacteria; phylum Pseudomonadota; class Alphaproteobacteria; order Rhizobiales; family Rhizobiaceae; genus Rhizobium; species Rhizobium rhododendri. The sequence goes on from NZ_CP072141.1 coordinate 1,517,025, forward strand.
TCGGCGGTTCGGCCTGGGCCTGGGATCCGACCCGCATGCAATACTACATGCACAACTTCCTGACCTCGCAGCCGGATCTCAATCTCCATAATCCGGAGGTCCAGGATCGCCTGCTGCAGGTCGTCCGATTCTGGCTCGAGCGCGGCGTCGACGGCTTCCGCCTCGACACCATCAATTTCTATTTTCACGACCGCGAGCTGCGCGACAATCCGGCGTTGGCTCCCTCCCGCCGCAACGCCTCGACGGCCCCGGCGGTCAATCCGTATAACTTCCAGGAGCACATCTACGACAAGAACCGCCCGGAAAATATCGCCTTCCTCAAGCGCTTCCGCGCTGTGCTGGAAGAGTTTCCGGCGATTGCAGCCGTCGGCGAGGTTGGCGACAGCCAGCGTGGCCTGGAGATTGTCGGCGAATATACCTCCGGCGATGACAAGATGCACATGTGCTACGCCTTCGAATTCCTGGCGCCAGACGCCCTGACGCCGGCTCGAATCGAGGAGGTCATGAAGGATTTCGGCGCGGCGGCACCGGATGGCTGGGCCTGCTGGGCGTTTTCCAACCATGACGTCGTGCGCCATGTCAGCCGCTGGGGCAGCCTGGTGGCCGACCGTGAAGCCTTCGCCAAGCAATATTCGGCGATCCTGATGACGCTGCGCGGCTCCGTCTGCCTGTACCAGGGGGAAGAGCTCGGCCTGACCGAAGCCGAGATCGCCTTTCAGGACCTGCAGGATCCCTACGGCATCCAGTTCTGGCCGGAATTCAAGGGCCGCGACGGTTGCCGCACGCCCATGGTCTGGGACAGCCAGGTCGTGCAGGGCGGGTTCTCGACGGAAAAGCCATGGTTGCCGGTGCCTGTCGAACATATCCTGCGCGCCGTCAGCGTCCAGAGCGGCGATGAAAACTCGGTGCTCGAGCACTACCGCCGTTTCCTCGCGTTCCGCAAACAGCACCCGGCCTTCGCCAGCGGCGAGATTTCCTTCTATCCGCCGCAGGATGACGTGATGCTTTACACGCGCACGTTCGGCAACGAGACGATCCTCTGCGTCTTCAACATGAGCGCCTCGGATGGATCGGCTGAACTGCCGGAGGGTGCGTGGGAAGCGCTGGCCGGCCATGGTTTCGCCAGCGAAATTTACGGCAATAAAATCGATATTCCGGCCTGGGGCGCGTATTTCGCGCGCCTCGCCTAAAGACAAGAACGGGAGGGGCTTGCGATGACTGGACTGGTTCTGAAGGATATCCGGAAATCCTACGGCGCGGTGAATGTGCTGCACGGCATCGACCTTGAAATCGCCCACGGCGAATTCATTGTCTTCGTCGGGCCGTCCGGCTGCGGCAAGTCGACGTTGCTGCGGATGATTGCCGGTCTGGAAAGCATTACCGGCGGCGAGATGATCATAGACGGTCGCGTCGTCAACCAGGTGCCGCCCTCGCGGCGCGGCATCGCCATGGTGTTCCAGTCCTATGCGCTCTATCCGCATATGACTGTTTACGACAACATGGCGTTCGGCATGCGCATTGCCCATGAGAGCAAGCAGGAGATCGACCGCCGTGTGCGCGCGGCGGCCGACAAGCTGCAGCTGACGCAATATCTCGACCGCCTGCCGAAGGCGCTCTCCGGCGGCCAGCGCCAGCGAGTCGCTATCGGCCGCGCCATCTGCCGCAATCCGAAAGTCTTCCTGTTCGATGAGCCACTGTCGAACCTCGACGCTGCGCTGCGCGTCGCCACCCGCATCGAGATCGCCCGGCTGAACGATTCCATGCCGGATACGACGATGATCTATGTCACCCATGACCAGGTGGAGGCGATGACCCTTGCCGACCGTATCGTGGTGCTGTCGGCCGGCCGCATCGAGCAGGTCGGCCCGCCGCTGGAACTCTACGAGCGTCCGGCCAATCTGTTCGTTGCCAAATTCATCGGCTCGCCCGCCATGAACATCATCCCGGCAACGATCGCCGAGGCAGGCGTATCGACCGTGGTGACGCTGAAGGGCGGCAAGTCGGTAACGCTCGATATTTCTACCGATGCATCTGACAAGGGTGGCACGGCAAGTTTCGGTGTGCGCCCTGAAGACCTGCGGCTGGCAGAGGGCGACGACTACCTGTTCGAGGGTGAGGTAGCGATCGTCGAGGCCTTGGGCGAGGTGACGTTGCTCTACATCGAAGGTCTCGTCGACGGCGAGCCGATCGTCGCCAAACTGCCCGGTATTGCCCCTGTCGAGCGCGGCCAGAAGATGCGCTTCATTGCCGACAAGGAAAAGCTGCATCTCTTCGACAGCGAGGGAAAGACCTATCGCCGGACGCGATAAGGCGATGGGCATTTTGCAACTTTCGCGACGTCAGCCTCGCACATCTAACAAAGTGTTAAATAACGGCTGCTATTCTTGAAGCACGCCGTAACATTTGAAGGCTCACGATCATGGCAGCATCCGTGCCGAAACAGCAGAACCATTTCCTGAACAAGGAAGAGTCCTTCATGTACGACCGCGAAGGTCGCTACAAGATGCAGGACACGATGAATGCGGCACGGATCGAATACACCGAAAAAGGCGTGATGCACCTGGCCTCACGCCGCTGCGACATCGTCAAGATTTCCATGAGCGGCGCCATTCTGGCGATCCTGACGCAGTATAACCTGCCGAAGCAATTCTATCTCGATATCCCGGACGCGCGCATCAACAAGGTCGGCTGCGTTCTGATGAAGGTTTTCCCCAACAACACAGTCGAGGTGCGCTTCCTGTCGCTGCTGAGCGAAAAGGAAATGAACAAGATATTCGTCTACAGCACCCACCCGGCTCACCGAAACCATGTGCTGGATATCAGGGGTTAAGGCTGGCAGCGGAGCGGGTTTGGCGTGCTGGCGGAAAATGTCCCGGCGGTCGAGACTTGGCGCGGTTGGAGTCTACAATCCCTTTTGCATGATCGAGTATGTCCTGCCGGTGTTTTCGAAGGTCTCGATGGTCGCCCAACCGGACTTCATGTAAAAGCCCGCAGCATGGGACGTGTATAGCGTCAGACGCAGGATGCCTTCACGCCGAGCGAGCGATTCAAGCTCGGCTATCATGCGCGCACCATGCCCTCGGCCCCTATGCGGCCTGTCGACGTAGACACCAGCCAGCCATGGATTAAGCTCGGGGCGTCCTTCCAGGTCATCCAGGCAAAGGGCTGACATCGCAACCGGCACTTCGTTTTCGAGCATGACAAGGACGGTCGGCATCAATTCCGAAACACTCGCCCCATCGATTTCGCGCTTCAACATCTCTTCGTGCGTAACTGTGCCACCCTGGAAGAATGCCTCCCATCGCCAGGTGCCGGTCGTGTGCACGAGGTCCGGGCGCTCTTTCGTCGTCACGAAGGTAAGGGTCATAAAAGCTCTGCCGATGATCGCGTGGGGTCGGCATGCACTTACGGTCACTTTGCAAAAATGAGATGACGCTCCGACATCGCCAACCTGGCAAACAAGTTATGCCTATTCCGACAGCCCCGCCTCAGAGCCTGCGCGCTGCCAGGCGACGCTTGTCACGCTCGACATATTCGGCGCCGCGCGCGGTCAGCCGGAACTCACGCTTCTGAAATTCGCCGCGAATCGTGATGAAGCCTTGCTCTTCGGCCTCCTTCAATGTCTTCAGGCCGGTACCCTTGGGGGGAGACTGCCAATCCAGGCCTTCGGCGCTGTGTAGCAAAACCATGATCTTGATAATGTCGTTTCTCCATGGCCGATGCAGACAGCGGCGCTACGTGGTCGAATGCACGTTCCGAACGGCACCATTGATCTGGAAAGACAATGTCGAAGCCGTCCCGGGTTCCGTCAGAAGTCCGTGTATAAAAGCCTGCCGCGCTTTGGTCAATTGACGCGCTGCGGCCGGTCGGCTTGTTTGGAGATGCCAAGAGTTCTGCCGGTTTTGGCGTGTGGCAGCTGACCTATTTGGCAGAGACTTGCATCAATTCTATTCGGTTGCCGAAAGGATCGTTCACATACACTCGCGTAAATCCCTCGAGCGGCTGGTCCGACGTGGTCTCATAGCCGGCATTCTGCAGGGTATGGCATAAACTTGCGAGGTCATCCACGAGAAGCCCGGGATGGGCCTTCTTCGCGGGTACGAAATCATGCTCGACACCGAGATGGATTTTGAGTTTCTCCATTCCAAACCAGCAGCCACCTCTTGACGCGAGATGGAGCGGCTTTTCCAACTCTGGCAACCCGAGCACGCCGCTGTAAAACGCCCGGGCGACTTGTTCCTGTCCCGCAGGCATTGCCAGTTGAATATGGTCGATCCCAATGACGGCCATTGAACCCCTCCGCCTTTCGTATTGAACGGGATCACCCTACGCAAAGATAGGCCCGATGTCTGCCGAGGGACAACAGGCAGACGCTGGACGGCTCGGCGATGGTAGGCCAGCCAAGTTCTATGATCTACCTGTCCTGGCAGCGCGGCGGAACGGCACGGATAATGGGCGGCTCATGCCGAATTCGCTGTCCGCGTCGGCGATGTCGCCATCAGTTCAAGTGTGCCAGGGCCTGTCGACCGAGCGTCAGCATATTCCAGAATTGCGGGCGGGAAGGGCTTCTGCCGCCGAGAAGCAGGGCCAGGAAGCCGGGTGCGACGAGGCTCAGCACGAAGGTGGCGCAGACTGAGGCAGCCAACCCGACGAACGGTGCCGTCGCGAAGAACAGCAGGTGCGCTGCACCGCCGATGCGAAATCCGAGGGTCTCGAAGCACATCCAGATGGCACCGGCGATCAGGGTATGACCGCAAAAGGCAAAGAATATCACCGGCTCGAATGCGACCGTGAAGGCAACCAGCCGGGGGAAGCGCAGCAGTGCCTTCGTAGCCCACCAGAAGAGGATGGCGCCGGCGAACCGGTCAACGAGTTGCAGCACGCGAAGCGCCCAGTCGTGCTCGTGGTCGCCGATCCAGTCGTAATTCGCATAGAATGGCAGGCAGCCGATCGCCAGCAGGATCACGAACGACAGGGGTGCGAGAATGCGGCTGTGACGATCTATGATATCAGGCGACGCCATTCCCTTGGCAAAGGCGAGGCCGATCGCAAAGAACAGGACGATCGCGCTGTTGGTGAATATTACGCCGTCGAGATTGAAGATACTGTTGGCAATCAGCAGTGCGAACAATAGCCACGGCTTTCTTTCAAGCGCATAGAGCAGAACAGGCGTCCAGAGAACTGAGACGAAGACGTCGCGCAGGAAATAGAGCGGCCCGTTGCGAGGGTAGCCCGAAATGCCGAAGAGATGCTGGGGGATGGCGCTGACATCGGGAAGGGTAGCCGGCCCGTCCAGCACCGCATCCTTGGCAATGATCACCGCGCTCCACAGGGCGAGGGGCACGACGACGGTCAGGATTTTCCGGCCCACCTGATCGCTCCAGGATTTAGAGCCGGCGAGGATGACCAGCAGATAGCCGGAAACGATGCTGAGCAGGGGTACGCTCGATCGGCCGATGATCTCGCGTATCATCCAGATGATACCGGAGCTTGAAAACGCGGTGGTCGGAGGGTCGATCAAATAGGGCGGGATATGCATGTAGATCACCGCCAGGATGCAGCAGACCCGGGCAATCTTGATCCGGCTCGACATCATCGGTGAGATTGTGGTCGGTGGAGCCGTCTCGGCGGTATCCGGTAAAGTTGTCTTTGAGACCATTGGTTTTTCGCTTTTCCGCTAGAGCCAAACTGGGTTTCGCGTCACCTCTACACGCTGAAGGAAAGGCATGCTACCAGAAATTGCTGACATAATGCGGTTATCTTGCTGTTTATGCAGCGATATATTTTTGAGTGAGGGCTAGATGCAGAGTGGTGGGGTTGTATGCTTATGGCACAGGTGCCCCTTGACCGTCAGGATACTGGTAAAATATGGCCTGTCGTTTCAAACCGATAGGGTGAAATTTATCTTGGTTCCCTCATGGGTTTTCTCACGCATCGCGGTCGTCGAAAGGCATCGAATCTCTGCCAGGAGAGAGTTCGCGATGGTTGTGAGGCCGCTATGGCCTCGCCTGTTGAAAACGCAGGCAAAACGCGGTTGAGCATGCACGTCCCAAAGGCTGGAGGCCGAGGATAACGTGATCTGGTCCGGCAGTTTATGTCGAAAGGATCGGGTGTGCCGCCGCAAGCTTCAGGCGGTCACACCAAAATTCGAAGCCGCGGCCGGCCAGCCGAAGCTGGGTAGCCGCGCCTTGCCTCAGGCGAAGACGCCGGCGCCCTGGTCGGCCGGGCCGGCGGCGCGGCGGAAGGGGGCGAACAATTCGCGGCCCATGCCGTATTCGTTGTCCGACAAGTCGATCATGACTGGTGTGCGTTCCGCAAGGTCAGCGGCATCGACCATCAGTTCGAGCGTACCGGCGATAGCGTCGATGCGGATCATGTCGCCTTCCTGGATGCGCGCGATCGGGCCGCCGTCTACGGCCTCTGGCGTCACATGGATCGCCGCCGGGATCTTGCCGGACGCGCCGGACATGCGCCCGTCGGTCAGGAGTGCCACCCGGAAGCCGCGATCCTGCAGCACGCCGAGTGCCGGCGTCAGCTTGTGAAGTTCGGGCATGCCGTTGGCCTTCGGCCCCTGGAAGCGCACCACGGCGACGAAGTCGCGGTTGAGCTTGCCTTCCTTGAAGGCTTCCTGCAGCTCCTTCTGGTCGTGAAAGATGACTGCCGGCGCTTCGATGACGTGGCGCTCCAGCTTGACGGCGGAAATCTTGATGACCGCTTTGCCGAGATTGCCGCGCAGCATCTTCAGCCCGCCATTGCCCTGGAACGGCATTTCGATGCTGGCAAGCACCTTGGGATCGGCGCTCTTCTCGGCCGACGGCTGGCGGGTGACCGTGCCGTTTTCGCCAAGCAGGGCGTCGACGGTGTAAGCCTCCAGCCCATGGCCGAACACGGTCCTGACGTCGTCATGGACGAGGCCGTGCTTCAGGAGCTGCTTGATGAGGAATCCCATGCCGCCGGCGGCGTGAAAATGGTTCACGTCGGCCTGGCCGTTCGGATAGACGCGGGCGAGCAACGGCACCGCGTCGGAGAGCTCGGATATATCCTGCCAGGTCAGCATGATGCCGGCCGCGCGTGCCATTGCGACCAGATGCATGGTGTGGTTGGTCGAGCCGCCGGTCGCGTGCAGGCCGACGACGCCGTTGACGATCGAGCGCTCGTCGATCATCTCGCCGGCAGGTGTATATTCGTTGCCGAGCGCGGTGATCGCCAGCGCCCGCTTCGTCGCTTCGCGGGTGAGCGCCTCGCGCAGGGGCGTGCCGGGATTGACGAAGGAGGCGCCGGGCATGTGCAGGCCCATGATCTCCATCAGCATCTGGTTCGAGTTGGCCGTGCCGTAGAAGGTGCAGGTACCTGGCCCATGATAGGATTTGGACTCTGCTTCCAGCAGTTCCGCCCTGCCGACCTTGCCTTCGGCGAACAGCTGGCGGACACGTGATTTCTCGTCGTTCGCAAGACCTGATGTCATAGGCCCGGCGGGAACGAAGATCGCCGGCAGATGGCCGAAGCTCATGGCGGCAATGAACAGACCCGGCACGATCTTGTCGCAGACGCCGAGATAGAGCGCCGCGTCGAACATGTTGTGCGACAGGCCGACGGCCGCCGACATGGCGATCAGGTCCCGCGAAAAAAGCGACAGTTCCATGCCCGGTTGTCCCTGCGTCACGCCATCGCACATGGCGGGAACGCCGCCTGCGACCTGCGCAATGCCGCCGGCCTCAGTGGCTGCGGCCCGGATGATGTCTGGGTAGCGCTCGAAGGGCTGATGGGCCGATAACATGTCGTTATAGGAGGTGATGATCCCGAGATTGGCAACCTGGTCTGCGGCCAGGGCATCCTTCTCGGAGGGGGAACAGACGGCGAAACCATGGGCAAGGTTGGCGCAGCCGAGCGTGCTGCGCTGAGCGCCTTTGCTGCCTACCTCTCTCAGACGACCGAGATAGCGTTCGCGCGACGCTTTTGAGCGTTCGACGATGCGGGCGGTGATCGCGGATATGCGTGCGTCAGCGGACATGAGGAACCCCTGTCTTCAATCGGTTGCCGTGTTTTTGTGGCGGCGCGGACGCGGCCTTCGGGCTCCGGTCAGGGAGCCCAATAGATTTCGACCGGCGAGGCGGCCCGGCGCAGGATGGCGCGGATCGGCATCTCGGTCTCTTCGCCGGCAGCTTCTGCCTTGGCGAGAACGTCTTTCTTGCTCTGCCCCTCGATATGCAGCACGAGGAGGCGAGCATCCTGAAGGCTGGCAAAAGTGAAGGTCAGCCGTGGTTCGCCAGCGCCTTCGGCTTCCATGGTGATGATGCCGCGTGGTGTCTGCGGATCAAGCGCCTTGGCAAGATTGCTGCCGCCGGGAAAGAACGATGCCGTATGGCCATCGCCGCCCATGCCGAGGATGGCAATATCGAACGGATCGTCGATGCCCCTGGTCTCGGCCGTCGCGATGACGGCGGATTTTTCGGCATCCGCCGCCGGCTGGTACAGCGGCAGGAATTTGGCTGCCGCCGCATTGTTCTTCAGAAGGTGCTGCTTGACCAGCAGATGGTTCGAGCGTGGATTGTCGGCGGGCACGAAGCGCTCGTCGACCAGCGTAATCGTCACCTTGCTCCAGTCGATGGCGCGCAATGACAGCGCTTCGAAAAAGGCCTTCGGCGTAGAGCCGCCGGAGACCGCAATGCTGGCCGTGCCCCGTGCGGCAACGGCAGCCGAAAGAGTTTCGGCAACCTTGTTCGCCAGACCGGTGGCGAGCGCCGGGCCGCTTTCAAAAGCATGCATGTTTGCTGTCATCGCAGTTGCCTCAGATTTCGTCGTGCCAGGTGCGTCCATCGCGCTCGATCAGCGCGATCGATTGGCTTGGTCCCCAGGTGCCGGATGTGTAGCCCTGAACCTGCTGTCCTGTGGTTTCCCATCCCTTGAGGATAGGATCGACCCACTTCCATGCGGCTTCGACTTCGTCGCGGCGCATGAACAGCGTCTGGTTGTTGCGAATGACGTCCATCAGCAGCCGCTCGTAGGCATCGGCGCTGCGGACATGGAAAGCGTTGGCAAAGCTCATGTCGAGCGAAACGTTGCGCAGGCGCATGCCGCCCGGGCCCGGATCCTTGATCATCAGCGACTGCTTGACGCCTTCGTCAGGCTGCAGGCGGATGATCAGCTGGTTCTGCTGAACGCGGCCGGCAGCGGCGTCGAAGATAACGTGCGGCAAAGATTTGAAGGTGATGATGATTTCCGACATGCGGCCGGCAAGACGCTTGCCGGTGCGGATGTAGAAGGGAACGCCGGCCCAGCGCCAGTTGCCGATCTCGGCTTTGATGGCGACAAAGGTCTCGGTGTTGGAAACGCCGCCTTCCAGCTCGTCAAGGTAGCCCTTGACCGGGCCACCAGCCGAAGCGCCGGCGCGGTACTGTCCGCGCACGGTCGCGTGCTCGACATTGGAGGCGTCGATCGGCTTCAGGGCGCGCAGCACCTTGAGTTTTTCGTCGCGCACCGCTTCCTGGTCCATCGACGACGGAATTTCCATCGCCACCAGGCAGACGAGCTGCATGATGTGGTTCTGCACCATGTCGCGGAGCGCGCCGGCCGTATCGTAGTAGCCGGCACGACCTTCGAGGCCGACCGATTCGGCTACCGTGATCTGCACGTGGTCGATGTGGTTGGCGTTCCACAGCGGCTCATAGAGCGCGTTAGCAAACCGCAGCGCCATCAGGTTCTGGACGGTTTCCTTGCCGAGATAGTGATCGATGCGGAAGATCTGTTCTTCCTTGAACACCTTGCCGATCGTGTCGTTCAGTTCGAGTGCCGAGGCCAGGTCGCGGCCGATCGGCTTTTCGACGACGATGCGCGTCGATTTGGTGATCAGCTTGTGATCGCGAATCTTTTCCGAGATGTCGCCGAAAATGCCCGGCGCAACGGCCAGGTAGAAGGCGCGGACGCGATCCTTGCCGTCGTCGAGCAGCTTCTTCAGCTTGTCCCAGCCGGCATCGGACTTGGCATCGACCGGAATGTAGAAAAGGCGTGCGAGGAATTTTGCGACTTCTTCCTCTTTGTACTCGCCCTTCTTCAAATGCTCCTTGAGAGCGGCCTTCGCAAAGTTTCGGTATTCCTCATCGGAAAGTGCGCTGCGGGATGCGCCGATGATGCGGGTCGGCTCGGTGAACTGGCCTTCGATCTGCCGATGATACAGGGCGGGCAAAAGCTTGCGCTCGGCAAGATCGCCACTGCCACCGAATACGACATAGTCAAAGGGATCGACGGGGATGATTTGGCTGCTCATGAGGTATCTCTCAATCAGACTGGGGTGGCGCCTTTTTAATCTAATCGATTTAAAAAGGCCAGTGTGCGTTGCAAGGAATCTCTACTCTGCTTGTAAAACGAATTGTGATCGGCGCAACGTCAAAAGGTCAAAACCTGTCGCGCAGCGCAAACCACGTCAGTGCGAGGAACAGAAGCGGCGCCCGGAAGCGACCGCCGCCGGGGAAGGCAGGGATGTCGAGCGACCGGAAAAGATCGAGGTCGGTCGAGCCGCCGAGCACCATGTCGGCATAGAGCTTGCCGCAGTAATTTGCCAGCATCACGCCATGGCCTGAATAGCCGCCGATCGAGGTGACGCCGGGCATGACCTCGCGAACGAAAGGTTGCCGCGTCATCGTGATGCCGACCGATCCGCCCCACGCATGGCTGATCTCGATGTCCTTGAGTGCTGGATAGATCTCCGAGATCTGCCGGACGATATGCTGTTTTATGTCGCGCGGATTGTCGGCCGTATAGGCCTCGCGGCCGCCGAACAGCAACCGGCCATCCTTCGACTTGCGGAAATAGCGCACGACGAAGCGCGAATCGGCCACGGCTTCCCCGCCGGGGATGATACCGGGAAACTTGTCGAGCGGCACGGTGGTCCCGATAAACGAACGCAGCGGCATGACGTGGCCAGAGGTCACCGGTTCCAGGTTGCCGATATAGCCGTTGCAGGCGATGAGCACGCGGCTGGCGGTTATAGTTCCAGACGGCGTATCGATCATCGTCTTGCCGCCGGATTGGCGAATGGCGGTGGCCTTGGTCATCTCGAAGATCGAGGCACCTGCGGCCTGCGCCACGCGGGCGAGCCCGATCAGCAGCTTCAACGGGTGGATATGGCCGGTGCCTGTATCGCGTACGCCACAGAAATAGCGTGTCGATCCGAGCCTCTCCTGCGTTTCCGCCTGGTCCATGAACTTCATGTGCGGATAATCGTAGCGCGTGGCGGCGATCTCGGCATTCTCGATATAGGCCTGCCGATATCCCTTCTTGTGGGCAACATTCATCTGGCCCGGCATGTAGTCGATGTCTATGCCGTTTTCCTTGGCGAAATCGAGAAGGCTGTGCTTGGCGCGCTCGGCAAGATCGAACAGCGCCTTGGAGCGCTCGTAGCCGAGCGTCTCCTCCAGCTCTTCCGGCCACCAGCGCTGGCCCGTGCCAAGCTGGCCGCCGTTACGCCCCGAAGCGCCATCGCCAAACCGCTCTGCCTCGATCAGCACGACGTCGACGCCTGCCTTGGCAAGATTATAGGCGGCCTGCAGCCCGGTATAACCGCCGCCGACGATGGCGACGTCGGCCGTGCGCGAACCGTCCAGAGCAGGATAGGTCGGCCTTTCGCCGGATGTCGCCTGGTACCAGGAAAGGCCGGGGGCGATGGGGCTTTGCCACGTATCGGATAATGCCATCAGCAGTGTCTCGTCTTAAACGTTGAGCAGCAGGAACTCACGCTCCCACGGGCTGATCACCTGCATGAAGGTCTCGAATTCGCCGCGCTTGACGCCCGCGTAGAGCCCGATGAACTCGCGGCCGAACACTTCCTCGAATGCCGGTTCGTCTTCCAGAAGGGCAATGGCCTCCAGCAGGCCACGCGGAAGGTCGATCGATCCCTCGTTGGCCGAATCCTCGGTCGGTGCCGTCGGTTCGATCTCGCGGGTGATCCCGAGCAGGCCGGAGGCGAGCGATGCCGCCAGCGCCAGATAGGGATTGGCATCGGAACTTGGAAGCCGGTTCTCGACGCGACGGGCCTGCGGGTCCGAGACAGGAACTCGGAAGGCGGTGGTGCGGTTATCGTAGCCCCAGGCGTTGTTCACCGGGCAGGACATGTTCGGCATCAGCCGGCGATAGGAATTGACGTAGGGCGCCAGCATCGACAGCGCGCTCGGCACGTATTTCTGCATGCCGCCGATGAAGTGGAAGAACGCCTGCGATGGCGAGCCGTCTTCGTTGGAGAAGACGTTGCGGCCGGTCTCGATGTTGACGATCGACTGGTGGATATGCATCGCCGAGCCCGGCTGCGCCTGCATCGGCTTGGCCATGAAGGTGGCGTAGATATTGTGCTTCAGCGCCGCTTCGCGGATCGTCCGCTTGAACATGAAGACCTGGTCGGCGAGTTCGATCGGGTCGCCATGACGAAGGTTGATTTCCAGCTGCGCCGGACCTTCCTCGTGGATCAGCGTGTCGATCTCGAGGCCCTGCTTTTCGGAGAAGTGGTAGATATCGTCGATTAACTCGTCGAATTCGTTGATGCCGGCGATCGAATATCCCTGGCCGGCGAGGATCGTCCGTCCGGAACGGCCCTTTGGTGGATGCAGCGGATAGTCGGGGTCGTCGTTCTTGGCCACGAGGTAGAACTCGATTTCGGGCGCCACCACCGCTTTCCAGCCACGCGCCTGGTAGAGCGCCATCACCCGCTTCAAAAGGTTACGCGGCGTATAGGACACCTGCTGGCCGTCGGAGTCGACGATGTCGCAGATCACCTGGGCCGTCGGGTCGCTTTCCCACGGAACCACTGACAGCGTCGAAAGGTCAGGTACGAGCTTGAGGTCGCTATCGCGCGGCTCATAGCGAAAGCTCTCGGTCTCCTCCGGATATTCGCCCGAGATCGTGTGGCGGTAGATGGCCGAGGGCAGGGCCAGCGAGGTATTCGACGTGAACTTCGATGCCGGCATCATCTTGCCGCGCGGCACGCCGGCAAGGTCAGGGGTGATGCATTCGATATCCTCGATGCCGCGCACCCTCAGCCATTGGACCGCTTCCTTCCAGTCGGACACTCCACGAGCCGACCGCAAGCTCGGCGGAACGCTCTTCGATTTGGATACGGGCTTGGCGGGTTTAAGCAGGCTCTTTTTGGATGGCATGAAACACCGGGTTCGCATTGATCTAGGGCGACATCATAACGGCAGTTTGCTAATTGGCGAGTGACAACCTGCCGTGTTTTCCGCAAATGACAAGTCGGAGGCCGGCTCCAAAGCCTCAAGGTGGCATGCGAGAAGGAATTTAGCGTGGATCGCAAATGTGATGTCGTCATTATCGGCGCAGGCGCTGCCGGCATGATGTGCGCCATCCGCGCCGGCCAGCGTGGACGCTCGGTGATTGTGCTCGACCATGCCGCTGCACCCGGCGAGAAAATCCGAATCTCCGGGGGCGGGCGTTGTAATTTCACCAATATCCACACGACGCCGAAGAACTTCCTCTCCGCCAATCCGCATTTCGCCAAGTCCGCCCTGGCGCGTTTCACGCCGCAGGATTTTGTCGCCATGGTCGATCGCCATCGCATCGCCTGGCATGAAAAGACGCTCGGCCAGCTGTTTTGCGACGACAGCGCCAAGGATATCGTCCGGATGCTGATGGAGGAGATGCGCGACGCGGGTGTCATGCTGAAGCTGAAGACGACCGTATCGGATGTCGCACCTTCGGGCGGTGGCTTTGTCATCTCGACCGACGAAGACACGATAGAAGCAGCGTCGCTGGTCATTGCCACCGGCGGCAAGTCTATCCCCAAAATGGGAGCGACAGGCTTTGCCTACAGGATCGCCGAGCAATTCGGGCTGCCGCTGATCGAGACACGCCCCGGTCTGGTGCCGCTGACGCTCGATCCGTCGCTTCTGGAGCGCCTGGCACCTCTTTCCGGTATCGCAGCGCCTGCCGAGATCCGCTGCGGCAAGACCGGCTTTCGCGAGGCGCTGCTGTTCACGCACCGCGGCCTCAGTGGCCCGGCTGTCCTCCAGGCCTCTTCCTACTGGCGCGAGGGCGAGGAGATCACACTCGTTATCGAGCCCGAGATCGACGTTCTCGCAAAGCTGAAGGCCGCGCGACAGGCAAACGGCCGCATCGCGGCGCAGACCGCACTCGCCGAATTCCTGCCGAAACGCCTGGCGCAGTACGTTGCCGAAGCGGAGGGTTTCACCGGCAATCTCGCCGACCAGCCCGACAAGCAGTTGCAGCGACTGGCCGCGGCAGTCCAGGATTGGAAGATCAAGCCCGCCGGCTCGGAAGGATACCGCACGGCAGAGGTGACACTCGGCGGCGTCGATACCAAGGCGCTCGATTCGCGCACCATGCAGGCAAAGGATGTGCCGGGACTGTTCTTCATCGGCGAATGCGTCGATGTTACCGGCTGGCTCGGCGGCTACAATTTCCAGTGGGCCTGGGCTTCGGGCCACGTGGCTGGCGAAGCGGCGTAAGCTTAATTAGCTGCGAAGCACATTCAAGACTTGTTAACAGCCGTGCTGCATGATGTACTTTACCGCTGTTGAAGGTCTGCCCAATATTAGTGGTTGCAGGCTGGCCGCATCAGCGGTTATCGTGTCAGTGTCGAAATGGGATACGTGCTCATGAACAAGACATCGCGTCGCGCTCGCGCAATCGCCATCGCTGAAACCAAGGACAGTGCCAAGCTGTTCGCTGTCCGCTTCGCGATGCTCGCGACCGGTGCGACGGCTGCCTGTATCGCCTACATGGTTTCCCGCGCCATCTAACGGGATTCATTAAAGACTTCGTCGTCGTCCCTGTGACACCGCGTTCTCCAGCTGTGCCCGGCTTTGACCTACGCATCTCCCGCTGTCAAAAGAGTTTCTTTCAAACTTAGCGTACTAACCTTCTTTATCCGAATATTAACGGGTTTTCGGCAGTATTCGCCTTACAAAGGGGCGTTTCTCCGGCAAGCAGAAACGACGCAATGATTGCCTCCCGCCACCACGCGGGACCCCGCATGTTATCCAAAAATTCAGGGGATACACCCAGTCAGCGCCGCCGCGCCGACGGAGCGGTTGTGTATGGAAGGCAAGGCCCGAATGTTGATTGATAAAGTTCTGTCGCGTTTCAAGATCAAGACGAAAGTTCTCCTCTTCGTATTGCCATTCGTGATCAGCATCTCGGCCGTTGGCTTGACCGGTCTCTACGCCTCAGGACTGTTGCAGGGACGCATGGAGATTTCCAACAGCGTGCTGCAGTCGCTGACGGGCTTCAAGAACCTCTACGCTTCCATGGACGATTTCCTGCGCATTACCAACGAGCAGGCGCGCGACAAGCTGTATGCCGACGTCAAGTCGCAGCAGGCAGTGCTCGCAGCGACGCTCGACCAGGTCGGCGTGGGCGCACAGGGGCATGAAGAACTGGCCGATGCGACGACGAGGACTGCCGATATCGGCAACGTCGTCGGCAGCCTCTGGACCCTGCATGATCAGGAACTTAATTTCCGCAAGTCGATAGACGATGCGCAGCGCGTGCTGATCGGCACCCGCTTCAACGTCAATTTCCAGGCCCAGCAGTTGCAGGACGCGATGCGCAGCGACGAGGCCGATGCCACCGCGACGCTTCGGTCCGCAGACCGCCTGCTGAAGGGCGGCGATGCCCTGGCAAGTGTGACCGATGATTTCGGCAAGGGCGCCACGCCGGCCGACAAGCTGAAGATCGTCAAGGATCGCTTGCCGGATATCGCCAAGGCGCAGCGCTCGATCGAGTTAGCCATTCCGCCGAACCAGAAGAGCATGGTGACGTCGCTCGCGGGCACGATCAAGGACCTGACGACCTTGGTCAACGGCGTCGACGCCGCTGCCGCCACGGATCAGACCGTGACCGATGTCGGCCGGCTGCTCTCCCGCTTCCGCCAGATGTCGACCTACACGCAGCTTGCCGCGACCCAGATGATGCGCAAGGCGACAACCACCTTCGTCGAGATCGACACCCGCATCGTCCAGACCAATTCCGTTCTGGAAGACATCCGTCGTCTTGAAGCGTCGATCTATTCGCTGCAGCTCGTGCTCGGCGAATTCCTCGCCAACACCAGCAAGGACAACCTCGTTCGTCTCCGCCAGGAAATCGCCAAACTCGGCACGGACATGAACACGCTCGACCAGAGCGCCAAGGGCATGGACTTTGCCGCAGACCTCGACACGGCGATCGTTCCGGTTCTGACCTCCATGGACAGCGATGGCGGCAAGCTGGTCGACATCATCGACCAGCGTATCGCGGAATATGCCAATGCCCGCCAGCAGCTCGACCAGATCTGGGGAAAGCTGACGACGTTTGCCCAGACGCAGAAGCAGAGCGCCGGCGCCGAACGCGAGCAGGCAAACTCCATCTCGGTGCTTGCAACGGTCCTCGGCATCATCCTGTCGATTGCCGGCGGCATCGCCCTGGTGCTGACGCTGCAGCGGCCGATCGGCCAGATTACCGCTGCCATGCGCCGCATCGCCGATGGCCGGCTTGAAACCGCCATCTCGGGCGAACAGCGGCATGATGAAATCGGCGACATCGCCCGTGCTCTTGGCATCTTCAAGGAAAATGCCATCGCCAAGATCCGCATCGAGGAGCAGAGCGACGAAGAACGTGCTGCTGCCGAACACGAGCGGCAGCGCAACGACGCCGAAAAGCGCGAGCTCGACCGCCAGATCGACTTCGCGGTTAACGCCCTCGCGGGTGGTCTGGATCGCCTGGCCCAGGGGGATATCTCCACCACTATCGAAACGCCGTTCATCGGTCGCCTCGAACAGCTCCGCCGCGACTTCAACGCCTCGATGCTTCGCCTGCAGCAGACCCTCAGCCAGGTTCGCGACAATGTGGAACTGATCCAGAACAACGGCAACCAGATGGCGGCCTCCGCCGAAGACCTGTCGAAGCGCACCGAGCAGCAGGCAGCCTCGCTCGAGGAAACAGCAGCGGCCGTCGAGGAGATCACGGTCACCGTGCGCTTGTCTGCCGACCGCGCCAAGGATGCCGATGTCATCGTGCGCGAGGCCAAGCGCAGTGCCGACGATAGCTCCGTTGTCGTCAACAATGCCATCGACGCGATGTTGCGCATCGAGGATGCCTCCACCGAAATCGGCAAGATCATCGGCGTCATCGACGAGATCGCCTTCCAGACCAACCTCCTCGCTCTCAATGCAGGCATCGAGGCGGCCCGCGCCGGAGAGGCTGGCAAGGGCTTCGCAGTCGTCGCCATGGAGGTTCGCGAGTTGGCTCAGCGTTCCGCCGCAGCCGCACAGGAGATCAAGACGCTGATCAACAAGTCGACCCGCGAGGTCACCGCCGGTTCGCAGTTCGTACAGCAGACCGGGACCGTCCTGTCGCAGATCAGCAGCCAGATCGTCACCATAAGCCAGCACGTCGAGATGATCGCCCGTGCCAGCCACGACCAGTCGAATGCCCTGCAGTCAGTCAATTCGACGGTCAACCAGATGGACCAGATGACCCAGCAGAACGCGGCGATGGTCGAGGAGACCTCTGCTGCCAGCCGCGAACTGGCGACCGAGGCGGACTCGCTGATGCACCTCATCCAGCAGTTCAAGATCGAGGCCGAAAACGAACGCGGCTACCACCGCGCGGCCTGATCAGGGATTCCATCAACAGCAATCGGAACGACCGGGAAATGTTTCCCGGTCGTTTTTCGTTGACGGTCCTCCTTCACGGCTCGCCCTCGATCCCAATGGTGGCGGCAGGCCGCAGCAACGCGATCTTGCCAGCTCCGCCCAGCAGCCTGCCGCGTTCTGCCAATCGTCGCCGAAAAGCGGCACGCTGTGCTGGCGCTGCGAAAAAGCCCAGTTCGACTGACGGTTTCCCCCTTGTGGCCTTCTGAAATCCTTTCTAGTCTGACCAGAAAAACAGAGGGTTGGGTGTTGTCGCGATGCCCGTGAACGGAACAGGAGAGAAAATGAAAGCCATTATCGCACGCCTGGCTGCCACAGCTCTTGCGGTGGTCGGCCTGGTTGCCTCGGCGCAGGCTGCCGACCGTGTCGTCAATGTCTACAACTGGTCGGACTATATCGACGATTCCATTCTAGCCGACTTCACCAAGGAAACCGGCATCAAGGTCGTCTACGACGTCTATGATTCGAACGAGACGCTGGAGGCCAAGCTTCTGGCCGGCGGCACCGGATACGACGTGGTGGTGCCGACAGCGACCTTCCTGCAGCGCCAGATCGCTGCCGGCGTCTACCAGAAACTCGACAAGTCCAAGATCCCCAACCTCTCCAACATGTGGTCTGAAATCACCGATCGCGCCCAGAAGTACGATCCGGGCAACGACTATGCCGTCGACTATATGTGGGGCACCACCGGGATCGGCTACAACATCGACAAGATGAAGGCCATCCTCGGCACCGATGAACGGCCGAACTGGGATGTGCTCTTGAAGCCGGAAATGGCCGCCAAGTTTAAGGATTGCGGTATCTACATGCTGGATTCGCCGTCCGATGTGCTGCCCTCGGTGCTGGCCTATCTTGGCCTCAATCCGGACAGCCGCGATCCGGCCGAGCTGAAAAAGGCGCAGGACGTTCTGACGGCCGTCCGCCCCTATATTCGCAAATTCGATTCGTCCAACTACATCAGCGCTCTGGCCCAAGGCGACATCTGCCTGGTGCTCGGCTATTCCGGCGATATCTTCCAGGCTCGCAGCCGGGCGGAAGAAGCCAAGAACAATGTCAAGATCGGCTACTCGATCCCGTCTCAGGGTGCCCAGATGTGGTTCGACATGATGGCTATCCCCAAGGATGCCCCGCATGTGGCCGAGGCGCATGAGTTCATCAACTACATCATGAAGCCCGAGGTCATCGCCAAGGCATCGAACTTCGTCTTCTACGCCAACGGCAACAAGGCCTCGCAGGCTTTCGTCGACAAGGCGATCCTCAGCGATCCAGTTATCTACCCGCCGGACGACATGATGAAGAAGCTGTTCACCACGACGCCCTACGACAACAAGATACAGAAAACCGTGACCCGGTTGTGGACCACGGTCGTCACCGGTCAGTAGCAGAGCGAATACCGGCCCGGGCCCCTAAAGTCCGGGCTTTTTTATGCTGCGGCGCCCGTGGGGACGTCGACAATGCATCGCATCATTCGGGGATCATGATGAAGTCTCTCGGCAACATCCGCCGCTCTTTCGCGCCATGGACGGATCCTGCGGCCAAACCGTTCATCTCGGTGCGCAATGTCACCAAGAAATTCGGTGACTTCACAGCCGTCGACAATCTCTCGCTGGATATCTACCATCGCGAATTCTTCGCTCTTCTCGGCGCCTCCGGCTGCGGCAAGTCGACGCTCCTGCGCATGCTCGCCGGCTTCGAGCAGCCGACCTCGGGTGAAATCATCCTCGATGGCCAGGATCTTGCCGGCACGCCGCCCTATCGGCGACCGGTCAACATGATGTTCCAGTCCTACGCGCTTTTCCCGCACATGACGGTCGAGAAGAACATCGCTTTCGGCCTGCGCCAGGATGGCATGAGCAAGGCCGAGATCGCAGAGCGCGTCGCGCAGATGTTGAAGATGGTGAAGCTCGAGCAGTTCGCCACCCGCAAGCCCAACCAGCTGTCCGGCGGCCAGCGCCAGCGCGTCGCCCTGGCGCGTTCGCTCGCCAAGCAGCCGAAGGTGCTGCTGCTCGATGAGCCTCTCGGCGCGCTGGACAAGAAGCTGCGCGAGGAAACCCAGTTCGAGTTGATGGACCTGCAGCAGAGCCTCGGACTCATCTTCGTCGTCGTTACCCACGACCAGGAAGAAGCGATGACGATGGCAGATCGCATCGCCGTCATGAGCCACGGCAAGGTGGCGCAGGTAGCAACACCTGCGGAAATCTACGAGGCGCCGAATTCCCGTTTCGTTGCCGGCTTCATCGGAGACGTCAATATTCTGGACGGCAATGTCGTGTCCGCGAAGCCGGGCTTCGCCGAGATCGCAGTCGACAACGCCTTCACGCTGCGCACGGCGACATCAGATGCACCCGCCGTCGGCAGCCGCGCCGGCTTTGCCATCCGTCCCGAAAAGCTCCGCGTCACCCGCAACCCGCCGGCCAATGCCGGTGTCAATGCCGCAGAGGGTGAAATCTGGGACATCGCGTATCTCGGCGACATGACCGTGTTCCACGTCAAATTGCAGGGCGGCCAGGTCGTCAAGGCGTCTTCGCTCAACGCGGTGCGCTCCGTCGACGACCCCTTCGGCTACGACCAGCAGGTATGGGTCTCCTTCGATGAAAATGCCGGCGTGCTGTTGAAGGATTGAGATCATGGGAACGTTCGGTTCAGCGCTCTACCGCCGCCTTGTGATCATCATCCCCTATCTGTGGCTGCTGATCTTCTTCCTGGCACCGTTCTTCATCGTCTTCCGCATGTCGCTGTCGACCTCGGCGACCGCGATGCCGCCTTACACACCCGTCTTCTCGACGTCGAACGGCCTCAGCGGCTTCATCGATAACCTCCGCCAGCTTTCCTTCGACAACTACGTCTGGCTGACCGGCGATCCCCTCTATTTCAAATCCTATGTCTCGAGCGTCACGATAGCCGCCATCTCGACATTGCTGACGCTGCTGATCGCCTATCCGCTGGCCTATGGCATGGCACAGGCGCCGCGCACGATCCGGCCGACCCTTTTGATGCTGGTGATCCTGCCATTCTGGACGAGTTTCCTGATCCGCGTCTACGCCTGGATCGCCATTCTGAAGCCGGAGGGCC
Organism: Rhizobium sp. L51/94; assembly: GCF_019355555.1. Classification (GTDB taxonomy): domain Bacteria; phylum Pseudomonadota; class Alphaproteobacteria; order Rhizobiales; family Rhizobiaceae; genus Rhizobium; species Rhizobium rhododendri. The sequence goes on from NZ_CP072141.1 coordinate 1,537,748, forward strand.
TGCTGAACCAGGTGCTGCTCTATCTCGGTGTCATCCACGAGCCCCTGATCATCCTCAACACCAACACCGCCGTCTATATCGGCATCGTCTACTCCTACCTGCCGTTTATGGTGCTGCCGCTCTACTCCGCGCTCGAAAAGATGGATCACACGCTGATCGAGGCGGCGCAGGATCTCGGCTGCCCGCCGATCACGGCTTTCTGGCGCGTGACCTTTCCGCTGTCGTTGCCGGGCGTCATTGCCGGCTGCATGCTGGTCTTCATTCCGGCCGTCGGCGAGTTCGTCATTCCCGACCTGCTCGGCGGATCGCAGACGCTGATGATCGGCAAGACGCTCTGGAACGAGTTCAACGCCAACCGCGACTGGCCGGTGTCCTCGGCGGTTGCGACCATCCTTCTCCTCATCCTCGTCGTACCGATCGTGTTCTTCCAGAATATCCAGGCGAAAGCCGACGAGCAGGGGAGATAGACGATGGTCAAATGGTCCCGCTTCAACATCGTCTCGGTCACCCTCGGTTTTGCCTTCCTCTACTTGCCGATAACGCTACTGGTCATCTTCTCGTTCAACGAGTCCAAGCTGGTAACGATCTGGACCGGCTTCTCGGTCAAATGGTATGTCCAGCTGATGCACAATCAGGCGCTACTGGACGCGGCCTGGGTCACGGTGCGGGTCGGCCTGTTGTCGGCGACGCTGGCAACCGTGCTCGGTACGCTCGCCGCCTTCACACTTGTCCGCTACACCCGTTTTCGCGGCCGGATGCTTTTTTCCGGCATGGTTTACGCGCCGCTGGTCATGCCGGATGTCATCACCGGCCTGTCGCTGCTGCTGCTGTTTGTCGCCATCGACTTCGATCGCGGGTTCTGGACGATCACGCTTGCCCACACGACGCTAACCATGTGTTTTGTCGCCGTAGTCGTGCAGTCGCGGCTGATGAGCTTCGACCAGTCGATCGAGGAGGCGGCGCTCGATCTCGGCGCCACCCCGCTGCGCACATTCCTGGAGATAACCCTGCCGATCATTTCGCCGGCTGTGTTCTCAGGCTGGATCCTGGCGTTTACGCTGTCGCTCGACGACCTCGTCATTGCAAGCTTCACCTCCGGCCCCGGGGCCACCACGCTGCCGATGAAGATCTACAGCCAGGTGCGGTTGGGCGTCACGCCGGAGATCAACGCCGTTTGCACCATCCTGATCGCCATCGTGGCGATTGGCGTGATTTGCGCCTCTGTTGTCACGAAAAGACGGGAAATCCAGCGCCAGCGCGACGAGCATGCTGCCAACGCGCTGTGATTAGGGCTGCGTTGCCTTTTGCTGAACCGGAGATACCGGCGAGACGATCGCGTCCGGCCATGTGCCGCCGATAAAGAATGGCAGCACCGGCAGGTCGGCTCCCTCCGCCGCATTGGTCGCATCCAGCACACCGGATAAGGCTAGCGAGTTGGTGCGGAACGGCACGATGCCGGAAAGCGACAAAGTCTCGTTTCGCCCAACGATCCTGGCGTTCTGCACATCGACCGAGCCCTTGGCAAAGCTTGCGTCGAGATCGATGGTCTGGAAATCGAACGTCGAGTCTGCGACGTCGCTGAGGCGGAAGAATTTCTTCTGGGCGGCAAGGGCACGGAATGTCGAGACATTGAACTGGCGGAAGGCACCGGCCTTCGACCAGTAGCGCAGCTTGCCGGCGACGTCGCCGAGATTGGCGGCCCAGATCGGCTTGTTGGTCATCAGCGACAGGTCGAGCGAGCCATTGGCCAGCGGCAGCGGCCCCTGCAGGTTAAGGCGGGTGATGAGGCTGGCAAAATCTGCATCGCGGATCGAAATCTGCAACTTGCCGCCGCCATCGAAGTTGCGCTCGGTGACTTCGAGATGGGCGGTCAGGTCTCCGCCTTCAAAGCCACTGTCGCCGATGTCGAACTTGGCCGTGCCGCCGGCCACCAGCAATCCTGCGCCGATGTTGTCGAAATTGAAGGGCCCGAGTGACGCGCTTTTTGCCGACAGGCGCAGATCGAGGTCCAGCCTCTGCAGCGGATTGCCGTTCAGCAGCGTGTCGATAGCCGTGCTGGCGGCAAGTCGCATCGAAAAGGCGGCGAGGAACGGATTGAGGTTCATCTTGTCGAAGGCAAGCGTGCCTGAAATCTTCGGCTTCCCGGTACTGGTATAGCCATAATCCATGACGCCGGAAGCGGCGGCGTCGTTGAGCACGAAGTTCAGGTTGTTAAAGCGAATGCCGTCCGTGACTGTCAAGACATCGGCATTCATCGACAGGTTCTTGAGTGTAGCGCTGCCGGGCAGGCGCTCGCCGCTCCAGGCGAGGAAGGACGGCATGTCGGGAATGGCGAGGTCCAGATTTCCGGACAGCGCTGAAAAATCGGACATGTTGGTAATGCCGGTAAAGGTTCCGCGGATCAGCGGCGAGGAGAACGTCGTCTTGGCATCGACATTCTTGCCGGCAAACAGCAGCAGCGGCTGTTCCGAGAAGAAATCGACCTTGATGTCCTGGCCGTTGAGGCGGGCAAGCAGCACGGCGCTCATCGGCTTCGACAGTCGTGGCCACGAAATATCGGCATTGACCCCGTCGAGCCTGAAGAGCCTGCCGGTCTTGTCGTCGGTCAGTTCGACCACGCCATCCTCGACCGTGACGCCGCCGATCTTGGCGTCCTGCGATTTGGTGATCACGGTGCTGCCGGTCGGGGATCTCTCGACCCGGTCGATGGCCTTGCCGAGCAGTCCGGCATTGGTCCAGTCGATCAGCCCGGTATCGTCGCGGCGCACGTAGACGACCGGCCGCAGGAAGTGGAATTCGTGGAAATCGGCCTTTCCGCGCAGGGCGGCCAGCAGCGAGAAGTCGGCGGACAGGCTGTCGACATGACCGAGCACCTTGCCACCGGCAGTGCGCTCGCGGATCGTCACCTGGTTCAGCGTGACGCGCGGCGTCGGCCAGAAGTCGATCGCCGGGGATCCCTCGATCTCGGCGCGATAGCCGGTCCAGCGCGACAGAGCTTCCTCTATCCCGGAGCGCACCAGGCCGCTGGAAATGAGAAAGGGTGCCGTGGCTCTAAACACGACGGAAACGATGATGATGGTGAGAACGACGATGCCGGTCGTGCGCGCGACGGCTGGAAGCCAGCGTTTCATCGACCGCAAGGCGGGCCGCCACCTCTTGTTACCTGACGCCGTCATGTTGATGCAGAAACTTTCAAACCGTTGCGCATGATTTCGCCTGCGTTTGGCGGATATAGGAAATGCCGATCATATGCAAACGTCGCATCCTGACACGCCGCCAACCTCTGATATTAATATTGCTGCGCGGCGTGGTAGAGAGCGTCGAGCGGGAGGGATAGGAATGCAGGACGAGCAGCCGTTATGGTCTTTGTCTGAGGTGGAGCGCCGGAAGACGCCGATGTTCGCGTTCATGCAGCATTGCAATGCGCAGCATGGGCTTTCCCTCGATGATTTCGAAAGCCTGCATGCCTGGTCGATTGTTGATCGCGAAGGCTTCTGGACCGCCGTCTGGGAGTTTTGCGGCATCAAGGGCACCAGAGGTTCGCGGGCTCTAGTCGATGGTGACAACATGCTGGACGCGCGTTTCTTCCCAGACGCGGAACTGAATTTTGCCGAGAACCTTCTCACCAGAAGCGGTCCTGGGGATGCACTGATCTTTCGCGGCGAGGACAAGGTCAGTTCACGCTGGTCCTGGGACCGGCTACGCGCCGAAGTGTCGCGTCTGCAGCAGGCCTATCGTGCAATCGGCATCGGCAAGGGGGATCGCATCGCGGCAATGATGCCGAATATGCCGGAGACCATTGCCTGCATGCTGGCCGCAGCATCCATCGGCGCAATCTGGTCGTCCTGTTCGCCTGACTTCGGCGAGCAGGGCGTCATGGACCGTTTCGGCCAGATCGAACCGAAGCTGTTCATCGCCTGCAGCGGCTACTGGTACAATGGCAAGCTCCAGGATGTCGCCGACAAGATCCGCGCCGTGACGCAGCGCCTCGGTGTCGCCTCTGTCATCATCCCCTATGCCGGGGATGCGGATGCCGTGGCGGCCATGACGCCTGATGCCACGACGCTCGATGCCTTCCTCAAGGCGTTCACGCCGAAGCCTGTCGAATACGAGGCATTGCCCTTCGCCCACCCGCTGTTCATCCTGTTTTCGTCGGGCACCACGGGCGTGCCGAAATGTATCGTCCACTCGGCGGGTGGCACGCTGCTGCAATTGGTCAAGGAGCATCGCCTGCACTGCGGTGTCATGCCCGACGACAGGATTTTCTATTTCACCACCTGCGGCTGGATGATGTGGAACTGGTTAGCGGTCGGCCTTGCCGCCGGCGCGACGCTTTGCCTCTACGACGGTTCACCCTTCGCGCCCGATGGAAACATCTTGTTCGATTATGCCGCAGACGAGAAATTTGCCATTTTCGGCACCTCGGCGAAATATATAGATGCGGTGCGCAAAAGCGGCCTGCGGCCAACGAACTCACACGACCTGTCTCGCCTGCGGCTTATTGCCTCCACCGGTTCGCCGTTGTCGCCAGAGGGTTTTTCCTTCGTCTACGAAGGCATCAAGGCCGATGTCCAGCTGGCATCGATCTCCGGCGGAACGGATATCGTCTCCTGCTTCGTGCTTGGCAATCCGCTGCAGCCCGTCTGGCGCGGCGAAATACAGGGCCCGGGGCTGGGACTGGCCGTCGACGTCTGGAACGAGGATGGCCACCCGGTGCGGCTGGAAAAGGGCGAACTTGTCTGCACCAAAGCCTTTCCGTCGATGCCGATCATGTTCTGGAACGATCCCGACCGCCTCAAGTACCGGGCCGCCTATTTCGAGCGCTTCGACAACGTCTGGTGCCATGGCGATTTCGCCGAATGGACCCGGCATGGCGGCCTCGTCATTCACGGCCGATCCGACGCGACCCTCAATCCCGGCGGCGTCCGCATCGGCACTGCGGAGATCTACAATCAGGTCGAGCAAATGCCCGAGGTGGTGGAAGCGATCTGCATCGGCCAGGATTGGGAGGATGACGTGCGGGTCGTGCTGTTCGTCAAACTGGCCACCGGCATCACGCTTACCCAGGATCTCGCCACCGCGATCAAGGCTCGCATTCGAACCGGTGCCACGCCGCGCCATGTGCCGGCGAAAATTGTTGCCGTCGCCGATATCCCCCGTACCAAATCCGGAAAGATCGTCGAACTCGCGGTGCGCGAAGTGGTGCATGGCCGGACAGTGCGCAACAAGGAAGCGCTCGCCAATCCGGAGTGCCTGGCACAATTCGCTGATCTCGAGGCATTGAAAAATTAACCGAACGCAAATGCGCAATAGTCACAGGTGAGAGATTGCCGGTCTTTTTAAGATTGTGTTAGGAGATAGCGATCAAGCTACCCTCAGTTGCGCGGCGTCTAATATTCACTCCGCGCACGGCCCGACCATGGAGAACTTCCAGATCTGCGGGTCTCTATCTCCAATCAACAGCATGACTTAGGGCGGCCCTCGGCCGCCCTTTTTTAATGCATCGGCCTAATCGGCAAGAACGCGCGGCGAGGGGAAGGTGACTTCCACCAGAGTGCCTTCGTTGGGAGCGGAGTGGATGGAAAACAGCGCCCTGTTGGCATCCACCATCGCCTTGGTCAGCGGCAAGCCGAGACCGGTGCCGTCGCCGCGCTGGCGCGAGTTTGTTGCCACCTGGCGAAACGGCTTCATTGCCTGTTCCAGTTCCGTGCGCGTCATGCCGACGCCGGTGTCGCGAATGCGAAGCACGACGCTGCCATTGCCCTCGTAGGACGTTGAAACGACGATCTGGCCGCCGGATGGCGTGAAGCGGATGGCGTTGGAAAGGATATTCAGGGCGATCTGCTTGATCGACCTCAGATCGGCAACGACATTCGGCACCGACTGCGAAAGCCCGGTGCGGATGATCACGCGCTGTCCGTTGGCCTGCGGCTGGACGATCGATACGGCTTCGGCGATCGCCTCGTTGAGGCCGACGGCGCCGAACTCGAGTTCCATCTCGCCGGCTTCGATCTTCGAGATGTCGAGAAGATCGTTGACGATATCGAGCACATGGCGACCGGAGCGTCCGATGTCGCCGGCATATTCGACATAGCGCGCATGGCCCATCGGCCCGAGCCGCTCGCTCGCCATCATGTCGGAAAAGCCGATGATGGCATTGAGTGGCGTGCGGATCTCGTGGCTGACGCGGGCAAGAAAGTCGCTTTTGTGGGCGTTGGCCGTTTCAGCCGCGCGCTTGGCATTGCGCAGGTCTTCCTCCGTGCGCTTCCACTGGGTTATATCGCGGATCACGGCGCAGTAGCCGTTCGACGAGGTCAGTACGCCCATGGTCATGAACAGCGGCACGAACCCGCCGGATGCCTCGCGACCGATGACCTCGCGTCCGTCGTTCAAAACGCTGGCCACGCCGTTGCCGGTGAGCCCGCTCAGATAATCGAGCACGGCCTTCTGGCTCTCATGGGCAAACAGCATGACGAAGGGTTTGCCGCGCGTCTCCTGCTCATCATAGTTGAACAGCGCGCTGGCCGAGCGATTCATCGACCTTATATCGCCTTCCGGCCCGATGATGGCGACGCCATCTGTCGCGGTCTCGAGGATCGATTGCAGTTCCTCCACCTCGACCTGCAGCTTGGCAACCTTTTCCAGCATGCGTTCCGGACGGGGCTCTTCGCGGCTGTCGATCCGCGTCGACAACAGCGCCTCGCCATCCTTCTCGACAGGCATCAGCGCCAACATCAATGCGCTGGCATCTTCCCAGCGGATGGATTGCAGCCGGGCAGTGACCGGCACCAGCGCGTCGTCGGCTCTGACCACCATCATCACGCCGGAGCGTTCTGTCTTGTCCTGCAAATCCTCCCGCTGCAGCAGCGCATCGATGCCGCCAACCCCTTCCAGCTCCGCCAGCGAGGTATAGCCCGTTAGCCGCATGAACTCGGGATTGGCGTGGATCAGCGTGTCGCCGGCATGGACGAGGACCGCGACGGGCAGCTGATCGACCACAGCAGCCGACAGCCCGTCGGTCATTTTCACGCGCGGCGGAATGGCCGTGTTGAGAACATCGAGCGCGTTGAATTCGTCGCCGCCTTCACGTCCCTCCACAGCATCGGCAGGTTCGGGCGTGTCGGAGCCTTCTATATCGTCGTTAGCCGCCAGCAGCGGCGTCGGATAAAACGCATCGAGCTCTGCCGCAGGCGCTTCCGGCTGCTCGCTCTCGTCATCTGTCGGATCGGCAGGGGCGGCATCCGTCGGTTCTTCGCCACGCTTGCCGAACGGCTCGAGCTGCTTGGCGATCTCGCGGAAGGCAGCCTGCTCTGCCAGCGACAGGCCGTCAGTCAGGTTCTGCCGCCGTTCATGCAGCTGGATGATCTTGTCGGAAAGCCTGCGGGCCGGCGTCTCTGATATCTTCAGGGCGGGCGGTTCGACGTGGAACGGCAGCTCCGGCTCGTTGGGTTCGAATATCCGCTCGGACGGTCCATCCAGCGGCTCGACGCTATCAGGCACATGCTCCGCCTCGACGGCGGACGTTTCGTTCTCATCAGTGCTCTCGTCGAAAACCACCGGATCTGCGACCGTGGCTTTCTCATCCGGATGCTCCGGGTGCAATGCATCAGCCGCTTCGTTGCCTGACGCGGTGTCATCGATGGCTGGCAACCCCAGGGTCAGCCCGGTCCGCAGCGGGTCCTCCGTCGCGTCCGACAGGCGGACGACGCCAAAGCCTCTGAAGCCGTCGAACTCACGGCTGCGCGTATAGGTCGGCAGAGCCGCAAGATCGACAGGAACCGTCAGGCTCGTTCCCTCGACCGGCCAATGGATGGTCCGCCCCGACCATGTGTCGCGACGGGCAAGCAACTCGGCGATCTTGCCATCGGGATCTAGGTGGAACAGCGTCGCGATATCGGCAAAGGCGACGCCTGCGAGAGCCTTTGCATGAGGCCCGACAGCCTCGGCGAATTCCCGCGAAATCTCGCTGAAATGGCCCTCTGCATCGATCTTCCAGACGAAGCGCGTCGCACGTCCCTGCCGATTGAAAACGAAATGCTGCGGCTGATCGGTCTCGGGTGCTGCAGCCGCAACGGCGTCCGCTACGGTTGCGGGCTGGGCGATATCGACCGATGCGGCTGGTGCTGCTTCCTGTTCGGACGCAGCCGGCTCCCGTGGCTCGATCTCCGCATTGGCAGTGAGGGGTTGATCTTCACTCGGCTCCCGATCCGGCACTTCCCGCTCAACGCTTGCGTCATCCGTCGAAGCACCCTCGGTGTCGTCCGCTGACAGCTCTATGTCAGGCGAAAGTTCCGAGCCCCGCTCGGGTGATGCATCGGTCGAATCCTCGACATGCGTTTCCGCATCCTCATTCGTCAGGGCCGCAGTCTGCTCGTCCTCGGCAATCTCGTGATCGGCGTCGTCCTCGTCGCCATCGTCCTGCACGGCAGGTGTCGCCGGTTGCTCGGGCTCCTCGACGGCGTTGGGATCGCTTTGTTCGATGGCGGCAATTTCTTCCGGTTCGTCTTCGACATCTTCGATCTCGGCAAGAGCATCGATCGCCGCCGAGAACTCCCGTGTACCGGGGTCTAACTGATTGGTTGGTTCGTCGGCGCTCGAAGATGGGATGGCGGCGTCGGTTCCAGCTTCTTCCGAGACGCTCTCGACGTCGCCACGATCTTCATGAACATCGGCAGGCGCTTCTGCGGCGGTAGTCGCCCTAACAGCAGCTGGCTCGATATGGGCGGAGCCATCATCGGCGACGGCTGCCGTCGTTTCGGCCTCTGCCACCGGCGTTGCCAAGGTTTCGGCCGCCGCTGGCACCACTGCCGAAACGGTTTCAACGGGATCGAGATGGCCGATGACCATTTCGACGACAAACAGCAGATTGAGGGCTGGTGTATCCGACAGGAGGCCGATGGCGGCGGGTAGGTAGCCCTGGCCGGTCCGGATCGGCCTTTTGATCAGTCGCTCCGGCTGGCCACCGGCCATTGTCACCAGCATGCCCGCAGTTTCCGTCGTGATCCCGAGGGCTGCGAAACCGGGCGAGGCGGCGATGATCTCGCCGTCGCGGCCGATGACGGCGATATGGGTGTCGGGATCGTCGAACCCGTCGAGCATCCGCTGCGCACGCTCGGTGGTCTCCAGCGGTTTTGCGGAAACCGGGCAGGAAAACAGGATTGCGTCTTCGCCGGCCGGGGTGCGGATCTTCTCGACTGCCGCATTGGCAACAACACGCTGGAACCCTGCCGCTATCCGGATCAGGAAGCTGCGAGTATCGCCGACGGCGACCAGCTGGTGCGCAGTGGCTGCAATCTGGCGGAAGGATACGTCACCGGGCCGGGCGCCCTGGTCGAGAAAATCATAGATGGCCGCATAGCCGAAAAGGTCGGCGCCGGCGCCGTTTGCCCACAGCACCCGGTCGAGTTCGACCGAGAACAGCGCCATCGCTTCGCCGCGCGCAAACCGGTCGCGGATGCTCGGATGAACGGCAATGTCGATGAACGGATACTGTACTGCCGGCATTGTCCAACCTGATGTTCGAGCCGAGGCCTTCTCGCATTAACGTTTTGTTAATATAGGTGACGCTCCGTCCGGTCCAGCAAGTGCCAATGCTTTCGCCAGAAAGGGTTAATGGACGGCCCCGATATGCCGCCGCAAGCTCTCCGCAATGCCGAAGACACGGCATACCCGCTTCATGACATCACTATCGGCGTTGCTACCTTATCCACAGCCGGCCGATTTTCAATCGCCCCCGATGCGTCATCCACGGCCTTGAGGCCCCATTGGCGCCCAATCCGGCAACGAATATGCGCGCGGAACAAAAAGAGGTTCTTTCAAGCACGACCGCAGCTACATCGTGCCGCCGGGCCAGAGCCGGGGCCCATAGGCATTTTTCTCAATTCGCCGAGATAGGGCTTGAAAAAAAACTGAACTCCCAGTATTTCACCCGAGTTGCGTCCAGACGCGGCATGTGCGGTTGTAGCTCAGTTGGTTAGAGCGCAGGTTTGTGGATCCTGAGGTCGGTGGTTCGATTCCACCCAACCGTACCATTATTTCCATTTTCTTTATGACGCTTCGTTTAGTCAATGGACGGACGCCCGTAGTGGGTTGATGCCTGATCATACGGCGCAATACCCAACTACCAAAAAAACCTCACAAACCACGCTTTGCCTGCTGGCGTTGACGCTATTCGGTCTTAAACTGGGCGCAGATGCGGATTGGGGATGTTGGCGTCTCCAGTCCAGTTTTCAAGCCCGGTGAAGGTTTTCATGCGTATCCTGCTTATCGAGGACGACCATATCCTTGGCTCATCGTTGAAGAAGGCCATGGAGAAGCATGCCTATGGCATCGACTGGCTGCGGGACGGCGAGGCGGGGCTTGCGGCGGCCGAGTCGTCGGAGTTTGCAGCCATCGTGCTGGACCTCAACCTGCCGAAGCTGAATGGCATCGGCGTCCTCAAGGCGTTGCGCAAGCAGGGGAACGATGTGCCCGTCCTGCTGCTGACCGCGCTCGACAGCGTTCTCCAGAAGGTCGACGGCCTCGACCAGGGCGCGGACGACTACATGGTCAAGCCTTTCGATCTCGACGAGCTGCTGGCCCGTTTGCGCGCCCTGATCCGCCGCCGCGAGGGGCGCGTCGAGACGACAATCCGGTGTGGCGAGGTCGAGGTCGATCCCGCCGCAATGGTGGCCCGCCGCAACGGGCAGTCGGTGCCGCTGACGGCCAAGGAATTCCATCTGCTCAAGCTGCTGATGGAACGCAGCGGCCGCTACGTCACGAAGAACGATATCGAGTATGCGCTCTACGACGCCCAGAACGCTGTGGAGAGCAACACCACCGAGGTGACGATCTACAATCTGCGCAAGAAGCTGGGATCGGAATTCATCAAGTCGATCCGCGGTGTCGGATACATGATCGAGCGATGACCCGGGCAACGCTCACCAGCAAACTCTATCTGCGCATCATTCCGGTCATCGTCATTGCCATCAGCGTGATCGGATTGCTGGCGTTCAAGAGCGCCCGGCACGAAATCGACAATATTTATGATGCCCAGCTGATCAACGAGGCCAATGTCCTGTGGGGATTGCTGCAACGGCCGCTGTTGCGCCAGACGGACGATCCGCCCCGCAGGATCGACGATATCGACTTCAAGATGGACAACCAGCTGTCCTTCAATCAGGACGCCGACGACTACGCCGACGCGCATATGGTTCGCGCCTGGAAAGACGGGAAAATCCAGGTTTTCAGCAGCACCGCCTTCCAGGCCGACATGCCCGAGCAGAAGGCCGGATTTCATACGATAAATTACAAGGGCGAGCGCTGGCGGGTGTATGCCTTGCCCATTCCCAATACGACGATTGCCATGGAGGTCGGCGAGAAGATCGCGCTGCGCGACAGGCTGATATCGAATATCCTGCGCAACCTGGTGTTTCCGCTCTTTGTTCTGCTGCCGATCATCGCCTTCCTGATCTGGCTCGGCATCAACCGGGGGCTTGCCCCGATGAGCGACTTCGTTCGGCAGATCCGCCTGCGCTCGCCCGACGACCTCTCGGCCATCCCCGTCGAGGGCTTGCCGCTGGACCTGATGCCGCTCGGCACCTCGATCAATCAACTACTCGACAAGCTAGGCCACTCGCTCACCCTGGAGCGGCGGTTTTCGGATCTCGTGGCGCATGAGTTGCGCACACCGCAGGCAGGCGTCAAGCTGCTGCTGCAGATGCTGCGTGACACGGAGGCGGGTCGTGAGAGGGATGCGATCGTCGCGGATCTGGTCGAAAGCAACAATCGGGCGATGCACCTGATCGAACAGCTTCTGCGACTGGCGCGGGTCAGCCATCACCCGCTCAAGCTCGATGCGGTTCCGCTCTACCACCTTGTGGCGTCCATCGCGGCCGGTTTCGGCAGCCGCATCACCGCCAAGCGGCTCGACCTTTCCCTGCAGGGCAGCGAAGACGCCGAGGTGCTGACGGACGAATCCCTGCTGCAGCTGATGATCAGCAACCTGCTCGACAATGCGCTGAAATATACGCCGGAGGATGGTAAGGTCGAGGTGACGATCATGCCGGATGGCGAGGCATGGCTGCTGTCCATCGACGACACCGGTCCAGGCATCCCGGCAGACCAGAGGTCGGCGGTTTTCCAGCGGTTTTACAGGGTGGACTCACCGCAGGAGCAGGGATCGGGACTGGGTCTGGCGATCGTGGCAGACGTGGCGACCCGCCTGGCTGTCACCATCGATCTGTCGACGCCCAGCTGGGGATACGGCCTCAGCGTCCGTGTCCGCCTGCCCGCACCTGCGTGAACAGCCTCCGAGCAGCTGCAGCCATCAGTTTCATATCATCGACGCTTGCTAGTCACGCGCGCTCTTGCAAACTGGAAACCAGACGTTGTCGCGCAAAACGGCCATCATCGTCGGCAACGGAGAATTGCCGGCCGACCTCTCGCCTGTCGTCGATGCGGCCGATTTCGTCTTGCGCTTCAACGAGCCGAAACTCTCCATCGGCATGAGCGGAACGAGGACCGACCTCTTGATGCTGGCGACGTCCAGCAAGCCGATGCAGCGGCGCCTCCGCGATTCGGCCTTCTATACCAGTCCGACATTCCAGGCGGCTAAGACCGTCCTGCTGGTCTATCATCCTGCGATCCTGCGCACCTATCATCCGAAGCCAAATATATTGTCGTGGCTGAAGGGCCGCAGGTCTGACTGGACGCAGCAGACGATCGAGCGCGTCGGGTCGGCTGGAAAAGAGATCCGCATCATGCCGCCGCAGTTCTACAAGGCCGGGTGCACAGAGCTTGGCCTGTCCGAGGCCGACATGCATCGGATATTCCCGAGCACCGGCTTTTTCGGACTTTACCATTGTCTGCAGCAGTTTCCCGCCGACCGGTGGGACATAAAGCTCTGCGGTTTCAGCTGGGAGGGATGGAAGCGCCACAGCTGGGACGGCGAGCGGAGTTGGGTGGCAAACCACGTTGCCGAAGGCCGGCTCACGCTGATCGGCCCTTGATCGCCGACGAGGTTGCCGCCGCTCTTCAGTTTGGCTTCACTTTCACCTAAGGCATCGATCAGATCCGTCTTCTAGACCGTCCATGGCCACGAAACCGAGGACGTATCGATGCACAACGCCTATCATCTGGAGCGGCCGCAGACCCTGGGCCTGCAGAAGCGTGCGACGAGCGTCGAAACCAGCCTGTCCTTGAAGGTGGAGCCATCCGCAAGGCCGCAGACGATCAAGGCATTCATCGTCCACCTTGGCCGCGCAAAGCAGCGTGCGGGCCAGGTCGAGCGGCTTGTGGAAACCTTGCCGGTGCCGGCCGAAGTCATCGAGGCCGTCGATGGCCTCGCTCTCAGCCAGGCCGACAGGGAGCGCGTCTACCACCGCAATCTGCATAAGCCGGCCTATCCCTTCCAGTTGAGCAACTCCGAGATCGCCTGCTTCCTGTCCCATCGGAAAGCCTGGGCGGCCATCGTCGAGCAGGGGCTGGATGCGGGCTTTGTCATCGAGGACGATGTCGAGCTGACTGCAGATTTCCCGGCAGCTTTTGCGGCTGCCAGCGCCTGCCTGACGCCGGGCGCATTCGTGCGCTTTCCGTTCCGGGACAACCGCGAGAGCGGCGAGGAAGTGTTTGCGCAGGATGCCGCCCGCGTCATCCGCCCGCAGGTCATCGGCCTCGGCATGGTTGCCCAGCTGGTCAGCCGTGGCGCCGCGATCCGCCTTCTGCAGGCCACCGAGATATTCGATCGGCCTGTCGACACGATGGTTCAGATGGAGTGGCTTTTGCATCTGTCACCGCTTACGGTGCTGCCGGGTGGCGTTCGCGAGATATCGTCGACCCTCGGAGGCACAAGCATGAAGCGCCACAGCACCTTCGCCGATAAACTGACCCGCGAGGTCATGCGTCCGCTGTACCGGGCCAAGGTGGCATTTCGTTCGCGATACTTCGTCTGAGGATCAGGTTTGTCCGTTCCCATCCTCACCTACCACCAGATCGCCGTTCCCCCGTCGCGTCGGATACCGTTTCGGAGCATGGCCGTGCATCCGGATGATTTCCGGCGGCAGATGCATTTGCTGAAACGGTTTGGTTTCCAGGGCCTGTCGCTGCGCGAGGCGCTTCCCTACGTCAACGGCAAGAAGAAGGGCAAGGTCGTCGCCATCACCTTCGACGACAGCTATGCCAACGTTCATGAAAATGCCTTGCCGGTGCTGCGCGACTGCGGATTTACAGCGACGAATTTCGTCGTCGCCAATCAGATCGGTGGCCGCAACGAATGGGATATTCCGCTGGGCGTCCCGCCGTCGGCCTGCATGAACCTCGCACAATTGCGCGAATGGACGGCCCTCGGCAACGAGATCGGCTCCCACACGATGGATCACGCCCGCCTGCCGGACCTGTCGGCCGAGGATGCATGGAACCAGATTTTCCTGTCGCGGGTTGCGCTGGAGGATACGATCGACGACGAAGTCTCCTCCTTCTGCTTTCCCTACGGCGACGAGCGTTCCCTGCATCGCCAACTGGCGATAGAAGCCGGTTACAGCGTTGCGACGACGACCTGGCGCCGGCGGGCTCGCAAGTGCGACGATCCTTTCGGGCTGCCGCGGCTGACGATCCGCCGCAACGATTCATGGCTGCATTTCCTGAAGAAATGTCTTGTTGGCTAAGCGGGGGGCGTGCGTTTGCCGGGATCTGAAGCGCTGAAGCGAAACGCGTCGGAATGGCTTGTCGTCCTGCTATGGGTTGTAACCGCATCCGCGACGCTGATCGAAAACGACGCTTATCGCTACAGCGGCATTCTTCTTTTCGCCTACGGCCTGTATCGCTATCTCGCAATGGCAGAAAGACCGGCTGTCGGTTTGCCGGCATGGCTCTGCGTCGGATGGGGCAGTTACGCGCTCGGCCGCTTCCTGCTGCAATATCTTCTGGGAGCGGGCCATCCCCAGGGGGATGGCGAACTGATGTATGCGATGCCGCTGGCGTTCCCGAGCCTCGGCTTTGCGATGTTCATCGGCTGGCAGCAAATGCAGAAGGTGATCGCCACCTATTTCGGCGTTGCCCTTGCCACCCTGCTGTTCACCACCCGTTACCGGGCGATCATGGCCGGTGAAACCGTGCGGCCGCTGATCCAGCACAATCAGATCCACGGAGCGGTATGCTGCGGCGTCATCCTGATCTCCGCCTGCTTCTGGTTTATCCATTGTCGCAAATGCCCGACGGTCTCAAGGCAGTTGAGGACCTATGCCAGCATCGTCGCGCCGCTTGTCGCCATGCTCTGCATCTTCTGCATCTACGGGGCAAAATCCAAGGGCGTCTGGCTGGCGCTCGGCTTCTCCGGCCCCTTGCTGCTCCTGTCCATCGTCGGCTGGTTTCGCTCGAAGGCCGGACTCGCCTTCATCGGCTGCTTCGTGCTGTTGCTCGCAGCCGGCGGTTACTTCGTCTGGGGCAATCTGGAGAAAACTGCCGGACCGACCTTCATGGCGACCACGGGGCTCTATCAGGACATCGCTGCCGGAGAGCCGATCGGCAAGGCCGTGGCGGCCCGTATCGATGATGCGACGACGCCAAGGGCCATGGACGAACGACTGCAACTCTGGTCGAACGCCTGGGAACTTGTTGCCAGTGCGCCGCTGTTCGGCCTCGGAAACGCCTGGGAACCGCGCTGGCACAAGACCCACTATACGTCGGTCGACTACAACGCCATGCACAACGGATATCTGGAAATTCTCGTGCGGTATGGCGCGGTTGGTAGCGTATTTCTGGCTTTCATGGCTGTTGTCATGCTGCTTCAGGTCCAACGTGCCGCAAAGCTCGGCCTCGTTCCCCCGGCGGCCTTCCATGGCTACCTTCTCGTGCAGATATTCTTTGCCATCACGCTTCTCAGCAACTCCAACAATCGGCTGGCAATTGGTGAAACCATCATCATGCTGAGTTTCACGTTCGCGTTGGCCTGTAATCTCAGGATCCGTGCCAGCGCCAGCGAGGCGCGCGAAGGCATCGTCCTGGAGCGAGCTGGCACTTAAGTCTTCCTCAAGCCCAGCCGCCCACCGCATGTGTGGCAAGACGGGCTGCGGGGAGGGCGATCATGGCAAGCGGGAGCAAAAACCGAGGGTCCGGTTTGTGGCCAGGAATGAAGCATCCGACCATGCCGAGGCAGAGTGACAACCAGAACGCCTTCAGTGTGCTGACATCGGCACAAGCGAGAAAAGCATAGGACGCGAAAAACATCGCTGTCCCGCAGGTGGAGCGCGCAATGATGGCGCAGGGGTCGTTTGCCACGTCCGTGAATGTTATCTTCGAATGCATGCCGCCGCTCCCCGTCTATACGCTAGCAAAGACGAAGTGACCGATCCAGTCGTTCTGCAGCGGTACATGGAGTTATCGCTTCTCTTGCCGGTCGCCGATACGTTCAGTCGCGGGCAAGGTTGCGGATTTGTCATGGAACCGCTCCGACCGATTTCCGTTGAATGGATGACGGGAGATTTACATGAACAAGACACTTCTCTACGGCGCCACAAAAGTCGATGGTTCCACCGCCGTATCAAGCCTCGATATCTACCAGTGGAAAAGCCGTGTGCTGGTGATTTTTACGGACACCGACAACGCGCGCTGCAGCCGGCAGGAAAACCTGCTGCTCTCCGACAGGGAGGGACTGCAGGAACGTGATCTGGTCGTTCTGAAAGTGACGCAACACAACGCGGATGCGGTTTTCGGTGATGCCGGCCCGTTGGATGCGGACCGTCTCCGGGAAGAACTGGAAGCGCCTGAAGCCGGCATCTTCGCCGCGATCCTGATCGGCAAGGACGGCAGCGTCAAATTGCGTGCGGTCGAGCCGGTTGCCTGCGAGGAACTGTTCGAGATCATCGACGGAATGCCGATGCGCGCCGCAGAGACCACCCGCCAGCAAGACCGCTGATTTCCAATCCGCAAACCTTTGAAAGGAGCACCAATGTCTCAGCCCCTGAAGCCCGAAGAACAGCCCCCGATGCCGGCCCCGGGATGGACGCCTGTCCCGCCTATCGGCGAGCCAGAGCCCGACACCCTGCCGGACGAGGTGCCGCTGCCCAATCCGGACGAGAACGACGAGCCGCCGATGCAGGTGTGATCCTGCCCCTCAGAGAAACATGCCTCTTTCGTCGGTGACCAGTTCCTGAAGATAGTCGACGACGGTCCGGACGCGTATCAGGTCGCGTGCGGACTCGTGATAGGTCGTCCAGTAGGCCCGGCGTATGCTGGCGTCCGGCAGGATCTGGATCAATTCCGGATATTGGCGGGCAATATAGTCGTGGAGGATACCCACCCCTGCACCAGAACGCACCGCTTCGGTCTGGCCGATAGCTGTCGAGATTTCGAATGACGCATCCCAATTTCGCATCACCTCGTTGGTGAAGGCGAGGGACGCGGTGAAAATCAGATCCTCGACATAGCCGATCCGGAGATGCGATTTCAGGGCGTCCACGCTGCCTGGCACTCCGGCGCGGTCAAGATAGGCCTGCGAGGCATAGAGGCCGAGCGAATAGTCGGTGAGTTTCGCCGATATCAGGCGCCCTTGCTCAGGTCGCTCCAGCGTGATGGCGATGTCGGCTTCACGCTGCGAGAGCGAGAACGAGCGCGGCACGGGGACCAGCTGGATGCGCAATTCCGGATGCCGGGCGATCAGCTTGCCGAGCCTCGGTGCGAGGAACGATACGCCGAAGCCGTCAGGTGCGCCGATACGCACCGTTCCGGCTACCGTGCTGTCGAGGTGCCCGACGCTCGCCTGCGCGCGCAGCATCTCGGCCTCCATCCTTTCCGCAGCATGCAGGAAGATTTCACCCTCGGCCGTCAGTTCGCAACCGTTGGTCCGGCGCACCAGCAGCCGCGTCTTCAGCCGCTGCTCGAGCGTCGTCACCCGGCGGCTGAGCGTTGCGTGGTTGACGCCGAGCCGTTTAGACGCGGCGAGGATCTGCCCGGTCCGGGCGACGGCGAGAAACATGCGAACGTCGTCCCAGTCCATGATCGACCTTATGTCTATTTATGCACAACGGTTGATTATAGCAGCACATTGATTTGTGCAAATTGAAGTGCGAATGTCGGCCATCGTAAAACTGAGAGAAACCAGGGTAGGAGGCACCATGCGCGAGATCGGTCATTTCATCGGCGGCAAGGCCGTAGCCGGCACCAGCGGCCGCACCAGCAATATCTTCAATCCGGCCACCGGCGAAATCCAGGCGACCGTCGCGCTGGCAAGCGTCGAGGAGATGCGCGCCGCCGTTGCCAACGCCAAGGCAGCCCAGCCGAAATGGGCCGCCACCAACCCGCAGCGCCGCGCCCGCGTCTTCTTCAAGTTTGTCGAACTGCTCAACAAGCACATGGACGAACTGGCCGAGCTGCTGTCGCGCGAACACGGCAAGACCATCGAGGATTCCAAGGGCGACATCATTCGTGGCCTGGAAGTCTGCGAGTTCGTCTGCGGCATCCCGCACCTGCAGAAGGGCGAGTTCACCGAGGGCGCAGGTCCGGCCATCGACATGTATTCCATGCGCCAGGCTGTCGGCATCGGCGCCGGCATCACGCCGTTCAATTTCCCGGCAATGATCCCGATGTGGATGTTTGCTCCTGCCATCGCTTGTGGCAACGCCTTCATCCTGAAGCCCTCGGAGCGCGATCCGTCCGTGCCAATGCGTCTGGCCGAACTGATGATCGAAGCCGGTCTGCCGGCCGGCATCCTCAACGTCGTCAACGGTGACAAGGGCGCGGTCGACGCCATCCTCACCGATCCCGATATCGGCGCCATCTCTTTCGTCGGCTCCACGCCGATTGCCCGCTATGTCTACGGCACGGCGGCGATGAACGGCAAGCGGGCGCAGTGCTTCGGCGGCGCCAAGAACCACATGATCATCATGCCCGACGCCGATCTCGACCAGGCTGCGAACGCCCTGATGGGCGCCGGCTACGGCTCGGCCGGAGAGCGCTGCATGGCGATCTCGGTCGCCGTCCCGGTTGGCGAGGAAACCGCCAACCGTCTTATCGCCAAGCTGACGCCGATGGTCGAAGCCCTGCGCATCGGCCCCTACACAGATGAAAAGGCCGATCTCGGCCCGCTCGTCACCAAGGAAGCCCAGGCCCGCGTCACCGGCCTGATCGATCGCGGTGTGGAAGAGGGCGCCAAGCTCGTGGTCGATGGCCGCGGCTTCAAGCTGCAGGGCTATGAAGACGGCTATTTCGTCGGCGGCTGCCTGTTCGACAACGTTACGCCGGACATGGACATCTACAAGACCGAAATCTTCGGACCTGTTCTCTCCGTCGTTCGCGCCAAGAACTATGAAGAAGCGCTCGAACTGCCGATGAAGCACGAATACGGCAACGGCGTCGCCATCTATACCCGCGACGGCGATGCCGCCCGCGACTTCGCCTCGCGCATCAACATCGGCATGATCGGCATCAACGTGCCGATCCCTGTGCCGCTTGCCTACCACTCCTTCGGCGGCTGGAAGGCATCGAGCTTCGGTGACCTCAACCAGCACGGCTCGGACTCGATCAAGTTCTGGACCAAGACCAAGACGATCACCGCCCGCTGGCCATCCGGCATCAAGGACGGTGCCGAATTCGTCATGCCGACGATGAAGTAAAAGTCTTCAAGTGATCGACTTATCGACGGGCTCCCCTCAAGGGAGCCCGTTGACGTTGAGAGCCTGTGATGAAAACGAGTAAACGTGAACGAAAATTTCATCTTTTGGAATTGTTCAAAACTACCGTTGGTCCTATATACTTGGCTGAGGCTTTGATTCAGGAGACTGGCATGCGTTTGACCAAACAGACCAACTACGCGGTTCGCATGCTGATGTACTGCGCTGCCAACGAGGGCTACCTCAGCCGTATTCCTGAGATCGCCAAGGCCTATGGCGTTTCCGAGCTTTTCCTCTTCAAGATCCTGCAGCCGTTGACCAAGGCCGGCCTCATCGACACCGTGCGTGGCCGAAATGGCGGCGTGCGTCTCGGTCGTGCTGCCGACAAGATCAGCCTCTTCGATGTCGTCAAGGTCACCGAGGATAGTTTTGCAATGGCCGAATGCTTCGAGGACGGCGCTGTCGAATGCCCGTTGGTCGATAGCTGCGGCTTGAACTCGGCGTTGCGCAAGGCGCTCAATGCCTTTTTCGACGTGCTGGCAGATTATTCGATCGACGATCTCGTCAAGGCCCGTCCGCAGATCAACTTCCTGCTCGGCATCACCGATCGCGATCACAATGCCCTGAACAAGCGCATCGCCATCGCCGCCCCGGCAGCCTGAAGCTCTCCTCCGTCGCTCCGTCGTTTGATATGACAGCGCCTCCGCCATCGCGGATGCGGCTAGGTTGGGCTGTGACAAGTCCGTGCTGGCGCATCGTTCTTGGCCTGGTTGGAAGTACTTTAGCCCG
Source organism: Rhizobium sp. L51/94 (assembly GCF_019355555.1). Lineage (GTDB taxonomy): Bacteria > Pseudomonadota > Alphaproteobacteria > Rhizobiales > Rhizobiaceae > Rhizobium > Rhizobium rhododendri. The sequence goes on from NZ_CP072141.1 coordinate 1,558,120, forward strand.
CTTCAATTCGGAATCGCCTGTTCGGCCTGTCTAAAGCAACTAGTCAGATTTTGTTGTGTCTGCAGAAGGCGCGAATAAAACATCTGCTAAACTTGACCATCCGGAAAATTTTTGCCTTTGACATGTTGCTTTCGCCTCACAAATGTCGTTCCATCGCCACGCTCTGCGGATTGCATGGCCGCAAACACACAACTTCGAATAAGAACAAATTTGGGAAACGGCACCATGAAAAAGATCTCTGTTCTCTTGGCAGCGACGGCCCTGGCTTCGGTCATGGCAACGTCCGCCTGGTCTAAAACCCTGGTATACTGCTCGGAAGCATCGCCAGAGGGCTTCGACCCTGGCCTCTACACCGGCGGTCAGACCTTCGATGCGTCGTCGCGGACGGTTTACAATCGCCTGGTCGAGTTCAAGCATGGCGGCACCGAGATCGAGCCGGGTCTTGCCGAGAGCTGGACGATTTCTCCCGATGGCAAGGAATACACCTTCAAGCTGCGCCCGGGCGTCAAGTTCCAGACCACGGATTTCTTCACCCCGACCCGCGAGCTGACCGCCGACGACGTGATTTTCTCGTTCAATCGCCAGCTGAAGTCTGACAATCCCTGGAACAAGTACGTCGAAGGCGCATCCTGGGAATATTCCGCCGGCATGGGCTTCCCCGATCTGGTCAAGTCGATCGACAAGGTCGATGACCACACCGTCAAGTTCGTGCTGAACAAGCCCGAAGCGCCGTTCCTCGCCGACCTTGCGATGGACTTCGCATCGATCCTGTCGAAGGAATATGCCGACAAGCTGCAGGCTGACGGCAAGATGCCAATGTTGAACCAGCAGCCGCTTGGCACTGGTCCGTTCACCTTCGTCGCCTACCAGCCCGACGCCGTCATTCGCTACAAGGCCAACGACACCTATTGGCATGGCAAGGAAAAGATCGACGATCTCGTCTTCGCCATCACCACGGATGCTGCCGTTCGCGCCCAGAAGATGAAGGCCGGCGAATGCCATATCATGCCTTACCCGAACGCCGCCGACGTGGCTGATCTGAAGAAGGACCCTAACCTCAACGTGCTCGAGCAGCCTGGCCTGAACGTCTCGTTCCTCGCCTACAACACGATGGTTGCCCCGTTCGACAAGCCTGAAGTGCGCCGCGCGCTCAACATGGCCGTCAACAAGCAGGCCATCGTCGACGCCGTATTCCAGGGTGCTGCTGCCGTTGCCAAGAACCCGATCCCGCCGACAATGTGGTCGTACAACGACGCCGTAAAGGACGACAAGTACGATCCGGAAGCTGCCAAGAAGGCCCTCGAGGCTGCAGGCATCAAAGACCTGAAGATGAAGATCTGGGCCATGCCCGTCTCGCGTCCCTACATGCTGAACGCCCGTCGTGCAGCTGAACTGATGCAGTCGGATCTTGCCAAGATCGGCGTCACCGTCGAAATCGTCTCCTACGAATGGGCCGAATACCTGAAGCTGTCGAAGGACAAGGCCCGTGATGGCGCCGCCATCCTCGGCTGGACGGGCGACAATGGCGATCCGGACAACTTCCTCGACACGCTGCTCGGCTGCGAAGCCGTCGGCGGCAACAATCGCGCTCAGTGGTGCAACAAGGAGTTCGACAAGCTGGTGAAGGCTGCCAAGCAGACCTCCGATCAGGCCGAACGCACCAAGCTGTACGAAGAGGCGCAGGTCGTCTTCAAGCGCGAAGCCCCATGGAATACGCTCGACCACTCCATCGCCTTTGCGCCGATCAGCAAGAAGGTTACGGGTTACTTCATGGACCCGCTCGGCATTCACCGCTTTGACGGCGTGGATATCGCTGAATAAGATAGTACCCTAAAATCCGGTTCCCGGGCTTCATCCGGCGGTCAGGTCTCCTGATCGCCGGTGAATTTTTTGGATATATACGCCATGCTGCGCTTTCTCCTCGGACGCATCGCCATTCTGATCCCCACTTTCCTCGGGGTCTCGCTGATCGCGTTCTCCTTCATCCGGCTTCTCCCCGGCGATCCCGTCATGCTGATGTCCGGCGAACGGGTCATGTCCGATGTCCGTCATGCCCAGATCATGCACGATCTCGGCTTCGACCGGCCGATGTACATCCAGTATTTCTCCTATCTCGGCAACTTGCTGCACGGAGACTTCGGCACCTCGATCGTCACCAAGCGTTCGGTGCTCAGCGAGTTCCTGACGCTGTTTCCAGCAACGCTCGAACTGTCGCTCTGCGCCATTCTCCTGGCAATCTGTCTTGGCGTGCCGGCCGGTGTGTTTGCCGCCGTCAAGCGTGGCACCTGGTATGACCAGTCGATCATGGGCGTGGCGCTGGTCGGCTATTCCATGCCGATCTTCTGGTGGGGCCTGCTGCTGATCATCTTCTTCTCGGGCTATCTGCACTGGACGCCCGTTTCCGGTCGCATTTCGCTCATGTACTTCTTCAAGCCGGTCACCGGTTTCATGCTGATCGACAGCCTGCTGTCCGGCCAGCCCGGCGCCTTCAAGTCGGCAATGAGCTATCTGATCCTGCCGACCGTCGTGCTCGGCACCATCCCGCTCGCAGTCATCGCCCGCCAGACGCGTTCGGCGATGCTCGAAGTGCTCGGCGAGGACTATGTCCGCACCGCCCGTTCCAAGGGCCTGACGCCGTTTCGCGTCATCGGTGTGCATGCGCTGCGCAACGCCATGATCCCGGTCATCACCACCATCGGCCTGCAGATCGGCGTGCTGCTGGCCGGCGCCATCCTGACCGAGAGCATCTTCTCATGGCCCGGTATCGGCAAATGGATGGTCGATTCCGTCTTCAAGCGCGATTATGCGGTGGTCCAGGGCGGTCTTCTGCTAATCGCCGGCGTCATCATGCTCGTCAATCTGCTGGTCGATGTCACCTATGGTTTCATCAACCCTTGCATTCGTCACTAGGAGAGGCTGCATGAGCTCGGTCAGCACCAACACCGGCCATCCCTCCGCGCTTTCGGAGTTCTGGTACTATTTTTCCCGCAACAAGGGCGCCGTCATCGGACTTGCGGTGTTCCTTATCGTCCTCTTTCTGGCGATCTTCGCGCCATTCGTAGCGCCGCACGGCCCGAGCGACCAGATCCGCGAGAAGCTGCTGATGCCGCCGGCCTGGATGGCGGGCGGCGAGTGGTCGCATGTGCTCGGCACCGATGCCGTCGGCCGTGACATCCTGTCGCGACTGATCTTCGGCGCCCGCTTCTCGCTGTTCATCGGCTTGGTGGTGGTGACGCTGTCTGTTCTGACGGGCGTTGTCATCGGCCTGATCGCCGGCTTTTTCCGCGGCTGGCTCGACATCGCCATCATGCGGGTGATGGACATCATCCTGGCCTTTCCGTCGCTGCTGCTGGCACTGGTGCTGGTGGCGGTCCTCGGCCCCGGCCTCGTCAACGCGATGATCGCCATCTCGCTCGTCAACCAGCCGCATTTCGTACGCTTGGCGCGTGCCTCTGTCATGACCGAGCGCGAGAAGGAATATGTCATCGCCTCGCGGGTGGCCGGTGCCGGCACCATGCGGCTGATGTTCAAGACCATCCTTCCGAACTGTCTCGGGCCGCTGATCGTCCAGGCGACGCTCGCCTTTTCGGCGGCGATCCTCGATGCGGCAGCGCTTGGCTTCCTCGGCATGGGCGCCCAGCCGCCGACACCGGAGTGGGGCACGATGCTCGCCGAGGCTCGGGAATTCATTCAGCGCGCCTGGTGGGTGGTGACCTTCCCGGGTCTTGCCATCCTGATCACGGTGCTTGCCATCAACCTGATGGGCGACGGCCTTCGCGATGCCCTCGATCCAAAATTGAAGAGGTCGTGATGTCCCTTCTCGATATCCAAAATCTGACCGTCGAATTCCAGACCTCGTCCGGTGTGTTCCGCGCTGTCGATGGCGTGTCGCTCACCTGCGACAAGGGCGAGATCCTGTCGATCGTCGGCGAATCTGGTTCCGGCAAGTCGGTGGCGATGCTGGCGGTCATGGGCCTGCTCCCATGGACGGCGAAGATCACCGCCGATCGCATGATGTTTGACGGCAACGACTTGCGCGGCATGTCCGGTCGCCAGCGCCGCAGCATCATCGGCAAGGACATGGCGATGATCTTCCAGGAGCCGATGTCCAGCCTCAATCCGTGCTTCACGGTCGGCTTCCAGATCGGCGAGACCCTGCGGGTCCACATGGGTCTAGATCGCAAGGCAAGGCGCGCCCGCTCCATCGAATTGCTGCAGTTGGTCGGCATTCCCGCCCCGGAGGAACGGCTGTCGAACTTCCCGCATCAGATGTCGGGCGGCATGAGCCAGCGCGTGATGATCGCCATGGCGCTCGCCTGCGATCCGAAGCTTCTGATTGCCGACGAACCGACAACGGCGCTCGATGTCACCATCCAGGCCCAGATCCTCGATCTGCTCGTGCGCTTGCAGCAGGAAAAGGGCATGGCCCTTGTACTCATCACCCACGACATGGGTGTGGTGGCCGAAACCGCCGAGCGCGTTCAGGTCCAGTACGCCGGCCAGAAGGTCGAGGAGCAGCCGGTCAAGGAGCTGTTCCGCGACCCGCATCATCCTTATACCGCAGCGCTGCTGTCGGCACTTCCGGAACGGGCCGTCGTCGGCCAGCGCCTGCCGTCTATCGCCGGTGTCGTTCCCGGCCAGCACGACCGTCCGCCGGCCTGTCTGTTTGCGCCGCGCTGTTCGTTCGCGACCGCCGAATGTGATCGCGCGGTCGTCCGCCAGGGCGCCGATCTCGGCAATGCCCTGTGCAATTATCCGCTGGTCAAGGGCGTTCCGCTCAACCATCCCGGCGTTCGTGTCGCAGTATCTGCAGGAGACGTCCGATGAGCGGCGCCGTTCTCGAAGGGCGCGATCTCGCCCGCTACTACACCGTCAATCGTGGCATGTTCAAGCCGGACGCCACCGTCAAGGCGCTGAACGGCGTCAGCTTCAGCCTCTATTCCGGCAAGACGCTGGCCGTCGTCGGCGAATCCGGTTGCGGCAAGTCGACGCTCGCACGCCTGGTCACGATGATCGAGGATCCGACCGCCGGCGAACTGCTGATCGACGGCAAGCCGGCCCGTATCGGCGACCGCAGCCTTCGCAGCCAGGTGCAGATTGTTTTCCAGAACCCCTACGGCTCGCTCAATCCGCGCCAGAAGGTCGGGGCGATCCTCGAAGAGCCGCTGAAGATCAACACAACGGAAGATGCAGCCACCCGCCGCGCCAAGGCGGAGGCGATGATGGAGCGCGTCGGTCTACGGCCTGAGCACTACGACCGCTATCCGCACATGTTCTCCGGCGGCCAGCGCCAGCGCATCGCAATTGCCCGCTCGCTGATGCTGCGGCCGAAGGTGCTGGTTCTCGACGAGCCGGTCTCTGCGCTCGATCTGTCGATCCAGGCACAGGTGCTGAACCTGCTGATGGACCTGCAGAAGGAAATGGGGCTCGCCTATCTCTTCATCTCGCACGGCCTGTCTGTTGTGCGCCACATCGCAGATGATGTCATGGTCATGTATCTCGGCCGCCCGGTCGAGACTGGTAGCGCCGCCGATGTCTTTGCCCATCCGCGTCATCCCTACACCGCAGCCCTGCTGTCGGCGACGCCGATTGCCGATCCCGAGCGCGCCAAGACGCGCATCCGCCTTCAGGGCGAACTGCCGTCGCCGCTCAATCCGCCGACTGGCTGCCACTTCAATCCGCGCTGCTGGAAAGCGCAGGATCTCTGTCGGACAAACGAGCCGCTGCTTGACCAGGCTGCGGCGCATGGGTTTGCCTGCCATTTTCCGCTGGACTGAACACGAGTAACAGGACCGCATGCAATGAGTGAACCAATCGGCCCCCGGGCTATCGTCGTCATGGGCGTCAGCGGCAGCGGCAAGACCTCGATTGCCGAGGCAATTGCCGGCAAGCTGGTCTTCAAGTTCGTCGAAGGGGATGCCCTGCATCCGTCTGCCAACGTCGAGAAGATGAGCCGTGGCACACCTTTGACGGATGAGGATCGCTGGCCCTGGCTCGACCTGATCGGTGCCGAGATCGCCGCAGCCGTGGCTCGCGGCGAAGGCATCGTCGTGACATGCTCGGCGCTGAAGCGCACCTATCGCGACCGCCTGCGGCGCGAAGCCGGCGGCGCGCTTGCCTTCGTCTATCTCGAAGGCTCCCGCGCCTTGCTCAACACCCGCATGGGCGAGCGCAAGGGCCACTTCATGCCGACATCGCTGCTCGAAAGCCAGTTGGCGACGCTGGAAGTGCCGACCGGCGAACCCGGCGTGGTCACCGTCGATATCGACGACAGCATCGACGGCATCGTCGCTGCGGCAGTCAAGGGTCTCGCTGCAATCGGCTGACCAGAACTGGTCAGCCGTCTGCCCGCGACAGCACTCTGCGCTCGAAGAAGAAGTAGGGGCGGAGCCGCACGCCGAGCACGTTGCCGGCGAAAGCGGCAACGGCCCAGAGATAGCCGTGAAGACTGCCGGAGGCTATGCCGGAGAAATAGGCGCCGATATTGCATCCGTAGGCGATGCGGGCGCCATAGCCGAGCAGAAGCCCGCCGACGACAGCCGCAAGGATAGAGCGCAGCGGAATGTCGAGGCTCGGCGCAAACCGCCCGGCAAGCGACGATGCCAGCATCGCGCCGGCAATGATGCCGAAATCCATCACCGAGGTGACATCGGCAAAGACGCTGTCCGTCAGAGCTTTCGCATTGGCCGGCGTCTGCCAGTAGGTCCAGGCGGTCGGATCGATGCCGATGAGCGCTGCGCCCTTGGCGCCCCAGAGCGCGAATGCGGATGTGATACCCCAAGGACGACCGGCAATCGAAAGCGTCGCGAAATTCAGCAGGGCCAGCGCGACCGCACCGAGGACGAGCGGCCATGGACCGCGCAGCAGGCGCTGCAGACCGTGACGCCTGGCTGGCGCCTCGGTCTCGAGTGCCCCGTGCCGGCGCTTTTCCACCAGAACCGTCAGCCCGGCGATGACTGCAAAAATGGCGAGCGAGACCGCAATGCCGCCAACTGCGCCGAAACTCTGTACCAGCGAAATCGGTGGAAGCGCGGGCAGGCTCACCACCAGTCGAAGTTGACGGTGCCCAGAACCGAGCCGACGACAAAGAAGAACAGGGTGACCAGCATGCGGGCATTGCCGCCGCCAGCGGTAAACAGCGTGCCTGAAGCGCAGCCGCCGCCGAGTTGCATGCCGATGCCGAACATGAAGGCACCGACGATGACGCCGATCCCGGCCGGCGAGACCGAGCCCTTCACCTCATGGCCGAACAGCGACCCGCTTGCAAGGAATGGAAAGAACAGGATGACAGCGAGCGCCAGCAGGATCATCTGCACCCGCAGTCCGCGCCCGCGCCCATCGACGATAAACACCCGCCATGCGGAGGTGAAACCGAAGGCAGCGTGGTAGAGCGCAATGCCGAGTGCTCCACCGACGAGGAACAGCGCACCTTGGGCCGGGCCGTAGAAATAGCCCAGAAGCACTGTGCCCAGTACCAATGCGGCGAGCGATCCTACCCCCGGCGCTCCCAGCAGTGGGGCTTTGGTCTCGTTGATGGACGGCGAGGCGACAGACATGACATGCTCCTGATTGCAGGAAGCACTTTTACGCCTGTTCCTCTCCCGGCGAGAGGAACACTATTCTTCAGTTGTGCGAAAAAGCGAACGAGCATGCCATGACTGCGGGCAACGGGGACATGATTGTCGCCCCTCAGGGCCGAAAGCGCTCCGGTCCATAGGCCGAAATATCGATGAACGGCGCTTCCCCGGTGATCATCTCGGCCAGAACGCGACCGGTGACCGGGCCAAGCGTCAGACCGTGATGCGCATGACCGAAGCCGAACCACAAGCCTTGATGGCGCGGTGCCTTGCCGATGACAGGCATCATGTCGGGCGTGCACGGACGGGCACCCATCCATGGCTCAGGATCCAGCCGCTCGCCGAGCGGGAAGATTGTGCGGGCGACCTTTTCGGCGCGGTCGAGCTGCACCGGCGTCTTCGGCGCATCGCGGGATGCAAATTCGGCGCCTGTCGTCAGCCTGATGCCCTGGTTCATCGGCGCCAGAAAGTAGCCGCGCTCCTTGTCCAGCGTCCAGTTGTTGAGAACGGCATTGCCCTCGGTCGCATAATGCATGTGATAGCCGCGCTTGACGCCAAGCGGAAAATTGTAGCCCAGGCGGTAGGTCGCGGTGTCGGCCCAGGGACCGAGCGCCAACACGGCATCGTCGGCCTGCAACGGGCCTTCCGAAGTCATCACCCGCCAGCCCGATCCCGACTGGCCGAGCGAGGCTGCGTCGCCGCGCACGAACCGGCCGCCGAGGCTCTCGAAATAGCGCATATAGGCGTTGGTGAGCCCGGCAGGGTCGAGCACCGACCAAGGATCCTTCCATCGCAGACCGCCGACGAACTGGCCCATGATGTTCGGCTCGGCACGGGCGACGTCGGCGGGGGTCATCGCCTCGAAATCCACCGCGTATTCGCGCTTCAGCTTGGCGGCCTCGGCAAATTCCTCGTCGCGCTTGGCCTCGGTGCGAAAGATCTCCATCCAGCCATCCTTACGGATCAGATGTTCGGCGTCTGAGGCCTGGATCAGGTCGGCATGTTCGAGGATCGAGTTCTCGATCAGCGGCGCATAGGCCCGGGAGATCAATGCATGCCGCTTGGCATTGGAGTTCCACCAGTACTTCGCGAGGAATGCCAGCTGGCCGGGCAGGGCGCGCAGATGATAGTGGGCATCGATGCGGTTGTTCAGCGCATATTTCAGCAGCAGGCCAAACTGCTGGGGGAAACCATAGGGAACGACACCTTCGCGCTGGATCAGCCCGGCATTGCCGAAACTCGTTTCCTGGCCGGGCTGCTTGCGGTCGATCAGCGTCACCTGCCGGCCGCGGCGCTGCAGGTGGATTGCGGTCGATACGCCGACAATGCCGGCGCCAAGCACGATTGCGTCTTTTGTCATAATTCCCTGCGGTCGGTCAGCATTTTCAAACCCGGAAAGTGCCTGTCGAATTGCTGCGTTGCAAATAAAAAATGAGACCGTGCAAGCTTAAAGCATCGCGTCCTTCAATGCCTTGTTCTCGGCCTTGATGCGGACGGTCAGCATCGCCGCGTTGAGCAGCGAGAAAACGAGCGCAAACAGCGGCAGTCCGAACGCCAGCGGCAGAGCTGCGATCTCGCCGACGACGATCACATAGTTCGGATGGCTGAAGAAGCGGTAGGGTCCCGTGACGATCCTCGGGGTATTCGGCAGGACGATGATCCGCGTCGTCCATCGCCCGCCAAGGGTGGCAAGAATCCAGACGCGTAGCAGCTGCAGAACGGCAAAGACGGCCAGCCAGAACAGGTTGATGGGCTGGTTCCAGCCGAAGACCCACAGGCCAACCAGCCAGGCCGCGTGCATGACCACCATATAGGGGTAATGCTCCGCCCCGATCTCGCGTCCGCCTCTCGCCATCAGCGCCTTGGTGTTGCGCTTGGCGTGCACCAGTTCGGCCAGGCGCTGCAGGGTGACGAAGGTCAGGAGTGCAATTGCAGGCAACATCAGGCGACCCTCTTCAGCGTGACGCAACTGGCCGTGAAGCCCGGTCCCATGGCGACCATCGCCGAGCGTTCGGGCAGGCCTGCGGCAATGGCCCGTTCGAGCACGAAAAGCACGGTCGGAGACGACATGTTTCCATATTCGGCGATGACGGCGCGCTCGTGGTCAAGCGATCCCGGTTCCAGTCCGAAGGTCGCTTCCAGCGCGACCAGGACCTTGGCGCCGCCGGGATGGCAGATGAACCGGTCGATATCGGAAAGTGCCAGCCCCGAGCGCGCCAGGATCGAGGCGATTGCCGGACCCACCTCCGCCTCGGCAAATCGCGGCAGCGACTGCTCGAGGATGATGCCGAAGCCGGCGTCGTCGATCTGCCAGCCCATGATACCGAGCGTATCCGGAAATAGGTGCTCGCCCGTCGTCTCCACCTCGGCCAGCCCGCCGGGCCCTGCGCGCAGGATACAGGCGGCTGCGCCGTCGCCGAACAGCGCGGTGGCGATGATATTCGGCTTGGTCGGGGCATCCAGCCGGAACGACAGCGAACAGAGTTCGATGGCGACGAACAGCACGGTCGCCCCGGGCCGGCCCCTGGCCATGCGCGTGGCAATGCCAAAGCCCGAGACACCGGCAGCACAACCCAGCCCGAAAACGGGAACGCGCTCGATATCGGCGCGGAAACCCATCTGGCCGGCCAGCCGCGCCTCGAGGCTTGGCGTCGCAAAGCCGGTCGACGATACGGTGACGATGCAGTCGATATCGGCCGCCGTCAGACCAGCGTGATCTAGCGCCTTTGTGGTTGCCTCGACGAAAAGTGCGCTGGCGACCTCGGCATAGGCGGCGAGCCGGTCTTTCCAGGCGTGCGGTTCGGAGAACCATGACAAAGGTCTCGCCGAATGCCGCTTGGTGATCCCGGCATTGTCGAAGACGCGCGATAGCGGCTTGAATTCGCGGTAGCGATCCGAGAACAGTCGGGCGGCCATTTCCTTGGCTTCCGACTGCAAAATGACGTGCTCGGGCGTGGCAACGGCCAGTCCGACGAGCTTAACTTGGTCTGTCAAAAACTGTCTCCTTTGGCGCTGTTCGCGCGCTGCTGCCGACAACACTTGGTACGTTGAAATATTCGATGTGGGGCGATCACTTGGTCGTGAGAACAGGCAAACGAGTGATGCATGGAAATAGTTGCTCAGCCGTCGAATAATCCACCGGCCTCGGGTGTTCTCCTGCCGCAACGTTCAATTCAGCCAAGGAGACCTTCCCATGACGAACACTGCAATTCGCTTCGCAACAATCGCGGTCGGCGCCTGCCTGACCCTCGGCACCCTGACTGTGCCTGTCTTTGCCGCCGGCGACAGCGAGAGCGCGCCGCCGACCTGCAAGAAGGGCGAAGTCTACGACAAGAAGGAAAAGAAGTGCGTCAAGCAGTCCGGCGCCAATATCAGCGATGAAGACCGCGCCGACTATGCCTATGCGCTGGCCAAGGAAGGCCGTTACGAGGAAGCGCTGGCCATGCTCGATACCGTGAAGGACCAGAACAACGCCGAGGTGCTGAACTATCGCGGCTATGCGACCCGCAAGCTCGGCCGCACTGATGAGGGCATTTCCTACTACCTGCAGTCGGTCAAGCTCGATCCGAAATACGCCAAGGTCCGCGAATATCTGGGCGAGGCCTACGTCATCAAGGGTCAGGTCGATCTCGCCAAGGACCAGCTGGCCACCATCCAGTCGATCTGCGGCACCGGCTGCGAAGAGTATCAGGACCTGCATGAGGCCATCGAGCATCCTGCCAAGATCTGATCTCCTCCTCTCGGCATCGTCACGCCGGTCACCATCAACGGCGTCTGCGAAAGGGCATCCGCTTGTCAGTCGCTCCTTTGACATTTCCGCCCTATGGGCGGGTGACGGTTCCGGCCTATAGTCGGACAACAGCGCAGTCGCCGGCCAAACCGGCGGCTCGCAGCACAACCTTGCCTGCGGAGGATGCCATCGCCAGCGAAGACGACATCAGGGCCGGCCTGTCGCAGCATCTGAAGCGCCTCTGGCGCTATGCCATCGTGCTCTCGAGGCAGCGCGATGTCGCCGACGATCTCGTCCAGGCAACATGCGTGCGGGCCCTAGAGCGAGCCGGCCAATACGATCCCGGTACAAGGCTTGATCGCTGGCTGTTCGCGATCCTGCATTCGATCTGGCTGAACGAGGTGCGTTCGCGGCGGGTCCGGATGGGCCAGGGCTTTGTCGAGGCTGACGAAATCCTCGTGTTCGACGGCGCCGCGCAGACGGAAACGCATCTCATGGCCGTACAGGTCATGCGCAAGGTCCAGGACCTGCCGGAGGCCCAGCGGACTGCTGTCTTTCTGGCCTATGTGGAAGGCCTATCCTACCGCGAGGTGGCGACCGTCCTCGACGTGCCCATTGGCACCGTGATGAGCCGGCTGGCCGCCGCAAGGGCCAAACTCGCGGAGAACATGGCGCCATCGGACGGCGAGAGACGATCGAACGAGGAACGGCGATGAGCACCCGCGACAGAAATCATGGTCTCTCCGACGAATTGCTGACCGCCTTCATCGATGGTGAACTCGGCGCCGACGAGGCTGCAAGGGTGGAGGCGCTGATCGGCGCCGATCCTTCGGTTGCCGAGCGCTTCGACCAGCTCAGCCGCGCCGATCTTCCCTATGCCGCTGCCTTCGAGCCGCTTCTGGACGCAGCGCCGGGCGACCGGCTGGAGGCCATGCTCGCATCCATTCCACCCGTAAAAGCCAGTCATCGATTTACCGCCGCCATCGGCCGGCGCGGTTTCCTCGCCGCGGCAGCCGCCTGTGTCATTGCCGGCATTGCCATCGACCGTGCCGTCATCGGTGTCGATCGCCGATTGAACCAGCCGGGCGAGGGCGCCGAATGGCGCGCTGTCGTCGCCGACTATGTCGCGCTTTACAGCCCGGATACGCTGAGTGCGCCCGCAGGCGACAGGGCGGCGCAACTGGCGGAACTCGACCGGGTCGGATCGAAGATCGGCCTTTCCCTCAGCCCCGAGGCCATCGCTCTTCCCGGTGCCGATTTCCGTCGAGCTCAAGTGCTGCAATACGACGGCGAACCGCTGGCCCAGATCGCCTATCTCGACCCGGAGGACGGCCCGATGGCGCTGTGTATCGTCAAATCTGCAGGCGCTGCCGCAGGACCTGAAACGGAACGCCGTCACGGCATGAATGTCGTCTACTGGTCGGCCAGAGGACACGCCTTCATGCTGATCGGCCACGCCGACGCCGACCGTATGAAGATCGCGGCGGAGCAGGTGCGGGCCAGGCTTTCCGCATGAGACGGTAGCATGGTGGCTCAACCGGCACTGTATTCAAAAAGAATTTGGCGAAAGCCGCGCATGCTGGTATCCTCGCACCAACGAAAATCAAATGAGTGCCAGCTGCATGCCGTTACGGCCTTGCGCGGTGCGATGGAAGACACACGTGGAAGACCCCGACAGCGGCTCAAAGCCGCAAACAGGCGGGGCGTCGGTAGCAGAGCGTGGGAAAAAACCTTCCCGGCGCGCGAGGCGAAAGCGTGGCGGACCTCCGCGCGAAATAGCCTCCCCTGCGGAACCAGGCCCGATCAGCGCCGCTGATCCCGCCATGCGCCCCAAAGATAACAAAAGCACCCAGCCGCATGGCAAGCGGAAGCGTCGCCGTCGTGCCAATGGCGGCGAGCGCACGACCGTCGCGGTGGCCGATGCGACGATCCATGTCATGACGATTGTCGAGGCACATCCCGAGCGGCCGTCGCTGGCTCAGGCTCCCAAAAACGGTGCGAACCGACGCAAGCATCGTGGCAAGCGCGGTTTGCAGGGGCGTCCCCTCGCGCAGGAAAAGCCGGCACATGTGGTCCCTCCTGCCCACGGCGCCGCGAATGCCCGCAATGCCGCGCAGCACCATGTTCATGGCCGGCATCAGCCGCAGACGCATGCCGATCCGAAGCCTGCCGCCGACAGCATCGATCACCACCACCAGCAGCCGGTCGATCTCTATGCGGCGCTGGATCTCGGCACCAACAACTGCCGGCTGCTGATCGCCCAGCCTACGCGTCCCGGGCAGTTCCGCGTCATCGATGCGTTCTCTCGCATTGTCAGGCTCGGCGAGGGCCTCGGTGCCAGCGGGCGGCTTTCGACAGATGCCATGGACCGCGCCGTGGAAGCACTGCGCATCTGTGCCGCGAAGCTGAAGGCGCGCGATATCCGCCGGATGCGGTTGATTGCCACGGAAGCCTGCCGCGCCGCCGAAAATGGCGAGCTGTTCCTCGCGCGCGTTCTCGAGGAAACCGGTCTCGAGCTCGAGATCATCGACCGGGAGACAGAAGCGCGCCTTGCCGTCTCCGGTTGCTCCTCGCTGGTCGGCCCGGAAGCCCGCTCCGTGGTGCTGTTCGACATCGGTGGTGGCTCGTCCGAGATTGCCGTCATTCGCATCGACGATCACCGCTCCAGCCGCCTTGCCAACCACATCACCCACTGGACGTCGCTGCCGGTCGGCGTCGTCACCCTGTCGGAGCGTCACGGGGGCCGCGACGTCAGCCCTGTCGTCTTCGAGGCAATGATCAACGAAGTCGAGGGCATGCTCGACAAGTTCGATTGCCCGCCGTCGCCGCTTGCTATGCGCGACAGCACGGATTTCCACCTGATCGGCACCTCCGGAACGGTGACGACGCTCGCCGGCGTCCATCTCGATCTGCCGCGTTACGACCGTCGCAAGGTCGACGGCGTCTGGCTGTCCGACGACGAGGTGACGGCAATGCAGGCAAAGCTGCTCTCCTGGGATTTCGCCGGTCGCGCTGCCAATCCGTGCATCGGGCCAGATCGCGCCGATCTGGTCCTGGCCGGCTGCGCCATTCTCGAGGCCATCCGCCGCCGTTGGCCGAGCCCGCGCATGCGCGTTGCCGATCGTGGATTGCGTGAAGGCCTGCTCACCGACATGATGGCAGATGACGGGGTCTGGCGGCGCGGTCGCTCGCGCCGCGGCTATCGTCCGAACAATTGAAGGGGTCGTATCGATGACCAAACCACCCGTAGGTGCCAACCGCACCGGCCGCAAGCTTGGCCAGCGCGTCACCAAGAAGAAGATGAAAGCCTCGTCGCGCCAGTGGCTGCATCGTCACATCAACGATCCCTACGTGCAGCGGGCGCAGCTCGAGGGTTATCGCGCCCGAGCCGCCTTCAAGCTGCTGGAGATCGACGAGAAGCATCACATCCTCAAGGGTGCGCAGCGCATCATCGACCTCGGTGCGGCCCCAGGCAGCTGGTCGCAGATCGCTGCCAAGGTGACCGGCTCGACCGACGAGGACATCCGCGTCGCTGCGATCGACTTCCTCGAAATGACGCAGCTGCCGGGCGTCAAGATCCTGCAGCTCGACTTCCTCGACGAACACGCACCGCGCCTCCTGATCGAGGCGGTTGGCGGCCAGCCGGATATCGTTCTCTCCGACATGGCAGCCCCGACCACCGGCCATCATCGCACCGACCACCTGCGCACCATGCATCTCTGCGAAGTCGCTGCCTATTTCGCTATCGAAGTGCTGGCTGAAGGCGGCCATTTCCTGGCAAAGACCTTCCAGGGTGGCGCCGAGCGTGACCTGCTGACGCTGCTCAAGCAGAACTTCAAGCAGGTCGTACACGTCAAGCCGGCCTCGTCGAGGCAGGAATCCGTCGAGATGTTCCTGCTTGCCAAGGGCTTCAAAGGTCGCAAGGCGGATATCGAAGAAGAGACGAATTAAGCCTAGTTTCCAAATTATTCAAAGCATCACTATGAATAGCCAGTCTCTCTGGCTAATCTTTGCGGATGCTGCTTTACGTCACCATCGGAACCAACGATATCCATCGCGCCGGCGATTTCTACGATGCTGTTCTGGCGGGCCTCGGCTACAGGCGCCAGCGGGATTCGGAGGAAGAGATCGGCTATGCTGCCGATGGCGACAGCCGTTGCCGCCTCTGGGTGGTGATGCCCTTTAACCGGCGCGCGGCCAGCATCGGCAATGGCTCGATGGTTGCGCTGGATGCGGAAAGCCGCGCCGCCGTAGATGCCTTCCATGCGCAGGCGCTGGCCCATGGCGGCAGCGACGAGGGTGCCCCCGGCCTGCGCTCCTACCACGCCAACTTCTACGCCGCCTATGTCCGCGATCCCGATGGCAACAAGCTCAGCGCAGTCTGCGAGCAACCTTCCTGATCGAGGGCTGACGCGTTACTCTGCGGCGGGCGTCTGCGGCACAGCCAGAACCTCTGCCTTGCTGGGTCCTGCCCCATGGCCAGAGAGCAGTGCACCGGCGTTGCGGTCGAGGCGCAGGAACGGCAGCGTCGCGATGACGGTCAGCACCGAGAGCGTGAAGAAGGCGATGTGGAAATCGGCGACCTGCAGGCTGGTGCCGCTGAAGAAGGTCGTCGTCTCCAGGATCGCGGCGGCCACGGCAACGCCGAGCGCGAGGCTGACCTGCTGCATCACCGAGCTCATCGACGTCGCCTGGCTTGCCTCCCGGTCATCGACATCGGCAAAGGCCAGCGCATTGATCCCCGTAAAGAAGAACGACCGCGAGAAGCCTCCGAGAAGCAGCACGCCGATGATCACGAGGTGAGACGTCGTTGGCTCGAAGAAGCCGATGGCAACCGTGGTCATGGTCGTGACGCCGGCGGCCGTCAGCAGTGCGGTCCGGAAGCCGAAGGCGGCAAAGACGCGCTTGGCGATGAACTTGGTGCTGATCGCCCCGATGGCGCCGGCAAAGGTGATCAGCCCCGACTGGAATGGGTTCAGGCCGAAACCCAGCTGCAGCATCAACGGCAATAGGAACGGCATGGCGCCTATGCAGATGCGGAACAGGATGCCGCCGGTCACCGATGCGCGGAACGTCGGCTTCCGCAACAGTTTCAGATTGAGGATCGGCGACGGATGATTGCGGGCGTGGCCGACATAGAGAAGGCCGCAGACAAAGCCGATGACCACTGCCGAGATGCCGATATAGGAGGGCAGGGCCGGCAGGCTGATGACGGACATGCCGAAAACGATGCCGGCAGCAGCAAACGAGGTCAGCAGGAAGCCGATGATATCCAGCTTCGGCGGCGCCATGGCCTCGACTTCCGGCAGGAATATGGTCGCGAGGATAACGCCGACGATGCCGACCGGCACATTGATCAGGAAGATCCAATGCCAGGAGAAGTAGGTGGTGATGAAGCCACCGAGCGGCGGCCCGGCCAGCGGTCCCACAAGCGCCGGTATGCTGAGCAGCGCCATCGCTGACACCAGATCGCTGCGCTTGGTGGTGCGCACCAGAACCAGTCGTCCGATCGGCGTCATCATCGAGCCACCGACGCCCTGCAGGAAGCGCGAGCCGACGAACTCCAGCAGGCTGCCCGATGCGGCGCAGAAGATCGATCCGACGACGAAGACGCAGATAGCAATGCGGAAAATCCGCTTGGCGCCGAAACGATCCGCCATCCAGCCGCTGATCGGGATGAACACCGCGAGCGCCACCATGTAGGAGGTCAGCGCAAGCTTCAGCGTGATCGGCCCGACATGCAGATCCGCCGCAATCGCCGGCAGCGCCGTGGCGATCACCGTCGAGTCCATCTGTTCCATGAAGAGTGCGATAGCGAGGATGAGCGGGACGATGCGATTCATAGGCTGGTGCCTTGCATGGGATGCCGTCGTGGAGATGCCGCCTGGGCGGTAGCCGCTCTCTATTCCTCGGGACTTGCTCTGCCAATCCCCTAATAAGCCTGCTGTCGCTATCGGGATCACGTCTTCGTGAAATCGCTTGCCAACCTCGCTGCCTGTCTAGTTTTGACATGTGCCATCAGCATGAAAATGCTAATCGCACCGAGCCGCGCGAGTATGCATTTGACCTTTGGCCGGAAATTTCGCGCGCATATTTGGCGGCATTGCCGCACTGTAGGAGCAAGACTGTATGACTGTTTTACCGCTGCCGGAAATCAACCAGTTCAAACTGGGTGCGCTGAAATTCACGGTCATCAAGGACGGCGTCAGCATTCTGGATAGACCCTGGGAAACCTTCGGCGTCAATCAGAGGCCCGAGACGGTGCAGGCACTGCTGGCAGACAACTTTCTGCCGACCGACCGCTTCGTCAACAGCTATTCGCCGGTCATCATCGACAACGGCAAGGACGTGATCCTCGTCGATACCGGCTTTGGCGCGGCGATGCGCGAAAAGGGCGGCGGTCGCCTGGCGGCCGGCATGAAGACGGCCGGCTACGAACCGGAGAGCATCACCCGCGTCCTGCTCACCCACCTGCACGGTGACCACATCGCAGGCTTGATGGAAGACGGAAAGCCGGCCTTCGCGAATGCCAGCTACACAGCCGGTCGCATCGAATATGATTTCTGGACCGATGAGGCCCGGCAGGGAACTCCCGCTGAAGGCAACCAGAAAAGCGTGCTCGCCAACGTCGTGCCGCTGGCGGAGAAGATCACCTTCGTCAACGACGGCGATACGGTGGTGCCCGGCATGACAGCCATGCTGGCGCCCGGCCATACGCCCGGCCACATGGTCTTCCACGTGGAGTCCGAGGGCGAGCAGATCGTGCTGACTGCGGATACCGCCAACCACTATGTCCTGTCGCTGCAGCAGCCGGACTGGGAGGTCCGTTTCGATCTGGACAAGGTGCAGGCCGCCCAGACACGCCGGCGTATCTTCGACCTGATCGCGAAGGACCGCATCCCGTTCCTTGGCTACCACATGCCGTTCCCGGCGGTCGGTTTCGTCGAGAAAATCGACACCGGCTTCCGCTTCGTGCCGAAAAGCTATCAATTCGACTTCTGACGGCAGCCGACAGGGCAGAGCCCAAATGCCCACGTATACGTCATCCATGAAACTACGACCGGTGCCATCGGCTCCGGTCGTCGTGGCCTCTCGCCGCCTCATGCATAGCTGCGTTGCAACCGCGCGACTGCGTTTTGCTATTTCCATCGGTCCGCGGACGTGGTACCAGCCCTCGCCAACTCTTAATCAATTCTTGCATCACCGCCGGGGCGGATAATCATTCCGGGGGTGCTCCGCATTTTCTTAAAGACGAGGAATTGGCATGGCCCGCATCATTGAAACAGCAACTGGGCTCGAAGCCCTGACCTTTGACGACGTGCTTCTGCAGCCCGGACATTCCGAAGTGATGCCCGGCCAGACCAATGTCTCGACCCGCATCGCCCAGGATATCGAACTGAACCTGCCGATCATCTCGGCGGCGATGGACACCGTCACAGAGGGTCGCCTCGCCATCGCCATGGCTCAGGCCGGTGGCATCGGCGTCATCCACCGCAACCTGACCCCCGTCGCCCAGGCCGAGCAGGTCCGCCAGGTGAAGAAGTTCGAAAGCGGCATGGTCGTCAACCCGGTCACCATCGGCCCCGACGCCACGCTCGCCGATGCGCTCGGACTGATGAAGCACTACCACATTTCCGGCATCCCTGTCGTCGAGAGCCCAGGCAGCGACACCGAGAAGCCCGGTCGCCTGGTCGGCATCCTTACCAACCGCGACGTCCGCTTCGCCTCCGATCCAAACCAGAAAATCTACGAGTTGATGACCCGTGAGAACCTCATCACGGTGAAAGAAAATGTCGATCAGCAGGAAGCCAAGCGTCTTCTCCACTCGCACCGCATTGAAAAGCTGCTGGTCGTGGATGCCGAAGGCCGCTGCGTCGGCCTGATCACCGTCAAGGACATCGAGAAGTCCCAGCTCAACCCGAATGCCTCCAAGGACAGCCAGGGCCGCCTGCGCGCCGCCGCTGCCATCAACGTCGGCGACGACGGTTTCGAGCGTGCCGAACGCCTGATCGAGGCCGGTGTCGACCTGCTGGTCGTCGATACCGCCCATGGCCATTCGCAGCGCGTCCTCGATGCCGTGACCCGCGTCAAGCGCCTGTCGAATTCCGTTCGCGTCATGGCCGGCAATGTCGCCACCTATGACGGCACCCGCGCCCTGATCGATGCCGGCGCTGATGCCGTCAAGGTCGGGATCGGCCCGGGCTCGATCTGCACCACCCGCATCGTTGCCGGCGTCGGCGTGCCGCAGCTGGCCGCCATCATGTCGGCCGTCGAGGCAGCACAGGCACAGAACATCCCGATCATCGCCGACGGCGGCATCAAGTTTTCGGGCGATCTGGCCAAGGCCATCGCCTCCGGTGCGTCAGCCGTGATGATCGGCTCGCTGCTGGCCGGCACGGACGAAAGCCCCGGCGAGGTCTATCTCTACCAGGGTCGCTCCTTCAAGGCCTATCGCGGCATGGGCTCCGTCGGCGCCATGGCGCGTGGCTCGGCAGACCGCTACTTCCAGGCGGAGGTTCGCGACACCCTGAAGCTGGTGCCCGAGGGCATCGAGGGCCAGGTGCCCTACAAGGGCCCGGTCTCGGGCGTCCTTCACCAGCTCGGCGGCGGCCTGAAGGCGGCCATGGGCTATGTCGGCGGCAAGGACATCGCCGATTTCCAGCAGAAGGCGACCTTCGTGCGCATCTCCGGCGCTGGCCTCCGCGAAAGCCACACCCACGACGTGACGATCACCCGCGAAAGCCCGAACTATCCTGGCGGCGGTCTCTGATTGATGCAGCCGGACGGCGGGCCTCTGAAACGGTGGATCTCGGGCCTGGCGGCGCTTTGCATAGCGCTGGCAGCCTGGATCTATATGGGTTTCGTGCTGCCATTCCGGGCTGCCGCTGCGGGTCGTGATGTCCTCGCGATCCGCATAGCGGGCTACGAGGCCGCCGACGTCCGCGACATGGCGGAATTTCTGCGCACCCACCCCGATGCGGCGGTAATCCAGCATGGACTGGATACCGGGCCGGCGCTGGTCTTCGCGGTGGCGTCCGCAGCCCTGCTTTTCCTGCTCCTGAAGCGCGTCAAACCCGGCGGCATCTTTTTCGGCAGGCCGATTCCTCCGGCCGGCGTCTTCCTGCTGTTCTGTCTGCCTATTCTCTACGGACTGGTCGGCTGCGGTGAGACGATCCTCGCAATGTTGGTCTTCCCGCCGGCCGTAGCGTCAGAGCAAACGCTTGCATTTGCCTCCGCTGTCATGCCCGTGCTCGGGCGACTGAAGTTCCTGACGCTGGTTGTGGCCGTCATACTGCTCATCCGCTTCGCCGTCCTCAGCCGCCAGCCCGAACCGGATTGATAGGCCAGTTGCTGGGCTCGTGGGCAATCCGGAAGCTGTCGCAAAGTGATCGGCGGATACCCGTTGCAGGCGCTGGCAGGCGCGTGTTTTTTCGACTAGAGCAGCGTCATGTTCCCGCAGTTCTTGGAGTCGCTGCATGACCGGCTATGAAATGTTTTGGCCCTTGGTGGCGCAGACCGTTCTGGTGCTTATCCTCTACGGCCTGCTCAGCCTGCGCCGCTCTGCTGCCATGAAGAGCGGCAGGGCTAAGATGGAGCAATTCCGAGAAAATCGCGACGAGCCGGCCGAGAGCCTGGTGGTGCGCAATGCCATCGCCAACCAGTTCGAATTGCCGGTGCTGTTCTACGTCGTCTCCATCGTCCTGTTCATGACTCAGGCCGACAACCTTCCGGCGGTCGCGCTTGCCTGGTTCTTCGTGGCGATGCGCTATGGCCACGCCTATGTGCATGTCACGAGCAACAACCTGCGCTACCGCAGCCCCCTGTTTGCCTTGAGCTTTCTGGCGCTCGTCGGCCTCTGGGTATGGCTGGCGGTATGGCTCGCCTTTTCCTAATCAGCCTGCTACCGGTGCCGGGCTTGCCGCAATGACGGCGTCTGCCAGCGCCTGCATGTCGATGTCGCTCTGGTTATTGCGCCGCCACGCCAGCCCGATCTCGCGTGACGGCTGAGGCTCCGCGAAGGGGACGATGCGGATGCTGGTACGGCCGGTCTCGGTGGCGACGGCCATTTCGGGGATCAGCGTCATTCCCATGTCGTGCGACACCATCTGCAGCAGCGTCGTCATCGACGTCGCCCCGAAATTGACAAGGCTGCGCTTGCCGGCGCCGCAGACGGAAAGCGCCTGTTCGCGCAGGCAGTGGCCTTCTTCCAGCAGCAGCAGGCGGTCGACATCCACTTCGTTTTCGGTGAGCGGCGACATTAGCACATCATCGCCGTTCTCGGCCATCGCCATGAAGAACCGGTCGGTGAAAAGCGATCGGGTGCGAATGCCTTCGCCCTCGAGCGGCAGCGCCGCAATGACGGCATCCAGCCTTCCTTCGGCGAGATCCGCCAGCAGCCGGCTGGTCACCGCCTCCTTCAGTTCGATCTCGACGTTAGGATAAGCGCGGCGCAGGTAGGGCACGAACTGCGGCACCAGGTAAGGTGCGACGGTCGGGATGATGCCGATGCGGATCAGCCCGTCGAGCACGCCGCCCTCTCGCCGGACCGACCGCTCGAGCCGATCGACCTCATGCAATATGGTGTGGACATGGGTCAGCACCTCCTCGCCCTTGCGCGTCAGGATCGTGCTGCCGCGCGTGCGCTCCACCAGCTTGGCGCCGAGATAATTCTCCATCTCCATGATCTGCGCGGAAAGTGCCGGCTGGCTGATGTGGACGAGATCGGCGGCCCGGCCGAAATGTCGGGTAGTGGCAAGGGCTTCGAAATAGCGCATCTGGCGCAACGTCAGCATGATAGGATTTCCGGATCAAAAATGACATCTAATACGATTGGAAATTATCGAAAGTCAATGGGACAAGGTGCGACCGAACGTGCAGGAGGGTTCAACACGCATCTGAGCCATGCCGGAAATGGATGCACAAAAGACATCCTACAATCCGTTCGACCTGACGAAAGTCTGGCCGCACCCGGAGTATCCGCCGATCGAAATCGGCGTGATCGAACTGAACCGCAATCCGGAAAACTACTTCGCCGAGATCGAGACGCCGCGTTCTCGCCGTCGAACATCGCCGCTGCCATGGGCGAGATCGTCGAGCGTCAGCTGGCCCATTTCAAGCTGGTGCATCCGGAATACGAGGCCGGTGTCCGTATCGCGCTCAAGAACGCGCACGGCTACGAAGCCGATACGATCAGCGCCGCCGCAGAGTAGGGCTTTTTGCTGCGAAAACAGAGTTTGGAAATCGGGGCTTTTGCCCCGATTTCTGTTTCAGGCGGACCCTGCCAGATGGGCGATTACCAGCTCGGAAGCACCAGGGCGGCCTTGGAGCGCGGCAGGTAGCGGTTGAGGCCCTTGCTGTCGGCTTCACTCTCTTCGCCCGTGGCGGCCGGCGTGATGTTATCCAGGCAGGCCGAGATATGCGCGGTGATGGCGTTCATCAGCGATGCGGAGACACCCGGCCGCTTCATGATGCCGATCTGCACCGGCGGCAGTGCTGGAAAGCCATCTGCGTGGCTGAGAACCTTCATGCCGTTGCGCAGCGCCGATTCCGGCATCACCGACACCGCAAGGCCCGCCAGCACTGCAGATGCAATGACGGTGCACGACCAGCTCGTGAACAGCACCTGATATTCGCGGCCGACAGCATCGAGCGACGAACAGCTGACCTGCCGCCACGGGCAATCCCGCCTGCCCAGCGCCAGCGGCACCGGTGCGTCGTCACGCAGCGGATGGTTGGCCGAACTCACCCAGCAGAGCGGCTCGGTCCTGACCACGTCGGACACACGTTCGCGCGGATTGTGGGTGACGAGCGCGATGTCGAGTTCGCCGCGCGCCATCTTCTCGGCGAGGTCGACCGACGGCTCGCAGACGATGTAAAGCTCGACATTCGGATGGGTCTTGGCAAAGCGGCCGATGATCTCCGGCATATAGCGGTCGGCGTAATCGTCGGGCGTGCCGATGCGCAGCGTGCCTTCCAGCCGGTTATCGTCGAAGGCCGCAATCGCCTCGTTGTTGAGGCGGATGATGCGCCGCGCATAGTCGAGCAGCTTTTCGCCCTCGGCCGTCAGCCGGTTGCCGCGACCGTCCTTGATGAACAGCTGCTTGCCAACCCGCTCCTCGAGCCGGCGCATCTGCATGGAGACTGCAGACTGGGTCTTGAAGATACGGTCGGCCGCCTTGGTGAAGCTGCCGGTGTCGACAATAGCAATGAAGGTCTGCAACTGGTCGATATCGAGCGGCGCTGCCATTGTCTCACCTATGAAAAGAGTTGATGACAAGCATTAGAAACATTCGTTGGACTGATCAATAGCCATTTGGCATCTTCCAACTGCAAATTGCATCGCAATCGAACGGCAGCGTCGTCGTTCGCGCCCGATCAACACCACCTGATCTCCCGGATCCCCCCATGAGGAGGGTGGTTTTTGCGTGCCTTGGGAAGGATAGTCAAATGAGCACGACGGAACTGAGACTGCCAATGAAGACCGCCACACGCACCCTGCCCCTTGCAGCCCGCGTGACCTATGTCTTTGCCATGCTGATCTCTGCAGGCCGCGTGTTCCGCCATCGCACCGAAATCAATCGGCTGCAGGATCTCGACGACAACCAGCTGCGTGACATCGGATTGACCAGGGGCGAGCTGAACAGGGCCCTCATGGGTTCCTCGTTCTTCGAAGACCCGTCGTTGCACCTGACGCAGTCCGCCCGGCGCCGTGCGCGTAGCTTCGGCAGCGATGATTTTCGCGGCTGAGAATTCAAGTTTCCCCGCAGGGTGATAGCCAATTGCCCTGCCTCTTGCCCGGTGTCCGGCCTAGCCGACACCGGGTTTTTTTGTGCCGGCCCCGCGCGTGCCGAATACTCTAATATTGGTATTCGTCGAAAACCGGCTCGACGGACTGATTCCAGCGACCGTTATAGCGCGTCAGCATGTCGTCGGAGAGGGTCGCCTTATTGGCCAGAACTTCTTCGAGAGGCGCGAGGAACAGGCTTTCGTCCTGGCCTTCGCTGTTGAGACGGGCACGAGATTTGAGGCCGGCGCGCGAGATCGAAACCACGTCACGGGCGATGTCGAGCAGCGAGCGACCGCCAAAGCTTGCAGTCAGGCCCTGCACAGGCACCGCGTTGCGCAGCGTCTCGACCTCGTCGAAGCCCCAGCCCTTGGTCATCTCGTCAGCCGCCGACAGGGCAGCGTCGTCATAGAGCAACCCGACCCAGAATGCCGGCAGGGCGCAGATCCGGCGCCAGGGACCGCCATCGGCACCGCGCATTTCCAGGAATCGCTTCAGCCGCACATCGGGAAACAAGGTGGACAGGTGGTTGGTCCAGTCGCCCATGGTCGGCTCCCACGATGCAACCTCACCCTTCAGCGCGCCGTTCATGAACTGGCGGAATGTAACGTGGGTACAGTCGTGGTAGCTGCCGTCACGAACGATGAAGTACATCGGCACGTCGAGCGCCCATTCGACATAATGCTCGAAGCGGAAATCGTCGCCGAAGGTGAATGGCAGCAAGCCGGAACGGTTGTTGTCCGTATCGCGCCAGATATCGCCTCGCCAGGAAGACAGGCCGTTCGGCTTGCCTTCGGTAAACGGAGATGCGGCAAACAGCGCTGTTGCCAGCGACTGCAGCTTCATCGATACGCGCATCTTCTGGCGCATGTCTGCTTCGGAGGAGAAGTCGAGGTTCACCTGGATGGTGCAGGTGCGATACATCATGTCCAGCCCCTTGCTGCCGACTTTCGGCATGTAGCGGGTCATGATGTCATAGCGCGATTTCGGCATGCGCGGCGTTTCGGCCAGCGTCCATTTAGGGCTGCCACCGACGCCGAGAAAGCGGATACCCATCGGCTCGGCAACTTCGCGCACGGTTGCGAGGTGCTGGTTGGATTCCTTGCAGGTCTGGTGAATAGTCTCGACCGGCGCCCCGGACAGCTCGAACTGGCCACCGGGTTCAATCGATATCGCACCCATGCCCGATGGTTCGGCCAGCCCGATGACATGGCCGGCATCGATGATCTCGTCCCAACCGAGCTTTTCGCGCATGCCCTTCAGCAGGGCCGAGATGCTGGCATCGCCGAAATAGGGAACCGGGCTGTTGTCGGCGCGGAAAAAGGCGAACTTCTCGTGCTCGGTGCCGATGCGAAAGCTGTCCTTCGGCTTGCTGCCGGCGTCGAGATATTCGGTCAGTTCCGACACCGATTCGATCGGGGTCTGGTCGGTCGTGTCGCGGGCCATGAAGCTACCTTGATCTCGGAAGGGTGCCTGTGCGGAAGACAGACAGAAAGAATGGCTGATAGGGCTGGACTCAGTTACGGTGCAAGTGAATTTGTTTCAAGGCTTGTTCAGAAAAATACGATCTCGCCCAAATTTGTACAGTGCCTTGAGTAATTATTGCCAATCGCCGATCGCCGCTTGGATCACCGCCATCGCAGCGACCGCTGCTGTGTCGGCTCTGAGGATACGGGGCCCGAGCGGAATGGCGGTCACGAAATCCAGGGATCGCAACCGGGCGCGCTCGTCCTCCGAAAACCCGCCCTCCGGCCCGACAAGAAGTGCCAGCCGCGTCTCCTGTATGGACCGCAGCAGCGGAAGCGGGTTCTGCGCTGCATCGCCCTCGTCACAATAGATGATACGGCGCTCGCTCGGCCAGCGATCGAGCAGGTCATTGAGCTTCACGGGCTCGGCCACCTCGGGAATGGCGAGGATGCCGCATTGCTCGGCTGCCTCGACCGCGTTGGCGCGCAGCCGGTCGATGCTGCCGATCTTGCCCTGCACATGCTGTGTCATCACCGGTTGCAGAATGCCTGCGCCCATTTCCACGGCCTTCTGGACCAGATAGTCGAGACGGCCGACTTTCAGCGGCGCGAAGAGATAGTGCAGATCCGAAGGTGCGGGCTGCGGGCGTGTCTGCAAATGGGGGATCAGCAGCAGGCGCTTGCGGGTCGGAAAGGCGAGCTTGGCCTGCCATTCCCCGTCGCGGCCGTTGAAGATCAAGATCTCCGCATCGGCTTCGAGCCGCAGCACGTTGGCCAGATAGTTGAATTGTTCTGCGCCGACCTCGAGGGGCTGGCCCTCTGAGATATCGGCGGCGACGAACAGTCGCTGCATACGAAAATTGGCGCGCATGAAAACCCTGGCTGTTAGACGAAGAGCGCGAACATAACCGAATAAACCCCGGCCGCAAGCAGGGCCGCCGCAGGCACCGTCACGATCCAGGCGCCGATGATCGTCAGGAAATGCGACCGGCGTACCAGGCGTCGGCGGCTGATCTCGTCCGGATTGTAGACTTCCTGTTCCTCGATATCCCAATGCTCCGCCTTCATCCGCATATAGGCCATCCGCCGTTTCGAGTTGCGGGTATACCATTCACGGAAGAACCCGACGCCGAAGACCGCGCCGATTGCGACATGGGTCGAGCTGACCGGCATTCCGAACCAGGAAGTGACGATAACGGTCAGCGCCGCCGAAAGAGCGACGCAGTAGCCGCGCATCGGGTTGAGCTTGGTGATCTGCTCGCCGACAAGCCGGATCAACCGGGGCCCGAACAGCAGGATGCCGACGGCAATTCCGCAGCCGCCGATCAGGACGACCCAGAACGGCGCTGGACCGGCGGGTAAGGTCCCTGCAGAGCGCACGATCGCGCTCAGTGGGCCGACTGTGTTGGCGATATCGTTGGCGCCATGGGCAAAGGACAGCAGCGCCGCCGAGCAAATCAACGGCAGGCGAAACAGGCCGCGCAAGGCGCTGTTCTTGTTCTCGAGGCCGACCGACTGGCGCGCCACCAGAGGCCGCGCCATCAGCCACACCAGCAGGCCGACGGTGATGCCGATCGTCAGAACCGTTGCCGGGGAATAGGGCGCGGCGCGCGTCAGCACCATCACGAGGTAGGATGCAAAGGTGCCTGCCATCGTCCCCGTCAGGATCGGGATCCAGTAGCGGGCAGCAAGGATCTTGTCGTCGCGGTAGATGATGAAGGTCTTGATCAGGTACAAAAAGCCTGCGGCAATCGCCCCGGCGATCATCGGCGTCAACATCCAGGTGACCGAGATCGCGATGACAGTGCGCCAATGGATGGTATCGACACCGACGCCGGCAATCCCCGCGCCGATGACGGCGCCAACGATGGCATGCGTGGTCGAGACCGGCGCCTTCAGCCAGGTCGCAAGATTGATCCAGACGGCGGCGGCAGTCAGCGCCGAGATCATCACCCAGGCGAGCAGGCCGCTCTGGGCGATCCGCGACGTATCGATGATCTCCGAGGATATGGTCCGCACCACGGGACCGCCGGCGATGGTGGCGCCCAGCACCTCGACGACCGCCGCCATTACCAGCGCCTGCCGCATGCCGATGGCGCGCGCACCGACGGCAGCGCCTACGGTATTGGCCACATCCTTCGCGCCGATGTTGAGCGCCATATATCCAGCCAGCGCTACGCCGGCAATGACCAGCGTCGCGCCGGGTCTGTCGAACACGTAGATGCCGGCAAACAGCATGGCAACGCCGAGGAATATCAGCGCATAGCCGGGCGCGATCAGCGGCTTTACCACGTGATCGGCGGCGTCCTCGACATAGGTGAGCTTGTCGAGATCCTTGTCGAGAGTTGGCTTTATCAATCCGGCCGGCCGCTCAGACATGCTTTTTCCTCGACGTTGAGGCGCAATGCTGTGAGGTCACGACGTGGAACTGCGGTCGGTGTCTTCGGCCTGGCCGGTAAGTCCCATCCGCTGCTGGAAGGCGAGGATGAGATCGCGCAGTTCCGGTTCACGGACGCGCCTGACGGCTTCGTTGCAGGAAACCCATTCGAGCGTGCGTTCGCCCTTTTCCTTGAAATTCTTGGCAAGTTCGGTGACGGCAAGGGCGTAGACCTGCACCTTGCACGGCACGGTCAGGCCGTCCTTCATGACCTTGGGGTAGGTGAAGAAGCCGAGAGATGTGGCTTCCACTTTTCCGCGCACGCCGGCCTCCTCGTAAGCCTCGCGGGCGGCCACTTCATGCGACAGCTTGCCTGACATCGGCCAGCCCTTGGGAATGACCCAGCGACCGGTATCGCGGCTGGTCATCAGCAACATTTCCAACTCGCCTGTCTTCTTTTTAAAGCGATAGCACAGGGCTGCGTACTGCTGCCGCGGCGGGCGACGCAACATCAGATGCATATCGGTGGCGAGTCGGGCTAGGAGAGTCAACGGGCGGGTCACCTTTGTAATTTTCGCGAGGAATCATTAAACAAGTTTATTCTACATCAACCTGGGCTAGAACCTATGAAAAAGCGGTTTAGGCCCGGCTTCCAAGGTTGATTATCAGCAAATCCGCGTCTCCATCGTCAGAATCCGTCGCCGTTCGTCTCTGTGACGACGAGACGCGAGATAGCCGAGGGAGGAGGGTCGGTGACACCAGACGTAAGACGGACGCGCTAACTTTCAATCGTCCGATGGCCTCTATAGCTTCACTTTTACGATATTGCAAAAATTAAAGAGTTTCCCTTAGTGTCTTAATGTGTCTGCTCCGGAAGTGGAATGCGGAGCGTATTTCAGTGCAACGGGGATTGCCGACATGTGGCGTCGACTACTGCTTTCTATCGGCATCTGCGCGGTTGCGGTGCCTGCTTTGGCCGCAGACCGCTTCTACTGTGCAGCCGACGACACCTCCATCAAGTTCAGCATAGACAGCGGCTTTTCAGACGGTCCGGGCCACAAGCTCAATCATTTCCGTGGCCTTATGATCGGCAAGTCCGCCCTCATCCCGGAAGACTTCCGCAAACTGCCGCTGGAATCCAGCCAGTTGACGCAGTATTGGGCCTATGCCGGCGAAGTGCGGCTTGCTGTCGCAGCCTTTAACGGCAATGGCGACAACGCGGCCAGTGCCGAGCTTGTCATCGTCGCATCAGGCAAGGAAGATGGAACCCCGATGCCGGGCAGCTATGTCCTGACAATCTCCACGCCGGACGGTGCCAAGCCGGTCAAGCTGACCGGCAGGCTCACCTGCAACGCCAAGTGACGGGCCGCCAAACCCGCCGCTCTAGAACTTGAACGAAACGCCGAAGTTGATGGCATTGGTGAAGACGCGCGTCTTCAACGTGTCGCCACTGTCGATGGAAACGTTATCGACAAAGGAGTAATTGCCTTTGTATTCGACGAACGTCGCCCAGTGCTTGCTGATATCGTAGCTCACGCCTGCCTGTGCCTGTAGGGCAAGCCCGCCGAACTGATAGTCGAAGGTGCGACCGGACGAACGCGTGACTTCCACGTGCGGTACGTTGATGCCCGCGCCGGCACCCACATAGGGCGTCCATTTGCGGGAAGGGTCCTGAAAACGATAGAGCGCGTTGGCCGTCAGCAGATTGAGCCCGTCCGTGAACTCGAAGTGCGACCAGCCCGGTGTGTTGCCGAGGTCGCCATAGACCTTGGCGTGGGTGTAGTCGAGCGACACGCCCCAGTCCGGCTGGTTGAGCTCGTCCAGCCACCATGTTCCGCGAACGCCGTAATAGGGCGGGTTGCTGAAGGATTTGCCGGACCAGTTCGGATCGAAATCCGCGCCGTCTGACGTCGTGACATTGCTGCCGGTCGCTCCCTGCACTCCGCCATAGGCCGAAAACATCATGTCGGCAAAAGCGTGGTCGGCAACGGTAAGAACCGTAAAGAACGCCACGGCAGCAAAGGCCGACTGGCGAAGTCGATTGGCACGGCGCATGAAGAACCCCCGGATGATTCAGTCACCCATTGATGTCGGGATTTCATGACATGGCTATTACAACAGGCGGTAGAGTGGCCATTTGCTGACCTCGTTCGCCAAGACTGCTGGTTTTGCGACGGAGAATTCGGTCGCAAAACGCAGGTTCGGATTGCGAGAGTTTGCGACGTTACTCGCCGCCACCGTTCGTCGGAGGCTCCAAACCGAAGGTCTTTTTGGGACCGTCCCAGCCCGTGGTCCTGACGAACTGCTCCCAGCCAAGGCAGTCCGAATTGATCCGCCGGCTCCATTCAAGGTCGCGATCGCCTCGGAAGTAGCCGTACTCCACCGCAAATTCGGCCATGCCGATGATCTCGCGCACAAGGTCCGGGCTCTCTGCAAAATGCGGGAAGTGCCGAAGCAATTCCTCGGTTCTGTAAGCCGAGGCGTAAACCGCCTTTTGACCGGTGACACGGGTAAAAGCCTCGATCATCTCTGCCGGCGAGATGACGTCGCCAATCACCGGCAGCGTCTGGCCGGAATAGGTGCCGGGATGATCGAAGATTTCAAGGACTGCCGGTCCCGTCGCAGTCAACGGGTCGACAAAAGGTGCCTTGAAGTGCTCGGGCAAATAGATGGGAAATACCAGCGTGTCGCCATCCATGCGGGGCGCGTAATATTCGAGGAGATTTGTGTAAAAGAACGCAAGCTCGATAAACGAACTCAGGATCGGCAACCCACGGATATAGGCTTCGACCCTGCTTTTGTCGGTGAAGTGCGGCGCAAACTTGGTGCCGCCCGTGATTTGGTCGACATTCTCCAGAGTGCTGAAGACCACGTGCTGGACGCCGGCCTCGACGGCGGCATCCGCGCCAGATCCTTGCCGATGTCGAACTCGTATGTTGCTGGCGGTGCAACGCCGGGGGTCATGAGGAATGCCCCATGAGCACCCCTGAATGCTTCGGCGAAATCCATTTTGCGGCCTTGCGCGAGTGGGACCGCGAAAAGCTCGGCCCCTTGTGCCGCCAAGGCGAGCGCCTCGGGAGAACCGACGTTGCCGGTGAGGGCGCGCACATGATAGCGCCCGTTTTTTAGCAGCGAGTGGGCCACGCTACGGCCCTGTTTGCTCAGACTTCCTGCGATCGCGACGATAGGTTTGCTGTTCGATGGCATGCAGATCTCCCATGCATATGGCGTCAATAGAAGCCCATGGCATGGCAGGCGGCATGGTATTTGTGAAATCGATTTAATTCTGGGTTACAATCCATCTGATGGATATCAAGCGTATGGATCTCAACCTGCTCGTCAGCCTGGAAGCTTTGCTGATCGAGCGAAATGTCACGAAGGCTGCGAAAAGGCTGAATTTAAGTCAGCCAGCGCTCAGCGCGCAGCTGAACCGCCTCCGCGATGTCTTCGATGATCCGTTGCTCGTTCCGGGACATCGTGGAATGATCCCGACCGCGAAGGCGTTCGAATTGCTGGAGCCATTGCGCGCGGCGCTGGAACAGCTGCGCAGCACTCTTGATAGTCACAAGAGCTTCGCACCCATGAGTGCCGAACTCGTTGTCTCCATCGCATGCACCGATTATGTCGAGGCGGCGGTCGTTCTTCCCCTCATATTGGCGTTGCGTGAGAAGGCCCCAGGCGTACGGATCGCCGTGCATCGGCTAAACCCGCCGAGACTGGACCAGCAGCTTTCGGATGGCAATGTCGATCTGGCGATCGCCACGCCCGATGGCAGCCAGCCGCACCTGCGCACGCGGCATCTGTTCGAGGAAACCTACGTCCTCATAGGTCGAGAAGGCCATCCGCATCTCAGGAACAGCCTTACTGCCGAAGGGTTTGCCGAGCTGGAGCAACTGATCGTTTCGCCGTCCGGCGGCGCATTCACAACCCCTGTTGATGCAACGCTCGGGGCGTTTGGTCGTCAACGCAAGATCGTCGCCTCGGCAGCGTCTTTCCTTGTCGTCCCGGAGATCGTCGCTGCCAGCGACCTTGTCGCGCTGGTGCCGCGCCGCTTGCTGCAGCGTCGGCTCCCCCTGCTGACCATGATCGACGTTCCATGGCTATATGAACATTTTACAGTGGAGCTGGTATGGCACGATCGTACCCATGGGCACCCCGGCCACCATTGGATCCGTCAACTGATCTACGATCTCATGGTCGATTGAATCGAGAGTGCCAAGCAAGGCGATTGGCGGAGGACACGTATGGTTTGGAAAATAAACCGCCGTTTTCCGTACGACGAAACTGATGTCATCTGTGACAAAAGCGATGACCCGACATTTCAGCGAGAGGGCCGGACACGAATGCCCAACCCTCTTAAATCCGCGCCAGTTGGCAATCAGCCGCCGAAGCCGCCGAAGAGGGTGCGGAGCACGTCCATGCCGTGATCCTTGTAGCTGACTTCGCCCTGCTTGTTGCCGGGGCCGACGACGATGACCTTGGTGCCGACGGGCACGTGGTCGTAGAGATCGGCGACATCGGCGTTCATCATGCGGATGCAACCCGACGACAGGTTGAGGCCGATGGTCCAGGGCTGGTTGGTGCCGTGGATGCGGAAAATCGTGTCGTGGCCGTTCTGGTAGAGATACATGGCGCGGGCGCCGAGCGGGTTGGCTTCGCCGCCTGGCACGGAGGCCGGCAGCGGATGGCCTTCCCGGGCTTCGCGCACGCGCATTTCCGCCGGTGGCGTCCAGACCGGCCATTCCGCCTTGCGGCCGACCGTGACGATCCCCGACCAGCCGAAGCCGTCACGACCGACGCCGATGCCGTAGCGCGTGGCGCGGTTGTTGCCTTCGACGAGATAGAGGAACTTGTTGTTGGTATCGACGATGATCGTGCCGGGCGCCTCATTGGTGACGAGACGGACGAGACGCTTGTGGAATTCCGCAGGCACGGTCCGGTTCGGTTTGATATTGCGAACCGCGTCGTTGGCCGTCGTCATCGGGGCGGCCGTCGTCACAGCGATCATGGACGTCAGCGCAATCGCTGTTGCGGCCATCAGCCGAATAACTTGCTTCATCCTGGAGTTCCTCTGGTGCAAAGATCGAGAGGCTAATCAAACCGATTAGAATTTCAAGATCTACAGCATCAGCAGAGGCATTTTTGGGTAGCGTCGAGCCGTCATCCGATCAGCTCGTCGCCACCCATGGTAAAATTACATCACTATGACGCGGGTGCCGACCTTCACCCGGTCGAAAAGATCGCTGACATCCTCGTTGCGCAGGCGGATACAGCCGGACGAAACGGCGCTGCCGATGGTCCAGGGCGCGTTCGTGCCGTGGATGCGGTAAAGCGTCGATCCGAGATACATGGCGCGGGCGCCGAGCGGGTTGCCGGTGCCGCCTTCCATGTGGACCGGCAGGTAGTGCCCCTTGGCAGCTTCGCGCGCAATCATTTCCGAAGGCGGTGTCCAGCCAGGCCACTCTTCCTTGCGGGTGATGGTGTGGGCGCCGGCCCATTCGAAGCCGGGCTTGCCGACGCCGACGCCGTAGCGCCTGGCCTTGCCGCCGCCTGTCACCAGATAGAGGAAGCGGTTGTCGGTATCGATGACGATCGTGCCCGGCCGTTCCTTGGTCTGGTAGTCCACCATCTGCGGCAGATACTGCGGGTCGAGTGTCGAGCGGATGACAGGCATGCCGGGTCGCACGTTGGCAACCGTTTGTACGGGTCTGCCGCCGAACAGCGGACGCGAAGCCCGCTGCTGGAATAGCCCGCGCGGCTGGACCGGAACCGGGCGGGGGTACACAACCGGCTGGACGGAGGCGCCGCCGAGCTGCGTCACCCACGGGGCCGTGAGGTCGGCGCTGACGATGACCGGCGGGCGTATCTGGTAACGGTCGGTGGCGAGGGCAGGGGCGGCAAAGGCGGCGACGAGGCCGGCCGCAAGCAAAATAGACTGTTTCATCATCGGACGGACTCTCTACAATGGACCGAAGATCGGGCGTTCTGGCGCTCGGTTCGGAAAACATCGTGACATTGCCCTGCCCATGAATGGTAAACGGCGGTTCATGAAAACGCCGGCAGACATGTAAACCTTTCGTCAGGGTTAACCATCGGTTTGGAAAGACGGTTTGCAAATGGTAAAGCACCGAACGAATTGGGAAGCCTGATGACTGCAACAGGATTAATCATCGGCGACGACGGCCGGGAACGCTGTTTCTGGCACGCAAACCTGCCCGACTATCTGCGCTATCACGACGAGGAGTGGGGGCGTCCCGTCACCGATGATATAAGGCTGTTCGAGAAGATCTGCCTCGAGGGTTTTCAGTCCGGCCTGTCCTGGCTGACCATCCTGCGCAAGCGCGACAACTTTCGCAGCGCCTTTGCCGGGTTCGATTTTCACAGGGTTGCCGTCTTCGGAGAGGCCGACATCGAGCGTTGCGTCGCCGATGCCGGCATCATCCGCCATCGCGGCAAGATCGTCTCGACGATCAACAACGCTCGTCGTGCCATCGAGCTGAAGGAGGAGTTCGGGTCGCTCGCCCGCTATTTCTGGAGCCACGAGCCGAGGCCCGACGAACGACCCGCAGTTGTCGACCGCGCAAGCCTTTCGGCCAATCCGACGACGCCCACCTCGGTGCGTTTATCCAAGGACCTGAAGAAACGTGGCTGGACTTTTGTCGGCCCAACGACAATCTATGCCTTCATGCAGGCCATGGGTCTGGTCAACGATCATCTCGAGGGCTGCTATTGCCGGGACAGTGTGGAAAAGATGCGCAACGACCTGGTGCGGCCGTGAGAAGGTTCTGCTTGTCGCTCGGCCTTGGGCTCGCCGCAACCGGTCTTGGCCCCGTGGCCCACGCCGAGGATGCCAGGGCGCCGCAATTGCAGATGCCGGAGTTGGACCGAGGCGAGGAGCTTGAAAAGCTCGGCTTTCCCGCCGTCACCGAGAAGCTCACCGGCTGGACCAAATTCGGCAAAGGCAAGGTCTACACCCTGCCGATCAAGGCCGGCCAGCATTTGAAGATCACTTTTGCGTCGAAGAGCCAGTATGCCTTCATGGCCATATTCGACCTGACCTCAAGCGCCGACGAAGCCTTTTTTGGCACCGATGAGGACGGCATGACCGCCGATGTTACCGTCAGTGCCGATACGACCTGGTTCATCAAGCCGTACTATTCCCGCGTCACCCGGCGGCGGGGCCTCGGCGCACCCTATTCCATCCTCATCGAGCCGCTGCCATCGGGCCTGCCGCAGCAATCGGCTCCGGCTGGCGATGCGGACAAGGCGCCCTCCCTGTTTCCGCCAAAACCCGGCACGCCGGCGCCCGCAGCCAACAAACCGTCCCTGTTCCGGCCCTAGAGAATCCGGGGCCTCAGGCGGCAGACAGCTTTGCGATCAACGCTCCGAGCTCGCCCAGATGCTCTATCTTGTGGAAGCGCGGTGCATCCTTCGGTTCATCGACATGTTCGTAGACCCAGGTCAGCGCGTGCGGCACGAAGACACCGTAGCTGCCGGCAGCGATGGCCGGCACGATGTCCGATTTCAATGAGTTGCCGACCATCATCGCCCGCTCCGGCCCATCGCCGACCTTTGCGAAGATCCGGCGATAGGTGGTCGCCGTCTTGTCCGAGACGATCTCGACGGCGTCGAAGAAATCGCCAAGACCGGATTGCGCCAGCTTGCGCTCCTGGTCGAACAGGTCGCCCTTGGTGATCAGCACCAGCAGGTAGTGTCCGGCCAGCGCTTCCAAGGTTTCGCGCGCATGCGGCAGCGTTTCCACCGGGTGCGACAGCAGGTCCCGACCGATGTCGAGGATCTCGGCGACAACCCTCGCCGGAACAGTGCCTTCGGTGATCTCGATGGCCGTCTCGATCATCGACAGGGTGAAACCCTTGATGCCGAACCCGTAATGGGCAAGGTTGCGGCGCTCGGCGGCAAGCAGCCGCTCCGACACCCTGTCTCCCTCGGCGTAGTCGGCGAGCAATTCGGTAAAATGCTTTTCGGTCAGCTGGTAGAAGTGTTCGTTCTGCCAGAGCGTATCGTCGGCATCGAAGCCGATGGTGGTCAGCGGACGCACGGTCATAGCCATCTTCCTCGTCGGTTCTTCGGGCAGACTTTATCCCTTCCGGCAAGCGAGACAAGCATCCTCGAAGACATCACGGCTGCGTGAAACCGGTACATCGTATCGTTGAAGTCGGGGCTCCCCGCGTTATCTTGGGGTAGCGGCAAGGCCTGCAGGCGATCCGCTTGCGAGTGGACAGCAGCGTCGAAACGTCTGCGGAGTGTCCAATTGCGGCCGAACGAAAGGAATTTCAAATGCGCTACAATCAGCTTGGCAACACCGGCATGTTCGTCTCCGAACTCTGCCTGGGTACCATGACCTTTGGCGAGGCCGGCGGCGGCAGCACCTGGGGTGCAATCGCCGACGTCGACCAGGATGCAGCCGACAAGATCGTCGAAAAATCGCTCGCAGCCGGCGTCAACTTCATCGATACCGCCGACGTCTATTCCTTCGGCGTTTCCGAGACGATCCTCGGTCAGGCGCTGCAGAACCTCGAAGTGCCGCGCAAGGACGTGGTTATCGCCACCAAGGTCTTCGGACCCATGGGCGAAAAGCCCAACGATCGTGGCGCCTCGCGCGGCCACATAATGGATTCCGTCGAGGCCAGCCTCGAACGGCTGCAGGTCGATCATATCGATCTTTACCAGATCCACGCGACCGACTCGGTGACCCCGATCGAAGAGACGCTGCGTGCCTTCGACGATCTCGTCTCCGGCGGTCTGGTGCGCTACATCGGCGTATCGAACTGGCAGGCCTGGCGCATCGAAAAAGCGCTCGGCATCTCCGAGCGTCGCGGCTTTGCCCGCTTCGAGACGGTGCAGGCCTATTACTCCATCGCCGGCCGCGACATCGAGCGTGAGATCGTGCCGATGATGGCGGAAGAGAAAATGGGCCTGATGGTCTGGTCGCCGCTCGCCGGCGGGCTGCTATCCGGCAAGTACGGCCCGGGCGCACCCGGTAACGGCGAAGGTCGCCGCGCCAGCTTCGATTTCCCGCCAGTCGATAAGGACCGCGCCTGGGCCTGCGTCGCCGCCATGCGTGAAGTCGCTGCCAAGCACGATGCCAGCGTTGCCGAAGTGGCGCTTGCCTGGATCCTCGCAAAACCTTTCGTCACCAGCGTCATCATCGGTGCCAAGCGGGTCGAACAACTCGACCAGAACCTCAGCGCCGTCGATCTCAGGCTTGATGCCGAAGATATGGCAAGGCTCGACGAGATCAGCGCACTCGATGCCGAGTATCCGGGCTGGATGATGCCGCGCCAGAACGCCGCTCGCCGTCCCCAGCCTTTCGACCCGAAGGCCTGATCGCGTAGACTACGAAGCCGTCCCGCTCTGTCGGGGCGGCTTTTCTCCTAAAGGAATGTTTCCGCAATCGGCTCCCAGCCATTCGGACCCGGACGAAACTGCGGAATATGCGCGAGGCTTTGAACCAGGGCGCTGTCGGCGCCAAGCGTCTTCTGCCAGTCGCGGGCCTCGGTCAGGATCACGCCAACACCGACGACCTCGCCGCCCGCCTTGCGCACCAGTTCCATCGAGCCCTTCAGGCTGGAGCCGGATGCGACGACATCGTCTACCACCACGACGCGCTTGCCGGCCAGCAACGGAACCGCCTGCCGGTCGAGCAGCAGGCGCTGCTCGCCTTTGGAGGTGATCGATGTGATCGTCTGCACGAGCGCATCGCCAAGATGGATTTTCGGCGATTTCTGCAGGATGACGTAGCGATCAAGCCCCAGCGCCCGGCTGACCTCGATTGCAACCGGAATGCCGAGCGTGGCTGCCCCGACGATGACATCCGGCTTCAGCGGCGCCAGTTTGGCGGCCAGTTTTTCCCCGACATGTGCGCCGAACCTGACGCCGAGATCGATCACCATCATCAGCGAAATGCCAAAATCCGGTTTGATCGGGACGATGGGCAGATCGATTGGATAGCCGGCGACATCGACTGTCCAGTACTGGGTTTCGATGGCGGCGGGATCTGTCATGGGTCTGCCTCGGGAGGGGATGAAAGCTTGATTGCGCTGATGCCGGTCTTACTTGTCGTGCGCCTTCAGCCACGCTTCCATCTCCTTGATCTCCTTCTGCTGGGCCTCAATGACGCCTTTCGCCAGTTTGCGAAGTTCCGGATCCTTGCCGTATTGCAGTTCGACCTTCGCCATCTCGATCGCGCCCTGATGATGGGGGATCATGCCGCGCACGAAATCGGCGTCGGCATTGCCGCTGTAGGTCAGGCCCATGTCCTTGTGCATTTTCGCGTTGGCAGCCGCAAAGGCCTGGCTCGACGGGCTCTGGTCACCCATCGGCTTGCTCATATCCATCTTTGACATGTCTTCGGCAAAGGCGGTGCTGGAGGCAAAGGCGAGTACGGAGGCCAGGAAGATGGTTTTCGTGAGCATGGAATTCCTCGTTCGGGATGGGTCGAAATTCGCGTGAAATCAGACTGTTCAGATTTTGGCCGCCTTGCGCAACGCCTCGTTGATACGGCTCTGCCAGCCCTTGCCGGTGGCCTTGAAGGCATCGATGACATCGGGATCGAGCCGCAGCGAGATTTGCCGCTTCGGCGCCTCGACCGCCGGTCGCCCACGGGCCCGGCGAATGCTTTCCGCCAGATCCGGAAAAACGTCGGCAAACGGCCGGGCGTTCTTGAAGTCTTCTTCGGTCCATTCGGGATTTTCCGGATCCTCGGCAATCCCTCTTTGTATTCGTCGTTCTTCAGCGTCAGTGAGGATACGGCGTCCTTGATCGATATTGGTCATAAAGGCTCCTTTCCTTGCGACTGGCCGGCCTGAGCGAAATCAGCGATATTCCTTGATGCCCCAATCTCGCGAATATGACGGCAACCATGTCGTTGGCCAAAAGGCCGATCGCCTTCAGTCGTCCGTTTCGGGCATTGAGGATCATCGCCTCGGTGAAAAACTCCAATTCCAGGTCGCCGAAATCGAGATCATGCTTTTCGACGTTCTTCTCGCGCTTGCGCTCGTCCCACGTAATTTTCATCGCAAGAATACCCCCGAAGTGAATATTTGTCGATAATAAAAGTGCTACAATAAAACTTGGATTCTGCGCTATCGGCGCGACAGGCGGGCGGCGATCACCTGATGGACGATCTGGTAGTCCCGGCTTTCCTCGCCGAGCGGCGCCACCGGCCATGTCCAGCGCTCGATGGCCTCGGGCGGTGCGATGCCGAGCAGCAGGTCTGCCTGCTCGTGGATCTTGCCTGTCCGGTCGATGACGGCGTAGGCGATATCGGTGACAAGGCAGCTGCGACAGGGCAGGACGGCGAGGTCGGCAAGATGTGCGCCGACGAGGCGTGCCGCCGCATCCGCCGGCATAATGCCTTTGCGGTCGTCGGATAGTCGCCGCTGGACGCCGCGGCCGATCTGCGACAGGAGATTGGCTGACACGACGAGGTCG
This sequence comes from Rhizobium sp. L51/94, assembly GCF_019355555.1. Classification (GTDB taxonomy): domain Bacteria; phylum Pseudomonadota; class Alphaproteobacteria; order Rhizobiales; family Rhizobiaceae; genus Rhizobium; species Rhizobium rhododendri. Next base: position 1,597,508 of record NZ_CP072141.1, read on the forward strand.
AGGTAGGGAACCTGCCGCAAAAAGCCGAGCGGTTCGAGGCCTTTCCCGGCGGTGAGCTGGTCATAGCCTGAGAGGTCGCGCTCGATCAGACGGACGTTGCCGAGGCGCCGGGCCTTCAACCAGAGTCGCACCGATGCCAGATGCACGAGATCGACCAGCACGACCGTATCGAAAGCCTGGGCCAACTCGACAATGGGTACATCACGCAGCAGTCCTGAACCGAGCACCACGGCGGTGCGCCGCTGGGTGAGGTCGGCCATCGCATCGAGCACGGCCTTCTGGCTGTGCCGCTCGTGCTCTGCCCAGGCCTGTCGGCAGCGTCCGGCCCGCGACCACAGGCTGACGGAAGAGCGGACGAACCGTCGAAACGGCTTGCCGGTGAGGGGTAGGGTGGCGAGTTGCTGGAGCGTTTCGGCAATCATCGGCAGGAAGCGTCGGGCGAGGATGCGGCCAAAACCAGGATGACGGATTTTGCGGGTGGCGGCGTGGCGGTTTGCTGGAGCATCGATGTCGGCCTTCCCGGAAAGATATCGGCGAGGGTGGCATTTTTCCCCGGCAACCGCCAGCCGCCGAATTGCCGTTGCAACCCTTGCCGCAATCGGCCCGATCCGCTAGGAAACCGCCACTGTCACAGGACCGGAATGCAGCGCCATGAACGACAAGCCGAAGAAGCCCCAGAAGCTGAGAGCCCGCCTACCGCGCGGCTTTGGTGATCGCACTGCTTCCGATATCCATGCCACCAACGAGATGGTCGCAAAAATCCGCGAGGTCTACGAGCGATACGGTTTCGACCCGATCGAGACGCCGCAGTTCGAGTATACGGATGCGCTCGGCAAGTTCCTGCCCGACAGCGACCGTCCGAACGAAGGCGTGTTCTCGTTGCAGGATGACGACGAGCAGTGGATGAGCCTGCGCTACGACCTGACCGCGCCGCTCGCCCGCCATGTCGCCGAGAATTTCAACGAGATCCAGCTGCCCTACCGCACCTATCGCCAGGGCTACGTTTTCCGCAACGAAAAGCCCGGCCCCGGCCGCTTCCGCCAGTTCATGCAGTTCGACGCCGACAGCGTCGGCGCACCCGGCGTCCAGTCCGATGCCGAAATGTGCATGATGATGGCCGACACGCTGGAAGCGCTTGGCATCAAGCGCGGTGACTACGTGATCCGGGTGAACAACCGCAAGGTTCTAGATGGGGTCATGGAGGCCATTGGTCTCGGTGGCGAGGAGAATGCCGCGCGGCGGCTGAATGTGCTGCGTGCCATCGACAAGCTTGATAAGTTCGGCAGTGACGGCGTTCGGTTGCTGCTTGGCGCCGGTCGTAAAGATGAGTCCGGCGATTTCACCAAGGGTGCGGGGCTCGATGAGAAACAAATAAACTCTCTCGAACTCTTCTACTCAGGATTTGCAGAACACGCGCCCGCTGCTGAGGCGCTCCAAGATGCAGCGACCGCTGACGATGATCAATTCATTAATGAAAATGGGATCACAATCTACCCCAGCAGTTCTAGCAAGCTAGAGAACTACCTTAAGCTTTTTGGGGCGGACCATCCCGCTCATGAGGGTTTCAAGGAACTCAAGATCATCAGCGATGTGGTGCGCTCAGCCGGCTACGGCACCAAGCGCATCCGCATCGACCCCTCCGTCGTCCGTGGCCTCGAATACTACACTGGCCCGGTCTACGAGGCCGAACTGACCTTCGACGTCACCAATGAAAAGGGCGAAAAGGTCGTTTTCGGCTCGGTTGGCGGTGGCGGTCGTTACGATGGGCTTGTGTCGCGTTTCATGGGCCAGCCGGTGCCGGCCACAGGCTTCTCCATCGGCGTTTCGCGTCTGATGACGGCGCTGAAGAACCTCGGAAAGCTCGGTCAGGACGAGGTGCTGGCACCTGTCCTCGTCACCGTCATGGACAGTGATATCGAGTCTCTGGGAGGCTACCAGAAGCTGACGCAGGCGCTTCGCGGCGCCGGGATCCGTGCCGAAATGTACCAGGGCAGCGCCAAAAAGAAGATCGGCGACCAGCTGAAATATGCGGACCGTCGCGGTTGCTCGCTCGCCATCATCCAGGGCGGTAACGAGCGGGCCGAGGGCGTGGTGCAGATCAAGGACCTGATCGAGGGCAAGCGCCTTTCCGGCGAGATCGAGGACAACGCATCCTGGCGCGAGGCGCGGGTGGCGCAGGAGATCGTGCCGGAAGCCGAGATCGTCGCCAAGGTGCAAGCGATGCTGGCAGCTCAGGCGGAGGACCGCAAGCGGGCGATGCAGGGGCGGCAGGCATGACGCGGGCAAGCGTTCGAGGGGAGATCGCCTTATGCCGCTGATCGACCTCCCGACCTTTGCGCCCGAATTGCTGGCCGAATTTGAGGCCCGTCGCACCAGCCGCATCGACACCCCGGTCATCCAGCCCGCCGAGCCGTTCCTCGACATGGCCGGCGAGGATCTGCGCCGCCGTATCTTCATGACCGAAAGCGAAACGGGCGAAAGCCTCTGCCTGCGCCCGGAGTTCACCATTCCCGTCTGCCTGCGCCACATCGAAACGGCGACGGGCACGCCGAAACGCTACTCCTATCTGGGCGAGGTCTTCCGCCAGCGCCGTGAGGGGAGCCACGAATTCTACCAAGCCGGCATCGAAGATCTCGGCGATATCAATATATCGAGTGCCGACGCGCGTGCCATCGGCGATGCCACCGGCATCCTCACCCGCCTGTTGCCCGGCCGTCGCCTCAAGGTGACGCTCGGCGATCAGGCTGTGTTCGAGGCAGTCGTGCAGGCGCTCGGCCTGCCGCTCGGCTGGCAGAAGCGGCTGATCCATGCCTTCGGCGATACCGCGCAGTTGCAGGCGCTGCTTGCCCGGCTGGTCAGCCCGCAATTCGTCACAGATCTCGACGACGACGTTGCCCGGCTGGTGGCAGAGGATGACGAGGCAGCTCTTGTTGCCCACATCGACGGTACCATGCAGAAAACCGGATATTCGACCAATGCCAGCCGCTCGCCGCAGGACATTGCCCGTCGGCTGAAGGAAAAGCTGATGCTCTCGGAAACGAGGCTCGACGATGCCGCCTATGGCGTGCTTGAGGAGTTCCTGTCGCTGAACGTGCCATTGTTTAACGCGTCTGCTGCACTTGCCGGCTTTGCCGATGCGGCAGGCCTGCGGCTCGGCAATGCGCTGTCGCGGTTCGACGGCCGGGTTGCGGCGCTTGCCAATGCCGGCGTCGATCTCACCACCATCGAATACCGCGCCGCATTCGGACGGCCGCTGGATTACTACACCGGGCTGGTCTTCGAGATCGCAGCCGAGGGATCGCCTGCGGTGCTCGCCGGCGGTGGTCGCTTCGACCGGCTGATGGCGCTGCTCGGCGCCCAGAACCGCATTCCTGCTGTCGGCTTCGCGCTCTGGCTCGATCGCATCGAGAGTGAGAGGGCGCCGGCATGACCGTCACCATTGCCTTGCCCTCCAAGGGTCGCATGAAAGATGACGCGTCCGACATTTTCGCCCGCGCCGGCATGCCCATCGTCGCCGTCGGCAACGACCGTTCCTATCGCGGCCGTGTCGAAGGTTGGGACGGCGTCGAGATCGCCTTTCTCTCGGCATCCGAAATCTCCCGCGAGATCGGCAACGGCAGCGTCGATTTCGGCGTCACTGGCGAGGATCTCATTCGCGAGGGTCTGGCGGAAGCCGACAAGCGCGTCGAGTTTTGCGCCCGGCTCGGCTTCGGGCGGGCCGATGTCGTGGTCGCCGTGCCGGAAATCTGGCTCGATGTCGATACCATGGCGGATCTCGGCGATGTCGCTGCCGATTTCCGCAGCCGCCGTGGCCGCCGCCTGACGATCGCCACGAAGTATGCCCGGCTGACACAGCAGTTCTTCTCCAGCCAGCACGGCATCCAGCTCTACCGCATCGTCGAAAGCCTCGGCGCCACAGAGGGCGCGCCAGCCTCGGGCTCGGCAGACATTATCGTCGACATCACCTCGACGGGTTCGACGCTGGTGGCAAACCACCTGAAGGTTCTGTCTGATGGCATCATCCTGCGCTCGCAGGCCTGTTTTGTCAGGGCCCGGAAGGACAGCCACAACAATGACCCGCTGATTGCCCGTATCGTCGCCGCAGTCAAAGCAGCACTGCCGGAATAAGCAGCATCCCAAAAACAGAAAGGCCCACCGTGCGGACACGGTGGGCCTTTCTGCATCGCGATGATTTAGGGCTATCAGGCTGCGAGGGCGTAGGAGCCGCGGCGAGCGTCGAGCGAGTAGGCGCCGGGACCGACTGTGGCGAGGAAGATGTAGGCGCCGGCAAGCGTAAAGTTCTTCATGACCATGATCTGGTTGAGCGCGTTGATCCAGCCCAGTGCCGCGTCCGGAAAGCCCGGAACGTTGACGGTCGGGAGGTGGAAGACCACTGCGGTGAAGATGCAGAATGCAGCGATTGCCCAACCGACGATGCGCACCTGGAAGCCGACGAGGACGCAGAGGCCGGTGACGAGTTCGAACAGGCCGGCAACGTAGGTCAGCAGCGTCGCGCCCGGCATGCCGGCGCCGGCGATCATTCCGGCGGTGCCCGCCGGGTCGGTCAGCTTGCCGAAGCCGGCGAAGATGAACATGAATGCCAGCAGGACGCGGGCAACGAGAATGATGATGTTGTTAGTATTGGACATCGGACCCTCCGGATGTGCATTGCCGATCGCGGCAATCTCTGGAGTTCTTATTCGCTATTTTACGCCCGTTGAAAAGATGAACGATCAAAGACGCTTCGTTCGCAAATAGTGAACGCGATGAGCGCTTGTTGACTTTGCAAACCGCGCCGTCAGGTTATGATATCGTTTCCCGTCAGACATATCCAAAAAGGCAATTTCCATGGCAGATCTGTCCTCCTTCCCGATCACCCGCCGCTGGCCGGCGAACAATCCCGATATCATCCAGCTCTATTCCCTGCCGACGCCGAATGGCGTGAAGATTTCCATCGCGCTGGAGGAATTGGAGCTGCCTTACGAGGCGCATCTTGTCTCGTTCGGGACCAACGACCAGAAGACGCCTGAATTCCTGTCGCTCAACCCCAACGGACGCATTCCGGCGATGATCGATCCGGATGGACCCGACGGCAGGCCTATTGGTCTGTTCGAGTCCGGTGCGATGCTGGTCTACCTCGCCGAAAAGACCGGCAAGCTCATGCCGACAGATGCTGCCGGCCGCTATGAAGTTCTGCAGTGGGTGTTTTTCCAGATGGGCGGCATCGGCCCGATGTTCGGGCAGTTCGGCCACTTCTTCAAATATGCCGCCGATAAGGTCGCCAACAACATTTACCCGGTAGAGCGTTATCGCGACGAGACGAAGCGCTTGCTGGGGGTTCTGGAAGAACGCCTGAAGGGTCAGCAGTGGCTGATGGGCGATCTCTATACCATCGCCGATATCGCCTGCTTCCCGTGGGTGCGTGGCGTCGACGTCTTCTACGGCGGCAAGGATGTGCTGGGCCTTGCCGACTTCCCGCTGGTCATGGATTGGGTAGCGCGCGCCACGGCACGTCCGGCCAGTCAGAAGGGCCTCGAAATCCCGAAGCGTGACTGATACCTGGATTGGTGGAACTTGCGGAGCCGGCACTGTTGCGCTGGTTCCGCCGCACTTTACTGGCGGCTGCCTGTGCTTTCGGATGCGCCGATCTTGAACCGTGGGAACAGGAACACGCCGACCATGCTGCCGGAGTAACGTTCCTCGGTGCCGATGGACTCGCCGATGCAGAAAACCGGCTGACGTTGTCCACCTTCGGCAAGCACGGTTGTGGAGAAACAGAACGAGGAGGACGAGGTTGCTGCCTGTTCGAAAAGTTCGAGAATGCGCGAATGGTCGCGGCTGTCATAGCAGCGCATCAGGTTCAGCAGGCCGCATTCCGTCACGTGCAGGCCGTGCAGTATCGTGCTGAGGCTGCCGAGCTTGATCACACCGCTGGCGAGATCGCCGATCCAGCGCTCGGACACGCAAAACTGGCTTAGAAGTTCATGGTCTTCCTCGACGCCACGGGATCCCTCGATGAAAGGCGCCGCAAGATTGGCTTTGGCAATCTTAAACAAAACGTTCCCCACTCCCGTGCGGCCACTCCCTGGCCAAGTACACTATCAGATTGTATATTTCCCGTCTCGCCTCAGATAGAAAAGCGGACGATTTTTAGCCGATGCCGCGCGTTATTACTATAATCGCAGACATGGCGTTCAGGTTAGTCACTTGAAAACCGTAACGATCAAGTAGCGAAATTTGTTTCACAAGAGCCGCAAAGCATCTTTAGACTGCAACTTGTTGGGAGCGAAGGTCTTTCGCAGATAACCTGCCGTTTTCCGCGCCCTGGTTCATCAGGGTCCGTTTTATAGAAGAAATATTAAAAACAGCAATGGGCCAAACGACGAAAACACGTCGTATGTGCGTGTCAAAGCATATACTTAATGATCGGTTGCTGTTCAAGGTAAACCGGCTTTCGACTGGTCGTGTGCAAAAGCAGGAATTGAGAAGACATCGTCAAAAGACCGGATGCACGGCAGGAAACCGTCGCTTCGCTCACAATGCATGCGTGGAAAGGGGAGGGGCGTTCTTTTGACATGAGCCTGTCGCTCATTCTCCGGGCATCTGGGGCGCACTGTAGTCCGGGGACCAGAGCCCGTGATTTTGTCGACAGCACCGAGCTAACTTTACGGAGAGGGGATCAGAGGAATTGCCGGGATGCAATCTATGAGAGAATCGCGCGGTATTCTTCTGCGCCGTCCCGAGGCGGCGGACAAAAAAGGGCGACCCGAAGGTCGCCCTCTCGATAGTGCGGTGATCCGAAGGATCACATCATGTCCATGCCGCCCATGCCGCCCATGCCGCCGCCCATTCCGCCACCCATGCCGGCGCCGGAGTCCTTCTTAGGAGCTTCAGCAATCATGGCTTCGGTGGTGATCAGCAGCGAGGCAACCGAGGCTGCGTTCTGTAGAGCCGTACGGACAACCTTGACCGGGTCGACGATACCCATGGCGATCATGTCGCCATATTCGCCGGTCTGGGCGTTGTAGCCGTAGTTGTCGGTGTTGCTTTCGAGGATCTTGCCGACGATGATCGAGCCTTCATCACCAGCATTTTCTGCGATCTGGCGAACCAGCGACTGCAGAGCCTTGCGGATGATGTTGATGCCGGCCGTCTGGTCGTCATTGGCGCCCTTGATGTTGAGGACGACAGATGCGCGCAGAAGTGCGGTACCGCCGCCGGGGACGATGCCTTCCTGTACGGCAGCGCGCGTTGCGTTCAGCGCGTCGTCGATACGGTCCTTCTTTTCCTTGACTTCAACTTCGGTCGCACCGCCAACGCGGATGACGGCAACGCCGCCAGCGAGCTTGGCAAGACGTTCCTGCAGCTTTTCGCGGTCGTAGTCAGACGTGGTTTCTTCGATCTGAGCCTTGATCTGCGCGACGCGGCCTTCGATGTCGGACTTCTGGCCCGAACCGTCGACGATCGTCGTGTTTTCCTTGGTGATCGAGATCTTCTTGGCGCGGCCGAGCATTTCGAGCGTAACCGACTCGAGCTTGATGCCGATGTCTTCGGAGATCACAGTGCCGCCCGTCAGGATGGCGATGTCTTCGAGCATTGCCTTGCGGCGATCGCCGAAGCCAGGAGCCTTGACAGCAGCAATCTTCAGGCCGCCGCGCAGCTTGTTGACGACGAGCGTTGCAAGAGCTTCGCCTTCGACGTCTTCAGAGATGATGAGGAGCGGCTTGCCGGTCTGGACGACAGCTTCGAGAACCGGCAGCATTGCCTGCAGGTTGGAGAGCTTCTTCTCATGAAGGAGAATGTAAGCGTCTTCCAGTTCGGCAACCATCTTTTCTGGATTGGTCACGAAGTAAGGCGAGAGGTAGCCGCGGTCGAACTGCATGCCTTCGACGACTTCGAGTTCAGTTTCGGCGGTCTTGGCTTCTTCAACCGTGATGACGCCTTCATTGCCGACCTTCTGCATCGCTTCAGCGATGTACTGGCCGATTTCCTTTTCGCCGTTGGCAGAGATCGTGCCGACCTGGGCCACTTCGTCCGAAGTGCTGATCTTCTTTGCCTTGGATACGATGTCCTTGACGACTTCGGCAACGGCGAGATCGATGCCGCGCTTCAGGTCCATCGGGTTCATGCCGGCAGCAACAGCCTTGCCGCCTTCGCGGACGATGGCCTGGGCCAGAACGGTTGCAGTCGTCGTGCCGTCGCCGGCGATGTCGTTGGTCTTCGAAGCAACTTCGCGGACCATCTGGGCGCCCATGTTTTCGAACTTGTCTTCGAGTTCGATTTCCTTGGCGACAGAAACACCGTCCTTGGTGATGCGCGGAGCGCCGAAGGACTTGTCGATGATGACGTTGCGGCCCTTAGGACCGAGCGTGACCTTTACTGCGTCAGCGAGGATGTCGACGCCGCGCAGCATTTTTTCGCGCGCAGTACGGCCGAACTTAATTTCTTTAGCTGCCATGTTAAAAACTCCCGGGCTGATGCCCAATTGGTTTTATGGAATTGTTGACGAAGAAAACCGGCTGGATCAGCCGATGATCCCCATGATGTCGGCTTCCTTCATGATGAGAAGGTCTTCGCCGTCGAGCTTGACTTCAGTGCCCGACCACTTGCCGAACAGGATGCGGTCGCCAGCCTTGACGTCCAAAGGAATGATCGTGCCCTTGTCGTCGCGAACGCCGGTGCCGACAGCGACGATTTCGCCTTCCTGCGGCTTTTCCTTGGCGGTGTCTGGAATGATGATGCCGCCCTTTGTCTTGGCTTCAGATTCGACGCGGCGTACGACGACGCGGTCGTGCAGCGGGCGGAAATTGGTGGTTGCCATTGTCTAATCCCTCGATCGAATGACATTCACGGACCACGGGGGATCCGTATGGGTAGTGTTGGCACTCAGCCTCGGCGAGTGCTAACGACCTGCATTTAGGGACGGCTGTCACGGGAGTCAATAACAGCGATAGTGAATTTTTGTACCGGAATTGTGACCCCCGGCCCGAATTGCCCGAACCCTTTGCTGGCCATGCAAGCGCATCCGGCATGCGACTGCGGCAATTCGGCGTTCGGGACGCGCGGTGCTTTTTCAGACTTGTAATCTTGAAGCTGGTTTGCGATGTCAGCCGCAACGTCTCTTACCGGAAGAACAACGGCATGGCCAAGCGTATCGATAGCCTTCGCGATCTCACCAGCGCCTACGACGTCGTCCTCTGCGACGTTTGGGGCGTGCTTCACAACGGCGTCGTTGCCAATGCCGATGCCTCGGCAGCGCTGGAAGCCGCCCGCGGGCAAGGCCAGGCCGTGGTGCTGATCACCAATTCGCCGCGCATCTCGCCGCAGGTCGTCGAGCAGTTGCGGACCATCGGCGTTTCGGACGGTGCCTATGACCGTATCGTCACATCCGGCGACGTCACGCGCACGCTGATCGCCGAGGGTCCGAAGTCGGTGTTTCTGCTCGGCCCGGACCGCGATGTCGCCCTGATCGAGGGCCTTGGTGTGGACCGTGTTTCCGCCGACGAAGCGCAGTCGGTGGTCTGCACCGGCTTCTTCGACGACGAGACCGAGACCCCGGAAGACTATACCGACATGCTGAAGGCCTTCGCGGCACGCAACGTGCCGATGATCTGCGCCAATCCGGATCTGATCGTCGAGCGCGGTCACAGGATGATCCCGTGCGCCGGCGCCATGGCTGCCTATTACAACCAGATGGGCGGCCAGACCCGCGTCGCCGGCAAGCCGCACCGGCCGATCTATGAGGCGAGCCTTGCGGCCGCCCGCGAGGTGCGCGGCGATTTCGATCTGTCGCGTGTCGTCGCCATCGGCGATGGGATGCCGACGGACGTGCGCGGCGCACTCGGCTACGGTCTCGACTTGCTCTATATCAGCCAGGGCATCCACGCCGGCGAATACACCATCGAGGGCAAGGCGGATGAAGCAATTCTGCATGCCTTCCTGGACAGGGAGCAGGCGTCACCGACATGGTGGATGCCGACGCTCGCCTGAAACAGTCTGGATATTGACGCTATGACCGTTTTCCATCGAAACGAGACCCGTGAACAACTGCCGGCGCACCTGCGCGGTGGCGTGATCGCCATCGGCAATTTCGACGGCGTCCACCGTGGTCACCGGTCGGTGCTGGATCGGGCGCTGGAGATTGCCAAGGCACGCGGCGTTCCGGCACTGGTGCTGACATTCGAGCCGCATCCCCGCTCGGTGTTCCGCCCTGACGAGCCCGTCTTCCGCCTGACGCCTGCGCCATTGAAGGCGCGCATCCTCGAAGCGCTCGGCTTTGACGCCGTCATCGAATATCCGTTCGACCGCGAATTTTCGCAACGCTCGGCAGACGAGTTCGTCAGCACGATCCTGATCGACTGGCTCGGCGCCTCCGAAGTCGTCACCGGCTTCGATTTCCATTTCGGCCACGGGCGCGAAGGCGGTCCGGCCTTCCTGATGAATGCCGGCAGTCGCCATGGTTTCGGGGTGACGCTGATCGATGCCTTTCGCGACGAGAATGCCGAAGTGGTGTCCTCGAGCCGCATCCGTGCCTTGCTGGTCGACGGTGAAATGTCCGAGGCCGCCGGTCTGCTCGGCTACCGCTACCTCGTGGAAGCAGACGTCATCGGTGGCGAAAGGCTCGGGCGCACGCTCGGCTATCCCACGGCCAACATGCGGCTGCCGCCGGAAACCGAATTGCGCAACGGCATCTATGCCGTGCGCTTCCGCACCGCCGACCGTGTCATCCACGATGGCGTCGCCAGCTACGGACGCCGCCCGACTGTGACAGAAAACGGCGCGCCTCTGCTCGAAACCTTTTTGTTCGATTTCAGCGGCGATCTCTACGGGCAACACTGCTCGGTGTCGTTTTTTGGCTATCTGCGGCCCGAACTGAAGTTCGACGGACTTGAGCCGCTGATCGCCCAGATGCGTAACGACGAGGCCGAGGCGCGGGCGCTGCTGTCAGGCGTCGCACCTCTCGGGGAACTCGACCGCATCCTCAATTCCTGATGCTGCGCCGCGCAATCGAATTGTGGGGTTTGTAAGGCAAAATTGCTTGCGCAGCCAAGCTTAGCGTTTATGTCTTGGGCATTCTAGAAGCGGAATCGCCGCGCTAAAATGTCCGAAAGGCACTGCTCATCATGGACAAACGTTCCGGAAAGGCAGCCCTCTGGCTGCTCGTCATTCCCTACATCGGGCTCCTCTGGGTGCCGTTCTACAATTTTCGCGATCCGGTGCTGTTCGGGTTTCCGTTCTTCTACTGGTACCAGCTTCTCTGGGTGCCGCTCACGGCTCTGCTGACATACATCGCTTACCGGAGCACGCGCCATGACGACTGATATCAATCCAACGGCGCTCGCCGTATTCCTGTTCTTCTTCGCGCTGGTCACCGTCATGGGCTTTGTCGCCGCCCGTTGGCGCAAGCCGGAGACACTGGCCCATATCGACGAATGGGGCCTCGGCGGCCGTAATTTCGGCACCTGGATAACCTGGTTCCTCGTCGGCGGCGATTTCTATACCGCTTACACGATCATAGCAGTGCCGGCGCTGGTCTATGCCGTCGGCGCCTACGGCTTCTTCGCGCTACCCTATACGATCGTCGTCTATCCCTTCGTCTTCATGGTCATGCCTGTCCTCTGGAAGCGCGCCAAGGACCATGGCTATGTCACCGCCGGCGATGTCGTGCACGGCCAGTACGGCTCGCGCGGCCTGGAGCTGGCCGTGGCGATCACCGGCGTCATCGCCACCATGCCCTATATCGCATTGCAGCTGGTGGGCATGACCGTCGTCTTGAAGGCGCTCGGCCTGCACGGCGAACTGCCGCTCGCCATCGCCTTCATCATCCTTGCGGTCTACACCTACTCGTCCGGCCTTCGCGCGCCGGCGCTGATCGCCTTCGTCAAGGACATCATGATCTATATCGTGGTGATCGTTGCGGTCGCCGCCATTCCGATGAAGCTCGGCGGTTACGCCAGCGTCTTTGCCGCAGCCGACGCCGATTTCCAGGCCAAGGGGTCCGGCAGCCTGTTGCTCGGCAGCAACCAGTATGTCGCCTATGCCAGCCTCGCGCTCGGCTCGGCACTTGCCGCCTTCATGTATCCGCACACACTGACCGGCATCTTCGCCTCCAACAGCGGCAACACCATCCGCAAGAACGCCGTGCTTTTGCCGGCCTATACCCTGCTGCTTGGCCTGCTGGCGCTGCTTGGCTACATGGCGCATGCCGCGCACCTCACGGTGTCCAGCCCGAACGAAGTCGTGCCGGCGCTGTTCCAGTCGTTGTTCCCGAGCTGGTTCACCGGCTTTGCCTTCGCAGCGATTGCCATCGGCGCATTGGTGCCGGCGGCCGTCATGAGCATCGGCGCCGCCAACCTCTTCACCCGCAATTTCTGGAAGGCCTACGTCAATCCAGATGTCAGCCATGCGGGTGAGGCGCAGGTCGCCAAGATCGCCTCGCTGGTGGTCAAGGTCGGCGCGCTGCTGGTCATCCTGTTCCTGCCGACGCAGTTCGCCCTCGACCTGCAGCTGCTCGGCGGCATCTGGATCCTGCAGACTTTGCCGGCCCTGGTGTTCGGCCTCTACACCAACTGGTTCCGGGCACAGGGCCTCCTTGCTGGCTGGTTCGTCGGCTTCTTCGGCGGCACCTATCTGGTGTGGATCAACGGCTGGAAGCCGATGCAGGCCATCGCCTTCGGCGGCGCGCCTGTCACGATCTACATCGGCCTGCTGGCGCTTGCCGCGAACATCGTCGTCGCTTCGGCGGTGAACGCTGTCACCAAGGGCAGGGCCACTGCACAGGCGTGACGGAACGAGCCTGACAAACCCTGAAGAAGCTTGGTTGACGAGAGCGATCCCACTCTCCCTCATCCTCGCCCTTGTGGCGGGGATCCAGCGACACGACGTCTGTCGAGTCAAAGACTCTTTCAGCTCAAGGACTTGAGCTGACTGGATCCCCGCCACAAGGGCGAGGATGAGGGGAGTTTGGTGACCGGCTCGATTTCCCCGGTGGCCTGCTGAGCTGTTGGACAAGGCCCTTGTCAGCGGTCTGGACCGTGGCCGGCAACCCTACTTTTTCCTGCTGCCAGTCCCGCTACGGCTGCAGGAGACGGCTGTCGAAGGGATAGGATTTTATCTCCTCGATCCGGATTTCATGGGCGCGGGGGTGTTGCGGGTTGATGAGAATGTTGGCTGCCGGCGGCATGATCGCTGACGGCACGCGGATCAGGCAAGCCTCGCCGCTCCGCAGGAGCTGGCTGCCTTTCGAGCGGGTGCGATTGATGTCGTCGAAATCGCCCTGATCGATGTCAATGTCTACCATCGGCAGATCGTCCGGACTTAAAATCCGCAACAGCTGGAAGGTCTCCGGAATCTGCTCAAGGCTGACCTGCACGAGGGTCTCGAGCAATGCAGTGGACGGATGATCGCAGCAATAGACGACAGGTGTGCCCAGGTCGTGCCATCGGCCCGGCGCGACCAGCCCACCGCGACCGGAGAGGTCCGCGTAGTTGGATATGCGCTAGAGGGTCGTCATCAGACATAAATGCCGTAGTCTATCTGATAAAGAGACGTCTCGACCAGACGGGCTCCGGTCTCCGATTCCAGCAGGTCGATCGGGGCGATCCCTTTCAGCGCGCGATTGGGATTGCGCAGCCATTGGTGGGCCTTGTCATGGTCGCCAAAAACCTTGTCTGCCAGCTCGCTGATACGCAATAGGCGCTGGGCGCTGTCGTTTTCGGCAAGCGTCAGAGGCTCGCCTTTCTCGACACGCCGCGCAAGCGTTCTGCGCGGTGCCACGAAACGATAGATCTCCTCCGTCGAGAAGCCATGCTCTCTGAGTTGACCGACTGCCTTCGCCTCGAACGAGGGCCAGGCATTGTCGGTCACCATTACAAGTGCCGCTTGTGTTGACCTGCCGCCGGCTATCGGAAAACTGTCTGCCATGGGAATGCTCCGTGCCATTTGCCAGTCATCATACGCGCAAATGGCCAAATCTTCAATCGTCGCTTTCGCCGCTGCCAACCTCTTCCTTTTCCCCCGAAAACCGCCTATGAACCGGCGGTAATGACCCAATTTTGGCTGGCAGTAGCGATACGAATTATAGGCCCGGCTTTCCGCGCGCATTAGCTGCCGGAAGGTCCGGGTTCTTGGCGCTTCCCCCAAGCGCTCCTCCGCCACCGAAAATTTCCCGATTGGATGCGCCCGCTTGGGGCTGCAAGAGACGATTGTCAGCACAATGACCGATACGCCCGAAAAGATCGACTATTCGAAGACCCTCTACCTCCCCGAGACCGAGTTCCCGATGCGCGCAGGCCTGCCGCAGAAGGAGCCGGAAATGGCGGCGAAATGGAAGCAGATGGGGCTCTACAAGAAGCTCCGCGCTTCTGCTGCCGGCCGCGAAAAGTTCGTCCTGCACGACGGCCCTCCCTATGCCAACGGCAACATCCATATCGGCCACGCGCTGAACAAGGTGCTGAAGGACGTCATCACCCGCTCGTTCCAGATGCGCGGCTTCGATGCGAACTACGTGCCCGGCTGGGATTGCCACGGCCTGCCTATCGAGTGGAAGATCGAGGAAAAATACCGCGAGAAGGGCAAGGACAAGAACGAGGTCCCGGTCAACGAATTCCGCCAGGAATGCCGCGACTTCGCGCAAGGCTGGATCGACATCCAGTCGGAAGAATTCCGCCGTCTGGGCATCGAGGGCGATTTCGACAATCCCTACACGACGATGGCCTTCCACTCGGAAGCCCGCATCGCCGGCGAACTGTTGAAGATCGCCAAGTCCGGCCAGCTCTACCGCGGTTCCAAGCCGATCATGTGGTCAGTGGTCGAGCGCACCGCGCTGGCCGAGGCCGAGGTCGAATACCACGAGGTCGAGAGCGACACGATCTGGGTGAAGTTCCCGGTGGTGAAGGTTGATTCAAGTTATACTTGGATCGACAAGAAGACGGGTGCCCAACCTCAAATCGACCTCGAAAAGTCGCCTCTCAAAGGAGCGTCGATTGTTATCTGGACAACGACGCCGTGGACCATTCCCGGAAACCGCGCGATCTCGTTCTCTTCGAAAATCAAATATGCCCTCTACGAAGTGACGGAAGCCGCTAACGATTTTGGGCCACAACCAGGCGAGAAGTTGATCTTTGCAGAAAGCCTAGCGCAAGCATGTGCGGAAAAAGCTAAGGTGAAGCTGTCGCAGATCACAGAACTTGATGGTTACGCAATGGGTAAGGCATTTACCTGCGCCCACCCGCTCGCAGACATGGGCTACACCTTCGATGTCCCCCTCATCGACGGCGACCACGTCACCGACGATGCCGGCACCGGTTTCGTGCACACCGCCCCGTCCCACGGCCGAGAAGACTTCGAGGCCTGGATGTCCAGCGTTCGCCAGCTCGAAGCCCGTGGGATCGATGTGAAAATCCCGTTCCCGGTCGACGATGCCGGCTTCTACACCGAGGATGCGTTCGGTTTCGGCCCCTCTGCCGAAGGTGGCGCTGCACGCGTGCTGGACGACAACGGCAAGAAGGGCGATGCCAACAAGCGTGTCATCGAGGCGCTGATCGCTGCCGGCAATCTCTTTGCCCGTGGCCGCATCAAGCACGATTACCCGCATTCCTGGCGTTCCAAGAAGCCGGTCATCTTCCGCAATACGCCGCAGTGGTTCGTCTACATGGACAAGCAGCTGGACGACGGCAAGACGCTGCGCATCCGCGCGCTGGAGGCCATCGACCAGACCCGCTTTGTGCCGGCAGGTGGCCAGAACCGGCTGCGTGCCATGATCGAGCAGCGTCCGGACTGGGTGCTGTCGCGCCAGCGCGCCTGGGGCGTGCCGATCTGCGTCTTTGCCGATGAAGAAGGCAACGTGCTGCTGGACGATGCCGTCAACGAGCGCATCCTCGCGGCCTTCGAAAAGGAAGGCGCCGACGCGTGGTTTGCCGAAGGTGCCAAGGATCGCTTCCTCGGCAACGAGCATGATGGCGAACGCTGGCAGATGGTCACCGATATCCTCGACGTCTGGTTCGACAGTGGCTGCACCCACACCTTTACACTGGAAGACCGCCCGGACCTGAAATGGCCGGCCGACGTCTATCTCGAAGGCTCCGACCAGCATCGCGGCTGGTTCCATTCGTCGCTGCTGGAAAGCTGCGCGACGCGTGGCCGCGCGCCCTACAACGCTGTCGTCACCCATGGCTTCACCATGGCCGAGGACGGTCGCAAGATGTCGAAGTCGCTCGGCAACACCGTCACCCCGCAGGAAGTCATGGGCCAGTCCGGCGCCGATATCCTGCGCCTCTGGGTGATGAACACGGACTATTGGGAGGATCAGCGTCTCGGCAAGACGATCATCCAGACCAACATCGACAGCTACCGCAAGATCCGCAACACGCTTCGCTGGATGCTGGGAACGCTGGCCCACGATCACGGTGACGAGATCGCCTATGCGGACCTGCCGGAACTCGAGCGGCTGATGCTCAACCGCCTGTCCGAACTGGATAAGGTGGTGCGAGGAGGCTACGACGAATTCGACTTCAAGCGCATCGTCCGCTCGCTGTCGGACTTCGCCAATGTAGAACTGTCGGCCTTCTATTTCGACATCCGCAAGGACGCGCTCTATTGCGATGCGCCGTCGAGCCCGAAACGCCGTGCGGCCCTCTATGTCATCCGCAAGCTGTTCGATTGCCTCGTCCTGTGGTTCGCGCCGATGATGCCGTTCACCACCGAGGAGGCATGGCTGTCGCGCGATCCCAATGCTGTCTCCGTGCATCTCGAGCAGTTTCCGACGATTCCCGGCGAATGGTCGAACGAGCCAGTTGCGGAAAAGTGGAAGAAGGTCCGCACTGTTCGTCGTGCCGTCACCGGCGCACTGGAGATCGAGCGTAAGGACAAGCGCATCGGCTCCTCGCTGGAAGCTGCCCCCGTCGTCCACGTCGGCGATCCCGAGCTTCTGGCGGCGCTGGAAGGTCTCGACTTCGCCGAGATCTGCATCACCTCGGATATTTCCGTCGTGGCAGGCGAGGGACCGGCAGAAGCCTTCCGGCTTGAGGACGGAACTAAGGTCGCCGTCGAGCAAAAACTTGCCGAAGGCGTCAAATGCGCCCGCTCGTGGAAAATCACCAAAGACGTCGGATCGGACCCGGCCTATCCCGATATTTCCGCCCGCGACGCAGCCGCAATGCACGAATTGGCGGCTTTGGCCTGAAGAAAATTACCGGATGAATTGCGTTAACCGCGTTCATCCGGTAAAAGCTGCCTGAAATTGGCCGAAGTTTTGCGCGAAGGGGCGTAGAACCGTGGTGGGCAATGAGTGCGCCGGCACGGCTGGGAAGGGTTTTCATGAAAGCGTTGCATAGGGTTCGTGTTGGCGTCTGCTTGGCTGCTTTGTTGGCAGGCTGCGGCGCGATGTCCGGCTGCATGAGCAGCCCGACCTACGGCACCGACAAGACATCGGGCGAACAGCTGTTCGATGACATCGCCGATATCGGCTCGATCTCGGCTGCGACGCCCAAGGAAAATGCCGTCAAGTATCCGCCTCGTCCGGGCCTCGTAGTGCCGCCGGCCAATGGCAGGTCGACCCTGACGCAGCCGCAGCAGTCGCTGGCCTCCTCTGACAATCCGAACTGGGTCGAATCGCCTGAAGACGCCCGCAAGCGTCTCGTTGCCGATGCAGACGCCAACAAAAATTCTGCCACATACCGTTCGCCGTTGGTCTATTCCGACAGCCACGCCAACCAGATGACGCAGGCGCAGCAGACCGCGGCCTATCGCGAGGCGCGCAAGCAGCAGGACGGTACCTACATCGATCAGCGCCGTTACCTGATCGACCCACCGGCGCAGTACCGCCAGGTTGCCGATCCGGCCGCCCTCAACGATCTCGGCACGCCGGAATCGAAGAAGGAAAAGAAGCGCCTGAAGGATGCCGAGGCAGCCCAGCAGACCAGCAGCTGGTGGAAGCCCTTCCAGTAAGCAACACCTGAGCGCGTTATTCGCCGCGCCGGGCTTGGAAAAATGCCTTGAGGATATCGCTGGCATCGCTTTCGGCGAGGCCTGAATAGACCTCCGGACTGTGATGGCATGTCGGCTGCGCAAAGAAGCGCACGCCGTTGTCGATGCCGCCGCCTTTCGGATCCTCCGCGCCATAGTAGAGCCTGCGGATGCGGGCGAACGAAATGGCCGCCGCACACATCGTGCAGGGCTCCAGCGTCACGTAGAGATCGGCATCGACCAGCCGTTCCTGGCCTAGCGTTGCGCTGGCAAGCCGGATCGCCACTATTTCGGCATGGGCAGTGACATCGTTCAATTCCCGGGTCCGGTTGCCCGCTATGGCGATGACGGTGTTGTCGAGAACCACCACGGCGCCGATCGGCACTTCGCCACGCTGTCCGGCGGCGCGCGCTTCATCCAGCGCCAGCGCCATGAAATGATTTGTCCTCGCCATCAAGATTTTCCACTTAACCGAAGCGGCGTGACCTGATAGGACACGCCAAAGACCAATTTGGTCTAAAAACTCAGGCAAACATCAAATGACATTCAATGACAAGCCCAAGCGGCCTGGGTCCAAGCCCTTTCTTCGCGATAAGCCGATGCCGAAGCGCGAAGACACCAATGCTGCAAAACCTGCGCCGTCGAAGCTGACCAAGGCGAATATCCCGGATGACGCCGAGCGTATCTCCAAGGTGATGGCACGCGTCGGCGTCGCCTCCCGCCGCGATATCGAGCGGATGATCATGGAAGGCCGCGTCAAGCTGAACGGCGTGCAGCTCGACAGCCCGGTCATCAACGTCACGCTGACGGACAAGATCGAAGTCGATGGCGTGCCGATCCGTGGTATCGAGCGCACCCGTCTGTGGCTCTACCACAAGCCTGCCGGCCTGGTGACCACCAATGCCGATCCGGAAGGCCGCGATACCGTATTCGACAACCTGCCGGACGACCTGCCGCGCGTCATGTCGATCGGCCGCCTAGACATCAACACAGAAGGCTTGTTGCTGCTGACCAACGACGGCGGCCTTGCCCGCGTGCTGGAATTGCCGACCACCGGCTGGCTGCGTCGCTACCGCGTTCGCGCCCATGGCGAGATCGACCAGGATGCGCTCGACAAGCTGAAAGAAGGCATCGCCGTCGATGGCGTGCTCTATGGCTCTATCGAGGCAACGCTCGACAAGGTGCAGGGCTCCAACGTCTGGATCACCATGGGTCTTCGCGAAGGCAAGAACCGCGAAATCAAGAACGTCCTCGGCGCGCTCGGCCTCGAGGTTAATCGCCTGATCCGCATTTCCTACGGCCCGTTCCAGCTCGGCGACCTGCCGGAAGGCCAAGCCGTAGAAGTCCGTGGTCGAACGCTCCGCGACCAGCTCGGTCCACGCCTCGTCGAAGACGCCAAGGCGAATTTCGATGCGCCGATCTACAACGTGAGCGGTGGCGACGCAGCTGACGACGACGAAGCGCCCGCCGCCCGTCCGCAGCAGCGCGATGACTGGGTCAAGCGCGAAAAGTCCAGCGACAAGCGCGCTCCCGCCCGTGGCCATCTCGATACCAAGCGCGAGGACAGCAAGGGCGGTGCCCGTGGCAAGGACGACGACCGTCCGAAGCGCGCACCGATGACGACGCCGCGCCGCAGCGCCAATGTCTGGATGGCGCCCGGCGCCCGTCCTCTTGGCGAGAAGGCAGCTGAAAAGGTTGCCAAGAATCTCGAAAGATATGGCCCTTCGACCCGTGGCCCGCGCGTGCGCCCCGGCTCCGAGCGCCCGGATGAAGGTCCGCGCGTCCGTGTCAGTCGCGTCAGCGACAGCGAAGGAGAGTGGATCCGCGCCACTGACGATTCCGACGATGCCAAGGGCAAGGGCGGCGGTTTCGGCCGCAAGAGCGCCGGCGGCGACCGTCCGCCACGCGGCGACAAACCGTTTGGCGACCGTGCCCCGCGCGGCGACCGGCCCCAGGGTGCAAAGTCCTTCGGTGATCGTCCGGCCCGCAGCGACAAGCCATTCGGCGATCGTGCTCCGCGTGCCGAGAAGCCGTTCAGCGACCGCCCGCGTGGCCCGAGCCGCCCGCGTACCGAGGGCGAGGATCGCCCACGGACCAGCTCTTTCCGCAGTGACAGCCGCTCGGATGCCCCTCGTGGCGATCGTCCCTCCGGCGACCGGCCACCGCGCGGTGATCGTCCACAAAGCGATCGTCCTCGTGGCGACCGGCCCGAGCGCGCCCGTCCGCAGGGCGACCGCCCTTATTCCGGCAGGCCGCGCACTGAAGGCGAGGATCGTCCCCGTGCAAAGCCGTTCCGCTCCGACGCTCCGCGTGGCGATCGTCCTGTCCGCAGCGAACGTCCGCAGGGCGAACGTTCATTTGGTGACAAGCCGAGAAGCGACCGCCCGACACGGTCCTTCGATGGCGACCAGCGGTCCGAGCGTCCGGCAAGGACTGAACGTCCCTCCGGTGAGCGCTCGTATGGCGACAAGCCGGCCGGTGCAAAGCCCGCAGGCCGTCCTTATACAGGCAAGCCAGCCGGTAAATCCTTCGGTGGCAAGCCAGCGGGCAAGCCGGGTGCAAAGAGCTTTTCCGGCAAGCCACGCGACGGTGCCGGCAGCGGTCGTCCGGCAGGGGGTGCCCCAAGGGGTGGTCCGAAGGGCAAGAGAGGCTAACGGACGGTGAGGATTGTCGGCGGAGAGTTTCGCGGTCGGTCTCTAGCCGTGCCCAAGTCCAATGCGATCCGGCCAACGGCTGACCGGACGCGGGAGAGCCTGTTCAATATCCTCAGCCACGCCTATCCCGAGGCGATCGACGCGACGCGCATGATGGACCTCTTCGCCGGCACCGGCGCGGTCGGCCTCGAGGGCGCCTCGCGCGGCTGCCGCCACGTGCTGTTTGTCGAAAGCAGCGTCGAGGGCCGTGGCCTTCTCTGGGAAAATATCGATGCGCTCGGCCTGCACGGCCGGACGCGCATGCTGCGTCGCGACGCCACCGATCTCGGCAGCGTCGGCAATCTCGAGCCGTTCGACTTCCTGTTCGCGGATCCACCTTATGGCCACGGCCTCGGCGAGAAAGCCTTCGCGGCGGCAGCCGATGGCGGTTGGCTGGTGCCGGGCGCCCTTGCGATCCTCGAAGAGCGTGCCGATATCGTCGTCAACGCTCCTGCAGATTACGTATTGCTGGAGGTCAGAACCTTTGGCGACAGCAAGATGCACTTTTTCCGCTACCAGCCGGCTTGAGTTATGAACACGATGACCAGACTGGGTGATGAGATCACCGACACCGCCTACAGATCGTCGCAGCCATCCGTGGCCGTCTCCTTCGGCGGTGGCGGTGCGCGTGGGCTTGCCCATATCCACATCATCGAGGCGCTGGACGAACTCGGCATCCGGCCGGTCGCCATTTCCGGCTCGTCGATCGGCGCGATCATGGGTGCAGGCATGGCGTCTGGCATGAGCGGGCTCGAGATCCGCGACCACGCTCTCTCCAGCATCGGCAACAAGAAGGCTGTCGCCAACCGGATCTGGGGTCTCAGGCCGAAGTCGGTACGCGGCCTGAAGATCGGACAGTTCGATCTCGAGCGTGTGCTGCGGGCCTTTTTGCCGCATCAGGTGCCGGATAGTTTCGACGGTCTGCGCATTCCGATGAAGGTGATCGCTACCGATTATTATGGCCAGGCCGAGGTGGTCATCGAAGATGGCGATCTTATCGAGGCGCTAGCCGCTTCCGCCGCCATTCCGGCCGTTTTCATGCCCGTGCGGCGAAACGACCGCGTCATGATCGACGGCGGCATTATCAATCCGGTGCCTTACGAACATCTGATGGATCTTGCCGATATCGTCATCGGCGTCGATGTTGTCGGCGCGCCGGATGGCGACGGTACCCATGTGCCGAACCGCATGGAAAGCCTGTTCGGCAGCGGCCAGTTGATGATGCAGACGGCGATTGCCCTGAAGCTCCGCCTGCGTCCGCCGCAGATCTTCCTCTGCCCAGCAGTCGGGCGCATCGGCGTCATGGATTTCCTGAAAGCTCGCGAAATCCTCGCCATGTCCGTCGGCATCAAGGACGAGCTGAAATATGCGCTCGATGAGATCCTGACCGCACGCCAGACCTAGAGACTCGCTGGCTCCGACAGATCGTCGCTGGCATCGATGACTTCGACCGACCGCTTTGGCTTGATCAGCGGTTCCGGCTTGACCGGCTTCGAAAACAGCATGTCGGCACCTGCCTGCGGACCTTCCGTCGTCTGCAGAATCAGTCGCTGCTCGTCGCGCCTGCGGATATCTTCCTGGATCGCCATTGCCTCCGCTTCACCGACTCCGAGTTCCTCGAGGGTCCGCCGGCCGAACAATAGGCCTGATTCCAGCGTTTCACGCAGCTCGTAATCGACGCCCACTTTTCGCAGCGCGATGGAGTGGATGCGGTCGTAGCTGCGCACGAAAATCCGGGCATGGGAATATTCAGCCTGCACCAGTTCGACGATCTTGTCGGTGATTTCCCGCGTGTGGGTGCAGATGACCACGATCTTGGCGCGGTCTATGCCGGCGGAGCGCAGAACGTCCTTGCGGGTTCCATCGCCGAAATAGATGCGAAAACCAAAGGACGACGCCTGCCGGATGCGGTCGGCGGAAAAGTCGATCACCGTCACCTCGCGGCCTCCGGCAAGCAGGATCTGTGCGGCGATCTGGCCGAAGCGCGAAAAACCGATCATCAGCACGTCGGCGCCGGCGCCCTCGAAATTCTCGTCGATCTCTTCATGCGCATCGCCTGACATCAGTCGCTTCGAGAGCGCCACGGCAAGCGGCGTCAGCGCCATCGACAGCGTGACGATGGCGATCAGCAACGAGGCAGTGCTGTCGGAAAGCAATCCGCCGGTGGACGCGGCGGTGCTGAACAGAACGAAGCCGAATTCGCCGCCCTGGGGCAGCAGCAGGGCGATGCGGATGGCGTCGTTATGCGACGAGCCCGATATCCGGCAGAGGGCATAGATGACCAGCGCCTTGATTGCCAGCAACACCGGCACGGCCATGAGGATGAAAAATGCGTGATCGTAAATCACCTGAAGCTGCAGCGACAGGCCGACGGCAATGAAGAAAATCGCCAGCAGCACGCCGCGAAACGGTTCAATATCGGCCTCCAGCTCGTGCCTGTACGAGGATTCTGCCAGCATCACCCCGGAGAGGAAAGCGCCCATTGCCATCGACAGCCCCGCCATTTGCATCAGCGTGGCCGAGCCGAGCACGACAAACAGTGCTGCTGCAATCATTGCCTCGCGGGCGCCGGTCCGGCCGATCACCTGGAACAGCGGCGTCAGCAGGTAGCGGCCGACCACGATCATGCCGGCTACCGCGCCTATGGCGATGGCAAGATCGGTCAGGGGATGGGCTTCCTGTTTCGGCCCGTCGAGCACAGTGATCAGTGCCAGCAGCGGTACGATTGCGAGATCCTGGAACAGCAGCATCGAGAAGGATCGCTGGCCGTAACGGGTGTTGATGTCGCTCTGGTCGTCAAGGATCTGCATCGCGAAGGCGGTGGACGACAGCGCCAGGCCGAAGCCGGCAATGACGCTGCCGCGCCAGTCGACCATGCCCGTAAGCCATGCGGCGAGCGTAAGGGCCATGCCGGTGAAAATGACCTGGGCGCTTCCGAGGCCGAAGATATCCCTGCGCATCTGCCAGAGCCTGGTCGGCTTCAGTTCGAGGCCGATGATGAACAGCAGGAATACGACGCCAAGCTCGGCTACGCCGAGAACAGCTTCGCCGTCGCTTATGCCGTGCAATACGGGGCCGATGACGACGCCGGCCGCCAGGTAGCCGAGCACCGTGCCCAGACCGAGCTTCTTGAAGATCGGTGCTGTAACGACGGTGCCGCCGAGCAGCAACAGCGTTTCGGTGAAGAAGGCGTTGGGGGCTGACATGGTCTGTATCTTTCCGTAGGTAGGCAGTGCATATGCTGTCGAGCCCCAAGAATCGACACGCTCGGCCTTGATGCTTTCGGTACTGCACAATAAATGGAAGACGAAGGAAAGGCCAACTCATGTCCTCTGAAATCGATTCCGCAACACTACTTTCCCGCGCCAGCCAGCTGATAGATCTCGCCCGCAAGGCCGGTGCCGATGCCGCCGATGCGGTCGTCGTGCGTTCCCGGTCGCAATCGGTGAGTGTACGCCTCGGTAAGGTCGAGGGCACAGAGTCCTCCGAAAGCGATGACTTCTCGCTGCGCGTCTTCGTCGGCAACCGGGTCGCCAACGTTTCGGCCAATCCGGGTTTCGATCTTCAGGTCCTGGCTGAACGCGCCGTTGCCATGGCGAAGGTGTCTCCGGAGGATCCGTTTGCGTGTCTCGCGGACGACGACAAGCTGGCCCGCAACTACCCAGATCTCGATCTCTATGACCCGACCGAAGTCTCCACCGACCAGCTGCGTGAAGCCGCGCTGGCGATGGAGGAGGCAGGTCTTGCCGTCAAGGGCGTCAGCAAGTCCTCCGGCTCCGGCGCATCGGCCGGCATGGGCGGCATGGTGCTGGTGACCTCCCGCGGCTTCGAAGGTGCCTACATGGGCTCGCGGTTCGGCCGATCCGTCAGCGTTATCGCCGGCGAAGGCACGGGCATGGAGCGCGACTACGATTTCGACAGCCGTCTCTACTTTGCCGATCTGGATTCCGCCGAGGACATCGGCCGCCGCGCCGGAGAGCGGGTGGTCAAGCGCATCAATCCGCGCCAGGTGCCGACCGGTAAGAATGTCACCGTGGTCTTCGACCCCCGCGTCGCCCGCAGCTTCGTCGGACACATCGGCGGCGCCATCAACGGCTCCTCGGTCGCCCGCAAGTCGAGCTTCCTGCGCGACAAGATGGGCCAGCAGGTGCTGAAATCCGGAATGTACATCACCGACGATCCACTCATCGTGCGCGGCTCTGCCTCGCGTCCCTTCGATGGCGAAGGTGTCAGCGGCCAGCGTCTGGTGATGATCGAGGATGGCGTGCTCAAGCATTGGTTCCTGTCGACATCGACCGGTCGGGAGATCGGCATGCCGACCAACGGCCGTGGCGTTCGCGGCGGCACAACGGTTACGCCATCATCCACCAATCTTGCGCTAGAGCCCGGCGAGATGTCGCCGGAAGAGCTGATCAAGAGCGTCAAGGACGGGTTCTACGTCACCGAACTGATCGGCCAGGGCGTCAACATGATCACCGGCGAATACAGCCGTGGCGCAACAGGTTTCTGGATCGAGAACGGCGAGCTGACATTTGCAGTGTCGGAGGTGACCATTGCCTCCAATCTCAAGGACATGTTCATGCGCTTCACGCCGGCCAACGATATCGACCGGAGCTTCAGCACAGCAGCGCCGACCATAGCCATCGAAGGCATGACGCTGGCCGGCCTCTAGAGTGCCTGCGTTTGGAAGTGCATAAAAACAAAGAGATAGAGCATTTTTGCGTTTCCGTGAAACGCTGAGATGCCCTAGGCCGATACGGGAACCAAATCATGGCCGAGAGCGCAACGTTCAGCTGGGAAAGCGACCTGGAGCTGATTGTCCAGGCGGCCAAGGAGGCCGGCGAAGTGGCGCTCGGCTTCTTCCGGCAGTCTCCGGAAGTCTGGTGGAAAAATGGCGGGCAATCGCCTGTCAGCGCCGCAGACTATGCCGCCAACGATGCGCTCTCCAGAGTGCTGCAGGCAGCCCGTCCTGACTACGGCTGGCTCTCCGAAGAGACAGACGACGCATCCGACCGCCTCCAGCGCCGCACGTTGTTCGTCGTCGATCCGATAGACGGGACGCGCGGGTTTCTGGCTGGCTCGGAGATCTGGTGCATCAGTGTCGCTGTCGTCACCGACGGGCGCCCTGTTGCCGGCGTTCTATTCGCGCCAGCGCTCCGCGAACTCTATGTCGCGGGGCGCGAAGGGCCTGCGCTCAAGAACGGCAATATACTCAAGGTGTCCGAGCCAAGAGCCGGCGATGTCCATCGGCTGGCAACTGCCGAAGACATGATTGCCGGCTTTGGCGCGGCGTTCCGCAGCACCGTCCAGCGCGTCAAGCACATCCCATCGCTTGCCTACCGCCTCGCCATGGTGGCCGACGGAAGGCTGGAAGGTACGTTGGTCAAGCGCGATTCCCATGACTGGGATCTGGCTGCAGCCGACCTGATCCTGCAGCGTGCCGGGGGGCAGCTTGTCGACCTTGCCGGCGACCTGCTTGTCTACAACAAGGCCGTGGTCAAGCATGCCGAACTTTGTGGTGCCGGAGAGGCCCTGATGCCGGAATTCCTGCATCAGCTTGCCTCCCGACGAGACGGTTGACCTTTCACCCAAAATCGCTCAGATGAGCGTTGGGGGAGCGATAGGAAAGAAAGACAGATATGACTGACTCCAGCGCTAAAAAGCAGCTTTTGCATCTCGTTTTCGGCGGCGAACTCGAAAATCTCAACGACGTGAATTTCCGTGATCTGAGCGGCCTCGACATCGTCGGTATTTTCCCCGATTATGCCAGCGCGCACATGGCCTGGAAGGCCAAGGCTCAGCAGACTGTCGATAACGCTCATATGCGCTATTTCATCGTTCACATGCATCGCCTGCTCGATCCGCAGGATTCAGCCTCTCCCAAAGGCTGATTGCGGAAACCATTGATACAGCCGTGATTGTCGCGGGTCGGTCATAAATTTGCCAAGCATCTGGTTTTACTGCTCTTTTCGAGCTAAAACTTTATTTAGTCCAGTCGCAACAGTTTGGGTTTTGGCATTGATGACGATCACCACGGATCGGAGGCTTCTGCGATGAGCAGCTTTAGGGCGCGTATGGCGCTGAAAGCCTATCGTCTCGGTGGCGTCGCGATCTCGCCACTGATGACGCCCTACCTTGCTCTGCGTGCGACCAACGGCAAGGAAGACAAGGCAAGGCGTGGCGAGCGCTTCGGCTATGCCAGCGCCAACCGGCCGCAGGGTCCTCTGATCTGGTTCCATGCCGCAAGCGTTGGCGAGACCTCGGCCGTCGTGCCACTGATCCGCGAAATCCGCCAGCGAAACATCCACGTGCTGTTGACGACAGGCACAATGACGTCGGCGCAGGTGACCCGCGAGCGTCTCGGCAATGATGTCATCCACCAGTATGTCCCGCTCGACCTGAAGCCTGCCGTCGCCCGCTTCCTCGACTACTGGCAGCCAGATTGCAGTATCATCGCCGAATCCGAGATCTGGCCGACGACGATCGGCGAACTCGTGGCGCGGCGTATCCCGCAGATCCTCGTCAATGCCCGCATGTCGGACAAGTCCTTCAGCCGCTGGCAGCGCCATCCGTCGCTGGCTGCAGCACTGCTGGAAAATATGGCGCTTGTTCTGGCGCAATCGGATGTCGATGCGGAGCGTTTTCGCGACCTCGGTGCGCTGCAGGTGAGCACCTCCGGCAACCTCAAGGTCGATACCGACGCACCGCCCTATGACGCGGCGGTGCTGGCCGATTACATGCGGCAACTCGGCACCCGCAAGACCTGGGCTGCCGTCTCGACCTTTGAGGGCGAGGAGAATGCTGCCGCCGTCGTCCACCGCACCCTCAAGGCGCGCGACGATCTGCTGACGATCCTCGTCCCCCGCCATCCCGAACGCTGCGACGATATCGAGAAGATGCTGCTGGCACAGGGGCTGAAGGTCGCCCGCCGGACCCGCAACGATCCGCTGACTGCAGATGTCGACGTGTTCCTCGGCGACACCATCGGCGAAATGGGCCTTTACCTTCGGATGACCGAGGTGGCATTCGTCGGCCGCTCGCTGTTCGAGAACAAGGGTGGCCAGAACCCGATCGAACCGGCAATGATGGGCTGTGCGATCCTGACAGGCGGCCACGTGCAGAATTTTCGCGAGTCCTACCAGAGGCTTGCGCGCAGCGGCAGCGCCCGCATGGTCCGCGACACAGAAATGCTGGCCAAGGGCGTCCATTACCTTTTGACCAACGACACTGCCCGCGCCACCATGATCGAGGCCGGATTTACGGCGGTGCACGAGATGCGCGGCGCCCTGACGGCGACGATCAAGGGGCTGGAGCCCTATATCAATCCACTGACGCTGAAAGCCCGGCTGTTGCCGAAGGCCGCGCAGGCTTGAGGACTTCCTGGTGACTGACGAACGACTGGCCGCCATCCGGGGCATCCTTTTCGACAAGGACGGCACGCTGCTCGACTACAACAAGAGCTGGTTGCCGGTGAACCGGCAACTGGCGAAGATCGCCGCCGGAGGCGAGGCGGCGCTGGCGGACCGGTTGCTGCTTGCCTGCGGCATGGACCCGGTGTCCGGCCACGTCGTTCCGGACAGCCTGCTGGCAGCCGGCAACACCCGCCAGATTGCCGAAGGGCTGGTCACTGCGGGCTCGACTCTCGACATCGATGATCTCACGCTCCAACTGGACGACCTGTTTTCAGGCGCCGCGCAGTTTGCCGTTCCGGTCACGGATCTCGGAGCCTTCTTCGGTCGCCTGAAGGCAAGGGGATACCGTCTCGGCGTCGCCTCCAGCGACAACCAGACTTCCATCCGCGAAACTGCCCGGCATTTCCGGTTTCTCGACTGCCTCGATTTCATTGCCGGCTATGACAGCGGGTTCGGCGTCAAGCCTGAGCCCGGCATGGTGCTTGGCTTCTGCGAGGCCACAGGCCTGTCTCCGGGCGATGTAGCCATGGTCGGCGATAACAATCACGATCTCCACATGGGACGTAACGCCAGCGTCGGGCTCACCATCGGCGTCCTGACCGGCACCGGTTCGCCGGAAAGCCTTGCCGCCGCCGCAGACTATTGCCTCGATGACATCACCGGGCTCGAGCCGCTTCTGCCCGACGCCCTGATGTTGCGCTAACTGCTTGCATTCAAGCGCAAACTGCCGTCTCTTTGCCGATAATCGAACAGGGGATCACATGGTATCGGAAGCACCGCCATTCTGGTGGACGAAGCCCGATTGGCGCGCGCGCCTGCTCTGGCCGGTGTCGTACCTCTATGGCCGCATCGCCGGCAAGCGCATGGCCAATGGCCGGCGAGCTTCCGTTCCGGTTCCAGTCATCTGCGTCGGCAATTTCACGGTCGGGGGCGCCGGCAAGACGCCGACTGCGCTTGCTCTGGCCCGTCAGGCAAAGGAAAAGGGGCTGAAACCCGGTTTCCTCAGTCGTGGCTATGGCGGCTCGGCGCGTGGCATCACCGTCGTCGACCCGGATAAACACACGGCTGTGGTAGTCGGCGATGAGCCGCTGCTTCTTGCGCGCGAAGCCCTGACGGTGATTTCACGGCGACGCATCGAAGGGGCCCGTCGCCTGGTCGAAGAGGGCGCCGATCTCATCATCATGGATGACGGCTTCCAGAGCGCCCAACTCGCCATCGACTATGCGCTGCTGGTGATCGATGCCAACAGCGGCATCGGTAACGGTCATATCGTACCCGGAGGACCGTTGCGCGCGCCCCTCGGCGAACAGCTCCGGCATACGTCCGGACTGCTCAAGGTTGGCAGCGGCAAGGCTGCCGATGCGGTGGTGCGGATGGCAGCTCGCGCCGGCAAGCCGTTTTTCACCGCCGTCCTGAAGGTGCGGGGGCAGGAGGGTCTGGCCGGCCAGAGCGTACTGGCCTTCGCCGGTATCGCCGACCCGCAGAAGTTTTTCCGTACCGTGGAATCCACCGGTGCCACAATCGTCGTCCATCGGCCTTTCGGCGACCACCAGCACCTCAGCGATGCGGCAATTGCCGATGTTCTCGACACGGCAAGACGCCACGACCTGAAGATCGTCACTACCTCAAAGGATTATGTGCGTTTGCTTGGCAGACCGGGCGCTGCGCAACAACTGGTTGCCGAGAGCCTTGTCATCGAGGTTGAGATGACCTTTTCGGACCACCGCGCTACGGATCTCATCATCGACAACGCCTTCGCAGCCTGCCGTAACCGGAGGCTCGCGAAAGGCACGTCCGGCACCTAGGGCTAGCGACGCTGGTTGGGCAGGATACCGGCGCGCTTGTCGGCCTCAAACGAGGCGATGGCGTCGGCATAGGGTTCCTGGCGGGCAACGCTCCAGTAGCGGAGTTCGTCAAGCGGAATGCGCTGTCCGGTCATGGCGCAGATCACATGGGAGCCGGGCGCCAGCAGCTGGAAGTCGCCGTCGAGATAGCGCACCTTGGCTTCGCGGTTTCCGCTTCCCTCTAAAAGGTTCATTTCCGTCGTTCTCCTGCCATCGCCTGCCTTAGCGCGGCGGCGGGCATATTTCCAGCTTTTTCAGCTCCGGCCGAACAGCCGCTCGATATCGCTGAGCTTAAGCTCGATATAGGTCGGTCGCCCGTGGTTGCATTGGCCGGATCCGGGCGTTGCTTCCATCTGCCGCAACAGCGCGTTCATCTCCTCCGGGCGCAGTTGCCGTCCGGAACGCACCGAGCCATGACAGGCCATGGTCGCCGCGACATATTCCAGCTTTGCGCCCAGCAGCGATGACGTATCCCATTCGGCAATCTCGTCGGCGAGCTGGCGGATCATTCCCTGCGCATCGACCTCGCCCAGCATCGCCGGCGTTTCGCGCACTGCGATTGCTCCCGGTCCGAAGCG
Organism: Rhizobium sp. L51/94; assembly: GCF_019355555.1. GTDB lineage: Bacteria > Pseudomonadota > Alphaproteobacteria > Rhizobiales > Rhizobiaceae > Rhizobium > Rhizobium rhododendri. The sequence goes on from NZ_CP072141.1 coordinate 1,627,999, forward strand.
CTCGATGGCAAGTCCCAGATTGCCGAGGCTTTCGGCATGCACCATCAGCCGGTCGCAGTCCTCTTCCGGCAAGTCAATGATTTCGGGGATCAGCAGCACTTGAGACGGCATGCGCCTGGAATGCAGTGCCTTGCGCATTTCCTCGAAGACAAGCCGCTCATGGGCCGCATGCTGGTCGACGATGACCAGCCCGTCTTCCGTCTGGGCGACTATGTAGTTCGCATGGATCTGCGCCCGAGCCGCGCCGAGGCGGTGCTGTGGCTGCGGTGCATCCCGCTGGAGGCCGGCATGGCCTCTGTCTACGCGCGCCGCCGGGGCCGATAGGTCGTCGAATGTTGCCTGCGCCGGCTCGCCGAAGCCGCCTGTCACCAACGTTGCATCGTATGGGCGCGATGGCGAAGTCTGTGGTGACCACGGTGTCGAAGGCGGGGAGGGGCGCCACGCCGCCTGGGCGCCGCCCCGGAAGGAGCGCAGCATGCCGTCGGCACCGGTGGTTGCGGCCCGGTCGCCATCGCGCGACAACGCCTCGCGAATGGACCCGACGATCAGTCCGCGCACGAGGCCGGGATCGCGGAACCGCACATCGGATTTCGCCGGGTGGACGTTGACGTCGACAAGCGCCGGATCGATGCTGATCGACAGCACCGCCACCGGATAGCGCCCGGACGGAATTGTCTCGGCATAGGCGCCCCGGATCGCCGAGAGGATCTGCTTGTCCTGCACCGGTCGGCCATTGACGAAGGCGTACTGATGCGCCGCGTTGCCACGATTGAAGGTCGGTAAACCGGCATAGCCCTTCAGACCGACGTCCTCGCGCTCGGCATCCAGCGCAATGGCATTGTGCTTGAAGTCCTCGCCGAGCACCTGAGCCATGCGCGCCAGCCTGTCGTCGCCGGTTGCGGCAAACTCCAGCGTCGAGCGGTCGGACCCCGAGAGCACGAAGCGCACATGCGGAAAAGCGATGGCCATCCGCTTCACGACTTCGGTGATAGCTGCTGCCTCGGCACGTTCCGTCTTCAGGAATTTCAGGCGGGCGGGTGTTGCGAAAAAAAGGTCGCGGACCTCGACGATGGTACCGGGATTGGCGGCTGCCGGCCGCAGGTGCAGCAGCCTGCCGCCGGCAACGGCGATTTCGGCACCGTCCGCGCCATCCGCCCTGCGGCTCGAAATCGACAAGCGCGCCACCGAGCCGATCGAGGGCAGCGCCTCGCCGCGAAAGCCGAGGGTGCGGATGTTGTCGAGCGTATCCGATATCTTCGAGGTGCAGTGTCGGCGCACGGCAAGTTCGAGATCGTCCCGGTCCATGCCGCTGCCGTTGTCGCTGACCCGCAGCAGTGCCTTGCCGCCACCGGCAGTTGCGATCTCGATACGCGTTGCACCGGCATCCAGTGCGTTTTCGATGAGTTCCTTGACCGCACTCGACGGCCGCTCGATGACTTCGCCGGCGGCGATCTGGTTGACCAGGGTTTCGGAAAGCTGCTTGATGTTCATGGCAGCATTTTCCCGGATTCTTGACCCCGTGGAAAGGAGAAACTGTCCGCTCGGGGCGCCGTCCACCTTATTCCGCGACGCAACATGTTCGCTGCACCATTAATCGGACCTTAATACTAAAAAGGCAGATTTCCGTTATTGTTTGAAATGATTGCAGGCGGTGCATCGCACCTGATCTCGGCGCGTGATGGCCAGCTGGAAACCGTCACATATACTGGCCGGCATCCGTCTGTTTCAAACAGCTTGCCAGCATGCTTACCGCAATTCGGCGCCGGCCAGACCGTGCCCGCCTGAGGGCCTCTCAGTGATCGATGCCATAGGGGAATCGGACGAATGACTGCCGAGTTTGAGAAGGCAGTGCTCTCCGTCAATGACGATGCGCCTGCCGATGGCACGCTGCAGACGGCGCTTTTCGATGCGATTTGCGAGGGGCTGCAGTCCGCATTCTTCGTCTACGATAAAAACGACACGCTGCTCTTTGCCAGCCGCCAGGTTCTGAATTTCTACCCGATTTCCGAGCACCTGTTGCGGCCGCAAACTCGACTGCGCGACTTCCTCGGTGCCGTCTTCGACACCGGTATCCGCCAGCGCGACATTGCCGGCAAGCGACCCGTTCCGAGCAGCCGCGAGGACTGGCTGTCTCAGACGATCGCCACCCACTGGCGCGAACGGTACGAATTCACCGAGCGCCATGGCGCCGATCGCTGGGTACGCTTTACCAAGCGCCGGCTCTCCAGCGGCTACGGTGTCTGCATCATCACCGATATTTCCGAGACCCGTAAACGCGAGGAGCAGTGGCGGGCGGACCTCGAGCGCGTTCAGCTCACCGAGGATATCCTCGACAACCTGCCCTTTCCGCTGTTCGTCAAGGACAGGGACCTGACCTACGTCGCCGTCAACAAGGCGCTCTGCGACAAATATCAGAAGTCCGCCGACGAGATCCTCGGGCGCAAGAGCAGCGACCTGTTTTCCACCGATGTCGCCCAGCGGTTCGGCGAAAGCGACCAGCACGTGATCGACACCGGTGACCTGTCGATTTCACGCCAGCGGCAGATCGACCGCAGCGGCATGGAGCGGGACATCGTCACGCGCAAGCTCCGGATCGGCAAGCCCGGCCGCTATTTTCTCGTCGCCACGATGCAGGATTTGCCGACCGACGGCGCCGATTTCGACGAGTTCGGCCTTGCGTCCGCCATCACCGAATCCGGTGACCGCAGCTATCGGCGGGCCTATGTCCCGGTCGAGACCTTGCAGGCAGCCCTGCACAGACTGCCCGCCATGGAAACGTTCACCCCTGAAACGTTCAACGGTCAGAAGATACTCCTCGTTACCAACGATCTTGCGGCTGAATCGACAGCCCTGAAGATGCTTGCCAAATACGGGTTTGAGGCCTGCGTGGTGCGCAGTGAGGGCGAGGAGGCGGCATTTCTCGATTTTGCAAGCTCGCTCGGTGTTCGCATCGATCTGGTCGTCATCGACAACCAGATCGGCGTGCGCGGCATGGAACTGGCCGAACGCCAGAATATCCCGGCCCTCTGTCTCGACGGCGCGCAACTCGCCAACGAATTGACCTTCCGGATTGCCCGGTATTTCAACCGCAACATGCGCGGCCAGAGGCTCGCGCCGAAACATCCCGATGAAAAGATCTGGCCGATCTCGATCAGCACGGAAGACAACAGCTGCGAGATCCTGGTCGCTGAAGACAATGCCATCAACAAGATCGTCTTTTCGCAGATCCTCGAAGGTCTCGGCTATAGCTACAAGATCGCTTCCACCGGCGATGAGGCGGTGAGGATGTGGACCGAATACCGTCCCCAGCTGATGCTGATGGACATCACGCTGCCCGGTCTCAACGGGTTCGAGGCAACCAGGCTGATCCGGCAGGTGGAAGCAGGTTCGGCCAGTCGAACGCCGATCGTCGGCGTCCTGACCCAGGCGCTCGACCAGGATCGCGATGCATGCTTTGCATCCGGCATGGACGACGTCATCCTGAAACCCGTGAGCCCCGACATGCTGCAACTGGTGTTCCTCAAGCATCTCGGCAACGCACAGGCCCGCGAAACTGCTTAGCGACAAGCGCGCGCAGCCTCTCCCGCCCGGTCTCGCCAGGGCGGCGCTATCCATTTTTTAAGACTTAGCCGGCATTCTGCCTCATGGGTGGGAGACGTGTCGGAATTGCAGATGAAATCACCGGATTTGCCGCCCTTGCCCGTTAGCCAGACTGAGCTGCAGGCCATGGCATATACCGATCCGTTGACCGGGTTGGGCAATCGGTATCGCATGCGCGACCGCGTACGGCTGCTCGCGGAAGAGCGTGCCAGCGATCCTGCGCCCTTTACAATCGCCATTGCCAACCTGGATGCCTTCAAGCCGATCAACGACTTGTTCGGCGCAGAAGCCGGCGACGAAATCCTCTGCCAGGTCGCCCACCGTCTCAAGGCATGCATTCCTGATGGCGCAACCGTGACCCGTCACGATGGCGACGAATTCGCCTTCGTCCTGCCGCTGGTGTTCGAGCGTGTCGGCGGCGAGAAATTCGGCCAGATGATTCGCGAGGTGCTTTCCGCGCCCTACGACCTCGGCGACCGCAATGTCCGACTCTCGGCGTCCTTCGGTCTTGCCATACACCCCTTTGCCGGCGACAACTTCGATGCCCTGCTGAAAAGCGCAGAGACCGCCCTTTACCGGTCGAAGCGTCGGGGTCGCGGCCAGATCACGGTCTATTCGAATGAAATCGCCGAAGAGATGAAGCGGGCGACGCAGCTGGAGCAGGCCCTGCGAAACGCCATAATCTCCGACGCCATCGATGTTCACTTCCAGCCGATCGTTTCGCTCGCCAACGACACCGTGGTCGGCTTCGAAGCGCTCGCCCGCTGGAGCGATCCGGATCTCGGCTTCGTTTCTCCGGCCGTCTTTGTGCCGCTGGCCGAGGAACGCGGCTTTATCGATGCTCTCTCCGAGACCTTGCTGCGCAAGGCTGCGGAGGCAGCACTCGCCTGGCCGCGCGAATTGTTCCTGTCGTTCAACCTGTCGTCGGCGCAGCTGATGGATCCGGGAACCAGCAGCAGCGTGCTGGCAATTCTTGCGCGCGTCGGCTTCGATCCACGACGGCTCGAGCTGGAAATCACCGAGACCGCAGTCATGACATCGGCCGAGACCGCCCACCAGATCATCACCGACCTGCGCGCCGCCGGCGTCCGCATCTCGCTCGACGATTTCGGCACGGGTCAATCCAGCCTTGGCCGGCTGCGCGAGTTCATTTTTGACAAGGTCAAGATTGATCGCGCCTTCGTCTCGCGCATCAACAGCGACCGCGCATCCGAACATATCATCAAGGCCATTCTCGCCATGTGCGAAGGGCTGGACCTCGAGGTGGTGGCCGAAGGCATCGAGGATAGCGACGAGGCCGAAAAGCTGCGCTCCCTCGGTTGCGGCATGGGGCAGGGCTATTTCTACGGCAGGCCCGTCGATGGCGCCTCCACGCTACGTTATCTGCACGAACGCTATTACGCTCTGAGCGATCACGCCAACGCCTGACACTCCAGGGCGTCTGTTTCGATCGCGCCGCTGCGCGACCATCGCGCGCCGCCGATAGGCCTCGCATTCTGCATCCAGCTCGGCAATGATGTCTGTCATGACGAACCCTTGGCATGCAGAGAACACATATCATGGCCGAAACGACTGACCCCCTGCTGCAGCCCTATCAGCTAAAGCATCTGACGCTCAAAAACCGCATCATGTCGACGGCCCATGAGCCGGCCTATTCCGAAGGTGGAATGCCGACCGACCGCTATCGCCTGTACCACCGCGAAAAAGCCAAGGGCGGTATCGCGCTGACGATGACCGCGGGCTCTGCCGTGGTCTCGCCCGACTCGCCGCCGGCATTCGGCAACCTGCACGCCTACAAGGACGAAATCGTTCCGTGGCTGAAGGCGCTCACCGACGACTGTCATGAGTTCGGGGCAGCTGTTATGATCCAGCTGACCCATCTCGGCCGGCGTACCGGCTGGAACAAGGGCGCCTGGCTGCCTGTGCTGGCGCCTTCGGCGATCCGCGAGCCCGCCCATCGCGCCTTCCCTAAGGAAGCCGAAATCTGGGATATCGAGCGCATCGTCGCCGATTATGCGGCTGCGGCGGTGCGGATGCAGGCCTCCGGTCTCGATGGTATTGAGCTCGAGGCCTATGGCCATCTCATGGACGGCTTCTGGTCACCGGCCACCAACCACCGCGACGACGCGTTCGGCGGATCTCTCGAAAACCGCATGCGTTTTTCGACTATGGTCACGGAAGCGGTCCGCAAGGCCGTCGGGCCTGACTTCATCGTCGGCATCCGCCTGGTGGCCGACGAAGACTGGGAGAAGGGACTGTCCCGCGAGGAAGGCGTGGCCATCGCCAAGATGCTTGCCAGCGGCGGCCAGATCGATTTCCTGAACATCATCCGCGGCCATATAGACAGCGATGCTGCGTTGAACGAAGTCATCCCGATCCAGGGCATGCGCGCTTCGCCGCATCTCGATTTTGCCGGTGATATCAGGGCGGCTACCAAGTTCCCGGTGTTCCACGCTGCCCGCATCGCCGATGTCGCCACGGCCCGCCATGCGATCGCCGAGGGTAAGCTCGATATGGTCGGAATGACGCGGGCCCACATCGCCGATCCGCATATCGTCAACAGGATCATGGCCGGCGAGGAAGCCCGCATCCGCCCCTGCGTCGGCGCCACCTACTGTCTCGACCGCATCTACGAAGGGGGCGAGGCGCTGTGCATCCACAACGCTGCCACCAGCCGCGAGGCAGAGATCGGCCATGACATTGCGAAAGCCGAAATTGCCCGCAAGGCCGTCGTCATCGGCGCCGGACCGGCCGGCCTCGAGGCGGCGCGCGTTCTGGCCGAACGCGGGCATCATGTCGACGTCCTCGAGGCAAGCGGGCAGGCGGGTGGGCAGATCAATCTCCTTGTCCGCAATTCCAGACGCAAGGAAATGATCGGCATCGTTGACTGGAGGCTGCAGGAGCTGGAGCGTCTCGGCGTCATGATCCACTACGACACCTATGCCTCGGCAGACGAGGTGCTGCCGTTTGCTCCGGACCTTGTGGTTGTCGCCACCGGTGGCATCGCCCAGTCGCCGGAGCTGGAGGCCGGTGACGAGCTGGTGACCTCGAGCTGGGATATTCTCGCCGGTGCCGTCAAGCCGGAGGGCAGCGTGCTGTTGTTCGACGACAATGGCGGCCATCCCGGCATGTCGGCTGCAGAAGTTATTGCCACCGCCGGCGCAGACCTCGAGCTGGTCTCGCCGGAGCGGTTCTTTGCGCCGGAGATGGGCGGCATGAACCACGTTCCCTACGCCAGGGTCTTCGCCGAGAAGAACGTCCGAGTGACGATCAACACGCGCCTCAAATCGGTGCGGCGTGAGGGCAACGGCCTTGTGGCCGTGCTGGGGTCGGATTACTCGGAAAAGAGCCGGATGGAGCGCCGCGTGTCGCAGGTGGTGGTCGAACACGGGACCATGGCCAATGCCGAGCTTTACGAAGAACTCAAGCCCTTGTCGCGAAACCTCGGAGCAGTGGATTACGGTTCGCTGATCGCACGCTCGCAGCCCTTGCGGACGAGCAATCCCGAGGGCAGCTTCGACCTGATCCGCATTGGCGACGCAGTCTCCAGCCGCAACGTCCACGCCGCAATCTATGACGCTCTGCGATACTGTTCGCTGCTATGACGTCGCATAGCAAAACGGCGACGTTTTCACGCCGCCGCCGATAATCTACGTCTGTTATAACCCGCCGTCAGGTTACTTGGTGGTCGTGGAACCGTCAGCCGGAGCAGTCGTCCCGCCAGCCGGAGCCGTTGTCGCCGGTGTCGAAGACGACGATTCGGAGGACTGCATTGCAAGTGTCTTGAATTCCGGAGCCGACTTCAGCGTGTCGGCCGACTCGGATGTCGTCAGCTTGACGGTACCGTCGGTGTTCTGGGCGATGGAAATGTTGCTGATCGGAACTGCAACGTTCTTGGCGCCGATACCCAGGAACCCGCCGACGCCGACCACGGCCGCAACGATGCCGCCGTTCTTTTGCATGATGAGGTCGCTCACCTTGCCGATGCTTTCATTGGCACCATTGTAGACTGACTGACCGATATAGGTGTTGGCGCTGACCTGATCTGGCGACTGCTGGGTGATATAGGAACCCGTGGAAGTTGCAGCCGGCGCGTCTGTCGACGGTGCCGTTGCCATCGGTGTCGTGGTTGTCGAAGGTGTCGTTGAAGTCTGCGCGAAGGCGACTGGAGCAAAGACGGAGGCAGCTGCAAAGATAGCGCCGGTAGCGACAGTGGTCATAAACTTGGTATTCATCGTCAATCTTCCTTTCGAGTGGATCGGTTGACCCCCGACATGGGCGGCGCCTGTCTCAGGCTCACCATCATCATGCCGGTTCGTATAGGAAATGGACGAATCTACGCTTTGTTCCTCGAAAAAACGGATGAAATTGGTCTTTTGCGATGATCCTCAAGAAAGGCCGGAATGGCGCTAACTGACGCAAAACGTATGGCTGCGGGGCTTTCTCACCACGTGCAAAAGGCGCCGGACAGTCGCCGACGCCTTTCGAATTCCCGCAAATTAGTCGCGATATATTAGAGAATGTAAGCCGGGTCGAAGACGCCCTTGACCGTGATCCCGAGCTCCATGAGGGCACCAGCCTGCGGTTGTGTCGCCCGCGCCTCGTCATCGAGCCCTTCCCAGGCGGTCGTCACCACGAGGCGGTCCGCATTGGGGCCGACGAAGGCCGGGCAGGAGGGCTGCATGGCAGGTACGCGGTGGCGCTCGATGCGCAGGCCATCCGGGCTGTAGCGATCGACGAAGCCCGATCCCCAGCGAGAGTTCCAGATGTAGCCGTCGGCATCGCAGACCGAACCGTCGATGCCGCCGATATCCGCCGAGCTGTCGACCAGCACCGTCGGCTCGCCGATGGGCAGGCCGGTCGCGGGGTCGACGAGGACACGCATCAGCCGGCTGATCCTCGTGTCGGTGTAATAGCCGAACGATCCATCCGGCGAGAAGCAGATGGAATTCGGGATGCTGATGCCGTCGAAGATCTTCGTCACCTTGCCGGCGGCGACGTGATAGATGGCGCCGGCCTGCATTTCCGCCCGCTTGCCCATGGTACCGATCCACAGCGCCCCCGAGATATGCGTCCGGCCGTCGTTGGAGCGGTTTTCCGGCTTGTCCGCTTCGAGCGGCAGGTAGAAGGTGAGGGCGCCGGTGGCGATGTCGCGGATGAACAGACCCTGTTCCGTCGCCAGCAGTTGCCTGTCCGCGTCGATACGCGCCAGCACGCTTGCCATCATCGGCAACTCGTGGACTTTCTTCCGGCCGCTTCCGAGCTGCAACTCATGCAGTTCCTTGCCGAGAATGTTGAACCACCAGACAGTATCGGTCGCCGGATCGTAAGTCGGGCCTTCCCCGAGCACCGATGCGGTGTCGCAGAGGATGTTGCCCTGGAATTCGTGAATGTCCGTCATGCCGTCACGCTCCTATTGCTGCATCATAGGCAGAGATGGTGACGCGCGCGCGCTCTGCAACATCGGCGGCGGTCATTCCGGGCTTGTAGAGGCTGGTGCCGAGACCGAAGGCGAGGATACCAACCTTGGTATAATCGGCGAAATTCTGGTCGGAAACGCCGCCGACGGCAGCGATCGTCAGTTCCGGTGGCAGGATGGCGCGGATACCGGTGATACCGGAAGCGCCGAGCACGCCGGCCGGGAAGAACTTGAGGCCGGTAGCGCCGGCGCGGGCGGCCGAAAGGGCCTCCGTTGCGGTGAAGCAGCCGGGCATGGTCACCATGCCGAGGTCGCGACCACGGCTGATGACTGCAGGCTCGACATTCGGCGTTACCAGCAGCTTGCCGCCGACAGCATCGAGCCTGTCGACGTTCTCGACATCCAGCACGGTGCCGGCGCCGATGAGGCAATCGGCCGGTGCCATCTTGGCGGCCATTTCGATGGAGCGAAATGCATCCGGCGAATTCAGCGGAATTTCGATGGCCGTCATGCCGGCTTCGATCAGCGCGCCGACGATGGCTTGCGTTTCCTCAGGCTTGATGCCGCGCAGAATGGCGATCAGCGGACGTTTCATCGGCGGGAAAGGGATACGGGTCATACGGCTGTTCTCTCATCGTTTGGCCAGATTGCCTTGGCGGCAGCGGAAAGCCCGCGGCGGACGGCGGCATCGGCGTCGATTGTCTGGTAGGATATAGATAAGGATTTGAAGGCGGTTTCATAGAGCGATTGCAGGCCGCCCGAGGCGACCAGCGTGATTGTCGCACCGTCGCCGGCAGAGGACAGGGCGCCGGCGATCTCGGCGCCGATCAGTGTTCCGGAAATCCAGGCCTTGGCGCCGGCCGGCGAAAGCCCGTGCAACAGCTGCCCGGAGCGGGCACCGAACAGAAGGCTGGTCGCCATTGTCGGCTGCCTGAAAATCGCGCCCACCGCAGCCTCGAACGCTGCGGTATCGGGTTCGCCGGCACCGGCGATAGCCTGCGCCAGAATGCTGTGCTTGCTGATGACGTCGAACAGTTCGCCGGTCATGAATGTCGAGAAGCCGGAAACCGTGCCATCGACGACGCGGACCCATTTCGAATGGGTGCCGGGCATGCAGACAATCTGCTCGCCGCGGCTCTCACCGGAAAGCGCTCCCAGCAATTGCGTCTCTTCGCCACGAATAACGTCGGGCGCCTCCTGCAAGCGTTGGGCGAGGCCCGGAAGAATGCGGATGTCGCGTTCCTGCCCGGGCACGGACACTGCTCCGGTGAGGATCGCCGAGAGCGAGGTCGGCGTGTCGATATAGCCGGCCTCGACCCAGCCCTGCCGGGCACCGGCCATGCCGCAGATAATCACGGGCACGTCGGCCGGAACCGAGAGGCTGTCGAGATGCGCCTGCAGGACGCCGGCAAAGCCGAGGCTGGCTGCGGTCGTCATGCCTTCGCCGCTCCGACGCTCACCGAGAATGTTGCCATCCGTCCCGATCAGCCACAGTCGAAAGCTGCTGGTGCCCCAATCGACAGCCACATAGGCTGGTCTTTCCATCAGAAAACGCCTCCGTCAACGATAATGGACTGCGCCGTGATGCCGGCTGCGAGGTCCGATGCAAGGAAAAGACAGGGACCGACGAGGTCCTCTGCCGTGAGAACATGTTTAAGGCACTGGCGGTCGACCATCCTGGCGATGCTTTCGTCGGTCAGCCACAATTCCTTCTGGCGCTCGGTGACGATCATGCCGGGCAGGATCGCGTTGACCCGGATGTCCTCCGGCCCCAGTCGGCCAGCCATGCTTTTGGTCAGGCCGATGATGCCGGCTTTGGCAGTCGCGTAGATCGGCACGTCGGGCATGTTGAGCATGAAGGCGATCGACGAGAAATTAACAATCGCGCCACCGCCACCAGCCCGCATCAGCGGCGCGACGGCCTGTGACACGAAGAACATCTGCTTCAGGTTGATGGCTTGGCTGTCGTCCCAATCCGCCTCCGATGCCGTATCGAACTGATGCCGACCGTCCCATCCGGCATTGTTGACCAGCACCCGGATCGCATCGAAGTCGGATTCAATGGCGGCAACGGTGCTCTTGATGGACGATACGTCGCGCAGGTCTGCATGGTAGTAGGAGACAGGATGCGCCGAGCTGTTCGAGATCCGCGCGGCCAGCGCCCGGCTCGCGGTTTCGGCAATGTCGATAAATGCAACCCGTGCGCCCTGCATCGCGAAACCTTCAACCAGTGCTGCCCCGATGCCGGAGCCTCCGCCGGTAATGAGGACGGCCTTGTCTTTGAGATCGGCAATTTGCGCAGACGGTGTCTTCAAAATATCCTCCTGTCGCATTGAATTCCATTATTCGGAACTCAATTTGACTATTCGGAATTATCCGACTAGCGTCCAGCTGTGTCAACCGGCGATGCATCCATTTCGTCGCCCTTCGTAAAGGCAAGAGCATGGCGGGGAGCGAGCGAGCGACGACAGCAGACACCGGCACGCTGGGCAAGGTCATGGCGTTGCTGGACATCATTGCCCTGTCGGACACGCCGATGCGCTTCACCGATATCCTGGAGATTTCCGGACAGCCGAGGGGCACGCTGCACCGGCAACTCGGCCATATGGTGCGCGAAGGCCTGCTGGAGGTGGACAGGGATGGGCGATATCGCCCGGGCCTGCGCCTTCTCACCTTCGCAGCCCGCAGCTGGGCCGGAAACGATATCAGGCGGATCGCCGAGCCGCATCTCGCTTTGCTCCACGACGAGACAAGCGAGACCGTCCACTTCGGCATTCTGCAGGATCTGCAGGTAATCTACCTCGACAAGGTCGAAGGCCGCCAGTCCGTGCGCATGTATTCGCATATCGGCAATGCTGCACCCGCCTATTGCACCGGCGTCGGCAAGGCCGCGCTCTCGACGCTGGGCGATGCCGAGCTCCATGCCCGGGCCGCGCGGATGGAATTCGTGGCTTTCACGCCGCGTACGCACCTGACGGAGGCGACGCTGCTCGGAGAGATCAGCGATATTCGGCTGCGGGGCTACGCTCTGGATAGGGAAGAACATGAAGCCGGCATATGCTGCGTTGCCGCCGCTATCCCGCCGGTTAGCGCGCGTCCGCCGTCAGGTATCTCGGTTACAGGGCCGGCCTATCGTGTCACCGAGGATAGGTTGCGCCAATGGGCGCCGCTGGTGCAGGCGGCAGCGATGTCGATCTCTGCCGATATCGAAATTCGCCTCGGTCCGCGCGCGAAGTTCTAGGCGATAGCATCAGGTGGTCCCGGCAACCGGCAATAGAACCGTGACTGGGGACAAAGATATGGTGCTACTCTTTTACTTGGATTTTGTAGTTGAGTAATTGCCTCATCTTGGCCATGTTGACGCGCCGCTTGCTGGCGCATGTTTTCGAACGCGCCGGCTTGGGAAATCGTGATTTCGTTTCGATTTTGCGTGTAGAAGATAGTATCATGGGGCTCATGGATCAGGCGGTACTCAGCTCGCACGATTTCGTTTCTGAAATTGCGGGCCTGAAAACACAGTTCGACGTCTTCAGATTCTTGAAGCGTGTCGCCGACGCCTATCGTTGCCGGACATTCTTGGTCCTGAACCTGCCGCCGACCACCTCTTTCGCATTGCAGAGCAACACAGTCGTTACCAACTGGCCCCCGGAACTCCTCACGCTCTACGACCAAGAGCGTCTCCTGGTGAACAGCACGGTGATGCGTCACCTGCGCAATTCCACCCTGCCGTTTTGTTTCGACTCGTCGAGCCCCGATATGGAGCGCGACGATGGAAAGACGAAAACGATTGTCGGGCTGCTGGAGCGGTTTCGCATTCCGCGCGGTGCGTATTTTCCAACGCACGATGCCTCCGGTCTTCGTGGCGCAGTTTCCTTTTCAGGCGAGCGTGAAGCCTTTACGCCCCACGAAATGCGCGATCTCAGCTATATTGCCATTCATATCTTCGAGCAGCTCGGCACGATCCGCAACATCGATACACGCCTGACGGACCCGCTGACCGACCGCGAGATCGACTGTCTGACCTGGACGGCAGCCGGCAAGACCAGTGCCGAGATCGCCGAAATTCTCGGGCTGTCCGAGCACACGGTCAATCACTATCTCAACCGCACGACCAAAAAGCTCGACACTGTCAACCGCACCCAGGCGGTGGCAAAGGCGTTGCGCATCGGCATCATCAAGTGAAAGTATCTGCGTAATATTTATGCAGTGATTTACTGGTCGCCTAAGAAAATGGCTCTGCTCCGGCTGAATTTCTTCTTACACCGTTCCGGGCTTCGTCCTGCGACCCTTGAAATCAATGCATTTTTTGTTTGATCACAAACTGGCACGCTTTCTGCATCATCACTTTCAGGTCCAGAGGGGACTTTCATAACAGCGCCGGTCAACGGGCGCGGATGATACAGGCCGCTGTCGACAACGTGATGCTCCTCCCAGCACCGTTCGAGACAGCGGCCTTCATATTTCGGGATCTTGAAACTCTTGTAAAATCAGCACTGCCTCTTGGCAGATGCGCATGAAGGTCTATGACTGGATTGATAAAAGCAGGGAGTTTTGCCGCATGGCCGACGTTACGAAGGAACAGGTTCTCGAAACGCTGAAGACCGTTCACGGGCCAGACACCGAAAAGAACATCGTCGAACTAGGCATGGTCTCGGACATCTTCATTTCTGATGCAAAGGTCTATTTCTCTATCACCGTTCCTGCTGACCAGGCGACCGAGCTGGAGCCGCTGCGCCTGGTAGCAGAGCGTGCCGTCAAGGAAATGCCTGGCGCCAAGGGCGCTCTGGTGACGCTGACTGCCGACAAGAAGGCTGGATCTGCACCCCCGAGGCCGACACCCCCAAAGCCGGGCCCGGCCCCAGCTCCCCATAGCCATGGTCATTCCCACGCGCAGCCGGCAAAGGCTGCATCGCCTCCGTCGCGCGGCGCAAAGATCGGCGTACCCGGCATCGGAGCCATCATCGCTGTCGCATCCGGCAAGGGCGGCGTCGGCAAGTCGACCACTGCGGTCAATCTGGCTCTGGCGCTGCTTGCTAACGGTTTGCGCGTCGGCGTGCTCGATGCCGATATCTACGGTCCGTCCATGCCACGGCTCCTGAAACTCTCCGGTCGCCCCCAGCAGATCGAAAACCGCATTATTGTGCCTATGGAGAATTACGGCCTGAAGGTCATGTCGATGGGCTTCCTGGTAGAAGAGGAAACCGCGATGATCTGGCGCGGGCCGATGGTACAATCGGCCCTGATGCAGATGCTGCGCGAGGTCGCCTGGGGCGAGCTAGATGTGCTCGTCGTCGACATGCCGCCGGGCACTGGCGATGCTCAGCTGACGATGGCCCAGCAGGTGCCGCTCGCCGGCGCCGTCATCGTCTCGACGCCGCAGGACCTGGCGCTGATCGATGCCCGCAAGGGCCTCAACATGTTCCGCAAGGTCGAGGTGCCGGTGCTCGGGATTGTCGAGAACATGAGCTATTTCATCGCCCCCGACACAGGCGCACGCTACGATATCTTCGGTCACGGCGGCGCCCGGCTGGAGGCGGAGCGCATCGGCGTTCCGTTCCTCGGCGAGGTGCCGCTGACGATCAACATCCGCGAGACATCCGATGCCGGTACACCTCTTGTGGTCTCCGAGCCGGACGGGGTGATTGCCGGCGTCTATCGCGACATCGCCACCAAGGTGTGGGCGCAGGTGACCGGCCAGCCTCTGCGCGCCGCGCCGGCAATCGTCTTCGAATAGAATGCACGTGCCCTATGGTGCCGCCGCATTGCCTTGTCGGCACCATGTGCTACCCATGCCGTCGCGCCGTTTCTGCGGTCAAAGCGCACGGGAAAAGGGGTTGGACTTGATTCTTTGTCCGCGATGCTGCATATGCGCCGCCGATGCGATGGTCGCCGGATATGCCTTGGGGCAGCGAGCGGCTTGTTGGAAACTTCGGTTCGTGGCCGCGTAAGGGAATTGTGCGCCGCCCGCGGAATTGGTACTGCAACGCAGTGGAGCATGGATACGCCTTCCCGACAGGATCGGCAGAACGCGTCCCGGAGTTTTATGAAATTTTCAGAGATTTCGTCCCTCGGATCGCAGTCGTCGCGCATGCAGCGCCATGACGTCGGCTGTCTGCTGCGCCGTTTCCGGTCCATGGCGGGAGTAGGCCATTGATCACTGCCTACCGTTCCAACTGCAAATCGGTGCCGCGCGCCGATATCGTTGCCGCCAGCACCATCTCGGACGACATCGTCTGGATCGATCTGGTCGACCCGACCCGCGAGGAAGAAGACAAGCTCGAGGCGCTGCTCGGCATCCAGGTGCCGACCCGTGACGATCTGAAGGATATCGAGCCATCGAGCCGCCTCTACAACGAGAACGGCGCCGTCTTCCTGACCGCATCCCTGGTATGGAAAGCCGATTCCGAGCTGCCGAGCCTGACCGACGTCGGCTTCATCCTCGTCGGCAACAGGCTGGTGACGATCCGCTATGCCAATCCGAAATCCTTTGCCCTGTTCATAGCAGCACTGCACCGGATCCCGGAAGACATGCGCAGCGGCGCAGCCTTGCTCGCCAAGCTGATGGAAACCATCGTCGATCGTACCGCCGAGATCCTCGAGCAGGCCGTGTCGCGGATCGATGTGTTGTCGACCCACGTGTTCGGCGACAAGGCGCGGAAAGTCCGCCGTCCTTCGAACTATCTCGAGGAAAAGCTGCGCGACGTCGCCGGCCACCACCGTCTGGTGAGCAAGTCGCGCGATAGCTTGATGTCGCTGTCCCGGCTTCTTACCTTCATGCATACGATCCCGGCCGTCCAGCAGGATCGCGAGACAAAGGATCTCTGTCGCAACGTGACGCGGGATGTCCAGTCTCTCTCGGAACATGCGTCTTTCATTGCCGGCAATATCACCTTTCTGCTGGATGCCTCGCTCGGGTTGATCAATATCGAGCAGAATTCCATCATCAAGATATTCTCGATTGCTTCCGTCGTGTTCCTGCCGCCGACGCTGGTTGCGTCTGTCTACGGTATGAATTTCGAACATATGCCCGAGTTGCACTCGACGTTCGGGTATCCTGCATCCCTCGTGTTGATGGTGGTCTCGGCCGTCGTCCCGTTCTTCTTTTTTCGTTGGAAAGGCTGGCTCTGAGAGCCTAGTGGTCCCGAATGTCTCACGAAATCGATCATTCTCCTGACAGGAAGATGAGCCTGCGCAAACTCTTCTACCTGACGCTCGGCTCCGTCGGCGTCGTCTATGGCGACATTGGCACGAGCCCGCTCTATGCCTTTCGCGAGGCACTGAAGCCGGTTGCCGCCGACGGCCTGACGCGCGGCGAGGTCATCAGCCTCGTGTCGCTGATGTTCTGGGCGCTCACCATCATCGTCACCTTCAAGTATGTCCTTTTCCTGCTGCGCGCCGATAACGACGGCGAAGGCGGCACACTCTCGTTGCTGGCGCTGCTGCTGAAAACCGCCAATGGCCATACCGCCGTGCTGATGTTCCTGGGGCTGAGCGGCGCCGCGCTCTTCCTCGGCGATGCGATGATCACTCCGGCGCTGTCGGTTCTCTCGGCGGTCGAAGGCCTGAAGCTGGTGACGCCGCACTTCGGGCCCTACGTGGTGCCGATTGCCGTCGCCATCCTGGCGCTGCTGTTTGCCATCCAGTCGCATGGTACCGGCGCCGTCGCCCGCTATTTCGGACCGATTACCGCCGTCTGGTTCATCGTCATCGGCGTCGCCGGCCTGCTGCGTATTCCGGACGATTACGGCATCCTCAATGCCTTCAATCCCTGGTACGGCATCACCTTCCTGATGCATGAGGGCATTCTCGGCATCATCGTGCTCGGCGCCGTATTCCTGACCGTCACCGGTGCCGAAGCGCTTTACGCCGATCTCGGCCACTTCGGCCGCCGACCCATCCAGTGGGCCTGGTTTGCGCTTGTATTCCCGTCGCTGACGCTGAATTATCTCGGCCAGGGCGCCATGGTGCTGCGTGAGCCGCTCACCATGTCCGATCCATTCTTCCTGATGTTCCCGCACTGGGCGCTGCTGCCGGTCGTGTTCCTTGCGACCTGCGCCACGATCATCGCCAGCCAGGCGGTCATCACCGGGGCATTCTCGCTCACACGCCAGGCGATCCATCTCGGCTTCCTGCCGCGCATGGAGATCCTCTTCACCTCTGAGACCAACACCGGCCAGATCTTTCTGCCGTCGGTCAACACGCTGCTGTTCTTCGGCGTGATCTTCCTCGTGTTGAGCTTCCAGACCTCCGATTCGCTGTCGACCGCCTACGGGATCTCAGTGACGGGCGCGATGGTGGTGACCTCTGTCATGGCCTTCGAATTCGTCCGCGTCCGCTGGAACTGGTCGCTGCCACTGACCATCGTCGTGCTGATGCCGCTGTTCCTGCTCGAGATGGTTTTTCTCGGCGCCAACCTGCTGAAGATTCACGATGGCGGCTATATCCCGGTCATGATCGCCACCGCCTTCACGGTCGTCATGTGGACGTGGCGCCGCGGCACGGCGATCCTGATGGAGAAGACCCGTCATACCGATATTCCGCTGCCGTCCTTCGTCAGTTCCATCGAGCGCAAGAGCGACCACTCGCCAGCTTCCGTTCCGGGCACCGCCATCTTCCTGACCAGCGATCCCGAATCTGCGCCCGCAGCATTGCTCCACAACCTGAAGCACAACCACGTGCTGCACGAAAAGAACGTCATCCTGACCATTCGCACGGTCAACAAGCCAAGGGTCGCCAACAGCGACCGGTACACGGTGCAAAAGGTCTCCGAGCGGTTTTCACGCGTCGAGTTGCGCTTCGGCTTCATGGAATCGCAGAACGTTTCACAGGCGCTGGCAGCGTTGCGTAAATCCGGACTGAAGTTCGACATCATGTCGACCTCCTTCTATCTCGGACGCCGCAAGCTCGTGCCGGACGCAAAATCGGGCATGCCGCACTGGCAGGACCGCCTGTTTATCGCGCTCGCCAATGCCGCGACCGACCCGTCCGACTATTTCCGCCTGCCGGCCAACCGCGTCGTCGAACTCGGCTCGCACGTCATCATCTGATCGGCGGGGGATCTCGGCGAAATTAACCATCCATCAAGGTTAATAGGACATTATCTGCTAATGTTCCCGTCGGTGATGGAGTGGGTGTTGCGTCGCATGAGTTCGTACCAGGCCAAGCCTCGCCGGCAACCCAGAAACTGGCTTTCGCCCGCAGTCTTCGGCTGCTGCGCCTGGCTGATTTTCCCCTCCGTATCAGCGCAGGCCGACATTGCCGGGCTGCTCTCCGGCTCCGACGATTCGGGCAGCAACTGGCGCATGGTGCTGACGACGTCGCCGGCCGGCTCCATCCATCAGGCGGAGCTTGCCTTCGCCAATGCCGACGAAAGCGGCATCGAGGGTGGCGGCATGCTGTTGCCGGATGGGCGGCGTATTGCTTTCCAGTCCAAGGAAAAAGGCAGCGACCCGCGCCCGGACGAAGACCGCGTCCGCCGCCGCGACAAGAAGGGCAGGGTGACGGACGTCGTTCCCATGTCGCCGCCGAAAGATTTCACCGCCGGCTCCATCCTGCAGCGCACGACGCTGCTGTTCCACCCGGAACTCGACGTGCCCACCTCCGGTACGGGGGAGAAGACGGCGTTCGTCAAGGACGATATCGGCGACGCCGGCGTGCAGACAGCCTTCCTGTTTTCCAAGCAGGAGCCCCTGAAGGCCGATGGCGGTGTTCCGCCCATTCTCGCAAGCCTCGTCACCAATCCTGTCGCCGACAGTCTGGCGCTGGGCTATGCCGAGCCCGGGCCCGACTATGCCACCGTCTCGCCCTTCGACAGCATCCTGAGTAAGCAACCTGCCGACAGCGGCCGTTTCGTCCCGCAGATTGGCGCCAAGGACCATCTCTGGGCGGCAAGCGTGTTGCCTGCAGCCGTATTTTCACCGGACGAACAGCAGTGCCTTGCGACCGGCATCTATTTCGAGGCCCGTGGCGAATCGGTGAAGGGGCAGGCGGCCGTGGCGCAGGTCATTCTCAACCGCGTCCGTAACCCGGCCTATCCGAAAACCATCTGCGGCGTTGTCTACCAGAACGAGGACTGGACCAACGCCTGCCAGTTTTCCTTCGCCTGCGACAAGGTCAAGGACCGCGTCAATTCGCCCGTTCATTGGCAGATCGCCCGCCAGGTGGCGATGGCGGTGACGGCTGGCAAGATCTGGCTCCCGGAAGTCGGCTCGGCCACCCATTACCATGCAGTCTACGTCAAGCCGCGCTGGGCGGCCGAGATGGTCAAGGTCGGCCGCATCGGCATGCATCTCTTCTATCGGACCTATGGCGGCGGCTGGAGCTGACCGCCCGACCCCCGGGACGCGGCGCCCGCGGCAGCGGGTGCGACTTTCTGTCGTGATTTCGCAAAGCTCCCTTCAAGCGCATATAAGTCGATGATTTGCCTGCCTTTATTAATGGCGGGACATGTGCTTTCTACGTCTTGACTATGCTTTTCCATAAAACTATGTTCGCCCGAGTTCAAAACGGGCCGAAAGGTGGCTAAGCCTCCAGTTCGTTCTTAGGTTATCGGGGAAGGGTAGCGTTAAGGAACGGCAGCAGGGAGGGCGCCATGGTGGGGGATCAGGACGAAGGTCTTGAAAAGCGTAGGGCGCAATTGGGAGCCGAACTGGCAAACAAACGCGCTGCGACGGGGGAAGCCGAACGGGGGGAAGCTCGGGCTCAGGCCAGCCGCAAAGGCTATGCTCAAGCACTGAAACTCTCCAGCGAATTCGTTTCTGCCATCATTGTCGGCGCACTCATCGGCTACTTCTTGGACCGTCTGGCTGGCACCGGACCGTGGGGCATGATTATTTTCCTGCTCCTCGGGTTTTGTGCTGGTGTGCTGAATGTCTTGCGTATGGCCGGGAAGGTATCCACCCCAACGGTCGGCGACAGCAAGTCGGACAGGAAATAGGCAACAAGACTGCGCATCAGCGCATGTCTTCGAAGCATGGATATCCGCTGCTGAGGCGGGCAAGTGAGAGAGAACGCGCGGTGGCCAACGGTCCGATTCATCAATTCCAGATCAATAAGATCGTTCCGATCGAAATCGGCGGGCTGGATTTCTCATTCACCAATTCGTCGCTGTTCATGGTCGCATCGGTCGTTCTGGCTGGCGGATTTCTCTATTTCGCAACGGCGTCGCGCAGCCTGATCCCGGGCCGCGCCCAGTCCGTCGCCGAAATGTCCTACGAATTCATCGCCAATATCCTGCGTGAAGGTGCTGGCTCCGCCGGTATGAAATTCTTCCCGCTGGTCTTCACGCTGTTCATGTTCGTGCTGACCGCCAACCTGCTTGGCATGTTCCCCTATTTCTACACGGTAACAAGTCAGATTATCGTCACCTTCGCGTTGTCGATGCTGGTGATCGGCATTGTCGTGGTCTACGGCTTTTTCAAGCACGGCCTCGGCTTTCTGAAATTGTTTCTGCCGCAGGGCGTTCCCGCAGTGCTGCTGCCCCTTGTCATTTCGATCGAGGTTATCTCGTTCCTGGCCCGGCCGATCAGCCTTTCCGTCCGTTTGTTTGCCAACATGCTGGCTGGTCACATCACGCTCAAGGTGTTCGCAGGCTTCGTTGCCTCGCTTGGAGCCCTTGGCGCGCTCGGCATCGGTGGTGCCATCCTGCCTCTCATCATGACCGTCGCTCTGACGGCCCTCGAATTTCTCGTGGCATTCTTGCAGGCCTACGTATTTGCAGTGCTGACATGCATGTATCTGAACGATGCGCTGCATCCGGACGGCCACTGAGAAGTAAAGTCGTTGGTGCCGCGTGCACCAGTCAAAGCCAAAACCTATCAATCTAAGGAGTTTCTAACATGGACGCAGAAGCAGCAAAGTTCATCGGCGCCGGTATCGCTTGCATCGGCATGGGTGGCGCAGGCATCGGCCTCGGCACGATTTTCGGCAACTACCTGTCGGGCGCTCTTCGCAACCCGTCGGCTGCCGATGGCCAGTTCGGCCGTCTGATCTTCGGTTTCGCCGTTACGGAAGCTTTGGGCATCTTCTCGCTGCTCGTTGCTCTCCTCCTCCTCTTCGCCGTTTGATTTGTACGGTTTGATGGATCACGGCTTGCGGGAAGCGAGCCGTGATTCTTCGTATTTGCACCACTGGAGGTGAGCATGTTTGTGACTCCGGCTTATGCTGAAGAAGCCGCGCCGGCACCCGGCGAAGTGCACACGGAAACGGGTGTGGCCCCAGGCCATCACGCGTCTTTCCCGCCCTTTGACCCCAAGACATTTCCGTCTGCGCTGCTTTGGCTGGTGATTACATTCGCCATCTTCTACATCGTCATGCAGAAAGTCCTCGTGCCACGCGTTGGCGGGATCCTCGAGAGCCGGCACGCCCGGATCGCGCAGGATGTCGAGGAAGCCGCACGCCTGAAGGCCGAAGCCGACGCCGCTGTCGCGACCTATGAGCGCGAACTGGCAGAAGCCCGTGCCAAGTCCAATGCTATCGGTGCCGCAGCCCGCGCCGAAGCAAAGGCGAAGGCGGAAGCCGAACGCCGTGCCATCGAGGCAAGCCTGGCCGAAAAGATCAAGACCGCCGAAGCACGGATCGCCGAAATCAAGGCGAAGGCATTTGCCGACGTCGGCGCTGTTGCCGAAGAGGCTGCGTCATCCGTGGTCGAGCAGCTGATCGGTATGCCGGCTTCGCAGTCCGAGGTTGCCGCTGCTGTCGCCAACGTCAAGCAGGAGGCATAAGCCATGGAATTCCATCTGGACGAAACCTTCTTCGCCCTCGTTGGCCTGCTGCTGTTCATCGCCCTCATCGTCTACATGAAGGTTCCCGGCATGATGGCGAAGTCGCTCGACGAGCGCGCCGACCAGATCCGCAACGATCTGTCGGAAGCCAAGCGTCTGCGCGAGGAAGCCCAGCATCTGCTGGCCGAGTACCAGCGCAAGCGCAAGGAAGCGGAAGTCGAGGCGGCCAATATCGTTGCCTCTGCCGCTCGCGAAGCCGAGTTGCTGACAGCCGAAGCCAAGAAGAAGACGGAAGAATTCGTCGAACGCCGCACGGCAATTTCCGAGCAGAAGATCAAGCAGGCAGAGCTCGACGCCATCAAGGAAGTTCGCGCTGCCGCTGTCGACTTGGCAATCGCCGCAGCCCAAACCGTCATCGCCAGCAAGGCAGACGCCGGTGTTCAAGCGAAGCTGTTCCAGGCAGCGCTTGGCGACGTCACGGCAAGCTTGAACTAAGCTTTGTACACATCAATGCGAAAGGCCGGGCATCGTCCCGGCCTTTTTGCATTTAGGGGGTTTCGTTGGCGAGGACATCCTTGCGCATCGGCCGGAAGCTCATGCGGTGCAGAGGGCAGGGGCCGACGAGTTCGATGCTGCTGCGATGAACTGCGGTGGCATAGCCGGCATGTGCCGCAAAGCCATAGGCCGGAAACACCATGCCGGCCCTGACCATCATCCGGTCGCGCGTTACCTTGGCAAGGATCGAAGCCGCGGCGATCGACAGCGACCGCCGGTCGCCCTTGACCACAGCCCTGCCGGAGCAGGGGAGGCCGGGTGGCACGTCGAGCCCGTCGACAAGCACGAAGCCTGCCGCGATCGCAAGACCGCAGACAGCCCGACGCATGGCATCGAGGCTCGCCTTGCGAATATCGGTCGCGTCGATGCGTCCGGCGCTGGACGATGCGATGGAGATCGTCGATGTCGCAATGATGAACTCGAACAGCTCTTCCCGTCTGGCAGCCGACAATTGCTTGGAATCGTTCAGGCCTTCGGGAATGTTATCCGGATCGAGGATGACGGCTGCAGCAACGACAGGCCCGGCGAGAGGACCTCGGCCTGCCTCGTCCGTGCCGGCAACCGGCCAGTGGCCTGCTTTGCGCGCCGAGTGCTCCAGCGTGAAATCCGGGACGAGCGGCAGGTCTTCGAAGAGCTGAGGAGAATCGGGTGGCGTGCGACGTGTCATGCGGCTGACCCTCGCACGCCAACCCGATTTCCTGCAAGTCCCCCGGCATTGGGGCGGCCAAGCCGGGGGATATCCTTTGGACAGTCAGGGCAACCGTCCGCAGGAATGGGTTTTCAGAGCAGCGACAGTTGAACGCCACTGCCATCCGGGGGAACGAACAGATCGGTGCGCAGTCTAATGCTGCGGCGCGTAAGGCC
This sequence comes from Rhizobium sp. L51/94, assembly GCF_019355555.1. GTDB lineage: Bacteria > Pseudomonadota > Alphaproteobacteria > Rhizobiales > Rhizobiaceae > Rhizobium > Rhizobium rhododendri. Next base: position 1,651,159 of record NZ_CP072141.1, read on the forward strand.
GAGCCTCTTGGTCGCCATCTCGAACCGACGGCTGATCTGCCAGGCGTAGGGTCCGGCACCTTTCATCCGCTTGCCAAAATCCGCATCGTAATCCTTGCCGCCGCGCATCTCGCGGACCAGCGACATCACATGCCGGTACCGGTCCGGGTAGTTCTGCAGCAGCCAGTCGCGAAACAGCGGACTGACTTCGAGCGGCAGGCGCAGCATTACGTAGCCGGCCTCCTCGGCGCCCGCAGCCTTGGCCGAATCCAGGATCTTCTCGAGTTCATGGTCGTTGAGTGCCGGGATCATTGGCGCCAGCATGACCGACGTCGGGATGCCCGCCGCGGAAAGCATCCGGACTGCCTCCAGTCTGCGTGCCGGCGTCGAAGCGCGGGGCTCCATGGTGCGTGCAAGCTTGCGGTCGAGGGTGGTGACCGACAGCGAGACGCGCACGAGGTTCTTTGCAGCGAGTTCGCCAAGGATATCGAGGTCGCGCAGCACCATGGCCGATTTGGTGACGATGGATACCGGATGGTTGGCCCGGTTCAGCACCTCCAGGATCTGGCGCATGATCCGCCATTCCTTCTCGATCGGCTGATACGGATCGGTGTTGGTGCCGATGGCAATGACCTTCGGCTCATAGCCTGGTTTAGCCAGTTCCCTTTCCAGCAGCTTCGGCGCATCCGGCTTGGCAAACAGCTTGGCCTCGAAATCCAGTCCGGCAGACAGCCCCATATAGGCGTGCGTCGGGCGCGCGAAACAGTAGATGCAGCCATGCTCGCAGCCACGGTAAGGATTGATGGAGCGATCGAAGGGAATGTCCGGCGACGTATTGCGGGTGATCGCCGTCCGCGCCTTCTCGATCTGCACCTCGGTCCTGAAGGGCGGCAGGTCTTCCAGCGACTGCCAGCCGTCGTCGATGCTCTCGCGGCTCGATGGTTCGAAGCGACCGCCAGGATTGAGCCCAGCACCGCGGCCACGCCGCCGGTCGATGTCGATCCGCAGACCGGACGAAACGATCAGTGCATCAGCCATATCTGCCGTGTTGGCAGGCGCGAATGCGGCCTGCCCTGCAAGGGACTGTTGGTTCATCGGTGGCTCCAGCGGCAGGGGATGCCCGTGCATCCCGATGTCTGACCTTGATTAAATTCCTATCGCAGCAATGAGAACAATGCAAGAACAAAATGCGGAAAACTGCGCTGGTATTCGATTATGCACCGCACTATAAACGAGCGATGTTGACAGTCATAATCGAATGCCGGGACCAGGAACCCGAATTGGCGCAGACACTTGCGTCCCTCGTCGCGGGTGCGATCGAGGGCCTGGTCTGTGACGTCGTGGTTCTCGACCATGGCTCAAGCGATGGCACCGAGCGCGTTGCCGATGCCGCCGGCTGCCGCTATCATACCGAATGGGATATCGGCGAAATCCTGCGCTCCGCACGCGGCGAATGGCTGCTGCTGGTGGAGCCCGGCGCGCGCCCGCAGGCCGGCTGGATAGACGAGATCGGCGAGTATATGGCGCTGAACAAGTTGCCCGCCCGCTTCACCGCCTCGCGTGGATACAGGCGGCCGTTGCTGCAGCGCATCGGCCGGGCGGTGTCGCCGCTGGAGTTCGGCTTCCTCATTTCAAAGGCGCAAGCTCTGGCCGCTGCCAGAAGCGGCATGACATTGGCAGAACTTGCCAAGGGCCAGAAGCCCGGAAAGCTGTCGAGCGAGATCATCCCGTCCTGGGTGGCGGCGCGCTCGCTGCGCTGAGCACGCAGCCTCTCTGATCAGACGGATTGTCCGCCGCGCTTGAGGTGTTCGTCCAGGCGCGGCATGATCTCGATGAAATTGCACGGCATATGGCGGTAGTCGAGCTGTGCCTTCAGGATGCCATCCCAGGCATCCTTGCAGGCGCCGGGCGATCCCGGCAGCACGAAGATGAAGGTGGCATTGGCCAGCCCTGCCGTCGCCCTCGACTGGATCGTCGACGTGCCGATCTTGTCGTAGGAGATGCGATGGAAGACCGCCGAAAAACCCTCCATGCGCTTTTCAAACAGCGGCTCCAGCGCATCCGGCGTCACGTCGCGGCCGGTAAAGCCGGTGCCGCCGGTGGTGATCACCACATCGACGGCGGGGTCCGTGGTCCAGGCTTCCACGGTAGCGCGGATCTGTGCGATATCGTCGGGCACTATGGCGCGGGCGGCCAACCAATGGCCGGCGTCTGCAATGCGCCCCACCAGAGTGTCACCGGATTTGTCGTCTTCGGCTGTGCGGGTGTCGGAGACGGTGAGCACGGCAATGCCGACTGGCACGAAAGGCCGCTGTTGCGTAGAGCCTGTCATCGGAGATCTCCTGCGGTTGTCTGCGTTGCCTGAAAATACCAGTCCGGCCTGTGGCTGTGAAGCGAAGCGGCCGCAGCCTTGGCTGCATCCGGATCGTCAAACAGGGCAAAACAGCTGGCACCAGAGCCGGACATCCTGACGAGCCTGGGTCGTTGCCCGGCCATTAATACCGATAGCTCGCCGATCTCGGGGCAAAGTGCACGCGCCGGCGGCTCTAGATCGTTGCGGAGGCTGTCGATCACGGAAAGCCACTCGGTGCTACTCTGCAGTTGCCGGTGTTCGAAACCGAACGGTGGATTGTTCTTCTCCGTCAACTGACGAAAAACCGCCGGTGTCGATACCCCGACCAGAGGGTTGCCGATCAGCAAGCCGAAGGACGGGAAGTCCGGTAGCACGTCGATCTCCTCGCCGATGCCACGGGCGATCAGTGGCCGGCTCGTCAGACACATCGGCACGTCAGCCCCGAGTTGCAGCGCAAGAGCCTTCAGCTTATCCGGCGTGAGATTGATATTCCAAAGCCGCATCAGCCCGCGCAAGGCCGCAGCGGCATCGGCCGAGCCGCCACCTATGCCGGAGGCGATGGGCAAGCTTTTCTCGAGATGAATCAGGACCGGCGGTGCACTGCCGCCAGATGCCTGCCGCAAAAGATCGCGAGCCCTGATCACGAGGTTGCTAGTGGATTGCTCCTGCGGGCCAAGAGACGTTGCGAACCGTCCGGATATCTCGAACCTGTCCGCATCGGCGGCGCTGAACCCCAGCCGGTCGCCATGATCGGCAAAAGTCACCAGCATGTCGAGCAGATGGTAACCGTCGTCCCGAAGCCCCGTCACATGCAGGGCAAGGTTGATTTTCGCGGGCGCCTCTTCCGTGAGGTCGAAGGCGCCCGCGTCAAAAATCGATGGCATCGGTCGTCAGGATTTCTTGTCGACTGGCGGGGTCTCGGCCGGGACTGCTGCCGGCGGCTTGGATTTCTCCGCAGCCTTGGGGTCGTCGAGCGGCGGCAGGCCGTTGGCGATCTTGTCCTTCAGACGCGGCAGGTCGGCCTCTTCCGGCTTGTAGGTAATCGCCCGGTTCCACTGGTAGACGGCCTCGAGACGACGCCCGACGCGCCAGTATGCATCGCCGAGATGGTCGTTGACGGTGACATCGCCGGCTTCCAGCTGCACGGCGCGTTCCAGTTCCTTGACCGCATCGTCGAAGCGGTTGAGGCGGAAATAGGCCCAGCCGAGCGAATCGACGATGTAGCCGTCGTCAGGTCGCGCATCGACAGCCTTCTTGATCATCGCCAGCCCCTCGTCGAGGTTGCGGTTCATGTCGACCCAGGAATAGCCGAGATAGTTGAGCACCTGCGGCTGGTCGGGGTTTAGCTCGAGCGCCTTCTTGAAGTTCGGCTCGGCAATGTCCCACTTCTTCAGGCGCTCATAAGCGATAGCGCGCTGGTAGAAGATGTTCCAGTCGGCTTTGGTCGGCACTGGGCCGATGACCTCGACAGCCTTGTCATAGTTGTCGGCCATCGCCTGGTAGTTCTTGGCCTGAGACAGCACGTTGCCATAGGCAAGGTAGCTGCGGATATCCTTCGGATCGGACTCGATCAGCGACTTCAGGTGCTTGAGCGCATCTTCGGACTTGCCGCCCTGTGCCAGCGCCAGCCCGAGTTGCAGTTCAGAGATACGGGCCATTGGCGATCCCGGCGGCACCTGCTTGTAGAAGGCGATGGCGCGGTCCATCTGGTCCTGCTTTTCGGCAATGCCGCCGAGCAGCACCAGCGTGTCCGAGCTCTTCGGGTCCAGCGCATTCGCCGTCTCGAGGTACAGCGATACCACGTCTTCGGCGCCATCGCGGTTTAGCGCGGCGGCAACGGAGAACAGCACGGATGCGGCCCCCTGCGAGGCGTTGGTCACGGCCTGCTCCGGCTTTTCACCCTTGCCGATGCTGTCACGCAGCGCGTTCAGCGGCGCAAAATTGCTGATCATGCTGTCGCCGACGGAGATTGCGTCCAGCGCCTTCTGCTTGTTGCCTTCCTTGGCTTCGAGCGAGGCAAGCGCCATGACGGCGCGCATGTAGGTGTCCGGTGCCGTGGCGCCGCCGTCCTTGTCGAGCACGGCGCTGTTGAGGTGCGTGCGAGCCGATTTGGTATCGCCGATGACAAGGGCGATGGTGCCGGCCTGGTAGTTCTTGAAGATGTCGAACCAGTTCGGCCCCTGCATCTTGTCGACCATCGCCAGCGCTTCCTTGCCGCGTCCGGCGCCGACCTGCGCCCAGGCGGCAAGCAGCCCGTTCATCATCCGGTCGAGGTCGTTCGGGCCGGTGTATTTGAGGATAGCCTGGGCTGCGCTGTAATCGTGGCGGCGCATGGCGTCCATGCCGCGCACGATTGTGGTGATCCGCTCGACCGTCGGGTCGGACTTCAGTTCGTTGGCATATTTGACGCCTTCGTCGATATTGCCGTTGAGCAGCAGCGAAATCATCAGGCGTTGGCGGATTTCCGGGTTGCCCGGCTCGATCATCAGCGCCTTTTTGTAGAGCGCTATGGCGTTGATGTAGTCATGGTCGACATCGGCCGTGCGGGCGGCAAGAAAGGCGCCGGAAAAGGTATCGACGCGGTCCGGCTCGAAGGTCACCGTATCGCTCGCATCCACTGCCTTCTTGGACGCATCCTCAGCGTGCAGCACGTTGATCGCAGTCACCGAAATGAACGCGGCGAGAGCTGCGCTCGAAAGCAAACGAATGGCAAGTGTTTGCCGCATTAGAGAACCTTTCTTGGAGGGCAACCGGAAGCCGGTCGCGCCATGCATTCTTTCAGCACTGATTCACAACAGGATGGCTTTTTTGAAGCGGCCCCGCAAGAAATACAGCTCGTCGCTTGTCAGTTAACGCGCTCGATGCAGAAGTCGATGACTTCCATCAGGGCCGATTTGCCGGGGCTGTCCGGCAACGGTGCCAGGGCATCTCGCGCAATCGTGCCGTAGTGGACGGCCCGTCCGATGGTGTCGTTGAGGGCGCCGTACTTGGTGATCAAACCCAAGGCCTTTTCGAGATTGGCGTCGCTGCTGTTGCCGTTCTCTATGGCGTCGCGCCAGAAGGCACGCTCTTCCTCGGTGCCCCGGCGATAGGCGAGGATGACCGGCAGGGTGATCTTGCCCTCGCGAAAATCGTCGCCGACATTCTTGCCGAGATCGACGGCCTTGCCACCATAGTCGAGCACATCGTCAACCAGCTGGAAGGCGAGACCAAGATTGGTCCCGTAGGATTTCAACGCATTGCGGCCGGATTTGCCGCCATTTGCAACGATCGGCCCGACTTCCGCAGCCGCTGCAAAAAGCGCCGCCGTCTTGGCGCGGATGACCGAGAGATAGTCGTCCTCGGTGGTCTCCATGTTCTTGGCGACCGACAGCTGCAGGACTTCGCCCTCGGCAATGACACAGGCCGCCGTCGACAGCACATCGAGCGCTTCCAGCGATCCGACATCCACCATCATACGAAATGCCTGGCCGAGCAGGAAGTCGCCGACCAGCACGCTCGCCTGGTTGCCCCAGATCATGCGGGCCGTGGAGCGGCCACGGCGCAAGTCGCTCTCGTCGACCACGTCGTCATGCAGCAGCGTTGCCGTATGCATGAACTCGACAGAGGTCGCCAGCTTGACGTGGTTTTCGCCCTTGTAGCCAAAAAGCGCTGCAGAGGCGAGCGTCAGCATCGGCCGCAAACGCTTGCCGCCGGAGGAAATCAGATGCTCCGCGACCTCCGGGATCATCTGCACATCGGATCCAGCCTTGGAAAGGATCAACTGGTTGACACGCTCCATATCTGCCTTGGTCAGGTCGACCAGCGGCTTGACGGAGGCCAGTCTGTTTTTGCTTTCTTCAAGCGGTATCACGACGCCCAACGTCCCGAACTCCTGTTCATTTTGTGAAAACGACAATAAGAAGGGGCAGGGGACGCGGCAAGGGGCGAATTGTCCGGTCGCGCAAAATTGACAGGAAACGCCAGGTTCATGCACGAATTGATACGCACCAACGATCCCGTCACGCTTTCATTCGCCGAAAGCCTGATGAAGGATGCGGGTATCCGCTGCATGGTTGCCGATGAGGCAATGAGCATTCTCGAAGGCTCGCTCGGCATGTTGCCGCGTCGCTTCTTGGTCGACGGGGACCGCGCCATCGAGGCCCGCCGCATCCTGATAGACGCCGGCCTTGGCGACGAGTTGCGCGCCGAGCGGCGCTGAGAGCGGCGATGAACGAACCCGGCGAAACCATCGACGCTTTTCATCGCGGCGCGTTCCATATCGTCCAGCCGAAGGGTCGGGGACATCGCTCCGGCATGGATGCCATGCTGCTAGCCTCACTCGTTGACGACAGCCGCGCCATCAGGGTTGCCGATCTCGGCGCCGGTGCCGGCGCTGCCGGTTTTGCCGTTGCCTCACGCCTCGAGCGTGCCGAGGTCACACTATTCGAACGCTCTCAGGAAATGGTCGAGTTTGCCGAAAAGAGCCTCGCGCTATCCGAAAACAGCCGTTTTGCCGGCCGGATATCGGTCGTCAGTGCCGATGTCACGCTGACAGGCAAGCGACGCAATGCTGTGGGCCTTGCCGACAACAAATTTGACCACGTCATCATGAACCCGCCCTTCAACGACGGCAGCGATCGGCTGACGCCCGACCCCCTCAGGGCGGAGGCGCATGCCATGACGGAAGGCCTTTTCGAGACCTGGCTGCGCACAGCCAGCGCCATCCTGGTCCCTGGCGGCCAGCTTTCGCTGATTGCCCGTCCGGAATCGATGGGCGAGATCATTGCTGCCTGCGGCCGGCGTTTCGGCGGGATCGAGATCACCGCCATCCACCCGCGCAACGGCGAAAGTGCGGTGCGGATCCTGGCGACCGCTATCAAGGGATCGAGGGCCCGCCTGGCGCTGCGCTATCCGCTCGTCATGCACGAGGAAGGCAGCAACCAGTTCATGCCTTTCGTCGACGACCTCAACAACGGACGCATTGCCTATCGTCGACGGTAACGGGTCTTTCTTTGTTTTCACGCATTTCCGGACGCAAAACCGCTCAGCGCGTTTGCTGGAATTACTAGAAGAAGATGTCTCCCAGTAGCTTGATGTTCAGAAGGGCAATGGCGAAGGCAATCAGGTAGGCAATTGCACTCAGCCAGCGCGGAGCCACCAGGGCACCCATCTTCGCCTTGTCGGAGGTAAACATCACCAGAGGGAAGACGGCGAAGGAAAGCTGCAGGCTGAGCACCACCTGGGTCAGGATCAGCAGTTCCGACGTACCCTCGTCGCCGAACCAGATGGTGACGATAGAGGCCGGGATGATGGCCAGACCGCGCGTCACTGCCCGGCGGATCCACGGCTTCAGCCTGATCTGCAGAAAGCCTTCCATGACGATCTGGCCTGCCAGCGTCGCGGTCACCGTCGAATTGATGCCGCAGCAGAGAAGAGCAATGCCGAACAGGGTCGGCGCAATCGCCATGCCCAGCAGTGGCGCCAGCAGCGAGCTCGCATCGCCGAGTTCGACCACGTCGGTCTTGCCGTGGGCATGGAAGGCGGCAGCGGCAAGGATGAGGATCGCAGCGTTGATCAGCAGCGCAAATGTCAGCGCCACCGTCGAGTCTATCGTTGCAAACGTCAGCGCCTCGCGCTTTTCCGGCAGGGTCTTCCCGTATTTGCGGGTCTGTACGATGCCTGAATGCAGATAGAGATTGTGCGGCATGACGGTCGCCCCGAGGATGCCGAGTGCCAGGTACAACATTTCCGGATTACGGACTATGTCTGTGGTCGGCAGGAAGCCACGGATGACGCCGCCCCAATCCGGATCGGCAAGGGCGATCTGGAAGGCGAAGCAGCAGGCGATGACGCCAAGCAGGGTAATGATCAGTGCCTCGATCCAGCGGAAACCGAGCCGCTGCAGATAGAGAATGAGAAATACGTCGAGCGCCGTCAGCAGCACGCCCAGTTCCAGCGGCATGCCGAAGATCAGGTTGAGCCCGATGGCGGTACCGATGACTTCAGCGATATCGGTGGCGATGATGGCGATTTCGGCGAGTGCCCAGAGCGGTACCGCGACATAGCGCGGAAATGCATCGCGACAGGCCTGCGCCAGGTCGCGGCCGCTGGCGATGGCGAGCCGGGCGCACAGAGCCTGCAGCACGATGGCCATCAGGTTGGACAGAAGCGCCACCGAGAGAAGCGCATAGCCGAATTTCGAGCCGCCCGCGAGCGAAGTCGCCCAGTTGCCGGGGTCCATGTAGCCGACCGCCACCAGGTAGCCCGGCCCGGCAAACGCCATCATCCGGCGCAGCTTCGATCCGCTCTTCTGGGTGTCCACCGAACCATGCACGTCGGCAAGGCTGAGGTCGAGGCTGTCCTGCCGCCAGCCGGCATCGGTTTTCGGTTTGATCGCGTCCATGGTGTCCTCGTCTGTATGCTGCAATGCAAGACTAGTTGTTTAGAATGATAATGCAAGTCATTCGCAACAAGAAATTTATGTGACGAGAAAATTTGCCGTGGCGGGGTCATTTGCGGCAGCAGAGCGATGTGATGGTCAGGCTGATCGGGGGCGGAGGGATAGCGCGCGCATCGGCTTCGGTGGGCGCGGCGCGTGGTGCGATAACGCCGGATAACAGCGCTACAAGGCCATAAATCGTGTCGGTATTCAGCTATGGGCAAGATGTTTATATTTATTGTTAATAATTTATACGTCATATATTCGTCATCAAACAGTCATGAAGACGCGTCCTTGACCCCTGCGCCCCATGTTCGCAAGGGTTGGCCGGGAAGGGGCATCTTTGGCAATCATCTGCTTTGCAAATAGCCGGTCGGAAATCGGAGGGCGCGCTGCCGCTGCCGTAGCGAACGAACTATTGAACGAGGGGTTTGGTGCCGCACTTTACGACTGCCTGGAACGGTTTGCTCTGGAAACCCACCTGCAATTTCCGCGCGACACATCGGTGCGAAATCCGGTTTGCGGAAGGCAGTTCATCGAGGAGACCAGAGCCCTCGCCCGAACCCATGAACATCTTGTCATCGACCTCTCCGGTGCCGGGGACCAGATCGCCGCGATCGCCTTTGCCATGGCGGATCTCGTGCTCATTCCCTTCCTCCCCCATCAGCCGGACGCCGCTCCGTTCGTAAGGACAATCGAGCTCCTCGACATACTCTCCTCCCACCGCTCGCAACCTCTGCGCCGTGCAGTTTTCCTCGCCAGCCACGACAGCATCAGTCCACGCGTGCATCTGGAGATTTCCGGCCAACTGATCCGCCGCGGCCTCGCAACATTCCCAGTGTCCTTCCAAGACCCGCCAAAGCAAGTCGTGGCAACCGGCAAAGCGCGATGCATCGATCACACTGAAGTCGCTGCCGAGAGCGCCGCATCCCTCCTCAAAGCCGACATCGCACGCTTCAGCCAATACGCCCTCAACGCAGCCCTCCACCCAAACCACTCCACCACCCGCGCGCTGGCGGCCAGCTGATAAGGCTGGGGCGCGTAAAAGTTACGGATCAATCGCCTAAGTCCGGACCGCGCTACCTACTTCGCCACGGGAGTAGGAGGCACTTGCGCTACCTTCAGCCTGATTTCATTTTCGCCTAATATCGGGGTGATGCTTGTGGCATGCCGCCTGCCCACTCGTCGTCCACGAAGGTGATTGCAATGAAAAACGATTTGCCTTCCCGGTCGTCGCGCTCATGCACCTTGGCAAATCTTGCCGTCCAAACGCTTCTGTGCGCAGCGAGTATTCTAGTCCTCGCCCGAGAAAGTCATGCCGACCAACCCATTGAAAGGGTTGAAAGCATTCATTACAAAGTCGCGTCGGATTATACATACAAGTTTACGATGGTCATCGACGACTTCGTGCAAAAGCAAGCGCAGATCAAGGATCTGTCGCAGTTTGCAATGACATATGACCCTGCCAGAACGTCGTTTCGTTTTATAAAAGGGTGGGTCGATGGACCCAACGGCGTTCGTCACGAACCGGCACCGGATGCCATATTCACCCGTCCAAGTGCCGCCTCGCGCGACGCGCCGGGCTTCGTATCCTCGCTGACGACAACGGTTGTCATGCCTGCGGTGACGACCGGCAGCCATGTTCACTACGAGATCGAGGAAGTCGTCTCCAAACCGTCCCTGATGGGCTTCAACCCGGCGGCATGGCTCGACCCGTTTCGAGACGCCAACGAGCAGGTGGTCATCGACATGCCTGCCACACTTCCCTTCACCATCGCCAGCCAGGGTGGTTTCGCAGTCTCCGACACGACGGCGAACGGCATTCGTCATATCGTCGCCGACGCCAGCCTGCGGAACGTCTCGGCCGGTGACAAAGAGCAGCATATGGCCTCCCTCGTGGAGTTCGAGCCGCTGTTTCTCGGCACCTCGCTGCGCAGTTACAACGAAGCCGGCGACATCTACTACCGCGTCAACAAGGGCAAGCCGGTTGTCACGGCAGAGATCGACGCGCTCGCCAAGAGTATCGTCGGAGATCGCAGGGGGCTCGACGCAGCACGCGCCATCTATGACTGGTGCGCCAAGAACATCCGCTATCTCGCCGTTTACATGAGCGATGACGACGGCTACGAATCGCATGACGCAGCGACCATCTTGAAAAACGGTTATGGCGATTGCAAAGACCACGTTACGTTGATGCAAGCCCTTCTTTCTGCAGAAGGCATCCGCTCCCAGCCGGCACTCATCGACTGGAGCAATCGGGCCAGACCGCTTCCGCTCTGGTCGCCCTACGAGATCAATCACGCGATAATTTATCTGCCCGACTTCGATGTCTTCGCCAACCCGACCAGCCCCTTCACCCCGTTTGGTGTCCTCGATCAGGGACTGAGCGGCAAGCTCGCCATTGTCGCTGGCGAGCATTCCGAGGTTCGTCGCACGCCTGAGATGACGCCTGAAACCGAGCAATTCGTCACCAAAGGCTCCATACGCATCAACGACGACGGAACCATCCTCGGCCAGGCGACCGCGACGATGTCACCAAGCATCGAAATGTCGCTCCGCTCGGCCCTGCAAAACCCCGATGAAAACAACCGCCGGATCGACCGCAAGCTCCGAAACACGCCCGAAGGCGGCTTTGGCCGGCTTGTGACGAGCGGGCCGGAGGACATGGATCATCCTTTCAAACTGACGATGGACTGGCATAGTCCCCATGGAATAGACCCGGCGGGCGGTGCGTTCGTGTTGCCATCGCCGCCCCTGTTCGATCCGATCGATGAGCTGCGATCGTTTCTCGACCGGAAGGGCAGGCGTTTTACGCCCATGGAGTTGCCCGTTCGTGATCTCAACTGGGCTTATAGCGTCGCCATGCCCGCCTCTTTCAGGATTGCTACTGCGCCCAGGGATGTCGATATCAGCAACGAAGTTGGGTCTTACAAGGCGATCTACCAACGCCAGGAAGATTGCCTGGTCGTCCAACGTCAACTTGTCCTGAAGGCGAGAGAGCTCGAACCTTCCGCCTACGCCGATCTGGAGCGCCTTATCTATGCAGCGCAGAACGACTTTACAGCCATCGTGACGACAGGCGCCAGACAGATCGGATCTCCCGAGACGAGTGCAGACAGCTCCAAATGCCATCCTTGATCCGCTCCGTAATCTGATTGCTCCACCGCTTGCGCAGAACGCCACAAATCTGCAGCCAGTCACCCTGCAAATCAGGGCGCGCTGCGCTCTTCCCCCGCTTTCGTCCCGTCAGCCATTGTGTTTGCCGTTTCAATTCATACATGCTTGTGACTTGAACGGGACCAAAACAAGGGTTTGACGATGGCTGGACTGCTGAGACGACTGCTGCCGAAGCGATTTCGCAAGGAGGGGACGGTGATCCCCGTTGTTCGCCTCAGCGGCACGATCATGGCAGGTGGCAGCCCTTTCCGGCCAGCCCTCAATCTGGCCAGTGTCGGCCACGCTCTCGACAAGGCGTTTTCGATGAAGGCATCACCTGCGGTTGCCATCGTCATCAACTCGCCGGGTGGCTCGCCCGTCCAGTCGCGCATGGTCTACAATCGCATCCGCGACCTCGCGGTCGAGAAGAAGAAGAAGGTGCTCGTGTTCGTCGAGGATGTGGCTGCTTCCGGCGGCTACATGATTGCGCTCGCCGGCGACGAGATCATCGCCGACCCGACATCGATCGTCGGATCTATCGGCGTTGTCTCCGGCGGCTTCGGTTTTCCCGAACTGTTGAAGAAGATCGGCGTCGAGCGGCGTGTCTACACCGCCGGCAGCAACAAGGTGATCCTCGATCCTTTCCAGCCGGAAAAGGAGAAGGACATCGACTATCTCAAGAGCCTGCAGCTCGAGATCCACACGATTTTCATCGACATGGTCCGCGAGCGCCGCGCCGGCCTGATAAAGGCGGACGATGATACGATCTTCTCCGGCCTGTTCTGGACGGGAACAAGGGGACTGGAGCTCGGCCTCATCGACGGCCTCGGCGAAATGCGCCAGGAGCTGAAGAAACGCTATGGCGAAAAGACGAAAATCGAGCTCGTCTCGTCGTCGCGCGGCCTGTTCGGAAGAAAGGCGCCAAGCATCGCCTTGCCCGGCCTTGACAGCATTGCCGCAGGTCTTGCATCCGGGCTTGCGGAAGCCGCAGAAGAAAAGGCACTATGGGGCCGATACGGATTATAACAACGGAACAGCCCCGGCATGGCGCAGCTCATTTTCATCATCGTTATCGGCAGCGTCTGCTGGCTGATCTACAAGCGCTTCATCAACGCGGCGCAGCGGCTGCAACAGCAGTCGCAGCGCCAGGAGCGCGAGCGCAGCACCGGCGCCATGGGCACGCTCGTCAAGGATCCGTTGACGGGCGAATACCGGCTGAAGAGGGACGAGGAATAGCGGGTCGCGGGATGCTAGTTCCGGATCAAACCTGCGAAATGCGTGCAGTGCCAAATGATTGACCAGGCTAGCTGCACCGCGAGTGCATCGCTAGCGCCGATGCCGGACCCGCGAAACCCAATCGGCTCCTGCATAGCTGATGCAGACTATTAGGATAGTGCGTGTTGGGTCGTCGACGGTGAAACAAACAACTGCTTTTTCAGAGGCCGGTATAGCGCGTAACCCGGTATAGATTTCGTCACGCACGGTGCCGATTTTCGGAAAGTCTGCGAGCGACGCAATGAAATTCACGATTTCATCTGTCTTTGCCAGTCCGACTGCAATGCCGGCATAGTCCGAAATCATCGAAACGGTCTCAAAAAGATCGTCTTCGACCGCCGGGTGCCTACGGATCGTATAGCGCATGGATGGCCTTACATGTTGTGTTGCGCGCTCAGCTTTTTCTTCACGCGCTCGGCCATGTCAGCGCCGTCCCACGGTAACCAGTCACCGACAGGCAAGGCCATCCGTCGCCGGATTTCATCTGTCAGTCCCACAGGATCTTCGGCGGAAGTTTCATTTTGAAGCATCATCCGGGCAATGCCAGCTTCCACCACGCTCGAGATCGACGGATAGATACCCTCCTCGACCAGTCGTTCCGCATAGCGCAAATAGTCTTCGGTAAGGGTAATCTCTGTCTTGACGTTCATTGTCCTTCTCCGATGAAGCCGGTGTTTCTCTATACTTGTTATCTTGACCCCTGTCCCCTCCCATGGCACCAGTCGCGCTTCTTACCGCAATTCGGATCCCCATCATGACGGCTGCAGCCATTCCCGATCACATGAACCCGAAGCGCTCGTTCCAGGCGCTGATCCTGACGTTGCATGCCTATTGGGCGGATAAGGGTTGTGCGGTCCTGCAGCCCTATGACATGGAAGTCGGCGCCGGTACCTTCCATCCCGCGACGACGTTGCGCGCGCTCGGTCCGAAGCCTTGGAAGGCAGCCTATGTGCAGCCGTCGCGCCGCCCGTCCGATGGCCGATACGGCGAAAACCCCAATCGCCTGCAGCACTATTACCAGTATCAGGTGATCCTCAAGCCGAACCCGCCGAACCTGCAGGAATTGTATCTCGGCTCGCTGGCCGCCATCGGTCTCGATCCGCTGCTGCACGACATCCGCTTCGTCGAGGACGATTGGGAAAGCCCGACGCTGGGCGCCTGGGGTCTCGGCTGGGAGTGCTGGTGCGATGGCATGGAAGTCTCGCAGTTCACGTACTTCCAGCAGATTTGCGGCATCGAATGCGCACCCGTCGCCGGCGAACTGACCTACGGTCTCGAGCGGCTGGCCATGTATGTGCAGGGCGTCGATAACGTCTACGACCTCAATTTCAACGGCCGCGAGGGCGACGAGAAGATCTCCTATGGAGACGTCTTCCTGCAGGCGGAGCAGGAGTATTCGCGCCACAATTTCGAGTTCGCCAACACCGAGATGCTGCATCGCCACTTCATCGACGCAGAGAAGGAGTGCCTGGCGCTTCTGGCATCAGGCGCGCCGGGCGAGGGCGACAAACGGGTCCTGCACAAATGCGTCTTCCCGGCCTATGACCAGTGCATCAAGGCCAGCCACGTCTTCAATCTGCTCGATGCGCGCGGCGTGATCTCGGTCACCGAGCGCCAGAGCTACATCCTGCGTGTGAGAACGCTCGCCAAGGCTTGCGGCGAGGCCTTCCTGCTGACCGATGCTGGCGGGGCCAACGTCATGCAGGCGGCCTGAACCGCTCGTAGATCGACCCTGAAATGACGCATGACATCGGCGCCGGGAACGCATAGGGTCCGGCGCACTTCTCTGTCGTTCTGGGGGCTTGACGATGTACATTATTCTGGGCGTGGCTGTGCTGGCCGCGATCTATGTGATCTTTGTCTACAACGGTCTGGTGCGTGCCCGGCAGGTGGCCGAAGAAGCCTGGTCCGGCATCGACGTGCAGCTGAAGCGCCGCGCCGACCTGATCCCCAACCTGATCGAAACCGTGAAGGGCTATGCCACCCACGAAAAATCGACGCTGGAGGAGGTGGTCTCCCTGCGTAACCAGGCGCAGGCCGTGCCATCAGGCGATGTCGCCGCTCGCGGTGTCGCCGAAGGGCTGCTCGGGCAAGCTCTCGGCCGGGTCATGGCGCTGGCCGAAGCCTATCCGGACCTCAAGGCCAACCAGAATTTCTCCGAGCTGCAGGCCTCGCTGGAAACGATGGAGAGCGAGTTGCAGATGGCGCGGCGCTATTACAACGGCGCTGCCCGCGATCTGAACGTCAAGGTCGAGAGCTTTCCGAACAATCTCGTTGCCGGCCCGTTCGGTTTTGCCAAGCGTCCCTATTTCGAGGTCACCAATGAAGCCGATCGCGCCGTTCCATCCGTGAAATTCTAGATCTTTCCCCTTTCGGAATGGTTTTGCGACGGATATGGAGGCGATAGAACCTGTTGCCGGGTTACCGTTTCGTTGGCAGATGGAAGAGATTGACGATGGGCAGAGCAAAACTCACGATTATTCCGCCGGGCAAGCCGCTCACCGGTCGCGCCATGCCGCCCGGATCGAAGTCCATTACCAATCGTGCGCTGCTGTTGGCCGGCCTCGCCAAGGGCACCAGCCGGCTGACCGGCGCGTTGAAAAGCGATGATACCCGATACATGGCCGATGCGCTGCGCGCCATGGGCGTCAGCGTCGAGGAACCGGATAGCACGACTTTCATCGTCACCGGCACGGGTGTGTGGTCTGCGCCCGAAAAGCCCTTGTTTCTTGGAAATGCCGGCACTGCGACGCGCTTCCTGACGGCGGCTGTGGCAAGCGTTGCTGGAACCGTGGTCGTCGATGGCGACCAGCATATGCGTAAACGGCCTATAGGACCGCTGGTCACAGCATTGAAATCGCTCGGCATCGATGTTGAAGCCCCGACCGGATGCCCGCCTGTGACAGTGCGTGGCAACGGCCATTTCGGCTCTGGCCGGGTGGAAGTCGATGCCGGCCTTTCCAGCCAATATGTCTCGGCATTGTTGATGGCTGCACCTCTGGCATCGCCGGGCGCAAACCAGCCCGTCACCGTAACCCTTGCAGGTGCAGACATCGGCGCGCGCGGCTATGTGGACCTGACCCTGGATGTCATGCAGGCTTACGGAGCGAAGGTAGAGCAGCGCGACGGCGTCTCCTGGACCATTCAACCGACCGGCTACACGGCAACCGATTTCCACATCGAGCCAGATGCATCGGCGGCCACCTATCTCTGGGGTGCCGAAGTGCTCAGCGGCGGGGCCATCGACATCGGCACGCCGGCAGACGCATTTACCCAGCCGGATGCCAAGGCCCATGCGGTGATTTCGGCCTTTCCGCATATGCCTGGTGTCATCGACGGATCGCAAATGCAGGACGCCATCCCGACCATCGCCGTGCTGGCCGCGTTCAACGAAACTCCGGTCCGGTTCGTCGGTATCGCCAACCTGCGCGTCAAGGAATGCGACCGTATCCGCGCCCTGTCGACCGGCCTGAACGCCATCCGCGAAGGGCTGGCGACGGAGGAGGGCGACGACCTGATCGTTGCTGCCGATCCGAGCCTCGCCGGACAGCGTCTGGAAGCGGAAATCGATACCTTTGCCGATCACCGCATTGCGATGAGCTTTGCGCTGGCTGGTCTTGTTATCGACGGGATTACCATTCTGGATCCCGATTGCGTTGCCAAGACATTCCCTGATTACTGGCAGGTGCTGGCATCGCTGGGGGTGACTTATACGGACGACGCCAGCTAGCGAAACCGTTTCGCGGCGCGCGCTACACTGGGTTCGGGGGAACGCATCGTGATACGGATTGCCGCACGTCTTTGTCTGCTGTGTCTTGGGCTGCTCGTTACCGGGGCTGCATCGGCGCAGGAGGTCATCACCGCCTTCCAGCAGGCCATCATCCTCGACAAGGACGCCTCGATGCAGGTGACCGAGACAATCGGCGTCAATGCCGAGGGTCGCGATATCCGCCATGGCATTTTCCGCGATTTCCCGCTGACGTTCCAGGATGCGTACGGCAGGACAGCGACCGTCGATCTTACGGTTCAATCGGTTAGCCGCGATGGCAGCCCTGAGCAATGGCGCAGCGAGAGTATCGAAGGCGGCATCCGCATTTATATCGGGTCTGCCGACGTCACCCTCAGCCCCGGACGCCATGAATTTCAGCTCACCTACAAGACCAACCGCCAGACCCGCTATTTCGACGACTACGACGAGCTGTACTGGAACGTCACCGGTACCGGATGGGTGTTCCCGATCCAACAGGCGTCGGCAACGGTCATGCTGCCCGAAGGTGTCAGGCCGCAGGGTCTCGATTTTGCCACCGGGCCGCTTGGATCAAAGGGCAGGAATGCCCGGGTCAGCGAGGACGGCAGCGATGTCGTTTTCGAGACCACCCGGCCGTTGGCCCCAAAGGAAGGCCTGACGATCGCCATCAAGCTGGCAAAGGGCGCCGTCGATGCTCCGAGCGTCGACCAGCAGCGCGCCTGGTTCCTGCGCGACAACAGCGACCTCATCATCGCCGGTATCGGCCTGTTGCTGGTGCTGGCGTACTATGGACGCAGCTGGGTCAAGGTTGGCCGCGACCCCGACCGCGGTGTCGTCGTACCCCGCTGGGATGCGCCTGAAGGAACCTCGCCAGCCTTGGTCAACTATATAGACAATCGCGGCTTTTCCTCCGGCGGCTGGACCGCACTGTCCTCCGCCGCGCTCAATCTCGCCGTCAACGGCTACGTCGTGCTGGAAGATCTTGACAGCAGCATCGTCATCCGCCGCACGGCCAAAACTGCAGCCGGCAAGCTCGATGCCGGCGAGCAGACGTTGCTGAACGCGATTGGCGGCAAGGACGACGCGCTGGTCATCGACAAGGCCCACGGCGAAAAGGTTCAGGCAACCGGCGAGGCGTTCCGCGACGCGATCGAGAAGGAACATCGCGACGCTTACTACAAGAGCAACGCGCTCTACACGTTCGGTGGCATCGTGCTGTCGCTGGTGGTGTTCGTCTGCATCGTCGTTTTCGGCCGGCTGCACGAAAATGCAATGCCGCTGATCATCGTGCCCGGCATGCTGTCGGTTTTCGGCGTCGCGGTCGCCGCCTTCATTGGAAGGTCGTTCCGTCCCAATGCAGGCACGGTGCGCAAGGTCTTCGCGGTACTGGTCTTTGCCTTCATCGCCTTTGTCGCCGTCTCTGTCGTCGCCATCCTCTTCGCTGCGCAGACCTCGTCGCCCGCCATCGTCGGCGACCTGCCGCTGACGGTCGCGATCATCGGCATCTTCGCTGCCAATTGCGTCTTCTTCTTCCTGATGGGCGCGCCGACTGCCCTCGGCGCCAGGGTGATGGATGGCATCGCCGGGCTCCGGCAGTACCTGACGCTCGCCGAAAAGGACCGGATGAACATGCAGGGCGCTCCGACCATGTCGCCGAAGCATTTCGAAACGCTGCTCCCCTATGCGGTGGCGCTCGGCGTCGAAAAGCCCTGGACTAAAAGCTTCGAGAGCTGGTTTGCCGCAGCCGCCATCGGCGGCGTTGCTTACGCGCCAGGCTGGTACGGCGGCAGCTTCGGTGCCGACAGTTTCTCGGACCGCATCGGCGGCTTCTCCTCATCGATGGCCTCGACCATAGCCTCGACGATCCCGGCTCCCGTCTCCACCTCCGACAGCGCCTTCTCCAGCAGCGGCGGTGGCAGCTCATCCGGAGGTGGCGGCGGCGGTGGAGGCGGCGGCGGCTGGTGAGTTGAGGGCGCGCGGTAAGTGGCAGTATTTACCTCCCCCTTGAGGGGGGAGGTCGCGGCGAAGCCGCGGGTGGGGGTGATGGTTGTTGAAACCAGGGGCCATACCCGTTTGTGAGGCGGATCACCCCGCCCCGTCGCTTCGCGCCGACCCTCCCCCTCAAGGGGAGGGTGTGCCATTTGCAAGCTCGCCGTGCAGCGCGTCAAAGGGAGCCAAGCATGCCAAAAAAGCCTTCACAGCTGAGCCGTTTTAAGGTGGCCAACAGCCGTCGGCTCCGCGCTGATGCCACGGATGCGGAGGTAAAGTTATGGCGCCATCTCTGGCGCATCCCCATTGAGGGTACGCATGTCAGACGGCAGGTCCCTATCGGTAAGTACTTTGCGGATTTTGCCTGTCATCAGATCGGTCTGATCATCGAGCTGGACGGCAGCCAGCATGCTGAAGCCGCCGCCGGGCGCTACGATCTCGAACGGACGAGTTTCCTCGAAAGCCAAGGTTATCAAGTTATCCGATTTTGGAATGCCGATGTCCTCTCCGAGCTTGACGCGGTCCTCGACACCATATTTGCCATTGTGCAGCAGCGACAAATTTTGCTAGCAGAAGCCGACCGTTTTCACCCCACCCCGGCACTGAGTGCCGACCCTCCACCTCTCGGGGAGGGTGAGGAATATTGACATGCCCGATCTCCTGCTTGAACTTCGCTCCGAGGAAATTCCAGCCCGCATGCAGCGCAAGGCCGCGGGAGACCTGAAGAAGCTTGTCACCGACGCCCTGGTCGATGCGGGCCTGTCCTACGAGGGTGCGCGGGAATACTGGACTCCCCGGCGCCTGACACTCGATATTCGCGGACTGACCGCGCGTTCCGCCGATGTCCGCGAGGAGCGCAAGGGCCCCCGTCGCGATGCCAACGCCCAGGCGATCGAAGGTTTTCTGCGCGCCGCAGGGCTGTCGTCCATCGACGAGGCGCAGATCCAGAGCGATCCCAAGAAGGGCGAGTTCTACGTCGCCATCATCGCCAAACCCGGTCGCGCTGCCGAGGAGATCATTGCCGATGTCATGCCCGGCATCATCCGCAGCTTTCCGTGGTCGAACACGATGCGCTGGGGTGCCGCTTCCGCAAAGCCGGGCTCGCTGCGCTGGGTCCGCCCGCTGCAGTCGATTGTCTGCACCTTCGGTACCGAGCACGAAGGCACTGTCGTCATTCCCTTCGAGATCGACGGTATCGTCGCCTCCGACGTCACCTATGGCCACCGTTTCCACGCGCCCGCAGCGATCACCGTCAAGCGCTTCGACGACTATGTTGCCGGCCTGGAGAGAGCCAAGGTCATCCTCGACGCCGAGCGCCGCAAGGAAATCATCGCTGCCGATGCAGCAAACCTGGCCTTTGCCAGCGGACTGGAACTGGTCGACGATCCAGCCCTGCTCGAGGAGGTTTCCGGCCTCGTCGAATGGCCGCAGGTGCTGATGGGCGAGTTCGAGGCGGATTACCTGACGATCCCCTCCGAAATCATCCGCCTGACGATCAAAACCAACCAGAAGTGCTTCGTCACCCGTCCCCACGGCAGCGAGACGCTTTCCAACAAGTTCGTGCTGATCGCCAATATCGAGGCCAGTGACAGTGGCGCGGAAATCATCCACGGCAACGGCAAGGTCGTGCGCGCCCGGCTATCCGACGCGCTGCACTTCTGGAAGCGCGACCAGGGCGATCTTCCCGACCTCGACACGCTGCAGGCGTCGGCCGCAAAATTCAACCTGGACCTTGGCAAGCCGCTCGACCAGCGCATGGCCAAGCTCGATGCCCTCAACGTCACCTTCCACGCCAAGCTCGGTAGCCAGGGCGAGCGCGTTGCGCGCATCCGCAAGCTCGCTGCAGCACTGGCAGCGGTGACCGGTGCCGATGCAGGCCTCGTAGACCGCGCCGTCGTGCTGGCGAAGGCCGACCTGCGCACTGAAGCCGTTGGCGAATTCCCGGAGTTGCAGGGGCTGATGGGCCGGAAATATGCGGCTCTCCAGGGCGAGGACCCGTCTGTCGCTGCTGCCATCGAAGATCACTGGAAGCCGAACGGCCCGTCTGACCGGTTGCCGCATGACAAGGTCGGACTGACCGTGGCGCTAGCCGACAAGCTCGACACGCTCGTCGGGTTCTGGGCGATCGACGAGAAGCCGACTGGCTCCAAGGATCCCTACGCCCTCCGTCGCGCAGCGCTCGGCGTCGTGCGTATCGTGCTCGAACAGCGCATCCGCCTGCCGATCATGCGCTATCTCAGCGACCATATGGCGATAGTCGACGAATCCGTCGAAATGGCCGGCCTCCGCCAGCAGATGCAGGAGCATCCGGACGGACTGATGAAGTTCGGCCATGCGAACGGCGAGCAGATGCTGGCGCGCGAGCGCGACCTGCTGTCGTTCTTCCATGACCGGCTGAAAGTCTACCTGCGCGATCAGGGCGCCCGCTACGACCTGATCGATGCGGTGCTGACGCCGGAGACGGACGACCTGCTGATGGTGGCCCGCCGCGTCGAGGCCCTGACCTTCTTTATCACCTCGGAAGACGGCAAGAACCTGCTTGCCGGCACCAAGCGCGCAACTCAGCTGCTAGCGGCCGAGGAGAAGAAGGGTACCGTCGTCGCCGATGCCGTGACCCCGGCTTTGTTGACGCTCGATGCCGAGAAGGATCTGTTTTCGGCCGTCGCCAAGGCCTCCGGGGAGGCGTCTTCCGCTATCGCCACGGAGGACTTCCGCTCGGCGATGACGGCATTGTCGACGCTGCGCCTGCCCGTCGACCGGTTCTTCACGGATGTCCTGGTCAACGACGAGGACGTTGCCGTGCGTGGCAACCGCCTGGCGCTGCTTCGCCTGATCCGCGAAGCCACTGGCACGGTTGCCGATTTCTCAAAGATATCCGGCTAGATTAACTATCGGCGGCCCCGGTGAGCCGCCGATCAGTACATAAAAATTTGCGTCTGGTTCCAGCGGCGGATGACTGGCTCCCCGAGGTCGTGCTCGTATCCGAGCACGCTGATGCTCGCCGTGTCGAGAACCAGCAGCGCGCCGCCTTCTGGCGGCAGGCCGATCCAGCGGGCGCTGAGCACACGCAGGAAATGGGCGCTGGAAAAGATCAGCACGCGGTCGTTTCGCGCCCGCAATGCGGCAATGATGCTGTCTGCCCGCGCACCGACATCGGCGGCAGCTTCGCCCTCAGGGGCGCCATCGCGAAACAGATGCCAGTCCGGACTTGTCTTCAGGATGTCCTTCGTCGTCACCCCTTCATAGGCACCGTAGTCCCATTCCGCCAGGTCCGCCTTGATCTCCCGCCGGTCACCAAAACCGGCGAGGGCGCAGGTGTTCGATGCGCGCATGGACGGGCTCGACCAGACGGCGTCGAAATGCTGGCCCTGCAGCCGGTCGGCCAGTTTCACGGCCGCTGCTTCGCCTGCTGCGGTCAGCGGAATGTCGGACCGGCCCGTATGCTGTCCGGAAAGGCTCCACGCCGTCTCGCCGTGCCGCACCAGGGTGATTTCAGGCCATGCACTGCTCATGTCGCTACCTTTCGCTCATCTGCGGCTGTCGCATCCGATAACCCCATATCGCGGCGGCGGTGCTGCCAAGTCAACTGCCGATAACGTGATGTGCGCGACAGGTCCACCGCAGGCAAAAACCGCCGGATCGCTCCGGCGGTTGTGGAAAGATCGTCGATTTTTCCGGGCATCAGGCAGCGCGGCGGGCCTGCTGCATGGTGGGGCGGCCATCGGAGATGCGGAAGCCGCGGATCAGGTCGAGCAGCTCCTCGGTGTCGCTGGCCAGCGTTTCGGCCGAAGCCGTGGTTTCTTCCGCCATGGCTGCGTTCTGCTGGGTGGCGGCGTCGAGCTGGTTCATGGCCGTTGAAATGGAGCGCAGCGTCGTATCCTGTTCGGAGGCGCTGTGGGCGATCTTCGAGACGATCTCGTTGGCCGCCTTGATCTGGCCGGAGATGCGCTTCAGCGCCTCGCCGGCGTCGCCGACCAGGCGCACGCCGTGCTCGACCTGCGTCGAGGACCGGGCGATCTGCTCCTTGATTTCCTTGGCGGCCGCTGCTGAGCGTTGCGCCAGTTCGCGGACCTCCTGGGCGACCACGGCAAAGCCCTTGCCGGCTTCACCGGCGCGTGCAGCCTCAACACCGGCATTGAGCGCCAGCAGGTTCGTCTGGAAGGCGATCTCGTCGATGACGCCGATGATCTTGCCGATCTCCGTGGACGACTGTTCGATGCCGCTCATGGCGCCGATCGCCTGTGCCACGACGCCATCGCTGCGCGAGGCCTCGACGCTGATGGTGTCGACGCGCTTGCTGGCCTCATGGGCGCCTTCCGCTGTCTGGCGGACGGCAACGGTGAGCTCATCGAGAGCCGCCGATGTTTCCTCGAGGCTGGCGGCCTGGCGTTCGGTGCGCTGCGACAGTTCGTTGGAGGCGCGGCGGATCTCTTCCTTCGAGACGCCGATGTCGTTGCCCTTGGAGTTGACGCGGCTCATTGCCGCCTCCAGATGCGACAGGGCTTCGTTGAAGTTGTTGCGCAGTCCGGCATAGCTGGTGCCGAGGTCGCCGCAGCGGATGGTCAGGTCGCCCTTCGCCAGTTGTTCGAGCGATTCGCCGATGGTCGCAACGACGCGTGCCTGCAAGTCGGCCTGGTCCTGCTGATGGCGAACGTTCTCCTGACGCTCGGCACTGATCTGTCGTTCCTGGGCTTCCTGAAGTTCGGCCAGTGCATGCCGCTCGCGGATCTTCTGCTGCAGCGATTGTGTCGCCTTCGCCATCATGCCGACTTCGTTGTGCAGGCCGGTGTGCGGGATCGTAAGGGTAACGTCTTCGTCCGCGACGGCATTCAGTGCGCCGCGTACATCGGCCAGTGGCCCGGAGATGCTGCGGATCACATAAAGTGCCGCTGCGATGGCGATCACGAAGACGACGAGGCCGACCAGCAGCGTTTGCCAGATCGTCGCCCGTACCTGTGCTTCCAGGTCGTCCATGTAGACGCCGGTCGCAAGCGTGATGTGCCACGGCGTGAACACCTTGGCATAGGCGCTCTTGCGGAAGAACGCATCGGCAGGCTGTTGTGGCTTGGGCCCGTAGAAATCGACGACGCCACCGCCGGCCTTTCCGACCTTGACGAGTTCGTCGCGGTACATGTTGCCTTTCGGATCCGGCTTGCCCTTGTTGCTCAGCCCGACCTTGGAAGGATCGTAGTGGATTTTCAGGACGACGTCGTCGTCATAGCCAAAGAGGTACCCATCCGGTTCGAAACGGATATGGGAGAGCTCGTCGAATGCCTGCGTCTGCGCCTGCTCGTGCGTCAGAGTACCGGCTTTTTCGCGATCGTAATATTGCTGGAGAATGGACAGCCCGGACTCGACCTGCGTGCGCAGCAGTGCATAGCGCTCGTGGTAGATGGCTGCCGCGGAACTCTGGATTTGATAGTAGGTGACGCCAGCAAAGGCGATCATCAGGCCGGTAACCAGCATCATCAGCTGGGTCGAAATTCGCAGGTTCTTCATCAGGCCTCGCAACGGAATAGGTTCGATTATCCCGGTGCGGTATCCTACCGCTTGATCCTGCGCCGTCGATCATGGCGCATCTGTTGCTGCTGAAGTCACATGCTGCTTCCGGTACGGCGAAGTTGCATCGCGTTCACCTAACAATGCTTTAAAGCTGTCAATATTTAGGGCTTTTATCGGCTTTAATCCCGGCGATTGTCACCCCAACCGCGCATATGACCGTTTTCCCGCCGGGAATACTGCACGAATATGGAGTGACCAGCAGCAATTCTCTCCAGCATCTGCGAACACAAAAATGCGCCCCTGCTTCTCTTCAGGGACGCATCTGTCTGCCTTGCGGCGCACCCCTATCGACTGGAGTTCGATGGGGAGGGGAATGAGCGGGCTACTGAAGGCGCAACTGGAAATCCGAGGTGTCGAGAGGCTTGGCCGGTGGCGTGGCTGCGGCGATCGCTGCCGTCATCGCACTGCGATCGATGCCGTCAGGCGATACCCCGGCTGCGGCCAGTGCTTCCGGCGACGCCTTACTGATGAATACGACCGGCGATCCGCCCAGCCAGGCTTCGGTGCGGACGACCTTTTGCTCGCCGTTGATCTGGCGCACCACGGTCGTCTGCGTCCCCACGGGGAGTTCGGGAACCACATAGCTTTTCTTGGCGACCTCCTGCTTGATCGGCGCGCAATCGACGCAGACCTTCGCCTGGATGCTGTCGCCGCTGGTGCGGGTCGCGCCGTCGAGCGTCAGGAACGACGACGCCATCGCGGAGCTGCCGATCAGCATGGCAGAACTGCCGATCAAAACGAATGCTGCACTCAGGATCGTGGGACGCATGAAACTCTCCATCGGATACTGCGAGGAGATTAGCGCGCCTTTGTTTCCATCCGGTCAGGGGAATCGGTAAAACTTTATCGGAAACGCGGATTTGGGGCAGGAAAGAGCCGTCCAGTCAGGCCTTTTCGCGCTCGATTGCCCGCCAGCCGATATCGGCGCGGCTGAAGCCGCTGTCCCAGACCACCTGCTCTGCAAGCGAATAGGCGCGCTTCTGGGCCTCGCCGACGCTGCTGCCCGTTGCCGTCACTCCCAGCACCCGGCCTCCGGTCGCGACCAGCGCACCGTCCTTCAAAGCTGTCCCGGCATGAAACACTTTCGCACCGTCGCTGTCTGCGGGCAGGGCCGCGATGACGGAGTTCTTCTCATAGGCGCCCGGATAGCCCTTCGAGGCCATGACGACGGTCAACGCCGCATCGTCGCTCCATTCGGCGGTCGCCTTGTCGAGCGTGCCGTTGGCGCAAGCGAGCAGCAGCGGCAGAAGATCGCTTTTCAGCCGCATCATCAGCACCTGGCATTCCGGATCGCCGAAGCGGACATTGTACTCGATCAGTTCCGGCCCCTTTGCGGTGATCATCAGACCGGCAAAGAATACGCCGGAAAACGGCATACCGCTTGTCGCCATTCCACGCATCGTCGGCTCGATGATCTCCTTCATCGTCCGCTCGATCAGCTCGGGCGTCATCACTGCGGCGGGCGAGTAGGCGCCCATGCCGCCCGTGTTCGGGCCGGTGTCGCCGTCGCCGACGCGCTTGTGGTCCTGGGCGGTGGCCAGCGCCAAAGCGTGAGTTCCGTCGCAGAGGCAGAAGAAGCTTGCTTCCTCGCCATCGAGAAAGGCTTCGACGACGACTTCCGCACCCGCCGACCCGAAGGCGCCGTCGAAACAGTCGTCAACGGCCGCAATCGCCTCGTCCAGCGTCATCGCCACGGTGACGCCCTTGCCGGCAGCAAGGCCATCGGCCTTGACAACGATGGGCGCGCCCTCGGCGAGAATATAGGCCTTCGCCTTGCCGGCATCGTCGAAGCGCTGATAGGCGCCTGTCGGAATGTTGTAGCGGGCGCAGATGTCCTTGGTGAAACCCTTGGAACCCTCGAGCTGGGCGGCGGCGGCAGAGGGGCCGAAGACGGCGATACCGGCCTCGCGCAAGCGGTCGGCAAGACCGGCGACCAGCGGCGCCTCAGGGCCGACGACGACAAAATCGATGGCTTCCGACAGGCAGAACGCAGCAACGGCGTCGTTGTCTTCCGTATCGACGGCAACGAGCGTGGCATGCTCGGCGATGCCGGGATTGCCGGGAGCGGCGTAAAGCTTGGTCAGCAGCGGCGATTGCGCCAGCTTCCAGGCCAGCGCATGCTCGCGTCCGCCCGATCCGATCAACAGAACTTTCATCGCCTGCCCCTTTGTTGCCAGAACTTGGCGGTTAAGCAGCCCTGCCGCAAAGGTCAAGCGGCAATTCCTGTGGAGTCCACCGGAAGCGCTGACTGAGATCATTGCCTTGCCGCTTTCTCGGACTATGGTCGCGCCAATCAGAAGCAACGCAGAGATCCCCATGGCCGCAGATATCCGCTCCATCGCAGCAATCATTTCCGCCGAGATCAATGCTCGGCCTGAGCAGGTGGTTTCGGCGGTCGGCCTTCTCGACGAGGGCTCGACGGTGCCGTTCATTGCCCGCTACCGCAAGGAAGTGACCGGCGGGCTGGATGACGGGCAGTTGCGGACGCTGGCCGAGCGGCTGGTCTACCTGCGCGAGCTCGAAGCGCGCCGCGGCTCGATCAGCGACAGCATCACCGGCCAGGGCAAGATGACCGACGACCTGCAGCGCAAGATCGCCGGCGTCACCACGAAGGCCGAGCTCGAGGATCTCTACCTGCCGTTCAAGCAGAAGCGCCGGACCCGCGCCGAGATCGCCCGCGAGCGCGGTCTAGGGCCATTGGCGGAGGCAATCCTGAAAGATCGCAGCCGTGAACCCGCGCAGCTTGCCGAGGGCTATGTCGCCAACGAGGTGACCGATGTGAAGATGGCGCTCGAGGGTGCCCGCGACATCATTGCCGAGGGCATCGCCGAAAATGCCGATCTCCTGAAGACCTTGCGCGCCCATATGCGTCAGAATGCCCAGCTGCGCGCCAAGGTCGTCGATGGCAAGCAGGAGGCCGGCGCGAAGTTCTCCGACTATTTCGATCACACCGAGCGCTGGGCAACGGCTCCCGGCCATCGGGCTCTCGCCATGCTGCGCGGCTGGAACGAGGAGATGCTGACGCTGACGATCGAGATCGACGCCGATCTCGCGTCACCCTTCAGGCCTGTCGAGCGGATGATCGCCACGGCCTACGAGATCGGCGCCCAGAAGCCCGGCGATCGCTGGCTGATGGAGGTCGCCAGCTGGACATGGCGCGTCAAACTGTCGATGTCGCTGTCGCTCGACCTGATGCGCGAGCTGCGTGAACGAGCCGAGCAGGAGGCCATCCACGTATTTGCGCGCAATCTAAAGGACCTGCTGCTCGCAGCACCCGCCGGCGCGCGCGCCACCATGGGTCTCGACCCCGGCATCCGCACGGGCGTCAAGGTTGCCGTCGTCGATGCCACCGGAAAGCTGCTCGAGACAGCCACGGTCTATCCTTTCCAACCACGCAACGATGTGCGCGGCACCCAGGCGACGCTTGCGGCCCTCATCGTCAAGCACAAGGTCGAACTGATCTCGATCGGCAACGGCACCGGCAGCCGGGAAACCGAAAAGCTGGTGAGCGACATGCTAGTCGAATTGCCTGGCACAAAGCCTACCAAGGTCATCGTTTCCGAAGCGGGCGCCTCGATCTATTCGGCATCGGAAGCGGCAGCCCTGGAGTTCCCCAATCTCGACGTGACGTTGCGCGGCGCAGTATCGATTGCCCGGCGGCTGCAGGATCCGCTGGCCGAACTGGTCAAGATCGAGCCGAAATCGATCGGCGTCGGCCAGTACCAGCACGATGTCGACCAGCAGAAGCTGTCGCGCTCGCTGGATGCCGTCGTCGAGGATGCGGTGAATGCCGTCGGTGTCGATCTCAACACGGCCTCGGCGCCGCTGCTTGCCCGCGTTTCAGGCCTTGGTGCGGCGATTGCCGAATCCATCGTCCGCCACCGCGACGAGGCCGGACGTTTCGAAACCCGGCGCGATCTCCTGAAGGTCGCGCGGCTTGGGCCCCGGGCCTTCGAGCAATGCGCCGGCTTCCTGCGCATCACCGGCGGCAAGGAGCCGCTCGACGCCTCCTCGGTGCATCCGGAAGCCTATGGTGTCGCCAAGAAGATTGTCGCCGCCTGCGGTCGCGACCTGCGCACGCTGATGGGCGATAGCGCCGCGCTGAAGGCGGTCGATCCACGCGCCTTCGTCGATGAACGCTTCGGCCTGCCGACCGTGCGCGATATCTTGGCCGAGCTCGAAAAACCCGGCCGTGACCCGCGCCCGAGCTTCAAGACGGCGACCTTTGCCGAGGGTGTCAACGAAATCAGCGACCTAAAGCCAGGCATGATGCTGGAGGGCACAGTTACCAATGTCGCGGCCTTCGGCGCCTTCGTCGATATCGGCGTACACCAGGACGGTCTGGTTCACGTCTCGCAGCTGGCGGACCGTTTCGTGAAGGATCCTCATGAGGTGGTGAAGGCCGGCGACGTCGTGAAAGTCCGCGTCGTCGACATCGATGCCAAGCGCAAGCGGATCGCCCTCAGCATGCGCAAGGACGCCGGCGATGACGCCGCGCCACCGGCCCGCGAGAACCGAAGCGGTCCCGAAACACGGGTGATGCCGGCAAAGCAGCAGGTCAGTCGCCCGGCACCGCAGACGCAGGGCAGCTTCGGCGCGGCGCTCGCCGATGCGCTCAAGCGAAAATAGTCACTTAGCTTATATATTTGCAAGAATGTCACACTCCGGCAATGTTCGTGCCGGAGTGCCTGTACCGCCGTTCGTAAGCTTGCCAGACTATCTTGAGGGGATAATGTTTCCTGATTGTCTGTCATATGATTGAGAGGCGTCATGGCGTCGTCACTGCTTGCTCTTGTCACCAAAATTATCCGCAAAGGCTCCCTTCAGATCACGCTCTCCAACGGCGAGACGCATCTGCTCGGCGATGGCACCGGCCAGACCGTTGCGGTGCGCACCGCCGACCGCGAGGCGGAAGACGCCATCGCCACAGATCCGACGCTGAAGCTGGGCGAAATGTTCATGGAAGGCCGGTTCATCCTCGAACAGGGCGACATCTATGATTTCCTGTCGCTGGTGAAGCTCAACACCACGGACGAGTTGTTCGATTTCAAGATCGCCATGAAGCTGATCGGCCGCATTGCCTGGCAGCAGCTGAAGAGCCGCCTGCCGGTCAACCGCAGCAAGCACAATGTCGCCCACCACTACGATCTCTCGGCCAAGCTTTTCGACCTCTTCCTCGACGAGGACTGGCAGTATTCCTGCGCCTATTTCGAGCCGCCGGGCATCGGTCTCGACGAAGCCCAGCTCGCCAAGAAGCGCCATATCGCTGCCAAGCTGCGGCTCGAGCCCGGTCAGTCCGTGCTCGAGATTGGCTCCGGCTGGGGTGGAATGGGGATGTACCTGGCGGAATCGACGGAGAATGTCGATTTCACCGGCATCACGCTCAGCCAGGAGCAGCTTAAGGTGTCGCGCGCGCGCGCTGCAAAGCGCGGCCTTTCTGACCGGGTGCGTTTCGAACTGCAGGATTATCGCTACCTCAGCGGACGCAAGTTCGACCGCATCGTCTCGGTGGGCATGTTCGAGCATGTCGGCATCGGCAATTATCGCAAGTTCTTCAGCAAGGTCTCGGAGTTGCTCGCCGATGATGGGGTGATGGTGCTCCATTCCATCGGTCGCCCGAGGCCAAGCTTCTCTACCAACGCCTTCATCGAGAGATACATCTTTCCCGGCGGCTATATCCCGTCTCTGGCCGAGACGACGCCAGCTCTGGAAAAGGCCAACCTGCTGGTCAAGGACATCGAAATCCTGCCGATGCATTACGCCTATACGCTGCGTCACTGGCGAGAACGTTTCATCGCCCGCAAGGAGGAAGCCGTCGCCCTCTATGACGAGAAATTCTTCCGGATGTGGGAGTTCTACCTGGCAGGCTCGGAGATGGCCTTCCGCTGGGAGCAGCTCTTTATCTTCCAGATCCAGATCGCCAAGGACCAGTTCGCGGTTCCCAACAACCGGAACTACATTGCCGAAAACGAAGCCAAGCTCAAGGAATTCGAAGCCCGCCGTGCACCGCTGGAGAAGATTGTGTTCTGATCCTCGCGTCTTTGCCATGACGATCTGCGGGCGGACAGCTTCGGCGCTTGGTTAAGCAAGTGGTAATGCGATCCGGATAAGTTTAGGCATTCCGGGCTCTTGCCTTTGTATTGCGTAGTAGGATTTCCCATGGCCAAGACCTCGAGTCTGCTGATTTCGTTTGGATTTTTTGCGACAATGGCAGGGGCCGCCACGGCTGGCGACGGTCGTGCCTGGTGGTCCGGCGATTGGTATGTCAGCGTCGGCGCTGCCGGCTTCGTCGGTCCCAAATTCGAGGGCGCCAAGCACTACAAGTTACAGTTTTCGCCGCTGATCTCCTTCGGCAAGCAAGGACCTGCGCCGCGATTTACCTCGCGCAACGACAATCCGGCTTTTGCATTGCTCGATACCGGGACATTTCGGGCCGGCATCGTCGGCAAGTTTGTGCCGAGCCGGGATTCGAGCGACGGGCGTGAACTGCGCGGGCTGAAGGATGTCAAATGGGGCGCAGAGGCCGGTGGCTTCGTCGAGGTCTACCCGACCGATTGGATCCGCGCCCGTGCCGAAGTGCGCCAGGGTATCCGCGCCCATAACGGCATCGTTGCCGATGTGGCGGTTGATGCTTTCACCGACATCGCCCCTGATCTGCGGCTCTCCGGTGGACCGAGGGCAACCTTCGCGACGGCGAACTATTTCGATACCTATTACGGTGTCGACGGCAAGGAATCGGCGGCCAGCGGGCTCGATCGCTACAATCCCGGCGGCGGCCTGAAATCCGTCGGTGTCGGCGGTGCGCTGACCTGGCAGGCAACCAAGAATTTGAGCACCAGCTCCTTCGTGGAATACCAGCGGCTGAAGGGTCCTGCAGCCGACAGCAGCCTGGTGCGTGAACGCGGCGACAAAAACCAGCTCGTCATCGGCCTGTCCGCCACCTACCGCTTCGGCTTCACGCTGAACTGATAAGGCGCCCGTCGGAACAGTTCGGCAAAAGTGCTTGGCGGTTTTGCGTCTGGAAGTGCGTGAGAGCAGATAGGTCCAACATTTTCGCATTTCCGTGAAACGCTGAAATGTTCTAGACATTCCGCATGAGCAACAGCCACGATTTCCGCGACCGAGTCGCCGATGCGCCATCCGATAATTTCGTCTACAAGGCCTTGCCGCCGTGGCTGTGGCCCTATGCCCAGCTGGCACGCTGGGACCGGCCGATCGGCTGGCAGCTGCTGCTATGGCCGTGCTTCTGGTCGGTGACCTTGGCCGCCAATGCCGCCTTGACGCTGGGCGAGTTCGTCGGTCCGCTGCTGTTCTACCATCTCATCCTCTATTTCATCGGCGCGGTGGCGATGCGCGGTGCCGGCTGTACGTTCAACGATCTCATCGATCACGATATCGATGCTTCCGTGGCGCGCACCCGCTCGCGGCCTTTGCCGTCAGGCCGTGTCAGCCGCAAGCAGGCAAAGATATTCATTGCATTGCAGGCTCTCGTCGGACTGTTCGTTCTCCTGCAGTTCAACTGGTTCTGTGTGGGCCTCGGCTTGCTGTCGCTGGGACTGGTGGCGGTGTACCCCTTTGCCAAGCGCTTTACCGACTGGCCGCAGTTCTTCCTCGGGCTTGCCTTTTCCTGGGGTGCGCTGATGGGCTGGGCCGGCATCTTCGGTAGCCTGTCGCTGCCGCCGATCCTGCTCTACATCGCCGCCATTCTCTGGACCATTGGCTACGACACCATCTATGCCCATCAGGACAAGGAGGACGACGAACTGATCGGCGTCCGTTCGACGGCGCGACTGTTCGGCGAAAAGACGAAGATATGGCTCGTAAGCCTCTATGGCGCGGCGCTAGTGCTGATGTTCCTTGCCTTCGCGCTGGCCGGCGCAGGTCCCATCGCATTTCTTGGCCTTGTCATCGCTGGCGGCATGTTCGCCTACCAGATCGTCGTCCTCGATATCGAAGACGCGCCGCAGTGCCTGATCCTGTTCCGCTCGAACGGCAGGGTCGGTGCCATCATCTTTGCCGGCCTGCTGTTGTCCATGGCGCTTTCCGCTCCCGGCTGAAACGCAAAACCCGGCGCAGGCGCCGGGTTTCGGGGGAGGGGTATTTGATCCTCAGTCGCGGGCGATGATCTCGCGACCGGCGATCTTGAGCGTGACGCCCATCTTGCCCGATATGCGACGAACCAGGAAGCGGGGGCGTCTGTCGGCAAAGAACGAATGGCGGCGGCGCGGCTGCGTTTCGTTGGTACGCACACCGCCGAGATGATCTTCGAGCAGGCGAGCGACGCCATCCGCTTCGACCATCATCATCGGGATATTGAAGGCTTCGGACCATGTGCGCCAGTCGGCAGCGATGTCGCTGAGATCGTGGGCGACGAGCAGCGGGATGCAGAGATCCGGATCGTCATGGTGCAGTTCGAGCGTCACGGTCACTTCGCCGTCGCCATGGTCGATGGCCCGGGCGGCAACGCCCTTGAAGGCGCGCTTCGGCAGGGCGATCGACAGCGGCAGACCGCTCGATGGCAGCACCTTGCGCAGCACGGCGCCGCGGGAGTCGATGGTGATCGTCACGTCGCCGGTAGCACCGCGCATGGCATAGCTGACATGCTGCGGAAAGCGGTTTGGATCGAGCCGCAGTGTCGTTCCGGCCCAGACAGGCTTAAGGACGGTATTGGTCATCGTTTTCTACCCTTGTCTTATCATGAGAGCCGGTTTTCCGGTCTTCTTGACGGAGAACTTTCGCCCTCTCGATGACCCGAGACTAGGCGCGCCCCCTTCCAGACAGCTTAAAAATTGCGGTTAAGAAAAGTTTGCGTCGTCAAATGGTTAGCAAAAACGAACCCGCCAGGGTTTCCATAATATGAATATGTGCCGATGCGCGTCGTCCCACTCCGGCGCAGCGTCGTGGCGGCCGATGTAAAGTCCCGGGTAAGGTTTGAGGTCGATAATCGGGAAGATTCGAAAACGGTCTCGAGTGTAGACTTCAAGGTGCGCGTAGATGACATCGACCTATCTGAGCTACACGCTCGATACAAAGAACATGACGTCGACCCTTGCGCGCGTTGCCTCCCAGCCGACGACGAAGCGGGAGGTCGATTACTACAATGCCAATATCGGCAAGGTGAAAACCGTCGACGACCTGATGGACAACTACCAGCTCTACAGCTACGCGATGAAGTCGTACGGGCTGGAGGACTTCACCTACGCCAAGGCGTTCATGAAGCAGGTACTGACCAGCGACCTCAGCGATAGCAGCAGCTTTGCCAATCGCCTGAACGACCCGAAATACAAGGCGATTGCCGCAGCATTCAATTTCGGCGCTTCTACCGCGACGACGGCGCAGTCGAGCGATACCCTGACGACGATGTTCGGTTCGACGTCGACATCGACTTCGTCCGACACGACGGATGCCGCCATCGGCCTCTACCAGCAATCCTTTACGGACGAAGAAACGGCGGCAAAGACTGCGAGCGACGCCTATGACGCGGCCATCGGCTCGGTCAAGAATGTCGACGACTTCCTCAGCGATACCGATCTCAGGGACTATGTGCTGAAAGGCTACGGCATCGACCCGACCAATATTTCGAACAGCTTCCTGAAGTCGATGCTGACCAGCGACGTGTCGGATCCGAACAGCTTCGTCAACGTCAACGGCAGCGCCGCCGACAAGGCGATGGCGGCGCAATTCAGCTTCAATGCCGACGGATCGATCGCCACCACCACGCCGGATGCGGACAAGAGCTACTACGAGGCCAATATTGGCACGATTACATCGGTGGACCAGCTGGTGTCCGATCCACGCCTGTTCGACTACGTCAAGACCGCCTACGGCATCGACCCGTCCCTTACGGGCGCGAAGTTCGTGGCCTCCGTGAAGGACCCCGCAACCGCTTCGGATAACGGACTGACCAGCGTGCTCACAGAGTTCAATTTCGGCAGCGACGGCACTGTCGCAACGGGCGCGTCTGCCCAGACCGCCGACCAGATCAGTACCACATCGACAAACTACGCCGCCAACTATACCAGCCAGATACAGACGTTCAGCCAGAAGGCTGCCGTCATGGAGGCCTACAACACCACCGTCCCGTCATTCGTCACCTCCGTCGCCGCAGCTGACGACGCTGCCTACTACAAGGCGCATATCGGCTCGGTGACGTCAGTCGAAGACCTGACCTCGGATACGCGCCTGTTCGACTACGTCAAGATCGCCTACAACCTGCAGTCGCTGGATGCGCAGGCGTCGGACAACACGCTCAAATACGACCTCGAGACATCGGTGGAAGACCCCACCTACGCCAAGCTCGTCGGCTTTTCGGGCGTGGTCGCCCAGTTCAACTTCCAGTCCGACGGGACGGTGGCCTCCGGCACCGTGGCGCAAACCTCCACGCAACTGGCTGCAGCGACCACGGCATTTTCAGCCAACTACCAGTCGGAGCAGACCACCGCCGAGGCGGATGCCGTGGCGAACTACGAGACGCGTATCGCCAAGGTCAAGAATATCAACGAGTTCTTCGCCAGCAATGCGACGGCTGACTCCAGCACAGCCAACGATAATCTGCCTGAACTCTACCAGATGGCGCTGCGCTCCTACGGGATCGGCGAAAACGAGATATCCAAGGCGCAGATGAAGAAGATCATGGAGAGCGATCCCTATGATCCGAAAAGCTATGTCAACACGCTGAAGGACGATCGCTTCGTCAAGCTCGCCAAGGCTTTCAATTTCGACAGCGCCGGCACGATCAAGCCGCAGGTGACGGCGCTCTCGACGACTCAGGTCAACAGCTACATCTCCGAATATTCAACCGAGACGCGACGCGGATTGACGGGTTCGGCACTGACGGCGGCAACGGCCACCGTCAAGAAGGATGCCACCTACTTTACCACCAACATCGCCAAGGTGACGAGCGTTTCAGACCTTCTGGCCGACCCGAAGTTGACCGACTTCATCCTCAAGGCCAGCGGTATCGATCCGAAGAAGGTGACAACAGACACGCTGAAAAAGGCCTTTGC
This sequence comes from Rhizobium sp. L51/94, assembly GCF_019355555.1. GTDB lineage: Bacteria > Pseudomonadota > Alphaproteobacteria > Rhizobiales > Rhizobiaceae > Rhizobium > Rhizobium rhododendri. The sequence goes on from NZ_CP072141.1 coordinate 1,686,648, forward strand.
GTCGGACCCCGACAATTCGAAAAGCTTCCTCAACACCACCGCCGGTGCCCAGTTCAAGGACATCGTCGAAGCTTTCAATTTCGGCACCAACGGCACCATGGTCGATACCAAGCTTGGCAGCGCCCAGAACAAGGGCGCGCTCGACGCCACCAACGAACTCTACCTGCACCAGACCCTCGAATCGCAGGAAGGCGACAACAACCCCGGCACGCGCCTTGCTCTCTATTTCCAACGCCAGGCACCGAATATCAATTCCGTCTACGACATCATGTCCGACACGGCACTCTATTCGGTCATCACCACCACTTTCAGCCTGCCGAGCGCGATTTCGTCGATGAACGTCGACGATCAGGCGGCGCTGCTGAAGAAATTCGTCAACGTTGACGATCTTCGCGATCCGACGAAACTTAACAAGCTGCTGGAGCGCTTCTCGGTCGAATACGATCTGCAGAACAACGCCGGCAGCACCTCCTCGTCGGCACTTTCGATCCTCCAGGGGTCCTCGAAGTCTATCGGCATCAGCGCCGATACGCTGCTCTCCATCGCCCAGCTTTCGACCTCCTGATCGCAACGGAACGCCCGCGTCGACTGCGCGTGCCGCAGTCGACGGCGCCCGGCTTCGCGTCGGTGGAGGCTAAAATATTTATCTGTCCAAGCCAGCCAAAAAGCCCGCAAAACATGCGTTTTTGCATCCAGCCCTTCAAACTGCCGCCAATTCGGAAGGAACTTATTAACCGTCCCTGGCCTATTCGATTGGGGTAGCTATCGGCCAATCAATGACTGGATTGCAGGTCTTATGCGTTTTTCCAAAACCAACTTTTCCAACGGCGAAACGGATTTCCAGCGGGACGTCCATGCCGACGCCGAACGTGCCGAAGCGGAACTGCGGGAAGCCCGGCAGATCGCCGAGCGCCGGGCCTACCTGGAGCAAAAGCTGATCCAGGCGCGCGAAGCCAAGCGCCGATCCGAGATCGCCCACCAGCAGCGCGCCGACCAGCTGAAGGCGGCGCAACTGCGCCAGCCACAGGCGACGCCCGTCGCTGCTCCGGATGCAGGCCTTTCCCCGACCGGCCGTACAAACATGCCGCTGGTCCCACCACTGGTACCGGCCGATGCCGTGCAGGATTGGCAGACCGCCTTTTCGCTGGCACCGAATGTCCGTTTCACGCGGACACCCGAAAGTCTGATCAGCCGCAAGAAATCGCCGGACTCGGACGTTAACGAGACGGAGCAGACCATCCAACAGACCGCAGTCAAACAAGCCACCATCAGCCCCGAGGCACCAGCAACGTCGCAAGCTGCCGAGGTTGCAACACGGAGCGCACAAACGCCGGGCCATATCGAGAAGCCGCGCCCTGCTGCGCCGATGCCGTGGAACAACAGGCTCGTCGAGGATATCTTCACGCCGGCATCCACGCCTGTTCCGCCGCTGACTGCCTGGCAGCGCCAGCCCGTCGCCGTGGTGCCGCAGGCACAGCTGGCCTCGCATCTGGCTAACCTGTCCGACTTCGCCTTCTGGGACGTCATGCCCTTCGACGGCGAACTCGCTCCACCCGTAGCAGCAGCGGCACCGGCCTTCGTTGCGCCGCCCATGTCCGCTCCACCGACGGAGACGGCGCAACAATCGGCGACATCGCTCTACCGAATCATCGACTGGCAGCCCTCCGGTCGCGCAGCCACACCGGCGCCGGTCGTGCCAGTGCCGGAGGCTGCAGCCGTCCAGCCGAACGAAGTCGCCGAGCCTATCGTCCTGACACCGCTGGCGCCAGCAACCGTTGCCGCACCTCCGGTCGTCGCTGCCGTCGTTTTGCCCAAGCCAGCCACAGTTGCAGCCCCGGCAAAGCAGGTCCCGGTCGCGCAGATCGTTGCTCCCGCCCCGAAGGCTGGCGTCGTCGACGCTGCGCCGAACCGCCGCATTCCCGTTTCCACCCGCAGCGACCGCCCCGTCAGCCCTGCGCCGATGGAATGGCGCCCGGTTTCCATCAGCAGCGACGGTGAGTACGAACTGCCGCCGCGCGAACTACTGCAGGAACCGCCGGAACGCGTCGGCGTGATCATGACCCAGGAAGCCCTGGAGCAGAACGCCGGCCTTCTTGAAAACGTGCTGGAAGACTTCGGCGTCAAGGGCGAGATCATCCATGTTCGCCCCGGTCCGGTCGTCACCCTCTATGAATTCGAGCCGGCCCCCGGCGTCAAATCCTCGCGCGTCATCGGTCTTGCCGACGACATCGCCCGCTCCATGTCGGCGCTGTCGGCCCGTGTCGCCGTCGTGCCCGGCCGCAACGTCATCGGCATCGAACTGCCGAATGCAACGCGCGAAACCGTCTACTTCCGCGAGATGATCGAATCGGAAGATTTTGCCCAGAGCAGCTTCAAGCTGGCGCTCGGCCTCGGCAAGACCATCGGCGGCGAACCCGTTATCGCCGAACTTGCGAAGATGCCGCATCTGCTCGTCGCCGGCACCACCGGTTCCGGCAAGTCCGTCGCCATCAACACGATGATCCTGTCGCTGCTCTACCGCATGACGCCGGAAGAATGCCGCCTGATCATGGTCGATCCGAAGATGCTCGAACTGTCGGTCTATGACGGCATTCCGCACCTGCTGACCCCCGTCGTCACCGATCCGAAGAAGGCCGTGCTGGCGTTGAAATGGGCCGTGCGCGAGATGGAGGATCGCTATCGCAAGATGTCGCGCCTCGGCGTCCGCAACATCGATGGCTACAACGCCCGCGTCGCCATTGCCCGTGAGAAGAACGAGACGATACTCGTCACCGTCCAGACCGGTTTCGACCGCACCACGGGCGCACCGACGGAAGAGAGCCAGGAACTCGATCTGGCCCGCATGCCCTACATCGTCGTCATCGTCGACGAGATGGCCGACCTGATGATGGTCGCCGGCAAGGAAATCGAAGGCGCCATCCAGCGTCTGGCGCAGATGGCCCGTGCCGCCGGCATCCACCTGATCATGGCGACGCAGCGCCCGTCGGTCGATGTCATCACCGGCACCATCAAGGCCAACTTCCCGACCCGCATCTCCTTTCAGGTGACCTCGAAGATCGACAGCCGCACGATCCTCGGCGAGCAGGGCGCAGAGCAACTGCTCGGCCAGGGCGACATGCTGCACATGCAGGGTGGCGGCCGCATCTCGCGCGTCCACGGTCCCTTCGTATCCGACGAGGAAGTCGAGAAGGTCGTGGCCCACCTGAAGATGCAGGGCCGCCCGGAATATCTGGATACGGTCACTGCCGGTGAAGAGGACGAGGAAGAGGAAGAAGACGGCGGCGCCGTGTTCGACAAGAGCGCAATGGGGTCCGAGGATAGCGACGACACCTACGAGCAGGCGATCAAGGTCGTCATGCGCGACAAGAAGTGCTCGACATCCTACATCCAGCGCCGCCTCGGCATCGGCTACAACCGCGCCGCCTCGCTCGTCGAGCGCATGGAAAAGGAAGGCCTCGTCGGCCCCGCCAACCACGTCGGCAAGCGCGAGATCATTTCCGGCAACCGCAACGCCACGCCGATGCCGCCGCAAGACGACATGGATTGAGCAACAGGCGGCGGCGCGCCTGCGTCGCCGGCCGCTAGACCAACACGACCTTGCCGGGGTTCATGATCCCGGCAGGGTCGAAGCTTTTCTTGATCCGGCGCATCAGTTCCATTTCGATCTCCGGCCGGATCGATGCCAGCTCGTCCCGCTTCAACTGGCCGATGCCGTGCTCCGCCGAGATCGAGCCCTCGTGTTTCAACACCAGCCCGTGGACGATCCGGTTCATCTCGCGCCAGCGGCCGATGAATTCCGCCTTGTCGGCGCCGACAGGCTGCGAGATGTTGTAGTGGATGTTGCCGTCGCCCATGTGGCCGAAGGCGCAGATGCGGGCGCCTGGCATCGCCGCCATGACAGCTTGCTCCGCCTCGTGCATGAATTCAGGGATCTGCGACACCGGCACCGACACGTCATGCTTGATCGAGCCGCCCTCGGGCTTCTGGGCGCCGGACATGCTTTCGCGCATGTGCCACAAGGCCTTCTGCTGCGCCTGCGAGCTGGCGATCGTCGCATCCTGCACCAGCCCTGCCTCAAAACCCTTTTCCAGCAGCGCCGACATCATCCGCTCGGCAGTTTCGGCTGAATCCGAGGTGGAGATGTCGATCAGCACATACCAAGGGTGAACGGTCTCCAGCGGATCGCGCACGCCATCGATATGACGGACGGTGAACTCGACGCCGATGCGCGGCATCAGCTCGAAACCGGTCAACGCCGGGCCGCAAAGACCCGATGCATTCCTGAACAGCGACAGCGCATCCTCGACCGACCGTAGGCCGGCAAAGGCCACCTGGTGGCCAAGCGGCTGCGGAAACAGTTTCAGCACCGCGCCGGTGATGATGCCGAGCGTTCCCTCCGCGCCGATGAACAGGTCGCGCAGATCATAGCCGGTATTGTCCTTTTTCAGCCGCCGCAGCCCGTTCCAGATCTCGCCGGTTGGCAGCACGACTTCAAGGCCTAGGCAGAGCTGGCGCATGTTGCCATAGGCAAGCACCGCCGTGCCGCCGGCATTGGTGGCGAGATTGCCGCCGATCCGGCATGAGCCTTCCGAACCCAGCGACAGCGGAAACAGCCTGCCGCAATCCTCTGCCGCCTTCTGCACATCGGCAAGGATGCAGCCGCCATCGACCACCATGATGCCGGCAAAGGCATCGACCTCGCGAATGCGGTTCATCCGTTCCAGCGAGACGATCACATCGGCGCCGTTATCGCGCGGCGTCTGGCCGCCGACGAGGCCGGTATTGCCCGTCTGCGGCACGATCGCCGTTCCCGTTTCCGAGGCAAGCTTCAGGATGGCCGAGACCTCTTCGACCGAACCGGGCTTCAGCACCAGCGGCGAGGCGCCATGATAGAGCCCGCGATTTTCGACGAGGCGGGGGGCGATGTCGGCCGCCTCGCGCAAGACATGGGCAGCGCCGACGATGGCGGCAAAGCGGTCGAGCAGGGCGGGAGAGGGGGTGGCCATGCGTGCTGGTCCTTGTCTTGCAGTCGGAAACTCTGGTCTAGTCGCGGGGTGCTGCGGCGCGGCGCAGCCGGTCGTTGATCGCTTCGCCGAGGCCGTCTTGCGGGATGGTGGTGAAAGCCATCCCGATAACGCCGATGGCATCTGCACGTTTCATGAAGTCGAAAAGATTGGCTGCAGCCTCGGTGAGATCGCCGGAGGGGCTGAGGTTGAAAATGACGGACGCTTCCTCCTCGCCAGCCACCGGGTTGCTTCCGAAGCGGATCAGCGCCTCGCCGGCGGTAACCTCGGTGGCGTCCAGCCGGACCATTGCATGCGGCGCGTAGTGGGATGCCATCATGCCGGGGGCCTCTATCGCCGGGCTAGCGCCTTCCTTGCGCGTCAGTGGAATGCCGGCCACGCGCTCTATATCTTCCGCCGCCAGCCCGCCCGGACGCAGCAATCGCATCCCGCCGCTATCGATCTTGACGATCGTCGATTCGACACCGACGTCGCAGGCGCCGCCATCGAGAATGAGCTCGATCTTGCTGCCGAGATCGGACTCGACATGGGCAGCGCTGGTGGCGCTGATCCGGCCGGAGGTGTTGGCACTCGGGGCCGCCAGAGGTCGGTCGAAGGCACGGATAAGGTCGGCGGCGAAGCCATCGGGAACCCGGATGCCCACACTGTCGAGGCCGGCGGTCGCCAGCGCGTGGATGTTGCTTTCCGGTTTCAACGGCAGCACCAGCGTCAGCGGCCCCGGCCAGAACGCTTCTGCCAGCTTGCGCGAGATCGGGTCGAACACCGCGTGCCGCTCCGCCATGGCAAGATCGCTCATGTGGCAGATCAGCGGATTGAAGCTCGGCCGCCCCTTGGTCTGGTAGATACGTGTGATCGCCACCGGATTGGTGGCGTCGGCGGCAAGCCCATAGACGGTCTCGGTCGGCAACGCGACCGGAAACCCGTCCGCAAGCAAGGCCGACGCCCGAAAAATCGCGCCGTCCCTGTCGTGGAAGATGTCGATAATCTCTGCCATGCGCGACCCGTTTCCTGATCGATCTGTCCTTAGGCCTTTCCGGTGGTGGAGGGCAAGTGCCACGAGGTCGCCGGGTCGTTCGAACCGCGACGGTCGCTCTAATCCTGGAACCCTCGCCAACAGCCATCAAGCAAATTTGATAAGGTGAAGCCCAATGCCGCCTTGCTGGTCGCAGCAATGATCCCAGCATGGATTTCACCAGATGCTTGATCCAAGCTGCCTCAGAGGAACAATCACAATGAACCGGCATACAGGCGATTTCGTCGTAACGGGCAATGCCGTCATCCGTAATGAGATCAGCGGCGTCACCTACGTGAAGCCGGGCGCCAACCTGGTTTCACGCGGCAGGCTATCGGGCGGACTGATCATCGAAGCCGGCGGAAACGCCGTCATTTCCGGCGAGGTGGGTCGCAATCTGCTGAATGAGGGAAATCTGGTTCTCAAAGGCCATGTCGCCGGAAAGCTCATCGGGCAACGGCGCTGTTGTGATGCAATCCGGCGCCACCGTAGCCGGCAACGATCTTCCTCCTGAAAATGTCTCCCACGGTTCAGCGGCTTAATCGAGGGCGACAGGCTAGGCTCACCTGCTCGAAGCAAAGGCATCAAGCGCGAGCCGCATTTCCTTTCTCGACATTGGGCCGCCGTGGCCTTCCTGTTCGATAATGAGCAATCTGCTGTTTGGCCAGGCTTGATGCAGCCGCCATGCCGTTACGAGCGGTCCGCTGAAGTCTCGGCGACCGTGGATCAGAACGGCGGGGATATGCTGGATCGAGTCCATCCTTTCAAGAATAGTATCGCCGCCCCGCAGGAAGCCGTCATTTGCCCAGTAATGGGTGACCAGAGTTGCAAAGTTTGCTGCACGTATTTCGTCGAAGCGCCGGGGATGCGGTGCCCAGTTCGGATCGAGGGAGACATGCGTGGACTCCCAGTCGTTCCAGCAACGAGCGGCGGCCCTGCGATCGTCCGCGTCCGATGAAGCAAGCCTGCGTGCGTAGGCGTCGACGGGTCGCTCGGTTCCGGTGCGCCCGGAGGCTCGTTCGAACTGATCCCAGGCTTCCGGGAACAGGCACCCGACACCTTCGGTAATCCAGTCGACTTCTGCGCGGCTCGTCGTCGTGACTGCCATGAGAACAAGCTCGGAAACCCTGGCCGGATGCGACTGCGCATAGGCGAGTGCCAAAGTCGAACCCCAGGAGATCCCCGCGACCAGCCAGCGTTCCACTGCAAGATGGTGCCGCAGCGCCTCGATGTCTCTTATCAAGGCCTGTGTGGTGTTTCCGGAGAGTTCGTTCAGATCGTCGATCGCCAGCGGCCGGCTGCGCCCGCATCCTCTCTGGTCGATACCGATAAGGCAGTATCCTGCGGGATCGAAGAGCTCACGGTAGCTCCCCGAGCCGAGGCCGCTGCCCGGTCCTCCGTGCAGGTAGAGGGCGCACTTTCCGTCGGGGTTTCCCGATTTCTCCCAGTAAATCTCGGTCTTGTCGTCAACCTTCAGCAGGCCGTGGTCCAGCAGATTGCCTATCGGGTCGCTCATGAGGTTGTAGTCCGGGGTCTTGAAGAGGCTTTCCGAGTTCGACGCGGCCTGGGCGGCGCGGTCGCTCACCCAAGGCACCTACGCCGCCGCCGCTCAAAGCTGGCGAATGATGTCGCGGAGTTGTTCGTTGCGGGCGCCAAGCAGCAGGACGTTGCGGATTGCCGTTTGCGGATCGACGGTGCGAAACAATACGCCGTTGCCGCGCACGGCGCGGTTGATGCCAAGAGCCTTGTCATCGCTGCTCTGCATCTGCTCGACAGCGACCGCGAAGTACATGCGTGGATGCCGCTGGTCGATCTTGACGAAGCTGGCCTCACTGTCGTCGATCTCGGCGTAGAAATTGGCGATGTAGAAGGCCCAGCTGACATTCTTGTATTCGGCAAACTGCGTTCGTGACGCCGTCACGTGGCAGTAGCCGAGGTGCGGCCTTTCGGCGAGTGTCCGGTGAAAGACCAGTTTTGGAAATTGGATCGACCTGTGGAAGCCGTTCAGCCGCTCGTGCGTCTTTTCGCCGGCGGCCTGCAGACGGAGTGCGGTGCGCTCGGCGACGGCATCGTAGCTGAGATAGCGCCGGTCTTTTTCCCGCCTGTCCTTTTCGCGCGTGATGCGGCCGGTCCGCAGGAACTCGCTGTGGATGGCAGCCGGGGCTGGCGGCTGGACTGCGGCTTCTGCCTTGGCATCGAAATATCTGAGCTTGGCCATGCTGCGCGCTCGCGGTTCAAAATCGTACCTGCAGGCTACGCTGTCATCGTTAAGAACGCATGAAATCGCCTTCGCTACGGTGCTCCGCCCGCTATCTCCGGCTAAAACGTATTTGCGGCGTGCCAAGCGCCTTTATGTCGCAAACAGGCATTTGCTACCAGGCCGGTTTGAATGCGGAAGCGGTGCGTCTCCGTCCTCTATCCTCCATCGGTCGTAAACGCTTGTTCTGCAATGCATGCAGTCCCCACCGATGCGTATCTCGGGCGGCTTTTCCGCTGTCGTCAATTTCCGTGCTTATGTCGCATAGAAGCCACGTCGTAATCGGGCGCGATGTTTATATGGAGAAAGGTCGCAGGAGACCGTCCGCAAGAAGCGTTTTTCTGGCGGCGCGGTCGAAAACGGCAGGAGGTCGGGGTCGGTAAAACGCCTCTGGTCGCAAGTCCGGAAAGGCGGCATGATGTTTCGTCAGGCGAATCTCGTGCTGGCGCGGTGTTTGAGGCAATGCGTTTTGAAATGGGCCGCAGTCGGCGGTCGAAAGGTCACAGGGCAGGCCGATCTCGGCTCGCTCCTATCATTTTATCCCGCTGGTCGGCGATAGGCACGAGGACATCAGGATGGATATTCGCAACACGATGCTGCGGCAGCTGAAGAACCGCCGCGAGGGATTCAGCCTCGAGCAGCCCTTCTATATCGATCAGGATTATTTCAAGATCGATATGGAGATGATCTATTATCGCGACTGGCTGTTCATGGGTCATGATTGCGAGGTGCCGCGTGCCGGCAACTACATCACCGCCCAGGTCGGCGAATATCCTATCGTCATCGTCCGTGGCCGCGACAAGGTCATCCGCGCTTTCCACAACAGCTGCCGCCATCGCGGCTCGCGCGTCTGCTCATCGGATCGCGGCTCTGCAGCCAAGCTCGTCTGTCCCTACCATCAGTGGACCTACGATCTCGACGGTTCGCTGCAGTTCGCCCGCCAGATGGCCGACAGCTTCGACAAAAGCCAGTACGGCCTGAAGCCTATCCATTGCGAAAGCGTGGCCGGCTATATCTTCATCTCGCTGGCGCAGACCGCACCTGACTTCCAGCCCGTTCGCGACAGCATCGCCCCCTACATGATGCCGCACCGCTTGAGCGAATCCAAGATCGCCTTCCAGAGCACCATCATCGAGAAGGGCAACTGGAAGCTGGTCTGGGAAAACAACCGCGAGTGCTATCACTGCGCCGCCAACCACCCCGAGCTCTGCCGTACCTATCCGGAAGCCCCGACTGCAACCGGCGTCCAGGGCGCCGGCGACGATCCGGTTATCGCTGCCCACTGGGCGCATTGCGAGGCCGGCGGCCTGCCGAGCGAGTTCAAGATGGACCCGACCGGCCAGTTCCGCGTCGCCCGCATGCCGCTGATCGAGGGTGCCGAGAGCTACACCATGTCCGGCCAGCGCGCCGTCAAGAAGCCGCTTTCGGACGACGTCACCATGAGCAACATTGGCACGATGCTGCTGTTCCACTATCCGTCCACCTGGAACCACATGCTGGTGGACCACGCGATCTCCTTCCGCGTGCTGCCGCTCAACGCCGAGGAAACCGCCGTCACAACCAAGTGGCTGGTCCACAAGGATGCGGTCGAGGGCGTCGACTACAATCTCGAGGAACTGACCCACGTCTGGACCGAGACCAACGACCAGGACCGCCGCATCGTCGAGGAAAATGCTTTCGGCATTCACTCCCCGGCCTATGAGCCCGGTCCTTACTCGGAGCTCCATGAAGGTGGCGTCGCACAGTTCGTCGAATGGTACGCCGATTTCATGACGAGCCGGCTGCAGGGCGAGCAGGCCAAGCTTTCGGTCGTGGCCTGAGCATGAGCGTAGCGGGAACAGCGCGTCACCTTCACCTCGACCAGATGCAGCCCTGGAGCGACAGGCAGCACCTGCTCGAATGCCTGTCGGTGACGCCGGAGGCGCCCGATGTGATGACCTTCACGTTCCGCTCCGACAAGGACAACTGGTTCCGCTATCTGCCGGGCCAGTTCGTCACGCTGGAACTGCCGGTCGGGCCGGAGCCGCTAATGCGGACCTACACGCTGTCGTCCACCCCGACGCGGCCGTTTTCGGTCGCCGTCACCGTCAAAGCGCAGAAGGACAGCATCGGCACGCGCTGGATGTTCGACAACCTGAAGCCTGGCATGCGTATCCGCGCCTTCGGGCCGCTCGGCGATTTCACCCATATCCGCCATCCCGGCGAAAAATACCTGTTCATCTCGGCCGGTTCCGGGATCACGCCGATGATGTCGATGACGCGCTACATGAGCGATGTCGCACCGCTTTCCGATATCTCGTTCATCAATTGCGCTCGTGGCCCCTCGGAAATCGTCTTCCGCTCGGAGCTTGAATATCTCGCCCGTTTCATGCCCAACCTCAATCTCGGCTTCATCGTCGAGGAGCGCGGCCAGATGGAGCTGTGGTCCGGCCTGCGCGGCCGCATCGACAAGGCGAAGATCGCGCTGCTTGCCCATGATTTCCTCGACCGCACTGTGTTCTGCTGCGGCCCCGACATGTTCATGAACTTCGTCAGCTCCAGCATCGAGGCTGCCGGCTTCGACATGAGCCGCTACCACCAGGAAAGCTTCCGCCCGGCCTCTGCCGATCTCGAGCCTGAACCGGCCGTGGGCGCGGACGGCGAGGTCGCGACTTCGATCCGCTTCACCATGGCCGGCAAGGATGTGGCCTGCGCGCCCGGCCAGACCATCCTGCAGGCCGCCCGTGGCGCCGGCATCCGCATCGGTGCCGCCTGCGAATCCGGCCTCTGCGGCACGTGCAAGGTGATGAAGCTCTCCGGCGATGTCGAGATGAACCATAATGGCGGCATCCTCGACGACGAGATCGACGAGGGCTACATCCTCGCCTGCTGCTCTCGCCCGAAGACGGACGTCCAGATCGAAGCCTAAGCGCAAAGCTCGTCAGAAATCCTGATAGTTCAGCGCGGTGACCTGCATTTTCGCTGCCGGGCCCGGTGCCGATGCCAGCATCGACGGTGTATCGATGCGCGGCGGCACGAGCTCTCCCTGCGGCCATATCCTTGCCAGCTGCGTCTTGGTCATCGATGCCATGTTCACATCGATATCCGGTAAAGTCCCGGCCACGCGGTACGGGCAGCGGCGCGTGGAGCAATTGTCGGCGGAGGAGAACTGCCACATCGCATAGTCAGTCCAGTTGCCGAGCGGAAACGTGCCTTCGACGTCGGGCTTGTAGCGCGCGTACCAGAGCGGCAGGCGCGACAGGATCTGGTAGTCGCTGCGGTGGTCGGCGATGAATCTCGCGACCACATCGTTGGCATAGAGGATCGGGTAGCGCCCGGTGCGCTCCTTGATATGGATCGCGAAGATCTGGGCGTCGGCCGGCGACATGAACTGTTGCGGATCTAGCCCGTCGATGTCGAGCACCATAAGCTCGTCCGCCTTCGGGTCGGCGTAATCGAGGAAATGGTTTGCCTGGTCGATGGGGTTGCCGGGACGGCCGAGGTGGTAGGCGCCCCACAACATGCCGTTCGATTTGGCGATGAGCCGCCGGGTGCGAAAGAGCTCGCGGCTGACGGCATATTTGCGCCACATCGTCTTGCAGTGACCGACCGTATCGCCGGAATGGTCGCTCGTTTTGCAGGCGTAATCTTCCGGCAATCCATCGGAGGCCTTCGAGACAAAACCACTGATGCGCGTGTCCTGCAGCAGCGCATCCCAGTCGATGCTGTTCAGCTCGTAGGCGTCTATGATGAGCGCGTGTTCGGGATCGTTCCAGGGCTGGCGTTCGCCGGCCAGCGCCAGCCTGTTTTGCGCCGGCAGCGCCAGGATCAGAAGAGAACCGATAATCAGGTTGAGAACTGTTCGCTTTCCCATGGTCTGTCAAGGGTAGGCGCATATGGTTAATGCGCCGTTAAGGGTTGCATGCTGCCCCGGCTGCGGGTGTGTCGGTGGGCTGAATTTGGAACTTTCCGCCCACAAGTTCGTTTATCGACACCAGATTTACGGATTGGAGACGAAAATGTTCAAGATACGTACCAGAGCCGTCACGCTCGCTCTTGCAGCAGCAGTTGCTGTAACGAGTTTTACCCCGTCCTTCGCGCTGCCGATGCCATCCGTATCGGCGGCCCAGCCAGCAGTTTCCGGCGCGGCGTCTTCTGATGTCCAGCAGGTGCAATACTGGCGCCATCGGGGCGGCGGCTACTACAGAGGCGGCTATGGACGCGGTTACTACGGCGGCTATCGCGGATACCATGGATACCGCCACGGCTACCGTTACCACGATGGCTACTGGTTCCCTCTGGCAGCCTTCGGCGCCGGTGCGCTGATCGGCGGCGCTATCGCCAGCGAGCCTCGCACCTACGCGCGCCCCGCGGCTGGCATCAATCCACGCCATTACGAGTGGTGCGCCAACCGCTATCGCTCGTATCGTGGCTACGACAACACCTTCCAGCCGAACCACGGCCCACGCCAGCAGTGCCTGTCGCCGTTTTATTGATAGCCATGTGATCAGACTGCAAAGTGCCCGGTTAACAGCCGGGCATTTTTCATGCGCTACAGAATGCGAACCCGCCTCAGCAGCCACCAGGCGAGCAGGATGGACGCTCCGATGATCGCGACCGCATAGGCAGTCCCGTGCTCGCTGCTGGCAAAGGGCAGGGCGGTTGTGTTCATGCCGAAAAAGCCGGTTACCAGCGTTGGCGGCAAGAGGAAGGCCGTCATCAGCGACAGGATGTAGAGATGCCGGTTCGTCTCCGAGGAGAGCTTCGAATCGATTTCCTCGTGCAGCAGTCGCGCCCGCTCCTGTAGCGCGTATACATCGTGGTCCACAGTCTCCAGCCGCGTCGTCAGCCGCCCCGCCACGTCGTCGAAACCATCGGGCATCTCGTCGTCGTCGGAAGCCGCTGCCCGGCGCATGAGAGACAGGATGGTGCGCAGGTGCCGATGGACGCGGACGATGGTGCGCCGTACCGGAGCCAGCCGCCGCCGCTCGTCGCGAAAAGTGGCATCGTAGACCACGTCTTCGATCTGGTTCATTTCCTCCGTGGTCTCGATGACCAGCGCGATCAGCGTCCGCTGGAACTCGACGACCAGCGCCTCGAAGATATCCAGCGGCCGATGAAAGCGCGCCGGGTTCTTTTCGATGGTGGCGCGCACCCGCTCGACGCTGCGCAAGGGCTGCAGGCGCGTGGTGATGATGAAGCGCTCGGAGATGGCAAAGTGCAGCCAGCCGATGTCGCGCGTATCCTGGTCGAAATCGAGCTGGAAATCCACCAGCGTGCCGAAGATCACCTTCTCGTCGACGGTGATGGTCGCGTGCGTATCATGCGTCGTCAGGGCTTGACGCATATCGTCGGTAAGGCCAGGGAAGTCTTCCAGAAACGCAGCGACACGGGCATCGACGAGATTGAGATGCAGCCAGACGAAGCCCTCCAGCGACATGAGGGCAGAGCGTTCGATGGTGTCGGGGAGGCGCTCGGATTGACCTCTATCGGGCGAAAGGTGGTGTGCCCAGACAAAGCCCGGGATGGTCGGATTGAATATTGTCGTCATGCTGCATCGCCGTTTAAGGTAAACATGTGCATAGGCCCTGCTTGTGACAGCTTCTTAGCAGCTGCGCGACCCACCTGCAGGAAAAAACGCCGGCCGGAGGTGGTCGGCAGCATCGGCATGATCGGGAGGAGACCGAATGTACAAGGCGCCTGTCGCGGAAATCGCGTTCACGCTTCGCCACGTGGCCGGGCTGGACCAGGCCATCGAAATTGGCTCGGTCGGTGATCTCAGTGCCGATCTCGCCGACGCCATCCTTGAGGAGGCAGCCCGCTTCACCGACAACGAAATCGTACCGTTGGCGGCCATCGGCGACACCGAGGGCGCGCGACTGGTCGACGGCGTAGTCGTTCTCCCCAAAGGCTGGCCGAAACTCTATCGCGACTGGGCGGCCGGCGGCTGGAACGGCCTGACGGCATCGCCGGAATTCGGCGGTCAGGGTCTGCCGCAAATGCTGAATGTCGCCACGCTGGAAATGTGGAACGGCGCATCGATGGCCTTCGGCCTGGCGCCGACGCTGACGATGGGCGCCATCGAGGCCCTGTCGGCCCATGGCAGTCCGGCGTTGAAGGATCGTTATCTCGCCCGCATGATCTCCGGCGAATGGACCGGCACCATGAACCTGACGGAGCCGCACGCCGGCTCCGACGTCGGGGCGCTGACCAGCCGTGCAGAACGCCACGAGGACGGCAGCTACCGCATTTTCGGCCAGAAGATCTACATCACCTGGGGCGATCACGACGCCGCCGACAACATCATCCATCTGGTACTCGCCCGGTTGCCCGATGCTCCCCCGGGCACGCGGGGCATATCACTGTTCCTGGTGCCGAAGTTCCTCGTCGGGGCGGACGGGTCGCTCGGTGCCCGCAACGATCTCTTCTGCCACTCGCTAGAGCACAAGCTCGGCATCCATGGCTCGCCGACCTGCACCATGATCTACGGCGATGGCAGGTTAGGCGAGACGCCCGGCGCCATCGGCTGGCTGGTCGGCGAGGAAAACCGGGGTCTCGCCTGCATGTTCACGATGATGAACAATGCGCGGCTCGCCGTCGCCATGCAGGGGGTCGGTGTCTGCGAAGCCGCCACGCAAAAGGCCGTCGCCTATGCCCGCGAGCGCCGGCAGGGGCGGGCGGCGGGACATCATGGTGGATCGATGAGCCCGATCGTCGATCATCCCGATGTCGCCCGCATGCTGCTGACGATGAAGGCGCTGACACAGGGTGCCCGCGCCATCACTTACGCCTGCGCCCACGCGATCGATCTTTCCCATGCAGGCATGGACACAAACCATTGGCGATCCCGTGCCGCGCTGCTCACCCCCATCGCCAAGGCCTTTGCCACCGATTGCGGCGTCGACGTCGCCTCGCTCGGCATCCAGGTGCATGGCGGCATGGGGTATATCGAGGAGACCGGTGCCGCGAGGCTTTGGCGCGACGCCCGTATCGCGCCGATCTATGAGGGCACCAACGGCATTCAGGCGATCGACCTCGTCACCCGCAAGCTGCCGCTGGACGGCGGCCAGGCTGTGCGCGGCTTGATCGGCGAACTGCAGGCGATTTGCGAGCGTGTCGCGGCCTCTGGATTGCCGCTCTTCGGGGCGACGGCGGACAGGTTGCGAATGGCGATTGCGGATATCGAGGCCGCAACCGAATGGCTGTTGTCAGCGCAGGCCGGCAACCGCATCGAGGAGGCGCTTGCCGGCGCGACACCCTATCTGCGGTTGTTCGGGCTGGTACTATCAGGCTGCTATCTCGCCAAGGGAGGGATGGCCGTGGCCGACGACGGGGAGGGTGAGGCGCGCATCGCACTTTGCCGCTTTGCTGCAAAAAACCTGCTCCCTGAGACCGCAGCGTTGAAAGACCAGGTGATGCGCGGTGCTGACAGCCTCATTGCCGCGCGCGCCCTGCTGACATGACCTGTTAAATGAGGAGCCATTCATGACGGACCATATCCTGATCGAAACCCCGGAAGCCATGCCGGATGTCCGGGTGCTCCGCTTCAACCGGCCGGAAAAGAAGAATGCCATCACCCGCGCCATGTATGCTGCCATGACCGAGGCCCTGCAGGTGGCGAGCGCGGAGGCAAGCGTTCACGTCGTCGTCTTCCTTGGGCAACCCGGATGTTTTTCCGCCGGCAACGACATGTCCGACTTTCTGGCCTTTGCCATGGGGGGAGCGATGGGCACGGAGGTGCTCGATTTCCTCAACGCGCTCGCCGGCTTCGACAAGCCGCTGGTCTCCGGCGTCGATGGCATGGCCATCGGCATCGGCACGACAATCCATATGCACTGCGACCTGACGCTGGCGTCCGGACGCAGCATGTTTCGTACGCCCTTCGTCGATCTGGCGCTGGTGCCGGAGGCAGCCTCCAGCCTCATCGCGCCACGGCTGATGGGATACCAGCACGCCTTCGCGCTGCTGGCCGCCGGAGAACCGCTAACGGCGGAAGAGGCACGGCGCGACGGGTTGATCTGGAAGGTCACAACAGAGGAAGCTCTCGAGGAGGAGACACTGGCGGTCGCGGCAAAACTGGCCGCCAAGCCGCCCGGCGCCCTGAAAATCGCCCGCGACCTGCTGCGCGGCCATCAACAGGATATCACGGCGCGGATCGCCGAGGAGGCGGGCTATTTTGAAGCGCAACTGCGCACCGCAGAAGCCCGAGCCGCGTTCGAAGGCTTCTTCAAACGCTGAGCCAGGACGAAATCTCGCTTACTTCTCGAGCGAGACCACCACTTCGACGTGGGATGTCCAGAGGAACTGGTCGATCGGTGTTACCTTGGTGATGCGATAGCCGGCCTCGACGAGAATGGCGAGGTCGCGCGCCAGGGTCAGCGGATTGCAGGAGACCGCGACGATCTTCTTGACCGCCGAGCGCGCCAGTTCCTTGACCTGCGCTTCGGCGCCCGCGCGCGGCGGATCGAAGACGACGGCGTCGATATATTTGAACTCCTCCGTCATCAGCGGCCGGCGGAAAAGGTCGCGACGCTCCGTGCTGACGGGCTTCAGACCCTGCGTGGTGCGGGCGGCAAGATCGAGGGCCGCCAGCGCCTTGCCGTCGGATTCGGCGGCATGGACGCGACCGAGACGGGCAAGCCTCAGCGCAAAGGTGCCGGAGCCGGCGAACAGATCGACGATGCGCTTGGCCTTGCCGATATGGGCGACAACCAGATCGGCCATCACGTCTTCGGCTTGCTTGGTCGCCTGGGTAAAGGCACCGGGCGGTGGCGAGACCTGCACGCCGCTGAAATCGATCATCGGCTTGGTCTTCTCGAGGATGATTTCGTCGTTCAGCGAAATGCGGGCGATGCCGCGAAGCGACAGGATGGTTTCGATGGCGGCGCGACGCTGTTCGTCCGAGAGCGCCTTGATGCCGTCGACGGCGATGTCGAGGCCGGCCAGCGTTTCCAGCACGCTGATGCGGAAAGCTTCTGCGTTGATCGACAGCGCCTTTGCCACCATGCGGATCGCCGGCAGCTTGCCGACGATATCCGGTGACGAGATGGGACATTCCTCGATGGCGACGATGTGATGGCTGTCCGCCTGGTTGAAGCCGATCAGCACGTCCTTCTCGGTGCGGCGTGCGGCAAACACCACGCGCCGGCGCTGGCCCGGATGGGCCGCCACCAGGTCGTCGACGTCAGGCGTCAGTCCCTTCGACTTCAACGCGTCGATTACCAGCTGCCGCTTGAACGCCCGGTAAGGCACATCGGCGTAATGTTGCAGCGTGCAGCCGCCGCAGGTGCCGTTGACGCCATCGGGACCGAAGTGCCGGCACGGCGGCTCCTGCCGGTCGGGCGACGCCTTGAGGATGGACATCAACGTACCCTTGTCCTTGATCCGGGCAATCGCGACGCTCTCGCCAGGCAGGGTGAAGGGCACGAAGATCGGGCCGTTGGCATCATGGGCGATACCATCGCCCTGGCCGCCAAGCTTGTTGATGGTAACTGTTTCGGCGCTCATGGCTTGCGTCCCGCCAATAGGAATTCATGGTTTCCGTCGCCGCCGGCAATCGGCGAGGGGATAAGGCCAAGCGTTTCCCAGCCCATTTCGTCGACCAGCCAGCGCTCGAGGTCGGCAGCCACGTCGGGCGCCGTTTCCGGTAGTTTCAACAGGCCGGCCTTGCTGACGGCTTCGCGGCCGGCCTCGAACTGCGGCTTGACCAGCAGCACGCAGAAGGCGCCGGCTTCGGCAAGCTCGAGGGCCGGCACCAGCGCCAGCTTCAGCGAGATGAACGACACATCGGAGACGATGAAGGTGATGGCGCGGTTGTCGATATCGTCCGATGTCAGGTAGCGGGCGTTGAGGCCCTCGATGCTGGTGACACGCTCGTCGCCGGCGACGCGCGGATGGATCTGGCCATGGCCGACATCGATGGAGGTGACATGTGCGGCGCCGCGCTGCAGCAGTACTTCGGTAAAGCCGCCGGCGGATGCGCCGACGTCCAGACAGTCGTGACCGGCCGGATCGAGCTTGAAATGGTCGAGCGCCGCGACCAGCTTCAGCGCCGCGCGCGAAACGTAGTCCTGTGCGGGATCGTCGATTTCGAGCACGACATCGTCGGCAAAGGTCATGCTTGCCTTGGTGATGACCTTGCCGTCGACCTTGACGGTGCCACGCTGGATGGCGTCACGGGCGCGGGATCGGCTAGCCACGAGGCCTCGCGACAGGACAAGCTGATCGAGGCGGTACTGGGGAGGAAATTGTTCTGACATGGCCTGTCCATGACCGCCAATGCCATCAGTTGCAAGCTTTTTATATGTCTCAAGCCGATCTCCGCCTGTTTCCAACGCCTGCCGGCCCGGAATCCGCCTGCGTCATCAGCTGCCCGCCAACGAAACAGGCACTGGCATCACGAAGTCCCGGCGACGACCTCCCCGATGACCGCGACGGTCTTAATGTCTGCCGGAATGCTTGGGGATCGTGCTTCGGTGCGCAACCATCGCGCTATCGAAGTTAAACGATTGGAAAGCTATGAGCGCTAACGTTGCGGCCATTGCGATGGCCCCTCGAGGGCCAAGCCCGCCATGATGGCATCTGCCAGGTCGCGCCTATCCGATCATGTTTCATCAATTTGACCTCTCGCTGCGTTCCATGGCGCCGCGAGGGATGTTCTCTGAGGACAGCGCTCAGGAGGCGCTTGGCGATGTCTGCTAAAAATCTTTCTCTGAATGGCAAGCTGGCGATTACGTTCGTCGCGCTCATTCTGCTTTTCGTTTCCGTCTCGGCCTTCGTCTATTCGAAGGCACGCGTCTCGGCGGCAGCCGCCACCGAACAGGCGCAGTCACAGAAATTCGTCAACCTCGTCGATGACTCCCTGCAGGCCATGCTGGAGCAGGCGGTCAATCTGCGCGGCTTCCTGCTGTTCCGCAGCAACAGCACCTATGGCGATCTCTTCGCCAACCGCGACCGCATGCTGAAGAGCATCACGGCTGCAAAGGACGTCGCCGGCGGCCATGCCGATATGCAACAGGCCCTCGATACCATGCAGAAGACGGCCGATCTCTATTTCCACCAGCTGGCCGAGCCACAGGCGAAGGCCCGCAAGGAAACCGAGATGCCGGTCGACCAGATCGTCAAGATCGGTGTCAATGAAGCCAAGGGCCAGCTGGACGGTTTCCGCGATGCCGCAGCCAAGGTCAAGCAGATCGCCCGCAGCCAGGCCGATGTGCTGGCCGCGACGCAGGCCAAAGCCAACAGCGACCTGAGCTGGACGCTCATCCTCGGCGGTATCGTTGCTTCGCTCGCTGCCGCCATCCTCGCCTTTCTCCTGTCGCGCACCATCGTCAAGCCCATCGTTGGCATGACAGCGGCCATGGGTCGGCTGGCCGGCGGCGACAACAACGTCGAGGTTCCTGGCTCGGGACGCGGCGACGAGGTCGGCCGCATGGCCGAAGCCGTGCTGGTGTTCAAGGACGCCGCAATCGAGAAACTGCGTCTTGCCGGTGAAACCGAGCGCATGCGCAGCGACGCCGAGCGACGCCGCCACATGGACGACGACCAGAAGGCCCGCGAAGAGGCAGAACTGCGTTTCGCCATGGACGCGCTGGCCGCCGGCCTGTCGACATTGGCAAGCGGCGATGTCGCTGCCCGCCTCGAGCAGGTCTTCGCCCCGCAATTCGACAGCGTCCGCATCGACTTCAACAATGCCGCTGAAAAGCTCGACGTGACGCTGCAGTCCGTCGGCGACAATGCCTCGGCCATCAGTGCCGGTGCCGACGAGATCCGTACTGCCGCCGACGATCTTGCGCGCCGTACCGAACAGCAGGCAGCATCGGTGGAGGAAACGGCCGCAGCCCTCGAGCAGGTGGTGACAACCGTGCGCGACTCCGCCAAGCGCGCCGAAGACGTCGGTCATCTCGTCGAGCGCGCCCGCCTTGGCGCCGAGCGCTCCGGCGACGTCGTCCGCAAGGCGGTTTCGGCGATGCACGAGATCGAAAAATCATCGGGCGAAATCAGCAACATCATCAGCGTCATCGATGACATTGCCTTCCAGACCAACCTTCTGGCTCTCAACGCCGGTGTCGAAGCTGCGCGTGCCGGCGAGGCGGGCAAAGGCTTTGCCGTCGTCGCCCAGGAAGTCCGCGAACTCGCCCAGCGCTCGGCAAAAGCTGCCAAGGAGATCAAGGCGCTGATCAACACGTCGGGTACGCAGGTCAATGCCGGCGTGGCGCTCGTCGGTGAAACCGGCAAGGCACTGGAGGCGATCGTTTCCGAGGTCCGCGAGATCAACCAGAACATCGCCGCGATCGTCATCTCGACCCGCGAACAGTCGACCGGCCTTCAGGAGATCAACCTCGCCGTCAACGCCATGGACCAGGGCACCCAGCAGAACGCGGCCATGGTCGAGGAGCAGACGGCTGCAAGCCATTCGCTCGCAAGCGAAGCCAGCGCCCTCGACGACCTCCTCCGCCAGTTCAGGCTAAGCAAGGGCCGCCACCCACAGATATCGAAGCCCGCCGCCTTCGCTCCGAAGCCTGCGACGGCGCCCAGGCCCGCTGCGTCCAGAATTAGCGCCGCCACAGACCGCACCCGCGCGGTAACCTCGCCGGCACGAGCCCTTGGGCAGACGCTCGCGAAAGCCCTCAGCGGCGGCAAGCCATCCACCGCCAGCGCCCCGGCTCAGGAAAACTGGGAAGAATTCTGAGAACTGGCTGATAAATCCGAGTTCAACGAAAAGGGCGGTGCAGCAGCATCGCCCTTTCTAGTTTGGCGCGGCGGGTGTGGCGGTGCTACGCATCCGTGCCACGTCGCGCCGGGGCGTCTCCCGGTGGGTGCGGCGATAATCGCGGCTGAATTGGGAAGGGCTGTCGTAGCCCACCCGAAAGCCAGCTTCGGCCGCTGTCAGTCCTTCGATCATCATCAGCCGCCGTGCCTCCTGAAGACGGATCTGCGTCCGGAACTGCAGCGGGCTCATCTCCGTCGTCGTTCGAAAATGCTCGTAGAATGACGACGGGCTCATGCCGGCGATATTGGCGAGATCCTGGATTGCAAACGGTGCTTGAAAGTTCCGGCAGATATAGTCGATGGCGCGGCCGATCTGGTTGAGGCGGCTTTCGCCATTGGCAATCTGCCGCAGCATGGCGCCCTGCGGCCCGCCGAGCAGGCGATAGAGGATTTCCCGTTCGACGAGCGGTGCCAGCGCCGCCGCATCCTCCGGTTCGTCCAGCAGCATCAGCATCCGCGCAACAGCATCGATGAGCTTCGGCGTCGTGGCGCTGAGGCGGGCTGCCGGGGCGTTGTCGACGCGCGTGGGGGTTGTCGACACCATCTCCGCGAGAATACCGGCGTCGAACTCGAGCTTGAAGCAGAGATACGGTTCGCAGGCGCTTGCCTCGATCACGGCGCCGATGACGGGCAGGTCGATGCCGACGACCAGATAATGAGCCGCGTCGTAGACAAGACTGGTCTCGCCGATCACGGCCCGCTTGCGACCTTGGGCAACGATGCAGCAGGAGGGCCGATAGAGTGTGTGGACGGGCTCCGTTTCGGCCGAACAGCGGATCAGCCCGACGCGGGGGATGGCGGTATCGTAGCTGCCGTCTTCCGGTGCGTGGCGGTTGATCAATCCTGCGAGTTCGGCAATGGTTTCCATAGTCGCACTATGTCCCGGCGAAAGCTTGTTGCCAAGACCAAGGGGGCGCTTTCGGAGGATCGTGCAAGAAATTCGGAAAAGCTGTCTACCGCCATCTTGGTCTTGAAGTCAGGTTGTGGCCAACAAAGACGGCAATTCCGTCGTCTCTTTGCTGGAAGGACATTTGAATGACAGGCATCAGGGACAAGGTGGTTCTGATCACCGGCGCAAGCAGCGGCATCGGCGCAGCCGTGGCCATCGAACTCGCCGCAGCAGGCGCCCGCGTCGTCATCGGGGCAAGACGCAAGGACCGGCTCGACACGCTGAAGGCAGAGATCGAAGCCAGCGGCGGAACGGTGCTTTTGCAGGCTCTCGATGTCACTAGCCGCAGGGACATGGACGCCTTCGTTGCGGCCGGCATGGAGGCATTCGGTCGTATCGACGTGCTCGTCAACAATGCCGGGATCATGCCGCTGTCGCCGATGGCGTTGCTCAAGGTCGAGGAATGGGACCGCATGATCGATGTCAACATCAAGGGCGTTCTCTATGGCATCGCTGCCGTGCTGCCGATCATGAACCGGCAGGAGACCGGGCAGATCATCAACGTCTCGTCGATCGGTGGACTCGCGGTGTCGCCGACAGCCGCCGTCTATTGCGCCACGAAATATGCCGTCCGCGCTATCTCCGACGGCCTGCGGCAGGAAAACACCAAGCTGCGCGTCACCTGCGTCTATCCGGGCGTTGTCGAGTCGAAACTCGCGGATACGATAACTGACCCAGCCACGGCCGAAGCCATGGTCGCCTATCGCAGCATTGCGTTGAAGCCCGAAGCCATCGCCCGGGCTATTCATCATGTCATCGCCCAGCCCGGGGATGTCGACACGAGCGAGATCGTCGTCCGACCGACGGCCGCAGCATGACGACAGATCCATCACGCAACGATGAGGTCCGGACAATGTCCCATCCCTATGTCGGCTTGTGGATGACTGCCGATGGCCTCATCCGACACCGTCTTCTCCCGGACAACCGCTACGATGAAGCCCGTGGACAGCGCGAAAGCGCCTACCGTGGCCGCTACGAGGTAAGCGGCACCCACATCGAATACTGGGACGATACCGGCTTCACGGCCGATGGCGATTTCATCGACGGCGTGTTGCACCACGCCGGGATGGTTCTCTACCGCGCCGGCTGATCGGAGCGCTTGCCTTCCATATCAGCCGGCGATGCCGGCAATATTCGGGCGTCCGAGCGCCTTGAAGACAGTCTGGACGATGTTGGCGCGGTCGAGACCGGCATAGGCGAGCATCGCCTCGGGCTTGGCCTGCTCCATCCAGATGTCTGGCATGACGAGCGAGCGGATCTTCAGGCCGATATCGAGCAGGCCGTCTGTAGCGAGGAACTGCAGCACATGGCCTGCAAAGCCGCCGACGGAACCTTCCTCGATGAGGATCAGCACCTCGTGATGGTGGGCCAGCTGGCGGATCAGGTCGTGGTCCAGCGGTTTTGCAAAGCGCGCATCGGCGACCGTCGTCGACAGGCCGGCAGCATCGAGATCCTCGGCGGCCAGCAGGCTGTCGGCCAGCCGCGTCCCAAACGACAGCAGCGCCACCTTCGAGCCCTGCTTGACGATGCGGCCCTTGCCGATCTGGAGGATCTCACCACGCTCCGGCATTTCGATGCCGACACCTTCGCCGCGCGGGTAGCGGAAAGAAATCGGACCGTCGTCATAAGCGGCAGCAGTGCGTACCATATGCTTCAACTCCGCCTCGTCGGACGCGGCCATGACCACGAAGCCGGGCAGAGTGGCAAGGAAAGTGGTGTCGAACGAACCGGCATGGGTCGGCCCGTCGGCGCCGACGAAGCCGGCCCGGTCGATGGGGAAGCGCACCGGAAGCCCCTGGATTGCCACATCGTGCACCACCTGGTCGTAGGCCCGCTGCAAGAAGGTCGAATACAACGCCGCAAACGGTTTGAAGCCTTCGGTGGCAAGACCCGCGGCAAAGGTCACGGCATGCTGCTCGGCGATGCCGACGTCGAAACAGCGCTTCGGAAAGATCTCCGCCAGCTTGTCGAGGCCGGTGCCGTTCGGCATGGCGGCGGTGATGCCGACGATCTTGTCGTCGAGCTTTGCCTCCTGGACGAGGGCGTCGGCAAAGACGCTGGTATAGCTCGGTGCGTTCGGCTTCACCTTGGCCTGCGTCCCGGTGATCACGTCGAACTTGTTGACGCCGTGATACTTGTCGGCGGCAGCTTCGGCCGGCGCATAGCCCTTGCCCTTCTGTGT
This sequence comes from Rhizobium sp. L51/94, assembly GCF_019355555.1. Lineage (GTDB taxonomy): Bacteria > Pseudomonadota > Alphaproteobacteria > Rhizobiales > Rhizobiaceae > Rhizobium > Rhizobium rhododendri. Next base: position 1,710,822 of record NZ_CP072141.1, read on the forward strand.
CACGACGTGGATCAACACCGGCCCTTGAGCATTATCGCGGACATTGCGCAGCACCGGCAGCAAGTGCTCGAACGAATGCCCGTCGATAGGGCCGATGTGATAGAAACCCATCTCCTCGAACATCGTGCCGCCCGTTACATATCCGCGCGCATGCTCGACGGCGCGGGTGATAGCGCGGTCGACGTTCTTGCCGAGATACGCAGTCAGCTTCTTGCCGATTTCCCGCATGCCCATATACGTCCGGCCAGATGCCAACCGCGCCAGATAGGCACTCATGGCGCCCGTCGGTGGCGCGATCGACATGTCGTTGTCGTTGAGGATGACGATCAGCCGTGCGTCCAGCGCGCCGGCATTGTTCAGCGCCTCATAGGCCATGCCGGCAGACATTGCGCCATCGCCGATGATGGCGATCACCTTGCGGGCGGTGTTGTCCAGTTCGGCTGCCACCGCCATGCCGAGACCGGCCGAGATCGACGTTGAGGAATGGGCCGCGCCGAAGGGATCGTATTCGCTCTCCGCCCGGCGGGTAAAGCCGGACAACCCGCCTTCCTGGCGCAGTGTACGGATGCGGTCGCGGCGCCCGGTGAGGATCTTGTGGGGATAGCACTGGTGGCCGACGTCGAAGATCAGCCGGTCGTTCGGCGTATCGAATACCTTGTGGATGGCAATCGTCAGCTCGACAACCCCGAGGCCAGCACCGAGATGGCCGCCGGTGCGCGACACGGCATCGATCATCTCGTCGCGCACTTCACGCGCAAGCTGCGGCATGTCTCGGTCTTCCAGCTTGCGAAGGTCGGCGGGAAAGTCGACCTGATCCAGCAGCGGCGTCTTGGGCGATGATGTCACAGGCTGGAGCCTCTTCTTATGTTCTTGGACGGGCGGCCCGCCATACCCGAAAATAGATCGTTGCGAAAGAAGCCGTTTCAAGGGGCTGCGGCAAGTTGGTCCCCTTCGGCCTGCGGGGCGAGTTAGCCTTCCGGCAGCGGAATGAATTCTTCCTCGTCGCCAGGGACGATATCGAAGCGGCCGGTGCGCCACTCTTCCTTCGCCTGTTCGATGCGCTCCTTCGAGGACGATACGAAATTCCACCAGATATAGCGTTTCGAACTGAGTGCCGCACCCCCGAAAAGCATCAGGTGGCAGCCTTTTTCGGCAGCCGTCAGCGTGATCGCGTCGCCTGGGCGAAAGACCAGCAGCTGATCCGCCTCGAAACGGTCGCCAGCCACCATCAGCGCGCCCGACAGAACATAGACGGCGCGTTCCTCGTGGTCGGCGCCAAAGGGAAACGAACGGCCGGGCTCGAGTGCCAGGTCGACATAAAGCGTGTCGGAAAACACCTTCACCCGCGATGCCAGGCCGTCGAAGTTGCCGATGATCACCCGCCCGGAGGCGCCGTCGCCGTCGATGACAGGCATGGCGCTTTTGTCGGTGTGCGAAAAGGATGGGTCGATCTCCTCCTTGTCCTCAGGCAAGGCAAGCCAGGTCTGCACGCCCGAGATCGACAGCGGATGGCCGCGCAGGTTGTCGGGCGTCCGCTCGGAGTGAACGATGCCACGGCCTGCTGTCATCAGGTTGAGATCGCCCGGCCGGACGATCTTCTCGGTGCCAAGGCTGTCGAGATGGCGGATCTCGCCGTCGAACAGGTAGGTGACCGTGGACAGCCCGATATGGGGATGCGGCCGGACATCCATCGCCTGATCTCCCCGCAGCACCGCCGGTCCCATCCGGTCGAAGAAGATGAACGGCCCGACCAGCCGGCGCCGGCTCGTCGGCAGAGCCCGCCGCACGGAAAAACCGCCGATATCGGCGGTCCGCGGAATGATCAGCTGCTCAATGGCATCGGAGGCACGGGCATCGCCGGGAAGAGGGTCTTTGCCGGGGAAAAAGGACATCGGAATCTCCTGTCGGTGACGGCAGATTACCCGCTCATCCGTTGCGCGCCCAGCAGAACTTTGCCGCACGCAGCGCGCCTGTCGTATAAGGCAACGGTCCGCCCCGCCGACAGATCTGCAAATTGCAGCACTGGATCGGTGGATGCCGGTTCGCATGCCGTCGGAGGCCTTACTGGCTGTCCAGCGGCTCCACGCCGACAGGCTTGCCGGCTCGGTCCAGGCGGATCTTTTCGATGCGGTTTTCGGCGGCGGAGAGCAGCGCTTCGCAATGCTTCTTCAGGGCTTCGCCGCGCTCGTAGATCTCGATGGATTCGTTCAGCGCCACGTCGCCGCGTTCCAGCCGCGCGACAATGCTTTCGAGTTCGGCAACAGCCTTTTCGAACGAGTAGTCGGACACATCCGGCTTGGCACTGTCAGTCATCGTCAACCCTTCATCATACGCAGAATATGCAGGCCCGCCGATTCGGCCAGCCCCTCCAGATCATATCCGCCTTCGAGCAGGCTGACGACCCGGTTCTTGGCGCTCTTGTCGGCCATTTCGAGAACGCGCCCGGTCGCCCAGTCGAAATCCTCGCCGGTCAGGTTGATCTGCGCCAATGGATCGCGGTGGTGGGCATCGAAGCCGGCCGAGATGATGATCAGGTCCGGCCGGAAGTCGTCGAGCGCTGGCAGCACGCGCGACTTGAACGCCTCGCGGAAATGGTCGCTGCCGCTGTTGGGCGACAGCGGCGCATTGACGATGGTGCCTTTGCCGCCGGTTTCGGTCTTGGCACCGGATCCCGGATAGAGCGGCATCTGGTGCGTCGAGCAGAACAGCACGGACGGATCGTCCCAGAAGATGTCCTGCGTGCCGTTGCCGTGGTGCACGTCCCAGTCGACGATGGCAACGCGTTCGGCGCCGTAGGTCCGCTGCGCATGGCGGGCGGCAATGGCGGCATTGTTGAAGAAGCAGAAGCCCATCGCCTTGTTCTTCTCGGCGTGGTGGCCGGGCGGCCGCGAGGCGACGAAGACATTGTCCGCAGCCCCGGTAAACACGTCGTCCACCGCAGCCATCGCCCCGCCGACACCGGTCAGCGCCGCCTGCAGGCTTTTCGGGCTGGCGTAGGTGTCCGCTTCAAGCTGGTTGATCTGCCCTTCGCCGTCCTCGGCGTCTGGGATCGAGCGCATCACAAATTCCAGGTGCTCTTCCGGGTGGGCGAGCAGGATGGCGTCCTCGTTGGCCTGCGGCGCATCGCGCCGTTCCAGCCGGGCGAAATTGGGATGCTCCAGGGCGATATTGATCGACCGCAGCCTGTCGGATCTCTCCGGATGGCCATCGGGCGTGATATGCTCCAGGAAAATCGGATGTTCGTAAAGACGCGTGCTCATGCGGTCAGCCTAACTATGAAACATCTCACCTAGCACGGCAGATGGGAGCGATCACCACAATGTCAACAAATGCGCTTAACCAAGAGGAGGCAAGGCCCGTTTACTTTCGGCCGAGCCGGTGCTTAAGCTTTCATTAAGGACAGCGTGTCCGTCAAGGTTGTGTAATGAGTAGAGCCCAGCGAGCAGACATCACCGAAATGCGCGTTCCACCGCGCGATGTCGACAGGTTCGGCCAGATGTTCATCGCCTCCTACATTTCGGAGGCGGAAACCGCGCTGTCGAACTTCTGGCGTGAACGGCCCGAAGTCAGCGACGAGCCGATATACATCCCGACCCGCGCCTCCTGCTCCCTGCACCGGGGGCTCAGATACGACGAGTTTGCCCGCTTCTCTGTGACCGTCAACAAGATCGGCGGCAAGTCGGTCGGCTTCATGGTGATGGTCGAGGCGGGCAACGAACTGGCAGCCGAAGTGGAGATCCTCTGGCTGGCCGTGCGTGGCGAGGAGCACGAGCCGTCGCCGCTGCCGGAAGACACCCGCGACTGGCTCTACAAATATCTCGACTGATCAGTTCCGCTGCGGCAGCAGCGGGTAGCCGGCCATGACCGCGCGGCCGACCAGCGCTGCGACGACCGCCTTGACGATATCGCCGGGCACGAAGGCCAGCGACCCGAAGAAGGCCTTGCTGAAGCCGATATTGGCGGCGATGGCGAGATAGGCGATGCCGAAGGCATAGAGCACGACCACGCCGCCGGCGACGGAGGCGATGAAGAAGCCGATGCCCTGTGCGATGCCCGACTGCTCAGCCTTAACCAGCCGCTCGGAGAGCATGCCGGTCACGAACGCCGCAAAAATCCATCCGACGAGGAAGCCCGCCGTCGGTGCCACGAAGACCGCCAGGCCTCCACGCCCGCCGGACAGCACCGGCAGGCCGATGGCGACCAGCAGCACGACGATCAGCGCGGCGATTGCCCCGCGTTTGGCCCCGAGCACGACGCCGGCCATCATGACGCCCAACGACTGCGCGGTGATCGGTACCGGAATGACGCCGAGCGAGATCGGCGGCAAAAGTCCGAGCGCCACGATGATCGCTGCGAAAAGGGCGGAGAGGACGAGGTCGCGGGTACTCATGGGGGGCTCCAAAATCAACTGTTACTTTTTCAATGCCGCCGAATGCCGCGCGCGTCAATCGCTGCGGCGATGGCGTCTGCAGCCCGCAGCGTCAGAATGATCAGCGGCACCAGCGTCGTCCGCACCCGGATCGTAAGCCCGCGCGCCTGATGCGCCTCCCGGATCGCCGCATAGCGGCCGACGATCTCAGGCACGAAGCGGACCACGAGGCCGACCGCAAGACCGATATCGGCAGCCTTCACCAGTCCTGTCCGTTCAAGTGGCATCGCCGCCCAGGTTATTTCGTCCATGAAGTCGGCAATGGTGGTAGTCGCCGTCACCGTGGCGGCAAACAGCGTCAGCGTTACCAACCTGAGGACGGTGACCAGGGCCTGATCCCACGGATTGAATAGCAGGCTGAACAGGCTGACGAAGGCAATGGTCAGCAGCACCGGCCGCAAGCGCTGCAGCGCCTCCTTCCAGCCCAATCCGCAGGTAAAATAGAGAAACGCCCCTGCCAGCAGCGCCACGCCCAGCACGCCGGGGTTACCGGTCGCAAACAATGCGATACCGAGCAGCGCCATGACAATGAGCTTCAGCCTTGCGGAGAGGCGATGCATCCAGCTATCGGCATCGACATAAAGCGATTGCATCAGCGGGCGATCTCCCGGTAGAGCGCAATGCTGTCGCCGGGTGATCCTTCGGCGACGAGCCGTCCCTTGTCGAACAGCAGCACGCGCTCGAAATTCTCGATCAATTCGAGGTCGTGGCTGATGACGATGACGTTTTCAGGCAGTTCGCCGATCATTCTCTCGACCCGTCCCCGGTTGCGAAGATCGAGCTGGTTGGTCGGCTCGTCGAGGATCAGGATGTCGGGGCCGGTGACCAGCACCGAGCAAAGCGCCGCCAGCTGCAGTTCGCCGCCGGAAAGCTCGTGGGCGCGCCGGTCGGCCAGGTGCCGGGCGTCGAGGCGGTCGAGTACGGCATCGACGGCAGCCGCAATCTCCGGCTTGCCGAGCCCGCGATTTTTGAGGCCTAGCGCGATATCGTCACGCACGACTGGCAGGATGATCTGGTTCTGCGGCGACTGGAAGATGAAGCCCACCTTGCCAAGCACCGCCTTGGCATCGGCGACGGTATCGAGCCCATCGACCACCACGCGGCCCGTCGTCGGCTTGGCGAGCCCGTTTATCATCCGGGCGAAACTGCTCTTGCCGGAGCCATTGAGGCCGATAATGCCGACGCGCCGCTCGATCAGCGTCACGCTGAAAGGCTGAAGCGCGACCTGCTGGCCGAACCGCAGTCCCGCCTGCTCGAAGCGAATATCCAATGTAGGCCCTCGTGAAACGGAGACGCTGTCCTATAGCCGGTAAATGCGGGGTGGCAAATATAGAAGGCGGACGTTTGATATGGCGTCGATAAAGGGCCATCCTCTCCGCATGACGATTCTGATTTCAAACAGCGACGCCCGCCGCGTCTTCCTGGCCCGTCAGGGGCTGGCGACGCCACCCAACCGCGCGCTCGACAAAGCCGGGCTGCTGCAACTGATCAAGGACATCGGCTTCGTCCAGGTCGACAGCATCGGCACGGTCGAGCGGGCACATCACCAGATCCTGTTTTCCCGCAACCAGACCTATCGCCGCGAGCACCTGACGGAGCTTTTGGAAAAGGACGGTGCACTGTTCGAGCACTGGACGCACGACGCCTCGATCCTGCCGAGCGATTTCTTTGTCTACTGGAAGCACAAGTTTCGCCGCGAGGACGCCGCGATCATCGAGCGTTGGCGCAAGTGGCGGGGCGAGGGGTTCGAGGCCGCGTTCGAGGAGACCTATGAGCGTGTCGCCAATGGCGGCGCGATCATGGCGCGCGAGATCAAGGCGGACGGCCATGTCTCGGGCGGCTGGTGGAACTGGCATCCGAACAAGACGGCGCTGGAATATCACTGGCGCACCGGGAAGTTCGCAATCGCTGGCCGCCGCAATTTCCAGAAGATCTACGATCTCGTCGAGCGCGTCATCCCCGCCGAATTCCTGGCTGGAGAGGTCGACCACGAGGCCTTCGTCGACTGGGCCTGTCGCAGCGCGCTGCAGCGCCTCGGCTTTGCCACGTCAGGCGAGATTGCCGCCTTCTGGAACCTGCTGACGCCCCAGGAGGTCAAGACATGGGTCGATGCCCACGGCCAGGAACTCTGCGAGGTGCTGATCGAACCGGCGCTCGGCGGCAAGCCGCGTCCATCCTTTGCGTTTGCCGGTTTCGAGGAGACCATCGATCACCATCCGGATCCCCCGGCCCGCCTGCGCGTGCTCAGCCCCTTCGATCCGGCGCTTCGCGACCGTGATCGCACGCAGCGGCTGTTCGGTTTCTTCTATCGTATCGAGATCTTCGTACCGGAGGCCAAGCGGGAATATGGCTACTACGTCTTTCCGCTGCTCGAAGGCGACCGGCTGATCGGCCGCATCGACATGAAGGCCGACCGCAAGGCCGGTACCCTCGAGGTCAGGCGCCTATGGCTCGAGCAAGGCGTGCGCGCCTCCAGCGGCAGGCTCGAAAAGCTTAGCGCAGAACTCGAGCGCATCGCCCGGTTTACCGGCGTCGAGCGCGTGGTGCTGCTCGACGGCTGGCGCGGGTGACGCTATCCGTCCCTGTCTCGCTCATAAGCCAGGGCGCGCAGAAGCGCGCCGCACTGTTGTCGAGTGGCCTCAGCAGATCTCGGTTTGGGCGATCTTGATGCCGAAACCTTCGAGCCCGACATAGTGGCGCGAGCGCGTCGTCAGCAGCTTGATCGAGGTGACGCCAAGATCTTTCAGGATCTGCGCGCCCAGTCCGATTTCCAGCCATTCGCTGTCGCGGGTCTGGGCTTCGGCATGGGCCTCGCGATCTTGACGTGCCTTGCGGCCATTGTCGTGGTGACCGACGCCGACGGAGCCTTCGCGCAGGTAGACGATGATGCCGCGGCCCTCGTCAGCGATCTTCTTCATATAGTGCTCGACCGGGCGGCCCTTGCCGAAGACGTCGCTGGCGACGTTTTCCGGGTGCAGGCGCACGGGCACATCGACGCCGTCCCGGATATCGCCGAAGACGACGGCGAGATGCTGCATGGTATCCCATGGCAGCGAATAGGTATGGGCGCGGGCCTTGCCGAAGGCGGTCTCGATATCGAAGCTCGAGCCGAGTTCGATAAGCGTTTCCTTGCGCTGGCGATAAGCGATGAGGTCGGCGACCGAGATCGACTTGAAGCCGTGGGTTTCGGCAAAGGCCGAGACTTGCGGGCCACGCATCACGGTGCCGTCGTCGTTGACGAGTTCGCTGATGACGCCGATTGGGGGCAAGTTCGCCAGCCGGCAGAGATCGACGGCAGCTTCCGTATGGCCGGAGCGCATCAGCACGCCGCCTTCGCGGGCGATCAGCGGGAAGATGTGGCCGGGGCGGACGAAATCTCCGGGGCCAACATTGGGGTTTGCGAGGTTGCGCACCGTTAGGTTGCGGTCATCGGCGGAGATCCCCGTCGTCGTGCCGTGTTTGAAATCGACGGACACGGTGAAGGCGGTAGTGTGGGCCGAGTCGTTTTCCGCCACCATGGCATTGAGGTTCAGCCGCTTGGCTTCCTCGCGCGGCATCGGCGTGCAGACGATACCGGAGGTGTGACGGACGATGAAGGCCATCTTTTCCGGCGTGCAGTGGACAGCCGCCACGATCAGGTCGCCTTCGTTCTCGCGGTCGTCGTCATCCATGACGACGACGATCTCGCCGGCTTCGAAAGCTCTGATGGCATCGACGACGCGCTTCTGGTCGTAGGGCATGGAAACGTCCTTATGTCAGCCGGCCGGTCTGGCCTCGGTCTCTCAGATAATGATCGGCGATTGCACAGGCAACCATCGCCTCGCCGATCGGCACTGCGCGGATACCGACGCAAGGGTCATGGCGGCCCTTGGTGCGCAGGTCGACATTGCGTCCGTCCTTGTCGATTGTCTGGCGTTCGGTGAGGATCGACGAGGTCGGCTTGATGGCGAAGCGGGCAATCAGCGGCTCGCCTGTCGAAATGCCGCCAAGTACGCCGCCGGCGTGGTTGGACAGGAAGATCCGCTTACCGTCGTTGCCCATGCGCATCTCGTCGGCGTTCTCCTCGCCGCTCAGTTCAGCCGCGGCAAAGCCATTGCCGATCTCGACGCCCTTGACGGCGTTGATCGACATCAGCAGCGAGGCGACATCCTGGTCGAGCTTGCCGTAGATCGGTGCGCCGAGGCCGGCCGGAACGCCTTCGGCGATGACCTCGACGACGGCGCCGATAGAAGAGCCGGCCTTACGGATGCTGTCGAGATAATCTTCCCAGACGGGCACGATCTTGGGGTCGGGCGCAAAGAACGGATTTTGGTCGACCTGTGCCCAGTCCCAGTTGTCCCGGTTGATCTTGTGCTTGCCGATCTGCACCAAGGCTGCGCGAACGGTGACGCCGGGCACCACAAGCCGGGCAATGCCGCCGGCTGCAACCCTGGCTGCCGTCTCGCGGGCAGAAGAGCGACCGCCGCCGCGATAGTCGCGGATGCCGTATTTCAGGTCGTAGGTATAGTCGGCATGGCCGGGCCGATACTGGTTGGCGATCTCGCCATAATCCTTGGAGCGCTGGTCGGTGTTCTCGATCAGCATCGAGATCGGCGTGCCGGTCGTCGTCATGGTGACACCGTCATCGTCCAGCATCACGCCGGAGAGCACCTTGACGATGTCGTCCTCGCGCCGCTGGGTCACGAACCGCGACTGGCCGGGCTTGCGCTTGTCCATCCAGACCTGCAGTTCGGCCAGCGTGAACCGCAGCCCAGGAGGGCAGCCGTCAACCACGCAGCCGAGCGAGGGGCCGTGGCTTTCACCCCAGGTGGTAACGCGGAACAGATGACCAAACGTATTATGCGACATGGGGAACGACCGGCTTGCCTTTGGGCCTGCCTGTCGGTGCGACGGGCGCGGCTTGATCTTCGAATTGCGGCACACTCTTAGGACAAAATCAGGCCGAGGCAAAAGGCTTTCTTTGCCGGAGAACTGTTGGAGAAACACAATTGCGAACACTTGCGGACGGGCGCGCCACGCTCCGCGGCGATGCCATCATCGCGGCAAGCCGGGCGCTGCAATCATAGTTTGAAGTGCCATGGCCGGGACCGATTACGAAATGGGCTTACCCGCCGTCGTTTGACCTTTGTCGACAAAGCCTGTCCCTGGTTAATCCGAACTTAATGAAACGCTTAAAGATGATTCATCATTAAGGCGGTAAAAGCCTTTGTTACGAGCAACTTCAGCCATATTCGGAAGGCTATTGGTCAACATCAGAACGACCGAATTTGGAAGAGGTTGGTAAAATGCGATTCTTTGTTGCCACATTATTGGCCACAGCCAGCTTTCTTGCGCCGGTTGCAGGCTTTGCCGAAAGCGCCGACGTCGAGGGGATCATCCGGAAGGTCGATCTGAAGAATCGCAGCCTGACGCTGGACGACGGCAAGACCTACCAGGCCCCGCCCAGTTTCGACTTCAACGGGCTAGAGGTCGGGCTCAAGGTCATCGTCTTCTATACTGAAGTCGACGGCAGGCGCGTTATCAACGATCTGGATATCGTCTAAGCGGCAGGCGGCAGGATCAGTCGATCCAGCCGATAGTCCTGTCCTGCAGTTCTATCCTCAGGATCTTGTCCTGGGGGATCTCGCCCTCGGCCGCTTCTTCCTTGGGTATCTCGGCGACGAGGCGGAACAGCGAGCGGATGACGCCGCCATGGGCGACGCAGACGGTCGGTTTGTCGACCGATTGCAGCCACGAGCCGACCCGCCATGACAGGATCTCGTAGCTCTCGGCATTTTCGCCCGGCGGGATGAAGTCCCACTTGCCGCTATTGCGCTCGACAAGTCGCTCGGGCTGGGTGATTTTCAGTTCCTTGAGGGTGGAGCCTTCCCAGGCGCCGAACGACACCTCGACCAGCCGCTCGTCCGTGCGATAGTCCTCGGGCGGGAGCCCCATTGCCGCACGAGCGATTTCCATCGTTGCCCTCGTCCGGGCAAGCGGGCTTGCAACATAGTCGAAATTCAACGCTTCATCACCGAGCAGGGCAGCCAGCGTCAAACCGTTGACGCGGGCCTGCTCGCGGCCAATATCGTTGAGATCGATGTCGCGCTGGCCCTGAAGCCGGCGCTCGGCGTTCCAGTCCGTCTGGCCGTGGCGGATGACGTAAAGCGTCAAAAATGCATTCCTGTCTGAAATCAGTCCTTGATGACGGAAATATCCGGCGCATCGACGGCCTTCATGCCGACGACATGATATCCGCTGTCGGCGTGATGGATTTCGCCGGTGACGGAACGCGACAGGTCGGAAAGCAGGTAGAGACCGACGTCGCCGACTTCCTCGATGGTCACGGTGCGACGCAGCGGTGCGTTATACTCGTTCCACTTGAGGATATAGCGGAAGTCGCCGATGCCAGACGCGGCCAGCGTCTTGATCGGGCCGGCCGAGATAGCATTGACGCGGATGTTCTTCGGTCCGAGATCGACGGCCAGGTATTTGACGCTGGCTTCGAGTGCGGCCTTGGCAACGCCCATGACGTTGTAGTTCGGCATGACCTTCTCCGCACCGTAATAGGTGAGGGTCAGCATGGCGCCGCCATCGGTCATCAGCTTTTCAGCGCGACGGGCAATCGAGGTGAACGAAAACACCGAAATCTGCATGGTCTTGGCAAAATTGTCGGCAGACGTATCGACGTAGCGGCCGGTCAGCTCGTCCTTGTCGGAAAAGCCGATAGCGTGCACCACGAAATCGATCTTGCCCCAGAGCTTCTCGACATTGTCGAACACGGCGTCAATGGTGGCTTCGTCGGAAACATCGCAATGGCCAGCCAGATGACCGCCGATTTCGGCTGCCAGCGGCTCGACACGCTTCTTCAGCGCATCGCCCTGATAGGTTAAAGCAACCTCGCCGCCCTGCGCATGGATTGCCTTGGCAATTCCCCATGCGATAGAGCGGTTGTTTGCCACGCCAAAGATGACGCCGCGTTTGCCTGCCATCAGGCCTGTTGCTTGAGCCATAGTCTGCTCCCTTGAACTTCAATCGACCCTGCCTATGGCATAGGCGGTTCGAGGGTTCAAGCTAGGCTAGCATCATCAACTGTTAGGGAACGTAATAAAGGGTGCTCGCGCTACCGAAATGCTACAGAAACAATCCATCCTTCATGCTGCGCATCAAATCCGTCATCTTGTGATCGGGTTTTTCCCAAAGCATAAGCCGCAATTCGACCACCAGATCTCCCTTGCCGCCTTCGTCATTTGCAAGGCCTTCGCCCGGAATGCGGATCGTATGGTCTGAGCCGGACCATAGGGGCACGCTGACGGCGAGCCTGCCACGCGGTCCCTCGATCGAGGTTTCCCATCCGAGTACTGCATTTTCGATCGTCACGGGCAGGGTGGTGTGCAGATCGAAGCCCTTGACGCTGAACCGCTCGTGCGGTTCGAGATGCACGGTAACCGCCACGTCGCCACGCAGCATGCCTTGCAGCTTCAGCCCTTGCCCCTTGAGGTGGACGACCTGGCCGTCGCTCATGCCGGCAACCGCCTGGAACCGCACTTCCTTGCCGTCGGCAAGCGGTACGGTGATCCACTGCGCCTTGATGATGTCGTCGAGCGTGATGCGGGCTTCGGCGGCAATCTCGGGGGCTTTTTCCTGAATGGGGGGAGCAGCGCCGGTGATGCGCCGGACGAGCGATGTCAGCATGCCGAAAGGCGGGAGGGCGATGATGGCGGCAAGGGTGCTTGTCGCAACCGCCGGCTCGACCTCGGGGGCTGCAGGCTCGGCAGCCTCCGACTCGGGAGCATCCGCCGCCTTCTGTGCCATTGCCGGCTTTTCCGTCTGGGCTGCAGCGCGGGCGCCAAAAATGCGTTCGACCATGTCCTCGGCTGTTTCCGGGGCAGCGGTTCCATCGGGTGCCGCAGAAGGCGAGGCGGAGGGCGAGGGGGCGGCAGAGGCTGCGGCCGCCGCTGCTTTCTGGGCCTTCTGGGCGTTGGCCCGCTCCAGCTCTTCCATCAGCCGTTCGGCTTTGGCACGCGCCACCTTGGCGCGTTCTTCGGCTTCGCGCGCCGCCTGGCGCTGCTGCATGATGGTCGGACCGTTGCCCTTGGCTGCTGACGACATATTTATCACCTGATCGTAGCGGCTGCGTTTCTTCGGATCCTTCAGGGTCTCGTAGGCACGGCCGACCTCGGCGAACCGGGCCGTCGCCGTCGGGTCGTCGCGGTTGTGATCCGGATGGATGGCCTTGGCCATGGACCGCCAGGCTGCCTTGATCTCGTCCACGTCGGCGTCCTGTCTGACGCCCAAAGTTTTGTAAGGATCACGCATGTGTTCGATCGCCGCTTTTTTGCTGGTACGCCATGTCGAACATGCCGTTCCCACTTCACTGACGCCTCGGTCGGTCCCGCCGAAGCGGAATCCGTGGCGTATATATTGTGATCCTGCGGGACAGTTGCTAATCAGGTGTTACGGTAGGCGTCTGGTGGCCTGCGATCTCCGGCAATGGTTATTCATTCACTAAAAATTGGGGTAATATCAGACCGGACTGTTAAGGATGCGGCGCTGGATTTGCCGATTTGACGCATTCGGCGCCTCCAGCGCCCCGGTCCGGTCAATTCTCGAGCAGGACGGCCTATGCAGGAAATCTGGATCGACTATCTCAACGCCGTGGACGTCAAGGCTCTGGCGCTCACCAACGACGATATCCTCGATGCCGTCTCCAAAGCCCTGGATGCACAGGGGCGAGGCGAAACCGTCATCGAACCGCGCGTCCATCTGGTGCCGGAAAGCTCCGACAAGGGGCACTTCAATGTGCTGCGCGGCTACGTGAAGGCGCTCGACTATGCCGGCGTCAAGGTGGTCGGAGATTTCGTCGACAACTACAAGGTCGGCCTTCCCTCGGAGATGGCAGTGCTCAACCTCTTCGATCCGCAGACCGGCGTGCCCAAGGCCATCCTCGATGCCACCGCCATCACCGACATGCGCACTGGCGCGGTGACTGCCATCGGCGCGCGGCACCTGGCCCGAAAGGACAGCAAGATCCTCGGCCACATCGGCGCCCGCGGGACATCCTACTGGAACGTCCGTCTGCTGGACCACATCTTCGATTTCGACGAAATCCGCATCCATTCCCGCCGCCCGGAAAGCCGCGATGCTTTTGCCGCGCGTCTCGAGCAGGATCTCTGCAAGAAGATCGTCGTCACTGAAACCTGGGAAGACTGTCTGAGGGGTGCCGACATCATGATCGAGGCAAGCCGGCTGCCGGAACCGACGCCGCTGTTCAAGACCTCCTGGGTCAAGAAGGGCGCTTTCGTCGTGCCCTATGGTACGATGAGTGCGCTGGAGTTTGATCTCACCGACATCATGGACAAGGTCGTCGTCGACGACTGGGGCCAGTGCGGTCCCGGCCGCCCCTATGGCGCACTCCGCCGCCATGTCGACGAGGGCAAGGTGACGGCGGAAAACCTGCATGCCGAAATCGGCGAGATCGTCTGCGGCGCAAAGCCCGGCCGCGAGAGCGACGACGAAACCATCCTCTTCTGGCATCGCGGCCTGTCGACCACGGACATTGCGCTGGGGGCTGCCATGGTCGACAAGGCAAAGCGGCTTGGCATCGGCCAGCGGCTGCGCTTTGCCTGAGGATCCAGAAGACATGAAAGTTGGCAAAGGCGCGGCAGGCGTGTTGCTCGACCGCAGCGGCGGCAGTGTCGAGGCCGTCTGCGCCATCGCCCGTCGGGAGGCCACGGTCTCGGTCGACAGCGACGCCATCTCCGGCATCGATGCCGCCTATGCCTGCCTCGTGCGCCACGCCGCGCAAGGCGAAGCCATTTACGGTGTCAGCACCGGCCTTGGCGCCGCCGTCGATACGCGCATCGATCCGGCGGAAGGCTCCGGCCAGTCGGCCATAGCGCGCCCAAGGGCGGTCGGCGTCGGCCGGTTCGCGGAGGTCGCGGAAGTCCGGGCGATGATGGCGAGCCGGCTTGCCCGCTTCTGCCTCGGCTATTCCGGCGTCTCGTCTCCTGTCGCCCTGACGCTCGCCGAAATGCTCAACCGGGGAATCCATCCCCGCGTGCCGATGACCGGCTCCATCGGCGAGGCGGATCTCGCGCCGCTCGCCCATATCGCCTTGACGATGACGGGAGAGGGTGTCGTCCTCTCCGGAGAGGGCAAGCTCCAGTCGGGCGCCGAGGCCTTTGCGTCGGCTGGTTTGGACCTGCCCGTCTTCGGCATCAAGGACGGCCTGTCGCTGATTTCCTCGAATGCTGCATCTGTCGGGCTCGCCTGCCTGCTGCTCGAAGACATCGGCTACGTCTTCGATGCCCATGTCGGTGCAGTGGCGCTGTCGTTCGAGGGGTTCCGGGCCAGCATCGATCCGCTCCATCCCCTTTCCGACCGTCTGCGACCGGGCCCCTGCCAAGGCGAGGTGGCCGCTGCGATCCGGGCGCTGCTCGAGGGCGGCGATCTCGTGGCCGGCAAGGGCGCGAGGCGGCTGCAGGACCCCCTCAGCCTGCGCTGCGCACCTGCCGTCTCGGGCACGGCGCTGCATGCCTTCCGGGCCGCCGTCGCCGTTACCGAACTCGAACTTCGCTCCAGCGACGATAATCCGTCGGTCATCGCCGATCAGGATATCGTGCTGCCGACCGGCAATTTCGATCCGACCCACATGGTTCTCGCCTTCGATACGCTGGGCCTCGCACTTGCGCGTCTGGCGGCGATGGCGGCGGAGCGGATGATGAAGTTGCTGTCGCCCGGTTTCTCGGACCTGCCGCGCTTTCTCGCCCCGGCGCAATCTGGCGCCAATGGCTTTGGCGCGCTGCAAAAGACCATCGCCGCGCTGACGGCGGAAATCGGCCATCTCGCCATGCCGATGCCGTTCGTGGTGACGCCGGTGGCCGACCGCGTCGAAGACTATGCCTCGATGTCGATGTCGGTCATCGACAAGACGAGGCAACTGGTGGCGAAGTGGCGCTATATGACCGCCATAGAGCTGATCGTCGCCGCCCGTGCCGTCGATCTCAGGGAAGGCATCGTGCTTGGACACGGCGCGCAATCCCTGTTTGAAAACATTCGCGCCATCGTGCCCCCGCTCGTCGCGGATCGCTCCTCGAGTGACGATATCCATGCGCTCGCCGACGCCATAGAGACGGCCCGGCTTCTTCCGCCACAGGCCCCAGGCAACGCCACAGCTCAGTTATAAAAGAAACGCCGCCGTAAAGTCTCGGGTAAGCTTACGCTGCTACAATAGAAAATCCTATTCGATCTGACGCAAGCTGTGGGGCCACGCGATCATGACATCGACCTATCAGAGCTTTACGCTCGATACCCGTAATATGACGTCGACGTTGTCGCGAGTGTCCTCGCAGACGACGACCAAGCGCGATATCGACTATTACAATGCCCACATCGGCAATGTGAAGACGCTCGACGATCTCATGGGCGACTACCAGCTCTACAGCTACGCCATGAAAGCCTATGGCCTGGAAGACTTCACCTATGCCAAGGGCTTCATGAAGAAGGTCTTCTCCAGCGACCTCAGCGATGCCACCAGCTTTGCCAACCGCCTGAACGATCCGAAATACAAGCAGATTGCCGCCGCCTTCAACTTCGGTGCATCCGGCACGCCGACGGCGCAGACGGCTGCGACCTCGACGAAGATGTTCGGGGCAGCTGCCACCAAGACGACCGACGCTTCGATCGGCCTCTACCAGCAGTCCTTTGCCACGGAAGAGGCAGCGGCGAAGACCGAGACGGACTATTACGATGCCAATATTGGCTCCGTCAAAACAGTCGACGACTTACTGAAAAACACCCGCCTCAGGGATTACGTGCTGAAGGGCTACGGCATCGATCCGACGAACGTCTCGAACAGCTTCCTGAAGTCGATGCTGACCAGCGACCTCAGCGATCCCGCCAGCTTCGTTAACGTCAACGGCAGCGCGGCTGGCAAGGCGATTACGGCACAGTTCAATTTCAATGCCGACGGCACCATCTCCACCACGACAGCCGACGCGGACAAGGCCTATTACGAAGCCAACATCGGTGCGGTGAAGTCGGCGACCGATTTCGTCTCCGACCGTCGGCTTTTCGACTATGCCAAGGCAGCCTTCGGCGTCCCCTCGAAAGTCACGGACGTGCAGTTCGCCGCATCGGTGGCCGACGCTGCCACGGCGGAACGATACGGCCTGACCTCGACACTGGCGCAATTCAACTTCCAGGCGGATGGAAAGGTGGCCGATGGTGCTGTGATCCAGACCGCCGACCAGATCAGCACGACATCCGCAAACTATGTTGCCCAGTATAAAAGCCAGGCCCAGACCCTCGGCCAGCGCTCGGCAGTCATGGACGCCTATAACGACACGGTGCCCACCTTCGTTACCGGCGCCGCTGCAGCCGACGATGCCGCATACTACAAGGCAAACATCGGTTCGGTGACGTCTGTCGAGGAACTGACCCACAACAAGCGGCTCTTCGACTATGTCAAGATCGCCTACAATCTGGAGGGGCTCGACGGGCAGGCGAATGAAAATACGCTGCGCTATGACTTCGAGACGGCCATGGAAGACCCGACCTATGCCAAGCTGATCGGCTTTTCCGATGTGGTCGCGCAGTTCAACTTCCAGTCCGATGGCACCGTGGCATCGGGCACGCAGGCCCAGACGGCCGCCCAGCTCGCGGCTGCGACAAAATCCTACACCACCAACTACAAGGCGGAACAGGCGGCCACCACCGTCGATGCCGTGGCCAACTACAAGACCCGCATCGCGGCCGTGAAGACCATCGACCAGTTCTTTGCGAGCAACGCCACCGCCGACAAGAGCAAGGCAAACGACAATCTCCCCGAACTCTACCAGATGGCGTTGCGCTCCTATGGTATCGGCGAGACTGAGATCTCCAAGGGCCAGATGAAGAAGATCATGGAGAGCGATCCCTATGATCCGAAAAGCTACGTCAACACCCTGAAGGACGACCGTTTCGTCAATCTGGCAAAAGCGTTCAATTTCGACAGCGAGGGCAAACTGAAGCTGCCGGTCACGGCTCTCTCGACCACGCAGATCAACGCCTACATCTCGGAATATTCCAAGGACAGCAAACGCGGACTGACCGGCCCCGCTCTCACCAAGGCGGTCGCCCAGATCAAGACCGACGCCACCTATTTCGCGACCAAGATGGCCGATGTCACCAACCTGTCCGACTTCCTGAAGGACAGCAAGCTGACGAACTTCGTGCTGACGGCCAACGGCCTCGATCCGAAGAAGATCACCGCCGACACGCTGAAAAAGGCATTCACCTCGGATCCCGCCAAGGCCAACAGCTTCATCAACACTGCGGCGGGGGCGCAATTGAAGCCCATCGTCGACGCGTTCAACTTCGGCATCGACGGCAAGCTCGTGGACACCAAGCTCGGCTCGGCGCAGAACAAGGGCGCCCTGGATTCGACGAACGACCTCTACCTTCACCAGACCCTGGAAAAGCAGGAGGGCGAAACCAATGACGGCATCCGGCTTGCGCTCTATTTCCAGCGCCAGGCGCCTGCCATCAATTCCGTTTACGACATCATGGCCGACAGCGCGCTGTATTCAGTGATCACCACCACCTACAGCCTGCCCAGTGCCATTTCGTCGATGGATGTCGACGCGCAGGCAAAGCTACTGAAAAAGTTCATTAATATCGACGACCTGCACGACACAAAAAAGCTGAACAAGCTGCTGCAGCGCTTCTCGGTGGAATACGACCTGAAGAATAACAACACCGGATCGTCGTCGGCGCTCTCCATCCTGCAGCCCTCCGGATCCTTCGGCGTCAGCGCCGACACGTTGCTGTCGATCGCCCAGCTTAAGCGCGGTTAGTTTTATCGAGGAATGGGCGGTCCGGAGCCATAATCCGCAAGGGGCTCGGCCGCGCGTTGCGCGGCTCGGCCCGGCGGGTTAGCCCTGTGGCTGGAAAGCCAGGACCTGCCACTCGTTGTCGCCGACAAGACACGTCTTGCCGTAGAAGTTGGCGATCCCGTCATAGGCGTGACGGGTGGTGCGGAACTGCCGGCAGACCTGGCCGGTCGCATTGTTTTCGACAATCGTATCGATCACGCCGGCGCTGCCGGTCGAGGCATTGGCCCAGGCCAGAGGCTGGCCCTTGAGCTTACTGAGATCCGCCGATGTCACGGCGTTGCGCACGGTGACTTCGTCGGACACGGTATCGGAGGCGGGTGGCGTCTTCGAGACGGCACCTGTGGTCACCGACTTGTCCACCTTGGCGGAACTGAAAAGATCCATCCCGCCGGTGGTGCAGCCGGAAAGCGACAGAAGAGCGATGCCCATGGCAGCGATGATGCCGCGCTTTGAAAGCAGGCCCTTTGTATAGACTGTCGATCTTGTTATGACTTTCACCCGTATGTTGCTGGGCCAGACAAACCTGGACACTTTGATTAAAATCCGGAGCGCTTAACCAATATGTCGGAAAACGAGTTAACAAGCAGTGACTTCACCCTGCAAAACGAGCCTTTTGTGCTGTTTTCGAGCTGGTTGGAAGAGGCGCACGCCTCTGAGTTGAATGATCCGAATGCAGTTGCGCTGGCAACGGTGGATGAAGATGGTCTGCCGAACGTCCGCATGGTCCTCCTGAAGGGTTTCGATCACCAAGGATTCGTATTCTATACAAATTTCGAAAGTCAGAAAGGCCAAGAACTGCTTTCGGCGAAAAAAGCGGCCATGTGCTTTCACTGGAAATCGCTGCGACGCCAGGTGCGGTTGCGCGGTCCCGTCGAGGTGGTGACCAACGAAGAGGCCGACGAGTATTTCAAATCCCGGCCGCGCGGCAGCCGGATCGGCGCCTGGGCGTCGAAACAGTCACGGCCGCTGGAAAGCCGGTTCGCGCTGGAAAAAGCTGTCGCGGAATATACGGCGCGCTACGCCATCGGCGAAATCCCGCGTCCCGAAAACTGGTCCGGCTTCCGCATCCGCCCGCAGTCGATCGAGTTCTGGAAGGACGGCAAGTTCCGGCTTCACGACCGCATTGAGTTCCGCCGAACGGCCGAGGATGCGGCCTGGGATAAGGTACGCATGTATCCCTGACCAGTCATCCCTTTCCGACAATCCGCATGGGAATGCCGGAAGCCAGGGCCTCGACGTAACGGGGCTTCTGGTAATATCCGTTCAGGGAAATCCGCGGCAACAGCGTCATCGGCGCTGCTGCCGTTGAAAGCACGGTCCCCGGTCGCGTCGTCACGCCGACGGTAAACCCAAGGCTCGCCGCGATCTGTGCCTCGCGCGCCGATACCGCGCCGGCAGTGCCGTAGGGGTAGGCAACCGTGGTCGGGCGTCGGCCGGTGATGGCCGCCACATAATCCGCCGATTCGCGGATCTCGAAGGCGACTTCCGCGGGGCTGAGCCTTGCGAGCGCCCGATGGCTGACGGTATGGGCGCCGAGCGACGCCAGGGGGTGGCGCGCCAGTGCCTGAAGCTCGCCAAAATCCATGATCAGCGCGCGCACGATCTCCAGCGGCTGGATGCCTTCATCCTCTGCCAGCCAGTCGATGGCCGATACTGCCTCCATCTCGTCCGTCCCGTGCACGAAAGCTGCAAACCGCTCGAAGGCGAGTTGCTTTTGCTCGAGGTCGCCGACATCAAGCCGTTCCAGGCCCCGGCCAAAATCGAAGGCCAGCGTCTCGCGCTCCCTGAGGAGAACGGAAAGCGTCTCCCACCACATGCTGTGGGTTCGCTCGGAAAGCCCCTTGGCAACGAAGATCGTCACCGGGACGCCGTGCCGCTCGAACACGGGCAATGCATGCTCGACATTGTTGCGGTTGCCATCGTCCAGCGTGAATGCGGCAAAGCGGGTGGCCCCGCCAGCGGCTATGCGTTGCGGCAGTTCGTCGAGGGCCACAAAGACCCGCCCCTCCGCCTTCAGTTCGCGGATGGCCCGGTCGAGAAACTGCGGCGTGATTTCGAGGTGCCGGTTCGGCTCGAAGGGGAGGGGGCTGTACGGTCGCACATGGTGAAGAGTGAAGATCGCACCGACACCGGCGGCCGCCTTCATTGCCCCAAGCGATTTCAGCAGCAACGCCGCATCCAGCCCTGCGCCGACAACCGTCCGCTTGAGCCGGCGTCGGAGCTCTGGGCTGATGAAGTTTGCCATGATGTCGGTCCGGGTCTGGGGTCATGGCCAGGTTCGGCCAGGCCCAGAATAGGCCGATGCCACTTAACCCTTGCTAAATTATGCTTAAATTCGTCGATATTAACCTGCCCTTTACCGTGACACGTAAAATTGGCGGTCAAGCGCGATTATTGCCTCGATATCGCGCCAAAATCACGCTTTTGTCGCATAATTGCACAGCCGGCCGTCGCGGCGAGCTGGCATTTGTTTCGGTTGGGGACAGGTATGAAGAAAATCTGGGTGGCTCTCTCGGCAGCTGTCGTGCTGGCGAACTCGTCTATTGCCGCCTATGCCGGCAGTGCCTACTTCATCATGGATGCGAAGAACGGCAAGGTCCTGGCGTCGCAGAGTGCCGACGAGCTGAACCATCCGGCATCGCTCACCAAGATGATGACCCTCTATCTGGCCTTCGAGGCGCTGCATCGCGGCAAGCTCGGCTGGAACTCCGAACTCAAGGTGTCGAGCAACGCCGCCGGCAAGAGCCCCACCAAGCTCGGCCTTCGTCCGGGCACCACCGTCAGCGTCCGCGAAGCCGTCAATGGCATGATCATCAAGTCCGCCAACGACGCCGCGACCGTCATGGCCGAGGCGCTCGGCGGCAGCGAAAGCAACTTCGGGCGGATGATGACGGCCAAGGCCCGCCAGCTCGGCATGAGCCGGACCACCTTCGTCAATCCATCGGGTCTCCCCGATCCTCGCCAGATCACCACCGCCCGCGACATGTCGACGCTCGCCGTCGCGCTGATCAACGACTATCCGACCGAGTATCGCCTGTTTTCGCAGACCGGCTTCGTCTATCGCGGCCGGCCGATCCGTGGCCACAACAACCTGATGTACCGCTACAAAGGCATGGACGGCATCAAGACCGGCTACACCAATGCCTCCGGCTTCAACATCGTCAGCACGGTGCGCGATGGCAATCGCCGCCTCATCGGCGTCGTCCTCGGGGGCCCCACGGCGCGTGCCCGCGACGACAAGATGGCCGGATTGCTTAATCGATACATGAGCCAGGCATCGTCCGGCGGCGGCAGCCGTCTGGTCGCAAGTATCGGTGGCCGTGCTGCTCCCCGTGAAGTCGAGGTCGCATCCGCATCGCCTGACATCGATGTGCCGGCTCCCCTGGCGCCGCGCCGTACCACCGTCATCACCCGCACGGTCGCCACGGCGACCGGTCTTGCCGTGCCGATCGAACGGCCGCAAGCGATGCAGGAAATAGTCAACAGGGCCGAGGCGGAGGACGATGCGCCTTCGGCTGAGATGACGGCATCGACCGGCTCGTCTGGTGGTGCCTGGCAGGTTCAGATCGCCGCCACGCCTTCTGCCAAGGCGGCCAAGGATCTGCTGGCGACGGCACAGGCGAAGACCGGCGGCCCGCTGCTGAACGCCTTTGCCTACACGGAAGAAGCCGGCAAGGGCTCGAAGAAGGTCTATCGCGCCCGCTTCGTCGGCTTCGAAAGCCGCGCCGCCGCCGACAATGCCTGCAGCGCGCTGAAGAAACACGATTTCAAATGCATGGCGATGCCGGGCTGACTTTGGCCACGTCCGCTGTCCTTTCACCCGTCGGGATAGACGCCGACGGGTGAATCATGCATCTCTCCATCAGAACGTATGGAGAACGAAATGCTTGGCGATTTGTCTGCGAAGTTCGAAGAAGCGTCACGGTCTTACGCCGAGCAGAACGGCATCATCCGCGACACTGAGTGGTTCTTGCTGAAGCTGCAGGAAGAGGTCGGGGAACTGACGCAGGCCTTCAACCGCAAGACCGGCAGGGGCCGTCGAAAAGGCCTGTCGGACGAGCAGCTCGCAGAGACTATGGAAGATGAAGCCGCAGACGTCCTGGGCCACATCCTGCTCTTTGCAAAGGCCCACGATCTCGACATTGCAGCTGCTGTCGAGCGGAAGTGGCGGTTCACGCCCGATATCCGCTGAAAGCCGTCACGGCTAGACCACATCCGATATGGCCGACCGCATCGATTTCCGAGCCTTAAGCCTTCGTCCCACCCACAGTCACCTGATCCATCCGCAGATGCGGCTGGCCGACGCCGACGGGGACCCATTGGCCGCCTTTGCCGCAATTGCCGATGCCGGTGTCGAGGCTGGTGTCGTTGCCGATCATCGAGACGCGCTTCATCGCATCCGGGCCGTTGCCGATCAGCATGGCGCCCTTGATCGGCGCGCCGATCTTGCCGTTTTCGATCATGTAGGCCTCGGTGCAGCCGAAGACGAACTTGCCGGAGGTGATGTCGACCTGGCCGCCGCCGAAGGAAACTGCGTAAATGCCCTTCTTGACCGACGCGATGATTTCGGCCGGTGTCTTGTCGCCGGACAGCATGAAGGTGTTGGTCATGCGCGGCATCGGCACGTGGGCGTATCCCTGCCGGCGGCCATTGCCGGTCGGCTGCATGCCCATCAGCCGGGCGTTCTGGCGATCCTGCATGTAGTTGACCAGCTTGCCGTTCTCGATCAGCACGTTGTAGGCCGACGGCGTACCTTCGTCGTCGATGGTGATCGAGCCGCGGCGGTTTTCGATGGTGCCGTCGTCGACGACGGTCACTCCCGGCGCAGCGACCATCTCACCCATCAGCCCGGCAAAGGCGGAGGTCTTCTTGCGGTTGAAATCGCCTTCGAGCCCATGTCCGACGGCCTCGTGCAGCATGACGCCCGGCCAGCCATTGCCGAGCACGACATCCATCGTGCCGGCCGGCGCTTCCAGGGCGTCGAGGTTGACCAGTGCCTGGCGTAGCGCCTCGTCGGCCCCGTAGTGCCAGTTGTCCCCGGTGATGAAATCGCCAAAGCCGACGCGGCCGCCCGTGCCGTAGGAGCCGGATTCCTGCCGGTCGCCGTCGCCGACCATGACTGAAATATTGATGCGCGTCATCGGTCGGATGTCGCGGACGCGGTGGCCGTCGGCGCGCAGGATGTCGACGACCTGCCAGGAGGCGGCGACCGATGCAGTGACCTGGCGGACCTTGCCGTCCTTGTCGCGCAGATAGCTGTCGATCTGCTGCAGGAGCTTGGCCTTGTCCTCGAAGCTCGGGCTGCCGATCGGGTTTTCGTCGCTGTACAGCCGCGTGTTCGTGCGCTGCGGGGCCGCGGCGTAGGAGCCGGCATAGCCGCGCGTCACTGCGCCGACCGCATCGGCCGCGCGCTTCAGGGCGGCTTCTGAGAGATCGCCGGCATGGGCATAGCCGACCGCCTCGCCGGCGACGCTGCGCAGGCCAAAGCCCTGTTCGGTGTTGAAGCTGCCGCCCTTCATCCGTCCGTTGTCGAATGTCAGCGATTCCGACTGGACGTGTTCGACGAAGAGTTCGCCATCGTCGGCGCCGTTGAGCGCATCGGCGACGATGCTGCGCAGCTTGGTTTCGTCGGTGTCGAACAGGGTAAGCAGATCGGTGTTCATGAAATTGGTACTCCGTTCATGCCGATGTAGGTCCGGCGCGCAGGCAGAGCAAGCCCGGCGATCAGGGAAGGGCCGTATAACCTTCGGCAAAGCCTTTCAGGTCGACGGGAATGCCGATGCCTTCTTCCTGCGTCTGGAAGACGGTGAAGGTCGCGGTCGTGCCTTTGCGCAGGGTGCCGAGCAATTGCTCCTCGAGCACGACTTCGGCGTAGCAGCCATCCGAGAAGCAGCGGGCGAAATAGGCGTTGCCGATGTCGGCGCCATCGATGTACAGGCCGAGACCGTTCGGCAGCAGCACGCTCAGTGGCGCCTGTACCCTGAGCAGTCCGGTCTTGCCGCCGGGCGCCTTGGACACGGCAACCGAAATCTGCATCTCCGGCCGCTCCTGCGACACGACGCTCTGCATCAGCACGCATTTCTTGTTGGGGCTGTTGTCCGCAGTGCCGCAGACTTCCGTCCAGGCGCCGAAGGTGGTCTTCGCCTGGCTGGAAGCGGGTGGAGGCGTGGCGGGTGCGGGAGCCGGTGCCGGCTGTGCTTCAGGGGCGGGGGCAGGCGCTGCCGGTTGCGGGGCGGGCGTCGTCTGCGCCGTGGCGGGTACGCTGGCGACCGCCCATGCAAGAAGCGCCGCGGCGACAGTGCGGGGTACCCAAAAGCCGGCAAGTAAACCAAACCGCATTGAAGCCTCTTCCAAGAAGGTCGCGCGCCCCGCAGAACGGGACGCCATGAACCGTTAAGTCCCGGCGATCACGCCGGAGACATCACGGCAGGACATCGTAGCCTTCGCCAAATCCCTTGAGATCGACGGGGATACCGATCTTATCCTTATCCGCAGCCTCGCGTACGGAAAAGACCGCAGTTGATCCGGAGCGCAGCATTTTCAAAAGATTATCGTCCAAAGCGACTTCCGCATAGCAGCCATCGGCAAAACAGCGCACGAATTGCGTCTTGCCGAGGTCTTTTCCATCGACGATCAGCCCGAGGCCACCATCGGTCGGCTGGAAAGGATTGAGCAGAACGCCGAGCGGCGCCAGCACGCGCAGGATCTTCGCCTTGCGGTCGGCCGTTTTCAGCACCACGACGGAAAGCCCGACCTCCGGCCGGTCCTCGGCGATCACATTCTGCATCAGCGCGCACTGGTTGGTCTGGGCGCCGGCAGGCTTGTCGCAGATCACAGACCATGCGCCGTGCATCGACTGGACGGTGCCGGGCGGCTGCTGTCCGCCCTGCGGCACAGGCACTTGTTGTACAGGCACCTGCGCCGGCGCCGGTGTCGGCGTGGCGGTCTGCGGCTGCTGGGCGAATGCGGGCAGTGAAGCCGAAGCGGCGATGCCTGCCGCCAGCAACCCAAGCCGCGCGAGGGAACGAAAACCCATGGAAACCCCTAGTTTCGAATCATTGCGGCCATTCTTGCGGGTGCACCCGTCAAATGAAAGCCCTGGACGCTGGATTCCATTTTCACTGCGGCGGAAATAGGACCTGCAGGCGCTTTTGTCCAAGGCTCCTGCACTGCCGCTCGGTGATTTTTCGTAAAGTTACACAATAGTTCGCGCATCTTAGCCCTGCCGAAAGATTAGACCGAGCAAAAATGCCGCACAGGCAAACACTCGGGAATTGTTGCTGCCACGGTGAAACTGTGGTTTGAAGAAGATGAGGAATGGTGGGATTCTGCGTTTGAACGGAGAGGGTTCAAGCGCTTTAGGGAGATACATCGTCATGAAGAGGACCAATGCAGTTCTGGCGTCGCTCGCCTGTCTGCTCTTTACGACCCGTAGTTTCGCCGATCAACCGATGCCGTGGCAGATGGGGATGCAGCCCTCGGCAACGCCGATCATGAGCCAGGTGCGATGGTTCGAGCAATATACGCTCTGGTTCATCGTGCCGATTACGCTGTTCGTGCTGGCCCTCCTCATCATCGTCATGATCAAGTTTCGCGCCAGCAAGAACCCCGTCCCATCGCGCACCAGCCACAACACGCTGATCGAAGTCGCATGGACCATCGGACCGGTGCTGGTGTTGCTGTTCCTTGCCGTCCCATCCTTCGACCTTCTGACCGCGCAGCTGACATTCCCGAAAAATCCCGACGTCACCGTCAAGGTCACGGGGACGCAGTGGCAGTGGAACTACGAATACGAGAACACCGGCGATACGCCGCTGGCCTTTGACTCCTACATGCTGAAGGATCCGGACCGCGCCGCATCCGGCAAGACTGACAAGGCGATCTATCCGCGCCTGCTTGCCGTTGACAACGAACTCGTGCTGCCGGTCAACAAGGTCGTCCGCGTGCTGGTGACGGCGGCGCCGACCGATGTCATCCATTCCTTTTCCATGCCGTCATTCGCCATCAAGACCGACGCCGTGCCCGGCCGCCTGAACGAGACCTGGTTCAAGGCCGAGCGTGAAGGCATGTTCTACGGCCAGTGTTCGGAGCTCTGCGGCAAGGACCATGCGTTCATGCCGATTGCCATCCGGATCGTCTCCGAGGACAGATACAAGCAATGGCTGACCGTCGCCTCGAGCGACCTGGGCAAGGCCAACAAGGCGCTTATGGCCGAGGTCGACACGCCGTCTAAGACGGTCGATGTCGCCGCGAACGTCGCGCAGTAATCCGGGGGGAGATGATTAACATGGCTGGTTCCGCCACACACGACAAGCTGTCCGATGCTCACGGTCACGACGACGCCCATGCGCATGGCGAACAACACGCGCACAAGCCGAGCTTTGCCAATCGCTGGCTGTTCTCGACCAACCACAAGGACATCGGCACGCTTTACCTGATCTTCGCGATCATCGCCGGCGTCATCGGCGGTATCCTGTCCGTGCTGATGCGTATGGAGCTGCAGGAGCCGGGCATCCAGATCTTCAATGGTCTCGCCGCCATGGTCTACGGGTACTCCGGCGATGCCGCCATTGACGGCGGCAAGCAGATGTACAACGTCTTCACGACCGCGCACGCGCTGATCATGATCTTCTTCATGGTCATGCCGGCGATGATCGGCGGCTTTGCCAACTGGATGGTGCCGATCATGATTGGCGCGCCGGACATGGCTTTCCCGCGCCTCAACAACATCTCCTTCTGGCTGATCGTCCCTGCCTTCATCCTGCTGCTGATGTCGATGTTCGTCGAAGGTCCGGCAGGCGCCTACGGGGCCGGCGGCGGCTGGACGCTCTATCCGCCCTTGTCTTCGACCGTCGGCCATCCCGGACCGGCAGTCGATCTGGTGATCTTCGCGCTGCACATCGCCGGTGCCTCGTCGATCCTCGGCGCCATCAACTTCATCACCACCATCCTCAACATGCGCGCCCCCGGCATGACGCTGCATAAGATGCCGCTGTTTGCCTGGGCCGTGCTGATCACCGCCTTCCTGCTGCTGCTGTCTCTGCCGGTTCTGGCCGGTGCGATCACCATGCTGCTGACGGACCGCAATTTCGGCACAACCTTCTTTGCGCCTGAAGGCGGCGGCGATCCCGTGCTGTTCCAGCACCTGTTCTGGTTCTTCGGCCACCCGGAAGTCTACATCCTGATCCTGCCCGGATTCGGAATGATCAGCCACATCGTCTCGACCTTCTCGAAGAAGCCGATCTTCGGCTATCTCGGCATGGCCTATGCCATGGTCGCCATCGGTGCCGTCGGCTTCGTCGTGTGGGCGCATCACATGTATGCTGTCGGCCTGTCGCTCGATACGCAGCGCTACTTCGTCTTTGCCACCATGGTCATCGCGGTGCCGACCGGGGTGAAGATCTTCTCCTGGATCGCCACCATGTGGGGCGGCTCGATCTCGTTCCGCACGCCGATGATCTGGGCTATCGGCTTCATCTTCCTGTTCACCGTCGGTGGCGTCACCGGCGTGCAGCTTGCCAATGCCGGTTTCGACCGTCCGGTCCACGATACCTACTACGTCGTCGCCCACTTCCATTATGTTCTGTCGCTCGGTGCCGTGTTTGCAATCTTTGCGGCCTGGTACTATTGGTTGCCGAAGATGTGCGGCTACATGTACAATGAGAAGATCGGCAACCTGCACTTCTGGGTGATGTTCGTCGGCGTCAACATGGTGTTTTTCCCGCAGCATTTCCTCGGCCTTGCCGGCATGCCGCGCCGCTACATCGATTATCCGGACGCCTTTGCCGGCTGGAACTTCGTGTCCTCGATCGGCTCCTATATCTCCGGCGTCGGCGTGCTGATCTTCCTTTACGGCGTCTACGACACGTTTGCGAAAAAGCGCGTTGCCGGTGATAATCCCTGGGGCGAGGGCGCAACCACACTCGAATGGCAGCTTTCGTCGCCGCCGCCCTACCACCAGTGGGAAGAGCTCCCGCGCATCAAATAATCGCTTTCGGAGCGCCGCCCGACGGGCGGCGTTTTGATCGAGACAAAACTGGACTGTGTAATGACCGTTATCGACAACCACGAGATCCTGGCTTCCGAAGGCGACCTCGGCCTGTCGCAGGCCAGTGCGCGCGATTACTTCGAGCTTCTGAAGCCGCGCGTGATGCAGCTCGTGGTGTTCACCGCGCTGGCCGGCCTGGTGCTGGCGCCCGGTCACATCAATCCGTTCATTGCCGTCATCTCGATCCTCTGCATCGCCGTTGGAGCCGGTGCCTCCGGCTCCCTCAATATGTGGTATGATGCAGACATCGACGCCATCATGACCCGCACCGCCAAGCGGCCTATCCCGTCCGGCCGCGTGACCGGCTCGGAAGCGCTCGGCTTCGGACTGGTGCTGTCCGGCTTCTCGATCACCATTCTGGCGCTCGCCGTCGGCTGGCTGCCTGCCGCCATTCTCGCCTTCACGATCTTCTTCTACGCCGTCGTCTACACGATGTGGCTGAAGCGCTCGACGCCGCAGAACATCGTCATTGGCGGTGCTGCCGGCGCATTTCCGCCGGTCATCGGCTGGGCCTGCGTCACCGGCACCGTGCCGATGGAAAGCATCGTCCTGTTCCTCATCATCTTCCTCTGGACGCCGGCCCACTTCTGGGCGCTGGCACTGTTCAAGATGAAGGATTACGGCTCCGTCGGCGTGCCCATGCTGCCGAATGTCTCGGGCATTCCGACCACCAAGAACCAGATCGTCGTCTACGCCGTGCTAACCGCCGTTGTCGGTGTGGCACCGACCATGATGGGCATGTCCTCGATCGGCTACGGGATCGTCGCCGGCATTCTCGGCGCCATCTTCGTCTACTGTTCGATCACCGTCTGGCGGATGCCGGAAACCGATGTGAAGATGGTCCCGGCCAAGCGGATGTTCGCCTATTCGATCTTCTACCTCTTTGCCATCTTCTCGGCCCTGATGATCGACCGTCTGGTGACGGTGCTGGCCTCGGGCACCGGAGGCTGGTTCTGATGGAAACCGTCAAGCTCACCGCCGCCCAGAAGAAATCGAGACGCGGGCGCAATGTCGCTCTCGGACTGGTGCTTGCGGGGCTGGTGGTGATTTTCTACGTGATGACGATCATCAAGATCGGCACGGGACATTAAGGGAGAGGCTCTTTGGAGGAGGAGACGTCAGGGAGAGCAAGATCGGTCGGGCGCAACAACGGCCTGATCGTTCTGATGTGCCTGAGCTTCGTGGTCGGCATGGGCGCGATGAGCTATGCCGCTGTGCCGCTCTATCGCATGTTCTGCCAGGTCACCGGCTTCAACGGTACGACGCAGCGCGTCGAGCAGGCTTCGACCGTAGTGCTCGACAAGCGCATCCGCGTCACATTTGATGCCAACGTCGCCTCGGGCGTGCCCTGGGACTTCAAGTCGATGCAGCGCGAGGTCGATCCGAAGATCGGCGAGACGATCATGATCAAGTTCGTCGCCGAGAACAAATCAGACCAGCCGACCCGCGCGCAGGCGATCTTCAACGTCTCGCCGATCGAGGCCGGCGCCTATTTCAACAAGGTGCAGTGTTTCTGCTTTAACGAGACGGATCTTGCGCCGGGGGAAAAGCGCGAGATGCCGGTGGTTTTCTACATTGATCCGGAGATTACCAAGGCGGCGGAAACCAAGGACATCGGCACGCTGACGCTGTCCTATACGTTCTATCCGCGGGATGACGCCAAACCCGTGGCATCGAACGAGGCTGCGGCCAAGGTCGGGGTGAAGAAGCTTTAGGGAGGAGGGCATCCGGTTTACCGGCTGCCTTAAGGGAAAAGTTACTCGGGGATTGCTGATATGGCTGACGTACACCAGAAGAACCACGATTATCACATCATCGATCCGAGCCCCTGGCCGATCCTTGCGGCGATCGGCGCGCTCGTCATTACCTTCGGTGGCGTGGCCTATATGCGCTATCTCAACAACAGCCCGTTCAAGCTGTTCGGCATCGATTTCGCCAGCCCCTGGCTGTTCTTCATCGGCCTCGTCGTCATCCTCTACGTCATGTACGCCTGGTGGGCAGATACGGTGAAGGAAGCCCATGAGGGCGCCCATACCCGCGTCGTGTCGCTGCACCTGCGCTACGGCATGATCATGTTCATCGCTTCGGAAGTGATGTTCTTCGTCGCCTGGTTCTGGGCCTATTTCGACGTCAGCCTGTTTCCGAACGAAGCCATCCAGGCCTCGCGCGTCATATTCACCGGCGGACAATGGCCACCGAAGGGTGTCGAGGTGCTCGATCCCTGGCATCTGCCGATCTACAACACCATCATCCTCCTGCTGTCGGGCACGACCGTCACCTGGGCCCATCACGCGCTGCTGCACAACGACCGCAAGGGCATGATCACCGGTCTGGCGCTTACGGTTGCCTTGGGCGTACTGTTCTCCAGCGTCCAAGCCTATGAATATGCCCACGCGCCGTTTGCCTTCAAAAGCTCGATCTACGGCGCTACATTCTTCATGGCGACGGGTTTCCATGGCTTCCACGTGCTGATCGGCACCATCTTCTTGGCTGTCTGCCTGATCAGGGCGATGCGTGGCGATTTTACGCCGACCCAGCATTTCGGCTTCGAGGCCGCCGCCTGGTACTGGCATTTCGTCGACGTGGTCTGGCTGTTCCTGTTCTTCGCCATCTACATCTGGGGCGGCTGGGGCGCACCCGTCGCCGGATGACGAAGGCGGCGATGGCACGTCCTTGACGCTGGTGCCTGTTGGATGTCGCCCTAAGGCGAGTAGAGTTTTGCGGGGCGGGAGCAAGGCTTTTCGTATCCCGCCTGGAAGGCATGACATCATGGTCAACGACACTGCCCATTTCCCGCCGGTTGATCCCATCAGGGTCGGCCTCCGGGGTCGCTGCCCGCGATGCGGACAGGGTGCGTTATTCGATGGTGTCCTAGCGCTGAAGCCTCGTTGCGCTGCCTGCAACCTCGATTTCTCCTTCGCCGACAGTGGCGATGGCCCGGCTGTTTTCGTCATCCTCATCGTCGGCTTCATCGTCATCGGTCTGGTCCTCTGGCTGCAGGTCAATTACGGCCCGCCAATCTGGGTCCACGGGATATTGTTCGGCCCTCTGACCATTCTCCTGTCGCTTTTGTCGCTGCGCTGGAGCAAGGGCATCTTCGTGGCGCTGCAATACCGTCACGACGCCAGCGAAGGACAAATCGAACGTGACTGACGTGCCGATCCAAAAGCCGGGGGCAAATGCCGCTTGGCAGGCTTTCAAGGTCCTGCTGCTTCTCTCGGTTCTTGCCGTGCTGCTTGCACTCGGCACCTGGCAGGTCCAGCGTCTCAAATGGAAGGAAGGCTTGATTGCCGATATTACCGAAAGGCAGGCCGCAGCGCCGATCCCGCTGGGTGATATCGAGGCGATGGCTGCGCGCGGCGGCGATATCGAATATCGCCGCGTGACGACGTCCGGCCGCTATCTCAACGACAAGGAGCGCCATTTCTTCGCCACCTATAACGGCATGTCGGGCTTCTACATCTACACGCCGCTCGAACTCGATGGCGGTCGCCTGCTCTTCGTCAACCGGGGCTTTGTTCCCTACGACCAGAAGGAGGCGAAGACCCGCGAAAAAGGCCAGCTCTCCGGCATGCAGGCCGTAGCCGGGCTTGCCCGCGCCAAATTGCCCTCCAAGCCGTCGTCGCTGCTGCCGGACAACGACATTGCCAAGAACATCTTCTACTGGAAGGATTTGGACGTGATGGCCTCCAGCGTCGGGCTGGATGCTAAAAGGGTGCTTCCCTTCTTCGTCGATGCCGATGCAACGCCCAATCCTGGCGGCCTGCCGGTCGGCGGCGTGACCATTGTCGACCTGCCCAACGACCATCTGCAATATGCCGTCACCTGGTATGGCCTGGCGGCAGCGCTGGTTGCCATCGTCGCGATTTCCTGGCTGCGTAAACGCCATCCGGATGCCCCGGCGCAGTAGGCATGTTTCGCGCAACCCTGTGCGGATGCAATAGAATTGCTTCAATTCATCGGCACTTTAGGCTAGATGGGCGGGCAGGGCGCACCTATCTGTGGTTAGCCCTTGTCCCCGGGCTTTTGGAAAAGACATGAACATCGCCGTTTCGAAACCTGCCCTGACCATTCGCCTCTGCGGCCCCCGCGGCTTCTGCGCCGGCGTCGACCGTGCCATCCAGATCGTTGTGCTGGCGCTCAAGGCCTATGGCGCGCCGGTCTATGTCCGCCACGAGATCGTCCACAATCGCTACGTCGTCGAAGGTCTTGAGGCCAAGGGCGCAATCTTCGTCGAGGAACTCGGCGAAATCCCGCCGGAACACCGCAAGCAGCCTGTCGTCTTCTCCGCCCATGGCGTTCCGAAATCCGTGCCGGCCGATGCCGACAGCCGCAACCTCTTCTATCTCGATGCGACATGCCCGCTGGTCTCCAAGGTCCATAAACAGGCCATGCGCCACAACCGGCTAGGCCGCCATGTGGTGCTGATTGGCCACGCCGGCCATCCGGAAGTGATCGGCACGATGGGTCAACTGCCCGAAGGCACGGTGTCGCTGGTCGAGACGATTGCCGATGTCGATGCCTATGTGCCGGTCGATCCGGACAATCTCGGCTACGTCACGCAGACGACGCTGTCGGTGGACGACACGGCCGGCGTCATCGCTCGCCTGCAGGAGCGCTTTCCGAACCTGACCGCGCCGTCTGCCGATTCGATCTGCTATGCCACCACCAACCGCCAGGAAGTGGTGAAGCAGGCGGCACCCGGCTGCGACCTCTTCATCATCGTCGGTGCGCCGAATTCCTCAAATTCGAAGCGGCTTGTCGAGGTGGCGTTGAGGGCGGGCGCAAAACAATCTGTTCTCGTCCAGCGCGCGTCGGAAATCGACTGGGACAATATGGGCGATATCGCTACGGTGGGCCTGTCCGCCGGCGCCTCTGCCCCGGAGGTGATCGTCAACGAGATCATCGAGGCTTTCCGGCAGCGCTACGATGCGGCGGTCGAACTTGCCGAGACGGTCAAGGAAACCGAGAACTTCCTGGTCAATCGCGAGCTGCGGGATGTCGAGTTGACGACTGCCGACATGGCTTTCGTCAACGGCGAATAAATAACATCAGCGACGCCAACCCAGGAATAATCCGTGGCCGTTTACACAGACATTACCGAAGACGATCTCAAGACCTTTTTGACAGAGTATGATTGCGGCGAACTCACCTCCTACAAGGGGATCGCAGAGGGTGTCGAGAATTCTAATTTCCTGCTGCACACGACGCGCGAGCCGCTGATCCTGACGCTCTATGAAAAACGCGTCGAAAAGGACGACTTGCCGTTCTTCCTGGGCCTGATGCAGCATCTTTCGGCGCGGGGCCTGTCGTGCCCGCTTCCCCTGCCGCGCCGCGATGGCGCTCTTCTCGGCGAACTCTCCGGCCGCCCTGCCGCGTTGATTTCGTTTCTCGAGGGCATGTGGCTGCGCAAGCCCGAGGCGCACCACTGCCGCGAGGTCGGCATCGCGCTTGCAAAGATGCATGTCGCAGGCGAGGGCTTTGCCATCGCCCGGCCGAACGCGCTCTCCTGCGCCGGGTGGCAGCCGCTGTGGGACAAGTCTGAAGCCCGCGCCGACGAGGTCGAGCCCGGCCTGCGGGATGAGATCCGGTCGGAACTGGCTTTCTTCGAGGCGAACTGGCCGAAAGACCTGCCGACCGGCGTCATCCATGCCGACCTGTTCCCCGACAATGTCTTTTTCCTCGGCGACCAGCTTTCCGGGCTGATCGATTTCTACTTCGCCTGCAACGACATGCTGGCCTATGACGTGTCGATCTGCCTCAATGCCTGGTGCTTCGAAAAGGACGGCGCTTACAACGTCACCAAGGGTATGGCCATGCTCGATGGCTACCAGAGCATCCGGCCGCTCAGCGACGCCGAGATCGAGGCGCTGCCGACGCTGGCGCGGGGCTCGGCGCTGCGCTTCTTCCTGACGCGGCTCTACGATTGGCTGATGACGCCGGCCGGCGCCATGGTCACCAAGAAGGACCCGCTGGAATATCTGCGCAAGCTGCGCTTTCATCGCACGGTTGCCACGGGCGCCGAATATGGGTTGGCCAAAGCATGAAACATGTCGATATCTTCACCGACGGCGCCTGCTCGGGAAATCCTGGGCCGGGCGGCTGGGGCGCCGTGCTGCGCTACGGCGATGTCGAGAAGGACCTCTGCGGTGGCGAGGCCGAGACGACCAACAACCGAATGGAACTGATGGCGGCGATCTCGTCGCTGGGTGCGCTCAAGGATGCCTGCGAGGTCGATCTCTACACGGACTCGAAATACGTCATGGACGGCATTTCGAAATGGATTCACGGCTGGAAGAAGAACGGCTGGAAGACCGCCGACAAGAAGCCGGTGAAGAACGCCGAGCTCTGGCAGGCTCTCGACGCCGCCCACAGCCGCCACAAGGTCACCCTGCACTGGGTCAAGGGCCACGCCGGCCACATCGAGAACGAGCGTGCCGATGAACTCGCCCGCAAGGGCATGGAGCCGTTCAAGAAGCGCTGAAGCCGGCTGCAAGACAGACAACAAGCATGTTGCCGCCCGTCGTTTTCCCGGTATGGTGCGGCGGTCACCCGGGGAGGTTTCACATGATCCTGCACTGCGTATTTCTGCGCTTCAAGGCCGCCGTCACGGCGCCGGAAAAGCAATCCATATTTGAAGCGATCGTCGCATTGAAGCAGGTTATTCCAGGCATTCTCGACGTAAAATATGGCCCGAATGTCTCGCCGGAAGGCTTGCATGGCGGCTTCGTCGATGGCTTCGCCGTGACCTTCGAAAGCGGCGCTGCCCGCGATGCCTATCTCGTCCACCCCGAGCACGTCGCCGTCGGCGAACGCATCGTCTCGTCCACCGATGGCGGCCTGGCCGGATTGCTGGTGTTCGATCTCAATATCTGAAAACGGTGCAGGTAGAAGGATCTGGAGGGATGTCCGGCATCCCTCCAGCTGTGCCTGATCAGAGCTGCCCGATCATCGTTGCTGCGGCCGAGACCGTCGCTTCGCCGGGGTTTTCCTCGACGTTCAGTGTCTTGACGACGCCGTCTTCTACCAGCATCGAGTAGCGCTTCGAGCGCACGCCAAGACCGCCGCCCGAGAGATCGGCGTCGAGGCCGAGCGCCTTGGTGAAGGCGGCATCCCAGTCGGCGAGGAAATGGATCTTGCCCATGCCACCCGATTGCTGTGCCCATGCACCCATCACATGCCAGTCATTAACGGAAACGACGGCAACTTCATTGACACCCTTTGCGAGGATGGCATCGAGGTTCTCGAGGTAGCCCGGCAGATGGTTCAGCGAGCAGGTTGGCGTGAAGGCGCCGGGGACGGCGAAGAGCACGACGCGCTTGCCCGAAAACAGCGTGTCCGTGGAGATTTCGGTCGGGCCGTCGGCTGTCTTTTCCTTGAACGTGGCGGCGGGAATTTTCTCGCCGATGGCAATAGTCATGCGTCTCTCCTGGTTTTTTCTGTCGCGTGCGTCTGAACGCCCGTCGATATCTATGATCGCTCTACTCCATGACAAGCGTCGTTTCCATCGCGCGGCTGCCGTTCACGACCAGTATGCCCCAACTCTTGCCGTGTACAACATAGGTCTTCGGCAATTTGCCGATTGTCAGTGCGACCTCCACATCGCGACCGCTGCGGCTGGCGCTGGCCTGCTTGAAAAACACATAGCCGCTGGGGCCGGTCACGTAGATCTGGGGAATGGCGTCGCCAGCGTCCGGCAAGGTGAGATGCAACGACAATGTCTTGCCGTCTGGCGACAGGCTGTGGCTCTTGACGCCGAAATCGGCCGAAGGTTTCTGTGGAAGCGCTGCCGCTGCATCGGTGACGATGGCTGCATCCCCGGCATCGGCGGACGAACCCGGCGGCGGCAACGTCACGCTCATGGTTGCCTGGAAGGGAACGCAGATATCCTTGCAGACGCCGATAAAGGCCGTGATATCGAGTTTTCGCTCGCCGGCGGCATTGATATCGAGCGGCAGGCTGATGGGCGCATCGTAGCCGACCTCATGGACATTTCCGAGCGAGATGAGCTTTGGCACCGGATAGCCGATAGTGTCGATTGTCGCCTTGCTTCCCGCAGGCAGCGTGAGTTGCGGCGGGATGCCGCTTTCACCGGGCTCGCGCCAGTAGGTGATCCAGCCGGGACCCGGCTCGATCTGCAATACAGCCTTTACGTGGCCGCTGACGTCGGCGGGCGTTGCCACCACCCGCATCCGGCCGCCATCGCTGGTTGCCCAGTCGCTTGTCGCCGCATGGGTAGCGGACGCGAGCATCAAGGAGACGGCAAAAATACCTGCCGCCGTCATCGGGATCCGGAAAAGTCTGGGATAGAAAATCATGGAAACAGCGTTAGACGAAGGCGGCCGCACGCGCATCATGCGATTTTTAGCAATCGATCATTTTCAGTTGATTGATCCGTCACATTACCCCATCTTTATCCGGGGGGCATAATCAAGAGCAGTGAGGAGACAGGATGTCGTTATCGACGCTGAAGTACAAAGGTGCACGCGGCTTTCTCGACGGTCAGTTTCTGATCGCAATGCCGGGAATGGCGGACAGTAACTTTGCCCGGACGGTTGTCTATATCTGTGCCCATTCGGATGCCGGAGCGATGGGTTTCATTATCAACCGGTCGCAGAACCTCAGCTTCACCGATGTTCTTCTGCATCTCGACATGATCAAGACTGACGATGCCATCATGCTGCCGGATCGTGCCCGCAGTTTTCCGATCCAGACCGGAGGCCCGGTCGAGAGCGGTCGAGGCTTCGTCCTGCACTCCGACGATTACAAGAGCGAGAGCAGCATCGCTGTCAGCGATGACATCAGCCTGACGGCAACGCTCGATATCATCCGCGCGATTTCCAACGGCAACGGCCCGAAAAAGGCGACGATGCTGCTCGGTTATGCCGGCTGGAGCGCCGGGCAGCTGGAGGCCGAAGTCAGCAATAACGGCTGGCTGAATTGCGCGCCGAGTGAAGAGCTTATCTTCGACCGCAGCCTTGATGATAAATACGAGCGGGCGCTGGCACTGCTCGGCGTCACGCCGGCGATGTTGTCGAGCGAAGCAGGCCACGCCTGATAAACCAGCGCCACCACTGGAACGATATCCGACTGTTGACGTTTTTCCTGCACGACGCACGCAACGTACGTCGCCAACCAGGGAGTGAGACACATGGGTAGCACCAGCGACAAGATTTCCGGTAAGGCCAATGAATTGACCGGCAAGGCGAAGGAAGCCGTCGGCAAGGCCACTGGCGACAACGAGACGCGTGCTAAGGGCGCCGTTCAGGAAGCCAAAGGCAAGGCCCAGGTTGCCGAAGGCAAGGCCAAGGACAAGCTCAAGGACGCCGTCGATCGCGCCTGAGCGAACTGAATAAAGACTTCAAGCCTGCCGCGCCAAAGCGTGGCGGGCTTTTCGACATTTAAGACCGTCGTCGAAAAGGACCGGGCCCATGCGATTGTTTGACTGCGACTCCTGTGGACAGTCGGTGCATTTCGACAATCGCCAGTGCGTCCGCTGCGGCCACCGCCTGGGTTTCGTTCCAGACCGGCTGAAGATGTACGCGCTGGAACCCGACCAGGAGCCGGACTGGCACATCGTTTCAGAACCGTCTCGCTCGCTGCGCTTTTGCTCGAATGCGGCGCTGGATCTCTGCAACTGGATGGTCGATTCCGACGATCCGCAAGGCTTCTGTGCGGCCTGCCGCCATAACAGGCTGGTGCCGAATACCGGGACATCCGAGGGTGTCGACCGCTGGCGCCGGATAGGGCAGGCACAGCGCCATCTGTTTTATTCACTTTTGCGCCTCGAACTGCCGCATCCCGATCGCAGCGAAGATCCGCAGGGCGGTCTGGTGTTCGATTTCCTCGAGGACAAGATCAACAGCGCCGGCTTCGTCGTGCCCGCCATGACCGGCCACGACGACGGCCTGATTGCCATCCGCGCCGCCGAGGCGGACGACGTGACGCGCGAAATGGCGCGCATGTCGATGCACGAGCCCTACCGGACGCTGCTCGGCCACTTCCGCCACGAGACCGGCCATTTCATCTGGAACAAGCTG
Organism: Rhizobium sp. L51/94; assembly: GCF_019355555.1. Classification (GTDB taxonomy): domain Bacteria; phylum Pseudomonadota; class Alphaproteobacteria; order Rhizobiales; family Rhizobiaceae; genus Rhizobium; species Rhizobium rhododendri. The sequence continues at coordinate 1,749,195 of NZ_CP072141.1, forward strand.
GTCCGCGACGTCAATAATTTCGACGGCTTCCGCGAGGTGTTCGGCGACGAACGCGAGGACTATGGCGCAGCACTGCGGCGCCATTACGAGAACGGGGTGCGTGCGGATTGGCAGAGTAGCTTTATCAGCGCCTATGCCAGTTCCCATCCCTGGGAAGATTTCGCCGAGTGCTTTGCGCACTATCTCCACATCGTCGATACGCTGGAGACAGCCCGTGCTTTCGGCATCGCGGTCGATCCGCGCGGGCATGAGGAGATGGCGTCGGAGGTGGATTTCAATCCCTACAGGGCGCACGATGCCGAGCAGCTTGTTTCCGCCTGGGTGCCGCTCAGTGTCGCCGTGAACAGCATCCAGAGGAGCATGGGACAGCCGGACTCGTACCCATTTGTCCTGTCGCCGCCGGTGGTGAGGAAACTCGATTACCTGCTGCGGCTCATCCGTGACGCAGCAGCAGGCCAGACGATGCAGGCGGCCTGACCAGCGCGAGGCGGGGAGGCGTGCCTCAGGCGCGCCTTGTCAGCGGAAAACGTTCCTTCAGCAATCGCAGCACCGATTCCGAGCCCATCGGCGGTCCGAAGAGAAAGCTCTGGCCGTAGGTGCAGCCCATCTTGGCGAGTTCCAGCGCATCTTCCTCGGTCTCGATACCCTCAGCGACGACTTTCATTCCGAGTTCGCGCGCCATCGAGATCACGGAGCGCAGCAGCACGGATTTCTTGTCGCTCTCGTCGCGTACCAGGCCCTTGTCCAGCTTGATCGTGTCGAAGGGGAAGCGGGTGAGGTAGGAGAGCGACGAGTAGCCGGTGCCGAAGTCGTCGAGTGCGAGGCCGAGGCCTGCTTCGCGCAACTTCGCCAACACGAGACGCGCCTGTTCCGGATTTTCCATGACCATCGTTTCCGTCAGTTCGAGCTTGATGCGGGACGGATCGCAATGGGTCTTGGCAAGCAGCGCCCGGACGTCGTCGTAGAGCTCGTTGTTGAGCAGCTGGGCGCTCGACAGGTTGACGGATACGAACAGCGGCAACTCGCCCGTCTGGCGTGTCCAGGCCATCAGGTCGTTTGTCGCCTGCTCCATGGCGAACATGCCGAGCGGGCCGATGATGTCGGTTGCCTCGGCAATCGGAATGAATTCGGTCGGCGAAATGTTGCCGCGTTTCGGATGCTCCCAGCGCATCAGCGCCTCGAAGCCGGCGATCTCGGCATCTTCCAGCCGGACGATGGGCTGGTAGACCATCGACAACTCCTTGCGCTCGACGGCGCGACGGAGATCGGATTCCAGTTGCAGGCGGTCGGTGCCGAAGTTGCGGAAGGCTGGCAGGAAAGGTTCGACCTTATTGCCGCCGGCGCGCTTCGAGCGATACATCGCAAGCTCGGCGTCGCTGAGCAATCCGGCAGCGCTTTCCTGCTGGTCGACCCAAGAAGTCAGTCCGATGGAGGCGGTCAGCACGATTTCGCGATTGGCAAAGTTCAGCGGCACCATGATCGCCTTGCTGACGGCATCGGCGAAATCCGCCACCTTGGTCGGATCGCGCTCGGACACCAGGATCAGGCCGAACTGGTCGCCGGAGAGCCGCGCCAGCGTGTCCTGCGGCTTCAGTAGGCGGCGCAGGCGACGTGTCAGGGCGACCAGAATGTTGTCGCCGGCGGCAACGCCCAGCGCGTCGTTGACCATCTTGTACCGGTCGATATCGATGACCATCACCGTCGGTCGGACCAGATCGCCGGCGGGGGCAAGGGTCAGCACGGCCTGCAGTCGGTCGAGGAAAAGCTGCCGGTTCGGTAGTCCGGTGAGGTTGTCGTGCAGCGCGTCGTGCAACAGGCGCTCGACGGAGTTCTTCTGCTCGGTGACATCGACGACGGTGCCGACGCAGCGGATGATTTCGCCGTTCGATCCCAGCACCGGCCGGGCGCGGATTGCGAGCCAATGGAAATGGCCGTCCTCGGCGCGGATGCGGAACTCGTGGTTCAGCCTGCCGCGACGGTGCTCCAGCAGCACGTCCAGCGTCGCGCGGAAGCGGTCGCGGTCGTCGGGGTGTAGCCGTGGCAGCCAGTTGCGAGCAGCACCGTGCATGCTACCGGGCGAGAGTCCGAGCTTCTGCGAGATATCGGGAATGGTGACGACTCGGTCGCGCGCCACGTCCCAGTCCCAGACGGTATCGCCGGAGCCGGTGAGTGCCAGCGATTGGCGCTCCAGATCGGAAAACAGGCCCTGCTGGAAGGCGCCGCCGGCAAAGGCGTGCTGCATGACGGTAAAGCCGATCAGAAGTACGATGAGCACCAGACCGCCGCCGAGTGCCGGCTGGATGATGTCGTTGTCGAGCTTGCCGGTGACCGTTAGCCAGGCGCCGAACAGCCAGACGAGGATCAACGCCCAGGCCGGCACCAGCAGGATCGCCCGGTCATAGCGGTTGATACCGAGATAGACGATGAGCAGGATGCCGGCGGTTGCCGTCAGGGCCATGGAGAGGCGGGCAATGCCGGCGGCAATCGACGGATCGTAGACGGCCACGCCGAACAGCAGCGCCAGCCCCAGTATCCAGGCAAGCGTGACATAGCCGAGATGGGCGTGCCATCTGTTGAGATTAAGATAGGTGAACAGGAAGATCACCAGGCTGGAGGCCAGCGCCACCTCGACGCAGGCCCTCCATATTCGTTGGTCCCCGGATGTGATGCTGATCAGCTTGCCGAGAAAGCCGAAGTCGACGCAGATATAGCCGAGCACCGCCCAGGCAAGCGCCGCCGTCGCCGGCAGCATCGACGTGCCTTTGACCACGAAGAGGATGGTGAGAAACACCGCCAGCAGGCCGGAAATGCCGAGCACGATGCCACGATAGAGCGTGAAGGCGTTGACCGTATCCTTGTAGGCGTTCGGCTCCCAGAGATAGATCTGCGGCAATTCCGGGGACGACAGTTCGGCGACGAAGGTGATGACGGCGCCGGGATTGAGTGTGATGCGGAACACGTCCGCCTCGTCGCTCGGCTGCCGGTCGAGCGCAAAACCTTCGCTCGGCGTGATGGCGATGATGCGTTGCGAGCCGAGGTCGGGCCAGAACATCTTGGAATTCACCAGACGGAAATGCGGCGCGACGATGACGCGCTCCAGCTGTTCTTCAGAGACGTTGGCCAGTGCGAACACCGCCCAGTCGCCCTGGTGACCCGGCGAACTCGAGCGCACCTCGATGCGGCGGCGGATACCGTCGGCACCAGCGGCCGTCGACACCTGGAAGGCCTCGCCCTGGTTGGCGTAGATCTCGGTCGTCTTCGTAAGGTCGAGCGCCGTGTCGTCGCGCGAGATCTTCACCGGCTCCGCAGCCCGCGCGCCGGTCGCAAGCATAGCCGTCATCGCCAACAGGGCCGTCATCGCAAACAGGGCAACAAGGAACGCGATCAGGGAATGGCGAAGGAAGTGTGGTTGGGAAGGAGTGTCGGCAATCATCAGCGTGTGGTCTTCCCGAGCGGGTCCGTGTCTGTGGCCAAGCGAGAAAACATCACGTGATCACGCCATTGGCCGTTGATTTTCAAGTAGCCGCGCAAATGGCCTTCCCGTTGGAACCCGGCCTTCTGCAAAAGCCGCACGCTACGCTCATTCTCCGGAATACAGGCTGCCTCGATACGGTGCAACTCCAGCCCGGAAAAGATATAGGGTATAACTATCTCAAGTGCGGCGAACATATGGCCTTGGCCGGAATAGCGCTCGCCCATCCAGTAACCGATCATGCAGCTCTGCGCGGCACCGCGCCTGATATAACCGACAGTGAGCCCGCCGAGCAGCGTGGAGTTGTCGCGCTTGAAGACCAGAAACGGTACTGCCTGGCCGGAGTTGTACTCCTGCTTGCCCCGCACGACGCGGGTCCGGTAGGCGCCCTCGGTCAGTTCGTCGGTACGCCAGGTCGGCTCCCACGGTTCCAGGAACCGGCGGCTCTCGGCCCTAAGCTTCTGCCACTGGCTGAAGTCGGCGTTGCGCGGCAAGCGGAGAATATGGTCGGCGCCCTCAAGTTCGATCGTGTCCGGCTGCCGAGACAGAAACCGAAAAACCGACTTTGGCATTCGTCCATGTCTCCCGGAACTGGATCGTGAGGGGCCTCCGGCTGGGATCAGCCGTTGGCGGCTTTGGATGCCTGGCGTGGTGTGGCCAGCGAGGCGATGATGTCTTCCATCGGCGCCAGCTCGTCCAGCGGACCGATAGCGGAGAGGGTCGGCACGGCGTCGAAGAACAGACGGCCGGCGAGATCGGTCAGCCGCTGGATGGTGATGCCCTCCAGCCGTTCCATCATCTCCGGGTTGGGGATCGGCCGGCCGTAAAGCATCATCTGTCGCGCGACCTGGCCGGCCCGTGCGGCAGGACTTTCCTGACCCATGAGCAGCTGGGCCCGGATCTGGGCGCGGGCGCGGTCGATTTCCTGCTGGTGGATCTTGTCGGCAGATTTGCGCAGCTCATCGACGATCACAGGCAGCAGTTCCGGCAGGTTTTCTCCGCCGGTTGCGGCATGGATGCCGAAGATGCCAGTGTCGGAAAAGCCCCAATGGAAGGCATAGACCGAATAGCAGAGGCCGCGCGTCTCGCGCACTTCCTGGAACAGCCGCGACGACATGCCCCCGCCAAGGATATTGGCAAGAATCTGCGAGCAGTAGAAATCCCGCGCATGGTAGGCGCGGCCTTCGAAGCCGAGCAGGATCTGAGCATCCATGAGGTCGCGCGTCTCGCGAACGCTGCCGCCGACGTAGCGGGCTGTCTCGATGACGGGCGCTGCAGATGGCGCTGTCGGAAGGCTTGCAAAGCGGGTCTCGACCTGCTTGACGAAGCTGTCATGATCGACGGCACCGGCTGCCACCACGAACATCCGGTCGCAGGTGTAGTTGCGTCCGAGATAGCCGCGAATCTGCTCCGGCGTGAAGCCGAGCACGGTTTCCGGCGTCCCCAGAATGGCGCGCCCGAGCGTCTGGTCACGATAGGCGACTTCCGAGAATTTGTCGAATACGACGTCGTCCGGCATGTCGTTGGCAGCGTTGATTTCCTGCAGGATAACCTGCTTTTCACGCTGCAATTCGTCCTCGTCGAAGGCCGATTCCGTCAGGATGTCGGCGAGAATATCGACAGCGAGCGGCACGTCTTCTTTCAGCACGCGCGCGTAATAGGATGTCGTTTCCGTCGATGTCGCGGCATTGACCTCGCCGCCGACATTCTCGATTTCCTCGGCAATCTCGCGTGCTGTGCGGCGAGCCGTGCCCTTGAACGCCATGTGTTCCAGAAGGTGGGCAATACCGTGTTCGGCTTCGGTCTCGTTCCGCGATCCCGACTTGATCCACACACCGAGTGCAACGCTTTCAAGATGCGGCATCAACTCGGTTACTACCGTCAGCCCGGATTTCAGCCGGGTGCACTCAACTGTCATATTAGATCTTTCTGCGCTTAACGTCTTGAGGCCTGAACATGGTCACCGATAAAGCTTTCCACGGCTTTGAGGTCGGGATCCAGGATGTCGAAGCGCTCCTCCCTGTGCATCAGATCAGCAAGCCACGTCGGAAGCGCCGGGTCAATACCGGAGGCTGATTTTACTGCGGCGGGGAATTTTGCGGGATGGGCGGTGGCCAGCGTCACCATCGGGCTGTTCGGCTTTTCAAATTTACTGGCGACGAAGACGCCGATCGCGGTGTGCGGGTCCAGCAGGTAGCCGGTGTCGGCATAGGTCTGGCGGATGGTCTCGGCCACCTGTTTCTCGGTCGCCCGGCCGGCACGGAAATCGCGCTTAATGAAGCGCATGGCTTCCGGGGCGATGTCGAAACCGCTCGACTGCTTGAGGCTTTCCATGGCGGCGCGCACCCGGGAGGCATCGCGGCCATTGGCCTCGAAGAGCAGCCGTTCGAAGTTGGACGAGATCTGGATATCCATCGATGGCGAGGTTGTCGCCTTGACGGCCCGCATCTCGTAGCGGCCGGTCTTCAGCGTCCGCGCCATGATGTCGTTCTCGTTGGTGGCGACCACCAGCTTGTCGATCGGAAGGCCCATCTGCTTGGCGACATAGCCGGCAAAGATATCGCCGAAATTGCCGGTCGGCACGGTGAACGAGATTTTCCGGTCCGGGCTGCCGAGCGCCACGGCTGTCGTGAAATAGTAGACCACCTGCGCCATGATGCGCGCCCAGTTGATCGAGTTGACGCCGGAAAGGCCGACGCCGTCGCGGAACGGCGCGTCGTTGAACATCGCCTTCACGAGGTTCTGGCAATCGTCGAAATTACCGTTGATGGCCAGCGCGTGAACGTTGGAAGCCGTCGAGGATGTCATCTGCCGCTGCTGCACCGGCGAGACCTTGCCATGCGGGAAGAGGATGAAGATGTCGGTGCGATCGCGACCGGCAAAGGCATCGATGGCCGCGCCGCCGGTGTCGCCCGATGTGGCACCGACAATCGTTGCCCGCGCGCCGCGCTCGGCCAGCGCATACTCCATTAGCCGCGCCAGCAGCTGCATGGCGACGTCCTTGAACGCTAGCGTCGTGCCATGGAAGAGCTCCATGATAAAGCTGTTCGGGCCTGTCTGCACCAGCGGCACGATGGCCGGATGGCGGAAGGTGGCATAGGCCTCGTCGATCATGCTACGGAATATCTCTTCCGGAATTTCGCCGTTGGTAAACGGCAGCAGCACGCGGAAGGCAATTTCCTGGTAGCTCTTGCCGCGAAAGCCCCGGATGTCCTTCTTGCTCAGTTGCGGCCATTCACGCGGAACGTAGAGACCGCCGTCGCGTGCGAGGCCTGCCAGCAGTGCATCGCAGAAACCGAGGGCAGGGGCTTCTCCCCGGGTTGAGATATATTCCAAGGTCTTTACCTCTGATGTGGACGGTCGGACGGAAGATGGGTTGTCTGAAGTCTATGCCGGAAACGGCCCGTAGATGCGCCTTTTTGCGCCAAATCCGCGGCCTGGTTTTCGCAACCGTACGATTGTGCACGCCTCCGTCGAAGCGCGCCGGAAGCCGTTGCAGCGGAGGGATTTCGAAAATTGAACCAAAACGAAGCGTACCCAATCGATTTTTCGAAGCGCCGCTGATATAGACCATCGCCAAGTGCGATGAAAGGCCCGCAATTCAACCCGGGCTTGGCAAATTCATATTGTGTACAGGGTGATTTATCGTGTCAGGCAGAGCTTCGCGTCTACTTCTCGCCGTATCGTTGACAGCAGCATTGAGCGGCTGCAGCTCGCTTGGGCTCGGTAGCAAGGACAGTAAGGACCCCGCAACGCAGATCAGCGTTGCGCCGGAGGGAGCGGCATCCGCCACGCCTGCCACCCAGCCAGTGGGTCAGGCCTATGTCGCCGGAAAGTGCCCGCAAATCGTCATTCGCGACGAGGGTGCGATTTACAAGACCTACGCCAAGGGCGCCAAGGACGATGCATCGCAGCTCGCCTACCAGGCGTCTCTGGTGCAGGGCACACGCCAGTGCACCACCGACGGTACGGCGCTCAACATGACGGTGGTCGTGCAGGGCCGCCTCGTTGCGGGTCCGATGGGCGGTTCCGGCAGCGTCAACCTGCCGATCAAGGTTTCCGTCATGGATGGCCAGACAGTGCTTTACAGCGACACGACGAATTACCAGGCCTCGATCCCGCCCGGCGAGGGCTCGGCGCAGTTTCTCTACACCGACAACAAGATCCACGTGACCGGCGGCGCGGCCGGCTTCGTCAGCGTCTACGTCAGCTTCGAACAGTCGCCCGCAGCCCCGACCAAGACCGCCCGCACCGTTCGCAAGAGAAAATAACGGCCGTCGCAATTATAACGGCGTTTATCGAAGCCACTGGAGCCGGTCGCAAGCATTGCGGCCGGTTTTTTAGTGCGGTGAAATCCTAAAGGACGCCGTCCCATTCGGCGAGGGCTGCAACGACGCCCGGCAGGTCCGTCATTCGCGAAATCACGGTTTCAGCACCGGCATCGGTAAGTCGGTCGGCGTGCGACGGGTAGGTGTGGGAGGCGCCGGTAAAGCCGATTACCCGCATGCCTGCTTCGCGGGCGGCGTGCACGCCATGGACGGAGTCCTCGACGACGACGACCTGCGACGGCGAGAGATCGAATTGCGCTGCGCCATGCAGGAAGATGTCCGGCTTCGGCTTGACGCGGTCGGGGCCCAGATCCTTGGCCGAATAGATATGCGGCGCGAAGGAGGAGTGCAGGCCGACCTTGGTCAGCATCATCTCAAGACGCGCAGAACTCGAATTCGAGCAGATGCAGCGCGGCAGATCGATGCGTGACAGGGCCAGTTCGATGCCGGGAATGGCGGTCACGTCGTTGGCAAGGCGCAGGTCGAGAAGTTTTTCCGAGCGTTCGAGCAGCGACGCCGAAAACGGAATGCTCGCTTCCCGCTCGACTTCGAAGAGGATGTTCTGCCAGGTCATGCCCGAGAAGCGCTCGCCCATTTCCTCGACGCTGATCGGGTATCCTGCCTCGGTGAGCAGCTTGGATTCGACCTCCGCCGCGATGATTTCCGAATCGACGAGGACGCCGTCGCAGTCGAAGATGATAAGGTCGAAGCCAGTGTTCATGTCGATCAAGCCTTTGGATGAGCAGCTTTGGATGAGATGGTGCGGCTTTACACGACGGGGTCCGAAAGCTCAACCGACGCGCGGGCATGCCTGGCCTGCGGGTGAGGGGAGGCTTTCTCTTCTCGACAAGGCTCCGGTGCCTCAGTAAGGATCGCCGCATGGCCCGGGAAAAAGACGACACCATCGCAAACCGCATCAGCCGGGTGCTTGCCGAGCGCATCATCCATGGCGAACTTGCGGCCGGCCTGCGTCTTCGGCAGGACCACATCGCCGAGGAGTTCGGCGCCAGCCACGTGCCGGTGCGCGAGGCTTTTCGCCTGCTCGAGGCGCAGGGGCTTGCCATCAGCGAGCCGCGCCGCGGCGTGCGGGTCGCCTCCTTCGATCTGCGGCAAGTCCGCGAAGTGGCCGAGATGCGCGCCGCCCTCGAGGGGCTTGCCCTCAAGCATGCCGCGCCGCATCTGACGCCGGCGATACTCGATGCCGCCGAAGAGGCGACGCGGGAGGGCGACGCGGCTGCAGACGTCCGCGCCTGGGAGGCTGCCAACCGCCGCTTCCACCGGCTCATCCTGACGCCTTGCGGTATGACGCGCCTGCTCGCCGCGATCGACGACCTGCACGCCGCCAGCGCCCGCTTTCTCTTCTCCGCCTGGCAATCCGGCTGGGAAACGCGCACAGACCAGGATCACCGCGCTATTCTCTCGGCCCTGCGTCATGGCAGGGCCGACGATGCCGCGGCGATCCTCGGGCAGCATGTCCTGCGCATCGGCAAGGCACCATCGCGCGCCCCCGGCGGCACCCCGCAGGAAATTTTCGTCATCGTCGGCTGATTCCAAAATTATAGATAATCGTGTGTCTGCCAGTCTTTTTCGAGGCTTGGGTATGTGAATTCCTGCGACCGAATGCTGCCTCGATGCGGGAAAACTCGTCTATGGCACTTGCGCATCCATGAAGTCTTGCGCATAAAATAGATAGTCACTGAAATTATCTATAATATGGAGCAATCATGTCCCAGTCCCACGCCATCTCGAATTTCGATCCACTGCGGCTTGGCAGTCAGTCGCGCCCGATGCAGGCGCTTTTCGTCTTGGCAGGCACGATGGTCCTCGCCCTCGCATCGCGCCTCTCGGTGCCGATGGTGCCGGTGCCGATCACCATGCAGACCTTTGCCATCACCATGATCGGCGCGCTGTACGGCTGGCGCCTGGGCGTAGTCACGGTGCTTGCCTGGCTCGGGCAAGCCGCCGTCGGTCTTCCTGTGCTCGCCGGCGGTGCTGGCGGACTTGCGCCGTTCTTCGGGCCGACCGCCGGTTATCTCGTCTCGTTTCCGATCATCGTGGCTCTGGCCGGTTGGCTTGCCGAAAAAGGCTGGACCGGTGCCCGCTATGTCCGCAGCTTCCTCGCCCATCTCATCGCCAATTTCCTCGGCCTTGCCATCGGCGGCGCATGGCTGGCAGCGCTGATAGGCGCAGAGAAGGGCTGGTTGTTCGGCGTTGCACCGTTTATCCTCGGCGGCGTGCTCAAATCTGCCCTTGCTGCGGCGATCCTGATGGGCTTCGGCAATCGGAGCAGCGAGACTGACGAGAATTGACGGTCAGGCTTCGGCTCCATCACCTTTTGTGCATGCTGACCTTTATTGGTGAGGGCTACGATCCGGCCTTCACCAAGAACTACCGCAGCATCGCGCGGCGGTTGACGGAAGGCGAGGACATCCTGCTCGTCTCCGGCCCGGACGACATCTGCGCGCCCCTTTTGGATGGCCCGGATGCCCACTGCCTCCTTGCCAGCGTGGATATCCGGGATAACGCAGCAGCCGCGTCCATCTCGGCGCTGCTGGGTCGCAAGGTCAGGCCCGGGTCAACGCTGCTGCCCGATGCCGCGCTGCTTGCCGCCCTTCGCACGGCTTTTACAGAGGGCACGATACGGCAGGCCTGTAGCGGTTGCGAGTGGGACGGGCTGTGCAGCCGCATCGCCTCCGGCTGCTATTCCGGAATACTCGTCGATCCCGCCAATTGATCCACGGGGAAGTGTTTGAGAAACTGCCGCTCTCCGGCGGCGGAAAACAGGATCGAGCGGCTGCCTTCCGCGCGACGCGCCCAGCCTTCGTCGAGAAACTGGCTCAGCAGCGCCTTGCCGAGGCTGCCGGCCAGATGCGCCCGCCGTTCGCTCCAGTCGAGGCACGAGCGGCAGACCGGCCGCCGCGATGCCTTGAGCAGCGACGCATCGATGCCGATATCTCGGAGGCGGGTTTCACCCGTCGCTGTCAACGACAGTCCGTCGCCGAGCGTGTCGATCGATCCGCTGGCGATCAGGCTGTCGAGCATCCGCACACCGTAGTCGCCGGCCAGATGATCGTAGCAGATACGCGCCTTTCGCAGCGCCGGCTCTTTCGGCCCCGGCTGATGGCGCAGATGCCCGCGACCGGCCGCAAATCCCATGATGCTTTCCAGCAATTTGCCGACGCTGTCGTCGGCCAGTGTGAAATAGCGATGGCGACCCTGCTTCCGCTGAGCGAGCAGCCGTCCTGCTTCCAGCTTTGCCAGATGCGAGCTTGCCGTCTGGACGGTAATCCCGCCCGCTGCCGCAAGCTCGGTTGCTGTCAGCGCCTTGCCGCCCATCAGCGCGGTCAGCATGTTGGCGCGTGCGGGATCGCCAATGAGCGCGCCGATCTGTGCGATGTCCGGTCCTTCTTTCATACTTCGACCGTAGCCGAAGCATTGTCGTTTCGCAACATGCCAGAACGATGGGGCAGAAAAGGAGCGTCACCATGATCACCTGTTTCATCCGCTACGAAATCGACCCCTTCGGCCGCGAGGTATTTGCCGAATATGCCCGCAATTGGGGCCAGGCAATTCCGCGCTGCGGCGCCGATCTCATCGGCTATTTTGGACCGCATGAGGGCTCGGCAACGACAGCCTTCGGTGTCTATTCCATCGAAAATCTCGCCGCCTATGAGGCTTACCGCGCCAGGCTGGCCGCAGACCCTATCGGCCGGGAAAACTATGCCTTTGCCAGGCGCGAGCGCTTCATCCTGAAGGAGGACAGGATATTCCTGAAGAACGTATCGCTGCCGCACGCGGCAAAGGTGCAGCCATGATCGCCGTGATCTTCGAAGTCCTGCCCTATCTCGGCGAACGCCACACCTATCTCGATCTTGCCGGCGACCTCAGGGAGGAACTCGAAAAGATCGACGGTTTCCTCTCGATCGAGCGCTTCGAAAGCCTGGCGATGCGCGGCAAACTCCTGTCGCTGTCCTTCTGGCGCGACGAGGAGGCGGTCAAGACCTGGCGAAACCTCGAAGTCCACCGCGCCGCCCAAAAAGCCGGCCGCAACAACATCTTCGCGGACTATCGCCTGCGCGTCAGCCACGTCGTGCGTGATTACGGGATGAAGGACAGGACGGAGGTGCCGGAAGATAGCCGCGAGAGGAGTGGGGTAGGAAATACGACTTGGTAGGGATTCTAAGCAGCTTTTGTTTGTGCTCTCATCTTATGGATTGCACTCCTCAGGCCGGCGACGTCGCCGATAATTGTGTCCCAGATAATCTCGTCGGCGATGCGATGATATTCGTGCCTCAAGATATTTCCAATCGCTCGGATCGCTTGCCATTCGATCTCAGGTGTGAGCCTCTTGAGCTCTTCAGGGATATGACGGCTTGCCTCCGAGACAATTTCTATTGCTCGTTGAAGGCCGAGCTCGGTGAGGAGGTCCATCATGACCTTCTCACGGCTTCTTCCCGCCACAGTCTTTTCAATAAAATCTATCATTCCAAGTATATCGTCGAAAATAAGTTGAATATCTCTGGCCATCTAAAATATCCGTATTGCTGAACTTTCTATTCTGTCTTTTAACTTGTGATGCAGACTGTTGCGCGTGGTAACATCGACGTCGGTGGGTAGCGCGTCCTCAAGAAGAAGCTTTATGCTGGCAAGATTGATTAACGAGAATTTCTTTGTCCTGTCATAATCAATAAACACATCGAGATCGCTCGTCGGGCCCGCCTCGTTCCGGGCTACCGAGCCGAACAGGAAAAGCGAGGTCGCGCCGAGCGCCTTCAGCGCATCAGCCTGCTGTTTCAACGCTTCGATGGCCTCATCTCGGGTCATGGCGGCATCATAGCAAATAAGCCGATCTCGTTCCACGCCGAAATAAATTCCCAAATCGATCCGCGCTTCAGGGTTTGGTAACCAACTTAGGTAACCATACCGGACAGTTAAAGCGTAATGCGTAAGCGTAAGAGCGAGTATCCCATGGCGTCAGTTTTCCCGCTTGCCGACCTCAAGATTTCCGAGAGGCCGGGGTCCTGGATCGACACGATCATCAAGGGCGACTGCGTCGCCGCGTTGGAGGCCCTGCCCACCCATTCCGTCGACGTGATCTTTGCGGATCCACCCTACAACCTGCAACTCGGCGGCGCGCTCCACCGTCCCGATCAGTCGCTGGTCGATGCGGTCGATGACGAGTGGGACCAGTTCGCCTCCTTCGAGGCCTATGACGCATTTACCCGCGCCTGGCTGCTCGCCTGCCGCCGCGTTTTGAAGCCGACCGGTACCCTTTGGGTCATCGGCTCATACCACAACATTTTCCGCGTCGGCGCGATGATGCAGGATCTCAATTTCTGGATCCTTAACGACATCGTCTGGCGCAAGACCAACCCCATGCCGAACTTCAAGGGCCGTCGCTTCCAGAATGCCCATGAGACGATGATCTGGGCGAGCCCGAGCGCCAAGGCCAAGGGCTATACCTTCAACTACGATGCCCTCAAGGCGTCGAACGACGACGTCCAGATGCGCTCCGACTGGCTCTTCCCGATCTGCAGCGGTGGCGAGCGGCTGAAGGGTGAGGACGGCAAGAAGGCCCATCCCACCCAGAAGCCGGAAGCGCTGCTGGCCCGCGTCATCATGGCGTCGTCGAAGCCCGGCGACATCATACTCGACCCGTTCTTCGGCACCGGCACCACGGGCGCCGTCGCCAAGCGCCTCGGACGTCACTTTGTCGGTATCGAGCGCGAGCAGGAATATATCGACCACGCCGCAGCCCGCATCGCTGCGGTCGATACGCTCGGCAAGGCGGAACTCGTCGTCATGACCGGCAAGAAGCAGGAGGTGCGCGTCGCCTTCAACGTGCTGGTCGAGAACGGCATGATCCGCCCCGGACAGGTCCTGACCGACAGCCGTCGCCGCTACAGCGCCATCGTCCGCGCCGACGGCACGGTTGCATCCGGCGGCGACGCCGGCTCGATCCATCGCCTTGGCGCCAAAGTTCAGGGTCTCGACGCCTGCAACGGATGGACCTTCTGGCATTTCGACGACGGGAAATCCCTGCGCCCGATCGACGAACTCCGTTCCATCATCCGCGCCGATCTGGCGAAAGCCGAAGCCTGACGGCCTCGCTGGGTCCCACGCTCACCGCCTGCCGATTGTACCTCCAGTTGCGGCAGGCGGCGCGAAGACGCCCAGGGTCACAAACCCTGGGCGTCCTGCATTTTAGTCCCTGGTTCAGAACGCCTGATAATCGGTGACTTCTACGCTGACCACCTGGCCGTCTTCGTTGAAGATGATCGTTTCCTCGCCTTCGCGCACCAGCGGCTTGCCAGTCACCGCGTGGGTCGCCCGCACCGACCAGACGGCGCGGCCGGAAAGCGGCGTCAGCGTCTCGACGAGGCTGTTGATGCCCACCTGATCCGGATAAGTCTCGAAATACTGGCGGATGGCCGCAAGCACCGCCTCGCGGCCGACAAGGCTGCCGACGCCGTTCGAGACATAGGTGGCCTCGGGCGCGAAAAACCGCTCCATTGCCGCATAGTCCATGCCATTGACGGCCTCATGGAAGAGTTCGATGCGTTCTGCCGGGTCGAATTGCATGGTCTCAAACCTCGATGCCAAATGTTGCAAGATCGGCGCGCAGCTTGTCCGCGCCGGTGAAATGGACCGCGTTCCAGCCGGCAGCCTTGGCGCCCTCGACGTTGGCCAGCGAGTCGTCGATGAAGAGTGTTGATGCCGGATCGAGGCCGAAGCTCTTCGCATGGGTCTCGTAGATCGCCACGTCCGGCTTGATCAACTTGATGTCGCCCGACACCGTGACGCCGCGCGTCTTGGTGAGGAACGGAAACCGTTCCTGAGCCTCGCGAAAGGTGTCGGAGGCGAAGTTGGTGAGCAGCGTCACATCGCGGCCCTCGGCAATCAGTTTCTCCGTGATCGCGACACTGTCTTCGTAGTGGTGCGGCACCATCTCGTGCCAGTGCTTGCGAAAGGCGCGGATCTGCTCGGCGCGCTCGGGATGTTCGGCGATCAGTAGGTCCTCTGCCTCCTGCCACGTGCGGCCCCGGTCCTGCTCGATATTCCATTCGTGGGTGCAGACATTGGCAAAGAACCAGTTGCGCTCCGCCTCATCGGGAATGACACGGGCGAAGGGGAGGTCCGGATCGTAGTGGATCAGGACCTTGCCGATGTCGAAAACAATATGCTGTATCTGGGGCGTCATCGAAACCTCTCATGCGCTAATCGAAAGCACGGGGAATAGCCTGGGCGATCGCTTTTTTCATGACGGTCGGCAAGGCCTGTGCGTCAAGATTTATAACCGGCTCCCACCATCCGTCATTGCTTTTGGATCTGGCGCCGACGGAAGCGCGGAAAATCGAAAGCCGCAGCTCGAAATGCGTGAAGACGTGCACGACGGTGCCGCAGGCCTGCCAGTTGGCGGCAAAGGGTGCTGCATCGACAGTCATGTCGCCGTCGATCCGCGCCGTCCACGCTGTTGTAGGCACCTCCGTCATGCCGCCGAGCAGGCCGCTGTCGATCCGCCGTCGCAGCAGGATTTCGCCGGCATCGTTGACCGCAACGAAGGCCGCACCCTGGCGAACCGGCTTTGTCTTTTTCGCCGCCTTCACCGGAAAATGCTCCGGGTCATGCAGCGCAAGAGCCTCGCAGCTGCCATTGAACGGACAGAGCGCACAGGCCGGCCTCTTCGGTGTGCAGATCGTCGCGCCGAGGTCCATCATCGCCTGGGCGAAA
This sequence comes from Rhizobium sp. L51/94, assembly GCF_019355555.1. Classification (GTDB taxonomy): domain Bacteria; phylum Pseudomonadota; class Alphaproteobacteria; order Rhizobiales; family Rhizobiaceae; genus Rhizobium; species Rhizobium rhododendri. The sequence goes on from NZ_CP072141.1 coordinate 1,764,726, forward strand.
TCGCCGGGCCTGACCGCTGGCGTCAGCGCCACCACCTTCTGCTTCATCAGCGGTTTTGCCGCCGGCAAGGGCGTGGAGATGGCATAGAGCCTGGAGATGACGCGCTCGACATTGCCGTCCATGACTGCCGCCTGCCGGTCGAAGGCGATGGCGGCGACCGCTGCCGAAGTATAGTCGCCGATGCCCGGCAGGGCACGCAATCCTTCTTCCGTATCAGGAAAGCGCCCGCCGTGCTCGCCGGCGACGGCATCGGCGCACTTCTTCAGGTTTCTCGCCCGGGCGTAGTATCCGAGGCCTGCCCATGCAGCCATGACGTCGTCGACAGGAGCGGCCGCGAGATCGCCCACCGTCGGCCAGCGACTGACGAACTTGGCGAAATAGGCCTTTACTGCCGCGACTGTCGTCTGCTGCAGCATCACTTCCGACAGCCAGATGTGATAGGGATCGGGCAGAACGCCGCGCGCTGCCATCGAGGGCGAGACACGCCAGGGCAGGTCGCGGTGATGCCGGTCGTACCAGGCAAGAAGCACTGCGGCGGACGGAGGCGTAAGCTGTTTCAAGGTCATCATTTGCCGCATCAGGGAGATATGGCCTATACTTGGCCGAGCTGCGTCGGCGGATCAAGGTCCGCAGCGCCAAACAATGACCCCCGAGGCGTGCTGTCGATGAGTTATCCCCGCAAAGGCGCCAAGCAGATCTCCGAAGTGGCGAATGGCCTGATCGATCCGGTGCTGGCGCGCCGGGCCGGAATCAGCACCGCCTTGCTCGGCTCCTGGGACGATATAGTCGGCGCCGATTTTGCCGATTGCACCCGCCCTGAAAAGATCGCCTGGGCCAAGCGTAACGGTCCGGGCGAGGGCGGCTACCAGCCCGGCGTGCTGACCATCGCGTGCGAAGGTGCCCGCGCCCTGTTCCTCACCCACGCCCAGGGCGAGCTGATCCAGCGCATCAACGGCTTCTTCGGCTTTGCCGCCGTGCACCAGATCCGCATCATCCAGAAGCCGGTCTCCCAGCACGCCAAGCGCTCGCGCGCGCCGGTGCCGCTGAAAGGCGCCGCCGCGGTGAAGCTCGAGGGGATGATGGAGGGCATCGAAGGCGACAAGCTGCGAGCCGCCGTCCAGAGGCTCGGGACGGCTGTGCTGGGCAAGCGCATTACCGGCAAATAATCTGGACGCTTTGCGTCTGCGGACACCGGTGCTATACACGTATAGCACCGGGAGATATGTCCATGCTTGCCCTGCGTTTGCCGCCTGAAATCGAAGCAAGACTAGATGAACTCGCCAAACGCACCGGGCGGAGCAAGAGCTTCTATGCGCGTCAAGCGATATTGGAACACTTGGACGATCTGGAAGACCTCTACGTCGCCGAGCAAAGGCTCGAAGAATTCCGTAGAGGCGACAGTGATAGTATTTCTCTCGCTGAGTTGATGGCGCGCCATGGCGTGGAGGATTGAGTTCCAGCGGTCAGCGGAACGCGATCTTGAAAAGCTCGACCATGAGAGCGTGAAAAGGATACTCCGTTTCCTTCACACCCGTGTCGCCAGCCTCGAGGACCCCCGGTCGATAGGGGAGGCGCTTCGCGGATCGGAACTTGGAAACTTCTGGAAGTATCGTGTTGGAGACTATCGCATCATTGTCGACATAGACGACGGCACTGTCCGGATATTGGTCGTCCGCATTGGCAATCGGAAGGACGTCTATCGCCGCTGATCGAAAGGAACGATCATCGGGCCGTGGCAAAAGTCGGTCCGGGAACATTTGTCGGACTGCATGGCCTAAAATAATCCTCCCACAGCAAACGCGTATTCGCCCCACCGGTCACAATTCTTTGAAGAAAGTTCCGGTCCCCTGCCTTGTTCGCGGCGCGGAGCCGTTATATCGCAGATATCAACAGACGATCTTCTCTCAACACGGGTGATATATGCCGATGTCCGACATGCTTCTGACCAAACGCCATCTTCTCGGCGGTGCTGCCCTTGGCGCATTCGCAATGGCGCTGGCCGCGACCGGTGCCGGCACTGCGTTTGCCGCGACTGCTCCGACGCCGGAAGGCACGGTCGACATGGCGCAGGCGCTGCAGCCTGGCAAGTCGCCCGACATGGCGGTGGGCGACCCAAACGCCAAGGTCAAGATCATCGAATACATGTCGACGACCTGCCCGCATTGCGCCCATTTCGCAGCCACCACCTTCGATCCGATCAAGACCAAGTATATCGACACCGGCAAGGTCTATTTCATCATCCGCGAATTCCCGATTGCCAGCCAGGACCAGGATCCGGCAGCCTATGCCGCTTTCATGCTGGTACGCTGCGCCCCGAACGGCCCATCCGTGCCGCTGCTCGAGACATTTATGAAGCAGCAGATGCAGTGGGCTGGTCCCGCGGTCACCGATGTTCGCGCTTCGCTGCTTCAAATCTCCAAAATCGCCGGTTTTACACAGGACAGCTTCGAAGCCTGCTTGAACAACGGCGCACTTGTGGATGATATAAACGCCGTGCGGGCACGCGGCGTCACTTTCGGCGTCAACGGCACACCCACGTTCCTGATCAACGGGAAGCGTTACTCCGGGGACATGTCGGTTGATTCTATGTCGGCCATCATCGACAGCATGCTCTGACCCGCGCCACGTTTCAATGACGGGCAGCGGCGGCCGTGCTGCGCCCGTCATTTGCTTCCCAGTCGGACCGTTCTCGAGGCGCGTCGGCAGCCTATGGCAAAGTTTCGGCAAGGTTCCGTTCACTTCACGCTGCGCTGTTTCCTCCCCTCATTCCTGTGCTTGTCACAGGAATCCAGCCAAGGCGCGTCTGCGCCTTGAGAAGACTCTCCTGCAATCGAAAAACGACCTCTCGCGCCCAAGGACTTGGGCGCACTGGATTCCTGTGACAAGCACAGGAATGAGGGATGATGGTGTGACACCCTGCAGCTTCCACTCGAAGCCCGGCGTCCTGCCCCCCCTGCATGTCTTTCATCTCACTCGAGCTGACAGAGGCGGGTACACCACCCCGGCCTTGCAATGAAATTCAACAAGCTCCGTCTCGTCGGCTTCAAGTCCTTCGTCGAACCCTCGGAATTCGTCATCGAGGGCGGCTTGACGGGCGTTGTCGGGCCGAACGGCTGCGGAAAGTCCAATCTCGTCGAAGCCCTTCGCTGGGTAATGGGCGAGAATTCCTACAAGAACATGCGCGCGTCAGGCATGGACGACGTGATCTTCTCCGGCTCCGGCCACCGTCCGGCACGCAACACGGCAGAAGTGGCGCTCTATCTCGACAATGCCGACCGCACCGCACCCGCCGCCTTCAACGACAGCGATGAAATCCAGATCACCCGCCGCATCGAGCGCGAGCAGGGCTCCGTCTACCGGATCAACGGCAAGGAAGCCCGCGCCAAGGATGTGCAGCTGCTGTTCGCCGATGCCTCGACCGGCGCCCGCTCGCCGTCAATGGTCGGCCAGGGGCGCATCGGTGAATTGATCCAAGCCAAGCCCCAGGCACGCCGCCAACTGCTCGAGGAAGCCGCCGGCATTTCCGGGCTGCATTCCCGCCGCCACGAAGCCGAGCTCCGCCTGCGCGCTGCCGAAACCAATCTCGAACGGCTCGACGACGTCACCACCCAGCTCGATAGCCAGATCGAGAGCCTGAAGCGTCAGGCCCGCCAGGCCAACCGCTTCAAGATGCTGTCGGCCGATATCCGCGCTCGCGAGGCGTTGCTGCTGCATATTCGATGGGTGCAGGCCAAGCAGGCCGAGGGTGAGGGCGAGAGCGCCCTGAACCAGGCGACGGTCGTCGTGGTGAAAAAGGCGCAGGCCCAGATGGAAGCGGCAAAGGCGCAGGCCGTCGCCAGTCTGAAGATGCCGGAGCTGCGCGAGGCCGAGGCCAAAGCCGCCGCCGGTCTGCAGCGTCTGCAGATCGCCCGCACCCAGCTGGAGGAAGACGTCGGCCGCATTTTGCGCCGTCGCGACGAACTGATGCGCAGGCTGGCCCAGCTCGGCGAAGACATCAGGCGCGAGGAACAGCTGGTGGTCGACAATGCCGCCATCCTTGAGCGCCTGGATGCCGAAGAGGCGGAGCTTTCGGACATGCTCGCCGATTCCGGCCGGTTATCGGAGGAGAGCCGCACCGCATTCGAGGCCGCAGCCACGACGCTTGCCGAAAGCGAAGGGCTGTTCGCCCGGCTGACGGCGGAGCGCGCCGAGGCTGCCGCCGTCCGCAACCAGCTGGAGCGCGCCATCCGCGATCTCGGCGACCGCAAGATGCGACTTGAGCGGCAGATGGCCGAGGCAAACGGCGAACTTGCAACCATCGCTGAGAAGATGGCAAGTCTGCCGGATCCGGTCGAGCGGCGTGAGCAGGTCGAGGCCGCCGAAATCGGTGTCGAGGATGCCGAAACTGCCGCCCAATCTGTCGAGGCGGCGCTGGCAAAAGCCCGCGGCACCGAGGCCATGGCCCGCCCTCCGGTAGAGCAGGCCCGCACCCGCCTCAACGCTCTCGAAACCGAGGCACGCACCATTGCCCGCATGCTCGACGGCGGCGGCGCTGCCGGGGGCTTTCCGCCGGTTGCCGACGATATCAGCGTCGATCGCGGCTTCGAGACGGCGCTGGGGGCAGCGCTCGGAGACGACCTCGATACGCCGCTCGATCCAGGCGCGCCTGCCCACTGGTCGGATAACGGCGATGGCTCCAACGATCCTGACCTGCCCGAGGGTGCCGTGCCGCTGACCGCCCATGTCGGCGCACCACCGGCCCTGAAACGCCGGCTCCGGCAAATCGGCCTCGTCGCCGGTGGCGATGCAATCAGGCTGATGGCAGTTCTCAAGCCCGGCCAGCGGCTGGTCACCCGCGAAGGCGCTGTTTTCCGCTGGGACGGCCATATCACCGGCGCCGATGCGCCGAGCGCTGCAGCCCTGAGGCTCGCCCAGCGAAACAGGCTTGCCGAGTTGCAGGCGGAAGTCGAGCTCGCCGCCAAAATCCTGGCGGAAGCCGAGGCGCTGCTGGCGGCTGCAGCCGACGCAATCCGTGCCGAGGAACGCCGCCTGACGGAAGCCCGCGACCGTAGCCGCATCCTGGCCCGCCAGCTGACGGAGGCCCGCGATGCACTGGTGGCCGCCGAACGCGCTTCTGGCGATCTCATTCGTCGTCGCGACGTTCTCAATGAGGCCGTAAGCCAGCTGAAGGCGCAGATCGAGGATCTGGCCATCCAGGACGAGAATGCCCGGATCGAGATCGAGGATGCACCCGACCTCACCGTCATCGACGCGCAATTGCGCGACCAGCAGGCGGCTGTTGCCACCGACCGTGGCGTGCTGGCCGAGGCGCGCGCCCGCTACGAGGGCCTTAACCGCGAGAACGAGGCACGCCAGCGCCGGCTGATGGCGATCGGCCAGGAACGCGAGACCTGGCGCCAGCGCGTGGCAAGCGCCGACGGCCACATCCAGACGCTGCGCGACCGCGAATCTGAGGCCCGCGAGGAGGCTGCCGAACTGGAGCTTGCGCCCGATGAGTTCGACGACAAGCGCCGGGCGCTAATGAGCGAATTGCAGAAGATGGAGGAAGTCAGGCGTGGGGCTGCCGACCGCCTGGCCGAGGCCGACATCGTCCAGCGCGAGGCCGACAAACTGGCGACGACGGCGCTCTCCGAGCTCGCCGAAAGCCGCGAGCGGCGGGGCCGGGCCGAGGAAAGGCTGATGTCTGCCCGCGAAAGGCGGCTGGAAAGCGAAGCCCGCATCCGCGAGGCCCTCAACGTCGCCCCGCACGAGGCGCTGCGGATTGCCGGCAACCCGACCGGAGGCGAGCCGGACCTGCGCGAAGTCGAACGCGAGCTGGACCGGCTGAAGATCGAGCGCGAGAGGCTGGGCGCCGTCAACCTGCGGGCCGAGGAAGAAAGCAAGGAGCTCAGCGACAAGCTGGCAGCGCTCATCAAGGAGCGCGACGATATCATCGACGCCATCCGCAAGCTGCGCGGCGCCATCCAGAGCCTCAACCGCGAAGGCCGCGAACGGCTGATTGCTGCCTTCGATATCGTCAATGTCCAGTTCCAGCGGCTGTTCACCCATCTGTTCGGGGGCGGCACGGCTGAGCTGCAGCTTATCGAATCCGACGATCCGCTCGAGGCCGGCCTCGAGATCCTCGCCCGCCCGCCTGGCAAGAAGCCGCAGACCATGACGCTGCTGTCTGGCGGCGAACAGGCGCTGACGGCGATGGCCCTGATCTTCGCCGTCTTTCTGACGAACCCCGCACCGATCTGCGTGCTCGACGAGGTCGATGCCCCGCTCGACGACCACAATGTCGAGCGCTACTGCAATCTGATGGACGAGATGTCCGCCTCGACAGACACCCGCTTCGTCGTCATCACCCACAATCCGATCACTATGGCCCGCATGGACCGCCTCTTCGGCGTCACCATGGCCGAACAAGGCGTCTCCCAACTCGTCTCCGTCGATCTGCAAACCGCGGAACGGCTGCGCGAAAGCGCGTGAGCCGGAGGTCTGGTTGCATTGCCATCACGGCGGATGGCCCGGCGAGACCATCGAGACAACAGTCCGCAAGACCGATGCGACGAGCAGTCATAACTCCCGATGGGGTGTCCAGCCGGCAATGCACAGCGCCCGCAGTCGGTCGCCGTCATTTTCGAAATGGTCGCCGTCAAGGCTGCAGCGCGCCACGCGGTCGGCGCGGAAGCGTCCATTCTGGTAACGGGATGGTGTGCTCTCTGATAGTTAACGTTCGTGTCTGGCTCGGAGTCGATCTCACTGATTGTTGGGCTTTTAAGTGAGATGGAACTGTTTTCCCGCCGGACCGTTATCTGTCCGGCAGTTGACCTCTGCTTCAAAACAACCGGTTTCCCCTGACCGGTCGCAAAAGCCTCGCAGTAGCGGTACGCCGTTCTGGGAGGCTTTTTTTATGGTGCGGTGATCGATAAAGTTAGCTGGCCGTTCGAAGTCGCACTCGCGCGGCAAAGCGGAACCCACCACCGGAGGAACCCGATGTCTGATTTCACTGCGTCGCTCCGCGTTGGCGAACCCTATCCCGGCATTTTTGCCTATTACGACGGACGGATTGAGGGCAGGCGGCTTCATTCGGACAGGCCGAACTGGCTTGACGACGGGGCCTATTCGCTGGGGATTGCCTCCTATGCCATCCTCGATGGGGTCGAGGCGCTGGTCTACGACACCCACATGTCGCTGGCCCACGCCGCTGCGATCCGCGACCATCTGGAGGCGCTGGGTGCACGGTCGATCCGCGTCGTGCTCAGCCATTGGCACACCGACCATATCGCCGGTAACGCCGCGTTTGCCGATTGCGAGATCGTTGCACTGAAGGGTACTGCTGATGCGATGGCGGCCAATCGCGAAAAGCTGGAGAACGGCGATCCACCCATTGCGCCTGTGGTCATGCCCACCCGGCTTTTTGAGACGAAACTCGAGCTGGCGGTCGGCAAGCGTCGCATTGAACTTCACCATTTCGACATCCATAGCGCCGACGGCAATGTCCTCTGGTTGCCGGATGAGGGCATATTGCTCGCCGGTGATACGCTGGAAGACACGGTTACCTACATCTCCGAGCCGCAGAATATTGCCACCCACATCCGCGAACTCGAGCGCATGCGCAAATTGCCGATCAAGCGCATTCTCCCCAATCACGGAGCCTTGGAGCGCATCGCCGGCGGTGGCTACGAGCCCACGCTGATCGATGCTAACCGCAGATATCTCATCGCGATGAGCGACGTCGCGGCCGGGAAAATGGATCCGGATCATGATCTTGCAAGCTTTGTCGCGGATGACATCGCAACCGGCGCAATCCTGTACTTCGCGCCCTATGAATCAGTCCATGCCGAAAACATCGTAGCCGTCCTGTCGGGCAGCAAGCCGGAAAGGTGAGACCATTTATCCAATCGCCATCCGGCAACTGAAACTTGTCCCGTAATCATCCGTTCCTGTCGTGATCCTTGCGGATAAGAAATGAGAATATAAGTGTTTTCGTAACTATTCACGGATAGTGTTTTTGCATGAAAAATCATTGCGTTAAACCAAAAGAGGAAGGAAGGCTCGACTCCGAGCGGCTCAGGCTCGAAACGCTGGAGATGCTGGGTTTGCTGGATCCAGTGGCCGAACGTGACTTCGATGTGCTGGTCTCGATGGCGCGACGCACCCTCGGCTGCAGCGTCGCCCTGCTTTCTCTCGTCGGCTCCGATCGCCTGTTGTTCAAGGCGAGTGCCGGCGTACAGTTTACCGATACACCGCGCGAACATTCGTTCTGCTCGACTGCGGTCGCGCTGGAAGAGCCGTTGATCGTGCCGGATGCCAGTGTTGATCCGCGTTTCGCAGAACATCCGCTTGTGAAAGGTGCGCCTCACATTCGTTTTTATGCCGGCGTGCCGATACGCGCTAAAATCTCCTACGGCAGCGATGTGTCCGTGGCGATCGGCACCGTGTGCGTCGTCGACGAAAAGACGCGTGTCCTCAGTGCGGAAGAACTTGCTTCCATCGCAGATATTGCGCATCTGGTGGAATCGATCATCGATGCACGACTGACCGCACTTTTCACCGCGCAGATTGCCGATGAAAGCGAAGGCCTCGTCCGCAGTCTCTACCGCGAGCAAAGACAGCTCAAACAGGCCGAGCGCATGGCCAACATCGGCTCATGGCGGCTGGTTCTCGGCAAAAATCGGGCAGAGTGGTCCGATCAGGTTTTCGCCATTCACGAGTTGCCGGTGGGCCAGATGCCGCCGCTTGAAAAGGCATTGGATTTTTATCCGCCGCATGCCCGCGAAACCGTCTCTGCCGCCATCGAGCGGGCACTCCAGACAGGCGAACCCTTCGAAGTCGAGACCGACTTCATCACGGCAAAAGCCAATGCCCGCAGGGTGCGATGCCTCGGTGAAGTCGAGATCCGCGATGGCACGCCGGTGGCACTGATCGGCGTCTTTCAGGACGTCACGGCTCGATACCATATGGAGCAGTCGCTCCGCCGCATCGCCGGAACCGACGATCTGACCCAGCTGGCAAACAGGGCGCAATTCAACCTCGTTCTCGACGAGCGGCTGGATCATGCGCGGGCGCACAATGAAACTCTAGCACTGCTGCTGATCGACCTCGATGGTTTCAAGGCGATCAACGATCAATGCGGCCATCTTGCCGGAGACGACCTTCTGCGTCTCATCGGCGAGCGGCTAAAAGCACCGTATCTCTCCCGCTGCTTTGTCGCGCGGCTTGGCGGCGACGAGTTCGTCGTCGTCGTTTCGGACCCGGCCGATGTCGCCGACTTCGAAAACCTGCTCTCGCGTTTGCTTTCCGACCTGAGGCACACCGTCACCAAGGGGAAGGGGCTGCTGCACATCTCCGGCAGTATCGGGATATGCTGGCTGGACGACACGGTCACCAGCCGCAGCGATCTGGTGCAACGCGCCGACGTCGCCCTTTATGCTGCAAAACAGACCCAGCGCGGCACCGCCCAGGCACATGTCCCCGAGAAGTGGCAGGAGTCGCTGGGACTGTAGGATTTGCCTCGACGCTGCGTCGCCCGCGAAGGTAGATGATGGAGCGATGTCAGTGCACAGGACTGACGCGAAACAATCTTCACTGCCGGCATGGCTAGGCATTCGCCGCAAAAGCGTCGTTCAAATCGACCGACAAGGTACGCATGGTGGGCTGAGAGGTCGATGTCAAAAAAAGAACACCGCCGGCTGAGCCCGACAGTGTTCCAATGCTTCTGGCTCGTGCTTCTGGCTCGCCTTGGAGCAAGCCGGGCGCTTGTGCTCAGTACTGGTCGTCGTTGGATCGGTCAGACGAGCCGCTCATCTTTTCGATGATCTGCATCAGCGTATCCGAGCAGACCTTGGTCGGTTCGTCGTCCGCGCATTTGACATCGATCTTCGTCCGACCGTCCTCGATCCGGAAATGTGCGGCCTTCGACGGTGGCGGTGGCGGACGGTGGTGCCCGCTCATACCCATCTCGCGGCCCATCTCGCGAGGGCCGGGCGGCGGCGGTGGCGGCGCATCGCGACCTGGCATTGGCGGTGGTGGAGCATCGTTCGCGTCACTCATGACTTCCGGCACTGCGGAATGCGGCGGTGGCGCCATTTTTTCCTGTGCTGCCGGAGGGACAGGCGGCGCCGGCTGCGGCGAAGCCGTCTGGGCAAAGGCCGATGTCGTCAATGCGGCGATGGCTAATCCGGTCACTATAATGGACTTCATTGGGTTTTCCTCGTGCGTTGATAGCACCAGTTAACCCGGCGGACGCCGTTTCGTTCGAGCGGGATCGAGATTTAGTCGGGAGGCGGACGGTTTGTCGCTGCGGACTGCGTCTGGCGACGCTGTAGGATCGCTATTCAGATTATTGATGAAAGCATTTTGGTGGCGCGATGGATTTCCTCGGTCGTGGAAAATAACATTGCGGCTCCTACCGCGCTGGCCTCGTACTGAACGGTGTCCATATGCCTCTTCTCGATGCGAATGCAATCAATCCCATCACTCTGCCTGACGGAACTTTGTATCGCGATACTGTCTATCTTAAAAACGTTGTCAGCCATCCGCGCATGGAGATCGGCGAGTACAGCTATTTTACGCACTCCGGCAAGCCTGAAGACACTGCCGAAATACTTGCTCCCTACCTCGGGCATAGCGTCCGCGAGAAGCTGATCATCGGCAAGTTTGTCCAGATCGCGAGAGGTGCCTATTTTATCACCAGTTCAGCCAACCATCCGATGGCGGGCCTCACAACCTATCCATTCCGTATCTTTAGCCCCGAGACCTTCGGATACAAAGATCTGCCGGTGAAGGATACCGTTGTCGGGCATGACGTATGGATCGGCCATAATGCTGCTATCATGCCGGGTGTGCACATCGGCGCTGGAGCGATCATCGCTGCTGCGTCCGTGGTCGTTCGAGACGTTCCACCTTACGCCGTTGTAGGAGGAAACCCTGCCGCGGTCATTCGGATGCGATACCCCGAAGAAGTCATCAGCGCGCTTCTGGATATTGCGTGGTGGGATTGGCCGGTCGAAAAAATCGAAGCGAACTTGGTCGCGCTCGAAAATGGCGACCTCGATGCTCTAAAAACTGCTTGAGAATGAGATAAGCGCAGTTTGCGGGGACCGCATCCTGTTATCTTCCTCGTGCCCGAAGCTGCTGCGACCATCTTTTATACCGCATCGCAACATTCTGCCGTATTTGTCGCCTTTCAATTCTTCGGGGATCGATTACGATTGGCCTTTGAGGGGCGTGCGCAATGGTCAAGTGGGTTTACACATTCGGCGACGGCAAGGCGGAAGGCCGGGCCGGCGATCCCGAGCTTCTGGGCGGCAAGGGTGCCAATCTGGCGGAAATGTGCAACCTCGGCCTGCCTGTGCCGCCGGGGCTCACCATCATTGCCGATGCCTGCTGCCTGTACCTCGGCAATGGCCGCAATTTTCCTGACGAGATGAAGCGCGAGGTCATGGCGGGCCTTGCACAGATGGAGGCGATTGCCGGGCGACGGTTTGGCGGCGCCGAGCGTCCGCTGCTGGTGTCGGTGCGCTCCGGTGCCCGCGCCTCCATGCCAGGCATGATGGATACCGTGCTCAATCTCGGCCTCAACGACGAGGCAGTCGAGGCGCTGGCAATCGATTCCAGCGATCCGCGCTTTGCCTGGGACAGCTATCGCCGCTTCATCCAGATGTATGCCGATGTCGTCATGGGCATCGACAATGAGGTTTTCGAGGAAATCCTCGAGGACGAGAAGGGCCGGCTCGGTCACGAATTCGATACCGATCTGACAGCCGGCGAGTGGCAGGCGGTGGTCGTCCGCTACAAGGCCGTCATCGAGGAGGATTTCGGCAAGACCTTTCCGCAGAATCCGCATGACCAGCTCTGGGGTGCGGTCGGCGCCGTCTTTGCCAGCTGGATGAACCCGCGCGCCGCCACCTATCGGCTGCTGCACAATATTCCGGAAGCCTGGGGCACCGCCGTCACCATCCAGGCGATGGTGTTCGGCAATCTCGGCGACGAATCGGCAACCGGCGTCGCCTTCACGCGCAATCCGTCCACCGGCGACAAGGAGCTCTACGGCGAATTCCTGGTCAAGGCGCAAGGCGAGGATGTGGTCGCCGGCATCCGCACGCCGCAGAGCCTCACCGAGGCTGGCCGCATCGCCTCCGGCTCCGACCGCCCGTCGATGGAAAAGCTGATGCCGGCAGCCTTCGCCAGCTTCAGCCGCATCTGCGCCGAGCTCGAGGCTCATTACCGCGACATGCAGGACATCGAATTCACCGTCGAGCGCGGCAAGCTTTGGATGCTGCAGACCCGCGTCGCCAAGCGCACGACGCAGGCGGCGATGAAGGTCGCCGTCGATATGGTCGCGGAGGGCATCATCAGCGAGGACGAGGCCGTTATCCGCATCGATCCCTCGACGCTCGACCAGCTGTTGCATCCGACCATCGATCCGCGCGTCTATCGCGAAGTCATCGGCAACGGCCTGCCGGCATCGCCCGGCGCTGCCACCGGCGCTATCGTCTTTTCCGCCGATGAAGCGGTGGCTGCAAGGGCGGAAGGCCGCAAGGTCATCCTCGTGCGCGTCGAGACCAGCCCGGAAGATATCCACGGCATGCACGCGGCAGAGGGCATCCTCACCACGCGCGGCGGCATGACCAGCCATGCGGCCGTGGTGGCGCGGGGCATGGGAATCCCTTGCGTCGTCGGCGCCGGCAATCTCCGCCTCGATGTCCGCAACGAGCGGCTGATCGCCGCCGGCATGTCGTTCGGACGTGGCGACATCATCACCATCGACGGTTCGGCTGGTCACGTCGTCAAGGGCGCGGTGCCTATGACCCAGCCGGCTCTCTCTGGCGATTTCGCCCGCATCATGGCCTGGGCCGACGGAACACGTCGCATGACGGTGCGCACCAATGCCGACACGCCGGCCGATGCGCGCGCCGCACGGGCGTTCGGCGCCGAAGGCATAGGCCTTTGCCGCACCGAGCACATGTTCTTCGAGGGCGACCGGATCCATGTGATGCGCGAGATGATCCTTGCCGAAAACGAGGCCGGACGACGCACCGCCCTCGACAAGCTGCTGCCGATGCAGCGCTCGGATTTCACCGAGCTGTTCGCGATCATGCACGGTCTGCCCGTTACCATCCGCCTGCTCGATCCGCCGCTGCACGAATTCCTGCCGAAGACCGACGCCGAGATCGCCGAAGTCGCCGCCGCCATGAACATATCGCCGGTCTTCCTGCGCCAGCGGGTCGATGCGCTGCATGAATTCAACCCGATGCTCGGCCATCGCGGCTGCCGGCTGGCGATTTCCCACCCCGAAATCGTCGAGATGCAGGCCCGGGCTATCTTCGAGGCGGCGGTCGCAGCGGCGCGCGCGACCGGGGCTGCGGTGGTGCCGGAAATCATGGTGCCGCTGGTCGGTCTCAAGTCCGAGCTCGACTACGTCAAGGCGTGCATCGATGCGGTTGCCGCCGCAGTGATGGGCGAGGCGGGCATGAGCATCGACTATCTCGTCGGCACGATGATCGAATTGCCGCGCGCAGCCCTCAGGGCCCACGTCATCGCCGAGGCTGCCGAATTCTTCTCCTTCGGCACCAACGATCTTACCCAGACGACCTTCGGCATGTCGCGAGACGATGCCGCCGCCTTCATCCCCACCTATCAGCGCAAGGGGATCATCGAGCGCGACCCGTTCATCTCGCTGGATTTCGATGGGGTTGGCGAGCTGATCCAGATTGCCACGGAGCGCGGCCGGCGCACCCGGGGCGACATCAAGCTCGGCATCTGCGGCGAACATGGCGGCGATCCCGCCTCGATCCATTTTTGCGAATCGATCGATCTCGACTATGTCTCCTGCTCGCCATTTCGCGTGCCCATCGCAAGGCTTGCGGCCGCCCAGGCGACGATCAAGGGACGGAAGTGACGATGCGAGGCGTTTCGTTTACCAGAACCGTGCTCTAAACAGAGGCTCGATACTGTCCTTTCCGGCCGCCGATCCGATGAGCCCCCGATGACCATTCGTTTCGATCGACCTATCTCCGGTGCTGCAAAAGCGGCGCGACTGGTCGCCGCCTTCGCGCTGGTGCTGTGCATCCTGGCGTTGCTCGACCATCGCTTCGGGCCGTTGACCACGCCCTATCTCGCCCTTTTCCTGCTGGTGTCGGCAGCTCTTGCAGCCGTGGCAGTGCTTCTGGCTGTCATCGGCCTGGCGCAGCTCTGGAGAACCGGCGCGGTTGCCGGTGTCTCGTCGATGAAGGCGCTGGTCTATGCCGCCCTGCCGCTGGCGCTGCTTGGCCTTGCGACGCAACGATACGTCACCCGTCCGCAGCTTTTCGACGTGACCACCGACCTTGCCAATCCGCCGGCCTGGCTTGCCCAGCCGCGCGTCGATGCGCTCTGGCTTTCAAGGGACGCAAGGATCACGCCCGCCACCCGCGAGGCGCAGGGCGTAGCCTATCCGGAGCTGACGGGCCGGCGCTACGAGGGGGCGATGGACCGTGTGCTGCTGGCGGTGCGGAAAGTCGCGCGACAACGCGGCATCGCCTTCGTCAGGGCCGAAGGCACGGAGATCCGCGACCCCACCATCGACGACCTGCCGGTCAAGCCGCAGCGTGGCGGGCCGATTGTCATGGCGCCCGATATCGGCCCCATCCCGATGAAGCGGCCGGAGGGCGTGCTGGAAGGAGAGGACCCGATCGCCGCGCTGATACAGCGTGTCACCGACGTGACGCTGCAGGGCGAGACACGGACGAAAATCATCGGCCTGCCGCTCGACGTGGTCATCCGCCTGCACGAGGAGGCTGAGACGACGCTGGTCGATATCCGCATCGCATCGCGCTACGGCGCCCATGATCTGGGCGTCAGCGCCGGCGTGGCCGAGGCCTATCTGAAGGCGCTGGATGCGGAGCTTCTCGGCATCGCCGGTAACTAAGCGCTATGACAGGAACCGCGCCCGCTCCTGCGGCGTTGGCACATAGCAGCTTTCGAGGCGACCGGCGATATCGAGGCGGTGTCGGGCTATGAAGCCATAGAGCCTATCGCGCCATCCGCGTGGAACGATGCGCGCCACGCCGGCCAGCGACCACGGCAGGCCGAGCCCGGCCAGCACGCGCAGCGTCGCATCGGATTTCAGATAGGCACGACCGTTCTCGAGCAGCATGTTCGTCTCGTAATCGCGGGTCTCGAGGCCGTAATGCCTATAGAGCGCATCGCCGAGCGGCGTCTGCGCGGCGATGAACCGGTAGCGATCCCTGCGGTCCTGGTTGAGGACGAAGCGAACCCAGGCCGAACAGAACACACAATGGCCGTCGAAGACGATGATCGGCCGTCCGTCGTCGAAATCGGGAACGGCAGCATCGTCGCGATAGCTGAAGTCTCTTGTGCGCGCCATGGTCATCCTTTTTGTGCGGGCCAATATGTGTGAGCCTCAGGCGGCCGGGCGGTAGGTGCCGAGCAGGGACGGCGGGCCGTCGGTTGCGACCACTCCCTTCTCCACCAGATCTTCCAGATGCGCCAGCACGGAAAGCGCAGCGGCGCCATGCAGGCGAACATCGGTATCGCGGTAGATTGCCCGCACCATGTCGGAAATCAGCCGGTCGCCGGCCTTGATGCGCTCATGGATCGCCCTTTCGCGCATCCGCCGGTGCGTGCGCAGGCCGCGCATGAAAGAGGCCGGTTCTCGCACCGGCCCGCCATGGCCGGGAAAGAAGATCTTGTCGTCGCGCGACAGCAAGCGCTCGAGCGAAGCCATGTAATCGGCCATCGCCCCATCGGGCGGGGCTACCACGCTGGTGGCCCAGGCCATGACGTGATCGGCCGAAAACACGATGCCGGATCCTTCCAGCGCAAAGCAGGCATGGTTGGCACAGTGGCCGGGCGTCAAAAGCGCCGTCAGCGCAAAGCCGTCACCGAAAATCGTCTCGTCGTCGGCCACCGTGATATCGGGCACGAAATCCATGTCGGCACTCTCAGCGAAGGGATTGATTTCGCCCTCATGCAGCGGGCGTGCGGCCCAGTGCGGTCCCTGTCCGACGGTAAGCGCGCCCGTTTCCTGCTGCAGTCGCCGTGCCAGCGGCGAGTGGTCGCGGTGGGTATGGCTGACAAGGATATGGCTGACGGTGCGGCCGGCAAGCACCGCCATCAGCGTTTTGAAATGGGCAGCACTGTCCGGCCCGGGGTCGATGACCGCGACCGATGATCCGGCGCCGACGATATAGCTGTTGGTCCCATGAAAGGTGAAGGCGTTGGGATTTTCGACCGTCAGCCGCTCGACGCCGGGAGCCACAGGCACACCACGGCCATAGCCGGGATCGAAGGAGCGGTCGAAATCGGGGCTTGCCATGTCACTCTGCCAGTTTTCGCCCGGAGCAGGCCGAACGATCCATAGTACGTTTCCCCTCCCGCCCTAGCATAGCGCCCCCCGAACATCAGAAAAATATGCTGCCTTGCAAAACTTAGTGATTGTGACGGCGGCTCCGCTTTGCTAATCAGGCCTCGGTTCGGCGACACGGTCGCCCGACCATGCTGGGGCGTCGCCAAGCGGTAAGGCAACGGCCTTTGATGCCGTCATACCCTGGTTCGAATCCAGGCGCCCCAGCCAGAAAATTGAGACCCATTCTAGCGTAACACTAACGAACAGCAGGGTAGAGACTTGGAAGCCATCGCTCGATGACATCGAGTGGGAAGCCGAGGCGGACTTTGCCCTTGGGGCTATCGGATACCAGCATGCCCCGTTCAAGCAGGCCGGTCAGAACCGTACGCGCTTGTCTCTCCTGGTAGCCGGTGAGCGCCTGCGCCTGGGATCGGGAAAATTCTCCTGCCAGCACCGCTTCGCGCAGCAGCGGCCAACTACCCTTGGGCAGGCGCTGAATCTGCACTTCCTCGGCACACCAGACTTCGATCCGGTTCAGTAACTCTTCGGGCTGAAGCAATCCCTCCATGAAGGTCACCTGATCGACGCAGCACGAGAGGAAGAACGTGGTGAAATCGGTCAGGCCTGCCTGTGTAAGGTTACCTCGACCATCGAGGTCGCCGCGGCGTGGCTGATCCGCCCGCGCCAGCAGGCGTTTGTAGTCATCAACGTTTCGTGCAAGTCCGCGCGACACGGACCAGAGTTCCGAGCCTATTCCGAGGTCCCGCAGCAGCGCATGTGAAAACAAGCGGGTGACGCGACCGTTGCCGTCGAAGAAGGGATGAATCCAGGCGAGGCGATGATGGGATGCTCCGACGCCGATGATCTTCTGAAGCTTGGAAAGCATATTCATGGAATAGGCTTCGACAAAACGATGAAGCAATGGCGCGATCATCGCGGGTTCCGGCGCAATATGGTCGCCAACCCTGACATGCCGCGTCCGAAGCTCACCGGGGACCATTCTGATTTCCTCGCCGGTGTCAGGATTTGCGACGATCAGCAACTCGTCCGGCAGGCGACGGCAGAATTCGCCGTGAAGCCAGCAGATTCCCGCCACGGACAGGACCGGGAACGGCATGTCACCGTGGTCGATGAGCTGCTGGACCTCTATGTGCGCGCGTGCTTCGAGCTGCAGGTTTCTCTTTTCAGTCTCCGCCGCATACTCGCCGGCCATCGCACGATCGATATCGATTGGTAGCGTGTTATGTCCCTCGATGAGGTTCGAATAGTAGCAGTTCATCGAGCGAACCAAATCGCCAACCGATGCGCGCAAAACCGGATGCAGTCGCGCGGCAAAACGACTGGCTGCCGATGTCAGCTCGATTGCCAGGTCTTCCAGTTCCCGGTTGCTGTCAGGAAGCAACGGTTCCATGCTTGCAAGCGAAGCCATTTTGCCGCTTTCTTTTCCGATAAATAGATGATGTTTATCATAGCTATAGAAGGCAATGTCCGCAATCGTTTTGCCGATGTTATTGCCGCATCGGAATTTCCTGCTTTCGCCGCTCCGGGAGATGCGGCCAGTCCACTCCAGACTTCGTCTGTAACCCATCGCCATGCCCTCGGTCGTCACCAAACTCTTGTGTCCGCATCGCTCATCATGGCATGAGGAGATCTTTGTGCAGGAGGCGGGTTTATGATCGGAGCGCTGTTGGCGGCAAGGCGGTGGACGGCCTGGGTGTTGGTTGCTTGCCTTTTCGCAAGTGCGCCGGCCAGTGCCACGCCGGTGCTGGTTGTCGATACGGCAACACGCCAGGTCCTGTACCAGGAGGACGCAGGCGCGCCATGGTATCCGGCCTCGACGACCAAGCTGATGACGGCGCTGGTTGTTTTCGAAGCCCTGCGCGCCGGTCAGGTCAGCCTTACGACACCTGTGGTCATGACGCGCAATGCCACGAAGCAGGCTTTTCTCGAATCCGGCCTGACCCTTGGGCGAACGATGACGCTTGAGGACGCGCTGTTTGCGGCGCTCACGGCATCGGCCAACGATGTCGCCGTCGCCCTTTCCGAAGCGGTGGCGCCTGATGAGGCGTCGTTCGTCCAGCGCATGAACGCGGAGGCCGTGCGCCTCAAAATGACCGGCACCCACTTTTCCAGTCCCAACGGCCTGTTCGACCGGAAAAACTATACTACCGCACGCGATCTTGCGATCTTGGGAATGGAGATCGACCAGATGTTTCCCGAGTACCGGCGCTTCTTCGCAGCGACGGCTGTGACGATCGATGGCAAGGAGATCAAGTCCAACAATGCGTTGCTTACCAGCTTCAATGGCACGATCGGCATGAAGACCGGCTTCCTCTGTGCTTCAGGTCGAAACTATGTCGGGCTGGCCACGCGGAACGGGCGGCGTGTGATGGTGGTCCTTCTCGGCGCCACGACGGAGCGGGAGCGCAACGAACGGGCGGCGCTGTATCTGACGCAGGCCTTCGAGGGCCGGCTGTCTCCGTCAGGACCCGTCGACGATGTCCAAAATCGCACCGATATCGCACCGGAGGACATGCGTATCCGCCTCTGCACGGCCAAAGCAGCAGCCTATGAGACCAGTCGCGATGCGCTTTACCCGATGGGCTTGCCGGGCCAGGAGACCTATCTGCGCGACCAGATCCCCGGCCAGGTCCACGAGATCAGAACGTGGCCCACAGAAATCGTACCCGACGTGCCAGCCCCTTCGCGCCGTCCCTCGTGATCCGGAGGATTGGCCGGTTCTGAGAGGCCGCTTTGCGGTGATGTCAGCAATGCAAGGTGACGGGCTGGAGACCAGCCGTCCTCACTGCGGCCGCTTTACCGCATAGCGCAGATGCAATGCGCCGTGGCCGAGGGGTTCGCAGGAGATCAGCGAGAGCTCGGCTTTCCCCGTCAGGCCTTCCTCGCCGTAGGCGATGATGCGGTCGCTGCCTTCGCGTGCCTCAAGCGCCGGCGCAACGACGAAACTGAGTTCGTCCACCAGTCCGGCAGCCATCAGCGAGCCATTCACGGCAGCACCGCCTTCCAGCAAAATGCGGGTGATGCCGAGTTCGCGGCCGATGAGGTCGAGCATCGCGCCGATGTCCATTTCGGGCGTTTCCGACACGACATAGGAGACGCCGTCGGCGGTGAGTTCGGCCAGATGGCTGTCGGGCACGTCGCGTCCGAGCAGCACGACGACATGGTCTCCATAGAGCGCGTCGCTGGAAAAATGCAGCTTGCCGGAGCGGTCAAGCGCAATCGCGAAACTCGTGGCGGCGGTATTGGCGAAGTGATGCGGCCGCCTGACATCGAAGGGTGCCGCTGGCGGATGGGCGCCGGCCTTGGAAATCTCGGCCATCGTCACGCGCCCGACCATCCAGGCATTGGCATCGTGTGCCTTGTGGACCTTCTCATAAAGCGCCGACCAGTCGGAGCGGCTCCCATCCGGGCTTGTCGTCCAACGGCTCGGATGCAAGCTGCCATCCGGCGATGTGAGCATGAGGCAAATAACGCGAGGTCTCATCTGGCCAATCCTCTTTATCGAAAGTCTGTGGTGGACGCATATAGGCCGCCGCCCGGGATCGAAAAGATCCGCCAGCCTTGCCTGCTTCCGGACGCAATCAAAAATCTGTGGCGAACATAGTTACATAAACTGCCCGCGAAAGGACTCTTTCCGACAAAACCCCTGCCGCAATTCAGGGTCTCTATAGGGCAACTGAAACAGCCACGGAGAGAATCATGACTTCGCAGCAGCAGACCTGGTACAGGGCCGGCAGCGACATCGTCGCGCGGGCAGGATTTTCGCTCGTCATGTGCGGCGCCCTGGCGGCCGTCATCTATGTGACCCACCGTAACGGTTCGGAAGAGCTGGCCGCCGCACCGATGAACAATGCGCCGAGAGTTGCGATAGTGCTTCCCGGCGTCGTGGTAAACCCCGGTGTCTCCGTGGCGCAGGCGGCGATCGATGCCAGTCCGGCAGCAGCGCCCGTCGTCGCGAATATTCCGATCCCCACCTTCCGCGCCGTAGCAGCGGCGGATTCGGCTCCCCGGCATACGCCCGTCCCCGCCAAGCGGGCGGTGAGGGAGGCGGTCGTCGCCAGCGCCGGTACCGTCAGCTTCGAGAGCTGCCTGCCGGGCTGCGAAACGAAGGATCCGCTGATCGTCGGCCACGTCGCCGCGCCGCAGGTGCCCGCCGCATTCCCGCAAGAGGGGGACACGCTGGTGGAAACGGTCAGTTTTCAGGAGAGGGAGCCGGGTCTTCTCGGCAGGGCAATGGATGCGCCGAGCCTCGTCTACCGCACCGGCCGCAAGGCTTTGACGAGCCTGGTCGCTGCAGCCATGTAAACTCAGCGGCAATGCAGGGCAAATCACTGCCCTGCTGCATCACCGTCAGGCGAGCAGATCGCGGACCGTCGGTGCAACCCTGGTGCCGTAGAGTTCGATGCAGCGCATCAGCTTTTCGTGGGGAAGCGGGCCTGCGCTGTATTTGAGGTCGAAGCGGCTGACATCAAGCACCTTGATCGTTGCAGCGATCTTGCGCGCCACAGTCTCCGGCGAGCCGACATAGAGCGAGCCGTGGTCGATTTCCTGGCGGAACTCCGATGCCTCCATCGGCGGCCAGCCTCGTTCCGCACCGATCTGATCGCGCATGCGCTTGTAGTCCGGCCAGAATTCGGCCCGCGCCTGCTCGTCCGTGTCGGCGACATAGCCCGGCGAGTGCACGCCGATCGCTTGCATCGGCAGCTTCAGTTGGTCATAGACACGCTTCGAGAGGTCGACATAAGGCACGAAACGTTTCGGGTCGCCGCCAATGATCGCCAGCATCAGGGGAAGGTTGTGGCGTGCCGCGCGCACGACAGACTCAGGGCTTCCCCCGACACCGATCCATGTCCGCAACGACCCCGTCTCGATCGGCGGAAAGACCTGCTGGTTGGTCAGCGGCGGGCGGATAGTGCCCTTCCAGCTGACCGACTTCTGCGAGACCAGCGCTGCGAAAATCTCCAACTTTTCCTCGAACAGGGTTTCGTAGTCGCGCAGCGCAAAGCCGAAGAGCGGAAACGACTCGGTAAACGAACCGCGCCCGAGAATGACCTCCGCGCGCCCGTTCGAGAGTGCGTTGATGGACGAGAAGCGCTGGAACACCCGGATAGGGTCGTCGGAGGAAAGCACGGTGACCGCCGAGCCGAGCCGGATGCGCGTCGTGCGCACGGCCGCAGCAGCCAGCAGGATTTCGGGAGCGGACACGGCAAAGTCGGCGCGGTGATGCTCGCCGATTCCGATGAAGTCGATGCCCAGAGTGTCGGCCAGCACGGCCTCCTCGACGACATTGCGCAGCACCTGCGCATGGGTGAGCGGCACGCCGTCGGCAGACGAAGTGACGTCGCCGAAAGTATCAAGGCCAAGTTCGATCGATGTCATGGGCGTACTCTGATGGTTCTGGGGCAGGACGATAGGCTTGCCGGATAGCGTTCAGGGATGAAGGTGGGCATCGCGCCAGGGTTGTTCAAGCCGGCACGCTGGGGTGCCGCCCCGCACAGCCCGAAAATGCAAACAGGCGGCCTGGAGCCGCCTGCGCCATGTCCATCCTGTCGGCAGTGTACTAGCTGGCGGCGGCAGGAGGTGTCGGGATGAGCAGTTCGGCGCAATAAGATGGGCCGTTCACGCCGGGCATGTCGCCAACGATGCGGATCGAGCGGATAACGTAGTCCGACGAGGTGGTTATGTCAGCCTTGCAGCTGAGATTGACGGTGCGGGCTGGCTTGCCCGGCGCTCCATCGGCAGTCTTGGTCTCGACGCGGACCTTCTTGTACCCGCCACGCCAGTTGTAGACCCGGCCGCCGCCGTCGTCATGGTCGGAGATCGGAGGGCCGTAGGCGGCAAAGAACTTGCCGGCAGATCTGCCAGACCAATAGTCCTGAACGGGATTGGCCTTCATCATCGGAATGGTGGCAACGTTCGAAACGGTCGTGCATCCGGCGAGGGCCATCATCAGCCCTGCCGCAGAAAACATGCGGATGTTCATCGTATCGTCCTTGAGCTCGTTCTCGCGCATTGACTGTCGGAAAAGCCGCTGTCCCGCGCCGTTCCCGTCTGTCCCACCCACGGCTTTACCGTCAAAGTCGATAAAAGCAAATTATCATTAGCGGCCTTGTCACGAATTTGATGGGAGTGTTGCGCCAGATGCACGTCTGGCCTCTCGCAACCGGCGTGCGCGCCGCTGCGGGTGAGGGGTATCCCGGTCGCCAGCCCCGAGGCAACGCTATTGCGGTGTCCCGGGGGCAAGGTCTATCGGCTTGGCGCTATTTGACGGCGACCAGCGACGAAAGGATCGACGTCAGCTCCTTGTCGTGCTTGCTGCCGGAATCCTTCGATCCCCAGTAGGTGACGACAAGCAGCTTGCCGGGTACAGGCGACAGGAAGGCGAGTTCCACATCGACGGCACCATCATTGTCGGTGCCCTGCCAACCGAGCGTCGACATCTTCATGCCGTTGATGGTGTTGTCGCCCTCGTCCTTCTGGGTTGCAGGATCGATCTTGACGCCGCTCTTCGTCAGGAAATCGATCGCATCGCTGACGACCTTGTCGGAGGATTTCTCGTCTGCGACGTCGATCGAGAAGTAGACTGCAGAGTCGTCGGAGGTCGCATCGATGCCGGTCTCGGTTTCTTTCGGCGCCCAGCTATGGGGAATGGTAACGGACGCAATCGGTGCATCGCTCGGAAATTTCAGCGTTTCCGCCTGGGCAAGAAGCGGGAAGGCGAAAGCCATGGCGGAGGCGACGAGAAGCAATTTTTTCATGGGAAAATCCTTGGGGCGCGGTCGGCGTGTTATTATCGAGGCAAAGAGGCGACCACGGCTTTGCTCGTGATCAGCTTGCGGTAAATCCGGTGAAAAATCGACACAATGTTGAGTGGCAGGAGCGACCAAATTTGGGTTATTTTTCCAAACCAGAAAGCGGAAGTGGCCTGAAGCCCGAATAGTCGCAATCGCAAAGAGCGTCTCACGGCACCGGCGGCGCAAATCGCTGCTGATTGCCGTGAATGACGGAACGATCAGAAGCCAAGCCCGTTACGAGCCCAAAGCAATTCTCGGAGCACATCATGTCCAACCCCCACACTGAGACAGGCGGTCCGTACAAATCCGACCGGAATTTTGTGTCCGGCAGGCAGGCCGCGCAGACCCAATACGCCGAAGGCGGAAACGCCAGCTACGGCTCCATCAGGCAGGAAGAAGATGGCGAGGCGCTCCAGACGCAGAGCGCCGACACCCTCGTCATGCTGCAACTGGCCTCGTTCGAAGGCCGTGCCATGTAAGGCAAGACTGATCGCATCCCGACGTGTGTCCCGCGTCGCGAAACTCTTGCAGACCGTCCTAAAACGCTACTCTCGATTAGTCGGGACCGGCACACCTGCTGCAATATATGTTTCTCGCAGTTTGGTACTCCTGGTCGCCCATATCACGGGCGATCGTCCGGCATTGTTGACATGATGCGGATTGGCCCCACTTCTCAACAGCAGCGCTGCAATTTCGAATGCCTGCTCTGTTGCAATAGCCAAGCTCGCCTGCCTGCTTGCAGTCCATAGCGGTCCATTTCCGTAACAGTCTAGAACGTTGACCTCTGCGCCAGCAGCAAGCAGTTTCCTAACAATCGGAATGTGCCCATTCTGAGCGGCTACGTGTAAGGCTGTGAATCCGTCCTTATCGGCAGCGGAAACATCGTCAGTGCTACGTAGTTCATTTTCTAGCGCGACAAGATTCCCCTCGGCAGCATAGTGCCAAAGCGAACTCCGACCATACTCGTCGACATCTGACCGCCTATTTCGCCATGGCCATTGTGGCATCATACCTCCAAGAGATCATCGCGGAAATCTCACGGAGGGTACGAAAACTTGACTCTAGATTCCAGAGAATAAGGTTCCGTGATAGAATTTGCCATGGCATATCTCTCAGGATCAGATCGCGCTCAATTGTTGCTTCTGCCCGAAGCAATGGACGATTACGTGGAGCCGGATAACCCGGTCCGCTTCATCAAGGCTTTCGTGGATGGCCTCGATCTTGCTGCCGCAGGCTTTGTACAGGTGGCCGCGAAGGAGACCGGCCGTCTGGGTTATGATCCGGCCGACCTTTTGAAGCTCTACGTGTACGGCTATATCAACCGGGTGCGTTCGAGTCGGCGACTGGAGGCAGAAGGCAGAAGCCCATCGCAACATCGAGGTGATCTGGCTGCTGCGGCACGTGAAGCCGGACTTCCGCACCATCGCCTTTCCGCCGCGTGAACCGGTCGGCCTTCAAGCAGGTCTTCCGAGAGTTCGTCGTCCTGTGCGCCAGCTTGGTTTTTCGGGCGCGAACTCTTGGGGGTCGATAGCGCGCGGATCAAAGCGGTCAACAACAAGGATCGCAACTTCACCCGTGGAGCGTTGACCAAGTTCATCCGCGAGGCCGACGAGAAGCTGGCCGAATACATCACCGCAGAAATCGGGTCCCGGCAGAGGGTCGTTTAATCTTGAATCCCGATATATCGAGATCTATATCGGGAACATGGACAACAAATCTCACGACGGCGGTCGCCATCACGGGCACCACAGCAAGCATCACCGACATCACGGGGGCAGGGAGGGCAAACGTCCTTTCGATTACGGGGAGCTGCGCCTCCTCCTTCTCACGATGATTGCCGACAATCCCTCGCATGGCTATGACCTCATGAAAGCTATCGAGGAGCGCATGGGCGGCAGCTATTCGCCGAGCCCGGGCGTAATCTATCCGACCCTCGCATGGCTTGAGGACATGGGTTACGCCACCATCGACATCGACCAGCCTGGCCGGAAGCGATATCGCATCACCTCCGAAGGCGAGGCATTTCTCATCGCCAACAGAGCGTCCGCAGACGACCTCGTCGCACGCGTCGGGACTGCGCGTGGCGATGGCGTCACGCTTGTCTCTGCGGCGATCATTCGAGCCATGGAAAACGTCAAGCTGGCTCTGCGACTTCGGCTTCGCGGTCCGCTGGAAGACCATTCGGCTGAAATTATCGCCAGCGCGCTGGATGCCGCGGCGAAAACGATCGAACGCTCTTGAGAGCGCCGTCAAAGGTGACGTCTCGTCCTGGCGAAGCTGCCGGTTTGAAAGCGTCTGAACCCGCCGGCCCCGCTGGCGGACCGGGATCATCCGGCAGCCGCCTCCGCGACAAGCTGGGCAATCTGCGGCTTCTTGCGCGGCTTGTCGCCCAAATCTGGAGAACGAGCCGATGGCTGACGCTTGCCAGCATGTGCTTGAGGCTCGTGCGCGCCCTCCAGCCGGTCCTCGCCCTCTATGTCGGCAAGCTCATCATTGACGAAGTGGTGCGCCTGGCCGCAACCCATTCCGCCTCATCAAGTCTCTCGGAGTGGTGGGCCAGCGGGCGGCTGAACGTCATTCTTCCGCTGCTGGCGCTGGAATTCGCACTTGTTTTCGCTCTCGACCTGCTGACGCGGGCAACGACGCTGGTCGATTCTATCCTCGGCGAGCGTCATTCCAATACGGTGAGCGTCGAGCTGATGCAGCATGCTGCAAAGCTCGACCTGCGTCACTTCGAAAGCCCGGAATATCAGGATAGGCTGGAGCGCGCCCGACGGCAGGCGGCCGGTCGCAATGCGTTGTTGCCGCAGATGTTCGGGCAGGCCCAGGACATGATTACCGTCGCCACGCTGGCCGCCGGGCTGGTGGCCTATGCACCGTGGCTCATTCTGCTGCTGGCGCTATCCTTCGTTCCGGCCGTCTGGGGAGAAACGCGCTTCAACATCAGGTCTTACGACCTCACGCGCGGCCGGACACCGGAGCGTCGGCAGCTCGAATACATTCGTTTCATCGGTGCCAGCGCCGGCACCGCGAAGGAGATGAAGCTCTTCGGCCTCGGGACGTACCTCGTCGACCGTTTCAAATCGCTGTCCGAGACGATATTTGCAGAAACACGAACGCTATCGATTCACCGGGCGATCTGGGGATCACTGCTCGCCGCGATCAGCACCCTGACCTACTACGGGGCCTACGCCTATATCGTCTGGCAGACCATCGTTGGTGTATTTTCGATCGGTGACCTCGCATTTCTCGCCGGAGCGTTCCTGCGGCTCAATGGCCTTTTCCAGAAGATACTCCTCGGGTTCACGCAGATCGCCGGGCAATCGCTGTATCTCGACGATCTCTTTTCGTTTTTTGAAATCAAGCCGACGATCAGTTCACCTGTCGATCCAAAACCCTTTCCTCAGCCGATACGCGATGGCATCGTTTTCGACGACGTCGGGTTTCGATATCCGGATACCGACATATGGGCCGTCCGGGGCCTCAGCTTCACATTACGTGGCGGCGAGACCCTTGCGCTGGTCGGCGAGAACGGAGCTGGCAAGACGACGATCGTCAAGCTTCTGACGCGCCTCTACGATCCCGACGAAGGTCGGATCACCGTCGATGGCGTAGATCTTCGGCAAATGGACATCGCCGAGATCCACGCCCATGTCGGGGTCATCTTCCAGGATTTCACGCGCTACAGCTTCACTGCCGCAGACAACATCGGTGTCGGACGCATCGAGGCGCGGACCGACATGGAGAGGATCGAGGGCGCCGCCGAACTGAGCCTTGCCGACGCCGTCATCAGCAAGTTGCCGCTCAAATACGAACAGCCGCTCGGGCGTCTGTTCAACAAGGGGCGCGATCTCTCCGGTGGCGAATGGCAGAAGCTCGCTATCGCGCGAGCCTATATGCGGAATGCCGAGCTGGTGATCCTCGATGAGCCGACAGCGGCCTTGGATGCCAAATCGGAGGCGGAGGTTTTTTCCCGGTTCAAGAGCCTGGCCGAAAATACGACGGCGGTTCTCATTTCGCATCGCTTCTCGACCGTCCGGATGGCGGATCGCATCCTTGTCCTCGAAAACGGCAGCATTCTGGAGAGCGGAACCCACACCGAGCTGCTCCAGCAAGGCGGGCGGTATGCGCAGCTCTTCGAACTTCAGGCGGCTGGATACCGTTAAACCGGCGAGTGCAGGATTGCTCCGGTTTCGATCCATGCCCTGCTGTCAGCGCTATAGTCGCCGGCCCGGACTGTCTTTCGCATCGCCTTGCGCTATGTTGCCCTCTTGCGCATCGCGGGAGGAGCTACGCCATGGAATACCGCCGTCTCGGAAAATCAGGGTTGAAGGTCAGCGAGTTCTCGTTTGGATCGTGGGTCACGTTCGGCAAGCAGGTCGATGGCAGCGATGCCGTCAGCATGATGGCGCACGCCTATGACAACGGGGTCAATTTCTTCGACAACGCCGAAGGTTACGAGAGCGGAAAGTCCGAACTCGTCATGGGCGAGGCCCTCAAAACACTCGGCTGGAGCCGCGACAGCTTCATCGTTTCCAGCAAGGTGTTCTGGGGCGGCCAGAAGCCGACGCAGCGCGGTCTTTCGCGAAAGCATGTGACCGACGCTGCCCATGCGGCCCTGAAGCGTTTGCAGGTGGACTATCTCGATCTGTATTTCTGCCACCGCCCGGACATCGATACACCGATCGAGGAAACGGTTCGCGCCATGCACGATCTCGTGGCTCAAGGGAAGATTCTCTATTGGGGCACATCCGAATGGTCTGCCCAACAGTTGACGGAGGCCTATGCCGTGGCCCGCGACCTGCGCATCACGCCGCCGACGATGGAGCAGCCGCAGTATAACCTGTTCGAGCGTCAGAAGGTCGAAGCCGACTATCTGCCCCTCTACGATCTGATGGGACTGGGCACGACCATCTGGTCGCCGCTGGCTTCCGGCGTTTTGACCGGGAAATACAACAAGGGCATTCCCAACGACGGGCGCATGAACCTGCCGGGCTATGAGTGGCTGAAGGAAAAATGGTCGAGCGAAGCCGGTCGCGCCCAGCTTGCGAGAGTCTCCGAGTTGGCCGACCTTGCCGACGAAATCGGAATCTCCATCACCCATCTGTCGCTTCTGTGGTGCCTGTCGAACCGCAATGTTTCGACCGTGATCCTGGGCGCATCGCGCCTGAGCCAGCTGGAGGACAATCTTGCGGCGCTCAGCCATAAGGACAAGCTCACCGCTGATGTCCTGGAGCGCATTGAGGCCATCTTCGGAAACAAACCCGCCGCGCCGCAGCGGTTCTGAGTGGAAAAAGCCGGACAGGGGCTCGTGGGCGGGAAAATCAGCAATGATTTCTACCGCCCGGGCGTCGAACCGTTTCCGAACCGCATTTAAAAATAGATTTCCATCGGTTGGTTTCCCAACTAAAGGCGGCTTGCGCGTCCCGATCTATTTCACTGGAAAACCTCTGATCCATGTTCAACATCATTCTCGGACTGCCATGGCTTCTGGTCGTGGTGCGCTTTATCGAACCGTTGCCATGGCCATGGTCGATAAAATTGCTCCTCGCCGCCGTCCTGCTGATTGCGTCGCAATTCCTCCTGTTCTGCCGTCTTTCGTCGGGATCGGTTTTCTCGCCGGAGTTTCCGAGGCCGCTCATCATCGCCTTCAACGTGATCTTCGGGGCGACAGTCCTGCTTGCGGTATTCCAGATCGGCCTCGACCTGGTCTCGATTGTCCTCTGGCCGATAAAGGGTGCGTTTCCAGTCGTTCGTCCTGAGTTGCGCTATGGAATGGGGATTTTTGCGCTTTGCCTCGCTATGTTTGGCGTGAGCCAAGCCATCCGCGTTCCAGCGCTCAGGGATATCGAAATTCCGGTATCCGGTCTTCCCGCCGCCTTTGATGGATATCGCCTCCTGCAGTTGACCGATCTCCATATCAGCAGGTTGTTTCCCGGGCGCTGGGCAGACGCGGTGGTGTCGAAGGCGAACGCTCTCGATGTGGACCTGATCGTGATGACGGGTGATCTGATCGACGGCGATGTCGAGCACCGACGTCTCGATGTCCAGCCGATTGCGAAACTGCGGGCGCGGGACGGCGTCTTGGCCATTCCCGGCAACCACGAGTACTTCTTCGACTACAAGGAATGGATGCGCGAATACCGGATGCTGGGACTTCAGCCGCTTTTGAACCAGCATGTCGTCATCGAGCGCGACGGGGCGAAGATCGTCGTAGCAGGCGTAACCGACCGCTCCGCCGAACATTCAGGCAATGTTGGGCCGGACTTGCGTGCGGCCATTTTCGGCGCTCCCGAAGGGGCTCCGATTATCCTGCTCGATCACCAGCCGATGGGAGCCGCAAGCGCCGCCAGGGCAGGGGTCTCGCTTCAGCTTTCCGGCCACACCCATGGCGGAATGGTCGTCGGGCTTTCCAGCCTTGTGGCGAGGGGCAATAACGGGTTCGTTTCGGGCCTTTACAAGGTGGAAGGCATGCATCTCTATGTGAACAACGGCACGGGGCTTTGGCCGGGTTTTGCCCTGCGTTTGGGAAAGCCGGCGGAACTCACCCGCATAACTCTCCGGTCCGCGTAGAGAACCGGCAGTTCAGCACAGTTAGGTCAGTTAATGGCGCTTACGCTGCTGTCGGGCGCAGTATCCGGTCGATCGTCCTGGGGCAGGCCTCAAGCGGCGGGCCAGCCCGTTTCAATCTCCGGCGTCAAAACATCGCCGGTCCATTGCGATTTGAGGATGCCTCAAGCTGCGAGGTCTTGATGGTCCTGCAGGCTGTCAGAATGCGAAGCCAAAAGCTGGCGCGCGACAATATCGTGGTTGAGCCAGAGAACAGGGCCCGACGGCTCCGAGGTCTCTCCGAATATCAGTTTCCCGGTGGCTTCCACAACCAGACTACTCAGGCGGTCGCTGATCAGCGCCTTCCCATCGCGGTGCATCTGGGTGATCTCGCTCGACGCGCCGATGACAAGATCGGTCTGCTTCTGGCTGTTTGCCATAGGCCACGCCGAAAAATCATAGAAGGGGCGCATGACGTCGTTCGCCTGCATTTCAGCGATCTTGCGGAAGACATCTTCCATCGTAAAGCCGTCCGCAAGAAGCTGCCCGCAGGCTTGCCACTGGTCGTCGACCCATTGACCGCCGCCCTCCTGCATGAGCGCCAGCAGCAGCGGAATGAGCGGCAGTTCGATGCCCGTGAAGACATCCGAAGAATTCGTCCGAATTTCGGGGCAGTTGTAGACTGTCGCCTTGATCCCGGCTTCCCAGGCGCGCGTCGCGATGCCTTCAAGCCGCATCTTGGCGTAGCCCTGGGTGTAGTTGGTATAGGTCTGCCAGCGATACTCGCCATCGATGAGCACTGCGGAGCCATGGTAGCCGTAGGCCGTGTACCTGACCGTGCCGCCCGAGTTCTCGATCCTGTCGCGTATGGCGGCGCTGAACTCGATGAGATGTCCGAAAGTGTCGGCCGACACCTCGTCGAAATTCTGCAGGATGAGCTTGCCCATATCGCTGTCGAGCAGGGTCTGCGACGACATGTGGCGCGCTCCGCGCCCTTTGTAGATCCGGTTGGCCAGCACGAGGAAGACCTTGGCCTTCGGAATGCCTCCGGCCATCGTATGGGCGAAAAATACGTTCTTGCCATCGGCGATCATGCCGTCAAGCACATCCATCACCTGGGCAAGCGCATTGGTAAACCGGGCTGTCCCCGTCGCGCGACAGCGCGCCAGATAGTCCCAGTCAAGTTTCTCGTCCTGCCAGTTCTCCAAGGTCATTTCGCCGAGGATATCGGTGGGTGTCGGACCACCGTCGGGCGCGTCCATGTCGAAGCCTGCCATCAGCGGGATATTGATGATCCGGCCGCCCAGGCGAGCTTCGGCAGCTGAGAATTCTTCGGCATCGAGCGGGCGCAGGCTTCCGCTTTCATCGCGGCGTCCAACCGTCACGCCGACGATCTCCATTCCAGCCGCGCGTGCCTCGTCAAGCAGGCCAGTTGCATAGCCGCGACCGAACAGTTCGCCGAAAAGCACGAAAACGTCGCCCTTGCCGAAGACCGTATTCTTGGCCAGGCGACTGACAGCTATTGGCTTATCCATGAGTTTCACTCTTGATCATGCGTCATAGCGCGACGCGTCTCGATGATTTCACCCCCAGATGCCCTGATAAAGCGAAAAACAAAACTCATTTAAAGTGACCAAACATTTCACAGCGTGAACTGCCGCCCGAAATTGCGCGAGAATGCAGCAGCTGAAATGTTGACCCAAGGTCGGATCGTCACCAGATACCGGTCTATCGGAGGCCTATTTGACCGATCGACAGCACGTTTGAAGGAATTCAAGATGAGCACGCCCATCACCGCGATCGAAACCTTGAGCGTTCGCGAGCGCGAGGATTTACTGGTCGGGCTCGCCATTGCCCTCGAGGGTGTTGCCAAAGAGGCACTGGTGGAAGGGAACAAGCATTTCGCTGCGGTCTCGCAGGGAATGGCCGATGCGATTCGCGTCAACGCCGATGACTGGGCCCGGGAAGATGTCGAGAATGCCGGCTTTGCAGCCCAACAGGCTTCGGAAATGCTGTCGAGGTTCCGCGTCGAGCATCCGCACCGCGTCGTGACCTACGCACTGAATTAGGCCGTCAGCGCTTTTCCGGCATGCCGGGAAGACCGCACCCGGTGTTGACTTCGACTATGGCGACGCCCATTTCGTCGGCATGCCAAGGACCGAAAAGACCGATGCCCCGGAACTGCTCAAGGAGTGGGCGCTGTCGCCAGCAGCGACGCTCGGCTCATCCGTGCGCGCCAAGGGCATTCTTCTTGAAATCCGGGCGCGGTTGCCGTTGGCGATCCGGAAATCGCTGGATATCGATGGTTCGATCCTGAGACTGGTACTGCCGGAAACCTCGAAGACCGTTTTTCGCTCAGTGTCGGCTGTCGTCACCGAGGCACTTGTGGACATCGAAAGCCTTCCGGTCATCCCCCGCGAGATCCAGGATATCCTGACGATGACGACGACGGAGAGGCACCGGTGGCTGAAGGACGGGCGACTGCAGAGTGCCGGGATTCGCACCGTCAGACTGCGCGGGCGGGCGAAACAGATCACGTTCCACGTCTTCGATCCAAGGTTTGTCGAGGATCTGCTCAACCGCAGCGTGGTGGACGAGTGGCGCGAAGACGATGTCATCGCCGCCGCCGAGAAAAGGCAGCAGGCGTCCTGGAAGAGAAAGCTCACCCGTTCGCTGAAGACCGAAAAGACTTCGTCTGATCCCACAGGTGGCGGTGACGATGACCGTTCGCCGCTGAGCGGCTGGGAAGAGTTTGGGCGCGATGGCCTTCTGCGTTAGGTGGCTTCACTGAAATCCCGCGATCGCTCGATACTTCGAGACGCTTCAGTTCGTCGAAGCTATCCTGCTGCTGCCGGCAAATCTCATCCGATATGCCAGCGACCAATTCCACCGACTTGTCATGACGGACATCGGCGGCAATTCTATACAAGCCAAAAAGGGGAGAGAGAAAGAATGGAACTGGGTCTCAAAGGGAAGAATGCTGTCATCACCGGAGGCAGTGTCGGAATTGGCCTGACGATTGCGGAAGGACTTGCCGCGGAGGGCGCCAACGTCATTCTGGCTGCAAGAGGAAAGGAAAGAGTTGAGGCAGAGGCCGCCCGTATCGCTTCCAAATACGGGGTGTCTGCGACAGGCATTGCCGCCGACGTTGCGACTGCCGAGGGAACGAACAGCGTCATCCGCGCCGCTGCTGAAGCCGGGGGAGCGGATATCCTCATCAACAATGCAGGCACCGGCTCAAACGAGACTGTCATGGAGGCCGATGACGAAAAGTGGCAATTCTACTTCGACCTGCATGTCATGGCTGCCGTCCGGCTTGCCAGAGGTCTTGCGCCTCAAATGCGGGAAAAGGGCGGCGGTGTGATTTTGCACAATGCGTCCATATGCGCCGTGCAGCCGCTTTGGTACGAGCCCATCTACAATGTCACCAAGGCGGCATTGATGATGTTTTCGAAGACACTTTCCACCGAGCTGATCCCGCAGAACATCCGGGTAAACTGCGTGAATCCCGGCCTCGTCCTGACGCCGGATTGGATCAAGACCGCCAAGCAGCTCACTGCCGAAAAAGGTGGCGACTGGCAGGGCTACCTCGACTCCGTGGCCAACGAACATGCTCCCATCAAAAGGTTCGCCACTCCACAGGAAGCCGCCGACTTTTTCGTTTTCCTGTGCTCGGAACGGGCGAGCTATTCGGTCGGCTCGACATATTTCGTCGATGGCGGAATGCTGAAGTCTATGTGAGTTTCGGCCTATCTCGGCCGCACGATCAGCCTATGTGCGGCCGGGCAGTGTCGGTGCTCGGGGCCACCCCAAAGTCTCGGGCGTGCGGGAGCATCCGACCGATCATTGATCGTGGCGCACCTGTCCGTGGCAACCTGCAAACCCATCAGAAAGATTGCCACGAAGGCTTCTCCTGCGGCCGGGAATCATATTCGTCACGCGACTTTCGAAACTGATCCGAGTTCTCGACGACCCATGTCCAAAGGGGAATCATGCGGATCAGTAGCGCCATCCCAAGTTCGGTAAGCTCGTATTCCACGCGCGGCGGCATCTCCACGAGATCATAGCGCGCGACCAGCCCATCTCTCTCGAGTTGGCGAAGGGTGCGTGTCAGCATCCTCTGGGTAACACCATGCATTCTTCGTCCGATATCCGCATGGCGCAGTCTGCCATAGACACCCAGGGTGTGGATGACGCCCAGCGACCACCGGTTTCCTGCATGGGTGAGGACCTCGCGCCTCACCCCGTCCTCATCCTCGCGAAGACCGTCGCAGACGGTTTGGGAGTAGCTGAGGATTTCGTCTATGGTCATCTTCCTGCCCTCCGGTATCACGCGTGTACCTTCTTACGACCCTCCCGGAAATATGCCAGTTACCCGTTCACACGAACGATGAGACTGGCAAGGATTTCCAAGATGAACTCTTCTCGAACAGCATACTCACAGTCGATATTGGTTATTGGTGCGGGAGAACTCGGCATGCCGGTTCTGCGCAATCTGGCGCGTAAAGCCAGGCATCATGCGGACACGACGATCAGCGTTCTCTTGCGGGCCGCAACTGTTGAATCGACGGACACGGTAAAACAGCGTGATGTCTCCGAAATTCGCGAACTGGGGATCGAGATTGTCACCGGCGACATTCTTGCCGCTTCCGTCAGCGAATTGGCGGCAATCTTCGCTCGCTTCGATACCGTGATCGGCTGCGCAGGTTTCTCTGCGGGTCGAAACACGCCAATGAAGCTTGCGAAAGCTGCGCTGGACGCCAATCTCAAGCGATATTTCCCATGGCAGTTTGGCGTCGATTTCGACGTGATCGGTCGCGGCAGTCCTCAGGACCTGTTCGACGCCCAGATCGATGTGCGTGACCTCCTGCGTGCCCAGGACAAGACCGACTGGGTGGTGATCTCGACCGGGATGTTCACCAGCTTCCTGTTCGAACCGGTCTTCGGGGTCGTTGATCTCAAAAAGAATGTGGTCAATGCGCTTGGCAGCCTGGATACCGAGGTCACTCTGACAACTCCCGACGATATCGGTGCCTTGACCGCGGAAGTGGTCTTTGCTCAGCCGACGATCCGCAATGAAATTGTCTATCTTGCCGGCGACACCCTGACCTATGGTGCGGTTGCCGACACGCTCCAGAAGGTGCTTGGGCGCCCGTTTGCAAAGGCAGAATGGACAGTTCCGGATCTCCTATCTGAACTCGCGCGGGACCCCGACAATCACATCCGGAAATACCGGGCGGTCTTTGCCGAAGGCAAGGGCGTGGCATGGCCGAAGCGCAACAGCTTTAATGAGCGAAATGGCATCGATGTCATGACAGCCGAGGAGTGGATCAGCGAAAATCTTCGCTCCTGACGGCGATGCGGCTCGGCTGGGCGCAAGTTGCATGTGAGCGCTCAAGCTGAAGCTCACGCATACGCCGATTATCCAGCCGGAGCTTCTTCCTTCTCGGAATGGCGCTCGGACAGAAAGTCGCCCAGCCCTTTCAGACCATCGATGTGCTCGCAGAAGGTATTCACGGCCACGAGCAACGGCACGGCGACAAGCATTCCGACGGCCGACCACAGCCATGCCCAGAAGGACACGGCGATGAAGACGACCACGGTGTTCAGCCGGAGACTTCGTCCGATGAAGTACGGCGTGATCAACTGGCCCTCGATGCTCGTCAATCCGAGATAAAGGACGCCGACAGCAAGCGACCAGCCTGGCACATCAAACGACACCAGCGCGACACTCATGGCGACAAGAATACCCGCGAAGGCACCGAGATAGGGGACGTAGTTGAGAAGAAACGCGAGCACCCCGAAAATGATAGGGCTCGGCATGCCGACAGCCCAGAGCAGGAGGGCAACGGCAACGCCAAGTCCGCCATTGATGATGGTGATCGTCAACAGATAGCGCGAGAGCTTGCGCTCGATATCGTGGGCGATGCGCATCGCCCGCTTTTTGTCCTTGAACGTTGGCATGACATGGACGAGCTTCTCGTAGAACATATCGCCTGACGCCAGTAGGAACAGAAGCAGGATCAGCGTGAAGATGAACTGCGCCATCGCTGCGGGAGCAAAGAGAGCAGCGTTTGCGATCATGCTGCTGTCGCGAACTTCCACCTGCTGAACGTCGGCCGAGTGACTACGGGTCAATTCTCCGAGGCGGGTTGCGGCATCCATGATCCCTGAAAAGGTACTGGAGAGACCACTGAGCTTGCTTTGCACATCCTTCTGGATCTGCGGCGCGCGCTCCATCCATCCGCTGACGGGAATGGCCAGAGCGCCTATCAGGGCGAGAAACCCGAAAAACAGAACGGCGACGATCACCAGCGACGTCAGTGTAGAAGACACGCCACGCCGGTCAAAGAATCGTCTGATCGGCCCAAAGACCATGGCGAGCAGGAACGCCAGTACGATGGGCACCAGGAATTCCTTTGCGCTGCTCAATGTAAACACCGAGCCGTAAAGGAAGAGACCAATAATTGCCCATCTGGGGGCGGCGCGAACGGCGGAGACTTTCGAGCCATCCCCGCGGTCCTCTGGCAACATGTTCACGTCTGACAAATCATTTCCCCGATGTCGGCGGACTACAACGTAGCCGACGATAGTGAAGTGGCGCTGCCGTCACAAAAGGCAATCGAACCCTGTTTCTTGGAGCGGCGGACTTGTCTGAAGAGCCCTCGAACCTGAGAGGCACAGCAGTCCGTCGCGGCGACAGATTGAACGCCCGATACGGTGTAAGTCGCTCTCTGCGATCCCCGGATACCCAGATCGGACGGCGATCCAATCACGAGCAGCGCCATGGCGTGGTCTGCAACGGCGTGGGTCTCGTTGGCAGAAAGCGCATCACACTTTCCGTGGCGCCCATGTGAGCATGGCAAACCTCAATGCGTCCTATCGGTTCCGCGTCTGTCCGGTATCGCTCAAAAGGGGCCGTAAAGCACTTGCCCTCCGGCCAATTGGGAACGCCTGAGCCAAAAGCACGTTAGCCAGAGCAAATGGAGGACTACAAATGAACAAGATAATTCTGACCGCAGCGCTTCTCATGGTTTCTACCTCGGCTTTCGCTCAATCGGCTGCCGAAAGCACAGGCGTCAATTCGCTGATGGGCAATGCTCCGAAGACGGAAGACTTTGTCACCGAGGCCGCCACCAGTGACATGTTCGAGATCGCGGCGAGCAAGCTGGCTGTTGAAAAGGCCGATCCGGCCACGAAGGCCTTCGCCGAGCAGATGATTGCCGACCACACCAAGACATCGGCCGAGATGAAGGCGATGGTCGATTCCGGCAAGGTAAAGGTTGCAATCCCGACCGCCATGACGTCTTCGCAGCAGGGCATGATCGACAAGCTCAACGGTCTAAAAGGCGACGACTTCAACAAGCAGTACCATTCCGACCAGGTCTCGGCCCACAAGGACGCCGTCGACCTCTTCAAGCGCTACGGCGACGGCGGCGACAATGCCGACCTGAAGACGTGGGCCACGAAGACACGCCCCGCATTGGAGCATCATCTCATGATGGCGCAGGACCTGAACAAGTAAGCTACGGACAGGGCGGCGGATACTCCGTCGCCCGTTCACTGTTGCGATGTAAAGTTTGCGGACGGTGCCCCAATGCCCCTACCGACAAGAGCGGCGAGCCTAGACAGCAGACTATCAGAGGTCTGAGCGGGCCCCTTCCGGTTGAAATGTCATCAAGGCAAACGAGCCGAGCGGCATGCCCAACGATTTCCGCTTATGGGCATGGGTCGCCTCCCTTCCAAGCCATAAACATAGCCAGCAACGTTTGTTTGCGCCAAGAAAGTTCTCTGCATTGCCGCAGGCACTCCGGTGCATCTCATCTCCATAACCGCAGCTCACTCAGCCGTCGCTGCGGACCCGTCTTCCGTCGGCATCGAACAAGCGCGCATCCGATGGATCGAACGTCACTGTAATCGACTGCCCGACCTTGGGCGCTGGGCCCCGACCGCCTTGGACGACCAGCGACACGCCCGGCTGAACCTGCCCGTAGAGATAAGTCGCACCACCCAGGAATTCCGTAAAGTCGACGGTGAGACTGAGGCCAGGCTCGGCGTCGCGGGTTAACCGTAGATGCTCTGGTCTTATGCCGAACTGCAGTTCACCGTTTGCGGGTAGGCTAGCAGGCACCGCGAACGGCAGGCGCTGGCCGCCGATCAGGAGCGAGCCGGCCTCGCAGCTCGCCGGCAGGATGTTCATCTTGGGGCTGCCGATAAAGCCGGCCACGAACAGGTTGTCGGGATCGTTGTAGAGGTCGAACGGGGAACCGATTTGTTCGATACGGCCAGCTCTGAGAACGACGATCTTGTCTGCCAGCGTCATGGCTTCGGTCTGGTCGTGTGTGACGTAGATCATCGTGTTGCCGAGTTGCTTGTGCAGCCGTGCGATCTCGATGCGCATGCCCACCCGCAATTCGGCATCGAGGTTGGAGAGCGGTTCGTCGAACAGAAAGACCTTGCGATCGCGCACGATGGCTCGACCGATAGCAACGCGTTGGCGCTGACCGCCGGAGAGCTGGCCAGGACGGCGATCGAGCAAGGGAGACAAATGCAGAATTTCGGCCGCCGCCTGCACCATGTCGGCGACTTCCTTCTTCGGCCGATGCGCCATGCGCAAGCCAAAGCCCATGTTCTGGGCGACGGTCATGTGCGGATAGAGCGCATAGGACTGGAATACCATGGCAATGCCGCGATCCGAGGGATCGGCATCCGTGACGTCGCGTCCGCCGATGAGGATTTCGCCCCGGCTTGTCTCCTCCAGTCCGGCAATCAGCCGCAGAAGCGTCGACTTTCCACAGCCGGACGGCCCCACGAACACGACGAATTCGCCGGCCGCAATGGAAAGGTCGATGTCGTGGATGACGTCGACCGCGCCGAAGCTCTTGGAGACGCCCCTCAGATCGACGCCGCTGGTCTGGGCTGAAAGGTGAGATGCCACTCTCATGTCCACCGCATTCATCGACCACCCTCCGTCCGGATCCAGACCAGCATCTCTCCCGCTGCGCGATTGTCCCACAGATGATATGGAACCGCCCGGATTTCCGCCTCCTCCCGGCGAGGCAGCCTTTCCGTGTAGAGGCTTTCGCCAGCGGCCACTTCGCGCAGACCGGTCGTTACAAGTGCCGGGATGCTACCAAGTGTGTTCACGGGCTCGCAGCGAAAGCGACTTTGCGGTTGAAGGACGAGGGAGTTCAGGTCATCGCCATTGTCGACGCCCTCAAGGCAATAGACCAGCGGCCCCCGCTGGAGCGCCACCCGTCCCTGGTCGACCCCCGCCTTCGGGTGCGCGTGTAGTTGCTGTACCGGCATCTCTAGATCGAGTTCCACAACATCTCCCGACTTCCAGAGGCGGGACAGCCTCGCATACCCCTTCTGCTCGACGGCAGCTCGGTCGACCGGCGCGCCGTTGACACGGATCGTCACGCCCGGTGACCAGGCCGGCAGGCGCAGGGAAAGAGTGAATTCGGCCGGCTGCTGCGGCTCCAGCGTCAGCCGGATGGCGCCATCCAGGGGATAGATGGTTTCCTGGCCGATACGAACAGCCGTTCCTGCCGTCTCCAGATCCGCAATGCCCTCGCAGTAAAGATGCACGGCGATTTCGTTTTCCGACTCGCCGTACATGTATGTGCCGACCGACGCTACCAGCCGGGCGATGTTCGGCGGGCAGCAGGGGCAGCGATGCCAGGTCCACCTATGATGCTTGCCACGGCTTTCCAGCGGATTGTCATAGAAGAACCGGGTGCCGTCGATGGAGAGACCGACCAGAGCACCGTTGTAGAGCGCCCGCTCCATGACGTCAGCATAGGCGCGATCGGGACCCAGCCCCAGCATGCGGCTGGCCCAGAAGACCAGCGCCACGGCAGCACATGTCTCGGCATAGGCCGTTTCGTTTGGAAGGTCGTAGTCGAAGGTCAGTCCCTCGTTGTGGGCAGAGGGCCCGAAACCACCTGTGACGTAAAGGTTCTTCTCGGTAAGGTGCGCCCAGATCGCCTCGAGCGCAGGTTTCAGACTGTCGTCGCCAAACTCGGTCGATACATCGGCCATCCCGGAGTAGAGGTAGGCGGCGCGCACGGCATGGCCAACCACATGGCGCTGCTCGCGCACCGGCACATGGCTCTGCGAGTACTCGTAGGTCGCAAAGTGATAATCGGCCGGATCCCGGCCCCGCGCGCGGGCTTCCCGGTCGTAATAGTGCTGGCCATCAGGCCGTTGGCCACGCTCGTTGACGAAGAAGCGGGCAAGCTCGAGATAGCGTTGCTCGCCGGTGGCGCGCCCAAGCTTGACAAGCGCAAGCTCGATTTCGGGATGTCCGCAATAGCCCGGCTTCTGGTCTTCTCCGGGCCCGAAGACGGTCGCTATATGATCGGCGTAGCGCGCCATGATATCCAGCAATTTGCGCTTGCCGGTGACGTGATAGTAGGCCACGGCACCTTCCATCAGGTGGCCGGCATCATAGAGCTCGTGGCAATCGCGCAGGTTGGTCCAGCGCTTGCCGGGTTCGATCCGCTGGTACCAGGAATTCAGGTAGCCATTCTCGTCCTGCAGTCGTCCATAGGCATCGACGATCTCGTCGATCCGGGCCTCGAGCGCGGCATCCGGCTTGTGCAGCAGCCCATAGGCGGCCGCCTCGATGCTCTTGCCGAAGTCGGAGTCCCAGAACATCTGGGTGCTGACAGTATCATTGCCCTGCTGGTAGGGAATGCGCAGCCCGGGGTTTGGCCTGTCCGGATCGACCTGGTCCAGCATGCCCGCTTCGATGCAGCGGTCGAGCAGGGTGTGCGCGGTGGCGGTTGCGATGGTTTCGATGCGGGGACCGAAGAAGCCGCCGACGCGCACCTGATGGACGGCCGGTGGGCGGAATTTTGCATTCTGGCGGATCGTGTCGGCGGCGGAAGAAGGCATGCTCATGATGTAGGTCCTCTGTTGGATTGGTGTGCGCCTATTTCACCGCGCCGGCCGTGAGGCCGCGGATGTAATAGCGCTGGAGAGCAAGAAAGAGCAGCAGGCAGGGGATCATCATCACGGTAACGCCCGCCTGCACGGCGCCCCAGTCGACTGAGCCATAATGGCCGGAGCGCACGGCCGTAACGAGCACCGGAAGCGTGTAGCGGTCCTGATCGGTCAACAGCACCAATGCTGCCAGGAATTCGTTCCAGGCGTTCAGGAAGGCGAAAAGGCCGACCGAAACGACACCCGGAAACACCAGCGGCCCCATGACATAGACCAGCGCCCGCAGTCCCTTCACGCCATCGATGCGCGCCGCCTCCTCGATCTCCTTGGGCACTGCGTCGAAGGCATTGCGCATCATGAAGACCGAGAAAGGCAGCTGCAGCGTGACATAGATGAGGACGAGGCCGCTCAGCGTATTCTGCAGCCCGAGCTTGGCGAGGATCAGGAACAGCGGTGTCAATATGGATTGAAACGGCACCATGATCGTCGACAGAATGAGAACGAAGGCCACCGCCTTGAACGGAAAGCGGAAGCGCGAAAATCCGTAACCGGCAAAGACCGAGACCACGACGGTGAGCAACGCCGTGGCGACGGCGACGAAAAGGCTGTTGCCGGCGTAATGCAGGATGCCGGCGCCGAAATCCTCCAGTCTCCCGTAGTTGCCAAAGCCAAGTCCCTGGATCGAAAGCAGCCCATTTCCCGCCATGGCGGGCGGTCGGAACGATGCCAGCAGGACAAGCGCAATCGGCGCCAGAAACAACAGTGCAACGAGCAGGCAGGTGGTGTGAAACAGCACTCCGTAAAGCCAGGCATTGCCGCGTCTGCGTGCCGGCGCAAGCTTTGCTGCGTGAAGCGTTGCGGTCATCGTCATCGCGCGGCCTCCCTGTCACCCAGCAGTCGCAGCTGGATCACGCTCAGCACCACCAAAATGGCAAGCAGCACCATCGACAGCGCCGCACCATAACCGAGACGGAAGGACACGAAGGACTGGCTGAAAATCCAGTAAACTGCGGTGATCGTCTTGTTCTGCGGTCCGCCGGCGAGAATGATGTAGAATTGGTCGAAGGCGAGCATGGAGCCGGAAACGCACAAAATGAGCGCAAGGGCAAAAGGACGGCGCACCAGCGGCAGCGTAATGAAGCGGAACCGCTGAAGCGCGTTCGCGCCGTCGATCCGGGCGGCCTCCGTGAAGTCGGCCGGAATGGAGTGCAGTCCGCTCATCAGGATGACCATGTAGAAGCCCGCCATCTTCCAGATCACCATGGCGGTGACCGACCAAAAGGCGGGTGCAAAGGTGGCGAGAAGGTTCACGCGGCCATCCGTGAGACCCAGCGCCTCGGCCAAAGGGGAAAACAGTCCGCTGTCGACATTCGACAACCAGCTCCACAATAGGCTCGCCGAGGCGAAACCGATCACCACCGGCAGAAAAAACGCGGTACGATAGAAGCCGGCGAACGGTCGTGACTTTTCCACCAGGAGGGCTAGCGCAAAACCGACCAGCAAAAGGCCGATCGTGGCTGCGATGGTGTAGCGGATGGTGAAGGCGAGCGCGTTCCAGAAGTTGATGTCGTTCCAGAGCGCCTTGTAGTTGGCAAAGCCGACCCAGCGCGGCACGCCGATCAGCGGCCAGTTGTGCAGCGACATCCAGGCGGTCATGCCAAGAGGCACGAGAAAGAAGACGAGGACCAGCGCCAGCGCCGGAGCCACGTAGAGAAGTCCCATCCAGTCACGACGCGGCTTGCGCCGGGGACGCAGAGAGGCATTGGGCGCGCCGCTTGGCGTCGCCAGAGTATTGACTGACATCGGTCTGGTCCTTCGCTGATATCCATGCAGCGGAGCCTCACGGCTCCGCCTTTCAGGATCGAGCCTTCAGGGCGCGGTGTCGACGATCGACTGCATGGCGCTCTGCGCGGCCTGGATCGCCGGTTCGATCGCATCCGGTCCACCGAAGAAGGCCGTGTTCAGCATGGTGATCCATGGGCCGTTGGCGGAGTTGATCAGATCGTTAAACACAGTGGAATAGGGCGTCCGGCCCTTGGCCATCGCGTCGGCAGCAATCAGATAGCGTGAATCGAGGCCTGCCAGCGCTTCCTTGGCGATATCGCTACGGATCGGCAGCGAACCGTTGCGGGCAAGCAGCTTCTGGCCGTCGAGCGAATAGGAGAACTCGAGGAACGCCTTCACCGCCTCCATTTTCTTGGTCCCCTTGGAGACGACAAAATTGTCGCCGCCGGCAAAGGAGGAGGAGCCGCCTTCCTTGCCCGGAAGGGGAGCGACGCCGTATTCGAGATCTGGACTTTGCGAATTGAGCGCGCCGATGGCGAAGGAACCGGACGGCGTGATGCCGATCTTGCCAGTGGCGAAGGCAGAGAAGAAATTCGCCCCCGTGTCCGTTTGTGCGCCTGCCGGAATGAGCTTGTCTCTTGCCATGCCCTGATAGAAGGCGATCGCATCCCGCATCTGAGGCGTATCCAGCGTAACCTTGCGGCCATCGGCGGAGAAGATGTCGCCGCCCGACGCCCATATGAGCGGCGTGAAGGTGAAGATATTGCAGCCGCCGCAGTTGCCGGAGAAGTAGAAGCCTTTGATATCTCCCCCGAGGGCATTGACCTTTTCCGCATCGCTACGGATTTCCGCCCACGTCGCTGGCCCCTTGTCGGGATCGAGACCAGCCTGCCTGAACAACTTCTTGTTCCAGATGAGCACCGAGCCATCAGCGGAGAACGGCACGCCATAGATGCGGTCGTTGTAGGTCCCGACTGAAATGTGCGCCTTCGACAGAGCGTTGAAATAGGGCAGGGACTTTGCAAAATCGGTCAAATCCTCCAATTGACCGGCCGCGGCAAAGGCGGGCGTGTAGATCAGGTCGAGCGATAGGGCATCAGGTGCCGTCCCGCCGGCCGCTGCCACGGCGTATTTTTGCACGAGTTCATTGACCGGTACGATCTGCAGATCCGCGTGATGCTCCTTCTGGCTGTTGTTGAATGCATCGACGAGCTTCGGCATGAAGGTCGAGCTGTCGGACCGCGTCCAGAGCGTGAAAGTATCCGCGCTGGCGGATAGCGGCAGAGCGAGCGATGCTGCGACAAGGCCGCTGAACCCCAATATCCATTTCTTCATTTCATTCCCCTCCCAGTTTTGCACCCGGCTTCGGGTGCGGTTAAATCCTATTCAGTCGACGGCTCCTCCGAACCGCACGATTGACGCACCTTCAAGCGGCACGGAAGACGGCGCTGCCCGGCCTCCACCGGCTTGCCGTCAATGAGATCAAGTAGCGTGACGCCAGCCTGGCGCCCCAACTCCTTGAGGGCCATATCGACTGTCGTCAGCGGCGGACGCGTGGCCGTTGCAAAA
The DNA here is from genome assembly GCF_019355555.1 of Rhizobium sp. L51/94. Lineage (GTDB taxonomy): Bacteria > Pseudomonadota > Alphaproteobacteria > Rhizobiales > Rhizobiaceae > Rhizobium > Rhizobium rhododendri. The sequence goes on from NZ_CP072141.1 coordinate 1,808,730, forward strand.
ATCTCCCAGTTGTCGAAGCCGACGACGGCGATGTCCTCCGGCACCCTGAGACCCGCAAGCGTCAAGGCGTCGATCAGCCCGCGGGCGATCTGGTCGTTGCCGCAAAACACCGCATCGGGCCGATCAGACACCGGCTTTGCAACGAGCAGCTGTCCGCTTTCGTAGCCAAAGCGTTCGGACCATTCGCCGGACAGCGCCGCGCCAAAGCAGGGGAGCGCCGCTTCGGAGAGCGCGCGCAGCCAGCCCTTTTCCCGCAGGCCGACGGCGCCGAAGCTGCGCGGACCCGTCACATGCGCAATGCGCGTGCGACCGAGGCTGACGAGATGGGCGACGGCCGCATGCGCGCCTCCCTCGTCGTCGGGGACAAAACCGATGGCGCCTGGAGGACAGGCCGCATTGACGTAGACGACAGGCATGTGAACGGCAGGAAGATCGACCGGCAGCACACGGTCGATACGCTTTCCGGAAACCACCAGCCCGTCGACGCGCTTGTCCTCCATCGCTTCCAGATTGAGCCGCACGCGCTCCGGATCGTCGTCAATGGCACACAGAAAGACCGACACTCCACGATCTGCCATCGCGGACGACAGGCCGGCGGCAATTGGGAGGGTAAAGCGACCGTATGTGTCATTGGTGAGAAGGCCAAGGGTGAATGAGCGCTGGTGAACGAGCGCGCGCGCCATGGCGTTCGGGCGAAAACCCATCTTCTGCGCGATATCCTGTATGCGTTTCCGGGTCTCGACCGTCATACGGCCGCGCTCGTTTAGGGCCTTGGATGCAGTGGAAACCGATACGTTCGCAGCAAGCGCAACGTCTTTAATCGTGATGCGCGCGGCGACCTCTGTCCTGTCGCCTGACAACACTGCCACGCCTTTGCTATTTTCGTTCAATACCACCGGACATCAACATATCTGGAATGAAAAACCGTTTGCTCACCATAGGAAAACCGTTTTCTCATCTTTGGTCAAGCGCTTTTTCTCGTTCGTCATGACGTATGGGATTAAAACCTTCGAGCAATCTTGGCGTTGCCAGACGCGCCTATGCCGGAGCAATGGTTGCACAAGAAACGCACCGCAAACGAATTGCCGCTTTTCGGAAAGATACGAGGCGACATCTGTGGAGATTTCATCCAACTCGTGTAGCCATGCCCTCGGATGCATTGGGTTGCGGCTATGTCAAACGAAGCGTCTTGAGCGCGGTTATCCTTCGGATCGAAATAGCTGGCCTGCTCGTATGATCCAGTCTGTCTGCGGACATGCGTTGCCAACGACCACCCTTGGGGCCGCACGGGGTGGGACGTAGGCCATACGTCCATCGCTGATACGATCGTCCATGCTGTTGAACTTAGCTTCCGGGACCAGGCCGCTGTTGGGGTGCGCGGGCATTCGCTATTTCCCTGACACCGGAGTGAAGTGGCGTTGCAAGCGCCGACGGGCATCGGCCGAGGACGGTTTGAGCAATGGCAATGACGCGGAGACGTTTCATGGGTGAAGGTGACAAGGCAACGGCTGCCTTAGTAATCGGCGGGGGTGCTGCCCGGGCAGGCTCGCGACCGGTCGACGTCATCATCGTCGGAGCCGGATCTGCGGGATCCGTGCTTGCGACACGGCTCAGTGCCGATCCCCATCGTCACGTGCTGTTGCTGGAGGCCGGCCCCAGCTTTGCACCGACGGGCTACCCGAAAAGCCTGACCGACGCCGGCACTGTCGGTACGCCCGATTTCGACTGGCACTACCACAGCGACGACAAGGAAAGGCTCGGCCATGACATTCCGCTGCCACGCGGCCGGGTCGTCGGCGGCAGCTCGGCAGTCAACGGTACTGTCGCCATGCGGGCACGACCGTCAGATTTTGCGCGCTGGGCAGCGCGCGGAATTAAGGGATGGTCCTGGAATGAAGTGTCTGCCGCGTTCGAGGCGCTGGAGAACACCCCGACCGGCGACAGCGCCGTTCACGGTCGATCCGGCCCTTTCCCGATCAGGCAGCGCACCCTTAGCGAACTGACGCCGTCGTCGAGAGCCTTCGTCCAGGCCGCCCGCCACCTTGGCCTTGCCGACGTGCAGGATTTCAACGGCGACGCTGCGGACGGGGCAGGGGCATACCCGCTGAACGTCGTCGACGAGATGCGGATGAACACCGGCATCGTCTATCTGACCGCCGAGGTCCGTGCCCGTTCGAACCTTGCGATCCGCAGCGGGTCCGAAGTGGACAACATTGTCTTTAGCGGCCATCGCGCCACGGGCGTTCGGCTGGTCTCCGGAGAAGTCCTCACAGCAGGCGAAATCATCCTTTCGGGCGGGGCATTCGGCAGTCCGGCCATTCTCCTTCGCTCCGGCATCGGTCCGGCCAGCGATCTGCGTGCTCTGGAAATCCCGGTGCTGGCGGGTCTGCCGGTCGGCGCACGTCTCCAGGACCATCCGTTCTTCTACAATGTCTACGCGCTGAAGGCGTCGGAAAAAGCCATGAGACCTGCGGCCGGCGCGCTTGTCTGGACGGGCTCATCTTTGTCGGTCGGCGGCGAACTCGATCTTCAGGTGTCCGCCACGCACTTCATCGACCCGAAGGCCAGCCCCACCGGTGGAGCGATCGTTCTCGCCGCCGCCGTAACCCTGCCGCGGTCCATTGGCTCCTTCCATCTGACGTCGCGCGATCCGCGCATCGCGCCGCGCATTCACTACAATTTCTTCGACGACCCCAGCGATCTCGACAGGATGGTGGAGGCGGTCAGACTCTCCCGGGAGATCGGCAGAACGGCGCCGTTCGCAGGCATGGTTGACCACGAGATGGCACCGGGGGCTGGCATCCAGAGCGACGCGGACCTGCGCGCCAACATCGTCGCCAATATCGCAGCCTACCAGCATCCGACTTCGACGGTCCCGATGGGGCCGGACACCGACGACACCGCCGTCGTCGATGCCTTTGGGGGCGTGCGCGGTTTCCAGGGCCTTCGTGTCGTCGATGCCTCCATCCTGCCGGACATTCCATCGGTTCCAACCAACGTCACCACCATCATGGTCGCCGAGCGGATCGCCGCCCGCATCCTCGCCTAGCTCGAATTTCCCTCCGATTAGAGCCTCTCAGAAGGACGCTTCCCATGTCGCAGACAACATCCAGGAACTGGCTGATCACCGGCGTATCGTCGGGTCTCGGCCGCACCCTTGCGCAAGCCGCGCTGGCTCAGGGCGATCATGTGGTCGGCACGGTTCGCAATGCCGCCAACAAGGCCGAGTTCGAGGCTGTCGCACCGGGCCGCTCGTCTGCCGTCGTCCTCGATGTTACCGATGTTGCTTCCGTGGAGGCCGGGCTCGCTGAGGCGGCCACCCTGTTCGGTGGCCGGATCGACGTCCTTGTCAACAATGCCGGATGGGGGATGCTGGGCGCGGTCGAGGAGACCAGCGAGACCGAGGCGAAGGCGGTGTTCGACACCAACTTCTTCGGCCAGCTCAATGTCTTGCGGGCGGCACTGCCGATCATGCGGGCTGCAGGAACCGGTCACATCGTCGCCGCATCCGCCGTCGGCGGGTTTACGGGCTTTGCCGGGCTTGGGGTGTACTCTGCGGCAAAGGCTGCGGTCGACATCATGAACGAGGCTCTGGCGCAAGAGGTCGCGCCGTTCGGGATCAAGGTGACAATCCTGACACTGGGCATTTTCCGCACCAACTTCGCCTCGTCATCGCTGAAGCATGTCGGCCAGACGATTGCCGCCTATGAGGACAACCCCGTCGGCAAGTTCCGTGGATTCATGGACCAGATCTCCGGCAAGCAGCCGAACGATCCCCAGCGTGGTGCCGAGGCAATTCTCAAGCTCGTCGCCTCCGAAAAGCCGCCTCTGCATCTTGCGCTTGGAGACGACGCGGTCGCCGTCATGGAACGCAAGATGGCGTCGATGAAGAGCGATATCGATGCCTGGCGCGAAGTCAGTGCATCGGTCGTGTTCCCGAAATGACCAAACAGAACGTCCCGCCGCTGATCTCGTATTTTCACCCAGGAGCATTCCCATGACATCCCTAGCAGGCAAGGTTGCGCTGATCACCGGTGCATCGCGTGGCATCGGCCGGGCGATTGGCGAGCGGCTCGGACGCGAGGGCGCTACGGTGGCGATCAACTATCGCAGCCGTCCCGAGGAAGCGGCGGACGCGGTTCGGGCGGTCGAGGAGGCCGGCGGCGTGGCGCGCGCCTTCCAGGCCGATGTTGCCAACATGGCGGACATCGGCCGGCTGTTTTCGGAAGTCGATGCTGCCTTTGGCGGCCTCGACATCGTCGTCGCCAATGCAGGACTACCGTTCATCGGCGTGGCAGTCGTTGACGTCAGGGAGGAGGATTTCGATCGGATCTTCGGACTGAACGCCAAGGGTTCGTTCTTTGTGCTTCAGGAAGCGGCCAAGCGCGTATGCAACGGCGGACGGATCATCGATATTTCGACATCGACAACCGCGTTCACGGCACAGGGGATGGGGCTGCACGCCGCTTCGAAGGCCGGATCGAAGCTGATCGTGGAGGTCCTTGCGATTGAACTCGGCCATCGTGCGATCACGGTCAACTCGGTCATGCCCGGCGCGACCAACACCGAGTTCATCAAGGATGCGCCGCAGGAAGAGCGGGACCGCATCGCTGCCGGCTCACCGCTTGGACGCCTTGGCGAGCCCGACGAAATCGCCGATGTCGTCGCCTTCCTCGCCTCCGATCAGGCGCGATGGCTGACGGGGCAACACATCCTGGCGAATGGCGGAGCGAGGGTATGACCAAGAGCTATGTCGCCGTCTACACCGCGACCATTAGCGCAAGTCCGGAGCGGATCTGGGCTGTCGTCCGCGATTTCGCAACAGTTGCATCGTGGAACCCCATTGCCCGCGAGAGCCGTCTGGTGGGCGAGCGGGAACGGGAGCTGATCACCTCCGACGGGACGCTTGTCCGCGAGCGGATGATCAAATGTGACGACGACGCACGTCATCTCACCTACCAGATGGTGACATTCCCTATTCCCGTCACCGAGCAGACGAACCAGATCCTTGTCGTTGCAGGCAAATCTGACGACGAGACGAACATCCGGTTCGAGGCGTCGTTCATTCCGGCCGACGGGGCGGATTCGAACGTGATACAGGGCATCAATCTTTCGGCGTTTGCGTCGGCATCTGAAGGTCTTGCCCGTCATTTGGGGGTTGCCCTGGTGAGGGCGTCTCTCTAATGCTGGTTGTGGCCTCTCTATAGAATGAGGCCCTCGAACACGGGTCTTGGCGGGATGTCCGTCAACCTGCTGAAGGACTGCCTAGTGCTTGACCTGAATGACGTCCGCTACTTCGTTCAGGTCGTCGACAGCGGAGGGCTGACGGCTGCAAGCCGCAGCACGGGTATTCCGAAGTCGACCCTGAGCCATCGGCTCCAGCAGCTCGAGGCAGGCCTGGGTGTGCGCCTGGTCAACCGGACGTCACGGGCGCAGACACTGACCGAGGCGGGCTCCTTGTTCTATCGCCACGCTCTTGTCATGCTCCAGAGTGCAGAAATGGCGGAAAATTCGGTTCGCCAAAGGCTGGATGAGCCGACGGGGGTCGTCAAATTTACGACGGCGATCGCAACCTCCATGTATGTCCTGCGCCATATCATACCGCAGTTTGCGATCGATCATCCCAAGATCAACCTCGTCCAGCACACGGGCGACGAGCAGACCGACATCATCGGCGGCGCCTTCGACCTGGCGATCCGGGCCCACGAGGGACAAATGACCGACTCGGCCCTGGTGCAGCGTACATTGTCTCCGGCACCCTGGTTCATCTTCGCGGCTCCCTGCTATCTCCAGCATCGCGGTGAGCCAACCACGCCGGACGATCTTTTGGAGCATGACCTTCTGGCGATGTATCGTCCCGGGCAGGCGACCGTCTGGAAGCTCAGCCATCCCTTGATGGGCGATCGCTCGCTTGCGGTCCAACCCCGGATGGCGGGCAATGACCTGATGATGCTGAAACAAGCGGCGGCGGACGGGATCGGCATCACGGCGCTTCCGGGTTACATTTGTCGGGAGGAATTGCTCGAGGGAAAGCTGCAAAGGGTGATGCCGGAATGGCTGGCGGGCAAGGCGGTCATCACGGCGGTATTGCCTTTCCGGGATTATGTGCTGCCATCGGTGCGTGCGTTTCTCGACTACCTCATCATCGAGCTGCCCAAAGTGGTCAACCCTGATCCTGGCTCACCATAGTTCGCCATTTGTCAGCAATCTCAGTCGGAGCCTTCATGTCCCAGTCCAAGTCGCTGCACTTCGTGACCCTTCTCGGAAGCCTGCGTCATGGCTCCTACAATGCCGCCATCGCGCGGGCCCTGCCGTCCTTGTCTCCCGACGGTGTGACGATCGCAGCGCTTGGTTCGATCGGTTCGTTTCCGCTCTATGACGAGGATTTGGAGAAGACGGGGTTCCCGGCCGATGTGATGGCCATGGGCGACACGATCCGTCTGGCCGATGGCGTCATCATCGTCACGCCGGAGTACAACTACTCCGTCCCCGGCGCTCTCAAGAACGCTCTGGACTGGCTTTCGCGTCTCCCGAACCAGCCGTTTGCGGGCAAGCCAGTGGCGATCCAGACGGCGTCACGCGGCATGCTGGGCGGCGTCCGCGCCCAGTACCATCTCCGACAAATCCTTGTGTATCTGGATGCAGCCGTACTCAACAAGCCGGAGGTGATGATCGGGCATGTCCCCGGCAACGTCGATGGAGAGCCGCCCGAGCTCACCGATGAAGAGACGCGCCAGCACCTGTCAAAGCAGATTGCCGCATTCGCGCACTTCTCTGAAGGTACAAAGACCAGCATTTAATCACCTTAATGATACTTTAAGATGTCTGTCTTGCCGCGGTCATCGGAACGAGGGCTTTGATCGTTCATTTCCTCGGACATACCGTCTTGGATAGGCAGGCTAATCATTCCGTCAGATTTCTTTAACTGAGAGCGACCGATCCAAATTGAGAGATCGGGCCATAAGCTTTGAAATGGATGATCAGGCACATGACCCAACGGTGCATTCTAAAGCCCGTCGATCCCTACAGCGGCAAGATCTACAGCACTGGCTGGAAGCAGCCGGGTCGCGGAACCCGGTCTGTTCTGGAGAAGGCCTGCGGCAAAGTGCTTGCGGCGGATTTCTCTATGGCGCGCTCATCAGTCCAGGGGGTCTGAGCCTCGACGTCTTTCTCAAGGGGCACCGATGCCTGTTGCGAAACGCGCGGCTCGTCGAGTTCTTGGAGAATAACCAAGCTCCAGCGGAATAAACAGCGGCCTTTCAAAACCGAACCCGGGGCCGGAATTGCCCCATAATCACCGAGGATATGAATATGAAACCGACATACGTGCATCGCGAAAAACCCGATGCCTACCTGTTCCTTGGCGTCGTCATGCGCGTGCTCCTCACAAGCGAGGACACGGGTGGACAGTTTACAATGATCGAGGGGACGATGCCGCCCAAGGGCGACGGCGGGCTCCACGTTCATCGCGACGACGACGAGAGCATGACACTCCTGGAAGGCGCGCTGGACGTGACGGTCGGGGAGGTCGGCTTCCGGCTGGAAGCGGGCCAGTCGTATTTCGCCCCGCGCGGCGTGCCGCACAGGTTGCGAAATACGGGTACGGTTCCCGCCCGAGGTCTCCTCGTGACGACGCCGGGTGGCTTCGATTCCTTTGTCGCACGAGCGGGCATTCCGGTTCACAACGGAGTGGTGCCGATATTGCCGCCACCTTCGCCTGAAGGGATGGGAGCGCTTCTCGAATTGGCGGCCCAGTACGGGATTACAGTTCTGGAACCGCCGGCGGGCCTTCCTTCCTGAAGTCGCTCCGAGAGCTTGCCGGGCATTCGTGCCTGGCAAGCTTTCGGGTTTTGACAGGCACCTCACCAATCCACCCGGCATGGGTTTTGATGTCCGCTTTTGAGCTCACGCTCTGAAGCACATGGTCGGCGCGCCCGTCCCCCGACCTCAATACGCCGAAAACCGCGATCTCATTGCCGCTTCCTCCTGGACGATGCGGATGATCAGCGGGATGGCGTAAAACGGCAGGCCGGCAGCCAGGGTGAGGGGAGCGTTCATGAGCAGAGCGAAGCCGATCAACTCCGGCAGGATATTCAGGAAGTAATTCGGATGTCGCACCCACCGGAACAGCGCATGGGTGACCAAAACGTGCTCACGGGCAATCAGGAGCTTCACCGTCCAGAGGGAGCCGAGCAGCCGGACCACGACCACCAGCGCTACGACCCCGATCGTATACAGAATGACGCCAATCCAGAAGGCGGCGTCAATGGGGTGCGCCTGGAAGGCACCTTCGGTCATGGCGCTGATATAGAAGGCGATGTGCGCGAGCGCCAGGATAGCCGTATTGCGCGCACCGATCTCCACGGCACCCTCTCGCTTCAACGCCGCCTCGTGGCGAAGCGATACGACGAGCATGGCGACACGGAAGGCAACCGCAACCATGCAGAAAATGATGAGACCCAGGGGCATATGAAATCCTTTCAATTGAGCGTCTTGCCGATGAACGCAACACCGGCGAAACCGGTGGTCGCTGCCCGAAGGCCTGCCTCAAGCCGTCTGCATGAGAAGGCACGGTCGCCCGGCAATGATACGCAGTGTGAGCCGAATGTTGGTGGGGGGCAGGATGACGTTATAAACCTTCAAGCCCACGGCTGCGTATTGCCGCGGCTTGATCGCGCGCCGGGTCGTCAATGTGTCGGGTGACGGGACACCTGTCGTTCAAGTGGACAGGCGCGGTTTGACCTCGCGACCGAGCAGTTCGATCGACCGCAGCATCGCCGGCTGGTCGCTCGCTGCAGAACTCATCTGGAACGTCAGGCGGTCGATGCCACCCAGTTCCTCGGATGTCTGCCGGATCTTGGTCGCCACCGCATCGGGATCACCGACGAGGAACGATCCACCGGGACGAACCAGGTTGTCGAACTGGGCGCGGGTCGACGGTGGCCAGCCCCGCTCGAGGCCGATCTTGGTGAACATCGCCTGCCATCCGGGGAAGAACCGATCCTCCGCCTCGCGCTGGGATTCTCCCACGAAGCCAAGGGCATGAATACCGACGCGCAGTGTTTCGGCGGTGTGCCCGGCGCGCGCTCCGGCCTCCCGGTAAAGGTCGACCAGCGGTCGAAACCGCCTGAACTCGCCGCCGATGATTGCAACCATCAGCGGAAGGCCCAGCAGGCCGGCTCGAACGAAGGATTGCGGCGTGCCACCCACTCCAAGCCATATCGGCATCTTTTTCTGCGCAGGTCGTGGGTAGACACCCTGGCCGTCAAGCGGAGCACGGAAACGGCCGGACCACGTCACATTCGTCTCGTCGCGCAGGGCAAGCAGCAGCTCCAGCTTTTCTTCCGACAGTGCGTCGTAATCCCTGAGGTCAAGACCGAACAGCGGATAGGCCTCGATCGAGGATCCCCGGCCCACGACGATTTCTGCCCGTCCCCGGGAAATCAGGTCCAGTGTCGCAAACTCCTGGAAGACGCGGACAGGGTCGGCGGCGCCGAGCACCGTCACCGCGCTCGTCAGGCGGATGGATTTCGTCCGGGCAGCGGCTGCGGCAAGGATCACGGCAGGTGCACTGTCGAGATAGTCGCCGCGGTGGTGCTCGCCAATGCCGAACACGTCCAGTCCTGCCGTATCGGCCATCACGATCTCGTCGAGCAGGAACCCCATACGGTCCATATCGCCGACGCCAGGGACGGTCGCGGCAAAACTGTCAATTCCGATTTCCAAGATGTAGTCCCTTCATGCGCAACGTCGATGGATTGGAGAAGCGATCTTAGGCGATGACATCCGCCATCGGAAGGGCGACCGCCGGGATGCACCGTCCAACACATCGGACACGGGCTATTTCCCCGGAAGCGTTCATGCATGTCGCGTCAAGGGGATCCGACCTCGAACATGCAGCATGCCGTTTAGGTATTGTCGATTATCGCGCGCGGGCCGCGACTTCCTCCCACGCTCTGCGGGCAAGGTCGCCGCGTGCGAAAACCGCCTCCCGGAAAGCAGCCTTGAACAATGCCCAGCGTGATTTAGGAATCCAATTTGCCGAAAGGGTCTAGTACACCGACTGCAAAAATAATGACTGTCGGAACTTCTGTCGGACCCAGCATCTAAGGGCCAAAACACTTAGAAAAATTCGGGAAAAAGCATTTAAAATCAAACTGGTCGGAGTGGAGTGATTCGAACACTCGACCCCCACGTCCCGAACGTGGTGCGCTACCAGACTGCGCTACACTCCGTGACCAGTGGCGCTTACTTAAACCAGCCGTTTTGGTTAGACAAGGCCGAATCTTCGGGGCGCTGTTTTTTGGATGGTCAGGCCGATTTGGCGGTTGGCGACAGGCACGACAGAGCTTTGTCAAAGGGGCAGGGTGGGCGCGATATGGGCCCACCCCGGCAGGTGGCTACTTCTTTGCAAATCCCGGCAGGGTGACCTGGAAGACCTGGAACATCGTGTCGACATCGGCGCCGCCTTCGCCCTTGTAGGCGGCTCCGACCTGGTAGCCGTCCTGTGTCAGGAAGTCGTTGTCGTTGGCAACAAACAGGAAATAATCGTCCGGGAGTTTCGGGTCGAGGACGCTTGCCAGCGACATCGCTTCCCATTTTTCGGACAGGTTGTTGCGGTCGTTCGGTGCGCCGTTGTGGAGGCCGAAGCGGGCAAGCTGCGCCTCGTCGTTGAGGTCGATGAACGGCGTGCGCTTGGCCGGCGTAACGGAGGGATCGAGGACGCCTTTCGGTGCCACCGGCTTGTCGGCGTCGAAGGCGGTGCCGGCAATATCGGTGGCGGCGGAGACATCCACGAGATCGATGGCGCGGTGCAGCGACTTGTCGCCCTTGACGCCATAGCCGTTGTTGCTGTCGCGGGCGAGCATCAGGAATGTGGTCGGCGACAGCGCGACGATCTCGCTCTGGGCGGCCACCATAGTCTTGCCCTTGGCATCGGTGAAGAAGGGCAGCGGCACGACATATTCGTGCACCAGTTTCAGATGGTCGACATCGCTCGCGTCATAGAAGAGGGCGCGCGTGTTCTGGCGCGTGCTGCTGCTGTCGCCGCCATCCTGGCGCGTGGCTGATTGCAGCACGGCGATGACAGTCTTGCCATCCGGCGTCATCGCCATGCCTTCGAGGCCCTGGTTGTTCTGCCGTCCGGTCTGCGGATCCTTGGGTTCCGGTGCCTTTTCGCCCGGGCCGGGATTGTTCGAGGCGAAATTCGGCTTGCCGTCACGCATCGGGATCAGCGCTGCCGGCGGCTGCGTTGCCGAGACGAGCCGGCCGTCTGCCGAGAAATGATAGATGTTCGGGCCGTATTCGTCGCTGATCAGCATCGAGCCGTCGGCAAGGCGGACGATTGCCTCGTTGTCGAGGGAGATCTTGCCGTTGGACGCCTGCGGCAGCATCGGCAACGTCGCGCTCGCCGGCCGCACGCCGGCTGACGGATCAAGTCCGGTCATGTCGGCGCCCTTGTCGTCCTTCAGAAGCATGGTGCTGGCGAGCGTGGCCGCCACGCCGGATTGCTCCTTGCCCGAGGAAGGTGCGGCACCCGGCGCCGTCGGCGTCATCTGGATGTCGATGGTATTGAGGCGGGGCCGGTAGTCCGTCGTGCCGCTGACATTGTATCCCCGGTCCGGCAGCAGCCAGAGCTTGCCCTTGTAGCCCTCGGCGGTGCGCGTCCAGGTGCCGGGATCTATCGCCATGCCCGAGCCGGAGCCGAATGTCTCGCCAAACGAATCCCGCTGGCTGGCGGGAATGCGGCCGATGCCGACGAGACCCTTGTTGACGAGGGTCTGGCTGGCGGCCGGCGCGGTATCGTCGGCACGGCCCGGGGCTACCGCAAAGCCCGTCAGGAGGACTGTCGAAAGCAGGATCGTCTTCAATATCGAGGTCTTCATAGCAATATCCTCCATCAATGATCGGCACCGCATCGGCTGCGGCTTCGGAGATGGAGCTGTCTTTTTCAAGAGTTCGACAAAACCCCGTCACCGTCTGGGGGAGGGTTTATGGCGGCAACATGATAGCTGGATGACAGGTTTTGGAATGTCGATATCACAACCCAGGCGGATCGTGCTGCAAGCACGATGGCGCGGTCGCCACTATCCGTCACTCAGTCCGTGGCGTTGCGGCGAAAGACCGAGGGGAGGCGCGTCCTGTCGATGACCGCGCCGAGGGCGACGCCCCACATGCCGCTCGCCATATTGACGATGATGTCGAACGGGCGCCCGTCATTGCCGATGGTCAGCACATGGGCGAGACCGAGCGCACTAACGGTGGCAATCATCATGAGGAAGGCAAAAGACGGTGAGTCCGGGTAGGCCAGTCGTGCCAGGCAGCCTGCGATGCACAGCGCGACGATGTGGTAGATGTTGAAAGGATTACCAATCTCGGCCTGCCAATTCACGTGCGCCAGCGTCAGCGCGACGAGGGCTGCGATATAAATCCAGACGCTGAATTTCAAAACGCGATTGGTGTCCATAGGATGAGGATATATCAGCGACTTAAGGCAAGACTAGCGTAGGCACCGCTATATCCGCACTTTCGGGGCACACAAATTGTGTACGCGCGATATAAATGTCGAAACAAATATAGGATCTTGGGCAATTCCGCGGGCTGAATTCCGCCATGCTTCCGATCTTCCCCGCCAAGGGTGATCCAGCCGCATCCGGCTTCGTAAAGAAATACATGAGATGGATATGAGTGCAAGCTCCGGCCGCACTGTCGGGATCACAAGGTCAGGAGCATAGTTGCAGGACAGCGTTGGAATGGAGCCAGGCATCAGGCGGAACAAGCGGACCCGCGTCAGGCTCAGGGACGTCGCCCAGAAGGTAGGCGTGAGCGCTATCACCGTGTCCCGTGTGTTGCGTGCACCCGACAAGGTCTCCGCAGAATTGCGCGAAAACATCCTCCGGGTCATCGATGACATGGGCTATGTGCCCGATCTGGCCGCACGGGCACTCGCCGGCCGCCATAGCGGCATCATCGCGGTTCTTGCCCCGGCAATCAACAGCCAGATCCTCTCCGATGTCATGAGTGGCATCGAAGCCCGCGTGCGCAACACCGGCCTGCACACGCAATATGCCAATACGGTGTATAGCGGCGGCGAGGAGACGGGTCAGATCCGTAACCTCCTGACGCAGAACCCGGCCGGCATCCTTCTCGTCGGCACCGAATGCTGCGAGCGGATTGCCCCGACCGTTATTTCGGCGACCTGCCCGGTATCCTACATTCTCGATCACAGCCAGAAGCCCGAAGAGCCCATGGCTGCGGCCATCGACCACGAGGCCGTCGGCGAGGCAGCCACGCGTCATCTTGTATCCGCCGGTTATCGACGCATCGGCTTGCTCGGCGGCTACCTCGATGTCCGGTCGAACCGGCGACGGCAGGGTTACGAAAACGTGCTGCAGGCAGCAGGCATCCATTATCCCGACCTGATGCTCATGGAGGATGAACCGACCAGCGTGGCCCTCGGTTGCCGGTTATTCTCAGAGCTTCTGGCGCGGGCGCCCGATGTCGATGCGGTGCTCTGCCAGAACGACGATCTGGCGCTCGGCGTGCTGTTCGAATGCCAGCGTCGCGGCATCAGCGTGCCCGGCGATCTCGGCATCTGCGGCATCAACAATCTCGAATTCGCAGCCTCCTCCCATCCGGCCATCACGACCGTCGATATCCCGCGCTTCGAACTCGGTTTTGAGGCCGCCGATATGCTGGTCCAGGCGATTGGCGGCGGGCAAATCGCCGGCCGGCGCAAGCTGGGCTTCAAGTTGATCGTGCGTGGAACGACCCGGTAAGGGGGAAAGGTCAGGGGGTATCGCTCCCCCTGAATTGTCGGTTCTATCAGATGTCGCTTGCCGCGTCCGACCAGAGGTCGGCTGCTTCCGCGGAGGTCATCCGGCGGACCTTCGCCTCGTCGCGACGGCTGGCGAACAGGTCGCTTGCCATGATCTGTTCGGCAAGGTCTGCCGGCAATGACAGGAGCACGCGCGTCTGATCCGGGTCGTAGGCACCGAGGTCGGCGCGCTTGCCCGAGATCATGCCGCCGGCCACCGTGTTGTTGGTGTCGGCATCGATCAGTATGAACGCACCGGTCGAGCGGCTCAGTTCGTAGGGATCGAAGATCGCCAGCTCGTCGAAGATCAGCTGGACCTTGCCGATGGCGTTCATCGGCAGCGCCTTGGCCGGGTTCCATGCGCCGCTGACCAGTTCCAGCTGGCTGACGGGAAGCACCTGCACCCGCTGGCGTCGACTGCCGCTCTTAAGCCAGTAGCGCTTGCCGGAGTGAATGCCTTCCGGCTGCAGCGCGACGATTTGCGCATCGAAGGAAAGGCCGACCTGCGGCTGGTGGTCGATGGCAACGATCATGTCGCCGCGCGACACGTCCACCTGCCGGTCTAGAACCAGCGTGATTGCATCTCCCGCCACCGCCGCGTTGCGCACCAGGTCGAAGGTGACGATCTTGGCGACGTTTGCGACCATGCCAGATGGCAAGATCATCACGCTGTCGCCGGGCTTCACCGAGCCGCCGGCAACGGTGCCCTGATAGCCGCGAAAGCTTTCGCCGGGCCGCGACACGCGCTGCACCGACATCCGGAAGCCGACCGCCTGTGACGAGCGAACGGTTGCCAGTTCCAGCGCCTCGACCAGCGTCGGGCCGGTGTACCAAGGCATGGATGCCGCGCCGGAATATACGACGTTTTCGCCCTTAAGCGCCGACATCGGGATTGTGGTGATCTGCCTGACGCCGAGCGTCGCGGCAAATTCCTTGAAATCATGGGCGATCTTGTCGAAGCCGGCACGATCGTAGTTGGTGAGGTCGATCTTGTTGATCGCCAGCACGAACTGCTTGATCCCGAGCAGCGACGCGATGGTTGCGTGGCGGCGCGTCTGCTCGAGAATGCCGACGCGGGCATCGATCAGCAGGATGGCGAGATCGGCCGTCGAGGCCCCCGTCGCCATGTTACGGGTATACTGTTCATGGCCGGGCGTGTCGGCGACGATGAAGGAGCGGTTGTCCGTCGCAAAGTAGCGATAGGCGACATCGATGGTGATGCCCTGTTCGCGCTCGGCCTGCAATCCGTCCAGCAAAAGCGCGAAATCGGGCAGCCCGAGGTCGTTCTGCTTGCCGGTGGAATCCCGGCGCAGCGTTGCGGCCTGGTCTTCCTTGATGGCCTTGGTGTCCCAGAGCAGGCGGCCGATCAGCGTGGACTTGCCATCGTCGACGCTGCCGCAGGTGATGAGACGCAGCGGGCGGGTGTCGCGCACGGCTTTCAAAGGCTCGGCCGGGGCGAGATGGACGACGTTTGCGGCACTGGCGACAGTCATCTCAGAAATATCCTTCACGCTTCTTCTTTTCCATGGAGCCGGACTGGTCGCGATCGATCGCGCGTCCCTGCCGTTCGGAAACCGTTGCAATTTCGAGTTCGCCGATCACCTCGTCAAGGGTGGTCGCCTCCGACCGGATGGCGCCGGTCAGCGGGAAGTCGCCAAGCGTGCGGAAACGGATCATGCCTTCCTGGCGGACTTCGCCGGGCAAAAGCTCCAGCCGCGGATCTTCGGCGAGGATCATCATTCCGTCGCGCTCCACGAAGGGGCGCTTCTTGGCGTAATAGAGCGGCACCAGCGGAATGTCCTCGGCCTGGATGTACCGCCAGATGTCGACCTCGGTCCAGTTCGACAGCGGAAAGGCGCGCACGCTTTCGCCCTGGCGGATCATGCCGTTATAGATGTTCCAGAGTTCCGGCCGCTGGTTGCGCGGATCCCAGCGATGGTCGGGGGTGCGGAATGAATAGATCCGCTCCTTGGCGCGGCTTGCCTCTTCGTCACGCCGCGCGCCGCCAAAGGCCGCATCGAACTTGCCGGCGTCGAGCGCCTGGCGCAGCCCTTGTGTCTTCATGATGTCGGTAAAGGCGGACGAGCCATGGGTGAAGGGGGTAATCCCCTCGGCGGCACCGCGCGGATTGATATGCTCGATCAGGTCGAGATCGTAGGTCTTCGCGATGTTGTCGCGAAAGGCGATCATCTCGGAAAACTTCCAGCCGGTGTTGACGTGCAGCAGAGGGAAGGGGACGCGGCCGGGATAGAAGGCCTTGCGCGCCAGATGCAGGAGCACCGACGAATCCTTGCCGACCGAATAGAGCATGACCGGCCGTTCGAATTCCGCCGCAACTTCCCGGAAGATATGGATGGATTCGTTTTCCAGCGCTTTCAGGTGCGGATCTAGCGGCGGCTTTACGCTCTGCGGATTGTGCAGTTCCGTATCCGGACGGCTGTCGGCCATTGTCTACTCCAACTCTGTCGTCTCCGGCCGCAGGTTGGGCCGGCATAAAAGGGAATTGCGTCTCGCAAGTCGAGATTGGAATTTGCAGAGACGCGGGGGAAGGTTCAAGCGGAAACGACAGGATCCTCGGCAACATGCAGGCCGCATTCGCGCGTTTCGTCGTTTTCCCACCACCAGCGGCCGGCGCGTTCCGGTTCGCCGGGCTTGATGGCGCGGGTACAGGGCTCGCAGCCGATCGACGGATAACCGCGCGCATGCAGCGGATTGATCGGCACGGCATTGTCGGCGACATAGGCGCGGATGCGATCGATATCCCAATCGGCCAGCGGGTTGATTTTCAGCAAGTGCCGTTCAGCATCGTACTCGGCAAACGGCGTATCCGACCGGTTGGCCGACTGGCCGCGTCGAAGGCCAGTGACCCAGATCGTCGCGCCGGCGAGCGCGCGGGCAAGCGGCAGCACCTTGCGCACGCCGCAGCAGGCATGCCGTGCCTCGACGCTCTCATAGAAACCATTGATCCCGTAGCGCGCCGCAAAGGCGTCGATGTCGGCCTGCTCTGGCTCGAAGCGTTGGATCGAAATGTCGTAGCGGCTTTCCGTCTCGTCGATGAGCGCCAGCGTTTCTGCAAACAGCCGGCCCGTCTGCAGCGTCGAGACGTCGATTGGAAAACGGTGCGTGCCGATCTCGGCAGTGATCACCTGATCCTCGATGCCGAGGCTGGTGGTGAAGACCGCGCGGCCGAGGCTTGCCGCCAGCGACAATCGGCCGGCGAGGTCGAGACCTGCCAGCGCGGCGTTCAATGTTTCCGTATCTTCGATGGAATTGATGGCAGTCATCGGAAAACCTTGTCTGAAAGTGCGCGCAGCATCGCAGACGATGACCGAAAAAGACAGGAATGGGATTTCATAAACGACTTGGTGTGAGCAAATATCTCTCACAACGGCCAACGCAGCGCAAAAGCAACCGCTTTTTCCGCAACCGGCGCCTCTCGGGCTGGCGCTGTCAGCAAGAACAGCGCTTATATCTACCAATCTAGTAGAGTTAATCGCCGGATGTCAAACTGATTTCTGCTGCAATCTTCAATTTTGTAGCCGTTTCGGCCGCACGCGTTCAATTCCGGTTCAGGCAACATGCGCCAAAAGGGGTGTTCACCAGGGAAAAGGCGCCACTGCGCCGTGGATGAATGGCATTGCAGATGATCACGCAGAAGGCAAAATATGCATTGAGGGCGCTGGCCATCCTGGCGCGTGCCGATCAAGGCGAGCCGATGCTGATCTCCGAGATCGCCGCACAGCAGAAGATCCCGAAGAAATTCCTCGAGCAGATCCTGCTGGAACTGAAGCACCGTGACATCGTCGAAAGCCGGCGCGGCAAGCAAGGCGGCTATCTGTTGCTGAAACCTGCCGAAGAGATCACCTTCGGGGAAATCCTGCGCATCATCGACGGCCCCATTGCGCCGCTCCCCTGCCTGTCGCTGACCGCCTATCGCCGCTGCAGCGATTGCGACGGCGAGCAGGGCTGCGAAATCCACCATGTCTTCGCCAAGGTCGCGGATGCCATGCGCAAGGTCCTGTTCAACACCACCATCGCCGACGCCATCCGCCGCCCGGAAAGCGCCACGGTCACAAGGCTGCTGGCCTGATCAAGCGGAACTTGCGTCGGTCCGCGCGGCATCCTTGTCATGCGTCCGTCGTGCGCGGATGGCGGCGGCGATGTAGACACGCGAAAGCCCGTGATAAAGCGGCTCCGGCGACAACATCCGTGACGTCACATAGCCCAGCATCGACACCGCCATGATCGGGATGACCGCCTGGTGATCGCCGGTCATTTCCAGGATAATGACGAAAGCCGTCATCGGCGCCTGCACGACACCGGCAAAATAGCCGGCCATGCCGAGGATGGCGGCAAGGGCGATGCTGGTGCCCATGAGGTGCCCGACGGTGCTGCCGAAACCCGCGCCGACGGCGAGCGACGGGGCAAATATCCCGCCCGGAATGCCTGAAATCATCGACAAAAAGCTTGCCAGGAGTTTTTCCACGAAGAACAGCAACGGCAGCGAGTTCCCCTCTACCGCGCCGCGCGCCTGCTCGTATCCGGTACCAAACGTATTGCCCTTGGAGATGACGCCGATGACAGCCACCGCCAGCCCGCAGCCGCCGGCCATGATGAGCATGCGCAGGAGAGGTTGCGGCTGTGCCCAGCGGCGGATGCGCAGGCCAAAATGCAGGGCAAGGCCGCTGAAGCCGGCACCGAGCGCGCCGCCGCCGATACCGCAGACCAGCACAAGGCCCCAATCGGCAAGGAAGGTTGGCGACGTCACCGCCGTGCCGAAATAATTATAGCTGCCGGAGAGCCCGAGAGCCGCCAGGCCGGCGAGGATCACCGCCGTCAGCACCAGCCCGTTGGCACGGGCCTCGTAGGTGCGGCTCATTTCCTCGATGGCAAAGACGATGCCGGCCAGCGGCGTGTTGAAGGCTGCTGCGATCCCGGCTGCCGAGCCCGCAAGGATCAGCCCGCGTGCCTGTACCATACCGCCGAACCGCGCCGCTGCCAGCATGATGGCGGCGCCGACCTGGACAGTCGGTCCCTCGCGACCGATCGAGGCGCCCGACAGCAGGCCGAGAATCGTCAGCAGGATTTTCCCCGCCGCCACCCGCAGCGACAGCAGCCGCACCCGGTCATCCTCCTGATGCAGGTGCCGCGCTGCGATCGCCTGCGGAATACCGCTTCCCTGGGAATTCGGAAACAGCGTGATGGCAAGCCACGCCGACAGCACGAACCCGACCGGGGTGATGACGAGAGGCAGCAGAAATCCCCAGTCGCCCGAGGTCGTCACCGCACCGAAAAGCCGCTGCGCCATGTCTGCCGCCTTGGCAAAGCCGACGCTGATCAGCCCGATGGCCACAGCCCCCGCCCAGAACACCAGCCGCGTCCGCCACGTCCCGTGCGACCCCCACACAGCCCGGGAGCGGCGCAGGAACTTCGATTTTCGATAGGAAGAGGAGGGCATGGGAGCTCTGGACTGCTGGAAAACTGGCTGAGTTCGGGCAAATTGAGCCTCTGGGCGAAGACCCCTTATCGACCCCGCTGGCGCGTCTTGCAAGTTGGAATCGGTCGGGGTCAGCGCGCGTTATTTGACAAGCGCCTGTTGCGTTCTACAATGCATCGCAATTGCAACGCATGGAGCGGCTCATGAAAACGGCATCCCTTCCGTCACTGCGCGTCGATCCCGAACTACGCGCAGCGGCTGAGAGCGTCTTGAAGGACGGCGAGACGCTGTCGGCGTTTGTCGAGGCTTCTATCCGGGCACAGATAGATTTCCGACGCACGCAGGCGGAGTTTATCGCACGCGGCCTGGCATCGCTTGAAGATGCAAAGAAAACAGGAATTTATTTCAGTTCGAAGGAGGTTCTCGACGAATTGAAGGGAATGCTCGATGCCAGGTCTTCGGAAAAGCATTCCTCGTGACCTATGCGGTCAGGACGACGGCAAAGGCCCGGGAAGATATCAAACGTCTATACGCCTATCTGCTGGAGCGCGATGAACAAGCTGCCGTGCGGGCCTATGCGGCGATTGAAAAGGCCATGGTCATGCTGGAAACGTTTCCTTTCAGCTGCCGTCGAGCGTCCGGCGGCGATTCTCTTTTAAGGGAGCTTGTCGTACCTTTCGGCGCGGCCGGATATGTGCTTCTGTTCAAGATAGAAGACAGCCAGACAGTCACCGTCGCGGCCATCCGCCACCAGCGGGAAGAAGACTACCACTGAGCCCGCCGATCGATACCCATGTTGCTTTGACGATCCAGCCCCCTGTCTCATGGAGCGGCCACAGCGACCGCTTTCTAAAAGTCTGGTTTCTGAGCCTTGAGGCCAACGACCGCGCACCGAAGGGGCTTCAATCTTTTCGTCGATCTCGATGATACCAGCAGAACTCGCACTCCATTGGTTAACTCGCTGCCAGACGATCTCTCACCGAAAGCGCCGGTCGATTGGCAGCGTGAAGGACCATGCTGTGGCCTTTTTGCGCGCGCCGTGCCTGAACATTATCCTGAGCAGGCGAATTGCAAAACCTGCGGGCGGTTTCGGGAGCGGGATTGGCGATTCAGGCTCGGGATCGTTCGGGTCGCCGAAGCGCTCGATGTAGAGATCCGCATACAGGCTCGGGATGGGTGGCATGACGAAGGCTTCCCCCGGTTTGACACAGGACTTGATTGCTTTTGAATCGATTCAATGGTCATGCATCTCTGTCGACCTGTCAAGCAAAAGTTGAATCGATACAAACGGGGCGTTATGCTTCGCTTTCGGTGCAGGCGGGGGTAGGGCATGAAGGAAAAGAGCGCAAAACTTGCCGATGTGGCGCGGGTGGCGGAGGTCTCGCAAGGGACCGCCTCCAATGTCTTCAACCGCCCTGAGGTGGTGCGCGAACAGGTCCGCGAGCATGTCCTGAAGGTCGCTGCCGCGTTGGGCTACAGGGGGCCTGACGTAAAGGGCCGCTTGCTGCGAGCAGGGCGCGTCAATGCGATCGGCGTGGCAACGGTCGAGCCGCTGTCCTATTTTTTCGAAGATCCTTGGGCGCGAGCGATCATGACGGCGATTGGCGACGTCTGCGATGAGAGCGGAACCGGGATTGCGCTGGTGTCAGCGAAAAACCAGGAAAAGCTGGCCTGGAATGTCAACAGTGCCCTGGTCGACGGGTTTATCCTGCTCTGTGTCGAAGGTGGAGAAAGGTTGGTCGACCTGACACGCCGGCGGCAGTTGCCCTTCATCGCGCTGGCGCTTGGCGAGGACGACGCCTCGGTCCCGCGGATCGGCATCGATAACAGGGCAGGCGCGGCTGCCGCTGCGCGGCATCTGGGCGAGCTTGGCCACAGGAATGTCGCCATACTGGCCATCGGAAACCACGATGTTCCGCATGGGCTGTTGCCGCTTTCGCGGATCGACGAGGTTTTAGGCGGCAGCATGCGGGAGCGGATGCGTGGCTACTGGCAAGGGATAGAGACGTTCGGTATCGGGCCCGACGATATGCCGGTCTTCGGCACGCTGAACGACCAGCCGACGGTCGAGGCTGCAATGACGGCGCTGTTCTCGATGCCTGCGCCGCCAACCGCCGTTTTGGCCATGTCCGACCACAGCGCCATGCTGGCGCTGCAGTGGCTCGCCGCTCGTGGCATCGCCGTGCCCGGCGAAGTGTCCGTGGTCGGTTTCGACGGCGTGCCGGAAGCGGCGTTGTCCCAGCCCGCCTTGACGACCGTCGTCCAGCCGTTGCCGGAAATCGCCCGTCGCGCGGTGGCGGCCATACTCGAAGCCACCATACCGGCAGAGGGGCATGTCATGGCGGTCGACCTGGTCGTCCGCAAAAGCACAGCCGCGCCCGGGCGATAGGGGGCAAGCGCGGCTGTCGAGACAGGATTACCGGTCGCTGATGTCAGCGCGCGGGTTGGTCCAGGGTCGCTGGTTGGAGCGGGCGAGCGGTTGGCGGCCGAGGATGTGGTCGGCGGCTTTTTCGCCCGCCATGATCGACGGGCCGTTGAGGTTGCCATATGTCAGCGACGGGAAGATCGACGAGTCCGCGACGCGCAGTCCGTCGACGCCGATGACCCGGGTCTCGGGGTCGACGACGGCCATGGGGTCGTCCCTCGATCCCATCTTGCAGGTGCCGCAGGGGTGATAGGCGCTTTCCAGGTGTTCGCGCAGGAACGCGTCGATCTGCTCGTCTGTGGTCACCTCGGCGCCCGGCTGGATTTCAGGTCCCCGGTAGTGGTCGAAGGCCTTCTGGCCGAAAATCTCGCGCGTCAGCCGGACGCAGTGGCGGAATTTCTCCCAGTCTTCCGGATGGCTCATATAGTTGAAGCGGATCACCGGATCGGCCTTCGGGTCCGAGGAGCGCAGCGTCACGGCACCGCGCGATTTTGACAGGTTGTAGCCGACGTGGACCTGGAACCCGTGGCTCTTGGCGGCCGCCTTGCCGTCATAGCTGATGGCCACGGGCAGGAAATGATACTGGATGTCGGGCTGCTTGATGCCGGGCGCCGAGCGCAGGAAGGCGCAGGCCTCGAACTGGTTGGAGGTGCCAAGTCCCGAGCGGGTAAAAAGCCACTGCGCCCCCGCCACGCCCTGCCAGAACCACGGCAGCCAGGAATAGAGCGACACCGGCTTGGTCGAGACCTGCTGGAAATAGAATTCCATGTGGTCCTGCAGGTTGGCGCCGACACCCGGTCTGTCGACTTTGACCTCGATGCCCATTTCTTTCAGATGCGCTTCCGGCCCGATGCCCGACAGCATCAGCAGCTTTGGCGAATTGAACGAAGATGCAGCCACGATCACCTCGCGGTTGGCCTTGACGACCTCGATCTTGCCGCCGCGCTCGATCTCGACACCGGTAGCACGGCCGTTCTCGATGACGATCTTCCGGGCAAGGCAGCGGATCAGCGTGACGTTCGGGCGTTTCAGGGCAGGGCGCAGATAGGCATTGGCGGCCGACCAGCGGCGGCCCTTGTAGATGGTCTGCTCCATCAGCCCGAAACCTTCCTGCTTCGAGCCGTTATAGTCGTCGGTGGTCTCGAAACCCGCCTGCTTGCCGGCCTCCACGAAGGCGTGGAACAGGGGATTGGTGAAGCCGCCGCGCTGTACATGCAGCGGCCCGTCGGTGCCCCGCCAGCCCTCTTCGCCGCCATGGCTGTTTTCCATGCGCTTGAAGTAGGGCAGCACGTCGGCATAGCCCCAGCCCCGCGCGCCAAGCTCCTCCCAGCGGTTGAAGTCTTCGGAATGGCCGCGCACATACACCATGCCGTTGATCGACGAGGAGCCGCCGAGCACCTTTCCGCGCGGCGCGGTGATCCGCCGGTTGTTGAGGTGAGGCTCCGGCTCGGAGTGATATCCCCAGTTGTAGCGATCCATGCTCATCGGCCAGGCGAGCGCCGCCGGCATCTGGATGAACGGCCCGAAGTCCGTGCCCCCATATTCCAGCACGATCACCGAATGCTTGCCGTCTTCCGACAGCCGATAAGCCATGGCAGATCCTGCCGAACCGGAACCGATGATGACGAAATCTGCTTGCTGCATGGGGGCTCCAGACGTCTATGGAAAAGGGCGACAAATGTATCGCGATGCGCTATCATTGTTGCAGGCGGTATAGCTCAGGGCGATGGTGTCGGAATGAAGGACGTTGTCGTATCCCGACTTGCCGACAAAGCACTTATGCGCATGCAGCCAAAACGGCGGCTGGCGATCATTGAAAAAGTCAAAGCCTATGCGCGCGGAGAGATTGTCGACATCAAGAAGATGAAAGGCGGAAATCTCTACCGTATCAGGGTCGGACTGGATCGGGTTATCATCGATGACAAGGGTAGGATTATCGTGGTCATCGATGCCGGTCCGCGGGGCAGTATCTACAAGGATTGATCCACAATGGGCGATATCAAGAGGTTCGAAATCGACGGCAAACCCTATGTGCTGTTGAGTGAAGAGGATTATGAGGATCTGGTCGATGGACTGAGGGCGAATGCTGTCCTGGCCGGGATTTCTGCAGGAGAAGAAACCTGGCCCTTGGAGATCGTTGAGGCGCGTGCCAATGGCGGAAATGCCGTCCGTATCTTCCGAAACTATCGCCGCATGACTGTCACCGAACTTGCCATGGCCGCCGGAATTTCGCAGCCCTATCTCTCTGAGATCGAGGCAGGCAAAAAAACCGGCAGTGTCGATGTCCTGAAGCGTATCGCTACCGCCCTCAAGGTCGATCTCGACGATCTCGTCGTCGACGTGGCGGACTGATCCATCCATGGTCAATACGGCGCCTCGACCTTGCCCATGGCCACGTAGACCGTTTTCAGCTCGGAATAGTGCTCCAGCGCTGCCAGTGAATTCTCGCGGCCGAAGCCGGATTGCTTCGAGCCGCCGAACGGGATTTCGACCGGGCAGAGATTGTAGGTGTTGATCCACAACGTACCGGCTTCGAGCCGGTCTACGACGCGGTGGGCGCGGGTGATGTCGGCGGTGAAGACTCCGCCGGAGAGGCCGAACTCGGTGCCGTTGGCCCGCGCGATCACTTTCTCCTCGTCGTCGAAATCGAGCACGCACATGACAGGCCCGAAGATTTCCTCGCGGGCGATGGTCATGTCGTCGGTGACATCGGCAAACACCGTCGGCTGGATGTAATAGCCTTCACTGGCGACGTTGTTGGGGATGCCGCCGCCGGCAACCAGCGTTGCGCCCTCGGCCTTGCCTGCCGCGATATAGGCGAGCACCTTGTTGCGCTGGGCGAGCGATACCATCGGCCCGACCTGCGTCGCATCGTCCATGGGGTCGCCGATGACCATCGCCTCGGTGCGGGCCTTCAGGCGCTTCAGGAACTCAGCCTTGACGGCGGTGTGGACGAAGACGCGGGTGCCGTTCGAGCAGACCTGGCCGGTCGAATAGAAGTTTCCGAGCATCGCGCCGCCGATGGCGCTGTCGATGTCGGCATCGTCGAAGACGATCAGCGGCGATTTTCCGCCGAGTTCCATCGTCACATGCTTCAGGCTGCCGGCGGCAGCCGCTGCCACCTTGCGGCCCGTCGGCACCGAGCCGGTCAGCGATACCTTGGCGACATCGGGATGGTTGACCAGCAGCGGCCCGGTATCGCGGTCGCCCTGGATGACGTTGTAGAGGCCCTTCGGAAGCCCTGCCTCATGCAGGATTTCGGCGATCTTCAGTGCACCCAGCGGCGTATTTTCCGATGGCTTGAAGACCATGGCATTGCCGCAGGCCAGCGCCGGCGCACCCTTCCAGCAGGCGATCTGCTGCGGATAGTTCCAGGCACCGATGCCGACGCAGACGCCGAGCGGCACGCGCTTGGTATAGGCGAAGTCGCCGCCGAGCGGGATATAGCTGCCGTTCAGGCCGGCTGGGATGACGCCGCCGAAAAACTCGAAACTGTCGGCGCCCGAGGTCGGGTCGGCGACGATCGTCTCCTGGATCGGCTTGCCGGTATCCAGCGTCTCCAGTTCCGACAGTTCGCGATTGCGTTCCCGCATGATATCGGCAGCCCGCTTCAGGATGCGGCCGCGTGCCGTCGGGCTCATTGCCGCCCATTCCGGCTGGGCACGCTTGGCAGATGCGATCGCCTTCTCGATGATGGCCGGCGTTGCCGCATGCAGCCGGGCGATGACTTCTCCGGTGGCCGGATAGAGGCTTTCGAACACCGCTCCCGCCGTATCCTCCACATATTCGCCGTCGATGAAGTGCGAGGCTTTCGGTTGGGCTTTCATCTTATTCTCCGCGTGGATAGCGTTTGGATTCTTCGAGGGTATCGAGGTTCATGTGGTTGCGCATGTAGCGCTCCGAGGCCTTCTGCAGCGGCTGGTAGTCCCACGGATAATAGGAGACGTTGCGCAGCGCCTCGTAGACGACCCAGCGCCGCGCCTGGCTTTCGCGCACCGCAGCATCGAAGGCGCCCATGTCCCAGCGTTCTTCGCGCTTGCGGCGGAACAGGGCGACGACCTCCGTAAAGTCCGGATCGTCGGCGAGATTGGTGAGTTCCAGCGGGTCGGCGTCGAGGTCGTAGAGAAGGTCAGGGTCGAGCATGCAGTGGATGTATTTCCACTTGCCCTCGCGAATGCAGACGAGCGGCGCATAGGAACCTTCCGCCGCATATTCCATCAGCACCGGCTCGGTGCGCTCGGCGCCATCGATGATGGGCCTCAGGCTCATGCCGTCGGTCCAGGGCATGATGTCCTGCATGGATATGCCGGCAAGGTCGGCCATGGTCGGCGTCACGTCGAGGTTGGAGGTCGGCGCCAGATGCAGCCCCGGGGTGACGCCGGGGCCGGCTATCATCAGTGGCACCCGCGCGGAGCCCTCGAAGAAGTTCATCTTGAACCATAATCCGCGCTCGCCCAGCATGTCGCCATGGTCGGAGCAGAACAGGATGAGCGTGTTGTCGAGCATCCGCGTGCGCGCCAAGGTGTCCATGAGCTCGCCGACCTTGTCGTCGAGATAGGAAATATTGGCGAAGTAGGCCTGGCGGGAGCGCCGGATGTGCTCTTCGGTGACCTCGAAATTCTTGTAATCGCAGGAATGGATAATGCGCCGGGAATGCGGATCCTGCTGCTCGTCGGGCAGCATGCCGACTTCGGGCATCAGCTGATCGCAGCCTTCATAAAGATCCCAGTATTTCCGGCGGGCGACATAGGGGTCGTGCGGATGGGTGAAGGACACCGTCAGGCACCACGGCCGGCGGCTCTGGTCGTCGTTCTCGCGGCTGAGATGATAGAGTTTCTGGTTTGCCAGAAACGCCACCTCGTCGTCATATTCCATCTGGTTGGTGATTTCGGCAACACCGGCGCCGGTTACCGAGCCGAGATTGTGGTACCACCAGTCGATGCGCTCGCCGGGCTTGCGGTAATCCGGCGTCCAGCCGAAATCGGCCGGATAGATATCCGTCGTCAGCCGCTCCTCGAAGCCGTGAAGCTGGTCGGGACCGACGAAATGCATCTTGCCGGACAGCGCCGTATAGTATCCGGCGCGGCGAAGGTGGTGGGCGTAGGTCGGGATCGACGAGACATATTCGGCGGCATTGTCGTAGACCCGTGTCCTGCTCGGCAATTGTCCGGCCATGAACGAGGCGCGGGCAGGGGCGCAGAGCGGCGACGAGGTATAGTTGTTGGCAAAGCGTGCCGAGCGGGCTGCCAGTGCCTTCAGGTGCGGCGCATGCAGGAACTCCGCCGGACCATCCGGAAAGAACTTTCCGTTGAGCTGGTCGACCATGACGATCAGGATATCCGGCTTCATCTCGGTCACGGCGTCTATCCTTTGCCAAGGGCGGTCAGATGAGTGTTTATGTAGTCTTCGGTCAACGCAATAGAGGCTTCGATACCTGTCGGCACCGAGCGCAGACTTTGCCGGATATACAGCCCGTCGATCATCGCAGCCGCGCCTTCTGCCATGCGTTCCGCGTCATCCGCAGTGCAAAGCGGCCGGAGGTTGGCGAGCAGGTTGGAGCGCAGGCGGCGCGCATAGATCACCAGGAAGCGCCGCGTTTCCTCGGAGCGCTGCGCCTCGGCATAGAAGGCGAGCCAGGCGGCAATGGTCTCCGGGGCAAACTGGTTTGCCTGGAAGCTGACGCGGATCATCGCCGACAGCTTTTCGCGCGGTCCTGCTGCCGCCTTGAGCGCCGTCACCGTGTCGTTGCGCAACTGGCGTAGAAGCGAGCGGATGGTTGCCTGCAGCAGCCGCTCCTTGCTGCCGAAATAGTGATGGGCCAGCGCCGCCGAGACACCGGCTTCCCGGGCGATGTCGGACATCGTGACGCTCAGCGATCCGTGATCGCCGATCACCCTGAGGGCGGCGTTGACGAGCGCCTCGCGACGCACTGGCTCCATTCCGACTTTCGGCATCGTCGTCTCCTGATGACGATCATCGTATTTTTGATTGAGCCATCAATCAATAAAAATCGGAAACCCGCGAATTGATTTCGATCAGTGTCCGGGGAAGACCTTTTGCGCTAGAATGCGTTTCTCGACGTGGATTTCACGAAATGTAAAAGTAACAGGAACGGGTGTCGTCATGGTCATGGGTTTGAACGAACTGCCGCACGCCTCCGCTCATGCAAAGTGGGGCTGGTTCGTGGCGCTGGGCGTCCTGCTTTTGCTGCTCAGCGGCATTGCCTTCGGGAACCTCTTCCTCGCCACCGTCGTCTCGGTCTATTACGTCGGAATGCTCATGCTGCTCGGCGGTATCGTCTATCTCATCCATGCCTTCCAGGTGCGGGGTTGGGAACATAGCCTTCCATGGATCCTCAGCGGTCTGCTCTACACGCTGGCCGGTATCTTCGCCTTCATGAACCCGCTGCTGGCCTCGGCGGTCTTTACCCTGATGCTGGCCATAGCGCTGGTCATTGCCGGCGTCCTGCGTATCTGGGTCGGCCGCAGGATGAAGCCGGGGAAGGGCTGGGGGTTCATTCTCCTCAGCGGCATCGTGACGATGGTGGCAGGCTTCGTGGTCGCGCTCGGCTGGCCCGTTAACAGCCTGTGGATCCTCGGCCTGTTCCTCGCCGTCGACCTGATGTTCCAGGGCTGGACGCTCATCGCCTTCGGACTTGGCCTCAGGCGCTGATTAGAAGAAATCGCCCGTTGGTTCCGCCTTTTGACAAGCTTGGCGCGCAGGCATAACGTGAAGACGTGGCAGCACAGCGTGAGGCCCGTATCTCGCGCCGCAGGCCGCCCTTGAGTGAACCTTGAACGCAGGCATGATGCCTGCGCGGATCTGGCAGTTTTTCGGCCAGACACGGCAAAGAGAGGCAATGTCATGCCTATGGTCACTGTTTCCATCTCTCCAATGCAAGTCGCCGGCATCCGCGCCGCCGTCGACAACGGCAATTACGCATCCGGCAGCGAAGTCGTGCGCGAGGCGCTGCGCATGTGGGAAGCGGCACGCAAGCGAGGCGATCTGTGCGATGCGCACCACCTGGCGACGGGTTTGCCCGACGGGGCCGGCAGTGCCGACAGGCGCGTTGCCGATATGTTTGCCGACTTCGACGCTTCAGCTGCGGCCCACAATTGAAGCTGCTGCGTGAAAGCCAAAAAGCTAAACTATTCCTGCAGGTTGGTACATGCCGGCCTTGAGCGCCGGGACGGGCTTTTTGTCATTAAAACTTCACGAACCGGAAAGCTTTTATTGACGCCTCACAACCATCTTCAACCCCAGCGACATCGCGTGGGGCAGTGGAGACGAGTATGTCCGGGAGTATGGTCAAGGAGGTGGCAGTGCGGCGCCATCCCTTCGATGCCGCCAGATGGACGCTCATAGAAACCGCGTTCCAGCCGATCGTCGATATCCGGACCGCCGCCGTCTTCGGTTATGAAGCGCTGATGCGCGGCCATGACCGGATCGGCTTTGCTGACCCCATCGCCGCTCTCGACGAGGCCGAGCGCACCGGCCAGTTGTTCGGGCTCGAACAGATGATGGAGCGGCTGGCGCTTGGCGCCTTCTCGAGTCTCCCGAACCGGGCCGAAGCGACGCTTTTTCTCAATCTCGACGCCCGGCTCATTCCGCAAGGCCTGCTGCTGGTCGAGGGATTGCTGGGGCTTTTGAAAACGCGCGGCATTCCGCCGTCTTCCGTCTGCTTCGAGTTTTCCGAGCGCTTCGACAACAGTGCCTTTCCGGAGATCGCCGGCCTGATCGCCTATATGCGCAAGTCCGGTTTCAAGCTGGCAATCGACGATTTCGGCGTCGGTCATTCGGAAATGCGGCTGCTGTGCGACCAGGTGGTGGACTATATCAAGGTCGACCGGCATTTCGTGACCGGTGCCGATACCGCGATGCGCAAACGGCATTTCCTCAAAAGCGCCGTCTCCATGGCTCACATGCTGGGCGCCCGCGTCATCGCCGAAGGCATCGAGACCGAAGGCGAACTGGCGGTTTGCCGGGACCTCGGCGTCGATATGGCCCAGGGCTGGCTCATCGCCCGGCCGATGTCCGATGTTAGCCAGTGGCATCCGCGCCTGTCGCATTTTCCGGATCACAAATCGACCGCCACGCCTCTGCAGTCGCTCGACGACATCCTCATCCGCAAGCAGATCGAGGTGCTGCCGACCGTGTTCGAAAACGAGCCGATCGACACGGTGTTCGAACTTTTCCGGCGCAATCCGCGACAGGCTTATTTCCCGGTGCTGAATGCCAACAACGAGCCGCGCGGCATCATCCACGAATACAGCCTGAAAGCCTATATCTATCAGCCTTTCGGCCGGGATCTGCTGAAGAACAAGGCCTATGAGCGGACGATCTCGCATTTCATGGAGCCTGCGCCCGTCGTCAGTATCAATTCGACCGTCGATGACCTGATGGGGATCTTCGCCGATGTCGACGATGCTACCTGCCTCGTCGTCATCGAGGACCTGCGCTACGCCGGCGTCGTCTCCGCCGCATCGCTGGTCAAGGCGATGACCGAAAAGCAGCTGAAAACGGCGCAGGACCAGAACCCGCTGACCGGCCTGCCGGGCAACCATGCGATCCGCGATTTCATGCGCATGACGGCCGGCGGCACGGTCGATGCCATCCGCTATTTCTGCTATTGCGACTTCGATGCCTTCAAGCCGTTCAACGATGCATACGGTTTCCACATCGGCGATCATGCCATCTCGCTGTTTGCAGCCCTGATGCGCCGCCATTTCCTGCTGGGCACTCATTTTCTCGGCCATGTCGGCGGCGATGACTTTTTCATTGGCGTCATCGGGGGCAGCCGCGAGGAACTGACCGAGACGCTCGACAGGCTGCGCGCCGACTTCAGCAACGATGTCGCCGCACTTTATCCATCCGACGACCGGGAGCGCGGCTATATCACCGGCCATGACCGCAGCGGCGCGGAAACAATATTCTCGCTGATGCGCTGCTCGATCGGCGTCGTCGAATTGCCGGAAGGTACGGTGATCGACGACATCGGCAATGTCAGCAAGCGCATCGCCGGCCTGAAGACCAAGGCCAAGGAAAGCGCCAGCGGCCTGGTTTTCGAACAACTCTGCGAGACCAATTGACGCCCCACGACGTCGCGCCTTTTATTTCCGCTCCCGCTGACCTATGTGCGTCTCTCCCTGATGTCATGGAGAGCCAGATGCCTTTGCCAACTGATATGCGCTGCGTCGACCTGCCGTCCTTCGGCGCCCCCGAGGTGATGACCATTGTCCGCAAGCCGCTGCCGGTGCTGAAGCCCGGCGAGGTTCTCGTGCGGGTCGAGGCAATAGGCGTCAACCGCCCCGATGTCGCGCAGCGCCAGGGAAACTATCCGGCCCCCAAGGATGCCAGCCCGATCCTCGGCCTTGAAGTGGCTGGCGAGGTGGTCGACGTCGCACCCGGCGTTACCGAATTTGCCATCGGCAACAAGATCTGCGGGCTCGCCAATGGCGGCGCCTATGCCGAATACTGCGCCGTTCCCGCCTCCCAGGCGCTGCGCTTCCCCAATGGCTACGACGCGGTTCGCGCTGCGGCGCTGCCGGAAAACTACTTCACCGTCTGGGCCAATCTATTCCAGATGGCGGGGCTGACCGAGGGCGAGAGCGTCCTCATACACGGCGGCTCCAGCGGCATCGGCACCACGGCGATCCAGCTTGCCCGTGCTTTCGGCGCCGAGGTCTTCACCACGGCCGGCTCCAAGGATAAATGCGACGCCTGCGTCAGGATCGGCGCCAAGCGGGCGATCAACTACCGCGACGAGGATTTCGTCGAGGTCATCAAGGCGGAGACAGAAAGCGGCGTCGACATCGTTCTCGACATGGTCGGTGCTGCCTATCTGGAAAAGAACCTTGCTGCCCTTGCCAAGGACGGGTGTCTGTCGATCATCGCCTTCCTCAGCGGCTCAATCGCCGAGAAGGTCAACCTGGCGCCGATCATGGTCAAGCGCCTGACGGTCACGGGCTCGACGATGCGGCCGCGCACGGCGGAAGAAAAGCGCGCCATCCGCGACGATCTCCTGTCGCAGGTCTGGCCGCTGCTGGATGCCGGCACCATCGCCCCGCTGATCCACCACACATTTGCCTTCGAGGATGTCGTCGAAGCCCATAAGATGATGGAGACCAGCAGCCACATCGGCAAGATCATGCTCCGCGTGGAATGAGCGGACACATCGGCCCTCTGTGAGCCGGGGGGGGGGGGGGGCAGCGCCAACGGCGCGCGCGAGGACGGTTGGCAAGCGTCGCCCCAAACGCTATCACCGCTCGACCCCACCAGCATCGGATGCCATCATGACCAATCCCGTCACCGTCGAAGTTACCCGTGGTTTGCTTGTCGAGAGCCGTCATCGCGGCACGATCGTTGTCGTCGACGGCGACGGCAGCGTGGTGTTTTCACGCGGCGATATCGATGCCGGCGTGTTTCCGCGCTCCGCCTGCAAGGCGATGCAGGCCCTGCCGCTGGTCGAAAGCGGTGCTGCCGATGCCTATGGGTTCGGCCACAAGGAACTGGCGCTGGCCTGTTCCTCCCACAATGGCGAAGACGAGCATGTGGCGCTGGCAGCCTCGATGCTGGCGCGCGCTGGCCGCGATGTCGAGGCGCTGGAATGCGGCGCCCACTGGTCTTCCAACCAGAAGACCCTGATCCACCAGGCCCGCACGCTGGAGAAGCCGACGGCGCTCCACAACAATTGCTCCGGCAAGCACTCCGGTTTCGTCTGCGCCTGCTGCCACCAGGGCATCGATAGCAAGGGCTACGTCGGCTACGAGCATCCGCTGCAGCAGCAAATCCGCGACACGATGCAAGACCTGACCGGTGCCACACTCGGCGCCGACGTCTGTGGCACGGACGGCTGCTCGATCCCGACCTATGCCGTGCCGCTGCGCGCTCTCGCGCACGGCTTTGCGAAGATGGCGACCGGCCAGGGTCTCGGCGCGTTGCGTGCCAAGGCCTCGCGCCGGCTGATCGAGGCCTGCATGGCTGAGCCCTTCTATGTCGCCGGCAGCGGCCGCGCCTGCACGGAACTGATGCAGATCGCACCCGGCAAGATCTTCTGCAAGACCGGCGCCGAGGGCGTGTTCTGCGCTGCCATCCCGGAACAGGGCGTCGCCATCGCCGTCAAGTGCGACGATGGCACCGGCCGCGCAGCCGAGGCGATGATCGCCGCCACGCTCGCCCGGTTTTTCGAGACCGATGGCGAGATCCACGCCGGACTGATGGCCATGGCCACAAAGTCGATGCACAACTGGAACGGCATCCATGTCGGCGACGTCAGGGCGACCATCTGAACCCCGGAAAATTCGCCGAGGCAGGCGCTCACGCCAGTTGGATCCCTAGCCCGGCATCGCGATAGGGCTGGAGATCGGCCTCCGGCAGCGGGCCGGGCAGGACCATGCCGGCCACGGATGCCAGCGGCAGGATATGACACGGCGACGATGCGTCGAGCTTGTCAGGAGTGGCCAGCACGAACGTCTCGGCGGAACATGCCGAGATATGCCGCTTGATGGCCGCCTCCTCGAAGTCGCCCGTCGAAAATCCATGAGCGGGGTGGACGGCGGTAACCCCGAGAAAAAAGATATCCGGCCGCACCAGTGAAATCGTTGCCATCGCACTCGCTCCGGTTGAAACCATCGAATGTTTGTAGATCCGGCCGCCGATCAGGATGACCTCGGCCGTCGGATGATGCTCCAGTTCGCCGGCAATCGTCGGGCTGTGCGTTATCACGGTGAAGGCAAAGCCCCGTGGCAGCTGCCGGGCAATTTCGGCGTTCGTCGTGCCGCCATCGAGGAACACCGTCTGGCCAGGGCGGATCATGCCGGCGGCATAGGCGCCGAGCCGCTGCTTTTCCCCGGACGACAGGCTGCGGCGGGCAGACAGGTCCGGCAAGTCCGGCGACAGCGGCATCGCCCCGCCGTGCACCCTGAGCAGCAGCCCCTCGGCTGCCATCTCGCGCAGATCGCGCCGGATGGTGTCTTCCGACACGCCGAGCATTTCCGCCATCTGCTTGGCAATCACCTGTCCGTCGCTGCGCAAGGCCGCCTGGATCGTCGATTTGCGTTGGTTCGTCAGCATGCCGGTTTCCTGCACGAAGTTAAACGATATTACGCATAATACGAAATATGACTCGACATTCCAGCAATATTATCGATATTCGTGCAAATTGTCGCATCAGGCGACGGGAGACAGACCATGTTGATATTGATTGCCGGCCCTTATCGCTCCGGCACGAACGACGACCCGGTGAAAATGGCGGAAAACCTGAAGCGGCTGGAAGCGCCGTCGCACCGCTTGTTCGAGGCCGGCCATGTGCCGATGATCGGCGAGTGGGTTGCCTTGCCCGTCTGGAATGCCGCCGGTGGAAAAACCGTGGGCGACGACCTTTACGAGGCCATTTTCCATCCTGTTGCCGGCCGGCTTCTGGCGCTTTGCGACGGCGTGCTCCGCCTGGAGGGCGCATCCAAGGGCGCCGACAACGATGTGCGCATCGCCAGGGAACGGGGCATTCCCGTGTGGAACCGCCTCGAGGATGTTCCGGGCTGCGCCTGAAGTCGGCAGGGGGCGATCTATCGCCCTCTTATCCTCCGATTTTCCGACGCATGGCCTTTCACTTCGGTGAGAAACGCGCTTATTCTGCTCCCCCAAGGGAGAGGAATCATCATGACAGTTTTGTATTATTCGCCAGGAAGTTGTGCACTTGCGAGCCTCATCGCCATGGAGGAATCCGGCATCGCCTACGAGCCGCGCCGCATCGATCTTTCCAAGGGCGATCAGAAGACGCCGGAGTATCTGAAACTCAATCCGAAGGGCAGGGTGCCCACGCTGGTGACCGAGCGTGGCGTCATAACGGAGACGCCGGCGATCCTCGCCTATATCTCTCAGGTCTCGCGCAACGTGCGACTGGCGCCGCTCGACGACTCCTTCGCATTTGCCGTCATGCAGGCGTTCAACAACTACCTGTCCTCGACAGTCCACGTGAACCACTCTCACGGGCGCCGGGGCAGTCGTTGGTCGGACGATGCAGCCGCCATCGAGACGATGAAGGCCAAGGTATCGCAGACAATGACCGAGAGCTTTGTGCTGATCGAGGACCAGTTGCTGGCTGGTCCCTGGGTGCTCGGCGCCAACTATTCCGTGGCCGACGGCTATCTCTTTACCGTCGCCAACTGGCTGCCCGGTGACGGCGTCGATATGGACCGGTTTCCCAAGGTCAAGGCGCATGGCGAGCGCATGCGCGACCGGGCGGCCGTGCAGCAGGCGCTCGCCATCGAAAAGGGCTGAGCCTCAGCCTTTTTCCTGCCCGCGCGTCGCCTGCATGGCAAGGTAGGCGGGGCGCGACTGGCAGCGCTTGATCCAGGCATCGAGCGCCGGACGCGCATCGAACAATGCAGCTTCGCTCTGGGCATAGCGAAGCACTTCGGCAACGTTGAGGTCGGCGACCGTGAAGCGATCGCCGACAAAATGGCCGTTCGCCGAGAGATGCTTCTCCAGCACGTCCAGTGGCCGCTTCAGGAGGCGGCAGGCCACCGCGATCGTGGCCTTGCCGGCATCGGTGCCCTGTTCCCCACGGTCGTAGGTCTGGACAAGGCGGATGCTGTGCGGCTCCAGTTCCGTCGCGGCGAAGATCGTCCACATCGACAGCAGGCCGTCCTCTTCCGCCGTCTGGCCAGCGAGCGGCCCACCATGCTTGCGCGCAAGGTAGAGGTTGATGGCGAGCGACTCGTGCATGACGAAGTCGCCGTCGGTAATGCTCGGGATCAGCCCCATCGGGTTGATGGCGAGGAACTCCGGCGACATGGTGTTGATCGGCGCGCCCGGCGCCAGAGGCTCGTCCAGACGGTGGGCCTGCATGACGGGTATGGATTTGAACGAAATCCCCAGTTCGTTTGCCATCCAGTAGTTGCGCGATGCGCGCGAGCGATAGACGCCATAAATCGTCAGCATGAAGGTTCCCTCTATTTGCTTATGCCTACAAACCTATCTGGCAGCGCAGGCGAACGGAAGCAGCTGGCGTTGATGCAGCGATGAAAGCTTTTGATCGGTCGCGCTACGCCAAGCGGTTGCCGAGGATGGTCAGGTGCGGATAGGCCGTGCTGCCGGTCACGAGGTCGGCCGATGCAGGCTTGTCCCAGAGGAAGGCGACGATTGCCCCCTGGCTAGCGGCCTCGAACAGGTTGTTCGAAATCACCGCCGATCCCGCCCCGTCGGCGACCGACACCGCGCACCCGACAGGCGCATTACGGACGATGTTGCCAGAGGCGACGAGGTTGCGCATATAAGGCCCCCAGCCGAGCTTGAAGCCCCAGAGCGGCGCGTTTTCGATGACGTTGCCCGAAATCAGCGTGTCTGCCTCAGCCGAGATGCCGATACCGAAACCGCCGTCTTGTGCATAGGGCGCCGACAGCGACAGGTTGCGCACCACGTTGCCGGTCACACTGGCGAGCCGGCCGCCCTTGTCGAAATTGGCAATGGCGATGCCATTGGCGGCGCCGTCGATCAGGTTGCCCGACACGACAGCGCCCTCGAATTCGAATTCGCAGAAAATCGCCGTCTCGCCGGAGCGCAGGCACTGGTTGTCGCTGATCTGCACGTCCGAAGCGGAGTTGGCTCGCACCGCTGTAAAGGCGCAGTCGGCGATGTGGTTGTCGGTCACCATGACATTGCCGGCCTGATAGACGTTGATGCCGTTGCCGTTCTCCCCCGTGCCGCCGTCGCGGGCGCCGATGCGGGCGATGCGGTTGCCGGAGATGACGCTGCCATCCTCGCCCTTCTGCCAGCGATGCACCAGAATGCCGCCATTGCCGCAATCCTCGACACGGTTGCCGGTGATGGTCAGGGCGTTCGACTGGACCGCATAGACGCCGGCGTGTGCCGCGCCCGAAATACGGT
Organism: Rhizobium sp. L51/94; assembly: GCF_019355555.1. Lineage (GTDB taxonomy): Bacteria > Pseudomonadota > Alphaproteobacteria > Rhizobiales > Rhizobiaceae > Rhizobium > Rhizobium rhododendri. Next base: position 1,845,294 of record NZ_CP072141.1, read on the forward strand.
TGCGCTCGATCCTGCCCCCGCAGCGCTCCAGATGCAGCCCATTCCCGGCGCTGCCGGTAATCTCGCAACTGCTCAGCAGCAAATCGCCAACGCCATCGAACCGCAGCAGCCCGCCGGCATCCACGGCCAGCCCGAGGTTCCCCCCGTCGATGACGACGCCGGAGATCTCGATCCGCCCGGCATCGGCCGCCTTCATCAGAAAGCCGCCGCCGCCATAGACGATGCGCGTCGCCCCGGGGACGCCGATCAGCCGCGTATTATCGGGGAGGGTGAGGTTCGAGGCCGTGTAGTTGCCTGCCGGCAGCATCACCGGCCCCTTGTTCCGAGCTGCCGCATCGATCATCGATTGCAGCCCATCCGCCGACACCCGCTTGCGAAACGCCACGCCATCGATGGCACCGCGCATATCCGAGGCAGCCACATTCCCCGCCGGCCCCGCCAGCGCCCGCGAAACCGCTGCCGCACTCGCCGCCGCCGCACAAGCGCCAAGCATCAACTCACGTCGGGAAATCATGCTCGGCTCCTCGAATGCAAGGGAGTTCGCCTTATGCTCCCTTCATGATGCCGATAAAATCGGACGAGACGCAATCCCGGTCTATCACACACGCCGGAACCACTCTTTTTCCTGCGTCGCCCTGATCATTTCCAGATCGAAGTCCGCAAAGGCGATCTCGCTTTGCTCTCCTGCCATGCAAACAATCCGTCCTAGGGGATCGACGGCAAGAGACCGGCCGTCGTTCTTCGGTGCCGGATAGTTGGCCACGGCGACACCAACAACCGATTGGAACGCCATGGCGCGGATGCCTGCCACGCGGACATCGCCCACCTCGGGGTCATCGACAAGAGGACTGCTGTTGGGCACGAAAATGACCTCGGCGCCCAAGCGGACGAGGTCGGACGCCACGTCGGGAAACTCGCGGTCCATGCAGATCATGATGCCAACGGCAACATCGCCGTTCCGGGTCGAAAGGCGAACGACACTGGAGCGGTCGCCCGGTGCGCAGGCATCTTCCGGTATGTCGAAATGGCAGATGTGTCGCTTTCTCTGCTGCAGCACGATTTCGCCGTCACTGTCGATCAGAACTGCAGCGTTGAAGGGCCTGGGTTCGGCCCGTTCGAGAAAGGTTGCCACGACGGCAATACCATGCTTGCGCGCTGCGTCGCGAAACCGCTTCACGTATTCCCCATCCGTTACCACTGCTCCATCGATCCAGGACGCTCTGGAGCCCGCATCCGCGCCATCATAGCGGCTGTAACCGTTGGAAAACATTTCCGGAAACACCAAGACATCGGCGGCTGCCTTGGCTGCCGAGGCAATCGCGGTACCAACGTCCGCATCCGGCATGATTTGCGCCAGCCCGACGCGCATCGAATGGGTTGCCAAGACATCCTCCTTGTCTGCATCGCAATCGCACATGGCCGTGTTGTTCAAGACAGCAGTCTGTCGATGCGCCCTCGCAAGCACCGAAGGTATCACCGTTTTGCGCCCCATCGACAAGCAGAAACCGCCCCAGCACATGCCGGCCGTTGCGACAGCGCAGCCATCGAGATCCGCCGTTGACCCATCTAAATTTGCGCGAAAGCGCAGCCGCCTCTGGCCGTCCGGCAAACTGTCGCTATCTTGTCCTCCATGAGGCCAGATGCATTGCTTTACCCCGCCCCGGAAGGGCTTTTTTGCCCGGTTGGCGGGTTCTATGTCGACCCGGTGCGTCCGGTCGACAGGGCGTTGATCACCCATGGGCACTCGGACCATGCGCGGCCCGGCCATGGCCATGTGCTTGCCACACGCCAGACGCTCGATATCATGCGTATTCGCTACGGCGAGGGCTTTGCCGGCAGCGAGCAGGCGGCGGGCTTTGGCGAGGAGATCGTCGTCAACGGCGTCACCGTCAGCTTTCATGCCGCCGGCCATGTGCTCGGCTCGGCGCAGATCGCCATCGAGAAAGACGGCCTGCGCATCGTCGTATCCGGTGACTACAAGCGTCGCCCGGACCCCACCTGCGCCGCCTATGTCTCCGTGCCCTGCGACGTCTTCATTACCGAGGCGACCTTTGCGCTGCCGGTCTTCCACCATCCGGACCCGATGGCCGAAACGCGTCGGCTGCTTGCTTCGCTGAAGCAGTTTCCCGACCGTACCCACATGGTCGGTGCCTACGCGCTCGGCAAGGCGCAACGGGTCATCCGTTTGTTGCGCGATTGCGGCTATGACGAGCCGATCTATATCCACGGCGCGCTGACGCGGCTGTGCGATTACTACGAGAGCCAGGGCATCGCGCTCGGCGAGCTCCGGCCGGCAACCATCGAAAGCCGCGCCGACCAGACGACATTCCACGGCGCCATCGTCGTCGGCCCGCCCTCGGCGTTCGCCGACCGCTGGGCGCGACGCTTCCACGACCCCGTCTCCGCCTTCGCCTCCGGCTGGATGATGGTCCGCCAACGCGCCAAGCAGCGCGGCGTCGAGCTGCCGCTTGTCATCTCCGACCATTGCGACTGGCCGGAACTGCTGGAAACCATTTCCGAGCTGCAGCCCCAGGAAGTCTGGGTGACGCACGGCCGCGAGGAAGCCCTCGTCCGCTGGTGCGAGCTGCAGGGCATCAAAGCCAAGCCGTTGCATCTGGTTGGATATGAGGACGAGGGGGATTGATGCATCATCGTCTACCGGCTGCAGCTTCCCAGGCAGCGTTGTTTGGGACACGTGCAGAAGCTCCCATCTCCCTCTTTCCTGTGCTCGTCACAGGAATCCAGCCACCGTGCGTCTGCACGGTGAGAGGACCTTTGCCTCACTGCGACAGTCTCACGCAGCGCCGACGCGCTGCACTGGATTCCTGTGACGAGCACAGGAATGAGGGGAAGGAGGGGACTGAGGCCGGGGGAGCGATTGAGGCGGGATTGGTGGAAGCGCTGCGTTTCTTTACCTCCCCCTCGATGGGGGAGGTCGCGGCAAAGCCGCGGGTGGGGGTGATCTGCGGCAAGGTCGGAGCTTGTGGCAGTCACCCCACCCCGTCGCTACGCGCCGACCCTCCCCATGAAGGGGAGGGTGCATACTCATGAAAGCCTTCGCCGATCTCCTCGATCGCCTGGTTCTGACGCCGAGCCGGAACGGCAAGCTGAAGCTGCTGACCGATTACTTCCGCGACACGCCGGATCCTGACCGCGGCTATGGCTTGGCGGCCATTGCCGGCACGCTCGATGTGCGCAACGTCAAGCCGGCGATGCTGCGCGAGCTGGTGCTGGAGCGGATGGATGCGGTGCTGTTCCGCTATTCCTACGACTACGTCGGCGATCTCGCCGAGACAATCTCGCTGGTCTGGGACAATGACGCCGATATCGAGCGGGCGCCGACAGATAAGCCAGGTCTCGGCCAGGTCATCGACGAGATGAATGCGCTCGGCCGCACCGAGGTGCGTGGGTTCGTGCGCGACATGCTCGACAGGCTCGATCCCTCCGGTCGCTTCGCCTTCCTGAAGCTTGCCACTGGCGCCATGCGCATCGGTGTGTCGGCGCGGCTTGCCAAGCAGGCGCTGGCTGAATTGTCGGGCAAGGACGTCACCGAGATCGAGACGCTGTGGCACGGGTTGGAGCCACCCTATGTGACGCTTTTCCAGTGGCTCGAGGGCAAGGGCGACCGGCCGCTGCTGGCAACGCCGGCGATCTTCCACTCCGTCATGCTGGCAAACCCGGTCGAGCCCGGCAATCTCGACGGCCTCGACCCGAAGGACTTTGCCGCCGAATGGAAATGGGACGGCATCCGCGTCCAGCTGTCGCGCTCGGGCTCGACGTCGAAGGTCTACTCGCGCTCGGGCGACGATATCTCCGGCGCCTTCCCGGACGTGGTGGACGCCATCACCTTCGAGGGCGTCATCGACGGCGAACTGCTGATCGGCGGCACCGCGCGCTCGAACAACCCGACCCGTACGTTCTCCGACCTCCAGCAGCGGCTGAACCGCAAGACGGTGAACGCCCAGATGCTCGCCGACTACCCGGCGTTCATCCGCACTTACGACCTGTTGTTCGACGGCGACGAGGATGTCCGCGCCCGGGGTTTCATCGAGCGTCGCAACCGGCTGGCCGAGATCATCGAGCACGCGCCGCACGACCGTTTCGATCTCTCGGCACTCGTCGATTTCACCGACTGGGACGAGCTCGACAGGCTCCGCGCAGCCCCCCCCGATCCTGTCATCGAAGGGGTGATGATCAAGCGCCGCGACAGCCCCTACACAGCTGGCCGCGCCAAGGGGCCGTGGTTCAAGTGGAAGCGAAATCCGTTCAACATCGACGCGGTGCTGATGTATGCCCAGCGCGGCCACGGCAAGCGCTCGAGCTACTATTCCGATTTCACCTTCGGCGTCTGGTCGACGACACCGGAGGGAGAGCAGCTCGTGCCGGTCGGCAAGGCCTATTTCGGCTTCACGGATGCCGAGCTGGAGGTGCTCGACAAGTTCGTGCGCAACAACACGGTCGAGCGCTTCGGTCCGGTACGGTCGGTGAGGGCGGAGCGTGAATTCGGCTTCGTGGTCGAGGTCGCCTTCGAGGGCATCAACCGCTCGAGCCGGCACAAGTCCGGCGTGGCCATGCGCTTCCCGCGGATCGCCCGTTTGCGGCAGGATAAACCGCCTTTCGAGGCCGATCGGCTGGAAACACTGGTGGCAATGATTGACGCCAAGACCTCTCCCGCCGAATATTAGCGTCAATGCGAATCCTCACCACAAAGTGAGTTGGCGCCGACTTTCAACCCGTGCAGACTTGGTCTGGCGGGGAACCACGACGGAGCTTTGACTTTGACTGATGTACCTGAGTTCTCCCACCGCCGCCGTGCTGTTCTGACCGGCCTTGCCGCAAGCGTGCTCCTTCCGATCTCCGCCCGTGCAGCCTCCGTTGCCTCCCGCGCCACCACGCCGCCTGCTGCTTCGACGACACCACCGGCGCCGGCGGCCGCTGCGCAGCCGGCCCCGGCTGCAAAGGCATCGGATGTTTCCAACACCGCACCGGCGCAGATGAGCGGCGATTATCAGCGGGAGCGCCGCAAGTTCCGCACCAACCTGCTCGTCAAGGGACCGGCGCCGGATAAATACGAAGCGCTCGTCGCTCCCGAAGGTGCAAACCAGATCTTCTACCGCAGCGGCTATGGCGGAGAGCTCGAGCTTGTCGCCTGGGTGTCGCGCTTCGAGCGCACCCGTACGCCGCGCCCGGCAGTCCTCTTCCTGCATGGCGGCAATGCGATCGGCCAGGGCCACTGGCAGCTGATGAAGCCATACATAGATGCCGGCTATGTGGTGATGATCCCCAGCATGCGCGGCGAAAATGGCCAGAAGGGTAACTTCTCCGGCTTCTACGACGAGGTAGACGACGTGCTGGCCGCCTCGGACCGGCTGCGCCACATGCCGGGCGTCGATCCGCATCGCATGTTCCTCGCCGGCCACAGCATCGGCGGCACGCTGGCCATGCTGACGGCGATGTCGACGCGGCGTTTTCGCGCCGCCGCGCCGATCTCGGGAAATCCGGACTCTTTCGCCTTCTTCAACAGGTACCCGCAGGATATCCGCTTCGACGACAAGGACCCGCGCGAATTCCAGATGCGCTCGCCTGTCTGCTATGCTCACAGCTTCAAGTGCCCGATGAAGGTGATGCACGGCTCGGAAGAGGTGCACTTCGTCACCCGCGTCGGCATCCTGTCGAAACGGGCCCGCGAGGCGCATGTCAACATGGACGTCGACGTCATCCCGGGCGGCCACTTTTCTGCTCTGCCGGCCGAAATCGAACGCAGTATCCAGTTCTTCAAGGGTATTGCGGCCTAGCCTGTCGCGCAAAAATGGGCGGCGTTATCCGCAGAACACCCGTATCACGGTCGATTTCGGGTTGGTGACACTCTCGAATGCTGTGCCGCTGTGGACAAAATTGAGACGCGTGGGCGTATCTGTGGCGACACGTTCCTGGCTGCCGTAGTGGCGGGAGTCTCCGGGTATTTTGAGCCCCACTGTCGCAGAGGATGGACCGCCTACGAACTTTTGATATCGGGATGCACCACAGGCATCCGAGGTCGATGCCTGGTTTGACGGGGACGTGGTTGAGCATGCACTCAGAAAAATCAGTGCCGAAAAGATTGATGCTATCGGTGAAGGTTTCAAGGTTGTGCCTTTTGCGTGATGGTTTGCTCTATCTCTGCTTTATCAGAGGCATAGACATTGCCACCCCATCATTGCCGATGCAACCGACCTGGTAAATCTCAACACAGGATAGAATATGGCGCCCTTCCCGTGGCCGTCGTCACGCTGGCATCATCCGTTCGATCAGTGACTGCGCCGCCTCGGCGATGACGGTGCCGGGCGGGAAGATCGCGTCGGCGCCGGCGGCCCGGAGGGTGGCGAAATCTTGAGCCGGAATGACGCCGCCGACCGCGATCAGGATGCTGGCGCCACCCCTGCGGGTGAGGGCGCTTTTCAACTCCGGCACCAGCGTCAGGTGACCGGCGGCCAGCGAAGACGCGCCGACGATATCGACGCCTTCGCGCACCGCAAGATCGGCCACTTCCTCCGGCGTCTGGAACATCGTGCCGACGACGACGTCGAAGCCGATATCGGCAAAGGCCGAAGCGATGACCTTCTGGCCCCGGTCGTGGCCGTCCTGGCCCATCTTGGCAACCAGAATGCGCGGCGCCGCACCCCGTGCTCTCCGGAACCCCTCGACGGCGGCAACGGCGGCGTTGAACACAGGATCGTTGTCGCCGACCTGGCTGCGGTAGACGCCGGAGATCGTCTGCACTTCGGCCACATGCCGGCCGAATGCCTTTTCCATCGCCAGCGAGATCTCGCCGACGGTAGCCCTTGCGCGCGCCGCCTTGACCGCGAGATCGAGCAGGTTGCCCTCTCCATTGCGGGCCGCCAGCGTCAGCGCATCCAGCGCCTGCTCCGTGGCGGCGGTATCGCGCAAACCCTTCAACTGCTGCAGCTTCGACAATTGCCGGGCGCGCACCTCGGAGTTGTCGATCGTCAGCACATCTACGTCGCGCTCCTCGGCGAGGCGGGAGACATTGAGCCCGACAACCACCTGCCGGCCGCTGTCGATACGCGCCTGCGTCCGGGCTGCGGCTTCCTCGATGCGCAGCTTGGGAATACCGGTTTCGATGGCTTTCGCCATGCCGCCGAGCGCCTCGACCTCCTCGATATGGCTTAGCGCCCGGGCAGCGAGATCGTGGGTCAGCCGTTCCACATAGGCCGAGCCGCCCCAGGGATCGATGATGCGGCTGGTGCCGGATTCCGTCTGCAGAAGGATCTGCGTGTTGCGGGCAATGCGGGCGGAATGATCAGTTGGCAGCGCCAGCGCCTCGTCGAAGGCGTTGGTGTGCAGCGACTGGGTATGCCCCTGCGTCGCCGCCATCGCCTCGACCATGGTTCTGACGATGTTGTTCATCGGGTCCTGCGCCGTCAGGGACCAGCCGGAGGTCTGGCAATGGGTGCGTAGCGCCAGCGACTTCGGATCCTTCGGCGCAAAATTCTTCTGCATCAGTGCCGCCCAGAGCAGTCGCGCGGCCCTGAGCTTTGCCACCTCCATGAAGAAGTTCATCCCGACGGCCCAGAAGAACGACAGGCGCGGGGCAAACTTGTCGATATCGAGCCCGGCAGCAACGCCGGCCCGCGCATAGTCGATGCCGTCGGCAATCGTGTAGGCAAGTTCAAGGTCAGCCGTCGCACCGGCTTCCTGCATGTGGTAGCCGGAAATCGAAATGGAGTTGAATTTCGGCATCCTTCGGCTGGTATAGCTGAAGATGTCCGAGACGATCCGCATCGAGGGCTGCGGCGGATAGATATAGGTGTTGCGGACCATGAACTCCTTGAGAATGTCGTTCTGGATGGTGCCGGACAACTTGTCCTCGGACGCGCCCTGTTCCTCGGCGGCAACGATGTAGAGCGCCATGATCGGCAGCACCGCACCGTTCATCGTCATCGAAACGCTCATCTCGCCAAGCGGAATGCCGTCGAACAGCTGCTGCATGTCGAGGATCGAATCGATCGCCACGCCGGCCATGCCGACATCGCCGGCGACGCGCGGATGGTCGCTGTCATAGCCGCGATGGGTGGCAAGGTCGAAGGCCACCGAAAGCCCCTTCTGTCCGGCCGCCAGATTGCGCCGGTAAAATGCGTTCGACGCCTCGGCCGTCGAGAAACCGGCATATTGGCGGATCGTCCATGGCTGCTGGACATACATCGTCGGGTAGGGGCCCCGGATGAAGGGCGCTGCCCCCGGATAGGTCTCGAGAAACGGGACATTGGTCAGTTCCGCCTCGCCATAGCGACGGTTGACGTCAATCCCCTCAGGCGTCTCCCAGGCATCACCGGTTTCGGCGACCGTCGGAAGGTTAGGGCGAACCCAGGGCAGGACTGAAAAATCAGGAATGCGGCTCATACGATATCTCCCAAGCCCATGACCGGCACGAGTGCCCCGCCACGCCCCTTCATCAACAAGCCCAAAGACCACAGCCACCGGCTCATCGATTTTCGAAAGGCACCGCCCCATTCGCCCTCATTCCTGTGCTCGTTACAGGAATCCAGCCAAGGCGCGTCTGCGCCTTGAGGGGGCCGGTGCCACAAGCGCAAGAGTCTTTTCCGCCCAAGGACTTGGGCGTGCTGGATTCCTGTGACGAGCACAGGAATGAGGGAGGGGGATGCGCTCTGTGTCGCAAGATGGTCCTGTTTCCAGGAGGGGGCTGTCAGGCCGCATGGTCGTAAGGCAGATGTCACTCGGCCTTCTTGGCCACCTATCGATAACCTGCGCCCCGGGGCCACTCCCTTTTCCCGAGCATCACCCCATCCTCCCTCATTCCTGCGCTCGTCACAGGAATCCAGCCAAGGCGCGTCTGCGCCTTGAGGGGGCCGGTGCCACGAGCGCAAGAGTCTTTTCCGCCCAAGGACTTGGGCGTGCTGGATTCCTGTGACGAGCACAGGAATGAGGGAGGGATCGGTACTGTCGTCGACTGTTTGGACATCGATATCCTCTTGCGGCCGTTGGCTTCGAGCCATCAAGTTCCGACCAGCGGCACCCTGTTCGACCATCATAATACCGTCTCCTCGTCCCGTCGCACCAGCCGCACGCCGACAGTGGCAACTGTGGTCCGAGGTCCCAGCACCGTGACGAGCCGCTCCTTTTCCGCAGCAAACAGTGTCGTCCCTACAATCAGTCCAGACGGACGCTTCTGTCGGGATTGCGCCACCATCGATGCCAGGCTGCCATTGGCGATGGCGGTCTGCAAGCCGCCTGCGCGTTCGATATCGCCGAACAGCGCCCAGGCTTTTGCCGCAAGTGCATCGGTCAACGCCTCGAGGCCGCCGGAGCCTGCGGATGGGTCGGAGACGTGGTCGAGGTGGCTTTCGGCGGTCAATATAAGCTGCGTGTTGCGCGCCAGGCGTCGCGCCAGCGGGTCGGGAATGCCGTGGGCGAGGGTGTGGGGGAGGACGGCAATCTCGTCGGCGCCGCCCGTGCCGGCGGCAAATACCGCGATGGTGTTGCGCAGAATATTGGTCTCGGGATCGCGTAGCGTCAGCATGCGGTAGCTGGTTTCAGTGAAAACATGCGGCCGTATCGCTGGATCGACACCGCAGGCTTCTGCGATGCGGGCAAAGAGCAGCCGCGCGGCGCGCACCTTGGCCATGGTAAGAAACTGGTCCTGGTCGGCGCAGAGGTTGAGACTGATGGCGCCGAGCACCGCTTCCGGCTCAATGCGCTCGGCCTCCAGGAGGCGCAGATAGGCAGCGATTGCCGCTGCCATGACGGCCAGTTCCTCCGCCTCGGTGCCGCCGGCATTATGGATGATCCGCCCGTCAGCGTTCAGGATGGTGCCGCCGCGTGCCAGCCCTTGCCGCTGCCGGAAGCGGGTGCCGAGGTCGGCCGTCTCGACAGGCCGTCCGCCAAAGGCCGCCGGGGTGAAGGGGTCGATGCCGAAATGCACTGTCTGCGGCAGGTACGCGCCGGACTGCATGAGGTCGTCGACGACGGAAACCGACTGGCCGCCCTGTTCCAGCCGCACCGAAACGGGATAGCCTGCGGTGGCGGCAAAGAGCGATGCGACAAGGGCCTCCTCGCCGGCACCGATCCCCGTACCAAAACCCTGGGCGCTGTCGTCAAACACCATGCTGACAGCCGTGGCGCCGTTGGCCAGATCGTCGGCCAGTTGCGACAAGGCGCGTGTTGCATCGGGATCGTCGATCCGCTGGGAGATCGCCCAGGCCGCCGATGGCTGGCGACGCGCGAGCGGTGTTGCAGCCACACGTCTTTCGTAGAGCGGCTGGATGGCGATACCGTCGTCGGTCGCAGACACCAGCGTGCGGTCGAAATCAGCGCCCTTCAGCGCCTTGCCAACCAGCGCCAGCCAAGCCTCGCGGTCTGTGGCGGCAAAAGCCTGCGGGTCGAGAATGTTCAGCGTCATACGATCCTCCTCAGGTCGTTCTAAAGGAGCGAGGCGGCGTCGAAAACAACACATTGGATGGTTTCTCAAAATAACTGCGCCACCCAGCACAATTTGGATGACAAGCCTGCCTCACTGCCTCACTGCCTCACTGCCTCACTGCCTCACTGCCTCACTGCCTCACTGCCTCACTGCCTCACTGCCTACTGCCTACTGCCTACTGCCTACTGCCTACTGCCTACTGCCTACTTCTGCACCCGACACCAGCCTCGCGCCAGCCGTGGCTGGCAGGGTGCTTTGGATTGCTCCTTTTGCGCGTTCTCGATGATGGCTGGTCCTATGCTCCTTTCCCGTTTGCTGTTGCTGGCTTCGACTGTCTCCTGCCTCGCGCTGGCAAGTTGCAGCATCATTCCCGACACCGGCGCCACCGATCCGGATCGCTTTGCCCAGGAAACCGCGCCGGTCTTCTACCGGCCGGAAGGCATCGATCCCGAGAAGGTCAAGCGCCTGCCGGTGCAGCCGGTGCCCCAGGTGCGCAATATCTACCAGACTCAGTTTCACCAGACCTATGGCCTGCCGGTTTCCAATCCGGTGCACCAGGCAATGTATGCCCAGCAGCACGAAGACGATTTCACGCTTCCGGCCATACCCTATTCCCGGATCGATCCGCGCTTCCTGCGCCAGGAGGTCAGCTATCAGTCGACCGAGCGGCCGGGCACCATCGTCGTCGATACCCGGAACTACTTTCTCTATCTGGTCGAGGGCAACGGCAAGGCGATGCGCTACGGCGTAGGGCTCGGTCGCGAAGGCTATGCCTGGGCCGGGCGGGGCGTGGTGCAGTGGAAGCAGAAGTGGCCCCGCTGGACGCCGCCGGCGGAAATGGTGGCGCGCGAGCCGGACATGCGACCGATCTCGGCCGAGCGCGGCGGCATGAACCCGGGGCCGACCAACCCGCTGGGTGCCCGGGCGCTTTATATCTACAACAACGGCAAGGACACGCTGTACCGTGTCCACGGGACGCCGGACTGGCAGTCGATCGGCAAGCCGACATCGTCGGGCTGCGTGCGCATGCTCAACCAGGATGTCATCGATCTCTACAATCGCGTGCCGGCCCATACGCAAATTGTCGTGATGTAGGCGTCTCAGTCTACTATTTTAGGAGCTGTTGCATAAGCGCGATAGCGGCGGAAGATCAGGCGCTTTAAAGGCTTGTTAAGCTTGAATGGTCTTCAATCGGCGAAACTGATTCGGCACTTGTCGTTTTTGTCCGCCCGACGCCCCCGCACCATGGAATGATGTTCACACATGAACCTGCCTTCGTCTCTTTCACGCCGTAAATTTCTGACCTTCGCCGGCATCGGCGCCGCATCAACGCTCGCCGGCTGCGCCTCTTCGGCCGGTCCCGGCGGCCAGATCATCGAATACCGCAACCCGATGCCGATGATCAGCGGCTGGCTCGGCGGCAACGGCTATCGGGGCGAACAGCCAGATCCGGCCGTGATCTACGCTGCAATGGAAGACAACGGCTATCTCCTGCCGGCCATTCCGTATCAGCAGATCGACCCGAAGTTCTGGCGCCAGCGCGTCATCAACGACACCGGACAGCCGGCCGGCATGGTCATCGTCGATACACGCACCCGCTTCCTCTACATCACCGAACCCGGCGGCACGGCAATGCGCTACGGCATCGGCGTCGGTCGCGAAGGCTTCGCTTGGCAGGGCACCGGCGTTATCCAGTGGCGCCAGAAATGGCCACGCTGGAACCCACCGGACGAAATGGTTGCCCGTCAGCCGGAACTTGTCAAGTATTCGATCAAGAACGGCGGCATGGGCCCGGGCCTGAAGAACCCGCTCGGCGCGCGTGCTCTCTATATCTTCCAGGGCAAGCAGGACACGTTCTACCGCCTGCACGGTAATCCGGACTGGCATTCGATCGGCAAGGCCGTATCGTCGGGCTGCATCCGCATGCTGAATCAGGACGTCATCGACGTCTACGACCGCGTGCCGGAAAAGGCACCGATCATGGTCATCCAGTAATAGGCCTTGAAAATGCGGGTCAGTCTGATTTTGTCAGATTGGCCCGCAACTGCTGCAGGCGGTCGCGAAGACCTGCCATATCGTCGATGCTGCAGCCGATGGTCTCGCCGATGGCGAGCATGATGCCATCGACCTCACTTTTCATCGCCTCTCCCTTGTCGCTCAACGACACGATAAGCTGGCGTTCGTCCTCTGCATCGCGTGTCCGGACGATAAGCCCGTTCTGCTCGAGACGCTTCAGCAGCGGCGACAGTGTTCCGGAATCGAGATCCAGCTGCTCGCCGATCGCCTTCACTGGCAGCCGGCTTTTCTCCCACAGCACCAGCATCACCAGATATTGCGGATAGGTCAGGCCGACGCGGTCGAGGATCGGCTTGTAGGCACGCGTAAACGCATGCGCCGTGGCGTAGACGGCAAAGCACAATTGCCGCTCGAGGCGTTTTTCCTCGTCGGGCACCACTCGTCTTGTCACGTGCTCTGCCATTTCATCCTGCCGTTCAGTTCCCATGTAATTGCCCACAGGGGCTTTCCAAAATCAAACCGCAAATATCTATTGCACACAATTAGATTTCGCGATATATAAAATCATCCAACCGAGCAAGATCGTCCAACCGAGAAGGAAACGCGATATGCCTATTCTCTACACCACCAAGGCTTCTGCAACAGGCGGCCGTGCAGGCCACGCAGCATCTGAAAACGGCGCACTCGATGTGACGCTGACGGTTCCGAAGGAGCTGGGCGGCGACGGCGCTGCCGGCACCAATCCTGAACAGCTGTTTGCTGCCGGTTATTCCGCCTGCTTCCTCGGCGCATTGAAGTATGTCGCCGGCCAGCAGAAGGTCAGCATCCCGGATGACACAAAGATCACCGCAACGGTCGGCATCGGCCCGCGCGAAGACGGCACCGGCTTCGGTATCGAAGTGGCGCTGTCCGTCCACATCCCGGGCATGGAAAAGGCCGAGGCTGAAAAGCTCGCCGCTGCCGCCCACATCGTCTGCCCCTACAGCCACGCAATGCGCACCACGACCGAAGTGCCGGTCACCGTCGCCTGAGCCAGCATTTGTTGTGAGACGAAGGGCCTTCTCCCAGCCGGGAGGGGGCCTTTTTTGTCCTGGAACAAGATGATGATGTTGGCGAGGAGCGCTGCCGCTAAACACAACGGTTGCGCATGAGGGGAAATCCCGAAACTGCTTCGAGCAAATCAAAGTCAAACTGCATGAGACCAGGATGACGAGACGGCGGCAAGGCGATAATCGCCGCCGTCCCACTTCATCGAGGCTAGATCAGACCAGTTGGCCGAAATCGGCAGGACTGAAGTCCTTGAGAGCGGCGGTTTCGCCCGAATGGATCTTGGCGGCCCAGGCCGGATCACTGATCAGCGCACGGCCGACCGCAATGAGGTCGAACTCTTCGCGCTCCATCCGGCGCACCAGATTGTCGAGACCGGTCGGCGTAGAGCTTTCGCCGCCGAAAGCAGCCATGAAATCGCCGGAGAGGCCGACCGAGCCGACGCTGATAGTGGCAGCGCCGGTGAGCTTCTTCGCCCAGCCTGCAAAGTTCAGGCCGTTCTCTCCGTCTATCTCGGCAAATTCAGGCTCCCAGAAACGACGCTGCGAGCAATGCAGCACGTCGACCCCGGCTTCGACCAGCGGCACCAGCCAGTCCGCCATTTCATCCGGGGTTTCCGCCAGGCGGGCCTTGTAGTCCTGCTGCTTCCACTGACTGAGGCGCAGGATGATCGGATAGTTCGGACCGACTGCGGCGCGGATGGCTTTGACAACTTCGATCGGGAAGCGCGAGCGTTCCTTGATCGACGTGCCGCCAAACCGGTCGTCGCGGACATTGGTAAGGCCCCAGAAGAACTGGTCGAGCAGATAGCCATGGGCGCCGTGGATTTCGAGTGTGTCGAAGCCCAGGCGCTTGCTATCTGCGGCAGCGCGCGCATAGGCGGCAAGCGTGTCAGCGATGGTCTCGTCGCTCATTGCCTCGCCGAATGGTGCGTCTGGAGCCTCGAGACCCGATGGGCTCTCGATCGGCGATGGCGGAACCCACTCGGTTCGGGCATTCCTGACGGCGCCGACATGCCAGATCTGCGGCCCCATCTTGCCGCCGGCTTTGTGGACGGCGTCGATGACGTTGCTCCAGCCGGAAAGCGATGCTTCGCCATGGAAGAACGGCACATTGGGATCATTCTTGGCGGCCGGGCGGTCAATCGCCGTGCCTTCCGAAAGGATCAGTCCGACTTCGTTTTCGGCGCGACGGCGGTAATAGGCGGTGACGTTGTCGCCCGGTACGCCGTCCGGCGAGAACGAGCGCGTCATCGGCGCCATGACGATGCGGTTCTTCAGTTCCAGCGACTTGACGCGGAAGGGCTGGAACAAGGAGGATACGTCTGTTGAACTCATGGAAAGGCTCCGCATTGATGATGCGGCAGATTAGTATATCCTGGATACCTAGTGTCAATCAGGCACTTTTCGGCCACTAGGTTGCTCAAAGGAAACCACCATGTCAGAACAGCAGGCGTTGTCGCGGGAAGCCGGTGGAGATATCGCAGCCAAGCCCCGGAAAAAGGTTCTCAGCGCCGCCGATTGCCCACACCGCCTGCTTCTGGAGCAGGTCGCCGACAAATGGTCGGTGCTGCTGCTGGCAGCCCTTTGCGACGGCCCCCTGCGCTTCAACGAGATCCGCCGTACGCTGGAGGGCATCACCCAGAAATCCCTGACCCAGAGCCTGCGTCGTCTCGAGCGCAACGGGATCGTCGACCGCCGCGTCATCGATACATCGCCGGTTGCCGTCGAGTACAGCATCACCCCCCTTGGTCATTCGCTGAAAACGCCTTTCCGCGCTCTCTACAGCTGGACGGTCGACAACCTGCAGGACGTTGAGAAGGCCCGCGCCCGGTTCGACCAGAGGAAGGGTGGGTGAGGAGATGTTGCGATTGATTGCGCGACTGCTATAAGCGGCGATCTTTGCATCAGGAGTAAATTTCGATGGCAGCCGATAACGACGAATACGTGTATGACGAGGCAACAGGCGACTGGCGTCCCGCGTCCGAAGTAAAGGCTGCCGGCGCTTCCGGTGCCGTCGAAGTGCGCGATGCCTCCGGCACGGTTCTGAAGGACGGCGATAGCGTCACGCTGATCAAGGATCTCAAGGTCAAGGGCGCAGGCCAGACCCTGAAGCAGGGCACCGTCATCAAGTCCATCCGTCTGACCGACAATCCGGAAGAGATCGACTGCCGCCACGACGCCATCAAGGGCCTCGTCCTGCGCACCGAGTTCGTCCGCAAGCGTTGATCGCCAAAGCCCCGGGATCAGAACCGGGGCTCACTCCGGTTTTCTCGTTTCACACCCGGCGCTTGCTACCGCTTCAGGCTGCCAAGAATACCCCGCACCAGCGCCCGCCCGACCTGGGTCGCCACGGTGCGGGCGACACTTTTGAGCGCCGCCTCCATCACCGTTTCCCGCTGATAGCCGGCCCGTCCGGCCGGCTTTTCCTTGGTCTCGTCCTTGTCTCCGCCAAAGCCGGGCAGGGTCCAGCGGCCCGAGGCGTTGTCGTTGTCGGCGGGCTGAGCCTGTGGGTGCTGCTTGGCGGCGTCCTGGTCCGCAGCCTTGCTGGCCCGGGCGATCAGGATCTCGTATGCGGATTCCCGGTCTATATCCTGGTCGTACTGGCCGGCGACCGGGCTGTTGGCCATGATCTTCTGGCGCTCGTCAGCCGTGATCGGTCCGACGCGGCCGGAAGGCGGGCGGATCAGCGTGCGCTGGACGATAGACGGCGCGCCTTTGCCCTCCAGCGTCGACACCAGCGCCTCGCCGGTACCGAGCGTGGTGATGACGGTGGCGCAATCGAAATCGGGGTTGGGCCGAAACGTCTCGGCAGCGCTCTGTACTGCCTTTTGCTCACGCGGCGTATAAGCGCGCAGCGCATGCTGTACGCGGTTGCCGAGTTGGGCAAGCACGGTGTCTGGCACGTCGAGCGGGTTCTGGGTGACGAAATAGACGCCGACGCCCTTCGAGCGGATCAGTCGCACCACCTGCTCGACGCGCTGCGTCAGCACTTTCGGTGCGTCGTCGAAGAGCAGGTGGGCCTCGTCGAAGAAGAACACCAGCTTCGGCTTTTCGGGATCGCCGATCTCGGGCAGTTCCTCGAACAGTTCCGACAGCAGCCAGAGGAGGAAGGTCGCATAGAGACGTGGGTTCATCATCAGCTTGTCGGCGGCTAGTACCGAGATCTGGCCATAACCGTTCTGGCTGGTGCGCATGATGTCGCTGATCTTCAGGGCCGGTTCCCCGAAGAAATGCTCGGCGCCCTGCTGCTCCAGCACCAGCAGGCCGCGCTGGATCGAGCCGACAGAGGATTTCGAGATCAAGCCGTACTGGTTGGAAAGCGCAGACGCGTTTTCCCCCATGTAGTTGAGCAGCGCCTGGAAATCCTTGAGGTCGAGCAGCGGCAATCCGCCCTGGTCGGCGATCTTGAAGGCGATGTTGATGACGCCTTCCTGTGCTTCCGACGCATCCATCAGCCGCGACAGCAGCAGCGGCCCCATCTCGGCAATCGTGGTGCGGACGCGGTGACCCTTTTCGCCGTAGAGATCCCAGAAGATCACCGGAAACTGCTCGAATTCATACGGCGAGAGGCCGATCTCCTCGGCGCGTTTCAGCAGGAAATCCTTCGGCTCGCCCCGCGCCGCAATGCCGGAAAGGTCGCCCTTGATGTCGGCGCAGAAGACCGGGACGCCGGCCCGCGAAAAGCCCTCGGCCATCACCTGCAGCGATACGGTCTTGCCGGTACCTGTAGCACCGGTCACCAGCCCGTGGCGGTTGCCGAACTTCAGCGACAGGTATTCCTTGCCGGCGATGCTGTCGTCCGGCTTGCGGCTGGCGCCGAGAAAGATCTGTCCCTTGTCGTCAGCCATCCGTCGTCTCCCCACCGGATCAGGCAGCCCTGCCGGCTGCGATCGTGTTTTACATTGCTTAGTTATAAAGGGGGTCTTCCGCAGGAACAACAACTTGCTGCGGGCACTGCCATAATCGCAGAAAAGCTATCTCCCGCTTCGCGTCGCCTTGAGTTGGCAGGCCAAACAAAATACGCTTGAGGCTACCCTTTAATCCCTGTGGCAGGAGAGCCCCATGAACGAAGTCGTAGACCAGATCGCCGCCAAGGCAGGCATCGCCCCCGATATCGCCGAACGCGCCGTCGGCATGATGCTCGGCTTCCTGCAGCGCGAGGCGCCGGATGGCCCCGTCTCGAAGATGATCACGGCGATCCCTGGCGCGCCCGATCTCGTAGCCCAGTTCAATGGTGCCGAGACTGGTGGCGGCGGCGGCCTGCTAGGAGGCCTCATGAGCGCCGTCGGCGCTGGCGGCGGCATCATGGCGCTCGGTCAGGAACTGATGAGCCAGGGGCTCGGCATGAGCGAGATCTCGGCGCTCGCCAAGGAAACCATCGCAGTCGCAAGGCAATATGCCGGTGACGAAGTCGTCGACGAGGTCGTCGGCTCGATCCCGGGGCTCAGCCAGTTCGTCTGATCCGGTAATATAAGGCGGCGGTTCGGAAAAATTCGGACTGTCGCCTATGCCTCATTGTCCAGCCATTCGCGCAGCGCGGCGTTGATGCGCGTCTGCCAACCCGGACCACCCTCGCGAAACCGCTCCAGGACATCCGCATCGAGCCGGATTGTCGTCGATTCCTTCGGTGTATCGATCAGCGGCCGACCGCGCCTGACGGGCACGCTCCTGAATTTCTCGATCCATTCGGGTGTGGAAAGGTCAGGCGCGTCGTCCTCGTCATGCCATTCTGCCTGCGTAGACTTTTCGCTCTCGGTCATTGGCCTTCCTCATGCTGATTATACGCTCATGACCATCGCGTGGTGTCCACACGACGATTATCATTCTGCCGTCAAGCCAACCAACGGTGATGAACCTCTGTTCGCCGTAGTCGGCTCGATCGTCTTCTCTGGTGAGGGTATCACCGGCAAAAACTTCGCTGCAGCGCGCAAAGTCCAGCCCACGCTCCCATAGGGCACCATTGCGTTTTGCAGGATCGAAAACAATCGCCATTTTTGTTACTACAAAAATCTATAATTTGCAATAACGATACGATAGCAACTTTTGCGAGCAATGATAGTCCCGACGAGGCCCGTTGCCCGGGCGCCAAACTTCAGCCGCCCTTCACCACCACCAGAAACATCCGCGGAAAGCGCAGCAGCACGCGGCCGTCGGCGAGTGGGGGGTAGGCTGCCCGGACCCGTTCCAGGTAGTCGGCAGTGAACTCATCGCGGTGGGTGCTGCCGGCGTTGTCGAGATAGGGGCGCAGGCCGGTGCCCTTGACCCATTCGACGATCGCTTCAGCATCGGCCATCGGGTGGTTGTAGATGGTATGCCAGATGTCGATGCGCGATGACTTGCCGATCAGCCGGTCGTAATAGACGGAGGGTTCGGCGAGGGGAGTGCGGCGGACGCTCTTTGCCTCGAACGCCGGACGCCAGGGCCCGGCATGCGTTGTCTCTTCCATCAGCAGGTGTGTCGGCTCGTTGAGATTGTCCGGCATCTGCACCGCCAGCACGCCGCCGGGCGCAAGGCCGTCCAGCAGCCTGTCGAAGATGTCGAGATGGTTGGGCAGCCACTGGAAGACGGCGTTGGCAAACAGCAGGTCGGTCTTTTCGCTCGGTTGCCAGGTCGCAAGATCCGCCTGCGTGAAGGTAGTGCCGGGCATCCGCCGGCGCGCGCTCTCCAGCATGTCGAGATCGCTGTCGAGGCCGGAAACCCCGGTGGCACCGAAGCGCTCGACGATCAGCTCCGTCGAATTGCCGGGTCCGCAGCCGAGGTCGATTGCACGGGCAACCGTTTCAAGCGGCACCTGCGCCAGCAGGTCGCGCGCCGGGCGGGTGCGCTCGTCCTCGAACTTCACATACTGGTTTGCCGACCACGCCATGTCATGTCTCCCTGTCTTTTCAGACAGACCATTGGCGCCAACTATGACGCCAGCATGACGTCAGGCCGGCTCCGCGACCCGGCTGATCCGCACCTTGGCGATGTTGCGGCCTTCCAGCTTGACGATCTCGAAAGCCAGGTCCTCGGAGGCAAAGTTCTCGCCCTCGTGCGGCAGGTGGCCGAGACGCCAGAGGATGAAGCCGGCCAGCGTCGAATAGCGGTCGTTTTCGTCGACGAGGTCGGCGTCGACCAGTTTCGAGGCCTGGCGGATGTCGATCCAGCCATCGACGGTCAGCGATCCGTCCGCGCCCCTCTCGATTGACAGTTTTTCGTCGTCCTCGTCCGGAAATTCGCCGGCGATGGCTTCAAGCAGGTCGGTCGTCGTCACCATGCCCTCGATCTCGCCGTACTCGTCGAGAATGACGGCAATCGCCTGGTTCGAAAGCCGCAGCTGCTCCATCAGCTTCAGCGCCGTGATGCTTTCATGCACGACGAGCGGCTGGCGGATCGACCGCGCCAGATCGACAGCGCCGTCCTTCAGGAGGTCGCGTAGCAGATCGCGGGCGCTGGCGATGCCGATGAAATTGTCGAGGCTGCCGCGCGCCACCGGAAAGCGCGAATGGCCGACGTCGAGGATCAGCTGCTGCAGTTCGGCCTGGGGCTTGTCGAGGTCGAGCCAGTCGATGTCGATGCGGGGCGTCATGATCGAGCGGGCAGAACGGTCGGCCAGTGCCAGCACGCCCTGGATCATGTCCTTCTCCTCGTTCGAGAAGACTTCGGCTTCGCCGGCCTGTTCGGCGATCAAGTCAACCGTCTGCCCGAGCGTGCCCTGAGAGCGCTTGCCGCCGAGCAGGCCCAGCACCGCGTCGGCGGTGCGGTCACGGATGTTGCTCGGCGTGATCAGCCGCTCCTTGCTGTGGCGTGCGAGCTGGTTCAGCGCCTCGATGATGACCGAGAAGCCGATTGCCGCATAGAGATAGCCCTTCGGTATGTGGATGCCAAAACCTTCGATGATCAGCGAGAAGCCGATCATCATGAGAAAGCCGAGGCAGAGGATGACGACGGTCGGATGCTTCGAGACGAACAGCGTCAGCGGCTTCGACAGCATAAGCATGACGCCAACGGCAATGATGACGGCCATCATCATCACCGCGAGGTCCTGCACCATGCCGACGGCGGTAATCACGCTGTCGAGCGAGAAGATCGCGTCGAGCACGACGATCTGCACGATCACCTGCCAGAAGACGGCATGGACCTGCTTCTTATCCTTGCTGTCCTCCTGGCCTTCCAGCCGCTCGTGCAGCTCCATCGTCCCCTTGAACAGCAGGAAGATGCCGCCGATGATGAGGATGATGTCACGGCCCGAGAAGCCGAAATTCATCACCGTGAACAACGGCGTCGTCAGCGTCACGATCCAGGCAATGGAGGCCAGCAGTCCAAGACGGATGACCAGCGCCAGGCCGAGACCGATAAGCCTTGCCGAATCGCGCTGTTGCGGCGGCAGCTTGTCCGCGAGGATCGCGATAAACACGAGGTTGTCGATGCCGAGAACGATCTCGAGAACGATGAGGGTGGCCAGACCGACCCAGACGGAAGGATCGGAAATCCAGTCGAAGATCATAGTTCTGCGTTGGCGGCCGCAGTCATTACAGACCGGCCACTCCCCTGTTTTGAGATTGGGTGATGTGTGTTTACGCTTAGATCGGCCGACGACGGGCGTCCACGCGTCGAAATGCCGATGGCTGGTGTCACGGACGAGGAGCGCCAGCGACCCGCTTCGCCGGGTCTACAATCGTCGCTGCCCTCGTCTGCCGGCATATCGCGCTCGGCATGGGGCAGGCTTGTACTGGATGGGTCGCTATCGGGCATCGGTGCAATCTGGCGTCGAACTGCTGTTTGCGCAAGGGGGAGAGGACGAAAACATCGGTACAGGCGAGGTTATGAACACACTGCATGCCAGCAAGCCGACCGCAGCGCGCTGCGGCGGTCGGCCTTGGATATTACGATGCCAGAATACGGATGCCGTGCTCGCCGGCGGCAACCAGAAATCGTTCGGCTTCCTCGTCGGACGCGACTTCCGCCTGCGGGCCGATGTCGGCAACTTCGAAATAGGTGGCCATGTCCTTGTCGATGATGGCCGAAAAGACGACGGCTTCGGGGCCGGTATTGCTGTAACCATGCGGCACGTTGCCGGGGATGGAAATGATGTCGCCAGCCTGCGCCTGCGTCTCCGAGAGGCCGGAGTCGGTCATCTGCTGCACAGTCAGCGTACCCTCGAGAATGCGGAACACTTCGGGGCTGGCATGGCTGTGAAGAGGCGTGCCGCCACCGGAGGGAACCGTGACGTCGAAGACGTTGAGCCACGTGCCTTCAAGGCGCGCCTGGCGCTGGACGTGGTCGCCGAGCACGAAAAGAGGCTTGGCCTGTGCTGCCGTATCGGCATGGGAGGAGTCGGACATGATGTCGCTTTCTTGTTTTTCTTCTTGAGGACGCGTCCGTTAAACCCTTCGACCACCCTTGGCAACCGTGCGGCCATGGTCATACGGACGGGCAGCCCTGCGTCATATTCACGGGTACGAACGCGGCATTGCAGTCTGAAGCGCATTCGAGCGACCTTTGGAGGTCGGCCGAACCAGCCGTGCATCGCCACCTTCGTGCCCTTGCAACTGAGTGCTAGCACGCTCTCCGATACAGACATGTGACAAGCAAGACATCGGAAGCGAGGCGTATGGCCCGAATGCAACCCGGCGACTAAGCGCTCCCGATGAAGCCGCCGACCGCGACGTCAAAACCGCGTGATGACGCTGATCCCGAGGCCTTCCGCCCGGTCGAGCGTCATCAGCGCGGGAATAGCCTCTTCCAGGCTGATCCGGCGCTGGATGAGCTTCTGCGGCGCGATCTTGCCGGCAGACAGCATGGCGAGCATCGCGTCGTAGCGCCAGGCCTGCATGCCGTGGCTGCCATAGATCTCGAGTTCCTGGCTGATCACCTGCGCCATCGGGATGGCCGGGGTCGCGTGCTGGCCGAGCATCAGCCCGACCTGCACGTGTCGGCCGCGTCGGCGCAGGTTGCGGATAGAGTTGAAGCAGGTCGTGGGGTGGCCGAGCGCGTCGATCGACACATGCGCGCCACCGCCGGTGATCTCGCGCACGGCCTCGGCGACATCCGAAACGGTGCCGGCATTGATCGTCGCCACCGCACCGCATTCGCGGGCAAAGGCCAGTTTTTCGTCCGAAAGGTCGATGGCAATGGCATTGGCACCGAGTGCGGTGGCGATCATGATCGCCGAAAGCCCGACGCCGCCGCAGCCGTGCACGGCGATCCATTCTCCGGGCTTGGTCTTCGCCTGGTCGGTGACGGCACGGAACGACGTGGCAAAGCGGCAGCCGAGGCTGGCCGCTGTCGCGTCGTCGATCGTCTCCGGAAGATGCACCAGATTGGTGTCCGCATAGTCGATCCCGACATATTCGGCGAACGATCCCCAGTGGGTGAAGCCCGGCTGGAACTGGTTCGGGCAAACCTGCTGGTTGCCGGAATGGCACTCGCCGCAATGGCCGCAGCCGGAGACGAAAGGCACGGTGACGCGGTCGCCGACCTTGAAGCGCACGACACCGCGCCCCGTCGCCACCACCTTGCCAGCCAGTTCGTGGCCGGGAACATGGGGAAGGGCGATATCGGGATCATGCCCCATCCAGCCATGCCAGTCGCTGCGGCAGAGGCCGCTCGCACCGACCGCGATGACCACCCCGTCTTCCGATGGCGTCGGATCGGGCAAGGTGCGGATTTCGGGTTTAGCCTCGAAGGCTTCGTAATACATGGCGCGCATCGGCAGTTCCGATTCGAGTGGGCGTTGGATGGTGTCCATGATGGCACGCCACCACGGCTGCTTCCACTCTGCGGCCCATCAATTCTGCTCATGCACCAATTCATGCGACGGATGGCAAGCGCAGGAAAGTTGCGCCGGCTTTGCACCTTCGCGTCATTTGTTGCGAATGGATTTGCCTTGGAGATTTCTTCTTGATTCTCGCCTTCCATGAGGTCTTGTCTCGTGACGAAATTCGAAGGAGACCACCATGGCTGTCGATACATCGCCGCGTTCCGCCACCTGGACCTATGTCGACGGCGAGTGGCTGCCCGGCAACCCGCCGCTGATCGGGCCCACGTCGCATGCGATGTGGCTGGCCTCGACGGTCTTCGACGGTGCACGCTGGTTCGATGGCATCGCGCCCGATCTCGATCTGCATTGCCAGCGCGTCAACCGCTCGGCCCGCGCCATGGGCCTCGAACCGACCATGACGGCCGAACAGATCGAGGCGCTGGCCATGGAGGGCGTGAAGAAATTCGATGGCACTTCGGCGCTCTATATCAAGCCGATGTACTGGGGCGAGCACGGGATGCCGACCAGCGTCGTCGCCGTCGATCCGGCCTCGACCCGCTTCGCGCTCTGCCTGTTCGAAGCGCCGATGAACAATGCCAAGCCGCAGTCCCTGACCGTCTCGCCCTATCGCCGCCCGTCGCCGGAGACGGCGATGACCGAGGCCAAGACCGGCTCGCTCTACCCGAACAGCGGCCGGATGATTATCGAAGCCCGCAGCCGTGGCTTCGACAATGCGCTTGCCTGCGACATGAACGGCAACGTCGCAGAAACCGCATCCTCGAACGTCTTCATGGTCAAGGACGGCGCTGTATTCACACCCGTCGCCAACCGCACCTTTCTGGCCGGCATCACCCGCGAGCGGATCATCGGCCTGCTCCGCCAGGCCGGCTTCGACGTTCGCGAGACGACATTATCCGTTGCCGACTTCATGGCGTCGGACGAGGTTTTCACGACGGGCAACTATTCGAAGATCGTCAGCGTCGACCGCCTCGATGGCCGCACCTTCGGCGAAGGACCGGTCGCTCGCAAGGCACTGGAAATCTACATGGACTGGGCCCATTCGCGCAAAGCCACCGACGAGTAATCGGCTCATCTTTAGACGCATGAAGACGAGTTGGCGGCGAGACACGATGGCCACGCCCGCTGCGGGCGGCACAGGCGTAGTGCGAAAATCCTACTTGGCCCGTCCGACGGGCTTGCCCTTCGTCTGCCAGAGCGCATGCACCTCCTGCCAGTCCGGCACGCGGTCGGCATAGAATCCCAACGTCTTGCCGGTCGCAATCGAACCGAATGCCTTCATCGCCTGCAGATGCGCGCCGTCGACAAGATAGCGGCGCATGGCGGCCTCGTCTTTCCAGACTGTCAGCGTGTGATGGACGCCGTCTATCTGTCGTGTATCCGTCGAGATGTTCCCCTCTGCCTTCTGCGCCTGCAGCATCGAGGGGATGGCGTGCCACCAGAAGCGCGGGAGATGACGCCGCGCCTTGATCTGCAGGCCCGTAATCGACACGTAGACCATCGTTCCGTCCATGACTGCTCCCGTCCGCGAGGCCTGCTGGCTCGCATCTAGACACTGTAAAGATATATGGCATTCATGCCGGCCTCTCGTCAAGGGCGATCTTGTCGGTGTAAGGATGCGGGATGACTCAGACCTATCATCATGGTGCGCTTCGTCCGGCCCTGCTTGCCGCAGCGGAGGCAATCCTCGACCGCGACGGTATCGACGCCCTCACGTTGCGGGCCGCGGCACGCGAAGCTGGCGTCTCCCATGCGGCACCGTCCCATCATTTCGGCGATATCACCGGCCTGCTGACCGAGTTGGCGGCCGCAGGCTTCGTCCGACTGCGGCAGGCTCTCGAGAAGCATCTGGCCGAACCGGACCCACGCACGCGAGTTCAGGCACTGGCGCACGGTTATGTCGCCTTCGCCAGGGCCCATCCCGGGATATTCCTGCTGATGTTCCGCTCGGAGCGGCTGGACTGGTCTTCCCCGGCGCTGGCGACGGCAGGCGTCGCCGCCTTCGCCCTGCTGACCCCTGACCAGTCCGGCCCGGCACCGGCCACCACGCCGCAAAACTTCGAGACCCTGGTGCTGGCCAGCACACGCTGGTCGCTGATGCACGGGCTGGCCACCCTGCTGATCGACGGCCGGCTCGGCGCAATGGCGGAAAAAACGCCGGACGCGGATCTCGAGCGACTGATCGAGGCGGTGATCCGCAATGGTCTCCCGGCCTGATCGAGGCGCTCGTCAGACTGTTTGCCAAATTCCCCGTTGCACAACAGAAGAAAATGCATTTTCCTTGTGACCAAGCCGGTGTTTCCGAGTTTTGTCTGAACCGTAATGTGCCGGAGAGCGGGGAGGGGTTCATGAAGAGCAACCGCGCCAGCCTGGAAGAGATCCGCGGCTTTTTCGCCAAGCGCATGGCCGCCGTCAGCCTGTCCCGCGATCCACGCCTCGAGCGTGTCTTCGAGCTCGTTCCCCGCGAAGTCTTTCTCGGCCCGGGGCCGTGGCATGTCTGGGTAGAGGGCAGCAACTACCTGGAAACGCCGAGCGCCGATCCCGTCTATCTCTACGAGAACAACCTTGTCGCCCTGGATGCAGCCAAAGGCATCAACAATGGCGAGCCTTTCCTGCATGCCTCGTGGATCGGAGCGGTCGCCCCGCAGCGCGGCGAAAGCGTAACCCATATCGGCGCGGGTACTGGATACTACACGGCCATCCTGGCGCTTCTGACCGTGCCGGATGGCAAGGTCACAGCTTTCGAACGGGAAACCCATCTCGCCGACAGAGCGCGGCTCAATCTCCAGCCCTTCGAAGGCGTCACCGTCGTCAATGCCAACGCCACGCAAGCAGCCATGCCGATGTCCGACGTCATCTACGTCAATGCCGGCGTTGCCGCGCCCCCGGTTGCCTGGCTGCAGGCGCTGAAGCCAGGCGGGCGGCTGATTTTCCCCTGGCGACCGACGCAGGGTGTCGGATTGACGTTGCTCATCCGCGCCGATGCAAATGGCTTCAGCGTCGCCCCGCAGAGACCGTCGTGGTTCATTCCCTGCATCGGCGCATCCGATGAGATCGTCGCGACGCGGACGCCACAAAGCGCATCGGAGGCACGATCCGTCCGCTCGGTATGGATCACGACCGCAAGGGCGCCGGACGACACCGCCATTGCCGTCTATCCCGATGTCTGGTTTTCCAGCGATATCCCGCAATCTGCCTGAGCGGCTTTGGGTGCGGTGACATTCCTGCAAATTAAAGCCGCCGCCTCACGCCCTCGCATGCTATGCTCTGCGCGAGACCTGCGATGCCACGCTACCGCAGGCAGCTTTTCCGGACGCAAGGGGACAAGAGGCGATGACGCTTCAGCCCCCGATTTTTAAAGGCGACCGGGCCGTTTTCAGAAGGTAGTCCGATGTCGCTTACGTTTCCCAATGCCAGCCGCAGCTATGACGAACCCGGTCGCCGCGTTCGCTTCCTCGGTCACGACGGCATGTTCCAAGTCCAGCTGTTCGTCGATGTCGACGTGTTTGCCGGCGCCAATTCCGAGGCCGGCTATCTCGCCGCCTTCGACGCCAAGCGCAGCGGCATCCAGGCCGTCGCCACAAAGGCCTACGCCGCCACCCGCCGCAGCTCCTACATCCTGACGTCGAAGGATTTCAGGTAAAACAGCACCATCCGACTTTGAACGAGACGGCGCCCTCTCAGGCTGCACCGCTCTTTTCATGTCGCGGCCGAACCATCCAGCTGTAGACCGCGCCGGCTGACAGCAGCACGCAGGTGCCTAAAAATACCGCGCGCATGCCGATGTGGCCGCCGACGAAGCCGCCGAGCACCGGGCCGACCACCTGGCCGACGAACTGCGACGAGGTCGACAGGCCGAGGATACCGCCGGCGGCCGCATCGGGCACGCTGTGGCGGATGACGGCGGCGATGCAGGGCAGCAGCCCGCCGAGCGCCACGCCCATCAGGAAGCGCAGTATAATCAGCTGCCAGGCGCTGGTCACGAACGCCTGCGGTATCAACAGCAGCGCGGCGATGCCGAGCGCGCCTGATATCACCGGCCAGTGGCCGATGCGGTCGGCGAGCTTGCCCAGCCACGAGGCCGATAGCACGCTTCCCAGCGCCGCCACGGACATCACCACGCCCGATATCAGCGTCAGCTTCGTCTGGTCGTCGATAAGGTCTGCGACATAGACGGTGATGATCGGCTCGATCGACATGTTGGCGAGCATCAACAGCATGCCGGTTGCCAGCATGGCGATGACCGGCCGCTTGTCCTCGATCGAGCGCCAGCCGCCGCTAGCCTTGGCGGCTTGTCTGCGGGAGGCCGATTTCTCCTCCTTGATCAACAACATGGTGGCGAGGAAGGTCAGGAAGATCACCCCGCCGGCTGCAAGGAACGTGTTGCGGATGCCGATGATAGCCGGCAGCGCGCCGCCGATCAGCGGCCCCACCAGATTGCCGGCCATGATGCCCGAAGATACCATGCCGAGCGCCCAGGCGACGCGATGCTTTGGCGTCTGCGTGGCCACAAGCACCATCGACCCCGAGGCATAGCCGCCGGCAAGCCCGGTGAACAGCCGCAACGCCACCAGCTGCCAGACGCTGTCGACCATGCCCATCAGGCCGATGGCGAGGGTCATGCCGAGGCTGGCGCGCACGAGCATCAGCTTGCGGCCGTAGATATCGCCGAGCCTGCCCCAGATCGGCGCGACGAAGGCTGCGGCAAAGAAGGTGGCGCCATAGGCGATGCCCGACCACTGGACGATTCCGGCCTTGTCGCTGACGCCGAGTTCTTCGACATAGAGCGGCAGAAACGGCAGCAGCAGCGTCATCGCGACGATGGTGGTGAAGGAGCCGACGAGGCAGACGATCATGTTGCGCATCCAGTGCGCCGTGACATCCTCGCTCGCGGTCTTGCTCATGCCCGTCCCGGTCATTCCCTGGCCCTGGCGTTCAATGTATAGCGCAGTTCGGCGGTGCCGCTCGACAGGATATGGCCATCGGCGGCCAGCAGCAGGTCCGCCCGGGTGAACGCGTCCGGCAGGCCGAGGTGCTCCACATCCAGCGCGTAGACGGTGACGCGATAGTGGTGGATGCGCTGATCGTTCCAGGGTGGGCAGGCGCCGTGATAGCCGCCCTGCGGGCCGTTCTTCAGCGACCCCTCGCCAAAGCCGTTCTGTCCTCGCCGGCCGTGGTCGGTGCGTTTCAGCGGCAGTCCCGCCTTGGTCAGGCCGTTGCCGTCGATTGCCTCGGGCAAGTGGCTGAAGTCGGAGGGAATGTCGGCCAGCACCCAATGGACGAATTCCTCGCGCGGCGCGGTCTCGGCAATCACCGTGTCATCCCTGTTGAAGCCGCTGCGATCGACGGGCACGTCGGGATCGACCATGGTGACGGCATAGGATTTCGTGCCCGTCGGGCCCTTCGACCAGGACAGCGACGGGCTCTCGTTTCGTCCCGGCCTGAGCTTGCCCTGATGCACGACGCAGGCAGCATTTGCCGGCGGCAGCATACGTCCGGGCTCGGCCTTGCCGAAGCTGACCGCAAGATCGGCGGCAAAGGCCGGCACTGCCGAGGCGGGGAGAATGAGGCCAGCCACGGCGGCAAGCACAATGGCACTCGGAAATCTGTCACTCGTTCGCATGGAAGCCCCTTTGGTGGATCGCTGGACACTGGCTAACAGATCGCCGGCCGGACCATGAGCACGGAAACGCTCGATTGGAAGTCTGAAACGCTTAAATCGGCTCGGTCGTGCCGTGCTGGATGAGCGCCCGCCGGCGTTCTGCAAAGCGCCTGGGCGAGCGGTAGCCTGTCGCCAGCGCCGCTTCCCGCAGGCTAAGCCCATCCTCCGCCAGCATCGTTTCGGCCAGTGCCATGCGCTCGCCGGCAATCACGGCACGGAGCGAGGTGCCCTCCATCCCCAGCCGCCGGCGCAGCGTCGCATTGCTGGTGCCGAGCTCGGCGGCGATCAGGTCGGCAGTCCAGGCCCGGTCGGGCTGCCAGCGCACCAGCGCCCGGATGGCATCGGTCGTGGTCTCCGCCCGCGCGGGCAGGGCGCCACGCATTGCCAGAACCATCAGGATTTCCAGCACCCGGTGTTCGGCGATCATCGTCGGCAGATTGCCGTCCATGATCCCGTCGCCGGCATGGCGGATCGCCTCGGCAAGCGCCGCATCGAGCCCGATGTGGGCAAGCGCAGGCCGCCGCAGCGGAGAGAGGCCGGACTCTGCCCGGCGCACCAGCGCATCCGGGAAGTCGATGAAGATGGCGCGGTATGCGCCGCTTGCCGGATCCGGATCGTTGACGACCTCGCCGCGCCAACCGGACGGCAGCACCAGAACCGTGCCGGCATCGAGACGCTGATGGCGGCCCATGCTGAGCACTTCCTTGCTGCCCTCGACGATGACAACGATCGACAGGCGCGCAAAGGCGGCACCGGCAATGCGCTCGCGCCTGTGGGTGACGAAGGAGAACAGCGACGGTGCGGCATTCCGGTCGGCGAGCGGCGCCATCGGCCTGCGATCTTCAGCCACCAGACGGCGCAGGCGCTCGAGAATGAGACGGGATTCAGACATGTCATGCTCCAGGCGGGAGCCGATATCTACGCCGACGTTTCGCCGGATGCCAAGGCCGGATACGGCGTAAAACGGCGTCTTTTCCGCATGTAGACGGGAACTAGCGACAGGCTGGCGTCGCCAAAAGATGGAACCGACCGCCGCTGGCAAATGTTATGGTTGTGCCCATCATAAGAGAAGAGGATATCCCCATGACAGACGAAGCCAGGATCTCGCCCGCTGCCCAGTCGCTGAAGCAGGAACAGGCAGACCAGCGCAACACCGCCGCAAAAGGCGACCTCGACACCGGACTCGAGGATAGCTTTCCGGCATCCGACCCGGTCTCCATGACGACAAGCAGCATTTCCGGCGGTCGCACCGACGTCGAGGAAGCTGAAAAGGTCAAGACCCAGGCGGAATAGCCGCCGGTGCCGAACCCGTCAGGCTCCGGGGCCTGAGAGCCCAGACGGCAGGACTGCATCGCGCAATTCGTCCTGTCCGGGCTGTCGGTCGGCAGCCTTGTGCAGCAGTGTCGACGTGTAGCCGCGCGTCCCGTTGCCTTCGATCAGCGTCACGTCGGCATTCCCGGGATTGTCGGATTCTTCGAGCCAGGTGACGGGATGCTGCAGGAAATTCATCTCGAAGGCACGGTTGGTAACGCCGTGGCCGACGATCAATACGCTATCGTGGCCGTGCAGTGCCTCATGCATGACGGTCTGCAGGAACAGCCGCATGCGCTGCGCCACGTCGGCGCGGCTTTCGCCATCCGGTGGCCGGGCGTAAAACTTGGCGCCATTGCTGCGCAGCCGCGCCCACCGCTCGAACTCGTCCGGAAACTTCTGCCTTTGCTCGACATGGTCGTAGATCTCGGTGAAGACTCCGAAATCCTGCTCGCGCAACAGATAGTCTTCCCGCACCTTGCCGACGGTTGCTGCTGGCAACACCGTCAAAAGCGCATCCTTGCTCTGGCGCGTCCTGAGGAACGGCGAGAACCAGACGCGCAGCTTCGGACGCTCGAACTCGGGAAGGCTGTCCAGGTATTTGGCAATCACGCCGCCAGCCTGCGCCACCTGACGATAGCCCCATTGGCTCAAGGGCACGTTGTGGTCGCCGAATTCACGGTAGGCATGGCCATCGAGGTTGCCGAGGGATTCGCCGTGGCGAACGAGAAAGATGCGCATCAGCCGTTCCGCATTGTCAGCATGCCACCGCTGGCGGCGTGTTTCGGGGCAAGGCTCAGAGCCGCCGGGACCAGAGCATTGCCACGACACCGCAGATCGCCGTGATCGCGCCGCGGTAGACCCAGGGGCGCTGGTCGATCATGAAGCTGCTGGCGGGGTAGGGGAAGTAACCGCTGCCCTGTGCGGCCCAGATCACTCCGGCGATGAACAGCAACAGACCCAAAACAAACAACGCTTTTCTTGCCATCGTCCCATCCTCGCTTGAAAGGACGACATAGCAGTTCCTGCGCCCGATGCCTACCGTCACGATGGTGGTGAAGAGGCTACTGACAGAATCTGACAGTGGGAGCGTCTACTCCTGCGACATCGAGCAAGTCTCGCAAACGGCAAGGAGCACCACATGATAACCTGGTTACGCAGCGCGGCCATTGCGCCCGGCAAGGTCCCCGACGCATTCGCCTTCGTCAAAAAGGCAGCAGGGCTGATTGAAGAAAACCACGGCATCCGGATCGCCATCAGCCGGCCGCTCGCCGGAAATCCGACGCGGATATTCTGGTCTGCGCAGCACGAGGATCTTCAGGCCTTCGAGCGTGACCACAAGGCGATCAACACCGATGCCGCGTTTCTGCGATTGCTCGGCGAGGCCAGCAGCTGCTTCATTGCCGGCTCGACTCACGATGAAATTCTGCAGACGATTTAAGGATGCGACGATGACAGATGCCGGCAGCGCCAGCGCTGCTCAAATCAGGCTCCCGACCTCGATCGTCGGGTGGTCGGACGGGATCGCGATGGCTATGTCGGCATCTTCGAGCCCAGCCATGGCTACCGCCTTCGCGTCGGAAATGCCGACGAGCGCAAGGTTGGGGTAGGCGCGGGCTCGAAGCGGTGTCTCGACAATGACCGAACGGCCCTTGAAAAAGAACAACATGGCACTCTCCTGTGGGCGTTGGCGATGCTTGACGAGGGGCTTCTGGCGCATGTCGTAGAGGCCGGCGGCAGTTGGATCAGGATGCCTTCAGGCGATCCGTCCGGAAATGCTGCCGGTCAAGGCCGCCGTTACTCGGCGGCGATATCCGGAGCGATGTCATAGGCTTCGATATCGCGCTCCTGGCTTACACGCTCCTGGGAGACTTCGTCGTTGCGCATCCGGTATTGCGGCGAATTATCCCGCACCGGCAGCAGGGCGATGATGCGGTAGGTATCGGCTGCACGCGGCGACAGGCCTTGGCGGCTCTTGAGGCGTACGGACTGGCCGATCGGGAAACGATGAACTGACATGGGCGCTTTTGCTCTCCGCCACGTCGCCGGTCGCCATCAGGGCGCCGTAGCGTGGTCTTTATCTCAAAGTCGAGTACTGAGGCGAATGCCATCCGCGGCATCCGTCGATCGCAAGGCGCCGGTCAAGGCCAACTCGGGACAACGTGTGATTGCCGCCCGTCCCTGGCTCTCCAGTCCCCAGCGATCGACAAGAGCATAGCATGAAGCGCGCGACAGGCTAGACCTCTTGGCGGTTGCAGTCCTGCCGAAGGCTTTGACACTCGGAACGTGCCCATGAAGGGCTAATCCAGCGTTTCATGACGACCGCGTCGATGCGGCGACAACTGCAGGCTGAATGCGGCCCGTGCTGCCAATACAGGCGGCGGACCCCTCCAGCGGCGAGCGACATGGTAGGCCCTCCGGGCCTCCGCTACCTAGCCTGTTTGTCATGCGCCTGAAATACGGCGGATTTTTTCGGTAGGCGCTCCGATTTTTGGCCCCTGCGCGGTTGCCTCGTGCGGGTTCCGCTCCTATGTTCCGCCTCACCTGCCAACAGGAGAACAAGACCATGGCTTTCGAATTGCCTGAACTTCCCTATGACTACGATGCGCTTTCCCCCTTCATGTCGAAGGAAACCCTCGAGTTTCACCACGACAAGCATCACAAGGCCTATGTCGACAACGGCAACAAGCTCGCCGCCGAAGCCGGCATGAGCGATCTGTCGGTCGAAGAGGTCGTCAAGAAGTCGTTCGGCACCAATGCCGGTCTCTTCAACAACGCTGCCCAGCACTACAACCACATCCATTTCTGGAAGTGGATGAAGAAGGGCGGCGGCGGCAACAAGCTGCCCGGCAAGCTGGAAACAGCCTTCGCCTCCGATCTCGGCGGCTATGACAAGTTCAAGGCCGATTTCGCAGCCGCAGGCACCACGCAGTTCGGCTCCGGCTGGGCCTGGCTCTCCGTCAAGAACGGCAAGCTCGAAATCTCCAAGACACCGAACGGCGAAAACCCGCTAGTCCACGGCGCAAGCCCGATCCTCGGCGTCGACGTCTGGGAACACTCCTATTACATCGACTACCGCAACGCCCGCCCGAAATATCTCGAGGCATTCATCGACAGCCTGATCAACTGGGATCACGTGCTGGAAATGTACGAAACGGCAACCAAGTAAGTCTAGCGCACCACCCAGAAAGCCCGGCCCCGCGCCGGGCTTTTTTCTATTTTGGCCGGCCTCCGCCAATCTCCCCTTGCGGGAGAGATGTCGGCATCGTCGACAGAGGGGCGCGCCGCCCCACGCGCAAGATGGCCTCTTGCCCCATCCAACTCAGCCGCCAATCCACAAAAATCCCCCTCGCGTGGACCGCCATAAATCAGGCGCAGTTCAATTTAACCTTGCAGGCCGGCGGACCGGTTGTGCCAACCGTCTGCCTGGGCGCGAAACGTCGCGGCCAATACACGCACGGGGGATCGCCACCGCATGTCCAGCAAGCCGAGAATCGCAGTCCTTTTTGGGGGACGTTCCTCCGAGCACGAGGTTTCGCTCATGTCCGCCGCCAATGTGGTCGGCGCCATGGATCGCTCCCGCTACGAGATCGTCCCCATCGCCGTCACCCGCAGCGGCGAATGGCTGTTGATCGACTGGGACGGCGCGACGATGCCTTCGGCCGTGCCGGCGACCGGCACCGGCGTCTGCCTGCTGCCGGGCGGCCGCGGACGGATGATGGCGATGCCGCCGGCGGGCGCGGCCTATGAGTTGCCCCCGGTCTCTGTGGTGTTTCCGGTGCTGCATGGCCTGTTCGGCGAGGACGGCTCGGTGCAGGGGCACTGCGAGGTCGCCGATGTCGCCTATGTCGGCTGCGGTATTCTCGGCTCGGTCGCGGCGCTGGACAAGGACATCGCCAAGCGGCTGCTTGCGGATGCCGGGCTTGCGGTTGCCCCCTCGGTGACGCTGCGGCGCGGCGACCCGGCGTCGTTCGAGACGATCTCGACGACGCTCGGGCTACCCGTCTTCGTTAAACCGGCCCGGCAGGGATCGTCGGTCGGCGTCGGCAGGGCACGGACGTCCGACGAGTTCACCGGGGTCCTCAGCGACGCCTTCCGTCATGACGACAAGGTGCTGGTGGAAACCTTCGTCGACGGCCGCGAGATCGAATGCGCGGTGCTGGAGGATGCCGACGGTTCGCTGGTCGTCTCGCTTCCCGGCGAGATCGTGCCGGCCGAAAAGCACGGCTTCTACAGCTACGACGCCAAGTACATCGATGCCGACGGCGCCGTCGTCAAAGTACCCGCCGATCTGCCGGACCAGGTGGCCGCAAGCATCCGCGAAATCGCCCGCCGCGCCTTTCTGGCGCTCGGCTGCGAGGGCATGGCCCGTGTCGACGTCTTCCTGAAGGTCGATGGGACGGTCACCATCAACGAAGTCAACACCATCCCCGGCTTCACCAACATCAGCATGTATCCAAAAGCCTTCGCCGCCAGCGGTATCGACAACACCGAACTCATCGATCGCCTGATCGCCCACGCGCTGCGCCGCGATAGCGCGCGGCGGTCTGACAAAGCAGCCTCGGCCAAAAGCGAGGTGGCTGCGGCCTGAGGCGGCACAGATAGACGTCGGCACTGGAAATCCGTCGCCGACGTCCGGCAGTGTCAGGCGGCGGACCTTTCGCCGGCTACCCGGCGGCGCAGTCTTGCGTCTGTGATCGCAGGCGGATTGTATGCTGCATCGAGGGTTCCGACCTCGGTTCCCGGTGAGACGATCTCGTCGATCCTGTCGAGGACCTCGTCACTGAGCCTGACCTCGGCGCCGGCAAGCAGTCCGTCCAGTTGATCCATTGTCCGTGGTCCGAGGATGGCGGACGTAACGCCGGGATGGGCAATAGCGAAGGCCATTGCCATGTGCATCAGCGACAGGCCTGCGACGTCTGCAACGGTGATGAGTTGCTCGATGACATCGAGCTTGCGCTGGTCGGACATCTGCTTTGGGAAATGGGTGACGCGTAAACTCTCGGGCAGCGGCTGGCCCTTGCGGTAACGGCCGGCCAGCATGCCCATTGCCAGCGGGCTCCAGACCACAGCGCCCATCCCGTATTTTTCACAGGTCGGCAGCACTTCGCGTTCTATGCTGCGGTGGAGAATGGAGTAGGGAGGCTGCTCGGCGCGGAAGCGTGCAGAGCAGCGTCGGTCGGCAACCCATTGCGCTTCGACGATCTCGGAGACGGGGAAGGTCGATGAACCGATGGCGCGCAGCTTGCCGGCTCGCATCAGGTCGGTAAGGACCGCGAGCGTTTCCTCGATGTCGGTATCGGGTGACGGCCGGTGGATGTAGAGCAGGTCTATGTAATCGGTTTGCAGTCGGCGCAATGAGTCGTCCACGGCGCGGGTGATCCACCGCCTGGAGTTGCCTTGGCTGTTCGGGTCCGCCCCCATTGGCAGGTGCGCCTTGGTAGCGAGCACCACAGTGTCGCGGCGTCCCTTCAGGGCTTGGCCGACAATCTCCTCGGATTCGCCATGGCTGTAGTAATCTGCGGTGTCGATGAAATTTATACCGACATCCAGCGCTTTGTGGATCATGCGAACGCCGTCCTCATGGTCCGGGTTGCCCATGGCGCCGAACATCATCGCGCCCAGGCAGTAGGGGCTGACCTTGATGCCGGTTTTTCCGAGATTTCTATATTGCATGATCTTATCCTTTTGTGGTTTTGGAGCGGGACTGCTTGCTCTCGACCCGACCCAGCGGTTCCGCGCTATCGGCCAATGCAGCGCAGGCGGTCGGCCAGGCATCGTCCCCAGGGTAAAGCGCGGTGCGCAGATACGCCCAGCTCATCCGTTGCACCAATGCGACGCGGGCCGGATCTTCGTCGGTCGTTTCGGCCGCATCGTAGCCGGCAATGCCGCCGAGCCCATGTTCGCCGCCAAACAGCGTCAGCAGGCTCTTGGGGCCGGGGCTGAGAGTGTAGGGATCGGCATGCCAGTCGGCGCCCCGCACCGTGAGATGCGGTGAAACGTCCCGGTCACCGGCGATGACCAGTGCCGGTGTTGTCATATGGTCGAAGCGGAATGTCGTGAAGAAGGAGTACCTCTCGGCCGCAGCAGCGCTGAGGTCGGCCCCGCCATTGCCGGGTGCCGCCAGCAGCACGCCGGCGCTGATGCGCGGATCCGCAAGATTGACCGCCGTGCCGTCATGCTCATCCGTCAGCTGCGCGCCCAGCAGCATCGATGCCGTATGCCCGCCCATCGAGTGGCCGGCAACGGCGACCCGGCTGCGATCCAGGCGACCGCGGAGTTCCGGAACGCAGGCTTCGATCAACTCCAGCTGGTCGAGGATAAATATCATGTCCTCGACGCGCGATCTCCAGAACAGCGGGGCGTCGGGATCGCTGCCGACGATATGGCTCAGCGTCTTCGAACTGAGATGGGTGGGTTGGATGACGACGAAGCCGTGCGCCGCCCAGAAATGGACCAGCGGACCATAGCCGTTCATCGAGGAAAGATGGTTCGACCTTCCGTGCCCGTGCGACAGAAGGATGATCGGAAGGGAGGTTCCGGTAACGGGAGCAGAGATACGCATCTGCAGATCAACGGCCCGACCCGGCGCGGGCAGGACAACCGGGCAGATGGAGACAACCGCGCTGGCCTCGTTGATGGGGATCGTCCCTGCTGGATCGTTCATTGGCATGTGCTTCAGTATCCTTTGGTGGCCAATTCTGCCGGTCCGTGCTAACTTAATTAAACGGATCAGTGTTCCGTTTTATACGGAACAACGTTCCGTTTTGCAAGTGGGTATGACTGTGCGCGATGAAACGAATGACAAACCGGCGGGGGCGGACGAAACGGAACGTCCGGATCGCCGTGTGCGCGCCGATGCCCAGCGCAATCTCGACGGCCTGTTGAAGGCAGCAATGGCGGTATTTTCCAGTTCCGGCGTCGATGCTCCGGTCCGCGAAATCGCGACCAGGGCGGGCGTCGGCGTCGGCACGTTGTATCGACACTTTCCACAGCGCGCCGATCTGGTGGCGGCTGTCTTCCGGCATGAGGTGGATGCCTGTGCCGAGGCTGCCGCAACACTTGCCGCAGAACACGCGCCTGGCGAGGCCCTGGCACATTGGATGCAGCGCTATGCGGGCTTCATTGCCACCAAGCGCGGTCTCGCCTCGGCGCTGCACTCCGGCGATCCGACGTTCGAGACCCTCCCGGGCTATTTCCAGCAGAGACTGCAGCCCGCGTTGCGAAACCTTCTGGAGGCCGCGGCAGCTGCCGGTGAAGCGCGCACGGATGTCGACGCAGAGGAATTGCTGGGCGCTGTCGCGCGTCTGTGCATGTCCTCACAGGATAATGATCCGGACCATGCACGCCGGATGGTGGCCCTGCTGTCCGACGGACTGCGCTATGGCGCGCGCCGAAACACGCCCGGATAGTCGCCGACGATGCCGTCGCCATCGACCTCGATTTCGACGCTGAAGCCGGTGGACAGGCCATCGTAGCGGAAACGCTTCTCGCCAAGCCTCGTATAGCGCTGCTCGACCGCTTTCACAGCGAGGTCGGGCACGGAGACATAGGCGACTTTGATCGTTCCGGTCTCACCGACAGCGAGGTCGAGCCTGCGGATGGGCAGGGTGTTGGTAAACGGCGTGGCCGCGATGTCGACGTCGATGCAGCCTGAAAGCCCGGCAAGCTCCATGCCATCGGCACCGCTCCAGCGCCCGTGTCCGTCCGACACCAGGTGCAGCGCCGGACCGTCGACTATCTGCATGCTGACTTCGCGTACGCGCCACCGGGGATCGAGGGTCAGTTGGTAGGAAAGACCGAAGCGGTGACCGTCGCGCTCGCCGATCACCAGGCTCCGGGCCGCAATCCGCGTTTCGTCATCGGCAACGAAGAGATGCTCGAGCCCCTTGCCGTCCCAGTCCGTCCACCGCACCACCCGCAACATCGCCCTATCTCCCATGTAGATTCGCACTATGGCCGACGGGTTCACCGCTTCAAGCCTGCGTCTTGCAGGCGGTCGCACCGCCGGTGGGATGCCTCCCGGACGAGATCGCGAGGATTCCCCAGGCCCATCGCTGATCCCTCAGCCGAGCGCCTGCAGGTAGCGCATGCCGGTGACCGGGCGGGGAGTGAAGTCCAGCTGTTCGTAGAAGCGGTGGGCAGCGACGTTGCCGGTGGCGGCGCTGACCGAGAGGTAGCGGCAACCGGCCTTGCGGGCGGTCTCGCGGGCGCGGTCGACGAGATGCTGGCCGATGCCGTGGCCGCGATGGCCGTCGCGCACGAAGAGATGATGCAGGTCCATGCCGCGCTGGCCTTCCTGCGCCCTGTAGAGCGGCACGAGGATGGCATAGCCGAGGAGGCCTTCGGCTGAATCGGCAACCAGCGCCGTGATCCACGGCAGGGGGCCGAAGAGATCGCGTTCCAGCTGCTCCGGCGTCGTCGCGGCCGCATCGCCGTGATGGGCTGCC
Source organism: Rhizobium sp. L51/94 (assembly GCF_019355555.1). Classification (GTDB taxonomy): domain Bacteria; phylum Pseudomonadota; class Alphaproteobacteria; order Rhizobiales; family Rhizobiaceae; genus Rhizobium; species Rhizobium rhododendri. The sequence goes on from NZ_CP072141.1 coordinate 1,883,980, forward strand.
AGCAGGGTGATCATCGCGTTGAGGTCTGGCAAGTCCTCGCGCCTGGCGGCACGGATAGTCAGCACCGGAGGTCTCAGCAGAGATATTTCACTGTCTTCGAGCATGGTCTGCGTCCTGTGTGGAGTGCCGTCAGGACGCTGTCGCATACAACAAAGCCGCCTGACGGCGGCTTGTTGACAAAAATGATCTGCCGGCCGCCCTTCTAGAGGTACAGCCAAAAGTACGAGCGGGTGATGAGCGCGTGCGTGATCATGGGAAAAGAGATGATCTGAAATGGGGGGGATGTCAAGGGAGGTGGTGATTAGTGAGCAGTGATTGGTGAGTAGAGGCAGTAGGCGTTAGGCAGTAGGCAGTAGGATTTGATCATTAGGTAGGCGCTTTGAATATAAGTAGCAGAAATTGTGAGATCAGCGGTCATAGGCAATAGCGCATTCAAGTTGCCGTTAGATATTGATGGGGACTTGATTCAACACTCTGTTAGAAATAGCGACTGCCTACTGCCTACTGACTACTGCCTACTGCCTACTGCCTACTCACTACTCACTACTCACTAAACACATGCCCTCCACCAACATGATCCGTCTCGCAAAGACCGTGGTCGGAGAGGGCTCGGATGACGTAGCAGTCTTCTATGCTGTGGCCGTTGCAGTGGGAGACGATGCGTTCCAGTTCGTTTTCCAGCTTCTTCAGGCGGGCGATCTTTTCGCGGACGTCGGCAAGGTGCTCGCGGGCGATCTGGTCGGCATCGCGGCAGGGCCTTTCCGGATGCTGGCTGAGGGTGATCAGCCCGCGGATCGCCTCGACTGTCAGGCCGAGATCGCGGCCGTGGCGGATAAAAGCCAGCCGCTCCACATCGGTCTCGCCGTAGCGCCGCTGGTTGCTGTCGCTGCGCTCGGGCGCGTCGAGCAGCCCGACCTGCTCGTAGTAGCGGATGGTCGGCACCTTGACGCCGGCGCGCTTCGACAATGTCCCGATCGACAGCATGGCGAAATTTCCTCTTGTTCCTCTAGTCGCTAGAGGGATTAGATAGGATGTCACACAGGTTCTGGCAACAAAATCAGCCCGATAAGAAAGGTGACATCATGAGCGCTTCCTGCGGCCACACCCACGGTCCCTTCGACGGCATGTCGGATACCTACAAGACGCGCCTGTGGATCGTCATCGCGCTCAACGGCATCATGTTCTTCGTCGAGATGGTCGCCGGCCAATTGGCCCGGTCCCAGGCGCTGCAGGCGGACGCACTGGATTTCTTTGCCGATTCCGTCACCTACGGCATCTCGCTGGCCGTCATCGGCGCGTCTCCCCGGATCCGCACCATGGCGGCGGCGGGCAAGGGCATCAGCCTGTTCCTGATGGGCCTGTTCGTCTGCGCGGCCACCATCTACCGGGTCTTCGTGGTCGGCGTGCCGGAAGCGCCGGTCATGGGCATCATCGGCTTCCTGGCGCTGCTTGCCAACCTTGCAACCGTCGTGCTGCTGGTCAACTACAAGGATGGCGATGCCAACGTGCGCTCCGTCTGGCTCTGCTCGCGCAACGATGCCATCGGCAATGTCGTGGTCATGGCAGCAGCTCTCGGCGTCTGGGGCACCAACACAGCCTGGCCGGATCTCGCGGTCGCGGCCGTCATGGCAGGCCTGTTCCTGACCTCTTCGGTGCAGATCCTCAGCCACTCCTGGCGCGAATGGAAAGCAGCCGGAACCGGCGGTGTCGCTGACACCCATGATCACGAAGGTCACGACCATGCCGGCCACAATCATGGGGGCTGCTGCTCTCACGACCACGCCGCCGGCGATAGCCACGACCACAAGCCGGCAGCCGCACACAGCCATTGAGGCTGCGGATGTCCCGGATTTAGCCAATTCCCCAAACGAAATCAGCCCATTGCATTTGCGTGCAATGGGCTGATCCGTGTGTGCAGCTTTCGAATAACGTCGACTATTCCTGGCGCAGCTTTGCGTCGACGCTGACAGGGCCTGGGCCCGATGTCACGAAGTAGAGGAACAGGAAGCAGAAGACGACGGCAGCATAGCCGCCGTTTTCGGTCGGGAAGAAGCTCTTCGGGAAATGGGCGATGAAGTAGGCAGCCGCCATTTCGCCGCTGAGCACGAAGGCTACGATCCGTGTCTGGAAGCCGATCAGGAACAGGAAGCCGAGGATAAGCTCGATCAGCCCCGCGACCCATGGCAGCGAGCCCTCCGGCGGCATGAAGACGCCGGCGTGGAAATGGAAGATCTTGGCAGTGCCGAACGAAAAGATGACCAGGCCAAAGACGATGCGCAGGAGGCTGAGCACGTAGGGCTGGGCGGAGGATAGTTGCTGTTTCATAATCTTCTCCGGTGGTTGGGCTTTGTCGGTTGATGAGCAGCGTCCGCCGATACTCTTGAAAAAAACCCCATAGCGCGACACTCTGCCGCCGCCAAGCCGACCGGCGGCGACAGACTGTTCACAGGTTCGGCCCCCAGGATCGTCATCCTCGGGCCCGACCCGAGGACTAGGCCACGGCCTGCAGCTGCGCCTCGCCATTGTGCAGGAAGCATGCCTTGGTGAAGAGGCCGAGGTCGACGAGGTTGGGAAGGCGGATATCGGAGATATCCGGCAGGCGCCGGCTCTCGGCATCGAACGAACGGTCGATCTGCGAGATGAAGCCGAGGACGATGCCTGTCTCCTTCGCAAAACTGCCCAGTGCGGCGATCTGCTCGGAGAGCACGGGTTTTTGGCGGCTCTGGTCGAGGATCTGCAGGTAGTCGATGATCGCGATCGTTCCAGGCCTGGACCCCGCCAGATGCCGGATGACGTAATCCGCGCTGATATCGTCGGACGTGACGACCTCCAGCCTGTCGCAATCGGTGCGATCGTCCTTTTCGAGCACGCCGATATGCTTGCGCACCTGCTGCTCCGTCATTTCGAGCGTGAAAAACACCGCCCTTCTGTCGTCGCTGATGGCATCGACCAGAAGCTGCAGCCCGAGGCTGGTCTTGCCGTGCCCCGGTCGCCCCGCCACCAGCAGCAGGTCGCCGTTCTCGAGCCTCGACAATATCGTTTCCGACAACGACCTGACGGCCATGCGCGAAGACAGCATGCTCCATCGGGCAAACCCCTCGTCGCGGGCGATCTGGTCCAGCGCCTGGTTGAGCGGAACGCCAGAGCTCCGGGCCATCAGCTTTGCCCGCCGTTTCAGTTGGAATATGGGTGCAGAAAGTTTCATGCGTAACCTCCATCACGAGCCGAAAACGCAACCCCTCCGCATGCGATGCCCGAACAGATGGTTCGATGAACGTTTGTCACCCTGCATGTATGATGCTTCCCCGAATGGAGGGGGGAGGCGTGGGCCTAGCCTGATCCAAAGACTAGCCACCGCCGTGAGTCGCGGCAAGCGCAAATGCGGCTGATCTCAGGCTCGGCCAACTCAGCCCGCCCATGGCTCGAACGGGTCGGGAAGATCGCGCCAGCTTTCGGGCGTGAAGGCATCGGCTTGTATCAGGCAGGCATCGAGCTGCTGCCTGATCCAGACTTCGTCCATCGGATCGGCGCCGATGAAGACGATTTCCTGCCGGCGATCGCCCCAGACCGGGTCTATATAGGTTTCCATCAGCCGCACGGTTTCCGCATCCTGCGGCCAGCGCTCGCGTGGCAGCGATGCCCACCAGAGACCCATGTTCGCGGTTCGAACCATGGCACCCGCCTGGCTGAGTTCGCCCACATGGTTCGTACGCGTCGCCAGCCAGAAGAATCCTTTCGAGCGCACGACGCCCGGCCATGGGCGATCCAGAAATGCGCGCAGTCTTGCGGGGTCGAAGGGGCGCTTTTCGCGATAGACGAAGGAGCGGATGCCATATTCCGCAGTTTCCGGAATATGGTCTTTGAAGCCATGAAGCTCCTTGAACCAGAGCGGGTTCGTCTCGGCTTTTTCGATGTTGAACAGGCCGGTTCCAAGAACGTCGCCGGGAGCAACCGCACCGAAATCCGCCTCGATCAGGCGTGCATCCGGATTGAGCCCGACGATGATCTTCCTCGCAGCATCGCGCTGCGCCTCCGTTGCGCTGCCGACCTTGTTGAGGACGACCACGTCGGCAAATTCGATCTGCTCGACCAGCAGGTCGACAATCGTCCGATTATCTTCCTCGCCCGCCGTTTCGCCCCTATCGGCGAGGAAATCGGAAGATCCATAATCCTTGAGCAGGTTGGCAGCGTCGACGACGGTCACCATCGTGTCGAGCCTGGCGATATCGGAGAGGCTTTCGCCGGCTTCGTCGCGGAATTCAAAAGTCGTGGCAACCGGCAGCGGCTCGGCAATGCCGGTGGATTCGATAAGCAGATAGTCAAAGCGACCTTGCTCGGCGAGCTGGCGAACCTCTTTCAGCAGGTCGTCGCGTAGTGTGCAGCAGATGCAGCCGTTGGTCATCTCAACCAGTTGCTCATCGGTACGCGAAAGATTGGCACCTCCATCCCGCACCAGCGCCGCATCGATGTTGACCTCGCTCATGTCGTTGACGATCACCGCAACCCGCATTCCCTCACGGTTTCCGAGGATATGATTGAGCAAAGTGGTCTTGCCGGCACCAAGGAAGCCGGACAGGACGGTAACAGGAAGTCTCGAATTCATTGCTAACCCCAATACACGTTATAACATTACAATAATTTTGCCTGGAATTTTGTCAAGCACGTTCCGGTGGGAGGAGGGGTCGTCTCGCGGTTTGGCGCCAATGACTGTCCGGCGGTAGAGCAATTCGAAGCCCACGACCCGTAGGTCTTTCAGCCCTCGCAGAGATCGACCGTACGATATCATAACAATCGGAAGTGGTATTCAACATGCTGGACTAGGTCACAGACAGTATAACCACGGCTATTCGCTCGTTCGGTCAAATGCCTGCGGGTTTGACTGGCCGCGCGGGTTGATGTGCTGATCTACATGGGCTGACGTTGATACTGCGGAATGCGCGTTGAACTCTGTACTCGTCTCAGGCATCGGGTTGAGGGGCCGCTTTGGCTCGTATTGGAATTCAGGCGCTAATGTGTTTACTCGAGGGTCAAAGAAGCTCTTGTCTGACGCGGACATTCGGCTTCTCTTCAAGCGTGACGTTGATAACGTTGCGCAAAAATTGTAAAGCTTGAGTACCAATAACTGGCGGCGGGAGTATGGATGCGGTTTAATTTCATTGCTGCAGTCATAGTTTGTGCAGTGGCATTGCTCATAGCTTTGGACAGGCGCTGGACTTTGAGAAAGACGCGTCATTGGCGTCCGACGATGGCTACGGTTACCGCGTCTCGCACCCGGCTCATTGGTGACTCAAGCGATGTTTTTGTCGATGTTGCATTTCTTTTCAACGGGTCGAACGCCTACGCCCGGAACCTGGCGACGAAAGGAAACAGCTTGGCAGATTATCCTTGCGGACACCAAATTCGGCTCTTGGTAGACCCGAATAATTCTTCCAAATGTACATTGGAAGAGCTTGTTCAAGCGCCGTAGCCGACTCTCCTTTGCCTCCCCCAAAACCACCCGCACACCTCGCAAGACCTATCGCACCCGCTTACCCCTCCCATCAAAATTCCGTCGCTTGACCCATCGCCATCGGGATGATCTGCCATAGATGGGGAGTTAGCGACTAGGAGCGAAAGGACGGAAAAATGAGTGCTTATGTGGTTTTCGTGCGCGACCGGATTACCGATCCGGAAGAATTCGCGACTTATGGCAAGATGGCGCCGCGGGCGGCTGAGGGGCGTGAGATGAAGCCGCTGGCCTTCTACGGGGCGGTGAAGACGCTGGAGGGCGATGCAGTCGACGGGTCCGTCATCCTCGAGTTTCCGACCATGGAGGCGGCGCAGGACTGGTACGACAGCCCGCTCTACCAGGAAGCCGTCCAGCACCGCTTCAAGGGTGCCGATTATCGCGTCTTCGTCGTCGAAGGCGTCGCCGGTTGATCGGTGACGACGGGCGGGTGTCCCTGATGTTCGCCTTTTGGCAACCGTTGAAATTTGCGTAGCGGGGCGGGTGCTTGGGAAAACTACGTCCACCCGTGCGCCACCTGCGCCAGACCCGCGCCATATTCCCTCGTTAGGTGGGGGAATACGAACCTTTCGGAGTAAAGCATGCCTGCATCCATCACCCGTCGCCTGCTTCTGGGCTCGGCTATTCTCGGCCCCATGGCGGCCCTGCTGCCGCAGCAATTGATGGCGCAAACAACCCCGCCGCCCGTCGTGCCGCAAGACCCGACGCCCCCCGTGCCGGAACAGCCGGCGCCGCCCTCCGACAAGACCGAGGAGGATGCCGGCGCCCAGCTTGCAGCGCTCGAAAAGCGCACCGGCGGCCGGCTTGGCGTCGCCGTTCTCGACACCGAAACCAATATCTCGCTCGGCAACCGCGAGACGGAACGCTTTCCGATGTTCAGCACCTGGAAGGCGCTTGCGGCAGGCTTCGTGCTTGCCCGTGTCGACCAGGGCAAGGAAAAGCTCGATCGCCGCGTCAGCTTCGGCAAGGAGGCGCTCGTTGCCTATTCGCCGGTCGCTGAAAAGCACGCGGGCACCGATGGCATGACCATTGCGGAATTGTGCGAGGCGGCAATCACCGTCAGCGACAACACTGCCGCCAATCTTCTCCTCGACAGCTTCGGCGGCCCGGCGGCGCTCACCGACTGGCTGCGCACGACCGGCGATACCGAAACCCGCCTGGACCGCCGCGAGCCGGAATTGAACGAGGCGAAGAAGGACGATCCGCGCGACACCACGACACCGGATGCGATGCTCGACACGCTCGGCCTCTTGACCCTCGGCAACACGCTGTCGGATGCCTCGAGTACGATGCTGACGGGCTGGCTGGTCGCTGCCACCACGGGCAAGGATCGCCTGCGCGCCGGCCTGCCGGCGGAATGGAAGGTAGGCGACAAGACCGGCACCGGGGCTCAAGGCATGGCCGCAGACATCGCCATCGTCTGGCCGCCCGAGCGCGGCCCCATCCTGGTGGCCGCCTACATCGCTGATGCAACGGCACCGACGGCCGAGATCAACGCCGTGTTTGCGGAGATCGGAAAAATGGTCGCCGGCATGGTGGGCAGTTCGGCCGAAGAGCAGTAAGTACTGTAAATTCAAAGCGCTACGGGAGAGATGCGAATCTCTCCCGTAGCGACTTCACCTGATGAATGCGGCAATCAGCCGAGTGAAACCGCAGCGCTTCCGCCGTCGCTTTCGTCCTCGCCTGCAGCGGACGTGCTGGCGCCTGCCTGCTGCTTTATCTGGCTGGCGATCTGGTCGTTGATGGCCTTCTGCTGGTCGGCCGGCAGTTGCGAGAACTGCTCTTCCGTCATGTTCTGCTGTTCCAGATATTGCGAGCGGATCTTGTCCGCCGGCGTCATGTCCGCCCATCTGGAGAACTGCGACAGGATATCGTCGTCATCGTCAGAACCGGCAGCGCTGCCGCTGTCCGTCGCATCCGTGCCGTCGGCGGTTGCCGCAGTGGTCGCATCGGTGGTCGATCCGCCCGACTGGCTCTGCCAGAAGAAGGATGAAATCGAGTTGGCAACGCCGGCGCTGCTGATTGACGGTGCGGTCTTCTTCTCGCTGCTGTCTTCGTCGTCGGGCAACACGAAGGGCGTGTCGTCGTCGGAGTCCGTATAGGACTGGCTGAGGAGCGGCGCACTGTAACTGCTTTGGCTGCTGTGTACCTTCATGATCGTATCTCCTGAAATCTGATGTCCACCCTGCCACGGCAAACCTGTCCGGGCCTTGTGGCTCAGGGCGTCCCGCCACAAAAAACTCCCCGTCGTTGCCAACGAGGAGTCGATGATTTCTGGCGATAGCGACGCCTGCGTTATGGCAGCGTATAGGCCATGACGTAGTCGCCGGGCTTGGTGCCGATGGATCCATGGCCCCCGGCGACGATCAGCACATACTGCTTGTTGTCGCCTGCCGTGTAGGTCATCGGCGTCGACTGGCCGCCGGCGGGAAGGCGGCCCTTCCAGAGCACCTTGCCGGTGGTCAGGTCGTAGCCGCGGATATAGTTGTCAACCGCTGCTCCCATGAACACGACGCCACCCTTGGTAATCATCGGGCCGCCGATGCCGGGAACGCCGACATTGAAGGCCAGCGGCAGTGGCGTCATGTCGCGCGTCGTGCCGTTCTTGTGCTTGTAGACGGTCTTGCCGGTCTTCAGGTCGACGCCGGCGACATAGCCCCATGGCGGAGCCTGGCAGGGGATCTTCAGCGGGCCGAGGAACGGACCCATGAAGACGCCGTAAGGCGCGCCGTCGTTGCGGTTGAGACCCTGTTCGCTGCCTTTCTGGTCCTGACCCTTCGGCGGGATCTGGCTGGCCGGAACGAGCTGCGAGGTGAAGGCGAGGTAGGTCGGCATGCCGAACATCACCTGGCGTTCCGGATCGACGGCAACGCTGCCCCAGTTAAAGGTACCGAAGTTGCCGGGATAGATCAGCGATCCCTGCAGCGATGGCGGCGTATAGCGGCCTTCATAGCGCAGTTCGTGGAACTTGATGCGGCAGGCGAGCTGGTCGAACAGCGAGACCCCCCACATGTCCTTCTCCTGCAGTGGCGGCGGGCTGAACGTCAGGTCGGAAATCGGCTGCGTCGGCGATGCATGATCCTCGGGGATCGTGCCGCCCGGAGCAGGGATCTCCTTGAACGGGATGACGGGCGCGCCGGTGCGCCGGTCGAGCACGTAGATATCGCCCTGCTTGGTCGCGCCGACGAGCGCCGGAACGGTGGTGCCATCCTTCTGGGTGATATCGATCAGCGACGGTTGAGCCGGCACGTCCATGTCCCAGAGGTCGTGGTGGACGAACTGCTGGACCCATTTGACCTGGCCGGTGGCAAGATCGAGGGCTGCGATCGACGACGAGAACTTCTCGACGCTCGGGCTGCGGCCCATGCCGAGCTGGTCCGGCACCTTGTTGCCGAGCGGCACGTAGATGAGGCCGAGGGCTTCGTCGGCGCTGGAGACCGACCAGCTGTTCGGAGAGTTCGTGGTGTAGGTCTGGCCGGCAGGCAGGGGCGTCGTCACGTCAGGATTGCCGCTGTCGAAATTCCACACCAGGGCGCCGGTGTTGATGTCGAACGCGCGGATGACGCCGGATGGCTCCTGCGTCGAGTAGTTGTCGTTGACGGCACCACCGACGATGATCATGCCCTTGGCGACGACAGGCGGCGAAGTCGAGTAGTAGTAGCCGGCCGGATTGTACTTCATGCCCTGGCCGAGATCGAGCGTACCCTTGTTGGCGAACGTCTCGCAGACCTTGCCGTTGGCGGCATCCAGCGCGATCAGGCGGGCATCCGAGGTCGGCAGGTAGACGCGCTCGGCGCAGGCCGAGCCGGGCTGGGCGGCCACGTCGTGATAATAGCTGACGCCGCGGCAGGTCTGGTGCTGGCGGTTCGGGTTCATGCCGGAATTGGGGTCGTAGCGCCATTTCTCCTTGCCCGAGGCGGCATCCAGCGCGATGGCCAGATTGTGCGGCGTGCAGAGATAGAGGCTGTCGCCGACTTTCAGTGGCGTCACCTGATAGGTGGTTTCGCCGACGTCGTCCGGGCGCTTCACATCGCCGGTCTGGTACTGCCAGGCGAGCTTCAGGTCGGCGACATTGGCCGGCGTGATCTGGGCAAGCGGAGAGTAGCGCTGGCCGTATGGCGTGCGGCCGTACTGGTGCCATTCGCCATCGGGCATGTCGCCACCCGTCGGAGCCGTGGCGGCAACTTCTGTCGGCAGGCTGCCTGCCAGATCATGCGGATCTGTGGTCATCGAATAGCCGGCGACGAGCACGGCGATAATGACCGGAATGGCAAGAGGCCAGGGGTTGGCGCCATAGGTATGGCCGGTTGGGCTGCGGAAGCCAAGCGGCTTCCGGATCCAGGGTGTCAGCAGCCAGAGGCCAAGCACGATGATCAGTCCGCCGCGCGGCCCGAGTTGCCACCAGTCGAAGCCGACTTCCCAGACCGCCCAGCCAAGTGCTGCCAGAACGAGGACGGCATAGACCCAGAGAGCGGACGAACGGCGCATCCACAGCAGGACGCCGGTGACGATGAACATCACACCGGCAAACAGGTAGAAGGGACTGCCGCCAAGGGCAACCAGCCAGCCTCCGCCGCCACCGAGCGCAAGCCCGATCAAAATGAAAAGAAGGGAGGTAATCGTGACCGCCATCGAGCAATCTCCGCTGAGAGGGAGCCGCGCCGCCGGAGAGCGCGCACGGCATGTGGGGCCGAAAGCCGGCCCTGTCAGCGACGCAGATAGCGTGTCATCCGTGCCTTTCAATAGCCACAATCAAAATAAGGTAGCCTGGCTATGTATTTTGCTGTCCACCTGTTTGAAATCGGCACGTCATGTGCCAGAGGTCTTTATGCGAAAACGTGTCGGAAATTGGCGCTTACAGAGAAAGAGAACCCGGAGATGCGATTAAGAACTGTTGGCCTATGGGTGGGTCTCGGGTTTTTGGCCGGTTGCGCTGGGACTCCCGACCCAGCCAAGGTTGCCGCCCAGCAACAGCAAGGATCGGCCCAGATTCTCGCAAAAAAGAAACAAAAGGGCTCTCTCCTTCTCGTCCGATTGATCGATTCCCCGTTGTTGGGCGATGTGAATTGTGGCGGTTACATCACTCTACGGAAGATCAAGGCGGGTAAGCCGGACGAAACGGAGCCGCCTGTGTCCGTCAGTTCTGCGGCCGCGTATCGGTTGCCAAATCCAAACAAACTGTCTCTCGGTCAGTTGTTCGCCGCGACCGCACAAAGATATGAGAGATGGTTCGTGCCCGTGGAGCCTGGTCGCTACGCCATTACGTACGCAAATTGCAGCTATGGAGACATGACCATCGAAGCGGGAGGTGACACCGATGGCGTCTTCGGTCGAGCATTGAGCTATGTCGCTCCTTTTGGAGGTGAGAGCGCAATCACGATTGGCCAGGGTCAGATTGTTGACGCGGGGTATGTTCGGCTGACAGGAACGCGCAGCGATCCCCGTGTGGTGGGAATGGAAGCCACATCCGCCGAGCGCGACCTTATGAGAAGCGCCATGCCGGACGTCTATCCCGCAATTACTTTCACAAAATTCGGTATGTAGGCGCTCAAGCAAGCAGGGGGCCAGTGCGTTTGACGGTCCTCTGCCCCTACCTCAGGTCCCACAGAACGTCTGCATAACCCGCTCTGCCGGCTTCGGTGGCTCGGCGTAGGCTGCGAAGTCAGGCTGGTCCTCGTAGGGCTTCGCGAGCACATCCAGCAGCGCATGAAACAAGGAGAGGTCGCCTTCCTCTACGGCAGCGACGATTGCCTGCTCTATTCGGTGGTTGCGCGGGATGAAGGCGGGATTGACCGAGCGCATGGCCTTGGCACGCTGTGCAGCCGTCTGCGGATCGCGTGAGAGGCGCTCCCGCCAGCGGTGGAGCCAGGGCAGGGCAGCATCCGGGTTCTCGAATGTTGCCGCAAACGCCGCGGTGGCGGCGTCGTCCTCGGCGACAGCAGCAAGCCGGCGAAAGGTGAGCGTGAAGTCGGCTTTCTCCGCCTGCATCAGGGCCAGCAACGCCTGAATGAGATCCAGATCGCCATCTTCCTCGGCGGAGAGGCCGATCTTGCGGCCCATGCCGTCAAGCCAATGGGCCTGGAAACGAGGGCCGAATCCCTTGATGACGTCGTTGGCAAGTTCCACCGCCGTATCCGGGTCGTCATCGAACAGGGGCAGCATCGTCTCGCCGAGCCGCGCCAGGTTCCATTGGCCGATGGCCGACTGGTTGGCATAGGCATACCGGCCATTGCTATCGATCGACGAGAAGACCGTGGCCGGATCGTAGGTATCCATGAAGGCGCAGGGGCCGAAATCGATGGTCTCGCCAGAGATCGTCATGTTGTCGGTATTCATCACCCCATGGATGAACCCAACCCTCAGCCAGCCGGCAATCAGCGCCGCCTGCCGCTCGATGATCGCCTCGAACAGCGCCAGATAGGGCCGTATGCTGTCACGCACAAGGGGATAATGCCGCTCGATGACGTAATCCGCCAGCGCCCGCGTGCCGTCTACATCGCCGCGCGCGGCAAAGAACTGGAACGTGCCGACGCGGACATGACTTCCGGCCACCCGGGTGAAAACAGCGCCTGGCAATGCCGTCTCGCGGTAGACCGGCTGGCCGGTGGATACCAGTGCCAAGGCCCTCGTGGTCGGCAGGCCGAGCGCATGCATGGCCTCGCTGACCACATATTCGCGCAGGGCCGGTCCGAGTGCAGCACGTCCATCGCCACGCCGCGAAAAAGGCGTCTGGCCGGCACCCTTCAACTGTATGTCGCGGCGTCTGCCATTGATGTCGATGACCTCGCCGAGCAGGATCGCCCGCCCGTCGCCGAGCTGCGGCACGAAGCCGCCGAACTGGTGCGCCGCATAGGCCATAGCCAGCGGATCGGCGCCATCAGGCACGATGTTGCCGGAAAAGATCTCGGCACCGTCCCGCTGCAACGCCGCCACATCGAGCCCGAGCTCGATAGCCAGCGGCTCGTTCAGCATCAGCAACAAAGGCGCCGCCGCCGCTGACGGCAGCTGCCGCGCAAAAAAGTGCTCCGGCAGCCTTGCGTAGCTGTTGTCGAACGGAAATGTTGCAGCAGGCGCCGCGCTGTCTTGAATGGATGAGCTCATGAGGGAAAGGTAGGGCGCCGCCCAGGCGGCTGCAAGGCGCTTGTTCGGCCCGCTGTTTGGTCTTACGTTAACGTCTCAATCGGAAGGCGCTCCAGCCATGAACCAGAAACTCAGCATCACGCTTCCCGCCGAGATGGTCGAGGCCATCAATGCGCGGGTCGAGGCCGGGACCTATGGTTCGGCCAGCGACTTGGTCCAAGCGGCGATAAAGGCGCTTGTCGAGCAGGACGAAGATTACGCCGCGCGCATCGCTTCCCTCCGCGCCCGGGTCCAGGCTTCGATCGACGATCCACGACCCGATTTGACGGGGGAGGAAGTCAAGGCGCACATCGAGGCGTTCTTCGAAAGTCCGGTGATTTATGGATCGCCTGATTGTCAGATACCGCCCTCAGGCCGATGAGGATTTGCTCGACATTGCCGCTTACATTCTCGATCGAAGCCAGAATATCGAGACGGCACGCGCATATATCGACCGTCTCTATGCCCGATGCGAACGGATAGGACACGCCCCGAACGCGGGAGTACTGCGCGAAGACCTCGGTGCCGGTATCCGGATGGCAGTCTTCGAACGGCGCGTCGTCATCCTCTACCGCGTCGAGGCAGATATCGTCTGGATCACCAACATCGTCTCCGGGGGGCGCGACTACGAGACCTTGTTCACGGACCGCCGCCCGGACCCCGAGGGTCCCGCCTAATCGTTCACCAGCGCCAGGATCAGCTGCTGCATCTTGCCGCCCTGGCCCATTTCCATCTTGTCGAAATCGCGGTTGCGCTGGCGTTCGCGGGCGGAGATCTCTCCCAGGCGCTTCGTAAGCTCGACGCGGATCTTGCGGCAGTCGGGATCGTTGGCGACGGTAAAGCCGATGCTGGTCGTCTCGATCTCGTGCACCATGTCGCGAATGAAGCCGCCATGCACCTTTTCGTGCGCGGCGACGCCGGCAATGAAGGTCTGCCATTTGGCATTGACGTCGGGCGGCAGAGGCGAAGACGGTTTTGGCAACGTGTAGATGATCGTCAGCTTCGGTACGGCCGAGACCAGCACGCAGGACGACGCCTGTGGCTGGTAGTTGCGTGTCCAGGTCAGCTTGAACGTCGTATGCGCGATCACGCGGCTGCCGCCCAACTCCGGGCCTCGAGCGCCGATCGAGGCGTAAAGCTCGGGCGTCGTCTTGCCGGAGATCGCATAGGGCCTTGTCGTCTCGACGGCCTGCCAGTCCGCCATCGCGGCGATGGGTACCAGCGTCAGGGCCAGGGCCCAGATGCCCGTCAGAATGCCTGCTCTCACCAAACTTGCTCCGTCGCATTTCGAGGTCGGTGCCTACAGGCCGCAAATCCCGGCTTCGATCAAGCGGAATCGTGGATCGGGTCAGCCAGCTGATGCCATCCGCTAGTTTGTCGCCACGACGGTCGGCTGCTCTACCGAGAATATCGGTTTCTGCTTCCACAGTTCGCCGGCGAGCATCTCGGAAGAGCCGAGTTTGAAGATCGACCGCATGTAGGTCGCGTTGAACGGGTCCGACATGCTATAGGCATATTGCCTGTCGATCGAGGCCAGGTGAAAATTGATACCCGTCCGCATGGCGTATTCATAAAAAGCCATCACCGAGGCCCGCGTCTGCGATTTTATCAGCATCGCATAGGCGCGCGCCATGATCGGCAACGTGCTGTCGGCCGTATTTGAAAATTCCGGCATCAGCGCATTGTTGATCAGCACATAGACGTTGAAATCGCGGGGCTTTTTGGGCGGATGGCCGTCGGCTTCGGCAAGCACGGCATCGGGGATCGTCAGCACCTGCGATGCCGAGCCGCCATCCGAGTGCATTTCCTGAAAAGAGCGGTTGCCGACATGGGTCTTGATCATCACGGCGGGATAGACACCCGGCACGCTGGCCGAGGCGATCAGCACATCCTGGAACAGCTTCAGGGCATCCGGCTGGCCACTGGCCGCAATCGCCCCCATGTTCCAGACCACCGGACGCTGCGAATCGAGGTTCGACGTCAGCACCAGCAGTCGCCGGCCGGCCTTATGCTCCGTGGCTACGGCCCGCATGACATCCGCCGTGATGTATTCCTCGACCATGCGTCGCAGCGGCTCCTGCTTCAGCAGGCTTTTGCCGAGTATGGCGTTGGGCAGCCAGCGCCGGTCCACCAGGTCGCTGGCGACACCGCTGGTATAGAGTTTGACCAGCGGCGGGTCGTAGGACGATCCGAGGAAGGCGAAAGGCGCGATCAGGGCGCCGGTGCTGACGCCGCTGACGATGTCGAATTTCGGCCGTGTCCCAAGCTTCGTCCAGGCATCGAGCACGCCGACGCTGAAGGCGCCGCCCGATCCGCCGCCTGAAATAACAAGGTAATTCAGCTTCTTTGCCGTCGCCGGCGGCTCCCAGCCTTTCACGCCGGCAAGCTCGGTCGGACTGGCATCGAGATAGGTGCGGATATTGTTGAACCCCGCCACCTGCGCCTGCACCGCGTCTTGCCTGACATAGGTGACGCGCGCGTTGCCGACGCAGCCGGTGAGCATCGCCAGGCAGGCGAGTGCAAGAATGCACGCCTGTCCGAACCTTATCCGGCGCTGTGCCGATTGCGATGCCAATCCCTGCAATCCCCTGCCTCCGCCGCAATCGACGTCAAGCTTGATGACTAGCGCGGCGAAGCGGCCCCGTTATGTTGGCGCGGTATCTCAACATTTCCGTAATAAACCGGGGATTTCCATAAACCGCCTTGGGAGAGGCGAAAAACGCATTCACCGCGCCGACGACGCAGGTTATGTTCCAGCCCGAAAACATTCACTGGACTGGATCCCATGACCGATACCGTCACCGACCGCTTCCTCCGATACGTCGTCATCGACACCCAGTCGGACGCAAGTTCCTCGACCCAGCCGACCACCGAAAAGCAGAAGACGCTCGGTCGACTGCTGGTGACGGAACTGCTGGCCATGGGCATTGAGGATGCCCATCTCGACGAGCACGGCTATGTCTACGCGACGGTGCCTGCCAACACCGACAAGGATGTGCCGGTCATCTGCTTCTGCTCGCACATGGATACCGCACCGGATTTTACAGGCACCGACGTCAAGCCGCAGCTGATCGAGAACTACCAGGGCGGCGATATCACGCTCGTCGGCGATCCCGCGCGCGTTATCCGCGTCAGCGAGCACAAGGCGCTGGCCGACCAGATCGGCAACGACATCATCACGACAGACGGTACAACGCTGCTCGGCGCCGACGACAAGGCGGGGCTAGCTGAAATCATGACGGCGGCGCAGACGCTGATCGACAACCCCGACATCCGCCACGGCACGATCAAGCTGCTGTTCACGCCCGACGAGGAAGTCGGCCGGGGCGCCGACAAGGTCGATCTCGAAAAGCTCGGAGCCGCCTTCGCCTACACGGTGGATGGCGAGACCGCCGGCCATATCGAGGACGAGACCTTCTCCGCCGATGGCGTCGAGATCACCATTGCCGGCGTTGCCATCCATCCGGGTTTTGCCAAGGGGCGCATGGAAAACGCCATCAAGATCGCCAGCGCCATCGTGGCCGGCCTGCCGAAGGACCAGGCACCGGAGACAACATCGGGCAGGAATGGCTTCGTCCACCCCGTTGCCGTCACCGGTTCGATGGAAAAAGCGACCATCAGCCTGATCGTCCGCGATTTCGACGATGCCGGCCTTGCTGCCAAGGAAGAGATGCTGAAAACCCGGGTTGAAAACGTCATGAGAGACTATCCGGGCTCGACCCACACGTTCACGGTCAAGCAGCAATACCGCAACATGAAGCAGGTGCTCGATCGCCACCCCGAGATCATGGAAAACGCCGTCGAAGCGATCCGCCGGGCCGGCATGGAGCCGGTACGCGGCAGCATCCGCGGCGGCACCGACGGCTCCCGCCTGTCCTTCATGGGCCTCCCATGCCCCAACATCTTCGCCGGCGGCCACGCCTTCCACTCACCCTTGGAATGGGTGAGCCGGCAGGACATGGAAAAAGCGGTGAAGACGTTGGTGGAACTGGCCCGGGTCTGGGAGGAGCGGGCGTAGGGCAATACGGCGTGGGGCCAGAGGCGCGCAAATCTGCTGCCGTCGCTAAGCGAAAATCACCGGCGCCTTTCGCAACCACCGATCCTCCGTCAATTGTGCCACAGCGAACGTCGCCACGCTTTGCCGTGAAATCGATCCGCCGTGGAAACCGGACAGATCGGTCAGTGCCCGCACCGTCTGCGCTTCCTGCTTGTCGTTGAGCACGGCCGGCCGGAGGATCACCCAGTCGAGGCCGCTCTCGCGGATCACGGCTTCCTGCCGGTCCTTGTCCTGATAGACCTTTCTCAGCAGGATCGGCTGGATCAGCCGGTCATAGACGAAGCCGCCGTGACCCTTGCTGTCGCCGGCACCCATGCCGGTGATGCAGACAAGACGCCGCACGCCGCGGCGTTTCATCGCCGCGATCAGCGCTGCTGTCGATTGCGACAGCAGCGTGATTTCCTTGACTGGCCCGATGCCGGTGCCGAGTGCGCTGATCACCCCGTCGCAGCCGTCGAGTGCGGCAAAATGCGCTGCCTCATCGCGGGCATCGCCGTCGAAGAGCACCACTCCTTCAAGCTGCGCTGCCTTCTGTCTTGAGCGCACCAGGGCGACGACGCTGTGGCCCTGCGCTTGTGCGGTACGAACGATGGCCTGGCCGGTTCCCCCGGTGGCGCCGACGACGAGAATTTTCATGGGATCAACTCCTTGATGGGGTGCTGCAGCTTGCTCAGGCCTTTGCCCAGACAGCGGCTGTCTCGGTTGCAAAGGCACGATAGGATGTCAGCGGCCGGCCGAGCATGGCCTCCAACCGTTCGACGTCGCCGGCGTCAGGGATCATGCCGTCGCTTTGAAAGCGGCGGGCCATCAGGGCGAGATCGTAGGCGGCCCAGCTTGGCGAAAATTGCTTCAACATCGCTTCGAACGCTCCGGTATCGTCGCCACCATAGGCAATCGGCTTGCCAAGTACATCCGACCAGATCGCCGCGACCCGCTCGCCCGTCAGGCTGTCCGGGCCGACGACGTTGACTGTCGTGCGCGGTAGCGGATCTGGGGCGCGCTCGCGGCGCAGTAGTTCGATGACCGCCAGATCGGCGATATCGCGGGTCGCCACCATCGACAGGCCACGACTGCCAATCGGCATGCCGTAGACGCCGTGCTCGATCAGCGCCGTCTTCTGTTGCCCGTCATTGTCGATGAAATAGGCCGGACGCAGGATGGTGGCCGCCATGTCGAATTGCTCGATCATTCGCTCGACGGTGAATTTGCCGGTGAAATGCGGCACGTTGGTATAGAGGTCGCTGTGAATAACCGAGAGGTAGACGATCCGCTCGATGCCGGCATCGCGGGCAAGGTTGAGGGTGATCAGTGCCTGCGTGACTTCGTCCGGCGTCACTGCGTTGAGCAGAAACAGCGTCGAGACGCCTGCCAGCGCGGCGCGCATCGTATCGATATCCGTCAGGTCACCCTTGATGACAGTTACGCCGGCCGGGAATTTCGCCTTTGCCGGATCGCGGGCCAGCGCATGCACATCCGCGCCTCTGGCGGCCAATCCAGCCACTACCTGCCTGCCGATGTTTCCGGTGCTTCCAACAACAAAGATCGTCATGCTCATACTCCTTTTCGAGATCATCGCCGGTCGCGTGAGTGCGCCGCCGTGATGTCGACCTGAAGTTAATCGATCCATTGCCATGCAAGTAGTCCGAGAATATAGATGGGGTGTCTCACTGATGGAACGATGCCGATGGACCTGCTTGCGATTGCGGATTTTAATCTCGTCGCCGCCCATGGCGGTTTTGGGCTTGCCAGCCGGGCAAGCGGCCGGCCGAAGGCGACGCTGTCGCGGCGGGTTGCCGAGCTGGAACTGGGCCTTGGCGTGCGGCTGTTCGAACGGGGAGCCAAGACCCTGCGGCTGACCGACGAGGGTCGTCGTCTGCACGAAAAGACCGGTGGGCTGCTTGCGGAAATATCCGAGGCTGCCGACGAGGTCAGCAACGGCTCGGCGCAGCCGCGGGGCCGCCTGCGGGTCAGCGCGCCGGTATTGTTTTCGCATATGGCGATGGGCCGGATCGCTGCCGGCTTTGCCAAAGCCTATCCGGAGGTCCGGCTGGAGGTAACGGCGGAAGACCGCGATGTCGACATGGTCGAAGAGGGGTACGACGTGGCGATCCGGGTCAATCCCGCGCCGGATGAGTTGTTGGTAGGCCGCCGCTTCCTCCACGACGACCTTCTGCTTGCAGCCGTGCCGACGCTGTTGCCACCGATGGCGGACAAGGGCGAGCAGCCGCCACCGCTTGCCGCCGTCGTGCTGGAATCGTTCGGCCTACGAGCGGCCTGGACGACCGTCGATCCGGTCGGCGGCCGGACCTTTGCGCCCGATCCGGTCCTTCGGCTCGGGACTATGATCATGGTGCGCGATGCCGTGCTGGCCGGCGCCGGCGCCGGACTGCTGCCAAAGTCGCTGATTTCAGGCGACCTCGCCAGTGGCCGTCTCGTCTCCTGGGGCAGTGTCAGCCCGTCAGAAACCGCCATCTGGGTACTCTACAGCTCGCGTCGCCTGCTGAGCAGCAAGGTCTCCGCCTTCATCGCCCATCTCCATGCCACCTTCCCGAACGGCACAGCTGAAGAGCTGGGAGCGATGTTTGCGGGCTGACATGCTGGCAATGGCGCCTGTGCCTGACGCGAGTCAGACCTTTTACGACCGCGCCACGTTGCTGTGAGGGTAGCCGCCCCCTCACATCCTCCCCACGACCTTCAGGGCAAACGCATACTCGAATGCGATTTCTTCCAGCCGCTGGAAGCGCCCCGAGGCGCCGCCGTGGCCGGCGTCCATGTTGGTCTTGAGCAGGATCGGGGCGTCGCCGGTGGTCTTTTCGCGCAGGCGCGCGACCCATTTGGCGGGCTCCCAGTAGGTGACGCGGGGGTCGGTGAGGCCGCCCAGCGCCAGGATCGGCGGGTAGGGCTTCTCGCCGACATTGTCATAGGGCGAGTAGCTGGCGATGTGGTCGTAGTCGTCCTTTGAATCGATCGGATTGCCCCATTCCGGCCATTCCGGCGGGGTCAGCGGCAGCGTGTCGTCAAGCATGGTGTTGAGCACGTCGACGAAGGGCACGGCGGCGATGATGCCGGCGAATTTTTCCGGTGCCATGTTGGCGATGGCGCCCATCAGCATGCCGCCAGCAGAGCCACCTTCGGCGATGATCTTCGTGTAGGAGGTGAACTTCTTCTCGCTCAGATAATCCGCCGCCGAGATGAAGTCCTTGAAGGTGTTGGTCTTCTTGTCCATCTTGCCGTCTTCATACCAGGCAAAGCCCTTGTCCTTGCCGCCCCGGACATGGGCGATGGCATAGATGAAGCCCCGGTCGGCGAGCGACAGCGCATTGGTGCTGAAGCTGGCGGGAATGGCCATGCCGTAGGCGCCGTATCCATAGAGCAGGCAGGGGGCGGTGCCGTCGAGCAACGTGTCTGCGCGGTAAAGCAGCGAGACCGGCACCTCGACGCCATCCCAGCCGGGCGCAAAGACGCGGCGCGTGATGTAGTCGTTGGCGTCGTGGCCCGATGGCACTTCCTGCGTCTTCAGGAGCGTGCGCTCGCGCGTCACCATGTTGTAGTCGTAGAGCTGGCTTGGCGTGGTCATCGACGAATAGGAGAAGCGGATGGTGTCGGTGTCGTATTCGGCCGCCCCCTGAAGGCCCAGCGAATAGGCCTCTTCCTCGAAGCCGATGGCATGTTCCTCGCCGGTCTCGCGGTCGCGCACGATGATCTGCGGCAGGCCGTCCTTGCGCTCCAGCCAGATGAGATGGCGGGCATAGGCCATGTGCGACAGGATCAGCGTGCCCGGCTTGTGGGCGACAACCTCGGTCCAGTGTTCCTTTTCCGGCGTTGCTGCCGGTGCCTGCATGATCTTGAAATCGAGCGCGTCGCCGTCATTGGTGAGGATGTAGAACACGTCGCCGCCCTCGGCGATCTCGTATTCGATACCTTCCTCGCGGGCTGCCACCAGCTTCGGCTCGGCCATCAGGTCCTTGGTCGAGAGGATGCGATATTCCGATGTCTCGTGGTCGTGGATGTCGATGAAGATGTAGTCGTCGAGCAGAGATCCGCCGACGCCCATGAAGAAGCCCGGATCCTTCTCCTCATAGACCAGCCGGTCGCTTGCCTGCGGTGTGCCGACGATGTGGTGGAAGACTTTCGACGGGCGGTGGTTCTCGTCGAGTGCCGAATAGAAGAAGCTCTTGCCGTCGGGCGCCCAGACGCCGCCGCCACCGGTGTTCTCGACAACATCGGCCAAGTCCTCGCCGGTTGAAAGGTCGCGGACCTTGAGCGTGAAATACTCCGACCCCTTGTCGTCATAGCCCCAGATGCCGAAACTGTGATCGGAGGAATGGTCGAGCCCAGCCAGTCGGAAGTAACCCTTGCCTGATGCCTCCTTGTCGCCATCCAGCATCAGCTGGCGTTCGCCGCCATCGCGTGCCTCGCGGAAATAGCGCGGTTGCTCGCCGCCGGTGACGAACAGCGTGCCGTAGGCAAAGGGGCCGTCCTTCACCGGCACCGAGGAATCATCCTCCTTGATGCGGCCCTTCATCTCGGCGAACAGTACCTTCTGGATATCCTTGGTGTCTTCCATCGCCGCGTTCATGTAGGCGTTTTCCGCCTCCAGATGCTTGCGAATGTCGGCATCGAGGATGGACGGATCCTTGAACATCGCCTGCCAGTTGTCGGCTCTCAGCCAGGCATAATCGTCCGTCCGGGTGATGCCGTGGCGGGTGTCGGATACCGGACGCTTCGGCGCGACGGGGGCGGTCGGAAGAGGCTTGAATATCGACACGTATGTTCGCTTTCTGGTGATCTGAGGTGACAGAGAGATAGACACCGGCCGGTGTCGGATCAAGCGACTTGTCGCCGATAAGCGCCGCGGCGCGGTGCGAAGATCGGGCAGTTGGCTGCGGATGACGGCAAGGTTCAGCCGCACCCGCCATGATGTCACCACATTATTTCCGAAACTCACGAAGTGTTACAAACATCTGAATCGGCAGTCGACCGTGCGTTTGCGCGAACGATTGTCAGTTCAGTCTGACTTGAACCAAGGAAGTGCTTTTCATGCTGAAATTCATCGGCGTCCTCGTACCCGCCGTTTGCCTCGCCACGACCTCCTACGCCGTCGATGCCGCCATCAAGAAGCAGTTGGAAAAGCTCGATCCTGCCGAGCGCCTGGAACAGAGTTGCGATACCGAGGCGATGAAACGCATCGCCGCCGAGAAGGACTACCATCCCGACAAGGTCATCGCCTACACCTTCGGCGACCCGTCGATGACCGCAGACACGATCAAGGCACCCGGCGCGGTCTTTCGCAGCAAGGGCGAATGGTACCACCTGACATACGACTGCGTGACGGGCCCGGAGCAGATCGACGTGAAATCGCTGAGTTTCCAGATCGGCGAGAAAGTGCCAAGGGACGATTGGCAGAAGCATTATCTCTACGACTGAGGCATTTGACGCCTGTTCGAAGCCGAAAGCTGTTGCTTCTGCCGGGTTTGGCAGTAAAGCAATGCCGTCGCGCCACAGATCGGTCGCCTTGCCATGGGATTGCAGGGACTGGTGCCCCGGCGCCCTTTGAAATCAGATGTCCCTGACACGGTGGCTGCCCCATGATCCGACTGCTCCTGACCTCCGCAGCCCTGCTTGTCGCCATCCCCGCGGCCATGTCCGCCAATTCCGCATTTCCGGCGGCCCCGGTCCAAACCGCGCTGGTCTCCCCGCCGCTCGCCCCGAAGCCGAACCCCTCCACACCGGGCGTCAAACTCGTCGAACCGCATCTGCACGTGGCGCGCGCCGGCAAGCCGGCAACGCGCGTGGCGCTGACTTTCGACGCCTGCATGGGCAAGACCGACATGCGGATTCTGAACACGCTGATCGACCAGAATGTACCGGCGACGATCTTCGTCACTGCCCGCTGGCTGCGCACCAATCCGGATGCGTTGGCGCTGATGATGTCCCATTCGGACCTGTTCGAGCTTGAAAACCACGGCCTCAACCACATCCCGACGGTCGATCGCCCGACGCTGGTCTATGGCATCGCCGCTGCCGGTTCGCCGGCAGCCGTGGCCCAGGAAGTGCAGGGCGGCTCCGATGCCATGCTGGCCCATGGCATCCCGCAGGCCCACTGGTTTCGCGGCGCAACCGCCAAATACGACCTGTCGGCCATCGCCCAGATCCGCGCGCTCGGCTTCGAGGTGGCAGGCTATTCGATCAACGGCGATGCCGGCGCCTCCCTGCCGGCTGCCGTGGTGGAGAAGCAGTATCTCAGCGCCAAAGACGGCGACGTGCTGATCTCGCACATCAACCAGCCGACCCATTCCTCCGGCGAAGGCGTCGTCAAAGGCATCCTCGACCTCAAGGCGCGCGGCGTCCAGTTCGTCCGGCTGGAGGATTTCGCCGTACAGGGCGACGACAACACCACCCAGCAGGCATCGCGCTAAAGCGGCAACCCGCGCTCCGGTATCGGGTTGCCATTTGCAAAGCCCCGATAGGTCGGGCCTTCGCGGTCCAGCGCGAAATCGTCGAACCAGTCGCGCCGTTCGTCTGCGACCAGTGCGCCGATCATCAGCGAGGCCATGAACGAGAAGGTTATGCCGTTGCCGCCGTAACCGTAGGCGGCAATTACGTTCGGCATGTCGGGAACAGGGCCGATCAGCGGCAGACCGTCCACCGTTTCGCCAAACGTGCCGCACCAGCGGTATTCGGCGGTTGTGTCTGCCTGTGGCCAGAGCCGCTTCAGCTTCTCGCTGAGGGTGTCGATCTTGTCGGCCATCTTGGCATCGCGCAGGGCGGGCAGCACCGTCGCATCGTCTTCGCCGCCGATGATGATGCGATTGTCCGCCGAGGTCCGCATGTAGAGGTAGGGGTGGCTGTCCTCCCAGATCAGCGCGCGGTCGCGCCACAGCCTGTTCGGGTCCTGCGGCACTGTCGCCATCGCCCAGCTCGAGGTGGCGCGATGCAGCTTCGGCATCGGAATGCCGGGCATCGCATAGCCGGTTGCGAGCACCACGTTCCGGGCTTCGATCACGTGGCTGCCATCGGTCTCGATGACGGCGGAGCGGCCTTCCGTGCGGATGCGCGTGGCGGATGCTTTGACCAGCTGTGCGCCGCGCTTGACGGCAACTGCGAGCAGTCCCCAGGCCAGCATCAGCGGATCGACTTCCGCAGCGCCGGACGAGAGGATCGCACCGTCGCGTTCAATCTCGAATTCGGTCATCAGGTAGGGATGCGACAGATACTCGCCCGGCAACCCGGCACGCTTGCGGAGCGCCAGTTCCTGCTGCAGTTCACGCGCGCCGCCGATGCTGTTTGTGAGATACAGGCTCGAGCGCTGACGGTAGCCACAGGGGATTTGCAGCCGCTCGATCAGCTTGCCGAGCCCCGAGACAGCAACGACGCTGCGCCGGTATATCGCGGCCGCCTTGTCATAGCCGTAGGAGAGCGACAGATCGGAGAGCGATGTATCGAGCTCCCACATCAGCATCGCGGTGCTTGCCGAAGTGCTGCCGAGCCCCGGCTCTTCGCGGTCGATCACACAGACGGAATAGCCACGCGCTGTCAGGTGTTCGGCAATCAGCGATCCCGTGATCCCGCCGCCGACGATGGCCACGTCGACCGAGAGGTTTTCGCGCAACGGGCTGTACCACGGATGCAAAGCCAGCCGGCCCCAGGGGGCGCGGCCGGTGACGAGGTCGGACTGTTCGGTGGCGTTCATCTGCAGGTCGGTCGGCATTTCGTCTCTGGCTCCAGGAAAAGGCGTGCGCGCAGGACAGTCAGGGAAGCTGCGGCTGCGGCTTTTCCTCGATGAACACTTCGTTGATGACGGTCATGACGATCAGCGACAGGGGAAGGGCGAGCATCGCGCCGACAGCGCCCCACATCCAGGTCCAGAAGATGATGGCGACGAACACGACGAAGGGGTTGAGCTCGAGCTGGCGACCCATCACCGCCGGGAAGACGAGGTTTTCCATAGTCAGGTGGACCGAGAAGAAAATCGCTGCGGGTATAAGGCCGATAAGGATGCTGTCATGGGTGAGGACACCGGCAATGGCGACCGCGACGGTCATGAGCGTAATGCCGAGGAACGGTACGAAGCTCGACAGGAACGCGAACACACCCCACAACGCCGGCATGCTGAGCCCGCCGAAATAGGCGATGGCCGTCATGATCACGCCGAGCCCCATATAGATCAGCGAGGCCGTGGCGAAATAATAGCCCAGCACCTGCTCGACAGCATTAATGACGCGGATTGCCGCCAGCCGTTCAGGCCGGCCCTTGAACGCCATGATGATCGCCTTGCGCAGAGTGACCCGGCCGACCAGAAAAAGCAGCAGCGCCGCAAAGAACACCAGCCCCTGGACGATGGCCGGGGTCAGGTTCGCAGTGACGACATGCAGTATGCTGCCGGTATGCTCGATCAGGGCCCCTGCCGACATCGGCCCGCTCTCGAATGTCTTCGGCGTGATGTGCAGCCAGTGGATTTTCTGCAGGAACGGCATGATGCGGTCGATAGAGTTCTGCACCATGTCGGGCCCCTGGCTTGCCAGTGCTGCCAGCGGCCCGGCGACGCTGTTGATGATCAGGAAGATGATCAGCGCCACGGAGCTCGAGAGAAGGACCGCATTGAGAATGCGCGGGACACCGAGCTTGCTCAGCTTTTCGGCGACCAGACCGAGGATCATGCCGACGACGATTGCCAGCGTCACCGGAATGAGGATGACCGACATGAAGTAGATGCCGGCTCCCGCCATGATCAGGAAAATGCCGATGATGGCCCAGGCGGACGCGACATCGAGCCCGTCTTTCTCGACCCGGCGCATGGGTGCCCCACCATCCATCTGCTCGGTCGCCTGTTTCAGCGAGTTGGCCCAGCTGCTCAATCGCATCTCGCGTTCTATGGCAATCTTGCGTGTCTGCTTACGTATACCGTTGGCAATGCCCATTTTTGTGAACGTTCCGGAAGCCCCAGCGCCTCGCAGCCATAACGCGCAAACGCACTGCGGGTTCCCGAGAGCGGTAAGCTAAAGGTTGTAGCCGCTTCCGCGGCATCGGCAGCGATTTCTACAGCGCCGCCAACTGCCCGCCGGGAGGGCGGAACGCCCTATGCGGTGAGCGTCAGGCCGATACCCCAGGGGTCTCTCAGCGACACCCCGCCGTCGCGTTTTTCGTGGCGGATTTCGAGGCCATCGAGCTTGCTGACGGCTGCGTCCAAAGCGGCGCTGTCGTTGAAGCGAAGCGTGTAGTCGGACAGCCCGGTCATGTTCTCCGTTCGGACGCCGGCGCCACGGCTGTTCCAGATGTTGGCCGCGACATGGTGGTGATAGCCGCCGCTGGCAAAGAAGCTGGCGCCGGGATAGCGCGCCATGATCTTCAGGCCGAGGACGTCGCGATAGAAAGCATCCGCTTCCGGGATATTGCCGACCTGCAGATGGATATGGCCGATGGCCGAGCCGTCCGCCATGCCGTTCCAGCTGTCCTGTGGCGCACTTTCGTAGAGCTTCTGCAGGTCCAGCGCCAGTGTCGCCATTTCGATCATGCCGTCGGTCTGCAACTTCCAAAGGTCGTGGGCGCGGTCGGCATAGATCTCGATACCGTTGCCTTCCGGATCGGCGAGATAGATGGCCTCGCTGACGAGATGGTCGGAAGCGCCCTGCAGCTGGACGTTGTTGTGGGCAGCATGGCGCAGCCAGCGGGCCAGCTCGGTCCTGTTGGGCAGCAGGAAGGCGGTGTGAAACAGGCCAGCGGTATTCTGTGGCGCGCGCCTGGCTGCTTTGTCGGTGGTAAGCGACAGCAGCGGCTTTCCGCCAACGCCGAGCAATTCGCCGCTGGCGCTTTTTTCCATCGATTTCAGGCCGAGCATAGACTGGTAGAAGCCGGAAACCAGTGGCAGGTCGCTGACGACCAGATGCGACTGGCCGACATAGGCTGGGCGCGTCAGCGCATAGGACGGTGCGGTCTCGGTCATGAAATCTCCTGCCCGGTGTCCGGGTATTATATCCGTCGCGCGAGGCGGCATCGATGGGACGGCTGGCAGGACCCGAGGTCCCGCCACCGCCTTCGCCATCTTATATGGCCGATAACCGTCGTTCGCAGAAGATGTGTTTTTGACGATGAAGCGTGCATCCCTTGTTGACGCTGGCCTTGTTGACGCTGGCAGCCTTTGACCTCGATCAAGGGATTGTCGGGTCCGCGCCGTTAGGGTGGTCATGGAAAGCAACGGGGCGTCCAAAGGGGCAGAAGCATGTACAAGAAGATCATCGTGGCCATCGATATCGGAACCCTTGCGAAGGGTGAGCCAGCGCTGCGGCGCGCGATGGAACTGCTCGATGCCGGCGGCGAGATCGTCGCGTTGAATGTCGTGGAGGATATACCGAGCTCTCTCATCCTCGACCTGCCGCAGGATTTCGTCACCGACGCTATCGGCGACGCCGACCTGAAGCTCCAGGATCTCTGCAAGCGCCTCGCTGTTCCGGCTCTCGTCGAAGTCCGCACCGGCTCGCCGGCAGCAGCGATCCTGAAAGCTGCCGAGAAACATGAGGCAGACCTCCTCATCGTCTCATCTCACATACCCGACCTGTCGAACTACTTTCTCGGCGCAACCGCCGACCGCGTCGTCCGCCACGCCAAATGCTCCGTCCTCGTCGAACGTGGATAGGGGAGCGAAGGAGGAAATACGGCTCTCTCTCTCTTTCTCTGTCGGAGTATGCTATCGGCTACCGCCGGAAAGCACCGAGGGTAGGGGAAGGCGGAATGGAGTTTCGTGAGGCTGTAGCAGACGATGCCGCCAATCTGGCAGCGCTGACGACACAGGTTTTTCTCCATACCTATGCCAAGCGCGGCGTCCGGACCGCACTTTCGACCTATGTCCTATCGGAGTTCACGGCAGACAAGTTCCTTCAGGCCCTCGAGGACAAGCAGCAGATATTCGTAGTCTGCTGCGAAGGCGCCCATCTCGTCGGCTATGTGCGCCTCGCCTTCAGCGCGCCGTGTCCGTCCGACGACCGGCTGCAGTCGGAAATTGCCACGCTCTACGTCCAGGAACACTTCCTGCGCCGGGGCATCGGGACGCAACTGCTGAACCGGGCGCTCCAAACGTTGCATCGCCGCGGTGCCGATGCCGCCTGGCTGTCCGTCAACCACGAAAACGCCGATGCCATCGCCTTCTACGAAAGACATGGCTTCCAAAGCGCCGGTTCCACAGACTTCGAACTGGACGGCGAGCGCCACGAAAACTTCATCTTCCGCCGCGCGCTTGACGGGGGTGACGATGGGGAGGGCGTGGCTGAGTGGGGGTGAGTTGGCCTCAGCCCGCGTCTTCGGGCATTTCGTCGCCCTTCTCCGGGGGCTGGCTTTCAAGCCGGTCGAGAATCGCCAGTGCCTGCGCCGGATCGCCACGCGCCGCCCTCCGCTTCAGACTTTTGAAAGCCCGGCGGTTTCCCATGCCCTCGGATATCAGCGACAAAAGCATCTGGTTCACCGAGACATTTTCCTCGGCGGCGGCTTCCTTGGCCTGCTCCATCAGATAGTCTGGCAGCCGCAACGGATATTGGCTCATGTGACTTTCCTTTCTCGTTTGTACAGGCGGACAAAATCTTTTGCCGAAAGAGCTGTCAGGCCGAATACCGAAACTGACGGATGTCGAAAATGGCGATCATCCGTGACGATCAAATTCGCTCCAGCTGCCAAGGCGCATTCGACAATCAGGTCGTCTTTCGGATCATCCAGGAATGGCCGAAAGCGGAACCACGGCCGTATCAAAGTTGCCATGGCACATAGTGCGTCAAGAATGACATCGATCTCTACTGCCGATGTATACAATCCGGCTAGTCCGGGCCTTTTGAGAACATCCTCGTATTCCAACACAACCGCTGGTGACATTGCAAACGGAATGGACCGCAAAAGCATCTCTCTTAGAACGAAGCCGGATGCTCCGTCCCGCGAACGAATTCCGCGTAGAATGACATTGGCATCTGCAACGATCATGGTTCAAGGTAATATCGTATATGATATCACGCAAGCCTGATAACAGCGGATGCAACCCTATTCTCCGCCTCCCAACGCTTGCCCCGAAATCCATGAGATGGCACCATTCGGCATGGCAAATCGCGACGCACATTCACCGGTGGCGGAGTTCAAGGGTATCCGCTGGACTTACGACAAATCCGAAATCATTGCAGACAGCATCGTCAACGGCGTCGGCGTCGTTCTGGCACTGATCGGCGCCACGGTGCTGGTCGTCTATGCGACGCTGTGGCGATCCGGGGGCGAAATCGCCGCTGCCTGGATCTATGGCCTCGGCCTCGTGCTGACGCTCACCATGTCGTTTTCCTACAACATCTGGCCGGTCTCGCCGACCAAGTGGATCCTGCGGCGGTTCGATCATTCGGCAATCTTCGTGCTGATCGCTGCCACCTATACGCCGTTTCTCGAGCGCGGATCCGACGATCCGCTGCTGCTGTCGACTTTGATCGCCCTGTGGGTGTTCGCTGCGATCGGCATCGTGCTGAAATGCGGATTTCCCGGTCGCTACGACAGGCTGGCGATCCTGCTCTATCTCGCCATGGGCTGGAGCGGCGTGCTGGTGGCAGGACCTGTGGCAGCCCGGATCCCGTCCGTCTCGATGCTGCTGATCGTCGTCGGCGGTGTCGTCTATTCGCTGGGCGTGATCTTTCACGTCTGGGAAAAGCTGCGGTTCCAGAACGCCATATGGCACGCTTTCGTGCTGACGGCCGCCGGCATCCACTATGCGGCGGTCATGACCTGCTTCACCCTGTCGCCGCCAGCGAGCCTTTGAACGGCGGCTTCTGGCTGCCGGCATTGCATTTTTCGGTTGCCTTGAGGCTGCGCACCAGCCGCATCAGCACGGCATCGTAGCGCTGCATTTCCGCCTTGGCATAGTCCATCTGGAAAAAGGCCGAAGCCCCGTTGCAGAGCGCAACGCCGCGTCCGTAGACCAGCCTGTCGCGCTTGATGCCGGTGAAGCTGAAGCCTTGCGAGGTCGTTTTCGAAAAAGACACTTGCCAGCCATCCTGCCTCGCCAGCACCAGACGCGTCTTCGCCTCGCTCTGAAAATCGCTGCTGAAGGCGGGGGTGGCAAATACCAGCAAGCGGGCGGATTTGTCGGCCGGCGCCAGGGAAAGTCCGTCGCCGTGATTGGCAAGAAGGGTAAGCCCGAAACCGGGCGGCAGTTCGATGCTGTAGCCGAAACGGCTGTTGTCGTAGGGCCACCATTCGCTTGCATGAGCATGCCCGGTCGAGAGCGCAGACACTGCAGACAGGAGCAGACAGGCGGCAAGGCGCGACAACATGCGTTTTCCGGATGGCGAGAACAAAGGATGTCTATTGTTTAGCCTATTTCGAGCCAAGAATCTCGTAGTCTTGAAAAATTAATATGGCGAATTGCCCAAGGATAAGTCATCGCGGCGGCAGCCATGCAAGAGCGGCAGATTTACTTTGGTCATGGCGCGGCGTATGCCGTCGATCGTCCTAAAACGGAGTGTGCCGTGACCGCCCCCATCCTTTTGCGCGATGCCGTCGACGCCGATCTGGCCTCAATCCGCGACATCTACAACCACGCCGTCGAGCATAGCACGGCGATCTGGAACGAGGTGCTGGTCGATGTCGACAACCGCCGCCAGTGGTGGAACGCACGCGTCGCCAAGGGCTATCCGGTGCTGGTCGCGATTGTCGCCGGCAAGGTCGCCGGCTACGCGTCATACGGTGACTGGCGCGCCTTCGACGGTTACCGCCACACCGTCGAGCATTCGGTCTATGTCGACCCGGAGGCGCGTGGCGCGGGGATCGGCGAGCAACTGATGCGAGCCCTGATCGAGCGAGCCGCTGCCGGCAATGTCCATGTCATGATCGCTGGCATCGAGGCCGAGAATGCAGCGTCCATCCGCCTGCACGAAAAACTCGGATTTCGCGTCGTCGGGACGTTTTCGGAAGTCGGCATCAAGTTCGGTCGTTGGCTCGATCTGACCTGCATGGAGTTGCGGATACTGTCCTGACCGTGGGGCCATGCTCCGGCTTGCTGTCCATGTGCTTGCAGCCAGCCATTGGCCAACAAGCCGGGGCAGGGCGACAAGGTCCCGTCGCTACATCTGCTGTCCCGCGAGTGCAGGGAGAAGTGCACCCTGCAGTATCTGGCAGCTTAACTGCCGGTTGAATACGTCGCGAGACAACACTGGACCCTGCACCGGCGATTTCCGGGGCTCAAGCATTTACAACTTGACGCGGCGTTCTTTCAGGGATCATTTGTTCGTACGCAAATAGGTAGGTTTGCTTTGTTATTTTGGGTGTCTGTTCCTGCATAGAATAACGGATTCGACCGTCTGAAACATTGCAACCGAGATCCTATTTCATAATCTGTTAATTTTCCTTCAAGTTGAAAATTCGAAGTATAATTACATTTACATTTCCCAAGGTGTCTGAATTTAGCACACGAATTGTTCTCTGTGGTGACTGGACTTTCACGCCGACAGTGATAATTCATTGCAAGTCGAATTTGACGTGCTTTTGAACTCTCGATTACGCCATTGATGCTTGAAGCTTATTGCAACGGGTTTTACCCAAGGGGTCGTTGGTCCATCTTTGGGCGTTCAAAGTCGGCACGCCGATTCGTTGGTAGACAATTTGCTGTTTATGCGGGGACAAGACTTGGGGGTGTCTTGAAGTCACATGCAGTTGTGTCGCGAAAGACTATGTCGCCGCGACGCTGACCGGAACTGAGGCGAGCCAGAGCGGCTTGTCTCTGAAAAAATGTGAATAGGAGAATTTGAATGACAGACGCGGTTCTTGGTGCCGGCGCTGACTTGCTGGTTGAACTGACGGCCGACATCGTGGCCGCCTACGTGAGCAATCACGTTGTTCCCGTAAGCGACCTCGCACACCTGATTTCCGACGTGCATTCCGCGCTCAGCGGCACCTCGGCACCGGTCGCCGCCGTGGCTGTTGTTGAAAAGCAGAAGCCTGCCGTCTCCGTACGCAAGTCCGTACAGGACGACCAGATCACTTGCCTGGAATGCGGCGGCAGTTTCAAGTCGCTGAAGCGCCACCTGATGACGCATCATTCCCTGTCGCCGGAAGATTATCGCGAAAAGTGGGACCTGCAGGCGGACTACCCCATGGTCGCGCCAGCCTATGCCGAAGCGCGTTCGCGCCTCGCCAAGGAAATGGGTCTCGGCCAGCGCCGCAAGCGCGCCCGCTGACCATCAAAGATACACAGCAACACTGAACCGGGCCTCGAGCCCGGTTTTTTTGTGGGAAAGTTTCGACATTTAAGGAAAATAATCCCATTAATATTGAGGGTGATTTTCAATTTAATCATTTAATTCAGCAAAATAATGCTGGCGTCTATCAATTGTTGGTTCTTGCTATCTTCGTCGATGTGTGAATAAATTCCTAAAAAGGAGTTTGCGCATGTCCATCGATCCCCTCGTTCCCGTCTCTCTTCCTGCGATCATTCCGCTGCCAACGGTGCTGTCGGGCACGGCGCTCGTGCCCGTTCGCCGCGGCTTTCTCTCGGTCGACGCCACCTGCGGTATCGTCAACCGTATGGCCGGCGAGATGTCGGCGCTGGTCAGCGAGCGCACTCTGC
Source organism: Rhizobium sp. L51/94 (assembly GCF_019355555.1). Classification (GTDB taxonomy): domain Bacteria; phylum Pseudomonadota; class Alphaproteobacteria; order Rhizobiales; family Rhizobiaceae; genus Rhizobium; species Rhizobium rhododendri. Next base: position 1,916,239 of record NZ_CP072141.1, read on the forward strand.
ACCGGCGAGACCGGCGCCGGACGATGTGGCATATCCGCCAGATCTCCATGTATGTCTGCCACGTCGCGCTGCAGATCCCCATCGCCGATATCGCCGACGCCTTCGGGCGCGACCGCAGCACAGTGGCCTATTCCCTGAGGATCGTGGAGGGCAGGCGCGACGACCAGGCCTATGACGCTTTCGTCGAGTCCGTCGAACGTCTGGCCGGCTCGGTGTTTGCAGCTTCGGAGGCGGCTGCAGATGAGCACTAGGACACCCCCATCCCGTAAGTCGCTGGTCAGATTGCTGCGTTTCATCGGCGCCGGTGCGGGTATGATACCCGAGCCCGGCGGCGTGGTGCTCCAAAGTGTGGACGGACGCCGGCAGTTCAGCGCCACCGGGCTGATCGACTGGGCTATGGCTGCAGGCCTCGTCACCGACAGCCCCTCGACCCCACCATTATCGGCGGCTGACGCGCCAGCGGGGCCTTTGGAGACGGCCAAGTACCTGATGTTGTTGCCGCCGGCACGTAGCTTCCTGCGTCGCGCAGCCGCCGATACGGAAGAGGAGTTCCTGGCCCAGCACGCCGAAATCGTTTCCACGACTGCAGAGGTCGACGGCGCCAGGCAGAGAGTGCGTTTCGATCAGGCGGAATCGCCGCTTGCCGCGCTTTCCCGGTTAAAAGACCGCAATGGCGCGCCTTTCCTGCCGGAGGCGGCTCTCGCTGCCGGGGAAAAGCTTGCGTCCGATTTCAATCGTGGACAGTTGCAGCCGCGCGTCACTGCCTCGTGGGAGCCGCGCCTTGCGACTTCGGCCAAGGGCGGGCGCGGCGGCATGGCTGACGTCGCAGACAGCGCCATGGCGGCCCGTCTTGCCGTCAACCGCGCCATCGCCGCGATGGGTCCAGAACTCAGCGGTGTCGCGCTCGATATCTGCTGTTTCACGAAAGGCCTGACGACCGTCGAGCGCGAAAGGCAATGGCCTGCGCGCTCTGCCAAGCTGATGCTGCGTACCGCGCTGCTGACGCTTTCGCGACACTATACGCCACCTCGATCTCAGAAGAATTCCACCACGCAGCACTGGGGAGCGGAAGGATATCGACCGGATCTACTCTAGCCGGCCCGCTCGTTGAGCCGGAAATCGAGCTTTCGGCTTCCGCTTTTCTGTCCGGGATTCGCAATGTCATGTCCAGTTTCAGGCGTTCGAGGAGATAGCGACTGTCTCCCGTTGACTTTTCGTTCAGTGAAATGACGTTTTTTTGGGGATGTTTTGAGCTCGAACGAGGGCGATGATGCGTTCGTAACGTTCGCGTCTAGGTTACATATTTATGCGTTTGCGCGTTGGGCTCGCTTGCGATCATTCATCCGTCCGATCTCAATCTATGGTTAAAGGCATGGTTAATCGTTTGAGCGAGGTGAAGCGCAGTGTTTTGCTGAAACGCAAGGGAGTGCCATCACGATTCTGATAGCTGGATAACGCAACCGGAAAGCAATCCCTGCGCGACTCGACGAATCGTCGGGCGAGGGATAGGCCAGATCCCGCAGCCCGCATTTTGCGCTTTGCTGCGGTCTCCATGACAGGTCAAGACATCGATGGATCACGACGAGGCCCGGCTGCGCATCATGGAGGATATCGCCACCGTCGGCGAGCTGACGCGGATGGTGACGCAGCGCTACGATGCGATGTTCGCGGAGTTCTACGCGGTGCTCCTTGAGACGCTCGACAGCGCCTCCGACATGGCCGATGCGGCGTTGACCGCCATGTCGGTGGCGGACGCTGCTGTCGACACCGTTCGGAGCAATTTCGCCGGCCAGCCGCACTTTGCCTGTTCGAAAGGATGCAGCCCCTGCTGTCACCTGTTCGTCGCGGTGCCGCCCGGCGTGGCCGAGGTGATCGCTGCTCATGTCGAGAGTAACTTCACGGTCATCGAGCGCGAAAAGCTGGTTTTGCGGCTGGAGGCGAAAGTTGCAGCCGATGCGGCCTCGCCGACACCGCAGCTGTTGCGGACGCCCTGTGCACTGCTCGACGACGGCGGCAGTTGCACGGTCTATGCGGTTCGCCCGCTTTCCTGTCGAAGCTTCACCTCGACCTCCCTGCCGCGCTGCCAGCAAGTAGTGTTCGGGGACAACCCGGATGGCGGCGGTGTCGATCAAAACCCGGCGCGCTACCGTCTCTATGAATTCGCGACAAGGGCGCTGGAAGAAACGGCCCGGCGCCGCGGATTGCCCGGCCAGCAACAGGGGCTCTCGGCAGCCCTGCTGCAGCAGCTGGCCGGCTGAAAGCGATCAGGCCATGCGATCGTACTATCCGGGACGGAAAACCTAGGCGGCGACCTTGTCGCGCGCTTCCTCGCGGATGCGCTTGACCATCGAGCGCAGGCCGTTGGCGCGTTGCGACGACAGGTGTTCGACCAGCCCGATCTTGCTGAACACCTCGATGGCATCGAGATCGGCGATATCGGAGGCGCGCTTGCCGGAATAGGTGGCGAGCACGATGGCGACCAGCCCCCGGACGATATGCGCGTCGGATTCACCCTCGAAGGTCATGACCGGATCCTTGGCCCCGTCTTCGGTGTGGCTGACGAGCCAGACCTGGCTGGCACAGCCTTGTACCTTGTTGGCAGCCGTGCGTTGTTCTTCCGGCAGGTCCGGCAGCGCCTTGCCGAGCTCGATCACATAGCGATAGCGATCCTCCCAGTCCTCGAGGAAGGTGAAATCGTCCATGATTTTGTCAAGGCTGGTCATCGCATACGTCCACTGTCTCTGAGACTGGCATATAGGCGAAAGCAACGGCGATTTGAACCCGCGCGGAAAAAAGAACGCCGTGCGGAGCAAGTCCACACGGCGCAGCAACATGCTGGGAGTTTAACAGGGCAGGCACGGCACGTCAGGGTAAAGGGGAGGCGCCACCGGAGACTTGCCCGGCGTCGCGGAATTGATGTCGGCTCAGAGGACCGGGCGGCGCATCGGCACCGGAACGTGGATGATGGTGCCGGTGAAAACGCTGTCGTTGGCGTCGCTGCCGAGTTTCGGCGGCATCGGCTGCATATCGGGCTCTGCCTGCGGTGCGGCGACGGCGACCTGCTGGCGGGACGTATCTGTTGTACCGGCGTTGCTGGCAGTCTTATCGGCCGGCTTGCCGGAAAGCTGATGGTCGATCATCTCATAGGCGACCAGTGCGCCTTCGCGGGCTCTATAGCCGAGCGCCGTGAAAGTCTCGCCGCCCTTGACGCAAATCTCGGGCTTCTCGCTGCACAGCGACGTTACATATTGAAAGGCGCCCGTTGCTGCCGTAACGGCGTCGGACATCTGGACCTGCGGGTTGTTCTGGGTCCGGGTCGTGCTCTGCGAGGAGAAAACCGGCAGAAGCACCAGTACCAGCGAGAACCAGAAGGCTGTCTTGATCAGAAACCACATCGTGTTGCCCATCCTGTTTTTCGTTCGGTCTTGGAGCCGAATCGATCCGGTCTTCCCGGTTGAAACAAACCTAGTCCGCAGATGCTGACATCGCTTTTCAAAACTAGAAGGCATTTGAGGCCAATTTAGTTCAAATGCGAGCTATCGGCATTTTATGCACATTTAAGTCAAATTGTCGTGGCCGCCGTTAAGCATGTTGCAGGCCATCTCCAGAGAATGCCGGGGGTTGCGCTCCCATCGCCTGCCACAAACCTTAACGAAAACACGAAAAAGCAGCGAAATCCATCGCTTACCCCCTGTTAACTACAAAAACCGATGCATCCTTTCGATGCGTCAAAACGGGATTTTCCGGCTTTTCAGCGGTGGATTGGGCCTTTCGGCTTATCCTTTCCTTAAGCGCGCAACGCCTATTATCGGGACAGAAATAGACGCCTTTTGTGCGGATTTTGGTGTGCGCGTATTGAGTAAAATGGCTGAAAAGGCGATCGCCCTTGTCGACAGGGCCGGCGGAAGCTGGCTCTCCCGGACGTCGGGCGACGGGCAGGTGCGCGGCGAAGAGCTGGCGATCCTGCGGCGCGTTGCGCTGCTGTCGTCGCTGGCGCTGATTGTGGTGCCGTGCGGCCTGTCTTTCCTCACCACGCCAGCCGTCGCCTTGCCGGTCGGCGTTGCCACCGTCTGCGCCGCCTTCCTGTTTTCCGCAGTCGGCAGCATCGCCCTTTCGCGCCAGAGACCGCTGCCAATCGAAGCACCCGTCATTATCCAGCGCCAGGAGTTGATGCTCGAGGCCGCCGCCGGTCTTGTCCTGCTGCTTGACGCACAGGGTGTCGTCACCACTGTCGGCGGACGCGACCGTGCCGCGTTCCTCGGCTGGATGCGTCCGGTCCTTGGCCGCGGCTTCTTCGAGCAGGTCCACGTTTCCGACCGGATCGTCTTCCTGCAGGCACTTGATGCCATCCGCCAGGGCTCCGACGCCGTTGCCATCCGTCTCCGGCTCGACCGCCCGGCCGGCGCCATCGATGGCGACCAGTTCGCCCATATCAGCATGGACATGACAGCCCGTCGCGATGCCGATGGCCTGTTGACGGACATCGTCGCCCAGGCCCGCGACATCGGCCGCGAACAGCAGCAGCGCGACGCCGAGACCCGCAAGGCGGCAGAGGCGGAATCGGCGAACGACGCCAAGTCGCGCTTCCTTGCCGCCGTCAGCCACGAGTTGCGTACGCCGCTGAACGCCATCCTCGGCTTTTCCGACATGCTGGCCGGCGAATATGTCGGTCGGCTGGAAAACGACCGTCAGCGCGAATATGTCGGCCTGATCCGGGATTCCGGTGCCCACCTGCTCTCCGTCGTCAATGCCATGCTCGACATGAGCAAGATCGAGTCCGGCCGCTACGAGCTGATCGTCGAGCCGTTCCCGATTGCCTCCGCCATCAAGTCCTGCGAGGCGATGCTGTCGCTGCAGGCAAAGAACAAGGGCCTGAAACTGGCAAGCCGTATCCAGCGCGATCTCGGCGAGGTCGTTGCCGACCAGCGGGCCATCCAGCAGGTGCTGATCAACCTCGTTGGCAATGCCATCAAGTTCACCGATGCCGGCGGCGCCGTCACGGTCGACGCGACGCGGGCCGGCGACATGCTGAAGATCTGCGTCAGCGACACCGGCATCGGTATTGCGCCCGAACGGCTCGCCTCGCTCGGCCAGCCTTTCGTGCAGATCGATAGCGAACATTCCCGCCGCTACGAGGGCACGGGCCTTGGCCTGTCGCTGGTCAAGGGACTGGTGGCGTTGCATGGCGGCAGCTTCGGTATCGCCAGTACGCCCGGTCATGGAACTGTGGTCACCGTGCTGGTACCGCTTGACGGCACGCTGGTGCAGACGGCAGAAGATCAGCAGCCGGTGGAATTCCCGCCGCGTCTCCGTTCCGTGGAGCATTTGGAAACACAGAGCAAGGAAGCAGTCTATGGCCACGCGAAAGCGAAAATCGCCTAAGGGAAAGGGCAAACGGCAGCAGTCCGGGCTCGCGTCCCGCAGTGCGGTGGCCGTTGGCAGTCTCGGTCTGCGCGGTGCCGGCCTCGTCGGTGGCGCTACCCTGCGCGGCGCCGGCCACCTCGGCGGCGTCATCGCCCGCTATCCCGCGACCGCAGGCGGCACCATGGCCTTCGCCGTGATCTTCAGCTTTATCGCCACCAACGCGCTCTGGTACCAGCCCGGCAACCACCCGTCGCCGTTCTTCCGCACCCGCGACGCGTCATCGCCCTACCAGCTGGCCGGACGCAAGCCGTTTAGCAGCGCCCGCCACGACCCCGCCGATACCACCACGTTCCGCATCGAACGCCCGGACGACACGGCGACATCCGCGCCGCCGGTACCAGCCGCGGCAGCACCTGTCGCAACGGCGCAGGCTCCCGTCGCCGAGCCGGGCAACGTTGTCTCGCAGGTGCAGGCCGAACTGGTCCGCCGTGGCCTCTACAACGGCGCGGCTGACGGCATCATCGGACCGCGCACCACGGCTGCCATCCTCTCCTTCGAGCAATCCGCCGGGCTGAAACAGACGGGCGAGGCGAGCGAGCAATTGCTGGCCGCGCTGAAGGCGGATGCCAAGCCAGGCGTCGCCGTGCCAGCCGAGAAGCCGCCGGCGGACATCTCATCGAATGCTGCTGCCGCCGATCCGGTTGCCGCCGCCATTATGAGCTCGGAAAAGGACGTCAAGACTGCATCGGTCAGGACCGCCTCCGCGACGCCGGCCAAAAAGCCGGTGCCCGATCCGGTGGCCAATGCGACGATGGTGATGCAGATCCAGAAGGGCCTGAGCAACATCGCCTACAGCAATGTCAGCATCGACGGCGTGGCCGGCGAGAGCACCCGCACTGCCATCCTCCATTTCCAGAAACACTACCGTCTGCCGGAAACCGGCGAACCCGACGGCACCGTCTTGAAAAAACTCCGCGAGATCGGCGCCCTGTGATCGGGTTGCGGTGGTAACGTTGCTGCCGCTGAATGGATCAGCCTTGCAGAACCCCAATGAGTGTCTTTTGGAGGATATGAGGTGGCTGTCGAAATCCGCCTGCTCGAAGCAAACGATCCCGCCGAAGCAGGTCTGGTCGCGCTCATGGAGGAAATGCAGGCGCACTATAAAGTCTTCTGCCCGCCGACGTCGGACATTCTGCAGCAATTGCGCGCCCGGCCGGCAGGCTCAGAAATTCTGGTTGCCGAAGACGGCGGCAAGGTCGTCGGCCTCTGCGCTTTCAGTTCGACCTATCCCGGAGCCGGCCTCAAGCCCGGCATATTCCTGAAGGAACTCTACGTCGGTGCCGCCTGTCGGGGGCAGGGCGTCGGACGCTCGCTGATGCGGACGCTGGCCATGCTCGCAGGCGAGAGGGGCCTCGTCCGCATAGACTGGACGGCAGACGCTGCCAACGAACGGCTTCTCGCCTTCTACGACGAAACAGGCGGCACGCGCAAAACGGACAGGATTTACTACCGTCTGGATGGTGAAGCACTCGCAGCGCTCGGCAGCGATCCCGCTTCGTGACCCTGCCACGCCGGCCACCTGTTCCGCATGGAAGAAACACCGGCCTTACGCATTCAAATTGACGGCGAAGTTCTGGACCTGGCGTATGCCCGAGAAGCCCCTGACCTTCGGAAACTCACCGGCGGCTTCGATGTCGGGAAAGCGCTCGGCGAGCACGGTGAGGGCTTCCTCCAGCTCTGCCCTCGCCAGCGCTTCACCGAGACAACGATGCGCGCCTCCGCCGAAAACCGGATGCCATTTCAGCTGCTCGCGGGTGATGTCGAAGCGCTCCGGTTCCGGATATAGCTTTTCGTCCCTGAGGGCGGACATGGTGACCAGCGAACACGCTTTATGCGCTGGCAGAACCCGCCCGTCGAGTTCAATATCCATCGTGGTGACGCGGGGCACCGAGCCGATTGCCGGCTCGTAGCGAAGGCACTCGAGAACCGCGTTCGGCACCAGATCGCGATTTTTGACGACCGCGTGCCATTGATCCGGATTCTGGAGGAGCAGGGAGAGCTGGATGACCATCGCCGAGCGGGTCGTGTCGCTGCCGCCGACGATCAGGGTCATGATCTGGGTGATGGCTTCCTCGGCCGTCAGCGATCCCTCTTCTTCGACGTTGGACATAAACTCGCTGACGAAATCATTCGCCTTGTCACGGCTGCGCCTGGTCACGATCTCCCCGACATAGCGCCGAAGATCGCCCGCTGCCTGCTGCAATTCGGGCACGTCCTGCGTAAGCCAGGAGCCGCCCAGCAGCGGGCTGAACCGGTAGACGATCTCTGAAAATCTGCCCACGTCATCTCGCGGCAGACCGAGGATCGACGCAATCACCCTCGCCGGAATAACCGTGGAGAAGTCGTCGAGCATGTCCATGCCGCCCTTGGGCGTTGCGGCATCCGCAATCTCGGAAATCGTCTGCCTGATATGCGGGCGCAGCGCGGCAATCATCCGGAATGCGAATGTCTTTGCCATCGGCGAACGCCGCCGCATATGAGCATCGCCATTCGAGGTCAGCATGCCGTTTGTCATGAAATCCCAGATCGGCCCGTCCTTGACGCCCCGCAGAGTGATCAGCTCTGTTTCCACCTGCCGCGTCTTGGCATCGCTGTGGAGGTTGAGAACATCATCGGCGCGCAGGACCAGATACACGCCGGCTTCCGACCGGATGAACGGCAGTTCGCCTCGAAAGTGGCGATAAACCTCGTGTGGATTGCTGGCGAGGGTTTGCATCGACAGCGTCGGGACGTTGCTGGCATCGGATCCGCTGGATGATTTGAAACCGGTCATCGAATTCCTGTCATGTTGACTTCTGGCAGTCCGCATCGGGGCAACGCTTGCGCAAGGCGCGCCAAAACTGTTGCCAGCCGCAGCGGCTGTGCAACAGGCGGATCAGGATCACGCCCCGCAATTCAGCGGGCGGTGAAAAAGCTCATCCCGTCGTCGATCTTGCAGGTGAAACTGCGGGGAGTGCCGACCTGCGTGTAGCCGGGAAGGCTGAACACCGTCATCGTGAATTCGGCATTTTTATCCGGGTGGACCCTGTATCGTAAAAGCTGGACGATGGGCTTTCCCTCGAGATCCAGCGTCATATGCTCATCTGCAAAAGCCAGCGTTCCGTCGTCCATAATCCGGAAGGCTTCGATCTTCAGTCCGCCGCGTGTCTTGCTTGGCTTCTCATCGCCGCTGCTGGAGGTGCAACGACCGAGGTCGAGAGACACAGCGACCGATCTGCCTTTGACCAGCGCATTTTCGACGGCGGGGAGAGACATGGAGTGGCCGCCCGATGGAGCAGCACTTGCTGCCAGTGGCTGGGCAGCCAGAAGAAGTACGGCAAGGAAACGTTTCATAATCAGACCCTTAACTAGCAATAGCGAAGGTCGGCGGTGCGTTGTCGATAAAGAACGCCCGCGTCCTTCAAAACAGGTGCTGCGAAACCGAATTTCGTCGCACCAGGGTCAAATTTAGCACTGCGATATAACAGATCGATGATCGTGCATCGGTTGTATGTTAGGGCTTGCTGAAGCAAGATCTTGGCAACCGCACAAAGTAAAGCCGGCCGCCCGTGATGGGCGGCCGGCAACGGGGAGGGCATAGGGCTTGCGATGCCCAACGAATGCCTGGTTGCTTACCTCAGCCGCCCCAGGGCCTTAGGCGCTTCGGTTTCCGCGTGGATATTGGCGGCGGCTGGGTTACCGATCATTGCCACGTCGATGAGGCAGGCTTCCAGCAGCGGGCCTTCCTTGACGCCAGCCCGTGCACAGGCGTTCTGTGCGTTCTTCGCCGTTTTCGGGTCCAGATCCCGGGAGGAGAAGGGCGCCTTCGGGATATCGGCCATGGTCCGTTCGCCGCAGACATTCAGCATCGATTCCCCCGATTTCAGACGCCAGCTATTGGCGTAGGAACTGTAGAGTTCCTTGAACGAGAACGGATTTTTCAGAACTTCCCCCTCCCGCGTGGCGAGCAGGTTCGGGTCTTCCTTGACGTTGGCAAGCAGGCCGTGAGCCTCCACCGGCCACTGGCCGAGACCGACCTTGACGTTGATGTAGTCGGTGCCATTGGCCGGATTGATGCCGGCCTGCAGCCAGTCGCCGGAGGCACCGCGAACAATGTAGATGTCGCCGCTCCGGGTAACCTGCGTTCCATCGGCCAGCGAAACCGGCGTCTTTTCGCTGACATTGACGAACTTTCCGTCGATGAACACGGCCTGCGGCTTGGTGCAGACAGCAACCTGCGTCTTTCCGAACCGCGCGGCGACGGCCGAGCTGACAGCGGCATTTGGCCAGTTCGGAGCACCCGATACCTGCCTGTTCTGCACGTCGAAACCGGACCCCGTCTGCAGCAGCAGGAAATCGCCGGAAGCCTGGAAATCGTAGAGGAGGCCGCTGAGCGTCGTCAGGTGGGTATCGCCGACTGCAGTCGAGGCGGCACAATTCGACGGACTGCCGCCGGCTGTGCTTTCGTTGAAGGCGATTGCCGGTCCCGGTCCGGAGCTTGCCGGCGCATTCGGCCCGAAACTCAGGTTGTTGGTCTCGGCGGTGAACCCTTGCGCGACGCAGTTCGGGGGCGCAGTGCCGCCATAGGTGATCCGCGTCCTCGTCTGCAGCGATGCTCCTGCATTGAAGGTTGCCTGGCTGCCGACGCCGACAGCGCTGCCGCCATCACCGAGCACATTGAATTCGGCAATCGTCCAGCCGCCGGATGCATTGACGGCGTTGTCGCCAACCCGCAAAAATGCGGTGCCACTGATGGTCATGATCACGCTGTCGCCGCTTGGCCCCGCCATACCCGTGAGCGTTACCTGTCCAAGACTGGTCACCGGCACCGCCGGGGTGGAAACAGCGCCGCTGGAGTTGCTGATGATCACGCAATAGATTTCGGCACCGGCGGCAAACTGCGTCCAGCCGACCGGGCATGTCGTGTTGTAGCTGATCAGCCAGTATTGGATGAAGGCACGGTGCGAAGCATTGTTGTTTTCAAAAACGAACTGCTCCCATCCGCGGCAGTTCGGGTTCGGAGACGGCGCACAGACGCCGGTCTTGAAGAAATCGGTGTTGATCTGCAGCGTGTAGGTGTTGGGGATCATCGGCCCGGCGGCGCCGATCTGGCCGCTTTCGCTGGTGACATTGGTCAACGTATCGAACGATCCCGAGGCGCTGATGATAAAGCCGCCGGGTGCCTGCGCCGCGATGTCGTTGCCGTTGCCCACAGTCTGCGGCACGATGCCGGAGCGCGGTGGCATCGGTTGTTTCGGCGCCGCCACGCACTGCACTTCCTGCCAGTGGGTCGAAGGATACTTGGCCGTAAAGCAGCCCTTCTTCGGCTGCGGAACGGTGGCGATGGTAGCGCGCCAGTCTTCCTGGCGGCGAAATTGCCTGGCGGAAAGCATCGGGATCGGCCTCGCGGCGGCCGCTGCGCTGAGGGGCCGCCTGCTTTCGGCTGCAACGCCCGACGGCGCCAGCCCCGTCAGCCCCACCAGTATCGTCAGGGCAAGTCCAAGCCCCTGCAGGCTTCTGTAGACAACAGACATCGTCATATGCACGTCTCCTTTTCAAAGAAGGTTGCAATTTTAGAGGTAAATCTGAAATGAATGCTACTATAAGTACACACTGCGCCCATTGCTCGCGTCTTGCAAGGCGTATGTTTCGCGCAGTTTTTTAACGGAGAATTGCAAGGCATGGGGCGCATGGCGCGGCCACGCGACCTGCACGCCGGTGGAAGCGTTACCGGACCGTCGCTCTTGTTCGTCGATGCGCCACCAGATACACCGGATCCATGAGGCTGCGCAGCGACATCTTTGTATCCGCCCTGATCCGCCGGCTGTTTGGCCGGGGGGATTTTGCCGCGGTCGAGCGCAAGGGGGCGGAAGCTTCGGGGGCGATCTTCATACGCCAGCGGTTTCGCGACGGGCTGGAAACACTGTTCGGTCCGGCGCCGCAAAGCCTGTTCGACGAGGATGGTTCAAACGGCCGGATGTTCGAAGTCCGCCTCGAGCGTCAGGATGCCGAGACGGTGCGTCAGATGCTCGAGCGCGAACAGAAATTCGATGCCGATCTCTGGATACTCGAACTCGAGACCGACGACATCGCCGACATCGTGCCTGTCGCAGACCAGCGGCAAAATCCGCTCTGACACCTGGGGCCTTTAGCGCGCTCCGCCGCGCGCCCGGGCCGGTAAGACGTCGTTTTCCGCCTCGGGATTGCGCGCCTTGAATTGGCTGGCGGGCCTTGCCTGGTCCGGGGTGACGTAGGTGTAGCGGTCGGCGCGGCGCCAGGTTTCGACGCGCGCCTGGCTGTCCACCGGGTCGACCGAATCCATGATCCGCCAGGCGCGGCTGATGCTGCCGGTACCCTCGCTCAGATGCGGATAGAAGCGCTCCAGCACGAAGACCCCGTCGGCGAAGTTCATGCCGAGGCTGGTCAGCGTGACCGCCAGCTGTTGGCCGGAGAGATCGAGCAGGATGCGCTCGGCAAGCCAGCGGCTCGACGACAGTGCGTCGGCCAGCGCCGTTGCAAAATTCTGGGCCTCGCGCTCGCGGGCAAAGCGCACCAGCAGCGCTTCCTGGACATCTGTCAGGCTGCGCAGGCCGAGGCGATCGGTATCGTCGTGGGAGAGGTGGCGGGCAATCTGGCGCAATTGCTGGCGCAGTGCCTCCTCGCGGGCCAGTCTTTCGGCAATCGCGCTGTCGGGTGCCTCGAGCAAGGGGATACGCTCGGTCTGTGGCGTTTCCAGCGCCTTCGTCTTGCCGCGACCGGTGTCGGCATGGCGCAGGCCGACCAGCGCATCGACGACCGCAGGCGAGAGATTGTCGCGCTTGACGATGGCCTTGGCGTGTTCCGTTCCTTGCGTGCGGGCTATGGTGATCAGCGTGTCGTCGTCGATTGTTGCGGCACCGGCGATGAACGGAGCGGCAATCGCGATCGGCTGGCAGCCGATGAACAGCGCCACGGCCGGCGGCACATGCGGGCATTGCGACAAAGCAGCGACCGCCTGTCGCTTGGCCTCGTCGCTGGAGGCGAGAAACAGCGGCATGAACAATTCGGCAAACTGCCGCAGTTCGGATTTTCCGGGATGGGGCCGTTCCTCGAAGCTGGTAACCGTCGCCATCAGGACCACATCCTTCTTGCGCTCGCCAAGCGGTCCTTCCAGGTCTCGAAACCGATCACGCACGCTACCACCCACACACAGAACAAAGAGGGGAGCCGGAGATCAGCACGCGGGGCAGCCGGGCAAACGCGCTCCGGCGAAAACGTCGCGCGGAAAACGATAGGACCCGGCGGACGCTCGCGTCCGGATCTGGCTATGCCGTGACGTTAGCGCGATCAGGGTTAATAGGCAGTGAAAACTTTAATAAAAATGCGACGGAGGTGTCACGAAAAGGTACGCTCGTGAAAAGCGGGGAGGCGATTGCGGCAGCGAGGTTGCAGCAAGCATGCCGCCGGTTACTTTCAACAGGTTACGCGTAGGAAACGCCCTGGCGGGCACTGTGGCTGCGCAGGGCGACCAGCAGCCTGTCGCGGGTATCGTAGCCCGATTGAAACAGGTCGAGCGCGGCCGCAGCCGCAAACTGCGCTTCCGTGCTCTTCAGGTCGATGCGTTTTTCCGCATACCAGCAGTCGAGAGCGCCGCGAAGCACGTCTACATCGTCGGTTGTGAAGGCTGAGTTGAGCAGAAGCGTCATTGCACATCTCCCAAGCTGTGGGATGAAAACACTGTATGTCATGAACTGCCGGTGTTTGCAGGGCCGGCCAGTAGGGGAACCATACGCCAAACGGCCAAAGTCGCAAATAATATTTGCATGACGTTTTCGTGTCACACACGCTCGCAGCAGGGCTCGCCGACAGGCGGGCACTGGTGCTAACAATATGAATCCATTCTATTTTAGAATTTTGCGCCTCAACCATTGGTGGTTTCTCATGCCAATCCGAAGCTCCCGTTCCGACCTGTTGGCACGGCGGCGGACCAAAACGCGTTGCAGGGCGTCCCGTGCCGTTAAGGTCTTGTTAACGATCCCCTGTCTCAATCCGCGCAAGCACACCGCGACCCGGCGTCTGTTCGAATCGCTACCGCCGCAAACCGTCCCTTCGGGCGCCCCGGCAAACCGTCAGACACGTACCGCACTGCTATTGGAAAGGCGCGAATGCCCTTCGGACATGCTCTTGCCAGCAAGACTTTTCCCGAGGGAGCGCCGGTCCGCCAAAAAGGCGGACAGGGTGAAATCGATCGCAAGTTCATCCGTCTCAAGATTGCAATGGAGACGAGACATGGCTGATATCATAAGACTGGAAGACCGACGAAACCACAAGCCGCCACCTCCGGCCCATGATGGCACGGCGGCCCGCATCCTGCTGTTTACCGGCGTACGCTACGAGCGGCTCGAGCCGCCCAAGCGCCGCACGGCGCCTGGCGCCAAGCGGCCGAAAACGAAGACGAGAAAACAGGGCTGACAGGCCTTGTCCTGATATAGCCGATCTAGCTTGCGTCGAAGGCGTCGCATCGCGCCTTGGCGAGAAAATCACTGGCGCCCTCTTTGAAACTCGGCTGCGGCGCCATGGTCCGCAACACCACGTAGCCCTGACCCTCTGTCATCTCCACGAGAATGGATTGCGCCAGCTCTGCAGGCAACGCCTTGCGGATCGCGGCAAGCTGCACCGGCGCTGCCACGAGCACGTCGAGCGCACCCCCGACCGAGGTCCGGTCGCTCATGCTGAAAACTTCGTTCGAAGCGCTGTCGTAGATCCCCAGGGACCAGAATGGCACATGGCCCGCCGCCATCAGGTGCACCGGCATGTCGGCAAGGTCGAAGGCGCAAACGGCGGTATGCATGTAGGGATCGCCGTTCGAGAGACTGCCCGCACTGGTGGTGGGGTCCAGCACGTGAAAGGCATCTTCCTCGCCGAGCGCCTCGACCCGCTGGAAGGCATCGCGATCGCTGTAGGCGGGCAGCGCCAAGATGATCACCAGATGCAGCAGGGCCGCACCGAGCACGCCGACGACGATGGCAAACAGCACCTTAAGCATGGTCGCAGCCGATCTTCTCGACCTTCGGCATCGAGAGGTCGATCAGCCCCGCGCTGCCAGCCGCCGGCGTGTCCAGCAGCGTCAGCACCAGCTTGAAATTGCCAGCCGGCGGCAGCGCCAGCCAGTTGCCGGCGGAGGCATCCTTCGAGACGACGATCGAAAAGCTGGAATCGCTGTCGCGTAGCACGTTCCAAGAGTTGATTGCTGCCGGGCGGCCGGGTTGGGCTGCCAGCGGCTTGCCGTCCGGGGCGACGGAGAACAGCGTCCAGAGCCGCGCCGGCGGCGTCTGGCCGCTGATGCGGTAGCGGCATCCGGCCGACAGCCGGTCATGCCCATCGTCGTCGCCAGCGGTGAATTCCAGCCCCTCAGCGGTGCCGTAGAGCAGCCGTCCGTCGCGGGCGCGGTGGGATTTGGCATAGGGGTCGGCGTCCACGGTATGCAGCGCCGGAAAGGCCTGCCAGGCGCCAAGCCGGATCGCGCCGAAACCGGCGCTGGCATCGAGCGCATAGAGCGTGAACAGGATGCCGCCGCCAAACGCAATGGCCAGCGACAGCGCGACCAGAAGAGGAACCCGAAACACAGCGGCGTCCTTGTGAGAACTCAAGCGTCAAGCTTATTCCTGATTCTGCCGGGAGGGGGAAGGGCGGGATGGTCCGTGGGCCGAGCGCGCCCCTGCCAAAGCTTCGGCGAATGTGGCACATTGCCGGAAATTTCGTTCTTGCAAAGGACACGCAATGATCCGGCTGCTGTCACCCGACGATGTAGATCTGTTTCGGTCCATTCGCCTCGAAGCCTTGCGAGCCTCGCCGGAAAGTTACGCCAGTAGTGTCGAGGATTGGCAGGACCTTCCAGATCAGGAATGGCGCCGCCGTCTGGTGGACAATGATGTCTTCATCGCAGTCGAAAACCACCTGCCGGTTGGGATCATGGCGCTTGCGCGGCAGCGCCCAGCCAAGAAGGCGCACCGCGCCATGATCCAGATGGTCTATCTGCGCGAGAATGCCCGCGGCAGGGGGCTTGCGGAAGCGCTTCTGGAAGCATTGGTGGAATTTGCCCGTGGCCAGGGCATTCGCCAGCTGGAGCTCGCGGTCAGTGCCGAAAATGATGTTGCGATCCGCTTTTACCGTCGCCGGAGCTTTACCGAGATCGGTCGAATACCCTGCGCATTGTTGCACCAGGGCAGGGAGATCGACGAAATTCTCATGGCCAGACGGATCGTCGCCCTAAAAAACTGAAGACGGGAATCGATTCGCCGGTATTGAGCCTCACCCGGACGGCAACCCGCGAGCTGTCTCGAAAGCCTCTACGCCGGGGCTTCCCGGATGCCGACGCGAAATATCGGTTTCGTTTATCAACACACGCGGGAGATTTACGAAACGGTTCGCAAAATCGAGGATTGCAACACCAGTATCGGTTTTTCTGCATGGGTTGAACCGAGTAATTTCCGGTCAATGGCAACTAACGACCCTTGAGATAGCAGACTATTCCAGACGCTTGGGCGCTCCACATATTGCAGTGCACTATGAGCCCATCTCCGGGCTCGGTCGATCAGGCAAAAAGGAAAAGCCATGCAAAAGCTCCTCTCCGCTCTAGCCCTATCAACCGCAATCCTTCTCGGGCAGTCGGCTGCCCGGGCCGCTCCCGCCGACGATGCGATCGCCGGTTGGACCTCGCTTGGAACCTATGTCTTCGGCACCAGCGCCGTGGCCGGCACGGGCGAAACTGCCATCACCAACAAGGCGCAACTGGATGGCAAGTTCAACTATTTCCAGAACAATGCGGCAGAAGTAACGATCGGCTCGGAAGTCCAGCGCTATACCGCTGGCAACGCCCAGACCCACGTCTTTGCCAGCGACCGGCTTAACCTGACCGGCGTGCTTGGCGGCGGCGACGCCTCCTATTCCGGCGGCTTCACCAATGTCTTCGGCCAGATCAGCGGCTCGATCAACGTCAACAGTCCGATCGACCCCGCACAGTTCGGTTTTGCCAGCGGCACCAAGATCGAGGTCGGCAACATGATCGTGCTGCAGTCGCGCGGCATATACAGGGTCGACTCGATAGGCACCGATGGGAAGATCACGCTTCTTGCCATGTTCAACTCCAACACCACCAATCCCGTCACCAACGCGCTTGCCGTCCTGACGCCCTTCTATGCCCTGAAACTCGCCCAGCCGACCGCCACCAACGCCGCCGGCACGGCCACCACCATGGTGTTCGACACCATTCCCGCCTCCATGCCGACAGGAATGGCCGTCGGTTATGTCAAGGACAACGCCTTCCAGCGAAACGACGACTACCGGGCTGTCACTGTCGACAAGACCACCAAGACCGTGACCACGCAGAAGAAATTCGTGTTCATCAGCCAGCCCTCGACCTATCAGAACCCGGCCGGCCAGCTGATGATCTTCGTGCCGCCGATCCGCTCTGCGCAAATCATCACCAAGGACACCTTTGACCTCAAGAATGGCGACTACGCCTTCGATGCAAACGTCAACTACCCTGAGGCCGTTGCCAGCCGCCAGGTCAACACGATTGCCGAGCTGAACGCCTTGCCCGCCAACCAGCCGAACGGTTTCTGGGGTGCTGCCTGGCTCTACGGCAAGAATACCACCGCCTCGACAACGAGCTCCGACGAGATCGACAGCGAGAGCTGGTTCGACTTCTACAAGGGGCCCGACATCTTCTCGGCCTTCACCCACGGCGAGACCGTGACCCAGGGCTTCCAGCTCAACAACGACGAATGGGCGCCTGCAACCGCGGATGTCGGCGCCGGCTATCTCAAGCGCCTCACCGGTCCGCTGGTCGGCGATATCAGGCTCACGAAAGTCGTGCGCACCAGCGCCGGCAAGGTCGATACCTACGTCAACGGCACGCTGGTGGATACGAAGAACTACACCTGGACCAATGCCAATCCTGCAGAGTTCATCGTCAACCTCGCCATCGGCTCGATCAGCGGCAGCTACTCCGCCAACGTCCTGTTTCCGCTCAAGCCCTCCAACTTCAACAATATGAAAATCGGCGTCAAGCGGCTGGCGTTTTACAAGAAGTAATCAGCTTTTGCTGAATGAAGGGACTGCGGCCCTCTGGCCGCAGTCAGCTGAGGTTAAATGAGTCATTGATGAAATCCATCGGCGTCCTGCTGCTGGCTCACACCTGGCGAAGCGTGGCACCGACTGTCAGCAGCAGCGGTGAATGATCCGAGACTTCGGGCTCTGAGACAACCTCGAAAGCGTCTACGCCGACGGCATCGTTGACCAGCATATAGTCGGCGTAGCGTTCTCGCTTGGGGTAGAATGACGTTCTGGTGCCCCGAAAGCCCCGGCCGGTGACAAGGTCGGTGAGGCCTATATTCCTGAGAACATCGAATGTCTTGCTTTCAGGCAGCAAATTGAAATCGCCGCACGCCACGACAGGCTCTCCCGGTCGCGCAGTCGACATGATCAGCAACGCAAACCTGTTGGCCTGCTGATGCCTTTCGGGAGTGTCGTGCTTGCCGCTCAAGTCGCGCAAGCCATGCATCTGTGCAATGGTAATGCATTGCTGCAATTCCACATCGAACAGCCGAACGGCGTGTGCGGTCCGCGACCGCGGATGCAGTCCGTATCCGTCAGACGAATAATCTCCGTGAACGAAGCCCTGTGTCTGGCCAATGATGGGAATGGTGGCGCGAACGAATGTCGCTAGACCCCATTGCGACTTATATGGCTGCTCGCCATCAAACAGATCGCCCTCAGCGGCCGGGCAGAAGATCGACGTGTGATGGGGCAGGGCCACCGCAACGTCAACCAGAAAATTGGCTCTTTGCGGTAGGGCGGTACCTTGGTCGCGGTAGGTGAGCCAACGCTGCCCTGTACCCGGTGTCTTGACCACTTCCTGCAGGCAGAGAACATCGGGGTCGACTGCAGCCACGTAGGCAACGAGGCGCTCATAGAGGCGTCCGCCCCAGCCGTTCAGACACAGCACGCGCACATCTGCCTCCCGTACTCCAATGCATCAATCTCAAACGTGAAACCGGCGATGTGTCTAGCAATCCTTCACGGCAACTGCTGGAATTGCCGTCACTACTCCACACTCGCCACCCGCTGTCCCTTCAGCGGTGGTGCGGTCTTCAACTGCTCCTCTAGATCCCGCAGCACCTTGGTCGATTCGGCCGACAGCGAGCGGGGCCGGACCGGGGGTGGTTCGGCGCTGGCGGCGGCGTCCGTGGCGGCTTTGCGGGCGGCTGTTGTCATCGGTTTCTGGGCCGGGAAGGGGTCGGCGATGCCGGGGATGGCTTTGAGCGCAATGCCCTGATGGGCGTAGTCCATGATCTTCTTGAAGGTCATCGCCGGCAGGGTGCCGCCGGTCATGTTGTTGGTCGAGGTGTAGTCGTCGTTGCCGAACCAGACGGCGCAGGTGTAGTTGCCGGAAAAGCCGATAAACCAGGCGTCGCGGTAGGCCTGCGTCGTGCCGGTCTTACCGCCGACGACGATGCCGCGGTCGAGGGCTGCCTTGCGACCGGTGCCGATGACCGGGATCTGCGTCAGCATCTGGGTCATCGAGGCATTCGCCTGCTCCGACAGCACGCGCTTTGCCGCAGGTTCGTCGCGATTGAAATCATAGAGGATCTTGCCGTCGTAGCCGACAATCTCGCTGACGCCGTGGCGCCGCGATTGCAGTCCGTCCGAGGGAAAGACGGCGTAGGCCGTCGCCTGGTCGAGGACGGTCACCTCGGAGGTGCCGATCGGAATGGTCTTGTCGTTGCGAACCGGGCTCTCGACGCCCATTCGCTTGGCCATCTCGCGGATCGGCTGGATGCCGAAATGCTCCTTGGCAAGCCGTACCGGGATGGTGTTGATCGACTTGGCGATGGCCTCGGTCAGCGTCACCCGCCCTTCATAGCGGTTCTCGTAGTTGTGCGGGCTCCAGTTGCCCCAGGAGATCGGCGCATCGACGATGGTCGTGGCCGGCGTCATGCCGTTCTCCATGGCGACCGCGTAGGTATAGATCTTGAACGACGAGCCCGGCTGGCGCAGCGCCTTGGTGGCGCGGTTGAACTGGCTTTCGCCATAGTCCCGGCCGCCGACCATGGCCCTGACGGCGCCGCCGGTTTCGATCAGTACTGACGCGCCCTGCTTGGCATTGTAGTGCTCGCCATATTCAAGCAGGCTGGAGCCGATGGAATCCTCGGTTGCCTTCTGCAGGCTCATGTCGATGGTGGTGCGAACGATCAGCGAGCGCTCGGCAAAGCGTGCCGACAGCCGCTGCACCTCGTCGAACGCCCAGTCGAGGAAGAAATCCGGCGACACGACTTCGGCCCTGTCGACCACTGAGGCCGGGTTGCGGCGCGCGGCCACCACCTGGCCCTCGGTCATGAAGCCCGATTGCACGAGGTTCGACAGCACGTCGTTGGCGCGGGCGCGTGCCGCCGGCAGGTTGACGCTGGGCGCATATTTGGTCGGCGCCTTGAACAGGCCGGCAAGCATCGCCGCCTCCGCCAGATTGACGTCCGAAATATTCTTGCCGAAATAATATTGCGCCGCCGCTGCCGCCCCGAAGGTGCCGCCGCCCATATAAGTGCGGTCGAGATAGAGCGAGAGGATTTCCTTCTTCGACAGGTTGGCCTCCAGCCAGATCGCCAGAAACGCCTCCTTGATCTTGCGTTCGATGGATCTTTCGTTGGAAAGAAACAGGTTTTTAGCCAGCTGCTGGGTCAGCGTCGAGCCGCCCTGGACGACGCCGCCGGCTTGCGCATTGACGGTCAGCGCCCGGAACAGGCCGAAGACGTCGATGCCGAAATGATCGAAGAAGCGCCGGTCCTCGGTCGCCAGTACCGCCTTGACGAAGTAATCCGGCAGTTCATCGACCGGTACTGAGTTCTCGTGGATGATGCCGCGGTGGCCGATTACATTGCCGTAGCGGTCCTCGAAGGTGACGGCGAAATTACCGCGGTTGCGCCAGTCGCCGACCGTCGATTCGAAGGCCGGCATGGCAAGCGCCAGCATCACCACGGAGGCCGCGACACCGAGCGTCATGCCTTCGCCGAGCAACTCGAACACGATGCGCTTCCAGCCATGCATGCGGAAGCGGCGGAAGAAGATGGTGATGTCTTCCCAGATTTCGGCGGCCCGGAAACCGGCATTCCAGACGGTGGAATCGATCAGCGAATCCAGCCGCAGCAGCAGGAAGCGTTTTCGGCGCGGCCTCTTCGGCGAAGGCCCTTCGGGCTCTATCGGCTCCTGCATGCGTGATTTCCCGTATGATCTTCGAGCCTTCCGCCGAATGCGGCAGGCTCAGCCTTCCCCGGCAACCCGATATCCCCTATATCCGCCACAGGTTGAACAATTGGTTGCTTTCCGGCAAATCACAAAACAAAGCAGCGCGGCTTTCCTGAAACGGCCGGCGCGCAGGGATAGCAAGAGCATGGACGAAACCCCCTTCTGGCAGCGCAAGACCCTTGCCGACATGACACCGGGCGAGTGGGAGAGCATCTGCGACGGTTGCGGCCTCTGTTGTCTCAACAAGATCGAGGAGTGGGACAGTGGCGACATCTATTTCACCGATGTCCGCTGCAAGCTGATGGACAGCGACAGCTGCCGCTGCACCAGCTATCCCAACCGCTGGGATTTCGTACCCGACTGCGTCCAGCTGACACTTGAGAATGTGTCGGAAATCCAGTGGCTTCCACCGACCTGCGGCTACCGGCTGATCAACGAGAGGCGCGATCTCTACTGGTGGCACCCCCTCGTCTCCGGCGACCCCGAGACCGTCCACGCCGCCGGCATCTCGACCAGGGGCCGCACCTTCAGCGAAGAAGACGTGCCGGTCGACGACTACGAGGACCACGTAGTGGACTGGCCGCTGACGGTCGGCGACATGCCAAGGGATGGCGACGGCGATGCGGAAGAAGACGAGCGCCAGCGGGCTGATGAAATAGGGAAATAATCCTCTATTCCCAAATTCAAATACCGAAATCATCATTATAGGAAAATAGTCCTTGACGGCGTGACGGTTGTTTGTTAGTTTTAGGTATAGTCGGAGAGGTGCGGGCAAGAAGACCCCCAGCCTGATCTCCCCCCCTTGTGGGGGAGATGTCAGCGTCGCTGACAGGGAGCCTATCGAGACCGCCGCATTCACCCCCCCTCTGCCCTGTCGGGCATCTCCCCCACAAGGGGGGAGATCAGCTGGGGCCGTATTGTCTGCATCCCTGGTAATTAGATGCCTCACATTCTGACACCTCATGGTCTGCCGCCAAAAGCGGGGACGTTGGTGAGGTAACGGCCAAGGCGACGCCAGCCTGATCTCCCCCGCTTGTGGGGGAGATGTCAGCGTAGCTGACAGAGGGGGTGGCCACCGTGATTTCTGGGGGTATAGGCAGGTTGTAAACGGCTGCCCTCGCGGGTATATAGAAATGATGTGTTTCTATAGGAGCTAGCGATGTCCTCCACAATCTCGGCGAATGTCGATGGCAAAACGGCCACGAAATTGAAGATGGTGGCTTCGATGGAAAACAGGTCCGTATCGAACGCGGTTTCCAGCGCAATCACTGTTTTCGTTGGGCTTCCCAAGGGCGTTCGCGATTTGCTGCTCGAGTTGAACGCACAGAACGACCAGGACACGATCACCAGGCTTGGCCGCGAAATGATGGCTGCGGCCGCAAGGGTCCGTCTTGAGAAGGCAACCGCCGATCTCGCATCCGAGCACCGTTTCGGAGGGCCTGAAGATGCGTCCAGCGAGATCGACATGTTGGAGGAGGCCACGTCCCTTACCCGAGCCGTAGCGCACCGGAAGTAAGGCATGGATCGTCCGGTCCGGGTGGTGCTCGATGTCAATGTCTTCGTCGCCAACATAATGGCGCACGACCGTGGTCATGTGGGAACTGCAACGCAGACCCTGGTGTCGATGGTGAGCAACCAGAAATGGGGCGTGGCCGACAGGTCTCAGTTGGTCGTCTCCTTCGAGATGATCGAAACCCTTGAGACGGTTCTCCGCCGGCTGCAATTTTCGAATGACCGCATTGATGCCTATACCGGCTCTATTGTCGATATCATGAAATATGGGCCGGATGGGCTTGATCCCTATCTTATCCTGGGCGGAGAAGAGCGCTTCGCCATGTCCGACGTCGAGGATGCAGGCGTGCTGGCGACGGCCTTCGGGTCCGAAGCCGACATTCTTGTCACGGATAATTTGAAAGATTTCGCTTCCAACGATGCGTCTGTCGTCGACACTCAAGTGGTGAACACGACGTCTTCTGGCAAGCGAACCCTCCAGGCTCTCAGATACGAGATCGGCAGCGCGGATCTGATTATCGCGCACCCGTTCGATGTCATGCAGTGGATACGCCTGGGCTACGATTTTACGCCCGGCATCCTGTGGAATACGATCCAGAAGCCAGACAATTCGGTTGGCCTATGAGTATTTCGGCAACTGCCGAGACTGCCGCATTCACCCCCCTCTGCCCTGTCGGGCATCTCCCCCACAGGGGGGAGATCGGGTGCGGCGGCCTCATTGGTTCAGCATTCCGAAAAATTCCATGTCCCGCCCGCTGACGCTTTCGTGTCCGGCGCGCTGACCCGTGAGAGTTGCCATGCATGAATTCGAGGGTTTCGATCCCGGCCTGTTCGGGTACTGGCCGAATGCGCTGGCCTATCGGGGTTGCGATATCGGGTGGGGTGCCAACGAGTGCCTTCGACAGGCGGAAGCCTGCCTGCTGGAAATCAAATCCGGCAGTGCCGAGGATGTCCTTCGGACTTTGCTCAACGAGATGACGGTCGAGATGCGGGCCGAGTTCGACTATTTCAAGGGACTGCGCTCTGCGGCGGAAGCGTCCGGCAAGGCGTTTGCGGAAGGGACGGGCGACGAGGCTGCGGCAAAGCTTGCCCGTGCCGATGTCAAGCTGTCGGTCGATGCGATGTCGCTGATCGTCCGGACGCTGGAAAAGATCGATGGCCTGCAGCGCCAGATGGCGCGCGACCGGGAAACGGAGATCGAGCGCCATGCCGATGGGCCCGGATATGTGGAAAACAAGCGCCGGCTGCTGGCGATCATCGAGCAACGTGCCGAGGATCGGGCGCGGGCAATTGTTGCGGAACGCGATCTTCAGCGGGCTAACCCCGGTCTGGATCCCGCCGCCACCGCCACCGGGCCGCCGCAAGGGGATCCGCCGGCTGCTGAAGCTGATGCGGTATTTTGACGACGTGTTGAAGACCCACAGTACGGAAATGGCGCAACTCAGGTGCACGAGCCGCGCCGCTGCGATTTCGGCGGACAACCGGGCCTTCAGGCAGGCCGAACCTTCGCCGGCAAGTGTGACGGCCGTGTCCGAGCAACTCTCAAGCGTCACGGCGTCGGGGCTTGCTTCAGGCCAATCGGCTGGTGCCGGTCCGGCGCTGGCGGCGAGGGGAGGCCGGATGGCGGGCGATACCGATTGCGATGCCGTCCTCAATGCGCTTGCCGCGGAATATCTCGCCGTCAAGGACTGGGAGATCGCCGGTCGCGATCACCAGAGGCCGCCGCCGGGGTGTTGGCGCAGCTGGTTGCTGCTCGGCGGTCGCGGCTCCGGCAAGACAAGGGCGGGTGCAGAATGGGTGCATGGGCTCGCCAGCGCCGGAGACCGGTCCGATCTTCGTATCGCGCTGGTCGCCGAAACGCTTGGCGATGCCCGCGAGGTGATGATCGACGGCGTGTCCGGCATCTGTCGCATCGCCCGGCTGAAGCGGCCGGATTTCGAGATCTCCCGCCGCCGGCTGGTCTGGCCGAATGGCGCGGTGGCCCAGATATTCTCCTCCGAAGATCCAGAAAGCCTGCGCGGGCCGCAGTTTCATTTCGCCTGGTGCGACGAGCTGGCCAAATGGAAGCATGGCCAGGAAACCTTTGACATGCTGCAGTTCGGGCTTCGCCTCGGCGAGCATCCGCAGCAGCTGGTGACCACGACGCCGCGCCCGGTGCCGTTGCTCAAAAACCTATTGGCCGATGCCGGCACGGTCGTTACGCGTCTGTCGACGCTGTCCAACGCGGGCAACCTGTCGCCGGGTTTCATCTCGGCACTTGCAGCCCGCTACGGCGGTACGCGGCTAGGGCGCCAGGAGCTGGATGGAGAACTGATAGAGGACCGCGAGGATGGTCTCTGGAAGCGCGACACGATTGCGGCGCTGGTGCAAAAACTGACTGGCCCGCTCCGGCGCATCGTCGTTGCCGTCGACCCGCCGGCCTCCGCCGGGCCAAATGCCTGCTGCGGCATCGTCGTCGCAGGCCTCGAGGCCTCGGGAAGGGCGGTGGTACTGGCCGATTGCTCGGTGGAAGGCGCAAGTCCTGCCACATGGGCGGGGGCTGTCGTCAGGGCCTTCCGGCGTTTCGATGCCGACCGCATCGTTGCCGAGATCAACCAGGGCGGCGACATGGTGACGGCCATGCTGCGCAGCATCGACATCAACCTGCCGGTAACGACGGTACGTGCGACGCGCGGCAAATTTCTGCGGGCCGAGCCGGTGGCAGCCCTCTACGAACAAGGCCGCGTGGGTCACGCCGGGCGTTTCACGGCGCTGGAAGACCAGATGTGCGATTTCGGACCGGATGGATTGTCGCTCGGCCGGTCGCCCGACCGGCTCGATGCGCTGGTCTGGGCGTTGACGGCGCTGATGCTGGAAGGTGGCGGCGAGCCCCGTGTCCGCGGCATCTGAAACCGTGGATAATGACGGGCAGCGCCGGGCTGCCCGCAGTCTCAGGCCTGGGCGGTATGGGTCGCCGGCTTTGGAGCCGTCTCGCGGGTTTGCATCTGGCGCCATTCGCTTTCATGGCGCTCGAAAACATGCTGTGGAACGGTTTTGGTGCTTTGATCGGGCTTTGACATCAGAACCTCGCTGGACGTTGACTGGGCAGATAACGACTTTGTGACATCATAGTTCCACAGCTTAAAGCGGTTGTAAATCAGGGGTTTAAACATGTTAAACGATTGAATTTTTTTTAAACCGATTGAAGTTGTGGAGATCATGCAATCCCCGGCCACGTTGCCGGATCAAAGCCTCGTCGGCATCGATGTCCTCTGTCGAGTTCAATCCAGGATGCTTGCGGCCGTGCCCAATATACGCGCGCAGGGTTGTGTCGCTGAGCTATGAATCGCCTCACAAAGAAAGGACACGCAGCGCTCTCCGGAGCGCATTCGCGACGTGACGACCTCCGGTGCACAAGTCCATTCCGCTGCATAGACAATGGAGAGACAGATGAGCCTGAACCGCGACTTCTTCTTCGACCAGCTGCGCGAAAAACTCTATCCAAACGGCCTGAACATGGCGCAGGTCGAGGGCCACGAGGCCGTCCTCGATGCCTGGGAAAAGGACCACGCCAAAAGCGACGACCGGTGGCTCGCCTATATCCTGGCGACCGCCTACCACGAATCCGCCTTCACCATGCAGCCTGTCCGCGAGACGCTGGCCAACACCGACGAGCAGGCCGCAGCCAAGCTGGAGGCGGCCTGGGATGCGGGAAAGCTCTCATGGGTGAAGACGCCGTACTGGCGCAAGGATGCCGATGGGAAATACTGGTTCGGCCGCGGACTGGTGCAGATCACCTTCAAGGCGAATTACCGGAAGCTCGGGGATGCCATCGGCGTCGATCTGGTCGCCGATCCCGATCTTGCGCTGGATCTGGACGTGGCCGTCCTGATCATCTTCTACGGCATGCTGAACGGCAGCTTCACCGGCCGCAAGCTGGCGGACTATTTTAACAAGACCAAGGGCGACTGGGTCAACGCCCGCCGGATCGTCAATGGCCTCGACCGCGCCGACACGATTGCTGGCTACGGCAAGATCTATTACGCGGCGCTCAGCTACACGGTTTAGAGGCAACCAGCCTTAGTCGGGCAGGAACCTGCGGACGAGGTCGCGTGCGACACGCTTGGGCTTGCGGGTGGCCGCATCGACGCAGCACCAGGAACTGATGACTTCCGCGGACACATCCTTGCCGCGCTTGAAGATGGTCTTGAACGACGCCCGCGAACCACGGGTCTCCGTCGCCGTCACCAGCGCCTCGACATTGTCGTCGAGGAAAAGCGGCGCACGGTAGGTTATGTCGTGCTTGAGCGCGACCCAGAGCAGGCCTCCCCGGGCCTCGATCGGAGCGACATGCTTCCAGTAGCTGACGATCGTCTCCTGCACCCACTGCAGATAGACGGCGTTGTTGACATGCCCCATCTGGTCGATGTCCCCCGGCGATATCGTGATGCGGTGCTCGAACGTGGGTGTCGGGTGATGCGGCATGTCCTACACTTGGGAGCAGCGGGAGGGCTATTCAATACCGGGGTGAGGAGAGGCTCAGATCCAGCCGGTCTTTTTGAAGCGCATGTAGAGCCCGCCGCAGAGAACGACGATGACGCCGAGCACGACGTAATAGCCGTATTCGGTCTTCAGTTCGGGCATGTTTTCGAAATTCATGCCGTAGATGCCCGCAATCGCAGTGGGCACGGCAAGGATAGCCGCCCAGGCCGCAAGCTGCCGGGTAATCACCCCCTGGCGCTGCTGCTCGAGCAGGTTACTGGCCTCGAAAACGGAGGTGATGACGTCCCGGAGACCGGCAACCATCGATTCCACCCGGTGGACATGGTCGAGCACGTCGCGGAAATAGGGCTTTGCCTCATAGTCGAGACAGGGCAGGTCGAGATGGACGAGCTTGCCGCACAGTTCCGACATCGGCCCGAGGACGCGCTGGAACAGGATGACCTGACGGCGCAGCTGGAACAGGCGGGTGATCTGGGTCCGCTCCAGGAAGGATTCGAGCATGCGGCTTTCCATGCCGAGCACATGGTCCTCGATCGTCTGGACGACCGGCAGGTAGCCATCGACGATGAAATCGATGATCGCATGCAGCACGTAATCCGTGCCGTGGGCCAGCAACTGCGGCGATTCCTCGAGCTGGCCGCGCAGCTGGCTGTGGCCCCGGTCCGATCCGTGCCGGACGGTAATGATGTGGCGCTTGCCGACGAAGATCGCCGTCTCGCCATAGTCGATGTCATCGCCGGTGAGGTGTGCGGTCTTTGCCAGCACGAACAACTGCTCGCCGTAGATATCGAGCTTGGGGACCTGCTTGGCATTCAGCGCGTCCTCGACGGCCAGGCGGTGCAGCCCGAACGAGCGCTGCAGCACCTGCAGTTCGTCGAGGGTCGGATCATGCAGCCCGATCCAGACGAATTCGTTCTCCGCCACCGGCGCAACCGCTGCCGCAATCGGCACCTTCTCGGCCCGCACTCCATCGCGATACAGAAAGGATGCAACAACACTCATGCAAAAGGACCCCGTCTCGGCCCCATGCAACACCCGCATGAACGCCATCTACCGCCGCTATCTAGGCACCCCGCCGCGCGATGTAAGGGCGGGTGCGAATTTTTGCGTGGTGCAAATCGCATCCGTTGGAAGTTGACAATCGTCTGTGGGTTTCAATGTGTGAACCGGTCTTGCAACTGTCACGAAACTGTCAAGCAGCGCGGCTAGCGTCGGGCTCAGTCAAGAGATCGGAGACAGCCATGACATTGAAATTTCTATCCGCCGTGCTCGCAGCCGGAGTTGCAAGCCTTTGCGCCATCGGCGCTGCCGGAGCCGCCGACCAGCCGCACAATGTCATCCTGTTTGTTGCCGACGGTCTCCGCAGCCCCGTTGTCGACGACACCACGGCGCCCAACATGGCGGCGCTCGCCCGCAACGGCGTCTATCTGCGCAACAGCCACTCGCTGTTTCCGACCTTCACCACGGCCAATGCCTCCGCACTGGCGACCGGCCATATGCTTGGCGATACGGGCGATTTCTCGAACACCATCTACACCGGCTTCCAGGTTCCCGGCGCCGGCAAGAGCCTGACGCCGTTTCTCGAAAGCGATCCGGTGCTCGGCGATGTCGACGAGCATTTCTCCGGCAACTACCTGAACGAGGCGACTATCCTGCAGCTGGCCCGCGACAAGGGGTTCGGCACCGCCTCGATCGGCAAGCTCGGTCCCGCACTGATTTTCGACCACACCGAGCGAACCGGCGAAAAGACCATCCTGATCGACGATGCTACCGGCACCGAGAAGGGTATCCCGCTGTCTGCCGAAACGCAGGATCGCCTGAAGGCAGCCGGGCTGCAACTGGCGGCGCCAGGCCGTGGGCCCAACAGCAAGTCGGGCGATTTCCAGACGGCAGGGACGAAATCGGCCAACACCATCCAGCAGGATTATTTCGCTGCCGCCGCCACCCGCGCCGTGCTGCCCGAGCTTGCCGACAAGCACAAGCCGTTCGTCATGGTCTTTTGGTCCCGCGATCCGGATGGCACCCAGCATAGCCAGGGCGACAGCCTCGGCAAGCTGGTGCCCGGCATCAACGGCCCGACCTCGATGGCGGCCATCCGCAATGCCGACGACGATCTCGGCCGCCTGCGCGCTGCCCTGCAGGAACAGGGACTGGCCGACAGCACCGACATCATCGTGACCGCTGACCATGGTTTCTCGACGATTTCGAAGCAAAGCCAGACCAGCGCCGCCGGTAAGGCGAGCTACGCCGACGTCACCCCCGGCCTTTTGCCGGTCGGCTTCCTTTCGCTCGACCTTGCCAAGGCGCTGAGCCTGCCGCTGATCGATCCGGACCAGGATTACAAGGCGATCGACGCCGGCCAGCACCCGAAGAGCGGCAACGGCCTGATCGGCGGGGACAAGGACCACCCGAAGGTGGTGGTGGCTGCCAACGGCGGATCTGACCTGATTTACCTGCCGGACGGCGACAAGGCGATGGCAAAGAACGTCGTCGATGCGCTCCTGAAGCAGGATTACGTCAGCGGCATCTTCGTCGCCAAATCGCTCGGTGCCTTCCCCGGTACACTGTCGCTCGACGACATCGCGCTGGAAGGGTCTGCCGTCACGCCGATGCCGGCCATCGCCGTCAACTTCCGCTCCTTCTCGACGATCTGCGGCCAGCCGGAGCGCTGCACTGCCGAGGTCGCCGACAGCGGACTGCAGCAGGGCCAGGGCATGCACGGATCCTTCAGCCGTGCCGATACCTGGAACTTCCAGGCGATGATCGGCCCGGACTTCAAGTCAGGCTTCGTCGACGCCGCGCCGACCAGCAATGCGGACATCGGCAAGACCATCGCCCGCATCCTCGACCTCAAGACCGAAGACAAGGGCAAGCTCGTCGGCCGCGTCATCACCGAAGCGATGAAGGACGGCACCATGCCCGAGGTCGCCACGAAAATGCTGGTGTCGGAACCGGCCGAAAACGGTCTGAAGACGATCATCGACATGCAGATGGTCGGCGATACCCGATATTTCGACGCCGCCGGCTTCCCCGGTCGCACTGTCGGTCTCACCGTATCGGACGGCACATCGATGAACTGAGGCAGGCCGATCGAGGTTCAAAACGGCGCGATCTCGGCGCCCTGGGAAAAGATCCCTGCCGAGATCGCATTGGACTTTCCCGCTTGATGGACTGAGCCCGGGGCAGCATGCCCCGGTTGAACGCCGGCGGCACGCATGCTAACCGCTGCGACAGACAACGTCCTCGAGGAGTGCCACGCGTGATCCGTCATATCGTCTTCTTCAACGTCGCCGATCGGGCCAATCTGGAGGCGGTCCGGGCAGGCCTGTCGATCCTCACCGAAATTCCTCACGCCCGGCTGCTGGAGATCGGCACCAACGTCAAGACCGACCAGCTCGGCACCGACGTCGACCTCGTCGTCTACGGCGAATTCGACGACGAGGCAGCACTGGCGGCCTACAAGGCCCATCCGAATTACCAGATCTCGATAGAACGCGTCCGGCCGCTGCGCGAGATGCGGATTGCCGCGGACTACGACAGCGAGACGGCGGTGCGGGAGGCGATTTAGGGCGGCGGGGCGTTTGGCTGGCGGATTTCGAGCGGCTGGGTTTGCGGAAAGCGGCGGTCGCTTGAGGGCGCGCGACAGGGATGTCCATTGCTACTGTAATGGCCTACGCCCTTTAAAGCTGCGGTATCTGGGAGCAGCACGTGAGTTTTCAAATGAATACCAAATCTAAACTGTGCCTCGCTCTTGTCCTTTCACTGGTGCTGCTGGTTGCCCGCGCAGAAGCCAGGCCGGCTATGCTGAAACAATCAACGATTGACGGCGTCATGCATGCGATCATAGCACGCTGGAATTTGCCGTCTGATTTGGCGATTCGCGGGCTACGCGCCGAAGTTCGGGTCAACCTGAACACGCGTGGTGAAATCAGCGGCAAACCCGCGCCACATATAACCGGTGGTACCGCCGCTCAGCAGCAAAGATTTGCAGAATTGGTCACTCGAACGATTTTGCAAGCCGCACCGTTTACCGGGTTGCCATTGGACAAGTACAAGTCGTGGAAGACACTGATCGTCAGGTTCGAAGCACAAGCATTTTGAGGACACGTCGCGTTTTCGGGACAGCGTGAACAGACGTTCAAAGCGTGGCGCAGATATCCTCCCAGGCGGGGGAGACATCAGCGTATATGCCAGCGAATTCTAACTTTGCGCAGAGCCCCCTCTGCCCTTTCGGGCATCTCCCCCACAAGAGGAGATCCGTCGAGCCTGCTCTGCCAGCCCCACAGGCTTAAGGCGACTTAATCGCAACTCAAAAGGACATCCCGATGAAACTCCCGTTCACCCTGCCGTGGCGTTCCACGGCGGGCCGCAGGGCTGTGGCCGAGCACAAGGCAAGCGGCTCGATGATGACGTTGACGTCCGAGGGTCGGGCGCACTGGACGGGGCGGTCCTATGGGGCGCTGGCGCGTGAGGGGTTCATGAAGAACCCTGTGGCGCATCGTTCGGTGCGGCTGGTGGCCGAGGCGGCGGCATCTGTCTCCTGGCTGCTCTACGAGGGTGACCGGGAAGTTGGCGAGCATCCGTTGCTGTCACTGATGCGACAGCCGAACGGGCGCAAGGCGGGCCCGGATTTCTTCGAAGCGCTGCACGGCCATTTGCTTCTGTCGGGCAATGCCTATGTCGAGCCGCTCATAGTCGGCGGCGCGTTGCGCGAGCTGCACCTGCTGCGGCCGGATCGTGTCGCCATCGTCGAGGGCCGCGATGGCTGGCCGGAAGCCTATGAATACCGCGTTGGCGGCCTCGTGCGCCGCTTTGCTGCCGAGAGCGATGGCCTGACGCTGCTGCACCTGAAACTGTTTCATCCGCTCGACGACCATCTTGGCTTTCCGCCGCTGGCAGCTGCCCAGGTGGCGCTCGATCTGCACAATGCCTCCTCCACCTGGAACAAGGCGCTGCTCGACAATTCGGCGCGGCCATCGGGGGCGCTCGTCTACCAGCCGAAGGAGGGCGGCAACCTGTCGCCGGACCAGTACGAACGGCTGAAACAGGAACTCGACGAAGGCTATTCCGGGCCGATGCGGGCCGGCCGGCCGCTGCTTCTCGAAGGCGGGCTGGACTGGAAGTCGATGGGCCTGTCGCCGAAGGACATGGATTTCGTCGAGGCCCGCAATGGCGCTGCCCGTGATATCGCGCTGGCTTTCGGGGTGCCGCCGATGTTGCTCGGCATCCCCGGCGACAACACCTATGCCAACTACCAGGAGGCCAATCGCGCCTTCTACCGGTTGACCGTCCTGCCGCTGCTAACCCGCACCGCCTCGGCGCTCTCCCTGTGGTTTGCCACGGCTTATGGCGAAGGCCTGCGGCTGGAGCCGGATCTCGACAAGATCGCCGGCCTTGCCGCCGAACGCAGCGAATTATGGGCCCGTGTCGGCCAGGCGGATTTCCTGACAGACGCCGAAAAGCGCCAGGCGGTGGGTTATTGAGGTGGCGCCCGAAATTTGTTATACATCGTATAACAAGATAAGGAGCTTCCCGATGACAAAGCCCGTCCTCTCAGACCCCATCGCCCTGCGTATTCCGGAAGACATCCTGAAGGACATCGAAACCATCGCCAAGGTCTCCGAGCGCAGCCGCAGCTGGGTGATTGTCAGGGCACTGAAATATTACCTGATGCAGGAAGGCAATGACATCCTGCAGATCATGGAAGGCGAGGAACAGATTCGCAATGGCGAGGTCATCGACGCTGAGGATCTGTTTGCAGAGTTACTATCTCCCGTGCAACATGATGCTGCATGAGAAAAATCATTCTTTCGGCAAATGCCGGAGACTATCTGCGGTGCGAGAAGGCCTATCTCGCAAGCTTCAATCCGCGAGCATCAGACACCGCAATGAGACAGCTTCGCTCGGCATTCCGGCTGCTGGCCGGATACCCCCAGGCGGGCGTCGCGGATACAAAGCTGCCGGGTCGTCGGATTTACGTGGCCGGCAATTACATCATCGCTTACCGCGTCGAGCCGGACGCCATCAAGATTTCCTATATCCGGCATGGGCGCCAGCAGGCGCCTGATCTCGACAAGGACGAAGGCGCGGATATTCCCGACACGGATTAGTTCCGAGATTAAATCAAGCCATGTGGGGCCGGCAGCAGCAATTTAGCCGCCCGTTATCCGCTCATTCAAAATATCAAGTTCCTCGCCAAGCCAGCGAAGTTCGGGCGCGAACGGATTCAAAAGACTCACTGAAATCGGAACCTGCCGTCCCATGCCGAGCATGGTCGACGCTGGCAGCGGCATGCGACATCCCGTTCCTAAACCGGAGATCTTAACAATGGCGCACCTTCCAGGCGAGACTTCGCTGTGGGCGACGAGGCTCGTCGGCGCTTCGGCGGGGGCGGCTGTGTCGCTGATCTATCTGCTGCCTAAAACCCGTCGCGAGGCGGCCATGCGCTTTTTCACAGGCCTTGCCTGTGGCCTGATCTTCGGCGGTCCGACAGGCGTCTGGGCGTCCGAGCGGCTCAATGTCTCGCACGTGCTGGCAGCATCGGACATCATGCTTGCCGGCTCCGCCGCCGCCAGCCTCTGCGCCTGGTGGGCCCTCGGCATCCTGTCGCGGCTTGCCGACCGCTACGGCCAGAAACACGACGCCTGACGGGAGCGCCTAAACCGCCCCTGACGGGAGCCGGTAGACCGCCCCTGACAGAAGCGGGCCACTGCCCCTGACGCCATCAACATCGCAATCCGGAGACTTCGCCATGACCGCACCCAGCGTGTCTGCTCGATCCCCCATGGGCATCGACAGCTGCAAATTTGCCAGTCTCGAACTCAGGGGCCTCACCCGCGACGGCAGCTTTTCCGGCTATGCCAGCGTCTTCGGCGAGGTCGATCTCGGCAGCGATCGCGTCGAGCGCGGCGCCTTTGCCCGGTCGCTCGCCACCCGCGGTGCATCGGGCATCCGCATGCTGTTCCAGCACGACCCGTCCGAGCCGATCGGCGCCTGGAAGACCATCCGCGAGGATGAGCGCGGCCTCTATGTCGAGGGCCAGCTGGCAGACGGTGTGGCGCGTGCCCGTGAGGTGCATCAGCTCTTGAAAAATTCCGCCCTCGATGGCCTGTCCATCGGCTTTCGTACCGTCAGGGCCCGCACCGACGCAAAGTCCGGCGTGCGGCACATCCTGGAAGCCGACCTCTGGGAAATCTCGGTAGTCACCTTTCCGATGCTGCCGTCGGCGCGTGTCCAGAATGTCAAGAATGCGCGGTGGTTCCGCGACAGGGAGACCGAGCTCGTCCGCCACATCAGGCGGGCGGCGCGGCAATTGATGACCGAAACCTTCAAACAAGGATGATCGCATGAGCGAGCAGACAGCGACGGCACCGCGCGGTGGTGCCATGGAAATCAAGACAGTGCCGGAAACCGTGGGGGCTGCCTTCGAAGAATTCATGGAGGCGTTCGAAGCCTTCAAGGATGTCAACGACCGGCGCCTCGGCGAGATCGAGGGCAAGCTGACATCGGACGTGGTGACGCGCGAAAAGGTCGACCGCATCAACAAGGCGATGGACGATCACAAGAAGGTCCTCGACCAGCTGGTGCTGAAAAAGGCCCGCCCGCCGCTCGGTCGCAGCCTTCCAGGCTCCGTCGATGCCGCCGAACACAAGGCGGCCTTCGAGACCTACATTCGCCGTGGCGACGCGTCGGGATTGCGCGAGATCGAAGCCAAGGCGCTGTCGGTCGGTTCCAACGGGGACGGCGGCTATCTGGTGCCCGACCAGACCGACACCGAGATCGGTCGCCGCCTGTCGGTGGTCTCGCCGATCCGTGCGCTGGCGACGGTTCGCCAGGTGTCCGGCTCGGTGCTGAAGAAGCCGTTCACCACGCAGGGGCTTGCCTCCGGCTGGGTGTCGGAAACTGCCGCCCGGCCGCAGACCACCGCGCCGCAGCTGGCCGAGCTGACCTTTCCAACGATGGAACTCTATGCCATGCCGGCCGCCACCCAGGCGCTGCTCGACGATGCCGCCGTTGACATCGAGAGCTGGATTTCCAGCGAGGTCGACATTGTCTTTGCCGAGCAAGAGGGTACCGCGTTCGTCACCGGCGATGGCGTCGCCAAGCCGAAAGGGTTTCTGGCGTACCCATCGGTGGCGGATGCCGGCTGGAGCTGGGGTAATCTCGGCTATATCGCCACCGGTGCTGCCGGTGCCTTTCGCACCGCCGGGCCGACGGACGTGCTGATCGATGCCGTCTATGCGCTGAAGGCCGGCCATCGCCAGAACGGCAATTTCGTCATGAACCGCCGCAGCCAGGCAACCATCCGCAAGTTCAAGGATGCCGATGGCAACTATCTCTGGCGGGCGCCGTCTGCCGCCGGACAGCCGGCCTCGCTGATGGGCTTCCCGATTACCGAAGCGGAGGACATGCCGGATATCGCCGCCGATGCGCCGGCCATTGCCTTCGGCGATTTCCGCGCCGGCTACCTCGTCGTCGACCGCACTGGTATCCGCGTCCTGCGCGATCCCTATTCGGCCAAACCCTACGTGCTGTTCTACACCACCAAGCGCGTCGGCGGCGGCGTGCAGGATTTCGAGGCGATCAAGCTGATCAAGTTCTCGGTCAGCTGAAGCACCCCTCATCCGCCTGACTGCACCTTCTCCCCGAGGGGAGAAGGGAATGCCGGCACCGCCTCTCGCTCCATCTCCCTCTGCCTTCGGGGAGAGGGCAGGGTGAGGGCGCGGGCCGCCTACTCGATCTCATATGAAAGATGTCCCATGACCTATGCCCAGATCACTCCGCCCTCAGCGGAGGCGTTGACGCTCGCCGGGGTGAAGGCCCATCTGCGGCTGGATACGTCCGACGAAGACGAGCTTGTTGCCGGCCTGATCGCGGTTGCCCGCGAGCATCTGGAGCGCAGCACAGGCCTTTGCCTGATGACCCAGCGCTGGCGTCTCTATCTTGATTCAATCTGTGAAGACGGCGTGATTCCGATTGCCAGGGGCCCGGTGCAAGCCATTGTTGCCATTACCGTTTATGACGAGCTCGGCCAGCCCTCGATAGTCCCGCTCGAAGGTTATGTGCTGGATGGCATCAGGCAACCGGCGCGGCTTATGCTCCGCCAGCGCCTGTCGTCCGGTCGCGCCGTCAACGGTATCGAAATCGATTTCGTCGCCGGTTTCGGCCCGACCGCCAACGATGTGCCGGACACGCTGAAGCGGGCAATGCTGACCCATGTGGCGCAGATGTTTTCGTGCCGCGGCGTCATCGGCATCGAGGACCAGCCGGCGCTGATCCCGCCCGGCTACGACCGGCTGGTTGCGCCCTTCCTGCTCCGGAGCCTTTGACCATGCGCTCGACCTTCTTCGACCCCGGCCGCATGACCGCCCGGCTCAATCTGGAGGCGCCGCTCGAAACGCCAGACGGCCAGGGTGGCGTTACCCGGACCTTCGTCGAGACGGCATCGTGCTGGGCGCTGATCGAGCCGGTCAGCGGGTCGGTGGAAGAGGAAGCGTCGAGCGAGATATTCAGGCGCACGCACCTGATCTGGCTGCGCTGGCGCAGCGATGTCGTGCCCGGCATGCGGCTTCGCAAGGGCAACCGGCTGTTCTCTATCGGCGGCACGCAGGACCCCGACGATAGCCGCCGGTATCTGATCTGTCATTGCCAGGAGAAGTCGGTATGACCGCCCTTTCGACATATACCCTGCCAGACCTCGCGGCAGTGCTGGCAAAGCTCTTGGCTTCCGGCAACGCGCCTTTTCGGCACCCGGCAGGCAAGGAGACCCGACGATGAGATCCGCTGCCAACGAGTTGTTGCAGGCCATCCACACCGCGCTTGCCGGCAGCATATCCCTGACAGAGACGATCGGTAGCGACGGTATTCGCGATCGGCTTGTCACCGGCCGGCAATTGCCGTGCATCGTCGTTTCCGAACTCGCCAGCAACGATTATTCGACATCCACCGAGCCCGGAGAGGAGCATTTTCTGACGCTGCAGGTCTGGTCCGATGCTGCCGGCCAGCGGCAGGCCCAGCAGATCGCCGCCATCGTCGGCAGTCTCCTGCAGGACGCGTCCCTGCCACTTGCCACATACGCGCTGGTCAATTTCCGCCATCTCGCAACGAAGGCAAGGCGCGAGCCGAAGACGCGGCTGTTTTGCGCCGAGATGCGGTTTCGGGCGGTGACCGAGTAGAGATGGCAGCGACCGGCTATGGCTCTCACGCTTGCGCCAGCACGGCACCCACCGCCGTTGCCCGCCGCACCAATAGTCCGAGCGCCAGGATCAGCATGAGTGCGCCCGACGAGAGAACGACACAGACGCCCAGCGCAGTCGGCGCTCCGGCGTAATCGAGGACGGCGGTGAAGACTACAGGGGCAGTGGCATTGGCGAGGTTCTGCGGCAGCGATAATCGTGCGGAATGCAGGCCGTACTCGCTTGGCGAAAACAGCGCCAGCGGCAGCAGCGCCCGCGCGACCGCCATGACGCCGGAGCCGAACCCGAACAGCAGCGTGAAAATGACAAGCTGCGCCGTGGACGCTCCGAAAAGCAGCAGGAGCAGGAAGCTCGTGACCATGAGGCCTATGCCGATGATGGCGCTCAGCACCGGGTTGCCGCGCCGGCCAAGCAGCATGTCCATCAGCCGCGCGGAAATACCGATGACACCGCGTGCCGAACCGAGTTGCAGCGCCAGTGCCGGCGACGCGCCGTATTGCCGGAAGATCTCGAGCAGCGACGGGGCCAGCCCGAAGGTCACGAAGGTGGATATCGTCGTCGCCGATGCTATCAGCAGGAAGGCCTTGCGCCGGCCCGCCGGTGACAGCGGTACAGGCGGCGTCAGGTGTCCGGGCTCGCCTCTTTCGACGACGACAGGCTTCGGCAGGGCAAATAGATAAAGCGGCAGGCAGAGACAAAGGTGCAGGGCGGCGCAGGCGACATAAGTTCCCCGCCATCCGAGATGGGCATTGAGCAGGGTCAGGATAGGCCAGAAAAGGGTGGCCGAGAGGCCGGTAAACAGCATCATGATGGTGATGATGCGCTTGCCGTTCATCCCCTCGCGCTCGATGACGGCGGCATAGGCCGGTGCATTCAGCCCGAGCGCACCGCCGAACCCGATGACAAGCCAGGCGATCCCGTAGACGACGATACCGTTTGCCGCCGAAAGCAGCAGCAGGCCGACTGCAAAGACGATCGATGAGGCTGCAAGCACACGCGCCGCGCCGTAGCGGCCAAGCCAGCGACCGGTGACCGGGCTGCAGAGGCCGCTGACTACCATCATCAGGGTCAGGCCGGAAAAGACCACCTCGTTGGGAAGGCTGAGATCGGGCGCTACGATGCGCCCCATCACGCCGAGCATGTCGAAGCTGGTGCCCCAGCTGATAAGCTGCGTGATGCTGAGGACGGCAACGATCTGGGCCGAGCGCGGTGAGAAGGCTTTGGGCATGAAAAGCGGTGCTTTGTGACCTGTTTGTGACCTTGCGTAGCAGCTTGGCCGAGGCGTTGAAAGTGACATCTCGATGACGTCCGGACGCTGCCTTTTGCCGATGTCCGGCGCGCAGAAAATTCCGGTTTTGCAAGCGCCGGTTACGGCGCATTTTCCTTGAAAGGATATCCCGATGGTCGCGCAGAAAGGCAAGGACCTGCTGTTGAAGATCGACAATGGCGGCGCTTACGAGACGGTGGCGGGCCTGCGCAGCAAAAAGCTGTCGTTCAACGCCGAGACGGTGGATATCACCGATGCCGAGAGCGCCGGGCGGTGGCGCGAGCTTCTTGGCGGCGCCGGCGTCCAGCGCGCCGGGCTTTCCGGTTCGGGCCTGTTCAAGGATCATGCGTCGGACGCCCTGATCCGAACCGCCTTTTTCAACGGATCGATCCTCTCCTGGCAGATTGTCATTCCCGATTTCGGCACCGTCAGCGGTGCGTTCCAGGTATCGGCGCTCGATTATGGCGGCGAGCACAATGGCGAGGTTACCTTCGATATCGCACTGGAATCGGCAGGCGTCATCACCTTCGGGGTGCTGTGATGCTGCGCCCGCGCACAGGTGCCCGCGCCAATCGTCGCCGCGGCGAGATCGAGGCGGAAATCGACGGCGAGCGCCGCATCCTCTGCCTGACGCTCGGCGCACTGGCCGAACTCGAGACCGCGTTTGCTGCCGACGATCTCGCCGGCCTGGCGGCAAGATTTTCGCAAGGCGGCCTTAAGGCGGCCGATCTCATCCGCATCCTCGGTGCCGGCCTGCGGGGAGGCGGTAACGTCTATTCCGACGACGACGTCGCGGCGGCCGGCATCGGCGGCGGCATCGCTGCCACGGCGGCTATCGTTGGCAATCTGCTGGCGGCAACGTTTCTCGGCGATCAGGAGCAGGCATCGCCGGGCCCTCGCTAGCCGCAGCAGGCGAGGCAGTTGACGGGGCCGACAGGGCAGGGCCAGCAGCCTTTCCCTGGCATCGTGCCTTGCATGTCGGCCTCTGCCTGCTGCGGCTTCCCCCCGGCATATTCTGGGCGATGACGCCCATTGAATTCCACGCCATGGCCGGAGGCCTGTCGCCGCACAGTTCGTCGCTCGACCGCGCCGGACTGGCCGCAATGATGGTGCTCTTTCCGGACTGATCCCATCAAACGTTGCACCGAGCTGCAGGAACCCGATGACCGAAACAACCGATCTCTCAGACACCAACACCGAGGCGCAGGCCTTGAAGCATACCCTCGACGATCTCGACAGCCGCTCACGGTCGTTCGGTTCGGCGCTCGGCAGCGCACTGACGTCTGCGACCACAGGCGGCAAGGGGCTCGACAGCGTGTTGCAGGGCCTTGCCAGCCGGCTGACCAATATCGCCCTGTCGGCCGGGTTGAAGCCGCTCGAAACGGCACTCGGCGGCGCTGCGGACAGCCTGAGCAGCGGCATCGGCAAGCTGTTCGGCTTTGCCAAGGGTGGCGTACCCGGGAACGTAACGGCCTTTGCCGACGGCGGTGTAGTAGCCTCGCCAACCTATTTTCCGATGGGCAGCGATCTCGGGCTTATGGGCGAGGCGGGCTCCGAAGCGATCCTGCCGCTGAAGCGCGGCTCCGACGGCTCGCTCGGAGTGGCGAGTTCAGGCGGCGGCGGTTCGTCCGTTGTCGTCAACATCACCACGCCGGATGTCCAGGGCTTCCAGAAAAGCCAGGCGCAGATTTCCGCCATGCTGGCGCGCACGGCACTGCGCGGCCAGCGCAATCTTTGAGGCTACCGATGACCCTCGCATTCCACGATATCCGCTTTCCGCTGCGCCTGTCGCTGGCCACCAGCGGCGGGCCGGTGCGGCGCACCGATATTGTCAACCTGTCGAACGGCCGCGAAAGCCGCAACAGCCGCTGGCGCGATGCCCGCCGCAGCTACGACGCCGGCTCTGGCGTCCGCTCTGTCGCCGATCTCTATGAGGTACTGGCGTTCTTCGAGGCCCGCAGCGGCCAGCTTTCCGGCTTCAGGTTTCGCGATCCCATCGACTTCGCATCCGCACCGCCCGGCGCACCGGTGACGGCCCTCGACCAGCCGATCGGCACGGGTGACGGCACGACGACCAGTTTCCCGCTTACGAAGACCTATGCAGATATGGCCGGGCAGTCCGTGCGCGGGATCGCAAAGCCGGTGGCCGGCTCTGTGCTGGTGGCCGTCGGAGGCATCGCCGTTCCGGCAGGCGACGTCTCCTGCGATCCGGCGACAGGCCTTGTCGTCTTTGCAAGCCACGCCATTCCGGCGGCGGGTGTTTTAGTGACCGCCGGCTTTGCCTTCGATGTCCCCGTAAGGTTTGCCATCGACCGCATCGATATCAGCCTGTCCGCCTTTCAGGCGGGCCGCATCCCTTCCATTCCCCTGGTGGAGATCTTGCCATGAGAACGATCGATCCGGCGCTGGCTGCCCATCTCGCCGGCGACGCCACAACGTTGTGCCATTGCTGGCGTGTCATCCGCCGCGACGATATCGTTCTTGGCTTCACCGACCACGACCATGACCTTGATTTTCTTGATACACGTTTTCTCGCGGCAAGCGGCTTTGCAGCCAGCGACGGCGAGGAACAGGCCGGATTGCCAGCAACCACCAGCGATGTCACCGGAGGCTTCTCAAGCGATGCCATTTCCGAGGCGGACCTCGCCGCCGGCCGCTACGACGCGGCTCGTGTTGAGGTCTATCTCGTCAACTGGTCCGCGCCCGACCAGCATCTGCTCCTGAAGGTGCAGGAGATCGGCGCTGTCACCCGCCAGATCGGCCAGTTCCAGGCGGAGTTGCGCAGTCTCGCCGCCCGCCTCTCCGAACCGCAGGGACGCATCTACAACCGCCGCTGCGACGCCATCGTCGGCGACCCCAGGTGCGGCATCGATCTCGCCTTGCCGCAATACCGCGCTGAGGGACTTGTCGCGTCCGTGGAAGATGCAACCAGGATGACGCTAACCGGCATTGCCGGGTTCGCTGACGGCTATTTCGCGCGAGGCAGCATGGTTCTTCTCGATGGGCGAAACAGTGGCACGGCCGCCGATGTCGATAGCCATTCGACCAGCGGCGCGGTAACGCAACTGACCCTTTGGCTGCCCCTGTCAGACGCGCCCGAGATCGGCACCCGCGTTGCGCTGACGGCCGGCTGCGACAAGGCGTTCACCACCTGCCGCGCCAAGTTTGCCAATACTGCCAATTTTCGCGGCTGCCCGCACATGCCGGGCGCCGACTTTGCCTACACCTACGCGGACGGGACGAGCCTGCACGACGGGAGCCCGTTGTTTCCATGAGCGAAGATGTTGCACGACAGGTGCTGGAGATTGCCGAAAGCTGGATTGGCACGCCCTACAGGCACCAGGGCGCCAGTAAAGGCGTGGGGTGCGATTGCCTTGGTCTCGTCAGGGGTATCTGGCGCGGACTCTACGGTGAAGATCCGGAGTTGCCTCCTGCTTACGCGCAGGACTGGGCGGAGCGCAGCGGCGAAGACCGTCTGTTGAACGCAGCGCTTCGGCATTTCGGACCATCCGGGTGCCTCGAAAATGCAAAGCCGGGCGATCTCCTCCTGTTTCGCTGGCGAGCGGAGCATGCTGCCAAGCATGCCGGTATTCTCGATCATGCCGGACATTTCATCCACGCCTACGAACAGGCAGCCGTGATCCGCTCGCCATTCGTACCGTCCTGGCGCAGACGGGTGGCCGCCACGTTCCGCTTCCCGCCGCGTTAGACAAGGGCGGTCACTTGCAAAAGGGCGCAACCTTTAGTATTTTGAAGTGGTGAGCGAAGCGCTAACCTCGCTCACCGTTTGCCTACGCTATGATGTGGACCCGGACGGTTACAAACCAGCCCGTCCGGGTTTTTCTCACAGTAAGCGTGATGCTAAGTGGAAACCACCACATAACCTCACCTCCATGTTCGAGAGCAAGGCCTTTGCCAATGCCGGCGTAGCCAATGCTCGCCGACGCGCCGGCTGGTACGACGCTTTCTGCTTCTGCTCCCGATCTTTGACGACAATACAATTTAAAAGGGTATTTTCAAGCGCGGGATTTCCCGGCGCTGACCTCCCTTGTCCAACTCAGCGAGATGTTCATGGCAACCATCCTCTTTCAGGCGGCGGGTGCTGCTCTCGGTAGTGTTTTCGGACCGGTCGGCGCGATGATCGGCAGGGCCGCAGGTGCGTTGGCGGGCAGCGTCGTCGATAAGGCGCTGATCAACGGCAGCCGCACCGTTTCGGGTGCGAGAATGGCGACGGCGCGCATTCCGGGTGCCGACGAAGGGGCGGCAATCATCCGGCTCTACGGCACTGCACGACTGGGAGGCACCTTGATATGGGCGACCCGTTTCGAGGAGGAGGTCTCCACCGAGCGCTCCGGCGGCAAGTCGACCGGGTCGCGTGTCGAGACATTCCGCTATTTCGCCAACTTCGCCGTCGGCCTTTGCGAGGGACCCATCGCCTGCATCCGCCGCGTCTGGGCGGATGGCAAGGAGGTGGATCTGACCCAGATCGAGATGCGCGTCTACAGAGGCTCCGAAGACCAACTGGCGGATCCGCTGATCGAGGCCAAGCAGGGCGCAGGCCATGCACCGGCGTACCGGGGAATTGCCTACGTCGTCTTCGAACGACTGCCACTCGATACATTCGGTAATCGCATTCCGCTGTTCCAGTTCGAGGTGGTGCGGCCGATCGGGCGCCTGGAGCGGCAGATCCGCGCGGTAACGATCATTCCGGGCTCGACAGAGCACGGTTACAGCACGACCCGGGTAACCGAAAAAACCGGTGCCGGCAGCATGCGCGCCATCAACCGCAACGTGTTGACAGCGACGACCGATTGGCAGGCCTCGCTCGACGAACTGACGGCACTATGTCCCAATCTGAAAAGCGTCGCACTCGTCGTTGCCTGGTTCGGCACCGATCTGCGCGCCGGGCACTGCCGCATCGTTCCCGGCGTGGAGACGCTGGCCCGTGACAGCGAGAGCAGTCGGTGGTCCGTGTCGGGTATCAACCGCGCGGACGCCCATCTGATCAGCCTCAGCGAGGGTACGCCTG
Organism: Rhizobium sp. L51/94; assembly: GCF_019355555.1. GTDB lineage: Bacteria > Pseudomonadota > Alphaproteobacteria > Rhizobiales > Rhizobiaceae > Rhizobium > Rhizobium rhododendri. Next base: position 1,959,410 of record NZ_CP072141.1, read on the forward strand.
CTTATGGCGGCACCCCGGATGACGCCAGCGTATTGCAGGCAATCGCCGATCTCAGGCAGCGCGGGCTGGGCGTTTTCATCTACCCGTTCCTGATGATGGATATTCCGCTCGGCAACGGGCTCCCGGATCCGGAAGGGGCAGGGGAGCAGGCGGCCTATCCGTGGCGCGGCCGGATCACCGCCTTCCCGGCGATCGGCAGGCCCGGCACGGTGGACCGGACAGCTGTGGCGGGCGCACAGGTTGCAGCTTTTTGCGGCGCGGCCTCCTCAACCGATTTTTCCATGGACGGCGCGGCGGTCGCCTATCACGGCACTGACGAAGGTTATCGCCGCATGCTGCTGCACTACGCCCATCTGGCTGTTGCAGGGGGTGGCGTCGACGGGTTCATCATCGGTTCGGAACTTCGTGGGTTGACGCAACTGCGCGATGCCGGCGGCAGCTTTCCCTTCGTACAGGCTCTGGCGACGATGGCGACAGACATCCGTGCCATCGTCGGCCCCGCGACAAGGCTCACCTATGGCGCCGACTGGAGCGAATATTTCGGCTACCATCCAGACGACGGCTCCGGCGACGTCTATTTCCATCTCGACCCGCTGTGGGCCTCGCCGGATATCGACGCCGTCGGCATCGACAATTACATGCCGTTGTCCGACTGGCGCGACGATGACCTCGCAAAGGCCAATCCCGACGGCTTCCGCATCCAGGACGATCTTGCGGGCATGACGGCGGCAATCGACAGCGGTGAAGGCTTCGACTGGTACTACTCAAGCGCCGCTGACAGGATTGCGCGGGACCGGTCGGCGATTTCGGACGGCCTTGCGGCAAAGCCCTGGGTGTTTCGCTACAAGGATATCGGTAGCTGGTGGAGCAGCCTTCATTATGAGCGCGTCGGGGGTGTCGAGCGCACCACGCCGACAGCCTGGGTACCCCATGCAAAGCCGATTTGGCTGACGGAACTTGGATGCCCGGCAATGGACAAGGGCGCCAACCAGCCGAACGTCTTTCTCGACCCGAAATCGGTGGAATCTGCCGCGCCCTATTTCTCCAACTGCATGCGTGCCGACAGCGTTCAGCGCCGCTTTCTCGAGGCCCACCACGATCACTGGGCCGGCTCCGGCGTCGTCGATCCCAATCGTATTTTCGTCTGGACCTGGGATGCGCGGCCTTATCCTGCTTTCCCTGTCGATACCGGCCTTTGGAGCGATGGGAGTAACTGGCGGACGGGGCACTGGCTGAACGGACGGCTCGGCGCCGGCACCCTAGCCGACGTTATCGCTGCCATCCTGACGGATCAGAATTTCACCGATTTCGATGTTTCCGAGGTGAGCGGAGACCTCTCCGGCTATGCCCAGGGAGATGTCACCTCCGCTCGCGACATGCTGACGCCGCTCCTTGAGATCTTCCAGATCGACGTGATCGAGGACGGTCCTGTGCTACGGTTTCGCTCGAGGGCTGCGGCCAGCCTGGCTCCCATTCTTATTTCCGCCGTCGTCGATGTCGAAAGCCAGCCGCTCTGGCAGGAAACGCGCGGCCACGACAGCGATTTCGCCGCCGAGGCCATCGTCACTTTCTACGACCCCCTGGCCGACTACGAGCAGGCCAGCGTCCGCTCGAGGCGGGCACCCTCTGCATCGAATCGCGTGCTCCGCAACGATCTCGGCGCCGTCGTGCCGGAGGAAGCGGCGCTGCAGGCAGCCGAAAATCTGTTGCGCGACAACAGGGCCTCGCGCCGCTCGGTCACCCTGTCGCTTTCGCCGACAGCCAGTCACCTCCAGCCGGGCGATGTGATTTCCATGGCAGATGGCCCCGAAGGCCGCTTCCTGGTGACCCGCATTGAGGACGGTGCCGCGCGAAGTATCGAAGCGCGCGAGTTCGCATCGCTTGGCGGCGGCGCGATCGCAGCCTCGACGCCGGTAAAGGCGAGTGGCGGCGGGGCGGCCTCTGATGTCTTTGCCCCTGTCGTCGAACTGATGGACCTGCCGCAGTTCGAAAGCGGCTCGCCAAGCGATTTTGCATGCGGTGCCGTCTACGCCCGACCGTGGCGCACGACCGTCCTGTCCTCGTCACCATCCACCGAGGCGTTTGCCCGGCGCGTGATGCTCGACCGTCCGGCAAAGATAGGCTCGGTCGTGGCGCCACTATTTCCCGGCGTCAGCGGTCGGTTCGACTGGTCGCAGTCGCTTACCGTCGATCTTGCCTATGGCGGGCTGGAGTCGGCACTGAAGATCTCGGTGCTCAACGGCGCCAATCGCTTTGCGGTGCAGAGCGTCCCGGGAATGTGGGAAATCGGCGCGTTCATCGAGGCGGAGGAAATTGCGGCTAAACGCTGGCGGCTGTCAGGCCTGCTGCGCGGGCTGGCGGGAACGGAGGATGCTACGGCGGCAGGCATTGCCACACATGCTCCGTTCGTCATACTCGACGCGGCCGTCAAACCGCTCGGCCTTGCCAGCGGCGAGATGGGCCTGCACCTCAACTGGATCGCCGAGGCGCCAGGATCGAACGACCGGGCAGGACCCATCGTCTTTGCAGGCGGTATCCGCGCCGAGACGCCGCTGTCGCCGGTCCACATCGCCGGGAGCCGGAATGCGGAAGGGGCGGCTGTCTTCACCTGGATACGCCGGGGGCGGATCGATGCGGACAACTGGATACCGTCCGACATTGCCCTCGACGAGCCGACCGAGCGCTACCGTGTCGATCTCATGCAGGGCGGGGTGCTGAAACGGCGGGTCGAGGTCGTTACGGCCGGATGGACCTATTCGGCGGGCGACGAGATCGCCGATTTCGGCGCGACCCAGCCCCATCTTGAGATTGTCATTTCGCAGATGGGCCAGCGGGTGCCGATCGGCATTCCGGCCGCTGCCGTCGTGGCAGTCTAGTTTTCAACCAGAGGAGTAGAGCATGGAAGACGGGAAACACTGGTACTATTCGAAGACGATCTGGGGCGCGTTGCTGGCGATCGGGTCGTCCGTCCTGCAGATGAAGGGGCTTCAACTTGGCGAGGCGGACCAGGCGACGATCGTCAACTCCGCCGTTTCGATCGCCGGCGCAGTGGGCGGATTGCTGGCAGTCTACGGCCGCATCGCTGCCAGCACCGCGATCAAAGCCAGCTAGCCAACGCTGCTTTCGGGGAATGCCGTTCCCCATACAGGATGGGCACAGGATATCTATGCCCATTCATTTGCCATTCAGACGGCTTTGAGTAACTATTCGCTCACGTTATTGTCCCCCACGGAAGTTAATGAGCATGGCATCATCCTTGAGCGTAGCAGCGGTACTCGCCATCATGGCGGGATCGGCTGTGTTGCCGGTGACGACGCCGACGCTTGTCGCGCGAGCGAAGTCGGATTGCAGCGATGCGGCGTCGCAGGTGGTCGAGAAGACCGGCGGGCAGCTTCTGTCCGTCCAGCCGTCCGGCGACAGCTGCGTCATAACAGTTCTCGTTCAGGGCAATGGGGAGCGCCCGCGTAAGGTGACTGTAAAGGTTCCGATGTAGGAGGAGCCTCGTCAGGTATCGCGAATCGTTAGGAATTGGGCGGAAACATGCGCATTCTCGTAGTTGAAGACGACGTCACACTGAACCGGCAGCTTGCCGACGCGCTGAAAGAGGCCGGCTACGTCGTCGATGTCGCTTTCGATGGTGAAGAGGGACACTATCTCGGCGATACCGAGCCATACGACGCCATCATCCTCGACATCGGCCTGCCGGAAATGGACGGCATCACCATGCTGGAAAAATGGCGTGCGTCCGGCAAGGGAATGCCGGTGCTGTTGCTGACGGCCCGCGACCGCTGGAGCGACAAGGTCGCCGGCATCGACGCCGGTGCCGACGACTACGTGGCCAAACCATTCCATGTGGAAGAAGTGCTCGCCCGCATCCGTGCGCTCATCCGGCGGGCTGCCGGCCATTCCTCCTCCGAAATCACCTGCGGCCCGGTGCGGCTCGACACCAAAAGCTCAAAGGCGAGCGTCGATGGCAAGCCGTTGAAACTCACCTCGCACGAGTATCGCCTGCTCGCCTATCTCATGCATCACAAGGGCGAGGTGGTCTCGCGCACCGAGCTCGTCGAGCACATGTACGATCAGGATTTCGACCGCGATTCCAATACCATAGAAGTATTTGTGGGCCGCTTGCGCAAGAAAATGGGAGTTGATCTCATCGAAACGGTCCGGGGGTTGGGCTATCGTATTCAAGCGCCGACCAATGATAATTAAGTCTCTCACCGCCCGCGTCCTGCTGCTGACCACGATCTGGTCTGCCATGGCGCTGGTGGCCATCGGCTTCGTCATCTCGACCCTATACCGAAATAGCGCGGAGCGCGGTTTCCAAGACCTCTTGCGGGCGCAGCTTAATAACGTCATCAATTCCGTCACTATCGGCGAACAGGGCACGCTGACAGGCAACCCACAACTCGGCGACCTGCGCTATGCCCAGCCGAAGACAGGCTGGTACTGGATCGTTGAGCCGCTAGGCACCTTCACGTCAGCGCCGTTGGTGTCCCCCTCGCTGGGTTCGGTCAACCTGCCGGTCCTGTCAGTGATGGAAGCGCCTTTCAACAAGTCCTACGAACGGTACTACATCGTCACCGACAGCGTCGGCAACCGGGTCCAGGTGGCAGAGACGGAGATCGTGTTCGTCGAAGGGGATGGCCGTGCGGCACGGTTCCGGGTGACCGGCAATATCGGCGTCATCGAAGCCGATGTCGAAACCTTTTCCCACAGCCTCTATCTAGCGTTGGGCGTCTTCGGGATCGGCAGCCTGATTGTCAACGCGCTTGCCATTCTTTACGGCCTCAGGCCGCTCGACGAGGCGCGTGGTGCTCTCGAGCGCATCAGGGCGGGTGAAAGCGAGCGGCTGCAGGGCGATTTCCCACGCGAAATCCTGCCGCTTGCCAACGAAGTCAATGCGCTGATCGACAGCAATCGCCGCATCGTCGAGCGGGCCCGCATGCAGGTCGGCAATCTCGCCCACTCGCTGAAGACGCCGATCGCCGTGCTGCTGAACGAGTCGCGCGTGCTGGATCAGTCGCATGGCGATCTCGTCAAAGGTCAGGCCGAGGCCATGCAGGGCCAGGTGCAGTCCTACCTCAACCGCGCCCGCATCGCAGCCCAGCGGGAATCGGTACTTGCCCGGACCGACGTAGAGCCGGCGCTTGAGCGCCTGGTTCGGGTGATGCGGCGGCTGAATACCGAGATCGAGTTCCAGCTCACTGTCTCCCCCGGTCTGGCGCTGGCGATGGAGCAGCAGGATCTGGAGGAAACGGTGGGCAATCTGCTCGAGAACGCCGCCCGCTTTGCGAAGACAAAGGTGATTGTCACAGCCAGCGAGGCCGCCCCGGACGTGAAGGGTCTCGATCCCGCCCGGCGCCACTGGGTCGCGCTTACCGTCGAGGACGATGGTCCGGGACTGGAGCCCGATCAGATCCGCGAGGCGATGAAACGCGGCCGCCGTCTCGACGAGACGAAGCCCGGCACAGGCCTTGGCCTGTCGATCGTCAGCGAGATCACCGCGGAGTATCAGGGAGTGCTGACCCTCTCGCGCGGCAGCGCGGGTGGTTTGCAGGCAGCCTTAATTCTGCCGGGCATCGTAAAGGATGTTGCGTGAGAGACGGCATGATGACAGAAAGATCATACGCGCCATGGGGATGCCCTGTGGAGACCACGGAACGATATTTTATTTTTTTGGCAGTTAATTCTGGTTCGGTTGCATGAAGCTTGGCATTTCCTCTTTGACCGCTGCCGCCCTCCTGGCCGCCCTGTCCCTATCCGGCTGCAGCACTACAGCTGGAAAAGGCGCTCTGGCGCGCCTGTCGCCGATCAAGAGCAACTCCTCGGCGACCTTCATTACTGCGCTCGACGGTGGCATAATCGGCAATACCGGGCTGACGATGAGCGACAACGACAAGCAGCGCGCGCTGGAAGCGGAATATCGCGCCCTGGAGGCAGCCCCGGGCGGCCAGCCGGTGGTCTGGAGCGGCCGTACGATGAGCGGCCAGGTGGTCGCCGCTGCGCCCTACCAGGTGGGATCGCAGAATTGCCGCCAGTACACCCATACTGTCACTGTCGACGGCAAGCAGACCGTCGCACGCGGCTCCGCCTGCCGCAACGACAACGGCACCTGGACACCGCTGGAATAGGTTTTCGGTCTAGTCGGGAAATGAGAGCGTCAAGCTCTCTGTGTCCAGCACAGCGTCGCGGCCGATCGGAACGACGAGCGGCGACATGCCGTGCCCGAGCGGCAGTCCGCCGAGAACCGGAACGCCGAGCGTTTCGAGATGCTCCCTTAGAATATCGATGGCTGACATTACACGCGGCGTCTCGAACCCGGTGAACTGGCCAAGCGCTATTCCGGCCACGCCCTGAAGGTGTCCCGCCTTGCGGAGCATTGTGAGTTGGCGATCCAACTGCCCACGCATCATGTTGACTGCCTCTAGCAACAGGATGGCGCCAGCCAGCGGTGGCAGTGCCCAGCCCGCAGTCGTTGCCACCATATCGAGATTGCCGCCGATAAGCGGACCCCTTACATGGCCGGATGTGGTGAGCGCCGCAGTCAACTCGTCCGGTCGCGAGAAGATGGAGGCATGACCCGGCAGCATCAGCGCCTCGTGCATGGCCTCGCAATTTTCTGCATCGAAGGCTCCGTCGGCATTTGGCATGACGGCACCGTGAAGCCCGACCAGGCCGCAGTGGCGATAAAGGCTGAGATGCAGCGCGGTGATGTCGCTGAAGCCGACCATGAATTTCGGATCCCTGCGGACGGCGTCGAAGTCGAGACGGTCGGCGATGCGGTAGGAGCCCTTGCCACCCCGCGTCGCGAAAATGGCGCGAATCCCAGGATCCTGGAATGCTGCGTTGACGTCGGCCAGCCGGTCGTCGTCTTCGCCGGCAAGATATCCTTTTTTATCGAAGATGTGGTTGCCGAACTCGACCTGCAGCCCCCAGCCTTCGAGGATCGCGGTCTGGGCAAGCACACTTTCTCGCTCGGGAGGGCTGGCTGGCGAAACGAGCCGGACCCTGTCGCCAACCGTCAGCGTCGGTGGGATGACGGCCATCGGTATCTCCCGTCGCGTCGAATGATGCACAAGACTTAGCGGCGATGATACGGCCCGGCAAGCGGCTGCAAAATCCCGGCATGATTGCGCCTCACTGCGCCTCTAGGATGCTTGCGACCAATCGCCTCAAATCTCTGCGATTATCGCTTTGGTGATTGGAATGTCTTGGCCGTTCAAGTATTGGAAATCCATGTTGTTCTGGATCATCGTCGCCGTACTGACGGCCAGTGTCGGGGCTGTTTTACTCAGGCCGTTGTTGCGCGGCGCGCAGGCGGTAGCGCTTGGCCGCGAGGGCGAAGCTGCCGTATACCGGGACCAGCTTGCAGAACTCGACCGCGATCTCGCAGGAGGGGCGATTACCGCCGAACAGGCAGGTTACGCCCGGGCGGAAATCGGCCGCCGCCTGCTCGCAGTCTCGGCTGCTCCCGAGAAGACGCGGCCGGCACAGACCGGACGCAAGACCTACCGGCTGGCGCAGGCTTTCATCATCGTTCTTCTGCCTGCCCTCGGGCTCTGTCTTTACTTGCGGACCGGCGATCCCGGTCTCCCGTCGCAGCCGCTCCAGGCGAGGCTCGACAATCCCGGCAACGACATGGCCATTCTGGTGGCCAAGGCCGAGCGCCATCTGGCAGAACACCCGGATGACGGAAAAGGCTGGGATGTTCTGGCGCCGATCTATTTCAGGACGATGCGCCTGCTCGATGCCGAGGTTGCCTATCGCAACGCGATCAGGCTGCTGGGGCCGACACCCGATCGGCTTGGCAACCTTGCCGACACACTGATGGCTGCCTCCGACGGCATGGTCACTGCACAAGCCCGCGAAGTGCTGCAGCAATCGATACAGCTTCAGCCCGACAACCCGCGCGCCCAGTTTTACCTGGCGCTGGCTTTCGAGCAGGAAGGCAAGGCGGAAGAGGCGAGAAATGCCTTCACCGCCCTCGCCAGCCAATCTCCGGCGGATGCCCCTTGGCTGCCTGTTGTCAACGAGCATATCGCCAAGAACGGCGGCACGCCTTCAACCCCGAAGACTGCGGACGCGAAGAGTGCCGACCCGAAGGCGCCCGGCGGCCCCGATGCCGCGCAGGTTGCTGCTGCCCAGACCATGGACGCCGGCGACCGCCAGCAGATGATCAGGGGCATGGTCGACACGCTCGATGCCAAGCTCCGGCAGGACCCGTACAATTTCGAAGGATGGATGCGGCTGATACGATCCTATGCCGTGCTGAACGACAGGGAGCGGGCGGCCGATGCGCTGAAACGCGGACTGGTGGCTTTCCCGGCCAGCGGCGAGAAGGGCCAGCAACTCGCCGCCCTTGCAACCCAGCTGGGTCTTCCTCTTGAAGGTGCCACGCCATGACCCGCAAGCAGAAACGCCTGGCCGTCATCGGTGGCGGCATGAGCTTCATCATCGCGGCCGTGCTGCTGGTGATGTTCGCCTTCAGCCAGTCAGTCGCCTATTTCTACATGCCCGGCGACCTCGCCAAGAAGCCGGTCGGGCCCGGCACGTTGATCCGGCTCGGCGGCCTGGTCGGCGAGGGGTCGGTGGTGCGCGGCGAGGGGACGACGGTGCAGTTTGCCGTCACCGACGGCAGCGACGCCATCAAGGTCCGGTATACCGGCATCCTGCCCGATCTGTTCCGAGAGGGGCAGGGCGTCGTCACGGAGGGGCGTTTCGAGCCGGGCGACGATGTTTTCGTTGCCGACACGGTGCTCGCCAAGCATGATGAGCGCTACATGCCCAAGCAGGTTGCCGACCGCCTGAAGAAGGACGGCGTCTGGAAAGGCGAGGAAGCCAGCAAATGATCATCGAGCTCGGCCATTACGCACTGGTTCTGGCCTTGGCCACCGCCATCATTGTCGCGACACTGCCGATGGTCGGTGCGCGCAGGCTCGATCAGGCAATGATGGACGTGGCGCGGCCGGGCTCGATCCTGCTGTTTGCGCTGGTCGCGTTTTCGTTCAGCGTGCTGACCTATGCCCATGTCGTCTCCGACTTCTCGGTCGCCAATGTCTGGGAAAATTCCCACTCGCTGGTGCCGATGGTCTTCAAGGTGTCCGGCGTCTGGGGCAATCACGAGGGATCGATGATGCTCTGGCTGCTGATCCTCGCCCTGTTCAGCGCCCTCGTCGCCCTGTTCGGCCGCCATCTGCCGGACACGCTGCGAGCCAACGTATTGTCCGTTCAGGCGTGGATTTCGGTAGCATTCCTGTTCTTCATCCTTTTGACCTCCAATCCCTTTATCCGCCTCGACCCGGCGCCGGCCGAGGGCAAGGATCTCAACCCGGTGCTGCAGGACATCGGCCTCGCCATCCATCCGCCGCTGCTTTATCTCGGCTATGTCGGCTTCTCCGTCTGTTTTTCCTTTGCCGTCGCCGCGCTGATCGAGGGCCGCATCGACGCGGCCTGGGCGCGCTGGGTGCGGCCGTGGACGCTGGCGGCATGGATCTGCCTGACGGCAGGCATCGCCATGGGGTCCTACTGGGCCTATTACGAGCTCGGCTGGGGCGGCTGGTGGTTCTGGGATCCGGTCGAGAACGCCTCGTTCATGCCGTGGCTTGCCGGAACCGCGCTGCTGCATTCGGCGCTGGTCATGGAAAAGCGCGATGCGCTGAAGATCTGGACGGTGCTGCTGGCGATCCTGACCTTCTCCCTGTCGCTGCTCGGCACGTTCCTCGTGCGCTCCGGGGTTCTCACCTCCGTGCACGCCTTTGCCAGCGACCCGACGCGCGGCGTGTTCATTCTCTGCATCCTGCTGATCTTCATCGGCGGTGCGCTGTCGCTGTTCGCCTTCCGCGCCCCGCGCCTCACGTCCGGTGGGCTGTTCGCGCCGATCTCGCGTGAAGGGGCGCTAGTGCTGAACAATCTCATTCTCACAGTCTCCTGCGGAACGGTGCTCACCGGCACGCTCTATCCGCTGGCGCTGGAAACGCTGACCGACGACAAGATCTCTGTCGGCCCTCCCTTCTTCAACCTGACCTTCGGCCTATTGATGATCCCGCTGCTGCTGGCGGTTCCCTTCGGACCGCTGCTCGCCTGGAAGCGCGGCGACCTGCTGGGCGCCTTCCAGCGGCTCTATACGGCGGCGGGCCTTGCCTTCGTCGCGGCGCTGGTGCTCTTTTATGTGCAGCATGGCGGGCCGGTGATGGCCGTTCTCGGCCTTGCCGCCGGCCTGTTCCTGATTTTCGGCGCGGCCACGGACCTCTGGTTCCGGGCCGGCATCGGCAAGGTTGCCGCCGACGTGGCGTGGCGGCGTTTTGCCGGCCTGCCGCGATCCGCCTTCGGCTCGGCGCTCGCCCATGCCGGACTTGGCGTCACCGTTCTCGGCATCGTCGCCGTCAGCACCTTCCAGACTGAAAACATCCTCGACATGAAGCCCGGCTCAACCACGGAACTCGGCGGCTACAGCCTGCATTTCGACGGCATGAAGCCCGGCATCGGTCCCAACTTTACCGAGGATCGCGGCACCTTCACCGTCAGTCGCGGCGGCGTCGCGGTCGCCACCGTCTCGTCGGCCAAACGCATCTTCACCGCCCGCAAGAGCGCCACCACCGAAGCCGGGATCCTGACCTTCGGCCTCAGCCAACTCTACGTCTCGCTCGGCGATGCCGGCGCCAATGGCAGCATTGTCGTGCGCATCTGGTGGAAACCGTTGATCGTCTGCATCTGGGGCGGCGCCATCATCATGGCACTCGGTGGCATGGTCTCGCTTAGCGACCGCCGCCTGCGCATCGGCGCCCCCAGCCGCCGTGCCAAGCCTGTGCGCGTGGCGATGGAGCCGGCGGAATGAGAGCGTGGGGGTTATACCCCCCTCTGTCGGCTGCGCCGACATCTCCCCCACAGGGGGGGAGATCATTCTTTTCCCTATTTGGCTCTAACGTCTCGGCTAATCTCCCCCCTTGTGGGGGAGATGTCCCGAAGGGACAGAGGGGGGCTCTCGCCGCAATCGCGATACTCCTGGTCCTCATGCTGTTCCCCGTGGCGGCCCTTGCCGTCAATCCGGACGAGGTATTGCCCGATCCAGGTCTCGAGGCGCGGGCGCGGGCGATCTCGACCGAACTGCGCTGCATGGTCTGCCAGAACCAGTCGATCGACGATTCCAACGCGGATCTTGCCCGCGACCTTCGCCTGCTGGTGCGCAAGCGGCTGATGGATGGCGACAGCGACCGGCAAGTGCTGGATTACATCGTTTCCCGCTACGGCGAGTTCGTGCTGCTGAAGCCTCGGCTTAGTGAAAAGACCTATGTGCTCTGGGGCGCCCCTATTGTCCTCTTGGCCGTCGGCGGCCTCGCCATGGCACTTTTCGTCCGTCGCCGTGGCGGTAAGCCGACTGGCACAGGTCTTACTCCCGACGAGGAAGCGCGTCTCGAGGAATTGCTCGGCAAGTAACGTTTCGGTTTCTTCACCTTGGCGGAAACATTCTGCAACATTACCAACATTTCATGGGCCGGACAGTTCACCGTAACGTGCAAGATCCTATATCCTTTCCATCAACTGATCGCCGCTGACCCCACGGCGCCAGTCCAGACGAAAGAGAAGGTAACGCACATGTTCGAGACCATCAAAGGCCGCCTGACGCGCAGCACTGCCTTGAAGGCTTCCGCTGTCGCCGGCATTGCTGTTGCTGCCCTGGCGACAGGCGTCCCAGCCATGATTTCCAATTCCTATGCAGACGCCGTGGTCGTCCAGGCGCCGCAGGTTCCAAGCTTCGCCAATGTCGTCGATGCCGTGTCTCCCGCCGTCGTGTCGGTGCGTGTCGAGTCCCGCGTCAACCCCGCGGCTGCCGATGAGGACGACAGCTTCGGGCTCGGTCGCGGTTTTGACGACCTGCCGGACGATCATCCGCTAAAGAAGTTCTTCAAGCAGTTCGGCCAGCAGCCGAACGGCAAGGGCATGCAGGGCGAGCAGCAGAAGCCGAATGCCGACAAGGGTCGCCTCCGTCCGGTTGCCCAGGGCTCGGGCTTCTTCATCTCCGATGACGGCTACCTCGTCACCAACAACCATGTCGTCTCCGACGGTGCCGCCTTCGTCGTCGTGCTCAGCGATGGCACAGAACTCGATGCCAAGCTGATCGGCAAGGATCCGCGTACCGATCTTGCCGTGCTCAAGGTCGACGACAAGCGCAAGTTCACCTACGTCAAATGGGCCGACGACGAGAAGGTCCGCGTTGGCGACTGGGTCGTCGCTGTCGGCAATCCCTTCGGTCTGGGCGGCACGGTCACCGCCGGTATCATTTCCGCCCGTGGCCGCGACATCGGCTCCGGCCCTTACGACGATTATCTCCAGGTCGATGCGGCCGTGAACAAGGGCAACTCCGGTGGCCCCACCTTCAACCTCAGCGGCGAAGTCGTCGGCATCAACACGGCCATCTTCTCGCCATCGGGCGGCAGCGTCGGCATCGCCTTCGCGATCCCTTCGACGACCGCCAAGGACGTCGTCGCCGACCTCATCAAGACAGGCTCCGTCTCGCGCGGCTGGCTTGGCGTGCAGATCCAGCCCGTCAGCAAGGACATTGCCGAATCGCTCGGACTTTCCGAGGCAGCCGGGGCGCTTGTCGTTTCGCCGCAGGAAGGTTCGCCGGGCCAGAAGGCCGGTATCAAGAACGGCGACGTAGTGACCGCAGTCAACGGCGAACCTATCAAGGACCCACGCGATCTCGCACGCCGCATCGGTGCCATGGCGCCGGGCAAGAAGGTCGAGGTCGCCATATGGCGCAACGGCAAGTCGCAGTCTGTCACCGTCGACCTCGGAACCTTGCCTGCCGAGCAGAAGGCATCGGCCGACGGCAACAATGCGCCGCAGGCAGAACCGCAGCAGCCAGCCTCGGAAAAGGCGCTTACCGATCTCGGCCTCACCGTCGGTCCGTCCGACGATGGCAAGGGTGTCGCGATCACCGGCGTCAATCCGGACTCCGACGCTGCCGACAAGGGCGTGAAGGAAGGCGAGAAGATCACCTCGGTCAATAACCAGGAGGTCGCCAACGCCCAGGATATCGCCAAGGTCATTACCCAGGCGAAGAAGGACGGCCGCACCCGCGCGCTCTTCCAGATCCAGTCGGACAACGGCAGCCGCTTCGTGGCTCTGCCGCTCAGCCAGGGCTGATCGCGGAGAAAGTAACGTGGAGGAAGCCGTGCAAGCCCCCGCCTGCACGGCTTCCTTGTTTTCAAAGCAACCATGGGTGAAATCATGACCACCGGTAGCCAGCCAAAATCAAACGCCGCCGATTCCGGTTGTGCAGCAGTACCGCCGGCGGGTAATGTCACGCACATGAAGATTTTGATCATCGAAGACGATCTCGAGGCCGCCGCTTACCTGACAAAGGCGTTCCGCGAGGCCGGTATACTTGCCGATCACGCCAGCGATGGCGAGAGCGGCCTCTTCATGGGCTCGGAAAACACCTACGACGTCATGGTCATCGACCGTATGCTGCCGCGACGCGACGGGCTTTCGGTCATCGCCGAACTGCGCCGCAAGGCGATCCATACGCCTGTGCTGATCCTTTCGGCGCTCGGCCAGGTCGACGACCGCGTCACAGGCCTTCGCGCCGGCGGCGACGACTACCTGCCGAAACCCTATGCTTTCAGCGAATTGCTCGCCCGCGTCGAAGTTCTGGGCCGCCGCAAGGGCACGCCGGATCAGGATGTGCTGTACCGCGTCGGCGATCTCGAACTCGATCGCCTGTCCCACGAGGTCCGCCGGGCCGGCAAGGAGATCGTCCTGCAGCCGCGCGAGTTCCGCCTGCTGGAATACCTGATGAAGAACGCCGGCCAGGTGGTGACCCGCACCATGCTGCTGGAAAATGTCTGGGATTACCACTTCGATCCCCAGACCAACGTCATCGATGTCCACGTCTCGCGCCTGCGTGCCAAGATCGAGCGGGATTTCAACATGCCGCTGCTGAAGACCATTCGCGGGGCAGGGTACATGATCAAGGACGAGGGATGAGTCGCTTCCGCGTCCTCTTCAAGTCCACCGCCGTCCGCCTGTCCGCCCTCTACATCCTGCTTTTCGCGCTCTGCGCTGCGACGCTGGTGTTCTACGTGACATCCATGTCCGAGCGGCTGATGACGGGCCAGATCCGCGATGCCGTCAGCCAGGAAGTCAATCAGGTCAAGCACGCCTATGAGGGCGGCGGCCTTAACCTTCTGCTGCGTACGATGGAGCGCCGCGCTCGCCAACCGGGAGCCAATCTTTACGTTATTGCGAGCCCTACGGGCGTCATTCTTGCCGGCAACGTCGCGTCCGTACAGCCCGGCACCTTCGACGACCAGGGCTGGACCGAAGTCCCCTTCACCTACGAGCGATATGCCGATACCGGCGCCGAGCGTCGCCACCTCGCCATCGCCAACATCTTCACGCTCGACAACGGCCTGCGCATCCTGATCGGCCGCGACCTCGGCGAGCCCGAGCGGTTTCGTCTGCTCGTACGCCAGGCGCTGATGCTGGCGCTGGCGATCATGGGTGTCGGGGCACTGGTGATCTGGTTCGGCATCGGCCGCAATGCGCTCCGCCGCATCGACCGGATGACCGATGCGAGCCGCAAGATCATGGCCGGCGACCTGTCGCAGCGTCTTCCGGTCGGCGGTTCCGGCGATGAGTTCGACCGCATGTCGGATTCGCTGAACACCATGCTGGAGCGCATCGAGAAGCTCAACGAAGGCCTGCGCCAGGTTTCCGATAACATCGCCCACGACCTGAAGACGCCGTTGACTCGTCTGCGCAACAAGGCGGTCGACGCGCTCGACATCGACAACGAGGATCGCCGGCGCGGCGCACTCGAAGGCATCATCGCCGAATCAGACCAACTGATCCGCACCTTCAACGCTCTTTTGATGATCTCCCGTGTTGAGGCCGGCGCGGTTGCAGCCGAAATGACCACGGTCGATCTCTCCGCCATTGTCGCCGACACCGCCGAACTCTACGAGCCGGTCGCCGAAGATGCCGGGCTTGTCCTCACGGCCGAGATAGAGCCCGGCGTTGAAATCCAGGGCAATCGCGAACTGATCGGCCAGGCGTTGTTCAACCTCATCGACAACGCTCTGAAATACGCGCCTGGCGGCAATGGTCAGCCGGAGGTCATTCTCAAGCTCAGCCGTGGTGCCGATGGCGTCACGCTCTGTGTCGCTGACCGTGGTGCAGGCGTGCCGGTAGAAAGGCGCGAAGACGTGGTGAAACGCTTCTTCCGTCTCGACGAAAGCCGCTCGAAGCCGGGCACCGGCCTCGGCCTGTCGCTGGTCGAAGCTGTCATGGAACTGCACGGCGGCAAGCTGCAGCTTTCCGATACCGACCCCGACAGCAGCGAGGCCCGCGGCCTGACCGCGACGATGGTGTTTGCGAACGCCGGCAAGGCGTAGGGCGGCCTTCACAAATCGGACATCGACCCATATTACCGCTGTGAACAACTTCAATGAGGACCTCACGCCATGGCTTCAGTCATTTCCGTCGCCCGTGATCAGGTGCACCAGTTCTCCAAGGCTGTGGTCGATCGCATCGAGATCGTCGAGAATTTGGGCGTTGAGGGCGATGCCCATGCGGGCGTCACGGTGCAGCATCGCTCGCGGGTGGCTGTCGATCCGAACCAGCCCAATCTCCGTCAGGTCCACCTGATCGAGCGTGAACTGCTCGATGAACTCGCAGGCGAGGGGTTCGAGCTGCAGCCGGGCGATCTGGGCGAAAACATCCTGACCGAGGGAATTTCGCTTCTGGAACTGCCGACCGATACGATCCTGAAGATCGGACCCGACGTGAGGCTGAAGGTGACCGGCCTGCGCAATCCCTGCGCCCAGATCGAAAACTTCCGGACCGGGCTTTTGAAGAAGGTCGTCTATACCGGAAAAGACGGCAACATCGTCCGCAAGGCCGGGGTCATGACCATCGTGCTTTCTGGCGGCAGAGTGCAGCCCGGCGACCAGATCGCGGCCGACCTGCCTCCGTTGCCGCACCGCCCTCTGGAACGTGTGTAAGAGAAAATCATTGCCATGCCCTTGTCGCGAACCATCGCGATCAACGCTATTGGCGGGGAGTGCACTTCGTCCTAGATTGGCTGGCAATCAGCGTCGCGCCTGTTGGCCGGGGCGTCTGACCACGACCGCTTGAACAGGCCGGAGTGCTGTGTGACCCCATCGACAGATCGACTGGATACCGTGGCTCCCGGCCTTCTGCGACCGTTGAGCCAGGCCGAAGCCAAATCTGCCCTGGCCAGACTGAAGACCCTTGGCAAGACCGAGCCGACAATAGCGGCGTTGCTGGACGGCGATACGGCGTTGCGGGATTTTATCGTCGCGGTCTTCACGCTTTCACCCTACCTCCGCGATACCGCCGAGCTCGACGCGCCTCTGCTCGCATCCGCGATCAATGTGCCGTTGCTGTCGCAGATCGACCGGTTGGTTGCCGATGCCCGGGAGGCGTGGCGGCCCGTCGACGGCGTCGCCCCTTCCGAAACCGAGCTGATGGCCCGGCTGCGGCGTATCAAGCGCAAGACGGCATTTCTGATCGCGCTCGCCGACCTAGGCCGGCTGTTCGATGCAAAGACGTCGGCCCGCCTGCTGAGCGGACTTGCCGAGGCCTCCATTTCCGCAGCAATCGACTTCCTGTTGCTGTCGGCCCACGAGGCCCGCAAGCTGACGCTGGTGAACGTCACGGCGCCAAGCCAGGGCTCCGGCCTGATCGTTCTCGGAATGGGCAAGCTCGGGGCAGAGGAACTGAACTATTCATCCGATGTCGATCTGGTCATCTTTTTCGACGAGATGGCCGGCATCGTTGCCGATCCCGACGACGCCATAGAGATCTTCCCGCGACTGATGCGGCGGCTCGTCCGCATCCTGCAGGAGCGCACGGCCGACGGATATGTGTTTCGCACAGACCTGCGCCTGAGACCCGATCCTGGCGCCACCGCCCTTGCCATGCCTGTCGATGCGGCGATGATCTATTACGAGGGCAGGGGACAGAACTGGGAGCGCGCCGCCTTCATCAAGGCCCGCCCCGTGGCCGGCGACCGGGAGGCCGGGGCAGCCTTCATCCGCGATCTCGTGCCCTTCGTCTTCCGCAAATATCTGGATTTCGCCGCCATCGCCGATATCCATTCGATCAAGCGGCAGATCCACGTCCACAAGGGCCACGGCGCGATCACCGTGAAGGGCCACAACGTCAAGCTCGGGCGGGGCGGCATTCGCGAGATCGAATTCTTCGCCCAGACCCAGCAGTTGATTGCCGGCGGACGCATGCCGTCGCTGCGCAGCCGGGCAACGGAGGCAACGCTTGCTGAACTGACCAGGGCAGGCTGGATAGATGCGGAAACGCGCGACGAGTTGACCGAGGGCTACTGGTTCCTCCGTGATGTCGAGCACCGCATCCAGATGGTGCGTGACGAGCAGACCCACCTGCTGCCCGAGACAGACCCCGAACTGAGGCGCATCGCGCTGATGATGGGCTTTGCGGACCTGCCGCGCTTTTCGGAGCGGCTTGTGTCCGTGCTGAAGACAGTCGAAAAGCGCTATTCCCAACTTTTCGAGTACGAGAAGGGATTATCCGGCGAGGCCGGCAATCTCGTCTTTACCGGCCAGGCTGATGATCCCGAGACACTCCAGACCCTGCAGCGTCTCGGCTTTACCCGCCCGGCCGATATCTCCCGTATCATCCGCACCTGGCATTACGGCCGATATCGCGCGACCCAATCGGTCGAGGCACGGGAGCGTCTGACGGAACTGATGCCGCAATTGCTGCGCGCCTTCGGGGAAAGTACGCGGGCCGACGAGGCGCTACTGCGCTTCGATCAGTTTCTCGCTGGACTGCCGGCCGGCATCCAGCTCTTTTCTCTGCTCGGCAACAATCCCGTGCTGCTCGGCCTTCTCGTTACCATCATGTCGGCGGCGCCACGGCTAGCCGATATCATCGCCGCGCGCCCACATGTCTTCGATGGCATGCTGGATCCGGGCATCATGACCGAGCTGCCGACGCGTGACTACCTCTCCTCGCGCCTCGAAAGCTTCCTGCAGCCCGCCCGGCACTACGAAGACACACTCGACCGACTCCGCATCTTTGCCGCAGAGCAGCGCTTCCTGATCGGCATCAGGCTGCTCACCGGTGCGATATCGGGAGAGATGGCGGGACGGGCGTTCAGCCATCTGGCCGATCTCGTCATCGCGTCGGCGCTGGATGCTGTTCAAACCGAAGTAAGCCTGGCGCACGGCAATTTCCCCGGCGGCCGCATCGCCGTCGTCGGCATGGGGAAGCTGGGCAGCTTCGAACTCACAGCCGGATCCGATGTCGATATTATTTTGCTCTACGACTACGACGATGGCGCAACCGGCTCGGATGGTCAGAAGCCGCTCGACGCCACCCGCTATTTCACCCGCATCACCCAGCGCCTGATCGCCGCCCTGTCTGCGCCGACGGCCGAGGGCATTCTCTATCAGGTCGACATGCGGCTGCGGCCCTCGGGCAACAAGGGGCCGGTTGCAACCCGCATCAATGCCTTCGAGAAATATCAGCGCGAGGAAGCCTGGACCTGGGAGCATATGGCTCTGACCCGGGCCCGGCTGGTTTGCGGCGACCCGACACTGGTCTCGCATGCCGAACGGATCATCGCCGGCATTCTCGCAGCGCCCGCAGACAAGCCAAAGATCGCCACTGACGTGGCGGACATGCGGGCACTCGTCGATACCGAGAAGCCGCCCGCCGGAGTGTGGGATCTCAAGCACATGCCGGGCGGCCAGATCGACATCGAGTTCCTCAGCCAATATGCGCGGCTGGTGTCGCCGCTCGCCGTTACGGCGGAAGAAAACCGGGGCTTTACTACCGCGGAAGCGCTTGCGCGCTTCGGCCCCGGTCTCATCCCCGAGCAGGATCTCGCCAGGTGCCGGCAGGCGCTGGCGCTCTATACCGAGCTGTCGCAGCTGATCCGGCTTTGCATCGATGGTGTCTTCGATCCCGCACAAGCGCCGGCAGGGTTGATCGATCTCGTGGCCCACGCCGGCGATTGCCCGGATGTGGTGACACTGGAAGCTGAACTCCGCCGCCTAGGCGACGCGACGCGCCGCATATTTCATGCGGTCCTCGTGCGGTAAGGCACCCGTCGAGGTTGGCTGGTCCGGAATATAGACGGAGATGACGGTGCCGACGCCTTCGCGAGAACGGATGTTCATGGTGCCCTGATGCAGCGTTGCCAGTGAGCGAGAGATGGCAAGTCCGAGACCGGACCCACCTTTGCTCTTGGCGTATTGGTTCTGCACCTGCTCGAAGGGCTGGCCGATCTTGCCGAGTGCGGATTTCGGGATGCCGATACCGGTGTCAGCGATCGTCAGCATGACACCCTCGCTGACATCGCGCAGGCGCACGGCGATCCGCCCGCCATTGTTGGTGAACTTGACGGCGTTGGAGAGCAGGTTGAGCAGGATCTGCTTCATGGCTCGACGGTCGGCTGTCAGCGTCCTGCCTGTCAAGAAGCGCTGCTCCACCTGAATATTCTTCGAAGCAGCGGGCACGGAAGTAAAGCGCAGGCATTCCTCGATCAAAGGCACCAGGTCGATTGTCTCGCATGACAGCTTGACATGGCCGGCCTCAATTTTCGACATGTCGAGAATATCGTTGATAACGTTGAGGAGATGCTTGCCGCTGTCGTGGATATCGCGGGCATATTCGTCGTATTTTTCCGATCCGAGCGGACCGAACATCTGGTTCTGCAGAATTTCCGAAAAACCTAGAATGGCGTTGAGCGGCGTGCGCAGCTCATGCGACATGTTGGCGAGGAATTCGGACTTAGCCTTGTTGGCCGCTTCGGCGCGGTCTTTTTCGGCCAGGTAATTTGTGTTGGCAATCGAGAGTTCCGCTTTCTGGCGCTCGAGAGTCTGCCGTGAGGCGGAGAGGTCGTCGATGGTCGCGTTGTTGCGGCGCTCGGATTCGCGCAGGCGCTCCTGGTGGCGTTTCAGCAGCGTGATGTCCGTGCCGACGGAAACGGTGCCGCCATCGCGCGTCCGGCGCTCGTTGATCTGCAGCCAGCGCTCGTCGGCAAGTTGCACTTCGGTGGTGACGGAGTAGCCAGAGCGGTCCGCATCGGCGATGCGCCGCTCGATCACAGGACGGGCTGCGGCTGCCGCCACGGCCGAACGCTCGGTACCGGGCATCAGGACGCTGTCTGGAAGCCCGTAGGCCTGCTGATAGTGGGCGTTGCACATGACCAGGCGGTCGTTCTTGTCCCAGAGCACGAAGGCTTCCGACGTACATTCGATAGCATCCGCCAGCCGCTGGTCGGCTTCGGCGTAGCGCTGCGCCAGCCGGTGCTGTTCGGTGACATCCATCGCGATGCCGATCATGTGCTCCTGGCCGGAATTGGTGCGGATAACCTGGGCACGGACCCGCATCCACACATAGTGACCGCCGGCATGGCGAATACGCAGGATCTGGTCGATCTGGCCGGCCTTGCCTTTGGCGACGGCGCGCGCCAGCTCATACAGGCTGTTGTCGTTCGGATGCATCAGGCGGGCCGCGTCGCCGAAAGATAGCGTCTTGTCCGAGGCGGGCAGGCCGAGCATGTCGTACATCGAGCGCGACCAGAAGAATTCGCGGTTGGCAAAATCGAAATCCCAAAGGCCACACCGTCCGCGCGACAAGGCAGTCTCGACGCGCAGGTTGGATTCCAGAAAAGTCTCGTCTGCATCCCGGGCTCGCCGGACCTGCATGTAGTAGGCGTAGAGGATGACCAGCAGGATCGATGAAATCCCGGCAAATAGCGTCACGTTCAGGGTGAGCTCGTCGCGCCACAGGCGGCCGATCTGTTCCAGCGACACGGCCGACACGATGAACCCGCCCTTGTCGCCGATAAGCGCGATCGAGGCGTAGTAGGGCAGGCCGCCGATGGTGGTTTCGATCACGCCGCCGCCGTCCCCGAACCGGCGAATGGTTGAGACTTCAGGAAAGAAGTCCGAGATCGTCAGGCCGACGTACCGGACCCCGTCGATGGAAGAGGCAAAGACGCGGCCGCTTGCCTGCACAAGCAGCACGAAGTCGCCGCTGTCGAGCCTGTCCTGCGGCAGGAAGGTGCGAAGCCGCGCTTCGGCCGCATCCCTGTCGCCGACATCGAACAATGTCACGTCATGGGCAAAAGCGGCGGATGCGACAGACGCGGAGAGAACCGTGGAATGACGAGCCGCTGTTTCCATGCGGCCGTGCTCCATCACCATCGCTACGATATGCGAGGCAGCCACGACGGAGAGAAAGGCGAGGATCAGGATCGGGATTGCCCGCTTGAGGATGTTTTCTGCCTTGGAAAAATTGCGTGAAACGTTGCCGACGCTTACCCCCGCACGGTCGATAAGACCGTCATGCCAAGATTTAAGATCGTCAAAATTGACACGCAGCCGCCCCTCGGCCGCAGTCGCCCGCCGCACGTCCACCATATCTCGCCCTGAACCTCGTGTGATTCGCGGCGCCGCTCGCCCGAACCTGCGCCAATGAATCATTCGCGATTCGGCTTGTCCAGAGGGCGTGATAAAACTTTCTTAACTATTTGCTATTGCAGGTTTTTTAGAAGTCGAGATTGCGCGCGTCGGAGGCAATGCCCAGTCTTCGTTGCTCTTGTCGCGCAAATCACCTGTTGCGTCGCCGCAAATCACTCCTTCAAAATGCGGTCAACGATGTCACGGACGTCGGTAGAAAGCTCTTCCGCCCGCTCGATCTGCATCAGCGCCGCGCGCGCATGATCGGCGCGGACCGGCTCCAGTGATCGCCATGAACGCATCGATGTCAGGATACGGGCGGCAAGCTGCGGGTTGCGGGGGTCTATGGTCAGGATTTCCTCGGCCAGGAAGCGGTAGCCTCCGCCATCGGCGCGGTTGAAGCCCGTCGGATTGTTGAAAGCAAGGGTTCCGACCAGCGCCCGCACCCGGTTGGGATTGGCGCGCGTGAACAGCGGATCCTGCATCAGCGCCTGGACGCGCTGCAATGTTGCAGCGCCGGGAACGGAAGCCTGGATTGCAAGCCACTTGTCGACGACCAGTGCATTGTCTTCGAAGCGGGTCTTGAAGGTCGCCAGTGCCTCGTTGGCTTCCGCCGTTTCCGGAAAGCGATGCGCCAGGATTGTCAGCGCGTGGCTCAGATCGGTCATGTTGTTGGCAGCGTCGAAGGCGGCCTTGGCGCGCGCCGGCGTGTTGTCGGACAGCGACAAAAAGCCGAGCGCGGCGTTGCGGAGCGCGCGTCGGCCGGCGCTGGCGGCATCGGGGCTAAAGTCGCCCGGTGTTGCCATGCCCTCGTGGAGCGCCGCAAAGATATCCCTTCCGGCGTCGGCGATCTGCGAAAGGATCGCCTGGCGGCCGGCGTGGATCGCGTCCGGGTCGTTGTTGGCACCAAGCTCGCGAGCCAGGTCGGCCTCGCTCGGCAGGTTCAGCACCTGAGCGCGGAAGGCCGGCTCCAGTGTTTCGTCTGCGGCAGCCGTCAAAAGGGCGTCGATCAGCGTCTGGTCGCAGGCGACGGGCGCACGATTGCGGGTGTCCTGGACTGCCCGCAGCAGGATCGGCAACGCCAGATCGGTGAGCGCCTGCCAGCGCGCAAAATGATCGGACTCGAAGCGGGCAATGAGGGCAAGATCAGCTGCGCTCTGGTCGAAGTGCAGGTTGATCGGCGCCGAGAAACTGCGGTTCAGGGAGAGCACGGGACGTGACGGGATGTCGTGGAAGACGACAGTCTGGGCGCGTTCGACCAGATGCAGCACGTCCGTCGTGAACTCCGCACCCTCGACTTTCGCCGGTGTCATTGGCTTTCCGTCTTCGGAAAGCAGGCCAAGCCGCAGCGGAATATGCATCGGCTCCTTGGCAGACTGGCCGGGTGTCGCCGGTACCATCTGCTCGAGCGACAGGGTGAAGGTCCTGGCGGAAGCATCGTAGGCGCAGGAGGCGGTGACCAGCGGCGTACCGGCCTGATGATACCACAACGAGAACTGCGTCAGGTCGCGGCCGCTGACCTCTGCAAAGCAGGCAACGAAATCCTCGACCGTCGCGGCGTCGCCGTCATGACGCTCAAAATAGAGATCCATGCCTTTCTTGAACAGATCGCTGCCGAGGAGCGTCGCGATCATGCGGGTGACTTCGCTGCCCTTTTCGTAGACCGTCGTTGTATAGAAATTGTTGATCTCGCGATATTTCGTCGGGCGGACGGGATGCGCCAGCGGTCCGCCGTCTTCCGGAAACTGTTCGGATTTCAGATGCCGGACCTCCGCGATGCGCTTGACCGGGCGCGAGCGCTGGTCGGCTGAAAACTCGTGGTCGCGGAAAACCGTCAGGCCTTCCTTCAGGCAGAGCTGGAACCAGTCGCGGCAGGTGATGCGGTTGCCGGTCCAGTTGTGGAAATACTCGTGGGCAATGATCGCTTCAATGTTGGCATAGTCGGCGTCGGTCGCCGTTTCCGGATCGGCCAGAACGTACTTGTCGTTGAAGACGTTAAGCCCCTTGTTCTCCATTGCCCCCATGTTGAAGTCGGAGACGGCGACGATCATGAAGATATCGAGATCGTATTCGCGGCCGAAAACCTCTTCGTCCCACTTCATCGAGCGCTTTAGCGCATCCATGGCATAGGCAGCGCGCGGCTCCTTGCCGTGCTCGACATAGATCTTCAGCGTCACTTCGCGCTCGGACATGGTGACGAACGTGTCTTCGATGACGCCGAGATCGCCGGCGACCAGCGCAAAGAGATAGCTCGGCTTTGGATGCGGATCGAACCACGCGGCAAAGTGCTTGCCTTCGCCATACCCGGCACCGCCGAGGAAGTTACCGTTCGACAGAAGCAGTGGATTGGCAGCCTTGTCGCCGATGATGTTGACGGTGTATGGCGCCAGCACGTCGGGGCGGTCGGGAAAATAGGTGATGCGGCGAAAACCCTCGGCCTCGCACTGGGTGCAATAGATGCCGCCGGTGCGGTAAAGGCCCATCAACTGGGTATTGGCTTCCGGGTTGATGATCGTGGTGATCGTCAGTTCGAAAGGCAGCGTTGATGGTAGATCGCGCACAGTCAGGTTTTTGTCGGTGACTGAATACTGCGACGCCGGAACTTCTTCCTGGTCAAGCAGCAGGCCGGAAAGGCTCAATTCGTCGCCGTCGAGGATCAGAGGCGCTGTTGCATCGACCCCTTCGCGGCGGTGAAAGATCAGCCTGGCTTCCACCTTGGTTGCGGTCGGATCGAGTTCGAAGGTGAGGTCTACGCGCTCCAGGACAAAATCTGTGGGACGGTAGTCCGCCAAATGGACGATCTGGCCGATATCAGTGCGCATGGGGGTTCCTAGGTAGACGTTAGGGACGGTGGCCGAGCGGGCGCGAGCGTCGATTTGAAACAGCTTTATTCAATATGATTACATTAAAATCTGAACCAAAGCTAAAGCCATGTATTTCTTCGACCGCAATTTGCAATTGCTGTCCGAAATTCTTTGATAACAGAAGAATTTACCGGCGATCAGGCAAGGCGGTCGTCTGGCGAAGCAGTACGGACGGATGTCTCCGTCCCGCGCACCGGGATCGGCATGGCCTTGAAATCAGTTTTGTCGATGCGCCCCTCACCAACTTTTCGCCGCGCAGTGCGCCAGCCCGCGTAACCAGCATAGAACGCAAAAACCAGCGCCAGAAACCAGAGCAGTCCCGACGTGCCGAAGACCTGCATCATTGCACCAGCAGCCAGCGGACCGACGACGGTGCCGAGGCCGTAGAGGATCATGATGCCGCTGGAGATCGTCACATATTCGTCCGGGGCCGCGCGGTCATTGGCATGCGCGACGTTGATCGCGTAAATCGGGTAAAGCACCGTGCCGACGAAGAAGGCGGCGATATAGAGCGAGACGATGGAACGGACATCGAATAGGGTCATGACCGCACAGGCGACGACGCCGACGATGCCGCAAACGATCATCACCATGCGACGGTCGATCAAGTCGGATACCCTGCCTATCGGCATTTGCGAGATCGCCCCACCTGCCAGCACGCAGGCGAGGAGTGTCGCCCCCTGCGCCGTATTCATGCCGACGATCTGGGTGTAGACGCCGCCAAGACTATTCCAGGTGCCGGACAGGGCGCCCGATAGCAGCGAGCCGACAAAGGCAACGGGAGATAGTTGATAGAGCTTGGGAAGGTTGAATTTGGCTTGGGCTATCGGTGTCGGAGAGGCGGCCGTCGACAGCGCCGTCGGTAGCATGGCCAGCGCGAAGATGATGCCGCACAGGATGAACAGAGACGTCGATTTGGGATCGCCGAGCGGGACAAGATATTGCCCGCCGATCGATCCTACCAGGCAGGTGATCATATACACAGAGAAGATCGTTGCCCGGTTGGCATTGGTGACGCGCTCGTTCAGCCAGCTTTCGATGATCAGGTAGCTGCCGGCGATGGCAAAGCCGCTGATGAAGCGGAACGCCACCCAGGCCCGCCAGTCCACCAGCAGCGCGCAGAGCAGGATGCCGACGCCGAGCAGTGAAATCAGGGCGCCGAACACGCGTACATGGCCAACCCGCTTCACAAACAGCGGAGTGATGATGCAGGAGATGGTAAATCCGAGCGTATAGCCGGTTGCGATGAAAGAGATCGTGAATGTCGACCATCCCTCCGCCACCGAACGGATCGGCACGACATAGTTCATCAACCCCAGCCCGACCATCATCAGGAGGGTCGACAGCATCAGGCTGGCGATAGAGATCAGGCTTGCCAGCATGGCACTGTTCCGCTCTTGGCAGGGGTGGATGGCAGAGAATGTATTGTCCTCTATCCCACCATAAGCGCGCAATCAATCGCGACACTGCGCGGCGCATAAAGCGCGTCACCGAAAGCGAAATCGTATTGCCGTTTGAATGTGAATTGGCGGCTGAGGTTCTCGTGCCGCTGAGGCTGTTGCCCGGCTTGCTCTTTCAAGGCTCTCGCATCGCCACGTTCACCGAGGCACCTCAGCTATGCGGACCCTGCACGCTTTTCAGGAGGCGCGAAATTCCGCGAACATCGTGGTCGGGCGGACAAGACGGGAAGATGTGCCGGTTCCACGAGCCGTTATCTGTTCGTTTGTCGCCTCGAGGCGGCGATAGCCTTGTGACCCGCGCAAAGAAGCATTTACCTGACGGAGGGTTTCAAACCCGCAATGTATAGGACGCGAACGAATGGTCATTGCCTTGGATCCTGATCGTGGTTCCTCCCAAGACGCCCGATTAATATCGCAATGCAGCATCGATTCTACAACGCATGTTGCCGCCATGGCAGTCATGCGTAAATCACATGGCTAAATTCATAATTTCATTATAGTGCCAAAAAAATAGTCGTTTATCAGACTGCATCGATCCGGCGGCGAAAAGCCAGAAGATCCTGCCACGCCAACCGCTTGTTGATCGGCGCGGTCAGCAGATCCTGGGGATGCAGCGTCGCAATCGCCGGGACAGAGCCGGCTCCGGCGCCGATTTCACGCCAGTGTCCGCGAAGGGCATGGATGGTCTCGTTACCGCCGAAGAAGAAGCGCGCGGTGAAATTTCCAAGCAACAGCAGGACTTTCGGCTCTGCCAAAGCGATTTGTCGCTCGATGAAGGGGCGGCAGATATCCGTTTCCGGAATGGATGGCGCACGGTTGCCCGGCGGCCGCCACGGAATGACATTGGTGAGTAGTATGCCATCACGATCAAGGCCGATCGACGCCAGCATCCGGTCGAGAAGAAGGCCGGACCGTCCGGCGAACACAGCGCCCTCGCGGTCATCGTCGGCGCCCGGCATCGGGCCGATGACCATGATTCCGCTCTCCGGGTTGCCGCTCGCAAACAGTGTCGAGCGCGCGCTATTCTTCAGATTGCAGCCGTTGAAGGCTTCCAGGGCGGCTTTCAGTTCCGGCAGCGAGCGAGCGCTTTCAGCAGCAAAGCGCGCCTGGTCGATAGCCTGTTCGTCTGGAATAGCCGGCGCGCGCGCTGCAGCGGGTGGCGCAGTCGCAACCGCCTGTGCCGAAGGCCGACGTTCGGCAGCGCTGGCGAGCGGGCTTGCCGGCGTAGGCGAGGGTGCCGGCGCCGGACGCCCCGCCTGTCTCGCCGCTTTCAGCGCCTCGAATTCGGCAAAGCGGTCCACCGGATCCTCTTCCAGCATCCAACTGATGCCCGCGTCGGCATGGAAATGCAAAAGCGCGGCAAGTTCGGCCGGGGAGAGGTCTTGAACGGAGATCATTGCTGAACTCTAGCGAAGCCGGTCGGGCAAGGGAAGGGCCAAAGCCCCCACCATCCCCGGCTCAGGAGGTCCATTGGGCGATATCGTCGCGCTCGCCGATCAGCGCCAGACCGTGCGCGATCGACAGCAATTCGCCACCGGTCTCGATCCGGCTCACGTCGAAGCGCTCGGTGAACAGCCGGCGCACGGCGGGCACGAAGGACGTCCCGCCTGTCAGGAACACCTTGTCGATGCTGGCAGCCGGTGTGTTGGTCTTTTCCAGCACCTCGTCCAGGGCCGCCTCGATCCGCGCCAGTTCCGGCGCTATCCAGCCATCGAAATCGCTGCGCCGGATCGATGTCTTGCCGGCAGCGCCGAGAGGCGGAAAATTGAACTCGGCCTCTTCCGCGGATGACAATGCCATCTTGGTGGCGGAAACCGCCTGGTAGAGCGGATATCCCTCGTCATGCTCGATGAGCTCGATGAAGGTTTCGAGCTTGTCAGGCTCGATGGCCGTGCGGACCAACTTTTGCAACTCCGGAAATTCGCGCGATGTCTTGAAGATCGACAGCTGGTTCCAGCGGCCGAAATTGGCGTAATAGGAGGAGGGCATCTCGAGCAGCTTGTCGAAGCTCTTGAAGTAGCTTCCCTTGCCGATCAGTGGCGAGACGACATTGTCGATAATGCGGAAGTCGAAATGGTCGCCGGCGACGCCGACGCCGGAATGGCCTATCGGCGTTGCGGTCAGCCGGCCCGCCGCAGTCTCGAACCGTATCAGCGAATAATCGGTCGTGCCGCCACCGAAGTCGGCCACCAGCACCGTGGCGTCGCTCTTGAGGTTCTGCGCGAAGTAGAAAGCCGCCGCGACAGGCTCGTACACGTAGTGGATTTCCGGGAAACCCAGCCGCGTCAGCGCTTCGTTGTAACGCGCTGTCGCCAGCGCTGGATCCGGGTTGGCGCCGGCGAAATGCACAGGCCTTCCCGTGACGATACGGCCGATATCCGATGGCCAGTCGTCGCCGGCATAGGCCTTCAGGCGACGCATGAAAATTTCCATCAGGTCTTCGAAACTATGCCGCTTGGCGTGCACCAGCGTTCCCTGGAACAGCGCGCTGGCTGCAAAGGTCTTGATGGACTGGAGAAAACGGCAATCGCCGGGATTGTCGATGAATTGGCGGATCGCAGCGTTGCCTGCCTCGACTTTCAGTGCCGCCGCACCGAGGTGACGATCCTTCATGAAGGAGAGGGCGGTGCGCATGCTGTCTGCAGAGCCGGCAGCGCTGGTGAACGAGACCGAGCGCGTGGCCGCTCCGTCTGCCAGCGCCATCACGCTGTTCGTCGTGCCAAAGTCGAAACCTAGCGCCTGAGCCATGCTCGCACTCCTGTCTGCCGAAAATGTCTGGATGGGGCGATGTCCCGCGCCAAAGCGAAACGCCCTCTGATCGAAGAGGGCGCGTCATCGCATAGGCCATCAGGCTGCGCAAGATGGTGAAGGCCCTGAAATCTCTCCGGACAGGCCAGAGGTCATTCCGCCGCAATCGCGGTCGGAGGGTTCTCCTGCTGCGGCTGCTCTTTCCTGCGGCCGAGGCGCCTGACGAAATTGTCGAGCCGGTTCATCTCCAGGAAGATGACGGGCGTGATGAACAACGTCAGGATCTGCGACACGACGAGGCCGCCGACGACTGCGACGCCAAGCGGCTGGCGGAGTTCCGAACTCGCGCCGCCACCGATGGCAATCGGCAGGGCACCGAGCAGGGCGCAGAATGTCGTCATCATGATCGGCCGGAAACGCCGGACGCACGCCTCATGAATAGCCTCGGCCGGCGACACCTTGTCCGACGATCGCAATGTCTCGAGCGCCACGTCGATCATCATGATCGCGTTTTTCTTGACGATCCCGATCAGCATCAAGAGCCCGATCAGCGCAATGATCGACAGGTCGAAGCCAAACACTTTTAGCGCCAGCAAGGCTCCGAGCGCCGCTGCCGGCAGGCCGGAGAGAATGGTCAGGGGATGGATGAAGCTCTCGTAGAGCACGCCGAGGACGACATAGATCGTGAGCACGGCGGCCAGGATCAGGTAGGGCGTGCTGCCCTGCGATTGCTGGAAGATCTGGGCCGTACCGCCATAGGACGTGAAGACGTCAGCCGGCATGTTGATCTGCTTCTTGATCTGGTCGATAAACGCCGTCGCATCGCCCAGCGCCTCCCCGGCCGGCAGGTTGAACGACACCGTCGTCGAAACCAGCTGTCCCGTCTGGTTGATCGTCACAGGTCCGGTATTGCGCTCGATATGGGCGAAATTGGATAGCGGAACCTGCGCGTCGGAGGAGGACGAGACGCGGATGCGCGAAAGCTTCTGGTCGTCCCAGGGCTGGTTGGCATCGTATTCGATGATGACGTCGTAGCTATCGCCGGTAGACTGGATCTGCGCGGCGGCATAGTCGCTGAATGCCTCCTGCAGCGTCGTGCGCAACGAGGCATTGTTGATGCCGTAGGCAGCGGCCTTCTCCGTGTCGATGACGATATTGGCCTGCAGCGCATTGTTCTGGGCGTCGGTCGTCACGTCGGTGAAGCGCGGATCCTTCTTCATCTCCACGAGCAGCTTGTTGGCCCAGGTGTTGGTCAGGTCGGCGCTGAGGGCCTGGACTACCAGCTGATACTGGCTGGCCGTCTGTCGTCCGCCAAAACGCAGGCTCTGCTGCGGATTGATGAACACCTGGATGCCCGGGATGGTCGCCACGGCGGCCCGCATTTCCCGAAGTGTCTGGTCGAGCGGCGGACGATCCTTCTTGTCCTTAAGCTGGGCATACATCGTGCCGTTGTTCAGCGTCTGGCGGGCACTGGCACCGACGATCGACATGACATGTTCGACAGCTGGGTTCTTTTCGATCAGTGCCGCAGCCTGGCTCTGGAGATCGCGCATGGCATCATAGGAAATGTCCTGCCGGGTGCGAGTCGAAATCTGCAGGCGGCCAATGTCTTCGGTCGGGAAGAAGCTCGCCGGCAGGGTCATGAACAGGTAGATCGACAGCCCCACGGAGGCAAGGAAGCTGCCGAGCACTATGGCGCGGTTGCGCAGGCACCAGGCAACGCCCTTGTCGTAGTTACGCTCAGTCCAGTTGAAACCCCGGTTGAAAAGTCGAACGGGATACGGCGGATGACTGTGGCCGCTCGACAGGCGCGAGCCTAGCATGGGCGTCACGGTCAGCGAGACGATTGCCGACGAGACGATAGCGATTGC
The DNA here is from genome assembly GCF_019355555.1 of Rhizobium sp. L51/94. Lineage (GTDB taxonomy): Bacteria > Pseudomonadota > Alphaproteobacteria > Rhizobiales > Rhizobiaceae > Rhizobium > Rhizobium rhododendri. The sequence continues at coordinate 1,989,832 of NZ_CP072141.1, forward strand.
CACCACCATGCCGAATTCGTTGAAAATACGCCCGACGACGCCGCCCATCAGCAGGATGGGTATGAACACCGCGATCAGCGAGATCGACATCGAGATGATGGTGTAGCTGACTTCCGCCGAGCCCTGGATGGCCGCTTGGCGCACCGGCATGCCGTTCTCGACATGCCTGAGGATATTTTCCAGCATGACGATGGCGTCGTCGACCACAAGCCCGACCGCTATCGTCAACCCGAGCAGTGAGATGTTGTCGACGCTGTAGCCGAGCACATACATCATGCCGAATGTTGCAACCAGCGACAGCGGAACTGCCAGCCCGGGGATGATCGTTGCCATCACGTGGCCGGTGAAAAGGTAGATGACGAGGACCACGAGCCCGATTGTCAGTGCCAGCGTAAACTTGACGTCGCCGATCGCTTCCCGGATCGGTGCGGCCGAATCGTTCATGACAACCGTCTTCACCGATGCCGGCATCTCGGCATGCAGCTTCGGCAGCGTCTTGTTGATCTCGTCGACGACATCGACGGTATTGGCGTCGGGTTGGCGCTGGATCGACAGGATAATGGCCCGGCTGCCGTCATACCAGCTACCGACATTCTGGTTTTCGACGCTGTCCTGAACGTTGGCAACATCGCTCAAATGAATAGGCGCACCGTTGGGATTGGCGATGACCAGAGTGCGGAATTGCGCGGCGTTGGTGCGCTGCGTATCCGCATTGATGGTCATGCTCTGGGCGGAGTTCTGCAATGTGCCGACGGGCACCTGGCTGTTGGCGTTCACGACCGCAGAGTTGACGGTGTCGATGCCGATGCCCCGGGCAAGCAGTTTGTCTGGGTCGACGCCGATCCGCACGGCATAGGTCTGAGCACCGTTGACCGTCACTTCAGCGACGCCCGGCAATGTCGACAGCGATGGGGAAATGATGTTCTCGGCGATATCGTCGAGCTTGCTGCGCGGCAGGGTGTCGCTCTGCACGGCGATCAGCATGACGGGTGCGTCTGCAGGGTTGGTCTTGCGATAGCTCGGAGGCGTCGTCAAATTGTTCGGCAACTGCCGCGTTGCTGTGGAAATCGCCGCCTGGACGTCTGCGGCCGCAGCGTCGATGCTGCGGTTGAGATCGAACTGCAGGACGATGCTGGTGTTGCCGAGCGAATTGGTCGAGCTGATTTCGCTGATCCCCGGAATTGTCTCGAACTGCTTGATCAGCGGCGTCGCCACCGATGTCGCCATGGTCTGCGGCGAGGCGCCGGTCAGCTGGGCGGAAACGTTGATAGTCGGGAAATCGACCTGCGGCAGGGCTGCGACCGGGATCAGCTGGTAGCCGGCAAGGCCGGCCAGAACCACGCCGATCGCGATAAGGGTAGTTGCGACCGGACGCTGGATACAAAAAAGCGGGATCATGGCTGGGCTCCGACCGTAAAGTTTTCGGTCTTGCCGTCAGCGGCAGATGCTACCTTCTGTGCCGCACCGTCGCTGAACTCTTCCTTGATCGTCTGGCCGTCCGTCACCTGCGACTGGCCCTCGATGATGACGTGATCGCCGACGGCGAGACCCTTGGCGACGGCTGTGCGGTCGCCGTTGGCGCGCGCGACAGTTACCGGCGTGACGTGAACCTTGCTGTCCTTGCCGACCACGAAGGCAATAAAGCCGTCCGGGCCTGGTGCCACGGCGACCGTCGGCACCACGATCAGCGGCTCCTTGTCCGAGAAGTGCACGGAGACGTTTTCCGATCTTCCGGGCCACAGCGCCCCATTGGCATTGTCGAATTTCGCCTTGACGATGATTGTGCCCGAGGCGGAATCAACCGTGTTATCGAAGAAGCTGACTTCTCCCTGGCGAGGCTTGCCCTTGGCGGAGCGCGGAACGGTGCTGACGGGAACCGGACCAGCAGCGAGCGCCTCCTGCAACTGGCGCAGACTGGTTTCCTGCAGGTTGAATTTGACAAAAGCAGGATCGTACTTGGTGATCGTGACGATGGCGGTGCCGGGGCTCACATAGGCGCCGAGGCTGAGGGAGATGTCGCCGAGACGTCCGTCATAAGGCGCACGGATATCAGTGTGCTCCAGCAGCACCTCATCCGACGCAAGCTGCGCCTTGTCGGCCGCAGCAGTCGCCACAGCTGCGTCGCGCGCCTCCTGCGCCTCGTCCGCCGTTGCCTGGGTGCCCGCCTTGCTGCTCAAAAGGTTCAGCGCGCGGGTCAGCGCTGATTCTGTCTGGGCCAGCGTTGCCTGGTCCTTCGCATACACCGCCTTGTCCTTGTCGACGGTGGCCTGCGCAGTGCGCGGATCGAGTTTGGCGATCAGGTCACCGGCCTTAACCGTTGCCCCATCCTGCGCAATGATCTGCGTGATCACACCACTTTCTTGCGCGGCTATGGTCGTCGAATCGACCGGCACCACCCATCCCGTGGCCGTCACATCCATCGGCAGTGTCGTCTCGACCGCAGCAACGGTTTTGACGACGACCGGCGCGCCTGACTTCTTACGATTGCCATTCTCGGCCGTGCTGGTGCTTGCGGGCGACGTGGAGCCCTTTCCAAGCAGGGCAGAAACATAAGGAAGACGTTCCCGGTAAGTCCAAAGCGCCGCACCTGCGACAATGACGAGACACAGCGTGATCCAGAATTTCTTCATATGTGCTACCGATAAGGAACGACTTCGTAAGTAAGCGGCCTACAGATGTGCAATGAAACCAACGCAGAGATGACAGCGCCGGAGTAACACTTCACATTTCCGTTACCGCGCCATTAGAATACGTTCAGTTTATCTTGGCTGGCGAACCATTAGCGGGCAATCTATCACAGTTATTTCCGTGGAAAAATTAACACTTGGAAAGCTTCGGGCCGCCCGGCATGCCAAAAGGCGTTGAATCGCTCCGGAATTACATCCCAAGATTTCTCATTGCTTTCACATGCCTCCGCTGATTGCAGTAGGCGCGTTGTCGCCTCAACAGTCCTAACTTACCGCACTCGTGGCCAAGACTGAGAGCAGCCCGAACCAGGCGATCAATGTCGGGTTCGGCATCCGCAATCAGAGGGAGCGCGCGGCGCCGCCGTCGCAACGGATCATCGAGCCCGTGATATAGCTTGCCGGTTCGCTGCAGAGAAACGCCGCCGTCGCCGCGAATTCGTCGACCCGCCCGTAGCGCCCGACCGGGATGCGTGCCTGCTTCTCGGCACGGATATCTTCCATCGGACGGCCCGTACGCTTTGCCGCTGCGCCGTCGAGGTCGTCGAGACGGTCGGTTGCGATGCTGCCCGGCAGCAGCATGTTCGAGGTCACTCCATAGCTCGCAACTTCGCTTGCCAGCGTCTTGCTCCAGCCGGCAAGCGCCGGACGCATCGTGTTGGAAAGAGCCAGATTAGCCAGCGGCTCGATGACCCCGGAGGACGCAACGGTCAGGATGCGGCCCCAGCCCTGCGCCTTCATGGCTGGCAGCAGCGCGTTGGTGAGGGTGATGACGCGCGCCACCATGGTGATAAAGTAGCTCTCGAGATTTTCAGCGGTCATCTCTTCGGTGGTGCCGGGAGTAGGGCCGCCGCTGTTGTTGACGAGGATGTCGAGGCCGCCGAGCTTTGACGCAACTCCCTCGGTGAGTGTTTTGACGAAGTCGGGATCGGCGAGATCGGCTTGCAGCCAGAAGGCCTTGCCGTTTCCCTCGGCATTGATGGCTGCGCAGTTCGCTGCCAGCCTTTCGCCGCTGCGACCGCAGAGGAGCACGTCAGCGCCTTCGCGCGCCAGCGCCACGGCGATACCGTGTCCAAGTCCCTTCGAGGACGCCAGGATGAGTGCGCGTTTTCCCTTGATGCCGAGATCCATTTTGGTCGTCCTTCATTTTCGATGGCCTGTGCCGATCCGCTTCATATAGAGCGGCGGCCGGCGGCGCATAAGAAAAATGCGCTGTCTTTTCCATCTGTCCCTTGGCCACGGCATGAAAACTCGGCTCACGGTCGATTGTGCGAATTGGGGGAGCCAGCGTCGCATCCCGGCTCGACAATCCCATTCCGTTTTGACAAGAGATAAGGCAAAACGGGGACAGGGCCGCGCGCAGGGCCAAGTGGAGACGACGCAATGACCGATGCAATGGAACTGCCGGAACGCGAAAGCATGGAATTCGACGTCGTCATCGTCGGCGCCGGTCCGGCCGGCCTGTCGGCTGCCATCCGTCTGAAGCAGGTCAATCCGGACCTCACCGTCGTCGTGCTGGAAAAAGGCGCCGAGGTCGGCGCGCACATCCTGTCCGGAGCGGTTGTCGATCCTGTCGGCATCGACCGCTTGCTGCCGGGCTGGCGTGAAGAGGAGGGGCACCCCTTCAAGACGGAAGTCAAGGCCGACCATTTCATGCTGCTTGGCCCTGCCGGCTCCATCCGCCTGCCGAATTTCCTGATGCCGCCGCTGATGAGCAATCACGGCAATTACATCGTCTCGCTCGGCCTCGTCTGTCGATGGCTGGCCGAGAAGGCAGAGGGGCTTGGGGTCGAGATCTACCCCGGCTTTGCCGCGACGGAGGTGCTCTATAATAGCGCCGGCGCCGTTATCGGCGTTGCCACCGGCGACATGGGCGTCGAGAAGAATGGCGAGCCCGGCCCGAATTTCACCCGCGGCATGGAGTTGCTCGGCAAATACGTGCTGATCGGCGAGGGCGTCCGCGGTTCGCTGGCGAAGCAACTGATCGCCAAGTTCGACCTGTCCAAGGATCGCCAGCCGCAGAAGTTCGGCATTGGCATCAAGGAACTGTGGCAGGTGAAACCCGAGAACCATAAGCAGGGGCTGGTCCAGCATTCCTTCGGCTGGCCGCTCGACATGAAGACTGGCGGCGGCTCTTTCCTCTATCATCTCGAGGACAATACGGTGGCGGTCGGTTTCGTAGTCCACCTCAACTACAAGAACCCCTATCTCTATCCCTTCGAAGAGTTCCAGCGTTTCAAGACCCATCCCGCGATCCGCAGCACGTTCGAAGGCGGCAAGCGTCTTTCCTACGGCGCCCGCGCCATCACAGAAGGCGGCTGGCAGTCGGTGCCGAAGCTCACCTTTCCGGGCGGTGCGCTGCTCGGCTGCTCGGCCGGTTTTGTCAACGTTCCGCGCATCAAGGGCAGCCACAATGCGGTGCTGTCCGGCATGATGGCGGCCGACAATATTGCCGCTGCTATTGCCGCCGGTCGCGCCAACGACGAAGTTGTCGAGATCGAAAACGAATGGCGCAGCAGCGACATCGGCAAGGATCTGAAGCGGGTGCGCAACGTCAAGCCGCTATGGTCGAAGTTCGGCACGGTGCTCGGCGTCGCACTCGGTGGCCTCGACATGTGGACCAACTCGCTGTTCGGCTTCTCATTTTTCGGAACAGTCAGCCACGGCAAGACCGATGCCGCCTCGCTGGAACCTGCGGCAAAGCATAAGAAGATCGACTATCCGCGTCCGGATGGCGTACTGACCTTCGACCGCCTGTCGTCCGTTTTCCTGTCCAACACCAATCACGAGGAAAACGAACCGGTCCACCTGCAGGTCAAAGACATGGCGCTGCAGAAATCCTCCGAACACGACATCTACGCCGGCCCCTCGACGCGCTACTGTCCCGCCGGTGTCTATGAATGGGTGGAGAAGGACGGAGCTGAAACCTACGTCATCAACGCCCAGAACTGCGTCCACTGCAAGACTTGCGATATCAAGGACCCAAACCAGAACATCAACTGGGTGCCGCCGCAGGGTGGTGAGGGGCCGGTCTACCCGAACATGTGAGGAGCGCCGGGATGACGGGAGATCCAGCCGACAGCTTCATCATCCGGCTGGCCCGGCTTGAGGAGTTGCCACGGCTGACGGAGATCGAACTCGATGCCTTCGCGACGCTCGCCGATGCGCGCGGTGGAAGCCGCGAGGCCCATGCCTTGCCGGAAAGCCTGCTGCGGCAATCGCTGGATGACGATCTGCTGTTCGTTGCCGCAGACAAAGAGAACCAGCCGATAGCCTTCCTCGCCGGCACGCAAAGCGACGAAATGCTTTATATCCGGGAGGTAGACGTTGCACGTGCCTGGCAACGCAAGGGCGTCGGCCGGCGCCTGATGGCAACTGCCATCGAAACCGCCCGCGCCAGTCGCCTGCGCGGCGTGACGCTGACCACAGATCGCTTCGTGCCCTTCAACGCGCCGTTTTATGCCCGGCTGGGATTTTCAGAAATCGTCGACAGCGACCTTGTCCCTGAACTGCGCAAGGCGCTGGAAAAAGAAGTCTCCGTCGGCATGGGTGCAGACCGGCGTGTGGCCATGATCCTGCGTTTTGCCTGATGGTTTGCACGTCGAGCGCAATCCGCCGATGATTGGCGGGCGGCAGCCGCCCGCCTGAGAGGCCTCAGAGCAAGGTGCCGCTGAGGATCGCCAGGGCAACAGTGAAATAGATCACCAGGCCGGTGACATCGACCAGCGTCGCCACGAACGGCGCCGAGGCGCTGGCGGGATCGAGCCGCATCTTCTGCAGGATGAACGGCAGCATCGAGCCGCAAATCGAGCCAAAGGTGACGATGCCGATCAGCGCTCCGAACACCGTCAGCCCCACCAGCTGCCAGTGCGGTCCGTAGTCGAACAACCCCAGTTGCTGCCAGGCAACGATACGGATGAAGCCGACAAGCCCGAGGATTGTGCCAAGCGTCACGCCGGTCGGCAATTCGCGCACAAGCACTCTCCACCAGTCCGAAAGCTTCAGTTCACCGAGCGCCAGCGCCCGGATGATCAGCGACGTCGCCTGCGACCCGGAATTGCCGCCGGAGCTCATGATCAGCGGTATGAACAGCGTCAGCACGACCGCCTTTTCCAGTTCGCCCTCGAAATGCTGCATGGCGCTTGCCGTCAGCATTTCGCCGAGGAACAGCGCCGCCAGCCAGCCGGCGCGCTTGCGGATCATGCCGGTGAAGCTGATCTGCATGTAAGGCTTTCCGAGCGCTTCCATGCCGCCGAATTTCTGGGCGTCCTCCGTGGTGTCGGCAATCATCGTGTCGATGACGTCGTCGACGGTGACGATCCCCAGCATCTTCTGTTCGTCGTTGACGATCGGCAGCGCCAGCAGGTTGTGCTTGCGGATCAGACGCGCGACATCCTCCTGTCTCATCAAAGGATATGCCGTCACCGGTTCGCCCATCTGCGCGACCGTGAGGATCGACGCATCGTTCTCGCCGTTGATCAGCCGCCGCAGCGTGACAACATGGGTCAACGCATGCGTCAGGCTGTCGAGCACGTAGATGGCGTAGACGGTCTCGCGCGAGCGCTCCACCTGGCGGACGTGTTGCAGCGCCTGGCCGACTGTCCAGTCGTCCGGCACGCTCACATACTCCGTCGTCATGATGGCACCCGCCGTGCGTGGCGGATAGCCCATCAGGGCCTTGATCGCTTGTTGCGTGGCAAGGTCCAGCCGCGCGACGAGGGCATCCCGGACATCCTCGTCCATTTCGAGGATAATATCGGCAACGCGGTCGTTGGCGGTGGCGTTGAGCAACTTTGCCGCATGCTCCGGCGGCATCGCGGTCACGATGTCGACCGCGTTGTGCAGCTCCGGCTGGTTGAGGACGTGCACCGCCTTCTGCAGCGATAAGGTCGCCAGTGTCGCGGCTGCTTCCTTCACGTCGAGGGCATTCAGCCGCTCGACGCGTTCTGCGGTCGTGATGCCGCGCGTTTCGTGAAGGAGATTGAGGGCGGCGTGGCCGGCCCGAACGGGTAAGCTGTTGAGGTTCATGAGCTCGCCTTTCTGTCGATCCGCCGCAGCGGCGGATCGTGGCGAGCCGACAGGAGTCGGTTAGTGCACGAAGGCCGCTGACGGCATAGGCAATCGACTGCTACTGTCGCTAGGCATCGTAAGATGACTCCGGTTGATCGGCATGGATGTCGTTGACGTCCACGCCGCGAGAGATCGCGCCAAATGCCCGAAAAGTCAAGCGCGATAGGGGCTTGCAGCCGTTGCCGCATCGCTTTTTTCACGACCGTCAAAAGCTGCATCGGCGGGTTGAGGAGGGGCAGTTTAGCAATTTGAGGCAGTAAAGCCGGGTGGTGACCCGGCTCCAATGTCTTCGTGAGTCTTCGTGATCCTCAGGAAGCCGTGAAAGCTTTAGAACCCTGCCAGGACGATCTTGCCCTTCGTCGTGCCACTTTCCAGCATCGCGTGTGCCTTCTTCATGTTGGCGGCGTTGATGGTGCCGAGCGTTTCGGTCAATGTCGTGCGAACCTTGCCTGTGTCCACGAGCCCTGCCACCTCGGTGAGAAGCTTGTGCTGCTCGATCATGTCGGCGGTTTTGAACAGCGAACGCGTGAACATCAGCTCCCAGTGCACCGAGATCGATTTACGCTTGAAAGCCATGATATCGAGCGTCTTGGGGTCGTCGATCAGCGCAAAGCGACCCTGCGGAGCGATCGCCTCGACGATGTCGGCAAGATGCTTTCCGGTGTTGGTCGTCGAGAACACGAACGCCGGTGCGCCGAGGCCAAGTCCCTCGATCTGGGGCGCCAATGGCTTGGAATGGTCGATGACATGGTGGGCACCGAGTTCCCGGACCCAGCTTTGCGTTTCCGGCCGTGAGGCGGTGGCAATGACGGTCAGGTCCGTCAGCGTCCGCGCCAGCTGGATGGCAATCGAGCCGACGCCGCCGGCGCCGCCGATGATCAATATCGTCCGCGAAGCACCTGGAACAGTGTCCTGAACCTTGAGGCGGTCGAACAGTGTCTCATAGGCCGTGATGGCGGTCAGCGGCAGGGCCGCAGCCGCTGCGAAATCGAGACTTTTCGGTTTCAGTGCGACGATGCGCTCGTCCACAAGATGGAATTCGGCATTCGAGCCGCCGCGATCGATGGCTCCGGCGTAGTAGACCTCGTCTCCCGGCTTGAACATCGTGACCTCAGCACCCGTCGCCTTGACGATGCCGGCCGCATCCCATCCGAGAACCTTGTATTGCCCGGCATCGGGTGTGACGCCGGCACGGACCTTGGTATCGACGGGGTTCACGGAAACGGCCTTGATATCGACGAGCAGATCCCGCCCGCTGGCTTCCGGCATCGGCAGGTCGACGTCGATCAATGCGCTTTCGGCTGAGATCGGCAGTGGATTCTGATAGGCGACGGCGCGCATGGGGAACTCCTGTGTTTGTAGCGAGACACGTTAGATGCGCATCGTTCACTGGCAACGCAAGAAGCATCGAACGAGTTCGACGCCACCGAGGCTGTCAAAGTGCGCTGTGAATTTCCGGGGAGGAGGCAGGCTAGGCGATCCCGTCCTTGCGCTCCAGCGCAACGGATATGCCGAAGACCACGAGGCCGCCGACCGAAAGGATGGCGCCGACATAGCCGGTGGCCGCCGCCGTATATCCCCAGGCGATGGCAATGCCGCCCAGCCATGCGCCGAGCGCGTTGGCGACGTTGAAGGCGGAATGATTGGAGGCGGCGGCGAGCATCTGGGCATCGGCTGCTACGTCCATCAACCGGGTCTGGACGGCGGGACAGGCCGCAAAGCCGCAGCCGATCAGGAAGGTGCAGATGCACAGCATGACTGGCTCGGCAGCAGTCATCGAAAACAGCGTCATGATGACGACATTGAAGGCCAGCATGCCGCCGATTGTGCCCTTCAGCGAGATATCGGCCAGCCGCGAACCGACGACATTGCCGACATTCATGCCGATGCCGAACAGCGCCAGCACGACGGGGATCATTCCCACCGAGAGGTGGGCGACATCCGTCGTCGTCGAGGCAATGTAGGTGAAGATCGAGAACATGCCGCCGAAGCCGACGGCAGCGATGGCGAGCGTCAGCCAGACCTGGACGCGCACCAGAGCGCCGAGTTCGCGCAAAACGCTGGCGCCCTCGGTAACCTTGTCTTTCGGCAGGAACAAGGCGATCAGCAGAACCGTCAGGGCGCCGAGGCCGCCAACCATCATGAATGCGGCCCGCCAGTCGAGCAACTGCCCAAGGAATGTGGCGATCGGCGTACCGATCAGCGTTGCGATGGTGAGCCCGAGCATGACGCGTCCGACAGCCCGAGCGCGGCGATGGATTGGCACCATCGAGGCAGCCACCAGGGCTGCAACCCCGAAATAGGCTCCATGCGGCAGACCGGTCAGGAAGCGCAGCAGGGTGAAGCTGGCAAAGGTGGGCGCGAAAGCGCTCATGATGTTGCCGGCGGCAAATACCGTCATCAGCAGCAGCAATAATGTCCGCCGCGCAAGCTTGGCCGACAGTACCGCAATCACCGGCGCGCCGATGACGACGCCAAGCGCATAGGCGCTGATGACATATCCTGCTTCCGGCGTCGTCACATGGAAGGTATCAGCGACGTTGGGAAGCAAGCCCATGATGACGAACTCGCCTGTCCCGATGCCAAAACCGCCCATGGCAAGTGCCAGCATGACAAGCGCGACGGCCGTGCTCGATGGAGCTTCGACTGCGGATGGCGGATCGAGGTTGTCGATGACAAGGTCGGTCACGAAAGCTCCAGATAGGCTGGCTGCAGGAGGCTTTTCGCAGCGCCAGTAAATTTGGCGCCAGCCCCGCTCACAGATCGGAAAAATTGGGATGGCGCGATGCGCCTGGAGATTACTATGAATCAAAAGGATAGCCGCGTCCCCTGCGTTTTTCGCACCGCAGCATGGCCGGTTGTGCATACGTAGGTCTACGACCGGAGCTCACCTTTCTTCACGTTGCCGTGACACGAATGTCTTGATTTCGCTCGACGACAGGCCATCTTAGCGAGAGAATTGCATGGGCTGTCCAATATCGACTGTCCGAACTGAGGAAACCGGGATCCTCTATGAAGCTTATCGGACTTTTCAACCAAGACGGTGGCACATTCCGGACAACGGACATGAATGCCTATCGTATCCATGCGGAAAAGGTTTTCCGCGACGCCGGCCATGACTTCGAGTGTCAGGTGGTGTCGGGAAAGGAAATCGTGCCCGCCATGGAACGGGCGGCGCGGCGCGATGACATCGAGGGCATCATTGCCGGCGGTGGCGACGGCACGATTTCGGCGGCCGCCTCCGTCGCCTGGAAGAACAAGATCGCACTCGGCGTTGTGCCAGCCGGTACCATGAACCTCTTTGCCCGCTCACTTCAGCTGCCGCTGGATATCTGGCAGGTGCTCGACGTGATTGCCAATGGCGAGGTCGATGCGGTCGATATCGGCAGCGCCAACGGCCGGCCCTTCATCCACCAGTATTCTGCCGGGATGCACGCGCGCTTGGTGCGCTATCGCAATTCCTTCACTTTCAGCTCGCGCATAGGCAAGATGTCTGCCAGCGTGCGGGCCGCCCTCGGCGTTATCTTCAATCCACCGGAATTCGATGTCGAGTTCGATATCGACGGCAAGAAGGATCGCCGTCACGTGTCCGCCGTGTCCGTATCGAACAACCCGTTCGGACAAAATGCATTGCTCTACGCCGACGAGCTGACGACCGGAACGCTTGGCTTCTATCTCGCCAAGCCTATGAAACCGTTGGGCGTAACCCGGCTGGCCTTCGATATGCTGCGCGGCAAGTTTCGCGATAATGTCGATGTCATGGTCATGCACACGCAGTCGCTGCACCTGCATTATCCGAAAATGAGGTCCAGGGCTCACTGCGTGATCGACGGTGAATTGTTGCGGCTCGAGCGCGACGTCGAGCTGAAACTCCACCCGCGCGAGCTCAAGGTAATGGTTGCCCATGGAACGGCGAGCCGTGTTGCCGTCGAGCAGAGCAACGAGCCCGCACCTGTCTGAGCAAGATTCTTATATGCGTGGCAAATATGTACGGTAGTCGAAATTCGAGACGCTGCGCAGGAAATGGATGGCTTCCTTTTCCTTCGTATCCGCAAACAGCGTCTGGTACCTCTCGCCAAAAATCTCCCTTGTGAAGGCCGAGGCGCGAAACCGCTCAACGGCTGTCAGAAAATCATGGGTCAGCTTCGGTGCGTCGATAGCGGCCGCATGGGCGGTGGTCTCAGGCCCGGGATCGAGATCTTCCGTCAGGCCGCCCAGCATGCCGCCGAGGATGGCGGCAATTGCGAGATAGGGATTGGCATCCGCGCCGGCAACGCGGTGCTCGATGCGAGCGCCTGCACCGTTTTTTTCGGGAATACGCAGCGCCGTGCCGCGGTGATCGTAGCCCCAGTTAATGTCGACCGGTGCAAACGATCCTGGCTGGAAGCGGCGATAGGAATTGGCAAAGGGTGCAAACACCAGTTGCGTTTCCTGCATCGTCCGCAGCAATCCGGCACACACCGATTTTAGCTTGGCGGGATCGCCTCCCTCGGCGTCAAGAATATTGCGGCCATCCTTGTCGAGAATGCTGACATGGACGTGAAGTCCGGAGCCTGCATGATCGGTATAAGGTTTGGCCATGCAGGTCGATTTCAGCCCGTGCTGTCTTGCTGCCTGGGCCGCGATCCTTTTCAGGCCGATACAGTCATCGGCGGCAGCCAGAGCGTCGGGCCCGTGCAGCAGGTTCACTTCGAACTGGCCCGGCCCGAACTCGGCAGTCGTCGCATCGGCGGGCAGACCCTGTGCCCGTGCATAGGCGCGCAGCGTCTCGAGATAATCGCCGAGCACGTCGACGGCATCCATGTCGTAGAGCTGAAAGCCGTCCGGCTCGCCACGATAGGTGAGGGCCGCGGGCGGCGACGGGATGCCGGTCTCGCGCCAATCCGCCGCCAGCAGGTAGAACTCCAGCTCCGTCGCGACCACCGGCGTCAGCCCCATCAGCCGATAGCGCTCGACAACGGCAGCAAGGATGGCACGCGGATCCATGAAGCTCGGACCGCCACTCAGCTCATGCATCGTCGCCAGCACCTGGCAGGATCCGGCCGGCGCCCAGGGCATCGGTGCCAGGGTGCGCGGATCGGCGATGCAGCTTCCGTCGGGATCGCCGATCGTCATCGACAAGCCGTTCAACTCATCATTGTCGTAACCCCAGATATCCAGGGTTTGCGTCGACAGGGGCAGCCGCACGTCGCCGGCCCAGACCTTTTTTTCAGCCGAAAGCGGGATCTGCTTGCCGCGCAGCCGGCCGTTCATGTCGACGGTCAGCACCTCGATGCGAGCCGCAGCGTCCAGCGTGTCGTCTTTTGCGGTCCCGACCGTCATGCTCTTGAAAATCCTCGAATGCCCGGCCATGGTCGTAGCCGATCAAGCCCGGCCTTTCAATTCCGAAGGATTTGCAGACGATGACGGAGACGAAACCCTTGTCCAATCTCGCCGCCATCGATGCAGCCCATCACCTGCATCCCTTCGCCGATACCGGGAAGCTGAACACTGAGGGCACGCGCATTATCCAGCGCGGCGAGGGCGTCCATATCTTCGACAGCCTCGGTAAGAAATACCTCGATGGATTCGCCGGTCTCTGGTGCGTCAACATCGGATATGGACGCAAGGAGATCGCCGAGGCGGTCGCAAGGCAGATGAACGAGCTGCCCTATTACAATACGTTCTTCGGCACGACCACCACGCCGGCAACCCTGCTTGCCGAGAAGGTCTGCTCCCACGCCGGGCCCAACTTCAACCACATCTTCTTCACCAACTCCGGTTCCGAGGCGAACGACACATGGTTTCGCATGGCGCGGGTTTACTGGAGCGCTGTCGGCAAACCTTCCAAGAAGATCGTCATCGCGCGCCGTAACGGCTACCACGGCTCGACTGTCGCCGGCGCCAGCCTCGGCGGCATGAAATACATGCATGAGCAAGGCGACCTGCCGATCCCGGGGATCGTCCATATCGGACAGCCCTATTGGTACGCCGACGGCGGCGATCTGACGCCCGAGGCTTTCGGGCTCAAGGTGGCAGGCGAGCTTGAGGAGAAGATCGACGAGCTCGGCGAGGATAACGTTGCCGCCTTCGTGGCCGAACCGATACAGGGGGCAGGCGGCGTCATCATACCGCCCTCGACCTACTGGCCGGAGATCGACCGCATCTGCAAGGCACGCAACATCCTGCTGGTTTCAGACGAGGTGATTTGCGGCTTCGGACGCCTTGGCGAATGGTTCGGCTTCCAGCACTACGGTTTCACGCCGGACCTTGCACCCATCGCCAAGGGCCTTTCATCAGGCTATCTGCCAATTGGCGGCGTGCTGGTCGGAGACCGTGTTGCCGATGTGCTGATCAACGACGTCGGCGAATTCAACCACGGCTTCACCTATTCCGGCCATCCGGTATGCGCGGCCGCCGCACTCGAAAACCTGCGCATCATCGAGGACGAGCATCTCGTCGAGCGCGTGCGCAATGACATCGGACCCTATTTCGCTGCAGAATGGAGCAACCTTGCCGATCACCCCATGGTCGGTGAAGCCGTCAGCGTCGGCTTGATGGGCGCCCTGCAGCTTGCCGCCGATAAGACTACGCGCCGCCGCTTCGACAAGCCGGATGCCGTCGGCGCCATGGTTCGCAATCACGCGCTGGCCAACGGCCTAGTCCTGCGCGCCACCGCCGACCGCATGCTAGCCTCGCCCTCCCTGATCATCAGCCGCGAGGAGGTCGACACGATGGTCCGCATTGCACGTCTGGCGCTGGACGCGGTCTGGGCGGGAACCACCGCCTAAACCGACCATCCAAGTCAGACGATCCATTTCCCTGCCTTGTTCAGAGCAAGGGTCAAGGCTGCGACATGAATGGCCTGGATCATCTCTCCAGCCAGCATCATCCTGATGGCTTCGCGAATAGGCACTCGAACAATCTCGGTCCGCTCTGTCGGATTGTCATCCGGAAGCGCGTTGCATTCAATTCCGAGCGCCAGAACGATATGGCAAAGATTGGTATGGGTTGCCGGGTTCGGGGACAAAGACGCCACCGGCAGCCACTCCGCCGCCGAAAATCCGGTTTCCTCCCGCAGTTCACGCTGCGCCGCCTGCACCGGGCTGCCATCTTTAGCATCAATAGCACCGCCAGGCAATTCCAGCGAGATACGGCCTAAGGCATGACGATATTGTCTGAGCAAAAGAATATTGTCCTCGGTATCGATCGCCACGACCTGAACCCAGTCGCTATACTCGAGGACATAATAGGGAGCGATTTCAACGCCTTCGGATGTGACGCAATCGTCGGCCCTGACCGTCAGCCAGCGATCGCGCAGCGGGTAGCTCGACCTCTTGATTTCCCACGGAGCAAGATTGATAGGCGCGGGCTGGGTCTGATCGCTTGCAGCCATGGCTTGCCTCCGAGTTTTGAAGAACGGATAGCCGCAGTCGTTACTGCGGATAGATCCACGCATAGGCAAAATGTGCCGTGTCACCGGGCTTGCCGTGGATATAGCCGACATCCGCCTGGCGAACGACCGCGTTTACATATTGCGGTCCGAGCGAGGTGCTTACCCATTCGGCAAGAACGGGTGGCATGGCATCACGACCCTTTTTCGGCAGCCAGACGAGCAGCACCGGCCTCTCCGCCGTCCACTGATAGGGCAGCGTGAGGTTGCCGAAAAACCGCGACATGACGGGCACGCCAGCAAACTGGAGCTTGAGGTTGCCGGCCGGAAGCCAGTCGTCCGTCATCACCAGCCCCGGCTTCTTGGCTTCTGTGCTGACAATCTGGCTGGCAAAATCGGCATAGGGAACATTGTAGGCTTCATAAGAGCCGAACAGGCCCGGCACGGTCACGCGGGTCAGCAGGGCCGTCGGGATGAGCAGCATAAGTGCAATCGGAATGTAAACGAAACGCTTGGCAAAATCTTCGGCACGCAGCCCGGCAATTTCCATCTTCAGGCAAAGGTAGATCGGCAGCAGGAATAGAAACGGCAGCAGCCATCGGTCGCGCATTGCAGTCATGCCGATGCCGAAAATCAGAACCAGCACCAGAATCGCTATGGCAACGAAGATTGTCGCAAGGAAACGCGTCCATTCGTTCGACATCTTCAGGCTGGCAAACAGGGCTTTCCCGAACACCAGAGCGTAGACGATAGCGGTCGGCAGGCAGATGACGATGGCGAGCTTGAAAAACTCGAGCGGTCCCTGGACGAGTTTCGCCCAATGGCTCTTCGGCGCGTCCTGCTCCATGATCCCGAGCGTGCGACCGGAGGCCAGATCGAAATTGTGGAGCAGCCACAGGCCGTGCGGCAGGAAGATGATCAGTGCTATCAGCACAGTCACAAGAAACCGCTTGTCGAAAATCCGGGCGCGGCCTTGCGGGTGCAGTAACACGGCAACGACGGTGGCGGCGGCCAGCAGCGCAAAATTGTATTTCGACAGCATGCCGAGGCCAAGTGCCACGCCGGTGATCAGGTATCCGGTCCAGGACGGCGTCTTCAGCGTCCGGATGACGCCGTAGAGAAACAGGTTGATGGTCACCATCTGGGCGACCGTATGGGTGAGATCGCGCTGAGCTTCCCAGAAAAGCTGCGGAATGGTCAGCAGCGACAGGGTGGCGATCACTGCAAACAGCTTGTCGGCCAGGACCAGGCGGGCAAGCTTGTAATAGGTCACGTAGATCAGAAACAGCACGAGGTTCTTGACGACGGAAATGATCGCCAGCGACAGGCCGAAGACCGAAACGAACGCTGTCTGCAGCCAGTTATACAGCGGTGGTTGCGAATCGTAGCCGAGCGTCAGCCATTGCGAAAAGAATGCCTGCTGCGATTCGTCGTAGCGCATGCTGTGCGGCATGAGCATGCGGACGACAAACTCGAGGCAGAAGTAGGCTGCCAGAAGGAGGATCACGGCATCTGGCTTGCGGACCAGCAGCCTATGCATGGGGATGATCCCGATCGAAGATCGTCCGGACGATGTAGTTCGGCGACGTGTCGTCGCGGTAATAGTTGCGGGCAATCATCTCGGCCAGAATGCCGGTCGTGACCATCTGCACGGAGGCCAACAGCAGCACGACGCCGACCATCAGCATCGGCCGGGTGCCGATATCGTTGCCCATGATGAATTTGTCGACGAACAGATAGGCCATGATGACAAGCGCCAGCGCGCCGAAGCCGAGGCCGAGCGACCCGAAGAAATGGCCGGGACGGGCCTTGTAGCGCATGAAGAACATCACTGAAAGAAGGTCGAGGATGACCCGGAACGTCCGCGATATGCCGTATTTCGACTTGCCATGGGCGCGGGCATGGTGGCTGACGACCATTTCGCCGATCCGCGAACTCGGCACCACGCTGGCGACCCAGGCCGGGATGAAGCGGTGCATCTCGCCCATCAGCTTGACCTGCTTGATGATCGCAGCCCGGTAGATCTTCAGGCTGCAGCCATAGTCGTGTATCTTGACGCCCGTCGTCCGGCCGATCAGGTAATTGGCGCACCATGACGGGATCTTGCGCAAAAGCAGTCCGTCCTGGCGATCCTTGCGCCAGCCGACGAGAAGATCGAGATCGCGGCGTTCCAGTTCGGCGACCATGGCAGGAATGTCTTTCGGATCGTTCTGCAGGTCGCCGTCCATCGTCGCGATCAGGCGGCCGGTGGCCGCGTCGATGCCGGCCTGCATCGCCGCCGTCTGGCCGAAATTCCGCTGCAGTTCGACAAGTCGCAGGATCAGGCCTTCCTGGCCCAGATAGCTCCGGGCGTTTACCAGCGTCGCATCCGTGCTGCCGTCATCGATCAGGATCAGTTCCCAGCGACCGGGGAAAATGGCCATCGACTGGGTGATACGCTCGATCAGCGGGCCGACACTGTCTTCCTCGTTGAAAACAGGCACGACCAGCGAAAGCTCGACTGGATTGACGGTATCCGCGTGAAGCCGATTAGACTCTGCCGTTGTCTGCAACGCTACTTTCTCCTAAAAGCCGCTATGATCGGTGGCCGGGCGAGCAAAGTTCGTGCCGTCAGCCAGAGCTCACACGGGTGCTTTCCTACATGAAGAGTCCAATGGTTGCCACCCGACAATCCTGGTTTATTCGAAACCGGATGACGCTGCTGACCCTGGGCGTCGTCTTGCTCTACGCGGCCTTCATAGAATGGTTCTGGGGCTGGAGCGTCATCCTTGCAGAATGGGCAAAAGTTGGCGTCTTGCCGATCGTCGTCGCCCTCGCATTGCTGACCGGCACCTACTTCCTGCGGACGTGGCGTATCTACGACTATTTTCCCGTCGAGACGAAGGGTCACTTCTCAGCCCTTTTCCGAGTCACGCAGATCCACAACTTGCTCAACATCATGATGCCGTTCCGCACCGGCGAAACCAGCTTTCCGCTTTTGATGCGCTCGGAATTCGGCATTCCACTGGTCCGCAGCACCGCGGCGTTGCTGGTCATGCGGTTGCTCGACCTCCACGCGCTACTCGCCGCCGCCGGCATGGGCCTCGCCGTAACATCACCGCATAAAGCCGTTGCCTGGTTGCTCTGGTGCTGTTTTCTGCTCTTGCCGGTCGCAGCCTTTGCCGTGCGCCGCCCGCTGGTCCGGTTCGCCGCGGAGGCGCTGCCTGCAAAGGCGCAGTCCGTCGTCCTCGAGATCGAAAGGGGACTGCCCATAAACGCATCCGCTTTTGCACGGGCCTGGCTGATGACCATCGTCAACTGGCTGGTCAAGGTACTCGTGCTCGCCTGGGCACTCGGCCTTATGCAGGTCGTCCCGCTAGCGGCGAGTTTTGGCGGCGCTCTCGGTGGTGAGCTTTCATCCGTGCTGCCGGTGCACGCGCCGGGCGGCGTCGGCACCTATCCGGCGGGCATTACCGCCGGTGCGCTGGCCTTCGGTGCCCCCTCCGACACGGCGTCGCTCACCACGCTGGCGCAGGCAAGCATCAACGGCCATTTACTGGTGATCGTTTCCGCACTCATCGGTACGGCGCTGGGACTGGCGATGTCGAAAGGCCGGGTCCAAAAGTCGGCCTGATGCCACCGCTCTCTCACCGCGTTGGCAAGAGGGCGGTGCGTGTGTTCCTACTGGAACGCCGTCTCGAAAAAGCTGCGTAGCTTGCGTGAATGCAGCGCTTCTGGCGGCATGGCAGCGAGCTTCTGGATGGCGCGGATGCCGATCTGCAGATGCTGGTTGACCTGCGTCCGATAGAAGGCGGTCGCCATTCCCGGTAGCTTCAGTTCGCCATGCAGCGGCTTGTCCGAGACGCAGAGCAACGTGCCGTAGGGCACGCGGAAGCGAAATCCGTTGGCCGCAATCGTTGCCGATTCCATGTCGAGGGCGATGGCGCGGGCCTGCGATAGGCGCTTGACCGGCCCTGCCTGGTCGCGCAGTTCCCAGTTGCGGTTGTCGATGGTGCCGACCGTGCCGGTGCGCATGATCCGCTTCAGCTCGAAACCCTCGTAGCCGGTAATCTCGGCCACCGCTGCCTCCAGCGCCACCTGCACCTCGGCCAGCGCCGGGATCGGCACCCAGACGGGCAGGTCGTCGTCGAGCACATGGTCTTCACGCATGTAGGCATGGGCAAGCACGTAGTCTCCGAGCCTCTGGCTGTTGCGCAGGCCGGCACAATGGCCGAGCATCAGCCAGGCATGCGGTCGAAGCACTGCGACGTGGTCGGTGATCGTCTTCGCGTTGGAGGGGCCGACGCCGATGTTGATCATGGTGATCCCGGCATGGCCCTTCTTCTTCAGATGGTAGGCCGGCATCTGCGGTAGTCGCGGCGAAGCGATATCAGTATCCGGCGAGCTCGATCCGGCGTTGGTGATGATATTTCCCGGTTCGACGAAAGCTGTATAGCCTTCGCCGCCCTTGGCCATCAGGTCACGTGCCCAGGTGCAGAACTCGTCGATGTAGAACTGATAGTTGGTGAACAGCACGAAATTCTGGAAATGGGCCGCGCTGGTCGCCGTGTAGTGAGCGAGCCGCGCCAGCGAATAGTCGATGCGCTGGGCGGTGAACGGTGCCAGCGGCGAGGGCTGGCCCGGAGGCGGTATATATTCGCCATTGGCGATCTCGTCGTCGGTCGTGTTCAGATCCGGCGTATCGAAAAGATCGCGCATCGGAATGTCGGCAAATGTCGCCGCCGATGCCTCTACGTGCGCTCCTTCGCCGATAGCGAAATGCAACGGGATCGGCGTCGTCGATTCGGACACGACAATCGGTACGTTGTGGCTGCGCATCAAAAGCGCCAGCTGCTCCGTCAGATAATGCCGGAAAAGCACGGGCCTGGTGATCGTGGTGGTGTAGATGCCGGGCGCGGTGACGTGACCGTAGGACAGCCGCGAATCGACATGTCCGAAGCTGGTAGTCTCGATGCTCACCTGCGGATAGAAGGCCCGGAAGCGAGCAGAGATTGGCTCCCCCTCGGCAAGTTCGGCGAATTTGCCGATCAAGAAGGCCGTGTTCCTGTCGTAGAGCTCGGTCAGAGCATCGACAGCTTTGACCGGATCGTCAAAGGTAACGGGCGCGAAGGGTTCGGGTGAGGATACGTCCAGCGGAGAGAATTTGTTGCTCATGCGCCATTATAGAGTGCTGTCTCCAACAAGCAAATGACGGCAACAGTGGCAGCCGGGATTTCCGCAGGATTTTTTTCCCCATCTGCGGCTCCGGGAAGATGCCAGCCCGCGACCCTTTACTGTACCGTCGAGCAATAAGAGCTTGTCGATTGCAGGCAGGTGAAGTTTGCGCCGAAGTGCGATTGCGAACCGCTGCCCCCGCTGTGCAGGACGGCTGCCGAAAAGCTGATGGCGAAAACTGCGGAAACCAAAGTGATGATGGTGAAGCGCCGCGCCAGAATTGCCATGTCCATTTCCCCCGTTGTTGGAACGGATCGCCCTTGATCCTGACGCCTTTCTGCCACGGTTCGTCTGAACGGCGGCTGATACGGCGGTTCATCCGGCATTCAGCTTGCCGGGTCGGCCTCAATTCGCATCGCCAAGACGGTGAATTCAGGCAAATACGAGCCGGGAAAAATCACGCGCCAACAACCGCGGCTCGATTCAGGGTTAGCAAAGGGTTGATTTGCAGATCCTAATTTTTCGTAAAATGCCAGGCAAAGTCCTTAATTCGCAAGGCCTGCGATGTTTAACAAAATCCCAAGTTTACCAAGCATTTGCACTTTGTTTGCATCAAATTAAGCAAGCATTTTAAGCGCTTTTTGAAGTCCTTATGCGATACTCAAATCATCAAACGAGCGGGGAAAACCCGCCACCCGGAAGGCCACCAAGCTGCGTTAGACGGCAAAGGCCCAACGGAAAACAGGGATTGCACTAACAGGCTGAAACAGGGACCGAACCGATGGCACGCTTTGAAATGACGACGTCTGAAATGGCCACCATGGGTGGCGAAAAAAATGCCGATATCTTTTGCGAAATGGGCCTGATGTACGCAACCGGCCGCGGTTGCGACATCGACCTGATCTCGGCCCACAAGTGGCTGAACATCGCTGCCATCAAGGGCTGCGACCGCGCCGCCGAGCTTCGCGCCGACGTCGCTGCCACGCTAACGAAGATGCAACTGGCAGCAGCCCTTCGCTCCGCTCGCGAGTGGATGACCATGCACTGAGGCAACGTCCTCAGACGATCATTACCAAGAACAATAACCTCGCAAAGAGGGGGAGCGTCAATGTCAAAAGGCAGACGCAACAGCGCGACCGCGACCGGCCGGGACAAGGCCGGCGCGGTTTTTGGCGCGATGATTACCGGAGCGTCTGAAGGACCTGCGGCAGGGCCTGTTCGAAAAGGTCGAGATCGGCTTTCTGTCCGGCGCTGACGCGGACACACCGGTTGAGCGGCGCCACGCCGGGCATCCGGATAAACACGCCGTGATCGAGCAGCCCATCGACAACGGCCTTCGCGTAGACCGCATCGCGCCCACAGTCGATGGCAACGAAGTTGGTGGCCGATGCCAGCGGCATAACGTCGTTGTCGCGCGCGATCATGGCGATCCGTTCCCGGGCGTCGTGGATCTTGCCGATGACCTCTTTAAGATAGCCCTGATCGTCCAGCGCGGTTAGCGCCCCGACGGTTGCCAGCCGGTTCATGCCGAAGTGATTGCGCAGCTTGTCAAACGCTGCCACGGTTTCGGGAACGCCGATCGCATAGCCGACCCGCGCGCCGGCAAGCCCGTAGGCCTTGGAGAAGGTGCGGGTACGCAGGACATTGGGCATGTCGATGAGGGACGCGATCGGTGGCAACGACGACGCCGGCGCAGTCTCGCTGTAGGCCTCGTCTAACACCAGCATGCAGGTCTCCGGCAAGGCCCTTGCGAAGGCGATGACGCTTTCCTGATCCCACCAGCTTCCCATCGGATTGTCGGGGTTGGCAAGATAGACCAGCGGTGCATTCTCCCGCCGGACTGCATCGAGCAGTCCCTCAAGGTTCTCACGGTCGTCGAGATACGGGACGGTGACGAGCCGACCGCCGAAACCGGCGACGTGGAAGTTGAAAGTCGGATAGCCGCCATGGGACGTCACCACCGGCGTGTTGGCGGAAACGATCATCCGGACGATCAACCCGAGCAGCGAATCGACACCTTCGCCTATGGCAATGTTGGCGGAATTTATCCCGAGATGCGTTGCCAGCGCCGCCTTGAGGTCGAAATTTTCCGGGTCGTTATACTTCCAGATCTCGCCAGCTTCCCGGCGCATCGCCTCGATCACCCGCGGCGAAGGACCGAAGCCGCTTTCATTGGCGCCGATCCGGGCCTTGACAGCGACGCCGCGCTGCCGCTCCAGCGCTTCCGGCCCGACAAACGGCACGGTCGAGGGCAGGGCGCTGGTGAGCGGTGTAAAACGCGAAAAGACAGGCATGCTGGTGATTTCCCGGCGAAGCGATTGCAGTCGCCCGCACCATAAGCGCTTGTTGCCGGGTTTCAAGAGACGAGGCGGCTGGCGTCAGCGACGCATGGACCTTGCGGCATTGGCTTCGCGGTTGCCGATCATGAAGTCGGCACGTACCACCAGCCTCAATGTCTCGGGCGTCAGGAAGTTGATGAACCGGACGCCGATCCGGTCGCCATGCCGGTAGGTCTCGGCGCAGCCGATGCGATAGGCGAGACCGAGGATGTTGAGGTAGTAATGTTGCGGCAGGCCCGCAGTGCTGCCGACAAGGAAGGTCGCGCCGCCCTGCGAGATATCGATGATCTCGGCACTGCGCATCGAGACCCCGGTAAGGCAGGGTTTGACGGCGATAAGTCGTGCCGGCCGCTGGACGAAAAAGCGCTCGAAGCTCCGCTCGTAGACCTCGGATTTGACGGACGCCAGATGCGTTGAGCGAAGCATGTTATTCCCCGGACGGTGGCTTACCGAAATCATCTCGGTTTAAGACACAAGCGTCGCACGAAGGCTTTGCGCATTCGTCAATCATATGGATGGCATTTTAGTAATCTGACATTTAGCTGCCAGATGAGTCGATTTCAGGAGAAATACCGCGCGACCGCATATCCGCCGCCCGCGGTGGCAGCCGTGACAACGGTACCCCAGGCCATGTCGACGACGCTGACCATGACGGGCCAGTTCTTCAACGTCGAAAGGTTGGTGATATCGTAGGTCCCGTAAGCTGCAAGGCCAAGCACGGCGCCAAACAGCAGAGCCCGCGTCAACGAACCGGCACCAACCGCAGGCATCACTGCGAGCATGACGACGGCAACGGTGAAAAACAGGTAGAAAAGTGCTGCGATCCCGAAATTCGGCTGAGGCAGCATCAGGTCGCCTAACTGGTCGCGATAGAAGGTGCGCGCCACAAGCCCGAGCCAAGCGGCATCGAGAACAAGCAGCGTCACGAGACAACCTGCGTAGGCGGTAAGCGCTGTCTTGATCATGGGTCGAGCTCCTTTTTCAAAAAGTCCTACGCCGTTCGGCGACGGTCGGATTACCTTTCGTCAAATGATATTCGAACCGTGTGGGCAATTGGGCGTTGTATGTGGGACGATATTGCACGGATTCTTCGGGCGTAAGGTCCGCCCTGACGGAATGCTGCAGAAGTCAGGCGTAAAATTCAGTGACCGATTTCCCGGTCGGCAAAGCCTAGCGCCGAGTGGCTGCTGCTATGTCATCAGGGGAAGGAGAAGCGCGGGGCGGCGGCCCCGCGCTTCTTTGATTCGGGCCGTCGGGTCGAGACGCACGCAGGTGAGCCGCTTTCACGTCCTAGACGCCGACCTCGAAGTTCAAACGCAAGACATGATGTAGAAACTCGGCATTGATCAGCATGTTGAAGCTGACGATGACCCGCGAACCCTCACGTTTGACGAGGGTGCAGCCGATCTCGTCGCGAATGCCGAGGATCTCGAGGAAAAAGTGATTGGGCAGATCGTGGCCGGTGCCCACCTCGAGCGTGGCGCCGGATTGCGACATGATCTTGATCATGCAGTCCGTTTGTACGCTCGTGCTGAGATGATGGCCCACGAAGATGATTTTGCCGGGTCTATCGACAACGAATTCCTGAAGCGCGGGCTGCTGGTCAGTGTTCGTCATGAGGTGCATCTGAAGGGGCATGTTGCCCTCCGCTGGTTGAATGATGTCAGAATAGAACGCTTCGCTTGATGAAGATTTAAGAGACTCCTTAAAAAACAAAGCATGTGTGCAAATAAGCCGCAAATGCTCGTTGCCTGGGCATTCTCGGGCCGGGATATACGCCCCCGGCGCCCTCTCTCCGTATCCGCTACTCTCAGGCCTTTACCAGCCAGGCATGTTCCGGGGCATTGTAGAACTTCCACACCCGTTTCGGCCCCGCCATGACATTCAAATAATAGAGATCGTAGCCGTGGCAGGCTGCGCATGGGTGATAGCCCTTCGGCACCATCGTCACGTCGCCATCTTCCACAGCCATCACCTCGTCGAGCGACCGGTCGTCGGTATAGACACGCTGGAAGGCAAAGCCCTGCGGCGGGTTAAGGCGATGATAGTAGGTTTCCTCGAGATAGCTCTCGTTTGGCAGATCGTCCTGGTCGTGCTTGTGCGGTGGGTAGGAAGAGGTATGGCCGCCGGGCGTGATCACCTCGACGACGAGCAGCGAGTGGGCGGCACCATCGTCTTCCGGCATAATGTTGTTGACGTATCGAACATTCGTCCCCTGGCCTCGCGTCAGCGCCGGATGCGTGCCGGGCGGAATGGCGCGCGCCGGGTGATCGCCGCCACCGGGTGCCGAGCAGACGGCCAGTTCGAGATCTGTTTCCGCGGTGACGGACCAGCTGGACCCGGCCGGGATGTAAAGCGCATGCGGAGCGCCGTCGAATGGGCTCATCCGTTCGCCCAGCAGCCCGAAATCCACATCTCCGGCTGTCGCCCGGCCTTTTCCACTGACCCAGACAAGGCAGACCTCCCGCTCACCCGTATCACCCGCCGCGCTCTCACCCGTCTTCAGGCGGTACAGGTCAAAGCCGACATAGGTCCAGCCGGCTGTTTCCGGGGTCACGTGATGGACTTTGCCAGTGGTCCCGCTGGGGCTGACATGCAGGTGGGACTTCGTCATTTTGAGATCTCCTGTAAACACTGGCGAAGGAACGACAGCCGTTTCATCCCTTCGGAAAACCCTGCGTCTCAACCGTATAGCCGGCCAATGTCATGACGCGCATCAGTTCGGCGTGACCAATTTCAGCCATCCGTTGCGGCGGCGCCTTGCGCGGATCCTGCTCGGCTTCGACCACGAACCAGCCCTCGTATCCGTAGTCGGCAAGCCGCTTGACGATGGCTCCGAAATCGAGCGAGCCGTCGCCCGGCACCGTGAAGGCGCCGAGTGCCACCGCATCGAGAAACGACTGCCGGCTGCGATCAAGTCCGTCGACCACAGGCTTGCGGATATCCTTGACGTGGACGTGGTTGATCCGACCGTGGTGGTTGTCGATGGCGCGCAGCACGTCTCCACCGGCAAAGGCCAAATGGCCTGCATCGAGCAGCAGCGGAATGCCTTCGCCGGAATGCCGCATGAATGCGTCCAGTTCAGCCTCGGTCTCGACCACGGCCGCCATGTGGTGGTGGTAGGACAGCGGCATGCCCTTGTCGGCGCACCATTCCCCAAACTCGGTCAAACGATGTGCATAGGCCTTCATTTCGTCGTCGGACAGGCGTGGCTTGGTGGCCAGCGGCCTGGAGCGGTCGCCCTGGATGGAACGGCCGACTTCGCCATAGACAATGCAGGGCGCATCGACTGCCTTGAACAACTCGATCATCGGCGCGATGCGATCCTTGTTGGCGGCAAGCTCCTCGTCGACAAGCGTGCCCGAGAACCAGCCGCCGCAGAGCGTGACGTCGGCAGCCCGAAGGATCGGCAGCATCACGGCCGGATTGTCCGGAAAGCGGCGGCCCTTTTCCATGCCGGTAAATCCTGCACTGCGGGACTGCCTGAGGCATTCCTCCAGTGATACGTCGTCGCTCAGTTCCGGTAGATCGTCGTTCCACCAGGCGATGGGCGACATGCCGAGTTTGGCTTTCATCATGCTCTCCTCAAGATGTGATCCGGCGATTGTCCGCTATCCGATCCGCTGGGCGGCCCGCTTGGCGACGTAGTTCTTATGGGCCTCGTTGACTTCCGGGCGCAAACTCACCTCGGGAACGGCTACATCCCACCAGTGGCCACCTTCCTCGGTGGTAACCAGCGCATCGGTATCGATGACGAAGACAGACGTCCGGTCGTTCGTCCGGGAGGCTTCTATCGCCTGCTCGAGCTCAGTGATGGACGACACCTTCACGGCGATGGCACCCATGCTTTCCGCATGAGCGCGGAAATCGATGGCCGGCATCACCTCGTGATAGGAGTCCTTCAGGAGGTTGTTGAAGTTGGCACCGCCGGTGGCCATCTGCAGCCGGTTGATGCAGCCATAGCCCCGGTTGTCGAGCAGCACGACGGTTAGCTTCATGCCGAGCATGACGGACGTGGCGATCTCGGAATTCAGCATCATGTAGGAACCGTCGCCGACCATGACGACGACCTCCTTGTCCGGCCGCGCCAGCTTGGCGCCGAGCCCGCCAGCGAGCTCGTAACCCATGCACGAAAATCCGTATTCCATGTGGTAGCTGCCCGGCACCGTCGCCGGCCAGAGCTTGTGAAGTTCGCCCGGCAGACCGCCGGCAGCGCAGAGCACGATGCTGTTTTCGCCGCCGATCGTGCGGGCCACCGCGCCGATAACCTGCGCGTCGGAGGGGAGGGTGGCGTTTGTCGTCGCCATCGCCTTGGTGGCAGCCTCCATCCAGCGTGTCTTTTCAAGCGCTGCTCTCTCGGCGAGCGCTGCAGGGGCTTTCCATCCGGCAAGCCCGGCAGACAGAGCCTTTAGCCCCTCGCGCGCATCGGCAACCAGCGCGTGGGAATCATGCTTGGCAGCATCGAAGGCTGCGATGTTCAATCCCACCATCGAAAGCGCGTCGTTCTTGAACAGCGCCCAGGAGCCGGTGGTGAAATCCTGGCATCGGGTGCCGACGGCAATGATCAGGTCGGCATCCTCTGCAATCGCATTGGCCGCAGACGTACCGGTGACACCGACAGAGCCGAGCGACATCGCATGGCTCTCGTTGATCGCAGATTTTCCGGCCTGGGTGACGACGACAGGAATGCTGTGGGTTTCCGCGAATGAAGTCAGCTCGGCGGTCGCCTGCGAGTAGAGGACACCGCCGCCGGCGATGATGACGGGCTTCTCCGCTTTGCGGATGAGGGCAATGGCGTTGGCGAGTTCGTCGGCATCCGGCCGTGGCCGGCGCTGCGTCCAGACGTGCTCCTCGAAAAGGCTCACGGGATAGTCGAAGGCTTCTGCCTGGACATCCTGGCAAAGTGCCAGCGTCACCGGACCGCAGTCCTGCGGATCGGTCAGTACCTGCATGGCGCGCTTCAGGGCCGAGATGATCTGCTCCGGCCGGGTAATCCTGTCGAAATAGCGAGAGACCGGGCGGAACGCGTCGTTGGCGGAAACCGTGCCATCGCCGAAATCCTCGATCTGCTGCAGCACCGGGTCCGGAGCACGGTTGGCAAACACGTCGCCGGGGAGGAACAATACGGGTATGCGGTTGACATGGGCCACGCCTGCCGCCGTCACCATGTTGAGTGCGCCGGGGCCGATCGAGGTCGTGCAGGCCATGAAGCGCTGGCGAACGCTGGTCTTGGCGTAGGCAATCGCCGCATGCGCCATGCCCTGTTCGTTGTGGGCACGGTAGACCGGCAATTCGTCCCGGATCTGGTAGAGCGCTTCGCCAAGTCCGGCGACATTGCCGTGCCCGAAGATCGCCCATACGCCGCCGAAGATCTGCACCTTCTGGCCGTCGATGACGGTCATCTGCTTCGTCAGGAACTGCGCGACAGCCTGCGCCATCGTCAAACGGATCGTCTTGCCCATCGGGCGCCTCCCAGTTTTCTTCTTTTCCAGTCCGCGGGTCTACAGCCCGCGCGTCTTAAGCCAGGCCTCGGTCAGATGCCGGAAACGGCCGGCCATGTCGGCAATCGCCGCCTCGTCGTCGATCTCGCCAGCAAGCCAGTTGCGCGCCGCTTCGGCAAAGATCGTCCGGCCGACGGCAAAGCCCTTGACCGACGGTGCTGCGAGCGTCGCCTCGAAACCTTTCAGCAGTTCCTCGGCTGGCGCCTCCAGTCCCAAAAGCACGATGCCGCGGCAGAGCGGATCGTTGCCGGTCACCACCGCCTCGATGTTCTTCCAGGCGGCACGCGACGCCTGCGGCTCCAGCTTCCACCAGTCCGGCTTTATGCCGAGGTCATAGAGCTCCTGCATCGCCGTCGAGATCGTGTTGTCGTCGAGCGGTCCGTTCTTGCCGGCGATAATCTCGACCAGCAATTCGCGACCGACCTTTCGCGCCGCGTCGAACAACGTGC
This sequence comes from Rhizobium sp. L51/94, assembly GCF_019355555.1. Classification (GTDB taxonomy): domain Bacteria; phylum Pseudomonadota; class Alphaproteobacteria; order Rhizobiales; family Rhizobiaceae; genus Rhizobium; species Rhizobium rhododendri. The sequence continues at coordinate 2,018,401 of NZ_CP072141.1, forward strand.
GCAGCTTCTCCTGCTGCTCGGCCTTCAACTCCGCCGGATCGTCCGGATGATAGAAGCAAAGGCACTTGATGCAATGGTCGACAGGCCATTCCACGAGTTGCGAGCCGATATCCTGGCTAAATTCGAATCGCAGTGGCTTTGACCCGGGCAATTCGACCGGCCGGCCAATCCATGAGAAGTTTTTGGTGGCAGCATCGAAGAAGGCGTCGCGCCCAAAACGTTCGTCGATCAGCATGCCGTAGCCCGGCCGTCCGTCGGCAACTCGCGCCGCTGCCGAAACCGCCAGCCGCTTGAAGGCATTGATTTGCTCGTAGGGGACGCCGAGTTCGTCGGCGACGCTGACCAGCTGCGAGCGGTGATCGATGGCCAGCGCCATCAGCAGCGGGATGTGACCTTTGCGGGTTGTTGCCCAGTGGATGTGGTTGAGGTCTTCGTCCTTGCGCAGTGCGCGCCGCCGGCTGCCGTGTTTAAGGAAGCTGTCGAGTTCGGCCCAGGTCGGATATTCCGGCGAGCAGAGCAGCCGCGATACGGCGAAGGCACCGCAGGCATTGGCCCAGGTGGCGCAGGTCTTGAGAGGCTCGTTCTTCAGCCAGCCCCGCAGAAAGCCGGACATGAAGGCATCGCCGGCGCCGAGCACATTGTAAACCTCGATTGGAAAACCGTCGCCGACGATGCCAGCTTCGAGGTCTTCGGAAATTGCGCCATCATAGACGATGCAGCCCATCGCGCCGCGTTTTAGAACGATGGTGGCAGCGCTGAGTTCGCGGATCGTCTTCAATGCGCCGAGCACGTCATCGGCGCCGGACGCGATGAGGATCTCCTCCTCGGTGCCGACGATCAGGTCGCAGTCAGGGAGCGTCTGCTTCATCTTGGCCGTGACGCGGTCGGATTTCACGTAGCGCTCGAAACCTTCGGCATGGCCGGCAAGGCCCCAGAGATTGGGCCTGTAGTCGATATCGAAGACCACCTTGCGGCCATGCGCCTTGGCGACGCGGATCGCCTTGCGCTGGGCTGCCTCGGTGTTGGGTTGAGAAAAATGCGTGCCGGACACAAGCACTGCACCCGATGAAACGATGAAGTCTTCGTCGACATCGTCTTCCGTCAGCGCCATGTCGGCGCAATCTGAGCGGTAGAAGATCATCGGCGAGACGCCTTCAGCCTCTACCGCCAGCAGCACCAGCGCTGTCAGCCGCTGCTTGTCGGTGACGATGCCATCGGTAGCGACACCCTCGCGGGCCGATTGCCCGCGGATGAAGCGTCCCATCTGCTCGTCGCCAACGCGCGTGATCAACCCTGATTTCAGCCCAAGCCTGGCCGTGCCGATTGCGATGTTGGCCGGGCAGCCGCCAACGGATTTGGCGAAGGACGCGATGTCTTCGAGCCTGGAACCGATCTGCTGGCCATAGAGATCGACAGAAGAACGGCCGATGGCGATGACGTCGAGCGTCGGCTCCGGCCGCGCGCCGTTGTTGAGATTTGCCATTGATATCCTCCGTCAAGATTTCCGCCGGCATCTCCCGTTGCCAACGCCGTGCACCGATAATGAAACATCGGTTCCGTAATTTTGTCAATTCGGAATGTTTATTCCATTTTATGTTTTCCGGATTTTGCCATGGCCCACTTTCTGCGCTGCTCCGCGATGGCGACGGGGAAAGCCATGATCAATGCCATGGACGCCGATAACGAACGAAAGCCGGCAAAATCCGATTCTGCCACTTCGAACCAGTGGGTGGCGCAGGCGGCGAGCGGCGAGAATGCCGAATCGGTGATGGCAATGAGTGGTACGCCGCGGTCGACCAGCAGTTGGCTTTGCACCAGGCTTTCTGCCGCATAGGGCGAAAAACTGGCGGCAATGGCTGCATCGCGCGGCGTGGCGAACTGTACAAGCTCCGTATCGACCCCGTTCGGCGAGGCAACGATCTGGTGGCGGATGTTCAGCTTGGAAAACGCATAGGTCATGTGTGCCGTCAGCGGGTAGGAGCGTCGCTTGGCGATCAGGTAGATGGTTTCTGCTGCCGCAAGGATTTCGACCGACGTCGCGAAGGTGTCCGTCTGCACGGTTGCCGCCAGCCGGTTGATCGACTGGGTGGCAGAGGAAATAAACCCGGCAAGGATCGCCGCGTTCTCATCTTCTACGCGCGCCTCCTCCAGCGAGATCAGCCGCTCCTCGTAGCTGATTGTCCGGTCGCGCAGCCGTTCGCGGAAAATGCTCTGCAGATCGGAAAAGCCTTCATAGCCGAGATGGCGGGCCAGCCGCACCAGCGTCGAGGGCTGGACGTCGGACGCCGTGGCGATGCTGGCCGTCGTGCCAAACGCGATTTCATCGGGGTTGTTGAGGGCAAAGACCGCAACCTGCGCCAGCCGTTTCGGCATGGACGCCTTGCGCTCGATGATCGTGCTGCGCAGGCTTTCGAAATCGCGCGGCACCTTCGCCGGTATCGTCACGTCCTCACTCATTCCACGGCTTTCGTTTTTCCCGGTTTTCGGAACATATATTCCATCTGCAATGATACCGCATCTGCCGATTTCCGCCACAGGCAATTCAAGTGACTGAATTGCTTGCCGATTGTTGCAATCCTCTGGCATTTCACAAACGCCAGACTCGCAGCAAAACGATCCAGATGTTCCAAATCGTCCGGTATGACGCTTGATGGGCACCGCTGCGGTTGACGCTTTCGGGACGAGGCGATACGCCTTGCCTTTGAAGCGCGATGCGCGGCCGCTACGGCTTCGTGTCCCCAATTTCTGGAGGGCTTGCGTGACGGGTAGATTGGTCATTGTCGGAGCAGGGCAGGCCGGCTTTGCTGTTGCTGCCAAGCTGAGGGCTCTCAATGACACGCGGCCGATCACGCTGGTCGGCGCGGAAGAATCGCTGCCGTACCAGCGCCCGCCGCTGACGAAGAAATACCTGCTCGGCGAGATCAGCTTCGATCGCCTGATGTTCCGTCACGAGCACTGGTATGCCGAGCACGACATCGACATCCGTCGTGCGACCTGGGCCGAACAAATCCATCGCGACAAGAAGCAGGTCGTCATGCAGGACGGCAGCGCGCTCGACTACGAAACCCTGGTGCTGGCGACAGGCGCAACCCCGCGCCGACTTCCTGCTGCCATCGGCGGCGATCTCGAGGGCGTCTATGTCGCCCGGGACAAGCGCGACGCCGATCTCCTGTCAGGTGAAATGCGCGCGGGCCGCCGCGTCCTTATAATAGGCGGCGGTTATATCGGTCTCGAAGCAGCGGCAGTCGCCCGTCATCGCGGGCTGGAAGTCACCGTCATCGAGATGGCCGATCGCATCCTGCAGCGGGTTGCCGCCAAGGAAACCGCAGACATTATGCGGGTCATCCACGCAGACCACGATGTCGTCATCCGCGAGAAGACCGGCCTCAAGCGACTGGTGGGCAAGGACGGCCGTGTCGTTGCCGCAGAGCTCTCCGATGGTTCCACCCTCGACGTCGATTTCGTCGTCGTCGGCATCGGCGTCGCGCCGCTGGATCGTCTTGCCAAGGAAGCCGGCCTTGTGGTTGCCAACGGCATCGTCGTCGACGAATACGTCCGCACCTCCGACCCCAGCATCTATGCCGTCGGCGACTGCGCCGCGCTGCGCTGGCAGGGCGAATTGATCCGTCTCGAATCGGTACAGAATGCGGTCGACCAGGCAGAGGCTGCGGCCGCGATCATCGCCGGTGGCAACGAACCCTATGTGCCGAAACCGTGGTTCTGGTCCGATCAGTATGACGTCAAGCTGCAGATCGCAGGCTTCAACAAGGGCTACGACGATACGGTGCTACGGCATGGTGCCCGCGAAGGATCGGCTTCCGTCTGGTATTTCAAGGCCGGCCGGTTGATTGCTGTCGATGCGATCAATGACGCCCGCGCCTATGTCACTGGCAAAAAGCTCATCGACGCCGGCCAGACGCCCGATCGCGACCTGCTGGCCGACGCCGGCACCGACCTCAAGACCTTGCTCGGATAAGTGACGATGACCCTGCCACCCAATGCATTCAAGATCGCCCTGCGCGAGCGCCGCCCGCAGATCGGCCTCTGGGTGGCGATGGCCGATGCCTATGCCGCCGAGATCGCCGGCCATGCCGGTTTCGACTGGCTGGTCCTCGACGGCGAGCACGGCCCCAACGATCTTCGCAGTATAATGGCGCAGTTGCAGGCCCTCCAGGCCTCGCCGTCGGAACCGGTGGTTCGCCTGCCGACCGGGGCAAGCTGGATGATCAAGCAGTTTCTCGACATCGGCGCCCGCACGCTGCTCATCCCGATGGTCGATTCGGCCGAGCAGGCAGCAGAACTCGTTCGCGCTGTCCGCTATCCGCCGGACGGCATCCGTGGCATGGGCGCCGGCATCGGCCGCGCCTCGCGGTTCAACACCGTTGCCGGCTACGTTGCCGATGCAGGCAAGGATATCTGCCTCCTCGTCCAGGCCGAAACCCGCGCGGCGCTTGCCGACCTCGAGCGGATTGCCGGTGTCGAGGGCATCGATGGCATCTTTATAGGGCCTGCCGACCTTGCTGCCGACCTGGGCTTTCCGGGCAATCTCGAGGCGCCCGAGGTGCAGGACGCGATAGAGGCCGCCATAGCCACCATCGTCAAAGCGGGCAAACCGGCCGGAATCCTGACATTCAACGAGACCCTCAACCGCCGCTACCTGGAACTCGGCGCCACTTTTGTGGCCGTCGGCGCCGATGTCACCGAATTCTCCACGGCACTCCAGCGCCTTCGCCGACGCTACGGACCGGAACCGGAAAATGCCGAAGCCGGCCCACGCGGCTACTAGCCCTCGCACTCCCGGGGTTTAGCGCACAGCAAGACACTTTTCTGACGGCATTGGAAAAAAAACCTTGCCTTTGGAGCCTTTGCCCAATAGTCACGGCCTCGGAGAGGTGGCCGAGTGGCCGAAGGCGCTCCCCTGCTAAGGGAGTATACGTCAAAAGCGTATCGAGGGTTCGAATCCCTTCCTCTCCGCCATTCTTTCAAATGTGCGGATTTATCTAATCATTACAGCGTCTTACGTCCACAATTGTAGATTATTTGTGCCAAGCGCTTGTGCCAAAATATTCGTTCCATCGCCAAATCAGGCGATATCAACTGCGATCATCTAGTCCGGGACTGGGAATCATCCAATCGAAAGACCGGAACTCAGTAGTGCGGTCCCAGCGGTAATCGCAATTTCCCGAAGGCCTACACCTCAACGAAGATAGAGCAGAACTACAGTTCAGTTTCAAGGCGGCGTATCTTAACTAGGGTTGTAATGGTTCCCATGAAATTCCCGTTGGTGTAATTATCCTCTTGCTCCAGATATCAATGGCTATCGACGTGAGAGGCTTAAGTATTCGGGGTCAAGGTCAGTCGGTTGCCGTGGTCGAATGTAGACATCTTGTAAAAAGTAAAAGTCGCTGGGTGGAGATTGGACCTAGTGTGTTTTCTCAAGATGTATTAGCTATTTCCAAATGCTAAGATACTTTATCTCTTCCCTTTCGGTAATTATGAAGAAATCGTGCGGCCTTTTCCTAATCGCCGCAGTTATGCTTTGCACCTTTACGATTTCTACGCCTGCTAGTGGTTACCGCCTGACATAAGAGTCCTGTATGGGATTCCATTTGCTGGGTTGGCATGCGAGTCTGGCGCATGCGCACAGGAATATCGTTCACCGTTTCGCCAACAGATCACCAACGCCTGATGGCCTTGACCAGGGATCGCAATGCGCCCCAAAAGCACGTCTGGCGGGCCGAGATCATCCTGCTGAGTGCCGATGGCGTCGGAACTGTCGAGATTATGCGCCAGACCGGCAAATCGAAGACCTGCGTATGGCGCTGGCAAGAGCGCTTCGCCACAGAAGGCGTCGAGGGTCTCCTGCGCGACAAGACGCGGCCGTCGCGTATTGTGCGGCTCGGACCCGATGTCGCCGAGCGTGTGGTGGCCCTGACGCTGGCTGATCCGCCGGGCGAGACGACGCACTGGACGGCCGACATGATGGCGACGGCCGCCGGCATCAGCGCCAGCGCAGTCAGGCGTATCTGGAAAGCGCATGGCCTCGCACCTCATCGGTGGCGGCAGTTCAAATTGTCCAACGACCCGAAATTCGTCGACAAGCTGCGAGACGTTGTCGGCCTCTATGTTGATCCGCCAGCCCACGCCGTCGTGTTGTCGGTCGATGAGAAAAGCCAAATCCAGGCGCTCGACCGCACCCAGCCGGGCCTGCCGATGAAGAAGGGTCGGCTCGGCACCATGACCCACGACTACAAGCGGCACGGCACAACCACGCTGTTTGCCGCCCTCAACGTGCTCGACGGCACCGTCATCGGCCGCAACATGCAGCGTCATCGTCATCAGGAGTTCATCCGCTTCCTCAACGCCATTAACGCCCAGGTGCCGGACGACAAGGCCGTCCACGTCATCCTCGACAACTATGCTGCCCACAAGCATCCCAAGGTGAGAGCCTGGCTCGACCGTCACGAGCGTTTCACCTTCCACTTCACTCCGACTTCAAGCTCATGGCTCAACGCGGTGGAGGGTTTCTTCGCCAGGCTGTCGAAGCGGCGTCTGAAACGCGGCGTTTTCCATTCCGTCGTCGATCTCCAGGCCGCCATCAACCGTTTCCTCGTTGAGCACAACAAAAAGCCAAAGCCCTTCACTTGGACCGCCGATCCCGACAAAATCATCGCCGCCGTTAAACGCGGGCACCAAGCGTTAGATTCCATCCACTAGTGAGAATGAGGGGTTTCCGGTAAGGATAGTAAGTCAGCCAAAGCCGTCCTTGGAAGATCTGGAAAGGGAGCGGCAGACTACCGCCCGACAGCAGGCCGATCTTACCGCTCAGCAAACCGTGGCATCAGCGACCGTTAGTTTGTCGATGTGGAGCAAGTGGCAGTTTATGCTTAGCCTTTTGGGAACTGCGGGAATTGCTATTTCGATAATCCTAGCTCGGGAGCAGATCAAAAGTGCTAAGCACGCCCTTGAGACCACTGAGCGGGCTTATGTGGTCGCTGGGGGGATACGTTACATATCGCATCCATCCCCAACTGGCCTGTTTTGGAGAATGCGTCCTTCTTGGATCAATCGAGGTGCTACGCCTACCCGTAAAGTTCGTGTCAGCGTTGGCTACGAGTTGCGAGACGATGATCTGCCAGGAGACTTTGATTTTGTGGGCAGCTTACCACCCCGCATTGCGACAGTTAATCTTCATCAAGACGGTGGGTCTATTGAAGCCAATCCTATTGACTACTATGCCTCGGATTTGCTTCTCATCGCTACAGGTAAAAGGCGGCTCTTCGTTTTTGGGCAATGCGACTATGAAGACGTTTTTGGTCGGTCTCACACGACGCGCTTCTGTGTAACTGCGATCAACATTACGGGAGATGTATCGATGCCGTACACGCCCGCCAACAATGTGGAAATTCCTTGGGCCGTTCTAGACAGGTTCAATTCTGATGACTGATTTCGTCAGTTTGGAGACAACACGCGCTGGCTTTCGGGTAAACCCAGCGTCCTCCTTTCGTTGTGGCCGGGAGGTGTAAGCCGCTCGATTGCCTTCCCCGCCTTTCTTTCGTAAAATACAAAAAAAAGCCTGGCGGGAACCGAGCCTGTGTTGACGTTTGCTGCGGTGAAATATCGAGGCGAATGGTCTACACGCCCTATTTACAGGGCTTCTAGGCTTCTAGGCTTCTAGGGCTTTGCTGTAGCCTGTCGATGGCTAATTAGCCACTTTGGTCAGCCATTGAAATCCTTAGGTTCACCTCAGAAATCTCCGAGATCAACAGCAGCCTTGGGCCATTCCCTACTGCCTGTGACAGCTTCCGATACCTCGGTAACTGTAACGTCGGTTATCGGCGCTTACGCCGATGGTCAGCTCGTCGGTTTCGTGAATGGTGCGTGGGATGAGGCGTTCACGCCTTTATTCTCGACACCCGCGTCGCCCCTCGAATGCGAAGACAGGGGATTGCTACCGGCATGATAAAAGAGGCCACCAGTATTGCGCAGGAGCACGATGCAAGGTGGTTGAGTGTCAACGTCGAGCCGCAGCTGGTCTCACTCTACCGTAGTTGCGACTTCTGGCCGACGGAGGCGGGGCTTATAGAGCTGAAGTAATGACGTCCGCCGGACCGGATGCCTACCCCATGTCTGCACCCAAGCTCGAATCGCAGGCGGAATCGCACACACGATCCGAATCGACCTCCAGCGCATGTCCATTCCCCAACCGGGAATCGTTGCCGGGCTGTTTCCAAATGTTGCCGCCTGCCGTGGAAATGCCGTACATGTGGCAGGGTTTCCAGGGATTTTGTGCGTCGGCAGGTCTACCGAAAGACTGTGACGGGCCGGCGCGTCGGGGTTAAGTCCGTGCGAGATAAGGCTTTTTCTTAATAAAGGCTAAATAAACCACCCTTCATCTCACCGTTTTGTGTCCTTTCGGCAACATGAATTGGGGAAGGGTCCCCCCAAAACCCCCTTCCGGCAAGATGTCGATTGCGTGACGGCGCCCGTCGAGTATTTTCAACAACGGAAGCGAGGGCGTGATCGTCCACTTCTTGAAACATGGGGATGGGGCAGGGAATGCCTTCGGGTTAAAAATCCCAGACCCAATTGAAACTTTGAACTGGAGGTCAATCATGAACATCAAGAGCCTACTTCTCGGCTCCGCTGCTGCCCTCGCAGCAGTATCCGGTGCTCACGCTGCAGACGCTATCGTAGCTGCTGAGCCTGAGCCGCTTGAATACGTCCGCATCTGCGATGCATACGGCGCTGGCTACTTCTACATCCCAGGCACGGAAACCTGCCTCAAGATTGGCGGCATGGTTCGTACTGAAGCTCAGTGGCACAACCCATACGCTGTTGGCGATCGCTTCAAGCGCGGCACGGAATGGCACACTCGCGCTGAACTCAACGTCGACACGGCAACGGACACAGAATACGGTCCGCTGAAGACCAACATGGTTTACCGTTTCGACTCGACTGAAGGTGTCAACGACTCCAAGGTTCTGTTCGCAACGATCAGCCTCGGCGGCTTCATCGTTGGTAAGACGGACTCGCAGTACAATCAGTGGATTGGTTATGCTGGCAACGTCATCAACGACGACGTGATCGGCGATGGACCTTACGAGCTGAACCAGCTCTCCTACGTATACGACGGCGGCAACGGCTTCACCGGCGTTCTGTCGGTTGAAGACAGCCAGTCTGGCGACCTTGCAGTTGATCCGAACAATCCTGGCCGCGACATCTCTGACCACTACACACCTGACTTCGTTGCCGGCCTCGGCTACAAGACTGGCATGTTCGGTCTGAAGGTTGTCGGCGGCTACGACTCGGTTGTTGAAGAAGGCGCTGTCAAGGCTCGCCTCGACCTCGACTTCGGCACGTTCTCTGCCTTCTTGCTCGGCCAGTACAACACTGACGGCAACAAGATCAACCGCTACGCCAATGGCGACGCTAGCGGCGCTTCGACCGGCGATTGGCAGGTTTGGGGTGGCACGACTGTCAAGTTCAACGACAAGCTCGAGTGGAACACTCAGGTTTCGTATGCTGACAGCAAGACCTTCGAAGCTACGACAAACCTCAACGTTTTCGTTGCTAAGGGCTTCAAGATCCAGCCAGAAATCACCTACGTCAAGTACGACAACGCCGTTCTCGATGACAACACGTTCTCTGGTATCCTTCGCTTCCAGCGCACGTTCTAATTCAATACGACTTCGGTCGATTGAAAGGAGCCCGGCTTTCGAGCCGGGCTTTTTCGTTTTTGCTCTTTGTCTGTTCTCCAGGTCTTGTTTCCGCTGCCTTTTCCAGGCCGCGAGGTGATCAATCACCTTTCATGACGGAATTATCACAGTTTCGTGACGTGATTTTTGTGCAACGCACCAATCCAAAGCTTTGTCACAAACGGTGCCTGTTACGCATTGATATTTCATTGTTATATTCAATCGCTATGGTCTGCCCAGAACCGAAGCAGACGCGCTTTGGTTCTCCCCAAGGGGGGGTCACAAATACAGGGATGGGGTAGGGCACGCCGATTTTTCGGCGCGACGTCTCACGCCCAGTCGTCTTTTGATTGGAGCTAATTGCAATGAACATTAAAAGCCTTCTTCTCGGCTCGGCCGCTGCCTTCTCGGTAGTATCCGGTGCACACGCTGCCGACGCCATCGTCGCTGCTGAACCTGAGCCGCTGGAATACGTCCGCATCTGCGACGCTTACGGCGCGGGCTATTTCTACATCCCGGGCACGGAAACCTGCATCAAGATCGGCGGCAAGGTTCGCTCTGACGTCAGCTGGTACAACGCTTACAAGGCCGGCCAGGACGCTGCTGCTCGCGGCACATACTGGAAGACACGTGCCGAACTTTCGATCGACACTGCAAGTGACACTGAATATGGCGCCCTGAAGACTGACGCCGTTTTCCGCTTCGAGTCGGCCGAAGGTAACAACACCAACAAGCTTCTCTGGGCCAACATCAGCCTGGGTGGTTTCCTCGTCGGTAAGAATGACTCGGTCTACTCGACCTTCCTCGGCTACGCTGGCGACGTCATCAACGACGACATCATCGAATACGGCATCAACGGCACCGACGAACTGAACCAGCTGACCTACGCCTACGACTCTGGCACCGGCTTCACGGCTGTTGCTTCGCTCGAAGACAGCACCAACGGCACTGCAGCTGGCGCCAATGGCGAGAACAGCTCGGATCACTACGCTCCGGACGGCGTTCTCGGTCTCGGCTACAAGGCCGGCGCTTTCAACTTCCGCGTTGTCGGCGGCTACGACTCGATCGTCGAAGAAGGCGCTGTCAAGGCTCGTGTTGATGCCAAGTTCGGCGGCTTCACCGCCTTCCTCATGGGTGGCTACAACACCGATGGCAACAAGCTCAACAAGTATGCTGGTGCCGGTGGTGCTGGTATCGGTTGGGGCGACTGGGCTGTCTGGGGCGGCATTGGCCAACAGATCAATGACAAGCTGAAGGCCAACGTGCAGCTGGCCTACGACGACAAGAAGACGTTCGCAGCAACGGGCAACCTGAAGTTCAACCCGGTCAAGAACCTGCTCATCGAGCCGGAAGTCACCTACGTCAACTACGACAGCGTCAACAAGGACACCTGGTCTGGCATCATCCGCTTCCAGCGTTCGTTCTAATACTGAGTTGATCTAACCTCCTGTCAAAGAGATGGCCCGGTATCCCAGCCGGGCCATTTTCGTGCCGACAATTTCGAGTCGGTGAGCTCGGGAATTGGATCCCGGGCACAAACTCTGTGCCCGTCAGTCGGCGGGAAGGGTGGCGGACCTAACGAATCGGTAAGCCGCGAAAGGCCCCTTCAGCCGCGTCCGTGGATGAGGTCCTGCTCGATATCACTCTTCTGACCAAGCCGAGCCTTGTAGACCTCGTAGTTTTCCATCACCCTTTGCACATAATTGCGGGTTTCCGGAAAGGGAATGCGCTCGATCCAGTCGACGACTTCATCCATCGACTTGCCGCGCGGGTCGCCGTAGCGGCTGATCCATTCGGGCACTTTTTTCGGACCGGCGTTATAGGCAACGAATGTCAGGATATAGGATCCGCCGAATGCATCTATCTGCTCGCCGAGATAGTGCGAGCCGAGCGTCGCGTTGTAGCCGGCATCTTTCGTCAGGCGGTCGGCTGAATAAACGATCCCGTGGCGACCGGCCACAGCCTTGGCGGTCTTCGGCAGCAGTTGAAGCAATCCACGGGCATCTGCGGACGACACGGCCTGCGGATTGAAGGCGCTTTCCTGCCGGGCGATGGCATAAGCCATGGCCTTTCCGGAGCCAGCGATATTGGCATCGTCTGGAATGACGCCGATCGGAAAGGCAAGCGCTGCGACATCGACGCCGCGTCCATAGGCGATCTTGCCGACTTGCAGCGAAAGCTGGTGATTGCCGGACTGCTCGGCGCTGGCCGCAAGCAGCGCGATCTCGCCCGGGCTTTGCAGCTGTTGGGCTAGCGCGCGGTAAAGACTGTCGGCGCGCCAGCCATTGCCGGCTGCCTCTAGGCGCGCGATCGCCAGCACCGCTTCTCGCGATTGAAAGCGCTGCCGGTCTTCCGGCGATGGCGATGGGTAGGTCACGTCCAGCATCTGCCGTCCGAGCTTTTTCGCGGCAAGCTGACCGTAGAACGTGCTCGGAAGGGCGGCGGCCTTCGCATAGAAATCACTGGCCTTGCCCGGGCCGCCGGCTTCCGCCGCGCGTCCCAGCCAATACCAGGCACGAGAGACGGAGATCGGTCCGTTCGACACGCCGAGGATTTTGCGAAAATGCGTTGCTGCCGTGGAGGGATCCTTCAGGCCGCGCAGCGCATACCAGCCTGCATGGAACTCCGCTTCGCCGACATCGACCGGGGTGACGGCGACGTTGTCGTCGGCAATTCTGTATGCAGCCTTGTAGTTACCTTGGTCGACAAGGCCGCGGCTGACGATTCGCTGCTCGTCCCACCACTGGCTCGCGTCGATCAGCAGGCTGCGATCGCGCGGCATTCGCGCCAGCAGGGCTGCAGCCGTATCGTAGTTTTCCTTGCGGCGCTCAAATTCGACCCGCATGAAGAGATAGGCCGGATCGCTTTTCCACTGCGTCGAGATGTTGGCAAGCAGGCTCGCAGCCTTGGGGCTTCGATCGTTGACAGCTGCCCATGCAGTATAGAGTGATTGTGCCTTGCCTAGATCGCCAAAACGCTTCGCCTGCGCCGTCTTGCTTCGGTAGAGCAACAGATCCATGCGTGCTTTTTGGTCGGCGGGGCTGAGCAGGCCGCCAAAAGCTGCCAGATATTTGTCCTCGAGCGATGCGTCCAGCGTCTGGTTTCGCCAGACGTTGCGGATATAGGCGGCTGCCTGGGCGGGCTTTCCAACGGCAATGAGGGCCTTTGACAACACGAATGCACCTTCCGGCGTTTCCGGTGCGGTCTCTCCGAAGGCAGCGAGCACCTCGGCCGTGGACGGATTCTCGTTGTAGATCGCCCGCTCGGAGAAGCCACGCAGACTGGCGAGCCCCGGCCAGCCCGCAAGCTCTTGCGAGGCGGAAGCGATTTCGGCGGACGGTATCCCGGTCTGTCCCGACGTGGCAATTGCCCAGGTGAGGATGTGGCGGTCCAGCGTTCCGCGCGCCATGCCATTGCGGACGGCGATGGCCTGCAGCGGCTTCCGGTTCGACAGCGCGTCGAGGCCAGCCTTGAGATCGGCGCTCGCAGGCGCGATGTTGGAAGCGCGTGGAATAGAACCAGTCGTCAGCGGATCGTTCGGAATTGCCATGGCGACTGATGTCTGCGGCTGCCCGGCCGGATCAGGGGCGCTTTCAATCGGCAGCCCGGCCGCAAGACAGCCCCAGGCAATGGCAAGGCCTGTGGCGGACACGACCAGGATCGATTTGTTCATCCGGCTACTCACGCGAATTCAGATCCCCTCAATCTGCCGAAAGCCATCTTAACGAAACCTTAGCGCATGCACGAATTATCGATCTAACATGATACCGGAATTTGCAAACGAAGCCATAAAGCGCGCTTGTCGGAGCCAGATGGCCGCTTTATGGTGCGCAGATTCATAACCAAGGATTGCGGCCGAAGCGTGAAATGCCAGGCCTTGAGGAGTTTGCATGTTCAGGGGATCCATTCCCGCTCTCGTTACGCCCTTCACCGCTGCGGGCGCCGTCGACGAAGCTTCTTTTGCCTCGCACGTAGAATGGCAGATCACCGAGGGGAGCACCGGGCTTGTCCCTGTTGGCACCACCGGCGAATCGCCGACCCTGTCGCACGCCGAGCACAAGCGCGTCGTCGAGCTGTGCATCGAGGTCGCCGCCAAGCGCGTGCCCGTCATGGCAGGCGCGGGATCCAACAATACGCGCGAAGCGATAGAACTGGCACAGCATGCCGAAAAGGTTGGCGCGAATGCAGTCCTGGTCGTCACGCCCTATTACAACAAGCCGACGCAGAAGGGGCTCTATGCTCACTTTTCGGCGATTGCCGAGGCCGTTAAGCTACCGATCTACATCTACAATATTCCAGGTCGCTCTGTCGTCGACATGACGCCTGAAACCATGGGTGCGCTGGCTAAGTCCTATGGGAATATTGTCGGCGTCAAGGATGCGACCGGCAAGATCGAGCGCGTTTCCGAGCAGCGCATCACCTGCGGCAATGATTTTCATCAGCTGTCGGGCGAGGATGCGACCGCTCTCGGCTTCAACGCCCATGGCGGGGTCGGATGTATTTCGGTGACGGCAAACGTCGCGCCGCGCCTCTGTGCCGAGTTACAGAAGGCGACCCTTGCCGGCGACTACAAGGCGGCGCTTTCGATCCAGGACCGGTTGATGCCGCTGCACAAGGCAATCTTTCTCGAGCCCGGTCTCTGCGGTGCAAAATATGGCCTGTCGCGTCTGGAGCGGATGAGCCGCCACGTTCGCTCGCCGCTGCTGTCTACGCTGGAACCGGGTACGGAAGCAGCGATCGATGCTGCGATGCGCCACGCCGGCCTGCTGAATTGATAGCTTGAGGCGAAGGCGGCGGCGTTCGTCGCCGTCGCGTCTTCACAATCCGGTCATACTCCCCTATCTAGGGCCCTGAACATCACTGCGGCCCGCATTTTCTCATGTTTGAGCGCCGCCGGTACCCGAGGGACGGAACAACAGATCATGGCACCCAAAGGCAGCCAACGCGTCGTCAAGAAGGTTGTCGCCGATAACCGCAAGGCTCGCTACAACTATGAGATCCTCGATACCTATGAAGCCGGCATCATGCTCATGGGCACCGAGGTGAAGGCGTTGCGCGACGGCAAGGCGAATATCGCGGATAGTTATGCCTCGGACGAAGGCGGCGAGATCTGGCTGATCAATTCCTATCTGCCGGAATATCTGCAGGCCAATCGCTTCAACCACGAGCCCCGCCGTCGCCGCAAGCTGCTGCTGACCGCCCGCGAAATCAACAGACTTCGCGTCGGCATCAATCGTGAGGGCATGACCCTCATTCCGCTGAAAATCTATTTCAACGATCAGGGCCGCGCCAAGCTCGAACTGGCTCTTGCCAAGGGCAAGAAGCTGCACGACAAGCGACAGACGGAAAAAGAACGCGACTGGAACCGCCAGAAGACCCGAATTCTGAAGGACAACGGCTGATGCAGATGGTGAGGCTGACCGTCGGCGACCTGGTCTTCGTCGCTCGTTTCGAGAACAAGAAGGCGCCTCGGACCTGCAAGGCATTCCAGGCTCTGCTGCCCTTCGTCAATCAGACGATCCACTCGCGCTGGAGCGGCGAAGCGGTCTGGGTACCTCTCGGCGATTTCGAGTTCGGCGTCGGTTTCGAAAACCACACCACCCATCCGTCACGCGGCGATATCCTGCTTTATCCCGGCGGCCACAGCGAAACGGAGCTGCTTTTCGCCTATGGCAGCTCGTCATTTGCCAGCAAGATGGGCAGTCTTGCCGGAAACCATTTCCTCACCGTCGTCGAAGGCGCTGAGCACCTGCCGGAGATGGGCCGCCGTGTTCTCTGGAACGGCGCGCAGCCAATCCGCTTCGAACCCATTGGCTGACCGTCTAACGCAGTCTCTCTAGCCAGGCGGATACGGATATCGTCGACCGAACTATTCTTCCTGTTCGGCCGTCGGTGACGCGTCCACAAGCCGTGCCGGTCTTTCGGACGGATCCCTGCCGATCTCGGATTTCAGCGAGACCAGGTCGATGAAGTGATCGGCCTGCCGACGAAGGTCGTCGGCGATCATCGGCGGCTGGGTCGCCATCGTCGAGATGACGGAAACCTTGCGTCCGCGACGCTGCAGCGCTTCGACAAGCGTCGTGAAATCGCCGTCCCCGGAGAAGATCACCATGTGATCGACAGTCTCGGACTGCTCCATGGCATCGATGGCCAGCTCGATATCCATGTTGCCCTTTATCTTGCGGCGTCCCATGGAGTCGGTGAATTCCTTGGCGGGCTTCGTGACCACCTTGTAGCCGTTGTAGTCGAGCCAGTCGATCAGCGGCCGTATGGAGGAATATTCCTGGTCCTCGATCAGCGCAGTGTAATAGTACGCGCGCAACAGGTAGCCGCGTTTCTGGAACGCTTTCAGCAGCTTGCGATAATCGATGTCGAAGCCGAGACTTTTGGAGGCGGCGTACAAATTCGCGCCGTCAATGAAGAGTGCAATTTTCTCGCGAGGGTCAAACATGGCTGGTTTATCCATTGCTGCAAAAAGAAAACACTAAAAGGCAATCAAAACAAAGCCTTATCGCTAAAATATAGAAACAGGTCGCTTAATTCACGAATTGTTCATATAAGGAGATTTAGGGCAGGATTCCAGTTATTCCAAGCAACTCTGGATTGAAATGAAAAATTCAATTTCCGTTTCCTCGTCCAGCAGCGGTTGTTATCTGTCGCCTTGCGAGGAAAAACTTGAATTTGCCGCCGTTTGATTGTATCCGGCATCCTAATTCCATACATGTCGACGACATCACGACCGTAAAGGACAGGCAATGGCCCGTGTCACCGTAGAAGATTGCATTGATAAGGTAGAGAACCGGTTCGAGCTTGTTTTGCTCGCCAGCCATCGCGCCCGGCTCGTCTCCCAGGGTGCAGCGATCACCATCGACCGCGACAATGACAAGAACCCCGTGGTTGCCCTTCGCGAAATCGCCGACGAGACCCTGTCTCCAGACGATCTGAAGGAAGACCTGATCCACTCGCTGCAGAAGCACGTCGAAATCGATGAGCCTGAGCCAGATCCGGCAACTCTTGCCGCCGCTGGTTCTTCTTCCGAGGAAGACGACGACAAGCCGGAAGCTGTAACCTTCGACCAGATGTCGGAAGAAGAGCTGCTGGCCGGCATCGAAGGCCTTGTACCGCCGGAAAAGAGCGACGATTACTGATCGTCAATCTTGATGCTCCGCGTTGGAGCTATATGATGGTGAAATGTCTGTGCGCCAGTCATCCGATTGGCGCGCTTTTCTTTTTACCGGAGTAGCGTTGGATGATGCGGCAATACGAGCTTGTAGAGCGAGTTCAGAAGTACAAGCCCGATGCCAACGAAGCGCTTCTGAACAAGGCTTATGTCTATGCGATGCAGAAGCATGGACAGCAGAAGCGCGCCAGCGGCGATCCATATATTTCCCATCCGCTGGAAGTCGCTGCGATCCTGACGGATATGCATCTCGACGAATCGACGATTGCGGTCGCCCTCCTGCACGATACCATCGAAGACACGACGGCAACGCGGGCCGAAATCGACGAGCTTTTCGGTGAGGACATCGGCCGGCTGGTCGAGGGGCTGACGAAGATCAAGAAGCTCGATCTCGTCACCCGCAAGGCAAAGCAGGCTGAAAACCTCCGCAAGCTGCTGCTCGCCATCTCCGACGATGTGCGCGTATTGCTGGTGAAGCTCGCCGACCGCCTGCACAACATGCGCACGCTCGACCACATGCCGGCAGACAAGCGCGCCCGCATCTCGGAAGAGACGATGGACATCTATGCGCCGCTTGCCGGGCGCATGGGTATGCAGGATATGCGCGAGGAACTGGAGGAACTGTCCTTCCGCCATATCAATCCGGAAGCACACGACACAGTCACCAAGCGCCTCGAGGAGTTGTCGCAACGCAACGAGGGGCTGGTCAAGAAGATCGAAACCGAGTTGCGCGATCTCCTGGTCGCCAACGGCCTCGACAATGCCGTCGCCAAGGGCCGGCAGAAGAAGCCCTATTCCGTCTTCAGAAAAATGCAGTCGAAGTCCCTGTCGTTCGAGCAACTGTCGGATGTCTATGGCTTTCGTATCATCGTTGACGATCTGCCTGCGTGCTACCGGGCTCTCGGCATCGTCCACACGCGCTGGCGCGTCGTTCCCGGTCGTTTCAAGGATTACATCTCCACGCCCAAGCAGAACGACTACCGTTCGTTACACACCACCATCGTCGGCCCGTCGAGCCAGCGCATCGAGCTGCAGATACGCACCCGGCGCATGAACGAGATTGCCGAATACGGCATTGCAGCTCACGCGCTCTACAAGGATCAGAACGCGGCGGAAGGTGATCTGCTGTCGCGTGAAAGCAACGCATACTCATGGCTGCGCCGCACTATCGAGGCATTGGCGGAAGGTGACAGTCCGGAGGAGTTTCTTGAGCATACCAAGCTCGAACTGTTCCAGGATCAGGTCTTCTGTTTCACGCCGAAGGGCAAGCTTATCGCGCTGCCGCGCGGCGCAACGCCGATCGACTTTGCCTATGCCGTGCATACCAACATCGGCGATACGACAGTCGGTGCCAAGATCAATGGTCGGATCATGCCGCTCGTCACACGGCTTGCAAACGGCGACGAGGTCGAGATCATTCGCTCCGGCGTACAGGTGCCTCCCGCCGCCTGGGAAGAGATCGTCGTTACCGGCAAGGCGCGCGCCGCCATCCGTCGCGCCACCCGCATGGCCATCCGCAAGCAATATGCCGGCCTCGGCTACCGCATCCTCGAGCGTACATTCGAGCGCGCCGGCAAGATATTTACCCGCGACGCCCTCAAACCGGCGCTGCACCGGCTTGGCCAAAAGGATGTCGAGGATGCCATTGCTGCCGTCGGGCGAGGGGAGATGTCGTCGCTTGACGTGCTGCGCGCGGTCTATCCTGACCACCAGGACGAACGGGTGACGGTTAAGCCTGCCGGCGACGAGGGCTGGTTCAATGTCCGCAGCGGCGCCGGTATGATTTTCAAGATACCTGGCCAGAGCAAGGTCGCCGATCTCGCCAATGCCGGCATTGACGACCTCGAAACCCTGCCGATCCGCGGACTGGCTGCCGACGTGGCCGTACATTTCGCGCCGACGGGTGCAGTGCCCGGGGACCGTATCGTCGGTATCCTCGAGAAGGGCCGGGGAATCATCATCTATCCCATCCAGTCGCCTGCGCTGCAACGCTTCGACGACCAGCCGGAATGCTGGATCGACGTGCGCTGGGATCTCGACGAGGCCAACAAATCGCGGTTCACCGCCCGCGTGCTGATCAATGCTCTCAACGAACCCGGCAGCCTTGCCAAGATCTCGCAGACAGTCGCCGACATCGACGTCAACATCCGTATCTTCAATACCGTGCGTGTTGCAGCCGATTTCACCGAGATGGCACTCGATGTCGAAGTCTGGGATCTGCGCCAGCTGAACCAGATGTTGCTGCAGTTGAAGGACCTCGACTGCATTGCCACGGTTAAGCGGCTTTATGAATAATTAACCGCGTCGCAGGTGCCGGAGGCGCCATGTGCATCTTTTATGATCGTTTCTTAGTCATTTTGTCGCAGGTAATGGCCTACATATGCATAGAATGCATGGCTGCACTGGTAATCGGGCGTTGGTCATTAACGCCTGCACGAGCTATATTCACCTCATCGAAAGAAACAAACCAGATGAGGAAATGACAATGTTTGGTCCCTTCAAGAAATTCGCCCGCGCCCTCCGCGTTCCTAGTGTTGAAGAACGCGAAATGGCTTACCTTAACGGTTCTAACGACCGCTTTGATCTTGAGTATCGTCAGCGTCAAGTCGACCGTGGTGCATTCCGCAACCGTTAATCGACAGTAGACTTACGAAATGGGAAAGGCGGCGTGCAAATGCAACGCCGCTTGCGAGTGGTAAAACACTTGCACCACTCGCTAAAAGAAGCGCATGAGCGCTCTTGTCATCGCGGCTTCGCCTGCACTAGATATGCCGCATGTTATTTCGCCGAAGAAAACCACAGAAGCTAACTGAAAAGCTGCGCGACATGGTCTGGCCCCGCAAGGGCTTCATGCGTCCTGTCCGCTATTTCCAGAGACGCATCGTTCGCCTCAGTGCTTCCCCGCATGCCATTGCGGCTGGTTTTACTGCAGGCATCCTTGTTTCATGGACGCCCGTGATCGGTGTACATATCGTCATCGCTTTCGTGCTGGCTTACATCGTTCGCGGCAACCTGCTTGCAGCAACCCTCGGCTGCCTTGCGGCCGGCAATCCTTTTACCTACCCCTTCATTTGGGCCATCACCTGGGAGATCGGGCACCTGATCCTCGGGCGCGATAGCGGCAACCAGGGCGGATCCATCGACCTCCCGGCGCTGTTCCACCAGCTCGACGTCTGGCAATTGTGGGATGTCGTCCTGAAGCCGATGCTGATTGGCGCCATTCCCCCTGCCATCGTCTCTGGTGTCATCGTCTACAGCATCACGTTCTACGGTGTCCGGGGCTTTCAGCGCCGCCGCAAGGCACGGCTTATGGAGCGCGCCCGCGACCGCGTCACGCTTGCAGTCGAGAATGCATCCAGCGTCTAGGCGCAAGGTATCGCGTCTACCAGGAGATCCGGCATGATCATCGGCATCGGCAGTGATTTGATCGACATCCGTCGGGTCGAAAAATCCATCGAGCGCTTCGGAGAGCGTTTCACCGGACGTTGCTTTACCGCCCTCGAACGCCAGAAATCCGACGGCCGCAAGAACCGTGCGGCGTCTTACGCCAAACGTTTCGCGGCGAAGGAGGCCTGCTCGAAGGCCCTTGGCACGGGGCTTGCCCAGGGCGTGTTCTGGCGCGACATGGGCGTCGTCAATCTCCCGAGCGGCAAGCCGACCATGCAATTGACGGGCGGAGCTGCCGATCGCCTTGCCGCGATGATGCCGGCTGGCCACAAGCCCGTCATTCACCTGACCATCACCGACGACTTTCCGTTGGCTCAAGCCTTTGTGATCATCGAGGCTGTGCCCGCGACATCCTGATGCCTTGCTTCAGTCGCTTTTCATGCGGGTGGCATTGCAGCAGTGATATGAAGCGGCTAGAGAGTGCCTGACAGTCAATTGCGCCGGTGGGGTGCAAAAAAGGAATAAGACTTCGTGTCCGAGAAAGCCGTAAAGCAGCCGAATGCCCTGTGGGAAAACGTCAAAGTCATCGTTCAGGCATTGCTCCTGGCAATGGTGATCCGGACGGTGCTTTTCCAGCCCTTCACCATCCCGTCCGGCTCGATGATGCCGACGCTGCTTGTGGGCGACTATATCTTCGTCAACAAGTTCGCATATGGCTATTCGAAGTACTCCTTACCGTTCTCGCCCAATCTCTTCAGCGGACGGATATTTGCAAGCGAGCCGAAGCGCGGCGATGTCGTCGTCTTCCGGTTCCCGCCCAATCCCGAGATCGATTACATCAAGCGCCTTGTCGGCTTGCCGGGCGACCGCATCCAGGTCAAGGACGACCTTCTCTATATCAACGGCCAGGCCGTGCCGCGCGCGCCGGACGGCAGCTTCACGTCGGATTACAAGCAGGATCCAGGCGAAGACGTTCCGGTGTTCCGCGAAACCTTCGACAATGGCAAGACGTTCGACACGCTCGACCAGTCGCCTGTGTCGCGTGGCGACAACACGCAGGAGTTCGTCGTTCCGCCAGGTCATTATTTCATGATGGGCGACAACCGCGACAACTCGCTGGATAGCCGTTTCGACGTTGGTTACGTGCCGGCTGAAAACCTTGTCGGTCGCGCAAGCGTCATCTTCTTCTCGCTGGGCAATGACACCTCCTTCCGCGAAATCTGGAAGTGGCCGAGCAACATGCGCTGGAACCGCATCTTCAAGGTCGTGCAATGACCAAGCTACAGGCACTTTCGTCGGCCGACCGTGCCAGACTTGAGGCAGCGATTGGTCACGAATTTGCCGAAAAGGAACGCCTCGACCGCGCGCTGACGCATGCCAGTGCGCGCACGGAAAAAGGTGCCAACTACGAGCGCCTCGAATTCCTCGGGGATCGGGTGCTCGGCCTTTGTATCGCCGAGCTTCTGTTCAGCACCTTCGGCAAGGCGGACGAGGGTGAACTCTCGGTTCGCCTCAATCAGCTTGTCAGCGCCGAAACCTGCGCGCAGGTGGCCGACGAGATGGAATTGCATCTGTTCATTCGCACCGGTGCCGACGTCAAGAAAACGACGGGCAAGCGGATGCTCAACGTCCGCGCCGACGTCGTCGAAAGCCTGATTGCCGCGCTCTATCTCGAGGGTGGCCTGGAGGTGGCGCGGAAGTTCATTTTGCGCTATTGGGAGGGGCGGGCCATTCGCGCCGATGGCTCCCGGCGCGATGCCAAGACAGAATTGCAGGAATGGGCCCACGCAAAGTTTGCCGTCAGTCCGGTTTACCGGATTGAAGACCGCAGCGGACCGGATCATGATCCCCGCTTCACGGTGACGGTAGAGGTGGCGGGAACAAAGCCTGAGACTGGGACAGATCGCTCCAAGCGCGCCGCCGAACAGGTGGCCGCGACCAAGATTCTGGAGCGCGAAGGCGTATGGCAGAGTTCGTCTGCCGGAAAATGACGGAAAAAATGACCGAAACTGAAGACACAAGCGCTGTTGACGGCGTGGCCGTAGCCGATGAACGCCCGACACGCTCGGGCTTCGTCGCCTTGATCGGGCCGACCAACGCCGGCAAGTCGACCCTCGTCAACCGCTTTGTCGGTGCCAAGGTGTCGATCGTCAGCCACAAGGTGCAGACGACGCGCGCGATCGTGCGTGGTATCGCGATCCACGACCGCACCCAGATCGTCTTCATGGATACGCCCGGCATCTTCAAGCCGCGCCGCCGGCTGGACCGCGCCATGGTGACGTCTGCCTGGGGCGGCGCCAAGGATGCCGACCTGATCATGCTGCTGATCGACAGCGAGCGCGGTCTTCGCGGCGATGGCGATGCCATCCTCGAAGGCCTGAAAAACGTCTATCAGCCGAAGATCTTGGTGCTGAACAAGATCGACCAGGTCAAGCATGAAGACCTGCTGGCGCTGGCGCTGGCTGCCAACGAAAAGATCCCCTTCACCCAGACCTTCATGATCTCGGCCGAAAAGGGCCACGGTTGCGACGATGTCATGGACTATCTGGCAAAGACACTGCCGGAAGGTCCGTGGTACTATCCGGAAGACCAGATTTCCGATCTGCCGATCCGTCAGCTGGCCGCTGAAATTACCCGCGAAAAGCTGTTCCTTCGCCTGCATCAGGAGCTTCCCTATTCCTCGCATGTCGAGACGGAGAAGTGGGAAGAGCGCAAGGATGGTTCGGTGCGCATCGAGCAGGTGATCTACGTCGAGCGCGATAGCCAGAAGAAGATTGCACTCGGCAAGGGCGGCGAAACGATCAAGGCTATCTCGAGCGCATCCCGCAAGGAACTCGGCGAAATCCTGGAGCAGACGGTTCATCTCTTCCTGTTCGTCAAGGTCCGTGAAAACTGGGGCGACGATCCGGCCCGGTTCCGAGAAATGGGGCTGGATTTCCCGAAGTGACCCTCACTTTGGTACTCCACCCACAGGCTTCCTAACGGCGGGTCCGGACGGTCTCGCAGCAAGTTGCAAAGTTAGCTATGAGCAAGACCGCCAATACGAATGATACCCGGACCCCATGCGAGCTTTGCCCGCTGAGGGCGAAGCCGAGTTTTCGGGAGTTCGATGCCGACGAGCTCGATTTCGTCTCGCATTTCAAGCGTGGCGAACTCGCCGTCGATGCGGGCGCGACAATCCTCGTCGAGGGTTCGCACAGCGCCCACCTTTTCACCGTGCTTTCCGGCTGGGCCTTTCGCTACAAGGTCCTGGAAGACGGTCGCCGCCAGATCCTTAATTATGTCATGCCCGGTGACCTTCTAGGTCTGCAGGGAACGATCATGGGCGAGATGCAGCACTCTGTGGAGGCACTTTCGCCGGTGACGCTCTGTGTGTTCGAGCGCGACAAACTGATGACGTTGTATAACAGGCATCCATCACTGGCATACGACCTGACATGGATCGCGGCACAGGAGGAGCGCATCCTCGATGAGCACCTGCTCAGCATCGGCCGGCGTTCGGCGCTGGAAAGGGCGGCCTATTTGCTGGCCTATCTGCATCAGCGTGTAAGTGCCATCGAGCTGTTCAGCGGCAGGACTGTGCTGCCTGTCACCCAGCAGCATATTGCCGACACTCTGGGTCTTTCGATTGTTCACACCAACAAAACGCTGAAGAAACTCGCCGAGCGCAAATTGATTCGCTGGCAGGAGCGCGGTTGCGACGTGCTGGACGGGCAAGGATTGGCCGATCTGGCGGAATGGAGCGGGATAAGCGGAGGTAAACGCCCATTCATTTGATATCCGAATGAAAATACATGTCTTTTTTAAATGCTTAACCGCAGGAAACAGCATAGGTAGAGCGGGTCGTTAATTATAGGCGTTTGCACAACTATGGTAAGATGGCCCGAAACGACTACAATAGAGGGAAGGCAAATGCCTTCCATCGACATGGCTGCGCGGAACGCCGGAGACCAAGATGAGACTTCTACTGGCAGACTGCGCTTCGCACCGGCCTTCTTGGCAAGAAAGATGCCAATGATTCCGCAGCGCGTTCTCGTTCTCGAAGACAATCTTATCATTGCGATGGAAGCGGAGGAAATCCTTCGTGAAATCGGCTCGACCAAGGTCGAGCTGGCGTCGAACCTCGACGAAGCTTTGGCAGCGATTAACCTCGGCCAATATGATCTGGCTCTTCTCGACGTCAATCTTGGCGAAGCGATGAGTTTCAATTTTGCAAGGCTCCTGACGGAGCGCGGCATCCCCTTCGGTTTCGTCAGCGGATACTCCGATACGCAGGAGTTCCCAGATGACCTGCAGGATGCGCCACTGCTGGTGAAGCCGTTCGACGAACGGGCCATGCTACAGTTCCTGGCGAAGATGTTTCCGGCCACCGTCTGAAGCGGTTCTCGTGACAGCCTGCCTGCTTTCCACTAGACTTGTGTCTTCATAGGAACGAGTGCGTCGGATGCAGTGGCAGGACCAAGCCATCATTTTGGGTATCAAGCGCCTTGGCGAATCGAGTGTGATCGCCGAGGTGATGACCCATGGCCATGGTCGACATCTGGGGCTCGTCCGCTCCGGCCGCTCGCGTTCGATGCAGCCTGTGCTGCAGGCCGGGAACCAGGTCGAAGTCACCTGGCGCGCGCGGCTGGACGAGCATCTCGGCGAATTCCGCGTCGAGCCAGTGCGGCTCCGCGCAGCCCGGCTGATGGAAACCGCGACGGCGGTCTACGGGGTGCAGGCAATGGCAGCACTTCTTCGGCTGCTGCCCGAGCGCGACCCCCATCCTCACCTCTACAACGCGCTCGACGTCATTCTGGAGAACCTGCATGATCCCGCCGATGCCGGCGAGCTTTTCGTGCGTTTTGAATTGGCCGTCCTCAACGACCTCGGCTTTGGCCTCGATCTGGCGGAATGCGCTGCGACCGGCGTGAGGGAAGACCTCGTCTACGTTTCTCCGAAGTCGGGCAGGGCCGTCAGCCGGGCTGCAGGTGCTCCCTGGGCAGACAAGATGCTGGCGCTTCCGGCCTTTCTGGCTGTCGGCAACGGCAAGGCGGCGGACGGGGAAAGTCTGGCCGCTGCGTTTCGCTTGAGCGGCTTCTTCCTCCACCGCCACGTCTACGAGCCGCGGGGCATCGATATCGGCGCAACCCGCCACGGTTTCGTCCAGTCGGCACTGAAGGCGCTGGACAGGGCAGCAGCAGCTGAGCTTGAAGAATCCCCCCAAGCGGTTCCGCTTTAGACCGGTGCGCCACTCACCGTCGCTTGAACGCCCAGCCTTCGCTGCGCTCTTCGATGATCTTCACGAGGTTGCCGACCTCGATCATGCCTTCACCACGGGGCACGGTATTCCAGCCGAACAGCGGGCCGGGGACGCGCCGGTCTGCAGACATCCTGAGGCGTCCCATGGAAGGCATCGGATTGGCGACGTCGCGAGAACCGGTGAGTTGATCCTGGGTGGTCATGATGCAGCGGGCGCAGGGTTTGACGAGATCCAGCCTAATGCCGTTGATCTCGATCGCCGCCCACCGATCCTCCTGCCACGGCTCTGGACAATCGATGACGATATTTGGGCGAAAGCGATCCATTCCGACGGGCGACGAGCCATGGGTGGCAAGGTCCTCGTTCAGGGCGGACAGCGAGCCGGTTGTCGTCACCAGGATCTGGAAGCCATCGGCAAAGGTCACAGGCGCTGCACTGCCGACCCAGGCTTCCTCCGCGAGGCGTTCCGATGCGTCGTCGAAAATCGCAAGTTTCACATCTCGGCCGAGCCAGTCGGACAAAGCCCGGTTGGTTGCCTCGTCGGCCACAGCAGCACTGACGATCGATTTCCAGATGTCCACATCGAGACGCGCGACCGGGCTGGGGCGCTGGACGACGATATCGCTCTGTCCCTCCATACGCAGGAGGAGTGATCCATTGTTGGCTTCGACGGTGATCCGGGCCAGTAGCGGCAGTTCGCGCTGGGTGATCGCTTTTCCGTCGGGAGCCACCACCATGGCGCGCCGGTCGCCGACGAGGCCGAAGGCATCGACCGCCGAGGCCTGCAACGCGGTACCGCGTGCGCTCTTCACGGGGTAGATGAACAGGTCGCTGATACGCATGGTGCCTCTCAGATTTCATCGATTAACATGGAAAGCACGGTTTTCAGACGTTCATGCCGCGTCTTGGCTATGGCCGCGCCCGTCTTCGTCTGGAACTGGTCCGCAAGTTTGAACAGCTTTGTCTCGAAATGGTCAATTGCAAAGCGCTTGTCGTCGAGCGGTCGCTGGATAGCCAACGGATCGAGCGGATCGTAAAGACCGGAGCCAAGTCGCCCGGCGATGTAGAAGCACCGGGCAGCGCCCACCATCCCGATCGCATCGAGCCGGTCGGCATCCTGCAATATTCTCGCCTCCAACGTCTGCGGCGGCAGGTTGGCGGAAAAGCTGTGGGTGGTGATGGCGTGCGCCACTGCAGCGATGTCGTCGGGCACCCACCCCATGCCCGCAAGGATGCCTGACGCCTTGTCTGCCGCAAGCGCGGAAGCCTGATGACGCAGCGGCGAATCTTTCTCGACCGAAATGCAATCGTGCAGCAACACGGCCGCGGTCAGGATACGTCCGTCGCCACCATCTACTGAGCGGATATGCATGGCGTTTTTGAACACCCGCAGGATATGAGCGATGTCATGGGAGCCATCGTCGCTATCCGTTGCATGGGCCACGAGGGAGGATGCCAGTGCACCGAAAGGAGAAAAGGCTTCCGACAGCAGGGTATCACGCATCGCCGTTCCGATCGTTTGTGGAGAATCGGCCCGATTGGACCAGGCCCGATCCTAGCTGGTCGGGGGTGGGAGACGATAGCCGTGATCCACGGCGCCATGGTTCGCAATCGTGATCTCGCCTGCCTCAGATTGCCGAATCACGTTAGTAGGGTCGTTCAGGTAGAAATCACTATGGTTAATGACCATTAACTTTTTGTTTTGACCCGGAGCGCAAATCGGTTTACTTATTAAGAAATCATTTAAATTGTACTGCGTCTAACCGACGTCGCATGAGGCGGCACCTTCCCTAGGAGGTTCCCTATGTCCCATGTATCAGTATCAACATCTTCCTATCCCTACCGTGGAACGCTTCTTCGCCTCGATGCCAATGGCGACGGGCTTCTGAGCCGTGAAGAGATTGCCGCAGATCAGCGTCCCGGCATCATGGCAACCAATGTCGACGAGCAGCCGAGCGTCAGCACCAGCAGCAGCGCGCTTGTCAGCCTGGTCGCAAAGCTGATGCAGATTCCGAGCGATGGAAATGGCGCGCCCCTGCTGGGCGGCACCGCGGACGCAGATCCCGAAAGCGATGCACAGCCCACCGACATCTACCGCAACACCTACGGCCAGTATGCCTTGGATGACATGGCTGCCTGACCCGCTTTTTCGACGTTGCCGCCGCGACTGGCGGGCGTCTCCCTTCGTTTAACGATTTCGATCTGCGTCCACCTACACCTTTTATAGCCGGCAGACATCGCTGGCCTGATTTACACGCCAGCGATGATCGCCTGGTTGTCCAGCTCCACCCGTCTTGAGCAGTTGTGATTGCGAAGGCTCTTCATACGCCGCAACCGAACCGACGTGCGCCAATGCGCCGAAGGGACGGCCCATTTATTTCCGCTACGGAGACCACGGCAATGTTGAAAACAGTTCAGTTTCCGCAAGGAATACACATTCTTGGACCGCAGGCCGCTTCTGCGCCCGGCACGGAGATCGGGAGCAGGGTCAGGCACGACGCGCTCGAAGACTATCTAGCCGAGATGCAGGCCGAAATGTCTGCCTACACGGACCCGGCCGCACCCTATGAGTTCGGCCGTTCTTTACCCGTCAATAGCGCCGTGTAGTTTGCGTCCCGATCGCGACAAGCGAGCATCAGGAAATCTCGATCTCCCTGGCATCGAGTGACGCCTTGGTCTTGCGCATCATTTCGCGGGTCGTGGTGCTCCAGCCGCCGGTGCTGACCCAGTATTGCAAAGTCACACTGATCGTTCCGCCGAGGCTGTTGACATAGGCAGTCGGCGCAGGCGTTTTCTCCACGTTGGGATCGCTTTCCGCTATCTCCATCAGCGTCGCCAGCACCGCATCGATGTCGCCTTTCGAACTGACGCCGATGGTGATCTTGTGCTTGCGGCTGGGCTCGCGGCTGAAATTGGTGATCGGCGTGTTCCAGAGCGTCGAATTCGGGGCCAGTCGGTAAAGGCCTTCCGCCGTCCTTAGCTCCGTGGCGAACAGCCCGATTTCCTTGACCGTGCCGGTGACGCTTCCCGTCTCGATATACTCGCCGACCCGAAATGGCCGCAGCACCAGCAGCATGATGCCAGCAGCTATATTCTGAAGCGTACCCTGCAGCGCCAGCCCGACGGCGAGCCCCGCAGCCCCGAGAGTGGCGATGATCGATGCCGTCTGCACGCCGAACTGGCCGAGCACGGTGACGAACACCAGGATGAGCAAGCCATAATAAAGCACATTGGTGAAAAAGCGCGCCAGTGTTTCATCGATGCCGTGGACGCGGGAAATCCCTGCGAATGCCCAGCGGCTGACGAAGCCGGCCAGGACCCAGCCGGAGATCAGCAGGATGAGCGCTCCCATGATCGAAAACGTATATTGAACGGCCAGCGCACTCGCCTGCGTCAACGCAGTCCGTGTAGCGACGATAAGGTTCGCTGCCTGATTTTCCATGATGATAGACCAGCCTTTTCTGCAATGTCGGGCGGTAGATGGAGCAATTGCCGGCCCGGTCAACCAGCCGGGTCGAGCGGCAAGACGAAAGGCATGTTGCCATCGCTTTCCGCGCCACGCCCGGCAGCCTTGACCGCTGCGACCAGTCTGCCCTGCCGTCCCAGCAATTGATCGCCAAACGCCACCAGTCTTGAATTCGGCGTTGCCTGCGGTGATGCGCGGCGAAGGCGAGCGACGAGGGCGCCATCGTCTACATCGGGATCGATTGCCAGTGCTGCGATCAGCGCTGCTGCCGGCGAACGGGAAACACCCATCCAGCAGTGGATCAGCAACGGGGCGGAGCGGTCCCAGCTTCGCGCAAAGGCGATGATCTGCTCGACATGGGCTTCCTGCGGTGCGACCAGCTTGTCATTGCCGGCAAAAGTGATGTCGTTCATGCCGAGCAGCAAATGGCGGTCGGCCGAGATGACGGCGGGCCGGTGAAAGCTGTGCTGTTCGGCCATCAGGCTTATCATCTCGCGGGCTGAGTGGCGCACAGCCATCTCGGCAATGCGCTCCAGCGGTGAAACGACGATGGCGCTCATCGTGCGGAACCCGCAGCTCTGCGTCTCTCCGCCTCCAGCGCCTCAAACCGGGCGAGGAACAGCGCTTGCGCCTCTATGGCGGGCAGGGGATCGATCGGCAGCATCTCCTGGACGATGTCGCGCGGCTGGCCGAAGAATTTCCTCGCCTCGACAGGTGTGAAACCGGCAAGAACGGTCGCTTCGAAATAGGCGGCGATGGCATCCGCCTTCTTGATATTGTCCTTGAGCAAGCGCGACGGATGGGCGGGCAGGCCGAAGCGCAGGTGGATGGCGGCTTCGAGCCGCTTTTCCACGGCCTTGTAGCCGCCACCGACCACCGCTTTGAACGGCGAAATCATGTCGCCGATGACATATTCCGGCGCGTCGTGCAGCAGGGCCACCAGCAGGTCATCAGCTGTACTCGGCACGATCCGCCGCAGAATATCCTCGACGACGAGACAATGCTGTGCGACCGAAAATGCGTTGCTGCCGGACGTCTGGCCGTTCCAGCGGGCGACGCGCGCCAGCCCGTGGGCAATATCTCCGATTTCGACATCGAGCGGCGAGGGATCGAGCAAATCGAGGCGACGCCCCGACAGCATACGCTGCCACGCACGCGGTTCTTTCGCCGATGTCACGCCGTTGCCTCGTCGGCCTTGCTTGGGAATGAAAGCCCGGACCACGCGGGCAGGGCCAATGAGACCGGCAGTTCGCCAGCAAGGATCGGTGTGTCGGTCGCCATGGCCTCTCCCGCCCTGTCGATGCGGACGATGGCTAAGCCTCTATTGGCGGAGACGGAGCCCAACGTGCCGATCGGCTTCCCGCCGGCAAGAAGAGGCGTTCCAGTTTCCGGAAGATCGGCATCAGCCGAGACCAGCACCAGCCGCTTGCGGGCGGTGCCGCGATGCTGCATGCGCGACACCACTTCCTGGCCGACATAGCAGCCCTTCCGGAAGGAGAGTCCGCCGTTCAGATCCATCAGCACATCATGGGGAAAGGCGTCCTGCAGCGAAAAGTCGATACCGGAGGAGGGAACGCCCGCTGCAATCCGCGCAGCGTCGTAAATGGCAACGGGACCGTCACCCTGGGCGCCGGGAACGCGGTGAAGTGCAATGCCCGCCTTGGCAAAGCGGCTGTCGGCATATCCGCTGTTGTCATCGTCGCCCCAGCTGACGGTCACGCCCTGCTCGTCGGAAGCCGTAATCTCGACCGCCGCCCGAAGTCGGTACATCGAAAGCCGCTTCAGCAACGCTTCGCCCTGGACGCTGTCCGTCTCGACGACAAAGCCGTCGCCGTCGCGCCAGATCATGAAGTCGAACATGATTTTGCCCTGCGGTGTCAGCAGTGCTCCCGGACGCGCTTCGCCTGCAGCAAGGGCGCCGAGATCCGTCGTGATCAGGTTTTGCAGGAATGATTCGGCATCTGCGCCGGTGATGCGCAGCAGCGAGCGATCATTGAGAAATACGGCTGGCATGGGCAATCCGTCACGTTTGTGATGAGGCCTGGAAATAGGCATGACGGGAGACGATCGCAAGTTCCCGCCGCTGGCAGGCTATTCGCTGGCCGAGAAGAACTTCCACTTGCCGTCAGGCGTGATTCCGACCCGGTAGAAATTGTAGCCACCGAATTCCAGCATGTCGGAGTAGTCGCCAGCCGTGACGATCCGCATCAGGTCGACCTTTTCCGGCGCCGTCAGTGTCTTGATGTCTTTTTCGGCGAAGTACGGCCAGACATACATTTCATTTGGCGTCCCCTGGCCGACATGGGCAAAGCCGGTCGATAGTAGGTCGAGAAGGATCGACATCACCTCGATACCGTCCTTGTCGCCGGAGAGGTCGTGAAGGGACTTGATCGGGTCTTCGCCCGGATCGTCAGCCGTTACCTGCGTCTGGTTAAGACCGCCGCCGACATTCATCAGCGGGCGCAGGCGTTCCGGATCGCCGGAGGCAGCGGCCTCGACGATGGCCTCGCGCAATTTCCGCACCGCATCAGGCGCCTTGTTGATATCAAAGAGGAATTCGACAGATTTGGTTGGAGTGCCGCTCGCTGGCGCACTGTCGCCTGTGCTCGGCGCGGCCTGGCTGTTCACCAGCGGGTCAGGCATGGGGATGCCCTTGCTGGGTGCTTCCAATGCCTGCAGGACGGGCTTCTCGCGTGGTGCAGCAGGAGCTTGCTTCACAGCATCGTTAAGGAGCGAAAATGCAAAGGCGGGTGTGGCCGACATGGCGCTTGTTGCCAGAAGCGTCGCAGCCATCACTGAAGTGACAGACTGTCGCAGAACATCGCCCATGGCACGCGGCATAAAATATCTCTTGAGGTTATTGCAGGGAACGGATCGGCGAAAACTCGCCCGACAACATGCGTTCACGGAGCGATTCGAGCAAGGCCTCGGCACCCTGTTCGCCCTGAAGGCGTATGGTTTCGCGCAAGGCATGGGCGATGGCAGCGCCGGCAATGATTTCCGGTTCGATACCGTCGGCTACACCGTCCGCCCAGGCTTCGTTCTGATATTCCAGAGCCGCCTGCATCTTCTCATGGACGATCATGTCGTCGATGTCGTTGAGGCTTGGTTCCATCATTTTCTTTAATCCTCGAGAACGCCCGGTGTACTTACTGCCCGGTTAACAAGTTTAACAGCCTTTTCCTAAAACGACACGGGTCGCTATGGAAAGAGGTTAATAAAGCGTCAATTTCCGAACCGCGCAGTTATTTCGCCAGCGAGTGTTGCACCTTCGTTACGGTACTGCTGTTCGGCGGTCATAGCCTGTGGCGTGCAATCCGTATAGACGGAAGCGAAAGATCTATAGCCACGGTTGAATGCAGCGGTCATTCGTTCCTTCCTTTTCGGCTCGTTCTTCGTCTCCGTGTCCAACAGTTTTTGCATGGCTTCGCGCCAATCTTGCGGCTCTGTTGGCGCACACAGGTGACGGAGATAGGTCACCGAGCCCAGAATTTCACCCAGCCGAAGTAGCTTATCGTCGTAGGGCGCCGGGGTCCCCGCATCTGCCGGCGGCGGATCCGGTACAGGCTCTGCCTTGGGCGACGCCGCCTCAGCCTGGATGGCGCACAGCGATAGCAACAGCGAGATGACGATGACAGGCCGGGGAATCATCGTGCCAGTTGACAGGCTGCGGAGGGTGCGAGCAAGTGGTCTGGCCGCTTCTCCCGCAATTAATGCGTTTGCGACAGCTTCTCGACGCATTCGAGAACGCTCTGTGGCACCGGCAGTGCCCTGATCTCGTCGAGCGTGAACCAGCCGACCTCAGCCGCATCGTCGGCGGCAGTGGCTACCGCATCCTCGTCGGCGCCTACCAGAAATACGGACAAAATGAAGTGGCTGTCCGCGCTGCCGTCCTTGCCAGGATGGCGAAGATCGTAGGTCGCAAAGGGCCGGGGATTGCTGACGGCAATACCGGTCTCCTCCTCGAACTCGCGCAAAGCCGTCTCGGCCGGTGTCTCGCCGGCCTCCGCCCGCCCGCCCGGAAAGGCATACATGTCCTTGGACGGAGGATTGCGGCGCAGCACGAGCAAAAACCGTCCGTCGCGCTCCAGGATCGCGGAGGATGCAGGCTGTGGGGTTGGGGTCATGGGGCACCCTGAACTGTTGACGCAATTGCTCTCAACATCGCATGCCGCAGATTATTCATCTAGCTTTGACGACACCTTCGCAGCAATGCCATATCCTAAGCCAAAAGATAATTGGCGGCATGGGTTGCGAATGATCACGTACGGGCTTTACGCATTGGCAGCGCTGGCGGAGATTGCCGGCTGCTTTGCCTTCTGGGGCTGGATGCGGCTGGGCACGCCGGTCTGGTGGCTGGCTCCCGGCATGCTGTCGCTGGCGATATTTGCCTGGCTTTTGACATTCGTGCCGAGCGAGGCGGCCGGTCGCACGTTTGCTGCCTACGGTGGCATATACATCGTTGCGTCGGTGCTGTGGCTCTGGCTGGTCGAGGGCCGGGCGCCTGACCGGTGGGATATTTCCGGTGCCGTGGTTTGCCTGGCGGGAACGTCGCTAATCCTGTTTGGCCCGCGCGGCTAGCGTGGCCTTGACCGGACCTGTGGTGAATGCAAGACAGATCTCATGTGCGGCCGATTTGCGTTGAAAGCGACGCCTGAAGAGGTGCGGGAATTGCTCGGGCTCCTTGAACTCGAGAGCTTTCCCGCGCGCTTCAATATTGCGCCGACACAGCCGATCCTCGTTGTCGTTTCCGGCGAACGCCAGGATGCCGGCAGCAACCTGCCGGATCGTCGAGCCCTGCTCGTGCGCTGGGGGCTGACGCCCTCCTGGGTCAAGGATCCCAAGGCTTTTCCCCTGCTGCTCAATGCCCGTGCCGAATCGGCAATCGAAAAGGCGTCGTTCCGTGCCGCCATGCGCCATCGCCGCGTGCTGATACCCGCCTCCGGCTTTTATGAGTGGCACAGGCCCGACAAGGAGAGTGGTGAGAAGTCGCAACCCTACTGGATACGCCCGCGCGATGGTGGCGTCGTGGTCTTTGCCGGATTGATGGAAACCTGGTCGTCTGCCGATGGCTCCGAAATCGATACCGGTGCCATCCTGACCACGGCCGCCAACCAAACGATTTCGCCGATCCATGACCGCATGCCTGTCGTCATCAAGCCTGAGGATTTCGCGCGATGGCTGGATTGCCGGACGCAGGAGGCGCGCGAGGTCGCAGAGCTGATGGTGCCGGCCGACGAAGACCTGTTCGAGGCCATCGCTGTCTCCGATCTCGTCAACAAGGTCTCCAACATGGGCCCGGAGTTGCAGATACCGATAGAAGTGCAGCCGCGCCTGAAGCCGGCGCGCAAACATGACCCGGGAGACGACCAGCTGCGCCTGTTCTGACGTACCTCTACTTCTGCTGTGGAAATCCCCCCATGCCAATTCTCTCTGCCGCTTTCTCCGGCGCTCTGCTCGGTGCCTCGCTGATCATCGCTATCGGGTCCCAGAACGCCTTCATCCTGCGCCAGGGGCTGTTGCGGTCGCATGTCTTCGTGCTTTGCCTGATCTGCGCGCTGTCCGACGCGGTGCTCATCGCCGCCGGCGTGGCAGGGTTAGGGACCGTAGTGGCCCAGTCGCCGCGGCTGATAGCCTTCGTTACCATCGGTGGCGCCGTGTTCCTGGGCACCTATGGCGTGCTGGCCTTTCGCCGTGCATGGCGGCCGCAGGCGATGCGCGCCGCCGGTGGCAACGGGTTGACGCTACCGGCAGCGATTGCGACCTGCCTGGCATTCACCTTTCTCAATCCGCACGTCTATCTGGATACGGTGCTGCTGCTGGGCAGCCTGTCGGCTGCCTATGAGGGAACGGCGAGGTTCGCCTATGGCGCAGGTGCTGCTGCGGCTTCGTTCGTCTGGTTCTTCGGGCTGGGCTATGGCGCGCGTTTGCTACAGCCGGTCTTTGCCAAACCCGCCGCCTGGCGGGTCCTCGATGCAATCATCGGTGTCGTGATGAGCCTGCTTGCCCTCAGCCTGCTCTATAAATTCTATGCCGGCGCTTAGGCGATCTTCTTGGAGGTGGCAGACTTGCCCTTCAGCATCAGATGGGCGGCAGTCACGGCCTTGAGGCCGATCGGGCGGTAGAGTGATGCGAGGTCTGTCTTGGCCGGTTGTGTCGTACTTGTGTTGACGGTGCTCATTAGGATCTCCTTCCCAGGTGGTTGTAATGCTTTCTCTTTCACGGCCAATCGTGACGAATCGGAGGCGGTGCCGATCAGCTTTTGTGAACGTGCAGCATAATCCGCGAGCCTGACGCGAGGCCTGATTCGCGAATGCCGGATCAATGAGGAGGGAGATGGCACGCCAATGCGGGCCGCCGGACAGGCTGAGCAGCCGTCAGTATCTTCAGGCGGCATCGCGAGAGAGGCGCCGATGCTGTCAGCTGGAGGTGTCAGATATGCCGGCCGATATCGTCGTTGGCGTCATCGACATCGGGGTCTGCGGGGCCGTTGATGGTGTAGGTGCCATATTTGCGCTGCCAGGAGCGGGCGCCAAGCGGTAGAGACAGGAGGTAGCCGGCCACGGTTACCACCATCACCTCCCAGGTGTAGCTCATCAGCAGTGCCACATAGACGACGACTCCGAGCATGATCGGAAGCACCAAGTCGCGGCGGATACGGCTGCCTTCGCTCTTGCCCGACCAGACGGGCAGGCGGCTCACCAGGAGGAAGCCGATGATGACGGTATAGGCTGAGGCAATGTAGCCGAATGTCTTGTCGGGCATGATGCCGAGGAAGCCGAGATAGACGGGTGCGAGCACCAGCATCGCACCCGCCGGTGCGGGAACGCCGACGAAGTATTCGGATTGCCACGGGGCCTTGTTTTCGCGTTCGGCCATGACATTGAAGCGCGCCAGCCGAAGCCCGGCAGCGATTGCATAGATGAGGGCCGCGATCCAGCCGAGAGAATGGGCCTGGTTCAGCACGTAGACATAAAGCACAAGAGCCGGCGCCACGCCGAAGTTGACGATATCGGCGAGCGAATCCATCTGCGCACCGAATTTGGACGTCGCCCGCATCATCCGCGCAACCCGGCCGTCGACTCCGTCGAGAAACGCTGCAACCAGAACCATCGCGACAGACAGTTCGAAGCGCTCCTCGAAGGCGAGCCGCACCCCGGTCAGGCCGGCGCAGATCGCCAGCACGGTAATGAGGTTGGGCACCATAAGCCGCAGCGGGATCTCCCGCAGGCGCGGGCCGCGTGCTTCTTCGTTTTCGCCGAGCGGTTCCAGCTGAGGAAATGGCGTCTTCATGTCGCGATCTCCCGGTGACGCTTAATCGCGTCGGCTGGTGGTCGGGCCTTTCAGCGACCCGAATTCGGCAATGACGGTTTCGCCGGCAATGGCCGTCTGACCAAGGGTCACACGTGGCGAAAATCCGGCCGGCAGGAACACGTCGAGGCGTGAGCCAAAACGAATGAGGCCGATGCGCTCGCCAGCCTCGATAGGCTCGTTTGGCTGGGCGAAGCAGAGGATACGACGCGCCACGAAGCCGGCAATCTGCACGACGCCGATCTGGCCGCGCACCGTATCGATGACCATGCCGTTGCGCTCGTTCTCGTCGCTGGCCTTGTCGAGTTCGGCGTTGAGGAAGTTGCCCTTGCGATAGGCGATGTTGCTGATGCGACCCCGCATCGGCGCGCGGTTCACATGGCAGTTGAAGACATTCATGAAGATCGAGATGCGCAGCATCGGCTCGACACCAAGGTTCAACTCGGCCGGCGGCGTGATCATCACAACGCTCGATACCTTGCCGTCAGCCGGCGAGATCACGAGGTCCTCATCCTGCGGCGTCAACCGCTCCGGATCGCGAAAGAAGTAGGCGCACCAGAGTGTCAGGATCAGGCCGATCCAGAATAGCGGCTTGAAAAACCACCCGAGGACCAGCGATGCCACGAAGAAAGCGGCAACGAAGACGTAGCCCTCCTTGTGAACAGGGACGATCGTATTGCGGATGGTGTTGTACAAGCTCATCGATGGCGGCCTTCCGTTGTTAGCCCTGACGCTGACTACAGGCAAAACGGGCGGCAAGCAATGCCGCCGCGACCGCCGCCCCCAGCTGATCGCGCTGGCGGCTGGCTGCTGATCAGGTCGCCGGAGAGAGACGCACGACGACGCCGAGGTCGTCGCTCTCGCGAACCTGCTTCAGATGCTCTTCCGCCTGGGTCGCTTCGCGCTGGCGGTTCCACATGGAGGCGTAGAGGCCATTCTGCTCCAGCAGGCCGGCATGGGTGCCGCGCTCGGCAATCTCGCCGCTCTTCAGGACGATGATCTCGTCGGCGCCGATGACGGTCGACAGCCGGTGGGCGATGACCAGCGTCGTGCGGTTCTTCGAGACGACGTCGAGCGCAGCCTGGATTTCTTGTTCGGTGGTCGTGTCGAGCGCCGAGGTCGCCTCGTCGAGGATCAGCACCGGCGGCGCCTTGAGAATGGTGCGGGCAATGGCCACGCGCTGCTTCTCGCCGCCGGAGAGCTTCAGGCCGCGTTCGCCGACCTTGGTCTCGAAGCCATCGGGCAGCTGGTCGATGAAATGGCCGATCTGCGCCACTTCGGCAGCAGCCAGAACAGCAGCGTCGTCGGCGTCCGGGCGGCCGTAGCGGATGTTGTAGGCAATCGTGTCGTTGAAAAGCACCGTGTCCTGCGGCACCATGCCGATTGCCTTGCGCAGGCTTTTTTGGGTGACGCTGCGCACATCCTGGCCGTCGATGGTGATTGTGCCGCTCTGGACGTCGTAGAAACGGTACAGCAGCCGCGACAGCGTCGACTTGCCGGCGCCGGAGGGCCCGACCACCGCCACGGTCTTGCCCGCCGGCACCTCGAAGGAGATGCCCTTGAGGATCGGTCGCGCCGCATCATAAGCAAAATGCACGTTGTTGAAGGCAATGGCGCCTTGGTGGATCGTCAGTTCGGTAGCCCCAGGCGCGTCGGTGACCTCGGCCTGAACCTCGAGCAGATCGAACATCTCCTCGATGTCGGTCAGACCCTGGCGAATTTCGCGGTAGACGAAACCGATGAAATTGAGCGGCACGGAGAGCTGCAGCAGCATCGAGTTGACGAAGACGAAATCGCCGACCGTCTGCGTGTGGTTGAGTACGGCGAAGGCCGAGAAGATCAGCATGACGGTGGTGCCAAGACCGAAGATCACGCCTTGGCCGAAATTGAGCCAGCCGAGCGACGTCCAGACGTCGGTCGCGGCCTTCTCGTAACGCGCCATCGACTTGTCGAAGCGCTTCGCCTCCATCTCCTCGTTGCCGAAATATTTGACAGTTTCGAAGTTCAGCAGCGAATCGATGGCCTTGGTGTTGGCGTCTGTGTCGCTGTCGTTCATCGTGCGGCGGATCGAGATGCGCCAGTCGCTGGCCCTCACCGTGAACCAGATGTAGATGGTGACGGTGACGGCTGTTATGGCGAGGTAGGAAAATCCGTAGCCCCACCAGAAGATCGCCGCCGTCAGCAGGAATTCGACAAAGGTCGGAACCGTGTTGAGGATCGTGAAGCGGACGATGGTCTCGATGCCCTTGGTGCCGCGCTCGATGACGCGCGAAAGGCCGCCGGTCTTGCGCTCCAGGTGAAACCGCAGCGACAGCTGGTGCATGTGCACGAAGGTGCGGAACGCCAGCTGGCGCACGGCATGCTGGCCGACGCTGGCAAACAGCGCGTCACGCAACTGGTTGAGGGCGAGCTGGATCAGCCGGGTGACATTATAGGCAATGACGAGGGCAACGGCGCCCATCATGAAGTTCGGTACGATGCCGTTCAGGTCCATCTTGCCGTTCAGCGCGTCTATCGACCACTTGAAGAAATAGGGGACGAGCAGGAGCACGAACTTGGAGATCAGCAGGAAGACCGAAGCCCAGACGACGCGCATCTTGAGATCGGTGCGGCCGGCTGGCCACATGTAGGGCCACAGATTGAGGATGGTGCGGAACGGATTGCTGGCATCCGCCGAAATCGTCTTCTTGCCGTCTGCCATGCAACTCTCCCGCATCACCGGGGATCTGGAGTGCCGGTCAGATCCGGTCGATCACGCGGTGTAAAAATGCCGCTGGTCTGCATGGCTTCACAAGCCATGCCGGCCGGGGCATCCGGCGCACGCATATACTATTCGATAGCCGTTCGAAAAGTTTTATGATCACTTTAACGCGAAGGAGCGGGCGAAAATTCTACCCGGCCCATTCCCGACGCAAAACCAAGGCGATCAGCCTAGAGATGCTTGCCCGACATACGCTGGCGATGCAGCTCTTCCGAATTCGGCAAGGCGTCTTTTGGCAGCCCGAACACCTGGCCAGGCAGGATGCGGTCGGGGTTGTGGATCTTGTCCTCGTTGGCAAGATAGATCGTG
Organism: Rhizobium sp. L51/94; assembly: GCF_019355555.1. Classification (GTDB taxonomy): domain Bacteria; phylum Pseudomonadota; class Alphaproteobacteria; order Rhizobiales; family Rhizobiaceae; genus Rhizobium; species Rhizobium rhododendri. The sequence goes on from NZ_CP072141.1 coordinate 2,057,754, forward strand.
GTGTACCGCACACCCAGTCCATAGGTTCGCCTGGAGATCTGCCAGAGCGTATCGCCCTGGCGGATGATGACGGCATTCTTGTTGACGGCAAGCGGTGCCTGTTCGTAGGTTTTGACGCCGGAAGTATCTGTTCCGGCGGCCGGAGCAGGTGCTGCAGCGACCGATCCTGCTGCAGGTTTCAGCAGCGGCGAGATCAGCTGGTCGAGACGGGCGATTACCGCACCGACTGCCACGGGATCGCGCGGCAGCGGCTCCAGCAGGGCAAGTGCCTTGCCAGCGCCGTCGGATGCAATGGACGATGCCTGTTTCAGGGCCGCACTGGCATCGATGGCGGGGCGGAAATCGCGTAGCCCCTTCAGGGCGAACTCCGTGCCGGAGCGGGCTGCGGCGAGCTGTTCGTTGCCCGGCATCTGGCCACCCTGGAAAAGGCCCTTGAGCAGCGCAAAGGCGCGCCCGAGATCGCTGCGCAGCTTGCCGAGCTGCCCCTCGTCGAGCGCTCCGGCAGGGGCCGGGTTAACGGCGGCGGCGGCCGGCGACTGGGCGGCAACTGTCAGCTGGCTTCCTTCCGGACGGTTGAAATTGACTGCCGTGCGCACGATGACCTTGCCGTTGGCATCCAGGCCATCGACGCGGATCTTGTGATCGCCGACCGCCAATGGCATGGCGCCGTCGATGACGAAATGGCCGTCGCCGCCGGCCGTGCTCTCGCCGATCTGCTTTTCGTCGGCGTAGGCGCGAACCTTGAGGTTGGCGCGCGTGGCTCCGGCGACGAACAGATGGTCGTTCTCGACCTCGACAGCGCTGATGACCAGTCCTGCATGATCGGTGGTCGCCGATGGTGTGCCGGCATCGGCTGCCGTTGCGGCAGGATCGGCCTGCGCCGTTGCAGGTGAGGTGAGGGCATCAGGCGCTGCCGAAGGAGCCGGCGTCGCCGCCGACTTGGTGGCCGGTGCCGTGACACGCGGCTGCTTGGCTTCCGGAGCGGTCATGATGCGGCTTGCCTCGCCGGGCTTGGTGACCATCGCCAGCAGTTGCGAAGACCCATCCTTGGGAATGGATACGGTTGCAGTCTCCTCGGAGACGACGGATGTACCGTCCTTGCCAGTCGATTTCAGGGTGATCTCGTGGTCGCCGGCGGGAAGTGGACTGTCGAGCACGGCAGCGAAATCGCCTCCCGGCCCGACTTCGGTCGAGTTGATCACCTTGTCGCCGTCGATTATGTCGAGCTTGGTGCCTGGCGCGGCACGGCCGGCGATGACGGTCGAGCCATCGGGTTCGACGCGCAAAACGTCGAAGGCCGGCTTGATGGGCGCTGCTGGCGCCTGCGCCAGCGGTGTGGGATCGCCGAGCAGCACCGCGCGTGCGCGGTCGATTGCGGCAACGGCGTCGGCGATGTTTTCCGGAAGCGCCTTTATGACGGCCAAGGCCTTGTTTGCCCCCTGATGCGACTTGTCGATCAGAGTTGCGGTCGCCGGATCTGCATTGTCGGGTTTCGCGACATCGACGATTGCTTGCAGGCTATTGATTATCTTGGTCTTTGCGGCATCGAACACATCCTCTGTCGGGCCCTTGCCATCGGCAAACAGCGCCTTCAGCTCGGCAAGCGAGGTGGTGGCCTTGTCCTTGAGGGCGCCGATCATGACGGCGATGTCAACGGGTGCCGGCGAAGGTGCCGTTGCCGGTGCGGCCGACTTGGCGGCTCCATCTGCAGCGGGCGGCGTCGCATCTGCCGTCTTCGCCGGAGTATCCGCCGGTTTCGCGGTGTTGTCGGCAATGATGTTGCCCACCTGCGAGCTTGCCTGGTTGATGGCATCACCGATCGGCTTCTTGTCGCTGCCGATGCGCGGCAGCACGAAGAAGACCATCAGGATGGTCGCAATTACCAGCACCAACAAGGCCAGCAATCCGGCGCGGTTCTTCATCATCAAGGTCTCCAGGCGGCATCGTCGTCGCAGTTATAAAAATTGCTAACGATTTCCGCTGCTTTTACAAGCTTGCTCAGCTATTTCCGGGGAATGAGGCACAGGTTTTCCGTTAAATTTCTTGACTGGGCATCTGCTGCATTGTTGTTTGCAGGCATGAATCAAGAATCTTTGCCAATTCAATCCATCTGCGTCTATTGCGGCTCCCGCCCCGGACGTGACCCTGCCCACATGGAAGCTGGCCGTGCGCTGGGCAAGGCGATTGCCGAAAGCGGCCTTCGCCTCGTCTATGGTGGCGGTACAAAAGGCATCATGGGTGCCGTTGCCTCCGGCGTGCTATCCAACGGCGGACAGGTGACCGGTATCATCCCGGAATTCCTCGTCGACATGGAAGCGACGCGCCATTCGCTTGGCCAGCTCGACGAGTTGATCATCACTCCCGACATGCACACCCGCAAGCACCGGATGTTCGAGCGGGCGGACGCCTTCGTGGCATTACCGGGCGGCATCGGGACACTTGAGGAAATCGTCGAGATCATGACCTGGGCGCAGCTCGGCCAGCACGAAAAGCCGATGGTCTTTGCCAATATCAACGGGTTCTGGGATCCGATGATGGAGCTGATCCGTCACATGACCGGCGAGGGCTTCGTCCACACCGCCCACAGGGTCCAGCCGATGGTCATCGATTCCGTCGCCGATATCGTCCCCGCGGTTCTCGCCCACGCTGCCGAGACGAAGGCCGGTCGGGCCGGCGACGAGAACGTGATTTCCAAGATGTAGACCGGTGGCGGGCTCAGCGCCCGCGGTTGTTTTTCAGCATCGACCACGTGTAGAGCACGAGCCCGGTCCAGATCAGCGGGAACGCAATCATGCGGGCCGTGCCGAGCGGCTCATGGAAAACGAACACGGCCAGCAGGAAAACCATGGTCGGCACGATGTACTGCAGGATGCCGATCGTCGATAGGCGTAGCAACTTTGCGCCGTTGGCATAGATCATCAAGGGCAGGGCGGTGACGAGGCCGCAGCCGGCCAGCAACATCGTATCGTTCATGCCAGTAGCATAGAGATGGCCCTGGCCGATGCTTTCGAGATAGATGATGTAGCCGAGTGCCGGCAGGCTGAGCAGCAGCACTTCCAGGAAAAATCCCTGGTTCGGCCCGACCGGCAGCGTCTTTCGGAAAAAGGCGTACAGCCCCCATGACAGCGTCAGCAGCAGCGCCACCCAGGGTGGGCGCCCGGCATCCACCGCGAGGATGACTACGGCGATAGCGGCGAGCAGGATCGCGACCAGCTGCGGCACCGAGATCTTCTCCTTCAGCAGCAGCGCCCCAAGCGCGATGCTGAACAGCGGATTGATGAAATAGCCGAGTGCCGCATCCAGCGAGTGGCCATTGCCGATCGCCCAGACATAGGTCCCCCAGTTGATCGTCACCAGCAATGCCGTCATCGAGGCCAGCGCGATGGTCCGAGGGCTCCTAAGCGCCCCCTTCAGGTCGCCCGTCCGCCCGAGGAACAGCAGCACGGCGCCCGCCACCGGCACCGACCAGACGATACGATGGGCGATGACCTCGGCTGCCGGGATATGGGCGAGCGCTTTCATGTAGAGCGGCAGTATTCCCCAGAACAGATAGGCCGCCAGCGCAAAGGCAAAACCGCGCGGACTGTCTTCGTTCTTCACCAGGGTGGCAGTTGCATCGGCAGCCATCGGATGTTTCCATATTTTGTTGTTATGGTCCGATTAACCGATGCGCCCGCACTTCACCAATTCATTTCCTTGACGGACCTATTCGTGGCGCTCACTCTGCGGCGATCTTGCCGGCCATATGGCGGTTCTTCATCAGCTTGTAGACGACCGAATCCGTCAGTGCTTCGAACGAGGCGTCGATGATGTTTTCGGATACGCCGACCGTCCACCAGCGCACCCCGTCGCTATCGTTCGATTCGATTAGCACCCGGGTGATCGCCTCGGTGCCGCCATTGAGAATACGCACCTTGAAGTCGGCGAGCACGAGGTCCTCGATCTCGGCCTGGTATTTGCCGAAATCGCGGCGCAGCGCCAGGTCGAGCGCGTTCACCGGCCCGTCTCCCTCCGCCACCGACATGATCGTCTTGCCGTCGATGATCAACCGCACCACGGCCTCGGAGACGGTCTTCACCCGCCCGTGCGAATCGAAGCGCCGCTCGACCATCACCCGAAAGCCGTCGATCGAGAAGAATTCGGGGATGGTGCCAAGTGTGCGGCGGGCCAGGAGCTCGAAGCTGGCGTCGGCACCCTCATAGGCATAGCCGAAGGATTCCCGTTCCTTGACGATCGAGATCAGTCGATCGAGTTTCGGGTCGTCCTTGGAGACGGCGATACCGCGCCGCTTCAGCGCATTGATGAAATTTGCTTTTCCGCCCTGATCCGAGACCATCACCTTGCGAAAATTGCCGACGCTTTCCGGCGGCACGTGCTCGTAGGTGCGCGGATCTTTCAACAGCGCCGAGGCATGGATACCCGCTTTGGTCGCAAAGGCCGAACCGCCGACATAGGGTGCCTGGTGGTTCGGCGACCGGTTCAGCAGTTCGTCGAAGGCATGCGACAGACCGGTCAGCCCAATCAGCCGTTCGCCGTCGATGGCGGTTTCGAAGCGGGTGTTGTAGGCGCTCTTCAGCGCCAGGGTCGGGATCAGCGTCACCAGATCGGCATTGCCGCAGCGCTCGCCGAGCCCGTTCAGCGTGCCCTGGATCTGCCGCACACCGGCCTCCACGGCTGCCAGCGAATTGGCCACCGCCTGGCCGGTGTCGTTATGGGCATGGATGCCGAGCGCCGTGCCGGGCACGCCCTCGGCAATAACAGCCTCGACGATGGCGCGGATTTCCGATGGCTGCGTGCCGCCATTGGTGTCGCAGAGAACCACCCAGCTGGCCCCTGCCGCGTAGGCAGCCCTGGCGCAGGCCAGCGCATAACCGGGATTGGCCTTATAGCCGTCGAAGAAGTGTTCGCAATCGACCAGCGCTTCCTTGCCGGCGCCGACAGCCGCCTTGACGCTCTCGGTGATACAGTCGAGATTTTCCGCGTTCGAGATCCCGAGTGCGACCTCGACATGGTAGTCCCAGCTCTTGGCGACGAAACAGATGGCATCGCCGCTCGCCTGCAGCAGGCCCGCAAGCCCCGGGTCGTTGGACGCCGAGACGCCGGCCCGCTTGGTCATGCCGAAGGCGACGAAGGACGCATTTTTTGTGCGCTTCTGGCCGAAAAAGGCCGTGTCGGTCGGATTGGCGCCGGGATAGCCGCCCTCGATATAGTCGAGCCCGAAATCGTCTAGCAGGCTCGCAATAGCGATCTTGTCCTCGACCGAGAAATCGACGCCGGGGGTCTGCTGGCCGTCGCGCAGCGTCGTGTCGAAAAGATAGATGCGCTCTTTCATGGGAATGGCCATTCGGTCGTATCGTGATCGGGATGTTGATGGGGGCGTCGATTGAGAATTTCCTCGGGCGAGGCGGTGCTGGAGATCGACGGCAGATGCGGCTGCGTATCGAACCAGGGCACCTTGCTGCTCGTCCAGTGCTGCCCGTTCGGCTCAACTTTGGCCGGATTATCCAGGCTGCCGATCGATATGTCGATCTGATCGCTGCCAACAGCCTTGAACGTCAGGGGAGTGCCGCATCGCGAGCAGAACCCGCGCTCCGCAGCCTCTGAACTTCTATAAGAAGCGGGCAGGCCTCTCGACCACTCGAGATCGTCGGTGGCGACGGTGAAAAACGGCCACGAGATCGATCCGACGGCCTTTTGGCACATCCGGCAGTGACAGATCGCCTGGTGGCTGATCGCCCCCAGTACCCTGAAGCGGATCGCGCCGCATTGGCAGCCGCCAGTTAGAATGTCTCGCATGCCTTCCTCCCTCGCGCCCGGTCAGCTGTCTATCTTACCCGCAAACCGGTCAGTCGCGCGGATCAGCTGGTCGAGAATGCCGGGTTCGGAATAGGCGTGTCCGGCCCCCTCGATCAGGTGAAACTCCGCCTTCGGCCAGGCCTTGTGCAGCTTCCATGCATATTTTGCCGGGCAGGGCATGTCATAGCGCCCGTGCACGATCACGCCGGGAATGTCCTTCAGGCGCACCGCGTCACGGATCAGCTGGCCTTCCTCGAGCCAGCCGGCGTTGACAAAGAAATGGTTCTCGATGCGCGCAAAGGCATAGGCGAATTCATCGCCCTCGAACGCTGTGCTGGTGGAAGGTTCCGGCAGCAGCGTGATCGTCTCCCCCTCCCAGATCGACCAGGCCTTGGCGGCGGCGAGGCGCACGTGGCTGTCCTCATGGGTCAGGCGGCGGTGATAGGCGAGCATCATCTCGTGGCGCTCGTCAGCCGGAATATGGGCGACGAAACGCTCCCACTTGTCGGGAAACATTTCGGAGACGCCGAACTGGTAGTACCAGTCGAGCTCGGCCTTTGTCAGCGTATAGATGCCGCGCACGACCAGCTCGCTGACGCGCTCCGGAAACTTCTCCGCATAGGCGAGTGCCAGCGTCGACCCCCAGGAGCCGCCGAACACCAGCCATTTCTCCGCCCCGGCCATCTGCCGCAGGCGCTCGATGTCGTCGACCAGGTGCCAGGTGGTATTGGCATTGAGATCGGCAGCCGGCGTCGACTTGCCGCAACCGCGCTGGTCGAACAGCGTCACGTCGTAAAGCGCCGGATCGAACAGGCGGCGATGGCTGGGCGAGATCGTGCCGCCGGGGCCGCCGTGCAGGAAGACGGCCGGCTTGGCGCCCGGCGTGCCGATCCGTTCCCAGTAGATGACATGGCCGTCGCCGACATCGAGATGGCCGGAGGCGTAGGGTTCGATCTCGGGGTAGAGGGTGCGCAGGGCTTCGGTCATAGGTTCAAACCTTTGGAGGGCCAGGTATCTGTGTCGTGGTCGGGGTGCTGGAAGGAGATGATCGCTTCCTGGCGGGCATAGAAATCGGGGTCGGCATGTACCGGCTGTGCGAAGATCGTTTCCACCCAGGGCAGGCGCGCGTCATGGTTCACCTGGATCTGCGGTGCCAGATCGTCACGCTCATCGAAGGCTCCGATGGCGATCTCCAGCCCGCCGGGATGACGATAGGTCAGCGGCGTGCCGCAATCGCTGCAAAATCCGCGTTCGATATTCACCGAAGACCGGAAATAGCTGGGCGCGCCCCGCGTCCATTCGGTACCATCCTCAGGTGCCGTCACCAGCGCCGAAAACAGGCCACCGAACTGCTTCTGGCACATGCGACAATGACAGATCGACGGTCGCCCGAGCGCGCCGCTAATCCTGAACCGCACCGCACCGCATTGGCAGCCGCCGCTTCTGGTGGTCTCAGTCATGCTTCGCCTCCGCTGGCCATGTGGCCGTATCGTGATCGGGATGCTGGTAGGAAACGATGTCCCCCAGGAACGGCAGGGCAGCGATGTCCTCCTCCGTCGGGTGCCCCGGTAGCTCCTGAAGATGGTCCACGAAGGCAATCTTGGCCTCGGTGCCATATTGCAGCTTGGGTGGCAGAACGGCAGGATTATCGAATGCGCCGGCGGCAAGAGCGATGCCATCGGGCGCTTCATAGGTCAACGGCGTGCCGCATTCGTCACAAAATCCGCGAGCAACGATATTGGACGACTGAAAGCGCTTCGGCGTCCCACGTGTCCACTCCAGTACGGCGCTCCGAGTGGAGACCAGCGGTGCGTAATAGCCACCGAAGGCCTTCTGGCACATTCGACAATGACAGATCGAAACGTCCTCGAGCGATCCCTCGACTCGGAAGCGCACCGCACCGCATTGGCAGCCGCCGGAAAGCGTGACGTTGGTCATGGCGTGCCTCCCGTTGAGAGAGCGGTGGGGCACAAGGCGTCTGAGGTGCGCATTTTTGGAGGGATGGGCGTATGCGGCACGTTGCCCCCCTCTGTCACTGCGTGACATCTCCCCCACAAGGGGGGCGATTGGCTGGCGGCACGGTCTTGCGCTCCAGCTATCCTGGGAGTTTTCAGCAGCTTCTCTTTCAGATCAAGAGAGCGGAATGAAAAGACAACGTCGTCGCCGCACCCAACCAATCTCCCCCCTTGTGGGGGAGATGTCACCGAAGGTGACAGAGGGGGGTATGCCGCGGCAGCTGCAGGTATCACCGCTTGATCTCCCAAGTGGTCACCCGCTCGCCTGTCGCGGCGTCCTTGCCGTCCTTCAGCTGCACACCCTTGGCAGAGAGCTCGTCGCGAACCTTGTCGGCATCGGCGAAATTCTTTGCCTTCAGCAGTTCGAGGCGCATCTGCACCAGCGCATTGATCGCCGCCGTCAGATTTGTTGAACTATGCTGGGAAGAAACCTTTGGGTTGTCAAAGATTAGACTGCTGCTGCGAGTTCGGAATTGGGCAAAAAAGGCGGTGATGTCGATGCCCAGCCATTCTAAGGAGGCTCGAAGGGCAGCCGGACTACTTTTTCTTAACGAGTGGAGTTCCGCAATCGCGCCAGAACTATCAAGGTCTCTCGCCCATGCGGCGATAAACCTCTGACTTGGCCTGCCAGCTGTCGAGTTGCCAACGGTCTTTCCCCACGTAAAGAGCATGTGCTCCGCTTCCTCCAGCCGCTTCACCGAAAAGTCGATCGGCTCGCGGTAATGCGTCATCAGCATCGCCAGCCGCAGAACTTCGCCCTGCCATGTCCGTCCGCCGAGCTTGTCTGTTTCCAGTAGCTCGGCGATGGTGACGAAGTTGCCGTCGGATTTCGACATCTTGCGGCCTTCGACCTGCAGGAAGCCGTTGTGCATCCAGACATTGGCCATCACGGACGTACCGTGGGCGCAGCGCGACTGAGCGATCTCGTTCTCATGGTGCGGAAAGATCAGGTCGAGGCCGCCGCCGTGGATGTCGAAGACGTCGCCGAGGTACCGGCGGCTCATCGCCGAGCATTCGATATGCCAGCCCGGCCGGCCACGGCCCCAGGGGCTGTCCCAGCCGGGTTCGTCGGCATCGGACAGTTTCCACAGCACGAAGTCGCCGGGGTTCTTCTTGTGAACATCGACTGCGACCCGGGCGCCGGCCTGCTGCTCGTCGAGATTTCGCTTCGACAGCTGGCCGTAATCCGCCATCGACTTCGTGTCGAACAGCACCTCGCCCGCCGCCGCATAGGCATGGCCTTTCTCCACCAGCGCCTCGATGATCGAAATCATCTGACCGATGTTGTCAGTGGCGCGCGGCTGCACGGTCGGCTCGAGGCAGCCGAGCGCCATCACATCCTTCTGGTACTGGTTGTCGGTCTTTTCCGTGACCAGCCGGATGGCAGCATTGAGCTCCATGCCTGGATAGTCGCGAAGGGCGCGGGCGTTGATCTTGTCGTCGACATCAGTGATGTTGCGCACATAGGTGACGTTCTCCGGCCCATAGACCTGCCGGAGCAGCCGGAACAGCACGTCGAAGACGATAGCCGGGCGGGCGTTGCCGATATGGGCGAAATCGTAGACCGTCGGGCCGCAGACATAGAGACGCACATTGCTGGCATCGATCGGCACAAACACGCTCTTTTCGCGCGTCAGGGTATTGTAAAATTTCAGCTCAGGCGTCCCGCCCATGTCCACTCTCCCAGATGCACGATCGAAAAAAATCGTCGCGGCCGGCGGACCGGGCGTTTCTCATCTTTGCGCAATGGGGAGACGAAAACGGCCAGGCCAGCGGTGCGCTAGCGAATAATTTTCCGGCAGATGCTGCAAATAGCTGTTTTCATGGCTGGCTTTATGGCGCGACACGGGATTTTGGTCAAGAGCAGCGGAGGCATCGCGGATGTAGTCTTGCGATTTATTGCCTCATGCCTGACGCTTCCACTCATGCATGGCCTCGATTACTTCGACAGTCGGATACTCCCTGATATCCTCCTCGGACGACCCGGCTGCGAGTTCGCGTTTCCAATACCATTCCTGAAAAGCCAGATATTCGCCGAGTATCTTGGAGGGGCTTACCCTTGCCGTTGAGGGTTGAGCGACGAGCCACGTTCGAGCATGCCTGACGGCTTTTGCGAAGTCGCCCTGGTGTGCTTGGATGTCCCAGCCTGCGATGTCGGACAGCGACTTTTGATAGTCGAAGCGCTCCTGTTCGAGGATCAAAATGACCTTTTCCGACAACAGGGAATTTCCGAACCGCTTGCAGGCATGATCCATTCCGAGTTCGAACGGCATATTCATGCGAGAGTATTGCCCGATAGAGGTAGCCTGGCAACGGCTCAGATCATGGATTCCGTACTTGGAACCCTTGATAAGTTCAACGATCTTTTCGAGGCGGCTTGCCGCGTTGTCACGGTTTTCTGGGGCCAATCGAGGAAAGAATCCGAGAAAAACCACGCAGAATGCAATGGCTTGGAGGATCGGCGCAAAGGCTTCGTCAAACGGACAATTGATAAAAACCGAGCGTTCGAACGGAGGTTGCGCCATTCTAACGTTTCGATTGAGCGTGGTTTTCGCCAAACGAGTTCCGCTCGCGAATTCGTCCGTCTTCGCCGTGAATGTAAAGTTCGGTTCCGTAGTTTCGAGCGATTGCGGTCGCGGCCTTGATAGCTTCATCTTGAGTGGCGTGGACACTTGTAGAACGCGCCGAGCCCGCCTTTCTGACGCTCCACTTTCCCGCTTGGGGCACAACATGCTGGGCTCTGCTTGTCATCGCACGATCCTCAATTCCGTGGTCGACCACGTCGGGCCAGTGAAAGCGATGTCGCTTTATACCCGGCAATGCAATGTTAGCATGCAACCCCGCTCGCGGCCACCTATTCCGGCAACCGGTAATCCACCAGCCTGTTCTCCCGCACCACGAACAGCTTGCCCGTCTCCGTTACATCGGGGCCGACCAGCCCCATGATGACCTCGGCTACATCGCGGGGATGCTGCACGGTCTCGGGGTCTTCTCCGGGCATCGCCAGTGCCCGCATGGCAGTGCGGGTGGCGCCCGGGTCGAGGCTGGTGATGCGCAGCGGTGTGCCTTGTGTTTCCCCGGCCCATGTGCGGGCCAGGGCTTCGACGGCCGCCTTGGAGGCGGAGTAGGGGCCCCAGAAGGGCCGGCATTTATGGGCTGCGGAAGACGACAGGATGACGGCGCGACCGGCGTCTGAGCGCACCAGCAGCGGTTCGACGGAGCGGATCAGCCGCCACGTCGCGGTGACGTTGATCGTCATGACCTTCTCGAAGACCTTCGCCTCGACATGGCCGATCGGCGAAATTGTCCCGAGCACACCGGCATTGGCAACGAGGATATCGAGCTTGCCCCAGCGCTCGAAGATCGAGCCGCCGAGCCGGTCGATGGCATCCATGTCGGCAAGGTCGAAGGGCACCAGCGTTGAACGTCCACCGACAGCCTTGATCGCGTCGTCCAGTTCTTCCAGTCCGCCGACGGTGCGGGCGCAGGCGATCACATGCGCGCCGGCCTTTGCCAGCTCCAGAGCGGTGAAATATCCGATGCCGCGCGAGGCGCCGGTGACCAGGGCAATCTTGTCCTGCAGGTTGACGCTCATGATACCGAGTTCCGTTCGCAATTTTATGGGGCGATAATATGCCCCATAACAGACTATCGGTCAGTCCATCAAGCGCGGCTCTCGGCCTCAGCCGTTGCCGGCAAGCACCGATAGCTTGCGGACATTGTTGATGCTTTCCCGATCGAGCAACCGGGTCGGATAGTCGCCGGTGAAATAGTGGTCGGTGAACTGGGGTGCAACGGGATCGCGCGGCTCACCGCCGACAGCCCGGTAGAGGCCATCGATGGACAGGAAGGCGAGGCTGTCGGCGCCAATGAAGGCACACATGGCTTCGAGGTTCTCATACTGGTTGGCCAGCAGCTTGTCGGCGTCAGGCGTATCGATGCCATAGAAATCCGGGAAATAGATCATTGGGCTGGCAACGCGAATGTGCACCTCGCTGGCGCCGGCCTCGCGGATCATCTGGACGATCTTCACAGATGTCGTGCCACGGACGATGGAATCGTCGACGAGCACGACGCGCTTGCCTTCGAGGATGGCACGGTTGGCGGAGTGCTTCAGCTTGACGCCGAAGGCGCGGATCGACTGGGTCGGCTCGATAAAGGTCCGGCCGACATAGTGGTTGCGGATGATCCCGAGCTCGAACGGTATGCCGCTCGCCTGCGCGTAGCCGATTGCCGCCGGCGTGCCGCCATCCGGCACGGGAACGACGAGGTCGGCCTCGACCGGCGCTTCGTTGGCCAGATTGATACCCATGTTGCGACGGGCGACGTAGACGTTGCGGCCGCCGACGACAGAGTCCGGGCGCGCGAAGTAGACATATTCGAACAGGCACAGCCGCTCGGGCTCGGGCTCGGGCTGATCGGCCTTGCGCGAATCGATGGTGATAGAGCCGTCGCTCTGGATCTCGCAGATGATGACTTCGCCGTTCTCGACGTCGCGGATATATTTCGCGCCGATGATGTCGAGCGCGCAGGTCTCCGAACAGAAGATCGGCTTGCCATCGAGTTCGCCCATCACCAGCGGCCGGATGCCGATCGGATCGCGGGCGGCAATGAGTTTGGTACGGGTCATCGCCAGCATCGAGTAGCCGCCTTCCATCTGGCGGATAGCATCGATGAAGCGGTCGGAAGAGGAAGCATGCTTGGAACGAGCGATCAAGTGCAGCACGACTTCGGTGTCGGACGTCGACTGGCAGATGGCGCCGTCGGCAATCAGCATGCGGCGCATTGTCAGACCGTTGGTGAAGTTGCCGTTATGGGCAATAGCGATGCCGCCGACTTCCAGTTCGGCAAACAGCGGCTGGACGTTGCGAAGGATCGTCTCACCCGTGGTCGAGTAGCGGACATGGCCGATGGCGCGGTCGCCGGGCAGGCGGGCTAGGGTTGCCGGATCCGTATAGTGGTCCCCGACCAGACCCATGCGGCGCTCCGAATGAAAGCGCTGACCATCGAAGACGACCATGCCGGCTGCTTCCTGGCCGCGGTGCTGCAGGGCGTGCAGGCCGAGCGCCGTCAGGGTCGCAGCGTCCGAGTGTCCGAGGATGCCGAACACGCCGCACTCTTCGTGCAGTGTGTCGCCGTCGATGTCGTTATCGATTTCAGGGGATGGTGACAGGGTCATGGCTGAAGGCCTTTGCTCTCACGGGGTTCGGGCAGCGCTGGGGCTGGGATCCAAAATAACTGAAAATCCGGCCGGGCGATATGCCTGGCCGGATAGGGTCGTCGGTGCCGATCAGATGGCGATGCCAGCCAAACGGGTCAAGCCTGGTGACGCAGCGTCAATTGTTCGTCGCCGGAGCGGCAGGTGTCGTCGTCGGTGCCGCTGGCGAAGCCGGTGCGTCGTCCGATGGGGCTGCATCGCTCGGTGCGGCCGCGTCATCGTTCAACTGCTGCTTTTCCGGCTGGATCTTGTCGATAACGTTGGTCCGGATCATCTGCGCGAATTTCTCCGGCAATGCAGCCTCCAGCTTGACCACCATCGAATCGAGGAAAGGCTTGGACTTGGCATTGTTGACCCAATCGGGGCGGTGCGGCTCGTCGACGAGCCAGTTCCAGAAGGCAACGGCGACGACCAGCAGCAGCACGCCACGGGCGGCGCCGAAAAGGAAACCGAGCGTGCGGTCGAGCGCGCCAATGCGGCTGTCGATGATGAAATCGGCGATCTTCATAGTGATGAACGAGATGATGATCAGCGCGATGAGGAAGACGACTGCGGCCGAGCCAACGATGGCGATACGATCGTCATCTGTGTAGTGCTTGGCGTATGGCACCAGCTTCGGGTAAAGATAGTAGGCCGCAACGGCCGAGCCGCCCCAGCTGACGATCGACAGAATTTCGCGGGAGAAGCCGCGTACCATGGCGAGAACGGCGGAAAACAGCACGACGCCGATAACAATACCGTCGAAAATCGTAATGGGCATCTATACTTTACTCCAAGACTTGCCATGGGCGCCATGGCTATCGTCTGCCTGAATGCGTCTTGCCTCGTCGCCAGAGCGAAAAGGTTCAGTCCTCGTCTTCCGTCGGCCGCAGTGCGCCCTTCGATCCGGCGACCCTGACCACCATGTCGGTCAGGCTGTCGATCTCGTTCCAGCGGCCGCCGCTGCCTTTCGGCAGTTCAGCCGAGCCGGATGGTAGGAGCGCTTGCGCAAAGCCCAGCTTCTCGGCTTCCTTCAGGCGTTGTGCCGTATGGCCCACGGGCCGCACGGCGCCAGAAAGACTGACTTCGCCGAAATAGACGCAATCGGCGGGAAGGGCAATACCGGCAAGGGATGAAACCAGTGCAGAGGCCACCGCAAGGTCGGCCGCCGGCTCCGAAATCCGGTAGCCGCCGGCGATGTTCAGGTAGACATCGTGGCTGCCAAGCCGCACGCCGCAGTGGGCCTCGAGCACCGCAAGGATCATCGATAGCCGCGACGAATCCCAGCCGACGACCGCGCGCCGTGCTGTTCCGAGCGACGTCGGCGCCACCAGCGCCTGTACCTCGACGAGGATCGGCCGCGTTCCCTCCATGCCGGCAAAGACGGCAGCACCTGGCGATTTGGAGTTGCGCTCACCCAGAAAAAGCTCTGACGGATTGGCGACTTCACGAAGCCCGATATCCGACATCTCGAAAACGCCGATCTCGTCCGTCGGGCCGAAGCGGTTCTTGACGGTGCGCAGGATACGGTAGTGATGGCCACGGTCGCCCTCGAAGTAGAGCACCGCATCGACCATGTGCTCGACGACCCGCGGCCCGGCGATCTGGCCATCCTTGGTGACATGGCCGACCAGCACCATGGCGGAACCTGTCTGCTTGGCAAAGCGGATCATCGCCTGCACGCCGGTGCGCACTTGGGTGACGGTGCCGGGCGCCGATTCGGCAAGCTCGCTCCACAGGGTCTGGATGGAATCGATGATGACCAGATCCGGTCGCTTGCCATCGGCGAGCGTCGCCAGGATATCCTCGACATTCGTCTCGGCCGCCAGCATCACGTCTGTATCGGCTGCCTTCAGCCGCTGTGCCCGCAGCCGGATCTGGGCAACCGCCTCTTCGCCCGAGACGTAGACGATCTTGTGGCCTCGTCTGGCAAGCGCGGCTGCCGCCTGCATCAGCAGCGTCGACTTGCCGATGCCCGGATCTCCGCCGACCAGCACTGCCGAGCCACGCACAAAGCCGCCGCCCGTCGCCCGGTCGAGTTCGGAAATGCCGGTATAAATCCGCGGTGCTTCCTCGATTTCGCCGGACAGTGCCACCAGCGTCACCGCTCTGCCCTTCTTCGGCACGCGGCCCGGACCCGAACCGATGCCGCCCATCGGGTCTTCCTCGACGATGGTGTTCCACGCACCACAGGATTCGCATTTTCCGGCCCAGCGATTGTGGATGGTGCCGCAGTTCTGGCAGATGAATTGAGTTCTGGCCTTGGCCATCAGGGAATGCTTTCGGTAAAATCTTCTGGTGCGGTGTCCTCGTGTGCATGGATCACGCGCACCACCCGGAGCGCAATATCACTGACAACGAAGTAAAACACTCTCTGTCGATAGGAAAAGCTGCGGAGGCCGGGTCTGAGATGGTCGCGGCCAACACCGGTCAGGCCAAGCCTCGCAAATGACTGCGCCTTCCGCTCAATGTCGAGAATGAATTTGTTTGCTGCGGGAGAGTTGCTCTCCGCGATATAGAGATACTGGCCCATGAGATCGGCCCGGGCGGTTCCGGACCAGATAAGCCGGCGTCGCTTAATGGTCAGTCTCCGGCTTGGACTGCTGGGACGCGGCCATTTGCTGGATATCTTTCAGAAGTTCTTCAGCCGTGTCGTACTCGTAAACGCGGCCATTTTCGATGTCATCGATGCCCTCCTGGATCAGTCCCCGCAATCTCGCAACTTTCTCGTCACGTTTGCGCAGGAGCGCGAGCGCTTCGCGCAATACAGCGTCTGCATCCTGATAGGCGCCCGTCTCTACCTGCTCGTCAACGAAGGCCTGCTCTCTCGAGCCCAGTCGAATGGTCGCCATAGCCATCTCCCAATGTTCTGCTTTTATACCGCAGCCTCCCTTGGAATGCTACTCCTCGACCAGGTACCGCCGCTTGTGGCGGAGGCCCATGCTGGTGAGCATTTCGTAGCCGATCGTGCCGGCGGCACGGGCGGCATCGTCGACAAGGATATTGCTGCCGAACAGTTCCACATAGTCGCCGGCCCGAACGAGACCGTCCGGCAGGTCGGTGATGTCGAAGATCGTCAGGTCCATGGTGATGCGGCCGGCGACGGGCACGCGATAGCCGGCGATGAAGCCGTGGCCGGCGGCGATCCCTGTCTGGCGCAACGGCACGCCGCCGCTCGACTGGCTGCGCATGTACCCGTCCGCATAGCCGGCGCATACCACCACCAATGTGCTGTCGCGGGTCAGTTGCATGGCGCGGCCATAGCTGACGGCTTCGCCGGCCTTCACTTGACGCACCTGCAGGACCCGGGCTTCTGCAGTGGCGACCGGGCGCATGGGGTTGGCCACACCCGGCACAGCCTCGCCGCCATAGAGCGCGATACCGGGGCGGGTCAGGTCGAAATGATATTCCGGGCCGAGAAAAATGCCGGCCGAGGCGGACAGGCTCGATTCGATGCCTTCGAAGGCGCGGCTGACTTGCCGGAATGAATCGAGCTGCTGCCGGTTCATCGGCGAGGCCGGATCGTCGCCGCAGGCAAGGTGGCTGACCACCAGTACTGGCGAAAAGCTGGCGGGACGGGACACGTCGTCGGCGAGCGCCATTGCCTCCGGGACTGTAAGGCCCAGCCGGTTGAAGCCGGTATCGACCTGCAATGCGCAAGGATATTCGCCATAGTCGGCCACAACGGCCATCCAGAAAGCTAGTTGCTCCTCGGACGATATGATTGGAACCAGATCGTTTTCAAAAAACAGCCGCTGCATGCCCGGCCAGATACCCGCAAGCACGAAAATGCGGGCATCGGGCGCATAGAGCCGCAGCGTCACGCCTTCCTCGACGGTGGCGACGAAAAAGTCGCGGGCTCCGGCGATGTAAAGGGTTTCGCCGACCTCCTCGATACCGAGGCCATAGGCATCTGCCTTGACGACAGCGGCGGTACGGGCGCGGCCGGATCGCCGGGCCATGTCCTGCCAGTTGGTGACCAATGCCCCCAGATCGACCGTCAGCCGCAGGCCGGCGGCGTCAAAGGCATCGAGTTCGTCGTCGAAGTCTTCGGAAAGGTCGGTCATGAAACCTCAATAGAATTGGCCGGAGAGTGGTGTCTCCGGCCATGATAGAGCCGATTCAGGTTGAAATGAAGACAGCCCCGGCTGCCAATCCCTGATAGCCTGGGATCAATGCTCTTCATACGGCGTGAACGACGAATCCGCGAGATCTGCGAAGCGCGTGAACTCGGCCTGGAAGGCGAGCTTTACGGTGCCGGTCGGTCCATGGCGCTGCTTCGAGATGATAACGTCGGCGGTACCCTTGACCTTCTCGAACAGCTGTTCCCATTCGTTGTACTTGGGGTCGGCCGGATCGCGAGGCTCCTGGTTCTTGACGTAGTATTCCTCGCGGTAGACGAACAGCACGACGTCGGCGTCCTGCTCGATCGAGCCCGATTCGCGCAAGTCCGAAAGCTGCGGCCGCTTGTCGTCGCGATTTTCCACCTGACGCGACAGCTGCGACAGGGCAATGATCGGCACATTCAGTTCCTTGCCCAGCGCCTTCAGGCCGGTGGTGATCTGGGTGACTTCTTGCACACGGTTCTCACCCGATTTGCCCGAGCCGGTCATCAGCTGGATATAGTCGATGACGAGCACGTCGAGGCCCCGCTGGCGCTTCAGGCGGCGGGCGCGGGCGGCGAGCTGGGCAATCGAGATACCACCGGTCTGGTCGATGAAAAGAGGCACCTTCTGCATCATCATCGAGCAGGCGACGAGCTTTTCGAAATCGGCATCGTTGATATCGCCGCGTCGGATTTTTGACGAGGACACTTCCGTCTGCTCCGAGATGATGCGGGTCGCCAGCTGTTCGGACGACATTTCCAGCGAATAGAAGCCTACGACGCCGCCGTTCTTCGCCTTGGTCGAGCCGTCTGCCTGCACTTCGCCCTCGTAAGCGGCGGCGATGTTATAGGCGATGTTGGTGGCGAGCGACGTCTTGCCCATGCCGGGGCGTCCGGCCAGCACGATCAAGTCCGAGCGCTGCAGTCCGCCCATCTTGCTGTCGAGCGAATGGATACCGGTAGAGATGCCCGAAAGCCCGCCATCGCGCTCCTTGGCGACGGCAGCCATGTCGATTGCCATGGCGACGGCATCGTTGAAGGCCTGGAAGCCGCCGTCGTAGCGACCGTTTTCAGCGAGTTCGAACAGCCGGCGCTCGGTGTCCTCGATCTGGCTTTGCGGCGGCATGTCCAGCGGTGCGTCATAGGCGATGTTGACCACGTCCTCGCCGATTGTGATCAGCGCCCGACGCAGGGCGAGGTCGTAGATGGCTCGACCGTAGTCTTCGGCATTGATGATCGACACGGCCTCGGCAGCAAGGCGCGCCAGATACTGCGCCACCGTCATGTCGCCGACTTTCTCGTCGGCCTTCAGGAAGGTCTTGATGGTCACCGGGTTGGCGATCTTGCCCATGCGGATGATGTCGCCGGCAACCTCGAAAATCCTTCGATGAAGCGGCTCATAGAGATGCACGGGCTTCAGGAAGTCCGAAACGCGGTAATAGGCGTCGTTGTTGACGAGAATTGCGCCCAGCAGCGCCTGCTCCGCCTCGATGTTGTTCGGGGCTTCACGGTAATGCTGTTCGGCGGGAGCAAGTGCTGCGCTCTTGCGACCTGCGTCGTTCATCACATCCATCTCGATCTCCTACCTTCACTTCGCGGTGGTGTTCGACCCTGCGGCCCTGGGCGTCAAGGCCGTTCGGCCGATAATGCACCCGGCATGGGTGATTCGTCCGCCCTATGCCCGTTGTCCACAGGGCCACAAAAAAGCGTGCAATCTTTGCATTTGCCGCTTGCTCCGCATGGAGGGCCCGACTCACCCGTGCCGGAAGGCAAATTAGACTGTTTGAGTGTTGCCTGTCTCTGAACGCGAGACAGCCGTCGCTTGAAAAGATGATAGAAGCCGGTAATCTGACAGCCTTCAGAGCAAGAAAAGCGTGAAACATGCCCGACAAAGCGACGAGCCGTGAATTCTTCGATGAGCTTTCGGCTTTCAACAGAAAGTTGCGGGCGGGCTTCGATGCTCTTGTTCGCAAGCGCGGCATGACGCTTGCCCGTGCCCGCGTGTTTTTTGCGCTGGCCAAGAAGGACGGCATCAACCAGCGTGAATTGGCCGAGCTTCTGGAGCTCGAAACGCCGACGCTGGTGCGCATTCTCGACGCGATGGAAGGCCAGAAGTTTATCGAGCGTCGCGCCGTCGAGACCGACCGCCGCGCCAAGCAGATTCATACCACCGAGGCCGGAAAGGTCATCGCAATCGAGATCGACGCGCTGGCAGCGCGGGTCCGCGCCGATATCCTCGAGGGCATATCCGACGCAGATCGGGCGACCGCGCTCAAGGTGATCCGCACTATGGCGGCAAATCTGCCGAACATCGGCAAAGACGAGGTAGCTTGAGCGCCGTTGACGCCACCGACGGAGAGGCTGCAGGGGGCGCTGCCGGCACCCCGGCACCGGCGCCTGCAATGGCTGATCCACCGGCGATGCCGGGATGGAAGGCACTCGGCTACATGCTGTCCTCGGTGATGTTCTTTCTGACGCAGGGGCTGGGGATGAACCTCGCGCTTGCCAACCTTACCCAGATCCAGGGCACCATTGCCGCGACGACAACGGAATCCGCCTGGCTGTCGGCTGCCTACATGGCGCCGAATGTCAGCCTGGCGATCTTTCTGGTCAAGATCCGCATGCAGTACGGCGTGCGCAATTTCGCCGAGATCAGCATCATCGGCTTCGTCGTCGCCTCGCTGCTCAATCTGTTCGTCTCGGATCTCCAATCGGCAGTCATCGTTCGTTTTCTCAGCGGCATTGCTGCAGCGCCATTGTCGACGCTGGGCTTCCTCTACATGCTCGAGGCCTTCCCACCGGCCAAGAAACTGACCGTCGGGCTCAGCCTGGCGATGATGAATACGACGCTGGCAGCACCGATCACGCGGCTGGTGTCGCCCACACTCCTCGATTTCGGTGAGTGGCGGGGTCTCTACACGCTGGAAATGGGCCTGGCCCTTTTGGTGATGCCGATCATCTATCTCCTGCCGCTGACTGCCCCGCCGCGGGTCAAGATCATCAACTTCGGCGATATCGTCGTCTATCTCCTGGTCGCCATCGGTTTTGGCTGTCTCGCCGTCGTTCTGTCCGTCGGCCGGCTTTACTGGTGGCTGGAGGTGCCATGGCTCGGCGTTGTCCTCGCAGTCAGCATCGCGACGCTGACGGTGGCGGTGGTGATCGATCTCGACCGAACGACGCCGCTCATCGATATCCGCTGGCTTCTGACGTGGCCGAACGTGCGCCTGACCATCGTGCTGCTCGTCTTCCGCATGATCGCTGCCGAGCAGAACTCGATCCTGCTGATCTACTACCAGAATATCGGCCTGCTCTACGATCAGCTGCAGATGCTCTACACCATCATCCTGGTGTTTTCGCTCGTCGGCGGGCTGACCTGCGCAGCCCTGATGAATGTCGGCTACACTTGGCAGATCCAGATGATCGCGCTGCCGATGATGATCGCAGCCGCCTTCATGGACAGCCAGGTGACAAGCCTGACGCGCCCCGAGCAGATGTATCTGAGCCAGGCGCTGATGTCGGCCGGAATCACGCTGTTCCTGCCGCCGGCACTGTCGCCCGGTTTCCGCGCCGCGCTTTCCAAGGGACCGTTTTACCTGGTGACCTTCTTTGTGATTTTCCTGTTTACTCAGAGCATTGGCTCGTTGATGGGGACGGCCTTCTATGGCACCCTCATCACCATCCGCGAAAAATTCCACTCCAGCGTCCTGGTCGAGCACGTCCTGCTCACCGATCCGATCGTCGCCCAGCGGGCAGCGCAGCTTTCGGCCTCCTATGGCAACGTGATTACCGATTCGCGCCTGTTGAACGGCGAGGGGCTGACGCTGCTTGGCGCACAGGTCACGCGCGAGGCCTACAGCCTTGCCTTCGGCGATGCCTTCTTCGTGGCCGGGGTGATCGCAGCCTTGGCATTTGTCGTATTGATTGCAAATCGGCTGATGGCCGTCATCCGCACCAAACCGGCCGATGCGCCGGCCACCGCATCCGCGACCTGAGGAACGCTGCACCATGTCCAGGCTTGTCCGATCTCCCATCGAAGTGGTTGCCGTCCTCGCCGGCATCGGCGGTATAATGCTGGTGCTCTATGCCTGGCATCTGCCACCCTTCAGGACATCTGTGGAGACGACAGACGACGCTTACGTCAAGGGCTACGTCACGGTCATCAGCCCGCAAGTCAGCGGCTACGTCACGGACGTTCGCGTCAAGGACTACGAGAGCGTCAAGCAGGGCGAGGTACTGGCCAAGATCGACGACCGCATATACCAGCAGAAACTCGCCCAGGCGCGTGCCAACCGCGACGGCCAGAAGGCGGGTCTTGCCAATTCCCGCCAGCAGGAGCTGGTGGCCCGCGCCGAGATTGCCTCGAGCCAGGCGGCTGTCGATAGCGTGCAGGCCGGGCTGACGCGGGCTCAACTGGCCTGGGAACGCATTGAGACGCTCGTCCAGAAAGGCGTATCGACCACCAGCGATGCCGAGACTGCGCAAGCGACGCTCGAGCAGGCAAAGGCTGCCGTCAACCAGGCGCTGGCAGCCGTCGAGGTCTCGCGGCAGAACCTGACGACGATCATCGTCAACCGCGCCTCGCTCGAAGCAGGCGTTGCCGGCGCCGAGGCGGCGATGCAGCAGGCGTCCATCGACCTGCAGAATGCCACCATCATTGCCCCGAGGTCGGGCAGGCTCGGTGAAATTGGCGTCCGGTTGGGCCAATATGTCACGGCCGGCACGCAATTGCTGGCGCTCGTGCCCGAAGACACCTGGGTCATCGCCAATTTCAAGGAAACGCAGCTCGACGGCATGCAGGTCGGCCAGCCCGTAGCGATCTCCGTCGACGCCTTCGGTCACCGCCGGCTGAATGGCCACATCCAGAGTTTCTCGCCGGCTGCCGGTTCCGAGTTCGCAGTGATCAAGCCCGACAACGCCACCGGCAATTTCACCAAGGTAGCCCAGCGCGTCGGCGTCCGCGTGACGATAGACCCCGGCCAGCCGGAAGCCGCCAATCTAGCCCCCGGCCTCTCCGTCGTCGTCTCCATAGACAAGGCTTCGAAGCCGGAGGCGAAGTAGGCCTGAGGCCACAAAACGCAAAAAGCCCGGATCGCGAGATCCGGGCTCAAACGCCGCCGTGAAGCGAAAGTTGTGACTATTCGTCGTCGCGGTTGCCGTCGGCATCCGGATCGAAGAAGTCTTCCGGACGCAGGGCGTCTTCGTCGATGCCGTAGATGGCGTCGGCCGAAGTCAGGGTTTCACCCTGCTTCTGGCGTTCGGCTTCTTCGGCGGAACGGGCAACATTCAGCTCGATTGCGATTTCGACTTCGCCGTGCAGGGCCAGCGTAACGCTGTGCAGGCCGATGGTCTTGATCGGGGTGTTCAGCTCAACCTGGCTGCGGCCGATGTTGAAGCCTTCTGCAGCGAGGATGTCGACGACGTCGCGAGCAGCGACCGAGCCGTACAGCTGGCCGGTTTCGCCAGCCGAGCGGACGACGTTGAAGGACTTGCCTTCGAGAACGTCGGCAACCTTCTGGGCTTCGCTCTTGCGCTCCAGGTTACGGGCTTCGAGCGTAGCGCGTTCAGCTTCGAAACGGGTCTTGTTGGCGGCGTTGGCGCGAAGAGCCTTGCCGAGTGGCAGCAGGTAATTACGGGCAAAGCCGTCGCGGACTTTTACGGTCTCGCCCATCTGGCCGAGCTTGGGAACGCGTTCGAGAAGAATGACTTGCATCGTGGTATCCTTTCAATGTCAGGTTTTTGGATCGGGTTTGTTCGAGGCATTCGCATCCTTGTTCGGGGTCAGTGCGATCGCCTTGCGGGTATCGGACAGGCCGAGAACGAGGATGAAGAAGATTGGCAGCACCATGGTAGCGGCCAGGTAGCAGAGGACCAGGACCGGCAGTTGCCAGTCCTTGCCGCGTGTCTTGAAGTGGAGCGTCGAGAAACCGGCGAGCACGAAGCCGGCGCCGAAGGCTCCGAACACGGTTGCGCCGACCATGGCAGGAATTCCGCCGGCAAAGCAGGCAACAAGGCCGGCTAGAAAGATGAAGATCGCATTGCGGTTCATCCTGAGCGCCGAAGGCACATCCTCCCGCGGCCGGAAATTGCGGCCTGAGGCGGTGACGATCCGGGTTGCAATGTAGTAGGCGGCAAACAGCATGATGACCCAGATTGCCGCCTGCAGGGCCGGCAGCATCAGGACGATCAGCGATTTTGTCTGGGCGGTGGCATCCGGGTCCGGCTGGAAAGACGGCTCCTGTGCCGAAAGCGCCGTCATCAGCGCATCGACCATCTTGTCGGTGAGCTCAGGTCCGTAGCCGATCATCACGCCGACGGCGATGACGCCGATCGTTACCAGTCCGCAGAGCTGCACCAGCATGTCGGAGAGGGGATACCAGGCCATCAGGTGGTCCGGTCCGCCGATTTCGTCGGCCGGGCGGGCAAGGTTCGCCAGATGGCTGATCCAGCCGGCCGGAACCAGCGTCACCAGCGCCATGACGAAGGCAAACGATGGCGATATGGCGACCGCGCCGAGCACGAAGGCGGTAAGGATCGAGACGATGGCGGCAATATTGCCCCAGCCGAGGCCGGCAATCAGAATTGGGAGGGCAGACGCAGCGTATAGGACAGCACTGAATGACGGCTGCGCATTCGCGGCCAGCACAAGCAGGGTCGCGGTAATGCCGGCGAGCACGCCGATCAAAAGCAGTCTGGGATTCAAGGTCTTCAAGTCGCTGTCCTGCTTGTTTAAGCAGTTAGAGGTTCGCCCTGATGACAAGTCTCAGAAGCGCAGCCCCAACATGGGTTTCAAACGGTTTCGATCCACGCCCACCGTGGAAGGAAGAAGGGAAGGCATCGCTGCCTTCCCTCTGATCGGAGATGTCGGACGCGATTAAGCGACGACGTAAGGCAGCAGGCCGAGGAAACGGGCGCGCTTGATGGCCTGGGCCAGTTCGCGCTGCTTCTTCTGGGAAACGGCCGTGATACGCGAAGGAACGATCTTGCCGCGCTCGGAAATGTAGCGCTGCAGAAGGCGAACGTCCTTGTAGTCGATCCGCGGTGCGTTGGCGCCGGAGAACGGGCAGGTCTTGCGACGACGATGAAACGGACGACGGACCTGCGAAGAGGAGGAAGCTTCAGACATATTCAGATCTCCTTAAACGCGGTCTTCGCGCGGACGGCGCGGACGGTCTTCGCGATCACCACGATCCGGGCGAGGACCACGGTCGCCGAAACCACCACGATCCGGACGGTCGCCATCACGACGCGGACGGTCGTCACGGTCGCGCTTCTGCATCATGGCAGATGGGCCTTCCTCGTGCTTTTCGACGGCAATCGTCATGTAGCGCAGGACGTCTTCCGAGATGCGCATCTGGCGTTCCATTTCCTGCACGGCGGCAGGAGGAGCGTCGATGTCCATCAGGGCGTAGTGAGCCTTGCGGTTCTTGTTGATGCGATAAGTCAGGGACTTGAGGCCCCAGTTCTCGATACGCCCGACTTTGCCACCGTTAGCTTCGATGACACCCTTGTACTGTTCTACGAGGGCATCAACCTGCTGCGCGGAAACGTCCTGTCGGGCAAGGAATACATGTTCGTAAAGAGCCATGATGAGCTTTGCCTTTCTTGCGTTTGTGAAACCCGGTATCGGCGGCTAAGCCTCAACGACTGCTCCTGTAAGGGGTGACCCCAGCAAGAAAGCGTTAATCCGAGACGGTCGAGAGCGGAGACACGGGAGGCTGGAACGCTTCCGTTCCGAACGATTTCCAAGGAAACCGGCCCTCCGTTCAGCCACCAGCCAGATGACCGGGTTTGCGAACACGGCGGCTTATACGGGATTCTCGGCGAAAGGCAAGGGAGGGCGGCAAAGGAATATGGTGAAGTGGCTGCGTCTCCTTCTCCCCGCCGGGGAGAAGGTGGCCCCGAAGGGGTCGGATGAGGGGGGCTCCTCACGCGGTACACGGTATGCCGCGCGTCCCCCTCATCTGCCCTGGCGGGCATCTTCTCCCCGGCGGGGAGAAGAGAAATCCTCAGATCGGCATCGGGTATTGGCGATGAACCTTGGCTATCTCGGCCAACACCTCGGGCGACAGCGTCAGGTCTGCGGCGCTGATATTAATCTTCAGTTGCTCCATCGTGGTCGCCCCGATGATCGCTGCTGCCATGAACGGGCGGGTAAGGCAGAATGCGATGGCCATCGCCGACGGGTCGAGGCCGTGCTTGCGGGCGATTTCGAGATAGGCCTTGACGGCCGGCTCCTGCAGCGGCTGCAGGCGGCCGCCGAGATCGCCGTTGATGGCCGCGCGGGAGCCCTCTGGCTTGGCCCCGCCGACATATTTGCCGGTGAGGAGCCCGGCGGCCAGCGGCGAGTAGGCCAGCAGCCCGACATCCTCGTGATGCGACAGTTCGGCAAGGTCGAGATCGAAATGGCGGTAGAGGAGGCTGTACTCGTTCTGGATGCTGGCGACGCGCGGCAGGCCCTTCTGTTCGGCCAGCGTCAGATATTTCTGCGTACCCCAGCTCGTCTCGTTGGAAAGACCGATTGCGCGGATCTTGCCTTCCTTGACGCATTCGCCGAGCGTCTGGAGGATGTCCTCGATGTTGGCGATGACAGCGGCGCGGTCCTGGGTGAAGGGATTGTAGTTCCAGCTCTGGCGGAAGTGGAAATGGCCGCGGTTCGGCCAGTGGATCTGGTAGAGGTCTATATAGTCGGTTTTCAGGCGCTTCAGGCTGGCCTCGAGCGCAAGGCGGATATTGGCGGCGTCGGCGCCCTGGCCTCCGCGCAGATAGGAACGTCCGTTGCCGGCAACCTTGGT
This sequence comes from Rhizobium sp. L51/94, assembly GCF_019355555.1. Taxonomy (GTDB): domain Bacteria; phylum Pseudomonadota; class Alphaproteobacteria; order Rhizobiales; family Rhizobiaceae; genus Rhizobium; species Rhizobium rhododendri. The sequence goes on from NZ_CP072141.1 coordinate 2,083,659, forward strand.
GGCGAGTACGATATCCGTGCGCTTGCCGGTTTTTTCGAACCAGGTGCCGATATGCTCTTCGGTGCGGCCCTGCGTCTCGGCCGACAGGGGCGTAACGGGGTACATTTCGGCGGTATCGAAGAAGTTGATGCCCTTCTCGACGGCGAAATCCATCTGCTCGCGGGCCTCGGCTTCGCTGTTCTGCGTGCCCCAGGTCATGGTGCCAAGGCAGATTTGCGAAATCGAAATGCCTGTGCGGCCTAAATTCTGATATTTCATGGGAAAACCTTGGATCTGGCGGGAATGCATGTCCGGGAGGACGGCGGGAATTTAGGTCTAATTCTCGCAAGTGCAAGAAAAATTCGTGGGCCTTAGCATCCGCAAAAGCCCGGTGCCATCAGGCCTGCGCTCTTGACTCCGGGGACAAGAATGCCGATTGGGAAGCCAAACAAGGACGCCAAACAATGACTGTTGCTTTCACATTCCCGGGTCAGGGAAGCCAGGCCGTCGGCATGGGCAAGGATCTGGCCGAGCAGTTTCCCGAAGCCCGCGCGGTCTTTGCCGAGGTCGATGATGCCCTCGGCGAGGCACTTTCCGAGACGATATTCAACGGCCCCGAAGACAAGCTGACGCTGACGGCCAATGCCCAACCGGCGTTGATGGCCGTATCGGTGGCCGCTTTTCGGGTTCTGCAAGCCCGCGGACTCGATCTCAAGGGTAAGGTCGGCTATGTCGCCGGCCATTCGCTCGGCGAATACTCGGCGCTCTGTGCTGCCGGCACCTTCACGCTCGCCGACACCGCCCGTCTTCTGCGCATCCGCGGCAACGCCATGCAGGCAGCTGTTCCCGTCGGCACCGGCGCGATGGCTGCTATCATCGGGCTCGAGCAGGCGGACGTTGTTGCCGTCTGCGAGGAAGCATCGGCGCTCGGCGCCTGCCAGATCGCCAATGACAATGGTGGCGGCCAGATCGTGATCTCGGGCGAGAAGGCAGCCATCGAGAAGGCGGCGGCACTGGCGACCGAAAAGGGCGCCAAGCGGGCGATCCTGCTGCCGGTCTCCGCACCCTTCCATTCCAGCCTGATGGCACCGGCCGCAGACGCGATGCGCGAAGCGCTCGCCAACGTCAAGATGTCCGATCCTATCGTGCCTGTCATCGCCAATGTCCGTGCTGCTCCCGTCACCGATGCCGGCGAGATTGCCGCGCTCTTGGTCGAGCAGGTCACAGGCCAGGTTCGCTGGCGCGAGACGGTTCAGTGGTTTGCCGCCAACGATGTGACGACGCTCTATGAAGTCGGTGCCGGCAAGGTGCTGACCGGGCTTGCCAAGCGCATCGACAAGTCTGTGACCGGCATCGCCGTCAATTCGCCCGCTGATATCGAAGCAGCGCTTGCCGGCCTCGTCGGCTGACCGAGTGCGCTACCAAGCACGCAACATCCAGGAATGAGGAAACTCACATGTTTGACCTGACCGGCCGCAAGGCCCTGATTACCGGCGCCACCGGCGGCATCGGCGAGGAAATCGCCCGCACGCTGCACGCCCAGGGCGCCATCGTCGGCCTGCACGGGACTCGTGTCGAAAAGCTCGAGGCACTGGCAGCCGAACTCGGCGATCGCGTCAAGATCTTCCCGGCCAACCTTTCCGACCGCGACGAAGTCAAGGCGCTCGCCGCCAAGGCAGAGGCAGAACTCGAAGGCGTCGATATTCTCGTCAACAATGCCGGCATTACAAAGGACGGCCTGTTCGTGCGCATGAGCGACGAAGACTGGGATAATGTCATCGAGATCAACCTGACCTCGACATTTCGACTGACTCGCGAACTCACGCATCCGATGATGCGCCGCCGCTACGGCCGCATCATCAACATCACGTCGATCGTCGGTACGACCGGCAATCCGGGCCAGGCGAACTACTGCGCCTCGAAGGCCGGCATGATCGGCATGACAAAATCGCTGGCCCAGGAAATCGCCACGCGCAACGTCACCGTCAACTGCGTTTCGCCGGGCTTCATCGCCAGCGCAATGACCGATAAGTTGAACGACAAGCAGAAGGACGGCATCATGGGCGCCATCCCGATGAAGCGCATGGGCACCGGTGCCGAGATCGCTGCGGCCGTCGCCTATCTCGCATCCAGCGAAGCAGCCTACGTGACGGGGCAGACGCTGCACGTCAACGGCGGCATGGCCATGATCTGAAATGGAAATTGCGGTTGGGGAGAGAATTTGTCCCCAACAGCTTGTTGGGCGGGCCCGTAGGGTTGATTTTCAGGCTTTGCGACAGAGATAAAGCATGTTAATCGGGCCATGACTGTGAACAGTCGTCCCGAATACGCAGATTCTACATGCCGTTATTGCGCGGTTTTGTGGTATCTCAAGCCGGGTTGAACGGGTTTGCCAACGGTGCTCCGATTGAGTGCTGCAGGTTGAAAACAGGGTAGGGGTGCCAGACGGCATTCTGATCAGGAAATAAGGTCGAGGAAACCGACATGAGCGATATCGCAGAACGCGTTAAGAAAATTGTTGTTGATCATCTTGGCGTCGACGCCGACAAGGTTGTTGAAGGCGCCAGCTTCATCGACGACCTGGGTGCGGACTCGCTCGACACTGTCGAACTGGTCATGGCATTCGAAGAAGAATTCGGCGTTGAAATCCCGGACGACGCCGCCGACTCCATTCTGACGGTTGGCGACGCTGTAAAGTTCATCGAAAAGGCCCAGGCTTAACAGCTTGGCAATATTAAAGGGCGGGCTCATGGAGTCCGCCCTTTTTCGTCCGGTCATGCCGGACTTTCCATATGATATGCATGACATGCGCGAAGACAGGGGCTGAGGGCGATGAGACGTGTCGTTATCACGGGTACCGGCATGGTATCTCCTTTGGGGTGTGGCACGGAGGTGTCCTGGACACGCTTGCTCGCCGGCCACAACGGCGCCCGCCTGATCACCGAATTCGAAGTTTCCGATTTGCCTGCCAAGATCGCCTGCCGGGTTCCCGTCGGCGACGGTAGCGACGGCACGTTCAATGCCGACGACTGGATGGAGCCGAAGGAACAGCGCAAGGTCGATCCCTTCATCATCTACGGCATGGCCGCCGCCGATATGGCGCTGAACGATGCCGGCTGGCATCCGAAGACCGACGAGGACCAGATTGCTACCGGTGTGATGATCGGCTCCGGTATCGGGGGTCTGGAAGGCATCGTCGAGGCCGGCTACACGTTGCGTGACAAGGGTCCCCGGCGCATCTCTCCGTTTTTCATTCCCGGCCGTCTGATCAATCTTGTGTCCGGCCAGGTCTCTATTCGCCACAAGCTGCGCGGCCCGAACCACGCCGTCGTCACGGCCTGTTCCACCGGGGCCCATGCCATCGGCGACGCCGCCCGCTTCATCGCCTTTGGCGATGCTGACGTGATGGTTGCCGGCGGTGCCGAGGCTCCCGTTTGCCGCATTGCCATGGCTGGATTTGCCGCCTGCAAGGCGTTGTCGACCCAGCACAACGACGATCCACAGAAGGCTTCGCGCCCTTACGACAACGACCGCGACGGCTTTGTCATGGGCGAGGGAGCTGGCATCGTCGTGCTCGAGGAACTCGAACACGCCAAGGCGCGCGGCGCCAAGATATATGCGGAAGTGGTCGGCTATGGCCTGTCCGGCGACGCCTACCACATCACCGCACCGTCAGAAAACGGCGAGGGCGCTTTCCGCTGCATGACATCTGCCTTGAAGCGTGCGGGCGTCACGGCAGCCGATGTGGACTACATCAATGCCCATGGCACATCGACCATGGCCGATACGATCGAGCTTGGCGCCGTCGAGCGACTGGTCGGCGCCTCCGCTTCGAAGATCTCGATGTCGTCCACCAAGTCGGCGACCGGACATCTCCTCGGAGCGGCCGGAGCAATCGAGGCGATTTTCTCGGCATTGGCGATCCGCGACAATATCGTGCCGCCGACGCTGAACCTCGACAATCCGGAGCGGCCAACCGCGATCGATCTGGTACCGCACACCGCGCGCAAGCGCGATGTCAACATTGCGCTGTCGAACTCCTTCGGATTTGGCGGAACCAACGCGTCGCTCGTTCTGCGCCGCTATGAGGCTTAGAGGCAGGTAACGGCTGATTTTTCGCGCACCACGTGTGTGCGGAAGATCCTGAACCTGTTTTTGCCGCATTGCTTGGTCAAGAGCGGACAAAGACAAGAAGAAGGGACTGCCGGTGAACGACACGAACCAGAACGGGGATACGCCGGCGGGGCAGAAGGGACCGATCATTCCTAAATCGCCAAACGAGGCATTGCGTCCCGAACGCGTGCCGGAGCCACCGAAGCGGTCCCGCAAGGCCCGCAGCCAGATGGTCATCTTCCTGAACTTCCTGATGACGCTTGTCGTCTTCGTCATCGCGCTGGGCGTCATCGGCTTCTACTATGTCGTCTCGACCTACCAGTCGCCCGGACCGCTGACCACCAATGCCAACTTCATCGTCCGTAACGGAGCGGGTCCATCCGAAATCGCTTCTCGGCTGGAGGCCAGCAACATCATTTCTGATGCTCGGATATTCAAATATCTCGCGGCCCGTCAACTCCGCGACGGCGATACACTGAAGGCCGGCGAATACGAGATCAAGGCCGGCGCGTCCATGAAGGACATCATGGAGTTGATGGAGTCCGGCAAGTCCATTCTCTATTCCGTCACGCTGCCGGAGGGCCTGACAACTCGCCAGATCTTCAACAAGCTTCAGGCCGATCCCATACTCGAGGGCGAACTGCCGTCTGCCCTGCCGCCGGAGGGAAGTCTCGAGCCGAACACCTACAAGTTTTCTCGCGGCGCGAAGCGTGCCGAGATTGTCGACCAGATGGCTGCGGCCCAGAAGAAACTGGTCGACCAGATCTGGGAAAAGCGTGACGCCAACCTGCCATTCGCCAGCAAGCAGGAACTCGTCATACTGGCATCGATCGTCGAAAAGGAAACCGGCCTTGCCGACGAGCGTGCACATGTAGCGTCGGTATTCATCAACCGCCTCGCCAAGAACATGCGCCTTCAGTCTGATCCAACCGTGATCTACGGTCTGTTCGGCGGGGACGGCAAGCCGACAGACCGGCCGATCTACCAATCGGACCTGAAGAAGGAAACGCCGTACAACACCTACATCATCAAGGGTTTGCCGCCGACGCCGATTGCCAATCCCGGACGCGATGCACTCGAAGCCACGGCCAACCCCTGGAAGTCGCAGGATCTCTACTTTGTAGCCGACGGCAGTGGCGGGCATGTCTTTTCCGCGACGCTGGAAGAGCATAACGCCAACGTCAAGCGCTGGCGCAAGATCCTGGCCGACAAGGGCGTCAACAGCACCGATATCGTTGTCGACGGCCAGCCTGAAGAAAATGGTGCCGTGACGCCGGCAAAGAAGAAGTAACCCGAAGCAAAGCACGGAGACGCTGATGGCACTGCAGTCCATGACAGGATTTGCCCGGCGTGAAGGCACCAGCGGTCGCTACCGCTGGGCCTGGGAACTGCGCTCGGTCAACGGCAAGGGGCTCGACTTGCGCCTGCGCCTGCCGCCCGGCCTAGAGCGTCTGGAACTCGACATCCGGCGCCTTGTTCCGCTGCAGTTTTCCCGTGGCAACATTCAGGCAAGCCTGTCGATCTCGGCCGACGAAAACCGCTTCGAAGCGGTCGTCAACCAGGCAGCACTCGCCACCGTACTTGCCATGCGCGATCAGCTGGCCGGCATCATCGATCCCGCGCCGCTGAAGCTCGATACGCTGATGGCGATCCGCGGCATCATAGAGTTTCGCGAGACCCCCGAAGGTGACGATGCAGTCGCCAGCCGCGACGCCGACATCATGGCTGGGCTCGAGGGTGCGCTCTACGACCTCAGGACCATGCGGGAGGAGGAAGGACAGGCGCTGGCCCACGTCCTGCTCGACCAGGTCGCCACCATCGAGACGCTGACGGATACCATAGAGCGCGATCCGTCGCGGTCGCCGGCTGAAATCGCCACGAGGCTTGCAGCCCAGGTCGCTTTGTTGATGGACGCAGCCTCCGGGCTGCATCGCGACAGGCTTCACGCAGAGGCGGCGCTCATCGCCACCAGGGCGGATTTGCGCGAGGAGATAGACCGGCTGATGGCCCATGTCGCCGCCTCTCGCGAATTGATGAGGAAAGGTGGCCCGATAGGGCGCAAGCTCGATTTTCTTGCACAGGAATTTAACCGCGAATCGAATACCGTCTGTTCGAAATCGAATGCCGCAGCCGTTACCAACGCCGGCATCGAATTGAAGGTGGTCATCGACCAGTTTCGCGAACAAGTTCAGAATTTGGAGTGAATGATGAATACGGCGATCTCGCCATCGTTGCCAATCGCCCGACGCGGTCTGATGCTGGTCATCTCCTCGCCATCGGGCGCCGGCAAATCGACCATTGCCCGCACGCTGCTGGCCGACGACAAGCAACTCAGCCTCTCCGTCAGCGTCACCACGCGCCAGCGTCGCCCGAGTGAAATCGCCGATGTCCACTACCACTTCGTCTCGCAGCGCGAGTTCGAGCGGATGCGCGATGCCGATGCACTTCTGGAATGGGCAGAGGTTCATGGCAATTTCTACGGCACGCCGCGCGAGCCTGTCGAGACGGCGATGGCCGAGGGCCGCGACATGCTGTTCGATATCGACTGGCAGGGCGCCCAACAGTTGCAGGACAAGATGGCGGCAGACGTGGTCTCGGTCTTCATCCTGCCGCCGACCATGACGGAACTTCAGTCCCGACTGCATCGCCGTGCCGAAGACTCGGAGGCGGTGATTGCGACGCGGCTGCAGAATTCCCGCGCCGAAATCGAGCACTGGCGGGAGTACGATTATGTTCTGGTCAACGAGGATCTGAACACAGCCTTCGATTCGGTGCAGTCGATCGTCAAGGCCGAGCGTCTGCGCCGCGACCGTCGCCATGGTATGTTCGATTTCATTCGGGGCTTGCTGGAAGAAGTGCCGAAACTCTAGAGGCAGTTCGCCAGCCGGCAGAACTCTTCCACGGACAATGTTTCGGCCCGCCTTGTCGGGTCGATGTCGGCGCGCGCCAGCAGCACTTCCCCACCGAGCGATTTGACACTCTGGCGCAGCATCTTGCGGCGCTGGCCAAAAGCCGCCTCGGTGACACGCTCGAGCTTAGCGACGGAGCAGGGGATCGGGTTTTCGCGAGGTGTCAGGTGGATCACCGACGAGGTGACCTTGGGCGGCGGCGTGAAAGCCTGCGGCGAGATATCGAAAGCCGCGTAGGCCTCCGTGCGCCAGCCACAGATCACGCCCAGTCGTCCGTAATGATTGTCGCCCTCGGCAGCGACGATGCGCTGGCCGACTTCCTTCTGGAACATCAGTGTCAGCGATTGCCAGAACGGCGGCCAAACGGCTGGCAGCAGCCAGTTCAGCAGCAACTGTGTGCCAACATTGTAGGGGAGGTTGGCGATGACCCGCACGGGGCCATCTGTCGCCAGCGCGGCAAAGTCGATCTTCAGCGCATCGCCTTCGATCACCTCCAACCGGCCGGGATAATGGGCAGCAATCTCCGCTAGCGCCGGCAGGCAGCGCGGGTCGCGCTCGATGGCTATGACCTTCTTGGCACCGAGCGCTAAGATTGCCCGCGTCAGTCCCCCGGGACCGGGCCCGACCTCGATGACGGTAACGCCCTCAAGGTTGCCGGCCGTCCGCGCCACGCGCTGCGTCAGGTTGAGGTCGAGAATGAAATTCTGTCCCAGCGCCTTGCGTGCATCGAGCCCAAACCGCTCGATGACATCGCGAAGGGGAGGCAGCCCGTCGAGAGCGGCCATCAGGCAGATATCCTGTCGACACGGGCAAGGTCGGCAGCAAGCTTCAGGGCTGCCACGAGACTGTCCGCCTTGGCAATGCCCTTGCCGGCAATGCCGAAGGCGGTGCCGTGGTCCGGCGATGTGCGGACGAAGGGAAGGCCGAGCGTCACGTTGACGGAGTCGTCGAACCCGAGCGCTTTGGCCGGGATCAGCGCCTGGTCATGATACATGCAGATAGCCACATCGTAGCGATGGCGTGCGTCGTCGTGGAACATGGTGTCGGCCGGAAGCGGGCCGAAGGCGTCGATACCCTCGGCGCGCAATACCTCGATGGCGGGGTGGATGATGTCCTTGTCCTCGCTACCGAGCGTCCCGTCCTCGCCGGCATGAGGATTGAGCCCGGCTACAGCAAGCCGGGGGCGGGCAATGCCGAAACGGGCCTTGAGATCGGCGTGCGTAATCCGGCAGGTCTCGATGATGAGGTCTGCTGTCAGCGCTGTCGGCACGTCCTTCAGGGGAATGTGGATCGTTACCGGTATGGCTCGTAATTTCGGGCCGGCCAGCATCATCACAGGCATGAAGCGCTTGCCGCTGTGGCGGCCTGCAAGGTCCGCCAGAAATTCCGTATGGCCGGGAAAGCCGAAGCCGGCCTCGTATAGCACGGACTTGGCAATCGGGTTCGTCACGACAGCTGCAGCCTCTCCTGCCATTGTCAGCTGTACGGCAGTCTCGATCGCAGCGATGGTGCCGCGCGCGGTCGAAACATGCGGCACGCCAGCAGCCACGTCGACACCCGAAGCCACCGGCAGAACCGGCAGCGCGGTGGCGAAGATCGAGCAGGCCTGCGCAGCATCGCATTCCCGAAGGGGAATCTCCCGTCCCAGCAACCGGGCGCGTACGCCGAGGGCAGCCGGATCGCCGATGAAAAGGAACGGCGCAAGCCCCAGCTCCGTGCGGCGCATCCACGCGTCAAGCGTTATGTCGAGGCCTATGCCGGCAGGGTCGCCCTGGGTAAGCGCCAGTGGCCGGGTGTTGAACGCTGTCATCCGAAGAGATCAGCGGTAGATGATCTGCGCCTTGGAGCGCAGTTCATCCACGTATTTCTTCTCGTTGCCGGTGGCCTCGCCCTGGGCGTTCTTGCCAAGATCTTCCTGGCGGAAGACGGCAGCGGCGGCGACATCGTCGCTGACCTGACGCTTGGAGCAAATGGCCAGATACTCGACGCCACGGTCCGTGACGATGGAAGACGTTGTGTTGCCGGTCGCGCCCTCGACCAGCGGCTTCCACTGGGTTGGCAGTTCCGGCGCAAGAACGCGGCCGAGGTCGCGCACCGAGACGTCATGCATCGTGGCGGCAAACACCTTGGCCTGCTCGCATCCCGGGAATTTGGCGCGCGAGGCATCTGCTTCGGCCTTGCGCTTGGCTTCCAGCGTTCCCTTCTTGGCGGCGGGGACCACGAAGATCACCTGCTTGAGGAAATATTCCGTGGTCGACGTGTTGTTCTTGTTCTGCGTCATGCGGGTGATGAGCTCGTCGGGCGACAGCTTGCCGCTGGCGCCGAAGCGCGCATTCAGAACGCGTGGCCAGCTCATCTGGATGGCGATATAAGCTTTGAAGTGTGCGGGCGTGACGCCGGTCTTTGTGAGGACCTCGTTCAGCTGCTCCGTCTTCATCTTGTTGCTTGCGGCAAAGCGGGCATAGGAAGCATCGACATCCGTTGTCGACACCGACATGCGAACGCGCTGGATTTCCTGGCGCTTCAGCAGTTCCGTGACCAGCTGCTCCTTGGCGAGCTTGGGCAAGTCGCCCGTCTGGTGCTGCAGGCGCATGAAGTTGATACGCTTGGCGATGTCGCCGCTGGTGATGACTTCATTGTTGACGAGGACCTTGACCTCGCTGGTGCCCGATGCGACGGCCGGAGGAGCGCCCCGCTGTTGTGGCGCAGCCTGGCCCGAGATCGGCAGTGATGTGGCAATGGCCAAGGCGACAGCGCCGGTTAAAATGGCGCGTACCGGGTTCTGTCCAGCAAACATCGACTATCCCTCTCAAAGGTCCCAGCGGTTGGCCGCTCCTGTCCCGGACGTATCCGGACGGGCCAACGTTTCCTGCCGACCATCTACAGCAAGGCTATGGAATTGCACAATCCTTGCGGCGAAACAATGACACGGATTTTGCACGGAATGGGATCTTTGGGCAGCGATATAACGGTGACCGGATGGAAATCCGGTCACCGTGCGCTTGATGCTAGAAGGTGGTGTCCGACGCGCTGCCGACATTGATGTCGCCAAGGGTACGGAAGGTGATCTTGGCACCGATGGACCAGTCGCTGGCGGTCTGGTCTACGCTGTCGCTTTTCGACAGGTAGGAGATGCTGAAGATTGTGCATTCGTCGCTGTAGGAAAGTCCGACGCCACGACGCGTCACATCGTTGTTGTTCAGGTCGTAGCTGACCGTCCCGAAGATCGCCCAGTAGTCCTTGAAGTTGATCTGGGCGCGTGTCTGGATTTCGTCGTTGTCGGAGGTGAAGCCGTATTCGGGCTGCGCCTTGATATGCGTGTAGGTAACCGAGGTCTGGAAGTCGGCATTCGCATATCCGAGCGTCGAGTCACCACGCTTGAACGACATATCCTTGTGATCGAGGCGGTAGGAGCCCGTCAGCGACAAGCCCTGCGGTGTCGATAGAGACGCCATGGCGACATAGTCGGAAACACTGTCTTCGAGGCCAGACTCGGCACCGGCGTTTACAAGGTCCGCCGTATCGAAAGAGTTCTGTCCAGCCAGCTGGTAGGACTGGCCGACAATGCTCGTCAGCTTGTAGCCGCTGTCGAAGCTGCCGGTGTAGCGGATACCGACATTGGCGCGCGTGCCGCCTTCGATACGGTCGAAGCCCGAGAACTTGTCGCGATTGAAGAGGTTGCTGGCGTCGAAGACGAAGCTCTGCGCATCTTCGTTCGGCAGCCTGCCTGCCAGCGTCTCGTTCGGACGAACGTAAAGCTGTGCAATCGGCTCGAACACGTGTGTGCTGTTCGCCGTTGAGACCATGATCGGGTATTTCGCTTCGATCCCGGCCGTCAGCATGCCCTGTGCGGCCGTGCTGCTGTCGTCGTAGTTGCCGGAATAGCTGTAGTTGGTGCCGATCGAATTCGGCGAGTCCATGCCGAGGCCGTAGGCATCGCCACGTGCTGCCATCAACGGGGTGAGGAGGAGACCACCCTGCGTCGCGAAAGTCCGCTGCCACTGCAATTCGGTCGTCAGGCGGCTGGTGTCGCCCTTCAGTCCTTCAAACCGATCCTTGGTCGTCAGGTCGCTGAGGTCGCGCGCAGCCACTTCCTGGCGCGAGATGTTGGTGAAGTTCATCGTCGCCGAAAGTTCGCCGCCGTAAACGGGCTTGGGATCGACATAGTGGTAGTCGATCACCGGGGCAGCGATCGCCTGCTGCTTCTCGCTGTCGCTGTTTTCGGTGGCGTCCTGCACGTCGTAATAGAAGCCGCGCATATCGAAATAATTGCGCTTGCCGAGACCCGTCAAATAGACCTCGTTGGTGTGGGTGCTCTGGTTGAGACCCTCGATGCCGTAGGTACGGGCAAAGTTGTTGTCCGTCTGCGCCATCACATCCCAGCCGAACGTCCAGCGTGGATTGATCTGGAAATCGCCCTTGGAGGCGATCAACGCACGGGTCTTTGATTCCGCGTCGCTTGTGCCTGCAGTGAAGGCATCGGGCTTGTTCTGGTCGATACCGGCAGCCCGGATCGTATAGGTGCCGTTTTCAAGCCGCTGGCGGAATTCGCCTTCGAGCAGGAATCCCTGCGTGGTGTAACCCGTCGCGCTGACGGTTGCGTCCATGCTTGGCGAGATGACGTAGTAATAGGGAACCTTGGCGCCAAAACCAAGGTTTTGCGAGACGCTGAAGGTCGGGAACAGAAAGCCGGACTTGCGCTTGACCGTGTTGTCCGGAACTTCGATCCACGGAATGTAGGCAATCGGCAGGCCGAACAGTTCGAACCGGGCGTGCTCCAGGCGAACCGTATGCGTCACGCCGTTCTGGACGACGCGCTGCGCCTTCACCTGCCACAGCGGTGCCTTGCCGAGCTTGGTGCAGGCGAGGCAGGCCGTGTAGATGCCCTTGGTCAGGATCATCTGCGTACCGCCAACCCGCTCGGCCTTTTCGGAGGCAAGGCGGGTGTTGTCCGGCATTTCGATGCGCAGCGAATCGACGAAGCCATCCGAGAAACTGTCGGTGACGTCCATCTTGTCGCCATACATGCGATTGCCGTCGGGCGTGATGAGCTCGACATTGCCGAGCGCCATCATCCGGCCGGTCTTCTGATTGTAGACGACCTGCTGGGCGACCATCTTGTAGCCGCCATAGTTGATCTGCACCGCGCCGTTAGCGGTGACGACCTGTGTGTCCTTGTTATAGATCAGCTCGTTCGAGGACAGCACCAGCTTCGAATCAGCCGGTACATTGACCTTCGCGGTTTTCATTGGCGAGCCGTCCTGGCCGAATACGGCAGGCGACGTCGCGACGTAGGCACTCAGTGCTGCCAATACGACAGCCGAGAGCTTTCTGATCTGTTTGCGGTTAGTGACCGCCACTAGCCATCCTCCTGATGAAGCAGGATCGTTGCGCCCAAAGCCAAGGCGACGACCACGGGTATCCATGTCGCCACGAAGGGAGGCACAACGCCACTACTTCCGAATGCCTTTACAAGCACGTTGACGACATAAAGCACGAAGCCTGCGAGTATTCCACCCAGAATCACGGAACGTGACTGGTTGAAACGGCTGAATTTTAGAGACACGGTTGCGGCAATGAGAGTCATTGCCACCATGAGGAAGGGTTGTGAAAGCAGGGAGTTAAACTGCGTCTCCAACGCCTTGGTAGATATACCAAAGCTTCGTGCGATCTCAATTCGATTAGAAAGATCATAAAAAGCAATGGTTTCAGGCTGTGCCAGCCGTTGGGACACGAAATCCTGTTTCAAATTCGTACGGACGCGCACCGTAGCCTTGTGCGCAGGGATCTCCCCCGGAGCACGCTCCACAACGCCGGTAAGAAGCCAGTAACCATCTTCCAACTTAGCAGAGTTTGCGTCCTGCCGAAGCACCACGTCGCCCTGTGGATTGAAGTGGATGAAAACCGCGTTCATCAGCGTCATGCCGTTGTCGACAACGGTTTTCGCGCCAATGATGACATCATCGTCGCGGGCGATCTGGCGCAGCCACGGCACGGAGAGCCGGTTGTGATAGGACGGGTCGCCGCGCAGGTCCGCCTCGAGCGCATCCGCCTGCCGCTGGCCGGCTGCCGCGATCGGGTTAAGCACCAGCATTGTCAGCAGCCCGACGATAAACGCGCCGAAAATGAACGGCGCCATGAATTGCCAGACGGAAATGCCGGCGGCGCGGGCAATCACCAGTTCGTAGCGACGATTGAGCGCGATCAGCGTCGTCATGCCGACGAACAGCACGAGAAACGGCATCGTTTGCTGCAGGATGAGCGGCAGGCGGACGGCGGTCATCAGCAGCCCGATGGCGACGGTATAGCCGGGAAGGCCGGAGAGCCTGCCGGCATTTTCGCTGAAATCGGCGAGGAAGACGATGGCCGTCACGCCGACGAAGAACCAGCCGGTGGTGATGGCATAGCGGAGGAAGAAATAGCGGTTCAGGGTGCCGAAAATCATGCGTTGCCTCCGCTCGATTTCCCACCGGATGCCGGCATTTTCGCCTGCGCCCGCAGCCACCATCCGCTGATGCGATTGCGCAAGGTCGTTGGCATGGTCCGCTTCTTCGTGCGTGACAGCAGGAAGATGCAGATCAGGATCGAACCGATGTTGATTGCATAGAGAACGCCGATGAAATAGGGCGCGGCTTCGATCTGGTTGGCGGCATAGAAATCCGCCCAGCGCAGGCCGAATGAGATGGTAAGCGCCGACACCATCGGATGCAGGCGTGCCTCACGATGGGACCGGGCGTCGCCGGCAATGACGAGGGAGATCAGCGCGAAGATCGCCGGCAGCATCCAGTCCGTCAGGCGACGGTGAAGCTCGGCACGGTAGCCTGTCGGTTTCGCCTTGTAGTCGGCATCGTTCGGATCGGGATGCAGAAGGAATGGCAGGCTTCTGTCGCCGGAGCGAAGATTGGCCTGGCCACGGCTCTGGCTAAGATCCGAGAGGTCGAATGAATAGCTGTCGAACTTGATGACCGAGACGTTGCCGTCGACGGTTTTGCGGTGCACTTCGCCGTCATGCATCAGCAGCGACTTGCCGCTCGGATCGACGGCGCCTTCCTTGGCGTAATAGATAAGGTCGAAGGCCGGATCGCGGGAATCGGCGACGAACAGGCCCTTGAGGATACGCCCCGACATCCGCTGGGAGATCTCGACATAGAGGCCGTCTTCGATTCGGCGGAAGTTCTTTTCCTCGATGACCGTGGACAGAAGGTCGGCATAGGCGGCAGCGACCATGTCGCGCGCCGCGACACGCGCCTTTGGCTCAACCATATTGTCGACGGCAAAGGAGAAAATACTGACGGCGACGGCCAGAAGCATGATCGGGCGGATGATCACCATCCGGTTGGCACCCGCAGCCTCCATCACCGTCAATTCCGAATCGGTGTTCATGGCAGTTAGCGTCTGCGTGATGCCGATCACCAGGGCGAAAGGCAGCACGACGGGAATGATCGTTGGCAGGATGAGGGTGGCAAGCGTCGCAAACGACCCCATCGACTGGCCGCTGTCCGTCACCAGATTGATGCGCTGCAACACCTGAGTCGTCCAGATGATGGCAAGCACCGGCAGCAGCGCCACCAGAAACATCAAACCGACACGCCGGGTAATATAGGATTCAAGTAGTTTCATGCCGGCCCTTGATGCGACGCGTCTCCGAAAGCCCTCAGGCCTCGCAGTTCCAATTCCTCTACGCTGTTTGTTATTTTTTTGCGACAAGCGGCACGCGAAAATTTCGTTAATTTCTCGAAATATTTCCATGGTGTGTCGTTTGTGATCGGAGGTGGACGACAGCCGCTTTGCAGACCCGGCAACCACCCCCTTCGCGCTCCAGATTTCCCATGGATATAAAGTGTATGGGTGTGGGGCTTGCTACGACGGGTACGCGCAGTTTGCTGCGAACTAATGCAGGCTTTGTGGCCCTTAAGCTTGTATTCAATGGGGAAACCCTAAATGATCCCACATCAAAGACCCGGCATCGGGCACATCGTGGAGCTGACATGTCTGTGAAATTCGAAATCTCCTTTGCACCCTCGGCACGGCCGACGACGGGACTGGCTGTCCTCCTCCAAGGTATCGGCAGCGAGCGACCGGCCGGCGCGGAGCACGTCGATCCTGCTAACACCGTTGCCAAGGCAACCCGCATCGCCGGCTATTCTGCAAAGTCTCTGAAGACCCTCGATATCGTCGCGCCGGAAGGGTCCTCCGTCGAGAGGATCCTGGTGATAGGGACGGGCAAGCCGGCCGATACCACGCCGCATGACTGGTTGAAGCTCGGCGGCGTCGCTGCAGCGCGCATGAAGAAGGTCGAGACCGTGACGGTTTTCGTCGACAGCCCGGGTGCCGACGTCACCCCGCAGAATGCTGCCGATTTCGCGCTGGGCATGCTGATGCGCGCCTACAGCTTCGATACCTACAAGACCCGCAAGGGCGAAGACGACGAGAAGACCAGCAAGGCAATCAAGGTGACCATCGTCACTGCCAAGGCTGCGCAAGCCGATGTCCTGTTCGGCGATTCGGAAGCGATTGCGGCCGGCGTCAACCTCGCCCGAGACCTGGTCAACGAGCCGCCAAACGTCCTCGGTCCCGTCGAATTCGCCGCCAAGGCCAAGGAGTTGGAAAAGCTCGGCGTGACCGTCGAGATTCTCACCGAGCGCGACATGCGGACGCTTGGCATGGGCGCGCTGCTGGGCGTAGCCCAGGGGTCCGTCCGCCCGCCGCGTCTGGCAATCATGCAGTGGAACGGCGGCAAGCCCGGCGAGGCACCGATCGCCTTCATCGGCAAGGGCGTCGTCTTCGATACCGGCGGCATTTCCATCAAGCCATCGGCCGGGATGGAGGACATGAAGGGCGACATGGGCGGCGCCGCTGCCGTTATCGGCCTGATGCACACGCTGGCGGCACGCGGCGCCAAGGCCAATGTCGTCGGCGTCCTCGGCCTCGTTGAGAACATGCCCGACGGCAACGCCCAGCGCCCCGGCGACATCGTCACGTCCATGTCCGGCCAGACGATCGAGATCATCAATACAGATGCCGAAGGCCGTCTCGTTCTCGGCGATGCCATCTGGTACACAAACGACCGGTTCAAGCCGCAATTCATGGTCAATCTGGCGACGCTCACCGGCGCCATCGTCGTTGCCCTCGGCAGCCAGCATGCAGGCTTGTTTTCCAACGACAACACGCTTGCCGAACGCCTGACGGCCGCCGGTCTTGCCACCAATGAGCGCCTTTGGCGGATGCCGCTCGGCAAGGACTACGACAAGCTGATCGACAGCAAGTTCGCCGACATGAAAAACAGCGGCGGCCGCCAGGCCGGATCGATCACCGCCGCACAATTCATCAAGCGCTTCGTGAAGGACACTCCATGGGCCCATCTCGACATTGCAGCAACGGCCCTCGGCTCGCCGCTCGACGAGATCAACCAGTCCTGGGGTTCAGGCTTTGGCGTCCGCCTGCTCGACGAACTCGTGCGCCGGCACTACGAGCAGTGATCGGTAAAAACGAGATCGCCCGATGACCGAGGTGCTGTTCTATCATCTGACGGAATCAAAGCTCGAGGACGCCCTGCCGCCATTGCTCGACAAAAGCGTCGAGCGTGGCTGGCGGGTGGCGGTGCAAGGTCGCGACCCGGCTCGGCGCGACCTGCTCGACAGCCATTTGTGGACATTCCGCGAGGACAGTTTCCTTCCTCATGGCACCGATGCCGGCGAGGCGCCAGAACACCAGCCGGTGCTGCTGACGCTGTCGCCGGAAAATGTCAACGATGCCAAGGTCCGCTTCTTCGTCGACGGTGCCGAAGCTGAAGAGATCGACGTCTACGACCGCGTCGTCTTCATGTTTGACGGCTACGATCAGTCACAACTGGAAGGTGCCCGGGCCCAGTGGAAAAAGCTGAAAGCCGAGGGCCACAAGCTCACCTACTGGCAGCAGACCCAGGAAGGTCGCTGGGAAAAGAAGGCCTGACCTGAAGATTTAGGTAGTCGAGGCGAGGGGTCACCCGTTCCCGACTACCTTGTCGATGAAAGCTTTCTTCGCGTCCGTATAGGCGGCGCGGTCCCCGGAAAATTTGGCTGCAAGAGAAATCTTAAGATCTTCATACTCAGACGCCAGGGCGGCATTCGTGCGGAGTTTGTCGCGAAACAGCAGGTTTCGCCTCCAATGAAAACCTTGATGTTCTACAATATGCACGAGATGGGTGCGCGTCTGCTGCTTGATACCACGTCCGAAAATATGGTCATCCGGAACGATATCTGCGCCGGCATAATCGTAGCCAATGGATTCCATCGGCTTGATACAGTCACTACCGTCTTCGAAACGACGGATGCCGACGATGATATCGATAACGGGCTTCGCCCTGATGCCCGGTATCGAAGTGCTTCCGAAGTGCTGGATATCGATCGCAAGTGCACCCAGTACAAGCCGGATGCATTCGGCTTCCTCGGCGTAGGCCTTAGGCCATCGGTCGTCGGGCTCCGCGAGCACGACGAGCTTATGTTTGACGCCAAGACCGTAGGCTGATTCTTCATTCCGCTGCATTTTCGACCCCGGAATTAATGCGAACACTACCTCTTATTCAAGCGCCTTCGCACGCATCTGGAACCCGCAGATCAATCGTGGAACGCTTCCACGAACTTGCGCTTGCCGAGCATGAAGGCGTCGGCGACGTGGCGGAGGGGGGCGAGATCGACGTCCGATGTGCCGGCCTTGACGATTTCGGCGAAGCGGCGGTACAGCGACGGGTATTCCGCCTCCGGTTCGGCGAGCTTCAGTTCTTCGTCGACGAAAAGCTTGGCGCCGCCATCGGCCAGCCGCATCGTGCCGGCCTCCGTCTCGACGATGATATCCCAGCTCTGCTTGCCAGTCTGGCGCCAGTCGAATTCAGCGTGCACGGGCACTCCGGTGGCATCCTTGAAGTGCAGGTCGGCAGCGATGGGCGCATCGCGGTTTTCCGGGAACTCCAGGGTTGCGCCGGTGAGGAAGATGGCGCGAGGCAGGATGTGGGTGACGATCGACAGGGCGTTGATGCCGGGATCGAACACGCCGAGGCCGCCGGCCTGCCAGATCCAGTCCTGGTTCGGATGCCAGTGGCGCACGTCTTCCTTCCAGATGACATGCATGCTCTTGATCGTCGTCGCGGCAAGAAAGTCCTTTGCGGCCTCGACG
Organism: Rhizobium sp. L51/94; assembly: GCF_019355555.1. Lineage (GTDB taxonomy): Bacteria > Pseudomonadota > Alphaproteobacteria > Rhizobiales > Rhizobiaceae > Rhizobium > Rhizobium rhododendri. The sequence goes on from NZ_CP072141.1 coordinate 2,101,811, forward strand.
CCCGGTGCGTAGCGCGAATGCCAGCTTGCAAACAACGACACGCCCTTGGCCTTCGCCAGCGCTTCGAGGTCGTGGACTTCGCTCAGTGTCGCGCCCGGTGGCTTCTCGAGAAACACGTGCTTGCCCGCCGTCAGCGCCTTGTAGGCGGCCTCATAGCGGTATTGCGGCGGCATGCACAGCGACACGGCGTTCATCGCAGGAACAGTGGCAATCATCTCGTCGATGGTCGTGAAACTCTGGATGCCGTCGACAGTGCCGTTGCGGCTGGCTGTGGCGATCAGGTTGTAGTCCGCATTGGCCGCGATCGACGGCAGATGCTGGTCGCGGACGATCTTGCCGACGCCGACGATGCCGAGCTGGATGGGGGCGGAGGGATTGGAAGACATGGGCTTGCTCGCGTTCCGGTGTTTCACTCAAAAGTATGATTATTTTTGAGGTGTTTGTATCAGAATGCGGGCCGCGAGCAAGGCCGGGCTTGGTGCGAGTGGCGGCTTAACGGCTCATTTTCAGATCGGCCATGGCAATGACGTTGCCCGGTGCCGCGTCACGCCCGTAGCGAAGCGTGACCACCTTGTAGCCCTCCTTCTCAAGTCTGTTGAGCAGGCCCGGCAGCATGATCGCAGTACGTTGGTGGATATCGTGCATCAGGATGATGCCGCGACCGCGCCGATGCAGCTCCTCCATGGTACGCTCGAGGACGATAGCCGGCTTGACGGTGAAATAATCCTTGCTGTCGATATCGACATCCATGACGATCATGTCGCGCTGGGCAATCGCCGAGCGCAGGCTTTTCGTGTCGGCGAGATAGGGGAAGCGGAAGAAGTTGACATCGGTACCGATGGCCTTCGAGACGGCATTCTCGCCTTTGACGACCTCGGCTATGGCCATGTCGAAGCTCATCCTGGCGAGATCCGGATGGCGGTAGGTATGGCTGCCGATGGCATTGCCGTCGTCGAGAACCTTGCGGGCAATCGCTGGATGGGCGGCGGCCATTTCTCCGACCATCATGAAGGCACCCTTGACGCCGAACTGGTCGAGTGTCGCAAGGATTTTCTCGGTCTTTCCCGGCATCGGGCCATCGTCGAAGGTGAGGATTACTTCCTTGTCGGCAAGCTTGAGGTCGTGCAGGGACGAGACCGTCAGTGTCCGACCGGCAAGATGGTGCCAGTAGCCTCCCCAGGCGGTCGGCTCCATGGCAATGGGATCGTGGGCCTTGAGCGGTGCAGTGACAGTAGCGCCCGGCGCGTAGGAGGTTTTCAGCGACATCTCTGTCGTCGGTTTTGTCGCGCAGCCGGCGAGCATCAGGCTGGCCAGAAGGCCGGCGACAACGGGACGTGAGAACATGGGAATCGCTCAATCAAGGGAGGAATATTGAGACGATATTTTCTGATTATGGTTAACGAGGTGTTGACGAAGGCGGTTCGCCCGCAGATGCCGTCGTGGTCCCGGCGCGCATGTTGGCGACTGTTGCCGATCGGCATCAACGTTGGGTTGATCGCGCGACCGTGAGCCGAGCAATCCGTCCTTTAGACAGGGGACGGAGGCGGGAAAGCAAACAGGCTAAATGAAGGTTGCGCCTGCTTGCCTGGAGGAAATGCGACGCTGGCGGTCACCCCGCCATCGCTGCCTCGTATTCGTCCGAGAGCAACATCCACTGCTCTTCGCTCTTGGCGATCTTGGCCATCAGGTCGGCGCGTTCCTTGACCTTGGCTGCGGCCTTGTCAGGAAACTTGTCGTAGATCTCCTGGTCTTCCAGTTCGCGGTCGAGAGCCTGAATCTGCTTCTGCAGTTTCTGCGTCAAAGCCTCGACATCGTTGATCTTTTTCTTCAGCGGTGCGTTGGCGGCGCGCTTGTCGGCGTTGGCCTTGCGCTGCTCGGCCTTGTTGGCCTTGTCTTCCGGGCTCTTCTTGCCGCCCTTGCCGCCGCGCGATGCAGCAACGATGGTGTTGCGGTAATCCTCGAGGTCGCCGTCATAGTTCATGACGGTGCCGTCCTTGACGAGCCACAGCCTGTCGGCGGTGGCTTCGATCAGATGGCGGTCATGCGAGATCAGGATGACGGCGCCGGAATATTCGTTCAGCGCCTGGATCAGCGCGTTGCGGCTGTCGATATCGAGATGGTTGGTCGGTTCGTCGAGGATCAGCAGGTTCGGCGCGTCGAAGGCGGCAAGCCCCATCAGCAGGCGTGCCTTTTCGCCACCCGACAGATCCTTCGCTGCGGTTTCCATCTTGGCGGTCGCAAGCCCCATCTGGGCAACGCGCGCCCGCACCTTGCCTTCGGTGGCGCCTGGCATGCGGCGACGCACGTGCTCGACGGCCGTCTGCTCGGGAATGAGGTCGTCCAGCTGATGCTGGGCAAAGAAGCCGATCTTCAGGCCGGATGCGGTCTTGACCGAACCCGGTGAGCCAGGAAGACGGCCGGAGATGAATTTGGCAAATGTTGACTTGCCGTTGCCGTTCGAGCCGAGCAGCGCGATGCGGTCGTCGGTGTCGATGCGCAGGGTCAGGTGCTGCAGGATCGGCTTGCCCGGCGCATAGCCTACGGAGCCGCTCTCGATGGCGATGATCGGGGAGGCGGCTTCCTTCTCGGGATCGGGGAACTTGAAGCCCTGGACATTGTCCTCGATGACCGACGAGACGGTGCCCATGCGCTCCAGCGCCTTGACGCGGCTCTGCGCCTGGCGGGCCTTGGAGGCCTTGGCTTTGAAGCGGTCGATGAAGGACTGCAGATGCTTGCGCGCCGCATCGTTCTTGACCTTGGCCTTCGTCTGCAACTCGTTGGCTTCAGCGCGCTGGCGCTCGAACTGGTCGTAGGAGCCGCGATAGAAGGTCAGCTTCTGCTGGTCGAGATGGACGATGGCGTTGACTGCGGTGTTGAGCAGGTCGCGGTCATGGCTGATGATGATCACGGTGTGCGGATAGCGGCTGATATAGTCTTCCAGCCACAGCGTGCCTTCAAGGTCGAGATAGTTGGTCGGCTCGTCCAGCAGCAGCAGGTCTGGCTCGGAAAACAGCACGGCGGCAAGCGCCACGCGCATCCGCCAGCCGCCGGAAAAGCTCGAGGCCGGACGCAGCTGCGCCTCGGCATCGAAGCCGAGACCTGCAAGGATGCTCGCTGCCCGCGATTCCGCCGAATGGGCGCCGATGTCGGCCAGCCGCATGTGGATTTCGCCGATGCGATTAGGATCGGTCGCGGTCTCGGCTTCGGCCAGCAGCGCCTCGCGCTCCTTGTCCGCCTTCAGCACGATTTCCAGCAGGGGCTCTTCCGTACCCGGCGCTTCCTGCGCGACCTGGCCGATGCGGGCATTCTTCGGAATGGAGACGTTGCCCGTCTCGCTTTCCATGTCACCGGTAATGATCTTGAAGAGCGTCGACTTGCCTGCACCGTTCTTGCCGACGAAGCCGGCCTTTATGCCGGCCGGCAGCGCGATGCTTGCCTGGTCGATGAGAAGGCGCCCTGCGATGCGGGCGGAAATGTTGTTGAGCGTGATCATGGGGCGGTTTTGACCGAACTTGCCCTTGAAGGCAAGAGTGTGCGCTGCAATACGGTTCGCGCGACGGCAAACAGTCCGCCGAAGGTTTAAGGGCGCGCGTCGTGGCTGAACAGCTGTATCGGATGGCGGCGGTTGGCTTGCGCGCTGGCAAGTGCCGCCTCGGCGTGGGCCATGAGTTGGGCTGCCGATGGAGCGTCGGTGCTGAGCGCAATGCCGGCAGAGATACTGAGCCGGCCCGGATCGCTTTTGTCAGAGGTTGCATAGACCAGCGTTTCCTCGACTGATGTCCGAAGCCTTGCAGCGATTGCCCGAGCGCCCTCGGTATTCACGTCTGTCACCAGGAAGCAGAAGTCGTCGCCTGTCATGCGAACGACGAGATCGTTCTTCTTGATGCTCTTGCGGAAAAGCCCGCCCAGCTTCTTCAGCAGGTGATTGGCGGCCTGCGGTCCGAACTTGCCGTTGAATGCCCCGAAATCGTCGATGTCTACCATGATCAGCGCAATCCCCTGGGCGCTGTCTTCGTCGTACAACTCTATCAGCCGGTTGATGAGGGCAATCTGGTTGGGCAGCCCGGTGATGCGGTCGGTGGCAACGGCGGTGCGGATTGCCGCGTTGCCCTTTTCCAGCGTGGCGATCCTGTCCATCTGGTCAGTCAACTTTTCCGTCAGCCCGGTCTCGTAGATCATCAGGTTGGTCAGCGAGGCGTTGAGGAAATCCATCTCGGCGGAAAATGCAGCAAGGCTCTGCATCGGGTCTTCGTTGACAGACTGTGTGATCGTTTCGACGGCTTGAACGAAACTCTGCTTGTGCCTCAGGCCCTCGGCCAGTTGCCCGGCGACGTCGCGCAGCATCCGTGCTGTCTCTGACTGGGTATTCTCGGCGACCAGTCCGCAATGGCTGACAAGGCGGTACCTGAGGCCGATCTCGTCGAGCATGGCCTGCGAAGGGTGGCTGCCGAGAAGAGCGATCTCGTTCGATAGGCTGCGGTCGGCGCCGAACAGTGCCTCATGGAAAAGCTGGTAGTTGCGCGGCAACCCGCGGACCTTGAACTTGGCCATGGCGTGGCCAACCTTCTGGAGGTCGACCGGACCGAGCATCGAATTGGCCGAAGTCGCAGCAGCGCCTGGCGTTGGGTGTTTCATCGCTTTGTCCTGCTTGAGGTCGTCCTGCGCCTGGCCGTTTGGGTAATCGCTCTCGATTTGCGGCCTGCCGGGTTAAAACGGCTTTAAGGTAGCCCGGTATGGCGCCGTTTTTCGATAGTATCGGCTGGCGGGGTTAACGGGCGGTTGCAGCCAGGCGACTGTGACGGTCCCGTGAAATTGCCGCATCCCCCTTGTTTTCAGGCGGGCAGGCGGGTAAAGACCGCCAACTTTTGCCGCAAAACGAAGGATTTGAACCATGGCCACTGAACGCACCTTTTCGATGATCAAGCCTGATGCAACCAAGCGCAACCTGACCGGCGCGATCACCAAGATTCTCGAAGATGCCGGCCTCAAGGTCGTTGCTTCCAAGCGCGTCTGGATGAGCAAGCGCGAAGCCGAAGGCTTTTACGCCGTGCACAAGGAGCGGCCTTTCTTCGGCGAACTCGTTGACTCCATGACATCTGGCCCGACGGTCGTTCAGGTTCTCGAAGGCGAAGGCGCCATCCTCAAGAACCGCGAAGTCATGGGCGCAACCAACCCGGCTAACGCTGCCGAAGGCACGATCCGCAAGCTGCACGCCCTGTCGATCGGCGAGAACTCGGTTCACGGTTCGGACGCTCCCGAAACCGCTGCCGAGGAAATCGCTTACTGGTTCTCCGGCACCGAAATCGTCGGCTGAATCAAGCTCTCGGCATCTTTGCCGAAGCCATTGAACTAACTTGTCAAAGCCGGGTCGTTCGCGTCCCGGCTTTTTCGTGGCTGCGATCAGCCGGCGGCGCATTTTTCCGGCGAGAAATCGATGCTGCCGTCGGGCTTTACCAACTCGGGATTGACGCTATAGCCCGGCCCGACGACCAGCGGCCTTGCTGTCAGCACCGATTGGTCGACATCCGATATGACCTGCGTCTTGATGGTCTGGAATGTCCGGCCGTCGCCGTCCACCAGCCGGATGTTGACGGCATAGGGCCGATCCTTGCGGACGCAATGGACGGCTGGGCTTTGCAGCGTGATCTTGTCCCAGAGCGGAAATATCTTTTCCTTCACCACCAGCGGCTCGCCACCCATCGGGTTTTCGAATTCGGCAATGGCAAAGCTGCCATCCGGCATCGGCGCCTTCAGCGCAAGATTGACGAGGTAGGTCGCAGTTGAGACGCGGTAGTTGAAGACGAAGTACCGGCCGTTCAACTCGGTCGGACCGTCGCTGTCCTGCCGCTGGCAACCGCCCAGCGTCAAGAGGGCCATGGTGACTGCGAATATCTCTCTGGTTCTCATGACGGCACCTCCTGCTTCTTGCGCCTGTAGTGCCGGCTTGCCTTTACCCGGTTGCCGCAGACGGCCATGTCGCACCAGCTGCGGCTACGGTTCTTGCTGCGGTCGACAAACAGCCAGCCGCAATTGCCGCAGATCTTCATGCGGTCCTGTTCCGGGTTCGCGAGCAGCCGCAGCGTCGAATGTACGGTCGCGCTGGCAAGACTGTCAGGCGTGGTGGCACCGCGCAAACATGTTGCCATGGCCGCGAGCAGATCGGCCAGCAAAGCATCCGATGTCGTGCCCAGCACCACCGCCCGGAAGTAGCCGTCGATCGCTTCCCTCAGATGCAGGAATGCAGGCGCCTCGGAGGATTTCAGTGGCTTGATATCGCCGAACAATGCCCGTTCGGCGCAGAACTGCATTGCCGCAGGCGCAAAGTCTTCGAGATGTTCCGGTGTCGCAAAACGGTCGATGCTGCGTGTTGCGTCGTGTCGCAGGATGACGCTGTTGGCGACATCGAGCGCAAGGCCGCCACCGGAAAAGCGATGAGGGGTCCAGGAAAAGCTCATGCCGCAAATAATAACTGGTAAAACCTATTTTGCCAGTTATTATTTCAGCCGTGGGGAGGGGTGGCATGGCCTATCTGTTGCAGCAACTGGCGAACGCTGTGCCGCTCGCAGCACTCTACGCCGCCCTGGCTTTCGGCTATGCCATTGCCTTCGGTGTCACCAGGCGGCCCGATATCACCTATGGCGCGCTGTTTGCCTTTGCTGGCCAGATGCTGCTGCTGTTCAGCGATGTCGGCTACAACCGGCTCATCCTCGTGCTACCCGCAGCACTGGCATTCGGAGCAGTGCTCGCCTTCGTCTACACGCTCGGCGCGGGTCTGCTCATTGGTCGCTCCGTCATCCAGCCACTGGCAAAGACATCGCCGAACACGGTGATCGTCGCCGCCTTCGGTGTCCTGATCGTGCTGATGGAAACCGCGTCGCTGGCGATGGGCAGCCGGCCGCGCTGGCTGCCGCCGTTCCTCAATGCGCCGGTGGTGCTCTGGAACGACATCAGCTTCCCGGTGACGCTGACGGAAATCCAGCTGCTGGACACGGCCCTCATGTCAGCGATCGTCCTCGGCGGCGCGGCGGTGCTGCGCTACACCGCCTGGGGGCGCATCTGGCGCGCCGTAAATGAGGAGCCGCTCGCCGCCCAACTTTGCGGCCTGTCGACCAGCCGGGTCTTCCTCACAGCCTATGGCAGCGCAACCCTGATTGCCACGGTCTGCGGGTTGCTGTCGACATCCTACTACGGCACCATGGATTTCGGCGCCGGGATGATGTTTGGATTGAAGGTGCTGTTGATTGCTTCGGTCGGCGGCTACGGCAATCCGCTGAAATCGGCGGGCGGCGCAGCGGCACTGGCGTTTGCGGAGACGCTGTGGAGCGCCTACGGGCCGCTGCTCTGGCGCGATCTCATGGTGTTCACACTGCTGGTTGTTTTGCTGGTCATCAGCCGGCGGGAGCGGGTCATTCCCTGAGCGTCACCTGTCTGCGGTCCATCTCGTCCGCGCCGCATCGTCCGCATCGCGGGCCGCCACCCAGTCTCCGGCCTTGCCGTCGGCAGCATGTTCTTTTTTCCAGAAGGGGGCCGCCGTCTTCAGGAAATCCATGACGAAATTGGCGCCGTCGAAGGCGGCCTGCCGATGGCTCGAGGCGGCAATGACGAGCACGATGTTTTCGCCGGGGAGGATGCGGCCGAAGCGGTGGATGGCCGTCAGGCCGCGCAGTTCGAAGCGTTCAATGGCAGCGGTGGCGATTCTCTCCATCTCGGCCTCGGCCATGCCAGGATAATGTTCGAGTTCCAGCGCCGCGAGACTGGCACCTTCGTCCCGGCAGAGGCCAGAGAAGGTGACGACCGCGCCGATCTCGTGGCGTCCTCGCGACAGCTTCGCCACCTCCGCCTGCAGGTCGAAATCCTCACGCTGGACGCGGATCGTTGGCAGAATGGGAAGAACGTCGGCCATCCCCGTCAGCCGCCTGTCATCGGCGGAAACAAAGCAATCTCCCGCGCGCCGACGATGCTCTCGTCATGCTCGACATGTTCCATATTCACGGCAATTCGGATGGCATCCGGAAATTCCAATGCCATCTCGTACTCTTCGCCCAGCGTCTTCAAATGATTGAGGAGATCGGCACCGGTAATCACATCGGCGGGAAGAACCAGTTCGTCCTCGCCCCGGCCGATCCGTTCGCGCACCCAGGCGAAATAGACGAGTTTGGTCATCCCTCGTCGTCCACGATGTGCTTCAGACCGACGCGGAAATAGTCGTAGCCGGAATAGATCGTCAGGATCGCCGAAATCCACAACAGCGCGATGCCTATCTGAGTCGTGTGCGGGAGGATTTCTTCGCCGGCGGGGCCCGCCAGCAGGAAGGCGATGGCCACCATCTGCGCCGTCGTCTTCCATTTGGCGATACGCGTCACCGGCACGCTGATGCTGACCTTCAACTGCGCCAGATATTCACGCAGTCCCGACACCAGAATTTCGCGGCAGAGGATGATGATCGCCGCCCACAGCGACCAGCCGGCAATCGTCTGGTCGGCTGCGACCAGTAACAGGATCGAGGCGATCAGCAGCTTGTCGGCGATGGGATCGAGCATGCGGCCGATATTCGATGTCTGGTTCCAGATCCGCGCCAGATAACCATCCAGGAAATCGGTGATCGAGGCGATGATGAAGATCCATAGCGCGACCCAGCGCGCCGTGTTGCTGATCGAAAGCTTTCCCTCGACGAAAAAGCAGATGACGATGAGCGGCACCGCCAGGATGCGTCCGTAGGTGAGGAGATTCGGAATGTTATATGCGCGCGATGCCATGAAAATCGTTTCGTTTGGAGCGTCCGGGTAGAATGACGGTCATTGCTCTATAGCGTCAATATTGTTTCAGTTTTTCCGCCGTCATTGCGTAGAATTTGCGACCTGCCGCTTTTATTTCGCGGCGTCGTCGTGAAAGTGATTGTAGACGAGCTTCGCCACGGTCTCTGAAATCCCCTCGACGGCGAGCAGGTCGGTGTATCCTGCCCGCGACACGGCCTTTGCGGTTCCGAAGTGCTGCAGCAATGCGCGTTTACGCGAAGGTCCGATACCGCCGATCTCGTCGAGCGGATTCTTGACGAACTCCTTCTTGCGGCGTGCCCGGTGCGATCCGATCGCAAACCGGTGCGCCTCGTCGCGCAGGCGCTGGATGAAATAGAGAACCGGGTCGCGCGGTGGGAGGGTGAAGTTATCGCCGGACGGCGGAAAGAATCGCTCTCTGCCCGCCTCGCGGTCGACGCCCTTGGCAACACCGATGGCAATGACGCTGTCCGTGATGCCGAGTTCGTCGAGGATGGCGCGCACCGCCGTCATCTGTCCCTGGCCGCCGTCGATCAGGATGACGTCGGGCCAGGCTGGGAAGGGCAGGTCGGCCGCATCCTCGCTGATCGCCTTGGTCCGGTCCGGCAGGCCTTCCTCTTTCAACAGGCGCGAAAAACGCCGCATCATCACTTCGCGCATCATGCCGAAATCGTCGCCGGGGGTGATCTCCGTCGATTTGATGTTGAACTTGCGGTACTGGCTTTTGACAAAACCTTCCGGTCCGGCGACGACCATGCCGCCGACGGCATTGGTGCCCATGATGTGCGAGTTGTCGTAGATCTCGATGCGCTGCGGCACATAGGGCAGCTTGAATGTTTCCTTGAAGCCTTCGAGCAGCCGCGACTGCGAGGCGGTCTCGGCCAGCTTGCGACCGTGCGCCTCGCGGGCATTGCCGACGACGTGGTCGACCAGGTCCTTCTTCTCGCCGCGCTGCGGCACCAGAATGGCGATCTTGTAACCGGCCTTTTCCGACAGCGCGGCTGCCAGAAGCTCGATTTCCTCGACGGTCTCCGACAGCAGGATCTGGCGCGGCACCGGCTTGTCGTCGTAAAATTGCGCGAGGAACGAATTCAGTACCTCGGCGCCTGACAGAGACGGATCGGCGCGCGGAAAATAGGCCCGGTTGCCCCAGTTCTGGCCGGTGCGGAAGAAGAACACCTGGATGCAGGATATGCCGCCCTCGTGGTGGATGGCGAAGATGTCCGCTTCCTCGACGCCGGCCGGGTTTATGCCCTGATGGCTCTGCACATGCGACAAAGCCGAAAGCCGGTCGCGATAGACGGCTGCACTTTCGAAATCGAGGTTCTCGGCCGCCAAGTTCATCGCATCGGCAATATGCGATTTGACGTTCTGGCTTTTGCCCGAGAGAAAATCCTTGGCTTCCTGCACCAGTTCGCCATAGCCGTCGTCGCTGACTTCGTGGGTGCAGGGAGCGGAACAGCGCTTGATCTGGTGCAGCAGGCAGGGCCGGGTGCGCGTCTCGAAGACGCTGTCCGTACAGGTGCGGATCAGAAAGGCCCGCTGCAGCGAGTTGATCGTCCGCCCCACGGCGCTGGCTGAGGCAAAGGGGCCGAAATAGGCGCCCTTTCGGCTGCGCGCGCCACGATGCTTGAAAATCGCCGGTGCCCGATGATCACCGGTAATAAGGATATACGGAAAGGATTTGTCGTCGCGCAGCAGCACGTTGTAGCGGGGGCGCAGCCGCTTGATGAGGTTGGCTTCCAGCAGCAGCGCTTCTGTTTCGGTGCGGGTCGTAACGAACTCCATGTTCGCCGTCTCGCGGATCATCTTGGCGATGCGGTTCGAGTGGCCACGACCGAGAGCGTAGTTGCTGACGCGCTTCTTCAGGCTGCGGGCCTTGCCGACATAAAGCACGTCGCCCGCCTCGTTGAACATGCGATAGACGCCCGGGGCATTCGGCAGCCGCTTGACGAACTCGCCGATGAGCTCGGCGCCCTTCAGCCCGGTCTCGTTCTTTCCGCCTTCGTTCCAGTCGACGGCCACCGTCAGGGCAGGGACGGCGATGCCGCCGCCCTCGACCTCGATGTCATCGTCGGTATCGTCCGATTCGTCGTAGAGAACGCCGCCCTCGGGCAGCTTTCTGGCATTCATTCAGCGGTCTCCGGCACGTCGGGCGTCTCCCAGGCCAGGTGCTGGCCTCCATCCAGGGCAATCATTTGGCCCGTGATCGAAGGCGTGTCAAAAAGAAAGCGGACCGTCCGGCCGAATTCGTCGAGCCCCGGGCCTGCCTTCAGCAACAGCCCGTCGATCTGCGCCTGGAAATCCTCCGGCGCCTGCCGGCTGCTGGCGAGCGTCGGGCCCGGCCCGATTGCGTTGACCCTGATTCGCGGCGCAAAAGACTGGGCGAGGGTTTGAGTGGCCGTCCAGAGAGCCGCCTTGGAAAGCGTGTAGGAATAGAAACGCGGATTGAGAGCCCAGACCCGCTGGTCGATGATGTTGACGATCAAGCCGGGTACGCTGTCCGGGAGTTGTCGGGCAAATTCAGCCGCCAGGATGGAGGGTGCCCGCACATGGACGGCGAAATGCGCCTCAAACGCCTCCGCATCGAAAGCGTCTGCCGTGTCCGAGCGGAAGGTCGAGGCATTGTTGATCAGCAGATCCAGTGGCCCGAGAGCCGAAACCGTCCGTTCGACAAGGGTCGAGACCTCGAAATTATTTTGAAGGTCGGCCTTGACGGCAATTGCCTTGATGCCGTCAAGCCTCAATTCCGCCGCCAGGGCTTCCGCCTCGACCATCGATGTATCTGCGTGAATTGCAATATTGAATCCGTTAGACGCGAGATCCCGGGCCATTGCACTGCCTATCCGGCGGGATGCGCCGGTGATCAGCGCGGTTCGGAGTTTGTTATCGGTCAAAATGTCGCCTTTTCACTGCGTTGGTCGGATTAGCACTTATATAGGGAGCCGATAGACCATAGGAAGCCACTCCGATGCAGGGGCAGGGGAGACAAATCTTCTATGTAGATCTTGAGATATATTTGAATAAAATTAAGTATAGTCTCTTTAATAATTTGTTATGGTTAACGATTGTCCTGTGGCGTTAAAGCAACATCGAATTTCAGCCATTCGGTTGCCACAATGATTTCACAATTTAGCTCTTCCAAATCCGCAATTGCATTCCAATTTACAGTCATCCGGGAGGGAATATCCAGGAATTGCTCGGACCGTTCGAACGCCAGGACAGTAGGCGACGGAACGAGATTATTAGGAGAATAAAAGTATGCGTAACATCATCACGACCCTCATGGCTTCGGCTTTCGTTATCGGTGGTTTCTCGGCTGCAATGGCTGCCGACGCTGTCGAACAGATTCCTCAGCCTCCCGTCGCTCAGGACGCTCCCCAGGTCAGCAACTGGGCCGGCTTCTACCTCGGCGCGGCTGGCACCTACAACATGGGCAAGATCAAGGGCCAGGGCGGCAGCGCTGACGCTTTTGGCGGCCAGGTCTACTCGGGCTACAACTGGCAGGACGGCCAGATCGTATACGGTATCGAAGGTGACGTAGGTTACTCCGGCGCCGACAGCACGAAGAACGGCATCACAGGCAAGAACGAAACCAACGGTTCGGTTCGCGCTCGCCTCGGCTACGACTTCAACCCCTTCATGCTGTACGGCACGGCCGGTGTTGCTGCTGGCCAGAACAAGATGTCTGACGACACTTCTTCTGACAAGAAGACGGCTGTTGGCTGGACGGTTGGTGCTGGTGCCGAAACGATGGTCACCAACAACATCTCTGCCCGCCTCGAATATCGCTACACCGACTACGGCAAGAAGAACTTCGATCTCGACTCCGGCAGCGTATCGCGCGGCTACGACGAAAATAGCGTCAAGGTCGGTATCGGCTACAAGTTCTAAGACTTGGTCTGATGTTACGGAAGAAGCCGGGTTCGTCCCGGCTTTTTTCGTTTCTAGGCCTGTAGAAAGGCGAGGTCGGCAACGAAACCCTGCCGTTTGCTATCGCACCAGCCAATCTTGACCGGAGCGGCGGCGTCAAAGCCTCCTACTGCGGCTTCAGTTCCGGAAATGCCGGAAAGCGCTTTTCGAAGTCTCGCAGCCAATAGACCAGTGCCTTGTGATCGTCTTCCCACTCGCCGGCGAATCGCAGTTGTAGGTAACCCAGCATTGCCGCCATGGCAAAATGGCCGCCGTTCAGCTTGCGACCGATCTTCGGCGTGTCTTCGTTGAGGTAGGTAAGCGCTCGCTGGGCCTTGGCCCACTGGCGGTCGATCCACGGCTGGAACACCTTCTCTTCCGTGCGGAACCGCCGCTCGTAGATGATCGACAGCAGGCAGTCGCATGTGCCGTCGCAAAGAGCCTCGAGGACATCGGCCTTGGTGCGCTTGGTCTGGCTGCCGGGATAAAGCCGCTTGCCTTCCATGCGGCCGAAATAATGGTTGATGCCACGGCTGTCGAAAACGGAAAGACCGTCGTCGGTAATCAGTGTGGGAATTTTACCGAGCGGGTTGTTGTCGAGGAGAATTGCAGGCCCGGCATTGGTGTCGACGCTGATTTCTGTAAGCTTGATATCGAGATAGCGTGCCGCCATCCTGACCTTGGACGAGTACGGCGATGTCGACGAGCAGAGAAGCTTCATGGTTGTCTTTCCAAAACGGGAAGGGGAACTCTCAGATGTCTTCGTTGGCATCGGGCTTGCGGCTCGGTTGCTCGCCGCGCAGCCAGAAGGCCCGGTTTGAGGAGAAACGGTCCTGCGCAAGGATATCCTTCAACACCGGCAGCAGGGCGTGCAACTCGTCCTTGAGCGTGAAGGGCGGATTGACGATGATCAGGCCGGAGCCTGACAATCCGGTGAAATCGCGTTCGGTGCGCACCGCAAGTTCGGCACACAGCATCTTCGGGATCTCGAGCGCCTGAAGCGCCTCGTGAAACGCCTTGATCGGCGCATCCTTCTTCAGCGGATACCATAGGCAATAGGTGCCGCCCGGAAAGCGGCGATAGGCGCGCGCCAGTCCGTCGACCAGCCGGTCATATTCGCCTTCGATTTCGAATGGCGGGTCGACCAGCACGATGCCGCGCTTTTCCTTCGGCGGCAGGTGGGCGCCGAGCGCCAGCCAACCGTCGAGTTCCGTCACGCGCACCTGGTGGTCGCCCTCGAACAGCCGGTGCAGCCGGCTCGCATCTTCCGGGTGCAGTTCCATCGCCGACAGGCGGTCCTGCGGCCGGAACAGCAGGCTCGCCAGCTTCGGCGAGCCGGGATAGAATTGCAGGCCACCGTCAGGATTGAGCGCATTGACGGCGGTGAGATAGGGCTCGAGCAGTTCCGCTGCCTGCGCTGGCAGGTCCGCGGCCATAACCCGGCCGATGCCATCCAGCCATTCGCCGGTCTTCTGGGCTTCCTCCGACGACAAATCGTAAACGCCGATACCGGCATGAGTGTCGAGCAGCCGGAAGGCCTTGTCTTTCGTCTGCATGTAGCGGACAAGCCGAGCCAGGACCGCGTGCTTGAAGACATCGGCGAAATTGCCCGCATGGTAGATGTGCCGATAATTCATTTTCGGTGATGCCTGCATGAAATGTTGCGATGCACCGGTTTTGCTCTTTTTGCCGGCCTCGCCTTGAAATATACAGTTGCGATGAACATTGCGACCCCCATTCCGGCAAAAGCGAGAATCGGCCACACGGCCTGTCCGCACGACTGTCCGTCCACTTGCGCCCTCGACATCGAGATTTCCGAGGACGGCCGCATCGGCCGCGTTCGCGGGGCCGGCGATCATTCCTATACCGCAGGCGTCATCTGCGCCAAGGTCGCCCGATATGCCGAGCGGCTGTACCATCCCGATCGGCTGATGAAGCCTGTCCGGCGCTTGGGCGCTAAGGGCGAAGGGCGATGGGGAGACATTTCCTGGGACGACGCGCTGGATGAGATCGCCAACGCCTTCGTCAAGGCAGAGGCGAAGGACGGAAGCGAAGCCATCTGGCCTTATTTCTACGCCGGCACGATGGGCTGGGTGCAGCGCGACTCGATCGAGCGTTTGCGCCACGCGAAGCGCTATTCCGGGTTCTTCTCGTCGATCTGCACCAACCCGGCCTGGACCGGCTTCACCATGGCGACCGGCGTGTTGCGCGGTCCCGACCCGCGCGAGATGGGGCGTACCGATTGCGTGGTCATCTGGGGCACCAATGCTGTCGTCACCCAGGTCAATGTCATGACCCACGCGATCAAGTCGCGCAAGGAACGTGGCGCCAAGATCGTCGTCATCGATATCTACGACAATCCGACGATGAAGCAGGCCGATCTTGCGCTGATCGTCAGGCCCGGCACCGACGCAGCCCTTGCGTGCGCGGTCATGCATATCGCCTTCCGTGACGGCTATGCCGACCGCGCCTATATGGCGAAATACGCGGACGATCCGGCGGGCCTCGAGGCACATCTGAAGACCCGCACCCCGGCATGGGCCGCCGACATCACCGGTCTGACGGTCGAGGAGATCGAGGCTTTCGGTGCGCTCGTCGGCCGCACGAAGAAGTCCTATTTCCGCCTCGGCTACGGCTTTACCCGCCAGCGCAATGGCGCCATCGCCATGCATGCGGCAGCTTCGATCGCCACCGTACTCGGCTCTTGGCGATACGAGGGCGGCGGCGCCTTCCATTCCAACAGCGATATCTTCCAGATGAGCAGCGCCGAACTGACCGGCCGCGCCATGAAGGACGAGGATATCCGGATGATCGATCAGTCGCAGATCGGCCGGGCGCTGACGGGCGATGCCGAAGCCCTTCGCCATCGCGGCCCGGTGACCGCGATGCTGATCCAGAACACCAATCCCGTCAACATCGCGCCCGAGCAGCGGCTGGTGAAGCGCGGCTTTGCCCGAGACGACCTGTTTGTCGCCGTCCACGAGCAATTCATGACCGACACCGCATCGATGGCCGATATCGTCCTGCCGGCGACGATGTTCGTCGAGCATGACGACATCTACCGTGCCGGCGGCCAGAACCACATCCTGCTCGGCCCAAAACTGGTCGAGCCGCCGAAAACGGTGCGCAGCAACCTCTTTGTGATCGAGGAACTGGCCAAGCGCCTCGGCGTCGCCGACCGCCCGGGTTTCGGCTTCACGGCCCGCGAGATGGTCGACCGCATCCTCGCCGACAGCCATCTTCCGGATTACGACTATTTTCTCGAGCACAAATGGTTCGATCGCCAGCCGGATTTCGACAAGGCGCATTTCATCGACGGCTTTGCCCATCCCGACGGCAAGTTCCGCTTCCGGCCGGACTGGAGCAACCAGCCGGCGCCGAACCGTCCGCCGAAATCGATCGGCCTGCTCGGCCCGCATGCGGAATTGCCGACCTTTCCCGATCAGGTCGACGTGATCGAGGTCGCGGATGCAGAGCATCCATTCCGGCTGGCGACATCGCCGGCCCGAAACTTCCTGAATTCCAGCTTCGCCGAGACCAAGACCTCGCGACAGAAGGAAGGTCGCCCGGAAGTCATGATCAATCCGAGCGATGCCGAAGCGCATGCCATCGCCGATAGTGACCTCGTGCGTATCGGCAATGTCAGGGGCGACATCCGCCTTCACGCCCGCATCACCACCGAGGTCAAGCCCGGCGTGCTGATCGCCGAGGGGCTTTGGCCGAACAGCGCACATGTGGACGGCGAGGGCATCAATGTCCTGACCGGGGCCGATCCTGTCGCGCCCTATGGCGGCGCTGCCGTCCACGACAACAAGGTCTGGCTGCGCAGGGATGTCCAATGACGAAATTTGAGAAAGCCGGCGTGGCAATCGTCGCGCAGACCACGCTGTCGAAGGGCTGGACCGAGCTCAGCAGCTACGACATCGACTACACCGCCTCGGATGGCGCGACCCACCGCCTGAAGCGCGAGATCTACCATCGCACCCCTGCGGCCACGATCCTGCTCTACGATCCCCACAAGGAGACTGTCGTTCTCGTCCGCCAGTTCCGCCTTGCCGCCCATCTGAACGGCGATGCCGGCTGGATGATAGAGACGCCGGCCGGTCTTCTCGACGGGGAGGAGCCGGAAGCAGCCATTCGCCGAGAAGCGATGGAGGAAACCGGATATCACGTGCGCGACGTCAGGTTCCTGTTCAAGGCCTATATGGCACCGGGTGCAGTGACCGAGGTCGTCCACTTCTTCGCTGCCGTCATCGACACCGGCGATCGTTTGTCGGAAGGCGGTGGACTGGTCGAGGAGCACGAGGATATCGAGGTCATGGAAGTGCCGCTATCGGAGGCACTGTCGATGATAGAGACCGGCGCCATCATCGACGGCAAGACGATCATGCTGCTGCAATGGGCTGGGTTGAACCGCGACCGTCTCGCCTGAGCGCTCCCGCTCATTCGGTCGCCGACGTTCATGCAACGGTCATCGACCACGGTTAAGGGCTGCGCCTTGATACGCCGGCATACGCCAAGGAGGTTCCCATGTGGCTCAACAATTTCAAACTCGTCCTTGCCGATGAAGTGATCGACAAAGGCGCCGTCCGGATCGACGACGGGGCGATTGCCGAGATCAGGGCAGAACCTGTGGCGGAGGCCACCTTCGAGGGCGGCGGGCGGTTGCTGATGCCCGGATTTGTCGACCTGCACGGCGACATGATCGAGCGCGAGATCGCGCCGCGGCCGAATGCGATGATGCCGATCGATTTCGGCATCCACGAACTTGACAAGAAACTGGCGGCCTCGGGCATCACCACGGCCTACGCCGCGCTGTCATTCGCGACCGAGAGCGTCTACGGCCATATCCGCTCGTTGGAAAATACGCGTGCCATCATCGAAGGCATCCACCGGCTGAAGGCCGGCCTGCTGGTCGATCATCGCGTTCATGCCCGCTACGAGATCACCAACCTTGCAGCCTCGCCGGTGCTCGAAAAGCTCATCGAGGACGACCTCATCGACATGGTGTCGTTGACCGACCACACGCCGGGCCAGGGTCAATACAACGACGTCGAAGCCTATATGGAGCGGATGTCGGCGCAGAGGGGCATTTCGGCGGAGGCTGCGGCCGAAGTCGTCGCCCTTCGCATGGAACGCCGCAACAATCCCGAGGTTGACAAGCGGCTGCGCGAGATCACCGATCTATCAATGAAGCACCGTATCTCGCTCGCCTCCCATGATGACGACAGTGCCGCCAAAGTCGTCGAGATGAACGGTTTCGGCATCACCATCAGCGAGTTTCCGGTGACGCTCGAAGCTGCAGAGGAAGCCCGTCGGCTCGGGCTGTGGACGCTGATGGGTGCCCCGAATGCGCTGCGTGGCCTGTCGATGATCGGCAACCTCAGTGCGCTCGATGCCGCCCGCGCCGGGCTGCTGACCATCATTGCTGCCGATTATCATCCGGCCGCATTTCTGTCGGCGACCTTCAAGATTGCCGATGCGCTGGAGGGCGACCTTCCTGCAGCCGTTGCAATGGCGAGCCGCAATCCGGCGCGTGCAGCAGGCCTGATGGACCGGGGAGAGATCGCTGTCGGACAGAAGGCCGATCTGATCGCCGTGGAGCCCGGCGCCGTGCCGCGTGTCCGGGCAACATTCCGCAATGGCCGCGTGGTTTACAGCGACGGCACGCTGCACCCGCTGCATCTGCATCCGGCGCTGGTCGCCTGATCGCCGGAAGACTGCCTTTCAGGCCTTGTCTGGGTCGACCAGCAGGGCGATCAGTTTCTTGAGAGCCGGAGGGATCAGCGTTCCGCCGGCCTCGTTGGTGGTGACGGTGACGCCTTTTTCCATCCGCACCTTGCCCTCGGCAATCAGCCTGAGTGCGAGGGGATAGAGCTGGTGCTCGATGGTGAGCACCCGCGCGGCCAGCGTCTGGGCATTATCGTCCACCAGTACGGCGACAGAACCCTGGCCGATGACCGGGCCTTCATCCATGCCCTCGGTGACGAAATGCACGGTACAGCCGACGATCTTCATGCCGGCGTCCAGCGCCCGCTGGTGGGTGTTCAGGCCGGGAAACAGCGGCAGCAGGGAGGGATGGATATTGATGATCCGTCCCTTGTAGCGCTTGATGAAATCGCCGGTCAGAAGCCGCATGTAGCCGGCAAGGCAGATGATGTCTGGTTGAAGCTCGTCGAGCCGCTCAAGGATTGCCGCTTCATGGGCTTCCTTGCTTTTGAAATCACCGCGCGGGATGGCGAAGGCCGGGATGCCTTCCGCTTGTGCCTTGGCAAGGCCAGCAGCCTCGGCCCGGTCGGAAATGACGCCGACAATTTCGGCAGCATAGTCAGGCGCCTGTGCCGCCTTTATCAGCGACATCATGTTGGAACCGGTGCCGGAGATGAAGATGACGGCGCGTTTGCGCGTTTCGCTCATAGGGCGAGGGTTCCTTTGTAGACGGTGCCTGCCGCGCCCTCGGCACGAGCGATCATCCGGCCGAGAACGATGACGCTTTCGCCTTCAGCCTCGAGGGCTTTCGTAACGCGATCGACATTCTCTTCGGCAACGACGACGATCATGCCGACGCCGCAGTTGAAGGTGCGCAGCATCTCGTTCGCCTCGACGCCACCGGTCTTGGCCAGCCACGAGAAGACGGGCGGCACCCTGACGGCGGAAAGATCGATCTCGGCGGCAAGGTTCTTCGGCAGTACGCGCGGTATGTTTTCCGGAAAGCCGCCGCCGGTGATGTGAGCCAGCGCCTTCAGCGCACCGGTCTCGCGGATCGCCTTCAGCAGCGGCTTGACGTAGATGCGGGTCGGCGTCAGCAGCGCCTCGCCGAGGGTCTTTCCCTCGGCAAACGGGGCAGGGGCATCCCATGCGAGGCCGGACAGCGTGACGATCTTGCGTACTAACGAGAAGCCGTTCGAATGGACGCCGGAGGAGGCAAGGCCGAGAATGACGTCGCCCTCGGCGATGTCGCGCGTCGGCAGCAACTGGTGGCGCTCGGCAGCACCGACGGCAAAGCCCGCCAGATCGTAGTCGCCGTCGGAATACATGCCGGGCATTTCGGCGGTCTCGCCGCCGAGCAACGCGCAACCTGCCTCGCGGCAGCCGGCAGCGATGCCTTCGACGATGGCTGCTCCCTGGTCCGTGTCGAGTTTGCCGGTCGCAAAATAATCGAGGAAGAACAAGGGCTCGGCCCCCTGGACGACCAGATCGTTGACGCACATGGCGACAAGATCGATGCCGACGGTGTCGTGATAATTGGCGTCGATGGCGATCTTCAACTTGGTGCCGACGCCGTCATTGGCGGCGACCAGGATCGGGTCGGTAAAGCCTGCGGCCTTCAGGTCGAAAAGGCCGCCGAAACCGCCGATTTCGCCATCCGCACCGGGCCGGCGCGTCGAGCGCACCGCCGGCTTGATTTTCTCGACGAGGAGGTTGCCGGCATCTATGTCGACGCCTGCGTCGCTATAGGTAAGGCCGTTTTTTCCCGACTGGCTCATGCTGCGTCTCCGGTCGGCGCTCTTGCGCCCTGGCAATAGGGTTTTGACCGGGTCGCCATTGCATGGCAAGTCTCTTTATGCAAGGCGTTGGCGATCAAACCCCCGATTTTCACCGACCGTCGGCCGATCCCGCCATTGCCCGTTATCATCTTGACGCTAGTTGAGCGGCTATCCTATGTGCTAATTCAACGTCACCAGCAGCAAAGATCAGGAATATCATGGAGCAACAACCATCGAGCGTCACCGATCTGAAGCGGCAGGTCTTTTTCTGGCTCGCGATCCTGGCTTTCTTCATTGCCTTCCTTTTCCTGTTCAGCTCGATCCTGCTGCCCTTCATCGCCGGCATGGCGATCGCCTATTTTCTCGATCCGGTCGCCGACTGGCTTGAGCGGCGCGGTCTCAGCCGGACCATGGCGACCCTCGTCATCCTCGTCGTTTTCGTGCTGATCTTTGCGCTGGCGCTGACGATCCTGATTCCGATCATCGTCAACCAGTTCAACGACTTCCTGCAGCATTTGCCGGGCTACGTAGAGCAGTTCCAGAAGTTCATCACCAATACGCAGAATTCGATCGTACCGCAGTGGATCCGCAATCAGGCAGGCACGATCAAGGACAACATCTCGACGATCATGTCGGATGGCGTCAGCTTCGTTGCCGGGCTGTTCGGGCAGATCTGGAGTTCCGGCAAAGCGCTGGTCAATATCGTCTCGCTGATGGTCGTCACACCCGTCGTCGCCTTCTACATGCTGCTCGACTGGGATCGCATGATCGCCAAGGTCGACGCCTGGATCCCACGCGAGCATGTCGGTTCCGTCCGCCAGATCGCCCGCGAGATCGACCAGGCAATCGCCGGCTTCATACGCGGCCAGGGCTCGCTGTGCATCATTCTCGGCGTCTACTACGGCGTCGGCCTGTCGCTGGTCGGCCTGAATTTCGGCCTGCTGATCGGCATGTTCGCGGGCATGATCAGCTTCATCCCCTATGTCGGTTCGCTGGTTGGCCTGTTTCTCGCAGCCGGTGTCGCGCTGGTGCAGTTCTGGCCCGACTACCCCTGGATCGCGCTGGTGCTGGCCGTCTTCTTCACTGGCCAGTTTCTGGAGGGGAATATCCTGCAGCCGAAGCTGGTCGGTTCGAGCGTCGGCCTGCATCCGGTGTGGCTGATGTTTGCGCTGTTTGCCTTTAGCATCATGTTCGGCTTCGTCGGCCTGCTGATCGCAGTGCCGGCAGCGGCCGCCTGTGGCGTGCTTGTCCGCTTCGCCCTTTCGCGGTATCTTGAGAGCGACCTTTACCATGGACGCAAGCTGATCCTGCCGGCGCGCAAGGTTATCGACAGCAACATCGAGAAATAAAGCGACCATGAGCGATGTGAGGAAGGCTGATCCGAGGCGCCGCGGCGCCGAGCAGCTGCCGCTGGCATTCGTTCACGATGCCGCCAGCGGCCGCGACGACCTGCGCGTGTCCGCACGGCTTCAGGCAGCCGTTGCCATCGTCGACAGCTGGCCCGCCTGGCCGTCGCCTGTGGTGATCCTGGCTGGCCCCGTCGGCTCAGGCAAATCCCATCTCGCCAGCATCTGGCGCGAGCAGAGCGGCGCCGTCGAGATCCACCCCGTCAAGGGCGCCAATGCCGCGCTTGCAGCGGCTGCGGGACCGGTGATCTTCGAGGATGCGGACAGGGCGGGCTTCGACGACACCGAACTCTTCCATGTTATCAACAGTGTCCGCGAAAACCGCACCAGCCTGATGATCACCAGCCGGTTGTGGCCGATCTCCTGGCCGGTGACACTTCCGGACCTGATCTCGCGTCTCAAGGCGGCAACGACAGTCGAGATCGGCGAGCCCGATGAGGAGTTGCTGTCGCAGGTCATCGTCAAGCTGTTCGCCGACCGCCAGCTTTATATCGATGACAAATTGGTTCTCTATATCGTCGGCCGCATGGAGCGTTCGCTTGGCGCCGCCCAGACCATTGTCGACCGGCTGGATCGCCTGGCCTTGTCACGAGGCACCCGCATCACGCGAGGACTCGCGTCTGAGGTATTGAATGAATTGGGCAATTTCGATTCAATGTGATTGACTGTGACAGTTTCTTCGTCAAATTGATGTCCAACGCAGACAAACAGGGGCAGGTGCATATGGAGTCTTCAGTCGCAGAACTTCCGGAGGAAGGCGAACCGGAGATCGTTGCGAAGCCGCCGATCAGCGATCTGATGAACAGCCCGGAACGCTTCATCAACCGCGAGTTTTCGTGGCTGCAGTTCAATCGGCGCGTCCTTGAAGAGACCCTGAACACGGCCCATCCGCTGCTCGAGCGCGTCCGCTTCCTGTCCATCTCGGCCGCCAACCTCGACGAGTTCTTCATGGTCCGGGTCGCAGGCCTCGAAGGCCAGGTGCGCCAGAACATCGTCGTGCGCAGTCCTGACGGAAAGACCCCGGCCGAGCAGCTGAACGACATCCTGAGGGAGATCGACAACCTGCAGATGGAGCAGCAGGCCTCGCTCGCCGTCCTGCAGCAATACCTCGCCAAGGAAGACATCCTCATCGTCCGATCAGCGGCTCTGTCCGAGGCTGACCGCCAGTGGCTTGCCAACGAATTCGACCAGTCGATCTTTCCCGTTCTGACGCCCCTGTCGATCGACCCGGCCCATCCCTTTCCGTTCATCCCCAATCTCGGCTTCTCCATCGCACTGCAATTGAACAGCATGCGCGGCCACGAGGCGATGACGGCGCTGCTGCGCCTGCCGCCGGCGCTCGATCGCTTCATTCGCCTGCCGGACGCCAATGGCGTCATTCGCTACATCACGCTCGAGGACGTGGTGAACATCTTCATTCATCGTCTTTATCCGGGCTACGAGGTGCAGGGATCCGGCACATTCCGGCTTATCCGTGACAGCGACATCGAGGTCGAGGAAGAGGCCGAAGACCTGGTGAGGTTTTTCGAAACGGCGCTGAAGCGCCGCCGTCGCGGTTCGGTCATCCGCATCGAAACCGATTCCGAAATGCCTGCCCCGCTACGACACTTCGTCGTCACGGCGCTGGGTGTGCCGGACAATCGCGTTGCTGTGCTGCCAGGTCTACTGGCGCTGAACACGCTGTCCGAAATCACCAAGGCTCCGCGCGAAGATCTGCGCTATCAGCCTTACAATGCCCGCTTCCCAGAACGTGTGCGCGAGCACGCGGGCGACTGCTTTGCCGCCATCCGCGAGAAGGACATGGTGGTTCACCACCCTTACGAATCCTTCGACGTCGTCGTCCAGTTCCTGATCCAGGCGGCGCGCGACCCGGACGTGCTGGCGATCAAGCAGACGCTGTACCGCACCTCCAACGACAGCCCTATCGTACGTGCCCTCATCGACGCTGCCGAAATGGGCAAGTCGGTGACGGCGCTGGTCGAATTGAAAGCCCGCTTCGACGAAGAGGCCAACATCCGCTGGGCGCGCGACCTGGAGCGTGCCGGCGTGCAGGTCGTCTTCGGCTTCATCGAATTGAAGACCCACTCCAAGATGTCGCTGGTCGTCCGTCGCGAGGAGGGCAGACTGCGCAGCTACTGCCATCTCGGTACCGGCAACTACCATCCGATCACCGCCAAGATCTACACCGACCTGTCCTACTTCACCTGCAACCCGAAGATCGCCCACGACATGGCGAACATCTTCAATTTCATCACCGGCTATGGCGAGCCTGCCGAGAGCATGGAGATCGCGGTTTCGCCCTACACGCTGCGCTCGCGTATCCTCAAGCACATCGAGCAGGAGATCGTCCACGCAGGCGAGGGGCGTCCGGCTGCGATCTGGATGAAGATGAATTCGCTGGTCGATCCAGAGATCATCGATGCGCTCTATCGCGCCAGCTACGCCGGCGTCGAGATCGACCTCGTCATTCGCGGCATCTGCTGCCTCAGGCCCCAGGTGGCCGGGCTTTCCGAGAATATCCGCGTCAAGTCTATCGTCGGCCGCTTCCTCGAGCACAGCCGCATCTTCTGCTTCGGCAACGGCTATCGCCTGCCGTCGGACAAGGCGCTGGTCTACATCGGATCTGCCGATATGATGCAGCGAAATCTCGACCGGCGCGTCGAGACTCTCGTGCCTCTTCTTAACCCTACGGTACACGAGCAGGTTTTGTCGCAGATCATGCTCGGCAACCTGATTGACAACCAGCAGAGCTACGAGATATTGCCCGACGGTACCTCCAGGCGCATGGAAGTGCGCAAGGGGAAAGAGCCGTTCAACGCGCAGCAGTATTTCATGACCAATCCGAGCCTGTCCGGGCGCGGCGAGGCCCTGAAGTCCAGTGCGCCGAAACTCATTGCCGGCCTGTTGTCGCGCCGGAAGTCATAGCTGGAATCGCATGGTGGAATCAGAAGCTCAGGGGCGCCTTCCCGGAATTGCCCCCGTTTCCGTCGTCGACATCGGCTCAAACTCCGTGCGGCTTGTCGTCTATGAAGGCCTGTCGCGTTCGCCGACGATCCTGTTCAACGAAAAGGTCCTCTGCGGCCTCGGCAAGGGTCTTGCCCTGACTGGCAAGATGGACGAGCAGAGCGTGCTGCGCGCGCTGGCGGCGCTGCACCGGTTTCGGGCTCTCTCCGACCAGGCCCGCGCCCGTACCATGTATGTGCTGGCGACGGCGGCTGCTCGCGAGGCCAGCAATGGCCCCAACTTCATCCATCAGGCGGAAACCATTCTGGGCCGCAAGGTGCGCGTGCTGTCGGGCGAGGAAGAGGCGCTTTTCTCCGCCTATGGCATCATCAGCGGTTTCCACGCTGCGGACGGAATTGCCGGTGATCTCGGCGGCGGATCGCTGGAACTGATCGACATCAAGGGAAACAAGTTCGGCCAGGGGATCACCCTGCCGCTCGGCGGATTGCGACTGTCGGAATATGCCGACGGGTCGCTCGCCAAGGCGCATACCTTTGCCCGCAAGCACGTCCGCACCGCAAAACTGCTCGGTGGTGGCGAGGGACGCACCTTCTATGCGGTCGGCGGCACCTGGCGTAACATTGCCAAGCTGCACATGCAGGTGCGCGATTATCCGCTTCACATGATGCAGGGCTATGAATTGCCGCTCGACGAGATGCTGCGCTTCCTCGATCAGGTGGCCGTCGCCAAGGACAGCAAGGACCCGATCTTCCAGTCCGTCTCGAAGTTTCGGCGCTCGCTCCTGCCCTATGGCGCCATTGCGCTGCAGGAAGTTTTGCTGGCAATGAAGCCGGCGCGCGTCTCCTTCTCGTCGCAGGGCGTGCGCGAGGGCTATCTCTATTCGCTGCTCAACGAGCACGAGCGTCACGCCGATCCTCTGCTCGCCGCTGCCGGCGAACTCGCCATCTTGCGCGCTCGTTCGCCGGAGCACGCACGGGAGCTTGCGGACTGGACCGGCCGCATGATGCCCTTCTTCGGGGTCAATGAGACCGAGGAAGAGAACCGCTACCGCCAGGCTGCGTGCTTGGTGGCCGACATCAGCTGGCGTGCCCATCCCGACTATCGCGGCCTGCAGGCGCTCAACGTCATCGCCAACTCCTCCTTCGTCGGCATTACCCATGCCGGTCGTGCCTTTCTCGCCCTCACCAGCTACTACCGCTACGAGGGCCTGAGCGACGACAGCGCCACCGGCCCGCTGGCGACGATCGCGACGCCGCTCTTCATCGAGCGTGCCAAGCTTCTCGGCGGCCTTCTGCGCGTCGTTTATCTGTTCTCGGCCTCGATGCCCGGCGTCGTCAGGAACCTGACATTCCAGCGGTCCAAAGATCCGGATGTCGACCTCGACTTCGTCGTTCCACCGGAATATCGCGATTTTGCCGGCGAGCGCCTCGACGGGCGCCTGCAGCAACTGGGCAAACTCACCGGCAAGCGCCTGGCGTTCCGCTTCGAATAGCCTCGTCTTTCCTTCTCCCCGTCTGGGAGAAATGCCGAGCCAATGCGAGGCGATGAGGGGAGCCGCAACTTTGGCCGCCGCCCCTCATCTTTCCTTCGGACATCTTCTTCCCGGTAGGGAGAAGACAGATTCAACTTACTTCGCGTTCAGGAACTCGCCGACCTCGAGAAGTACGAACTCGTTGTCGTCAGCCTTGCCGAGTGTCCGGCCGGAAGAGAACGGCAGGTTGTTGTCGTTGCCAACGATGATATGGGTCGCATCGACGCGGTCGACATTCTCGATGGTCACGAACGGCATGTCGTAGAAACCTTCGCCGCCGCCCTGGCGCTTCTTGTTGTTTGGGTCGGCGATGTGCATCAAGTCGATATAGCCGATCTTGCGCACGGCCTTTCCGACGTTTTCTTCGGTCATTTCGATCTTGTAGACGCGCTTGTGCTTGGCGGCGACGGCAAAGCAATCGGGCTTTGGCGCCTTCGGATCGGCGCAGACCTTGTCGCCGGTGCCGGCACCGTTGTCGCGTTCGATCACCAGCCCGGTGCTGGCATCGAGCATGTTGAAATCGCCGATCGATTCGCCGCCGGGCGAGAACGGATAGAGCCAGGAGCGTCCGGTCCAGTTTTTCGCAGCAACGTCGAGTTCGATGATCCGCAGTGCGGGCTGGCCGTCGACCTTCTCCACAGACCCGTCATCCTGATAGAGCGCGCCTTCCAGCAGAGCATAAAGCTTTGTGCCGTCCGGCGACTTCGCAAGCCCCTCAAAGCCACGCGAGCGAGCGAGATTGAAGGCAGGCAGCTTGAGTGTGGGGTTGGCCGGCAGCGAGATCGTCGGATTGTCGGGGGATTTGACCGGCTTGCCGTTGACGACGGTGGATATCACGTCGGTCAGTCGGCCCTCGGTGTCGAAATGCAGCATGTAGGGACCGAATTCCTCGCCCGTCCAGAAACCGTCGGCTACGGGCTGGATCGATTCGACGTCGAAATCGGCACCGGTGAGGTAGCGCTTCTCGGCGCCTTCGAGAACGATCGGGAAGGGCGCCTTCTTGTCCGGGTCGGAGAGGAAGACTGTTTTCAGAACCTCGACCTTGCCGCTATCCCAGTCGAATTTGAGGTGGTGATACATTAGCGCTGCATCGCTGGAATTCGCCTTCGAGCCAAATCCGTTGTCGGAGAGGCTCCAGAAGGTGCCGTCCGGCATGGTCTTGATGCCGGAGAAACCCTGCACGGCCTGACCATCGAAGGGCAGCGCGAGATCGGTTTTCACCAAGCCGTCCATGCCGGGGACGCTGCCGAGAACGGTGGCGCGCTTGCGGTCGGGAGTGGTGAATTTACCGGCCGTCTTCAGGAAGTCCGGCGCATCGGCAGGCGCTGCAATGATCGTGTTAGCAGGCAGAATGGCCTGTGCGGTCAGGGTTGCCGGAAAGGCCTTTTCCTCGGCGAAAGCCTGAGACGACATCAAGAGGGAAAGCGCCACGGAGGCGTAAAGGATTTTGGTCATGATTCTCACCAGTTCCGGTCGGGATTGACGCCCGAGGAGTTACGGCGGGATCGTGTCTGTGAGATTATACTCGGATTAAGTTTTGATGACAGCGAACCACAACTTCAGGACGCCTTGCCGAGATTGAGCGAAAGCTGCGATGGCGGGCGGGCAATTCCGTCGCCAAGGTCGGTCAGAGCGACGACCCCGACCTCCCGGCCACGTCCCTTGACGGCGTGGTTGCCGAGATATTCCGCATGGATGCCTTTGGGCAATGTCATGAGGTCGGCAAGGTCGGACGAGATCAGGACATGCCTTTCCAATGTCTTCGAAAGACCCTCGAGGCGGGCCGTGGTGTTCACCGTGTCTCCGAAATAGGTGATCTTGTGACGATCGACGCCGATTTCCGCCGTGATCACCGACCCGCCGTGCAGGGCTGCGCGCAGACGCGGGACCTGGCCGTAGACCTTCAGCCAGACATCCTTGTTCTTCTCGATGTTTGCAAAGATATCGAAAATGCAACGGACGCAGCAGCCGTTCTTGATGCCGCGTTGCAGCGGCCACGTGACGATGGCGGCATCGCCGATGTAATCGTCTATGGCACCGTTATGGCGACGGATCTGTTCGGCGAATGTCCCGAACAGCGAGCCGAGATATTGCTGTGTCCTGAGGTCGCCGTGTTGCTCTGCAAATGCCGTGGAGCCGACCAGATCGATAAACAGAAAGACACGTTCCTCCGGCACCGGATTGCGGTAGCGGCCTGTCAGCAAACTGATGAAGACATCGCGGCCCAGCAGCTCGCGGACACGCATGATGAAAACCATCAGGGCGGTGACCGACAGCGCATAGACAAGAACCTCGGCGGACAGGATGGTCGCCTCCGCCCAGCTCGTGTTGGTTATGCCCATGATTTTCAGCAGGCTGCCAGAAATCGCATAGCCGACGCTGATGAGCGCAAGGTCGATCATCAGCGCGATGGGAATATAGGCCGGTGTCGGCAGCCGATGGACGCGATAGTAAAGACCGGGCAGCACCAGTCCACGCTCAAAGACCAGCACAGGCATGCCGGTCGTCAGGGCAAAGATGGCGCCGATATAGAAGTGCGATTCGGGATAGAAAGCCGCGCCGTAAAAAACACCGGACAACGCAACGACGGCAGCGATAGCAAGCCAGTTCAACGCCGTGGGCAGAGTTCGCATGGTTCGTTCCGACAGGCAGATGACAGACGTCTGCCGTTATTGATCCCGCCCAACTGCTGCGGTCAAGCCTTTTCGGTCCGAAGACGGTTCCCGCTAGATGGCGATCGTCTCCACCTTCTTGTCTACAAACCGCAGCGCAACCTCGCCCTTTATGAGTTTCAGCGCGGTATCGCCGAACAAGTCTCGACGCCAGCCGGAGAGGGCCGGTACGTCGGCCTTGTCGCCTTCTGCAGCGATCCGTTCGATGTCTTCGCTGTTGGCGATCACTTTCGGCGCAACGGCGTTCTTTTCCGCAATCAGCTTCAAAAGGACTTTGAGTAGCTCGGCAGCAGCAGCTGTTCCCTCCGGGGCCTGCGTGTGACGCGGAACATGCGGCATGTCGGCCTTCGGCATGTCCAGCGCGGCGTTGATAGCCTCCAGCACCGCGCCGCCGGCCGACGAGCGCTCCCAGCCCTTCGGAACGGTGCGCAGGCGGCCGAATGCCTCCACGTCACGCGGCTGCTGCTGGGCGATCTCGTAGATCGCATCGTCCTTCAGCACCCGCGAGCGCGGCACGTTGCGGCTGCGGGCCTCGCGCTCGCGCCAGGCGGCTACATACTTCAGCACGGCCAGTTCCTGCGGCTTGCGCAGCCGCATCTTCAGCCGCTGCCACGCATCGTCCGGATGCAGGTCATAGGTGTCGCGCGATTCGAGGATCGCCATTTCCTCGGCAAGCCAGGAGGCGCGGCCTTCGCGTTCGAGTTCGTCACGCAGGAAGATATAGACGTCGCGCAGGTGGGTAACGTCGGCAAGCGCGTAGTCGAACTGCTTTTCCGTCAGCGGACGGCGTGTCCAGTCGGTAAAGCGCGAGGTCTTGTCGATCTGGATATTCTTGATACGGCTGACAAGCTGGTCATAGGAGACCGAGTCGCCGAAGCCGCAGACCATCGCAGCAATCTGCGTGTCGAACACCGGATGCGGGATCAGGTTTCCGCGATTGTAGATGATTTCGATGTCCTGGCGCGAGGCATGGAATACCTTCAGCACCGAGGTGTCGGCCATCAGCGCGAAAAACGGCGCAAGATCGATGCCGGGCGCCAACGGATCGACAATGACCTCGGTTGTCGGGCTCGCCATCTGTATCAGGCAAAGCACCGGCCAGAAGGTCGTCTCGCGAAGAAATTCGGTATCGATGGTGATGAATTCTGACTTGGCCAGCTCTTGGCAGGCCGCCTCTAATTCGGCGGTAGTTACGATCATTTGGACACATTCATACGAAATTAGTTCTTGAACCTTCCTTTCCCTTTCGCTTCGATATGTCAATAAGCTGACGAGCCCGAAGGCTAAACGACCCGCAGATAGCTGGTCATGCCAGTCTTTTGATGCTCGATGATGTGACAATGCAGCAGCCAGTCGCCGGGATTGTCTGCGACGAAGCCAAGCTGGACCTTTTCGTTCGGCTGAATGAGATAGGTGTCGGAGACGAATGGCTGGACAGCGCCGGTTGTCGAGGAAAGCACCGTGAAGCTCATCCCGTGAAGGTGTATGGGATGGGAGTGCGGCGTCAGGTTTTCCATGTCGAACACATAGCTCTTGCCAAGCTTCAGTTCCGCCAGCGGCGCCGTCGGGTCCGGCGTGTCGCCCGGCCATGGCACCTTGTTGATGGCCCAGAAACTGTAGCCGAGCGAGCCGCAGATGCTGTCGGTCGACGTATCCTCCGCCGTCGCGCTGAGGATGATCGGGATATGCTCCGCGGCCCCGACATCGGCCTTGGCCACCGGGTTTGCGGCCAGCGGCGCCAGATCGCCCATGTCGCGCTTGAGCGAGCTACCGACCGCCTTCAGCGTCGCCAGCGTCTTCGGGCTGGTACCATGGATATCCTCAAGCGTGACAAGCGCCCCTTCGCTGTCCGGCATGCGGATGGCCAGTTCCAGCCGCTGGCCCGGCCCGAGTTGCAGCACGTCGAGAGGAAAGCGCTTTGGCACCGGGTTGCCGTCGATGGCGATGACTGCAGCCTCTGCGCCAGCGATCTTGAAGGAAAATATCCGCGTCACGTCGGTAATCGCCAGCCGCAGCCTGACGAGGCCGCCGGCGGGCGCGTCGTATTGCGGTTCGATCTGCCAGTTGGCCGAACGTACCGTGCCGTAGGTTCCGGACCGTGCCGAGTCGCGCGGCTTGAACTGGGCGATGAACTGTCCGTCGCCACCAAGCCGCCAGTCGCGCAGGTTGACGACGATCTCGGCATCGAATTGCGGATCCTTCGGATTATCGACGACGATCACCCCGGTCATGCCGTGGCCCATCTGGATCAGAGTGTTGCAATGGGGATGATACCAGAAGGTGCCCGCATCCGGCGGCGTGAAGGCATATTCGAATTTTTCGCCGGTATAGACATAGGGCTGTGTCAGGAATGGCACCCCGTCCATCGCATTGGGGATACGCATGCCGTGCCAGTGGATGGTCGTCGGCTCGTCGATGCCGTTGATCAGTCTTGCGGCAAAGGGTTCGCCCTGGCGCATGCGCAACACCGGCGGCATGCCATCGGCGCCATAAGTCAGCACGTCCCTGGTCATCTCGGTGCCGGTGATGTTGGCCTGGATCTTGTTTGATTTCAAGATAACCGGTTCCGGCGCTGCCTGGGCACGTCCGAAGCGACCCGCCAGACCCATGCCGACACCGTAAACGCCGGCTACGGCTGAAGCCTTGATGAGATTGCGGCGGGTGAAAACGGCCATGCTATGCTCCGGACGGGGTCTAACCGGTCCTGTTTAAAGTTGAGCGCAGTATTCAGCAATAGCACCTGTTTGGCCAAACTGCCGCAGTCACCTATTGTTTATCGCGCTCGGAAGGCGGCGTGGCGAGCTTGTTGAAATAGGTCGAGGTCCGCAGCAGATTGCGAAACCGCATGCTGCGCCGCTCCGTCGGCACGCCCTCGCGCACCGTCATCCGCTGCAGTGTGTAGAGCATGAAGAAAAATAGCACGGCGGCCATGTAAATAAACAGCACGCGCGGGCCGAACCTGTCGAGCATGAAGGCTGCAAACATCGGCCCGACGATGGCGCCTACCGACCAGAAAAACAGCGT
Source organism: Rhizobium sp. L51/94 (assembly GCF_019355555.1). Taxonomy (GTDB): domain Bacteria; phylum Pseudomonadota; class Alphaproteobacteria; order Rhizobiales; family Rhizobiaceae; genus Rhizobium; species Rhizobium rhododendri. The sequence goes on from NZ_CP072141.1 coordinate 2,133,581, forward strand.
GCCTGCCGAGACCAGGGCATGTTGGCCCTTGGCGGCGTGATCGTTGGCGTGGGCCGAGCAGAGCGAGTAAAGCGGCATGCAGAAGGCGCCGAACATGAAGATGCCGACGAAATTGCGCCATTCGCTGCTGCCCGCGACAAGCGCCAGGAACAGGCAGCCGATCAGCGCGCCAACGGACGAGACGAGGATGATGAGCCGCCGGTCGAGCCTGTCGGAATAGGCTCCGAGCGGATATTGCAGCACGATGCCGGCAAAGATCCCGACGCTCATGAAGGTTGCGATCCCCGTCACCGACAGGCCGATGCCCTGCGCATAGACCGGACCCAGCGAGCGGAACACCGAGTTCGTCAGCCCGACGACGACGCAGCCGACGGTGGCGAGCGGCGATATCCGCCATAGCGTCTTGATATCGAAGCGAATGGCCTCCGGTGCGCCCGGGCTCGAGCGGTCGGCAAAGGAGATCGGTACGAGCGACAGGCTGAGCGCCATCGATATGATGGCAAACAGCTGGAACCCGTCGATGCCGACGGACGGGATCAGGTATTGCGCCAGCGTCACCGAGCCGAGGTCGACAAAACGGTAGACCGACAGCGTCCGAGCCCGGTTGGAGTTGGTCACGCGGGCGTTCAGCCAGCTTTCCACAACAGCAAACAGCCCTGCAAAACACAGGCCCTGCACGAGCCGCATGCTGAACCAGAACCATGGCACGATCAGCAGCACCATGGCGATCGAGGCGGCGGATGCGATCGCAGCCAGCGCAGAGAAGGCGCGGATATGGCCGATGGAGCGGATGATGCGGGTGACATAGACGCAGCCGATGGCAAAGCCGATATTGTAGCCGGTGCCGACAAGCCCGATGGTCGAGGCCGAAAAGCCCTCGTGCAGGGCGCGCAGCGAGATGAACGTCGCCTGCAGGCCGTTGCCACCGATCAGGATACCGGCCGTGACGAGCAAGGGAATAAGGGGTCGGATCTGGCTCATCGGGGAGGGCCTGCAAACGAATCGAACCATGACCGCGACCGGCCCGGCAACATGGCTGTCTTTCTAGGCGGGGTTTGGCTATAAAGACAACCTCAAACGCGACGAGGCGTGGCAAGTCTTGACAAATGAGGCAGGCCATGCGCTTTTCCGCCCGATTTTCTCGACGGGGAGATCGCGGCATTTCGACCGCTTCTGCCACCGTCCGCCAAGCCCAGGAATGATAAAATGCATCGCTATCGCAGCCATACATGCGCCGCTCTCAGCAAGTCCGACGTCGGGTCGACCGTGCGCATCTCCGGCTGGGTCCACCGCGTCCGCGACCACGGCGGCCTGCTGTTCATCGACCTTCGCGACCACTATGGAATGACGCAGATCGTTGTCGATCCGGACTCACCTGCCTTCAAACAGGCTGAACTGGTCCGCGGCGAATGGGTCATCCGCGTCGATGGCCTCGTCAAGGCACGCACCGAGGACACCGTCAACAAGACGATGCCGACAGGCGAGATCGAACTCTACGCACAGGAGATCGAGATACTCTCGGTCGCCAAGGAACTGCCGCTGCCAGTGTTCGGCGAGCCCGATTATCCGGAAGACGTGCGTCTGAAGTATCGCTTCCTCGACCTTCGCCGCGAGACGCTGCACAAGAACATCGTCAAGCGCAGCCAGATCATTTCCGACATCCGCAACCGCATGACGTCGGCCGGCTTCGGCGAATACACCACGCCGATCCTGACGGCCTCGTCGCCGGAAGGCGCGCGCGACTTCCTGGTGCCGTCGCGCATCCATCCCGGCACGTTCTTCGCGCTGCCGCAGGCGCCGCAGCAGTACAAGCAGTTGTTGATGGTGGCAGGCTTCGACCGCTACTTCCAGATCGCGCCCTGCTTCCGCGACGAAGACCCGCGCGCCGACCGCCTGCCGGGCGAATTCTACCAGCTCGACATGGAAATGAGCTTTGTCACCCAGGAAGATGTCTGGGACACGATGGCGCCGATCATGACATCCGTCTTCGAGCAGTTCGCCGAAGGCAAGCCGGTTACCAAGGACTGGCCGCGCATTCCCTATGACGTGTCGATCCGCAAATACGGTTCCGACAAGCCCGACCTTCGCAACCCGATCGAGATGCAGGCCGTCACCGAGCACTTTGCAGGCTCCGGCTTCAAGGTGTTCGCCGGCATGATCGCGTCGAACCCGAAGGTCGAAGTCTGGGCGATCCCGGCCAAGACCGGCGGTTCCAGAGCGTTCTGCGACCGCATGAACGCCTGGGCCCAGAGCCTCGGCCAGCCAGGATTGGGTTACATCTTCTGGAAGGAAGAGGACGGCAAGATCGTCGGCTCCGGTCCGCTGGCGAAGAACATCGGCGAGGAGCGTACAGAAGCGTTGCGCGTGCAACTCGGCCTGGAAGCCGGCGACGCCAGCTTCTTTGTCGCCGGCGAGCCTGCCAAGTTCTACAAGTTTGCAGGCGAGGCGCGCACCAAGGCTGGCGAAGACCTGAACCTCGTCGACCGTGATCGCTTCGAGCTTTGCTGGATCATCGACTTCCCGTTCTACGAATGGAGCGAGGAAGACAAGAAGATCGACTTCGCGCACAACCCGTTCTCGATGCCACAGGGTGGCCTCGAGGCGCTGAACACGCAGGAACCGCTTTCGCTGAAGGCGTATCAGTACGACGCCGTCTGCAACGGCTTCGAGATTGCCTCGGGCTCGATCCGTAACCAGTCGCCGGAAGCCATGGTCAAGGCCTTCGAACTGGTCGGCCTCAGCCAGACCGATGTCGAGGAACGTTTTGGTGGCATGTACCGTGCATTCCAGTACGGCGCCCCTCCGCACGGCGGTTGCGCCTTCGGTATCGACCGCGTCGTGATGCTACTGCTGGGTGCGAAGAACCTGCGCGAGATCACGCTGTTCCCGATGAACCAGCAGGCCCAGGACCTGCTGATGAACGCGCCTTCGCCGGCAGCACCGAAGCAGCTCATGGAGCTGTCTCTGCGCGTTATTCCGCCGATCAAGAAGGACTGATCTCGGTCTTCAGGCCGTTGTAAATTGGAACCCGGTGGCGAAAGCTGCCGGGTTTTTTGCAACAAAAAACCCGGCGATACAATCGCCGGGTTGCATTCAGGCAATCGACACTGACGATCAGTCGTTCGCGCTTACTTTCAGGCCGATGACTTTCGGGATGGTGTTCGGCGCGCCCATGGCGGCGCCGACGATCATCGGGAAGGGGACCGGCTTTTCCGGCGAAGCATTCAGCGTGAAGCTCTGCGGATTGTCGAGGTAGCTGTTGATCGCGGCAGAGACCGAGTTCTGCAGTTCCGGGATGTTCAACTGCGCCAGCATGATTGGCGCTAGCCCCTTCAACGTGTTGGCCATCTGGGCGCCAGAGACGTTCTGCGTCGAGCCGGCATAATCCAGCAGGCGCTTGGTGATGGAGGCGTCCTTGAAGTGGATCTCGGCGCTGTCGAGTGTCAGCTGCTGCATCAGCCCCATCATGGCAAGGCCGGTGGCCTGCTGGGCTGCCTGCTTGTCAGGGTTTGCCTGCGCAGCCTTTGCGGCCTCCTGCAGCGATTTCATGAATTCCATCGTGTAGCCGGAGATCGCCAGCGACAGGTCGAGGCGGCCGATATTGTCGAGGTCGAGGCCGAGGTCTTCGACAGTGACGGTGCCGGGCTTGATATCCCAGCTGCCCTTCATCGTCAGGGCGCCGGAAACGTGCTGCAGGGCAAGCTTGTTGATGGTGTCCTGCGATGCCGGATCCTTGACATCGGACAGGTCCGCCTTGATGGCGTTGACGTTGCCCGTAAATTCAAAACCGGAATCGTCATGGGTCGGCGTCAGCGCGAAATCCATGTCCTTAACCGACAAGACTTCCTTGCCTTCCTTGGTGACCGCCAGCGGACCCGTATGGGCTTTGGAATAGAGCAGCATTCCGTCGATGCCTTCAGCATTGGCGTCGGCCGGTACTGTTACTCCACCCAGGAACATGTCGCTTGCAGTGTAGGTCACGCCCTCGTTGGTCACCGAAATATCCGGAAACGTCACTTTGTCGATAGCGTAGCCGCCGTCACTTTCTTCCGTGACATCGCTCATCGTCACCTTGCCGAGGGGAACGCCCTGGCCGCCGGACAGCGGCTTGAACGAAGCGCCCTTGAGCGTCACCGTCGTGTCGTCGACCTCGACGCTGTCAGCTGCAAGACTGACGCCCTGGATAGCGTAGGCAGCATTCATCTTCTTCAGCAGATCGTTGCCATCGAGCGCGAAGGCCGAGCTTGCGAGCGAAAGAATGGCGGCGCTGGACAGCATCAGCCGGGTTGTCCGGTAAAAAGTCATGTCGGGCTTTTCCTCATTGGCCAAGTGACAAATAGATATGCAGTGTAGACGTATGAAGCCGGGTTTGTATCGCCCGTGTCTAAAATTCTGGTGAATTGCAATAGGGAAATGCGCTCCAAGTCTCTTCACTGTTGCATTGCGGTCAATCTAGGGCGCTGTGCGGCTTAATCCACAGGCTGATACCACTGTATTCCTTGCCGGACATCAGCTTCTCCGCTAGGCAAAGCCTATGGGACAAGAGATTTTGCCGCCTTCTGGCGGGGGCGATGACAGTATTCTGCCGATTGATCTGAAGGCGGCGCTCGAGGAGCGTTACCTTGCCTATGCGCTGTCGACGATCATGCACCGGGCGCTGCCTGACGTACGCGACGGCCTGAAGCCCGTCCATCGCCGCATCATCCACGCGATGAGCGAAATGGGCATCCGCGCCAACTCGTCGTTCAAGAAAAGCGCCCGCATCGTCGGTGACGTCATCGGTAAGTTCCACCCGCACGGCGACCAGTCTGTCTACGACGCTCTCGTCCGTCTGGCCCAGGATTTCTCGCAGCGCTATCCCATCGTCGATGGCCAGGGCAATTTCGGCAACATCGACGGCGATAGTGCCGCCGCCTATCGATACACCGAAGCCCGCATGACCGATGTTGCTACGCTGCTGCTCGAAGGCATCGACCAGGACGCGGTCGACTTCCGTCCGACCTACAACGAGGAAGACAGCGAGCCGGTCGTCATGCCCGGCGCGTTCCCGAACCTGCTCGCCAACGGCACGTCCGGCATCGCCGTCGGCATGGCGACATCCATTCCGCCGCATAACGCCCACGAGCTCTGCGACGCAGCATTGCACCTGATCAAGCATCCGGATGCCACGGTCGAAGATCTGATGGCCGATCCGAACAATCGCGAGAAGGGTGGCATAGAGGGTCCCGACCTTCCGACCGGCGGTATCATCATCGACAGCCGCGAAAGCATCGTCGAGGCCTACAAGACGGGGCGCGGCGGTTTTCGCGTTCGCGCCAAATGGGCGGTCGAGGATCTCGGTCGTGGCGGCTACCAGATCGTCGTCACCGAAATCCCGTTCCAGGTGCAGAAGTCGCGTCTGATCGAAAAGCTGGCCGAGCTGCTCAACGCCCGCCGCCTGCCGCTGCTGGAAGACGTGCGCGATGAGTCCGCCGAGGATGTCCGGCTCATCCTGGTGCCGAAGAGCCGCACGGTCGACCCGACGATCCTGATGGAATCGATCTTCAAGCTGTCCGAGCTTGAAAATCGTATTCCACTCAACATGAACGTCCTCTCCATGGGACGCATTCCACGGGTCATGGCGCTGAACGAAGTGCTGCTGGAATGGCTCGCCCACCGCAAGGACGTGCTGATCCGTCGCTCGAAGTTCCGGCTCGCAGCGATTGATCGCCGGCTCGAGATCCTCGGCGGCCTGCTGATTGCCTATCTCAACCTCGACGAGGTGATCCGGATCATCCGCGAGGAGGACGAACCGAAGCCAGCCTTGATCGCGCGCTTCGGCGTTACCGACATCCAGGCCGAAGCCATCCTCAACATGCGGCTGCGCAACTTGCGCAAGCTCGAGGAATTCGAGATCCGCACCGAATTCGACGCCCTGTCTAAGGAGAAGGCTGAGATCGAGGCGCTGCTTGCCTCCGACGAAAAGCTCTGGGCGACTATTGCCTGGGAGATCGGCGAGGTCCGCAAGAAATACGCCAAGGCCACAAAGCTCGGCGCTCGTCGTACGGTTTTCGCCGATGCACCTGAAACAGATCTTGAAGCCATCCAGCAGGCGATGATCGAGAAAGAGCCCGTCACTGTCGTTATCTCGGAAAAGGGCTGGATCCGGGCGCTGAAGGGTCATATCTCCGACACGTCAACGCTGACCTTCAAGGAAGGCGATGCGCTGCGCCTGGCGTTCCCGGCCCAGACCACCGACAAGCTGCTGATCGTCACGACCGGCGGCAAGGCCTACACGCTCGGCGCCGACAAGCTGCCCGGCGGTCGCGGCCACGGCGAACCGCTGCGTCTCATCGTCGAGATGGAAAACGACCAGGACGTACTGACCGCCTTCATTCATGATCCACATCGCAAGCTGTTGATCGTCTCGACCGAGGGCAACGGCTTTATCGTTCCGGAAGCGGAGATGGCTGCCAACACCCGCAAGGGCAAGCAGATCATGAATGTATCGATGCCGGCAGAGGCCAAGCTGCTGGTGCCGGTCAAGGGCGATCATCTTGCAGTCGTCGGCGAAAACCGCAAGATGGTGGTCTTCCCGCTGGCGCAGATCCCCGAAATGTCGCGCGGCAAGGGCGTACGCCTGCAGCGCTACAAGGATGGCGGCATTTCCGATGTCCGTTGCTTCAGCCTTGCCGATGGGCTGACCTGGGCAGACAGTGCCGGCCGCAGCTTCATGAGATCGAAGGACGACCTGATCGAATGGCTCGGCGACCGCGGCGCTGCAGGCAGAGCCGTACCGAAGGGCTTCCCCCGTAGCGGTAAATTCTCGGGCTAGCGAGGCCACCTGCCGGGGTCACTTTGGCAGGGGCACGCTCATATCACGCAAAAAGCGCGTCGCGCCGTCCTCGTCGATCTCGCCGGCGGCGACGCCGAGGACGAATTCGATTACCATCACCTCTTCAGCTTCGATCAAGTGACCGTTGATGTAAAGAAATGTGAAGGCTGCGAGAAAGCCCGTCCGCTTGTTGCCGTCAGAGAACGGGTGGTTTCTTGTCAGGCCATAAAGGTAGGCGGCCGCCAGAGCGAAAATATCGTCTTCGCCATAAGCCGCCTTGTGAAGCGGACGGGCAAGCGCTGCCTCCAGCGCATTCTCGTCTTTTAAACCAGCAAGCCCGCCATGCTCGGCAAGTTGCTCATGATGCATGATTTCAATGGCTTCGCGGCTCAACCATTTGAGCTCGCTCACTTTGCCAGCTCACGAAGAGCAATACGATATTTCTGCATGCCGATGCGGGCCGCACGCAGTTGCTCAGCTAGATCGGGCTTCTGGTGGACCAACTGGAAGCCGTTTTCGACTTCCCGTAATTCGAGGCTGTCGCCGCTCTTCAGGCCGAGGCTCTGCAGCGCCTCCTTCGGCAGAATCACACCTTCAGAATTGCCGATCTTGCGAATGATGACGTTCATAGCTCTGGCTCCGATGTTGTAACTACGTTATAACACGAACTAAAGTCGGCCGCAACGCCGCGTCTTCATCCAGCCAGCGCTGCTTGACGACCCTTCGTTCGGGCCTGCCAGAGCGAGTGGCTCGCCAGCGCGACCATCATGATGGAGCCGCCGATCAATGTCATCGGGCGCGGTGTCTCCTCAAAGATCATCCAGATCCATACAGGTGCAAGGATGGTTTCGAGGAGGTAGAACATCGCCACCTCAGGACCGGACAGGTAGCGGGGGCCTGTGGCAAGGCACCAGAAGGCGAGCGGCATCATCAGGCCGCCGTCGAGAAGGATCCAGAACGGGTGATCGACAACCAGCCCTGCGGGCAGGGCATAGGATAGCCCGATGGCCGCCGGGATGACCGTCGCCAGCAGCGGCATGAAGCCCATTCCTCGCTTCGAGCCCCGGCCAATGGTGATGGCGCAGGCGGTGGTCAGCGCCGAAATGGCCGATAACAGGTCGCCGAGCCAATGTCCGCCGCCGATGCCATCGCCAACGATCAGCCCTACGCCCACCAGCATGGCCAGCATCGTGGCTATGGTGACGTTCGACGGTCGCTCGCCAATCACGAACCATGCAAGAAGGGCCGCGAACATCGGATTGAAGGCGAGGATGAATACGACATTCGCGGCGCTGGTGTAATAGACCGCGAGGATGAAGGTGACAGTGCCGATACCATAGAACAGGCCAACCCAGAGGCCGGTTGCGCCCGGCAGCAGCAGGCGCCATGGCCGTCCGCCCGCCCTGAGGACCAGCAGCAGGATAATGCCGACAGAAAGGGTAACGATATTGCGCAGGCCGAGGATCGACCAGGCTTCACCGCTGGAAAGACGAATGAGCGGGATGTCCATCGATAGCGCGAGGCCGCCGATGGTCGTCAGCAGGAGGCCCTTGCCATGGTCGGATAAGGCTGAAAATCCCATTCAGACAGCGCTGGGGTCGAGGGAGGCCGGGTCGAACCGTTCCCATCCGCGCGGCGTCAGATGCTCCTGCGGCTGGTAGCGCGTCTTGTAGTCCATCTTGCGAGAGCCGTTGACCCAGTATCCGAGGTAGACATGCGGCAGGCCGAGCAGCTTGGCGCGGCGGATATGGTCGAGGATCATGAAGGTGCCGAGCGAGCGCTTGTCGAGCGCTGGATTGTAATAGGAGTAGACCATCGACAGGCCGTCGCTCATGACGTCGGTGAGAGCTGCGGCCATGAGTTCGCCGGTCGGACGCTCCTGCAGGCCAGAACCTTCCTCGCGGCGGCGATACTCGATGATGCGTGTATTGACATGGGTATCCTCGACCATGATGGCGTAGTCGAGAACCGTCATGTCGGACATGCCACCCTGCTGGTGCCGGTCGTCGAGATAGCGGCGAAACAGCGAATATTGCTCGCTCGACGGCTGGGCAGGAAATTCCGTCGCGATGATGTCTTCGTTTGTCGCCACGACGCGGTTCATGGATCGTGTCGCCTGGAACTCCTGGGCTAGGATACGCACGGATACACAGGCACGGCACGCCTCGCAGGCCGGGCGATAGGCGATGTTCTGCGAGCGCCTGAAGCCGCCCTGGGTGAGGATGTCGTTCATCTCCGTGGCGCGCGCGCCGACCAGATGCGTGAACACCTTCCGCTCCATTTCGTGCGGCAGGTAAGGGCAGGCAGCCGGAGCGGTCAGATAGAACTGCGGAGATGGCGTTGTCTGCGTGTTCATCAGCCGAAAATCGACCTCTCGTCAGTCGTCAAAAGTGTGCCCGTTCAAGCATGGCGAAAGAATGCGAAACGTCAACACCGGGAATTGCTCCCGGGCTGACGTTTTGTCGCTTCTGCGAAACAAACTTCAATTCTGCAATGATATAGGCCCGATCCGCCTCAAATCGAGCGTACGGTCACCGTGCCGATCAGCAGGTCGTGCAGGAGCCTGCTGCGATCGGTGAACAAGCCGACGAGCAGCACCAGCGGCGTCAGTACCGAGTTGAGGATCCAGAACAGCACAAGATGGACGATCGCCGTCATGAAATCGATGCGCTGCCCGTCGATGCGGCGCATGCCGATGCCGACCGAGCGCATCCCGAGCGACGCTTGCGCTGGCCCGCCGACAGTCATGCCGAAGTACAAGCCTGCAACGATGACGAACAACGCCGGATACAGGAAGAATCCGAGCCCAAGCGTGGCCACTGACACGATGAACAGCAGGATCCCGGCCGGAATGCACAGCAGGGCAACGATGAAGTAATCGAGGATGAACGCGAACACGCGGCGGCTGAGAACGCCGCTATAGGTGCGCCAGTCGTCCTGTACGGCGGGAATTGGGCTAGGGTTCAACGACATCATCGTGCTCCGCGGTTACGTCGTCAGAGATATGGTATGGCCGCCGGGAAATCGCAAGAGCGCCAAGAAAACCGCCCCCGCAATAAGGGCGAGGGTGAGGGGCATGCCCCTCTAGCGTCATCGCGACGCCACAGCAATCAGCGGCCCCTCCCGAAAGCCAGACTGCGCTCACCTCTTGGCAAGCGCCTTGGCGACGTCGATGGCGAAATAGGTCAGGATCCCGTCGCATCCGGCGCGCTTGAAGGAGAGCAGGGTTTCCATCATGGCGCGGTCGCCGTCGATCCAGCCGTTCATCGCTGCCGCCTTGATCTGCGAGTATTCGCCTGAGACCTGGTAGGCATAGGTGGGCAGGCCGAACGCCTCCTTCAGCCGCCAACAGATATCGAGGTAGGGCAGGCCGGGCTTCACCATCAGCATGTCGGCGCCTTCCTCGACGTCCATGGTCGCCTCGCGCAAGGCCTCGGTGCCGTTGGCCGGGTCGATGTAATAGCTCTTCTTGTCGCCCTTCAGCAGGCCGCCGGTGTTGATCGCCTCGCGGTAGGGGCCATAGAAAGCGGAGGAGAACTTCGTCGCATAGGACATGATGCCGACCATCTGGTGGCCGTGGGCGTCCAGCGCGCGGCGGATTGCGCCGATGCGGCCGTCCATCATGTCCGACGGAGCAATGATGTCGGCGCCGGCATCGGCCTGGACGATGGCCGCCCGGACGATCTGGTCCACCGTCTCGTCATTGACGATCTCGCCATCGCGCAGGATGCCGTCATGGCCGTGGCTGGTGAAAGGGTCGAGCGCCACGTCGGTGATAATACCGATGTTGGGAACCTCCCTCTTGATGGCTCTGGTTGCGAGATTGATCAGGTTGTTCGCCTCAAGGCTCTGTGAGCCCGTCTGGTCGCGCAGTGCCATCTCGACGTCTGGAAAAGTGGCAATCGCCGGAATGCCGAGATCGGCGGCCATCCTGGCGGCCTCGACCGCCTTGTCTATCGTCATGCGGTTGACCCCGGGCATGGCCGTGATCGGATCGACGATGCCGGTACCGGGAATGAGAAAGATCGGCCAGATGAGATCGTCGACTGTCACCCGGTTTTCCTGCACCATGCGACGGGTCCAGTCGGCCTTGCGATTGCGGCGCATGCGCCGATGGCCGGTGATCTCGTCCACCAGGTGGGTCTTGTCCGACATGTCGGTCGTCCTTTATCTCTGTCCTTGTATAGGCCGCTCATTAGCATGGTGGCGATGCAAAATAAAACCAGACGAAAGGCCGCAGCCATCAAGCCGCTGGCGAGGTGCCGATTGCCTGCCTATGATTTGCTCATGAAACATGATTCTTCCGCCATTCCGAAACGCAGCGTCCTGGACATCCTGTTCATCGTCTTCCTGCGCCTGATCGCCGTGTCCTGCCTATGGTTCGGGCTGCAATACTGGTCGATGCTGGTGGGCTATTCTCTGGCTGGCCAGGGCCGCTTCGATTTGCTGAGTCTGCCCTGGAAGGTCGCCGGCGCAGGCCTTGCCGTCGTTTTTCCCGTTGCAGCTCTCGGCCTGTGGCTGACGGTGTCCTGGGGACCGGTCATCTGGCTCTGCGCCGCAGGCGGCCAGGCGCTGATGTACGGGGTGTGGCCGGAGGTGTTCGGCAGCAATCCGCTGGTGATGATCCTGCACGCCGCAGTGGTCATTCTCTACTGCATTTTTCGCGTCATGCTCTACGTGGAGAAGCGGCAGCGCCGCAAAAGTGTAACCGTTGATTTACCCTGAGACACATCGGGCCTTTGGTAAGGTGCTGTTAAGCCTGCAGTTTAAGTAGAATTTTATGTGTATTCGATAGTGTCTGTCTCAAGGCGGGAAGAAAACCAACACCGCCAAACAAAACAGTGAGGCAGTCATCATGAACACGAAAATCAAGCCGCAGGCCGTGTCTCCCGTCCAGGACGTCAAGGTCGAAGCCATCCGCGATCTCTACATGGAATCGCTGCACCTGGTCGAGCGTCTCCACCGCCGTCTCCTTGATGTCATCAAGGACGAGTTCGACCGCCAGGGTCGCAGCGACGTCAACGCCATCCAGGCACTTCTGCTTTTCAACATCGGCAACTCGGAACTGACCGCCGGCGAACTTCGCTCACGCGGCTATTATCTGGGCTCGAACGTTTCCTATAACGTTAAGAAGCTCGTCGATCTCGGCTTCATCAATCACCAGCGCTCGCGTATCGACCGTCGCTCTGTTCGCATCAGCCTGACCGACAGCGGTCAGGACATCGCCGAGACTGTCGCCAAACTCTACGAGCGCCACATCGGCTCCATCGACAAGGTCGGCGGCATCGGCACCGACGAATTCACTCAGATGAACAAGCTCCTGCAGCGCCTCGACCGCTTCTGGAACGACTCGATCATGTACCGCCTGTAAAATCTGCCGGGCCGTTATCCCAGATGGCCCGACCGAGACCTCCAGTTGGTGCCTGAGGGCGCAATCATGCGGTGACGCATGGTTGCGCCTGCTGGCATTTGTGCGGGGAAGACGAGATCCCGGCGGGCTGAGCCCGGAGGGTCTTCCCCTCAGAGCGAAAAACTTTTCCGTGCAGCGTCAGGCATGGCTGCTAAGATTGCCGCAATGCTTTCGTCGACGGAGAGGTGGGCGGTGTCGAGGCTGAGGTGCGGACTATCCCATGGCTCGTACTGACGTTGCGCAACATCTTCCCAGGTCGGCAGCTTCAATCCTTCGACAGCTGACGGTCGGCTTTCCACACGATGCCGATGCATCTCCGGGTCGGAACATACGACCTCGACCTCGATGAAGCTCACTTTTACCTCTGCTGCGATGTCCCTGAAGGCTGCACGGGTTATTTCGACAGGATTGACAGAGTCGGCAATCACGAATTGGCCGAGGGCGAGATTGTCTGCAGCGAGGCGGTAGCTCGTCAAATAGCCGGCCGGACCCACATCCTTGCCTTGCGGTAAAATCTCGGCAGAACGAATTGCCTGCTCAATGGAGTCTATGCGCAGGTAAACCGCCTTGGTCCGGCTTGCCAAGGCTTGGGCGATGGTGCTTTTCCCGCTGCCGGGCAATCCGCCAAAGATAAAAAACATCCGACAATTCTCCGTCGTTCGCATACGACACCAGTCGGCCACAGGTCTCCTGGTAGCATTGGCGATATTTACCGCTGCCACTGCGACAGATTTATATCGCCTCTCGATTGTTCGCGAATTCCAAATGCAGCGTTTTACCTTTCGCCGCCAGATCGTCACAGAAACGTAACGAAAACAATGCTATCTCGGCGTCGGACTGATCACGTGCCATCTGCAAATTTTGACGGGCCGTTATCCCAGATGACCCGGCAGAGACCTCCAGTTGGTGCCTGAAGGGCGCGACGGTGCAGGGATGTGCGGTCGCGCCCGCAGGTGTTCACCCGGCGCGACCATCTTTTCGCAAAATGTTATCTTGCAGTTTTGGTCATCAGGGCGCGACCGGCATTGCGGATGGTCAACGCCGAATCCGCCATCGGTGCGACGAGGCCGGCGGCAATGGCAGCCGTCAGGGCTTCAGCGTAATCTTCGCCTTCGAGGCCGTGCTTCTTGGAATGATTGAGGACAGCGCCGCGGGTGGAGGTCGGCGAGGCGCCGAAACGGCTGTTCTGAAAGGCATTTACGATGATCAGGTATTTTTCGTCGAGGGTCATGATAGCTCCGATGCGGTTCCGGTGGTGCTACCAGTAAGCGAGGCCAAGCGATACCTTCGTTCTGCACGGGTGGCAGAATTCTTGCATTATCTAGCTGTCCGGCCGATTTTTTGTGCTTTTTTCGGCCGGCTCCGACGCTGCTCGCCCCAATCTGCAGCTAGCCGCGGCGGCGCGATTTCGGTCTGGATGCCAATTGGTCGAGGGCGCCGGAATGGGCTTTTCCCCAGTTATAGAGCATCTCGATCGGCTCGACGAACTCAATGCCGAGGGGCGTCAGGCTGTATTCGACGCGCGGCGGGACAACGTCGAACACCTGCCGGGTAACCAGCCCGTCATTTTCCATCTCTCGGAGCGTCTGCGTCAGCATCTTCTTGCTGATGCCAGGCAGGCTGCGCTGCAGAACGCCGGTGCGGCAGGTTCCGCCGTGCAGCGTATGCAGTGCGTGCAGCACCATGCTCGTCCACTTGACGCTGAAGAGCTCCAGCACCCGGCGGGGCGCGCAGTCTTCCTCGTGGGTCGGTATATCGTCTTTCATGGGCACCTCCCGGTGGCTATGGCACTTAACGGTGCCTTCTAGCAGAGCCTGCGCAAATTGCCTATTTCCTCTTCAGCAAAAGGAGTTTGGAAACATGACGAAATCAGCCCTCATCATTGGCGCCACCGGCATTGTCGGCAATAACCTCGCCCGTCATCTCATCGACAAGGGTTTCGAGGTAGCAGGCCTTGCCCGCAATCCGGCAAGCGACATCGCCGGCCTGCGCCCGGTTGCCGCCAACCTGCTCGATCCCGAAAGTCTCGCCTCCGCCGTGCGCGACCTGAAGCCTAGCCATGTCTTCTTCAGCACATGGTCGCGTCAGGCGACTGAGCTCGAAAATATCCGCGTCAACGGCGCGATGGTAAAGAACCTGCTCGATGCGCTCCGCCCACACAAGTCGGTCGAGCACGTGGCGCTGGTCACCGGCCTCAAGCACTACCTCGGGCCTTTCGAGGCCTACGGCAAGGGCGTGCTGCCGGCCACACCGTTCCGCGAGGAGCAGGGTCGCCTCGAAGTCGATAATTTCTACTATGCACAGGAAGACGAGGTTTTCGCCGCCGCCAAGACCGATGGCTTTAGCTGGAGCGTCGACCGCCCGCACACCATCATCGGCTACGCACTCGGCAACGCCATGAACATGGGCGTGACGCTTGCCGTCTACGCCTCGATCTGCAAGGCGACCGGCCGTCCCTTCATCTTCCCGGGCTCGCCGATGCAGTGGAACGGCTTGTCGGATATGACAGACGCCCGCCTGCTCGCCCGCCATCTGGAATGGGCCTCGACCACGGATGCAGCTCGGAACAAGGATTTCAACGTCGTCAACGGCGATGTCTTCCGCTGGAGCTGGATGTGGCAGCGCATCGCTGCATGGTTCGACATCGAGCCACAGCCGCTGCCATCCGAAATGACGACGCTCGAATCACAGCTCGCCGATGCTGGACCGATCTGGGCGGACATCGCCGCCAAGAACGGTCTTGCGGAACATGACATCAACAAGCTCGCCTCCGCCTGGCACACGGACGCCGATCTCGGCCGCCCCATCGAGGTCATGACCGACATGAGCAAGAGCCGCAAACTCGGTTTCCTCGACTACCAGGCTACCGACGACAGCTTCACGGACCTCTTCACCCGCCTCCGGGAAGCCCGCATTATCCCCTGAGTTAAGGGGTCAAGCCGGGGATAGGCATGGTTCCGCCCCCGGCCGTGCCCTATATCGTCCCTGGCAAGGTAGCTCGTAATCCTTGGCCCCGTCGCTCGTCATCCTCGGGCTCGACCCGAGGACCCACGACCTCAGAGTGTTTTACGGGTCCTCGGGTCAAGCCCGAGGATGACGAACTCTGGAGGCTCGTCCACCATCATCACACCGCCCACCATTACCGACCGCGATAAACAAACGGCGGCGGGATCGCGAGCGAGTCGGCTTTGGCCCGCGCCGTCAGTTCGCCGCGCAATGGAGAGAATGCGCAGACGGGGTCTGTGGCGGCGGGGTCGCCGGCGAGCGCCATGGCCTGGCAGCGACAGCCGCCGAAATCGATGTGCTTTCGGTCGCATGAGCGGCAGGGTTCCTGCATCCAGTCGTCGCCGCGATAGGCGTTGAAGGCGGCGCTGTCGTACCAGATTTCGGAAAGCGGCCGCTCCGTGGCGTTGTCGAAGGCGAGGCCGGGGATAGTCTCGGCGGCGTGGCAGGGCAGCACCTTTCCTGAAGGCGTGACGTTGAGGCCGATGCGCGCCCAGCCGCCCATGCAGGCTTTGGGGAAACGCGCATGATGGTCGGCCGGCACATAGTCGATAACCAGCGTGCCTTCGAGCCGCTTGCGCGATGCATCGACGAAGGCGTTGGTCGCTTCCACCTGCTCCAGCGTCGGCATCAGGGCCTGCCGGTTGCGCTCCGCCCAGCCGTGGAACTGTACTGTGGCTATCTCGATGCGCCGGGCGCCGAGCGCGATGGCGAGATCGAGCATGCCGCCAATCTCTTCCATATTCTGCTTGTGGCAGACGGCGTTGACCGTCAGCGGAATGCCGGCTGCGCGCGTCCATTCAGCAACCGCCATCTTGCGCGCATAGCCACCCCGGTAGCCGCCGACCTGATCGGCCTTTTCAGGCGTGATGCCCTGGATCGATAGTTGCAGGTGGTCGAGACCGGCGTCGGCCAGTTCGGCGATGCGGGCTTCGGTGAGGCCGACGCCCGATGTGATGAGGTTGGTGTAGAGCCCGAAGCCGGCTGCCGCGCGCGTCAGTTCGACCAGATCGCGCCGCGACGCCGGCTCGCCGCCGGACAGATGCAGGTGCAGGACACCCATGGCTGCCGCCTGGCGAAAGATCTCGATCCACTGTTCGGTGCTGAGCTCCGCATTAGCCCGCACCAGCTCCAGCGGATTGGAGCAATAGGGGCAGGCGAGCGGACAGCGGTGCGTAAGCTCGGCAAGCAGCGCCATAGGCGGTGGAGCTGCAACGCGGCGCGCCTCCGCCATCGATTTTTCCGCTGAGAAGACGACGGTCATTGGACGACCTCCAGCATCCGGCGATTGGCGAACTCTTGCGCAAAGGCGATGATGTCGGCCAGAACCTGGTCCTTCGGAGCACCGAAATCGCGGGCAAAGCCGTCAGCGATCTGATCGAGGCTCTTCACGCCATCGAGTGCGCGGACGATGGCGACAGCGATCTCGTCGAGCGCCAGCGCCCGCTCGGGCGCCAGCAGCACCATCTGCTTGCGCACCGGGTCGTCGTGCAGCCGCACGCCGCGCGGCAGCTTGATGACGGTTTCGGCGGTGATGGTGACTGTCTGTTGGTCGCTCACAGGCGCTGTCCCTTCGGGAAATCATCATCCGGCGAAAAAGCAATGACCGCCTCGCGGCCATCCCATCCCCCGGGCGGAATGCGGCCGGGCGTTACATAGGCGGAATAAAGCGCGTCGAGTTGAGACCAGAGCACATCGGTCTTGAAGGTCAGTGCCGCTGCGGCCGCATCCTGCTTTTCCAGCGTATCGGCATGGTCGAGTACATAGCCGAGCCCGAAGGCTACCTCCTCTGGTGCTTCGTTGAGACGCTGGCGAAAATAGGCGAGTGCCCGATCGTCGGCAAAGGCATAGTGCTTCAGCAATCCGGCAATGCGGTCGGCGTGGATTTTCGGTGCAAACATTTCTGTCAGCGACGAGGCGACGGCTTCCAGCATCGGCTTCTCGCGCACGAAATGCAGATAGGCGTCGACGGCGAAGCGGGTTCCGGCCAGCACACCCCTCGTCGATGCAACATAATCCGGATCGAGACCGACGGCTTCGGCAAGCTTCAGCCAACGGCGGATACCACCGCCTTCCTCGATGCCGCCATCATGATCCTCGATCCGCCGGCGCCAGGCGCGGCGCAGATCGGGGTTGTCCGAGCGAGACATGAAAGCGGCATCCTTCATGGGGATGCGGCTCTGATAGTAGAACCGGTTGATCACCCAGGCGCGCACCTGTGTCAGGCTACATTCGCCGCCGTGCAGCATGACGTGGAAAGGGTGCTTGTCATGGTATCGTTCCGCGCCGATGGCCCTCAGGCGATCTTCGAAACTGTGTCGGTCAGGTGTTTGTTGCAAGATTGATCTCCATGCCGTCATGGCCGACCTCGAAACCCGCATTATAGACTTTGTCGCGGGCAGGGCCTTGTCGCCAAATCGGATTGGTATTGTTGATATGGACGTAAATTTTTCGCCCGATGGTCGCGCTCGAAAGCGCCTCCAGGCTGCCGCCAGCGCCATCAATCGGCATATGACCCATGCGCCGGCCGGTCTTCTGCCCTGTACCGCTGAGGAGCATCTCGTCGTCGGTAAACAGCGTGCCGTCGAAAAGCAGCAGATCGGCGCCATCGATACGGGACATTAGCTTTTCCGTGAGCGCAGCGCAGCCGGGGATGTAATAGGCGCGCTGGTTTCCTGACTTAAGTTCGATGCCGACGGTCTGTTCGCCTTCGAGGCCGATCTCCGGATTGTCGTCCTCCAGGAATAGCGGCAGCTTGCCCGGCACGGGGAACAACTCTGCCGTCAATCCCGGGAGAAGCTGCAAGGGGGTGCCGAGAGCGATCGTTTGCCGCTGGACAAATGCGGGGTCGAGTGCCGAAAAAACCGGATTGCCAGACAGGATGTCGGCCAGGGCTTCCGTCATGAAGAGCCCGAATGCCTGCTTTTCCCGCAGGACAAGCAGCCCTGCGATGTGGTCGATATCGCCATTGGTGACGACAACGCTACGGATGGGGGAGTGCCGGAGTTCGCGGGGGTGCAGGGCGCTGTTGTCCGCTATCTGCTGGCGGATATCCGGCGAGGCATTGAGTATGGCCCAGTTTTCACCGTCGACGCTGACGGCAACGGAAGACTGGGTCTGCGGGCTCAGTCCGGATCCCTTGACCCGGGCCAGCCTGCAGTTGTCGCAGCCGCAATTCCATTGCGGCAATCCGCCGCCGGCTGCGGTCCCGAGCACGAGAAAGCGCATATCTGTCAAACCCGTGCTCCGGTTGCTTCAGTCCTAGAACAGGACGGGTTCGCTGCCGTCGGCCGGAGCGTAACGGTTGATTTCCATGCCGCAGCTAACTTCGATGAATTTTGGTGCATGCCATTTCATGATGGAATCTCCTGTTCGTGAATGTGAGGGCAGGGCAATCTGCTCCCAACCTTAAACTTCGCCCGGCCCGTTTCCGTTCCGAGCGACCGTGTCGAAAAAGGCAGGTCTTTCACCATCTTGGTTCACTTACCCGTGACAGGATTGCAAGTGTCCGGCTGATACAGCGTGACGCCAACGCGCCTGTCGGGTTCTGAACCAGAACCAAAAGACGACTGCCGGTGACAACTCTGACGGCAAGCGATCAAAAAGTAAATTCAAATCGATAGGGAGGCTAATAATGTCACCGCGACGCCTCCGACTTTGCCGGCAGTGCGCTGGCTCCTCGAGTATCAACCGTTCTATTCCAGCGCACCGTCCGGCAACGGGGCAGGCGGCGCCTTCTTCGGCGCGACCTTCTTGCGCACGGTCTTTGCCTTGCTGGCCTTGCTGACTTTCAGCACCCGGCCGGCTGCCTTTGCTTGTTCCAGCATCATCTCGATCTGGATTTGCTGGATCTCGGTCAGCCGCTCCCACTGGCGATTGAGCAGGTGGTCGACTTTTTCATGCAGGTGGCGGATTTCGAGCTCGGCCTTGAGGTTGACCTTGTAGTCGTTGAGCGCCCGCAAGCGGTCTTTTGCCTCCTGCCGACGCTGGCTCATCATGATGACCGGAGCCTGCAGGGCTGCGATTGTCGAGAGAATGAGGTTGAGCAGAATGAATGGATAGGCGTCAAAGGCCTGGGTGGCGCCCATGACGACATTGATGAGCATCCAGATGGCGAGAAACGCGCAGAAGGAGATGATAAAGGTCCAGCTGCCGCCGAAGGAGGCGACGACGTCGGACATGCGATCGCCGATCGACCGGTGGTCCTCGTAGTCTTCTTCGATATTCTCGGCCAGCGTGTCGTGCGTCTTCAGGCTCTCGACGACTTCGTCTTCCAGCGTCGACAGTTCGCCGCGCTCGTCCTTCAGCAGTTCGGCGATATACTGGCCGCGGTACTCGTCCATCGCCTTGCGACTGAGATAGTCGTCCGATCGAATGCCCGGATGCTTCTGGCGGACGAAATCGGCGAGCGACGGCCGCAGGTCGTCGAAATGCACGGCGTCCTTCTTCTTCAGGGCCGCGCCGGTAATCGCGTCGATCAGCTTGACGGACTTGGCCTTGGCTTGCGCGAGGCTCCGCGTGTAGTCGTCCATCTCGACGGTCGCGGCTTCACCCTGACCGGCGTCGAAATCCACCATGCCTTCTTCCGTTTCGATCGCATTCTCTTCAGCCATGGCGAATCCCTTCTTTCGATTGTTTGTTCGTCTAGACAGGCTTCTGAACAGGATTGTGACCGAAGTCCCTCGTGCGTCAGCTCTTGGTACGAGTGATGAGCACGATTTCCAGGCGACGACAAGAGGCGATGCCAACCATTGCCTGCTGTGGATTTTCTGCCACGCCGGCGACCTTGTTTCGAATGCAACCATGAGGGCCGCGCGTCGCTGATTGACGCCTATGCCGGATGCACTATGAGCATGCGGACCGTCTTGTTTCAGCAACACTGAATGATCATTTTTCGCCGTCGGACCATGCAAGCAAGTTCCGTGCCTGACGACACGAATCGGCCATATTGGTATGACAGCGAAATGGGATGGCAGACGTGCGCCTCCGGCCCGAATGCCTTGTTTGCCAAGGCTTTGACCTCTCAAAATTGTGATGGTCAAAAATGAGGTTCGGACCGGTGTGGACGCAACAGATCGCTGCGTGCCGCGTTATGCAGTGCGAGTGTTTCCAGAATTTCGCTTTTGGCCGCAGACGATCATCGTCGCCGGCGTGGAATGGTAGGGTTATGTCGAAGAAAAACGGAATTGTAGACTTCTCACGCCGCGCCTTTCTGCGGTCGGCAGCAACCGTCGGCGCCGTCGCTATGGCAGGCCCGGTATTCGCTCAGTCGGCAATGGACGATATCATCAATGCGCCGCGGCGCGGCTCCTGGGATGACCAGTTCGACGCCAAGTCCGCCTCCCGCACGGCCGCCGCGATGGTATCGAACACCCCGATCCTGAGCCCGGACTCGGTTTCCAACATCCAGCAGGCGATTGCCCAGTATCAGGCGATTGCAGCAAACGGCGGATGGCCGCAGATCGACGTCGGCGATAACAAGCTGCAACTCGGCGTTTCCGACCCCATCGTCGAAACGCTGCGGCAGCGCCTTGCCATCACCGGCGACCTGCCGCGCGAGGCTGGCATGTCGCCTGCGTTCGACTCCTATGTCGACGGCGCAGTAAAGCGGTTCCAGGCCCGTCACGGCCTGCCGCCAGATGGCCGTCTTGGCGAATACACCGTCAAGGCACTGAACGTGACGGCAAACGTCCGCCTACAGCAGCTGAATACCAACCTGATCCGCCTCCAGACCTTCCCGGCAGACCTCGGTCGCCGCCACGTGATGGTCAATATTCCGGCGACCTATGTCGAAGCCGTGCAGGACGGCCAGGTGGCGCTCCGTCACATGGCGATCGTCGGCCGTATGGCGCGCCCGACCCACATCATTAACTCGAAGATCTTCGAGGTGATCCTCAATCCTTATTGGACCTCGCCGCGCTCGATCGTCGAAAAAGACATCATGCCGATCATGCGCAAGGATCCGACATACCTGGCGAAGAACAACATCCGCCTGTTCGACCCCAAGGGCACGGAAGTCGCGCCGGAATCGGTGGACTGGAATGCCGACAAGGCGCCGAACCTGATGTTCCGTCAGGATCCGGGCAAGAACAACGCCATGGCCTCTGCCAAGATCAACTTCTACAACCCGAACAACGAATATATGCACGACACGCCGGAGCAGGGCCTGTTCAACAAGCTGATGCGCTTCGACAGTTCGGGCTGTGTGCGCGTTCAGAACGTCCGCGATCTCGTCGTCTGGCTGCTTGCCGAGACGCCGGGATGGCCGCGCCAGCATATTGAAAGTGTGATCGCCAGCCGTATCAACACGCCTATCAAGCTACCCGAGGAAATTCCGGTTTATTTCGCCTATATTTCCGCCTGGGGTGCGGGCAATGGCGTGGTGCAGTTCCGCGACGACATCTATCAGCTGGACGGCAACTCCCAGCTGGCCCTGGATACGACGCAGGGCATGGAAAAGCCGGTTCAGTAAGCTCAACGATGCAATATTCGACGAAAGCCGCGCCCCGTTGCGCGGCTTTCGTGTTTCTGCGGGCAGGACACCGCGGTTTGCCTAGCAAATGTCGCGGATCGTCTTGCCCTCGCAAGGCCGCGACGCTAAGACGTCATGCATTCCAGATCCGGAGATTTGACGATGACCCATCCTTCCACCGAGCCCTTCTTCAATCGCCCGCTGTCCGAGGCCGATCCTGAAATCTTCGGCGCGATCACCAAGGAACTGGGTCGTCAGCGACACGAGATCGAACTGATCGCCTCCGAAAACATCGTCTCGCGCGCCGTGCTGGAAGCGCAGGGCTCGATCATGACCAACAAATATGCCGAGGGATATCCGGGCAAGCGCTACTACGGCGGCTGCCAGTTCGTCGACATCGCCGAGGAGCTGGCCATCTCGCGCGCCAAGCAGCTGTTCGGCGTCGAGTTCGCCAACGTCCAGCCAAACTCCGGCAGCCAAATGAACCAGGCTGTCTTTCTGGCGCTGCTGCAGCCGGGCGACACATTCATGGGCCTTGACCTCAATTCCGGTGGTCACCTGACGCACGGCTCGCCGGTCAACATGTCAGGCAAGTGGTTCAACGTCGTTTCCTACGGCGTGCGCGAAGGCGACAACCTGCTCGACATGGAAGAAGTTGCCCGCAAGGCCGAGGAAACCAAGCCGAAGCTGATCATCGCCGGTGGCACGGCCTATTCCCGCACCTGGAACTGGAAGCGTTTCCGTGAGATCGCAGACTCTGTCGGTGCCTACCTGATGGTCGACATGGCTCACATCGCCGGCCTCGTTGCCGGTGGCCAGCATCCGTCGCCGTTCCCTCATTGCCACGTGGCGACGACCACGACCCACAAGTCGCTCCGCGGCCCGCGTGGTGGCATGATCCTTACCAATGATGAGGGTCTGGCAAAAAAGTTCAACTCGGCCGTCTTCCCGGGCCTGCAGGGCGGACCGCTGATGCACGTCATCGCCGCCAAGGCCGTCGCATTCGGCGAAGCGCTGAAGCCTGAATTCAAGGAATACGCCGCCCAGGTGGTCAAGAACGCCAAGACCCTGGCCGAAACGCTGATGGCCGGCGGTGTCGACGTCGTCTCCGGCGGCACCGACAACCACCTGCTGCTGGTCGACCTGCGCAAGAAGAACGCCACAGGCAAGCGCGCCGAGGCAGCCCTTGGCCGCGCCTACATCACCTGCAACAAGAACGGCATCCCCTTCGATCCGGAAAAGCCCTTCGTCACCTCGGGCGTCCGCCTCGGCACGCCAGCCGGCACGACGCGCGGTTTCAAGGAGGCCGAATTTAAGGAAATCGGCAATGTCATCATAGAGGTGCTTGACGGCCTGAAGGTCGCCAACTCCGACGAAGGCAATGCCGTAGTCGAAGCTGCCGTCCGTGAGAAGGTCCTGGCCCTGACCAATCGCTTCCCGATGTACGACTACATCGGCTGAGGGATTTAAATGCGCTGCCCATATTGCGGGACCGAAGACACCCAGGTGAAGGATTCGCGTCCGGCGGAGGATAACACCTCCATCCGCCGGCGGCGCATCTGCCCGGAATGCGGCGGTCGCTTCACGACCTTCGAGCGCGTGCAGTTGCGCGAACTCATGGTCACCAAGAAGACCGGCCGCAAGGTTCTGTTCGACCGCAACAAGCTGGTGCGTTCCTTCGAGATCGCGCTGCGCAAGCGCCCGGTGGATCGAGACCGCATCGAGCGCGCCGTCTCCGGCATTGTCCGTCGTCTTGAAAGTTCCGGCGAGACCGAGATCTCGTCCGAGCAGATCGGCCTGCAGGTTCTGGAAGCCCTGAAGACGCTCGACGATGTCGCTTTCGTCCGTTACGCCTCTGTCTATCGGGACTTTTCCCATGCCGAGGATTTCGAAAAGGTCATCGCCGAGATCAACGCGAAGATCGCCCGCGATCCACTGGACGGCTGAGCGATGACTGGCCCAAAGTCGGCAACCGATGAATTCTTCATGGCCGAGGCCATCGCCCTCGGGCGCCGGCATCTCGGCCAGACCAGCACCAACCCTTCCGTCGGCTGTGTCATCGTCAAGGATGGCAGTGTTGTCGGCAGCGCGGTGACGGCTCTCGGCGGCCGACCGCATGCAGAGCCGCAGGCCCTGGCCGCAGCAGGCGAGTCGGCCCAGGGCGCTACGGCCTACGTCACGCTCGAACCCTGTTCCCATTACGGTCGCACGCCGCCCTGTGCCAATGCGCTGATTGCAGTAGGCGTTTCGCGCGTTGTCGTCAGCGTCGGTGATCCCGATGCCCGCGTCGCCGGTCGTGGTCTCCAGATGCTGCGGGCCGCCGGCATTACTGTCGAGACCGGCGTATTGGAGACGGAGGGCTGCCGGTCGATGGCTGGCTACCTCATGCGGCAGACTCAAGGCCGTCCCTATGTCACTGTCAAGCTTGCCATTTCCGCCGATGGCATGATCGGCAGGTTGGGTGCGGGACAGGTCGCGATCACCGGTCCGCAAGCCCGCGCTGCAGTCCAGCTTCTGCGCGCCGAGAGCGATGCTATCCTCGTCGGCATCGGTACCGCCATTGCAGACGATCCGCTGCTGACCTGCCGGGCGCCGGGTCTCGAACACCGCTCTCCCATTCGGGTGGTGCTTGATCGGAGGCTTGAACTGCCGCTGTCCTCGAACCTGGCAAAGACTGCCGGGGAGGTACCTGTGATTTCGGTCGGGCTCGTCAATGACGCGGACCGGCGCGCGGCTCTCCGGGATGCAGGCATCGAGATCCTCGATCAGGATCCGAAAGATCTGGCGATGCTGCTGACGACGCTTGGCGGTCGCGGCATATCCTCGCTGCTGGTGGAGGGCGGCGCTAAGACTATCCGCAGTTTTCTCGCGGCCAGTCTCGTCGACCGCATCCTGCTATTTCAAGCACCCATCACCATCGGCACGGATGGCCTTGCATCGCCGGTTCAAAGCACCGATATCCCTGCAGGCTTCACCCATGTCGGCACCGAAGTCTACGGCGACGATCGCTGCGACACCTATGAGAGAGACATCTGATGTTCACCGGAATTGTCACCGATATCGGCACCGTCGAAGAAGTTTCCCCCATGAAGGAGGGCATCAAGCTTCGCGTCGCCACCATCTACGATCCGCAGACCATCGCCATGGGCGCATCGATCTCCCATTCGGGCATCTGCCTGACGGTGACCGGTCTTCCCGAAGGCGGAAGCAACGATCGCTGGTTCGAGGTGGAAGCCTGGGAAGAGGCCCTTCGCCTGACAACGGTTGGCACCTGGACGGCAGGCACCCGCATTAATCTCGAGCGCTCCCTGAAGATCGGTGATGAACTCGGCGGCCACATCGTCTCCGGCCATATCGACGGCAAGGCCGAGATCTTGTCGGTTACAGAGGAGGGCGAGGCCACCCGTTATCGCCTGCGCGCACCAGAGCACCTCGCCAAATTCGTGGCGCCGAAGGGCTCGATTGCTCTCGACGGCACATCGCTCACCGTCAACGCCGTGAATGGCACCGATTTCGACGTTCTGCTCATCCGTCACACGCTCGAGGTCACCACCTGGGGCGAGCGCAAGACCGGCGATTTCGTCAATTTCGAAGTCGACACCATGGCGCGATACGCCGCGCGACTGGCAGAGTTCCCGGCCGCGCAAGCGGGTTGAAGCGTGCGGTCATCATCAAAAAGCGACCTTTTCGCTGCATTTCGTAATCTTGGCGTAAGAAATCTGCGTTAGGCGCTGCGGGTGCGCCAGATCAACGCGCATTTTTGAAAACTGCGGCATCGATGGGATCCGACCTTTGTATCCATGTCTGCCTCATCTGCGTTGTAGCTTCGACGCCGTGTAACGTAAAAGCAGGAAATCCAATGTCCATCGAATCCTTGTCACCAGTCCGAGCCGGGCGCGCTATGCGATACGACCGATGGACAATAACCCTGCACTGGTTCTCGGCATTGCTGGTCATCGCCCTGTTCGCCTCCGCGATCACCTGGGATTACCTGCCGAGGGGCACGCCGCTTCGCAAATCCCTGCAGTCCCTGCATATTTCGATGGGCATCCTGCTCAGCGTGATCTTCATCGCACGCGTCTTCTGGCGTTCGACGGGTGGCCGCAAGCTTGCCGCGCTGGAAACCGGTATCCAGCGCATCCTGTCGAAGAGTGTCCACCATCTGCTCTACCTCATGCTGGCGGCGCAGATTGTGCTCGGCTATCTCTTCCGCTGGGCGCAGGGCGAGCCGTTCATGTTCTTCGGCCTGTTTTCGATTCCCAATCCTATCGGGGAGAACAAGGAGCTAGGCCACTGGTATTCCTCGATCCACTATTACGTGGGCTGGACGATTATCATCCTTGCATGTGGGCACGCCGTTGCCGCTCTCGCACACCATTACCTGATGCGCGACGGTGTGCTGAGACGGATGCTGCCGGCGCGCGTCTGAGTCTTAAAGGCGGCGTGCACGTTCCAGCAGCGTGACCTCGGAGCCGAGGTAGGAAGTGGTGGTGACCTTTTCGAAACCGAGCTTTTCGGCCACCCGCATGGAAGCACCGTGTTCGGAGGCGATGATGCAGGTCATGCGCTGCTCGGGGAAGCGCTCCTGGCCCCAGGCGATCATCGCCGAGACGGCTTCGGTCGCATAGCCCTTGCCATGAAAGGTGGGGTTCAGCACCCAGCCTGTTTCCAGTGTTCCCGCGATCGACGGTGTCATGTCACGCATTGCCTCCAGGAACCCGGCTTCGCCGACAAACGCGCCGCTTTCTCTTTCTTCGATAGCCCAGAAGCCGAAACCGAGCATCTGCCAACTCCCGGCATAGCGAAGCAGCCGCGCCCAGCTTTGCTCGCGTGAGAACGGCACCGCGCCGATGAAGCGGACCACGGCTGGGTCGGCCCACAGCGCCGTGCAAGCCTCGAGATCGTCGAGCCGGTGCGCCCGCAGGACCAGACGCTCGGTGACCATCACCGGCACATTGCCATCCGCTGCTTCCATGCTCATGCGCCGGGTTCTCCGTCCCAGTAATCCACATTGCTCTCTTCCCGGCCGACGAAGCGGAAGCGCTTCGTCACGGCGTCGCCGACCCGCGTCTTTGCCATGAACTTTCCGGAATCGGGATACTCGCAGATCTCGGTTCTGGCTACCGTCGAGATGGCGACGAAGACGAGGGGCGTGTCGCCCGTATTGATCAGCTGGTGCGCCGTTTCCGGGCCGCCTGCGGGCGCGCCGAGCACATCGCCGGCCTTGACCGTAATACGCCGCGCACCGAACCGGTAGTCGCCCTGCCCGGAGAGGATGATGAACGCCTCGTCCTCGACATGGTGGTTGTGGAACGGGCAGCCGGACTTGCCGGGCGGGACGATGTTGTAACTCATGCCCAGTTGCTTCAGCCCGATTATTGCCCCGAAGGAAGCGTCGCTGCCGCCGTAATATTCGCCCTGTTGCCAGTCTTCCAGCGGCAGCGCGTCGAGGCTGACGGCAACCTTGTCTGTGTCTGTCATTCACAACTCCCTGTGGTGGTACCAGATTATCGGAACCCGGCCAGGGCGGGAAGGGCAGTCTTGCGCGGTTCCGGGCGCTCTATTGCCTGTCTGAGACCGAAAAACACTTGCCAACCGCGATACGGCATGGTTTGACGCCCGCCATGTCAGGCGTTCGCGCCACTCAAGATCCAGGTGCCGTATGTCCAGCTCATCCAATGCTCATATTCTGATTATCGAAGCCCGCTTCTATGACGATATGGCCGATGCGCTTCTCGACGGCGCCAAGCATGCGCTCGAAGAAGCCGGCGCAACCTACGACATCATCACCGTGCCCGGCGCGCTGGAAATTCCGGCGACCATCGCCATGGCGCTTGACGGCGCCGACAATGGCGGCACGGCATATGACGGTTTCGTTGCGCTCGGAATGGTCATTCGCGGCGAGACCTACCATTTCGATATCGTTTCCAACGAGTCGTCGCGCGCATTGATGGATCTGTCCGTCAGCGAGTCGCTCGCCATCGGCAACGGCATTCTCACCGTCGAAAACGACGAACAGGCCTGGAGCCGCGCCCGCCGCAGCGACAAGGACAAGGGTGGCTTTGCCGCCCGCGCCGCCTTGACGATGATTTCCGTCAAGCAGAAGCTGGGTGCCTGAGCGATGAGCAACGAGGAAGTCGAGCGCCCGGTCAAGACCGCCAACCAGCGCGGCGCAGCGCGTCTCGCCGCAGTACAGGCGCTCTACCAGATGGATATCGGCGGCAGCGGCGTGCTCGAGGTCGTTGCCGAATACGAGGCGCATCGCCTCGGACAGGAAGTCGACGGCGAAACCTACCTGAAGGCCGATGCCTCCTGGTTCCGCTCGATCGTATCGGGCGTGGTTCGTGAGCAGACGCATCTCGATCCGCTGATCGGCCAGGCGCTGCAGGACGACTGGGCTTTGTCGCGTCTCGACAGCACGGTGCGTGCCATCCTGCGTGCAGGCACATTCGAGATCGTCGATCGCAAGGATGTACCGGTGGCCGTCATCGTCACCGAATACGTCGAGATCGCCCAGGCATTCTTCGGCGACGACGAGCCCAAGCTCGTCAACGCGGTGCTCGACCGCATCGCCAAGCAAGTCCGGGTCGAGACGAAGAAGTGATTCTCGCCTGAGTCGCCGTAGTAGTTCGAAAATCTACCCCTGCGCGCCGCTTCTTCGTCATCCCATCCGGCTTTTTCAGCCCTGATTTGGCTCGCTTTGCAGGATCTTCGGCACTCCCGTGCATAACGACTGCTGTTTTTGCCACCCATGGCTTTTTGCCTGCCGCCCGTCTTGACGCGCGGTTGTCCCGCACGCAATCTCGCCTTCCGCAAAGGCCGCCATCCTTGGAGGAGGTTGGCGACCGATGCCTTTTGCGGCCGGGGGAGACAAGCGCCGGCTTTTTGGGAGGGAAGATCGAATGCTTATACTTTTTGGCGTCATTGCATGTGGGGTGCTGTCGCTGCTCTACGCGGGATGGGCGACCCGCTCGGTGCTGGCTGCCGACCAGGGCAATGCGCGAATGCAGGAAATTGCCGGCTATATTCGCGAAGGCGCGCAGGCCTATCTGACGCGTCAGTATAAAACCATTGCCATTGTCGGCCTCGTTGTCTTCTTCGCCGCCTGGTGGCTGCTCTCGGGCGAGGCGGCTATCGGCTTCCTCATCGGCGCGGTACTCTCCGGTGCCGCCGGCTTCATCGGCATGCACGTCTCGGTGCGCGCCAATGTCCGCACCGCACAGGCGTCGTCTGTCAGCTTGTCGGCAGGCCTCGATATCGCTTTCAAATCCGGCGCGATCACCGGCATGCTGGTGGCCGGTCTCGCTCTGCTCGGCGTCTCCGTCTACTACGGTGTCCTTACCGGCATTCTCGGTCACGATCCCGGCTCGCGAGATGTCGTCGATGCGCTTGTGGCACTCGGCTTCGGCGCCTCGCTGATCTCGATCTTCGCCCGGCTCGGCGGCGGTATCTTCACCAAGGGCGCCGATGTCGGTGGCGATCTCGTCGGCAAGGTGGAGGCCGGTATTCCGGAAGACGACCCACGCAACCCGGCCACCATTGCCGATAACGTCGGCGACAACGTCGGCGATTGTGCCGGCATGGCGGCCGACCTGTTCGAGACCTATGCCGTCTCCGTCGTCGCCACCATGGTGCTGGCTTCGATCTTCTTTGCAGGCAGCGCCATCCTGCCGGTCGCCATGGTCTATCCGCTGGCCATCTGCGGCACCTGCATCATCACCTCGATCATCGGCACTTTCTTCGTCAAGCTCGGCCCCAACGGCTCGATCATGGGCGCGCTCTACAAAGGGCTTGTTGCCACCGGGCTGCTGTCGATCGCAGGGCTTGCCATCGCGACATCGGCCACCATCGGCTGGGGCTCGATCGGAACAGTCGGCGGCGTCGATGTCTCCGGCCTCAACCTCTTCTACTGCGGTCTCGTCGGTCTGCTTGTTACGGCCCTCATCGTCGTCATCACCGAATACTACACCGCGACAGGCAAGCGCCCGGTGGTCTCCATCGCCCAGGCGTCGGTGACTGGTCACGGAACCAACGTCATCCAGGGACTGGCTGTTTCGCTCGAATCGACGGCGCTGCCGGCCATCGTCATCATCGGCGGCATCGTTGCCACCTACCAGCTCGGTGGCCTTTTCGGCACCGGCATCGCCGTCACGGCAATGCTGGGCCTCGCCGGAATGATCGTCGCGCTCGACGCTTTCGGTCCGGTCACCGACAATGCCGGCGGCATTGCCGAAATGGCCCATCTGCCGCCTGAGGTCCGCAAATCTACCGATGCGCTGGATGCGGTCGGCAATACGACCAAGGCCGTCACCAAGGGCTATGCCATCGGATCTGCCGGCCTCGGCGCCCTCGTGCTGTTTGCCGCCTATTCCAACGACCTGAAATATTTCGCCGCCCATGGCGACCTGTTTCCCTACTTCGCCAACATGGGGGCGATTTCCTTCGATCTCGCCAATCCCTACGTTGTCGCCGGACTGCTCTTCGGCGGCATGATTCCCTACCTGTT
The DNA here is from genome assembly GCF_019355555.1 of Rhizobium sp. L51/94. Classification (GTDB taxonomy): domain Bacteria; phylum Pseudomonadota; class Alphaproteobacteria; order Rhizobiales; family Rhizobiaceae; genus Rhizobium; species Rhizobium rhododendri. Next base: position 2,163,786 of record NZ_CP072141.1, read on the forward strand.
CGGCGGCATCGCCATGACAGCGGTCGGCCGCGCCGCCGGTGCCATCGTCGAGGAAGTACGCCGGCAATTTCGCGAAAAGCCCGGCATCATGCTCGGCACCGAGCGCCCGGATTACGGTCGGGCCGTGGATATCCTGACGAAGGCGGCCATCCGCGAGATGATCGTCCCTTCGCTGCTGCCGGTGCTGGCGCCAGTCGTGGTCTATTTCGGAGTGCTGCTGATATCGGGGTCGAAGGCCTCGGCCTTTGCAGCACTTGGCGCCTCGCTGCTCGGCGTCATCATCAACGGCCTGTTCGTCGCCATCTCGATGACGTCGGGCGGCGGCGCATGGGACAATGCCAAGAAGTCGTTCGAGGATGGTTTCGTCGACAAGGATGGCGTGCGGCACATGAAGGGATCGGAGGCACACATGGCCTCTGTGACTGGCGATACCGTCGGCGATCCCTACAAGGATACGGCCGGTCCCGCCGTCAATCCGGCGATCAAGATCACCAACATCGTTGCCCTGCTGCTGCTGGCAGTGCTGGCTCGGTCAGCCTGATACACCAAAAAGCCCGCGGCGCATGAGTGCGTCGCGGGCTTCGTCTTGATTGGTGGGCTTATTGGCCCGGGTTGACGGTGTTCAGCAGGTTCTTGGCGCCATTGGCACCCGTGCCGCTGCCCATCAGGACCTGCTGCAGGAAGGTCATGTCCTTGCCGCCTGTTGGCGTCGTGCGCGAAATCATGTCGAACGGCTTGCCGTCCTTCAGCGAGTAGTTCGCCCGCTGCTTCACGACACCGTCCTTGTCGAAGTAGATCGCCAGGATCGACTGGGCGACCAGGTGCGGCTTCATGAAGGCCACCGGGCGCGTACGCTTCTGGGAGATGTAATAGAACACCTCGCCGTCGAACGTCGCCGTCGTCGATGGCGTGCCCAGCGACAGCAGCACCTGCTCGCGGCTGGAGCCGACCGGCACCAGATCGAGCGACTGCTGGTCGAAGATGTAGCCGCCATTCATGACGTCGCCAGTCTGGCAGCCTGCAATCCCTGCGGTGGCAATCAGCAGGGCGATAGTGGCGCCCCGGATGAAAGTTCTGTCCGACTTGAAATCCCGTCGCGTCAACGACATCTCCCTATCTATCAATCCTGCGGCCGACCGCCCGGAACACTTGCTGCGCACATCATTATGGCGTTTCCGCGATATGCGGAAAATCCGGTGATGGACGAATGGCCCTGAAGCGACTGTCGTGGCACCAGGGCCGGACAGATCGGGCGGTTCCCGCAAGGGCACCAACGGCATTGCAATTCGCGCCTGCTTCGGTAAACCAGCTTTTTGACGGATGCAACAAGGGCCGGCGCCATGCGGCGCGCCGAATGGGCCAATTCTGGGAAATTCGATGATCTTCGGGCTCTTTGCCAAAAAGAATCACAATCGGACGATCGTCGAGCGGCAATATGCTGCCCTGACCGCTGCAGCCCGCCAGCCCGGCTTCTATGCCGCACTGGACGTCCCGGACACGGTGATGGGCCGTTTCGAAATGCTGTCGGCCGTCATGATCCTGTTTTTTCGCCGCACCCGGTCGTCTCGGACCAGCGGCCAGGAGATCGCCCAGGAAATTGTCGATGCATTCTTCCAGGATATCGACTATTCGATCCGGGAACTCGGCGTCGGCGACAACGGCGTGCCAAAGCGGATGAAGAAACTGGCCGGCATGTTCTACGGTCGTCTCGAATCCTACGCTGCGGCGATGGACAGCAACGATCGTGAGGCACTCGCGCAGGCGCTACGCCGCAACATATATCCCGAACCGCGCGACGATGCGCCTGACATGCTGGGATTGGCCGACTGGATGATGTCGGCGGAAAACCATCTGTCGGGCATTTCGGAAGCGGAAATTGCCACAGGCTCGGCGTCACTGCCGGTGCCGGCATAGGAGGCAAAGATGAAGAATAAGACGGCGACAGCCGAAAACCCGTTTTCCTACAACGTCAAGGTTGGGCATATTTCGCTCAATCCGATCGAGGTGCGTCTCGAAGCCGACGAGGCTGAACGTATGGGCCTGGCTGCTCTGTGGAATGTCGTCTCGGTCGACGATCTCAAGGCCGAGTTGAAGATCTCCCGCTGGAAGCGCGATGGCGTCAGGGTGAGGGGTACAGTCAAGGCGCGGATCGTGCAGGAGTGCGTCGTTTCGCTCGACCCGGTCGCCTCCGAGATCGACGAGGAGTTCGACCAGCTGTTCGTTCCCGAGGGATCCAAGCTCGCCCGCGTGCCGGTTCAGCCCTCCGGCGAACTGGTGCTCAACCCAGACGGTGACGACCTGCCCGAGACCTTTGTCGGCGATGTCATCGATGCCGGCTCTATCGTCACGGAATTTGCCGCAATGGGCATCGAACCCTATCCGCGCAAGCCCGGTCTGGACTTCGAGGACCATATCGAGGATACCGCCGACAATGACGTCAAACCGTCAGCATTTGCTGCTCTAAAGAACTGGAAGAAGGAATAGGCTTCCGCAGCCCCTTCGGCACAATTCAGTTGTAAGGCAAATGAAAAACGGTATTTTGGCCGAAATTTCGCCAAATGTGGCGGAAAAAAAGGATCAGTCAGGCGTGATCAGAATTTCTCTCGACCTTATGGGTGGCGACTTCGGCCCTGGAGTTGTCATCCCCGGTGCTGCCAAGGCGCTGGAAAGGCACCCGGAAATCTCCTTCCTGCTCTATGGCCGGAAAGACCTTTGCCAACCGCTGATCGACAAGTTTCCCAAGCTCAAGGCAAAGTCCGTATTCTACGATTGCGAAGTCGCAGTCGCCATGGACGAGAAGCCCAGTCAGGCGCTGCGTCGCGGTCGCAATGTCTCGAGCATGTGGCGCTCGATCGAAGCGGTGAAACTCGGCGAGGCCGACGTTATCGTGTCTGCCGGCAACACCGGCGCGCTGATGGCGATGTCGAAGTTCTGCCTGCGCACCATGGCCAATATCGAACGGCCCGCCATTGCTGCGATCTGGCCGACGCTGCGCGGCGAGAGCATCGTGCTCGACGTCGGCGCCACCATCGGTGCCGATTCGCAGCAGTTACTGGATTTTGCCCTGATGGGCGGCGCCATGGCGCGGGCGCTGTTCGAGGTGGAGCGACCGACGGTCGGGCTGCTGAACGTCGGTGTCGAGGAGATGAAGGGACAGGAAGAGGTCAAGGATGCCGGCCGCCTGATCCGCGAGGCCAATCTCGAATCGCTGGAATATTTCGGCTTCGTCGAAGGCGATGACATCGGCAAGGGCACCGTCGACGTCGTTGTGACCGAGGGCTTTTCCGGCAACATCGCCCTGAAGACGGCGGAAGGAACAGCCAAGCAAATCGCCGGCTATTTGCGCTCGGCGATGAACCGGACCCTGATGGCCCGCATCGGCTATCTTTTCGCCAAGGGTGCTTTCGACATGCTGCGTGAAAAGCTCGATCCAAGCAAGGTCAATGGCGGCGTGTTCCTAGGCCTCAACGGCATCGTCATCAAGAGCCATGGCGGCGCCACCGCCGACGCCTTTGCAGCGGCCATCGACGTCGGCTACGATATGGCCAAAAACGGCCTCACTCAGAAAATAGAAAACGATCTCAAGAGATATCATGCCATGCGTCTGCCGCCCATCGGGCCGGAAGCTGTCATGAGCGACGAGGTATAATCAGCATGATCCGTTCAGTAGTCCGCGGCTTCGGGGCAGCGCTTCCGAAGCGCGTGATGACCAATCGCGAAATGGAAACCGTCGTCGATACGTCCGATGACTGGATTGTACAGCGCACCGGCATCCGCCAGCGATACATCGCCGGAGATGGCGAGACCACCGCATCGCTCGGCGAAGCCGCTGCCCGTGCTGCGCTCGACAATGCCGGCCTGACGGTCGCTGACATCGACCTGATCATCCTTGCAACCTCGACGCCGGACAACACCTTTCCAGCGACTGCGGTCAATATCCAGAACCGTCTGGGCATGCACCACGGCTTCGCGTTCGACCTTCAGGCGGTCTGCAGCGGTTTCGTCTATGCTGTCACCACTGCCGATGCCTACATCCGCGGCGGCCTTGCCAACCGTGTGCTGGTGATCGGTGCAGAGACCTTCTCGCGCATCCTCGACTGGAACGACCGCACCACCTGCGTGCTGTTCGGAGACGGGGCAGGCGCGCTGATTCTGGAGAAGGCTGAAGGCGAGGGCACTGTTGCCGATCGCGGCGTGCTGACCGCCAGCCTGCGCTCCGATGGGTCACACAAGGACAAGCTCTTCGTCGACGGCGGGCCATCCTCGACGGGCTCCGTCGGCAAGCTGCGCATGGAAGGCCGCGAAGTCTTCAAATATGCGGTCGGCATGATCACTGACGTCATTGTTGCCGCTTTCGAGGCGACAGGGACCACCGCCGACGATCTCGACTGGCTGGTCCCGCACCAGGCCAACCGCCGCATCATCGACGGTTCCGCGAGGAAGCTCGGCATTCCGCCGGAGAAGGTCGTCATCACCGTCGATCTTCACGGTAATACTTCGGCGGCCTCCATTCCGCTGGCGCTTGCGACTGCGGCCGGAGACGGGCGGATCAAGAAGGGCGATCTGGTGATGCTGGAAGCCATGGGCGGCGGGTTTACCTGGGGTGCGGTGTTGCTGCGCTGGTAGCTGCCAAACCCAAATTCCGATTCCGAACAAGAGCTTGACCGTTCGGCGCAAGGGCAATACTCTCTCGCGGCGACCACAATTCCAGAACACGATGGGCGGGGAACCATGACCGGTAAGACAGTCACGCGGGCAGACTTGGCAGAGTCGGTGTTCCGGAAGGTCGGCCTGTCCCGTACCGAATCCGCGGAACTGGTCGAAACCGTGATCGACGAGATCTGCAACGCCATTGTGCGGGGCGAAATCGTCAAGCTTTCGTCGTTTGCGACGTTCCAGGTGCGCGACAAGAACGAGCGCATCGGCCGCAATCCGAAGACGGGCGAGGAAGTGCCGATATCGCCGCGCCGGGTGATGACATTCAAGGCATCCAACGTGCTGAAGACCCGCATCCTGAAGGCCCATACGAGCCGCAAGACCAAGGTCAAGCCCGCGGCGCCCGTGGCCTGAACGGGCTAACCGCCTTGCAGCGGGCAACTTCGACCAATTTTCCAACACATATTTTTGCATAATGCTGGTGTTCACTGTGTAACACCCGCAGACTGCACTTGAAATGCGTGTCGCAAACCTTTGAAATATAGCGATTCGTTACCAGATGGCGAGAATGGTCGTGCAGGGAGAGTGACGTTGGACAAAAGCCCGGATGCTTTCCGCACCATCAGCGAAGTCGCTGACGATCTCGATCTCCCCCAGCACGTTCTTCGCTTCTGGGAAACCCGCTTCCTGCAGATCAAGCCGATGAAGCGGGGCGGCGGCCGCCGCTATTACCGGCCGGAAGACGTCGATCTGCTAAAGGGCATCCGCCATCTTCTCTACGACCACGGCTACACGATCAAGGGCGTCCAAAAGCTTCTGAAGACGAATGGCAACAAGTTCGTTATCGCGGTCGGCAGTGGCGACCTTGCCAGCGTCGAGGCGCTTGCTGCTGCGGTACAAGAGCCGGCTCCGTCCGAACCACGCGTGAGCACCGCCGAGGAAGACCAGATTGTCGGCCGCGCCAAGACTCCGACCAGCCGTCGGTTCTTCAATTTCGGAGGCGGCGAAGAGGGCGCTCCGGAGATTTCACTGGGCGGGTCGACTGTGGGCAAGGAAGATCGCGCGCTGTTGCAGGAAGCGCTTTACGATCTGCTGGAATGCAAGCGTCTCCTCGATCAGGTTCGCTGACCGGAGGCCTCAGCCGATGTTGAGGCTGGTAAGGGCGGCTTCCAGCTGGTGTAGCTGGTAGGGCTTGTTGAGCAGCTGACGACCGCTGCCCTCCATGCCCTCGGGCAGGACGCCGTAGCCGGTGGCAAAGATATAGGGCTTGTTCTTCTCATCGAGCAGACGTGCAACCGGCAGCGAGCTCTTGCCTGCCAGAGACACGTCGAGAATAGCTGCATCGAACGCGCCACCCTCCGCCATTTCAAGCGCGTCTTCCAAATCCGCTGCCGTACCGGCAACCGCGTAGTCGAGTTCCGAAAGCATATCTTCCAAAAGCATGGCGATCAGCGCATCGTCTTCTACGACCAGAATTCTGCGGTGTGTCACGAATATGTGTTCCCCTGTTCAACCCTACCAGCAGCTTATTTGGCTTGAAACGACGGGGTGTCAAGGTCCGTTAGCGGACCGTCTGCTTTTTCGGCGCCAGACATCTATGTCATGTAGCGGAGCTATGCCCCGCGTAGAGGGAAATGCTGAGCCGGAATACCGCCTCGAAAACAAAACGGACGCCTTAGGCGCCCGTTGCAAACTGTCGCGGATTTCACTCTACCGGAAAACCGGGCGCCGCTGGGCGTTCATCAGCAGTTCGTGTTCGAGCGCGAAGGGCCCTAGAAGCGCCAACAACTTGTCTTCCTCAGTCTTGTCCAGCCGGTAGCGCCGGGCAAATTCGGGAACGCTCCACACGCGCCTGTTGGCAGCGTTCTCGATTGTCTTGCTGTCGATATAAGTGCTCATGGTATCAGTCCTCCTGTAGCCCACCTCGCTAACGTCGAATCCTGGGGAATGTTCCTGAGGGGAGGCGACGAATTCCCGTTGCCGCCGGGCTTGCACCCCGTGGAGGCCTATGGCATCCGTGGACCATGACACTGGAAACTGTAAGACGCTTTTTCGAAGCCAATGCGCCAGACCTGACGATTATCGAAACGGTTGAAAGCTCCGCTACCGTTGCCATGGCCGCTGCTGCTCACGGCGTGGAACCTGGCCAGATCGCCAAGACGATTTGCCTGAGGGTCGGCGACAAGGTCATCCTTGTCGTCATGAGCGGTACTGCGAGGCTGGACAACAAGAAGAGCCGCGAGGCGCTCGGCGCCAAGCCCCGGATGCTGGATTTGGAAGATGTGGCAACACTGACGGGACATCCCGTCGGTGGCGTCTGCCCGTTCGGTCTCGCAACGGACTTGCCCATTTACTGCGATGTATCGTTGCAGGCCTACGCGGAAGTTCTTCCGGCGGCCGGGGCGACAAACTCGGCAGTGAGATTGTCGCCGCAGAGAATGGTAGATCTCACCGGTGCTCAGTGGGTCGACGTCTGCCAGTAATTTGGTTGTTGCCTACTTAGCGCCAGAAGCGCTGGCGGCTGTTAACGCCGGAAGAGTGTCCGAGCGCGTAGCCGAGACCGAATGCGATGGCACCGATGGTCACCAGCAGCGCAGTCGCTGTGTGCGGGTGTTCGGCCGCCGCTGCTGATACGGCACTTGCCTCGTCCTTCAGGCCAGAAACGACAGCCTTTGCCTTTTCGGCGACGCTGTCGGAAGGCTCTATGGGCGTGCCGGTAAAGCCGGCGTGGAGGTCTTCGTCGTTCTTTGCCATCTTCTTCTCCTATGTTGCAGAGAAACAGCCAAGTGGCTGCGAAGTTCCGATAGCAATGTCATTCAACGGACTGCCCGCGCGAACGCGGGCAGTCCGGGCAATTAACGGCAAACGCGCGTCTTGCGGACTACCAGCTGGCCATGGTGACGCACTTTTGTCACCTTGACGTAGCAGTGACGGCGTGGGGGGTGATGCCAGCCGCGGTGCATCGGCCGTTCGCGCGTCGTCACGGTGGTGACGGTGTCGGCGTATGAGGCCGGTGCGAATGACACGATGGAAGTCACTGCGATTGCAGCAGCTATGATCAGGTTTCTCATGGGATTTCCTCGATTTGTATTGGCGACGGGAAACGCGGGCCTGGCCTCGTTCGTTCCCCCTCGCGAGTGGATTTTATGCGACGATCTCAGTAGTCGTCGTAGTGGCGGTGGTGGTGCCATCTGCGGTCACCCCAGTATGGCGGTGGCGGGCGATGGTGACCATAGAAACGCGGTGGTGGTGGTGGCGGCAGACGGCGCCAGCCGTTGCGTCGGCAATCGCCCCACGGCGTCTGGTGGAAGCCAGGACCGCAGACGTAATCCACCTGCACGACGACGGTCGGGGCCTTGGCGATCGAGACCGCAGGCATTGCGCTCGCGCCTGTCGCGAACAAACCGCCGACCAGAATTGCAGAGGCAATAATCATGTTCTTCATCAAACTTCCTCCTATTGGACGGCTTATTTAGCGACCGCAGGTCTGAACGGCTGATGAACCGAGTTAGGCCATTTCCGGGCAAAAATCGGGCATTCTGGGAACGCCGGGATACGGCTTCAGACAGGAATCTCAACCCCCTCACAAATTCATTCGGCACCCGGCATTTTTTCGCTTGCGTCCAGAAAGTCGAAAGACTAATCAGACCAAGCCTTTTAGGCAGGTCGGGGCGTAGCGCAGCCCGGTAGCGCACTTGACTGGGGGTCAAGGGGTCGCAGGTTCAAATCCTGTCGCCCCGACCAATTATCTCCTTGATATCCCTGGTAAAATCACAGAAATATTAGGCTGGCTGCTTCACCTTAGGGCGGTCCATGCCATGCCGGCGAGGGCGCAGGCTATCAGCGTCGCGACGACGGAAGCTCTGAAGCGGAAGATCGCGATGGCCGCTGCCAGCGACAATGCCATGGCGGGAATGGCTGCCGAGTCTAAAATCGGGATTTCGAGGCTGACAGGGCCGATGGCTGCCGTACGGACCGCTCCGAAAAGCGTATGGATGGCAAACCAGATCGCCAGGTTGAGGATGACACCGACCACGGCAGCTGTTATCGCCGACATGGCGGCGGAAAGAGGGACATTGCTGCGCATGCGCTCGATGAACGGCGCACCGAGGAAGATCCAGAGAAAGCACGGCACGAAGGTTACCCACGTCGTCAGAATGGCGGCCAGCGTTGCCGCGAGCATTGGGTTCAGGCTCCCCGGATTGCGCAGGGCGCCCATGAAGCCGACGAACTGCGTCACCATGATCAGCGGGCCCGGGGTCGTTTCGGCCATGCCGAGCCCGTCGAGCATTTCCCCAGGTTTCAGCCATCCATAGTGCTGCACGGCCTCCTGGGCCACATAGGCAAGCACCGCATAGGCGCCACCGAAGGTGACGACCGCCATCTTGCTGAAGAAGACGCCAATCTGGGTAAACACATTGTCCGCGCCCAAGAGGACATGAAGAAGGATCACCGGTCCGAGCCACAGGGTGAGAAAGACGATGGCTATTCGCAAGGACCAGCCGACGTCAGGACGCGCGTGCTCTGGGGTGTCCTCGCCAAGCGCGGAGTCTGCATCCGGCAGAACCCGCCCGGAGCCCGGTCGGTGGCCGCTATCGATCCGGAACCAGCCAAGTCCCGCCCGCGATCCGGCATAGCCAGCTAGACCGGCGGTAACGATGATCAGCGGGAACGGCACATGGAATGCTGCGATCGCCACGAAGGCCGTGGCAGCGATGGCGATCATGGCGGGGTTCTTGAGCGCCCGTCCGCCAATCCGCAGGACTGCCTGCACGACCACCGCAAGAACCGCGGCCTTCAGGCCGAAGAACAGTCCTGCCACCATGCCGGCATCCCCGAAGGCGGCGTATAGATAGCTGAGGTCAAGGATTGCCACGAAACCGGGAAGTACGAACAGCGTGCCTGCGACAAGCCCGCCAGCCGTGCGGTGCAGGAGCCAGCCGAGATAGATCGCCAGCTGCTGGGCTTCCGGGCCAGGCAGCAGCATGCAGTAGTTCAAGGCATGCAGGAAGCGCGCTTCACCGACCCAGCGCTTCTCCTCGACGATAATTCGGTGCATCAGCGCATCTGCCCGGCCGGGCCCCCGAAGCTCAGGGCGGCGATCCGAGCCCACACCAGCAGCGCCTCGCCAAAGGCAATGCCGTGCACTGGGCGACTGTCGGGAGCCTCGACTGCGACACGATCTGCCAAGGTTTTAACCCTTCCGGCAGCGTCTGGCGACAAAGTGGCCGGCGAGGCGGGACCCTTGTCTCTGCCTGATGATCGAAATCTGTAGGGGTAACGGCATGACGCGTCCTGATGGGATGTGTTTGCCGTGGACATCGCTCCAGAGCACGCCGCGTTGCGTTACGCAGCCCGCTCATCAGTGGCAGCGGCACAGGGCGGCTGTCAAGCAGGTGACCGGCTCCAGGAGGCTGCCGCTTGCGTGTCACAGGCGACGGTGCGCCGCCTGTGACTTCAGTCCGAGACACAAAAATGCGCCCGAAAGCCTAGACCGTCATGATGACGCGACCGATGCGGCCGCGTTCTTCTGCCCGTCGGTGCGCTGCCGCTGCCTCGGAGAGGGGGAACGTGGCATCGATCGGGACATTGAGGGAACCGTCCTTGGCCATCGGGAACAGTTCCTCGATCAGCCTGCGTGCCTCGGGATCGGTCATTGCCGTACCGAGGAGGCAGCCGATGATGACGTGGCGGTGCATCAGGATCTGGCCCGCATCGATCATCGTGCTGCGGCCGCCGAAGACGCCGATCAACACAGCCTTGCCGCCGTCCTTCAACACCTTGAGAGAATCGACCAGTGCGTCGCCGCCGACATTGTCGATGATGAGATCGACCTCGTTGCCCCCGAGAAGCGCACGGACCTGTTCGCTCGCCGGCTGGTCAGCGGTGACGATTGCGTCCGTGAGGCCATAGGCCTTGAGCTTTGCGAGGCTCTCTGCCTTGGTGCCGGTGCCGATTACCCGTGCGCCGGCCTTGGCGGCAAGCTGGACGGCGGCAAGACCGACGCCGCCGCTGGCACCGAGGACGAGGACGGTTTGGCCGCTCTGCAAATCACCGAGCTTGAGCGCATAGGCCGCCGTGCCGGGGCCGACGGGAATGGCGGACGCCACGCCGATATCGAGGCCATCTGGAACGATGAAGCAATTTGCCGCCGTAACCGCGCGAAGAGTGGCATGCGATCCCTTCCATTGGAAAGTTGCAACGCGCTGCCCGACGGAGAGCCCTGTCACAGCCTTGCCAACCTGCAGGATCGTGCCTGCTGCCGCATAGCCGACCACTTCGTCGGCACCCTGGCGCGTCAGCGCCCGGTTGATCAGGTCGCCGCCCTCGATGCTGATAGCCTCGACGCGGATGAGCACTTCGTCGTCGGCTGGAACAGGATCGGCAACCTCACCGTAATGAAAAACATCCGGGGTGCCTGGTTCGCTGTAGATTGCAGCTTTCACTGGCTTTTCTCCTTGTGGGATAAGCCGCCATGGGGCGACAGACCGCGCAGATGTAGTGTGCCCCACACCGCAGACAAGCGCATGAGGACGTTAATGCGTAGCAGGACTAATGATTTGAGTGGCTTCGTATCGAATGTAGAGGTGGGGAAGGGAGAAGCGACTGAGCTGTCTCTGATAGTTGCTGATTACTGCACAGCCTGAATTCAGGGTACAGGCAACTGTGAGTCATCCAAGAAGGGAACGTTGTTATAACGGAGTGCGGGGTCGGTAGCGTCGAGAGAGGCGACCGACCCCCGCGTGTCATTTCTGTTCGACTGAAACGCCGTTCTTGCCGATGGTGAGTTCGACACCCTCGGGCTTCTGCTTTTCGTGATAGACATAGGCGCCAAGGCCGATGACGGCGACGATCAGTGCGCCGATAATGAGATAGAGCCCGTTGCTGCGATTCAAGATGTCCCCCTGAGCGTAATGCGGGGGCAGAATGCGCGACTGCCGCTTTTGTTCCGTGCGTCGCAGGATTTATTGCGCTGCCGGAGAAATTGTGTCGAAAGGATAAATTCAGTCGTCGTTGGTGGAATTGAGGTTTTCGGGGCGTGTGCCCTCGTCGCCATGCGTGTGTTTCAGCCTCAGGCCGGCGCCGCCGCCATCCTGGCTACCATCGGCGAGAAACTGTATGCCGCTGGCCTCGAGCGCGGCGCGGATGGCCGAGACAGCGTGGCTGTTGGCGGGTTCAGTGCCGGTTTCGATGGCTTCGACCTCGGCTGAGCTGAGCCTGGCGGCGTCCGCCAGCTGTTGCAGGGAGAGGCCGGTCATGGCGCGGGCGGCGCGGATTTGTGCTGCTGTGATCATGCCTTCAACTCTAGGGCATTCTCCGGCGTTCTCAAGAGGGTGGGCAGGCGATGGCCGAGCAATTCGAAATAGATTTCCTCGGTTTCGTCGGCCATGCCAGACAGCGTGTATCGGTTGCGGCGGCGCTGCGCCTCGGCGGTAAAGATCGTCCTGGTCTCCGGTTCCGCAGCGCTGAGCATCGCGGCTGCCAGCTCTTCCGGATCGTCGCTGTTGGCAATCCTGATGCCGTTGCGCCCGTCTTCGAGCACTGTGCTGACGCCGCCGACGTCGGTCAGGATCAGGGGCTTGGCGCCCGATGCTGCTTCCAGCATGACGTATGACATGGCCTCGTAGCGGCTCGGCATGACGACGATATCGAAAGCGTCGATGGCGACTGGGCCGTGGATGCTGCTGTCGAGATGCGCACGGTCTCCGAGATTGGCGGCAGCCATGCGCTGTCTGACCTCCTGTTCGAGCTCGCCGCTGCCGATCATCAGCAGCCTGGCGGAAGGCAGCTGTTCTGCGACCTGCGCAAAGGCCGAGACCAGTCGTTCCGGCGCCTTCTGGGCGGAAAGCCTGCCGACGAAGCCGAAAAGTATATCGTCCGGAGAAATACCGAAGCGGGTGCGAATTGCCTCGCGTTCGCCGACCGGCGGTCGGGCGACGCCGTTGTAAACGACCCGCAGCCGGCGTCTCGGAATACCGATCGAGACGGCATGATCGTATTCGTCACGCGAGACGCAGATCACGCGGTCGGAAAAGAACGCGCCGAGAAGCCGCTCGATGCTGCCGAAGACAAATCGCGGCTTTCCTCCGAGCGAGGGGTCCATCGTCCGGAAGGCGTGCGGTGTGTAGAGCACCGGCGTCTTCGACCAGGGGAGCCGCAGGCGCGCAAGAGCCCCGGCCTTCGAGCTGTGGCCATGGATCAGGTCGAATGGGCCATGCGTGGCGATTATCCGGCGGATTTCCAGCCAGGCGGTGAAGTCGGCCGGGCCGAGAGCCCGCTTCATGCCGACCGAATGCACGGCGGTAAGGCCCATGCCCTCGAGTTCCTCGACAAATTTCTGTTCGGCGCGCACCGGTGAATAGATCGCCGTCACGGCGTGGCCACGGTGTTGCATGGCCCGGCAGAGGTCGAGGAAATGCCGGCCGGAGCCGCCGCCGCCGGGCTCGAGGATCTGCAGCATCGACAGGTGCGTAGTCGCGGTGCTGGCGTTCATGCCGCGATTTCTCCCCGGGCAAGCCGATGCTGGTGGCGAACTTCGAGCGCACCGCAGCCCCAAACGATCCCGATCAGCATGTAGAGATGGCGCCAGTGATCCGTGTCGATGACGTTACCGATGCCGACGTGGCCGAGGACGACGATCCAGGCAATCATCAGGAACGGCTGCCAGGGCCGTTCCTTCAACACGTTCTTGAAGCCGATATAGATGGTCCAGCAGATCATGCTCACCCAGCAGAAGAAACCGATCCAGCCGTAGGTCGTCAAAGTCTTCAGCCAGATATTATGTTCGTCCTCGCGGAACATTGTCGCAAACACCAGCGGCCCGATGCCGAGCGGGCGCTGCATCGACAGCAGGAAGCCGATACGATGGCGCTCGAAGCGCCCGAGGTGCCCTCCGTCATAGTCCTGCACCAGTTGGGTGCGGGTCGAGAACAGGTCGCTGACCTGGTGGAACTGCAGGGCGACCAGGAGGGCTGCGCCAAGCAGCAGGATTGCCGTCAGCGTCATGACCAGGATGCGCAGGCGAAACGTATTGCTGCGGTGCTTGAGCAGCATGAAGAACACCAGCGCCACCGACGAGAAGGCGAACAGGCCCCAGGCGGCGCGCGAAAACGACAGGAAGATGCCGAGTGCGAGGATCGTCAGTCCGATTGCCTTCAGGGGCGCCTTACGGAGGTCGCCGATGATCACGCCATGGATGAGATACAGCGTCGGCGCCACCAGATAGGGGCCGAAGACATTCGGATCCTGGAAGGCCCCCATCGCCCGGTCGTAGCGGGTGAACATTCCGGCGCCGGGGAAGGCATGGAAATAGCCGAGAATGCCGAGCAAGGCCGTGATGATGGCGGCAGCCACCCAGACCTTGAACATCAGCTTCAGCACATTGCCGTTGTGCTCGATGATGGCGGCATAGAACACCGCGCTGAGAGCAAGAAAAGTGGAAACGGCGATATAGATCGGTGCGTCCATTTCGGCGCTGCCGAGATCGCGCATCTGCGTCATCGACAGCATCCCGCCGATGTTGAATGTCAGAAACAGCACGAGCAAAGGCGCCACGCTGCGCGAGATGCGCAGCCCGAGCATGAACCATAGGCCGATCAGCATCGCCAGCCACAGTTCGTACGGCGCCGGTTCTGCGACGACGAAGCCGGAGAGGAAGACGCCGAACGCAACGCAGCCGGTGCCGATCAGCCGCAGCGCGGCGAGCTGCGGTTGGGTGACCTGCGGTGATGGGGTGGCGAACGTGCTCATCGGGCTCAATAGGCGTTTTCGGTGTTGAACAGGCGGATCGGTGTCAGGAAAAGGATCTTGAGATCGAATAGCAGCGACCAGTTCTCGATGTAATAGAGGTCGTAGGCCGTGCGGAATTTGATCTTGTCGTCATTGTCGATCTCGCCGCGCCAGCCGTTGATCTGCGCCCAGCCGGTAACGCCGGGCTTGACGCGGTGGCGGGCAAAATAGCCCTCGACGACATCGCCATAGGATCGGTCATGGCTGGCGGCGGCAACCGCATGGGGGCGTGGGCCGACCAGCGAAAGTGTGCCCAGCAGAACGTTGAACAACTGTGGCAGTTCGTCGATGGACGACTTGCGGATGAAGCGGCCGACGCTGGTAACGCGCGGATCGCCCTTGGTGACGGCATTGCGGGCGGTGGGGTCGCTCATGTCGGTATACATGGAGCGGAACTTGAAGATCTTGATGATCTCGTTGTTGAAGCCGTGGCGCTTCTGCATGAAGAACACCGGGCCCTTGGAGTTTAGCTTAATGGCAATCGCCGCGCCGACCATTACCGGCCAGAGCAGCAGCAGTGCCAGGACGCTGAAAAACACGTCGAACACCCGCTTGGCGACCGAATCCCAGTCCGGGATCGGTTTGTTGAAAATATCGAGCATCGGCACAGAGCCGACATGCGAATAGGCGCGCGGCCGGAAGCGCAGCTTGTTGGCATGGGCGGCGAGCCGAATATCGACCGGAAGCACCCACACCTTCTTGAGAAGCTGTAGAATACGCTCCTCGGCAGATATCGGCAGGGCGATGATCAGCATGTCGATACGGGTAACGCGGGCAAATTCCACGAGTTCTGCGACTGTACCGAGTTTCGGATAGCCGGCGACGACGACGGGCGATCGTCTTTCTCCCCGGTCATCGAAAATGCCGCAGATGCGGATATCGTTGTCGACCTGATCCTCCAGCGCCCGGATCAGTTCCTTGGCAGGTTGACCTCCGCCGACGATGACCGCGCGACGTTCCATGATGCCGTTGCGCGCCCAGCGGCGAATGCCCCAGGCAAACAGCAGCCGCTCCGCAAACAGGAACGCCATGCCGATCAGGCACCAGCTCATGATCAGCCGCGGCGGGAAGGTCGGCAGCATCTTCAGTGCAATCGCAAACAGCGGCATTGCGACGAACGGCAGTGCCCAACCGAGAACAATGCGGCGGAGATGGCGCGTCGGCGCGCGCAGCACCGGTATCTGGTAGGTGTCGAAAACTTGCAGCGAGAGAATATTGATCCCGGCGACAAGCACCGTGATTGGGACCTGGATCAGCGCTTCATAGGTCGGACTGCCGAAACGCAGGTAAAGCAGCAGTAGTCCCAGCGCCAGCAACGACACGAACTCGAACAGCATGAACTGGCCGATGATGATCGACGGCGTGTAATTGCCTTCGCGAAACTGCTCGGCGATCTGCCGCGCAAACGGATTGAGCTTGACGGTGCCCTCGGCCTCGACCTTTTCGTCGGGACTGCGGGCACGGATTTCCGAGACGCTCTTGCGAATTTTGTCGAGGTCGAAGTCATCAGGCTTTTCGATATTCGTCATCGCTCTCGATCCGTCTCACTGACGTATCAATTTCTATCGAAAGGCCCCTAAGGATGGCTTAGTAAGGTAGGTTAAATTTTAGGAACTGGCCTCTAGATCCAGTATATCTGTATACAGCTTCAGAACTTCGCCGGCCATAACGGGCGCCGAAAATCTTTTGTGTATCATTTCAAGACCGGGCATGGCGCGGATACGCCAATCCGGTTCCGTGATCGAGGCGGCCATGATGCGCGCAAGGTCGGCGACGTTGCCGGCCTTGGCGAGACCCTCGCTGGTTGCGCCCAGCACCTCGGGAATTCCACCGACTGCCGATGCGATGACGCCCTTGCTGGCGGCCAGTGCCTCGAGCACGATATAGGGCATGGATTCGGCGCGGGAGGGAACGACGACGGTCTGCGACATCGACAGGGCGTCTTCGATGCGCATGGCGGGGAGAATGCCGACGCGCGGATAAAGTCCGCCCGCGACTATCATCCTCATGTATTTGTCCCGGTCCTGCCCATCGCCGATCAACAGCGCCGACAATGGCCGACCGACCAGCCTCTCGGTCTGCCCAAAGGCCTCTATAAACAGATCGGGACCCTTGAGGTCCCGAAGCATGCCGATATAGATGAAGTCGACGGAGTCCGATCGGGTTGGAACAGTCCTGAAATCCCGCTCGTTGATGCCGTTGTAGACGAGCCTCGACATGGGGGAGGGAGGGCCGACCTTGGCCTCGTAGGCGTGTCTCTCGAAATCGCAGATGAAAATCAGCGCGTCCGTCAGGCGCTCCTGCAGGCGTTCCATCGTGAACACCGCGCGTCCCTTGAGAGACGCCTTTGAAAAATGCAGGCTGCCTCCATGGGCGGTATAGACGCGGGCAACGCGATACTTGTTCACCCGCAACACTGTGCCGATGACGCGCGCCAGCATGCCGCCCTTGGCGCCATGTCCGTGCAACACGTCCGGCCGCAAACTCTTGATCGTCCTGTAGCCCCGCCAAATCGCCGGCATGTCCGCGAAGCTCACCGAACGGTGGATCGGCATGCGCGTCAGGCCGAGTGCCAGGAACGGCTTTATTTCGTCAAACAGCGCATCCTCATGCGCTCCGCCGGTCAGGCTGTCGCAGACGATCCCGACGTGATGGCCGGCCCGGCTGTGCTGCTCGGCCAGATCGCGCACATGCCTGAAGATCCCGCCAACGGGCGACCTGAAGCAATGGATAATGCGCAAAGGCTTCGCCATTGATAATCAGAACAGCCTTTCGCGGACGTAGATGGTGTCGCCTGCAAGCACCGCATCGGAAATTCCGACGCGCCCTGTCATCACGTGGCCGTTGATCTTGCGGGTCACGTCCGTATTGCCCTGGTAGGCGCGCGGCGTAAAGCCGCCAGCGGCTGCGACCGCGTTCTGGATCGTCATGCCCGGGACATAGGAGTATTGGCCGGGCTGGCCGACTTCGCCCATGACATAGATCGAGCGATAGCGGTCGATGTCGATGGAGACGTCCGGGTCGCGCAGGTAGCCCTGCTTCAGCTTCGACGCGATCTCGCCGGACAGTTGCTGCATCGTCTTGCCACGAGCGGTCACCTGGCCGATCAGTGGCACAGAGATATAACCGGCCTGATCTACCGTATAGGTATTCGTGAGAGCCTGCTGCTCGAAGACGGTCACACGCAGGCGGTCTCCGCTATCGAGCCGGTAGGGCTGGATAGTCGCGGCGCTGAACGCCTCCGGCGCCGGCTGATAGCTCACGCAGCCGCCAAGGGCGGTGCCGAGGACAACCATGCTCAGGACGACGACGATGTTACGCTTAGCGAAAGACATCCGCGTGCTCACAAAGGAATAAAATCATGAACCCGTTATCAGTCTGTTAGGGTTAACAGACGGTAAATCGTGACGACAAATTGCGCATAATGGGCCGGTTCAGCAGAAGAGGGGCCTTAACCCTTGCGTTACCATAGTCGTTTACGGTTGCCGCCAAACGAGTATCGGAGTGCGGTATGCCCGGCGTAAACAGCAGCCAGCAGGATGTCGACATTGATTTGAGCCAGCTTTTCCGGGCCGTATGGCGTCGGCGGCTGCGCGTGGTGCTGATCGTCACTGCCGCTGCTCTTGTCGCCTTCGTAATCGCCAAGGTCGTCTCGCCCGAATATCGCAGCGAGACGAGGGTGCTGATCGAGCCGCGCGCTGCGGCTTTTGCCACCACGAGCAACCAGGCAAGCGCCGGCAGCAACGATGCGTCTCTGCTCGATGAACTCAATATCGCCAGCCAGGTGCAGATCCTGCAGTCGGCCGACCTTATCAAGCAGGTGATTACCCAGCTGAAGCTCTACGACCTGCCGGAGTTCGAGGACAGTGCGCGGTCGTCGGCGCTGGCCGGTCTGCTGGTCACCCTGCATCTGAAGAAGCCTTCATCCGACAAGGCACCCGAGGAGCGCATCCTCGATGCCTTCACCGAGCGGCTGCAGGTCTACCAGATCAACACGTCGCGTGTCATCGGCATCCAGTTCACCTCGCGGGATCCGAAGCTCGCCGAGAGCGTTCCGAACGCTATGGCATCGGTCTATCTGTCGATGCAGAGCGGCGCCAAGCTCGATTCCAATGCCGAGGCAACCCGCTGGCTGGAGCCGGAGATCGCCAACCTGCGCATCAAGGTGGCGGAAGCCGAAAAGAAGGTTGCCGATTACCGCAGTGCCAATGGCCTGCTGCAGACCAACGACACCACCAGCTTTTCCAACCAGCAACTGACCGACATCTCGACGCAGCTTGCCCAGGTGCGCGGCGAAAAGGCGAATGCCGATGCCCGCGCCCAGGCCGTGCGTAACGCCCTGGCCTCCGGCGGCCCCACCGACACGCTGAACGACGTCAGCGGCTCGCAGACCATGCAGCGTCTGAAGACGACCGAGTCCAGCCTCGAATCGCAGATCTCGGACCTTTCGACGACGCTGATGGACGGTCACCCGCGGCTGAAGAGCCTGCGCGCCCAGCTGGCCGACATCCGCTCGCAGATCACCCGCGAGACCCGCAAGATCCTGACCGGCATCGACAACGAGGCAAAGATCGCCGCGATGCGCGAGCAGCAGCTGTTGGCGCAGTCGAAGCTCCTGAAGGCGGACAGCGCCCGTGCCGGCGAAGACACCGTCGGCCTCAATGCGCTTGAGCGTGAGGCAACCGCCGAGCGGCAGCTGCTCGAGACCTATCTCGCCCGCTACCGCGAAGCTGCCTCCCGTTCCGACAAGAATTCCAGCCCTGCCGATGCCCGGATCGTGTCGAGTGCGGTCGAGCCGGTTGACCCCTACTTCCCCAAGGTCGGGCCGATCGTGGTCATCGCCGCGGTTGCAGCCTTCGTGCTCAGTGCCATTGTCATAATGCTCATGGAGCTGTTCAGCGGTCGCGCCCTGCGGCCGGTGGGCTTGCCCAATGACGGTGCGCGGCGTGCGACCATGTTCGAAGACGATGGCCGGCCAAGTGCGACAGCCGCGCCGCTCCGCCGTGCGGTAGTGTCCGCAAGCCTGCTGTCGGCAACGCGCAGGGTGCAGGCGCCCGAACGGGCTGCCGTACAGCCGGAGACAATTATGCAGCCCCCGGCAGCGGCTGTCGTCGCTGAGCCTGAAGCGCTGCCTGCCGCCACTGTCGAGGCGGTGGAGGACTTCTCGATCCCATCGGTCGCCGAATACTTCATCGATGCCAAGGTGCCGATGGCAATCGCCGTCTCGCCGGATGGTGACGCAGGTTCGACTGCCACCGTCATGCTGGCCCGCACCATCGCCGACAGCGGCCGCCGCGTGGTCCTGGTCGACATGACCGGCACAGCCTGCCCGACGCGCCTAATGGCCGACAAGCCGGGACTTCCCGGCGTGACCGACCTTTTGTGTGGTGAAGCAGCGTTTGCCGATACCATCCATCCCGACCGCCTGTCGGACGCCCATCTGGTGCCGCTCGGAGCAAGCGATCTTGCAAGCGCCATGCGCGGAGCCGACCGGCTTTCGCTGATCCTCGAAGCACTCGTGTCGGCCTATGATCTGGTGCTGGTCGAATGCGGTGCGGTCAACGTCGACGGGATTGCGAAATTGACGCGCAGCAAGGATGTCGAGATCATCCTTTCCATGCCCGTGCCGGATGAGGCGAAGTTCGTCGCCGTCATGCATGATTTCCAGCAGGCCGGCTACGAGCATCTCGTGCTGATGTCCGGCAGCGACGGTGACGAGGACCGGCACCGCACCGCCGCCTGAGGCTTGCTTCAGGCTCCGTCCAGCGTTGCCGCCTGCTGGCGGCGAGCCCTCAGTTTCTGGATGGCACTGTACAGGCGTGGGTTACCCTTGATCAGCGCCTTTGCCCGCGTCAGACTTCTCTGCCCGAAGGCGGCGACCCTCCCGAGTGGCGAGACCGGCAGCAGGATATCGTGCTGCACCGTCTGCACCGGGCACCACGAGCGCTTGTAGAGCTGGTCGCCGATGCCGAAGTCGAACAGCGCAATGCCGGATTCCCGGCACTTCTCGATCATCACCCAGAACAGCAGTTCGCCGGGGCTGGCCTCCGGGACCACGCTCTCGTCGATTGAGGCAAACTGGCAGATGACGTGGTCTCCCTTGCGCGAAAGGGCTGCAATGGCCGGCAGATGACCGTCATGCCGTCCCTTCAGCCTGATGGCGTGCAATTCGAGCGCGATGCTGTCGCCCTCGATATTTTTCGTCGCGAGCAAGCGTAGCAGGAAGTCGCGGGCGTCGCTCCCCTGGAAGACATCCGGCAGCCCGGCCGCTCTGAACCGTTCTGCTTTTTGCTGCAGGAAAAGATCGAGCATCCGCCGCTTTTCCTCCGGCGTCGTCGCGACGACATGCTCGAAACCACCGATTTCATTCAGTAACTTTGTCTGGGACCGATGCTTCTTGCGACGCCTTTTCGCATTGACCTGGCTGAGCGTTTCCTCGAATGAGCCCAGCAGAGGCAGCTGGAAGGCGCGGTTCTGGTTTTCGACGGAGGGTAGCGAGGCGAGCGGGCTGACACGACCGCGCCACTCCAGCGGCAGGTTCGACAGCAACAGCAGATCGGCGTACCCGCGCAACGCGACAGCGATGGCCGCCTGAACATCTGCCGAAAGGGTTGTGACGTCGGCAAGAAATTTCGCGGAAAACAAGCCGGTATTGATGTTGCTGCGTGGAGCGCCGATGAAGCGCGCGGTTCTGACGCCATGGCTGCGGACGATTTCCAGCGGCAGAATGAAAGCCACTTCGGAGCCGATGCTTGCGCGCAGGATGGCAAGCGTCGGCCGATAAGTCTCGACCCAGGCCGTGCACCACCCGAAACTCTGGTGCAGGGAGCTCAGCCTGTCTCGCTCTAACCGACGCCATTCCGGTTCCAGAGGCACCATGTTGTCGCTGACGGTGATCGTCAACGAGCCGCTGCCGGCTTGCAACGGCGATGCTGGTCGAGGCTGCACCACGACGCCGGTTTCGCCATCGGCCAATGTTCCGGTTTCGCCTGTCGCCGTCCGCACTTTTGGCCTCCGCGCCTGTTTCTGCAGGCGCACGCTAGAGGCGAGGCCGTCTATTTTCGGTTTAAGCGCGTGTTTGGCCGGTGTCTTCCGGCGATCATGCTTATCCGGCGGTTAACGCGGCAGGCAGCTATCCCTGCTTCGGTCCAGACATCCATTTGATCAATCCCATTGCCGGCAGGATCCACAATAGGCCGGTGAGGAAAAAGTAGGTGAGGTGCACCCACCAGGGCGAGGCTCCGAGCGCATTGACTGCCACGGTGGTCGCCAGCAGAGCATAACCAAGCACCAGCACGATCAACAGGATGGTGCCAATGAATTTGCGCAGGCGGATGGGCATGATGGCACTCTCCTCGGCAGTCGATTGCGGGGACGGGGAGTTGCGACCCCATGCCGCAAAGGCGCAGCCCTTGTTTTGCACCGCGCGCTGGGGCAAATCAACAGGCAGATTGAAGGAGCCCACCATGGCTGTTGCACATTTTTCCACCGAACAGGCCGTTCGCGGCGAGGTCGCACGCCAGGACCGCAATCGCCGTGCCGTCCGCATCTGGC
This sequence comes from Rhizobium sp. L51/94, assembly GCF_019355555.1. GTDB lineage: Bacteria > Pseudomonadota > Alphaproteobacteria > Rhizobiales > Rhizobiaceae > Rhizobium > Rhizobium rhododendri. The sequence continues at coordinate 2,185,785 of NZ_CP072141.1, forward strand.
TCGGCTTCGTGCTGCTGTCGCTGTTCTGTCTGGTTCTGGTCGGCGGCGCGACGCGGCTGACCCAATCCGGGCTGTCGATCACCGAGTGGAAGCCGATCCACGGCGTCATCCCGCCGCTGAATGCCGCAGAGTGGCAGGATGAGTTCGATCGCTACAAGCAGATCCCGCAATTCAAGCTGCTGAACAGCGACATCACGGTCGATGATTTCAAGAGCATCTTCTGGTGGGAATGGGCGCACCGGTTGCTCGCGCGCGCAATGGGCGTCATCTTCGCCGTGCCGCTGATCTTCTTCTGGGCGACTGGCCGCATCGAGAAAAGCCTGCGGCTGCCCCTTGTCGGCATCTTTGCGCTTGGCGGCCTGCAGGGCGCCATCGGCTGGTGGATGGTGTCGTCGGGCCTTGAAGCCCGCACCGATGTCAGCCAGTACCGGCTTGCCACGCATCTTGTCACCGCCTGCCTGATCTTTGCCGCCTGTATGTGGGTGATGCGGGCGCTGACCCCGCATTCGGACGACGCGCCTCCGAGTAGCCATTCCGGCCGGATTGCCGGTCTCATTGCCCTGATGGCCTTGTTCCAGATCTACCTCGGTGCGCTGGTCGCAGGCTTGCATGCCGGCCTCAGCTACAACACCTGGCCGTTGATGGACGGCGCCGTCGTCCCCGGCGACCTGTTCGTGCAGAACCCGTGGTGGATCAATTTCTTCGAGAACCCGAAGCTTGTGCAATATGTCCATCGTCTCGGGGCCTACGCGCTGACTGCCGTGGTGCTGGTCAACATGATCGTCTGCCTGCGTGTTACACCCGGCAGCACCCATACCCGCCGCGCCGTGGTGCTGGCGTTTCTGGTGCTTTGCCAGGCAGGGCTCGGCATCGCCACGCTGCTGATGCAGGTGCCTCTGCATCTGGCTCTCGCGCACCAGGGCGGTGCCCTTGTCGTGTTCGGGTTTGCTGTGGCCAACTGGCGGGGTTTCTACGGCGAATATTCGCGCGACACCACGGTGGTCGTTGGCGCCTGACGCTGCCGGCGATCATGCCACGCGAAGTCATTGGCCGAATCGGCAAATAGTTGCATTCTGCGCAAAAGCGATGGGATGCAGATGAACTGGCAGCTACAAGACGAAAACAGCGGCGGCAAAATGCCTATGCTGTCTCTGGCGGTGCCTTTCTACAATGAGGAAGAGACTGTTGCGGCTTTCTTTGCCGCCGTTGTCCCGGGTCTGGAGGCCATTCCTGCGCTGCGCTTCGAGATCGTTTGTATCAACGATGGTAGCCGAGACGACACCCTGCGCCTGCTCTTGGCTGCTGCCCGACGCGACCGTCGCATTCGCGTCATCGATCTCACCCGAAATTTTGGCAAGGAGGCCGCCCTCTCGGCTGCCATCGACGAAAGCCGTGGCGATGTCGTCGTTCCCTTCGATGCCGACCTGCAGGATCCGCCCGAACTGATCGCAAGGCTGGTAGAGCGCTGGCGTGAAGGATATGACGTCGTGCTCGCCCGTCGCACGGATCGCCGCTCGGACGGCGCTGCCAAGCGGCTGACGGCATCCTGGTTCTATCGCCTCCACAACGCCGTCTCGGATGTGCAGATTCCGGAAAACGTCGGTGACTTCCGGCTGATGACGCGTGAGGTCGTCGAAGCCGTGAAGCAATTGCCGGAATCGCATCGCTTCATGAAGGGCCTGTTTGCTTGGGTCGGCTATGAGACGGCAATCGTCGATTACACCCGCGAGGCGCGCGTCGCCGGTCAGAGCAAATTCGCCGGCTGGCGCCTGTGGAATTTCGCCCTCGAGGGCATTACGAGCTTCAGCACGTTACCGATGCGTATCTGGACCTATCTCGGGGTCGCCGTCGCGCTGGTCGCCATCGGTCGCGCCGCCTTCCTCATTCTCCGAACCTTGATCGAGGGCGTCGACGTACCAGGCTATGCATCGCTGGCGACCGCAATCCTCCTCCTCGGCGGCATACAGTTGATCGGCATCGGGACGCTCGGGGAATATATCGGTCGCATCTATCTGAGTCGAAGCGCCGGCCCATCTACCTCGTCAAGCGTCGGCATGAGGTCGTACCCTCGGAACTGCCACTTGCTACGGCGCACCAGGACCATGTCTGAGGGACGCGCGGATGCCGGCCGGGCGCGGGGCCGGATTGGGGTGTCGCCGATGGGATTGCTCGACAGGGATGCGCCCCTCGGCACCCGCATATTCTGGATTGCCTGCGTCGCGATAACCCTGCTCGGCCTTGCGTTGCGGCTGCCCAACCTGGCTACGCGGTCGCTGTGGCTGGATGAGGCCTATACTGCATGGTTTGCCGCCCAGCCGCTGCGTGCGCTGTGGACCGACGTGCCGCTCTACGAAACCCATCCGCCGATGTACTATACCCTACTCAAGGGCTGGACGACGCTGTTCGGCAACTCGGAGGCCGCCCTTCGCATGCCTTCGGTACTGGCAAGCGTCGCCACCATCCTGCTGGTTGCAGGAGCCGGTCGCGTCCTCAATGCCGGTCCACGTGGCGACCGGGTTGCACTTCTGGCAGCGCTGCTGCTGGCGATCAACGCGGGCAGCATCTATTATGCGCAGCAGGCGCGACCCTATGCGCTGGAAACGTTTGCAGCATCCATTGCCATTCTCTCGGCGCTGATCCTGCTTCAGCGGCTGCGGGCCGGGGCTGAACAGTTTTTTCTGATGAGCCCTCTCGTGCCACCGATGGCAGCTCTGGGGCTCTCCACGGCCGCAACGATGTGGCTTCACGACACCGGTATCCTGGTCGCCCTCGGGATATGGGTCGGGCTGATAACGTCGTTGCTTGTCTTCATTCCTGGTCGCCGGGCAGGGCAGGCTCTGGCTGTCGCCTTGCCGGGCATCCTGGCACTCCTGCTGTGGTCGCCCTTCCTGTCGATGTTCATCCGGCAAAATTCTGGCATGGCATCGCTTGCCTTCTGGATCACCTTCTCGCCCTGGGATCTCTTGACCGCCTGGTTCCTGATCGCAGGCGGCTATCTGCCCTTCATTCCCGCCGTGCTGCTGTTCTTCGCCGGTATGGCGTCGGTCTGGCGCAATCAGCGGCCACTGGCAGCGCTCATCTTGGTCGTGGTGCTCCTGCCCTGGGCGACAATGCTGGCGATCAGCTATTTCATAAAGCCTGTCTACATCGACCGCCTGTTCGAATGGATGGCGCCGACCGTGCTCGGATTGATCGCCATCGGCATGCTGGCCAGAAGCCGCTGGGCAATCCTGCGACTGGTCGCCGCCGTGCTGTTCATCGGCATGTGCCTGATGTCGACCAACGCAGTCTATCACCTGGAGACAGAGGACTGGCGAGGCCTCGTCGCATCCATCGCGGCGGATGCCGAGCCCGGCGATCTGGTCATAGCCTCCCCGAACGAACTCGATGCTCCTCTGCGGTATTACATTGCGCGCACGCAGCCATTCCCGGATCTGATGGTGCTGCCGGCGCCGTTTCCAGCGCGCGGCTTGCCACGCGTCTACGTCAGCAATCGCGGCGCGCCGAAAATCATGCCCGAGGATCGTCAAAAGGTTAGGGCAGCTCTGGAGACGCATCGACGCGTCTGGCTGATCGAGCGGGCAACCGATCTCTACGATCCGCAAGGCCTGATCCGCGCCGAGATCATGGCCAGCCGCCACAAGATCTCGTCGCGCATCAGCGACAGCATCTCGCTCGATTTGTTCGAATGAGCGATGCAGTCTGCTTCCTCTACAGGGATGCCCTTTAATGAAGCAAGATGCCCGCAGAAACCGTCGGCTCACGAAGGATTGACTCGCCTGTTTACGAAATATGCTCCGAATCGCTCTATCGACTGTGTTTGACGGCTTGCTGCATGCTAGGGCGAGCCCTGATTCTCTAGGAGTGCTTAGTACGTGCGGTTGCCTTCGACCTTTCGGACCATCGGCCAGACCATTGGCGTCTTCAGCATTGCGGCGCTCCTCGGCAGCGCCGCACCAGCCTCTGCCGTGCAGCAGTCGGGCTCCTTTCCATCCTGGCTCGATGCCCATGTCGGGCTCGGACCTGGCCAGATTGCGCGGCCTGTCCTGAAGCGCGCCCGTGCTCTCTACCAGCAGCGCGTCAGCGAAGGCAGGGTCCGGAACCCCTGCTATTTTGCGATGGATGCCACCAAGCCGAACGATCCCGGCAGCGAAACTTCGGGTGGCCGCTTCTACATCATCTGCGAGGCCAGCCAGTCGTTTCGCGCGATAGCAGCCGGCCACGGCAGCGGTACGAAGCTTCCAGGCGTCGTCGATTTCTCCAACGGCCGGGAATGTGCCCGCAATTTCGGCAACGCCATGGACTCCAACCTGACGACGGGTGGCTCCTATGTCACCAGCGAGGTGAAGACGTCCTTCAAAGGGTATTACAAGTCATCGGGCGTCAAGGACGCTGTCTTCATGCGATCCTTCCTCCAGTTCGACGGCGAGGGGGACACGGCGAATGCGCGCGCCCGCGTTATCGGCGGTCACGCAGCCGCGAAGGTGGCCGCCATGTGCATGATGAAGGCCCCGGCGAGTCCCTACGCCAACAAGGACGGCTATGTGCCGTTCGGCAATCTGGTCAACTACGCCGGCGGCCGCAGCAATGGCTGCACCAGCTGGTCGCCGACGGATGCCAACCAGGTCATCTCCATGGTCAAGGACAACCCGACGACGCTTTATATCTATCCGGAATCATCGGATATATCAGCCGTTGCCAAGGCTGCTGCGTCCCATGCATCGCTGTCGCAAGCGGGGCTGTACTGGAACGATCAATGCCTGCAGAAGATAGGCACCCCGAAATTCTGGTCAAAGACAACTCTCGAGCCAGTGATCGCCAAGTACAAGGCCGACAATCCCCCGAAGCCCGGGAAGCCGCTTCCCGTCTGTGCACCGCAATAAACGGTTACAAGAAACGTTGGACCTGAGGTCCGTGGGGCTTACAGTCTAGTGGAAGATGCCATCCAGCGCCGGCATGCCGAGCACGGCGGAGGTGCCGATCAGCGCATAGCAGATCCATCGGAAGGTGCTTTCGCGGGCGAGGCCGAAGAGCCTCGTTCCACCGTAAAGCCCGAGCACATAGCTCGGCAGGATCACAACCGTCAGCGCGAACACCTGCGCCACGAACAGGCCGCTGGTATAGTAGCTGACGACGCTGAGAATGGTCGAGATCGAGAAGTACAGGATGATGTTGGAACGGACGCGGGTAAAGTTGCTCTTGCCACCGAGCCAGAAGGCGACGACCGGCGGCCCGCCAAGCTGGGCCGCACCACTGAACAACCCGGCAATGAAACCGACCGCCGCCGTCAACGGCCGCGTCGGCTCGCCGTGGTAGCGCCAGCCGGATACCAGCAGCGTCAGCAGGCAGGCGGCGATGGCAGTGATCAGCCAGCGCAGCAGCAGCGGATCCATCAGCGCGAGTATGGCAGTGCCGAGCGGCACCCCGATGATAGCGCCTACCGCCATCGTCACGACCTCGCGCCGGTTCGCCAGATGAAACGCCGGACGCACCATTCCGAGCGTCGCCAGCCCATCGACGACCAGCAGCACCGGTGAGATCAACCTTGGGCCAATCAGTGCACCACCGAGCGGAATGAGGATCAACGCCGCGCCAAAGCCCGAAAATCCACGCGCAAGACCAGCAACAAGTGCGATGGCGACAAGCGCCACCAGACCATGTGCAGGCAGGGATGCGATAAACCAGGCGTCAACGGCCGCCCGCAGCGCATCCAAAGACATTGCTTGGCTTACTCCCGGGATTTCAGGCGGACAGCATCAGGTCCATGTTCTGCACGGCAGCACCTGAAGCGCCCTTGCCGAGATTGTCGAGCAGCGCCACCAGATTGACCTGGCTGCCACCCGGCGTCCCGAACACAAATAGCTTCATCGTATCCTTGCCGGCCAGTTCGACCGCATCGACGCGGGGCTGGGCGCGGCTGGCATCAAGCGACACCACCTCGACGATATCCTGTCCGGCGTAGTAATCCGTGAGCGCCGCGTGGATTGTTTCCAGCGTCGTTCCTTGCGCCAAGGCATCCAGATGCAACGGGACCTGGACGATCATGCCCTGCGGAAACTTGCCGACCGACGGCGAGAAGAGCGGTGCGCGGTCGAGCAGGCCATGGGTGGTCATTTCAGGCACATGCTTGTGATTGAGCGGCAGGCCATACAGGAAGTGCGGCGAGGAGATCGAGTCAGGCCGGCTCGGGTCTTCCATCTGGGCGATCATCTGCTTGCCACCGCCGGTATAGCCGGAGACCGCATTGACGGTAACGGGATAGCCATCAGGCAGCATGCTGGCAGCTCTCAGCGGCCTTATCAGCGCGATGGCACCGGTAGGGTAGCAGCCGGGATTGGCGACGAGACGCGCCGCCGCGATCTTGGCGTCCTGGCCCTTGGCCATCTCGGCAAAGCCGTAGGCCCAGTTCGGATCGATACGGTGAGCCGTCGAGGTGTCGATGATGCGGACATTGTTGTTGCCGGACACCATGGCCACCGCTTCGCGGGAGGCATCGTCCGGCAGGCAGAGAATAGCGATGTCGGCGCTGTTCAGCATATCTTCGCGAATTGCCGCATCGCGCCTCTGTGCTTCCGGGATCGACAGCAATTCGACATCGCGGCGATCGGCCATGCGCGTGCGGATCTGCAGGCCCGTGGTGCCGTGTTCGCCATCAATGAAGATTTTCGGTGCCATGATCGTCCTGCACTTTCAAAGGGTTCGCGTGATTTACGGAATCAATATGCCATCAACTTGATTCAGAATGATAACAACCGCCTCAGCGGTTTGTCGCCAGTCGCCCGGCATACAATCCGAGCATATACATTGCCACCGTGGCGCCCGCAATGGCGGTGATATCGGCGTGGTCGTAGGCTGGCGCCACCTCGACAACATCCGCGCCCCGGATATCGAGCGATGACAACCGCTGCAACACCGATAGTATTTTGGCGCTCGACGGGCCCCCGGCGACAGGCGTTCCGGTACCGGGTGCATAGGCAGGATCGAGGCAGTCGATGTCGAAGGTGAGATAGGCCGGCGCACCCGCGGTGCGGGCGAGGATCCGGGCGGCGATGTCGGATGCTGTCATGTCCTCTACTTCGTAGCCATGGATCATCTCTATGCCGCAATCCTCCGGCGCCTGGGTGCGGATGCCGATCTGGATCGAGCGGGAGGCATCGATCAACCCGTCGCGCACCGCACGCCCGACAAAGGAACCATGGTCGATGCGCCCGGCCTCGTCGGTCCAGGTGTCCTGATGGGCGTCGAATTGCACCATTGCCAGCGGCCCGTGCCGCGCGACATGGGCTTTCAGCAACGGCCAGGTGATGAAGTGATCGCCGCCGAGTGTCAGCAGGAAGGCACCGCTGTCGAGCAGCGTGTTGGCCTGGCGTTCGATCGCAGCAGGCGTGGCGGCGTGGTTGCCATAGTCGAGCAGGCAGTCGCCGTAGTCGATGACAGCCATTTCGGCAAAAAGGTCGCGGGCGAACGGATATTGTGGATCGTTGTCAAAGATCGCCGAAGCTCGCCGGATCGCCTGCGGCCCGAAGCGGGCGCCGGGGCGGTTCGAGGTTGCCGCATCGAACGGAATGCCCCAGACGACGGCATCAACGCCCGTCGGGTCCTTGCTGAAACGCCGGCGCATGAAGGAAAGGGCGCCGGCGAAGGTCGGGTCGCTGGCGGCCGAGGTGGGGGAGGTCGCGGTGAAAGCATGGTCGATGGATTTGCTGGCCAAGCCGGTGTCCTTCGCATTCAGTTCGTCTTCGAGCCACGCAGTTTCAGCCGCAGTTCTGCGAATAAATGATGGCCAGCCATAGTCTTCAAAGCCTGAGTTACTCAAAGGTGAATGTCACCGACAGCCTTACGCATTGCAACGGGTGGAGAGCAAAAAAGGCTGCCGGATCGTCTCCCCGACTATTTGCGCTGACTATGCCTGCGGGAGGGTCGGAAAAACGCCAGCTATCCTCTTTCACCCGTTACCCGCCGATCCTAAGCCGCATTCTGATCCGTCGAGATCGACACCTTCAATCCTAGCGCCTTGATCACGCCGAGAAAGGTCGACAAGCGCGGATCACCGGCTTCGCTCAGTGATTTATAGAGTGCTTCCCGGGTCACGCCCGCTTCTTTGGCGACAGACGTCATGCCGGCAGCACGGGCAACGTCGCCGAGGGCCTGGGTGATGAGCGCCGGATCACCGTCCTCGAAAGCGGCTTCGAGATAGAGCATGCGGTCGGCCGGTGTGGTCAAATGGTCCTGGATGTCAAAGCGGGTGGTTTCCAAGGGCATTCAAATCTCCTTAGCCAATTGCCGGGCGATTGCGATGTCCCTTGCCTGCGATGACTTGTCGCCGCCGCATAAAAGAATGACGATCGTCTCACCGGATCGGGTGAAATAGAGCCTGTAGCCGGGGCCATGAGGGATGCGCATTTCGCTGACACCTTCACCGACCGGCTTGATATCTCCAGGGTTACCGAGTTCGAGCCGCCGGATGCGAACGACGATGCGTTGGCGCGCCTGCGCGTCTCGGAGCGCATCTAGCCAATTCGCAAAAATAGAGGTCTGCCGAACTTCGATCACGCGTGAATTATAGTTCACAAAGCCGATTTGTCAAAGTCCCGGGAGAGGCTGGCGACTTGTTGCCGAAACACAAAAAAGGCGGCGCCGAAGCACCGCCTTTTCCAAAACCAAATCCAGCCAGCGATTAACGCTTGGAGAACTGGAACGAACGACGGGCCTTCGCCTTGCCGTACTTCTTACGTTCAACAACACGGCTGTCGCGTGTCAGGAAGCCGCCCTTCTTCAGAACGCCGCGCAGGCCGGGTTCGAAGTAGGTGAGGGCTTTGGAGATGCCGTGACGAACGGCACCGGCCTGGCCGGAGAGACCGCCGCCAGCAACCGTGGCGATGATGTCGAACTGGCCGTCGCGGGCAGCAGCGACGATCGGCTGGCGCAGGATCATCTGCAGAACCGGACGTGCGAAATATGTTGCGAATTCGCGGCCGTTGATGATGATCTTGCCGGAGCCTGGCTTGATCCAGACGCGGGCAACGGCGTTCTTGCGCTTGCCGGTGGCGTAGGAACGGCCGAGCGAGTCGACCTTGCGAACGTGAACCGGAGCAGAAGGCTGTTCCGAAACCGTGCCGAGATCCTTCAGGGAAGAGAGGTCAGCCATACTCAGGCGCTCCTTGTGTTCTTGCTGTTCAGCGCGGCGACGTCGAGAACGGTCGGCTGCTGCGCTTCATGGGGATGGTTGGAGCCGGTGTAGACGCGCAGGTTCTTCATCTGGCGACGGCCGAGTGGTCCGCGGGGAACCATGCGTTCGACAGCCTTTTCGAGGACGCGCTCAGGAAAGCGGCCTTCGATCAGCTGGCGAGCGGTACGCTCCTTGATGCCGCCGGCATAACCGGTGTGCCAGTAGTAAACCTTGTCTTCGTACTTCTTGCCGGTGAAGACGACCTTCTCGGCATTGATGACGATGACATTGTCGCCGTCGTCGACGTGCGGAGTGAAGGTAGCCTTATGCTTGCCACGCAGACGCATTGCGATAACAGAAGCGAGACGACCAACGACGAGCCCTTCGGCGTCGATGATGATCCACTTCTTCTCCACCTCTGCAGGCTTCTGGGAGAAGGTTGCCATGTTGTATACTCTCTTTTAGGACCCAGAACCCGAAGGTCAGGGCGTTTCTTGTTGCTTGAATTGGAAAGGCTTGGCCCGGCCAAAAAGAAAGCAGCCCGGAAAGGCTGCGTTTCTGCTGCGGCTTGTAGGGGAAACCCCATCTCAGGTCAAGATTGGCATTTCGAGAGACGGTTAAAAATAGTCAATGATATCAACGCTCTAGGAATGTGGTATATCAATACCACAAAATTCATGGCGTCTGATGTCTTCTATGACTAAAGCTCAGGGCGATCATTTCATCGAAAGTAAGCTGAAAAGCTTCAACGTCGCGACAATCAAGCCTCTACCGAAGAGGGTAAACTCGAGTATTATTGTCGCTCTGCGAGCAACAGAGAAGCATCTGTTCGTCCACTGTCACAATGTTGCAATGCACCAAAGGCGGTAGCGGAATATCTGCGGCAACTATAAGATGCTACTGATGGATACCAGAACAAAAGTAGACCGAAACAGGACAATTGATAGAACCTTCTCCCGCTCCAATTTGGCTCGCTCTTTATCACTCTCAGCTGCGCTCGCTGGCGGTTTTGGAGCTCAAGTTAGGCGGCGTACCAAAATCAACGGTCGGGTATGATCTCGTCGTCGTCCAGTTCGCTTGTCGAGTGACAGGTGTAGACCGGACAGTTTTTCGTGTCCTTCGTCGGCAGCGTGTCTTCGAAAGCATATTCGCCGAAATTGCAGGCCCCGCGGTCGCTGACGTAGCGGTCATAAAGCGTCAGGTTTTTCGTCCGTTCCGCAGGGTGACGGAAAATCACGGCGCGTTCGCGGCCGATCAGCGCCTGCGCTGCCGAGCAGCTGTATGACATGGAGTTGTAGCGATTGATCGCCAGTGCGGGCGTCGCCATAGATGCTGCCAAAACGCCGAGTAGGATGATTTTTTGCATGAGACTGTCCTCACAGGTTCGGTTCATGCCTATATACGCAGAAGCGGTACGCTAGTTTCCGCTGGATACGACAAAAACGTAACTGTGATCGAAGCTGGAGATGTCAGCAATGAACCACGACCGTTATGACGATTCCTACATCGCCGATATTCTGCACAGCGTGAAGACCATCGCACTGGTCGGCGCGTCCCCGAATGCTGCACGCCCGAGCAATGGGGTGATGGGCTATCTGCTGGCCAAAGGCTATCACGTCATCCCGGTCAATCCAGGCCTGGTCGGCAAGGAAATCCTCGGCCAGCCGGTGTTCGGCAAGCTCGCCGACATTCCCGAGCCTGTCGATATGGTCGATGTGTTTCGCGCGCCCGAATATCTGGATGCCGTCGTCGAGGATGCGCTGGCGCTTCCGGCCAAGCCGCAGGTCATCTGGTCGCAGCTGGACATCCGCGACGATGCGGCCGCCGAAAAGGCCGAGGCGGCCGGCGTGAAGGTGGTCATGAACCGCTGCCCGGCAATCGAGATCCCGAGACTTGCCTCCGCCTGATCGACTGCCCGTGCAGGGTAGGATTTTCTCCGCTTCAGGCGGGAATGAGAAAAGATCGCGATGAATTTGCATCGCCGTCGCGCTATGGTCGTCCGTGAGATATTGAGGGAGGACTACCATGGCGACCACCAATCCGGGCTTCGACACGCTGGCAATTCATGCAGGCGCACAGCCCGATCCGACGACCGGCGCCCGCGCGACGCCGATCTACCAGACGACCGCCTATGTCTTCAGCGACGCGGATGCCGCAGCCGCCCTGTTCGGGCTGCAGCAGTTCGGAAACATCTACACCCGCATCATGAACCCGACCCAGGCCGTGCTCGAGGAGCGCGTCGCGGCACTCGAAGGCGGCACGGCGGCGCTGGCGGTAGCATCGGGCCATGCGGCTCAGCTTCTGGTGTTCCACACCATCATGCAGCCGGGCGATAATTTCGTTGCGGCAAGCAAGCTTTACGGCGGTTCGATCAACCAGTTCGGTCATGCCTTCAAGAATTACGGCTGGCAGGCGCGCTGGGCCGATCCGCTGGAGCCCGAGAGTTTCGAGAGCCAGATCGACGATCGTACCCGCGCAATCTTCATCGAGAGCCTTGCCAATCCGGCCGGCACCTTCATCGACATTGCTGCCATCGCCGCCGTCGCCCACCGCCACGGCCTGCCGCTGATCGTCGATAACACGCTGGCAAGCCCCTATCTGATCCGCCCCCTCGAACACGGCGCCGATATCGTCGTGCATTCGCTGACCAAGTTCATGGGTGGCCACGGCAATTCGATGGGCGGCGTCATCGTCGACGGCGGCACCTTCGACTGGTCCGCATCCGGCAACTATCCGATGCTGTCGGCGCCGCGCCCCGAATATAACGGCATGGTGCTGCATGCGACCTTCGGCAATTTTGCCTTCGCCATCGCCTGCCGCGTCCTTGGGCTGCGCGATCTCGGTCCGTCCATCGCCCCGTTTAATGCCTTCCTGATCCTCACCGGCATCGAGACGCTGCCGCTCCGCATGCAGCGCCATTGCGACAACGCGCTTGAAGTCGCGGGGTGGCTGAAGCGACACCCCAAGGTCGCCTGGGTCAAGTATGCCGGTCTTGCCGACGATCCCAACCATGCCTTGCAGCAACGCTATTCGCCTAAGGGCGCCGGCGCCGTCTTCACCTTCGGCCTGAAGAACGGCTACGAGGCGGGAAAGACCTTTGTCGAGAGCCTGACGCTGTTCTCGCATCTCGCCAATGTCGGAGACACCCGCTCGCTTGTCATCCACCCCGCGTCCACCACCCACAAGCAACTGAGCGACGACCAAAAGACAGCCGCAGGTGCCGGCCCCGACGTCGTCCGCCTCTCCGTGGGAATCGAGGACGTGAAGGATATCATCGCGGATCTGGAGCAGGCGTTGTCGAAGGTTTAGGAGCAGCCATCGCCATCGGAAACTGCCCTGCCGTAGAGCAGGGCAGTTCCAATCCGCCATTATCCACTCTCGACGCTCTTGTGCTACAGGCAGGGCCTGTCACCAAGATCAGATGCGAGACTTCCGATGACCAATGCCATCCTTTTCGACGCTACAGCCATCGCTCCTGAATTCGGCGTGCCTGCTGCCGATCGCGTGCTTTCCGGCAACCCCCAGTTTCGGACATGGAGCCTCGACGAGGCCGAGGGTGGCATTTACGCCGGCATATGGGAGGCGACTCCCGGATCGTGGCGCATCGTCTATGAGGAGTGGGAATACTTTTCCATTCTGTCGGGATACTCCATCGTGACAGAGGATGGCGGCGAGGCGCATCATCTTCGCGCAGGCGACCGCATGGTCTTGAAACCCGGCTTCAGCGGAAGCTGGGAAGTGATTGAAACGACTCGCAAGGATTATGTCGTGCGGCTTTAGGCGAGGGCGCAGGCTCCGGGCTGGCCGTTGCGCTCGACGACGATGGCCTTGCTCCCGTGACGAGCGGCAGTTGCTGTCTGCCCAGCCCCATTGGCGCGGTCTGCATTCTCGATCCATGCGGCCGCACACGCCCTGAAAACCGTGTCATTTGGCCATCATCAAACTGTCATCAAACTGAAACATTGCAACTATAGAGCCATCCATGTCGCCGGAAGTGGCGGCCGTGATGGATCGATGGACGGTCCGTTTGTGGCTCCCTTCCGCCCGCCATCCGATCATCACTCAAGGAAGTGAGACCCTTATGTTGAATTTGAAAATCCGCACCCTCTGCCTGAGCGCAGGCCTGGTCGTCACCATGACGGCTTCGGCCATAGCTGCCGACATCACCGGCGCTGGTTCGAGCTTCATCGCTCCGGTTCTGTCCAAGTGGGCCGAGGGTTACAAGGCTGCAACCAACAACTCCGTCAACTACCAGTCGGTTGGTTCGGGCGCCGGCATCAAGCAGCTCCTCGACAAGACCATCATCTTCGGCGCTTCGGACAAGCCGATGAGCGACGCAGATCTCGAGAAGAACGGCATTGCCCAGTTCCCGATGATCTCCGGCGGCATCGTCGTTTCCTATAACGTCGAAGGCGTAAAGCCGGGCGAACTCATTCTCGACGGCACGACGCTCGCCGACATCTTCCTCGGCAAGATTGCCAAGTGGGACGATGCTGCGATCAAGGCTCTCAACCCCAACGTAAAGCTGCCTTCCACGGCGATCTCCGTCGTTTACCGCGCTGACAGCTCTGGCACGACCTTCAACTTCACCGACTACCTCTCGAAGGTTTCACCGGATTGGAAGTCGAAAGTTGGTTCCAACACGGCTGTTGAATGGCCGGTCGGCTTCGGCGCCAAGGGTTCGGAAGGCGTTTCCACAACCGTCAACCAGACGGCTGGTTCGATCTCCTACGTTGAATACTCGTATGTCGTCGCCAACCACATCGGTTTCGCGAAGATGAAGAATTCCGCCGGCAAGGTTATCGAGCCTAGCCTGGAAACCTTCAAGGCTGCTGCTTCGAACGCCGATTGGGCACATGCCAAGAACTTCAACCTGATCCTCACAAACCAGCCGGGTGAAAACAGCTGGCCGATTGCAGCGTCTACCTGGGTCATGCTTTACAAGAAGCCTGCCGATCCTGCTGCAAACGCAGAAGCCCTGAAGTTCTTCAAGTGGGCCTACGAGAAGGGCCAGAAGTCGGCGACCGACATGTCCTACCTTGCTGTTCCGGAATCGGTTGCCAAGGTCGTGGAAGAGTCCTGGAAGAAAGACTTCGGCACCAAGTAATCTGTGCTGACTGAAAAACGAGCGGCGGACAGGGTATTGCCCTGTCCGCCTTTAATGACAGGACAAGGAGAAAGCGATGGCTGATGCGACTCAGACGGCTGGATTCCAGACCATGGAAACCTCCGCCGTCACCAGAAAATTCCGGACGCAGGATCGGATTTTCTATTTCATGACGCTCAGCTCGGCTTCTTTTGTCGTGCTTCTGCTGCTGGCAATCCTGACCGTTCTGGTCGTGGATGCCTTGCCAACATTCCAGGCCTTCGGTTTCTCGTTCCTCTGGGGCACAAGGTGGAGCGCTCCCCTGGAGATTTACGGAGCGGTGCCCGCCCTGGTCGGCACGCTGGTGAGTTCGCTCATCGCGATGCTGATTGCAGTTCCGCTGGGCATTGGTATCGCCATCTTCCTGACCGAGCTTTGCCCCGGCAGCCTGCGGCGCCCGATCAGCACCGCCATTGAGCTCTTGGCCGGCGTTCCCTCGATCATCTACGGCATCGTCGGTCTGTTCATGATCGTGCCGCTGATGCAGACTTATGTCCTCCCATTCCTCATGAACACCGTTGGCCAGGTGCCGCTGATCGGGTCGCTCTTCCAGCCACCTGCACCGGGCGTCGGCCTTTTGACGGCAAGCCTCGTGCTGGCCATCATGATCCTGCCGTTCATCACGGCGATTGCCCGCGACGTCTTCACCACCGTGCCGCCGATGCTGCGTGAATCCGCGTACGGCATGGGCATGAGCACCTGGGAAGTGGCGCGCAACATCCTGATACCCTACACACGCCGCGGTCTCGTCGGCGGCATCATGCTCGGCCTTGGGCGTGCGCTCGGCGAAACCATGGCCGTCACCTTCGTTGTCGGCTCCGTCAGCCGCCTGCAGTCGTCGATCATCTCGCCGTCGACCACCATTTCCGCCCAGATCGCCAATAATTTCGGCGACGCCGACGGTCTGCAATTTTCGAGCCTGATGGCACTCGGCCTGCTCCTGTTCGTCCTTTCCTTCTGCGTGCTTGCAGTGGCGAGATGGATGATCGGCCGCGTCGACTCGTTTTGAGGAAGAAAGCCATGGAAAACGCAATTCGTCAGAGGATCATCTCGCGCCGCCATATGACGAACCAGGTCATGATGGCCTTGTCGTTTCTCGCTGCCATCCTCGGCATACTGTTCCTGAGCGTCATCCTCGTGACCTTGGTTTATCGAGGTGTCACGGCACTCAGCCTCGACGTGTTTACGATGTCGATCCCGGCCCAGGGCTCGCGCGGCGGCCTGCTGAACGCCATATACGGTACCTTCATCGTGACCGGTCTGGCGACCCTGCTGGCAGCACCGATCGGCATTCTTGCCGGCACCTACCTGGTAGAATTCGCCAACGGCAGCAAGCTTGCCGAGGTCGCCAAGTTCATCAACGACATCCTGCTCTCCGCACCCTCGATCATCATCGGCGTGTTCGTCTACGGTGTCGTGGTCGTGCCGATGCATGGGAACTCCGCCATCGCCGGCATCCTTGCATTGGCGCTCATCGCGCTCCCGGTCATCAACCGCACGACGCAGGACATGCTTCTGCTGGTGCCGAACTCGCTTCGTGAAGCAACGGCGGCCCTTGGCGCGCCACGCTGGAAAGCGATGACGACTGTGATATACAAGTCTGCCTGGTCGGGCATCCTGACGGGCATCCTGCTGGCCGTTGCCCGTATCAGTGGTGAGACCGCGCCGCTGCTGTTTACGGCCGGCTATAGCAAGTTCATGCAGGGGGGACTGACCGGTCCGATCGCCACGCTGCCGGTTGCCATCAACACGCTGGCCGCTGATGCCGGTGAGGATCTGAAGCAATTGGCCTGGGCAGGCGCGCTGATCATCACTGTCGCCATTCTGGCCCTCAATATCATTGCCCGTTTTCTGAGTGGGCGCCGCCAGTGACGCAGCCGCCGAACGATAGGAATAAGACCATGAACATGAGCGACAACAATTTCCTGAGCGTTAACGCACAGTCGGGCAAGGGCGCAGTCTCCGCTTCGGATATTGGTGACCTTCCGAAGCTCGATGTGAAGAACCTCGATTTCACCTATCAGAACGGCCATCGCGTTCTGAAGGGTGTGAACATGAGCATCAGCAAGAATGCCGTGACGGCGTTCATCGGTCCTTCGGGCTGCGGAAAGTCCACGCTGCTGCGCACCTTCAACCGCATGTATGATCTTTATCCGGGCCAGACGGCTTCTGGGGAGATCCTGCTGGACGGTCGCAACATACTCAGCAAGGACGTCGATCTGAACGATCTGCGTGCCAAGGTCGGCATGGTGTTCCAGAAGCCGACGCCGTTCCCGATGTCGATCTATGAAAACGTCGCTTTTGGCATTCGTCTCTATGAGAAGATTTCCAAGGCGGAGATGGATGCGCGCGTCGAACAGGCGCTGACCGTCACGGCGCTGTGGGGCGAAGTGAAGGACAAGCTGCACCAGAGCGGCCTCGGGCTTTCCGGCGGCCAGCAGCAGCGTCTCTGCATCGCCCGCGCCATCGCCGTGAAACCATCCGTCCTGCTGTTGGACGAACCGACATCGGCACTCGATCCGATCTCGACTGCCAAGATCGAGGAACTGGTTGCGCAATTGAAGGGCGATTTCACCATCGTCATCGTCACGCACAACATGCAGCAGGCCAGCCGTATCTCCGACAAGACCGCCTTCATGTATCTCGGCGACCTGATCGAATACGGCGCCACCGACCAGATCTTCCAGGCGCCGAAGAACAAGCGTACCGAAGACTACATCACCGGCCGCTACGGCTGATATTTGCCTTTATCGTATTGCAGATGGCGCTCCGCAAGGGGCGCCATTTTTGTTTGGATTTTGCAGCCAGTCGTCGACCACTGTGCACTCGCCCTCGAAAATGCTGCAGGTTGCATTTCAGTCGTGCTGCGTTATCATCTATGTAAAGTGGGATCATGGTAATGGTAGAAGACAATATCGACCTGGGGTTGATCGCCAAACTCGTTCAGAAGAACAACGATGAGATGCGCGGTCTTCGCAGAGAGGTGGCCGACATCCGGACACTATGCGTTCAAACATACGATTATCTGAACCGCAGCGATAGGCGTTACATGGAGCTACGCGACGATCTCGAGTTGATGATCAAAATGGAGGTAGGCGGCGCGATAACGCACGTCCACTCTGTCTTGGAGAACTCCCTGGTGCGTATCGAGGGAAAGATCGCCGATGTTTCTGTAAAAGTGGACGATCTCTCGGGCAGGATCTTCGCAGCCGAAAATAAACATTAGCTGATAGCTAAAATCCCGCTCACCAGCGCAAATCCAGCCGCTCCAGCCCATGGAAATGGTAGACGTCCTTGACCACCGGCGTCTTTGCCAGCCGCAATCCCGGCAGCCGCTCGAACAGGATCGGCAGTGCGATATTGAGCTCGAGGCGGGCAAGCGGTGCACCGATGCAAAAATGGATACCGGCGCCGAAGGAGAGGTTGGGCGCTTCGCGGCGGTCGGGCTTGAATGTCAGCGGGTCGGAGAACTTTTTCGGGTCAAGGTTGGCGGCAGCAAGGATAATCGCCACCTTGTCGCCGCGCTGGAAGGTGACGCCATCGATTTCGGCAGTCTCCAGTGCCCAGCGCTGGAAGATGTGCACCGGCGCGCAGAGTCTGAGTGTTTCCTCGACGGTGCGCTCGGTCGCGGCTTCGTCGGCAAACAGCGTCTCCGGGGGCAGCCCGCATTCGAGGATCACACGAACCGAATTGCCGATCTGATGGACGGTTGCCTCGTGGCCGGCGTTGAGGAGCACAATCGTCGTCGACACCAGTTCCTCGTCGGTGAGATACTGGCCCTTGTGCTCCGTGGTGATCATGTGGCTCAGCAGGTCGTCGCGGGGCTCGGCGCGCCGCTCCCGGATCACCGATCTGACATAGTCGGCAAATTCCTTTGCGGCCGTGTCTGCGGCATCTTCGTCTGCACGCGTCCTGCCAAACATGTACATGCGCACATAGGCATGCGACCATTTCAGCAGCTGCGGCCCCATCTCGTCGGGAATGCCGATCATCCGGGCGATCATCGTCACCGGAATGATGTCGGCAAAGGCCGTGAGCAGCTCTACTTCGCCGTTTCCCGCAAAATTGTCTATCAGCCCGTTTGCCAGTTCTGCAATTTCCGGCTTCATCTTCTCGACGTGGCGCGACACGAAGGCCCGATTGATCAGCGTCCGCAGTCGCGTGTGCTCCGGGGGCTCTATCTCCAGCAGCGAATGCAGCTCGGCGGCGTCGAAGTTGCGCAGATGGGGCAGCGGTTCGGCGAGACCGATCTCGGCACGGCTCGCGACGTGCAGGATCTGGCGGCCGAAGCGACGATCCCGCAAAAGAGCGTTCACGTGATCGTAGCCAGTGACCGTCCAGAGCTTCTGCTCCTCCCAATAGAAGGTCGGACACTGCTCGTGCAGCGCCGCATAGACGGCGTTCGGATTGCTATAGAATGCGGGATCTTTGCCATCGAGAGAAACGTGGCGGGTAGCAGGATCGATACGGAGCATGGGAGGGATCATCATGATACTGGCATTAGCCCAAACCGGCGTGCACGGGAAGCGCGTCGGCGCCCCTTTATCCTAGTTTCGCGCCAGTGTGCCGATCCGTTGCAGCGCCTGGATCTGGTCGTCGACCGTAGGCACCAGTTCGCCGGCTTCCTGTTCGCTGGACGCGCTAATTGCGCTTTCGGTGGCAGCCTCGCTGAAGACCACGGTGCAATTGCGTCCCGCTCGCTTGGCGGCGTAAAGCGCCCGGTCCGCAGCCCCGGTGAGCTTGTCCCAGTCTGCGGCCTCGGCAGTCGCGAGTGCCACGCCGACGCTGACGCTGGCATTGACGGCAGCTCCCTCGATCTGCAAAGGCACCCTGCAAAATTCGCTGCGGATCGTTTCCGCCACCGCTTCGGCCTCCGTCTGGTCTGTCACGGTGATGAAAGCCATGAATTCCTCGCCGCCCATGCGACCGAGGGCGCCGCCGCGCGGAAGGCACTTTCGAGTGATGGTGACGAATTCGCACAGCACCTGGTCGCCGGTTTGGTGGCCATAGCGGTCGTTGATGCTCTTGAAGTGATCGAGATCGAACAGCAGGGCGGCAATCCGCCGAGACGGCGACGTCGTCTCGCGTCGGAGCAGCCCGAAGAATTCCAGCAGCCCGCGCCGGTTGAAGGCCGAGGTCAGCGAATCGTTCAGCGACAATGCGCGCCAGCGTCGCTGCGACCGCTGGACCAGCACATGGCCGGTCAGCGCGACAGCGATCGTGATCAGCAATGCGTTCACCACTACCGTAACTGTGCGGTAGGTGACGGCCGTCTCTGGCGAGGGCCGGAAAACGACTGCCGAGAGTGCAATGACGAAGCACAGGGAGGCGAGCGTCATCAGCACGAAAGCCAGCGGCATGCGGGCCGCCTCGGGGCGGCTGGTCGCCGGACGGACGGCCGCGGCAAGGAGAGTTGCGCTGGCAGCGCTTGCCAGCAGGAAAAGGACAACGCGGTTGGCGAGATCGTCATGCACCCAGGGAAGACTGATGCCGATCAGCCATATGGCCGGCGGCAGCAACGCGGTCCATTCCGGCCGGCGCTTGTCGAACAGGCTGAAGCCGGCGATCCAGGCGCTCTGGCCGAGGAAGGTGAGTACGTTGCCGAGATCGATTGTGAGAACATTGGGCATCACGCCCTGCAGGCTGATCAGCGCGTAGCCGACTGCGCGCAGGGCGAAGCCGATGGACCAGAGCAGGTAGAAGGACGATCTGCGGTCGCTGCGCCAGGCGAAAAACAAGACTACGGCAAGCGTCGTCGCTTCCGAACACCAGATCGTCAATCCCGTCGTGATATTGAACACAGGCTGCGCAACTCCATCTCGCGCAGTACCATGCCGCAAGAAACTGGCCAGCCGGTTAACGCGGACCGCAAATTACGCCCATCGGTCGTGGAATCGCGGCACGGTTGCGTCAATACGGAGGCCTGGGATCGAACATTCATCGTTTCTTCACTCTGCCACGTCGAAAAGCTGTGGGCGGCCTCTGGCGTAACGCCGCCTTAATAGCCATCTGTGACAAACAGCCGTAACTGCAGCCTGAACTTCATTCGCATCCGCTTCTTGACGTTATCCTCTGGCGCGTCTTGAAGTACAGGGCGGTGACACTCTATGTAGGGGTGACGATTTTATTCGATTCCCGGTATTTCGCCGCCGGGTGCAAGTTTGACAGAGGACGCACATGAGAAATCCAGTCGATACCGCAATGGCTCTGGTCCCCATGGTTGTGGAGCAGACCAATCGGGGCGAACGGTCCTACGACATTTATTCGCGCCTTCTGAAAGAGCGCATCATCTTCATGACGGGTCAGGTCGAAGATCATATGGCGACGCTTGTCTGCGCGCAGCTGTTGTTCCTCGAGGCTGAGAACCCGAAGAAGGAGATTGCGATCTATATCAATTCTCCGGGCGGCGTCGTGACTGCCGGCATGGCAATCTATGACACCATGCAGTTCATCAAGCCGGCCGTATCGACCCTGTGCATCGGTCAGGCGGCATCGATGGGCTCGCTGCTGCTGGCGGCAGGGCATAAGGACATGCGCTTCACCACGCCGAATTCCCGCATCATGGTTCACCAGCCCTCCGGCGGTTTCCAAGGGCAGGCATCGGACATCGAGCGCCACGCCCGCGACATCATCAAGATGAAGCGCCGCCTGAACGAGATCTATGAAAAGCATTGCGGCCGCACCTATGAGGAAGTCGAGCAGACACTCGATCGCGACCACTTCATGACCGCCGAAGAGGCAAAGGACTGGGGTCTGGTCGACAAAGTCCTGACGTCGCGCGCCGAAATGGAATCAGACGCCGAAGCGTGATTATTCGCGGGGCGGTGTCTTCTAAGCCACAGTTCTATCCCATTTGTGATCAACGAGGGGGTTTCAACTGCGGTAGAAGAAGCTAATAGTAGGCTTTAACGCTATGTTTTGATTTTATGACATAGCGTTCGGATTCGACGGGGAATTCGTTGCCGCCGTGGCCCGTGCAGTGTGCGGACCACGTTCAGTACCCCTAGGAGCGCCTGAACCGGCTAAGCTCCAGTCCATGGAGTGGCGCAGGCGAGCGCAGAGAGTGGACCGCCATTTCGATTTGGAAATGCGGCGTGCTGGAAGGAAAGTGATATGAGCAAAGTCAGCGGCAGCAACGGCGGTGACTCCAAGAACACCCTGTATTGTTCTTTCTGCGGCAAGAGCCAGCACGAAGTCCGGAAGCTTATCGCCGGACCGACGGTCTTCATCTGCGATGAATGCGTCGAGTTGTGCATGGACATCATCCGCGAGGAAAACAAATCCTCGATGGTCAAGTCCCGCGACGGCGTTCCCACGCCCCAGGACATCATAAAGGTCCTCGACGAATACGTGATTGGCCAGCGCCAGGCAAAGAAGATCCTCTCTGTCGCCGTCCACAACCACTACAAGCGGCTGGCGCATTCTTCGAAGAATGGCGACATCGAATTGGCAAAGTCGAACATCCTGCTCGTTGGCCCGACGGGTTGCGGCAAGACTTACCTTGCCCAGACGCTCGCCCGGATCATCGACGTGCCCTTCACCATGGCTGATGCCACGACGCTGACGGAAGCCGGCTATGTCGGTGAAGACGTCGAGAACATCATCCTGAAGCTTCTGCAGGCTGCCGACTACAACGTCGAGCGCGCCCAGCGCGGCATCGTGTATATCGACGAAGTCGACAAGATCTCGCGCAAGTCCGACAACCCGTCGATCACCCGCGATGTATCGGGCGAGGGCGTGCAGCAGGCACTGCTGAAGATCATGGAAGGCACTGTCGCTTCCGTGCCTCCCCAGGGCGGTCGCAAGCATCCCCAGCAGGAGTTCTTGCAGGTCGACACGACCAATATCCTGTTCATCTGCGGCGGTGCGTTTGCCGGTCTCGACAAGATCATCTCTGCGCGTGGCGAGAAGACCTCTATCGGCTTCGGCGCTTCGGTCAAGTCGCAGGACGATCGCCGCGTCGGTGAAGTGCTCCGCGAACTCGAGCCGGAAGACCTGGTCAAGTTCGGCCTGATCCCGGAATTCATCGGCCGCCTGCCTGTCTTGGCGACGTTGGAAGACCTGGACGCCGATGCGCTGATCCAGATCCTGTCCGAGCCCAAGAACGCGCTGGTGAAGCAGTATCAGCGGCTGTTCGAGATGGAAGACGTGGAACTCAACTTCCACGAGGACGCTCTTCGCGAAATCGCCCGCCGGGCAATCACGCGAAAGACCGGCGCTCGTGGCCTGCGGTCGATCATGGAGAAGATCCTTCTCGACACGATGTTCGATCTGCCGGCACTCGAAGGTGTTCGCGAAGTTGTGATTTCAGACGAAGTCGTGCGCGGCTCCGCCCGGCCGTTGTACATCTATGCTGATCGTCCCGATGAGAAGGCCAATGTGTCGGCCTGATGTCTGACGCAATAGTGCAGCAATCTTAAGGGGCTCGTCGGTGACGGGCTCCTTTCTGTTTGAAATACCATGCAGTTTGCTGTTAGACTTTCGAATATGGTGGTCACTGATCCGGCGTAGTCGTTGCACTTGAGATCACCGGCGGCCATGATGGCGTGATTCTTCGAGCGTTCTCGCATCAGCCATTCCGTTCCGTACCGGTGGACATGGCAGGGAGGCGAGGCGCCGGACGAGCCCGATTTGTTTTGCGTTGATCGTTGTAATAAGCCTGTCACATCTGCCACGGCCGGCAGGCGGCATGGCTTGAAATTGCCAAGGTGAAACTCCACTTCTACATCAAGTGAGAGAGGCCGGCGCACTGAATACTGCCGGCGCTTATCCCGGAAACGGGACGATGGAAAGGAATTGAAATGTCGAAGAAAACGTCTGCTGCACACGAGAGCACCGCTTATCCGGTACTTCCGTTGCGCGATATCGTGGTCTTCCCGCACATGATCGTGCCGCTGTTCGTCGGTCGCGAAAAGTCGATCCGCGCT
The DNA here is from genome assembly GCF_019355555.1 of Rhizobium sp. L51/94. GTDB lineage: Bacteria > Pseudomonadota > Alphaproteobacteria > Rhizobiales > Rhizobiaceae > Rhizobium > Rhizobium rhododendri. Next base: position 2,209,027 of record NZ_CP072141.1, read on the forward strand.
CTGGAAGAAGTCATGGGTTCCGACAAGCAGATCATGCTCGTCACCCAGATCAACGCCAGCGACGACGACCCCGCGCCGGAAGCCATTCATAAGATCGGTACGATCGCCAACGTGCTGCAGTTGCTGAAGTTGCCAGACGGAACCGTCAAGGTTCTCGTCGAAGGCCGCTCGCGCGCCGAGATCGATAACTACACCAATCGCGAAGACTTCTACGAGGCCATGGGCCACGCTCTCGAAGAGCCGGTCGAAGATCAGGTAGAGCTTGAAGCGCTGAGCCGCTCGGTCGTTTCCGAGTTCGAAAGCTACGTAAAGCTCAACAAGAAGATCTCGCCGGAAGTCGTTGGCGCTGCTAGTCAGATCGAGGATTACTCGAAGCTGGCCGACACCGTCGCTTCGCACCTTTCGATCAAGATCACCGAAAAGCAGGAGATGCTGGAAACCACCAGCGTCAAGGGCCGCCTGGAAAAGGCGCTCGGCTTCATGGAAGGCGAGATTTCGGTCCTGCAGGTCGAAAAGCGTATCCGCTCGCGCGTCAAGCGCCAGATGGAGAAGACCCAGCGCGAGTACTATCTGAACGAACAGATGAAGGCGATCCAGAAGGAACTCGGCGACGGCGAGGAAGGCCGCGACGAGATGGCCGAGCTGGAAGAGCGCATCAACAAGACCAAGCTTTCCAAGGAAGGCAAGGAGAAGGCCGATGCCGAGCTGAAGAAGCTGCGGCAGATGAGCCCGATGTCGGCGGAAGCCACCGTCGTGCGCAACTATCTCGACTGGCTGCTCGGCATTCCGTGGAACAAGAAGTCCAAGGTCAAGACCGATCTCGCTGCTGCCGAGAAAATCCTCGAGGACGACCACTTCGGTCTCGACAAGGTCAAGGAGCGCATCGTCGAGTATCTCGCCGTGCAGGCCCGTTCCTCCAAGCTGAAGGGACCGATCCTCTGCCTCGTCGGTCCTCCCGGCGTCGGCAAGACATCGCTTGCCCAGTCGATCGCCAAGGCGACCGGCCGCGAGTATGTCCGTATGGCACTCGGCGGCGTGCGCGACGAGGCCGAGATCCGCGGTCACCGCCGCACTTATATCGGCTCGATGCCCGGCAAGGTCATCCAGTCGATGAAGAAGGCCAAGAAGTCCAACCCGCTCTTCCTGCTCGATGAAATCGACAAGATGGGCCAGGATTTCCGCGGCGATCCATCTTCGGCTCTGCTGGAGGTGCTCGATCCGGCGCAGAACGGCACATTCCAGGACCACTATCTGGAAGTCGAATACGATCTTTCGGACGTGATGTTCATCACCACGGCCAATACGCTGAACATCCCTGCGCCTTTGATGGACCGCATGGAAGTGATCCGTATTGCCGGCTACACGGAGGACGAAAAGCGGGAAATTGCCAAGCGGCACCTGCTGCCGAAGGCTATCAAGGAACATGCGTTGCAGCCGCACGAATTCTCGGTCAGCGACGATGCCCTGATGGCGATCAGCCAGCAGTACACCCGCGAGGCCGGCGTTCGCAGCTTCGAGCGTGAATTGATGAAGCTCGCCCGCAAGGCGGTCACCGAGATCATCAAGGGCAAGGCAACCTCTGTTGCCGTGACCGCAGACAATATCGACCAGTATCTGGGCGTTCCCCGCTTCCGCCATGGCGAAGCCGAGCGCGAGGATCAGGTCGGCGTTGTGACCGGTCTGGCATGGACGGAAGTCGGTGGCGAGTTGCTGACGATTGAAGGCGTGATGATGCCAGGCAAGGGCCGCATGACGGTCACCGGCAATCTGAAGGAAGTGATGAAGGAATCGATCTCGGCAGCGGCGTCCTACGTCCGTTCGCGAGCCGTCGATTTCGGTATCGAGCCGCCGCGCTTCGACAAGTCGGACATCCACGTCCACGTTCCGGAAGCGGCAACGCCGAAGGACGGTCCGTCTGCAGGCGTCGCTATGGCCACCGCCATCGTGTCGATCATGACCGGCATCCCCGTCAACAAGGATGTGGCCATGACCGGTGAGATCACGCTGCGCGGTCGCGTTCTGCCGATTGGCGGCCTGAAGGAAAAGCTGCTCGCTGCCCTTCGCGGCGGTATCAAGACGGTGCTTATCCCGGAAGAAAACGCCAAGGACCTGGCGGAGATCCCGGACAACGTCAAGAACGGCATGGAGATCATTCCGGTGTCGCGCATGGGCGAGGTGATCAAGCATGCGCTGATCCGCCAGCCTGTGGCTATCGAGTGGGATGGATCGATCGAAACGCCGCTAATTGCGACCGTCGAAGGCGTCGATGACTTCGGCAATGCGATTGCGCATTGATGTTGGCTTTTGCCATACTTGTGCCGAATTGACATAATTCACCAAAAAGGCCGGCTTAATCGCCGGCCTTTTCTGTGAAAACAACGCAGGAATGCTTGCTTTTCCTTGCTTTGCAGGGCTTTTGGGTTGCGACGGGCCAGAGCTTACGTATTCTGCGCCCGGCTTAAACGATTGAGTCGTTTCATACCGAAGAAAGGGTTGGAAACATGAACAAGAATGAACTCGTGTCTGCTGTGTCCGAGAAAGCCGGCATCACCAAGGCTGATGCAGCATCCGCTGTTGACGCTGTTTTTGAGGTTGTGCAGGGCGCACTGAAGAGCGGTGGCGACGTTCGTCTCGCCGGTTTCGGTAGCTTCACCGTTTCTCACCGTGCAGCGTCCAAGGGTCGTAACCCGTCGACCGGCGCTGAAGTCGACATTCCGGCTCGCAACGTGCCGAAGTTCACGCCCGGCAAGGGCCTGAAGGAATCCGTTAACAGCTGATTTCGCTTTGCCGGCCGGATCATGGCGATCCATGCTGGCGGCGCTTGTAAAGAGGGTCCGGTTTTTGCCGGACCCTTTTTCGTTTACCAGCGCTGATGCACGTGCGGTGCGACGAGCCTGTCGTAGACGTCGCGCGTGGCCGCCATGACGTCGGCCGATAGCGGCGCCAGATCGGCTGCGGCGGCATTTGCCTTCGCCTGCTCGCCGTTTCTAGCGCCCGGAATGACCACCGTCACGGCGTCGCTCATGAGGATCCAGCGCAGCGCGAAGGCCGCCATGGTCGTTCCCTCCGGCACCAGCTTGCGGACCTCCTCGACAGCCTGCAGCCCGACTTCGAACGGCACGCCGGCAAAGGTCTCGCCGACATCGAAGGCCTCGCCGTTGCGGTTGAACTTGCGGTGGTCGTCGTCAGCGAATGCGGTGGCGGAGTTGATCTTGCCGGAGAGCAGGCCGCTTGCCAGCGGCACGCGGGCGATGACGGCAACATTCTTGCGTCGTGCCTCTGCGAAAAACAGGTCGGACGGCCGCTGGCGGAAAATATTGTAGATGATCTGGATGCTGACGACGCCCGGGAATTCGATCGCCTTCAGGGCTTCTTCGACCTTTTCGACGCTGACGCCATATCCCTTGATCTTGCCCGCCGTCTGCATGGCGCCGAGGGCCTCGAAGACCTCAGGCCGATATAGGACTTCCGTCGGCGGGCAATGCAGTTGCACCAGATCGAGGCTGTCGACGCCAAGGTTGTTCAAGCTCCGGTCGACAAAGGCCTCGATGTTGGCCTTGGTGTAGCCGTCCGCAACATGCGGATCGAGCCGCCGGCCGGCCTTGGTAGCGACCATCGGCCGCTCGCCGCTACGCGTCTTCAGCACTTCGGCGATGATTTTTTCCGAGCGGCCGTCGCCATAGACGTCAGCAGTATCGATGAAGGTCATGCCGGCATCGAGCGCTGCGTTCAATGCGGCCCGCCCATCGGCCTCGCTGACGTCGCCCCAGGCGCCGCCGATCTGCCAGGCGCCGAAACCGACGTCGCTGACGATGAATGGTGTGCGGCCGAATGCGTGATATCTCATGGTATTCCTCCTCCAGTGGGGTGGGTGTCGGCGTAGCAGGCGGCTCGGTTTGCAGCAAGCGCACCTCGTGTACGACCGGGACGCAGATAGAGGCGGGCTGCAGCGCGGCAACCAACGTCGTGGTCGGCGCCGGTAAATTCGTCTCCTCGCTGGAAATCCCGAGGCCGCCCCGGTAAGCTCCATCTCGACTCGAAGTCATGAGGATCCGCCATGCCGACGCCCATTCGCCTCTCCAACGAATTCCTCACAGTCGACATTTCGTCTCTCGGCGCTGAAATGCAGGCGCTGACATCAGCCGATGGGCGTTCCTATCTCTGGAATGGCGATGCCGCGTTCTGGACCGGCCGCTCGCCGATCCTGTTTCCGATCGTCGGCAGGGCTCCTGACGACCAGCTGACGATCGATGGCAAGACCTATCCCATGGGGCAGCACGGCTTTGCCCGGCGCAGCGAGTTTGTCCTCGCAGCATCGACCGCGACCATGAGCCGGCACGAACTTGCAGCCTCGGCAGAAACGCGAGCGGTCTACCCCTTTGAATTCCGGCTCGCCGTCGAGCATCGGATCGCGGGGCGGGCGGTGACGGTTGCTGCCGAAGTCAGCAATCTCGGCAACACGCCGATGCCGTTCGGCCTCGGCTTCCACTCGGCCTTCGTCTGGCCGCTGCCGGGATGCGAAGGAAAGCCACACGGTGTCACCCTCGATAACGGCGCCGAACCGCCGCTGGTGAGGCTCCAGGGCGGTCTCGTGAAGCCCGGCACCCTTCCATCGCCGTTCAAGGCCGGCCACCTGCAGCTCGAACATGCAATGTTCGATGCGGATGCGATGATCTTTCCGGAGGGCGCAGGGCAGGGGCTCACCTATGGCGCGGAAGGCGGGCCACATCTTCGTTTCGCGTTCGAAAATCTCCCGAACCTCGCGCTGTGGTCCAAACCCGGTGCCCCGTTTCTGTGCGTCGAACCCTGGCATGGCACGGCAGCGAAGATCGATGGCTCGAAGGAACTGGCCGACAGGCCATACTCCGAGATCCTCGCTCCTGCGGCAACCGCACGCTTTTCGTTCACGGTCGAAATCCCGGCATAGGCAGCGTGCTGGCGGCAAGCCGTTAATGCTGGATAACCCCGGGACGAGCGACCCGTCGCCATAGCATTCGCTGCCGAAGACGCTTAAAAAAGGCGCTCGACGCCTTTGCTGTCTGGAGCGCATGTCCGCATTCACCTTCATCCACGCCGCCGACCTCCATCTTGGCAGTCCCTTCCAGGGGCTGGCACTGAAGGATGCCGACATTGCAGCTGTGTTCGTCGATGCCAGCCGTAAGGCCTTCTCGACGCTGGTCGATCGTGCGGTCGAGCGCAGGGTGGATTTCTTCGTCATCGCCGGTGACGTCTATGACGGCGACTGGAAGGACAACAAGATCGGGTTGTTCTTCAACCGCGAGATGGCGCGGCTGGAGCGGGCTGGAATCCCCGTCTATCTGCTGAAAGGCAACCACGACGCCGAAAGCGTCATCACCCGGACGATCACGCTGCCCGACAACGTCCACCAGTTCCCGACCGGAAAACCCGGCACTTTCAAGCTGGAGGCCTTGAAAGTCGCGCTGCACGGGCAGGGCTTCGCCGACCGCTCGGCAACCGACAACCTGGCGCTCGGTTATCCGGCCGCGGTCCCCGGCTGGTTCAACATCGGCGTGCTGCACACCTCGCTGACCGGCCGCGAGCCGCATGCCAACTATGCCCCTTGTTCGCTCGACGACCTGCGCTCGCGCGGCTACGACTACTGGGCGCTCGGCCATGTTCACGAATATGAGTTGCTGGCTGAAAACCCGGCGATCATGTTTCCCGGCAACCTGCAGGGGCGAAGCATCCGCGAATGCGGCCCAAAGGGCGCGCTGCTGGTGAGTGTCGAGGATGGTATCGCCACCCACACCCGGATCATCGTCGATGAGGCGCGCTTCGGCGAACTCGCCGTCCTCGTCGATGTCGATGACGATCAACCGGCGATCCTGCGTCGTATCCAGCAGGCAGTCGAGCCGCTGGTCGAGGCTATGGAGGAACGCATCCTGGCCCTGCGCATCCGGCTTTCTGGCGAAAGCCACGTCCGCAAGGCGATCATTGCCCGCCGCCAGGATTTTCACGACGAAGTACAGGCAGCCTGCCATCGTGCGCACGCCGACATCTGGTTGGAGAAGCTTGAGATCAGGCTTGAGGATCCGGCAGGTCGCGCTGTCACCGCCAGCGCGACTGCCGGGCTGGACCTGGACGCCTTGATCCCGCCGGCGTCAGACTTGCCGCCGGCCGTGATCTCGGAGGCTGAGGCCCGTCTATCGGAAATCGTCGCCAAGCTGCCGGGCGGTCTCGGCGCCCAGGAACAGCCGCTGGACGTCGATCTGCAATCGCTGCTGGCCGAAGCCCGCGACCTGCTGGTTGCCCGGTCCGGAGGGGCGGTCTAGCCGATGCGTTTCAAGAGCCTGGAAATCCTGCGCTACGGTGCGCTCACAGACCGCACCCTGACATTCCGGCCGGACGCGCGGCTGCACATCATCTACGGGCCCAACGAGGCCGGAAAGTCGTCGGCTCTGGCTGCGATTTCCGATCTGATGTTCGGTTTCCCGACGGCTGCCGAATACAGTTTCCTGCACGAGGCCAACACATTGCGGGTCGGCGCCGAAATTGTCAGCCAAGGTGGCCAGAGCCTTGCCTTCCGCCGCCGTCGTGGCCGCAAGAACACGCTGCTGTCGGCAGACGCCGCGGAAACCGCGTTGCCGGAGGATGCGCTTGCAGCCTTTATCGGGAGTCTCAACCGTGATGTTTTCGAGCGTGCCTTCGGGCTGAATTCCGATCGTCTGCGCCGTGGTGCTGCCGCGATGCTGAAAGGTGGCGGCGAGATCGGCAGCCTGCTGTTTTCGGCGGCCTCCGGTCTGCTCGGCCTGACGCAGCTGAAGCAGTCGCTGGAGAATGAGGCCGATCTCATCTTCGGGCCGCGAAAATCCAAGGATCGATCGTTCTACCAAGTGCTCGAGCGCCATGACGAGGCCAAGCGCGCCGAGCGGGACAGCGAGCTGAAATCCGGCGACTGGAAACGGCTTTTGGCCGATGCTGCCGATATCGAGGCACAGCTGGCCGCGCTTCAGGCGGAGCGACAGGAGACCAGGCACACCCTGGACCGCCTGACGATGCTGAAAACGCTGGAGCCGGTGCTGGCAGAAATCGATGCGGAGCAGGATCGGCTAGCCGAGTTCGTCGACCTTGCCCCGCTGCCGCAGGCTTTTGCAACGGAGCTGGCGCAAGCACTGGCGCGTCGTCAGGCGGTAGAGGCTGCGATCCGCGTTGCCGATGCCGAGATGGACCGCATTGCCGACGACATCAGCGCCACCCCTGTAGATGAGGCGATACGGGCAGCGGCGCCGGCGATCATGGCCCGCTACGCCGAGACAGCCGATTATCGTTCCAAGACCAAGGACATGCAGCGCGTGTCGGGCGAGATCGATGAATTCGACGCCCGTCTGGTGCAGTTCGCCCGCAGGCTTGGCCTTAGCGATGTGGCCGAGGTCGAGCGCGTTCAGCCCAGCGACGCGGAACTCGCGCGCATCCGCAGGCTCACAAGCGCGGGCATCGCCCTCCATCGCGATCATTCGGATGTCGGCCAGAGACTGGCCGAGGCGCGTGACCAGTTGCGGCGCCTTGAGGAGACGGCGGCGAGCGGCAGGCTCATCGACCCCAAGCCCTATCAGGAGCAGATGACCGTTCTGCAGCCCGATCTGTCTGAACTGTCGCGTCTGGATGCCGTTGCCGTTCAGGTGGAGCGTCTGGAGAGAGACCTCGAGGCGGCCACCGCCCGAATGTCGCCTGCGATAGACGACCTCGAGCGTCTGCTGTCCGTTCCCCTGCCGGACATCGCCGCACTTGCCAAGCAGGGCGACACGCTGGCAGAGGCCGAGGCCGATAGCCGGGACGCTGCCAACCGACTGGCGGCGCTGGAGAACGAAGCCAGCCAGATCGTCGCAAAGATCGCCGGTATGCAGCACGAGGGCTCGATCGTCACCCGCGAAGAGATCGCCGAAGCGCGCACCCTGAGAGACGGGGTTTGGCAATCCTTCGCTGCCGCACCGAAATCTACCAAGGACAATGCAGAAGTCGTGTCGCAAGCCATCCGCGAAGCCGACAGGTTGGCCGACCTGGCGCTGGCCAACGCCGACCGCGTCTCGCGCCACACGCAGCTACGTCTGCGGCAGGCCGAACTCGAGCCGCAACTGGAGGCCGCACGGTCCGAGAGCTTCACAAAAGACAAGGCGCTCGAGGCTGCGCGTAAAACGTACCGGCAGCTGTTCGAGCCGGCCGGTGTCAAACCGTTGTCGCCGGACCGCATGATCGACTGGCGCCGCGCCGTCGACGCTCTCTCCAGGCAGCGTGAAACCCTCAACGACATCAGGGATGAACTGGCTGAACTGAAACGCAAGGAAGCGCGGCTCGGACCGGTGCTTGCAGACCTCGCCGATGCGACCGGATATAGCGCCACCGCCTCCCTTGCGCCATCGGCGCTGGCTCGTGGCCTGTCGCGACACATCGAGACGATAGCCGAGCGCTGGACCGATAGCCGGTCGCTCGAGGGCAAGCGCGCTGCGGCGCGGGAAAACATCGCCGGTCTCGAACAGCGCCAGTCGGATATCAACGTCTCCATCGCCAAATTCGAGGCAGCCTTTGCCAACGCCGCGCTGGCGATAGGGCTACCGGAAGGCACCACCGTCGATATGGCGGAGGCGGCGATCGAGATATGGAAGTCGTTGCCGGAAACGCTGACGGAGCGGGAAAACCGCCGCCGCCGCGTCCGTGGCATGCAGCGCGATACGACAGCCTTCGAGCACGCCGTACGGGATCTCGTGAACGCCATCGCGCCGGACCTGAAGCCGCTGGCGCCCGATGCCGCCGCAGAAGCGCTGCACGAGCGGGCCGTGTCGGCCAATGCCGGCGACCAGCGCCGCGCGGCTCTGGAAAAGGCCCGCCAGCAGGCCGGGTTACGGCTGGCACGATGCCGGTCGGATCTGGAGGAGGTCGAGGCCGAACTCGCCGCACTTTCAATACAGGTGCCGGCTGAGCATGACCTCGATGCGCTTCTGGCGCGGCTTGAGGAGCGCCGCCGCCTGCAAAGCCGGCTCGCTGAAAGCCGGGCGCGATTTGCACTGCAGGCAAACGGACAGGATGAGGCACATGTCCGGGCCGGCCTATCGGGTTTCGACCGGGTCGTGGCGGAGCTCGAAATCGAGCAACTCGCAGCCCGGGACCAGACTCAGCTCAGCCGGTTTGCCGACCTGAACGTGCGGCTCGCGGAAAACCAGCGGCAACGCCAGCTGCTCGAGAACGGTGCGGGCGCGGAACTGGCGGTCTTCCAGAAATACGCGGCGGAAGCGGAGGCCAAGGCGCTCGCCCGCGAGTGGCTCGTCCTCAAGCTGGCATCGAGCCTGCTGGCGTCATCCATGGAAACCTACCGAGAGCGGCAGGCAGATCCTGTGATGCGCCGGGCAGGGGAGTTGTTCTCTGTGCTGACAGGTGGCCGTTTTTCGCGCCTGGTGCAGCTGTATGACGACAGGGACGAGCTGCAGCTACAGGCGGAGCGGACGGGTGGCGAGAAAGTGCCGCTCGACGGCCTCAGCGAAGGCACCGGCGACCAGCTGTACCTGGCTCTGCGGCTTGCCTTCCTCGAGGACTATTCAGCGCGCAACGAGCCAGCGCCGCTGATTGTCGACGACATTTTCCAGACGTTCGACGATGATCGCACCGCATCGGGCCTCAAAGCTCTCTGCGGTACGGCTGATCGGTTCCAGACGATTCTCTTCACCCATGAAATGAGTGTCGTCGATATCGCCACCCGCGAGATCGGCAAGGAGCTCGATCTCATCAGGCTTTAGGCTCAGGGGCGCGTGAAGACCACATGCGTGCGCGCAACGGGGAAGCCATATTTCGTTACCCAGGCGTTGTTGATCATGCTGCCATCCGGTTGGACGACCATCGAATCATGGAACCGGACGATGTTGGGTTTGCCCTTCGGTTCGAGGTTGACCAGGTACGTGAATCTCGCGGTCTGGCCGGTAATCTTCACCTCGGTGTCGCCGACCACATCCTCTCGCGTACCGCGATAAGTGTTGGGTCCGGTGCGCGTGAAGCGCCAGGTCTTGCGGTCGGTCTCGCCGTCCGCATAGCGAAAGTCCTCGCGCAGGGAAAAATGCTTGCCCGACGATGTGCCCGTAAGCTTGACCTTGAAATCGCGGCTGACGCCGTTGATTGCGCCAAAATGCCCGGTCGCCACGGTGTGCCCCGCAAAGTACTGTTCAAGCCGCAGATCGGCGGCGGATGCTCCGGCCACGCCCACCAGCTGCAGCAGGGCGGCGGCGATAAGGGTTCGTCCAAAACGCATCTATTCTCTCCCGTGATTGCCGGCGTCACCCGTTGGCACGCCGTTGCAAGACATACGCCGGCATCCCGGGCATGGATCATAGCAAGGGCTCCGCACACGAGGTGCCGCGAGCCTGCGGGGAGGGCTGTATTCGAACCAACCAATGCGGCGAGCACGAATCGGCTCCGGATTTCGGCCGAGGGCAAAGGCAACGCTGCTTCGGGCTCGATGGTTTTGGCTGCAAACGGCGGCTCCAACGTGCTTTGCGGGAAGCCCCGGATGGTCATCCAAAACAAATCACCGGCGGTCATGGAATTGTCTTCAAAGCTGCTTGACACCAAAAGGCGAACCTCGTAGTTAGCCGCTCATCGAACGGCGAGCCGCTCGGTTGGATACGCAAGTGTCCGGAATGCTTGAAATGAATTGCGGGTGTAGCTCAGTTGGTTAGAGTGCCGGCCTGTCACGCCGGAGGTCGCGGGTTCGAGCCCCGTCACTCGCGCCATTTCAAGTTAAGCAGATCTTCTGAAGATCGCCTTTCCGGTTGTTTGGGGCCACGGCTTTAGGGCCACATAATATGCGCGGGTGTAGCTCAGTTGGTTAGAGTGCCGGCCTGTCACGCCGGAGGTCGCGGGTTCGAGCCCCGTCACTCGCGCCATTAGCCAACGCTGATGACCCCTCCCAGAAAACCTTCGAAAGTGCGGCATAGTGGCATCGAAGCCGTGCGGTTTCTCCTGCTACGTGATCCGATGTCTGGTCACTCAAGACATTGCGGCTTCCGATAAGTCTTTATTTTCAATCATAATTCGGTACCTTGCCGACCTGTGCTGCCCTGTCGGTTTCTCTGTCTGCGCGCATAGGTATTAAGCTTTGCAGCCGACGTGTCCTGATGCGCGTCCAAATCCCCCGTCAAAGCTCTTGCACCGGCGCGTCGCCTGCGCTAACCACGGCGTGTTGCAATGCTCTTTCGCTTGCTGGGCAATCGCCCCGAGGTGCCGCCCCGGCGCTTCCCCCCGCAGGCAGGGATGGACACCATGACTGGACTTCTGAGCGCCTATATTCCGATCGCAATCTTCATCGGAATTGCCCTGATCATCGGCCTTGCGCTGCTGGTCACGCCTTTCGCCGTCGCCTTCAAGGCACCGGATCCGGAAAAGCTTTCGGCTTTCGAATGCGGCTTCAACGCCTTCGACGATGCCCGCATGAAATTCGACATCCGCTTCTACCTGGTATCGATTCTCTTCATCATCTTCGATCTGGAAGTTGCCTTCCTGTTTCCGTGGGCAGTGTCGTTCTCATCGATCGGCTGGTTTGGGCTGTGGTCCATGATGGTATTTCTCGGCGTGCTGACCATCGGATTCGTCTATGAATGGAAAAAGGGAGCCTTGGAATGGGAGTAGGCAATAGCAACGCGACGCTGATCGCGCCGCAGCCGAAGGGCCTTGTCGATCCGTCGACCGGCCGTCCCATCGGCAGCAACGATCCGTTTTTCGGCGAAGTGAACAACGAGCTGGCCGACAAGGGCTTCTTGACGACAACCACCGACAACCTCATCACTTGGGCTCGTACCGGCTCGCTGATGTGGATGCAGTTCGGGCTCGCCTGTTGCGCCGTGGAAGGCCTGATGCAGGTCTCCGGTCCGCGTTACGACATGGAGCGCTTCGGTGTTGCACCGCGCGCCTCTCCGCGCCAGTCCGACGTGATGATCGTGGCGGGCACTCTCACCAACAAGATGGCCCCGGCGCTCCGCAAGGTCTACGACCAGATGCCCGAGCCGCGCTATGTGATCTCGATGGGATCCTGCGCCAATGGTGGCGGCTACTACCACTATTCCTACTCGGTCGTGCGCGGCTGCGACCGCGTCGTGCCTGTCGATATCTACGTCCCGGGCTGTCCTCCTACGGCAGAAGCGCTTCTCTACGGCGTGCTCCTGCTGCAGAAAAAGATCCGCCGCACCGGCACGATCGAACGCTAGATCGAGGGACAAAGTATCATGACTGAAGCCCTGAGCGAACTTGCTGCCTACATCGGCGAAGCGCGCGGCACGCTGGTTTCCTCGTCGGAGATCAAGTTTGGCGAACTGACGCTCACAACGGATGTTGATAACATCGTCGCGCTCCTGACATTCCTGCGTGACGATCCGAAATGTGCGTTCATCGCGCTCACCGATATCTGCGGCGTAGACTGGCCACAGAGGCCGGAGCGTTTCGACGTGGTTTATCACCTTATGTCGCCGACGAAGAACCTACGCATCCGCATCAAGCTCGTTACGACGGAAGACCGTGCCGTTCCGTCCGCCGGCGGTGTATTTCGCGGTGCAGACTGGTTCGAGCGCGAGGCATGGGACCTGTTTGGGATCACATTCTCCGGCCACACGGACCTTCGCCGTATCCTTACCGACTACGGTTTCGAGGGTCATCCGCTGCGCAAGGATTTTCCGACAACGGGCTTCGTCGAAGTACGCTACGATGATCTGGCCAAGCGGGTCGTCTACGAGTCGGTCGAACTGAAACAGGAATTCCGCAATTTCGACTTCCTCAGCCCCTGGGAAGGCACAGACTACGTCCTGCCGCCCGTGGTGCTGCCGGGTGACGAGAAGGCGAAGCAGTAGGCGGCAGATTAGGCTATGGGGAATAGGCAGTAGGCAATAGTAGGGGAGACTGCGACGGCGATTAACTCTTATCAGGATCTGATAGTGTGGAAGCGCTCGATGGATATTGCAGTTGACTGCTACAGCCTGACCAAGACTTTTCCCAAAGACGAAATCTACGGCCTCGTTTCGCAGATAAGACGTTCCGCGGCCTCTGTTGCGGCGAATATTGCCGAAGGTTACGGACGAGAAACGACGGGCGCGTACCTTCATCATCTGAAGATCGCGCAGGGTTCGCTGAAGGAATTGGAAACGCATCTTATCTTGTGTTCACGCGTGGGATTGATTGAAGCGCATCAACTTGAAACGGCGCTTTCCACAAGTGAAGAAATCGGAAAAATGCTTCGCTCTCTCGTGCGGCGCCTGCAGGAGGTACGGAGCAAATGAAGGCTAAGACTGAACCGACTGCCTATTGCCTAATGGCTAATGCCTGCAGGAGCGGAGCGACGAGCAATGACTGAACACAACGTCCGTAATTTCACGATCAACTTCGGTCCGGAGCATCCGTCTGCGCATGGCGTGCTGCGTCTGGTGCTGGAGCTGGATGGGGAGATTGTCGAGCGCGTCGATCCGCACATCGGCCTGCTGCATCGTGGCACCGAGAAATTGATCGAGACCAAGACCTATCTGCAGGCTGTGCCCTATTTCGATCGGCTGGACTACGTTGCGCCGATGAACCAGGAGCACGCCTTTGCGCTCGGCGTCGAGAAGCTGCTTGGCCTCGAGATCCCTATTCGTGGCCAGTTGATTCGCGTGCTCTATTCGGAAATCGGCCGCATCCTGTCGCACATCATGAACGTCACGACCCAGGCGATGGACGTGGGCGCCATGACGCCGCCGGTCTGGGGCTTCGAAGAGCGCGAAAAGCTGATGATCTTCTACGAGCGCGCTTGCGGCGCTCGGTTACACGCAGCCTATTTCCGTCCGGGCGGCGTCCATCAGGACATTCCACCGGAGCTCGTCGAAGACATCGGCAAGTGGTGCGATCCCTTCCTGAAGATCCTCGATGACATCGAAGGCCTGCTCACCGGCAACCGAATTTTCAAGCAGCGCAACGTCGATATCGGCGTCGTGAAGCTGGAAGACGCATGGAACATGGGCTTTTCCGGCGTCATGATCCGTGGCTCCGGTGCCAAGTGGGACCTGCGTCGCTCGCAGCCGTACGAATGCTATTCCGATCTCGAATTCGACATCGCCATCGGCAAGAACGGCGACTGTTTCGACCGCTACCTGATCCGCATGGAAGAGATGCGCCAGTCGGTGCGGATCATGAAGCAGTGCGTCGACCGTCTTCTCGGTGTTGCAAAGACCGGGCCCGTGTCGTCGCTGGACGGCAAGGTCGTGCCGCCGAAGCGCGGCGATATGAAGCGTTCGATGGAAGGCCTCATCCACCATTTCAAGCTCTACACAGAGGGCTACCACGTGCCGGCCGGCGAAGTTTATGCGGCCGTCGAAGCACCGAAGGGCGAGTTCGGCGTCTACCTGGTGGCCGATGGATCGAACAAGCCATACCGCTGCAAGATCCGTGCGCCTGGCTTCGTTCACTTGCAGGCAATGGATTTCCTCTGCCGTGGGCACCAGCTGGCCGACGTCACCGCAGTTCTCGGCTCGCTCGACATCGTCTTCGGCGAGGTCGATCGCTGATGCAGCGTCTTCCCCTCGTCATTGCCGCTTTGATGTTTGCGTCGGTTGCCTCTGCGCAGCAGACGACGACCAAGCTTGGCTCGATGGGGCAGGTGGTGGGCAAGCCGATTACCGGCGACAGCACCGGGTCGGGTGCAGCCTCTGGCGAGCAGACCATGGCAGAGCTTCTGAACAAGGGTTATGATATCAAGGCCGCCGTGCCGAATGGCGGCAAGTTCATCGTATTTATGCAGAAAGACCAGTCGGCCTATGCCTGCGAGTTCCAGTCCCTGACGGGCGCGCGGTGTGGTTCCATAAACTGAGATAAGGCGTGAAAGTATGTCCGTTCGTCGACTAGCAGAAAATCAGTTCCAGCCTGCCGGCTTCGCGTTCAGCGACGAGAATTCCGCATGGGTGGACCGGACTATCCAGAAATATCCGGAAGGTCGCCAGCAATCGGCGGTGATCCCGGTGTTGATGCGCGCGCAGGATCAGGAAGGCTGGGTGTCCAAGGCTGCGATCGAAAAGGTCGCAGATATCCTCGGCATGGCCTATATCCGCGTCCTGGAAATCGCCACCTTCTACACCCAGTTCCAGCTGCAACCGGTCGGCACCCGCGCCCATGTGCAGGTATGCGGCACGACCCCTTGCATGCTGCGCGGCTCGCAGAAGCTGATGGATGTCTGCAAGAGCAAGATCCACGAGCACACCTTCGCCCGCAATGCCGAGGGCACGTTGTCCTGGGAAGAGGTCGAATGTCTCGGGGCCTGCGTCAATGCACCGATGGTGATGATCGGGCGCGATACCTACGAAGACCTGACACCGGAACGGCTTGGCGAGATCATCGATACTTTCGAGGCCGGCAAGGGCGCCGAGATCAAGCCGGGTCCGCAGATCGACCGCTGGTTCTCGTCCCCGGAAGGTGGCCCGACGGCTCTTCTCGGCGAATACCAGCCCTACACCAAGGCAGAGGACAAGCCGCCGGAGCCTGCTGCCCCTGCCGCTGAAGGCGCGACAACGCCGCCGTCTGAGGCAGCCAAGCCGAAAAGCACGGATGCCGAGACCAACGCTGCGCTGAAGAGCCCGGCCGATGGCAAGTCGGCAGCGCCAGCGGGTACTCCGAACGCACAGCCGGCAAAAGCGGACAACACTGCGTCCGGTCCGGCCAAGGCCGGCGCGACAGAGCCGGCTGAAGCGCCTGCAGCGCCGACGCCCAAGAAGCCGCAGTGATGATGACAGGAATGGCCAACGTCACGAATGATCGTCTCCAGATGAGCATGAAGCCTTTTCTGGCCGACATGGTTTTCGGAAACGCCGAAGCGGATGAATGCGTCGCGTCGATCCGTGGTCGGCTTCCAGTCCATACGCTAAACGCAAACGCTGCTCGCGGCGACGTTGCCAATCTGTATAGATCTGTTGGACGTATGAACATGCGACTGTCACGCATCGAAACACGTCTCGAAATAATCGACGAACCGGCGGAATAAGCACATGCTGAACGATCAGGATCGCATCTTCACAAACATCTACGGCCTTCGCGACAAGTCGCTGAAGGGCGCCATGAGCCGTGGCCACTGGGACGGCACCAAACAGATCCTCGAAAAGGGTCGCGACTGGATCATCAACGAGATGAAAGCCTCTGGCCTGCGCGGTCGTGGCGGCGCCGGCTTCCCGACCGGGCTTAAATGGTCGTTCATGCCGAAGGAAAACGACGGCCGCCCGCACTACCTCGTCGTCAACGCCGACGAATCGGAGCCGGGCACCTGCAAGGACCGCGACATCCTGCGCCACGATCCGCACACGCTGATCGAGGGCTGCGTCATCGCGTCCTTCGCCATGGGCGCCAACCACGCCTACATCTACGTTCGCGGCGAATACATCCGCGAGCGCGAGGCGCTTCAGGCGGCGATCGACGAATGCTATGATGCCGGCCTGCTCGGCAAGAACAACAAGCTCGGCTACGACATCGACATCATCGTCCATCACGGTGCCGGCGCCTACATCTGCGGCGAGGAAACCGCGCTGCTCGAAAGCCTCGAGGGCAAGAAGGGCCAGCCGCGCCTGAAGCCGCCGTTCCCGGCCAATATGGGCCTTTACGGCTGCCCGACGACGGTCAACAACGTCGAGTCGATCGCCGTTGCGCCGACCATCTTGCGCCGTGGCGCTGCATGGTTCTCCGGCATAGGCCGCCCGAACAACGTCGGCACCAAGCTGTTCATGCTGTCCGGTCACGTCAATAAGCCGGTCACCGTCGAAGAAAGCATGGGGATCACCTTCCGCGAGCTCGTAGAAAAGCATGCCGGTGGCATCCGCGGCGGCTGGGACAATCTGCTGGCGGTCATTCCCGGCGGCGCATCCTGCCCGATCGTTCCTGCCAAGGACATGATCGACGGCATCATGGATTTCGACGGCATGCGGGCGGCGGGTTCGTCCTTCGGTACCGGCGCCTCCATCGTCATGGACAAGTCCACCGACGTCATCAGGGCGATTGCCCGCATCTCGGCCTTCTTCAAGCACGAGAGCTGCGGCCAGTGCACGCCGTGCCGCGAAGGTACCGGCTGGATGTGGCGGGTGCTCGAGCGCATGGCGAAGGGCAATGCCCAGAAGCGCGAGATCGACATGCTTCTGCAGGTCACCAAGCAGATCGAAGGCCACACGATCTGCGCACTTGGCGACGCGGCATCATGGCCCGTGCAGGGCCTGATCCGGCATTTTCGTCCCGAGATCGAAAAGCGTATCGACCAATACAGTGCCAACGCGCTGGACCACGGCGCCGTACTCGAGGCGGCGGAATAGGAATAACGGCAATGGCGACGCACGAAGAGGCGCCGCTCTCCGACTGTGGCGGGGCAGCGAAAGCGGTGACCCGACGAGATGGCGACAGATACGCGGTTGACCCGGGCAACTGTCGGTAGAATGAAGGAAGCAGCCGTGTTGCGGATCGTCTCCGTTGATTCGGGTGCTTGGGGGGCAGGGGGCGACCAGGTGGTGGTCTCTGTAGGCGGAATGCTAGGCAATTGCATCGCGCGCGGCTTCTCGGCCGTTTGACGGCGAGGCTGTTGCGGTCATGAATTTGTTGCAGCCGGGTCCGGCGGCAAATGCGAAACAGGACTGAGTGGACGATGGCAAAACTGAAGATTGACGGCAAAGAGATCGAAGTCCCGGATCACTACACGCTCATCCAGGCGTGCGAGGAAGCCGGCGCCGAAGTTCCGCGCTTCTGTTTCCATGAACGCCTGTCGGTTGCCGGCAACTGCCGCATGTGCCTGATCGAGGTCAAGGGCGGACCGCCGAAGCCGCAGGCTTCCTGCGCCATGGGCGTGCGCGATATCAGAGGCGGCCCGAACGGCGAGCTGCCGGAAATCTTCACCAACACGCCTATGGTCAAGAAGGCCCGCGAGGGCGTGATGGAATTCCTGCTCATCAACCATCCGCTAGATTGCCCGATCTGCGACCAGGGTGGCGAATGCGACCTGCAGGACCAGGCGATGGCCTTCGGCATAGACTCGTCGCGCTACCGCGAAGACAAGCGTGCCGTCGAGGACAAGTACATCGGCCCGCTGGTCAAGACCGTGATGAACCGTTGCATCCACTGCACGCGCTGTGTCCGCTTCACCACCGAAGTCGGCGGCATCTCCGAGCTCGGCCTGATCGGCCGTGGCGAGGATGCAGAAATCACCACCTATCTCGAGCAGGCAATGACCTCCGAGCTGCAGGGCAATGTCGTGGACCTCTGCCCGGTCGGCGCGCTGACATCAAAGCCATTCGCCTTCACGGCCCGTCCTTGGGAACTCAACAAGACCGAATCGATCGACGTCATGGACGCGCTCGGTTCCGCCATCCGCGTCGATACCCGTGGTCGCGAAGTGATGCGCATCCTGCCGCGCACCAACGATGCTATCAACGAGGAATGGATCTCTGACAAGAGCCGGTACATCTGGGACGGCCTGAAGACGCAGCGTCTCGACAAGCCCTATGTCCGTCGCGACGGTCGCCTGCAGGTCGCTACCTGGGCAGAAGCCTTTGCCGCGATCAAGTCGGCAGTCGCCTCCACGTCGGGCGACAAGATCGGCGCAATCGCCGGCGATCTCGCCTCGGTCGAGGAAATGTACGCCCTTTCCGAACTCATGAAGGCGCTCGGGTCTGAAAACCTCGACTGTCGCCAGGATGGGGCGGCATTCGATCCGTCGCTCGGTCGCGCAAGCTATGTCTTCAATCCGACCATCGAGGGCATCGAGGCGGCAGACGCGCTGCTCATCGTCGGCGCCAATCCGCGGTACGAGGCCGCTGTCCTAAACGCGCGTATCCGCAAGCGCTGGCGTCGTGGCAAGTTCCCGATCGGCGTGATCGGTGAAGGCGGCGAGATGCGTTACAAGTACGATTATCTCGGTGCAGGTCCGGATACGCTGCTGGATGTCGTCAACGGCGGCCACGCTTTTGCAGAGATCCTGAAGAATGCCGAACGCCCGATGATCATCGTCGGATCCGGCGCGTTCATCCGTGAAGATGCGGCTGACATCGTTGCCAACGTCGCTAAGCTTGCCGTCGGAGTTGGTGCAGTCACCGAGGGCTGGAACGGGCTTGCCGTTCTGCACACGGTTGCCTCCCGCGTCGGTGGCCTCGATCTCGGCTTTGTGCCGGGTGAGAAGGGCGTCAACGCGGCCGCCATGCTGACGGCGATGGATGTTCTGTTCCTGCTCGGCGCCGACGAGATGGATTTCTCCGGCAAGACCGCAAAGTTCACGGTCTACATCGGGTCGCATGGCGACCAGGGTGCCCACACCGCCGACGTCATCCTGCCCGGCGCGACCTATACCGAGAAGTCGGGTATCTGGGTCAATACCGAGGGCCGTGTCCAGATGGGCAACCGCGCCGGCTTCGCACCGGGCGATGCGCGCGAGGATTGGGCGATCCTCCGGGCTCTCTCCGACGTCCTCGGAAAGAAGCTGCCATTTGATTCGCTGAGCCAGCTGCGGTCGAAACTCTACGCTGCATTCCCGCATTTCGCTGAGATCGACGAGATCGCCGTGGCTGACAGTGCCAGAATTGTCGCTTTGTCGAAGAAAGCCGGGAAGATGGGCAAATCCGCGTTTGCGTCGCCGATCAAAGACTTCTATTTGACGAACCCGATAGCGCGCGCCTCCGCTGTTATGGCGGAGTGCTCGGCATTGGCCCGCAACAACTTCCAGGCTGCGGCAGAGTAAGGGTAGGGGACGATGGATTCATTCTTCATGGCCTACGTCTGGCCGACGATCATCATGGTTGGACAGTCGCTCCTGCTGCTCGTCTGCCTGCTGATCTTCATCGCCTTCATCCTGCTTGCCGACCGCAAGATCTGGGCCGCAGTGCAACTGCGTCGCGGCCCGAACGTCGTAGGTCCTTTCGGCCTCTTCCAGTCGTT
Organism: Rhizobium sp. L51/94; assembly: GCF_019355555.1. Lineage (GTDB taxonomy): Bacteria > Pseudomonadota > Alphaproteobacteria > Rhizobiales > Rhizobiaceae > Rhizobium > Rhizobium rhododendri. The sequence continues at coordinate 2,228,929 of NZ_CP072141.1, forward strand.
TGCCGACCTTTTGAAGTTCATGTTCAAGGAGCCGCTAATCCCGGCGGGCGCCAACAAGGGCGTCTTCCTGCTGGCGCCTCTGGTTTCGGTGACGCTGGCGCTGATGACCTGGGCGGTCATTCCGTTGGCCAACGGCTGGGTCATCGCCAACATCAATGTCGGCATCCTCTACATCCTGGCGATCTCGTCTCTCGAGGTCTACGCCATCATCATGGCCGGCTGGGGATCGAACTCGAAATATCCGTTCCTCGGCGCGCTGCGTTCTGCGGCACAGATGGTCTCCTACGAAGTCTCGATCGGCCTCGTGATCGTTACCGTGCTGCTCTGCGTTGGCTCTCTCAATCTCTCCGACATCGTGCTGTCTCAGAAGATCGGCCTTGGCACCAAGATCGGCTTGCCCTCGTCCTTCCTCGACTGGCATTGGCTGTCGCTGTTCCCGATGTTCATCATCTTCTTCATCTCGGCGCTGGCCGAGACGAACCGTCCTCCCTTCGATCTTCCTGAAGCGGAGTCCGAGCTGGTGGCCGGCTACATGGTCGAGTACGGCTCGTCGATGTACATGATGTTCATGCTTGGCGAATATTGCGCCATCGTCATGATGTGCTCGCTGACGACGATCCTGTTCCTCGGCGGCTGGTTGCCTCCGTTGGATGTCTGGTTCCTGAACTGGGTTCCCGGCGTCATCTGGTTCCTGATCAAGTCGTGCCTGGTGTTCTTCATGTTCGCCATGGTCAAGGCCTTCGTTCCGCGCTACCGCTACGACCAGCTCATGCGCCTCGGCTGGAAGGTATTCCTGCCGCTGTCGCTCGCCATGGTCGTCATCGTCGCATTCGTCCTGAAGCTGACGGGATGGGCATGATCATGTCCGTCTCGCTTTCATGCAGATTTGGAGTTTAAAATGGCCGGATTATCCAACGCCATCGGCTCGCTGTTTCTGAAGGAATTCGCCGGCGCCTTCCTGCTGACGATGCGCTATTTCTTCAAGCAGAAAGCGACCATCAACTATCCCTTCGAAAAGGGACCGGTCAGCCCGCGCTTCCGGGGCGAGCATGCGTTGCGCCGCTATCCGAACGGCGAAGAGCGCTGCATCGCCTGCAAGCTGTGCGAAGCGATCTGTCCGGCGCAGGCGATCACCATCGAGGCTGGCCCGCGCCGCAACGACGGAACCCGCCGCACCGTCCGTTATGACATTGACATGGTGAAGTGCATTTATTGCGGCTTCTGCCAGGAAGCCTGCCCGGTCGACGCCATCGTCGAGGGGCCGAATTTCGAGTTTGCCACGGAAACCCGCGAAGAACTGTATTTCGACAAGCAGCGGCTTCTGGATAACGGCGATCGCTGGGAGCGCGAAATCGCTCGCAACATCGCAATCGACTCGCCCTATCGCTGAGCCGTTGCGCCTGAATATGCCATGACGGCCGGCGGCACTATTCGCCATCGCCATGGTTCAAGATAGACCGGGGCTTCGCGTCATTGTTGCGAAGCCGCATCGGGCCGGGGGTTTTCTCCCGATTGCCCGGGGGAAGATGAAAAAGGCACCAACATGGGTCTGCAGGCTCTATTTTTCTATCTGTTCGCCTTCATCGCGGTAGCGTCGGCGTTCATGGTCATTTCGGCGCGGAACCCGGTTCACTCGGTCCTGTTCCTCATCCTGACATTCTTCAACGCGGCCGGCCTGTTCTTGCTTCTGGGTGCCGAGTTCCTGGCGATGATCCTGCTGGTCGTTTATGTCGGCGCCGTGGCGGTGTTGTTCCTTTTCGTCGTCATGATGCTCGACGTCGACTTTGCCGAACTGCGCTCCGGGCTTTTGAGCTACGCGCCGATCGGGGCGATAATCGGGATCATCCTCGCCGCCGAACTGATCGTCGTGGTCGGCGGCAGCGTCATTTCGCCTGAGATCGCCAAGACCGTGGCGATGCCTATCCCCGATCTTGCCACCCGCACGAACACCGCAGCGCTCGGCGACGTGCTCTATACAAACTACGTCTTCTTCTTCGAGATCGCCGGCCTCGTGCTGCTGGTGTCGATGATCGGCGCCATCGTGCTGACGCTGCGGCATCGGGTGAACATCAAGCGCCAGGATATTTCCAAACAGGTTGCCCGTACGCCGGCGACTGCCGTCGAGGTAGTTTCCGTCAAGCCCGGGCAGGGCATCTGAGCTGAGACGCGGGGATAAAGGAACAACACTATGGTCATCGGTCTTTCCCACTACCTGACGGTCAGCGCCATCCTCTTCGTGCTCGGCGTCTTCGGCATCTTCCTGAACCGCAAGAACGTCATCATCATCCTGATGTCGATCGAGCTCATCCTCCTTGCGGTCAACATCAACATGGTTGCCTTCTCGTCCTTCCTGAACGACATCGTCGGCCAGGTCTTCGCGCTGTTCATCCTGACCGTCGCTGCTGCTGAAGCTGCCATCGGCCTTGCAATTCTGGTGGTCTTCTACCGAAACCGCGGCTCCATCGCCGTGGAAGACGTCAATGTGATGAAGGGCTGATCGCGCTATGTTGTTGTATAAGGCAATCGTCTTTCTTCCCCTGATCGGTGCCCTGATCGTCGGCTATTTTGGCCGGCAGATGGGCGCCAAGGCGTCGGAATACCTCACATCCGGCCTGATGATCATCGTCGCCGTGCTGTCGTGGATCGTCTTCTTCCAGGTTGCCCTCGGCACCCAGGAAACGCTCGTCGTAGACCTGTTCCGCTGGATGCAGTCCGGCCGCTTCGATGTCTCCTGGCAGCTGCGCATCGACACGCTGACCGCCGTCATGTTCGTCGTGGTCAACACGGTCTCGACACTCGTGCACATATACTCGATCGGCTATATGCACGACGATCCCAACCGTCCGCGTTTCTTCGCCTATCTGTCGCTGTTCACCTTCATGATGCTCATGCTGGTGACCGCCAACAACCTGCTGCAGCTGTTCTTCGGCTGGGAAGGCGTCGGCCTGTCATCCTACCTGCTGATCGGCTTCTGGTTCCAGAAGCCTTCGGCCAACGCCGCCGCTATCAAGGCCTTCGTCGTCAACCGCATCGGCGACTTCGGCTTCCTGCTCGGCATCGCCGGCGTCTTCGTGCTGTTCGGCTCGGTCAGCTTCGACGTGATCTTCTCCAACGCCCAGTCCTTTGCTGCAAATAGCCGCGCCGATCAGGTGGTGCTTAGCTTCCTCGGCATGCACCTCAACCACACCAACGCCCTGACCGCCGTCTGCCTGCTGCTGTTCATGGGTGCCATGGGCAAGTCAGCGCAGTTCCTGCTGCACACCTGGCTGCCGGATGCCATGGAAGGCCCGACACCGGTGTCGGCGCTGATCCATGCCGCGACCATGGTGACGGCCGGTGTGTTCCTTGTTGCCCGCATGTCGCCGCTGTTCGAACTGTCGCCGGATGCGCTGGTCGTCGTCACCACCATCGGCGCCATCACCGCGTTCTTCGCGGCAACCGTCGGCCTGGTCCAGAACGACATCAAGCGCGTCATCGCCTATTCGACCTGTTCGCAGCTCGGCTACATGTTCGTGGCGCTGGGCGTCGGCGCCTATGGCCCGGCGATCTTTCACCTCTTCACCCACGCCTTCTTCAAGGCGCTGCTATTCCTCTGCGCCGGCTCTGTCATCCACTCCGTCGGCGGCGAGCAGGACATGCGCAAGATGGGCGGCCTGCGTCCACATATCCAGAAGACATTCTGGATGATGATTGTCGGCACGCTGGCAATCACCGGTTTTGGCATTCCGTTCACCTCGATCGGCTTTGCCGGCTTCTTCTCCAAGGATGCCATCATCGAGGCCTCCTTCGCCTCGAACAGCCCGGTCGCAGGCTTTGCCTTCACGCTGCTGGTCATTGCCGCGCTATTCACCAGCTTCTACTCCTGGCGCCTGATCTTCCTCACCTTCTTCGGCAAGCCACGCGCCTCGCACGAGGTCATGCACCATGTGCATGAATCCCCCAACGTCATGCTGGTGCCGCTCTATGTGCTCGGCCTCGGCGCGCTGGCGGCCGGCTTCCTCTTCCACAGCGAATTTGTCGGCGAAGGCTTCGAGCACTTCTGGAAGGGCGCCCTGTTCATGGCGCCGACCAACCATATCCTCGAAGAGATGGAGCATCTGCCGACTTGGGTCGAACTCAGCCCGTTCATCGCCATGGTGATCGGTTTCGTGCTGGCCTGGTACATGTACATCAAATCGCCGGAGACGCCGAAGGCGCTGGCCCGCCAGCAGCGCGTGCTCTACGAATTCCTGCTCAACAAGTGGTACTTCGACGAACTCTACGACTTCCTGTTCGTCCGGTCCTCCAAGGCCCTCGGCCGCTTCCTGTGGCACGGCGTGGATGAGGGCACGATCGATCGGTTCGGCCCGAACGGTGTTGCCGCCCGTGTCGTCGACCTTGCCAACCAGGTCGTTCGCTTGCAGACCGGCTACCTCTACCACTATGCCTTCGCGATGCTGCTCGGCGTTGCAGCCCTCGTTACCTGGATGATGCTCGGGAGTTCTATCTGATGACCGATTGGCCAATTCTTTCCACGGTCATTTTCCTGCCGCTGGTCGGCTGCCTGCTGTTGTTGTTCATGCGTGACGACACACCCGCCGGCCGCCAGAATATCATGATCATCTCGCTCGTGACGACGCTCGTCACCTTCGTGGTGTCACTCTTCGTCTGGATCGGCTTCGACAACGGCAATGCCGGCTTCCAGATGGTCGAGAAATACAACTGGCTTGCCCGCGGCATCTCCTATCATGTCGGCGTTGATGGCATTTCCATGCTGTTCATCGTGCTGTCGACCTTCCTGATGCCGTTCGGCGTGCTGACCTCATGGAATGCGATCACCTACCGCGTTCGCGACTACATGATCGCCTTTCTGGTGCTCGAAACGGTCATCCTCGGCGTGTTCGCGTCGCTCGATATCGTGCTGTTCTACGTATTCTTCGAGGCCAGCCTGATCCCGATGTTCCTGATCATCGGCGTATGGGGTGGCCCACGGCGCATCTATGCCTCGTTCAAGTTCTTCCTTTATACGCTGCTCGGCTCGATCTTCATGCTGGTCGCGATCATCGTCGTCTATAACGAGGTCGGCTCCACCGCCATTCCGGACATCCTTGCCCATCATTATACGGAGCGAATGCAGTTCTGGTTGTGGCTGGCGTTCTTTGTTTCCTTCGCGGTGAAAGTGCCGATGTGGCCGTTCCACACCTGGCTCCCCGACGCCCACGTCGAGGCGCCGACCGCAGGCTCGGTCGACCTTGCGGCGCTGCTTCTGAAGTTCGGCGGCTACGGCTTCCTGCGCTTCTCCCTGCCGATGTTCCCCGACGCGTCTGCCTATTTCGCGCCTATGATGATGGTGCTTTCGGTCATCGCCATCATCTACGCGTCCTACGTGGCCCTGATGCAGACGGACATCAAGAAGATGATCGCCTACTCCTCGGTCGCCCACATGGGCTACGTGACGATGGGTATCTTCGCGGTCAATCAGCAGGGCATCCACGGCGCCCTTTTCCAGATGCTGTCGCACGGTCTTATCTCTGGCGCGCTGTTCCTTTGCGTCGGCGTTATCTATGAGCGCATGCACACCCGCGACATCACCGCCTATGGCGGCATCGTCAGCACCATGCCGAAATACGCGGTGGCCTTCATGTTCTTCACCATGGCCAATGTCGGTCTGCCCGGCACGTCCGGTTTCGTCGGCGAGCTGCTGACTACGATCGGCGTCTTCCGCATCAGCACCTGGACGGCGTTCTTTGCCGCTACCGGCGTTATCCTGTCGGCTGCCTACATGCTCTGGCTCTATCGCCGAATGATCTTCGGTGCGGTCACCAACCCGAAGATCAAGGACCTCCTCGACATCTCGATCCGGGAAAAGTTCATCGTCTATCCGATGATCCTGGTGACGCTGTTCTTCGGGATCTATCCGCAGCCTGTTTTCGACGTCTCCGCTGCGTCTGTCGACTTGCTGATACATAACTACAATGCTGCGCTGCACGTCACGCCGCTTGCACCACAGCCGAAGTAAGAACGGGACGTATGGACATGATCGCGGAAACAATTTCAGCTAGTCTTTATCTCTCCGTCCCGGAGATCATCCTTGCTATCGGCGCGCTGGTGCTGCTGATGGTCGGCGTGTTCGCAGGTGAACGCTCGGGGCGGCTGGTCACCGGACTTGCCATTCTGGTGCTCATCGCCGCAGCGCTGTGGATCTTGTTCGTCCAGGGCACCGGCTCAGCCTATGGCGGTGCCTACGTCGCCGATGGCTACGCGCGCTTCATGAAGATCACGGCCCTGGTGGGCTCTGGCGTCGCCATGTTCATGGTGATGGGCGAGGGCAGCGACGAGCAGCTCGACCGCTTCGAATATCCGGTCCTGCTGCTGCTGGCGACGCTGGGCATCGTCCTGATGATCTCGGCCCACGACCTGATTTCGCTCTACCTGTCGTTGGAACTGCAGTCGCTGGCACTTTACGTCGTCTGCGCCATCAATCGCGACAGCCTGCGCTCGACGGAAGCCGGCCTCAAATATTTCGTCCTCGGCGCCCTCTCGTCCGGCATGCTGCTCTACGGCATGTCTCTGGTCTACGGCTTCACCGGCCACACGACGTTCGATGGCATCGCCACGGCGCTGGCCGGCGGACGGTCGCTCGGTCTGGTGTTCGGCCTGGTCTTCGTGATCGCCGGTCTCGCCTTCAAGATCTCGGCCGTGCCGTTCCATATGTGGACGCCTGATGTGTACGAAGGTGCACCCACCGGCGTTACAGCCTTCCTCTCGGGCGCACCTAAGGTCGCCGCCATGGCGCTGCTTGTGCGTATCACCACCACCGCTTTCCACCCCGTCATCGGCGACTGGCAGCAGATCATCATCTTCGTCGCAATCGCCTCGATGCTGCTCGGTTCCTTTGCCGCTGTCGGCCAGCCAAACATCAAGCGGCTGATGGCCTATTCGTCGATCGCAAACATGGGTTATGCGCTGGTCGGCCTTGCCGCCGCAAATGCACACGGCGTGTCGAGCGTGATGATGTATATGCTGATATACATGATCATGACGCTTGGCGCCTTTGCCTGCATCATGGCCATGCGCCTGAAGGACGGAACACGCGTAGAGAAGGTCAGCGATCTCGCCGGCCTGTCGGTGACCAACCCTTTCATGGCATTTGTGCTGACGATCCAGATGTTTTCCATGGCCGGCATTCCGCCCATGGCTGGCTTCTTTGCCAAGTATTTCGTCTTCACGGCGGCCGTCGAAGCGAAGCTCTATGCCCTGTCGGTCATCGGCCTGATGGCCTCGGTCGTCGGTGCCTACTACTATCTGCGCGTCGTTCGTGTCATGTGGTTCGATAAGGCGACTGTCGAGTTTGCGAGGGTTCCCGGCACGCTGCGCATCGTCTTCGGCGCTTCATGCATCTTCGTGCTCGCCTATGCCTTCTTCGGCGGCGCGCTTGGAACGGCGGCAGACGTCGCGGCCACGACGCTGTTTTGACGGCGGCGGATACAGGACGTCGGCGGGAGGTCGACTATCGGCACGTGGCGCTTGGCGAGACTATCTCTACCAACAGCGAATGCCTGTCGCGGGCACGGGCCGGCGACAGCGGCAATCTCTGGGTCACGGCTTCACGGCAGACAGGTGGGCGCGGGCGTCGTGGCCGTGCCTGGGCGTCCGAGCCTGGCAATCTCTATTCTTCCCTTCTGCTCATAGATCTCGCGCCGATGGAGCGGATTGGGTCGCTTCCTCTGGCTGTTGCGGTTGCGGTCCAGGAGGCAGTGCGATCGGTGATGCCAGCCGGCGGTAACCCGGTCGAAGTCAAATGGCCGAACGATGTCCTGATCGGCCGCAAAAAGACCAGCGGCATCCTGATCGAGGGCGAGGCGCTGTCTGACGGCCGCTACGCACTTGTCATAGGCATCGGCATAAATGTTGCGGTCATGCCCGACAACCCGCTATACCCGGTGACTTCGCTTGCCGAGCAAGGTGCTGCAGTTTCACCGGAAGAGTTGTTTGCGCACCTCTATGCGGCGATGGCAGAGGCTTTGAAGGAATGGAACGGCGGCCACGGTGTGGCGGATACGGTGGCGCGTTGGCGAAGGGTCGCCTGCGGCATCGGTGAGAAGATAATGGTAAACCTGCCTGACCGGTCGATTTCCGGCCATTTCGCAGGGATAGATGATAGTGGCTTGCTCAAGCTCGATACCGGCGATGGCCGGCTGATGACGATCGCCGCAGGCGACGTCTTTTTCGGATAATGGATTAAAGAACAGAATGGCTAATCAAGACGAACTGGTGTTCCTGCCGCTGGGCGGCGTTGGCGAGATCGGTATGAATCTCGCGCTCTACGGCTACGGCCCCAAGGACCATCGTCAATGGATCATGGTCGATTGCGGCGTGACTTTCCCCGGTCCGGACCTGCCGGGCGTCGATCTCGTGCTGCCTGACATCCGTTTCCTCGCCAAGGAACGCAAGAACCTCAAGGCGATCATCATCACCCACGCCCACGAGGACCACTACGGCGCCCTCAACGATCTGTGGCCAGGCCTGAATGTCCCGGTATACGCCTCCGGGTTCACCGCCGGCCTGCTGGAAGCCAAGCGCAACTATGAGCGCAACACAATGGGCCAGATCCCGATAACGCCATTCAAGGCCGGCGACCGGGTAAATATCGGTCCGTTCGAAGTCGAGGCTATCGGCGTGAACCACTCCATTCCAGAGCCGATGTCGCTTGTCATCCGAACGCCTCTGGGCAATGTCGTCCACACCGGCGACTGGAAGATCGACCACGAGCCGTCGCTTGGACCTTTCACCGATGAAGCCCGCTTCCGCCAGGTTGGCGACGAGGGCGTTCTGGCGCTGCTCTGCGATTCTACCAACGCCATGCGCGACGGCGTTTCCCCTTCCGAAAAATCCGTGTCCGAAAGCCTCGGCAGGATCATCGCCAGCGCCGAAGGCCGGGTGGCGATCACCACCTTCTCCTCGAACGTCGGTCGTATCCGCACCGTCGCCCAGGCTGCGGAAGCAGCCGGACGCGAGATCCTGCTGCTTGGTTCGTCGCTGAAGCGCGTCGTCGAGGTTGCACGCGACAATGGCCTGATGGAGGGCATTAAGCCGTTCATCGCCGAAGACGAGTACGGCTACATCCCCCGCGACAAGGTCGTCATCATCCTGACCGGCAGTCAGGGCGAGCAGCGCGCGGCACTCGCCAAGCTCTCCCGCGACGAGATGCGCAACGTCGCGCTGTCGTCCGGCGACATCGTCGTGTTTTCGTCGCGCGCCATTCCCGGCAACGAAAAGGCCATTGGCGATATCAAGAACGGCCTCATCGAGCAAGGCATCCAGATCATCACCGACAACGATGCCCTCGTGCATGTCTCCGGCCATCCCCGCCGCAACGAATTGCAGCAGATGTACCAGTGGGTTCGCCCACAGGTGCTCGTGCCTGTGCACGGCGAGGCCGCCCATCTCGTCGCCCAGAAACTGCTCGGCGAGCAGTCCGGCATTCCGCTCGTGCCGAAGGTTCGCAACGGCGACATTCTGCGCCTGGCGCCAGGTCCCGTCGAAGTCATCGGCGAAGCGCCGCACGGCCGTATTTTCAAGGACGGCACGCTGATCGGCGACTACGATGAAATGGGCATCGGCGACCGCAAGAAGCTCTCCTTCGTTGGCCATGTCACCATCAACGTTCTGCTCGACAGCAAACTGGACATCGTCGGAGACCCCGACCTCGTTGCAATCGGCCTGCCGCAGTTCGACGTCGAGGGCGAAGAGATGGAGGACACGCTGTTCGACGCGGTCGTCAGCGCCATCGAAAGCATTCCGCGCGCTCGCCGCAAGGATATCGCCATGCTGCAGGAAGCGGTACGCCGCGCCGTTCGCTCGACAGCCAATGCCGTCTGGGGGAAGAAGCCGATCGTCACCGTCTTCATGAACAAGATCTGAGGCATCACACACGGAGGCAGCCATGCTCGGGCGGGTTAATCACATTGCCATTGCCGTTCCCGACCTGGCTGCCGCTGCTGCTGTCTACCGGGACACACTGGGGGCGGCAGTGTCTCAGCCGCAGGCGCTCGCCGACCACGGCGTGACAGTCGTCTTCGTGGAACTTCCCAATACCAAGATCGAATTGCTGGAGCCGCTCGGCACCGGCTCGCCGCTTTCGGCATTCCTTGCCCGAAATCCGGATGGCGGCATGCACCATGTCTGCTACGAGGTGGACGACATCATCGTGGCCCGCGACCGGATGCTTGCCGGCGGGGCGAGGGTGCTTGGCGACGGTCAGCCGAAGATAGGCGCCCATGGCAGGCCGGTGCTCTTTCTCCATCCAAAGGATTTCATGGGCACGCTGATCGAGCTCGAACAGATCTGACAAGAAGCATGCGGCAGTGCTTGGCGCCGCCCCGCGTTGCCCTTATAGTCGGAGCGGGAGAGTGTGCAGTCCGGTCTTGATTTCCGCTGGCTGCCATCTGTGGTGAGGAGCGCAGCATGATACAGCCTGTACTATCGGCAATGGCAGTCTATTTTGTAGTGTGGTGGATCACGCTCTTCGCCATTCTGCCAATCGGCCTCCGGACGCAGGAGGAAGATAACCATGTTGTGCTCGGCACCGTGGCAAGCGCCCCAACGAAATTCAGGGCTGCAAGGGTGGTGATGCTGACGACGCTGACATCCGGTATTCTCTACGGCACGTGGTATATCTGTTCCACCTATCTGGGCCTCAGCATCGACGCCATTCCGCAGATCGTTCCGCGCTTCGAATAGTGGAATTGGATGTGGCAGCGCTTTGCGCGCGATAATCGGCAAGGTTGCTGTCATCGCTGCAACCCATGCAGTGTGTCATACGCCCGTCATCTATCGGATGCATAGACCGCACTGCGGGAAGTCCGATCCGCCGCCTGGATGTTAATATTTCGGGCTTCGTGAAAGGCCAAAAAAAAACAAGGCCAGAAGCCTTGTTTTCAAAGTATCGCGTGATCCGTAACCGTTACCGGGGCTGCGACTAAGCGCGCCTAAGATCTAATCCTCCCAAGACTTGACCGCGAGATCGACAGGAATTTAATCATCCTGCCTCTTTTGTGAGCTGAAACTAGCCCAAGGAGGGGGCTTTGTCATCTGTTTTTTTGCATATTTGTTACACCTGCGCAAATTTTTTCTGTTGACAAGTTTTTGCTAAAGTCGTCAATCGTGCGTCATTTTGGCGCGGTGGGCCGAAAGGTGGGGATGGCGCATGCCGGTCCCCCGATGCGCCGTGAAGGCGGGCAAATGCGGGTTTCTTTCCGTCCGCGAAGCAGCTATGAACGCCCCCAGCGTTAACTTTTTTGCGATTCCGCCAATAGCGGATTCGTACAACCTCTGGAATATGCGATGCGCCTGTCCCGATACTTCATGCCTATCCTCAAGGAAAATCCCAAGGAAGCGGAAATCGTCTCGCATCGACTGATGCTGCGCGCCGGCATGATCCGCCAGCAGAGCCAGGGCATCTACTCGTGGCTGCCGCTCGGCAAGCGTGTTCTCGACAAGGTCAACAACATCATTCGCGAGGAGCAAAACCGCTCCGGCGCCATCGAACTGTCGATGCCGACCCTACAGTCAGCCGAACTCTGGCAGGAAAGCGGACGTTACGAAGCGTACGGCAAGGAAATGCTGCGCATCAAGGACCGTCAGGACCGGCCAATGCTCTACGGCCCGACCAACGAGGAAATGATCACCGACATTTTCCGTTCGTCGGTCAAATCCTACAAGGATCTGCCCCTCAACCTCTATCACATCCAGCTGAAATTCCGCGATGAGATCCGTCCGCGCTTCGGCACCATGCGCTCGCGCGAGTTCATGATGAAGGACGCCTATTCCTTCGACCTGACCAAGGAGGGTGCCGAACATTCTTACAAGAAGATGTTCGCGGCCTACCTGCGGACGTTCGAGCGGCTTGGCCTGCGCGCCATCCCGATGCGTGCCGACACCGGCCCCATCGGCGGCGACCTTAGCCATGAGTTCATCATTCTGGCCGACACCGGCGAGTCGGAAGTCTTCAGCCACCGCGACTTTGTGAAATTCGACATCCCCGCCGAGGACACTGACTTCGACGATATCGCCGGCATCAACGCGATCTTCGAAAAGTGGACATCGGTCTACGCCGCCACTTCCGAAATGCACGACGAGGCGGCCTTCGACGCCATCCCCGATAGCGAGCGCCTGTCCGCACGCGGTATCGAAGTCGGCCACATCTTCTATTTCGGAACCAAATATTCCGAGCCGATGAACGCCAAGGTACAGGGTCCCGATGGCAAGGAGCACCTCGTTCACATGGGCTCCTACGGCATCGGACCGACACGTCTGGTGCCTGCCATCATCGAAGCGTCGCACGATGAAAACGGAATCATCTGGCCAGCATCCGTGTCCCCCTTCGATGCCATCATCATCAACATGAAGGCGGGTGACGAAGCCTGTGATTCTGCCTGCGAAAAGCTTTATTCGACGCTTACCAAGGCGGGTAGGGACATCCTCCTCGATGACCGCGACGAACGAGCCGGCACGAAATTCGCGACGGCAGACCTGATCGGCGTGCCGCTGCAGATCATCGTCGGTCCGCGCTCCGTTGCGTCGGGCGAGGTGGAGGTCAAGGATCGCAAGACCGGTGCGCGCGAGACCATGACCATGGACGCTGCAATCAACCGGCTTCTGGGCTGAGCGAAGGACGACAGGGTATGGCGGTAAGCGGCGCAGCAGTGGCCAAACAGGAAAAGACATCTGGCGCTCGCTCGCCGTCGCGTGCATTTTCTGCATTCGAACGGCTCGTTGCCTGGCGCTACCTGCGCGCCCGGCGCAAGGAAGCCTATATCTCGGTGATTGCGGGCTTTTCCTTCATTGGCATCATGCTCGGCGTCGCGACGCTGATCATCGTGATGGCGGTCATGAACGGTTTCCGCACCGAACTGATTTCGCGCATCCTCGGCCTTAACGGCCATGTCATCGTCCAGCCTATCGACACTCCGCTGAACGACTACGCGGCACTTGCCAAGAAGTTTGCGGCCGTTCCCGGCGTGACCATGGCCCTGCCGCTGGTGGAGGGCGAAACGCTCGCCTCCGGCCGGGGTGGCGTCGGCAGCGGTGCGTTGATCCGCGGTATTCGTGCCGAGGATCTTGAGAAGCTGAAGACCGTCTCCGGCAACATAAAGAGCGGCGACATGGTGGGCTTTGCCGCCGGCACCGGTGTGCTGATCGGCTCGCGCATGGCACAGCAGCTGGGGCTGGCCGCCGGCGACCAGATCACTCTCATTGCACCCGACGGCGACGTCACGCCATTCGGCGTCAACCCGCGCGTAAAATCCTACACCGTCTCCGGTATCTTCGAGATAGGCATGTCCGAATACGATTCCTCCATCGTCTTCATGCCGCTCGAAGAGGCGCAGCTCTATTTCAACTCGCCCGGCATCGTCCAATCCATCGAGATCTTCGTCAACAAGCCCGACGATGTCGACACCATCAAGCCTTTGATAGAGGCAGCAGCCGGCCGGCAGGTCTACCTCACTGACTGGCGCGCCCGCAACGAGACGTTCTTCTCGGCCCTCCAAGTCGAGCGCAACGTCATGTTCATGATCCTGACGATGATCGTGCTGGTCGCGGCACTGAACATCATCTCCGGCCTCATCATGCTGGTGAAGGACAAGGGCAGCGACATCGCCATCCTCAGGACGATGGGGGCGACATCCGGCTCCATCATGCGGATATTCTTCATGACCGGGGCAGCTATCGGCATCGTCGGCACTTTTGGTGGGGTCGCGCTCGGCGTCCTCGTTTGCATCAACATCGAATCCATCCGCAAATTTTTCTCTTGGGTTTCCGGCACCGTGCTGTTCGATCCGCAGCTGTATTTCCTGAGCAAGCTGCCGGCCGAGATGAACCTCAGCGAAACTGTCACTGTCGTCGTCATGGCGCTTGGCCTGTCGTTCCTCGCCACGATCTTCCCCGCCTGGCGTGCCTCGCGGCTCGACCCGGTCCAGGCGCTGCGCTATGAATAAGGATGCCAGCATTTCCATGAAATCCAACGTCGTGCTTCAGCTGACCGGCATCGATCGCCACTATGGTGAGGGCGAGACCATGCTCTCCATCCTGAAGGATGCAGATTTCGCGCTCCATCGCGGCGAAATCGTCGCGCTCGTTGCACCGTCCGGCACCGGCAAGTCGACGCTGCTGCACGTCGCCGGCCTGCTCGAGCAGCCCGATGCCGGCGATGTCACGATCAACGGCAATCCCTGCAACAACCTCACCGACGAGAAGCGCACGGCCATCCGTCGCAACGACATCGGCTTTGTCTACCAGTTCCACCACCTGCTGCCGGAGTTCTCGGCCATCGAGAATGTCATGATGCCGCAGATGATCGCCGGACTGACGCAGAAGGAAGCCCGGGCCAGGGCAAGCCAGCTTCTCGACTACATGCGCGTCGGCCATCGCGGCGAGCACCGCCCGGCCGAGCTCTCCGGCGGCGAACAGCAGCGAGTCGCCATCGCCCGTGCCGTCGCCAACGCGCCACTGGTGCTTCTCGCCGACGAACCCACCGGCAATCTCGACCCCGGCACCGCCCACTACGTCTTCGATGCCCTGGAGGCGCTGGTGCGCCAATCGGGACTGGCCGCGATGATTGCCACCCACAATCACGATCTGGCTGCCCGCATGGACCGTCGCGTTACAATCTCGGGCGGCAAGGTCGTCGAATTCTGATCGTCGTGCCGGTCAAGGCACGATGAGGCCGCCGCGATAGTCGAGTTCATAGGCCGCGCGACCGTCTACGATAATATGCTCGCGCCCGCTGAAATGGGTGCAATCACCGCTACTCTCGTCCGTGTAGCGACCGAAGTCATGGTCGAACTGCAACCCACCGAGGAACCGCTTCTCCTCGACATACAGATGCCGCAACGCTGCCTTGATGACGCAGCCCGCCTTCACAGCATCGATCGTGCCGGCTCGATGATCCTCCCGAAATAATTCATCGCCCAGACGGGATCGCCTGATAACCACACCACCTCCTGGCCGGCAAAATCGGAGCCTCCGAAATAGCTGTCGAGATAACGCCACCGACCGCGCTCGTAACCGGTGTCGTGAGACCCCGGACGACAGGAAGATAGTTTTACCGCATCCGCTACATAGGTCTGCGATTTCGCCACGACAATAAAGTCATTCAGCAGCGTCCGATCCATAACTGCTCCCCTGGATGCATTCCCAGGGTTGCATTTTCACGCGGCCATGTAAAGAACAAAATAAGAACAAAGGCATCTGGCTGCAGGCGCTGTAATTGTCCCGGCGCTCATTCATCGCGGATGCCACACGCGTCCATGGCAGTTTGATCCGCCCAGTCGGCAACTGCGACCGTCCTCGCGTCGACTTTGCGTTCCTTGCCACCGCTGCTGACCTTGCCGCTGAGCACATTATAGTCGCAGGTGCCGCTGTTGTCGGGATCCAGCGTGTCGTGATGGGTGTAAGTGAAGCCGGCAACGACGAACGTCGCGTTGCGATAGGCGATCGTCAGCGTCTGCTCCCAGCGGTCGCGTCCACCACCGCTGTTTTCCGAATGGACGGAGATCGAGCCGTTAGGCAGCGTCGATATGCCTGCGTCCCTGCCGAACATTCCGTCGAGACTGGTATTGCCGGATACCTTGTTCGGTGCTGCTGCGGCGAGATGAAGGAGAAGATGCTCCCTGTCGCGCACGTAGATGTAGATGCCGATGTCGTCGCCATCATCCTCAGGGGCAATCAGCAGGGCGAGGTCAGCATTGTCGTCCCTGTTCCAGTCGCCGATCGCAGCTCCGATGATCTTTTCCGGCGCGATATCGCCGGCAAACGCACTCGACACGCATAAGGCGGCACCGACCAGCGCCAAGGCCAAATTTTTCATGATCATCTCCTCCACGCACGCTCATAGCATGGCGTCGGTGTACGTCCCAGCCATAGGGAATAGCGTAGCAGCATTTGAATCAAGCTCGCTGAAAATGCTGTTGACAGGTGAATATAAAGGGAACATATAAGGAACATAACAACACCGGAGAGGCCCAATGACCGATATTATTCGAGACGTCGCCGCTTTCGCCTCCATCGTCATGTTCGTCACCAGCCTGTCGATCATCGTCATGGCGATGTAAGTTTTCGGGTATGACGACCGCCACGTGGTCTTGCCGACCTGAGTTGTTCTGGACTTTGCTAACCGCTATGCCGACAATAGGACCGATTCATTCGGGCATGCGGAAGGGCTTATCATGGCAGAGGCAACTGACAGGCAGGGCGGACCCTCTGGATCGTCGCCGGAGTTCGTGCATCTGCGTGTGCATTCGGCATATTCGCTTCTAGAAGGCGCTTTGCCGCTGAAGAAGATCCTCGCCAAGGCTTCAAGCGACAGCCAGCCGGCTCTGGCGATCACCGATACCAACAACCTGTTCATCGCGCTCGAGTTCTCCCAGAAGGCGATGGACGAGGGTCTGCAGCCGATCATCGGCTGCCAGGTTTCGATCGACATGGAAGACAGTGTCGAGGGCGAGAAGCGCAACGGCCAGCAGGGGCTCGCCAAGCTGCCTGCCATCGTGCTTCTGGCGGCCAGCGACGCCGGCTACGAGCGCATGGTCGATCTCGTCAGTCGCGCCTATCTCGGCGGCGACAATAGTCAGGCCGTGCATGTCAAGGCGTCCTGGCTGGAGGAGATCGGTACCGACGGCCTGATCGCGCTGTCCGGCTCCGTTGGCGGGCCCGTCGATATCGAAATCAAGGAAGGCCATCCGCAGAAGGCGGTGGCGAGGCTGCTGCGCCTGAAGGCGCTTTTCGGCGACCGGCTCTATGTCGAGTTGCAGCGCCACGGCACCTATGATCGCCGCCACGAACAACGCATGATTGCACTCGCCTACGAGCACGAACTGCCGTTGGTCGCCACCAACGAGGCCTTCTTTCCGACCCGCGACGACTACGATGCCCATGATGCGCTGATGGCTGTCGCCCACAATGCGATCGTCTCGGACGACAGCCGGTTTCGCCTCACGCCGGACCACTATCTGAAAAGCCGCGCCGAAATGGCAAGGCTGTTTGCCGATCTGCCGGAGGCGCTGGCCAACACCGTCGAGATCGCCGAGCGCTGTGCTTTCGTGCTGCAGACCCGCAAGCCGATCCTGCCGCGCTTCACCGGCGCCAGCGATGATCCGAAGGAGGCTGAGCGCGCCGAGGCACTCGAATTGCGGGCGCAAGCTGTCGAGGGGCTCGACCTGCGGCTGGCGACGCTCGGCACGGCGCCGGGCTATGACGAACGGGTCTATCGCGACCGGCTGGAATTCGAACTCGGTGTTATCGAGCGCATGGGTTTTCCGGGCTACTTCCTGATCGTTGCCGACTTCATCAAGTGGGCGAAGAACGAGGATATCCCGGTCGGTCCCGGGCGCGGATCGGGTGCGGGCTCGCTGGTGGCCTATGCCCTGACCATCACCGACGTCGACCCTTTGCGTTTCTCGCTGCTGTTCGAACGCTTTCTCAATCCCGATCGTGTGTCGATGCCAGACTTCGACATCGACTTCTGCCAGGACCGGCGCGAAGAAGTCATCCGCTACGTCCAGAAGAAATACGGCCGCGAGCAGGTGGCGCAGATCATCACCTTCGGATCCCTGCAGGCCCGCGCTGCCCTGCGCGACGTCGGCCGCGTGCTGGAAATGCCCTATGGCCAGGTCGACAAGATCTCGAAGCTGGTGCCGAACAACCCGGCCAATCCGGTGACGCTCGCACAGGCGATCAAGGACGAGCCGCGATTTCAGGAGGAGGCCGAGAAGGAGCCGGTGGTCGCCCGCCTGCTTGACATCGCGCAGAAGCTGGAGGGTCTTTATCGCCACGCCTCGACCCATGCCGCCGGTATCGTCATCGGCGACCGGCCGCTGTCGAAGCTGGTGCCGATGTACCGCGATCCGCGCTCCGACATGCCGGTCACCCAGTTCAACATGAAGTGGGTCGAACAGGCGGGCCTCGTCAAGTTCGACTTTCTCGGCCTCAAGACCCTGACGGTGCTGAAGACGGCAGTCGATTTTGTGAAGCTACGCGGCATCTCGGTCGACCTCGCCACCATTCCGCTTGATGACGCGGTAACCTACGAGAAGCTGGCGCGCGGCGAAACGGTCGGCATCTTCCAGGTGGAAAGCCAGGGGATGCGCAAGGCGCTGCTCGGCATGCGGCCGGACTGCATCGAGGACATCATCGCACTGGTGGCGCTTTATCGTCCCGGCCCGATGGAAAATATCCCGACCTACAATGCCCGCAAGCACGGCGAGGAGGAGATCGAGTCGATCCACCCGATGATCGATCACCTTGTCAAGGAAACGCAGGGCGTCATCGTCTACCAGGAACAGGTGATGCAGATCGCCCAGGTCCTGTCAGGCTATTCGCTTGGCGAGGCGGATCTTTTGCGCCGCGCCATGGGCAAGAAGATCAAGGCGGAGATGGACCAGCAGCGCGTTCGCTTCGTCGAAGGTTCGATGAAGAACGGCGTCTCGAAGGTGCAGTCCGACAACATCTTCGAACTCTTGGCCAAATTCGCCAATTACGGCTTCAACAAGTCGCATGCCGCCGCCTACGCCATCGTCTCCTACCAAACGGCCTATATGAAGGCCCATTACCCGGTCGAGTTCCTCGCCGCGTCGATGACGCTGGATATGGCCAACACTGAAAAGGTCAACGATTTCCGCCAGGATGCCAAGCGCCTCGGCATCGAGGTCGTGGCGCCGTCGGTACAGACTTCTTTCCGCCATTTCCAGACCGGCGACCGAACGATCTTTTATTCGCTGGCTGCCATCAAGGGCGTTGGCGATGCCGCCGTCGAGCACATCGTCGAGGTGCGTGGCGACAAGCCTTTCGCTAGCATCGAGGATTTCTGCCTGCGCATCGACCCGAAACAAGTCAATCGCCGTGTCCTCGAAAGCCTGCTCTATGCCGGCGCCTTTGATTGCTTCGGCATCGACCGGGCCCAGCTTCTGGCGGGCATGGAACGGCTGATCGGCTATGCCCAGCTTGCACAGGAAAACCGCCGCAGCGGCCAGCATGACATGTTCGGCTCGGGCTCCGCCTCCGGCCCGGAAAAGATTTCCTTCCCGGCCTTCACGCCGTGGCTTGCGTCCGAACGGCTGCTGAAGGAGTTCCAGGTACTCGGCTTCTATCTCACGGCCCATCCGCTCGATGCCTATAGCGGCGTGCTCGACAAGTTACGGGTGCAGAGCTTTGCGGACTTCTCTGCCGGCATCAAGCACGGCGCCGGCAATGCGCGGCTGGCCGGCACCGTCATCGCCAAGCAGGAGCGCAAGACGCGCACCGGCAACAAGATGGGGATCTACACATTCTCGGATGCCACCGGGCAGTTCGAGGCTGTCATGTTTTCCGAACTGCTGGCCCAGTACCGCGAAATCCTTGAGGTGGGCAAATCCTTCGTGCTGACCGCCGCCGCCGAGGAGAGGCCGGAAGGTATCAGCCTGCGGCTGAATTCCGTGCAGTCGCTGGAGGAAAAATCGCTGCAGATGCAGAAGGCCATGCGCGTCTTCGTGCGTGATTCAGGCCCGCTGAAGATGGTCGCCGCTCATCTCAACGCCAGGGGCGACGGCTTGGTATCCTTCATCGTCATCAAGGAAGACGGCAAGCGAGAGGTCGAAGTCGCACTGCCCAACAAGTATCGCATCTCCCCCGAAATCGCCGCCGCGATGCGCTCCGCACCGGGGGTGATCGACGTCGAACTGGTTTGATAGGTTACCCCTTCGTAGCCAGCCCGCCATGCCGCGTGATAGTGATGAAGTCGGTGCCTTCGCCGGTCTCCGGGCCGACGCCGGTGTCCGATATGGTCAGCGACGATCCCGTTGTCAGCAGGCCCTCGATCTTTTGCCTGACGTCGTCGGGGATCGAGATGCGGTCGAGTGCCCGGTCGGCGGCATCCAAGGCTTCCGATTGTTTCTCGCTGGTAATGCCGAAGCGCTTTTTCGTATCCCTGGACAGGTCGCCCTCAAGCGTCATGCCGTACCACTGCGCCTGGCCAATGGCGCGTTCCACGTCGTGGGCGGTAAAGAAATGCGTTCCGAGAGCTTCCTGTGGCTCCGCAATGGTTGCCGACGCCTCGAGCACCGGCTTGAAGCCCTGGCGGACCATGATGGCACCGTTCGGTGGTTCGCCCTTGCCGGCGGCGGCATAGACGGCCTTCATCAGTTCCGGCCCGATCAGCCCGCCTGTTGCGGGGAGACCATGGGCACTCCGAAAATCGCGGATAGCCCGGACGGTGGCAGGGCCGAGATAGCCGTCAGGAAGGCCTGCATCGAAGCCGAGCGTGGATAGAAGTTGCTGCAGGTCGCGGACGTTTTCGCGCAAGCCCCGTCGGGTGATCAAGATGCTCAGCGGCGCCTCGTTGCGCGGGGCAGTGAGTGCCGGCGGCGGTGGCAGCGCGGCAGTGTCGTTCATGGCTACTTCCACCGGCTCGGCGCGCAACAGAAAGCCTGACGTCGTCGGACGCAGAGACAGCTCGGAAAACATCGGGCCACTGACCGTCGGGGCCAGCGGATGAAACAGCGTCGCATGCTCGATCGGCTGGGGTACGACGGCGGCGTCATTGATGACAACGTGCACGCCGGGCTGCGTCATTGCGTAGAGCTTCTTGGCGAAGGCTTTTGGCATGCGGACGCAGCCGTGAGAGGCCGGATAGTTCGGCACAGAGCTGGATTCGTGGAGCGCGATGCCCGACCACGTCAGCCTTTGCATGAACGGCATCGGCGAATTCGAATAGATGTTTGAGCGGTGGTAGACCTCCTTTTCCAGGACCGAAAAGATGCCCGATGGCGTCGAATGGCCGGATTTTCCAGTCGATACTTTCGAGGTCGCGACCACGGTGTCGCCGTCATAGACCGATAACTGCTGCCGGTTCGTCGACACGACGATCTGAAGCACCCGGGCATCGGCCGCCTCGGCCGGATGGGTCACTGCGGTAGCCGAAAGCAAGCCGATACCAAGAACCAGACGCGTAAACATGATGTCCACCAAAAACGCAATACTCGTGACTATGACCATAGCAAGGGAAGTTTAAGGAAGACTTGAGACCGCATCGAATGCAAGTTAAGATTGTGTCGAGCGGGGATACCACTTTCATAACGGTTTAATAATAAACCTCTTGGCAACAACTCAAGAGATTGGTATTGCATCGAAAAAGCGGTATAGGTTGCTGTATGTTTCTGTCATGCGATGCACTTATACGTCTGCATGAATGACATTTTATCGTAAATACTAATGAACCTTAAGGTAGATTAAATGTCGTCTACCGCCGTATATTCGGAAGGTGTCTCGGTATTAAGCCTCAGTGAGTTAGCCAGTTTGGAATATCTATGTCTGATAGTGATGTCGAAATGAAAATGCCGCACCAAGAGACTGCGTCGCGGATAGAAACTGTTGCTGTTATAATACCCTATTATAATGGTTCGAAATATATTCGTAGGTCGGCCGAGAGTGTGTTGGCGCAGACCGTTCCTGCGACAGAATTTGTAGTCGTCGATGACGGATCTTCACCAGAGGAAGCCGCCTTGCTTGACGAAATAGCCCAGTCCATGGGCTTTCGTGTCTTGAGAAAAGAGAATGGCGGCCAGGGGACTGCAAGAAACTACGGTGTTGCACATACGTCTTCGAGGTTCATCTGCTTTCTCGATCAGGATGACTTCTACCTGAAAACGCATATAGCAACGCTCCTCGACGCAGTTCCTCTTGACGATCCGCATTTTGGTTGGGTTTATGGCGACCTGATGGAGGCGGATGGCGAGGGCAATATAGTGCGCTCGGACATGGTCAAGCAGCATGCGTTGCACCCTAAGCGGTTCATCAATGACCTGCTTGCGAACGACATGTTTGTACTGCCGTCAGCGTCGTTGATCGAGCGCACAGCTTTCGAGGCAGTCGGCGGCTTCGATCCGCAATTTACCGGCTACGAAGATGACGACCTTTTCCTGCGTATCTTCCGTCGCGGGTATACGAATTACTTTGTCGATAAAGCCGTCACCGTCTGGTGCATCAACAGTGAGAGCACGTCGTACAGCATCAAGATGAGCCGAAGCCGGCTTCGCTATGTGAAAAAGCTCTGCTCGCAGTTTCCCGATGATGTCGACAAGAGGCGCAACTATGTGAGGGACCTCATCGCGCCGCGTTTTACGCATATGATAATTTCGGATGCCTTTACGGCCGTGGCATTTTCCAAGACGCCGCAACAGAAAAAGATGGCGGCTTACAAGGACGAACTGGTCGAAATCATGAATGGTTATGTAGAAACCATATTCGGATGTACGAAGCTGAGTATCAAAAATCGTATTGCGATATATGTGCAGTCAAAGATCATCAATCTGAAGTCGAAAAATCTTTCGTTGGCGGCGTTGTATCTTTTCCGGACGTCTAGACGGGCGAGAAATTTCATTCGGTGAAAATTGAGTGTGTCCACATCAGGCCTATCTCTATTTGCCACCAAGGCTCCCGACCATGTCTTTCGTGACCTCGACGATAAGGGATCTTAGCCAGCGGTGAGCCGGGTCTTGGCGATAGCGCACGTGCCAGGCCATTTCGACGGGAAATGTGCCGAGGTCCACGGGCGCAGGCAGGACCCGCAATCGCGGGTCCGCAGCAAGGTGGCGGCAAATAAGGCCGGGCAGGGTGGCGCAGTAGTCCGTCACGGCGATCATCTCCGGCACGGCCAGAAAGTGGGTGACGGACACAGCGACCTCGCGGTTCAAGCCCTTCTGTCCAAGCGCCTGGAAAAGACCGGCCCGCAGCCGTCCAGGCGGGATGACGTTGACATGCTTGAGGGTCTCGTACTGTTCCCGTGAAATACCGTCGCGGATGTCGGGATGTCCGGCTCTCACCACGCAGGCCAGCCCGTCGTCCATCAGGTGCTGGACGACCAGATTATCCGGCGGATCTACGATCCGGCCCATCACCATATCGGTCGCACCGGATACCGCGCCGGCTTCCGTGGCATCGTTGTTGAAGGGTATGAGACGCAGCCTGATGCCGGGCGCGCGTTCGCGTAGTTTCGAAACGATCGAGGGCATCAGGACAAATTCGACATAGCTGTTCGGTGCGATAGTGAAGAGCCGCTCGGCGTGCCACGGATCGAAATCCTGTTGCCCGACGATTGCCTCGTCGATCTTGGCGAGAGCATCGATGATCACAGGGGCTAGCTCTTCTGCCATCTGCGTCGGCCTCATGCCATAGCGCTCCCGGATAAACAGCGGGTCGCGCAGTGTCTCTCGCAGTCGGTTCAGGGCGTTCGACAAGGCCGGCTGGGTTATGCCCAACCGCTCGGCTGCACGGGTGACATTGCGCTCCTCCATCATGACGATGAAGACCGGTAGCAGATTGAGATCATACTTCATCCAGTCATCATCTTTCATGAATATCTGAAATACAACTAATAAATTTCCGAAATTCCTCGCCGAGGCGCATAGTCACCTCATCGGAAACGATGGCCGCGCCGCAAGCGGTTCGTCGGTACCGGAAGGAGGGCGTGGCGTGGTGCCGGGCCCGATTTCAAAACCCTCGATGGGATCTATAAAATGAAAATTCTGATGGTTCTGACCTCGCATGACGAACTCGGCAACACTGGCCGCAAGACCGGTTTCTGGCTCGAGGAGTTCGCCGCTCCCTATTATGCTTTCCTTCAGGCAGGCGCTGAGATCACCGTTGCTTCGCCGGCTGGCGGCCAGCCGCCTCTCGATCCGAAAAGCGACGAGGAGGGCTCCCAGACGGAGCAGACCCGCCGTTTCCATAACGACCAGAAGGCCCAGGCGGTTCTCGCCTCCACCGTCAAGCTTGGCTCCGTTTCGCACGAAGACTTTGACGGCGTCTTTTATCCCGGCGGCCATGGCCCCCTGTGGGATCTTGCCGAAGACAAGACCTCGATCGCGCTGATCGAAAGCACTTATCGGGCGGGCAAGCCGGTTGCCCTCGTCTGCCACGCGCCGGGTGTCCTGCGCCATGTGAAGGCTGCGGACGGAACACCGCTGGTGAGCGGCAAGAAGGTCACGGGCTTCAAGAACTCGGAAGAAGATGGCGTCGGCCTCACGGATGTCGTGCCTTTCCTGGTCGAGGATATGTTGAAGCAGAACGGCGGCGTCTATTCCAGCGGCGATGACTGGGCGTCCTACACGATCAAGGACGGTCTCCTGATCACCGGCCAGAATCCAGGCTCTTCCGTTGAGACGGCAGGCATCCTTGTCGCAGCACTGACCACCGCCAAGGCTGTGTAAGCACGGTTAACAGCTTTTCTCGCAGATATTTTTCGAACAATGGCCAGGCCGTCAAGCCTGGCCATTTTTATGGGGCCATGAGAGTTGCGGCAGGTGTGTCGTCTCCGAATTTGGCTCGGCTGACCACTTCGGTCGCCTTCACTTTTCGGATGCCGGTTCGTTTTCCCATTGAGATTGGGCCCGTGAACTGCTGGTATGCCATTCATTAGTCCAGAGTTTTCGCTTTCCGATGATCACCGGAGCGGCTTATGTCGATTTCAAATGCGATCTATCGTCCCTTCGAAACCTTGATCCGGCCGCTCGATATCCCTTATCGGCCATTACCCACCAAAGGCCCCATCGCAGTTCTGCTCCACCTGATTAAGATGTTCCGCGGCGTGCTGATTGCCATGGCGCTGTGTTCGATGGTGGTCGAGGCGATCAACCTTACGATCATCTGGGGGCTCTCTGTGATTGTCGATGGCATCACCACACAGGGCGTCGCGAGCTTTGTCGATAGCAGGTCAGAACTGCTGGTCTTGCTTGCCCTCATGATCTTCCCGGTCATGCCGATATTTTTCTACGTCACCAACATCCTGAATTCCCACACCGTCGGCATCAGCCTGCCCATCGCCATCCAGTGGCAGGGGCACATGGCGGTGGAGCGGCAGGACCTTGCCTTCTTCCATGACCTGTTTGCAGGCCAGGTGGCGTCGCGGCTCAATCAGGTTGCCTATGCCGTTCAGCAACAGATGCTGATTACCTTCCAGACAGCACCGCGCTTCATGTTGCAGATTGTCGGCTCCGTATTCCTGCTGGCGACATTGTCGTGGCAACTGGCGCTTCCCGTCATCGTCTGGATTGCGCTGAACATTGCCTTCACCATCAAGGTCGTCCCCGATTTCACGGAGCGTGCCCGTCGCTCCGCCAAGCAGAACAGCCTTATCTCCGGTGCGCTGACAGACCTCTACAGCAATATCCAGATGGTCAAGCAGTTTGCCGCCGAAGACAGCGAGGCGGGCACGCTGAGGAAGATCATGTCCGAGGCGGTGCGTACACTCCATCATGAGCAGCGTATCTACCGGACGACCGAACTGGTCGTCATCAGCTTCAATATGCTGCTCTGGCTGGTGATGCTGGGGATCGGGTTTGTCGGGCTCTACGACCGCTTTGTCACCGTCGGCGATTTCGTGGCGACGGTCTATATCCTGCAGCGTCTGTCGGCGGGATCCTTCACCTTCCTGCAGATGGGCCAGCAAATCTTCAAGGCGCTCGGCACCATCAAGGACGCGATGCCTGTGATGACGACGCCGCCGACGATTACCGATATGCCCGGTGCGAAGAAACTCTCTGTGTCGCATGGGGAGATCCGCTTCGAGGGCGTCGCCTTCTCCTATGCATCCGGCAGGGCCATCATCACCGATCTCTCGCTGACGATAAGACCCGGCGAAAAGATCGGGCTTGTCGGCCTCTCCGGCGCCGGCAAGACGACGTTGGTGAACCTGCTGCTTCGATTTTATGATATCACTGCCGGCACGATCCGCATCGATGGCCAGGATATCCGGGAGGTCACCCAGGCGAGCCTGCGCAAGGGGATCGGCGTCATCGCCCAGGATGTAGCGCTCCTCCACCGCTCGGTTGCCGACAATATCCGCTACGGTCGCCCCGACGCGGATCAAGCGGAGATCGAGGCAGCAGCACAGGCTGCACGGGCCAACGATTTCATTGCCGAGCTTGCCGATGGCGAGGGGCGCAAGGGATTGGATGCCTTCGTCGGAGATCGCGGCATCAAGCTCTCCGGCGGCCAGCGCCAGCGGATTGCGATTGCACGCGTCATTCTGAAGGATGCGCCGATCCTGGTGCTCGACGAGGCGACCTCCGCCCTGGACAGCGAGTCGGAGGCGGCCATCGAGGAAAGGCTGAGCGCAGTGATGGAAGGGAAAACGGTGATTGCCATCGCCCATCGACTGTCGACAATTGCAAGAATGGACAGGATCGTGGTGCTCGATCAGGGAAGGATCGTCGAGGAGGGCACGCCGGATGCGTTGATCGAACAGGACGGTCTGTTTGCTCGTCTGTGGAAACGCCAGACAGGTGGCTTTATGCCGGAGGAGATCGGCTAGAGAATTGCATGCATCGCAGTTTTGCTGGGCGGCTCTGGCAGCATCAGTGAAGGGGGCACCTGTTCAGGCCTTCAAGACCGCTCCCGCTTGCCGGCGCCAAACGTGTACCCCGTTTCCACCGACGCATCCCCGAACTTGGCCCTGAGCTTGTCCATCGCTGCCTCGGCTGCAGCCCGGCGGGCGGCGGGTTCGTCCACCAGATCTGGCGGATCGGCGCGGCCGGCGTCGCAGAGGTCGCCGACCCCGATGCCGAGAAGGCGGAATTTCGTGCCGTCGGTCTCGGCCTCCAGCAGCCTGAGCCCGGTCCGGAAAATCCGGTCGGCCAGTTGTGTCGGGTCTTCGAGCTTGCGGTTGCGGGTGCGGCTCTTGAAGTCCGCCGTCTTCAGCTTCAGCACCACGGTATGGCCGGCGATGTCGCCCTTCTTCAGGCGTCTCGACACTTTTTCGGAGAGGTTGCGCAGAACAGGCACTAGGTCGTCATATCGGGAGATATCTTCGAAAAAGGTCGTCTCCGCAGACACGCTCTTGGCCGGGTCGTTCAGATGCACCTCGCGATCGTCTATGCCGCGCGCCAGCCGGAACAGCCGCTGCCCCATGACGCCGTAGCGGCGCATCAAGGCTCCTTCGTCCATTGCCTGCAACTGGCCGATGGTGCGGATGCCGTCGCCCTCCAGCGTCGCGGCAAACGCCTTGCCGACACCCCAGATGGTGGTGACGGGACGTGGCGCCAGGAACTCGACTGCCTCCTGTCGGCCAATGATCGAAAAGCCGCGTGGTTTATTGAGGTCGGAGGCGACCTTGGCGAGGAATTTGCAGTAGGACAGGCCGACCGACACCGTGATGCCGATCTCGGACTGCACCCGCCTGGCAAACTTCGCCAGGATACGGGCAGGGCGATCCTGGTGCAGAAGCTGCGTGCCGGCAAGTTCGAGAAAGGCCTCATCGATGGAAAGCGGCTGCACCAGAGGCGTCAGTTCCTCCATCATCGCCCTGACCTCGCGCCCGACCCGGACATATTTCTCCATGTCCGGGCGAATGACGACCGCGTTGGGACAGGCCTCGAGCGCTTTGTACATCGGCATGGCCGAACGAACGCCGTGAATGCGGGCGACGTAGCAGCAGGTCGAGACGACGCCGCGCTTGCCGCCGCCGATGATCACAGGCTTGTCTGCAAGCTCCGGATTGTCGCGCTTTTCGACCGACGCGTAGAAGGCGTCGCAGTCGATATGCGCGAGCGTCAGGTCGTTGAGTTCGCGGTGGTAGACAAGCCTTGGACTGCCGCACGCACGGCAACGCTTCACGACCGCCGGCTGTTCGCTCAGGCAATCGCGGCAGAAGCCGGGCGTGGTATCAGGCAAGTTGGTCATGATGAGAACAAATGTTGAACATCATCACTCTATGCATTATGGTCTAGCCACTCAAGGATGAAAATCGGCGCAAGAGGTGGAGCATGTATAAGTGCCTGCAGTCCAGGACCTCAAAGCCCGATATGCGCCCGGATCAACATGTCCGCCGCAGACCAGTCCTCGACGCTGACGATCCCGGGCGAGGGCACTGGAAGGAACGGCCGGAAATCGGCATTGGCCATGAGGTTGACCAGCAGGCAATCCGGCACGGCCTGTCCGACGGAGAGCAGATTTCTCTCGATGTCGTCCAGAAACACAACCGGCTGCGGCCTGTCGCCATGCAGCTGCGCGAGCACCGGCCCCTTTGGCTGCTCGGTAGCGATCATCGGGAAATGAAGCCCGAACCTGTCGAGCACGGCGCGGCGGGTTTGCTGGTGGCGCGGCGGCATGGCCGTCAGGAAGACGATATCGGCATCTCCGGCAAGGCCGGTGAGCGTTTCGACGACGCGCTCGGCCGGCGTCTGCCACTGGTCCTGCGTCAGGAAGAAATCCTCGAGGAAGGCCGAAACGGTTTCGTCGTCCGGCACCGTCCCATCCTGGTTCGAGACGACGTTGCCGTGAATACGGAAGGAGCGCGCCAGAAGGTCGTGATCCCTGGCGCGCAAAAAGCGGGTGAACGGCGTCAGAAACTCCAGAACAACCTCGTCGATGTCGCAAACCACGAGAGGTCTGTCCCGAAGCGGCACATGTCCTATGTCAGTTGTCTCGTCCAAGATCAGTATTCCCCCGAGCCGAGGCCTGGAGCTGAGAAGTGTGCGGAAGCCGCCATGACCGCCTCCGGCGCAGTGCCTGTCGCCGCACAGAAGGCCATAAGCGATGGCTCGTGGTTCATCAGGAAATCCAGGAGACCGCCGAGAAAGCTTGGCTCGTTGACAGCATTGCGCAACTGGGCGGCCTCCATTCCGGTCAGTGCCAGGAAGCGGCCGAACATATCCGGCTCGTTCGCCAGCCATCCGAGTACAGCGATAGCGATTTCCTGCGGATCTGCGTCAGATCCTTTCGGCTTCTTGAAGTTGCTTTGCATTTCGCGGGGCAAATTACCTTTTTCTCAACCAAATGCCGCTAGCGTCACCCTAACGGATTTATCGAATCGGCTTCCGCGCGACCTTATATTTTCGCTGAGTGGATTCAAGGCCGGTGGCGAGGACACTGTATTATGCCGAAGCAAGTGATGATTGTCGAAGACAACGAGCTGAACATGAAGCTCTTTCGCGATCTCATCGAGGCGTGCGGTTACTCGACGATCCAGACCCGCAACGGCATGGAGGCGCTCGAACTCGCCCGCAAGCACCGTCCCGACCTGATCCTGATGGACATTCAGCTGCCGGAAGTCTCTGGGCTGGAAGTGACGAAATGGTTGAAGGAAGACGACGAGCTGCACGTCATTCCTGTGATTGCCGTCACTGCTTTCGCGATGAAGGGCGACGAGGAGCGTATCCGCCAGGGCGGCTGCGAAGCTTATGTCTCCAAGCCGATTTCCGTGCCGAAATTCATTGAAACAATAAAGACCTATCTGGGCGACGCCTGAGCGTTGAAAAAGGCCATATGACCGCGCGAATTCTGGTTGTTGACGATATTCCGGCGAATGTGAAGCTTCTCGAAGCAAGGCTTCTGGCCGAGTATTTCGAAGTGCTGACCGCCGATAATGGCAGGGATGCGCTGGCCATCTGCGACACCACCCAGGTGGATCTCATTCTGCTCGATATCATGATGCCTGGCATGGATGGCTTTGAGGTCTGCGAGCGGCTGAAGGCAGATCCGAAGGTTGCCCATATCCCTGTTGTCATGGTGACGGCGCTCGACCAGCCGGCAGACCGTGTTCGCGGCCTCAAGGCCGGTGCCGACGACTTCCTGACAAAGCCGGTCAATGACCTCCAGCTGATTTCACGCGTCAAGAGCCTGCTGCGGCTGAAGACCCTGAGTGACGAGCTGCGCTCGCGTGCCGAGACCGCACGCACGCTCGGCTTTGAGGATGGCAGGATCGGCGAGGGCAAGGGCGAGGAGATTGCGCAGGTCCTGCTGGTCGACGGCCGCGCCAATTCGCAGGAGCGCATCGTGCGCGCCTTGAAGCCGATTGCCAATGTCGTGGCCATGTCCGACGCCCAGGCAGCCTTATTCGAAGCAGCGGAAAGCTCCTTCGAGCTGGTGATCGTCAACTCCAATTTCGACGACTATGATCCGCTGCGCCTTTGCTCGCAGTTGCGCTCGCTGGAGCGGACGCGATTTCTTCCGGTCCTGCTGATCACCGATCAGGGTGCCGACGAGATGATCGTCCGGGCACTCGAGCTCGGGGTCAACGATTACATCGTGCGTCCGGTGGATACCAACGAGCTCGTGGCGCGCTGCCTGACGCAGATCAAGCGCAAGCGCTACAATGATCGTCTGCGCGCCAGCGTCCAGGAGACCATCGAGCTTGCCGTCACCGACGCGCTGACCGGGCTGCACAACCGACGTTATCTCGACAACCACCTGGCCATTCTCTTCAAGCGATCCGTCCAGCGCGCCAGGCCGCTTTCGATCCTCATCAGTGATATCGACCGCTTCAAGGCCGTCAATGACCTCTACGGTCACGATGCCGGCGATCAGGTCCTGCGGGAATTTGCCGCCCGCGTACGCTCCACCGTCCGGGGCGCCGATCTCGCCTGCCGTTTCGGCGGTGAGGAATTCGTGGTCGTCATGCCGGATACATCGGCACCGGTCGCAGCCGCTATTGCGGAACGACTGCGTTCAGCCGTCGAAAGTACACCATTCACCCTGCGTGGAACCGGCCAGACCATCGCCATCACGGCTTCTTTCGGGATCTCATCCCGCGAGACATCGCTCGATGGGCCAGACGAACTGCTGAAGCAAGCCGACCGCGCCCTCTATGAGGCGAAAAACGGTGGACGAAACCGCGTGGTCGCTGCGGCCGCCTAGGACTGCAGCGCGTCCGGCGGTGCGAGAGGAAGTCAATCCAAGCTGTTTTGTGCGGCCATTACAAAAGTTTAATATCTGAAAAGTATCGCTTCCGGAATTCGTTCGCAGAAGATTAATAAGTAATTCTGCGTCATTTTATTTTCAAAGTCGCGAGAGTTCGCAATTTCAGTCAATAAGCACTTAAGATATATTGAGTTTTCGACAGTAGTGCAGGATGATTTCTGTCGTAATGCTGGCATACATCCATATCCATGCTGATGTCTTCGGACACAGATTTTGCAAGCAACGCCTGCTCAGTATAAAAAGATTGAGTCGTAACTGAAGGTATACTGACGTTTTACAGTATTTTTGAGTTTAAGCTAAAAAGCGTCGCATCCCAAGCTAGTTTCAACCGCATCCTATTTAACCATAGAGTCAGTCTGACCTCTTTTGACACTGAAGACTTCTTGATTTTAACCGACTTTTAAGCGAGTTTGCCGAGGTCGAACATCGTCCAGCCGGACAGAAATACCCCATGATGCTCAGGTCCGCCGCATCACCTGGTTCGTGGGGTCGGTCGGTCGGATGCATGCCCTGCGGTTCCTCGTACCGCTTTGCATCCGTCCGACCCCTAGTGAGCGCCGCTCTTTCCCGCCGGAAGAGCGGCGTTTTCTATAATGACAGGTCACGCGAACCGCTACCGCCGATCGGAGTTCGATACATCATATTAGTGATGTATGATTTATCATGCCGCGATTTTGCGTGCAATATCGCCCAGGAGATCGGTAGATATTAAACAAACGATCGGCAGACATTAAAAAAGGCGCAACCCCTGCAGGTGCGCCTTCTAAAACCTGAAAACCATAATGATCTTACTTGATCTTGGTTTCCTTGAACTCGACGTGCTTCTTGGCAATCGGGTCGTACTTCGTCTTGTTCATCTTGTCGGTCATCGTGCGGCTGTTCTTTGTGGTGACGTAGAAGAAGCCGGTGTCGGCCGTCGACAGAAGCTTGATCTTGATTGTTGTTGCCTTGGCCATGGTCGTCCTGCCTTTAAGAAAAATGATGCCGTGGACGGCCGGTTGCGGTCCACGGCAAATTATGGCGCGAAATTACAAATCGCGCCCGAAAAGTCAACCCCTCTTCCCCAGGAACAACAGTCTGACCCCGGAAAGCAACACATAAAGCCCGAAGAAACCGGCAATTGCCCAGGCAAATCCATCGGTGCCTGCTGCGTCGATAGCTGTACCGATCGCCTGTGGGCCGGCAACCGTGCCGATTGCATAACAAAACACGAATGCCGCATTGGCAGCGGCAAGATCCGGCCCTGTCAGCTGGGATCCGAGGTGGCTGAGGCCTACCGTATAGAGGCCGGAGACGCATCCTCCGAAGAAAAGAAGCAGGCCTGCGGTTATCATCCAGTTGCCCACCACCCATGGCAGCGCGAGCGCGCCGACCAGGCCCATGCAGGCCATGATGACTAGCAGCGGGCGCTTGTCCGTCAGTTTGTCCGATAGCAGGCCGAGCGGGATCTGGAAGACGACGTTGCCTATACCCATCATCGTCAGCAGCAAGGCGGCATGCGATTCGGTAAAGCCGGAGCGCGTCGCATAGATCGGAAACAGCGACAGACCGCCTGCCTCGACTGCGCCAAACACGAACACCGCGGCGGTAGCCGTCGGCACCAGGAAGACATAGCGCATGAAATGCATCTCGGGCTTTTCTTCCAGCACCGGGCTTTCGTTGCGGGCAATGAAGATTGGGATGGCGGCAACGAGAATGGCGACCGCGCCGATCAGGAAGGGCAAAATACCCTCGCTGCCAACCATGGAGAAAATCAGCGGTCCGGCAGCAAATCCCAACGACAGGACCGTGGCGTAGAGCCCGAGCACGAAGCCGCGCCTTGCCGGGGGAGAGGCGGCATTGATCCAGAATTCCGAAAGGATGAACAGCGTGGTCGTCGCGCCGTGGAAGACCAGCCGCAGCGGGAACCACATCCAGAAGGCCGTCGCATAGTAGAAGCCGACAGCGCTGACGGCCGAGAGAAATACCGCCCACATCATTGTCGAGGCAACGCCGAAGCGGTGCGCCAGCCGTGTGGTGATGGGCGCGGCGATCATTGCCGCGATCCCTGCCATCGCTGTGTTGAGGCCGATCAGCGACGACGAGATACCGCGCTTTTCAAGGATGATGCTGAAAAGGGGCAGGCCGAGACCGATGGCAATGCCAACGGCCGAAATCGACGAGATCGCGGCGAAAAGCGAGGGCCAGTGAATTTCTTCGACATGGCCGACCTTGCCGTTCGTCGGTTCAGTCATGGTTGATCCTTAGCATGGAGCGAACGAAACGTCCGCGTCGCAGAATTGAGAAAGGCATCTTGCCGGCTAATCCAGAGCGCCACATTCCGGGGCGTCCGGTCGATCGCAGCGGCCGGAGCATGCCCGACAATGCCGGCAATGTTCAGACAAGAATTAGCCTCCATGTCAACCCATGGCCGGTGCTGATGTCAGGTCGCGTGGGGAAAACCCTGCCGTTTCGGCTTGTCGCGGCGTCCTGCAGCCTTACCCGGTGCCGTTGCCTTCATCGAACTCGTCCGGCCGGTCTTCGTGACCGCCGAAGCCGTGCATGCGCAGAGCCCATTGCAGGCCGATCACGCCACCCTTGATCGGCTGGATGACGGCAAGTGCCGTCAGCACCGTGATCGGCGCCCAGATGGAAAGCGTCGCCCACATCGGCAGATGGTGCATCGTGTCCGATATCATGTAGCCGCCGACGACAACGTGGCCGAGCACGAGGATGACGAGATAGGGCGGCAGGTCGTCCGAGCGGTGGTGAAACATCTCCTCGCCGCAGACAGCGCAACTGTCCACCGGTTTCAGAAACGCCCGGAACAGCTTCCCACGTCCGCAGTTGGGACAACGGCTGCAGGCGCCGCGCAGGATAGCCTGGCCGAGCGCGCGCTCGGTTTTTTCAGGCCCGCCATAGCGAATGACGGGTGTCGAACCGCTTGCTGTCATCACTCCTCCTCCAGCCGCCCTCCAGCAGCTATTTACGTCCGCGCGGTGGCCTTGTCCCCGGCTTCTTGCGCACCGGCGTCGCGCCGCGTCCAGACTTGTGGAACGAGCGCATGCCACGCGGCAGTTCGCGGCCCTCGCTCAGCATCTCGAAGCGCAGGGCGCCCGCCAGCGGCACCGCTTCAACCAGCTTCACCTTGACGCTGTCGCCAAGCCGATAGCCGAGCCCTGTGCGGTCGCCGACCAGCGCCTGGTGCGCCTCGTCATAGATGTAATAGTCGTTGCCGAGCGTCGAGATCGGAATGAAACCATCGGCGCCGAATTCCGGCAGTCCGATGAACAGTCCCGACTTGGTGACGCCGCCAACGCGGCCGTCAAACTCTTCGCCGACACGGTTGCTCAGGTGATGGGCAATCAGGCGGTCTACGGTCTCGCGTTCGGCCGCCATGGCGCGCCGCTCGAAGGTCGAGATTTCGGCTGCGATGTCGTCGAGACCGGCTTCCTGCTCCGGCGTGATGCCGCCTTCGCCAAACCCGAGCGAACCCACCAGAGCGCGGTGAACGATAAGGTCGGCGTAGCGGCGGATCGGCGAGGTGAAGTGGGCGTACTTCATCAGGTTGAGGCCGAAATGGCCGATGTTTTCCGGGCTGTAGATCGCCTGGCTCTGGGAGCGCAGCACCATCTCGCTGACCATCGTCTGGTGCGGCGTGCCTTCTGCCTTGGCAAGGATACCGTTGAAATTGTTGGCCCGCATGTTGCCGCCCTTGGCGAGCGGAATGTCGAGCGTCGCAAGAAACGTTCCCAGGATCTCCTGCTTGGCGAGCGACGGGCCGTCATGGATGCGGAACACCAGCGGCTGCCGCTGCTTTTCCAGCGTCTCGGCAGCAGCGACGTTCGCCTGGATCATCATCTCTTCGATCAGTTTGTGCGCATCCAGCCGCGGCGGCACGACGACACGGTCGACAGTCCCGTCCGGCTTCAGCTGGATCTTGCGCTCGGGCATGTCGAGTTCCAGCGGCTGCCTGCGGTCGCGGCCGCGTTTCATCACGCCATAGGCATGGTAGAGCGGCTTCAGGATCGGTTCCAGCAGCGGTCCTGTCTGATCGTCAGGTGTTCCGTCGATCGCTGCCTGCGCCTGCTGGTAGGAGAGCTTGGCGGCACTCTTCATCATGATGCGGTGG
This sequence comes from Rhizobium sp. L51/94, assembly GCF_019355555.1. Classification (GTDB taxonomy): domain Bacteria; phylum Pseudomonadota; class Alphaproteobacteria; order Rhizobiales; family Rhizobiaceae; genus Rhizobium; species Rhizobium rhododendri. The sequence goes on from NZ_CP072141.1 coordinate 2,263,748, forward strand.
AAGGTGTGGCCAATCTTGCGGCCCTCGCGCGAAAACACCATGCGCACGGCAATCGCCGGCCTGTCGACGCCTTCCTTCAGCGAGCAGAGATCGTTGGAGATCCGCTCCGGCAGCATCGGCACCACCCGGTCGGGGAAATAGACCGAGTTGCCGCGCTTCTGCGCCTCGCGGTCGAGCATGGAATTCGGCCTGACATACCAGGAGACGTCAGCGATTGCGACGTTGACGATGACGCCTTCGACATTGTCGGGAGAAGGGTCCAGCTCGGCATATACGGCGTCGTCGTGGTCCTTGGCGTCGGCCGGATCGATGGTGATCAATGGCACGTTGCGCCAGTCTTCGCGGCTTTTCATCGTCGCTGGCTTGGCATCGTCAGCCTCGGCCAGCACCGGCAGCGGGAAGATGTAGGGGATGCCATGGGCATGGATGGCAATCATCGAGATTGCCTTTTCCGAGCCGACGGAGCCAAGCACCGACAGGACTTTGGCGCGCGGCAGGCCAAAGCGGCCGAGACGCGCAACTTCGATCTCGACCAGGTCGCCATCCTTCGCGGTGCCGATATCCTCGGGATCGATGACCATTTCCTCGCCGCGCCGCTCCACCGGCATCAGCCGTCCGCCACCACCGGGCGTCTCTCGGAAAACGCCAAGTGCAGCACTGCGGCGGCGGTCTAGAACCTTGATGATCCGTGCCGTGTAAGCCGGTCCGCCGCGGTCTCCGGCCGGAAATATCTTTGCCAAAACCCGGTCGCCCATGCCGGCCACGGGTGCCTTGCCCTTGCCGTTGCGGCCGGCGGGCGAAGACGTCTGGCGGATGGCAACGGCAGGCGCGACGCCGGCATCTTCCGGCCATTCGGCCGGGCGGCCGATCAGCTCGCCGTCCTTGTCGCGGGTGGTGATGTCGAGCACGGTCACGGGGGGAAGGGCGCCGGGTCGCATCAGCGACTTGCGGTTCTTCTGCACCATGCCGTCCTCTTCGAGGTCGCGCAGCAGGTTTTTCAGCTCGACGCGTTGCTCGCCCTTCAGCCCGAAGGCCTTGGCCAGTTCGCGTTTGGAGGCTTGCTGTGGATGGTCGGCAATGAAGCGCAGAATGACTTCGCGCGGCGGCAATACACCCTGGACGATCGTGTCCCTGGCTGGCGCCGTAACATCACCCTTGGCAGCGCCAGTCTTGGCGGCACGCACGGGCTTGCCGAGACGACGTTCGACTGGCGACGGTCTGCTGCGCGGTTCTCTGCTCACTCTGCTGCCTTCTTCACTGTCTTCTTGGCGGCTGGCTTGGCCTTGGCCTTGGCTGCCGGCTTGGCGGCGGTCTTGGTCGTCTTTGCCGATGCGGCAGCGGTCTTCGTCTTCGCTGCTGCCTTCGCCTTCGGTGCGGCCTTGGCCTTGGCGGCAGCCTTCGGCTTGGCAGGCTTGCCGGCCTTCTCGACGATCAGGGCAAGCGCTTCCTCGACACTGACGCTCTGCGGATCCTTGCCCTTCGGCAACGTCGCATTGACCTTGCCCCAGTTGACATAGGGCCCATACTTGCCGTCGCGCACGGTGATCTTGCCGCCACCGTCCGGATGGTCGCCAAGGTCCTTCAACGCTGCCGGCGTGCCGCGACCGCTTGGGCCCTTGGCCTGCTTGTCGGCGAGCACCGTAACGGCGCGGTTGAGACCGACGGTGAATACGTCCTCGATGGTCTCGAGGTTGGCGTAGGAGCCGTCATGCAGCAGGAATGGCCCGTAGCGGCCGAGGCCGGACGAGATCATCTTGCCGCTTTCCGGATGCTTGCCGATATCGCGCGGCAGCGCGATCAGTGCCATCGCCTTCTCGTAATCGATATCCTCGGGCTTCCAACCCTTCGGCAGCGACGAGCGCTTGGCTTCCTTGCCCTCTCCACGCTGGATGTAGGGGCCGAAGCGACCGGAGCGCAGTGTCAGCTCTTCCTCGGTCACCGGATCCTTGCCGAGCGCCTTCGGCTCGCTGAGGCCGGTCGATTCCGCATCCGTGCCGCCTTCCGACGAGAGCTGGCGGGTGAAATTGCAGTCCGGATAGTTCGAGCAGCCAACAAAGGCGCCGTACTTGCCGAGCTTCAGCGACAGGTTGCCGGTGCCGCAGACCTGGCAGATGCGCGGATCGCTGCCGTCTTCGCGGGTCGGAAACACCAGCGGCGCCAGCGCCTCGTTCAGCGCATCGAGGACGTTGGTGACGCGCAGTTCCTTGGTGTCGTTGATCTGGGCGAAGAAAGCCGTCCAGAATTCGCGCAACACGTCCTTCCAGTTCAGTTCGCCGGCCGAGATTCGGTCGAGCTTTTCCTCGAGGTCGGCGGTGAAGTCGTATTCGACGTAGCGGGTGAAGAAGTTTTCGAGAAAGGCGGTGACCAGCCGGCCCTTGGCCTGCGGCACCAGCTTGCGCTTGTCGATCGTCACATAGTCGCGGTCGCGCAAGGTTGCCAGCGTTGCGGCATAGGTGGAAGGCCGGCCGATGCCGAGCTCTTCCATCTTCTTGATAAGTGTTGCTTCCGAATAGCGCGGTGGCGGTTCGGTGAAATGCTGCGTCGAGTTGATCTTCTGCTTGGCGAGGTTCTCGCGGGCGTTGATCTCCGGCAGGCGGCCGTCCTCTTCGCCATCATCGCTCTGCTCGCCGTCTTCCTTCTGGTCGGTATAGGCGGCGATGAAGCCATCGAAGCGGATGACGGAGCCAACGGCCCGCAGGCCGGCTTTGTCGCCACCATTGGTCGCCAGGATCTCGACGGTCGTCCGCTCGATCTCGGCAGACGCCATCTGGCTGGCAATCGCCCGTTTCCAAATCAGGTCGTAGAGACGAAGCTGGTCGGCATCGAGGGCGCTGCGCAGGTGATCGGGAATGCGTTCGAAGTCAGTAGGACGCACGGCCTCGTGCGCTTCCTGTGCATTCTTCGCCTTGCTCGAATAGAAACGGGCCTTTTCCGGCAGGTAGCGATTGCCGAACTGGCTGCCGATGGCGCTGCGCGCCGCATCGATCGCCTCCGGCGCCATCTGCACGCCATCGGTACGCATATAAGTAATAAGACCCACGGTCTCGCCACCGATGTCGATACCTTCATACAGCCGCTGCGCGACCTGCATGGTACGCGATGCGGAGAAGCCGAGCTTGGAAGAAGCCGCCTGCTGCAGCGTCGAGGTGGTGAACGGCGGCGAAGGATTGCGCTTGACGGGCTTCGCCTCGACGGTGTCGACGACGTAGCTGGCGCCTTCGAGCAATGTCTTGAGATTGCCGGCCTGTTCGCCGTTGGCAATCGAGCGGGCCTGCAGCCGCTTGCCGTCGGCGACCGTCAGGCGGGCTTCGAATTCATCGCCGCGCGGCGTCTTCAGCAGCGCCGAGAGGTTCCAGTATTCTTCGGAGACAAAGCGCTCGATTTCGGATTCGCGGTCGCAAACCAGACGCAGGGAAACAGACTGCACGCGGCCGGCAGAGCGGGCGCCGGGCAGCTTGCGCCATAGCACCGGCGACAGGTTGAAGCCGACGAGATAGTCGAGGGCCCGGCGCGCCAGATAGGCATCGACCAGCGGTCCGTCGATATCGCGCGGGTTGGCCATGGCGTCGAGAACGGATTTCTTGGTGATGGCGTTGAAGACGACGCGCTGCACCTTCTTGGTGCCGATCACCTTCTTCTTGTTGAGAAGGTCGAGCACATGCCAGGAGATCGCTTCACCTTCGCGATCAGGGTCGGTCGCGAGGATCAGGCCATCGGCCGTCTTCATGGCGTCCGTGATATCCTTCATGCGCTTGGCCGAGGCCGCGTCGACTTCCCAGAGCATCTCGAAGTCCTGGTCGGGCAAAACCGAACCATCCTTGGCGGGCAGATCGCGCACGTGACCGAAAGACGCCAGGACCTTGTAGTTGGGTCCCAGATATTTGTTGATCGTCTTGGCCTTGGCAGGCGATTCTACCACTACAACATTCATGATCATTCTCTAATTAGGAGGTCGCGCTGAGGAGAAACAGGCGGGTGTCCGGGCAATCTTCACTTCCCGGCCCCTCGACATGGACAGTGAAATCGCTGCGGTCAAGAGGGACGGTGCATTTTTGCCGCCTGCAACGTGACGCAACTTTTACGAGATATTAAACGTATTGCAATTATAGATAAATGCTTTATCGTCTTTGATATGCAGAGATAACGACAGTCCATGCAGTGATACACCCTTGCGACGGGAAGACGAAATGACGTCCAAACCTGTGAAAAATAAGGGAGGGCAGACCTCCATGGAAAGCTTTGCATTCATCCGCCAGATGTTGGGCGAGTTGCGGCAGGTGGCAGAAAGGGAACGTGCCGATCTTCTGTGCTACCTTCTGGAGATGGCCTACGTCGAGGCCGGCGACCTCCAGGCCGGCCATCGACCCCTCGCATCAATCCAGCATGGCGAGCGACACTAGCCCGCCGGGGTGTCGATGCAACCGTCCGGCGAGATCGAGTTCGATCAGGACCAGGTAGACCGATGCCGCCGCCAGCACCGTGTGGCGGATGATGTCGTCGATCTCGACCGGCGTGGGCCCGAGCGAATCGACGATGCGGGCGCGGTCGTTGTCATCGGGCGGCAGGAGCATCGGCTTGCCGGGATCTTCGCCAGGCTCCTCCGCCATCGGCGTCGAGAACAGGTCGATCTCCGACAGCGGCGCCAGCGCCTCGATGATATCGCCGGGGCTGGTCGCGATCATTGCGCCATCCTTCAGCAAGCCGTTCGTTCCCTGACAGCGCGGATCGAGCGGCGAGCCGGGCACGGCAAACACCAGCCGCCCGAATTCCCCGGCAAGCCGCGCCGTGATCAACGAGCCGGAGCGTGTCGCCGCCTCGACGACCACCAGACCCAGCGCGGCCCCAGCGATAAGTCGATTGCGACGGGGGAAGTCGCGGGCCCTCGGCTCCCAGCCGAATGGCATCTCGCTCAGCGCCATGCCATCGCCGTTCCAGATTTCATTGAGCAATCCGACGTTTTCGGGCGGGTAGGGCTGGTCCAGTCCTCCGGCCAGTGCCGCGATGGTGCCGGTCTCGATACTGGCCCGATGGGCTGCCGTATCGATGCCGCGCGCCAGCCCAGAGATCACCGCATAGCCGGCACGACCGCAGTCCCGCGCGATCATTGCCGCGAACTTGGCGCCGCTGATCGAGGCATTGCGCGAGCCGACGACACCGACCACGGGCTTCGTGCCCGTGGCAAGATTGCCCTTGGCCGCCAGCAGCGGCGGAGCACCGTCGATCTGCCGCAGCGCCGGAGGATAGTCGGGTTCGCCGATGCCGATGAAGCGCGCTCCGAAGCGCTCGGCAATCTCCAGTTCGCGCAGGGCATCGCTTTCGCTGCAGATGCGGATAGCCCGCGTTGCGCCGCCGCGCTGCGACAATTCCGGCAGCATCGCGAGCGCGGTTTCGGCCGAGCCGAAGTGGTTGATGAGGTCGCGGAAGGTGGCAGGCCCGACATTGTCGGAGCGGATCAGCCTGAGCCAGGCAATCCGTTGTTTTTCCGTCAGCGCAATCCCAGACCGTCTTGCGCTGTCCGTGGCCATGAACCTACCCCTTGGATCCGATCTTGCTTTCCGTCCCTGCAGTCAGCCTGGCGATGTTGGCCTTGTGTTTCCACCAGCAGATGAGGCTCATCAGCGTCATCGCCGCAGCAATCTTGTCGGGTCCCACTATCCACAGCGCAACCGGAATAACAAGTGTTGCAACCAGTGCGGACAGCGACGAGTACCGGCTGAGGAAGGCGCAAGTGAGCCAGACGACCGCAAACAGCAGCACCATAACCGGCGCCAGCGCCAGCAGGATACCGATATAGGTTGCCACACCCTTGCCGCCCCTGAAGCCGATCCAGACCGGAAAGATATGGCCGATGAACGCAGCAAAGCCCGCCAGCAGACCGGCCTCTGCGCCAAAAAGCCGCGTGCAGACAAATGCGGCGAGGGTGCCTTTGAGGGCATCGAGCAGCATCGTTGCGACTGCGAGCTTTTTGCTGCCGGTGCGCAGCACATTGGTTGCCCCGATGCTGCCGGAGCCGATTGACCTGACATCGCCGAGCCCGGCCATGCGGGTCAACACCAGTCCAAAGGGGATGGAGCCCAGCAGATAGCCGATAGCAAGGGCTGCCAGCGCTAGCGGCACGGTGATCTGCCAGTTCATGATGTCGTTCAAATCGTCCCCCTATAGTCCGGCATTTCCATCCGTTTTCAGTTCAGCGAATAGACCAATGCGCCCCCCACATAGGTCGCTACCGCCCGGCCGCTGAACCGGGCATCCTCGAACGGTGTATTCTTCGAGCGCGACAGAAGCATGTCCTTGGCGACAAGCCAAGGCTCGTCGATATCGATCAGCGTGATATCGGCTTTCGCGCCCGGCTGGAGCGTGCCGGCATCGAGCCCGAAGATCTGGGCCGGTCGCGTCGAGAGAGCATCGATCAGCCGCATCAGGCTGACCTGGCCGCTGTGGTGGAGGCGCAGGGCCGCGGCCAGCATGGTTTCCAGCCCGATGGCGCCGTCCGCCGCCTCAGCGAAAGGCAGCCGCTTGGTGTCGACATCCTGCGGATCGTGCGAGGAGACGATGATGTCGATCGTGCCATCGGCGAGCGCTTCGATCATAGCCATCCGGTCGTCTTCGGGTCTGAGCGGCGGATAGAGCTTGAAGAACGTACGGTATTCGCCGATGTCGTTCTCGTTCAGCGCCAGATTGTTGATTGAGATGCCGCAGGTGACCTTGGCGCCGCGTTTCCGGGCGCTCCTGATCGCCTCGGCCGACTCAGGCACCGAAATCATCGCGGCGTGGTAGTTGCTGCGGGTCAGTGCCGCGATCCGGAGGTCGCGCTCGAGCGGGATGATCTCTGCTTCCTTCGGAATACCCGACAGGCCGAGCCAGCTGGCGAACAGGCCTTCGTTCATGACGCCCTCTGCGCCGAGATGTTCGTCGCGCGGCACGGAAGCAATGACGGCGCCGAACTCGCGGCCGTAGGTCATAACCCGGCGCAGCACCTGCGCGTCGTGGATGCTGGCATGGCCATCTGTAAAGGCCACGGCGCCGGCTTCCCTCAACAGGCCGATCTCGGTCATTTCAGTGCCGGCCAGCCCCTTGGTAAGGGCAGCGGCGGGATAGACATTCACGACCGCCTTGTCGCGCGCCGTTTTCTTGACGAATTCGACCAGCGCGATGTCGTCTATGACGGGATCGGTATCCGGCATCATGATAAAGGAGGTTATGCCGCCGGCTGCTGCAGCGCGGCTGGCCGAGGCAATCGTCTCGCGGTACTCGCTGCCGGGTTCGCCGACATGCACGCGGGCATCCACGAGGCCGGGCACCGCTATCAGCCCGGCGCAATCGCGCACGGTGGCGCCCGCCGGAAACGGCAGGCCATCGGCTTGCTTGCCGGATGCAACGATGACGCCGTTCTCGACGATAACGGTGCCGGTCTCGTCGAGCTGGCGTGAGGGGTCGATGATGCGGACGTTGGTGAGGACGATGGTGTTCATGCGCGCGGCCCCTGGTTCTGCGAGACAAGCAGCGTTTCCATCACGGCCATCCTGACGGCGACCCCCATTTCCACCTGTTCGGCAATGACGCTCTGCGGGCCGTCGGCCACCTCGGAGGCGATTTCGACGCCACGGTTCATCGGCCCCGGATGCATCACAAGCGCATCCTCCTTGGCGGCTTTCAGCGTCTCGGCATCGAGCCCGTAGAAATGGAAATACTCGCGCACCGAAGGCACGAAGGCGCCGGACATGCGCTCGCGCTGCAAGCGCAGCATCATCACCACGTCTGCATCCTTCAAGCCTTCCTTCATCGAGTGGCAGATTTCCACGCCCATCTCGGCCATCCCGGTCGGCAGCAGCGTCGCCGGCGCCACGACGCGCACCCGGGCGCCCATGGCGTTGAGCAGCAATATGTTGGAGCGGGCGACGCGCGAATGCAGGACGTCGCCGCAGATAGCAACGATGATCCGCGACAGCTTGCCCTTGGCACGGCGGATGGTCAGCGCGTCCAGCAGCGCCTGGGTCGGATGCTCGTGCTGGCCATCGCCGGCATTGACGACGGCGCAGGAGACTTTTTGAGCCAACAATGCGGCAGCGCCGGCGCTCGAATGGCGGATGATCAGCACGTCCGGCCGCATGGCATTCAGCGTCATCGCCGTGTCGATGAGGGTTTCGCCCTTCTTCACCGAGGAATTGCCGACCGACATGTTCATGACGTCGGCGCCAAGCCGCTTGCCGGCGAGTTCGAACGACGCCTGCGTCCGCGTCGAGGCTTCAAAGAAAAGGTTGATCTGCGTCAGCCCGCGCAGCGTCGACGTCTTCTTCTCGCGCTGCCGGCTGATCTTCACCGCCTCGTCCGCCTTGTCGAGCAGATAGGTGATATCCTGCTCTTTGAGACCTTTGATGCCGATAAGGTGGCGGTGGGGAAAAAAGACCATGCGGGCGCCCTCGGATGTCGTCAGGGGCTCTATAATGAGCGCGCGGCGAGGGGGCAAGGCGGTTCGGAGAGTTCAGGCCGGGCGGGGCGACTTCGGCAACATGTTTATGGTGTTCCTTGGCAACTCGGGATCTATGCGTACCCGCTTGGGTCGGGCGGAAGAGAATGGCTTGCGCAATATCCCCGTCCGCCAATGTCCAATGGCCGACGTATTGCTTCAGGCTAGATGAGTTTGGGAATGACTCGATAGGTCGGAGCGCGCTCAATCCGATTACAGATAGCGGCCATGCGCGGATTTGCACGTTTGGCCTGTCGAAAACTCTCAAATGTCCGTTTGTCGACCATTGTAACGTCGGCATAGGGCGCAAGGCACGCCAGATAGCCATCGTTGAGTTCGCTGCCTTTGCGTTCGTTAAGCGTGGCGGCATGTTTGCGCAAGTTTGACGAGATGATCCACGATGGCAACCGATCCATCTTGACCGAGCGTTTCAGTTCAGGGAACGGAATGCCCATCCCCTCAGTGCAAATCTTCATCTGTTTTAGAAACTGCCCATGGTCGAGCACCTCGCCAAGGGTAGCGGTAACGTCGACGTCTGAAGGCTCTATTTCAAAGTATGCGAGAGATTGCCACACAAGATCCGCAGCCTTCAATGGCAAATGCTCGATCTCATCCGCGACTTTTTCCATGAACCCGCCAGCAATATCGTTGGGATCGGAGATCCTTCCGTCACCATATTTTCTGATATCCATCGCCAGACTGCCTCGAATCACATCCAATTGGCGACTCATGGACACCTTCGAACGGATCCGGCCGCCCAGTAATTCCGACATGGGTTTTGATCTTAGATCGACCGCCGTCGAGTGTGTGATAGCGACGTGGCTGCGGGCCTTGTGAGAACGAGCAAGAAAAAGCTTCCGCAATGCGAGCCAAACGTCTGGGTCAGAGCCGAGCATGTCTTCGCCGGTGCCTACGCGAATGATGGAACTGGTGACACGCGAACGCAATGTGGCGAGGTCATCGCCTGGATTGTGGTAGGCGGACAGGGCCTCTGCACCTAATATCGAGGTTATGCCGCCAATATCACCCTGCACGGATGACGTCGCAATCCAGGCAACGAGAGGCAGTGCATGAAGGAAGCGCAGGCGCGATCGCACCAAAACTTCATCATCGATAGCGCAAAGCTCTTCTAGATGATGGAGCGTCACCATAGGGATCGTGCCGGAATCCTCTAGCCACGACGAAAATTCCTCCGAATGGCGGCGTGCTACTGCATCGGTCGAAGACTTGTCACGCTGCCATTGCGTTAAATGTGACGTGTCGAGCGCCAAGTAGGTTGGCTTCAGTAGGATCACCCGGCATCCCTTCATTAGTCAAAAAATTACATCTGGTTGTCGTCCCAACGCTGCGCACAAAACGGTGAGGGCTTGGCTGACTGTTGTCGATCCAAAGTAAAGTCGTATTTCAGAAACGGCTTCAGGAGGTGGTAGCACACGAAACTGGTTCAAATCCTCCAGCATATTGAACAAAGTATCATTAGAGCGTTTCGGGGCCTAGTGGTTACCGCCTGACATAAGAGTCCTGTATGGGATTCCATTTGCTGGGTTGGCATGCGAGTCTGGCGCATGCGCACAGGAATATCGTTCACCGTTTCGCCAACAGATCACCAACGCCTGATGGCCTTGACCAGGGATCGCAATGCGCCCCAAAAGCACGTCTGGCGGGCCGAGATCATCCTGCTGAGTGCCGATGGCGTCGGAACTGTCGAGATTATGCGCCAGACCGGCAAATCGAAGACCTGCGTATGGCGCTGGCAAGAGCGCTTCGCCACAGAAGGCGTCGAGGGTCTCCTGCGCGACAAGACGCGGCCGTCGCGTATTGTGCGGCTCGGACCCGATGTCGCCGAGCGTGTGGTGGCCCTGACGCTGGCTGATCCGCCGGGCGAGACGACGCACTGGACGGCCGACATGATGGCGACGGCCGCCGGCATCAGCGCCAGCGCAGTCAGGCGTATCTGGAAAGCGCATGGCCTCGCACCTCATCGGTGGCGGCAGTTCAAATTGTCCAACGACCCGAAATTCGTCGACAAGCTGCGAGACGTTGTCGGCCTCTATGTTGATCCGCCAGCCCACGCCGTCGTGTTGTCGGTCGATGAGAAAAGCCAAATCCAGGCGCTCGACCGCACCCAGCCGGGCCTGCCGATGAAGAAGGGTCGGCTCGGCACCATGACCCACGACTACAAGCGGCACGGCACAACCACGCTGTTTGCCGCCCTCAACGTGCTCGACGGCACCGTCATCGGCCGCAACATGCAGCGTCATCGTCATCAGGAGTTCATCCGCTTCCTCAACGCCATTAACGCCCAGGTGCCGGACGACAAGGCCGTCCACGTCATCCTCGACAACTATGCTGCCCACAAGCATCCCAAGGTGAGAGCCTGGCTCGACCGTCACGAGCGTTTCACCTTCCACTTCACTCCGACTTCAAGCTCATGGCTCAACGCGGTGGAGGGTTTCTTCGCCAGGCTGTCGAAGCGGCGTCTGAAACGCGGCGTTTTCCATTCCGTCGTCGATCTCCAGGCCGCCATCAACCGTTTCCTCGTTGAGCACAACAAAAAGCCAAAGCCCTTCACTTGGACCGCCGATCCCGACAAAATCATCGCCGCCGTTAAACGCGGGCACCAAGCGTTAGATTCCATCCACTAGTATGGGATACGATGGCACTACAGCTACCCAGAAGTACTTGGCGGTCGCCTCCAGTTTCACGGGCATACGCAGACATGGCGGTTGCCATCCCGCTGGCGGAGGCCAAGACCAACTGCTCCGTGTGGGAATGCGACGACCTTTCGTCTGAAGCTTCGCAGCATCCAGCGCGAATAAGCCAGCCCCACTGTGTACATCGCCATGAATCTTTTGCCTGGACGTTTCCACCATAGGTGACTTCGGCTAGAAGCGAATCATGACCCAAGCGCCCCGGAACGAAGACCCGTTGACCGATCTGAACCAGCCGAGCCTTTGGTCCGGCATCAATGCCTACCGTTCCGATCCGCTGATCGTTGACCTGACGGCCAATCTGCCGCGCAGCATTCGCGAAGACCTCGAGCAGATGGGGCGTTTCGTGACGTCGCATGAAGCGCAGGAATTGGCACGGATGGCAAACCAGGGCGTGCCGCAGCTGAAGACGCACGGGCCGCGCGGCGAACGGCTGGATATCGTCGAGTTCCATCCGGCCTGGCATGCGCTGATGCGCCGCTCGATGTCGGCGGGGCTTCATTCCTCGATCTGGGATCCGCAGGCGGATGTCGAGGCCAAGGACCAGGCGCACAAGGTACGAGCCGCGCGCTTCTACCTGACAGCGCAGCTCGAATGCGGCCATCTCTGCCCGCTGACGATGACCAGCGCCTCGGTGGCGGCGATGATGGCAGCCCCTGCGGTCCAGAAGGACTGGGCGCCAAAAATCCTGTCGCGGAAATATGATTCCACCAACAAGCCGGCCATGCAGAAATCCGCCGTCACCATCGGCATGGGTATGACGGAAAAGCAGGGCGGCACGGATGTGCGCGCCAATGTCACGTCGGCCGAGCGGGTGGGGGAGGGCATCTATCGGCTCTCCGGCCACAAATGGTTCCTGTCGGCGCCGATGAGCGATGCCTTCGTCATGCTCGCCCAGACGGGCGACGGGCTGGGCTGCTTCCTGGTGCCACGGCTGCTCGAGGACGGCTCGGCCAACGGGCTGCATTTCCAGCGCCTGAAGGACAAGATCGGCAACCGCTCGAATGCGTCCGCCGAAGTTGAATTCACCGATACGTTCGGCTTCCTGCTCGGCACTCCCGATGGCGGCGTCCGGACGATTCTCGACATGGTGACCCTGACGCGGCTCGATTGTGCGCTGGCGTCGTCGGGCATCATGCGCGCGTCGCTCGCCGAAGCGGTGCACCACGCGCGCGGTCGCAGCGTGTTCGGCAAGCCGCTGGTGAGCCAACCGATCATGACGCGCGTGCTCGCAGACATGGCGCTCGACGTCGCCGGTGCGACTGCCCTTTCGTTCCGTCTGGCCGAAGCCTTCGACAAGGCCCGCGACAGCGCTGACGACGCAGCCTACGCCCGGGTGATGACGCCGGTTGCCAAATACTGGTGCTGCAAGATCGCCCCGGCGCTGATCTACGAGGCGATGGAATGCATCGGCGGCAGCGGCTATATCGAGGAACGCCCCATTGCTCGCCACTACCGCGAGGCGCCGGTCAACGCCATCTGGGAAGGCTCCGGCAATGTCATGGCGCTCGATCTTCTGCGCGTTCTCAACCGTGGTCGAGACCTGTTTGAAACGGTATTCGCCGGACTTGCCCGCGATCTCGGTCCGGCCGGCAAGAAGACCATCGCCGTGCTGCGTGCCGCCATGGCGCTCTGCGAGCGCGACGAGGGCGCTGCCCGGCTGCTGATCGAGCAGCTCGCCTTGGCTGCCGCCGCCGCCGAACTCTACCGGCTCGGTGCCGGCAAAGTCGCCGATGCCTTCATCGAAACGCGTCTGGCCGGCGGCTGGCGCTCGACCTACGGCATGCTCGACAGCCGTTTCGACGCCAGCTACATCGTCGACCTGCTCTATCCACCCGCGACCTGACGGAGAGTTCGGCGCGCATCGAAACGCAAGGGGGGACATGTGGTAACGCTTCGCAGCTTTCGTCCCTCCGATATCGACAGCCTCTACGCCATCTCGCTCGCGACAGGCCATGCCGGCGGCGATGCCTGGCACCTCTACATCGATGGTCGGTTGATGGGGCATATCTACGTTGGCCCCTATGCGAAGTTCAGTCCGGAAACCGTGCTCGTCGCCGAGGACGAGGAGGGTGTCGGCGGCTATATCCTCGGCGTGTTCGACACGGCCGCCTTCGAGGACAGGCTTGAAGAGGACTGGTGGCCTGGTCTTCGCGCGATCTATCCGGAGCCGAGCGGCCCATCGTCGCAATGGAACGCCGACGAGCGCCGCTGCTTCATGATCCACCACCTCCGCCATACGCCCGAAAGCCTCATCGAACCTTATCCGGCGCATGTGCACATGAACCTTCTGCCGCGCCTGCAGCAACAGGGAATAGGCACAGCGCTCCTCGACCGCTGGATCACAATGGCCCGACAGGCCGGCGTCGGCGGCATCCACTTGGGAACCAATACTGCCAACCACGGCGCCTCGCGCTTCTGGCCGAAGCGCGGATTTGCGCAATTATCCCCACCCGTAGCGCCGCTCTCCGAAACCACGGTGTGGTTCGGGCGTAGGCTTTGATTACAATGAAAATCAGTGCGTCACGACTTTCAGGCCGAGATGGTCCCGCATGGGATCGAAATCGCGATCACGATGCAGAAGGCTATCCCGCAGACTACTGACAACCCTGAAGAAATGTGTTTGACGAGATCGATACCATACTCTCCCTCATACTCGCTCTTGTTGCCGGGCCAGCGACACGACGTCTGTCGGGTCAAACGACTCTTTCAGCTCACAGGGACTTGAGCTGACTGGATCCCCGCCACAAGGGCGAGGAGGAGGGAGGGCGAGGATGAGGGGAGTTTGGCAACCGGCTCAAATTCCCGAGTGACCTGCAGAGTTGTCGGATAATACCTTTGTCAGCAGTCTGAGGCTATGGCCCTCTTCTACGCAGGCCCTCTTCTACGCAGAACGTGCCATGATGAGATCGATTGACTTGCGGATAGTGATGCTCTTTTCGCGCAGCAGCCTTTAGTTCATCCAACGCTTTACTCTGGCGGTGTTACTTGGTGCAGCGCTATCCACAACCTTTGAAAAGCCCTGCGTTGTCGGCGAAATGACCGGCTGATAGTCACTGGCGATGACCACAGACAAAAACGATATGGCAGATTCGGTCCTTTTTCTGGAGAAGAACTCCGTTGCGCTTCTCTCCGAGCCGGTAAAGCCGCTGCGCAACCGACTTGCAACCGAACGCAATATCCTCGAATCCGCCAAGGCACTCCTGGCCGAACACGGCTTCCAGGCGTTCGGCATCAATGCCGTGGCCCGTCGCGCCGGCTGCGACAAGCAACTGATCTACCGCTATTATGGCGGGCTCGACGGTCTGGTCGAGGCTATCGGTGCTGATCTTGGCAGCTGGGTGAGGGATCGCATTCCCGACGACAGCGGTGGCATGTTCATGCTGACCTACGGCGACTTGATGGAGCGGCTGGCGCTGCTTTTCCTGGCTGCACTGCGCGCCGATCCGCTGATGCGTCGCATCGTCGCCTGGGAGGTGTCGGAGCAGACGGAACAAGTGCGAAAATTGTCCGAGGCGCGATCCAAGGCGCTGGCCGCCTGGATCGACCGGATGCGCGGATCGCTTGTGCCTCCCAAAGGTGTCGATGCGGTTGCCGTCAACGCCATCATTCTCGCGGCCATCCAGCATCTGGTGCTCTCGGCAGCCATCGGCGGCCAATGCGCGGGATTGTCGCTGAGGAGCGAGAAGGACTGGGACAAGGCAGCCACCGGCCTGAAGCGCATCGTCCGCGCCGTCTACGGCTGAGACAAGTTCTCCACAGGCCGTTAACCTTAACGAATGGTTTACGTTGCGGGAGGCCGGCTGACGGCACAAGGTGGCGCGGTCATCAATTGTTAACCAGTGTGGCCATGACAGCAAAACCGGCTAAAGCCGCTCTATTCCTGATTTCAATGATGTTTTTCGCCGTCCTGGCTCTCAATATTGCAGTGCCTGCGGTGATTCTGGGCTCATTGGCGCTGGTGAGCGGGCTGGTCCTTTGCAGCGGAGATGGCGTCGGATATCGGGGAGAGGCCGCATGAAGTGGTTTCTGCTGTTCTGGGGCGGGCCGATCTTCTTCCTCGGCAGCTGGTACTGGCTGTCCTACTACGACATCAGTTTCGGCATATTCATGTACACCCGCGAGGTTCACGACCTGACATTTCAGGTCTACGGTAAAGTCCTCGGACTACCCCCGGAATCGATCCCACCGCTGGTGCTGCGCGCTATTATCGTCGATAGTCTCGTGGTCTTCGCGCTGATCGGCTTTCGCAAGCGCAAGCTGATTGCAGCCTGGTGGCAGGCGCGTCAGGCCTCGAGATCCGGCGATCGATTGCGGGACAGCGAAGACAGCCTGTCGAGCGCGCCCTGAAGAATGAAGCTGGCCGCTGCCGAATCGATGCGCTCGGCACGTTTTGCCCTTGAAACATCCATGGCGATCAGCTGACGTTCTGCTGCGACCGTCGACAGGCGCTCGTCCCAGAAGACGAAGGGCAGGGCGGTCTTGTCCGACATGGCCCGCACGAAAGACCGGGTCGCCTGGACCCGCGGCCCCTGCGAGCCGTCCATGTTGACTGGCAGGCCGATGATGAACGCTGCTACTTTTTCCTTCTCCGCAAACGCCAGCAGTGCTGCAGCATCGGGCGTAAACTTCACCCGCCGCAGCACCGGACGTGGCGTCGCCAGTCTTCGCCCGATATCCGACATCGACAGCCCAATGGTCTTCGTGCCGAGGTCGAGGCCTGCAATCGCCTGATTCGGCAGCAGGGTTTCCGCCAGTTCTTCGATGGTGAGGACTGTCATCGGGATATTGTCTCGTCAAAAGAAATTGAGCGGCGGATCACTGTCATTTTTTGCCTTTTGGGCTATGTCGCTAGTGTCCTTAGCATCAAGGTTCGAATTTGCATCCCTCAATTCACGGAGTTATCCCATGAAAGTCACCTGGCTCGGCCATGCCGCATTCCGCATCGAGACTTCCAAGGCAACGATCCTGATCGACCCGTTCCTGAGCTATAACCAGTCCTTCTCCGCAGCTGGCCTGACGGTTGCCGACGTGTCCAAGGGTGTCACCCATATCCTGTTGACACACGGCCACGCCGATCACGTGGGCGACACGGCAGCGATTGCCAAGGAGACCGGCGCGACCGTTCTCGCCAATGCCGATCTCGCAGCCTGGCTCAGCGGCAAAGGCGTCGAGAAGATCGAATCCGGCAACACCGGCGGCACGATCCACTTCGACGGCTTCACCGTGACCTTCACCAACGCCCTGCATTCGTCGGCCCAGCAAACGGAAGACGGCGTTTCGCACGCGCTCGGCAATCCGAACGGCCTCGTCCTGCATTTCGATGACGCGCCGACCCTCTACCACATGGGCGATACCGATATCTTCGGTGACATGGCGCTGATCAACGAATTGCACCAGCCTGAAATCGGTCTGGTGCCGATCGGCGACCGCTACACGATGGGCGGTGCCGTGGCTGCGCTTGCCTGCCAGCGATTCTTCAACTTCAAGTCGGTGATCCCCTGCCACTACGGCACCTTCCCGATCATCGATGCGACAGCCGAAAAGTTCGTCACCGCCATGGAAGGCGCATCCGCAAAGGTCGTCGTGCCGAAGGTCGGTGAGGAAATTACGTTCTGATTTACTTGCAGTTGTTAAACTGTATGCTCCGATAGGTTGAAAATAGTTCAGCCTATCGGAGACAGGTAATGGCAATAAAAGACAAGCACTCTATCCATTCCACATTGCGGGAGAACATTATTGAGCATCTCTTTGCGGGAGAGATTTTGAGGTCTCTTTGGCAAAAAGAGATAGTCGATGCCGAAATTCTTAAAAGTGAATTTGATGCCGGCGGCTACGACTTGGTCCTGACATGTAGACATGTAACTCGGCACATCCAGCTTAAGGTCAGCATCGAGAATGGTGCTCGTGCGGAGGTAGGAGTGAACCTTCGACTGGCCGAAAAGCCGAGTGGCTGTGTCATTTGGATCGTAGTAGACGACGCCTTAAACTTCAGGGAGTTTCGTTGGTTTGGCGATGTACCCGGCCAACCGCTGCCCGATGTAAGCGAAATGAATGTCGTCAAGCATACCAAAGGTAATGCGCAGGGAGTCAAGGCTGAGCGCTCTGGGCATAGATCAATTAAACGTAACAAATTTACGTCATTAAAAAATTTCGACAATTTACTTCATCATTTACTTGGTAATGAAATTTTCCAGCAGGAAAGCGTATAATATAGTCTGTCACTAGGGTAACATTAGCGCCCAAGACAAAGGGACTCTCTCTGTAGAAATAACCCTGTCGAAACATACTGCAGTTGCACCCGACGGACATGGCCTTTATAGCGTGGGAAACACATCCCAGCCGGAGAATTTCATGTCCGTCGATCTTGCCATCGTCAAGCGCGTTGCGCGCCTTGCCCGTATCGCCGTCACCGAGGATGAAGCCAACCGAATGGTCGGCGAGCTGAACGGCATCCTCGGCTTTGTCGAGCAACTCTCCGAGGTTGATGTGACGGGCATCGAGCCGATGACCTCGGTCACGCCGATGGCCATGAAGAAGCGCGAAGACGCCGTAACTGACGGCAGCAAGGCTGACGACGTCGTCGCCAATGCGCCGCTCACCGACCGCAATTTCTTCCTCGTTCCGAAGGTCGTCGAATAGGCCATCCGCGCCGTTCCGATCCATCCGACCGCAGCCTTTCCAGACCTGAAGTGAACCGATCATGAGCGAACTGACCAGCCTGACCATTGCCGAAGCCCGCGACAAGCTGCGTGGCAAGGAGATCACCGCGACCGAGCTTGCGACCGCCTACGTCGCGGCCATCGACGCGGCCAATGGCGCGCTGAATGCCTATGTCAAGGTGACGCCCGACAAGGCGCTCGACATGGCCAAGGCCTCCGACGCTCGCATCGCCGCCGGTTCGGCCGGTGCGCTGGAAGGCATTCCGCTCGGCATCAAGGATCTGTTCGGCACGGAAGGCGTCCACACCCAGGCGTGCAGCCACATCCTCGACGGCTTCGAGTCGCGTTACGAATCGACCGTTATCCAGAACCTCTGGAACGACGGCGCCGTCATGCTCGGCAAATTGAACATGGACGAATTCGCCATGGGCTCGTCGAACGAAAGCTCCTATTACGGCCCTGTCATCAACCCCTGGCGCGCTGCGGGCTCCAACCAGCAGCTCGTGCCCGGCGGCTCCTCCGGCGGGTCTGCTGCCGCGGTTGCGGCGCATCTCTGCGCCGGCGCCACTGCCACAGACACCGGCGGCTCGATCCGCCAGCCAGCCGCCTTCACCGGTACCGTTGGTATAAAGCCGACCTACGGCCGCTGCTCGCGCTGGGGTATCGTCGCCTTCGCCTCGTCGCTCGACCAGGCCGGCCCGATTGCCCGGGACGTGCGCGATGCCGCCATCCTCCTGAAGTCGATGGCATCTGTCGACGCCAAGGACACCACATCGGTTGATCTTCCCGTCCCAGACTATGAGGCAGCGCTCGGCCAGTCGCTGAAGGGCATGACGATCGGCATTCCGCGCGAATACCGCGTCGAGGGTATGCCCGGCGAAATCGAGACCCTTTGGCAGAAGGGCATTTCCTGGCTGAAGGATGCCGGCGCCGATATCGTCGATATCTCGCTGCCGCATACCAAATACGCGCTACCGGCCTACTACATCGTCGCTCCGGCCGAAGCCTCGTCGAACCTTGCCCGCTATGACGGCGTCCGCTACGGCTTGCGCGTCGACGGCAAGGACATCCTCGACATGTACGAGAAGACCCGCGCTGCGGGCTTCGGCACCGAGGTCAAGCGCCGCATCATGATCGGCACCTATGTGTTGTCGGCCGGCTATTACGATGCCTATTACCTGCAGGCGCAAAAAGTCCGCACGCTGATCAAGCGCGACTTCGAACTTGCCTTCCATGCCGGTGTCGATGCCATCCTGACGCCCGCCACGCCGTCCTCCGCCTTCGGCATTGCCGATGAGGAACTGGCCGCCGATCCTGTCAAGATGTACCTCAACGACATCTTCACGGTGACGGTCAATATGGCTGGCCTGCCAGGCATCGCCGTCCCCGCCGGTCTTGACGCGAAGGGCCTGCCGCTCGGCCTGCAGCTCATCGGCAAGCCGTTCGACGAGGAAACTCTGTTCAAGACCGCTCATGTCATCGAGCAGGCAGCCGGCAAGTTCACGCCTGCCAAGTGGTGGTAGGAGCCTGAATGCGGGTTCGCGGTCGGAGATCGCGGGCTCGATGTGACATTCGTCCGCAACAGATGAATTGAAACCCCGTCGGTATGGTGCGCTACGCACATGCCGGAGCTTACGGACGCCCTCGAGCATCCTGGCAAAGTGCCTTCATGTACACGCGCGCCATGACCTGTCTGACTTCCTCGGAGATCGGCATGGGCGTCGATCAATAGCCAGGAAATATTCAAGCCATGGATTGGGTCCCTATATTATTCATTACGTTCAAAGTTCTGGCGTTGGGAACGGGTATGTTCTTCGCCATAAAGTGGCATCACGACCAACGGACCTCGTCCAAGCCGACCGATATGATCAAAGTCGCGCTGGAGGTTGCATGCTATCTGCTGATGGTGGTGATCGTGTTCGCGCTGGTTTACGTCCTGTTGGGCTATCTCGATTTACTTCCTGCCGGTTTGGGTTCTGATTGAGCGGACGTAGAAGCCCGGAACCAAAGTCATCAATCCGGGCCTTGCCTCGTTGGCGGCACCAAAGGCTCTCCCGCTCAATAAGGTCTCGCTGACCAGCGGTTGTGTACAGCCACGGAAACCGTGACTGTCTCTTAGCCAGCTTCGCTGAGCATCTGGCAAAAGCTGTCATCAAATGTTTTACTGGGTCAGTAACGCGTGGGGTGCTCATGATTCACATTCGCAATGCCCATGAAGGCGAGACGGAGATCCTGACCAACATCGGGCTTCGCGCCTGGCAGAAGGCCATGGCGGCGATTGGGGACAGCGACGTCATGATGGACGGCGCGAGGGACTCCTTCTCGAATTTTACCCGCGACTCCTGGCTGACGATCACCGTTGTCGAAAATCACGGGGTTGCCTGCGGCTGGGCGGCGCGTGAAAAGCTGGACGAGAACATCACGGATTTCTGGATCGACCCTGACGAACTCAGGCAGGGACTGGGTTCGGCCCTGCTGGCGCAGATCGAGAGCGATATTGCCGCTCAGGGCTTCGACACCGCAGCGCTGCAGACCCACTCCGGCAATGCCGAGGCTATCGGCTTCTTCAAGACGCATGGTTATACCGTCCACTGGCTGTCTGTCGTCTATTCGCCCTCCCTCGACCGGGATCTGCCGACCGTCGGCCTGTCTAAATCGCTGCTTCCGCCGGACGGCGACCTTTACGGCACCAGCTTCTGAAAGGGGTCGAGGTCTCAGCTTCCTATGAGGGCCAGCGTCCGGTCGTCGGGGATCCCGTCGAAGAAGCGATCGAGTGCCCGCTGGAAAAGCGAATCGCGCCCGCTGACAGCTGCGAAGAGCGTCATGCTCGGTCGGAATTTCAGATCGTCGGGAGAACCGAGAATGGCGTGGGCGGAGCGCCCGCCGTCGGACGTACCTCCGGCAGAGAGCATTGCCTGCACGCAGGCCGTCAACCGTTTCCCGAGCAGCGGGTGGGAGATATAAGCCGAGGCTTCCTCCTTGGAGCGGATCGCATATCGCTGCGCCATTGAAGATGCACCAAGCCCGGCTATCTGCGGAAAGACGAACCACCTCCAGTGCGAGCGCTTGGAACCGGCCAGGAGTTCCGCCAGCGCCTGTTCGTATATGCCAGCCTGCGCCTCGACAAACCTGTCGAGGTCATAGGGGTCGGTCGAAGCGGCCATCGTCATTCTCCCGCGTGCGCGTCACCTATATTTTGGGCGCTCCGGCGTTCCGGCAAGGCAATGGTCGGCCAAGGGGCGCTGGCGTCGATCAATTGCCGTCTGCAGCGCCCGAAAGCCTTGCACGCCAAAGCCATTTCCTTTACCTCACAGACAAGAAATCCAGCCTTTGAAGAGCATCCCATGACCCTTGTCGACGTCCGCACGCCTGATCCGAAACGCTTCATTCCCGGCGCCACAGGCGACTGGGAAGTGGTCATCGGCATGGAGGTGCATGCGCAGGTCCTCTCCAAGTCCAAGCTGTTCTCCGGCGCCTCCACCGAGTTCGGCAAACCGGCCAATTCCAACGTATCGCTGGTCGATGCCGCCATGCCCGGGATGCTCCCCGTGATCAACGAGGAATGCGTCAAGCAGGCGGTGCGCACCGGCCTCGGCCTGAAGGCGCAGATCAACAAGCGCTCGCTGTTCGACCGCAAGAACTATTTCTATCCCGACCTGCCGCAGGGCTACCAGATCTCGCAGTTCAAGGACCCGATCGTCGGCGAAGGCCAGATCGTCATCTCGCTCGGCCCCGATCGCCAGGGCCAGTTCGAGGATATCGAGATCGGAATCGAGCGCCTTCACCTCGAGCAGGACGCCGGCAAGTCGATGCACGACCAGCACGCCACCATGTCCTATGTCGACCTCAACCGCTCCGGCGTGGCGCTGATGGAGATCGTCTCCAAGCCCGACATGCGCTCGTCCGACGAAGCCAAGGCCTACATGACCAAGCTGCGCTCGATCGTACGCTATCTCGGTACCTGCGACGGCAACATGGACGAGGGCTCGATGCGCGCCGACGTGAACGTTTCCGTGCGCAAGCCCGGCGGCGATTTCGGCACGCGCTGCGAGATCAAGAACGTCAACTCCATCCGCTTCATCGGCCAGGCCATCGAATACGAAGCCCGCCGCCAGATCGCCATTCTGGAAGATGGCGGCTCCATCGACCAAGAAACCCGGCTGTTCGATCCCGCCAAGGGTGAGACCCGCTCGATGCGCTCCAAGGAAGACGCGCACGACTACCGCTATTTCCCCGATCCGGACCTTTTGCCGCTGGAATTCGACGATGCCTTCATCGCCGCACTCGCCAAGGATCTGCCGGAGTTGCCGGATGCCAAGAAGGAGCGCTTCGTGCGCGAACTCGGCCTCTCCGTCTATGACGCGTCTGTGCTGGTCTCCGAGAAGGCGATTGCCGATTATTACGAGGCACTGGCCGCCGGCCGCGATGGCAAGATGGCCGCAAACTGGGTCATCAACGACTTGTTAGGCGCCTTGAACAGAACCGGTAAAAGCATTGAAGAGACTCCGGTTTCCGCAATCCAGCTCGGCGGCATCCTCGACCTGATCAAGTCCGAGGCCATCTCCGGCAAGATTGCCAAGGATGTCTTCGAGATCATCCTCAACGAGGGTGGCGATCCGGCCGAGATCGTCGAAAGCCGCGGCATGCGCCAGGTGACGGATACCGGCGCCATCGAAAAGGCGGTCGATGAGATCATCGCTGCCAACCCGGATCAGGTCGCCAAAGTTCTGGCCAAGCCGACACTCGCCGGCTGGTTCGTCGGCCAGGTGATGAAGTCGACCGGCGGCAAGGCGAACCCGCAGGCCGTGCAGGCTTTGGTCAAGGCCAAGCTCGGCATCGTTGAGGAGTAGGCATGTACTTCGTGCGCACCGCCAGCGCCCGCGACCTCGACAAAGTCCGCGCGCTGCTGAACGAGACCTGGCACGCGACCTACGACAATCTCTACGGCGCAGCCAAGGTCGAGGAGATCCATGCGTCGTGGCATTCGGCTGCAGCGCTGAAAACGCGCCTGGAGAAGAAGGATTCCGAGTTTGTCGTCGCCGATGACGGCAAGGAGCTCGGCGGCATGGGTTACGCGGCCCTGTCCGAGGAGACGGCCAAGGTCGCCGTGCTGCACATGCTCTACGTCAGGCCTTCGGCGCAGCGGCAGGGTGTCGGTCGCGATCTCTTCGCAGAGCTCGAGACCTGTTTTCCCGATGCCGATCGGATGCGTGTCGAGGTAGAGCCGGAAAATGCACCGGCCATCGCCTTCTACCAGAGCCTCGGCTTCGATGAAGTTGGTCGGAACAAGAATGATGGCCCGAAGCAATCCGGCTTGCCGACACTGGTGTTAGAGCGCGCCTTGACGAACCACTGATCGACAGAATGTCTCTCCGCTTTCCATCGCGTTGCTGGCTGACTCGGCATCATTTCATCCGGCGCAAGCTCGCCCCCCTCTGTCACTTCGTGACATCTCCCCCACAAGGGGGGGAGATTGGCTGGAGATGCATCGCCTGTCCCAAAGGCAGTGACGTTTCTTTGCCCTTTGGTCAGGCGACCCGGCGGTTGCGGCTGATCTCCCCCTTGTGGGGGAGATGTCGGCGTAGCCGACAGAGGGGGTTACTCGCTGCAGTCTCGGCGAGATGAATACGATGCAGACGGTGCCATGAACCAGCCACCAGATGGCCAGCCACGAAGGTAGAACTCCATGACCAGCCTGACCATCCGCGAAGCCCGCGAGGCAGACCTGCCCGCCCTGATCGCGCTGTTTGCGGCCGACCCGCTCGGCGGCCATGGCGACACGCTGGATGCGGAAGCGTTCCCCGCTTATCTCGAAGCCTTCCGGACAATCGCAGCCTCGCCCGACCAGACCCTTTATGTCGCGGAGCGCAACGGCGAAGTCGTCGGCACCTTCCAGACCATGTTCACCACCTCGCTCACGGGCCGGGGCGGGTCGGCAATGATCATCGAGGCGGTGCAGACGCGCGACGACATGCGCGGGCAGGGGATCGGTGCTGCGATGATCCACCACTGTATCGCGGACGCAAAGCGTCGTGGCGCAAGGCTGGTGCAGCTGACATCCAACGCGACCCGCAAGGATGCCCATCGCTTCTACGAGCGGCTGGGCTTCAAGCCGAGCCATCTCGGCTTCAAGATGGCGCTTAAATGACAGCCTGATCGGCTGGAATCGCTGGACAATATTTTCTTCCGGCGGCATAAGCTTTGGATCGAATTCTGCTCCCGCCCGCGCCGGTTCGCCGGGCCTCGAGGAAAAGACAATGATGAAATTCCTGCTGCTGACCTTCACCTGGTGGAACGGTGCGACTGTCGGCACCCGGCTGGCGATCTGGCGCTTCGGCAAGCGCGTCGGCGAGGATGAAGCCGGCAACGTCTACTATGAAGGCGGCATGTCGTCCTACGGCCTGCGCAAGCGCTACGTCGTCTATAACGGCTATGCCGAGGCCTCGGCTATCCCGCCGGGCTGGCACGGCTGGATGCACCATCGCACAGACGTTCCGCCGTCGGAGGAGACCTACGTCCCCAAGGAATGGCAGAAGGCTCACAAGCAGAACCTGACGGGCACGCCGCAGGCCTATCGTCCGCCGGGCTCGCTTGCCGTTGCCGGCGAGCGCCCGCGCGTCACCGGCGACTACGACGCATGGACGCCCGGCAACTGATCGGATCGTTCAACCCGCGCTTTGGCCACATTTGGCGTTTACGCGCTGTAAACCGGCTGCTCGTCGCATGAGCTCTGCCGACCGATACCACGCTGGAGACTGGCGGATATGACGTTTTTCACGCGAGGCGCTTCTTTGCGTGCGGCGACCGCAGCGATGTTTGCCCTTGGCGCCATTGCAGTATCCGCCCCGGCCGAAGCCGCCCGTATCTCCAATCCTGTCGCAGTGTTTTCAGGCCTCGACAAGATCACCGGCCGTATCACCACATTTGACGTATACTTGAACGAAACCGTCCAATTCGGTGCCCTTCAGGTGACGCCAAAAGCCTGCTATTCGCGCGACGATGCCGAGCAGCAAAAGGTCGACGGATTCGTCGAGGTCGACGAAATCACGCTCGACCGCCGCATCCGCCGCATCTTCACCGGCTGGATGTTCGCAGACAGCCCCGGCCTCAACGCCGTCGAGCACCCGATCTACGACGTCTGGCTGAAAGAGTGTAAACAAAAGTCCGACGTCCCACCACCGGATGCGGCGAAGACGAATTAGGGTGGTGTTGATGGGTCAATGGATACGTCACCACTGGATCCAGTACCCAATGAGCAAGAACGCGGTTTACTCATCTTACTTGGTCGCCGCCCCGCCTCCCTCATTCCTGTGCTCGTCACAGGAATCCAGGCACGTCGCGTCTGCGACGTAGTATGACTTTCACAGATAGAAAAGATGTAGGACACGCCCAAGGACTTGGGCTTACTGGATCCCTGTGACGAGCACAGGGAAGAGGGAGGGTGGGATTGCGCTCTCCGGCCTTGCGATTGCCTTTGCCTTCCCGATTCTTCGCTAACTTGGGCAGCAAATTCTGCTCACGCCTCAGAATTCCAGATTGCGGCTTTCCATCGCCGCCTTCAACAGCACCGCATACTCGTCCTTCGGCACATCGATGGCGCCGAAGCTCTTGAGATGCTCGGTCGTGAACTGGGTGTCCAGCAGCGTAAACCCCTTGGCCCGCAGGCGCTCCACGAGATGCACCAGGCAGATCTTCGAGGCATCCGTTCTGCGCGAAAACATGCTTTCGCCAAAAAACGCTGAGCCGAGCGAGACGCCGTACAGGCCGCCGACGAGCTGGTTGCCGTCCCAGGCTTCGACCGAATGGGTGTGGCCGACGCGGTGGAGGGCGGAGTAGAGGTTGCGGATTGTGGAATTGATCCAGGTGGATGGCCGGCCGGTCGTGGCCTCGCCGCAGGCTGATATGACGGCGTCGAAATCGTAATCGAAGCGGATGTCGAAGGGGGATTTGCGGACGGTCTTGGCGAGACTTTTGGAGACGTGGAACCCATCGAGCGGCAGGATACCACGCATCTCAGGCTCGACCCAGAAAATCTCCGGATCGTCTGCCGATTCGGCCATCGGAAAAAGGCCGATGGAATAGGCCCGCAGAAGGATCTCGGGGGTAAGCCCTTGCGATCTTCTGCGGGAGCCTGCCATTGCTTACTCTACCGGCTTTTCGAGGTAGTGCTCCAGCCAGTGGATATCGTAATCGCCATTGGCGATATCCTGGTTGGAGACCAGATCCTGGAACAGCGGCAGGGTGGTTTTGATGCCGTCGACGACGAATTCGTCGAGTGCACGACGAAGCCGCATCATGCATTCGACACGGGTGCGGCCGTGAACGATCAGCTTGCCGATCAGGCTGTCGTAGTAGGGCGGGATCTTGTAGCCCTGATACACCCCGGAATCGATGCGCACGCCAAGACCGCCGGGCGCATGGAAATGCGTGATCGTGCCGGGCGAGGGCACGAAGGTGCGCGCGTCCTCGGCGTTGATCCGGCATTCGATGGCGTGGCCCTGGAAATGTACCTCGTCCTGCGTCACCGAAAGACCGCCACCGGAGGCAACGCGGATCTGCTCGTGCACGAGATCGATGCCGGTGATGGCTTCCGTGACGGGATGCTCGACCTGCAGGCGGGTGTTCATTTCGATGAAATAGAACTCGCCGTTTTCATAGAGAAACTCGATGGTGCCGGCGCCGCGATATTTCAGCTTCTTCATGGCATCGGCGCAGATCTGGCCGATCTTCATCCGCTGCTCGACATTGAGCGCCGGCGAATTGGCTTCTTCCCAGACCTTCTGATGGCGCCGCTGCAGCGAGCAGTCGCGCTCACCGAGATGGATGGCGTTGCCTTCGCCGTCGCCGAACACCTGAACTTCGATATGGCGCGGCGTCGTCAGGTATTTTTCCATGTAGACGGCGTCGTTGCCAAAGGCAGCAAGCGATTCCGAGCGCGCCGTCGACCAGGCCTCGAGCACATCATCCGGCGAGTGTGCCAGCTTCATGCCGCGTCCGCCACCGCCGGCCGTTGCCTTGATCAGCACGGGGTAGCCGATTTCGGCAGCCGTCTTGATGGCGTCGGCTTCTGTCTTGACCTCGCCGTCGGAGCCGGGAACGACCGGAATGCCGAGTTCGACAGCCGTCAGCTTGGCGGTGATCTTGTCGCCCATCAGCCGGATATGTTCGGCCGTCGGCCCGATGAAGGTGATGCCGTGGGCCTCGAGTATATCGGCGAACTTGGCGTTCTCTGACAAGAAGCCGTAGCCGGGATGCACGGCATCTGCGCCGGTGATCTCGCAGGCAGCAACGATCTGGTGGATGTTGAGATAGCTATCGCGGGCCTGCGGGGGGCCGATGCAGACGCTCTCGTCGGCAAGCCGCACATGCATCGCATCGGCATCGGCCGTCGAGTGAACGGCAACGCACGGAATGCCGAGCTCCTTGCAGGCGCGCAGCACGCGAAGGGCGATCTCGCCGCGATTGGCTATGAGGATCTTGGAAATCATGGGCATGGGCCTACTACTCGATGATGACGAGAGCTTCGCCATATTCGACCGGCCGCCCGTCTTCGATGAGGATTTCTGTCACCTTGCCGGACTTCGGCGCAGGGATCTGGTTCATCGTCTTCATGGCTTCGATGATCAGCAGCGTCTGGCCTTCCTTGACCATGGCGCCGACTTCGATGAAGGCGCGGGCGCCGGGAGCGGACGCCATGTAGACCGTACCGACCATCGGCGCCAGAACGACGTTGTCGGGGTTGCGCGCAGGGGCTGCCGGAGCGGTGGCAACGGCTGCGGCAGGTGCTGCCATCTGCTGCTGCGGCGCTGTCATCATCGGTGCCTGGACATACTGCGTCGTGCCGGCGCGGGAAACGCGGATGCGCAGATCGTCCTGTTCGACCTCGATCTCGGTCAGATCGGTCTCGTTGAGGATGTTTGCGAGATTGCGGATCAGTGCCTCGTCGATACCCGGTTTGTTGTCAGCCATGGAATTTGCCCTGTGTCATTCTTGTTATTGCGTCAATTTGGTTTGGCGCGATGCGCCTCTGTCGTCTGCTAGGCGGGCCGCCGCCGCGCACCGCTTCCTTCGTGAGCCGCTTCCCGTAGCATCGGGATCCCGCTGTCGCCAGCGTCTGGCTCAGGCACGACTGACGCTGGGAGCGCCGGGCCGTTGAGGAGAAGAATGGTGTGCGTCATCATCGGTTCCGTCAAAGTCCAGGGCAACCTATAGACTCCCGCGCCTCCGGAGGAAAGCCCCCAAGGCACGGGACGCACGCGCTGCTGCGGCAGCCAGCCCTTGTCCACATCTAACAGGGGGCGATTGCGGCAATATGATGGGGGATGGGTACGTAGACCAGCCGATCAGCAGCTGGTCTTGCCGCAGGCCCGCACGCTGGCGACCTTTTCCTTCAGTGCATCGAGGCCGATGGCGCCGGAGACAGCCTCGTTGCCGATGACATAGGCCGGCGTACCGGTAACGCCGAGGTCCGTCGCCAGCTGGTATGTGGCCTTGACGCTGTCGGTGTTCGGGTTGGCGGCCATCTCCTTGCGCAGCGCATCTTCCTTGACGCCCAGCGTGCCGGCGACCTCGATGGCGCTGTCCTCGGTGGCGCGACCCTCGCTGGAGAGCAGCGTATGGCTGAATTCGGCATATTTTGCCGGTGCCAGACGGCGGAAAGCATCGGAAACGCGCGAGGCTGCCACCGAATCCGGCCCGAGAATCGGGAATTCCTTGAGGACATAGCGAATGTTCTTGTCGGCCTTTAGCAGCGCGTCGGTGTCGGCAAGCGCGTGGCGGCAGTAGCCGCAATTATAGTCGAAGAACTCGACGATGGTGACATCGCCCTTGTCATTGCCGATGTTGACATCGGACTTGCTGTTGAAGATTTCGTCCTTGTTATCGGAAATCGCCTTGTTCGACTGGCTGAGGCGCTGCTCTTCCTGCTTCTTTTCGAGCGCCGCCTGCACATCCAGCATGACTTCCGGATGGCTGACGAGGTATTCCTTGATGAAGTCGCCCATCTCCTTCTTCTGCGCCTCGTCCATCGCCAGCGCCGGCTGGGAGAAGGCAAGCGACGAGAACAGGGCAACCGCCGAAAGGCTCATCAGGGTTTTCGAAAGCAGGGCCATAAAATCCTCGTCATCTGGTAACTGGGCAGGGTGTTCGGGTTCAGCTATCACCGCGTGGTTAACATCTGCTGACACAAAGCGGCAAGGTAAGATGCTGCGGTAAAAGGTCAAACAGCTAATTTCATCAGTGCCGCACAATCGCGCCATTGTGAACACGCAAGCTTTGCGGCAATTGTCTGGCCACGCAAACAGTCGAGAAGGTGCCGAATTTGTTTTCCCTATCCAAGCGCAGCGACGTCGAGCCGTTTCACGCCATGGACGTCCTGGCCGAGGCGACGCGGCGTCGTCAGGCCGGCCATCCCGTCATTTCCATGGCCGTCGGCCAGCCATCGCACCCGACGCCGAAGGCAGCGCTGGAGGCCGCCCGCAGCGCGCTGGAGCACGGCCGCATCGGCTATACCGACGCGCTCGGCATGGCTGCCCTGAAGCAGGCGATATCCGGCCACTACAAGTCCCACCACGACCTTTCCATCGACCCCGCGCGCATCGCCATCACCACAGGTTCGTCGGCCGGCTTCAATCTGGCCTTCCTCGCTCTGTTCGATCCCGGCGATTACGTCGCCATCGCACGGCCCGGCTATCCCGCCTATCGCAACATCCTGTCTGCCCTCGGCCTTCAGGTCATCGAGGTACCGGTCAGCGCCGAGACAGCGTTTACGCTGACGCCCGAGAGCCTCAAGGCGGCACAGGTCGAAAGCGGCAAGCGGCTGAAGGGCGTGCTGCTTGCCAGCCCCGCCAACCCGACAGGAACCGTCACCAGCCGGGAAGGGCTGGAGGCGCTGGCCGCTTACTGTGCTGACAACGCCATCGCCTTCATTTCTGATGAGATCTACCACGGTCTGACATTCGTCGGAGAAGAGACCAGCGCACTCGAAATCACCAATGACGCCATCGTCATCAACTCGTTCTCGAAATATTACTGCATGACCGGCTGGCGGGTTGGCTGGATGGTGCTGCCGGAGCGCCTGGTGCGGCCGATCGAGCGTGTCGCCCAAAGCCTCTACATCTCGGCGCCGGAACTGTCGCAGATCGCAGCCACCGCAGCACTGGGTGCGGGCGCCGAACTAGACGTCTACAAGGCGAGCTACGCCCGAAACCGCGACCTGCTCGCCAGCCGCCTGCCAGAGATCGGCTTTTCCATAGCCTCGCCCATGGACGGCGCCTTCTACGCCTATGTTGACGTCAGCCGCTTCACCAACGACAGCATGGGCTTTGCGCGCAAGATGCTCGCCGAGATCAACGTCGCCGCCACCCCCGGCCTGGATTTCGATCCGCTGGAAGGTTTTCGGGCGCTGCGGTTTTCCTATGCGGGCTCGAACAGAGAGATCGAGGAAGCCGTCGAACGGCTCGCAGATTGGTTGAAATAGGATTATTTTTCAGAGGCTTGGCAGCATCCGCGGAATCTATCAGGCAAGCGGTTGATTCGAAGTATGAGGCAAGAACCATGTCAGCCCCGGCGTGATCTCCCCCTTGTGGGGGAGATGTCGGCTCGGCCGACAGAGGGGGCTGGATACCAACACCCCCAGATTTGTCGCGCCACCCCCCTCTGTCACCTCCGGTGACATCTCCCCCACAAGGGGGGAGATCAGACTGCAGCGCTAAAAATCGATACCGTGTCTTTGCCATCGGCGTTTGCTCGAGCGATGCAAGCCATCGTGACAAAGCAAAAACAAGCGACCGGGGTCGTCCAGGGCAACCCATGGGTCTAAGCTTCCGAATACTTATGTGGCAACTCGCGATGTAGCTTTCAAATTTCCTCGAGAAGTTTGTCGGGCGTGCGTTACTTGTGTGTGAGCAACTGTCAGCACGAACAGTCACGGTAAAGGAGTGAAAGTTGGAGGCTTTACATGGTGGGAGAGCCGGGAAGATCTGGCGGGAGGGAAAGACGGTCCGCCGGCCGGCTGGATCATGGACCCCGACTGTTCATAGGTTTTTGCGGCATCTGCAATCCAAAGGCTTCATGAGCGCACCAACGCCCTTAGCAATCGATGGGACGTATGAGGTGGTGAGTTACGTGGACGGGCGCGTATGTGAGCATCTTGGTGATCAGGATGTCGGTTCAGAGCAGATGTTGGCTTCGGCAGGGAAGCTTCTCCGGTACTTCCATCGCGCATCAGAGGGTTTCTTGAAACGGATCGCGCGGTGCAGACGTGGTTTCTGCAGGCGCAAGAGCCGGAGGAGATCGTGTGTCACGGTGACTTCGCGCCCTACAACGTGACTGCCATCGACGGAATTGCGACAGGAATCATAGATTTTGATACTGCACATCCGGGACCCGCTCTATGGGACTTGGCGTATGCAGTTTACCGATGGGCGCCACTGTCCGATCCATCCAATCACGGCGTGGTATTTGAACTCGAAGAACAGTTTCAGCGAGCGACAATTTTCTGCGATGCTTATGGTGCGACACATGAAGAGAGAGTTCAGCTTCCGGAAGTCATATGCAGACGCCTGACGGCGCTGGTAAACTTCATTCGCGCAAGCGCTGAGGCTGGCGACGAGATATTTGTGCAGAACGTTGAAGCTGGACATACAGATGTATATCTGCGGGATATTGTTCACATCCAGAGGCAGGCGGATCCATTGATCTCAGCCTTGACCCGTTAAGCGCGCTGGCCAGTTAGCAGAAGTAGAAATAGTCCGTCTGCCGCTACTTCGGTCCAAATCCCAACCAAACACACCATAAAAAAATCCGGCTGCATCGCTGCAGCCGGATTTTATTCATTGGCCTCCGAAAATCTTTCAGAAGAAGCCGCGGCGTTGCCACCAGCCGGCTTTTTTCGGCTTGCCGTCGCCGTCGGTTGCCTTGTCCGTGGCCTGGGTCGATTTGACCGCAGGCTCGGAGGAGGCGAGGTTGGACTGGCGGTTGGCGCGGGCCGGCTTCTCGGCTTCTGTCGCCGGGGATTCTGCAGGCTGGGCGCTGGAAGCTGTGGCAACCGGAGCCTCTGGCTCGATAGCCACGGGCTGAGACACCACAGGTTCGGCGGCAACTGCAGGCTCGGCAACGGCTTCAGTTGCAGGTGCCTCGGCAGCTTCGGCCTTCGGTTTGCGACGGCTGCGGCCCTTCGGCTTGACTTGTTCCTCTGTTGCAACTTCGGCCTCGATCGAGGCAGGCTGCTCGAGAGCAGGGGCTTCGGTCGGCGCGCTGGTTGCGGCGGTCTCGTCGCCTTCGTCGGCAGACGTTGCTTCTTCGCTGTCCGTGCCTTCGCCGTCGGCGATCAGGTTGCCGTTCTCGTCGCGATTGCGGCGACCGCCACGCTTGCCACGACGGCGACGCTTGCGCTTGCCCTGCTCGTCGCTCGACAGTGCCGAGACTTCGCCTTCACCCTCAACTGCGGCCTTGCCGTCGTCGCTGTCGTCCTCGTCGTCGCCATCTGCGTCGTCACTGTCGTCGCCAACAATGTCATTGCCGTCGGCATCCTGCATGACCTGGCCGTCGGCTCCGCCGTTCTTGCCCCGACGTCTGCGGCGACGCTTGCGCTTGCGGTTCGGGTCGCCCTCGGAGCGGGCCACGGCCTGTTCGACAGGAGCGGCCTTTTCCTCGATCTCTTCTTCTTCGTCCTCGTCGATCTCGACGGGAACGTCGTCGTCCTCATCTTCCTCGACGGCCGCGAAGTTGAACAGCGTTTCGATCTTTACCGGGTTCTCGACGGCTTCGCCGCGATCGATGGCAAAGTGCTGCGCACCGACGCTCGGGTCGCTGTCGATAATGATCGACACCCCGAACCGGTTTTCATAATCGATGATCGTCGCCCGCTTGTGGTTAAGCAGGTAAAGCGCCGTTTCCGGCGTGCAGCGCACGGTGATGTCGTGCGTCGTGTTCTTCAGCAGGTATTCCTCGATGCCTCGCAGCACATGCAGGGCAACCGACGACTGCGAGCGCACCAATCCGGTGCCGCCGCAATGCGAGCAGACCTGCGTGGTCGATTCCAGCACGGAAGCGCGAATACGCTGGCGCGACATTTCGAGAAGGCCGAAATGCGAGATGCGACCGACCTGGATGCGGGCGCGGTCGTCCTTCAGGCATTCCTTCAGCTTCTTCTCGACAGCGCGGTTGTTGCGCTTTTCTTCCATGTCGATGAAGTCGATGACGATCAGGCCGGCAAGGTCGCGCAGGCGCAACTGGCGGGCGACTTCCTCGGCCGCTTCCAGGTTTGTCTGCAGCGCAGTTTCTTCGATCGAGTGCTCGCGGGTAGAGCGGCCCGAGTTGACGTCGATCGCTACCAGCGCTTCGGTCTGGTTGAGGATCAGGTAGCCGCCGGACTTCAGCGTCACCTGCGGCTGCAACATGCGGTCAAGCTGCGCCTCGATTCCGGAGCGCGAGAAGATCGGGTGGATATCACGGTAAGGCTGAACCACCTTTGCGTGGCTCGGCATCAGCATCTTCATGAAGTCTTTGGCTTCACGATAGCCTTCTTCACCGGCGACGATGACTTCCGAAATGTCCTTGTTGTAGAGATCGCGGATCGAGCGCTTGATCAACGAGCCTTCTTCATAGACCAGCGTCGGCGCAGTGGAGGCGAGGGTGAGCGTCCGGACGTTCTCCCAAAGGCGCATCAGATATTCGAAGTCGCGCTTGACTTCGACCTTGGTACGGTTGGCACCAGCCGTGCGCAGGATGACGCCCATGCCCAAAGGCACTTCGAGCATCCGGGCGATTTCCTTCAGGCGCTTGCGATCCTGCGGGTTGGTGATCTTGCGCGAGATGCCGCCACCGCGTGCGGTGTTTGGCATGAGCACCGAGTAACGGCCGGCGAGCGACAGATAGGTGGTGAGTGCTGCACCCTTGTTGCCACGTTCTTCCTTGGCCACCTGCACCAGCAGGATCTGCCGGCGCTTGATGACTTCCTGGATGCGGTACTGCTTGCGCGGACGGCGCGCGGCGCGCTCGGGAACCTCTTCCATGGCATCTTCGGCGCCAACGGATTCGATGATCTCTTCTTCGTGGTCGTCATCATCGTCGTCGTCGTTGTTGCGACGGCTGGACGGACGAACGTCTTCCGAAACCTCGTCGGTTTCGACCATGGCAGCCATCGAGCCGGACGAACCTTCGTCGCTCTCGGAGGATGCGGCCTCGACGTCGGATGGCGTCGCATCTTCGGCGACGACCTTCTTGGCGCGGCTGCGGCGTGGCTTTGCCACCTTCTTCACAGGCGTTTCGGCTTCAGCTTCTGCAGCTGGCGCTTCAGCGCTTACAGGCTCGGCATCGGCAACCGGCTCGGCGGAAACCTCGACAGGTGCCGGCTCAGCAGCAGCGGCGCCGGCTTCTGCAGCGACGGGTTCCTGTGCAACCACGGCATCTTCGGCAACGGGAGCGACAGGCTCCGGCGCAGCGACGATGCCGACATCTGGCTGCTCCTGCTCGGCCAGATCGAAGGCGGTCTCGACGTGTTCGACGTCGTTGTCGCGGCGATGCTCTTCAGCCTCGGCGCGCAGCAGCGCTTGGCGGTCGGCAAGCGGGATCTGGTAGTAATCGGGGTGGATTTCGGCAAAGGCCAGGAAGCCGTGCCGGTTGCCGCCGTAATCGACGAATGCAGCCTGCAGGGACGGCTCGACGCGGGTGACTTTGGCCAGGTAGATGTTGCCGCGAATTTGCTTCTTGTGCTCTGACTCGAAGTCGAATTCTTCTATGCGGTTCCCTCGAACCACGACAACGCGCGTCTCTTCCTCGTGAGACGCGTCGATAAGCATTTTGTCTGCCATGAAAGCTGTGCTCCTCGGCGCAGCCCCTGGGGATATGACCGGACTGTCGTTAAGACAGGCTGGATGCACTCCGCCACTGCGGCGCCGGATAATGATAGTCGCGATGGGTCTCTGCGATTGCGCAACAGCCAGACAACAGCCGGGAGAACCCGGGGCCTGTACACTTTAGAAAAAAGCTGCTGCGACAACATCCGTAACCAAGCGAGATCGACAATGCCCTAGACCCAGTTGGGTCCGATGAATTTGCCCTTCTTGAAGGGCGTTTGGTGGCTTTTCCACCGATGAAATTCCTGCACGAAGCCGGAAATTCGGGATCCAGTATCAGGATGGAAGCACTCAGACGGCGGACGATGGCCGGTTGTGGCGCCATAGATTTGGGCGGCTGCCTTTGCGGCGACTCTATCCCGTCAACACTTCTACCCTATTGTTCGTTGTATGATCTAACCGTCACAATAGCAAGGACAAAGCCAAGTGTGCCATAATAATGATGGATTCCTCGGATGAACCCATAGCTGGCGATCATTGTACGATTCGGAGCCCGGTTTGACGCTGGACGAGGGCTGCAATCAGCTGTTTTCGGCGTCTTCTCCCGCGTGGTTCATAGTGCTGCCGGATGGGCGTGTCGATCGATTTAAGGAACTGAAGCATGGCGGGGTGTATCTGGTGAGCGCAAGGCAAGGCGGCAGAATTCTGGCGGCGCTCGGCGTCATGCTGCTTACAACGATCGCGACAGCTCGGGCCGCTCCGGCTACTGTGCCATCAGCCGCATCGCCGGTCACCGCTGCCTCCGCCGATCCCATCCTCGCCTATGGTGCCCGCATTGCTGGCGACGACGCCCGCACACGCGTGGTCATCGAACTCGACCGCGAGCCGTCCGTTGCCGTGCATTACCTTGCCGATCCGCCACGCGTCGTTGTCGACCTGCCTGCAACAGCCTTCGGTTTTCCGGCCAAGGATCTCGATGCCCGCGGGCTTTTTAAGGATATCCGATACGGGACGATGGACAAGGACAGTGCCCGCATCGTTCTGACTGCCATCAAACCGGTTAAACTGGTGGTCGCGCGGGTGCAGTCGAACGAAACCGGCAGGGGATACCGTCTGGTGCTCGACGCCGAGATGGTGCCGCCGGAACAGTACGCCGAACTCGTGCGCAAGCAGACATGGACCGACGAGGATACCGCCGCCGATGTCGGCCCGGTGGTCCCCGTCGAAAACGTCAAGCCGAACGATTTCCTGATTGCGGTGGATGCCGGCCACGGTGGCATCGATGCCGGTGCCATGGCGAGCGACGGCCTGACACCCGAAAAGCAGATTACGCTCGCCTTCGCCAAGGCGCTGACGGAAAAGTTGAACGCCCAACCCGGCATCAAGGCCTTCCTCACCCGGGACAGCGATTCCTACCTCTCGCTGTCGCAGCGCGTGACGATCGCCCGCCAGAACCACGCCGCCCTGTTCATATCGCTGCACGCCGACACGTTGAAGCAGAAGGATATTCGCGGTTCGACAGTCTACACCATATCCGACAAGGCGTCGGATCGGCTGGCCGCAGACGTCGCGGACCGTGAAAATTCTTCCGACAAGCTGGCTGGCAGCGAGGTCAAGGCGCCGCCGCCGGGCGTGGCCGACATCCTGACTGACCTTACCCGACGCGAGACGCAGGCCTTCTCCGTATCGCTCGCGCAGGATGTCCTGAATTCATTCAAGGGCCAGATCGCGATGATCAACAATCCCCACCGGTATGCCGGCTTCCAGGTGCTGACGGCGCCCGACGTGCCCTCCATCCTGGTCGAACTCGGCTTCCTGTCCAACAAGGAAGACGAAAAGCTGCTGCTCGACGAAGAGTGGAGGGGCAAGCTGGTGGACCGGCTGACCGAGGCAGTTCGGCAATACAGGGCAGTGACGGTCGCAAACGGCGGTTGACTGGGATATAGTGGCTTGTCTGCCACAGGCCGGCCAGAAGGTCCGCCGTCGACTGGAGAATGAGGCGACAGAGCCCTATTTCGCTCACATTGCCGCCGTCGAACGGAACTATGGTGGAGGAGGCGGAGCAAAGGGCTTTTGTCGCCTCTGATCTCTTGCTAATAGGCTTCGCGCGTGCAAGACGCCCGGGTATGCGGATATTTTGCCCGTGCGCCGAATTTTTCTACACACACTGGTAGCGACGATATGGTCAGACTTATTGGATATTTCTTTGGCTTGGCCTGCATCGTCTTCGTCGGCGCTGCTGCGGCTGCCGCCGTCTATCTGGGCGTCGTCTCCAAGGATCTGCCGAATTACGAAGTGCTGGCCAACTATGCGCCGCCGGTGACCACCCGCATCCATGCCGGCAACGGCGCGCTGATGGCCGAATATGCCCGCGAACGCCGGCTCTTCCTGCCTATTCAGGCTATTCCCGATCGCGTTAAAGCCGCCTTCCTCTCCGCGGAAGACAAGAATTTCTACAACCACGCTGGCGTCGACATCACCGGTCTTGGCCGCGCCGTACTCGTAAACCTGCAGAATTTCGGTTCCGGTCGTCGTCCGGTGGGCGCCTCGACGATTACCCAGCAGGTGGCCAAGAACTTCCTGCTGTCGGCCGACCAGACCTTCGACCGCAAGCTGAAGGAAGCGATCCTGTCCTTCCGCATCGAGCAGGCCTACAGCAAAGACAAGATCCTCGAACTCTATCTCAACGAGATCTACTTCGGCCTCAACGCCTATGGCATCGCCTCTGCGTCGCTGACCTATTTCGACAAGCCGGTAACGGACCTGACGATTGCCGAGACCGCTTATATGGCGTCGCTGCCGAAAGGTCCTGCCAACTACAATCCTTTCCGTCATGCCGACGCCGCCATCGCCCGCCGCAACTGGGTCATCGACCGCATGGTCGAGAATGGCTATGTCAGCCAGGCCGACGGCGAGGATGCGAAGAAGCAGCCGCTCGGCGTCGTAACCCGCAGATCCGGCGGCACGGTCGTCGCCGCCGACTTCTTCTCCGAAGAAGTACGCCGGCAGATCATCGATAAGTATGGCGACAAGCAGCTCTATGAAGGCGGTCTTTCAGTCCGCACCTCGCTCGATCCGCAGTTGCAGATCGAGGCACGCAAGGCGCTGCAGGACGGTCTGGTCGGTTATGACGAGCGTCGCGGTTATCACGGTCCGCTGAAGCAGATCTCGACAGCGACAGACTGGGGCATCGAGCTCTCAAAAATACCTGCCTTGTCGGATGTTCCCGAATGGAAGATTGCCGTCGTGTTGGCGGTCTCGAGCGATGGTGTCGATATCGGCCTGCAGCCGGATGTCGATCCATCCGGCAAGCTGTCGACAGAGCGCAAGCGCGCCTCGATTGCAGCCGCCGATATGCGCTGGGCGTATCGTTCCGCCGAAGCCAATGGCAAGACGGCGAAAACACCGGCCGGCGTCCTCTCGCCCGGCGACGTCATCTATGTCGAGAAACTGGCTGATTCCGCCGGCTACCGCCTTCGCCAGCCGCCGAAGGTACAGGGCGGCCTGGTGGCGATGGACCCGCATACCGGTCGCGTTCTCGCCATGGTCGGCGGCTTCTCCTACGGTCAGTCGCAGTTCAACCGCGCCACCCAGGCCATGCGCCAGCCCGGCTCGTCCTTCAAGCCGTTCGTCTACGCTGCTGCCATGGACAACGGCTATACGCCGGCCTCGGTCGCGCTCGACGATCCAATTGAAATCCAGCTGTCGAACGGTACGGTCTGGCGGCCGGAAAACTATGAAGGCGAGGGCGGCGGCGCCCACACGCTCCGCTTCGGCATCGAGCACTCGCGCAACCTGATGACAGTGCGACTGGCAAACGACATGGGCATGAACCTCGTTGCCGAATATGCCGAACGGTTCGGCATCTATGACAAGATGGCGCCTGTGCTTGCCATGTCGCTCGGCGCTGGCGAAACGACTGTGCTGCGCATGGTCTCGGCCTATTCGGTCATTGCCAACGGCGGCAAGCAGATCAAGCCGACGCTGATCGACCGCATCCAGGATCGTTACGGCAAGACCATCTTCAAGCATGAGGAGCGCGTCTGCGACGGCTGCAATGCCACGGACTGGCAGAACCAGCAGGAGCCGACGGTTGTCGATAACCGCGAACAGGTTCTCGACCCGATGACCGCCTATCAGGTGACGTCGATGCTGCAGGGCGTCATCATCCGCGGCACCGCTGCTGGCAAGATCAAGCTCAACACCGAAGTTGCCGGAAAGACTGGGACGACCAACGACCAGAAGGATGCTTGGTTCGTCGGCTACACCCCGAACCTCGTGGCTGGTCTGTATGTCGGCTACGACACGCCGACCGATCTCGGTCGCGGCGTGCAGGGCGCCTCTTTGGCGGCCCCGATCTTCAACGACTTCATGCAGGCTGCCACCAAGGGCGAGCCGCCTGAGAAATTCGTCATGCCGACCGGAATGACCATGGCATCCGTCGATCGAAAGACCGGCATGGCCGCCCAGCCCGGCGATCCCGATTCGATCGTCGAGGCATTCAAGCCCGGCACCGGACCTGCGACCTCCTACACCGTCATCGGCGCCGGCAATGCCGGTGGCGAGGTGCAACTGGCGCCGGAAGAAATCCTGAAGACATCACCGCAGGCCAACCAGGCCGTGACATCAGGCAGCGGCGGACTTTATTAAGCGGAAATTGCTGGATTAAGCGGAAATGGCTGGCGAGGCCGGCTCCGATATATCGCCACTACGACTTGGCGGCTGCCGGCGTGTCGAACAGACCGGTCGGAAAACCGTCGAGACTGACCTGGTTCTTTTCACGCCAGTAGTCCTCGATCCCATCCACGCCCTTGGCTTTTGCCCAGGCGTCCATCTGGGTGCGCTCTTCCCGGTATTCAAACAGTGGAACGCCGTAGCCGCAGGATGTCTGAACGATATCGAAATCGAGCCACACCATCTGGCGAGCCCCAAGCGGCGCCGTGTTTTCGTATTTTTCCTGCAGAAGCTTGGCAAATTCGTCGCTATTGCGGTGAATGACGCGTCCCTTGCCGTAGAGCCTGAGGATGAGCGGCGGTCCCTCGACGGAGCAGAACATCATCGTCAGTCGGTCGTTTATTCTCAGATGGGCGGCAGTCTCGTTGCCGCTGCCGCTGCGATCGAGATACATCGCGGCATTGTTGCCGAGAATGCGGAACAGGTCTGTGCTGCGCGGCGACATGTTGACGTGGCCCGTTGGAGCGGCCGTCGCCGTGAAAAACATGTGCTGCGCTTCAATGAAGCGATGGTGATGGGGTTCTAGCGTTTCGAAAAATTTGGCCATGCCGAACTTTAGGGTTCTAATTCCAGCATGCCAAGACGATGTTTTGCGAAGAATTCATGACCATGGCCGGTTTCACGCCCGAGGTCTGGCTCAGTCTATGAAATCGCCTTGATCTCGAGTTCGCCATCTCCAATGACGACGACGTCGCCGACAGCCTTGCCGAGCAGAAGGCGCGCGACAGGAGAGACGAAGGATATCGACCCGGCCTTTGGGTCCGCCTCGTCCTCGCCAACGATTCGGTATGTCTGCACCCGGCCATCGTCGCGGCTGAAAGTGACGGTATTGCCAAAACCGACGGTATCGGCGTTTTCCGGGGCAGGGATCACCTGTGCCGTCCGAAGCCTGGCCGCAAGATAGCGCGTATCGCGCAGCGGGATGGCTGTCTGCCGACGCCGCTCGTTGACCTCGTCGATCTTGCTTGCCACCTCATAGGCGGCGCGCGCCTGCTGCATCTGCAGTTCGAGCGCCTTGAGGCCAGCTTCAGTCACAAGGTTCGGGTGCGTGGAAATCGGACGATCCGGCAACAGGGTTTCGGATGCCGTCTCGAAACTCTCTTCCTTGGTGAAGGCAACGGCCAATCTCGAACTCCATTTCAGACTTTGCGCGGACAAGGTTGTGCGCGGAAGACAACGACCTCCACGATACGCTGTTCCACGCAAAGGCGCCAATCTTCGTGTATTGCGGCGTTAGGCGGTGGCGGTTTCCGTGTCGATTGCCGGTTTCAGGCCGATGGCGACGGCCTCATCGACGGCGAGTGCCGCCATGGCAAGGGCAGCCTCCCGCGTCCTCGCTGCAGCGATAAAGCGGCCATTGTGGCAGAAGCTGGCGCCTTCGACACCGGACGCCGCCTCCAGTTCGCCATTGGTGAGCCCCGCCCATGCAGCGGGCAGGTCGGCTCTCAGTTCGAAGCCTTCTGCAGCGCGGCGAATGCCGGTCACGCACCAGTCCTTGTCGCGCGGGTGAACCACGAACAGCAGCTGATCGGCCCCGGCCTTGACGATAGCCGGGCGGAACGGCATGCCCATCGGCAGTTCGAGAATACGTCCATCCCCGGCATCGACGATAGCCTTGTGGACCAATGCCTCCGCACGCAATTTTGCGGCGCTGCGGGCAATCCGTGCCTCGACGAAGCTGCGGGCGATTGCTAGAGCGGCGTGAAAACAACGATCGTCGGCTTCAGGGTCTGTCTCGTCGAACACCGGTTTCAACGTTTCCAGCAGCGCCGGCAGAGTCAGCCCGGCCAGCGGCCCCGTTGGACTAAGAGCGCCATTGTCCATGAGGTCGATCGGCAGGACGAAGCTGCTGTCGAAGGAAGCATGGATAGGGTCGATGTCCGCGTCTGCAATAGCCGACGCGGCGAGGTAGTCGCGACCGTAATGCTTCCAGACCAGCCCGAACGAGCTATACGGCTGCCCATCGTCGCGCAGGGGCGCGCCGCGCTGGTGGTGATCGAAGATCTGCTGGTCCGCGTCATAGCTGCCGCCGACATCGTAAATGATCCGATCCGGATTCGGCTTGATCCACTCTGGTGACCGGCTGCGGACGATTCGCGCGGCGGGGTACAATTTGGTGAGGATGACGCTCGACAGAAGCTCGTCGGCATGAAAGCCACCGGAATGGGTGACGAGAAAATCTGGATTCATGCCGTATGTGCCCCGTGCCTGGCGGAATGCCAGCCTGTTGAACGCACCAGATAACCAATGCCGCCGGCGATCTCAACCCCGTGAAATTGCGAATAGGGCGCGATCGGTTGCGAGGAACGGCATCGCCTCCGATCCCGGGGAGCGGCTTCGACTTGACGACATCGACATATCCGTTATTCTGGATATATGGAAAATGACAATGCGATTCTGGCTTTTGCAGCCTTGGCCCAGTCGACGCGGCTCGCGACATTCCGCCTGCTCGTAAGCCACGAGCCGCACGGAGTGCCTGCTGGCGAACTGGCGCGGATGCTGGACATCCCGCAGAACACCATGTCGGCGCATTTGGCGACGCTGTCTCGCGCAGGCCTGGTGAGGAGCGAGCGCCGCAGCCGATCGATCATTTACCGCGCGGATCTGGAAGGCTTCGAGCGCCTGACCCTTTTCATGATCAAGGACTGCTGCGGCGGAGATCCCGCCCTTTGCGCGCCCCTGGTGTCCAGACTGATTCCGCGCTGTGGACAGGAAAACCCGACATGAGCGACGTTATAGTGAAGCTGCTCGATGCAATAGAGTTTTCGCTGCCGGCTGCAAAACGATCCATTCCTTCCCGTGAAATCGCCCGATGATGTCAAATTTCGAGCGCTACCTCACTGTTTGGGT
Source organism: Rhizobium sp. L51/94 (assembly GCF_019355555.1). Classification (GTDB taxonomy): domain Bacteria; phylum Pseudomonadota; class Alphaproteobacteria; order Rhizobiales; family Rhizobiaceae; genus Rhizobium; species Rhizobium rhododendri. The sequence goes on from NZ_CP072141.1 coordinate 2,305,971, forward strand.
TTTCCTATGCATCATCGTTGGCATCGCCCTCGGCCATCTGATGCCCGGCATCTTCCATGCCGTCGGCGCGGCTGAGATTGCAAAGGTTAATATCCCCGTCGCCATCCTCATCTGGCTGATGATTATTCCCATGCTTCTCAAGATCGACTTCGGCTCGCTGTCCAAGGTCGGCAGGTACTGGCGTGGGATCGGGGTCACCCTGTTCATCAACTGGGCTGTGAAGCCGTTTTCGATGGCGCTGCTGGGATGGCTTTTCATCGGCTGGCTTTTCCGCCCGTTTTTGCCTGCAACCCAGATCGATTCCTACATCGCAGGCCTCATCATACTGGCGGCTGCCCCATGCACTGCAATGGTCTTCGTCTGGTCCAATCTGACCAAGGGCGAACCTCACTTCACGCTGTCTCAGGTCGCTCTCAACGATGCCATCATGATCGTCGCCTTCGCGCCTATCGTCGGACTGCTCCTCGGATTATCGGCGATTACGGTACCGTGGGACACGCTGATGATATCGGTGGCGCTCTATATCCTCATCCCTGTTGCAATCGCCCAGATACTGCGCCGCAGTTTCCTTTCCAGCGGCCGGACGGCTGTCTTTGAAACCTTGATGGCGAAGCTCCAGCCGCTGTCGCTGGTCGCTCTTCTGGCGACGCTCGTGTTGCTCTTCGGCTTTCAGGGCGAGCAGATCATCGCCCAGCCTACGATCATAGCCCTGCTGGCGGTGCCGATCCTGATCCAGGTCTATTTCAATTCCGGCCTGGCTTATATCCTGAACCGCATCTCGGGAGAGCAGCATTGCGTGGCCGGCCCGTCGGCGCTGATCGGCGCCAGCAATTTCTTCGAACTTGCGGTGGCCGCTGCGATCAGCCTGTTCGGGTTCCAGTCGGGCGCGGCGCTTGCCACCGTCGTCGGCGTGCTGATCGAAGTGCCCGTGATGTTGTCCGTCGTCTGGATCGTGAACCACTCGAAGGCCTGGTACGAGCGCGGCCCTTCGGTCTCCCGCAACACCTCCACAGAGGAGCCATGACCATGGATGTCACTATCTATCATAATCCTGCCTGCGGGACCTCCCGCAATACTCTGGCGCTGATCAGGAACGCGGGTATCGAACCGACGGTGATCGAGTACCTGCAGACGCCTCCCTCGCGGACTGAACTCGTGGGGCTGCTGACCGGCGCAGGCCTGTCGCCGCGCAACGCACTGAGGGAAAAGGGCACGCCTTACGATGAACGCGGCCTCGGCAATCTGTCGCTGACGGACGAGCAGATCATCGACGCCATGTTGCAGCACCCGATCCTGATCAACCGTCCATTCGTTGTCACGCCGCTCGGAACGCGCCTCTGCCGCCCCTCGGAAGCGGTGCTGGATATCCTTCCCCATAGGCAGGTCGGCGCCTTTTCGAAGGAAGATGGTCAGCAGGTCATAGACGAAAAGGGCAATCGTCTTGTCTGAATTGCCCGCCGCAGATCTGCGCCACATCCGGATGCCCGACCTCGATGCGCTGCGGACAGACATCTCGCATCACAAGCCCCGTATTCTGTTTCTCTATGGCTCGCTTCGTGAGGTTTCCTATAGTCGGCTCCTCGCGGACGAGGCCCGTCGCCTGCTCGAGCATTTCGATTGCGAAGTCCGTATGTTCGATCCGCGCGGTCTGCCGCTTCCCGATGCGGAGCCGGCCGACCACCCGAAGGTCGTAGAACTCCGCGAACTTTCCGAATGGTCCGAGGGCCAGGTCTGGGTAAGCCCGGAGCGCCACGGCGCGATGACCGGCATCATGAAGGCTCAGATCGACTGGATCCCGATGTCCATCGGTTCGGTTCGCCCGACGCAGGGCAAGACGCTCGCCGTCATGGAAGTCTCCGGTGGCAGCCAGTCGTTCAACGCTGTCAACCAGATGCGAATCCTCGGCAGGTGGATGCGGATGATCACCATTCCGAACCAGTCCTCCGTACCGCAAGCGTTCCAGCAGTTCGACGCCGATGGCAGGATGAAGCCGTCTCCGCTTTACGATCGCGTGGTCGATGTCTGCGAGGAACTGGTCAAATTCACGCTGCTGACACGCGACGCGTCTTCCTACCTGACGGACCGCTACAGCGAGAGGCGCGAGGATGCCGGTCGACTGGAGGCGCGGACCACGTTGAAGTCGATATGAAGCGCTTCGACCTGCCGGTGGCTGCCATTCTCGGCCTGGGGGTCACGCAGATTGTCGGCTACGGCACGCTCTATTACTCGTTCGGCATTCTGGCGCCTGACATGGCACGGGATCTCGGCGCCTCGGTGGAATGGATGTTTGGTGCCCTGTCGGCAGCGCTGCTGATCGGCGGGTTCGTCGCACCCTGGCTCGGACGATGGATAGACCGCTTCGGAGCAGGCAGGATCATGGCGATCGGTTCGTTGATAGCAGCCCTGGCGCTCGCCGCCTGCGCTCTGGCTCCCAACCGTTTCGCCTTCGCGGTGATACTGGTGTTCATCGAGGCGGCCGCTAATTTCGTCCAGTACGGAGCGGCCTTCGCGCTGCTGGTGCAGATCAACCCCAAAGTTGCACAGCGGAGCATTACTACCCTGACGCTGATCGCCGGCTTTGCCTCGACGATCTTCTGGCCCATCACCACGGCCCTGCATGCCCATCTGCCGTGGCGGGAGGTCTACGTCGTCTTTTCGCTTCTCAATCTGGCCATCTGCCTGCCGATCCACGCATGGCTTGCACTGTCTACTGCCAAGGTGCGCCGAAACGGCGCCGCCACCGCGCCAGCCCCTGTCGAAGGCGCACTCGCCGAGGGGCAGAGACGCGTCGGTTTCGCGCTGATGGTCGTTGGCTTTGCATTTCTGTCGCTGGTGAGCTCGGCCATTCTTGTGCATATGGTGCCGCTCATGGCGTCGCTGGGGCTCGGAACCATGGCCGCTCTCGTCGGCACCGTGTTCGGTCCGGCGCAGGTCGCCAGCCGCGTGATCAACATGGTCTTCGGTCGCAACCTTCATCCTTTGCGACTGGCGGCGTTGTCCGGGCTTCTCGTCTCTGTCGCCATCGTGGTGCTCGATGCGACTGCGCCTTCGACATCAGGCGCAATCGCATTTGCTGTGCTGTTTGGTTTCGGCAATGGCATATTCAGCATCGCGGCTGGGACGCTGCCGCTGTACCTGTTTGGCAGCGAAGGTTATGGCAGGCTGCAGGGAAAACTTATGTCCGCACGGCTGATTGTCGGAGCGACGGCGCCGTTCGCCTTTGCCGTATCGCTGGCATCTGCAGGGGCGGCGATCTCGCTCGGTGTTGTCGCAGCCTTTGGTGCCATTGCCACCTTCAGCTTTCTCCGGATCGGCCGGATTGCCGCAACGCCACATCGCGTTTCCGGAAAAATCGGGTGATCGTGCGCGAGCAGGTCGAACCATGAGATCGCCAAAGAGCGCTCCGGATGCAGATACCTTTCGACGGGGAAAGCAAAGTCGGCTAGAGTTCGCGAAGCACGAACTGCGTGGCGGACGCAAACTTCACGGACTATTGCGATGACGATGACTGGTATTCTTCTGATCGTGGTGATGCTGGTCGCCGCTGTTCTCGTGTGGCTGAAGCGCGGCAAGGGGGCACAGCGCTCCGCCATGTTCGAAACCTCGGGACTTTCCTATTTCAAGGTGTTGCTGCGGCAGCGCGGCGTCGACGTATCGCGCATCCCGGATGCGGCGCTCGCCGACATCATTCGTGCCAAGATCGCCGCAGCCAAGACCCAGGCGACCGTCGCCGGCATGACCGACGCGACGCGGTCCCGCAAGAACTGGCGGATCAATCTGGTCAAGTCGCTGGAGGCGGAAGCCACCCTGATGGTCTCGCTGATGGCTTCAGGCGCCGAGGTCGATCCCACATCCGATGCCGCCATCGCGCTGACGCGACACGGCGTGTTCAAGCCAAGAAAGCCGACCGGTCTCACCGGAATGACGCCCGAGCAGTTCCTGGAGGCCACAAGGCGCGGCACGCTTTACTCGGAGCTCGGCGAGCGCCGCGCCAAGCGCGAGACTTCCTGAGGCGCCTAATATCGTCGAGCGCCCAATACCCGTTTGCCGTTGCCGCAGCATCACTCTTAAAAAACTGAAAGTTACTTACGCCCATGACGGCTGCCTTTTTTGCGGACTATGCGAAGGACCTGAAAGTCCTGCTCGACGAGATAGACACCGCGCCCAACAACTTCCGCTCGTTCGATCTGCATATCGATATCGCTCACAGGGGCCTGCTGTTCGTCTACGAGACGCGCCGCAAAATGGGGCAGACCGACAGCATCTATTACGCCCGGATGGCGAAGACCGGTTCCAGCAAACAGATCTCGCAGAAGACCGCCTACGATGCAGTCAGCGGCTTCTTTCGCCACGGACAGTTCCTCGCCCTCACAGGAGATTTTGCCGGTGCCGATGGCGCCGAGGGCACGACTGTCGAGGGTGATCACCCCACCTGCGCCGTTGCGTTCACCTATCGCCGCACCGGCATGGAAAAAGCGATGTCGATACGTCTCATCTTCCTCGGTTTTTCCACCGATGACGATGCGCTCGCCTATGCGGCGACGGTAGCGGATACGCCGACGCTCGCAGTCTCCCGCCCGTTCCGATCCGCACGCGTCTGGGAATGGAAGTAGGCACGGTCGCCGTGGTCCGAAGTGCTGCCGATCTTTTTCACCAAGGCACGGTCTGCCCGTCGAAATAGAAGCCAGCATTGGGGCCGGTCGCATCGTGGCTGGCCAGCCAGACGATCCCGGCCGCTGCCTGCTCCACCGTGCGATAGCCGGAGTGGTCGTTGAAATCCGTCGCCGTGTAGCCGGGATCGACGGCGTTGACATGGATGCCGCTGGCCACGAGTTCCTTGGCGAAGGCCACGGTGACCGCGTTGAGCGCCGACTTCGAGCTGTTGTAGCCCATCGGATTGACGGCATAAAAGGGATGGGCCGGATCGGAAACCCAGCCAATCGAGCCAAGACCGCTGCTGACCATGACGATGTTGGCTTCGCCCGCCGCTGTCAGCAAGGGTATGAAGGCTTGCGTCACCCGGATGGCGCCGAACACATTGGTCTCGTAGACGTCGCGGATGGCAGCGAGGGGCTGCTGGCTCGGAGGCACCGGCGGGCCGCCCGAGATGCCGGCATTGTTGATCAGCACGTCGAGCTTGTGATCGGCTGCAGAGACCGTGGCGACAGCGGTAGCCACGCTCTCGTCGCTGGTAACGTCGATCGCGAGCAGCCTGACGTCATCACCCTCCGCCTGCAATTGACGGACAGCCACCCCGCCGCGCTCAGCGTCCCTGCTGCCAAGCCAGATCCGGTAGCCAAGCCGGCCGAGTTGGCGTGCCGTCTCGAAGCCTATGCTCTTGTTGGCGCCGGTGATGAGAACTGTTTTTCCACTCATGGTTCGTTTCTCCTATAACCGAGGCCGGCCTATCGCCTGGGTCGGTATTTCTAAATACTGCGCTGTTCCGAAGCAGCTTCGGCCACCGCAACAGCGTCGAACTGCGGCTCGCAAGCCCTTAGCGAGGTTATAGTTTCGTTCTATGGTGTTTGATAATCCGCCCTAATCCGGATAAGCTGATCGCCATGGCGAACAGTAACGAACAGCTATTTCTTGACGATCTTTCCATCTTTCTCGCGGTCTGCGAGACCGGCGGTTTCCGGGCTGCGGCAAAGCGGCTGGCGATGTCGCCGTCGAGCGTCAGTGAGAAGATCGCCCAGCTCGAGGCTCGCCTGGGTGTGCCGTTGCTGATCCGCACAACCCGAAGCGTGATGCCGACAGAGGCCGGGCGCGGGCTTGCCGCACGGATCACGCCGCTTTTGAGCGAGACACGTGCAGCGCTCAACGATGCAGCCAGTACGCATGGGCAAGTGAGAGGGCTGCTCAGGCTGAATGTCACCGGCGCCGTCATGGTCGATATCCTGCCGCCGCTGATCGACCGGTTTCTCGATCTGCATCCGCATGTGCGGGTCGAGATGGTGGTGGAGGACAGGCTCGTCGACGCGACGGCAGCTGGCTGCGATGCCGGCATTCGCTATGGTGAGCATCTGGCCCAGGATATGATCGCGGTGCCGATTGGCCCGCGCATCCAACGGCTGGCCGCGGCAGCCTCGCCTGACTATCTCGAGGCACGCGGCATTCCCCGGCATCCCCGCGATCTGCTCGATCACGACTGCATCCGCCTCAGGTTTTCCAGCGGGGCGCTCGTCGAGTGGGAGTTTCAGAAGGGCGAGGAAACTGTCACCGTCGATCCGCCGGGCCGGTTGATCGTCGGGGTCGAGGCTGCCGCAACCGCGATCGAATGGGCCTGCCGGGGCCTTGGTGTTATTGCGACATTCGAGAATTTCATCGATCCCTACCTCAGGTCCGGCGCTCTGGTGCCGGTGCTGCCTGAATGGTGGATGCCGTTCGAGGGGCCATGGCTCTATTTTTCCAGCCGTTTCATGCCCGCTCCCTTGCGCGCCTTCGTCGATCTAATCGCTGCGGAACGGGCGTCGCTCAGTGTTGGAGGGTTGGTGCCTCCTGGAGCCGGAAACGCATAAGTCCTGATGACGCAAGCATAACCTCTGTATCGCACGCACAATCCGAGTTGCGGAGATCGCCTCTATCGGTTCTAGTGCGACACCTAATCCGTTCACGCCTCACGAGGTCGTCTTCATGAAGTCTCCGTTCCAGCTTGCCGCCTGTGCCGAAATGCTCTGGCGCGACCGGCCGATCGAGTGGCGGGCGAGCCGGCTGAAGGAGCTCGGCTTTGGCGTCGGTCTGTGGAACTGGCCGGAGCACGATCTTGCAAAGCTGGAGGCGACGGGCGCCACCTTTACCATCATGAATGGTTACCTCGAAGGACGCCTGACCGATGACGAAGGTGCCGCCCAACTGCTGAAGACAGCGCGAGAAACGGCCAGGGTTGGCAAGCGGCTGGGCGTCCAGCGTCTCAATCTGCATGGAACGGGGCTGGGCGAGGGTGGCCTGCCGATCCGGCCTGTCGAGGTCGTCACCGGTGCGATGTGGCTGAAGGCCCGCGCCACGCTATGCCGTGTCGTCGAACTGGCTGAGGAGGAAGACGTCACCTTCAGCCTGGAAAACCTCAACCTGCTCGTCGATCACCCCGGGGTGCCCTTCGGCCGGGCAGGGGATACGTTGGCGCTTGTGGCCAGCATCGACCATCCGCGCCTGACACTCAATCTCGACCTGTATCATGCCCAGATCGGCGAAGGTAACCTGATAGAACTTTGCCGCAAGTGCCTTCCATGGATAGGTGAAATTCAGGTTGCCGATGTCCCCGGGCGTCTGGAGCCTGGAACTGGCGAGGTCAACTGGAAGGGCGTCGCGCGGGCGCTGAAGGCGATGGGTTATACCGGGCCGGTCGCCATGGAAGCCTATGCATCCGGCGATCCCGAGGAAGCACTCGTGGCGTTTCGAGGGGCCTTCACCGTCTGAATGGGCTGTCCATGGGGCGCTGTTCGACGGCGCCTTGCCAGCCTTGTGCCGTAACCGCCGACTGCGGGCTTTACATCGGCGGCATGCCTAACTATGTCACGGGCAACATCAATCGAACCGAGAAGCGAGACCATGCGCGCCGAAATCGAGAATATTGTCGACGAAATCAAGCAGGCCATAAGCCTGCTGAGGAGGCATCTTTGACTGGGATCAGGCCGTAAGGCGACTGGACTGGTTGAATAACAAGGCAGAGGATCCAAACCTCTGGAACGATGCATCCGAGGCACAAAAGCTGATGCGCGAGCGTCAGAACCTCGAAGACAGCATCAATGGCGTCCGGCTGCTCGAACGGCAGGTCGATGACAATATCGAAATGATTGCGCTCGGCGATGAAGAGGGCGATGCCGACATCGTCAAGGAAGCCGAGGAAGGCCTGAAGGTCCTGCGCACCGAAGCGGCCCGCCGCCAGGTCGAGGCGATGCTGTCCGGCGAAGCCGACAGCAACGACACCTTCCTCGAAGTCCATTCGGGTGCCGGCGGCACGGAAAGCCAGGACTGGGCCAACATGCTTCTGCGCATGTACACCCGCTGGGCCGAACGTCAGCGCTTCAAGGTCGAGTTGCTGGAAGTCCATGACGGTGAAGAAGCCGGCATCAAGTCGGCGACGCTGCTGATCAAGGGCCACAATGCCTATGGCTGGCTGAAGACCGAGTCGGGCGTCCATCGCCTGGTGCGCATTTCGCCCTACGACAGCAACGCCCGTCGGCACACCTCGTTTTCGTCGATCTGGGTCTATCCCGTCGTCGACGATTCGATCCAGATCGACATCAACGAAGGCGATTGCCGCATCGACACCTACCGCTCGTCCGGTGCCGGCGGTCAGCACGTCAACACGACGGATTCCGCCGTGCGCATCACGCATATCCCGTCCGGCATCGTGGTGCAGTGCCAGCAGGAGCGCTCGCAGCACAAGAACCGGGCGACAGCATGGGAAATGTTGCGCGCCCGCCTGTACGAAGCGGAACTGAAGAAGCGCGAGGATGCTGCCAACGCGGAGGCCGCGTCGAAATCCGACATCGGCTGGGGTCACCAGATCCGTTCCTACGTGCTGCAGCCCTACCAGCAGGTGAAAGACCTGCGCACCGGCGTTGTCAGCACCGCGCCGGACGATGTGCTCGACGGCGAGATCAGTCCGTTCATGGAAGCAGCTCTGGCGCACCGCATCAGCGGCGCAGCAGATGCCGCAGTGGACGACATCGACTGATCGTCGCGACTGCTTCTGCCAAACAAAGACCCCCTCGCGGCTGTCTGCCTAGAGGGGGTCTTTTTTTATAGCCAGCGCTTACTCCGGCGCCTTCTCAACGACGATTTCCCCGAGTTCGTCGAGCATGACATTCCAGACATCCGCGTCGGCATCGGCATCAGCTTTGATATAGAGCGTGGCAAACAGGCCGGGTTCGCGGATGATGCCCCCGGAGTTTTCGGGCCGGATATCCGTAACGATGGCCTTCAGCGCGGTGATTTCGGGCAGTTCCGTCGTTGAAACGATCTGCGGCCCGTCGTCGGTCGTGGCGACCTGCTGCAGGTAGACCTTCGATGTGCGATCTGCCTGGCGCACCGCATAGAGCTTGTAAAACCCGTGGCGCGACGGTGGCGTGATTGTCGTGGGCGTATCGGTGCTTGGCAAAGTCACGGCGGGTGCCGGCTGCGCCGCTCCGTTATCCTGCCAGAAGCCTGTTGTCGTCGAGGCAATGATGCTGGCCGGCAGCACGCCGTCGTCGGCCCGCGCCTCGGAAGTCGAAACGACGCTTGCCAGCAGTGCGGCCAACAGTGGGGCGTGGAGTGCGTTTCTCAAGAGCTAGCTGCCATCAGATGTCGTCAGGGGGAGTGGGCCGGTCAATCGGAAAATTGCTCGGCGAGGATACGGTCGGACCACGAGCGGTCGGGGTCGGAAAGGATGCGGGCGGTGGTGTCCTGGGTCTGGGCGATACGGACGCTCAGCACCGATTTCACCTCCGTGTTGTCGGCCACCGCATTGACGGGGCGCTTGACCGGCTCAAGGACAGTAATGTCCACCGTCACCTTGTTGGGCAGCAGCGCCCCGCGCCAGCGACGCGGACGGAAGGCGCTGACCGGCGTGATGGCGAGCAACGGCGCTTCCAGCGGCAGGATCGGTCCATGGGCGGAGAGGTTGTAGGCGGTGGAGCCGGCCGGTGTGGTGACCATCAGGCCGTCGCAGATCAGTTCTTCCAGCCGCACATGGCCGTCGATCTCGACGCGCAGCTTGGCCGCCTGGTAGGACTGGCGGAACAGCGAGACCTCGTTGATGGCGAGCGCCACCGATTCGCTGCCGTCCGCATTGACAGTACGCATCTCCAGCGGATGGAACGCATTCTCGACTGCTGCATCGATGCGTTCGTCGAGGTTCTCGACACGGTAGTCGTTCATCAGAAAGCCGACGGAGCCGCGGTTCATTCCGTAGACGCGCTTGCCGGAGTTCATTGTGTTGTGCAGCATCTGCAGCATGAAGCCATCGCCGCCGAGCGCCACCATGACATCGGCGTCCTCCTGGGGCGCCTGGCCATAGATGGCGATCAGTTCTTCGCGCGCCGCCAGCGCCTCCGGTGAAGTCGAGGCCAGAAAGCAGAGGGACTGAAATGAGCGCGGCATGCAATATCCTTCGACAATCTCCGTCTACGTAAAGGATAACACCCCTGTGCGACAAGCCGTATTCGCCCACCGGCGATATCGCGGCATAGTCGCACAGCGGGCGCGGCTCCGGATACAATCTTCCGGCGAGGCTGCTGGAACAGGCTCGCCATGTCGCAGCCAAGCCGTTACAGACGAACGGGCAATTGTCCTTTCAGAGACCAAAGTGCCGATGTTTTCCCTCAGGCAGCCGACCTCGTTCGAGCAATCCATCAAGAAGAGCCGGTTTCTCGCGCTCGCAGCCGCGATTGCCGATGAGGACGAGGCGAGGGCAAAGCTGTCTGCTCTTGCAGATGCCGGCGCGAACCACAATTGCTGGGCCTGGCGTATCGGCCAGACCTATCGCTTCAATGACGATGGCGAGCCGGGCGGTACCGCTGGCAAGCCCATCCTGCAGGCGATAGACGGCCAGTCGTTCGACCGTGTGCTGGTCGTCGTCTCCCGCTGGTTCGGCGGCGTGCTGCTCGGAACAGGCGGCCTGATGCGCGCCTATGGCGGCACGGCCGCAGCCTGCCTCAGGGCTGCCGATCGGGTCGAGGTGGTGCCGATGGTGGCAGCGATCGCATCGATCGGGTTTTCCGATCTGGCTCTGGCAAAGGCGCGGCTTCTATCAATCGCCGGCCTCTCCGTCGTCGCCGAAATGTTTACCGAAGACGGCGCAGTGCTTTCCCTCAGTATTCCGGAAGGTCAGGCAGATCGGGCCGCAGCCCTCGTCGCCGACATTACGAACGGCCGGGTCCAGCTCGATTTCGGCTCTGTGGGCAATCCGGACACTCTAGCGGGAGCGGCGCCGTAGCCACGGATAGCTTGGCCATCGGGAACCTATCTGCGGCAACCGCGCCTGAACGCGGCGAAACGCGTGGCAGCGGCTTCCGTTTGCCGTCCTTATTGACTATCAGTCTGCCATCAATTGTGAGGAGTTCCCCCGTGCCGACCACTGACGATCTGCGCATTCTCGAGATCACCCCCCTGAGCCCGCCGTCCCGTGTCGTTGCGGACGTGCCATGTTCGCCTCATGCGGCCGAAACGGTCTCCGCTGCCCGCGCCGCCGTGCACCGTATCCTCACCGGCGAGGACGACCGGCTGGTGGTGGTCGTCGGCCCATGCTCGATCCACGATCCCGTTGCTGCGCTTGATTATGCACGGCGTCTGGTCGCGGAGCGCAAGCGGCATCAGGGCGAACTCGAAATCGTCATGCGCGTCTATTTCGAAAAGCCGCGCACCACGGTAGGCTGGAAGGGGTTGATCAACGATCCCCGTCTCGACGGTAGCTTCAAGATCGAGGAGGGCCTGCGGCTTGCCCGCCAGCTGCTGGTGGATATCAACGACCTCGGCCTGCCCGCCGGCTGCGAGCTTCTCGATACCATCACGCCGCAATATATCGCCGACCTCGTCAGCTGGGGTGCTATCGGCGCGCGCACCACGGAAAGCCAGGTGCACCGCGAGCTCGCCTCCGGCATGTCCTGCCCGATCGGCTTCAAGAACGGCACCACCGGCGACATCAGGATTGCGCTGGACGCGGTGACCGCCGCCTCGCAGCCGCACCATTTTCCGGCCGTCACCAAGGATGGCCGCGCCGCCATCGCCTCGACATCCGGCAACGAGGATTGCCACCTTATCCTGCGCGGCGGCAAGGCGCCGAATTTCGACGCCGAAAGCGTTGCCGCAGCTGCAGCCGAATCGCTGAAGGCCGGCCTGCCGCCGCGCATCATGATTGATGCCAGCCATGCCAACAGCGGCAAGAACCCCGACAACCAGCCGCACGTCATCGACGCCATCGCCAGCCAGGTTGCAGCCGACGACCGGCGGATCATCGGCACGATGCTGGAAAGCAATCTCGTCGGCGGACGTCAGGAACTGGTGGCCGGGGGAAAGCTGACCTATGGCCAGAGCATCACCGACGGCTGCATAGACTGGGAAACGACGGTCTCGGTGCTTGACGTGCTGGCCAAATCGGTGCTCGCGAGGCGTGGCTAAAGCGCAGTATCGACGCGCTTCCCGTAAAAAGCCGTCCATAGCGAACGAATGCCTTAGCTCGAAGACTTCTTCCTGAAGGTTATCTCGTAGCCGCGCGTCGCGCCGGCATCGCTGGCGATCTTCTCAACCTTGCTGGCAGCGGCCTTCTCCTTGGCGGCTGCCTTTTCCATCATCTGGCCAAGGCCGGCCAGGGACTTCTTTTTCGGCGGTTCGTCGGTCATTCCCTACCTCGCTGTTGCACCCGTTAGTGCTGCCAGTTCGGCGGGCAGCAGGCAATGGAAAAAAGCCATTACAGGCGCGCACAGTCGTAGGTATCAATCCGGGAGCTTTTCCGGCTGATCGACAGCGGCATCGGCAGACGCTGCATTGTCGTCTGTCGAAACCGCACGTTCGAGCTCGGCCGCGCGCAGCCTGGCAGCACTCTGCAGAAGCTGCGCAAACGCTCCCGGTGGCACACCATCGGCCTTCAGGACCTGACCGATCAAAGGATCTGCCGCTGCTTCATGGATCGTCATATCTTCGCCCATAGTCGCGCTCCTGGTTAATATGAACTGAATCGTACCGTCCATCGGTGTCGAGATTGAGTCTGGAATTCGGGTTCTCGGTTTCGTTATACTGAGATCGAACCGGAAGTTTTTTCAAACGCCTTTAGTCCACCCAACGCCTTGGGGATGATACGAGGCTGATCAAACACCATCGGTCGTCTACTCCGGTCCAAAGTCTTGCCCCGGAACTCGGGCTCCTGACCTCACTGGCTGCTCTGCGCGGGTGCAGGTTGTGACACCGCACCGCTGTTGCCGGCACCGCCGTTGGGTGCGGGGTTGGTATGGGAGACCTCTCGGGTCATCGCGAAGGCAGCCAGACCGACAATGAAGACCACTGCAACCGCCAGACCCCAGAACGACAGGCTTTTTCCACGTCCGGACATTGCCCGCTCCCGGCCCTGGTACGCCGTTTCGGGCACGGTAGCGGCATCGTTGTCGTTATCTACCGGCTTGGACATGACGATCGCTCCCCACAAATATTTGCATGACAACCCGTCAAGCGCGAGCTTGTTCCGCCAGCAGCGCCTTTGGGGAGGGATCCGTGGCCGATTGTTATTCCTGCTGGCCGTCAGGCGTTCAGGTCGAGCTGAACGGCAGCTTCCGCGACTGCCGACTTTGTCTTCTGCTTGCGCCCCAAACGCGATTTTGTCGACTTCGCAGATGTGTCGCCGCCAGCATCTTCCAGGTCAGGAATGAGCATTGCGTCGTCGGTTGGCACGAAAGCGCCGCTTCCGGCTTCGTCGGCGGCACGGGCTGTCTTCAGCGCGCGCGCCTGCCGGTCTGGGGAAGTGGCGGCTGTCTGTGGGGCAAATCGAATCATAAACATGGTACTCCGCAATGTTCTCTTTATGTTCACATGCCGGAAAGCCCGAGTCAATGAATACATTCCGAGATCGCGCCGTGATGGCGGTTGTCCGCCCGCGTCCGGCGCGATAGGTATCCACCGACGAGCTCAGGAGACCCGCACCGCATGGACGACAACGTCGTGAAATTCAAACCGAAGCGCCCGGAAAAAGCGCCGCGCAGACTATCCCGCTGGCAGCGAAAGATCGTCATCACCGTCTTCATCTGCGCCGTCTTCGGCATCATCTATCTGAAGAACTGGCTGATGGGGCAGGCGTAAGGGCTGGGCAACCCCAAGACCCGACCGCATGCTGTCGCACGCGGAGAAGTCGGATCTACGGAACATCGAAAAGAAAAAGTGGTGCCCCCGACAAGGTTCGAACTCGTGACCCCCTGATTACAAATCAGGTGCTCTACCAACTGAGCTACAAGGGCGGCAGAGGGGCAAATAGCAGATTCTCAGCGCCTGTAAAGTCAAAATCATTGCGAACGCTCAGCTTTTCGCATCTGTCCCCAATGCTCGGGCCACATTCAACATGGAAAGCGAACATGGACGCGCGGGATTCGAACAGCGCCATGTTTGTCGAGGGTTTTTGAAGAAGACCTAAGCGTCGCATTACTTTAATGGCCGGTCGCAGCGATGCGACCGTTTTCACCTCGCTTCAGCGAGTATCCCAGCGGTCAGGGCTGGCGCACCAGTTTCAGCGGCTTGCCGCCATCCTCAAGCGATTTGTCGAAGCTGCCGTCCGCCTTCATGTCGAAGGAGATCGACGTACCATCGTCGCTCATCAGCACCAGGCCGAAACCCTCCAGCGCCCAGAGCGTCAGCTTCATATCCTTGAACTCTGCAGCGCAGTCACCGTTCGGTGACACCTTGGTCGTGCCGTCGCCGTCCTTGTCGCCCGTCAGCTTGAGCGCGCAGATAGGCTGAGTTCCCTCCGGTTTCTGGATAGCCCAGTTGCCGGCAATGCTTTCGATTGTTGGGACATGGTCGATGGTGCCCAGCGCGGGCAGTAGCCACATCGGTTCGCCGTCCTCGGTTTCCCAGGGCGATCCCTCGTCCTGGATGAAATTGACCAGCGTCTTGTGGGCGGCATCGACGATTGAGAGTGTTCCGTCCTCGGAAAGCGTCCATGCCGTCGCCTTGGAAAGTGCGGGAACCGGCGTTGCGCAGGCTTCCGCGCCGGTAATCGCATAGCCGCCGGCAGCTGGTGTGGTGGCAAATGTCAGCAGGCAGCCCTTGCTGCCGTTCTGCGGCGCCGCCAGCCAGCTGCCGGCCTGCGCCTTCAACTGGTCGGCATCGGCAGCCTCGACTGCGCTGGCAAGTGTCAGCAGTGAAGCGGCACAGACCGCCAGGGCAAGGATAGGGCGCACGGCATTCTCCATCGGCTGCAGACCGTCGGGCCTGCCGATCAGGGTTTCAGGTAGGACCGCGCCGCATAGAGCGCGATGGCGGCGGCATTGGAGACGTTGAGCGACTTGATGGCGCCCGGCATGTCGAGGCGTGCGAGCACATTGACTGTCTCGCGCGTCTTCTGACGCAGGCCCTTGCCTTCGGCGCCGAGCACCAGCGCAACCTTGTCGCCGGAGAACGTGCCCTCGAGCGGTGCCGGCCCGTCCGAATCAAGGCCTATCGTCGTGAAGCCGAGTTTGTTCAGTTCGCCAAGCGTGTCGGAAAGGTTCGTCACCTGGATATAGGGAATAAGCTCGAGCGCACCGGATGCGGATTTGGCAAGGACGCCCGATTCGGTCGGGCTGTGGCGGATTGTGGTGATGACGGCACCGGCGGCGAAGGCAACGGCGGAGCGCATGACGGCGCCGACATTGTGCGGATCGGTGACCTGATCCAGCACCAGCAGCAGCGGACTGTCTGTCAGCGCCGAGAGCTTGCGCACAGGCAGCGGCCGGGTTTCCAGCATGACGCCCTGATGGATGGCATCCGGGCCAAGGATCTTGTCGAGGTCCTGCGGCGTGATCATCTCGACGGGGTAGGGCAACTGGTCGACAGGGCCGATATCGAGGCGCACCAGCGCGTTCTGGGTAACCGAAAGCTTCAGCAACTTGCGTTCGGGATTGTCGAGTGCAGCGCGCACGGTGTGCAGCCCGTAGAGCTGGACGAGATCGGGGGCGATCGGCGCAGGCTTCCAGTCGCCGCCGCCGGCGCGTTTGCGCTTCTGCGGCTGGGGCGTTGGAATTTCACCGCGTTCACGCTTGGCATCGCGATGGGCGCGGCGCAGCGTGGCGTAATGGGTATCCTTTTGCGAATGATCGCCGGACGTGGTTTCTGGGCCGGTAGGGCCGGGGGCTTTATCTTTGCTCATGCGGCTTTATACCCAGCGCTGCGATAAGCGCATAGTCCTTCTTTCATGTCTTGCTTTGATCGCGGGCCTTTCCGTTGGAGAGGAAATAATTTCGTCATTTTTGCACATTCCTCGTGTTGACAGACCGGAGCCGGGCGGTCATATACGCGGCGCAGTCACGGCGGCAACGTCGGGTCTGACAGACTTGGTAGCCAAGGTCCGGATGGAATCTGGAGGGATGCCCGAGTGGTTAAAGGGGACGGACTGTAAATCCGTTGGCTCAGCCTACGTTGGTTCAAATCCAACTCCCTCCACCATTCCGTCATTGGATCTTGCACCCGCGGGTATAGCTCAGTGGTAGAGCAGCAGCCTTCCAAGCTGAATATGCGGGTTCGATTCCCGCTACCCGCTCCAGGGTCTTGGAAATCCAAATCACAATTCCCATCTAACGAGTTGAACCGACAGGCGCTTATCGCTCTGTCCGGAACATCCGCTGCATTCCGTCAAACGGACTTCTGTCTAGCTGGCGGCGCGCGACAATCGCCGGTCGCGGGCGAAAATCCGGCTGTGCAATTAAGTCTTGCG
Organism: Rhizobium sp. L51/94; assembly: GCF_019355555.1. Lineage (GTDB taxonomy): Bacteria > Pseudomonadota > Alphaproteobacteria > Rhizobiales > Rhizobiaceae > Rhizobium > Rhizobium rhododendri. The sequence continues at coordinate 2,322,346 of NZ_CP072141.1, forward strand.
CTCCCGCATCGAAAGCCTTAAACGGCGGCACTAAACCGGTTCGCCGGGGTCACCAATCCTACGTTCATCAGGAAGCATTCAAATGGCAAAGAGTAAGTTTGAGCGCAACAAGCCGCACGTTAACATCGGCACGATTGGCCACGTTGACCACGGCAAGACGTCTCTGACGGCAGCGATCACGAAGTATTTCGGCGAATACAAGCGTTACGACCAGATCGACGCTGCCCCGGAAGAAAAGGCACGCGGCATCACGATCTCGACGGCTCACGTCGAATACGAAACGCCTGCCCGTCACTATGCACACGTCGACTGCCCCGGCCACGCCGACTACGTCAAGAACATGATCACCGGTGCTGCCCAGATGGACGGCGCGATCCTGGTCTGCTCGGCAGCCGACGGCCCGATGCCCCAGACCCGCGAGCACATCCTGCTTGCCCGTCAGGTTGGCGTTCCCGCCATCGTGGTGTTCCTGAACAAGGTCGACCAGGTCGACGACGAAGAGCTGCTCGAACTCGTTGAGCTCGAAGTCCGCGAACTTCTGTCGTCCTACGACTTCCCGGGCGACGATATCCCGATCATCAAGGGCTCGGCTCTGGCCGCTCTCGAAGATTCGGACAAGAAGATCGGCGAAGACGCCATCCGCGCTCTGATGGAAGCCGTCGACTCGTACATCCCGACGCCTGAGCGTCCGATCAACCTGCCGTTCCTGCTGCCGATCGAAGACGTGTTCTCGATCTCCGGCCGTGGTACGGTTGTTACCGGTCGCGTCGAGCGCGGCATCGTCAAGGTTGGTGAAGAAGTCGAAATCGTCGGCATCCGCGCAACGACCAAGACGACGGTTACCGGCGTTGAAATGTTCCGCAAGCTGCTCGATCAGGGCCAGGCTGGCGACAACATCGGCGCGCTGATCCGCGGCGTCACCCGTGACGGCGTCGAGCGTGGCCAGATTCTCTGCAAGCCAGGTTCGGTCAAGCCACACAAGAAGTTCATGGCTGAAGCCTACATCCTGACGAAGGAAGAAGGCGGTCGTCATACTCCGTTCTTCACCAACTATCGTCCGCAGTTCTACTTCCGCACGACGGACGTGACCGGCATCGTCTCCCTGCCTGAAGGCACGGAAATGGTCATGCCTGGCGACAACGTCACCGTTGCTGTCGAACTGATCGTGCCGATCGCCATGGAAGAAAAGCTGCGCTTCGCTATCCGCGAAGGCGGCCGTACCGTCGGCGCCGGCATCGTAGCCTCGATCGTCGAGTAATAACGGACGATCTCTTGAATTGAACAAGGCCTCGCTGGCGACAGCGGGGCCTTTTCACGTCTGGAGTTTGCTGGACGTTCATGAGAAAGCCAGAGACGGTTACTGGCAGTCGATCCGGGTGACGATGCCGCCGTCCAGCGCGAATATCGCGTCCTGGGGCACATCCAGGCCCAGCGCATCCGCCTGCTCCAGGTCAGCGTAGATTCCCCGGATGACGCGTCCGGCGACGCCGTGCGAGACGATGATCTTGTTCGCGGCCGGGTGGCGCTTGACTTCCGCAAGCGCCTCCAGCAGGCGCTCCGCAAAGCCCGCGAAGCCCTCTCCGTCGGGCGAGTGGAAGAACCATTCGAAACGGCTGAGCCCGTCGAGGGCACCTGGCCATTCCATCTCGATTTCGTATGTTGTCAGTCCGTCCCAGCAGCCCATGCCGATTTCCATCAGACGCGGATCGAATACGATCTCGTCACCAAAGCCGGCGGCGCCTGCGATGATGGCGGCCGTGTCTGCGGCGCGCCCGAGCGGGCTTGAGAAGATGGCCGTGCTGTCGGGATCGATAAGACCCCGAAGCGTCGCGCCGACACGCTCGGCCTGCTGTCTGCCGAGCGTGGTGAGGCCGGAATCGACCTGGCCCTGCCAGCGGCCTGCAGCATTGAATTCGGTCTGGCCGTGTCTTACGAGATAAATCATTAGAGGTTATTGGCGAGGTAGTCCGGCATCTGTCAAGGGCGGCAATGGAGCGAAGGCGCGAAGCTCACGATACGCTCAACAACGCGAATGCGAATCGCATGCGCCGCCGACTTGTCCTGCCACGAAGCAGGCGGCTCAATCCTGGTCGCACCTCCTCTCCGTATGCGGCTGCCATCGCTTGCATCTCGTACCGCGCGTCTGAAAATATCCGGCAAGTTTCTCGCTTCCACAGGAGGCGTAGCTGGCGTCGCTCCTTGACGTCCCACAGCAAGGCGTCGTGGTGGCGGAAAAATCCAAAATCGGACTTGCCAATTTATGCCGCGCGCCGTAAAGGGAGCGCCATGCTTCCGAAGGGCATCCGGCGATATGCCGGCAGTGCCCGGAAAAAGCGTTTAGGGGTATAGCTCAGTTGGTAGAGCGGCGGTCTCCAAAACCGCAGGTCGTAGGTTCGAGCCCTGCTGCCCCTGCCATTTTCCAGAACTCTCGACCATAGCAAGTGCCTGGCAAATGCCAGGTCAGCATCGACATATGGCTCCTCACATCTTGATCTCGGCGCTGTAGCCTGCATCTGACGCGGCAAATATTTCGTCGGTATCTTGATCGGTATTCGATCGACCCACATCTGCTCCTCAGTATCCATGTCAGGCATTGACCGCGACGGTCCATGCCCGCCAATCTGCATTTGCATGGAAGCGTAGAGCCTTAAATGCCGGGTAATTGATCTTGGAGCCGAGACTGCCGTTGTGGCTCATCCCTGTCACCAACGCATAACCGTCAGGAAAATTGGATTGAAAACGGACTATGCCTTTCCAACTGCCGGTTCCCGTATTCGGGTCATAGATCTCGAAACCGGCGGCAACGGCCCCAATGATGTCTGCGAGATCGGCTGGCAGGATGTGAGGCTCGGGGTGGACGGTCTGTGGCATGTTGGAGAAGAGCGCGGCGGCCTGATGGTCAATCCCGGCCGCCCGATCTCAGCCGAGACGATGGCAATCCATCATATAATCGACGAGGACGTCTCGGACGCGCCATTGTGGAGGGATGTCGCCGGGCGTGTGCTGAGGCCGGAGGGCGGCGTGCTGGCCTTGGCGGCCCACCGTGCGTCTTTCGAGCAGCGCTACTGCACACCACGCCATAGCCGCGGCGCGGCTTGGATATGCACCTGGAAATGCTCTCTCCGCGTCTGGCCCCACCTTGCGAGCTTCTCGAACCAGATGCTGCGCTACCAGAGGATGCCGGAGGGCCTTGTCCGCGAGCTCGGCCTGCCAGCCCATCGGGCAACACCCGATGCCTATGTTACCGCTCACCATTTGCGTGACCTGTTGAACGCAGCCCCGCTTGAGCAGCTTCTTGCCTGGAGCATGGAGCCAGGGCTTTTGCCTCGGGTTCGCTCAGGACCCGACCGCGGCAAGGGCTGGGACCGTCTGAGCCCGGAAGCGCTGCGGGAATTTGCCAAAGACCGCGATGTCGATATCCGCTTCAGCGCCGAAACCGAATTGCGCCGCAGGGAAGGGACAGGTCCTCTGCCTATTGTTCCTCCAATAGGGCAGGGAAGCCTGTTTTGACGTACGGAGACGGTGATGATTCAAGGAGCGGAATCGCCGCAAATGGGCTGGACAAGCTTTCTTCGGGCACATGCATCTTTTTCGCGGGAATTGCGTTGTTAGGCTTTAGATTAAACCGAAAGGCAACGACCATGGATCCGATTACCAAAACCGCCGGCGCCGAAGACAAGCTGCAGTCGCATCTAGCCGAGATGGAAGCCCGGGCGATGGATGGCGGCCCAGCGCTGCTCGATGCTCCCCGCATCGACCGCCAGGCTCGCCTGCAGGCGCTCAAGGAGGAGGTTGCCGATCTGCAGCAGACGGTGGCCGGCATAAAGGCGAGGGTGGCCCGCACGCGGCAGCAAGCGGTATCGGTGGTGAAGTCGGGAGCGGAATGGGCGGATGCCAGCGCGCATGCGCAGCTCGGTTCCTACCCTTGGGCAAAGCTGGCTGGAGCCTCGGCCGCCACATTCGTCGGCACCAGGATTTTGCGCATGCTTCCCCTCGGCGGCATTCTCTCCATTGCAGCACCGCTGATCATCTCCCAGATCAAGGCAAGGAATGCCAAGCGCTAAATTTGAGTTCACCGATTTCCCGCCATGCGATCCCGTTTGAAATCGCATGGCGGGCGTGCCTCAGGCGAGAGGCCTTCACCTGCGGTGATCGCCCATCCGGACATAAAACGTTAATTATTACTCTTTGACGTTGACATCCCCGGTGGTTACGCCTATCTAGAGTTCATCGATCTTTTGCTTGCTGAACTTTGGTTGCCGCGCGATTAGCACCGCGCCTGACGAACTTCCCTTTCAAAATACATCGTTATCACCGCCTGCAGTGCTCATGGCATTGCGGTATTCTAAAAATGCTTTGAAAAGGGTTCATCATCATGACCACAGGCACAGTAAAATGGTTCAATTCCACTAAGGGCTTCGGCTTCATCCAGCCTGACAACGGCGGCGACGATGCTTTCGTCCATATCTCCGCTGTAGAGCGTGCTGGTATGCGCGAAATCGTTGAAGGCCAGAAGGTCAGCTACGACCTCGAGCGCGACAACAAGTCGGGCAAGATGTCTGCTTGCAACCTCCAGGCTGCATAATTTAAAGCTTTCTTCTTCGCCTTGACCACGGATGTACTGGCACTGCGACGAAAGAAATCTCTTTAAGGCCGGGTTTTCCCGGCCTTTTTCACGTTTTCTAATATTGCGATAGGACCCCGTCATGGCAAATGAAACATCGAAATCCCGCGAAGAAGCCGAAATCGCGTTCGCAGGGACGCAGACCCATTTCTATGCGCGCGGCCAAGCCGCTGAAGAACTCGACGCCATGGTCGCCGACCGCGAATCCAAGACCGCGCGCTTGCGCGAAGCCCGTCTCGCCAAGGATCGCCGCGATATGATTGCCGCGACCGCAGCAAGGCTTCAGAAGCGCTCTGCGAAAGCCTGAGCTCCCCAGTATACGATCTGCCGTCAACGTTATTTAGAGGCTGCGAAACCGTCGCAGCCTTTTTGCGTGAGACTGAATGCGTTGCAAGCGCGGTAGGTCCGCTGTGACGGCAGTTGACGCGATCCCGTCAGCGGCAACACTCCATCGCTGACAAAAGCTTCACTCAGCATTTCATTGAAATCTGTTCTACCGGTTCTGAAAATCGGTGTGGTCACAAGCAAACGCCGATATCTGAATTAACAGATACCGGCGCCGATAATGCTGACGGATTGTAGTCGGTCGGTGGCTCCGACTAGCGGGTGGCGCCCCAGATAAACGCCAATGCCGCGACGATCGAGACCGCCGTCAGTGGATTGCCAGTGACTGTGGTCTTCACATCGTCAAGGATACGGTTGAAGCTGGAACCGGTTGCAACGCTGGTCGGTTCGTCTTTCCAGTCGCGGACCCTTTCGGCCTCGCGCGAATCCGCCCGTCCCTGAGGGATCCCGCTGATGGACTGCGAGACCGGGTCGGACGCCGGAAACGTGTCTTCAAGTCCCTGTTCGAGAGAATCCTTGCCGAGCACGCGCTGGACATTCTGCTCCTTGAGCAGGGACGCAACTGCTGGCGAGATAGGGTCGTTCGGCATGATATTCCTCCTGGATTTAAAAACTCCCGCACTTATTGCAGGAGCCGAGCAAAGCTCTTTTCGTCTGGTACCTTGCCGTCTGGCGTCAGGTCATTGACAGCCTTGGGGAGATCCTGTGATAGGCGGCTCAGCAGTTCCTGCTCGCTCAATCCCGTCTTTTCCGTCAGTTCCCTGACGACATCCGGGCCGAGCGCCTGTGACAGCTGCTGGTTGTCGATCGGCGCGTTGTCGCCGGGCGATACCCATGAGTTTGCAGCATCGCCGTGACCGTTCTGTTGGAATTGCTCCAGCAATCCGCCAAGCCCACCGCTGAGGATGCCGCCCGCAGATCCACCGCCGAGCAAGCCTCCAAGGCCGCCTTGCGTCACACTGCCGAGCAAGCCACCGAGCCCGCCGGCCTGATCCTCGCTTTGTTGCGTTCCGGGCTGCTGGGGCGAGGGAGCCTGTCCGCTCTTGGTTAGGTTGCGCAGCACCTCCGCAATCTGGTCACGATGCTGATATCCTGCGACAGCGAGGACACCGAGGAGTGCTTTCATGGGGCCAAGGTTCATATTCATCTCCCAATGTTGATCGTAGTTAAGAATGCCGACGACGTCGGATTGTTCCGCCTGCCAGCCGCGCCGTCGCCGCAATCTCTAGTGCGGCAACGGGCATCTCGGTTGTATCCCTGAGAGGAGCGGTCAGGACATTTCATTGCGTGCGCTTTCACACGCAGTTCGCGGCCTGCCGGCGCTGCTCTAAAGCCTGTCCTCCCGGACCCAGACGCTGACGTTTCCGCCGTGCGTCGGAAACTGGCCCTTTCCGTCCTCGCCGACTTCTATCCTGTCGTCTCGTTGGCCAAGGAAATCCACGAACACGCCGCCGGCATGACCGGTGCCGAGCTCCACAGTCTTTTCGCCGGCCTCGCCATTCGAGAGGACCACCACGCAGCCCGGCGCATCGGCGGTACCGTGGCGCACAAAGCCGATGCAATTGGGATCGTCGAACAGGTCGGTCTGGGCGCCGTTGGCAAAGCGCTTCCTCGCTTCCACCAGTCGCGGCAGGCATTCGATCGCCGGCATGTCGACAGACCGCTCGTTGCCGTCCTTGTCATCCGTGTAGCTCGCGCCGTAGAGATCCGGATAGAAGACGCATGGTGTTCCCTGCTCACGAAGCAGGATGAGCGCGTAGGCAAGCGGCTTGAACCACGGCTCGACGGCCGCCTCGAGGGATTGCAGCGGCTGCGTATCGTGGTTGTCGACAAGGGTGACGGCGTGCTGGGGAAGGGCCGACACCAGCGATCCATCGAAGATCGTTCGCATGTCGAAATCGCCGCCCTGCTTCGACGCTTCGTGGAAGCGGTGGTGCAGCGCCACGTCGAACACCTGGAGTTGGTGGTCTACGAGCTCGAGATAGCTCTTCAGGACTTCCATGTCCGGATGCCAGTATTCGGCGACGACGAACAGGTCGCGGCCAGCGGTTTCCCTCATGTGCCCGACCCAGTCCCGGAAGAACCAGGCCGGAATGTGCTTCGCCGCATCCAGGCGGAACCCGTCTAGCGGTAGCTGCTCGGAGACCCAGCGGCCCCAGTATTTCAGCTCCTCATAGACGGCGTTGTTCCGGAATTCGACATTGGCGCCCATCAGGTAGTCGAAGTTGCCGTTTTCTTCGTCGACCTGCTCGTTCCATTCGCCGTCGCCATACTCGTTGACGAGCCGGAAGATGCCTTTTTCGTCAGGCTCCTCGGTGACATCGACGCCGCTGAAGCACTTCATATCCCAGATGAACTTGGAGTGCGCTCCATTGCGACCAGGGAAGGTGAAGCGTGTGTAGGCCAGCGCTTGGAATGCCTCGTCCTCGATCTGCGTTCTGTCCTCCGGATTGACGCGGCGAACCTTGACGCTTTCCTTTTCGTCGGCGCCCATCTTGTGGTTCAGCACGACGTCTAGGATGACGCAAACGCCGTTGGCTTTCAGGCTAGCGGCCGCGTTTTCGAGAGCGGCCCGGTCGCCGTATTTGGTCGCCACAGTGCCCTTTTGCTCGAACTCTCCCAGATCGAACAGATCGTAGGTGTCGTAACCGACAGAATAGCCGCCGGCGGCGCCCTTGTACGCTGGCGGCAACCAGACATCGGTAATGCCGATATTCGCAAGTCTTTCTGCCTTTTCAGCCACCTCGTTCCAGAGCCGGCCTCCGTCCGGATAGTACCAGTGAAAGAACTGCATCAGGGTGCGACCGGCCATGTTTTTCTATTTCCTCATGAATTGACGCGCCCATAACGGTCCGTCTCCAGATCTGTTCCGCTTCTTCGCGATGCAGGACGAAGTGCACCGCCCTGAAAGCGACCTCAGCGCGGCACAGTCTCGACATTCTTGCGGTCACCGGTCAGTGACAGCGCCAGCGCGGTGCAGATTGCGCCAGACAGCAGGTAGGCGCCGATTGCCCATATGCCGACATGGGTCGCCAGCGCGAGTACGATCAGGGGCGCAAACGCGGCACCCAGGAGCCAGGCGATATCGGAGGTGAACGCGGAGGCCGTGTAGCGAAATTGCGGTGCAAATCTGGTTGCAACGGCGCCGGACGATTGGCCGAAGGAAATGCCAAGCACGAAGAAACCGATCAGCAGGAAGACGTTCTGGCCGGCCTGCCCGAGTGTCAGCAGGAAGGGTGCTGCAAAAGCAAATATCGCGATTAGCAGCGCTCCCAGCAGCAGCTCGCGCGGCCGGCCGATCCGGTCGGCCAGCAAGCCGGAGAGGATGATGCCGACGACGGCAAACACCGATGCGCCAACCTGCCAGAGCAGCATATCGGCAGCACCGCGCCTGTCGGTGGCCACGCTCCAGCTCAGCGGAAAGATAGTCACGAGATAGATGGTCGCAAAAGCCGCGAGCGGCACGAAAGATCCGATCAGGATCTCGCGCCCTTGCGTGCGGATCGTCTCCAGCACCAGACGCGGCTGCAATTCACGCTCCAGCAGCGCCTGCTCGAAGGCCGGCGTCGCGACGATGCGAAGACGCGCAAAAAGGGCGACGACGTTGATGGCGAAGGCGACAAACAGCGGATAGCGCCATCCCCATGACAGGAAGTCATCGTCAGACAGGTTACCGACGAAATAGGCGAAGAGGACGGCGGCAAGAGCAAAGCCGATGGGCGCGCCGAGTTGCGGGATCATAGCGTACCATCCCCGCTGGTCTGCCGGTGCGTTCAAGGCGGAGAGCGAGGCCAGACCGTCCCAGGCTCCGCCGAGTGCGATCCCCTGAATAATCCGGAACGCCGCAAGCATGGCGATGACCGGCACGCCGAGCTCATCGTAGCTTGGCAGGAAGGCAACCGCTGCCGTCGATCCGCCAAGCAGGAATAGAGCAATGGTGAGTTTGGTGCCGCGACCATAGTTTCGGTCCACCCACATGAAGATGAGCGATCCGAACGGGCGGGCGATGAAGGCGAGCGAAAAGACGGCGAACGAGCAGAGGATCCTGTTCGTCTCGCCGTCGATGAAGGGGAACATCAGGCGGGGGAATACCAGAACCGATGCAATGCCGTAGACAAAGAAGTCGAAAAACTCAGACGTTCGCCCGATGATCACGCCGATGGAGACATTTGCCGGAGCGCTCGTCTCGCCGCGATGGAGGTCGCGGGCGTCTTCCTCCAGTGTCGATGACTTGGGGTTGGCATGATCTTGGCTCATCGTCGTCCCTCGCTCTTGCAGTCCGATATCAAGCCGCAACGCAGGCGGGCAAAATTGGTTGCGCACCATATCGAACAATATCTCTGCTTTTCACGCCAGCGCATCATTCGGTTCTACGAATGGAAGGCATCGCCGAGTAGGGGGCTTACGTGGGCGATCTGCAACCCAGGCTCTATTTCAGCGGGAAAGCACTTGAATGCCCGCAAGGTGGCGTGCTAAGGCACCCCAGCCGAAGCCGGCAGAGAATTCTCAAGGGGCTAATTTTAGCCGCGCCGGGGAGATCCTGCTGTTTAGGCCTGATAGATGCCGATCTGACCAGCGCGAAGGTTTCGCTGCTTCTCGGGTCGGTTTGCTGCATCTGCGGCAAAATTCGTGAGCGACTGATTCATCTCTTGTTAAAAAGGGAATCGGTCGTTATGTAAGGGTTCAACAGACACGCGGTGCGTGGGGCTGACTCGTTCAGCTTTACGCGCCGTAATTGCGTGGGCAGTCAATGGCATCCAAATCGAATCCGCTCGTGTTTCTCCGGCAGGTCCGCTCGGAGACAGCGAAAGTTACGTGGCCTTCGCGTCGTGAAACGGTGATCTCCACCGTCATGGTGCTGGTCATGGTGGTATTCGCGGCAATGTTTTTCTTTGCTGCCGACCAGCTTATTGGCTGGATTCTTGGTTACGTGCTGCAGGCCGGCAATTAATATCGAGTGGAGATGAAGATGGCGGCACGTTGGTACATCGTCCACGCTTATTCTAATTTTGAGAAGAAGGTTGCCGAGGATATCGAGAACAAGGCGCGTCAGAAGGGTCTGTCGCACCTGTTCGAGAAGATCCTCGTACCGACCGAAAAGGTGGTTGAAGTGCGCCGCGGCCGCAAGGTCGATGCAGAGCGCAAGTTCTTTCCGGGCTACGTCATGGTTCGGGCTAACCTGACCGACGAAGCCTATCACCTGATCAAGAATACGCCGAAGGTCACTGGCTTCCTCGGTTCCGACAACAAGCCGGTTCCGATCCCCGACAGCGAGGCTGATCGCATTCTCGGTCAGGTTCAGGAAGGTGTCGAGCGTCCGAAGGCCTCCATCTCGTTCGAGATCGGCGAGCAGGTTCGCGTTTCCGACGGTCCGTTCGCTTCTTTCAACGGCACGGTACAGGATGTCGATGAAGAGCGTTCGCGCCTCAAGGTGGAAGTCTCCATCTTCGGCCGCGCCACGCCGGTCGAACTCGAATACGCACAGGTCGAGAAGGTCTGAGTTTTTTAAATTCACCATCCGTCATTTGCGTGACGGATGGTGCGCGGCGTTTGCCGCAAGCGCGTGGAAGGGCAGGGCTCTAGCCGAACCTGACGTCCGTACCACGCAACCGCAGCCGCCGGAGCGATCCGGCATCAACGGCCGGGCAACCGGCCAACAGTGAAAGGCAGAGAGATATGGCTAAGAAAGTTGCAGGCCAGCTCAAGCTTCAGGTCAAGGCAGGATCGGCTAACCCGTCCCCGCCAATCGGCCCGGCGCTTGGTCAGCGTGGCGTAAACATCATGGAATTCTGCAAGGCGTTCAATGCCGCCACGCAGGAAATGGAAAAGGGCATGCCGATCCCGGTCGTCATCACCTACTACCAGGACAAGTCCTTCACCTTCATCATGAAGCAGCCGCCAGTCAGCTACTTCCTGAAGAAGGAAGCAAAGATCACTTCGGGATCGAAGCTGCCAGGCAAGACCAAGGCAGGCGAAATCTCCCGTGACCAGGTTCGCAGCATCGCTACGGCGAAGATGAAGGACCTGAACGCCGCGGATATCGAAGGTGCAATGGCCATGATCGAGGGCTCCGCCCGCGCTATGGGCCTGGAAGTGGTAGGTTAATCCGATGGTTGCGAAGCGCATCAAGAAAATCCGCGTCGGCGTCGATCCGACCCAGCTCTACGCTCTCGACCTCGCCATCGGCATGGTCAAGGAACGGGCTATCGCCAAGTTCGACGAAACTGTCGAAGTCTCCATGAACCTCGGCGTCGACCCACGTCACGCCGACCAGATGGTCCGTGGCGTCGTCAACCTGCCGAACGGCACCGGCCGTGACGTTCGCGTCGCCGTCTTCGCTCGTGGCGCAAAGGCTGACGAAGCTCGCGCAGCTGGCGCCGATGTCGTTGGCGCCGAAGACTTGGTCGAAATCGTCCAGGGCGGCAAGATCGACTTCGACCGTTGCATCGCAACGCCTGACATGATGCCGCTGGTCGGTCGTCTCGGCAAGGTTCTCGGCCCGCGCGGCATGATGCCTAACCCGAAGGTCGGCACCGTGACCATGGACGTCGCTGGCGCTGTCAAGGCATCCAAGGGCGGCGCTGTCGAGTTCCGCGTCGAGAAGGCTGGCATCGTCCACGCCGGCATCGGCAAGGCCTCGTTCGAGCCGAAGGCGCTGGAAGAAAACATCCGCGCATTCGCCGACGCCGTCATCAAGGCAAAGCCGGCTGGCGCCAAGGGCATTTATGTCAAGCGCGTCGCCATCTCTTCGACCATGGGCCCAGGCGTCCGTATCGAAGTTGCCTCGGTCACCGCACCGGTCTGATAATTCGGCCGGGCGCAAGTCCGGCCATCAAGAATTCCCGACCTCTCCGGAGGTTGGGATTTCCGGAGAAATCCGGAATTCCTGTCCGAGATTGCAGGTGGTTATCCCTTAATCACTGATGCCTGCATGAGACGGGTAAGACCCGAATTTGGATGAAGTTTTTGACTTCGATAAACTCGGTTCGAGCCTTGGATGCCTTGTGTTCTGCGATCCCCCGGGGTCCAGGCGCGAGGGGACAGGATCCTCAAGCGTCGCTTGGGATCTCATCGATCCCTTGAGGCAAAAGGCAACCCGGCAGGGCCGTCCTACACGGACCTGTCAACTGGAGAAAAGCAGTGGAAAAAGCGGAAAAGCGCGAATTCGTCACGGAACTGAACGGGGTCTTCCAGGCCGCCGGCTCAGTCGTCGTGGCCCACTATGCTGGTGTCACAGTCGCACAGATGAACGACTTCCGTTCGAAGATGCGCGCTGCTGGCGGCACCGTCAAAGTCGCGAAGAACCGCCTGGCCAAGATTGCTCTTCAGGGCACTGAGTCGGAAGGGATGTCTGATCTCTTCAAGGGTCAAACGCTGATCGCTTACAGCGCAGACCCGATTACGGCTCCTAAGGTACTCGTGGATTTTGCCAAGACCAATGACAAGATCATTGTTCTCGGTGGTTCCATGGGATCGACCACACTCAACGCGGACGCTGTCCGGTCGCTTGCGACCCTGCCTTCGCTTGATGAACTGCGTTCGAAGCTGCTGGCCATGATCCAGACCCCAGCTACCCGTATCGCAGGCGTCGTTGCAGCACCGGCAGCTCAGCTTGCTCGCGTGTTTGCCGCCTATGCCAAGAAGGACGAAGAAGCCGCTTGAGGCGGTTTTTCGCTGTTACATTAAACCAGATCGAACCGAATAAAAAAGGAACTATACCATGGCTGATCTCGCAAAGATCGTAGACGACCTTTCTGCTCTGACCGTTCTCGAAGCCGCTGAACTGTCGAAGCTCCTCGAAGAAAAGTGGGGCGTTTCCGCTGCTGCTCCGGTTGCTGCTGCAGCCGCTGCTGGCGGTGGCGCTGCTGCTGTCGTCGAAGAAGAAAAGACTGAGTTCGACGTCGTCCTCACGGACGTTGGCGCGAACAAGATCAACGTCATCAAGGAAGTCCGCGCAATCACAGGTCTCGGCCTGAAGGAAGCTAAGGACCTCGTTGAAGCCGCTCCTAAGGCTGTCAAGGAAGGCGTCAACAAGGCTGAAGCCGCTGACATCAAGAAGAAGCTCGAAGACGCCGGCGCTAAGGTCGACGTTAAGTAATCTTCAAACTGCGTTTGGGGGGTGGCTTCGTGCCGCCTCCCATTTGCCGTTTTTTCTGAACGCCTTACCTAAGGGCCGCATCTTCGGCTTTTCGGTAATGAGTTCTTCAAGAGGATAGTCTCCAGGCGAATACGACACGGCATCCGCGCCTGCGCATTCGAATGTGAGACGAGATTGAACCACTCATTGATAGACGGGATCGCCTGGCCAGCGGTTCCCGTCAGTTGCAGGCCCGGATGCAAGATTTTGAAGGAGCGACGATGGCTCAGACCCTTTCGTTCAACGGTCGTAGGCGCGTACGCAGATTTTTTGGTAAGATTCCTGAAGTTGCAGAGATGCCGAACCTCATTGAGGTTCAGAAGGCATCCTACGACCAGTTTTTGCTTGTTGATGAGCCCAAGGGCGGTCGCCCCGACGAGGGCCTTCAGTCGGTTTTCAAGTCGGTGTTCCCGATAACTGATTTTTCCGGCACCTCGATGCTTGAATTCGTCTCGTACGAATTCGAACCGCCGAAGTTCGACGTCGACGAATGCCGTCAGCGCGACCTGACCTACGCAGCGCCGCTGAAGGTGACGCTGCGCCTCATCGTGTTCGATATTGACGAAGATACGGGCGCGAAGTCCATCAAGGACATCAAGGAACAGTCGGTCTACATGGGCGACATGCCCCTGATGACCAATAACGGCACCTTTGTCGTCAACGGCACCGAGCGCGTCATCGTCTCGCAGATGCACCGTTCGCCAGGCGTGTTCTTCGACCATGACAAGGGCAAGAGCCACTCATCCGGCAAGCTGCTGTTTGCTGCCCGCGTCATCCCTTATCGCGGTTCCTGGCTCGATATCGAATTCGACGCCAAGGACATCGTCTACGCCCGTATCGACCGTCGCCGCAAGATCCCGGTAACGTCGCTGCTGATGGCGCTCGGCATGGACGGCGAAGAAATCCTCGAGACCTTCTACACCAAGTCGACCTATGAGCGCTCCGGCGACGGCTGGCGCATTCCGTTCATCGCCGAGACGCTGAAAGGCGCCAAGACGATCACCGACATGATCGATGCCGACACCGGCGAAGTCGTTGTCGAAGGCGGAAAGAAGCTGACCCCGCGCCTGCTCAAGCAGTTGACCGAGAAAGGCCTCAAGGCCCTCAAGGCGACCGACGAAGAGCTGTACGGCAACTTCCTCGCCGAAGACATCGTCAACTTCGAGACCGGCGAGATCTATCTCGAAGCCGGCGACGAACTCGACGAAAAGACGCTGCCGATCATCCTCAAGGCCGGTTTCAACGAGATCCCGGTTCTCGGTATCGACCACATCAACATCGGCGCCTACATCCGCAACACGCTCTCGGTCGACAAGAACGAGAACCGTCAGGATGCGCTGTTCGATATCTACCGCGTCATGCGTCCGGGCGAGCCGCCGACAATGGACTCGGCCGAAGCCATGTTCAACTCGCTGTTCTTCGACAGCGAGCGTTACGACCTGTCGGCTGTCGGCCGCGTCAAGATGAACATGCGTCTTGACCTCGAAGTCGAGGACACTGTCCGCACGCTGCGCAAGGAAGACATCCTCGCAGTCGTCAAGATGCTGGTCGAACTGCGCGACGGCAAGGGCGAAATCGACGACATCGACAACCTCGGTAACCGCCGTGTACGTTCGGTCGGCGAATTGATGGAAAATCAGTACCGCCTCGGCCTGCTTCGCATGGAGCGCGCTATCAAGGAACGCATGTCGTCGATCGAGATCGACACCGTCATGCCGCAGGACCTGATCAACGCCAAGCCAGCCGCTGCTGCCGTCCGCGAATTCTTCGGCTCCTCGCAGCTGTCGCAGTTCATGGACCAGGTGAACCCGCTCTCGGAAATCACCCACAAGCGCCGTCTCTCGGCTCTTGGACCGGGCGGTCTGACCCGCGAGCGCGCCGGCTTCGAAGTCCGCGACGTGCATCCGACCCACTACGGTCGTATTTGCCCGATCGAGACTCCGGAAGGCCCGAACATCGGTCTGATCAACTCGCTGGCCACCTTTGCCCGCGTCAACAAGTACGGCTTCATCGAAAGCCCTTACCGTAAGATCATCGACGGCAAGGTCACCTTCGAAGTGCTTTATCTCTCCGCCATGGAAGAGGCCAAGTACTACGTTGCCCAGGCCAACGCCGAAATGAACCCCGATGGCTCGTTTGCCGAAGAGTTCGTGGTTTGCCGTCATGCCGGCGAAGTCATGCTTGCTCCGCGCGACAACATCAACTTGATGGACGTCTCGCCGAAGCAGCTGGTTTCGGTCGCTGCCGCGCTGATCCCGTTCCTGGAAAACGACGACGCCAACCGCGCTCTGATGGGCTCGAACATGCAGCGTCAGGCCGTGCCTCTGCTGCGTGCCGAAGCTCCGTTCGTCGGCACCGGCATGGAGCCGATCGTTGCCCGTGACTCCGGCGCTGCCATCGGCGCCCGTCGTGGCGGCGTGGTCGACCAGGTGGATGCGACACGTATCGTTATCCGCGCTACGGAAGGCCTCGATGCTTCGAAGTCCGGCGTAGATATCTACCGCCTGATGAAGTTCCAGCGTTCGAACCAGAACACCTGCGTCAACCAGCGTCCGCTGGTCACCGTTGGTGACGTCGTCAACCGCGGCGACATCCTGGCCGACGGTCCTTCGACCGATCTCGGCGATCTGGCGCTCGGCCGGAACGTGCTCGTCGCGTTCATGCCATGGAACGGCTACAACT
This sequence comes from Rhizobium sp. L51/94, assembly GCF_019355555.1. Classification (GTDB taxonomy): domain Bacteria; phylum Pseudomonadota; class Alphaproteobacteria; order Rhizobiales; family Rhizobiaceae; genus Rhizobium; species Rhizobium rhododendri. The sequence goes on from NZ_CP072141.1 coordinate 2,338,134, forward strand.
ACGAAGACTCGATCCTGCTTTCCGAGCGTATCGTTGCTGACGACGTGTTCACCTCCATCCACATCGAAGAATTCGAAGTGATGGCGCGCGACACCAAGCTTGGTCCGGAAGAAATCACGCGCGACATTCCTAACGTATCGGAAGAAGCGCTGAAGAACCTCGACGAAGCCGGTATCGTCTACATCGGTGCCGAAGTGACGCCGGGCGACATTCTGGTCGGCAAGATCACACCGAAGGGCGAGAGCCCGATGACGCCGGAAGAAAAGCTTCTGCGCGCCATCTTCGGCGAGAAGGCCTCCGACGTTCGCGACACATCCATGCGGATGCCTCCGGGCACCTACGGTACCGTCGTTGAAGTTCGCGTTTTCAACCGCCACGGCGTTGAAAAGGACGAACGTGCGATGGCGATCGAGCGGGAAGAAATCGAACGTCTCGCCAAGGACCGCGACGACGAACAGGCGATCCTCGACCGTAACGTCTACGGCCGCCTGATAGAAAACCTGCGCGGTCAGGTGTCGGTTGCCGGTCCAAAGGGCTTCAAGAAGGGCGTCGAGCTCTCCAACGCCGTCATCTCCGAATATCCCCGCTCGCAGTGGTGGATGTTTGCAGTCGAGGACGAGCGGATCCAGGGCGAAGTCGAAGCGCTCCGTGGCCAGTACGACGAATCCAAGTCGCGCCTTGAACAGCGCTTCATGGACAAGGTCGAAAAGGTCCAGCGCGGCGACGAAATGCCTCCGGGCGTCATGAAGATGGTCAAGGTCTTCGTCGCTGTTAAGCGCAAGATCCAGCCAGGCGACAAGATGGCTGGCCGTCACGGCAACAAGGGCGTTGTTTCGCGCATCTTGCCGGTTGAGGACATGCCTTTCCTCGAAGACGGTACGCATGTCGACATCGTGCTGAACCCGCTCGGCGTTCCGTCGCGCATGAACGTTGGCCAGATCCTCGAAACCCATCTGGGTTGGGCCTGCGCCGGCATGGGTCGCCAGATCGGCGATCTTCTGGAAGCCTACAAGGCAGGTGGCGATATCGCGCCGCTGCGCAAGACGATCGACGACGTCGTCGGCTCTGGTCCGAAGGGCGACGAAGTCAGGGAGTACGACGACGAGTCCGTCGTTCGCCTGGCCGATCAGTGGAAGCGCGGCGTATCGATTGCAACGCCTGTATTCGACGGTGCCCATGAAGCCGACGTCAACGACATGCTGCGTCTTGCCGGTCTCAAGGAAAGCGGCCAGTCGACGCTTTACGACGGACGTACAGGTGAACAGTTCGACCGTCAGGTGACAGTCGGCTACATCTATATGTTGAAGCTGAACCACTTGGTCGACGACAAGATCCATGCCCGTTCGATCGGTCCTTACTCGCTCGTGACCCAGCAGCCGCTGGGTGGCAAGGCGCAGTTCGGCGGTCAGCGCTTCGGGGAAATGGAAGTCTGGGCACTGGAAGCATACGGTGCGGCATACACGCTGCAGGAAATGCTGACGGTGAAGTCGGACGACGTGGCCGGGCGTACCAAGGTTTACGAAGCGATCGTCCGTGGCGACGATACCTTCGAGGCCGGTATTCCGGAAAGCTTCAACGTTCTCGTCAAGGAAATGCGTTCGCTGGGTCTGAGCGTCGAGCTGGAGAATTCCAAGCTCGAGGATCTGCAGCCAGTGCAGTTGCCGGACGCGGCCGAATAACAATCGATAAGGTGCGCGCTGCCTTAGGCAGCGCGCATCGTCCCTCCGCCATCACGTTTTCGTTTGGCCTGGCAGGGACGATTCCGCCGCAATCTGCGGTTATTGTCGTTTTAAGGCGTCAGTCCGGTTCCCGGGAATTTTCCGGTACTGATCGCATTTGGGGGCGTTTCGCCCAAGAAGGAGACAGGCATGAACCAAGAGGTCATGAATCTTTTCAATCCGCAGGTGCCTGCACAGAACTTCGATTCAATTCGAATTTCCATCGCATCGCCGGAGAAGATCCTCTCCTGGTCGTACGGCGAGATCAAGAAGCCAGAAACAATCAACTATCGTACGTTCAAGCCTGAACGCGATGGTCTGTTCTGCGCGCGGATCTTCGGACCGATCAAGGACTACGAATGCTTGTGCGGCAAGTACAAGCGCATGAAGTACAAGGGCATCATCTGCGAAAAGTGCGGCGTCGAAGTCACGCTGTCGCGCGTTCGGCGCGAGCGCATGGGTCATATCGAACTGGCTGCACCCGTTGCCCACATCTGGTTCCTGAAGTCGCTGCCATCGCGCATCTCGACGCTGCTCGACATGACGTTGAAAGACGTTGAACGCGTCCTGTACTTCGAAAACTATATCGTCACCGAGCCAGGCCTGACTGCTCTGAAAGAGCATCACATGCTCTCGGAAGAAGAGTACATGCTTGCCGTTGACGAATACGGCGAAGACCAGTTCACTGCGATGATCGGCGCCGAAGCCATCTTCGAATTGCTGGCATCCATGGATCTCGAAAAGATCGCCGGCGATCTGCGCCAGGATCTTGCCGACACCACGTCGGACCTGAAGCAGAAGAAGCTGATGAAGCGTCTCAAGATCGTTGAGAACTTCATGGAATCCGGCAATCGCCCGGAATGGATGATCATGAAGATCGTTCCCGTGATCCCGCCGGACCTGCGTCCGCTGGTACCGCTGGACGGCGGTCGCTTTGCGACCTCCGACCTGAACGATCTGTATCGCCGCGTCATCAACCGCAACAACCGCCTGAAGCGCCTGATCGAGCTTCGTGCGCCTGGCATCATCATCCGCAACGAAAAGCGCATGCTGCAGGAATCCGTCGATGCGCTGTTCGACAACGGCCGTCGCGGTCGCGTCATCACGGGTGCCAACAAGCGTCCGCTGAAGTCGCTCTCCGACATGCTGAAGGGCAAGCAGGGTCGTTTCCGCCAGAACCTTCTCGGTAAGCGCGTCGACTATTCCGGCCGTTCGGTTATCGTCACCGGTCCGGAACTGAAGCTCCACCAGTGCGGCCTGCCGAAGAAGATGGCGCTCGAACTGTTCAAGCCGTTCATCTACGCCCGTCTCGACGCCAAGGGTTACTCCTCGACCGTCAAGCAGGCGAAGAAGCTGGTCGAGAAGGAAAAGCCGGAAGTCTGGGATATCCTCGACGAGGTCATCCGCGAGCACCCGGTTCTCTTGAACCGCGCTCCGACGCTTCACCGTCTCGGCATCCAGGCGTTTGAGCCCATGCTGGTCGAAGGCAAGGCCATCCAGCTGCATCCGCTCGTCTGCACGGCCTTCAACGCCGACTTCGACGGCGACCAGATGGCCGTTCACGTGCCGCTCTCGCTGGAAGCCCAGCTTGAAGCACGCGTCCTGATGATGTCGACCAACAACATCCTGCACCCTGCAAACGGCGCACCGATCATCGTGCCGTCGCAGGACATGGTTCTCGGCCTCTACTATCTGTCGATCATGAACCAGAACGAGCCGGGCGAAGGCATGGCCTTCTCGGATCTCGGCGAGCTGCATCATGCCCTTGAAAACAAGGTCGTCACGCTGCACTCCAAGGTGCGTGGCCGCTTCAAGTCGATCGACGAAGAGGGCAAGCCTTACTCTAAGATCTATGAAACGACGCCTGGCCGCATGCTCATCGGCGAACTTCTGCCAAAGGCATTCAAGGTTCCTTACGAAACCTGCAACCAGGAAATGACCAAGAAGAACATCTCCAAGATGATCGACACGGTCTATCGTCACTGCGGCCAGAAGGACACGGTCATTTTCTGCGACCGTATCATGCAGCTCGGCTTCGCTCACGCCTGCCGCGCCGGCATCTCGTTCGGCAAGGACGACATGGTCATTCCGGAAACCAAGGCCAAGATCGTCGGTGACACCGAAAGCCTGGTGAAGGAATACGAACAGCAGTACAATGACGGCCTGATTACCCAGGGCGAAAAGTACAACAAGGTCGTAGACGCATGGGGCAAGGCTACCGAAAAGGTCGCTGAAGACATGATGGCCCGGATCAAGGCCGTCGAGTTCGATGAGGCTACCGGTCGCCAGAAGCCGATGAACGCGATTTACATGATGTCCCACTCCGGTGCCCGCGGTTCTCCGAACCAGATGCGCCAGCTGGGTGGTATGCGCGGCCTGATGGCTAAGCCTTCGGGCGAAATCATCGAGACGCCGATCATCTCGAACTTCAAGGAAGGCCTGACCGTTAACGAGTACTTCAACTCGACCCACGGCGCCCGCAAGGGTCTTGCAGACACCGCCCTGAAGACAGCCAACTCCGGTTACCTGACGCGCCGTCTCGTTGACGTTGCGCAGGATTGCATCGTCACGCACGTCGATTGCGGTACAGAATCGGGCCTCACCATGACCGCCATCGTCGATGCCGGTCAGGTGGTTGCCTCCATCGGTGCCCGTATCCTCGGTCGTACGGCGCTGGACGATATCGATCACCCGGTCACGGGCGAGCGCATCGTCGATGCCGGCAAGATGATCCTCGAGCCAGATGTCATCGAGATCGAAAAGGCCGGCATCCAGTCGATCCGTATTCGTTCTGCCCTGACCTGCGAAATCCAGACGGGCGTTTGCGGCGTCTGCTACGGCCGAGATCTCGCCCGTGGTACGCCGGTCAACATCGGTGAAGCTGTCGGCGTCATCGCCGCGCAGTCGATCGGTGAACCAGGCACCCAGCTGACCATGCGTACCTTCCACTTGGGCGGCACGGCCACCGTGGTCGACCAGTCGTTCCTCGAAGCGTCCTACGAAGGTACGGCGCAGCTGAAGAACCGCAACATGCTGCGCAACTCTGACGGCGTTCTCGTCGCCATGGGCCGCAATATGACGATCCAGATCCTTGACGAACGCGGTGTCGAGCGCTCCTCGCAGCGCGTCGCCTACGGTTCGAAGATCTATGTGGATGACGGTGACAAGGTTCGTCGTGGACAGCGCCTCGCAGAGTGGGACCCCTACACACGTCCGATCATGACGGAACTGGCTGGTACGGTTCAGTTCGAAGACGTTGTCGACGGTCTGTCCGTTCTGGAAGCCACCGACGAAGCGACCGGCATCACCAAGCGTCAGGTCATCGACTGGCGTTCGACCCCACGCGGTTCGGACCTCAAGCCGGCGATCGTCATCAAGGACGCCAGCGGCAATGTTGCAAAACTGCCCCGCGGTACGGATGCCCGCTTCTTCCTCTCCGTCGATGCGATCCTTTCGGTCGAGCCCGGCCAGAAAGTATCCCAGGGTGACGTTCTTGCCCGCTCGCCGCTGGAAAGCGCCAAGACCAAGGACATCACCGGCGGTCTGCCGCGCGTCGCCGAATTGTTCGAAGCCCGTCGTCCGAAGGACCACGCTGTCATCGCCGAAATCGATGGCACGATCCGTCTCGGCCGCGACTACAAGAACAAGCGTCGCGTTATCATCGAGCCTGCGGAAGACGGCGTCGAGCCAGTCGAATACCTGATCCCGAAGGGCAAGCCCTTCCATCTTCAGGACGGCGACTACATCGAAAAGGGTGATTACATCCTCGACGGTAACCCGGCACCGCACGACATCCTGGCGATCAAGGGCGTCGAGGCACTTGCCTCGTACCTGGTCAACGAAATCCAGGAAGTCTATCGTCTGCAGGGCGTTGTCATCAACGACAAGCACATCGAAGTGATTGTTCGTCAGATGCTGCAGAAGGTGGAAATCACCGATGCGGGAGACAGCCACTATATCGTCGGCGACAACGTCGACCGTATCGAGCTGGAAGACAACAACGACCGCTTGATCGAGGAAGGCAAGAAGCCTGCTTACGGCGATCCGGTTCTGCTCGGCATCACAAAGGCGTCGCTGCAGACGCCGTCCTTCATCTCCGCCGCGTCCTTCCAGGAAACGACGAAGGTGCTGACGGAGGCTGCAATCGCCGGCAAGACCGATGGCCTGCAGGGCCTGAAGGAAAACGTCATCGTCGGCCGCCTCATCCCGGCCGGTACCGGTGGTACAATGACGCAGATCCGCCGCATCGCCACGGCGCGCGACGAACTGATCCTCGAAGAGCGCCGCAAGGGCTCCGGATCGGCCGTCGCCACGCCGATGCTGCAGAACCTCAACGAAAAGGCCCCAGCCGCCGAGTAATCGGCGACAGGGTCCAGACACAAAAACACCGCCCGGAGCGATCCGGGCGGTGTTTTGCGTTTTCGTGTTCGCTTAATGACGCGGCAGAGATTGGTAGCGTTGGGGTATCAGGCCAACTCCGCCGTCATCCTCGGGCTTGTCCCGAGGATCTGCAATGATTTGAAATCGCCGGTAGATTGGATCCTCGGGACAAGCCCGAGGATGACGGACGGTGCTGATGATAAAAGAAAGGGCTGCCCGGTTTGCCGGCGGCCCAATCACATAAACTTCGGCTATCTCACATGCCGAGCGCGGTACGCAACTCGGCCTTGGCCGCTTCGAATTCCGTCTTGTAGTCGTCATGAGTCATGATCGTCGATGCGATGACCGTGCCGGAGATGCGGCCGGCTTCGATATCGGTGGCGTAATGGATACCGCCAACCATGCGGTTATGGCCATATTCCCAGGCGCGGGCCATCAGCGCGGCTTTCTTTTCCGGCAGCATGTTGGAAAGCACGATCCCCATCAGGGTGCCGATTGTCGTATGGCCGGATGGATAGGAGCCGGACTTCGACAGCGGCACGACCGGGTGCACGAGATCGCTGTAGAGATGCGGGCGAGGGCGGTTCCAGACCTTCTTGGCGGGATCGGTGACAGCGCCTTCGGTTTCGACGATGCGATCGAAGAAGGCCGTGAACTTCGGCAGGTTTTCCTTGGTGAACTTCGGGCTGTCGATGACATCGGCAAAGCGCCAGACATTTTCCTCCGCGTCGGCAACGGCGCGAGCCGACTGCTCCGGTGTGCGGGTAACCTGAAGGGTCAGGATCTCGGCGAGCTCGGCCCTCATCTGGGCAGAGTCATTGGCCGGTGGCGGTGGTAGCAGCACCAGGAGGTTGACCTCAGTGGCGTCGGTAAACGGCTTGGCCTTGGCATCCTCGGCAAACGAGGGCAGGGCGATACCGATGGTGAAGGCAAGGCTGATGGCGCAGATCTTGGCAAAGTGTTGCATGGTGGCTCCCCTGATGCAGTGACACGCTGCGCAGGTATCAAGGGAGTGTTTTAGCTGTGTGACAGTTTTGTTGGGGGATGGTAGCGGGCAAGATAGATCGGACGCTAGGATACGCATAGCCCCTTAAATCAGGACCTTCAGCGCATCCGGCTCCATTGCATTCACCTGAATCGGATAATCGCCACTTCGCCTTCGAGCGCACCGTTGTAGGCCGATGCGTGGGGCTCCTCGGTGGGGACTTCCGTGAGCATGCCGATCTGGTCGAGATCGGCTTCGACGAAGCCTTCTTCGGAGAGGGCGTTCAGCGCCTCGCGCACGGCGGTGTCGTCGTCTGCTGCCCGCAGCATGACATGCAGTTCGACACCTTCGCCGCCATCGGTCTCGTAGCCCTTGCCGATGATGATGAAAACCATCGGGCCGTCATAGTTGTTGTCGTTGTCCGGATTGGTGATCATCGGGAAGTTCCTCAGGCGAGTCGATTCGATCTTGCGAATCTAGGGTTGCTGTAGCCCTGGCGTGCACGGCTGGTTGTCGATTCCTTATAGGCTTTCGATGCCATGCCAAAGTCTATCTTGTCACGGGAACCGCATTTCCCCTATAATTGGCCTCTAAAGCGCTGCTTTCCAGGGGTTTGGCGAGCGACGCGTCAAGATAATTTTGCGTCCGGCCTTGACGAAAGGCCTTGAAGCCAGTAGTACCCGCCCCATCAGAACAGATGTGAGGCATGGCTGTTCGGAGCGACACGCTCTGGAGATCACCTCAAACAAGGTTCTAAACGCACGTTGAATACAGGTTTTCCGCACGCATGACGCCATAGACTGGCGTCCTCTGCTTTGATGTGGTCCATCCGTGAAAGCGGGTCGGGCCACGCTTTGTGCATTACCGATACGTGTGGTGCTGCCGGAAACGGCGAATGTTATGCCCGCAAGGGTGTTGAGACAAGATTTTAAGGGATGGTTGAATGCCTACCGTAAACCAGCTGATCCGCAAGCCTCGCCAGGCACAGGTAAAGCGCAATAAGGTTCCTGCACTCCAGGAAAACCCGCAGAAGCGTGGCGTTTGCACACGCGTTTACACGACGACCCCGAAGAAGCCTAACTCGGCTCTGCGTAAGGTTGCCAAGATCCGCCTGACCAATGGCTTCGAAGTCATCGGCTACATTCCTGGTGAAGGCCATAACCTTCAGGAACACTCTGTCGTCATGATCCGTGGCGGCCGCGTAAAGGATTTGCCGGGCGTTCGTTACCACATCATCCGCGGCGTTCTCGATACCCAGGGTGTCAAGAACCGCAAGCAGCGCCGTTCCAAGTATGGCGCAAAGCGTCCGAAGTAATTTCGGGTTCAGAATTTAAGGTGCTGCGCGAGGTTCTCCGCGTGATAAGGCGCCGGCAACATTTGAAGAGACAAAACTATGTCAAGACGTCACAAAGCTGAAAAGCGCGAGATCAACCCGGACCCTAAGTTCGGCGATCTGATCGTTACGAAGTTCATGAATGCGATCATGCTGCACGGCAAGAAGTCGGTCGCTGAAACGATCGTTTACGGCGCGTTCGAAAACGTACAGGGCAAGTCCAAGCAGGACCCGCTCGTCGTGTTCCACTCTGCGCTCGACAACATCGCTCCGCACGTCGAAGTCCGTTCGCGCCGCGTCGGTGGTGCGACATACCAGGTTCCTGTTGACGTGCGCCCAGAGCGCCGCCAGGCACTTGCTATCCGCTGGCTGATCACTGCTGCCCGCAAGCGTAACGAAACCACCATGGTCGACCGTCTCTCGGGCGAACTGCTGGACGCCTCCAACAACCGTGGCAGCGCCGTCAAGAAGCGCGAAGACACGCACAAGATGGCTGATGCCAACCGTGCGTTCTCGCACTATCGCTGGTAATCTCGAACGGTATCCGAAAGGCAGTCCATTATGGCTCGCGAATATAAAATCGAAGACTACCGCAATTTCGGTATCATGGCGCATATCGACGCCGGCAAGACCACGACCACCGAGCGTATTCTTTATTACACCGGCAAGTCGCACAAGATCGGCGAAGTTCACGACGGCGCAGCCACGATGGACTGGATGGAGCAGGAACAGGAACGTGGGATCACGATCACCTCTGCTGCTACCACGACCTACTGGAAGGGTCGCGACGGCAAGACCCGCCGCTTCAACATCATCGATACTCCCGGCCACGTCGACTTCACGATTGAAGTCGAGCGTTCGCTGCGCGTACTCGACGGTGCGATTGCTCTTCTCGATGCCAACGCCGGTGTAGAGCCGCAGACGGAAACCGTCTGGCGTCAGGCTGAGAAGTACAATGTTCCGCGGATGATCTTCTGCAACAAGATGGACAAGACCGGCGCCGATTTCTATCGCTCGGTCGAGATGATCAAGACCCGTCTGGGTGCGATCGCTGTCGTCATGCAGCTGCCAATCGGCGCCGAAAGCGATTTCATCGGCGTTATCGATCTGGTCGAGATGAACGCCCTGATCTGGCGCGACGAGTCGCTCGGCGCCCAGTGGGATGTCACCGAGATTCCGGAAGACATGAAGGCCAAGGCGCAGGAATATCGCGAAAAGATGATCGAACAGGTCGTCGATATCGATGAAGCTGCTACGGAAGCCTATCTCGAAGGCATCATGCCTGACAACGAGAAGATCCGCGAACTCGTTCGTCGCGGCACCATCGACGTCAAGTTCCATCCGATGTTCTGCGGCACGGCCTTCAAGAACAAGGGCGTTCAGCCTTTGCTCGACGCCGTTGTCGACTACCTGCCTTCGCCGCTCGACATCCCGTCGATCGCCGGCATCGACGTGAAGACCGAAGCCGAAATCGCCCGTCATCCTTCGGATGAAGAGCCGCTTTCGATGCTCGCCTTCAAGATCATGAACGACCCCTTCGTCGGTTCGCTCACCTTCGCCCGTATCTACTCCGGCAAGCTCACTAAGGGCACCGCGGTCATGAACACGGTCAAGGAAAAGCGCGAGCGCATCGGCCGCATGCTGCAGATGCACTCGAATTCCCGTGAAGACATCGAAGAAGCTTTCGCTGGCGACATCGTTGCTCTCGCAGGCCTCAAGGAAACCACGACCGGCGACACGCTCTGCGATCCGCTGCACCAGGTTATCCTCGAGCGCATGGAATTCCCCGAGCCGGTCATCCAGATCGCCATCGAGCCGAAGACCAAGGGCGACCAGGAAAAGATGGGCCTCGCGCTCAACCGCCTGGCTGCTGAAGATCCTTCTTTCCGCGTCAAGACGGACGAAGAATCGGGCCAGACTATCATTGCCGGCATGGGCGAATTGCACCTCGACATCCTCGTCGACCGCATGCGCCGCGAATTCAAGGTAGAAGCCACCGTCGGCGCGCCGCAGGTTGCCTACCGCGAAACCATCACGAAGAAGCACGAGGAAGACTACACGCACAAGAAGCAGTCCGGCGGTACTGGCCAGTTCGCGCGCGTCAAGATCGTCTTCGAACCGAACCCTGATGGCGACGAATTCAAGTTCGAATCCAAGATCGTTGGTGGCTCTATTCCGAAGGAATACATCCCAGGCGTTCAGAAGGGCATCGAAAGCGTTATGTCGTCCGGTCCGCTGGCTGGCTTCCCGATGCTGGGCGTCAAGGCTACCCTCATCGACGGTGCCTTCCATGACGTCGACTCCTCGGTCCTCGCGTTCGAAATCGCCTCCCGCGCCTGCTTCCGTGAAGCAGCAAAGAAGGCCGGTGCTCAGCTTCTCGAGCCAATGATGAAGGTCGAAGTTGTTACGCCCGAAGATTATGTCGGCGACGTTATCGGCGACCTGAACTCGCGTCGTGGCCAGATCCAGGGCCAGGAAAGCCGCGGTATTGCCGTTGTCATCAATGCCAACGTGCCGCTCGCGAACATGTTCAAATACGTCGACAACCTGCGCTCCATGTCCCAGGGCCGTGCGCAGTACACGATGACCTTCGACCATTATTCGCCGGTTCCGTCGAACGTAGCCACTGAAATCCAGGCAAAGTATTCCGGTCAGAAATAACCGGAATACCAATTGACCGAAACAAGAATAATCCCGGTACGGGAAGAGATAACGGAGAGCCGAAATGGCAAAGAGTAAGTTTGAGCGCAACAAGCCGCACGTTAACATCGGCACGATTGGCCACGTTGACCACGGCAAGACGTCTCTGACGGCAGCGATCACGAAGTATTTCGGCGAATACAAGCGTTACGACCAGATCGACGCTGCCCCGGAAGAAAAGGCACGCGGCATCACGATCTCGACGGCTCACGTCGAATACGAAACGCCTGCCCGTCACTATGCACACGTCGACTGCCCCGGCCACGCCGACTACGTCAAGAACATGATCACCGGTGCTGCCCAGATGGACGGCGCGATCCTGGTCTGCTCGGCAGCCGACGGCCCGATGCCCCAGACCCGCGAGCACATCCTGCTTGCCCGTCAGGTTGGCGTTCCCGCCATCGTGGTGTTCCTGAACAAGGTCGACCAGGTCGACGACGAAGAGCTGCTCGAACTCGTTGAGCTCGAAGTCCGCGAACTTCTGTCGTCCTACGACTTCCCGGGCGACGATATCCCGATCATCAAGGGCTCGGCTCTGGCCGCTCTCGAAGATTCGGACAAGAAGATCGGCGAAGACGCCATCCGCGCTCTGATGGAAGCCGTCGACTCGTACATCCCGACGCCTGAGCGTCCGATCAACCTGCCGTTCCTGCTGCCGATCGAAGACGTGTTCTCGATCTCCGGCCGTGGTACGGTTGTTACCGGTCGCGTCGAGCGCGGCATCGTCAAGGTTGGTGAAGAAGTCGAAATCGTCGGCATCCGCGCAACGACCAAGACGACGGTTACCGGCGTTGAAATGTTCCGCAAGCTGCTCGATCAGGGCCAGGCTGGCGACAACATCGGCGCGCTGATCCGCGGCGTCACCCGTGACGGCGTCGAGCGTGGCCAGATTCTCTGCAAGCCAGGTTCGGTCAAGCCACACAAGAAGTTCATGGCTGAAGCCTACATCCTGACGAAGGAAGAAGGCGGTCGTCATACTCCGTTCTTCACCAACTATCGTCCGCAGTTCTACTTCCGCACGACGGACGTGACCGGCATCGTCTCCCTGCCTGAAGGCACGGAAATGGTCATGCCTGGCGACAACGTCACCGTTGCTGTCGAACTGATCGTGCCGATCGCCATGGAAGAAAAGCTGCGCTTCGCTATCCGCGAAGGCGGCCGTACCGTCGGCGCCGGCATCGTAGCCTCGATCGTCGAGTAATAACGGACGGCTGCCGCGCAAGCGGCAGCCGATACCGTGACAATAATATGAAGCAGGGGGCCTTGGCCGCTTGCTTATGACACGGAAATGTAGCAAATGGCGCGCAGGCGCGATTTGCGCGGTGCTTTGCATGTGGAATTCGCATGTCGAAGTGGCTTTTAAATAGAACAATAAGGTGGGCTAGGTAGCCCAAAGGCTGGATAGGGATGCCAAACACTGGTGTCCCTCTCGATCTTTGAAACCGGTGATCCGCCTTACGTCATAAGACAAACCGCATTCTCTCGAGGGCGCGGCGATAACAGACAACAAGGATAATGTCGAATGAACGGCCAGAATATCCGCATTCGCCTTAAGGCGTTCGATCATCGGATTCTCGACGCTTCTACGCGTGAGATCGTATCGACGGCTAAGCGCACCGGTGCAAGCGTCCGGGGCCCCGTTCCACTTCCGACCCGTATCGAGAAGTTTACGGTTAACCGCTCCCCGCACATCGACAAGAAGAGCCGCGAACAGTTCGAGATGCGCACGCATAAGCGCCTGCTCGACATCGTTGACCCGACCCCCCAGACAGTAGACGCGCTGATGAAGCTCGATCTCGCTGCTGGTGTCGATGTTGAGATCAAGCTCTGAGACTTACAGTCTTCGAGCTGAGTGAGAAGGATTGAACCGATGCGTTCAGGTGTGATTGCACAGAAGGTGGGAATGACGCGCGTCTATAATGACGCAGGCGAGCATGTCCCTGTTACGGTACTGCGTATGGAGAGCTGCCAGGTGGTGGCCCAGCGTACGGTCGAAAAGAATGGCTACGTCGCGGTCCAGGTTGGTTCTGGTGTGGCCAAGGTCAAGAATACCTCGAAGTCCCTGCGTGGCCACTTTGCCGCTGCAAACGTCGAACCGAAGACCAAGCTGCAGGAATTCCGGGTTTCGGAAGACAACCTGCTTGAAATCGGCGCCGAAATCACGGCTTCCCATTTCGCCGCTGGTCAGCTGGTCGATGTTACCGGCACCACGGTCGGTAAGGGCTTTGCCGGCGCTATCAAGCGTCACGGCTTCGGCGGCCTGCGCGCCACCCACGGCGTGTCCGTATCGCACCGTTCGCACGGTTCGACCGGTTCGCGCCAGGATCCGGGCAAGGTATTCAAGAACAAGAAGATGGCTGGCCACATGGGCCAGACGCGCGTCACGACGCAGAACCTTGTAGTGGTTTCGACCGATGAAGATCGCGGTCTTATCCTGATCAAGGGTGCCGTCCCGGGCTCCAAGGGTGCCTGGATCATCGTTCGCGACGCCGTCAAGTCAGCCGCGAAGTAAGGGAGCCGAACCAATGGAATTTAACGTCAAGACCCTCGAGGGGAAAGACGCCGGGAAGGTCTCCCTTTCTGATGCGATTTTCGGCCTCCAGCCGCGCGAGGACATTCTCGCTCGCGTCATCCGCTGGCAGCTGGCAAAGAAGCGCGCTGGCACGCACAAGTCCAAGGGCCGTGCTGAAATCTGGCGCACCGGTGCCAAGATGTACAAGCAGAAGGGTACGGGCCGCGCTCGTCACCACTCCGCACGTGCACCTCAGTTCCGTGGCGGTGGTAAGGCTCACGGTCCGGTTGTTCGCAGCCACGAACATGATCTGCCGAAGAAGGTTCGCGCCCTCGGCCTGCGTCATGCTCTGTCGACGAAGTTCAAGGCTGAAGACATCATCGTTATCGATGACTTCATCGCAACGGAAGCCAAGACGAAGGTCCTGGCAAATACGTTCAATGCAATGGGCCTGACCAACGCGTTGCTCATTGGCGGTGCCGAGCTCGACGCCAACTTCAAGCTCGCAGCCGCAAACATCCCGAACATCGACTTTCTGCCGATCCAGGGCATCAACGTTTACGACATTCTGCGTCGCGGTAAGCTCGTGCTTTCCAAGGCCGCTGTCGAGGCTCTAGAGGAGCGCTTCAAGTGACCGATATTCGCCATTACGACGTGATCGTCTCGCCGTCGATCACCGAAAAGTCCACCATGGTTTCCGAGTATAATCAGGTTGTCTTCAACGTCGCCCTGACGGCTACCAAGCCGCAGATCAAGGCAGCTGTTGAAGCCCTGTTCGGCGTCAAGGTGACTGCTGTTAACACTCTGCGCCGCCTCGGCAAGACCAAGCGTTTTCGCGGTTTTGTCGGCAAGCAGAAAGACGTGAAGAAGGCGATCGTGACGCTGGCCGAAGGCCAGACCATCGACGTCTCCACAGGTCTGTGAGGAATTAGAAAATGGCATTGAAATCATTCAATCCGACGACCCCGAGCCAGCGTCAGCTGGTCATCGTCGACCGCTCGGCCCTCTACAAGGGCAAGCCGGTCAAGGCGCTGACGGAAGGTCTGTCGAAGAAGGGCGGCCGCAACAACACCGGTCGTATCACCGTTCGCTTCCAGGGCGGCGGTCACAAGCGGACCTACCGCCTCATCGACTTCAAGCGTCGCAAGTTCGACATCGAAGGTACGGTTGAACGTATCGAATACGACCCGAACCGCTCTGCCTTCATCGCTCTCATCAACTATGCCGATGGCGAGCAGCGCTACATCATCGCACCGCAGCGCCTGGCGCCCGGTGACAAGGTTATCGCTTCCGACAAGGTCGTGGACATCAAGCCTGGCAACGCCATGCCGCTGCAGTTCATCCCGGTCGGCTCGATCATCCACAACGTTGAGATGAAGCCGGGCAAGGGCGGCCAGATCGCTCGCTCCGCCGGTGCTTATGCGCAGCTGGTCGGCCGCGATGCAGGCCTCGCGATCCTTCGCCTCAACTCCGGCGAACAGCGCCTCGTACCAGGCACCTGCCTGGCTTCGATCGGTGCCGTTTCCAACCCGGACCACGGCAACACCAACGACGGCAAGGCCGGTCGTTCCGTTTGGCGCGGCAAGCGTCCGCATGTTCGCGGCGTCGTCATGAACCCGGTCGACCATCCGCACGGCGGTGGTGAAGGCCGGACCTCCGGTGGTCGCCATCCGGTGACACCTTGGGGCAAGCCGACGAAGGGTGCGCGTACGCGCTCCAACAAGTCGACCGATAAGATGATCATGCGCTCGCGCCATCAGCGCAAGAAGTAAGAGAGGAAGTCTCCAATGGCTCGTTCAGTATGGAAAGGTCCGTTTGTTGACGGCTATCTTCTCAAGAAGGCTGAGAAGGTTCGCGAAGGTGGACGCAACGAAGTGATCAAGATGTGGAGCCGTCGCTCCACCATCATGCCGCAGTTCGTCGGTCTGGTCTTTGGTGTCTACAACGGCAGCAAGCATATCCCGGTCAATGTCAACGAAGACATGGTCGGTCACAAGTTCGGTGAGTTCGCACCCACCCGTACCTATTACGGTCACGGCGCGGACAAGAAGGCGAAGAGGAAGTAACGATGGGCAAGGCAAAAACAGAACGCCGGCTCAAGGACAACGAAGCGCAGGCAGTCGCCCGCACGCTTCGTGTCAGCCCGCAGAAACTCAACCTCGTTGCTGCGCTTATCCGCGGCATGAAGGTCGAGCGCGCCTTGGCCGAGCTTGAATTTTCGCGCAAGCGGATCTCCGGAGCGGTCAAGAAGACCCTCGAATCGGCGATCGCAAACGCTGAAAACAATCACGATCTCGACGTCGACGCTCTCGTCGTCGCCGAGGCCTACGTCGGCAAGTCGATTGTCATGAAGCGCTTCCACGCTCGTGGTCGTGGTCGTGCATCGCGCGTCGAAAAGCCCTTCGCACATTTGACGATCGTCGTTCGCGAAGTGCAGCCAGCACAAGAGGAGGCCGCATAATGGGTCAGAAGATCAATCCAATCGGTTTCCGCCTTGGCATTAACCGCACTTGGGACAGCCGTTGGTTTGCAGACAACGCCGAATACGGCCAGTTGCTGCATGAAGACATCAAGATGCGCAAATTCGTCATGACCGAGCTGAAGCAGGCCGGCATTTCGAAGGTGGTTATCGAGCGTCCGCACAAGAAGTGCCGCGTCACGATCCACTCGGCGCGTCCGGGCCTGATCATCGGCAAGAAGGGTGCAGACATCGACAAGCTTCGCAAGAAGCTGGCCGACATGACGAACTCCGAAACGCACCTGAACATCGTCGAAGTCCGCAAGCCGGAAATCGATGCTGTCCTGGTCGCCCAGGGCATCGCTCAGCAGCTGGAACGTCGTATCGCTTTCCGCCGCGCCATGAAGCGCGCCGTTCAGTCGGCAATGCGTCTCGGTGCCGAAGGCATCAAGATCACTTGTGCCGGCCGTCTCGGTGGTGCTGAAATCGCCCGTACGGAATGGTATCGCGAAGGTCGCGTGCCGTTGCACACGCTGCGCGCCGACATCGACTACGGTACGGCTGAAGCCACCACCGCTTTCGGTATCTGCGGCATCAAGGTCTGGATCTTCAAGGGCGAAATCCTTGAGCACGACCCGATGGCATCTGAACGCCGTCAGGCCGAAGGCGATAGCCAGGGCCCAGCCAGCAGAGAAAACCGTCGCCGCGATCACGCCTAAGGGCGCTCGAGGTAGTTAATTCGGAGAATAGATTATGTTGCAGCCAAAGCGTACGAAGTACCGCAAGCAATTCAAGGGCCGCATCAAGGGCGTAGCCAAGGGCGGTTCTGATCTCGCATTCGGTGAATTCGGCCTGAAGGCCCAGGAACCGAATCGTGTCAACGCTCGTGAGATCGAGGCGGCTCGCCGCGCGATCACGCGTTTCATGAAGCGTGCCGGCCGTGTATGGATCCGGGTTTTCCCGGACGTACCGGTCACCAAGAAGCCGACCGAAGTCCGCATGGGTAAGGGCAAGGGCGGCGTCGAATACTGGGCATGCAAGGTCAAGCCCGGTCGTATGATGTTCGAGATCGACGGTGTCAGCGAAGAAATCGCCCGTGAGGCGCTTCGTCTGGGTTCTGCCAAGCTCTCGGTCAAGACGCGCTTCGTGCAGCGCATTGCAGAGTAAGGAAGAACAGCTATGAAAGCCGCAGATGTTCGCGCGTTCACCGCCGACCAACTCAAGGAAGAGCTAGCCAAGCTGAAGAAGGAGCAGTTCAACCTGCGCTTTCAGAAGGCCACCGGCCAGCTTGAAAAAGCCTCTCGTGTGAACGAGGTCCGCAAGGACATCGCCCGCGTGAAAACCATTGCCCGCCAGAAGGCGGCAGAAGCCAAGGCCTAAAGGAAAAATAAGATGCCGAAACGCATTCTGCAGGGCGTCGTGGTCAGCGACAAGAACGAAAAGACCGTCGTGGTTCGGGTCGAGCGCCGCTTTGCGCATCCGCTCCTCCAGAAGACGGTTCGTCGTTCTAAGAAGTACAAGGCCCACGACGAGAACAACGCATACAAGACCGGCGATATGGTTTCTATCGAGGAATGCGCGCCGATCTCCAAGGACAAGACCTGGACGGTCGTTTCCGGTCAGGTTAAGTAAGAATTTGCGGCGAGGCCTTGCGTCTTGCCGTAATTTCTATATGAAGCAGCGACGGAACGCCTGAGACTCGGGCGTTCTTTTGCTTTTAGCGCACGGAAGGTCCCATTGGGGAAACCACCCTGGCAAGATCGATCCCGCGCTGGCTGAAGCTACTGCCTTGTTTTCACTCTTCCTTTTTGGAGGGGCGCAAGCGGGTAAACAATTCCATAAGCCGGGATAGGGGGCTCTGCCCAACCATTCCGGTATAACAAGAAGGCGACCTGATATGATTCAGATGCAAACAAACCTCGACGTCGCGGATAATTCCGGCGCACGTCGTGTCATGTGCATCAAGGTGCTGGGCGGTTCGAAGCGCAAGTATGCCTCGATTGGCGACATTATCGTCGTCTCGATCAAGGAAGCTATTCCGCGCGGCCGCGTAAAGAAGGGTGACGTGATGAAGGCTGTGGTCGTTCGCACAGCTGCCTCGATCCGCCGTGCGGATGGAAGCGTCATTCGTTTCGATACCAATGCAGCAGTACTTATCGACAACAAGAAAGAGCCGATCGGCACACGTATCTTCGGACCGGTTCCGCGCGAACTTCGCGCTAAGAACCACATGAAGATCATCTCGCTCGCTCCTGAAGTTCTGTAAGGGGAGCGGTTAAAGATGCAAAAGATCCGCAAGGGCGACAAGGTCGTCATTCTGGCTGGTAAGGACAAGGGTCGTACCGGCGAAGTCATTCAAGTGATGCCGAAGGAAGACCGCGCAGTCGTTCGCGGCGTGAACATGGTAAAGCGCCATACACGCCAGTCGCAGTCGCAGGAAGCCGGCATCATCAACAAGGAAGCCTCGCTTCACCTGTCCAACATCGCGATTGTCGACAAGGACGGCAAGCCGACCCGCGTCGGTTTCCAGGTCGTTGATGGTAAGAAGGTCCGCGTGGCCAAGCGTTCGGGAGATGTGATCGATGGCTGAGGCTAAATACGAACCGCGCCTGAAGACGGAATACGTAACCCGTATTCGCGCAGCGCTGCAGGAACAGTTCTCCTACACCAACGAGATGATGATCCCCAAGCTGGACAAGATCGTCATCAACATGGGTGTGGGCGAGGCGACAGCTGACTCCAAGAAGCCGACGATTGCTGCTGCCGACCTGGCCGCAATCGCTGGCCAGAAGCCGGTCATCACTTTCGCGCGCAATTCCATCGCTGGCTTCAAGGTCCGCGAAAATATGCCAATCGGTGCCAAGGTCACGCTCCGTGGCGCCCGCATGTATGAGTTCGTGGATCGCCTGATCAACATCGCGCTTCCGCGCGTTCGCGACTTTCGCGGCCTGAACCCGAAGAGCTTTGACGGTCGTGGCAACTTCGCCATGGGCATCAAGGAACACATTGTGTTCCCAGAGATCAACTACGACAAGGTTGATCAGATGTGGGGCATGGACATCATCGTTTGCACGACGGCGACCAAGGACGACGAAGCTAGGGCTCTGCTCACAGAGTTCAACTTCCCGTTCCGCACGTAACCGTAACGACGAGCGTAGAAAAGGAAATCAAATATGGCGAAGACAAGCGCAGTTGAAAAGAACAAGCGCCGCCGCAATACGGTTGCTAACAGTGCCGCAAAGCGTGCCGCGCTGAAGGCAACCATCATGAACCAGTCCCTTCCGATCGAAGAGCGGTTCAAGGCTACCCTGAAGCTCGCATCGCTGCCGCGCGATGGATCCAAGACTCGCGTCCGTAACCGTTGCGAGATCACCGGTCGTCCGCGCGCCTACTACCGCAAGCTGCGCATGTCGCGTATCGCACTGCGTGAATTTGGCAATTTCGGCAAGGTGCCGGGCATTGTCAAGTCGAGCTGGTAAGGAGTAGCCCACATGACAATGACAGATCCATTGGGCGATATGCTCACACGCATCCGTAACGGTGCCTCGCGTCGCAAGTCGTCGGTTTCGACGCCTGCTTCCAAGCTCCGTGCACGTGTTCTCGATGTCCTTCAGTCCGAAGGTTACATTCGTGGCTATTCCGTCGTCGATTTCGGCAACGGCAAGTCCGAGCTCAGCATCGAGCTGAAATATTATGAAGGCGCATCGGTCATCCGTGAGATCGGCCGTGTGTCTAAGCCGGGCCGCCGGGTTTATGTCTCGGTCAAGTCCATTCCGCAGGTCGCGAACGGTCTCGGCATCACTATCCTTTCTACTCCGAAGGGCGTGATGGCCGACCACCAGGCTCGTGAACAGAATGTTGGTGGCGAGGTTCTTTGCTCGGTCTTCTAAGGCTGGTCTAAAGAATTTCCCTCGAAACAGACAGGTTTGAAAAAATGTCTCGTATCGGCAAGAAGCCCGTTCAGGTGCCTGCAGGAATCACGGCCACGATTGATGGCCAAAAAGTGACTGCTAAGGGCCCCAAGGGTGAACTGTTTTTCGTCGCGAATGACGATATCGGTCTCAAGCTCGAAGATAATGCGATTGTTGTGACGCCGCTCAACGACAGCAAGAATGCTCGCTCAAAGTGGGGGATGTCCCGCACGATGGTCGAAAACATCCTGGTTGGCGTCAAGGACGGTTACGAGCGCAAGCTCGAAATCAACGGCGTTGGTTACCGCGCGGCCCTGCAGGGCAAGAACCTGCAGTTGGCGCTTGGTTTCTCCCACGACGTGATTTATGAACCGCCAGTCGGAATCACAATTGCTGTGCCGAAGCCGACGGAAATCGTCGTCACCGGTATCAACAAGCAGCAGGTCGGCCAGGTGGCCGCAGAAATCCGCGAATACCGTGGCCCCGAGCCTTACAAGGGCAAGGGCGTCAAGTATGCCGGTGAGCGGATCATCCGCAAAGAAGGCAAGAAGAAGTAAGGATCACGCGAAATGGCTAGCAGGAAAGAAGCACTTGCACGTCGTGCCAACCGCGTGCGTCGTCATCTTAAGTCGGTGGCTAACGGCCGTCCGCGCCTGTCGGTTCATCGCTCTTCGAAGAACATCTACGCCCAGGTCATCGACGATGTGGCCGGCAAGACGCTTGCGTCTGCCTCCACTCTCGACAAGGATCTGCGCGGTTCTCTGAAGACCGGTGCTGACACAGCAGCGGCAACGCTCGTCGGCAAGCTCGTTGCAGAGCGCGCCTCCAAGGCGGGCGTCAACGAGGTCGTGTTCGACCGCGGCGCCTTCATCTATCACGGTCGCATCAAGGCTCTGGCCGAAGCTGCCCGTGAAGGCGGTCTCACCTTCTAATATAAATTTCCGGCCGGTGGCGTAAAGCTCCCGGCCGGATTTCGGTCTTTTCAGACCATCACCGGACCACAGGGCAGCGAAAAGCCCGATGTGGTCTTGTTGCAGTTGCCGATTGCACCCGGAAAAGAAAAAGGAAAAGGACAATGGCACAAGAAAAAAGAGGTTCTCGCGACGATCGCCAGAACCGTGACGAGCGCGATAGCGAATTCGTCGACAAGCTGGTCGCGATCAATCGCGTTGCCAAGGTCGTCAAGGGCGGCCGTCGTTTCGGCTTTGCAGCTCTCGTCGTCGTCGGCGACCAGAAGGGCCGCGTTGGCTTCGGTCACGGCAAGGCGCGCGAAGTGCCTGAAGCTATCCGCAAGGCAACGGAAGCCGCCAAGCGCGAGCTGATCTTCGTTCCCCTGCGTGACGGCCGTACGCTGCATCACGACATCCATGGCCGTCATGGCGCCGGCAAGGTTCTGCTGCGCTCTGCCAAGGCTGGTACCGGCATCATCGCCGGTGGTCCGATGCGCGCCGTATTCGAAACGCTCGGCGTTCACGACGTCGTCGCCAAGTCGACCGGTTCGTCGAACCCATACAACATGGTTCGCGCAACGTTCGACGCTCTGAAGCAACAGATCCATCCGAAGGACATCGCAGCTCAGCGCGGCATCAAGTATGCCACTCTGCAGGCTCGTCGTATTGCCTCCGGTAATGCGTCTGAAGAATAAGGGAGTTTGACCTATGGCCAAGACGACCAAGAAGACCGAAGCAAAGACCGTTACGGTCGAGCAGATCGGTAGCCCAATTCGCCGTCCGGACGTTCAGGAAAAGACTCTGATCGGCCTCGGATTGAACAAGATGCACCGTCGCCGCACTCTGGAGGATACTCCTTCGGTTCGTGGAATGATCCGTGCTGTCCAGCATCTCGTTCGCGTCGTCGACGAGAAGTAAGCCGGAGGATTCGTTATGAAACTGAATGAAATCACCGACAACGAAGGTTCGACCCACTCCCGCAAGCGCCTCGGCCGCGGTATTGGTTCGGGCAAGGGCAAGACCGGTGGTCGCGGCGTCAAGGGGCAGAAGTCCCGTTCGGGCGTAGCGATCAACGGCTTTGAAGGCGGTCAGATGCCAATCTACCGTCGTCTGCCTAAGCGCGGCTTCAACAACATCTTCAAGTCCGACTACGTCGTCGTATCGGTTGCTCGCCTCCAGGCAGCAGTCGACGCCGGCAAGCTGGACGCGAAGACGACGATCGATGCCGTGGCTCTCAAGGCTGCCGGCGTTATCCGTCGCGTCAAGGACGGCGTCCGGATCCTGTCCGACGGCGAAATCTCGGCGAAGCTGACCCTCGAAGTCGCAGGCGCTTCCAAGTCTGCTGTCGAGAAGATCGAGAAGGCTGGCGGCTCCATCAAGCTTTTGGCTGCCGCACCTGTCGCAGCTTCGGAATAATACAGACGAATTAATCGCCCGGGGTGCTTCACACCGGGCGATTTTGCTCCCATATGTGAGCTTCGGATCCTGAGTCGTGCGTTCGCGCGGGGAGGGCGATGACGGGACCTTCGGCTGGCATGCGCTCTTGCATCGCAGTCCACCCAATGCTCGACTTTTTAAACAATTTGATTACACATTCCGGACTCGGCCGATTTAGCCGGAATTGGTAGTGCGGAGATTTGCATGGCGTCTGCAGCGGAACAATTGGCATCCAATCTCAACTTTTCAACCTTTGCCAAGGCAGAGGATCTGAAAAAGCGGCTTTGGTTCACGCTCGGTGCGTTGCTTGTCTATCGCCTCGGCACCCATATCCCCCTTCCAGGCCTTAATCCTGCTGCCTATGCCCAGGCTTTCCAGGGCCAGGCGGGCGGCATCCTCGGTCTTTTCAACATGTTTTCCGGTGGCGCTGTCCAGCGCATGGCGATCTTCGCTCTCGGCATCATGCCCTACATCTCCGCTTCGATTATCGTGCAGCTGATGACTTCGGTCGTTCCCGCGCTCGAAAACCTGAAGAAGGAAGGCGAACAGGGCCGCAAGATCATCAATCAATACACGCGCTACGGCACGGTGCTGCTCGGCACGCTGCAAGCCTATGGCATCGCGGTGGGGCTTGAGAGCGGTAACGGACTTGTCGTCCAGCCCGGCGTCTTCTTTATCGTCTCCACGGTCATCACGCTGCTCGGCGGCACGATGTTCCTGATGTGGCTCGGTGAACAGATCACCTCGCGCGGTATCGGCAACGGCATTTCGCTGATCATCTTCGCCGGCATTGCAGCTGGCCTGCCATCGGCCTTGGCTGGCACGCTGGAACTCGGACGCACCGGCGCACTTTCGACCGCACTCATTCTCCTGGTCCTCGTCGTTGCCGTTGCGGTTATCGCCCTCATCGTCTTCGTGGAGCGCGCCCAGCGTCGTCTTTTGATCCAGTATCCGAAGCGCCAGGTCGGCAACCGCATGTTCCAGGGCGATACCTCGCACCTGCCGCTGAAGCTCAATACATCGGGCGTCATCCCGGCTATCTTCGCTTCCTCGCTGCTGCTTCTGCCAGCGACGCTCGCAGGTTTTGCCAACACCGCCGGAATGCCTGTCTGGGCAACGTCGATCGTCGCAGCCCTCGGCCACGGTCGTCCGCTCTACATGGTGCTCTATGCGCTGATGATCGCCTTCTTCGCGTTCTTCTATACGGCCATCGTCTTCAATCCGAAGGACACGGCCGATAATCTCAAGAAGCACGGCGGGTTCATTCCCGGCATTCGCCCGGGTGAGCGCACGGCTGAATACATTGACTATGTGTTGACCCGCATCACCGTGGTCGGCGCCATCTACCTCGTGGTTGTCTGCATTCTGCCGGAAATCCTCGTTTCTCAGACAGGCATCCCGCTCGCCCTCGGCGGCACTTCACTCTTGATCGTCGTCAGTGTGACGCTTGACACGGTAGCGCAGATCCAGGGTCACCTGATCGCGCAGCAGTATGAAGGTCTGATCAAGAAGTCGAAGTTGCGCGGAGGAAAGCGGGGGAGATGAGACTTATCCTTTTGGGACCACCGGGCGCCGGCAAGGGTACCCAGGCTCAGCGTATAGTCGAAAAGTACGGTATCCCGCAGCTCTCCACCGGCGACATGCTGCGTGCGGCAGTCTCGGCGGGCACTGAAGTCGGCAAGCGCGCCAAGGCTGTCATGGATGCCGGCAAGCTGGTGTCCGACGAGATCGTCAATGCGATCATCTCGGAGCGCATTGACGCCGAAGATTGTGCCAAGGGCTTCATCCTGGACGGCTTTCCGCGCACGCTGGTGCAGGCCGATGCCACCGACAAGATGCTCGCAGCCAAGGGCATGCAGCTCTCGGGTGTCGTCGAGATCAAGGTCGATGACGTCGTGCTCGCGGACCGGGTTTCCGGACGCTATACCTGCGCCAACTGCGGTGCGGGTTATCACGACACCAACCTGAAGCCGAAGGTCGAGGGTGTCTGCGATCGCTGTGGTTCGACGCACTTCAAGCGCCGCCCTGACGATACGCGCGAAACCGTGGTGACGCGCATGCAGGCCTACTATAAGGAAACGGCGCCTTTGATTGGCTACTACTATGCCAAGAAAATGCTTCATTCGGTTGACGGCATGGCGGATATCGATCATGTCACAGCAGAAGTCGAAAAGATTCTCTCCAGCCTTTGAGCTTCGGAGAGTTGTTGTCGGGCCATTCAACGGCCTGACGACGATTTCGCAAAACAATTGCGGCGCATGAGTCGGTCGGACCGGTGGTCGGGGCGGGGATAAGCCAAAATAAAATTAGCGGAACAGTTGCCTTTTGGCAGTGATTCCGCTAAACACCGCGCCAACTCGCGACATAGCTGCGATCGGCGCGGACTTCCCTCGGGAATTCCGGGTTCGGTCGTTTTGACATGTTATCGACCTCGAATTGAACAGGCGGCCTCTACGGTCGCGTAACAGAGACCTTTGCCTGATGGCAAACGGAACGCAAGGAGAATAGGCGTGGCACGTATCGCTGGCGTCAACATCCCGACGGCAAAGCGCGTAGTAATTGCGCTGACCTATATTCACGGGATTGGACAGAAGTTTGCGCAGGAAATCGTTACCAAGGTTGGTATCCCGGCTGAGCGCCGCGTTCACCAGCTGACGGATGCCGAAGTCCTGCAGATCCGCGAAACAATCGACCGCGATTACCAGGTCGAAGGCGACCTGCGTCGCGAGACGTCGATGAACATCAAGCGTCTGATGGACCTGGGCTGCTACCGCGGTCTTCGTCATCGTCGCGGCCTGCCGGTTCGCGGTCAGCGCACGCACACCAATGCCCGCACCCGCAAGGGTCCGGCAAAGGCGATTGCTGGCAAGAAGAAGTAATCACCGGGCAACCGTGTGAGGGAGGCTGGCGGTTCCGCCGGCCTCTTTTGAGTTTGGCGAAGGGCCTTAGCGCCCTGCGCCGGTGTAGCCGCTGGCATTACGGCGGTGCAGAGATCCACGAAAGGGACTACTATGGGCAAGGAAGCCGTCCGCATTCGCCGTCGCGAACGCAAGAACATCTCGTCGGGCGTTGCGCACGTCAACTCGACGTTCAACAACACGATGATCACCATCACCGATGCGCAGGGCAATGCGATTGCCTGGTCGTCTGCTGGCGCCAAGGGCTTCAAGGGCTCGCGCAAGTCGACACCGTTCGCAGCGCAGATCGCCGCTGAAGATGCTGCCAAGAAGGCGCAGGAACATGGCATGAAGTCGCTTGAAGTCGAAGTTTGCGGTCCAGGTTCGGGTCGTGAGTCGGCTCTGCGCGCGCTCCAGGCTGCCGGTTTCATGATCACGTCGATCCGCGATGTGACCCCGATCCCGCACAACGGTTGCCGCCCACGCAAGAAGCGTCGCGTATAATCATCGCCAATCACACACCGGTGAGCGCCCAATAGGCGATCTCCGGTGCTTCTCAAGCTCGGTTGCCACGATTGGATGGTGGTAACGAACGGAAGGCAGGAATATGATTCAGAAGAATTGGCAGGAACTGATCAAGCCGAACAAGGTCGAGTTTTCCTCGGGCGGCCGCACAAAGGTCAACCTTGTCGCTGAACCGCTTGAGCGTGGCTTTGGCCTGACGCTCGGCAACGCGCTGCGTCGCGTGCTTCTGTCCTCGCTGCGCGGCGCCGCCGTCACGGCGGTACAGATCGACGGCGTACTGCATGAGTTCTCCTCGATCCCGGGCGTTCGCGAAGACGTTACGGATATCGTTCTGAACATCAAGGAAATCGCCATCAAGATGGACGGCGACGATGCCAAGCGCATGGTCGTTCGCAAGCAGGGTCCAGGCGTTGTCACCGCCGGCGACATCCAGACGGTCGGCGACATCGAGATCCTCAACCCGGATCACGTCATCTGCACGCTCGACGAAGGCGCTGAAATCCGCATGGAATTCACCGTCAACAACGGCAAGGGCTATGTTCCGGCAGAGCGCAATCGTGCGGAAGACGCACCGATTGGTCTCATCCCGGTAGACAGCCTCTACTCGCCGGTCAAGAAAGTGTCCTACAAGGTGGAAAACACCCGCGAAGGCCAGGTTCTCGATTACGACAAGTTGCTGATGGCCATCGAAACGGACGGCTCGATCTCCGGTGAAGATGCAGTCGCTTTCGCGGCCCGCATCTTGCAGGACCAGCTCGGCGTTTTCGTCAACTTCGACGAACCGCAGAAGGATGTCGAAGAAGAGACAGTCACCGAACTGGCCTTCAACCCGGCTCTCCTCAAGAAGGTGGACGAACTGGAACTGTCTGTCCGCTCGGCAAACTGCCTGAAGAACGACAACATCGTCTATATCGGCGACCTTATTCAGAAGACCGAAGCCGAAATGCTCCGCACTCCGAATTTCGGCCGCAAGTCGCTGAACGAAATCAAGGAAGTTCTCGCTTCCATGGGCCTGCATCTCGGCATGGAAGTGCCGGCCTGGCCCCCAGAGAACATCGAAGATCTCGCCAAGCGCTACGAAGATCAGTACTGAGCGGCGTGAGGCAAAGTGTGTCGCGGATTTCCGCCGGCACGCCGATCGCAGAGAACAATAAGTAAAGGCAGGATGACTGCCTTTCCCCGTCAAACAGCAGGCATATCGCCTGCATGTGCCAGGAAACGGCAGGCCCAAAATCAAAGGGCACCTGCGATTTAAGGAGAATAGCAATGCGCCATGGTATGGTAGGCCGCAAGCTGAATAGAACTGCAAGTCACCGCAAGGCAATGTTTGCCAACATGGCGGCTTCGCTCATCCTGCATGAGCAGATCACCACGACCTTGCCGAAGGCAAAGGAAATCCGCCCGATCGTTGAAAAGCTGGTCACGCTCGGCAAGCGCGGCGACCTGCACGCTCGTCGTCAGGCCATCTCGCAGATCCGCGACGTCGCTGTCGTATCGAAGCTGTTCGATGCAATCGCTACCCGTTACGCCACCCGCAACGGCGGCTACCTTCGCATCATGAAGGCTGGCTTCCGCATGGGTGACAACGCCGCCATGGCCGTCGTCGAGTTCGTCGACCGCGACATCGCTGCCAAGGGCGCCGGCGACAAGGCCCGCGTTGCAGCCGAAGAAGCTGCCGAAGCTGCTGCCGCTTAAGCGGTAAAAGCCTCATCAATCAAAAGGCCGGACGAGCAATCGTCCGGCTTTTTTGCGTTGTGGCGGGCGTGTGATGGAGAAGGCTATTCGGGTATGTGGATATCTTCCCTGATATGCCTGAGATAGACAACGATGGTGAACGTCATGATGACGACGAGCGACCATGAACTCCATATGCCAATGTTGACAGCGGACCACTCGCCGAGTTGGCTCGGATAGCGCCATATCCCGAAGAAGGTGCTGAAATTTTCGAAAAGCCAGACGAAGAAGCCGATCAGGGCAAAAGCCAACAGAAGGGGCATCCGCCGGTCCCGATCATACGGGCGGAACGTGACTGAAGTCCGCGAATAAAGTCCAATCGTACACGCGGCAATGTACCAGCGATAGTCGGCGATGTAGTGGTGTGTGAAGAAGTTCAGGTAAATTGCCAGCGAGAGCACAGCTGCCATCCAGTATGGTGGATGATGCCTAACTCGTAGTGCGAGGAGGCGCCACGCCTGTATTACGTAACTGCCTACGGCAGCGTACATGAATCCGGAAAACAATGGCACGCCGAACAGCTTGCTATAGGCAAAGTCCGGATATGCCCATGAATGGATGCTGCTCGATCTTTTGAAGACCTCGAGAGCGAAACCGATAACGTAAAAGAAGCAGATCGCCTTCAACTCATCAATGCTTTCCAGTTTGCTGGCGACCATCCAGAACTGGATGGACAAGGCAACCAGCAGCAGCACGTCATATCGGGGAATATGAAAAATGCCGCCGCGCGGGACTGTGAAGATGGCCAAGAAAAAGAGGCCAGCAAAGAGACATGCACGTGCTTCCTTGATACCAAAATAGACGAGTTCTATGAGAAAGCGCTTGGTTCCCCTCAGATGCGGCGCTGCACGTATTTCGATGAGATGCCTGTCGATGGCCGGAAGCAGTCTTCGGAGGGGCACGGCGTTTGAATTCCTGAAATTAACTCGATGGCTGTGAGCTGTTTCCGCAAATACGGTGAGCGGCAGACCAGCATGCGGCTGGGCTGTCGGCTTGCCAAATCGAAATGTGAGCTATAGGTGCGACGAACCCATTAACATCGCGGTGGAGCGGCCGAAGTGCTCGCATTTTTTCGAGGTCACTCACCAGGGAGCAGGGCAGCCCGTCTTGCAATGGGAATTGCCATCATTGCTGCAGGTCTGGCGTTGCGGCGATATGGCTATGGGCTTAACCTTCCGTTCGTGGTCGTGAAGTATGGCGGCTCGGCACTGTGGGGCGCGATGGTTTATTTCCTGATCGCAGTGCTTGCACCAAACTCGAGACGGGCAAGCATTGCTTGCGCGGCGATGGTGATCTCCACCGCCGTCGAGTTGTTCAGACTCTACCATACACCGCCTCTTGATGCGTTCAGGTTGACTGCTGGCGGTGCCCTGCTTCTCGGACGCGTGTTTTCCCTAACCAATATAATTGTCTACGGCATCGGCATCGTCGCCGCATCTGCGTTCG
The DNA here is from genome assembly GCF_019355555.1 of Rhizobium sp. L51/94. Lineage (GTDB taxonomy): Bacteria > Pseudomonadota > Alphaproteobacteria > Rhizobiales > Rhizobiaceae > Rhizobium > Rhizobium rhododendri. Next base: position 2,367,120 of record NZ_CP072141.1, read on the forward strand.
ACAGATTTCTGGCAGCCCGCAGTCCTATCTTGCCAAAGTAGAGAAGCCTCTGCTGCCTCAGGCAGCCACCGCCCTCTGCCGCGTTCCGCGTCGTCGTTGCATCATGATTGGCCGGTAGGACCTGTAGAGGATCATCACTATCAGGAGGCCGATATAGACGTACTGCTCGAGCGAAAGCACCTTGGTCGATAGTGCGAAGTGGAGAGCGCCACAGACGGCGATGATGTAGACGAGCCGGTGCAGCCAGATCCAGTTCTTGCCCATCTGCCGTATCGAGTACCTGTTCGAGGTCACGGCCAGCGCGATCAGCATCACCAGCCCTGCCATGCCGAACATGATGAAGGGTCGCTTCAGGATGTCGCCGAGGATGGCGTCGAGCATCAGCGCCTGGTCGAGGATGGTGTAGACCAGAAAATGCATCACGACATAATAGAAGCAGAGCAGCCCCAGGGCGCGGCGGTAGCGCAGCCAGTTCCAGCCGACGAGGTCGCGGAGCGGGGTGATCGCGAGCGTCAGGATCAGGAAGCGGATGGCCCAGAGGCCGAGGAAAAGCTCGAAGGTCTTGGTCGGATCGGCGCCAAGATTGCCGGTGGCGCCAAGGTAGAATGCGTAGGCGGCGGGAAGAAGTCCGACGACGTAAAGCAGCCAGACGGAGGCTGGCTGGAAGCGTTTCGGCAGCGCGAGGGACAGGACCATTAGTAGTTCGCCTTAAGATCCATGCCGGCGTAGAGGCTTGCCACCTGGTCGGCATAGCCGTTGAAGGGCAGGGTGGGGTGGCGGCTGGAGGAGAAGAAGCCGCCTTCGCCGATCCTGCGCTCGGTCGCCTGGCTCCAGCGGGGGTGATCGACCGCCGGGTTGACGTTGGCATAAAAACCGTATTCGCCGGGGTTGGAGACCTGCCAGGTGTTCATCGGCTGCTTGTCGGTGAGCGTGATGCGGACGATCGACTTGATGCCCTTGAAGCCGTATTTCCACGGAACCACCAGGCGTATCGGCGCACCGTTCTGGTTGGGCAGCGTCTCGCCATAGAGCCCGACGGCAAGCAGCGCCAGCGGGTTGCGCGCTTCGTCCAGCCGCAGTCCTTCGACATAGGGCCAGTTCAGGGACTGGAAGCTGCCGGATTGGCCGGGCATCTCGGACGGCCGGACGATGGTCTCGAAGGCGACGTATTTCGCGCTGCCCAGCGGCTCCACCATGTCGAGCAGCTTGGATAGCTGGAAACCGTCCCAGGGTATGACCATGGACCATGCCTCGACGCACCGCATCCGGTACACACGCTCTTCTGGAGGAAAGGCCTTGATCAGCGCGTCGATGTCGAGGGTCTGCGGCTTGCCCACCATGCCATCGACGGTGATCGTCCACGGGCGCGGCTTGAATTTGCCGGAGTTGGCGGCGGGATCGGCCTTGTCCGTGCCGAATTCGTAGAAGTTGTTGTAGGTCGTGACATCCTTCTTCGGCGTCAGCTTTTCATCGACCTTGTAGTCGGTCTTCGACGCTGCCAGCGCTTCCGCCATGGCTGTGGTGCCACCGGCGATCGACAGGCCGGCGCCTGCTGCTGTCGCCAGGAAGGCGCGGCGGCCTAGATAGGTCTGGCGAGGCGTGATCTCGGAGGCGGCAATCTTGGGCGGTTGGTAGGTGGCCATGGGTAAAATCCTCGATGAGATGACGGTATCGATGGTGATACGCAGAAATACCGACGTAAGTTACAAATAGGCCCGCTTTTTTTTGGGAAAAGAAGCCAATTTATTGTGTTCGACCTAAATGTTGAGGTGTCATCGGCAAACGTCATGCATCTGTTCGATATTTTGGTCGCGGCCTCGTCCGGGAATAACCGGGATCGCTGATGGCGAGGATATTGCGAGGGGGCATGCCCTTGCAGCGTACCGGATTCGGCTTACCTGATAGTGACAGTCCGCACCGATTGATTTACGACAATTCTAAAAAGCAGGGGCTTGCCGGTCCGTCTGGCGGAATAGGTCTGCCGCAAGCAATGCCCGTAACTGCAGGACGTCGAGGATAACACCATGCCAGCCTACCGTTCGAGAACCACCACCCACGGCCGCAACATGGCCGGTGCCCGCGGCCTGTGGCGCGCAACAGGCATGAAGGACAGCGATTTCGGCAAGCCTATCATTGCCGTCGTCAACTCCTTCACGCAGTTCGTTCCCGGCCACGTGCACTTGAAGGATCTTGGCCAGCTGGTGGCGCGCGAAATCGAAGCGGCCGGCGGCGTAGCCAAGGAATTCAACACCATTGCCGTCGACGACGGGATCGCCATGGGCCATGACGGCATGCTCTATTCGCTGCCATCGCGTGAGCTGATCGCCGACAGCGTCGAATACATGGTCAACGCCCATTGCGCCGATGCCATGGTCTGCATTTCGAATTGCGACAAGATCACCCCGGGCATGCTGATGGCTTCGCTCCGCCTCAACATCCCAACCGTCTTCGTCTCCGGCGGCCCGATGGAAGCCGGCAAGGTCACCATGCATGGCAAGACCGTATCGCTCGACCTCGTCGATGCGATGGTGGCTGCAGCCGACGACAAGATCAGCGACGAAGACGTCGCCGTCATCGAGCGCTCGGCCTGTCCGACCTGCGGCTCGTGCTCGGGCATGTTCACCGCCAACTCGATGAACTGCCTGACGGAAGCGCTCGGTCTCTCGTTGCCGGGCAATGGCTCGACGTTGGCCACCCATTCAGACCGCAAGGAGCTGTTCCTGGAAGCCGGCCGTCGTATCGTCGATCTCGCCAAACGCTACTACGAGAAGGACGATGTCACGGCACTGCCGCGCACCATCGCCTCCAAGGGCGCCTTCGAGAACGCCATGGCGCTCGACATCGCCATGGGCGGATCTACCAACACGGTCCTTCACATCCTGGCCGCAGCCCACGAGGGCGAGGTCGACTTCACGATGGACGACATCGACCGTCTGTCGCGCAAGGTGCCCTGCCTGTCGAAGGTCGCGCCGGCCAAGTCCGACGTTCACATGGAAGATGTGCATCGTGCCGGCGGTATCATGGCAATCCTCGGCGAGCTGGAACGTGCCGGCCTGCTGAATTCCGACCTGCCGACCATCCACGCGCCGACGCTCGGTGATGCGATCGCACAATGGGATATTGCCATCACCGCCAACCCGGCAGCACTGAAGCTGTTCAGTGCGGCTCCGGGTGGCGTGCCGACGCAGGTTGCCTTCAGCCAGAGTTCGCGCTGGGACGACCTCGACGTCGACCGCGAGAAGGGTGTCATCCGCAGCGCCGAGCATCCGTTCTCCAAGGATGGCGGCCTGGCTGTTCTCAAGGGCAATCTCGCCGTAGACGGATGCATCGTCAAAACGGCAGGCGTCGATGAAAGCATTCTGAAGTTCTCCGGCCCGGCCCGCGTCTTCGAAAGCCAGGATTCGTCGGTCAAGGCGATCCTTGCCAACGAGGTCAAGGCCGGCGATGTCGTTGTCATCCGTTACGAAGGTCCGAAGGGCGGTCCTGGCATGCAGGAGATGCTCTACCCAACCAGCTATCTGAAATCGAAAGGTCTGGGCAAAGCCTGCGCTCTCATCACCGATGGTCGTTTTTCGGGCGGCACGTCCGGCCTGTCTATCGGTCATGCGTCGCCGGAAGCTGCCAATGGCGGTACGATTGGCCTGGTGCGCGAAGGCGACATGATCGACATCGATATCCCGAACCGCTCCATCAGCCTGCGCGTCAGCGACGAGGAGCTCGCAGCCCGCCGCGCCCAGCAGGATGCACAGGGCTGGTTCCCGGTCGAGAAGCGCAAGCGCAACGTGACGACGGCGCTCAAGGCCTATGCCGCCTTTGCCACAAGCGCCGACAAGGGCGCGGTGCGCGATCTCAGCGGCCGTTAGATAAACAATTGGCCGCAGTTTTCACCGCGGCCGACATTCTTCTATGGAGGCCCTGCCATCGAAAACCTGGCAAGGGCTCTTTTATTCAAGGCGTCACCGCAACCGTGACCGTGCCGGTCAGTTCGGACGGGCGAGGTTCTTGTAGGCGACATCCAGCTGCTTCAGGCGGTCCTCGTAGGAGGTCTTCAAGCATGCCGCATCCGCGCCGCAGGCCTGGCGCTTCTTCAGCCAGGCGCTCTGTTCGTCCTGCAGCGTGCCGCGCGATCCCATGGCGAGAAGGCCGGAGATCAGCTCGAAGGTCGTGGCCATCTTGACGTCCGCATCGTTCAGGCTGCGAGTGTCGCAGATCATTTTCTCATCCGGCTGAAGCGTCTTGCCGTCGCAATCGAAGCTGGCGGCCTTTGCCGAGCCTAGCGGCGACAGGATCGGCAGCAAGCCGACAAGCGCTGCGCAAACTAGGTTGGCAGACCGGCGGCGGGTGGTGAGTGTCAGAGGCGAATGATCCATCTTTTGATTCCGATTTCAGAAAGTTATGGCGCTTGGTTGATGATGCACTTCCGCTCGAGAATCAGCCAGATGTGCACACTGCTGCACTCCTAACCCATTCCGGGCCGTTTTGTTCAAACCGCGTATGCGCAAAGCCTCCGGCTGGCTTGAAGTTCCATGATTGTGCCCTCTTTCCTTTCTAGCGTTCGCGGTTACAACGTTGCCTCCACAGACACTTTATAAAGGGTTCCCCATGCAAGGTTTGCTCAAACGCGCTGCGATCCCTATGCTCGCGCTCGTCGTCACGCTTCCCGCCCCGGTCTACGCCGAGACGGCCAAGGCCGTGCCGGAAAACAAGATGGAAATGCAGCTTTCCTTCTCGCCGCTGGTCAAGCAGACGGCTGGCTCGGTCGTCAATGTCTACGCGGAACGCGTCGTGCACCAGCAGTCTCCTTTCGCCGGGGATCCCTTCTTCCAGCAGTTCTTCGGTCAGCGCATGCCGAACCGCACCGAAAAGCAGACATCGCTGGGCTCCGGCGTCATCGTCGAGGCGAACGGTACGATCATCACCAACAACCACGTGGTCGATGGCGCCGACGACATCAAGATCGCCCTTTCAGATGGCCGCGAATTCCCCTGCAAGGTGGTCCTCAAGGATGACCGGGTCGATCTCGCCGTGCTGAAGATCGACACGAAAGAGCAGTTGCCGATGCTGCCGATCGGCAATTCCGATACGCTCGAGGTCGGCGACCTCGTGCTTGCCATCGGCAACCCCTTCGGCGTGGGCCAGACAGTAACCAGCGGTATCGTTTCGGCGCTTGCTCGCAACCAGGTGAAGAACGAGGTCGGGTTTTTCATCCAGACTGACGCTGCCATCAACCCCGGAAATTCCGGTGGGGCGCTGATAAACATGAAAGGCGAACTGATCGGCCTCAACACGGCGATCTTCTCGCAGAGCGGCGGGTCGAACGGCATCGGCTTCGCCATTCCCGCCAATCTCGTGCGCGTCTTCCTTGCTGCCGCCGATCGCGGTGACAAGAGTTTCGAGCGCCCTTACATCGGAGCCACCTTTGAGCCGGTGACCTCCGAAGTCGCCGATGCGCTCGGCCTGAAGCGGGTTCGCGGAGCCCTGATCACCAAGGTCACCGACAACGGTCCCGCCGCCGAGGCCGGTCTCAAGGCTGGCGAAGTCGTCACCGCCCTCAACGGCGTATCCGTCGAGCATCCCGATGCTCTCGGCTACCGTCTGACAACCGCCGGGCTCGGCGCGACGGTATCGCTGACCGTGCTCGACAACGGCAATGAGCGGGAAGCGAAAATGACGCTGGCAAGCGCTCCCGAAACGCAGCCGCGCGAGGAGAAGCTGATTACTGGCAGCAATCCCTTCTCCGGTGCGACAGTGGCCAACCTGTCGCCGCGCGTGGCGGATGAGTTGCACATGCCGACCGATACGGCCGCAGGCGTCGTTGTCGAAAAGCTGAAGGATGATTCCGCTGCTGCGCGTCTCGGCTTCCAGCCGAAGGACATCATTATCTCCGTCAATGGCACGCCGATCACCAACACAAAGAGCCTCGCGGCGATTGCTGCCAGCGAACCCGATATCTGGCGCGTGGAGATCGAGCGGGACGGTCAGCGCATCCGGCAATTCTTCCGATGAGCAATGACCTGTTTGCTCCGCAGATCCCGGCAGAGGTTGCCAGCAAGCGACCCTTGGCGGACCGTCTGCGGCCGCAGACGCTGGCCGAGGTCACCGGCCAGCAGCATCTGACGGGCGACGATGGCGTGCTCCGGCGGATGATCGAGAGCGGTTCGCTCGGATCGATGATTTTCTGGGGCCCGCCTGGCACCGGCAAAACCACGGTCGCAAGGCTGCTGTCGGGTGAGGCGGGTCTCGCCTTCGAGCAGATCTCGGCCATCTTCTCCGGCGTCGCAGATCTCAAGAAGATGTTCGAGACCGCCCGTATGAGGCGCATGGATGGCCGCCAGACCTTGCTGTTCGTCGACGAGATCCACCGTTTCAACCGTGCCCAGCAGGATAGCTTTCTGCCGGTCATGGAGGACGGCACCGTCATCCTGGTCGGTGCGACGACGGAAAACCCTTCCTTCGAACTGAACGCCGCTCTGCTGTCGCGCGCCCGCGTGCTGACGTTCCGTGCCCATGACGAGGACAGCCTGCGTGAACTGCTGCAGCGTGCCGAGCGGGTGGAGGCAAAGCCGCTACCGTTGACCGATGACGCCCGTGACAGCCTGATCAGGATGGCGGATGGCGATGGTCGTGCGGTGCTGACACTTGCCGAAGAAGTATGGCGGGCAGCGCGGGCGGACGAGGTCTTCGACACCGCAGCCCTGACAGAAATTGTCCAGCGCAGGGCGCCCGTCTACGACAAGGCGCAGGATGGGCATTACAATCTGATTTCAGCGCTGCACAAGTCGGTGCGTGGGTCGGACCCGGATGCGGCGCTCTATTACCTGGCACGAATGTTCGACGCCGGTGAGGATCCGCTCTATCTCGGACGACGCCTCGTGCGCATGGCGGTCGAGGATATCGGGCTGGCCGATCCGCAGGCTCTGGTCATCTGCAACGCCGCCAAGGACGCCTACGACTATCTGGGCTCGCCCGAGGGCGAACTGGCCTTCGCGCAGGCCTGCGTCTATCTGGCAACCGCACCGAAATCGAACGCGGTCTATACGGCTTTCAAGGCGGCGACGCGGGCAGCCAAGGAGAATGGTTCGCTGCTGCCGCCCAAGCATATCCTCAACGCCCCCACCAAGCTGATGCGCGGCGAGGGATATGGCGACGGCTATCGCTACGATCACGACGAGCCGGATGCCTTTTCAGGCCAGGATTACTTTCCCGAAAAACTCGGACGTCAGAAATTCTACGATCCACCCGAGCGGGGTTTTGAGCGCGATATCAAGAAGCGTCTGGAATGGTGGGCAAAGCTTCGCAAGGAGCGGGCCGGCGAGTGAACCGGGCGCCGTCGGCTACCCCGCTGCAGCCCTCTGAATGCGCGGCGCCAACGCCTTCTCGATGAGCTTGACGCTCGATTCGGCGAGGCCCTTGTGGCCTTCCATATCGACCACCAGATGCCAGTGGCCGGTCTCGGGAACGGTGAGGCGGATCGGTGACTTCTTGGCGACGCCACCGACGAACTGATGCTTGAGCGTCTCCTTGAAACGCTGGAAATTTCCACCTGTCATCAGCCTGACATTGGCGACGGCAGAGAGGGTGATTTCAATCGTCGTCTCTGCGCGCTGGTCGCCCAGATCGTAATGGGTGTAACGGAAGGCTGGCTTTGGCATCTCGGTCATCTCATGTCGCGTCCGACACCAAAATATCCACCAGGTGGTTAAGGAAGAATGGAGTCGGACGCGTTTCGAACCTATCAACGCAACTTAATGGCTAGTGAAGGACTTGATTTCCAACCCGTCGAAACCGAGCACGATATTTTCGGGCAACTGGCAGACTTCGGCAGGATTGCGGTCACATTCCTCGCGGGCAAAGTGAAGCGCTGCAGTCTCGTTGGCGAAGAGACCGCCGATACGTCCGAGGCGGTCCTGCACGATCCAGCCGCCGTGACCGTCGCGCCCGACCAGGAAGCGGGCAGCGGACGAAGCGGCAAGCGAGCCGGTCGAGCGACGTTGGAGCGGTTCGGCTTCGTCGCGTTGGGTATTGGAGCGGGGCATTGACATTCCTTTCAGGCATTTTTGTCTGGCATCGGCCGGTATTCTACCGGCGCTGCGCCACGGTTATGAATGTATGCCGGCAGGCATAGGGTTTCCATTTCGGGCGACAGCCCGGAATATTAAAATCTCATATCCTCATAGACCTGCCCTGGAGGTCGTGGACAACAGTGCAGGGCTTGTGCTCGAGGCCATGGAGCAGGGTCAGCGCGTCGCGGATAGCAGTCTCCGTCTCTGGCTCGACCGAGACCAGCGGCAAGCGTACCGCCGTGCTGACAGGCCTGCCGTCCAGATGCATCGCCTGTTTAAGGGTCGCGGGGATACTCTCGGCAGCAAGGGCCTGCCACAGCGGAAGCAAGCGCTGCTGCAGGCTGAGAGCGGCCGCGAGGTTACCGGCGGCGGCTTGGTGCTGGACAGCCGCGCTCATCTGCGGCGCGACGTTGGCAGCGTCAGAAAAGCAACCGGCACCGCCTGTCATCGCAAACCCGAGGGCTACGGCGTCATTGCTGGTATAGAGACCGACACGTCGCGGCAGCAACTCCGTCCACGCGCCGAGGCGGCCGATGTCTCCTCCACCGTCGCAGATGCCGATGACACTGCCGATTTCGCCAAGCCTTTCGATCGTAACCGACGTGAGGTCGATCCCTGCATGGGCTGGCCTGTTATCGATGATCAAAGGCAGATCGGTGGCGTCGGCAATGCTTTCGAAATGGGCAAGGATGCCCCGCTGCGTGGGCTTGGAATAATAGGGGACGGTTATCAGCGCCGCAGACGCACCGGCGTTGCGGGCCTGCCGGGTCGCTGCGATCGTCTTGGCGGTACAATTGCTGCCCGTCGTTGCAATGACCGGCACTTTGGCCGCTGCCGTCTCCACGCAGATAGCAATAACGGTCTGCCGTTCGTGATCCGACAGCACGGGACCTTCTCCGGCGAGGCCACAGACAGCAAGACCGTCGATGCCGCTGGCGATCTGCCAGGACACATGGTCCATCAACGCGTTGCTGTCGATGGCATCATCGCGAAAAGGGGTGATGAGCGATGTGATCGCGCCACCGATGCTCCGCTTGCGGGCGGCGCTGTCGAGATAAATCGTTCTCATGGGAATGACGCTCACAGATAGGAAAACAGGATGGCGATCTCGACGCTGCCGAGCACGATGCCGAAGACAAGCATGATCATTGCCGTACGGCGCGCCCGCAGGCGACGGCGGTTGGTCTGGCTCATGAGCAGGCAAGCCGATCTGGTTCGGCAGGGTCAGGCCGCTTGGGCCAGGTGGCGTGGGGCATGGTTCACCTCTGCAATCGATGCAGCGATGGTAATGCCGGGCTCCGTAGGAAAGCCATACGAGCCCGAGCGGCCGAGAATAAAGACTTCATAAAAATAGAGGCCGCGCGTGGCGACCGGGGTCAGCCTGAAGAGCGGCGATTTTCTCGGTCGAGCTGCGTGACGAGAGCGAGGATCGCCTCGGATGTCGGCGTCGGCACGCCTGAAAGGCGACCGCACGATACGACCATGCCGACGAGCGGCGTGATCTCCAGGGGCTTGCCGGCCAGCAGGTCCTGCAGCATGGATGTGCGGACATCGCCGATCTTCTTCGACTGCTCGAGCCGTTGCTCGACCGACATCGTGAAACTCGCGCCGAGCGCTTCGCCCACCGCCTTGACCTCCGTCATCACCTGCGAAACCATGTTGGCGAGCGCCGGGTCGGCCATGATGTCCGACATCCTCGCCCTCGTCAGTGCGCTGATCGGGTTGAAGGCCGCATTGCCCATCAGCTTGCTCCAGATCTCGTTGCGGATCAGGGGCGTCGTGCTGACATTGAGGCCGCCGGATGTCAGGAGGTGGGTAATCGCCTCGAGGTCGGCGGTGTTTTCGCCTGAGGGTTCGCCAAGCACGAAGCGACCGTCGTTGCTCAGATGGATTTCTCCGGGCGACGTGACTTCGGCGCCCTGGTAGGCAACGCAGCCAATCACCCGGTCGGGGCCAATCGAGCGCCACAGCGCGCCGCCGATGTCCAGTTCCTCGAACTGCGTCTCTGCATGCTTGCTCTGGGTGTCCCGATGAAAATACCACCAGGGTATGCCGTTCAGCACCATGACGACGCGGGTGGTGGCATGCATGAGGGAGCTGATACCTGCCGCTGCCGCGCCAAGCTGATGGCCTTTCAGGCCAGTGATGACAAGGTCCTGCGGCGCTAAAGTGCTGGCATCGTCCGTAGCATTCACCTGGACCGTCAGCGGTTCCGTTGCGCCGGCCGTCCAGAGCTTGAGCCCGTGTTGCCGGATGGCATCGAGATGAGCGCCGCGCGCTACGACGGAAACTGCGACATCCGCCAAGGCTCCGCTGGCCAGTCGCGTCGCGATGGCGCCTCCCAGCGCGCCGGCGCCATAAATGCAAACTGTCTTGATCGATGACGAGGGCATAGCAATCTCCGCGATCTCAGATGGACGTTTCGTATTGACAGCGCTCGCCGTGGCACCGATGCGCCAGACCCCGGACCTTTCGGCAAGGAGCCTGGCGCAACAATCAGGTTTAGACTGCGCCGCCGTGCAGGCCGCCAAGCAGCCACAAGACGATCAGGACGAGCAACACCAGGCCCAGCACGCCGCCGAGGCCACGTCCGCCGTAACGACCATGGGCATAATAACCGCCACCGCCACCCAACAACAAAACCAGAATTACGATGATCAGGATCGTTCCCACGGTGATCACTCCCTTGCTTAGCATCCCGACAAATCACACTAAAGCCAATGCTTTGAGAGGTCCGGTATGATCGGCCATATAGAACTGCAAAGCCGTTAGTCCATGGAGCCCTGCGACAATTCGACAATCTTGACATGCCGGCTTGGCCAGAGGCGAACGTTGCTGTTTCACGGTTTGTCTACGGCTGGATGGCGATGCCGGCCTCGATAGCGGCGGCGATAAATGCCTTGCGGGCGTCCTCGTCGGTGCGTTTGCCTTGGCGCACTTCGGCGCAGATCAGTAGCGCCCGATCGAGCGCCGGACCGTCCTCCTGTGGCCAATCCTCGATCATTGCCCAGGATGCTGCCTGTGTCGTGGCGATAGTCACAAAGGTTTCCGGACCTTCGAGCGCAAGGGTAACCGGCTGTTTCCAGGGGGTGTCCATATTGCCGACCTTTTCATGATAGTTGCCGAAGGATCCCTCATAGGCGGGTTTGGGAACCTGTGCGAGCGCCTGATGGCAAATCTGAAGAATACAGCAGGCGCCGATGGTTAGCCGACTTTGCGGATTCAGACTGAGAGGTACGTGATTCAGGACTTGAAGGCGCTCACGAGGCCTGCGGTGTGCCACCAGGGACAATCCAGTCTCACGGGGTCTGGTCGGGCGGCAACGGCGCAGGCACGCCCTCCCGGATGTGGGCGGAGAACGCGGGCGACAGCCCGTCGGCCTTGGCCTTGTCGTCGATATGCGACAGTCGCTTCAGTTCTTCGAGCGGCAAACGCGTATCGAGAGCCTTCTGGTCGTAGGCATAATCCGGGACATAACCGTTGACGATGAGCCGCCAGTCGAAGGGCAGGGCGTCGCCCACAGCCCGCACCATCTGGATAACTGCCGTGGTGCAGTTGGTCGTCAGCGAGTTGTAGAATTTCGGCTTTTCGGCAAGCGCGTTGGCGTCGGCCACATAGGCCAGCAGCAGTGCCCGTGCTCCGGCCGGGGAGATATTCATCCGATAGAGCTGCACGTCCTCGCCGCGCACGTTCGAGCGCACGCCGACCACGTCGCGCTCGTCGGCGGCGATGATCACAAGTGGATTGCTCTTGAACAGGTCGGCGATCGGAGAGAAAGCTCCGCCCTTTCGGCGCCTGACCTCGATCGACCAAGCCAGTTGCCGCCCGTCGGCAAACCCGAAGCTGACGATCATGTGGGCCATCAGCGGCCCCGACCAGTAGGACATGAACAGGTCGACCGTCCTGACCGTGCCGAGATCGTAGCTTCTGCTCTCCCAGTGCGGGGTGAAATCTGTGTCGCTCCGCCAGTCGAACGCCCGCACATCGCTGAGCGTAAGCTGGTTACCCTCGATCCTGCCCGTAACCTGACGCGCCACATCGGGCGCCCAGTCTGCGGTGGACGGGGGCGTGATCGTTGTCCAGCAGGCAATAACAAGCACGGAGGCGACCGCGAATGCCGAAAGACATGAGGCTCGTCTGCGGCCGAACAGGCCAACGACCGTAGCAAGCCCGCCCAAGGCAAAGATACCGGCACAGACGGCGCGCCATACCTCTGGCAAGGGTAGACGATACCAGAGGGCCAGCGACGCCCATGCTGCGACGGCGACGACGAGCAGGATAAGCCCGAACAAAAGCAGGGCGCGGCCGATAGTCTTCAACGGTTTATTCCTCGCTACCGATGGGGTTTTTGCTGAGGAAAGTGGCGCCGATGTGGAGTTCGGCAACAGGGTGCGCAGGAAGATATCGCCACCGGCCATATTAATCCGGCCACTTGGTTCCGACAGGGCGAATTCGACGGGCGCCGGAGGTCGCTATTGCAAGCTTGCTGCGGATTGCGCCCATTGCATCGCAGCCTTGGCCATCGTCGCCAGATGTTCTGCAGCGGAATGGCCGGAAATCGTCTTGCGCGGTTTCAGGTCGTGATCGCCGTCTTCGAGCCAGAGCAACTCGATGCTGTCCGACAGGTCATAGTGCAAAACCTCGTTGCGGCTGCCCAGAAGATCGCGCGTCCCCTGGCAGATCAACGTCGGCGTCCGCAACTGCCGCAGATGAGCAGTCCGCAGGTTGTCCGGCTTGCCCGGCGGGTGGAAGGGGTAGCCGAGGCAGAGGAGGCCGATGATCGCCTTGTCGTCATGGAGTTCGTCGGCGATCATACTGGCGACCCGTCCACCCATCGATTTCCCGCCGATGATCAGCGGACCCTGAGCCCCGAGTGCCGTCGCCGCCGCGCGATATTCCTGCATCAGCATCTCTGCCTTCGGCGGTGGCCTGCGCACGCCTGACATCCGTCGGGCTGCCATGTAGGCGAATTCGAAGCGGGCGACCCTGAAGCCGGCTGTAGCCAACGCATCTGATGCCGCCGACATCGAGCCCGAATCCATCGGTCCGCCGGCACCGTGGGCGAGAAGTATGGTGTAGGGGGCGTCGGAGGCGCCGGATAGCATGAAGTCCGGGATGAGAACTGACGTCACGGTGCACCTCGGCTGATTAGGGGGACGATACGCCTTACGGTAGGCAGGGGTTTCGTGTCCACTACCAAGAAAAAGGCCCCCGCTCGAAAAGCGAAGGCCTTCGTGAACCAGCCGCTAGAAGCCGTGCATCGGCTCCGGACAGCGCGTTGATATTACTTGGCGAGACGGAGTTTGAGCTGGGCGACGCCGGCTGCAACATTCAGGCCGGTACTGGTTTCGCCACTAAGCGGCTGCAGGCCGAAGTTCTTGGAAGAGCCGCCTACCAGCGCGTTCGCGCCGAGGCCGATGCCGACCGAGGCGCCTGCGGAAGCGCCGACATAGTTGCCGGCCAGTGCGCCTTCACCGGTGCGGGTCGGGTTGACGTTGTAGACGAGCCAGCTCAGGTACGCCTTGCCGGTAACGCCAATATCGATGCCGAGCTTGCCGATCGAGCCGACATAGTGTTCGGCCTTGCCATTGCGCTGCTTGAATTCACAGCTGACAGCCTTGCTCGATCCGAGAATCATGCCGACGCCACCGGCGACCGTGCAGGAAAGCGTGCCAAGCCGCTCCTTCGGCTGGGTGGCGACAACGCCGGTGCCCTTGTGCCTTGGCGCAGCATCCGCAACGGAGGCGAATGCAACGGCGGCAGTGGCGGCGATGATGACAAGATTTTTCATGCGTAGGTCCTCAGTGATTGATGCCCCAAGAACGCAGCAGATCGAAGAAGGTTCAATCGTTTGCGTGGTCAGAGGCTGGCGTCTCTGGTCTAGCCGGCCAGCTCACCCGTCACGAACTGCGCCCGCCCCATGCCGAACGACCAGTCTTCATCGCTGTTTAATTCGCATCGCCAATAAAATCGTCCCACTTAAGTGATTGGACGGAAGCAAGAGCCAGTGTTTTCAGATTCGCGATCTTAACACTCATTGCTATCTGCTCCCGCATAACGCCAATATCTTTGGGCACAGTCAGCCCTCGCTGTGTTGCTTGTTTGATAGTGTCGTCTATTTTTGACAACAGAGAAGCTCCTTGCTCACTGTCCAATCTCGCAATTTCTCTGGTAAAATAGCAAACAGCGCGAAACGCTAGACTGTGGTTTTTTGCGTCGATTGCATTATCAATTGCTGCCAAATATCTTTCAACTCCGGATGAGTGGTGTCCTTCACGGAAATCTATGAGGCCGTCGGTGGCTAATAGGATGATCTCGTCTTCGCTATCGCCTTGCGCTGCATGTGCCCTGCTAATGAGTTGACGTGCATCATCGAACTTGCCCTGCAGTGCTTTAACTGCAGCTTGGTTATTGAGGAGGGTCTTATTTTTGGGGTTTGCAAGTAGTCCGTAGGCACCGATCATTGCGGCCCCTTCCAGCGCTTCCATGGAAACGCAACCGATGAACGTAGCTAAGATCGCTGGACGTACGCTAAACGGCTCGACTTTCCGCCAAGCTGAACACTCAAATATTGCATTTTCCCAGTCTGAGTTCTCGTATGCCATGTAGGCCGACGCCTCATGAGAAAGTGAGACATCTACGGTAACTTCTGCATTTTTGAAATCGGTCTTGTGCCGAGCTACCCATCCAATTTGCGCGATAGCGTTTTCGGTAGGGCTTAGAGAACCTTGCCGAAGCATGCGAATAGCTTGTTTTCGGGATCCGGCGTCGTATTCCATGCTTCCCATCTGGACAGCTAGCTCGGACAAATCCCTCGATGAGAAATTTGCATCTCCAAGGATAAATTTTGCCTTGCGCCAACCTGTTGGATCGCATCCAAATGCAGCCTGAACGGCGAAGAGCGCTGACCGAAGCCACGGATCAGAGAGCGTTAAGGGTGACTTCATAAGAATATTTTGAGCCTCGTCAGGCTTACCCATATGCATAAAGAAGCGAGTAGACGCACGAAGTACGTAGCGATCATCCGGACGAAGTATTAATGCCTTTTTAAGCAAAGATCGAGCAGGGGAAACCTGCCCTATGCTTGCATACAACAGCGCAGATTCAGCTAATCGTAACGCATCACGTGGATTTAATTCAAGTAGTCGTTTTCGCGTAGCTATTTCTACTCTAATCTGAGCCTCTTCAAATGGAAGATTCTTATCATCTCCGGTGCCCCGAGCCAGTACGCGACGCACGAAACTCAGTCTAGCGTCATCATAAAAATCTTGCTCGATCAACGACACCGCCGCGCGCTCGGCTCTAGGATCGTCAAGACGATCGGAAAGTAACGCGAGGCCAATAAGCTCCTCTGCATCCTCTGGCGAGCTACTCGCAATCCATCTGTCAGCAGCCCTCATAAACTCAGCATCAAGGAAGTGTGTTGCATCCCTTACAAGGTTGCTACGCAATGTTGAGGACTCTCGTGTCGCTGATCCAAGTTCCCCGAGTAGACGAGATTGCTTGATGGAGAGCCAACGAGGTATAGTTTGCCGATCTGACTGGTCGTCATTATCGATCACTTTAACTGGCCATCCGTTGTGCCACATCGGCGCGCTTTGCAAGTCGGTCAAAGACAGCGACATAACGCTCAAGAGAAAAGCGATTGCTTGCCGCGACCCTATTCAGTGGATGGCCGCGGAAGACAGGATCGGGATTGCACAACTCAGATGCGGCCTTTGTAAGATCCTCAGCAACTGACGGATCAAGGGAGCTGTGCAGTTCAGCGAGAAGATCAGTGAAGTGATGCTGAATTATCGGAAGTGCGGATACATAGCTGCCCATCCAGGTCCCGCGAATAGTCTGCGGCTTCTCAGAAGGAGCCAACCGCGAGACGAGCTGCTGGGTGCAACCGAAGCCGGTCGCGAAGAAAAATATCATGCTACCCAGTAGGTAAAGATCGCATCCCAAGCGTCGCATGGCAAAATCTGGGTCGATCTGTGTGTAGAGGATTTCAGGAGGAGCGTAGCCAAAATCCCCCGAGAAAATAAGCTCATCGTATGGACCGGCCGTGCCATCGCAGATCGCGCGGCCTAGGTCTGCCACTCGGAAGTCTCGCTTATCGCCAAACGCCAGCACGTTAGATGGTTTCAAATCTTGATGCGCTATCCGCCGAGAGTGAAGTTGCTGGACGCCTACCGCAATTTGGTGCATCGCATGGAGCCACCAAGATAGGCGATGTGCGTCGTTCACTTTCTGGACCCGTCGTCTTACATCGCCGTTTGCCAGTTCGAAAATCAGGTAAGGCGCGGTGTCTTGCAAGTTGGTGCCAATTGAAACCTGCCCGCTTTCGAGCGCGACCACGACGCGGTCCATCCTTTCACCCTCGCAGATTTTTAAAATCCGCGCTTCGAAACTATGGGCAGACGTTATTTGCCGGAGTTCCTCTAAAACGTCTACCGATCGCATAGCGGAGGTAAGGTCTATGGCCTTCAAGAAAGCGCGCCGCCCATCTTTCTCAACAATGTAAGGTACAGAGAAATTGCCGCCGGTGCCATTATATGCATCGCTACCAAGACCAGTTAAAGGATCCCATCCGACCGTTTCTACAACCTTCCATCCATTAGGTAACTGCACGCCTAGGAGTTTCCACGCACCTGCAAGGTGTTCAATTGTCATCTGTAACTCCACCGTTTCCCACGCTCGCAGCGGTTCTAGCCAACCCGAAATCCTCATTAACGCCGGACGTTTTAGCTCGCAGTTTCCGGGCTGTACGACATAATCACTGACAGCCTAGGAAACGATGCCCAGCCACTCCTCCAATCAAGAGCAACCGCTAGTCGCGCCGCAGGTGTCGCACTTCTCGCAGGTGCCATTGCGGACCATGGTGAAGTTCTGGCATTCGCCGCACATGCTACCGGTGTAGCCCTGCATGATCGAGCGGGTGCGGCGTTCGGCTTCCAGCTTCTTGGCATCGGCCTTCGCCGTTGCCGCTGCATCGGCTGCTTCGTCCGAGAACAAGGCAGTGTTTTCTTCCGCCATTTCTTCAGCCAGCTCCTTGGCGCGTTCGTCGTATTCGCGCTTGAAGGAGACGACTTCTGATGTCGAGATCGCGGCGATCGTTTCGAGCTTGCGCACCGCGCTGCCTGAGAACGCCGTGATCGTGGCGCCGCCGGACGATGCCTTGGCAGGGGCGGCGGTGGCAGCCCCCTTCGGCTCGTTGGTCTTGCCGACCAGCGTCGGCTTGTAACCACGCGTCAAACCCTTCGAGACGACATCCGCCTTGCCTTCCGACACACCGCGACCGAGCGAGGTGTTGTTGAAGTCCGAAGTGTCGACATGGGCGAGGTCATGACGGCCGAGATAGGAGACGGCGAGTTCGCGGAACACATAGTCGAGGATCGACGTGGCGTTCTTGATGGCGTCGTTGCCCTGGACGATGCCGGCCGGCTCGAACTTGGTGAAGGTGAAGGCGTCGACATATTCCTCGAGCGGCACGCCGTATTGCAGGCCGAGCGACACCGAGATGGCGAAGTTGTTGATCAGCGCGCGCAGGGCCGAGCCTTCCTTGTTCATGTCGAGGAAGATTTCGCCAAGGCGGCCGTCGTCGTATTCGCCGGTGCGCAGGAACAGCGTATGACCGCCGATCTTGGCCTTCTGTGTGTAGCCCTTGCGGCGGCCGGGCAGCTTTTCCTGCTCGCGGCTGACGCGCTCGATCACCCGTTCGATGATCTTCTCGGTGATGGTGACGGCCTGTGCCGCTGCCGGCTGCTGCAGCAATTCCTCCAGCGCATCCTCGTTGTCGTCGTCGTCGATCAGCGATGCATTCAGCGGCTGCGAAAGCTTGGAGCCGTCGCGATAGAGCGCGTTGGCCTTCAGGCCGAGCTTCCAGGACAGCATGTAGGCGTTCTTGCAATCCTCGACGGTCGCGTCGTTGGCCATGTTGATGGTCTTCGAGATGGCGCCCGAGATGAAGGGTTGTGCGGCCGCCATCATCCGGATGTGGCTGTCGACCGACAGGTAGCGCTTGCCGATCTTGCCGCAGGCATTGGCGCAATCGAACACGGCCAGGTGCTCGTCCTTGAGGAACGGCGCGCCTTCCAGCGTCATCGCCCCGCAGATGTGGATGTTGGCAGCCTCGATCTCCTTCTTGGAGTAGCCGAGGTGGTCGAGCAGATTGAAGCCCATGTCGGCCATCTGCGCGTCGGTGACGCCCAGCGTGTCGCGCATGAAGTCGGCACCCAGCGTCCACTGGTTAAACACGAACTTGATGTCGAACGCAGATTTCAGCGCGCCGTTGACGGCTTCGATCTTGTCGTCGGTAAAGCCCTTGGCGCGCAAGCTACCGGGGTTGACGGCCGGTGCCTGGTTCAGGTTGCCATGGCCGACGGCATAGGCTTCCATCTCGGCCAGCTGGCTCTCGGAATAGCCGAGCGCCCGCAGCGCTTCCGGTACGGCGCGGTTGATGATTTTGAAGTAGCCGCCACCGGCGAGCTTCTTGAATTTCACCAGTGCAAAGTCCGGCTCGATGCCGGTCGTGTCGCAATCCATGACCAGACCGATGGTGCCTGTCGGTGCGATGACGGTCGCCTGGGCATTGCGGTAACCGTGCTGTTCGCCGAGCGCCAGCGCCTTGTCCCAGGCAGCCTTGGCATGGACGACCAGATCCTGATCAGGGTTTTCGGAGTGGATGAGGGCGACCGGGTTGATCGACAGGCCTTCATAGCCCGTTGTCTCGCCATAGGCAGCGCGGCGATGGTTGCGGATGACGCGCAGCATCGATTCGCGGTTCGGCTTGAACATCGGGAACGGCCCGAGCTCGGAAGCCATTTCCGCCGAGGTGGCATAGGAGACGCCGGTCATGATAGCCGTCAGCGAGCCGGCAATGGCACGCGCGTCGTCGCTGTCATAGGGAATGCCCGACGACATCAGCAGGCCGCCGATGTTGGCGTAGCCGAGGCCGATGGTGCGGTACTGGTAGGAGCGCTCGGCGATCTGGCGGGACGGGAACTGCGCCATCATGACCGAGATTTCGAGCACGACGGTCCACAGGCGGACGGCATGTTCGTAATCGGCGATGTCGATGCGCTTGGTGGTGGCGTCCTTGAACTGCAGCAGGTTCAGCGAGGCGAGGTTGCAGGCGGTGTCGTCGAGGAACATGTATTCCGAGCACGGATTGGAGGCGCGGATCGGGCCTTCAGCCGGCGAGGTGTGCCAGTCGTTCATTGTCGTGTTGAAATGCAGGCCCGGATCGGCAGACGCCCATGCGGCGTAGGAAATCGTTTCCCACAGGTCGCGGGCCTTCAGCGTCTTCATCACGCGGCCGTCCTTGCGGGCGGTCAGGTTCCAGTCGCCATCCTGTTCGACGGCGCGCAGGAAGTCGTCCTTGATGGAAACCGAGTTGTTGGAATTCTGGCCGGAAACCGTGAGATAGGCTTCAGAATCCCAGTCTGTGTCGTAGGTCTTGAACTTCAGGTCGGTATAGCCCTGGCGCGCAAACTGGATGACGCGCTGGACATAGTTTTCCGGCACCTGGTCCTGCTTGGCAGCGCGGATCTGGCGCTTCAACGCGACGTTCTTCATCGGGTCGAACGGGTCGTCCTTGCCGCCTTCGAGGCAGGCCTTCATGATCGCCGTCAGGTGCCGGGCAACGACCTTCGAGCCGGTGACGAGGGCAGCGACCTTCTGCTCTTCCTTGACCTTCCAGTTGATGTATTCCTCGATATCGGGATGGTCGATGTCGACCACCACCATCTTTGCCGCACGGCGCGTCGTGCCGCCAGACTTGATGGCGCCGGCAGCCCGGTCACCGATCTTGAGGAACGACATCAGGCCCGACGAACGTCCGCCGCCCGACAGTTTTTCGCCTTCGCCGCGCAGATAGGAGAAGTTGGAGCCGGTGCCGGAGCCGTACTTGAACAGACGGGCTTCGCGAACCCAGAGGTCCATGATGCCGCCTTCGTTGACGAGATCGTCCTCGACCGACTGGATGAAGCAGGCATGCGGCTGCGGATGCTCATAGGCCGACTTCGACTTGGTGAGCTTGGCGGTGAAGGGGTCGACGTAATAGTGACCCTGGCCGGGGCCATCAATGCCATAGGCCCAGTGCATGCCGGTGTTGAACCACTGTGGCGAATTCGGTGCGACGCGCTGAGTGGCGAGCATGTAGGCGAGCTCGTCGCGGAAGGCGAGTGCATCGTCTTCCGACGAGAAATAGCCGCCCTTCCAGCCCCAGTAAGTCCAGGTGCCGGCAAGGCGATCGAAGACCTGGCGGGCGTCGATTTCGGAACCGGTCTGTTCGTCCTTCGGCAGCGCCTTCAGGGCCGCCTCATCGGGAACAGAGCGCCAGAGAAAGGAAGGAACATCGTTTTCCTCGACCTTCTTCAGGCGAGTGGGCACGCCGGCCTTGCGGAAATACTTCTGTGCCAGGATATCGGCAGCGACCTGGCTGAACTGGGCAGGCACATCGATGTTCTCGAGGCGGAAGACGATCGACCCGTCCGGATTCTTGATTTCGCTGATTGCCTTGCGGAATTCGACCTCCGCGTAAGCACTCTGACCGGGCTTGGTGAAACGTCTTTCGATGCGCATCTGGGTCTACCTCTTTTGGGGTGCGCCCAACCTTGAACGGGGGCGCGAATATGGTCTTCCGGCATCGCGTTTCATCGCGCCGCCAGTGTTCATCCCGTCTCGTACAGGAGTCGTCATCCGGAGATGTGCTTCTGTATCTTGTGGAGATTGTGGCTGCAAACACTAAATATAGTATTAAACAGACAATTTATCCAGTCCCGTGTGTTGCACAGCAGCGCTTTTCGCAATCATCGGAACTGCCCTCGAGAAGACGCCTGTCATGGGCGTCCAGCGCGATTTGAAACTCGATTTTTGAAAAGGAACCGGCCTCGTTACAATATCCGGTCCGTCACCGCCGTAACGTGGTCTCATTAAGTTTGAAACGAGCCGGGTCGTCAAGGGCTGGTTTTTAATGTTCGGCTAACCACAATATCTTGTGGGTGAGCCTGTGGAAACTGGGGGAAACGAGAAAGCCCCGTAAAGTCAGACGCTTGCGCGGCGACCTTGCTATCCGGCTATCGATAAGCGGTTCCGCCGCCTGCCATATAGGCCGAAAAAACGACAAGATTTCCTTCGTTGCAGAAAGGTCACTCGGTAACGTGCCAAGGGCCAGAAGTGGCAGCGATTCGCGTCCCAAAATGCCAACAATTGCCGAGGCTTGAAGGTGTCGCCATCATCGGTCGCGTGAGCAAGGGAAGGCGACGGGGCGGCACAGGACATTCAGCCGCCGGGCAATCGTTCCGGCGGCTTGATTCGCGGGCGACGTCCGGGTTCGGGAACGTCGATAGCCGTTCACAGACTTGCGAGACGGCGACGCACGAGGCGCGACGTGGCCGGTTGCGCGGGAGCCGGCCTTGCGAGATCAGCCGCGCGTGCCCTTGGCGATCGGCTCCTGGTAGCTGAAACCCATGTCCCAGGGAAAATAGATCCAGGTATCCTGGCTGACCTCGGTGATGAAGGTGTCAATCACCGGAACGCCCTTGGGCTTGGCATAGACACATGCGAAATGCGCGTTCGGCAGCATGGCGCGGACCTCTGCGGCCGTTTTGCCGGTATCGGTCAGGTCATCGACGACAAGCACGCCTTCGCCGCCTTTTTCCAGCAGCGCCGGCGTGATGCCCTTCAGCACGGCCATTTCACCCTGGGTGACGTAATCGTGGTACGACGCGATGCAGACCGTCTCGATCAACCGGATGTTGAGTTCTCGTGAAATGATGGCCGCCGGCACGAGGCCGCCGCGCGTAATGCAGACGATGGCGTGGAACTCACGGTCGAGGCCGGCAAGCCGCCAGGCGAGCGCCCTTGCATCGCGGTGAAACTGGTCCCAGGAAACGGGAAAGGCTTTATCGGGGAGGGACATGGATCTTGGCTCCGGCAGGCACGGGGATGACGACGCGCCGGGGATCACCGACGACCGCAGGCAGAGTTTCCGTCACCGCCGGGCGAGGCCCGGTCCCGAAACGCAATTCGCGCAGCGAAAGCCACTGCGCGAAAAAGGTCCCGAAGGGGATTTCTGCTTTTGGTCGTCGTTATTAGCGGGATTTGCCGCCAAAACGCAAGAGCAGGCGGTATCGGCCTCAGCGCGACAGCAGGGTCAGCGCCGTCATCGATTTCAGCATGGTCTTGGTCGTCCCGCCGAACAGCATCTCCCACAGTCGCGATTGGGTATATGCGCCCATCACCAGCAGGTCGATGCTGTCATCCGCCAGCCGCTTCTCGATGATCTGCGACGCAGACTTGTCAGCGCTTTCCGTTGTCGTCAGCGTCGCCTTTATCCCCCGCCGCACAAGCGCTGCCGAAATATCGGCACCGGTTACAGGCGCGTTGTTGCGGTTGTCGGCCGGATCGATTGAGAGGATCTCGACAGAGTCCGCAGCTTCCAGGAAGGGCATCGCATCGAAGGTGGCGCGGGCTGCTTCCTTCGAGCCGTTCCAGGCGATCAGCACGCGCCTGATCGGGTTCGGAGCCTTGAGGATATAGGGTACCATCAGCACCGGGCGGCCGCTTTCGAACAGGAAGCTTTCCACGTCGACATGTCCGTCGGAAGGATGGGCCGGGTCCGGCTGGACCGCGATGATCAGGTCGGCGCTGCGGGCCGTTTCGATGATGGGCTGCGAATCATAGCCGGCCGAACTGGCAAAGCTGCGCCATTCGAACGACCCGCCGCTGGCCGTTGCCTTGGCATGAAACAGCTGCTCGATAGTCAATGCCTCGCTACGGGCCATGTCCTGCAGCGCCTGTACGGCGATCGGGTCCGGGATCTCCATCGGTGCCACCATCGGTACCGGCGAAACGATCTCGGCGTGAAGGCCGATGACATGGCTGTTGTTTCCAGCCGCCAGCGAGAACGCAATATCGGAGGCGATGCCGGCACTTTGCGGCACGTCCAGAATGGTGACGATGGTTCTAAAGGCCATGAGATCTCCTTGGGTCATGAATGGACGTCGCCGTCAGGTGGCGATTTAAGCCGCCGGACGAAGCGCGCCCTAAGCCTCTGCCGAATGGTTTTCCTCGACCTTTGCCTTGCGGATGGTCTCGATCATCTGTCGTACTTCCTCGGCAGCAGCCTGCATCGCCGCCTCGGTGCGCGCCCGCACGACGATCTCGGTCGAGAAACTCTGGCCGAGATAACGCGGATAGGAGCCAATGCTCGTTTCCGGATGAGCCTTCTGGATAGCGCCGAGCGGTGTGCCGATATCGCCCTCGCCGAACGGACAGGCAACCGCCGTCGACAGCATCGGCGTGCCCGTGCGCAGGGTCGGAATGACATTGTCCAGCATGGCCTGGAACACCTGCGGCACGCCGGCCATCACATGCACGTTGCCAATGGTAAAGCCGGGTGCGGTCGAGACCGGGTTGGCGATATGGGTTGCGCCGACGGGCATGCGCGCCATGCGCTGGCGGGCCTCGGTGAACGGCATGTCGCGGCGCTCGTACATGGCAGCCATCAGCTTCATGGCTTCGGCATCGTGCTCGCAGGGAACGCCAAAGGCCTTGGAAATAGCATCGGCGGTGATGTCGTCGTGGGTCGGGCCGATGCCGCCGGAGGTGAAAACGTAGTCGTAGGTGCCGCGCAGCGCATTCAATGCCGCAACGATCGCGTCTTCCTCGTCTGCGACGATGCGAACCTCCTTGAGGTCGATGCCCGAGAGCAGCAGGATGTCGGCGAGGTGGCCGATATTCTTGTCTTTTGTCCGGCCGGACAAAAGCTCGTCGCCGATGGCGAGCATCGCGGCGGTGATGATTTGGTCTGTCATAACAGTCTTTGCCTTCTCTCAACGGTTCCGGCGAAACTTACAGCAAAACGCGCCGTCGGGAAGACCCGGATTCAATCGCAAAAAATGAACGCAAAGGAAAATCGTTCAATATAAATGAACAGTCCGTATCTGGCACCCTATCTGGAACGGAGCCCGCCGTTGGGCTAACTGTCGATCATCAGCACAAGGATGCTGCGAGGCACGAAATATGCTGTTCGAATTCATCAAACGCATTCTCTCCGGTTCGCCGTCTGCGGCGCCGTCAACACTCCCAGCAAAGGAAGAGAAGAAAATGGCCAAGGTCCTGGTTCTATATCATTCCACATACGGTCACATCGAAGCGATGGCTTACGCCGTTGCCGAAGGCGCAAAGTCGGCCGGTGCCGAAGTTGTCGTCAAGCGCGTGCCGGAGCTGGTGTCAGACGAAGTCGCCAAGGCATCGCACTACAAGATGGACCAGGCAGCACCGATCGCCACTGCGGATGAACTTGCCGAATACGACGCTATCATCGTTGGCGCCGGCACCCGCTTCGGCACCGTCGCTTCGCAGATGCGCAACTTCTGGGATCAGACAGGCGGCCTGTGGTTTGGCGGCAAGCTGGTCGGCAAGGTCGGCTCGGCCTTCACATCGTCTGCCAGCCAGCACGGCGGACAGGAGTCCACCATTCTCGGCTTCCTGCCGACGTTCCTGCATCACGGCATGGCTGTCGTCGGCCTTCCCTACAGCTTCGCCGGCCAGCTCGGCACCGAAGAAGTCAAGGGCGGCTCGCCTTACGGCGCAACGACGATCACCAACGGCGACGGCTCGCGCATGCCGTCTGAAATCGAACTCGAAGGCGCAAGATTCCAGGGCGCCCACGTGGCAAAGATTGCTGCCAAGCTCGCCTAATTTTCACTCGTGAATGATTGGAAAGCGCGGCCGTAAGGTCGCGCTTTTCGCGTGAAATACAGATGCGTTGAAAGATCATATGGTGCGGACGACGGGGGTCGAACCCGTACAGCCAAGGCCGAGGGATTTTAAGTCCCTTGCGTCTACCAGTTTCGCCACGTCCGCCTGCCTTTCAAATCAACGAGTTTGACGATTCCGTCAACCCGGTGATCTCGGATATCGGTACGCAGGAGAAGCTACTGGCTCGCCTTCTCCTCCCGGACGCCTCCTCAGCCGGCGACCAGGAGGTCCGGAGTCCATCGCGCCCGGATGCGGTTGAAGGCGTAGCCCATCGCCACGCCGGCAATCGCTCCGCCGCCCTTGACGATGGCGTCGTGCAACCGCGCATGGCGGGTTGGCGAAAACTCCTGCAGGAACTCGAAGCCGAGTGCGCCTGCGACCAGAAGAACTCCGATCGATTTCCAGTGGCGTGGGTAGGCCAGCACGAAAACAAGACCGGCAAGCGCATAGGCGCCGGCTCGGTCGATATTGACCGTCGTCAGCGTATGCGGCCTGAGGTCAATCGGCGAAACAGTGGAGAAGAGAATAAAGGCGAGCACGAACCATGCCGCGCCCTTCAGGAGGATTCGTGTCATCATACCGTCATAATAGGCAGGCTCACGGCGGAATAAAGGCTTGGCATCCACACGCCAAAAGGGGCGGTCTAAAAAAGACGAAGCCCGCCAACCCGGATACACCAGGCGCGTAGCGGGCCTCTAACCATCATCATGATGGCTTGCCGTATAGAGTGCACCGCGCGAGTAGATGTCAATCCAAAGAAATGAGGGGTTGAGCCTTGTCGTCCGCGACGATTCTTTCGGAAGGGCAGTATAAGAGCGCCTCATCGCTGAAAAATCGGACATTGCCTGGCCTCGGACGAACAAAGAGACTTTATCTCGACAGCCGGCCTGTGTCATAGCCAGACGCTTGAAACAACGAAGGACGTTCAGACTTTGAACACACGGGATGTCGACAGCGCGCAGGAAGCCATGCGGGAGATTTTCCCCGCGACGCCGCTGCAATTCAACGAGCATCTCTCCGCCCGCTACGGTGCCGATATCTGGCTGAAGCGCGAAGACCTGACGCCGGTGCGCTCCTACAAGATCCGGGGTGCCTTCAACTTCTTCCGAAAGCAGATGGCAGCCGGCGGTACCGGGAAAGTCTTCGTCTGCGCCTCGGCCGGCAATCATGCGCAAGGGTTCGCCTTCGTGTGCCGCCACTTCGGCGTGCCCGGTGTGGTTTTCATGCCGGTGACGACGCCGCAGCAGAAGATCGAGAAGACCCGCATATTCGGCGGCGAATTCATCACCATCAAACTCTTCGGCGACTTTTTCGACCAGTGCTACCAGGCTGCGCGCGATTACGTTTCGGCCAATGACGGCTTCATGGTGCCGCCATTCGACCATGCTGATATCATCGAAGGCCAGGCGACGGTGGCGGCCGAAATCGCGGCGCAATTGCCGGACGGCGTGCTGCCGGATCTGGTCGTCATGCCGGTCGGCGGCGGCGGACTGGCTGCCGGGATTACGGGCTATTTCAGCGATGTCCTGCCACCGTCGGCGTTCCGATTTGTCGAGCCGGCCGGCGCTCCCAGCCTTCGTCGCTCGATAGAGGCTGGAAGCCTGATGACATTGCCGAAGGTCGATAATTTCGTCGACGGGGCGGCGGTTGCCCGCATTGGCGATCTGAATTTTGAAGCATTGCGAGCTTTCCCCGCCGATCAGGTGATGCTGATGCCGGAGAACGCCATCTGCGTGACAATCATCGATATGCTGAATGTCGAAGGCGTCGTGCTCGAACCGGCGGGCGCGCTGGCAATCACCGCACTCGAGGCGATGGATCGCGACGCCATCCGTGGCAAGACCATCGTTGCCGTCGTGTCCGGTGGCAACTTCGATTTCGAGCGGCTGCCCGACGTCAAGGAGCGCGCCATGCGCCATGCGGGCCTGAAGAAATACTTTATTCTGCGGCTGGCCCAGCGGCCGGGCGCGCTGCGCGACTTTCTCAATCTGCTTGGCCCTGACGACGACATCGCCCGCTTCGAATACCTGAAGAAGAGCGCTCGCAATTTCGGCTCTATCCTGATCGGTATAGAGGTGAAGAATGCGGACAGTTTCGCGGTGCTACGGCAGAATTTCGAGAATGCCGGACTTGGCTACGAAGACATCACCGACAATGAGATCCTTGCAAACCTGATCATATGACTATCTGCGCTTTCAGGCTGCGGTCAACCAAGAGGCAAACAATGGCGTCCTTCTTCTCAACCATCCTGTCGATGTTCACCGGTGCCGGCGGGCCCAAGGCCGACGCCACAAAGGCGGGGGCGCCAGCCGCCTCGCAGACTTATCAGGACTGCCAGATTTTCGCAGTGCCCCAGCGGGAAGGTAGCCAGTTTCGTCTGGCCGGTCGTATCGAAAAGCAGGTGAACGGCGAAATCCTGGTGCGCAACTTCATCCGCGCAGACGTCTTCAGTTCCGTCGATGACGCGGTCGAGACCACCTTCCGCAAGGCACAGCAGATCATCGACCAGCATGGCCCGTCGCTGTTTGCCGATGGCGAACCTAGCCGCCAGGTCTGAGTCGATCCGCGATTTCACCAGTGGCGGATGAGGGACTTGCTCGCCCGTCATCTGCTAAAACAATATTTTACGTTATTAACAAAAGTTCGCAGGAGCGGGCGGGGATCGGCTCCGTCCACAGCATTTCTGCCAGTTTTGCACTTAAGCGCCGCTTTTCGCTACTCTCTCTTCTTGCGTAGCCCCGTTCAGCGTTAACATCGTTGCGTCAAAATACCGGATTCGACTGCAATAGACTTGGCGGAACCTCAGCAGTCCTATATTTCAAACTTAAACGGTCGTTGTGCAAAAGCACGTTTAAGAGGCGAAAGCGGACAATGCGATGAGGGAGCTTAACCTGGCTTTGTTCGTGCTCGAGGCCGTCGCCTATTTTGCGATCATGGTGACGCTCCTGCATTTGCGGCACCGCATCGGGCTCGGCGTCTTCTTGACGGCACTCGGCGTCATGCACTTCATGGAAACCTACCTGGCAGCCGTCTTCTATGTCGAACTGCCTTTCGGCGTTGTCTCTCCCGGCTCCTCGGTGTTTTTCGCCGGCAAGCTTATGATGATCCTGATGCTTTATATGCAGGAGGATGCGGCGATCGTTCGCCAGCCGATCTACGGGCTCTTCCTCGGCAATTTGCTCACGGTGACGATTGCCTGGGCGGTGCAATTTCAGATTCCCGCCGTACTATCGCCGGGCCGCGGCACGGATTTCGCTTTTCTTCGGGAGATGGGCTGGCTGATGATCTGGGGCACGGCGCTGCTCTACATCGACGCCATCGGCATCATCCTGCTCTATGAGAAGCTCGGCCGTTTCATACAGCGCTGGGTCGTGCTGCGCTTCATGATCGCGGGCTTCGTGCTGCTGACGTTCGACCAGATCGGCTTCTTTGCGGCCCTGCATTATTTTGCCGGCGTGCCGATGACTGCCTTCTGGAGCGGCTGGATCGGAAAGCTTCTCGCGGTCCTGATCTATTCGGGGCTTTTCGCGCTTTATCAGCGCGGCATACGACGACATCTGGCGACCACCGCGCATCGCTCGGTACTCGACGTGTTCCACGACCTGACGTTTCGCGAGCGCTACGACGATCTCGTCTCTCGCAGCGGCCGCGATCTGCTGACGGGTACGTTCGATCGCAACCGCATGGAGGTCGAGGGGCCGCAGATACTGCGCGACAGCCAGAAACGTAACGAAACCATGACGCTGCTGCTGATAGACGCCGACGAATTCAAGGCGGTCAACGACCAGTTCGGACATCTCGAAGGCGATGGCGTTCTGAAGGCGGTCGCCGCAGCAATCTCGAACGCGTTGCGCCCGACCGACCGGCTGTTCCGGTTCGGCGGCGAGGAATTCGTGGTGCTCTGCACGAGGACCAACCACGCCGAGGCACTGCTTCTGGCCGAGCATCTGCGATGGCAGGTGGCGGAAACCATCCGCAACCCAGGGGGCAAGCCCATCACCATCAGCATCGGCGTTGCAACGTCCGGGGATGATGCCGCAAGCTTCAACGGTCTGCTGGCAATCGCCGACGACCGGCTTTACATGGCCAAGAACGACGGCCGCAATCGGGTCGTCGGCCGCGCCGGCTGGAAGCCGCTGGGCTGACGCCGGCGTTGCGCTGGGTGTTCCGACGGGCACCATCGGTGCCCGTCGAAAAAGCTGGCCGCGATCAGAGAACCAACCGGAACGTATGGAAACCGTCGGCGCCGTCGCCGACATCTTCGACGTGGACGCTTTTGAGGTCGGCGATATAGGTCTTCGCCTTCGGCGCGCTGTCGAACACGACGGTGGTGCCCGGCATCGGCTTGAAGGTCCAGTTGCCATCGGCGCTCGGGTTGATGGTGCCCTGATCGTGGATATAGCGGACGATGACGTCGCGATTTGTATCAGGAGCCTGATAGACCACCTTGTCCGTGGCGATATCCGGAAACTTGCCGCCGCCGCCAGCCCTATAGTTGTTGGTGACCACCAGGAATTTCATCGCAGGATCAATCGGTTTTCCGTCGAACTGAAGGTTTTGGATGCGATTGGAATCGGCATTCACCAGCTTGCCGTCGTCATCGAACCGACGCTTCTGCGAAAGGTCGATCTGATAGGTGACGCCGTCTATGACGTCGAAATTGAAAGACGGGAAGGACTGGTTCAGCAGCGGTGCATCTTTTGCCCCGGGTGTGATCTGGTTGAACATCGATGCCGACATCTCGAGCCAGTTCTTGACCTGCGC
Source organism: Rhizobium sp. L51/94 (assembly GCF_019355555.1). Classification (GTDB taxonomy): domain Bacteria; phylum Pseudomonadota; class Alphaproteobacteria; order Rhizobiales; family Rhizobiaceae; genus Rhizobium; species Rhizobium rhododendri. Next base: position 2,396,702 of record NZ_CP072141.1, read on the forward strand.
TCCGTTGATGACCACGGCCTGCACTGTGTTCGGATAGAGGTAGAGGTCGGCGACGTTCTTGATGGCGATGGGGCCTGCGGCGACGTCGGTGTAGTAGTCCGGGCCGTTGCGGCCACCGCATTTGAACGGCGCTGCGGCAGATAGAACAGGCAGATCCTTGTACTGCGTCTCCTTCAGCATGTCCTTGATGTACCAGCTTTGCGCCTTGGAGACGATCTGGACCGAGGGGTCGTCGGCCACCAGCGCGAAATAGGAATAGAGCGGTGCTGCCGTCTTGCCGACCGGCGTGCGGACATAGGCGAGGGTTGCCTCGTGCTCGGCTTTCGCTGCCTCGACCACTTCCTTCTTGTCGCCGACATCGGCGATAACCTTCTTCTTTTCGTCGCGGTGATAGATCGGCCGGGCTTCGCATGTGAAGTCGACGATCTTCCAGTCCTTGCCGTCCTTTTCCAGCAACAGGTCGATAAGGCCGAGGTGGGAACCCCAGAAGCCCCCCATGACTGCAGGCTTGCCTTGCAGCGTGCCCTTGACGGGGTCGGCGCCCTTGATCCCATCCCACGTTTTCGGGCCGGGGAAGACCAGATGCTGGTGCCCCGTGAAAACCGCATCTATGCCTTCGACTGCCGCAACGTAGAGCGACGCATTTTCCATCCGGTCGGTTGGTGCAGCGCCATCGATGCCGGAATGCGACAGGGCGATGATGATATCGGCGCCCTGTTCCTTCATGACGGGTACCCATGCCTTGGCGGCCTCGACGATATCGCGGGTCTGCGCCTTGCCCTCGAGGTTCTTGATATCCCAGAGCATGATCTGTGGCGGCACGAAGCCGATGAAGCCGATCTTGATCGGCGTCTCCTCGCCGGCGCCATCCTTGATGGTCTTGTCGAGGATCAGATAGGGCTTGAAGAACAGGTCGTCCTTCTTCGGGTCGCTGGCCAGCTGCCCCTTGGTGAGGTTGGCGCAGACGAACGGGAAGTTGGCGCCGCCCAGAACCTTGAACATGAAGTCGAGGCCGTAATTGAATTCGTGGTTGCCGAGCGTGCCGACATCGTAATTGAGCGTGTTCATCGCCTTGATGACGGGGTGGACGTCGCCGTCCTTCATGCCGTGCTGATAGGCCATGTAGTCGCCCATCGGATTGCCCTGCAGAACGTCGCCATTGTCCACGAGAATCGAATTGGTCGCCTCGGCGCGGATGGAATCGATGATCGTTGCCGTCCGCGTCAGCCCCATCGTCTCGTTCGGCTTGTCGGCGTAGTAGTCATAGGGGAAGACGTTGACGTGGATATCCGTGGTTTCCATCAGCCGCAGATGGGCCTGATTGCCGGCTGCGCGCGCCGAAAAGGGGTGCAGCATCACAAGTGCTGCAGACGCACCGAGACCGCCCAGCAACGAGCGGCGGGACATGGAAAAATCGAAACTCGCAGGCATGGCTTTCTCCTCAGGATTCATCGACGTCCCCCGACGCCGGGCGAGACTAGGATGATTTATCGAGGAGTGCACCCGTTAAGTGACAGGTAGATGGCACCGGTCCGGCAAGCGATCAGCGTTTCAGAACCGGCGTGATATCCTTGTGGAAAAATCGGAAATAGGAGCTGACTTGCGCCGCCGCATTGGAACTGCGGTTGAATTCGACGCCAATGCGGCCATTGCGCATCCAGCGGACCGTCCCCTCGATGGTGCCGATTTCTTCGCAGTCGATGCGGACCTTGCTGCCGGCCGCGCCAAGGAAGGCGCCGCCCAGATCGAGCGCCAGGCCCGTGGGCGAAAGATCGACGATGCGGCCCTCGGTTTCACGGTTGAGATATCTGACGCTGCCGACCAGGCGCGCATGGCGTCGAACCTGGCTGCGCACCTTCGTACCGAGCATGTTAGGTTCGTTCTGCATTGTCATTCCTGCCTCCAGTTAAGGATTAGCCGACAGACGTTGATAATGAGTCTATGCCAAGCTTAAGTTTCGAAACGCCGTACGCCGGTCAGAGACCGACATTAGGCCTGTCGATCACCTCCCGCAGCGCGAAGCTCGAGTTGATCTTGACCACATGCGGCAAGGCGGACAGCCAGTCGCGGTGGATGCGCTCGTAATCTTCCAGATCGCGTGCGGCGACCCGCAGGATGTAGTCGTACTCGCCCGACATCAGATAGCAAACGAGCACGTTGGGACAAAGTTTCACCGCAGTTTCGAACTCCGTCAGCGTTTTGGCGAACTGGCCGGACAGCGATATATGAACAACCGCGATCATCCGGTAGTCCAGCGCCTTGTGCGAAAGGCGCGTGTGGTAGCCGCCGATGGTGCCATTCTTTTCGAGGATATCGACGCGGCGAGAGCAGGCGGATGGCGAAAGCCCCGCCTTGACGGCAAGCTCGGCGTTGGTGATCCGGGCATTCTGCTGTAGAGCTCGCAAAATGGCACGATCGATGGCATCCAGCTCAGACATTCGAATTTCCTTCGATATTTGACAGTAAAACGCAATTATCGACGAAAAGTGGCCGTTCTGTAAACCGTCTTTGCAAGGACATTGCGTCGCCGAAATGGTTCACTTGCGCATCACGATCCGCAGAGGCGGACGGCTATCGAGAGGAACGCACATGCGCATCGGCTGCCCGAAGGAAATCAAGAACCATGAATACCGCGTAGGCCTGACGCCTGCTGCCGTGCGTGACTACGTCGCCCACGGCCACCAGGTCTGGATCGAGACCAAGGCCGGGGCGGGCATCGGTGCCGACGACCACGCCTATGCGGCGGCCGGCGCCAAGATCGTCGGTACGGCCAAGGAAATTTTCGAGGGCTGCGACATGATCGTCAAGGTCAAGGAGCCGCAGCCGCAGGAATGGGCGCAGCTGCGCGAAGGCCAGATCCTCTATACCTATCTCCATCTTGCCCCGGATCCGGAGCAGACAAAGGGCCTGCTGGCCTCCGGCGTCACCGCCATAGCCTATGAGACCGTGACTGACGACCGTGGTGGCCTGCCATTGCTGGCGCCGATGTCGGAAGTCGCCGGACGCCTGTCGATCCAGGCTGGAGCGACGGCATTGCAGAAGGCCAATGGCGGTCTCGGCGTCCTCCTCGGCGGCGTCCCGGGCGTGCTGCCGGGCAAGGTCACCGTCATCGGCGGCGGTGTGGTCGGGCTGCACGCTGCACGCATGGCTGTAGGCCTCGGTGCTGACGTCACCATCCTCGATCGCTCCCTGCCGCGCCTGCGCCAGCTTGACGACCTCTTTGCCGGCCGGGTGCACACCCGCTATTCCAGCATTCAGGCGCTCGAAGACGAAGTCTTCTCGGCCGACCTGGTCATCGGCGCCGTTCTGATCCCCGGTGCTGCTGCGCCAAAGCTTGTGACGCGGGAGATGCTGACCGGCATGAAGAAGGGTGCCGTCATCGTCGATGTCGCCATCGACCAGGGCGGTTGCTTCGAAACCTCCCATGCAACGACGCATTCCGATCCGACCTATGTCGTCGAAGGCGTCGTGCATTATTGCGTCGCCAACATGCCGGGTGCCGTGCCCGTGACCTCCGCCCATGCGCTGAACAACGCCACGCTCCACCATGGCCTGGCGCTTGCCGATCGCGGCCTTCGCGCCATCGCCGAAGACCGCCATCTGCGCAACGGTCTCAACGTCCACAAGGGCCGCATCGTCAATGCAGCGGTTGCCGAAGCACTCGGCTATGAAGCCGTTGCGCCGGAAAGCATCCTGAACGTTGCCTGACCGCAAGGCCAACTGTTAGATGAAGGCGCCGGGCTCCCCGTGGACCGGCGCCTTTTGCTTGTCTATGCGGCACTGGTAGCAGTTGTTGCGCGCCGATCGAACGTGGACATAAGCTATTTCCGGCCGCGCCAGCAGCGTTTCGGCATAGGCGGGAATGTCGTCGGTGGTCGTGACGGCGCCCGTGCCGTAGACGATGCGATTGCTGTCGCTGTATCCCCGCACGATGAAGTCGCGGGTGCCGGACAGAACGGGCGGCAGGACCTCCTCTGCCGCATAGCGCTGGCAAGGCACCTTGTGCAGAAAGACCGGGCCGGTTTCGGCGTACGGCTGCAGCTCCGGAAAGGGCCGATAGGCAAAGACCAGAAACGCGTCCCCGGCATCGATATTGCGGAGGCAATGCCGGCAGGGATTGCCCGGACCGTCGGAGATCGTGGTTTCCGGCAGCCTCCCGTAGGCATCGGCGGCTCCGCTCCAGAGAGCTTCGGCATCGGCATAGGGCATGGCGGCGAAACGAATGTTGGACATGACAAATCTCCCTTTGAGGTCGTCATGACATGCGGCTCCGATCAGGGCGAAACCACCCGTTTCTTGCCGTTCGTTTTCAAAGCGCTATTTTGCGACAAAAAAGGGAGCTTCAGCATGCCGAACATCGATCTCGACTATCTTGCCAAGCAGAATGACAAGATACTGGAAGAACTCAGCGCGTTGCGGCGAGAGGTTGCCGATCTCAGGGCGACTGCCGGACAATCGCTCGAAATAGACCGGCGCACAGATCCGCGCCGGCCAAGCGGCCTGTCACGCTAGCCTCAGCCGCGCTTGATGATCTCGAGCAACTCGTCGTCAGTCAGCGGCGTGACGGTGCCCTGCGCCGTCGAAACCGGTGAGAAACCGAACATCTGGTAAAGCTGCAGTGCGCGCGGATGGTCGAGATTATTGGTGGTTACCACGATCTTCTGCGGGTTCGAAAGCCACAGGGCATAGAGAGCCTGCAGCAGGAACCACTTGCCGATGCCAAGCCCCAGCGCGTGCTCTATCAGCCCGAAGTGACTAAGCTCGATCGTGTCCTCGTCGACGCGAAAATGTTCGAAGAAGCCGGCGGGCGCGCCGTTGACGTAGAGCACGCTGACGTCGTTGCGCTCGTCATGGAGAACGTTCGTCAGTTCCTCGTCGCTCATTCTCATCCGGTCCACCCACTGCCATCGGGCGCCGACCTGGCGGTAGAGATAGCGGTAGAACGGCAGCGGGATCTTCGGCGCCCGCATCACTGCGGCCTGGATGTTGATCGGGATCGCCAGGCTGGTCTTCGGCGGCGCAGTCATCTCCAATCGGGTGATCTGGACCGGTATCGATGCGATGGATGTTTCAGTCATGTTCAAGCCTTGCCGGTGGCGATGGGGGTGTCCTGCCGGCTTCCCCATTCCGTCCAGGAGCCGTCATAGAGCCGGTTGTCGCTGTGATCGAGTGATTCCAGCGCCAGCGTAATGATTGCCGCAGTGATACCCGAACCGCAACTGGTGACGACCGGCTTGGAAAGATCGATGCCGGCGGCCTCTATGGTCTGCTTCAGTTCGGACAGCGTCTTCAGCTTGCCACCGGTCGAAAAGGAGCCGGAAGGCAGGCTGCGGGCACCCGGCATGTGGCCGGAGCGCATACCGGCGCGGGGCTCGGGTTCCTCGGCTGCGAACCGGCCGGCGCTGCGCGCATCGGCAATCTGCATGGCGCCGCTGGAGACGATATCGCGCATGTCCTCGAAGCCGACCACGCGCTTGTCGTCGAATACAGGGGTGAAGGTCGCTGGCTGCGGATCCGGCGTCGTCGTTTCCAGCGGACGGCCCTCGGCCTTCCAGCCATCGAGGCCGCCATCCAGAACTACGACGTTGCTAGCGCCCATGATGCGAAACAACCACCAGACGCGCGGTGCCGAAAAGATACCGGGACCGTCATAGACGACGATCCGGTCGGTTACCGATATCCCGAGCTTGCCGACCTGTTCGGCGAAATAGTCCGGGGAGGGCACCATGTGCGGCAGGTCTGTGGAGTGATCGGCGATCTTGTCATGATCGAAACGGACGGCGCCCGGAATATGGCCGGCGGCGTATTCGGCCTCCGCGTCCCGCTTCTGCGCCGGAAGATAGAACGCGGCGTCGACCACCTTCAGGTCCGGAGCGCCAAGCTGCTGTTGCAGCCAGTCGGCCGATACGACAAAACGGCTTTGGTCGACACTCATGCTGATCTCCATGCTGTTCAGGCTTCTTGCCCGGGCGTTCCGAAGCGGATGCGAAAGCGCCGGTTTTCCTTGCCCTTTTTTTCGATCTTGGCGATGAAGATCGCGCCGACCTCCTGCGTCTCCGACACATGTGTGCCGCCACAGGGCTGGCTGTCAACGGACGAACTCTCGCCGATGCAGACGAGGCTGACCCGGCCAAGTCCTATCGGAGGCCGAACGTTCTTGGACTTGACGATGCCCGGATTGGCCGCAAGCTCTTCGTCGGTAATCCATTGCAGGGTGATCGGGTGATTTTCGTTGACGAGCGTCATAAGCTTCGCCGTCACATCGTCCTTGTCGATCGCCTCGCTCATGTCGAAGTCGACGCGGCTCTCGTCTTCGCCGACGGCAGCGCCTGTGATCGGGTAGGGGCAGACGACTGACAGGAGATGGCAGGCGGTGTGCATCCGCATCAGCCGGTAGCGGCGCGGCCAGTCGATGTGCAGAACCACTGTCTCGCCGACGGAAGGCACGGCCTCGCCTTCGAGCGGTGTGTGCAGGATAATGTCCTTGGTCGCGCCATGGCGGGCCTGGCCAAGCATGATCCTTGAGCCGTCGCTGCGTTCCAGAAATCCGGTATCGCCGGGCTGACCGCCCGATGTTGCATAAAAGCAGGTCCGGTCGACCTCGATGCTGCCGTCCTCGTGCACTGCAGTCACCGTCGCCTCGACGGTCGACAGATAGAAATCGTCACGGAAGAGCGCCTCGACTGTCATCGGCAATCACGCGACCCGTTCATAGGGAACGGAAATCTGCGGGGACGCCGTCAGCCAATCCGGCACAGGCAGGCCCTTTGATTTCAGGAAGTCCGGGTTGAAGAGCTTGGACTGGTAGCGGTTGCCATAGTCGCAGAGGATGGTGACGATGGTGTGCCCGGGGCCGAGATCCTTCGCCATCCGCATCGCGCCGGCTATGTTGATGGCTGAGGAGCCGCCGAGGCATAGCCCCTCATGTGCTGCAAGGTCGAAGACAATCGGCAATGCGTCCGCATCAGAGATCCGGTAGGCAAAATCAGGCTTGAAGCCCTCGAGATTGGCTGTGATGCGCCCCTGGCCGATACCTTCGGTGATCGACGATCCCTCGGATTTCAGCGTGCCATGCGCATAGAACTCATAGAGCGATGCACCTTCGGGATCGGCGAGGCCGATCTTGATGCCCTTGTTGAAGCCATGCAGACCTATCGCCGTCCCGGCCAGCGTGCCGCCGGAACCGACCGCGCAGATGAAGCCGTCGACCTTGCCGTGCGTATCATCCCAGATTTCGCGCGCCGTCGTCTCGATATGCGCCTGGCGGTTGGAGAGGTTGTCGAACTGGTTCGCCCAGATGGCGCCGTTCGGCTCGGTCTTTGCCAGTTGTTCTGCGAGCCGGCCGGAGACTTTGACGTAATTGTTGGGGTTTTTGTAAGGGGCAGCCGGAACTTCGACCAGTTCCGCGCCGAGCAGCCTCAGCGCGTCCTTCTTCTCCTGGCTCTGCGTTTCCGGGATGACGATGACGGTGCGATAGCCCAGCGCCTTGGCGACAAGAGTGAGGCCGATGCCGGTGTTGCCGGCCGTGCCCTCGACGATGACGCCTCCCGGCCGCAGCAGTCCCTTCTTCTCGGCATCGCGGATGATGTAGAGCGCCGCACGATCCTTGACGGACTGGCCAGGGTTCAGGAATTCCGCCTTGCCATAGATCGTCGAGCCGGTCGCCTCTGAGGCGCCCTTCAGCTTGATAAGAGGTGTGTGGCCGATCGCTTCGAGGACGGAGGGGTAAACGCTCATGGGATCTGCCTTCTGTTTGATCCTATTGTAAGAACGGTCTTTTCTCTCCACAAGGCGGCATTGGCAAGAAATACCGTTCTCATAGGGCGGCCGGTGCGATAAAATTCATTGGCCCCAAGCAATAAGTCTGCCTTGGTGATCTGTTGATTGACTTTTGGCGTAAGCGTCAGCAGAAAAGTTCGAGCGGGTGAACGGTCTTGGTCGGAACGAATATGGTGGGCAATCAGATCGATACTTTCGACGCGCTTATGGCGCATTATGTTGCCGGCTCGCTTCCGGAACCTGCCCGCATTCTTGTTGCTGCCCATCTCGAGATGCAGCCCATCAATCGTTTAATCGTCCATGATCTGGAAGCACTTGCAGGCGAGGCTCTGGAACAGATGCCCGCCGCAAATCCCGGTGACAGGAACGCCCGGCTTGCTGCAATTTTCGCGTCGCCGGCCTCGTCGGAACCGGCGCCACGACCGGTCGAAAGATCAGGTGACGGCGGGTTGCCACAGACGCTGCGCGATTTCATCGGTTACGATCTTGCGGATATCCCGTGGCGCAGCAAGTTGCCGGGCTTCAAGAAATACGGCCTTGGCGAAATCGATGGCTGCAAGGTGAACCTGATGTGGATCCGAGCCGGCAGGAAGCTGCCGACCCACACCCATGAGGGCGCCGAGTTGACGCTGGTGCTGGAGGGTGCATTCTCGGATGCGCGCGGCCGCTACGGGCCGGGCGAGATATCGATCGCCGACGACAGCATCGTACACCGGCCGGTCGCCGAAAACGACCGGCCCTGCATTGCCTTTTCGGTGCTCGAGGCGCCGATAAAATTCAAGGGGCCGCTGACGCGTCTCGTTGGCGACCTGCTCGGCTGAAAGCAGCCACAATAGCGTGCTATCGGCAGCGACAAACTGCTGGACAGGAACTTTCTGACATCGCCTGGTGTTGAACCGGACCCGCCGAGGAGCAAACGAGATGCGTGACTATGTCGCCCGACCCGATCATGGGATCGTCTGGATTTCCGGAGCCAGCTCGGGCATTGGACGGGCGCTCGCGCTCAAGCTGGCGGGTGAGGGGTACCGGGTCGCCGTGACCGCCCGCAACCATGACAAGCTGCTCGAACTCCAGTTGGAGGCGGCAGGACTTGCCGGCAGCATCATCGTTCTCGATGGCGACGTTACCAGTGCCGAGGACATGGAACACACCGTCGCCGCCATAGAGTACCAGCACGGCACTCTGGCCATGGCGATCTTCAATGCCGGCGTCTATCTGCCCGTCGACGGTGCGCATCTGAAACACGAGGACTTCGAGCGGAGCTTCTCCGTCAACTTGTCCGGCGTGGTCAATTGTTTGATCCCCGCAGTCCGTCACATGAAGACGAAGGGGCAGGGCCAGATTGCTATCGTCTCGTCTGTGACCGGCTACGGAGGGCTGCCGACAAGTGCTGCCTATGGAGCCACCAAAGCGGCGCTCATCAACATGGCCGAAAGCCTGAAATTCGATCTCGATAAACTCGGCATCCGAATCCAGGTCATCAATCCGGGCTTCGTCGATACCGAAGCCACAAAGAACAACCAATTCCCTATGCCGTCGCTGGTGACCGCCCAGGTCGCTGCCGATGAGATTGCCGCAGGCCTGAAGTCGCTCTCCTTCGAGATCAGCTTTCCGAAGAGTTTTACACTACGGTTGAAGCTGCTGAAATTCCTGCCCTACAATCTCTATTTCAAGGTCATCAACCGGTTTACCGGATGGCCCGAGCGCGCGGTGGAGTCTCCGCGCGATCCCTCTCCGCATCCAGCCGAGTAGCGGCTGGCCTGCTGCCGTCGATGCGGGAGCGCAACAGCTTGTGCGCTGCCTCGTCGAGCGGAAAATTCCACATAAGCGCCACGGCGGCGAGCTTCAGCGCGATGGGTATCCACGCATAGGCGATGGCCAGCGTCCAGAGAGCCTCCGGCCGGTTGCCGGCGCCGGCCGCAGCATCGAAGCCGAAGACAGATAGCAGCGGAAAAATCAGCCCAACACCCGCAGCCAGTGACAGCTTGGTGGCCAGACCCCAGGCCGCAAAATAGAGGCCGCCGCGCTGCGAGCCGGATTGGGCGGTGTCCACATCGATGACATCGGCCTGAATTGCCGGGGGCAGAGACAAATCGAACCCCAGCATAAGGCCCGTGACGATGCAGATCGCGCCAAAACCATAGAGCGAACCGGAAGGCAGCAGCGGTGCCGCGACGAAGGCGGCACAGGCAACGATCATCGCAATGCACCAGGCGCGGTGCTTGCCGAAGCGTCTGGCAGCCAGCGTCGCCAGCGGAACACCGGCGATGCCGAACAGGAAATACACGAACAGCAGCGGCCCGCGCGATTGCGGCAACCCAAGCCGGTCCGATACGAAATAGAGAAAGAGTGTCGCGGGGATGCCGTTTGCAAAGCCGTTGATGAAATACGCGATCAGCAGGCGGACGAACGGCATGTTTGCCGCAAGAAATCCGAGGCTCTGTCGGAGGGCTATCCCGGCGACGCTATGCTCGCGCGGTTCCGGCACGAAGATCACGGCTATCAGGCCCGAGACCGGCAGACTGATCGCGACCACGATCCCGAGCACGGCGAGCCCGGAAATTGGAGCTCCGCGCTCCATGCCGATGGCGAACGGCACGACGATGGCAATCAGCACCCCGATCAATGAGATGCCCTCGCGAAGGCTGGTCAGCGATGTGCGCCCGCTGTAGTCGTCGATAAGCTCCGCCCCCCATGCCGAATAGGGCACCATCGCCATCGTATAGCCGAGCGACAGCACTACGCCCCAGACGCCAAGCCACAGAAGCGTCACACCCGGTGGCGGCGAATAGAGCATCAGCGCGGCAAGCGAGGCGATGGGTACCGAAAGCGAAAAAAGCAGGCGACGTCGGCCGAAGCGAGGTCGGAAGCGATCCGCGACCATGCCGACCAGCGGATCGGATACGGCATCGAATATTCTCACCAGCAGCAGCACGAAGCCGACGCCGGCAAGGGGGAGGCCTATGGTTTCGGTGTAGTAGGTCGGCACCACCGCATAGAGCGGCAGGCCGAGCGCTGCGAGCGGCGCTGCCGGCAGCGCGTAAGCCAGAAGCCGCCACCAGCCGATCTGTCGTTGACCGCTCGACTGCGGTGAACGCAGTCCGTCCGCGTCACGCCCTGGCAAAAACCACCTGGCGCACGTCGATATTGCGCGAGAGGAAGCCCGCCTCGCAGTAAAACAGGTAAAAGTCCCAGAGCCGCTTGAAACGGTCATCGAACCCAAGCGGCTTCACCCGCTCCCAGGCGGCCCAGAAACGGTCGCGCCATTCAGCCAGCGTCCGGGCGTAGTCGAGCCCGAAACCGAAATCCTTGACCATCGACAGGTCGACCTTCCGGCTCAGCGCCAGGAGATGTTCCGGCGTCGGGAGCATGCCGCCGGGAAAGACGTATTTCTGGATGAAGTCCGGGTTGGCCTTGTACTTCGCGAAGGCCTCTGGCTTGATGGTGATGATCTGCAGGCCAGCCTGGCCACCCGGCTTCAGGCAGTCCTTCAACTTGGAAAAATAGGTCGACCAGTATTTCTCCCCAACCGCCTCGAACATTTCGATGGAGATAATCTTGTCGTAGACACCGGTTTCGTCGCGATAGTCCTGGAAGCGGAAATCGACGCGATCGCTGAGGCCAGCCTTGCGGATACGCTCTTCGGCGAAGACCAGCTGTTCGCGGCTGATGGTCAGGCCAGTAACGCGGCACCCCATTTCCCGCGCGGCGAATTCGGCAAACCCGCCCCAGCCGCAGCCGATCTCCAGCACATGGTCGCCCGGCTTGATGCCGGTGGCCTCTGCCAAGGCCCGGTATTTCGCATTCTGGGCCGACTGCAGGTCGTTGGCGCCGGTCGAATAGAGCGCGGAGGAATAGGTCATGCTCGGGTCGAGCCACGCTTTGTAGAAGTCGTTGCCGAGATCGTAATGCGCCGAAATATTGCGCTTGGATCCGGCCTTGCTGTTGCCGCGCATCCAGTGGCGGATCTTCTCGACGACCTGCATGATGCCGCCGGTGCCGTTGGCATACTGGTCGGCTGCTTCGCCGTTGATCAGGAAAAGCTGCAGGAAGGACACGATGTCGGGGCTGTCCCAATCGCCGTCCATATAAGTCTCCGCGACGCCAATCGTGCCCGTAAGCAGCGCCCGGTAGGCGAGCTTCCAGTTTCGCAGCGTCACGGCCGCCTTGGGACCCTCCATCTTGCCGACGACGACTACCTTGCGGCCGTCCGGCATCTGGATGGCGAGCGAACCGGTCTGCATCTGCAGCAGCCCGCGAAGGGCAAGTCGCGCCTTAAACGGCAATCCCTTGGAGACGCGCGCGATGTTGTCGTGCGTCAGAATCTCGGCGCCCTCGGCGAATTTCGTCCAGTCCTGCCTGTCAGTCATCGATGCTCCGGTAGCAATTGGCTTGGCTCCTGCACCTATATGATGTGCGACCGGGACTTGCCAGTCCTTGGCATCTATTGTCGGGGAATCCCAAGTCATTCTGCGGCCTCCAGGGTTATGCGCTGCGGCTTGATGCTGACGGGAGGCGGAGCCTTTGGCTTGGGGATGTATTTAGCCCCCTTGAGCCATAGCTTCAGTGCCTCCCAGTGAATGCCGGCGACGATCTTCAGGGTCAGGAATGGGATGCGGACTGTCAGCGCGAGAAGCGTCGCGGTTGCCATTGTCTGCCGACGTCCAGTGAATGTGGCCGCCAGCAACGGACCCTCCGCATCGGTTTCGAGGATACGCCAGCGAATTTCATCGCCCGGCGGGAGCATGCGGAAATGATAGCGCATCTGCATCGGGATGAAGGGCGAAACGTGAAAAATCTTGTCGCAGCTCTGGCGCAGTCCACTTTCGGTCATCTCGCCGTCGCTGACCGGGCACACATAGGTGTGCCGCTCGCCGAACGTGTTTCGGACCTCGTAGATGGCAGCCATCAAGCGCTCGTTGGCGTCGTAGGCGTAATAGACGGAAATCGGATTGAAGACGTAGCCGAGGATGCGCGGGTAGCAGACCAGCACGATGCGGGCGGCCCGTTCTGGAAGACCGGCGTCTGCCAGCAGTCCGTCGGCATAGGCGCGTAGCGTGGCACTGTCGCCGCAATGGTCCTTCTCATGGAAAGCCACCAGGTTTCTCTTGTTCACTGAAAACAGGGCCGACAGTCTGTCCGCCTCGACCAGACGATCGAGATCGACGAACAGCGAGAACACCCGGTACTGGAAGCGGTGTCCGAACGGCTTCATGCGCTGGTGCATCACCTCGCCGGTATAGAGCGCAGCGGGCACAAGAGGCACCGGACCGTTGCGCTCGAGGTTGACACCGCCCTTTTCCAGAGGCTTCCTCATACCAGGACTTCAAGTTCTTGCTTGGCACGGACGGCAGCCTGCCTCGGGGCGCGCCACGGGATGACGCCGCCGAGCGCCTCGGCTGCCGCGAGACCGGAGGTCAGGCCGTCTTCATGGAAGCCGTATCCAGTCCAAGCGCCGGCGAAATGGCTGTGGTTCCGCCCCTGTATGCTGGCAAGCCGCAATTGTGCATCCATACTGCCGCCGTTGAATTGCGGGTGGTCGTAGGAATACTCGGCAAACACCTTAGACGGATCGGGTTCGCGATCAGGGTTGAGGGTGACGAACAGGGGATGGTCGTCACGAATGCCTTGCAGCCGGTTCATCCAGTAGCTGACAGCGCAGCCTTTCTCGCCTTCGCCTGCGCTGGAGCGGAGATAGTTCCAGGACGCCCAGACCTTGCGGCGCTTCGGCATCAGGGAGAGGTCGCGGTGGAGCACGACACGGTTAGGGCCGTAGGGGATAGCGCCGAGCAGGCGTCGTTCTTCGGGCGTTGCGTCCTTCAGCATCGCCAGGGTCTGGTTGCTGTGGGCGGCAAAAATCACCTTGTCGTAGATCGCTTCGCGACCATGCTCGTCGGTGATCAACACGTGATCGTCGCGACGCTGGACGGCGCGGATACCGCATGACAGCTTCAGTCGGTCGCCGAGCGGTGACAGAAGCTTTTCCAGATAGTTGCGGCTTCCCCCGGTAACCGTGCGCCACTGGTGCTGCTTGAGGTAGATCAGGCGGTGATTGTCGAAGAAATTGACGAAATGCTCGGCGGGGAAGTCGAGCATCTGCGCTGCCGGTGTCGACCAGATGGCGGCCGCCATGGGGATCAGGTAGTTGTTGGTGAAGCCCGGCGAAAAACCCCGCCAGTCGAGGTAGTCGCCGATCGAGCGTTCGGCGAGATGGCCCGCGGCGCGGTCCGTAAGGCAGGTCTTGTTGAAGCGCATGATCTCGCGCACCATCCAGAGAAAGGATGGGCGTAGCAGGTTGCGTTTCTGGGCGAACAGCGTCCCCAGATTATCGCCACTCCATTCCATCCTGCCGCGGTCGAGCGATAGTGCAAAGCTCATGTTGCTGGCATGGGTTTTGACACCCAGTTCGGAAAATAGCGCCGTCAGGTTCGGATAGTTCTGCTCGTTGTAGACGATGAACCCGGTGTCGACGGAAATCGGCGTGCCGTCATAGTCGATATCGACAGTTGCCGTGTGCCCGCCCGCCCGGTCCGCCTTTTCGTAGAGCGTGACATCGTGCACCGGGTGAAGCGCCCAGGCGGCGGAGGTGCCGGAAACGCCGGAGCCGATTACCGCGATTTTCATGCGGTGGGCGCCGTTGTGTCCAGGGTCTGCAAACAGGGCGTTCATGCGGCGTCCTTTACTGCACTATAGGCTTTCAGCGCCCGGTCACGGGCCTTTGCGTGGTCGACGATCGGGTTGGGGTAGGTCTTGCCGAGGGCGATGCCCGCCTTGCCGAGCACCGATGCCGGTGCCTCGAACGGCCGGTGAATGTACTTGTTGCCGAGTTCGGCCAGTTCCGGAACGAACTCGCGGACATACGTCCCCTCGGGATCGAATTTCTCGCCCTGCAGGATGGGATTGAAGATGCGGAAAAACGGCGAGGCGTCGGCCCCGGAGCCCGCGACCCACTGCCAGGAGGCAGCATTGCTGGCGGGATCGGCATCGACGAGCGTATCGCGAAACCACTCCTCGCCCTTACGCCAATCGATCAGCAGATCCTTGATCAGGAACGAGGCGACGATCATGCGGACGCGATTGTGCATCCACCCATGCTTCCACAACTGCCGCATGCCGGCATCGACGATGGGGTAACCTGTGCGCCCTTGCGTCCAGTCCTCGAACAGATCCGTTTCCGTCCTCCATTCGAAGGCGTCGAAACGCTTGTTCCAGTTGGCGGAGGGAAGGGCCGGGAAGTGAAACAGCAGATGATAGGAAAAGTCCCGCCAGGCCAGTTCCTTGCGGAAATGGATGACGTCGTCCTGCGGCGTGCTCTTCGGGAGGTTGCGCGTCGCATACCAGATGCGGGCCGGCGATATCTCGCCGAGTGCCAGATGCGGAGAAAGCATCGAGGTCGCGGGCTTGGCCGGGAAATCACGATCCGCCTTGTAACCGGTCAGCGCCTCGTCGACGAAGTCGTCGAGCCGTTCGCGAGCCGATGCCTCGCCCGGCACCCAGACGTCGGAGAACGACAGCGCCCAGTTCGGCTTTGTCGGCAGCAGTTTCCAGTCCGACAATGGCTCGCTGTCCGGCCACGCTTCAGGGGCTGTGATTTCCTTCGGTGCATCCAGCGGCTCCGGCGGCTCGCCGCGGCTTTCGAGCGCCCGCCAGAACGGCGTGTACACGCGGTAGGGTGTGCCTCCGCCGGTCATCAGCTTCGAAGGCTCATGCAGCAGCTGGCCGGCGAAGCTGGTAGCCTCTATGCCGCGCTCGGCGAGTTGCCGCTTGATCTCGGTGTCGACGGCGATACCGGCCGGGTCGTAGCGGCGGTTCCAGACGACGCCGGTCGCGCCCGAGGTTTCGATAAGCCTGGAGAGCGCGGAAAGTGCCTCGCCGCTTGCAAATATCAGGTCGCTGCCAAGGTTGCGGAGAGACGCCTGAAGCGCGGTCAGCGAGTGGTGGAGCCACCAGCGCTGTGCGGCGCCGAGCGGTCCCGTGCCGTCTTTATCGGGTTCGCGTATATAGAGGGGAATGATCGGCCGGCCTTTTTCGCAGGCGGCATGCAGCGCGAGGTTGTCGTCGAGCCGGAGGTCCTTTCGGAACCAAAGGATGGTGCATCCGCTCGCCTTCGTCACTGCTGTCATCCCCCTTTTTCCTTCTGATTGAAGTCTGTTACGCATCTACGTTGTTGTCGGATCAAAGGTTTCAAGGCTTGCGGCGAAAACCCGCGCAGCCTTGTCCCCGGCGCCGGATGCCGCCGTGAAAGCAAGCGAAATGCAGTGTCGCATCAGATTCTCCGAGGGCTGTCACCGTTCTGTTATGCAACGTGGTTAGCTCTCCGGCCATATCGGCAAGGAGTGTAGCATGGCAGAAATCCGCATCGAACAGGTCCGCAAGGCCTATGGCAGCAACAAGGTTGTTCACGGCGTGGATCTGAATTTTCGTTCCGGTGAGTTTGTCGTCATCCTCGGGCCGTCCGGTTGCGGCAAGTCCACCCTGCTCAGGATGATCGCAGGCCTCGAGGATATCACCAGCGGCGAGATCGTCATCGACGACGTGGTTGTCAATCAGCTGGAGCCCCGCGAGCGCGGCTGCGCCATGGTGTTCCAGAACTATGCGCTCTATCCGCACATGAACGTCGCGGCCAACATGGGCTACGCGCTCAAGGTTTCCGGCGTGCCAAAAGAGGAACGCGACCGCCGCATCAAGGAAACGGCGCGCATCGTCGGCCTCGAGGATTTTCTCGACCGCAAGCCGGGCGAGCTATCCGGCGGCCAGCGTCAGCGCGTCGCGATGGGCCGCGCCATCATCCGCGAGCCGAAAGTCTTCCTGTTCGACGAACCGCTGTCCAACCTCGATGCCAAGCTGCGCGTCCAGATGCGCGTCGAGATCCGCCGCCTGCACAAGCGCCTGTCAGCCACCTCCGTGTTCGTCACCCACGACCAGGTCGAGGCGATGACGCTCGCCGACAAGCTGGTGGTGATGTACAAAGGCAAAGTCGAGCAGGTCGGCACGCCCCTGGAAGTCTACAACAAGCCGCGCACCCGTTTCGTCGGCTCGTTCATCGGTTCTCCCGCGATGAACTTTCTCGAGGGCTCGTTCGCCGCAGACGGCACGCACTTCATCTTCGACGGCATTCCGATCCCGGTCGATCCGGCCATCGGCAGGGCCAATGCCGGGCGCGCTGCAGCCCTCGGCATTCGTCCTGAGCACGCCTACATGGTGCCGGTGGGGACGCCAGGCAGCATCCCGGCGACTGTCGATTTCGTCGAGGAGCTCGGCGCCGGTCGCGTCATCCACTCCGACATCAACGGCTCGAACTTCGCGCTCAGCATTTCCGACCATATCACCAGCGAAACCGGCCAGGAGATCGCCCTGCACCTGCCTGCCGAGCACATCCACCTGTTCTCCAACGAAACCGACCTGCGCCTCGACCTGCCGGAAACGGCACCGGTGCGGAAGCTGGAACTGGTCTCCTGATCTGACGTGAATTTATCAAGATGGTCTATCTAATGCCGTTGGAGCCCTACTCCAGCGGCATTTTCATGAGCAGTCGCGGGCGGGAACGAAAATGGCGGGCACGAGGCCCGCCATCATATTGGTCTGGGTCGAAGGGAAGTAGGCTTACTTCTCCGTGGAGATCAGCCCGCGCACGAACCAGCGCTGCATCAGGACAACGACAATCATCGGCGGCAGCATCATGATCAGCGTTCCGGCCATGGCGATATTCCATTCCGGTATGCCGCCGAAGTTCGGAACCAGCTTCTGCAGCGCGGTGCCGACGACGTAGCGGTGGGGATCGGTCGTCACCAGCAGCGGCCAGAGATATTGGTTCCACGCCCAAAGGAACATGATCGTTCCGAGCGCCGCCATGTTGGTGCGCGACAACGGCATCAGGATATCGATGAAGAATCGCACCGGACCGGCACCGTCCATGCGGGCGGCTTCCGTCAACTCGTCCGGTATCGTCAGGAAGAACTGGCGGTACAGGAAGGTGCCGGTGGCGGTCGCGACAAGCGGCAGGATCAGGCCCGGATAGGAGTTAAGCAGGCCGAAGTTCATCTTGAGCTCGACGCCGGTGAGGGTCTGGATGAGCCAGGTCACGCCGGTGACGTCCAATATGGTCTGGTACGGCGAGAGCACGTCGGCGGCGACGGCGTAGGTCGGGACGATACGGACTTCGAGTGGCAGCATGAGCGTTATGAAGATCATCCAGAACATCACATTGCGGCCTGGAAAGCGGAAGTAGACGATCGAGAAGGCTGTCAGCGCCGAGACGAGAACCTTGGCGGCGGCAACGCCAACGGCGACGATCATGCTGTTCAGCAAAACCGAGCCAAGGTTGGCGTTGACCCAGGCAGTCTTGATGTTGACCCAGAAATCGCTGCCGGGAATCAACGGCATCGGTGTCTGGTTGACATCGGTCAGGTTGTGGGTCGACGCGATGACGACCATGGCAAAGGGCGCTGCGGCGACCAAAAATCCTAGAAACAGGATCAGGTGCGTGAAGAAGTCCAATAGGGGGGTACGTTCGACCATGATTGCCTCAGCGGTAGTGCACGCGCCGCTCGATGAAGCGGAACTGGAAAATGGTAAGCAAGACGATCAGGGCCATCAATATGATGCTCTGGGCAGCCGCGCCGGAAAAATCGAGGCCTTTGAAGCCATCGGAATAGATCTTGTAGACCATCAGGTTCGTGGAGTTTGCTGGGCCTCCCGATGTCATGATGTCGATGATGCCGAACGAGTCCTGGAAGCTCTCGGTGATGTTGATGACGAGCAGGAAAAAGATCGTCGGTGTGATCAGCGGAAACTGAATGTCCTTGAAGCGCCGCATGACACCTGAACCATCCATGGCGGCGGCTTCAATGAGGGACCGGGGGATGCTCTGGAAGGCGGCGAGGAAAAAGATGAAATTGTAGCCGATGTATTTCCATGAAAACGCGGCGATGATGGATGCCATCGCATCGAAACCATCGAGGCCCGGATCCCAAAGCCCCGGCCACCAATGGTTCACCACGGAAATGATGCCGGCTTCAGGTGCCAGGATGAAGCGGAAGGCAAGGGCAAGCGCGGGCGCGGCAATTCCGTACGGCCAGATGAGCACGACCCTGTAGAACTTCGAGCCTCTCAACTGCCTGTCTGTCAGAGCCGCGAGCACGAGACCCACCGTCATCGACAAGCCGGTACTGATTGCCGCAAACACGAGACTGCGGCTGACCGAGTTCCAGTATTCGGCATTGGTGAGGATCGATCTGAAATTGTCGAGTCCGACGAAGATATTGCCGCCGCCCCAGGGCTGCTGCAGCGTCAGCGACCAGAAGACCGCCTGACCCGCCGGCCAATAGAAGAAGGTGAAGATGAGAAGGAGTTGCGGTACCGCGAACAGTATACCGATGGTCGACTTGTTGAATGTTGTTCGCTTTTCCATGATTTTTTCCGGCAGGCATCGGGCTCGAAGAACTGTGCTTCATGATAAAAAAGCGCCGTCCAAGGTTGGACGGCGCCGGTTTGCGAGCATTCGGTATCAGGGCAGGGTCTTGCCCTTGTAGGTCTGTTCGAAGCGTTCGAGGTTGGCGTCGCCGTTCTTGACGAGGTTGTCGATGCCTTCCTTGACGCTGACCTTGTTGGAGAAGATCGCCTGCATCTGGGTGCCGAATTCAGCGCGGATCTGCGTGAAGTTGCCGAGACGGATACCGCGGGTGATCGGCGTAGGCTCGGAGGCCGTCAGGCTCGCGATGGCGACTTCGCGGCCCTTGTAGGGTGCCTTGTCGTAGAAGCCGGTGGACTTCATGTAATCGAACCCCGACTTGGTAACGGGGATGTAGCCGGTGTTGGTCGACCAGAAGAGCGCGGTCTTCGGATCGTGGATGAAGTTGAGGAAGGCAGCCGCGGCCTTGTACTCATCCTTGGACTTGCCCTGCAGAACCCAGAGCGAAGCGCCGCCGACGAGCGAATTCTTGCGCTCGGTGCCGGCATAGACCGGAAGTTCGGCAACGTCCCAGGCCATGCCGGCCTTCTGGGTCTTGCCGACCGTGCCGTGATCGCCGACCGACGTCATGATCATCTGGCAATCGCCGGATGCGAAGGCCTGGACCATGTCCTGGCCAAGATCCTTGTTCTTGATCTTGATGAGACCCTGATCATACCAGCTCTTGAGGTCGGTCACGTACTTGACGAACAGGGTCTTGTTGACCGTCAGGCGGGCGTCGAGGCCGTCATAGCCGTTGTTCTTGGTTGCGATCGGCTGGTTGTGGATGGCAGAGAACTGCTCCATCAACTGCCAGCTCTCGTTGTTGGAGATGTTGATCGCCATCGGGCATTGGTAACCGGCGGTCTTCAGCGCCTTCATGTCGTCGGCTGCTTCTTCCCACGTCTTCGGTGCTTCCGTCTTGCCGATCTTGGCAAAGGAGTCCTTGTTCCAGTAGAGCAAAGCGGTCGAGGAGTTGAACGGGAAGGAGAGCAGCTCGCCCTTGGAGGTCGCATAGTAGCGGGCGATGCCCGGGAAATAGTCGTTCCAGTCGATCTTGTAGCCGTTTTCTTCCATCAGCTTGCCGGCAGGATAATACGCGCCCGACAGCATCATCGATGCCGTGCCGGCGTCATAGACCTGCACGACGGCCGGCTGCTTGCCGGCGCGGAACGCGGCAATGGTGTTCTGCAGCGTGGCGTCGTAGTTGCCCTGGCTGACGCAGGCGACTTCGTAGTCCTTCTGCGACTCGTTGAAGTTCTTGCACATCTGCTGGACGACGCGTTCTAGGTCGCCCGACAGGCCGAACCAGAAGTCGAACTTGACCGGCGCAGCGGCAGCCGGCAGAGCGAGCGACAGGCTGATCGCCGCAGCGCCAGCAGCCGTCAGGCAGCGCTTCACGCCCGGCAGACCCATATAATGATTGAGTTTGAACATAATCCCTATTTCCTTTTGATCGACAAGGCTGCAGGCCCCACGCAGCCCTTGGCAGCGGTTTTATAGACACGCTGTGTGACAGTTTATTGCGGGCAGATGTTGCGGCGCGAAATGGTTCTGGACAGGCTGTGACGCACCGTCGGAGAGACGATCGAAGGCGACCGGCAAGCACCGAAAATGACAAGGCATGATCGACTGCGCGGGCTCCGCTGCCAGCCACTGACCCTCAGCGCTCTGTCATGCACATTTTCGTGATCCCTGGAATAAGAAGGAACCCTTTGTAACTCTTTGCCGTTATGGCGTTGTGAATTCCAAATGAGGTCCAAAATGCGCAATTTTATTCTTGCTTCCGCAGTTGCACTGGCTGCAACCCTTTCGTCGGGCGTAGCTGCTCGTGCTGACGACATGTCCATGCGTCACAATATGCACGGCATGCACCAGAAGCATTGCATGATGAAGACGGTAAAGCACCGCGACCGCCACGGTCATATGGTCGTCAAGAAGATGCGCGTTTGCCGCTAAACGGCCGGCCAGTCGTTTTGATGGAAACCCGGTTGATGATAAGTCAGCCGGGTTTTTTTACGGGATGGGACGTGGTCCGTGACAGGATGTGCGATCCGCATTAGGATAGCCCACTAGCATTTTTAGGGAAAACCGACATGATAAATGTCCGCCAGATCGCCACCGCCGCAGTCTTCGGCGCTTCTATCTTACTCATGACCGTCGCTCCGGCGGCCTCGATGCCGATTTCTGGTGTGACTTCGGTGCAGACCGGCACCCCAGACGTCATTCAGGTCAGGAACCGCAGTCATCATCATGATCACCACCGGCGCGACCACCGCTTCCACGGCTGTGACGATTACTATGACAATAACGACCAGAGCGGCGTCCTCTTCAAATCGTTCGTAACCGGCACTTTGTTTCACGCCCGCTAGTCAAAAACCTGTCGCCCCGAGATATCCCAAAGTGTGCGAGATCTTCGATCTCGGTCAGCCTGTTTCCACCCCGGCGCCAACCTTTCGGAAAGGGTTGGCTGGGATAATGCCGCTCGCTAGTGAAGGAGCGGATAATGGCACAAAGGCGCAGCACGCGAAAACCAGCCCGCAGGACGGCCAAAAAGAAAAGCGGCGGCGGCGGAAGCATTCTGCCATGGTTGGCCGTTGCGACAGTGCTGGCGATTGTCGGATACGATCACTGGCAGTCCATCAAGCCTGAATTGACGACCCTGGCAAAGGGCACCGTTGCTGCACCCGTGGTAGCCGCCCTCCCGTCACCGGCTGCCAGGCCGCAGGCTCCGGCCGTCCGTGCCGTGGACAACAGCCCGGTTCCGCCAGCGCCCATTCCCGTCGCCATGCCCGTTCCGACACCGAGCCCGCAGCCGGCCTCCGCCTTGACTGCGACATCCGTCTCCGAAAGCTTCGGTCTTTGCGGCCAGGGCACGCATATCAACTGCGTCTTCGACGGCAGCACGTTCTGGGTCCGCGGCACGAGGATCCGCATTGCCGATATCGACACACCGACGCTCGGCCCCTCGCGTTGCGTCGAGGAAGAGCGGCGCGCCAATGCCGCCAAGCTGCGCCTTCTCTCCTTGCTCAACGCCGGCCCGTTTACGCTCCAGCCGGCATCGTCGACCACAGAGCCTGCGGGCACAACGCAGCGTCGCGTCCTGCGCGCCGGCCAGTCCTTCGGGGATACCCTGGTGCGCGAGGGCCTCGCCCACCGTCGCATGGACCGCCCTGTTTCCTGGTGCGCCTGACCTTCAGCTGGTAAGCAAACTTTATCCAGAGAGATAAGGCACGCTCTATTTCTGTGCACGTCCCGCCTGTTCAGGTAGCTGTCAGGAAACTCACCTAAGTGCCGCCGCTTTTGTGGGGTCTAGGGCAGTACCGATTCCGGGCGGCTTGCAGAAGTCGTCCCTGTCTTTCCATCTGGAGAAGATTTATTGACCGATCATGCCGGCGGGGGCGGGCGCCATTCATTCCGTCCACGAGTAGGCAGCGTCACGCTTTGCCTGTTGACGAGCCTCTACATCGTCCTTTTCACCAACTACACATTCTGGACGCGGGCTCACACCTACCTCTCGAGCGATCCTATCGCCTTCGTGGCTTTCGTCGTCGGCGTCTGCGCGCTGATATCGGCCGTGATGATCATTCCCTCGGCAAAGTACCTGATCAAGCCGGCGCTGGTCTTCTTCGTCCTGGTAGCCTCGGTATCGTCCTGGTTCACCCACCAGTTCGGAACGATCATTGATCGCGAGATGATCCGCAATGCGGCGGTGACGACCACAGCCGAGGCGGGGCACCTGATCACGGTAGGCTTTGCCACCCATGTGATCCTGACCGGCATCCTGCCGTCGCTTTTCATCATCTGGGTGCGGGTCCTTCATCGGCCGTTTCTCAGCAAGCTCGGCTATAATCTCGCAGTCATTGCCCCATGCCTTGCCATATTCGTGGTAGCCGGCCTTAGCTTTTCGCGCACCTACGCTGCCGTCGGCCGCAAGAACCCGGATCTCGTCCTGACGCTCAACCCCTTCGTGCCGATCGTCAGCGCCGTCAAATATCTCGTCGGCACGGAACGAGACCGTAACATCGTTGCCGCCCCCATCGGCACGGACGCGCACCGGACTGCGCCGGGCCAGAAGCCACGGGTCACGATCATCGTCGCCGGCGAGACGGCGAGGGCGCAGAATTTCTCGCTCGGAGGCTACGGACGCGATACCAATCCGGAATTGAAGAAGCAGGATATCGTCTATTTCCCCAACACGACGAGTTGCGGCACCGCGACGGCGACCTCGATCCCGTGCATGTTTTCCATCTACGCCCGCGCCGAGTACAGCCACCGCAAGGGACTGGAGACCCAGAACCTGCTGGATGTGCTTTCCTATGCCAAGGTCAACGTCACCTGGCTGGACAACGACACCGGCGCTTATGGCGTCGCCGACCGCGTGCCCTACACCTTCCTGCCGAAGGCGGCCGATCCGCGCTTCTGCAAGGACGGCGAATGCCTCGATGCCATCCTCCTCGACAAGCTCGACGACTACCTCGCCAACGCCAAGCAGGACAGCGTTCTGGTGCTCCACCAGCTGGGAAGCCACGGCCCTGCCTACTACCTACGCTATCCCGAGAATTTTCGGCGCTTCACCCCGGATTGCCGCGCTGCCGAGTTCGGAAGCTGCAAGCCCGAAGAGATTGTCAACGCCTACGACAATTCCATCCTCTATACCGACCACATCGTCTCGGAGGTCATCAACAGGCTGAAGGCTCATCAAGGCAACGTGGCGGGCGCGATGATCTACGTCTCCGACCATGGCGAATCGCTCGGCGAAAACGGCCTCTATCTCCACGGCGCACCCTATGTCATTGCCCCGGCGGAGCAGACGCGTGTGCCGTTTCTCGTCTGGCTGGCAGGCGACCTGCAGGCGTCTGCCGGCTTCGACATGGCCTGCCTTTTGGCCAGGGCAGGGGCGTCCTACTCCCACGACAACTTCTTTCACAGCGTGCTCGGCCTGATGGACATCGGCACCAAGGTCTATGACCCCGCCCTCGACATCTTCGCCAGCTGCCGGAAAAAGGTGGCTGGGGCGCCAAGTCCGGGATAGCGGCGGCGGCGCTGCGAAAGGCCAGCGCGGGCGTGTCGCAGCCTTCGCCTTTTTGCTTGAAAACAGAGGGATTCGCGGTTAAGCAAAGCCCAATGCCTAGCCGCGGACAGTGTTTGCGATATCATCTGCGGAACATAGACAGCAACGGCGGGAAATCCGCTCTTTCGGAGGCGAGCAGCGATGTCTGCAAAGATCTACCGTCCGGCGAAGACCGCCATGCAATCCGGCAAGGCCAAGACCCACAGCTGGGTTCTGGAGTTTGACCAGGAAAGCCCGCGAAAGATCGATCCGATCATGGGCTACACCTCGTCCGACGACATGCGCCAGCAACTGAAGCTTTCATTCGAAAGCCAGGAGCTGGCCGAGGCCTACGCAACCCGCAACGGCATCGAGTATCGGGTAATCCCGCCGAAGGAAACCGTCCGCCAGACTGTTTCCTACACCGACAACTTTCGCTTCAATCGCAACCAGCCCTGGACGCACTGATTCATCAGGCTCCGTTCGCCACGCTGCCATCTCAATGCAGCAAAAACATCCGGCCCCTTAGCTCAGCTGGATAGAGCACCTGCCTTCTAAGCAGGTGGTCGCTGGTTCGAATCCAGCAGGGGTCACCACTTTTTTCAGAATATCAGAATCCTAATGCCGCGTGACAGCCGCCGTAATCGGAGCCGCCTCTGGCAACGTCAGGCTGGCGACGGCGAGTTCCAGCAGTTGGCTGACGGGGTGGTTGTTGGCGCTTTCAGCGGCGTTCCGGGCGGTCTGGCACAGCCGCAAAAGTGCTGTGGAAGGACACTCGGGTGTCGCATTGCTCACTGGGAATATCATGCCGGCGTATTGGGATGGGGTGCCCGCGGGATCGCGGAAGCATTGGCCGTATGCAATCACCCGCGTCGTTTTCCCGTCGCCGTCGATGACCCTATAGGTTTGCTGATAGGGACTGCCGCTGATGATTTCCTCGTGGATCGCTCTCGCGACGGCACCTCGATCCTCCGCATGCACCTTTTCGATGAACCGCTCTATCGGCAGGCCACGTCTGACGCGATCGGCTGGCAGGTCGAATAGCTG
The DNA here is from genome assembly GCF_019355555.1 of Rhizobium sp. L51/94. Taxonomy (GTDB): domain Bacteria; phylum Pseudomonadota; class Alphaproteobacteria; order Rhizobiales; family Rhizobiaceae; genus Rhizobium; species Rhizobium rhododendri. The sequence continues at coordinate 2,422,030 of NZ_CP072141.1, forward strand.
AGCGACGCTGGCGCTGGCCATGATTGTATTCGTCGCGAGGTTCCAGGAGTAAGTTCCCGCTTCGCGGGTAGTCGGTCCCCTGGATGGTTCGAAATACAGTCTGCTCATCATGCCCCCGATATTGCAGCTCCAAGAATCAATATCCCAGATACAATTTATGGGCGAAGTTTCGCCATATACAAGACGTTCGAATATTCTAATTTAAATAATGTCAAATTTAGCATTTTGTAGGAGGGCATTCGAACGTCGTGGGCCACCGTGGTCCGCCTTCGAACACTGGAATGCTAGGGCGCCAGGCCTCAGATAACGATCACGCCCTTGTGCTTCGCCTTGTCTTCCGGCTCGACATGGATGGTCGTGATAGCGCCCGACACGGCTTGCTTCAGGGCGGCCTCGATCCTGTCGCAAATCGTATGGGCGTCGCCGACGGTCATTGCGGTCGGGACGACGAGGTGGAAGTCGATGAATGTGACGCGGCCGGCATGCCGTGTCCGCAGAGCGTGCGCCTCGAGAGCGTCGCTGGCATTGGCGGAAATCACCCCGCGGATCAGCGCAAGTTCTTCGGGCGGGGCGGCTTCGTCAAGCAGGCCGCTGGCGCTTTCGCGGATGACGCCCCATCCGCTCCACAGCACATGCAGCGCCACCAGCGCGGCAATGATCGCATCCAGCTGGATGATGCCGGTGAAGATTACCAGCGCCACGCCGATGAGCACGCCGAGCGAGGTGACGACATCCGCCATCAGATGCTTGCCATCGGCGACCAAGGAGGCCGACCGGTGGAGCTTTCCCTGGTTTATGAGGACGTAGCTCCAGCCGATGTTGAGGATCGTGGCGGCGGTGCTGACGATCATGCCGGTCCAGGGTGCATCGATCGGCTTCGGGGCGATGAAGCCATGATAGGCTTCGTTGAGAATGGCAATTGCGGCGCCGACGATCATTGTGCCGACCACTACGGCAGAGAGATATTCAGCCTTGTGGTGACCGTAGGGATGCTGCTCGTCCGGCGGCACCGCGGCTGCCTTGATAGCGAAAATGACGGCCATAGCGGTGACGACGTTGATGATGCTCTCCAGCGCGTCGGAGAACAGCGCGACGCTGCCGGTGATCCAGAACGCAGCATATTTAATGGCCAGCACGACGATGCTGACAACGAAACTGCCGAGTGCGATTTTCAGTGACCGGTCCATCAATTCCTACTCCGCCGGCAGCGCAATCCGGTCGTTGAGGTGACCGGTGCCCTGACAAAAGACGGAAAGCTCTATGAAAAACAACGGAAGATGCACTGCGCGCTGATGCGCGAGCGTCATACTGTGTTCCTGAAAAGCAATCCCCTGAGCCGAGAGATAAGAAAAGCGCCATCGGCTGTCAAGCCGCTAAAATGGCTTTTATCTAGTAATAAGAATGACTTGCAGGTAGATTGTGCGAATGGGAATGAGTTGCATTAAGCATGCAGCAACTCCTGCCACCTGCATGGCGTGTGGCGTCACACCCTATCAAGGCCTGGTCGGGACGGGCGCTGCTTCCAGCGCCCTCCACATTCAGAACGAGATCATGTCGATCGCCGTCAATGTCGTCTTGGCCGCGACGCCCGGTGCGTGTGTCATGTGCCACGCGACATATTGCTCGGCATAGAGTTCGGTCGACGACATAGCGTCGACAGGCAGGATGATGTTCATGCCGTGAAATGCAGCGTCGCTCGCGGTCGCAAGCACGGCTCCCTCGGATGCCGTACCGGTGACGATGACGCTCTTGATCCCCTTGGCTGCCAGGATCTTGTCGAGGTCGGTATTGACGAACTTGTCCGGGCCGGATTTGACGATCGCCTCGCCATCCCGAGGCGCCAGAACGGTGGCAATGTCGGCTTTGGTGCCGGCGCCTGCGAGGCTGTAGACCACGAGCATGCCCTTGGCGCGCGCCTCGGACAACAGCTTGGCAACCTTTGGAAGCGACTCTAGGCACCGGGGCTTGGTCTTGCTGTTGCATGGCCCCTTGGTCGGATCCTGCGCGCCATTGAAATCGAGAAGCAGCAACGCTGTTGTTGGCAGATCGACCTTCACCGGCTTGAGTTCGGGTGGAGACGGTACCTTCACCTCTTTCCAGGTATCGATGATCGTCTGCGCCGACGCTGCACCGGATAAGGCGACGTTGCAGGCCAGCGCCGCAGCGATCATGGCAGGGGTTGCGGTTTTACGTAATGTCTTCGATTTCCTCATTTACTTCTCCCGGAGCGGTTATCGCCGCTACTTTGACCAAGGATGAGGGGAATGTAACGAAAACTATACGTGAACGGGCTATCTGTGGACTTTGTCGAGTGGCATAAGAGACAAGCTTGCTGCAAAGTTGAACGGTAATGTTAGGCTCGGGCGTTCGAAAGAATCGCCGGCAGTAAAACATCAGTTGTCTTCGGCACATTTGATCGCCATATGCGTTGCCTCACCATCAACTTCGATGAATAGGGCTCTGAAGGGCCGGAGATACGATGACAGCCGTGCCGCGCGATACCTCCGCACCTGCCAAGGGCCTGCCGAGCATCCTGTTTCCGATGATCGGTTCCATCGGTGTCGTCTATGGTGATATCGGCACGAGCCCGCTCTACGCCTTCCGTGAGGCACTGCGACCCTTTGTCGAATACGGCGTGACACGCGGCGAGATCCTCGGCCTCGTGTCGCTGATGCTCTGGACGCTGACCGTCATCGTGACGTTCAAATATGTTCTTTTCTTGCTGCGTGCCGACAATGACGGCGAGGGCGGCACGCTCTCCCTGCTTGCTCTGCTCGCGAAGAAATCGAGCCGCTACAAGAATGGCCTGCTGTTTGCAGCGCTGATCGGCACCGCCCTGTTCATCGGCGACGCGATGATTACGCCAGCTCTGTCGGTGCTGTCTGCCGTCGAGGGGCTGAAGCTGGTGACCCCGGTGTTCTCGACCTATGTGGTACCGATCGCCGTCGTCATCATGATCTTGCTGTTTGCCATCCAGTCGCGCGGCACGGCCACAGTCTCGCGCTTTTTCGGTCCTATCACCCTTCTCTGGTTCCTGGTGATCGCCCTCGGTGGCCTGTCGCATATCATCGAGTCCCCCTCCATTCTGACCGCACTCAACCCGATCCATGCCGTCCGCTTCATCGCCCATGCCGGGACGGTGGGGCTTGTCGTGCTCGGCGCCGTGTTCCTGACGGTGACGGGTGCTGAAGCGCTCTACGCCGATCTCGGACATTTCGGTCGCAAGCCGATCCAGGCTGCCTGGTTTTTCGTGGTCTTTCCGTCGCTGGCATTGAATTATCTCGGGCAGGGCGCATTGGTTCTGCATGACCGCGCCGCAGCCGCCAATCCGTTCTTCCTGATGTTTCCGGACTGGGCGCTGCTGCCCGTCGTCATCCTCGCTACCTGCGCAACCATCATTGCCAGCCAGGCTGTCATTACCGGCGCTTTTTCGCTAGCTCGGCAGGCAATCCACCTGGGTCTTCTTCCGCGCCTTGAAATCTGCTTTACCTCCGAAACCAACACCGGGCAGATTTACCTGCCGACCGTCAACGCCATCCTGCTGATCGGCGTGCTCGGGCTCATCTTCCTGTTCAGGAGTTCGGATTCTCTCGCCACCGCCTACGGCATCTCGGTGACCGGCGCCATGGTGGTGACGACCATCCTCTCCATCCAGTTTGTGCGTCTTTTCTGGAAATGGTCGCTGGCAACGGCACTTGCCGTTCTGCTGCCGCTGCTGGCGCTCGAATGTATCTTCCTTGCCGCAAACCTGCTGAAGATCACCGAAGGCGGCTACATTCCCGTGCTGATCGCCGGTGCACTCATCGTTATGATGTGGACCTGGCGAAAGGGCACCGGCCTGTTGAAGCTGAAGGCCGCCCGCAACGACGTCCCGCTGACGCAATTCATTGGCTCTATCGAGCGCAAGAGCAACCACGCGCCCGTCTCCGTGCCCGGCACTGCCGTGTTTCTCACCAGCTTTCCGGATCTGACCCCGAACGTGCTGCTCCATAACCTGAAGCACAACCACGCACTTCACAACCAGAACATCATCCTGACGATCAAGACCATCCCTCGACCGATGGTCCCGGAAGGCGAGCGCTACATCATCGAATCGCTGTCGAAGCGGTTCATGAAGATGGAATTGCGCTTCGGTTTCATGGAGACGCAGGATGTGTCGAAGGCCCTGAGCCTCTGTCGCAAGGATGGCTTCAAGTTCGATATCATGACGACCTCTTTCTACATCGGTCGCCGCAAGCTGGTGGGTAGCCCGACCTCCGGCATGCCGCTCTGGCAGGACCGATTGTTCATTCGCATGGCGGGCCTCGCGATCGATCCTTCCGATCACTTTCACCTGCCCAATAACCGCGTGGTCGAGATCGGCGAGCAGGTCATCATCTAGGACCTGCCCGTCAGACGATGTGGCATATCGAGGAAGCAGAAATTGCTGCTTCTTTCGCTCCCGAAACGGTGACATGGTTGCATTGACACAACGCAACTTCGCCTGACTGCGGGAGGATCGTCTGCCCATGCCGTTTGCCAAAATATTTTACTGTCTTTGGAAAATGGCAGCGCTGGTCGCCATCCTGTTGGCTGGTACGCTGGCGCATGCCCAGCAAGCTCCTCCCGTGGCTGCAGGCCAGCAGAAGGTCGACCAGCTGATCAAGTTGCTCGACGACCCCGAGGTTCGTGCTCTGCTCGCCGCCCAGAGGCCCTCCACCACCACGACTGCGATGATGCCCAACATGTCAGCCTCCGCGCTGACGACGCTGCTCAACGGCGTTCAGGGCCACCTTCTCGCGGTCCGGGAGGCAATCCCGCTGGTTCCCGGCGAATTCTCCCGGGCCGGGACGACGATCATGGCGGGGGTCGATAACCGGAGCGCAACGCACGTTTTTCTGCTGTTCCTGCTGCTGGTGGCACTGGGCCTCGCTGCCGAGTACGGTTTCAGTCTTCTCGTCGGCCACCTCCACGCCGGACGTTCCGCCATCCCCGGAGATCCGACACCTGTGCGGAGCATCCATACGCTCGGTCGCCACCTGTTTGGCGAACTGGCGCCTCTGGTGATTTTCGCCATCGCCAGCGTGGGCATGTTCCTGATGGTGAGCTGGCCGCCACTGCTGCTGGACCTGATCGTGCCGACGCTTCTGGGACTGATCGCCGCCCGTCTGGTGATACGTCTCTGCCGGATCGTCCTGGCGCCCTCAGCCGCCAAGTCCGCTACGACACAGGCCCGCCTGATCCCGATGGACGACGCAGCGGCGCGGTTCTGGTTCTCGCGCGTCGTCGTGTTCACGCTGACATTCTTCGTGGGTTGGGCGGCGGAAGGTATCATGGGCGCGCTCGGCTTTCTTGCGCCGGTGCGGGCTGCCGTCGGATATGCCATCGGCGTCGGGCTGCTGGCCATTGCCATCGAGATCGTCTGGCGCCGGCCACGACCGATCGATCGTCCGCGCCACCAAGGGATATTCCACTGGCTGGCGACATTCTGGCTTTGCGTCATCTGGGCGCTATGGGTGGCAGGGCTGGATGTGATGATGCTGCTCTGTACCTACGTTATCGTGATCCCTGCAGCGCTGCGGATATCGTCCGGGGTCGTTCGAAGCGCCTTTGCGGCTCAGGGAGGACCGGGAGGGGCGGATAGCCCCGTCTATCAGGTCTTGGTCGAGCGCGGCCTGCGGGCCACGATCATCGCAGTAGCCATTTTGTGGCTCACCATGATCGTCAGCCTGCAAACAAGCGCGATGGTGGAAAATGCGCAAGTCGCGGGCATCATTCGCGGCGCCCTGACGGGCATCGTCATCCTTTTGGCGGCCGATATCGTCTGGCAGATCGCCAAGGCGCTGATCAACCACCGTCTCGCCCTTGCGCGTGCCCACGAAGGCAATGACGCCGAAGTTGCCCGCAGTGGCCGGCTGCTAACGCTACTTCCCATCTTTCGAAACTTCCTCGCGATGCTCATCATCGCCATTTCCGCCATGATGGTTCTCTCGGCACTCGGCATCGAGGTCGGGCCGCTCATCGCCGGCGCCGGTATCTTCGGGGTTGCGATAGGCTTCGGATCGCAGACGCTGGTGAAGGATATCATCAGCGGCATTTTCTACATGACGGACGACGCATTCCGGGTCGGAGAATACATCCAGAGCGGCACCTACAAGGGCACCGTCGAATCCTTCAGCCTGCGGTCCGTCAGGTTGCGCCATCACCGCGGCCCGATCTTCACCGTGCCTTTCGGCGTGCTCGGGGCGGTCGAGAACATGTCGCGTGACTGGGTCATCGACAAGTTCCTGATCTCGGTCAGCTACGAGACGGACGTCGCTGTGGTAAAAAAGCTGGTGAAAGGCATCGGCGCGGAACTGCTCGAAGATCCGGAACTGGGGCCGAAGATTATCGAGACCCTCAAGATGAAAGGTGTCGAGCAGTTCGGGGACTACGGTATTAACCTGAGCTTCGCGGTCATGGCAAAGCCCGGCGAGCAGTCGATGATCCGGCGTCGCGCATTGGCGCTGATCCGCGAGGCCTTTACTGCCAACGGCATCGAATTTGCCTCGCCGACAGTCCGTGTCGGCAATGACGAGCGGGCAGCTGAGGCGGTTGCAGCACTGACCTCGAACAACAATGCTCTCGCCCAGAAGAAGCTTGCGGGCGAGGCGGCGCAGTAGGCGGACGTGCGTCACACCAGCATCCACCCGATATGAAAAAGGCCCGGCGTCGAACTGAACGACACCGGGCCTTTTATGTGAACGTGTGGACGATCAGTGCAGGATCTGGCTGAGGAACAGCTTGGTGCGCTCATGCTGCGGATTGTCGAAGAACTCGGCGGGCGAGTTCTGCTCGACGATCTGTCCCTGATCCATGAAGATGACCCGGTTCGCAACCTGGCGGGCAAAGCCCATTTCGTGGGTGACGCAAAGCATCGTCATGCCTTCTTCCGCAAGGCCCACCATGGTGTCGAGAACTTCCTTGATCATTTCCGGATCGAGTGCCGACGTCGGTTCGTCGAAGAGCATGATTTTCGGGTTCATGCAGAGCGAACGGGCAATGGCGACGCGCTGCTGCTGCCCGCCGGAGAGCTGGCCCGGATACTTGTTGGCCTGGTCGGGGATCTTGACGCGGGTGAGGAAGTGCATCGCAACTTCCTCGGCCTGCTTCTTCGGCATCTTGCGCACCCAGATCGGCGCCAGCGTGCAGTTCTCGAGAATTGTCAGGTGCGGGAACAGGTTGAAGTGCTGGAACACCATGCCCACTTCGCGGCGCACTTCATCGATCTTCTTCAGATCGTTGGTGAGTTCGACGCCGTCGACGAGGATATTGCCCTTCTGGTGCTCTTCCAGCCGGTTGATGCAACGGATCATCGTCGACTTGCCGGAGCCCGACGGGCCGGCGATGACGATGCGCTCGCCGCGCATGACCTTCAGGTTGATGTCGCGCAGCACGTGGAAATCGCCGTACCACTTGTTCATGTTGATAATTTCGACGGCGACGTCGGTCGTCGAGACTTCCAGTTTTTTCAATTGAGCTTCAGCCATGATCTATTCCCTCGATCTTATTTCCTGTGGCCAGTGTCTAGGTGGCGTTCCATGAAGTACGAATATCGCGACATGCCGAAGCAGAACAGCCAGAAAACGAAGCCGGCAAATATCAGCCCCGTCAGCGGTGTCACCGGCGTCAGCCATCGGGAATCGCCGAAGCTGGCTTTGACGATGCCGAGCAGGTCGTACATGTTGATGATCGACACCAGCGAGGTGTCCTTGAACATCCCGATGAACGTGTTGACGATGCCCGGTACGACCAGCTTGATGGCCTGCGGCATGATGATGAACGTCATCTTCTGGAAGTAGTTCAGTCCGAGCGAGTCCGCACCTTCGTACTGTCCTCTGGGGATAGCCTGCAGACCCCCACGAATGACTTCCGCCATGTAGGCCGATGCGAAAATTGACACGCCGACGAGCGCCCGCAGGAATTTGTCGATATTCGTGCCAGGAGTCAGGAACAGCGGCAGCAGCACGCTGGCCATGAACAGCACGGTAATCAGCGGTACGCCACGCACCAGTTCGATGAAGCCGATGCAGGCACCCCTAAGGATCGGCATGTCCGATCGTCGCCCGAGGGCGAGCACGATCCCGAAGGGCAGCGATACGACGATGCCGACGAAGGACAGGATCAGCGTCACCATCAGGCCGCCCCAGAGGGACGTCTCGACATGGGTCAGGCCGAATGAACCGCCGAGAAGCAGGATATAGGCGAGGATCGGCAAGCCCACCAGCAGAAGAGCCGCATTCCAGCCTTTGCGCGGTGCAGACGGTATCAGGAATGGAACCAGCAGTGCCACGAACAGCACGGCGATCAGGATCGGCCGCCAAATCTGGTCACGGGGATAGGAGCCGACCATGAAGGCCGTGAACCAGTCGCCGACATAGGCCCAGCAGGCGCCGCTCCAGCCATCCGGCTGGATGCCGCCCTGGCTGACAGTGGCGCAAAATGTCCTGTCTTTCCCGACCCAGACGGCGTTGATGAACAGGAATTCCACGACCGAAAGCAGGAACCAGACGGCAATGACTGCCACCACGACGCTGAGGATGGCGTCCTTGGGCGTAGCGAAAAGATTGTGCTTGGCCCAGCCGCGAACGGTCTTGTCACTCAGCGGAGCCGCTTCCGGGGCAATGAGTTTCTCTCGAAGAAAAGCAATCTGAACGGCCATCTTAGCGCTCCACCAATGCCATACGGGCGTTGAACCAGTTCATGAACAGCGACGTGATCAGGCTCAGCGAAACATAGATCGCCATCCAGATGCCGATGATCTCGATCGAGTGACCGGACTGGTTGAGGATCGTCCCTCCCACGGCCACCAAGTCCGCATACCCGATGGCGACGGCCAGCGACGAGTTCTTCGTCAGGTTCAGGTATTGCGATGTCAGCGGTGGAATGATGATCCGCAATGCCTGTGGCAGGACGACAAGCCGCGTCGTCAGGCCGGGGCGGATGCCCAGCGCATGGGCTGCTTCCGATTGCCCCTTTGAGACACCGCGGATGCCGGAGCGTACGATTTCGGCGATGAATGCGGCGGTGTAGAACGACAGGGCCATGTACAGCGACAGGAATTCGGGTCCGACCACCGTGCCGCCGTTCATGTTGAACTTGCCGAGCACGGGGATATCGAACGTCACGGGGAAACCTGCGATGGCGAAGGCCAGTAGCGGAAGGCCGATAATCAGGGCGAGATTGACGAGAAGAACCGGCGGACGCTTGCCGGTTGCCAGCTGGCGCTTGTTGGCCCAGCGGGTGTAGACGATGGCGCCGATAATGCCCACGGCACAGACGACCGGGACAGTCCATATACCGGCGCCGAAGATCGGCGCGGGCATGTATACGCCGCGATTGCTGACATAGACGGACAACGGCAGAGACATGGCCTTCTTGACATCCGGCAGCAGCGACAGCACGCCTTTGTACCAGAAGAAGATGACCAGAAGCGGCGGAATGTTGCGGAAGATCTCGACGTAGACCGTCGATAGTTTGGCGATCAGCCAGTTGTGCGACAGGCGACCCATGCCGACCAGCAACCCGATGATCGTTGCGGTCACGATCCCGCAGGCGGCCACGATGAGCGTGTTGATCAGGCCGAGGGTGAGGGCACGCAGATAGGTCGAGTCACTCGAATACTGGATCGGCGTCTGCGCGATATCGAAGCCGGCGCGGCCGTTCAGGAAGGTGAGGCTCGCCCTCATGTTGGCTTTTTCAAGGTTCTGCGCGGCATTCGAGCTTGCGTACCAGACCAGCCAGACAATGAAGATTACGGTCAGCGCCTGGTAGATAAATTGGCGCAGTTTCGGGTTGTAAAGCAAAGAGTGCCACGAACGACGGCTGCCGTTCCCCTCTGCGGCTGCAACGGCCATGCATTATCCCCTTATATCCACTCGCCCTTTCTGGGCGTTATAGTTCGACTGCGGGAACCAAGCATGGGTTCCCGCAGCGTGGTCAGTCGGTGATTAGCGGATCGGCGGCGAGTACTGCAGGCCGCCCTTGTTCCAGAGAGCGTTGAGGCCACGCTTGATCTTCAGCGGGCTGCCTTCGCCGACGTTGCGCTCGAACACTTCGCCGTAGTTGCCGACGAGCTTGACGATGTTGTAGGCCCACTTCTCGTCAAGTCCGAGATCCTTGCCGATCGTCTCGTCCTTTTCCTGGCCGAGGAAACGCTTGATGTCCGGATTTTCGGACTTCGTCATTTCATCGACATTTGCCTGTGTGATGCCGAACTCTTCAGCAGAAACCATGGCGTAGTGGGCAAAGGAAACCACGTCGAACCACTTGGAGTCGTTCTGGCGAACGGCTGGGCCGAGCGGCTCCTTGGAGATGATTTCCGGAAGGACGATGTTGTCGTCGGGATTGGCGAGCGACAGGCGGATCGAGTACAGGCCCGACTGGTCGGTCGTGTAGACGTCGCAACGGCCGGACGAATAGGCGGCGTCGACTTCTTCCTGCTTTTCGAACACGACAGGCTTGTATTCGAGCTTGTTGGCCTTGAAGTAGTCGGCGAGGTTGAGTTCGGTCGTCGTGCCGGACTGGACGCAGACGGCAGCGCCGGAAAGTTCCAGAGCAGATTTCACGCCGATTGCCTTGTGGACCATGAAGCCCTGGCCGTCATAGTAGTTGACCGCACGGAAATCGAAGCCGAGCTGGCTGTCACGGCTGGCGCTCCAGGTCGTGTTGCGGGCAAGAATGTCGATTTCGCCAGACTGAAGCGCCGGGAAACGATCCTTCGCCGAAAGCGGGGTGTACTTGACCTTGGAAACGTCGCCGAAGACGGCGGCTGCAACTGCCTTGCAGAGGTCGACGTCGAGACCGGACCATTTGCCAGACGAATCCTGCGCGCCGAAGCCAGCCAGGTTCGAGCCGTTGACACCGCACTGCACGAAGCCCTTCTTCTTGACATCGTCAAGCGTGCCAGCGTGCGAGTAGGATGCACCAAGGACGAAGATCGCCGCGCCGACCGCACCTGTCAGAATCTTGCTGCTCATTGTTTTCCCAACCTTTGTTGTTCTCTTGTTATATTTGAACCTCTTCACGCGTTGGCACAACTTTTCGTTGGTGACGTTGGTTTGCCCCCCGGCGTGAGTGCCGACATCACAATCGCAAATTCGGTCACGGTCAACCCTCGGTCACGATAAACATGATTTCCGAAAGTGTTTTCTCGGTTTTTGACCGGACAATGAGCGCATGCATAATGAATGGGCTTGGGCTGCAAATTAAATAGTCAGGTCTTCGCTGCGGTTAAAAAGGGCAGGTTGCGTTGGCCTGCCGGACCGGCCTGCCCACGAGACTTGACGACACCGAGTTCGCCAGCCACAAGTCAAGCTTTCCGATAGGCCCGAGGCAGTTATTAAGATGATCGAAAACAAGAGTTTCCTGCAAAACGCCGGCATCAATACCCGCTTGTCGCATGCTGGGCCGAAGCCTTCCGACTACTATGGTTTCGTCAACCCGCCGGTTGTCCACGCATCGACCGTCCTGTTTCCCAACGCCCGTGCGATGGAGATCCGCGAGCAGAAGTATACCTATGGCACGCGCGGCACGCCGACGACGGATGCGCTCTGCGAGGCAATCAATGAGCTCGAGGGCTCTGCAGGGACCATTATCGTGCCCTCCGGTCTTGCTGCCATTACTGTGCCGTTTCTGGCGTTCCTTTCGGCCGGAGACCACGCCCTGATCGTCGATTCCGTCTATACCCCGACCCGCAACTTCTGCGAGACGATGCTGAAGCGCCTGGGCGTGGCCGTCGATTACTACGACCCGCTCGTCGGCGCTGGTATCGAGCAGTTGATCAAGCCGAATACCAGGCTGGTGCACACGGAAGCGCCGGGCTCGAACACCTTCGAGATGCAGGATATATCGGCGATTGCAGCCGTTGCCCACAAGCATGGTTGCGTCGTTACGATGGACAATACCTGGGCCACGCCACTCTATTTCAAGCCCCTCGACCATGGCGTCGACATCTCGATCCACGCCGCGACCAAGTATCCCGCTGGCCATTCGGATGTGCTCATGGGCACCGTCTCGGCGAATGCGGCCCATTGGCAGCAGCTGCACGACGCCAGAATCGCACTTGGCATCTGCGGCGCCCCTGACGATGCCTACCAGGTGCTGCGCGGGCTTAGAACGATGGGCATCCGCCTCGAGCGGCACCAGCAGAGCGCGCTGGCGCTCGCAGAATGGCTGGAGAGCCGTGACGATGTCGCACGCGTGCTGCATCCGGCGCTGCCGAGCTTTCCGGGCCACGATCTCTGGAAGCGCGACTTTACGGGTTCGAGCGGCATCTTCTCAATCGTGCTTGCCGTCGACACGCCGGACATGTTCCGGGCCAAGGCGCATGCCTTTCTCGACGCCCTGTCGATCTTCGGGCTCGGCTATTCCTGGGGCGGGTTCGAAAGCCTTGCTGTTCACGTCAATCTCAGTGACCGGCGGATCTGCAAGGCACCCAAGGAGGGGCCGGTGCTGCGCCTGCAGATCGGGCTTGAGGATGTTGCTGACGTCAAGGCCGACATCGAGAGAGGCCTTGCTGCGGCAGCGGCCGTCTGATCAGCCGAAGGCGCGGTAGTCGAAGATCCAGTCGAGGTCTGCCGCAAGGGTTTGCGGTGGGCGCAGCGACAGGACCAGGTCACGTCCAAGCCGGATCGGTCCTCGCGCATGGTAGGCAAAGCGGTTGAAGGCGGCGCGTTTGCGCAGCCGGGCAACCCGCGGTTCGCGCCTCGCCTCGAAGTCAACCAGCGCTTCCGGCAACGGCTGACGGCTGACGGCGCCGGCAAGTTCGAAGGCATCCTCGATCGCCATGGCTGCGCCCTGCGCCGCAAACGGCATCATCGCATGCGCGGCGTCGCCGATCAGCACCGTGTCGCGGTCGTTGTGCCAGCGTCCCGCGCCGACTTCGTAGAGCGGCCAGACGGTCGGATCCGCTTGCCGATCGAGCAGATCAGACAGGTCACTGTTCCAGTCGGCAAAATGCTGGCGCAACAGCGTGCGCTGCGCAGGACTTGCGGCAGCGCTCCAGTCGTTTCCGACGCCGCCGCCGGCGCAGATCGCCACGAAGTTGAAGGCTGACGCCTCTTTCAGCGGATAACAGACGAGATGTGCGGCGGGGCCCAGATAGGCGGTCACGCTGGTACGATCGAGAATTGCCGGCGCTTCGGCCTCGGGGACCATGAAGCGCCAGGCGATGTTGCCGGAAAATTTCGGGTTGCCGCTGCCAGCCACGCTGCTGCGCACCTTCGACCATACACCGTCGGCGCCAACGATCAGCTCAGGCTTACGTCCGCCTGGCCACAGGGCATCCGGTGTTGAGGCATCGAAGCCTGCGCCGAAATGCAGACGACAGAGCGGATTGGCTTGCACCGCCCGCAACAGGACGCCTTGCAGGGTCGCGCGGTGCAGGGCGCCGTAGGGTGCATCCCAGCGGACGCGCGCAAAGGCACCGCTCGGCACGGCAGCGATCTGGCGTAGCGAGCGTCCGGAAACGAGGCGGATGGCCTCCGGCTCAAGCCACAAGTCGGCGAGCTCGTCGAGCAGGCCGAGTTCATCGAGGATCCGCGATGCGTTCGGCGATATCTGCAGGCCGGCGCCGACTTCTGTCAGCGTCTCGGCCCTTTCGAAAATTTCTGATTCGATCCCGTGCCGGGCAAAAGATAGGGCTGTGGTCAGCCCGGCGATGCCGGCACCGATGATCGCGACCTTCTTCAGGGGCATTGGAGCGTCCGCTCCCGGCGGGTCAAGCGGCCCTGAACTCGAAGACACAGCCAGTCGGATTGGTCTGATCGGCTTTTATCGAGGCGTTATAGCGATAGAGGGTCGAGCAATAGGAGCAGACTTTTTCGTTATCGTCGCCCATGTCGATGAAGATATGCGGATGGTCGAAGGGGGAGGAGGCGCCGGTGCACATGAACTCCTTGACGCCGATCTCGATCACCCGATGGCCGCCGTCGTTCTGGAAATGCGGAATATTATGGCCGGCCATGCGGATCTCCAAAAGCTTCTGATAAGTGGCGCGACCTTATAATCCTTCGACCGGGTTGTGTAGTGCGAAACGCAAGGCGACGTGACAGATTTTGTGCCTCACCAGATTTTGTGCAGGGCAGGGTTCACCGGGCGGCGACGATAATTTAGGAAGGGCGTCGACACAGGAACGATACCATGAACCTCAACGCCCCCGATTTCTCCACTTTTCGCCATGACGATCTGGAATTGGCCTATTTCGACGAGGGCGACCGTCAGGCTCCGCCAGTCCTGCTGATACACGGCTTCGCTTCTACTGCCGCGGTCAACTGGGTCTATCCCGGCTGGCTGAAGACGCTGGGCGAGGCGGGCTACCGGGTCATCGCTCTCGACAATCGCGGCCATGGCGCCAGCGGCAAGCCACATGAACCGGACGCCTATCGCCCTTGGGTGATGGCGGAAGATGCATCGGCGCTTCTCGATCATCTCGGCATCGCGCGCGCCCATGTGATGGGCTATTCAATGGGCGCCCGTATTTCCAGCTTCCTGGCGCTCGCCCGGCCCGAGAGGGTTCGCTCGCTGGTGCTCGGGGGCCTCGGGATCGGCATGACGGATGGCGTCGGCGACTGGGATCCGATTGCCGATGCGCTTCTGGCACCGTCGCTGGAGACCGTGGAGCATGCGCGAGGCCGCATGTTCCGCAGCTTTGCCGACCAGACGAAAAGCGACCGCGTTGCGCTGGCCGCATGCATTCGCGGTTCCCGAGATCTCATCAGCCGGGACGACATGGGAACGATTGCTGCGCCGACCCTGATCGGTGTCGGCACCAAGGACGACATCGCCGGTTCGCCGCAGGAACTTGCAGCGCTGATGCAGCGTGCGCAAGCCCTCGATATACCGGGTCGCGATCATATGCTTGCCGTCGGCGACCGCGTCTTCAAGGCGGCGGTCCTGGAATTCTACCAGCGGGTGGCGCTGGAAGATGGCGGCAGCCAGCCGGGTGGCGAGGTCTCGGCCTAGGGTCCAGCAAATCCATTCCAAAGATTGAGCCTGCGTCACCCATTTATATTGCTCTGATCTTGCTCTATATAACGATCTTCCAATACGGAAAGAGGACGCGACCCATGGTAGCGACATCGGATATTCGCCATATCGACAGCGTCAAGACGGTCGACCCTATCTGGGACAGCATGCGCGACGAAGCGCGGGCTGCGGCCGAACGGGATCCTGTGCTGGCCGCTTTCCTCTATTCGACCGTGGTCAATCACCGGTCGCTCGAGGAATGTGTGATCTACCGGATCTGCGAACGCCTCGACCATCCCGATATCCAGGCAATCCTCTTGCGCCAGACGTTCGACGAGATGCTTACCGATTGGCCGGAGTGGGGCGCCATCCTGCGCGTCGATATCCAGGCGTTTTATGACCGCGATCCGGCCTGCCTCCGCTTCATGGAACCGGTGCTCTATTTCAAGGGGTTCCAGGCGATCCAGACGCACCGGCTTGCGCACTGGCTGCTCAATCGCGGCCGCCGGGATTTTGCGCTCTACCTGCAGAGCCGTGCATCGAGCGTTTTCCAGACCGACATCAATCCGGCCGCGCGTCTCGGCAAGGGCATCTTCCTCGACCATGCCACTGGCCTCGTCGTCGGCGAGACGGCTGTTATCGGCGATAACGTCTCCATCCTGCACGGCGTCACCCTTGGCGGCACCGGCAAGGAAGGCAGCGATCGGCACCCGAAGATCGGCAACGGCGTGCTCATCGGCGCCGGCGCCAAGATCCTCGGCAATATCGCCATCGGCCATTGCTCGCGGATCGCGGCAGGCTCCGTTGTGCTGAAGGAAGTACCGCCGAACACCACCGTTGCCGGTGTGCCGGCCAAGGTCGTCGGAACCGCCGGTTGCTCCGAGCCATCGCGCATCATGGACCAGATTATCGGCGCCGGAATCTGACCGAGCCGCCATGCTCCCGGCGGTAGGGCAGCTGAGGGCCGCCTTTGTCTTTACATCGCCGCTTTTCCCATGCAACAACCCGCCCCCAATCTACGGTTACGGAGATCAATCGTGAAGCCAGACGAAATCAAGAAGCTCGACGCCTATTTCAAACGCAGCCTCAATCCGCTGATGGCGGTCAAGGCACGTCCTCGCAAGGACGATTCGGCCGAAGTCTACCTCGGCGACGAGTTCCTGGGGCTCGTCTATGTCGACGACGAGGATGGCGATCGTTCCTACAATTTCTCAATGGCAATCCTCGAGGTCGATCTTTGATCTATAGATGCCAACCGGCCGCTTCGGCGGCTGGTTCAGGACCCGGCTATGCCGCTGAGAGGCAAGCATCAGCGCCGAGGTCACTGACCCGTCTTACAACTCAAGGTGATGCACAAAATCGTCAAAACGGTTGACTATTTGTGCAGTGCACCTAAATTTTCTCCAATCGACTACGGTTGGAGGACCATATGCTGAACAACAAACAGAACGCTGCGCCCGACACCGACGCTATCGACGAGGCGCTTAAGAATTACACCCAGGCCGCGTTGAGCGTGCAGGCCATTGCCGCAGAGGCGGCCGGTTATTCCAAGAAATCATTCGAGGACGCAGTGTCGCATGTCGGCACGCTGTCGAGTGTGACCAGCCTCGATGCTGCCTTGGAGCTTCAGAGCAATTTCGCGAAATCCTACTACGAGAGCTTTGTCGCTGAGGCGGCGAAGATCGGCGAGATGTACGCCGGTCTTGCCAGGTCCGTATATGAACCCGCCCGGAAAGCTGCTGCCGGATCAAGCGGTAACGCCGGGGATTCGGCCAACAGCGCGGCCTGATTGCGGCGACGAAAGACAGTGGAAGAGACCATTCAGAAGGCCGGTCGTGCAACGCGCGCCGGTCTCTTGCATTTTTGTTCGGGCGTCATCGTTGTTTTCGGGCGATTTTTAGGGTGTGGCCCTGTTTGAAGACGAATTGTGATTGCAGTGTTGAGCGGGGGGCTTAAAATCCCGCCAATATGAACTAAGTTAGGGTTTCGGATATTCGGCCGGTGATTTGCAATTGAACGATGCCCGCCGAGTGCTTTGAGGAATGAACGACTATGATCGCCAAGCCGATCCGGATGCAGAAGGATAGCGAAAGGAACGGGGGCAACGGTAATCGCGAGACCTCGGTCATTACGCGGACGAAAGCCAAGACGAAGAAGCCCAATCTATACCGCGTGCTGATATTGAATGACGACTACACACCAATGGAATTCGTGATCCACATTCTGGAGCGTTTCTTCCAGAAGGACCGCGAGGGAGCCACCCGTATTATGCTGCTCGTTCATAATCACGGTGTGGGCGAATGTGGAATATTTACATATGAAGTGGCGGAGACCAAGGTAAGCCAAGTGATGGACTTCGCTCGGCAGCACCAGCACCCGCTACAATGTGTTATGGAAAAGAAGTGAGGATCTGACGTGCCAACATTTTCGCCTAGTCTCGAGAAGGCACTGCATCAGGCACTGACATACGCGAACGAGCGGCATCATGAATATGCCACACTCGAACATCTGCTGTTGGCGTTGGTAGACGACGCAGATGCAGCGGCAGTCATGGGCGCCTGTAATGTCGACCTCGATTCGCTTCGCAAGACGCTGATCGAATATGTGGACAACGAACTATCGAACCTGATCACCGGATATGACGAGGACTCCAAGCCGACATCCGGCTTCCAGCGCGTCATCCAGCGGGCGGTGATCCATGTGCAGTCTTCGGGCCGTGAGGAAGTGACGGGCGCTAATGTTCTCGTCGCTATCTTTGCCGAGCGCGAAAGCCATGCCGCATACTTCCTGCAGGAGCAGGAAATGACCCGCTACGACGCGGTGAACTACATCTCGCACGGTATCGGCAAGCGTCCGGGCTCCTCCCAGGTCCGGTCTCCACGTGGCGTCGACGACGGCGATGCCGAAAGCAAGCCGACATCGCGTGGCGAGCAGGAAGAAGGCGGACCCAAGAAGGCGCAGGATGCTCTCAAGGCCTATTGCGTCAACCTCAACGAGAAGGCCAAGACCGGCAAGATCGATCCGCTGATCGGCCGCCACTCCGAGGTCAACCGAACTATCCAGGTCCTGTGCCGGCGCTCCAAGAACAACCCGCTCTATGTGGGCGACCCCGGCGTCGGCAAGACCGCCATCGCCGAAGGTCTGGCCAAGCGTATCGTTGAAGGCAAGGTTCCGGAAGCGCTGCAGGATGCAACGATCTTCTCGCTCGACATGGGCACGCTGCTCGCCGGCACCCGTTATCGCGGTGACTTCGAAGAGCGCCTCAAGCAGGTCGTCAAGGAACTCGAGGAATATCCGGGCTCCGTGCTGTTCATTGACGAAATTCATACCGTCATCGGCGCCGGTGCCACGTCCGGCGGCGCAATGGACGCGTCCAACCTGCTGAAGCCAGCCTTGTCTTCCGGTGCGATCCGCTGCATCGGCTCGACGACCTACAAGGAATACCGTCAGTTCTTCGAAAAGGACCGGGCACTCGTGCGCCGCTTCCAGAAGATCGACGTCGTCGAACCGTCGATCGAGGATGCCATCGAAATCATGAAGGGCCTGAAGCCCTATTTCGAAGAGTATCACCATCTGCGTTACTCCAACGAGGCGATCAAGTCGGCCGTCGAACTGTCGGCCCGCTACCTGTCCGACCGCAAGCTGCCGGACAAGGCGATCGACGTCATCGACGAAACGGGTGCAGCCCAGATGCTGCTGCCGCCGTCGAAGCGCCGCAAGCTGATCACCGAGAAGGAAATCGAAGCGACGATCGCGACGATGGCCCGCATTCCGCCGAAGTCGGTCTCCAAGGACGACGAGATGGTTCTCGCCAACCTGGAAAAGGAACTGCGCTCGGTCGTCTACGGTCAGGATCCGGCCATCGAGGCCCTGTCGACGGCAATCAAGCTCGCCCGTGCAGGTCTGCGCGAACCCGACAAGCCAATCGGCTCCTACGTCTTCTCCGGCCCTACAGGCGTCGGCAAGACCGAGGTTGCCAAGCAACTGGCCTCGTCGCTCGGCGTGGAACTGCTGCGCTTCGACATGTCCGAATACATGGAGCGTCACACGGTCTCGCGGCTGCTCGGCGCACCTCCCGGCTATGTCGGCTTTGACCAGGGCGGTCTGTTGACCGATGGCGTCGACCAGCATCCGCATTGCGTCGTGCTGCTCGATGAAATCGAGAAGGCCCATCCGGACATCTTCAACATCCTGTTGCAGGTCATGGATCACGGCTCGCTGACGGACCACAACGGCAAGAAGATCGACTTCCGCAACGTCATCCTGATCATGACGACGAATGCGGGTGCGTCTGAAATGGCCAAGGCTGCCATGGGCTTCGGCTCGGCAAAGCGGACGGGCGAAGACGAGGAAGCGCTGAACAGGCTCTTCACGCCGGAATTCCGCAACCGCCTCGATGCGATCATTCCGTTCGCAGCGCTGCCGAACAAGGTCATCTACAAGGTGGTGCAGAAGTTCATCATGCAGCTGGAAGCCCAGCTGTCCGAACGCAACATCACCTTCGACCTGCACGACGATGCCACCAACTGGCTGGCTGAAAACGGCTATGATGAGAAAATGGGTGCTCGTCCGCTCGGACGCGTCATCCAGGAGAACATCAAGAAGCCATTGGCCAACGAGATCCTCTTCGGCAAGCTGAAGAAGGGTGGCGTGGTCAATGTCACGGTCGGCCCGAAGGAAGACGGCAAGCCAGGCATTCTGCTCGAATGCATTGCAGAGACGGCCCGTATCAAGCCGAAGCCTGAAGCCGAGGTCGTCGATCCGACGATTGAGGTCGAAGACGGCGATGTGGTGATTGCCGAAAACGTCGAGAATGCCGACATCGCAACCGGCGCCAAGCCTGCACCCAAAAAGGTGAAGGCCACAGTTGGCGGCGACGAAGACGCCAAACCGGCCCGCAAGAGCTCGACGGTGCCGAAGGTGCCACGCAAGAAGTAACGACTATCCAAGAAAATGCCGGGTCAAAAGCCCGGCATTTTTTATGGTGTGAGAGCAGTCGATGCATGCCCCTTGCTGAACTGCGACAGCAGAACATGCACAGGCGTCCACGCGTCAGCTACCTACGGGCCACTCGTCCTACGACATTGACAAACCGACAGCTATTAACTCGCATTGATCAACGGTCCGCGCCAATCCTCACGACATCGCCTCAATGATCTTGCGCGCGTTTTCGGCCAGCACTCCGCCATCCTCCATCTTGCCGGAATGCGGCTTGAGTGCTGCTCCCTCGTGGCGCGGGATGATGTGGAAGTGGAGGTGGAAGACGGTCTGCCCGGCGGATGGCTCGTTGAATTGGACCACGGAGACGCCGTCGGCGTCGAACGCTTGCTTGACTGCATTTGCAACCTTTTGAACCACCACGATCAGATGCGACAACGTCTTGGGCGAGGCGTCGAGCAGGTTGCGTGACGGCTGCTTGGGGATAACCAGCGTGTGGCCGGGCGCCTGCGGCATGACATCCATCAGTGCCAGGCTGAAATCGTCCTCGTAGACCTTGTGACACGGGATCTCGCCACGCAGGATTTTTGCAAAGATGTTGCTGCTGTCGTAGGCGGAACTGGTCATCGAAATCGTCTCCTCGGTTGATCCGCTGCTGTCTTGGCTGCGCTCAGTTATCCTGCCGCTCGCCCTTTCGGAAGGGGCTGTGCTCGGCAAGGATCTCGCCCATCTGCTCCACCTCCTGCCGCTCGCGCTCCAGATAGTCGCCGACGGCCCGACGGAGGCCGGGATGGGCGATGAAATGTGCCGAGTGTGTGGTGACGGGCAGGTAGCCGCGCGCCAGCTTGTGCTCTCCCTGTGCTCCCGCTTCGACCCGCTGCAGCCCCTTGGCAAGCGCGAAATCGATGGCCTGGTGGTAGCAGACCTCGAAATGCAGGAAGGGGTGATCCTCGATGCAGCCCCAATGGCGGCCGTAGAGCGCATCGCCGCCGATGAAGTTGATGGCGCCGGCAACATAGCGGCCGTCGCGCTTGGCCATGATCAGCAGGATGTCGTCGGCCATCCGTTCGCGGATCAGCGAGTAGAATTTGCGGGTGAGGTAGGGCCGGCCCCATTTGCGGCTGCCGGTGTCCATGTAGAAGGCAAAGAACTGATTCCAGATATCCTCGGTGAGGTCCTTGCCGGTCAGCCAGTCGATGGTGATGCCGCCTTCGAGTGCCGCCCGCCGTTCTTTCTTCAGCCCCTTGCGCTTGCGCGAGGCGAGCGTTTCGAGAAACGCATCGTGGTTTGCATAGCCATTGTTGATGAAGTGAAACTGCTGGTCGGTGCGGTGAAGGTAGCCATCCGTCTCGAACAGTTCCACCTCGGCTTTCGGCAGGAACGTGATGTGTGCCGACGAAATACCGATCTGCCGCGTGACTTCCTTGAGGCCCTCGGCCAGTGCCGGCTGCAGCATGTCGCGATCATGGCCTTCGGCCACCAGCAGCCGTGGCCCGGTTGCCGGCGTAAAGGGCACCGCGCATTGCAGCTTGGGATAATAGGAACCGCCGGCCCGCTCGAAAGCATCGGCCCAACCCTGGTCGAAGACGTATTCGCCCTGGCTATGGTTTTTCAGATATCCGGCGACGGCGCCGAGCAAGGTGCCATCTGGTTTTTCCAGCAAAAGATGGTGCCCGAGCCAGCCCGTCCTCTCGGTCGCCGACCCGGATTCCTCCAGTGACGAGAGATAGGCATGCGACACGAAGGGATTGTAGGGCAGGATGCTGCCGGACCGCGAGGCCCCGGCAAGCCGGGACCAACTCTCCGGAGAGATGGATTTGAACGACTGTTCGGCGCGAAAGATCAGTTCATCTGTCATGGATGAGGATAGGGCTTTCCCTGGGGTCAAAACCTTCGAAGGTCATCTGGTCGGCGTTGGCGAGCGTACGCTTGATTCCCGCCTCGTCGCGCACGGTCCAGGTGATGACCGGTATGCCGCGCTGGCGCTGCGCCGTCACGAAATCGTTCGGCAGGTCGCCGTGAAAATACGAGATGAAGTCTAGACCCAGTTGCATGGCTTCGTCATGGGCAAAAAACGTCTCAGGCTTGAAACCATCGGCGGTGAGGCCAACCGGGTAGGGCGGCTTCAGCGCCTTCAGATCCTTGAGCAGCCAGTGATCGAAGCTCATCAGTGCGACATGGCCCTTGTAACCTTCGAGAACCTCGAGCACGGTCTCGGCGAAACCTGCATCCTCGCCCGCCTTGCCTTTCAGTTCGAGTACCAGCGGCACCTTCCCGTCGCAGAGCTGCAGCAGCTGTTTAAGCGTTGGGATGCGGTCTTTTGTGCCTCCGACCGAGAGCAGACCGAGTTCCTGCGAACTGCGGTCGCGCAGCGCGCCCGGCAGGTTGCAGAGCCGCTGCAGGTCGTCGTCGTGGAAGACCACCGGGACGCCGTCGGCGGCGTAGTGCAGGTCGCACTCGATCGCAAACCCGGCCTCGATAGCACGGGAGAATGCCGAAAGCGTATTCTCCCAGACAGTCTTGTTCATGTCGTGATACCCGCGATGGGCAACCGGTTGCGCGGTGAGCCAGGCGATCTCGCTCATTCGCCGATTTCCATGATGGCATCGATTTCGACGGCGGCGTTGAACGGCAAGGCAGCCATGCCGACGGCTGCGCGGGCATGCTTGCCGGCATCGCCGAGCACGGTTGCCAGCAGGTTGGAGGCACCGTTGATGACAAGGTGCTGCTCGCCGAACTCAGGGACGGAGGCGACAAAGCCGTTGAGCTTGATCAGCCGCTTGATACGGCCGAGATCGCCGCCGAGGGCAGCACTCGCCTGCGACAGGATATTGATGGCGCAAAGCTCCGCCGCCCGCTGACCGGTGGCGACATCGACGTTTCGGCCGAGATGACCGGTGACGGCGACCTTGCCGTTTTCCATCGGCAACTGGCCCGATATGGTAAGCATGTTGCCGCTGATGACGTAGGGAACATAGTTGGCGGCTGGCGCTGCCGCCTGGGGCAGGGTGATGCCCAGCTGGCTCAGGCGGGCATTGATCTCGTCGGACATTTTCGTCTCCCGTTTGTTGTAACTTCGTCAAAAATCCGTCATCAAGGCTCAATCCGCGCAATGTGCGGGCGCTTGCCTTTGTTTAACCGAAAGCGTTCTTATAACATCGTGTGCGAGTCCAACAGGAGATAATGCATGTTCCGTTCGAGTCTTGCCGCGGTTCTCCTTGGCAGTACAGGCGCTCTTTGCCTGTCTTTTGCAACGGCGCAGGCAGCCGGTCCGAGCGGGCTGGTGGCCCATCGTGCGATCTACGATCTCGAACTCAAGGATGCCACGGATCGCTCCGGTATCGCCGGCATGTACGGTCGCATGGTCTATGAATTCACCGGTTCTGACTGCTCCGGCTTCACCACCAATTTCCGGTTCGTGACCCAGATCGACACCGGCGACGCGACCCGCATGAGCGACCAGCAGACGACGACCTTCGAGGACCTGACCAAGCGGATCTTCAAGTTCGAGACCAAGTCGTTTACCGACGACGCACTGGACAAGGATGTCCGTGGCGCCGCCGCCGACAGCGCCAAGGGCGTCAAGGTCGATCTGGCGCAGCCGTCTGCCAAGCAGATCGATCTGGCCGAGAGCCGCTTCCCGACCGAGCATATGCTGGACATCATCCACAACGCCAAGCTCGGCAAGACCTTCTTTGAGGCCCACGTGTTCGACGGGTCGGACGATGGCGATCGCTCGCTGGCCGCAACCACCGTGGTCGGCAAGGCTGAAACGCCCAAGGCCGGCGACACAACGGACGCCGACAAGGCGGGTGCCTTTGCTAAGACGCCGTTCTGGCCTGTGACGGTCGCATACTTCAACGAGAAGGCCCATGGAGACGCCACGCCCGTCTACCGCATGTCATTCAAGCTCTACGAAAACGGCATCACCCGCGACCTGACGATGGACTATGGCGATTTCGTTTTGACTGGAAAGTTGACCAAGCTCGAAATGCTGGACGCCAAAGCCTGCAAGTAGGCCTTTGGCATGCGAGGTCCTGGGCTAGCGTAATTTTAACGACACTGCTTGCCTTTCTGCTCTGGGAAGAGTATGGGCACCTCATTCCACACGTGAGGCAAGGGATTGTCCGGGAGAAATCCGGACCGTTCCACCCGGTGGTATCTTCCTAGAAGATGCTGTTCGCCTTGCGGAGGTTCAACCGGATAAGGAGTAACCCAGGCATGGCATTGCCCGATTTTTCTATGCGCCAGCTTCTCGAAGCCGGCGTTCACTTCGGCCACCAGACACACCGCTGGAACCCAAAGATGAAGCCATACATCTTTGGCGACCGCAGCAACATCCACATCATCGACCTTCAGCAGACCGTTCCTTTGCTCAGCCGCGCCCTGCAGGTTGTCAGCGACACCGTTGCCCGTGGCGGCCGCGTCCTGTTCGTCGGCACCAAGCGCCAGGCGTCTGAAATCATCGCTGACAGCGCGAAGCGTTCTGCTCAGTATTACGTTAACTCGCGTTGGCTCGGCGGCATGATGACGAACTGGAAGACCATCTCCAATTCGATCCAGCGCCTTCGCAAGCTCGACGAAATCCTCAACGGCGACGCCCAGGGCTTCACCAAGAAGGAACGCCTCAACCTTGAGCGTGAACGCGAAAAGCTGGACAAGGCTCTCGGCGGTATCCGCGACATGGGCGGCACACCTGACCTGATGTTCATCATCGACACCAACAAGGAAAAGATTGCCATCGACGAAGCAAAGCGTCTCGGCATCCCGGTTGTTGCGATCATCGACTCGAACTGCGATCCGGATCAGATCGATTATCCGATACCGGGCAACGACGACGCCTCGCGCGCCATCTCGCTCTATTGCGAACTGATCTCGCGCGCTGCCATCGACGGCATCGCCCGTCAGCAGGGCTCGTCCGGCCGCGATCTCGGCGCTGCTTTCGAAGCACCGCTCGAGCCGACCCTGGAAGAAGAAGTTGCTCCTGCTCCGCAGGCTTGATTGACCAAGCGGCAGGCGGATGAAAATCTGCCTGGCCGCGACTGAAATTCAGATAAGGCCGTTGGTGACTTGAGCAAGTTTCAGCGGCCTTACCTGTTTCAGGCGAAGGCATTCGGCGTAGATCCACCGATTGCTATCGTTTGAAAATCATTCCGTGTGGCGCGCTTTCATAACGCTGTCATGCATAGGGGTACATTTCGTCCCTCAAACCGGGTGCCGCGCCGGCTGATGCCGTCAGCGCACCATACCAACCGACAAGAGGCAAATAATGGCTGAAATCACGGCTGCACTGGTAAAGGAACTGCGCGAAAAGAGCGGCGCAGGCATGATGGACTGCAAGAAGGCACTCACCGAGACCGCCGGCGACATGGAAGCCGCGATCGACTGGCTGCGCGCCAAGGGCATCTCCAAGGCTGACAAGAAGTCTGGCCGCACGGCTGCCGAAGGCCTCATCGGCGTTGCCAGCGCCGGCACATCGGCCGTTGTCGTCGAAGTCAACTCCGAAACCGACTTCGTTGCCCGCAACGATGCCTTCCAGGGTATCGTCCGCAACATCGCCAAGGTCGCCCTGACGACCGACGGTTCGGTCGAAGCCGTTGCCGCTGCGACCTATCCAGATTCTGAGAAGTCCGTCGCCGACACCATCAAGGATGCCATCGGGACGATCGGCGAGAACATGAATCTGCGTCGCACGGTTCTGCTGTCGGTCAAGTCGGGCGTCGTCTCGACCTACATCCACAATGCAGTCTCCGACGGCCTCGGCAAGCTCGGCGTTCTCGTTGCGCTGGAATCGACCGGTGACAAGGATGCGCTGAATGCCATCGGTCGCCAGGTTGCCATGCACATCGCTGCCACGGCACCGCTCGCCCTGCGTCCTGAAGACGTCGATGCTGCTGTTGCTGAACGCGAACGCAACGTGTTCATCGAACAGGCTCGCGAATCCGGCAAGCCGGAAGCCATCATCGAAAAGATGGTCGATGGCCGCATGCGCAAGTTCTTCGAGGAAGTCGCTCTTCTGTCGCAGGCTTTCGTCATCAATCCTGACCTGACGGTCGGCGCTGCCATCAAGGAAGCCGAAAAGGCAGTCGGCGCGCCGATCGAGATCACCGGCATGGCACGCCTCCTGCTCGGCGATGGCGTCGAGAAGGAAGAGACTGACTTCGCAGCTGAAGTCGCTGCCGTCGCCAAGGGCTGATCGTCGGTCTGCTTACTGCGGGAAAACCAGAGGGCATCGCGTGACAACGCGATGCCCTTCGTGTATCCGGCTTTTTACGATCAATCTTAGGAGCAACCATGTCCGAGCCGATTTACAAGCGCGTCTTGCTGAAGGCGTCTGGTGAAGCTCTGATGGGGACACAGGGCTTTGGCATCGATGTCGAAGTTGCCGACCGGATTGCCTCAGACATTGCCGAAGCCTGCCACATGGGCGTCGAAGTCGGCGTGGTTGTCGGCGGCGGAAACATCTTTCGCGGCGTCGCCGTGGCCTCCAAAGGCGGTGACCGCGTCACCGGCGACCACATGGGTATGCTGGGAACCGTCATCAACGCGCTGGCGCTGGCGACTTCCTTGCGCAAGCTTGGAATCGACACCGTGGTGCTGTCAGCTATCGCCATGCCTGAAATCTGCGAGAGCTTTTCGCAGCGCGCCACGCTCTATCATCTGTCGCTCGGCCGCGTCGTGATTTTTGCTGGTGGCACCGGCAATCCGTTCTTCACCACCGATTCGGCTGCTGCCTTGCGCGCGGCGGAAATGGGCGCCCAGGCGATCTTCAAGGGCACGCAGGTCGACGGCATCTATTCGGCCGATCCGAAGAAGGTGCCGGACGCTACCCGTTTCGAACATCTGACCCACAGCCAGGTGCTGGAAAAGGGTCTGGCCGTGATGGATGTCGCCGCCGTCGCACTGGCGCGCGAGAATTCCATCCCGATCATAGTATTTTCGATCCATGAAAAGGGCGGTTTCGCCCAGATTTTGACCGGCGGCGGCTACAAGACCGTCGTATCCGACAACTGACGATCTCATGGCGTCGTGGATCGACGCCGCATTGACGACGGGAGTAAAGACATGAGTGGCAACACCGACCTCAACGAAATCAAGCGCCGAATGGACGGCGCGATTTCCGCCTTCAAGGGCGACATCGCCTCGCTGCGCACCGGCCGTGCGTCGGCAAACATCCTCGATCCGGTAACGGTCGATGCATACGGTTCGCGCGTGCCGCTGAACCAGGTCGCCAACATCACCATTCCGGAACCCCGCATGCTCTCAGTCTCTGTCTGGGACAAGTCCATGGTGAGCGCCGTCGATCGCGCCATTCGCGAATCCAACCTCGGCCTGAACCCGATCATGGATGGCCAGAACCTGCGCATTCCGCTGCCGGAACTCAACGAGGAGCGTCGCCGCTCGCTGGTCAAGGTTGCCCACGAATATGCCGAGAAGGCCAAGGTTGCGATTCGCAACGTCCGCCGCGATGGCATGGATGGCCTGAAGAAGGCCGAAAAGGACGGGGCTCTCGGCCAGGACGAAACCCGCGCCAAATCGGACCGCGTGCAGAAGATGACGGATGACTCGATTTCCGACATCGACCGCTTGCTCATCGATAAGGAAAAGGAAATCATGCAGGTTTAGGTCTGCACGAACCAGCGTCCTGCCGTCGAACGAACTGGATACCCATGTCAGAGTCTAGCCTTATGGTAGTCCCCGAGCACGTCGCCATCATCATGGACGGCAACGGCCGCTGGGCCAGTGCGCGCGGCCTGCCGCGCACCATGGGGCATCGCAAGGGCGTCGACGCAGTCCGCGAGACCGTGCGCGCTGCTGGCGATGTTGGTATCAAGTACCTGACGCTGTTCGCATTTTCTTCGGAAAACTGGCGCCGCCCAGAGGCCGAGGTCACGGACCTGCTTGGGCTTCTGAAGGCATTCATCCGTCGCGACCTCAGCGAGTTACACCGGCAGAATGTCCGCATCCGCGTTATCGGCGATCGCCAGAACCTGCGGGGCGACATCCTGCCGCTGTTGATCGAAGCCGAAGAGACAACCAAGAATAACACAGCGCTGACGCTGGTCATCGCCTTCAATTATGGCTCCCGCGACGAAATCGCCCGCGCCGTTGTCAGTCTTGCCAAGGATGTCGAGGCGGGACGCTTGCGGCCGCAGGATATTACGGCGGCACTGATCGACGGGCGGCTGGATACGGCCGGAATTCCCGACCCTGACCTCATCATCCGCACCAGCGGCGAGGAGCGGCTCTCCAACTTCCTGCTCTGGCAGGCTGCCTATTCCGAGTTCATGTTTGTGCCGGACTACTGGCCGGATTTCAGCCGCGCCCTGTTCCTGTCCGCACTCGAGCGCTACGCCGCCCGTGATCGCCGCTTCGGGGCCCTGTCGGCCAAGCCGACCGCCGCCGTGGGTCTCTAAATGAGCCGCGAACTCAGGCTTCGAATTATATCGGGCGTCGTCATGGCAGTCGTGGTCCTGTTGGCCACCTGGCACGGCGGCTCGGCGTTCCGGCTGCTGGCATCGGTCATAGGGCTCCTCATCTACTACGAGTGGTCGACCATCACCGGCCTGCGAGATCGCGACTTTCCGGGAGCTGCCCTAGGCTGGCTCGCGGTCGTCGTCATTGTCATCGCCACGCTGGCGCGAGAATCGGTCTATGCGGTCGGCGCGCTGCTGCTTTTCACGGTCCTCGGCATGGGCCTCGTTGCGGCCCGAAAAAAAAGCTGGTGGTTGCCGGCCGGCATCGTCTACGCGGGCCTGACGGTCATCGCCATGTCGGAAATCCGCGACGACGACTTCCTCGGCTTCGTATTGATGCTGTTCATTTTTGCGACCGTCTGGGCAACCGACATCCTTGCCTACTTCGTCGGCCGCGCGCTGCGTGGGCCGAAGTTTGCGCCGCGCATTTCCCCCGGCAAGACGTGGTCCGGAGCCGCAGGCGGCACTCTTGCGGCTGTGATCATAGGCCCGGCAGTCGTCTGGTGCTTCTTCCCCGGCACAGGGCTCCGGGTGGTACTGGTGGCTCTCCTGCTGTCGGTCTGCAGCCAGGCTGGCGACCTCTTCGAGTCCTTCATCAAGCGTCGTTTCGGCGTCAAGGACTCCGGCCATATCATTCCCGGACATGGTGGCGTGATGGATCGTGCCGACGGCCTCGTTTTCGCTTGTTTTGCAGGCTTCTTGTTGGCTATCGTGCTGTCGTTGATGGCGGGAGGCGAGATGTCGTCCTTGGGCGGCGTATTGCTGGGTGTCTGAAATCAAAACATACAGGATACGTTCATGGGCAGCATAATGAGCATCGTCAGCTTCCTCGTAGGCTACATCCTGCCCTTCGTGCTGGTGCTATCGCTGCTGGTGTTCGTCCATGAGATGGGCCACTACCTCGTCGGCCGATGGTCCGGCATCCGCATCCTGGCATTCTCCGTCGGGTTCGGCCCGGAGATTGCCGGCTATACGGACAGCCACGGCACCCGCTGGAAACTCTCGGCAATCCCGCTCGGCGGCTATGTAAAATTCTTCGGTGACCAGGACGCCTCCAGCAAGCCGGACATCGATGCGGTCTACGCCATGAGCGAGGCCGAACGTGCCCAGTCCTTCGTCGGTGCCGCGCTCTGGAAGCGTGCCGCCACGGTGGCAGCTGGTCCCATTGCCAATTTTATTCTGGCGATTGCCATCTTCTCCGTCCTGTTTGCCATATACGGCCGCCAGGTTGCCGACCCTGTGGTAGCTGAGGTCAAGCCGGATAGCGCGGCCGCCCAGGCGGGGATCAAGCCAGGCGACCTCCTTGTGGCAATTGACGGCGACAAGGTCACGACATTCGACGACGTTCGCCGCTATGTCAGCATCCGCCCGGGCCGCAACATTGTCGTGACCGTCGAACGGCGTGGCGAAAAACGCGACTTCCCGATGGTTCCGCTTTCGACCGTCATGACCGACCAGTTCGGCAACAAGATGGAAGTCGGCATCATCGGCATCGTCACCAACCAGGAGATGGGCCATTTTCGCAAGGAAAGCTTCACACCACTCGGCGCAGTGGCCGAAGGTGTGAGGCAGACGGGGCACATCGTCACCGGAACGTTCGAATATATCGGCAATCTTCTTGGCGGCTACATGAAGGCGGATCAGCTCGGCGGCCCCATCCGCGTCGCCCAGGCCTCCGGCCAGATGGCGTCGCTGGGTATTGCAGCCGTGCTACAGTTGGCTGCCGTTCTGTCGGTTTCCATTGGGTTGTTGAACCTAATGCCTGTACCGGTACTTGATGGCGGCCACCTGATGTTCTATGCGATTGAGGCGGTAAGGGGAAAACCGCTTGGGGCCGGCGCGCAGGATGTCGCTTTCCGCATCGGTTTGTTCATGGTGTTGTCGTTGATGGTTTTCGCAACCTGGAACGATATCAGCGCCCTGATCGGATGAGGGCAGGACAGCGGAAATAATGCTTTATTTACGATGTTTCAAAGCTGTAGTGGCGAATGAGACACGTTTCCAAATGAAGTAAACAGAAATTAACCCGCGCGCTTGCTTGTAGGCTAAAAGCGGGTAAAACGACACACGTGGCCGGAATCGAGTTTGCTCGACATCAGGAACGACTGAGAAAAGGTAAGAAGTACATGAAGGCTGGTTCAAAGTTTTTGAACGCAGTATCGGCGGTTGCGCTGTCTGCTGGTATTGTTGCTTCGGGCGCAGGCGTCCTTACCCTTGCATCCGCCTCTGTCGCGGAAGCAGCTGTCATCCAGAAGGTCGACGTTCGCGGGGCATCCCGCTCTGGCGCGGACGCTGTTCGCGACAACATAACGATCAAGCCCGGTGTTAGTTTCACCAGTTCCGACGTCGATGACTCCGTAAAGCAGCTTTACGCGACGGGTTACTTCTCCGACGTCCACATCAATGTTTCCGGCGGCACGCTCGTCGTTTCCGTCAAGGAAAACCAGATCGTCAACGCGGTGGTTTTCAACGGCAATCGCAAGATCAAGGATGACAAGCTGCAGGGCGTCGTCAAGACGCATGCTTCGGGTCCTTTCGATCAGAACATCGTCAATGACGATATCAAGACCATCAAGGAAGCCTACGCAGTCATCGGTCGCAACGAAGTGACCGTGACGACGCAGGTCGTCAACGTGGCCCCCGGCCGCGTCAACATCGCTTTTGTCGTCAACGAAGGCGACCGTACGAAGATCGACAAGATCAACTTCACGGGTAACCAGGCCTATGGCGATGGTCGCCTTGCGTCGGTTATCGCGACGAAGAAGACCAACTTCCTGTCGTTCCTGACCCGCAAGGACGTCTACAGCGCCGACAAGCAGCATGCCGACGAAGACACGCTGCGCCAGTTCTATTACAATCACGGCTATGCCGACTTCCGCATCGTGTCCTCGGACGCGACGCTGGACGAGCAGACAAACGCCTACACCATGAACTTTGCTGTCGAGGAAGGTCCTCGTTACACCTTCGGCGACATCTCTGTCGTGTCGACGGTCGACGGCGTCAATGCCGACGAACTCAAGGGCCTGATCTCAACGTCTACCGGCGAAGTCTACAACGCCAAGAACATCCAGAAGTCGATCGAGGCGATCTCCAAGCGCGTTGCTGCTGCTGGATATCCCTTTGCCCGCGTCACGCCGCGTGGCACGCGCAACTTCCAGAACAACACGATCGCTGTGGAATATCTGGTCGACCAGGGTGAACGCGCCTATGTCGAGCGCATCGAAATCCGCGGCAACACCCGCACCCGCGATTACGTCATCCGTCGCGAATTCGACCTGAACGAAGGCGATGCGTTCAATCAGGAAATGATCACCCGCGCCAAGCGTCGCCTCGATGCTCTCGGTTATTTCACGAGCGTCAACATCACGACGGCACCGGGCAGCGCGCCTGACCGCGTCGTCATCGTCGTCAACGTGATCGACCAGTCGACCGGTTCGTTCGGCGTCGGTGCAGGCTACTCTGTCGGCAACAACGGCGGGATCCTGCTCGAAGCCTCCGTCGAGGAAAAGAACTTCCTCGGTCGCGGCCAGTACATCCGCATCGCTGCGGGCGCCGGCACAGAAGGCTCGCGCACCTACAACATCTCGTTCACCGAGCCCTATTTCCTCGGCTACCGCCTGGCCGCTGGTTTCGACATCTTCAAGAACCAGACGTCGAGCGACGATTACTACGACTACAGCGAAGCCGGCTTCTCGCTCCGCGTGACCGCGCCGATCACCGAAGACCTGGCCACGACCCTTCGCTACAACTACAAGCATATCGATTATAAGGGTACCAATGACTGGGAAGATCACCTGTCAAACACGTACCAGAACCTCATCAACGACGGTCCTTGGACGCAGTCGTCGGTGTCGCAGACATTCACCTACAACACGCTCGACGATCAGAACCTTCCTCGCGACGGTATCATCGCCAAGCTGACGCATGAGTTTGCAGGCCTCGGCGGCGACTCGAACTTCTACAAGATCAGCGGCAAGGCGCGCTTCGTTAAGACGCTGAGCGACGAAGCCGACATCATCGGATCTCTGACGCTCGGTGCCGGCTACGTGCTGCCTACGAACGGCAAGCTGAACGTCTTCGACCAGTTCCAGATCGGCGGTCGTGAAATCCGCGGCTTCGAGAACACGGGTATTGGCCCACGCACATCGAATGGCGACAAGGACCCGTTGGGCGGCACGACATACTTCACGGCCTCTGCTGAAGCCAGCGTTCCAATGCCTGGCGTTCCGCAGGACATCGGCCTGCGCGCTGCAGCCTTTGCCGACGCTGGTACCCTCACGGGTAACAAGGTCGACACCTCTGGCGATAGCGTCAACAGCGATAGCTCGATCCGTGCATCGCTCGGCCTCGGCATCATCTGGGCCTCGCCCTTCGGTGTGCTGCGCGTCGACTATGCGCAGCCTGTCATGAAGCAGAGTTACGACAAGGTTCAGCAGTTCCGGTTTGGCATTGCCAACCAGTTCTGATATCGGCAGGCCCAGACCCACGGGTTAGAATACCGTCCTGGAGCTGTTGTTTATGGAACATAACCGTTTTTTCCCGCCCCATGCTGGGGTCAGCCTTCGGGAGCTGGCCAATCATCTTGGGGCGGTTGTTGCCGATGAGAAGTTTTCAGACCGTGTCGTTCGTTCTGTAGCCCCCGTATACCGGGCAGCTGAAGGCGACGTTTGCTATATTCTTTCCCGCAAGAACATGGATGAGTTGAAGACCTGCAAAGCCTCCGCCATCATCTGCGATGCGTCGATGCAGTCGATCATTCCGCAACACGTGCCGATCATACTATCCTCAAAGCCCCATGCTGCCTTCGCCATTGCCGGTGCCTTGCTGCACCCTGCTGCAATGCGGGCCGTAACAGTCGGCACAGCTGAGAGCGGCATCTCGCCGTCCTCTTTCGTCGATCCCACCGCACGGCTCGAGGCCGGTGTGCTGGTCGAGCCGATGGCGGTTATCGGGGCAGATGCCGAGATCGGCGCGGGGACGCGGATCGGCGCAGGTGCCATTATCGGCGCTGGCGTCAAGATTGGCCGGAATTGCTCGATCAGTGCTGGGGCCAGCGTTCTTTGTGCCTATGTAGGCAACAACGTCATCATTCATAACGGTGCGCGCATCGGCCAGGATGGTTTCGGCTATGCCCCCGGTCCGGCCGGCATGCTGAAGATCGTCCAGGTCGGGCGCGTCATCATCCAGGATCACGTCGAGATCGGCGCCAACACGACGATCGACCGCGGCACGATGGACGACACCGTCATCGGCGAAGGAACGAAGATCGACAATCAGGCGCAGATCGGCCACAACGTCCGCATAGGGCGCCATACAGCGATTGTCAGCCAGGTCGGCATCGCCGGCAGCGCTCGCATCGGCGACGGCGTACAGATCGGCGGACAGGCCGGGGTTGCCGGTCACATCCATGTCGGAGACGGTGCGCAACTTGCTGCCGGTAGCGGCGTTATATTCGATCTGGCGCCTGGTGGTCGCTACGGCGGCGTTCCGGCGCGGCCGATCAAGGATTTTCTAAGGGAGATGGCGGAGACCATGGCTAAGATTGGAAGCCGCAAGAAGGCACGGGATGGCAAGGATGACTGATCACCCCGGGACCGAGCTCGGATCGGCCGATATTCTCGAGATCATGAAATTGCTGCCGCACCGCTATCCGTTTCTCCTCGTTGACAAGATCATCGAGATCGATGGCGACAACTCCGCAATTGGGATCAAGAACGTCACCGCCAACGAACCGCATTTCACTGGGCATTTTCCGGATCAGCCGATCATGCCTGGCGTCCTGCTGATCGAAGGCATGGCCCAGACCGCCGGCGCTATCTGCGCCCGCAAGGAAGGCCAGAGTGGCAGCCTCGTCTACTTCATGACCATCGACAATGCGCGCTTCCGCAAGCCGGTCGTGCCTGGCGACCGCGTTGAGTTTCACGTTGTGAAACAGCGCCAGCGTGGCAATATCTGGAAGTTTCATTGTGATGCAAAAGTTGACGGCACCAAGGTTGCCGAGGCCGATATCGGCGCGATGATCGTGCGCAAGGAAGAATCATGAGCGGCATAGCAAAGAGCGCCATTATCCACCCGATGGCCATCGTCGAAGATGGCGCCGTGCTGGGCGAGGGCGTCTCTATCGGGCCTTTCTGCTTCGTCGGACACAAGGTCGTGCTGGGTGACAATGTCCAGCTTTTCAACAATGCTGTCGTCACCGGCCGCACGACCCTCGGCAAAGGCTGCAAAATCTTCCCCATGGCCGTCGTCGGCGGTGATCCGCAGAGTGTCCATCACGGCGGCGAGGACACCAGCCTGACGGTTGGCGACAACTGCACGATCCGCGAGGGCGTGACGATGAACGCTGGCACGGCTGAATTTGGCGGCGAGACGATTGTCGGCAACAACAACCTGTTTCTCGCCAACTCGCACGTCGCCCATGATTGCCGGGTCGGCAACAACGTGATCATGTCCAACAACGTCATGCTTGCAGGCCATGTGGTGATCGGCGACCGCGCCATCCTGGGCGGAGGCTGCGCCGTGCATCAGTTCACCCGCATCGGCCGCCAGGCTTTCATCGGTGGTCTCTCGGCAGTCAATTACGATGTCATCCCCTACGGCATGCTGAACGGCAACCCCGGGATATTGGGCGGCCTTAACGTCGTCGGTATGACGCGTGCGGGTATCGAGCGGCCGATCATTCATATGGTCCGTCGCGCCTTCAAGGCGGTGTTCGAGGGCGAGGGTTCGATCCGCGAAAATGCGGCTGCAATCCGCACCGAGTTTGCCGATTGCGCCGAGGTGATGGAAATCCTCGACTTTATCGCCGCTGATAGCGATCGCGCCCTTTCGTCGCCGCATCGCGGCAACAAGAACTGACGTGGACGATAGCGGGAACGACGGCAAGGGGCGCCTGGCGATCATCGCCGGCAGCGGCTTTCTGCCAGCTTATCTCGCCGAGGCCGCCCGACAGGCGGGCGAAAACCCGGTTATCGTCGTATTGAAGGACGAGGTTCTCCGCGACTGGAGCGACTACGACCACGCGCTGCTCGGCGTCGGTGACTTCAAGGGATTCGAGGCGCTTTTCGATCGCTACGATGTGCGCCGTATCGTGATGTCAGGCAGCGTTGCCCGGCGCCCGGAATGGTGCGAGATACGGCCAACCTGGCAATCGTTGGTGCGAATGCCGCGAGTGGTCAAGACGCTGCTGTCCGGCGGAGACGATACCGTGCTGAAGATGGTGATCGGCCTGCTCGAGGTCAAAGGCCGCAAGGTCATCGGTGCCCACGACATCGCCCCCGATCTGCTGGCGACAACCGGCACGCTTGGCAGCCATGCACCGTCCGAGGATGACATGCGAGACATCAAACAAGCAGCCAGGGCAGCCGATGCGCTCGGCATGCTGGATGTGGGACAGGGCGCTGTCAGCGTCGGCGGACGCATCGTCGCGCTCGAGGGCGTCGAGGGCACGGACCAGATGATCGAGCGCGTCGCAGGCCTGCGAGCAGCGGGACGCATATCGCACCGCCGACGGGGCGTGCTGGTGAAGCTTTGCAAGCCGCAGCAGGACCTGCGCGCCGATCTGCCCTCCATCGGCGTATCGACCATCCTCAACGCCAAGGCTGCTGGTCTCGGTGGCGTCGCTGTCGAGGCCGGGCGTGCGCTGATACTCGAGCGCAAGGCAACGATCGACGCAGCCAATGAGGCCGGCCTGTTTTTGTTCGGCATCGACCGCGGCCTGCCTGCAGGAGGTCTCCAGTGAACAATGCGCCCCTGAAGGTCGCCATCATTGCCGGGGAAGTCTCCGGCGATCTGCTGGGCGCCGATCTCGTTGCTGCCCTGCGCCTGCAGACGACGCGACCGCTCGAGCTCGTCGGCGTCGGTGGCGACGGACTGGAGGCGCAAGGCCTGAAGTCGCTGTACGATTTCTCCGAACTGTCGCTGATGGGGTTCACCCAGGTGATCGCCAAGTTGCCGCGGCTGATTGCCCTTATCGGCGAAACGGCAAAGGCCATCATCGCCGCAAGGCCCGATGTTCTCGTGATCATCGACAGCCCGGATTTTACCCACCGGGTGGCCAAGCGGGTTCGCAAGGCGCTGCCCGACCTGCCGATTGTCCAATATGTTTGCCCGAGCGTCTGGGCCTGGAAAGAATATCGCGCCACAGCGATGCTCGCTTACGTCGATCACGTCCTGGCTGTCCTGCCGTTCGAGCCGGAAGTCATGAAACGTCTCGGCGGGCCGCCGACGACCTACGTCGGTCACCGCCTGGTGACGGATGCCGGTCTGGTCGACGCGCGCCAGCAGCGGGCTATTCGTCCGCCCCTCGACCAGGCCGACACGCGAACCATATTATTATTACCCGGCTCACGGTCGTCCGAAATAAATCACCTGATACCGTTCTTTCGCCGGACTGTCGATGAGCTTAGCCGGCGTAATAAAAACATGCGATTCGTCACGCCGACAGTCGCCCGACGCGAAGATTTGGTTCGCAAGCTGGTTGCGGATTGGGAGATCAAGCCCGAGATCGTCGTCGGGACTGGTGCCAAGTGGCAGGCCTTCGCGTCAGCCGATGCAGCGATGGCGGCGTCGGGGACAGTGATTCTGGAACTCGGCCTGACGGGTGTGCCGGTCATCTCGACCTACAGCACGGATTTCATCGTCAAGCTGCTGCACAAGCGGATAAAGACATGGACCGCTGCGCTGCCCAACCTGATCGCCGATTATGTCATCGTGCCGGAGCAGATCAACGAGATGCTGCTGCCGGGGCTGCTGTCCCGCTGGCTGGAACGCCTGTCGAGCGACACCCAGCAGCGCCGCGCGATGATCGAGGGCTTCGACCTCGTCTGGCACCGGATGCAGACCGAGATCCCACCCGGCGAAAAAGCTGCATCCATCGTGCTCGAAGTTCTGGACAACAAAAAACCCGCCCATTCCTGAGCGGGTTTTTTTTATGAAGCCGAAGACGCTTTTTAGCGGCCGTCGACCGGTGTGTAATCGCGCTTCGGTTCGCCCGTGTAGAGCTGGCGAGGACGGCCGATGCGCTGCTGCGGATCTTCGATCATCTCG
The DNA here is from genome assembly GCF_019355555.1 of Rhizobium sp. L51/94. Taxonomy (GTDB): domain Bacteria; phylum Pseudomonadota; class Alphaproteobacteria; order Rhizobiales; family Rhizobiaceae; genus Rhizobium; species Rhizobium rhododendri. The sequence continues at coordinate 2,459,478 of NZ_CP072141.1, forward strand.
TTCCACTGAGCGATCCAGCCGACGGTACGCGCGAGTGCGAACAGGACGGTGAACATTTCCGTCGGGAAGCCCAGCGCGCGCAGGGTGATGCCCGAATAGAAGTCGACGTTCGGATACAGCTTCTTTTCGATGAAGTAGGGGTCGTTCAGAGCGATCTTTTCGAGCTCCAGGGCAACCTGCATCAGCGGATCGCCGGCATTGCCGGTCGCTTCCAGCACCTCATACATCGTCTTCTGCATGATCTTGGCGCGCGGATCGTAGTTCTTGTAGACGCGGTGGCCAAAGCCCATGAGGCGGAAAGGATCGTTCTTGTCCTTGGCGCGAGCGACGTACTCGGGGATGCGATCGACAGTGCCGATTTCCTGCAGCATCATCAGGGCAGCTTCGTTGGCGCCGCCGTGGGCAGGGCCCCAGAGGCAGGCGATGCCGGCCGCGATACAGGCAAACGGGTTTGCGCCCGAAGAGCCGGCGAGGCGGACCGTCGATGTCGAGGCGTTCTGCTCGTGATCGGCGTGCAGGATGAAGATGCGGTCCATCGCACGGGCGAGAACCGGATTGACTTCGAACTCTTCGCAAGGAACAGCAAAACACATGCGCAGAAAATTCGACGCATAGTCGAGATCGTTCTTCGGATACACGAAAGGCTGGCCGATATGATACTTGTACGCCATCGCGGCAAGCGTCGGCATCTTGGCGATCATCCTGAGGCTCGCGACCATGCGCTGGTGCGGATCCGTGATGTCGGTTGAATCATGATAGAAGGCCGACAGCGCACCAACGCAACCGCACATCACAGCCATGGGATGTGCATCGCGGCGGAAGCCGGTGAAGAAGCGCGTCATCTGTTCATGCACCATCGTGTGATGAACGACGCGGTCGTCGAAATCCTTCTTCTGGGCAGCCGTCGGCAGTTCGCCGTAGAGAAGCAGGTAGCAGACTTCCAGGAAGTCACCCTTTTCAGCCAGCTGCTCGATGGGGTAGCCGCGATGCAGCAGAACGCCTTCGTCACCGTCGATATAGGTGATCTTGGATTCGCACGATGCGGTCGAGGTGAAGCCGGGGTCGTAGGTGAAGGAAGCGGTATTCTTGTAGAGTGCGCCAATGTCGAGGACGCTCGGGCCGATGGTACCGGCCTTCACCGGCAGATCGACAGTCTTATCACCCCAGGTCAGTTTCGCGCTTTGTTCCGTCATGAGAGCCTCCAAGATTTGGCGGGTTGGTGCCTTAAAAAAGCACCAAAGGGTTAAGCGTCTAAAGATTAGCTATATGATCCAGACGCTAATGCCAAGTTACCCTGACCGGTATTTGTGCATCGCGGTATCAACTTTTGGGCAGCGCCTGCGCCATGATTGCGATGCCTTTAAAGCACGTTCTTCGGCATTCCAGAAGCGACCTTCCTACGGCAGGCATTTCAATCGATTTTAGTTGAATTATTCGAGCAAAGGTTGCAAAAATACCCCGAGCTTGACGATTGCGGGCAGGGCTGACGGGCGAATGGCAGAGTTGGACGCGCGCGAGAGGCAAGGTCACCGCCAGGTATTTCTCGGCCTCGCCGAGCGGTCGCGCGCCACTGTCAACGCCGTTGCCAAGCTTGGACGGATGCCTGCCCGCACGCAACACGCCGTGCCGTGGCCGAAGCGCGCTGCCCTTTCGCTCAACGGGTGGCGAATCGCTACCGCCGGCATGCTTGCGGAAGAGGCCGCCCACGGTCGCGCGATGCTGTTTGCGCCCGTCTATATCGGCTGCGGCGCGATTATCTGGTTCGAGTTGCCGGGCAATCCGCCGCTGACGGGCATTGCGGCGGGCTTCCTCGTGCTCGCCGCCGTTTGCCTCCTGAAACACAATCTGAGCCCGATGCTGCGGCATCTGGCGTTCGCTGCGGCGCTGGGCCTGCTCGGCATGCTTCTCGCTGAGTGGGAGACGTGGCGGGCCTCGACGATCATGCTGGACTCGCCCGTGACCACCACCATCACCGGCCAAGTTCAGCGCCGCGAAGTGGACGATAAAGGGCGGTGGCGCTACGTGCTGGATCTGCTGGCGACAGACGCGCCTGTCGTTCGGCGGCCACCGGAGCAGATATCCCTTCTTGTGCGCGGCCAGGATGTACCGTTCGAACTCGGAGATGTGGTTGAGGGCAGGGCCCGGTTAAGCCCGCCAGCAGGCCCTGCGCTGCCCGGCCTCCACGATTTTGCGTTCACTGCCTATTTCGAAGGCACCGGTGCCAACGGTTTCTTCTACGGTACGCCGCAACTGATGATGGCCAGCGTCGACGACACCAGCGAGCGAACCACGCTCCAAAGGATCGACCGCTGGCTGACTGGGCTGCGCGGCCATATCGGAGACCGAATCCGCTCGATCCTGCCCGGCGACACCGGCGCCTTCGCGGCTTCGCTGGTCAACGACGAACGTCGGGCGATTTCGCCGGAAACGACGGATGCCCTAAGGGTGTCCGGCCTCGCCCATATCATCGCCATCTCGGGACTGAATATGGCTTTGTCGGCCGGTATCTTCTATGTCGGCCTCCGGCATGTACTGAGCCTGTTTCCCGGATTGGCGCAGGCTTTTCCGACCAAGAAAATTGCAGCCGTCGGTGCGCTGATCACCGTCACCGCCTATTATTTCATTTCCGGCTTCGGGGTATCGGCCGAACGGGCCTTCATCATGATGGCGATCATGCTGGTCGCGGTGCTGTTCGACAGACCATCCTTCAGCCTGCGCAATGTCGCCCTATCGGCCATCGCCATCCTGGTGCTCTCGCCGTCGCAGATCCTCGGCCCGAGTTTCCAGATGTCCTATGCGGCGACCATCGCCCTTGTATCCGGCTATTCGCTATGGAAGGGACGTCCGCCCCGCGAGCGGCGGTTTGCCGCTTTCCGGGCACCGATGCCGGTGCGGGCGGTCAGCCGCTTCTTCACAGGCGTCGCCATGACATCGTTCATCGGCGGCGCGTCGACGGCGATCTTTTCGATTGAGCATTTTCACAGGCTGGCGACCTATGGCCTCGTTGCCAACCTTGCCGCCATGCCGGTGGTGTCATTCATCGTCATGCCGATCGGCATGCTTGCCATGCTGATGATGCCTTTCGGCCTAGACGGCGTATTCTGGCTAGTCACCGGGTGGGGACTCGATATCGTCATGGTCATCGCAAAGACGGTGGCGGCATGGGGTGGCAATGTGCCCTTCGCGCGCCTGCCTGCCGGACTTTTCCCGACCATTATTGCCGGCTTCCTGCTGATGACGGTGCTGCGGACGCCTATGCGCCATGCCGGCGCGTTGCTGATTGCAGCCTCGGTGACCTTCGCCGCCTTCCAACCGTCTCTCCAGAAATCGGAACTGCTGATTTCGGAGGATGGCGAACTCGTCGCCCTGTTCCGGCAGGGGCGCCTCGAGCGCAACCGCGAACGCCCCCCGGATTTTATCTATCAGCAATGGCAGCGAGCCCTGCTGGTGTCAGAGGATACGCCGCCGCAAATGCTGCCGCCGGACAACTCGACCCCGTCCCATTCCGTTCGTGGCCGCCCCTCGACCCGTATGGATGCGGAGCATCAGGCCACATTGCGGTCAGCAATGGAAACTGCTCTGGACAATGCGGTCGACGGCGGGTTTGCCTGCCATGGTCGCGATTGGTGCGTTGCCATGCTCGAGACGGGCGCGATGCTGGTGACTATCTCCGACGCGGCTTATCTGGGGCCGGCCTGCGATACCGCCGACATTGTCATCACGCCGGTCAAACTTCGCCTTGATCGCTGTCGGTCCGGTGCAGTGCTCTACACCGGCGCTTCGTTACGCAAAACAGGTTCCATAGAGGTCAACTTAAGCTCTCCTAAGCCAGAGTTCATCACCGCGTTCAGCGCCCTTGACCGTCCATGGGAGAGGCATCGAGCCTACGACTGGCGAAAGCCCGCTTTCACCGGTACCGACGCCACGTCACCGGTCAGTGATACCGGCGGATGAGGCCGACAAGCCGCCCCTGGATCTTCACCCTGTCCGGGCCGAAGATGCGGGTCTCGTAGGCCGGGTTGGCTGCCTCGAGTGCAATGGAGGCACCTTTGCGGCGAAAGCGCTTGAGCGTGGCGTCCTCGTCATCGACGAGGGCGACGATGATGTCGCCGGGGCTCGCCGTACTGGCATTTCGGATGATCACCGTATCGCCGTCGAAGATGCCGGCCTCGATCATCGAATCGCCTCGCACCTCGAGCGCGTAATGCTCGCCGGCGCCGACCATGTCGGCTGGAACCATGATGTCGTGGGTGTTGTTCTGGATCGCGGCAATGGGAACACCGGCAGCGATTCGGCCCATGACCGGCAGCGAGACGGAGCCGCTGCGGTCGTCGACTGCGGGCTTTGTCGGCGCTGCGGCAACAGCCGGCGTCTTGCCAAGGCTGCCTTCGATGACGCTCGGCGAAAAGCCGCGCCGTGGCTGCGCATTCGGGTTATAGGCCTCGGGAAGCTTGATGACCTCGATGGCACGCGCCCGGTTCGGCAGGCGGCGAATGAAGCCGCGTTCCTCCAGCGCCGTGATCAGCCGATGGATGCCTGATTTCGACGCCAGATCCAGCGCATCCTTCATTTCATCGAAAGAAGGCGGCACGCCGGACTCTTTCATTCGTTCGTGAATGAAGAGAAGCAGTTCCTGTTGCTTGCGCGTCAACATCGTTTTTCGTGCTCCAAGTGCGAAACAAAGCCAGAACGGACACTATCTGTTCCATATGTGTTCCGCAAGTGACTAAATCTTTGTGAACGCCGTTGGAATAATCGCGTTTTTGGAAGATCATGTCGCGCTGCGGTCGCTGACGGCTTCGCAGGGTGGAGACAAACCATGACAGCAGCCTACCCGATCGACCATCTGGTCCTGCCGACCTGTGATATAGCCTCTGCGCGCCAGCGGCTGAGCAAGGTCGGCTTCACTGTCGCTGCCGATGCACGGCATCCCTTTGGTACTGAAAATGCTTGCGTTTTCTTTGCCGACAAGACCTATCTCGAGCCACTCGGCATTGCCAGTCTCTCGGAGTGCGAGGCGTCGGCGCTGGCCGGCAATGTCTTCGTCGCGCGCGACCAGGCTTTCCGGTTTCGCGTCGGCGACGATGGTTTTTCCTCCATTGCCTTCGCAACCGGCAATGCTGAAAGCGACCAGCAGCGCTTTCTCGACAGCGGGGTCTCGGGCGGCAAGATCCTCGAGTTCGAAAGGCCGTTGCGCATGCCGGACGGGTCCGAATCGATCGCCGGCTTTCGACTTGCCTTCGCTGCAGATTTGCGTGCCCCGGATTTCTTCGTTTTCACCTGCGAGCGCATCAATGCGATGCCGACGGATCGCAGCGCGCTGGAGAGGCATCCGAACGGCGTTCTCGGCATTTCGCGCATTGTACTGTCCTCCGCCAGTCCGGAGGCGTTTTCCGGGCTCATCAGCGAAGTTGGCAATGGTGCCGCAATCGCTCCGCATTCCTTTGGCATCACAGCATCGTCGGCCAATGTGGAAATCGACATCTTGAGCGGCGAGGGGATGGAGGCCTTCTATGAGGTGGCGCCATCCGGTGAAGATCCGGGCCTGCGGGGGCGGGCAATCGTCTTTGCCGTTCGCGATCTTTCCGTGACAGAAGCGCATTTGGCTGGTAACGGCGTGACCTACACACGCAAGAGCAACACTATTCTGGTGAAGGCCGCTCCCGGGCAGGGGGCATTGTTTGCCTTCGAGGAGACAGCATGAGCCATTCGACAAATTCGGACGTGGTCGCCGGCGAAGGCCCCGGCAAGGTCACTTTCTCCAACAGCAAGCGCCTCTCGCTGATTGCCGGTCCCTGCCAGATGGAGAGCCGCGACCATGCCTTCACGATAGCCGGCAAGCTCAAGGAACTCTGCGCCTCGCTCGGTATCGGGCTCGTCTACAAGTCGTCCTTCGACAAGGCCAACCGCACATCCCTGTCCGCCCAGCGCGGCCTTGGGCTGGAAGCGGCTCTGGAGATCTTCGCCGATCTGAAGCAGGAATACGGTTTCCCGGTGCTCACCGACATCCACACGGAAGAGCAGTGCGCGCTTGTCGCCAAGACCGTGGATGTCCTGCAGATCCCGGCTTTCCTGTCGCGCCAGACCGATCTTCTGGTCGCTGCCGCCAAGACCGGCCGCATCATCAACGTCAAGAAGGGTCAGTTCCTCGCCCCCTGGGACATGAAGAACGTGCTGGCCAAGCTTAACGACAGCGGAAACCCGAATATCCTGCTCTGCGAACGCGGAGCCTCCTTCGGCTACAATACGCTGGTCTCCGATATGCGCTCGCTGCCGATCATGGCGGCGATGGGCGCTCCGGTGATCTTCGATGCTACCCACTCCGTGCAGCAGCCCGGTGGCCAGGGCGCATCGTCAGGCGGCCAGCGCGAATTCGTGGAAACCCTTGCCCGCGCGGCCGTTGCCGTCGGCGTCGCCGGCGTCTTTATCGAAACCCACGAGGATCCCGACCATGCGCCGTCCGATGGCCCCAACATGGTGCATCTGAAAGACATGCCGCAGCTGCTCGAAAAGCTACTGGCATTCGACGCCATCGCCAAGGCCTAGCATCTGCGGGAGCGTTCAACAGGCTGACATGATCTTGGTTTAGTCGGCTATGACGTTCCCTCATTCGAAGCGCGTGATGGCATTGTAATTGTCACGCCTTCGATTTAGAGATTTCAATCGATTATAACCAGCGAGCAGGAACCAGCCATGACCGCAATCACCGACATTATCGCCCGCGAGATTCTCGACAGCCGCGGCAACCCGACTGTCGAAGTCGACGTATATCTGGAAGACGGCAGCATGGGTCGCGCCGCAGTCCCGTCGGGCGCCTCGACAGGTGCCCACGAGGCAGTCGAATTGCGCGATGGTGGCTCGCGTTACCACGGCAAGGGCGTCGAAAAGGCTGTAGAAGCCGTCGATACCGAGATTTTTGAGGCCATCGGCGGTCTCGATGCTGAAAACCAGATCCAGATCGACAACCTGATGATTGAGCTGGATGGCACGGCCAACAAGTCCCGCCTCGGCGCCAACGCCATCCTCGGTGTATCGCTCGCCGTCGCCAAGGCCGCTGCCCAGAGCGCCGACTTGCCGCTCTATCGCTACGTCGGCGGCGCTTATGCCAGCCTTCTGCCTGTGCCGATGATGAACATCATCAACGGCGGTGCCCACGCCGACAACCCGATCGACTTCCAGGAATTCATGATTCTCCCCGTCGGTGCAGAAACCTTCTCCGATGCCGTCCGCATGGGCTCCGAAGTTTTCCACGTGCTGAAGAAGGAGCTGTCGGCCCAGGGTCATAACACCAATGTCGGCGACGAAGGCGGTTTCGCACCGGGCCTGAAGAGCGCGCCGGAAGCCCTGGACTTCATCATGAAGTCGATCGAGAAGGCCGGCTATCGTCCCGGCGAAGACATCTACCTCGGCCTCGATTGCGCTGCGACCGAGTTCTTCAAGGACGGCAAGTACGTTCTCGAAGGCGAAGGCCGCACGCTGGAGCCGGGCGCCATGGCTGAATACCTTGCCGAACTCGCTGCCAAGTATCCGATCCTGTCGATCGAAGACGGCATGTCCGAAGACGATTGGGAAGGCTGGAAGACGCTGACCGAGCTTGCCGGCAAGACCACCCAGCTGGTTGGCGACGACCTTTTCGTCACCAACTCCTCGCGCCTTCGCGACGGCATCAAGATGGGCGTCGCCAACTCGATCCTCGTTAAGGTCAACCAGATCGGCACGCTGACCGAAACGCTCGACGCCGTCGAAACGGCCCACAAGGCCGGCTACACCGCCGTCATGTCGCACCGCTCCGGCGAAACCGAGGATTCGACGATTGCCGATCTCGCGGTCGCCACCAACTGCGGCCAGATCAAAACCGGCTCGCTGTCGCGCTCGGACCGTCTTGCCAAGTACAACCAGCTGATCCGCATCGAGGAAATGCTCGGTCCGCAGGCCCGCTACGCCGGCACGTCCATCCTGCGCGGCTGATACCAGACGCATCCGCTTTTCTACCAACCGCGCCTTCGGGCGCGGTTTTTTAGTCGATCTCGCAACACGGTCAACGGACGGTTAATCTCTGCCGTCTAGTGTCGCTCACACGGGTACAGCGTATGGGCAAACGGCATGTGGACAAAATATCATAAGAAGAAGCGGCTCGGTCACCTGGTTCTTCCATCCATCACCGTCGCCTTCGTATCCTATTTCGGCTACCACTGCGTCCATGGCGACTACGGCCTGCGGGCGACCGAAGTCTTCGAGCAGCAGCGACTGGCCCGCTCCAAGGATCTGGCCGATCTCGTTGCTAAGCGACAGCACCTTGAAAAGGAGGTTGCCCTGCTCAGCGACGGATCGCTCGACAAGGACATGCTTGATGAAAAGGCCCGTTACCAGCTCGATTATTCCAAGGCCGACGAAATCGTCATCTTCAACAAATAGCGCGATTAACTGAATTTCAGTTAATCGAAGATTTTATTTATTTTTCAGTGACTTATATCGAATACTAGCCATGCGTTTATGGCATTGCTGCATCTGTTAATCTTCCCTATGTTACGCGTCACCATTGATCGATGCTTATCACACAGGGGAGGGTTGAATGGCGCCGAAAATCGCGTCCGTTTCCAACCGGAAAACGTCCAAGTCAGCACGTGTTGAAACCAACGGCGGTCCTATCGCCGATTTCGATCGCGACGAAGAGCTGAAAGCCTACCGCGAAATGCTGCTCATCCGGCGTTTCGAGGAAAAGGCCGGACAGTTGTACGGCATGGGGTTCATCGGCGGATTCTGTCACCTCTACATCGGCCAGGAAGCTGTCGTCGTCGGCATGCAGATGGCCCAGAAGGAAGGCGATCAGGTCATCACGGCCTATCGCGACCACGGCCACATGCTCGCTTGCGGCATGGAAGCGCGTGGCGTCATGGCCGAACTGACTGGTCGCAGCAGCGGCTATTCGCACGGCAAGGGCGGCTCGATGCACATGTTCTCGAAAGAGAAGCATTTCTACGGCGGTCACGGTATCGTCGGCGCGCAGGTTTCGCTCGGCACCGGGCTCGCTTTCGCCAACAAATACCGTGGCAATGACAGCGTCTCTGTCGCCTATTTCGGTGACGGTGCTGCCAACCAGGGCCAGGTCTACGAGAGCTTCAATATGGCTGCTCTCTGGAAGCTGCCGATCGTCTATATCATCGAGAACAACCACTACGCCATGGGCACGTCCTCGGCCCGCGCGACGGCGCAGTCCAACTATTCGCTTCGCGGTTCGGGCTTCGGCATTCCCGGTATGCAGGTCGATGGCATGGATGTGCGCGCCGTCAAGGCGGCAGCCGACGAGGCGCTCCAGCATTGCCGGTCCGGCAAGGGCCCGATCATTCTCGAAATGCTGACCTACCGTTATCGCGGCCATTCGATGTCCGACCCGGCGAAGTATCGCTCCAAGGACGAAGTGCAGAAGATGCGCTCAGAACATGATCCGATCGAGCAGGTGCGCTTGCGCCTGGTCGGAAAGGGCTGGGCATCCGAAGACGATCTGAAAGCGATCGACAAGGATGTTCGCGATATCGTTGCTGACAGTGCCGATTTCGCCCAGTCCGAGCCGGAGCCGGATGCATCCGCGCTCTATACAGACATTCTGCTCTGATCGGGGAGGGAACCCATGCCTATCGATATCCTGATGCCCGCCCTCTCTCCGACGATGGAAGAAGGCACACTGTCCAAATGGCTGAAGAAGGAAGGTGACAAGGTCACCTCCGGCGACGTCATTGCCGAAATTGAAACCGACAAGGCGACGATGGAAGTCGAAGCCGTCGACGAAGGCACGATCGGCAAGCTCCTGGTCGCCGAAGGCACCCAGGGCGTCAAGGTCAATGCCAAGATCGCGATCCTGCTGGCCGAAGGTGAAAGCACCGACGCCATGAGCGCCGGTTCGGACACCGAAGAGGCTGCGGCCCCCAAGGCCGATGCCGACACGCCGGCTGCGACCAGCAACGACGCCGGCGGCAAGGCCCGCCAATCGGCCGATGAGCCGACGGCCCGCGCCGACAGCAAGGTACCGGCCCAGCCAAAGGCTCATATCGCTGCCGATCCGGACATCCCGGCCGGCACCGAAATGGTCTCGACGACCGTACGCGACGCACTCCGCGACGCCATGGCCGAAGAAATGCGCGCTGACGATAACGTCTTTGTCATGGGCGAGGAAGTGGCCGAGTACCAGGGCGCGTACAAGGTGACGCAAGGGTTGCTGCAGGAATTCGGCGCCCGCCGCGTTATCGATACCCCGATCACCGAGCACGGCTTTGCCGGTATCGGCGTCGGTGCCGCCATGTCAGGTCTGAAGCCGATCGTCGAGTTCATGACGTTCAACTTCGCCATGCAGGCCATCGACCAGATCATCAACTCGGCTGCCAAGACGCTCTATATGTCCGGCGGCCAGATGGGTGCGCCGATCGTCTTCCGTGGCCCGAATGGTGCGGCTGCCCGCGTCGGTGCCCAGCATAGCCAGGACTACTCTGCCTGGTACAGCCAGATCCCGGGCCTCAAGGTTGTCATGCCGTACACGGCAGCCGACGCCAAGGGCCTTCTGAAGGCTGCAATCCGCGATCCTAACCCGGTGGTCTTCCTCGAGAATGAAATCCTCTACGGCCAGCATTTCGATGTGCCGAAGATGGACAACTTCGTGCTGCCGATCGGCAAGGCCCGTATCCACCGTACCGGCAAGGACGTGACGATCGTTTCGTTCGGCATCGGCATGACCTACGCGGTCAAGGCTGTCGCCGAACTCGAACAGCTCGGCATCGACGTCGAACTGATCGATCTGCGCACGCTGCGTCCGATGGATCTGCCGACCGTTATCGAATCGGTGAAGAAGACCGGTCGCCTCGTCACCGTCGAGGAAGGCTATCCGCAGAACTCGGTCGGTACCGAAATCGCCACCCGCGTCATGCAGCAGGCTTTCGACTACCTCGATGCGCCGATCCTGACGATCGCCGGCAAGGACGTTCCGATGCCCTACGCCGCCAATCTCGAAAAGCTGGCCCTTCCGAACGTCGGCGAAGTCGTCGATGCGGTGAAAGCCGTCTGCTACAAATAAGGGGAAGGTCTTTCGATGCCTATCAACATCACCATGCCTGCCCTGTCGCCGACCATGGAAGAGGGTACGCTCTCCAAGTGGCTGGTCAAGGAAGGCGATCAGGTCAAGTCCGGCGACGTGCTGGCCGAGATTGAAACCGACAAGGCCACCATGGAAGTCGAGGCAATCGACGAGGGCACCGTTGCCAAGCTCGTCGTTGCCGCCGGTACTCAGGGCGTCAAGGTCAACGCGTTGATCGCCATACTGGCCGCCGATGGCGAGGACGTCGGTGCTGCTGCGAGCGGTGCGGGTTCCGCAGCCCCGGCTGCAGCGTCCGCGCCGAAGTCGGAAGCTGCACCTGCCTCCAAGGCCGAGGAAGCCGTCAAGGCGGATGCGCCGGCGGTCGCTGCCGCAGCACCTGCTGCGCCGAAGGCCGCTCCTGCAGCTGCCAGCGGCGCCCGGACCTTCTCGTCGCCGCTTGCCCGTCGCCTGGCGAAGGAAGCCGGAATTGATGTGTCGGCAGTGGCCGGCTCCGGCCCGCATGGTCGCGTCGTCAAGAGCGATGTCGAAGCTGCGGTAGCTGGTGGCGGCGCCAAAGCGGCCTCCGCACCGTCTGCAACAGCTGCATCGGCCCCAGCCGCGAGCCTGCCGAAGGGTGCGTCGGACGAAGCCGTCATGAAGCTGTTCGAAGCCGGCTCCTACGAGCTTGTGCCGCATGACAACATGCGCAAGATCATCGCCAAGCGTCTGGTCGAATCCAAGCAGACCATCCCGCATTTCTATGTCACGGTGGATTGCAATCTCGATGCGCTGATGGCGTTGCGCGCGCAGCTCAACGATGCCGCACCGCGCAAGGACAGCGCGCCGGCCTACAAGCTGTCGGTCAACGACATGATCATCAAGGCGATGGCACTTGCGCTCCGCGATGTCCCGGATGCCAACGTGTCGTGGACCGAGAACGCCATGGTCAAGCACAAGCACGTGGACGTCGGCGTCGCCGTCTCCATCCCGGGCGGCCTGATCACGCCGATCATCCGCAAGGCCGAGCTGAAGACGTTGTCTGCAATCTCCAACGAGATGAAGGACCTCGGCAAGCGGGCCAAGGAACGCAAGCTGAAGCCGGAAGAGTTCCAGGGCGGCACGACGTCGGTCTCGAACATGGGCATGATGGGCGTCAAGGAATTTGCCGCCGTCATCAACCCGCCGCACTCGACCATCCTGGCCGTGGGCGCAGGCGAGCAGCGCGTCATCGTCAAGAAGGGCGAAATGGCGATCGCCACCGTGATGAGCGTCACGCTGTCGACCGATCATCGCAGCGTTGACGGTGCCCTCGGCGCCCAGCTTCTCGCCGCCTTCAAGGGCTACATCGAGAACCCGATGGGCATGCTGGTTTAGCGAATTTCCCTCCCCCTCGCGGGGAGGGTGTCCGCGTCAGCGGACGGGTGGGGGTGGTTCCATAGGGAAGGCATTGTATGGCATGGAATCGGGACAAGCCAAATTCCCCCAGCGCCTCAGCTGCCCGGAATGCTCACAAGCTGCGCAAGCTCATGACCGACGCAGAACGCCGTCTTTGGACCGCCCTTCGCCGAGAGATGACTGAATTAAAAGATACACATTTCCGTAGGCAAATGGCTATCGGGCCCTACGTCGCGGATTTTGTATGCCTTGGACGACGATTGATTATCGAGGTTGACGGCAAGATTCATGACGATAGGGATCAGCGCTTGCGTGATGCCGTACGTGATACTTATCTACGAGGCGAAGGCTTTCGCGTGATGCGGTTCTCAAATACGGACGTGATGTTGGACATGCCATTGGTGCTGAGACGAATCGTAGCGGCGATTGCCACCCCCACCCCTAGCCCCTCCCCGCAAGGGGTAGGGGAACCGGAGGCACTGCCATGAAAACTGTTCTTTGCTACGGCGACTCCCTGACCTGGGGCTACGATGCCGACACGCTCGGTCGGCATGAATTCGAAAACCGCTGGCCGAGCGTGCTGCAGGAAGCACTCGGCGGCAAGGTTCGCGTCATTGCGGAAGGTCTGAATGGCCGCACCACGGCCTTCGACGACCATCTCGCCGATGGCGATCGCAATGGAGCGCGGATCCTGCCGACCATCCTCGAGACGCATGCGCCGGTCGATCTCGTCGTCATCCTGCTCGGCACCAACGACATGAAGCCGGTGCTGGCCGGTTCGGCCTTTGCCGCCTGCCAGGGGATGGGGCGGCTCGTTGGGCTGATCCGCCACCACGACTGGGCGTTCGACTACGATGCCCCGGAAATCCTGATCGTTGCGCCGCCGATCATCTGCGAAACGGCCAATGCGCCATTTGCCGCGATGTTTGCCGGCGGCGTGGAAGAATCGCCGAAGCTGGCGACGCTCTATCGCGACCTGGCGGACGAGACGGGCTGTGGCTTCTTCGACGGTGCCTCGGTTGCCGTCACGACACCGCTCGACGGTGTTCACCTCGATGTTGAAAATACAAAGGCACTTGGCCGCGGCCTCGAGCCGATCGTGCGGATGATGCTTGGACTTTGATTGATCTCTCGGCTGGCCCTGGTTTTCGTGCGGCCAGCAACGACAAGAAACGACAAGACAGGAATTAAAATGGCAGAGAACTACGACGTCATTATCATCGGCTCCGGCCCCGGCGGTTACGTGGCGGCGATCCGCGCAGCCCAACTGGGCCTCAAGACGGCGATCGTCGAGCGCGAGCATCTCGGTGGAATCTGCCTGAACTGGGGCTGTATCCCGACCAAAGCGCTGCTTCGCTCGGCCGAGGTGATGGACCACGCCAACCATTTCAAAGATTACGGCCTGGTGCTCGAAGGCACCGTCAAGCCGGACGTGACCGCAGTCGTCGCCCGTTCGCGCGCCGTTTCCGCGCGGCTGACCGGCGGCGTTGCCTTTCTGATGAAGAAGAACAAGATCGACGTCATCTGGGGTGAAGCGAAAATCACCAAGCTCGGCGAGATCGTCGTCACCAAGTCGAAGAAGCCTGCCGTTCAGCCGCAGAACCCGCTGCCGAAGAACATCAAGAGCGAAGACGGCACCTACAACGCCAAGCACATCATCGTCGCCACCGGCGCTCGTCCGCGTGCGTTGCCGGGCATCGAGCCGGACGGCAAGCTCATCTGGACCTATTTCGAGGCTATGAAGCCCCAGGCTCTGCCGAAGACGCTGCTCGTCATGGGCTCCGGCGCCATCGGCATCGAGTTCGCCAGCTTCTATCGTTCCATGGGCGTCGACGTCACCGTCGTCGAGGTCATGTCTTCGATCATGCCTGTCGAAGATGTCGAGATTTCCGCCATCGCCAAGAAGCAACTCGAGAAGCGCGGCCTCAAGTTCATCCTCGACGCCAAGGTCACCAAAGTCGAAAAATCAGCCGACAGCATCACCGCCACCATCGAGACCAAGGATGGCAAGAGCCAGCAGATCACCGCCGACCGGATGATTTCGGCCGTCGGCGTCGTTGGCAATATCGACAATCTCGGTCTCGAAGCGCTCGGCGTGAAGACCGATCGCGGCTGCGTTGTCATCGACGGCTACGGCAAGACCAACGTCCCCGGCATCTATGCGATCGGCGATGTCGCGGGTCCTCCGATGCTTGCCCATAAGGCCGAGCATGAAGGCGTCGTCTGCGTCGAGAAGATCGCCGGACTGCCGAATGTCCACGCCACCGACAAGAGCAAGGTTCCCGGCTGCACCTACTGCAATCCGCAGGTGGCATCGGTCGGCCTTACAGAAGCCAAGGCCAAGGAACTCGGCCGCGACATCCGCGTCGGCCGCTTTCCTTTCGCTGCCAACGGCAAGGCCATTGCGCTCGGCGAAGACCAGGGGCTTTGCAAGGTCATCTTCGACAACAAGACGGGCGAATTGCTTGGCGCGCACATGGTCGGCGCCGAGGTCACCGAACTTATCCAGGGCTTCGTCATCGCGATGAACCTGGAGACGACGGAAGAAGAGCTCATGCACACCATCTTCCCGCATCCGACGGTATCGGAGACGATGAAGGAAGCATCGCTGGACGCCTACGGCCGCGCGCTGAACGCTTGATAGACCGCTAAGCCGCCCTCTATTGGAGCGGACCAATGCAAAGGAGATTATCATGTCAATTCTATCGCAGCCTTGGGTCGTATTCCTGCTGATCGGCCTCGTGGCGGGCTTCCTCGCCAGCCTAGTAGTCGGCGGCGGCGGTTTGCTCAGCTGCCTGCTGAGCGGCGTCATCGGTGCGTTCGTCGGTGGCTTTCTGTTTCACGCGCTGGGCATCTCGCTCGGCATCCAAAATCTGCTGGTCGTGCAGATCATTCATGCGACCGTTGGCGCCATCATTGTGGTGTTGCTGGCGCGAGCGATAGCCTGAGGCTAAGGGCAAATCATGGGCGTAGGTTGGATTGGCGCTATCATCATCGGCGGACTTGCTGGCTGGCTGGCCGGCAAGCTGATGGAAGCGCGTTATGGCATCCTCTTGAATATCGTGCTCGGCATCGTCGGATCGGTGGTGGCAAACGCCATCCTGACCCAGTTCCACATCGCCGTGGCAGACACACGCATGGGCTTTTTCATCACCGGTTTCCTCGGTGCCTGCATTCTGATATTTCTCGCCCGGCTCGTCCAGCGATAGGTTTGTCGCTCTAGGCGGCAGAAAGAACGTTATGGTCACGATTCTCGACACCATCAATCCATCCGCCCTGCGCATCCGCCACCCGGAAAAGGCCCACAAGCCCGATACCGAAGTGCTGCGCAAGCCGGACTGGATCCGCGTCAAGGCCCCGACCTCGAAGGGCTACGCGGAAACGCGCGCCATCGTCAAGGAACACAAGCTCGTCACCGTCTGCGAAGAGGCGGGCTGCCCCAACATTGGCGAGTGCTGGGAGAAGAAGCACGCGACCTTCATGATCATGGGCGAGATCTGCACCCGCGCCTGTGCCTTCTGCAACGTCTCGACCGGCAAGCCCAATGCCCTCGACATGGCGGAGCCTGAAAACGTCGCCAAGGCCGTCAAGGAAATGGGCCTCAGCCACGTGGTCATTACGTCAGTCGACCGTGACGACCTCGCCGATGGCGGCGCCGAGCATTTCGAGAAGGTGATCTGGGCGATCCGGGCCTCGTCTCCGCTGACCACCATCGAGATCCTGACGCCTGACTTCCTGAAGAAGCCCGGTGCGCTGGAGCGGGTCGTCGCTGCCAAGCCCGACGTCTTCAACCACAACATGGAAACGGTGCCCGGCAACTACCTGACGGTCCGCCCCGGTGCACGCTATTTCCACTCCATCCGCCTGCTACAGCGCGTGAAGGAACTCGACCCGACAATGTTCACCAAGTCCGGCATCATGGTCGGCCTCGGCGAAGAGCGCAACGAAGTGCTGCAGCTGATGGACGACCTGCGCACCGCCGATGTCGACTTCCTGACCATCGGCCAGTATCTGCAGCCGACCCGCAAGCACCATGCCGTGATGAGCTTCGTCACGCCGGACGAGTTCAAGTCCTACGAGACGGTTGCCTACACCAAGGGCTTCCTGATGGTGGCGTCCAGCCCCCTGACACGATCCTCCCACCACGCCGGAGACGATTTCGCGCGGCTTCGTGCGGCGCGCGAGCGAAAGGTGCTGATGGCGGCGGAGTAGGCGGCACTACTGGAGTGAGCCTGTTCTGTCCGACCAACTGAGGTTGGAATGGTGATCTCCCGCTGTCATCCGCCGGTCATCGAAGCGGTTTAGGGCGTCGTCCGCGAATAGCAGCCTTGGTCTCTGAGGTTCGATGAGGGCAGGGCGATCAACGCGGAGGCAGGCGATGACTGCATTAACGAAGCCCGAGGCCCCGAACTACCTGACTGATATCACAGACGTGGCCGGTCGCATCGCAAAAGCCAGTCGCATCATGGTGATCGGTTGCTCCGGCGGCGGTAAATCGACCTTGTCGCAATATCTGGCCGCACGCTTCGGCCTCACCTATGTCTCGATCGATCGTGATATTCTCTGGCTCCCCGGCTGGGCTCAGCGCGACAAGCAGGAACAGCGGCGGCTGATGGCCGAAAAGGTGCAGGAGGACAGATGGGCCTTCGACGGTACCGGTCCCACCAGTTTTGACATCCGCCTCCCTCGCACCGACATCGTCATCTGGGTGCGCATGCCGCGTCTTCTCTGCATCTGGGGAATAACGACGCGCTGGTTCCGATGGATCGGCCGAACGCGGCCCGAGATGGCGCCTGGTTGTCCCGAGAAGCTCGATTGGGAGTTCCTGCGCTATGTCTGGACGTTCGACAATCGCTTTGCGCCCCTGGTGGTCGCTTCGCTGGTGCAGAACGGACCCAATGTTCCCGTTTTCCAACTAAAATCGCGCCGCCAGATGCGCAGGCTTCTTGATCTTCTGGGTCCGCCCGCTTAATTGCCGCTCATGCCAAAGTTCGAAACCCACCGTCCTGTTCCCCATACGCCCGATCAGATGTTCGACCTCGTCGCCGATGTCGAGCGCTATCCGGAATTTCTGCCGCTCTGCAACGGCCTCGTGGTGCGCAGCCGCAAGGAGCGCGACGGCAAGACCTTGCTGGTTGCCGACATGACGGTGGGCTACAAGGCCATCCGCGAGACCTTCACCACACAGGTGCTGCTCAACCGGGCGGAGCACGCCATCGACGTGCAGTACATCGACGGCCCCTTCAAATATCTCGACAACCGCTGGCGCTTCCAGCCCGACGGAAACGGGGGCTGCACCATCGACTTCTTCATCGACTACGAATTCAAGAGCCGTATTCTCGGCGCGCTGATGGGCTCGATGTTCGACAGGGCGTTCCGCATGTTCACGGAAGCCTTCGAGACCCGGGCCGGCAAGATCTACGCCTGAGCGAGATCCAGCAGCATCTCCAGCGCGGTCGCCACGGTTGCCAGCCGCACGGAATCCCGACCGAGATCGCCATAGCGCATCTCACGATGAACGATCGCGCCGCTGCGGGCACGAGCGGCGAGGTGCACGAGCCCGACCGGTTTTTCGGCGGAGCCGCCGCCCGGACCGGCAATGCCGGTGACGGCAACGGCAAGCGCTGCATGCGAGCGGAACAGGGCGCCCTGAACCATCTGCAGCGCGGTCTCTGCAGACACAGCGCCATAGGCCACAAGCGTCGCTTCCTGCACCCCGAGCATCTCCATCTTCGCCGTGTTGGTATAGGTGACGAAGCCACGGTCTACCACTGCCGACGACCCGGCGACATCCGTGAGCGAGCCGGCAATCAGGCCGCCCGTACAGGATTCCGCAGTGGCCACCATGAAGCCGCGCGACTTGCAAAGCGTGACAAGCCGGGCCGCGAGTGTTGCGACCGGATCGGTAAAGGTGCTCATGGCTTGTTGCTCCTGTAGACCACTGTCGCCGTCGCAATCGCCGCAATGCCCTCGCGGCGGCCGATAAAGCCGATTTCCTCGTTCGTGGTCGCCTTGACCGAGCAGCGGTCGAGACTGATTCCGAGGCATTCCGAGAGCTTCTGGCGCATTTCGAGCCGGTGCGGGCCGATCTTTGGCGCTTCGGCGATCAGCGTCACATCGGCATTCATGATCGTCCCGCCAGCATCGCGAACGATCCGGGCAGCATGCTCGATGAAGATCCGCGATGCGGCTCCTCGCCACTGCGGGTCGCTTGGCGGGAAGTGATCGCCGATATCGCCTGCACCGCAGGTGGCAAGCAGCGCATCGGTCAGGGCATGCAGCGCCACGTCGGCGTCTGAATGGCCTTTCAGCCGCTGGTCATGGGGCAGGAATATGCCGCAGAGAGTGACACCGTCGCCGGGCTCCAGTTGATGTACGTCGTAGCCGTTGCCGGTCCGCACGTCGGGAAGGTTTGCCGACATTCTCTCATCTGCCATGCTGATATCCCTTGCGATCGTCAGTTTGATGTTGTCCGGGCTACCGGCCACCAGTTGGACCGGCAGACCTGCCCATTCGGCAATCGATGCATCATCCGTGAAATCCGACCGACCGTCGAGCGCGGCCTTTTCATGGGCGGCAAGAATAGCGGTAAGCTCGAAGGCCTGCGGCGTCTGGGCAGCGTAGAGCCCGGCGCGGGCAACGGTTTCAACCACGAGACCGACAGAGCCGAGCCGCTTCAGCGTATCGGCGACCTGTATCGCAGGCAGCACGGCCGAGGCGCCGTTGTCGAGCGCGGTCATGATCTCGTCGAGGAGGGTATGGTTAAAAAACGGGCGGACCGCATCGTGGATCAGCACATGAGTGACGTCGGCAGCCTCCAGCGACCTCAGGCCGGCCAGCACGGATTGCTGGCGTGTCTCGCCGCCAAATACGGTGGAGACCGATGCTGCTTCGCTGATTCCCCCAAGCGCCTTCGCCAGCAGCGCTTCGTCATCACGATGAATAACCACGACTATTTGCAAAGGCTGGCGCCACGTCATAAAGCCTTCAAGCGTATGGGCGATAATCGCCTTGCCGCCGATCGGACGATACTGCTTCGGCCCGTCTTCCGGTGAACCTGCCCGCTCGCCCCGCCCGGCCGCAACGACGATAATTCCGATCTTGATCGGTTGCTTTGCGTGCATTTGCGTCCTAAACCCCGGATTGTCAGTCAAGTTCTGAAAGCGGGTCTATCGTCTCCCCCCGGGCTTTTCCAGCATTTGCCCAAAAAATATCGAGCACCTCCGAAAGCGCTTGGCAAGCATCGTAATTGTGGCTAAAAATAGTGCAAATTCCTCGCGTGCCCGAAAGATAACCGATTGTCAGCCATCGACATTGCATCCCCTTTGTCCATCGGGCCTGTCCAGATTAGAAACCGGGTGGTGCTTGCGCCGATGTCCGGGGTGACGGATCTGCCCTTTCGCCAACTGGCAATGTGCTTCGGTGCGGGCCTTGTCGTCACTGAAATGGTGGCGAGCCGCGAGCTCGTTCAGGACACGGCAGAATCCTGGTCGCGCCTCAAGCATGCAGGTCTAAAGCCCCATATGGTGCAACTTGCCGGTCGCGATGCCTACTGGCTGGCGGAAGCTGCGAAGATTGCCGCCGGAAACGGCGCAGATATCATCGATATCAACATGGGTTGCCCGGCCAAGAAGGTCATTGGCGGCTATGCCGGTTCGGCCCTGATGCGCGAGCCCGATCATGCACTGTCGCTGATCGAGGCAACGGTCAACGCCGTCGACGTGCCGGTAACGCTGAAGATGCGCCTTGGATGGGACGAGAAGTCCATCAATGCCCCCGATATCGCAAGGCGCGCCGAGCAGGCCGGCATCAAGCTCGTCACGATCCACGGTAGAACGCGCATGCAGTTCTATCAGGGGCGCGCCGATTGGGATGCGATCCGCGCAGTGCGCGACGCTGTCTCCATTCCCCTGGTTGCAAACGGCGATGTCGAGACATCCGGGGACGTTGCCGAGATCCTCCGTCGCTCGGGCGCCGATGCCGTCATGGTGGGACGCGGATGCCAGGGGCGACCCTGGCACGCCGGTTTCCTTGCCGGCCATGCAGCCCCTTCGGCAACCGAGATCGCCGACATTGCTGTCGACCATTATCACGCCATGCTCGAATTCCATGGTGCTCAGGTCGGCTTGCGTCATGCGCGCAAGCACCTGGGTTGGTATCTCGATCGCCATGCGCCGGCCTTCGACAAATCGGTCATCATGACATCGACCGATGCAGGGCAGGTGGCATCGCTTTTACACGAGGCGCTGTCCGGTCAATCGGGCGGCTCCCAAATGACGCAGGAGGCAGCATGACTTCCGGGTCAAAACACGAGCCCGCCGGCCACACCGTTGCCATGGCGGTGCTCAACGCCATCCAGAACCCCGTCGTCATGGTCGACGAGGCCGGCCTGATGGTTTTTGCCAACTGGGAGGCCGAGGCATTCTTCGGCGCCAGTGCCTCGCATCTGGCGCGCTACAATATCTCGACCTTCATTCCTTTTGGCAGCCCTTTGATCGGACTGATAGACCAGGTGCGCGAACGCCGCGCGCCGGTCAGCGAATACCGCGTCGACCTGAGTTCGCCGCGCCTCGGCCAGGACAAGCTTGTCGACATCTACGTGGCGCCGGTGGTGAGCGAGCCCGGCTGCGTCGTGATTGTCTTCCAGGAACGCTCGATGGCCGACAAGATCGACCGTCAACTGACGCACAGAGCCGCAGCCCGTTCCGTTACCGGTCTCGCCTCGATGCTCGCCCATGAAATCAAGAACCCGCTTTCGGGCATTCGCGGCGCCGCCCAGTTGCTCGAACAGTCGGCTGCAGACGATGACCGCGCCCTGACCCGTCTGATCTGCGACGAGACCGACCGGATCGTATCGCTCGTCGACCGCATGGAAGTGTTCTCCGACGAGCGACCGGTCGACCGGACGCCGGTCAATATCCACTCCGTGCTCGACCGGGTGAAGGCCGTCGCCAAGGCGGGCTTCGGGCGCAACATCAAGATCACCGAGAACTACGATCCGTCGTTGCCAGCCGTCTACGCCAACCGGGACCAGCTTGTGCAGGTCTTTCTCAACCTCATCAAGAACGCCGCTGAGGCCGTTGCCGACCGCCCCGATGGCGAGATCGTGCTGACCACCGCCTATCGACCGGGCATTCGGCTTTCGGTTGCCGGCTCGCGCGAAAAGATTTCGCTGCCGCTGGAGTTCTGCGTCATCGACAATGGACCGGGCGTGCCGGCCGATTTGCTGCCGCACCTGTTCGATCCGTTCATCACCACCAAGACCAACGGCACCGGCCTCGGCCTTGCGCTGGTCGCCAAGATCATTGGCGATCACGGCGGCATTGTCGAATGCGACAGCCAGAACCACAAGACCACCTTCCGCGTTTTGATGCCGGCTTCCAAGGGTACCACTCCCGAAGACTCCCTTCCCGCGAACACCACAGGATCTTCCAGATGACTGCTACGATACTTGTCGCTGACGACGATGCGGCCATTCGCACAGTTCTCAACCAGGCCCTCAGCCGGGCAGGGTACGATGTGCGCATCACGTCCAATGCCGCCACGCTCTGGCGCTGGATTTCCGCCGGCGAGGGCGATCTTGTGGTCACCGACGTGGTGATGCCCGACGAGAACGCCTTCGACCTGCTGCCGCGCATCAAGAAGGCAAGGCCTGAACTGCCTGTGCTGGTGATGAGCGCGCAGAATACGTTCATGACGGCGATCAAGGCGTCGGAGAAGGGGGCCTACGACTACCTGCCGAAGCCGTTCGACCTTACCGAACTGATCGCCATCATCGGCCGCGCGCTCGCCGAGCCGAAGCGTCGCCCGATGAAGATCGAGGACGACATGCAGGACGGAATGCCACTCGTCGGCCGTTCGGCGGCGATGCAGGAAATCTACCGGGTGCTCGCCCGCCTGATGCAGACCGACCTGACGCTGATGATCACCGGCGAATCGGGCACCGGCAAAGAGCTCGTCGCCCGGGCGCTACACGACTACGGTAAGCGCCGAAACGGTCCCTTCGTCGCCATCAACATGGCAGCCATTCCGCGAGACCTGATCGAATCGGAACTGTTCGGCCATGAAAAGGGAGCCTTCACCGGCGCCCAGAATCGCTCGACAGGTCGTTTCGAGCAGGCCGAGGGCGGCACGCTGTTCCTGGATGAAATCGGCGACATGCCGATGGATGCCCAGACCCGATTGCTGCGCGTTCTGCAGCAGGGGGAGTACACCACAGTCGGTGGTCGCACGCCGATCCGCACCGATGTCCGCATTGTCGCGGCTACCAACAAGGATCTGAAGCAGGCGATCAACCAGGGCGTTTTCCGCGAAGACCTGTATTACCGCCTCAACGTCGTGCCGCTGCGCCTGCCGCCGCTGCGCGACCGCGCCGAGGACATTCCTGATCTGGTCCGCCATTTCATCCAGCAGGCCGAAAAAGAAGGTCTCGGTACCAAGCGATTCGACACCGAAGCGCTTGAGCTGATGAAAGCCTATCCGTGGCCCGGCAACGTCCGCGAGCTGGAAAACCTCATCCGACGCCTGATGGCGCTCTATCCGCAGGAAGTCATCACCCGCGAGATCATCGATTCGGAACTCCGCGCCGATGTCGCCGACAGCCCGATCGACAAGGGCCCGGTACGCACGGGAACGATGACCATCGCCCAGGCGGTGGAAGAAAACATGCGCGCCTATTTCACCAGCTTCGGCGATAACCTGCCACCGCCCGGCCTTTACGATCGCGTTCTCACGGAGCTCGAATATCCGCTGATTCTGGCCGCGCTGACGGCCACACGGGGTAACCAGATCAAGGCGGCCGATCTCCTCGGTCTCAACCGCAATACTTTGCGCAAGAAGATCCGGGAACTGGGCGTCTCCGTGTACCGCAGTTCGCGCACGGCTTGACAACCGCCTCGCAACCGTTGCATTTTCGCCACAATGCGTTGCTTAAAGGTCACGCAGCCGGTGGAGGAATTTCCGAGGCGGTCTTGCGACAATCGCAATGTATCGAAGCTGTCTGAAGGTTGATGCACTCACAGTGTGCCGACTCCTGGCCAACTCGACGTTGTGACGGGTAGGTTACCCTCCTGGTCGCAGATTGCCGAATGCTGTGTCCTGCAAACCCGGTTTATCCAGTGGGCCAAGCGCTTCCGAGCGCCGGTGCCGGGAGACGAATGTATGAACGAGGACGCTGTAGCGCCGTCTGTCAGCGGCCAGGCGATCGTCAAGGTCACCGACCGCCGTGCGAGCTTTGCCTTGCCCGGCCTGATACTGGCAGGCGGAGCCTTGCTCTGCGCCGGCGTGACGCTTTTCATATTGCTCGGCCTGACACCCGTTCCGCCCACCTCCCATGTCGTCGTCGCCTCCGTTATCGTCAATTCGCTGTTCGTCGCGGCGCTGATCATCCTGATCGGTCGCGAAGTCTTCCGGCTTTTCAAGGCGCGTAGCCGTGGTCGTGCCGCAGCCCGCCTGCATATCCGCATCGTCGTGCTGTTCTCCATCGTCGCCATAACGCCAGCCATCCTCGTGGCGATATTTGCCAGCTTGACGCTGAATGTCGGCCTTGATCGTTGGTTCGCGTTACGAACCCAGCAGATCATCCGCTCGTCGCAGAACGTTGCGCAGGCTTATCTCATGGAAAATGCGAGCTACCTGCAGGGGCAGACCGCGTCGATGGGCAACGACCTCGAGCGCAACCACACGCTCTACAGCCTGGACAGGACGGGCTTTGCGGACCTGATGACCCGTCAGGCCAAAGGGCGCGGTCTCCTGGGCGCCTTCCTGGTTCGCGGCGACGGTTCGGCCATCGTCCAGGCTGACATCAAGACGGAGCGGCCGCTGCCGGCCATTCCCAAGGATGCGCTGGAAGCCTCAGCCGGCGGACAGCCGACACTCATTCCCCCGGGCGTGACCAACCTCGTCGGTGCCATCATCAAGCTCGACGAAATTCCCGGCGCTTTCCTGTACACCGTTCGGGCCGTCGATCCGCGCGTGATGAATGCCATGCGCATGGTCGAGGAAAACACCGCCGAGTACAAGGGTATGGAAGAGGGGCGCATGTCCCTCCAGATCGCCTTTGCAGTTCTCTATATCGGCTTTGCCCTGATCGTCCTGCTGGCGGCAATCTGGACCGCCATCGCTGTCGCCGACCGGATCGTCCGGCCGATCCGGCTGTTGATCAGTGCGGCCGACAACGTCGCCTCCGGCAACATGAATGTGCTGGTGCCGGTGCGTGCGGCCGATGGCGACGTCGGCAGCCTGTCGCGGACGTTCAACAAGATGATTTCCGAGATCCGCACCCAGCGTGACGAGATCCTTGAGGCCAAGGACGAGGTCGACGACCGTCGCCGCTTTATCGAGGCCGTATTGTCGGGCGTTACCGCAGCCGTCATCGGCGTCGAGCACGATCGCCGCATCACTATCGTCAACCTTTCCGCAGAAGTGCTGCTGACGCTTTCGAGCAACGAACTGCTGGGCAAGAGCCTTGCCGAGATTGCCCCCGAGGTCGATCAGGTCGTGACGGAAGCGACCGCTCGCCATCGCAATGACTTCCGCAAGCAGATCAGCCTGGTGCGCGGTGGAACCGTCCGCACGTTAAGCGTCCAGGTGACGCGCGAAGAAACGCGCGACATGAAGGAGTCCTATGTCATCACGCTCGATGACATCACCGACCTCGTCATCGCCCAGCGATCGACGGCTTGGGCGGATGTCGCTCGCCGCATTGCCCACGAGATCAAGAACCCGCTGACGCCGATCCAGCTTTCCGCCGAGCGTATCCGCAGGCGCTACGGCAAGCAGATCGACGAGAACGACCGCGCAGTGTTCGACCAGTGCACAGATACGATCATTCGCCAGGTCGGCGACATCGGACGTATGGTCGACGAATTCTCCTCCTTCGCCCGCATGCCAAAGCCTACCATGGAGCCCACGGACCTGCGCAGCATCATCCGCGATGCTGCCTTCCTGCGGGAGATGGGTAACAACCATGTCAAGTTCAAACGCGAACTCGGCAGCGAACCGCTCGTCGGCATGTTCGATACCCGCATGCTCGGACAGGCGTTCGGCAATATCATCAAGAATGCCGTCGAGGCGATCGATGCGGTTGGTGCCGGGGAGGAACGGGGCGAGCCGACCATCCTCGTCCGGGCGTCGCTTGATCGGGAGCGCGACCGCTTCACCGTCGATGTCATCGATAACGGTCGCGGCCTGCCGGTGGAAAACCGCCACAGCATCCTTGAGCCCTATATGACGATGCGGGAAAAGGGCACGGGCCTCGGCCTGGCAATCGTCAAGAAGATTATAGAAGACCATGGCGGGCAGCTCGAACTGCACGATGCTCCCGCCGAATTCGACCAGGGAAGGGGAGCCATGATCCGCGTGCATCTGCCACGCCGCGAACTGGCGACCATCGCTCCCGAGGCAAACGACAAGGAAGCAGCTTATGGCATCTGATATTCTGGTGGTGGACGACGAGGAAGACATTCGCGAGATTGTCTCCGGTATTCTCTCCGACGAGGGCCACGAGACCCGCACGGCGCATGACAGCGACAGTGCGCTCGCGACCATCGCCGAGCGCGTGCCGCGCCTGATATTTCTCGATATCTGGATGCAGGGCAGCAAGCTCGACGGGCTGGCGCTGCTGGACGAGATCAAGATACGTCACCCGGATTTGCCGGTGGTGATGATTTCGGGTCATGGCAACGTCGAGACAGCCGTTTCCGCCATCAAGCGCGGTGCCTTCGATTTTATCGAGAAGCCCTTCAAGGCCGACCGTCTTATCCTGATCGCCGAGCGGGCGCTCGAAAACTCCAAGCTCAAGAAGGAAGTGGTCGACCTGAAGCGGCGCACAGGCGACACGATCGAGCTGATCGGTACTTCGGTCGCGGTGTCGCAGTTGCGCCAGACCATCGACAAGGTGGCGCCGACCAACAGCCGCGTCATGATCTTCGGCCCGTCCGGCTCCGGCAAGGAGCTGGTGGCGCGCATGGTGCACAAGAAGTCGACCCGCGCCAACGGCCCGTTCGTCGCCCTCAACGCGGCCAATATCACGCCGGACCGCATGGAAGTGGCGCTGTTCGGCACAGAGGGATCTCCGGGGCAGGCACGCAAGATCGGCGCCCTCGAGGAAGCCCATCGCGGGATGCTCTATCTGGACGAAGTCGGCGAAATGCCGCGCGAGACGCAGAACAAGATCCTGCGGGTGCTGGTGGACCAGCAGTTCGAGCGCGTCGGCGGCTCCAAGCGCGTCAAGGTCGACGTCCGTATCATCTCGTCGACGGCTTACAATCTCGAAAGCAGGATCGCTGAAAACCTCTTCCGCGAGGATCTCTATCACCGGCTGGCCGTGGTGCCTGTCCGCGTCCCGGCGCTTGCCGAGCGTCGCGAGGACATTCCGTTCCTGGTAGACCAGCTGATGCGGCAGATCTCCGAGCAGGCCGGTATCCGCCAGCGCCGCATCGGCGACGACGCCATGGCGGTGCTGCAGGCTCATGACTGGCCAGGCAATATTCGCCAACTGCGCAACAATATCGAGCGGCTGATGATTCTCGCCCGCACCGACGGACCGGACACACCGATCACCGCCGAGATGCTGCCGACCGATCTGGGCGATATGCTGCCGAAGGTGTCGGCGCAGAACGACTATCACATCATGACGTTGCCTCTGCGCGAGGCCCGCGAAATGTTCGAACGCGATTACCTGATCGCCCAGATCAACCGTTTCGGCGGCAACATCTCGCGGACTGCCGAGTTCGTCGGCATGGAGCGATCGGCGCTGCATCGCAAGCTGAAGTCGCTGGGCGTGTGAGTCGCCGGGCCGGCGGACGATAGCCGGCTGGGCCACATGCTTCGAGGGAAGGATGTGATTTTATCGGTCTCCGGCGGGATATATAAGCAATTGCCAGCGGTTAGGGAGGTGACATTTGCCGAAATTCCGGCATAGCCTTTTCGACATTGCGGAAAAGACTGCGATTTGATACCAAGATTTGCTGGAGGAGAGGCGAGGGTATCTCCTGCCGCATCCCATAGTCTATGATGATATTGCACCGGCTGAAATGGTCGGCAAGAAAGAAAGAAGCGGCGCCATGGCGGAACGTTCTCAGAATTTGCAGGACTTATTTCTCAATACGGTTCGCAAACAAAAGATTTCACTGACGATTTTTTTGATTAACGGTGTAAAACTCACGGGCGTTGTTACGTCCTTCGACAATTTCTGCGTCCTGTTGCGTCGTGACGGCCATTCTCAGCTTGTCTACAAGCACGCTATCTCTACGATCATGCCAGGCCAGCCCATGCAAATGTTCGAAAGCGAAGAAGCCGCTTCCTGACTGCATCCCCGATAGGATTTCTGACATCACAACACGCGATACCAAAAATGACAGCATCATCCCGGAAGCTGAAAAGCACAGGGATGACATGCGGGCCGTCGTCATCGTTCCTGTTCTGAAACAGGCGCGCGGCAGGGCTTCCAAACCCGACGGCACCGTTACCACGACACGCACGCCGGAAAGCCGGCTGGAGGAAGGCAGGGGTCTGGCCCATGCCATCGACCTCGAAGTCATGTATGGCGCCATTGTCCCCGTCAACGAACCCCGTCCCGGGACGTTGCTCGGCAGCGGCAAGATCGAGGAGATCGGCGCGCTACTCGACGAGTTCAATGCGGGCCTGGTCATCGTCGACCATCCGCTGACGCCCGTGCAGCAGCGCAATCTCGAGAAGGAATGGGGCGCCAAGGTCATCGACCGGACGGGCCTGATCCTGGAAATCTTCGGCCGCCGCGCCTCCACCAAGGAAGGTACGCTGCAGGTCGATCTTGCCCATCTCAATTACCAGAAGGGCCGCCTGGTCCGCAGCTGGACCCACCTTGAACGCCAGCGCGGCGGCGCGGGCTTCATGGGCGGCCCCGGCGAAACCCAGATCGAGGCCGACCGTCGTCAGCTGCAGGACCGGATCATCAAGCTCGAGAAAGAACTCGAGCAGGTGGTGCGGACGCGCCAGCTGCATCGTGCCAAGCGTCGGAAGGTGCCGCATCCGATCGTGGCTCTGGTCGGCTATACCAATGCCGGCAAGTCGACGCTGTTCAACCGCATCACCGGCGCCGGCGTGCTGGCCGAGGACATGCTGTTTGCGACGCTCGACCCGACGCTGCGCCGCATGAAGCTGCCGCAGGGCCGCACCGTCATCATGTCCGACACCGTCGGCTTCATCTCAGACCTGCCCACCCATCTCGTGGCAGCCTTCCGCGCCACGCTGGAAGAGGTGCTCGAGGCAGACCTGATCCTGCACGTGCGCGACATGGCGGATGAGGACAATGCTGCCCAGAGCGTCGACGTAATGCGCATCCTGGCCGACCTCGGTATCGACGAGGCCGAGGGCGAAAAGCGCATCATCGAGGTCTGGAACAAGATCGACCGGCTCGAGCCCGAAGCCCATGACGCGATGATGCAGAAGGCCTCGACGGCGAAAAACGTCATCGCCGTGTCGGCGATCACCGGCGAGGGCGTCGAGACGCTGATGGACGAGATCAGCGGCCGGCTCTCGGGCGTGCTGGTCGAGGCAACGATCACGCTGCCGCTCGACAAGCTGGCCCTTTTGCCCTGGCTGTACAGCCACGGCATCGTCGACGGCCGCGAGGATCATGAGGACGGTACGGTGTCTCTCGACGTCCGCCTTTCGGAAGCCGAAACCGCCGAGCTGGAACGGCGCATGGGCAACGGTCAGAAGGCGCAAAACGCCGACTGGTGAACTATTCGGGACGGCAGCTCAAGTCAGCTGCCGCTCGATTGCCTTCGCGGCTTCCCAGAGTTCTTCCATTCTCTCCAGGGTCGCTGCTTCCAGCGTTTCGCCTTCTGCCTGAAGCGTGCGCTCGATATGGCCGAAGCGGCGGCGGAATTTCGCGTTTGTGCCGCGCAGCGCCTGCTCCGGATCGGCATCGACATGCCGACCGACATTGACGACGGCAAAGATGAGATCGCCCAGCTCGTCGCGGACCTTGGCCTGATCGCCCTCTTTCAGCGCCTCTCGCAATTCAGCAATTTCCTCCTCGATCTTGTCGAGGATAGGTTCTGCCGTGGACCAGTCGAAGCCGACCTTGGCGGAGCGCTCCTGCAGCTTGAGGGCTTCCGTCAGTGCCGGAAAGCTGCGCTGCACCGAACCGAGATAGCCGGCGTCCGGATCGGCCTTCGATCCGCGCTTGGCGCGCCGTTCTGCCCGGAGCCGCTTTTCCTCAGTCTTAATCTGATCCCACTGCAGCTTTACGGCGCCGGGCGTGGACGCGTCGGACACGGCAAAGACATGCGGATGGCGCCGCACCATCTTGGCCGTGATGGCTTCGACCACGTCGCCGAACGAAAACTCACCGGCTTCTTCCGCCATGCGGGCGTGAAACACCACTTGCAGCAGGAGGTCGCCGAGCTCGTCGCAGAGATCGTCCATGTCGTTGCGCTCGATTGCGTCCGACACTTCGTAGGCCTCTTCGATGGTATAGGGCTTGATGCTTTCGAACGTCTGGACGATATCCCAGGGGCAGCCAGTTTGCGGATCGCGCAGTGCTGCCATGATCTCGATCAGGCGCGAAATGTCCTTGGAAGCTTCCATCACGATGTCTCGGTCACTTTCGGTCGTCAGTTGAGGGGAATGGCGTTGTCGTCTTTCGTCGCCTGATAGCTGTCCGAAAGTTGATCGTAGACGGCTTTGATCCGCGCTGTCTGTGCCTCGAGCGCCGCCTTGGCTGGCTCCGCTTCGATGGCGACGAGGTCGGCGATGGCGAAGGATTTCCAGAAGGCGTTCTGTTTGCGGTAACCGCCGGGCTCGAGACCGAAAACTTCGCTCAGGATTTTTAGGTCGTGGGGAATGGCGAAGGCATCGCGCGAATCCTCGTGGCTGAAGAAATAGTAGAAATTGTCGAACCCCGCCCAGGTGATTGCCGACATGCACATGCTGCAGGGTTCGTGAGTCGACAGGAAGATCAGCTCCTTGGTATCGGGCGTTTCGCCCATCTCGTAGAACCGCTTTAGCGTGTGCACCTCGCCGTGCCAGAGCGGGTTTTCCATCTCGTTGTTGGTGGCGGCAACGACGAGCGATAGGTCAGACTTGCGCAGGATGGCCGCGCCAAAGACCTTGTTGCCGTCGGCAACGCCTTTTTCCGTCAGGGGAAGGATGCTCTGCTCGATGACATCGAGGAGACGGGCGACGATATTTGATGGCACGCGGGGGATCTCCTTGGACGAGGTTTCCTGACCTTAGCCGCACAAAACCCCCGGATGAAAGCGAAAATGGCGAATGGACATTCTTTGTCACAGAGAATAAAAATCGCCGATCTGGTCAGGGTGGCCGGTGAGTTTTACTCCAAGGCGGTGCTTGTCTGGTAAAAGAATACGCAGGGCTTCCGCTATTGGAATTTCTGTTTCTTCAATTTCCCGCTGACAAGAGCCATATTCGGGCACTCTCGAAGTGGATTGATAATGCTTTCCTGGAATGAGCAGCTTTCAGTGTTTCCGGCTTTCATGCGCGTGGAAGGACGGATTGCAGCCGTATTCGGCAACGGTGACGAGGCTTTCGCCAAGGCGAGGCTTCTATCGAACACCCGTGCCAAGATCGTCGCCTATGCCGACGATCCGGCAGATGACTACGCCGCCTTTCTCGAATCGAACGGCATCGAAACCCATCGGAAGCCCTTTTCGCCAGAATTGATGGAGGGGGCCGTGCTCGTCTTTGCGGCCACCGGCGACGGCGCGCTCGACAGGCACATCGCGGAAGCTGCGCGCGCGGCCCGAATTGTGGTCAACGCCGTCGATCAGCCGGATCAATGCGACTTCTATACGCCGGCCATCGTCAATCGCGCTCCGCTTGCCGTTGCTATAGGCACGGAAGGTGCGGGTCCGGTGCTGGCGCAGATGGTCCGTGCCCAGGTCGATCAATTGCTCTCTCCATCTCTCGGCCGGCTTGCGCAACTGGCGATCAGCTATCGCAAGGCTGTGGAGGAACGCATACCGAAGGGTGTGGCACGCCGCATCTTCTGGCGGCGCTTCTTTTCAGGCGGCGTCGCCGATGCCATGGTCACCGGCGATGTCACGCAGGCACAGCATGTTGCAGACGGGCTGCTCGCACAATCCGGGCGTGCAGAGGGGCACGTCTGGCTGGTTGGCGCAGGACCCGGTGCCGAAGACCTGCTGACGCTGCGAGCCCAGCGGGTGATGATGGAAGCCGACGTGCTGGTCTATGACGCACTTGTTCCGCAGGCCATCGTCGACATGGGCCGCCGCGATGCCGAGCGCCTGTCGGTGGGCAAGCGCAAGGGCTGCCATTCGAAGTCGCAAGCCGAAATCAACGACCTGCTGGTACAGCTCGGCCGCGATGGCAAGCGGGTCGTGCGCCTGAAATCGGGCGATCCGCTGATCTACGGGCGTGCTGCCGAGGAAATGGCCGCACTTCGGGCAGCTGGCATATCCTATGAAATTGTTCCCGGCATTACCTCTGCGCTCGCTGCGGCCGCGGATTTCCAGCTGCCGCTGACATTGCGCGGCGTCGCCTCGTCGCTGGTTTTCACGACAGGCCACGACCTTACCGGCGACGCCTTGCCGGATTGGGCAAGCCTGGCGATATCGGGCGCCACTATCGCCGTCTACATGGGACGTACCGTGGCCGCCTCGGTCGCCGGCCGGCTGATGGAAGCCGGACTTCCGGCGGAGACGACGGTCGCCGTCATTGAGAACGCCAGCCGTGCCGATCGCCGCCTGTTGCACGGCACGCTGAAGGATCTTCCGGATCTGGAGTTCCGCGACGAACTCACCGGTCCGGTCATGGTCATCATCGGCGAAGCCGTGGCGGGCGCCAATTTCGATCACTCCGAGCCGCTGGTGCACCAGCAGTCCGTGGCTCAAGAACGTGCAAGGAACTGAGATGGCAGACAAGGTCCTGACCGCTAACCGCCTGACGGACGGCATTTCCGTCTGGCTTGACGCCAACGGCCAGTGGGCCACGTCTTTGCAGGAAGCGCTTGTCGCGCGCCATGCCGAGGCTGTGGCTGCCCTCGAGGCGATTGGCAAACAGTCCTATGCGGATAACAAGGTCGTTGACGTCAATCTCATCGACGTTCAAGAAACGGACGGTGTCCTGTGGCCGTTGCGTCTTCGCGAGCGCATCCGCGCCGAGGGCCCGACCATGGAATACGCACCGGGCTATCCGGTCGCCGATCCCAAATTCATTGATGCCTGAGGAAGACGATGTATCGCTACGACGAATTTGACCATGCCTTTGTCGCCGAACGCGTCGCCCAGTTTCGCGATCAGGTCGAGCGCCGGCTCTCCGGCGAACTGTCCGAGGATGCCTTCAAGCCGCTGCGCCTGATGAACGGCGTATATCTGCAGCTCCACGCGTACATGCTGCGCATCGCCATTCCCTACGGCACGCTTAGCTCCAAGCAGATGCGTATGCTGGCGCATGTGGCGCGCACCTATGACCGCGGTTACGGCCACTTCACCACGCGCCAGAACCTGCAGTTCAACTGGCCGAAGCTTTCCGACATGCCGGCGGTTCTCGACGACCTGTCGAAGGTCGAGATGCATGCCATCCAGACATCTGGCAACTGTATTCGCAACGTCACCGCAGACCATTTTGCCGGCGCCGCGGCCGACGAAGTTGCCGATCCGCGCCCCTATGCCGAAATCCTGCGCCAGTGGTCGTCCGTTCATCCGGAATTCTCGCTGCTGCCGCGCAAGTTCAAGATTGCCGTCACCGGCGCCGAGCGCGACCGTGCCGCCATCCAGGTGCACGACATCGGCCTGCACCTGAAGAAGAACGACAAGGGTGAGATCGGTTTTGCCGTCTATGTCGGCGGTGGCCAGGGTCGCACGCCGATGATCGCCAAGCTGATCCGCGAATTCCTGCCGGAAGAGGATCTGCTGTCCTACACGACGGCTATCATGCGCGTGTACAATCTGCACGGCCGCCGCGACAACAAGTATAAGGCGCGCATCAAGATCCTGGTGCACGAGACCGGTGCCGAGGAGCTCGCCCGCCAGGTGGAGGTCGAGTTCGCGCAGCTGAAGGACACGGAACTGAGATTGCCGGAGGCCGACGTCCAGGCAATAACATCCTATTTCGCACTGCCTGACATGCCGGAGCGTCCCGAAGGCTGGGAAAGCCTGGCGCGTTGGAAGAAGGCCGATCCGGATTTTGCCCGCTGGGTCCAGCAAAACGTCCAGCCGCACAAGAACCCCGACTATGGCATGGTGACGATCTCCCTGAAGCCGATCGGCGGCATACCGGGCGATGCGACCGATGCGCAGATGGAAATCGTCGCCGACATCGCCGAGGAATTCGCCTTCGACGAGATCCGCGTCAGCCATGAGCAGAACCTCATTCTGCCGCACGTGGCACTGGCGGATCTGGAATCGGTCTATCGCCGACTGCAGGGCACCGGTCTCGAAACGGCCAATGCCGGGTTGATCACCGATATTATTGCCTGTCCCGGGCTGGACTACTGCGCGCTGGCCAATGCCCGTTCGATCCCGCTGGCGCAGGAAATCTCCACGCGCTTCGGCTCGTTCAAGCGTCAGGCGGAAATCGGTGAATTGAAGATCAAGATTTCCGGTTGCATCAACGCCTGCGGCCATCATCATGTCGGTCACATCGGCCTGCTCGGCGTCGAGAAGAAGGGCGCGGAGCTTTACCAGATCACGCTCGGCGGCTCCGGCGACGAAAACACATCCATCGGAGAAATCATCGGTCGCGGTTTCGATCCGGACAAGGTGACCGATGCCATCGAGACGCTGGTCAATACCTATCTCGGTCTGAGGCTGGATCCGTCCGAGATTTTCCTCGCCGCCTACAGGCGTGTCGGGCCGCAGCCCTTCAAGGAAGCGCTCTACGGCTCGGCAGCGGAAGCGGCATAGGGGATGGCCATGACACGTATCTGGAGAGAGACCGGTTTTGTCGACAACGATCCTTGGGTCGCCGAAACCGAAGAAGTCCAAGCAACGGAAAGCCAGACCCGGCTGCTCGACATCGACACGTTGGTGGCACGCGCCGAGGAAAGCAATGACGTCGGTCTCGGCGTGCTGTTGAAGCCTGCCGACGACGTCCTGCGGCTGGAGCCCTATCTCGATCGTCTTGCCATCGTCGCCGTATCGTTTCCGGCTTTCAACGATGGTCGTGGGTTCAGCCAGGCCTCGCTGCTTCGCCAGAGGCTCGGCTACGCCGGCGAGGTTCGCGCCATGGGAGACGTGCTGATCGACCAGGTGCCGCTGATGCTGCGCTGCGGTTTCGACAGCTTTTCCGTGACCAATGCGACGGCCTTGAAGCGCCTTTCGGAAAATAGGCTGCCCGGGATCCAGTACCACTACCAGCCGACGGCCCAGCCGGCAGAGGCAGGGCAGGGTTACAGCTGGCGCCGGATCTCGCCGAAGACGGCCTGATACTGGTTGCGCTTGACCGCATCGCGGTGTCCTGCAGGCTTGAAACTTGACTAGTAGGTGCATATTTCCGCTCCTCGCTGCATTGCGGAACGGCATGCCTTCAAATTGCGGGCATTGTGGAATATCAGCCTGCGATCGATAGAAGTCGCACACGCATTATGGGATCTGAAATCGCATGAACGCCCCCACGACGACAGATGAGTTTGCATCGACCGTACCCGCCGGCGTTTTCGCCGAGACGGTTTTGAGTGTCACCCACTATACCGATCGCCTTTTCCGCTTCACTATGACGAGACCGCAAGGTTTCCGCTTTCGCTCGGGCGAGTTCGCGATGATCGGTCTGATGGTCGACGGCAAGCCGATTTACCGCGCCTATTCGATCGCCAGCCCGGCCTGGGCCGACGAACTCGAATTCTTCTCCATCAAGGTACCGGACGGTCCCCTGACGTCGCACCTGCAGGGCATCAAGCCTGGCGATCAGGTGCTCATGCGCAAGAAGCCCACGGGTACGCTGGTGCTTGATGCGCTCACCCCCGGAAAACGCCTCTATATGTTTTCCACCGGTACCGGCATCGCGCCGTTCGCCAGCCTTATCCGCGACCCAGAGACCTACGAGAAGTTCGACGAAGTCATCCTGACGCACACCTGCCGCGAAATCTCCGAGCTGAAATATGGATTCGATCTCGTCCACGAGATCCAGCACGACGAGTTGCTGAGCGAGATCGTCGGGTCGAAGCTTCGCCACTATGCGACTGTTACACGCGAGGATTTCGAGTATCGCGGCCGGATCACGGATCTCATCTCCTCCGGCAAGCTGTTCACCGATCTTGGCGTCCCGCCCATCGATCCCGCCATCGACCGCGGAATGATTTGCGGGTCTTCAGAGATGCTGAAAGAGACGAAGGAAATCCTGGAGAAGGCCGGTCTCGACGAAGGCGCCAACAACAAGCCGGGCGAGTTCGTCATCGAACGGGCATTCGTCGGGTGATCGTGGCCTAACCGCACAGCAAAAGGGCCGTGCGACGAACACACGGCCCTTTCTAGGACGCAAAACGCTATACGTTCAATCCCTTAGCGATCTACCGTCGTATCGGTTGCCGGCGGCCGTCTCTTGGCCGCCATGAGCAGGTCTAGTTCTGTCGAAGAAGGACCGAACTTGGTGAAGAGGCGCTCAGCCTCTTCTGCTTCGAGACTGTATTTCTCCGCAAACTCGCCGACGCTGTAAGGACGACCCCGGCTGACTTTGCGGTTGGTTGAAGCGATCGATATTTCCGTCATTTCGTTCTCCCCACAAAACGAAGTGCGTCAGGTTAGCGGCGAATAAGACGTCCGACGGCGATCAGGATGCAGGCGCCGATGAAGCCAGCGATCAGGTATGCAATCCAGCCGGTGCCGAGGCTGATGTGAAGTGCGCCGAGGATAAAGTTGGCGACGATAGCGCCGACGATACCGAGAATGATGTTCATGATGATGCCGGTGTTGCTTTTCATGAACATTTCGGCCAGCCAGCCTGCGAGGCCACCGATAACAATTGCTGCGATCCAACCAATTTGTGCGTCTTGCATAATATTCTCTCCGGTTAAGTAAAATCCCACGTAAAATGCACTTCACGCAGATTTGTTCCACGAGCGGCGTGAATTAAATGCGCCAATTCAACTCGGTAGCCGAAGATATTTGCTGCAGCGCAAACGCCGATGCGGTCAACGCTTTGTTTGGTAGACTTGGCAATCGATATTGAGGTGATCAATTTGGATCGGGAGATCGCTTCGTCACCTGCCTCGGCGATCAAGCGATTTGCTATGTCTCGGGAATGGAAAAATATTGAAGTGGTGGGCGGGATGGGACTCGAACCCATGACCATTCGATTAAAAGTCGAATGCTCTACCAGCTGAGCTACCCGCCCCACCGTTGGCCTTGGGTCTCTGAAACGACCCTGCCGGAAGTGCGCGGAACATAGGCAGACGTCCCGATGCGGTCAACCCGGAAAATCGTGCTTTTTCGTCGCACAAACCGGTTTTCTTCTGCCTTCCTCAAAAGGTGATTGGCTTTGGCGGAATGCCGGCGATAGGTAGGCGATCTCGCTGGATCTGGAGTGTTTCGTGTCGATTGCCGATATTTCGCTGCTCAGTGCTCTGCTGGCCGGTGCGTTGTCCTTCCTGTCGCCTTGCGTCCTGCCGCTGGTGCCGCCTTACCTCTGCTACATGGCGGGTATCTCGGTGGAGCAGTTTCGTGGCGGTAACGCAGTGGTCACGGATCGATCGCAGGTGCGCGGCGGCGTGCTGCTTTCGGCGCTGTTCTTCACGCTGGGTTTTTCCACCGTCTTCGTGGCGCTCGGTGCCGGGGCCTCGACTATCGGCCTGATGCTGCGCCAGCATCTCGATCTGCTGGCCCAGGTCGGCGGTTTCATCATCATTGTCATGGGGCTGAATTTCCTTGGCATCTTGCGGTTCGGCCTGCTGTCGCGTGAGGCGCGGTTCCAGGGAGGCGGCAAGCCTGCGACCTGGACCGGCGCCTATATCATGGGTCTGGCCTTTGCCTTCGGCTGGACGCCGTGCATCGGCCCGGTGCTGGGCGCTATCCTCGGAGTTGCCGCCTCGCGTGAAACCGTAGGTGCCGGAGCAGGGCTGTTGGCCGTCTATTCGCTGGGCCTTGCCGTGCCGTTCTGGATTGCCGCCGGATTTTCGGGCGCCTTCATGGGCTTTCTAGCCCGCTTCCGCCGTCATCTCGGCCTGGTCGAAAAGGTGATGGGGGCGTTCCTGGTGCTGACCGGGCTGGCCTTCATGTTCGGCTTCGTCAGTCAAGCCGCGATCTGGTTCCAGCAGACCTTTCCCATCCTCATGCAAATCGGGTAGCAAGGCGAACTAATATTCTCCTGCTTTTCGAATCGGAAATGCCTGATGGCTGACATTGTCGGTCTGCTTTTACCGTTTTTCGGCCTGATCCTGATCGGTGCGATCGCGGCGCGCATTACGAAGCAGCCGGCCGAGGCTCTTGGCTGGCTCAACACCTTCATCGTCTATGCTGCTCTGCCGGCGCTTTTCTTCAAATTGGTGTCGCAGACGCCGATCGAGCAATTGACGCGCCTGGGCTTCATCGGCACCGATCTGGCGGCGACCTATTCCATCTTTGTCCTGCTGCTCATCGTCGGGCGGTTCGTGCGACGAAACTCGTTGCCGGAAAGTACGATGCAGGCCTTTGCCGGGGCCTATGGCAATATCGGCTATATGGGGCCGGCCCTGGCGCTGCTGGCCTTTGGCGAGAAGGCTGCAGTGCCGGTGGCGCTGATCGTCTGCCTGGAGAATGCGCTACATTTCATCGTTGCACCGGCGCTGATGGCAATCGAGGGAAAGGACAAAAGGACGAAGGCGCGTCTTGCTTGCGACGTCGCGCGAAAGGTCCTGTTTCACCCCTTCATCCTGTCCACGGCGCTCGGGTTTGTCGCTGCCGCAACCGCTGTAGATCAGCCATTGGCGTTCCGCCGGTTCGTCGACTATCTCGCGCAGGCTGCAGCGCCTTGCGCCCTGTTTGCGATGGGTGTCACCCTTGCGTTGCGGCCACTGCGGCGTATTCCGGCAGAGATCGGCTACATCGTGCCAGCCAAGCTCATTCTTCACCCGCTTGTCGTCTACCTGGCACTGGAGGCGGTCGGCGGCATAGAGCCGATCTGGATCTATTCCGCCGTACTGCTCGCCGCGTTACCGACTGCCACGAATGTCTTCGTCATGAGCCAGCAATACGGTGTCTGGCAGGAGCGTGCGTCGGCGACCATCCTTATCAGCACGGCGGCCTCGATCGTCACGGTGTCGGCGATCCTCTATATGATCCGCTCAGGAAGCCTGCCGGCGCAGCTTTTCCATTAGGAACGTGGGGATAAAGCGCAAGCCTTTACCGGGCTCGATGCCTTCGCGCATGACGATGTTGCGCAGTGGCGTCAGCGAGGCGAGCACATGCAATCCCGCTGCTCGAAGCACTTGTACCGGCAGGAAATCCGACAGAAGAGAACGGTTGAGCAAATCGACGCTTGCTGTCCGGCTGAGGATATCGGCACGCCGCTTGCGGTCGAAGCGATCGCCTGAAAGCGGTGAAATTGCCTCCTGCGGATTGTCGCAAAGAATGTCGGTGAGCGCCATGATATCGCGCAGGCTGAGGTTGAGGCCTTGCGCGCCGATGGGCGGGAACACATGGGCTGCTTCGCCGATCAGCGCCGCGCGACCCTTGCCGAAATGCGCAGCGGTCATCCCGGAAAGTGGCCACACCTGCACGCCGTCCGCGACCGTCACCTTGCCCAGCAGCGACTGCATCCGTTCCTCGACGAGGACGCTAAGATCTTCAGGCGTCCTGGCTGCATTGCGCGCAGCCTCGTCCGGCTTCTGGACCCAGACCAGGCTCGATCGGTTGCCGGGAAGGGGCACTTGCGTGAATGGCCCGCTCTCGGTGTGGAATTCGGTAGAGACGTTACGATGGGGAAGGGAATGCTCGAAATTCAGCACCATCGCAGACTGCGGGTAGGACCAGGTCTTTACCGAGATGTCGGCAGCGTCTCTCACCATCGAACTCCGACCATCGGCGCCGACGACGAAATCGGATCGCACGGTCTCACCGGTGTCGAGCGTCACGATGACACAATCGTCGCGGATGTCGATGCCAGCGGCTGTCGCCTCTACGGACCTGATGTTGCGTTCTTCACTGACGGCCTTGGCAAGTGCGGCCAGCAGCACCGAGTTCGGCATGTTGTACCCAAATGCCTCGAGGCCGATCTCGGCTGAATGGAAAGCGACGGTGGGTGAGCGCAGGAGGCGGGTGGTGCCGTCGATGATCTGCATGGTCGTCAAGGCAGCGGTGGACGGTGCAATCTCCTGCCACACGCCCAGCCTCTCGAGAAAGCGAATCGACTGGTCCATCAAAGCCGTGGTGCGCCGATCGGTTTTCGCCGGCGCCGGCGCGACGAAGGCAACTTGCCTGCCACCGCGGCCAAGCGCAATGGCGGCAATCATGCCAGCAGGGCCACCGCCGACAATCGTGATATCCATCTGCTCCATAGGTCCCGTCCTGTTGTTTCAGGCATCAGAGGTAGTCTCTCGCACCGGCGAAATCCATGGGATGAAATGGCGCAGGCAGCGAAAATCGGCGGGCACAACGGTTATAAATTGTGCTTTTGCGCTGGCAGCGTTGAACAAAGGATGCATATTGGGCAAAACATGCCTGCCGGGACGGGCTGATAGGGTGGCGATACGGGGACGCATGAAAATCTTTAAGTACAGGCGGGTGCCTTATGCGGAGATCCGTGCGTTCTCCGTCCACATCCTGACAGCCTCCGGCTCGTTCCTGGCGTTCCTCGGCGTCGTGGCGGCGGCCGAGCATCGTTTCGTGGTGATGTTCTGGTGGCTCGGGCTGGCACTGCTGGTGGACGGGATAGACGGTCCCATCGCCAGAAAGGTGCGCGTCAAGGAGGTCCTGCCGAACTGGTCGGGCGATACGCTCGACAACATCATCGACTATGTGACCTATGTCCTGCTGCCGGCCTTTGCGCTTTACGAGAGCGGCATGATCGGCGAGCCGCTTTCCTTTGCCGCCGCCGGCATGATCGTCGTCTCGAGCGCGATCTACTACGCCGACACCGGCATGAAGACGGAAGAGTATTTCTTCTCCGGCTTCCCCGTCGTCTGGAACATGGTGGTATTCACGCTTTTCGTCATCCAGCCCGGAGCGACGACCGCCATGGTCATCGTCAGTTTCTCGGTCGTGCTGACATTCCTGCCGATCAATTTTCTTCATCCGGTGCGCGTCAAGCGGCTGCGACCGCTCAATCTCTTCGTGTTCCTGCTGTGGTCGGCGCTCGGCATCTATTCGCTGCTGAGGGACTTCGTCATGCCCCAGTGGGCCCTCGTCCTGTTCATCCTGAGCGGCATCTATCTCTATTGCATCGGTGCCGTTCTGCAGTTCTTCCCGTCACTCGGTCGCCGCTGACGGGAAGTTCATCCACAGGATGAGCTTCGAGCCATTATTTGCTGTTGTGCAAAGCAACAAAGTCGGTATCAATATCAACCAGACGTCGCCGTGGCCCGTGCTTGCGGTTGCATGAGAACAGAGTGGAACGAGACTGCTGAGGCCTAGAAGATCCTGAGAGGACGAGGGCTGCAGGGAAAATGAGGAATCCGTGTCGTCATCCGATGCGTCGCCGAACGGCGCGTTACTGTCGGTCCGAAAGCTGACGAAACTGTTTGGCAGTTTCGCTGCCTGCAACGAAATAGATATCGACATCCAGCCCGGCGAAATTCATGCGCTGCTAGGCGAAAACGGCGCGGGCAAGTCGACGCTCGTCAAGATGCTGTTCGGCGTCCTGGAGCCCAGCGACGGCGATATCGTCTGGCAGGGCAACGCTGTGTCGATCCCTTCGCCCGGCGACGCCCGCAGGCTCGGCATCGGCATGGTATTCCAGCATTTTTCCCTGTTCGAGGCGCTGACGGTGGCCGAGAACATCGCACTTTCGCTGGACGACAATATCCCGATTGCCAAGATCGCCGAGGAAGCCGCCGCCCTGTCAGAGGCGTACGGACTGCCGCTCGACCCCTTTGCCCATGTTGCCGATCTCTCCGTTGGCGAACGCCAGAGGATCGAGATCGTCCGGGCGCTGCTGCAGAACCCGAAACTGATCATTCTCGATGAACCGACGTCGGTGCTGACGCCGCAGGAGGCCGATCGCCTGTTCGAAACGCTGTTCAAGCTGCGTGCGGAAGGTCGCTCGGTGCTTTACATCAGCCATCGTCTTGAAGAAGTGCAGCGTATCTGCGACCGCGCCACCGTGCTGCGCCATGGGCGCGTCACCGGCGCCTGCGATCCGAAGCAGGAGACGACAGGCTCGCTGGCGCGCATGATGGTCGGCAGCGACGTTGCCAGCATCAAGCACGGCGATCGCGGCGAAAAGGGCGAGATCCAGCTCGAGATTGCCGGTCTTTCCGTGCACGCGCGAACGCCGTTCGCCATTTCGCTGAGCCAGGTGTCGCTCCGCGTCCGCGCCGGCGAAATCCTTGCTATCGCCGGGGTTGCCGGCAACGGCCAGGGCGAACTTTTCGACGTCATCTCCGGCGAGTTCCCGGTGGTCTCCGACGACCTTATTTTCATCCGCGGCGAGCCGGTGGGGACAAGGGGCATAACCGCCCGCCGCCTGCTTGGCGCCGGTTTCGTGCCCGAGGAGCGCCACGGCCACGCTGCCGTCACGACCCTAAGCCTTTCCGACAATCTGGTGCTGGCCCGCAGCCAGTCCGACCGCAAGGCGTTTCTCGGCGGCGGCGCGTTGCAGATCATTCGTCGCGCTGCGGTGACGCTGGCGACAAAGCGGATTTCCGAGGCCATGGACGTGCGCAAGAGCGGCGAAGACCCGATGGCCGGCTCGCTCTCCGGCGGCAACCTGCAGAAGTTCATCGTCGGTCGTGAGCTCGATCGCCAGCCGGACGTGCTAGTTGTCAACCAGCCCACCTGGGGTGTCGACGCCGGCGCTGCGAGCCGTATCCGCCAAGCCCTGGTCGATCTCGCCAAGGCCGGATCGGCGGTACTGGTGATCAGCCAGGACCTCGACGAAATCTTCGAGGTCGCCACCGAGATTGCCGTCATATCGGACGGGCATCTGTCCCCGTCCTATCCGGCAGGCGAGATGACACGTGAAAAGATAGGACTGTTGATGGGTGGCACCCACGGCGTGTCGACAGAGGCGGAGCCGGCCCATGCGCATTGAACTCGAGAAGCGCGGCGGAGTCTCCAGGCTGTTCGGCCTGCTGTCGCCGCTTCTGGCCCTGCTGCTCACCCTGATTGCCGGGGGCATCATGTTCCTGCTCCTCGGCAAGGATCCGCTCGGTTCGCTCTATGCTTTGCTCGTGGAACCGCTGTTCGATCCCTGGTCGCTGAACGAGCTTGCCAAGAAGGCCGCACCGCTGATCCTGATCGCCGTCGGCCTGTCGGTTTGCTACCGCTCGAACAACTGGAACATTGGCGCGGAAGGCCAGTACAGCGTCGGTGCCATCGTTGGCTCGATGATCCCCGTCTATTTCTACGACTGGCAGTCGCCGCTGGTCCTGCCGCTGATGCTGGTCATGGGCGCGCTCGGCGGCGCCCTGTTTGCGACGATCCCGGCACTGCTGAAGACGCATTTCAACACCAACGAAATTCTCACCAGCCTGATGCTCACCTATATCGCCCAGCTGTTTCTCGACTGGCTGACTCGCGGTCCCTGGCGCAATCCCGATGGGCACGGCTTTTACGGGACGCGCGATTTCACGCCAGACCAAGTGCTGCCGCCGATCTGGGACGATATCGTCACGGCCCATTGGGGACTGATATTCGCCATCGTTGCGGCGGTGCTCATCTGGTTCATGATGCGCTTTACCCTGAAGGGCTTCGAGGTCGTGGTACTCGGCCAATCCGAACGGGCAGGGCGGTTTGCCGGCTTTTCGCCCCGTAAGATGGTTTGGTTCAGCTTCATCCTCTCGGGTGCGCTGGCGGGCCTTGCAGGGATCTCCGAAGTTTCAGGCTCCATCGGCCATCTGCAGCCCGATATCTCGCCCAGCTACGGCTTCACGGCCATCATCGTCGCCTTTCTCGGCAGGCTCAATCCGCTCGGCATCATTGCATCGGGCTTCGTCCTGGCGCTCACCTACATCGGCGGCGAGGCGGCACAGTTGTCGATCGGTGTTTCGGACAAGGTGACGCGCGTCTTCCAAGGCTTCCTGCTGTTCTTCGTGCTCTCCTGCGATACGCTGATCTACTACAAGGTGCGCATCGTCTGGTCGCGCATCCGGGCCCGGACAGGAGCCGCATCATGACCTTTTTCGAAGCCGTCCTGCTGACCATCATCACCGCATCGACTCCGCTCGTCATTGCCGCCATCGGCGAACTGGTGACGGAGCGGGCCGGCGTCCTCAATCTCGGCGTCGAGGGCATGGTGGTCATCGGCTCCGTCAGCGCCTTCGCCGCAGCACAACTGAGCGGCTCCGCCTATATTGGATTGCTGGCAGGGATTGCCGGCGGCGCGTTTTTCTCGCTGCTGTTCAGCTTTCTCACCCTGACGCTGGTTGCAAACCAGGTGGCGACGGGGCTGGCGCTGACGATTATGGGGCTCGGCGCCTCCGGCATGATCGGCGAGTCCTATGTCAGCGTTCCCGGCATCCGGCTACTTCCGATCGAGATCCCGCTGCTGTCGCAAATACCCTACATCGGCACCGTGCTGTTCAAGCAGGACATCGT
This sequence comes from Rhizobium sp. L51/94, assembly GCF_019355555.1. Classification (GTDB taxonomy): domain Bacteria; phylum Pseudomonadota; class Alphaproteobacteria; order Rhizobiales; family Rhizobiaceae; genus Rhizobium; species Rhizobium rhododendri. The sequence goes on from NZ_CP072141.1 coordinate 2,503,569, forward strand.
CTTTTACGTATCCATCTTGCTCGTCATCGCCGTCAACTGGTTCCTGTTCCGCAGCCGGGCGGGGCTTAAACTCCGAGCCATCGGCGACAGCCACGGATCGGCCCATGCCCTCGGCATTCCTGTCATCAGGACGCGCTATCTGGCCGTGATGTTCGGCGGTGCCTGCGCCGGGCTGGCTGGCGCGCAGCTGTCGCTGATCTATACGCCGCAATGGACGGAGAACATGTCCGGCGGCCGTGGCTGGATCGCCCTGGCGCTCGTGGTGTTCTCGTCCTGGCGTCCGTGGCGCATATTAGCGGGCGGCTACCTGTTCGGGGCGGTGACGATCCTGCAGCTGCATGCACAGGCGTTCGGCATCGGCATTCCAGCCCAGTTTCTGTCGATGCTTCCCTATGCGGCGACAGTGATCGTGCTTATCATCATTTCTCAAAATCGGCGTATGACTCTCATCAATACGCCGGCATCGCTCGGCAAATCCTTCGTGCCGGACCGGTGATAAAATGCCAGAAGACGGGCTCTCGCCAACTTTACAAACAACAGGGGTTCTTATGAAAAAAATTGCAATTGCACTGGCAGCAACCGCCGCCGTGATCATCGGTTTCGGCTCGTCGGCCGAAGCGGCTGGCAAGACCAAGGTCTGCTTCGTCTATGTCGGTTCCCACACCGACGGCGGCTGGTCGCAGGCCCACGACATGGGCCGCCTTGCGGTCGAAAAGGAATTCGGCAGCAAAGTCGAAACCGCCTACCTCGAAAACGTTGCCGAAGGCCCGGACTCCGAGCGCGCCATCGAGCGCATGGCCCGTTCGAATTGCTCGATCGTCTTCACGACGTCGTTCGGCTTCATGGACTCGACGGTTGCAGTTGCCAAGAAGTTCCCGAAGGTCAAGTTTGAACACGCGACCGGATTCAAGACTGCCGACAACCTCGCGACCTACAATTCGCGCTTCTACGAAGGCCGCTACATCAACGGCCAGATTGCCGGCAAGATGTCGAAGAAGGGTATCGCCGGATACATCGCAACCTTCCCGGTTCCGGAAGTCGTCATGGGCATCAACGCCTTCGAGCAGGGCGCCAAGTCGGTCAACCCGAATTTCAAGATGAAGGTCATCTGGATCAACACCTGGTTCGACCCGGGCAAGGAAGCCGATGCGGCAAAGGCGCTGATCGACCAGGGGGTCGACGTGCTGACCCAGCACACCGATACCACGGCACCGATGCAGGTTGCCGAACAGCGCGGCGTCTATGCTTTCGGTCAGTCCTCGGACATGATCAAGGCCGGCCCCAAGGTACAGCTGACGGCGATCGAGGACACCTGGGGTCCCTACTACATCAAGCGCGTCAAGGCGCTGATGGACGGCACCTGGAAGTCCGAGCAGTCCTTCGACGGACTGAAGGCCGGCAACCTCACCATGGCGCCTTACACCAACATGCCGGATGACGTGAAGAAGATGGCTGAAGACACCGAAGCCAAGATCAGGTCCGGAGAGCTTGCACCGTTTACCGGCCCGATAAACAAGCAGGACGGTACGCCTTGGCTCAAGGCTGGCGAGAAGGCCGACGACGGCACGCTGCTGGGCATGAACTTCTACGTCGAAGGCGTCGACGACAAACTGCCGAAGTGAACAGTATATTCCATTGAACTAACGGAAAGGGCGCCGATTTGGCGCCCTTTTTGCTGCAGTGCGTCACACTATCCGCATTTACAAAAGTATTACTATATGATTTTTTAACGTTGGCCGCGTGGAGGCGGCCCAATGGGAGGAAATCATGAGATTGAAGACCGCACTCGCGAGTGCAACAATTCTTGCTGCCTGCATGTTTAATTCGGCCTACGCCAAGCCATTGGTCGTCGGCTTCTCGCAGATCGGTTCCGAATCGGGCTGGCGCGCTGCCGAGACGACGCTGACGAAGAACGAAGCCAAGAAGCGCGGCATCGATCTGAAGTTTGCCGATGCGCAGCAGAAGCAGGAAAACCAGATCAAGGCCATCCGTTCCTTCATTGCCCAGGGCGTCGATGCCATCCTGATCGCGCCGATCGTTGCAACAGGCTGGGACGCTGTCCTGAAGGAAGCCAAGGAAGCCAAGATCCCGGTCATCCTGCTCGACCGTGACATCGACGCACCGAAGGACCTGTACCTGACGGCCGTTACCTCCGACCAGGTCTACGAAGGCAAGGTTGCCGGCGACTGGCTGGTAAAGACCGTCGGCACGAAGAAGTGCGATATCGTCGAGCTTCAGGGGACAACCGGTTCATCGCCTGCCATCGCCCGCAAGAAGGGCTTCGAGCAAGCCATTGCCGGCCATGACAACCTGAAGATCGTCCGCAGCCAGACTGGCGACTTTACCCGTTCCAAGGGCAAGGAAGTCATGGAAAGCTTCCTGAAGGCCGAAAATGGCGGCAAGGACATCTGCGCCGTCTACGCACATAACGACGACATGGCTGTCGGCGCCATCCAGGCAATCAAGGAAGCCGGCCTGAAGCCAGGCAAGGACATCCTCACAGTGTCGATCGACTCGGTGCCGGATCTGTTCAAGGCAATGGCAGCCGGCGAAGCCAATGCCACGGTCGAGCTGACGCCGAACATGGCGGGACCAGCCTTCGACGCTCTCGAAGCCTACCTGAAGGACAAGAAAGAGCCTAAGAAGTGGATCCAGACGGACTCCAAGCTCTACACGCAGGCTGACGACCCGCAGAAGGTCTACGAAGCCAAAAAGGGCCTCGGCTACTGATTTGAACCATAGAACCGCACCGGCCCATCATGGGCCGGTGCGGAACAGCCTTGGCATCGTATCGGACATCATGTCCGCCGCCGTGGCCTGAACGCTCAATATCAGGAAACATATCCTTCCATGGCTCACGATTTCGAGAACATTCTCGCGGCCACCGATTTCTGCAAATATTTCCCTGGCTCAACCGCCCTCGATCACGTCAATTTCACATTGCGACGCGGCGAAGTGCATGCGCTGCTCGGCGAAAACGGCGCAGGCAAATCGACGTTGATCAAATGCATGACCGGCGCCTACCGCCCCGATGCCGGCACCCTCGTTCTCGATGGTGCTGAAATCCAGCCACACGACACGCTGTCGGCGCAAAAGCTCGGGATCGGAACTGTCTATCAGGAAGTTAATCTGCTGCCCAACCTGAGCGTCGCCGAGAACCTGTTTCTAGGGCGTCAACCGCGCAAGTTTGGCATGGTCAGCAGCCGCAAGATGAACGAGCAGGCCCGTACGCTGCTGGCGCAATACGGCATCGATCTCGATGTCGGCCGACAGCTCGACCGCTTTTCCGTTGCCATCCAGCAGGTCATCGCCATCGCCCGTGCCGTCGATCTCTCCGGCAAGGTGCTGATCCTTGACGAGCCGACTGCCAGCCTCGACGCCCAGGAAGTTGCGATGCTTTTCGGCATCATCAAGAACCTGAGGGCTCGCGGCCTAGGCATTATATTCATTACGCATTTTCTCGAACAAGTGTTCGAGATCAGCGACCGTATCACTGTTCTTCGCAACGGCAAGCTGGTCGGGACGCGCGACCGCGAGGGACTGGAGCGCCAGGCCCTGATCGAGATGATGCTCGGCCGTGAGCTGGCCGCAGCCGAGGCTGCCGTCCGGGTGGATCAGGACGCTGCCGGGCCGGTCAAGTTCCAGTTCAGGAATTTCGGCAAGCGCGGCAAAATCATGCCGTTCGATCTCGATGTTCGCGCCGGCGAAGTGGTCGGCGTTGCCGGCCTGCTCGGCTCTGGCCGGACGGAGACGGCGGAGGTCATGTTCGGCGTCGAACGAGCCGACAGCGGCGAGGCGACGGCAGACGGCAAGCCCCTGGCACTGTCCACACCACGCGCTGCCATCAAGAGCGGCTTCGGCTTTTGCCCGGAAGACCGCAAGACCGACGGCATCATCGGCGACCTGTCGATCCGCGAAAATATCGTCGTGGCGCTGCAGGCACGCCGCGGCTGGGCGCGGCCCCTTGCACGGAGCGAACAGAACGCTATCGCCGACCGCTACATCAAGGCCCTCGATATTCGCACGACCGACCGCGAAAAGCCCATCCGGCTTCTGTCCGGCGGCAACCAGCAAAAGGCCATCCTTGCCCGCTGGCTGGCGACCAACCCGAGCTTCCTCATACTCGACGAGCCGACGCGCGGCATCGATGTGGGTGCGCATGCCGAGATCATCCATCTCATCGAGGATCTCTGCGCCCAAGGCATGTCGCTGATCGTCATCTCGTCCGAGCTCGACGAACTCGTCGCCTACAGCTCGCGCGTCGTCGTCTTGCGCGACCGCGAACACATCGCCGAACTGACCGGCGCCGAAATCTCGGCCAACCGCATCGTCGAGGCAATTGCCGGCACATCCAGCAAAAAGGTGGATGCATGACTTCCGCATTCAAGCCGCTGCTGATCAGGCTGGCTCCGCAGCTGATCGCACTCGCTCTCATTCTTCTATTGAATTTCATCATGTTCCCGCAGTTCTTTCATCTGGAAATTCAGAATGAGAGGCTTTACGGGAGCCTGATCGACGTCCTCAACCGCGGCGCGCCGGTGGCGCTGCTGGCAATTGGCATGACGCTGGTGATCGCCACCAAGGGCATCGATCTGTCGGTCGGTGCTGTCATCGCGATCTGCGGCGCTGTTGCGGCATCCTCGATCGTCTCGGGCAATTCGGTCGGCTACACCCTAGTGCTGGCACTGGGTACAGGTCTGCTCTGCGGCGTCTGGAACGGCTTCCTCGTCGCAGTCCTCGACATACAGCCGATCATCGCTACCCTGGTGCTGATGGTGGCAGGTCGCGGCATCGCCCAGTTGGTGACCGAAGGCGTCATAATGACCTTCAACAATGACGGGCTGATCTTTTTTGGCAGCGGCTCGATTGCAGCCCTGCCGATGCCGGTCGTCATCTGGATCGTCGCCGGCATCGTCATCACGCTGTTGGTGCGACGGACCGCGCTCGGCATGCTGGTCGAAGCCATCGGCATCAACAGGCGGGCGAGCACGCTGTCGGGCATCCAGACACCGGTGCTGCTGATGGCTGTCTATGCACTGAGCGGCCTATGCGCCTCGGTCGCAGGCGTCGTCGTCGCTGCGGACATCAAAGGCGCCGATGCGAATAATGCGGGCCTCTGGCTGGAGCTCGATGCGATCCTTGCTGTGGTCGTCGGTGGAAACTCACTGCTCGGCGGCCGGTTCAGCATCGTCGGCTCGTTGCTGGGTGCGATAATCATCCAGTCCGTCAATACGGGCATTCTGCTGTCGGGCTTTCCGCCGGAGTTCAATCTGGTGATCAAGGCGGTCATCGTGATCGTAATCCTCGTCATCCAGTCGCCGGCCCTGAAATCCGTCGGTATTTTCTTTACTCGCCGCCCGGAGCGGCAGGTCGATATACCCAAGCCCGATAGCCAGAGGGAGCCGGCCAAGTGAACTCCAAATACCTGCCCTTGCTGGCCACCATCGTCATCTTCATCCTGGCCTACGCGCTCTGCGCGGTCCAGTATCCGACCATCCTCTCGACCCGGGTCGTCGGCAACCTCTTTACCGACAATGCCTTCCTCGGTATCGCGGCCGTCGGCATGACCTTCGTCATCCTTTCCGGCGGCATCGATCTGTCGATCGGCTCTGTGATCGCCTTCACCGGCGTGTTTCTGGCAGTCGTGCTGCGCGATACATCGATCCATCCGCTGGTCGCATTTGCGATCGTGCTCCTCATCACCAGCACCTTCGGCGCCGCGATGGGGGCGACGATCCACTATCTGCAAATGCCGCCCTTCATCGTGACGCTTGCCGGCATGTTTCTGGCCCGTGGTATCGCCTTCGTGGTTTCGATCGATAGCATTCCGATCAACAACGACTTCTACACGCAGCTCAGCGATTTCTATCTGCTTCTGCCCGGCGGTGGCAGGTTGACGTGCATCGGTTTCATTATGCTCGTCGTCTTTGCTGTCGGCATGCTGCTCGCCCACCGCACGCGTTTCGGCGCAAACGTCTATGCGCTTGGCGGCGGAGTGCAGACGGCAGCGCTGATGGGCGTTCCGGTGGCACGCACGACCATCCTGATCTACGCGCTTTCCGGTTTCCTGGCAGGCCTCTCCGGGATCGTCTTCTCGCTCTACACCTCAGCCGGCTATTCGCTGGCAACGGTCGGGGTGGAGCTCGATGCGATTGCGGCCGTGGTGATCGGCGGCACGCTGCTCACGGGCGGCGCCGGCTTTGTCGGAGGCACGCTGATCGGTATCCTGATCCAGGGCCTCATCCAGACCTACATCACCTTCGACGGCACGCTGTCGAGCTGGTGGACCAAGATCCTCATCGGCTTTCTGCTTTTTGCCTTCATCCTGCTGCAAAAGGGCCTGCTCCTGCTGTCACGCTATAACCGGCGTTTTGCTTGAGAGGATAACAAGTTGCGCAGCCGTTTGATCGACAGACAACAGCCGAACGGCAAATCGCGGAACAGCCATTCCCAGGTCGTCGACGATCTCGGCAAGGCCATCGTCAGCGGCTCCTTCGCCGTTGGCGAGATCCTGCCCGGCGACGGCGATCTGCTGCAGCGCTTCAAGGTGTCGCGCACCGTGCTGCGGGAGAGCATGAAGACCCTGGCGGCCAAGGGGCTTGTCGTGCCGCGAGCGCGCGTCGGCACCAAGGTCACTGAAAAGATCCACTGGAACATGTTCGACAGCGAGGTGCTGACATGGCATTTCGACAGCGGTGTCAATCGTGAATTCCTGTTGCATCTCTATGACATACGGCTTGCTTTTGAACCTTTTGCTGCAGGTCTGGTGGCCGAGCGCGCCGTCGAGTCGGAGATCGAGGATCTGCGGCTGCTGGCGACCGAGATGGCGGCCACGAACCACACGAGAGACAGTCTCGCCGTCGCCGACCTCAAGTTCCACATGGCCATCGCCGATATCTCCCACAACCCGTTCATGCGGACGCTCGGAAGCCTGATCGAGGCGGCGCTGGTCGGAATGTTCCGGATGAGCACGCCGCCTTCGAGCGAGGGCTTCAGCAACATTTCAGTCACCCACATGCAGATCGTCGACGCCATCGGCGCCCGCGATGTGAAGGCGGCCCGTGCGGCCATGGAATATGTGATTCTCGATGGTCGCGGCCATGTGCTGGAGGCTTTCGAGGCGCTGAGCAAACCCTGATCGGCCATCGCTTTTTGCTCTTGGTACCGCTCCGGTCTAGCTGCTATGAGACGCCCAAGCGGTGTTGACCGCACCAGATCCAGTCGCCGGAGCTCGCCATGGAACGCACCTGCCTTGCCGTCATTCTTGCTGCCGGCGACAGCACCCGTATGAAGTCGTCGATGTCGAAGGTGCTGCATCCCATCGCTGGTCGCCCGATGATCGCGCATGTGATGGAAGCCATTGCCAGGACCGATATTGGAGCGACAGCGCTCGTCGTCGGGCGCGATGCCGAGGCTGTCACCCGGGCAGCCCGGCGCGACGGCATGGAGATCCAGGCTTTCCTCCAGAAGGAGCGACGCGGAACCGGCCACGCCGTGCTGGCAGCGAAAGAGGCGATTGCATCCGGCTACGACGATATCCTGATTGCCTATGGCGATGTTCCGCTGATCACCGATGGACCGCTCCGGGCGGCGCGGGCAGGGCTTGCTGCCGGCAACGATGTCGTCGTGATCGGCTTTCACACGGACAAGCCGAGCGGTTACGGACGGCTTCTGGTCAGGGACGACGAACTGATCGCGATCCGCGAGGAGAAGGACGCGACCGATGAAGAGCGCGCCGTGACCTGGTGCAACAGCGGCTTGATGGCAATCAACGGTGCCAAAGCGCTGGACCTGTTGTCGCGTATCACCAACGAAAATGCCAAGGGCGAATATTATCTGACCGACCTCGTCGAGATCGCCCGCTCCGAGGGCGGCCGCGTGGTTGCGGTCGATGCGCCCGAGTCAGAGGTCATCGGTTGCAACAATCGCGCTGAACTGGCCGTCATCGAGCGCCTCTGGCAACAGCGACGCCGATACGAGGTCATGCTGTCGGGCGTGACGATGATCGCCCCGGAGACCGTTTATCTCTCCTACGACACGATCATCGGCCCCGATGCGCTGATCGAGCCGAATGTCGTCTTCGGCCCCGGTGCTGTGGTCGAGGGCGGGGCGGTGATCCACGCCTTCTCCCATGTCGAAGGTGCGCGCATCAGCGAGGGTGCAACTGTCGGTCCGTTTGCGCGCCTGCGTCCCGGCGCCGATCTGGCGACAGGCGCCAAGGTCGGCAATTTCGTCGAGATCAAGAACGCGAAGATCGGCGAGGGCGCCAAGGTCAGCCACCTCACCTATATCGGCGATGCCACCGTTGGGGCCGACAGCAACATCGGCGCGGGCACCGTGACCTGCAACTACGATGGCATCAACAAGCACCACACGACCATCGGCGCCGGCAGCTTCATCGGCTCGAACTCGTCCCTCGTCGCCCCGGTCACCATCGGTGATGGCGCCTATGTGGCATCCGGCAGCGTGATCACTGCCGACGTGCCGGCCGACGCTCTGGCGCTCGGACGCGCGCGGCAGGAGATCAAGCCGGAGCGTGCGCGGCTGATCCGCGAACGGTCGCGAGCGCTGAAGGCGGCAAGGTCGGCAAAATCCTGAAAATCGGCTGCGTAACGGTCGGAAATTCAATGTGACCGCCAGTACGATTGAGTAACGCCGAAGAACCGCTAGAAGTCGTTGCATCGAAGAGTTGAGACGGAGAAGTTCATGTGCGGCATTGTCGGTATCGTAGGAGCCAAGCCTGTGGCCGGCCGTTTGGTGGATGCGCTGAAGCGTCTCGAATATCGCGGCTACGATTCGGCCGGCGTCGCCACCATCCATGACGACATTCTCGAGCGCCGCCGCGCCGAAGGAAAGCTGTTCAATCTCGAAAGCCTGCTCGACCGCGAGCCGCTGGACGGATCGATCGGCATTGCCCATACGCGGTGGGCGACCCACGGCATTCCGAATGAAACCAATGCCCATCCGCATTTCGTCGATGGCGTCGCTGTTGTCCACAACGGCATCATCGAGAACTTTTCCGAGTTGCGCGAAGAGCTGAAAGGCGAGGGCGCAGTCTTTACCACCCAGACCGACACCGAGGTTGTTGCCCATCTGCTGGCAAAGTCGATCCGGGACGGCCTTGAGCCGCAGGCAGCGATGCTCCGCATGCTCAACCGCGTCACCGGCGCGTATGCGCTGGTGGTTATGTTCAAGGATCATCCCGATGTGCTGATGGCTGCCCGCTCGGGCCCACCGCTGGCCATCGGCTACGGCCGTGGCGAGATGTTCCTCGGCTCGGACGCCATCGCGCTGTCGCCTTTCACCAACGACATCGCCTATCTCGTCGACGGCGACTTCGCCATCGTGACGCACGAGACTGCCGAGATCTTCGATTTTGCCGGCACGCCGGTCCAGCGGGCCCGGCAGATCTCGCAGGCGACCGCCTTCGTCGTCGACAAGGGCAATCACCGGCATTTCATGGAAAAGGAAATCTATGAACAGCCGGAAGTCATCTCCCACGCGCTGGGCCATTATGTCGACTTTGCCAGCAACCGCATCAATGCCAATGCTTCGGCAATCGATTTCAGCAAGGTGACCGGCCTTGCGGTATCTGCCTGCGGCACTGCATTTCTTGCAGGCCTGATCGGCAAATACTGGTTCGAGCGCTATGCGCGCCTCCCGGTTGAAATCGACGTCGCATCCGAGTTCCGATACCGCGAGATGCCACTCTTGCCGAGCCAGGCAGCGCTATTCGTCTCGCAGTCCGGCGAGACGGCAGATACGCTGGCGTCGCTCCGCTACTGCAAGGAAAATGGCCTGAAGATCGGCGCCATCGTCAACGTTCGCGAATCGACCATTGCCCGTGAATCCGATGCTGTCTTCCCGATCATGGCAGGCCCCGAGATCGGCGTCGCTTCGACCAAGGCCTTCACCTGCCAGCTGGCCGTCCTGGCAGCGCTCGCAATTGGAGCCGGTCGAGCGCGCGGGACTGTCAGCGCCGACGAGGAGGTGACCCTTGTCCGCCATCTGGCAGAGATGCCCCGCATTATGAGCCGGGTGTTGAACCTTATCCAGCCCCAGATGGAAAGCCTTGCGCGCGAAATCGCCAAGTTCAAGGACGTCCTCTATCTCGGTCGCGGCACCAGCTACCCGCTGGCCATGGAAGGCGCGCTGAAGCTGAAAGAAATTTCCTACATTCACGCCGAAGGCTACGCGGCAGGCGAGCTCAAGCACGGACCGATCGCCTTGATCGACGAAAACATGCCGGTCATCGTCATCGCGCCCTACGATCGCTTTTTCGAGAAGACCATTTCGAACATGCAGGAGGTCGCGGCACGCGGCGGGCGCATCATCTTTATTACCGACGAGGCAGGCGCTGCCGCCTCCAACCTGCCGACCATGGCGACTATCGTCCTGCCGGTCGTCGATGAAATCATTGCGCCGATGATCTTCTCCATGCCGATCCAGCTGCTTGCCTATCACACGGCAGTCTTCATGGGTACCGACGTCGACCAGCCCCGCAATCTGGCGAAATCGGTCACGGTTGAGTGATCCGAGGCGCGACATTGTCGATTGCGGTGTCCTGATACGTTAACCGTTGGGTAGCAAGCGTTGCTGCGGGTTGTGCGTCGCAGCAACTTCTGGCAATTTCAACTCTGTCGGCAATGGGGATTTTGCTGGCGAGGCGGCAGGCTGAACGGAGTTCAGAAACGACAAATGGCGGAAAATCCCGAAAAGACGACGACGAGACTGTCGGTCGCGGCACGCATCCGCAATAATTTTCTGACGGGGCTCATCATCTGCGCACCGATCGCCATTACGCTGTGGCTGACCTGGTCCGTCGTCCACTGGGCTGACAGCTGGGTTGAACCCTACATTCCCGCCCGCTACGACCCCGAGAGCTACCTCAACTTCGCCGTGCCCGGAACCGGCCTTGTCATGGCGATGATCTTCATCACTATCATCGGCTTTCTCGGCAAGAACCTCATCGGCCAAAGCATCGTCCAGTTCGGTGAATCCTTGGTGCGCCGTGTGCCGCTAGTCCGCACCATTTACAAGAGCCTCAAGCAGATCTTCGAAACGGTGCTGAAGGAGAAGAGCAATTCTTTCAAGCAGGTGGGGCTGATCGAATATCCGAGCCCCGGCCTCTGGTCGCTTGTCTTCGTCGCAACCGATGCAAAGGGCGAGATCGCATCCAAGTTCAACGCCATGGGTGTGGACATGGTCAGTGTCTTCCTGCCGCCGACGCCAGTTCCGACCGCAGGCTTTTTGGTTTTCGTGCCGCGCGAAAAAATCGTCATTCTCGACATGAGCCCGGAAGACGGGGCGAGGCTTCTCATTTCAGGCGGACTGGTGACGCCGGATCACGTCGATGCTTTGCCCACATCGGAACTCCACACAGCTTACAAGGCAAAGCGCCTAGCCCGCGCGGAGAAAGCGGATCGCCTCATCACGCCGGAATAGATAGAGCAGCGTCCTGACGGCCTGGCCGCGATCGCTGACGAGATCTGCGTCCCGTTCAATGAGATAGGCGGCGTCTTTCCGGGCAATTTCCAGAAGATCGGCATGGGCTTCGATGCTGGCGATGCGAAAGCCCGGGGTGCCCGACTGACGGGTGCCAAGAAGCTCACCTTCGCCGCGCAATTTCAGGTCTTCCTCGGCGATTCGAAAACCGTCCTCGGTGTCGCGCATGATCGATAGCCGCGCATGGCCGGTTTCGCTGAGCGGTCCCTTGTAGAGAAGGATGCAGCTCGACGCCTCGTCACCGCGTCCGACACGACCGCGCAACTGGTGCAGCTGCGCCAGCCCGAAGCGCTCGGCGTGCTCGATGACCATGATCGTCGCATCCTGTACGTCGACGCCGACTTCCACAACAGTAGTCGCCACCAGCAGCCTGGTTTCGCCGTTCTTGAAAGCCCGCATCGCGGCATCCTTTTCCGGCCCGCTCATCCGCCCGTGGATGAGCCCGACCTTGGGCCCGAAGAACTGCGCGAGTGTCTCGAAGCGTTCCTCGACGGACATCAGGTCGGATTGCTCCGACTCTTCCACCAGCGGGCAGATCCAGTAGGCCTTCTTGCCATCGGCAAGGGCGCCGCGGAGCCGCTGGACGATATCGCCGACGCGTTCCGTGGGAACGGTCACGGTATGGATAGGCTTGCGGCCGGCCGGCTTTTCCGTCAGCTTCGAGACATCCATGTCGCCGAACGCGGCCAGCACCAGCGTTCTGGGGATCGGCGTCGCCGTCATCACCAGCATATGCGGTGAGATTCCCTTGGCCGTCAGGCGCAGCCGCTGGTGGACGCCGAACCGGTGCTGCTCATCGACGACAGCCAGCATCAGGTTTGCATAGGAGACGCTGTCCTGAAACAGCGCATGGGTGCCGATGACGATCTGGGCCTGACCGGACGCAATGCGCTCGAGGATCCCGTCACGCTCCTTGCCCTTCGTGCGGCCTGTGAGGACTTCGATAGAAAGTCCTGCAACCGCAGCGAATTTCGAGATCGTGCTATAGTGCTGGCGGGCGAGGATTTCCGTTGGCGCCATCAGCACCGCCTGTCCGCCGTTCTCGATCACAGCGGCAATCGCCATCAATGCCACCAGCGTCTTGCCGGCACCTACATCCCCCTGCAGCAGGCGCAGCATGCGGTCGCTGCCCGCCATGTCCTTCAGGACGTCGGCGATTGCCGCCGTCTGGCTGCCGGTCAGCGAGAAAGGCAGCGCCCCAAGAATCCGGCTGCTGATCTTACCGGTCGCATGAACTGGCTGGCCCGGCACGCGACGCAGCCGCTGGCGGACAAGTGCCAGAGACAACTGGCCAGCCAGGAACTCGTCATAGGCAAGGCGACGGCGGGCAGGTGCCTGCGGGTCGATGTCTTTAGCATCGCGCGGATCGTGCAGCATCCGGAAGCTCGTCGCGAAATCGGAAAATCCCTGCTTCGTCACCAACGCTGCGTCGTCCCATTCCGGCATATCCGGCATGCGCGTCAGCGCCGCCTCAATCGCCTTGCGGACGGTGCGCAATGTCAGGCCGGCGCTCAGCGGGTAGACGGGCTCCACCAGCGGCAGCGTCTCGCCTTCGCTTTCGCGGACGATGTAATCCGGATGCACCATCGACGGACGGCCGTTGAACCAGTCGACCTTGCCGCTGACGGTGACGGTCTCGCCGAGCGGCAGCTGCTTTTCTAGCCACTGTGCCTTGCCTCGGAAGAAGACGAGGCCGAGTTCGCCGGTCTCGTCATGCAGGAACACGCGGTACGGCTGGCTGGTGCGCGGCGGCGGCGCCTGATGGCGGTCGACCCGACCGGTGATGGTGACGATGGTCCCCTGCGGCGCCCGTGCAATTCCCGGCTGTTCGCGCCGGTCGACGATTGATGAGGGGGCATGGAACAGCAGGTCGACGACCCTGGTGTCCTCAAGATTTTCGCGGCCAAGCAGCTTTACCAGCAGGTCGGCCACTTTTGGCCCGACGCCCGGCAGCGAGGAAATGGAAGCAAACAGCAGATCGAGAATGGCAGGGCGCATGATGGCGGCAAAATGCGACGGCGGACACCGCTTTGGCAAGGCCGGATAATGCGATCCGCCGACAGTTCTCGACATGCCCCCGGAAAAATCCCCGGCAACGTCTTTTTTCCGAAAAACCGGTTCCCACATTTCGAAGCGATGCTTTATAGAGACGCAGCAACAAGAAGGTGTGTGAGATGACAGGCGTAACACTGAGCAGCGCGCTCCTCGATCCACGCCGCAAGCGGATTCTGTTTCGTTGCTGGCATCGCGGTCTCCGGGAAATGGACCTCGTGTTCGGCCAGTTCGCCGACGCCGAGCTGCCCACGCTGTCGGAGACCGAGCTCGACGAGTTCGAGATCATCATGGATGAGGAAGACAACGATCTGAACCGCTGGATTCTAGGCACGCTGCCGGTGCCAGAACGATTCCAGACGCCGCTGTTTGCCCGTATAGCCGCCTATGCGCCGGATTTCGAACAGATGACCGCCGACCTGCGCAGGGTCGCGGAATGATTGCAGGTATCGACGTCAGGAAGCTTGCAGCGGCGCCGGTGCCGCTGACGATCGGCAACGTTCCGGCCGGCCTCGATCCATTTATCATCGCCGAACTGGCGCGGTCCGGCGAACCGGTCGCCTACGTGCTGTCGGACGGACAGCGCATGGCTGACATCGAGCAGATGCTGTCCTTCATTGCGCCTGAAATCCCGGTGCTGACCCTTCCGGCCTGGGACTGCCTTCCCTATGACCGCGTTTCCCCAAGTTCCGACACGTCTGCACGCCGGCTGGCGGCACTTGGCGGGCTGATCGCATACCACAAGAAGCCGCATGCGGCGATCGTGCTCGTGACCGTCAATGCCCTGCTGCAGAAGGTCGCCCCGCAGGACGTGATCGAAAGCCTGGCCTTCTCGGCAAAGCCCGGCAGCCAGTTGCGCATGAACGATATCGCCGGCCGCCTGGAGCGTAACGGTTTCGACCGGGTCGCGACCGTGCGCGAGGTCGGTGAATTCGCGGTGCGCGGCGGTATTCTCGATGTCTTCGTGCCCGGGTCCGAAGAGCCCGTGCGCCTCGATTTCTTCGGCGATACGCTGGAGAGCATCCGCAGCTTCGATCCGGCAAGCCAGCGGACGACCGGGCAGGTGCGCTCGCTCGATCTCAATCCGATGAGCGAAGTGACGCTGACGCCGGATACGATCAGCCGCTTCCGTACCAATTACCTGGCGACCTTCGGCGCTGCCACCCGCGACGACGCCCTGTATGTCGCCGTCTCCGAAGGCCGGCGGTATCCCGGCATGGAGCACTGGCTGCCCCTTTTTTATGAAAAGCTCGATACGATCTTCGACTACCTGAAGGGCTTCCGCTTCATCACCGACCATACGGTGCGCGAGGCCGCCGAGGAGCGCTCGAAGCTCGTCCGCGACTATTACGAGGCGCGCCAGCAGTCCGGCGAGCAGCGCAAGGGCGCGATGACGCAGGGCACCCCCTACAAGCCTGTGGCCCCCGGCGAGCTTTACCTCGACGGCAAGATGTTTGGCGCGACGCTCGATGCCTTCAACGCCATACGGATGTCGCCGTTCAACGAGCACGAGGGCGCGACCCGGATGGTGGTCAATGTCGATGCGCGACAGGGGCCGCGCTGGGCTCGCGGTGCCACCGAGCAAGTCGATGCCGAGCGCGTCAACGTCTTCGATGCCGTCGTCAAGCATATCGCAGATCGTCGTGCGGCCGGTGGCAAGGTACTCGTCACCGCCTGGACGGAAGGCTCGCTGGAGCGCCTGCTACAGGTGCTCGCCGAGCATGGCCTGCAACGCGTCAAGACCATCGAGGCGATGAAGGATGTCGATGCGCTGGCCAAGGGCGAGGCGGCAGCGGCCGTGCTCAACCTGGAAAGTGGTTTCGAAACCGGCAATCTGGTCGTCATCGGTGAACAGGACATTCTCGGCGACCGCATGGTCCGCCGCTCCAAGCGCAGCAAGCGCGGCGCCAACTTCATCTCCGAAGTCGCAGGCCTCGACGAAGGCTCGATCGTCGTCCACGCCGAACACGGCATAGGCCGCTTTGTCGGTCTCCGGACAATCGAGGCAGCCGGTGCACCGCATGCCTGCCTCGAGCTGCTCTATGCCGACGACGCAAAGCTGTTCCTGCCGGTCGAAAACATCGACCTCCTGTCGCGCTACGGCTCGGAAACCAGCGACGCGCAGCTGGACAGGCTCGGCGGCGGTGCATGGCAGATGCGCAAGGCCAAGCTGAAGAAGCGGCTGCTGGATATGGCCGGATCCCTGATCCGTATCGCGGCCGAACGCCTGACGCGCCATGCGCCGGCGCTGATCGCACCCGATGGCATCTACGACGAGTTCGCAGCTCGCTTCCCCTACGACGAGACCGAGGACCAGGCGAACGCCATTGACGCCGTGCGTGACGATCTCGCAGCCGGCCGGCCGATGGATCGGCTCGTGTGCGGCGACGTCGGGTTCGGCAAGACGGAAGTGGCGTTGCGCGCCGCCTTCGTCGCGGCGATGAACGGCGCCCAGGTGGCAATCGTCGTGCCGACGACGCTGCTGGCCCGCCAGCATTTCAAGACGTTTTCCGAGCGTTTCCGTGGTCTGCCGATCCGCGTCCAGCAGGCTTCGCGCCTGGTTGGCGCAAAGGAACTGGCACTGACCAAGAAGGAAGTCGCCGAAGGCAAGACCGACATCGTCGTCGGTACGCACGCGCTGCTCGGCAACGGCATCAAGTTCGCCAATCTTGGCCTGCTGGTCATCGATGAGGAGCAGCATTTCGGCGTCAAGCACAAGGAGCGGCTGAAGGAGCTGAAGAGCGACGTCCACGTCCTCACCCTGTCGGCAACGCCGATCCCGCGCACCCTGCAGCTGGCCATGACCGGCGTCCGGGAACTGTCGCTGATCAAGACTCCGCCGGTAGACCGCATGGCGGTCCGCACCTTCATCTCGCCCTTCGATTCGCTGGTGATCCGCGAAACGCTGATGCGCGAGCATTATCGCGGGGGCCAGAGTTTCTATGTCTGCCCGCGGCTCGCCGACCTTGCCGATATTCACGCTTTCCTGCAATCGGATCTGCCGGAACTGAAAGTTGCCGTTGCCCATGGCCAGATGCCGGCGAGCGAGCTCGAAGACATCATGAATGCCTTCTACGAGGGCCGCTACGATGTGCTGCTGTCGACCACCATCGTCGAATCCGGCCTCGACGTGCCGACTGCCAACACCCTGATCGTCCACCGCGCCGACATGTTCGGGCTTGCCCAGCTCTACCAGCTGCGCGGTCGTGTCGGACGTTCCAAGGTGCGGGCCTTCGCGCTGTTCACGCTTCCCGTCAACAAGGTGCTCACCTCGACGGCGGAGCGCCGCCTCAAGGTGCTTCAGTCGCTGGATACGCTCGGCGCCGGCTTCCAGCTCGCCAGCCACGATCTGGATATCCGAGGCGCCGGCAATCTGCTGGGCGAGGAGCAGTCTGGCCATATCAAGGAGGTTGGCTTCGAACTCTACCAGCAGATGCTGGAAGAGGCCGTGGTCGAAGTGAAGGGCGTCGACGAGATCCAGGACACCGGCTGGTCGCCGCAGATTTCGGTCGGCACGCCGGTGATGATCCCCGACGACTATGTGCCCGACCTGCACCTGCGCATGGCGCTCTACCGCCGGCTCGGCGAGATCACCGATCTCAAGGAAATCGACGGTTTCGGCGCCGAGATGATCGACCGCTTCGGACCCATGCCGATCGAGGTGCAGCACCTGCTGAAGATCGTCTACATCAAGTCGCTCTGCCGCATTGCCCATGTGGAGAAGCTCGATGCCGGTCCGAAGGGTGTCGTCGTGCAGTTCCGCCACAAGGAATTCCCGAATCCGGCAGCCCTCGTCGGCTATATCGCCAGGCAGGGCTCAATGGCGAAGATCAGGCCAGACCACAGCGTCTTCCTCACCCGCGACCTCCCAACACCAGCCAAGCGCTTGGCGGGCGCCGCCGTAGTCATGACGCAGCTGGCGGAACTGGCAAAATAAAAGGCTGCGTGCCCTGACGGAGCGCGCAGCCTGATTTACAGGGTAAATGTGAGAAATGCTGCGCTAGTTGAGCGCCGCGCGGGCCTCGCCCTTCGTCTTGGCGATGTCGCGGAGCGCGTTGGCAATCACATCCGGCGTCTGCGCGCCGCTGACTGCATATTGCTGGTCGAAGATAAAGAACGGCACGCCGTTTACGCCCATTTGCCGTGCCGACTCGATTTCCGCGACGATCAGGTCGCTGTCGGCGTCGGATGCGAGGAGGGCCTCGATGACAGCGCGATCCAGTCCGGCGGCTTCGGCGATGTCGAGAAGTACGGCGTGGTCGCCGACATTTCTGCCTTCTTCGAAATTCGCCTTGAAGAGGCCATCGACCACCCGGTTCTGGAGCTCGCGATCTTCGGTCACAGCCCAGTGGATCAGTCTGTGGGCATCGAGCGTGTTCGGGCCGATGGTGATGGCATCGAAATTGAATGCAATTCCGACCTCGCAGCCAAGACCTGCGAGCATCGCGTGAGCGCTGGCCACCTTGTCTGCACCGCCGAGCTTTTCAGCCAGCTTCTGCTTCTGGTCGACGCCTTCAGGCGGATAATCCGGATTGAGGCGGTAAGGGCGCCAGTTAATGTCGACACCGACTTCGTCCTGCACTTCGGCAATCGCCAGTTCGAGCCGCGCCTTGCCGAGGTAGCACCACGGGCAGACGACGTCCGAGACGATATCGATTGTGATGCGTTCCATGGTCGTTGCCCTTTCCTGTTGATCGGACCGAAATAGTCTCTTTGCCGCCGGGCTTCAACCAGGCACCAAAAAGGAACCACCTCACTGCACCGAAGCATCCCACCACACAGGCAGCTGATAGCCGTACAAGGGAGTGACATCCGGATGCCCTATCCGCTTGTGCCGTGCCACATATTGCTGGTCGATATGATAAAGCGGCACGAAGTAATGCCCGGAAAGCAACAGCCGGTCGAAGGAACGGACGGCATCGCGAAAATCCTCAACGCCGCGCGCCGAGAGAATGTGGCCGATCAACGTATCCACATCGGGATCGGCAACGCCCGCGAAGTTCTCGCTGCCCTGTCGATCACGCGCCACCGAGCCCCATCGCCCGACCTGCTCGATGCCCGGCGAGAGGGAAGATGTGAACGATTTGATGATGATGTCGTAGTCGAAGCTGATTGTCCGGCGCTGGTACTGCGAATCGTCGACGGTGCGGATCGCCACCTCGATCCCCAGCAGGTTCAGCGTTCTCCGGTAGGCGATGGCTAGTCTCTCCTGGTCGGCATTCTGTGTCATGATCTCAAACGCCAGCTGATGCCCGCCGGCATCGACCATCTTGCCATCCTTGATCGTGTATCCACCTGCCTTCAGCAGATCCACGGCCCGGCGCAGCACAGCGCGGTCGCGGCCGGAACCGTTGGTCACGGGCAGTTTGTATGTGCCATCGAGCACGGCCGGATCGATGCGCTTGCTGATCGGACCCAGCATTTCGAGCTCGCGGGCATCGGCGGATACGCCGAAGGACGACAGGTCCGAGCCCTGCCAGTAGCTCTCCGTTCGCGTGTAGGCGCCTGACGATAGGTTCTTGTTGACCCACTCGAAATCGAAGGCCAGCGAAAGACCTTCGCGGACTTTTACATTGGCAAAGATCGGTCGCCGAGTGTTGAAGACGAAGCCGAACATGCCGCTGGGAAGCTTGGGATTGAAGACATCCTTCACAACCTCGCCGGAGCGCGCCGCCGGAAAATCATAGGCATTTGCCCAGTGGCCCGGGCTGCCATCCGCATAGATATCGACATCGCCCTTTTTGAATGCCTCGAACAGCGTGTTTTCCTGCAAGAAGTAATGAACGGTCAGCAGGTCGTAATTGTCGACCCCGACCTTGGCCGGAATATCCTTGCCCCAGTAATCCGGGTTCCGCGCAAAGACGATGCTGTCGCCCGGGTTCACCGTTTTCACCCGGTAAGGCCCGGATCCGATGGGTGCCACCAGCGTCGTCTGGTCGAACTTGTCCGGATCGATCGCATGCTGCGGCAGGATCGGCGTCGAGCTGGCAATGATCATCGGCGTTTCGCGGTCGGCCTTGTCGTTGAAGGTGAAGCGGACACTGTGCTCGCCGACCTTCTCCATCTTGGCAACGGCATTCAGCCGGTTTGAGTAGGGCACGCGGCCCTTGTCGCGCAAAAGGTTGAAGCTGAAGATCACATCATCCGGCGTCACCGGCTGGCCATCCGACCATTTGGCGGCGGGATTGAGATTGAACTGGATATAGGACCGCTTGTCGTCCCATTCGGCGGTCTGGGCGAGCAGACCGTAGAGAGTGAACGGCTCGTCGCGCGAGCGCTGCATCAGCGTTTCGTAGACGATGTTGCCGTAGTCCGGATCCCACATGCCGCGCGCCGTGGTCCGCATGCTCTTGAGGATGAACGGGTTGAGATTATCGAAGGTGCCGACCACACCGTAGCTGATATGGCCGCCCTTCTTGACGGACGGATTGACGTAAGGGAGGGCCTTGAAGTCGGCGGCAAGCGCGGGATCGCCGTGCATGGCAAGGCCGTGCACGGGGTCCGCCTGAGCGGTCTTGCAAAGCATTGCCGCAGCTAGATAAATCGCGACCCGGAGCGCTCGCATGGCATCCTTTCCCATAAGGGCATGATTCGTGACGGCGACCTTATCATGGCCTCCTCGATCCAAGACATAGGCATCGGATTTGTCCATCCTGCGGCCGAAACCTGCAAAGAAAAGCTGGATATCCGAAGCAACGCCATGTAACAGGTGATCCACAGTTCGGAGTCATGCATTTGCCTTATTCTTTCGACAGGTGGACAGCAGTTTGACCCGAAAGGCATGAGGTGGCAGAAGGCTGCTTTGCATCGGATTTCAGGAGGCGGATTTCGCTATGACGTTCAAAACTGACAAAACAATTCGCGCGGCTCTGTCTGCACTCGCACTCGTGATCGGCGCTTCCGCGCCCGCTTTTGCGCAGGATGCACCGGCTGCTCCGGCCGATGGCGCCGCTCAGACCCCGCGTCTCGGCTGGTACAAGACATGCGCCAAGCAGGATGACAACGACATCTGCATCGTCCAGAACCTGATCATGGCCAACAGCGGCCAGCTGGTGACGGCAATCGGACTGATCTCCATCGATGGCAAGGTCAACCGCAAGATCCTGCAGATCTCCGTCCCGACAGCCCGCCTGATCGGACCTGGCATCACCATGCAGATCGATGGCGGCAAGGGCCAGAAGGTCGACTACGCCGTCTGCCTGCCAGACAAGTGCACGGCTGAAATTCCGCTGACGGATGCCACGATCGCATCTCTGAAGAAGGGCACGGACGTGACCTTCACATCGATCAACTTCCGCCGCGCTCCGAACCCAATCAAGGTCTCCCTGACCGGCTTCGGCGCCGCTTATGACGGCCCGGCGATCTCCGATACCAAGCTCGCAGAAAGCCAGCGCAGCCTGCAGGACAGCATGCAGAAGAAGGCTGAAGAAGCCCGCAAGAAGCTGGAAGACGCCCAGAAGGCCGCCAAGTCCCAGTAAGAATTACACATATCTGCATAAAAAGCCCGGTTCAGCCGGGCTTTTTTTATGGCTCACAGTCTAACGAAAATAAAAAAGGAAGCCGGTTTGTCGGCTTCCTTTTGCAGGCGTATCTGTGGAGGGATCAGTGGGCGAAGCTCATCTTGGGCTTGAGTTCGCCGGTCGTCTTGCGGTCGAAGATTTGGTAGACCTGCGGGTTGCGGAGAGGTTCTCCGCTGTCGTCGCTGACGAGGTTCTGCTCTGAGACATAAGCGACATATTCCGTCTCCTCGTTTTCAGCCAGCAGGTGATAGAACGGCTGGTCCTTGCTGGGACGAACCTCGGTCGGAATGGCATTCCACCATTCTTCCGTGTTGGCGAACTCCGGATCTACGTCGAACACGACGCCTCGGAACGGAAACACCCGATGCCGGACCACTTCGCCGATATTGAATTTTGCATCTTTTTGTTTCATGGCGCGACTTCCTTTCACGCAATTATGTGGGACGATGCGCCACATTTTTCAAGCCTTTTGCCGCCGTTGTCCCACAGCGCTGCCATAGTCAGGCGGCCGACAAGACCAGTAAAGCACGCCGCGCTGGCTCGGCGCAGAAAAAAGTCCCGGCGATGACCGGGACTTTCTGGTTGAGGACTAGGCCGAGTAGTACATGTCGAATTCGACCGGATGGGGTGTCATTTCGTAGCGCATGACCTCCACCATCTTCAGTTCGATGAACGAATCGATCTGGTCGTCGTCAAACACGCCGCCGGCCGTCAGGAACTTGCGGTCCCGATCGAGGTTTTCCAGCGCTTCACGCAGCGATGCGCAGACGGTCGGGATCTTCTTCAGTTCCTTCGGCGGCAGGTCGTACAGGTCCTTGTCCATCGGCTTGCCGGGATGGATCTTGTTCTTGATGCCGTCAAGGCCGGCCATCAGCATGGCGGCAAACGCCAGGTATGGGTTGGCAGTCGGATCCGGGAAGCGAACTTCTACGCGCTTCGCCTTCGGGTTGGAGCCGAAGGGAATACGGCAGGAAGCCGAACGATTGCGAGCCGAATAGGCAAGCAGCACCGGAGCCTCATAGCCCGGGACGAGACGCTTGTAGGAGTTCGTCGACGGGTTTGTGAAAGCGTTGATGGCCTTCGCGTGCTTGATGATGCCGCCGATGTAATAGAGGCAGGATTCCGACAGGCCGGCATACTCGTCGCCGGCGAAGGTCGGCTTGCCGCCCTTCCAGATCGACTGGTGCACATGCATGCCCGAGCCGTTATCGCCGAAGATCGGCTTGGGCATGAAGGTCGCCGTCTTGCCATAGGCGTTGGCGACCTGATGAACGACGTACTTGTAGATCTGGATCTTGTCGGCGTTGCGCACCAGCGTGTCGAACTTGACGCCGAGTTCGTGCTGTCCCGCAGCCACTTCGTGATGGTGCTTTTCAACCACGACGCCCATTTCGCCGAGAACCGTCAGCATCTCGGAGCGCATGTCCTGGCAACTGTCGATCGGCGGAACTGGAAAATAGCCGCCCTTGACGCGAGGACGGTGACCGAGGTTGCCGGTCTCGTAGTCGGTGTCGTCGTTCGACGGCAGTTCGCTGGAATCGAGCTTGAAGCCGGTGTTGTAGGGATCGGCTTTGTACTTGACGTCGTCGAATACGAAGAACTCAGGCTCCGGGCCTACGAAGATCGTGTCGCCGATGCCGGAAGCCTTCAGGTAGGCTTCTGCCTTCTTGGCGGTACCGCGCGGATCGCGATTGTAGGATTCGCCGGAAACCGGGTCCAGGATGTCGCAGAGGATGACCATGGTCGACTGCGCGAAGAACGGGTCCATGTGAACCGTTTCCGTGTCGGGCATCAGCACCATGTCGGATTCGTTGATGGCCTTCCATCCTCCGATAGAGGAGCCGTCGAACATGACGCCATCGGCGAACATGTCTTCATCGACGCAGGCAACGTCCATCGTCACGTGCTGCAGCTTGCCCTTCGGGTCCGTAAAGCGCAGGTCGACGAACTTGACGTCGTTGTCCTTGATCTGTTTCAGAATTTCGTTTGCGGTCGTCATGGGATGCTTCCTCGGTTTTTTATGACGATTTTGCCCTGGCCACCGGCGAGGGCTTAGATGGCATCTATACCCGTCTCTCCCGTACGGATTCGGATGACCTCTTCGATATTGGAAACGAAGATCTTTCCGTCGCCAATTCGTCCGGTCTGCGCCGCCTTGCGGATCGCGTCAATAACCGCTTCGGCATTTTCGTCTGCCAACACAACTTCGACCTTCACTTTCGGAAGGAAATCGACGACATATTCGGCACCACGGTAGAGTTCCGTGTGACCTTTCTGGCGACCGAAGCCCTTGGCTTCCGTGACAGTGATACCCTGCAAGCCGACTTCCTGAAGGGCTTCCTTCACTTCGTCCAGCTTGAATGGCTTTATGATCGCTTCGATCTTTTTCATGAGAAAATGTCTCTCCGCTTCTCCCGTTAGAGCGGACATTGCCCGCTCGCCCTTGTTGATGCACGTATCATGCCAGATTATCCAGAGATGTTTCGGTAAATGTTGCAGTTTTGAGCAATTTTGAGGCTGATACAGGGTTGTTTGACATATCGTGCCCCGAATTGAATATGCGCAGACACGTTTCGGACGATATCCGGAATGGAGGGCGGACCGCAGCGGTTGGAACGGCCTACACGCCCTGAATTCGACTGATTAAAAAGCGTGCTTTTGCTCAAATTTAAGTCGGCGGCACGCGGGATTTTTTGATTGTTTTTCAGGCGTCGTTGCGATCATTATCGTCCATGACACACACCCTAGCTGAACTCCTCCTGACACCCCAATCGATGGCGGCGGTCGACAAGGCCGCTGCGGCTTCAGGAATTGACTCTTTCGGACTGATGCAGAAAGCCGGCCGGGCGGTGGCGGCTGCGGCCTTGCGGGACTATCCGGAGACGCTGCGATACGCGGTCCTGTGCGGCCCCGGCAACAATGGCGGAGATGGCTACGTGGCCGCTTTGGCGTTGCACGAATGCGGTGCCGAGGTCGACGTATATCACCTCGGAGATGCAGCCGTGCTGAAGGGCGATGCGGCGCGCGCCTTTTCCGCCTGTCCGGTTGCCGGCTCGCCACTCGGTTCCTATCTGCCCCGGGCCGGCGACCTCGTCATCGATGCGATTTTCGGTGCCGGCCTCGCGCGGGATGTGCCTGACGCCGTCGCAGCCGTGATCGAACGAACACGTGCCGCTTCCATCCCGGTTATCGCCGTCGATTTGCCGTCGGGCGTCAACGGCGCTACCGGCCGAGTGCTGGGCGCCGCCTTTCGCGCTTCCCATACGGTAAGCTTCATGACGCGCAAACCCGGGCATCTGCTGATGCCGGGCAGGGAGCTGTGCGGCACGCTAGAGATCGTCGACATCGGCATTCCAGCCCGCATCGTCCGGGAAAACGCCAATGCGCTGATCGCCGAGAACACACCGGAACAGTGGCGGTCGGCCATGCCTGTAGCGTTAGTGGAGACCCATAAGTACAAACGCGGGCATCTGGTGGTCTTTTCCGGCAGCGAGACGGCGACGGGTGCGGCCCGCATGTCGGCCATGGCGGGTCTGAAGGCTGGGGCAGGGCTGGTCACGATCGCCTCTTCCAAAGCCGCGCTCAAAGTCAATGCCGGGGCGCTGACGGCGATCATGCTGCGCGAAATCGATGACAGAGCCGCTCTTGAGGAGTGGCTCGACGATGCGCGGCTATCGACCTTCGTTCTCGGCCCGGGTTTTGGCACGGGCGAAAAGGCACGGCAGTTCGTGGCGGCGCTGGTGGATCGACATCTCGTGCTCGATGCGGACGGCATCACCTCCTTCAAGGACGATCCATCTGCGCTCTTCGATGCTTTTGCGACGGGGCCGACGCATCTGGTTCTGACGCCGCACGAAGGCGAGTTCGGCCGTCTTTTCCCCGATATCGCCAAGGATGAAGCTCTCGGCAAGATCGAGAAGGCAATCGCAGCCGCAATGCGCTCGCACGCGGCAATCGTCTACAAAGGCGCCGACACGGTGATCGCCGCGCCAGACGGGCGGGCACTGATCAACTGCAATGCGCCGCCATGGTTGGCAACTGCCGGTTCCGGCGATGTGCTGGCGGGGATCATTGGCGGACTTCTGGCGCAGGGCATGCCGGCCTTCGAGGCCGCGGCCGCCGGTGTCTGGCTGCACGGCGAAGCGGGAAACCGGGCCGGCAAGGGCCTGACGGCCGAAGACCTGATGGGCCACGTCAGGCCGCTCTGACCGGTGCTAGGATTTGGCAAGCACGCCCTGCAGGGCAATGGCGCCCTGCGGTGCGTTGACTTTTCCATCGTGGATCATGAAGGCGAAAACATCCCGCGGCTGGACCTTCACCTTACGTGCAGCATCGATCAACGGCAGGTCGGCGGGCACCTTGCCTTCGGCCCAGGTCTGAAGGCGCTCCGCCCACTCTTTCAGTTCCTTCGGCGGATAGCAGGTCTTGATTTCATCGGAGCCCTTCTGCAGGCGGCCGTAGACGAAATCGGCGGTCACATCGGCGATCATCGGATAGTCGTGATGGTCGGCACAAACCGGGGCCACCTGGTATTTCTCCAGCAGCGCGACGAACTCCGGCACCTTGAACGAATCGTGGCGTACCTCGACCACATGCCGCAGCGGCAATCCGTCCTGCTTCTGTGGCAGGAGCTTCAGGAATCCTTCGAAGTCATCCGCATCGAATTTCTTCGTTGGTGCGAACTGCCAGAGCAGAGGGCCCAGTCGGTCGCCGAGCTCGCTGATGCCGGACTTCAGAAACCGCTCCATCGATTCCCCGGCTTCCACCAGTATCTTGCGATTGGTGACGTAGCGCGTCGCCTTCAGGCTGAAGATGAAGCCATCCGGCACCTCGGAGGCCCATTTTGCAAAGGTCGCCGGCTTCTGCGTCGCATAGTAGGTCCCGTTGACCTCGATCACCTTCAGCTTGCTGCTGGCGTAGCGCAACTCGTCTTTCTGCTTGAGATCGTCGGGGAAGAACGTCCCGCGCCAGGGCTCGAACGTCCAGCCGCCAATGCCGGTCCGAATGGTGCCTGACGCTGTCATATGCTTTCCCCGTTCATTTATGATGCCGGTATCCGGCGCTTCGAGTGTCCGTTCGCCGGGAGATCACTCTGCCGCAGCCACGACCTTCTTGACGGGCCGCCGCTCCAGCAATTCCTTGAGGAAGTGTCCGGTATAGGACCGCTTCTCCTTGACGATTGTCTCAGGCGTGCCAACTGCCACGATCTCACCGCCGCCGTCGCCACCTTCGGGGCCGAAGTCGAGCACCCAGTCGGCGGTCTTGATGACCTCGAGATTGTGCTCGATGACGACAACCGAATTGCCTTGGTTCACCAATTCGTGCAGCATCTCCAGCAGTTTGGCGACGTCGTGGAAATGAAGCCCCGTCGTCGGCTCGTCGAGGATGTAGAGCGTGCGCCCGGTCGAGCGTTTCGACAGCTCCTTGGCAAGCTTGACGCGCTGCGCCTCGCCGCCGGAGAGCGTGTTGGCCTGCTGTCCGACCTTGATATAGCCGAGACCGACGTCCTTCAGCGATTGTAGCTTGTCACGCACCGCAGGCACCGCAGCAAAGAAATCGACACCTTCCTCGACAGTCATGTCGAGCACGTCGGCAATCGACTTGCTCTTGAAGGTGACGTCGAGCGTCTCGCGGTTATAGCGCTTGCCGTGGCAGACATCGCAGGTGACGTAGACGTCGGGCAGGAAGTGCATCTCGATCTTGATGACGCCATCGCCCTGGCAGGCCTCGCAGCGTCCGCCCTTGACGTTGAACGAGAACCGGCCCGGCTGGTAGCCGCGCGCCTTGGCTTCCGGCAATCCGGAAAACCAGTCGCGGATCGGCGTGAAGGCGCCGGTATAGGTGGCCGGGTTGGATCGTGGCGTCCGGCCAATCGGCGACTGGTCGATGTCGATAACCTTGTCGATATGCTCGAAGCCATCGATGCGGTCATGCTCGGCCGGCGTTTCGCGGGCGCCCATGACGCGGCGGGCTGCCGACTTGTAGAGCGTCTCGATCAGGAAGGTGGACTTGCCGCCGCCCGAGACGCCGCTGACGGCGGTGAACACGCCGAGCGGGATCGCGGCGGTGACGTTCTTCAGATTGTTGCCGCGGGCGCCGAAAATCTTGATTTCCTTGCCCTTCTTCGGCTTGCGTCGCTCCGAAGGCACGGGCACGCCGAGATGGCCGGACAGGTAGCGGCCTGTGAGCGAATTCGGGTTTGCCATGATCTGCTGCGGCGTGCCATGCGCAATGACCTCGCCGCCATGGATGCCGGCTGCCGGGCCGATATCGACGACATCGTCTGCCTGCATGATCGCATCCTCGTCATGCTCGACGACGATGACCGTGTTGCCGATGTCACGCAGATGCTTCAGTGTCTCCAGCAGGCGCGCATTGTCGCGCTGGTGGAGGCCGATGGAAGGCTCGTCGAGGACGTAGAGCACGCCCGTAAGGCCGGAGCCGATCTGGGAGGCGAGTCGGATGCGCTGGCTCTCGCCGCCCGAGAGCGTTCCTGAATTGCGCGAAAGGCTCAGATATTCAAGCCCGACATCGTTGAGAAACCGCAGCCGATCGCGGATTTCCTTGAGGATACGGACGGCGATTTCGTTCTGCTTGGAAGTGAATATCGCCGGCAGCGTCTCGAACCAGTCGCGGGCGTTGCGGATCGACATTTCCGAGACCTGGCCGATATGCAGCGTGGCGATCTTCACCGCCAGCGCTTCCGGTTTCAGTCGGTAGCCGGCGCAGACGGGGCAGGGAGCCGCCGACATGTAGCGCTCGATCTCTTCGCGGGCCCAGGCGCTGTCGGTTTCCTTCCAGCGGCGCTCGAGATTGGGCACGATGCCTTCGAAATTCTTGTGGGTCGTGTAGGCACGCGCACCATCGGCGTACTGGAACTCGATCTTGTCTTCCGTGCCGTGCAGGATCACTTCCTTGGCCTTCGCAGGCAGGTCGCTCCAGCGGCTCGAGAGCTTGAAGCCGTAATGCTTGCCGAGCGCTTCCAGCGTCTGGTTGTAATAGGGAGACGTCGATTTGGCCCACGGGGCAATCGCGCCGTCGCGAAGGGTGCGCTCGTGCTCGGGGACGATCATCTCGGGATCGATCTTCTGCAGGGAGCCGAGACCGTCGCAGGAGGGGCAGGCGCCGGCTGGATTGTTGAACGAGAACAGGCGGGGTTCAATCTCTGGAATGGTAAAGCCGGACACCGGGCAGGCAAACTTCTCTGAAAACAGCACCCGTTCGTGGGTCTCGTTCAGCGACTTGTTGGCGGAACCGCCGGCAGAGGTTTCCTCGGGCGGCAATGGCCTATCGGCAAACTCCGCAACAGCCAGTCCGTCCGCCAGCCGCAGAGACGTCTCAAAGCTGTCAGCCAGACGCGCCGCGACATCAGCGCGCACGACAATGCGATCGACGACCACGTCGATGTCGTGCTTGTACTTCTTGTCGAGGGCAGGCGCATCGGCGATTTCGTAGAACTGTCCGTCGATCTTGACGCGCTGGAAGCCCTTTTTCATGAGCTCGGCAAGCTCTTTCTTGTATTCGCCCTTACGCCCGCGCACCATCGGCGCCAAAATATAAAGGCGGGTGCCGTCGCCGAAGGCGAGCACACGGTCGACCATCTGGCTGACGGTCTGGCTCTCGATCGGCAGGCCCGTCGCCGGCGAGTAGGGCACGCCTACCCGCGCAAACAGCAGGCGCATGTAGTCGTAGATTTCCGTAACGGTGCCGACCGTCGAGCGCGGGTTGCGCGACGTCGTCTTCTGCTCGATGGAGATCGCCGGGGACAGGCCCTCGATCAGATCGACATCGGGCTTCTGCATCATCTCGAGGAACTGGCGCGCATAGGCCGACAGGCTCTCGACATAGCGGCGCTGGCCTTCCGCATAGATTGTATCGAAGGCAAGCGACGACTTTCCCGAGCCCGACAGGCCGGTCATGACGATCAGCTTGTTGCGCGGCAGATCGATGTCGATACCCTTGAGATTGTGCTCGCGCGCACCCCGGATGGAGATGGTCTTCAGTTCGCTCATCGTTTTCCGCTAAATCCCTGTTCAGCCCTTATCTAGTGATGAAGGCCGGCGAGTCGAGGTTGAAATGCGACTCTCCGCCCGCTTTTCGATTCGGTTGACAAAATCATAGCCGCTGACTAGAACAAAGAAAGAACAAAATTCCTTGTGGATGACCGCCGCTTAGATCGCACCGGGCGGGGCCGATGGTTTAAGGTGCGTGCAATTATGTTCCAGGGCCGCCGGTGGGCGCGGCGAGCAGGGTGATCGGTATGGCGGGTAGCGTAAACAAGGTAATTCTGATCGGGAACCTCGGGGCTGATCCGGAAATCCGCCGGACCCAGGATGGTCGCCCGATCGCCAATCTGAATATTGCAACTTCCGAAACTTGGCGGGACAAGTCGTCCGGCGAGCGCAAGGAAAAGACCGAGTGGCACCGCGTGGTGATCTTCAACGAGGGTCTGTGCAAGGTTGCCGAGCAGTATCTGAAGAAGGGTGCCAAGGTTTACATCGAGGGCGCCCTGCAGACCCGCAAGTGGACGGACCAGGCCGGCATCGAGAAATACTCGACCGAAATCGTCCTTCAGGGCTTCAACTCGACTTTGACCATGCTCGACGGTCGCGGTGACGGAGCCGGCGAAGGCGGTGGTCGCGTCATGCAGCGCAGCGGCGGTGGCGGCAATGATTTCGGCGGCGGCGGTTCGGGCTACGGCGACGACTACAACCAGTCCTCGCCATCGTCGTCATCCGGTCGCGGCAATGCCGGTAACGCCGGCAATAGCGGCGGCGGAAACTTCTCGCGCGAACTCGATGACGACATTCCGTTCTGAGATTGGACTATCCGATGCACCCTGCGGGGTGCATCTTTCGTTTTGCGGCCGGAATAACAGGGACTTCAGCAATGTCAGACGCACTCGTGCCAAGAAATCCGTCGACATGGAGACGCGTGGTGGCGCTTATCCTCGACCTGATCACCGCTTTTTTCGGCCTGGGTTACCTCGTGGCGCTGCTGACGGGCGGCATGACTGAAGATGGTTTCCAGCTGAACGGCTGGCCGGCAATGCTGCTGTTCGCGCTGGTCATCGCCTATTTCGTCATTGCCAATCGATTTTTCGGCGGCACGATCTGGAAATACATATTGAAGGCGCGCACCTAACCCGCGCACACCCGGTCAGATCGCAAAGGCCGATCGGATGCCATCGACGACGAACTGTGTGGCAAGCGCTGCCAGGATAACGCCGAGGAGGCGCGTAAGGATCGCACGTCCCGTCATGCCGAGGAAGCGGTCGAGACGCTCGGCAATCAGCAGGGCTGCAAATGTCAGCACCAGGCAGGCCGCGATCACGACGATCAACTGCGAGCGGTCGACGGAGCTCTGCAGCGAGCCAGAAAGCAGGATCGTCGCGGAGATTGCGCCAGGTCCCGCGATCAGCGGCAATGCCAGCGGGAAAACCGAGATGTTATGGATATGATCCCGGGTGATTGCCACCTCGGCGGTCTTTTCCTTGCGGTCCTGGCGTTTCTCGAAGACCATCTCGAAGGCGATCCAGAATAGCAGGAGCCCGCCAGCAATCCTGAATGCACCGATCGATATGCCGAGTACGCCAAGCACGCTTGAGCCGAACAGCGCGAAGGCGGCGAGGATACCAAAGGCAATCAGCGAACCGCGCAACGCGACCTGCGTCCGCTGGCTGCGGTTCATGCCTGTCGTCAGCGCCAGGAACAGCGGTGCCAGCCCGGGTGGGTCGATGGTCACCATCAATGTGGTGAAGGCATTGATGAGACTGTCTACGCTCGCCATAATTTCCCCCGGATCGTCAACTTCACTTATGAAACTGACCCTTAAGCGCTGATCGCCGTTTGGCAAAGCGTTCGCAGCGACGAGCTTTTCCCACATGTCGCAAAAATGTGCTATTGAAACGTTCCAGAGGCTAAAAGCCTGTTCAAAACCGTTGGCGAAATTAGCGCCTTTGTCCGCTTTCCGCTATAAATTCCACAGTGATTCTTAAAGAGATCGTGATCTGTTTTGACTGAGCAATCCACACCCGGTGGCGGGAAGCTCCCGCCTGGTATCGAGCCAATTTCCATCATCGAGGAAATGCAGCGGTCCTATCTCGACTACGCCATGAGCGTTATCGTCAGCCGCGCCCTTCCGGATGTCAGGGACGGTCTCAAGCCTGTTCATCGACGCATCCTTTTCGGCATGTCCGAACTCGGGATCGACTGGAACAAGAAATACGTCAAATGCGCCCGCGTGACCGGGGACGTGATGGGTAAATTCCACCCGCACGGCAATTCGGCCATTTACGATGCGCTGGCCCGCATGGCGCAGGACTGGTCGCTTCGGTTGCCGCTCATCGACGGCCAGGGCAATTTCGGTTCAGTCGATGGCGATCCGCCGGCAGCCGAACGCTACACAGAGTGCCGGCTGCAGAAGGCCGCCCACGCGCTGCTCGACGACCTCGACAAGGATACGGTCGATTTTCGCGAGAACTATGATGGAACGCTCAGCGAGCCGGTCGTGGTGCCCGCGAAGTTCCCGAACCTGCTGGTCAACGGCGCCGGCGGTATTGCCGTTGGCATGGCCACGAATATTCCGCCGCACAACCTGATCGAAGTGATCAACGCTTGCATCGCGCTGATCGACGATCCGGCCATCGAGCTCGCCGATCTGATGCAGATCATTCCGGGCCCCGATTTCCCGACCGGAGCCAAGATCCTCGGTCGTGCCGGCATCCGCTCGGCTTATGAGACCGGTCGCGGTTCGGTCATCATGCGCGGCGTCGCAGCCATCGAGCCGATGCGCGGCGATCGCGAACAAATCATCATCACCGAAATTCCCTTCCAGGTGAACAAGTCGACGATGATCGAGAAGATGGCCGAACTGGTGCGCGAAAAGCGCATCGAGGGCATCTCCGACCTGCGCGACGAATCCGACCGCCAGGGCTACCGCGTCGTCGTCGAGCTTAAGCGCGACGCCAATGCCGAGGTCATCCTCAACCAGCTCTATCGCTATACGCCACTGCAGACGTCCTTCGGCTGCAACATGGTGGCGCTGAACGGCGGCAAGCCGGAACAGATGACGCTGCTCGACATGCTGCGCGCCTTTGTTTCGTTCCGCGAGGAAGTCGTTAGCCGGCGTACTAAGTATCTTCTGCGCAAGGCCCGCGACCGCGCCCACGTATTGGTCGGCCTCGCTATTGCGGTTGCCAACATCGACGAAGTCATCCGCGTTATCCGCCAGGCGCCGGATCCGCAGTCTGCCCGCGAAGAGCTGATGACGCGCCGCTGGCCTGCATCGGATGTCGAAAGCCTGATCCGGCTGATCGACGATCCGCGCCACCGCATCAATGAAGACCTGACCTACAATCTGTCGGAAGAGCAGTCCCGCGCCATTCTCGAATTGCGCCTTGCCCGCCTGACAGCCCTCGGCCGCGATGAAATCGGCGACGAACTGAACAAGATCGGCGACGAGATCAAGGATTACCTCGACATCCTGTCTTCCCGCGTTCGCGTCCAGACCATCGTCAAGGATGAACTGACGTCGGTGCGCGATGAATTCGGCACGCCGCGCCGCACCGAGATCATCGATGGCGGCCTCGAGATGGATGACGAGGATCTCATTTCCCGCGAGGACATGGTCGTCACTGTTTCGCATCTCGGCTACATCAAGCGCGTGCCCCTGACCACCTATCGCGCCCAGCGTCGCGGCGGCAAGGGCCGCTCCGGCATGGCGACCCGCGACGAGGATTTCGTCAACCGGCTTTTCGTTGCCAACACCCACACGCCGGTGCTGTTCTTCTCCTCGCGCGGCATCGTCTACAAGGAAAAGGTCTGGCGTCTCCCCATCGGCACGCCACAGTCTCGCGGCAAGGCGCTGATCAACATGCTGCCGCTCGAAAAGGGCGAACGCATCACAACGATCATGCCGCTGCCCGAGGACGAGGCGAGCTGGGAAAATCTGGACGTCATGTTCTCGACAACGCGGGGCACCGTTCGACGCAACAAATTGTCGGACTTCATCCAGGTGAACCGCAATGGCAAGATCGCCATGAAGCTGGACGAGGACGGCGATGAAATCCTGTCCGTCGAGACCTGCTCGGAACATCAGGACGTTCTGATGACCACGGCGCTTGGCCAGTGCATACGCTTCTCCGTATCCGACGTCCGCGTCTTTGCAGGCCGCAACTCTATCGGCGTGCGCGGCATCACCATGGCCGAAGGCGACCGCATCATCTCGATGACGATCGTCAGCCATGTCGACGCCGAGCCGTGGGAGCGGGCTGCCTATCTGAAGCGGGCCGCCAATGAGCGGCGCCTGACAACGGGCGAAGCCGAAGATATCGCACTTGTCGGCGAGGAAGTCGTGGAGGAAGGCCAGTTGAGCGACGAGCGCTACGAGGAACTGAAGGCGCGCGAACAGTTCGTGCTGACGGTTTCGGAAAAGGGCTTCGGAAAACGCTCATCTTCTTACGATTTCCGTATATCCGGCCGAGGCGGCAAGGGCATCCGTGCGACCGACACGTCTAAGACCGGCGAGATCGGCGAACTTGTTGCGGCCTTCCCTGTCGATGACGGCGATCAGATCATGCTTGTCTCTGACGGTGGCCAGCTCATCCGAGTGCCCGTCGGCGGTATCCGCTTCGCCAGCCGCGCTACCAAGGGCGTGACGATTTTCTCCACCGCCAAGAACGAGAAGGTCGTGTCGGTCGAGCGGATAAACGAGCCGGAGGACGACGAGGAAATCGTCGACATCGCCGAAGATGGCACAGTGGCTCCCCTCGATGTGGAAGCTGCAGACAGCGAGACGCCGCCAGCCGGTTCGACGGATGAACGCAGTCCGGAATAGCAGCTTATAAAATATGCCAGCCATACCAAAAACCGGGCGCAGTTTTTGCGCCCGGTTTTTTGTTGAGGAAGGGAATAAAACAATGAAGCCGAACGATGGAAGGATCGTTCAGCTTCATTATTTGATAATTAATGGTATTGAGAGCGTGTGAGAAATCTACCGCAGCGGACGTTCAAAACGCCTTGTGCTGCTTGGTGATCTGCTTCATCTCTTCGCTTTCGCGACGCAGTGCCGAAACGGTTGACGCCACGGACACGACGAACATGACGCTGATAACGGCAGTGAGCAATGTCAAAATCGTGAACATGGGTTTCTTCCTTCTTCGCAACTCCGTGCGATCAGATCCTTAATATTGGCTCGCCACGTAGGAGTGAGCCGATGCATATGGACCATAGACAGGAGACTGATCGGTCTTCTGACCGTAGAGAGCAACTGTGAAAGCCAGCATGCCGGTAATGACTGTCATCCAGACGACGTTGATGAGGATGACTTTGTCCGGCATGGCTTTTTTCCTTCGTGTTACTGTGTTCATGTCTGTGTTCCGATCTGATAACGTGTCCTTTGGAAATTGGTTCCGCCGGATGTTGACAACTATTTAACGAAGGTTCGCTGAAGCAACTTTGAATAGGTCGTTCATTTACCGTTCATGTTTGCGGCCGCCCGCCGAAGTGTCGCCACGACGTCCAAAGCGAGTGCATTTTCGGGGACTGGAGTGGCCGTCGGCCATTCGATTTCGTAGGTCGAGTTGAACCGGCGAACGAGCATCTCGACGATCAGCGAGCCGATGATGGTGGCGGTAGCGAGAAGGATCAGCATGATCGTCAGCCTCGAAACGGAGCGTTGAACTCACCGTCCTCGTTGCTTTCGACGGTATGGCCCTTTTAATCACGGCCTGCCTGAAACGGCCTTGAACGCCGCATTCATCTTCCATTCAGCCGCCGGTTGCCGTGCCGCAAATGACTTGCGATAGCGCCCCATCCATGACAAAAGGCCAGCGAAACAACCGGCCGGTAGAGAATGACGATAGCTTTCTATCCCGGATCCTTCGATCCGATGACAAACGGACATCTCGACGTTCTCGCCCAGGCGTTGAACGTCGCGTCGACTGTTATCGTCGCGATCGGGGTGCACCCGGGAAAGACACCGATGTTCTCCTTCGAGGAGCGCGCCGAACTGGTCCGGCAGTCGCTGGCCGCCGCTCTTCCCGGCAAGACTGACGCCATTTCGGTGGTCTCGTTCGACAATCTGGTGATCGACGCCGCCCGCAGTCATGGTGCGTCACTGCTGGTGCGCGGCCTGCGCGATGGCACCGATCTCGATTACGAAATGCAGATGGCCGGCATGAACCGCCAGATGGCGCCCGAGCTGCAGACCATCTTTCTGCCGGCCGGCACCGCCTTCCGGCCGATAACGGCCACATTGGTTCGCCAGATTGCAGCCATGGGCGGCGATGTCAGCGCGTTTGTGCCCGCACCGGTTCTTGTCGCCCTGAAGGCCAAGGCGAAACGCTAGGCCCCAACGATTTTCCCAACGGAGCATTCCATGAAGTTCATCCACATCGCTTTCGCCGGACTTATGTGCCTGGCATCCCTGACAGGCGCTGCTTCTGCTGCCGACGACAACGACATCACGATCCAGCTGAAGGACGGCCCGGTCGTCATCCAGCTGATGCCGGAAATCGCCCCGAAGCATGTCGCCCAGATCAAGGCGCTGGTCGCCAAGGGTGCCTATGACAACGTCGCTTTCCACCGCGTCATCGACGGCTTCATGGCCCAGACGGGCGACGTCAAGTTCGGCAACATGGCCAAGGGTTACAATGCCCAGCAGGCCGGCATGGGCGGCTCCGACATGCCCGATATCAAGGCCGAGTTCTCCAAGACGCCTTTCGTGCGCGGCACGGTCGGCATGGCCCGCTCGCAGGATCCGAATTCGGCAAACTCGCAGTTCTTTATCATGTTCAAGGACGGACCTTTCCTTAACGGCCAGTACACGGTCGTCGGCAAGGTCGTGTCCGGCATGGAATTCGTCGACAAGATCAAGAAGGGCGAGGACGACAGCGGTTCCGTTACCGACCCTGACCGGATGATCAAGGTCACCCTGGGCAAGAAGTAAGAAGTTCAAAAGAGGAAAACACAATGGCTGAGATAAAAGATCCGGAAAACACCATCATCCTGGAAACCACCAAAGGCAACGTCGTCATCCAGCTGCTGCCGGAAGTGGCACCAGAGCACGTTGCGCGCATCAAGGAGCTGGCTCGCGAAAAGGCCTATGACGGCGTGGTCTTCCACCGCGTCATCAACGACTTCATGGCCCAGACCGGCGACGTCAAGTTCGGCAAGACCGGCGGCGCAGAGTTCAACCCGGCCCGCGCGGGCATGGGCGGTTCGTCCAAGCCAGACCTGAAGGCTGAATTCTCTGCGACCAACCACACCCGGGGCATCTGCTCCATGGCCCGCTCGCAGGCTCCGAACTCGGCCAATTCGCAGTTCTTTATCTGCCTGGCCGATTCACCATGGCTCAACAAGCAGTACTCGGTCTGGGGCCAGGTCATCGAAGGCATGGATAACGTCGACAAGATCAAGAAGGGCGAGCCCGTCAAGGATCCGGATTCGATCGTCACCATGCGGGTTGCCGCCGACGTCTGATCGTGATTACTCCTGAAGCCCGCCCTTCGCGCTCCCGGCGCGGGGGCGGGTTTCACTTTGTCTGGAATTGCCCATGCGCGTAGACCTATTCGATTTCGACCTCCCGGATGAGCGTATTGCGCTGCGTCCCGCCGAGCCGCGCGACAGCGCCCGGCTGCTGATTGTCGATCCCCACGCAACACCCGAATTGTCCGACCATCTCGTTCGTGACCTGCCATCGTTCCTGCGCCCTGGCGACGCCGTGGTGTTCAATGACACCCGCGTCATCCCGGCCCAGCTCGAAGGCATTCGCCATCGCGACGGTGCGACCAGCCAGCAGGTTTCAGCCACGCTTCACATGCGGATGTCGCCCGGCAGCTGGAAGGCTTTTGCCAAGCCGGGAAAGCGCATCAAGACCAGCGACCGCATCCAGTTCGGCAGCGAAACCGCCGAGATCGCCCTTGAGGCAACTGTCGGCGAGAAAGGCGAGGGCGGGGAAATCACCCTGCATTTCGATCTCTCCGGTCCGGAGCTGGATGCAGCGATAGCTGCCGTCGGCCACATCCCGCTGCCTCCCTATATCGCCGCCAAGCGTCACGAGGACGAGCGCGACAGTACCGACTACCAGACGATCTATGCCCGGGAAAAAGGCGCCGTTGCGGCACCCACGGCCGGGCTGCATTTTACCCCGGAGCTGTTCGATGCCCTGGACCGGATGGGCGTCGAGCGGCATTTCGTGACGCTGCACGTCGGCGCCGGAACGTTCCTGCCGGTCAAGGTCGACGATACCGAAGACCACAAGATGCATCAGGAGATCGGCCATGTCAGCGCCGCAACGGCTGAAGCGCTGAATGCGGTCAAGGCGCGGGGTGGGCGGATCGTCTGCGTCGGTACGACATCGCTGCGGCTGATCGAGAGCGCGGCTACAGACGATGGCATCATCGATCCGTGGTCCGGGCCGACGGGCATTTTCATCACCCCCGGCTACCGCTTCAAGTCGGTCGATATCCTAATGACCAATTTTCACCTGCCGCGCTCGACGCTGTTCATGCTGGTCTCCGCTTTTGCCGGCTTCGAGACGATGCACGCGGCCTACGCCCATGCTATCGGCACCGGCTACCGTTTCTATTCCTATGGCGATGCCAGCCTCCTGTTCCGGAAAGACTAGATGAGCCAGACCTTTCAGTTCCAGTTGAAGAAGACCGATGCGGGCGCCCGTCTCGGTGAAGTATCGATGCCACGCGGTTCGATACGCACACCGGCCTTCATGCCGGTCGGCACCGTCGGCACGGTCAAGGCGATGTATCTCGACCAAGTGCGCGACAGCGGCGCCGATATCATCCTCGGCAACACCTACCACCTGATGCTGCGTCCGGGCGCGGAGCGCGTCGCCCGCCTTGGCGGCCTGCACGAATTGATCCGCTGGCCTTATCCAATCCTTACCGATTCCGGCGGCTTCCAGGTGATGTCGCTGTCGGGGCTGCGCAAGCTCGACGAGCAGGGGGTCACCTTCAAGTCCCACGTCGACGGCAGTACGCATTACATGTCGCCGGAGCGCTCGATCGAGATCCAGGGCCTGCTGGACAGCGACATCCAGATGCAGCTCGATGAGTGCGTGGCGCTGCCGTGCGAGCCGAAAGAGATCCAGCGCGCCATGGAAATGTCGCTGCGCTGGGCGGAACGCTGCAGGGTGGCGTTCGGCGAACAGCCCGGCAAGGCGATGTTCGGCATCGTCCAGGGCGGTGACATTCCCGATCTTCGCATCCGCTCGGCGCAAGGGCTGACCCAGCTGGACCTCAAGGGTTATGCCATCGGCGGCCTCGCCGTCGGCGAGCCGCAGGACGTCATGCTGAAGATGCTGGAGACGACCTTGCCGGTGTTGCCGACGGACCGGCCACGCTATCTGATGGGTGTCGGTACGCCTGACGATATCCTGAAGTCGGTGGCACGCGGCATCGACATGTTCGACTGCGTCATGCCGACCCGCTCCGGCCGCCACGGCCTCGCCTTTACCCGGCGGGGTAAGGTGAACCTGCGCAACGCACGCCATGCGGAAGATATGCGCCCGCTCGACGAACAATCGAATTGCCCGGCATCGCGCGACTATTCCCGCGCCTACCTGCACCACCTGACGCGCACCGGCGAAGCGCTGGGCGGCATGCTGTTGTCATGGCACAATCTCGCCTACTACCAGGAACTGATGCAGGGTATCCGCCAGTCGATCGAGGAGGGCCGCTTTGCCGATTTCATGGCGGAAACGCAGGAGAACTGGGCCAAGGGCGACCTCGAGCGGATCTGACGATCAGATACCCTTGCTCGTCGTGTTCGGCACGATCTGCACGCCGTTGATCTTGTAGCCGCCGTCAGGCTGACGAGCCAGTTGGTAGATCGCCGACCAGTCCTGACCGTCGCGGCCGGTAATCAGCACTTCCTGGTAGAGAACGGCATCGTCGCTTTCCGATTTGCTGCGACCGAAGGCATAGTTACCGGGATGATAGACCGGCTGATAGCTCTTCTTCACCATGGCGAAGAAGGCGTCCTTGTCCGGAAATTTAGCGGCAATGCCCGGCGCTGCAAAAGAGTAGGCCGCGTCCGCATCGTCGTGAAGAAAGGCCTGTATCTGCTTCTCGATGACCTGCTGGGCCGCCAGCGCAGCATCCGCCGCCGAAGCAGGCGTAAGACCCAGGCAAAAAAGGAAGGCGAGGAAAGCGTAAGGCAGCGTGCGCATGCGAGGACCTCCTGTGGCGGAAGCCCATAAAATAGCGCGTTCAGCGAATTTTAAAAGGGAACATACGTCGTCGCTTATTTAGCTCGTTCGAGCAAAGTACATGCAGGCGATGGTGCTGTGCTTCGACATATTGATAGTAGTGAGAGTGACGGCTGACGCGAATGCAGGCCGTCACTCTTCAGTAACGTTTCGAGCTTGGGTGCCTTAGTTCTGGCAGTCCGAAACGATCACTCGGCAGTTCGGGCAATCTTGCAGCGCCTTCTTTTCGGCTTCGCGCTTGGTGTCGCCGTAGCCTATGCCGTAGTTGACCTTGTCGCCGACATAGGCGCCGCACGTCTCGAACCAGACGGCAATTTCACAGCTGTCGTTGCCGGCTTCCTTGCAGGACTTCATCGCATCCCGCTCGGCTTCCTTGCGGGTCGAGCCCCAGCCCGTGCCATAGCCGACGTCGCTCGCCGATGTACCCTTGCTGTCGTTGACGGCGAAAGCGCCGAACGCGAATGCAGTGCTTGCCTGAACCGAAAGCAGAAGTGCGATCGATATGCCAAGTGCAGCTTTATAACCCATGATGAACCCCTACAAAAATGGTAACCGCCCTCTCGCGGCGGGGTATCATAGCATCTCACGGGTCATGAAGAACCGAGCCTATACTTCCAGCGCAGCCCATTTTTGGTAGGATTTATTAACCTTATAGAGTTTGGAAATATAAAAATTTTCCTAAATTGCTTCAGGAAGCCGGAGAGATATCTGATTTTTCCTGTTCTGTTTGCCGTGAGAAGTAATTGGCAATCAATGCTCCGGAAATATTGTGCCACACGCTGAAGATCGCGCTCGGAACTGCGGCGATCGGCGAAAAATAAGCATTGGCAAGTGCTGCACCCAGTCCGCTGTTCTGCATGCCAACCTCGATGGCCAGTGCCTTGCGTTTCGGCAGCGAAAGTCCGAAGGCCTTGGCGGCGAAGAAGCCGAAAAGATAGCCCAGGCCGTTGTGGAGGACGACGACCGCAAAGATCAGCAGCCCTGACTGCGCGATTGCGCCCTTGCTGGCGCCAACGACGGCACTGACAATCAGGACGATGCCGATGACGCTGACCAGCGGCAGCACCGGAATGGCCGCCCGTACGAGCGACGGGACAAACTTCTGGAACAGGAGCCCCAATGCCAGCGGCAGCAATATGACCTGGACGATGCTAAGAAACATCGCGACGGGATCGACCGGCAGGTATTGGCTGGCAAACATCCAGACCAGGAACGGCGTGACGATCGGTGCGGCCAGCGTCGTCACGCTTGTGCAGGCGACGCTGAGGGCGACATCGCCTTTCGCAAGATAGGTCATGACATTGCTGGACGTACCGCCCGGGCAGCAGCCGACGAGGATCACGCCTGCCGCGACCTCCGGCGGCATCGGGATGATGCGTGTCAGCAGAACTGCAAGTGCCGGCATGATGATGAAATGCGCGAGGACACCGATTGCGACCTCCAGCGGACGCCTGACGAGCGCCTGGAAATCATCGAGCGAAAGCGTCAGGCCCATGCCGAACATGATGATGCCGAGCAGGATGACGATGTAGGGCGCAATCAGCTTGAACGTGTTTGGAAACAGAAATCCAAGGACCGCAAACAGGATGACCCAGAGGGCAAAGGTCCTGCCGACGAATGCAGACAGCGATACGAGTGTTTTCACGAGAAGCCTCCCAAATAGCAGGGTCTGGCTTTATCGGCCTGCCTCCGCCTGTCAAGGTCAGGCCTGGACGGGTTGGTTCTGAAGCAGCACCAGCGACAAATTATGGGCCAATCAAAGCTTCATGCACAAAGCGTGTGGAAGCGTTCAGATCCGGAAGTCAGTCGGGGACGTATTTGTTTTCGTAACGGACGCGGAAATTACGCCGGTGGAAATCCTCGCGGAAACAGATGAAGACCAGCTCAAGATCGCCATCGTCATGATTGTGACCGAGCAGGCTGAGGGCGATGACGACCGTGCCGCTGTAGCCCCGCGTCAGGCGGATGGCGGCATTGCGGATCTCGTTGGCTGTTACCGGGTCGCTCTCGGTCCGGCGATACACGAGCCAGAAAGGAGCGGTTTGTTTGGCTTCCGCAAGCGCAACGTCCACTTGGTCGCGGAATTCGCCGGTATGCCGTCCTCTTTCCGAAGCTGCTGCCCGCTCCATATCCTCGGTCATGACGTTCAGGTAGCCATCCCGGCCACTGCCGTCCAGGATCGTGGCTTCGACTTTCTCCAACGCCTTGTCTTCACTTAACGCGGTCTTGAACAGGATCGCCATCGAATCGCCTATACTGAATATACGGGGTCAAATTAGTCAGTCCTATGGACCTAGGCCACCGCGAAGCAGGAGGTCAGCCGCTCCGTGGACCTTATAAGGAATACAATGGTTCTCGCAATGCAAGGTGTGAGCAAGTCCTACCAGACGGTCGAGGGACCACTGGAAGTGTTGCATTCCATAGATCTCGGTCTGGACGCTGGCCGCAGCCTGGCACTCACGGGCGAATCGGGCAGCGGCAAGAGCACTTTGCTGCATCTCGCAGCCGGTCTCGACAGCATCGATGCCGGCAGCATCGCCATCGCCGGCACGGATGTCACGCATCTGCGCGATGTCGGCCGCGCCGCGCTGCGCCGCACCGTGGTCGGTCTCGTGTTCCAGCAGTTCAATCTCATTCCCTCGCTCGACGTCGAAGCCAATCTTGCCTTCCACGCCCGTCTTGCCGGACGGCACGACACCGGCTGGCAGAAAGAGCTGACGGAGAGGCTGGGGCTGGCGGGCTTGCTGAAACGTTACCCGGAGCAACTCTCCGGCGGCCAGCAGCAGCGTGTTGCCATAGGTCGCACGCTGGCGGCACGACCAAAGCTGGTGCTGGCCGACGAGCCTACCGGTAATCTGGATGAAGCGACGGGCGACGCGGTGCTTGACCTGATGCTGTCGCTGGTGGCCGAGACGGGCGCCGCGTTGCTGATGGTCACGCATTCGCTGCGCCTCGCCGAACGCCTCGATGCACGCATCCATCTGCGCTCGGGGCGGATCACCTGATGCTGGCAGTCAGCCTCTCCGCGCTTCTGTCCCACTGGCGCCGCCGACCGATGCAACTGGCCATGCTGCTGCTCGGCCTCTCCCTGGCCACGGCCTTGTGGTCAGGCGTGCAGGCGATCAACGCCGAAGCCCGTGCCAGCTATGACCGAGCGGCAGCCATGCTCGGCCAGGACCGGTTGCAGCAGATCGTCTCCGCCGATGGCGAACTGATACCGCAGTCCGATTTCGTCGCTCTCCGGCGTGCCGGCTGGCTGGTCTCTCCCGTCATCGAGGGCGACCTCCGGTTCGGTACCGTCAGGATATACGTCATAGGCCTCGATCCGGTCAGCCTTCCCGCAGAGGCGCAACAGGTGAACGTCAGCGCAGGTAATGATATCCTGAGCTTCATCACGCCACCGGGCCGCATGTATGTCTCGCCGGCCACTGCCACGCAATTGGCCGGCCAGCTGACGCCGCCGCTGGAGAAGGCCGATGGCCTGCCGCCCGGAACGGCGCTTGCCGACATCGGCATCGCCCAATCCCTTCTGGACAAACACGGACAGGTCAGCCGACTGATCCTCGACCCCCACCAGCCGGCCGGGCTCGCACCGCTGGCGTCGATAGCACCAGGTCTCGTCATTCACGCGCCGGACCCGCAGGGCGACCTCGTCCGGCTGACCGACAGCTTCCATCTCAACCTGACCGCCTTCGGACTGCTGGCCTTCGCCGTCGGGCTGTTCATCGTCTACTCGGCTATCGGTCTTGCCTTCGAGCAGCGTCGCCAGACATTCCGGACGCTCCGGTCTCTGGGCCTGTCCGCCCGGGCCTTGATCGGACTGTTGCTGGCGGAATTGCTCATCCTCGCCCTGGTTGCCGGGCTTGGCGGGGTGGTGCTCGGTTATTTCGTTGCATCCGCCCTTTTGCCGGATGTGGCTGCCACATTACAGGGGCTCTATGGTGCCGCAGTGCCGGGCACGCTGACGTTGCGGCCGGAGTGGTGGGCTACGGGTATGGCCATTGCCGTCCTCGGCACCCTCGTGTCGTCGGCACAGAGCCTCTGGCAGGTCTGGAGACTGCCATTGCTGGCGCCCGCGCAGCCGCGCGCCTGGGCGAGGGCGTCGGAGGCAGCCCTCCGGGTCCAGTCGGGTCTGGCGCTCGGTTTTTTCGCGGTCGGTCTGACGCTGGCGTTCTG
Source organism: Rhizobium sp. L51/94 (assembly GCF_019355555.1). Lineage (GTDB taxonomy): Bacteria > Pseudomonadota > Alphaproteobacteria > Rhizobiales > Rhizobiaceae > Rhizobium > Rhizobium rhododendri. The sequence goes on from NZ_CP072141.1 coordinate 2,547,050, forward strand.
GGGCTCCGGTCTGGTGGCCGGGTTTGCGGTTTTGGCCGGCCTGCTGCTCGGCTCGGCGCTGCTTTTGCCCGTGGTCATGACCTTGATGCTGTCGGTCATGCAGCGCCTGGCACGCGGTCCCCTGACGCAATGGTTCTGGGCCGATACCCGCCAGCAACTGCCCGGACTTTCCCTGGCGCTGATGGCGCTGCTGCTGGCCCTGTCAGCGAATGTCGGCGTCGGCACGATGGTCGCGAGTTTTCGCCTGACCTTCATCGGCTGGCTCGATCAGCGGCTGGCAGCCGAACTCTACGTCACCGCCCGCAACGAGGGCGAGGCATCGGCCTTGCGCACATGGCTCGCCCCCCGCGTCGATGCCGTGCTGCCGATCTGGAATGTCGAAGGTACCGTCGCCGGTCGCCCGGCGCAGGTCTTCGGCGTCGCCAACGACCGTATATACCGGGACAACTGGCCGATGCTGCAGGCCGTCCCCGGCGTCTGGGACCGGATCGCTGCAGGAAATGCCGCGCTGATCAACGAGCAGATGTCGCGCCGCGAGAAACTCAGGGTCGGCGACCCCCTGGTCCTGCCGGGCAACTGGAAGACCACCATCGTCGGCGTCTATTCCGACTATGGCAATCCGATCGGTCAAGCCATTGTCGGTATCGATGCGCTGACGACCCACTATCCGAACGTGTCTCGGCTCCGTTACGGGCTGCGTCTCGACCCGGCCAAGACCCCGGCGCTTGTCGAAGCCTTGGAGGCACAGTTTCACCTGCCGTCGCAGAACGTCGTCGACCAGGCGAGCATCAAAGCCAAGTCGCTGGAGATCTTCGAAAAGACATTTGCCGTCACCGGCGCCCTCAATGTGTTGACGCTCGGTGTCGCCGGTCTCGCGATGTTTGCCAGTCTCATGACCCTGTCAGGCATGCGCTTGTCGCTGATCGCGCCGGTCTGGGCTATGGGGCTGACCCGTCGCCATCTAGTGGCGCTCGAAGTGGCGCGCACCATGGTGCTGGCGGCACTTACCCTCCTTGCGGCGCTGCCGGTCGGTATCGGTCTTGCCTGGGTGTTACTTGCGATCGTCAACGTCGAGGCATTCGGCTGGCGCCTGCCGATGCACCTGTTTCCCTCGGACTGGCTGCGGCTGGCTGTCTTTGCGCTGGTTGCAGCGTTGCTGGCGGCGCTCATCCCCCTCCGCCGACTGGCGACGGTTTCGCCGTCCGATCTGCTGAAGGTTTTCGCCAATGAGCGTTAGAGCATTGCTGTTTTGCATCGCACTCGCCGTCGGTTTTCAAGGCGGGATGGTCAACGCCCAGGGGTTCGCCGGTCTCGGCACCAGTGCCGATGGCTTCGCCGTCCCCAAACCAGGTGTGCCCTTCAGCTTTCCGGCAGACCATGGCCCGCATCCGGACTACCGCATCGAGTGGTGGTACCTGACCGCCGATCTCAGGGGGGCGGATGGAAAGGACTACGGCGTGCAGTGGACGCTGTTCCGCTCGGCGCTGTCGCCCGGCGCGAAGGCGAACTGGTCCAGTCCGCAGATCTGGATGGGCAACGCCGCCGTGACCACGCCGACGCAGCATTTCGTCGCCGAAAAGTTTTCGCGCGATGGTTCAGGCGCTGCCGGGGTCACGGCGACGCCTTTTGCGGCGTGGATCGACGACTGGCAGATGAAGACGCGTCCGGATAAACCGGCAGGTGGCGACGCGCTGTCCCACATCGATCTCACTGCCACCGGTGCAAGTTTTCGCTACGATCTCACTCTCGACGCGAAAGGTCCCATCTTGGCGCAGGGCGATGGCGGCTATTCGGTGAAATCGGCCGGCGGTCAGGCAAGCGAATACTATTCGCAGCCGTTCTACGCGGCAAAGGGCACGCTGAAACTGCCGGGTGGCGATGTCGCCGTGACCGGGGATGCGTGGCTCGATCGGGAGTGGTCGTCGCAGCCGCTTTCGGCCGACCAGAAGGGCTGGGACTGGTTTTCGCTGCATCTCGAAAACGGTGAAAAGCTGATGGGTTTCCGGCTGCGCGACAGCGGCGCGGGTTTCACCTCGGCCACCTGGATTGCCGCCGATGGCAAGCCGACGCCGTTACCCAAAGGCGCCCTGACCATGACGCCGCTCAAGACAACGAACGTCTCAGGCCACACCGTGCCGACCGAATGGCGCCTGGATATCCCGGCCCGCAATTTCAGTGTGACGACCAGCCCGCTGAATGCGCAGGCCTGGATGGCAACGCGCTTTCCATACTGGGAAGGGCCGATCAGCTTCCAGGGAACGCAAAAGGGCCGCGGTTATCTCGAAATGACCGGTTACGACTAGCGGACAGCGCTGGCATCCAGATCGGCCTTCGGAACGTCGCGGTGAATGCGCAGCGGCTGTTCGGCGTCGTTGTATTCCTGCTCGTCCTCTGCAAGCTCGACTTCGCGGATCCATTCGCGCCAGATCGCAACGATGATCGCCATCAGCACCGGACCGATAAACAGCCCGAGAAAGCCCATCGTCTTGACGCCGCCGACGAGGCCGAAAAACGTCGGCAGGAACGGCAGCTTGATGGGGCCGCCGACCAGTCTCGGTCGCAGCGTCTTGTCGACGATGAAAAGCTCGACCGTGCCCCAGACGAGCAGCGCGACGCCGGCGACCTGGGCACCGCTGCCGAGCAGATAGAGTGAGACCAGCGTGAATGACAGGGGCGCGCCGCCGGGAATGAGCGCCATCACACCGGTGAGCACGCCGAGCGTCACGGGCGAGGGGACGCCAGCGATCCAGTAGGCGACGCCGAGGACGATGCCTTCACCGATGGCGATGACTGTCATGCCCATGACCGTCGAACTGATGGTGATCGGCACGACCCGTGAGATCCGCGCCCAGCGATTGGGGAAGATGCGCTCGCCGATCAGATCCAGCTGCCGCACGAAACCGATGCCGTCACGATAGACGAAAAACAGCGCGATCATCATGAACAGCAGCGTCAGGATCACGTGGAATGCGCCACCGCCTGCCGCAAGGACCGCGCGGTAGATGTTGCCGATGTTGGCGCCGCTGACGACCTGCGCCATTTCGCCGATGGCACCGGGAACGCCGACATAATGCGTCCATTGCTCATTGAGCCACGGCCCGGCGATCGGCAGGTCCATGATCCACAGCGGCGTCGGAGCGCCGAAGCGATTGACGTGCAGCGCCCAAGTGAACCACTCCTTCACCTCGCCGGAGGTGTAGATCACCGCAAAGACGATCGGAAGCACAAGGAAGGCAATGATCAGAATGATGGCGATGGAGGCGGCGATGGTGCGCCGATTGCCGGTGCGGCGCAGGATGTCGCGATAGATCGGCCAGGTCGCAAAGCCGATGACCAGCGCTGCCAGCACCGGAACGATGAAGCCGTAAAAGAAGTAGATAGCGGCCAGCGCGATAAGCAGCAGCAACCAGCGCGCGGCGGAGATCGACGGGATCAGCGCCATCCGTGCCTGTGTCGCTGGTCCCAGCCAGCTCGGTTCCCCCGGCTTTTGACGTTCGAACATACCCACCCGGACTTCTGTCTTCATTTCAGTTCAATTGGTTATGGGGCATGAACCAGGCTGATTCAAGGGTAAGGCCCGCAATGGCCTATATTACGCCGCCGTGACAGCGATGCGACCGCAAGTGGTTGTGGAGGAGAAAAAGTCTACCTCGCGTCGCTCCCCGATATCGACCCTAGATATCGAGATTTTCCGCAAAGGCTGCGCGCTCCTGAATAAAGCGGAAGCGGGCGTCTGGCTTGGTGCCCATCAAGGCATCCACCGCATCCCGGGTCCCCTCGAAATCGACATCGTCGATTGCGACCTTCAGCAGCGTCCGCCGCGCAGGGTCCATCGTCGTTTCCTTGAGCTGTGCCGGCATCATTTCGCCAAGGCCCTTGAAGCGCCCGATTTCGACCTTCTTGCCCTTGAACACCGTGTTCATGATCTCGGCACGGTGCGCATCGTCCCGGGCATAAAGGGTTTTTGCACCCTGGGTCAGCCGGTAGAGCGGCGGCACCGCGAGGAACAGATGGCCACCCCGGATCAGGTCCGGCATTTCTTGGTAGAAGAAGGTGATCAGCAGCGACGCAATGTGGGCGCCATCGACGTCGGCATCGGTCATGATGATGATGCGTTCGTAGCGCAGATCCTCGTCCCGGTATTTGGCGCGCGTTGCGCAGCCGAGGGCCTGGATCAGGTCGGAAATCTGCTGGTTGGCCGACAGCTTTTCGCGGGTGGCACTGCCGACATTGAGGATCTTGCCGCGCAATGGCAGGATCGCCTGATTGGATCGGTTGCGAGCCTGCTTCGCTGAACCGCCAGCCGAATCGCCTTCGACGATGAAGAGTTCGGCACCGGCGGCCGTATTCTGCGAGCAGTCGGACAGCTTTCCCGGCAACCGCAGCTTGCGGACCGCGGTCTTGCGATTGACCTCTTTTTCCTTGCGACGACGCAGGCGTTCCTCGGCACGTTCGATCACCCAGTCGAGCAGCTTTTCGGATTCCGCCGGATTGTCGGCGAGATAGTGGTCGAAGGGGTCGCGCAGGGCATTTTCGACGATGCGCTGGGCTTCGGCGCTGGCCAGTCTATCCTTGGTCTGGCCGACGAATTCCGGCTCGCGGATGAACACCGACAGCATGCCGACGGCTGAAATCATCACGTCGTCGGTGGTGATCGCGGCGGCGCGCTTGTTCTGCGTCAGCTCGGCGTAGTTCTTCAAACCCTTCAGCAGCGCAATGCGCAGGCCTGCCTCATGGGTTCCGCCTTCGGCGGTCGGAATGGTGTTGCAATAGGAATGGACCTGCGGATCGCCGCCGTACCAGCTGATCGCCCATTCCAGAGAGCCGTGGCCGCTGGCCTTCTCCGACTTGCCTGCAAAGATCTCGCGGGTGACGGTGAACTCCTTGCCCATTGTCGCCTGCAGATAGTCTTTCAGGCCGCCCGGAAAATGGAAGACTGCCTTGTCGGGAATATCGGAGCCTTCCGGCAGCATGCCGGCATCGCAGCTCCAGCGGATCTCGACGCCGCCGAAAAGATAGGCTTTGGAGCGGGCCATGCGGAAAACACGGGCCGGATCGAACTTGGCGTGATCGCCAAAGATCTGCGGATCGGGATGGAAGCGCACGCGCGTGCCGCGACGATTGTGGATATCGCCGAGTTCCTCGAGACCGCCCTGCGGAATGCCGCGTGAAAAGCGCTGGCGATAGAGCTTCTTGTTGCGGGCAACTTCGACTTCCATGTCGTCCGAAAGCGCATTGACCACGGAGACGCCGACCCCGTGCAGACCGCCTGAGGTCTCGTAGGCCTTGCCATCGAACTTGCCGCCCGCATGCAGCTTGGTCATGATCACTTCGAGTGTCGACTTGCCCGGCACCTGCGGATGGTTTTCCACCGGAATGCCGCGGCCATTGTCGCTGACGGTCAGGTAGCCTTCGACGTCGAGATGGACCTCGATAAAATTCGCATGGCCGGCGACGGCTTCGTCCATCGAATTGTCGATGACTTCGGCAAACAGATGGTGAAGCGCCTTTTCGTCGGTACCGCCGATATACATGCCGGGGCGCATGCGCACGGGTTCGAGGCCTTCGAGCACGCGGATGGCCGAGGCGTCGTAGCCGTCCGAAGAAGATTGCGTCGGCGGCGCCGGGCGAGGAGCGGCTGCGACTTCCGGCTTCTTCGGGGCATCTGCCTTCTTGGCGACTTCCGGGGCTGCGGCGATCGTCGAGACTGCGGAAAAGAGATCGTTGCTGTCATCCATAAGCGTGTTCAAATCTTAAAGTGAGAGTAATCCCCGCGAGCGGTTGCAGGCCAGAGCGAATCGAATGGCGCTGCACGCTCGACTGATCCGGATTCTGGCAGAAATCTAGCAAAAAAGCGACGCAGGCAGATTCCGGGACCAATTGGAAAAAAGATTTGCGTCGGCCACCGCCGAATGGCAAGCCACAGTTCTTCAAAGGGTCCCATCGGCATGCCAATGTCCACAGTTCATTTCCTCAAGATCGCTGCCACCGTCGCGTTTATCGCCTTCCTGGCCACGGACGCGTCTGCCGTGCAACTGAAACCGTTCAAGGACGAGCTCTTTTCCAGCCAGACCGTCGTCGAGAGCCACGATAACGGTGCGTTCGAGACCATCGACTACCAGGAGATGCGCGACATCAACGGCCGGGACATCGTTCCGGAGCGCCGCGTCAAGCCGGCCTATCTCGGGCTCGGCGTCCGCTGGAAGCAGACGGACGAGACACTGGCTCTCGGTGCACGCAAACTCGATGTCACCAGGGTGGGACCTGCGAGCGGGCAGGCATTCACTGTTATCTTTATCCACGGTCGAGCCGGTGACCGGCGGCTGGGCTCGAACGACTATATGTTCGGCGGAAACTTCAACCGGCTGAAAAATCTCGTGGTCGACAATGGCGGCAGCTACTATGCGCCGACCATCAGGACGTTCGATGCAGAAGGCGTGGCCGATGTCGCAGCGCTGATCCGGGCAGCCTCCGAACAATCAGGCGGACAGCCTGTGATTCTGTCCTGCGCCTCGATGGGCAGCATCGTCTGCTGGGGGATCACGCGGGATGTCGAGAGCGTCAAGCGGCTTTCCGGCATGGTGATGATGTCAGCCGTGACCGACCCGACCTTCGCCAAGAGCCCGTTCTACAAAGCCCGGCTGCCGATCTGGTTTGCCCATGGCAGCGCCGACAAGGTCTATGCGGCTGCAGACCAGCAGGCGCAGTTCGAAAAGCTTATCAAGGCGAAGTATCCGACCCGCTTCACGCTCTATACGAACGGCACCCACGGAACGCCATTGCGCATGCTGGACTGGCGCAAGACCCTCAACTGGCTGTTTTTACCCTCGCCATGATCGCAATTTTTGCTTTCGGGCGGAGCGACGGATGGCAATCGGGATGGCGTAATGGCGCGCAACTTTCATTTTGCCGATTCTTTTGCTAGGTCCGCATGCAAAGCGACGGGAGGAGAGGCGCCATGACACAGAAGATACGTCCGCTATTGGCGGGCAACTGGAAAATGAACGGCACGCGGGACAGCCTGACGGAAATCAAGGCTATCGCGGATGCGATCGATCAGGCGCAGGCGGAGAAGGTCGAGGCACTGCTCTGCCCACCGGCAACGCTGCTCTATGTGGCGACCGCACTCTGCGATGACAGCCCGCTGGCGATCGGCGCCCAGGATTGCCACCAGCACCGCATTGGCGCCCACACCGGGGATATTTCCGCTGAAATGATTGCGGATTGCTTTGGCACCTATGTGATCGTCGGTCACTCCGAGCGGCGCCGGGACCATGGCGACAGCAGCGAACTCGTGCGTGCCAAAGCGGAGGCCGCACATGCGGCGGGACTGACCGCCATCGTCTGCGTCGGCGAGACTGCCGAAGAGCGTCAATCCGGCCATACTATCGATGTTCTGAAGCGGCAGATCGAAGCATCGGTCCCGCGCGGCTCGACGGCGGACGATACCGTCATCGCCTATGAGCCGGTCTGGGCCATCGGAACCGGCCTTGTGCCGCAGGAAGACGAGATTGCCGCCGCCCATGCTTTCATGCGCGCCGATCTCGTGGCGCGGCTGGGACGGACTGGTAAAAGCATGCGGCTCCTCTACGGCGGCTCCGCGAACCCTGCCAACGCAGCTGTTCTCATCGGCATCGATAACGTCAATGGCTTGCTGGTCGGCGGAGCGAGCTTGAAATCGGTCGATTTCAACGCGATATACAACGCATATCTGAAACACACGGCCTGACGCTGGCCGCCTCCTGCCGTTTTTCGGCTGCAGGGGCGGGCCGCGATGAAAAGGCTTGGAATAGGCGAGAGGCTCATGTAAAGAGCCGCGAGCTTTTATTCTTATGCCCGTATACGCGGGCGGGACTGGACCTATGCAGACCGTATTGATTGTCATTCATCTCATGATCGTGCTTGCGCTGGTCGGAGTGGTTCTTATTCAACGCTCCGAGGGCGGCGGCCTTGGCGTCGGCGGTGGGTCGGGCTTCATGTCCGCCCGTGGCGCTGCCAATGCGCTGACCCGGACGACGGCGATCCTTGCGACGCTGTTCTTCATCACGTCGCTCGGTCTCGGCGTCCTGTCGCGCTATGAAGGTCGCCCGACCGACATTCTCGACCGGATCACGCCGGCTGGACAGACGAAGAGCGGTGGCATTCTCGACTCGCTCGGCGGCGCAAAGCCTGCAACGGGCACGGCCCCTGCTGGGACTGCACCGGCAGGGACGGCACCCGCTTCGCCTTCCGGCCAGGCTGCTCCGGCAACGCCAGCTCCGGCACCGGCGCCGACCGGTGTCCCCACGGGTCAGTAACAGACCCTGAAACGATCCTCCGGCAGGTCTCAAAACCTGCCGGTTTTATTTTGTCCATCCTCCGCCTCGTCTTCAAAAGTTCTGGAAAAGAATTTTGGGGCTGGCGGAATCATTTGTTAAAAGGTAACCGGTGGCTCCCATGGCGCGATATGTATTCATCACCGGCGGCGTGGTTTCCTCTCTAGGCAAGGGAATTGCGGCCGCTGCTCTCGGAGCACTCTTGCAGGCCCGCGGTTATAGATGCCGCCTGCGCAAGCTCGACCCCTATCTGAATGTCGATCCGGGCACCATGAGCCCGACACAGCACGGCGAAGTCTTCGTCACGGATGACGGCGCAGAGACCGACCTCGACCTCGGGCACTACGAGCGCTTTACCGGCCGCTCCGCCACCAAAACCGACAACATCACAACCGGTCGCATCTACAAGAACATCATCGACAAAGAACGGCGCGGCGACTACCTCGGCGCCACCGTCCAGGTTATTCCGCACGTTACCAACGAGATCAAGGATTTCGTTACCGAAGGCAACGACGACTACGACTTCGTCATCTGCGAAATCGGAGGTACTGTCGGCGATATCGAGGCGATGCCTTTCATGGAGGCCATCCGCCAGCTCGGCAACGACCTGCCGCGCGGCACGGCCGTCTACGTCCACCTGACGCTGATGCCGTACATTCCGGCTGCCGGCGAGCTGAAGACCAAGCCGACCCAGCATTCCGTCAAGGAACTGCAGGCGCTGGGTATTCACCCCGACATCCTGCTCGTACGCGCCGATCGCGAGATCCCGGAAGCCGAGCGCAAGAAGCTTTCGCTGTTTTGCAATGTCCGCCAGTCCGCTGTTATCCAGGCGCTGGACGTTGCCAATATCTATGATGTGCCGACGGCCTACCACAAGGAAGGTCTCGACAACGAAGTGCTGGCCGCCTTCGGTATCGAACCGGCACCGAAGCCGCGTCTCGAAGCGTGGGAAGAAGTCTGCAATCGTATCCATACGCCCGAAGGCGAGGTGACCATTGCCATCGTCGGCAAGTACACTGGCCTCAAGGATGCCTACAAGTCGCTGATCGAAGCGCTGCATCACGGCGGCATCGCCAACCACGTCAAGGTGAAGCTCGAGTGGATCGAATCGGAAGTCTTCGAAAAGGAAGACCCGGCTCCCTATCTCGAAAAGGTGCACGGCATTCTCGTGCCCGGCGGCTTCGGCGAGCGCGGATCGGAAGGCAAGATCCACGCGGCCCGATTCGCCCGCGAGCGCGCAGTTCCCTATTTCGGTATTTGCTTCGGCATGCAGATGGCGGTCATCGAGGCGGCCCGCAACCTGGCCGGCATCGAGCACGCCTCGTCGACGGAATTTGGCGCCACCAGCGAACCGGTCGTCGGCCTGATGACCGAATGGATCAAGGGCAACCAGCTAGAGAAACGCGCGGCCTCAGGTGACCTCGGCGGCACGATGCGCCTCGGCGCCTACAAGGCAGCGCTCAAGAAAGGCACGAAGATCGCGGAGATCTATGGATCTTCGGATATTTCCGAACGCCATCGCCATCGCTACGAGGTCAATGTCGATTACAAGGACCGGCTGGAAAGCTGCGGCCTGGTATTTTCCGGCATGTCACCGGACGGCGTGCTGCCGGAGACGATCGAGTACCCCGATCATCCATGGTTCATCGGCGTCCAGTACCATCCGGAACTGAAGTCCCGTCCTCTCGACCCGCATCCGCTGTTCGCAAGCTTCATCGAGGCAGCACTCGAACAGAGCCGCCTAGTCTAAGGCGACAAGGCAGATCAGGAAAACACTTGGAGCCCGGCGAAAGCCGGGTTTCTTTTTGCGCTGCATCAAATTTTCGCAAAACTACGTCATTTGCCTCTCGTCTCGATTTTCTTTCCATGGCAGTTTGCGGCCTATTGTCCGCAAAGGAGAACGATGTTCTATGCCCAATCCGTTTGACGACCGGAAAGACCGTGCCGGGACGAAGATCACCATGACCTACGTCCTGCTGATCGGCTTCAATATCGGTGCGTGGGTCTGGGCATGGACCGCCTTTTCAGACCGTCCAGCCTTGTTGGGGACGGCATTCCTTGCCTACATGCTCGGCTTGCGGCATGCCTTCGATGCCGATCATATTGCGGCTATCGACAATGTCGTGCGCAAGCTGGTGCAGGACAAGAAATCGCCGGTTTCCGTTGGTTTCTTCTTTTCGCTCGGTCATTCCAGCATCGTCGTGCTCGCATCGATCGCCATTGCCGCCACTGCTTCGATGATGCCGCTCGGCGCTTTCCGCGATGTCGGCGGCATTGTCGGTACATCCGTTTCAGCGCTGTTCCTGGTCGCCATCGGCGTTGCCAATTTCTTCGTGCTGCGCGGTATATGGGCAGCTTTCCGTCGCGCCAGGCGCGGCGAGACGATCGTCGAGGAAGACCTCGATGCACTGTTGTCGAACAGCGGCTTTCTCGCGCGCATCTTCCGGCCGATGTTCAAGATCGTCACGCGCTCATGGCACATGTACCCCATCGGCTTACTATTTGGCCTCGGCTTCGACACGGCAACGGAAATCGGCTTGCTCGGGATATCGGCGACGCAAGCTGCGCAGGGCATGTCGTTCTGGACGATCCTCGTTTTCCCAGCGCTTTTCACGGCCGGCATGTCGCTGCTCGACACCACCGACAGCGTCTTGATGACCCGTGCCTATGGCTGGGCCTTCATCAATCCGATGCGCAAGCTCTGGTACAATCTGACGATCACCGCCGCCTCGGTCGCCGTGGCGATCTTCATCGGCGGCATGGAGGCACTTGGCCTTCTCGTCGATAAGTTCGGGCTCGAGGGCGGCGTTTGGGGCACAATTGCCGATCTCAACGACAATCTCGCCAATTTCGGCTACGCCGTCGTCGGCATTTTCGTCGTCAGCTGGCTGATCTCGACGCTGGTCTACAAGATGCGCGGCTATGACGATGTGACCCTGAACCTCGCCGCTGGGCAATCCACCACGAACTGATGGATCTGGCATGATCGGCTGTCTTCCGGATCCACCAATAGCGGCGGATCCGGGTTTGTCTACCGATCGTCAGGCGGCCTTGGGCAGTGGCCCAGTATAGCGGGATTGCGGGCGGATGAGTCGTCCGTCCAGCACCTGCTCGCGCGCATGGGCAATCCAGCCGACCGTGCGGCCGATTGCGAACACGCCGGTGAATGACTCCCTGGGGAAACCGAGCGAATCGAGCAGCAAGGCCGTGTAGAATTCGACGTTAGTCTCGATAGGGCGATCCGGCTTGCGTTCGCGCAATAAAGCCAGTGCGGTCTGCTCCACGGCTTCCGCCAGCGCCATCCGTCGTCCGTCCACCTGTCCGGCGGCAACGATCGGCTTTAGTGCTGCCTTCAGGGCATCGGCGCGCGGATCGCGCACCCGGTAGATGCGATGACCGAACCCCATCAGCCGCTCGCCCTTGTCGAGTTCGGCGGCGATCCAGGCGCGGGCGTTGGCGGGTTCGCCGATGGCGTCCAGCATATCGAGCACCGGCCCCGGCGCACCACCATGGAGCGGACCGGTCAAGGCTCCGAGCGCCCCGAGCACGGAGGAAGTGAGCCCCGCCTGGGTCGAGGCGATGACACGGGCTGCAAACGTCGAGGCGTTCAATCCGTGGTCGGCGATGGTGACCAGATAGGCATCTAGTCCCGCCGTCTGTTCAGCCGTGGGCATGATGCTGGTGAGCATTCGCAAAATATCCTCGGACTGCGAAAGGCCGGCATCCGGGCGTATCGCCGGCTTGCCGTCGCGCAGCCGCAGAACTGCCGGCAGGAACACGGCAGGTGCTGCCAGCAACCTGAGAGCCGTGGCACGGTCCGCACCATCCGGCACGCGGGCAAGCAGCGCCCTGATAGCTTCGACCGGCGGCAACCTGAACAGGCCCGCTTCGCTCTCGGTTACGATGTCGAACATCGAAACTCTTGCGTCACCGATGAGTGACTTCAGCCCATCGACATCGTTCGTTTCCGGAAAAAGCCCCGAAAGCAACAGCTGCGCAACGTCCTCGTAGCGGCTCGTTGCCACGAGGTCGTCCAGCGACACGCCACGTATCACCAGTCGACCGGCGAGCCCGTCGACATCGGACAATCGGGTTTCTGCGGCAATGACATCGTCCAATCCACTTTTCATCGTCTTCTCCTTTGACTATGCGAGAGGATCGGCGCCATTTGTATTGACGTCAATCTTGATGCTTTCGATCAATATGAGGATGCCATGTCGTGGCTGACTGCAGAGCAGGCGTTGCAACTGCTCGGAACGAAACAGCAGACCTTGTACGCCAATGTCAGCCGGGGTCGCATCCGTGCCAAGCCCGATCCGGCCGAGGGCCGCCGCAGCCTTTATTTTCGCGATGACGTGCTCCGGCTCGCCAACCGCCAGGCCGGTCGCCGCAAGAGCGAAACTGTTGCTGCCGAAGCAATCCAATGGGGTGATCCCATGCTGCCCTCGGCGGTCTCGACCGTTTCCGATGGCCGGCTGTTTTACAGGGGCAGGGATGCTGCAGCGCTGTCGGAGAATGCGACGCTTGAGGAAGTTGCAGCCCTGCTCTGGGATATGCGCCGTCCGCTGTCTTCCCTGGCGAAGCTCGACGGCTCGAAAGACGGCGCGACAATCGCATCGGCTTTGGTTGCACTGGCAGGTCGGGCGACGCGGGATCTACCGTCCATGGAGAGATCCCAGTCCGCGCTGCAGGCCGACGCGCAGAGCGTGCTTGCCACGGTCGCAAATGTGCTCGCTCCCTGGTCCGCCGACCAGCCCCTGCATAGACGTCTGGCGGAAAGCTGGGGCCGCCCTGCCGCAGCGTCGATCATTCGCTGCGCGTTGGTGCTGTTTGCCGATCACGAACTGAATGCCTCGACCTTTGCCGCCCGCGTCACAGCCTCGACAGGCTCCTCCCTGTCTACGGCGGTCCTGTCCGGGCTGGCGACGCGGGGCCGCTGCATGGCGGCGCCTGGCAGGCTGTGAGGGTACTCGTGGGCAACGCCGAGGAGCTCGGTGCCCACGAGGCGGTGAACCGTTATCTAGCTCAGGGGCGCAAGCTGCCGGCCTTCGGGCATCGCCTTTATCCGCACGGCGATATCAGGGCCACCACGCTGCTCCGACATTTCGAGCTCCCTACGGCCTTCGCCGACCTGCAGGCGGCAGCGGAGGAAATCGTCGGCGAACGCGTCAATGCCGACTTCGCCCTGACGGCGCTTGCCGTCGCCTACGACCTCCCGCGCGATGCGCCGATGATCATATTTGCGATGGCGCGGGCGGTAGGGTGGCTGGCACATGCGATCGAGCAGGCTTTGGGTGGGCGGCTTATCCGACCACGCGCTCGTTACATCGGCCCCACATTGGAGGCTTGAGCCTGCGCCCCAATGGCAGTAGGAAGATGTAATTCAAACGATTAGGGTTGCTCACGTATTCTTGATGTTTCGCAGCTACGCTTGCCTGCTAACCCTCGACGCCGTAATTTGCGAGCACTAAGGCCTGTCGCAAAATCACCCTATACACTTGACCGGAGCGACCGCTCCAAAACCGTCCCAAGGAGACGTGACTATGCAGATTGGTATGATTGGCCTCGGCCGCATGGGCAGCAACATGGTGCAGCGGCTGATGAAGAGCGGCCACACGGCCGTCGTCTTCGACGCGCGCGCCCAGAGCGTCGAGGACCTCAAGGGCATGGGCGCCACCGGCAGCTCCAGCCTTGAGGACTTTGTCGCCAAGCTGGATAAGCCACGCGCCATCTGGATGATGCTGCCGGCAGCCATCGTCGACAACGAACTGACCAAGCTGGTGCCGTTGCTCGAAGAGGGCGACATCATCATCGATGGCGGCAACTCCTATTATCATGACGACATTCGTCGTGCGGCGATGCTGAAGCAGAAGGGCATCCACTATGTCGACGTCGGCACCAGCGGCGGCGTGTTCGGCCTGCAGCGCGGCTATTGCCTGATGATCGGTGGCGAAACGCCGACCGTCCAGCATCTGTCGCCAATCTTTGCAACGCTCGCGCCCGGCATGGGCGACGTGAAGTCGTCCGCCCAGCGCAGCGAAGTCGCTGCTGCCAAAAGCACGGCCGAGCAGGGCTTCCTGCATTGCGGTCCGCATGGCGCCGGTCACTTCGTCAAGATGGTCCACAACGGCATCGAATATGGCCTGATGGCTGCCTACGCAGAGGGCTTCAACATCCTGCGCCATGCCAATATCGGCATGCAGCAGGCCGAGGCAGACGCCGAGACAGCGCCGATGTCCAACCCGGAATTCTACCAGTACAACCTCGACATCCCGGAAATCGCCGAAGTCTGGCGTCGCGGCAGCGTCATCACCTCCTGGCTACTCGATCTGACGGCAGATGCGCTGCACGAAGATCCCGCCCTGTCGCAGTATGCCGGACGCGTTTCGGACTCCGGCGAAGGCCGCTGGACGATTTCCGCGGCTATCGACGAAGGCGTTCCGACACCTGTCCTGAGTGCGGCCCTGTTCAGCCGCTTCTCTTCGCGCGGCAATGACGGCTTTGCCAACCAGGTGCTGTCAGCCATGCGCGCCGGCTTCGGCGGCCACCACGAAAAGCCGCCGGTCAAGTAAGCCTATCGGCGAGACACGATCTTCCATCGGGCGGCGCAAGCCGCCCGAAGTGATTCTAACGGTTGCTTGTTAAGGGCGTCAGCCCTGCAGGTCGGGCCGCAGCAGGAGGATGGGGCAGGGCATGCCGGCCGGCATTGCCGGTGCATTCGGCGGCCGGACGATCAGGCAATCCGCCTGCGCGAAGATCTTCATCATCGAGGAATCCTGCTTGTCGAAAGGCTCTGTAAGCCAGTTGCCATCGCTCGATTTGGAAAGCGTTGCGCGGACGTAGTCCTGACGCTGGTTGTTCGCGGCAAGCGGTGTCGCCGTCAGCGCTGTCGCGCCACGCTGGATCGGCGGAAGGCTGGCAAGCTTGCGGATCAGCGGCTCCAGGAACAGGATCCCACATACGAGACTCGACACCGGATTGCCGGGCAGGCCGAGGACATGGGTTGGCCCGAGACTGCCGACCATCAACGGCTTGCCCGGCCGCATGGCAATGCGCCAGAAGTCGAGCTGCATGCCCGCTGCGACAAGCGTCGCCTGCACAAGGTCATGGTCTCCTACGGAGGCCCCGCCGAGCGTCACGATGACGTCTGCACCGGCGTCGCGCGCACGTTCCACAGCCGCCGTGATTGCCGCGCTGTCATCCGGCGCAATGCCGAGGTCGAGGATATCGGCTCCGGCCTGACGGGCCAGCGCTGCGATACCAAAGGTGCTTGAGGCAAGGATCTGCGACGGGCCGGGGACTGAGCCGGGCGGCAGGAGTTCGTCGCCGGTGGCAAGGATCGCCACCAGCGGTCTGCGAAAGACGTCCAGCGTCGCATGGTTCATGGCTGCTGCCACCGTAAGCCGGGTGAAGTCCATGACGGTGCCGTGCGGCAGCACGATCTCGCCATCGACGAAATCCTGACCGCGTGGTCGCACATGCTGGCGGGCGCGTACCGGATAGGTCGAGCGGATGCTGCCATCCTCCGTCGTCTCGACATCCTCCTGCAGAAGCACGCTGTCGGCACCGTCTGGCAGAGGTGCGCCCGTGAAAATCCGAACTGCTTCTCCGTCGGCAACCGACCCATCGAAGGCATGGCCGGCGGCCGAGACGCCGATGACTTTCAAACTGCTATTCGGTCCAGAGAGATCGGCGTGCCGGATCGCGTATCCGTCCATCGCGGAGGCGTCGAAAGGCGGCTGGGTGAGGCGGGCGGGAAGGTCTCTCGCCAGTACACGGCCGGAGGCATCACTGAGGGTCACAGTCTCGTGCTCGGCGACAGGCCGCACCTTGTCCAGCAAGCGCGCCTGCGCTTCGGCAACAGGCAGCAAGCTCATGGGGATGGGCCTGCAAGCCGGAAGTCGCCGGATTTGCCGCCGGACTTTTCCTCGAGCCGGATGCCGCCGATTTCCATCAGCCGGTCGGCCGCCTTAGCCATGTCGTAGATAGTCAGGCAGGCAACGGAGACGGCGGTCAATGCTTCCATTTCGACGCCGGTGCGTCCCGTAAGCTTGGCAGTTACCGTCACACGCAATCCGGGCAGGCTGTCGTCGGGCGTGATCTCCACACCGATCTTCGTCAGCATGAGCGGATGACAAAGAGGAATCAGGCTCGATGTCTGCTTGGCGCCCATGATCCCTGCCAGGCGGGCCGTGCCGATGACGTCGCCCTTCTTGGCATTGCCCTCGAGGATCAGCCGTAGTGTCTCCGGCTGCATCTTAACATGGCCCGAAGCCGTGGCACTGCGCATGGTCTCCGCCTTGTTGCCGACATCGACCATGTGCGCTTCGCCGGACGCATCGATGTGCGTGAGGCTGCCGTGCTCTGCCGCCATGCTATTCGGCCGCCAGCGCGGCGGCTTCGCCTGTCAGGAGGGTTCGCGTTGCCGCTGCCACATCGTCCTTGCGCATAAGGCTTTCGCCGACCAGGAAGGTATCGATCCGGCATGCCTGCAGCCTGAGGCAGTCGGCGTGGGTGAAGATGCCGCTTTCGCCGACGATTATCCGATCCGCGGGCACCATTGGTGCCAGTCTTTCGCTGGTGGCAAGGCTGACCTCGAAAGTGCGCAGGTCGCGGTTGTTGATGCCGATCAGCGGCGACGACAGTTTCAGCGCACGCTCCATTTCCGGCTCGTTATGCACTTCCACCAGCACATCCATGCCGAGCCCGAAGGCTTCGTCCTGAAGGCGCTCCGCATCCTCGTCCGAAAGCGATGCCATGATGAGAAGGATGCAGTCGGCACCCCAGGCGCGAGCTTCCTGCACCTGGTAGGTCTCGAACATGAAATCCTTGCGCAAGGCGGGCAGGCTGCAGGCGGCGCGGGCAGCAGTCAGGAACGCCGGGGAGCCTTGGAAGCTAGGGGCATCGGTCAGCACGGAAAGACAGGCAGCTCCGCCCGCTTCGTAGGCCGCAGCCAATGCCGGCGGATCGAAGTCGGCACGGATCAGCCCCTTGGACGGGCTTGCCTTTTTGATTTCGGCGATGAGCCCGAACATGCCTGCCTCATGCTTTGCCACGAGTGCCCGGTGAAAGCCGCGCGGCGGGGTCTGGTCCGCTTGCATGGCCTTGAGGTCGGCAAGCGACACCGATGCCTTTGCGGCCTCGATTTCCTGCCGCTTGTAGATTTCGATCTTTTTGAGAATGTCGGTCATGGCGAGCGCCCTTCCTTCAGTCGCTGTCGTTGGAGACGGCAATCAGCCTGTCGAGAGCGGCAGCCGTAGCGCCACTGTCGAGCGATTTTGTGGCAAGCCGCATGCCGTCGATGACGGTCCCGGCCTTGCCGGCTACGACCAGCGATGCAGCGGCGTTGATCAGCGAGATATCGCGATAGGCATTTTTTTCGCCGGAGAGCACGGCACGCAAGGCTGCCGCATTGGCAACGCCGTCGCCGCCCTTGAGGTCGGCCAGAACAGCATGCTGCACGCCAAAATCGCCGGGGCCGAGTTCGAATGTCCTGATCTTGCCGTCTTCGAGTGCCGCGACCTGCGTCATCCCCGTCGTGGTGATCTCGTCGAGGCCGTCGCCATGGACGACCCACACGCTTTCAGCACCGAGATCGCGAAGCACTTCGGCAAGCGGCACCACCCATTGCGGCGCATAGACGCCGAGCAACTGACGGCGCGCGCCCGCAGGGTTCGACAGGGGGCCGAGAAGATTGAAGATCGTCCGGGTACCGAGTTCCACCCTGGACGGGCCGACATGGCGCATCGCCGAATGGTGCATCTGGGCGAACATAAAGCCGATGCCGGCGTCGCGGATGCAGCGGCCTATATGCTCCGGCGAGATGTCGAGCTTCACACCCAGCGCCGAAAGGCTGTCGGCAGCACCGGACTTGGAGCTCAGCGCGCGGTTGCCATGCTTTGCGACGGGAACGCCGCAACCTGCGACGATCAAGGCGGCGAGGGTGGAGATATTGTAGGTGCCGGTCCCGTCGCCGCCGGTGCCGACGATGTCGATGGCATCGGCCGGAGCTTCCACAGGCAGCATCTTGGCGCGCATCGTGGTGACGGCGCCGACGATCTCGTCGACGGTCTCGCCTTTCATCCGCAGCGCCATCAGGAAGCCGCCGATCTGCGACGGCGTCGCTTCGCCGGACATCAGGATCTCGAAGGCCTGCCGCGCCTCGTCGCGCGTCAGACTTTCATGGCCGGCGACTTTGGCAAGCAGTGGCTTCAGATCGGCCATCGAGGTCGGTTCCCTAGCTTAGCGCTGCACGGCCTGAGCCGCGGCCTCGCGGTTTACGGTCACGCCGTATTTCGTCTGCAACTCGGCAACCATCTGGTCGAGGATATCGTCACCAGCAGCGTCTGCAATCCTGGAAATCTGCTGGTCCTGGTTGGCAAGGACATCCGTGGCTGGCGGCGTCGTGTTGACGTCGGTTACCTTCAGCAGGATCTGCGTCGTGTCGTCGCCGCCGATGGCGCTGGCAACCGTATCGACAGGTCCGGAGAATGCTGCCGACACACCGGCGCGGCCAAGGACGCTGTCGTCCATGTTGCGCGTCACGTTGGTCTTGTTCTCGACGGCAATGCCAAGCGGCGCGGCAATATCGGCGAGCGACTTGCCCTTCTTGGCCTCATCCTTCAGGGCGGTGGCCTTAGCGGCGAGGGCGACCTTCTGCTGTTCCGCTGTCCAGTCGGCAGCGGCCTTGTCATGCACCTCGGCAAGCGGACGATCGTGCTCAGGGGTCACGTCCAGTACGTCGAACCAGACATAGCCATCGCTGCCGATGGGAACGGGAAGTGCCTGGACGCCGACATCGGTCTTGAAGGCTTCTGCGAGCAGCTTCTGGCGCTCGGGAATATCTTTGACCTCATTCCCAGCCTTGTCGAGGCCGGTGGCGTCGACGGAATCGACCGTCACTGGCTTCAGTTTCAGTTGCTGAGCTGCCTCGACCAGTGTCGCGCCGGAGCCGCGTGCATCTTCGAATTTGTCGTGCAGGTCTGCGATCTGAGAAGACGCTGCGGCAATTGCCATCTGCTTGCGCAGGTCTTCCTTGACGTCCTCGAACGACTTGGCGCTTTCCACCTTGATGTTGGTGACGCGCAGGATCACCGGTCCGAACGATCCCTCGATGACGCCTGTCGTGCCGCCGTCCTTGGTGACAGCGAAAGCCGGTTCCGCAATGGCTGAATCCGGAACGCTCGCCTTGTTAAATGTGCCGAGCATGACGTCGCTGGCGGTCTTGCCCTGGTCGGTTACGAGCTGGTCGAAGGTCGTGCCGGTTTTAAGGGCGACGGAAGCCGCGTCCGCCAGGTCCTTGTTGGCAAAGCTCAGCTGTTCGATCGTCCGGGTCGCCGGCGTCGTGAAGCTTTCCTTGCGCTTTTCGAATTCGGCGCGCACCGCATCGTCGGTGATGGCGGCGGTATCGGCAATGTCGGCTGCCTGCAGCTTCACGTAGGAGAGTTTGCGATACTCCGGCGCACGATACCGCGACTTTACGCCTTCGAACCACTTCGCCAGCACGTCGTCAGCCGGTGCCTTGACCGGATCGATGTTCGCATTGGTGAGGATCAGGTAGTCGATGCTGCGGCTTTCGTCGTGGAATTCCTTCAGGCCGGCAACCAGCGTTTGCGGTGCCTTGAAGCCGTTGGATATGGAATCGACGATCTGGCCGCGAACTGCGACCTTGCTGCGCTCATTGATATAGTCATCCTGGCTGATACCAGCATTGGCGAGGCGGCTGGTGAACAGCCCGCGGTCGAATTGACCTGTGTTCGACTTGAATGCCGGGTCTTCGCCGATCAGTTTGGCGAGCCGGTCCTGCGACAGGCCGAGGTTCATGTCGGCTGCCAACTGGTCCAGCGAGGCGCCAGCGACGAGCTGGGAGTTGGTCTGCTGTTCAAGCCCGAAGGCGCGGGCCTGCTCCGGCGACAGCTGCGTTCCGAACTGCTGGCTCAGCGCCGAGAGCTGGCGTCGATAGGCGAGGCGGTATTCCGCGGCGCCGATCTGCTGGTCCCCGACGGTAATCACGGTCGATCCGGTGCTTCCGCCGATCAAGGACCGCGACACGCCCCAGATCCCGAAGGATGCCACTAGCAACAGCATCAGGCCCTTGGCGACCCAGGTGCGGGCCAATTCTCTCAGCAGTTCAAACATCGGAATGCTAACCTCAATATGGAACGGCCTCGCAAATCAGGCGAAGCATTGGCTGTTCCTTAGAGCAATCCGCACGGGAATTGAAGAGCATCCGCCGAAATCGCAAAATGCGCGGAACCAATGCCGATACTCGGCGTTTATCGGGCACAAACAAAGGAGCTGAAAAATGGCTGAACTGAAAACCGCTTCCATCCAATCCGCAGCAGCACGTGTCGAAACTGAAGCAGCAGCGCAGGATCTTTCCGCGCAGATCACTGCCCTCAAGGAAGATCTGGCAAAGCTGTCTGAAAGCGTTGTGGCGATCAGCCAGGGTGCCAAGACGGTTGTGACGGAAGAGGCCGCTCTGGTAACCTCTCGCGTCCGTGACAAGGTTCGCGAAGAGCCGCTTTTCGCGCTCGCCGTGACCGCAGGTGTCGCCTACGTCGTCGGCCTTCTCAGCCGCCGCTAATACCTTAAAATCTGAACTAACAGGAAAGCCGGCGGTCATCGCCGGCTTTCTTGCGTTTGTGGCTTTGTATACAGCTAGAGCGATATAGAACGTTTGACTTATTATGTATTAGGGTATAGTAAGCATGCTAACGAATAGCAGGCTTTATGCCCATGACGATTTTCTCTTTCCACGCTTTATCCGAAGGCGTTACAGCGCGCCGCCAAGTGTGCGAGCCGGCTGTCGTCCTGAATTCCTGCTCCCACAAGCTCCCTGGTCATAACAGACCGTCGGCGAGGGGCCGTCGCGCGCATTTCCCGCTCGTCCCGACATTCTTCACAAATTCTCGCCCCAACCAAGTTGACAGCTGCCGGTTGGCGCTGTGCCAGCAAGAGACCTCCCATGGCTGAACGACTACCTCTTCCCAGATCCGCCAAATCCGAAAAGACCATGCGTGTCGTCACGACGGACGAGATCGCCGAGGGACCCTCCGGCAATCCGACCGCGGCGCCGACCGCAGTCGTCCCGCCTGCGGCAGTGCCCTCAGCACCGCGCAAACGTCGTGGTGCAACGCGGCTGATCCTGTTCGCGGCGCTCCCCATCGTCTTGGTCATCGGCGGCTATTTCTACGTCACCGGCGGGCAGGTCATGTCCACCGACAACGCCTATATCGGCGCCGACATGGTCGGGGTTTCCACCGATGTCAGCGGCTTCGTCGCTGCCATCGAGGTGCATGAAAATGAACAGGTGAAGAAGGGCCAGGTGCTGTTCAGACTGAAGCCCGATTCCTTCCAGATTGCGCTGGAGGGTGCCAAGGCACAGCTCGGCGTTGCCCGCAACCAGATCCTGAACCTGCAGGCCAGCTACCAGCAGACCCTGGCGGAGATTGCCCAGGCCGAGGCGGACCTGCCGTTTTACCAGACCTCGTTCGATCGCCAGCAGAGCCTGATCAACAGCTCCGCAGCCTCCAAGGCCGCCTTTGATTCGGCCAAGCACGACCTCGACGCCGCCAAGCAGAAAGTAGCGGTCGCCAAAGCCCAGGCCGCCACAACGCTGGCTCAGATCGGCGGTGACCTTAACCAGCCGCTCGAGCAGAACCCCACCTATCTGCAGGCCAAAGCCGCCGTCGACGACGCGCAGCGCCAGCTCGACGACACCGTGGTTCGGGCGTCCTTCGATGGCACCGTGACCAATGTCGACAGCCTCCAAGTTGGTGGCTACCTCGCGGCTGCCCAGCAAGGCTTTTCACTGGTGTCGTCGAACGACATGTGGATCGCCGCCAGCCCGAAGGAAACCGAACTCACCTACGTCAAGCCGGGCCAGAAAGTCTCCATCTCCGTCGATTCCTATCCGGGCACGGTCTGGACGGGCACTGTCGCCAGCATCAGTCCCGCCTCGGGCTCCAGCTTTTCGTTGCTGCCGGCGCAAAACACCACCGGCAACTGGGTTAAGGTGGTCCAGCGCATCCCGATGCGGGTGAACATCGACGATGCCGCCGGCAAACCGCCGCTTCGGGTCGGCATGAGCACGGAAGTGGACGTCGACACGGGCCACGCTCGTGGCTTGCCGGATTTTGTCGCAAAACTGCTGGGCCGTTCCGATGGCAAGGGTCATGAGTAACCCATCCGACGGCGCCGCGCCCGTCATCGCCAACCGCGGCGCAATCACCGCCTGTGTCATTCTCGCGGTCATCATGCAGGCGCTGGATACGACGATCGCCAATGTGGCATTGCCGTATATCCAGGGCAGTGTCGCAGCCAGTTCCGACCAGATCAACTGGGTGCTGACCTCCTACATCGTCGCTGCCGCCATCATGACGCCGCCATCGGGCTTCCTGTCCGCCAAGTTCGGCCGCAAGCGTGTGCTGCTGACGGCAATCGCCGGCTTCGTGGCCGCCTCTGTGCTCTGTGGCTTTGCCCAGTCTCTGGTGCAGATTGTTGGCTTCCGCCTGTTGCAAGGTCTTTTCGGCGCGGCTCTCGTGCCGTTGTCGCAGGGTATCCTGCTGGACATCTACTCCGTCGAGGAGCGCGGCAAGGCCATGGCGCTGTTTGGTGTCTCGGTGATGGTTGGTCCGGTGCTCGGCCCCGTCATCGGCGGCTGGCTGACAGACCATATTAGCTGGCGCTGGGTGTTCTACATCAACGTGCCGATCGGCCTTGTCGCCTTTATGGGCATCGTCGTCTTCGTCAAAGAGACGAAGGTCGACGCGCTGGCTAAGCTCGACGTTTTCGGCTTCAGCATGCTGAGCCTCGGCATAGCTTCGTTGCAGCTCTTCCTCGACAGGGGCGAGCAACTGGACTGGTTTTCATCCGGCGAGATCATCGTCGAAGCGCTGGTCTGCTTCTGCGCCTTCTACCTGTTCGTGGTCCACACATTCACCACAGAGAAATCCTTCGTCAACCCGCGTCTCTTTCTCGATCAGAATTTTTCCGTCAGCATGTTTTTCATCTTTATCGTCGGTGTCACTTATCTGGCATCGCTGGCGCTGATGACGCCCTATTTGCAGACCCTGATGGGCTATCCTGTCGTCACGGCGGGCATCGTCATGGGACCGCGTGGCCTCGGCACCATGGTCTGCATGTTTCTTGTCGGGCGCCTCATCGGCAAGGTGGATACGCGCTGGCTCTTGCTGCTGGGGCTCGGCCTCACGGCCTGGGCGATGTACGAGATGACCGGCTGGACACCCGATGTCTCGCAAACGACGATCATCGTTGTCGGCTTTGTCCAAGGCGCCGGTTTGGGCTTCCTGTTCGTACCGCTGACCACCGTCGCATTCGCGACCCTGCCGGCGCACATGCGCGGCGAGGGGACAGGGCTGTACAATCTATCGCGCAATATCGGCTCCAGCGTCGGCATCTCCATCGTCTCGGCGCTGATCATCCGCAATACCCAGAGCAACCACGAATCGATTGCTGCCTACGTGACGCCGTTCAACCACGCGTTCGACGCACCAGCCGCCCAGGGCCTAAGCCCGCTGACCGCGATTGGCCGCGCCAGCTTGGACAATATCGTTACCCTGCAGGCGACGATCATCGCCTATATCGACGACTTCAAGCTGCTGATGCTGATGTCGCTGTTTGCCATGCCGCTGGTCATCCTGCTGCGCAAGCCGGCTGCACCGCCGAAGGTCGACCACAGCATTGCCATGGAATAGCAAATGCCGGAGCCTGCCGATGCGGCATCAGCCAAATTTACGGCTGACAAAGCGCGATCCTGCCGCTCCGAACCGCCAGGCAGCCGCGACATTGCGCGTGATGCCGATCCGCGGCCCCGAAACGATGTCCATCGCAGGACCCGCAGTCAGTGTGAACGGCGGCTGGTCCAGAGGCAGCCCGTTGTGTGCGAGTTCGATGCCCAGCGCCTGGCTGAGCTTGCCGGGACCGCTGCACAGTTGCGCAAGATTATCCGTGCCGCGTCGCGCTGCCATCCTGTCGAGACCGGTGTTCGGTTCCAGCGCACGGATCAGCACCGCGCTACCGGGCAGGCAGACGAAGTTGATGCACCAGTGAATTCCGTAGGAGCGGTAGACATAGGCATGCCCGGCAGGGCCGAACATCACGGCGTTGCGCAATCCCGGACCGCGGAAGCTGTGGGAGGCTTCGTCGTCCAGCCGATAAGCCTCCGTTTCGACTATCAAGCCGCCGACGCCGTCGGCGCAAAATTGCCAGCCGATGAGATCGCGCGCGACCTCCACGACATCCCGCCCGAAAAAGGCAGCCAGGCTGTTGCTGAGCATAAGACACAAACCTTTGATCGATGGAGGTCACCCTGCAACTGCAGACGTTGAGCACGTGCGTGTATAGTAACCCGGTCCAATCGAAGTCAACGAACCCCGGGCCCGGCGACCTCAGGTTCAACTTGCCGAGTTGCTGCTCAAACTGGGAACATATTAGCGTTTTGCGTCTTTCCACGCAGGAGGCTGCGGATGGCTAAGTTCTATTTCAACATAAGCGATAACGAGGGCTTTTCCGCCGGTGACGCGCCCTTCGAATATCCGACGCTGACTGCGGCCATCGACCAGGCTAAGAGCGTGCTGGCAGAGATGGCGATCGATGGGATCCCAGAGGGCAACGGCCGTCGCCTCTCCGTGGAAGTCGCCAATGACCGCCGCCAGCCCGTTGTCCGGTTCACGATTGTGCTGATGGTCGACTATTCGCCCAGCGATAG
The DNA here is from genome assembly GCF_019355555.1 of Rhizobium sp. L51/94. GTDB lineage: Bacteria > Pseudomonadota > Alphaproteobacteria > Rhizobiales > Rhizobiaceae > Rhizobium > Rhizobium rhododendri. Next base: position 2,572,097 of record NZ_CP072141.1, read on the forward strand.
CGCCTGACGGGTTTTGCGGGCGTAGACATTGCAGCCCGATATGACAATCGATGACGCTCTGACATCAAAATTGTGAATATGAACGCACGATGAACAAAATTGGCGTTCATACGTTACAACTGATAGAAAAAGGAGCGTGTCGCCATGTTCATGTCTATTCTTCCAACGAGCGGTTTTGTCGGCGCCCAGATGGCTGGCCTTTGTGCAGCAGTTTCCTCAGCCTTGGCCTACGCATCCGGCCTTGACGGAGCCCGTATTGAAGTCACCCAGGATCGAGGTGTCATCTATCTCGACGGCTCCGCACCGAGCCTTACGGCACTAGAAGCCGCAGTCAACGTAGCGCGCGAGATCGCCGGCAATTCCGTCTGCAACCGCATCGAGCCAGCCTACTGAGCCTTACCACCGGCGACAGGCTCCTGATATTCGCGTAGACCGATCTACGGCCGCTTGGCCGCATCCTTGTCAACGACCTCGAAGATTGCCCTCAGCCGATCCAGGTCGTTGGCCTTCAGCGTTTCCACATCCCCGGTCGGATTGAGTGGCTTGAACCATTCGATCGCCTCCCGCAGCACTGTCGCGTAGGGCTCGCGGTATTCGCTCAGCCCTAGCACCCATTCTCGGACGGTTTCGCGCTCCATACGGGACGCGGCATAGCGAGCATGGACGGTCTTGGCGGAACTGATGAGGTCGTCGACGTTTTTCATGGGCACTCCTCGGCTGACCGTCAATGGACCGGCGGGTCCTGGTCGTCAAGGAAAGTCCGTATTCCCTCGCGCTCTATAGTCGCCAGGAATTCATCGAAGGCATCGCGGTCGGTGGAGAAACCCTCTTCCCACATGGTTCGTCCATCCGCAGCATCGGTCACCTCCATCTTCCAGTCGAGCGTGGTGCCAGCTGCACGGAATATGTCAACGCGCACCGTGGTGCCGCCTTCCGAAAACTCACCGGAAAGCTCCGAGTGCTCAATTCCATCTTCGTTCCGAATCATCCGATCTTATCCTCCAGCTTTTCGCTTCCTAACATGCACGAAAGGCGAATTCTCGACGGTTGGGTATCGACAAAAGAAGAGCCCGATGCGCTGGGCGCATCGGGCTCTGATAGTTCATAACGGCCGCCTCTTATTCAGCACCTTGTGCAAAATTAGGGCTGTTCGCGGGTGCCGTTTGCATTGGTGCGCTGATCGTCGTCCTCCAGATCCGTTGAGACCATATACGTGTCCGAATGCTCGCGGGCCGCCTCGCGCATGGCGCGCGGGCTGGCGAGATCGTCACCTTCGATGGTCTCGGAATCGGCCTTGCCGCCAGTTCCGGCCTCAGCGTCGTAGTCGCGCTCTGCTTCAGCCCAGTGCTCCGAGTGAGCGCCGTCCGGCTGTCCGTTGCGTTCCCAGATTGCGTGTGCGCGGCGTTGGATTTCTGTTTCGCGGTTATCACTCATCATCATTCTCCCGTTGATGCATATAAAACATGCACGGCGTCAAAGCGTTCCAAAGAAACGGAAGTGTGAATATATACGGTACGGATAAAGCGGTGTTTGCAGGCGAAACGCAACATCAAAGTTCTGCGCTAAAACTATCGCCTGTATACCCAGCGAGCACGTCAAAAAAGGATAAATGGCATGGCACTCGAGGTCTGCGCGCATTGCGACTGGAGCAAGCACAGCGGAAAGCGCTGGATGTCGGCCGCCATTCGGGCGGATGGCAAATGGATTGTCGCGGCTCCGGAGCTTGTCGGCGATACCGCCACCTTGTTTCAGAGACTGGCAGGACGTTCCCACCAGTCCGGCTCGCTGCTGGTAGGGTTCGACTTCCCGATTGGGCTTCCGAAAGCCTACGCCGCAGATGCCGGTATTGCCTCGTTTCGCGAGGCGATCGCACAGTTCGGGAAGGGCGATTGGTCCGATTGGTATGACGTCGCCGATCAGCGCCACCAGATATCCCATCGACGGCCGTTCTACCCGATGCGGCCAGGCGGAACGGAGAGAGCCCATCTCTACGACGGACTCGGCATCCTAAGGAGCGATGACTTGTTGCGAGAATGCGAACGGGCGACGCCCTACAGGCCAGCCGGCTGCTCATTATTCTGGACACTGGGCGGCAATCAGGTTGGCAAGGGTGCGATATCGGGATGGCAGGAGATCATTGCGGCGGCGCTCGACGAAGTTGGCATCTGGCCATTCGATGGAACGCTCGCAGAGCTTACCTCCTCCAGGTCTGTGGTGATCTGCGAGACCTACCCGGCCGACGTATACAGCATGCTTGGAATTGGGAAAAAGTGGGGAAGCAAGAGGCGTCGGGAGGATCGACGGCGCGTCGGTCCCGGCATTCTGGAGTGGGCGAAAGCGCGTCAGGATATCGACACGACGGCAATCGTCGACTGCCTGCGTGACGGCTTCGGAGACGACGGCTCCGGAGACGATCGCTTCGATGCGGTTGTCGGGCTGCTCGGAATGCTCGAAGTCGTCACCGGCCGCCGCCCGGAAGGCTCACCGGACAGCGATAGCGTAACGCAGGTCGAAGGCTGGATACTCGGACATCTTCGTTGACAGTTGCAGGCGCAGGGTTGGCAGGTGCGGATCGCTAAAGATCCGCACCGGTTTCCTGGTCGATCTCGCTTGTTGACGCTGCCTATTCGGCGGCGACGGCGGTGGTGGATGCTGCCGCTTCGATCTCGCGGACAAGCGGGATCACATGGCGGCCGAAATACTCGACCTCTTCCTGGAAATGCAGAAAACCCAGCAGGATGAGATCGGCACCGGCGCGCTTCAGATCGACGATTCGCTCGGCAACCTGCCGTGGCGTACCGATCAGGTTTGAGCGAAAGCCGTCATTATACTGGACGAGGTCCTCGAACGTCGATTTCGCCCAGTTGCCCTCGCCCTCGGGGGAGGCCTTGCCGGCATTCTTGACCTCATGGGCGAAAGCCTTGACGGCGTCGATGTTGGCCTTGTCGATGATCTCGGCAAGCACTGCCTTCGCCTCTTCCTCCGTCTCGCGGACGATGGCAAACGCATTAACGCCGACGCGAACGGAATGGCCATTGGCCGTCGCTTTCGTCTGGATATCGTCGAACTGCTTGCCGATTTCCTCCGGCGTATTGCCGTTGGTGAAATACCAGTCGGAGACACGCGCGGCCATGTCGCGCGCTGCCCGAGACGAACCGCCCTGAAAGATTTCCGGCTGCGGGTCGAGTGGTTTCGGCTTCAGCGAATAGTCGTTGAAACGATAGAAGTCGCCGCGGAAAGTGAACTTGTCCTCGGTCCAGATGCCGCGCAGTGCGCGAATGAATTCTTCCGAACGGCGATAACGCTCGTCGTGGTCGAGCCAGTGCTCGCCGATGGCATGAAACTCTCCGCGAAACCAGCCGCTGACGACATTGACCGCGACGCGACCGTTGGTCAGGTGGTTGATCGTGGCGATCTCCTTGGCCGCAAGCGCCGGGTTCCAAGGCCCCGGCAGCAATGCTGCAATGACCTTCAACGTCGTCGTTGCCGCGAGCAGGGCATGACTGAATGCCACGGATTCATGCTGGAATTCCGCGCCGTATCCGGCCGTGAAGCGGATCTGGCTCAGCCCATATTCAAAGCCCGCCGCTTCCGCGATCTGCGCCAGCTTCCTGTTATAATCGATCGTCCAGGACGTTCGTTGTTCGATATCGGACGTCACCAGCCCACCCGAGACATTCGGCACCCAATAAGCAAATTTGACAGGGTCGGAGTTGTGAAAAGTCATCGCATTATCCTCCTTCATGCAAATCAGGCTCGGGCGCGTCGCGAAGAGTGTGGTGGACGGAACGCAACAGTCAAAAAGTCCACCGATTGAGGCCTTCATAATCTACCAAATCGATAGAACTTGAAGGACGCCGAATGCCAATAAACCACGACTTCAGAGAAAAATGCCCGGCTCGCATCGTGCTCAAGGAGAATATCAATCTCGCATCCGTCAGGCGCCACTCGGATGATCGACAGTGCGAACTGCGGTCACTGATATCGCGCCGCCTCCGCCCGCATATTCCGAAGCGGCCTTGTGAGGCACGCAAAGCTTGGTGATCAAGCTAAGGGCGACTGCGGTAAAATCTGGACGATCTCGTGCGTGAGGACAAGCGATTCCGGGGGCACGCAACTAACGATTCGCAAGTTTGAAGCGTGCAACTATAAGACTATTGCAACGTCTCGATATCGCAGCAAAAGGAAGACCAAGGCTGCAGGAGATGAGGCGTTAGCTTGTTTTACAAGGTGGAGACCGACAAATTAGGAGATGGCGCACCCGACAGGATTCGAACCTGTGACCTTTGGAATCGGAATCCAACACTCTATCCAGCTGAGCTACGGGTGCATGCCGAGGGCGGGGCTTACCGCCTGTCCGATGGCAGGTTCATAGCCCAGGTCGCGTCAGGCATCAATGCGGAAAATGCGGAAAAGCTGTCAACGACGCCAACAGTTTTCCGCAAAAGAAAAGGCCGCGAAGTTTTGGTTCGCGGCCTTATGCTTTCAAGCGTGGCGATTACGCCGTCTTCATGGCGCCGGGGCCTGGAGTGGCCTTGGGCGGCACCTTGCCGAGGATGATCATGCCGAGCACCTCGTCCTTGGTGACATCCTCTGTACGGGCATGGCCCACCACCTGGCCGTTCTTCATGACGGAGACGCGGTCGGCGAGATCGAAGACATCGTGGATGTCGTGGCTGATGAGGAAGATACCGATGCCTTCCTTTTTCAGTTGCTTGATCAGTTCGCCCACCTGCGCCGTCTCTTGCGGGCCAAGGGCCGCCGTCGGCTCGTCCATGATGAGGATGCGCGCGTTGAAGAGGATAGCCCGCGCGATCGCCACCGACTGCCGCTGGCCACCGGAGAGCGCCTTGACCGGTTCCTTGAAGCGCTTGAAGTTGGGGTTCAGCCGGCCCATCACCTCGCGCGCCGAGGCCTCCATCGCCACGTCGTCGAGCGTGCCCCAGCGGGTCTGCAACTCGCGACCCAGATAGAGATTGGCGGCCGCATCGACATTGTCGGCGACCGCGAGCGTCTGGTAGATCGTCTCGATGCCGAATTTCTTGGCGTCGCGGGGCGTGCGGATGTCGACGGTCTCGCCGTTGATCAGGATGTCGCCGCTGTCGCGCTTGTAGGCGCCGGACAGGATCTTGATCAGCGTCGACTTGCCGGCGCCGTTGTGGCCGAGGAGGGCGACGACCTCGCCGGGGTAGAGATCGATCGAGGCGTTGTCGACCGCGTGTATGCCGCCGAAGGAAATGGAAATGTTCTTCAGTTCCACAAGCGGAGTGTTGTGATCCGTCATAGCTGGAATTCCTCTTACTTGGCCCGCGAGCGATAGACGGTGTCGAGCCAGACGGCGATCACCAGCACGACGCCGACGACGACGTTCTGGATGGGGGTATCGACATTGGCGAGCCCCATGCCCGACTGCAGCGACTGCATGACGAGGGCGCCGAGCATGGCGCCGGCCACCGTGCCGGTACCGCCGGCGAGCGACGTGCCGCCGATGACGGCCGCAGCGATGGTGTAGAGCTCATAGGTCGTGCCCTGCGAGTTGGCGGCGGCATTCAGCCGGGCGGTCGAGATCGCGGCGGCGACGGCGGCGAGAAAGCCCATTAGCGTGAATATCTTCACCGTGACCCAGCGCGTCTTGATGCCGGCGAGTTCGGCTGCTTCCGGATTGCCGCCGATGGCAAACACATAGCGACCGAAACGTAGCCGCGTGGCGATGAACGTCATGATGATCCCGGCGGCGACGGCAATCAGGACGGGGACTGCAATACCGTAGGGGATATCGAGGCCGCCGTCAGGCCAGGCGATGCCGTGGTCGTTGGCGTATTTCTTGGCGATACCGACCGGCCAGTAATAGATGGTGAAGACATAGATCGTGCCCAGCACCATGGCCGAGCCGAGGATGGCGAGGAAATATTCGGCCCAGACGGGGCGCCTGGGAAAGTTGAAGCGCTTGCGTTGGCGCCGCGAGCCGGCGATGCCGACGACGATCATCAGGCAGGCGACGATGCCGATGACCCAGCTCCAGGTGGCGCCGATGGAGCCTTCCGCGCCGCCGCCCATGATCCGGAAAGTGGCATCGAGAGGCGCCACGGTCTGGCCTGACGTGACATACCAGGCAAGCCCGCGCCAGGCGAGAAAGCCGCCGAGCGTGACGATGAACGAGGGAACGCCGAGGAAGGCGATGATGATACCCTGCAGGAGCCCGATCAGGGCGCCGGCAGCCAGTCCGCATATCAGCGCGATGACCCATGTCCAGTGGCTGTCAAAGCCGAGATAGGTCGGCAGCCATTTTGCCTGGACGACACCCATGATCATGGCGACGAAGCCGAGCAGGGAGCCGACGGAAAGGTCGATATTGCGGGTGACGATGACCAGAACCATGCCGGTCGCCAGGACGGCGATCTCGCAGGTCTGGACAGAGAGGTTCCAGAGGTTGCGCGGGGTTAGGAACAGGTGCCCGGTATAGAGGTCGAAGCCGACCCAGATGATCAGCAGGGCGCCGACCATGCCGAGCATGCGGGTATCGATCTCGGTGGCACGCAGGAAGCGCGTGAGCGCATTGGTCTCCGTGGCGCGCGCACCGCCCGATGTTGTGGACTGGGTCATGTCGGCCATTGCTCTGCCGTTCTCCACTGTTGAGCGCAGACCGTCGACACTTTGCGTTTCACTGGCATAAGTCTGGCGCTGTTCTCGAATATGCGTCCCCGGCCGATGGATGGACAATCTCTCGGCATAGGTGCCGGCACGCGCGGTGACGACCTCAGTGACGCAAGCGTTGCGGCAGTGGCCATAGCGTCCTTGCAGACATGGCCACGCCGGTGGCGATCGGCGCCGCACCGGATATCGGGCGGCGCCTCACTTGCAATTGGGTCAGCGGTTACTTGCAGGCAGCAACGGCACCGGCCTTGACGCCCTGGCAGGCTTCGGCCTTGGAAATCCAGCCAGCGTCGATGACGACGTTGAGGTTATCCTTGGTGATGGCGACAGGCGTCAGGAAGACCGACTGCATTTCGACATGCTTCGGACCACCGTTGAAGCTCTGGACGCCCTTGATTTCGGTCATTTTCTTGCCCCCGGCGAGATCGAGAGCGATTTCAGCGGCGCGCTTGCCGAGTTCGCGGGAGTCTTTCCAGACGGAAACGGTCTGGGTGCCGAGCGCGATGCGGTTGAGGGCCGCCTTGTCGGCATCCTGGCCGGATACAGGCACGGAACCGGCAAGGCCTTGTGCGTCGAGCGCAGCAACGGCGCCGCCTGCAGTGCCGTCGTTGGAGGCAACGACCGCGTCAACCTTGTTGTTGTTGGCGGTCAGGATCTGCTCCATGTTGCGCTGTGCATTCTGCGGCAGCCAGCCATCGGTATAGGCTTCGCCGACATTCTTGATCTTGCCGGCATCCATGGCAGCCTTGAGGACTTCCTTCTGGCCTGCAAACAGGAAGTCTGCGTTCGGATCGGAAGAAGAGCCCTTGATGAAGACGTAATTGCCTTCAGGCTTGACCTTCAACACGTCGCGGGCCTGCATGCGGCCGACTTCCTTGTTGTCGAAGGTGATGTAGAAAGCAGCCGGATTTTCGATGAGTCGGTCGTAGCCGACCACTGGAATACCCTCGTCTGCGGCTTTCTCGATTGCCGGGCCGATGGCGTCGCTGTCCTGGGCAAGCACGATCAACGCCGTGGCACCCTGCGAAATCAGCGATTCGACGTCGGTCAACTGCTTGGAAGCAGAAGACTGGGCATCTGCCGAAATGTACTTGGCGCCCGCTGCGGCCAGTGCCTTCTTGATTGCGGCTTCGTCGGTCTTCCAGCGTTCTTCCTGAAAGTTCGACCAGGAAACGCCGACGACGAGATCCTTGGCGAAGGCGGTCGTCTGCATCGTCAAAACTAGGGCTGCGCCAGCGGCGAGCCTAACAAAAGTTTTCATAATACCCTCCCGAGTGAAGCGCGACCGCACGCACCTCTAGAGCTCCCGCCCGGCCGCCGCGAATGTGCTGTCGAAAAAACTCCTTTTTTCTCGACAGTCGAGAAATTAAGTGTCAGAGAATTTTAAGGCTGTCAACACTGCACGACAGGGTTTTGTCGGTAACGAAAATCCAACCGCAGGTTCGTCAGGCGCCGCGGACAGGCAGAGGGGAGAGACACCTGATGCAAGGCAAGTCCAGTGCCGAGTGGGTGCGCCGGCGCAACAGCGTCATGGTGCTCAGGGCACTGCGCCGCCACGGGCCGCTGGCTCACACGGAGCTCTCGGATCACACGACCTTGTCGTCCGGCACGATCTCGGCAATCACCGCCGATCTCGAGCGTGCCCAGATCATCGTCAAGACCGAGCAGCAGCTGGCTGGCGGCCGCGGCCGGCCGCGCGTGGCCTTTGCCCAGCGCCGCGACTGCGGCTATCTGGTGGTGCTCATCATCTCGTCGGATGCGGTTCAATATTCGTTGGTGGATTATGCCGGCACCTTGCTCGATCGATTTTCCGAAGGCCGGTCGCAGGACGGAACGGGCATTGCCCGATTCGTCGAATCCATAAGGGCAGGGTTATCCAGAATTGTCGCCCGCTCGAAGATTGCGCCGCAGGACGTGCTCGTCATCTCGATCAGCAGCAAGGGCCTGGTAGACGGTCTTGAGCCGGTGCTGCGCTGGTCGCCAATCTTCGGGGAGGAACAGATCGACTTTGCCGCAGTTCTCGGAAACGATTGGCCGGCGAAGATCATTCTCGGTAACGAGACGCTGCTGGTGGCCGATGCCGCCGGACAGCGCGAGGAGCAGGGCCGGGGTTTCGAGACGCTGGCAGCCCTGTCGCTTGGCCACAGCATCGGGCTCGGCATCGTCAGGCGCACCGCCAATGGCGACCGCGAGGTCGCGGCACCTAATTTCGGCCATATGCTGCATGAGCCGAATGGCGGCCTCTGTCGCTGCGGGTCGCGCGGCTGCATCGAGGCCTATGCGGGTTTCTACGCCATCCTGCGCAATGCCTTTGCCGTGCCGCTCGACACCATTCCGGCCAAGTTCGTACCGGTCGCCGAACTCGACAAGATCGCAGCCAGCGCCCGGCAGGGAAATCGTCGCAACCGCTTTGCCTTTCACCAGGCAGGCCTGGTGCTCGGCAATGGCCTGTCGCGGGTGCTCAGCCTTTACGAGCAGATGCCTATCGTGCTGACGGGTCCGGGAACGCGATACGTCGATCTATTGCAGGAGGGTATGGAGGAGGGTTTGCGGCAGTCGCAGATCGTTCGCATGGGAGGCCTGCCGGAAATGAGGATCATGGCAGACGAACAGGCGCTGGTCTTCGAGGGCCATCTGCGCCGGGCGCTGGATGCGATAGACGGCGACATCGTTGCATTGCGGGCGATTGCCGATGTCGAGATCAAGGATCGGGCGGGGTAGGCACCCCAATATATCGACGCCGGATAGTGGCCCGGCGTCGATCGATAGCTTGAGCGGATAATCTCAGGCGACGGAAATCAATTTGCCTTCCTTGACCGAGCGCACTGCCGCGTCGGCAAGTTTCAGCGCGGCGAGGCCATCGGCGCCGGACGGGCTGATGTCGGTGCCTTTCTCGACGGCGCTGATGAAGGCGGCAATCTCGTTGGCATAGGCTTCCGTATAGCGCGTCATGAAGAAATCATGCAGCGGCGGACGGGTATATCCGTCGCCATTGGCGACCTCGATGGAGAAGGGGCGCTGGTTTTCAGCGGCTACCATACCCTTCGAGCCGTGGATTTCGATGCGCTGGTCGTAGCCGTATGTAGCACGGCGCGAATTCGAGATCATCGCCTGCTTGCCGGACGCCGTCTGCAGCAGCACCGACACGCTGTCGTAATCTCCGGCGACGCCAATTGCCTTGTCGATCAACACTGCGGCCGTGGCGCTGACGGACACCGGCTCTTCGCCGAGCAGGAACCGCGCCATGTCGAAATCATGAATGGTCATGTCGCGAAAAATGCCGCCAGAGCGCTTGATGTAGTCGACGGGCGGCGCACCGGGATCGCGGGAGGTGATCGTCACCATCTCGACGTCGCCGATCTTTCCATCGTCGATCGCCTTGCGCACGGCCATGAAATGCGGATCGAAGCGGCGATTGAAGCCGACCATAAGCTTTCCCTTGGTCTTTGCGACGACGTCGATGCACGCCTCGACCCGGGCGGTATCGAGGTCGATCGGCTTCTCGCAGAAGACAGCCTTGCCAGCGCGGGCAAAACGTTCGATCAGGTCTGCGTGTGTATCTGTCGGGGTGCAGATGACCACTGCGTCGATATCTGCTGACGATTCGATCGTGTCGATGGTGCGAACCTCGCAGCCATAGGCCGAAGCTATCGCATTGGCTGCGGCCGCAAAGGGATCGGCTACCGCTACCAGTTTCGCATCACCGTTGGCGCTGACTGCCTTGGCGTGAACCTTGCCGATACGGCCGGCGCCGAGCAGGCCAAATCTTACCGTCATTTTCCATCCTCCCAGATTCGGAACAAATAAACCGTCTTGGTCTCATTCTGGAATTTTCATTCCATCTTCCTGTGCCGTCGTCAAGCGCCCGGGGTTTCACAATCGCGAAATTCAGCTTATGGACGGTGCCGAACAAACAAGCGGACAACAGCCTCATGAAAATGATCGACCCGAGCCATCGATTCTACCGCCCAATCTACGTGCGCATCGGCATCGTCGCCCTGTGCCTTGGGTGGGCAATCATCGAGGCAACCTTCGGTGAGCCGATCTGGAGCATGGCCATCGGTGCCGTAGGTGCCTATGCTGCGTGGGTTCTGCTGTTGAACTATACGCCCACGCCGGAAGAAATCGCACCGCCGCCGCCGCGTGACGATGCAGGTCCAGAAGCCTGATCTGTCTGAAAGCCTAATCTATTTGAAAAGTCTGGCGCGGATCTCGATGCGGCGCAGTGCCTCGTCGATCAGCAGGTTGGCGATTTTCATGCGCGTCGTCGCCTGTTCCTTGAACAGCGGGTTGACGCTGTCGGGATGGTTGGCCTTGGCAAAACTGCGGCGCTTGTCGTTGAGCGTCTGCAGCGTGTCCGCAGCCGAAATTCCAAGTTCCGCAGCAACCTCCTGCGGCAGGATACGCGCCAGGTGGACCGGCATCACCGGTGCGGCGCATTCCTCCGGCTCTATGTCTTGCGTTGCAGTGGACGGCGCCTCAGGCGCGAGCGGTTCTCGTTCGGGCCCGAGGTTGTCGAGATAGGCCTGGTCAGGTCGCGCCTCGGATACGGACACGCCATCCCGCACATCAGCCGCGAAGCTGGAATTCAGGCCTTGAATTCGGTGCGCCGAAGCCGGCTGAGCGAAAACTGCTTCTTCATCCTCGGCGTCGAGACGGTCGAGAACGGATTGAAATATGGATTGTCCAAACAGCATGATGTCTCCCAATCCGTAAAGCCTACGACGCGAAAGTGGTGTCTGGCTGGTCGGTCAGATTGCAGCGCGCCGGCTTTCCTGCAGGATCATGTCATAGAGCAGCAGGGCGCTGGGTGGCAGGGCACGCTCGCGCGCCGTGATGAGGCTGTAGGGCTTCACATCTATGGCGAAATCGATCGGCAGGATGCAGGCCTCGCCTGCGTGAGAACTCTGGCCGCAGATGAAATCGGCCATGTCGAGAGCGATCGGCGAAATCGCATCTGTCTTGCAGACGACGGCAAGGGTCAGGACCACCGACGACGTGTTGACGATATTCTCCGGCAACGCCACGCCGGCGGAGATGAAGATATCCTCGAGCCTGCGGCGCAGCAGCGTACCCGGCGGCTGGAACACCCAGTCCTGGCCGGTGAGATCCGCAAGCCCGACGACGCCCTTTTTGAGCAATGGATGCCCCTTGCGTACAATCAGGCAGGCCTTCTCGATGCCGATCTGGTGGGCGGTGAACAGCCGCGGGTTCAGTTCGTCCGGAATGCGGCTGATGATGAAGTCGTGGCGTGCTGCCAGCAATTCGCGGGCGAGAACGTTGCTGTTGTCGACCTGGATATTGATTTCGATGCCGGGATAGGCCTCTGTCACCCGCTGTATCGCCGGGACCACCAGACTGATGGCCGGAGCTGCCACCGCACCGAGATGCACGGACCCACCCTTGCCGGTACGCAACTCGGCAATCTCGCGGCTGGCCTCCCGCAGTTCCAGCAGGATCTTGCGGGCCCGCTTGGCAAGCGCCAGGCCGAACGGCGTCAGTTCCACGCCACGGGCAACGCGCTGGTAGAGAGATGTCTTGGCGATCGCTTCCATCTCCGACAACATGCGCGAAGCTGCAGGTTGAGAGATATTCATGGATTCGGCTGCGGCGGATATCTGTCCGTGATCCTCGATCATGACAATCATCCGCAGATGATTCATCTTCAATCCGTTGCGCAGGAGGCTGTCGTCACGAAAATTATCTGTGTGAATTTCTATACCATCACGAGAATAATCGTTGTGTATGTTCTCCATGGTGGCATTTTTCCTGCTTACGGGGCCAAAAAGTAGTACTTTTTACCATTATACCAAAATCATCATATTGTACGCCAGTTATTCTATTTGACAGTTATACGAATTGATTCCAGTTTGCCGCCGTGCTGGGAGCAGCATGACACGTGTGGGATCGTGGAGGAGACGTACTTCGTATTGATATTGAAGTAATATCCAATCAACGGAACCTGCCACAGTTTCGGGGTGGGCGCTTTTGCGTACGCCAAATTTTTAAAAAACGGGAGAGAGCAATGAAATCCATTATCTCATTGATGGCCGCAGCGGCCTTCGGTGTTGCAACATTTGTCATGCCAGCCATGGCTGCCGACAAGGGTCTGGTTGGTATCGCTATGCCAACGAAGTCTTCGGCGCGCTGGATCGATGACGGCAACAACATCGTCAAGCAGCTTCAGGCTGCTGGTTTCACGACCGACCTGCAGTATGCTGACGACGATATTCCTAACCAGCTTTCGCAGATCGAGAACATGGTCACCAAGGGTGCCAAGGTTCTCGTCGTCGCTTCGATCGACGGCACGACCCTGTCGGACGTTCTGCAGAAGGCCCATGACGCCGGTATCAAGGTTATCGCCTATGACCGCCTGATCCGCGACTCGGCCAACGTCGACTACTACGCTACCTTCGACAACTTCCAGGTCGGCGTTCTCCAGGCTGGCACCATCGTTGACGGCCTCGGCCTCAAGGACGGCAAGGGCCCGTTCAACATCGAGCTCTTCGGCGGTTCGCCGGACGACAACAACGCCTTCTTCTTCTATGATGGCGCAATGTCGGTTCTTCAGCCTTACATCGACAGCGGCAAGCTCGTCGTGAAGTCCGGTCAGGTTGGCATGGACAAGGTCGGTACGCTGCGTTGGGATCCGGCAACGGCCCAGGCCCGCATGGATAACCTCCTGTCGGCCTACTACACCGACGCTCACGTCGACGCAGTCCTGTCGCCTTACGACGGCCTGTCGATCGGCATCATCTCGTCGCTCAAGGGCGTCGGCTACGGCTCGGGCACCCTCAAGCTGCCAATCGTCAGCGGCCAGGATTGCGAAATTCCTTCGATCAAGTCGATCATTGCTGGCGAACAGTATTCTTCGATCTTCAAGGACACCCGCGACCTCGCCAAGGTCACCGTTGCCATGGTCACCGCAGTTGCTACCGGCGGCACACCTGAAGTCAACGATACCAAGACCTACGACAACGGCGTCAAGGTCGTTCCTTCCTACCTGCTGAAGCCAGTCGTCGTCACCAAGGACACCTACCAGAAGGTCCTGATCGACAGCGGCTACTACAAGGCTGAACAGCTTAAGTAAGCAATGAAAACCACCGGAACCCGCAGATTGCGGGTTCCGGACTTCGCATTTATGATCGTCGCGTCAGTCACGACTCCCGGCGTTGGATTTTGATTATGGACAATATTATCCTAGAGATGCGGGACATCACCAAGACGTTCCCGGGCGTCAAGGCGCTTGAGAATGTGAACCTCAAGGTTCGGCAAGGTGAGATCCACGCACTGGTGGGCGAAAACGGGGCCGGCAAGTCGACCCTCATGAAAGTTCTATCCGGCGTCTATCCGGCCGGCACATACGATGGCGATATCGTATACGAAGGCGATGTACGTAACTTCAAGGTCATCAAGGACAGTGAAGCCATCGGCATCATCATCATTCACCAGGAGCTGGCACTGGTGCCGCTTCTGTCGATCGCCGAAAACATTTTCCTCGGCAACGAGGTTGCGACCAACGGTGTCATTCGCTGGCAGGAAGCTTTTTCACGCACCCGCAAGCTGCTCGACAAGGTTGGATTGAAAGAGTCGCCGGAAACCCTCGTGACCAACATCGGCGTGGGCAAGCAGCAACTGGTCGAAATCGCCAAGGCGCTGTCGAAGAGCGTGAAGCTGCTGATCCTCGACGAGCCGACGGCCTCGCTCAACGAAAAAGATTCCGACGCCCTGCTCAATCTCCTGATCGAGTTCCGCAACCAGGGCATCACCTCGATCATCATCACGCACAAGCTCAACGAAGTGCGCAAGGTGGCCGACCAGATCACCGTCCTGCGCGACGGGATGACCGTGAAGACGCTGAACTGTCACGAGGAAGAGATCAGCGAAGACATCATCATCAAGAACATGGTGGGCCGCGAACTGGCTGACCGCTATCCGCCGCGCTCCGTGCCGATCGGCGAGACGGTTCTGGAAGTCAAGAACTGGAACGCCTTCCACCAGCACCACCGCGACCGCCAGGTTCTCCACGACATAAATGTCAACGTCCGCAGGGGCGAAGTGGTCGGTATTGCCGGCCTGATGGGGGCAGGGCGCACCGAGTTCGCCATGAGCGTCTTTGGCAAATCCTACGGCCACAAGATTACCGGCGAAGTGCTGATGGACGGCAAGCCCGTCGATGTCAGCACCGTGCGCAAGGCGATCGACGCCGGTCTCGCCTACGTGACGGAAGACCGCAAGCATCTGGGCCTGGTGCTGAACGACAGCATCATGCACAACACCTCGCTGGCCAACCTTGCCGGCATCTCCAAGGCGACCGTCATCGACAGCCACAAGGAATCGGACGTCGCCACCGACTTCCGCTCCAAGCTGCGCATCCGCAGCTCCGGCATCTTCCAGGAGGCCGTCAATCTTTCGGGCGGCAACCAGCAGAAGGTCGTCCTTTCCAAGTGGCTGTTCTCGGATCCTGAAGTCCTGATCCTCGACGAGCCGACGCGTGGTATCGACGTCGGCGCTAAATACGAAATCTACAGCATCATCAACCAGCTGGCTGCCGACGGGAAGGGCGTTCTGATGATATCATCGGAAATGCCCGAACTGCTTGGGACTTGCGACCGCATCTACGTCATGAACGAAGGACGCATCGTCGCTGAATTGTCCAAGGAAGAGGCAAGCCAGGAAACCATCATGCGCGCTATCATGCGCTCTGGGGAGAAGAAATAATGACTCCTGTTAACCCCCCCGCCGCTGAGGAAAGCCACGTGATTTCCGCCGTCGATTACATCCGCGGCAATATTCGTGAATATGGCATGCTGATCGTTCTCGTGGCGATCATGGTGTTCTTCCAGTTCTACACAGGCGGTATCCTGTTCAAGCCGGTCAACCTGACGAACCTCGTGCTGCAGAACTCGTTCATCGTCATCATGGCGCTGGGCATGCTTCTCGTCATCGTTGCCGGTCATATCGACCTTTCCGTCGGCTCGATCGTCGGCTTCGTCGGCGCCATCGCCGGTATCCTGACCGTGCAATACCAGATGAACTTCATCCTTGCGGCCCTGCTTTGCCTGGTCGTCGGCGGTGTCATCGGGGCGGCCCAGGGCTACTTCATCGCCTATCACAAGATACCGTCGTTCATCGTCACGCTGGCCGGTATGCTTGTCTTCCGCGGCCTGACGTTGTTCGTCCTCGGCGGCAAGAACATCGGGCCTTTCCCGAAGGACTTCCAGCTGATCAGCACCGGCTTCATCCCCGATTTCATCGACATCAGCGGGCTCGTCTACGGTCTTCACTCGACCTCGATCATCCTGTCGATCGTCATGCCGCTGCTCCTCTTCATCATGGCGTGGCGTCGCCGGAAGACCAACGAGAACCACGGCATCGACGTCGAGCCGATGAGCTTCTTCCTCATCCAGAACCTGATCATCTGCGGCGCCCTGCTGTTCCTCGGCTACCAGCTGTCGTCCGACAAGGGCCTGCCGAACGTCCTGATCATCATGGTCATCCTGATTGCAGCCTACGCCTTCATCACCCGCCAGACGACCATCGGTCGTCGCGTCTATGCCATGGGCGGAAACGAGAAGGCGACGAAGCTTTCGGGCATCAACACCGAGCGCCTGAGCTTCTTCACATTTGTCAACATGGGTGCGCTTGCAGGTCTCGCCGGCATGATCGTCGCCACCCGCCTGAATTCGGCAACGCCGAAGGCCGGCGTCGGCAACGAGCTTGACGTCATCGCGGCCTGCTTCATCGGCGGTGCCTCGGCGTCCGGCGGCGTCGGCAAGATCACCGGTGCTGTCATCGGCGCGTTCATCATGGGCGTCATGAACAACGGCATGTCGATCGTCGGTCTCGGCATCGACTTCCAGCAGATGGTCAAGGGACTGGTGCTTCTCGCTGCCGTCTTCTTCGACGTCTACAACAAGAACAAGGGCTGATCGCCTCTGGCGATCGGTTCCCATTTGCAGTCAGGCGAGCGATTTTCGCGGGCTCTTTCCTTAAGGGCGTGCCACGCGGGCTAGTCGCTTCCGCCTTCCAGATAGAAGGACAAGGTCCGTGCTCATTTCCCAGATCAAAGGTGCAGACGGCGCGATAACAGTCGCCGTCCGCAACGAACCGGGCGAAACCGCCAAGGCCGTCAAGGGTGCCGCCAGCGTCTATGCGCTCGCGATCGAGGCTGCGGATGGTGGAAAATCACTCTCCGAAGTCATCGCCGCCCATGGGCTGGGTGAGACTGTCGACCTCGACAAAGCCTATGCCGAAGGCAGGTTCCTGCCGCCAATCACGCATCCGGACGCTGCCCACCTGCACCTGACAGGCACGGGCCTTACCCATCTGGGTTCGGCTGCCACCCGCGATTCCATGCACAAGAAGACATCCGAAGAGGCTGAGGAAACCCTCACCGATTCCATGAAGATGTTCCGCATGGGCCTTGAGAACGGCAAGCCGAAGAACGGCGAAAAGGGTGTCCAGCCCGAGTGGTTCTACAAGGGCAACGGCAACGAGGCCGCAGCCCCCGGCGCACCCTTGGTCTCGCCCTCTTTCGCGCTCGACGGCGGTGAAGAGCCTGAAATGGCCGGCATCTATGTCATCGGCAAAGACGGCACGCCGTTCCGCATCGGCTTTGCGCTGTCGAACGAATTCTCCGATCACGTGACGGAGCGGATCAACTACCTCTACCTCGCGCATTCCAAGCTGCGGCCCGCCAGTTTCGGCCCGGAAATCCGCATCGGCGCTGCGCCCGACGATATCAGGGGCACGTCGAAAATCACCCGCGATGGCAAGGTCATTTTCGAAAAGCCTTTCCTGTCGGGCGAAGCGAACATGTCGCACACCTTCGCCAATCTCGAATATCATCACTTCAAGTACGGCCTGTTCCGCGCCCCCGGCGACGTTCACGTCCACATGTTCGGCACGGCGACGCTGTCGTTTGCGGACGGTATCAAGCCACAGGCCGGCGATGTTTTCGAGATCGAGGTTGCGGATTTCGGCCTGCCACTGCGCAATCCGCTCGCCGTAGCCGCGGAAACAGACGTGACGGTTCGCCAGCTCTAGAGACTTATGCTCCGGCCCGAGAGGGATGATCCGGAACGCCCCCAAGGACGATGTGACATGCACAAGAAAGCAGAATGGCCGCGCCGGTTGAGATCGCAGGAGTGGTACGGCGGCACCAGCCGTGACGTGATCTACCACCGTGGCTGGATGAAGAACCAGGGCTATCCGCACGACCTGTTTGACGGACGGCCGGTCATCGGCATCCTCAACACCTGGTCGGACATGACCCCGTGCAACGGCCACCTTCGCGAGCTCGCGGAGAAGGTGAAGGCCGGTGTCTGGGAGGCCGGCGGCTTCCCGATGGAAGTGCCGGTATTCTCGGCTTCCGAAAACACCTTCCGCCCGACCGCGATGATGTACCGCAACCTCGCTGCACTGGCGATCGAGGAAACCATCCGTGGCCAGCCGATGGACGGCTGCGTGCTGCTCGTCGGCTGCGACAAGACAACGCCGTCGCTGATCATGGCAGCCGCTTCCGTCGACCTGCCGTCGATCGTCGTCACCGGCGGCCCGATGCTGAACGGCTATTTCCGTGGCGAGCGCGTCGGCTCGGGCACCCATCTCTGGAAGTTCTCCGAGATGGTGAAGGCCGGCGAGATGACGCAGGAGGAGTTCCTCGAGGCAGAAGCGTCGATGAGCCGTTCTTCCGGAACCTGCAACACCATGGGCACCGCCTCGACCATGGCGTCGATGGCCGAAGCCCTCGGCATGGCGCTGTCGGGCAACGCCGCGATCCCCGGCGTAGACAGCCGCCGCAAGGTGATGGCGCAGCTGACAGGCCGCCGCATCGTCGAGATGGTCAAGGACGACCTGAAGCCTTCCGACATCATGACCAAGGAAGCCTTCGAGAACGCCATCCGCACCAATGCGGCCATCGGCGGCTCCACCAATGCCGTCATCCACCTGCTTGCCATGGCCGGTCGTGTTGGTATCGATCTTTCGCTGGACGACTGGGACCGTTGCGGCCGCGACGTACCGACCATCGTCAACCTGATGCCGTCGGGCAAGTACCTCATGGAGGAGTTCTTCTACGCCGGCGGTCTGCCTGTCGTTCTGAAGCGCCTCGGCGAAGCGGGCCTGCTGCACAAGGACGCGCTGACCGTCTCGGGCGAGACGATCTGGAACGAGGTCAAGGACGTTGTCAACTGGAACGAGGACGTCATCCTGCCGGCCGACAAGGCGCTGACCCAGTCTGGCGGTATCGTCGTCGTGCGCGGCAACCTGGCTCCCAAGGGCGCGGTATTGAAGCCATCCGCTGCTTCGCCGCATCTGCTCGTCCACCGCGGTCGGGCTGTCGTGTTCGAGGATATCGACGACTACAAGGCGAAGATCAACGACGACACGCTCGATATCGACGAGACCTGCGTCATGGTCATGAAGAACTGCGGCCCGAAGGGATATCCCGGCATGGCCGAGGTCGGCAACATGGGCCTGCCGCCGAAGGTGCTGAAAAAGGGCATCACCGACATGGTCCGCATCTCGGACGCTCGCATGTCCGGCACTGCCTACGGTACCGTCGTGCTTCACACATCGCCGGAAGCCGCTGTCGGCGGCCCGCTGGCTGTCGTGAAGAATGGCGATATGATCGAGTTGGACGTGCCCAACCGGCGCCTGCATCTCGACATTTCCGAGGCGGAACTGGCAGAGCGGCTGGCCGCATGGCAGCCGAACCACGACTTGCCAACGTCCGGCTACGCCTTCCTGCACCAGCAGCATGTCGAAGGTGCCGATACCGGCGCCGATCTCGACTTCCTCAAGGGCTGTCGCGGCAATGCGGTCGGCAAAGACAGCCACTAAAAGCCATCCAGATATGATATCGACGAAAGGCGGGGCCATAACCCCGCCTTTTCCTTATCTGCAATTGGCCAAGACTTTGCCGGCGGGCGAGGCGGCTTCCGGCTAACTACGCTTTACCCGACAGCGCTCCAGAAACCATGCTTCTTGCCATGCCTTCGCTTCAGCGCCGCGACATAGACAGCATGATCCGGGAACGCCCCAAAATCGGCGATATGGCTTGCGAGCATTGCGCAGGTGGCAAGGTGCCGGGCGGCGTGGCGATAGCGGCTGGAGCGGCCGCCCTCCAGCGAGAAGTCGATCATCGCCCGCAACAGGATGGTGGCCGCCAGCGGTTGTTTTTCCTGCAGCCAGTCGGCAGCTTTGGCCAGGATCTCGTAGAGGTCGCCGTCGATCTCCCCAGCGCGGGCAAGCACGAGCTTTGCCGCTTCCGCCGGCGCCGGCCATCCCTCGTAAAACATCAGCGCCGTATGGACATCCTCGAAGTCGGCCACATAGGCGAAGGCCTTTTCCTCGGCCTCGATATCGTCGAAATCCGGCAGGCGCTTGATGAACGCCTTCAGGTGTTCGACGCTCAGGTTCCGCTCGAAACACTGCCAGCGAAAAGCTTGCGCCTCCGCCTTGCGGTCGAGCGCCTCCAGCGTCTCGATGCGCAAATGCTGCCACTCGATATCCAGCGCGGGGCGTCCCGTCGGCGGCGCCTTGTCGAGCGCCTCTAGCGCTTCCGCCGCCCGCCCGGCCGCAAGCAGCCGCGCGGCAATATCGGCGGCAATGGCAGGCACGGTCTGCGACTTTTCACTGTGCTGACGGACAAAGGCATCGACGTCCCCCTCGGCATCGGCGATCTGCTGCAGCGCGATGCGGACGGCGGAGTCCCGATGGCGGGCCTCGATCTCGTCGGCATAAATCGGCCCGCTCATGCCCCAGCCGATGGCGACGCGGTCTTTGGGCACCTCGAGCTGCTCCTGCTGCCATCCGTCCAGAAGCTTCTTGAGTTGCGCCAGCCCGGTCTGCCCCAACGCCGGTGCAAGCGCCGGGATCAGCGGATCGCATTCGCCATACTCGTTGCGCCTGATCGCGCCAAATACCTGTTCCGGCAGCCTCTTGTGGTGGGAAGCGCTTGGGGCGATGGTGCCGAGATCGACGCAAGCAGCATGAAAACTGCCGATGATCACCCCATTGCTGTCGTCGCATCGCGCAAAGATTGAACCGGCTAGCTCGAGAAAGCGCCACAAAAGGTCCATCGCCTCGTCAGGATCGCCATCGGCGATGGTGCCTGAAATCATCGTACGCTGCGTTTCGAGGTCGCTCTTAAGGGCCTTGATCTTGCGCCAGTCGATGTAGGTTTTCGCCCGGTCGATGGACGACAGCCGCTTGCGCACCTCGCGCGCCACCTCGGCCGTGCTCTGCGCACCCGCCAGCTCCAGGCGAAGCCGCCGCTTGTGCGCCGCGTTGCCCATGCTGATCTCGATCAGCAATTCGGACAGCCGCCCGGCGCCGAGCGCCTCGAGGTTCTTCGCATTCAACGTCGTCTTGGCGGCCATGAAACATCTGCTTCTTTGGTTTCGATCCGGGTGTGCGGAGCCGGCAGATTAACGGCGCCAAGGGCAGGGGGCAATCGCGTTCGCCACCCAGATGCAGCCCAAGCGCATCCCGTCAGAGCGGTTTTTGCAAGAAGAAACAACAGCCTCGCCACGCCAGCCGATAAAAATGCGCACTAAGCCAAAACACCCGCCGGCAGGGGGTTGCATCGCCAAGAGAATCCTTTATATGACGACGCACCGGCGAAGACCTGAGGCATGCCACAGGGATCTCTATTGGGGAATAGTTCAACGGTAGAACGACGGACTCTGACTCCGTTAATCTTGGTTCGAATCCAGGTTCCCCAGCCAATTTTGTAAAATTCACGTTGCTTTTAAGATTTGTATCAGAACAGATTTTGCCTATCGGGCGATCGTGAATTGCATCTGCATAAAAATGTTTTGCTATAGCGTTTCCATGCAACTTCTATCCGAGAATTTTAGCTACTAAAACAAGCGTTTTTCTTTGGCAAATTTCCGGAAGCTATTGCCTTCTAAGTGTGCCAATGGCGCATGCAAGCATCGGTTGGGAGCGCAATTTGAATAGAGATATTGGGAGTCTGGGGGAGGGATTCTTCGACCAACTTATTGTGCACACCCCGGGGCTGGTCTGCAATAAGGTTCAGGCCGATAAGCGTGGCTGGGACTTTCTCGTTGAGTTTCCTTCGAAATCCTTAAATTCGCTACCCTTGGATATGCAACCTCCGCCTCTGTCTGCCTTTGTGCAAGTAAAGAGTACCGAAAATCGAAATCTGTCGCCCCGCATAAGGCTCTCCAACGCCCGTCGCTTTTTGCTGAGGCCGGACCCATGTTTTTTCGTACTTTTTGTCTACGAAAAAGGTAAACGGGAGCCTTTCAAAGCGTACTTAAAACATTTCTGGTCTGAGCTGATTGAGCAGACTGTGCGTGCGCTACGCACAGCGGAGAAAGACGGTCGCACCAAATTGAACTTGACCATGATGCCGGTGAATTTCGACGAGTCCCATCAGATTTCTTTCGATAATATAAGCGATCAGATGCTAAGAGCGATAAACGACATCAAAGGGCACTATGCTTCCGAAAAAGGAAGGTTGACTTATTTCTCTGGCGCGGAAGGTGGTTTGGGGTCGTGCAGCCTAGCCTTCGACGAAAGCGTATCCGATGATGATCTTATCGATCTCGCTTTGGGACTAAGAGCCAGTGTTCCGATTGACCGTTTCGCACCTAATTCGAAGCGATTTGGAATAACACTGCCGTTGCCGGGGGTGAGGGATGGACCAGGAGAGATTTCTCTGGAGGTGAAGCCTTCGTGCTCTGCGACACTTATTTTGTCAGGGCAGAGTTTTGATGACATCATCATGCCCGTCGATTTTTATGCACCAACCGCGTTTCCTTGGATTAGACATGAACTAATTCGTTACCGAATAAAGAATTCTTTTTTAGATTTTATCTTTCATCCTGCGAGCATGACCGCAAGTAAAATCGAGATTGATCTACCCTCCGGGGCTTCGTTATCGATCCATGACTTCGAACGCTTTTTAAGTCTGTTCGTGACATTGCGCGGGAAATCAGTAACTTCACAGATATGGTTCGAAGATAGTATGAAGATGTGGGGGACGATGGAGGTTCCATCGATCAGACCGAGCGAAGATATTACCGGCTGGACAGCGCATCTTCATTTTCTTCGGCACTTTATCGAAAAGGCTTCTCATTTCGTCGAGGGCGTCAATTTATCCCAGACTCAAATGATTGACGCGTCCGAGGAAGTTTTCGAATTTATGTTTCTTTTGAACAGCCCCACGATGAATGCAAACGGTCAGATTGAAAAATTACCTACCCTAAGCGCACAATATCGAATATTTCATCCGCTTATGGTTCAGGTGGGTCTGTTCTGTTTTTGCTGTTTGGTATCGCGACTGAGTACCGCGATTTGCGAAGAAGATGAGCGCATCAACATTTCTATGAGCGAACCGAGTCATCTAGCGAGTTATATTCTGAAAGCGAATGAGGGCATAACTGCCCAGTTGCTGGCTGACATTGAGCAACGCGCGAAATCTTTTGACGGGGAAGTCGCAAATATTATCCTCGCTGCTCCCCCCTTAGTTCGCGCCTAAGCAGCTCCGTATTTAATACACCATACACCCCATCCCCGACAGCCCCGTGCAAGCTCATCCTCCCATAACCGCCTCAGGTCGGGGAACGTGGCGAGTCTTTGTGCGCGTCCTGTAAGCGGCCGAGCTGTGAGGGCGTTCGGGGTCCCCTGTGATTTCGGGCGTGCATTGTTCGCGGGGGCGCGGGCAGGGCTTCGCGGCTGTCAAGATATCAAAGGGGTTCCACATGATTTCGCCGATTTCCTCGCTGAGCGCCACGCAGATCAGGGCGCTTGCGACCACGACTATCGCGGCCTGGACGACCAACGACATTTCGGCGTTGTCGACGACGCAGATCAAGGCGCTCTCGGCAGCGCAGGTCGCGGCCCTGGAAACGGAAGACCTTGCTTCCTTCTCGACAGCCCAGCTCTCCGCCATCTCGGCAACCTCGATCACCAGCCTCAGCCTCGACCAGCTGGCCATACTCACCACCGACAAGATCGGCGGCCTCGCGGCGACGCAGATCGCGGCGCTGAAGACCGCACAGATCGGCGCGCTCGACGCGCAGCAGATCGAGGCGCTGACGCCCGCCCAGGTGGCATCCCTCAGTGCCGGCCAGATCGCAGCACTGTCGACGGACGATATCGCCGGCTTCTCGACGGCCGACATCGCCGCAATCAGCGCCAGTGCCATTACCGGGCTGTCGTCCGCCAATATCTCCGTGCTCAGCTCCGGCCAGACTGCGGCCCTCAAAACCAGCCAGATCGTCGTGCTGAGGACCAGCCAGGTTGCGGCGCTGACGACGGACCAGATCCCCGCGCTCTCGACCGCGCAGGTTGCCGCCCTCAGCGCGACGCAGGTCAGGGCCTTGCCGACCGGCGATGTCGGTGTCCTCTCCAGCGCGCAGATCGGCGCTCTCGGAACGAAGGCGATCGCCGGCCTGACGTCGGCCCAGATATCGTCGCTGTCGACGGGGCAGATCGATGCCTTCACGTCGGTGCAGATTGCCAGCCTCACCTCGCTGCAGGTCTCCGCCGTCAGCGCCGCCGGCCTCGCCACCTTCTCCTCCGGCGACATGGCGGCGATCAGCACCGTGGCGCTGGCAGGCCTGTCCACCGCCAGCATCGCAGCACTCACCTCCGACCAGGCAGCAGCGCTGAAGACAAACCAGATCGCGGCGCTGAGAACGGGCCAGATTGCAGCGCTCACCTCCGACCAGATCCCGGGCCTGTCGACCTTGCAGATCGCCGCCCTGAGCGCATCGCAGGTGAGGATGCTGAACGGCGCCAGCATCGCCGCTTTGTCCACAGACCAGGTTGCGGCCATCAGCACCAAGGCCGTCTCGGGCCTCACCACGCAGCAGATCTCGTCGCTCTCGACAGGGCAGGCGCAGGCGCTCACTCCGGCACTGGTCGGCGTCATGACGGCAGCCCAGATCGGCGCGCTCAATACTGCTGATCTCGCCACCTTCTCGACGGCCGATATCGCCGCAATCAGCGTTGCCGCATTGCCGGGCCTCTCCACCGCCAATGTCGCCGCTCTCAGTTCCGACCAGCTTTCTGCCCTGAAGCCCACCCAGATCGCAGCCCTGAAGACAACTCAGATCGCAGCGCTCGACGCAACCCAGACACCGGCGCTGACGACGGCGCAGGTGACCGCGCTGACTTCCCTGCAGCTCAAGGCTTTGGCGAGCACCAGCGTCAGTGCCCTGTCCGCCGACCAGATCGGCGCGCTCAATGCCAAGGCCGTCGCCGGCATGACGACCGCCCAGATCGCGGCCCTCTCCACGGATCAGGCTGCAGCGCTGACATCCAGCCAGATCGCAAGCCTCAACTCCGGCCAGATTGCAGCACTCAGCACCGCCGATATCGCGACGTTCTCGCCCGACGAAATCGCCGCCATCAGCGCGGTCGCCCTGGCAGGGCTGTCCACTGACGGTATCGCGGCGCTCACCCCGGATCAGGCGGCGGCGCTGAAGTCGGCCCAGATCGCGGCCCTGAAGTCCGGCCAGATCGCGGCCCTTTCGTCCGACCAGATTGCTGCGCTTACGACATCGCAGGTCGGCGCGCTGGTCTCGGCGCAGGTCAAGGCCTTGTCCAGCGGCGGCCTTGCGGCCCTTTCCGGCGACCAGATCACCGCGTTGAACGGCAAGGCTATCGCAGGCTTTACCTCGCTGCAGATCTCCTCCCTGTCGACGCTGCAGATCGAGGGCTTCACATCCGCCCAGGTCGCCAGCCTCAGTTCAGCGCAACTGGCAGCGCTGAGCACGGCAGACCTCGGTGTTCTGTCTACGGACGAGGTCGCGGCCATCAGCAACGCGGCGCTCTCAGGCCTTTCGAGCGCCGGCATTGCCGCCCTCTCGCCGGAACAGACGGCAGCGCTGAAGGCAACCCAGGTTGCCGCCCTGAAGACGGCGCAGATCGCAGCCTTGAGTGCCGCCCAGATTGCCGAACTCGGCACCTCGCAGGTAGCCGTGCTGACGGCAGCGCAGACCGGCGCACTGTCCAGCACCACCATCGCCGCGCTGTCGAACGAACAGATCGGAGCCCTCAGTGCCAAGGCCGTGGCAGGTCTCACGTCGGCACAGATCGCTGCCCTGTCGGTCGATCAGGTGGAATCTCTGACCTTGGCGCAGGTCGCAGGCCTCGGCTCCGCCCAGATCGCCGCCATGAGTTCAGCGGATCTCGCGGCCTTCTCTGCCGATGAAGTGGCAGCCGTCAGCACCGCAGCGCTGTCCGGCCTCTCCAGCGATGTCCTGTCGTCCCTCAGCGCCGACCAGATAGCAGCGTTGAAGACAAGCCAGATCGCGGCCCTTAAAACTGCCCAGATCGCCGGCCTTGCATCCGGGCAGATCGGCACCCTGAGCACCACGCAGGTTGCCGCCCTCAGCGCCGCGCAGGTCACGGCTCTCTCCTCCGGCAGCGTCACGGCCCTCTCCGACGACCAGATAGCGGCGTTGAGCGTCAAGGCGGTCGCTGGCCTGACGTCGACGCAGATCACCCTGCTATCCAGCGACCAGATCCAGTCGCTGACCTCGGCACAGGTGGCAGGCCTTGGCTCCTCCCAGATTGCCGCTCTGAGCACGGCAGGTCTCCAGGCCTTCTCGACCGACGATATCGCGGCGATCGGGACGGGTGCTCTTGCAGGCCTCTCGACCACGGCCATCGCCGCCCTCAGCCCGGATCAGGCCGCAGCGCTGAAGACGACGCAGATCGCGGCGCTGAAAAGCGCACAGATCGCGGCTCTGACCACGGCACAGATTGCCAGCCTTACGACCCAGCAGATCGGGGCGCTCAGTTCATCAGCCATCTCCGGCATTTCGACAGCTGACATCGCAGCCTTTTCCGCAGACCAGATCGCCTCGCTGACGGCAACGGCGATGAAGGGCCTGACCTCCTCGCAGATCGCTGCCCTGACGACCGACCAGGTCAGCGGTCTGTCTGCATCGCAGATCGGGGCGCTGAATTCCTCGCAAATTGCAGCCCTCAGCACCGCCGACCTCGCGACCTTCTCGGCAGCCGATCTGGCCGCGATCAGCGCGGCGGGCATGTCGGGCCTCTCCAGCGACAATATCGCCAGCCTTTCGCCTGACCAGGTTGCTGGCCTGACCGCGGTCCAGGTGGCCGGGCTGACATCGTCACAGATAGCCGCCCTGACCGGGGCACAGGTTGCAGCGCTGACGACCACGCAGGTAGCCGCCCTCGGCTCGTCAGCGATACCCGGCCTGTCCACGTCAGGCATCGCATCCCTGTCGGGCGATCAGATTGCGGCGCTCACCACCAAGGCCGTCGCCAGCCTCACCACGGCGCAGGTCGGCGCCTTGTCCAGCGACCAGATCAACGCGTTGACGGCAACGCAGATTGCCAGCCTTGCCTCGAGCCAGGTTGCCGCCCTGACTGCGGGCGATGTTGCGGTCCTTACCGCCGACGATATCGCAGCGATCACGGCCTCGGCGCTTTCCGGCCTGTCATCCAGTAACATCGCCGCCCTCAGCGCCGACCAGATCGCAGCCTTGAGTGCCAGTCAGCTGGCTGCACTGCAGACAGCCCAGGTTGCGGCGCTGACTTCAGCGCAGCTTCCGGGCCTCACATCGTCGCAGATCGGCGCGCTCACCTCTCTCCAGATCGCGGCGCTCTCCAGCGACAGCATTGCAGCCCTGTCGCCCGACCAGGTGGCTGGCCTCAGTGCCAAGGCCGTCGCCGGCCTGACGGCAGCCCAGGTCGCCGCCTTGTCGACCAGCCAGGTCGAGGCGCTGACACCGACCCAGTTTGCAGGCTTCAGCGCCGCGCAGGTCGGTGGCCTCAACAGCGCAGATGTGGCTGTTCTCTCGACGGACGATATCGCAGCTATCGGAGCGGCTGCGCTGCCGGGGCTGGCGAGCGCCAACATTCCGTCGCTCACGCCGGACCAGATGGCGGCCCTGAAGACAAGCCAGATCGCCGCACTGACCTTCGCCCAGACCCGGGCCCTGAGTTCGGCACAGGCCGCAAGCCTCAGTACCGATCAGGTGGCGGCGCTGAACGCGGTACAGATCGCAGCGCTCGGAACGGCCAGCGTCGCAGCGCTCTCGACCGATCAGGTCGCGGCCCTGAATGCAAGGTCTCTGGTCGGCCTGACCACGGCGCAGATCGGCGCCATGTCGACGGCGCAGGTCGAAGCCCTGACGCCGGCCCAGGTGGGCGCACTCAATTCCCTGCAGATCGCGGCATTGAGCACGGACGGGCTGTCAGCCTTCTCGCTGGCAGACATCTCCTCGATCTCTACGGCAGCGATTGCCGGCCTCTCCACGGGTGATATCTTCGGATTGTCGAGCGCCCAGTTGCAGGCAATCACCGCATCACAGGCCGAGGCACTGGATCCAACCCAGATGGCGGCGGTCATCACAGCCTACCAGTCGTTCTGATAGGATTGGACCATGTCTCTACCCACGGCGCGAAAAGCGTCGTGGGCTTTCCGGCTCAGAGAAATTCGCGCAGCGTGTCGCGCGATTGCAGCGACAGGAATTCGATTGCAACGCCCTCGCGGAAATGGCGAACGATCCTGCCGCGCATGTTGCCGAGGCGGACGGCCATGCCGAGGGCAGGGCGCGCTTCGACATCGACGGCAGCACCGGAGAGCGACAGATCCATGAGGCGGCAGTTATAGACGGAGCCATCCTCGAGGGTCAGTTCCACCGTCGCACTCTTCGGCGTCAGGCGGTCATGGCGGCGATCCTCGGGCAGGCCGAGTTCGTGCTTGTTGGCAAGCCAGGTCAGCTGTGCTGCGAGCTTCTCGCGTTTGCGATCAGTGGCGTTGATCGACATGTTGAAGCCGCGATTGTCGACCGAGATGACAAGACCCTCAATCCGGCCTAGATGGTCGATATAGGCAATAACCCGCTCATTCGCGCGCGGCCTGCCTTCGCATGTAACGTAAAGGTCGCCCGGCGACATATCGACGACCATGCACTCGAATTCATCGTAATTGGCCAGCATCAGGCGACCTTGCATGTTGATCGGCACCCTTTGAAAGGTCCGTTGTTCCATGCGCGGCGCACTCCGCGTTGTCATTGCTGGCTGGAATGAGTGCATAAAGCGACTTCTTGATCCTGTGAGGCTCCAAGGATTGGTAGCAGAAATTTGTTAATAGATGATTGGCCGCCGTACGCCAGTTGCATTCGATGCACGTCATGCACTCATTCGCCACGCCCCAAAAGAGCACAGGTTGTATCGTGACTATCGGAGCATCGCTGACGGTTCGAAGGTCAGAGATTGAGTGCCCGGCGAACGGCGTGGGACAGCCCCAACCCCTTGCTTGCCAAAGCCGATGCTGGAGATTGCGGCGCAGGCGTTTCGGGTTCGCGCAAGCCCGTCCGGCCATCGATCGTACGGCCACGATCGAGACGAAGACCGGCGAGGGGCTGCGTTCCAAGCCAGGCGCTTTTGCTCGTCGCCACCAGGCAACCCAGCACCCGGTCGCAGCGATCCGGCGAGGAGCGCATCGGCAGCAGGATGACCTCGAATGTCATCGAGCGGCCATAGCCGCCATTGCCCGTTGCGTTGAGCACGGCCGGCGAAACCCCGTCCATGACGCCCTTGGCAAAGGTGACGGCCTCGGCACCCTGGCTGCTCCACAGCGAAGAAAAAGGCATGTCGCGAAGTTCCCGGCCGAAAAGGCTGCAAATCATCGTCCCCGCCAGTCGAAACCGGGGACCGCCGTCATCGGCGGCTTCCAGGATGAAGACCTGCGGCAACATGTGGCGGATGGCACCCGGATCGATCTCGGACCGCAACGGAGCGTCGGCGATCCCTCGGGTGCTCTTCCAATAGGTAAACAGTTCAAAGCTCGTATCCAGGCGCATGGTCGGTCCGTGTGTCAATTCGGTGCAGGATGGCGGATATTTCCGCCCTCTGGTCCATCCCATGCTTATTCCGTGCCACGGCAACCGGCTTAGGGTTAACGAAGCCTTTCAATTGACCGGCGACGTCTTCCCGTGAGATCGAGGATGATAATCATCCGAAGGGGTGACAGCGCCGACTTCAAGCCGCCCGGCTCAATCGGGCGGCTTCTTTTTTGGCAACCGCTCCTGTATGCCTTGCGTTTTCCTTTCACGACGAAGAGCATGACATGCAAGACGATGCGCCGAAGCTTCCGCCGACCGTGGAGAACCGCCCAGACGCGCCTCCGCCGCGCACGCCGATCTTCAATCTGCCCCCCGTGCTCGTCGCCAGCCTAGGCCTGCTGCTGGCGATCTTCCTGATCCAAAGCGTATTTTTCTCGACGGACACGCTCGACTGGTTCTTCTTTACTTTCGGCTTCGTACCGGGCCGCTACATAACGCCTTTGTCGCAGCAGGGTCTGGAGTGGCTCTGGACGCCGGTGAGCTATTCGCTGCTGCATGCGAGCATCGAGCACATCCTGTTCAACGGCTTGTGGCTGATGGCCTTCGGTGCGCCGGTGGCTCGCCGCATCGGCCCGGTGCGCTACATCGCATTCTGGATACTCTCGGCAATCGCAGCTGCAGCACTCAATGCCGCCATCCATTGGGGCCAGATGACGTTGATGATAGGCGCATCGGGCGTCGTCTCGGCGCTGATGGGGGCTGCCTGCCGCTTTGCATTTCCGCCCGAGAAACGCGGGCCTCGCCCGATGGAATCGCACCTCAATCCAAGACTGTCGATCATTGGCGCATTGCGAAGCCGGACAGTCCTGATGTTCATCCTGTTCTGGTTCTTCACCAATATCCTCATCGCCTTCGGCATGCCGCTGATTGGCGATGGATCGCAGGACGTGGCATGGGACGCTCATGTCGGCGGCTTTATCTTCGGTTTCCTGCTCTTTTCGCTGTTCGACCGCCCGATAGAATTGCCGACGCCGCCTGAAGACGTCGCCGCCATCGATGGCTGAAGGTTGCATTCCCGGCAACCTGAGTGCAACATCGAATTCCGGCCGCGCGGAGGGAGGAGACCACGGGCGACCGGAATCCTATTGCGATTTCGAAAGGGGAGGATCGAATGCCAATTTCCGTAAAATCCATTTTGGACGCCAAGGGTCGCGCCGTGGTGACCGTCGGTCCGGACACTACGCTGCTTGAGGCCGCTGCGATCCTTGCGGAACACCGCATCGGTGCGCTGGTGATCGGATCGCTCGGAGGCACTATCTCCGGCATATTCACGGAGCGGGACGTTGTAAAAGCTGTTGCCAAATATGGCCGCTCCAGCCTCGACCAGCCCGTCGTAGAAGTGATGAGTTACAACATCGTCCGCTGTAGCGAAGATTCGACGGTCGACGAGGTCATGGAGATGATGACCCAGAGACGGTTCCGCCATGTACCGGTGGAAGACGACGGCAAGCTCAGCGGCATCATTTCGATCGGCGACGTCGTCAAGGCCCATATCCGCGAGATTGAACTCGAGGCCGAACAGATCAAGGCCTATATTGCTGGATGAAATATCCTGGGGAGTGGGCTGATCACAGCACCTCCCCAGCCATGATTGCCGAACGAGCGCCACCCCACCCACTTCAGCGGGCGTAAGCTTCCTGCATGCGGCGAATCTCCGGAAGTCGGGCCGAAGCCTCCTCATAGCCGCGATCGATAGCCGCACCGGCGCGATAGAACTCGGAAAGGCCGATATCGCTCAGTCGCGGATGGAGCGCCAGATCCGGTGGATCGCCGGCAAGGCGCGCGCGCGAAATCCTGTCCTGTATGATGTTGAAGGCCTGCACCATGACGCCGGTCATGCCGAGCCTGGTGTACGGCGCTTCGGGCTGGCGATGGATGTCGGTCGCCGGCAGCAGAGCGTTGTGCTTGACCACGGCGGAGCGGCCGTAGAGATCGTAATTGAGGTTGACCGCGACGACCAGCGGCTGCTCGTAGGACCGGCAGACCGAGACCGGCACCGGATTGACGAGTGCGCCGTCGACGAGCGTTCGGTTGTTGCTGCGCACGGGCTCGAAAATTCCGGGCAGCGCGTAGGACGCCCGCAACGCTGTGATCAATGATCCGTTGGTAATCCACACCTCATGGCCGGTGTTGAGTTCGGCCGCCACGGCGACGAAAGGCCGGGGCAGGTCCTCGATGTTCAGCCCCTGCAGATGCTCCTGCATCCGCTTGGTCAGCCGCATCCCGCCGAACAGCCCGCTTCCGCCGATGGTCAGGTCGAGCAGGCTGGCAATGCGGCGCATGGTGAGCGAGCGGGCGAAGGATTCGAGTTCATCGAGCTTGCCGGCAAGATAGCAACCGCCGACGAGTGCGCCGATCGATGTGCCGGCAATCATGCCGATCTCGATGCCGGCCTCGTCGAGCGCCCTCAGCACGCCGATATGCGCCCAGCCTCGCGCTGCGCCGCCGCCCAGCGCCAACGCGATTTTCGCTTTGCTTGGAAGGACCGGAATGAGGGCCGTTGCGGAGAGATCGTTGCCTTTGGCCGGGGAGGTAACCGCCGGACTCTGTCCGGCGCCCTGACGATTGAAACGCCAGTTCAGCATCTTGTCTTCCTTCGAGGCGTATTGCGCCTCTTGTTATGTCGCGTCCCTTTTTGTTTGCCTGAACATCATACGTCGACAGGACTTAACAGTGTAATGCCCTGCCGGATCAATTTGTCTTAATGGCCATACACATCGCGTGGGTCGAAGTGGCGGTGGGTGTCGACGATTCGCACCACCGGCTTACCGTCCTGCAATTCGACAACCCGGTAGAAACACGAGCGGCGACCGGTATGGCAGGTTGCAGCGTGGCCACCCACCTCGACCTTCAGCAGGATGGCATCCTGGTCGCAATCGGTGCGGATTTCCACCACCGTCTGGAGATTGCCGGAGGTTTCGCCCTTCTTCCAGATCTTGGC
Source organism: Rhizobium sp. L51/94 (assembly GCF_019355555.1). Classification (GTDB taxonomy): domain Bacteria; phylum Pseudomonadota; class Alphaproteobacteria; order Rhizobiales; family Rhizobiaceae; genus Rhizobium; species Rhizobium rhododendri. Next base: position 2,604,566 of record NZ_CP072141.1, read on the forward strand.
GCGCGACCGGCTGAAATAATGCGCAATGCCGGTGCTGAGCGTGAGGGACAGAGCCTCGGCGTTCATGTGCGCTACCATGAGCAGGACACCATCACTGGCGTCGGTGACGACAGCGGTGATCAGACCGCCATCGTCGAAACGCGGCGTGAACTCGCCGTCATCCTCAAGTTCCGCCTTGTCGCGGGAAGGCTCCCTGAATCCTATCATCGCAAACCGTCACCTGAAATTAGCGTCCGCGCACCAGCGTCATGAAACGCGCCTGCTCGGCCGGATCGACCTTGTAAGAGCCGGTGAACCGTGTCGTCAGCGTTGTCGATCCCTGCTTCTGCACGCCGCGCATGGCCATGCACATATGCTCGGCCTCGATCATGATTGCAACGCCACGAGGACGCAGCGTCTCGTCGATTGCGGTGGCGATCTGTGCCGTCATAGTTTCCTGGGTCTGCAGGCGGCGCCCGAAGATATCGACCACACGGGCGATCTTGGAAAGGCCAAGAACGCGGCCGTTCGGCAGGTAGGCCACATGAGCTTTTCCAATGATCGGCACCATGTGGTGCTCGCAATGGGAAAAGAACGGAATGTCGCGCACCAGAACCATGTCGTCGTAGCCAGCCACTTCCTCGAAGGTCCGGCCAAGCACATCTTCCGGATCCAGGTCGTAACCGGCGAACAGTTCGCGGTATGACTTGGCGACGCGTGCGGGCGTGTCGATCAATCCCTCCCGGGTCGGGTCGTCACCGGCCCAGCGGAGAAGGACACGCACGGCATCCTCGGCTTCCTTTTGAGTAGGACGATCCGGGTGGGTGTCGGTCAGCGCCAAATTCTTCAACACAGCGTCCATTTCAGGCTCTCCTGATCCGCGATAGGGATCGTTTCAGTCTCGTCAGCGACATTGCCAGCCGGACACGGCTTTCGGCAAAATCAGTCCATACGTCCAGATTCTCGCGGCCGTCGTACACTGTTTCGGGTGAAACTCGCAGAAGAGCGTTGTAAAATCATGTCCTACGAACGAGATACATATAGTACGGCACCCTTGATGTGAAAGTGTTCGATCGGACACGGTGTGTTTTTCGTTTAGAATACAGTGACCGCCATATCGGAGCCCGGAGCGCAATGGACGACATCTACAACACCAAAATCCTTGAGTTTGCCGGCAACATTACGCGTATCGGTGTGATCGAGGATGCGGACGCCAGCGCCAAGGCGCACTCGCGTCTATGTGGCTCCCGCGTCACAATATGGCTGAAACTCGAGGGAAATATGGTCAGCGACTTCACCCACGACGTCAAGGCATGCGCGCTCGGCCAGGCTTCATCGTCGCTCATGGCACGCCATGTTGTCGGGGCGACCGTGTCAGAACTGCGCCAGGCTCAAAGCGACATGCTGGCGATGCTGAAGGCAGACGGCGAGGGGCCTGTCGGCCGATTCGAGGAGATGCGATACCTCCGCCCGGTCAAGGACTATAAGGCGCGGCACGCATCGACGATGCTGACATTCGACGCCGTCATCGATGCCATCGAGCAGATCGAGGCCAAACGCGGCGTAGCCGTGGAGGCCTGACCATGTGCGACGCGCACGGCCATGGCGACAAACCCCGCCAATCCAGAAACTATGCCGGTCCCTTCCGCAAGACCCCGGACCGACTGCTCGGTATTGGCCTGATCCGCCTCTACCAGCTGACACTTTCCGGCTTCATCGGCAATTCCTGTCGCCACCTGCCGACCTGTTCGGAATACGGCTATGAGGCAATCGCACGACATGGCCTCTGGCCCGGCGGCTGGATGACGTTGTTTCGCGTCGGCAGTTGCGGTCCTGGCGGCAGCAGCGGCTTCGACCCCGTTCCGGAGGTTCTCGAGCGCAGATACCGGTGGTGGACGCCGTGGCGATATCTGGCCCTACGCCGCTCGCCGGGCGCCTGATGAACAACATCACACACGGCCGGGTAGAACATGAAGGGCGTGCCTGATCTTTACTCAAAGCCTGAAAACATCTATCAGGCGCTGCGAGATCGGCGGCCGATTGCCCCGTCTCGTTTATGACGCACCACCCGCATTGGTTGGCGGGACTGGATAAGGAAGCTTATGATGACGGACGCTATTTCCCTGACATTTCCCGATGGTTCGGTGCGCGGCTTTGCAGCCGGCGCAACAGGCCGGGATGTCGCCGAATCGATATCAAAGTCGCTGGCCAAGAAGGCCGTGGCGATTACCATAGACGGCACCGTACGGGACCTCTCCGAACCGGTGACATCAGGGGCGATCGAGATCGTCACCCGTACCGACGCACGCGCGCTGGAACTCATCCGCCACGACGCAGCCCATGTCATGGCAGAAGCCGTGCAAGAACTATGGCCCGGTACGCAAGTGACCATCGGTCCCGTGATCGAGAACGGTTTCTATTACGACTTTGCCAAGAACGAGCCGTTTACGCCGGACGACCTGCCCGTCATCGAAAAGAAGATGAAGGAAATCATCCAGCGCAACAAGCCGTTCACCAGAGAGATCTGGTCGCGCGAAAAGGCCAAGCAGGTATTTGCCGACAAGGGCGAGACCTACAAGGTCCAGCTGGTCGATGCGATCCCTGCCGGCCAGGATCTGAAGATTTACTACCAGGGCGACTGGTTCGACCTCTGCCGCGGCCCGCACATGGCCTCGACTGGCCAGATCGGCACTGCCTTCAAGCTGATGAAGGTGGCCGGTGCCTACTGGCGTGGCGACAGCAACAACCCGATGCTGACCCGCATCTACGGCACGGCGTTCGCCGAACAGTCGGAACTCGACAACTACCTGAACATTCTGGCTGAAGCCGAGAAGCGCGATCATCGTCGCCTCGGCCGCGAGATGGACCTTTTCCATTTCCAGGAAGAGGGACCTGGCGTGGTCTTCTGGCATGGCAAGGGATGGCGGCTGTTCCAGTCGCTGGTATCCTACATGCGCCGGCGTCTTGCGCGCGACTACCAGGAAGTCAATGCGCCGCAGGTGCTCGACAAGTCGCTCTGGGAAACCTCGGGACACTGGGGCTGGTACCGCGACAACATGTTCAAGGTGACGGTTGCCGGCGACGAGACCGACGACGAACGCGTCTTCGCGCTGAAGCCCATGAACTGCCCCGGTCATATTCAGATCTTCAAGCATGGCTTGAAGTCGTACCGCGAACTGCCTGTACGCCTTGCAGAATTCGGCAATGTTCATCGCTACGAACCCTCCGGCGCGTTGCACGGGCTGATGCGCGTACGCGGCTTTACGCAGGACGACGCCCACATCTTCTGCACCGACGAACAGATGGCCGCCGAATGCCTGAAGATCAACGATCTCATCCTGTCGGTCTACGAGGATTTCGGCTTCCAGGAAATCGTCGTCAAGTTGTCGACACGGCCGGAAAAGCGGGTCGGGTCGGATGCCCTGTGGGATCGCGCCGAAGCCGTCATGATGGAAGTGCTCCAGACCATCGAGGCGCAATCGGGCGGGCGTATCAAGACTGGCATCCTGCCGGGCGAGGGCGCCTTCTACGGTCCGAAGTTCGAATACACGCTGCGTGACGCCATCGGCCGCGAATGGCAGTGCGGGACGACGCAGGTCGACTTCAACCTGCCGGAACGCTTTGGCGCCTTCTACATCGACCAGAACTCGGAAAAAACCCAGCCGGTTATGATCCATCGCGCCATCTGCGGCTCGATGGAGCGCTTCCTCGGTATCCTGATCGAGAACTTCGCCGGTCACATGCCGCTGTGGATTTCACCGCAGCAGATCGTCGTCGCAACCATCACATCCGAGGCTGACGACTACGGCATGGAAGTAGCCGAGATGCTGCGCGAAGCAGGCCTGCAGGTCGAGACCGACTTCCGCAACGAGAAGATCAACTACAAGATCCGCGAGCACAGCGTCACCAAGGTGCCCGTGATCATCGTTTGCGGCAAGAAGGAAGCCGAAGAGCGCTCGGTCAATATCCGCCGCCTCGGTTCGCAGGCACAGACTTCGATGTCGCTCGATGCGGCTATCGAAAGCCTGACGCTGGAAGCCACGCCTCCTGACGTTCGCCGCAAGGCAGCGGAGAAGGCGGCCCGGGCAGCCTGAGCGATCACCCTCTGACAGAGCCGTGCTGGCTCTGTCAGAGAACTGACATCGAAGTGTAATATACCGACGCCAGTGTGATCAGGGGCGGGTCTTTCCCGGGATAATCGTGAAGCTCAAAGTGCTTTCCTACGCCAATGACCGTGACCCCCGGCTGAAGCGCTGGTTCATTCGCTCCATCGAGGGACTGTCGGGCCGGGATCGTTACGCGCGGCTTTACGACATCTGGCGCAGCGACATCGTTGCCTCCGGCGACCGGGTGTTCGGCAAGATGCTGGATCTTATCGACATCCGCATGGACGTGCGCGGCGCCTGGCCGCCGGCGAACCTGCCCGATACGCCGCTCGTCATCGTCGCCAATCATCCCTTCGGCATCGGCGACGGAATCGCGGTGCTGGCGCTCGCCGAACAGCTCGGTCGCCCCTTCCGGGTGCTGATCAACGATGAACTGCTCAAGGTTCCGGAGATGAGCGCCTATTCGCTGCCGATCTCGTTCGAGGAAACCCGCGAGGCGATGGCGATGAATATGCAGACCCGTCACGAAGCCGTTCGTCTCTTGAAGGAAGGCGTGACCATCATCGTCTTTCCCGCTGGTGGCGTGGCCACGGCGAAACGGGGCTTTGGGCTGGCTGAGGATCTGCCCTGGAAGATTTTCCCGGCCAAGCTGGTGCAGGCAGCGCGGGCATCCGTCATTCCGATCTATTTCGAAGGCCAGAACGGCCGTCTGTTCCACCTTGCGAGCAAGCTATCCCTGACGCTACGCATCTCTATGCTGATTCGGGAATTCCGACGCCTCTCCGGCAGCACGATCACCTCACATATCGGCGAACTCATCACCTTTGAAAAGCTCAGCGAGGGTGCCGATCGCAAGGATCTGCTGTCGCGACTTTATAGCGCCGTGTTCTCGATGGCGCCGCCGAAGCGCCCGGTTCTCAGCCGCGCCAGCTGAGTTTGGCCGAACTGAGGTGAACCCGGCTAATCCATGCTGGTGCCGTCGTCGCCTGCGGGTAGCGGCGGCTGGACGGCCGAGGGGCCTCCCGCCTCGGGCGGCGCGGTTGGCGCTTGTGCGGCCGGCGCCTGCGGGGAAGGCGCCTGTTGCAGCTGGTCGTCAGGTCCGTTTTCGGGATCCTGCAGATCCTGCGGCTGCTGCTCTTTCATCAGCACCTCGACATCGGTGTTTTTGCCGGCCGCGACACTGAAATCCCGCTGATAGATCTTGTCCTTGTTGCGCGCGACCGCGGTGTAACGCCCCTCGGCCAGGATCATCGTCGGGAAGGCACTGACGCTCTCGCCGACAATGTCGCCGGCAGCCGTCAGCACGGACCAGGCTGTATCGGCAATAGCCTCGCCGCCGGCATCCGAAACCAGCTTGAAGGTGAGTTTTGCGGCGCGATGCTGGATCGTTGCCTCGGTCACCTTGCCGGCCTCGACCTGGATATCGGCGCGGATGATGGCATTGACCTGCCCGTATTCCGAGACAATGTGGTAGGTCCCGGCGCTGAGTCCCACCAGCGTGTTCGGCTTGACGTCGGACATGACGAGACCGCGTGTCCCGTCCTCCTTCACCTCGTTGGAATAGACGGAAAAGCTGAGCTCGGCCGGTGGAATCCTGACATCGGAGCCGGACACCGCGTTGAGCAGGATACCGCCGGCATCGAGCACCATGACCTGCTTCTGCGTCTCGCCGCTTTCCGGCACTGTGAGCTTCTTGGTAACGCCGGCACGACCGAATGAAACGTTGACGAAATAATCCCCCGGGCCGAGCTGAAAGGCCGCCGAACCGCCTTTGGAGCTTGCCACCAGCGGCAGTTTTCCGTCACCGCCAGCGACGGGACTGAACACGTACCAGGACAGACCCTGTTGCAAAGGCGGTCCATCCGCCGTCAGCTTGGCGTCGAGTGCGACATCGCGGATGGCGGCGGCCTTCTTGTCCGTCCCCGGGGAGATGAAAGCGTTTAGCTTCGGCATTTTCGCCGTACTGTCGAGCTGCTTGAATTCCTTGAAGGCATCGTCTGCCCGGACGGAGAGGCCGGTAGCGAGCAAAAGCATCGCCGTCAGGCCTATACGACCGGTATGAACAAAAGCCGACATGAATTCCCACCGATCGATGACGCGTATCAATCTGCAACAGAAGACCAACGCGGTGGCAAATTCAAGACCTTGGCCATCATAGCCCCCGGGTTTCGCATGGTTTTGTCCCTGCAGCGGCAATTGACATCGGCGCAACCGACAGCGACAAACCGGCATCGCCATTCATGACACTTGCGACCTTGTCGCCACGATGGAATTTCTGATGAAAAACGACATCACGCTGATCGATTACCTCGCTGTCCGCCGGTCGACGCCTGCCTTCCAGATGTGCGAACCCGGGCCGGGCAGGGGCGAACTCGAGGACATGTTGCGACTGGCCTCGCGCGTGCCGGATCACGGCAAGCTCGCACCCTGGCGCTTTATCGTCTACCAGGGCAACGAGCGAGCCAAGATCGGCGAGGCGCTGCTGCAATTGGCGCTGGAGGCAAAGCCTGACCTTTCCGACGAAATGAGGAAGGTCGAACTCGCCCGGTTCACCCGCGCGCCTGTCGTCATCGCCGTCGTCAGCACCGCCGGACCTCATGTCAAGGTGCCCGAATGGGAGCAGGTCCTGTCGGCTGGCGCGCTCTGCCTCAATCTGTCGATGGCGGCCAACGCCCATGGCTATGTCGCGAACTGGCTGAGCGAGTGGTTTGCCTATGACGAGCGCGCCTATCCGTTGCTCGGCATCAGGCCCGGCGAGAAGGTTGCGGGTTTCATCCATGTCGGATCGACCACCTTCCCGATCACCGAGCGGCCGCGCCCTGAACTCAGCGACACCGTGACCTGGGTCGGCGGAGGCGACGGCTGATGTTCTACAGCACGGACACCAACCGGCACGGCCTGTCCCACGATCCGTTCAAATCCATCGTCACGCCAAGGCCCATTGGCTGGATCGGCAGCAAGGGCAGGGATGGCTCGATCAACCTGTCGCCCTACTCATTCTTCAACGCTGTCTGCGACACCCCGAAGATCATCATGTTCTCCTCGCAGGGCCGCAAGGACAGCGCCCGGAACGCTGAGGAGACCGGCGTCTTCACCGCAAATTTCGTCAGCCGCAACCTCCTCGAACAGATGAACGCCTCTTCGGTGAGCGTACCCTATGGCGTCGACGAGTTTGCTGTCGCGGGTTTGACAGCGGCACCCGCTCAGCTGATCGATGCGCCCTATGTTGCGGAGGCCTTCGCCGTGCTCGAATGCAGGGTGACGGAAATCCGTAATCCCATGACCTTGTCCGGGACGCCGGCCAACAATTTCATGGTGTTCGGCGAAGTCGTCGGCATCCACATCGACGAGGCAATCATCCGCGACGGGCGCCTCGACATGGAACTGGCACAGCCCATGGGCCGCATGGGCTATATGGACTACAGCGAGGCCAGCACCGTGTTCGAACTGCTGCGTCCACCCACGCCAAAGTCGTAATTCGATGTCGATTTACCCGTCGTCGGCCAATTCGACAATCTTACCGGACGCTTAACGCCTATGGTGAACCAATCATAAACTTTTTGCCGCTAGCCTCGGAATCACAGTAGCGGACGGCAGCCGTCCCCAACATCGAGGCCGGAAAAGTGATCGTAGAGGCATTTCTTCGCTGGGCGGAAACGGCCAAGGCCGGCGACAGGGCAAGGGCTGCCAATGCGCTCGGACGGGCGTATCTTGGCACAACCATGCCAGCTGCCGAACGCGATGCGGCCGAGATGGCGATGACTTTCCTGCTTGACGATCCATCACCACGCGTCCGCCTGTCTCTCGCGGAAGCGTTGGCCCATGCAGCAGATGCGCCGCGCAACGTCATCCTGTCGCTGGCAACCGACCAGCCCGAAATTGCTGCGCAGGTCATCCTCTGCTCGCCGCTGTTTAACGACGCCGATCTCGTCGACCTCGCTTCGCGCGGCGACAGCGTCACGCGGGTGCTGATTGCCTCGCGCGGAGCGCTCGGTCCCTCGGTTGTCGCGGCCATTGCCGAGATCGGCGACGAAGAGGAAGTTCTTTGCCTGCTGGAGAATGGCGGGGCTTGCTGGTCGCGCGCTTCGTTGAAGCGTGTCACAGATCGGCTCGGCCATTCCGCCGATATCCGCCGTCTGCTGCTGGAGATGCATGACTTGCCCTGCGATGCACGCCATCTGCTGATGCAGCAGGTCAGCGACGCGCTGGCGGAATTTTCGCTCGTACAGGCAACCCTCAGCCCGCGCCGCCTGCAGCATGTGACCCGAGAGGCAGGCGAAGCGGCTACCGTGGCAATCGCGGGTGCCGTCAACCATGATGAAATCTCCGGAATGGTCGAGCACCTGCGGCTGTCCGGGCGCCTGACGCCGGCTTTCCTGATGCACACGCTGTGCAGCGGCAAGGTCGATTTCTTTGCCGGCGCCGTCGCCAATCTCTCAGGCTGCAGCGAGCCCCGCGTCCGTTCCATCCTCGGCACCGGACGCATGCATGCCGTGCGTGCCCTCTTTGAAGCCGCCGGATTGCCGCGCGACATCAGCACGCTGTTCGTCGAGGCGACGATGCTCTGGCGCCAGGCTTCGCGTTCGACCATGGAGACGATGCTCGATACCGTGTCTCAACGTCTGTTGCGACGCCTTGGTCGGAGACACGGCACTGCTGGCGGCGCCACCGACTTGCTGGTGATGGTGGAAAAGCTGCACATCCAGGAGCAGCGTCAATCGGCCCGCAATTTCGTCTCCCAGGCAATGCCCTGCGCGGCCTGAGAAACCTAAGGATCGCCTATTTCCCCGCCTCGACTTCGGCGATGAAAGCCTTGATGATTTCGGTAAGCAATGCCGGCTGTTCGACGCAGGCTATATGTCCGGCATCGCGGATCAGCTCATAGCGCGCATCGGGAATACGCTTGGCCATCGCCAGAACGACAACTGGCGGTGTCGAGCCGTCCTTACCGCCGGCGACACAGATCGTCGGTACGGCGATGGACGTCGCCGCCGCCTCATAGTCCGCGTCTCTCAACGCCTCGCAGGTCGCCACGTATCCCTCGGCCGGCTGACGGACCAGCATATTCCGATAGCCGGCATAGGCTGTATTCTCTGGGCGTCGGAATTCTACCGTGAACCATTGCTCCATGATGCCGTCGGCAAGCGCCTCGATGCCACCGGCATTGACTGCGGCGATGCGGTCGTTCCAGAGTGCGGGTGTCCCTATCCTCGGCGCCGTGCCGCAAAGGATGAGACCTCGTACCAGTTCCGGACGGCGATGGTAAAGCGACTGGGCAATAAGCCCACCAACAGACAGCCCGCAGATATACGCATTGCTGACCGAGAGCATGTCGAGAAGACCGGCGAGGTCGCCGGCATGGTCCTCGATCGCATATGGCGTCCGGCCAACATCCGAAAGACCATGACCGCGCTTGTCATAGAGGACGATGGCGAAATCGCCCGCAAGGCGGACGATCACGTCGCGCCATATGCGGAAATCCGTGCCGAGAGCATTGGCAAAGACGATCGTCGGCTTGTCGGCCGGCGCGCCGATGATTTGATAATGGATCATCACATCGTTGATGCGGGCAAACTGCATGCTTTGTCCTCACGATCGGTTTAGGCTTCCTTAGCCAGCGGCATGCCGGCAAAACGCTCTATTGCCATGAGGATCGCTGCACGGCAAAGAAAATCAGTCCGTTGCAGCGAGCGGCTTAGGTCAGTTCGATCAGTCGCCACTCCGAGCCACGGACACCTCGGGGAGAGCATTCCGACGCTCATCTACCCAATGGCTGGCGGATTGGTTCGGAACAATAGCAAACCGATTTTGTTGTCCTAGCAACGCCGCAAGGGCCTCCGTCCCGGCGCTCGAGGAATTGACAGCCAATGCAGAAACATCATCAGAGCCTGAGAAGCATTGCCCGCATCCACGGCATAGACCTCCGAAGGCCGCTCTCTGACGGCAGCACAACGGCAGTATCCGACGCTACACTGCGGATGATGCTGACGGCGCTCAAGGTCACGTTCGATGATGAAACAGCACCCACATGCCCCGCCAACTGTTTCCTACCTCCAGAAATCGTGGACCGTCCGTGCTGGGGTCTGAGCCTGCAACTCTACGAGCTTCGTTCAGCCCGGAACTGGGGCATCGGTGACTTCCTCGACCTTGAGGCGTGCTGCGATATCGCCGGCCCGCTGGGTGCCGACTTCATTGGCCTTAACCCGCTGCATGCACCATTCACGGCCGATCCCGAGCGCTGCAGCCCCTATGAGCCTTCCAACAGGCAGTTTCTCAACCCTTTCTATATTTCAGTCGATGCGGTCGAAGGCTTCGTGATGACGCCCGCGCTGGATGAGCGCATCCGGCGACTTCGTGCCACGGAGCTTGTGGACTACAGGCAAGTGGCGGAACTGAAGCTCGAGGTGCTGCTAGATCTCTGGACGAGCGGGAAGGGCGGTCGCGGTAGCCCTGATTTTGCCGCCTATGTCTCGGAAGGCGGCGAAGGTCTGCAGCGACACGCCCTCTTTGAAGCCCTCTCTACCGAGATGGCCAGGCGCGGTGTCGGGACCGGTTGGCACGCATGGCCGGAGGCTTATCGCACTCCATTTTCAGAGGAGGTCGGCCGCTTTGCGGAGGAGCACGCCGAAAACATCATGTTCCACAAATGGCTGCAGTGGCTGGCGCATCAGCAACTCGGCCTAGCCGGCACCCGTGCCAGGGAACGTGGCATGCGCATCGGGCTATACCTCGACCTTGCCGTCGGCGAGGCGCTCGACGGCTCTGCGACCTGGAGCGACCCGGATTTCTACGTCTCCGGCGCCAGCATCGGTAACCCGCCCGAACCCTATGCCATCGACGGCCAGGACTGGCGGCTGGCCGCCCTTCTGCCGGACGCGATCGCATCTGGCGAAGCCTCGCCGTTCCAAAAGATGCTGGCGGCTGCCATGCGCTACGCCGGCGCTATCCGCATCGACCACGCGGCCGCTCTTTCGCGCCTCTTTCTCGTACCCACCAGCGGCACTCCGGCAGACGGGGCATATGTTTCCTATCCGCAGGAAGACCTGATCCAGGTCCTTTCCAGCGCATCGCAGCAATACCGCTCTATTGTCATTGGCGAAGATCTCGGCAATATCCCCGGTGGTCTCCGCGAAGACCTCGCCGACGCGCAGATCCTCTCCTACCGCATTCTGTCCTACGAGCGAAACGGGCAGGGGTTCATCGCACCGGAAGCGTACCCGGCCCTCGCGCTTGCCTGCGTCTCCACCCACGATCACCAGACATTTACGGGCTGGTGGCGCGGCGACGACATTGCTCTACGCTCTGAGCATCGGCTGGTGCCCGCCGAGCTTGCCGAAGTCCACGAGATCGCAAGGCAGGAGGAGCGTGATGACCTCCTGCGTGCCTTTGCAGATGCCGAGGTTCGCGAGCCAGCGATAACAACGGGCGAAGACGAAAGTATTGCTCTTGCCGTAGCCTCCTATCGCTATATCGCGCAGACGCCATCCGCGATGGTAGCGGTCAGGCTTGCAGACCTCACCAACGAACCGAACCCGACCAACATTCCAGGTACCAGCACCAGCTATCCGAACTGGAAGCCCAAGCTGTCAGTCCCGCTGGAATCGCTCGGTGAGGCACCGCTGTTTCGTGAAATCGTCAGCGCCATCAGTCAGATCCGACCGCGATAGTGCAAAGGCAGCAGGCTGAGGTAACTTGCTGGCTCAGCCCCCACCACCAAGTGTCACGGACATGAAAGCCCGGAATGTCGCTGCGGCCGTGGCCATAGGTCGCGCGCGCGCCCAGGCCAGTCCGACATCCATACTGGGGACGGGTTCGATCAGTCTGCGAACTTCGATGCGCTGCCCCTCGAGAGACCACGGCCGATAAACCATGTCCGACAGGATAGTGACGCCGACACCGGCTGCGACGAGCGAGCGGACGGCCTCGACGGAGCTGGTCGTCAACACGGCATTCGGCTTTTTACCGGCAGCATCCCAGTAGCGTGTGGCGGTCGTGCTCGCCTCGTCGACGGTCAGCATCACATAGTCCTCCTGCGCGACGTCGGCGAGGCTGATTTCGGTCCGTGAAAGCAGGTGGTGATCGGCCGAGAGCCAAAGTCGGCGTGACGATCGCAGCAGCAGTTCCTGTTCGAGTTCGTCCGAATTCGCCAGGTTGGAGACCAGCATGATCGCGATATCCAGGTCGCCGCTGGCCAGCTGTCGCTCGACTTCGGCGCGGGGCAATTCCCTGATCTCCACCGAGATATGCGGGTAGGTCTTCCGGAAGCGCGCGTAGTATTTCGACATGAAGTAGCCGGTCACCGTGTAAGTCATGCCCATGGTCAGTTTTCCCGACAGTTCCGCACGCTCGCGCAGAGGGCTGTGAACCGCAGCGGCGACCGCTCCGGTGATGATCCGTGCGTGATCGAGGAACCGGGCGCCCTCCATCGTCAGCCGCACACCTCCATGCGTCCTCTCCAGAAGCTTGACCCCAAGCTCCTCTTCCAGCGATTTTATCGCTGCCGTTACCGCCGATTGGGAGATGTTGAGGTTGACGGCCGCGTGGCTCACTTGTCCACTTTCTGCAGACGCAATAAAATAATCCAGTTGTTTCAGCGTGATGCTCATATCTGTTCCACCAATTTCTTATTATCGTTTTTTTCGATATTACATTACGAAAATTACTATTTCACAAGAGGCAAAAGCTCGGACAAGATTTGTGCAACGCCGCAAAGACGGCAGCTTATAAGGGGCACGACAACGATGAGCGTCACGCTGAACTGTGACATGGGAGAGAGCTTTGGCCTTTACAGGCTGGGCGACGACGCCGGGCTTATGCCGCTTATTGATGCGGCGAATGTGGCCTGCGGCTTCCATGCATCCGATCCCGACCATATGCGAACAACAGTCCTCCGCGCCAAGGAGCATGGCGTCAAAGTCGGGGCACACCCGTCGCTTCCTGATCTCCAGGGTTTTGGCCGACGCGAGATGAAGATGAGCCGGCAGGAGATCGCCAACTCGGTCATCTACCAGGTCGGCGCGCTGCTCGGTTTCCTGAAAGCGGAAAACATGCCGCTCAATCACATCAAACCGCATGGCAGCCTTTACAACATGGCCGCCCGCCAGGAAGAAGTTGCTCAAGGCATATGTGATGCGGCAGAGGTGTTCGGTGTGCCGGTGTTCGGCATGACAGGTACCCTGCACGAAAGCATCTACCCGCAGCGCGGCATCCGCTTCATCCCGGAATTCTATGCCGATCTCGACTATACGCCGGCGGGTGCGCTGATCGTCACGCGCGAGCATCCGGCCATGGATCCGGAGCTGATGGCGTCCCGCTGCGTGCGCGCATTGACGGACAAGCAGGGCACGGCTACCGACGGCAGTCTCTTCCCGGTTGGCTGCGAAACGATTTGCGTGCATTCAGATACGCCGAACGCTATCGATATTGCCAAGGCCGTGCGCAGCGCAATCGCGCCCTGGCACTGATTTCGGCGGCCGCCACCTATGGCGGCCTTATTGCCTGCATCCATCTCGCATTGTCGGAACAGGAGACCCATTCCATGCCACAGATCCTTTCACCGCTTCCCGGAACGTTCTACCGCAGTGCGGCACCTGGCCAGCCACCTTTGAAGGCCGACGGCGACGATGTCGCGATTGGCGACGTCATCGGCCTGATCGAGGTGATGAAGTCCTTCCACGAGGTCAAGGCAGAGGTTGCCGGTAGCGGGATTTCCTTCCTTGTCGATAACGAAGACCCTGTCATGGCAGGCGCACCGCTGGCGGACGTCGGCTGATGCTGAAGAAGTTGCTGATAGCCAATCGCGGCGAGATCGCAGTGCGCGTCATCCGCGCTGCCAAGGACCTCGGTATTGCGACGGTAGCAGTTTATTCCACGGCCGACGCGGATGCGTTGCATGTTCAGCTTGCAGACGAAGCCGTCAACATCGGTCCACCGGCAGCCAAGAAGTCCTACCTGAACATCGAGGCCCTGTTGGCGGCAGCCCGCGACACCGGTTGTGACAGCATTCATCCGGGCTACGGCTTCCTTGCCGAAAATGCCGAGTTTTCCGATGCTGTGACGGCGGCAGGCCTCGTCTTCGTTGGCCCCTCCGGCAATGCAATCCGCTTGATGGGCGACAAGGTTTCGGCGCGCCTCGCTGCGTCTGCTGCCGGCGTTCCCGTCGTTCCGGGTTCGGTCGGTCGCGTCGAAAGCATCGAGGCAGCGCGGGACGTTCTGGCAGAGACCGGTTTCCCGGTAATGATCAAGGCCGCTGCCGGCGGTGGCGGACGCGGCATCCGCATCGCCAATTCGTCAGCCGAGTTCGAGCAGGCCTATCCGCAGGCCCAGGCCGAAGCCCTGGCTGCTTTCGGGGACGGAGGCCTTTACATGGAGAAGGTCATAGGCCGTGCCCGCCATATCGAGGTGCAGGTGCTTGCCGATGGCCATAATGCGGTCCATTGCTACGAGCGGGAATGCTCGCTGCAACGTCGTCGCCAGAAAGTCTGGGAGGAGGCGCCTTCGCAAGCCCTCTCAGATGCGCTGCGCGAAGAACTCTGCGCCTCGGCCGTAGCGCTCGCAAAGGCCGTCGCCTATTCCGGCGCGGGGACAGTCGAATACCTCTACGACGATGCTGCCGACCGCTTCTATTTCATCGAAATGAACACCCGTATCCAGGTTGAACATCCCGTGACCGAGGCTGTGACCGGCATCGATCTCGTGGCGGAGATGCTGCGGATTGCCGGCGGCGAGCCATTGCGATTGTCCCAAGCCGATATCAGGGTCAGCGGACACGCAATCGAAGTGCGGCTGAATGCGGAAGATCCCGCCAAGGACTTTGCGCCGTTTCCGGGCAAGGTCGGCGATCTCAGAATACCCGGCGGCCCCGGCGTTCGCTTCGATTCGATGCTCTACGCCGGTTACCAGGTGCCGCCCTTCTACGATTCACTTCTCGCCAAGCTGATCGTCCACGCAGAGACCCGGGAAGGGGCGATTGCGCGGCTGCAAAGGGCATTGGGCGAACTCAAGATCTCGGGCATGAAGACGACCAAGCCGCTGTTTCTGGCACTTGCCGCAGATCCGGCAGTCCAATCAGGAGACGTGCATACGCGCTGGCTGGAAGGCTGGCTTGTCGAAAACGCAGCGGCGCTTGCCAGCTGAAAAGGAGAACCGATGTCGATACGCTTCAACTTCGGCGGTGACGAACACATCTTCGGCGAGGTGTCCGAGGAAATGTCGCTCACTTCGTTCTTCACCGGCCTTTCGATGATCAACGCGGTTCGCGAGGCCGGTATCCGAGGGGTCACGGAGACCTGCCCGGCCAATGCGAGCTTCCAGATCCGCTTCGATCCGGATGTCATTTCGCCGCAAGATCTTCTGAAAGAACTGCAGTCAATGGAAGACGCCGCGTCGAAATCCGACGCCGCGCTTAAAACACGCATCATCGAGCTTCCCGTCTATTTCCAGGATCCCTGGACCCACGAGACGGAAATGCGCTTCCGCGAGCGTCATCAGGACCCCAGCGCGACGGACCTCGAATATTCGGCCCGCATAAACGGATACGCCACGATCGAGGAATTCATCGCCGCCTATTCCGGTCAGCCCTGGTTCGTTTCCATGGTCGGCTTCGTGGCGGGCCTGCCATGGCTCTACCAGATGGTGGAGCGCAAGAAGCAGATCGAGGCGCCGAAATACCTGCGTCCCCGTACGGACACACCGAAACTCACCGTCGGTCACGGCGGCTGCTTTGCGGCGATCTATTCGGTACGCGGCGCCGGCGGCTACCAGATGTACGGCGTCACGCCGGCACCGATCTATGACCCGACCCGCAAGATCCGCTATCTCACCGACGAGATGTGCCTCTTCAAGCCGGGTGACATCGTCAAGTTCAAGTCGATCACGCGTGACGAATACGATGGCACGCTTGAGGAAATCGAGGCGAACCGCTGGCAGCCCACGACGCGCGATTGCACCTTCAAGCTCACCGACTTCAACAAAGACATGCTTGGTACCAATGTCCAACTGATGGAGCTTCTCAATGGCCGTTAAAGTCATCAGTCCCGGCCTTGCGACCTCCGTGCAGGACCTCGGTCGCCCCGGCTATTATCACGTCGGCATCCCCGAAGGCGGCGGCATGGACCGGTTTTCGAGCCGTATGGCAAACCTGCTTGTCGGCAACGACGCAGGAGCAGCGGTCCTCGAAGCGACGTTCATGGGGCCTGAGCTGGAGTTCACTCAACCGGCCGTGGTCGCCATCACCGGCGGCGAGTTGCCGCCCAAGGTCAACGGCGAGGAGCGCCCAACCTGGGAAAGCTTCGAGGTCAAGGCGGGCGGCCGTCTCTCCTTTGGCTACCTCAAATCCGGCGCGCGCGCCTATATTGCGATTTCGGGCGGCATCGACGTGCCCGTCGTGCTCGGGTCCCGCTCCACCTACGTGCTGGGCGCGCTCGGCGGCTTTGAAGGCCGCGTGCTGAAAGCCGGTGACGAGCTTCCCATCGGGCAGGCAACCGGTACCGCCGGCCGCTCGCTACCAGCGGCCCTGCGCGGCCTCGGCGCGATGCCGGCAGAACTGCGCATGCTGCCCGGCATCTACTGGCACAGGATCACCGAGGCTGCAGGAAAGCGGTTCTTCGAGGATACCTGGAAGGTAGCCCCAGAGGCAGATCGCATCGGCTACCGCTTTCGTGGGGGTACACCGCTGGAATTCATGCCCCGTGAACAGCCTTTTGGTGCAGGTTCCGACCCTTCCAATATCGTCGATGCCTGCTACCCCTATGGCTCGGTTCAGGTGCCGAGCGGCACGGAGCCGATCGTCCTCCACCGTGACGCCGTATCGGGCGGTGGCTACATGATGCTCGGCGTGGTGATTTCGGCAGACATGGATCGCATCGCCCAGATGCAGCCCCATACGCCAGCGCGCTTCGTTCCCGTCACCCTCGAGGAAGCTCTTGCTGCGCGCGCCGATCGCCGCGCCGAACTCCGGAAGGCGGAAGACTACCTGACCGCCTGAGGCAGCGGCCCGCGACCGGTCAGGACCGGGCGAGGGAAGGGACGAGGCTAAGGTCGGCGCGAGCCGGCCCTTCGAAGCGCCAGCCGACAAAGGCTGGCACGCGCAACAACAAGACAAAGCCGGTAAACGGCGAGACTTTGGCAGCCGAGTGGTCCGCAGAGATCGCCGGTACCGAAAAAGGGGAACATAGCTAGACTCGGCAGGCTGTAACACGGCCGGACCCGTCGTTCCCTTTCCATCGGTAACACAAGGAACTGGGAACATGGTTGAACTGAGCGCGCAAAACATATCGGTCGCCTTTGCAGGGCTCAAGGCGCTGTCGTCGGTGACGCTCGACATCACGCCCGGACATATCAGCGGACTGATCGGCCCGAACGGTGCCGGCAAGACGACGCTCGTCAACGTCCTCACCGGATTTCAGGCGCCGACGGAGGGCGAAGTGAAGCTCGATGGAGCATCGCTCAATCGCCTCAAGCCGCATCAGGTGCGCCGCAGGGGCATCGCCCGAACGTTCCAGGGCGGGCGCCTGTTTCGCGACCTCGCGGTCGTCGACAATCTGGAAGTGACCGGCGTCGGGCTCGGCATGAGCCGGCGCGCCGCCGTCGCCGAAGCTGAGGCCATGCTCGACTGGATGGGCATCGGATCGCTCGGTTCGCGTATCGCCGGAACGCTTCCCTACACGGACGAGCGCCGGGTCGCTATCGGCCGCGCGCTGATGGGCCGCCCAGCCTACATCCTTCTCGACGAGCCCGCCGCCGGCATGAGCAGCCAGGAGGCGGCCGACTTGTCGTCCCTTGTGCGCAAGATCGCCCGCGAACTCGGCTGCGGCGTGCTGATCATCGAGCACAATGTCGGTCTCGTCCTCGGTCTCTGCGACCACATCGTCGTGCTCGATTCCGGTGCTGTCATAGAGGAGGGGACACCGACTGCGATCCGCAACAGCGAAAAGGTCCGCCACGCCTACATGGGGACCGCTGCTGACACACCGCTACCGGTCGTGGAGGTGCTGCTATGAGCCTGCTGGTTCTCGCCGATATCGAGGTTCGCTACGGTCGCCTGACGGCCGTGCGCGGCGTGTCGTTTTCCATCAGGGATGGTGATACGGTTTTCATTACCGGGCCAAACGGCGCCGGCAAGTCATCGTTGCTCCGCGCAATTGCCGGCGTCACGCCCGCCTTTGCAGGGACGATCGATTTCGACGGCTACAATATCACCGGCCGCGCGCCGGAGGATATTGCCCGCCTCGGCTTTTCGCTGGTGCCTGAGGGCCGGGATGTCTTCGGTTCGCTGACCATCGAGGAAAATCTGCTGGTCGGCACCGGAATGAAGGCAAAGGATCGCGGCTGGAAGGCCAAGGTCGCCGAGGATCTCGAGGCGGTCTACCAGACATTCCCGATGCTGAAGGAACGCCGCAACGGCCAGGCCGGCCTGCTGTCCGGCGGCCAGCAGCAGATGCTCGTCATCGGCCGGGCGCTGATGACCAATCCGCGCCTTATCGCCATCGACGAGCCGTCGCTCGGGCTGGCGCCCAATATCACCGACCAGGTGTACGAGCGGCTGATTGCCCTGCAGGCGCTGCGCAAGTTGACGCTGCTGATCGTTGAACAGAGTTCCACCCGCGCCAATCTCGTCGGCGGTCGAATGCTGCTGATGCGCGGTGGCGAGATCGTGCTCGACGGCGACGCGCGCGAACTCGGCACCAGCGAGGCCATCCAGGCCGCCTATTTCGGCTACGAGGACAAGTGAGATGTTGCAGATCGTATTTGACTCGCTGTCACTCGGTTCGCTCTACGCGCTCGGCGCCCTCGGCATCGCGCTGATCTTCGGCGTCATGCGCCTGGTGAATTTCGCCCACGGGGACGTCATCGCCTTCTGCGTCTTCGCATTGCTCTGGCCATCCACGGATGCGATGGCCATCGTCTTTGCCGGAAACCTGCCATGGTACCTGCTGGTGCCGCTCGTGCTTGCTACCGGTGCTGCGCTGTCGGTCCTCTGCGAAGTCGTCGTCTTCCGCCGTTTTCGCCGTGCCAACCCGGCCACCATGATGATCGCCTCTTTCGCACTCGGCTTCGTCATCCGCTACTTCCTGCTGATGCTCTTCACGAGCCGCCCGAAGTCGATCTCGCTGCTGCCCATGCTCTCGCAACCGGTGGAGATCTTCGGCGCCCGGCTGCCTCTGCTGCAGCTGATCACCATCGTCGCGACAGTGTTGATCCTGATCGCCCTTTCGCTCTTCCTGCGCCGCACGAGGTTCGGGCTGGAAATGCGCGCAGCCGCCGAAAACTTCTCGATGGCACGGATGCTCGGGGTGAGGGCCAACCGGGTGATCATGGGGGCCTTCGCATTGTCCGGAGCGCTGGCTGGCGCAATCTCGCTGATCTTCGTCTGCCAGACAGGCACCGCCGATATCCAGATGGGTGGGGCGATCATGCTGATGGCATTCATCGCAACCGTGATCGGCGGCCTCGGCAGTCTTCCGGGTGCAGTGCTTGCCGGCTTCCTGCTGGGTGCTGCCTCCGTCATCATGCAGGTGGTGTTGCCGATCGATGCGCGTCCGTTCCGTGATGCCTTCGTCTATGGCGCCGTCATCCTCGTCCTCCTCTTCCGTCCGCAAGGTCTGATCGCCGCGCGCGGCACCAAGGAAAGGGTCTGATCCATGACCACTGCTACCGCTCCCGCCTTGCCGGCCGAACTGGCATCGCCGCGCAAGCCCGCACCCTTCGCGCTCGCCCGGCGCACGATCATGACGCCGATCCTGCTGTCTCTGCTCATGCTGGCGATCGCCGTGCTGACCGTCATGACCGGCTCGCGTCCGTTCAACCAGGCGGTGATCGATGTCTTCGTCCGCATCACCCTGGTCGTCGGGCTCTATATCTTCATCGGCAACTCCGGGGTCCTCAGCTTCGGCCATATCGGATTTACCTGCATGGGTGCCTATGCCGCAGCGTGGCTGACCATCAGCCCGATGATGAAGAAGAGCGCGCTTCCGGGCTTGCCCGGGTGGCTGCTCGAGACGCGTCTTCCATACTGGGAGTCTGCGATCATCGCGGCGATCTTTGCCGGGCTGGCGGCCTTGGTGTTCGGGCGGGTGCTGATGCGCCTGTCGGGCATTGCAGCCTCGATCGCCACCTTCGCGATGCTGGCGATGATCAATACCATCTACTCCAACTGGCAGGACGTCACCGGCGCGACGTCGTCGGTGGTGGGCATTCCCATCGTCCGCCTCATCTGGCCTTACGTGGGTGCTGCCGTCCTCGCCATCTTCATCGCTTGGGCCCATGCCATCTCCCGCTCGGGACTGGCCTTGCGCGCCGCCCGCGACGAGCCGACCGCAGCAGCGGCCTCGGGCGTCGACATCCCGAAGGAACGGTTGGTCGCGTTTACCATCTCAGGCGTGGTCATGGGTCTCGGAGGCGCTCTGATGGCGCATTCGATCGGCGTCGTCACGCCCGACAATTTCTACCTCGGCCTCACCTTCATCACGCTTTCCATGCTCGTCGTCGGCGGCATGAGCAGCCTTTCCGGCGCGGTGATCGGCGTGGTCCTTCTCTCTGCCCTCATCCAGGCTCTGCGCTGGCTGGAGGCGGGTGTCCCCGTGGGCACAGTCACCCTCGCTCTTCCCAAGGGGCTCCAGGAGATCGCCCTCGGTGTCATCATGATCGTAATTCTCGCGCTTCGTCCTGCCGGCTTGATAGGCAATCGCGAGATCACGTTTTTCAGGCGTAAACATAACAAATAGCCGACGAGGACAACAATCGTCAGGCAATAAAGGAGCAGCTAATGGAATACGTAAGAAGACTATTTGCAGCAGTTCTGGCCACGGCATTCGCCGCGGCCGCAGTTCCGGCCATGGCCGACGACAGCAAGATCGTTGTCGGCTTTGCGACGGCCGCATCCGGCTTCATGCAGGCTTACGACAAGCCCGCAACCGATGCCGCGATGATCCGCATCGACGAGATCAACGCTGCCGGCGGCCTGCTCGGCAAGAAGATCGAAGTCGTATCGGCCGACACGAAATCCGACCGTGCAGAAGGCGCCAAGGCCGGCCTGTCGGTCATCGACCAGGGCGCAAGTCTGGTGGTCGTTTCCTGCGACTACGATTTCGGGGCACCGGCAGCGCTGGCCGCCGAAGATGCCGGACTGGTGTCGTTCTTCCTTTGCGCGGAATCGGTCAAAGCCGGTATCCAGGGCGTCGGCAAGCACAGCTTCTCGGCTTCCGTGCTGGCAGCGGTGCAGGGCGCGACGATGGCCGAATGGGCCTTCAAGGAAAAGAAGGCCCAGACCTTCTACCGCCTGCTCGACACCTGGACGGAATACAACAAGGGCATCTGCGACGGCTTCGACTGGATGATGCCGAAGCTCGAAGCCCAGGGCGCCAAGCTCGTGGGCCAGGATACCTTCAAGAACGAAGATGCCTCGATCGCCGCCCAGATCACCCGCATCAAGTCGCTCCCCAAGGAGCCTGACGCCATCATGCTCTGCACGATGATGCCGGGCGCCGTCTCGGCGATCAAGCAGATCCGCGCCGCCGGTATCAACTCGATGATCCTCAACGGCTCCGGCGTCGATGGCAGCTACTGGCTGTCGGCCGTGCCGGACCTTTCGAACTTCTACACGCCGGTTCAGGGGTCCATCTACGGCGACGACCCAAATCCCGATGTGCAGAAATTCAATGCCGTCTATAAGAAGAAGACCGGCACGGATCCTTCCAGCCAGTATGTCTATCCCGGCTATTCGATGATCGACGTCTGGGCCAAGGCCGTCCAGCGCGCAGGCACGACCGATGCCGACGCGGTGGTTGCCGAACTCGAGAAGATGAAGGACGAGCCGACGCTCTTTGGACCGCGCACCTTCACCGCCGAACTGCACCACCAGAACAAGGCGCGCTACCTGATCGTCGAAACCAAGAACGGCAAGCCCGGCGTCGTCGGCAACTGGACGATCTCCGAGCCAGTTCCAATGGAAGCTTTGGTCAAGAAATAACAACCCACCACCGGGTCTGACCCCCCAAAACCAAAAAGCCCGACCGCCTCCAAGCGGCCGGGCTTTTCAAGTTCTGCTACGGAGAAAAGTGTGACGCGGGCTTACCGAAGCTACGCCGAGAGCCGGCCAGGCGGCGGACGTTGATCCCGCGCTAAATCTCACATCTCAGTCGCCGCCCATGGCCACGCTGGCAACAACGGGCAGGGGTCCTTTGCGCAATATCCTGGCGTTCGGCCATGTCGAGCTGCGAGTAGGTGCGTTTCATGTCCCATTCCTTACAAGCGATAAACCATTGTTATCTATTGCAAGTCGCACTTCATCCTTGAACCCACCCCGCTAAATACAAAAGTTGGATAAGATAGATTATGGAACTGATGTGGATAGCCACATACTACCAAACCCCGCACCCATCGCAGATCCACGGCTACTCCGGCGTGTCGATCTCGAACTCGAAGCTCATCTGGTCGTAGGCCGGTTCGACGTTGGCTGGTGTTTCTCTGAGAACGGTGGCGTAGTCGAGCGGTGTGTGCATGTGGGTCAGGATGGCGCGCTGTGGCTTCAGGCGGCTGATCCAGTCGAGCGATTGCTCCAGCGACAGATGGCTTGGATGGAACCGGTACTGGAGCGCGTCGATGATCAGCACGTCGAGGTTTGCGAGAGCCTGGATGGATGCTGGCGGGAAATCGCTGACGTCGCTGCAATATGCGACGTCGCCGATGCGAAAGCCGAGCGACTGGATGTCTCCGTGTTGCTGCAGATGCGACTGGACATGGATCGGGCCGCCGGCGCCGTCGATTACGAACGCCTGCATATCCTCAATGATGACGGGCGCGACGATCGGCGGGTAATTGCTGCCGGCCGGTGTTTCCAGGCAATAGCCAAAACCTTGCCGTATGCGGTCCATGGTGACCCTGTCGGCGTGGATCGGAATGCGCTGGTTGTCGATGTGGAAATAGCCGCGCAGGTCGTCGATGCCATGGATATGGTCGGCGTGTGCGTGGGTGTAAAGCACCGCGTCGATTGCCTCGACCCTGGCGCGGACCATCTGCTCGCGAAAGTCGGGACCGGTGTCGACAACGACGGTGGTGACGCCACCATCGGCTGCAAACTGTTCGATCAGCAATGCCGCCCGGCTGCGCCTGTTCTTGGGATTGGTAGGGTCGCAGGCGCCCCAGTCGCCGGTGATGCGCGGAACGCCCGGAGACGATGAGCAGCCGAGAATGGTGAACCGCCGCCTGTAGGTCACGCCGTCAGATCCTCGGCATCTTCGAAAAAATCCTGAATGCATTCTCGGTCGTCAGCGCCGCTACTTCCGCACTGCTGACGCCGATGGTCTCGGCCAGCACTTCAGCCGTGTTGACGACGTAGGACGGCTCGTTGCGCTTGCCGCGCCAGCGTTTTGGCGCAAGGTATGGCGCATCGGTCTCGACCAGAAGCCGGTCATGCGGGACGGTCCTGGCCACTGCGCGCAGTTCCTCGGATTTGGGGAAAGTCAGGATGCCGGAGAACGAGATATAGCCGCCGAGCGCGACGCCCGTGGCTGCCAGATCGGCACCCGCCGAGAAACAGTGCAGGATGAAGGGGAAGGCGCCCTTCCCTGTTTCCTCGGTCAGGATTTCAGCCATGTCGTCGTCGGCGCTGCGACTGTGGATGACAAGCGGCAGGCCGGTTTCGCGCGCCGCAGCGATATGTCGGAGAAAGCCGGTGCGCTGATCTTCAGGCTTCACGGTGTCGTAGAAATAGTCGAGCCCGGCCTCGCCGATGGCCACCACCTTCGGATGGCGCGACAGCCGAACGAGATCCTCGACCTCGATGTCGAGCTCCTCGTCGGCATTGTTCGGGTGCGTGCCGACGGAGCAAAACACCGACGGATAGGCGTCGGTGATCGCCAGCAGGCTGTCCAGCTTGGCGACCCGCGTCGAGATCGTCACCATCTGGCCGACGCCGGATGCGTGGGCACGCGCCACGATGGCATCGCGCTCATCGGCGAAATCGGCAAAATCGAGGTGGCAGTGGGTATCGACCAGCATTTCGTCCTAAGCCTCCGGCGCCACGTAGCGCGGGAATACCGGCTTCGGTGCCTCCAGCGGGGTGCCCGGCACGAGACGACCCGCCTCGCCCAGCGCCGCAAAATCACGTTTGTCCGCAGGCGCTGCTACGAGGTCCAGCAGCTTGACTGCCGAATCCGGCACGAACGGCTGCAGCAGGATCGCAATCTGGCGAACCACCTCGGCGGTCACGTAAAGGACTGTTCCCATACGGACAAAATCGGTCTTCTTCAGCGCCCAGGGCTCCTGGCCGGCAAAGTACCGGTCGGTTTCAGACACGACGGCGATGATGGCCGCCAGTGCCCGGTGGATCATCTGCTTGCCCATCTCGTCGCGGGTGATATCGGCCAGGGCATCGACTTGCGCCAGCATCGCCTTGTCCTCATCTCTCAGAGGCCCAAATTCCGGAATTTTTCCGTCGCAATTCTTGACGATCATCGACAGCGAACGGCTGGCGAGGTTACCGATGCCGTTGGCAAGATCGGCGTTGATGCGTGTGCCGATGGCGTCTTCGCTGCAATTGCCGTCTTGCCCGAACGAGATTTCGCGCATCAGGAAATAGCGGATCGGGTCGAGGCCGAAATGGGCAATTAGCTCGAACGGATCGAGCACATTGCCGAGCGACTTCGACATCTTCTCTCCACCCTTGGCAAGCACGAAGCCATGGGCAAAGATCCGCTTCGGCAGCGGCAACCCGGCCGACATCAGGAACGCCGGCCAGTAGACGGCGTGGAAGCGTATGATGTCCTTGCCGATCACATGCACGTCGGCCGGCCAGAATTTTGCGCGCGGGCCGTTAGGGTCTTCCAGATAGCCTGTCGCGGTCAGGTAGTTGGTGAGCGCATCGACCCAGACATACATGACATGTGCGGGATCGTTCGGCACCTTGATGCCCCAGTCGAAGGTGGTGCGCGAGATCGACAGGTCGCGCAGCCCCGATTTGACGAAGGACATCACCTCGTTGCGGCGCTCGGAGGGGCCTATGAAATCGGGATCGCTTTCGTAGAGCGCCAGCAGCTTGTCCTGGTACTGCGACAGGCGGAAGAAATAGCTTTCCTCCTGCACCCATTCGACGACCGTTCCCTGCGGCCCGTAGCGCAAACCGTCGGCGCGCTTCTCGGTTTCGTTTTCCTGGTAATAGGCCTCGTCGCGCACGGAATACCAGCCGGCGTAGGAATCCTTGTAGATGTCGCCATTCTCGGCCATCCGGTTCCAGATGTCGCGCGAAGTCTGGTGGTGACGCTCTTCCGTCGTGCGGATGAAGTCGTCGTTCGATGAATTCAGCAGCTTGCCCATCGCACGGAACTCGTCCGAGTTTCGCAATGCCAGCGCCTCCGGGGCAATCCCCTCGAGCTTTGCTGTCTGCTGCATCTTCTGGCCGTGCTCGTCGGTGCCGGTGAGAAAAAACACCTCGCGCCCGTCCAGCCGCTGGTAGCGGGCCAGCGCATCCGTGGCGATCAGCTCATAGGCATGGCCGATATGCGGCCGGCCGTTGGGATAGGCGATCGCGGTTGTGATGTAGAATGGGGAAGTGTCTTTCATCGGCGGCATCGAGCCCGTCTTGTTATGTTTGAAGAAGCTGCGTCGCTATTATCGCAAGTCGCACCGCAGCGAAACCTTGAAGTTTGGCGCCAGCGTCGATCGACCCGGCAGGAGGCGACTACAGCTGCTGTTTGAGATCGCCCAGCACGGTTAATATGGTCTGCTTGCGATCGAGATTGTAGGCCTGCGACACTATCAGCCGTTCGGTGACGTCAGAATGAAGCCGCGACATCCGCTCGGCGTCCACCACCCGGCCTTCGAGTGCCGCCTGGCGCGCCCGTGCCATGATGTCGTCCTCGATCTGGGAGACGAAGAAATCGAAGATCGTTTCGCTCTCCCGGCCCGACAGCACGTCCGCGAGCTTGTGCATCGCCTTGCGCGCTGCAGGCCCGTCGGAAGCCACCACCTGGCGGTAGGCCGCGACAATGTCCGAGCCACTGTAGTTGATGAGCTTCAGCGCCTCGCTGACGCTCCCCTTGGCATCGCGCAAAAGGTTGGCATCGGCGGCGATGTCGAGATTGGACAAAGCCGCTGCCAGCGCTTCATCACTAAGCGGTGACAGGCGCAATGGCAGGCATCGCGAGCGTATGGTCGGCAGAAGCTTGCCGGGCGCGTGCGACAGCACCAGGAACAGCGCCCGCTTAGGCGGCTCCTCGAGTATTTTCAGGATGGCGTTTGCAGCGCTGCGGTTCATGTCGTCGGCGGGGTCGATGATAACGATGCGCCAGTTGCCGGTGCCCGACGTCTGCGAGAAGAATTTACCGGCCCTCCTGACCTCGTCGACGGTGATTGCCGATTTCACCTTGCCGGTCTTCTCGTCGACAGGGCGCGCCAGATAGAGAAGGTTGTGAGACGCGCCTGAAGCGATGGCATGGCTGACGACAGAGGCCGCATCGGGATCGGCGATCTCGCCCGGCGCCATCAGCGGATCGGGATGCGACAGCACATGATTGGCAAAGCGGAAGGCCAGCGTCGCCTTGCCGATGCCCTCCGGCCCCTCGATCAGGATGGCATGGTGGCCCTTGCCGGAACGATAGGACTGGGCCAGGAACGCATCTGCCTCCGCATGGCCGAAAAGCCTGGTATTTTCCATCGGAGCAATGGCGCCGTCCAGCACGCCGGGCCGTTCGTCGCTCATTGTGCGGTCTCCGGCCTGGGCCCCGCCTGCCCGTCATGCGATGCAAGCCGCTGGCTGACAATGGCAAGGATGCGGGCCGCGATCTCTTCGGGTGCATGCAGGGCGTCGATGACATGGCAGCGTTGCGGATCGCCGGCAGCAATATCGAGAAACGCTTCCCGGCGCTTTTCATGGGTTTCCATCTCTTCCTTTTCAAAGCGATCCGGCTCGGCCGTCGTCGCGGCTCCGCGCCTGTGTGCACGCTCGAGGCCGACGCTGGCGGGCAGGTCGAGGATCAGGGTGCAGTCCGGCACGACGCCGTCGACGGCGATCCGTTGCAGCGCCTCGATGAAATCCGGCTCCAGATTGCCCGTTACGCCCTGGTAGACGCGCGATGAATCCATGAACCGGTCGCAGAGAACGATTTTCCCTTGCGCCAGAGCCGGGCGGATGACCTCCTCGACATGATCGTTGCGGGCCGCAGCAAACAGGATGGCCTCCATGCGCGTCCCGAAAGGCTCGGCAGCCCCGGAGAGCAGCACGTGGCGCACCGCCTCCGCACCGGGCGGCCCGCCGGGCTCGCGGGTGACCAGCACATCGCGACCGCTCGCCGTCAGGGCTTCGGCGAGCAAACGGATTTGCGTCGATTTACCGGCACCCTCCCCGCCTTCAAAGCTTATGAACAAACCGGTTCCGTTCGACAATTGCTCGCATCCTGCGATCTCGCATTCAATTCGGCAGTCAGATAGGCACTGCCATCGGCCGTTGGCGCCTGTTTAACGCAAGACGATGCCGGGCGAAACCTTCTGGCCGAGAGTTTGCAATGTTGTACGGTGATTTGCCCGAAGCTCTCTCAAGCCGGCGTCGGCGTTTCCCAGAGCCAGGAAAACAAGAGCGTTTCCGATAGCTCGACGAGAGCATCGAGCGCCCGGCGCCCGAGACCGCCCTGCGCGACATCGCCGTCGGTGAACAGCGGAACCTCCCTGACGACGCGGGTGCCAGAAAACACTTTCAAAATCCCCGCCGGCTGTCCGCTTGCAACAGGCGCGGCCAGCGGCCAGCGGTAGATGACGCGGGCCGTCAGCCGATCGGGATTGTTGACAGGCACGTAGACATCCACGCCTGTCTTGGCGACAAGCCCGACCGATGCCCTGGCGCCGCCGTAGACGCTGGCCGTGCCGATCACTTCGCCCTCATCGAAGACACGCTGGCTCCTGAAATTGCTCAGGCCCCATTCGAGCACACGCTTGGCTTCCTCGGTGCGCTCCTTGTCGGAGCCGAGCCCGCCCATGGCCAGAAATAGACGCCGACCGTCACGCGTCACGGAGGAGACGATCGAAAACCCCTCGCCCTCCGCAAAGCCGGTTCCCAGTCCATCGACGCCCATGGTCAGCGGCAGCAACGGATTGCGGTTCCGCTGGAAAATCTTGTTCCAGGTAAAGTCGGGCTGCGCGAAGGATTTGTAGAGGTCCGGATACTTTGACTGCAGGTCGCGCGCCAGCGTTACCAGTTCGCGGGCGGAAACCTTGCTGTCGGCATCGGGAAGTCCTGTCGCATTGCCGAACTGCGCCTTCGGCATGCCGATCTCGCGCGCATGCTGGGTCATCCTGCGGGCAAACTCCGCCTCGCTGACGGACATGCCTTCGGCAAGCACGATGCAGGCGTCATTGGCCTGCTGGATCGCCACGCCCTGAACGAGGTCGCCGATCCGTACGCGAGATTTCAGCGCTGCAAACATAGTAGACGCCCGCGACGGTGCACCGCCCCTGCGCCAGGCATTTTCGGATACGGGATAGGTGGTGTCGAGGCTGACCTCGCCGCGGGTCAGGGCATCGAAAACCACGTCCAGCGTCATCAGCTTGGCCAGCGACGCCGGTGAAAACGGCTTGTCCTCGTTCTTGGCCAGCAGAACGGTTCCGGTAGAGGCCTCTATCATAAAAGCCTGCCCGGCCTTGGTGTCGAAGGCGGGCGGTGGCGCTTGCGCGACCGCATTTGTGGAAAACAGCACGACTGCAGCGAAAAGGCATTTCAGCATCGATAGTCCCCTTCCCGCTTGCCTGCATTCAAATTACGCGCGGCCCGGGGTGAAGGCAATTGCCACCCTCAATCGACCTGCGCGGCAGCCATCTGCCGATGATACGAAGCCAGTATCGATTTCTGCGTCAGGCCATCGTTGCGGACCATAACGGCATCGAACGCCAGCGCCCGAGGCGCCGCCCTGTCAGGCTCCCCATAGGCGACGGCAAGCGACGACGCCGGCGTCAGCGCGGCAAAACCCTGGCGGGAATTCGGCCGCTCGTAGGGAACGGGCCCGATCTGCGGCAGCGACACGAGGATACCCTGGGCCGCCGGCTCCGGTGCGCCCCAGTTCATCTGTGGCTGCTGCTGCTTGAAGGCCGGCGATGTCGGGCTCGATCCGGCATAGGCAGTCGATGCCATGGGAGCAGCCACGGGCACCGGCACGCCCGATGTCGGGTGGCGGGTCGGCTGGCGCAGCGGCGTCTGCACATAGTCCGGCAACTGGTCGGCGGTCATCTTGCCATTCGATGCGACCATCAGGCCGCTGCCGAACTGGCTGCCGGGATTGATGCCAGGCACGCGGCTGCCTTTCGGCACGTAGGAGGCCATCAGATAAGGCATGTCGTGACCCTCGAGCGGCGCACGACCGACATATTGCACCCGCACCGCGCCGGTCCCGCTGTCGCGAAGATCGAGGAGGTCGGCGCTCTTGTTCGAAAGGTCGATGATGCGACCGGGATGATACGGCCCACGATCGTTGACACGCACGATGACCGACGAACCGTTCTCGACATTGGTAACCCGCGCATAGCTAGGCAGCGGAAAAGTCGGATGGGCTGCAGACAGGCTCAGCTGGTCATAGACCTCGCCATTGGCCGTCAATCGGCCGTGAAATGCGGAACCGTACCAGGACGCGATACCGACCTTGTTATACCTGTAGTCTTCCTTCGGATAATACCACGCACCCTTCACCTGATAGGGATTGCCGACCATGAAGCGTCCGCCGCCGCTCGGGATCTTGCCACTGGTGACGACGCGCGGGCTGGCCTTGACGCCATATTCGGCTTCAGAAAAATATTCCTTGCCATGCTTGGTCTTCAGAGGCGGAGCATGCGTCGTGCCGCAGGCGGAAACGGCTGCACACACGGCCGAGAGAGCCGCCCAACGCAGGCCTCTCCTGTATGATACCGAAACATTCTCGAACGTCATGTCTGCCAAACCGATACGCGATACTGAACAAGGTGGAACAGAAGAGGGTGGATGAGACGACGGGTCTCCAACTCCAATTCCGACCTACGCCCCAATCACCTAACGGGACTTTAATCATGTTTGCATGATGTCAAATTAGCCGGTCCCAGTGGCCTAAAAGGAACAATTGTAACGATCATGGTTAACCAGCAGTAAACGGAACCAGGCAACCCCGCGCCAACGCTGACGGCCGGGAAAAGTATCAACCCGTTGCGTGACTGCGCTGTCCCTACGGATCGAATCTCAACCCCCAGGTCAGGTTCGTCCCCTAGCCGTACGGTTTTATCCCGGGGAAGCTACATGCGTCTGTTTTCGATCATCCTGGCCGGCTCACTGGCGGTTTCCACCACTGCGTTCGCCAATTCTCCCTGCAGCGGCAAGAAAGGTGGCATCGACCATTGCGAGGGCAGCACATTCATCTGCAATGACGGGTCGGTGAGTGCCAGCAAGAAGTCATGCTCAGCCACCATGGGAACGGGCACGGGAGCACTCGGCATCGCCGGTGCCCAACAGGAAGAAATGTCGCCGGCAGCTTCGAGCGACTGCTCCTGCCGATCCGCAACCTATTGCACCGGCCCAAAAGGCGGCCACTTCTGCACCACAGATACCGGTGGCAGGAGCTATCTCCGTAAAGACTGACGAACGAGCCTCGACCAGCCAACGATGTTGGCTTAGATCAATGTGGCGAGGATGCTTGCACCGCCGAAAAGGTTGACGCCGCGTTGCAAGAAGCTATAAGCGCAAGTCGAAAACCGAATTAGTTGCAAACTGTGCCGCAACTAATCATCCCGGTCGACGGTATTGAAGAAGAAACCGCTTCAATATCAAATACTTGGAAGAGTGTCCGAGCGGTTTAAGGAACCGGTCTTGAAAACCGGCGTGCGGGAAACCGTACCGTGGGTTCGAATCCCACCTCTTCCGCCATTTCGCCGCAGATTGTGCGACAAACTGCGATTGCTGCGAATGGGATCATCATGTCATCTCGCCGACGCGCAAATCAAAAGTGCTCGTCAAGAAACGCCGCCGCTTCGTCCGAGATACCGACTACCTTGTTCGTCGCCTGACGATAGAGTTTAAAATTTTGCTCGGTTCCCGGCTGGCCATCATTCCATTCATTGAGAGGCTTTAGCTCGCTCCGCCCCAGCGGCCTTTTTACGAGCGCGGTGCATCTAATGGTGAGGCTCACGCGCGGCGTTTGCCGGGCGACGCCGCGCTTCTTTGCAATCGCCTCGGCATAAGTCACGATGCCACGCGCGCAAAGGCCTCGTCCGCCCTCGTTCTCGCTCGCGAATACGAAAACTACGTCACCTTTGACGATCTGTTTGCCGCCGTACATCGTTTTCTGTGCGGTGAACGAGAAACTTTTAGCCCGTGGATCGCCAACCTCAGCCTTGATCGCGAACGCCATGACCCTCCCTCCCGACTGCCCAAAGGGCATCATAGTGCTATAGCGTAGACATAGTGCCATCGTCATCGGGCGTCGCCCGCCACTTTGCCGAGGCAGCCGTGTCTGCGACCGGCTTATCGCAGATCGCCGCCCTTTTCACGCCATGAAACGCCTTCGCCGGCGATCGACTGTTGCCGATCCGAATCAATCGTGGTGTCGATGTAATCCGCAAGCCCGTCGAGCAGGACGCGTGTTTTGAGTGGCAAATACCGAGCGCTTGGATAGAGGGCAACGATCGGCGCTTCGCCACCATCCCAACCTGGCAGTACACGCTCAAGCAGGCCTGTGGTGAGGTCCCCGGCAATATCGACTTCCGATTTCAACATGATGCCAAGGCCGTCCCGCGCCCAGCCGTGCACGACATCGCCGTCATCGGCGCGTAGCCGTGCATGGGCCGCAATATTTGCTGTGGCGCCATCGGGCCCGTGCAGGTACCAGGGTTCGCTGGCGGCGCCATAGCGCAGGAAAGCGTGCGCCTTTGAATCGCCCGGCGTGAGCGGCCGGCCAACGCGATCGAGATAAGCGGGCGCCGCAACCAGGATGCGCCGATTGTCGGCGAGCTTTCGCATCATGGCCGAACTGTCAGCGAGGGCGCCGATGCGGATCGCGACATCAAAGCCGTCGCCTACGATATCGACCACACGGTCGTCGAGTTCCAGCGCGACGGTAAGGCCGGGGTAGCGCTCGGCAAGTCGTCCAAGGGCCGGCGCCACGAAGCGCCGGCCGAAAGCGATCGGCGCACTGACGCGCAAGGTTCCGACCGGCTCGTTGCGACCGCCAGCCAATCGGCCTTCCGCCGCCTCCAGGGTTTCGAGAGCCCGCACAACATCGGCCAGCAGCCGAGCGCCTTCGTCTGTCGCGCTCAGTGACCGGGTGGTACGATGTATCAGCCGAACGCCGACGCGGCTTTCGAGTGTCCCGAGCCGCTTGCTGACCACGGCCAGCGTGACGCCAAGGCGCAATGCTGCAGCCGTCAGGCTGCCCTCCGCCAGGATAGCGCGAAACGTATTTAGCTCGTTGAGGTCGTCGAGCATCAATTATCAATCCAAAGTCGACAAACAATCGTCTATAAATAACATTATCATCTATGGCACGATAGTCCATATCTGGCTCATGACGAATGTAGCCATTCTCACCACCAATCGAACGCTTCTCGGTAGCGGCCTTGCCGCAATCGCCGCGTTCGCGATCTCCGCTCCCGGCAATGCCCGATCGAAGCCCGCCGTGTGGTTCGCTCGCAAGGATGAGATCGCGACATGGGCAGCCGAGCACCGCGCGATCACTCCCATTTATGACCTCGGCGCTGGCCGTCAGCGGGTTGCCCCGCTCAGCCGCCTGATCCCGAACGAAAGGATTTGACCATGACTCTCTCCCTGAAAGATAAACGCGTCCTCGTCGTCGGCGCCACCGGCGGGATTGGTGCCGCGACGGCCGAAGCTTTTGCCGCGACCGGTGCTTCCGTCTTCGCCGCTGGCCGGCCCGGTCCCAAGCTCGAAGCCCTCGCCACCCGCATCGCGGCCCAGCCCGTCGCGCTCGACACTCTCGACAACTCCGCCATCGAAGTCTTCTTCGGCGAGGCGCAGCCGTTCGACCACCTGGTGATCGCCGCGGCGGCAACCCGGAGCGGTCCCGTTGGTGGGCTGTCGCTCGACGACGCCAAGGCCTCCATGGAAAGCAAGTTCTGGGGCGGCTATCGCATCGCGCGGGCCGCCAGAATCGCGGATAGCGGTTCGATCACCTTCGTCTCGGGATTTCTCTCACGGCGTCCGAGTGCGAGTTCGGTGCTGCAGGGGGCAATCAATGCGGCCTTGGAAGCGCTCGGACGCGGCCTGGCGTTGGAACGGGCCCCGGTCCGGGTCAACACAGTGTCGCCCGGCCTGATCGACACGCCGCTCTGGGGCGGCATGGAAAAGGCCGACCGCGCAGCCATGTTCGCCCGCACGGCCGAACGGCTGCCCGTGCGTCGCGTCGGCCAGCCGGAGGACATCGCGCAGGCGATCCTGTTCGTCGCGACCAATCCCTTCGCCACCGGTACCACGGTCACAGTCGATGGTGGCGCCACCATCGCCTGAGACAAGCGGTGCTCGCCCCAACTCGGAAACACGACCGCTTCACCACTGCGCCGACCGCTATCCTCGACGAACGCGTGTGTCGCGGGGACGACAATGCCGCCAACCCCTGAAAGAGAAAATGTCATGCGCAAATTTCCAGTCGCAGCCGCCATCCTCGGAATGCTGCTCTCGGTGCCAGTCGATGCCGCGGAGCTGAAGATCGACGATCTCACCGTTGGAAGGACCGTCTCGAACGAACAAAACCAGGCGACAGTGACGGCAGCGAAAACCTTCTATCAATTCTGGAACACCGGCGACGAAGCCGCCCTCAAGGCAGCGATTGCGTCGACCTTCACCGACCGCACGCTGCCGCCCGGCCGTCCCCAAGGACCGGAAGGCCCGGCGTTCGCCTCGAAAAAATTCCGCTCAGCGGTCCCCGATCTCCGCGTCGAGGTGAAGAAAATGATCGTCACAGATGAGTTTGTTACGGTTCATATGGAGTTCAGAGGTCATTTCACCGGCACCTTCGGCACAGTGAAGGGCCAAGGACAGGCGATCGACTTCATCGCGACCGATCTGCTCAAGGTGACCGATGGGCGGATTACGGACAACTGGCACATTGAGGACAATCTGACACTGCTCTCGCAAATGGGCGTCGCGACCGTAACGCAGTAATGGTTGCGCGAACCTGAAAGCCCCTACCGTGTGGGAGCGCTTTCGAATGGTGCATCAAGTTGCGCGAGCAGCGGTCCATTCCTGACGGCGATGATATCATCATCGGCCAGATGCGGCATTAGAGGGCTATAGCGTAGACGTAGTGCTCTTCATCATCGCGCGGGGCCCGCCATTTCGCCGACTTTACGCCATGGTGCGACATTCTTCGCGATAGATCCTCGACCACCGCCGATAGAGCCACAGAGGCGATATGTGAGGATGTCATACATGGCTTATGAGAACCCTCGGATCGGCAGCAAGCGCCCCCAGACGGACGCTTAAATGAGCATTTCGAGCCGCCGAAAGCGGCCATTTGTTCAGCGCGATCTTTCCCGTTTCTCTGTCTCCCCGCGAAGATTTGGGGGGAAGCCGAAGTTGCGCTCGGTCGCGTGTATGAGGAACGCGGCGGCTTTCTCGCTCCCGGTCCGCAGTCGGGAAAGTTGCCTTGGCGGTGAAGGCGTTAAGGCGGCGATCGAGCCGCTTCCAAATAGGCGTTGCACATCATCATGAGCTGACCTTGGACGGCGCGTTCCTCGTCTGGAGGCAAGTTGCGCTCGAACACGTTGCGGACCGTGCCGAAAACGGTGGCTAGCAGCGTCAGGTTGACGGTCGACAGCTCGGCAAAGGTCGCATCGGAAGCGGTTCCTAACATCGCAGCGGTCGCGGCATCGACACGGGTGGCGAAGGCTGCGATCAGCGCCTCGTTGTCAATCTCCACAACGGAGCGATAGAGCGCGCGTGTCACCTCCGGCCGCTCCGTCTTGGCGTGCCAGTAGGTCGTCACCAGCGCCTCGACCATCCGCTTGATGGCAGCGCCGTGCTGCACCAGGCACGCAGCCTCTATTTTGGCCGCCAGTGCGTCGAGATAGCGTTCGTTGAGCGCATAGAACAGCGCCTGCTTGTGCGGGAAATACTGGTACAGCGTGCCCACCGACACGCCCGCCCGCTGCGCGACGCGCGTGGTCGTCAATCGGTGCGGTCCATCGCTCACCAAAACCTGAATGGTCGCCTCGAACATGACGTCCAGCGTCACCGTCGCTCGTGCCTGACGCGGCATTTTCCGGGGGTTTAGGTGGGACGGCCGCGCCGAAGCCATAAGCGAATCCTCAAACCAATCGATTTTTTATACATTGGAGTGCCACCAAAACGAACACCACAAGGACTGAACACATGGCCGACACTTCCCGCATCGCGCTCGTCACCGGCGCGAACAAAGGCATCGGACTGGAAATTGCTCGCCAACTTGCTCAAGCGGGTGTCACCGTTATCATCGGCGCTCGCGATCCCGATCGCGCCAGCTCGGCCGTGAGCGGGCTATTGGAAGCTGGCCTGTCGGTTCGATCCGTTACCCTCGACCTCAACGATCATGCGGGCATCGCTGCGGCGGCCGAAACTATTCGCGCCGAATATGGTCGGCTCGATATCCTCGTGAACAACGCCGGCATCGTCGATGCCGAGGACGGGCCGCCGACCAGCGGCTCAGCGGAGGCCGCGCGGCGAACCATGGACACCAACTTCGTCGGCACGTTGGCTGTGACGCAGGCGATGCTGCCGCTACTGCGCCTGTCGTCGGCCGCCCGTATTGTGAACCTATCCAGCTCGCTAGGTTCGCTCGCGCTCAACGGCGATCCAGCCTCGCCCTACTATTCAGCCCGGCTGATCGGCTACAATGCCTCCAAGGCGGCGCTGAACATGCTGACTGTGCAGCTTGCCGAGGAACTGCGCGACACGCCCCATGTCATCAACTCGGTTAGCCCCGGCTTTGTGAAGACCGACCTGACCGGGGGCAACGGCTTCATGACGCCCCAGGAGGGCGCGAAGCTGCCGGTCAAATACGCGCTGCTAGGTGGAGATGCGGTCTCCGGCCGCTTCGTTGAAGCAAGCGGCGAGACGCCTTGGTAAGCTTTCGCGTAGGACGCCCTGCCCGCATGACGGACGAGAGAGACGAGAGCGGACGGCCGGCAATTCACCAGCCCGGCCCTTCAGGACATGGATAAAATGGCCAAACTGCTAATGAACCGTGGCAATTGGCCTCGGAAGTCTCGCCGTGCGGCGGCAGGGGGATACAGCTTAGACATCATCACAATCGGGCGCGGCCGCCACTTCGCCGATGTTCAATCAGAGGCATTGTCGAGATGGTTTGCCCCACACCCTCACAGCCAGTCGAGCTATCCCGAGCGCTGTCCTCTGGCCAGTTTGGTCATCAATTTGCGCTTCGAAGACGCCAATGCGGCACGGCAAGCAGTCAAGATACCAGCTTCCGCATGCGCAGGTAGTTCAGATACTTCGCATCGGATTCCTCGAAGATCTCCTCGCCCTCGGCCATGTAGGCGCGCAAGAGCGGGTCGGTGCTCTCCTCCTGATGCCCAAGATCGTAAAGGCATGTGCCTATGCCTAACTGAACAAAGCCGTTGGCATGGCCATCGCTGCTCGCTGCCGCCCGCTGGAAGGAGGAGAGCGCGGACTCCATATCGCCTTGCTGCCTTTGGGCGTCGCCTATAGAAGCATAGAGCCAAAGCGCCGCATCCCATTTGTGGTGCGGCTCCGGTAGCAAACGGATGGCCGACTGCCAGCACCGGATCGCACCTGTCTCGTTGCCGGCATCAAGCAGGTCATTGCCCTGCTCGGACAACTCCGTTACGCGCTCATGAATGTCGTCCGCCAGTTCTTCCTGTTCAACACTCATTCTGCAAAGCCTTGTCTATCGATTTATCGGATATCTCTGTGGCGGGCGACGAAAGATACCCTGCTCTATACGTACCCGACCGTCGCGTCCGCGGCCATCGTCTTCAATCCTGTTGAATGAAATTGCGCGTTAGACCAGAAACCCAAGCCCACGAAGCCTTTTCTCCAGCGCGGCCATCGTTTCCTCCGGCGACCTTCCGACGGTCTCCAAGCGGACCTCGGGTTTTTCCGGGGCTTCGTAGGGGGAATCGATGCCCGTGAAGTTCTTGAGCATCCCATTTAGCGCCTTGGCATAGAGACCTTTTGGATCGCGGCGGGCACACTCTTCGAATGGCGTATCGACGAAAACCTCGACAAATTCGCCTGGCTGCAACATCTCCCGCGCCATCTGTCGCTCTGCACGAAATGGAGAAATAAACGACACCAGGACGATGAGGCCAGCATCGGCCATCAGCCGCGCGACCTCGGCAACACGCCGGATATTCTCGACCCGGTCCTCGTCCGTAAATCCCAGATCGCGGTTGAGCCCATGACGCACGTTGTCGCCATCCAGGAGATAGGTATGGTAGCCGGCAAAATGCAGCTTTTTTTCGAGCAAATTGGCAATTTCCGACTTGCCCGCACCGGACAGGCCAGTGAACCACAGGACGACCGGCTGTTGATACTTTGCCGCCGCGCGCTGCGTCTTGTCGATATCGAGAGACTGCCACTGGATATTCCCAGCGCGCCGCAACGGATTGAGGATCGTTCCTGCAGCCACGGTGGCATTCGTCATCCGGTCGACGAGGACGAAGGCACCGGTGATGCGATTGACCGCGAAAGTGTCGAACGCGATGCGCGACTGTACCGAAATATTGGCCACGCCTAGCGCGTTGCGCTCAAGCGTCTTTGTCGCCTCATGGGCAAAGCTGTCTACGTTGATGCGGCATTGCAGATCCGTCACCGTGGCGTTGACCTGCTCAACCTCCGTCCGCAGGATATAAGATCGACCGGGTAACAACGGCTGCTCATCGAACCAGACGAGATTGGCGGCGAACTGGTCAGAGACATGCGGATGCGCGGAGGGCGACACAAGCATATTGCCGCGCGATACCTCTACCTCGTCCTCGAGCACGATCGTGATCGCCTGGCCTTCGATGGCGCGCGTAAGATCTCCCTCGTCAGTGAGGATGCGCTTCACCCGTGTCAATTTGCCGGATTTGGCGATGGCGACGACGTCGCCCTGCTTTACCGATCCGGAAGCCACTGTGCCGGCAAAGCCGCGCAAATCGAAATCGGAACGGCTGACATACTGCACCGGGAAACGAAATGGCGCGTCGGCAGTTGCCTCCCCGATCGATACGGTCTCGAGCTGCTCCAGCAAGGTCGGACCCACATACCAGGGTGTCCGGTTCGATCGCCGCACGACGTTGTCGCCGTGGCGCGCCGAAACAGGGATCGCCTCGATTGTCTCGAAACCGAGTTCAGCAACAAACCTGCGATACTCTTCCTCGATACGTCGGAATACGTTGCCATCAAATGCGACAAGATCGCATTTGTTTACCGCCAGAATGACGTGGTTGATGCCGAGCAGCGAGGCGATGACCGAATGGCGGCGCGTCTGGGACAGTATCCCCTGGCTTGCATCGACAACGACGACCGCCAGATCGGAAGTCGAGGCGCCCGCCGCCATGTTGCGCGTGAATTGAGCGCGACCCGGTGCATCGGAGGCGATAAATTTTCGCTTCGATGTTGAAAAGAACCGATGACCGGGATCATTGTCAGACACCAGGGATCCCTTGGCTTCATGCGCATTGGCGAGCGGCGAAAAATCGGTGTCTTCATTGTTGGAAGATGCGTACAAACGGCTTTGACTTTCGGACGCAGGTTCGTGTGCAATCACGCTGTCATCGTCCAGAAGCCGGCCAATTAGTGTGGACTTGCCGCCATCGATCGATCCACACGTCAGAAACCGCAGTTGCGGCTTCTGCGTCCGCGCGGTAGCGATCGCGCTTTTTTCGTCAGCGGCAGGCTTGCCTCGGGACCTGTTCAAATGGGGGCGCATGCCTGTCAAAATAACCCGCTTATGACTTTGTGTTCATCCGCAAATGCGCGTCCGAATCAAGTTAGAGAAGGGGCTTCCCTTCAGTTATCGCAGGCGGCAGCTGATAGTTTGCCGCGCTTGAACACCTACATTCTAAGGAGCAGGCTCTGCTCAGGTACCGACAACGTGAAGTTGACATCTGCTTCGCTAAGGATTCGTAGGTCACCGTTTCAGATAATGTCATTAGTCTTTGGAATTTCAAGTTGGCAGCCAATTAAAAAACCAAAAGACAGTTCTTTAGATACCAATCCGGATCCACCTGCGAAATACACTTAGGATTGCAATAAGCGTGAGAAAATCGGCAGAATAACAGGCAGCGGCCTGACACTTCTGAATTGCGGCAATAAATATGTTAGCGCCGCATTCAGGCGTTGAAGTTTTCAACGCCTGAAAAAGATGAGGATAAGGGTGACAGCCGCTCGTGACGTCAACCTGATGTCAACAAAGCCCTATCAATCAACCCCGCGCCAAACTTTTTACCGGCGGCTGATACCCTTGGCCGCTGACAACGCTGCGCGTACGGGACCCGTGGCGCGCCATGTCCGGCTTTCGGTGACAGCTCTGAAATCGGCTTCGGCCTTTTCAGCGCGAGCTTGTTCGGTGGAAACCGAAATTTGCAGTTTGGCGGCTTTGCTTTCGGCGCGCTCTGCCTGCACGCGCAATCCGGATGCTTCATTCGAGAGCCGAGCGGATTCTTGCACCAACGCGGCCACTTCGCTCTTGAGGCGGGACACTTCGCTCTGCAGACCTTCGGATCCCCCCTTCAACCCGGCTGCTTCGCTTGCAGAACGACCCGCCTCATCAGAAACCCGCGAAAGCTCCGCACGAACTCGAGCCAGTTCGCGCCGCAGCGCAAGCATGTCCACTTCGTCATGCCGCAGCGACGCCGGCCCACGGTGCAGCGTCGGTGAAGTCTCCCGTTTGGTCCCCTCCTCACCGCCGACACGCACCTTAGCAGGATCGGCTATTCGCTCGTGGGCCGAATATGCGAGCTCTGGCGTCACCTCCGGCGGGAGGACAGGCTGGAGCGCTCTGAAGAGGTATTGCTTGTCCTCGATTATTTTCGGGAAAGCTAGAAAATGGATCGGTATCTCGGCTCTTGCGGCGCGCCAGATCAAGTCGTGGAACGACACAGCCAGCAGGCGTGCCTGATCGAGGGGATTGACCGAATAGACTACACCGCCAGGTGTCGTTCCCCAAACTTCCCAACTTTGGTCCAGCTCTGCCATCCAGGGAGCCGACTCGTGCATCGCCCGCATTTCTAGGACTGTGCGGCTGGTCGCAGCTTCCACGAGATCGCGAACAGGAATCAAAATTGCGTCCACGGCGATATGCGGGTTAGCCAGGATTTGTTCAAAATACTGACCGATCCACGGAGACTTCACCACATAGGGCAGGTTCTCTCCGGTTCCGCTGACGATTTCTTCCAAGCCGGCATTTGCCGTGTCGTCCCACATTACCTGGCCATCTCTGCTGCGCGAGAGAGTGGTATCGAGCCCGAGTTCTGTTAGATAGCGCACCAGAAAACTGGTGCCTGCACGCCCGGTGCCAGCAATCAGAAGATGACGCTTTGGCGATTGGTATGAGCCCGCCGCTGGATCGGCTTTAGTTTCGTTCAATCTATTACATCCTTTATTGCGCTGATGTAGCGCTGAAAACAAACGGCAGCCGTATTACGCGGATGGCTGCATGAGACAGGGCACTCACCCGTTCATAAGTTTGACGTGGCACCAATGTTTTGCCAATTCACGATTTGCGCGAGATATTACGAACGCCTGACAAATTCAATCGTTGGGGAATTGTCAGTTCTCAGCTCCGCGTTAAGCGGAGAAAAAAACGCATTTCCGAAAAATAATTTTTGCACAGCTGCTGGGCTGAAGGCGGAGATAGGTGGATGTTGTGGTGACAAAACGTGCTGGGATGTTCTGAAACGGGACAAGGTGTGCTGGATCGGCACAATTTCTTTCACAGTCCGCTCAGGCAGTCGCATTTTGGTACAATGGCGTAAAACCTATAGATATCAGTGGGATGCCGGCGTTGGGGGCTGCTTTCGGCCGTCACTTCGTCTTTTCCCATATATTTCGATTTTCGTTCAAATTTGCGTCGATTTTTATTCGAGTTTTATTACTGTTTGTCTTTTGTTTTATTCTATTAAGTCCTTAATTTGACTACGTAATTTTGCGTGGGGTAAAAACGTCTGTGGCAATGTCGTCTCCATAACGGGGACGAAAAAAATGATAACATCCTTGCTGCGCAGAGCCGCCACGGCCGCCGTCATGACACTCAGCCTGATTGGCTTTGCTGAGGCGACACCGGCGACCATGGGGATTACCGGAAATGCTGCTCCGCCGATCGGCCACTACGAATTCTGCCGCGACAATCCGAGCGAGTGCGCTTATGCTGGCGGCGACGCCGGTCCTGCAATTCTCAGCGAAGACCGCTGGAAGACGATCCTCAAGATCAACTACACCGTCAATACGACGATCAAGCCGATGACCGACATGGAACTCTACGGCGTCGAGGAAAAATGGGCGATCCCCACTTGGGCCGGCGATTGCGAGGACTACGCGCTGCTGAAGCGCAAGGAGCTCATCGCTGCCGGGTTCTCGCCGTCGGACACGCTGATGACAGTGGTTCTGCAGCCAAACGGCGAAGGCCATGCCGTGCTGACAGTGCGCACCGACCATGGCGATTTCATTCTCGACAACATGCGCAACAAGGTCATGCTCTGGTCGGATACGGAATACACATATCTGAAGCGCGTTTCGGTCGAAAATCCTTCACGCTGGGTCAAGATCCAGGATGGCCGCGCAGTTGCCGTCGGCAGCGTGAAATAAGCTTTTGCATAACCGGTCGCCAGCGCGTCGCTGTCGTCCGTCTAGCCCGGTCCGTCCCCGTACTCGTCATTGACCGGCGCTTCGAGCCGTTCCCGCTGTCCCGGGAACGGCTCTTTTTTGTTTCCAGCCAATGCAGCCGGCGATTAACCCGACGTTAACCATGATGGCGCCAACTGGGTCGTATCGAGACTCATTCGTATTGTTG
This sequence comes from Rhizobium sp. L51/94, assembly GCF_019355555.1. GTDB lineage: Bacteria > Pseudomonadota > Alphaproteobacteria > Rhizobiales > Rhizobiaceae > Rhizobium > Rhizobium rhododendri. Next base: position 2,646,615 of record NZ_CP072141.1, read on the forward strand.
CCGGGGCACAAAGCTGCCGGCGGATAAACGAAGGCAAGATCCATGGCCGCCGCCTCCCCGTCGAATACTACCGTGGATAACCACCTACCGCTCGTGAGTGGCGGCGTGGCGTGGCGATTGTTTTTCCTGCTGGCTTTGCTGGTCGTCCTGACGATAGCCATTGCCGTCGGTGGACACTGGATCGGCAGACGGATTTCACTCGCCGGCCACACCACCAGCACACAGACTTTTGCGATCACCATCGGCGAAGACAGCCTGAGGCTGGCGGCAAATACCATCCGCTTCCCGAGCGAACGCATCGATGGCGTCACCGAGCGTGTCGATCTCTATCTGACGTTTCCCGAGATGCAGGGATACAGCGACGCCAACAGTCAGAATTTCAACGATATTTCCCGCTCGTCCTCGCTGGTCTTCCTGCAGCTGACGCAAGGGACGATGTCACGCGACATGTCCGGACGACTGGAGCCGATCTACGCGCATTTGATCGAGGGCGCCCCATTTTCGGGACCGAACGGACTGACGGCCCATCGGCTTCGGTCCGACGCCGGATATGCCGGCGAGACCCTGCTGACAGCACCGCGGCTCGGCAAGCCGGACTATGTCGTCCGTTGTCTGCTGCCGTCTTCGCCTGACAAAGCCACCAGCGCAGATTGCCAGAGAGACGTCAAAATCGGTAACGATCTCAGTCTTCTCTACCGCTTTTCCAGCCGCCTTTTGGGCGACTGGGATCATATTGATGCCGCACTTCAGCAGTTTGTGGAAATGCGCCTGACCCAATCCGCAACACCAACGGCTGCCCTTCCCTGAGACGTCGCAAAAGCAGCCAAATCCCGCAACGAACTGTTCATCATAAACCGATTGGTAACGCTACGCCCCTATTATTGCCCGCAACGGGCGCTCTGGGGAGGTTGCGGCCGGATCGTTGGAATTAAAATGCAAGTGAAGAGTGAAATAGTGCCCAGGTCAATTTTCAGAGCATCGTCGTCCCGTACCCGTCGGTCTGTCACCAAGATTTGCCTCGGTTTCGCCATGATGGTCTCCGTCATTGCCGTCGCATCGCCGTCAAACGCTGCAAAATATGCTGGGATCGTCGTCGATGCGAAGACGGGCAACGTGCTCTATAGCGAGGATGCTGATTCTCTGCGCTATCCGGCGTCTCTGACCAAGATGATGACCCTCTATCTCACCTTCGAAGCGCTTGAATCGGGCCGTATCAAGCTTGACACCCAGATACCTTTCTCTGCGCTTGCCTCAGCCCAGGCACCCACCAAACTCGGCGTTCGTCCCGGCGGCACGATCACCGTCGAACAGGGAATCCTCTCGCTCGTGACGCTGTCGGCCAACGACGCTGCAATGGCGCTTGGCGAATATATCGGCGGCTCCGAGGAGAAATTCGCCGCGCTGATGAACAACAAGGCGCGCGCGCTCGGCATGACGCGCACGACCTACCGCAATCCGAATGGCCTGCCCAACACCGCGCAGATGACCACGGCGCGTGACCAGGCCCGGCTCGGCATCGCCCTTCGCGAGCATTTTCCCCAGTATTACGGCTACTTCTCGACACGCTCCTTCACGTTTGGCAGGCGCGTGATCGCCAATCACAATCGCCTGGTCGGTTCGGTTCGGGGCGTTGACGGCATCAAGACGGGTTACACACGGGCTGCCGGGTTTAATCTGGTGACGTCTGCAGAGCTCGAAGGTCGCTCTATCGTCGGCGTCGTGCTCGGTGGCGCCTCTACCCCTGCCCGCGACAACCAGATGCGCAAGCTCGTTGCTACGTATCTGCCAAAGGCATCGCTGCATGCAGACGCCGGCAAGGCTGTGGCGCAGGTCGCCCAGGTGGCCCCGGAGCGTCCGGCCTTCCAGGCACAGGCGCCTTTGAAACCGAATGTCGCCGCTGCCGCAGCCCGTATGGCCGCTATGGGCGATGTTCGCCCGCCGGCAAGTGTGCCCACGCCGTCCGGCCGTGACCCGTCGTCCAGCGTCGCGGCATTCGCCGCAGTCACGCCGACATCGTCCAATCCGCTCGTTGCGACCAAGCCACACAACAAGAATGTACCGCCAAACGACGTCGCCTCGATCGTGCCGGCCTACGCCCAGTCGTCCAGCGACAGCGATGACGTCGACAGCGTCGTGACTGCATCCACCCGCCCGGCCAAGGCCAATCCACTGGATGACAAGGGACCCCGCGGGTGGGTAATCCAGGTCGGCGTTTCTCCCAGCAAGGAGATGGCAAGCGATCTCCTCGACAGCGCCAAGAGCAAGGGCGGCAAGTCGCTGCGCTCTGCAAAGGCCTACACGGTGGCTTTCGGGAGTGGCAACTCTCTCGTCTACCGCGCCCGCTTCGGCGGCTTCGAAGACCAGCGTGAAGCCACCAACGCCTGCAGCGTCCTCAAGCGCTCCGGTATCAAATGCTGGGCGAGCCTGCAGTAGGCCGTCTTGCGATGTACTGGCCGATGCCGCGTTCCAGCATCGGTTCTTCGAATAGACGCGTAATGTTCGTTCGACCCTGAATTTGTAATGTGTACGGGGAATTTAAAATGGCAGTGAACGAGAACAGTCCGGATATCTCGGTCGGGGGGGGCAAGGGCAGGCCGAAAGCCTACGCGCTGCACCCTCTCCACGAGGCGGCAATGCGGATCGCCGAAATCGGGCGCGGCCGCTCCCGGTCTAAAACCAAAGACCTGATCGGTGTACTGTTGTGCCATGGCGCGCGCGCCTGGCGCTATTCGCAGCCCGAAGCACGCATCCATCTGCATGTCTCGACCATCAACAGACAGGCGCCAGTGCTGATGCGGCTTCGCTAATTCAGAGAAGACCGAGTTCGATGAGTTCGCGGCGAAGCTCCGCGGGCATCTCGGCAACGTCAGCACCGAGGCTGTGCAGGTCGCGCGGAACGTCTTCCTCGGTTAGGTAGCGCCAGCCCTGGAAAGGCCGGCGCGGTTGGCTGGTGGTCTCGATGACTTCCGGACCGAGGATAAGCCTGCAGCGCGAAATACCCTCCCCGTCGGTAAAGCTGACGACATCCAGGAGCTTCTGGCGGGCCTGGACCTGGCCCTTGATCACCCAGTATAGCGAACCACCGTCCACTAGCTCCGCAATGCGTTTCGGCACCATCCGGGTCGTGTGCACGCTGTGCGGTTCGAGACCGGCGGCAAGCGCGGTCAGCGAGCTCTCGGCAACCCATTCGCGCAAGTCATCGATAGAATCGGCGCCGACGCAGAGTTTGATCATATGCAAAGCCATGCGGCCGTTTCAAATCCTTTTGGCCGGCAGCGTCAAGCCTTTCCGGACGGCATCCACAAGCTCAGCACTCGACCACGTTGACGGCCAGTCCGCCTGTGGAGGTTTCCTTGTATTTCTCGCTCATGTCGTAGCCTGTCTGGCGCATGGTCTCGATACAGGCGTCGAGCGGGACGAAGTGCTGCCCATCGCCCTTCAGCGCCAGCGAAGCGGCGGTCACCGCCTTCACCGCACCCAGCGCGTTGCGCTCGATGCAGGGCACCTGCACGAGGCCCGCAATCGGGTCGCAGGTCATGCCGAGGTGGTGCTCCAGGGCAATCTCGGCGGCGTTCTCGATCTGCTCCGGCGAGCCTCCCATGACGGCAGCAAGCCCCGCTGCGGCCATCGCCGCTGCCGACCCCACCTCGCCCTGACAGCCCACCTCGGCGCCGGAAATCGACGCATTGTGCTTGATGATGCCGCCGATGGCCGCTGCCGTCAGCAGATAGTCGCGGATACCGCGCTCGTCGGCATCGTCGTGGAAATGGGTGTAGTAGCGGATCGTTGCCGGGATGACGCCGGCAGCACCGTTGGTGGGGGCCGTGACGACGCGGCCGCCGGACGCATTCTCCTCGTTGACAGCCATCGCGTAGACGCTGAGCCAGTCGTTGGCGAGCAGCGGATTGATGCGGTTGCTCCGCCATTCCTCTTCGAGCTTGGTGTGGATGGTGCGCGCCCGACGACGGACGTTGAGCCCGCCGGGCATAATGCCCTCGCCCTTGAGGCCGCGGTCGATACAGCTGCTCATGGCCGCCCAGAGCTTGTCGAGCCCGGCATCGAGCTCGGCCGTGGTCATCTTGGTTTCCTCGTTGGCGCGCTTCATCTGGGCAATTGACAGGCCGGAGCGTTGGGCCATCTCGAGCATCTGCTTGGCGCTGGCAAAGGGAAACGGGATCTTTTCGCCGGAAACGGGCTTCGCTTTATTGGCCCGCATCTGCGCAAGTTCCGTATCGGTCACAACGAAGCCGCCGCCGACGGAATAATAAATGCGCCTGACGAGCAGCCGGTCGTCCTTGTCGAATGCCGAGAAGCTCATGCCGTTGGCATGGCCGGGCAGCGGCGTCTTCTTGTCAAACACCAGGTCGGTCTTGGGCTGGAAGCCGTAGGTCGGGTGGCCGGGGGGCGATATCTGGCCACTGCGCTCCACCTCGGCAATGATGCCGTCCATACGATCCGGATCGACCGTGTCCGGCTGTTCGCCGGTAAGGCCGAGGACGACGGCGCGGCCGGTGCCGTGGCCGATGCCGGTAAAAGCCAGCGAGCCGTGCAGGCTGACCTTTATCTGCGCCACATGGACATTCGAGGACGGGCGCGGCCATTCGCTCGACAGCAGGAGGTCGAGAAACAGGTTGGCTGCCGACATGGGTCCCATCGTGTGCGAACTCGATGGACCGACACCGATCTTGAAGACGTCGAAGACGGAGAGAAACATGAAAACCTGCAGATAGGAGGAACGGCTGCAACGAAGCTATGTCAACGACATCACGGGCCACGGCGACCCACCGACATCGGATGGGATGACAGCGACATTACGACACTGCGGCCATGGTTCAAAGATAAGATGCGCGCAGCACTCCTTCAACATTGCACTTGCGGCCGTCATGGCTAGTGTCGGGGCTTGAACAGCCCTGGGGACCCGCTTGATGTCGACCGCCGATTTTGCCGCCTTGGCACTTTTCATCTTTCTCTGGATAGCCCTCAACTGGATCACCAGCAGTTCGAGGTTCTTCAACCGCATCAGCCTGACGCAGGCGATGATCGAGCGCCGGCGCGAATGGATCTACAATTCGCTGCGCCGCGACCTGAAGATGATCGATACCCAGATCCTTGCAGGCCTGCAGAACGGAACCGGATTTTTCGCCTCGACCTCCATCTTCGCGATCGGCGGCTGTTTTGCGCTGCTCGGCGCCACCGACAAGGTCAATGCCTTCTTTGCCGACCTGCCCTATGTCTTCAACGGCAGTCGGACCACCTTCGAATTGAAGGTCGCCGGCCTCGCTGGCCTGTTCGGCTATGCCTTCTTCAAGTTCGGTTGGGCATACCGCCTGTTCAACTATTGCACGATCCTCTACGGCGCCATCCCGATGATGGGCGATGTCGACAAGGACCCGGCATTGACGCGCCGCGCCGCCGAGCGCGTCATCCACATGAACATCATCGCGGCCCGCAATTTCAACGCCGGCCTGCGGGCGATCTTTCTCTCCATAGGTTATCTCGGCTGGTTCGTCAGTCCCTATGTGTTCATGGTCACCACCCTTTTCATCATCGTCGTCCTCATACGCCGCCAATTCTTCTCCGACGCTCGGCTTGCCATCATGGATATCGATGTGCCTTGAAATCGCCGCGCTTGTCCTATTTCCGGGAACATCTTCTGCTGCGGCCGATGAACACTGTTTCCCGGAAAGGATGAGTTGATGGCTGCTGTCGCCGAGAGCATCGACGAACCGCGCAAGCCCCCGCGTATCGGCCTGCTCGACACGTTGCGCGGCATCGCCCTGCTGGCCATGGCGAGCTATCACTGCACCTGGGACTTCGAGTTCTTCGGATATCTCGATCCAGGCACGGCCGAAACAGGTTGGTTGAAGATATACGCCCGCGTCATCGCAAGCACCTTCCTCTTCATGGCCGGCGTCAGCCTTGTCCTCGCAAACCGGCCGGCCATCCGTTGGCAACCTTTCTGGAAAAGGCTGGCGATGATCGCGGTGGCGGCGATTGCCATCTCGGTCGTGACGCGGTTCGCCATGCCGGACGAGTGGATCTATTTCGGCATCCTCCACAGCATCGCAGCACTCAGCCTCATCGGCATCGGCTTTCTGTGCCTGCCGACAGCCTTTATCTGGCTGGCCACAGCAGTGCTGGGAGTAGGCTGGGTCGTCAATGTCTTCGTCATGCCGGGTGCGCTTGGCTCGGACCTGTTCAACCCTCGCTACCTTGCCTGGCTCGGCTTTGCGACGATGCCGGTGCGCTCAAACGACTTCGTGCCGCTATTTCCTTGGGCGCTGGCCTTCTTTGCCGGCTTCAGCGCAGCCACTCTCGCCCTGCGCACCAGTCTGCCGCAGCGGCTGGCATCATTGGGTACCGGCAACAGCCTACTGGCGAAAGGCGGGCGCCACAGCCTGCTCTTTTATCTGCTGCACCAGCCCATCCTGTTCGGTCTCGTCTATCTTCTGTCGCTGGTCGCACCGGCGCCAAAGCCGGATCCAGCTGTCGGCTACCTCCGCCAATGCCAGGCCACCTGCACCCAGTCAGCAGGCGAAGCACTGTGCCGCAGCTTTTGCCAATGCACACTCACCCGGATGAAATCACAAAGTCTGTTCGAGCCACTCCAGTCTGGCGCAATCCAGGCAGATCAGAATGATCAAATACAGAGAATCGCAGTACAGTGTACGGAACAAGCGCAGTGACGGGAGTATTCTATGAATGCCTATCGTGCCAAGCCGCTCAGCTTTCCCTGGCCTCCGTTCATCTATGGGCTTGCCATTATCACGGCGATCGTTGCTGACGCGGTCATCCAGATACCCATACCCGGACTTCGATCTTCCTATTTCTGGACGCTCGGGGCCGCTCTTACACTCATAGCCGTCTGGCTGGACCTTTGGGCGATGAAAACGTTGCTTGACCGAAGAGCCACGGTCATGCCCCATCGTCGCTCGGTTCACCTGATGACGACAGGACCGTTTCGCTATACGCGCAACCCGATATACCTTGGTTATACGCTGGTCACGGTCGGGTCGGCGTTGCTGACCGGCAACCCATGGCTACTGGTCGCAGCCCTCGCCGCGACAGTCGCCACCGACTACGGTGCGATCAGACATGAGGAACTGCACCTGCTGTCCCGGTTCGGCTGCGAGTTCGAATTCTACTGCCGCCATACGCGACGCTGGCTTTAGCCGTAAGACTGCCGCGCCTCAGGTTCCGACACCGATTTCAGCCAGTCGGCCTATGCAGGCCTCCTCGACATGGTCGAGTTCGGTCAACGTATCCTCGATGTCCTTGCGCTTCTGCCGCAAATCGTCCCGCTTTTCAGCAATCCTCTTCATCAGAAGCTTGAGCTGGCCGATCTCGCCGGGCGGTTCGCGGTAGACCATGATGATCTCGCGAATCTCGGCAATCGTGAAGCCAATCCTTCGGCCTCGCAGGATTTCGGCAATAAGCCGCCGGTCAGCCTGGCGAAACAGCCTCGTGCGGCCGCGCCGCTCCGGATGGATCAGCCCTTCGTCCTCGTAGAAACGTAGCGTTCGGGTGGAAACGCCGAACTCGCGTGTCAATTCGGTGATGCTGTAAAATTTGTCGACCGGCAATGAATCTCGCCTCCGGGGCTGAAGCAATGGCTCTTACGTAAAAGTCAATTCTAGCCAATGTCGCCCGGCCCGGCAATCGATCAATGGCGCCGCTCAGTGAATGACAAACCACCATGTTGCGATGCCGAGAAATGCGAAATAGCCGGTGCAGTCGGTAACCGTGGTAACGAAGGCCGACGAAGCGATGGCGGGATCGGCGCCCATCCGGTTCAGCAGCAACGGCAGCAGGATACCGCCAAGCGCCGCCGCGACAAGGTTGATGACCATCGCGGCACCGACGACCACGCCAAGCTGGAGATCGTGAAACCAGAAGGTGGCGATCGCTCCCATGAGGATGGCGAACACGATGCCGTTGAGCAACCCGACGGTCGCCTCCCTGCGGATGATCCGTGCCGCATTGTAGATATCGAGATCGCCAGTCGCCAATGCGCGTACGGTCACCGTCATCGTCTGCGTACCGGCGTTGCCACCCATGGAAGCGATGATCGGCATCAGCACGGCGAGCGCGATCATCTTCTCTATGGAAGCGTCGAAGACACTGATGATGCTGGACGACAGGATCGCCGTCAGCAGGTTGACGGCAAGCCAGAGAAAGCGCGACCGCACCGTCGAAGCAACGCTATCCGACAGTTCTTCATCGCCGACGCCGCCGAGCCGCTTGATATCCTCGTCCGCTTCCTCGTTGATGACGTCGACGACGTCGTCGATGGTCAGCACGCCGACTAACCGACCGTTATCATCGACCACAGCGGCAGACAGCAGGTCGTACTGCTCAAAAAGACGGGCAGCCTCTTCCTGGTCCATCTCTGCCGAAATCGGATGCGTGGTCTCGCGCATGATGTCTTCGATCTTCGTCTGGCGTTTGCTGCGCAGGATGCGATCGAGCGCAAGCCCTCCGAGTAGCTTGAAGGTCGGATCGATGACGAAGATTTGCGAGAAGTCTTCCGGCAACCCCTCTTCCTCGCGCAGATAGTCGAGCGTCTGGCCGACTGTCCAGAAAGGCGGCACTGCCACGAACTCCGTCTGCATGCGGCGACCCGCCGAGCTTTCCGGATAATCCAGCGCCCGCCGCAAACGAACACGTTCGGTGAAAGGCATCTGCGACAGGATTTCGTCGCGATCCTGCTTGTCGAGGTCCTCCAGGATATAGACAGCGTCGTCCGAATCGAGCCCGCCGATACCGGCAGCAATCCGCTCGTTAGGCAGGTGATCGACGATCTCGCGGCGGATCGCCTCGTCGACCTGCGTCAGCGCCGTCATATCGAAATCGTCACCGAGCAACCCGACAAGCGCCAGCCGTAGGTCGGAGTTCAGCGCCTCGAGAAGATCGCCAAGCTCGGATTCGTGCAGACGCACGACATTGCGGTGCAGAAAACCCGTATCGCCGGCATCGATCGCATGGCTTACCTGCGTCAGAAAATCGGCACGTACATTGCCGTCTTCGTCGTAGATGTCGAAGTGCCCGGTGTGGCTCCCGGCGCGAACGCGTTCGTCTGTGTCAGTCGTCGTCATCCGCGCCTCGCATTTTGCCGCATTCAGCACACCGAGTGAGAATGGCTGGATAAAATCCAATGTCAACAAGCGGATAGCCATGAATTCCGGTGGGATGGGAAGCTTGACACAGCCATTCGTTCAACAGTCTAACCGCTACGCCACAGTTTTAAAAAAAGTGACCCATGACCCCTCTTGCCATTCTTCGCTATCCAGATGCCCGCCTGAAGGTCGCCTGTGCCCCGGTGGTTGCCTTCGATGACGATCTTCGCCGGCTGTCGTCGGATCTGCTGCAGACGATGCGGGCAGCACCCGGGGTCGGAATAACGGGCGCCCATGTCGGCATCCTGAAGCGCGTCGTGGTGATCGAACTGCAGCCGGGAGACACCATCCGGACCCTCATCAATCCCGAGATCGTCTGGTCATCCACCGAAACGGCGCGCCATCTGGAAGGCAGTGTCTGCATGCCGGGTGCAACAGAGGAAGTCGTTCGGCCCTCCAGCATCCGCTACACCTACCGCGACATCGACGGTGCGCACCACGAGGATACCGCCGACGGCTTCCTTGCGGCCTGTATCCAGCATGAGATCGACCAGCTCGACGGCATCTTCTGGCTGCAGCGTCTGTCGAAGCTGAAAAGGGACCGGCTTGTCAAAAAATGGGAAAAAGGTGAAAGCGCCCGACGCGATTGAACCAAGCGCGCTTCAAGCCGTTGTGGGACTGAAACGACGCAAGGAGTTCGATCATGGGTGGTATTAAGAAAGACACGACACGCGAGGAAGACTACCGCGACTACGAAGAGCGCGACCTGAAGGAAGGCTGGCCCTATGACGACGATGCCGGCGCCTCGTCCGAGCCATCAGAGAATCGCCCTTATGGCGAGACGGACGCCAACTTCGATGAAGGCAGCAACAAAAGCTTCACCGTCGCGCGCACCGACGCCGACGGCCAGCAGGAGCGCCAGTCCAATTCCCTGACATCGACGACCCGAGACCTTGTCGAATCGGACGATATCGAGGAGCGGGTGATGGATGCGCTCAGCGACGTCGAGGGTGCCAGCCCCGAAATGATCGACGTGCGCTCGGAAGGCACAGTTATCATCCTTGAGGGTGAGGTCGACGATGCAGCAACGGCGCGCCAGCTTGGACGCATCGCCCGCTCAATCTCCGGTGTGACCGCCGTTCGCAACCTCATCCAGATCATCGGCGTCGACGCAAACATCCCCGACGACGACTGATAACAATAGGATAGACGCAAGAACGGGCGCCCCAACGGCGCCCGTTTTCGTTTGCGTCAAAGTATGAAATCAGCCTTTGAGCTTTGAATTGCAAAGGCTGTAATAACCGCCGCCCTTCTGGATCCACTTGACGCCGGCCAGCGCGTTCTTGGCCTTGGCATCGTGGTAGGCATCGACGCAAGTGTGGAAGCGGGCCTTGCCGGCAGTTTCGGACGCATATTTCGGCGAAACGGCAGTGGGCAGGCTCAGGCCGGCAGGCGCTGCCATAGTCGGCTTGGCCGGCTCCTTGGCTGGGGGCGCCGTGGCGTCCGGCTCGTCTGCTGCCTTTGTTGCAGTCGGCTTGGCGGCCATTGTGTTGGCCTTGGTTGGCGCAGCGGCAGTGGTTGCTGCCGGCGCTGCGGCGGCAGGCGCTGCAGCGGCATCGGCGCCGCACTGGGCGGTACGGTAATCGTTCCACTTCATGCCGTTCAACGTCCCTGCGGCCTGCGCCGCCTTGTACTTAACGCTGCACTCTTTCATCGTCAGGGCCGACGCGGGCGTGATCAAGGTCAGCGAGCCAAGCAGGGCGAAAGAGGCGAAAGATGTGAGTAAGAGTGTACGGCTGGTCATTCCAAGTCCTCACTTTGATGGTTGGGTCAGTATCGATCCCGCGATTCCCCGTCTTGCGTTGCGCAGGGAGCCGCTGAAAGAAGAGACTATTTCAGCGAAGGTGAACGCAGGATGACGAAAAGGCCAGGCCTCATTTCAAGGGACTAGAAGAGAGGCGGTCGGGATTATGGCGTGCACCAGCTGAAACACCACTCCGCACAGAACGATGAACGCGAGGCCCATGGGCATCAGCAAATTGTTGTTCAGCATGCATGGCTCCCCCCGATACTTGGTTCAAGCATAGTCTACTATCAAGGACTGGCAAGCCCGATATTAATGTTTGGTTAAGCTTGATGCAGCGCCCAGCAACACAATAATATCAACATAATCGAAGCATATCAGGGCTTGTCTTCAACAGTCGGACCAAACACTGCCTCGAATGACTGTCGCAGGTTGACGTCGACGTCTGCCATGGTGACGGGCAGTCCGAGATCGACAAGGCTGGTGACGCCGTAGCCTGCGATGCCGCAAGGCACTATACCCGTGAAATGCTCCAGATCCGGCTCAACGTTCAGCGACAGGCCATGGAACGTCACCCATTTGCGCAGACGGATACCGAGCGCTGCGACCTTATCCTCCGCCATCGATCCATCTGGCAAAGGCGGCCGTTCTGGACGCCGCACCCAGACACCGACCCTGTCCTCGCGCCGCTCGCCACGCACGTTCATCGTCTCCAGCGTGCCGATGATGACCTCTTCCAGCGCTGCCACGAATGCACGGACGTCCTGGCGCCGGCGCTTCAGGTCCAGCATGACGTAGACGACGCGCTGGCCTGGACCGTGATAGGTGTATTCGCCGCCTCGCCCGGTCGCAAAAACCGGAAACCGGTCCGGCTGGATCAGGTCGGCCGAATGGGCGCTCGTGCCGCCGGTATAGAGTGGCGGATGTTCGACCAGCCATACGAGCTCGTCGCTGCGCCCCTCGGCAATGTCAGCCACTTCCCGTTCCATGGTCGCCACGGCATCGGTGTAGTCCACCAGGCCGTCAGCGACACGCCAGCGCACCGGAGGCGAACCAGGGGCCGGAATCATCGAAATCTCAAGATCCTTGCGCAACATCGCCGTCTGACTTCCCTGCAACAATTTATGTGAGACCGCCGGCAATAGCTGCAGCCGTTATTATGGCGTTATATGGATGGTTTAGAGGGTAAATTCAAACGCTTGTCACAGCATGTGAAAAAATCGGTGATAACGCCCTTGTGCCCCTCAAAGCCTTTTGCTACATGCAGCGCGCCGGAGCAATTCGGCACCTACCACGATGCGGTCGTGGCGGAATTGGTAGACGCGCAGCGTTGAGGTCGCTGTGGGGCAACCCGTGGAAGTTCGAGTCTTCTCGACCGCACCATCTCTTCTCGCAGGCTTTATGCAGCGGAACGAAGAGCTCTCTTTAAAGTCGAAAACGACTTTCGCTTCGGCGAGCCGCCGGGGCAGCCGCAAGATGTTATTGTTATCCCTGCTTCTCATAGTTGCTCTTGCCTGCGCATTTCGCCTGTGATTGATGTCACGACGAAAACCGCAGAGCACCCAATGTCCCCAGCTGATTCTTCCTTTCAAAATCCGTTGCGCGGAATGCTGATCATGGCAGGCGCGATGGTCGTGCTTCCGGTCATGGATGCGATTGCCAAGTATATGGCGACGTTTGAGGGGATGTCGCCGGGACAAGTGACTTTTTACCGCTTCTTCTTCCAGCTCGTCTGTACCCTGCCGCTGCTTCTGGCCGGCGGATCTGTCTTTTCCACCAGGCGCCCGTGGATGAACCTTTTGCGCGGCGTCCTGCATGGAGCGGCAAGCCTGCTGTTCTTCGTGGCTGTCAAATACATGCCGCTTGCCGATGTCTTCGCCATCTATTTCGTCGAGCCATTCATCCTGGTCTGCCTGTCGGCAGTCTTCCTCGGCGACAGGGTCGGCTGGCGGCGGTGGCTGGCGATCGTCGTCGGTTTCGGCGGCGCGATGATCGTCATCCAGCCAAGCTTCGAGATCTTCGGCCTGAAAGCGCTGTTGCCCGTCGCCTGCGCGTTTCTCTACGCCATCTACCTGTTCATGAACCGCGCCATCGGTGAAGCCGATTCGCCCTTGGCAATGCAGACCATGGCCGGTATCGGCGGTACCGTCTTCATGGCCGGGGCCCTGTTCGTCGGCAATGCCGCCGGCGCGGAGGACTTCTCCCTGTCGTTGCCCGGATCCACCCTCGGCCTCCTGCTGCTCCTCATCCTCGGCTCGATTTCCGGCTACGCTCATATTCTGGTTGTCAGGGCATTTCGTCTGGCGCCGCTCTCGCTGCTGGCGCCGTTTCAGTATTTCGAAATCATTTCGGCAACGGTGCTCGGCTACGCGCTTTTCGGCGACTTTCCGAACCTCTCCAAATGGATCGGTATTGCCATCATCGTCGGCTCCGGATTGTTCATCATCTGGCGCGAGCGGGTTAACTCGCGATTGTTAAAAACAGCGGTATTCGCTGACTAGGACATTAACCGCGATCCTTGAGGCTTTCTCAACCGGAGGGCGGTAAAGAATTTCCCAGTTTCATGAAGAAACGGGAGATAAAAGATGAGCGAGTTCCGTCTCTCTTTTCCGGCTTGGCTTCTTGCCGGAAAGAGTCGGCTTTCGGCCGAAGATGTACTGACATTGCGTAGGATTAGCTTTCCGGATGGCATCCGGGCGTCTGAAGACGCGGCTCTCCTCATGTCGATCCACAATTCCATCCCCGAGAAATGCGACGAATGGCATGGCTTCTTCATAGGAGGGCTGGCCGATTTCATCGTCAATCACAGCTATCCCCAGGGTTCGCTGGATGATGCGAACGCGGCCTGGCTGATACAGGCGCTGTCCAGCGATGGCGTTGTCCACGCACCGAGCGAATTCGAGGTGCTGATGCAGGTCATCGATATCTCGGCAAACGTGCCGCCTGCGCTCGGCGCCTTCGCGATCGACCAGCTGAGATACGCCCTGGCTGCCGGCACCGGCGCCTATTGCGAGCTTCGCAGCATCGATAGCAGGGGCATTACCCGCCACGACGTCGAGTTTGTCCGGCATGTGCTCAGACACTCGATAGACCCGTCTGGCATCGTCCTTTCGGCTGTCGAGATCGAGGCTCTCGACCGTGTTGAGCTGGCAGCGGATCCGCATGCAAACCATCCCGACTGGACCAGGTTGCGACAGGCAGTCCGGGCGAAGCGCAGTGAAAATACCCCGCGCATCCGCTGGCTCCGCGTGTCGGACGATATGCTGGCAGAGGGCAACACCGAGGCTGCCGCCTGAGCTTGGTAGACTCCGGCTGGGCAATTTGCCCGCCGGATGTTTTACAGCATTGAACCGCTTGCGGATTTGCGATTAGAACAGTCGATACTCAAGCCGCTGCGGAGCATCGATGTTCACGAAAATCCTGATCGCCAATCGCGGCGAGATCGCCTGCCGGATCATCAAGACGGCGCGGCGGATGGGCATCGCCACGGTTGCCGTCTATTCGGATGCCGACCGAGACGCGCTGCATGTCGAAATGGCCGACGAGTCCGTGCACATCGGTCCACCGCCTGCGGCAGAGAGCTACCTCGATGCAGACAGGATCATCGCTGCCTGCCGCCAGACCGGCGCCGAGGCTGTCCATCCCGGCTACGGCTTTCTCTCGGAACGGGCATCCTTCTGCGAGGCGCTGGAAGCCGAGGGGATCGTTTTCATCGGGCCGAAGCCCAAGGCCATCAAGGCCATGGGCGACAAGATTGAATCGAAGAAGTTCGCCCGCGCCGCTGGTGTCTCCACGGTTCCGGGCTATCTGGGAGTAATCGCCGACGCCGACCATGCGGAGACTATTGCCGCAGAGATCGGTTACCCCGTTATGATCAAGGCCTCCGCCGGGGGCGGTGGCAAGGGCATGCGTATCGCCTGGAGCAGTGCCGATGTCCGCGACGGGTTCGACCGTGCCAGTTCGGAAGCCAGAAGCTCGTTCGGCGACGACCGGCTGTTCATTGAGAAATACATCGTCGATCCCCGCCATATCGAGATCCAGGTGCTCGGCGATGCTTTCGGCACCGTGCTCTATCTCGGCGAACGCGAATGCTCGATCCAGCGTCGGAACCAGAAGGTCGTCGAGGAAGCACCCTCGCCCTTTCTCGATGCCGCCACACGGAAGGCCATGGGCGAGCAGTCGGTGGCGCTAGCAAGAGCCGTCGACTACCAGAGCGCCGGCACCGTCGAATTCATCGTCGACAGCGAGCGCAATTTCTACTTTCTCGAGATGAACACGCGCCTTCAGGTCGAGCACCCCGTTACCGAGCTTGTCACGGGCATCGATCTCGTCGAACAGATGATCCGGATCGCAGCGGGTGAGCGACTATCCCTGGCGCAGGAAGACGTGGCGCTGAAGGGCTGGGCCATCGAAAGCCGCGTCTATGCCGAAGACCCCTACCGCAATTTCCTGCCATCAATCGGCCGATTGACCCGTTACCGCCCACCGGCCGAGCGCCGGACGACAGATACGGCTCTCCGCAACGATACCGGCGTCTTCGAAGGTGCCGAGGTATCTATGTTCTACGACCCGATGATCGCCAAGCTCTGCACATGGGCGCCCGATCGCCTGCAAGCCATCGAGGCCATGGGTGAGGCGCTGGATGGCTTCGTCGTCGACGGGATCGCCCACAACATTCCCTTCCTGTCCGCGTTGATGAAGCATCCGCGCTGGCGGGAGGGACGGCTCTCCACCGGTTTCATCGCCGAAGAGTTTCCCGATGGCTTCGCGCCGATGGCGCCGGACGCAGAGCAGACCGTAACGCTGGTGGCGATTGCCATGGCCTGCGGCACGATCGATGCTGACCGCCGCCTGCACTATGCCGACCGCCTGCGTCCGCCGCCTGGGGACGAGATGATAGACCGTGTCATCAAGCTCGGGACGGATTACTTCCGCGTGCGGATGGCGAAGCGCGATAACGCAACGCCGTTTACGTATCTCATCGAGATAGCGGGCAATGAGATCGCGGTTGTCACCGGCTGGAGACCCGGCGATGCGGTGTGGTCAGGAACGGTGCACGGGCAAAGCGTGACTGTCCAGACCCGGGAGCAGTCCAACGGCCTGCGCCTGGATTGGCAGGGCCTGTCGGTCGTCACCCGGTTCCTGACACCCCGGCAGCATGAACTCGACCGCCTGATGCCCATCAAGACGCCGCCAGATACCTCGAACCTGCTTCTATGCCCGATGCCGGGCCTGCTGGTCTCCATCGCGGTGACGGAAGGACAACTGGTCAAGGCTGGCGAAACGCTGGCGGTCGTCGAGGCGATGAAGATGGAAAACGTGTTGCGGGCGGAGCGTGACCTGACCGTCGGCGCGATCGCAGTCAAGCCGGGGGAGAGCCTGGCGGTAGACGCTGTCATCATGACATTCGCGTGAGCCGGCCGGATGGTTAAATTGGTCGCTATGATCCTCGCGCTTTCTTAAAGAATCTGGCGCGATAAACGCCTTCAGGAGCAATTGCGCCCTGAGGAAAAACCGTGTCGTCGCTCTATTCCGCCATCCTGTTGCTGGCGATCAATCTCGGCGTACTGTGGCTGCTGATGGCTGCTCCCGTCGGGACGCGCACGATCCGCATGCGTCGCTCCTTCCGCCAGTCCGCCGATGCTCTATGGCGGGCGGTCAATCCGTCTGGAGCCAGCGCCGACTGGCACCATGCCGTCATCTCCAGCCGCGCCATGCCGGATAGACCGGGCATTGTCGAGCAGACCTATCGCCATCTCGACCGAGAGGGACAATCGATCCGCCGGCTTTTCGACGTCAAGATGACCGAGCCGATGCCCGGCATGCTTGGCTACACGGCAACGGTCGTTGACGACAGCACGCTCGACAATCGCTTCTGGCGCCATTTCCACGAACGGCGTCAGGTCGTGACCGACGCATCCGGCACGACGTTGATCGTCGAGCAGACCGATACCTATCGCGGTTTTGCTTTTCTGATCTTTCGCTATTTCACGCTCCGCCGCGAGTTGCGCGCCCTCGAGGGCTGGCTGAAAACAGGCCAGTCGACGCCCAACGGCATTTTTGAACATCCGCTCGTCCAGACCTTCCTGGCAGTCCTGTCGACCCTGATCCTCTGGCCATTTTTCGGCCTGGATGCCGCCGGGCTGATGATATCCACCTTCCTGACGGTAGTCATCGTCCTGCACGAACTCGGTCATATGGCCGCCTACCGGACATTCGGCCATCGCAAGGTGCGGATGATCTTCGTGCCCCTCCTTGGCGGCATCGCGATTGGCGGACGGCCATACAACAGCCTGTTCGAAGTCGCGACCTGCGCGCTCATGGGATCAGGCATGTCCGCCTTCCTGGTGCCGATCCTGATTGCAGGCATACGCGCCAACGAGGCCGGCTGGCTGCCGGCCGATTGGCACGGACCTCTGCTTGTCTTCCTGCTCATTCTCGGCGCCTTCAATCTCCTCAATCTTTTGCCGATGTATCGCTTCGACGGGGGTCAGGTTCTGCGCCAGATCTTCACCGGGAAATTCAGCCTCGTCTTTGCCAGTTTCGCAATAACGCTGGCGATACTTGCCGTTGGCTGGTCCATCGGCCTGACAGCATCTACGCTGCTTGCCGCCCTTGCGGTGTTCACGCTGCTAAGCCTGATCGGCTTCGGCTCGGTCAAACCAAAGCACGAACTGGAGAAAATGTCCGGTGGCGAGCGACTGCTCGTCTCGTTCGGGCTTTATGCCGCCGTGGCGATGCATGCCTATGCCATCCGTTTTGCCGCAGACATCCTGTTCTGATCGCGACCTCTTCGGTCGAAACTCCGGCTGGCGTAGTGGCTTCGACTGCGAACCCGGCTAAGTATCTGATTTTTCGCTTGAGCCGTGGCCGCGCGCCGTGCAATGTCGCCGCACTCGACAATCCAGTGCAAATCAGCAGGAGACAGACGATGGACGTACGCGCCGCCGTTGCCGTTCAGGCAGGAAAACCGCTCGAAATCATGACCGTCCAGCTCGAAGGCCCTCGCGCCGGCGAAGTGCTGATCGAGGTCAAGGCGACCGGCATCTGCCACACCGATGATTTCACGCTCTCCGGCGCCGATCCCGAAGGCCTTTTCCCGGCGATTCTCGGCCATGAAGGCGCCGGCATCGTCGTTGACGTGGGCCCCGGCGTGACCTCCGTCAAGAAGGGCGATCACGTCATCCCGCTGTACACGCCGGAATGCCGCGAATGCTACTCCTGCCTGTCGCGAAAGACCAACTTGTGCACCTCGATCCGCGCCACCCAAGGCCAGGGCGTCATGCCCGACGGTACGTCGCGTTTTTCCATCGGCAAGGACAAGATCCATCACTACATGGGCTGCTCGACCTTCGCCAATTACACGGTCCTCCCCGAGATCTCGCTCGCCAAGGTCAATCCCGACGCGCCGTTCGACAAGATCTGCTACATCGGCTGCGGAGTGACGACTGGCATCGGCGCCGTCATCAACACGGCAAAGGTCGAGATCGGCTCGACGGCAATCGTCTTCGGTCTCGGCGGCATCGGGCTCAACGTGCTGCAGGGTCTCCGGCTGGCAGGCGCCGACATGATCATCGGCGTCGATCTCAACAACGACCGGAAGGCCTGGGGCGAGAAATTCGGGATGACGCATTTCGTCAATCCGAAGGATGTCGGCGACGACATCGTTCCCTATCTCGTCAATATGACCAAGCGCAACGGCGACACCATCGGCGGCGCCGACTATACGTTCGATTGCACAGGCAACACCAAGGTCATGCGCCAGGCGCTGGAATCGTCTCATCGGGGTTGGGGCAAGTCCGTCGTCATCGGCGTTGCCGGCGCTGGCCAGGAAATCTCAACCCGCCCGTTCCAGCTGGTCACCGGCCGCTCCTGGATGGGCACGGCCTTCGGTGGCGCGCGCGGCCGCACGGATGTGCCGAAGATCGTCGACTGGTACATGGACGGTAAGATCCTGATCGATCCGATGATCACCCACACGATGCCGCTCGACGACATCAACAAGGGGTTCGAGTTGATGCACAAGGGCGAAAGCATCCGCAGCGTCGTCTTGTACTGATCTGGTCGAGGGCGGCCTTCCGGCTGCCCTCCCGTCTTGAAAATGGACCGTCTTATGATTTACGTCGATGCCGACGCATGCCCGGTGAAGCCTGAAGTCCTGAAGGTTGCCGAACGGCACAATCTCGAAGTGACTTTCGTTGCCAACTCAGGCCTGCGCCCGTCACGAGATCCGATGATCAAAAATGTCATCGTTTCCAACGGCTTCGATGCCGCTGACGACTGGATTGCGGAGCATTGTGGCGTTGGCGACGTGGTGGTCACTGCCGACGTGCCGCTGGCCGGACGCTGTGTTGCGACCGGTGCCCTCGTAACGGGTCCGACGGGACGGGTCTTCGACACGGGCAACATCGGCATGGCAACGGCAATGCGCGATCTTGGCGCCCATCTGCGCGAGACCGGCGAGAGCAAGGGCTACAACCCAGCCTTCTCGCCGCGCGACCGGTCCAGCTTCCTCGAAACATTCGACCGGCTCTGCCGGCGGGCGAAAGCCCAAGTCCCCCCGACTGGAGATCCCACATGAAGGTCCATTCCCAGGTTACCGCTTTCGGCGGAATGCAGGGCGTATACTCGCACGAATCCGAGGCCTGCCAGTGCGAGATGACGTTTGCCGTCTTTGTGCCCCCGCAGGCCATCGAACGGCCCTGCCCGGTCCTTTGGTTCCTCTCCGGCCTCACCTGCACCCATGCCAACGTGATGGAAAAGGGTGAATATCGGCGGATGGCGGCGGAGCTCGGCCTGATCGTCGTCTGCCCTGATACAAGCCCGCGTGGCAACGATGTGCCCGACGAACTCACCAACTGGCAGATGGGCAAAGGTGCGGGTTTTTATCTGGATGCCACCGAAATGCCATGGGCTGCAAACTTCCAGATGTATACCTACATCACCGAGGAGTTGCCGGCCTTCATCGCGCAGCATTTCCGAGTCGACATGACACGCCAGGGCATCTTCGGACATTCCATGGGTGGCCACGGCGCCCTGACGATCGCCCTGAAGAACCCCGACCGTTTTCGCAGCTGCAGTGCTTTCGCGCCCATCGTCGCGCCGATGACCGCCGACTGGTCGACCGGTGCTTTCAAAAAGTATCTCGGTGAAGATCAGGCGACGTGGCGGGCCTACGACGCCTGCGCGCTCGTCGAGGACGGCGCCCGCTTTCCGGAAATCCTGATCGACCAGGGTAAGGCTGACGGCTATCTGGACACCGGCCTGCGCCCATGGCTTTTCGAGACAGCGACCGAAAATACCGGCATCGCACTCACGCTGCGCATGCACGAGCGCTACGACCATTCCTACTATTTCATCTCGACCTTCATGGACGATCACCTGAAGTGGCATGCCGAACGGCTGGCCTAGGTCGGAACGTGGATATCGAAAGGGGGAAGCCAAGCGCTTCCCCCTTCGAGCCGTTTACTTCTTGCGATTGTCGACGGCCAGCAGGCCCGGGCCTGCGAACACGAAAAACAGGAAGACGAAGCAGAACAGAATGGCCGCATCGCCACCGTTATTGACCGGGAAGAAATCCTTCGGTGCGTGCGCCATGAAATAGGCGACGGCCATGTTGCCGCAGAGAATGAAGGCAACCGGGCGGGTGAAGAGGCCGAAGAGGAACAGCAGGCCGCCGAATGCTTCGAGAATACCTTGGGTCAGAGACAGCGCCGTCAGTGGCCCGGCGTGCTCGCCGTTCGGAAAGGCAAAAAGCTTCTGCGTGCCGTGCTCGATGAACTGCAGCGCAGTCATGATGCGCAGGATCGTAAGAGCGTAGGGTTGGTATTGGTTTAATCGATCAAAAAATGCCATGAAAATCTCCGGTTGAAAGCTCCCGCGCAACCGTTAACCTGACGGTTCGATTCCACGAAGACACAGCTTCTGACACCACATCAATTTTTCGTGTAAAATCCGCGACTTGTCGTCACAGGGGAATGTTGTCGTGCTTCTTCCAAGGGTTCGACAGGTCCTTGTTCCGCAGCATCTTCAGCGCCCTTGCCAGACGCCTGCGAGTTGAGTGCGGCATGATGACCTCGTCGACATAGCCTCGCTCGGCGGCGACGAAGGGTGACAGGAAACGATCCTCGTACATCTTGGTATGCGCCGCGATCTTGTCCGGGTCGGCGATATCCTTGCGGAAAATGATCTCGACCGCGCCTTTGGCCCCCATCACCGCGATCTGCGCAGTTGGCCAGGCATAGTTGATATCGCCGCGCAGATGCTTGGATGCCATCACGTCATAGGCACCGCCGAACGCCTTGCGGGTGATGACAGTCAGCTTCGGCACCGTCGCCTCCGCATAGGCAAACAGCAGCTTGGCACCATGTTTGATCAGCCCGCCATATTCCTGCGCCGTGCCGGGGAGAAATCCAGGCACATCGACGAAGGTGACGACGGGAATGTTGAAGCAATCGCAAAAGCGCACGAAGCGGGCGGCCTTGCGAGAGGCGTCGCTGTCGAGCACGCCGGCCAGAACCATCGGCTGGTTGGCGACGAAACCGACCGTCGATCCCTCGATCCGGCCGAACCCACAGACGATGTTCTTCGCAAAGCTTGCCTGGATCTCGAAGAAGTCCCCCTCGTCCGCCACCTTGAGGATAAGCTCCTTGATGTCATACGGCTTGTTGGCGCTGGCTGGGATCAGCGTATCCAGAGACATATCCATGTCAGTCACTGACTGGTGACTGGAAATAGATGGCACCGGCGCGGTGTTGGAGAGCGGCAGCAGATCGATCAGCCGGCGCACCTGCAGCAGTGTGTCGATGTCATTGTCATAGGCGCCGTCGGCAATCGACGATTTCGTCGTGTGGATCGATGCCCCGCCGAGTTGCTCTGCCGTCACGGTCTCGTTGGTCACAGTCTTAACCACGTCAGGCCCGGTGACGAACATGTAGGACGTGTCGCGCACCATGAAAATGAAGTCGGTCATCGCCGGCGAATAGACGTCGCCACCGGCACAGGGGCCCATGATGACCGAGATCTGCGGAATGACGCCGGAGGCAAGGACGTTACGCTGGAAGACCTCGGCGTAGCCACCAAGCGCTGCAACGCCCTCCTGGATACGGGCACCGCCGGCATCGTAGAGACCGATGATCGGCGCCCGGTTCTTCAGCGCCATATCCTGCAGCTTGATGATCTTTTCGGCATGCGCTTCGGAAAGCGAGCCGCCGAAGACGGTAAAATCCTTGGCAAACACGAACACAGTCCGGCCGCTGACCGTCCCCCAGCCGGTGACGACGCCGTCGCCGGCAATACGGTTGTCCTGCATGCCGAAGTCGCTGGAGCGATGCTGAACGAACATGCCGAACTCTTCGAACGATCCCTCGTCGAGAAGCACGTCGATCCGCTCGCGTGCCGTCAGCTTCCCCCGCGCATGCTGTGCATCGATGCGAACCTGTCCCCCGCCGAGCCTGGCCGCCTCGCGGCGTTCTGCCAGTTCCTCCAGAATGTCTTTCATGCCAGCCTCAGGTCCAACCGCATTTCAGGGTCTGTCGTCTCACGCCTCGGTCGCTTCCGGACCCGTCAGTTATCAGGTCGCGGCGCCGTAAGCCCGTAGGCCGCACGAATGCGTGCGGCAATATCCTCGGCCATGAGGTCGTCTATTGCATCGCTATCGGCCGAAAAAGTTGTCGACTCGAAGGAGTTCACGGCAACCACCGAGCCTGTATCGATCGCACTGGCGTCGATATCGACCTTTGCGGAGTTGCGGTTCTTCTCGTAGCCCTGAGCCCGCTCGGATTGTGTGATGTGGATGGTGAGTGCCACGGCACCCTCCGTCACAGCATGCTTGGTGGCAGCAATCGCGGCGTTCACCCGTGTGCTGACCTCGGACAGCAGCCTCGGAGACGCGCCATTCGCGGAGACGACAGTGACACTGCGGACATCGTAGACAGGCCCGGGCGGCGGATTCAAAGGCGGCATGTGATAGCACGCGGACAGCAGCACGCATGCTGCCAGCGCCGGCAACAGCCGAACCTTGGTGGAGAAAGAAATTTTGCTGCCGATCATCACGCTACGCCCGTTAGGCCTCAACCTTCGCTATAACGGATTGCAAATCAACACTATTCCGCCAAAGCGTGACGAAAAACCTCGGCAGCGGTGAGAAATTCTGCAAACCGCAGCGACCGTCGGTGCTCCGCTTCTGCATCGCTGCCCCACTGTTCGCTCGTCCAGTCCTCGTCGAGATGTGCCAGCGACCAGCTTTCTTCTGCCGGAAGATATCCCTCAGCAAACGCCAGTGTGAGGATCGCCGATCCCGTCAGCGTCGTCAGGGTATGAAGGCCTGCCAGTTGCAGCGGGTTTCCGTATTTCGAGAGCGCTGATTCGAATTTGTCGATGGCCTCTTTCGGCTGCTCCCGATGCATCACACCTTCGGCCAGCAGAAACCGGGCCCCGAATGTCGCATCCGCCCAGTCCAGTACGGGGTCCCAGCGCTCTGCCTGGCGCCGGACGAGTTCGACCGGCGTATGCGCCCGGTAGCAAATGAGGTCGATGCCGCTATAGCGGACGATATCGTCTGAAACGGCCTTGGGATCTTTGGCGATCCCGTCCAGCGCCGTGTTGACCAGCCGCGTGACCGGCATCGTCATCGGGTCGATGAAATCAGCCTGGGCCCGCCATTCCCCGGCGATCCGATCTGCTAGCACCGCGTTTGCAACGCTCAGTGCGTTGCGGGCCGGTGTCTTCACGGGACGACCGTCGAGTTCCACTGCAAAGCCACCCTCGCCCTGGCGAACACCGACCTCCTTGTAGAAGCGCTTCGGCAGCGGCTTCTTCATGGCAATCTGCGCACGGCGAACCGGGTCGGGATCGCTTAGCTGCTGGGTGAAATCTGTCAGATCTTCGCGCATCGGATAGCCTCAGACAATATGGCTCAGCAGGTCGTTCGGATGGTGGGCGATGGCGTCTGCACCGCTTGCAAGCAGGTCTTCTATTGCGGCATAGCCCCAGGCAACGCCAATCGCCGTTGCACCGGCGGCCTTGGCCATCTGCATGTCGTATATCGCGTCGCCGATGACAACCGTATCGTGGGCAGAGATGCCGGTTTCCTCGCAGCATTCCGTCACCATGGCGGGATGCGGCTTCGACGGGCAGTCGTCGGCTGTGCGCGAAACGACGAAATGCGGCGCAAGGCCGTGCATGTGTAGGATCTCGGTGAGCCCGCGACGGGATTTGCCGGTGACTGCGCCGATCGTCAACGCGTCGCCGCGCGCAACCAGCGTATCGACCAGCGGCCGTATACCGTCGAACAAGGGTGTATCCATGCCCGGCTCATCGCGCACATCGGTGTAGATGGTCTTGTAATGAGCCATCATGGCTACCGCCTCGTCGTCGACATGCTGACGACCCAGCATGCGGGCAATGGCGATATCGAGCGTCAGGCCGATGATCGACTTGGTCGAGGCGATGTCCGGCCGCTTGTGCTTGAAGTCGACAAAGGTGCGGGCCATCACCTCATGGATCAGGCGCGCGCTGTCGACGAGCGTACCGTCGCAGTCAAAGAGAACGAGCTTCATTCTTCGTTGTTTTCATAGGGCGAGAGATCGAAGCCGAGCAGGTTCCAGCTCTGCACCATGTGTGGCGGCAATGGTGCCGTCACGCGCAGTCGTCCGCCGTTCGGGTGCGGTATGTCGATGTGCCGGGCATGCAAATGCAGCCGCTTCTGGATACCGCCGGGGAAAGGCCAATTGTGGTCTTCCTCGAAATATTTCGGATCGCCGATGATCGGATGGCCCATGCCCAGCGCATGAACGCGGAGCTGGTGGGTACGGCCCGTATAGGGCTCCATCTCGAGCCATGCCATCGTCTGCGCCGCTGTTTCCAGCACACGGTAATAGCTGATCGCATGATCGGCGCCGTCTTCGCCGTGCTTGGCGATGCGCATCCGATCGCCGTCCGGTGTCGCTTCCTTCACCAGCCAGCTTGAGATCTTGTCCTCGTGCTTGCGCGGGACGCCCTTGACCAGCGCCCAGTAGGTCTTTTTCGTGTCGCGCTCGCGAAACGCCGCTGTCAGCTTCTGTGCTGCACCGCGGGTGCGGGCGACAACGATGACGCCGGTCGTGTCGCGGTCGAGACGATGCACCAGACGCGGCTTTTCGCCCTTCTTGCTGGTCCAGGCTTCGAGCATCTTGTCAAGGTGACGGTGCAGGCCGGAGCCGCCCTGCACGGCGAGGCCGGCCGGCTTGTTGAGCACGAAGACTTTCTCGTCCTCATGCAGCAACATGCGGGCCAGCAGATCGCCATCGTCGTCGTTTTTCAGGTCGCCGCCGCTGATCGGGCCGCCCTTGATGATCTTCTCGTCGATATCCATCGGCGGAATACGCACGGTCTGGCCGTACTGGACACGCGCGTCGGTCTTCACGCGTCCGCCATCGACCCGCACCTGGCCGGAGCGAAGCAGTTTCTGCAGCTGCCCGAATCCGAGGCCTGGAAAATGCACCTTGAACCAGCGGTCAAGGCGCATGCCCGACTCTTCCGGCTCGACTAGTCTATGCTCAATCCCGGCCATGCTTCTTCTTTCAAACGATGAGGTCTCGGCCTAAGCCGGCCTTTTGCCGTCGCTTTAGAGCATTTTTCGGCAAAGTGGAAACCGGAATCGTCGCCATTGGTCGTTTGTTACGCTTTCCGGCCCGGTTTTGCCAGATCAGGTCAGCGCCCGCGCCACCATGAGGCCTGCAAAGACCGTGCAGAGCGACACGCCGACGCTGACGAAAACATATAGCAAGGCAAGGCCGACATTGCCACGCTCAGCCAAGGCGATGGTATCGAGCGAAAAGGCGGAGAATGTGGTGAACCCGCCGACGAACCCGGTCATCAGCAAAAGGCGCAGATTGTCCGATCCGCCATATTTCCGGGCTATGACCTCGGCAAACACGCCGATGACGAAGGAACCGACGACGTTGACGGTCAGCGTCCCCCAGGGGAAGGCAGGCCCGCCGATCCTGAAACCCCAGATGCCGACATAATATCTGAGCACAGAGCCGATTGCGCCGCCGAAAGCGACCAGAAGAACTTGAAACATGAGGTGCTGTTACCGAAGGATTGGAGATCCCGCCAAGGTAGAAATCAGCAAAGCCTCATTCGTTTGGCTATCCGTAAAATACCACCGGTTTTCTTCAGCGCGCAAGAAGATCGTCGCGATAAGGTTCCATATGGTTCTCCGTCTGGACATCTCGTAATGGTCGAAGTCGTCAACGTTTCCGCCTACATGGCATCCTGGGCCGCTGACATGACCAAACAGCCGACGCTGG
The DNA here is from genome assembly GCF_019355555.1 of Rhizobium sp. L51/94. Classification (GTDB taxonomy): domain Bacteria; phylum Pseudomonadota; class Alphaproteobacteria; order Rhizobiales; family Rhizobiaceae; genus Rhizobium; species Rhizobium rhododendri. The sequence goes on from NZ_CP072141.1 coordinate 2,672,828, forward strand.
TTCCGCCTGCCATCGCCGAGCGTACGGCGCGCAAGGAAGCGCTGCGCCGACTACGGGATGGTGTTGACGACAGCGATGTCGAAAGCATTTCGCCAATCATTCAGGCAACGACCATCGGCCTTGACCTGATGAACGAAGGCAGCCGCCAGCCGCGCTCCACGCTCCAGCACGCGCTGGATTCCTACGCCGAGAACGACTGACTTGCCGTTCCGCCTAGTTGCCCCTCGCTGCCTCCACCGGCAACGACATCGAAACCGCTCCGGCTTTTTCAAACGTCAGCATAACCGGCACGATACCGCCTTGTCTGAAGGGCGCCCTCACTTGCTTGAACATCATGTGAAGCGTGTTCGGCGACAGCACAACCGTCGCGCCCGGGGCGATCACGATGCCATCCTTCAGTTCGCGCATCCGCATGATGTTGTCCTTCATCGTCATTTCGTGAAGCTCGACTTTCGCTGCCGTCGGAGACGAGACGGAGACCAACCGCTCTTCGCTGCTGCCACCATTGTGGATCGTCACGTATCCGCCGCCGACCGGCTGCCCCGGCAACATCGCCCTGACATAGCCGCCGGTGATGTCGAGATCGCCTGCCTTGACCGCCGCTGTGCCGACAGGTTCCGGGCTGGACATCGACATGCCAGACATATTTTTCATATCACTGCTCTGCGCCAGCACTATCGAGGTTCCCGACGCAAGCAGCACCACCGTGAGCCCTAGAACTCTGAGGGAGTTGCGTTTCTGCATAGCGTTCTCCTGTCTGGCGATGCACGTTTCACATCGTATGCGATCTTCGGATGATGGGATGTTTGGCCCGAACTTGCAACGCTGCCGCGCAGGCATCGCGAATGCCGGAACGCCGCGACAAAAAACTGCCGGATCGCGACATTTCCACTTGCCAACGCCGGCGCCCGCCCGATAATGGCTGCCAACCCGATTGGGAGAATCCGGCGATGCCGGTGCCGAAGGAGCAACCGCCCCGGAAACTCTCAGGCCCAAGGACCAGTCGGGGGCAGACGAAACTCTGGAGAGAGGCGCCGCGTTGACGGTGCTCGCCGAAGGGATAACAATCTCAGGCGAACGGACAGAGGGGGCTCATCACCAAGGCGCCATTGCGCCGGATCCATGAGCCCGCGCTTCGAGAGAAGTGCAAACGCCGGAGGCGTCGTTTGACCGAGACAGTTGCCCTGAAAAAGACAGCACTGCACCAGCTGCACATTGCACTGGGTGCCCGCATGGTGCCTTTCGCCGGATACGACATGCCGGTGCAATATCCGGCCGGCGTCCTCAAGGAGCATCTGCATACGCGATCAGCCGCCGGTCTCTTCGATGTGTCGCACATGGGCCAGATCATCATCCGCGCCCGTTCAGGCACTTACGAGGATGCGGCCCTGGCGCTGGAGACCTTGGTGCCCGTCGACATCCTCGGCCTCAAGGCGGGACGTCAACGCTACGGCTTCTTTACGGATGACAGCGGCGCAATTCTCGACGACCTGATGATTGCCAATCGCGGCGACCATCTGTTCGTCATCGTCAACGCCGGCTGCAAGGACGCCGATCTCGCCCATCTGCAGAAACATATCGGCGATCGGTGCGAGATCACGCTGCTGGACCGCGCCCTCGTTGCGCTCCAAGGCCCCCGTGCGCAGGCAGCGCTGTCGGAGCTCTGGCCGGGCCTCTCGGAAATGAAGTTCATGGATGTCCGCGATGTCGGCCTGCACGACGTACCCTGCCTGGTGTCGCGTTCCGGCTACAGCGGCGAGGACGGTTTCGAGATTTCCATTCCGGCAGACAAGGCCGAAACGGTGGCCAAATGGCTGCTCGATCATCCCGACGTGCAGCCGATCGGCCTCGGCGCCCGCGATTCCCTCCGGCTCGAGGCCGGCCTCTGCCTCTATGGCAATGATATCGACACCACCACATCGCCCATCGAGGCAGGGCTGGAATGGGCGATCCAGAAAGTCCGTCGCAACGGCGGCGCTCGTGCCGGTGGCTTTCCGGGTGCGGAACGTATTCTGGCCGAACTCGACCACGGGGCGTCGCGCCGCCGCGTGGGACTGAAGCCGGAGGGCAAGGCACCGGTTCGCGGCCATGCCAAACTTTACAGCGATGCCGAAGGCTCGACGGAGATCGGCGAGGTCACTTCCGGCGGCTTCGGCCCGAGCGTCGATGGCCCCGTGGCCATGGGCTATGTGCCGACAGCTCTCGCTACGCCCGGAACACCGATTTTCGCCGAGGTGCGCGGGAAATTCCTGCCCCTCGTCGTCACCGCCCTTCCCTTCATCACCCCGACTTACAAACGCTAAAACCGGTTCCCCAGAGAGGATATTTCCATGTTGAAGTTCACCGAAGAGCACGAATGGCTGAGCATCGAAGGCGGCATCGCCACGGTCGGCATTACGACCTACGCCGTCGACCAGCTTGGTGACCTCGTTTTCGTCGAACTGCCGGAGATCGGCGCCACTCTGACGAAGGCAGGCAATGCTGCGACGGTCGAGAGCGTCAAGGCCGCCTCCGACGTCTACTCCCCGCTCGATGGTGAAATCACCGAAGTCAACGAAGCGATCGTAGCAGATCCATCGCTGGTCAACTCCGACCCGATGGGCAAGGGCTGGTTCTTCAAGCTGAAGCTCGCCAATGCCTCCGATGTCGACACGCTGCTGGACGAAGCCGCATACAAGGAGCTCACCGCCTGATGAATACGCCGACCGAGTTTACCTTTACGGACTACCAGCCGTATGATTTCGCCAACCGCCGTCACATCGGTCCTTCGCCCGAGGAAATGGCGGCGATGCTGAAGGTCGTCGGCTACAAGAGCCTCGATGCGCTGATCGACGCCACCGTGCCGCCAGCGATCCGCCAGACGTCGCCGCTCGCCTGGGGGCCAGCGATGACCGAACGCGAGGCGCTCGACAAGCTGCGCGAGACCGCCAACAAGAACAAGCTGCTCGTCTCGCTGATCGGCCAGGGCTACTACGGCACGATCACTCCGCCTGTGATCCAGCGGACCATTTTGGAGAACCCCGCCTGGTACACGGCCTACACGCCTTATCAGCCGGAAATCAGCCAGGGCCGCCTGGAGGCGCTGCTGAACTACCAGACCATGATCACGGATCTGACCGGCCTCGACGTTGCCAACGCCTCGCTTCTGGATGAGGCCACAGCGGCCGCCGAAGCCATGGCGATGGCCGAGCGCGTGTCGAAATCGAAGGCCAAGGCATTCTTCGTCGATGCCGCCTGCCACCCGCAGACAATCGCACTGATCGAGACCCGCGCCGAGCCGCTGGGCTGGCAGGTTATCATCGGCAATCCCTTCACCGATCTCGACCCGGTCGATGTGTTCGGCGCCATCTTCCAGTACCCCGGCACCCATGGCCACATCCACGATTTCACCGGCCTGATCTCCAGATTGCACCAGACCGGTGCGATTGCCGTTGTCGCCGCCGACATCCTGGCCCTGACGCTGCTGAAGTCCCCCGGCGAAATGGGTGCAGATATCGCCATTGGTTCGTCGCAACGGTTCGGCGTACCTGTCGGCTACGGCGGCCCACACGCCGCCTACATGGCGGTCAAGGATGTCCACAAGCGCTCGATGCCCGGCCGGCTGGTCGGCGTCTCGCTCGACGCCCGCGGCAACCGCGCCTACCGCCTGTCGCTGCAGACGCGCGAACAGCATATCCGCCGCGAAAAGGCGACTTCCAACATCTGCACCGCCCAGGTGCTGCTCGCCGTCATGGCCTCGATGTACGCGGTCTTCCACGGTCCCCAGGGCATCAAGGCAATCGCCCAGCAGGTGCACCAGAAGGCCGTGCTGATGGCCAAGGGTCTCGAAAAGCTCGGCTACACCATCGAGCCAGAGACCTTCTTCGACACCATCACCGTCGATGTCGGTCACATGCAGGCGCTGATCCTGCGCGCCGCTGTCGCGGAGGGGGTCAACCTGCGGAAGATCGGCGAAACCCGGATCGGCATGAGCCTCGACGAGCGGACCCGCCCGGCAACGCTGGAAGCCGTCTGGCGTGCCTTCGGCGGCACGTTCGAGCTCGCGGACTTCGCTCCGGAATATCGCCTGCCGAAGGACCTTTTGCGCACCAGCCCCTACCTCACGCATCCGATCTTCCACATGAACCGCGCAGAAAGCGAAATGACCCGCTATATCCGGCGGCTGTCGGACCGGGACCTGGCGCTCGACCGTTCGATGATCCCGCTCGGCTCCTGCACGATGAAGCTGAACGCCACGGCCGAGATGCTGCCGATCAGCTGGCCGGAATTTGCCGATATCCACCCCTTCGTGCCCGACGACCAGGCGCTCGGCTATCGCGCCATGCTCGATGACCTCACCGAAAAGCTCTGCGCCGTCACCGGCTACGACGCCTTCTCGATGCAGCCGAATTCCGGGGCTCAAGGGGAATATGCCGGTCTCCTGACTATCCGCAACTACCACCGTGCCAACGGCGACGATCACCGCGACGTCTGCCTGATCCCCACCTCTGCCCACGGCACCAATCCGGCCTCGGCACAGATGGCCGGCATGAAGGTGGTGATCGTCAAGGTCGGTGACGACGGCGATATCGACATGGACGATTTCCGCACCAAGGCAGAGCAGCATGCGGCAAATCTCTCCTGCTGCATGATCACCTATCCCTCGACCCACGGCGTGTTCGAGGAGACGGTGAAGGAGATCTGCGAACTCGTCCACAAGCACGGTGGCCAGGTCTATCTCGACGGCGCCAACATGAACGCCATGGTCGGCCTGTCCCGACCCGGCGATATCGGTTCCGACGTCAGTCACCTGAACCTGCACAAGACCTTCTGCATCCCGCATGGCGGTGGCGGTCCCGGCATGGGCCCGATCGGCGTCAAGGCGCATCTGGCAGCCTACCTGCCCGGCCACCCGCAGACGGACGGTCGCCCCGGCGCCGTCTCGGCAGCAGCCTTCGGGTCTGCCTCGATCTTGCCGATCTCCTGGAGCTACTGCCTGATGATGGGCGGCGAAGGACTGACGCAGGCAACCAAGGTGGCAATCCTCAACGCCAACTACATCGCGGCCCGGCTGAAGGACGCCTATCCGGTGCTCTACACATCGAAGGCCGGTCGCGTGGCGCATGAGTGCATCATCGACACGCGTCCCTTGGTCGACAGCGCCGGTGTTACCGTCGACGATGTCGCCAAGCGCCTGATCGACTGCGGTTTCCATGCGCCGACAATGAGCTGGCCGGTGGCTGGCACCCTGATGATCGAGCCGACCGAATCGGAAACTAAGGCTGAACTCGACCGCTTCTGTGCAGCCATGCTCGCCGTCCGCGACGAGGCCCGCGCAATCGAGGACGGCCGGATGGACAGGACGAACAACCCGTTGAAAAATGCGCCGCACACGGTCGAAGACCTCGTCGGCGAATGGAATCGCCCCTACTCCCGCGACCAGGCCTGCTATCCGCCTGGCGCCTTCCGCGTGGACAAATACTGGTCACCGGTCAACCGCGTCGATAACGTCTACGGCGACCGCAACCTCATCTGCACATGCCCGCCCGTCGAGGACTACGCCGAAGCGGCAGAGTAAAGACAGAATGGCTCCGGATCGAACCGGGGCCATTTTTCATGCGAAGAACTTGTAGGTCGCAACGCAAAGCGCCAGAGCACCGAAGCCGATCAGCAGGTAGGCCGAGACCCGCCCGACCTTGTCGGCAAACTGGTCCGACAGCCGGTCGCGCGCCAGACGAACCGCGCCGCTGAGGAACAGCCACCAGGCGACCGAGCCCGTAAACGCTCCCCCGACGATAAACGCTGCACTCGCAGCACTGCTCTCATGAGCAAGACCGAAGGCTGCAAAAAGTGCGCCGAAGGAAATGATCGTCGCCGGATTGGAAATGGTCAGGAAGAATGTCGCGACGGTCGTTCGAAAAAGATCGGCGGCGCCGATATCCGCAGCCGCGATGGGGTCGCGGCCGAGGCTCTTGTAGCCGAGCCAGATCAGCAGCAGCCCGCCACAGAATGCCAGCGGCAAAGCGATCTTCGCGAGCACGTCAGCAAATATAGCCAGCCCGCCAACGGCAACCAGGGCGTAGCTCGCATCGCCGAGCGCCGTCCCGAGACCCAGTGCAGCGCCGGCCCAGAAACCGCGTTCCAGCGTGCGGTTGATGCACAAGGTACCAATCGGCCCCGGTGGCGCGGTGATGATGATCCCGAGCAGCGCGCCCTTCAGAAACAGTATCAGCCACATGCTACATCACCGGTCCTGCCGGCAGCAGCGAACGGAGCACGAAAAGCAAAGGCCGCCCGAGACGGCGGCCTTTGTCCAACGGCGGCGATAAGAGATCAAATGGCTGCAACAGACGCCTCGCGCTGGGAGGCGAGCGCTGCGAGATCCGCAGGCTTGAGTTCGACCGATTCGCCACAGCCGCAGGCGGAGGTCTGGTTGGGATTGGTAAAGGTGAAGCCGGAGCGCAGCGTCGTCGTTTCGAAACCCATCTCGGTTCCGAGCAGGTAAAGTACAGCGGACGGCTCGATCCAGACCTTGGCCCCGTCGCGCTCGATCAGATCGTCCTTGGGATTGGCTTCGGTCACCATGTCGATGGTGTATTCCATCCCGGCGCAGCCACCCTTCTTGATGCCGACGCGAACGCCCTTGGCATCCGGCCCGGAATTCCCGACGATCGCCTTGACGCGATCTGCCGCGCTTTCGGTCATGGTCATAACTGCAAAGCCCATCGGCCTAGTCTCCTGTGGCAACCGGGTTCAAGGCCCGGTGCTTCGTCGCATCAATTTAAGCCGAGCGGCTTAAGGCTTCAATAGCAATCTCGATACAATCGGCAGCCGCACACGAGGCGGCCAGTAATTCGTTGCGCCCAGCCCTGAACTCTGTAACTGTACAATATGCACTCTATGGAGTACATTTCCTGTGTTCGTTATCCAGCGCACCGAAATCTTCCAGCAGTGGATTATGCGACTGAAGGATCGTAGCGCCGCCGCTCGCATTGCATCGCGCATTTTGCGCGCGGAAGACGGTAACCTGCGTGACGTCAAACCTGTCGGAGATGGCGTCGAGGAAATGCGTATCGACTACGGGCCGGGCTACAGGATCTATTTCCTCAGACGGCGCTCGGTGTTTGTCGTTCTTCTCGTCGGCGGCGACAAGAGCACGCAGCGAAGAGACATCATCGAAGCAAAGCGCCTTTGTGCCGAATGGAAGGAGCGGAACCAATGACCTCAGACACCAGACTTTTCGACGCTTCCGAGGTTCTCGACAGCGAGAGTGCAATCGATGAATTTCTCGCTGCGGCATTCGAAACCGAGGACCCGGCATTTATCGCCAAAAGTCTTGGGGTGATTGCCAAAACCCGAAACATGAGCGCGATCGCCCGAGATGTTGGAATGAGCCGTGCTGCCCTCTACAAATCGTTGAGCGGCAAAGGCAATCCGGAATTTGCGACCATTATAAAGGTTATGAAGGCACTTGGCCTCGGCCTGGCTCCTGTCTCTCGGTCTAACCAGGGCGCTGCCTGATCAGTACCAGCCGACGGAAACCTGCGCTTCTTCCGACATCCGGGCCGGCGTCCATGGCGGGTCGAAGGTCATACCGACCTCGACGCCGGAAATGCCTTCCACCGCACCCACGGCGTTCTCGACCCAGCCGGGCATTTCGCCGGCAACCGGGCAGCCGGGAGCGGTTAGAGTCATCATGATCTTCACCATCCGGTCGTCCTCGATGTCGATCTTGTAGATCAGGCCGAGTTCGAAGATATCAGCCGGGATTTCCGGATCGTAAACCGTCTTCAGGGCCGCAATAACATCATCGCTCAGGCGCGCCAGCTCGTCGGCCGGAATGCTGGAGTGGACGATGCCTTCGCGCACGTCGGTCGTCTGTTCGCTGTTATCCAGGTTCATCTCGGGCACTCCTTAGAGCAGTTCCGGCAAATGTACGTAGCGGCTTTACATCCGGAAATGCGTAAAAACAGAGAGATAGAGCACTTCTGTGTATAGATGAACGGCAGAAATGCTCTAGGCAAAGAATTTTCGTGCATGATCGAGCGCATCGGCAAGTGCGTCGACTTCTGCGCGGGTATTGTACATGCCGAACGATGCACGGCATGTGGAGGTGACGCCAAAACGTTTCAAGAGCGGCTGGGCACAATGGGTCCCTGCCCTGACGGCGACGCCCTGTCGGTCGATCACCATCGATACGTCGTGAGCATGGATGCCGGCCAGTTCGAACGAGAAGATAGCTCCCTTGCCGGGCGCGTTGCCGAAGATGCGCAGCGAATTGATGGCGCGCAGGCGTTCGGATGCATAGGCGGTCAGATCGGCCTCATGGCGGGCAATGGCTTCGCGTCCGATGCTGTCCATGTAATCAAGCGCGTAGCCGAGCCCGATTGCCTGGACGATCGGCGGGGTGCCTGCCTCGAAACGGTGGGGCGGGTCGTTATAGGTCACCGCCTCCTCGCCGACGTCGACGATCATCTCGCCGCCACCCTGGAAAGGCCGCATCTCGCGCAGGCGCGACTGCTTGCCGTAAAGCACGCCGATACCGGAGGGGCCGTAGAGCTTGTGACCGGTCACCACGTACCAGTCACAATCCATATCCTGCACGTCGACCGGCAGATGCACCGCACCCTGGCTGCCGTCGACAATCACAGGGATGCCGCGCGCGTGTGCAATCCGGCAGATTTCCTTGACCGGCAGGACAGTACCGAGTGCGTTCGACATATGGGTGACGGCGACAAACTTGGTGCGCTCGGTCAGGCTTTTCTCGAAATCCTCGATATGAAACGCACCCTCGTCGTCTACCGGCACCCAGACCAGCTTGGCGCCCTGCCGCTCGCGGATGAAGTGCCACGGCACGATGTTCGAGTGATGCTCCAGGATCGTCAGCACGATCTCGTCGCCTTCACCGATATGCGGCATTCCCCAGCCATAGGCGACAGTGTTGATCGCCTCGGTGGCATTTTTGGTGAAGACGATATCGTCGATACCGGGGGCATTCAGAAACCGTCGCACTTTTTCACGCGACGCCTCGTAGGCCTCCGTAGCGGCATTCGAGAGGTAGTGGAGCCCGCGATGGACGTTGGCATATTCGTTGGAATAGGCATTCGAAATGGCATCGATCACCACCTGCGGTTTTTGCGCCGAGGCACCGTTGTCGAGATAGACGAGCGGCTTGCCGTAGACCTCTTTCGACAGGATCGGAAAATCCCGTCTGATGGCCTCGACGTCATAAGTGGTGGCAGTGGTGATCTTGTCCATCATAGGATCCAATCAGGCGTGCTTTTCGAGCCAGGTCGAGATGATGCCCTTCAGCGCCCCGACCAGGGCTTCGTTTTCAAGTTCCTCGACCACCTCGATGACGAAGGCGCTGACGAGCATCGCCCGTGCCTTGCTGGCGGGAATACCGCGGGCCATCAGGTAGTAGAGATGGGTGTCGTTGATATCGATGACGGTCGCGCCGTGGCCGCACTGAACGTCGTCGGCAAAGATCTCCAGCTCCGGTTTTGCCGAGAAATCACCATCGTCCGACAGCAAAAGCGTGTTGCACGACATCTTGGCATCGGTCTTCTGGGCATCAAGAGCAACACGGATCATGCCCTGGAAGACGCCGCGAGCCCTGTCGAAAACAACGTTGCGGATGATTTCCTTAGACGTCGTATTCGGCACGTTATGGCCGAGCGTCATGGTGACGTCCGTATGGGTCTCTCCGCCGAGGAGGTTGACGCCGCGCAGCTGCAGGTCCGCACCCTCGCCTGTGACAGCGATGTGCAGCTCCTGGCGCACAAGCTTGCCGCCGGCATTGACGACGAACAGCGTGAGCTTTGCGTCCTTGCCGAGATCAATGCGGATTTGGCCAAGATGGGTATCTTCCGTGCCCTGCTCCTGCAGGATGACCCAGGTAACCTCGGCGCCTTCGCCGATGCGGACTTCGCTGACGGCCGAGACAAGCGCAGCATCTGCGGTCACCGCACGGTGACGTTCGATCAATGTGACACTGGAGCGGGCACCGAATGTCACCGGCAGGCGGCTGTGCATCTGTCCACCGGCATGGATAAACTGGATTTCAAGCGGCGACTCGAGTTTCGTATCCGCCGCAATGTCAACGACATAGCCGTCGCGCACAAAACTGCCGTTGATACGGCCGATGGCATCGTCCCTATCGAGCGCATCGAGACCAGCGGTCGCACTGCCGTCGATCAGACTATCGGCATAGGACTGCACGGTCACGCCGGCAGGCGCCGAGAGGGTGCCGCTCAGACCTTGGGAGACAGTCAGCACCGCCGAACCAGGCACAAGCGGTTCTAGCTCCTCGACGCGGCCGGACGTCGCTGCCTCCGGTACCGAGCGCAAGAGGTTTTTCAGATCGGTGTAATGCCACGCCTCGACGCGGCGCGTCGGCAGGCCGGCAGTCTTCAGCTCGTCCAGCAACCGGTCGCGCAGCGCGAAAACGTCGCCATTGCCCGGCAGTTCGCCGAGTTGCGTGTTGTAGGCCTCGATCAGCGCCAATTCGGCTGCCGTCAGGCGGGTCGTCGTCTGCATGTTCATGGACGTCGTCCTTTCCGCCCTATCAGGCTGCAGCGCCAATGATATCGGCGTAGCCATTGGCTTCGAGATCGTGGGCCAGCGTCTTGTCGCCGGTCTTGATGATCTGGCCCTTGTAGAGAACATGGACCGTGTCAGGTACGATGTAATCCAGCAAGCGCTGGTAGTGGGTGATGACGATAGTGGCGCGATCCGGCGACCGCAGCGCGTTGACGCCATCGGCAACGATCTTCAGGGCGTCGATGTCGAGGCCCGAATCCGTCTCGTCGAGGATGCAGAGTTTGGGCTGCAGCAGCGCCATCTGAAGGATCTCGGCGCGCTTCTTCTCGCCGCCGGAAAAGCCGACATTGAGCGGACGCTTCAGCATCGCGGTATCAATTTGAAGCTTGGCTGCAGATTCCTTGACAAGGCGCATGAAATCCGGCGTCTTGAGTTCTTCCTCGCCGCGCGCCTTGCGCTGTTCGTTCATCGCCACCTTGAGGAACTGCATGGTGGCCACGCCCGGGATCTCGACCGGATACTGGAAGGCAAGGAAGATACCCTTCGACGCACGTTCGGCAGCGTCGAGTTCCAGGATACTTTCCCCGTTATAAAGGATCTCGCCCTCGGTGACTTCATAGTCGCTGCGACCGGAGAGGATGTAGGACAGCGTCGACTTGCCGGAGCCGTTCGGACCCATGATGGCAGCGACTTCGCCGGCCTTCACCGTCAGGTTGAGGCCACGAATGATCTCGGTGCCGTCTTCGGCGATGCGGGCGTGGAGGTTTCTGATTTCAAGCATGTCTGTAATCCATCTTCAAAGTTTGCGTTGCGCGCTTTGTAGCGCTGCAGTCAGAATTTACGCACGCTCAGGGTGCCAGGACCTTAAGCAGCAGAACAATCAGCCGGAAGAAAAAGCTGGCCAAAAAAAGCCAAATATCCGCTCCGAGCAATGCGTCGACGACGACCGAGAACCGTCCCATCCGATCCGCAAGGTAACGATACTTGCGGGGTGGGGCCTTGGCTGCAGAGCGGTGGTCGGTGAACGACTGCCCTGGGTTTCCCGGCCGCGTCGCTTTCATATCAACCCACACTGCCCTCAAGCGAAATCGAGATCAGCTTCTGCGCTTCGATCGCAAATTCCATCGGCAGTTCCTGCAGGACTTCCTTGACGAAGCCGTTGACGATCAGGGCGATGGCCTCTTCGGTCGGGATACCGCGCTGCAGGCAGTAGAACAGCTGGTCCTCGGAGATCTTCGAGGTCGTCGCTTCATGCTCGAACTGCGCCGAGGAATTCTTCGCCTCGATATAGGGCACGGTGTGCGCGCCGCAGCGGTCGCCGATCAGAAGCGAGTCGCACTGGGTGAAGTTTCGGGCGTTGGTCGCCTTGCGATGGGCCGAAACCTGGCCACGGTAGGTGTTCTGCGAGACGCCGGCAGCAATGCCCTTGGAGACGATGCGGCTCGACGTGTTCTTGCCGAGATGGATCATCTTGGTGCCGCTGTCGATCTGCTGGTGACCGTTGGAGACCGCAATCGAATAGAACTCGCCACGGCTGTCATCGCCGCGCAGGATGCATGACGGATACTTCCAGGTGATGGCGGAACCTGTCTCGACCTGCGTCCAGGAGATCTTGGAGCGTGCGCCGCGGCAATCGCCGCGCTTGGTGACGAAGTTGTAGATGCCGCCCTTGCCGTCCTTGTCGCCCGGATACCAGTTCTGCACGGTCGAATATTTGATCTGCGCATCGTCCAGCGCCACCAGCTCGACGACAGCCGCATGCAGCTGGTTTTCGTCGCGCTGCGGTGCGGTGCAGCCTTCGAGGTAGGACACATAGGCCCCCTCTTCGGCAATGATCAGCGTCCGCTCGAACTGGCCGGTGCCCTTCTCGTTGATGCGGAAATAGGTCGACAGCTCCATCGGGCAGCGAACGCCCTTCGGAATGAACACGAACGAGCCGTCTGTGAATACCGCCGCGTTGAGCGTCGCATAATAGTTGTCGGTGGTCGGCACAACTGTGCCGAGATACTGCTTGATGAGATCCGGATGCTCGCGAATGGCCTCCGAGATCGACATGAAGATCACGCCGGCCTTCTTTAGCTCTTCCTTGAACGTCGTCACCACCGAGACGCTGTCGAACACAGCATCGACGGCGATCCGCGAAGTCTGGACACCGGCAAGGATTTCCTGCTCGCGCAAAGGGATACCAAGCTTCTCGTAGACCTTCAGCAGCTCAGGATCGACGTCGTCGATAGACTTCGGTCCCGGCGTGCTCTTCGGCGCGGCGTAATAGTAGATGTCATTGAAATCGATCTTCGGATAGTCGACGCGGGCCCATGTCGGCTCCTCCATCGTCAACCAGCGACGATAGGCATCGAGACGCCATTCGAGCATCCATTCCGGTTCCTGCTTCTTGGCAGAAATGAAATGGATAATCTCTTCGGAAAGGCCCTTGGGTGCCTTGTCCATTTCGATGATGGTCTCGAAACCATACTTGTATTGGTCCACATCAATCAGGCGCACCTGATCGATCGTTTCCTGGACGGCAGCCATGTCGTTCTCCAATCTCGCCGGATACAAGGTCCGGCAGCTTGTCAACGGTTTAGCAAATTTGCATTTGCCACTATGTAGGTGGCCAATGGGATTTTTTCACCCCGATTGGCAAGCGTAAACTTGCGTTTCCGCAAAATTCAAAATGCGGTCAAGCCGCAACCCCGGAAAGCCTTCGCCTCCCGGCAATTTTCGCAAACGCTGCGAGCACCCGGTCGATGTCGTCATTTTTCGTGTCGAAACCAAGCGATATACGCAATGCGCCGAGACGTGGATCGCGACCCATCGCCACCAGCACGTGGCTCTCGCCCAGCTTGCCCGCCGAGCAGGCAGAGCCCGCCGAGAGCGCAACGCCCTCGAGATCGAAGGCAATCTGCCCGGTTTCAGCCTTCAGCCCGGGCAGCGTGAAGAATGTCGTGTTCGGCACACGCGGCTGGCCCTCGCCGTGAATGATCACGTCATCAGCCGCATCGCGCATGCCTCCCTCCAGTCGGTCGCGCAATGCCAGAACGGCCGCATTTCGCGACTGGAACTCAGCGGTGGCCGCAGCAGCGGCCGCACCGAAGCCGATCACCGCCAGCGAATTTTCCGTCCCCGACCTGTGACCCTTCTCCTGGCCACCGCCATGGATCAGCGGCTTTGGCATCATGATCTCCCCGCGCGACACGAGCGCCCCGGCGCCCTTGGGACCGCCGATCTTGTGCGAAGAGACGATCATAAAATCCGCGCCGATCTCGTTGATGTCGGTCTTCACCCGACCGACACCCTGGACAGCATCGACGACGAAGATGCCGCCATGGCGGCGCACAATCTCTGCTGCCGCCCGGACCGGCTGAAGGATGCCCGTCTCGTTATTGGCGAGCATGATTGCGACCATCGGCAGGCCTTGTGCCTTGTCATGGCCGGAGAGCATGGTCTCCAGCGCGACGAGATCGACAACGCCATCGAACGTCACCGGAATTTCGCTGACGCGGTCCTTTGCAAACCGCCCGCCTTCGCGCAATGCCGGATGCTCGATAGCCGAGACGTAGAGGTGGCCAACGGCGAGCGGCGTGCGGCCCATGCGAAACTCGGGCGTCAGCACCATGTTGGCTGCCTCGGTGGCGCCGCTGGTGAAAATCACATGCGCCGGGTCAGCACCTGTCAGGACAGCCACGTCGCGTCTGGCGGCCTCGATGGCAGCGCGCGTGGCGCGGCCTTCGCCATGAACAGAGTTGGGGTTGCCGAAAAGATCGAGTCCACGCAGCATCGCCTCCCGCGCCGCCGGATGGAGCGGGGCGGTGGCATTCCAGTCAAGATAGAGGCGTGATGCCGCCATGACCTGCTTTTCCTGCCTCAGCGATGCGGATTACCGGCGCCGGCTCATTTTTCTTGTAATTGCCGGCGGGCTTGCCTTATGACACCTCCACAACGCGTGGAAGATCATGCAGAGTTTCGAATTGTTCTAAACTGCGTTCTAGAAAAGATGAGCGCGTTCGTCAAGTCAACTTGCTGCCTAATGCATCTTGTCAACGCCGAAAATCAGGTACGGAGTATCGATGCCCGAAGTCATTTTCAACGGCCCCGCTGGCCGCCTTGAGGGCCGCTATCAGCCATCCAAGGAAAAAAGCGCACCGATCGCTCTCGTCCTTCATCCGCATCCGCAGTTTGGCGGAACGATGAACAACCAGATCGTCTACCAGCTGTTCTACATGTTCCAGAAGCGCGGTTTCACCACCTTGCGCTTCAATTTCCGCAGCATTGGCCGCAGCCAGGGCGAATTCGACCACGGCGGCGGCGAACTGTCGGATGCAGCCTCGGCGCTCGACTGGGTACAGAGCCTGCACCCCGATTCGAAAAGCTGCTGGATCGCCGGCTATTCCTTCGGTTCGTGGATCGGTATGCAGCTTCTGATGCGCCGCCCGGAAATCGAAGGCTTCATGTCGATTGCGCCGCAGCCGAACACCTATGATTTCTCCTTCCTCGCCCCCTGCCCGTCGTCCGGCCTGATCATAAACGGCGATGCCGACAAGGTAGCCCCGGAGAAGGATGTCAACGTGCTGGTCGACAAGCTGAAGTCGCAGAAGGGCATCCTAATCACCCACAAGGTCGTGCCGGGCGCCAACCACTTCTTCAGTGGCCAGGTCGATACGCTGATGGGCGAATGCGAGGACTACCTCGATCGGCGCCTCAACGGTGAACTGGTGCCGGAACCGGCCGCCAAGCGCATCCGCTGAACTTAGACAGCCGGAATTTTCAGAGCCGCCGAAGCAATTCGGCGGCTTTGTTCGTTTGTCGATGGCGACCGATTGAGCTCCCGGAACCTAGCGACCGATCGTCGGCCACGGGAATGAAAGCACTTCGCGCGTGTAGGTCTCCACCACGACACTGAACGGAACGCCATCCCCACGGGTCAGAAACGCGCGGTGCTGGAGGACAAACTCAGGTATGGAGAGGTCGCCGCTGGTCGAAGGCGGGAGCACACCTCCCATGTCCCAATCGGCTGGCAGCGGTTGCCAGAGCAGTTCGGCTGAAACCGTGTGCCTTTGAAAATGCAGATCCTGCACCGCGCGTCCGAACGCTGTATCAGTCGTTTCCAGAACGTGATTCATGCTCTCCGTCAGACGCGATGGAACGTACCAGTTGTCGGCTTCGGACAGGATATGGTCGCCGCACATCAGCTTGACCCGGCGATACTTGACCGGCTCGGTATCGGTCACGCCCAGGAGTTTGCGGACCCCTGCATCGGCCGGCTTTTCAGCCCCCGGCTCGAGATGCGCGACAACTTTCGGCGTTGGCGCAAGCTTGTGGGTGGCGCACCAGCGATCGAGCGTCAGCGTGGCGCTGTCATGGCTGAGCAGATCTGCGTTCAGCGCGTTGACGATGGCCAGTGCCGTGAGGCGACCGACGGCGGTGTCGGGCGGACCGGGCTGGTCTGCCGATGCCGTGCCGGTGAGCAAAAGGCCAAGGGCCAGGGTGGATAAAGAGAACCGGGTTTTCATATTTATGCCTCGCATATACGCCTTGCCGCGGTGTGATTGCTACAATCCGCGTCAAAACCTTACTACCGCTTGCGCTATGGCAATCCGATGACACACCGATTTCCCGTTTCATTTTCATGTGCTTAGACGCTGAGAAAATGGTGGAGAACTGTCATGCCGCACGCCATGCGATTACCCGTGGCGTACCAGTATACCACCGGTCACCGGGACGCTGACACCCGTGGTTCCCGGATAGGTCAGCGGCAATCCCTCCAGCGAGCGGACCGCGAGATAGGCCCAGGCTTCCGCCTCCATGCTGCCACCATCGAAGCCGGCCGCTTCAGCAGCAACGACGCGGGCGCCTTGCTCTTCCGCCAGTTCGGAAAACTCGGCCATGATTACCGGGTTCAGCCGACCGCCACCGCAGACGACATAGTTTTTCGGCGGCTGCGGCAGATAGCCCGCGAGCTTCAGGATGGACGCAGCAGTGACATGCGCCAGGGTCCGCGCGCCATCGGCAAGCGAGACTTCACCCTTGACCGGCGGCAGGAAGTCGCTGCGGTCGAGAGACCGGCGCATGTTGGCGGAAAAGAACGGGCTGTCGAGATAGCGGCGCACCAGCGGCGGAGACACCGTGCCCCTGGCGGCGGTCTCGCCATTGCGATCGTAGGCCTTGCCGGTATGGGCCTCGATCCACTGGTCGATCAGCATGTTGCCGGGACCGCTGTCGAAGGCGGAAAGCGCGCCATCCTCGGCAACGTAGGTGAGGTTGGAAATACCACCGATGTTGACGAACACCACCGGTACTGCGAGTTCCGGCGGCAGGTTGGCCGACAGCGCCGCATGGTAGATCGGGATCAGCGGCGCGCCTTGTCCGCCCGCTACCATGTCGTTGGCACGCATGTCGTAGACGACATCGATGCCAGTCTCCGCAGCCAGCAGCGGCCCGTCGCCGATCTGCACCGTCAGCCCCTCGTCCGGGCGATGCAGCACGGTCTGGCCGTGAAAGCCTATGACGTCGACGTCGGCGGGCGACAGGCCGTTGCGCATCAGGAAGGATTTGACGGCCGCCGCATGGCAGAGCGTCAGCGCCTGTTCGGCAGCACCGAGATCGCCCGGCCGTTCGCGCCGATCCTGGATTACCTTGGCCGTCTCCAGTGCTTTTTTCCAGCGGCCGCGCAGTTCGTCGTCGTACGGAATATAGAGGCTCGCCCCGCGCTCCACGACGTCTCGTCCGTCGGTGCGCAGCAAGGCGATATCGATCCCGTCCATCGACGTGCCACTCATCAGCCCGATTGCCGTTCTTGTCTTCGTCATGAACCCTCGCAAAACCTGAACCCTCGCAAAACAGCCCGCGCAAAACATTGCCGCCGCAATAGTGCACTTTCGCGAAAACAGTGCTAAACGCGCCGCGACGGTTCAACAACAGCGATTTTGCCCCTTTGCACGCCTAGGGCGGCGCATTCGAGAGACCCTATCATGGCCGAATTCAAATCCGATTTCCTGCACACTCTTCAAGAGCGCGGCTTCATCCACCAGGTTTCAGATGAGGCCGGCCTGGATACGCTGTTCGCCAAGGAAACCGTCACGGCCTATATCGGGTTCGATCCGACAGCCCCAAGCCTGCATGCTGGATCGCTGATCCAGATCATGATGCTGCATTGGCTGCAGGCCACCGGCCATCGCGCAATCTCGCTGATGGGGGGCGGCACCGGCATGGTCGGCGACCCCTCCTTCAAGGAAGAGTCGCGCCAGTTGATGACGGTCGACACCATCGAAGGTAACATCGCCTCGATCAAGCAAGTGTTCTCCAACTACCTCAACTACGGCAACGGCAACAACGATGCCTTGATGATCAACAATGCCGAATGGCTGCGGTCGCTGAACTACCTCGAATTCTTGCGCGATGTCGGCCGGCATTTCTCGGTCAATCGCATGCTCGCCTTCGACAGCGTCAAGACCCGGCTGGAGCGCGAGCAGTCGCTGTCGTTCCTCGAGTTCAACTACATGATCCTGCAGGCCTACGACTTCGTCGAGCTGGCCAAGCGCTACGACTGCCGGCTGCAGATGGGCGGCTCCGATCAATGGGGCAATATCGTCAACGGCATCGATCTCGGTCACCGCATGGGGACACCGCAGCTCTACGCCCTGACCTCGCCGCTGCTGACGACATCGTCGGGCGCAAAGATGGGCAAGTCGGCGAATGGTGCGATCTGGCTCAATGCCGACATGCTGTCGGCCTACGATTTCTGGCAGTACTGGCGCAACACCGAGGATGCCGACGTCGCACGCTTCCTGAAACTCTACACGACCCTGCCGATGGACGAGGTTTCCCGCCTCGCCACACTCGGCGGCGCTGAGCTAAACGACGTCAAGAAGATCCTTGCAACCGAGGTGACCGCCCTTCTGCACGGCCGCGCCGCTGCCGAACAGGCGGCCGAAACGGCGCGCAAAACCTTCGAGGAAGGCGGCATCGCCGAGAACCTGCCATCGATCGACGTGCCCTCGGCAGATCTGGAGGCTGGCATCGGCCTGTTGTCGCTGATCGTACGCGCGGGCCTTGCAACATCCAACGGCGAAGCACGCCGGCATGTCCAGGGTGGCGCTGTACGCATCAATGATCAGCAGGTTACCGACGAGCGCCAGGCGATCGGCACCGGTAACGTGACTGCCGATGGCATCATCAAGCTCTCTCTCGGCAAGAAGAAGCACATGCTGATCCGCCCGCAGGGCTGAGGCACTAAAATCATCGCGATCAGGCCGGCCATCGTGCCGGCCTTTTTGTCTCCGCTAGAATTCGAAAATCTGCCGGAAGATGCCGGGGGCGATGACCGAGAGCGGGTTGATCACCAGGTTGGGCGAATCGAATGGGCCCGTCAGTTTGAAGGTGATGCCGATCAGGCCGCGGTCGGTACCGTTGCCAAGCAGGAAGCCGACGATCGGCACCTCGGCAAACAGCCGGTTCAAGCCGTAGGCGGGCATGAACGTGCCGGTCATGTCGGTGTTGCCCTTGGCATCCTTGATCGTTCCTTGGAACGTCGCCCCCACCTGGTCGCCGCGCACGACGCCGTTCTCGACGGACACCACACCCTTGCGGATGGACAGGTGCGCAAAGCCACGCTGGAAATTCTGCGCGCTGGTGTCGATATCGTGCTTGACGGCGGAGTTCAGGCTTTCGCCGTCCCGTCCCGCCGGCGTCGTGACGATGGATTGCAGCTTCTTCTCGTTGACGATGGAAAAACGCCTGATATCGATGGACCCGTCCCAGCTGTCGTCGCCGTCGGCGCGAAGGTTGAGATTGAGCAAGCCGCCTTTCAGGTGGCCGTAGACATCGACGAACCGTGCCACCGAGCCGGCGTCGCTGCTGGTGACATGGAACGTGCCACTCTGCCCGCCCTTTGTCATCTCCGTGACAACAGCCTGCCCGGTCCGGGTGACGCCGGAGAAGTCGGCCTGCGTCGCCTTGCCGTTGTTAAGCGCATAGACAAGGCTGACATTCCTGATCGTCTCGTCGTTGAAGCCGATGATCTTGTCGAGCTTGGCACGGATCGTCGCATCCGTCTTGTCGCTACCGCCGGCGTCGCCCTTGCTCGGCGCCTTCAATCGCGCCAGGATCGGCCTGATATCGGCGGCGTTGCCATCCACCCTCACGTCGTACGCGCCCTTTGTGCGCTTGATCGACAAGGCGAAATCGTCAACCGACGATAGCTTGATGCTCGAGAAGTCGGCGGATGACAATCCGGATTTGCCCACCTGGATGGAGCCGGTAGCCCCGAAGCCATCACCCTTTAGCGTGAAGTTCTTCAACGATGGCTGGTCGGCCGGCCCCGATGCCTCGAACTCGGCATTGGCAGCAATACCGCTTCCCTTCGACCAGCCGATCCAGGGCACGGTGAGCGCTGCCTTGGTCAGGTCGATCTTGATGTCCTGCCGGTTTTCATCGATCCGCGTGACCTTCACCTTCAGCGGCCCGTCGACGAAATCGGAGAGCCCCGGGAGGATGGTCTCCCGCTGCTGATTGGAAAGCGTCACGTCGACAACGCGCTCACGCTTGATGGACGATCCCTTTTCCGTTGGCTCGACCATATCGATTTGCGCCGGGATGCCGTCGATAAGCGCGTCTGCGGCGAGATGCACCTCCTGCGGATCGGCATCGATGGTACCGTCGACATTGGTGATCTTGCGACCGTCGAAGGCCTTCAGGACGTCGACCTTGTGGAGCTGCAGGCTGGCCTTCCAGACTGGTGGCGGCGGGTCCTGATCGTTGATCAGGCCAAGCGTCGCCTCGACATCCGCGTCGATCTTGCCGCTGAAATCCTCGGGCTTGAACTCGGTGCGCTGCAATACGCTCAAGGGTTTGAAGCTCAGCAACTCACCAACCGCGTCGCCATTGCCGGAAAGCGCCAGCTTCATCTTCGCGGTCAGCGGCTTGTCGTAAACCGCAGGAATGGAAAAGGTGCTCGGACCGACTGCGACCTGTCGGCCAGACGGAAAATACGACGTACCCTTGACGATATCGACAGAAATAACCGGACCCTTGAGGTCGAAGTGACCCGTCATGTCGCGGATAGGCGGAATTTCACCGGGCACGTTGAGGCGCGAACCGTTGATATCGAAAGCCAGATGGATCTCGTTTTCGTCCAGCCGCAGATTACCGGTTGCCGCCGCCTGGGCAAGCCGCCCGCCGGGAATGAACAGTGAAATCGTGGCGTTGCTCATGGCCCCGCCGAACAGGTTGCCCTGTACCCAGGTGCGCGCTTTAGGCGACATCCAGAAAGGCCACAGCTGTTTGACGGCAGCGGCCTGCAGCTGCTCCGCCTGGGCGCCGAAGCTGATTTCCGGCGAACCCGGCGCAATGCGCAGCCGCAAGGAACCAAACAGCGATCCCATCGGCGTGGTGATGCCGATGGTGTCGAGTTTCAGCTCCTTGTCGGCCGTCATGTAGCGGCCATTGGCATGGCCATCGAAGCTGAGCGGAGCTTCACCGGCTTCAGAAGTCGCTGCCGTCGCGTTGGCGATCCGGAAATCGACGCCAAAACCCTTGGCAGCGGTCGGATCGACCCGGTCGAGGTCGATAACCGAACCGAAAAACGGCACGACCGTCGATTGGAACGTCGCCAGCGACTTGTTGATCTCGAGCGCCTGGCGATCCGAATTGTAGCTGAGATTGATATCCGCGCCGGAAATCTCCTGCGCATCGCGGTCCATATAGAGCGTGCCGGGCAGCACCTTGATGGCGGCTGTCAGCTTGGGATCGACACCCGATGCGCCACGGGTAGACGACAGCGAGACGTCCGCAAAGCCGGTAATCCCCTGCCGCGGCGTCCCGTTCGAATCGTAAGCCATCGACAGCGGCACCAGATCGAGGTGGCGGATCACGGCCGTCATCGACGACGGCCGATCGGCCTCCTGGGTGGCATTCACATCCAGCGACGCCACTGAGCCGTCGATCGATAGCTGGCCTTTCAAGCGCAGCGTGTTGGGCGTCGGACGTGAAAACGCCAGCTGGTCGATCACCAGCGAAATCGGCGTGCCACCGTCCTGTCTTGCGAGCTTTACGGCAAGGCCGGATATCTCGACGGCATCCGTACCGCCGCGTTCAACGAAATGCTGCAGGAAATCGAGATTGGAGAATGCCGATTCCAGCGCGGTCGGGATGCTGTCTACCCGGAGATTGGCGACATCGATAGGCTCGCTCTGCGGCAGCAGCGCGGTGTCGAGAGCTATACCCTTGGCCCGGACTGTTGCGATTGCGATTCGGCCCTGAACGAGCGCAAACGGATCGAGAACCATGCGCACGGCGCCCATGGTCGAGAGGTGCTTCCCGGTTTCCTGGTCGACGACATTGACGTCGCTCGCCTCGAGCGCGAGTTGCATGTCGGAGGTGAACCGCAGCACCGTCGAGCCGACCTCGGCCTTGTAGCGCGGTCCGATGGCGTTATCGAGGGCAGCCTGGGCCTTGACCGAGAGCGGTTCGTCGAAGATCCCGCTCTCGATGCTGGCGATGACGACACCGGCGATCAGCACGATAAAGATGGCGAAAACGCCGGTTATGCGGGTCGCATGCCAGACATGTCCACGGCGGCGACGGCGGCGGCGCGGGCTATTGACGATAATCGGATCGTCGACCTGCGAGGACGGCATTTGATCGAGCGGAACCAGATCCTTCTTGCGGAATTTCAACTTTTCGCCCCGGATCAATCCACCGCGTCCTTCTGTCATGCGTTTTTACAGTTGACGGTCCGCAAGAGCGGCGCCAAGCACATTTCACTATATCGGCATAGTCGGTATAGTCATCAAAATCCCGGCAAAAGAAAGGTTTTCCCATGACAGAACTCAGTGTCGGCGCAAATGCGCCCGCTTTCGATCTTCCACGTGACGGGGGCGGAAACGTCTCCCTTGCAGCGTTTCAGGGCAAGCCTGTCGTACTGTTCTTCTACCCTAAGGACGACACGTCGGGATGCACCACCGAATCAGTGGCCTTCACTGGTCTCGCATCGGAATTCGAGAAAGCCGGTGCAGTGGTAATTGGCATGTCGCCGGATTCCGTCAAGAGCCACGACAAGTTCGTAAAGAAACATTCCCTTGGCGTCATCCTCGCTGCCGACGAGGAAAAATCCACGCTGGAAGCCTATGGCGTCTGGAAGGAAAAGAGCATGTACGGCAAGAAATACATGGGCGTCGAGCGCACCACCGTGCTGATTGGTGCAGATGGCCGAATCGTCAGGATCTGGGAGAAGGTCAAGGTGCCCGGTCACGCCGAGGAGGTCCTGGAGGCCGTCCGTGCGCTCTGAGCGCGACGCGGACGCCGTGACAGTCTCCGATGTGCAAGCCGCCGCCATCGTCTCGCTTCGCGGCGGGGCGATCGCGGCCATCGGTGCGTGCGATGTCGAGCGCAAAGCCGAGCTTGCGCAGGAGACCGCCAGACGCTGGTTCGCCCGCGTCCTGTCGCTGCGCTCGCCGCTCGACCCTGTCCTGCCGGATCGCCCGGGACGCCCGGCAAAGCCGGAACTGATCCCGCCGAAGAATATGGAAAAGCGGTCCCTTCACAGTGTAAAGGGCCGCATTGCGCTTCTCCACGCCATCGCTCATATCGAATTGAATGCCGTTGACCTCGCGCTCGACATCGTCGCCCGCTTTGCGACCGAAAAGGTCCCGAACTCGTTTTTCGATGGCTGGATGCAGGTTGCGTTCGAGGAGGCGAAGCATTTCCGGCTGGTGCGTCAGAGATTGCAGCAGCTTGGCGCCGACTACGGCGACCTGCCCGCCCATGACGGCCTGTGGCAGGCAGCCCACGCCACCCGGACCGACCTGACGGCGCGCCTGGCCGTCGTACCGCTCATTCTTGAGGCACGCGGCCTCGACGTGACGCCGGCGCTGCAG
The DNA here is from genome assembly GCF_019355555.1 of Rhizobium sp. L51/94. Taxonomy (GTDB): domain Bacteria; phylum Pseudomonadota; class Alphaproteobacteria; order Rhizobiales; family Rhizobiaceae; genus Rhizobium; species Rhizobium rhododendri. The sequence goes on from NZ_CP072141.1 coordinate 2,696,221, forward strand.
ACCAAGATGCGCGAAACCGGAGACTTCGAAAGCGCCGCCGTCCTCGATGTCATCTACGAGGATGAAAAGGGCCACGTCGCGGTTGGCGCCAAGTGGTTCAGATTTCTCTGCGCCCGCGAGAAACGCGATCCGGTCGCAACGTTCCAGGCGCTCGTCCGCAGCAATTTCAGGGGTCCTCTGAAGGCGCCCTTCAATGATATTGCACGTGCCGAGGCCGGCTTGACGCCGTCCTTCTACCGCTCGCTGACCTCCACCAACCGCAGTTGATTTTGCAAACGATTTTGCCGCAGGCAAGCCTGCGGAAAGGCTTTGTTAACCATGCTCGTGCCTAATCCTGCCTGCAGCGCAGAAACGCTGCGGTGGGAGAATCGCCGTGGGAAACGGACAGCAGAACAGGATTTTTGGCGGCGCCCGGCAGCAGCATGTCATCATCCTCGCCAGCGGCGACAAGGTCCGGCACATGACGCTGCGCCCCTGGATGATGGCATCCGCCATCGGATGCGCTGCAATCCTCGTCATCGGCTATCTGCTGGCAACCTCCTATCTCGTCCTGCGTGACGATCTGATCGGCGCCACCATGGCCCGCCAGGCGCGCATGCAATATGATTACGAAGACCGAATTGCCGCATTGAGGGCGCAGGTTGACCGCGTCACCTCGCGCCAGTTGCTCGACCAGCAGGTAGTCGAGCAGAAGGTCGACAAGCTGATGCAGCAGCAGATGTCGCTCTCGTCGCGTCACGGCAAGCTCGATGCATTGCTGGACCGGGCCGAAAGCTCGGGCGTCATCGACAAGCAGCCACCGGCCCCCGGTGCAGATCATGCCGAATTGACCGCCCGACAAAAGGCCCTCGAACTGGCCAACGCCGGTAGCCCTGCGGAAGTCACCCCCGACAACTCGACGCTCGCCTACCTGCCCGCCAAGGAAACCGTCGCCGACCATGCCGACCGGGTGTTCTCCAAGGTCACCCTGTCGCTGAAGAAGATCGAGCAGGACCAGCTGAAGCGCATCAAGCGGCTGACCGATGGCGCCGACGACACAGCCGATAACATCCAGTCGATCATCAAGACGGTGGGCGTCACAGTTCCGGCGTCCCCCGCCGCGATCGATGACGATGGAGGCGTCGGGGGCCCTTTCCTGCCGCCGGAGAATGTCGACCCGTTCGACCAGTCGCTGGCAAATCTCGATACGGCGCTGACGCGGCTTGAAGCAGCGCGCGGAACGGTCGAACAGCTGCCCTTCCGCAACCCCGCACAGGGCAAGCTGATCACCAGCCCGTTCGGCAACCGCAAGGACCCCTTCTTCGGCAAGCTGGCGCTGCATCCCGGCGTGGATTTCCATTTCGATCCCGGCGAGGCCATCAAGGCAACGGCGCCGGGCAAGGTCGTTTCGGCAGGCTGGGCCGGCGGCTATGGCAACATGGTGGAAATAGACCACGGCGATGGCATCTCGACACGCTACGGTCATATGGCAGCCATCACCGTCCAGGCCGGCGATACGGTCAAGGCCGGCGAGCAACTCGGCCTTGCCGGCAGCACGGGACGGTCGACCGGAACCCATCTCCACTACGAAGTCCGCGAGGACGGACGTCCCGTTGACCCGATGTACTTCGTCAATGCAGGCATCAAGCTTGCCAGCTATATCAATTAGCTAGCCTTGCAATTTATCGCTTTGCCCGGGGCATTTTTGTCCCTATGATCATGACAGCAATGCAACAGGCCACCGCGCGACGGAATTTTTTTACCCCGCGCGCCGGGAACACTCCCTCGTTGCCTCATTTCCTTGACTTCAGGGCGTTTTGATACTATGTGGCGCTGCATTGCGGCATACAGCCTGTCGACTCATCGTGCGGTCGACCAAACCGAAACGGAAACAGTTTTCCCTTTGACCACATTTGCTGACCTTGGCCTGAGCCAAAAAGTCCTATCCGCTGTCACCGACGCGGGCTACACCATCCCTACTCCGATCCAGGCCGGCGCCATCCCGTTTGCGCTGCAGCGCCGCGATATCTGCGGCATTGCGCAGACCGGAACAGGCAAGACCGCCTCGTTCGTGCTACCGATGCTGACCATGCTCGAAAAGGGTCGGGCCCGGGCGCGCATGCCGCGCACGCTGATCCTCGAGCCGACGCGCGAACTGGCAGCCCAGGTGGCTGAGAACTTTGAAAAATACGGCAAGAACCACAAGCTGAATGTCGCGCTGCTGATCGGCGGCGTGTCGTTCGAAGAGCAGAACAAGAAGCTCGAGCGCGGCGCCGACGTGCTGATCTGCACGCCTGGACGCCTGCTCGACCATTGCGAACGCGGCAAGCTGCTGATGTCAGCCGTCGAGATCCTGGTCATCGACGAAGCCGATCGCATGCTCGACATGGGCTTCATCCCGGACATCGAGCGCATCGTCAAGATGATCCCGTTCACCCGCCAGACGCTGTTCTTCTCGGCCACAATGCCGCCGGAAATCCAGAAGCTGGCCGACCGCTTCCTCCAGAACCCGGAACGCATCGAAGTATCGCTGCCGTCCTCGACGGCAAAGACCGTGACGCAGCGTTTCGTTGCCTCGCACGGCAAGGATTACGAAAAGCGCGCGACACTGCGCGACCTCATCAACGCCCAGACGGATCTCAAGAACGCGATCATCTTCTGCAACCGCAAGGTCGATGTTGCCGATCTCTTCCGCTCGCTCGAGCGCCACGGCTTTTCAGTCGGCGCGCTGCACGGCGACATGGACCAGCGCTCGCGCACGACGATGCTGCAGAATTTCCGCGATGGCCAAATCCAACTGCTGGTGGCATCCGACGTTGCCGCACGCGGCCTCGATCTGCCCGATGTCGGCCACGTCTTCAATTTCGACGTTCCGATCCATTCGGAAGACTATGTCCACCGCATCGGCCGCACGGGACGTGCCGGTCGCTCGGGCGCAGCATTCACGCTGGTGACCAAGCGTGATACGAAGTATATCGATGCCATCGAGAAGCTGATCGATCAGAAGATCGAATGGCTTAACGGCGACCTGAACGCTCTCCCGCCGGCAGATGAAAGCCAGGAAACCGAACGTCCGCGCCGTGGCAGCAGCCGCGACAAAGACAAGGAACGCGGTCGCGGCAGAGGTCGTTCTGCACCGAGCCATCCCGTTCACAAAGCTGATATCGACGTGGTTGATACTGTCGTTCAACCCGTCGAAGTTGCACCCGTACCAAAGGCCGAAGTTGTGAAGAACGAGCGCAAGATCGAGACTAACAAGCCGCAGAACAATAATTCTCGCAACAATCCCGGCCGCCCTTACCCGGCAAACGATGACAATCGCGAACGTCGTGCCCGCTATCATCGCGACCAGGACGACGGCCCGACACCGCTGGGTTTCGGAGACGACATCCCTGCTTTCATGCTGATCGTCACTGCCGCCAAGGTCTGATGACTGCACCGGGCACCGATTTTCCGGGGCTGGGCACCGGGCTTGCCATCCTTCGTGACGGCAAGCTTCTGCTCTATAAGCGGATGAAGGCGCCCGAAGCCGGATTTTGGAACATCGTCGGCGGCAAGATCGACCTGATGGAAGCCTCCGCCTCTGCTGCCAAACGCGAGGCAGGGGAAGAGTGTGGTCTCCAGATTGGACAGATCGATCTGCTCTGCACGACGGAGCAGATCATCGAGGCGGACCGCCAGCACTGGGTGTCCCTGATTTACGTCTGCACGGATTTTGCCGGCGAGCCATCGCTGATGGAGCCGGACAAATTATCCGAATTCGGATGGTTCAGCCGCAACGCGCTGCCAAGCCCGCTTTCTGCCTTTACCAGGGCTGCCATCGACCACCTAGACACCGATCTCTTTCCCTGACTTCAGCCGTTACTTCTCCGTCCGCAGCGCCGCCTCGTATGCAAGCCGCACCCATTTTGCCATGACATCGGGATCGTCGAACGCATCCTCCGGGATCGACCAATACGGCATGAACACCGGCTTGCCCTTCTTCCCCTCGTACGACCAGCGCCTGGCGCCGGCCGATTCGAAAGCGGGCGAACTGACATCGTCGGCCTTCAGCAGCATCTCGTCGCGAAAATCCAGGGCGATGATCCGGCCCTGATGATAGACGCCCTTGCCGCCGAACATCCGCTTGATTGTCACCGGCCCGAGTGCCGCAAACATTTCCTCGATATCAAGATTGTCCAAGACCTTACTCCTTCAGAGTGCCACCGGCTGCAAGGACGGCATCGGGCGTATCGACATCGAGATGCGCAGCACGACCGATCTCGACATCGACAACCGGCAGGCCGCACCCATCGATTATACCGCGCGCACCCACATCGCCCCTCAGTGCCATCACGGCTGAGCGCAGCGAAATCGGCAGGATCACCGGGTTGCCACGCTCTCCATCCGAGACCGCGCGGACGATAGCCTCGCCGCCGGCCGCTTGAAACGCCTGGATCAGCGCCATGAGATCGGAGGTTTCGACGCCGGGCATGTCGGCCAGCATCACCAGCACGCCAACGCTCCCCGACGCCGACACGGCGCCGAAACCAGCGACGAGAGAGCTGGCCATACCGCTTTCGAAATCCGGATTATAGACGTTTTCGATATCGAGCCCCGCCAGTGCGGCCGTTATTTCTAGATGTCTGTGCCCGGTGACAACGAAGACCGGCGCGCCCGTTGCGCAAGCCCGTTCTACCATGACCGTCACCAGCGGGATGCCATCGAATGTTGCCAGCAGCTTGTGCGGACCACCCATGCGGCTGGCTTTACCGGCTGCCAGCACCACGATTGCAACGGAATAGCGTGCGATCTTTTCCGGCATCAGGCTGCCTCCCCAGCCGAGGATGGGGACCGGCGACGCCATGACTGGATAATCTCCGCCAGAATGGCGACGGCAATTTCGGCGGGGGTCACGGCCCCTATGTCGAGCCCGATTGGCGCATGTATCCTCGAAAGGTCCGGATCGCCAAACCCCTCCGCCTGCAAACGCAGCAGGCGCGCGGCATGGCTCCGTCGACTGCCCAGCGCACCGACATAGAAGCACCCGGCTTGCAGCCCAGCGCCGATGGCGTAGTCGTCGATATCAGGCTCATGCGCCACCGCCACCACAGCGGTGTGGCGATCCACCACCAGCTTTTCCCTTGGCCAGCCGACGATAAGCTGCGCCGACTCGAAGCCATCGGCAGACGAAAAGCCGATCCGGGGATCGATGATCGTGAGATCGAATCCCGCCACACTCGCCATCGACGCCAGTGCTCGACTTATCCGCACCGCGCCGATGACGACGATTCTAGGTTCTGGCACATGGATGTTGAGGAAAAGCTGGCTTCCGTCGAGTGCAATCTTCGACGATCTGCCGCTCCGGAATGCAGATGTGACCGCATCGCCAAGAGCGCCGTCGATCCCTTCGCCTTCGACCACAAGCCGCTCCGTCCCATCCACGAGATCGGTGACGACAACAGCGGCATGCCGGTCACGACGCAAAGAACATAGCTGGCTAAGCGTTTCCATTCGCATCAGCCTACCTTCTCGATGTAGACCTCGATCCTGCCACCGCAGGAGAGGCCGACAGCGCGGGCCACCTCGTCGGTCACCCGGAAATCCATGAGCCTCCCGGCGCCGGTCGCGATGACCTCGAGCGCTGCAGCAACCACGTCGCTCTCGATGCAACCGTTCGAGAGCGTACCCTCTGTGGCACCGTCCGCGGAGACCACCATCTGTGTTCCCACCGGCAGCGGCGCCGAACTCCATGTCTCGGTCACCGTCGCCAGTGCCACTGCCGTGCCGGAAGCAGCCCATCTTTCGGCTGTATCGAGGACATCCGTTCCTGCAAGTATCGACATTGGTCCTCCTGGACCCCACAAAAGATGGGGAATGCATGGCAATCAAGCGCCGATAGCCAAAGTTAAAGTCAGGCCGGCATGTGTCAACACGCCGCCCGGACGAAGATCTATCGGCCAACGGCGTGGTAGTCGCGGTGCATGTAGAGCAGAGCCGGGCGTCGCTCACTGAAACGCACAGCCACCACTTCCCCGAAGATGACGTTGTGGGTCGTGCCGCGCGTCACATCGACAACCTTGCAATCGAAGGCAGCGAGGGCGTCGACCAGAACGGGCGCGCCGGTCGCCAGCGTGTCGAAACCGCCCATGGCAAAGCGCTCGTCGGTGGACAGCTGCGTCTTGCCGGAGAAGGCATCGGCCAGCACCTGATGATGGGCGCCGAGTGCGTTCAGCGAAAAGATGCCGCTCGCGAGGAAGATGTCGTTCTTGGCATTGCCGCTGTTGAGGCAGACGAGCACCGTCGCTGGATTGTCGGAGACCGAGCAGGCCGCCGTGATCGTCACGCCGCGACGGACACCCTCATGCACGGTCGCAACCAGCTGCACGTGGCCGGCGTAGCGGCTCATGGCGTCTCTGAAATGGGCCGGATCCAACGACTGTTCCAAGCGATCTCTCCCATTCTGCTGCTGGCATCGCCAATATGGAGCCCACGCGCCAGCTTTTCCACCATGCTCAGGTGAAAGCACGTCTTGTACCGGATTTTCTTTGACGGCAGGGAGTGGTCCGATAAAAGAACAGGAGAAACAATCGGGATTTTCCTTTCATGAACAGGCTGCGTCGATCCCTGCTCGCCCTGGCGCTGCTGTCTGCGGCGGAAAGCAGCCATGCGGCCGGCGTTTCCATCGGCGTGGTCGCGCCCCAGAACGGCACCTTCGCATCGCTCGGCGCCCAGATGATTGCCGGCGCAAAATTCCAGGCACAGGCCGCCAACGACGCCCTGACGACAGTTGACGAACCCTGCACCGAAAACAGCGGCCAGGTCATCGCCGACGCCCTGATCAAGGCCAAGGTGCAAATCGCCATCGGCTTCCTCTGCAGCGATTCGCTGGAAGGTGCGCTTCCGCGCTTGAAAGATGCCGGCATCCCTGCCATCACCGTGTCCGTGCGCTCGCATATCCTGATGGAAGATGCGTTGAAGAACGGCTGGCCGTTTTTCCGTCTCGCCCCGGCAGACAGCGCCGAGGCAAAGCGGATAATCGGCGTCATCCTGCAGAACTGGGCCTCGCAGCCGCTGGCGCTGGTCGATGACGGCACCATCCATGGCCGGGAACTCGTCGATGCCGTGCGCACCGGCCTTGACGAAAACGGCCTGAAACCGGTCTTCAACGACACGCTTCGTCCCGGTCAGGATCAGCAGATCAGCCTCGGCAGGCGCCTGAAAAAGGCTGGCGCCACAGCCCTGCTTGTCGGCGGAGACCGCAGTGACGTCGCAATCATCGCCCGCGATGCGGCAGCGGACAAGGATGCCCTGCAGATCATGGGAGGCGATGCGATGCGGGCTGCCGACCAGCCCATTCCGCTTGCCGACGGCGTGCTTGCCGTGACCATACCGGACTATGCCAGCCTTCCCCCGGCCGCACAGGCTGCCAAAGCCTTGCGCGACGCCGGTGTCGAGCCGGAAGGCTACGTCCTGCCGACGGCGGCGGCTGCCCTGATCGCCGACCAGGCCGTCACCGCAGCGCTGGCGGACAAGACCCCAGTCGCCGCGAAGCTCGTGGGAACGACATGGCAGACACCGGTCGGCCCCGTCGCCTTCGGCAACGATCACGAATTGACCGAGAACCCCTATCGCCTGCTGGAATGGCGCGACCATCGCTTCCAGCCGCCGGTCTCGCCCGGCAACTAGCCGGCAAGCCCCTGCCCGGGTGGAGTGCTGGCGGCGCGTCGTTGCCGTTCCTCCCATCCGGTGATAATCAAGCGTCAGATGACTTTGGAGTTTCCCCGACCATGCCGTTGCCGATCCGAATTGCCCCTTCCATTCTCGCCGCCGACTTCTCCAAGCTGGGCCAGGAAGTCCGTGACGTGACCGCGGCAGGCGCCGACTGGATCCACCTCGACATCATGGACGGACACTTCGTGCCCAACATTTCGTTCGGCGCCGATGTCATCAAGTCCCTGCGCAGTTTTACCGATGCCACTTTCGACTGCCATCTGATGATCGAGCCCGTCGATTTCTACCTGGAAGCCTTTGCCAAGGCCGGTTGCGACCGCATCACCGTGCATGCCGAGGCTGGCCCGCATCTGCATCGCTCGCTGCAGACCATCCGCAATCTCGGCAAGAAGGCCGGCGTCACACTCAATCCGGCGACCCCATTGTCTGTGCTGGAAAACGTGCTCGACGATGTCGACCTGATCCTCATCATGTCGGTCAACCCAGGCTTTGGCGGGCAGAAGTTCATCCCCGCAATGGCCGACAAGATCCTCAAGGCCCGGCAGATGATCGGCGACCGACCGATCGAGCTCGAGGTCGATGGTGGCGTGACCGTGGAAACCGCATCGATGATCACCGCAGCCGGTGCGAATGTGCTGGTCGCAGGGTCGGCAATCTTCAAGGGCGGCTCGGCTGAAGCCTATCGCAAGACGGTCGGCGATCTGCGTGCCGCTGCTGAGCAGGGCCGCGTTGGCGCGGCGTGAGCCGTCGCTGATCGACAAGGCGGCGCGGACAACGACCGTACCGCTGCATCTGACAGGCGCTGTTGCCTGGGGCGCCCTGATGACGCTTTCCGCGGCACTGGCGCTCTACCGGCACAACGGCCTGCAGACGGACCGGCTCGACAGCCTGCTGATCGTCTATTTCCTCGGCGGCGCCCTCGCCTGGCCTCTTGCTGTAACGGCGGCTGGCTGGTTATCGGGCGGCAAACCGGTGGAGACACGCTTTGCTGCCTGCCTGCTTTGCCTGGCGCTCGCAACCATGTCGATGACGGCTTTTCTCTTCGCGCTCGACTACCGCGTCTTCTATTCGCGCTGGCATGCACCGGCCGGATCGCTCATCTGGATGTTCCAGTTCGTCTTCACCGGTGCCAGTGCGGTCTATCAGTTCGGTGTGCTCGGCAGCCGCCTGTTTCTGCCGCTCGGGCTCATCTGGCTGCCGACGGCAAGCTACTATCTGGCGCGACGCCTGCGATGAGCGCCCGCCAAGCGTTGAGATTGTCATCCGTCTTTGCTAAAGGGGCGGCAAGCCTTGAAATTCCTGCTGTTGAAGAAAGCTGAGAGCTTATGATCCCTCGCTACTCCCGACCGGACATGGTCGCCATCTGGTCGCCCGAAACGAAGTTCCGCATCTGGTTCGAGATCGAGGCCCATGCCTGCGATGCGCTGGCAAGCCTCGGTGTCATACCGAAGTCCGCGGCCGAGACGATCTGGGAAAAAGGCGGCAAGGCAACCTTCGACGTCGACCGTATCGACGAGATCGAAGCCGTCACCAAGCACGACGTCATCGCCTTCCTGACGCATCTGTCGGAAATCGTCGGCCCGGATGCCCGCTTCGTCCACCAGGGCATGACATCCTCCGACGTCCTCGACACCACCTTCAACATCCAGCTTGTGCGCGCCAGCGACCTGCTGCTGGCCGATCTCGACCGCCTGCTCGCGGCGCTGAAGACCCGCGCCTTCGAGCATAAGGACACGGTCCGTATCGGTCGCAGCCACGGCATCCACGCCGAGCCGACCACCATGGGCCTGACCTTTGCCCGCTTCTACGCCGAGATGGTCCGCAACCGCGCCCGCCTCGTCGCCGCCCGCACAGAGATCGCAACCGGCGCTATCTCCGGCGCCGTCGGCACCTTTGCCAACATCGATCCGTCAGTCGAGGAATATGTCTGCGAGAAGCTCGGTCTTGCTGCCGAGCCGGTGTCCACACAGGTCATCCCGCGCGACCGCCATGCCATGTATTTCGCCACGCTGGGCGTGATCGCCTCCTCGATCGAAAACGTCGCCATCGAAATCCGCCACATGCAGCGCACTGAGGTCCTGGAGGCGGAGGAATTCTTCTCGCCCGGCCAGAAAGGCTCGTCGGCGATGCCGCACAAGCGCAACCCGGTGCTGACCGAAAACCTGACGGGCCTCGCCCGGCTGGTGCGCATGGCGGTTATCCCCGCCATGGAAAACGTTGCCCTCTGGCACGAGCGCGATATCAGCCATTCGAGCGTAGAGCGCGCGATTGGTCCAGACAGCACCATCACGCTCGACTTTGCACTCAACCGGCTTGCCGGCGTCATCGAAAAGCTGGTCATCTATCCCGAGAACATGCTTCGCAACATGAACAAGTTCAAGGGCCTGGTCATGAGCCAGCGCGTGCTGCTCGCCCTCACCCAGGCCGGCGTTTCGCGCGAGGATTCCTATCGCCTCGTCCAGCGCAATGCCATGAAGGTCTGGGAACAGGGCAAGGACTTCCTCGAAGAACTGCTTGCCGACCCCGAAGTCCGCGCCGCGCTTTCCGAAGAAGAATTGCGCGAGAAATTCGACCTCGGCTACCACACCAAGCATGTCGACACAATCTTCCGCCGCGTTTTCGGCTGACGATCCTAAGGCGGCAGCGTCTGGCTCCGCCTTCATCCCGGCACCGGCGTGTTCAGCTCACAGATGGCAGAAGCATGAAAGTATCCGAAGCAGATATCCTCATCGTCCCCGGCTATACCAACTCCGGTCCTGACCATTGGCAGACGCGCTGGGAGCAGAAGCTCAGCACGGCGCGGCGCGTCGAGCAGGCGGAGTGGTCGAAGCCGGTGCGAGACGACTGGGCAGCCCGCATCGCCGAAGAGGTAAATGCCTCGACCAAGCCCGTGGTTCTGATCGCCCATTCGCTGGGCGTGCCCTCGGTGCTGCATGCCATCCCGCATTTCAAGAAGCCTATTGCCGGCGCCTTCTTCGTGGCCCCACCAGACGTTACCAACCCGGAAATCCGCCCGAAGCACCTGATGACCTTCGGCCCCTATCCGCGCGATACACTGCCCTTTCCATCGATGACCATCGCCAGCCGCAACGATCCTTTCGGCACCTATGAGCACGCCGAGGAGATTGCCAAGAGCTGGGGGTCTACCTTGATCGACGCTGGCGAGGCCGGCCACATCAACGCCGATTCCGGCCATGGTCCCTGGCCCGAGGGCACGATGGTCTTTGCGCAGTTTCTCAGCAAACTGAAACCATAAAAACTCCCCTGACTGTTTGAGGGCAAAGTTACATTAGCTTTTCCGCTTATGTTGTTTATCTCAAATTAATCAAATGCACCCACAGTATTGGCAGTGTCTGTGGGTGCTCCTTTGACTTGGTTTTCAAACGATGAGACGCGTTTCGACGGCGTGACGGCGGGCGTCTTCGATGTTCTCCATCGCGTTCCCGTAGCAACCCTTGCCGTCTCGCTGGCCGACCATTGCATGGTCTACGCCAACGCAGCATTCTGTGCGCAGTTTGGTACTCCCACCGGGCATAAGACGGTGGATGAACTTACTCTACCCGACGACCTTCCCCTTCTTCGCAGGCAGTTGAACGGGCTTTCAAGCGAGCCCAGCGTCGAAGCCGTCTCGATGCGGCTGCGGGGCAACTCGGATCGTCCAATCTGGGTTTCGGCGTCCTTCACGAAGCTTGCGACACCGGAAAATTGCATCCTCATCCAGCTGGCCGATATCGACCGTGAAAAACGCCTCATCGAAGACCTCGGCGAAAAGGAAAGTCGCTGGAACTCGGCACTGACAGGCTCGGGGCTCGGGGTCTGGGATCACGACTTCGTCAAGGGACGGTTGAGCTATTCCGAGACCTGGCGAAAAATGCGCGGCTACACGTCGGAGGAGGAAGTCGACGCTGCACTTGAAAACTGGATCCTGTCCGTTCACCCGGACGATCGCGACTATGTGTTGAAGTCCATCGAGCTGCAAAATTCAGGCAAGGCCGTGAGCGGCACCTTTTGCTACCGGGAGCGTCACAAGGACGGCCACTGGATCTGGATGGAATGCCGCGGCGCCGGCGTCGAATGGGACGAGCACGGCACTCCCACCCGAATTATCGGTACCGATATCGACATCACCGCCCGCAAGGCTGCCGAGGAGTTGCTGACACACACGTCGAGACGGCTCGATCTGGCGCTCGATGTCTCCGGCATCGGTGTCTTTGAGGCTAATTTGGATACAGGGGTTGTCGAGTGGGACCATCGCCTGCTCGTCATCTACGGCCTGCAACATACGCCGAGCCTCAAGCGGCTCGACGCATGGATCGAAACCATCCATCCCGATGATCGGGAGAGAATCGAGAGGCATCTCCAGGACCATCTAGCCGCCCGCGAGGCTTTCGAGCAGGAATATCGGATCGTCCGGCCCGATGGTACGGTCCGTGTCATCCGCGGGCGCTCGACAACATTTGTGGACGGCAGCGGCACCAACAGGATGATCGGCGCCAACTGGGATGTGACGACCGAGGTCGGGCTCCGGGACGAGCTTAACCGCGCCAAGGAACTCGCAGAAGCCCGTAACATCGAACTTGAACTGGCCAAGGAGAAAATCGAGCACATCGCTCTCCACGACCACCTGACCGGGCTTCCCAATCGCCGCTATCTCGATCGTATGCTCTCGGCACGAGCCGAAGAGTGCCGCGCTGATGGCACGGTCCTCGTGGTCCTCCATGTCGACCTCGATCGCTTCAAGCAGATCAATGATACGCTGGGTCACCGCGCCGGTGACATGATGCTCAAGCATGCCGCCTCCGTGCTGCGCGATGGCGTCGCCGCCGGTGATTTCGTCGCGCGGATCGGCGGCGACGAATTCGTTATCGTCTGCACCCGGAAGGCATATTCAAGGAAGATTTCCGGCCTCGCCGAACAGGTTATTCGCGAACTGCACAAGCCGGTTCGCTACGAAGGCCACGATATCCGGTTCGGCGCCAGCATCGGCATCGCCTTCGACAGCGGCGACGACCTCGATGCCAAGCAACTGCTGCTGAATGCCGATATCGCGCTTTACCGCGCCAAGGGCAGCGGTCGAAACAGGCACGAGTTCTTTTCGCTGGATGCCCGCCAGCATATCGTCACCACCAAGCGCCTATCGGATGAAATCCTCCTCGGCATAGAGCGCCATGAATTCATACCGTTTTACCAGCCGCAGTTCTCTGCATCCACGCTGAACGTCATCGGCGTCGAGACGCTGGTGCGTTGGCAACATCCCGAGCATGGCATCCTGTCTCCCGACCGCTTCATGTCGACGGCCGATGACCTCGACGTCGTCGCCGTGCTCGACCGTCTCGTCTTGGAAAAAGCCCTCGCGGACCAGCAGTCATGGCGCGACGCCGGGATCGATATCCCGAAAATCTCGGTCAATGTCTCCGCCCGCCGGCTGGCTGACCCCAATCTCGGCAAGGCGTTGCGCGCGCTGAAGATCAAGCCCGGTACGGTGTCCTTCGAGCTGCTCGAATCGATTTCCCTCGACCAGTATGGCGAGACATCCCTTGCCAACCTGAAGCGTCTGAGGCGATTCGGCATTGACATCGAAATCGACGATTTCGGCACAGGCCATGCCTCCATTGTCGGCCTCCTCCGCTTGAGCCCCAAGACCCTCAAGATCGACCGCGAACTCATCAAGCCCCTGGTGGCATCGGCGGAGCAACGGCGGCTCGTCGGGTCGATCATCGAGATCGGTCGTTCGCAGAAGATCGGCGTCACCGCAGAGGGCGTCGAGACTATGGAGCATGCCCGGATCCTTGCCGAACTCGGCTGCGACAGTCTGCAGGGCTATGCGCTCGCGCGCCCGATGCCGGCTGCGGAAATTCCCGCCTTCATCCGCAGCGAGTGCTGGCGCCCCGACCGCAACGTCCAGGCCGCCTGAGAACGCCTAGAGGCCGCCCGCAGCGACGGTCTTGCGACCTTTCGCGCCGTCTGAATATTCGTCGTAAAGTTTGTCATCCCGGTGATACATTACGATTCCCGCGACTTTGACAGCCGAGGGCGGATTCGGAGGAAGGAGAGGCAGGCGCATTGTGAATTTGCTTCTTTTCCTTTATGGGGACGCCCAGAGATTGATCCCTACGCGCCATCCCAAGGGCGCCAACGACAGAGAATTACAAGATGAACCGTCGCCGCCGTATCTACGAAGGCAAGGCAAAGATCCTTTATGAAGGACCCGAGCCTGGCACGCTGATCCAGTTCTTCAAGGATGACGCGACCGCCTTCAACAAGAAAAAGCATGAAGTCATCGACGGCAAGGGTGTACTCAACAACCGCATCTGCGAGTACATCTTCAACCATCTGAACAAGATCGGCATCCCGACCCATTTCATCCGCCGCCTCAACATGCGCGAGCAGCTGATCAAGGAAGTCGAGATGATCCCGCTGGAGATCGTCGTGCGCAACGTTGCCGCCGGATCGCTGGCAACGCGTCTCGGCATCGAGGAAGGTGTCGTCCTGCCGCGCTCGATCATCGAATTCTATTATAAGTCCGATGCCCTCAACGACCCCATGGTGTCGGAAGAGCACATCACGGCCTTCGGCTGGGCCAACCCGGCCGAACTCGACGACATCATGGCGTTGGCCATCCGCGTCAACGATTTCATGACGGGCCTGTTTCTCGGCGTCGGCATCCAGCTCGTCGACTTCAAGATCGAATGCGGCCGCCTATTCGAAGGCGACATGATGCGCATCATCCTCGCCGATGAGATCTCGCCGGATTCCTGCCGTCTCTGGGACGTCGAAACCCATGAGAAGATGGACAAGGACCGCTTTCGCCGCGATATGGGCGGACTGCTGGAAGCCTATTCCGAGGTCGCCCGTCGTCTCGGCATCATCAATGAAAATGAGCCCGTGCGCGGCACGGGACCGGTTCTCGTCAAGTAAAAAGGCAGGAAGACACCAGTGATCAAGGCTCGCGTCACCGTCACGCTGAAGAACGGCGTTCTCGACCCCCAGGGCAAGGCAATCGAAGGCGCGCTCGGCGCTCTCGGTTTCGAAGGCGTGGACCATGTCCGTCAGGGCAAGGTTTTCGACGTCGTCCTCGACGGTACCGACAAGGTCCGCGCCGAGGCTGACCTCAAGTCCATGTGTGAAAAACTCCTCGCAAACACGGTCATCGAGAACTATACTATAGCTCTCGACTGAGGGTTGTGGACAAGGTCCAATGACTGAGGCAACGCAGGAACTGATGTACGAGCTGATGAAGCGAATCCAGGGGGACGTTGCAGGCCTCAAGGAGGGCCAGCGTGACCTGCGACAGGAGATGTCCAGCTTGCGCGGACAGTTCCACTTGTTGCAGGGCGACTTCAATAATCTGCGTAATACCGTTGGTCACATAGACATTCGTCTCGAGCGCATCGAAAATCGCCTCGAACTTCGTGAACTTGCAGAAGCACAAGCTAGGTTTGAACCGCACCCATGAAATCAGCAGTCGTTCAGCTTCCAGGCCTAAACCGCGATCGTGATATGATCGCTGCCTTGACAAAAATCTCCGGCGTTGCGCCAATCACCGTCTGGCAGACGGAGACGGAAATCCCGGATGTCGACCTCATCGTCATTCCCGGTGGCTTTTCCTACGGCGACTACCTTCGCTGCGGCGCCATTGCAGCGCGCATGCCAGTCATGCGGGCAATCAAGGAAAAGGCCGAACAGGGCGTCAAGGTTCTCGGCGTCTGCAACGGTTTCCAGATCCTCGTCGAGGCCGGCATGCTGCCCGGCGCGCTAATGCGCAACGCCTCGCTGAAGTTCGTCTGCAAGGAAATCAAGCTCGAAGTCGTCAATGCGGACACAGACTTCACGCGCGCCTATGAAAAGGGCCAGGTGATCCGTTGTCCGATCGCCCATCATGACGGCAATTACTTCGCGGATGCCGAAACGCTGGCTTCCATCGAGGGCAACGGCCAGGTTGTTTTCCGCTACCTCGAAGACGGCAATCCCAACGGCTCGATGAACCATATTGCCGGCATCATCAACGCCAAGGGCAATGTGCTGGGCATGATGCCGCACCCGGAAAACCTGATCGAGGCCGCTCATGGCGGCTCGGACGGGCGTGGCCTATTCGCCTCCGCACTCGACATTGTCGCGGCCTGAGACATTCCTGACATTCTGCCATTGACCGGCGCGTTCTCCCTGAATGCGCCGCAAAGGCAGCTTATTGGCTCGTGAATTGGCGACGCGAGTTCGGCCCGACAGATTGAAAGACAGATTGATGCGCATTTCTACCAACGGAATTCTGACAGCCGCCGCCCTCTCCGCCTTGGCAGTCTTTGCCGCTTCATGCCAATCCAAGCGCGCCCCTGAGGTCACGCTGACCCAGCCCCGCACAGCGCTGTCGACGATGGAGCGTGTTGCGGTTGCCGCCCACGGCTGCTGGTTCAAGTCATCCGACCCCGCCTTCGCGCGCTACACGATGGCCCCGGAGCTGAATTCCTTCACCGGTCGGCCGCGTTTCCTCGTTGTTGAGCGCAGCCAGCCGACCGGCCGCCCCTTGCTCGTCGTCCAGGCAGAAGGCAACCCGGCGAAGCTTGCTGCCTTCGGACCGCTGATGAACGGTCCAAACTCGGCTCGCATCACCTCAGACATCAACCGCTGGGCCGGCGGCACCAAGGGCTGCTAAAAATCAGAAGCCGGCTACTCCCAGAAAAATGACTTCGCGACCTCCCGCCGGACCTCTGCGGGAGTGAGGCCTATGTCGCGCAACTGATCCATGGAAAGCGCACGCAGCGCCCGGCGGCTACGCTTCTTTTCGGACCACACCGCCATCCGCTCTATGATGCCGGCAGCAAAAGCCGTGGGACGAAGACGCCGCTGCGGTGCGTCGCTATAGATTGCACCCCGCGCTTCCCTAATTGTATCGATTGTACCCATCGCATCCACCTTACTGTCGAGAAAAATCTGCCGTTTGCATTTTCGCCCAGACGCCGGTCGTAATCTTGACTTTGAACGGGTACAATGGCACGATTGTCACCATGACAAATTGGCTTCCAGACATTTCCAGTGGTACGGGTCCGGTTTACGTGCGGGTCGCCGACAGCATTGAAACCGCGATCAGCCACGGCATATTGCCGCCGGGCGCAAAGCTGCCGCCGCAACGCAATCTGGCCTTCGACATCGGCGTGACCATCGGCACCATCAGTCGCGCCTACGCCCTAGTGCACGAACGAGGATTGGTTGCCGGCGAGGTCGGGCGCGGCACATACGTGCTTGACCGCGAGCACAGCAAGCCGATCACCCAGATGGATCCCATCACGCAGGCCCTGTCCGGCACGCGCGGCATGGAGGCGCCATTGGCCACGGTTCGCTTGGATACGACGGCAGCTCCCGATATCGGACAGGGCGAGATCATCGGCCGCCTGTTTGCCGATATCAGCCGCGAAAAGAGCATGGAGATCTCGTCATACTCCCGCACGTTCCCCGCCAGTTGGTCGGTTGCCGGGCAAGCCTGGCTTTCTCGAAACGACTGGCGGCCGGCGGTCGAAAATGTCGTTCCGACGCTTGGCGCCCATGCCGCAGCAATCGCGGTCATTGCGGCAGTCACTTCGCCGGGGGACAAGATCGTCTTCGAGAACCTCACCTATACTCAGGTCAGCCGCGCCACCCGGCTGCTCGGGCGCCGCGCGATCCTCGTAGAATCTGATGAGCAGGGCATCATTCCTGATGATTTCGAGCGCCTCTGCCAGCAACAGCATCCACGCCTCGCCTTCCTGATGCCAACCGCCCATAACCCGACGCTGACGACGATGCCGGAAGCACGCCGCCGTGCCATCGCCGCAATTGCCCGACGGCACAGCGTCTGGCTGATCGAGGACGACATCTATGGCGGGATGACCGGAGACCAGACGCCGCTGATGGCAAGCATTGCGCCGGAACGCACATTCCTGGTCAGTGGACTGTCGAAGTCGGTGACGGCGGGCGTGCGCGGCGGCTGGGTCGCCTGCCCGCCACACTTTGCCCAGCGCGTGAAGGTGACGCACAAGATGTCGACCGGAGGACTGCCGTTCATCCTTGCAGAGACTGGCGCGCGTCTCGTCCACAGCGGTCACGCCCTGTCGCTTCGAACCCGCACGGTGGCAGAGATAGCGACGCGCGAGGCGATGGCGCGGGAAGCCTTTGCCGGCTTCGAATTCTCATCCGAGCCGCATATTCCATTCCTGTGGTTGAAACTGCCGGAGCCGTGGCTGTCGGGAACGTTCAAGAACGCGGCGCTGGCGGAAGGCGTGCTGATCGACGACGAGGACGAGTTCAAGGCAGCCCGGACGGAAAAAGTCTATCACCGGGTTCGCATTGCCTTTTCATCTCCCCAGGACCGCAGCGTCGTGCAATCGGCCTTCATGACCTTGCGCCGGCTACTCGAAAACGGCTCTGCGGGTTACGATAGCGATAGCTAAAGCAACTGTGGCATTTTGGTGTCAGCCTCCCGGAAAGCGTGAACGCCCTACCGCGACTGCTTTACGCAACATGAGCCGGTGCTACGAATTGGTTGCTGCACCGATTCGTGCACGTGGTTGTTGGAGGTTCTGATGCGCCTGAATGGTACCTTACGTCGCCTGGCCTTCATCAGTGCGGCGTTAGCGTCCGTCGCTTCCGGGTCCTCCGTCACTGCAGCGGACATGAGCCAGGCCCCTGCCGATACTACCAGGATCTTCGACGAACTGCGCTTCGGCGCAAGCGCTTCGATCCAGACCGGACACGATCACGAAAACGGCGTCTTTCCGGATGTCCAGGTGCTCTTCAATCCGTTCGGGTACAATCCGGCCGGCGACTGGAAGGACCAGATCACCCACCCCCGCATCCATATCGGCACATCCATCGGCACCGGCGGATCGGCTGACCAGCTCTACAGCGGCCTGACCTGGACGATGACCTATTCGAGCGGCATTTTTACGGAAGCCGGCTTCGGCGGTGTCATTCACAACGGCAACCTGACGGCCGAGAACGATGGCCCCAAGCTCGGCTGTCATCTACTGTTTCATGAATATCTCGGCGCAGGCTATAATTTCGACAGCCACTGGAGCCTGATGGCGCAGGTTGCACACTCCTCGCACGCCGATCTCTGCAATGGCCCTAATGCCGGCATGACCCGCGCCGGGCTGCTGGTTGGCTACAAGTTCTGATAGCGACCTTGCGCTTTCCTGTGTGATGGCCGCGTTGAGTGGCCATTTTCCTATCGCACGATCAGACCACATGCGCTAAAGAGACCTTAAATCCCCTTCAGGTCAGGACTCTCCAGCGCTCATGACTCTTTCCAATACCATTCAGATTACCCCAGAACTCATCGCCGCCCACGGCCTCAAGCCGGATGAATATCAGCGCATTCTGGATCTGATCGGTCGGGAACCCAGCTACACCGAGCTCGGCATCTTTTCGGCGATGTGGAACGAGCACTGCTCCTACAAGTCCTCGAAGAAATGGCTGCGTACACTGCCGACGACAGGCGCCCGCGTCATTCAGGGGCCCGGTGAAAATGCCGGTGTTGTCGATATCGATGACGGCGACTGCGTCGTCTTCAAGATGGAGAGCCACAACCATCCGTCCTACATCGAGCCCTACCAGGGCGCGGCGACGGGCGTCGGCGGCATCCTGCGCGACGTCTTCACCATGGGTGCCCGCCCGATTGCGGCGATGAATGCCCTGCGCTTCGGCTCCCCCGATCACGCCAAGACACGCCATCTCGTCTCCGGCGTCGTAGCCGGGGTCGGCGGATACGGAAATGCCTTCGGTGTTCCGACGGTCGGCGGAGAAGTCGAATTCGACGCACGCTACAATGGCAACATCCTGGTCAACGCCTTTGCGGCCGGCCTTGCCAAGTCGAATGCCATCTTCCTGTCGGAAGCCAAGGGCGTCGGCCTGCCCGTCGTCTACCTCGGTGCCAAGACCGGCCGCGACGGCGTTGGCGGCGCGACCATGGCCTCAGCGGAATTCGATGAGCAGATCGAGGAAAAACGCCCGACCGTGCAGGTTGGCGACCCCTTTACCGAAAAGTGCCTGCTGGAAGCCTGCCTCGAGCTGATGCTGACCGGTGCCGTCATCGCCATCCAGGACATGGGCGCTGCCGGCCTCACCTGCTCCGCCGTCGAAATGGGCGCCAAGGGCGACCTCGGCATCGAACTCAATCTCGACCTGGTGCCGGTGCGCGAGGAGCGCATGACGGCCTATGAAATGATGCTGTCGGAAAGCCAGGAGCGCATGCTCATGGTGCTGCAGCCGGAAAAGGAAGACGAAGCCAAGGCGATCTTCGTCAAATGGGGCCTCGACTTTGCCATCGTCGGCAAGACCACGGACGACCTGCGCTTCCGTGTGCTGCATCAGGGCGACGAAGTGGCCAACCTGCCGATCAAGGATCTCGGCGACCAGGCACCGGAATATGACCGCCCATGGCGCGAGTCGGACAAGCGGGCCGCCCTGCCCGCCAATCTCGTCGCAGCCCCGGACGACTACGGCCAGGCGCTGCTGTCGCTGGTAGGCTCCGCCAACCAGTCGAGCCGCCGCTGGGTCTACGAGCAGTACGATACGCTGATCCAGGGCAATTCCCTGCAGCTTCCCGGTGGCGACGCCGGCGTCGTGCGCGTCGACGGCCATCCGACCAAGGCGCTGGCCTTCTCCTCCGACGTGACGCCTCGCTATGTCGAGGCCGACCCGTTCGAAGGCGGCAAGCAGGCCGTTGCCGAATGCTGGCGCAACATCACGGCCACGGGTGCCGAGCCGCTGGCCTCGACCGACAACCTCAATTTCGGCAATCCGGAAAAGCCGGAGATCATGGGCCAGCTGGTCGGCGCCATCAGGGGCATCGGCGAAGCCTGCCGCGCCCTCGATTTCCCGATCGTCTCCGGCAACGTCTCGCTCTACAACGAGACCAACGGCGTCGCCATCCTGCCGACCCCGACCATTGCCGGCGTTGGCTTGCTGCCTGACTGGAGCAAGATGGCCCGCATCGGCGGCGCCTCTGAAGGCGACCACATCCTGATGATCGGCGTCGATGGCAGCCATCTCGGCTCGACGATCTACATGCGCGACATTCTCGGCGACACCAGCGGCCCCGCGCCCGAGGTCGATCTGTTTGCCGAACGCCGCAACGGCGATTTCGTCCGCTCTGCCATCCGCAACGATCAGGTCACCGCCTGCCACGACATTTCCTCCGGCGGCCTCGTGTTGACGCTTGCAGAAATGGCGATGGCCTCGGACAAGGGCATGGAGATCACGCTCGGTGAATGCCGCGGCCAGCCGCATGCGCTGCTTTTCGGCGAGGACCAGGCCCGCTACGTCATCGCGGTAAAGCCTGAGATCGCCGACTTCGTCTGCATCAATGCCGAAAATGCCGGCGTGCCTTTCCGTCGTCTCGGCAAGGTTGGTGGCAATGCGCTGGTGATCGACACGCTTCTGTCGGTTCCCGTCGACCGGTTGCGTCATGCCCATGAATCGTGGTTTCCTGCCTTCATGGACGGCAGCGCCTTGGCCGCTGCCGAATAAGGGGAGTAGACGACGATGGCCATGAAACCCGGCGATATCGAAGACATGATCAAGGCCGGCATTCCCGGCGCCACAGTAACGATCCGCGACCTTGCCGGCGACGGCGATCACTATGCGGCTGAGGTGGTCTCCGAGGCATTCCGCGGCAAGACACGCGTGCAGCAGCACAAGATGGTCTATGACGCCCTGCAGGGAAACATGGGCGGCGTACTGCACGCCCTGGCGCTGCAGACGTCCATACCGGAGTAACAAGGATTGCCGGTTCCTAGAGGACCGGCAGTTTCTTCTGGGTGAACTGCGTGAAATCTGACGCCGGCAGCGGGCCAGCCGTCATCAGCGTAAAATCGAAGGGCGCCTTTAGATCCGGCCCCAGCACGTATTGACGGTGAACGCGCAGGAAATCGCGCTTGATCTTCCGGTAGTGGACGTCGCTCAGCATGGTCTTGAAGCGCACGAAGATAATATCCCCCTGCCTTTTTTCCGGATGACCGCAAAGCGCCACGACCTTTGTCTTGTAGAAATGGATGGCGTCGGTCAGGCAATGGACCTCGATCAACGAGATCGCCGGACAATCCGCAATCAGCCCTACCCGCGCGCGCAGAACCTTCGCCGAGCGGAACAAAGCGCATTGCAGGATCGCGCTTCCAAGCGTGAGGAAAACTACCCGCTTGCCTTCGAATAACGCAGGCTCCCGCTCGAGCAGAAGGCCGATCACATGGGCTGCCACGGTCGAGCCCATGCTGTGCGACGAGATCACATACTCATCGGCAGGCTCGCGCAGTGCCTCGCGAACCACGACGGCGCAGCGCTCCAGCCAGGCTTGCGCATCGAGGCCACGCAGCCCCGCCATCGCCACAGCCATCTCCCAGTCCGAAAACAGATGCAACGTATGCAGCCTGTCTCTGCGAGGTAGAAACACATACCAAAAGAGCACTGCAGCAAGCGGCATACTGAAAAGCAGGCTCCAGGCACCAAGCCCCAGATAATAGGGCACAGCGGCTATCAGCATGCCTGCGGCAAATGCCGCCATCACCAGCAGGAATGGAAAGACGAAGAACAATCCGAAGCGCCATGCATGGCGGAAGTAGCCGCCCATTCCGCCGCCGACGACGACGCGGAGCGCTGCGAGATACCCGAAGCCGAGGCGGGTGAGGAGGTTGCGGCTGTTGAGACCCGATACGAGATCATTGTGATCGAAAATATGCACGCGGCTTTTGGTCTGCCAGTCACTGGCACTGGCACTAACATCGAAATACGAGGTGGCGCCAGTGCGCTTGAAATCGCCGATAGCGGCATCGTAGCCCCAAACCTCGGCGCTCTGCTTTGCCGAACGTGCGTAACGCGCCCTGTGGGCCGCAGCGTCGAGCGGCTCGAAACCCGGAAAATGCAGGACGACCCGCTTCTGAACCTTTGTCATCGACGTCCATCAATGTCGCGAGAGCCGCGACGAACACAAGTTATCAGGAGGCCCGGCAGGACTGGAAAGACACACTGCATGGCAAGGTGGTTTGCTAGACGAAGTCGCTCGATATTCATAGCCGCGATGTTTCGGCAGGTATCATTTGGTCCAACCCCGCCTCGCCCATCAGCCGCTAAAAAAGGCAATGCCGCACTATTGCGGCTGGAATTTGAGCGACCACATGCTATGTAAGACGAACAATCGACGATGCGGGCCTTGAACCCGCATGTGAAAGGATAATCTGATGAGCGGCATCAACGAATTGATCGACAATGAAGTGAAGAGCAGCGACGTCGTTCTGTTCATGAAGGGCACACCGCAGTTTCCGCAGTGTGGCTTCTCCGGAAAAGTCGTGCAGATCCTTGATTACATCGGTGTCGACTACAAGGGCGTCAATGTCCTTGCCGACGCTGAAATCCGTCAGGGCATCAAGGACTATTCGAACTGGCCGACTATCCCCCAGCTCTACGTCAAGGGTGAGTTCATCGGCGGCTGCGACATCATCACCGAGATGTTCCAGGCCGGCGAACTCCAGCAGCATTTCCAGGAACACGGCGTCCCCGTCCGCGTTGCCTGATCGGGCACCGGGCACCCGCCCGGTTTCCATTGTCCAGTCCATCTGCTAGGCGCTGCCTCATAGGCAGCGCCTCAGCTCGTCTATGGGAATGAAATCCGTGGCAAACTCCTCCGAAGCCATGTCCGCTGGCCGCGTGCCGATGGGCAAACGCGAATTCATCGCGCTGGCTGCACTGCTAATGGCTCTAAACGCGCTTGCGATCGACATCATGCTGCCGGCGCTGCAGCAGATCGGCGCCAGCCTCGGCGTCGAAAATGAAAATCATCGGCAATACATCGTCTCGGCCTATCTCATGGGCTTTGGCGGCGCACAGCTTGTATACGGTCCGCTTTCGGACCGCTTCGGACGGCGCGTGCCGTTGATTGCCGGCGTGGTCATCTACATCCTGTCGTCGCTCGGCATTGCCTTCATTCCCTCGTTCTTCGGCCTGCTGGCACTGCGTTTCGTCCAGGGGCTGGGAGCTGCCGCCACGCGCGTCATCACCATTTCCATCGTCCGCGACATCTATGGCGGCAGGCAGATGGCCGAGGTCATGTCGCTGATCATGATGGTATTCATGATCGTGCCGGTAATTGCGCCGGGATCTGGCCAGATCATTATGCTTTTTGCCAGCTGGCACATGATCTTCGTATTTATCGCCGCCATCGCGTCCTGCGTGCTGGTCTGGGTCTACTTCCGCATGCCGGACACGCTGCATGCCGAGGACGTGCGCCCCTTCACGGTAAAATCGATCCTGGCCGGCTTTGCGATCGTTCTCTCGAACCGCACCGCGCTCTGCTATACGCTCGCCAGCACCTTCATATTCGGGGCGCTGTTCGGCTTTATCAACTCCGCCCAGCAGATCTATGTCGGCATCTACAAGCTCGGTGTCTACGCACCACTGGCCTTTGGGGGTGTCGCCCTTTTCATGGCGTCTGCATCCTTTGCCAACTCGCAACTGGTCGGGCGCTTCGGTATGCGCCGCCTGTCGCACGCCTCGCTGATCGGCTTTAGCGTCATTACCTTCGTTTGGCTGGTCGTACAGCTGTCCTTCGCGTCGCCGATGCCATTTCCGCTGTTCATCGTCTTCTTCGCGCTGGTGATGTTCCAGTTCGGCCTGATCGGCTCGAACTTCAACGCGCTGGCCATGGAGCCGCTCGGTCACGTCGCCGGGACCGCCTCGTCCGTGCTCGGCTTCATGAGCACCGTCGGTGGCGCCCTGATCGGCGCGGCCATCGGCCAGTCCTTCGACGGAACGGCGACGCCGATGGTGGTGGGCTACTTCACGGTGTCGCTGATCGCTCTCGGTTTCGTCCTATATGCCGAGCGCGGCAAGCTTTTCCGGCCGCACAACGCACCCGTCGTCAACGATCCCTCCCTCGCCCACTGACAGGCCTCACATGACCCAGCCGATAACATCGAACGACGTGGCGCCGGGAGGATCGGAGCGCATCGGTCTGGGACTGGTGGAGTTCATCGTCACCATCGCCCTGATGACCGCCAGCGTGTCTCTGGCGATCGACAGCATGCTGCCGGCGCTACCCAGGATCGGCGCAGCGCTCGGCGTGCCCACCGCCAACGACACCCAGCTGGTGATCGGCGTGTTCTTCTTCGGCTTCGGCCTGGCGCAGCTCGTCTTCGGCAGCCTGTCAGACACCTATGGGCGCCGCAACATCCTTCTCGGCGGCCTTGTCTTCTACGTCATCACGATGTTCGCCGCAGCCTGGACCGACAGTTTCGCGGTCCTCCTCGCGCTACGTTTCGCGCAAGGCGTGGGTGCCGCCGCCGTCCGCATCACCACGATGGCAATGGTCCGCGATTGTTTCGGCGGACGCGAGATGGCGCGGGTCATGTCCTTCGTGATGATCGTCTTCATGATCGTCCCCATCGTCGCCCCGGCCCTCGGCCAGCTGATCATCACCTTTGCGACCTGGCCGTGGATCTTCATTTTGCTCGGCAGCGCCGGCGCGGTGTTGCTGGTCTGGGCGTTTTTCCGGATGAACGAATCCCTGCCCCTGACGGAGCGGCTGCCGCTATCGACGCGCTCCGTGCTGTCAGGCTTCCGCACCGTGCTCACCAACCGCATCACCTGCGGCTACATGCTCGGCATGACGCTGTTTACTGGTGTCATCTGCGCCTATGTGATGTCGGTGCAGCAGGTGTTCGGTGAAGTCTTCGGTCTCGGCGACTGGTTGCCATTAGCCTTTGCCGCAAGCGCCGGCGGCATTGCGATCGCCAATTTCGCCAATGGCTTCTTCGTCCGCCGTTTCGGGATGCGGCGCATCTCCCACGCGGCCATGATCCTGTTCACGATCATCGCCGCTTGCGGTTTTGTATTCGCGCTGGCGATGCCACCGAGCTTCATCGTCACATATCTGCTGATTTCGTCGCTGCTGGTGATGTTCGCCGTCATCGCCACCAATTTCACCGCCATCTGCCTGGAGCCAATGGGCCACCTTGCGGGCACCGCCACTTCGATCACCGGCTTCGTCTCGACGACCGGCGGCGCGCTGGTCGGCGGCGCGGTCGGCCAGCTGTTCGACAGCACGACGCGGCCGCTGTTTGCAGGATTTGCAATCTTCGGCGCGCTGACGATCGCGGCCGTCCTATGGGCTGAAAATGGCAAGCTGTTTTCCCACCCCGGCGACGATCCCGTCCTCGACCCCGGCGCCATGCACGGCTGAAACGCCAGCCTCAGAGCGTGAAGACCTCACGGCGCAGCGTCTCCCAGGATGCCTTGTCCGGCGTGATCAGCAGCCCGCCGTCTGAGTGGTGGGGCAGGTAGCGAGATCTATCGAAGCGCGCCGCATAGGCACCCGCCTCCTCGCTGATCAGCACGCCGGCCAGATGGTCCCAGGGCAGGATCTTGTTGTACATCAGGTAATGCACGTGGCCGCCGGCAAAGGTGCGGTATTCATGCGCCGCGCAGCGATAGTTGGAAGCAAAGCGCACCTTAGCGAGATTACCCATGACCTCGGCGCGCTTGCTCTTGTCGATGAAGCCCGTCGAGGCAAAACCGGTCATCTGCTCCAGTGGCACCGGCGCTGCCACGGACAGGCGCTCCGCCTCGCCGCCTGGCCTGCGGAGCCAGGCGCCGCTACCTTTTTCCGCCATCACCCAGTCGTCGCCCATCGGATCGAATATGATCCCGGCGATGGTTTCACCTCGAACGACCACCGACGCCATGACGCCGAAGGCAGGAACGCCTGCGGCAAAGTTGAATGTGCCGTCGACCGGATCGACGATGATCGCAAGATCCGCGCCCTCAAGCTTGCCGAGAAGATCCGGGTCGGCCGCGACCGATTCCTCGCCGATGAACACCGCCTCCGGCCAGAGCCTCTCGACCTCGGCCTTGATCATCCGCTCGGCCTGCTCGTCGGCCTCGGTCACCAGATCGGTCGCTTCCGACTTTATACGGATATCGCCGGCACCGAGACGACGGAAGCGCGGCAGGATTTCAGCCTGCGCCGCGTTTCGCAGCAGGTTGGCGAGAACGGTGATGTCGACGGTCGCGGTCATGGCAGTGTTCCTCGATTGATGTCAGAGACCGATGATCTCCCGGCGAACCGCTTCCCAGCTCTCCCGGTCGGCAGCGGCAATGATGCCGCCGGTCATTTCGCCCGGTGGATGGGCCGAGCCGTCAAAGCGGGCGCTATAGCCACCCGCCTCGCGGTGGATCAGCAGCCCGGCCAGATGATCCCAGGGATTGAGCTTTTCATGGGCCACGAAGTCGATCTTGCCTGACGACAGCATCCAGTACTCATGGGCCGAGCAGTTGTAGTAGAAGCTCATCCGGATCTTGGCCATGTTGCTGGCAATTCGCGAACGTTCCGGCTCGCCCATATGCGCCCAGGCGACGATACCGGTCATGGAAGAAACGGGTTTCGGCGCAGCGACCCGCAGCCGCTGGGAACTGCCGTTGCTACGCGTCAGGTGCGCGCCTCCGCCGGCAACCGCAGTGATGGTGTCGCCGAGAACAGGATCATGGATAATGCCCGCCACGGTCTCGCCATTTGCGACGACGGCAAGGATGGTGCCGAACATCGGCAGGCCGGCCGCAAAGTTGAAAGTGCCGTCGACGGGATCTATGACGAAGGCAAGTTCCGCGCGGTTCAGGGCAGGCACCACCGAGCGATCGGTATCGTAAGCCTCCTCGCCGACGATGAGCGCTTGCGGGAAACGCTGCCGCAGGGCTTTCGTGATACGCTCCTCGGACAGCAGATCCGCCTGCGTCACGAGGTCGATGGACGATGTCTTTTCGGCGATGTCGGCGGTCTGAAGATTGCGGAAACGCGGCATGATTTCCGCTTCGCCAGCCTGCCGGACCTGTTCGACCAGGAAAGCGATGTCATTTTCGTTAATGGCCATAAAAACCCGATCCCTCACAATATGCTGCGCTGCGGCATAACCGCTATGTCACGACGGTTTTGTGACAGCAAGACCGGAAAAATCGAACAGGGCGGGATCGAGCAGATGCGACGGGTTCACATGCGCCAGGGCGCGTAGCATTGTGTCCTTGCGGCCGGGCATGCGGCGTTCGATATCGGCGAGCATATCCTTCATGGCGTTGCGCTGCAGGCCATCCTGCGAGCCGCAGAGATCGCAGGGAATGATCGGGAACTGCATGGCGGCTGCGAACTTCGCAAGGTCGTCCTCGGCGGCATAGGCAAGCGGACGGAGCACCATCAGGTCGCCCTCGTCGTTGAGCAGCTTTGCCGGCATCGATGCCAGACGACCGCCATGAAAGAAGTTCATGAAGAAGGTCTCGAGGATGTCTTCCCGGTGATGCCCGAGCACCAGCGCCTCGCAACCCTCCTCGCGAGCGATGCGATAGAGATTGCCGCGACGCAGCCGCGAGCAGAGCGAACAGTATGTGCCCCCGGCCGGCACTTTTTCCTTCACGATGGAATATGTGTCCCGATACTCGATCCGGTGCGGCACGCCGACCTTCGTCAGGTACTCCGGCAGCACGTGCTTGGGAAAATTCGGCTGCCCCTGGTCGAGATTGCAGGCGATGAGGTCTACCGGCAGCAGCCCGCGCCATTTCAGGTCGAGCAGCAGCGACAGCAGGCCATAGGAATCCTTGCCACCGGAGACACCAACCAGCCAGCGCTTCTGACCCTTCAGCATGTCGAAATCGTCAAATGCCTGGCGCACTTGGCGCAACAGGCGCTTGCGCAGCTTGTTGAAGGATACGGAGCGCGGCGCATCAGCGAAAAGCGGGTGCGCGCCGGCGGCATCCTCGATGTCGGCTTGGATTTCGTCGACCACGGGCATCGCTATGTTCATATCACCATCCATCCAGGGTCGGCTGCCCTTGCCTCAGGCCATAGCAGAACGGCCCACCGAAGACACGCCTCTCAATCGCCAAATACCGACCAGCCGGTACGCGCCGCCAGCATTTCGAGCGCCACTGCGCCCAACTGCGAGTTGCCGACCTTGTTCAGCCCCGGCGACCAGACGGCGATGGAGGCGACCCCGGGCGCGATTGCCAGGATACCGCCGCCGACGCCGCTCTTGCCGGGCAGGCCGACGTGATAGGCAAAGTCACCGGATCCATCGTAATGGCCGCACATCAGCATCAGCGCATTGATGCGCCGCGCCCGCTTCGGCGACACGACGGAATGGCCGGTGACCGGGTTGCTGCCGCGCGCGGCGAGATAGAGCCCCGCCTTCGACAGCTGGCTGCAACTCATGGCCAGTGCGCACTGGTGAAAATAGACGCCCAGTACATGCTCGACGGGATTTTCGATGTTGTGGTAGGCCCGCATGAAATTGGTCAGGGCAAAGTTTCGAAAACCGGTCTGCGCCTCGGAGCGGGCGACGCGGTCGTCGATGAGAATCGATTCGTCATCGGCCAGATACCGCATGAACCGCAGGAACTCGCCGATCACTTCTTTTGGCGCATGGCCGGAGAGAACGACATCGGTAACCGCAATGGCGCCGGCATTGATGAAGGGGTTGCGCGGAATGCCGGCTTCCTGCTCGAGTTGGACGATGGAATTGAAGGCCGAACCCGATGGCTCGCGACCCACTCGTTTCCACAGCTGCTCGCCGATCTTGCCGAGCGCCAGCGTCAGCATGAAGACTTTCGAGATACTCTGGATCGAGAACGACATTTCGGCATCGCCGACGCGATAGACGCGGCCATCGACGGTGGTGATCGCCATGCCGAACTGGCGGACGTCGACCTTGGCAAGCTCGGGGATATAATCGGCAACCTTGCCCTCGCCGAGCCGTGGCAACAGGTCGGCATGAATGCTGTCGAGGATCGCCTGCACGTCGGTCATCGTCGCCTCCGAATAGAAAAAAGCCGCCCCGAGGAGCGGCTTTCCAATAGTATGATAATCGCGTCGATTAACGCGAGTAGAATTCGACGACCAGCTGCGGTTCCATGACGACGGCGTAAGGAACGTCGGTCAGGGTCGGCACGCGGACGAAAGTCGCAACCATCTTGTTGTGGTCGACTTCGATGTAGTCAGGAACATCGCGCTCAGCGAGGCCAACGGCTTCGAGAACGATGACCAGCTGCTTCGACTTCTGACGCACTTCGATAACATCGCCGGCCTTGCAACGGTAGGAACCGATGTTGACGCGGACGCCGTTGACCGTGACGTGGCCGTGGTTGACGAACTGACGGGCAGCAAAGACCGTTGGAACGAACTTGGCGCGATAGACGATCGCATCCAGACGCGATTCCAGCAGACCGATCAGGTTTTCAGACGTATCGCCCTTGCGGCGGTCGGCTTCGGCGAAGATCGCGCGGAACTGTTTTTCGCGCAGGTCGCCGTAGTAGCCCTTGAGCTTCTGCTTGGCGCGCAGCTGAACGCCGAAATCCGAAAGCTTACCCTTGCGGCGCTGACCGTGCTGGCCAGGACCGTATTCGCGACGGTTGACCGGCGACTTCGGGCGGCCCCAGATGTTCTCGCCCATACGGCGATCGATTTTATACTTGGATGATGCGCGCTTGCTCATCGTATTTCCCTATCAAGATGTTCGACCGGTTTGTTGCCAAACCAGATCAAGGAAACACGCCCTCCTCTGAACCCGGTTTTCGGGGTTCCGACAGGTTCCTCACATTCGCGAACGGAGGAGCCACGGGACATGTCAAATGAAACACCGGACATTTCTGCCCGGCGTTGGGCGCTGTTTAGGCAGAAGTCATGGAATTGTCAACAACGGATGCCGCTAGGAAACGCCTGTACCGGCAAAACCGGCACAGGCCAGCCATTCAACCACAAAGCTAGCCTTGAATCACTCGGCTGCCGTCTGTGTCACGCTGACATCGTCGACGGCATTGGCGTCGCCCGGCGCCGTCTGGCAATCGATATCGGGAAAAGCCACGACTCGCCTGCCGGAAAAATCGGTGTGCACCACGACGCTGCCCTGTTCCTCGAAATAGCTGAGCAGGCGTCTGGCGCGTCGGGCGGAGTGCGTGCCGTAGGCGCGCGCGATCCGCGCATCCGACGGGCACGGCTCGCCGCAGATGGCAGCCTTTGCGAGCATCAGGAACACGCCTTGCAGATCGTCGGTGACGCCCTTCGACAACGTCATCGCCGTCGCCCAGTTTTCCGTCTCGGCAGTCACCGGATCGACGCCGGAGCGCGAGATCGCCACCCGGTGACGGAAATCCGGCATCGACAGCGGCGGCCCTGGAATGCGCCGCATGCGCACCCGCACCAGGAACTCCTGGTAGAGCACTGAATCGGTTCGGAAGCCGGAGGCAGGATCGTCGAGGATTTCAGCCAGTACGGCGCCCAGCCGCTCCTGCCGCTCCTCGGGGCTCACATCCGCCTGCTTCGGCCGGGCATCCTCGATCGGCGCCATTGCCGGCGGCACAAACCGCGAAAGCTCGGCCAGGATATCCGTCGTCGGCCTGGGCGTCGGTGTGCGGCGCACGGCAGCGCGCTGGAATTCCTGCGGATCCGGCGTGAAGATCAGGTCCTCGACATCCATCGGCGCATCCGGCAGCGGCATCAGCTTCGGGCTAGACGAGCGCGCCGAGGTTTCCACGGCACCGATGGTGATCGGCATCGGGCGGCGCGAGAGGGCCGGACCAAGCGCTACGAAATGGCCGCGCTGCAGGTCGCGGAACATCTCCGCCTGGCGCCGGTCCATGCCGAGCAGGTCGGCGGCACGCGCCATGTCGATGTCGAGGAAGGTGCGGCCCATCAGGAAGTTCGAGGCTTCGGCCGCCACGTTCTTGGCAAGCTTTGCCAGCCGCTGCGTGGCGATGACGCCGGCGAGCCCGCGCTTGCGGCCACGGCACATCAGGTTGGTCATCGCGCCGAGCGACATCTTGCGGGCATCGTCCGAGACTTCGCCGGCAACGGCGGGCGCGAACATCTGCGCCTCGTCGACGACGACAAGCACCGGATACCAGTATTCGCGGTCGGCATCGAACATGCCGTTCAAAAAGGCGGCGGCGGCGCGCATCTGCTGCTCGACATCGAGCCCCTCGAGCGTCAGGACGCAGGAGACCCGGTGCTGCCGGATGCGCGTCGCAATGCCCGTCAGTTCCGCCTCGCTACGCTCGCCATCGACGATCACATGGCCGAACTTGTCGGCAAGCGTAACGAAATCACCCTCGGGATCGATGATGCATTGCTGCACCCATTGCGCCGATTGCTCCAGCAGGCGCCGCAGAAGATGGGATTTGCCGGAGCCGGAATTGCCCTGCACCAGCAGGCGCGTCGCCAGCAGCTCCTCGATATCGAGCTGGGCGCTGGTCCCGCCGGACGCCGTCCCCATGTCGATGCCGACCTGCAATGCACTACCTCGTTCAGTCTAGACTCAGGAAATGTGAAGCTGCCATTGTTCAGCAACGGCGCGCTTCCGTCTATCAGAGAATTGCCGGGCGTTCGCCGCCGCGTTTGGGAAACCCACAAGGGATTTGCAAAGCGCACGCTGGCGCCGTTCAGTGCGGGCCACAGCCTCTCATGCGGCCTTGTCGTCCAATGGCCTCACCGCTGGATGATCGCGCTTCAAGGCTTGCGCCAGATCGTAATTGCATTGAAGCCCCAGCCAGAAGCGCGCCTTGCTGACGCCGGCCATTTCCAGCCGGACTGCGAGATCCGGGCTTATGGCTGCTCGGCCATTCAGAACGCGCGACAACGATACGCGTGAAATCTTCAGGCGCTCGGCAGCCTCGGTAACGGGAAGCCCCAATGGCAGAAGGAAATCCTGTCGCAACAATTCTCCGGGATGAGGAGGAGATTTCATCATGTCGGGGACCTCTTGGTTATACGCGCTCCATAACAGCACACTAAGCCCTCAGCCCAAACCCCTGCATCAGTCGCCGCGTCGCAAAATCCGGATTGCCCGAGGTGAACACCGCGAAGTCGTCCGCTTCCGGGTGAACGGCATCGGCGAGGACAGGCACGAGGCTGCGGGCGCGGCGGGCGATGGCCTCGGCGGGGTCGAGCCAGTCGACCGGCCAGGGTGCCAGGCGACGGAAGAGGTTGGCCATGAACGGATAGTGGGTGCAGGCGAGCACGACGATGTCGGTCTTGCGACCCTCCTTTTCCACGAAGCATTGGCCGATCTCCTGCAGCACGGCTTCGTCGGAGACCGGTTCGCCCCGGATATAAGCTTCCGCCATCCGCGCCAGGTTTTCCGAGCCGACGAGGCGGACATGGCACTGGGCGGCAAACGACTGGATCAGGTCGCGGGTATAGGCGCGCTTGACGGTTCCAGGCGTCGCCAGCACCGAGACGAGGCCGGAGCGGGTCCGCTCGGCCGCCGGTTTGATGGCTGGCACGGTGCCAACGAACGTCATGTCAGGAAAGGCGGCGCGCAGATCGGCGCCAGCCAGCGTGAAGGCGGTGTTGCAGGCAATGATGCAGATCTCGGGATCGTATTCGGCCAGCAGTCGAGCGAAGAGCGAGATGATGCGGTCTTTCAGCGGCTGCTCTTCCCAGCCGCCATAGGGGAAGCCGGCATCGTCGGCTACATAGACGAAGCCGCGCTCCGGCATCAGCACCCGCGCCTCGCGCAACACGGTCAGGCCGCCGATGCCCGAATCGAAGACCAGGATCGGCTTGGGCTCAGTCGTCGGCGCTGTCATCGACGGGTTTTTCCTTGGCGGCATTGCGCGGTTCGGCGCGGGACACGTTCCGCGGAAAGCGATCCAGCGACGAGATCACGCCACGCATGACACTGATCTCCTGCTCGGTGAACCCTTGCCGCGAAAACACAGCCCGGAGATTGTCGACCATCTTCGGCTTTTTTTCGATGGGATGAAAATAATTCCGCGCGCTCAGCGCTTCCTCGACATGGTCGAACAGCCCCTGAAGCTGCGATTTCGTCGATGGGCGCTGCGGATTGGCGGCAAAGCTGGTGACGCTCAGGTCCTCCATGCCGGACTTCATCCACTCATAGGACATCAGCAGCACGGCCTGGGCGATGTTCAGCGAGGCAAAAGCGGGATTGACCGGGAAAGTGACGATCTCGTCGGCCAACGCCACTTCCTCGTTGCTGAGACCCCAGCGCTCGCGCCCGAACAGA
Organism: Rhizobium sp. L51/94; assembly: GCF_019355555.1. Lineage (GTDB taxonomy): Bacteria > Pseudomonadota > Alphaproteobacteria > Rhizobiales > Rhizobiaceae > Rhizobium > Rhizobium rhododendri. The sequence goes on from NZ_CP072141.1 coordinate 2,729,934, forward strand.
ACGCCGCAGCGCTCGCCGGCGACAAAACGCCCCCGCAGTGTCTCCGCAGCCACGACAGGCGAGCGGACAGGCTTGTAGCCGTAGCGCTCGCGGGCCGTCGTGGCATACACGAAATGAAGATCGGCAATAGCTTCTTCCAGGGTCGGAAATACGCGCGTCGCCTCAATGACATGACTGGCATTTGAGGCAGCGGCAGTCGCCTTTTCGTTCGGCCATCCGTCGCGCGGGTTTACGAGACGCAGTTCGGCAAGGCCGAAATTCGCCATGGCGCGCGCCACCATGCCGATATTCTCGCCCATCTGCGGCTCGACCAGTATGATGACCGGCCCCTCGGCCAGCAACGGCTTTTCGCTGTTTGTTCCTGACATGACTATCCTCGATGCGCCGCAGTGGCGAAATTGCTGCCGGAAATACCCGCGAAGGCCCGGAACGGCAAGCCCCGGCTCATGGATAAAGCCGATCGAGCATCGATCCGACCATCTCGATGCCGAGCCGCATGCCGCCGCGCGACAGCGGCAGATGGCGCCCGGTCGCCCGCGCCGACTTGCGGTCGACGAAGAAGCACTCCGAGCCCCTGCCTGAGATAGCATTCAGCCGCTGAAGGTTCTCAGACACATTCAGCGCGATCTCACCATCCGGATCGTCGCGAGAAAAGGCGATATTGCGGGCAAAGACCCGGGCCCAGTAGGTGCAGGCCATCAGAATTGCCAGCGTCTGGCGCACATTGCCCGGTTTGCGCACCAGGCTCCAGGACTGGCCGAGGGGCTTGGCCGCGGTGGTGACGTCGCGGTAGGCGGCATCGAGGTTTTGCGACAGGCGGATCAGCTCCAGGCCCGGACCGCTTCCGCCGGCGGCATCTAGCAAGGCCCGGAGCGCATCGAACCACTTGACCAGCGCCCCATCCAGCACGCCTCGCGTCTTCGCTGGAAAGACCAGGAAGGCAACCGCCGCACCGGCCGTCGCGCCGATGATTGTTTCTCCGATACGTAGTTGCAGCACCTGTAGCGTCAGCGCGCCCGTCATGCCGTAGACCAAACATAGAACGATGGAGATGAAGAAGGTCATGGCCCCGTAGGACACTTGGATAAAGTAGAAGCCGAGAAAGATCGACACGACCGAAAGCAAGATGGCAATGGCGGTATGGCCCGCTACCACCAGCGCCAAGGCCATGCCGACGGCAATCCCCAGCACGGTGCCCATCGAGCGCTGAAACGCCTTCACAGCCGTATCGCCGCGCGAATTGGTGTTGGTGAACACCAGGAACGCCGTTAGCACCGCCCAGAACCAGCGCTCGCGGGACAACAGCAGACCGAAGACCATGGCGATGCCGGTGGCCAGCGTGATCTGCAGTGCCGATCGCATGGCGGCATCGTCGAGCGATAGTCTTGGCCACTTGATGACCGTGCGCGCGCCATTCCCGCCGGCGATATCGCTGAAACCCGTCATGCGGCCGAGAGACAGGGTTTCCGTCAGCGCATCGCGGGCGTCCCGGAGCCAGATCATCGCCCGCATCGTCTCGGAACTGCGCTTGTCCGCCATCGTCTCGAAGCCATCGGTCTCGCGCTCTAGCAGGGCGTCGTCATGGGCAATAACGGCGTGCACCAGCGCAAAGCTCGGCACGGCGCTCTGGCTCATCATGATGGCGCTTTCCGCCGCCAGATGGACGTCGAACAGACGCATGGAGATATCCACGGCCGGTGTATCGCTGGCGAGGGTACCGCTCGCCGGGGTATCGACGGCGGGTGCATCGTCGGACGGCTTGGGAATGAAGCTCTCCGCCATCAGTACGACGTCCTTCAGCCGCTCCTCAGCCTGGAGCAGCGCGCGATGCTCGGCTTCCGAAATCCGACCGTCGCGGACGCTGACCGCAAGTTCGATCAGCATCTGGTTGACCCGGCCGAGCACGCTCTCCAGCGCCCGCAGCAGGTCCTTGCGCCAGTCGTCCGGCAGCAGGACGGATCGCACGCCGTGGGCGACCAGCGACGAGACCACCGAGCCGATCGCCACCAGCGGCATCTCACCCAGCCTGGGCTGGAAATAGGCACCCATGAAATAGGACATAAAGGCGAACATGCCCACCGCATTCCAGCGCACGCCGAGGGCCCTCACCCAGCTTGCGGCAAAGATGATGGCGAGGAAGGCGACATCGCTGATGTAGCGATGGTCCGCGAGCAGCGCTGCCAGTATGACGGCCAGCACGCTGGCCAGGCAGCCGATCAGCCGTGTCACCAACTGTTCCGAAGGACGCTTGTCGCGCACGGTGAAGCCGCCCTGGATCGACAGGAGTATCCCGAGTGCATAGGCGACATCGGGCAGCGGCACGATCGTTGAATGGATGACGAAGAGAATGCTGAATGATAGCACCACGGTCAGCGTCACCCGCGAGGCCTGTCGCAGCCGCGAAAATGCCGGGTCGTTGGCGGCCAGCCAATCACGAAACCGATGGGCGATGTGCATCAGGATCCTTCGTCGTTAAACGCATCGCCAGCCTGTGGCGTCAGGCTACGGCTGCTTGGCGATATCCTGCATGGCAGCCTTGAGGGAACTCGGCTTACCATTGTCGTCCGTCGTCAGGATGTCGTCGACCACCAGTTTTCCGCCTTCGGTCAGAACCTCGAAGCGAACTTCCGTGAAGGCGTCAGACGCTGCAGCGTCGTCGGCGCCCATGCAGCGCGACTTCTGGAACCGCGCCACCACCTCGGTCTTGCCGCCCGATACAGCCCCGGGAACGATCGTCACGTTCTCGAGCGGACAGGCATCCTGGCTGCCGACAATGACGTCGTAGTCGAACGGCGAGATGCCGTCTTCCGTCGCCGGATAATTCTGGGCGGCCTGGTAGCCACGGATGAAATCGGCGCTGAACAGCTGCCGCAGGTGCGACGCATCGAATATGTCCTGCCAGTCGCCGTCGCCCCCGGCCCAGTTGGCTACCGTCGCATCCATGATGGTCTTCACCGGAGAAACGGCAGGATCTGCGGCGAAGGCGCCGGGCGCCTGGATCAACACAAGGGCGGCGATGAGGTATGCAGGCAGCGATCGGGGCATGGCAATGTCCGTAAACACACAAAATATCGTTGTAAAATCGGCTATATCGGCGAGCCTTACAAGCGCCTCGCACTAGAAAAGCGGTGATTGGCCGGGCAGATTTGACGCGCAAAAAGGCGAATTCTGCGCCCTTCCCGGCTTTGCCTCGGCGCCCCGCGGTGCTATAGCGCTCGAGACTTCAAGTCCAACACACCGGGCCGCCCGGCCATAAGCAGAACGAGGCAGATATATGGAAAAGATCAAGGTTGCAAACCCCGTCGTCGATCTCGACGGCGACGAGATGACCCGCATCATCTGGCAGTTGATCAAGGATAAGCTCATCCTTCCCTACCTCGACCTCGACATCCAGTATTACGATCTGTCGGTCGAAAATCGCGACGCCACGAACGACCAGGTGACGATCGACGCAGCCCACGCCATCAAGAAATACGGCGTCGGAATCAAGTGCGCGACGATCACTCCGGACGAAGACCGCGTCAAGGAATTCAACCTGAAGCAGATGTGGAAGTCGCCGAACGGCACGATCCGCAACATCCTCGGCGGCGTCATCTTCCGCGAGCCGATCATCTGCGAAAACGTGCCGCGCCTCGTTCCCGGCTGGACCAAGCCGATCGTCGTCGGCCGTCACGCCTTCGGCGACCAGTACAAGGCCACCGACTTCAAATTCCCGGGCAAGGGCAAGCTGTCGATCAAGTTCGTCGGCGAAGACGGCGCCGTCATCGAGAAGGAAGTCTACGACGCACCGGGCGCCGGCGTGGCTCTGGCCATGTACAACCTCGACGAATCGATCCGCGATTTCGCCCGCGCTTCGCTGAACTACGGCCTGATGCGCAAGTGGCCCGTCTATCTGTCGACCAAGAACACCATCCTGAAAGCCTATGACGGTCGCTTCAAGGATATCTTCCAGGAAGTCTTCGACGCTGAATTCAAGACCCAGTTCGATGCCCTGAAGATCACCTACGAGCACCGCCTGATCGACGACATGGTCGCCTCGGCTCTCAAGTGGTCCGGCGGTTATGTCTGGGCTTGCAAGAACTACGACGGCGACGTCCAGTCCGACATCGTCGCCCAAGGCTTTGGCTCGCTCGGCCTGATGACCTCGGTGCTGCTGTCGCCAGACGGCCAGACCGTGGAAGCAGAAGCAGCCCACGGCACCGTGACCCGCCACTACCGCCAGCACCAGAAGGGACAGGAGACATCGACGAACTCGATCGCCTCGATCTTCGCCTGGACACGTGGCCTCGCTCACCGCGCCAAGCTCGACGACAACGCAGCGCTCGCAAAGTTTGCAGCGACGCTCGAAACCGTCTGCGTCGACACGGTCGAAAGCGGCTTCATGACCAAGGATCTGGCCCTGCTCATCGGCCCCGACCAGCCCTGGCTGTCGACGACTGCCTTCCTCGACAAGGTCGATGAAAATCTCCAGAAGGCAATGGCATAAGCCATTATCTTAATGTGATCGGCGGACGGCGGGGACTTCCCCGCCGTTTCCATATCTGCAGGCCGGAGACCGGATCCGATGACCAACACCATTCGTCCGCTGAAGCTTGACGACCGCACCGCCTGGGAGCCGCTCTGGCAAGCCTACCAGCGCTTCTACGAGGTCGAGCTCCCGCCGGAAACGACAAACCGGACATGGGCGCGATTTCATGACCCAAACGAGCATATGCAGGCGCTCGGCGCTTTCGATGACTTTGGCCGGCTGGTGGGCATCGTCCACGCCATCTTCCACCGCTCGACGTGGATGCCGGAATGGACCTGCTATCTGCAGGACCTCTATGTCGAGCGCGATCAACGCGGCAAGGGCACGGGTGCAGCCCTTATCGAGGCGGTGGCGGACCTTGCCCGGGCCAATAACGCCGGTCGCCTCTACTGGATGACCCACGAAACCAATACCGCTGCCCAGCGCCTCTACGACCACGTCGCGGCACGATCCGGCTTCATCCAGTATCGCAAGGCCCTATAGCAAGCCATTGTAAAACGAAAAATGGCGGAAGCTGATCGCTCCCGCCATTCCAAATCTTAAAATCTCAGCACCTGTCAGACGGCGAGTGCTGCTGCAACGGCCTCGATCGCCTCGTCGGCCTTGGAGCCATCGGGACCGCCGGCCTGCGCCATGTCTGGCCTGCCGCCGCCGCCCTTGCCGCCAAGCGCCGCAGACGCGGTGCGAACCAGATCGACCGCGCTGAAACGGGCGACCAGATCTTCGGTCACCGCCACCACGGCGCTCGCCTTGCCATCCTCGGAGACGCCGACGAGCACGACGACGCCGGAGCCGATGCTAGTCTTGCCTTCGTCCGCCATGCCCTTCAGATCCTTCGGATCGACGCCGCCGATAGCCCTTCCGAGGAATTTGACGCCGCCGATATCGCGCACTGCATCGGCGCCATCGCTCTGCCCGCCGCCCATTGCAAGCTTGCGCTTGGCATCCGTGAGCTCGCGCTCCAGCTTGCGGCGCTCGTCCATCAAGGCTTCGACGCGGGTGACGACCTCGGCAGGCTGCACCTTCAGCGCTGCTGCCAGAGCTTTGACACGGTCATCCTGCTCGGCCAGATAATCGCGGGCCGAAACGCCCGTGACGGCCTCGATACGGCGCACGCCGGCGCCGACGGCGCTCTCCGAGAGCACCCGGATCAGGCCGATCTGGCCGGTCGCCGTCACATGCGTTCCGCCGCAGAGTTCGATCGAATAGGGCTTGGCAGCCTTCTCGCCGCGCACCGCCGTACCCATCGACACGACACGGACCTCATCGCCGTATTTTTCGCCGAACAACGCCATGGCGCCTTCTGCAATCGCATCGTCGACGCTCATAAGCCGCGTCGACACAGGCGCATTCTGCAGCACGATCTCGTTGGCCATTTCCTCGACGACCTTCAGTTCCTCGACCGACATAGGTTTCGGATGCGAGACATCGAAGCGAAGGCGCTCTGGCGCCACCAGTGAACCCTTCTGAGCGACATGGGTGCCAAGCACCTCGCGCAGCGCCTCGTGCAGCAGATGGGTCGCGGAATGATTGGCGCGCAGCCGGCCGCGGCGATCATGATCGACCGTCAGCACAACGGGGTCGCCGATCTTGATCGTGCCGGTTGCGACGGTCGCCACATGGGCAAACAACCCATCGCCGCGCTTCTGCGTATCGGACACGGTCAGCTTGACGCCCTCGCCGGCAATCACGCCCGTATCGCCCATCTGGCCGCCGGACTCGGCGTAGAAAGGCGTCTGGTTGACGACGATCTGCACCGTCTCGCCCTCGGCAGCGCTGTCTAGAGATACGCCATCGCGGACGATCGCCTGGATTACGCCTTCAGCGGTCTCGGTGTCGTAGCCCAGGAATTCCGTCGCGCCGTTCTTGTCCTTCAGTTCGAACCAGACGGTCTCCGTCGCCTTGTCGCCGGAGCCGGACCAATGGGAGCGGGCCTCGGCCTTCTGGCGGGCCATCGCATCGGTAAAGCTGCCGACGTCGACGGCGATGCCGCGCTCGCGCAGCGCATCCTGCGTCAGGTCAAGCGGGAAGCCGTAGGTGTCGTACAGCTTGAAGGCCGTCTCGCCATCGAGCATATCGCCCTTGCCCATGGTGGCGGTGGCGTCGGACAGCAGTGACAGACCACGGTCGAGGGTCTTGTGGAAGCGGTTTTCCTCGAGCTTCAGCGTTTCCGAAATCAGCGATTCCGCCCGCACCAGCTCCGGATAGGCGCGGCCCATTTCCTGCACCAGCGTCGGCAGCAGCTTGTACATCAGCGGATCGCGGGCACCGAGCAGCTGAGCATGGCGCATGGCGCGGCGCATGATCCGACGCAGCACATAGCCGCGACCTTCGTTTGACGGCAGCACGCCGTCGGCAATCAGGAAGGCCGACGAGCGCAGGTGATCGGCGATGACCCGGTGGCTGGCCCGGTTATCGCCGATAGCCATCACTCCGGTTGCTTCCTCGGAGGCCTCGATCAGCGCCCGGAAAAGATCGATGTCGTAATTGTCGTGCTTGCCCTGCAGCAGCGCCGCCACGCGCTCGAGGCCCATGCCGGTGTCGATCGACGGACGCGGCAGGTCGACCCGCTCGTCCTTTGAAAGCTGCTCGAACTGCATGAAGACGAGGTTCCAGATCTCGATGAACCGGTCGCCGTCTTCGTCGGCGGAACCGGGAGGCCCACCCCAGATATGGTCGCCATGATCGTAGAAGATTTCCGAACAAGGACCGCAAGGGCCGGTATCGCCCATCGCCCAGAAGTTGTCGCTGGTCGGAATGCGGATGATGCGGTCGTCGGACAGGCCGGCGATCTTCTTCCAGAGGTTAAAGGCATCGTCGTCCGTGTGGTAGACCGTCACCAGCAAGCGCTTGGCGTCGATATCGAATTCCTTGGTGATCAGGTTCCAGGCAAGCTCGATGGCCTGCTCCTTGAAATAATCGCCGAACGAGAAATTGCCGAGCATCTCGAAGAAGGTGTGATGGCGGGCGGTGTAGCCGACATTGTCGAGGTCGTTGTGCTTGCCGCCGGCGCGCACACATTTCTGTGCCGAGGACGCAGTCTTGTAAGGGCGCTGTTCCAGCCCCGTGAAAACGTTCTTGAACTGCACCATGCCGGCGTTGGTGAACATCAGCGTCGGATCATTGCGCGGCACGAGCGGGCTCGACGGAACGATCTCGTGCCCATTCGTCTTGAAGTAGTCGAGGAAGGTCGACCGGATTTCATTTACGCCGCTCATGCTATGCCCTTATCGCTGCCGTCGGCAGTCCCCATACAAAATCCACTGGCTTTTATCGCTCGCTCTCGATCCTGTCCAGCCGCACGAACGAAAGCGGTCGCACATCCCGAAAGACGTGCGGCCGACAGCTTGAACTTACCCTTCGACCTTGCGGCCGGTACCGTTACATATCGGCGGCAACGTCGCCGTCGTTGGCATCGGGACCGCCGTTCACCAGCAGCTTGTCGGCGATCAGGCCGGCACTCTGGCGCAGCATCGTCTCGATCTCCTTTGCCAGTTCCGGATTGTCGCGCAGGAAGATCTTGGCGTTCTCGCGACCCTGCCCGAGGCGCTGGCTGTTATAGGAGAACCAGGCACCGGACTTCTCGACGATGCCGGCCTTGACGCCGAGATCGACGAGTTCGCCGGTCTTCGAGACGCCTTCGCCATACATGATGTCGAACTCGACCTGCTTGAAGGGAGGCGCCATCTTGTTCTTGACGACCTTGACGCGCGTCTGGTTGCCGATGACCTCTTCGCGATCCTTGACCGCACCGATGCGGCGGATGTCGAGGCGGACCGAGGCGTAGAATTTCAGCGCGTTACCGCCGGTCGTCGTTTCCGGCGACCCGAACATCACGCCGATCTTCATGCGGATCTGGTTGATGAAGATGACCATCGTGTTCGACTTCGAGATCGACGCGGTCAGCTTGCGCAGCGCCTGGCTCATCAGGCGTGCTTGCAGGCCTGGCAGGCTGTCGCCCATTTCGCCTTCGATTTCAGCTCGCGGCGTCAAGGCCGCAACGGAGTCGATGACCAGAACGTCGATGGCGCCGGAGCGTACCAGCGTGTCTGTGATTTCGAGAGCCTGCTCGCCGGTGTCGGGCTGCGAGATCAGGAGGTTCTGGAGATCGACGCCGAGCTTGCGGGCATAGACCGGGTCGAGCGCATGTTCGGCGTCGACGAAGGCGCAGATGCCGCCCTTTTTCTGGGCTTCGGCAATGGTCTGCAGCGCCAGCGTCGTCTTGCCCGAGCTTTCCGGTCCATAGATCTCGACGATACGCCCCTTCGGCAATCCACCGATGCCAAGTGCGATATCGAGGCTCAAGGAGCCCGTGGATACTGTCTCGATCTCGACGATGCTTTCATTCGAGCCGAGCTTCATGATCGAGCCCTTGCCGAATGCCCTCTCGATCTGAGAGAGTGCGGCTTCGAGCGCCTTGCTTTTGTCCACCGATTTTTCCTCTACGAGCCGCAAACTATTCTGTGACATGAGATCCACCTTTAGGTTATTGAAGCCGCACAGGCAATGAAGCAGTTGATGTCGTTTTTGTACTTGATTTGTTCCGGTTCCGCAAGGGGCCTTCAAATAATTGAAACAAAAAGGTAAAATGACCTTTGTTCTATATTTGTTTTCCTTTTTTGCCGCAAAGACTTAGGCGATCCTCAGCAGGCTTTCTGGGGTTTGCAAATGCGGGTCGATTCGGCTCTTTCGAAATGACCGGGGCTGGGTATGTCTAAGCAAATTCTCGTGCTCGGCGGCGCTCACATCGACAGGCGTGGCCGCATCTTCGGAGAGACCGATCCAGGCGCCAGCAATCCGGGCGCTTGGTTCGAGGAACCGGGCGGCGGCGGCTTCAATGCGGCCCGCAATCTCGCCCGGCTTCACCATGACGTGCGGATGATCTCGCCTCGCGGCGGCGATGCTCTTGGCGACATGGTGGCGGCCGCCGCCCGCGAGGCTGGCGTCGACGACCGCCCGTTCGTCTTTCTCGATCGCACGACGCCGAGCTACACGGCGATCATCGAAAAAGACGGAAACCTGGTCATCGCGTTGGCCGATATGGAGCTCTACAAGCTCTTCAGCCCTCGCCGCCTGCTGATCCGCGCCATCCGCGATTCATTCGCATCGGCGGACCTCATTCTCTTCGACGCCAATCTGCCGGCCGAAACACTGGCTGCGATTGCCCGCAAGGCGGTCGATCTCGGCAAGCCGCTGGCAGCCATTGCCATCTCCCCGGCCAAGGTCGTGCGCCTCAAACCCTGCCTTGCCGATATCGACTATCTGTTTCTCAACCAGTCGGAAGCCGCAGCCCTCACCGGCAGCAGGCCGGACGATCCGCTGCAGTGGGTGAGCCAGTTGCAGGCCCTTGGTCTCAAGGGTGGCGTCATCACGCGAGGGCAGCAGCCTCTCGTCGCCTTTGACGGCCGCATCACCCTCACCTTGGAGCCTCCAGCTGTGGACGACGTCGCCGACGTCACTGGCGCCGGCGATTCGCTAGCGGCCGGGGTGCTTTCGGCGCTGATGGACGGTCTCGATCTCGCCGAGGCGGTGCGCCACGGCGCTGCAGCGGCCGCAATCACGGTTCAGTCGCCGTTTGCAACGGCCGCTAATCTGTCGCCGGAGCATCTTCGTCAGGTTCTCGCCCTTGTCGGCGCGCCCAAAATACTGTCATGAAGCCCCATCCCGCCCATCAAACCCGCAAATTCAGGTGGACAAGACCATGACCAAACCATTTTCCGCGCTGTTGCCGATCTCCTATTCAAGCGAAGTTGCCGCTGCCAAGGCACGCGGCGCACCGATCGTCGCGCTCGAATCGACGATCATCACCCATGGCATGCCCTATCCCGGCAACATCGACATGGCCCGCAGCGTCGAGGCGATCATCCGCGAGGAAGGCGCCGTCCCGGCCACCATTGCTGTCATCCACGGAACGTTGCACATCGGTCTTGAACCGGCCGAGCTCGAGAGCCTCGCCCAGACCACGGACGCGATGAAAGTATCGCGCGCCGACCTAGCCTTTGCAATTGCGGAGCGCCGCACCGGGGCAACCACGGTTGCAGCCACGATGATTGCGGCAGCCCGGGCTGGCATCAAGGTGTTTGCCACCGGCGGCATCGGTGGTGTGCATCGCGGCGCCGAGACCAGCTTCGATATCTCGGCCGACCTCGAGGAGCTGGCACGTACCGGCGTCATCGTTGTCTGCGCCGGCGCCAAGGCAATCCTCGATATCCCGAAGACGCTGGAAGTCCTGGAGACCCGTGGTGTTCCCGTCGTCACCTTCGGCAGCCCGGAATTCCCTGCCTTCTGGTCGCGTGCCTCCGGCCTGCCAAGCCCGCTGACGCTGAACAGCCCGGCGGCAATCGCCAATTTCCAGACTATGCGCGAGCAGCTGGGTATCGATGGCGGCATGCTGGTTGCCAATCCCGTGCCGGAGGAAGACCAGATCGAGCGCGAGGAAATGGAGATCTACATCGAGCGCGCGCTCGACAGCGCCGAGCGCGAGGAAGTGGTCGGCAAGGCCGTCACGCCCTACCTGCTCAGCACGATCTTCGACATCACTGGTGGCCGCAGCCTGAAAACCAACATCGCGCTGGTCGAAAACAATGCACGGCTCGCTGCCGAAATCGCCGTCGCTCTGGCGGATTAAGCAGAAACGTCGCGCACCGAAGCTGCCGCGCCGGTCTCCGGCGCGGTTTTTCGTTTCAGGACGCTAGCAGGAAACCTCCCGTGCCAGATATCTTACCTCTAGCCGACGCAGGGCCACGCGACAGCCGCATACCGCTGGCAGCCCTGATACTTGGCGGCGCTGCCATCGGTGGCTCACCGATTTTCGTACGCCTGTCTGAGGTGGGTCCGCTTGCCACGGCGTTCTGGCGTGTGGCGCTGGCGCTCCTGCCGCTACTTCTCGTCTCACTCGCCAGCCGCCGGAAGTCCGCTGTTCAACCGCGTAACCTGTCGGAATGCTTGATGCTGGTCCTGCCGGGGCTGTTCCTCGCCACGGATCTCGTCACCTGGCACCTCTCCATCCACATGACATCCGTTGCCAATGCGACGCTGCTTGCCAATCTGGCGCCGATTTTCGTCGCAGCCATCGGCTGGCTGTTCCTCGGCGCCCGGATCACCACACTTTTCCTGCTCGGGCTGGCAACGGCGCTGGTCGGCATCGTCACCCTGAAGGGCGGCCTTTCCGGTCTTGCCAACGGCGATCTCAGGGGAGATGGCCTGGCAACAGTCGCAGCGCTGTTCTACGCCGGATATATTCTGGTGATCGGCAGGCTCAGAACCCGGTTCGACACGCTGCAGATCATGGTCTGGAGCACGGCCGCCGCAACCATCTGTCTTTTCCCGGTGGCCCTCATGATCGAGGGCGTCATGCTGCCACCAAGCCTGTTCGGCTGGCTCATGCTGATCGGGCTGGCCTTCATCAGCCATGCCGGCGGCCAGGTGGCGATCACCTATGCGCTCGCCTACCTGCCGGCCGCATTCTCATCGCTGACGTTGTTGCTGCAGCCGGTGGTCGCCGCCTTACTGGCCTGGGCGCTGCTGAGTGAGAGCATCGGCCCGCTGCAGGCCATCGGTGGCGCCATCGTGCTGGCCGGCATCCTGATCGCCCGACGCGGCTGAACCGTCACGCTTGCCGATCAGCTGTCCAGCATCTCGCGAACGGCGACAGCCAGTTGTTTCAGCGAAAACGGCTTCGGCAGGAAGCCGAACTTCGAATCCGCCGGCAGGTTGCGCGCAAACGCATCCTCGGCATAGCCCGAGACGAAGATGAACTTCATATCCGGATAGATCTTGCGCAATTCGCGCAGCAGCGTCGGCCCATCCATTTCCGGCATCACCACGTCGGAGACGACGACATCGACCTTGCCTTCGAGTTCCTCGAGAATTTCCAGCGCCTCGACGCCGGACCCAGCCTCATGCACGGTGTAGCCGCGCGTTTCCAGCATCCTCTTGCCGCCGCGCCGCACGGCCTCCTCGTCCTCGACCAGAAGCACGACAGCCGATTTGCCGGTGAGGTCTGCCTGCTCGACGTCTGCAAGTGCGGCGCCCTCGCCCATCGGTGGCGCATGCGGCGCTTCCTGCGGGCTTTCGCCGGGCAACAGGATATCCATCACGTGACGCGGCAGGAAAACGCGGAAAGTGGTGCCCCTTCCCACCTCGGAATCGGGCTGGATGTAACCGCCCGACTGCTTGACGATGCCGTAGACCATGGCGAGCCCGAGACCCGTGCCCTTGCCGACATCCTTGGTGGTGAAGAACGGCTCGAAGATCTTGTCCATGATTTCAGGCGCGATGCCAGTGCCGTTATCGGTGACTTCCACCAGCACCATGTCTTCGTTCGGCAGATAGGCAGAGTTGAAGGCCGCCATGTCGTCCGCTGCGACATTGCGGGTGCGCAGCAGCAGCGTACCGCCGTCCGGCATTGCATCGCGGGCGTTGACGCAGAGGTTGATCAGCACCTGCTCGAATTGCGAAAGATCCGTTTTCACCGGCCAGAGATCGCGCCCGTAATCGACCTCCAGCTTGACGCGGGTGCCCGAGAGCAGCCGCTCGACGAGCATCCGGAGATCGCCGATGACATCGGTCAGGTTGATGATCGTCGGGCGCATCGTCTGCTTGCGCGAGAAGGCCAGCAACTGGCGCACGAGCACGGCCGCGCGGTTGGCGTTGCGCTTGATCTCCATCAGGTCGGCAAAGCTTGCGTCGGCCGGCCGCGCCTGCAGCAGCAGATGGTCGGACGACAGCAGGATCGCGGTCAGCACATTGTTGAAGTCATGGGCGATGCCGCCGGCAAGCGTACCCACGGCATTCATCTTCTGCGTCTGCGCCATTTGCGCCTCGAGCGCCTTCTGCTCCGTCACCTCGACGGCGTAGACGATGGCAGCCTCTTCCGGCGCCTCGTCGCTCTGCTCGATGACCGCATTGATGTAGAAGCGGAAATGCCGTGTCTCATCCTTCGGGTTGCGGGAATCGATCGACGGAATATCGCCCTGCCTGTCCTTGGCAGCGGCAAATGCCTGCGCCAGCAGCGGCCGCTCGCTTTCGCTGAAGATCGTCTCCAGCGTCGCGCCGCGCTCGATATCGTCGCGCGAAACCACGTTGGAAAACAACTTCAGGAACGGTGCGTTGGTGCGAAGGATACGCCCTGTCCCGTCGACGGAAGCAATCGCCATCGGCGTATTGTTGAAAAAGCGGGTGAAGCGCATCGCCGCAACCGAGGCCGACTGGTCGTCGTCATCATCCTTCTGGCGGCCGAGAACGATCGTCCGGCTTTCGCCGGGGGCACCGTCACGCATGGAGGTGACGCTGTGCACCAGACGGGCCGGCAGGCTCTGGCCGTTGCCCTTGCGCAGGTCGAGATCGAGGGTAACGGTCTTCTTCAAGCCGGGCTCTGCTTGCACGGACTGGATCAGGGCGAGCCCCTCGCCGGCCACGAGGTCGCCGACGGTGATCGATCCCGGCGTAAACTTTGTAAGATCGAGACCCAGCCATTCCGCCAGCGTCGCATTGAGATAGAAGATCTCGCCCTTTCGTCCGGCCGAGAAGAAACCGGCCGGTGCATGGTCGAGATAATCGATGGCGTTCTGCAATTCCTTGAAGAAACGCTCCTGGTCGTCGCGCTCCGAGGTGATGTCGGTAATCTGCCATATGTGCAACGGCTTGCCGCGCCCCTGGCCCGGTGGCAGCAGGCGGGCTTTTAGGCGGTACCAATGCGCGCCGGAGCCGCTGGAGCCGACGGGACCGAGCGGCTTCATCAGCCGGAATTCCTCGCTGCCTTCCTTGCCTTCGCGCAACTCGTTCGACAGGCGGTAAAGAGCCTGGTTGGATTCGCGGTTGCGCGACAGCAACGTGTCGAGCGACTGGACCTCGGTGGTCTTGCTGGCGCCGGTCAGCTTGCCATAGGCGAGATTGGCGTAGACGATACGGCCCTTGTCGTCGGTGATCAGCGTGCCGTCGGGCTGGCTGTCCAGGAACGAGCGCGCAAGACTGTCGGACTGGGTCTGCGGCATCACCTCGACGAAACCGATGATCGACGAAACCAGGAAGAAGATCCCGACCATGGCGAGGATTCCGAGCGCGCCGAGCACGATCTCGTTGTCGAGCTCGTTCTTGAACACGACGAATGCCGCCGCCGCTGCGATCAGCACCAGCGCCAGAAGAATGATCCGAAGCACGATACCGGAACGAACCCCGCGATCGACCAGCGGCACGCTATACTCGTCGGACTGACGCAGCTTGGTCATGAACCCCTCGTTGGCCCGCGCCGCATTCCGTCAATGTGTTGACGGATTTGGAATCAGGACTTTGACCTTCTTAGCAAGTTGCGGCATCGGCAAAAAGCGGCCCTTGGTGGAGAAAGGCTTGAATTCACAAGGAACTGCGCCAGCTTTCTTCAGAATATCGTTCAGAATGCGGGCATCGACGGTATTTTGGGTGCCGGCATCACAGAATGGCCAATGACATCTTGTTTAGGCAGGGATCCTGTCCCAATGATTGCCGCCTGACACAAGCCTAATCTTGCGGCTTCAGGGCCGCACGCCAGATGACGTAAACGTTGAAATCGGAGTATCGAAACTATGCTGGACGAGATCGCTGGAACCTATGGCAGCCGCCTGTTCGTCGCCGCCGGCGGCGTAGCGGTGGCCCTTCTCGTGCTGGTCGCCATCTTGTGGCTGGTGCGCAACCGGGCGCCCTCGCCATTCGTGCGCGGCGGCAAGGGTCGCCAGCAGCGGCT
This sequence comes from Rhizobium sp. L51/94, assembly GCF_019355555.1. Taxonomy (GTDB): domain Bacteria; phylum Pseudomonadota; class Alphaproteobacteria; order Rhizobiales; family Rhizobiaceae; genus Rhizobium; species Rhizobium rhododendri. Next base: position 2,745,182 of record NZ_CP072141.1, read on the forward strand.
GCAGGTTTTGGATGCCGCAGCCATCGACGCAAGACGCCGGATCGTCCTCATCCGCCGCGACGGCGTCGAGCATCTCGTCATGATCGGCGGCCCCACCGATATCGTCATCGAAAGCGGCATCGGCGATACATCGAGGATTGCGGCGCCCGCCCAGCCCATCGCCAGCGCCCCGCCCGTCCAAACAATCACGGCTCCGGACCCGGCCCCACGGCAACTCGAAGCCTCGACGGAACCGTCGCCTATCGTCGGTCGGCGCCGGGAGCCCGCTGCTCTCTCATCCCCGCCACCCGCACCGCCGGTCACAACGACCGAGATCGAACGACCGGCTCCCGCAGTGTCGTCGCCGATGGCAGCGCCGGAGCCGAGGCAGCAGTTCGCGCCGCCAGCGCCAGCGCCAGCGCCTGCACCGGAAGTCGAAGCCGCCTCTGTGGCTCCGAGAGACGAGCGCCCGCTTGCGGCTGCAGCCCCCGTCCAGGCACCGCCTGTGGAACCGGTTGTCTTCGAACGACAGGCGGAGTTGGACGCCGCCGATATTCTCGATGCCGCCCGCAGCCGTGTCCTGCCCACGGAACACTCAAGGGACAACAGGCAGGCACCTGCGCGCGAGGCAGAACCTCCCGCCCCAGCGCCGATGCTCGCGCAGGATGCTTACAGCGAATCCTACGAGGTCCCGGCACCTGCGGTCGCGCAACCCAAAAAACTCGGCAGCGATTTCGAAAGCGTCCTCGAAGCGGAAATGACCAACAACCTGACGGCAGAGCGCATCGTCCAGCCGATAGCACCGCCGCCCGCCGTCCGCCCCGAGCCGACGCCACGTCCAGAGCCCGTTCCGCCGCAGCAGCGCCGCGATCCCGACATGGCGCCGATCACCGGCGGTGACGCTGCCCTGCAGAAGGAAGTTGCCCGCATCTTCGGGGAAATGAGCGTCAACCGCGAGAAATAAAGCGTGGGCCTGACGACGACCCGATGCTGAAAAAACAAAAGGCACGACCGTTGCGGGTCGTGCCTTCTTAACAGATTTGGATCGCTTGATCCCTATTCGTCGCGGTAGACTTTTTCGCGACGCTCATGGCGTTCCTGCGCTTCGATGGACAGGGTGGCAATCGGGCGGGCGTCGAGGCGCTTGAGGCCGATCGGCTCGCCGGTTTCCTCGCAGTAACCGTAGGTTCCGTCGTCGATGCGAGAAAGGGCTGCATCGATCTTGGAAATCAGCTTGCGCTGGCGGTCCCTTGCACGAAGCTCGATGGCCCGGTCCGTTTCGGATGAAGCACGGTCTGCGAGATCGGGGTGATTGGCGCTTTCCTCAGCGAGATGCTCAAGCGTTTCACGCGCTTCTCTCAGGATATCGGTTTTCCAGACAACCAACTTGGACCGGAAATAAGCCTTCTGCCGTACATTCATGAACTCCTCGTCTTCCGAGGGAACGTAGCTGCTAAGATCGATCTTCTCACTCAACGCGATTCTCCTGAAGAACATCTCATATGGCGCGGGGTATACAGCAAGCGACCGTGCCGGTTCAAGCCTAATACAGCCGCTGATCGGATTTTTAAATCTGTCATAAAAAACGGCTAAAGGTCTAATTTTTCATCATTTATTTTGGCGAAGCTTTTGAGCCGAAGCTATAAGGCTTCTGTGGACCAAGCTTTGTTTTCGCCGTTGCTTGGGATGTCGCGGTTGACGGATGGGCGTCGCGAACGCAAGGTCGATCGATAAACTTCACGATGGAACTGACCCCCATGACCCGTATTTTGCCGCCACCGTCCCGCATCTACCTGCTGCGACACGCCGAGGCAGCGCAGGCGCAGCCGGGCGAGCGCGACTTTGACCGGGCGCTGAATGACAACGGTTTTGCGCAGGCAGAAATCGTCGCCGGCAAGGCTGCGGACAAGGGCTACAGGCCGGATCTGGTGGTTGCTTCGACCGCGTTGCGCTGCCGCCAGACCACGGATGCCTTCAAGCGCGCCATCGGCGCCACCACCGAGGTCCAGTATGTGGACGGGCTCTATGACGCCTCGCAGGAGACCTATCTGGACATCCTGTCGGCCCAGGCCGGCGGCGACTCGATCATGCTGGTCGGCCACAATCCGATAATCTCGCAGGTACTGGAGGCCCTGATCGGCCATGAGGCGATGCAGAAATCCCTGCCCGGCGGCTTTCCGACAGCGGGATTCGCAGTCCTCGACGCCATCCAGGGTCCAGACGGATCGACGGCGACCTGGATTCTCAGCGATTTCATTCGCGAATAGACGGCGAGCGGCAGGAGGCTGCTTCTTTTCACGGCAGCGCTCCCTATATTGCGATTGACTTCAATGCAGGGATGCCGCTTTGCCGCCGAGCCTCACTTCCTTCACCGACGACGCGCTGATTGCCTTTGACAATATCGCCGACCGGGCTGCCAATCTCGTCAATCCGACCATTCGCCTCGGCGTGACGGGCCTGTCGCGCGCGGGCAAGACGGTTTTCATTTCCTCGCTCGTCCATAACCTCCTGAACGGAGGCCGCCTGCCGCTGTTCGAGGCCATGCAGTCCGGGCGCATCTCGGCCGTGCGCCTCGAGCAGCAGCCCGACGATGCGGTCCCTCGCTTCCAGTACGAAGACCACATCCGGGCGCTGGTGAAGGACCGCATCTGGCCGGACTCGACGCGTGCCATTTCCGAATTGCGGATTACCCTGGAATACCAGAGTGCCAGCGGCTGGAACCGGATTTTCTCCCCCGGTCGTCTGTCGATCGATATCGTCGATTACCCCGGCGAGTGGCTGCTCGATCTGCCGCTGCTCGCCAAGGACTACCAAACCTTCAGCGACGAGACGCTGGCTTTGGCGCAAACCGGCGTCCGCGCCGAATTGTCCCGGGAGTGGCTGGCACTCTCCGCCTCCACGGATGCGGCGTCTCCAGCCGACGAAATGCGCGCCCGCGACCTGGCCCAGGCGTTCACCGCCTACCTTCGCGCCTGCAAATCGGATGAGCGCTCGCTCTCTACCTTGCCACCCGGACGTTTCCTACTCCCAGGCGATCTCGACGGATCGCCGGCGTTGACCTTTGCACCTTTGCCGACACCTGCGCCCGGCAAGGCTGGAAAGGGCTCATTGTGGGCGATGATGGAGCGGCGTTACGAGGCCTACAAGTCTGTGGTCGTCAAGCCGTTCTTCCGCGAACACTTCGCCCGGCTCGACCGGCAGATCGTCCTTGTCGATGCCCTGCAGGCCATCAATCGCGGCCCCGAGGCGATCCAGGACCTCGAGCGGGCGCTGGCCGACGTGCTGGCCTGTTTCCGCCCCGGCACGAACAGCTTCCTCTCCTCCTTTGTCGGCCGTCGCATCGACCGGGTGCTGGTTGCCGCCACCAAGGCCGACCATCTTCACCATGAGAGCCACGACCGGCTGGAGGCCCTCACCCGCCGTCTCGTCGAGAGGGCAACCCAGCAGATCGGCATGACCGGTGCCGGCATCGACGTCATGGCGCTGGCCTCGATCCGGGCCACCCGCGAGGCGACGGTGACGCGCGACGGACAGGTGCTCCCGGTGATCGTCGGAACGCCCATTGCCGGCGAGACGATCAATGGCGACGTCTTCGATGGTGTCCGCAATACCGCCGTCTTCCCCGGCGACCTGCCGCTCGATCCGCAGCAACTGTTCGCGCTTCCCGGCACCGAGAGCCATCCCGGTCCGCTGCCGGATGTCAACGTCGTGCGCTTCCGGCCGCCGCTGCTCGACCGTTCGCCGACCGGCGTGGTTCTCTCGGTGCCGCACATCCGGCTCGACCGCGCCATGCAGTTCCTGTTCGGAGACCGCCTCGCATGACCCCACAGATCGAAAACGATCCGCCGCATTCCTCACGCAGTCCGGCAGCCTTCTCGATGGAGCCGGAACAGCCGCAGGCCGATGCCCGTCAGGCAATGCCCGCCCGCCGTCCGCAAAGCTTCGATGCAGATGTTATCCTGACCCCTGACGAGGAGGATCCCTTCCTAAATCCGTCGTCGTCTCTCGAGGGTACGCTGCCGAGCCTCAAGCCCCGCCGGCGCTTTTCCTTTGCCAAGGTGGCGCTCAGTGCGTTCGGCATCCTCCTTTCGCTCGCCTTCGGACTGTGGACGGATGAGCTGATCCGCAATCTCTTCACCCGCGCCGACTGGCTGGGCTACACGGCGTTGACCGTGCTTGGCATCGGCATCCTCGCGGTGATCGGAATGGTCGTCCGCGAAATCGCCGGCATGATGCGGCTGGCAACGGTACACGCCATCCGCGCCGACGCGGAGGCTGCCGCGCTGGAGGCAAAGCCGGCGCGAGCGCGGGCGCTGGTGGATCGGCTGTCGACGCTGTTTGCCACCAAGCCTGCGACAGCCAGGGGCCGCGCCGCACTAAAGGCGACGGAAGGCGATATCATCGATACGCCGGGCCTGATTTCGCTTGCGGAGCGCGAACTGCTGGGTCCGCTGGACCGCGACGCACGGGCGCTGATCCTTACCGCCTCCAAGCGCGTCTCGGTCGTCACCGCCGTCAGCCCGCGTGCGATCGTCGACCTGCTCTACGTGCTTTTCGAATCCACCCGCATGGTGCGCGCTATGGCCGACCTCTATGGCGGCCGTCCGGGAACACTGGGCATGCTTAAACTGATGCGCGATGTCGTTGCCCATCTGGCTGTCACCGGCTCCATTGCCGTCGGCGACGGCCTCGTCCAGCAGATCGTCGGCCATGGACTGGCCTCGAAACTGTCGGCCCGGCTCGGTGAAGGTGTTGTCAACGGGCTGATGACGGCCCGCATCGGTATTGCCGCGATGGATCTCTGCCGTCCTCTGCCATTCAGGGCGCTCAAGCGCCCGGGCATTGGCGACTTCATCGGCGACCTCTCGCCCGGCGCGGCCAAAAGACAGCCCTGACAGGCCATTCTTTAAGGCCCGCACCCCAAAAGAAACCAGCCGTTAACCATTCTGAGGCAAAGTCGGAGCTTAGTTTCCGGTACACCTTTGCCAAGGAAAGCCCATGTTTTCGCGTAAGTTTATTGTTGTATGCGGCCTCGCCGTCATGGCCCTCTCCGTCGTCGACTGGGCGCAATCGGCCAATGCCTCGTCCCGCGACAAGGCTTTCTTCCAGTCGGTGTCCGGCGCATGGCGCGGTCCGGGCGAGATTGTTGCCGGCAAATACAAGGGCACCAAATTCACCTGCAATCTGATCGGCACGCCAAGCCAGGGATCCGCGACAGGCGTCAAGCTCGACGGTACCTGCCGCGTCGGCGTCTTCCAGCAGCCGATGTCTGCCGAGATCACACAGAGCGGCAGCACCTATAACGGCAAGTTCCTGGACGGCGCCGCCGGCAAGGGCCTCGACGTAACTTCGGGGTCCGTCAACGACAACACAGTCGTCGTCGGCCTCAACCGCCAGAAACTGAACGGTGCCATGATCGCCCGCCTGCAGGACGACAAGTCGATGAACGTGACGATTTCGGTCAAGGTCGACGAGCAGATGGTCCCAGTCATCGGCCTCAGCCTGAAGCGCGAGGCTGTCGACACCATGACCGTCGGCGCCATCAAATAATCGTTGTCATACGTTGAGTTTTTAAAAGGCCGGGAGTTTTCAAAAGGCCGGGCTGTTGCTCGGCCTTTTTGCTGGCTAGCTGCGTTGCCACCAGCCGCTATCTGCATCCGCTACTTCGATGCCGCCGATGTCGGCGTTTGCAAGCCACGCCGTAACGGTGTTTCCAGCCACCACCAGATCTGCTGCAATATCCGCTAGCGGCATCAGCACGAACCCGCGCTCGGTCATGCGGGCGTGCGGGATTTGCAGCTTTGCGGTATCGAGCATGACAGCCCCGTAGGTGAGGATATCGATGTCGATCGTCCGGGGTCCCCAGCGCTCGATCCGCTCCCGCTTCATGCCGCGCTCGATATCGAGACAGACGTCGAGCAAAGTCTCTGGTGGAAGCGAGGTCCTGATCGCTGCGCAGGCGTTGAAAAAGAACGCCTGATCCGTCTTCCCCCAAGGCGGCGTGCGGTAGAGTTTCGACACCGCGACGATGCTGCAATCGGCGCGCTGGTCGAGGGCCTGCAGGGCCGTGGCCATCGCCCGGACCGGATCGGCAATATTGCCGCCAAGACCGAGCATTGCGGTGGAGAAATCAGTCTCAGGCAAAGTGCTCGATGCTCACTTGAACGTAGTCGAGAACGCCCGGGACAGGTGCGTTCGGCTTGCGGACGGTCACCCTGACGCGCTTGATCTGCGGAAACTTTTCGCACAGGCCCTTGGCCACGTCGAGCGCCAGCGCCTCGATCAGGTAGCGACGCTTGCCGGTGACGATTTCCTCGATGACGGTGAAGGCGACGCCGTAGTTGACGGTGCCGTCGATCGAATCCGTCACCAGCGCCTCGCCGGCGGCAACGTCGAGTTCGGCGTCGACGAAGAACCGTTGCCCGAGAAACTCCTCCTCGTCGTGTACGCCGTGGCGGGCAAAGAATGCACAGTTCTGCAGGGTGATGGTGTAGATACCGCTCATGATGTTTTTATTCCTGATTTCGCCTGCATCTCCAGCATAGCATTGACGACGGCAAGTGCGTCCCTGTTGATTGCGACATTATGCACGCGGAAAATCGCTGCGCCCTGCATTCTGAGCAGCACCGTTGTCGCAGCTGTCCCCGCATCCCGCTCCTCGGCCTCCCGTCCGGTCAACTGGCCGATGAAGCGCTTTCGCGATGTGCCTGCGAGGAGCGGAAGGTCGAACCGCTTCAACTCGGCAAACCGCAGCATGAGTTCCAGGTTTTCATCGCCGTCCTTGGCAAAACCGAAGCCGGGATCGAGCACGATCCTGCCGCGATCGACCCCGGCAGCATCGGCAATTGCCAGCGATTGCTCGAGAAACACCCTCTGATCATCGATAACATCCGCCAACTTCTGGCGTTCGCGACCGGTGTGCATGATGCAGAGGCCGGCACCGCTCTCGGCGGCAAGTGCTGCAATGTCCGGTTCGCGCTGCAGCCCGAATACGTCGTTGACGATGTGGGCTCCGGCGGCAACTGCCAGCCGCGCCGTCTCTGCCCTGTAAGTATCGACGGAGATCAGCGCCTCGGTGTTGCCGCGCAGGGCTTCGATCACCGGCAGCACCCGAGCTTGTTCTTCGGCCGCGCTGACGGGTTCGGCGCCCGGCCTCGTCGATTCGCCGCCGATATCGACGATGTCAGCACCCTCGGCGACACAGGCAAGCGCATGGGAGACTGCCGCATCGACGGACTGGAAACGGCCGCCGTCTGAAAAGGAGTCCGGTGTGATGTTGACGATCGCCATGATCGCGCTGCGGCTGAGATCAAGACGACGACCATGGCCCACATGCCAGATATTATCGCGCATCGCTATCACGAACGTCCGCTCCGTTGAAATTGAAAAAAACCGTCGCCCGATGTTGCGCTCGCAGTGGCTATGCCGCAAGCTTCCGTGAAGTTCAACTGGTCCGATCACGAATGCCGACTGCATCGCGCTTTGCTTGCCTCCCACTCGCCGTTTTGCTGTCATGCGGCGTCTTGCGGAGCGCAGAAGCGGAAGTCGTCGCGCATAAATCATTCTCTTATTTCGATATCAGCGGCGACACTGCCGACGAACTCGACGAGGCGCTCAATGCCGGCGGCCCAGCGGCGATGGGCGCCAGCAGCCGCCATCCCGGTGCAACGCGCATCCGCTTCGGTGGCCAGGCGACTTATGTTGAGAGCGGCGACCGGTGCCATATCGGCGGCGCCCGGGTCACGGTTGACATCGTCGTCATCCTGCCGCGCTGGCGGGATCGCCGTCACGCGCAGCCCCGTCTTTCCGCTGTCTGGGACAGGCTATCGGCCGACATCAAACGCCACGAGGAGCGTCATGCCGAGATTGCGAGATTGCATGCGCGCAGCCTGGAGAAGGCCATCCTCTCGCTGCCAGCAGAGCGGACCTGCGATCTGCTGCAAGACAAGGTCAGCGGCGAATCAGTGCGCAATACCGTCCTGCACGATCAGGACCAGGCGCGGTTCGACCGTGTCGAGGCTACAAACTTCCAGATCCGCATGCAGCGCCTCGCGCAACGACGACACAGCGAAAAATCGGAAAAGATAGATTAAAAGCATATATTTAGAGAATCGCGACAATCGCTGTCGATCACCGCAACTGTGCGAAATATGACACGCTGTAGCTGAGATAGCAGGGGAAAAGCCGGCTTTACGCTTTACCACAGCCGTAATGTAGTATCATCTTACGTATAGCATCGACGATGGTATTGCGTTCCCATTTTCCTGGGTTCTCCCGGCGTATCCGAAGCCGCAAGCGCTTCCTCCCTCGCCTGTAGGCGATACGCCCGCCTGGCCTCGCTCCGCAAATGGGCGAGGTTTTTTTTGGGGCGCCTTGAGAGATGCAGGACTAGGCTTGGCGCTCCGGCACGTGAACGACAAGGCCGTCCAGCGCCGAGGTCAGCTTGATCTGACAGGAAAGCCGCGAGCTTGGCCTGACATCGAAGGCGAAATCGAGCATATCTTCTTCCATCGCAGCGGGCGGTCCCGCCTGCTCTATCCAGGCATCGTCGACATAGACATGACAGGTGGCACAGGCGCAGGCGCCGCCGCACTCGGCTTCGATGCCGGGCACGGAATTGCGCACCGCGTTTTCCATCACGGTCGAGCCCTCGTCGGCATCGAAGTCGAAACGCGTGCCGTCGAAAGCAACGATTGTCAGTTTGGTCATAAGATAATCCGGAATCCGCGAGTGATATTTGTCAGGGTCGGATTTTCTTCCAACAATTCCAAACAGCAGTCAACATCGCCGGCTCCGAAAGCCACTGGCTCGGCCGGATACCGGTCAGCGATGTTGCCGTCCCTCATGGGGACGGCGCAGCGAATCCGAGCTTAACGGCAAAGCTTGAGAATGAAGTTTTCCGCTTCGACGACGGCGGTGCCGACAGCCGCCATGCAGGCAGCATCGCTGGAGTGCGCTTCGAAAGCCTCGGCGGATTGCGCTACCTTGAAGGCACCAACGGCGCTTGCTGCACCCTTCAGACGGTGGGTACCAGCCTTCACCTGGTCGGCATTGCCGCTGCCGATATCGTGGAGACAGCTGCGTGCCTGGCGGGCGAACATCTGCAGAACCTCGATTTCGAGCACCTTGTCGCCCATGGTCTGCCGGGCGAGATGGACCAGATCGATAGGCTTTTCCCGCGACGGCCCCATGCCGCGCGAGTTGTCAGGGGCTTCAAATGCGATGTTCAAGGCGGCCATGGGCCCATTCTCCGGTTGTCTCTTGTCGGTGCGTTGCTGCATCCTTGCGGCTGCGGCATGGCCATCCCGTTAAATTCCGGCACAACGAAGGCGGAAAAATGCACGTATGGTTAACGACCGTTAAACACGGTTAAATTATCGGCTTTTCGACAATGCATTGATTTAAAAGGTGTTAACAACACGCTAACGCTTCCGGACGTTTGCCATCCCATAATTGTAACAGTGCTGCTAATGTGTCAGTACGGTACTGGTGTTTCGTGCCGCGGCGTCGCCTTTGCCCGACGCCCCGAAAGTGGTAATGTTTTGGTACCGCCCATTGTGCAAAATTGCACTTCGCGCGGATTGTAATGTGGATGCCGATGCCTTGTTAAGGAAATCGGTAGTACGGCTGGCGAGATGTTGCGTATCGGATCTTGGCGGATTTTCGAAATGCAGGGTCGGCCGGAACGAGTGTAACGAGGCGTATCCGTATGGCGAACAACAAATACAGCGAGTCGGTTGAAGACAAGGCTTTCAAAGCTTTGGACGAAGCGCTGCAAATCGATTTCAGCGATGACGGAATACCAGCTCGCACCGGACCTGCGCCGCGTGCAACGGAGGCAGATTTGGCCGAGACCTCGAATGCGCGTGCACGGCAGGCAAAGGAAGAAGCGGCTCGCAAGGCCGCCGCAGCCCGCGGAACTGCCGGGCGACCGGGCGATACCCCTCGCAATCAGATGTTCGAACCCGCCAACGATACCAGCAGGGCCAGCCCCCAGTCGATCCTGCGCTCGCTGGACAACGCCTCCATCGGCGGCGCCATCCGCAATGCGACGATCTTCTCGGTCATCTGGCTGATTGCCGGCATCGGTCTGACGAGCGTCATCTATTCCCCGCCTATCTGGCAGATCCGCTCGCTCGCCGAACTCGTGGCCCTGCCTGGCGTGATCGCCTGCATCATCGGGATCCTTGTTCCGATCCTGCTGTTCTATGCCTTTGCCATCATGCTGTCGCGCGCCCAGGACATGCGCAACGCCGCCCGCTCCATGGCTGAAGTAGCACTGCGCCTCTCCGATCCCGAGACAATCGCCTCCGAGCGCATCATGACGGTCGGCCAGGCCGTACGCCGCGAAGTCTCCGCGATGAACGAAGGCATCGAGCGCACTATCGCCCGCGCCACCGAACTCGAGACCCTCGTCCATTCCGAAGTCAACGCGCTCGAGCGCAGCTATGCCGACAACGAAATGCGCGTGCGCGGCCTCGTCCACGAACTCGGTTCCGAGCGCGACGCCATCGTCAATCACGCCGAGCGGATCCGCTCGTCGATCTCGGGCGTCCACGAGCAGATCAAGGAAGACATGTCGCTCGCCACCGAGGAAATCGCCATTCGACTGGCGACCTCGGGTGAAGCTTTCGCGACCCTGATGGACACGCGTGCCGCTGCTCTCTCGGAAAAGTCGAACGCAGCCCTGCAATCGCTCGGCTCGCTGCTAGCGGCCAAGACCGACAGCCTCATCGAAAACCTGAGTGCTTCCGGCTTCGCCTTGAACCAGGAATTCGATACGCGCCTGGAATCCCTCTCCACCACCCTGTCCGAACGCGGCAAGAAGCTTCTCAGCCAGTTCGAGACACGCGCCTCGACGCTGGACGCCAACACCGACAAGCTGAATGCCGCGCTCAACGACCGCGCCCGCCAGTTGAACGAAACCCTGATCGCCCGTACCCGCGAAATTAGCGACAGCCTGAACAGCGGTGAACGCGGCATCACCGGTACCCTCGACAACGTGCTTGCAAAGCTCAACAGCGCACTTGACGAAAAGGGAGCCAGCTTCCGCCAGAGCCTGCAGTCGAGTGTCGACGACACCGTCATGGACCTAGACCTTCGCTCCGGCTTTTTCGAAGAGCGTCTGCAGTCGACGGTCGCGCAGGTGTCGACAAGCTTCGACGAACGTGTCGCGGAATTCGCAACGGCATTCGACAAGCGTGCCGGCTCGCTCGACAGCAAGCTGATGGAAAGCCTTGCGCGCATCAACGAAACGCTGGCCGGCGGCTCGGAAGCCATGGACGGCATCCTTACCACCAGCATCGAGCGTATCGGCTCCTCGCTGACCGACCATTCCTTCGCACTCGCCACAGCCCTGTCGACCGGCCATGAGGTGCTCGAAAGCGCCATCGGCTCGAAGGCAGCCGAAATTACCTCGGCGCTCGAAAGCCGCACCAGCGAATTCACCGCTGCGTTGCGCGGCGCGACTGGCGACGTTGCAGCCGTGCTCGGCACGGGCTCCGAAGAGCTGCAGGCAGCCCTCAGCGCCCGCACAGAGCAGCTGACGTCGGCACTTCGCGGCGCCACGCTCGAACTCTCATCATCCCTCACCACAGGCAGCAACGAACTGAGCAGCACCATCGCAGCCCGCTCAGCCGAGCTGACATCGGCGCTGACAGCCGCCACGACCGATGTTTCGTCGGCCGTCATTTCCGGCACCGAGACCCTGAATGCCACGTTCGAGGGTCGCGCCGAGGCACTGAGCGAGGCGCTTGCCGCCCGCTCCGGACAGTTTACCAGCGTCATCGAAACAGCCACGTCCGAACTGACGACGGCGCTGTCTTCCGGTACCCACGAACTGACATCGGCCTTTGTCGGCCGCACGCAGGCGCTCAACGACACCCTGTCGGCGCGCACCGGCGAAATCACCCAGACGCTCGGCTCCGCCCACGAGCGGATCGATGCCGTCATGGCCGAGCGCAGCGGCGCGCTTTTCAATGCTCTGTCGGACAGCCAGTCGCGCTTCGAACAGACCCTGGCCAGCCGTTCCGAGACCATCGTCAGCGCCGTTTCGGACAGCCACGAACGCCTGACAGACGCACTGGACGAGCGCACCATGACGCTCGCCATCTCGCTCTCCGATAGCCAGGAACGCCTCGAGCAGACCCTTGCCAGCCGCTCCGAGACGCTTTTGGGCGCAGTATCGACGACCCACGAGCGTCTGACCGATGCCCTGGACGACCGGACGATGGCTCTCGCCATCGCACTGTCCGAAACCCAGGAACGCCTCGACCAGACCCTGGCGAGCCGCACCGATGCCTTCACCAATGCCGTTTCCGACAGCCGCGACCGCCTGACGGAAGCGCTGGACGAGCGTGCCATGGCACTTGACATCTCGCTGTCCGAGACCCAGGAGCGGCTCGAACAGACCCTGACCAGCCGCACGGACGCCTTCGCCGCTGCCGTTTCCGACGGCCGCGAACGCCTCACCGAAGCCCTGGACGAACGCGCCATGGCGCTGGCGATCTCGCTGTCCGAGACCCAGGAGCGGCTTGAAAATACGCTCAGCACACGCGGCGATGCCATCGCCACGTCGGTTTCCAGCGGTCACGACCGCATGCTGGAAACCCTGGATAACAAAACCCGCGTCCTCGCGCAGACCTTGGCCGAAAACCACGCCCTGCTCGACGAGACACTCGGCGTCAGCGTCGAGGCGATCAATGCCGTCGTCTCCAGCAGCCACAGCCGCCTCGGCGATGCTCTCGACGACAAGACCATGGCGCTCGCCATCTCTCTCGAAGAGTCCCAGAACCGTTTCGACAGCGCGCTCGAAGCCCGCACCAACGCCATTCTCGACAGCGTTGCTGGCGCAGAATCCCGCATCGCAGGCACCTTCGGGAAGGAAGCCGAGACAATCCGGGCAGCCTATGTCGACAATCACGAGCGCCTCGACCAGGCTCTCGGTGCCCACACCGAACGGCTGGCCAGCGTCCTCAACAACGGCGGCGAACGCCTCGAAACCGTGGTCGGCCAGTCGACCGCGCGCGTCGAGAATGCGCTTGCCGACACCACGGGCCGCCTGGAAGCCACCATCGGCACCGGACTTGCGCAGATGGACCACAGCCTCGAAAACGCCCACGAGCGCCTCCGCACGACGCTCGACCAGCGCGGCAACGCCATCCAGCAGACATTGCGCGACGCCCACGAGCAGATCGACGGTACGCTCGCCGAACAGGCCATGACCATCGGCACGTCGATCGCCACCAGCGTCGGCATGATGGAAATGTCCCTCGAAGAGCACGAAGCCTCGCTTCGGGGTGCCATCGACACCAGCGCCCGCTCGCTCGAGGAACGCCTGCAGAGCAGCGCCGGCGCCATTGCCGGCAGGTTCCAGGACGCCGCCGGTGAAATCATCCGCTCGGCCGAAACCTTCTCGTCGCACCTGACGGCCTCCGTGGAAGGCATGACGACGCGCTTCGAAGACACGGGCTCGCGCGTCGAGTCCGGTCTCGTCGGCATCGAACACCGGATCCGCGATGGTATCTCCGGTGTCGTCGAACAGGTCGACGCTGCCGGTAACCGGCTGGCGGAAAGCCTCTCCGGCAGTGTCGAGCAGATCGACCGCGCCACCAGCGAGGCAGCTGCCCGCCTGACGGAGACCCTCGACGGACGCACTGCCAACCTCAGCAACGCCATGGAAACCGGTACCGCCCGCATCGACGAGCGCCTGTCGACCATGGATCGCGCGCTCAATCTCGGCCTCGATGCCGTCAACCGCACCATCGAGGGCAAGGCCACCGCGCTCGCAACGACGCTGCGCACGGCAGTTGCCGACGCTGCGCAGGGCATGGACAACGAGGCCACCCGCACCGCAGAGCTGCTCGCCAGCACCGGCCAGCAGTTTGCCGACAACCTCGGCAACCGCAGCGAAGACTTCACCCGTACGATGGAAGAGCGCTCGCAGGACATCGTCCACCGCGTCTCCGAAACCCAGAACCGTCTCGCAGGCCAGGCGGCAGCCGTCGCCCAGACGTTCTCCGAGGCCGGCAACATCATCGTCAACAAGGTTGCCGAGGCTGAAGGCCTTGTCGGCAACCAGGTCACGGCGCTGTCTGCCGCCCTCTCCGAGGTCGAACAGTCGCTCGAAGCCCGCGGCGCATCGCTGCGCTCGGCCCTTGCCGGCACCGGCGAGGAAATTGCATCGACCATGGCCCGCGTCGAACGCGCGCTCGAGGATCGCAGCACCGCTATCCGCACCAGCCTCGACGAACGCAGTCGCGACATCGATGCGACGCTTTCGGATGTCGACAAGACACTCGAAGCCCGCACCCAGCAGATGCGCTCCACACTGGCCGGAACAGGCGAACAGATTGCCTCCAGCCTGACGCGCGTCGGCGAAGCCCTCGAGGAACGCACCAACGCCATCCGCACCAACCTCGACGACCGCGCCCGCGATATCGATGCGACGCTTGCCAATGTCGACAAGGCGCTGGAAGCACGCGGTTCGTCCATTCGCAACAGCCTCGACGACCGGAGCCGCGACCTGAACTCCATGCTGGCCGGCCGCTCCGCCGAACTGGTACGCATCATCGACGAAAAGGCCCGCCCGGTGGTCGACGCCTACGCTGCCACCGGCGAACAGGCAGCCGAGCGCATCGCGGCGGCAGCCCAGCAGGCAGCCGAACGCCTGCGCACCGAGAATGCCGCCTTGGTCAATGCCATTGCGTCGCGCACCAACGAGACGCTGGCCGCCATTTCCGCCCGTACGGAAAGCGTCACCAGCACGGTCGATGCGCTGGAAACGAGCCTGCTTTCGAATGTCAACGGCCTCATCGAACGGCTGGGCGACAACAACTCGGCGATCGTTGCCATGCTCAACCGCGCCACGCACGATCTGGCCGAAGTCGATACACGCCTCGGCTCGACCAGCACGCGCTTTGCCGAGAGCGCCGGCAAGGCTTCCGAACTGGTCTCCGCCTCGACCCGCCTGCTCGAAGGCAAGATCGACAAGCTCAGCGACATCTCGATCCACACCCTGTCGCAGGTCGGCGGGATCATCAGCCGCTTCGACGAGCACTCCAAGGTCCTGACCCAGGCATCGCAACTTCTGGGCGCCGCCCAGTCGAACCTGATGTCGACGCTGGAAGAGCGCGAAAGCGCGCTGGAAGGCCTCTCGGTCGGGCTCGTGCAGCGCTCGGAAGAGATCGAAAAGACCCTGCGCGCTGTCGGCTCCATCGTCGAAACCGCATTCGACCGCGCCGAACAGCGTTCCAATCAGGTATCGGGCAATCTGCGCCAGGGCGTACAGGCCTCCGTCGCCGATATCGGTCGCGTGCTGTCCGAGACGGAAGCCCGCGCCCAGCAGACGGCCGAGACGATGCGCGATGCGCTCGCCAAGGCCGGCCAGGAAGCAAACGATGCGATCGAGGGCACCTTCGCAAATGCCGAGCGTCGTTCCAACGAACTCACCAGCCGCCTGCGCGGCGGGCTGACAGCGTCGATGTCGGATGTCGAGAACATGTTCTCGGAAGCCGGCAAGACGACCGACAATGCCGCCTACTCCATGCGCGAAACCCTGCGCGTTGCCGTCGAGGAAGCCATCGACCGCTTCTCCGGGGCCACCGACGAGATCCGCCGTTCGGCCGGCGATATCCGCAAGGAACTCGACCTCACCCGCACGGAACTGAAGCGCGGTGCCTTCGACCTGCCGGAAGAAGCCAAGGAAAGCGCCGCTGCCATGCGTCGCGCCGTGGCCGAGCAGATCAAGGCCTTGCAGGACATCTCGCAGATCGTCGGGCGCTCGTCGCAGCAGCTGGAAATCGCAACGCCTGTGACACGGGCTTCCGCCCAGCCGCAGCGTGTCGCTCCCCAGCAGGCAGCCGTCGCGCCGCAGCCTCAGCCAGCTGCAACGCAGCCGCAGCCGGTCGCCCAGCAGCGCCAGCCGATTGCCCAGCAGCCTGCACCGCAGTTCCTGCAGCAGCCGGAAGCTGCCGCTCCGCAGCGTCCTATCGAGCCGATGGGCCTTCGCGGCACCATCGCTGCCGACCGCGCACCACAGGCTCCCCGCCAGCCCGCAGCAACGCCAACGACGCCTGCCCGCCAAGACCAGGCCGGCGGCGGTTGGATCAGCGACCTGTTGCGCGGCGCATCGCGCGACGACGCGGCCGACACGGCACCGGCCCGCGCACCCGCCCCGCGCGCTCCCGCCGAGACCGCCGCCCAGGCACCTCGCTCCGGCGATGCCAGAAACCCGCGTCACGTCGTGGAATCGCTGAACTCTCTGTCGGTCGATATCGCCCGCGCCATCGATCACGACGCATCGGTCGACCTCTGGCGTCGCTACCAGCGCGGCGAACGGGATGTCTTCACCCGCCGTCTCTACACGCTGAAGGGTCAGCAGACCTTCGACGAGATCAAGCGCAAGTATGACCGCGAGCCGGAATTCCGCACCGCCGTCGACCGCTACATCGGCGACTTCGAAAAGCTGCTCGCAGACGTTGCCAGCACGGACCGCGACAAATCCGTCACCCAGTCCTACCTGACCTCGGACACCGGCAAGGTCTACACCATGCTCGCCCACGCCGCCGGCCGTTTCAGCTGACAACAGCACCCCGCATAAACTGAAAAATCCCTGGTCATGAGCCAGGGATTTTTCGTTTCACGGTAGGTGGTTAATGATCAATCCAGCCGCTGCTCAGCGCGCGGCCACGACGCTGAGGATGAGGCCGCTGGTGGAGCCGACCATCAGGAAGCTTCCACCGATGCGGACCCATCGATAACCATGGGGCGGCGTCTTCAGGCGGTAGCGGGTGTAGTCGAGGGGGACCGCGTGGTTGCGGTCGGAGGGTGAAAGCCGATGGCCGCGCGTCCAGCTCCCCTTGTGCAGAACAGGCCGATGAACATCCTTTGATGACGTCGCGGCAAGGGCTGCAGGGGCTTGCGCCAGCGGTGCAATCAGGCACGCCGCAGCAAGCAGCGCGGTGATCGTCTTCTTCATGGGCTTTCCTCGTAGTTTTTTACGTCTTTTAGACGCGCAGCCTTACCTGAAAAAGGTGACGGATCGCGGTCAAATATATTAAATTTTGTCAATGCAGTCAGGCGCGACCCGCTATGGGGCAGGCCGGCCAGGCAAACATGGCCCGCGACGTCCGTCAACCTAGAGGATATCGTAGTTGAACCAGTCGAAATCTGCGGCTTTCGCCCGACCAGAGAGATCGAAGGCAAACATGCCGACAAAGGCGCCGGTGAACGAGCCGTGCTCGCCACGCCCGCCCTCGTCCGAGATCACGCCGGCGTCTAGCACCGGCCCGATCGCCTGCCAGGCGCCCATGCCCTCGGCCTGCCAGTAGAACTGCAGGTCGTTGTCGCACACCTCGAGAGAGAGCTGCACTCGTCCATCGGGAACGGCGACGCCGCTGCCAACCGGGAAGCTCAAACGTCCCTCGGGATAATCGCCCGGGCATGAGAGAATGGTCAGGCACCTCCCGAGTTCTTCATGCACGGTCACGGCGAGCGCATGAAATTTGAAGCGGTTATAATAGTGGGTCAGGCCCGCTACCTGTTGGTAGGTATCCGGCAGAAACTCGATCACGGTTTCCGCCTGGAACCGATGATGCTCCTGCCGACGGGCAACCAGCGATTGCTCGAACCATGAGCCTATGCTTTCGCGGCCGAACAGCCGCAGATGGCCTGGCCGCTCTGTGAGACTGAACAGCAGCTCCGGCCTCGGGGTGCGAAGCCACTGGAAATCGGCCGGCAGCGTCGGTCCGTCGAAATTCGCGCCGCTGCGTCGCGGCTTGTCGAGGGGAACAGCACCGGCAAGGCCCGGAACGTCCACGTCGCCCACCACGGTGCCGTTTGCGAGATAGAGCCAGTCATCCTTCCAGACGCATTTCTGCAGGGCCGTCTCGCGGCCGAGTGTGGAGCGACGCAAGGGCGCCAGCGGACGGCCACAGAGGTGGGTGTGATAGGCTCCACCGTCAGGGGTCTCGACATATTGCCCATGCCCGGTGCGCTGCAGGCCTGCCTCCGGGTGATCCTTCGCAGTGATCAGGTGGCTGTCCGGATGCAGTTCGTAGGGGCCGGCGATATCGCGCGCGCGCGCCATGGTGACGGCATGGTCGTAGCCGGTGCCACCCTCGGCGGTCGTCAGGTAATACCAGCCGTTGCGCTGGAACAGGTGCGGACCCTCGACGAGACCGAGCGGGCTGCCGGCAAAGATGTTGCGGATCGGGCCTTTGAGAGACTTGCTGGCGGCATCGTATTCCTGCAGCAGGATACCGTCGAAGGCCGGCGATTTCGGCGAGCCGCCGAAGCTCTCGCTGCGGTGGTTCCACTGCATGTTGACGAACCACTTGCGACCGTCGGCATCGTGAAACAGCGACGGGTCGAAGCCCGACGAATTGACATAGACCGGATCCGACCATTCGCCCTCGATGGTCTCTGAAGTCACGATGTAATTATGGGCGTCCTTGAAATTACCGTCGAGCCGTTTGACATCGGTGTAGACCAGCCAGAAAAGCCCATCGGCATAGGAAAGGCAAGGCGCCCAGACGCCGCAGCTGTCCGGATTGCCGCGCATGTCGAGCTGCGCCTGTCGCTCGAGCGGCCGGCGCACCAGCGTCCAGTTCACCAAGTCGCGCGAGTGATGGATCTGCACACCGGGATACCACTCGAAGGTAGATGTGGCGATATAGTAGTCGTCACCGACGCGGCAGATGGACGGGTCGGGATTAAAGCCAGGCAAAATAGGATTGTGGATCATCGGTCTACCTCCTCCAAGGCGATGAAAGCGCCGCCCGCAGGCGACGCCTCAGTTCGAACTATCGGCACACAGTCACCGAGCGGCGACTATTCAAGCTCGGCCGACTTGGCCCAGAGGTTGATATCGGCCTCCTTGGCATAAACGTCGATTTCACTCAGCTCCTCGGCGGTGAAATCGGCGTTGTCGAGCGCCTTGACGCAATCGACGATCTGCGACGAACGGCTGGCGCCGATCAGCGCCGAGGTCACCCTGCCGCCGCGCAGAACCCAGGCTATCGCCATCTGCGCCAGCGTCTGGCCGCGCTTTTCGGCAATAGCGTTCAGCTTGCGGATATTGTCGAGGATCGACGGGCGAATGAATTCCCGCTTCAGGAAATGGTCCTGCGCGGCACGGCTGTCTTCCGGAATACCGTTCAGATACTTGGTCGTCAGCATCCCCTGCGCCAGCGGCGAAAAGACGATGGATCCCATGCCGACGTCGTCCAGCGTGTCGAGCAGCTTGTCGTCCTCGACCCAGCGGTTGAGCATGGAGTAGCTCGGCTGGTGGATGAGGCATGGCGTACCCAGCGATTTCAGGATCGCGGCCGCCTCGCGGGTCCGCTGGGAATTATAGGACGAGATGCCGACATACTGTGCCCGCCCGGAGCGGACGATGTAGTCGAGCGCGCCGCAGGTTTCCTCGAGCGGTGTGTCCGGGTCGAAGCGGTGCGAATAGAAGATGTCGACATAGTCGAGGCCCATGCGCTTCAGGCTCTGGTCGCAGGAGGCGACGAGGTACTTGCGGCTTCCCCACTCGCCGTAGGGACCCGGCCACATGTTGTAGCCGGCCTTGGAGGAGATGATCAGTTCGTCCCGCAGGCCGGCAAAATCCGTGCGCAGGATTTCGCCGAACGCCGTTTCGGCCGAGCCCGGAGGCGGGCCGTAATTGTTGGCAAGATCGAAATGGGTGATGCCGAGATCGAAGGCGGTGCGGCACATGTCGACCTTGCGGTCATGGGACGTGTCGCCACCGAAATTGTGCCACAGGCCGAGCGAAACGGCCGGCAGCTTCAGGCCGGAACGGCCGGTGCGGTTGTACTTCATCTTCGAATAGCGGTCTTCCGCCGGTTGCCAGCTCATCGATATCTCTCCCATGCTCGAACGCGGGCTGTTCAGCCCGCGCGCACAATAGCTTCCGCCAGCTTTACTTCAAGAGCGCCTGTGCCTCTTCGATGCCGAGTGCTGCCGGCTGGCTGCAGGTGGTCGTCAATTCGATAAACCGGTTATCGGCGCCGGAAGTCAGGATCGACGTCATGACATCGACGCCGTGCAGCGTACGGTCGAGCGAGCACCGGGCATCGCGCCCGTCGATGAGCGAGGCCGCCATGTCGGCGAGCCCGGCGGTGCGATAATTGGCGCGCGGACCCTGCGGACTTTCCTGGTTGGCGATGCCGAAGGGATGGTCCCATGCATCCAGCGTCTTGATATCCTTGTTGCGACCGCTGGCTTCGACCGTTCCACCGAAGAAATTCGGATCGGGCACGTAGAGCGAGCCCTCGGTGCCGTAGAGCTCGATGCTGCCGTGCCGATGCGACCAGACGTCCCAGCTGGCCGTCAGCGTGATGGTCGCGCCGCTGACGAATTCCAGCAACGCCTGGATGGTCGTCGGCGTCTTTACCGGAATGATTTCGCCATGACGTGGCTGGCTGGTGATCGTGCGGGTCTCCGACGCCATCGAGGTCATCGCTCCGACGCGCTTGACGGGCCCGATCAGGTTGATGAGATCGGCGACATAATAGGGGCCGAGATCGAGGATCGGGCCGGCGCCTGGCAGGAAGAAGAAGTCAGGGTTTGGATGCCACATCTCCATGCCAGCGCTCATGACATGGCAGGTGCCCGACGTGATCCGGCCGATGCCGCCGTCGTCGATGAACTTGCGCGCCAACTGGTGGGCGCCGCCGAGAAAGGTGTCGGGAGCGCAGCCGACGGCGAGCCCCTTTTCCGTCGCAAGACGCCGCAGCGTCTCGCCCTCTTCCAGCGTCAGCACCAGCGGCTTTTCCGAGTAGACGTGCTTGCCGGCTTCGAGGATACGCTTGGAGACCGCGAAATGGGCGTCCGGGATGGTCAGGTTGACGATCACGTCGAGCTCGTCGTTTGCGAGCAGCTCGTCGATCGTTTGTGCCCTGACGCCAAATTCCTCCGCCCGAAGCTCCGCCGCACCCATGTTGATGTCGGCGCAGGCGAGCACCTTCAATCCCTTGAAGAGCGGTGACAGCGTGAAATAGGTCGTTGAGATATTGCCGCATCCAATGATGCCGACACCGAGTTCCTTGGCCATGATGAGCCCTCCGATCAGTAGGTCTTGAACGATGCGATAGAGCGCGTCACGACGCGGTCCAGATCGTTGGGATTGTCATGCTCCACCACATAATGGCGGGCGCCCGTCGACTTCAACGCCTGCATCAGCTTGGCCCAGTCGAGCGTGCCGTGGCCAACGTCGGCCCAGCCGCCCTCATCCGTGTTTTCGCCGGCTGGCGCGATGTCCTTGACGTGGACGGCGGTGATGCGCGCACCCAGGGTCTCGATCCAGGCGAACGGATCGGCGCCGCCGCGCACTACCCAGGCGATATCGGCCTCCCACGAAAGACCGGGGCCACCGGCCATGATGTGTTCCATCGGCGTCGAGCCATCGGCAAGCTTGACAAACTCGAAATCATGGTTGTGCCAGCCGAAATCGAGGCCGGCATTCTTGAACCGGCGGCCCGCCGCCTCCAGCCGGGCGCCAAATGCATGCCAGCCCTTTGCGTCCGAGGGCCGCTGGTCAGGCATGATGTGCGGTGCGTAGATCGACTCGATGCCGAGCACGCCGGCGATCTCGAGGGCACGCTCGGGGTTGCTCTCCAGCAGGTCGAGGCCGAAGTGTCCGGTCGGCATGGTGAGGCCGTTACTGTCGAGATCGGCACGCATCGCCTTCAGTCCGGCATCGTCGAGGCTCGCATACATCGCGCCATAGCCCTCGACCTCCTTGTAGCCGGCCTTGGCAACCTTGGCGAACACGTCGGAAAACGGCGGGAACTCGCGGGCGCTGTAAAGCTGAAAACCAAGTGTCGTCATTGCTTTCTCCTCCATGGCCGTTCGGCCTGTCGTCTTGGCCGGCTTGTGCCGGTCGGGGTGCCGCCGATGGCAGCAACGTGATTGGGGTCAGTCCAGCGATTGGCAGGACTGCAGGTCGTAGAAACGGAAATCCGGCAGGGCGTCGGGCGCCATCGGCAGCGACGGCATGAACCTGACCAGCCGCGTCTCGCCTGCTGTAAGATCGAATGCGTTGTCGGAATAGCGCCCGTCTGTCTCGCTCTCGATCATGACGAAAAGTGCAAGTCCGCTGGCGGTGAGCGTCATTTCGACCGCCCCGTCCTCCGCGCGCTCGATGCGCCGGACGCTGAGGCCCGATGGCTCGAGTTCCAGCGCCTTGTAGGTACCGTGGACATAGTGTCCCTGCCCGCCCATGCCGTTCGAAGCTGTGAATGTCCATCCGAGAAGGCAGCCGGGAGCAATCGCCGCAGCATCGACCTCGAAGGCAGTGACGGCAGCATCAGGACCGCAGGTCGCCTGCACCGACGTCATCGGCCTGACCTCGCCGGACATGGTGATGATGTGCAGCGCCAGGTCGATGCTGACCTCGTCAAGCGTGTCGTTGACGACGGACATCCGGATCGTCGCCTTGTCCTCGCTCGGGATCGCGGCGACGGCGACAGGCTGGAAGAAGCGTCGCACCATGTAGTGCATCGCCTTCCAGCGCCCGCCATAATCGAGGCTGGACCACGACGCGACCGGCCAGGTGTCGTTCAGCTGCCAGTAAATCGTCCCCATGCAATGGGGCTTCAGCGAGCGCCAGTAATCGACCGCCGTCTGGATCGCCAGCGCCTGCTGGATCTGGCTGAGATAGACGAAATTGGCGAAATCCTTGGGGAAGCGGAAATAGCGGAACATCGTTGCCGCGATCCGCTGGTTGCCGCCGGCGTTCTTCTGGTGAAGCTCCATCACCGGCGATGCGACGTTCATGTCCTTCGGCTCGGCATAGGTCCGGATGACCGGCAGCGAGGTGTAGGACTGAAAGCCGAATTCCGAGCAGAAGCGCGGGCGCACGGAGCGGTAATTGTCAAAGCTCTTGTTCTCGTGCCAGACCGACCAGTAGTGCATGTCGCCGGAGCCATCGGCATGCCAGGCATCGCCGAAATCGAGATAGCCCGAGGCCGGGCTCGACGGCCACCAGATCGCCTCCGGCGCCGCCTGCTTCATGGCAAGCTCGATGGTCCGGTTGAGCCGGTCGTATGAGACCAGGTAGCGGTCGCGATCCTTGCGCGATTCCTCGAACCAGGTGAGAGCGCCCACCAGTTCGTTGTCGCCGCACCAGAGCGCGATCGAGGGATGGCTGGCCAGACGCTTTACCTGATACGTCACCTCGGCCGCGACATTGTCGAGAAAGTCCCCGGTCGAGGGATAGAGATTGCAGGCGAACATGAAGTCCTGCCAGATCATCAGGCCAAGCCGGTCGCAGATGTCGTAGAACCAGCCGGCCTCGTAGAAGCCGCCGCCCCACACCCGGATCATGTTCATGTGCACATCGGCTGCAGACTGCAGCAGGTCCTCGGTCTTTTCCCGGCTCGAGCGCGAGAACAGCGCATCGGCGGGGATCCAGTTGGCACCGCGGCAGAAGATCTCGCGACCGTTGACCTTGAAGGCAAACCGGCTGCCGGCCGCATCCTTGTCGGTGATCAGTTCGATGGTGCGAAGACCGATCTGCCGTGTCACCACCTCGTTTCCGGTTTCGACCGACAGCCTGTAGAGCGCCTGCTCGCCGCTGCCGGCAGGCCACCAGAGCCTCGGTTCGTCGATATGGAAGACGTGGGTAATGGCGGTCTCGCCGGCCACCACGCCGCAATCAAGCCGCACCCGCTCGCCGTCCAATTCGAAATAGAGCTGTGCCACCCCCTGCCGGCCGGCAAACAAGGCCGCCGTCACCAGGAGATCGACGGTGCCGTCGTCGTTGTGCATCTGGCGCGTCGTCACGCTCTCGATCCGCGCCGTCTCCAGCCGGCGCAGCGCTACCGTGCCGTAAAGTCCGAGCGGCGCGATAGCGATATTCCAGTCCCAGCCGAAATGGCTCTGCGGCTTGCGCAGCATGTTGCCGTTGGCGATGGGCGAATTGCCGGGATGGTAGGGGATGTAGAAGGGCTGCTTCTCCTGCAAGGCGGCGCCGACTGCAATGCTGGAATGCAGCACGATGCTGAGCGTGTTTTCACCGGGTCGCAGAGCCTTGGAAACATCGGGACGATAGCGGCGAAAGCAATTGTCCGCCTCGAGCACGACGGTATCGTTGATCGTAACGGTCGCCACCGTATCGAGAGAGTCGATATCGAGATACCAGTCGCCGTCGACCTTGCCGAGAACAAAGCGCCGTTGCAGAACCCAGTCACGATGCGCCACCCATTGGACGATCTCCTCGTTGCGCCCGACATAGGGATCGACAATGATGCCGGCCGCCTGCAGTGCCGAATGAACGTCGCCGGGGATCTGGATTTCAGCCTGGTGGTCACTGCCCGGCGATGTCAGCTGCCATGCGCCGGCGAGATCGATCGTAGTTTCTGTATCCGTCATGCCGTCATTTCCTAAATTCAACGCCGAAAGCGCCTCTCGCTCTTTCTTCGCTCAGTCCTCGGCCAGCTGGGCATGCCTCAGCGGCGCTGAAGCGCCGACGGAGACCCGCAACCCCTCGCCCCTAGATCCGCAATTCTGTCGCAGCATCGAAGACCGAGGCCACGGACATATCGAAAATCAGCTTGATCGCCGCACCCGGCTTGAAGCGTCGCGCGCCGTTGATGCGCACCGACATGATGTGGCCGGCATGCTTGATCCACAAAAGATTATCGGCCCCCATCGGCTCTTCGATATCGACGACCGCATCGTGGACTTCAGCACCGGGACCGGCGGCCTCGTTGACCCCGATATGCTCCGGACGCAGCCCGAGCACGACCTTGCGACCCGCCACAAGCGGCTCGGAAGCCGCATAGCCGTCGAGCGTGAAGTCCACGCCGTTGGTCGTGAAGGCCACCTTGCCGTCCCGCTCGACCAGCTCGCCACGCAGGAAGTTCATCGACGGCGAGCCGATGAAGCCGGCGACGAACAGGTTGCGCGGCGCATTGTAGATCGTGGTGGGATCGTCGAGTTGCTGGATGACGCCGTTCTTCATGATGGCGATGCGGTCGGCAAGCGTCAGAGCCTCGATCTGGTCGTGGGTGACGTAGATCATGGTGTTCTTCAGCGCATGGTGCAGGCGCTTGATTTCGACGCGCAGTTCGGAGCGCAGCTTTGCATCGAGATTGGACAGCGGTTCGTCGAACAGGAAGACATCGACGTCGCGCACCAGCGCCCGGCCGATGGCAACGCGCTGCCGCTGGCCGCCCGAGAGTTCGGCCGGCTTGCGCTTCAGCAGCGGCTGGATCTGCAGGATCTCGGCAGCCCTTGCGATGCGCTTTTCGATCTCCGCCTTCGGCAGACGCGCCACGCGGAGGCCGAAGGACAGGTTCTTTTCGACCGTCATCTGCGGATAGAGAGCGTAGGACTGGAACACCATGCCGATGCCGCGGTCCTTTGGCTCTTCCCAGGTGACGTTCTTGTCCTTGATGAAGATCTGGCCGTCGGAGATGTCCAGCAACCCGGCAATGCAATTCAAAAGCGTCGACTTGCCGCAGCCGGACGAGCCGAGAAGCACCAGGAACTCGCCGTCCGCGATTTCGAGGTTGAGGTTCTGCAGGACATTGACCGCGCCGAAATTGAGCGACAGATCGCGAATGGAAACACTGGATGTCATGATCAACCCTTTACTGCGCCGGCGGCAATGCCCCGGACGAAAAGCCGTCCCGAGACGAAATAGACGATCAGCGGAACGAGGCCGGTGAGGATCGTCGCGGCCATATTGACGTTGTATTCCTTCACGCCCTGAACGGAATTGACGATATTGTTCAACTGCACCGTCATCGGATAGAGATCGGGCGTCGTGTAGACGACCCCGAACAGGAAGTCGTTCCAGATACCGGTGACCTGCAGGATCATCGCGACGACGAAGATCGGCAGCGACATCGGCACCATGATCTTGAAGTAGATGCCCCAGAAGCCTGCGCCATCGACGCGGGCCGCCTTGAACAGTTCCTGCGGCAAGGATGTGAAGTAGTTGCGGAACAGCAGCGTCAGGATCGGCATGCCGAAGACAGAATGCACCAGCACCAGTCCCGTCAGCGAGCCGTAAAGCCCGATCGAGCGAAGCATGATGACGATCGGGTAGAGCATGACCTGATAAGGCACGAAGGCGCCGAAGATCAGGATCGTGAAGAACAGCTGCGCTCCCTTGAAGCGCCAGTTGGCGAGCGCGTAGCCGTTGACCGAGGCGATTGCGATCGAAATCAGCACCGACGGCAGGGTGATCCTGACAGAGTTCCAGAACCCGCGGCTCAGTCCGTCGCAATTCAGACCGGTGCAGGCGGAGGACCAGGCCTTCACCCAGGGCTCGAACGTAATCTCCATCGGCGGAGAGAAGATGTTGCCCATCCGGATCTCGGGCATACCCTTAAGCGACGTGACGATCATCACGTAGAGCGGCAGGAGATAGTAGGCCGCAACGACGAAGAGCGTGCCGTAGAGCATGATGTTGCGGGGCGAAACGATCCGCCGGGGCTTGGCACCGCTCGGGCCGGAAAGCGTACGCGGTGCCGCCATGCCGGGGGCTAGTTGATTGACTGCGAGCACGTCAGGCATTCTTCCGGCCTCCGCCAAATTCGAGGTAGGCCCATGGGACGACGACGATCACCACCGAGATCAACATCATCGTCGAGGCCGCGAAACCCTGACCGAGATTTTGCGCCAGGAACATGAGGTCGTAGACGTATTTGGCGGGAACTTCCGAAGCGATCCCGGGCCCGCCACCCGTCTGCGCGACAACCAGGTCGTAAAGTTTGACGATGCCGCTGGTGATGATCACCAGCGTGGTGATGAAGACCGGACGCATCATCGGGATGATGATCAGCAGGTAGGTTTTCCACATCGGGATGCCGTCCACCCGGGCAGCCTTCCAGATATCCTCGTCGATACCGCGCAGGCCGGCGAGCATCAGGCACATGACGAGCCCGGTGCCTTGCCAGAGACCGGCGATCAGCACACCGTAGATGACAATTCTCTGGTCATAGAGCGGATCGAAGGTGAAGGTCGAAAAACCCAGGCTGCGCACGATGTGCTGGATGCCGAATTCCGGGTTGAGGATCCACTGCCAGACAAGCCCCGTGACGATGAAGGACATCGCGAACGGGTAGAGGAAGATCGTTCGAAACGTGTTTTCGAACCGGATCTTCTGGTCCATCAGGGCCGCCAGCAGGAAGCCGATCAGCAGGCTGAAGATCAGCGACAATATTCCGTAGATCGCCAGGTTCTCGATGGAGATCAGCCAGCGCTGCGTCCCCCACAGCCGGCGGTACTGGTCCAGCCCGACGAAATTGAGCCGGGGCAAAAGCTTCGAGTTGGTGAACGAATAAACGACGGTCCAGATCGTTCCGCCGGTGAAGACGCAGAGCGCCGTCAGGATCATCGGGATGGAAGCGACCTTGGCGTTGAGATTTTTGAAAAGCTGCCTCGGGCGAGCATTCTGGGGCATGGGGGCCTCGCGGTCCTGTCTCGGAAAGAGTGGCCGGCCCTGCGGGGGCCGGCACCAAAGCGAGCTTATTCGGCGCTGCCGATGATTTCGGCATAGCTCTTTTGCGCATCTTCGGGCTTGATGCTGGCGTCATTGAAGAACTGCGTCATCAGGTTGTTGAGCTGCGTCGTCGTGTCCGGAGTAATCAGTTCGTCCGTGCTTTTGACGACATTGCCCTTCTTCAGGACAGCCAGCCCCTTCTTCATGCAGTCATTGGCAGCCGTCAGGTCGACGTCGCCACGAACTGGCATGGAACCCTTCTTGAGATTGAAGGCGAGTTGGCCTGCAGGCGACATCATCACAGAGGCGAGCACTTCCTGCGCCTTGGACTGGTCGACGTTGGCAAGCTTGGGGAAGTAGATCGAATCCCCGCCCGTGCTGATGTACGGATCGGCGGCACCGAGATCGACGAGGCATGTATAGTCCTTGCCGGCGACCTGGTTGGCGACCTGGAACTCGCCCTGCGCCCAGTCGCCCATCGACTGCGCCCCGGCCTTACCGGTGATCACGAGGTTGGTTGCCTGGTTCCAGTCCTGCACGTTGGAACCCTTGGCCAGCTTGCGGGCGTCGTCCGCAGCCTTGAAGATCTTGGCCATCTCCGGACCGGCCGCTGCCTTTGCGTCCTTCTTCTCATAGACATTGAGATAGAGGTCCTTGCCGCCGAGTGCGAGAAGCAGGTTGTTGAACAGTCCGGTGACCTGCCAGGACTGCTGACCCAGCGCCAGCGGAAGAATGCCGGCCTTTTGCAGCGCCGGACCGGCCGCGACGAATTCATCCCAGTTCTTCGGAACAGCAACGCCAGCCTTTTCGAAAGCTGCGTTCGACAGCCACAGCCACTGCCAGGCATGGATGTTGACCGGTACGCAATAGATCTTGCCATCGACGGTGCATCCGTCGAGAAGCGATGGCGGGTTGATGACTGATTTCCAGTTTTCCTTCATCGCGACATCGTTGAGATCGCGCATCAAGCCGGCCTGGACGAGCTCTTCTGCCTGCCGACCATGGTTGAACTGCGTGGCCCCCATCGGCTTGCCGCCGGTAATGCGCGAGACCATGATTGGCCGGGCTGTATCACCGGAACCGGCAATGGCACCGTCCACCCAATGGTTGCCTGTCGCATCGAATGCTTTCGCAAACTCCTTGACCGCCGCAGCCTCCCCGCCGGACGTCCACCAATGCGTCACTTCAAGATCTGTGGCCTTCGCCGAAACGGCCGAAAGCGCCACGGAAGCCAGCATGGCGACCGTCAAAAAACGCATATTCATGAGTTCTCCTCCCTCACTGAAACGTTACAGTAAAAACGTAGAGCAATCGTTTTGAGGGCGCAACTACCTGGGTGCAATTTTCTCAGAAAAAAGCCCATCCTTCCCATTGTGAGCATCTACCAAGCAAAAATGAGTGTTGCGCTCAGCAAAAAGGCAAATCGGCTCCAGGCCGAAAATTATTATCAATACATTGATTTAATGTATTTTTCTGAGCTATTCGACCCCTTCATTTCGGTGGTTATTTCGCGGTCGCACAAATTTGCGGCATTGCAGCGGAGATAGGAGAGATGGAGAGCTCCCCTGAAGAAAGGCAAAATATGGGCTCGACAACGCAGCTGTATCGTTACAGATTTAGGGCTTCAGATCGCCACCGGCCCATCCGTTGACGCTTGCGGTCCAAGCGCCATCATATTAAGGCGTCCCATCAGGAACGGCGTTGGACAGCATGGACAATCAAGAAAATTCAGAAGGAGACCGGCGCCCAGCCGCAATCCGCGAACGGCCGACCCTGAAAACCATCGCCTTCATGACGGGCCTCGGCATCACGACCGTTTCGAGAGCGTTGAAGGACGCCTCGGATATTGGTGCGGAAACGAAGGAACGGGTCAAAATGGTCGCCCGCCAGCTCGGCTATCAGCCGAACCGCGCGGGTGTGCGCCTGCGCACCGGCAAGACCAACGTCATCGCCCTGGTGCTCAGCATTGACGAGGAAATTCTCGGTTTCACCAGCCAGATGGTATTCGGCATCTCCGAGGTCCTATCCGGAACGCAGTATCACCTCGTGGTGACACCCTATTCCCACGACCGCGATCCGATGATTCCCGTCCGCTACATTCTCGATACGGGGTCGGCCGACGGCGTCATCATTTCGCGCACGGAGCCGGACGATCCGCGCGTCCGGTTGCTGGCCGAGCGCAACCTGCCCTTCGTCACCCATGGCCGCACAGACATGGGCATCGTCCACCCGTTCCATGATTTCGACAACGAGGCGTTCGCCGAGGAAGCGGTCAGGGCGCTCACCGCCAAGGGCCGCCGCCGCATTGCCCTGCTGCCTCCGCCGGCGCGGCTGTCCTATTACACCCACACGCGCAACGGCTTCCAGAGCGGCTTGCTCCGCTATGGTGCCGAGGAAGTCCCGCTGAAGATCACCATCGATGCGCCGCTGGAAGACATCCGCAACGCTGTCGAGCAGCTGATGCGCTCCCCGAATGCGCCGGACGGTATCGTCTCCACAGCCGGCGGAGGTGCCATTGCCGTCAATGCGGGCATCGAGGCAGCCGGCCTGCGGCTCGGACACGATATCGATATGGTCGCCAAGCAGTCGAGCCATATCCTGAACTGGATCAGGCCCGAGATCGTCACGATCTACGAGGACGTGCGTCACGCCGGCCGCGAACTGGCACGCTCGCTCATCCGCAGCATCGACGGCACCGGGCCGGCCGAGCTGCAAAGCATCAGCGCCCCCGTCTGGCCGGACGCCTCGTAGACGACGTCGCGACTTCAGCCGAACCCAACGAGAAGAGCCCGCCGAAACGCTTGGCGGGCTCTCTCATTTTTTCCATGGCAGAGTGGCTGAAATCAGCCTTGCGCGCCGCTGCCCCAGGGGCCGTGGTGGATATCCTTGCCATCGACCCGGTCGAACCCGTGTGCGCCGAAGAAATCGCGCTGGGCCTGGATCAGGTTGGCGGTACCCCGCGCCTGGCGATAGGCGTCGAAATAACCGAGTGCCGAGGCGAGTGCTGGAACCGGCAGACCGGCAGTCACGGCGGCGGAGACGATGCGGCGCAGCGATGGCAGCGATTCCTTGACCATGTCGGAGAAGGCCGGCGTCACTACCAGGTTGGCGGCATCCGGCGCCTTGGTGAAGGCGCTGGTGATTTCATCGAGGAACTGCGAGCGAATGATGCAGCCGGCGCGCCAGATCTTGGCGATGACCGGCATCGGCAGCGACCAGTCGAACTGGCGCGATGCCTCGGCCATGACGGCGAAGCCCTGCGCATAGGCGCCGATCTTTGCCGCGAACAAGGCCATTTCCAGATCGTTCAGCAGGTCGGCGCCAAATGTCATCGGAAATTCGTTTGTCGGTGCGCCGAAGATCTTTTCGGCAGCCTCGCGCTGCTCTTTCATCGACGACAGGCTGCGGGCAGCCACGGCTGCCTCGATGGCGGTTGCCGGGATGCCCATGTTCTGCGCTTCGATCACCGACCACTTGCCGGTGCCCTTCTGGCCGGCCTTGTCGAGGATGATGTCGGGCATGGCAGTCCCGGTGGTCGGATCTTTTGCGGCAAGCACCTTCTCGGTGATCTCGATGAGGTAGGAGTTCAGACGACCCTTGTTCCAGTCGCCGAAAATCTTGCTGATCTCGTCCGCGCTCTTGCCGAGACCGTCGCGCAGGATCCCGTAGATCTCGGCGATCATCTGCATGTCGGCATATTCGATGCCGTTATGGACCGTCTTGACGAAATGGCCAGCACCGTCTGTGCCGAGCCAGGCGCAGCAGTCCTCGCCGTTGTATTTGGCCGAAATCGAGGTCAGCACCTTTTCGACGCGCTTGTAGCTCTCCTCGGTGCCGCCGACCATGATCGACGGGCCGTGCCGGGCCCCCTCCTCGCCGCCGGAAACGCCCATGCCGATAAAGGTCAGCTCGGTGTCCTTGAGGCGGTCGAAGCGGGCCATGGTGTCGCGGAAATTGGCGTTGCCGGCATCGATCATGATGTCGCCCTTGGACAGATGCGGCTGCAGCGCCGCCATCTGCTGGTCGACGGGCTCGCCGGCCTTGATCATGATGATGATCGGCCGTGGCGGCCGGATGGCCTCGACGAACTCCTCGATCGTCCGGCACGGGATGATCTGCTTCTTGAGGTCTCCCGCACTCTCGTAGAACTCGTCGGTGACCGAAGCTGTACGGTTGAACACCGCGATGCGGTTGCCTTTTTCGGCAATGTTCAGTGCGAGGTTTGACCCCATGACCGCGAGGCCGATGAGACCGATTTCTGCCTTTTCCACGACAACTCTCCCTTGTTGAAACTTGGACGGACTTTGTCGCACCACCATCGGCCATGGGCAAGCCTTGCCATGTTCAAAACGGATCGATTGACAGAACCAGGCAGGATTACCGTAGGATCGGGCAAGGTGTTTTGCGGCTGCAGATTGCGGCACTTCGCCTGGATCGCGGAACCGTATAGGAACAACAGGACGACGGGAGGAAAAGATGTCCACAATGACGGCAGAGATTGTCCACATCACCATCCGTCGTGACTGGCGGGAGGTCTACGACTTCGCCTCGAAACCGGAAAACATGCCACTCTGGGCATCCGGCCTGGCGACCGCCTTCGTGCCCGACGGTGCCGACTGGATCGCAGCCGGAGCGCTTGGTACCGTGCGGATCGCCTTTGCGCCGCCAAACGACTTCGGCGTCATCGACCATACCGTCACCGAGCCTTCCGGCCGGCAATTCTACAATGCGTTGAGGGTCGTACGAAACGGCGACGGATGCGAGATGATGTTCACCCTGCTGCGCGTCGAAGGCATGACGGATGCGCAGTTCGAAGCCGATGCTAATCACGTCGCCAGGGATCTGGCGACGCTGAAGGGGCTGATGGAGAGCGAGGCTCTCTAGATGCTTTTCAGCGTCCAGTCGACGATCTGTGCCGAGACGGATGCGAAGGCCCTGTCTAGCGACTTCACATAGGCGTCGTTGGTCGTGCCGGTCGTTGGCACGGCGACGCGGAAGACGTCTTGCTTGCGCACGGTGCCGGTCTTGTCGTTGAGGATCTTGGCCGAGATCTCGACGACTGCCGCCTGCTTGGTGGTATCGATCTCGAACGCCCGGATATCGGTCACGACCTGATAGTCGATTGCCAGACCCTGGCCGGGAACGCCGACGCCGCCGACCTTGCCGGAATTCTCGAAGGCTTCGACCAGCTTCGACTGCACCATGCGGCTGAGCTTGTCGCTCCACTGCGCCTTGGCGAGATACTGCAACTCGGAGCCGCTGACCCTGACGACGATCTGGTTGCTGTCGATAGCGCTGAGCGCCGTCGGTGCCGGTACCAGGATCTGCTTGCCATGGGCTGCCGGACCCTTGCCGCTGACATTGGCAGCCAGATCGAACGTATCGTTCTTGGCACCGCTGCCGCAGGCTGTCAGCAGCGCTGCAAGCACTGGCAAAGCCACGACGGACCTGCGTGCCGTCAACCAACCCTGAACCGAACCAAATTCCAACATGCTGCGCCTACCCCTTGAAACCTTGCCGCCGGTCAATGCCGTGTCCGCCCGTTATACTGCTTGACGGTGTCGCCACCGAACAGCAGGCGCTGCGGGTTCTTGTCGAAATTGCTGATCGTGTCGTTCAGATTCTGTACCGTCCGCCTTGTATCGTTGACCAGCGTTTGCACGTCGTTCAGGCCACCGGCCGAGAAGCGCTGCAGGTTGTCGGCGATCGGTCCGATACGCGAGTTGATGCTGTCGGCAACCTTCTTGAACGATTCCAGCGTGTCACGTGCTTCCGTAAAGAGCGACTGGGTGTTGTCGGTTCCCAGCAACGCATCGACTTTGATCAGAATTCCATCGACGCGGGTCGAAGCAGAGTTCAGCTTGTTGGCCATCTGCGACACATCCTGGATCGTCTGGCTGATCTCGGCCTGCTTGGCCGACACGCTGGCGGTGATATCGCGGATCGAGGCGACGGCAACGCGGGCATCCTTGGTCGCCTGCGAGATATCGTCTACCGAGCCCTTGATCTTCGAAGGATCGATCGAGGCCACCAGCTGGTCGACCTTGTCGAGCGTCAGCTGAGCCTTCTTGCCGAATTCGTTGTAGGTATCCGACGTTTCCTTGATGCTGGTGATCGTTGCCTTCAGGTTGCTGGATGCATCGGCGACGTTCGCTGTCAGCTTGTCGACGTTTTTCACGACGTCGTTGATGCTCTGGGCGTCGACCGCACGAACCAGCTTCTCGACGGCATCGAGCGTCGAATTGACCTTGCCGGAGACGCTGCTGAAGGTCTTGGCGAGTTCACCGGCACTGGCGAGAAACTGATCGATATTGCCGGCATTGTCCGCAAGCGCCTTGGAGAAGGTATTGGCGTTCTTGACGGTATCGGTGAGCGGCCCACGGGCATCCTTCACGAAGCCCTGGAAATCGCCAATAGTGTCGTTGGCGCGGTCCATGATCTTGTCGGCGGTCGCCAGCAGATTGGTAACGCTCGATTGGTCGGCGAGCAGAACGGCCCGCTTGCCGGTATCGAGCGAGCGCTTGAGGATGTTCTCGTCGCCGGTGCGACCACCGGAGAGTTCGATATAGGCAGCACCCGTCAGGCCCTGGATTTCGAGAACGGCCTTGGTCGTCTCATAGACCGGCGCATCTGCCCGCACTTCGGTGAAGGCCAGCGAATAGCGCGGATCGTCGGCGTCGATCGAAAGCGTCTTGACGCTGCCAACCTGAATGCCGTTGAAGCGCACCGGCGAGCCGACGCTCAGGCCGTTGGCAGATCCCGGGATACGCACGATCAGCTCGGTCATCGTACCGCCACGGCCGTATTCGGCCATCCAGTAGACGAAGCCGAATGCGGCGGCGATGACCAGGACGGTGAAAATTCCGACGATCGTGTAGTTTGCTCTGGTTTCCATGATCTCAGTTCTTCTCGCGGCTCTGGTTGCCGGGTTCTGCAGTCTCTTCGTGGCGGACGACGGTACGAGCCCGTTTGCCGCGGAAATAGGATTTCACCCAAGGTTCGTCGCAGGCAAGCATGTCGTCAACCGTTCCCTCGATCAGCACACGCTTTTGTCCGAGCACGGCAATGCGGTCGCAGACGGAAAACAGGCTGTCGAGGTCGTGGGTGACCATGTAGACCGTAAGGCCGAGTGTATCGCGCAGCTTGGCGATCAGTTCGTCGAATTGGGCAGCGCCGATAGGGTCGAGGCCGGAGGTCGGCTCGTCGAGGAACACCAGATCCGGATCGAGCGCCAGCGCCCGTGCCAGCGCCGCGCGCTTGATCATGCCGCCCGATAGTTCCGATGGATATTTGTCGGCGGCATCCGAGGCGAGACCGGCGAGCCGGATCTTCATATGCGCAAGTTCGTCCATCATCGAAACCGGCAGGTCGAGATATTCGCGCATTGGCACCTGGATGTTTTCCTTCACCGTCAGTGAGGAAAACAGCGCACCTTGCTGGAAAAGCACGCCGAGACGCATGTCGAGCTTGTTGCGGTTCGATTCGTCGAGCGAATCGTAGTCTGTACCGAGAATTTTTATCGTCCCGGCGCTGCGCGGCAGAAGCCGCAGCACGGTGCGCATAAGTACCGACTTGCCGGCACCGGAGGGACCGACGAAGCCGAGGATTTCGCCGCGATAGATATCGAGATCGAGCTTGTCGAGCACGATTTTCGGGCCGAAGTTCACCGTGACGCCACGCGCCGACAGCACGACGTCGCGGCCATCCGCGGCGCGTTCCATCTGTGTGTCATCCCGGTCTGGCTGAGGCGCGTCCAAATGCTGGTCCTTAAAAATCGATTGCGGCGTAGAAGATGGCAAACACACCGTCCATCATGATGACGACGAAGATCGACTTCACCACGGAAGATGTCACGTGCTGACCCAGAGACTCGGCGCTGCCGCCGACTTTCAGGCCTTCGACTGCGGCGACGATACCGATCACCAGCGCCATGAAAGGCGCCTTGATCATACCCGATATCACGGTCGATACGCTGATTGCCTCGTGCAGACGGGCAATGAAGGTCGCAAAAGTGATGCCCGAATAGGTGTAGGTGACGGTCGCGGCACCCAGAAGCGATGCGAAGTTGGCCAAGACCGTCAGCAGCGGCAGGGCGATGGTCAGCGCCACAAGCCGCGGAAAAATCAGGACTCCGATCGGGTTCAGGCCCATGACCTTCAGCGCGTCGACTTCTTCGCGCATCTTCATCGAGCCGATTTCGGCCGTGATCGCGCTGCCCGAACGGCCGGCGATCATGATGGCGGTCAGCAGCACGCCGATTTCGCGCAGCTGCAGGATGCCGACCAGATCGACCACGAAAACTTCGGCGCCGAAATAGCGAAGCTGGAAGGCGCTCTGCTGGGCGATGATGGCGCCGATCAGATAGGACATCACCAGGATGATCGGCACGGCGCGAACGCCCATGTGATCGAGCTGGTTGACGATGGATGCCGGAGAAACACCGCTGCCGCGCCCGAGCTTCAGCTGCGCCCCGCGCACGGCCGAGCCGAGAATATACATGGCGGCCACGAAGAAGCTGCCGAGCTCGGCGACTTTCTCACCCATCGGCGAGAAGATCCGGTCGAGCAGCGGCACTTTCGGCTTTTCCTGGGCCGCGATCTCGCTTGCATCCTCGTCGAAAGATTTCAGCAGTTCGTCGATGTGGTCGTTCGATCCTTCGATCGTGACGGTCGCATCGTGCGATTCCTGGCTGAGCTTCAGCCTGCGGATCAGCAGCACGCCCGCAGTGTCGACATCGGACAGGCCGGTCAGGTCGATGACAACATCACCGCCGCTCGTGCGCTTGGAAAGGTCGTCTATTCGTCGCAGCACGCCGTGGATGCTGGCGCTGCGCCAATTGCCTGCTAGCCGGTAACGATGACCGGAACCATCGGCCTCATCGTCGATCGTCGGCGCATCCGGTATGTTTTCAGCTACGCTCAAACTCATGCGTCTTTCAGATTGGCGGCATCATGCCGACTCAGCGATGTATCGCATCCCGCTCATTACGCGACTATACAGAAACGATCTACAGTCTCGTGCCGCAGAAAGAGCAGATATGTCACGCCTTCTCAATGTCCAAATGAATTCCTGGCCGATCGCCGGCACATTCACAATTTCGCGTGGCAGTAAGATCACAGCGGAGGTCGTCACATGCAACATTAGCGAGAGCGAATGGCAGGGAAGTGGCGAATGCGTGCCGTATCGGCGCTACGGCGAGACAATCGAAAGTGTCATTTCGGAGATCGAGTCGGTCCGGACTGCCGTCGAATCAGGCATGACTCGCGAAGAGTTGGCGGTCGCCATGAAGCCCGGCGCTGCCCGAAACGCCGTCGACTGCGCGCTCTGGGATCTCGAGGCAAAGCGCTCCGGTATATCGGTGGCGCGGACCATCGGCCTCTCGACGATGGAGCCTCGCACGACCGCCTTTACGATTTCGCTGGGCGAGCCCGAGGTCATGGCGGCAGCAGCCGGCGCACAGGCGCACCGCGCCCTGCTGAAAGTCAAGATCGGCACCTCCGATGACGAAAGCCGTATCCGCGCGGTACGCATTGCAGCGCCGCAATCGGCTATCATCCTCGATGCGAATGAAGGATGGACGGAAGACAATCTTGCCCGCCACCTAGAGATCTCCGCCGAAGCAGGGATTGCCCTGGTCGAGCAGCCCCTGCCCGCCGGCAACGACAGGCTGCTGGCAACTATCAGAAGGCCCGTCCCCGTCTGCGCCGACGAAAGCGTCCATCACACCGGCGATCTCGAAAGCCTGCGCGACCGCTACGACGCCATCAACATCAAACTCGACAAGACAGGCGGGCTGACGGAGGCCCTCCGCATGAAGGCAGAGGGCGAACGGCTCGGCTTCCGGATCATGATCGGCTGCATGGTCGGCACATCGCTGGCGATGGCACCGGCGCTGATGCTGGCCCAGGACGCGGCCTTCGTCGATCTCGACGGACCGCTGCTGCTTTCCCGCGACCGCGAACCCGGATTGCGCTACGAGGGCTCGCTGGTCTTTCCACCGCTCTCGGAATTGTGGGGCTGAAGGCGGGAGGCGACGACGATCATGGTGAGCCCGGCAGCCGCGATCAGCGCCATCAGGTAGAAACCCGACGTGCCGAGCCAGCCGTAGACATAGCCGGAGGCGATAGTCGCGATGCCGAGACACATGCCATTATAGAAAAAGTAGACGCCCTGCGCGGACGCCTCCTGCGTTTCCTGCACCGTCGCCACGATGCGGCGCTGCACGCCGATGTGGACGCAGGCATAGGTGAAGGCGTGAAAGCACTGCAGCACGAAGTGGCCTGCAAAGCCGAGGTCCATCGGAAAGACGATCCACCGGCAGACGCACATCGCCGCGCCGAAGCGCATCAGGGTCCAGGCACTGAACCGGCGTCCCAGCCGTTTCGAGAGGAAGAAGATCGTCACCTCGGCCGCCACCCCGGCGCTCCAGAGTATCCCCACCTGCGTGCCTGAAAAACCGATCTGGTGCCAGTAGATCGAGGCGAATGTGTAGAACAGCGCATGGCTTGCCTGCTGGACCGAAACGCCGATCATGGTCAGCAGCAGGCGCGGATTCCTGAGCGCATTGCCGATGGGCGGCGCCTTGATGTCGAGCGGCAGGCCGCGACGCCGCGTTGGCCCGATGCGGGGACAATAGAGCGCCATGACAGTCGTCAGGATGAAGCCGATGACCATTAGCGGCAAAACCATCCTGCCGCCGAACGCGCCGATCACCTGCCCGCCGATCAGTGTCGAGACAATGAAGGCGATCGATCCCCACACCCTGGTCGAACCGTAATCGATGCCCCAGCGGCGGACTCCCGAGATGGTAATCGACTCGACCACCGGCAGGTAAGGCGCATAGGTGGCGCCCTGCAGCGCATAGACCAACAGGACGGTCGCGAAGTCGTCGGTCCAGAACAGCGCGATCGCGGTCAACAGCGACAGGCCTCCGGACCAGAGAAGCACCGTCGCCCGTTCCCGCATCCTGTCGGCAAACAGCGCCACGACCGGCGCGACCAGCACCCGCACGACCATCGGCAAGGCGAGAATGATACCGATCTGCTGGTCGTTGAACTTCAGTGTCGCGAGGAAAACCGGAAAGAACGGCAGGGCGATGCCGTTGACGATCAGCGGGGCACAATAGGACAGGGCGCTGCGCAGCCGGAAATAGGCAGGAGCCTCCCTGCCCGTCGAAGTCATCGTTGCGGGAATCATGACAATGCCTGATTTGGAAACGCTGATTCCCTACCACGCATTCGCGATCGCGCCTACGGCGGCGCCTTCAGATCGGCGGGAAATTCAAAGAGATGGAGGGCGTTGTCCGCTCACTCGGCAGCGGTCATCCCGGACGCCGCCTTTGCTTCGGCCATCATCAGCGCAAGGTCCATGGCCGGGCGCGACGGCAGACGATCCTGGCGGCTCTCGGCAACGGCTGTAGCAGGCTTGGCGTCGAGGATCTGGCGCCAGGTGATCAGTTCGAAGCTTCCATCCTCATGCTCGGCAATCGCCGTACAGCTTTCAACCCAGTCGCCGGTGTTGATGTAGCGCAGGCCATCGATGTCCTCGATGACGGCATGGTGGATATGGCCACAAATGACCCCGTCGGCATGATTGCGCTTGGCCTCTTCGGCCACCACGCGCTGGAACTCGCCGATGAAGTTGACCGCATGCTTGACCTGCTGCTTGGCCCAGGCTGAGAACGACCAGTAAGGCATGCCGAGCCGGCGCCGAATGCTGGCGAGCGCGATGTTCAGCACGATGGCGACGTCGTAGGCCCAGTCGCCGAGATAAGCGAGCAGCCGGGCGTTGCGGACCACCACATCGAATTCGTCGCCGTGCAGCACGAGATAGGTCTTGCCGTCGGCGGTGGTGTGGATCGCCCGTTCGGCGACCTCGATACCGCCGAAATGGTTACCCGGGAAATCGCGCAGGAATTCGTCGTGATTGCCGGGGATGTAGACGATGCGCGTGCCCTTGCGCGCCTTGCGCAGGATCTTCTGAACGACATCGTTGCAATCCTGCGGCCAGTACCAGCTGCGCTTCAGCCGCCAGCCGTCGATGATGTCGCCGACGAGGTACAGGGTATCGGCTTCGTGATAGCGCAGGAAGTCGAGAAGATAGTCAGCCTTGGCAGCCTTCGATCCCAGATGAACGTCGGAAATGAACAGGGTTCGGAAGTGTCGAGTGTCCATCAATGTCTCCACGAACGTAATGCCCGTGCCCCAATCTTCGCTGTGCCCGGAATAATCAGACTCGTGTTTCAGGAAGATGACATCATATCCAATTCGAGCGCGAAGATGGCGTAGCTTACCCCGCCGCGCATCGGCAAAATCTTGCCGCCATGCCACAATTCCGTACTGTGCACCCCCGAGGATTGTTGTATGCAGTGACGTGAAATCGTTAGACGAATGGTAATGGAGAAGCGTGATGGACCCGCAGGATGCATCGAAGGCACAGAAGAACATGACCAGCGGTGACCTCGACGAACAGGCGCTTTTCTTCCATCGCTATCCTCGTCCGGGCAAGCTGGAGATACAGGCGACGAAGCCGCTCGGCAACCAGCGCGACCTAGCGCTCGCCTATTCGCCGGGCGTCGCCGCTCCCTGTCTCGCCATCCGCGACAACCCTGAAATGGCTGCCGAATATACCTCGCGCGCCAATCTCGTGGCCGTCATATCCAACGGCACGGCCGTGCTTGGCCTCGGCAATATCGGTCCGCTGGCCTCAAAGCCGGTGATGGAAGGCAAGGCCGTCCTGTTCAAGAAGTTCGCCGGCATCGATGTCTTCGACATCGAGATCGAGGCACCGACCGTCGACGAGATGGTCTCGACGATCTCGGCACTGGAGCCGACCTTCGGCGGCATCAATCTCGAGGACATCAAGGCGCCCGAATGCTTCGACGTCGAGCGCCGGCTGCGCGAGATGATGAAGATCCCGGTCTTCCACGACGACCAGCACGGCACTGCGATCATCGTCGCCGCCGCCATACTGAACGGCCTGGAGCTGGCCGGCAAGACGATCGAGAACGTCAAGATCGTCGCATCCGGTGCAGGCGCTGCCGCACTCGCCTGTCTCAACCTTTTGGTCATTCTGGGCGCCAAGCGCGAAAACATCTGGGTCCACGATATCGAGGGCCTGGTCTACACCGACCGCAACGTGCTGATGGACGAGTGGAAGTCGGTCTATGCCCAGCCGAGCGACAAGCGGACGCTGGCCGAATCGATCGGCGGCGCCGATGTGTTCCTCGGCCTGTCGGCCGCCGGCGTGCTGAAGCCGGAACTGCTGGTACAGATGGCCGAAAAGCCGCTGATCATGGCGCTTGCCAATCCCAACCCCGAAATCATGCCGGAACTCGCCCGCGCCGCCCGGCCCGACGCGATGATCTGCACCGGGCGCTCGGATTTCCCGAACCAGGTCAACAACGTCCTCTGCTTCCCCTACATCTTCCGCGGCGCGCTGGATTGCGGCGCGACGACGATCAACGAGGAAATGAAGATGGCGGCAGTGCGCGCCATCGCAGCCCTTGCCCGCGAGGCACCGTCGGATGTTGCCGCCCGCGCCTATACCGGCGAGACCCCGATCTTCGGCCCGGAATACCTGATCCCTTCGCCCTTCGATCCCCGCCTGATCCTGCGCATCGCCCCGGCCGTCGCCAAGGCTGCGGAAGAGAGCGGTGTGGCGCTTCGCCCGATCACCGATTTCGATGCCTATCTCGACACGCTCAACCGCTTCGTCTTCCGCTCCGGCTTCGTCATGAAGCCGATCTTTGCAGCTGCCAAGCTCGCTCAGCCGAAGCGCGTCGTGTTTTCCGAAGGCGAAGACGAACGCGTGCTGCGCGCCGCACAGGTGCTGCTCGAGGAAAACACGGCCGTGCCGATCCTCATCGGCCGCCCCAGCGTCATCGAGACCCGCCTGAAGCGCTATGGCCTCAAAATCCGCCCGCATACCGACTTCGAAGTCATCAACCCGGAAGACGATCCGCGCTTCCGCGA
Source organism: Rhizobium sp. L51/94 (assembly GCF_019355555.1). Taxonomy (GTDB): domain Bacteria; phylum Pseudomonadota; class Alphaproteobacteria; order Rhizobiales; family Rhizobiaceae; genus Rhizobium; species Rhizobium rhododendri. The sequence goes on from NZ_CP072141.1 coordinate 2,786,597, forward strand.
TTACGCCGACCTCTATTTCTCGCTGGTCGGCCGCAGCGGCGTCATCCCGGAGGCAGCCCGTACCATCGTGCGCACCAACACCACCGTCATCGGCGCACTGGCGCTGAAGCGTGGCGACGCCGATGCACTGATCTGCGGCCTCGAAGGCCGCTACGAGCGGCACCTACGCGTTGTCCGCCAGATTATCGGCAAGCGTAACAATGTCCGCGACTTCTCTGCCATGAGCCTGCTCATCTCGCAGCGCGGCAACACGTTCTATACCGACACCTACGTTAACTTTAATCCGACGGCCGAAGAGATTGCCGAATCGACAGTGCTGGCAGCGGAGGAAATCCGCCGCTTCGGGATCACGCCACGCGCCGCCCTTGTCTCGCATTCGAACTTCGGCTCGCGCGAATCGGAGAGCGCCACGAAGATGCGCAATGCCCTGCGGCTCATCCGGCTTGCAGCCCCCGATCTAGAGGTCGATGGCGAAATGCACGGCGACAGCGCGATTTCCGAGCATTTGCGCCGCCGCGTCATGCCGGATAGCACGCTGACCGACGAAGCCAACCTGCTGGTGTTCCCGAACCTCGATGCGGCCAACATCACGCTTGGCGTTGTCAAGGAGATGATTGACGGGCTGCATGTCGGCCCGATCCTGCTCGGAACGGCCCTGCCGGCCCATATCCTGTCGCCCTCGGTCACCTCCCGTGGCGTCGTCAACATGGCAGCCGTGGCCGTGGTCGAGGCATCGCAGCCCGGCTGATACTGACGGGACCGCCGGGCATCATCCCGGCGGTCGACCACCTGCTGCCGAGCGCAGGGCTGGCGCAAGTCAGTCGGCGCCATATATCTTGCGCGTGACAATGGATGAATTTTCGCCTTCGCCCGAGCTGAGGCGGAAACCATCCGAACGGAGCAGGCCAAAAGCGTGATAGTGGGCTGGAAACATTCATTTTGGGCGCTTGCCGCATCCTTGGCGATGGCAGCGCCACTGGCTGCCCAGACGAACGCAATCTGCGACGACCTGCGCGGCCAGATGGCCAATCTCAGCGAAACTGTCGGCACCAACCGCCAGCTCCGGCAATACCGCACCGCCATCGCCCAGCAGATATCCGAGTTGCGCCAAGTCGAGAACGACCTTGAGGACAACGAGTGCTCGTCCGGCAGCATGGTGATCATAAACGGTGACGACGGCGGCACCTGCGCGCGGATCGAGGATACCCTGCAGCGCATGCAGCAGAACCTGCAGGATCTCGTCGCCAAGCGCGACCAGATCCAGCGCGGCGACGTTTCGGAAGGACCCACCCGCAACCAGCTTTCCGCAGCGCTGCGCGCCAACGGCTGCGAAGATCAGGATAGCGGCGATACCATCATCACCAACCGCCCGCCCCCGCAGGCAGGCATCGAGCCCAGCTACCCCGCAACCCCGGGGGCAACCACGCTGGACAGCAGTGGCGGCCCCTCCGGCAGCGAACCCGCACCGCAATCGCCGGTCCAGAGCTACGCCTTCGGTCAATCCTATGGCGGCGGAAATGTCCGCACGGTCTGTGTGCGCACCTGCGATGGCGGCTTCTTCCCGATGACCCAGAATGCAGCGCCCGGCGATTTCCAGCGGGATGGCGAAACCTGCGCGAGGATGTGCCCGGGCGTGAAGACCGAGTTGTTCTTCCACCGTCTGCCGGATCAGGAAACATCGGCGATGGTCTCCGCCTCGTCGGGCACCCCCTACAGCGCCATGCCCTACGCCTTCGCCTTCCGCAAACGGCCGCCGAATGAAAAGACCAGCTGCACCTGCAATCTGCCGGCCTATTACGAGGAAATGCGAAGGCAGAACGCGCTGACCAAGCCGCCAACCGCAGGCACGCAGCAAGGCTCGATTACGACGATCATCCCAAAAGCGTCGCCACCGGCCGTGCCGACGGCACCCGCAAAGGGCGATGCGCCGCCGGTGGAACGGCCCTACGATCCGTCCGCCGGCAATGTCCGTCAGGTCGGCCCGGCGTTCCTACAGCCCGACCAGCGCAAGCTAGACCTCACCCGTCCGGCCGTACCCGGCGAGCAGCCCCAGCAATAGGCCTCAGCCCTGCGGCTGGCCCCAGCCATTCTCGAACACTAGATCCTCCAGCGGCAATCGCTGCCGCCAGCCTTTGACGGCGAGTTCCGGTTCGCCATAGAGCTCGTCTACGAATCCCAGGCAGAGCCAGGCAATGATCTCGATCCGCTCCGGGATACCAAGCAACGCCCGGATATCGGCGTCGTGAAAAATGCTGACCCAGCCGACCCCGACACCCTCCGCTCGCGCCGCAAGCCAGAGGTTCTGCACGGCGCAGACCGTCGAATAGGCATCCATGCGCGGATTGTGGGTGCGGCCGAGCACGACGGGCCCGGCACGATCCGGATCGCAGGTGATGCAGATGCTGAGTGGCGCCTTGCGGATGCCCTCGAGCTTCAGCGACCGGTAACTCTCCCGACGGGCGCCCTCGAACTGCAACGCAGCCTCGCCATTGGCGCGCTCGAAGGCTTCGAAGGCCTTCTCACGGATGGCGGGGTCGCGCACGAGAATGAAATTCCAGGGCTGCATGAAGCCGACAGAAGGCGCGTGATGGGCAGCGCCCAGCAGCCTTGCGATCAGGTCGTCCGGCAGCGGTTGCGGCAGGAACTGGTCCCGCACGTCACGCCGCGTTTCGATCGCGTGGTAGATGGCGTCGCGCTCGGCGACGGAAAAAGCGTGTGCGCGGACGAGATCGTCCCTGCAATCAGGTCGCATCGTTTATATCCCCAACAATGCCAACCGCCCGCCGTCCTCGCGGGATCAGTCTATCTTATCAGGCCGGTCTTCTGGCTCGGCTTCATCTGGCGATGCTGCCTTCCCGGTCGAAACCAGTGGCATATCGGATAACTGACCGTTCCCTGTGCATCGCCATCCGCCTTACAGCGTTGGGCACGCGCCGGATTTGCACCGGCTTCCCGATTCTCCCGCCTGGGCGGGCACCTGATGAAGGAGATATGCGCGATCCGGCTGGCGATGGCAAGCGGATCGCAGGCGAGCTCAGCGCTCCGGTTCATACCTGACAAAGGCGAACTCCTCGCCATCGGGTGACCAACTCGGTACGTTGATTGTCCCCTGGCCCCCGAACAGCTCGAACAACGTCGTTATGTTGCCGCCATCCATGTCCATCAGCCGCAGGCGGACGTCGAGATCGCGCGGATGATCGAAGACGTCGCCGTCGTAGGAGAGCAGCACCACCTTGTCGCTCTTCGGCGACGGATGGGGAAACCAGTTGCCGAACTCGTCGTCGGTCACCTGCTGCAGGTCGCGACCGTCAGGCCGGATACGCCAGATCTGCATACGGCCGGTCCGGCTGGAGTTGAAATAGATCCACGCACCATCGGCCGACCAGTCCGGCCCGTCGTTGCGACCCTCGCCATGGGTCAACCGCGTCTCCTCGCCGCCCTCGACCGATATCGTGTAGATGTCGAAGAGATCGCCGCGAATGCCGCAGTAGCTGACATGCTTTCCGTCCGGCGACCAGCCGTGCCAGTAGGATGGGAGGTTTGTGGTCACCTGCCTGGGGAGACCGCCTTCCGCAGGCACGAGATAGATGCAGGACTTGCCGTACTGGACCTTGTCGCAGAGCGCGATCAGCGTACCGTCGGGCGAGATGCCATGGTCGTTGTTGCAACGGCTGGCAAAGCCTGTGTCGACGCGCTCGACAGTGGCGAGCCCGTCGAGCGACAGGCGGTAGAGAAGCCCGTCATCGTTGACGAGCAGGTAGCGTCCGTCTGGCGCAAAGTTCGGCGCCTCGACGAGACGATCGGTCTGCCAGACGACCCGGCTCCGACCTGTTGCAATGTTGAAGATTTCGACCGAACTGCGCATGTCTCACCCATCCTCGAAGCCGCCGCCTAAAAGCAAACGGCGACCGGGGAGGTTTTAACGGCTCGCCCACCCGACATCAACTGGCTCGACTGGACGCGATTGCGTGAGGCATCGCCATTCCCATGTTTTGCCGTTGCAATTCATCGTGGCAACCGAATACTGCCGCTAACCAGTATCGGAGTCACGCATGCCCAATCTCCCGAACTTCTTTCACACCCACTTCGATAAATCGTCGGACGATCTCGGCGTCATCGAAAAGCGGGTGCTGAAGCGAGCCCGCGAACGCAAGATCATCTCGACGGATGTCAACGCTGCCTTTTCCGCAAATGCCTCCGTCGGGGAACGGCTCGCAGACGGGATCGCCCGCGTCGGCGGATCATGGGCGTTCATCGTCTCCTTCCTGTTGTTCCTGGTCGCCTGGACGGTGCTCAACACCATCCTGCTCTCGTCACGCGCCTTCGATCCCTACCCGTTCATCTTCCTCAACCTGATCCTCTCGATGATCGCAGCCATCCAGGCGCCGATCATCATGATGTCGCAGAACCGCCAGACCGAACGCGACCGCTTCGAGGCTGCCAAGGACTATGAAGTCAACCTCAAGGCCGAACTGGAAGTCCTGTCGCTGCACGAGAAGATCGACCTGCAGGTGTTGACCGAACTGTCCGCCCTCAGGGAGGAAGTGGGCCGCATTACGAGGCTGCTGGAGGCAAAGGCCTAGCGTCGGCGGGACTGCCCCTTGCGGACGATGGCTAGTCGGATTTCGGGAACTGGGGCAGACCGTCGTGGAGGCTATAGAAGCCTGCCTTGTCGGCGCAATAGATGTGATGGCCCATTTTCAGCGCGTTGGGATCATCGAACAGGCCGGCCATGATCGAGATCTGTTCGGCATCGTCGGCGACCCAGAACAGCGCTGAGCCGCAGGTCTTGCAGAACCCGCGGCTGGCAGCGGGACTGGAGCGATACCAGCTGACATTCTCACCGCCCTCGACCGTAAGGTGGTCGGTCGCCACGTTGGTGGCGGCGAAGTAGAGTCCGGTCTGCTTGCGGCATTGCGAGCAGTGACACCCGACCACATCCCTGAGCGGACCTGTCGTCCGTATTTTCACGGCGCCGCAGAGGCAAGATCCGGTATGGTCGTCCTTCATAGCGCCTTCCCGATCCTTGTCGTTATGTATCATCCTGATGGTGCGGCATGCAGCTGTCAACTTCAGATTTCATGACTGCAGCATCAGCCACGCTGATAGCAGACCCTTTGCTGAATGCTCCCGGCAAGCCCTCGTCGAAAGGCAGTTAAAAGGGCGTTAAGCCATCTTCGCCCCCCGTCGTTCCCCTGGACGCACCAAAAAGCCAGATCTGACGGCCAAAGGTGCGATTTCGGGACAATCTAATGTGACACGCACCATTCATGCGTGCGTGTGGCTCAAAAATATACCCGCCAAAAAATTGCATAGGTAACCTAATATTAGGATATCGCAATTCAAAATTGAACCAGCAGGATTGGGAAGGTTGTCGCAACCGAAGAGGAGACGGAGACGATGATTATGAGCAGATTTCGCCGTTGCGAACGTGGTACTGCAGCCCTCGAATTTGCGATCATCTTTCCGGTGTTCATTCTCGTGCTGATGACGTTGATCGCCTACGGCATCTATCTCAGCGCCGCCCATTCCGTTCAGCAGATCGCGGCCAATGCAGCCCGGACCGCCATCGCCGGCGTCACCGAGGCCGAGCGTGAGCAACTGGTCAACACCTACATAACCACCTCCACCCTTAACGATGCCATTCTGAACCCGGCCAAATTCACAGTCACGGTGCAGCCGGATCCGGCCAACGCCAACCAGTTCACGGTCAAGTTGTCCTACGACGCCCAGGACCTGCCGATCTGGAACCTCTACAGCTTCGCCATGCCAAGCAAGACGATTGTACGCACCGCTACGATCCGCATGGGAGGCATCTGATGCCGATCGGAACCATCCTGCGGCGCTGGACCCTAAGCGAGCAAGGCAACGTCGCAATCCTGGCTGCCATCACCGCACCCCTCATTCTCTACTGCATGAGCCTGGGTCTCGATTACGGCATGCTGACGCTGCAGCAGCGCCGCCTGCAGCAGACGGCCGACCTGTCCGCAATTGTCGCGGCATCGGACGTAAACAATGCCCAGGCCAATATTCTCAACTACTTCAGCACCAATAACCTGAATATGGCTGTCCAGACGGCAAGCGGCTACGTCTCGAACACCGGAACGTCGCCTCTTGGAGACGCCGTGAGTGCGGCAAAGTTCGACGGTATCGCAACGATAACGCTCGGCACCTACGTCGCTGATCCGACGATTGCCCTCGGCAGCCGCTTCGTGCCGGGCGCCACGCCATACGACGCCGTCAAGGTGAAAATCCAGCAGACCGGTGGACTGATTTTTGCCGCGAGTTTCGCAACCCCGCCAACTTTGGAGGCCGTCGGCACTGCCTCAACAGAGAAGATTGCGGCATTTTCGATCGGCTCGGGGCTGGCAAGCGTAAACAACGGACTTCTGAATGCCGTCCTGGGTGGCTTGCTCGGGACCAGTCTTTCCCTCAGCGCCATGGATTACAACGCGCTGCTATCCACCAAGGTGAACGCCCTCTCGGTCACCGACAAGCTGGCGACCAACCTCAACCTCACCGCCGGCAGCTATGCCGACACACTGGCGGCGGACGTCAAGTTCGGCGACGTGCTCAATGCCATCGGCGGTCAGGCCGGTCTCAACTCGGCCACCCGGAAAGCCATTCAATCCGTACAGACGGCGGCAAACAGTGCCCAGCTCCGGCTCAAGCTCGCCGATATATTGTCGCTCGGGCCTGTCGCCCAAAGACCCACCGGCAGCGGCTCGCAAATCAGCCTCGCTGCCAACGTCATGGATCTGGTCACGGCCGCCGCCCTCGCCGCCAATGGCAGCAAGCAGGTTTCCGTCAATCTCGGCGGCACCATACCAGGCCTCACCACGGTGCAGATGACGATGGCCATCGGCGAACCGCCGCAAAGCACACCATCCCTGGCCGTTGGCGCCGTCGGCACGGTGGTGCGCACCTCCCAGACCCGTATCAAGCTATCCATAGCGATCGACGCACTGGCGGCGCTGGCTGGCACCAAAGTGCAGCTGCCGCTTTACGTGCAGCTGGCCAATGCGACGGGAAAGCTTTCGGCCATCACCTGCCTCGGCAACGGCGCGCAGAACGCCAATGTCTCCGTCAGTACCATACCTGGCGTCGCCGATCTCTACATCGGCAACGTCGACACCACACAGTTTTCCAATTTCGCGACCGGCCCGGACGTGACAGCTGCAACCTTGGTCAACGTGCTGGGCCTGATCACCGCCACGGCCAGCGCCCACGTCGCCATTACAAATATGACAAAGACGACGCTCACCTTCACGCCGGCAGACATCGCTGCCGGGGTGAAAAAGACTGCCTCCACCACGGACACACTGACCTCCGCGATCTCGTCCCTCTTCGCCAACACCAACTATTCGATCAATATCCTGGGCCTCACCCTCGTCACCAAGGCCGTCTTTCAGCAAGCGCTGGCCATGACGCTTTCGAGCATCAGCACGCCGCTCAACGATCTGCTCAGCAACGTGCTGCTTCTGGCCGGCGTCAAGGTCGGCCAGGCCGACGTCACGGTAACAGACGTCCGCTGCCAGCAGCCCGTACTCGTCCAATAGACGACGTCCCAAAACAAAACGGGCCGGTCTTTCGACCGGCCCGTTTTCGATGTGATGTTGAGACTGCTCAGCCGTTGGCGACAAGTCGCTTTTCGTCGCGACCGCCCTTCATGCGCTCTGCCAGCAGGAAGGCGAGCTCCAGCGCCTGGTCGGCGTTGAGGCGTGGATCGCAATGGGTGTGGTAGCGATCCTGAAGGTCGTCGGCCGTGACGGCGCGGGCACCGCCAGTGCATTCGGTGACGTCCTTGCCGGTCATCTCGATGTGGATGCCGCCCGGATGCGTGCCTTCGGCGCGGTGGATCTGGAAGAAGCTTTCTACTTCCGACAGGATGCGCTCGAAAGGCCGTGTCTTGTAGTTGTTGAGCGTTATCGTGTTGCCATGCATCGGATCGCAGGACCAGACGACCTTGCGGCCCTCGCGCTCGACGGCGCGCACCAGCTTCGGCAGATTGTCGGCGACCTTGTCGTGGCCGAAGCGGCAGATCAGCGTCAGGCGCCCGGCCTCGTTGGCAGGGTTGAGCACGTCGATCAATTCCAGCAGGTTGTCGGCTGTCAGCGACGGACCGCATTTCAGCCCGATCGGGTTCTTGATGCCACGGAAATACTCGACATGGGCGTGGTCGAGCTGGCGCGTGCGGTCGCCGATCCACAGCATGTGGCCAGACGTCGCATACCAGTCGCCCGAGGTCGAGTCGACACGGGTCATCGCTTCCTCATAGCCCAGCAGCAATGCTTCGTGGCTGGTGAAGAAATCGGTTTCGCGAAGGCTCGGATTGTTCTCTGCCGAGATACCGATGGCCTTCATGAATTCCATGGTTTCGCTGATCCGGTCGGCCAGCTTGCGGTAGCGCTCGCCCTGCGGGCTGTCCTTGACGAATCCGAGCATCCATTGATGAACGTTTTCGAGGTTGGCATAGCCACCCATCGCGAAGGCGCGCAGCAGGTTCAGCGTCGCGGCGGACTGGCGGTAGGCCATGATCTGCCGTTCCGGATCGGGAATGCGGGCCTTTTCGGTGAACTCGATGCCGTTGACGATGTCGCCGCGATAGGCCGGCAGCGTCACGTCGCCCTGCGTCTCGACATTCGACGAGCGCGGCTTGGCGAATTGCCCGGCGATGCGACCGACCTTGACGACAGGCAGCTGGGCGCCGAACGTCAGCACCACTGCCATTTCGAGAAAGGCGCGGAAGAAATCACGGATGTTGTCGGCGCCATGTTCGGCAAAACTCTCGGCACAGTCTCCGCCCTGCAGCAGGAAGGCGTTGCCTTCGGCGACATTCGCCAGGTGCTTCTTCAGGCGACGCGCCTCGCCGGCAAAGACCAGCGGAGGATAGGTCGCAAGCTGCGCTTCCATCACCGTCACGGCATCCTTGTCCGGGTATTCCGGAACCTGGCTGATAGGCTTCTGCCGCCAGCTGCTGGGGGACCAATTCTGTACCATCGTGCTCACCTGTTTTCCGCCCGGTCTCCGCCGGTTCTCCCGCTATTTCGAAATAAGCGCGGCTTATATCCCTTTGCGTGCGACTTGCATAGCGGGGCTACTCTCTGCGCGTTCCGATGCAGATTTTAACCGAATACAAACCACGGCAATTGCCGGATTGTTGATGAAACTACCCTATAAAGCGCGCAAACGCCGCGACGATGATAGCCGCGACCGATCGCCATGACGGCAAAGCTGCGAACGGGCTATCGACGATGCGCATTCAAAACCTCTGGAAAGACAGATCCGGCAACTTCGGCATCATGACGGCACTGCTGCTTGTGCCCATAGTCGGCACCGCAGGCATGGCCGTGGACTTTGCCAATGCGCTGAATATCAGGAACCAGCTATATGCTGCCGCCGACGCCGCAGCCGTCGGTTCACTCGCCGAAAAATCGCCTGGCGTGACCGCTGCCATGGGGATGACGTCGGATGGCACCGTCGCGGTTGCCCAGACCGATGCGAATTCGCTGTTCTTTGCCCAGAACAGCGCGGCACTCACCAGCAGCAACGTCAAGGTCGCCATCGCAGTCACCAAGACCGGCAACACGCTTCAGTCGAACGTCAGCTTCACGGCAACAGTGCCGACGACGTTCCTGCATGTAATCGGCCAGGACACCATCTCCATCGCAGGCAAGGCCACGGCGCAAAACCAGACTCAGACCTACATGGATTTCTACATCCTGATCGACAACACGCCATCGATGGGCGTAGGCGCCACGCCGAATGATGTGGCGCTCATGGAGGACAACACCTCGGACAAGTGCGCCTTTGCCTGTCACGAGACCGGCGCGAACAAAGGCAAAGACAATTACACGCTGGCAAAGAGCCTCAAAGTTACGATGCGAATCGACGTCGTCCGTGAGGCAACGAAGAGCCTGACAACCACTGCAACGACGCAGCGCAGTTCCTCCGACCAATACCGCATGGCGGTTTATACCTTTGGCGCAGCGGCGGAAACGGCGGCGCTGACGACGATCTCCCCCCTGACGGCCGACTTGGCGCAGGTCCAGACCTATACCAGCGCCGTCGATCTCATGACCATTCCTCAGCAGAACTATAACAGCGATGCTCAGACCAGTTTCGACACCGCCCTGACCGCGCTCAACACCACAATCCCGACACCGGGAAATGGCTACACCAGCAGCAGCCCTCAGAAGACCTTGTTCTTCGTGACGGACGGCGTCGGCGACAGCATCAAGCCGGTCGGCTGCACTGCACCGTTGGATGGTAACCGCTGCCAGGAGCCGATCGACACATCTTTCTGTACGCCCCTGAAGAACCGCGGCGTCAAGATAGCCATTCTCTATACGACCTACCTGCCCCTGCCGGCTAACCCTTGGTACGTGAGGTGGATCGATCCGTTCAGCAAGCAGATCCCTGCCAAGCTGCAGAGCTGCGCGTCACCCGGCCTCTATTTCGAGGTCAGTCCGACCCAAGGCATCAGCGATGCCATGAATGCGCTGTTTATGCGGGTGGTCAACGGGTCCAGGCTGACGAGCTGATACCAGGTAAACTGGAGGCGAGCGCGAGATAGCGCGCTCGCCTCCATTAATCTTGATCAGACGCGCGCGCCATTCTTGATCAGATAGCTCGGCGTATACATGGTCACCAGCTCTTCTGAAGCCGTAGGGTGGACGGCCATGGTGCGATCGAAATCGTCCTTGGTGCAGCCGGCCTTCAATGTGATGCCGAGCAGCTGCGCCATCTCGCCGGCATCGTGGCCGAGAATGTGGGCGCCGACCACCTTGCGGTCGGCCGCATTGACGATCAGCTTCATGATGCTCTTTTCGGCCCGCCCCGATAGCGTCGCCTTCATCGGCCGGAACTGGGCGCGATAGACTTCAAGCGCCTCGTATTTTTTAGCGGCCTCCTCCTCGCTCAGGCCGACGGTGCCGATTTCCGGCTGCGAGAACACGGCGGTGGCGATCAGCTGGTGATCCGGCTTGGTGGGATTGTTCTTGTATTCGGTCTCGATGAAGCACATCGCCTCGTGAATGGCGACCGGCGTCAGCTGTACCCGATCGGTGACGTCGCCGAGTGCAAAGATGTTGGGCACCGAGGTGCGCGAGTATTCGTCGACGACGATGGCGCCACGACCGTCGACCTTGACGCCGGCGGCCTCCAGCCCGAGCCCCTTGGTATGGGGATCGCGACCGAGCGCCAGCATGACCGTGTCGACCGTCAGCGTATCGCCCTGCTTTGTGCGGGCCTGCAGGCCCTCCGCCGTCTTGGTAACTTCCTCGATGACGTCATGGCAGCGGATCTTGATGCCCTTGGCGACCATTGCCTCATGCAGGCCCTGGCGCATGTCGTTATCGAACCGCGACAGGATCTCGGCACCGCGATAGATGAGCGTGGTATCGACGCCGAGGCCATGGAAGATATTGGCGAATTCGACGGCGATGTAACCGCCGCCGGCAATCAGGATAGACTTCGGCAGCGTCTTCAGGTCGAAGGCCTCGTTCGAGGAGATGCAGAACTCGTGGCCCGGAAGCGACTGGTGCGCATTCGGCATTCCGCCTACGGCGATGACGATGCGTTCAGCAGTCACCGTCTGGCCGGTCTTGACGAGGCGCACAGTATGGGCATCGACGAGCTCGGCGCGGCTGTCGTATATCTCGGCCTTGGCATTATCGAGGCCCTTGCGGTAGAGGCCTTCGAGGCGGGTGATTTCCCGGTCCTTGGCCTCGACCAGCTTGCTCCAGTCGAAAGTGCTCTTGCCGACAGTCCAGCCGAACCCTTCCGCATCCTCGAAATGCTCGTGGAACTGCGAGGCATAGACGAACAGCTTTTTGGGAACGCAACCACGGATGACGCAGGTGCCGCCATACCGGAATTCCTCGGCAATCCCGACTTTCTTGCCGAGCGACGCCGCCACGCGGGCGCTGCGCACGCCGCCGGAGCCTCCACCGATGACGAAGAGATCAAAATCGAATGACGGCATGGGAGCTCCTGGAATTTCTATGCCGGCGAGCCGGCTGGATCGATGCTGATATAGGAATACCGGCGATAAAAAGAAAAGCCCGGATGAACCGGGCTTTGGAATAGCAGATATGCGAAGCGATTAGGGCTTCGGAGCAGGTGCCGGCTTTGCAGCAGGTGCCTTGGCAGCCGGTGCCGGTGCGGCGTCGGCAACTGGCGGAGCCGGCGGAACCTTGACGATCTTCTCGAGTGCCTTGTTGCTCTGGTTGGCGAGGTCACGCGAAATGCCCTGTCCCCAGATGTCGGCAGCCTTGTAGAGTTCGCGGGTGGCGATCGGGCCATCCTTCAGGAGCTTCTTGCCCGCTTCCGAATTGTAGAAGTCGGCCATTGCCTTCAGTTCTTCGGTCGTGAACGACTTGGCATAGGTTGCAGCCGCTTCCTTCTCGAGGTCGGCGCGGCGGGCAGCAAGCGCAAGCGCCTGCTGGTCGACGGTCGAGCTGATGGCTTCCTGGAAATTCGGGTTGGCCTGGATCATCGTGCTTTTCAGCTGCTCGGCCAGCGTCGGCAGAATGGAATCGAACTGATTGGTGATGCCGAGCGCGTTAATCGCGGCACGGGCAGCCTTCATCTGTTCTTCGGAGATTTCCTGCGCGCTGACTGAACCGAACGCCATGCCGGAAAGAAGAACGGTTGCAGCGGCCAGGCGGCCGAAACCCGCTATTTTGATCATGTGTTCAATCTCCTGTATGATGCGCGTGAAGCGTGTGCGCGCCTGCCGGGCCGGCAATGACCGCAAGCGTCGCCAAGTTGATAAAGAGCCCGTGTTCGACAACGCCGGGTATGGAATGAAGTGCGGCTGATAGCGCCTCTGCATCAGCAATGCGGCCAAAAGATGCATCGAGGATGTAGTGCCCGCCATCGGTCGTGAAAGTCTGGTCGCCTGCTTGGCGCAATGCCAGGGCGCCGGATAACCCAAGTCTGGCCGCAGCCTTTTCGATCATCATCCGCGTTGCCGTCAGCCCGAAGATGTTGACCTCGATGGGCAATGGAAATGCACCCAGGGTTTCGACAAGCTTGCTCTCGTCGGCAATGACGATCATCCGGCCGGATGCGGCAGCGACGATCTTCTCGCGTAGCAGCGCGCCGCCACCGCCCTTGATCAGTCGCAAGCTGTGGTCGAGTTCATCGGCGCCGTCGATGGTCAGGTCCAGTTCCGGGCGCTCGTCCAGTGATTTGAGCGGCACGCCCAGCTCCATGCAGAGCCGCGCCGTGCGCTCGGATGTCGGAATGCCTTCGATCCGCAATCCGTCGGCGACCTTTTCGGCAAGCAGCCTGACGAATTCTTCAGCGGTGGTGCCGGTGCCGATGCCAAGCCGCATGCCGCTCTCGACATAATCGAGAGCCACTGCCGCAGCCTTGATCTTCATTTCGCGGGCGTCCATGCGCCACGTGCTCCCACCGTTTCGATGGAGTGCTGTTTACACGGCCCGCTTGGCAAACGGAAGCCAAAATTCGGCGGTGCGAAAGAATTGCGGCGGCATTCCGAGAGGCGCGCAAGAGGCCGGCGGAGATCGTCGGCGTTGCATTGGCAGACGCGATCTTTTACTGGAAAGGCTCATTTTTCCCTCCCCGTTAGCCAAGGCGGTCTGCCCGTGAAAACTCCCACTGTAGTCTTCGATCTCGATGGAACGTTGGTCGATACCGCGCCAGATCTCGTCGCCAGCGTAAACCACACGATTGCCGCCCTCGACCTCAAGCCGGTCGGCTTTGACGACCTCACCTATCTGGTCGGCCACGGCGCGAGGACGATGATCCAAAGGGCCTGCAAGCTCGGCGGTTACGATCTCGAGGAAAAGGACATGCCGCCTCTGATGGAGCGCTTCATTGACTTCTACGGCAAGACCATGCCGGGCGACAGCAAGCCTTATCCCGGTCTCGTCGCCGCCTTGGACCGCCTCAGGGCCGAAGGCTTCGCGCTTGCTGTCTGCACCAACAAGATAGAGGCGCTGGCTGTAACCCTGCTCCAGAAGCTGCAGCTCGACCACTACTTCGCAACCATCGTTGGCGGCGATACCTTCCCTGTCCGCAAGCCTGACGGCCAGCATATCCTCGGCACCATCGACAAGGCCGGCGGCGATGCGACGCGGGCGATCATGGTCGGCGACAGCATCAACGACATCCTCGCCGCCCGCAACGCCGCCGTCCCGTCGATCGCCGTGCCCTTCGGCTACTCCGACGTGGAGATTGCAAGCCTGTCGCCGGACCACATCATCCAGCATTACGACGAGCTGACGCCCGAACTGGTCACAAGGCTGCTCGCAACGCGCTGAGGCATATCTCCGAAACGAAACAGGCGACCCGAGGGCCGCCTGTCGAAAGTCATTGTCAGAGGGAGGCGATCAGATCTGCGCTTCGCGGACCTTGGTCGTCGTAGCGAACGCCTTCATCGTGTAGGTGTCGCGATCGTAGACATCGTCGAAGTAGCGAACGACGCCATCCTTGTCCGGCCACGCCGTGAAGTAGGCGATGTAGACCGGGAAGCGCTGCGGCACGGGCACGGCCTTGTTCTCGCCGGTGGCGATCTGCTTGGCGACATCGGCAACAGTCGTGTTCAGCACTGCCGCTGCCATGGCGCGCGGATCGGCCAGGCGGACACAGCCGTGGCTGAGGGCGCGCATGTCCTTCTTGAAGAAGCTCTTCGACGGCGTGTCATGCATGTAGATCGCATGGCTGTTCGGGAACAGGATCTTCAGTTCGCCCAGCGCATTGTCGCTGCTCGGCGGCTGACGCACGGCGATATTGGTGGTCGATCCGTACCAGTCGACGCTGGACGAAGGAACGGCGCGACCGTTGACCTCGACCTGATAGCCGGTCTTGTCGAGATAGTTCGGATCGGCCCTGAGCTTCGGCAGCATCTCGTTGACGATGATCGACTGCGGCACGCCCCAGTAGGGGTTGAACTCGACGGTCTGGATCTGGTTCTCGAAGAAGTTCGTCTGGTGCCCCTTGGCGCCGACGACGACGCGCATCGACAACGCTTCTTTGTTGTCGTTGTAGTAGTAGACCATGAAGGCCGGCTGGTTGATGAAGACGTAGCGCGGACCGAGCTGGTCAGGCAGCCAGCGCAGCTGTTCCATGGCGATGGTCAGCTTCTGCAGCTTGGCATCGCTGTTTTCACCGACGATCGCACGAACGGTAGACTGGCCGATGACGCCATCGGCCGTCAGACCTTTTTCCTTCTGGAAGGCTTCGACAAGCGAGACCAGTTCCGGCGTGTACAACGGCGTCTGCTGATAGGACGAGAACACGTCGGCATGAGATGTCGTCAGCGCATCGGAACCCTTGAGCTGGATGCCCTTGACGATGTTGGCGATCTGCGGCGAGGTATCGCCGGGCTTGATGATGCCGGTGAGGGTAATCGCGACGCGGTTGGCATCGTTGGTAGTCTCGGCCTTCAACCGGGCATATTCAGCCTTCAGGGCATCGAACTGCGGGTTCTGCGGGCTGCGGCTGTTGAGATAGGCGGTGACATCAGGGCTGAGCGACAGGTTGCCCAGCACGGGCATCAGGTTGACGTCCTTGCGCTTGAAGTCGTGATAGCCGGACAGCTTGTTCGGATCGATGCGGCCGCGCTGGTTGTCCTGCACGAAGGCGAGAACCTTGGCCGACAAAGCCAGTTCGAACTGTGTCAGGGCCCGGTCACGGTCGGCAGGATTGACGCTGCCCTCGTCGATGACGGGAACGGCAACCTTGTAGTCGTCGGGATCGAGACCGATGAGATCGGCCTGCGCCAGCACAGCCATGGCGGCCTTGGCCTTCTCGGACACCGCATTATCGGCAACCCAGACCATCGGCTTCTTGCTGTCGGCGTAATAATCTTCCAGAGCCTTGGCGACATCGTTGGTCGCCGACACCCGGGCTTCGGTGAGATAACGACGCTGGGCGCTGGACGGGTCGACTGCGACAGGAGCGGCAGACACATCGGCGACGGCACCGGTGACTACCGGATCCGCGAATTTGCTCGTTGCGACAAGGCGCATCGGCTCGGGCTTGTAGGTGTAGTAGGTCGGCGAGCTGACCTTCGGAGCCGGGCCACCACCACCCGCACCTTCTCTCGGGACGGGAGCAATCGGCATGCTCGGAGGCAGGATCTGATTGCTGTCAACCTGCTGCTGCGACCGACCCTTGCCGCCACGAATGAAATCCATCAGCGTCATGGCATGCGCAGACGTGCCAACGATCGTCAGGCCACAGGATAGTGCCAGGACGGATGCTGCTGCTTTCGTCAGAAATGTCGTTCTCAATTCAGTCCCCTGTCATGGGTGTGTCGGACAGCCCGAGCTCATGTCAAATAATTCAGCGATACTAGAAGATCGGGCGGTGAATTGGAAGAAAACCACCCGGTCGGAACGACGCACGAATACTTGCTTTTCGCATGGGATTCGGCCGCGTCGAACGCTCAGAAGTTCACACAAAATTATGAAATTATTGGTTAATTTTTTGTGGAATTTTGCGTTGCAATTGAGGCGTAAAAATCGGCCGAAAAACATTGGCAATGCGCGTGATATAAATAGCACGGGAATTTGCGGCCTGGAAAGATCGAGTCGACGCAACTTTCAGGAGACTTCTCTTTGCTGTTTTCTTACCGGCGGATCGGCCTTATAACAACGCGGATTTTCGAACGGAGCGGCAGCTCCACGGTCCCACGAAAGGCAGCAGAATGACTTCCACCCGTAAGGAAACCGACACGTTTGGCGCGATCGACGTTGCCAGCGACCGGTACTGGGGCGCACAGGCGCAGCGCTCGCTCGGCAACTTCAAGATTGGCTGGGAAAAGCAGCCGATGTCGATCGTCCGCGCGCTGGGCATCGTCAAGCAGGCAGCCGCCCGCGCCAATATGGAGCTCGGCGGGCTCGACGCCGATCTCGGTAAAGTGATCGTCGCCGCCGCTCAGGAAGTGATCGACGGCAAGCTCGATGCGCATTTCCCGCTGGTCGTCTGGCAGACCGGCTCCGGCACCCAGTCGAACATGAATGCCAACGAAGTGGTTTCCAACCGGGCAATCGAAATGCTCGGCGGCGTCATGGGCTCGAAGAAGCCGGTGCATCCGAACGATCACGTCAACATGAGCCAGTCGTCCAACGACACCTACCCGACGGCGATGCATGTCGCCTGCGCCGAGCAGATCGTCCACCACCTGCTGCCGGGCCTGCGCCACCTGCACGAGGCGCTCGAAGCCAAGGTCAAGGCTTTCGCCCACATCATCAAGATCGGCCGCACCCACACGCAGGATGCCACCCCGCTGACGCTCGGCCAGGAATTCTCCGGCTATGCAGCCCAGGTCGGCTCGGCCATCAAGCGTATCGAACTGACGCTGCCCGGTCTCTATGAACTCGCCCAGGGCGGCACGGCCGTCGGCACCGGCCTCAATGCACCCATCGGCTTTGCCGAGAAAGTTGCCGAAGAGATCGCAGCGATCACCGGCCTGCCCTTCGTCACGGCCCCCAACAAGTTCGAGGCGCTGGCCGCCCACGATGCCATGGTCTTTGCCCACGGCGCCATCGCTGCTGCTGCTGCCGCCCTGTTCAAGATCGCCAACGACATCCGCTTCCTCGGCTCCGGCCCACGCGCCGGTCTGGGCGAACTGTCGCTGCCCGAAAACGAACCGGGCTCGTCGATCATGCCGGGCAAGGTCAATCCGACCCAGTCGGAAGCCCTGACCCAGGTCTGCGCCCATATCTTCGGCAACAATGCCGCAATCACCTTTGCCGGCAGCCAGGGTCATTTCGAGCTCAATGTCTACAATCCGATGATGGCCTACAACTTCCTGCAGTCGGTGCAGCTGCTCGGAGACGCCGCCGTCTCCTTCACCGACAATTGCGTCGTCGGCATCGAGGCCCGCGAGGACAACATCCGCAAGGGCGTCGAGAACTCGCTGATGCTGGTCACCGCGCTGAACGGCCGCCTCGGCTACGACGCCTGCGCCAAGATCGCCAAGACGGCCCACAAGAACGGCACCACGCTGCGCGAGGAAGCCGTTGGCGGCGGATACCTCAGCAACGAGGAGTTCGACGCACTGGTTCGGCCAGAAAACATGATCGGCCCGAAGTAACATTCGAGCCTTGCATCCCGGCTTCGGCCGGGATGCGCAACGCAACCAAAACATTTAATTAGACATATATAATATTAACTTCTGGTAGACATTTCTCGCCGACAAGAACAAAAACTGCAACCACACTTCCGATAATTACAATTATATTCAATAGCTTAACAGTATTCGCAGGATTTCATTACTAATTTCCAGCAAGGTTACCCTTAATCTTTTCAAAAGAAATTTAGGCTACATAAACCATAGTCATTTAAATCCTTAGGAGTTCGCCAATGAGCACGGTGATTGCGTCCAGGTCGCAAATTCCCGACGTGGCAGGACAGATCATCTATGCTATGCGAGCCATGGGCGTTGCTCCGATCCCGCGCAATTACGAGCTTTTCTACGAAGCCTATATTGGCTCCAACCCTGCCCTCACCCGCGACCTTGCAGCGCTTGGCAGCAACGCCACGCAGGAAGAGATCGACCTTCTCGGCAGCCAGTATTTTTCCCATTCCACGCGGATCTACGACGACGCCCATTCGCGGATCATAAACGAGCTGGACGGCGTGCTGCGCGCCCTGAAGCAGGAACAGACATCGCTTTCCAGCTACAACAAGCTACTCGGCGAAACCTTCGTCCGCATTACCTCGAAGACCGCCAACAGCGCCGACCTGCTGCGCAATGCGATCGACATGCTGACCGAAGCCACCGGCGATACCATGGCGCGCGGCGAAAAGACGGTTGAGGATGTTGCCCAGCGCTCGCAGGAGATGGACCAGGTTCGCAAGGAACTCGACGAATACAAGCGCATCGCCAACACCGATTCCCTGACGCGCCTCTCCAACCGCCGGGCCTTCGATGACCGCCTCGCATCGGTGTTCGACAATCCGATGGCGAAGTCCGTCACGGCGCTGGTGCTATGCGACATCGACAATTTCAAGAAGGTCAACGACAGCTTTGGCCACCCCGTCGGCGACAAGATCCTCGCGACAGTCGCGTCAGTAATCCGCGCCAACGTTCGCCGTGACGTCTTCGTTGCGCGCACCGGCGGCGAAGAATTCGCCCTGATCATCGATGGCAATACGGCTGACGAGGTGATGGCGATCTGCGAGCGGATCCGCCGCACTCTCGAATCGACCCCCTTCCGCAATTCGCGCACCCGCGTCGACTACGGGCCGATCACCATGTCGCTTGGCGTCTGCATGGCGTCGGAAGCGAAGGATCCGGGCGAACTCTACAGCAACACCGATATCGCGCTCTATCAGGCCAAAAATTCCGGACGCAACTGCACGTCGCAATATCAGAGCGGCATGCAGAAGGATTTCAGCAAGAGCTGGCTGATCTACAAGAACTGAGCCCCGATACCGAAGCGGGTCAGCGCTGCCGCAAGGTCTGTGAACTGTGCCGCAGCGACACAAATTCCCACAGCGCCACTCCGACCAGAATGCCGGTCGCAAGGATTGCTAGGTCAAACCTGTCGACCCGCGACGCGAGCATCATCGACAGCAACAGAACAGCAATACCAACAAGATGCGACAGCGGCGGACGGTTGCCGGTGGTCGCCTTGAACCAGAGATTACCGCATAGGAAAATCAGCGGGCCACCGAGGATAGCGCCGGCAACGCCAAGGTCCGCCACATCGTCCGGATGCGTCAGGGCGAGCTTGTTGGCGACCACGGTGACGATGATGCCGGCAAGGATAGGGATATGCGCGTAGGTGAACGCCTGCCTCGCGAGACTGCCGGGCAACTCGGCATGCTCGATCCGATGGGCAGCACGCTCGTGGCCGAACTGGAAGTAGATCCACCACATCGCCACCGTGCCGGCGAAAACGCAAACGAGCATCATCATGCTCTGCGGCACGAGCGGCATCTCGGAGAAGGTCTCCCCGGCCTCGAGAATGGCCTCGCCGAGGCAGATGATGATGAACAGCGCGCAGCGTTCCGCCAGGTGTGCGCCCGAGACGTTCCAGTCCGCAGGCGTCGAGCGCCCGAGGCCCGGCACAATGAAACCGGCAGCCGGTGCTGCATATTCGATCGCCAGTGCTACCAGCCAGCACACCAGCCGTACCTCTCCCTCCTCCAGGCCACCGGCTATCCAGAAGACGCCGGACAACATCAGCCAGACGGTGATGCGCAGGAAATTGCGGTGATTGGAGGGGGCGGCGTGGCGCAGCGCGTAGACCGCGAACAGCGAGCGCCCTACCTGCATGAACACGAATGCGCCGGCAAACATCAGGCCCTTCTCGCCGAACGCCTCGGGGATCGATGCAGAGAGAATCAAGCCGGCGAGCATCAGCACGAACAGCATCACCCGCACCGGCTGCCGGTCCGGATCGAGCCAGTTGGTGACCCAGGTGGTGAATATCCACACCCACCAGACGGCCAGCGTCAGCAGCAGCGCCTGAAGTACGCCGAGCGCGGTGAAATGCTCGTAAAGCGCATGGGCAAGCTGAGATATCGAGAACACAAACACGAGGTCGAAAAACAACTCGACGAACGAGACCCGGTGCTCGTTCCGGCTCCCCTTCTGACGTAACCATCCATCCGCTTTACGACCGGTCATACTCTATCCCCCACCTGATGTTCTCAGCGCTGGCCGACCCTGTCGCGGCTTAGGCCTTTTTCGGCCAGTTCGCTCTCGTAGGCTGCCATCAGCGCCGGCCCATTCTCACCCAGCTCTCGCAGATAGGTCCAAGTGAAAATGCCGGTGTCGTGAAGGTCGTCGAAGCGGATGCGGACCGCATAATTTCCGGTTGGCGTAATCGTCATGATGCCGACATCGCGCTTGCCGGCAACGGTCACCTTCTGGCCGGGTCCGTGCCCCTGAACCTCGGCAGACGGGGATGTCACCCGCATCAGTTCGGCCGGAATGTCGAAACTGGCGCCATCGTTGAAAGTCACCAGCAATCGTTGCCGATCCTTCGATACCCGCAACTCGGTCGGCCAAATCCCGCTCATACTGCGCCCCACTCTTTGCTACAACCGCAGGACTAGGCTGCGGCCGCACCGCGCGCAAGACTCTTTTCTCGAGCATTTGCCTTGACGCAACAAGCCAGTCGTCCCAGTTATGCCCAATCACGGAGATATATTTGTGAACAGCATCGTCGGCGCTATCGCCAGCGCCTCTCCACTTTCGGCAAGCCCTTCCTCAATGATCGACCCCTTCGGTCGGATGGTCAGTTATCTGCGCGTTTCCGTGACGGACCGCTGCGACTTCCGCTGCACCTATTGCATGGCGGAAAACATGACATTCCTGCCGAAGAAGGACCTTCTGACGCTGGAAGAGCTGGACCGGCTCTGTTCGGCATTCATCGCCAAGGGCGTGCGCAAGATCCGGCTCACCGGCGGCGAACCACTCGTCCGCAAGAACATCATGCAGCTGATCCGCAGCCTCGGCGACAAGGTCAAGTCCGGCGCCCTCGAGGAGCTGACGCTGACCACCAACGGCTCGCAGCTCGCCCGTTTCGCAGACGAGCTTTACGCCTGCGGCGTGCGCCGCATCAACGTTTCGCTCGACACGCTGGATGCCGACAAGTTCAAGGAAATCACTCGCTGGGGCGATATCGCCCGGGTGATGGAAGGCATCGATGCCGCCCTTGCCGCCGGCCTCACGATCAAGCTCAATGCAGTCGCGCTGAAAGGCTTCAACGAAACGGAAATTCCCGACCTGCTGCGGTTTGCCCATGCACGCGGCATGGACCTCACCGTCATCGAGACGATGCCGATGGGCGAGATCGAGGAAGACCGCACCGATCGGTATCTTCCTTTATCCAAGGTGAAGTCGGATCTGGAAAAGCAGTTTACCCTGACCGATATCGGCTACCGCACCGGCGGCCCCGCCCGCTACGTGACCGTCGAGGAAACCGGCGGCCGGCTGGGCTTCATCACCCCGCTCACGCATAATTTCTGCGAAAGCTGCAACCGCGTCCGCCTGACCTGTACCGGTACGCTCTACATGTGTCTCGGCCAGAACGACGCCGCAGACCTGCGCGCCGCCCTTCGCGCCACCCCCGACGACGAACTCCTCAGCATGGCAATCGACGAGGCCATCCGCCGCAAGCCGAAAGGCCACGACTTCATCATCGACCGCACCCACAACCGCCCCGCCGTCGCCCGCCACATGAGCGTCACCGGCGGGTGACATCTAGGTTCGAAGCGAGTGACATACAGAGTACAAGGCGGTCGAAACTTTGACGTGGTGATCGTCTGCATAGGCCCGTTGGTCGATGCGACCCAGCATAAACTGCGGCGCCAGGCAAAACAGCTTATCCTTCACGTAGGGTGGACTATCCAACTCGATCCATAAACACGAGACGATGAGATGGAACGAGAAATAATCGACGACTTCAGAGTGATCTTGCTAAAAGCGCGAGAGCATGATGGCGAAGCCTGGGAGATGGTGGTCGGAGAGTTGCAGCTGCAATTTGGCGAGGCCTGCCTCTGGGTGCTGATAGATGAACCTGAACAGGCTGCCACTGCCTTGCGTAGCATCAGGGAAATCGTCGCCTCCTACATGCAGAAGTGGAAAAGCGTAACGTTCACCGTCACCTTCCAAGTTATCGAAGGGGATGAAAAGCTCTTCCTCGAGCTACTGGAGGGCGGAGAAATTATCGATGATCGCCACCTGAGCACCATCGGTAAAACCTTCGATCGCGCTCGCCTTTCTCCCACTGACATATTTCTGACCGAGCGTACCCGTCGACTTAAAGAAGGATAACCACAAGAGAAGCAGCGGGCCGCACGACTGGCTGCCGACATGAGTTAATTCCGCACACCGTGTCTCAGGGCCTCATACCGCATCGCACAAACGATTTTGCCGATAACCTGTCCGTCACAGATTCCCAATCGCCGCTTTCCCGCGTAGACACTGCCACGCAAACCGGTGGAAGTGACGATGGCTCGATCGAAGAATACGGAAGGTGCGCTTTACATGGCCGCGGCCATGGCGGCCTTTTCCTGCAGTGATGCCCTGTCGAAATCGGTCATCTCGGTCATGAATGCCGGCGAGATCATGTTGCTGCGCGGCCTCCTCACCAGCGTCATCGTCTACCTGATCGCCAGACACCTGGGTGCGCTGCGTTCGTTCAAGGTCATTGCCCAGCCGATGATCCTGCTGCGCGTGGTCTGCGAGGCGCTGGCGGCCGCTACCTACATCTCCGCGCTCGGCATGATGCCGATTGCCAATGCCTCGGCGATCATCCAGGCCTTGCCGCTGGCCGTGACGCTCGGCGCCGCATTGTTCCTGAAAGAGCCCGTCGGCTGGCGGCGCTGGTCGGCAATCACGGTCGGATTTCTCGGCGTGCTGGTCATCGTCCGTCCCGGGCCGGAGGGGTTCACGCCGGCAGCGTTGATCGTCATCGCCAGCGTCTTCATCACCGCCGCCCGCGATCTCGCCACCCGTTGCGTCGACAAGCAGGTGCCGTCGCTGATGGTGACCGTCTGCACGGCCATCGGCGTGTCGCTGATCGGCGGCATCCTCGTCGTGCCGCTGGGCGGCTGGCATAGCCCAGGCCCGGTCGCGCTGATGCATCTGGCGCTGGCGTCGGTGATGGTGCTTGCCGGCTACCAGACGGCGATCCTTGCGATGCGCACAGGAGACATCGCCGTCGTCGCACCGATGCGCTATCTCAGCCTGATTTTCGCAGCCCTGCTCGGCATGATATTCTTCGGCGAGATGCCTGATCTGTGGACGGCGGTCGGCGCGGCCATTGTCATCGCCTCCGGCCTCTATACCTTCTACCGCGAGAGCCGGCGCAAACACGCCAGCCAGCTGGCACAAAGATCGGATCCGCGCGTTCCCGTCTGACAGAGGAACAAGACACGATGGTGTTCGCGATAGAAAAGCTGCCCTGCGTCATCCTTGCGGGCGGCCGCTCGACCAGGATGGGAAGCAACAAGGCATTGGCGACCGTCGGCGGCGTGCCGCTTATTGCGCACATCGTTGCCCGCATGACCCCGCAGTCGAGCGAGGTCGCCGTCAACGCGCCGCTGGACTTCGAAGGCGGCGACGGCCTGCGCCGGGTGCCCGACACCCTCCCCGGACAACTGGGCCCGCTCGCTGGCGTTCTGACGGCCATGCGCGATACAAAGGCGAACCATCCCGCCGCCAGCCATGTCCTGACCGTGCCGACCGATGGCCCGTTCCTGCCGACAGACCTGATGGCACGGCTCGCCGATGCCCGCCACGACGGCGAGACCATTGCCATCGCCTCGTCGAGCGGCGAGCAGCACCCCATCGTCGCCCTCTGGCCGGTGTCGCTGGCCGACGAGCTCGAAAGCTGGATACTGACGGATGGAAAGCGGCGAGTGCGCGACTTCCAGCGGCGCTATCCGCTGGCTGAAGTGATCTTTCCGCTGATCCAGACGGAAAACGGCACTATCGATCCCTTCCTCAACGTCAACACGCCAGAGGAACTCGCCGCCGCCGAGCTCTGGCTCCAGGCCCTGCACCGATGACACCGCCGAAGACTTTTGGCATTGCCGGCTGGAAGAACTCCGGCAAGACCGGGCTCGCGGTTCGCCTCGTCACCGAGTTCACCCGGCGTGGCTACCGGATCTCGACGATCAAGCACGCCCACCACGACTTCGACATCGACAAGGTCGGCGCCGATAGCTTCCGTCACCGCGAGGCTGGAGCCCATGAGGTGGCGCTGGTGTCAGGCACGCGCTACGCCATCATGCACGAGATGCGCGGTGCGCCGGAGCCTGGCTTCGACGAGATCCTCGCCCGCCTCGCCCCGTGCGATCTGGTCCTTGTCGAGGGTTACAAGCGCGAGCCGATCCCCAAGATCGAAGCCCGGCGGTCGGCATCGGCCAACCGCGAACCCCTGGCACCGCAGGACCCACATATCGTCGCAATCGCCGCAGATCACGAGGTTTCAGCTGACGACGCAGCCGTTAACGGCGGATTGCCCGTGTTCGACCTCGACGACACAATGGCCATCGCCGACTTCATCGTCACGACCGTCGGCCTCGAAAAGCCGAGCCCATAAAAAAAGCCGCCGGATTTCTCCGGCGGCGCAGACTGATGACAAAGCTATGATCTAATAACTCTGCAGGTTACTCGGGAAATTCAGCCGGTTGTCAAACTCCCCTCACCCTCGCCCTTGTGGCGGGGATCCAGTCAGCTCAAGTCTTTGAGCTGAAAGAGTCTTTTGACCCGACAGACGTTGTGTCGCTGGATCCCCGACACAAGGGCGAGAATGAGGGAGAGTAAGGTATCGCTCTCGTCAAACACGCTTCTTCAGGGTTTGTCAGCAGTCTGAGCCGCCGGATTTCTCCGGCGGCTTATTTTCTTCATCAGGAGAGGTGGTTACCGGACGGCAACAGGGCGAACCAGCGCCGTGACGCGGCGGATGGTGACGCGGCGGTTTTCCTGCTCCGGTCCCGGTGTGTTAATCTTCAGGTACTGCTCGCCATAGCCTTGCGTCGCAAGGTTTTCCGGCGGGATGCCGTAGACGTCGGTTAGCACGTTTGCGACAGATTCAGCGCGCTGGTCGGAAAGGATCAGGTTGCTCTGAGGTGTGCCCACGGCATCCGTATGACCCTCGATCAGGAAGGTCTCAGTCGGATCCTTCTTGACGATACTGCCGATGGCCTCGGCAATCCCGCGCAACGTCTTTGCCTGCTCCATCGGGATTTCGGCACTGCCCGTCGCAAAGGTGATCGTATCGAGGTCGATACGCCGTACCTTATCGCGAATACGAGCCGAGTAGCGAACCTCGTTCAGCGAGTAGACACGCTCGACCGGCTCGACAGGAGGCTTGCGCAGGAAGTCGTAGTAATCCTGGTCCTGATCGGCACTGGTATCGATGATATACTGGTTGAGCGGAATGCGCAGGCGCATCGGCGGCAGTTCATCACCTGGATCGCGGTAATAGTCGTCCTGATCCGGCGAATTCTCCAGCTCGGGCGAATAGAACAGCACATATTCTCGGCCGCGTGCATCGATGCGCGAGCGCTGGATGATATCGCCATAGCGATTGCGCACGGTTACGATGCGGTCGCCGTCGGGACGGTCGATCGTCTCGCGGTAACGGTCGCGGGGCAGCTGCTCGTAGACCGGGCGTTCCCCATCGCGCACGAAGCGCTGCGTGTCGTCATGCCGCACGAACACGTTGTCGCCGAAGTTGACGATGACGCGGTTGTCCTGGCGGTCGTCGATGCGCACGCCCTGGGGCGAGACATAATCCGGCTGCCTGTCCATGCGACGACCCTGCTCGCTGGTGACGGCTTCCATCTTCACCGGTGGCGCCTGGTTGCCGCCGGCTGCGCGTTGCGCGTCGGCATCGGATGTCGGCGCACGGACGTTGGCAGGTGCAGGCGGAGCCGGCTGCCCCGGTGCGGCCGCTGCCGGCTGGCCGGGAGCCGGGGGCTGGCCGGGAGCGCCCGGTTGACCTACGCCCGGCTGGCCACGGTGGCCACGACGCGCGGCATCCTTGTCGCTGTCGAGGACGGCAGTGCCGTTCTGGACGGGCAGGATGACCGGACCGCTGCCTGCGCCGGCCGCAGCCGGGTTCTCGGCGATCTTCTGGCGACGCTGCAGTTCGGCTGGCGAAACCTGCTCCCCGGCAGTGCTTGGCGCTGCTGGTGCTACGGCTGCCGGTGCGGCACCGTTGGCCGCAGGGGCAGCGGCTGCTCCGGGTGCCGGCTTGCCAGGGGCAACCGGTTCGGTGCCGGGGGCGACCTGGCGCTGGCCGGCTGCTGCGGGTGGCTGTTCGGCGGCAGGCTTGGCAGGCGCAACGCCTTCAGCGGCCGGTGCCGGAGGCTTCTCGGCGTTCGGGGCGACCTTTTCGGCCGGCATGACGGGCTTTACGGGCTTCTCACCCGGCGTTGCAGGCGCCGGCGCTGCCCCACCATTGGCCTCTGCAGGCTTCTGGTGCTTGCCGGCTGGCGGCGGTGCAGGCGCTGCCGGCTCTGCTGCGGGGGCTTCGGCTGCCTTGGAGCGAACAGCAGGCGCTTCGGCCGCAGGCTTCCTGGTTTCGGGCTGTGCCTCTGGCTCGGCTGCCGCAGGCTTCTCGGCCTTCGGAGGCTTCGGCGCTTCCAGTTCCTGTACCTTCGGCTTTGCAGGGGCAGCTTCCGGCTCGGCAGGCTTTTCGGCCTTCGGCGGCTTCGGTGCTTCCATTTCGACGGGCTTTTCAGCCTTCGGGGGCTTCGGCGCTTCCGGTTCAGCCGGCTTCTCAGCCTTCGGCTCTACCGGCTTCTCGGCCTTCGGCTCTGGAGGCTTCTCAGCCTTGGGCTCTACCGGCTTCTCGGCTCTGGGCTCTGCGGGCTTTTCAGCCTTGGGCGCTTCGGGCTCACCATGCTTTTCGGCCTTCGGCGGCTCCTTGCCGGGCTCCTCAGCGCCGGGCTTCTTTTTCTTCTTGGGGTCCTGCTCGTCTTCCGCAGGCTCGGCTGTCGCCTGCGCTACCTCGAACGATGCAGCATTGTCCGCTTGCCGGACAGTGGTGTTGACGGTGCCGCCGACCAGCATCGCGGCGTGCACCGGCTGCAGCATCAGCGACAGGGACAGCAGCGGAAAGGCGGCACTGGCGAACAATCTTGATCTGGTACCCACGGAATTTCCTCTTCGTTTCTTGTCGTTCTGGTCTTGTCGTTATGGCGAACCGAATTTCTCGATCCGGCCGCCCTCGGGTGTCTTGTTCCGATACATTCGGGCCAATTTGCGGTCGGGCGCATCCAAAGGGTATCGGCCTTCATTTTGTTCCGCTTTTCTAAAGTCCGTGAAATGAATCCCCGATGAATGTTGCGTGCAGCCACCGTTCACATGGCCTCCGGGCGCGGAAACTGTGCACTGCATCATCGACAGATGATTCCGGTTGCAATTCTCTCGAAAAGAGGAAAATTATCTCCGCAAGGCGGTCCTCGCGATTTCCGCCCCATTCAAACCGCGCGCGGAAAACAAGAACACCCCGCGGTCACCAACAGAGAGGATCCACATGCGCAACTCAACCCGTCTCTTCGCCGCAGCGTCGCTCGCAGCGATGTCGCTCTTTTCCGGCGTGGCCATGGCCGACGGCGACACGCTGACCATCGGCACCGATGCGACCTACCCGCCCTTCGAATCGCTGGATTCAGCCGGCAAGTTCCAGGGCTTCGACATCGACATCGCCAACGCTCTTTGCGACCAGATGAAAGTCAAGTGCACGATCGTCAACCAGGATTTCGACGGCATCATTCCTGCCCTGCAGGCGAAGAAGTTCGACATGATCGTCTCCTCCATGTCGATCACGCCTGAGCGCTTGAAGTCGATCGACTTCACCAACAAGATCTACAACACCCCACCTGCCATTGCTGTGCCGAAGGATTCCAAGGTCACGGAAGCGACCGACGCCGGCCTCAAGGGCAAAACCATCGGCGCCCAGTCGTCGACGACCCACGCCAACTATGCGACGGCCCACCTGAAGGATGCCGAACTGAAGCTCTATCCGACCGCTGACGAGTACAAGCTCGACATGACGAACGGCCGTATCGATGCCGTCATCGATGACGTCGTCGTCCTGTCGGAATGGGTCAAGTCGGATGCCGGCAGCTGCTGCAAGATGCTCGGCACCCTGCCGATCGATCCGGTTATCAACGGCGAAGGCGCCGGCATTGGCGTTCGCAAGGGCGACGATGCGCTGAAGACCAAGCTCAACACCGCGCTTGCCGCCATCCGCGCCGACGGCACTTACAAGAAGATCCAGGACAAGTATTTCGACTTCGACGTTTACGGAAAGTAATCGCCGGGTTTAGATGCGATGCAAAATACTGGCGGCGGGAGGCTTGCTCTTCCGCCGTTTTTATTTGAGAACTGTCGGTAATAGTAAGCGACGAAACAGTCGCGAGGGGAAATAAAGGCATGAGCGGAGCGTTTTCCGCCCTCGGATCCCTGTGGGATCGGATGAGCACTATCTTCGATCCTTTATGCGGGCCGGTCGGCCTTTTCAGTCTGTTCGGTTCGGGAACGGTCATCGCCTGCGGCGATACAGGCTGGGGCGACGAGATTGCCCTCGGCATGAAGGTCACCATCGTCGTCGCGCTGTCCACCCTGCCGGTCGGCCTTGCCATCGGCTTCCTCGTGGCGCTCGGCCAGCAGTCGGAAGAAAAGTCCGTACGGCTGGCGGCCAGCATCTACACGACGATCTTCCGCGGTCTTCCCGAACTGCTAACGCTGTTCATCGTCTATTACGGCATCCAGATCGCCCTCCAGAGCCTGCTTGCCTCTCTCGGCTACGAGGGACGCGTCGAGATCAATGCCTTCGTGGCCGGCATGCTGGCTCTCTCGGTGGTGTTTTCCGCCTATTGCGCCGAAGTCCTGCTATCGGCATTCCGCGCCATCCCCAAAGGCCAGTACGAGGCTGGCGATTCGCTGGGCCTCGGGCGATTTCGCACCATGCAGCTGATCGTCCTGCCGCAGCTGATCCGTATCGCCCTGCCCGGCCTCGGGAACCTCTGGATGAACCTCCTGAAGGACACCTCCTACGTCTCGATCATCGGCCTGACCGACATCCTGCGCCAGACCGGCATCGCGGTGCGCGTCACCAAGGATGCCTTCGGCTTCTACCTGCTTGCCTGCGGCCTCTATCTGTTCCTCGCCATTGTCTCATCAGTCGGCCTCGGCTTTATCGACCGGTGGACCAAGCGCTCGGAGGCATCGCGATGAGCTATTCGAAGGCCCTTATCCCGCCACGCGCGCCGCCACCAGAGGCCATGACCCGGATGCGACCGGCCCGGATGACAGGCTACATCGTCGTGACCCTCTGGGCTCTCCTCGGTGTTGCTCTGCTGGCGATGATGATTACCAACTGGGACAACGAGAAATTCTTCAAATACGGACCGCGCTTCGTGCATGGCCTGATAACGACGCTCGAGCTGGTGGCCTTCTCGATCGTCTTCGGCGCGGTGCTTTCAGTACCGCTGGCCTTTGCCCGCATGTCGAAGAACCGGCTGTTCAGCGGCTTTGCCTATGTCTACGTCTACGTCTTTCGTGGAACGCCGATCCTCGCCCAGCTTTTCCTGATCTACTACGGCCTCGGCAGCTTTCGGCCCGAATGGCAGTCGGTCGGCCTCTGGTGGTTCTTTCGCGAGGCCTGGTATTGCGGGCTGCTGTCGCTGACACTGAACACCGCTGCCTACCAGACGGAAATCCTGCGTGGCGCCATCATCAGCGTCTCCAAGGGCCAGCACGAGGCAGCCTCGTCGCTCGGCATCCCCAAGCTGGTAGCCTTCTTCAAGATCATCCTGCCGCAGGCACTGATCGTCGCGCTTCGCCCCTACGGCAACGAAATCATCCTGATGGTAAAGGGCTCGGCGGTCGTTGCCATCATCACCGTCTTCGACCTCATGGGTGAAACGCGCTACGCCTTCTCGCAAACCTACGATTACCAGAGCTACCTCTGGGCGGCGATCTTCTACCTCAGCATCGTCGAAATCCTGCGTCATTTCCTGGAATGGACAGAACGCCGGCTGACACGGCACCTCGTCCGGTAAGGGCGAGGGTCAGATCAATTGGCAGCACTCCCCTCAGAGAACTGCTAACCTGTTGATTATCGTCACAAAATTGTCACGAAAAGTCATTTTCGAAAGCTTCGGTTAAGCATCCCGTGTTTCCATATCTTTGTGACGAACGTCACGCCCAGGAGTTGGAACCGCAAGCGAGGGGCCGATGCATAAGGAAATGGAATTGCAGCTGAAAGGCTACGGACTGACCACCGCCGAAATTTTCTACCGCCTTCCCGATCATCCCGCCATCCTCCAGACCTATCTCTGGCAAGACTACGATCTCTCCCCGGACTTTCCGGAAATGCGCAGCTTCCTGAAATTTTGGCAGGAGAAACTCGACGGCCCCCTCCACTCCGTCCGTTACGTCCACCGCAAGCTGATCTCGGCAACAGACTGGCGCGCCCTCAAAGGCGAATTCATCCTGAACTGAAATAGCGGTTGCAGCGGCATTTGACCCGGCTTAAAAAGCCGGCATGAAAAACAAGATCGACGAAGACGCGCTGGCCGACGCCTATAACCGAGCCCTCGAGCTGGAGAAATCCGGCGACATCGACGCGGCCGTTGCCGCCTATAACGAGGTCCTGGCAATCGACCCCGACGATCACGGCGGCGCCTCAGTTCGCATCGCCTCGATGGGACGCGGCGAGACACCGACACGGGCGCCGGACGCCTATGTCGAGACGCTGTTCGACCAGCATGCCGAAGTCTTCGAGGACGTGCTCGTCGAGCAACTCGGCTACCATGTGCCGATGCTGGTTCGCCAGCGCCTGCAGGCACTCGGCCTCGGGCCCTTCAAGCGGCTGCTCGATCTCGGCTGCGGCACCGGCCTCACAGGCGGCGTGCTCAGCGACATCGTCGACGACATGACCGGCATAGACCTGTCGGAAAACATGGTCGAGATCGCCGACGAGAAGGACATCTACGATTCGCTGTTTGTCGCAGAGGTCGAGGATTTTCTCGAGGACAACGACGAAGAGCCCTTCGACATCATAACCGCCACCGACGTGCTGCCGTATCTCGGTGCGCTCGAGCCGCTGTTCTTCGGAACCGCCGAAAACCTGACGCCCGGCGGCCTCTTCATATTCTCGTCGGAAACGCTGCCCGAAGAAACCCTCGCCGGCCGCCCCTACATGGTCGGCCCGCACCAGCGCTTCGCCCACGCTGAGGCCTACGTCCGCGAACGCCTGACAGCCACCGGCTTCGACCTCATCGAAATCACCGACATCAACGTCCGCATGGAAGACGGGCAGCCAACCCCGGGGCATCTGGTGGTGGCGCGGTTGAAGCAGCAGCACTGATAGCGCATCGCTCTACCCGCTAGACGGCTAACGTCGCTGATGGGAAAGCGGACCGCTTTCCCAAGCGTCTCAATGCCCCAGGATAGCGGCCAGCAGCTGCTCTTCCAGCTCCGCCAGCGCCGGATTGCCGTGGCGGCGGGATGGGGGTGGGGAACGGGAGGTCGAGGGCAATCCCGCCTTCCTCGAGCACAATGACGCGGTCGGCCAGATGCACGGCTTCGCTGACATCGTGGGTGACGAGGACGGCTGTGAAGCCGAGTTCGCGCCAGACGCGGTTCAAGAGCTCCTGCATGCTGATGCGGGTGAGCGCGTCGAGGGCGCCGAGCGGCTCGTCCAGGGCAAGAATGCCGGGCTTGCTGACCAGCGCGCGGGCGAGCGCCACGCGTTGGCGCTGTCCACCGGACAGTTGAGCCGGCCAGTTACCGGCCTTTTCCGCCAGTTGCACTTCCGAGAGAACCCTCGCCGCAGCCTTGCGACCTTCTGCCTTGGAAACACCCTCGCCGAGACCGACGGTGACATTGTCGGCGACGCTCAGCCAGGGCAGCAGGCGTGGCTCCTGGAAGACGATGCGGGCGTTCGGAGCCGCCTCGCCCGAGGTTGTACCGAAGGCGACGCTGCCGCCGGTCGGCGCGTCCAGTCCCATCAGGATGCGTAGCAGCGTGCTCTTGCCGCAGCCGCTCTTGCCGATGACGGCGACGAACTGGCCGGCCGGAATATCGAGATCGATACCCCGCAGGACCTGGTTGTCGCCGAAACGCTTTTCGAGGCCACGGACGCGGATGGCACCGGCACCCGGTGCAGCACTCGCCGCCTCCGGCTGTGTGCTTTTGTGTTCGACCGGCTGAAATCGTGGGTGGGCGATGACGTTCATCTCTCTGTCCTCAGCGCTGCTGATAGGTAGGGTTCCAGCGGAGCGCCCTGCGCTCCATCGCCCGGGCTGCAACATCGGCCAGCTTGCCGAGCACCGCATAGATCACCAGCGACAGCACGACGACATCGGTCATCATGAATTCGCGGGCGTTGTTGGCCATGTGGCCGATGCCGGATGAAGCCGCAATCGATTCCGAGACGATCAGCGTCAGCCACATGATGCCGAGCGCATAGCGCAGGCCGACGAAGATCGACGGCAGGGCGCCGGGAAAGATGACCTTGCGAAACAGCGTCCAGTTGCCCATGCCGTAGACGCGACCCATCTCGATCAGGTCTCGGTCGACATTGCGTACGCCATGATAGGTGTTGAGGTAGACCGGAAACAACACACCGAGCGAGGTCAGGAACAGCTTTGATTCCTCGCCGATGCCGAACCACAGGATGACCAGAGGGATCATCGCCAGATGCGGCACGGTGCGCATCATCTGCAAGGTCGTGTCGGTCAGCTTTTCCGACAGCCGCGACACGCCGTTGGCAAGACCAAGCAGGAACCCGATGCTGCCGCCGACAAACAGGCCGGCAAAGGCTCGGCCGGCGCTGACGGCAATGTCTTTCGGCAATTGACCGGAGG
Organism: Rhizobium sp. L51/94; assembly: GCF_019355555.1. Classification (GTDB taxonomy): domain Bacteria; phylum Pseudomonadota; class Alphaproteobacteria; order Rhizobiales; family Rhizobiaceae; genus Rhizobium; species Rhizobium rhododendri. The sequence goes on from NZ_CP072141.1 coordinate 2,819,936, forward strand.
TCGTCGTCTGCCAGAAGGCCATCACCACATCGAACGGCGATGGCATGATCCGCGACGAAATCCATCCGGCCGACGAGCCGAGCTGCCAGAGTGCGACGATGGCGACCGGAACCAGGTAAGGCAGCCAGGCCTCCAGGTTTTTGCGCGCGCGGCTGGCGATATCGTTGTCCGCCGTCCGCGCTGCCCTTACCTCGACGAAGTGTGTGTCGACTGCCGCCATGATCTTGTCCCTCTCTGCCGGATCAGGATCCGGACACGACCTTCAGGTTGCCACCATGGCTGCCGCCGCCGAAAACCTGGCGCTTGCCGAACTCGACGTCGAAGCTGCCGCGCTGCAATTCGCGTCCAAGCCCCAGTTCCGGGAAGAGCAGCTCGGAAACGCGGTAAGCTTCTTCCAGATGCGGATAGCCGGAGCCGATCACCGTCTCGATGCCGATCTCCTGGTATTCGCGCAGGCGTGCGGCCACAGTCTTCGGCGATCCGACCAGGGCCGTGCCGGCTCCCGCGCGCACCAGGCCAACTCCGGCCCAGAGGTTGGGAGACACTTCGAGATTGTCGCGGCGTCCGCCATGCAGGGCGGCCATGCGCTTCTGTCCGACAGAATCGGATTCCTTGACGAAGCGCTCCTGTGCTTCGCGGATCGTATCGTCGTCGAGCTGCGAGATCAGGCGGTCGGCGGCGGCCCAAGCCTCGTCGTCGGTTTCACGAACGATGAAGTGGAGGCGGATGCCGAAGCTGACTTCGCGGCCGGTGCGCTTTGCTGCAGCCCGCACCTTTTCGACCTTTTCGGCAACCTGCGCCGGAGGTTCGCCCCAGGTCAGGTACTTGTCGACGCGACCGACGGCAAAATCGATGCCAGCGTCCGAAGAACCGCCGAAATACAGCGGCGGACGCGGCGATTGCACCGGCGGCAGGGCCAACCGTGCACCGGTCGCCTTGATATACTTGCCATCGAGCGTCGACGTGCCCTTGGCCATCAGCTCTTCGAACACGTCGAAGAATTCATTGGCGTGATCGTAGCGCTCGTCATGCTTCAGGAAGATGCCGTCGCCCGCAAGCTCAGAGGGACTGCCGCCGACGACGATGTTAAGCAGCAGGCGTCCGTGCGAGATGCGATCGAGCGTTGAGGCCAGCCGGGCGTAATAGGCCGGCGACGCCGTACCGGGACGCACCGCCACCAGGAATTTGAGCTTCTGCGTATGGGCTGCAAGCGCTGCCGCCGTGACGAAGGATTCCTCGCATGACACGCCGGTCGGCAGCAGCACGCCGGAATAGCCGAGGCGATCGACGGCCTGCGCGATCTGCGTCAGATAGCCGATATCCGTGTCGCGGTTGAGGTCGGCGGAACCGAGATAGCTGCCGTCGCCCGAAGTCGGGATAAACCAGAGGAAGTCGATTGGCTTGGAAGTGTTTGTCATGTCTGTTTCCCTTGTTCCGTGGTCGCGGGGATCAATCAGCTGGCTTTAGGGTGCCAGACGATGTCGCTGACCTTGAGCTTCTTCGGCACGATGCCGAGGCTGTAGAAATCGTCCGCCAAAGCCTGCTGGTAGGCAAGCGCCGCGTCCGGCATCAGCGAGACCTTGCCGAGGTCAGCCTTGCTGCGGGTCAGCGTGACGCGAGTGATCGGCTCCGGCACGCCGGTGATCTGCGCCAGCGCCGTCACCGTTGCATCGAGATTGGTCTGCGCCGCGGCACCGACCTTGGCCAGTTCGTCGATGACGTCGGCAATCACCTCTGGGTTCTTGGCCGTGAAGCCGCCGTTGCCGAGGAAATAGCCCCAGTTGTCGATGATGCCCTCGGAGGTGGTCAGCACGCGTGTCTGCGGATCGGCCTCTGTGACGGCAAAGTAGGGATCCCAGATCGCCCAGGCATCGATGCTGCCGTTCTTGAAAGCAGCAGCGGCGTCCGGTGGCGCCAGATCCACCTCCGTGATGTCAGAGACCGTCAGGCCGCCCTTGCGCAATACCTGGATGGCGAAGTTGTGGCCGCTGGAACCGCGCTTGTAGGCGAGTTTCTTGCCCTTCAGATCCTCGATCTTCTGGATCGGCGAATCCTTGTGCACCAGCAGGCCGTGAAAGGCGGCCGGCCCCTGATAGGCACCGACATAGAGGAGGTCACGACCGGCGGCCTGCGCGAATAGCGGCGGCACGTCGCCGGTGATCCCGAAATCGATGGCGCCCGCCCCGATGGCTTCGAGCAGCGGCGGCCCCGAGGTAAACTCGTTCCACTCGACGGTCACGCCCTTGCCGGCCAGGCGCTTCTCCAGCGCGCCGCTTTTCTTGGCGAGTGGCACCACGCCGAATTTCTGCCAGCCGACCCTCAGCGTCGTGCCGGTGGCGGCGCTCGCCCCCCTCACCTGCGGAAGGATGGCAGCAGAAGCGGCTGCACCGAAAAGCCCAAGCGTCTGTCTGCGGGTAATCATCGAAGTGCCTCATAAAAATTCGCAACCGGATCCCTATCCGGCAAGTTCATAGTGTCATGGTCGCGGCGCAAGATCGAAGCCGCGGTTTCCCAACCGCAGCAAGGTCTTAGAATAATTTTGCTTGAAGTCGGGCTCCGGCATTGTCAGGGAAGCGTCTGCATGAGGCTTGCAAACTCAACTCGCCTTCGGCCGCCAGACGATATCGCTGACATTGAGCTTCTTCGGCACGATGCCCAGACCATAGAATTCCTCGGCCAGCGATTGCTGGTAGGCAACCGCTGCATCTGTCATCGTCGAGACGCTGCCGAGATCCGCGCCGGGCCGCGTCAGCGTCACCCGCGTCACGTCGGCCGGCACACCGGTGATGCCGGAGAGCGCCGCCACGGTGTCCTCGAGTTGCCCCTGTGCCGCAGCACCCACCTTTGCCAGTTCGTCGATGACGGCAGACACGAGCTGCGGGTTGCTCGTCGTATAGTCGCCATTGGCGAGGAAAAACGAATAACTGTCGACGATACCCCGCGCCGTCGCCAGCACGCGGGTCTGGGGATCGGCCTCGGCAATCGCCAGATAGGGATCCCAGATCGACCAGGCATCGATGCTGCCGGTCTTGAAGGCGGCAGCCGCATCCGAGGGCGACAGGTCGATCGGCTCGACATCTGAAGGCGTCAGGCCTGCCTTTTGCAGGGCCTTGACAGCAACGTTGTGGGCGCTGGAGCCACGCTTGAAGGCAAGCTTCTTGCCCTTGAGGTCGGCAAGCGACTTGATCGACGAATCCGCCCGCACCAGTATGGCAGAGCCTTCCGGGCTGCCGCGATAGAGCCCGACATAAAGGAGATTGCCATTCGCCGCCTGGGCAAACAGCGGCGGGACATCGCCGGTTGCGCCGAAATCCAGCGCGCCGGCCCCGAGTGCTTCCAGCAGAGGCGGCCCCGAGGTGAACTCCGACCATTCGACCGAAACACCTTGCCCCGCCAGCCGCTTCTCCAGCGCTCCCTGGCGCTTGGCCAGCGCCAGCACGCCGTTCTTCTGCCAGCCGATGCGCAGCTGCTTGGCGGCTGCGGCGCGTGCGATGCCGCCGAGCGGTAGAAGCGATGTAGCGGCGACGGCGCCCAAAAGCCCGAGTGTCTGTCTGCGCGATATCATGTCACATCTCCTTGCGTCAGCATTCTGCTGCCATGGCCCCTACACTGGAGAAATCTAGTCGGCTTATCGACAAAGGATTTTGTGAAATTCACCGACTTCGTCGAAATTTGCTTCTGCGGAAAGCGACAATTGCGAAATCAGCGCCCTCGCTCGTCCCCTGACGCCAAACGGCCTTTCCTGGATTTCGGCTTTCAGCTAATGCTCTGGCGAAATCTGAGAAGGAATGTACGCATGTCGAATGTCACTTTCATCGGCCTCGGGGTCATGGGCTATCCGATGGCCGGACATCTCGCCGTCAAGGGCGGACACACCGTCACCGTCTATAACCGGACGGCTGCCAAGGCCGAGGCCTGGGTGAAGCAATATGGCGGCAAATCCGCTGCCACCCCGGCAGATGCCGCAAGGGACGCCGACTTCGTCTTTACCTGCGTCGGCAATGACGACGATCTGCGCTCCGTCACCACCGCCGAGAATGGCGTGTTCTCCGGCATGAAGCCCGGGGCAATCCTGATCGATAACACCACAGCCAGTGCCGAAGTCGCACGCGAACTCGATGCCGCCGCAAAAGCCAAGGGCTGCCATTTCATCGATGCTCCGGTGTCCGGTGGCCAGGCCGGTGCCGAGAACGGCGTGCTCACCGTCATGTGCGGTGGCGAAGCTGCGGTGTTCGAAAAGGCAAAGCCGGTGATCGACGCCTATGCCCGCATGGTCGGGCTCATGGGCGATGTCGGCGCCGGCCAGTTGACCAAGATGATCAACCAGATCTGCATCGCCGGCCTCGTCCAGGGCCTGGCCGAAGGCATCCATTTCGGCCAGAAGGCCGGGCTCGACATCGAGAAGGTGGTCGAGGTGATCTCCAAGGGCGCTGCCGGCTCCTGGCAGATGGAAAACCGCCACAAGACGATGATGGCCGGCAAATACGATTTCGGCTTCGCCGTCGACTGGATGCGCAAGGATCTCGACATCGTCCTCAGCGAAGCCCGCCGCAACGGTGCAACGCTGCCCGTGACGGCGCTGGTGGATCAATTCTATGGAGAAGTCCAGGCGATGGGTGGCAAGCGATGGGACACGTCGTCGCTGCTGGCCCGGCTGGAAAAGAAGTAGGCTGCACCGGAGGCCGGCAAAAAGCCCAGGGCCTCGACGCCACAAGCGAAAAAGGCAGCGCGCACCGGCACGCTGCCCTTTTCCGTTATTCGTCGTTCGACTTGCTGGCGTCGAGCAGCATATAGTCGAGCGGCAGTTGCGTCGAATACTTGATCTGCTCCATGGCAAACACCGACGACACGTCGCGGATTTCGATCTTGGCGATCATCCGCTTGTAGAACGCGTCATAGGCGGCAATATCGGGCACGACGACGCGCAGCAGGTAGTCGACGTCACCGCTCATGCGGTAGAATTCCACCACTTCCGGAAATTCGGAAACCACCTCGGAAAAACGCTTCAGCCATTCGATCGAGTGGCTGGCCGTCCGGATCGAGACAAAGACGGTGACCTTGGTATTGACCTTGACGGGGTCGAGCAGCGCGACGCGGCCACGGATGACGCCGTCTTCTTCCATCTTCTGGATACGCCGCCAGCAGGGCGTCGTCGACAGCCCGACCTTCTTGGCGAGATCTGCGACGGCAAGCGTTGAATCTTCCTGCAGAAGCCGCAGGATCTTTCTATCTAGACGATCCATCCCCAATGTCCTTTTTCGAAATATATTCTGTCTATAGCGCGATTCCGGGGAAAGAAAAGAACATGATTTCAGAAAGTGAGGGTTTTCACCCGATTTTGCAACACCGGCAGCAAATCGCTCTCGAACCACGGGTGGCGCTTCAGCCAGCCACTGTTGCGCCAGCTCGGATGCGGAAGCGGCATCACCGCGGGCCCCTCATTGGTCAAAACATAACGCTTCCATGCAGATACCGTCTCCGTCATCGACGCCATCCTTGAAGGCCCGAGGTGAAAGGCTTGCGCATACTGGCCGATTGCCAGCACCAGCTCGATCTGCGGCATGGCATCCAGCACGGTCCGGCGCCACGCCGGCGCGCATTCACGCCGGGGCGGCAAGTCGCTGCCGGCAGCGTCGTAGCCGGGAAAGCAAAAGCCCATGGGGACGATGGCAAAGCGATCGCGATCGTAGAACGCCGCCCGGTCCACCCCCAGCCATTGTCGCAGCCGGTCGCCGGATGCATCTTCGAACGGCAGGCCACTTTGGTGCACCCGCAATCCCGGCGCCTGTCCTGCGATCAGGATGCGCGCCTTGGACGAGACGACCACCACCGGGCGCGGCTCGTGCGGCAGACGATACTCGATGCCCCGCGCCGGACTATCGCGACAGATACGACATCCGGCGATCGCAATACGCAGGCCCTCGAGCCGCTCTTCTCTTCCTGCTCCGAAATCCGTCATCGCCATCCCATGAGGTCGCGGACATACTCGCCGATACCAGCCAGCGGATCGCGGCTCGACTGTGCTGCACCGCCATCGCGCCGATAATCCCGGGGTCGCTCGAAACTGCCCGCCCACAGCCCTGCCTTGGCGTCACGCGCCTCTGCCTCCTCAGCCTCGTAGGCGCCATAGCCGACAGCCATGCCGCGACGAACCATCTCGGCATTGACGTCGAGCCCGCCGACGCTGCAGGTGACGAGAAGCCGGTCATAGCGGTCCCGTTGCCGGCCCCGGCACTCGACCGGGCCGGCAGCCAGCATCTTCGAAAGCGCATCCCGCGCCACCTGCCCGCAATCCCAGGATCGGGAATCGCGCTGGCATTGCTGCCGCAATTCCGGCGCATCGATGCCGACCAGGCGAAATCGCCCTCCCTCGCGCTTCAGACTATCGCCGTCGACGACCGAAAAATTACCGTTTGCAACCGTTTCCGGCTGAAGGTTCAACTTGAATGCGAGGAGGCCCAGCAAGCCCAGAAACGCAAATGCCATGAGGCTATCGCCCCACAGACCACGGGGCTTCGCCACCTTTCGGCCTCCTTGAAAAACAACTCGTTTGCGAAGATGGCAAACAAAACCTTGCATGGCAGCATCTTCTTAAGGATTCCGGCATACGCTTTGGCCATCTTCAGAGCAAGTATGTGCACATGAGTACCGGCACCAGCATCTCCTCGGACAAGATCATTGTTGATCGGTCGCGAAGCCATCGCAACAAGGCGGTGTCCAAAGCCGTGCGCGAAACGCGCGAGCGTTTGCAATCCGGTCATATCGGCAGTTTCGACCGCGAATTGCTCTCCATGTACATCGGCAACATGCTTCAGGGCGCCACGCTCGTTCCGCTGTTCGTCATTGTCGTCTCGGCGCTTGGCCTCTACCTCACCCACGACATCGGCTTTCTTGCCTGGGCGTTGCTGACGCTGAGCGCCCATGCCGTCAACCTCGTGCTCGGCCAACGCGCCAGCCGCAAGCAGCTGACCGTCGAGACCGCCCAGAAGTGGCGGCGGGTGCTGCTGTTCGGGCAGGTTCTGGTCGGCTGTTGCTGGGCTGCCTTTGCCATGAAGGGCTGCGACACCTGCGACGGCGACGGCTTCCTGCTCTACAAGGGCGCCACCCTGCTGGTCGCGCTCTGCGTCATGGCGATGTCCAATTTCTTGCTGCCACGCAGCGTCCTCTATGCCTTCGTACCAACCACGATTGCGCTCGCCCTGAGAGCCTTACTGACGCGCGACCTGCTCGATATCAGCCTCGCCTCGACCTTTGCCGCAGCCGTCGTGTTTTTCGTCTTCATCGGCAACCGGATGTTCCAGTTCAACCTGAAGATCCTGTTTTTCCAGTCGGAAAAGGATAACCTGATCGCCGAACTCGAGGTTGCCAAATCCATGTCGGATGAGGCAAGGCGCCGCGCCGAGGAGGCAAACCTGGCCAAATCGCGCTTCCTCGCCTCGATGTCGCACGAATTGCGCACGCCGCTGAACGCCATCCTCGGCTTTTCCGAGGTGATGTCGGCCGAGGTCATGGGGCCGCTCAACAACCCGACCTACAAGGAATACACCGACGACATCCACCGCTCCGGCCAGCACCTTCTCAACCTGATCAACGAAATCCTCGACCTGTCGCGCATCGAAGCCGGCAAATACGACCTGAGCGAAGAGGCAATCTCGCTGCTCGACGTCGCCGAGGATTGCATCGGCATGGTGCAGCTACGGGCTCGCGGCAAGAACATCTCGATCTCGCAGCAGTTCGAGGGATCGCTGCCATCCGTCTGGGCAGATGAAAAATCTCTCCGCCAGGTGATCCTCAACCTGCTGTCGAATGCCGTCAAGTTTACGCCGCAGGGCGGCGAAGTGGTGGTCAAGGTCGGCTGGACACTCAGCGGCGGCCAGTATGTCTCGATCAAGGACAACGGCCCGGGCATTCCCGAAGAGGAGATCCCGATCGTGCTTTCGGCTTTCGGCCAGGGCTCCATCGCCATCAAGAGCGCCGAACAGGGCACCGGCCTCGGCCTGCCCATCGTCCAGGCGATCCTTGCCAAGCACGACGGTCAGTTCATCCTGAAATCCAAACTGCGCGAAGGCACCGAAGTCATCGCCATCCTCCCCGCCAAGCGCGTCCTCCAGACCCTCCCCGCCGAACAAACCCCTTCGATCGACAAGAAACGCCGGAGTTTTGCGTGATCACCCGAGCCAGTAGTGGCTGAACACGGTGAAGGCGAGGTGGAGGCCGCAGGCGACGAGCATGCAGAAGACGGCGAAGGAGCCCAGGTCCTTCGCGTGTTTGCCGACGTTCGAGAGCTCCGGCGAGATGCGGTCGATGACCTCTTCGACTGCCGTATTCAGTGCTTCGGCTGCGAACAGTCCGAGGAACAGGAAGATCGACACCAGGATATCGGAAAGCCGCGTGCCGGTGGCAACGAGGATGATTTGCGCGACGACGAAGAACAGTAGTTCCTGCCGGAAGGCCGCTTCCTTCAGCAGGCGGCGAAAACCTCCCCAGGAATAGCCGGCGGCGGCGAAGAAGTGTCGGACGCCGGTTTCCTTGGTCACTGCTGATTTCGACAAGTGCGCGTTCTCCGGCCATCGCGTTCAGAAGCGTTGCGCATACAGAACCCGCAGCTGCAATTCAAGATGCCGCAGCCCCCCGATCCCACCTGTCTATGCTGCCGGTCCATGTCACCGGTCGTTGCTGCCGGTCAGTGGGTGTGGCTGTGTCCGTCGCTGACGCCGGCGGCTGCAAACGTCGCCATGCCGGAGTGGCAGGCGGCTGCGGCCTTGACGATGCCGGCGGCAAGCGCTGCGCCGGTGCCCTCGCCGAGCCGCATGCCGAGGGCCAGAAGCGGTGTCTTGCCGAGCTTCTCGATCGCCTTCATATGGCCCGGCTCGCCGGAGACGTGGCCGATCAGGCAGTGGTCGAGGGCAGCGGGATTGGCAGCCTTGAGGATCGCGCCTGCCGCCGTCGCCACATAGCCGTCGAGGATGACGGGAATGCGCTCGACGCGGGCGGCAAGGATGGCGCCCGCCATAGCCGCGATCTCGCGACCGCCGAGACGACGCAGGATTTCCAGCGGATCGGACAAATGGTCGCGGTGCAGCGCCACAGCCTTTTCGACGGCCGCGGTCTTGCGCTGCAGCATCTCACCCTCAGACCCCGTGCCAGGCCCCACCCAGTCGGCAGCGGTGCCGCCGTAGAGTGCATAGTTGATTGCCGCCGCGATGGTCGTGTTGCCGATGCCCATTTCGCCGATGCAGAGAAGATCCGTGCCGCCGGCGATGGCCTCCATGCCGAAAGCCATGGTCGCCGCACAGTCGCGCTCGGACAGCGCCGCCTCCTCCGTGATATCGCCGGTCGGGTATTCCAAGGCCAGGTCGAAAACCTTGAGGCCAAGGTCGTAGGCGACGCAGATCTGGTTGATCGCCGCGCCGCCGGCCGCGAAATTCTCGACCATCTGTTGCGTGACCTCAGGCGGAAATGGCGTGATTCCCTGGCGCGTGACACCGTGATTGCCGGCAAAGATCGCCACCAGCGGCCGGGTGACCGAGGGTTTGCGGCCACTCCAGGCTGCCAGCCAGAAGGCGATTTCCTCGAGCCGGCCGAGAGAGCCGCGCGGCTTGGTCAACTGCGCATCGCGCTCGCGCGCATCGACAAGCGCCCGTTGGTCGGGACCCGGCAGATCGCGCAGCAGCGCACGGAAATCGTCGAAGGGAAGGCCGCTGACGCTCATCGTTGTGGTTCCTTGTCTTTTGGTCGCAAATCGGCTTTTTTTGCTGGCCACTCTCTTAATCACGGAAGCCGGCGCGAACAACTGCAAAAGCGTCGCGGCTCTCGCCTTCACAAGGACCCACCACCATCGCCAGGCTACAAGCCATCACCGCCTACGCCACAGATATCGCCCGCGCTGTCGGCTTCCTCAGCCGCATTCGCATGCCGGATGCCGTCTTCCATGGCCATGACGGCAATCTCGGGAAGGTTGCCCGCGCTTTCCCGGCTGCCGGCGCGCTCATCGCGCTCCCCGCAGCCCTGCTGTTCGGCGTGCTCACTGTAGGCGATGTCGATCCGTTGCTGGCTGCGCTTCTGGCGCTCGGCCTGCAGACGCTGCTGTCGGGCGCCCTGCACGAGGATGGCCTCAGCGACGCCGCCGACGGGCTCGGCGGCGGACGCGATGCGGAGCGGGCGCTCGCCATCATGAAGGACAGCCGCATCGGCACCTACGGCGCAGTGGCGCTGATACTCTCCTTCGCCCTGCGCGCCGCAGCCCTTGCCGCCATCGCACGCGGTCTGCCTCCTCTTGCGGCAGCCCTGACGTTGCCCGCAACCGCCGCCCTCAGCCGCGCCGCGCTGGTCTGGCACTGGCACCGTCTTCCGGTCGCAAGGCCCGATGGCGTCGCTGTCGCCGCCGGCCAGCCGGACAGCGAGGCAACCCTCGTAGCGGTCGTAAGCGGCGTGCTGCTCGGCGCGCTGCTGCTCTGGCAGAGCCTGACGACAATCGCCCTTCTCGACGTCATCGGCCTTGGCGTCGTCGTCACCCTGGCATTCACCGCCTATGTCCGGCGCAGGCTTTCCGGCCACACTGGCGACACCATCGGCGCGACACAGCAGATTTGCGAAATCGCCATTCTCTGCGCCCTTGCCATGGCCGTCTGAAACCCCGATATGAAGCCCATGCAAACACCCTGCGTTCTTATCTGCAACATCGACGCCGACAGCGGCTTGTGCGTCGGCTGCGGCCGCACCCTGGCGGAAATCGGCGGCTGGTCGACCTACGACGATGCCGGGCGCCATGAAATCATGGCGAAACTGCCGGACCGGTTGGCCGATCTCGTCCCGCGCCAGGACGCTGCCGAATGAACCGTGTCACCGTCTTCCTCGGCATCCTTGCCATCGGACTGGCACTTTTGGTTTTCAACCATGACAGCGGCACCACCTTCGGCATCGACAACGACGATTTCGGTCGAATCGTCTACCTCCTGCCGATCAGCCTGATGCTGGCGGCCGGTATCTGGGCCAGCCGGCGCACCGTCAGCGAGACCTTGCGCAACCTGTTCATATGGCTGGTCATCCTGCTGGCGCTGGCCACCGCCTATCTCTACCGCTACGACGCGCTGGATGCAGGCAACCGGCTGATGGCCGGCCTCATCCCCGGCCGCGCCTTTGTCGTCACCACCAGCGAAGGCGGCCAGGAAGTCATCCTCCACAAGCTGCTGAACGGCCACTTTTCGGCAGACGTGATGATCGATGGCCACCGCATCAACATGCTCGTCGACACCGGCGCAAGCCTGCTGGCCCTCACCCAGGCCGACGCAAAGCGCATCGGTCTCGACCCGAAGACCATGAACTATTCGATGTCGATCATGACCGCCAACGGCCGGGGCCGTGCCGCGCCCGTGACCCTCAAATCCGTCGGCATCGGCCCCATCGCCCGCCAAGACGTCGCCGCCGCAGTCTCCGAGGACGGCAAGCTGGACCAGAGCCTACTCGGCATGAGCTTCCTCGAAACCTTGGGCTCGATGCAGATGCAAACGGACGAACTGCGGCTTCGGGACTGACGGTGTCCGCCACTAAGTCTCCACGGCTGGATGAGCATCGATATGAAATTCTGGCGGAAATTGCAGCGGTGATTCCCCAAAATTGATGGTTTGCTTTTTGTGCCTATTGGTGGATTTTCTACCGCCTTGTGCCTTCCTCTGTATGTTTTAAGGTGCGCGGGCCAACCCCTGTCGACACTTAGGAAAAATGTTATGAAGCTGCCCGTCGCCGCCTTTGCTCTTGCTCTCACGCTTGGTTCTGGCGCATTTGCGCAAGAGGCCGTTGTGGGTGTTGCCAATCCCGATCAGCTGTTTACCAGCAAAGATCCTGCGCTGAACCACAACAAACAAGTGACCTATAAGATCATCAAGGAACTGCTCGAGGCCAATCAATGGGATCGCGCTGATCAGTATTTGACCGCGCGGTATATTCAGCACAATCCCAATGCAGCGTCTGGGCGTCAGGGTGTGATTGATTATTTCACAAAGGTCCTCAACAAGAAGCCAAGTCCTGTTCCTGAAAAGATGAGCACCAAGATTGTCTCCGTGGTGGCCGAAGGTGATATTGTCACCGTCGCCTATCCGCGCGAGGTCAAGGATGCCAAGGATCCGACAAAGACCTATACCACCACCTGGTTTGACAGCTGGCGTTTTAAAGATGGCAAAGCGGATGAACATTGGGATTCGGCATTGAAACCCTGAGGATCAAGGGGATATCGCATGAATGGGCGATCGACGCTGGTTGGTTCACAGCAACCGCGGATCGTCGAGCATGATCGCATCCGGGGCCAGCTTGCGCAGTTTCTCCAGCCCCTCCGCATCCACCAGTCCCACCGGGAACTGCGGATAGTGCGGTAACGGCACGTTGCGCGGTTGGCCGACCATGATGGCGACCTGCAGGCCGGCTTTGCGGGCCGTGGCGATGCGGTCGGCGCTGGCCTCGCCCTGCCACAGGCGAAACCAGTCCGCTCCGAGGTCAGCGGCTTCCTCAGACGAATCGGCATCGGGCAACAATCCGAGGACCGCCATTTCACAGCCCATGCTTCGGACCTCGGCAATCAGACCCATGCTGCGCAGCCCGAGGATGGCGCGCCGGGATGCCCCGCCGGCCTCGACGGTGCGGACGATCTCGGCGATGTGCGTTCCATCCGTCAATTTCACATCGAGCAGGATGCCGAGCGGTGCAGATGCGGCTATCGCTGCTTCGAGGGTGAGAAGGTCCGGGACGAGGTCTTGCAGCGTTGCGAGATCGAGCGCCTCGACAGAACGGGGGTCGCCGGCGATCCTCTGCATGTCGGCATCGTGCAGGCAGACGAGAGCGCCGTCGGCACTGACGCGGACATCGGTCTCCACCGCATCGGCGCCAGCCTCGCCTGCCAGCGAAAATGTTATCGCGGAGTTTTCAGGACCGAGTGCCGCGCCGCCGCGATGGGCGATGACCAGAGGCCGGCTCCGCCCGGTGTCAATCCAGGATCCGAATGTCATTGTCTGCTCCACCAGCCCATGCCGTTGCAAGACCGCTTTAGGTAGACGGCTTTTGTATCGGCTTTGCGACGGAGGGCGCGTGGGCGGTGGAAAGGCCTAGTTGCGCAGCCGATAGCCCGTTCTGAAGATCCAGTAGACGGTGGCCAGACAGATCGCCAGGAAGAACAGCACCATGCCGAGGCTGACCAGCGGGTTGACGTCGGCGATCCCGTAAAAACTCCAGCGGAAACCGCTGACGAGGTAGAGCACCGGATTGAAATGGCTGACCGCCTGCCAGAAGGGCGGCAGCATGCCGATCGAATAAAAGCTGCCGCCGAGAAAGGTCAGCGGTGGCACGACAAGCATCGGGATAAGGTTGAGCTGCTCGAAGTTCTTCGCCCAGATCCCGATGATGAAGCCGAAGAGGCTGAACGTTACCGCCGTCAACACGAAGAACAGCACCATCATCAACGGATGCTGGATGGTGACGTGCACGAAGAAATTGGCCGTCAGCAGGATGATTGCCCCGATCAGCATTCCCTTGGTGGCCGCCGCCCCGACATAGCCTAGCACGATCTCGGTCATCGCCACCGGCGCCGACAGCACCTCGTAGATGGTGCCGACGAATTTCGGGAAGTAGATGCCGAACGAGCCGTTGGTGATGCACTGGCTGAGCAGCGTCAGCATGATCAGGCCGGGCGTGATGAAGGCACCATAGGAGATGCCCTCGACCTCCTGGATGCGCGAGCCGACGGCCGCCCCGAAGACGATGAAGTAGAGCGACGTCGAGATGACCGGCGACACCACGCTTTGCAGCAGCGTGCGACGCGTGCGGGCCATTTCGAACATGTAGATGGCTTTGACGGCCTCGAAATTCATTGATCGTCTCCGACAAGCTGGACGAAAATATCCTCGAGCGAGCTTTGCCGCGTCGAGAGGTCCTTGAAGGCAATACCGGCAGCGGCAAGGTCGGTCAGCAGCCCGGCGATGTTGCCGTGCCCGTTTTCGGCATCGAGCTCGTGGATGAGCGACAAGCCACCCTCGCCGATTGTCAGCCCACGGCCTTCGAGGCTGGGTGGAAGGACGGCGAGCGGCGTGTCGAGGTCGAGGATGAGCTGCTTTCGGCCGAGCTTGGCCATCAGCGCCGTCTTGTCCTCGACCAGCAGCAGCTTGCCGCCATTGATGACCCCGACGCGATCGGCGATCTCCTCGGCTTCCTCGATATAGTGGGTGGTGAGAATGATGGTGACGCCCGTCTGGCGGAGCTTTTCGACCACCTGCCACATGTCCTTGCGCAGCGTCACGTCGACGCCGGCGGTGGGCTCGTCGAGAAACAGGATCTGCGGCTCGTGGCTCAGCGCCTTGGCAATCAGCACCCGGCGCTTCATGCCGCCGGAGAGCTCGCGCAGCATGTTGTCGCGCTTGTCCCACAGCGACAGGTCGCGCAGCACCTTTTCGATATGGGCGGCGTTGGCCTTCTTGCCGTAGAGGCCGCGCGAAAAGCTCACCGTGTTGAAGACGGTCTCGAACTGGTCGGTGGTCAGTTCCTGCGGCACCAGCCCGATCATCGACCGCGTCGCGCGAAAATCCTTGACGACATCGTGACCGTCGACGAGCACCGTCCCGCCGCTTGGGTTGGCAATGCCGCAGACGATGGAAATCATCGTCGTCTTGCCGGCGCCGTTCGGTCCGAGCAATGCCAGGATCTCGCCCTTCTGGATATCGAGATCGATCCCCTTCAGTGCTTGAAATCCGTTGTCATAGACTTTGGTGAGATTGCGGATGGAGACGATCGGGGGCATGGGCGAGATGGGGCTCTTTGATTATTTTTGCGGCAACAGCCCGCTATATAACCTCGAACCGGAGTTTTGCCAGAGCGCCCCCGGCGAACAATCTATTCGGCAGCAGAGATGACCCGTTACAGGGCTGAGTTGCCGGTCGTTGCCATCCGCCGCGGCATCCTTCTCAGTTGCAGTACCTCCGTCCGCCCTTCCTTTCGCGAAGGTCGAAGTGGAAATGGTTCCAGTGTTCCGGATTACTGCCGGGGCCCATGACGGTGTCGAAATAGTTGCAGCTGTCGGTGCGCACCGCCTTCAGCAACGCGCCTTCGCGGAAGGAAAACAGCCCCTTCTTCCGGATATCGATGGCGTGGCCGTTCTTCAGCACGAACTTGCCCACATCGATGGCGTTCCCGTGCGCATGCTCCGACATCGGGTTGTAGCGTTGCGCGCTGTTGTTCATCCGCCGGCAGGAATAACCGCCGAGCGGGATGATGGTGCCGATCCCGGAAAGATAGCGCAGCCGCGCCGAGGGAGCCAGTTCGTTCTTCACCCATTTGGCAAAGGCCAGCGTCACCTGGCAGTTCAGCGTTACCGCCGGCCGGACGGCGATGTTGCCGGAGAGGCCGCGCAGCGATATCGGATAGGGAACCTGGCAGGCTGGTCCTTGCGAGATCGCCGGCTTGTCCTGGAAGACGACGCCCATCTGGCGCAACTGCTGGCGGCACTGCAGTTCGGAATTGGGCATGGCGGCCGACATCGGCGGTGGCGCTTGTGGCGCCTCGTACTGCGGCTCCGTGGTGGTCATCGGATTTTCCACGCGCGGCAACATCGCCACCTGCTGCCCCTGCAGCCGTGGCGCGGTCGATTGCAAGATCTGCCTCTGGGCGCTGGTGCGAAGCACAGGCCGGTTCGCCTGGACGGGATTATCCGTGCCGATGCCGCTGACGACCGGCTCCTCGGACTGGCCCTCGGCGATGTTCTGCTCTTCCTCCTCGGCCAGCCCGACGACCCGTTGCGGGGTGCCACCGACACCGAGCTCTGCGTCCATATTGATACCTTCGGCAGGCACCGGCGATGAATTCTGCGCGGAACGCTGCGATGCCAAGCCGGTGGACTGCGGCGCCACCATCGCATCCGGCGACTGGGCCGCAGACTGCCTGCCGCTGACATGGCCGACATCGGCAAGGTTTGGCGTGTCGAGGTAATCGACGGAGGCCGAGCTCACCGGCGTCGTCGTGCTCTGGTAGGTGTATTGGCTCGGTGGATTCGTCGGCACGGAGCGGCGCGGCTGGATCGAACCGACACGCGTCTTGTTGTCGATGCCAGACGGCGGGACGAGGCTGTCGGCAGAACAGGCAATCAGTGTCGACGACAGCAAAACGGGCAGCACTGCCCGCCGCAGAAAGGGAAAATACGCCATACACACACCACTTCCGACGCCGCAATCGATCGGCAATCGTGTACAAATTTAAGCAAAATTGGTGAATGAAAGCTTAGCGGCATGAAAGCCGGCGAAATCGGAGGGAAAACTCGCCCCCGGCCCTTTTGCAAACGGCGGCGTTTGCCTTACGGTGCGTCATACATATCAGGCCCGACAGGAGAAGCCGACATGAACGACACCGCCAAGCCGCTGGGCGAACTGACGCTGCGCACCCTGGCGATGCCCGCCGACGCCAATCCGGCCGGCGACATCTTCGGCGGCTGGGTCATGGCGCAGATGGATCTGGCAAGCGGCATACGCGCCGCAGAGCGCGCCAAGGGCCGCGTCGTCACCGCCGCCGTCAAGGAAATGGCCTTCCAGCTGCCGGTGAAGATCGGCGATACGCTGAGCATCTACACCCACATCACCCGCGTCGGAACAACCTCCATCACCCTGCTGATCGAAGCCTGGGCACAGCGGTCGCGCTACCAGAAGATGGAAAAGGTAACCGAAGGCACCTTCATCATGGTGGCACTGGCCGACGACGGAAAGCCGAAAGCCGTTCCGCCGGCGGAGGAATGACGGGAGGCAACCTCACGCCAGGGGCAACTGTGTCGGAAAAACGGGGGTGGACCTGGCCTTCACCAGCCGGGTTATCTGCCGCTGGACCTCATAAAGCGCAAGGCAACAGGCGATCGTCGCCACAACGATCAAAAAGAACGAACCGGTGTCTAGCCCGAAATTTCGCATCCACCAGTAGGCAAAGGCGATCAACACCGTCTGGTGCAGCACGTAGCAGGTCAGCACCGACCTGTTGAGGTAGGTGATCACCGGGTGAGACCGGGTGATCAGGGCGCGACCGTAGCCGAGTATCGCCACCATCGCCGACCACTGGAAGATCGATCGCCCGATACGGTGTATCACAGCCACCCCGAGGCTGCGGGCACCCGGCGGATAGGCCACCAGCAGGCAAGCCAGAATTACCAGCGACACGATGGCGACAAGCGCCGCATGCTTTCGGTAGCGGACTGCGGTCGCCCAGAATTTCTCGTCCTCGGCAATCACATAGCCAAATGCGAAAAGCGAGAAATAGACGATGTGGGCGTACCAGTCCGAGCCCACTTCCATCGTCTCACCGAAGATCGGGAAAAGGGTGAGGCGCAGAACTGCGAGATAGAGGATCGGCCAGACAAGCAGGCCACGGCCTTCCACCAGGCGCCTGAGACCTGCGGTCAGGGGCGAAAGCCAGCCGCGCAGAAACGCCAGGCCCAGGGTCAGGACGACCGTGTAGAGCCAGAGATAGCCAATGAACCAGAGGTGTTGCAGGCTGACCAGCGAGACCGCCTGGCCATCCTGGACCATGATGGTGCCGAACTGGAGATAGATCCCCCAAAAATCCAGATAGGGAAGGTCCGTCGCCGACGCAGCCTTGAGCGCGAGGTAGATCTGCGGCGGCACCAGCACGAAGATACCGAGCAGCAAGGGCGGAATGAGCTGGAGCGACCGCTTTCTGCGGATATCGGCCGGCGCAAGCCGCTTGGCGAGCGCTGCCGTCGAAATCCCTGACACGAGAAACAGTAGACCGAGGCGCCACGGATGCAAGGCAAGCAGCAGCAGATCGAAGGCCCGGTTCGGAGTGCTGGCCTGCAGCAGCCACGACCTCGTCCCGAAGATAAGTGCGGTATGATAGACCATCAGAAGCGCGAAAAGCACGACGCGGATCACGTCGATGTCGTGTCGGCGCTGTGCCTGCCCATTCCTTCCCATGCCCGCCCCCAAGCGCCAAAAAGACTGACACAACCGCGAGCGTCCAGGCACCCGACAATTCACAATCCAAGGTAAGGACGAGAAGTTAATTAAATCGTAACGGGTGCCATCTGGGATTGCAGGCGGGAGGCCGCACCGCAGCCTCTCACGTTACATGCCTGGATGCAAAACTCACACCCGCAGGAACTGCGAGCCCTTGCCGAAATCCAGCCCGTGAAAGATCTTGGCGTTCAGGTCGCCGGGCGGCACATCGAACTGCTTGTAGAGCATGGCGGCAGCAACTTCGCGGACGTCGGCCGTCGGCATCAGGTCGCGGTCGTCGAGCAGTTGTTGGTCGCCGATACCCGGCCATTTGCCGAGTACCTTGCCGCCTTCGATCGCGCCGCCGGCAAGCAGACAGCATCCGCCGGTGCCGTGGTCCGTTCCCCCGGAGCCGTTCTGGCGGACGGTGCGGCCGAATTCGGTCATCGCCAGCACCACCGTCGTTTTCCAGACGTCCGGCCCCATCGTATCTTTCAGCGTCACGATCGCCTGTGTCAGGTCTCCGGCCGCCTTCTTGAACTGGCTTGCCTGCTGGACATGCGTGTCCCAGCCGTTGATCGAGAAGCTGGCGATCCGATAGTCGCCGCGCAGCATCTTGGCCGCCAGCCCGGCGATATCGGCGATCTGTTCGCCCCGCTTGGCGCCGGGCGGCATGCCCATCTCGGCCGACTGGTCTGCCCGCGTCGCCTCCTCCATGGCCTTGGCAAAGGCCGGGTCGTTGGCATAGAGGCGCTTCAGGAACTGCGCCTCGTCGCCCCCCGTCCCGAGCGTCGAATCCGATGCCCAGACATCAGCGACGTTCGGCCCGGAGAGAATGAGCTCCGTCGAGGTATTGATGTCTATCGCCTTGCGCGCCGTCGAGCGCGGTATCACTGCAAGCGCCCGGTTCAGCCAGCCGGTTTTTTCCTCCGCCACATGGTCGCCGCCCGATTCCAGCATGTCCTGGCCGTCGAAATGGCTGCGCGCATTGCGGTAGGGGGTCGAGACCGCATGGATGAACGCCAGTTCCCTCGCCTTCCACATCGGCATCAGCCCGGCGGCAGCGGGATGAAGCCCGAAAAAGCCGTCGAGGTCGAGAAGCCCCTGGTCCGGCCTGATGGCGATATCCGGTCGCAGTCCCGCAAATGACGTGTCGCCATAGGGCTGAACAAGGTCCAGCCCGTCCATGGCACCGCGCAGGACGATGGTGACGAACCGGTTGTCGCCCGGCATCGCGGCAAAGCTTATCGGCGTGAACACGGGCGCTGCGGCGAGGCAGCAGGCGGAGGCGAGAAAGCTGCGGCGGGAAAGGGACATGATCCTGCTCCTAGCGTCGGTTGAAGTCGGGCGAGGCGAGCACCAGTGTCAGCCCCGTCATCCGGTTGGGTGCCTGCGAGACGACACGGATGGTGTCGTCTCGCGCCGCATCGGCCAGCGTCGTCTTGAGGAACTCGCGCGGATCGTCCTGCTTGCCGTATCGACCGGCGGCACGGCGGGACCATGCCAGCCGCTCCGACAGGGCGCTGGCATTGATCCAGGCGTCGAAACTGTCGGGAAAGCCTGCCGGGCTCGGCGGCTCCCACACCGGCTCCCCCATGCGGCGAAGGGCATAGAGCCCAAGGCCCCGCGGCACATAGAGGGTCGCGTCGAAGGCCGCCTGCTCCTGCTTGCGCCGCTGCGCCTCGGCATCGGCAGCCATATCGCCGGGCGGTGACATCTGTGCGCCTGTGGTACCGCCGCTCATGCCGTTGACCATGGTCGCAACGCCGGCAGCCGTGACCGGCGCAGCCACCACAGGCGCACTTGCCGCGGCTGCCGCAGGCGCCATGGCCGGGGTGCCCGCCGGCGACATCGTCGCGGCGGCTGCTGCCTGTGGCGTTGCATCGGCGACTTCGAGGCTTTGCGGCGGCGGACTGACAGCCACTGGATTGCGCGGCATATTGAGGGCGCGAAGCCCGGCGACGACGAAATCGAACGGCGAACGCGCCTTGGCACCCTCGCCGCTCCAGGCATCGGGATGGTCGAGCATGGTGGCATAGACGGCGGTCAGGTCGCCCTTGGTGTTCTTCCAGCAATCGACCATCACGTCGATCATCGCTTGCGGCGGCTGGTCGGCGACAAAATGCGCGACCAGCTTGCGACAGATATGCTGGGCGGTCTTCGGATGAAGCGCCAGATTATCAAGCATGGCCAGATAGTCGCCTTCGCGACGGACCTTGCCGCCATAGGCCACGCCCAGCACGTCGTGGCTGCCGGGCTCCGACATGCCCGGCTTGAAATCCACCAACACCGCCTGCCGGTCGAGCGCGATACCGGTCAGCACCATGGCGGCCGAGCGCACGTCGGCTTGTGTGTAGCCGCTGCCCGCACCGAGCGTGTGCAGTTCGATCAGTTCGCGCGCGAGATTTTCGTTGAGGCCCTTTTTCTGTTTCAGGCCGGCAGGCGAGTTCGGTCCCAGCGATTGCGACTGGTCGAGATAGATCAACATCGCCGGATGGCGCGTCACCGCTTTCAGAAGCACGGGAAACGGCGCACCGATATTCGGACGGATCGCTTCGGCCTCGAAGAGCGGCACGATCAACCGCATCTGCTGGGTCTTCTGGGCGCTGACGGAAAAATGGTTGACCCAGAAGCTTGCCAGCCGCTCGTAAAAGCCATTCGGCGAGAACACCGCCTGGGCGATGCGCGCGTCCGCGTCGCGCTGGTAGATGGCGTCGAGGCGGTGGTAGACCGCATTCTCCCGCGCCCGTTTGGTCTCATCGGGATCGTTGCCCTTGCGGATCGCCTGCAGCTGGTCGGCGACATCGGCCACCGCCTTGCGACGGGCATCGAGCCCGCCGACGGGAAACAGCGGCGGACTGGCGATACCGTCCCTGATCTGCGCGAGAAGGGCCTGCTTGTCGGCGGGCGGAGGTTCGCCCGGCCGGAGACCGGTGCCAAACCGCAACGCTGCCATTGTCTGGAAAGAAATGCTCATGCCTGCCACCGTTATCGTTCGTTCGGGGATCAAGAACGAGTGACAGGCTGCCAGCCAATTGCGTCCGGAATGTTCGGAAAATGCGGCTTTTTCCAGACATGGACAAGATGTAACCGGACGCGGACGAACCTGTCCGGATGTTAATGCAGGGCGATCAAGGCGAGCAGCGACAGAAGCAGCGCGGGCACCATCACCACGACGCCGAGTTTCAGGAAGGCGAAGGCTCCGACCTGCAGCCCTTCGCGCCGGAGTGCCGTCAGCCACAGGATGGTCGCCAGCGAGCCGGTCACCGACAGGTTGGGGCCGAGATCGACGCCGATCAGGATCGCCCCGGATATGGTATCGGAGGCGTGCGCCGCCTGGACCGCACCGCCCGCAACGAGGCCTGCCGGCAGGTTGTTGACGAGATTGGCGAGGAAGGCGACGGCAACGCCGGCAACCGCCGCCGTCTGGCCCGGTGCCGAGGCTGCGCCCGCCGAAAGCTGGTCGGCCAGCATCTTGGTCAGCCCGGTCTTCTCCAGCGCCTGGACGACGACAAAAAGCCCGCCCACCAGCGGCAACACGCTCCAAGACATCGCGCGCAACGTCTCCATCGGGCTTTCCCGGCCGACAACCACGATCAGCGCTGCCGTCACGAGACCGCAAACGAAAGTCGGCAATCCGAGGTCGAGACCGAATGCCGAGGCGCCGATCAGGATCAGCGCGGTGACGACGAGACCGGCACCGGCAAGCTTTGCCGTCGGCGTCAGATGCGGCGCCTCGACGTCGCTGGCAACGCTGTCCTGCAACAACACGCGGCGCTGCGTCCAGTAGAGAAGCACGTATGTGGAGACGACGGCAGCGATCGACGGCAGCGCGAAGGTCGCAAGCCAGCGCCCGAGCGGCGGCATGTGACCCTCCCCGAAAATCACCAGGTTGGCAGGGTTGGAGATCGGCAGCACAAAGCTCGCGGCGTTGGCGATGAACGCGCAGATGAACAAGTAGGGCAGCGGCTCCTTGACCTTGGCGGCCTTGGTCGCCGCATAGACGGCCGGCGTCAGCACCACGGCAGTCGCATCGTTGGACAGGAACACGGTGACGACGGTGCCGACGATGTAGATCAGCGCGAACAGCCGGATTGGCGAACCCTTCGCGCGACTGGTGGCGATGGCGGCCAGCCAGTCGAACAGTCCTTCGCGACGTGCGAGTTCGGAGAGCAGCATCATGCCGACCAGGAACAGGTAGACGTCCAGCCCCTTGCCGACGCCCTGCCATGCTTCCGGCAGCGTCAGCAGCCCAAGGGCAACCAGCAGCACGGCGCCGGCCACGGCCCATACGGCCTCAGGCCAGCGAAACGGTCGAGTGATGACGCCAAGCGCGGTCAGGGCGGCGATGCCCCACGTCAGGGGAACGGCGTGGCTCATCATAGGCTCGGGCCCATCCTCAGAGCTGCCTGCATGTCTTGCCTCCTGGTTTCACGACCAAATCATTGTGTTGAATGTCATAGTTGGCGTCGGGCCGGACAACGGTGCCGACAGCGCCGACCCTTTACGTCACGAGCCCTCACCGGATCACCAAGGCATCGGGATGAAGACTGCCGGACACCGGGTTCACTCAGTTATTTGGGAGGTGTCGGCTGCGTCCGGGAGCTGGTTGCGCACAGATCGTCCGCAATGAACGTAGGGCCGCTTGGTCGACCACACGGCCGGTCGGCGCCAAGGGCTTTCACCCGGGATCAAATAAAAGGGCCTGGCGCTGGATAAGGCGATTACTCCGCAGCTTTTTTCTTTGCCGGCTTTTTCTTGGGTGCCGCTGCGGCGGCAATTTTGGCGTCCTCTTCTTCCTTGGCAAGGCGGAGGGCGCGCAGTCGGGTGGTCTTGGCTTCGCGGGCGCTGTCGCGCGCGTCGATCAGCGTGTAGGCCGCCTCGTTGGTCGCGTCGATCTTGGTTATCGCGGTTGGTCTTTTTGTCGGCGCGTCGGTCATGGGGTCGGTCTCCGCGTTCTGCTCACAGCCAAACCGGGGCATGAAAATCATCACCCCGGCCGCTATCCAATTGACTCGTCTGCCGTTCCGTGCGGTAACGAACAGACCTAACTATATAAGCGCAATCAACACTAAGCGGCCTCCGAGGTCAATCGATGGCGCTGCGGATAATCATTCATGAACAATAACTGGCTGGCAATCTCGTTGCCATCTTTTATACTCTTCGACATCAAGACTGTCGTTTGCGTTGAACTGGAACTGAGCTGACGATGAGCGATGACACACCCATCCGTACGCCGTTCGATGCGATCGACCTGGACCATCTTCGCCGTCTGGAGGCGCTGGAGGCCTACGACATCCTGGATACCGCGCCCGAGCCGGAATTCGACGATATCGTCTACATCGCCTCTACCGTCTGCAATACCCCGGTATCGCTGGTCAGCCTCGTCGAGGCCGATAGGCAGTGGTTCAAGGCACGGATCGGTTTCGAGCCCGGCGAAACGCCGATCGACCAGTCGGTGTGCGCCCATGCGCTGACGTCGCCGGAACTGCTGGTCATTCCCGACCTCACCCTGGATCCGCGCACCCGGCACAATACGCTCGTTACCCAATCGCCTTTCATCCGCTTTTATGCCGGAGCGCCGCTCATCGTGCCCGGTGGCGCCGTGATCGGCACGCTCTGCGTCATCGATACGGTGCCACGCCCGGAAGGGCTGGACGAAAACCAGCAGAACCTCCTGCGGGCACTGGCGCGCCAGGTGGTGGCCTTCATGGAAACGCGACGCGTATCCCACCGCAAGGACGAACTCTTCCAGCGCCAGAAACGTCTCGCCGCCAGCATCCGCAACAGTGCCAACAAGAACGTCGCCGCCCAGCAGGCCGGACGCATCGGCACCTTTGAAATCGATATCGCCACAAGCCAGGTGCGCGCCTCCGACGAGTTTTGCCGCATCTTCGACGTCCCCCCCGCCGACACCCATCCGACCGCGCTGTTCGAGTCCATGGTCGTGCCGGAAGATCGCCATATCCAATCGAATGAGGCGACCCGCAGGAATGGCGCGGCGCCTGTCGAAGTCGAATACCGGATCCAGACGGCAAACCATGGGACACGGTGGATTTCCCGCCACGCCAAATACCAGTACGACGAAAATGGCAAGCCGATCACCATGTTCGGCATGGTGCAGGACATCACGTCAATAAAACGGGATGCGGCACGCGTCCAGGCGTTGCTCGATCTCGGCGACCGCCTGCGCGAACTCGACGATATCGAGTCCATGGCACTGGCTGCCTCCGACTTGATGGCCAAGGCCCTAGACGCCAGCCGTGCGGGTTTCGGGCTCGTCGACGTCGCCGCTGAAACCCTGATGATCCAGCCGGAATGGCGCGCGCCCGGCGTCGCAAGCCTCGCTGGTCTCCACCATTTCCGCGACTACGGTGATTTCGTCGATGAGCTGAAGGCCGGCCAGACTGTCATCATTACCGACGTCGCGACCGACCCGCGCACTCGCCACAGGGCAGAGGCGCTGCTCGCTATCGGCATCCACGTCCTCGTCAACCTGCCGGTCTTCGACCACGGGCAATTCAAGCTGGCGGTCTTCGTCCACCACGACAGACCGCATGACTGGACGCAGCAGGAAATCGACTTCGTGCGGAGCTTCGGCGACCGCATGCATCTCGCCATCGCCAGGCTCCAGGCGGAGGCCGACCAGGATGTGCTGAACCGGGAGATCGGTCATCGCCTGAAGAACACCTTTGCCATGGTCCAGGCAATCGCCTCGCAGACCCTGCGGCCGATCATCGAGCAGGAGCATGTGCGCAATTTCGAGCGCCGGCTATACGCTCTTAGCTCCGCCCACGATTCGCTTATCACCCAGGACAGCGACGGGGCGGACATCGGCGCAGTCCTCATGCGGACTGCCGAAACCCTCGGTGTCACCGAACGGATCGACGTGCACGGGCCGTCCATCAATTTCGGTCCTCGCAGCACTCTGTCGGTGTCGCTGCTGTTCCACGAGCTGGTGACCAACGCCATGAAGTACGGTGCCCTTTCGAACGAGGACGGCCGTGTCGCGGTCGAGTGGCAGGTGCTCGAGAGCAACGGCAACCGCGTGCTGACGATGCGGTGGACGGAGAGTGGCGGCCCGCCGGTGACAGAGCCTACACGCACCGGTTTTGGTTCAAGGCTGATTAAACGCGGCTTCATGGGAACAGGCGGCGTTACGCAGAGTTACTCAAGCCTGGGCTACTCGGTCGAAATGACCGCCGCGCTTTCACAGCTCCAAAGGGCGAACTGACAGATGGCAGAGACATCGCCGACCAAGAAAATCGTTCTCGTCGTCGAGGATGAACCGCTTTTGCGGATGATGGCGGCAGATCTGGTTGAGCGGGCCGGCTTCGAAGTGATCGAGGCGACCGATGCAGACGAGGCGGTGCATATCCTCGAAACCAGGACCGACATCCGCATCGTTTTTACGGATATCGACATGCCGGGTAGCATGAATGGGATGTTGCTTGCCGCCGCCATCCGCGACCGCTGGCCTCCGATCGACATTATCATCACCTCCGGCCATGCCACTGCCGAAGAGGTCATGATGCCGGCACGCAGCATCTTCTTCTCAAAGCCCTACGACACGACCAAGCTTACCGCGACGCTGCACGCGCTGGCGGCCCGCGTCTACTAGTCTCAGCCGCCAGTGGTGTGCCCGCACCATTATCGTTCAGACATGGCGCCGTGTCACAAACCGGCAGCGGGCTCTTGCAGCAGGCATTGCTCCTTCATACCTTAAGGTCCGGGATCTGACCGACCGCGCAGCGTCGTCGTGCTCCCCCGACCAACAGACTGCCGCGAGGATAAGCCCGTGCCAATTGAAAAACTCCTGCCATCCATAGTCGCCCTACGCTCCAGCATCGCCGAGGACGCCTTCACCGCCTCGACGCTTGGAACCATCCGCGAGGGCAGCGGCGTCGTCATTCGCGACAACGGCCTGGTGCTGACGATCGGCTATCTCATCACCGAGGCGGAAGAGGTCTGGTTGACGCGCAGGGACGGCAAGGTCGTCCCTGCGCACGCCCTCGCCTTCGATCAGGAGACCGGCTTCGGGCTCGTCCAGGCGCTCGGCCCTCTCGACGTACCGGCGCTGCCGATCGGCGATGCGACCGCCACGCAGCTCGGAGATGCGGTCGTGCTCGCAGATGGCCTCGGCAATGCGGTGTCGTCGAAAATCGTCGCCAAGCAGGAATTCGCCGGCTACTGGGAATATCTCCTCGACGAAGCGATCTTCATCTCGCCGGCTCACCCATCCTGGGGCGGCGCTGCCCTGATCGACGAACACGGCAAACTGCTCGGCATCGGCTCTCTGCGGCTGCAGATGAGCCAAGGCGGCAAGGTCGCCGATATCAACATGGTCGTGCCGATCAACCTCCTGGAGCCGATACTCGACGACCTGCTGCACCGCGGCCAGATCGATAAGCCCCCACGTCCATGGCTGGGCGCTTTTTCGGCCGAGAACAACGGTGAAGTCGTGGTGATGAATGTGGCTCCAGGCGGACCGGCTGCGGAAGCAGGCCTGCGTCCCGGCGACATCATCTCGGAAATCCGCGATGCGGAAGTCGATGGGCTGGCAGATTTCTATCGTCAGGTCTGGAACAGCGGACCGGCTGGCGCCGAGATCCCGATGCGCGTGCTGCGCGACGGCCGCGAAGCCTGGCTGCGTGTAAAATCCGCGGATCGCGGCAGCTTTCTCAAGAAGCCGCAGATGCAATAGGCAGATAAACGTCGGCAGCGATCACAGGACCGCTGCCGACATCGTTTTCGTCAGTTGAATTTTCCGCGCCTGGATTTCTTGGCGAGCCGCAGGACATGGTCGTCGGCGATGTCGGCGAGAATGACCGCCACTTCCATCTCACGCCAGCCTGCAGCACTTGCCTCGGCAACGAGGCGCGCAAAAGCGATCTCCATCGCGCTCGCGCAATCGGTCGCGCGTTCGTGATCTTCTTCTGTGGGTTTGGGCGAAATTTGACTATCCATAACTCTACCATGACGCGAAACGGATTGAATGTGAAGTCCCGTTGACTTGATGTCAGACCATATAACCTATCCGTGTGTCATTCTGGGGCCCATTTTTGGGTTCACTTTTTATGCTGCCTCCATGACCCTTCGGCTGTGGCCACCTGTAAAATGAGTTCAGCAGGGAACCATTATTACTACCGTGTGTTGGTTGCCGCTTTACAAGAGACAGCAAATATATAATTCGCTGAAACTCTTGAGCCATCAACGCCATCGGCTGGTGCAGCCACGGCCCATCCGGAGGTGCGAATGCAGCCATCATCGAAAACTGGCCTGTCCGGCCGCTCGCTCGTCGCGCTGGCGTTTCTCAATTTTTTCCTCGCAGATGCCCGCGATGGGCTCGGGCCCTTTCTCGACGGGTTCCTTGCGACCAACGGCTGGAGCCCCATGACGCTGGGGTTCATCGCCACCCTCGGCGGCATCCTCGGCATGGTGGCAACGCCGTTGTTCGGCGCCTGGGTGGATGCATCCAGCCACAAGCGGATGCTGATCATCCTGCCCGTCGTGCTGATCAATGCAGCCGCCGTGTGGACGCTGGTCAGTCCCGGTGATTTTTCGGTGTTCGGCGGCCAGTCGGCCACCGCGGTCGTCGGTGCCATCGTCGGCCCGGCGCTGATGGGACTGACGCTCGGTCTGGTCGGCCAGAGGGCGTTTTCACGCCAGGTGTCGCGCAACGAGTTCTGGAACCACGCCGGCAACGTCGTATCGCTCGCCGGCGTCTATGCAGCCTCGGTGTTCTTCGGCCTCACAGGCATCATCGTGCTGATGGTCGTCACGGCGGTAGCGACCATCATCGCGGTGCTGGCGATCGACCCGGATAAGATCGACAACAGGGTTGCCCGTGGCCTTGGCTCGGAAGACGGCGACGGCAAGGACCAGCCCTCCGGCTACAATGTTCTCATTGGCACCAAGGGGCTAGTGCTGCTGGCGGTGACATTGCTGGTCTTCCATTTCGGCAATGCGCCGATCAGCCGCCTGATTGCCCAGGACTTCTCGCTGCAGCTCGGCACCCCTTTCCGCACCACGGCGATCACTACGGGCGTCTCGCAACTGTCGATGATCGTCATGGCGCTCGCCGCACCGTTTCTGATCCGTCGCTTCGGCCTTGCCACGGTATTCATCCTTGCTCTCTGCGCCCTCCCCATTCGCGGCGCCATCGCCGGCAGTTTCCACGAATTCGCCGTCATCTTCCCGGTCCAGGTGCTGGACGGCATCGGCGCCGGGCTGATCGGCATCGCCACGCCCATCGCTGCGGAGCGCATCCTGTCCGGTAGCGGGCGCTTCAATGTCGGCCTTGCCGCCGTCATGACGGTCCAGGGCATCGGCGCCTCGCTCAGCAACGTCGTCGCCGGCTGGCTGACATCAGAGGGCGGCTATCCGCTGGCCTATTGGGTGCATGGCGGCGTTGCGGCGATTGCTCTTGCGATCTTCATCTACGGTCGCCACAGCATTGCGCCGGAAACACGGGACCGCCGTGGAGTGACAGACGGCGCCACCGCATAGCCTCGCCCTTGACTTCGCAGGCCAACAAGAACATTTTGAGAACAAATTAAAGGGCATACATCATGGCGGCGGAAAAATTCATCATCATTCCATACAAGAAGGTCCGCAATGGCCTGGCTCCCGGCGAAATGCGCCAGGCTTCCAACGCCGCCAGCGCGGAAAAGATCGCGGCTGCCATGTCTGAGCGCTTCGTCGGTGTTGCCGCCTATGCCGTCACCGTCGACGAGGAGACCGGTGACATGACCTCGCCGCGCCTGCTGGCAAAGCACGGGGACATCGCCGAACTCAACCCGTAATCTGTTGCATTATTCTGGATGCATCGCCTCGCGCGGCGCATCTGTCGTCTCAGCGCTTGGCGATCGTCGGGCTTGAAACCTTGTCGCCGATGGCAAGGCCGAGCTTCTTCACGATGCCGCCGTTCAATTCGATGACGTATTTCACCGGCCCGCCGGAATCGATGATGGTCTGCGAATAGGGCACGGCGTTCTCGACAATATGCGTCACACCGCCTGCCGTGTCGACGAACAGCATGTCGAGCGGCAGGACTGTATTTTCCATCCACATCTGCACATGCTGCGCCTTGTCGAAATCGAACAGCATGCCGTGGTCGGCAGCCATCTGGCGACGAAACATCAGGCCGTATTCGCGCTGTGGGCCGCTGACAGCGACCTCGACGGTGAATGTATGGACTGTTCCAGTCTTGCCGGTGATCGTCAGCGTCTCGCTCGCAAAATGCGGCGCCTGCTTGACGACATCTGCGGCATCGGCCGTTGCGGCATGACTAGAGAAAGCCAAAAAAAGCGCCAGAGGGGCGCTTTTCAGGAGAGATGCGAGACGCATGGCCATCAGTGCGACCTGCCGACCGGGCTTGGCGTATCCGGATGGATTTCAGCTGCCATCATGCCCTTGTCGCCCGGTCCGAAACGGACCAGCACCACCTGCCCCGGCCGAAGCTCGGTAAGGCCAAAACGGCGCAATGTTTCCATGTGGACGAAGATGTCCTCCGTCCCCTCGCCGCGCGTCAGAAAGCCAAAACCCTTGGTACGGTTGAACCATTTGACGATAGCACGCTCGAGACCGCTGGTGGCTGTGACCTGCACGTGGGTGCGGGCTGCCGGCATCTGCGAAGGGTGCAGCGCGGTCGACTGGTCCATCGAAAGGATCTTGAAGGCCTGGTAGCCACGCTCGCGGCGCTGGATCAGCGCGACGATCCGCGTTCCCTCGAGGATCGTCTGGTAGCCGTCGCGGCGCAGGCACGTCACGTGCAGCAGCACGTCCTGCATGCCATTGTCCGGAATGATGAAACCGAAGCCCTTGGCAACGTCGAACCACTTGACCAGCCCGGTGATCTCGATGAGATCGACGGCTTCACCCGCCAGATCCTCAAAGTCGGCAATTTCAGTCGATGAAGTCCTGTCACCCATCTTCGCCAGCCCCTTGGATACACGTTACGCTGTTACGGTTAACTGATTCTCGAAATCAAGATTAGCATCTTGGTAACGGAAAAGCGCAAGTCCTGTTTTGTTTATTCTCTGACGCTGATTTGAGCCGCTACACTTGCCTGGGGCTGGCGTTGGTACAGATAAGACTGGACAGATTCACATTAGAAAGGAAATAGAATGCGTTATCTCCACACGATGGTCCGGGTGAAGGATCTCGACGCCGCGCTGCACTTTTACACGACGCTGTTCGGCATGACGGAAATCCGTCGCTACGAGAACGAGAAGGGGCGGTTCACCCTGGTGTTTCTCGCAGCCCGCGACGATCTCGAACATGCCGGCACGCATATGTCGCCCTGCCTCGAGCTCACCTACAACTGGGACACTGAGGACTATGACGGCGGCCGCAACTTCGGTCACCTCGCCTATGAGGTCGATGACATCTATGCGACGTGCCAGAAACTGATGGATGCGGGTGTTATCATCAACCGCCCGCCCCGCGACGGTCACATGGCCTTTGTGCGCTCGCCGGACGGCATTTCCATCGAGATTCTCCAGAAGGGCGACAACCTGCCGAGCACTGAGCCCTGGGCTTCGATGACCAACACGGGCGTCTGGTAGCCCCAGGCTTTCCCGAGGCTTGCAGGAAAGTCGAATGACGGCCTGCAAGCCATCTTGACCCTTGCCGACGGGCAATGGTGCCAGCATGGTCCGGCTATCGAAGCATCACGCATCGAATCGTCGCGGCCTTGTCTCTCTCCCGCCGGCGGATCCACGGCGTCGTCCCTCCTGGACAGCGGTGCTTCTCGAGAGCCAACGCGGGGGACCGATCCTTTGGGCACAGTGCAGACGACTTCAAGCAGACAGTTCCTGCTCCGCGCGACGACAGCCGCTCTATGCTTCGTGATGTTGTCGGGATGCATGACGACCTCGGCCAGGAAGGCCAAGGAACAACAGGTCGCCGACGCGGCCGAGCCCGCGCCGGAAGTAGTGATGCGGACGCCCGGCGAACAACTGGCCGCAGAACTCAACGCCAAGGCGCAGGCACAGGGCCAGAAACCAGGTACCTATCGCGACCCGCAGGTCCGCACCGGCTCCGGCCAGCAGACGGTAGCCCAGCAATCGGCAACCGGCCTCTTCCCCAACGCGCCGATGCCCGCATCACAGGCATCGACCGAGCCCGCCAATATCGGCGGCCTGATCACCCAGCCGACGGCGGTCAACGCCAACCGCTCCAGCATATACGCAGCGCCGCCACCCATCGCCGTCAACCCCGACGGCACGCTGGCACCGGTCTCCACCTATGCAGCGCCGGCCTTGCGCAACGTCTACGCCCTGCCACCGGGAAGCGCGATGCAGCAGACGCAGCCACAGCCGCAGCAACAGCAGCCCATGATGGCGCCGCCATCCGGCCAGTCCTCGAATGCGATGCCCCAGGGTGCGCCGAGGATGGCATCTGCCTCCGCGACCCGCCCGACTGCGGACGCAACACCTTCCCACGTCCTGCCAGCCCCCGGTTCGAAGGGTAGGCATCTCGACAGCCAGGAAGCGCTGATGATGGCGCGCAATCTCGCGTCGGGCGGCAAGAGCACTCCCGCCAACTCGATGATGCCGCCGTCCTCCTCCGGCCTGACCCTGCCGCAAGGCGTCACCCTACCACCGGGCGTGACCTTGACGCCGGGCATGGAAGCCTCGCTGAAGTAGCCTGCTGCCCGGTCAAAGCCTGCGCCCCACACACCTGCAACGACATCCGAAAGCCCCTGCAACCCGCTGTTTCCGCCCGTTAATCGCTTCATGCCGAAACGACGATATAGAGCTCTATTTTTTTCGGGAAAAAGCAAATTCCCGGCTTGCAGGATCTGAAACGCCCCCCTATAAGGGCGCCACAAGTTATGCGCCCTTCGTCTATCGGTTAGGACGACAGATTTTCATTCTGTAAAGAGGGGTTCGACTCCCCTAGGGCGTACCACTTGTTTTTCTCTTCAGTGACGACCAATGTTTGCCATGGCAGCCGCCGTGAGCACTTGCTTCCACGTAATCGGCCTTGCCGTCAGAACATCGGATTGTCTTGCCGCAACGAGCGCTCATGTCCCCGAGGCCTGTTACGCACGGCAAATCGCGGACCTCCAAACGCCTCTCAAAAAACCGCTTTTCATTGTGGATTTGTGACGATTTTGCGCTTGCGGGATACGAATGGCCTGACTATAAGGGCGCCACAGTGATTGCGCCCTTCGTCTATCGGTTAGGACGACAGATTTTCATTCTGTAAAGAGGGGTTCGACTCCCCTAGGGCGTACCACTGCTTTCCCCCGAACTTCGAAATTGACTGATTAGGCGCCTTGCGTCAGGCAACCTGCGTCACGGCGCCTTGGCGGCATCGGTGACGCGGAGCTGGACGCGGCGGGCGCCTTGCCAGTGGTCGGCACCCAGCGTTCCCGCGACGTGCAGCTGTGCCCCACGTGAACCGAGCAGCAGGTCGCCGAGCGGCGTTTCCGCGGCGCGGAACGCAATGCCTTCCAGACGGCCGCCATCCATCGCTTCCAGCGTCACCTTGATATGGTTTTGCCCGACCAGTCGCGAATCGCGCAGGCGATGGCTGGGGATGGCAAAGATCGGCTGCGGGTGGCCGGAGCCAAAGGGTCCCGCCGTTTCCAGCTGATCGACAAGCTCGACCGTTGCGCCGCTCGCCCCGAGCGCCCCGTCGATCTTCAACGTCGAATCGGCGACGAGCCCGAACACCTGTTTTTCGGCGCGCTCGGCAAAGAAAGTCCGCAGCTTGCCGAGGTTGGCGCGTTCGACCGTCAGGCCGGCAGCCATCGCATGACCGCCGCCCTTGACGAGCAGCCCGGCATCGACGGCGGCGCGCACCATCTTGCCCATGTCGAAGCCGCTGATCGAACGGCCGGAGCCGGTGCCCTTGCCCTGCGAATCAAAGGCGATGGCAAAGGCCGGCCGGCGGAAGGAATCCTTGAGACGCGACGATATCAGCCCGACGATGCCC
The DNA here is from genome assembly GCF_019355555.1 of Rhizobium sp. L51/94. GTDB lineage: Bacteria > Pseudomonadota > Alphaproteobacteria > Rhizobiales > Rhizobiaceae > Rhizobium > Rhizobium rhododendri. The sequence goes on from NZ_CP072141.1 coordinate 2,852,851, forward strand.
GGATGCCAGTTGTCATGGGCGGTGACGATGACCGCAGCGCCCTCGCCGTTGCCATATTCGGCCAGCGCTTCCGCCTCGGCCTCCTTCAGCATGACGGCTTCCATCGCCTGTCGCTCGCGGTTCAGCTCGTCGAGCCTCTCGGCAATGACGTCGGCTTCCGATGCATCCTCCAATGTCAGTAGCCGGCTACCGAGCGCGGCATCGCCGATACGTCCGCCGGCGTTGATGCGCGGGCCGATCATGAAGCCGAAATGGTAGGGCGTAACGGGGCCGCCGAGCCCCGCCTTGCGGAACAGCGCCGCCAGCCCCGGATTGGACTGATGGCGAGCGGCCAGCAGGCCCTTGACCACATAGGCGCGGTTCAGCCCCTTCAGCGGCACCACGTCGCAGACTGTGGCAAGCGCTACGATATCGAGCCAGGCCAGCAGGTCGATATTGCCTGCCCTGAGATCGCCGGATTGGCGCAGCAGCCGCAACGTCGCCACCAGCACCAGGAAGACCACGCCGGCAGCGCAGAGATGGCCCTGCCCCGACAGATCGTCCTCCCGGTTCGGATTGACCAGCGCATGGCAATGCGGCAGCGCGTCGCCGACCTGGTGGTGGTCGATGACAACGACGTCGATGTTCCGGGCCTTGGCAGCATCCAGCGATTCGAAGCTGGTCGAGCCGCAGTCGACTGTGACGATCAGCCGGGCACCGTTGTCGATCAGCTGGTTGATTGCTGTCGGGTTCGGGCCGTAGCCTTCGAAGATCCGGTCGGGGATATAGATGGTCGCGGGCACGTCGAAGTGCCGCAGGAATTTGTACATCAGCGCCGAGGAGGCCGCACCGTCGACATCGTAGTCGCCGAATACAGCGACACTCTCGCCGGTCTTGACCGCCTGCAGCAGCCGCTCGGCAGCCTTCTCGCAATCCGTCAGCCGGTGCGGGTCGGGCATCAGGCCGCGAATTGTGGGGTCGAGAAAGGCCATCGCCTCGTCGAGACCGACGCCACGGCCGGCGAGCACGCGGGCGATCAGGTCCGCCATCCCGTGGGTCTGGGCCATCGCCAGCGCCCGGTTCTGGCCCGCCTGGTCGAGCCGCGACACCCAGCGATTGCCGCCGGCCGAACGTTCCACCCCCAGAAATGCCCGCTGTACCGGGTCTGCCGCTTCGATCGGTCCCATCAGATTGGCCGGATCCGTTCTTTCATCCGCCGAAGCCCGCCATCAGGGAGCGGCTTCGCGTGCTTTCGGTGCAGATTATCGCAAGCAGGAGGCGCGTCCACGGAAATTGCGGTTGCCTCACTGCTCGTGCTTCGGACGCTCGATGCGGATGACCTGCGGTTCGCCGACCAGATAGCCATCGGTCTTGATCGCCGCCACCGCCTTGCGCACCGAATCCTCCATGGTCGCATGGGTGACGAGTATGATGGTCTGCTGGTCGGAGGGCGAGACGTGCTGCTTGGAGCGCTGGACGATCGATTCCAGCGATATGTGGTTTTCCGCCATGTGGCCGGCGATGCTCGCAAACACGCCGGTGCGGTCCTGCACGCTGAGGCGAATGAAGTAGCCGCCCTCGTGGCTCTGCATCTGCGCCTTGCGGTAAGGCTCGAGCGACTTGGCGGGATGGCCGAGCACGGGGACGCGCTGCGTGCCGGGCTGGCTCTTGGCGATGTCGGCGATATCGCCGAGCACGGCCGATGCCGTGGCATTGCCGCCGGCGCCGGGGCCGACCATCAGCAGTTCGCCGAGAATATCAGATTCGATCGCCACCGCATTGGTCACGCCGTCAACCTGGGCAATGACCGAATCGAGCGGCACCATGGTCGGATGAACGCGCTGCTCGATGCCGGTCTCGGTGCGCTGGGCAACGCCGAGCAGCTTGATCCGGTAGCCGAGATCGGCGGCAGCCCGGATATCCTCGATGGAGATGTTGGAGATGCCCTCGAGATAGATGTCGTCGGCGGCAAGCCGGTTGCCGAAGGCGAGCGTCGTCAGGATCGCCAGTTTATGCGCCGTATCGTTGCCGTCGATGTCGAAGGCCGGATCGGCCTCGGCGTAGCCGAGCCGCTGGGCTTCCTTCAGGCAATCGGCAAACGACAGGCCTTCCTTCTCCATCCGTGTCAGGATGTAATTGCAGGTGCCGTTCATGATGCCGTAGATGCGCGAAATCGTGTTGCCCGTGAGCGACTCGCGCAAGGCCTTGATGACCGGAATGCCGCCGGCAACGGCCGCTTCGAAGTTCAAAAGCGTGCCCTTCTCCTCGGCGATCTCGGCAAACTCGACGCCGTGATAGGCGAGCAGCGCCTTGTTGGCGGTGACCACATGCAGACCGCGCGCCAAGGCCGCGCGCACCGACGCATTGGCCGCACCCTCTGAGCCGCCGATCAATTCGACGAAGACATCGATATCGGCCTTGTGGGCGAGATCGACCGGACCGTCGAACCACTCGACGCCATCGAGATCGATGCCGCGATCCTTGCTGCGATCCCGTGCCGAGACGGCGACGATCTTGATCGGGCGGCCGCAGGTGGCCGTGAGCTCGGCGCTGCGCTGCTGAATGATACGGACAAGCGAGGCACCAACGGTGCCCAAGCCCGCAATGCCGATTTTGAGGGCATCTGCCATGATCGATCCTGATATGTCACGAAGCGGCAGCCGCATGGCGGCTGCCCTTGAAGTTAGCGGTGGGCGTTGAGCGAGATCACATTGTGCATGGTCTCGTCTGCCGTCGATAGAAAGCGTTTCAGATTGCGCGCCGCCTGTCGGATGCGGTGTTCGTTTTCCACCAGCGCGATGCGGACATAGTCGTCGCCCATCTCGCCGAAACCGATACCGGGTGCAACAGCGATATCGGCCTTCTCGACCAGCAGCTTGGAGAACTCCAGGCTGCCGAGATGGCGAAACTTCTCGGGGATCTTTGCCCAGGCGAACATCGTTGCGGCCGGTGGCGGAATTTCGAAGCCGGCCTTACCAAAACTGTCGACCAGCACGTCGCGGCGGCGCTTGTAGATCGAGCGCACTTCGGCGATGTCGGAACCGTCGCCGTTCAGCGCGTGGGTTGCCGCCACCTGGATCGGCGTGAATGCGCCGTAGTCGAGGTAGGATTTAACACGCGTCAGCGCTGCAACCAGCCGCTCGTTGCCGACGGCAAAGCCCATGCGCCAGCCGGGCATGGAGAAGGTCTTCGACATCGAGGTGAACTCGACGGCGACATCGATAGCGCCGGGCACTTCGAGGACCGAAGGCGGCGGGGCGTTATCGTCAAAATAGATTTCCGAATAGGCGAGATCCGACAGCACGATGATGTCGTGTTTCTTCGCAAAAGCGATGACGTCCTTGTAGAAATCCAGCGTCGCGACATAGGCGGTCGGATTGGACGGATAGTTGAGGATCAGCGCGATCGGCTTCGGGATGGAGTGCTTGACGGCCCGCTCCAGCGGCGGAAAGAAGCTTTCGTCCGGCTCGACCGACATCGAGCGAATAACGCCGCCGGCCATCAGGAAGCCGAAGGCATGGATCGGATAGGTCGGGTTCGGGCATAGGATCACATCGCCGGGCGCAGTGATCGCCTGCGCCATGTTGGCAAAGCCTTCCTTCGAGCCGAGCGTCGCCACGACCTGCGTATCCGGGTTGAGCTTGACGCCGAAACGACGGGCATAATAGCCGGCCTGCGCACGGCGCAGCCCCGGGATACCCTTCGACGAAGAGTAGCGATGGGTACGCGGATCCTGGACGGCTTCGCAGAGCTTGTCGACGATCGACTGCGGTGTCGGCAGATCGGGGTTGCCCATGCCGAGATCGATAATGTCGGCACCGCCCGCTCGTGCGCTGGCCTTCAAACGGTTGACCTGTTCGAAGACGTACGGCGGCAGGCGACGGACTTTATGAAACTCTTCCATTTCTTTCCCCATGGGACGGCGGTGATCGAGGCGGCAATGAAGTTCGTGTGTCTCCGGGCAGCCGCGATACGAACCTCAGGATCGCGGCGCCATATTCTCGTTTGACGCGAGTGATGCGGTGAATTTGGGGCGAGCACGGCACACTTGCCGCCTCAAACCCGAACGATACATGCAAACGCTTCTTGATTGAACCCTTTGCGTGCAAATGGGCTTTTGCGCAAGGTTACTTTTGGAGATCCGAGAGCGTCTGCTGCTGTTCGGCTGCCAGCTTGCGCATTTCCGCGACCTTGGCATCGTACTGCGCCTGCGTCAGCGCGCCGGAATCGCGCGCAGCGCCGGCGGCCGTCAGCTGCTTGCGGATATCCAGCGCCTGCGGATCGGCGATCTGGACGTTGGCGGACGTGAGCGGGCCGTTGAAGGTAGGATAGCCGTCCTTGCCGTATTCGAGCGTCTTGACGGCGGGTTCGCCCTTGCCTGTCTTCATCACCACGGCTGTCGGGGCTGCGCGCTTGCGAGCGTCTTCCGCCTGCTTTTCGGCAATGGTCTTGCAGCCGGTCAGTGTCAGCGCAACGAGCCCGAGGACCACGGAATACCGGTAGAAACTTGCCACTATGCCGCTGCCTATCATCATTATCCTGCCCGGTCCCGCATTGCCCGGAACGACTGTTAAATTCGTCGTCGCAGCAAAGCAAGAGCAGGCGTGCCTGTCATTGGAACTTGTATTCCATTTCCCGGGCGATGTACAAACGGAAATGAGAGCAGCACCGCCGCCGGAGAATGACGCGTGAGCGACAGCAAACGGGACGATAGCAAGGGCGAACCGGCCAAATCCGCGTTCGACGCGGCGTCGGCGGATCCCTATATCGTCAAGGATCCGGAGACGATGGCGTTGAATTTCGCCCGTGCCCTGGAGAATCTCGGCAAGGCTGCGTCCGCCTGGCTGGCCCCGCGCGAACGTGGCGAGCGGGTCGAAGGCAATGATTCGATGACCGATATGGTCAAGACGCTGTCGACGGTTTCGGATTACTGGATGTCCGACCCGCAGCGCAGCTTCGAGGCGCAGACCAAGCTCTTGTCCGGCTATTTCGGCCTGTGGACGCAATCGATGCAGCGGCTGTCGGAACCGCCGGGCGAACCGCCACCACAAGCGCCGATCAAAGACAAGCGGCTCTCCGGCGACGACTGGCAGAGCAATCCGTTCTTCGACTTCCTGCGCCAGACCTACCTCGTGACTTCCGACTGGGCGGACACGCTGGTGACTGGGGCCGAAGGGCTCGACGCGCATACACGCCACAAGGCCTCGTTCTATGTCAGGCAGATCATGGCGGCGATCTCGCCCGCCAATTTCATCGCCACCAACCCGCAGCTCTATCGCGAGACCGTCGCCTCGAATGCGGAGAACCTTGTGCGCGGCATGAAGATGCTGGCCGAGGACATCGGTGCCGGCGGCGGCGACCTGAAGCTGCGCCAGACCGATCTCAGCCACTTCGCCATCGGCCGCAACCTGGCGATGACACCGGGCAAGGTGGTGGCCGAGAGCGAGATCTGCCAGATCGTCCAGTACGAGCCGGCAACCGAGACGGTCTTCAAACGTCCACTGCTGATCTGCCCGCCCTGGATCAACAAGTTCTACATCCTCGACCTCAACCCGGAAAAATCCTTCATCAAGTGGTGCGTCGACCAGGGCCACTCGGTTTTCGTCATTTCCTGGGTCAACCCGGATGCCCGCCATGCGGAGAAGGATTGGGCAGACTACATTCACGAAGGCATAGACTTCGCACTGGACGCGATCGAAGAAGCGACCGGCGAAACCGAGGTGAACGCGATCGGCTATTGCGTCGGCGGCACGCTGCTGTCCTCGGCACTGGCGCTGCACGCGGCTGAAGGCGTCGAGCGCGTCAAATCCCTGACCCTCTTGACCTCACAGGTCGACTTCACCCATGCTGGCGATCTCAAGGTCTTCGTCGACGAGGACCAGCTGCAGGCGCTGGAGAAGCAGATGAGCCTGTCCGGCTATCTCGACGGCTCGAAGATGGCGACGGCATTCAACATGCTGCGCGCCTCGGAGCTCATCTGGCCCTATTTCGTCAACAACTACCTGAAGGGCCAGGAACCCCTGCCCTTCGACCTGCTCTACTGGAATGGCGATTCGACCCGCATGGCAGCGGCCAATCACCTTTTCTACCTGCGCAACTGCTATCTCGACAACACGCTGAGCCAAGGCCGCATGGTGATCAACGGCAAGACGCTATCGCTCCAGGACGTCACCATCCCCGTCTATAACCTCGCAACCCGCGACGACCATATCGCACCGGCGAAATCGGTTTTTGTGGGCGGCTCGTTCTTCGGCGGCCCGGTCGATTTCGTGGTCGCCGGCTCCGGCCATATCGCCGGCATCGTCAATCCGCCGGAAAGGCGCAAGTATCAGTTCTGGTCCGAGGGTCCTTCGGGCGAAGACTTCGACGGCTGGATGGCCGGCGCCAGGGAGACCGCCGGCTCCTGGTGGCCGCACTGGCAGACCTGGATCGAGACACGCGACGCAACAAGGGTCGCCCCCCGCATCCCCGGTAGCCATTCGCCGGTCCCGCTCGAGCCGGCGCCCGGCTCGTTTGTGATGCAGAAGACCTGACGGGCCTGCTTCACAAGACCTGACGGCCAACGGCCACCTCCCCATAGAGTATCGCAATGCTGTTCGAACGCCCCCTCGTGCCGGCCCGGCTCATTGCCCGCTACAAGCGCTTTCTCTTCGACGCCGAACTGGAGAGCGGCGGCATCGTCACCGGTTTCTGCCCCAACACCGGCTCGATGCGCGGCCTGACGACGCCGGGGTCGCGCATCTGGCTCTCCGAGCACGACAGCCAGACGCGTAAATACCGTTATGTCTTCGAGTTGATCGAGGCTGACGGTACGCGGGTGGGCGTCAACACCGCCTTGCCAAACCGGCTGGCCGAAGAGGCCATCCGCGCCGGACTGGTCGCCGATCTCGGCACCTATCCCGATCTGCGCCGCGAGCAGAAATACGGGCGCAATTCGCGTATCGACATGCTTCTGGCAGGCCCCGGCAAGGCGCCAGCCTATGTCGAGGTCAAGAACGTCCACTTCGCCCGCACGCCCGGCCTCGCCGAGTTTCCGGATTCGGTGACTTCCAGGGGTGCAAAGCACCTGGAGGAACTCGGCGACATGGTGGAACTCGGTCACCGGGCGGTGATGCTCTACGTCATCCAGCGCGATGATTGCACCCGCTTCCGGATCTGCGATGACCTCGATCCGCAGTACGGGCGCGCCTATCTCAGGGCCCGCCAGCGCGGCGTCGAGGCCTTTGCGCTCAAATGCTCTATATCGCCGCTCGAAATCACGGCCGCAGGATTGATCCCCATGGACGAACCCGGCATAGCTGCACTACAAACTCAAACGGCAATTCTAGACTGAAGGCATATCATGGTGAACTATATCGAAGCAGCGACGGCATCGCCGAAGAATACCGGCGCGATCCGTCTCTACGGAGACGATGCTTTTGCCGGCATGCGCAAGGCCTGCCAGCTGACGGCACGCTGCCTCGACGAAATGGCTGCTCTCATCGTTCCGGGCGTCGCCACCGACGTGCTCGACCGCTTCGTCTTCGAATTCGGCATGGACCACGGCGCCTACCCGGCGACGCTGAACTATCGCGGCTATACCAAGTCGAGCTGCACCTCGATCAACCACGTCGTCTGCCACGGCATTCCCAACGACAAGGGCCTGCGCGAAGGCGATATCGTCAACATCGACGTCACCTACGTGCTCGATGGCTGGCATGGCGATTCCAGCCGCATGTACCCGGTCGGTGTCATCAAGCGTTCGGCCGAACGACTGCTCGAGGTCACCTATCACTCGCTAATGCTCGGCATCGCGGCGGTCAAGCCGGGCGCCCGCATCGGCGCCATCGGCGAGGCGATCCAGACCTATGCCGAGGGTGAGCGCTGCTCGGTGGTGCGCGATTTCTGCGGCCACGGCGTCGGCAGCCTGTTTCACGATTCGCCCAACATCCTGCATTACGGCCGTGCCAGCGACGGCCCCGAGATGCGCGAAGGCATGATATTCACCATCGAGCCGATGATCAATCTCGGCAAGCCGCACGTCAAGGTGCTTGCCGATGGCTGGACAGCCGTGACGCGCGACCGCTCGCTTTCGGCCCAGTACGAACATACCGTCGGCGTTACCTCGACCGGCTGCGAGATCTTTACGCTGTCGCCCGCCGGGCTCGATCGGCCGGGCCTTCCTCCTTATCAAGGGTGAACCATGGCCAAGCGCCCCGGTCCGGAAAACGGACATGGCGAGAGATCACCAGACAGCGAGGCCATACCGGGCGATAGCGAACCGGCGCTGTTCGACGAACGGATGTTCTTTGCCGAGCAGCCGGCCAAGACAGCCCAGATGCGAAAACCCATCGAGCTTCAAAAGCCCGACCCCATGGCCCATGTCCATGGTCATCGCGAACGGCTGCGGACGCGCTACCGCGAAAATGGCGATGCGGCGCTGGCCGACTACGAGATCCTCGAACTGCTGCTGTTCCGGCTGATCCCGCGCCGCGACACGAAGCCCATCGCCAAGGCGCTGATCGACCGCTTCCAGACGCTGGGCGGCGTTATGGGCGCGCCAATTGCGCTGCTGCAGGAAGTCAACGGCATCGGCGAGGCGGTGGCGCTTGATCTCAAGCTGATGGCCTCGGTCGCCCAGCGAATGCTGAAAAGCGAGATCCGTGGCAAGAAGGTGCTGGCCTCCTGGTCCTCCGTCATCGACTACTGCCACAGCGCCATGGCCTACGAAACCCGAGAGCAATTCCGCATCCTGTTCCTCGACAAGCGCAACACGCTGATCGCCGACGAGGTGCAGGGACGCGGCACCGTCGACCACACGCCGGTCTACCCGCGCGAGGTCGTCAAGCGGGCGCTGGAGCTATCGGCAACGGCGATCATCCTCGTCCACAACCATCCCTCCGGCGACCCGACCCCGTCGCGCGCCGACATCGACATGACCAAGACCATCGTCGATACGGCCAAGCCGCTCGGCATCGTCGTCCACGACCACATCATCATCGGCAAGGACGGCCATGCGAGCTTCAAGGGGTTGCGGCTGATCTGAGGTCAGCAGCGCCCTCGCCTGCGCCCACGTTTCGGCGTGCCCTGTCACGATTTCATCATAGTTTCTTCAGGTGGCTGTCAGTCTGGTCTGGCAGAACGACGACACTGCAGATCGCGGCATCCCCGGATGCTCGAGACGTGCGGGAGTTCGATCGCTTTACCCCGCCAGGCCGCTCCGGCCGGCGCCCGGAGATACCATGCTGACAGCAGCTTCGCCGCGCCGCTTTTCATCCCTTCGCCTGATGGCGCGGGGATTTTTCATGTATGGGGTCCTGCCCCTGCTCGCCCTGATCGGCGGCTTCTATGCTCATATGATCGCCACCACGAATTTCCATCCGGTCATTTCAGGCGAACTCTACCGTTCGTCGCAGCCTTCCGCCGCCACGATTGCCGCACTGCAGAAGCAGTATGGCATCAAGACGATCATCAACCTGCGCGGCGAAAATGCTGGCCATGGCTGGTACGATGCCGAAGTCGCCGAGGCCAAGGAACTCGGTATCAACCACATCGACTTCCGCATGTCCTCGCGCCACGAACTGACGCAGGAGCAGGCGGCAACACTGGTGCAGCTGATGCGCGATGCACCGAAGCCGCTTCTGATCCATTGCCAGGCCGGCGCCGACCGCACGGGTCTTGCCACCGCCCTCTATCTTGCAGCGATCGACAAGACTACCGAGAAGGTCGCCGAAGGCCAGATGTCGATCATCTACGGCCACGTCTCGCTGCCGATCAGCGCCGCCTATCCGATGGACGAGACCTTCGAAAAGCTCGAACCCTGGCTCGGCCTCTCCAATTCGTGATTGTCCGCCGTTAGACAATCTGTAACACTGCTCCGGTACCGATTGAACTGCGTATGTTGTGCGACGCACCACTGATTCGCATTCAATCCTGCGGGGCCATTCGATGTACCAATACGATCTTATTGTTGTCGGCAGCGGTCCGGCTGGCCGCAGGGGCGCCATTCAGGCTGCCAAGCTCGGCAAGACGGTTCTGGTCATCGAGCAGGGCAAGCGCGTCGGCGGCGTCTCCGTCCACACTGGCACCATCCCTTCGAAGACACTGCGCGAAACGGCGCTCAACCTGTCCGGCTGGCGGGAACGCGGCTTCTATGGCCGCGCCTACCGCGTCAAGCAGCAGATCAGCGCCGAAGACCTGCGCCGCCGCCTGCTGATCACCCTCGACCACGAGGTCGAGGTGCTTGAGCACCAGTTCGCCCGCAATCACGTCCAGCACGTTCGCGGCAAGGCGAGCTTCGTCGATCCACGCACGATCGAAATCACCAAGGACGACGGCGAGGTCGTGCGGGCGACTGCGACCAGCATCCTGCTTGCCGTCGGCACAAAACCATTCCGCCCGAGCTACATGCCGTTCGACCACCAGACCGTGCTCGACAGCGACGAAATCCTCGAGATGGAAACGCTGCCGCGCTCGCTGATCGTCATCGGCGCCGGCGTCATCGGTATCGAATACGCGACGATCTTCTCTTCCCTCGACACGCAGGTCACACTTCTGGATCCGAAATCGACGATGCTCGACTTCATCGACAAGGAGATCGTTGAGGATTTCACCTACCAGCTGCGCGACCGCAACATGAAGCTGCTGCTCGGACAGAAGGCCGACAAGGTGGAGAAACTCGAAAACGGCAAGGTCGAGGTCACCCTCGGCAGCGGCCGTCGCCTGGTCACCGACATGGTGCTGTTTGCCGCCGGCCGCATGGGCGCCACCGACGAGCTCAACCTGCCGGCCGCAGGGCTGGAGGCCGACAGCCGTGGCCGCCTCTCGGTCAACCCTGAAACCTTTGCCACCAGCGTGCCGCACATCTTTGCCGCCGGCGACGTCATCGGCTTCCCGAGCCTTGCCTCGACCTCGATGGAACAGGGCCGCATCGCTGCCCGCGTTGCCGTCGGCGCCATCGCCAAGGAACCGCAGAAATATTTCCCCTACGGCATCTACGCCGTGCCGGAAATCTCCACCTGCGGCCTCACCGAGGAAGAGGTCAAGGAACGCGGCATCCCATACGAATGCGGCATCGCCCGCTTCCGCGAAACCTCGCGCGGCCACATCATGGGGCTGGATACCGGCCTGCTGAAGATGATCTTCTCCTTGAAAACCCGCCGCCTGCTCGGCGTCCACATCGTCGGCGAAGGCGCAACCGAGCTGGTCCATATCGGCCAGGCCGTGCTCAACCTGAAGGGCACCGTCGAGTATTTCGTCGAGAACACCTTCAACTACCCGACGCTGGCCGAAGCCTACAAGATCGCAGGCCTCGACGCTGGCAACCGTATGGGCGACATCAAGTCGGAGCTTTGAGGGTTTTCAACCGGCTGAAACCGGTTGAGCCTAACGATCGCGGAAAAAACCACGCGATGGGAGCCATCGGTGGGATCGAGCGGAAAGTCGGAACAGGCGCTGAAAGCTGCCTCGCAGCGGTAGTGGGTCGTTCAGTCTCTAAGTGACACCTCTCAGCGCCTCCCGTCCGGCCTGACACCGCCGGGTGGGACCCTCCACACCCGCCAGCCGCTCCCATTCGACCGGCTGACAGGTGCGTCTGCACCGCTGCATACAAGAGGTCCGTCGTAGCCCATTCGCCACGCTTTTCCTCTGGAGGTGACCGTACCTGCGGTCGGAAAAGCAGCCTGCGTCCTGCCCCATCCCCAAACCGGCCCCGCTGAAACTGCCACGCCTGACAGCCACATCGGGACGATTGGAATATATTCCTATTTTCCGAAAATAGGAAGAGAAATTTTACCGGGTGCAAGATTGACGTCGGTTAGCCCCTGCGCCAGCACGCCCCCCTCTGTCACCGCGTGACATCTCCCCCACAAGGGGGGAGATTGGCCGGGGCAACTTTCTATCGCAAAACCAGTACCGAACTCACAGCGCCCTTCTGGTAAACCGCAACCTATCGGCTGATCTCCCCCCTCGTGGGGGAGATGTCGGCGTCGCCGACAGAGGGGGGTGGCGCCACGCGCCGGATACCCGCCGCCCCAAACGCAAAAAGGCCCCGCCGCGAACGGCAGGGCCTTCAAAACTTGCAGAGAGTTCCGAAGAATTACTCGGCGGTGTCGTCGGTTGCCTTCTTCTTCGAAGCGGCCTTTTTCTTCGGAGCGGCTTCTTCGCCTTCGGCTTCTTCAGCCTTGGAAGCTTCTGCCTTGGCAGCCTTCTTCTTCGGCGCCTTCTTGCCTTCGCTCTTCTCGGTGCTGTCGTCGTCTTCGGCGAGCAGCGCTTCCTTGGTGACCGTCTTGTCCGTCACGTCGACTTCGGAGAGCAGGTGGTCGATGACCTTTTCTTCGAAGATCGGCGCGCGCAGGTTGGCGGATGCGCCGGGCGTGTTGCGGAAGAATTCCAGGATTTCCTTTTCCTGGCCCGGGAACTGGCGGAGCTGTTCGTAGAGCGCGCGCTGCAGTTCGTCTTCGCTGACTTCGATGCCGGCCTTTTCGCCGATTTCGGAGAGAACGAGGCCGAGGCGGACGCGGCGTTCGGCAAGCTTCAGATACTCGGCGCGAGCTGCTTCTTCGGTCGTGTCTTCGTCTTCGAAGGTCTTGCCGCTTTCACCGAGATCGGTCTGGATCTGGCGCCAGATGCTTTCGAATTCGGCTTCGACGAGCTTCTGCGGGGTGTCGAACTGATACATCTCGTCGAGCTGGTCGAGGATCTGGCGCTTGACCTTCTGGCGCGTGACCGAGCCGTACTGGCTTTCGATCTGGCCGCGAACGATTTCCTTCAGGCGATCGGCCGATTCGAGGCCGAGTTTTGTGGCCAGTTCGTCATTGATCTCGGTGGCGGCGGCAGAGGCCACGTCCTTGATCGTCAGATCGAAGGTGGCTTCCTTGCCGGCCAGGTTCTTGGCTGGGTATTCGCTCGGGAAGGTGACCGTGATGACCTTCTCGTCGCCAGCCTTGACGCCGACGAGCTGCTCTTCGAAGCCCGGGATGAAGCGGTTCGAGCCGATGATCAGCTCGGCATTTTCGTCCTTGCCGCCTTCGAAGGCTTCGCCGTCGACCTTGCCGAGGTAGTCGAGGGTAACGCGGTCGCCATCGGCAGCAGCGCCTTCTTTGGTCTCGTAGGTGCGGGCGCTCTCGGCAATCTTCATGATCTGCTCGGTCACTTCGTCTTCGCCGATCTCGGCGACTTCGCGGATGACCTTGATGCCGTTGACCGGCTTCAGTTCGATCGCAGGGATGACTTCGTAGGACAGCGTGAATTCGAAGTCGGCTTCGGCAGCGAGGATCTTCTCGGCTTCGTCCTTGTCTTCGGTCATGGCGATTTCAGGCTGGGTGGCAGACTTTTCGCCGCGGCCGGTGAGGATCTGCGCCGGCTGGTCGCGAACGATCTCGTTGACGAGATCGGCCATGATCGACTTGCCGTACATCTTCTTCAGATGCGCTGGCGGGACCTTGCCGGGACGGAAGCCGTTGATCTTGACCTTGTCCTTGACCTCTGCAAGGCGCTCGTTCATGCGGCCTTCCATGTCCTTGGCCGGAATTACGACCTTGATTTCGCGCTTCAGCCCTTCAGCCAGCGTTTCGATAACCTGCATTTTCTCAACCTTCATTTCGTAGCGGCGGTGCCCAGACAGCCGTTCGTTTCAATGAGCACGACGCCGGACCGACGACCGGGCGTGGCTTTTCATGCAATTCTCAAACATTTTGCAGGAGGCAAAATGGCGCGTCTTCTCGCAAGCCTTCGGATGAGACTGTATCAGCCTCCCCCGGCAGCAAAGCAGCCTTGGTGCGGGTAGAGAGACTTGAACTCCCACGCCTTGCGGCACCAGAACCTAAATCTGGCGTGTCTACCAATTTCACCATACCCGCGTCCCTAAAACCGCATAGCAATGCCTACGCATGAGGCCTTCCGGAGCGCGGCGTCTCTATATCACCCGTTTCAAACCGCGCAAAGGAAAAATGACAGTTGTGCGGACAGGATCGGGCAATCCCCGATTTTGTTCGAAAAGCCTCAGTATAGCGGCTCTTCATACACAGGCTTGTTGTCGAGAAGCAGGGCTTTGATCTGTGCCGTGCCAGCCGGCGATACGCGGGCGGAGATGGCCATCCGGCCGCCCAGCGGCGCCTGCTCGAGCCTATGCCCCTCGCCTTCCGGCACGTAATAGCTCTCGATCCCGTAATCGACCCGGATCGTCGCGGTATCTGCCGTCGGGCGATAATCGAAGGGCTTGCTGGCAAGCACGACGGTGCCGTCCTTTGGCGCCAACGGCACGAAGGATGATTCGGCGATGCCCCAGTAGCCATCTGCCTGCTTTGTCAGCCGCACCGAAAGCGTCTGCTCGCCCGCGACGGGAGGCCGCTCGCCCACCAGCGTCGACACCGGCACATTCGAGATATCGTAATTGAGGATGACGTAGTCGCCGCGCAGAAGATCGCGCGGATCGACCGGCGATGCCTTCAGCAGCACCTCGGAGCCGTTTCGCAGGATCGTCGCGCGGCTGACGATCATGGTGCCGATCACAACAGTCTGCAGCAGCGCCAAAGCGATGGCGGCGATATAGGCGCGGCGGGCGAACGGCCGGCTCTCGCTGGCGGCGTCGATCAGAAAGCTCATGGCGTGACCTCCGGCGACGGGCTTGCAAAACGGCGTTCCACGCGGATCACCAGCCAGGCGACGACCGCAACCAGGAGCCCGGCAACCAGGAAGAAGCCCGATGTCCCGATGATCGAGCCGATGGTTTCGGAGGCGAGAAACAGGATCTCGCCGGCAAACACCAGATAACCGGTGTAGCGCACCGCGCCGTTGTCACGCCCGCAGAGAGTGATGGCGCCGACCGCGATGGCAAGCGTCGCAAGACCCAGCGCAATGAGGCGGGGTCCGCTGACGATCTCGATATGCAGCAGCAGAAGACCGATAGCGACGATGCAGAATGTGTAGAAGGCCGGCGTCGGCCCGGCGGTGCGCAGCATTCCGGCCAGCGGCGGAAGCGGAACGGCGACGCACAGGAAGGCGACAAGCCCGATGGCTGTGTAGAGCACCGCCATCCCCAATCCGTCGTTCAGGGAATAGATCCAGGTGAGCCAGCCGATCAACAGCAGGTAGACCAGATGCCGCGCCCGCGCGGCGCCGGTATAATAGATCAGCGCCAGCACGATGGCAGCCATCAGCGGCGGCGCATAGGGCGGCCAGCCGATCCAGTTCGAAAGATTGTTTTCGAGATAGAGCGCGAAATAGCCCCAGGCGAGAAAGCCGGCAACCACGACTTGGCTGCCGGAGCGAAACATCAGCGCCGAGAGGCAGGCAAGCCCGAACCACAGCAGCACCATCGTCATCTCGTCGCCCGAAAGATGATACATCTGCGCCACCAGCGACACCGCGCCGCCAAAGCTAAGGGTGGCAAGCAGCAGCATGGCGGCGGCCAGCGACGTCTGGTTGCGGGAGGAGAAGGCGGCACCGGACAGATAGAAGCTCCAGATCAGCACCAGGCACCCGACGACCCGAACCAACCTCGGTATGGCCTCCCAGTTGGAAGCAACCAGCAGCAGGATGGCTGATGCCACCAGCAGCGCTGCCAGCACCGCGAGAACTCTCCCGAGGCTGAAGCTCGCCGGACGACTGTCGTAATCCGCCATGATGGCAGCTGCCTGGTCGCTTTCGAGCAAGCCCTTTTCCACCCAGCCGCCGAGATCTCTCTGAAGTCTGCCGCGATACATTACTGCCTCATGCTGCACCCGGCGCCATCCGCCTCGCCATTCTCTATAGCGACCAAATGTGGCAGGTGGCAAATGCTGGCAGGCCTGGCTTTTTCGCTGCACGACATCCGGAGGCGTGGGAATTTAACGCTCCGTTAGGATCACTACATTATACTCGACTAATGGAGTGTTGATTGAGCAATCAGATATGCGCCAGTGGCATGCCTGGCAATCGGTTGCAGCTTGGTAAACCCCGATATCTCGCCGGCGAAAGTGCGGCTCTCGGGTAATTCGAAGCAACCGACCGATCGTACGCAGACTGATACGCAGACCGAGTTCGTGACGTTTCGGAGCCGATCTTCCTCCCCCGTTGCTCCGATTGATCAGCAGCCCTCCCCCATCCCTTGCTGATCCCCGCAAACAATGCCCACAGCTCCTCCCGCTGTGGGCATTGTTTTTTCAGTCACGAGCCGGGCCTTCGGGCATCAGTGACGATGTCCAGGCAGCCTACGCCGAGCGAAACGCCAATAGCGACCCACTCCCGCTGCACCCACGCACCCCGCGCTTCTTGCAATGCGACAATTGCGCACATTTTATAACCAATCATGGTGCAAATAGTGGCAAGCAATGCGTCCTGCGCATGGGTGACATGATGCATTGACGCTTTTGGTTTTCGCGGCATGCGTTATATTCAGCCTCAGTAGAAAGAAGCCAGCACAACGATTGCTGCTGGCGGATCAAACCCTCGGAAAGGGGATTACCATGAACATCACCCGCTCTTACAACAACTGGCGCAAGTATCGTCAGACCGTTACCGAACTCGGCCGCATGAGCACACGCGAACTGCACGACCTCGGCATCGACCGTTCTGACATCCACCGCGTTGCCCGCGAAGCCACCGGTCGCTAAAATAGACCCTGGCATCGCCATCAGCGATCGCCTTACAACGCCCGTTGCGGACCCCGCGGCGGGCGTTCTTTTTTGTCTTCTATCAACCCGCGCGGCGACACTGAAAACCGCGCTCTTTTGTCGCCTAAATTTTAAGTCGCGACTGTTATTTATGCGGCGTAGTGCACAAACGCATGGCAGTAGCCTTTTAATTGCACTGCACATTTTTCGGTCTATCGCCTATATGGAGGTCAATCGATGACACGGCAATCAAGCCTGTCTCAAACCTGATAGAACCGAGGATACCACCATGAACCCGATCCGCATTGCCAAGAGCTGGATTTCCTACCGCCGCACACTGAGCGAACTCGGCAGCCTGTCGAACCAGACGCTCTCCGACATCGGCATCAGCCGCTACGAAATCCGCAACATCGCCAACCGCTCGTTCCGTTAATAGTCTACGGAACGTTCTTCTAAAAACGGCGCCTTGGTGGCGCCGTTTTTGATTCTCCCGTTTTTGGTTCCGGGTGATTGGAAGCGGCGAGCCATCGTGCTATTCAGCCGCCCATGAAAACAACCCTATCTCCCATCCACGTCATCGGCGGCGGCCTTGCAGGCTCGGAAGCCGCTTGGCAGATCGCAGCCTCCGGTATCCCGGTCATCCTGCACGAAATGCGCGGCGTTCGCGGCACCGATGCTCATAAGGGCGACGACCTCGCAGAACTCGTCTGCTCCAATTCCTTTCGCTCCGACGATGCCAGCAGCAATGCCGTCGGCGTCATCCATGCGGAAATGCGGCTGGCCGGTTCGCTGATCATGGCCTGCGCCGATCGCAACCAGGTGCCGGCCGGCGGCGCACTTGCCGTCGATCGTGACGGCTTTGCAGCCGATGTCACCCGTGAGATCGAAAGCAACCCGCTGATTACCGTCGTTCGCGAGGAAATCACCGGCCTGCCCCCGAAGGAATGGGATCAGGCGATCATTGCCACCGGCCCCCTGACCGCACCGAGCCTTGCTGCCGCGATCCAGGAGGAAACAGGTGCCGATGCGCTGGCCTTCTTCGATGCGATTGCGCCGATCGTCTATCGCGACAGCATCGACATGGATATCTGCTGGTTCCAGTCACGCTACGACAAGGTAGGCCCCGGCGGTGACGGCAAGGACTACATCAACTGTCCTATGGACGAAGCCCAGTACAATGCCTTCATCGATGCGCTGATCGGAGGCGATGCCGTCGGCTTCAAGGAATGGGAAGGCACCCCCTATTTCGACGGATGCCTGCCGATCGAGGTGATGGCCGAACGCGGCCGCGAGACGCTTCGTCACGGCCCGATGAAGCCGATGGGGCTGACAAACGCTCACAACCCGACCGTCAAGGCCTATGCCGTCGTCCAGCTTCGCCAGGACAATGCGCTGGGTTCGCTCTACAACATGGTCGGCTTCCAGACGAAACTGAAATACGGCGCGCAGGCAGATATCTTTCGCATGATCCCCGGCCTGCAGAATGCCGAGTTTGCCCGCCTCGGCGGCCTTCACCGCAATACGTACATCCACTCGCCGGTGCTGCTCGATCACTCGCTGGCGCTGAAGTCGCGGCCCGGCCTGCGCTTCGCCGGCCAAATCACCGGCTGCGAGGGTTATGTCGAAAGTGCCAGCATCGGGCTTCTCGCCGGACGGTTCGCAGCTGCCGAACGCCACGGAAACACGCCGAGCCTGCCGCCAGCCACCACTGCGCTCGGCGCACTTCTCAACCACATTACCGGTGGCCATATCGTCAGTGACGAGGAGCCCGGCAAGCGCTCGTTCCAGCCGATGAACATCAATTTCGGATTGTTCCCGGAACTCGAACCCGGTTCGATCGTCAAGCCGGAAGGCATCAAGCGCTTTCGCGGCAAGGACAAGACGATCATGAAGCGCCAGCTGGTGGCAAAGAGGGCGCTGGCGGATTGCGCTCGATGGCTCGGTCTTGAGCCGGCTGCCGAACCCGTCGAGGCCATGGCCGTTCAGGGCTGATTGGCGGCCGTCTTTTCCGGCAAGACGAGATCATCGGTCGCGACATAATTGCCGAGCAACCACAGCGACACCTCGGCGGCCTCTTTTGCCGAGGTGAACTCGTAGGTGCCGTTGTGATGCGGCACGTCGAGGAAATCGATGGTGATGCGGCGCTGGTCGGCCGCGTCCCGCACGCGCGCCCTGCCCGGCTCGATCACGTGGCAGGCGAAATGCTTGCCGAGATCCTTCATGAAGCCGGCCTTGTTGTCGTGCAGGCGGACGAACAGCGCCTTTCCATCCCTCGTCTTCTGCAACTGGCGGATCGCTTCGGTCGGGAAGGCCCGGCCGAATTCCAGGATCGCCAGACCGAGGTCATTGAGGCTCTCCTCCTTGTCCTGCGCCACCATGCGGGTGGCGTAAA
The DNA here is from genome assembly GCF_019355555.1 of Rhizobium sp. L51/94. GTDB lineage: Bacteria > Pseudomonadota > Alphaproteobacteria > Rhizobiales > Rhizobiaceae > Rhizobium > Rhizobium rhododendri. Next base: position 2,871,793 of record NZ_CP072141.1, read on the forward strand.
ACCCGAAACCGACGACAGCAACAAAGATCGCCAACCAGATGAACATTGCCATGGCGATTCTCCCTTCAGGACGAGTGCGTTAAAGCCGCATAACGCGCGAGACTTGCGCGAGTTTGACTGGTGTCAAAATTTTCCGCGCATCGCGGCAACGGCCATGCTGAGCTGGCGACGCCATTGCGAGGCCTGTATCGGCCGATCGAGGATGCCGGCACCGAGTTTCTGCGCCTTGCGCAGGATAGGCCCTGTGAGCGCCACAAGCAAGAATGCCGGCATGAGGCCCGGTGCGACGGGCCCTGAGGCGCGGGCCTTCGCCAGATGCTCCTGCCCGAGACCTGCAAATGCATCGATGGCAGCGGTGACCCGGGGGATATCCGTGCCCGCGAGGAAACTGTCACGGTCGAGGCCGACAGCGGAGAGGATTTCCAGCGGCAGGTAGAGCTGGCCACGATGGCGATGCAGCGGCATCAGTAGCAGACAGCCGGCAATCGCCTGGGCGACGCCTGCGTGGCCGGCAGCATCGGTCGAGCGGGCAGCATCGGACGGCGACAGCACCAGACCGGCCAACTGGATCAGCGCCGATGCGGTCTCGCCGGCATAGCCTTCGAGGGCATTTCGGTTTTCCATCGGGTCGTCATAGAGATCGAAAATCCGGGCGTCGATCATGTTGACCAGCGTGGCGCGTGGCAACCTGTGTGTCTCGATTGCTTGCAACAACTCCGACGCCAGAGGATTGGCCTCGGTCGAGCCGTGCGATTGGCCTTCGAGCAGGTCGCGCCAGTATTGCAGGCGCACCTCGCCGGGCAGCGGCTCGTGGACCAGATCGCGGATGCGGGCAAGTTCGGCATGAAAACCATAAAGCGCTGCAAGCGGCCGGCGCTTGTCCTCCGGCGACAGCAGGCACGCGAGATAACGGTCGCGATCGGTGTCGCGAAGGATGGCGAGGCAGATCTCCTCGTTGCTGCGAAGCGCTGCCGCCATCTCGGGCCCCTAGTCGACGGCGATCAGGGCGCAGGCAACCGCCCGCGATTCGGACAGCATGATGTTGAAGGTCCGCACTGCCGCTCCCGTATTCATCGGATCCGACGACATGCCGGCATCGCGAAACGCCGTCTTCAGCGCCTGCGGCAAGGGTCGCATATCGTCACCGGTGCCGACCAGCAGGAATTCGATCTCGGCAGCCTCGTCGATGACCTTCTGGAAGCGATCCGGCGTCAGTGCATCGGCGGCCGTCATGTCCCAGCCGTAGATGCCAGACGGCAGGCAGAGGATCGAGCCGCGATGTGACATGTCGGCAAAACGAAAGCCGCCATTGCCATAGACGTCGATCGGCGCGCGGCCGGGAAAATGGGCGGAGCGGATCTCTATGCCACGGGCCATCAGGCCACCGCCTTGCCGGCTGGCGGCACATCCGGCTGCGGACCGGGCTGCACCCCGCGCGGCCGAAGCTTGAAGGCGATCAGCACCGGTGCGGCGATGTAGATCGACGAGAAGGTGCCGACCGCAACGCCGAAGAACATCACGAACGTGAACGAGCGGATGACCTCGCCGCCGAAGATCGACAGCGCCAGCAGCGCCAGCAATGTGGTTGCCGCCGTCAGCACGGTACGCGACAGGGTCTGGTTGATCGACGCATCGATGAGGATCGGCAACGGCATCTGCTTGTAGTGCCTGAGGTTTTCACGCATCCGGTCGTAGACGACGACGGTATCGTTGAGCGAATAGCCGATGATCGTCAGCACCGCCGCGATGCTCGTCAGGTTGAATTCGATACCGGTGACAACGAACAGGCCGAAGGTCAGGATGATATCGTGCAGCGTCGCGATGATCGCCCCCAGCGCATACTGCCAGGCAAACCGCACCCAGATATAGATGAAGATCGCCGCCAGGGAGGCCATCACGCCAAACGTACCCGCCCGCGTCAGTTGGCCCGATATCGCCGGACCCACGACCTCGACGCGGCGGAACTCGTACTTGTCCTGCAATTCGCCACGCACCAGCGTTACCGCCGACTGCTCGGCATTTTCGCCGCCATCCTGCGACTGCAGGCGGATCAGCGCACCGGTCGCATTGCTGATCGGCTGCGCCTGGACATCGCCGATATTCAGCTGCCCGAGCCGCGTCTTGATATCCGGGATATCGACCTTGCCCTGCTTGGCACGAACCTCGATCAGCGAGCCGCCGGTGAAATCGACACCGAGATGCATGCCGAACGAGAAGAAACCAATCATCGACAGCACCGAAAGCACGGCCGAGATCGTGAAAGTATAGCGGCGGATGCCCATGAAGCGAATATTGGCGCCGTCGAAGACGGCAGTCCGCACGCCCTTCGGCAAATGCTTCGGCCGGCGGCGCTTGATCCAGATGGCAATCAGCCAGCGGGTCAGCGTGAAAGCCGTAAACAGCGATGCGATGATGCCGATCCCGAGTGTCACGGCAAAGCCGCGCACGGGACCGCTCCCCATGGAGAACAGGATGGCAGCGGCGATCAGCGTCGTCACATTGGCGTCGATGATGGTCGTGTAGGCGCGCGCAAATCCGCTTTCGCAAGCCTGCACGAACGGCGTCCCACCCTTCAGCTTTTCGCGGATACGCTCATAGATCAGCACGTTCGAATCCACCGCCAGGCCCATCGTGAAGATGATGCCGGCGATACCTGGCAAGGTCAGCGTCGCCTGGAAAAGGCTGAGGATCGCCATGATGAGAATGATGTTGAAAACCAGCGCCGCGGTGGCGAAACCGCCGAGCGAACCATAGAAGAACACCATGAAGGCAACCACGGCAAAGGCACCGACGATGCCGGCGATGATGCTCGCACGGGTCGAATCGGCGCCAAGGCCGGGCTCGACGGTACGCTCCTCGACCACCGTCAGCGTTGCCGGCAACGAGCCGGAGCGCAGAAGGATGACGAGGTCGGCAGCCCCCTCTGGCGAAAAGTTGCCTGCCAGCATACCCTTGCCATCGGTCACGGGCTGTTTGATCAGCGGTGCCGAGATCACCTGGTCGTCGAGTACGGCGACGTAGGACTTGCCGACGTTCTTCGCCGTCGCCTGCGCGAATGCCTGGGTGGCCTTTGCATCGAGCTGGAAGGTAACGACGTTCTGCTTGGTCTGGGTATCCAGCATCGGCTCGGCGGCGATGATGCTCTGGTCGTTGGCCACGGGCCGCTTGAAGACGAGGTAGCTATCCGGCGGATCGTCCTGCGAATACAGCACTTCGGAATTGGCCGGTGGCTGCGTGTCGATCGCCGTCTGCACCGGCATGCTCGTATCCAGCATGTTGAAGGTCAGCTTCGCCGGCTGGTTCAGCAGCGTCTTCAGCCGCTGGGGATCGGTCAGGCCCGGCACCTCGACGATGAGCCGGTCGCTGCCCTGCCGCTGGATCAGCGGCTCGCGGCGGCCGACCTGCTTGACGCGGCTGCGAACCACTTCGATCGACTGGTCCAGCGCCTCCGCGGTACGGTAGGCGATACCCTCGTTGGTCAGTGCCATGGTTATCAGGCCGCCATCGCCGGGGACGACGGTCGCCTCGCGGATCGAACCGCCGGTGGCCGAGCTTCCGACGCTGTCGGTTAAAGGCTTGAGTGCATCGGTTGCCGCCGCCATCTGGCCGACGTCGGTCAGGTGCATGGTGATGGTCTGGACGGTACCGGAAAGATCGACGGTGGGAATTTTCGCATCACGCAGCCGGCGCGCGACATCGTTGATCGTTGATTGCAGCCGGGCTGCGACGATCTCGTCGCGCTCGATCTTCAGCGAGATCCGCGATCCGCCCTGGAGGTCGAGACCGAGGATCGCTTTGTGGTGCGGCAGCCAGCTCGGGAAACGCTCGAGCTGGCGGTCGCTGAACAGGTTGGGAAGTGCGACGAGGACGCTGGCAACAACGGCAAGCCAAACGAGGATTGTCTTCCAGCGGGAGAATTGCAGCATGGCGTTCTCGACTTTACTATTCGTCGCGACGCGGCCGGACGGCCGGCCGCCCGTTATCGATGCTAGGCTGCGTCCGCCTTGACCGGTTCACCCTTGACGCGGACTTCCGAGATCGCCGTGCGGACGACGCGGACCTTGACGCCTTCGGCAATCTCGACTTCCAGTTCCTTATCGTCGACGACCTTGACGACCTTGCCGACGATGCCGCCGCCCGTGACGATCTGGTCGCCGCGACGGATATTCTTCAAAACGTCGTCACGCTTGCGAGCCTGGGCGCGCTGCGGCCGGATAAGGAGAAAATACCAGACGACCATCAGCGGAACGAAGAGGAAAACCATCTCCATGCCGGAACCGCCAAACACGCCCATGGCGGTATCGGTGGCGCTCTGGGCGTATGCGTTGGTGATAAACATCGGGAACTCCTCAAAATCCAGGCGGGAAACAACCCGTTACACCGCGCGAGATATCATTGTGATCGTGGCAAATGCAACAAAAACAGCCGATAACCGTACCGTTTTCTCAGCCTCTTAACCTTTCGGCCGGGGAAAGGCCATGCTACCCGGCAGCGAAATGAACTTTTGCCGCTGCGTCCCATAACCCATCCGGAGGAAACATGGTGACCGAAGATCAAAACGCACTGATCCTTGCCGAACTCCGCCGTCTGGCATCGGCGGTCGAAAGATTGGCCGGCCCGGCTCGTGCCGTCAATGACTGGGATGCTGCGGACTGCTTCGTCTGGAGCCCTGCCCGCGAGCACCTACAGCCCGTGCCCCGTCCGAACCGGGTGGCAATCGGCCTTATCCGGGGTGTCGATCATGTGCGCGACATCCTGCACGAAAACACGCTGCGCTTCGCCGAGGGATTTGCTGCCAACAACGTGCTCCTCTGGGGCGCACGCGGCATGGGCAAGTCCTCGCTGGTAAAAGCCGTGCACGCCGACATCATCCGCTCGACCGGCGTCCCGTTGAAACTGGTGGAGGTCCACCGGGAGGATATCTCGACGCTCCCTCTGCTGCTCGACATCGTCAAGGCGGCCTCGCTGCGCGTCATCGTCTTCTGCGACGACCTCTCCTTCGATCACGATGACACAGCCTATAAATCGCTGAAAGCAGCGCTCGACGGCGGCGTCGAAGGCAGACCCGACAATGTGCTCTTCTACGCCACGTCCAACCGTCGTCACCTCCTGCCGCGCAACATGATGGAAAACGAGCAGTCGACGGCGATCAATCCGTCCGAGGCCGTCGAGGAGAAAGTTTCGCTCTCCGACCGTTTCGGCCTCTGGCTCGGCTTCCACAAATGCAGCCAGGACGACTACCTGCTGATGATCGATGGTTACGCCAAACACTTCAACCTCGCTCTCGATCGCGACGAGATGCACCGGGAGGCGCTGGCGTGGTCCACGACCCGGGGGGCGCGCTCCGGACGCGTTGCCTGGCAGTACATCCAGGATCTGGCCGGCCGACAACGGATCGAGCTGCCGCGCGACTGACTTTTCCCGGCCCGGGCAAGGAATTGCGACCGTATGCCAGCATTAAACTTGGAGGCTCAAGAAATACTTTGGAAACCCAAAGTATATGAATAAAAACTCATTTTCACTTTGAATTTGCTAATTAAGATTTACTTTATGATGCCGCGATATGTTTGGGCTGAGGAAAATGAGTGACCTCTGAGAAGGCTATGACAGCCATCGCCTGGGAGATGTCATGCCTTTTTTTCGCAGCAAAGCTGGCCACGAAGCGATATTCTTGGGAGTCTTCGGCACAGTCATCTGGGCGCTGGGAAGCCAATTCCAGGCGTTCGAGGCTGTAACCGCATTCGTGCTACGCAATGACGACTATCAGCTCGACGACCTGGCGCTGGCGATTACAGTCACCGGGTTGGTCAGCCTGATCTATTCCATCCTTCGCCTGCGCGATCTCAGCCGGGAAGTCGGCCGCCGCGAGATTGCCGAGCAGGGTGTGAAGTGGATCTCCGGTCACGACGAAACGACAGGGCTCCCCAACCGCCGGTCTCTCGACGAACGCATGGCCTGCCCGCAACACAGCGGGGAGGACAAGCTTGGCGTCTTCGCCCTCCAGCTCGACGGCTTTAAAAAGATCAAGGACCTGTTCGACCACAAGACGGCAGACGACGTGCTGCGGGTGATGGCGGAGCGCCTGAAGGCGATCTTCCCGTCTGACGATATCTTCAGGACCGGTGGACGGGACTTTATTGCGTTCATCGCCGGAGCGGATCACGCTGAAATCGCCGAACAGGTAGCGGCCGCAATCGCAAGACCGGTCGCCGTCAGGGGACAGGCGGTCGAAGTTGGCGTCGCGGTCGGTTATGCGCTTCTTCCCGTCGACGGGACTGACCTCGCAAGCGCCGTGCGCTGCGCCGAAGTTGCCATGGAAGCGGCAAAGAACGACCCGGCACGAAAAATCCGCGCCTTCGAACCCACGATGCGCGAGCGGTGGAAGGAAAGCTCCGAGCTCGAGAAACAGCTTCGTCAAGCGATCAGAAAAAATACGATAAAGCCCTATTACCAGCCGATCGTCGATCTCCACACGGGCAGGATCAACGGCTTCGAAGCGCTCGCCCGCTGGGAACAGGAACCGGGCAAGTTCGTGCCGCCCACCGTCTTCATCGACCTTGCCGAACGCACGGGCCTGATCGGCGAGCTGACGGTCAAGCTCTTCCGGGTTGCCTGCGCCGATGCCGCCACCTGGCCGAACGGCGTTATTCTCTCCTTCAACCTGTCGCCGACGCAGCTGCATGACGGGCTGCTGGCAATCCGTATCCTGACGATCCTCTCCGAAGCCGGACTGCCTCCGTCACGCCTCGAGATCGAGATTACCGAATCGGCGCTCATCCAGGATCTCGTCGCTGCCGAGCGGATCATCGCCGATCTGAAGAATGCCGGCATACGCATCGCGCTCGACGACTTCGGTACGGGCTATTCGAGCCTTGGCCAGCTTTCGAGGTTCAGCTTCGACAAGATCAAGATCGACCGGATGTTCGTCTCGGAAGCCGCCGACGGCAAGAAAAACGAGAAGATCCTGAGAACGATCATCGGTCTCGGCAAGGGGCTGGATATCCTGACGACGGCGGAAGGCATCGAGACCGAGGAGCAGCTCCAGGCACTGATCCGGATGGGATGCAATCTCGGCCAGGGCTACCTCTTCGGCAAAGCCGTCCCCGCCGCCGAAGCATCCCGCCTCCTCGAACTCGATTGCAAACTGGTGGAAACCTCGGAGATGATGGTCGCCTGAGGCTATTGACAAGGTTACCTGTACAGCAACTTGCTGGCCAAGCGCCGGCTTGAGTTGCTGAAACGCGCGCGAGGGAAATCCAGCGACAAACACGACGCAACTGGCTTGCGCGCGATTTTCCCGTTTCAGCTGGATTAGCGATATACGGCGCGCATATTTTCGACGGCACGCCGAAAGACTTCGGTGTCATCCAGGGCTCGAGCCAGTACAATTCCGCCTTGGATCGTCATCACCATGCGCTCCGCTTCGATATCAGCCAGATCCGCTGGTTGTCCCGCCCTGCGAAGAGCATCCGACAGCGCCGCGATCCAACGCCTAAAGTAACTCGCGATCGACGCGCCAAACGTGTCGCGCGTTGCAACCATGGCAAACGTTCCCACCAGACAGATGCGGCTGCCAGACCGGAAGTAGATCATGACGTTGTCCAACATCGCGGCAATCGCCGCATTTGGCTCGCCCCTGCGCAGCGGTTCGTAGATCTCCCGCTCAAACCACGCATCGACGTCTGCAAGCACTGCGGCCGCCATCTCCTCCTTCCCTCCGGGAAAGAAATGGTAGAGGCTTCCCTTTCCTACCCCGATGCGCTCCGTGATGCTGTTTAGGGTCGTGCCGTCATAGCCGAGATCACGAAAGACTTCGGCTAGCAACCGCACAACGTCTTGCCGTTCGAATACCGCTTTCACATCGACCTCAAAATCCGAAATCTGACAGACCGGGGTGGTCATCAGGTCGCCTGCCCAGTGGCCAGAAATACCGGCGCTCGTGCTCCTGTATGGGCTTGTCATTGATGCAAGCAAAGCGCCGCTGCATCAGGCCGTCGGCATCGAATTCCCAGTTTTCGTTCCCGAAGGAGCGAAACCAGTTTTGGCTATCATCGTGCCACTCATAGGCAAAACGGACAGCGATGCGGTTTTCCGAAAACGCCCAGAGCTCCTTGATGAGGCGGTAATCCAGTTCCTTTTCCCACTTTCTCGTCAGGAAGGAAATGATCGCAGGACGGCCGGTTACAAACTCGGCCCGGTTTCGCCATTCGCTGTCTGGCGTGTACGCCAGCGCTACCCTCTCCGGATTGCGGCTATTCCAGCCATCTTCAGCCGCCCTGACTTTCAGGGTGGCGGTTTCAACCGAGAACGGGGGAATCAGGGAAACCACGAGCAACCTCCTTCTTTTACCAATTTGCTTATTCTGTACCAAAAGGTACAGCCATGTCAATCAGCGAGCAGCTACTGAGTCACCGTCGTATCGTCCAAAACGACAAAAAGCCCGGCATGACCGGGCTTTTTGCATAACTCCTCGAGACGCACTATCTATTCAAGGAAGGTCATTGGGTTAACCGGCGAGGCATTCTTGCGGACCTCGAAGTGCATCTGCGGCTGCTTGGCATTGCCGCTCATGCCTGAAGTTGCGAGTGTCTGGCCGCGTTGTACTTTCTGTCCGCGCGTGACGCTCAGAGTGTCGGCGTGGCCGTATACGGTGACCGTGCCGTCGTCGTGGCGTACCAGCACCGTGTTGCCAAGCGCCTTGAGACCATTGCCGGCATAGATGACGACGCCGTTTTCGGCGGCCTTGATCGGCGTGCCCGATGGCACCGAGATGTCGATACCGTCGTTGCGGCTGCCTTCGACATTGGCGCCGTAGGCGGCGATGACCGCGCCGCGCACAGGCCAGCGATACTTGCCGATGCCGGTCGATTCCGGCGCAGCGGAGCCGGCGTCCGATTTCTGGGCGTCGTTGACGGACTGGGTCGGCAGCGAGGCGACCTTGGTCGGCTCCTCGGCAGCGACGGGTGCAGCTGCCTTGACCGGTGCCTTTTCAGGCGCGATCGAAGCTGTTTTCATATCGTCGGCAGCCGGTGCTGCGCCAGCCTGCGGCAGCTTCAGCGTCTGTCCGACCTGGATGCCGTTCTTGCCGATGCCGTTGGCTGCCTTCAGCGCGTCGATATGAGTTCCGGTGGCCTTGGCGATCTTGGCGAGCGAATCGCCCGGCTTGACCACGTAGCTGCCCGGCGTCGGTCCCTTGCCTGCCCCGGCCGAGAGCTTGCCGGAGCCGTTCTCGGCGCTCAGCTGCTGCTTGTCGCGGGCCGTATTGCCGTTCGGAAGAACAGCGGCATCCTGTTCGGGCGCCTTCGACGGGATCGGCTGCTTGCCACCCTTGTCGAGATCGGCGGCCTGCGACGATGCCTTCACGACATTAGCGCCGCCATTCATGGTTGGAATGATGATGGAGCGGCCCGGCTGGGCGGACGCGGCGCTCTTCAGGCCGTTGACGCGCAGGATTTCCTTTTCCGGAACGCCGTAGCGGCTGGCAAGCGTCTTCGTCGTCTCGCCGGGGCGCAGAGTAACGGTTGGCGCGTTATCGCCGGTCCAGGCAGACGGCTTGCCGGGCGTGGTGCCGGTCGCCATGCGATCCGGGGCCTCGCGCGGTGGGGCCAGCGAATGCGGAGCAGACCCGCGGTTCGGCGCGGCATCTGGATAGGGCTGCGCAAGAGCCTGCTGCTCTTCGCGGGGCGGCCGTGTCGACAGGTGGTCGGATGTGGCGATACCGGCAGGCGCGGCCAGCTGCGAGCGCTGAACCGACGGAGCGGCAGCAATCCGTGCGTTGGAATAGGCCGGCTTGTATGTCTGCGGCTGCGACGGATAGGGCTGGTTCATGGCAGCATTGCCATTGCCGTAATCCGATTGACCAGAGGCCACGTTGGCGGGCGGGACAGGATCGCGGTCGAGACCGCTCAGCTGCCGTCGCGGGATGGAACCCGTCGTCATGGTGTCGGAGCTCGAACCGGAGCTTGCGAACATCCCCGAGAAACGAGAGGCATCCGAACTGCAGCCTGTCGCGGCGCTCGCGAGAAATGCTGCAACCAGGACCTTGCCTGTCGTCGTGCTGATATGTAACGGAAAGCTGAAACGCATGACTCGACCCACTTAAGACGCAACCCATTTGTGAGTTCCATTAAAGCGCGTTAATCTTACCATGCGGTTAAGGCGCTGGAGTCATGTGGATTTTTTTGAGAAATTGCTAACCATAGTCCACAGCCCCGTGGCTGCGGCGTGCCGAAACGCTGCAATCCCGCCAAGCGTCAGAGATAGGCCGCAAGCTTCGGGATGATCGGCAGGTAGGGAACTTCGAACAGTTCCTCGCGCTCGAAACGGCTGCCGGTCTTTGTCAGGCGCACCATGCGGCAAACGGTATCCGTTATCATCACAGGCGTGATCATCGAGCCGCCGGAGACCAGCTGGTCGGCATAGAAGCGCGGCATGGTCGGGAAGGCGCCGGTCACCAGAATGCGGTCGAACGTACCCTCGCCCGGCATGCCGGCGCTACCGTCCGCCTGGCGTACGATGACGTTGCGCATCGCCAGTGTCTCGATGCGCTTCTGTGCTGCAATCGTCAGCGTCTTGTAGCGGTCGACTGTCAGAACCCGTTCGCCGAGCCGGCCCATGACGGCAGCTGTGAATCCCGTGCCGGTGCCGACTTCGAGTACGCGGTGGCCCGGCCGGACCTTCAGATGGTGGAGAAGCCTGATGACGAGGTCGATGCCTTCCATGAATGATCCGCATTCGATCGGGATCGTCCGGCTGGAATAGGCATCTGACACCGCCTGCGCCGGCACGAACAGCGAGCGAGGCGTCTGCTCCACGGCAGTCAATAGGTCGATGTCGGAAATGCCTTCAGCACGCAGCCGCAGCACGACGGCCGCAAAACCTTCCCTCTCAAGAAGTCGAGCTGTCAAACCGCTACTCCGTGACCAACCGCCCGCAATGTGCCGGACTGAGGCGCATAATTGGCGTGATCGGGTTTCAAAGAAGTTACCGGCAGCTGTTTTTGCTGTGAAGCGCGCATATCCGCACCCTCACCCGACAGGAAACAGGCAGCGATCCGCGCAGCAAATGGCCGCGAGGTCGCGAAGGTTTGGTCGGTCTTCGTCGATAACACTGGCACCGTCCTGCTATGCTGCCCGCTCGATGGTCTTCAATCCAGCCATATAGGGCACCAGAACTTCAGGCACAGTCACGGAGCCGTCCTCGTTCAGATAATTCTCGAGCACGGCGATCAGGCAACGACCGACGGCCGTGCCGGAGCCATTCAGCGTATGCACGAAGGTGGTGGCCTTGTCGTCCTTGCCACGGTAGCGGGCATTCATCCGCCGGCCCTGGAAGTCACCGCAGACGGAGCACGAGGAGATTTCGCGATAGGCATCCTGGCCGGGCAGCCAGACCTCGATATCGTAGGTCTTGCGGGCGCCGAACCCCATATCGCCGGTGCACAGCATCATCGTGCGGAAATGCAGCCCCAGACGCTTCAGCACTTCCTCGGCGCAGGCGGTCATCCGCTCGTGCTCGGCAACCGCGCTATCGGCATCGGTGATCGATACCAGCTCGCATTTCCAGAACTGATGCTGACGCAACATACCGCGCGTGTCGCGTCCGGCCGAACCGGCTTCCGAACGGAACGATGGCGTCAGCGCGGTAAAACGCAGAGGCAGCTTGTCCTGCTCGAGGATCTCGCCCGAGACGAGGTTTGTCAGCGGCACTTCGGCAGTCGGGATCAACCAGCGGCCATCGGTGGTGCGGAACAGGTCTTCGGAAAACTTCGGCAGCTGGCCGGTGCCGTACATAGCTTCATCGCGCACCATCAGCGGTGCGCTGACCTCGGTATAGCCGTGTTCGCCGGTGTGCAGGTCGAGCATGAACTGGCCGAGCGCCCGCTCGAGCCTCGCCAGCGGCCCCGTCAGCACGGTGAAGCGCGAGCCGGAAATCTTGGCGGCACGCTCGAAATCCATGTAGCCGAGCGCTTCGCCGATCTCGAAGTGCTCCTTGGGCGGATGGTTCCACCGCGGCTTTTCACCGACCACGCGGGCAATGACATTGTCGTGCTCGTCCTTGCCGACCGGTACGTCGTCGAAGGGAATGTTCGGCAGGCGCGACAGGGCATCCGTGAGCGCCGCCGTCAACTCGCGCTCCTCGGCCTCGGCGGCTGGCATGGCGACCTTGATCTCGGCTACCTCCGCCTTCAGTGTCTCGGCAAGCGCACTGTTCTTCTGGGCCATAGCCGCGCCGATATCCTTGGAGGCGGCGTTGCGGCGGGACTGCATGTCCTGCAGCGCCTGGACGACGGAGCGGCGCTTTTCGTCGAGTGCGATGATGGTTTGCGCCTGCGGCTCGGCACTGCGCTTGGCAAGCGCTGCATCGAGGGCTTCGGCATTGTCACGGATCCATCTGATATCGAGCATCGTCGTTCCCGGTCGCTTCGTGAAAACAGCTCCGGCCGGGGCCTGACCAAGCCTCCAGCCGGAGTTAAAGGGCGATACCGCAGGGATGCGGCGTTAAAAAATCAGTCTTCGTCGCGCGGTACGATGGCCGAAGAGGACGCTGTTTCTTCTTCACCCTGTCGCTTGCGGCTACGCTCCACCATACGTGCAGCGTAGATCGAAATCTCGTAGAGAAGGATGGTTGGAACGGCAAGGCCGATCTGCGACATCGGGTCCGGCGGCGTCAGTATGGCTGCGGCGATAAAGGCAAGCACGATCGCAAACTTGCGCTTCTCCGCAAGCCATGTCGAGGTCAGCAATCCGACCCGGGCAAGCAGCGTGGTGATGACCGGAAGCTGGAAGACCAGTCCGAACGAAAACACCAGCGTCATGATCAGGCTGAGATATTCCGACACCTTCGGCATCAGCGAGATGGCGATTTCACCATCGGCCGGCGATTGCTGCATCTTCAGGAAGAACCACATCACCATCGGGCAGAAGAAGAAATATACCAGCGCCGCGCCCATCAGGAACAGCACCGGCGAGGCGATGAGGAACGGCAGGAAAGCGTTGCGCTCGTTCTTGTAGAGGCCGGGCGCGACGAATTTGTAGATCTGTGCCGCGATGATCGGGAAGGCAATGACCAAGGCGCCGAACATCGCCACCTTGACCTGCGTGAAAAAGAATTCCTGTGGCGCCGTATAGATCAGCTGCGATTTGGCAACATCGAGATGGGCCCAGATCACCGCCCATTTATATGGGTAGACGAGATAGTTGAACAGTTGCTTGGCGAAGGCGAAGCACACCATGAAGGCGATAAAGAACGCGGCGATGGACCACATCAGCCGCGTCCGCAATTCCATGAGATGTTCGATAAGCGGCTGCGGCTTATCGCCGATATCACTGGTCATGCATCGTCTTCCTTGGTGACAGGCGTGTTCGAGGTGCCAGCCGCCTGCTGTGGAACAGCGTTATCGACAGCAGGCTTCGGCGCGACCGGCTTGCGCGCCCGCTTCGGCTTGTCGGCAGCGGGCAGCCCGACCTGGGCCGGCTCGACGACGGAAGGCCCTTCCAAATCGGCAGCCTGCGCCTTGACGCGGGGCCGACGGACTGGCGTCGACGGGGAGAGAACTTCCTTGACGACGGGTACGGACGTCACGACGGGAGCCGAGGCCTGCACGTCGAGCGCTTCAGCCCGCACGCGAGGCTTGCGCGCAGCCTTTGGCGCCGTGATCGCTTCAACCGTCGTCTCGAGGGTCGGCACCTCAGTGGCGATCAGCTCCGGCTTGGCGCGCGGCTTGCGCACCGCCTTGGGCTTTACGGCCGTCTCGGCTACCACGGCAGCGGCCTCCGCAATCGCGGCAGGTGCGGGAGCGACGACCGGTGCCGGAGCTTCGGCTACAACAGGAGCCGTCGGCTCCGACGCAACGCCATCAGTGTGCGGCAGCATCTGCGGTTCCGCTGGACGTTCGACTGTCGTCGAGCGCTGCAGATCGGCCTTGATGTCATTGCCCATCTGCCGCAACGGGTTCATTGCCTCACGCAGGCTATGCGCCGGGTTTAGCTTCTGAGCATCGGCAATCGTCTGACGGACATCGTCCAGGTCGGCCTCTCGCAAGGCATCATCGAATTGCGCCCTGAAATCACCGGCCACCTTGCGAAAACGCGTCATCATCTTGCCGAAAGTTCGCAGCATGGGCGGCAAGTCTTTCGGGCCGACGACAACGATCAAAACAACCGCTATGACGAGCAGTTCGCTCCAACCAATATCGAACATCAAAGGCTCCTGGGCGGGCACGGCACGAGAAGGCCGCCATGCACCCCATTCTGGTTATTTCGTTTCGTCGGCCTTGTGATCGACGGTGCGGCCCATTTCCGGACGGATGGGATCGCCACGTGGCTGGTCGCGCGGCGCAGCCGTTTCGTCCTCGTCGGTCATGCCCTTCTTGAAACTCTTGATGCCCTTGGCGACGTCGCCCATCAGTTCCGGGATCTTGCCGCGGCCGAACAACAACAGCACGATGGCCAGAACGATCAGCCAGTGCCACATACTAAAAGAACCCATGACGATACCCCTTGTGTTATGTCCCTAGGATGTAAGCGGTTTGCCAAGCTTTTTCAAACACCAAAATCGCCCGGTCGCTAAGACTTGATACCACCATCCATCGCCGCCCGCTTTCGCTATCCATAATCCTCTCGTGCTGTGGCGGAACAAAGACGGGTTGTCGAAGCAGTCCTCACCGCAACCGGCGTCAATCCGGCGCACCGGTCGGCGCCAGCAATCCCAGCTCCTCCAGGTCGAGCTGGGTGATCGGATCCTCGTCCTCGCTCAATTCGTCGCTCATCACAGGCGAGGGCATGGCGAAATTGGCAGGGATACGCCCGGTGAGAAGCCCTGCCCCCTTCAGCTCTTCGAGACCCGGCAGGTCGCGGAGCTCCTCCAGCCCGAAATGATCGAGAAAATCGCGTGTCGTGCCCAGTGTGACCGGCCTTCCCGGTGTGCGCCGGCGTCCCCGGAAGCGGACCCAGCCCGCTTCCATCAACACGTCCAGCGTTCCCTTCGATGTCTGCACGCCGCGGATATCCTCGATCTCGGCCCGGGTTACCGGCTGGTGGTAGGCAACGATCGACAGTACCTCGAGCGCGGCGCGCGACAGTTTGCGGACCTCATGCTCATCCCGCCGGATGATGAAGGAAAGATCGGCAGCCGTCCGGAATGCCCAGGCATCGTCGACCTGGACAAGATTGACGCCCCGCCCCGCATAATTCTCGCGCAGCCGCAGCACCATCGCGCGCACGTCGATGCCATCAGCAATCCGGTCGCGGATATAGGCTTCGGAGACCGGCATTGCCGAAGCGAAGATCAATGCCTCGGTAATCCGCTCGGCCTCGCGCAGCCGCGCCGCATCCGCTGCGCCCTCGCCCGTCATCTCAGTCTCTGCCTGCCCTTCCGACACCGCCACTCCTATTCCGCCGCGTCGAGGATGGCGTGCTTCGGGCCACGGCGCATGTAGAGCGGCTGGAAGGCGCCTTCCTGGCGGATCTCCATCTTGCCCTCGCGCACAAGCTCCAGCGACGCTGCAAAAGCGCTGGCGATGGCGGTCACTCGCTCGCTCGGGCTTGTCATGTAGCGCAGCAGGTAATGCTCGAGCGCCGTCCATTCAGGCACGTCGCCGATCATCCGTGTCAGGATGGCGCGCGCCTCGACGAGCGACCACACGGTCCGCCGTTCGATCGTTACCTGGGTTATAGCCTGGCGCTGACGCAGCCCTGCATAGGCATTGAGAAGATCGTAGAGGCTGGCGTCGAAGGCCGACTGCCGCTGGTCCGGAATGTGCTCCGGCGCCCCCCGGGCGAACACATCGCGGCCGAGCCGGTTGCGGTTGACGAGGCTGGCGGCAGCATCCCGCATCGCCTCGAGCCGCTTCAGCCGGAAGGCCAGCGCCTCGGCCATTTCCTCGCCGCTCGGCCCGTCATCCTTGTTCTGCTGTGGAATGAGCAGCTTCGATTTCAGAAAGGCAAGCCATGCCGCCATGACCAGGTAGTCGGCCGCAAGCTCGATGCGGACCCGGCGCGCGGTCTCGACGAAGACCAGATATTGTTCGGCCAGCGCCAGCACCGAAATCCGCGCCAGATCGACCTTCTGGTTGCGCGCAAGATGCAGCAGCAGGTCGAGCGGCCCTTCGAAGCCGGCGATGTCGATGACAAGTGCCGGCTCCTGCGGATCGCGATCCACGGCAGGTTCCTGCCACAGCCGATCCATCGGCGTTGCCGCCGCTTTGGTCAGATCCGTGGCCTTGCCGTTGTCCAATCTCGCCCCTCGCAGATCGCTCGTGTCAGGCGATCGACAGCATCCCGTCGAACTCGGCGCGAATGGCTTCCTCGTCGGCACCATCGCCCTGCCCGAAGGCCGCCTCGACCGCCCTGGTCCGCGCAAGCGCTTCGCCCGAAAGCACAGGCACTGCGCCAACCACCTGCTTCATTTCGTCCATAATGCCATTGCAATGCAACACGATATCGCAGCCGCCGGCAATGATATTTGCAGCCCGCTCGCCAATCGTGCCGGCAAGCGCATTCATCGAGGTGTCGTCGGAGATCAGAAGTCCCTTGAAGCCGATGAAGTCGCGAATGACTTCGTCGATGACGATCTTCGATGTCGTTGCCGGGTTGTCGGGATCGATGGAGGTGAAGACGACATGGCAGGTCATCGCCATCAGCTCGTCCTTCAGCGCCATGAAGGGCGGGAAATCATGGGCTTCGAGCTCTGACCGGGACACGGATACCACAGGCAGTTCGTGATGCGAGTCGGCAAAGCCCCGGCCATGGCCCGGCATATGCTTCATGACAGGCAGCACGCCGCCGGCCTTCAGGCCCTCCGATGCGGCGCGGCCCATCTCGGTCACGGTCACCGGGTCGCCGCCATAGGCGCGGTTGCCGATGACGTTGCTGCTGCCCTCGACGGGGACGTCGAGCACCGGCAGGCAATCGATGTTGATGCCGAACTTCAGGAGATCGAAGGCGTGCAGCCGTGACATCAGCCAGGCGGCGCGCAGGCCCGCCTCGCGGTCGCGGCGATAGATATCTCCGAGCGCCTGGCCTGACGGATAATGCTGCAGGATCGGCGGACGGATACGCTGCACCCGGCCACCCTCCTGGTCGATCATGACGGGCACGTCGGCACCGACGCTGTCGCGAAGGGCAGCCACGAGGTCGGCGATCTGCGCCGGCTCGCCGATGTTGCGGCCAAACAGAATGAACCCCCACGGCCGCTCGCCGGCATAGAAGGCGCGCTCTTCGGGAGTGATGGACAGGCCGCTACAGCCCAGGATCATTGCTTTCGATTCGGTCATGCCAAAATCATAAGGGTGGCAGGGCTCGATGACGAGCGTAGGCGGCCACTCGTGCACAAAAAAGAACGGCGGACCGAGGTCCGCCGTTCACTATGTGGGATAGCTGGGATCGCTTATTTCGAGATCAGGCAGGTGCCGCCGGCAGCCCGGAACTTGACGCAGAGCGCTGCGGCATCGTCCTTGGAGCCGACCGCGACGCGGACGCGGTAGTAGGTACCCTTGCCGGCGATGTCGACCTTGCGGACCTCCATCGGATGGCCACCGATGACGCTGGCATATTTCGCCGCCATGTTGGCCTGCGAGCGCTTGGCTTCCTGCTCGGAAGGCAGCGACGCGATCTGCATGCCGTAACCGCCGGCCGAAGCCGTTGCCGCGGGTGCCGTCTTGACCGGCTGTGCTGCCTGCGTAGCCGAAGCCACACGAACAGGCTGGGGCGTAACCGGAGGCTTGGCGGCGGCCGGCGTCGCCGATGCGGTTTGCGTCGGACGGGCCGTCGGCACCGGTGCTGCGTCGGTGGAGCCGGCAGCAGGCGTGTTGACTGGCGGCTGCGCAGCAGCGGGTGCGTTGGCAATCTGCGTCGTCTTCACCGTGCGGATCGGAGCGCTGTCGGCACTCGGCGCGTCGCCATCATCGGCCGATGCCATCTGGCTGTTGTCGGCAGCAGGCGTCGTCGGCGCTGCAGCCGCAGCGGGGGCGGAAGGAGCGGCACTGTCATCTGCGGGAGCCGGTTCTTCGCGAGCCACGAGCGAGCCGTCAGGCTTGACGATCATGGTGCGAACGCGGCGCGCCGCAACACCGGAATTGCCGTCCTGGCTGGTAGCAGCAGGGTTGCCCTGGCCTGGCAGCAGGCGCGGATCTTCCGTTTCGCCGACGGGTGTCGACAGATTGGCTTCTCCGCTGCCGTCATTGTCATCGGGAAGGCTGTTTTCGGGGATCAGCGTCTTCTGGACGACGTCGACCGGCTGCTCGTCCGAAGTCACGAGTTCCTTCTGCTTTGGCGGCTGAGTGGCCGCGCCGGCAACACGGTCGTAGACCGCCTTGTCCTGGTTCGGCACCACCTTGCCACCCGGATCGGTCGGAACGACCTTCACGGGATCCTTGTCGGCGGTGATGACGCGTGGCTCACCAGATGCAAAGCTGATCGGCGACCCGTTATGGGAGACCCAGCGATACATGCCGTAGGCACCGCCACCGAGCACAACGACAGCGGCAGCAGCAATGGCGATGCCGCGCATGGAACGCGCCCGCCAGCGGTCGTTGGCCGTGTGCGACGATTCGAACATCATCGGCGAGACGTTTTCAGGCCGGCTGGGCGTTTCGCGGAAGCTTTGGCGGAAATCTTCCTCCAGTGCCCGTTCGAACTCGTCGAGGCCTCCGCCGGTCTTCTGCTGCATCGTCACGCCGCGAACGGGAACAGACGTTGCCACTCCCGGCGCGAATGCCGCTTCCGTCATGGATGGCGCCGAGGCTGGCTCGGGCGAAGTATCTGCCGGCGCACTGAACAGGCTCGCCATCTCCGCATCGATGTCGAAATCGTAGTCGGGTGCGGCAACGACTGGCTCGTCCGGTTCTGCCGGCGGTAGTGCCGGAACGTGGATATCCTCGAATGTCTCGACCCGATCTTCCGTCTCCGAAATCTCATTGGGATCGAATGGCAGTTCCTGGTAGCTGTCGACGACGGGTTCAGCCTCGTGGACGGCGGCGCGCTGTTCGGCAGGCGCAGCAGCGCTGGCATAAGTTGGCGCGGTGGCGCTGGCATAGGTAGAGGCAGCTGCAGCGGCATAACTCGGAGAGCGCTGGACGGCGGCCACAGGCTCCGGTTGTCTCCAGTCCGTTGCCGGCTCAGAAGGCTTTGCAGGCTTTTCGACCTCTGCGAGCGACTTCGGGTCGGCAAGGTCGAGTTCGGCCAGCTCCAGTTCGATATCGGCAAGATCGAGGTCGAAATCATGCTCGTCGAAGCCATCGAAGTCTTCGTCCGCAGCAGCAACGACTGGCTCGGGGTCAGGTGACTTCACCGATTCAGGCTGGGCCGTGACAGGCGTGGCCATTGACGCGCGCGGTGCGGGCGGATTGACGAGTGAAGGATCGATACGCGCGGCGATCTGTTCGCGCGACGGCACGGGATAACGCGATACGTCGGCCAGAAGATCGTCGATATCGAGACCCTGGTAGCTGCTCGCAGCCGATACAGGCGCAGGTTCCGGCACGACGGTAGCGGCCGCAATCTCTTCGGCGCGGGCTGCGGGTGGGAGATCGACGCCAGCAAGCGGCGCTTCTTCTTCCACATGCACATCCGCCAAAACGGGATCGGGCTTGGAAACGACTGGCGTCTCTGCTTGCACCGCTTCGGCACGGTCCATTTCGACAGGATAGGAAGGCTGCTCGTGCGTCACGAATTCTGCGACGGGTTCGGGTTCAAAGGTCGCGACTTCCGGCGGCGCAGCGGGAGCAACAGGCTCTACGGTGGGCACAGGCTCGACAGCGCCGAAGGCATCCATCGTCGGCTCGCGGCGCGGCGCATTGAAATTCGCAAGCGGCAACCGGATGGTGGCTGCAGCCCACTGCTGCGTTCTCGGCGGGGTCGGCTGGACGTCCGGCGCAGATATTGACATTTCCAGTTCATCGACCAGATCGCGGTTGGCAACCTCGGGCGCAGAAGCCAGTTCTTCCAGCTCTTCGGCAGCAACCGGCATGGTGGTCGGCTCGACGACCGATTCCCAGCTCTCTTCAGCCGGTTCGAAATGCGAGGCATCGACGACCGGCGGCTCAGCATGAACCGGCTCTTCCGGCTGCAGCATCTGTTCTGCATGCGGAGCTTCGTATGCGGCCTGCACTTCCGCCTGCGGCTCCGGCGCATGCGTCGGTTCGACGGCGGCGAAATCGTTTGCCGGCGTGCCGTTCCCGTACACGGGCTCGGAATAAACGGCATGGCTGGGCTGGGATGCCTGGGGAGTGCGCGGCGCGTCGTAACGCTCAAACTCGCGGAGCAACTCGTCCTCGAGATCGAAAGCCGGCTCCTGTCGCTGGTTTGCAGCGACAGGTGTGGATGGCCGCTTGTCGTATCCGACGATGCGGGCGAGTTCGGCGAGCGGATCGTCGTCCGCGAAGAACTCATCTTTTCCGCCTGCGCGGTACGCCAACTGTTTTTCAGCCATTACTTCATCCACCCGCAACTGCTACGCTATTGCCAGCGCAATGTGGGTAAATGGTGACGTTTATCGCATTTCAGCCGGTGCTGCGGTCCCGGTAATACCGAGACCAGATTTCAAAACCGACGCGACAGCGTGCACCAGCCCAAGTCTGGCAATGCTCAATTCTCGGTTTTTATCGTTAACAAATCGTAATTCCGGAAAATCTTTACCTTTATTCCAGTGTCCGTGGAAGAAACTCGCCAGGTCATACAGGTAAAATGCGATGCGATGCGGCTCCTGGGCCAGCGCCGCACTCTCGATGATTCGCGGAAACTCCGCCAGTTTGGCAACCAGCGCCAGCTCCGCCGGATCGACAATCGCACCATGGACGGCAGCCGCCATTTCCTCGACAGATACTTCCAGACCCGGAAATGCTTCCTTCGCCTGGCGGAATATCGACATGCAGCGCGCGTGGGCATATTGCACGTAGAAGACTGGGTTGTCCTTCGACTGCTCGGTCACCTTGGCGAAGTCGAAGTCGAGCGGCTCGGAGCTCTTTCTGTAGAGCATCATGAAGCGCACGGAGTCGCGGCCGACTTCGTCGACAACCTCGCGGAGCGTCACGAAGTCGCCGGAGCGCTTCGACATCTTCACCGGCTCACCGTTACGGAACAGCTTGACCAGCTGGCAGAGCAGCACCGTCAGCTTTGCCTGACCATCTGAGACGGCGCGGGCAACCGCTTCGAGACGCTTGACGTAGCCGCCATGGTCCGCACCGAGCACGTAGATCATCTCGTTGAAGCCACGGTCGTACTTGTTCTTGAAGTAGGCAACGTCGGCGGCAAAGTAGGTGTAGGAGCCATCCGACTTGATCAGTGGCCGGTCGATGTCGTCGCCGACCTCGGTCGAGCGGAACAATGTCTGCTCGCGATCTTCCCAGTCCTCCGCCACCTGACCCTTGGGCGGCGGCAGGGTTCCCTTGTAGACGAAGCCCTTGAAGGTGAGGTCGTTGATCGCGGTGCGGATCGGCGCAGCACCGTTGGCGTGCAGCGTCCGCTCCGACAGGAAGACGTCGTGGACGACGTTCAGCGCCGCCAGGTCCTCGCGGATCATCACCATCATCGCGTCGATGGCCTTGTCCTTGACGATGGGCAGCCACTGATCTTCCGGCATGCTGCGCAGCTTGGTGCCGAATTCATCCGCCAGAGCTTTGCCGACCGGCACGAGATAATCGCCCGGGTAAAGACCCGCCGGAATGTCGCCGATCTGCTCGCCAAGTGCCTCGCGGTACCGCAGGAACACCGAGCGCGCCAGGACGTCGATCTGCGAGCCAGCGTCGTTGATGTAATATTCTTTGGTCACGCCATAGCCCGCGAACTCGAGCAGGTTGGCCAGCGTGTCGCCGACGACCGCGCCACGGCAATGGCCGACATGCATAGGCCCGGTGGGATTGGCGGACACATATTCGACGTTGACCTTCACGCCCTCACCGACCGTCGATCTGCCGAACGTCTCGCCATTGGCGATCATCGCTGCCAGCAGGCGCTGCCAGTAGCCGACCGAAAGGCGGATGTTTATGAAGCCTGGACCGGCGACGGAAACCTCGGCGATGTCAGCATCTTCCCGCAACTTAACGCTAATGACGTCGGCAAGTACGCGCGGATTGGTGCCCACGGCCTTGGCCAGAACCATCGCTGCATTGGTCGCCACATCGCCATGACTTGGATCGCGCGGCGGCTCGATGCCGACACGACGAAAATCGAGTTCGGATCGCTTTTCCTTGATGATATCAATACCTTCAAGGGCGAGCTTAACTCTGGCTTCGAAGTCTGTGAATAGGTTCATAATCAGTTCCAAGCATGGGCGGTTTCAGTCAGCCATCCGTCGGCGACCCGGTGCCTAACGCAAATCGGGAGTCTGGTCAAACAATCGCCTGTGGGCACTTATGGCATAGGTATCGGTCATTCCGGCCAGATAATCGCCGACATGCCGGGCCTTGGCGGCATCGGCGAGGCCGGAGATATGATCCACCCAGTAGTGGCTCTGCATCTCGCGCGGATCGGCCATGTAGGCGTGGAAAAGGTCGGTGACGATCTGCGCCGCATCCGCACGGATGCGCATGATATCGGGGTGGCGGTAGATGCGCTTGAACAGCATCGCCTTGATCTGCCTGTCGGTCTCGGCCATGTCGGGCGAGAAGGCGGCGACAACGCGGCCGGCATTGCGGATATCATCAGCGCTCGTCGGCCGGATCGAGGCAAGATTTTCCTGCGCCACCGAAATCACGTTCTCGACCATCCGGGTGATCTGCCGGCGCATGATCTCATGGGTAAACCGGCTGGCTTCCAGATTGGGGTAGCGGTCCCTGACCTCGGCCATCAGTCCGGCCAGGAATGGGATATCTTCCAGCATCTCGAAACTCAGATAGCCGGAGCGCAAGCCATCGTCGATATCGTGCGTGTTATAGGCGATATCGTCGGCGATCGCCGCCGTCTGCGCTTCGAGGCTGGCATAGCTGCCGATCTCCAGGTCGTGCAACTCGCAATAATCGAGGATCGGCTGCGGCACCGGCCCGTGCGTGCCCTTGCCGTCCGGCGCCAGCAGCGGGCCATTGTGCTTCACCAGTCCCTCGAGGGTCTCCCATGTCAGGTTCAGCCCGTCGAACTCGGCATAGCGCCGCTCCAGCTTGGTGACGATGCGCAGCGACTGGGCATTGTGGTCGAAGCCGCCATAGGGCTGCAGCATCTCGTGAAGCGCATCCTCGCCGGTATGGCCGAACGGCGTATGGCCGAAATCATGGACCAGCGCGACGCCTTCGGCCAGGTCCTCGTCGAGCCGCAGCGCCCTTGCCAGCGCCCTTGCCACCTGCGCCACCTCGATCGTATGCGTCAGTCGCGTGCGATAGTGATCGCCGTCCTGGGCGATGAAAACCTGGGTCTTGTGCTTCAGCCGCCGGAAGGCGGTGGTGTGCACGATACGGTCGCGGTCGCGCTGGAAATCGGACCGGGTCGGGCTGGAGGATTCGTCATAGAGCCGGCCGCGCGTTGTCCAGGGGTCCGCCGCGTAGATCGCCCGTTCGCCCGTGCCGAAACCCAATGCATGCCTGTCGATCGTCATAATCCATCCATCTCGGCCGCTGGCCATTGACGCCGCGTTCCGGCCTTCATACCTACAGTTTCAAGGAACGGCAAAGCAGTCCGGCAAAAACTCCCAACTGCTGCTGTCGCCGCCAGAACTTTGGTGATAGCCTTGTTCGATATCAGGCGTTTGAACGCCATCCTCAACTCATTCTCTCCGGGCCTTGACCCCGGCAGGAGGACATCATGACCGAAACAACTGTAACCCTTTCGGATTCCGCCGCCAAGCGCATAGCCGCAATCGTCAGTGCGGAAACCGGCAAGAGCGCGCTGCGCGTCGCCGTCGAAGGCGGTGGCTGCTCGGGCTTTTCCTACAAATTCGATCTCGTCGAAGCCCCCGCCGAGGACGACATCGTCGTTGCCAAGGGCGACGCCACAGTCTTCATCGACAAGCTGTCGCTGATCTACATGGCAGGCTCGCAGATCGATTTCGTCGACAACCTGCTCGGCCAGTCGTTCCAGATCAACAACCCGAACGCGGTTGCCAGTTGCGGCTGCGGCACCAGCTTCTCCGTCTGAAACGACATACAGTACTGCGCAACCGGTCGACGGCACAGCCGCCGGCCGGTTTTCTTTTGTCCTGAAGCCAATGGCCAAGCGCCGGTCGTGACGATAAAAGGGGCAATCCAAGGAGTCCCTCGCCCATGAAAATCGCCACCTGGAATATCAACGGCATCAAGGCCCGCATCGACAACCTTTGCCAGTGGCTGAAGGATTCCAGTCCCGATATCGCCTGCCTGCAGGAAATCAAATCAGTCGACGAGGGCTTTCCGAGGCTGCAGCTCGAGGAGCTCGGCTATCATGTCGAGACCCACGGCCAGAAGGGCTTCAACGGCGTCGCGATCCTGTCGAAGCAGAAGCCGGATGCGGTGATCCGTGGCCTGCCGGGTGACGACACCGACCAGCAGTCGCGCTTCATCGAAGCCTCCTTCTCCATCGCCGGCGACCGGACGCTGAGGGTCGGCTGCATCTATCTTCCGAATGGAAATCCCGTCGATACCGAAAAATATCCCTACAAGCTCGCCTGGATGGAGCGCCTTCAGGTGTTTGCAGCCGGTCGACTGGCGCTGGAGGAGCCGCTGATCCTTGCTGGCGACTACAATGTCATCCCGGAGCCGCACGACTGCTTCGATCCAAGGGTCTGGGCGAATGACGCATTGTTCCTGCCGCAGACGCGCCAGGCATTTCGAAGACTGGAAAATCTCGGCCTCACCGACGCCCTGCGGGCGACAAGCGATCAGTCAAAGCTCTACACGTTCTGGGATTATCAGGCCGGTGCCTGGCCAAAAAACAACGGCATCCGCATCGATCACCTGATGCTGTCACCCGAAGCTGCCGACAAAATGACCTCGGCGACAGTTGAGAAACACGTTCGCGCCTGGGAAAAGCCGTCCGACCACGTCCCCGTCGTTGCCCATTTCGATTTTGCGGGCTGAGCGGCAATAACCGTCCGCCCCATCACTCCGGAGCGGTCACGTCGAGCTTGTGGGCCATGACGACGGCGTTGCGGCGGTCGTTTTCGTTGGCGACGGAGAAAGCCTGCTCCTGCAGGTCTTCCATCCACGGACAATCCTTCGGCTTGCACTTGTCGAGAGCCGCCGTCATGAACGCGAGCCCGCGTGTCGACTGGCCTTCCTGGAACAGGATGTTGCCGAACACGGCCATGGCACCGGGATGGCCGCTCTTGCGAGCCTGATTGAGCCACTTCTTCGCCTGCTGGACATTCGACGTGCCGCCCTCGCCCGACAGCATCATCTTCGCCAGCTGAAACTGTGCTTCGGCGATACCGAAGGTCGATGCGACCTGGAAATACAGCTGGCGCGCCTGGTTCAGGTCCGTCTTGACGGGGGTGTTGGGAATTCCGCTCTTGTAATAGTTGGCGAGAGAAAGCAGCGCATTGATGAAAAAGCCGGTGTCTTCGGACCCGGGCTCGACGCCTTGCTGGGCGATCTCATTGTAGATCTTGAAGGCCTCGAAGTCATCCTGTGCAACGCCGTCGCCATCGGCATACATGTTCGCAAGTGCCCATCGCGAGCCGGTATGGCCCTTCTCGGCCGCATATTTGTAAGCCTCGACGGCTTCTTCCTTCTGCCCGTTCTTGTAGGCCTTGAAGCCGAACTTGAAGAGGTCGAAGGGTCCCGATTCCTTTGAGACGCCGGCATTGATATCAAAGGCCAAGGCAGGTGCCGCAACGGCAGCCGGCACGATCAACGCCATGCCAAGCCACATAACTCGTACTGATGGAAACTCGGATCTAAGCATCACAGTCGATTTCTTTCGCTCTATCCGGATACGCCACGATCAACCCCTCGTCACCGTTCAGCGCCGGATAAACTCCCACAAGCCGCCTACACCGGCCCGCATTCCATTCCGACCGGACCTTGAGAACGCCCCCGCTCCAGGATCCACTCGCCGCTTGTCCATGCGCTGCGGCAAGCCGTTTCCAAACTTCGGAAACATTTGCCGCCTCGCCATTCGTCACATTTTCAACCGTATCGCGAAATTGTGACCAAACCAGCGTAGGCACGTCCAACGAAGCATTTTTTGGCTCTTCAAACGCCAAATAATTCCTCGTTCAGGATCGATAGGCAGACTTTCGAATATTCAAAAAGCACCATGGCAACAAAACGTTACACCCGTTAGCTCGAAGTCACTCGAACCTCAGTCATGACACTTGTCTCACACTCTCCGAAATCAGCCTGAAGATCCCCACTGCACGTTTTCAGACGGGCTCGCCCTGAGCCCGCGCTTATCGGTGCGCTCTATTTGTGGCGGGAAATGGACAGATTTCCCGCAGGAGCGGGCAACGTAAACGGTTGCAAACGAGTGTTGCGATTTCGTCACAAAATGGCGCAACGGCGCGAACGTGCCCGCCCGGAACAACTGAAAGGAGCGAGTACATCCTGGCACAAACGGTGGTTGAGACAGCTAGAATTTGACCTTGACCGACGTCGAAAGGGCGCCGACGAAATCGTTGCCGTAGCGATAGGTGACATCGTCGCCGTAGGTCACGCCACCGGAGGTAACGGTCCCGGACTTGCCTGAAGTTAGCAGACCGACAGCGCCGGCAAGCCGGTATTCGACATGCTCGGTCGGCGAGAAGGAAAGGCCTGCCCCGAGCATCCAAGTATCGGACGACAGGCCATAGCCCTGGCTCGTGCCCTGGTCCCAGGTGAGGCTGACGGCGCCGCTCCACTGGGCATTGAACTTGTGGCCGATGCCGCCGCTCAACGTCCATCCGTCCTTGTAGAGGAGATCGAGGGAGGTCAGTTCCGCGGCGCTGCCCGGCCTGCAGGCGACAACTCCGCGCGTCGATTTCGGACAGAATGCGATACTCTGCAGCGTGCTCCAGTTGGTCCACTTGGCAGAACCGAACGCCAGCCAGTCGGGCGCGATGCCGGTCTGCAGCTTCAGCTCCAGCGAATCCGGCGCCGTGGCCGATCCGTAGACGGGCGTGACCGTGCCCACCGCCGGATTACCCGGGACTGCAATCTTCGGCACGGATGTCAGATCCACCGTGCCGGACAGATTGTCGTACTTGACCTGGCTGTTATAGACGAGGCTGGCCCGCATGGCGTATTCGGGGATCTCGTAGGCAACGCCCGAACGCCAGCCCCAGCCGCTGTCGCTGATATCGAGACGACCCATGCCGCTGTAGAGGGACGACAGCGACGCCGGCAAGGGCACCACCAATTCTTCCTTGAATCCACCGACCTCCTGGTAGAAGCCACCGCCGATCAGCCGCAGCTGGCCCGGACCTGCATCGAACTTGTAGGAGCAGGTCAGGCCGTAGTTGTGGCTGTATATCTTTTCGTCGCTGTTATAGTTGGCACCGGCCCAGTTTGTCCCGGGATTGGAATGGGCGCCGAACGGCTCGGAGTAGTCGGCCAGGCAATCGACATCGTCTGTGATACCGATCTTGATGCCCACGGAAGGCACGCCAAAATTGGGACCGTCGCTGACGGACTGCGGGCGATTGTTGAGGTTTCCATCACGTGGATTGATGTCACGTGCATTGGTCAGCTTGCGCTCCGGCATCACGAACGTGACTCCGCCCTCGAAAGCATAGCGTGACTTATCGAACAGCAGATCTATGTCATAACCCGCGCGCTCGATGCCTCCGGCCGCTGCGGAGCTGACGAAGCTACAGCCGGCAAGCAGCACGAGGGCGGCCTTGGCCACTGCACGATGTCCCATTACACTTCCCCGGTACCCAACTGCGGCAATCTTACGGTCATCGCAAGAATAGGCAACGTAACGATAAGCCCGTGATATCAATACTGGAGCGCGCTCCACGAGAAGTAGCGGCATCCTATCGCGTGAATATCACAAAGCGCAAAATTTTCTTCCCGAGAATGTATCGTTTAGTGCTTGAACTAGATTCTCTTTCTCTGACTTGCGCGCGATGTATCAAACGGATCACAGCAGCGAAATATAACCACCCCCTTAAAATGAGGGGTTTGATATTCAACCCGAGACTATACTTTGAATGTAACCAATCCACCTGAAGTCGAATTTTCTATGGATTCAAGAAGGGCGCACCCCTTTCGTGGCACGCCCTTTGTAATTCCACCGAACGATTCTAAACGGTCGTAGCAATCAGCCGACTTCGCTGAGCCTTGTCAGGGCGACCTTGAGGCTGGCGAGCTGGCTCTGCAGCTCCTCCAGCCGTTCGCGTTCCGCAGCCACGACTTCGGGGTTGGCGTTGGCAACGAACCGCTCGTTCGACAATTTCCCGACGATGCGATCCGCCTCGGCCTGTGCCTTGGCGACAGCCTTTTCAAGCCGGCTCCGCTCGGCGTCGATATCGATCAATGTGCCCAGCGGCAGACATGCAGTCGCCTCGCCGATGACGATCTGTGCCGAGCCCTTCGGCGCAGCTTCGGCGAGCGAGATAGCCTCGACGCGGGCAAGCCGCTTGATCGCCGCATCGTGGCGGAACAGCCGCTCGCGGGTGACGCCATTGGCATCGACGAACACCAGCGGCGCCGTGGCTGCCGGCGGCACGTTCATTTCCGAGCGCACAGAACGGATGCCCGAGACGAGGTCGATCAGCCAGTTGATCTCTGCTGCCGCGACATCGTCCGCATAGGACGGCACCGGCCAGTCTGCGTGGCAGATCAATCCATCGCGCTCCTTGCCCTCGCCAGCTGTGTGGGCCCAGAGCTCCTCCGTCATGAACGGCATGAACGGATGCAGAAGCTTGTAGATCTCTTCCAGCACGTAGGCGCTGCAGCCCTGCGCTTCGACCTTGTCAGCCTCTTCCTCGCCCATGAAGACGGGCTTCAGCAGTTCCAGGTACCAGTCGCAGAACTGGTTCCAGACAAAGCGATAGAGAGCGCCGGCCGCGTCGTTGAACCGGTAAGCCTCCAGCGCCTCCGTGACATCACGGGTGGTGCGCGCCAGTTCCGTCAGGATCCAGCGGTTGACCGTCAGTTCGGCCGCCTCGGGCACAAAATGCGCGCCACTGGCAGCGCCGTTCATCTCCGCGAAACGCGTCGCATTCCACAGCTTGGTGCCGAAGTTGCGGTAGCCGGCGATGCGCGCCGGATCGAGTTTCACGTCGCGGCCCTGCGCTGCCATGATGGCCAGCGTGAAACGTAGCGAGTCGGCGCCGTACTCGTCGATCAGTTCCAGCGGATCGATGACGTTGCCTTTCGACTTCGACATCTTCTGGCCGCTCTTGTCGCGAACCAGTGCGTGAACATAGACCGTATTGAACGGCTCTACCCCGTTGCCGGCGTCGTCCTTCATGAAGTGCAGGCCCATCATCATCATTCGGGCGACCCAGAAGAAGATAATGTCGAAACCGGTGACCAGCACGTTGGTCGGATAGTAGCGGGCAAGCTCGGCCGTCTGCTCAGGCCAGCCGAGCGTCGAGAACGGCCAGAGGGCGGACGAGAACCAGGTGTCGAGCACATCCTCGTCGCGGATGAGGATTTCACCCGGCTTGAAGTTCTCCAGTTTCTCCTCGACCCAGGCCTTCCAGACACCTTCGTGAGACAGGTAATGCTGGATCGCCGCCTGCAGCGCCTCTTCCTCGGTCTTTTCGACGAAAACCTGACCATCCGGGCCATACCAGGCCGGGATCTGGTGACCCCACCAAAGCTGGCGCGAAATGCACCAGGGCTGGATGTTGTCCATCCACTCGTAATAGGTCTTGTCCCAGTTCTTCGGCACGAAATTGGTGCGGCCTTCGCGCACGGAGGCGATGGCCGGCCCTGCCAGCGTCTTCGCATCGACGAACCACTGGTCGGTCAGCATAGGCTCGATGACGACGTTCGAGCGGTCGCCGAACGGCTGCATGATCTTCTTGGCTTCGACGTAGGGAATATCGTTGCCGTCGGCATCCTTGACGGTAACCGCCAGGCCCTCGGCGTTGATCGCATCGACGATGCGCTTGCGGGCGACGAGCCGGTCGAGGCCGCGATATTCTTCCGGTACGAGGTTGATGTCGTCGATTTCGGATTCCGTCGGCATGTCGCCGCCGCGGGCAATCGCCTGCGCCTGGGCAGCGCAGACTGCGTAGGGCTCGCCGTCATCGCGCATTTCGGCGCGGCCGTTCATCAGCCGGTAGAGCGGGATGTCGTTGCGCTTGGCGACCTGGTAGTCGTTGAAATCATGGGCGCCGGTAATCTTCACCGCGCCGGAGCCAAAATCTGGTTCCGGATATTCGTCGGTGATGATCGGGATCAGGCGGCGATGCTCCTTCGGCCCGACGGGGATTTCACAGAGCTTGCCGACGATAGGTGCATAGCGTGTATCCGAGGGGTGAACGGCCACGGCACCATCTCCCAGCATCGTCTCCGGCCGGGTCGTCGCAATCGAGATGTAGTCGCGCTCCTCCTGGAAAGTGACGTTACCGTCGGCATCCTTCTCGACATAGGTGTATGTCTCGCCGCCAGCCAGGCGGTATTTGAAGTGCCACATATGGCCGTTGACTTCGCGGCTTTCGACCTCGATGTCGGAGATTGCGGTTTCGAACTGCGGGTCCCAGTTGACCAGCCGCTTGCCGCGATAGATCAGGCCCTCCTTGTAGAGCGACACGAAGACCTTGAGGACGGCTTCCGACAGCCCCTCGTCCATGGTGAAGCGCTCGCGCGACCAGTCGCAGGAGGCGCCGAGGCGCTTCAGCTGGTTGAAGATCAGACCGCCCGACTCGTCCTTCCATTCCCAGACCTTGTCGATGAAGGCTTCGCGGCCCATGGCGACACGGCCGGGCAGCTGCAATTCCTTCAGCTTGCGCTCGACGACCATCTGCGTGGCGATGCCGGCATGGTCCATGCCTGGCTGCCAGAGCACGTCCTTGCCGCGCATCCGCTCGAAACGCACCATGATGTCCT
This sequence comes from Rhizobium sp. L51/94, assembly GCF_019355555.1. Taxonomy (GTDB): domain Bacteria; phylum Pseudomonadota; class Alphaproteobacteria; order Rhizobiales; family Rhizobiaceae; genus Rhizobium; species Rhizobium rhododendri. The sequence continues at coordinate 2,902,679 of NZ_CP072141.1, forward strand.
GCAACGTGTTGTTGAGCGCGTGGCCCATGTGCAGCGAACCGGTGACGTTCGGAGGCGGAATGACGATGGTGAACGTCTCGGCTCCCGGCTTGGCATTGGCACCAGCGCGAAACGCGTCGGCCTCGTCCCATTTCTGGGCGATTTTCGGCTCAACAGCGGCAGAATCATAGGTCTTTTCGAGCATTTTGGGACCGGATCTAGAGTTCGATGATGCCGGTTGGTAAACAGGATGGCCGTCGGCAAGTCAATAAAAAAGCCGCCCCGTGCCCGGAGCGGCTGTTGTCGCCAGGTATCGGGAAAAACTAGCGGCGGGGCCCGCGGGCAACCCGCTCGATCTCCTCGCGTACCAGCTTTTCGACCAGCGTCGGCAGGTTGTCGTCCAGCCATTCCTGCAGCATCGGCCGCAGCATGTCCTGGGCTATGTCGTCGAGCGAGCGGCGCTCGGCGCCAAGCGCTGCGGCAAGCTCGTCGAACGAACGCGCAACCTGCTCGCCGGTGGCTTCAGAGACCAGCATCTTCTGGGCCTCTTCATGCAGCTGCGGCAGGAACCGGTCATGCTGCTCAGCAGGCGCGACATAGGCGGCTTCCGGCTCGACATGAACCGGCTGGGGTGCAGTGGCGCGCTCGGGCTGCGGCTGTGTCCGGACACCGGATGGCATGTCAGGCGCCCGAGTGACCTGTTCGACGACCTGCTGCACAGGCTCGACCGGCCTGATGTGCACGACCACGTCGGACATCTCGGCCGCAAAATCCTGCGACACGGCGGCCATCGGTTCACGTTGCGTATGCCGCACTTCCGCCTCGGCGGCATCGGGCTGCATCGCATGCGAGCCAAGGCGCACCTCGGCGAGACGGGCGGCCATCGCCGGCGGCAATTCGCGAGACGGCGCCGCTTCACGCGACGCGTTCATCTGCATGGAATTGCGATCGGAAGCGGCACGCACGCGGGCTGCCACGTCGGCGAGCGACATGGTGCTGCGCGGCGCTGCATCCGGATCGTGGCCGGCCGAATTGGCGGCAACGAACCGCGGGTCCTGGGGAGCCGGCATCGGCGGCATGTCGTCGAGCGCGCCTTCGAACTCATCGTCGACGGTCAGATGGATGTCGTTGTCATCGTTTTCCGCAGCTTCGTACACCGGCGGCATCGGGGCCGACAGGGAAGGACCACCGCCTGGCTCGTTGCTTTCGATGATCTTGCGGATAGAGGCAAGAATCTCTTCCATCGACGGTTCACGCGCAACATTGGACTGAGCCATTTTCATCCCCGTTATCCTGCAGAAAGGACCGAAATGCCAGCGCGCCAGCCATTCGAATCATCGCTACCTTAGGATACTCTCCGGGGGAAAAAAATCACCGCGAATCGACTAAGTGCGCTGATGCACAGTTTTGTTTACCTTGTCCAGAGCCGCACGCAAAAGCAGCGGCTATGGAAAAACTGCAAATGAAAACGGGCACCCAGGGTGCCCGTCCGAAAGATCGTCAACCCATGGTATTGCTCAGAAGACGAATTCCTTGACCTTGGCAAAGCCCGGCAGCGCCTTCACGGAAGCGTTGAAAAATGCGTTTTCCGAGATTGCGCCACGTTCGCGCACGAACACCGAGGCACGCGCCGAATTGCCGAAACCCTTGACGACGACGAGACGGCCATTGTCACGCAACTGCTCGAAAAGATCGGAGGATACTTCTTCGACCGCGCCGTTGACGAAGATCAGATCGTAAGGCGCCCCGGCCGCATGGCCCTTTTCGAGCGCACCCGTCGCCACCGTGACATTGCCATAGCCAAGCGCCGAAAGCGTTTCGCGCGCCTGCGACGCCAAAGCGCCGTCGCATTCGAGCGCGACGACCGAGCCCGAAAGCAGCGACAGCAGCGCCGAGGTGTAGCCCGTCCCGGCACCGACCTCGAGGACGACATCGTCCTTGCCGATTGCCGCAAGCTGCAGCAGCTTTGCCAGCGGCGATGCCTGCATCAGGTACCGGGGCGGATTGCCGTCACGAGCAGGACAGATCTCGACGTCATTATCAATATATGCCAGCACCTTGAGCTTTTCCGGCACGAACGCTTCGCGCGGCACGGCGAGGAAAGCGTTCAGCACGGAGTGCGAGGTCACATCCGTCGTCCTGATCTGGCTCTCGACCATCTTCAGCCGCGCGGTTCCGAAATCCATCATGCTGTCCCGCCCCATCAAAAGCGATTATCCGTGCACCGTCTTAATCGCCACCGCGAAAGCTTTCAAGGCGTGGATGTGGACCGGAGGGAAATTCGTGCGGGGGAGCGCAGTTGGCGAAGCGGGCGGGAACGTTGCCTGCAATCCGCTACCTAACTCAAAAGCATGATCAGATTTACGACGCAAACATTCAATGATCTGCCATTTACTATTGTTTTGTCGGCATTTGGTAAAAAGGCGAAGGTAACGGCTTCTCCTTCGGCAAATTATCTTGCACCGCCTTCAGCAAAGCGTCGAATTTTTCGTTTGTATCAGCGGTTAGAGTTTCAACGCGCTTGTTTAGTGCGTCGTAGTGCGCGTTCATCGCGTTGATTGGAGGCGTCATTTTTTCGACGGCGTCTTGTGAAACTTTTTGAGCATCCATTCCCACGCTGAACCACTGGCCACCATAAGCCATAATCGCAACAGTCAAGCCGAGAGCCGCAATGGCCGTCACAATGACTGTCATTTTCGTGCCGTTGGTGGTGGTTTCCAGATGACCCATTTTAGCATTAATGAGCTTTAACTCACCGAGCAACTCAGCAAACTTTGTGTCAGTTCTCGCCTCTGCAGCTGCAATTTTCGCATCCACTTCGCTCATACCACCGTTTGCCCCCCCACCGCCGATGCTTTGCAACGGGCTTTTATTTTCAACCACCAACTTCACCATTTGGATTTGCTTCCAGCCAACTTATGATTGTGGCCATCGAAAATGTCTTCATATTCCCGCAATTAGCACACGATATTATCGAAACGGGTATTTTAAATGTTTCATACCCGGTGCTGTCTGTCACAGAGAAGCCAGTAACGTACTTCTCGGAGTTAGTCATAACACTCCAAAGATCAGTTCCGCATGCTTCGCATTTAAGGTCTTCGAGCTTGTTCTCAAAAAACCTAGTCACCTCGGTTGCAGGAGGATCAAGCTTGATTTTTGTCTCAGTCATTTGATCACCGGTGAACGCTTCGGTTTAAGTTGGCAGACCAAGTCCAACGTTGCAATCCACGTCGCAGGGATTCCCCGCTTTCCGGTCGAAATCCTGGAAACCAAGGAGGAGCGGCTTGCTAGATGTCAGCAATATGCAAAGCTGCCAATAACAACTGGCGTTGATCTAAAAAATTGATTTCACTGATAAAAAAGTGGAGGCCTCGCCCGGAATTGAACCGGGGTACGAGGATTTGCAGTCCTCTGCGTCACCACTCCGCCACGAGGCCATCCGTGTGTGGTCGCGGCGATTTAGACTAGCTCTAGACAGAGCGCAAGACCATTCGCCGCCAACGGGATAATTTTTCGTGCCCTTCGCGGCCCAGATCGGCTGTCCTTGCTAGCCCTGCCGCAGCGAAGCGATGCGGCTTTTCCGGGCAGCATACACTATTTGTTGTCCGGCTGACGCTTGCGGCCCCACCACACCGACATGCGACGGCGCCAGCGGCGGACGGTGGCGCTGTCCTGAGAGAGGATGACGAAACCGAGCGGTATCATCCAGAATCCGAGAATCGGCAGGAAGCCGAGGCAACCGCCGCCGATCAGCGCCGTGCCGACCGACATGCGCGCCAGCCGCGATTTCGGCAGCGGCACGTGCACGGAGCCGAGCACCAGCTTGCCGCGTGCGTGATCGACGCCAAAACGTTTTTTCGGCCTGGGGCGGCGCGTGGCGTCCGCATGCGGTGGGTTCGAAGCATCATTCATCCACAGGAAATGGGGATATGGGCGATTAATGCAAGCCGATGGGCGATTTTTGAAAAAACCGCTTGGCAAATCGGGAAAGCATTTGTATTAGGCCACTCACACCGCGCCAAGCGGTCTTCCCTGGTAGCTCAGCGGTAGAGCATTCGACTGTTAATCGACAGGTCGCCAGTTCGAATCTGGCCCGGGGAGCCAAATTATAAAAAGCCTTTGCAGAGATGCAGAGGCTTTTTTCTTTTTCGGTGCAATGGTTTCCCGCTTCCCATTCACACGTTGGGTGAAATGCCCGAGATCGCTACTTCCCAAAAATGAACCGCTACCATGCTTCATGGCACATTGCGCTCTCACACACGACCTGCAACCAGTTGACTACAACTGGACAGGTCACGGGGCGCCCCCGAATGATCGCCAAAAGCCGTTGACGCGTCGCCCGAGGAGCGTGAGAATGAAATTTGTGCCTTTGCTTGTCGCTGCCGTCTTGCTCTCTCCCGGCCTTTCGCTGGCGGCACAATGTACACCGAATGACGCCTCGGCCCGGATTCTGGCATCCCCAAACCCGGACGACATCCATCCGGACTGGAGCGACGGCTCGACTATCGGGTTAAGCTGGACCTTCGAAGGTAAGGAAGTCGGCGACAGCGGCGACTACATGAAGGGAAAGCTAATTTCCCCGCGTGGCGATGTCACCAACAAGGGTGTCTATATTATTGCCCGCGAATGGGATTGCGCCGAATAGGCGCTGCGCCGAGCCCGCCACGTTGCAGAACCGAGCCCGATTTCCCGTTGATCGAACGGGCAAAGCAGTGGAGAATAGCGCCAGTTCAGCGTCCCGCGCCAAGACCCGCTGGCGGCGTCTGCAACATTTCGTGTCCCAGCAGGAATCGATCCCTTGATCCAGACATCCCTCCCCCGACTTCGCGCCCTCAGCCTTGCCGTTGGCACCTTCGTCGCTCTTGTGCTGCCGCAGACGGCTGCGATGGCGGCGCCCAGCTGCTGGTCGCTGTTGCAGAGCAAATACGGTCCCGGCATCCTGAAGGCCGCCGACGAAGCCAATCCCTGCGCCAAAATTCCCGGTTTCGACAAGAAGGAGCGCTTCAACCTCACCGGCCTCGATCTCTGCACCGCGCCGGATGGCGTGCAGATCAACGCCCAGGCTGACCTTGCCTGCAAATCGAGTTCGCACGGACTTCTCGGCGGCATCGATATGAAGGGCAAGCTGCAGGCATCGATGTCCGTCGATATCGGCGCCTGCAAGGTCACCGACGCCCGTGTCAGCGTCAGCGGCCCCGTCGGCGAATTGCTGAGCTCGGTCGGCGATATCCAGAATCTGGCGCGCAATTTTGCCCAGAAGAAGATATCAGAGGTCTGCGGCCCCCACTAGCCACGTGCTCTGAAAAGCGGCGGCCTGCACCTGCAAGCGGTCAGCCACTGTGGCAAACTGCTGCGCCGTTGCCGTTTTGTACTCATCCCCTCTTCACTTTCCGCCTTCGCCGCTCCATATTCCGGGCATGGCCAGATCCCCGAAAAACTCTCCCGCTCGCGATGATCGAAATACCGGTTTCGAGGAGGCGCCGCAGGCGCCGTTCGAAGGCGCGCCGCTGTCAGGCGGGGTTGCCGACTGGGTAAAGCAGCTCGAAGCGGAAGCCGAGATCTCCGGCGTCGAGACGCAGCGCGAGATCGCCTCCAAGGCCGGCAAGCATCGCAAGAAGGTGGAAATCGCCGCCTCGAAATCGGCGCGCGGTACATCCATGGGCGGTTCGACCGATCCGAAGACGCGGGCTGCCGCCGGGCTCAATCCGGTTTCCGGCATGGATACGTCGCTCGAAGACGCCGCCAATGCAGGCACGGCCGTCACCGCCACGGTCGAGGCGCTTTCGGCGCTGATCGAGAGCGGCAATCCGCTGTTCAAGGACGGCAAGATGTGGACCCCGCATCGCCCTGCCAGGCCGGAAAAATCGGAGGGCGGTATCAGGATCCGCATGCAGTCCGACTATGAGCCGGCCGGCGACCAGCCGACGGCGATCAAGGAACTTGTCGCCGGCATCGAATCCGGCGAGCGCAGCCAGGTGCTGCTTGGCGTCACCGGCTCCGGCAAGACCTTCACCATGGCCAAGGTGATCGAGGCGACGCAGCGCCCTGCCCTCATTCTCGCACCGAACAAGACGCTGGCGGCCCAGCTCTATTCCGAGTTCAAGAACTTCTTCCCAGACAACGCGGTCGAATATTTCGTTTCCTATTACGACTATTACCAGCCGGAAGCCTATGTACCGCGCTCCGACACCTTCATCGAGAAGGAATCGTCGATCAACGAGCAGATCGACCGGATGCGCCACTCCGCCACCCGCTCGCTGCTGGAGCGCGACGACTGCATCATCGTCGCCTCCGTCTCCTGCATCTACGGTATCGGCTCGGTCGAGACCTACACGGCGATGACCTTCCAGATGACGGTCGGCGACAAGCTCGACCAGCGGCAATTGCTCGCCGACCTCGTGGCCCAGCAGTACAAGCGCCGCGACATGGATTTCCAGCGCGGCTCTTTCCGGGTGCGCGGCGATACGATCGAGCTCTTTCCCGCCCACTTGGAAGATGCGGCCTGGCGGATTTCGATGTTTGGCGACGAGATCGACTCGATCACCGAGTTCGACCCGCTGACCGGCCACAAGACGGGCGACCTGAAATCGGTCAAGATCTACGCCAACTCGCACTATGTGACGCCGCGCCCGACACTGAACGGCGCCATCCGCCACATCAAGGAAGAGCTGAAAATGCGGCTGGCCGAGCTTGAAAAAGGCGGCCGTCTGCTGGAAGCCCAGCGGCTGGAGCAGCGCACCCGCTACGACATCGAGATGATCGAGGCGACCGGTTCCTGTGCCGGCATCGAAAACTATTCGCGCTATCTCACCGGCCGCAACCCGGGCGAGCCGCCACCCACCCTGTTCGAATACATCCCCGACAATGCCCTGCTGTTCATCGACGAGAGCCACGTCTCCGTCAGCCAGATCGGTGGCATGTACCGGGGCGACTTCAAGCGCAAGGCGACGCTGGCCGAATACGGTTTCCGCCTTCCGTCCTGCATGGACAATCGGCCTCTGCGGTTCGAGGAATGGGACGCCATGCGCCCCAACACCATCGCCGTGTCGGCGACGCCCGGAAACTGGGAAATGGAGCAATCAGGCGGCGTCTTTGCGGAGCAGGTCATCCGCCCGACCGGGCTGATCGATCCGCCCGTCGAAGTGCGCTCCGCCCGCAGCCAGGTTGACGACGTGCTTGGCGAGATCCGCGAGACGGCGGCTGCCGGCTACCGTACGCTGGTCACTGTCCTCACCAAGCGCATGGCCGAGGATTTGACGGAATACCTGCACGAACAGGGCGTGCGTGTGCGCTACATGCACTCCGACATCGACACCCTGGAGCGCATCGAGATCATTCGCGACCTGCGGCTCGGTGCCTTCGACGTGCTCATCGGCATCAACCTTCTGCGTGAGGGCCTCGACATCCCGGAATGCGGCTTCGTCGCCATTCTCGATGCCGACAAGGAAGGGTTCCTGCGCTCCGAGACGTCGCTGGTGCAGACCATCGGCCGCGCGGCGCGTAACGTCGACGGCAAGGTGATCCTCTATGCCGACAACATCACCGGCTCGATGAAGCGGGCGATGGAAGAAACCTCGCGCCGCCGCGAAAAGCAGATGGCTTACAACACCGCCCACGGCATCACGCCGGAATCGGTGAAGGCCCGGATTTCCGACATTCTCGACAGCGTCTACGAGCGCGACCACGTTCGCGCCGATATCTCGGGCGTGTCGGGCAAGGGCTTTGCCGATGGCGGCAACCTGGTGGGCGGCAACCTGCAGGCCCATCTCAACGCGCTGGAAAAGCAGATGCGCGACGCCGCAGCCGACCTCGACTTCGAGAAGGCAGCAAGGCTGCGCGACGAGATCAAGCGCCTCAAGGCCGCCGAACTCGCCGTCATGGACGACCCGATGGCCCGCCAAGAAGCCAGGGCGGTCGAAGGCGACAACGGCAAGCCAAAGGGCAAGCGCAAAACTCCCATCTCCCCCCTTGTCGGGGAGATGTCGGCGCAGCCGACGGAGGGAGGCGTATCCGCATCCTCGGCCTCCTACTTTCAGAAACCCTCCCTCGACGACATGGGACCCGGCACCGATACGGCCCGGCCGCTGTTCCGCAAGAACAGCCTCGACGAGATGACGGTCGGGCGGACGGAGAAGCCAGCGGCGGGCAGCCTGCCGGAACGCCCGCCGGAAACGGTGAGCAGCAAGAAGCGCTTTTCGCCGCTGCTCGAAGGCCAGCCGGACAAGGACGGCAGCTCCGCATCCGGCAAGGACGACCTGCGCCCGATCATCCGCGCCAAGGCCGGCGCCGGCTCCTACGAAGACGCCGGCGACGTCAAGCGCCAGAAGCGCACCAAGGGCAAGACGGGACGGCCGGGGCGGTAAAAACAAGGGCGGCGGAGCGCGAAAAGCGAAAAAACTTGGGTCCGGTAGCGCTCGTTGATAGGTTGCGGCCGCGCTGTTAAGACTAAGGCAATCTCCGCATGGCAAGCCATATGTCACTTGCCCTAAGGAGGACGAAACCATGGCGCTGATCGGCTTCAAGAATACCCACAACCAGCCCGTCTACGTCAATCCGGCGCAGGTGCTCTATGTGACGACCTTCGAGGAAGACGTGTCGATCATCGCATTTGCCGTATCCGGCGCCGGCGGCAACCCGCTGACGATTTATGTGCGCGGCAATGTCGACCAGATCCGCCTGAAGATCGACGGAACCGCCCAGCGCTGATGATGGAGATCGGCGCAAACGTGCGCCCGTCGTAACGATCCGATGCCTGCGTTTAGGCGCAGGTGCTGCGGCGAGCGAATTGATCGCCAGCTTGCGCCCTCACCCGAAAACCTCGCCAGGATAGGCACCCCAGATGGCGGCTTGCCTGATATAGCCGGTGAGCCGCAGCCCGCTCAGATGCACGCGGCACCAGCTGCCGTCGCAGGCCGATAGCCTCAGCAGCACCTTCGGCTGCAGCACCGCGATTGCGCTCGCCTTGGCATTGGCGGCGACCCGCAGCGGCACGTTGGCCGAGAGCCAGGGGCCGACAATGCCGGTCCGCTGGCCCGATAGCAGCGAGCCATACATCCACCCGGACGTACCGTCGGAATCCCGCACCTGCCGCCAGCGTCCATATTCCTGGATGACCTCGAGCGGCAGGCCGGGCGCGACATAGATGAAGCGCGTCGCATAATCGAGCGAAGGCCCGATGCGCAAGCGCGCCTTGCGCGGCTTCAGCGACACGAAACGCGGCACGGCCAAGCCGCTTTCGCTGCCGCGCGCAAATCCGGGCGCCAGCACCGGAGCCGGCGAACCAGCGCCTGAAAGCAGAGGTGCCGCGGATGGCAGCGGCTGCGAGAGTGGCGAGACCAGCAGCACAATGGCCGAAAAACCGGCGACGGCCATAAGGCTGCAGGACAAGGGCACCCTCACCGGCAGGCCGAGACCTTCTTCAGCGCCGCAGAGATGCCGGCCAGAGAATAGGTATAGCGGGTCGGAGTGCCGCGTTTCGAGGTGGCGCTGACGGTCATATCGCTGCCACCGCGCATCGCCGCCACCAGATCCGGCTCCTGCGCCACGTCCCGCACCCAGGCGGCATTGTCCTTGGACACCATGGCGAAGCGCTTGTCGTCGACCGCAACGGTGATCGGCGCCCCCGGCTTCAGCATATAGCCGCGCACCGCCTCGGGCACGAAGCCGCCGTCGGCAGAGGGCGACACAAGGAAAAAGTTCTTCCCATGGTCGATTCCGGCAGGCTCCATCTTCGTCGGCATCGAAAGCGCATAGCAGACCGTCCCAGACTTCGCCGCATAGGAATAGACGCCCCAGTCATCGAACTGCTGGATCCGGCTAGGCTCGGCAAACGCCGCGGCAGAAGAGGCGACAAGGGCGGCGACGGCGAAAATGGGGAGTTTTGCGGGCATGATATTCCAGACGGGTTTTGGACAAACTCAGGCCGGATTTCGGAACATTTCCGGCCGCGCGAAGGCCCAATTGGAGCCCGTCGAGGGTTACCGGGAGGTTAATGGGGTGGTTACGATATTGTGATGGGGGGGTGTGAGATCGGATCTACCGCCTAAGGCAAGAACCGGCGCAGGCAACTTCCGGAGCTATTTCCGACTGCGTCTGATAACATCACAAAATACTTCATCATCCGACTGTATATGAGGAGAAAGAACGTCTAGGCAGGATTTGAGCCTAGCTTGCAATGAATCATTTTTCCTTGGAGTTTCTGAATAGTTGGAAATCTGCCGAACTGATTTGATAGAAAGCAACTGCAGCAACACTCGAACGCCCTTTTTATCCGTCAGCCCTACGCTACGGGCGTCATAAGATCCTGGAAACCCAGCCAACTCGGGAAAAAGCTCTCCCTGTAAGGTACGGTTTGTCTTAGTTTGCCTCGCCTCGACATCGCTTAGCATGCGCCTCAAGGCCATTGTTTCAAGCTTCCGCGACTCTGCAATGATTAGATTGGAATGCCTAACTCTCAATTCACGGATAACTTCTTCGTATGTATACTGACCTTTAAGGCCAAGTTCGTGCGAAATATTTCTAAGAGCGCCGCGCAAGTTCATTTCGTCAAACTCCATTGGCACGCAAGACGAATCATAAGATCAAAAGGTGAACTTAAAAACCAAGACAGTCAACCATACTACAAAATAGAGTCTGAGCATCACGGCCATATTGGAGTATAAGAAACTGATACAACGGCGCATATATAGAATTGCCACCAAACAGATCAAATCTTGCATGTAGCGTTAAGCTTCGAAATGCGATCGCGGCCGCGTATCGTCACACTCAAAAACTACTCGATTTCTGGAAAAGAAGACAACGGTTAAAGATTTTCCCGTCTATTTTGGCGCCTATACGAGGTCACTACTCCGCCGCCCGTAACTCCACCACGTCCATCTCGTAGCCATACTCCTCGAGCATCGTATACGCGTGCTCGATCGTCGCCACCTGCGCTTCCGCCTTGCGGATTGCCTCGGCGATGGCTGATGTCCGGGCCCTTAGCATGGAGCCGAGGACGTCGGCTTCGGGGCGGCGGCCGAGGCGGTCCATGTGTTTGCGGACGCGGGCCCGGTGGCGTTCCAGCTCTAGGATGTGGAAGCGGTTCTTGACCGCCTCGTCCGAGAGCTTGCGGCGCATCGCGGCAACCGGATCGAATGAGCCGGGCTCGCGCTCATCGAGAATGAAATCGTTGACCAGCGCCTCGATCATCGCCGCCCCCTGCAGGTCGCGCGGATCGGCCAGCTGCGGATCGTAGCCGGTGTCGTCGTAGACCTTGCGGCGGATCGGGTCCTGCAGCAATTCGTACACCGCCTGCAGCCTGCCAAAGTGCTCCGCATCGCCGCCGCTGTCGGGATGGGCGGTCTTGGCAGCTTTCCGATAGGCGCTCTTGATCGCATCGAGGCCCGCATCGCGCGCGAGACCGAGCATCGCATAGGGATCCATCATCTTGCTACCTCTTCCGCCTGCCCGCACGCACCCACTCCGACTAGCCTCTTGCACGCCCGGCTTCAACCCCCGCAGCGCGTTGATATCATCGGCCTTGCTCGGGACCAAATTGTGGAGACCGTCACGATATCCCCGACTTTAAGGCAACCACAACCTTATGGCGACTGGCCGTCGGCCGCATGCCGAAAACCTGTGCCAACGGGCGCGAAAATCACGCCGCCGGGCCATCGGGGCAGAGGCTTTATAGGCGGAATATAACGGACCATGCCGGTGGTCTGCGAGGTCAGAATTGTGCGCCTGAAACTGCCCGAAACCACGTCCGGGAAGAGCCGGAATCCCGATCCGGGACAGCGAAAAATGCATCAACGCAACCTCCCGAAATGGTACAACCGGCTTGCGTGGGGCTTCAAAAACCCTTCAAACCCTTGATTTAAAGGCGCTATGCCGCGCAGGTTGAAACGTGTCAAAATTTTGTCGCTTGCTTTTTTAAAAAAATGCTGCCACGAATTGGTTCTCGGGCATTTACTTGCCGGTGACTGGACAGATGTGGCAAAGCCTGCGTAGACGTTCTTTCCCCGTACGTGACTACTCGACCCGTCTTCCGCGCCGCGCGAAGGCACAACCGTCCGGCTTCGACCACCGGGCAAAATGGACTAGAGGGAAAAGGACTATTTCCATGGCGACCAAGGGCACCGTTAAATTTTTCAACCAGGACAAGGGTTTTGGTTTCATCACGCCAGAAGGCGGCGCGAAGGATGTGTTCGTTCACATCTCCGCTCTCCAGGCTTCCGGCATCCAGTCGCTGCGCGAAGGCCAGCAGGTCACGTTCGACACCGAGCCGGATCGCATGGGCAAGGGCCCGAAGGCCGTCAACATCTCGGCTTTCTGAGACCCGTCCAGTCACGACGAAATTTTACAAGAACGGCGTGCTGCAGGGCGCGCCGTTTTTTTGTGCTTTGGGCCTGAGTTGGAGATTTGGCAATTGCCTGGGAGACCACCTCGTTGCTCGGTGCCCCCCTCTGTCAGCTGCGCTGACATCTCCCCCACAAGTGGGGAGATTATTCTTTTCCCTTGCGGACCCTGGCTTTCGGCTGATCTTCGTCTGGCGGGCTGACCGTTCCGCCCACTCTCCCCCCTTGTGGGGGAGATGTCCCGCAGGGACAGAGGGGGGAGATCTGGCACCGCAACTTACTTGCCGGCGACGCCGTCAGGCCGAAAGCGCCGTCGGCTCGGCGGGCGAGAAATCCACGGCGGCAAAGGCGGCGGTGATGACCTCCGGCCCTGCGCCCGGCTTGGCCGCATCGCTCGACAGGATCTGCCGGAACCGTCTCGCCCCGGTCATGCCCGAAAACAACCCGATCATATGGCGCGTCACCTGCTGCAATCGTCCGCCACCGGCGATGTGGGCGCCGGCATATGTCATCATCGTATCGCGCACCGCCATCCAGTCTGGCGCACAAAAAGGCTTGCCATAGATGCGGTGGTCGACATCGGCGAGAACCGCCGTATCGCCATAAGGCGCCCTGCCCAGCATGACGCCATCCACATGGCGCAGGTGCATCTCTGCCTCGTCGAGCGTCTTGATGCCACCGTTGATGCCGATGAACACATCCGGAAAGCGCTGCTTCATGCGGTAGACGAAGTCATAGTCGAGCGGCGGGATATCGCGGTTTTCCTTCGGCGACAGGCCCTTCAGCCAGGCTTTTCGCGCATGGATCCAGATGGCGTCGGCACCGGCGTCGAGCACCCGCACCATCAGGTCCGGCAGCGCCACCTCGGGGTCCTGCTCGTCGACGCCGATCCGGCATTTCACCGTCACCGGCAAGTCTGTCACCGCCTTCATCGCCGCCACGGCAGAGGCAACAACATCCGGCGTCAGCATCAGGCAAGCGCCGAACGTGCCGGACTGCACCCGGTCCGAAGGGCAGCCGACATTCAGGTTGATCTCGTCATAGCGGTAATCGGCGGCAATCCGCACCGCCTCGGCAAGCTTGCCCGCATCCGAGCCGCCAACCTGCAGCGCCACCGGATGCTCCTCGGCATGATGCCCGAGCAGCCTGTCACGCGGCCCATGGATGATAGCATCCGCCACCACCATCTCCGTATAAAGCAACGCTTCCCGGCTGATCTGCCGATGCAAAAACCGACAATGCCGATCCGTCCAGTCGATCATAGGTGCGACGGCGAAGACTTTTTCGCCTTTAAGATATTGATTTGTCAATGTTTTTCCAACTGCACCACGCAGGACCACGCTGCGCCACGGCCATTTTGGGCCACTCTCTACCACGCGCAACCATTTGAATCCATTGGCAGTGACGCTGGGTAACTTTTGAACTGCACCAAGAACTGCACCACAGCTGCACCAATATTTTCGCCAACTGCACCATTCGTCCAGTCTATTCAACGGATTGTTGAATAGTGGATTCCCGGTCTTGTACACTCACCGCTGACACCAACAGACGCGGCCACGAGCCGCCTAGGAAAGGAATGTGAACGATATAATTACCCTCTGCGGGTCGGCGCGGTTCGAAAGGCTGTTCAAGGCTTGGAACGAAGCGCTGACACTCGCGGGGCACACGGTGTTCTCTGTCGCGGTCTACCCAAGCGACAAATCCGGGGTTAAGCAGTGGTACTCTGATGATCAGAAAGCTGACCTCGATGCAGCCCACCTCCGTAAGATCGCGGCGAGTGACTCGATTTTCGTTCTTAATATGTACGGGTACATCGGCTCATCGACGCTAGGCGAAATAGAGCACGCAAAACGTCTCGGTAAGAAAATCTACTTCTTGGAATCGTGGAAGGCGGGCAACGGGGTGTGTGACATGCACCATGAGTGGCTGCGCGACGACATGGAGTTGGACGGATTGCCAAGGTGCTCAGCCTCGCCCATCGACACTATGACATCACCCCACGACCCGGCGATCTTCTCTCCTTGGAGCAGTGACCTGCTCGGCCCGGGTGGGGCAAAGCGCTCGTCCCTGGTTAACCTCACCAAAGCGGCGGAACGCCCAACTGCACCAAGCTCAGAAGCCTGAGTAGCGCCCCATTGCGACACTCCCCCCAGCGGGCAGGTTTTCAGCCACTGCCCGCTAACCCGCAGACATTCCCCGCCACGCCCAGCCCCGCGTCACCCTTGGTTGAATCTGCACCAGTCGTTTAGCACAAATTGCACCAAAACTGCACCATCGACCTTTTGAAAATAAAGAGACGAATGATTTCAATAGCTTAAAAGCGCGCTGTACAGTCGATCATGGGGGCGACGGCGAAGATTTTTCCGCCGGATGCATAGGGCGACGCTGTCGGCACGGGCGCCGTGTAGGTGGATGGGGAATTCATTGGCATTTGGTTTGGGATCTTCATGTCGGGAGCGCATGGCCCTTGGGCGCGCGTGCATCGCTGTATATAGCGGACCCGACAAAAAAGCGAGGCCCGGCCGGGCATGAAACCGACCGGGCCCTGTGATGTTTGGAGATCGGTGCTTTAGATAAAGGCAACCGGCATCTGTATCGGCGCGCGCTTGGCGCCGTAGTCGCGTTCGTGCGACGAGAGATTAACTTGCTTTTCCTGGGCGAGGACCAGAGCTTCGAGTGCCGGATGCAGCGCTTCTTCGCGGGAAAAATCGATGGCATCGACTTCGATGGAAGCGGCGCGCTTGCGGGCGTTGAAGAAATTGAAGATCATGGTCGGGGCCCTCCTGATAGCTACCGGATAAACGACGCATGCGCCGTCTTCGTTCCCTTCCTAGCATGTGAGTCGTTAAAAATTAACCATGCTGCACTGCACTAGGAAGAGCCATCAGCATAACCCGCAACGAAGACAGCGACGCGACAGCAGCAAGGCGGAAATCGGGCGTTCCCGAGGCCATCCGAAAAGGCGAATTCGTCGTCTGACACGAACTAAATCTTTAGTCGTCGAACTCGAACTTGTGCTTGGAAAGCTGCCACTCGCCGTTGGCATCCTTCTCAACGCGCTTGTTGCCGCGATAGAAAATCGGCTTGTTGACGCGCTTGTCGATGGCATAGCGGCTCGGCGTCCATTTCGCCTTGGGGTCGGTCCCGGTCACCGAGGCCAGCGCCTCCTTGAACTTGCCTGCCTTGTACAGCGTCATGAATTCGTCGTCGGCCATGTCAAAGTCTCCTTAAGCGTCGGCGGCGCGCGCGCCGCCCGTAAATTCAACGGATCAGCAGCGCCGTCCCATACAGCCCGAAGCCGAATACCGTGTGAGCCACCAGGTTGAGCAGGCGAGCCTTGTTCGGATTGGGCGTCTTCGATGCTGCCCAGCCGATGCCAAGCCCCGGCTGCAGCAGGAACCAGCCAGCCGCCACGGTGACGATCGCCCAGATCCAGGCAACCAGGAATGTCGGCGCCTGCAGCCAGCCCGGGCCGGTGATCGCCACCAGCAGGAAGGCGTAGGCGATGCCGACAGCATAGTGGCCGATCCAGCCGAGCGCCAGTTCGTGGGCATAGGGCGCGCTCGCATTGATATCGTCGTGAAACACCGTGCCATGGCTGAGGTGATAGAACCAGCGGCCGACCGGCGCCCAGTTCGGCATGCCGCCGCCGGAAAGCCGGGCGTAAAGGATCGCCCAGAGATCCATGAGGATCGTTGCGCCAATGCCGATGACAAGGCAGCGCCAGAAAATGTCGACCATGTGAAATCCGATAATTTGGGACGCCGGAAGCAGGCGCGCACCAAACCATAGGCGCACCGGCGAAAGCAATGCCCATCCGTCGAAGCCGGCCAAAAGAATCGCCTCGCCCCAAGCTTTCAGGCCTCCGATCCGGCTGCCCTTGCTGTCGCCGTCGCATTATTGCGCTACAAAGCCTCAGAAGACGCGCACGCCCCTTGCGAAGGAGAGAGATTTGACCGCCATCGACACGCTTTTCACCCATGCCCGGCTGGACGACGGATCCTTCAGCGACATCGCCGTCACCGGCGGCCGCATCGTTGCCATCGGCGCCAGCGGCAGCCTCGGCACCGGCGCCGGCACGACCGTCGATCTCGGCGGCGCGCTCGTGGTACCCGGCTTCGTCGAAGGCCACATTCATCTCGACACGAGCTTCTACGGCGGCCCGTGGATTTCCCACAAGCCTTGCACCGCCGGCTTCGACGTGTACGAGCGCGTCGCCTTCCAGCACCAGAACCTCGCCATTGCCGAACCGATGGACGTGCGCGCCAGAAAGCAGCTCGAGCTTGCCATCGGCAACGGCGCCACCGCCATGCGCAGCCATGTGATGGTCGACGGCTCCGTGGGCCTCAAGCACCTCAAGGAGATCCTGAAGGTGCGCGACGAGTATGCCGGGCTGATCGACATCCAGCTCGTCGCCTTCCCCCAGAGCGGCATCCTGAAAAGCCCGGGCACACCAGGCCTGATGGACGAGGCGATTGCCATGGGCGCCGATGTCGTCGGCGGGCTCGATCCGGCCAGTTTCGACCGTGACCTCGGCGGCCATCTCGACGTCATCTTCGACATTGCCGAGCGCCGCGGCGTCGATATCGACATACACCTGCACGATGGTGGCACGCTCGGCCAGTTCACCATCGAGGAAATCTGCGCCCGCACCCGCTCGCTGTCGATGGAGGGCCATGTCGCCGTCAGCCACGCCTATGGCCTCGGCGACCTCGCCCCTGACGCGGCAAAGCGCGCCGGCGAGCAATTGGCGGCCTCCGGCGTGTCGATCATGACCAACGCGCCCGGCAACCACGCCTTCCCGCCGGTAGCGCTGCTGCGGTCGGTCGGCGTCACCGTCTTCAGCGGCAGCGACAACATCCGCGACAGCTGGTGGCCCTATGGCGATGGCGACATGCTGGGCCGCGCCATGATGATCGGCTACCGCTCCGGCTTCTACACCGACGAAGACCTGCGGGCCGCCTTCGACGTCGTCACGACCTCGGGCGCCAAAGCGCTGCGGCTGGAGGACTATGGCCTGACGGTCGGCTGCCGCGCCGATTTCGTCACGCTGACGGCCGCCCATGTCCCTGAAGCCGTCGTCTCCGTCCCAAAACAACGCTCCGTCTACAAGGGCGGCAGGCTGGTGGCGGAGAACGGGATGGTGGTGCGGTGAGGCGGTGGCTCGCTCCTGTCCTTAGCGACCCGAACCAAGCTCTCGCTTGAAGGCCGCCGTCACGATGTCGATCAACTGCCTGTGGATGGCACTCCTGGAGCGGCTGCCGCCATCCCTGCAGATCGGATCGCCGATCTCCTTTGCCGTAGCGGTCTCTTCAGCACCCGGCTTGCATTCGGCGAACATGCTGAAATGACTGGAATCCGGGATCGTCGAGTATCTCGACTTTAAAATCGCCTTGGCAACTCCGGCCGCATCTGCGGTGACTGGAATTGTACCGGGCTTACCGAGATTGACGATCTCGACGGGAATGGAAATTTCCGCAAACGTCCCGGGCTGGAAAACGCCGATCGGCGCAGGGTCGATCGCCATTGCAAATCGAATGCGCCTGTCTTCGCTCTGACGGCCGGCGGACTGCATATCCATGGCATGAAGATCGACACCGCTTTGGCGAACCCAGTCGCAAAGCGATGGGTTGAGCGCATCTGTGTCGCAATAACTTGCCAGCCGCTGCGGATCGATCCGGGCACCAGCCAGCGCCAAGGCTGTGCTGCCGCCCGCCGACAAGCCCAGTGCACCTGTCTTGCCGCTTTCCAGATGCTCTTTGAAAAAGGCGTCTTTCCCGATTGCATCCAGCGTATCGCTGATATCGCCAGGTCTCAGCCAAAGTTTCATCGTCTCCGCTGCGGATCGCCCGGGCCCCGAATTGCCGGGGTGGTTGGGGGCGGCCACGATGAAACCCTCGCTAGCCAGTGGCGCTGCGAGCCAGCTCAGCGCCGGCGCGTTTCCGGCGATACCGGCGCCATGCGAAAGCAAGACAACGGGAAATGCACCCTCCGAGATCGGAGCGCCAAGCATGGCAGGCGTTCCCACGGAGAACATGCCTTCTCCCAGCAGCATGGATTTTCCACCGAGGAGCGCCGGGTACCAGACGATAACGTCGAGGTCGGTGCCGCGCTCAGGCGACAGTGCGGAAATTTCGCGCACTCCGACATTCTCACTGGCCAGGGCTCGCTGCTGCGCCGGCATCGTCAAAACTGTAGCCGTGCCCAGCATGGCGATCGCTTTTAGTGGAGAAAGCATATTGGTCCTCATGCTTGCGAGCGCCGGGGAGTAAGGTTCCCCGTTTCGTGGCGGAGAGAAGGCCGGCGCGCTTCGAAGCACAGCATCGACCACTGTCCTCAACCACGCGACCCGGATCGCAATCCCGGACGTCCGAAATCGCGATCAAGGTCCATGCCGGCGCCACGTTGCGACCGCAGCCTTCGCACACCCGTTTAAATCATCACGCAAACGGCACCACACAGTGCTGGATTTGTTGCCGGAATCGCGAGACAACAGGCTCTGATCAGTGAAAGAGTTTGCGCCATGACCGACCTTGCCACCGTCATTCCCCTGCCCCATCCTACCCTTCTGCCTGTCGATGGAATGGCTGCGACCTTTCCGGTGCGGCGTGTCTATTGCGTAGGCCGAAACTATGCCGACCACGCCATCGAGATGGGACACGATCCCAGCCGTGAGCCGCCTTTCTTCTTTCAGAAGAATGCCGACAATCTTCTCGTCGGCAGCGACTTTCCCTATCCGCCACTTTCCAGCGACGTTCATCACGAGGTCGAACTCGTCATCGCGCTGAAATCCGGCGGCAACGATATCCCGGCCGAGGCGGCGCTCGATTGCATTTACGGATACGGTGTTGGCATCGATTTCACCCGCCGCGACCTGCAGGCCATTGCCAAGAAGGCAGGCCGCCCCTGGGAGGTTGCCAAGGCATTCGAGCATTCGGCACCCGTCTCAGCCCTGGTACCCACCGAGCGCATCGGTCATCCTAACTCCGGCGCCATCTGGCTCGAGGTCAATGGCGAGCGCGTGCAGAACGGCGACATCGAGCAGATGATCTGGAAGATCCCAGAAATCATCGTCGAACTATCGAAGCTGTTCACGCTTACCGCTGGCGATGTGGTCCTGACCGGCACGCCAGCGGGCGTTGGCCCTGTCAGCAAGGGCGACCGTATTACCTGTGGCGTCGATGGTGTCGCCACGATGTCGCTGACCGTCATCTAACCGGGAGAACGCCATGCCGATCTATATGCTGGGAGGACTGACCCCGAAAACGCCGCCTGCCGGACGCTACTGGCTGGCGCCGGATGCGTCGATCATTGGAAAGGTCGAGCTTGGCGAGGACGTCGGCATCTGGTTTGGGGCGGTCTTGCGGGGCGACAACGATCCGATCGTCATCGGTGCCCGGACCAATATCCAGGAAGGCAGCATGGTCCACACAGATGCCGGCTTTCCGGTCGTCATTGGAGAAGGCTGCACGATCGGTCACCACGCCATCGTCCACGGCTGTACCATCGGCGACAACACGCTGGTCGGCATGGGCGCCACCATCCTTAACGGCGCGCGCATCGGTAAAAATTGCCTTGTCGGCGCCAATGCGCTGGTGACGGAAGGCAAGGAATTTGCCGACGGCTCGCTGATCGTCGGTTCGCCCGCAAAAGCGATCCGCCTTCTCGACGACGCCGCCATAGAAGGCCTGCGTCGCTCGGCAACAAGCTACGTCGCCAACTGGCAGCGTTTCGCACGGGATCTGAAGCTGGTCGATTAAAAATCAAAAGCGCGCTACAATCTCTGAGATCAGCGTGTCACGCTTTACCACTGTTCCCGGACATTTCTCCTTTAGACATGCCTCAGCGTTTGTCCTCGGGGGATTTGTCGAGGGCACGATCGAAACCCTTTTCCGCCGTCTTCTTCAGTTCTTCGCGATGGGCGTCGGCCTGTTTCGGGTCGCTCCGCGCCGCATCGCTTGTGGGATCCAGCTTTTTCGCGTCGACGTCGTTGTTGTTGTTGGCTGCAGCCTTGTCGTTGGTCATTTTTTTCTCCTAGTTGCCATCCCCAACCATAAGCGATGCCATAGGTTCCAACGCAGCTATCAGCTTATGGACCTCACACGGTCGGCAGCATGCCATTCAACCGCAGCCAGGTCTCTACCAGCTGGGTCCAGCTGCGCACCGATGGCCGGGTCTTGCCCATGCCCCAGCCGTGGCCACCGGATTGGAAGATGTGAAGCTCGGTGTCGACATCGGCGGCACGCAGGGCGCGGAACAGCATGAGGCTGTGGTCGACGGGCACGATAGGGTCATCCATTGCATGCGCGACGAAGGTCGGCGGCATGTCTTCCGTGACGTGCTGTTCGACTGAAAAGGCCTCGCGCATGTCTTCTGTCGGCTTCTTGCCGCAGATCTTCAAACGGCTCATGGTCTGGTCGAACGGTGCCATCATCGTCACGACCGGATAGAGAAGCGCTGCGAACGCGACATCGCTCGGCGAACTGTCGATTTCGTCGGTTTGCACGTAGAACTGCTCGGCGGCCTTGGTGGCCAGCATCCCGGCAACGTGGCCGCCGGCGGAAAAGCCCATCACGCCCAGCCTTGCCGGATCGATCCCGAGGCGTTTCGCCTCCGTATGGAGGATCTTCATCGCCCGGATACCGTCGAGGAACGGCGCATGGATGCTCCAGCCCTCCTGCGGCACGCGGTAGACGAGTTCGACGGAGGTGATGCCACGCGACGCGAAGTAGATGGCAGCCGGCGTGCTTTCGTTGACGATATCGACGCGCGCATATCCGCCGCCCGAACACATGAGCATCGCTGCCCCGGTCGGCTTGTCCGGCTTGTGGATGATAATGCGCGGCAGCGAGATCTGTGTCAGCGACCCGCGCGGCGTCAGGTTCTCGCCCTGGCCCGGACCGGCGCCACCCGGAGGTGGACCCGTCCAGAGGTTGATCACCTCGATCGTAGAATTCTGGGCAGGGTCTGGCGTGGCCGCCACCGCTGCGGTTGTCGTCGTCTGGACGGCTGCGGCTGCAACTGCCGCGCCAACCAGGAAATTTCGTCTTTTCAAATCCATCATCCCTGCCCCGTCAGAAGCATATGACTGAACTATGTCACGAATTTATTTCGAATAACGACTATAATGCACTGCAATATGGATGGTTGCTTTTTAGCATCGATTTTCGACGACTTTTCCACAATCGCAATTTTTGACATCCACTCGGATCAACTAGGTACAATGGACGTAACCCATTGATATCATTTCAAGACGTGCTTCTTGATATTCCACCGGTCATGATACCAGAGCCATTGCTCCGGATTTTCCCGTACCCAGCTTTCCACCTTGTCGTTCATCATCTGGGCAGTGGCCGGCAGATCGAGTGCGCCGGTATCGGTGCGCGGCAGCTCCATCCTTGGCTCGATTTCCAGCCGGAAGCGATTGTTCGGCAGCCGCACGCAGCGGGCCGGATAGACCTCGCATTCGAACTGCCGCACCAGCTTCGGCAGCAGCGGATTGGTCTTCACGTCGCGGCCGAAGAATTTCGTCCGCAGTCCCTTGCGGAATTTCTGGTCGACGAGCACGCCGACGCTGCCGCCCTCGTCCAACTGGCGCGCGAGCGCAAAGGACGAGCCGGCATGCGAGGGAACCAGATGACCCATCCGCTTGGCGCGGAAGTCGTAGACTTTCTTTGCGACATAAGGATTGTTCGGAGGCCTGAAAAGCACGGTGACTTCAAGCCCGAAGGCGGCACTGGCCACCGGCAGCAGTTCGAAATTTCCAGTATGGGCGGTAAAAACGATGAATGGCCGTGGATTGTCGCGCAATTCCAGAAAGATCGGGACGCCGGAAACCTCGATGCGGCCCGGCTCGGTCTTCTCGGGATCGAAGTCGAAAAGGCGGTCGAGGAACACATATTCCGCCGCCAGCCGCCCCATGCTCCCCCAGCTGGCAAGCGCGATTGCCTCGATCTCCGCATCGCTCCTTTCCGGAAAAGCATTGCGCAGATTGGTGAGCATTAGCGCATGACGACGCGTACGCGGACCGACCTTGCGCATCAGCCAGTCGGCAAACCGTATGCCGCCATCAGCTGGAAACAGCTTCAGGAAATTCAGGAACCCAAAGGCCAGCTGCGCGATCGACCATTGGCGAAAGTGCCGGAAGGCCAGTACGATCCGGGTGATGAAGAGCTTCACCGGTCAATCCATCTTCAGGATGATCTTGCCGAAGATCTGCCGCGACTCCATCCGCTCAAGCGCCTTGTCGATGTCGTCGAAACGTACTTCCGTGTCGATGACGGGATGCACGTAGCCGCGCGCCATCTTCTGCATGGCATCCGCCATGTTTTCCATGCGGCAGCCGAACGAGCCCATCAGCTTCAGCTGCTGCTGGAACAGCATCATCAGGTTGATCTCAGCCGACACGCCGGATGTCGAGCCGCAGGTGACGAGCCGACCGCCGCGCTTCAGGCAGAACATCGACGGTCCGAACGTGTCCTTTCCGACATGCTCGAAGACGACGTCGACGCCCTTCTTCTTGGTGAGCTTGCGCACGACCCCTTCGAAGCGGTCGACGCGATAATTGATGACATGATCGGCGCCAAGAGCCTTTGCCCGTTCGATCTTATCGTCGGAACCGACCGTGGTGATGACGGTGCAGCCGATGTTCTTTGCCAGCTGGATCGCCGCCGAGCCGATACCGGAGCCGCCGGCATGGATGAGGATGGTCTCGCCGGACTGCAGTTTGGCATTGTCGAACAGCATGTGCTCGACGGTGCCGAAAGTGACCGGGGCAAGCGCTGCCGCAATGGCATCGACGCCGGGAGGCGCCGGCACCAGCAGACGGGCCGGCAGGTTGACCTTCTCCTGCGCAAAGCCGTCGAGATGAAAGCCGTGCACGCCGCTGACGTTTTCACAGAGATTATCGCGGCCCGCGCGGCAGTGATGGCAAAGGCCGCAGGTGCGCGCGCCATAGATCGACACCAGCTGGCCCGGCAATACGCTGGATACGCCAGGGCCGATAGCCTCGACGACGCCGGATGCTTCGGCGCCGATGACAAGCGGCATCTTGCGCTTGGCAAAGGCCATGCCGCGCCATCCCCAGACGTCGATATGGTTCAGCGCCACCGCTTTGACGCGCAACGTCACCTCGCCGGGACCGGGCGCATCCGGTTCAGGCAGGTCGGTGATTTCAAGCTTGCGGTCGTCGACGAGTTGCAAAGCACGCATGGAAAGGCCCTCCGCCCGAAGGCGTTATCAAGTAAATCGTGTGGCGACAGGCTCTAGAGCATTTCGTCCAGAACTGGAAGCCATTCCGTTGGCAGTACGCGGATGCCGGCGCAAAGGATCACGCATCGGGCCGAATGAAAACAGCCGCCCTCTCGCAAGGCGGCTGTGTTTCAAACAAACTTGCGTCATTCTCGGCCTCTAGGCCGGATCGAGCGCCATGACAAGGCTGGCATTCTGCCCGCCGAAGCCAAACGAGTTCGACAGCACCGCGTGGACCTGTGTCTCGCGCTTGACATTCGGCACCACGTCGAGGTCGATGCTGGTGTCTGGGATGGCGTAGTTGATGGTCGGCGGCAGCGTACCCGTCAGCATCGTCTGCAGCGAGAACACGGCCTCGACGGCACCGGCAGCAGTCAGCGTATGGCCGATCATCGACTTGTTGGACGACACCGGGATCTTGGCCAGCCGCTCGCCGAAGACGGCCAGCATCGCACCATATTCCATCTTGTCGTTTTCCGGCGTCGAGGTGCCGTGGGCGTTGATATAGCCGATGTCGGTCTCCGCCATGCCGGCATCCGCGAGAGCCGCCCGGATCGTAGCAATGGCCGGCGCGCCGTCGGGTGACGAGCGGGTGCGATGAAAACTGTCGGCCTTGTCGCCGGCGCCCTTCATGATGCCGAGGATTTTTGCACCACGGGCAACAGCTGATTCCAGCGATTCCAGCACCAGCGTCGCAGCACCCTCGGCAATCACGAACCCGTCCCGGTCCTTGCTGAACGGCTTCGATGCCTTGGTCGGCGGATCGTTCTGGGTCGACAGCGCCGACAGCAGCGAAAAGCGGATCAGCGCCTCGGCGCTCAGCGAGCCGTCTGTCGCAACCGACAAGGCCCGCTCGGTGCGACCCTGGCGGATCGCCTCGATCCCGAGCTGGATTGCGGTGGCGCCCGAGGCACAGGCTGTCGACAGGGTTACCGGCAGACCGCGCGTGCCGAAACGGTCGGAAAGACGCTCCGAGATGGCGCCGAACGAGGCGGCCTCGTGGAAGGATGGATCCGGACGTTCGCGCATGGCGGCAAGAAATCGCTCATAGGCATCGCCCGGGTGATCGGCCGGCGGCGAGCGATCGCCAAGAGCGAAACGGGCGCTCCATTCCGGTTCGATCGGCGGCGCGGCCAGGAACAGCGGACCGTTGAAATCACCGGACAGGCCAGCCTGCGCCAGCGCCTCGACGGTGGTCTCGCGGGCAAACGCATAGGAGCGCTCGACGGCGTTGGAAATCGGCACCTCGATGAAATCGACGGTACCGGCGATGCGGGTCGAGATGTTGTCGGTCGGAAAGCGCGTGATGGCGTGGATACCGGAAACGCCTGATGTCAGCGCATCCCAGTTGTCCTTCAGGCCCTGGCCGAGCGAGGTGATGATGCCCATGCCGGTGACGGCAACGATCGGGCGTCCGAGATGGTCCCTATAGGCTGCAGCTGTCATGCTCATCACTCCTGAGGCTCAGTGGACAGGACGGCAACGCCCTCGCCGCGCGTATGTCCGACGGTTGTCACGATCGCCGTCCGGGCGGCTGTGCCCATCGGCTTTTCATGGTTTGGGTCGAACGCCGGCACCTTGGCCTTGTTGGCCAGCGCCAGTGCGGCAAACGCGATGCCGAGCGGAAACTGCGTTTCGAGCCCGTGTCCGGTCACGCCGCCATAGCCACGGATCGCCGCTTCCGGAAGCGCCTTGTCCAGCACTGCCTTCTCGCGGGCTGCAATCTCGTGGAGGCCGGAGCTTCCGGAAAACACGATTGCTTCGCTGCCGGAACCCATGGCGGGCTCGAGCAACCGCTCGAGGCGAGCCTCGAACCTGCCGTCGTCGCGGTTGCCGCGGTCACCCTCGATCGCGTCGATCGTCGCATAGATATGGGCACCACGGCTTTCGGCGTGGGCCCGGGATTCCAGAACCAGGAAGGCTCCGAGCGAGCCGACGATCATGCCGCCGCCGCTGCCCTCGCGACGCGACCACAAGGGCTGCCAGTCGCCGACGCTGTGGCCGCCGATCGATTCGAACAGCAGGATCATGTCCAGCCGCTCTGCCGAAAACGCGCCGCCGACCAGCGCATGGGTGGATTCGCCGGATTTGATGCGGTGAAAGGCGGTCTCGACCGCCGATATGCCGGCAGCCTCCTCGCCCATGAAGGTCCGCGACGAGCCGGTGACCTTGTGGACGATAGAGATATTGCCTGCGAGCAGGTTTGAAAGCTGGGCGAGAAACAGCGTTGGCCGTAGCTCTGTCGTCAGCTTTTCGTTGAGCATCAATTCGCGGTCGTTGCGCTTCAGGCCCTCGTCGACGATCAGCGTATCGACATTGATGTCGCGCTCGCCACCGCCGGCAGCAACGATCATGTCCATCGCGCCGCATGCCTCGAAATTGTCCTTGAAGCCGGCGTCGTCGAGCGCAAGACCGGCGGCAAAGACGCCGATGCGCTGCCAGTTCTCCATCTGCCGCTGGTCACCGCGCTTGGGGATCTGCTGCGACCAGTCGATCTCTGGCAACGGGTGCACGGGATAGGGCTTGAATTTTTCTGTCTCGACGATGACAGCCGGCGATGTGCCCGATGTCAGCAGCGCAACATGCGCATCCTTGCCGACGCCCTGGCAGGTTACGATACCGACGCCTGTGATGACGACGTCATTGGGAGCCTTGCTCATACATCAATCCTTTTCGGCTGCGTCGCGGATGGCCAAACCTGTTCAGGCGCTGGCAGCAATCGCGTCGAGAAGCCCGACTTCCGTGGCGCGCTTGCGAACAATATCGGCCAGCGGCACCTCATTAAACGGCAGCGTGCGCAGCTTCAACTGCGCATCGCAGACCTTCTTGCCGGCGACAGTGATCTTCGCCTTGGTGACAGCATAGCCGGATCCGCCATGTTCCAGAATGGCCTCGATATCGAGTACCGCATCCGGCTCGACGAAGGAACGCATCTTCGCGCCGTCGACGGTCATCAGGAACGGCATCGCGGCAAAATTCGTGGCGGCCAGAACGAGCATGCCGGACGCCTGCGCCATGGTCTCGATCAAGAGGACACCCGGAACCAACGGCATTCCGGGAAAATGGCCTTCGAAAACCGGACTGTTGGACGGCACGACGGAGCGCGCCCTCAAGATACCCTTGGACAGGTCGACGGACTCGATCCGGTCGATCATCTGGAAATATTCCAGCAGCATGGTGCTCTCCGGTCCGACCCGCGAGAAAAAGCAAAGCGGGTGGGAGATAGTGCTTGGAACAAAACCGCCCGGCCGTCCTATCAAAGGCGGCAGGGCGTTGGCAAAGATGCAGCGGTGGCTCAGGCCTTGGCGGCGCGCAACTCATCGATCTTGGCGCAGAGATTCTTGAGGACGAAATACTCCTCCGTCGAGACCTTGCCTTCGTTGACTTCCTGCGTCCACTTTTCCAGCGGAATCTTGATGCCGAATTCCTTGTCGATCGCAAACACGATATCGAGGAAATCGAGGCTATCGATGCCGAGATCGTCGATCGTGTGGCTTTCCGGCGTAATCGTCGCCCGGTCGATTTCGCTCGTTTCCGCGATGATGTCGGCAACCTTATCGAATGTAGCAGTCACGCCAGTACCTCTTCAAATGATCTTTCGATCTTCGTCATAGGGAAATCCGTCTCAAAAGCCAATGGCCTGCGCGACAGCCTGCCCAAAATTTGGGACAGTGTGTCAGGCAGGGCGGTCACTGGCTTATTGGCTGATGATAATGCGTGTGTTCTCAAGCCCGGCTTGGCTCGCCATAGAGAAGAACACAGCAGCATTCGCGGTCTGCAAGCGGACGCAACCGTGAGACGCCGGCCGGCCGAGACGGCGGACCTCGGTGGTCCCATGCACCGCATAGCCGCCGTTGAAGAACACCGCGAAGGGCATCGGGGCGTTGTCATACTTCTTCGAGTGATGGTCGCGGGACAGCCACTTGGCGGTATAGTTGCCGGTCGGCGTGACATAACCCGGCCGGGCCGTCGAGACTTTCCACTGATAGCGGGTGATGCCGTTTTCGCTGACTGTCATCGTCTGCGCGGCAATGTCGATCCGCGCCAGGAGCGCCGAAGCATCGGCAGACGCAGCATAAAAACCGAGGCAGAGAGTTGCCACAGCAGCAGGAATCGTCGTCTTCATGATTTTCCCCTCGGTCGTTGCTTCGGAGCGAGCAATTTCGACTGGGAAAGGAATAGCACGAAGTTTTCTATATTGAATTAATTTGCACGACGCGCGCTGCCTAATTATTATTTGTGGATCGGGCGCAAATCTTTATTGAGAAATTAAAGTAAAGCGAGAAAACCCGCAAGCACGGCCAGCGCCAGTACGCTGCAGGCCGTGTAGAAGATGGCCACGCCCGCCTCGACATCGCTGACGGTCGCGGTATCTCGCCCGGATCCGTTGATCATCGGCTCCCGCACGGTCTCTCCGGCATAGATACGCGGACCCGCCAGCTGTATATCGAGAGCGCCGGCCATGGCTGCCTCCGGCCTGCCGGAATTCGGCGAACGGTGCAGACCACCGTCGCGCGCGGCGATGCGAAAGGCATTGTTGAGCGCCGTCACACCACGTCGCACCATCGCCCCGAGGGCAATCAACAGGATCGACAACCGCGCCGCCGGCCAGTTCGCGACATCGTCGAGCAGTGCCGACGCCCGGCCGAAATCGATATAGGTCTCGGATTTGTGGCCAATCATCGAATCGGCCGTATTGAGCATTTTGTATAGAAGCAGGCCCGGCAGGCCGAAAACCGAGTACCAGAGCACCGGCGCCACCACGCCATCGGAAAAATTCTCCGCCAGGCTCTCGATGGCCGCCCGACAGACAGCGGGCTCGTCGAGCGTCTCGGGATCGCGACCGACAATGCGCGACACCGCGCGCCGTCCGCCTTCGAGCCCCTCCTGCCGCAATGCCTCCGAGACAGCAATGACATGGTCGGCGAGGCTCTTCTGGGCCAGGAAAACCGCCACCAGCACCGCTTCGATCAGCAGACCGAGCCAGCCGAACATCCCGAGCAAAGCATGCAGCACGCCACCGGCAAGTGCACTCAGCGCCAGCAAAGCCAGTATCGACACGAGACCGTTGCGACGACGGTCTGCGGCCGAAAGCCGCGTCAGATTATAGCGCTTGTCGACAAAGCTGATCGCCTTGCCGAACAGCACCACCGGATGCGGCAGTCTCGTCCACAGCCAGTCTGGATCGCCGACGATCCGGTCGAGCAGCAGAGCCAATACGAGGATGAGCAGGTGTTCGTCGATGATCATGATGTCAACCCGGTGAGTGCCGATGCCAGCCGGCGATCCTCTGCCGCATCGGCCGTCAGCCCGAAACGCAGCCACTCTGCGGCATAGTCGAATTTGCGGACCAAAATGTGATGCCGGCAAAGGTGCTCGTGAATCGCACCCGCCCGGCTGTCGGCAACGAGAGCGAACAGATCGGTCCCGCCGGTAACCGATAGCCCCGCGCCGGCAAGCACCGAGCGCAATGCAGCGCTGCGTTCGGCCAGCCGCCTGCCGATTGCTGCCGTATCTCCGGCAAACACGTTGGCCGCCAGCGATAGCGCCGGACCCGAAACTGCCCAGGGTCCGAGCCAGTCCTCAAAACGTTCCTGCAGGAAGGGATTGGCGATCACGAAACCGAGCCTGATACCGGCCAGCCCGAAGAATTTTCCGAACGACCGGAAGACTATCAGCTTGTCCATGCCGGACGCCAGCGGCGTAAGGCTCGCCTGCGGGCTGCCGTCTCCAAATGCCTCGTCGACCACCAGCCAGCCATCCTGCCGGCGAAGTCGATGCTGGAGCGCCACCAGTTGGTCGGGCATATGAACGCGACCATCCGGATTGTTGGGATTGACCACCACCACCAGCCCATGCGCCTCCGTGACGGCGTCGAGATCGGCGATCTCATCGACGGCAAGGCCAGCCAGCGAAAACACGCGCCTGTACTCGCCATAGGTCGGCCCCAGCACCGCGACGCGCGTGCCCTCGGCCACCAGACGCGGCAGCAGTTGGATGACCGACTGCGTCCCCGGCACCGGCAATGGCCGGCAATCGCCACTGCGGTAATAGGTCTGCGCAGCCGCCCTGGCGCGCTCCACCAGATGCTGGTCCGGCAGCCGGTGCCATGCGCTCGCTTCTATCGGCGGGATCGTCACCAGGTTGGGGTTGATCCCTGTCGACAGGTCGAGCCAATCGTCGGCGTCACCGCCGTAGAGATGCGCCGCGGCAGTGATGCCGCCGCCATGGGCGATCCTGCCGCTCATCCGGCCTCTCCGGACAGGTCGATCAGGTGCATGTAGGAACCGGCGACATTGCCACGCTGCAGGCCGGCCGTGCCGAGATCGTTGTCCAAGGCATCGGTAACGGCAAACAGCGGGTCGGCATCGCCTTCGGACACCAGCGTCGAATAGTGGAATTCATGCGCTTTCATCGGCGCCTCGAAGAAACTGCCCGGCAATGGCGTGACGCGGCGATAGCCCAAATGCCGCTTGCGCGTCTCGTAGCTGGTGACGACCGGCAGCAGCCCGAGCATCGCATGGCGCCCACCGGCTGCATCGATCAGTTCCTCACCGAGCGTCATATAGCCGCCGCACTCGCCGAAAATCCTGACGCCACGCTCGGCCGCCTCCCGCATGGCGGAGCGAAACGCACTGGCCGACGCGATGGCCCCCGCGTGCAACTCCGGATAGCCTCCGGGCAAATAGATGGCATCGGCGTCTGCCACTGGGGCCTCGTCGGCAAGCGGCGAGAAGAACGAGATCTCCGCACCGCGTCGCCGCCAGCCCAGCAGCATGTGTTCATAGGAAAAGGCAAAGGCGATGTCGCGGGCGACTGCGATCTTCTGGCCAAGCGGCGCCATACGGTGAATGTTGGCAGGAGAGGCCTTGGCACGTCCGGTACCGGCACGCATCAGCAGATCGAAATCGCACTCGGCGGAAACAGCCGCGGCGGCACGCTCGATAAACTCCTCGAGCCCCGAGTGTTCGCCGGCCTGCACCAACCCCAGGTGACGCTCCGGCACCGCCAGCCCCGGATCGCTGCGCACTACGGCGACGACGGGCATGCCGATTGCCCGCAGCGCCTGTCGCAGCATCAGTTCGTGGCGAGCGCTGCCAACCCGGTTGAGAATGACGCCGACGATGCGGATGTCGGCGCGAAAATTGGCAAAGCCGCTAACGAGCGCCGCCACCGATTGTGACGTGCGCGCCGCGTCGACGACGAACACCACAGGCAGAGACAGCATCGCCGCCAGATCGGCCGCTGTACCCTGACCATCGGCAGCGCCGTCGAAGAGGCCCATCATCGCCTCGACCACCAGCATCCTGCCGCCTTCCCGGTGGAGGGCGGCATTGGCGGAGATCAGTTCCGGGCGCATGCCCCAAGGGTCGAAATTGAGGCAGGTCGTCCCGCTCGCCGCCGCATGGAAGGCGGGATCGATATAATCGGGTCCGGCCTTGCCCGGCGCCACGGCAACGCCCCGATTGCGCAGCGCCCGCAAGAGCCCGAGCGTTATCGTCGTCTTGCCCGACCCGGAGGACGGCGCCGAAATCAACAGCCCGCTCATACTCGCACCTGTCTCGGTTCGCCGATGCTTTCAGGCACCAATGTGCGCCCGGAGAGTGCGCCCAGCCAATCCAGCGATGGGCGCAGCCCTACCACCGCGCCGATGACGACGATGGCAGGCGGCAAGAGACCCGCGCTTGCAACATCCGCCTCGGCAGATCCGAGCGTCGTCTCCAGCACCTGCTGGCGCGGTGTCGATGCATTGCAGACGAAGGCGACAGGCTCGTGCAGCGACCGGCCGGCAGCAATGAGATTGGCAACGATCTGGGAGATGTGTTTCATCGCCATGTAGATGACGATCACAGGCGACCCCTTGCCGATCGCCTGCCAGTCAATGGCATCCGGCACCAGCCCCGACGAATCATGACCGGTGAGGAACGTCACGGCGTGATTGACGTCCCGGTGGGTCACCGGAATGCCGGCATAGGCAAGTCCACCGATCCCGGCGGTGACGCCCGGCACGATGCGGAACGGGATGCCATGCTCTACGAGAACCAGTGCTTCCTCGCCGCCACGCCCGAAAACGAAGGGATCCCCGCCCTTCAGCCGCAGCACCCGCTTGCCGGACCGCGCCAACTCGACCAGTCGCAGCGAAATATCGCGCTGCTTTGCCGAAGGCTTGCCCCCACGCTTGCCGGCATATTCGAGCACGGCACCGGCACCGGCGAGCCTAAGGCAGGCATCGTCGACCAGTGCATCGTGGACGATAACATCAGCCTCAGACATAGCCTTTGCAACCAGCAGCGTCAGCAAGCCCGGATCGCCCGGCCCCGCCCCGGCCAGCCAGACGCTGCCCGGCTCAAGGGTTGGCAATGTGGAAAACAGGGTTTGGTTCATGCGGCTGTGTTAGGCGTGGGAGGGCGGAATTGCAATATTGCGGCAGAAGATCGAACCGGCCGAGAGGCGCCATAACGCGGTGATCTCTACGCGGCTATATTCGACCTGATCAAAACGCCATCCGGCAAGAACATGCCGTCAAATGTATTTCCGGAAACGTTCGCAGCGCCGATATTCGGCATTTTCATAAATTTTGCCATAGACCGAACGACGGATTTGGTGTCGGCGGTGAACTCTACCATCCCGACATCGAGGCCGCCGAGATCATCGCGATGTTTCGATATCGTATCCGCGACAGTATGATAGAACGCTCGCTTGTCGGTGATAGACTTCGCTGGAACGATCCAGAGTTTCCAGCTTTCGGCTTCAGAAAAATTGACCCACATCGCGAAGCGTGGATTGACCGGAGTCTCGTCCAGATACCTGACGAGATCCTGACCACTCTTCACCATCGTTCCCTGATCCATGGCAGAACTCCTCCGGTTTCATCCATCACGGCGGCTATCATCACCTGAGCCGTGCCCAGGTCCTTTAAGCCGTATCGATCGTCAGGCTTCCACTCGCAAACGATCGCCCAATTTACGGCAAAATCTTTGTTGGCATCCTGTGCTTGCTTCAATTCGGCCGACAGGCCGGCAACCCTGATTAGCTTTTGTAGATCATGATCATATATCGACCTTACAAAATTAAGCTCGGGAATCGTTTCCGCTGATATCTGCTTCGCGATGCAAGCCTTAAGCCCGATCTCCACCGCATATCCCGCTAGATAGTAAGCATTCGACGCCCTGCGATGGGCCAACAGCAACTGGGCATCGTTGATCTTTGCTTGAGCAACACGTTGCAGATCGTCGCGCCTCACAGCGAACATCTAGGGAAGCCCAAAGACCTAACGGACATCTCAGTCTCCCCGGTCAAACATGAACGCGATTAGTCCAAACGGTCAGCGATATCCATCGTCGCACCGATCATGAATAATTCATACCACAGAAGGCCATTGCAACCATAGCGCTACATGAGGAGTAATGCGATCCATCTTTGTCCTTGGGTAAAAGGAGCGTCCTTGGGGTGCCCCCTACCCAATCACCCCACGATCACATCCCGGATCAGATCCACGACCTTCTCCGACTCGATCCCGACACACACCGTCTGGCTCGGCAGTCCGTCCCATTGCCCCGGGGGGAAGTGGCGGCCGTCGGGCTTGACGATGGTCTGGCCGTCGGCGATGCCGCCGCAGACGACGCGCACGGCACCTGATATCGATGTGAAGAGGTTGGGGGCGACGATATAGGCGCTGGCGCAGCTGTCGTGCACCATCATGCCGTCCTCGACCGCGTGCTTGTAGAAATCGATGTAGGACTGCGAGAGGTCGGCGAGCAACTGTACGTCCTTGCCGCCGGCCTTGGCCATGTCGGCGAGATAGCCGCGGCTCATTGTGGTGATGGCGGTCACGTCGAGGCCGATGAGCACGACCTTCCAGCCAGCCGTCATGACGACGTCCGCAGCCTCGGGATCGCCGTAGATATTGGCTTCCGCCACCGGCGAGACATTGCCCGGCACGTAGAAAGCGCCGCCCATGATGACGACGTCCTTGACCAGTCCGGCAATCTCCGGATCGTGCTTCAGCGCCAGCGCCAGGTTGGTCATGCGACCGACGGCGACGAGCCGCACCTCGCCGGGATTGGCCCGGACAGTATCGATGATGAACTGGTAGGCCGGGCGCGGATCGATGGGAAGATCGATGGTTTCCGGCACAGCGATATCGCCGAGACCGTTGACGCCGTGCACATGTGTCGGCCAGCCATGCTCCTTGCGCGATGGATCGAAGGTCGCGTCGGCGCCGCGTGCCACCGGGCATTCGAAGCCCCATTCCCGCTTCAGGAACAGCGCATTGCGCGTCGTCGTGTCGACCGAGGCATTGCCGAAGATGGTGGTGACGCCGATCAGGTCGATCTCGGGATGACGGTGCAGGAAGAGCAGCGCCATTGCGTCGTCGACGCCGGGATCAGTGTCGTAAATGACCTTGTGCATGGAAATTCCTTATCGCGGCACGGAGCCGGCAGCCATCTCGGCCAGCGGCGAAAGACGTTACCATACCGGCGCCGGGCGGTTTCGCAATATCGCAGATGCCCCGCCGGCACGTCGTCCAGCGCGAAATTCAAACGACGACGGCAATTGCCACGGTGGCGAGCGCGGATTTGAGTTTCGGCACGATGAGCACGGCCTCAGGCCCCGCCCCGGCCAGCGCCGCAGCCTCCGCGACACCATGGCAACCGATGAGCGCGAAAATCTTGTCGGAGGGATTTTGCAGCCGCGGCGTCTCGCACTCAAGCCGCTCGGCATCGAAAAACAACGCCGGAATGCCGTAATAGGCCGCAACGGCAAGGATAGCCGGCTCCTGCGCCTTGCCGTCGATCGAGGCGAGCGCCTGGAGGTCACTGGCATCGAGACCAGCTCCGGCGAGGGCGCACTTTGCCAGGGCCAGCAATTCGCCTTCCGGCGCTCCGCTCTCGCAGCCCATGCCGATCACAAGGCGGGACCTGCCGGACGATTGCCGATCGGAGGACGAATGGGTCACGCAGGCTCTCTTCGGTAAGGATGGCGATCTTTCTAGGCTTCAGCGCGGCTCACGTCAATTTTGGTCGCCCCCGCAAACAACGATTGCAGCCGGCAAGCGCGGGTGCCAGAAGACGCTCCAGTGAAATCGGATGGCCCGCCGTGCAAGACATCTCCCTTCAACTGCTCCTGCTTCTGTTCATGGCAGCATTCTTTGCCGGCTTCGTCGATTCGATTGCCGGCGGTGGCGGATTGATCACCGTGCCGGCCATGCTGATCGCCGGCATACCGCCGCTGCAGACGCTCGGCACCAACAAGCTGCAAAGCATCTGCGGCTCGGCCTCGGCGACCATCGCCTACGCCCGCAAGGGCCATGTGCAATTGCGCGAGCAGGTGCCGATGGCAGCCATGGCGGCGCTCGGTGGCGTGCTCGGCGCGCTGCTGGCGACGATCATGCCAGCAGATCTGTTGCGCACCATCATGCCTTTCCTGCTGATCGCCATCGCTCTCTATTTCGCCCTGAAGCCCAACATCAGCGACGTCGAGACCCACAGGCGGATGACGGCGCTGATGTTCGGCCTGACCGTCGTGCCGCTGGTCGGCTTCTACGACGGCGCTTTCGGCCCCGGCACCGGCTCGTTCTTCATGCTCGGCTTCGTCAGCCTCGCCGGTTTCGGCCTGTTGAAGGCGACCGCCCATACAAAGCTTCTGAACTTCGGCTCGAATTTCGGGGCGCTTGTGGTCTTCCTGTTTTCGGGCGCCATCCTCTGGAAGATCGGCATCCTGATGGGCATCGGCCAGTTTCTGGGCGCCCAGGTCGGCTCGCGGCTTGCTATGCGTATCGGTGCGAAAGTCATCAAGCCGCTTCTGGTCGTCGTCTGCATCGCCTTCGCTATTAAACTGCTGGCCGATCCGAACAATCCCGTCAGGCTTTGGCTCGGCTACTAAGGGCTGCAGGGGACACCGATCAGAACAGCGCCAGCAGCAGCGCACCGCTGGCAATCAGCGCAACGCCGAGCCAGTTGACCATTCCAAGCTTTTCACCGAGGAAGACGACGCCGAAGATGGCGACCAGTACGATCGACAGCTTGTCGATAGGCGCGACGCGGGCTGCATCGCCGAGCTTCAGGGCTCGGAAATAAGCGATCCACGAGCCGCCGGTAGCAAGGCCGGACAGGCCGAGGAACAGCCAGGTCTTGGCAGAAATTGTCGACGGCGCCTGCCATTGGCCGGTGGCAGTAACGATGGCGGCGAGGATGACGATGATCACCATGGTGCGGATCAGCGTCGCGAGGTCCGAATTGACGCCGGAGATGCCGATCTTGGCGAAGATCGCGGTCAGCGCCGCGAAGGCGGCCGATAGGATCGCCCAGAAAACCCAGCTCTGCGTCATCAATATTCCACTCCGGCCTGCCCCTTGATACCGGAGCGGAACGGATGCTTGATCAGCTCCATCTCGGTCACCAGGTCGGCGATCTCGAACAACTCTTCCTTGGCATTGCGGCCCGTCAGCACGACATGCGTCATATAGGGCTTTTCCGTTTTCAGAAACTCGATGACCTCTGCCAGATCGAGATAATCGTAGCGCAGCGCAATGTTGATCTCGTCGAGCAGCACCATCGAGTTGCGCTCGTCGCGGATAAGCTCCTTGGCCTTCTCCCACGCAGCTCCAGCCGCCGCAACGTCGCGGGCGCGGTCCTGCGTCTCCCAGGTAAACCCCTCGCCCATGGTGTGGAAGGCGCATATATCCGAGAAATGCTTCTCGATCAGGTCCCGCTCGCCCGTCCACATCGCGCCCTTGATGAACTGCACGACGGCGGAGCGCTTGCCGTGGGCAATATGCCGAAAGATCATCCCGAAAGCGGCCGAGGACTTGCCCTTGCCCTTGCCGGTGTGGACGATGATCAGCCCCTTGTCGCCGCTCTTCGTCGCCATGATCTTGTCACGCGCCGCCTTCTTCTTCGCCATCTTCTCGGCGTGGCGGCTATCGTCGGGCTTTTGCTCCGGCGCGGTCACGCCGTCGGTTGTGTCTTCGCTCATGGCTGTCGTCCTGAAATCTCGGGCTTCTGTGCCAGCGGGCCGCCCGGCCGGAAATGGAAACCGATTTGCGGCTCGCTAATTGTTTTCGGCGTCTGCAGAAAACTGGTCCTACTCTCTACAACGACTATCATGCCAGCGCCTCTTCGCCTGTTTCCATCAGCGCGAACCGCGCCGAGTTGCTGCGCGGTGTCCACAGCTGGCGATCAATCGCCTCCAGAAGCCGCTCCTTCATGTCAGCGAAGGCAGCGGGGTTCTTCTCCGTCATGAAATCGGCGACGCGGGCGTCTGTTACGAAGGCCTGGTAGACCGCCTCGAAGTGGTGATCGCGGACGGCGCCTGTCGTTGCCGAAAAGGCGAACAGGAAATCAACGGTCGCAGCGATCTCGGCAGCCCCCTTGTAACCGTGGCGCATGACGCCGGAGATCCATTTCGGATTGACGACGCGGCCGCGCACCACCCGGCCGATCTCTTCCTCAAGCGAGCGGATCACCGGCTTTTCGGGCCGCGAATGGTCGTTGTGATAGATAGGCGGCCGGGCGCCGCCCAGTTGCTCGGCCGCGGCCGCCATGCCGCCCTCGAACTGGTAGTAATCGTCGCTGTCGAGCAGGTCATGCTCGCGGTTGTCCTGGTTCTGCACGACGGCCTGAATCGATGCCAGCCGCTCTTCGAAGACACCGCGCTCGGCTTTGCCATCTTCACCGGCGCCATAGGCGTAGCTGCCCCAGACCAGATAGGCCTCGGCGAGATCGGCGCGCTTCTCCCAGCCCTTTTCGTCGATCAGCGCCTGCAGGCCAGCACCGTAGGCGCCCGGCTTGGAGCCGAAGACACGATAGCCGGCCCGTTTTGCTGCTGCAGCCGCATCCAGCCCCTCGGCCATCAGGCGTGCGGTTTCTCCCTGCATGCGGGCTGCGATTGCATTGTCCTCAGGGTCTTCATCCAGCGCGCCGACAGCCCGGACGGCCTTGTCGAACAGCGCGATCTGCTCGGGAAAGGCATCCCTGAAGAAGCCGGAAATCCGCAGCGTCACATCCACCCTAGGACGACCAAGCATGGCCGGCGGTATGATCTCGTAGCCGGTGACCCGCCGAGACGCCATATCCCACAGGGGCTTGACGCCAATCAGCGCCATCGCCTGGGCAATATCGTCGCCGCCGGTGCGCATATTCGACGTGCCCCAGGCCGTCAGGCCGATCGAGACCGGCCATTCCCCGTGATCCTGGACATAGCGCCGGACCAGCAGTTCGGCCGAGGCCTTGCCAAGCTGATAGGCCGCAGGCGTCGGCACCGCGCGGCTGTCGACGGAATAAAAATTGCGGCCCGTCGGCAGCACGTCCGGCCGGCCGCGCGTCGGCGCGCCCGACGGTCCCGGAGGCACGAAGCGGCCGTCGAGACCGGCCAGCAGCCCGTCGATCTCGGCCGGTCCACAGGCCTGGATCGAGGGTTTCAGGCGGGACTCAATTTCGGCAAGCACGGCCTGCGTCTGCGACCAATCCGGCGGGCAGAGGCTGGTGCCATCGACCAACCGGGTGGCCAGCAATTCGATGCGCTCCACGGTATCGCCGTTGGTGCGCCATGGGTCGCCGGATACATCGACGAGGATTTTCGGGCGCTGGCCTGCCCAGGCATCGGCCATCCCGCAGTCCAGCGGGTCGAAGGTTTTGGGTTGCGGAGGTTTACCCCCCTCTGTCCTGTCGGACATCTCCCCCACAAGGGGGGAGATCGATGGGGCGGCGGCAATCTCCACACTGAAGTCCGCTTTTGCAGCAAGCTCCGCAGGTGCATTTTTGTGACCACGGCGCGGCATACCAATCTCCCCCCTTGTAGGGGAGATGTCAGCAGACCCGACAGAGGGGGGTGGAGCGTCACACACAAACGCCGCCAGCCCCGCATCCGCAGCAATCGCCCGCTGCAGGCTCTGGTCGCCGCCCTCGCCCAAACCGCGCGGCACACGGGCCAGCGCTACCGTCAGGTCAGTCAGCAGCCGTCCCTGCGGCGACACGCCGAAGACGTGCAGCCCGTCGCGGATCTGCATTTCCTTCAGGTCGCAGAGATAGGCATCGAGCTTCTGCAGCGCACTCTCCTCGCTCTCGCCCTTGGCAATGCCGGCATCCTGGTCGAGGCCGATATCGGTGACGAGATCGAGGATCTGCTTGCGCAGCAGCAGGATGCGGCGCGGATCGACGCCGGAGGCTTCGTAATATTCGTCTACCAGCGCTTCGAGGTCCTTCAGGGGACCGTAGCTTTCGGCGCGCGTCAGCGGCGGCGTCAGGTGGTCGATGATCACGGCACTGGTGCGGCGCTTGGCCTGCGTGCCCTCGCCGGGATCGTTGACGATGAACGGATAGAGATGCGGCATCGGCCCTAGGATGGCTTCGGGATAGCAGGTCTCCGACAGCGCCAGCGCCTTGCCCGGCAACCATTCGAGATTGCCGTGCTTGCCCATGTGGATGACGGCATGGGCACCGAATTCCTGGCGCAGGAAGGCATAGAAGGCGAGATAGCCATGCGGCGGCACGAGATCCGGCGAGTGGTAGCTCTCCTTCGGATCGATGTTGTAGCCGCGTGCCGGCTGGATGCCGACCAGCATTTCGCCGAAGCGGGCAAAGGACAGGGCGAATGCGCCATCGACGACATAGGTGTCGCCCTCGGGCCCACCCCAGCGCGCCGTCACCTCATCCTGAATCTGAACCGGAAGAGACGCAAAGAAGGTCTTGTAACGACTCATCGAAAGCGTTTCGCGGATCACCTTCCCGTCGCGGCCGGAGTTGGTCGGCCCCTGCATGAGATGGGTGATCAGCGCGTCGCCATCGGCCGGGATATCGGCCACCGGATAACCGTTCGCCGCCATCGCCCGCATGACTTCCACCGTGCCGGCCGGCGTGTCCAGCCCGACACCGTTGCCGAGCCTGCCGTCGCGGTTCGGATAGTTGGCCATCACCAGCGCCACGCGGCGCTCACCCGGCGGCGTCCGGCGCAGCCGCGCCCAGTTGGCAGCGAGTGATGCAGTATAGCGCATGCGGTTGATCGACGGCTCGCTGCCGACGATATTGGCCTCCACCCGCTCGTCGTAACGGGCTGCCGCCTTGAACGATACGGCGCGCGACAGCACGCGGCCATCGACCTCGGGCAGCGCCACGTTCATGCCGAGATCGCGCGCCGAAAGACCCTGCGCCGAGGCGGTCCAGGCCTCCTTGGAAGACGCGGAGAAGATCGCCTGCAGCACGACGGCGTCGCTCGCCTCCAGCACCGTCGGCTTGCGGTCTGCGCCGGGGGCGGAGATCGCAAAGCCCGTGGTGTTGATGACCACATCCGGCAACGCGGCGCCAAAAATGTCGGCGATGATGGACTTGGATGCCGGGTCCTTGAGACTATAGGCGAACACCGGCAGCGGCCGCACACCGGCCTCCACCAGCGCCGATATCATTGCCTCGACCGGCCGCGTCTCGCCGCTCTGAACGAGAGCCCTGTAAAAGCTGATTGCGACAATAGGCCGTTGCTCCCGGTTATTCTCCTCCCTTGTGGGGGAGATGTCGGCCCGGCCGACAGAGGGGGGTAACGTCGCAACCTCAGAGGCCACCTCCCACGCATCAACATCGACAACACCCTGCCCCGGCCACCAGATGCCGGCCTTGGCAAGCGGGCTCGCCGGCTGCGGCTTTTCGGCTCCGGACAGCATCGCCGACGCATAGGCCAGAAACGCCCGCGCGTTATCGTCGCCACCCTCGATCAGATAGGACCACAGCGCATTGAGATCGTCGAGCGCGATGTTGGAGAACGGCATGACGCCCGGATCCGGCTTGGAATCGCCCGGTATGACCGCGATCTTAGCCCCCTGCCGTGTCGCCACTGCATGCAGCGCTTCCAGGGCATATTGAAAATAGCTCGCGCCACCGAGCGCCCGGACGATGATCATCTTCGCATGTCGCGCCGTCCGCTCGACATAGGTGTCGACCGACATCGGATGTTTCATGCTGAGCAGGCTTGCCAGACGCAGCGAACGGGTGCCGTCATTGTGGGCATAAGCCGCAGCGATAGCGGCAAGCTCGGTATCGGCTGCCGACAGGAACAGGATATCGCCCGGCGACTGACCGAGGTCGATCGCCTCGTCGCCATCGGATATCGAGCCCTTCTGGGCTAGGAGAAGATGCATGCGGCACCTCCCCGATGGGCGGGTTCGAGCACGGGGCGGCGCCCCCCTCTGTCCTGTCGGACGTCTCCCCCACAAGGGGGGAGATCGGTTGCGGGAGCCTCCATGCTCAAACGAAATTCAACGCCTGTAAAACGCTCAGTTGGACAGGAAAAGATCAGCCGCAGCTTCCCGATCTCCCCCCTTGTGGGGGAGATGTCACGCAGTGACAGAGAGGGGTAAGCCGCGGCAAATACCATCAAACAAGCGCCTCGATCGCACTGCGTACCGCCGCCTGGTCCATATCGTGCAGCCCGATCACCACCAGACGCGTCGCGCGGACTTCGCCCGGCGTCCAGGCGCGGTCAAAATAATGGTCGACACGGCTGCCAACGGCCTGCAGCTGCAGTCGCATCGGCTTGCCCGGCACATCGACGAAACCCTTGAGACGCAGTACGTCGTGATGGCCGATGACTGTCTTCAGCCGCTCGATAAACGTGACCGGCTCGGCGATGGGCCCGAGGTCGACAACGAAACTGTCGAACTCGTCATGGTCGTGCGGCGTACCGTCGGCATGCTCGATCTCATGGTGGGACAGCCGGTTGCCGACATCGGCCTCCGTGCCGATGCCGAGCCCCAGCAGCACGGCTGCCGAAACCTCGCCGTTGCGGGCCTCGATCATCGGGGGCTTGCGCTCGGTGCGCGACAGGACTTCGGCCCGAACGGCTGCAATGCCGGCGGCGTCCAGCAGGTCGGTCTTGTTGAGCACGATGAGGTCGGCGCAGGTCAACTGGTCCTCGAACAGTTCCTCGATCGGGTTGTCATGGTCGAGCGAGGCATCTTCCGCCCGCGCCGCATTGACGGCGTCGTGGTCGTCGGCAAACCGGCCGGCAGCGACGGCAACGCTGTCGACAACGGTGATCACGCCATCGACCGTCACGTGCGTGCGGATATCCGGCCAGTTGAATGCTGCCACCAGCGGCTGCGGCAACGCCAGGCCGGATGTCTCGATGACGATGTGGTCGGGCCGCGGGTTGCGGGCAAGCAACTGGGTCATCGTCGGGATGAAGTCATCGGCGACCGTGCAGCAGATGCAGCCGTTGGTGAGCTCGATGATATCGTCGGCAGAGCAGTTCTCAGCGCCGCAATCCTTCAGCACGTCGCCGTCGACGCCGAGATCGCCGAACTCGTTGATGATGAGGGCGATGCGCTTGCCGCCGGCATTCTGCAGCAGGTTGCGGATCATCGTCGTCTTGCCAGCCCCGAGGAAGCCGGTGATGACGGTGGCGGGAATTTTCTGTTGCAATGGATCAGCCTTTCATTTTCAGCGGCAGTCCGGCGGCGACGAAATAGACGTCGGTGGCCTCAGCCGCGATCATTTGGTGGAGACGGCCGGCATGGTCGCGAAAATCCCGCGCCATGCGGTTTTCCGGCACGATGCCGAGACCGACCTCGTTGGAGACGAACACCAGGCGCGCCTTTGCGCCCGGCAGGAATTTGCAGAGTGAGGCGAAGGCAGCAGCCATGTCGCGCTCTTCCATCATCAGGTTGGTGACCCACAGCGTCAGGCAATCGACAAGAACAGCGCGGCCGGGCGCGTCGATGGCACCGAGTGTGCCGACAAGATCGAGCGGCTCCTCATGCGTCGTCCAGCCCTCGCCGCGATCGACGCGGTGTTGGCGGATGCGCTCCGCCATCTCGGCATCCCAGGCTCGACCGGTGGCGACGTAATGGCGGTCGAGGCCGGAGCCGGTAACGAGCGCCTCGGCAAAAGACGACTTGCCGGAGCGCGCGCCGCCAAGCACGAGGGCCGTTCCGAATGTTGGGGATGACATCAGGTTGTTCCGATCCTCACGCGGTTCTGCGCGAAGCTGCAAGCGTGCAACAGTTCGGATCAGGCAAGCGCGCCGCAATGACGCGCAAAAGCAAACGTTCAGCCATGACAACCTCCGTGCTGGCAGCGGGACGACGTCCCAAAGGGTGGGCTTTTCGCCCGGCACGGATGGCAGGTCTCCTGGCTCACGGTTGCAATCTCCGGTCGGAACGACGGATATCGTTCCGACCGGAGATCACGGGTCTTTCTCGCCTTCCCGGCAGGTCATCATGAAAAGGCGGACGATTCGTAGATGAAGAGGCGTCCCACCCCGGTAAATCATGATGCCACGCCAGTGGCTTTTCCGATGCCTTCGACTTAAGGCCCGCCTGCACCATTGCAGAACATCACCCGTCGTCCCGGAACACCGGACGAAAGACCCTGACCGTTCTACAGTCGCGGGGTCGGCTGCGATAGGAGCGCCCTGTATGGGTCCGCCCGGTCACATTCCCTTTTGATCCCATACCGTTTTCACGGCGCGGGAACCTTCCGTTATGCGTTCAGGATTAGGCCTTCGCCTTATGCAAGTCAACTGATCGACGAATTCGGTTTCTGCCATATATGTGTTGAAACGGCGCTGAAATCATTCCCGGCGGCGGTCTTTTTGTCGCAATTGCCAGTGTAAAGACGTCCTGCTTTAAACAACCGCCTCTCTTTCATGCGTA
This sequence comes from Rhizobium sp. L51/94, assembly GCF_019355555.1. GTDB lineage: Bacteria > Pseudomonadota > Alphaproteobacteria > Rhizobiales > Rhizobiaceae > Rhizobium > Rhizobium rhododendri. The sequence continues at coordinate 2,945,885 of NZ_CP072141.1, forward strand.
ACGCCATGCTTCAACGATTCCATGCGCCCCGCTTTCGCACCCTCCGGTCGCTTTTCGAAGCCGGGCGGATGCGCGCGATCCTGCGACAGAGCGAAGTCGGCCTCGTCATTGCCGGCGCATTGGTCGGCGTGACGTCCGGGCTGGCGGTGACGGCCATGAGCCTGATCTCTCGCCAGATGCACATGCTGATCTACGGTATCGGCGATGACGGCAGGCTGAGCAGCGCGGTGATCGACAACAAGCTGTTGTTGCTGCTGGCGCCGATTGCCGGCGGCGTGCTGCTGGGGCTGATGCTGTTCATCCTCTCCAAGACCCGCAAAAAGCCGATGATCGACCCGATCGAGGCCAACGCGCTTCACGGCGGCCGGCTGTCGCTGACCGACAGCATTCTGGTCTCCATTCAGAACCTCATATCCAACGGTTTCGGCGCATCCGTCGGGCTGGAGGCCGGCTACACGCAGATCGCCGCCGGCATCGCCTCGAAACTCGGACTGAAACTGCAGCTGCGCCGGGGCGACCTTCGCACTCTTGTCGGCTGCGGTGCGGCCGGTGCCATCGCCGCAGCCTTCAGCGCCCCCCTCACCGGCGCCTTCTATGCCTTTGAGCTGATCATCGGCAGCTACACCATTGTCACCCTGACCCCGGTCGTCGTTTCCGCCCTCGTCGCAACGCTGGTCGCACGCCTGCTCGCCGGCAGCGACGTGATGATCGATATCGGCGATTTCGGCAGCGTCGTGCCGGCCGACTACATTCCGGCCCTGCTTCTCGGCGCAGTCTGCGCCGGTTGCGGCATCCTGCTCATGCAGGGCGTCTCCTTCATCGAGGAGCTGGCCCGCAAGAGCGCCATCCCCCAGTATGTCCGCCCGGCACTCGGTGGCATCGTCGTCGGCATGCTCGCCCTGATCTCGCCGCAGGTGCTGTCGGCCGGCCACGGAGCGCTGCATCTCAATCTCGGCCGGGATATCGCCATCCCGGCCTTGATCGGCATCCTGCTGCTGAAGTCGCTGGCCTCGGCGGTTTCGATAGGCTCCGGCTTCCGTGGCGGCCTGTTCTTCGCCTCGCTGTTCATGGGCGCCCTGCTCGGCAAGATCTTCGCCTACTCCGCGCCCTACTTCGATCACGCGACGCTGACGCCGGTCATCTATGCCGTGGTCGGCATGAGTTCGCTGGCCGTGGCAGTCATCGGCGGCCCGCTGACGATGACCTTCCTGGCGCTGGAAATAACGGGCGACTTTCCGATCACCGCGCTGGTGCTTGCCGCCGTCATAACCTCGTCGCTCGTCGTTCGCACCACCTTCGGCTACTCCTTTGCCACCTGGCGCTTTCACCTCCGCGGCGAGAGCATCCGCAGCGCCCACGATGTCGGCTGGATCCGCAACCTGACGGTCGCCCGTATGATGCGCCCCGATGTGCGCAGCGCCAACGTCAACATCAGCATCGCCGACTTCCGCCATGATTTCCCGATCGGCTCGACCCAGCGGGTCGTGCTGCTGGACGATGCGGAGAAATATGCCGGCATGGTGCTGGTGCCGGAAATATACGCCAGCCCCGTCGACCAGGACGATGGCGATCGCGGCCTTGGCGATTTCATCCGCTACAAGAACGACTTCCTGCAGCCGCAGATGAATGCAAAGCAGGCGGCCGCGATCTTCGACAAGACCGAAAGCGAAGCACTGGCTGTGGTCAACAATCTGATCGAGCGAAAGGTCATCGGCCAGCTGTCGGAAAGCCATACCCTGCGGCGCTATTCGGAAGAGCTCGACCGGCGCCGGCGAGAGGAGTCAGGCGAACTCTGAGCCCGCAATCAATTTCAGTATTGACGCGTACGCACCACGCTCTAACTCAGATGCACCATAACGTCCGGTACCGTGCCAAGTGGCGCCGCCGGCACAAGCACTGAAAGCAAACATGGCAACCTCCTCCACGCCCGTCTGGTTCATCACCGGCTGCTCGACCGGCTTCGGCCGCGAACTCGCGACATTGGTACTCGAACGCGGCTGGCGCGCCGTCGTCACCGCCCGTGGCAAGGAGCGTGTCGCCGATCTCGTCACGGGTCACGAAGACAGTGCCCTAGCGCTGGACCTCGACGTCACCGACAAGGAGCAGATCGCTGCCGCCGTAAGGGCCGCCGAAGAACGCTTCGGCCAGATCGACGTGCTGGTCAACAATGCCGGTTACGGCTACCAGGCATCGATCGAAGAGGGCGACGACGACGCCATCCGCGCCCAGTTCGATGCCAACGTCTTCGGCCTCTTCGCCATGACCCGGGCCGTATTGCCGGGCATGCGCAAGCGCCGCCGGGGCCATATCATCAACATCACCTCGGTTGCCGGTCTCGTCGGCTTTCCCGGCTCCGGCTACTATGCAGCCAGCAAGCACGCCGTCGAGGGCATGTCGGACGCGCTTGCCGTCGAAGGCCGGCCGCTCGGCATTAAGGTTACCTGCATCGAACCCGGCCCGTTCCGCACAGATTGGGCCGGCCGGTCCTTACAGCAGACGGTCTCCGGCATCGCCGACTACGAAGAGACCGTCGGCGCACGGATGGCCTCGACAGCAGCCATCAGCGGCAAGCAGAAGGGCGATCCGATCCGCGCTGCAAAGGCGATGATGATGGTAACGGAACTGGAGCACCCGCCGCGCCACCTGGTGCTCGGCGCTTTCGGCGTCGATGCCGTATCGAAAAAGCTCTCGGACAGTCTGGCCGAAGTCGAACAGTGGCGCGACACCTCCATCGGTGCCGATTTCCCAGAGTCCGAACAATAAGTTCACAGCTATGGCGGCGTTCCTCTTACCGCTCGCGAAAAGCCGGTCGTCCACCGCGACGACCGGACACCACCTTACTGCGCCGTCGCGGATAGGCGGTGGCGAAAAACAGGGACGGCATGGATGACTGACAACAGGTCCGCTGCAACAGACATCGGCAAGCATGAGCCGCCGCCCCTGAACGAAGGCCACCTGACCGCCATCCCACGGCCAGTGGCCGACCATGGAACCATCGGCAATCTGCGCACCACCGCTCTGGTCGCCCGAGACGGTGCCATCGACTTCCTGTGCTGGCCGAACTTCGACAGCCCCAGCGTCTTCCTGGCTTTGCTCGATCCGGAAAAGGGCGGCGCCTTCGAACTCTCGCCGGATATCGCCGGCGCGCGCACCATCCAGATGTACGTCCCCGAAACCAACGTCCTGATGACGCGCTGGCTCGGGCATGCCGGCAGCGCCGAAATTACCGACCTGATGCCGAGCCCGACTACGACCGGCGAGAGCGTCTGCCGGATCGTGCGCCGCGTCGCCGTCACGCGCGGCACAGTCACCATCCGGCTGAAATGCTGGCCACGCTTCGACTACGCTCGCACCATCCCGGACGTTACCGTCGATGAACACGGTGCCGTATTCAGCGGACCCGACGGCTTGCGCTTGCGCCTGACCGCACCGGTGGCACTGACGCCGATGAACGGAGGAGTGACGGCGGAATTGACGCTCAAGGTCGGAGAGCAGGCGGATTTCACCTTCGGAGACGACGACGGCGTGCTCATGCAGACCGAGGAGGTGTCATGCGTCATCCTCGAGACAAAAAACTACTGGCAGAAATGGGCTGCCCGGTCGACCTATCACGGTCGCTGGCGGGATGCCGTGACCCGCTCGGCGCTGGCCCTTAAACTGATGACCTCGCTCAGCCACGGCTCGATGGTCGCTGCCGCCACCTTCGGCCTGCCGGAGGCGCCCGGCGGCGAACGTAACTGGGACTATCGCGCCACGTGGATCAGGGATGCATCGTTCACGGTCTATGCGCTGATGCGGCTCGGCTACCAGGAGGAGGCAATGGCCTTCAGCCGATGGACCGGCGCGCGCACCCAGCAAGACTGGGACGGCCAGCTTCTGATCATGTACCGGATCGACGGCAGTTCCGATCTGGAGGAAGTCGAGCTGGACCATCTGGCAGGCTACGGCGGCGCACGCCCCGTGCGTGTCGGCAACAAGGCTGCCGAGCAAATCCAGCTCGACATCTACGGCGAGCTGATGGACTCTATCTACATCAGCAACAAATACGGAGAGGCTATCTCCGGTCGGGGCTGGCGCGGCGTTCAGCGCTTTGTCAATTACGTTTGCGACAACTGGCAGCTACCGGATGCCGGCATTTGGGAGGTGCGCAACGAACCGTCCGAGCATCTGCACTCCCGGCTGATGTGCTGGGTAGCCGTCGACCGCGCGATCCGGCTGGCTGAAAAGCGCTCGCTGTCCGCCCCCTTCGAAAAATGGGTGACGACGCGCAACGAGATCAGCGAAGATATCTGGGCGAACTTCTGGAACGACGAACTCGGCCATTTCGTGCAGGGCAAGGGTGCGACCAATGTCGATGGCGCACTGCTGCTGATGCCGTTGGTACGTTTCGTCAGCGCCACCGACCCGGCGTGGCTGGCGACGCTCGATGCCATCGGCGACCAGCTGGCCGACGACAGCCTGGTGAAGCGCTACAAGCAGGAAGATGGCCTCGACGGCCAGGAAGGTGCGTTTGCCGCCTGCTCCTTCTGGTATGTCGAATGCCTCGCCCGCGCTGGTCGCCTCGACGAGGCACGCATAAACTTCGAAAAGCTGCTGCTCTACGGCAACCACCTGCAGCTCTATCCGGAAGAGTTCGATGCGCGCGGCGAGTTCCTCGGTAATTTCCCGCAAGCCTTCACGCATCTCGCCCTCATCAGCGCTGCCTTCTATCTGGACAGGGCACTGGATGGCAAATTCGGTCAGTGGCGGGCATAGAAGGGCACGGCTTGTTAGCGTCACTGCTTCCCGAATAGTTTGATTTTTATCGGATAACGCGCCGAAGGTGTGTTGTCGTGTTTCATTTCAGGGCGGTTGCATCTCAGCGATTGACAATTTGCCGATATGTTTCAAGAGTGCGCCGCATCGGCTGACTGCTTGGGGGGTATGGGCTATGTCACGGCGCGCGATTATCGGACTGTCGGCTCTTTTGTTCGGCGCTTTCCTTTCTCTCGCGCCCGGACAGGCGGCGGACGCAAGTCGCCAGGTGGTGACCACCCCCGGCGGCGATTATTTCGGCTTCGACCTGCGCACCGTCCAGAACCAGACAATCGAGCAATGCGAGGCGACCTGTATCGCCGATCGCTCCTGCCGCGCCTTCACCTACAATCCGAAGGTGAAATGGTGTTTCCTCAAATCCGACTTCAACCAGCTGAACGATTTTCCGGGCGCCATTGCCGGCAAGATCGTCGAAGTCACAGCCCAGCCCGATATCGGCGCCGCACCCGCTTTGCCCTTCATCAGCGACAAGCTGCGCGACGATGCGGCGAAGGCAAAAGCGAACCTCGCTCTGACCGATGACCAGAAGACGCAAGGCGTCCAGAGCCTGGTGGCGCTCGCCCATGTAGAGCAATCCGCAAAGAATCCGGCAGAAGCCGTAAAAGCCTTTCTTGGCGCCCTGTCCATTACGCCGGAAGATCCCGTCCTCTGGATCGAAACGGCCCGTACAGCAAACAGCATCAAGAACAATACCGAAATTGCCGGCCAGGCCGCCATTGCCGCGCTGAATGGCTACCAGCTGACACGCACCAAGGAGAGCCGCGCCGACGCCCTCGCAGTGCTCGCGGCGTCGCTGGCCAATTCGGACAACGCCCGCGCCGCTCTCAGCGCCTACAAGGCGAGCCTCGCGCTGGTCAATTCCAAGACCGTTGCCGCTGCCTATGCCGACCTCAAAAGCCGCAAGGGTTTCCGCATTCTCGCCAATACCATAGATAATGACAGCACGACCCCGCGCGCCTGCGTGCAGTTCTCGGAAAAGCTCATCAAGAGCGGCACGGACTACACACCCTTCGTCACCGTCGATGGCGCAACGCCGAACGCGATGGAAGCCAAGGACGACCAGATCTGCGTCGAGGGACTTGCCCATGGGCAGCGCTACAAGATCTCCTTTCGCGCCGGCCTGCCCTCCTCGGTCGATGAAACTCTCGAAAAGACCGCTGACGTCAGCATCTACGTCAAGGATCGCACCGCCTCGGTGCATTTCACCGGCGACAACTTCGTGCTGCCGCAAACCGTTCGCCACGGCATCCCGCTCGTCTCCGTCAACGCGACCACAGCAAATCTGAAACTTTACCGGATCGGCGACCGTGGCATCGCGCCGCTGCTCACCTCCTCGCAGTTCCTGACGCAACTGGATGGCTACAGCGCCCAGCGCCTGCAGGATGAATCCGGCGAACTGGTGTGGCAGGGCGCCATCGACATCAAGTCCGATCTCAACAAGGACGTCGTCACCAGCTTCCCGGTCGACCAGGCATTGCCGCAGCGCAAGCCCGGTATCTATGTTATGACCGCGACCGTGCAGAACGGCGGCGGCCAGGAATGGGATTCGCAGGCGACACAATGGTTCGTCGTCTCCGATATCGGCCTCTCCACCTATGCCGGCACCGATGGCCTCAGCGTCTTCACCCGCTCGCTTGACACTGCCAAGCCGCTCGCCGGCGTCGAGCTGCAGTTGCTCGCCAAGAACAATGAAATCCTCGGCACGGCCAAGACCGATGAAAACGGCCATGCCACCTTTACCGCAGGCCTGATGCGCGGAACGGCGGCCATGACGCCCGCCGTCATCACCGCCAAGGACGGCGACAAGGACTATGTGTTCCTCGACATGACGCGCGCCGGCTTCGACCTGTCGGATCGCGGTGTCACTGGCCGCAAGACACCCGGCGCCATTGACGTGCTCGCCTGGACAGAACGCGGCATCTACCGCGCCGGCGAGACGGTGCACGCCTCGGTGCTCGCCCGCGACAGCGCCTCGGCAGCTATCGAGAACCTGCCGCTGACCTTTATCTTCAACCGGCCGGATGGCGTCGAGGATCGCCGCGTCGTTAGCAATGGCGGCCTGCTCGGCGGCTACACGATCGACTTGCCCCTGCAGACAAACGCCATGCGCGGCACCTGGACGATGCAGGTGTTCACCGACCCGAAGGGCACGGCGATTGGCGAAAAGCAGTTTCTGGTCGATGATTTCGTGCCGGACCGGATAGAGTTCGATCTGAAGAGCGAGGCAAAGACCATCGACCTCGATGCGCCCGCCGCAGTGTCGGTGGACGGTCGCTACCTCTATGGCGCGCCTGCTGCCGGCCTCACCATCGAAGGTGACGTCGCGCTGAAGACGACGCGCGAAAGCGCCGATTTCCCTGGCTATCTGTTCGGGCTTGCCGACGAGCAGGCGAGCGAGGACACCAAGGTGCCTCTCGAAGGCCTGGAGCCGGTCGACGACCAGGGCCACGAGACCTTCGATGTCTCGCTCGCCACGCTGCCTTCCACCACACAGTTGTTGAATGCCAATATCACGCTGCGCATGCAGGAAGCCGGCGGCCGTGCCGTCGAGCGGTCGCTGACGCTACCGGTCAAGGCGCAGGGACCAATGATCGGCATCAAGCCGGAATTCGACGGTAATCTCAGCGAGAATGCCATCGGCAAGTTTCATGTCATCTCCATCGACCGGGATGCCAAAAAGCAGGCGATGTCCGGTTTGAACTGGAAACTGCTAAGTATCGAGCAGAACTACCAGTGGTACCGCGACGGCTCCGGATGGAAGTATGAGCCGGTGAATTCGACCAAGCTGGTCGCCAACGGCACGATTGATGCGACAGCCGAAAACGGCGCCGAAATCGCAGTTCCCGTCGCTTTCGGGCGCTATCGTCTAGAGATCGAAACCGCAGCCGTCGATGGCCCGGCCTCCAGCGTCGAGTTCGACGCCGGCTGGTACGTCGCGGCATCCTCGACCGAGACGCCGGACGCCCTCGAAGTCGGCCTCGACAAGGAAAGCTATGCTGTCGGTGACACCGCCAAGCTGAAGATTTCCCCACGCTTTGCCGGCGAAGTGCTCGTCACCATCGGCACCGAAAACCTTGTCTCGACCCAGACGGCGAGCATTGCGGCCGGCGGTGGCGAGATCGACATTCCGGTGACCGAGGCTTTTGGCGCCGGCGCCTACGTCACCTCCACCCTCTTCCGTCCGGGCGATGCGCAGGACAGCCACATGCCGATGCGAGCCATCGGCGTGAAATGGCTGAAGGTCGATCCCGCCCAGCGAAAACTGTCCGTCAAGCTGACGCCGCCACAAAAGACCCTGCCACGCCAGCCTCTGGTCATCCCGGTGGAAGTCGCCGGTGCCGGTATAGGCGAAGAAGCCTATGTGACCGTGGCAGCCGTCGATGTCGGCATTCTCAACCTGACGCGCTACGAAGTGCCGGATCCCGATGGCTGGTACTTCGGCCAGCGTCGGCTCGGGCTTGAAATCCGCGACCTCTACGGCCGGCTGATCGACGGCTCGCTCGGCGCCATGGGCACCATTCGCACTGGTGGCGATGGCGCGGCGGTGGCACTACAGGGCAGTCCCCCGACCGAAAAGCTGGTCGCCTTCTTCTCCGGCCCGGTCAAGCTCGATGCGTCGGGCAAAGCCAACATCACATTCGACATTCCGCAGTTCAACGGCACCGCCCGCATCATGGCCGTTGCCTGGTCGAAGCACGGCGTCGGCCATGCCAGCACCGACGTCGTCATCCGCGACCCCGTCGTCGTCACCGCCAGCCTGCCGAAATTCCTCGCCCCCGGCGACGCCAGCCGCCTGCGGCTCGACATCGCCAACACCGATGCGCCGGAAGGCAATTACCAGGTACAGGTCACCAGCAACCCGGCCGTCAGCATCGCCATGAAGGATGCGTCGCAGACCGTAAAGCTGGCCGCAGGTGGCAAGGTCGCCCTGACCCTGCCGCTGACCGGCGCACAGCCGGGAGCCGGTGTCGTCTCGATCAAGTTGTCGGGCCCGAACGGCCTGTCGCTGGAGCAATCGCTCGACATTCCCGTCCGCCCATCGTCGCTCCCGGTCACCGAAGCCCGGCCGCTGACGATTGCGGCAGGCGCGAGCCTGACAGTCAACGGCGAGCTTCTGGCCGACAGCCTGCTGCAGGGCGCCTCCGTCAGCCTCAATGTCGCCCGGGCCCAGGGCTTCGATATCCCGGCGCTGCTGATGAGCCTCGACCGGTATCCCTATGGCTGCACCGAGCAACTGACGAGCCTTGCCATGCCGCTGCTCTATTTCAGTGAGCTCGCCAAGAAATCCGGCTTGCCGGACGATCCGGAGGTACGAAAGCGCGTGCAGGATGCCATCTACAAGGTGCTTGCCAACCAGTCGTCCACCGGAAGCTTTGGCCTCTGGAGCCCCGGTTCCGGCGATCTCTGGCTCGATGCCTACGTCACCGATTTCCTGACCCGTGCCCGCGAGCAGAAGTTCGACGTGCCTGATTCAGCCATGGTGCAGGCGCTCGACAACCTACAAAACGCGGTCGGCGTCGACGCCAACATCAAGGACAACGGTAACGAGATCTCCTATGCGGTCTACGTCCTCGCCCGCAATCGAAAGGCAGCGATCAGCGACCTGCGCTATTATGCCGATACCATGTTGTCGAGCTTCCCGACACCGCTCGCCAAGGCGCATATCGCCGCGGCCCTCGCTCTCTACGGCGATGCACAGCGCTCGCGCAACGTTTTCCTCGATGCCATGCAGACGGCAGAAAAGGATGCCGTGACCAGGGTCAGCTTCGTGCGCTCCGACTACGGTTCATCCTTGCGTGACGGTGCGGCCGTTCTGGCACTGGCGACGGAAGCCCGCCCGGTGCCGCCCATTGTCCCTGGCCTGACCAAGCTCGTCGCCACCGAATGGCAGAAGAAGGGAAACACCAGCACCCAGGAACAGACCTGGATGCTGCTCGCAGCCCGTGCCCTGCAGACCGGCGACGAAGACCTGAAGCTCAACATCGACGGCACGGCGCATACCGGCGCCTACAATACCCGGCTGACCGGGGACGAACTGCTTGCCCACCCGATCACCGTCACCAACCAGACGGCCCAGCCGATCTCCGCCACCGTCACCACGATAGCCGCACCAAAACAGCCGCTGACCGCCAGCAGCAACGGTTTCACCATCGAGCGCAGCTTCTACACCTTCGGTGGTGAGCAGGCGAATATCAGCGAGGTGAAGCAGAACGAGCGCTACGTCGTGGTGCTGAAAGTCAACGAAACCAACAGTTGGCCCTCGAAGATGATGATCACCGATCTGCTGCCGGCCGGCTTCGAGATCGATAATCCGGGGCTGGTCAACAGCGCCCAGCTGTCGAACTTCGATTTCCTGCAGGAGGTCAATCCGGCCCATGTCGAATTCCGCAGCGATCGCTTCGCTGCCGCCGTCGACCGTGCTGCTGACGAGAGCGGCGAGATCACGCTGGCCTATGTCGTGCGCGCCGTGACGCCGGGAACCTACGATATGCCGGGCGCCAATGTCGAGGACATGTACCGGCCGCAGTTCTTCGCCCGCACGGCGACGGGCCGCATGGAGGTCGAGGCAGCAAAATAATGCGGTTCTGGCGCACCCTCGGCATCGGCACATCGGCATCGCTGCTTCTGGCGCTGGCGGCTGGCCTCGGCCTCGAGGCAGCCGACAAGGCCTATCCGCCGCCGCTTGAAAAAGCCATGGTGACATCGGCCGAGGTGCTGGACAGCGATGGCCAGTTGCTACGGGCCTTCGCCACGCCGCAGGGCCGGTGGCGCCTGAAAACCACAGCTGCCGACGTCGATCCGCAGTTCGTCCGCATGTTGGTCGCCTATGAGGACCGGCGATTTTACGAGCATCACGGCGTCGACATCGTGGCCATGGGGCGGGCGGCCCTTCAGTTCGTCACCCACGGGCGCATCGTCTCCGGCGCCTCGACACTCTCGATGCAGGTGGCAAGACTTATCGAGCCGCGCCCCGAGCGAACCTTCGGGGCAAAACTGCTGCAGCTGGCCCGCGCCATCCAGATCGAGCGCCGGCTGAGCAAGACCGAGATCCTCGACCTATACCTCACCCACGCCCCCTATGGCGGCAACCTCGAAGGCATCCGCGCCGCAAGCCTCGCCTATTTCGGCAAGGAGCCCCGGCGATTGACAGTGGCCCAGTCGGCCTTGCTGGTGGCGCTGCCGCAACTGCCGGAAAAGCGCCGGCCGGACCGCCATCTGCAGGCGGCAGAGGCTGCACGAAAACGGGTGCTGACCCGCATGGCCGTGGCCGAGATCGTCGGCGACAGCGAGGCCGGGCGCGCCGAGTTCAGCCCCATCCCCGCCCGCCGGCTGCAACTTCCGGCCTATGCCGCACATCTCGCCGAGGCAGCCCTCAAAAAAGAACCGTCGGTGGGCCAGCACCACACGACCCTCAAGCGCAGCATCCAGCAAGGGTTGGAGGCCGTCGCCCGCGAATCTGCAGCCAGGCTCGATCCAAAAGTATCGCTGGCCATGGTCATGGCCGACAGCCGCACCGGCGAAATCGTCGGCGAGGTTGGGTCCGCCAACTACTTCGACGCCAGCCGCTCCGGCTGGATCGACATGACACGCATTAACCGATCGCCCGGCTCGACGCTGAAACCATTCATCTACGGGCTCGCCTTCGAGGAAGGCCTGCTCTCGCAGGAAACGATCATCGAGGACCGGCCCGCCGATTTCTTCGGCTACCGGCCAAAGAACTTCGACACCACCTACCAGGGCGACGTCACCGTCCGCCAGGCCCTCCAACTCTCCCTCAACGTCCCGGCCGTCCGCGTGCTCGATGCCGTCGGGCCATCCCGGCTGCTGGTCCGCTTCCGCCGCGCCAATGTGCGACCGGTACTGCCGGCGAATGAAACGCCCGGGCTCGCTATCGGCCTCGGCGGGCTCGGCATCACGCTGAAGGACCTCGTGCAGCTCTACGCCGGCCTCGCAAACCGCAGCAATCCGGTGAAACTCGGCGACGGCATCGTCGACAAGCCCGAAGTCGTGGACAGCCAGCCGCTGCTGGAGCCCGTCGCCGCCTGGAATGTCGCAGATGTGCTATCGGGCATCATCGCACCCGCCGGCAGCGCCCAGCACGGCATCGCCTACAAGACCGGCACCAGCTACGGCTACCGCGATGCCTGGTCGGTCGGCTATGATGGACGCTATGTGCTTGGCGTCTGGGTCGGCCGGCCCGACAATGGCGCAGTCCCCGGCCTCACCGGCTACGCCTCCGCAGCCCCCATCCTGTTCCAGGCCTTCGCAAAATCCGGCGTCGGCATCACGCCGCTGCCGTCAGCGCCGATCGGCGCGGTGCGCATCGCCCAGGCGCAGCTGCCGATCAGCCAGCGCCGCTTTTCAATGGACGCCAGCGGCCTGATGGCCGCTACCACCCGCGAACCCGCGCCGCAGATCGTCTATCCGCCGGAAGGCGCCCATGTCGAACTCGGCGAAACGGGCGACGGTCGGCTAATGCCGCTGGTCCTCAAGCTGCAGGGCGGCCGCGCGCCCTTCCGCTGGCTCGCCAACGGCAAGCCCCTCGCCACCATCGCCCGCAACCGCACCAGCCAATGGACCCCGGACGGCGACGGCTATTCCACACTCACAGTCATCGACGCCGCCGGCCGCGCCGCAACCGTGGGTGTGTTTCTTCAGTAACGGTCGAGGGTCGACCACACCCATCCTGCAGGCGTTGGTTCATTCCGAAGAAAGAGGAAGAGCCGCCGGCATTGCCTGCCTCCCTCCTCGCTGTGCTCGTCACAGCGATCCAGCCACGCCGGGTCTGCGCCGCAAGAGGGCTTTTTGCCGTAAAAGTCACTCGCGCTCAAGGACTTGAGCGCACTGGATTCCTTTGACGAGCCGCGGAATGAGGGACGAGAGAGCGAGCTTGGCCGATAGTGCACGACTGCGGAATAGGAGAAATATCACCCCCCTATCCCAGCAGGCGTCCGAGCCAGTCCTTGTCGAGCACCGCCTCGAGTTCGCTGGCGACATCGTCGAGGGCCTTGTCGACACTCTCGCGGTAGTTGCTGCGATCGCCGGAGAGGCCGAAGCTTTGGAGGAGGCGGGCGCGGTAGGTGTCGCTTTCGAACAGCCCGTGCAGGTAGGTCCCCATGATACGGCCATCGCCGGAGATTGCTCCATCCGGACGGCCATCGATGATGACGGGCGGGCGGGCGCAGTCGCTGCCGGTCGTCTCGCCCAAGTGGATCTCGTAGCCGCTGAGCGGTGCGTCATACTCCGTCGACCGCGCAAAGCTGTTGCGCACCGTCTTTTCCGGCGCCATCGACGTCTCGACGTCGAGGAGGCAGAGGCCGGGCGTTTCCAATACGTCGCCCTCGATGCCGAGCGGATCGCGGATAGTCGTTCCTAGCATCTGATAGCCGCCGCAGACCCCGATCACCCGTCCGCCACGCCGCACATGCGCCGCAAGATCGCGGTCCCACCCCTGCCTGCGGAAATGCTCGAGATCTGATATCGTCGACTTTGAGCCCGGCAGGATCACCAGTGAGGCGTCCGTCGGCAGCGGATCGCCGGGGCGTACGAAGACCAGGTCGACATCCGGCTCGGCCCTGAGCGGGTCGAGATCGTCGAAATTGGCGATGCGCGGCAACACCGGTACAGCGATCTTGAGCGCCCCCGCACCACCACGCGCCAGCCGCTCCAGCACCACGGAATCCTCCGCCGGCAGCCTTCCCGCCGACTTCAGCCACGGCACGACGCCGAAGCAGGGCCAGCCGGTAAAGCTGTGAATGGCCGCCAGCCCGTCGTCGAAAAGCGACACGTCTCCCCGGAACTTGTTGATGATGTAGCCTGCGATCATCCCCCGGTCCTCATCGGACAGAATGGCATGCGTGCCGACAAGCGAGGCGATGACCCCGCCCCTGTCGATGTCGCCGACGAGAACGACGGGAACGCCGGCTTGGGTCGCAAAGCCCATGTTGGCGATGTCGCCGGGCCTCAGGTTGATTTCGGCCGGCGACCCCGCACCCTCGACAATGACGAGGTCGGCGCCATCGCCGACAAGGGCAAAGCTTTCGAGCACCGACGCCAGCAATCTCGGCTTCAGCGCCTGATAGTCCCGCCCCTTGGCCTGCCCCCAGACCTTGCCCTGGACGATGATCTGGCTGCCCACCTCCGATTGCGGCTTCAGCAGCACCGGGTTCATGTGGATGGAGGATGGGACGCGCGAGGCGAGCGACTGCAGCCACTGTGCTCGACCGATCTCCCCGCCGTCGTCGGCAACGGCGGCGTTGTTGGACATGTTCTGGGGCTTGAAGGGACGGACCCGCAGTCCCCTGTTTGCGGCAAGGCGGCAGAGGCCCGCCACCAATACCGTTTTTCCGACATCGGAGCCGGTCCCCTGCAGCATGATCGCCCTGGTCATAGTCTGAAATTCCCGGTATCGGCTCGTCTTGAGCCCCTGCTGTACAGCCGTTCTGTCGAAATTATCGAGCGATGTCACCGCGCTTCGACGGCCACCTGGATGACTACTCTATTTGCGACAAACGATGACGACTTCGCTCGTTGTTTCGTGTCGACAACAGCATTATCTGCACGCCACATCACGCACAAGGCCGGGCTTCCGGCGCAGAGGATACCGGAATGCTTTTCGTCTTCAACAACAAGAATTCGATCCAGATCGCCTGGGGCTCGAAGGTCCCGTCGCAGAAGGCCGAAAGCCGCGCACAGGAACTGGATATCCGCAGCGGAACGGTTGGCGTCGTGCGCACAGGCTCCGCTGGCTGACACGCCAGACTGCACCGCTCGATCCATACCCTACACGCACAGACAAAAATCGCGCCGGCTGCAGGACAGCGCGGCGCGATTTATATACCGGAGGTCTTCGGCAGAGGCGCGAGACAGGCTTTCTCCGGGACGCAGTACCTGATCCGGAGAAACAGCGGTGTCGCCGCCTTGGCACAATCAATAGACGGACACGGTTACCGGATGGTTATTGAGACGTTAATTAAGAATGAATCGTGTTTTTTTCGATTTTTTTCACGGCTCGCGCTCAGCCGTCGGAGGACGCGAATGGAATACAAAACGTCTTGCGCAGGCGTAGCAATTGAACTTTTCTCCATGTCCGCATTTTAGAAAGACCTTTTTTGCCTCGCGCATGCACAATTTGCAGCCAGTAGCCTCACCTCTCAGGCTATTTTGCAGGCTTTTCCGGCAGCCCAGCGATAGTCCCGGCATCTGTCCGCACATCCCCCCGGTTGATTTCTCCGCATGAATCCTTAGGCTCGATTTCAAGGTATGAAAAAGCGCGCGCCGGGGGATCTTTTATCCTCAGGCACAATAACAGCGGACATACCAAAGGGGACCGGCATAGACGCTTTCGGGCGGCTGGATCGGTGAAGCAGATACGGTCAGGGGTGGGCGCGCCACATCGTGGGCGACCTCCGTGGCCGGATGCACGAACGTGATCAACGGCAAGAAACTGGGAGAACTTTCACATGAAGAAGCTCATCGCTTCCGTTATATTCGCAGCAGGTACCTATGCGCTCGCTGGCTCGGCAAGTGCAGCGGAGTGCGGCGACGTCTCTATCGCCGAAATGAACTGGGCCTCCGCCGGCGTCGCTGCGCAGGTCGACAAGATCATTCTCGAAAACGGCTATGGCTGCAAGGTATCGCTGGTGACCGGCGACACCCAGCCGACATTCACCTCGATGAACGAAAAGGGCCAGCCGGATATCGCCCCGGAACTCTGGGTCAACGCCGTTCGGACCGCGCTTGACAAGGCCACCGCCGAAGGTCGCCTGATCGAGGCAGCCCCGCTGCTCAGCGACGGCGGTGTCGAAGGCTGGTGGATACCGAAATTCCTCGCAGACGCCCATCCGGACATCAAGACCGTGCAGGACGCCCTGAAGCATCCAGAGCTGTTCCCTGCCCCGGAAGACAAGACCAAGGGCGCCGTCTACAACTGCCCGTCGGGTTGGAACTGCCAGATCTCGACCGCCAACCTCTACAAGGCGCTTGGCGCCGAGAAGGAAGGTTTTGCGCTGGTCGATACGGGCTCGGCAGCCGGCCTCGACGGCTCGATCGCCAATGCCTTCGAGAAGAAGACTGGCTGGCTCGGCTACTATTGGGCACCGACCGCGATCCTCGGAAAGTACGAAATGGTCAAGCTGAGCTTCGGCGTTCCCCATGACAAGAAGGAATGGGACGCCTGCACCTCGCAGCAGGATTGCGCGGCCCCCAAGGTCAATTCCTATCCTGTCTCTGACGTCTTTACCGTCGTCACCAAGTCCTTTGCCGAAAAGGCCGGCGTTGCCATGGACTACGTCAAGACCCGCAAATGGGACAACGGAACCGTCGGCAAGGTGCTGGCCTGGATGACGGACAACCAGGGCACCAACGAAGACGGCGCGAAGTATTTCCTGAAGACCTATCCGGACATGTGGACCAAGTGGGTGGCTCCCGATGTCGCGACGAAGGTCAAGGCTTCGATCTGAACGATGCGACGGCAGGCCGGGAGGCCTGCCCTCACCTCTCGCCGCTGCAAGGATCGCGTCTCCCCCTTGGAAGCGCACGCACCGACGGGGTCACGCGACCACACTGCGTCCGCCTGAAGGCGGACAGGCGAGCAGACTGAGAACCGGCATCAGCACTGCACCACGGACGGCAATCTTGATAGCCACACGGATTGCGCGTCACTGCCCCGATAAAAAGGGCCCGGATAAAAAGGGGAATGTGATGGCTCTGCAATGTAGTTTTCTGCCGAATTTCCTGTGTAACTTCCCGGCGATCAACGACACGATCATCCGGGAAGGCCGCAAGAACATCGACGACGGCTTTCGCGGCATGGTGCGATCCTGGGGCGCTGTGATCGACATCGTCGTTCAGCCGCTGCAATGGTTCCTGAACTACCTCGAGTGGCTGTTCACCAACACGCCCTGGTTCATCATCCTCGCGGTCATGATGGCCATCGTCTACCTCGCCAGCCGCAATATAAAGATCGTCATCGGCACCGCCATTTCCATGGCCCTGATCGGCGTTTTCGGGCTGTGGAACGACACGATGATCACGCTCGCAATGGTCACCGTCTGCACCCTGATCGCCATCGTCATCGGCCTGCCGATCGGCATCCTCATGGCACGCTCCGACCGTCTGCAATCGGTGATCAATCCGACGCTCGACGTCATGCAGACCATGCCGAGCTTCGTCTACCTCATCCCGGTCGTCGTCATCTTCGGCATCGGCAAGGTGCCAGGCCTGATCGCTGTGGTGATCTACGCCGTGCCGCCGATGATCCGCCTTACCAACCTCGGGATAAGACTGGTCGACAAGGAAGTGCTGGAGGCAGCAGATGCATTCGGATCCTCCCACACCCAGAAGCTCTTCAATGTGCAGATCCCGCTGGCACTGCCGACCATCATGGCCGGCATCAACCAGACCATCATGATGTCGCTTGCCATGGTTGTCGTCGCCTCGATGGTCGGGGTGGGCGGTCTCGGCAAGAACACGCTGCAGGCGATCAACAACCAGTTCTTCACGGTTGGCTTCCTCAACGGCTTTGCGCTCGTCGCCATCGCCATCATTTTCGACCGTACCAGCCAGGCATACGGCAGGCGGCTGCAGAAACATTCGGAGGTGGTCCATGGCTAGTCACGCGATAGAGATCAAGAACCTCTACAAGATCTTCGGCCCCCGCGGCCGCGAGTACGTCGAGCAGGTGAAAAACGGCCTCGGCAAGACCGAACTCAACGTCAAGCACGGCCATGTGCTCGGGCTGCAG
Source organism: Rhizobium sp. L51/94 (assembly GCF_019355555.1). GTDB lineage: Bacteria > Pseudomonadota > Alphaproteobacteria > Rhizobiales > Rhizobiaceae > Rhizobium > Rhizobium rhododendri. Next base: position 2,963,445 of record NZ_CP072141.1, read on the forward strand.
GACATCAACATCAACATGCCGGCCGGCGCCATCACCGTGGTCATGGGTCTCTCCGGCTCCGGCAAGTCGACGCTGATCCGCCATATCAACCGGCTGATCGACCCGACCGCCGGCGAGGTGCTCTACGACGGCGTCGACGTCTGCAAGATGACCGAGAGCGCGCTGCGCGAATTCCGACGCCACAAGACGGCGATGGTGTTCCAGAAGTTCGCGCTGCTTCCCCACCGCACTGTGATCGAAAACACCGTCTACGGCCTCGAGATCCAGGGGGTGCCACGCGCGGAGGCGCAGAAGAAGGGCCGCCACTGGATTGCACGCGTAGGCCTCGATGGCTTCGAGAACCACTTTCCGAACCAGCTGTCGGGCGGCATGCAGCAGCGCGTCGGGCTTGCGCGGGCGCTGACCAATGACGCCGATATCCTGTTGATGGACGAAGCCTACTCGGCGCTCGATCCGCTGATCCGCGTCGATATGCAAAGCGTGCTGCTCGACTTGCAGAAGGAACTGAAGAAGACCGTCGTCTTTATCACCCACGATCTCGACGAGGCGTTGCGGCTCGGCGACAGGATCGCCATCCTGCGCGACGGCAAGGTCATCCAGCAGGGCTCCGGCCAGGACATCGTCCTGCAGCCCGCCGATGAATATATCAGCGCCTTCGTCAAGGAAGTGAACCGCGGACGGGTCATCAAGGTGCAAACGGTGATGAAGCCGATCTCCGGCGAAGGCTCGTCTATGCGCCTTGCGGGCGACATGACACTGGAGATGGCTGCGCGCCAGATGACCGGCGCCAACCAGACGGTGGCCACGGTGGTCGACGCAGCCGGCAAGCCGATCGGCTCGCTCGATCTGCACAGCATCATCCTGGCGATGGTGACGCCGACCAGCCACACCGTCCCGGAAGCAAAAGCGGCGGCCTGACGCCGCCGCTGACGATTTACGATTGAACAGACGCGATCAAGCGGCCCGCAGCAATGCGGCGCCACTTCTCGCTGTTACTTTCCGCCGCCAAAGGCACGGCCCTCGGCGAAGTGCGGCATGACCATACTGTCGAAGGTCTTCAATGCCGCGCCGATGGCCTGGTGCATGTCGAGATAGCGGTAGGTACCGAGCCGGCCGCCGAAATGCACATTGGCCTCCGCATCCGCCCGTGCGCGGTAGCGCAGGAACACATCCTTGTCCTGGCGCGTGTCGATCGGATAATAGGGCTCGTCCTTGCGCTGTGCGGAACGCGAATATTCGCGCACGACGACTGTCTTTTCGTTCTGGTAGTTCCGCTCCGGATTGAAGTGGCGGAATTCGAGGATGCGGGTAAAGGGCACATCCTCGTCGGCGTAATTCATGACCGCCGTTCCCTGAAAATCGCCGACATCCAGCGTCTGCTGTTCGAAATCGATCGTCCGCCACCCAAGCTCGCCCTCGGAATAATCGAAATAGCGATCGATCGGGCCGGTGTAGATGATCGGCAGCCCAGCCGGCAGCTGGGACTTGATGTCGAAGAAATCGGTACCGAGCATCGTCTGGATATGCGGCGAGGCCAGCATGCGATCAAAGATGGCGGTGTAGCCGTCTTTCGGCAGGCCCTCATAGGCATCGTTGAAATAGCGGTTCTCGAAATTGTAGCGCACCGGCAGCCGGGTGATGATGTGTTCAGGCAGGTCGCGCGGGTCCGTCTGCCACTGCTTGGCCGTGTAGCCGCGAATAAATGCTTCGTAGAGCGGCCGGCCGATCAGCGAGATCGCCTTTTCCTCGAGGTTGGAAGGGTGCTTGCCTTCCATCTCAGCCGCCTGCCCGGCGATCAACGCCCGCGCTTCGTCGGGCGAGAACCGCTTGCCGAAGAACTGGCAGATGGTCGCAAGGTTGATCGGCATCGAATAGGCTTGGTCGCGGTAGCTCGTGTAGACCCGATGCTTGTAGTCGGTGAAGCCGGTGAAGCGGTTTAGGTAATTCCACACCGTCTCGTTCGGCGTGTGGAACAGGTGTGCGCCGTAGCGATGCACTTCGATCCCGGTGTCCTTGTCGAACTCGCTATAGGCGTTGCCACCGATATGATGACGGCGATCGACGATCAGCACATTCTTCTTGAGGTCAGTCGCCACCCGCTCGGCAATGGTCGCTCCATAAAATCCGGCGCCGACGATCAGCAGGTCGATATTGGAAAAATCGGTCATAGTGTCTCAGCACCTTAGCGGAAGGTCCGCATCCCTTCATCGGGGCCCCGGAGGGCTGTCGGTATGGGGGAAGCGGTCACCAGTGAAACGGGCCCCGGGTGAAGGCCAGCGGCTTTCAAATCGATCGGATCGAAGCTGCAGGCCTTCCACCTTGGCGGCTTACCAAACGCCCTGCATCTTGACGGGCGTGTAGCGGTAGGAGTTGAACAGTGCGGCTTGCTCATCGACAGCCGCCTGAACATTGTAGGTTGCACCTAGAGGCCTCGTATGGGCCACCCCTACTGCATCGATGATAGCCATGCGGTTTGCAGGGCGACCGAGGAACGCAGGCCAGAGATGGTCGAGGCCGTAGCCGGACTCCGCATCGCGCATCGAGCCGATGCAGATCTTCAGGGCAGCCTTGGAGAAGATCGGGCACATGATCTCGATGAAGCCCTCATGCCGCAGGAGGCTGTTCGGCCGCTGGATCGTGATCGGATGGTTGGGGAAGCAACCCGGACCCTGCTTGAGCGACGGCTGCGCCAGTTCCAGTCCGTGCTTGCGGGACAGATGAAACATCCGATTGACGGTATCGCCATCGCAAAGCAGGTCATCATCCGGGAGCCAGACGCGGTCGTAACCCCAGAGCGGACTTCCCTCGTAGAACAGGTCGGAAATCAGCCTGAACTTCTTGCGCTTCGGAAGGTGGGCCAGATATTCAAACGGGCTATCGACGACGGGATCTTCGGCACCGTAATAGCCGACGCACAGATCCCAACTGCGCGTCGCAGCATCCAGCCCGTCGCACCAGCGAGGATGCAGCGACTTGGAGTTGGCGGGGACAACGACGAGGTTGGGACGCTTAGGGCCGTTTGCCGGCTGCACCAGGAACTTTGCGTTGCGCTCGTCCGACAGTTGCGTCGCAAACATCGGATGCTCGGGGTGGGGTGTCGACGTGAGCATGTAGATTGCAACGACACCGTCTACCACGCCCCTGCCTGCCAGCAATGCTACCTTAGATCCCTCCATGCGGGAGACATTGAAGACGATCGAAGGCAGACCGGTCTCGTCGATGAAGCACAAGAGGCCATTGACGACTTGCCAGTAATCCGTCGACGCATTGAAAAAATTGCCAACCAATCCGCCCGGAGCCAGCACGAGGAATGGCGACAAGGTGCCGCGTTCCAGGTCGGCAAACTGCCAGAACGTTCCGGTCAGCATTTCTTCCGTTACCGGATCGGATTCGCTCAACCCAGCCAGAAAGTCTGAAGCTGTGTTTTCTCTTGTCGAAGCCAGCATATTCACTGTTTCTTCCCCTTCATGTCCCACCCCTGCTCGGTCTGTCCCGATCGTAGTTTCTTGAGTGATTTACGAAACTCGTCTCACTTCGTGGCGTTCGCCACGCATGTTGGTGATCGTCAGCGCCTTACCGTCTTCTGCGGGGTCGAGCACGTCGACCATTTTGGATTGCATCCAGCCGACAGCTGCCCTGCCGTCCGTCATCGGGAACCAAGAGGCGACGATCTGCCCCTCGATGGTCACGGAGAAGTCGTTTCCGAAGGTCACCCGCTGGCCCGAATTTGTTTGCCACGTGCCGACGACGACACCGAGATACGGAAAGTAATTCGCCGCATTCGGCACGTTGGTGATGACGCAGACGAGCTGGTCCGGACGGCCCCGCCGGGGAATGATAGCGGCGATCTCGTAGGTCGCGCTGACCGTCTTGAAGAGGCCGAGCCACTGGCCGGGATGGAGCACGGCGCAATGGCTGTGACCGTCATCGTAGCAGGCGATTACATGGTAGTTGAGACGGGCGCTGTCGTGGAGCTTGGCAATCAGGGCCGGCAGCGCATCCGGGGTGAAATGCTCGAGGACATCGGCAGAGCAGCAGATGTCGGCGCGCGGCAATGCATCCGTCAGCACGTTGGTGCTCTGGAAATGCACATTCGACGGCAACTGCCCGAGAAGCGGCGAACGCGCCCAGTCGAGGCCGATGACATTGCGGACCGATCCGGCAATAGCGCGCAGGAACCGTCCATTGCCACAACCGACTTCGGTCAGCGTTTCCGGCCGGGCCGACGCAATGACGGCTGCATGATCGACAAGCCAGTTATTGTTCTGGTAGCCGGCATCACCGTCGTGGAGACGCTGGTAGTCCGCCGCAGTAACGTTCCTGGCAGCGACATTCCGGTCGAGACCCGCCGCATATCCAGACTGCAGCAACTGGCTATCGACAAGCCGCCTGGCATCGGGATCGGCACGCAGCGAGACAGCCAATTCCGCGAATCCGGCAAATGTAGCCCGTGCGACCTTGGTCATGATGTTGTCGCCGACGCTAGCAGCCAGACCGGCGCTATGCATGACAAATGCCGTCTGCGCGGCTAGGTCGCGCTCGATGCCCTGCCCCTGTGCAGCGACACTTTTTTCAGCGGGCGAGTTCCGCCAGTTGCCAGCCTGAGCTGCATTCCTCTCGTTAGCCTCGGCCAGCTGCGATTTGACGGTACCAAGCTCTCGCCGCAACATTTCGACATTTGCATGCGTCCTAAAAAGTTCGTCGCGCTCGCCGGTGAAGATTGGCGGCACGTGCCGTACCCTGCCGAGCAGAGCCTTTTCGATGCAGCGATCGATGGTTTGACGGTCTTCGATCGAAAAACAGCAGTTGTCCAGATAGTAGGACACAAAGCGTGCTGCCCGGCCTTCCTCTGGCTGCGAGCGGTGGGTAAAGGCTGCGTCGAGGTCAGCGAGCGATCCGCACGGAAAGCCGCCCAGCTCATACTCGCTGGATGCGAAAGTAAAGACCGCCTTTTCGTAAAGCAGAGCCTCCAGTCCAACGCCTGAATTGGCGACAATGACCGCTTCGCACTGCTCCAGATGCCGATGGATGGAAGCCGTCGAGACCATCACATTGCGGTGCCGAGCCTGCACCTCATCGAGGGTTCGGATAACGAGACCATTGGTGCATTGCGGATGCCGCTTGACCACAAGCAACCGCCCGGTGACATCGGCCTGAGCCGCGGCATGGCGCAGAACCTCGAGCGGATCGATACGACAAAACTGCGCGACGGGATCCTCGAGCAACTGCATCGGGAAGTAGACAAAGGGTCTGCCTGCATCGAAAGCTTCGCCCGATTGTTCGTACTTCGAGGTATTGCCGGCCCTGAGAGCCATCACCAGCGCCTTCACGCGGCGTCGGGCGGCCTCGGTATTGACCGCGTCGATACCTTCCGCATGCAGCTCCGGAAACCGCGCAAGTGAACTCCAGCCGGAAAAACCATTCTCGTCGAAGGAATACCAGCCGACGATCGGCGTTTCCTTGATGCGCCAGATATTCGGACCATCGCCGACCGAGTGATACGAGATGGTGATACCGCCGTTCGGCGGGCGCCTTGGGGCCAGATGCGTCCCGAATGGCACGATGGAGAGATTGGTCGTCACGCGGCGGCGACCGAGGCCTGCGCAGAGTTCAGAGAACATCTTGCGATGACGGTCCCCGTCGGCTTTGACGGTAAACCAGAATTCCGGAACCTCGAGGTCCACCGGCACAGACGCAACGTCCGGCGCGAATGATCCATCCAGCAACGGCTTGTTCGGGATGCCGGTATTCCAGGCAACTGTGGTGGGCATCGAGAATCCTTTGATGTCTGATCTGTTGTCAGAGGATTCCAGCATTAGCTTGCGCCAGCCTGTTCGGCACACGCATGGAGAGTCTCGAACCCCGCCTCCAGCCCCACGAAAGCAATCGCTTCTATGCAAGCGCAAAGCCTGCTGACTGGAGAACCCGATGTCCCTCAATGAACCGCTGATCCTGTCGATATGCGTTCCGACCTATAATCGGCAGTTCCTGCTCGAGCGGAACGTCACCTTCCATCTCGATGCTTTCCGGCGGATCGGCATCCCCTTCGAGATCGTCATCGTCGACGACTGCTCGACCGATGATACTGCGGCCTACATTGCCTCGCTCGCCGACCAGCCGGAGATCTCGGCCTTCCGCCGCGCGACCAATTCCGGTTTTCTCAGCAACTATGCCTTTGCTATGCAGCGCGCCCGCGGTCGCTATGCTGTGTTTCTCGGCGATGACGACCTGCTCATTCCGGAAAAGGTCATCGAATATCTTCGGTTGATGGAGGCGGACAGCGAGATCGGCGTCGTACAAGCTCCGTGGCTGCTGGTCGATGCGCGGCCCGGCGGCGGCGATATGTCGCCATTCTACCATGTCGCCTCCCCGACCAGGCATCGCAAGGGCGACTTCCGCGCCCTCCTCGATTTCATCATCAACGGACACATCTTTCCCGAGTTCATGATCATCCGCCGGGAAGTGCTGCTGCGGTCGATCTCCAGCCCGACGCCCTTCATCTTCTGGGCCTTCCTTTACACGACACGGGCGCTGGACAAGGCCGATATCCTGTTCATGCCGGAGCCGTTCGCGCGCGTCACCGCCGTCTCGGACGATCCGCGCCTGCAGCAGGGCAACAAGGAATGCATGTTCCAGTGGGACAGCTATCGGGGGGGACTGGAATATCTCGCCTCGCAGGCGCTGCGCACGCCGGATGTGCCACCGGACTACCGCGCTTCGCTGATGTCCCGCATCACCGGCTTCATGCTGCAGCGCCAGGCGGTTGCCTTGCGCCTGCACGTGTCGGCGAAGAACTGGGTCGAGGCCTACATCATGTATCATCGCATGGCTGTCTATCAGCCGCAGCCTCTCACGGCCGATGCCTATGGCCAGATCTGCAAGCTCGCAGGCATCGTCACCGCAGCCACGGAGGCCGTCGCCTTCAACGGCGAACCAGCGATTCTCGATCCGGTTATCAACGATACGACGCTCAGCCTGCTGCCGGAATCGATCCAGCAAAAGCTTACCCGCGACCAGCCGACCGGAATGGACGGCGACCGCCCCCGCGCCTACCTGCGGTTCACACCCGAGTTTCCCGAGCACCACGGCGCGAAGGATGGTATCTTCGACATCATGAATTACATGGCGCAGTTCGTCTGACCCGCATTTCCCAGCCATTTGAGAGCATGATCACCATGACGACAGCCTTTGCCGACCGCGACGCCATCGCAGCCAGACTTGCCACCCTGGCTGACGCCGACCGCTCCGTCATCGCCCTGATCATGGAAAATCCGCTACAGGATATCAGCCTGATCGAGGGCCTGCACTGGCACCTGGATCAGGCCTCTAAAGCCAAGTTCCTCAACAGCATGAAACTCGAAACTCTCGGCGAATGGCTCGGAAATGCCGCACCGGCCCGGCTGCAGATCCGCCTGTCCGAAGTGGCAAAATCCAGCCAGCACCCGTCATATGCGGCGTTCAGGGCCGGCCTGACGCGATCGGGCGGTCTAGAGCGCGCTTTTCCGAAGGTCTGAACGGCTTTCAGTCAGGCATGACAGCTGTCACGGCGATGATCGGCCCGAGCGGAAATGCGCTGTCTTCCCTCTGCCACTCCGGCACATAGAGGCTGGAGATGCTGCCGTCCAGGAACAGGGCGTTGCGGCAGCCGAGCACGTCGCGAAACAGCGTGGCGAAATCGTGAAAGCGCACCTCGCCGTCGGACACCGCGAACACAGCTTTTCCATCCGCATCGACGCCGACGCCGTTGCGCCTTTTGAGGCTGGTGCTGTCGATCAGGAACGACGGGTGAAGCGCCCCGTCGATCACTAGCATCGGTCCCGATTGCGTGGCGTAGAGCGGCTCGATACCGGCGGCGGCAAACGCCTTTGTCTCCATGACGCCGACAGCGCCGGGCTGGATGTAGAACACGCCGTTCGGCAGCAGGCGGAAATTTCCCCAGCCTGTGCCGGTGTCGAGCGCCTTCTGCTGACTGCCGCCTTCGACATAGAGACCGACCGGGCTCTGGTCAGGCTCGTACATGCCACCGTTCATGGCAAAGCGCAGCGACAGCCGGTCACGCGCCAGTGCATCGCGCAGCGCCGCGAACGAGCCGTATGGCTTTCCGGCACTATTGTTGGAAAACAGGCGGATGTTGTCTTTGGCTGGGTCGAAGCTGCAGACGATGTAGCTCGCCCCGAGATGCTCCACCTTGCGGCAATTCCCGCCGGTCACCGGTGTCTCGGCCATGACGGGCGTCGAGACGAGCCCTGCCAGAATAATCAACCATCGAAACAAACGTCACGCTCCCCGGCAACAATCAAATTCAAGACAAGAGATGCGGCGGGAGGAAGGTGACTTCAAGGGTTGGCCCGGTGCACATAGTGGCGAGCCCGAATAGTGACCCGGATAATGAAGAGGTAAAAATAGTAAGATGTCGGCCGCGACACGCCTCGCAGCCGACAGAATTCTTCAGTTTACTGAGCTGCCTTTTTGACAGTGTGGCCAGCCGTCTGGGTTGCGTTGACCGTGTTGGCAGTGTCCTTGCCCATGCCTTTAATGGTATTGGCGCAGGATGCGAGAAGCATCAGGGAAATGCAGGCGACGCCGACTTTTGCGATGACGGAAGAAGACATGATTAGCGGTCCTTCGTGAATGGGTTTTTGACGACAATAAGGCAGAAAGTAAACCTTCCGTGCCCAAAACGCGCCACATTGAAAAAGGTTCACATAAATAACGACGTGGATGCGGCGCCAGCCAAAAGCCTGTGAGACAGGGCCTCAGGCCGCCCGCGCCATCTCGCCGAAAGCATGCCGGATGCTTTCCGCGACAGCCGCTATTGGTCCCGTGACTTCGCGCGCAGTCAGCAACCGGATATCGAAAGTCGTCAATTCCGGCAGCCCTTCTTTCGCGCCGAGTATAGCCATGTCTTCGGTGACGTAGGAGCGGGGCAAAGGCGCCACGGCGAGATCGGACACGACGGCCGCGCGTTGGGCAGTGGTATGGGCGCTGAGGAAGGCTACGCGATAGTTCCTTTTCGCCTGCTGCAGCTGGTGGATCGCATCGGAGCGCCAGATGCAGCCGTCCTCCCAGATCGATATCGGCAGAGGATCCCGGCGATGGGCCGTGCCGCATTTCGCACCGGCCCAGACAAGCCGCTCGGTGTAGATGACGTCACCCTCCGTCGGGAATGGCCGCGTCGAACAATTGATAAGCGCCAGATCGAGTCGTTGTTCCGCGAAGCGCTTCTTGAGGGCTAGGCTCATGTCGACCACGACGTCGACCATGATGCTGGGATAGCTTTGCGAGAACCGCTTCAGGATGCTCGGCAGCAACCGCTCGCCTATGTCGTCCGGCGCTCCGAGCCTGACGACGCCGCTCAGTTCCGGCATGATGAAACGCGACACCGCTTCGTTGGACAGCGCCAGCATGTTGCGCGCGTAGGACAGCAGCATTTCACCATGTTCGGTGAGGCTGACGGAACGGGCATCGCGCAGGAACAGGACGACACCGAGTTGCTCCTCGAGCTTCTTGATCTGCATGGACACCGCTGATGGCGTGCGATGGACGGCCTCGGCTGCCGTTGAGAAGTTGCCGGTCTCGGCAATCGCCACGAAGGTGCGAAGGACATCGTTGTCGAGCAACGGCACGGATCGGCGCAGCGGAACGTTCATCGACGCATCTTTCAATTTTTCTGATTTATATAGCGATATCATTTCGTTTTGCTGACTGTCAATAAGCTTCTATAGCATCGGTCTCACCACCACCTTGAACAGCAGAGGAACGAGCCATGATCCGCTCATACCTATCCGATGTCATCGATCACTGGACCAACAGTCGAGACCGCGCGCTGCGCCAAACCAACGCTGCGACCCTCAGACAAATGTCCCACCTGCCCCCACATCTTGTAGCTGACGTCAACGCGCGCGGCTTTCCACCCGACACCGCCCTTCCACAAACCGGAACAACGGCAACCGTCAACTTTTCTTATGGATGCTATAAAATCTATTCGTTTGAATGATGAGTGACACATGCCCATATCAGCGTGACCAACATCAACACAACCAAAAGGAGATCAATCATGACCACCATCAGCTATAGACGCCCTTCCCACGGGCGCCCGTCGTTTATCCTCTTCAGCGGCACGCTTTCCCGCCTGTCCGCCTACGTTCTTTCGCTGGCCGATCGCTGGTCTGAGCATCAGGCTGCCAGGCAGATCGAAGCGATGCCATTCGACATGCGCAAGGACTTCGGCTGGCCTGCTGCCGACATTTCGAGCGACCGCAAATGATGCGACAAAATACGACATTTCCGGTCGATTTCAGGGCGACGCTCGGCTGATTAGCAGCGTCGCCAATCCAACCTTCAGTAATATATTAATCGTTATATTTCATGGACTTATGAGTCTTACCAGATCCTATATCGTAAGCTTCTGCCTTGACTTTTTTTGACAAATCATAAATCTTTGACGTGACGCAAATAAGCCTTTGTGGCCATCATCTTCCATGAGACTGTCGCTTTCAGACTAATTTTCTGCTGAAATCGATATGAGGAACGCGGGCATGGTGGTAGCGCAGCATCAGGTGGAGCAAGGCAAGACGCCCGGCAAGAAACGCTCGATCGTTTTCTTCCTTATCCCGCACTTTACGATGCTGCCATTTGCGGCAGCGATCGAGACATTGCGCATTGCCAACCGTATGCTTGGCTATACTGCCTACAGCTGGCGACTTGCCTCGACCGACGGCGACAAGATCTATTCATCGAGCGGCATTGGCATCGAGGTCAACTCGTCGCTGGCCGATGAGCGACGTTATCTGGGCGGAGAGAGCCGGCCCAGTATGGTGCTCGTCGCCTCCGGCATCTATGTCGAGGAGTTCCAGAACAAATCTGTCAATGCCTGGCTAAGAGAATCCTACAACCGCGGCGTCGCCGTCGGAAGTCTCTGTACGGGCGCCCATGTGCTCGCCCAGGCGGGTCTCCTGAACGGCAAGCGCTGCGCAATCCACTGGGAAAACCTGCCGGGCTTTGCAGAAGCCTTTCCTCAGGCCGAAGTCTATGCCGACCTGTACGAAGTCGACAGCAATCTCTACACCTGCGCCGGCGGCACGGCCTCGCTCGACATGATGCTCAACCTGATCGGCCAGGATTTTGGCGAGAACCTGGTCAACCGCGTCTGCGAACAGGCGCTCACAGACCGCGTCCGCAGCCCGCACGATCGCCAGCGCCTGCCGCTCCGCGCACGGCTCGGTGTGCAGAATGCCAAGGTGCTGGAAATCATCGAGGTGATGGAAAGCCACCTGTCGGAACCCTTGTCGCTGCTCGACATCGCCGACGACGCCGGCCTGTCGCGTCGCCAGATCGAGCGGCTGTTCCGACAGGAAATGGGCCGTTCCCCTGCCCGCTACTATCTCGAGATCCGCCTCGATCGAGCAAGGCACCTTCTGGTGCAGTCGTCGATGCCGGTGGTCGAAGTCGCCGTCGCCTGTGGCTTCGTCTCCGCCTCGCACTTCTCGAAGTGTTATCGCGAACTCTACAACCGCTCGCCGCAGCAGGAGCGGGCCGAGCGCAAGCTGACCATGTCGAACGTCCGCACCGGCGTCGTCATCTGAAGCCGGATAACGGCTACCGTCCCTCTTCCGCCGCCATCCTGGTATCGGAGAAGACGCGATTGCGCCCGCGGTGCTTGGCCATATAGAGAAACTGGTCGGCAGCGTTGAGGTAATTCTCGAACGTCTCCTGGGCGTTGATCGACGCTATGCCGATTGACACGGTCACCGACAACGCCTCGCCGTCTGCCTGGATTTTCAGGCCAGAGATATTTTCGCGCAGTTCCTCGCAGAACTCGGTTGCGACGGATGAGTCCATGTCCGCGAACAGGATGGCAAATTCTTCGCCGCCGATCCGCGACAAGAGGTTGCGGCTGCCTTCCAGAAACGTCTGCAGCCGTGTCGCGACCGCCTTCAGCACCTGGTCACCGATCTCGTGACCGTAGGTGTCGTTCAACCGCTTGAAATGGTCGATATCGAGGATACCGATGGATGGTCGTGTCTCCAGCCTGAGACAGTCATTGGCAAGGCGCGGACCCTGATCGAAGAAGTAACGCCTGTTATAGAGGCCGGTGAGATAATCGACGGAGGCGGCGGCGCGCAGCTGGCGCATTTGCGACAGCGTGTCGATCACCCGGCTGATCCGGTATTTAAGCTCTTCGGCAACGAACGGCCGACGCAGGAAATCCGTGGCACCAGCTTTCAGGTACGCCGTTGCGGCCAATCGGTCGTCCGACGCAGATAGGCCGATGACCCGCAGGCGATCGGAATTCCGCCTATGGGTGATCTGCCGTGTCAGTTCCCATCCCGTCCCGTCCGGCAGCGCATCGTCGATCAGGACCAGCTCGATCTCGGAATACTGATCCAGCGCCTGGATAGCGGCAGCACCGCTCGCTGCTTCATAGACCTCGAAGCGCTGCATCTCGAGACTGTCGACGAGCATCTTCCGGGCCACGGGCATCGCGTCCACGACGAGCACCCTCGTCTTGCTGTTGGTAATCGAACGACGCACAGAAGCCACGAGATTGTCCGCCGCCTGCGTATTGTCCTTCAGTACGTAGTCGATAATGCTGCGCTCCATCAACCGGTCGCGCATGTCGATATCGGCCGCTGCGGTAAAGACGATGCTCGGCACCCTTTGGTCGAGGAGCATGTCGAGTGCTTCGCCGTAGGCAGCATCCGGCAGATTGAGATTGACGATGGCCAGGCTGAAACCGTGATCGCTGGCGCGAATCGTCGTTTCCAGCGTCTTCATGGATGTACAGAGCGTGACATCGAGATTGAGCTCGATGCGGAAACGTTGGGAGAGCATCGAGCCGAACATGCGCGAATCCTCGACCAGGAGAACCTTCTGGCCGCGTCTCGCCGCAGGGCTCAGGTCCCGCGAGAATTTTTCGAACAACAGGTCGCTCATTGCCGGCAGTCCCTCCGGCAATGGGACAGGCCCACGTTCTGCGTGGGCAGCGGGACAGTCAGCAGATTACGACAGGGATTTATGAACACCGGGGTCCAACAGTTTGTAACTAGTCACCGCGAAGTGGGCATGAACGGGCCCCGAAGCGCCCGTTCTTTCTCAGGCATAGGCCTTTTGCTGGCGCATCGACTGGATCTGCAGCAGGGTATCGAGGTTCTGGTTGACCCTGCAGTAGAATTCCTCGTCGATGAACGGCCGCAATATGAAGTCGTTGCCACCGGCCTTCAGGAAGCGGGCCGACAGCAGCCGATTGGTCGACGACGACACGCCGATGATCCGCAGCTGATGCGAGCCGATGCTGGAGCGGATGCGCCGCGTCAGCTCGAATCCGTCGATGTCGGGCATGTTGTAGTCGGTGATCATCAGGCCGATGTCAGCATTGGCCTTGAGGATTTCCAGCGCCTTGGATCCGTTCTCGGCAACGCTGACGCGGAAATTGTAGCGCTTCAGGCGGCTGCTGAGAAGCGCGCGCGCTGTTGCGCTGTCATCGACGATCAACACATGGTGGCGGTGATTGGTCAGGAAGCGACAAACCGATTCTGCCAGCAGGTCGACCGCGAAGATGTTGTCTTTGAGGATGTAGTCGACGATATCCTTGGCGAGCAGCGCGTCGCGCATGCCCTCATGGAAGGTGCCTGTGAAAACGATTGTCGGGATGCTGAGGTCGGTCAAGTATTCCAGCGCCTCGCCATTCTCGGCACCCGGAAGATTGATGTTGGAGATCGCCAGCTTGATCGGCTCGGGCGACTTATCGTAGGCGAGCTGCAAATCTTCGAAGTTGCCGCAGATCTCGATCTCGATATCGAAAAGCTCTTTCAGCCTCTTGCTGATCATCGCGGTAAAGACATGCGAGTCTTCGGCCAGAAGTATGCGAGCCCCCGCAAAGGTCCCACCCGAATATTGCATTCCGGAAATGCCTAAAAATGCCATGACTAACCTTCGATGAGACCTCACTGACCGAAGAATAAGGCAAAGCATTTGAGTTTGTGTTAATTTTGCGACGACTTATGTAAATCACCATTCAGCTGCAGCAAGTCTGCAGCATTACAGAGTAGATCAGGACTGCACTTCAGGTTTGCCATCGACTTTACGCCGGCTGGGCCTGGTGCGTGTCTCCGCTGGCACCGGCGCTTCTGGCGGCTGGATCGGCGGCTCGACGATGTCATCGGCCTTTTCCGTGCTTTCAGGTAGCGTGGCTTCCACCCGCTGTCTTTCCGCGCGACGGCTGATGTGCAATTCCTGCTGCGGGTAAGGCATGTCGATGCCTTCCTTCTTAAAGCGCTTCAGGATGGCAATGCGCAGGTTGTTGCGGATAGGCATGCCATCGGAGAGGTCAGCCAGGTAGAACCGCATCTCGAAGTCCAGCGACGACGGACCGAAGCGGAGGAACTCGACGTGCGGCTCCGGGTTTTTCAGCACTTTGGGCACTGCCTTGACCAGTTCCAGCAGGATTGCCATTACCTGCTCCGGGTCGCAGTCATAGCCCACCGAAACCGGGATTTCGGAGCGCGCGAGCCTATTACGGTGCGTCCAGTTGCCGACCGACGCATTGATCAGCTCGGAATTCGGCACGATGATCGATTGCTGGCGAAAGGTCTCGATCTCCGTCGCACGGACGGAAATACGCTTGACGATACCCTCCGATGTCCCGGAAACGATCCAGTCGCCGACCTTGAACGGCCTCTCGACGAGAAGAATGAGGCCAGAGACGAAATTGGAAACGATGTTCTGCAGGCCGAAACCGATACCGACGGACAGCGCACTGGCAACCAGCGCAAGGCTCGACAGATCGATGCCGGCAGCAGAAATGCCGATGACGGCGGCAATCGCCACGCCGAGATAGCCGATGCCGGTCTTGACCGAGTTGCGGACGCCGAGATCGACCTGGCCACGCGCCATGACCGTGCCGTCCAGCCAGCGCTGGAACCAGCGGGTAACGAGGTAGCCGCCGATGAAGAACAGGATGCCGGCAAGGATACCGACGAGGGAGATCCTGATGCTGCCGAGCCTTATCTCGGTGAACAGCCGATAGAAGAAGATTTCCAGATCCTGAACGTGGAACCCCCACGACAACAGGATGAGCGGGATGCCGGTCATCAGCGCGAAGACATAGATTGCCAGTCCTGCCACGAGGCCCGCCTGGTCGAGCATCGCGGTGCTGATGCTCGCACGGCTCTGCAGAAACCGGCCGACCGATGTCTCGGGGAAATTCTCCTGATCGGACACTGCCTTGCCGAGCAGGATGCCGAGATACATGGTGACGAGGACGGCGCTGGTGACGATCAGCTGCAGCGCGATAAAGCGGGCGAGCCCGACATAGCCGATCACCGCCATGAAGATCAGCGCGGCACCGATGACCCTCAAGATGATGGCGAGTCCGTGCGGCCAGCGTCGGCCCGGAGCCTCGGGATCGCCGCTTCTCGCAAGCATCGGCTTGCCGAACGACACGGCGATGAAGATCAGGCCGATGATCATCGCTGCAGAGAAGCTCTTCGCGACGGTGACGATGACCGGCGAGCCCATCGATTCGCTGATGCGATTGAGGACGAAATCGAGGCCATTGACGATGGCAATGGCGAGCAAGCACCAGCCGACGGATCGAGCGCCCTTGTTGGAGAGCTTCACGAGCCGCCAGCTGGGCTCGAACGGCGCAAAGACGGCGTTGACGAAGCTTGCTACGAAATAGACCAGCCCGACGAAGCCGAAAACTGCTGAAAACACCGGCGCGATGTCCGGCCGCAGCACATTGAAAGTCTCGAGGAAAAAGAACGAGAGCACGAGAAAGGCAGCCACCGACAACGCCCGGATCATCGTCGACCAGAACGCGATGGAGAGCCGGCTCATATAGGAGGGAGCCTCGATCGTCTCGTCACGGAAGAAGTATCGCCCGAAAAGCCGGTACCCCCCGGCCATGAAGATCAGCGCTGCGGCAAGGGACAGGAAAACAGCTGTAAACAGCGGGATCCGTTTGAATTTCCAGACGAACGTACCCCAGCTCGAGAGAGCGTTGCGAAAGTTGACAGCCTCCTGCACGAGCGCCTGGCCGGCGTCGTCGAAGGTCGACAGCGAGAGTTCGGTACGGCGAAAGAGGGTATCGGCAAAAAGGCGCCGTCGGAGCTCGGTGATCTGACCGGACACCCGATTGGCACTGGCCGTCAGATTGTCGGCATCGCCCATCACCACGTTGATCTGCGCGATCGCAGACGTCAGCTTTTCGCGTTCCTGCGTGACGATGGGAGCCTCTGCAGGCTGGCCCTCTTTCGGCGGCGGGCCGATCTGCGTCAGTCGCGCCGTCATTTCGTCGGCCCGTGGCTTCAGGCGCCCCGAGATCTCGGCCGCGGCACGGGTGAGATCGTCAGCCTTTCCGGCAAGGACCACCAGCGCATCGTCATCGGACGCGCCCTGTTTGACACTGTCCTCGAGGGAGGAAAGCTGTTTGCGAGCCTGGGCGATCTCGGCAGCCGTTCGATCGAGGCCGTTGGCCGCAGGCGGTTGCTGTTTTTGCTGGGCATCCGCCGACGGCGCGTCCGGCTTGGTCGCATCGGGCTTCGCTGCATCGGGCTTGGGCGCGTCAGGAGCGGGCGCAGCCGCTGGCGCTGGCGTTGTCTCGGGTGACGATGTCGCCGGAGCCGCCGACTGCTGCGCGCGTGCCGGCAAGGCAACCGCAGTCGCTGACACGGCCAGTGTCAGGAAAAGGACGGAGATCGAATTCAGAAGTGGTCGCAAGCGTCTTCCCCAGGGCAACAGGTCAGTTGGCGAGATCATCGTCATCGCTTGTAAAGCAAACCAAGGCGACAGAAAGGCAACCTTCACAGCACTTGCGAGTCGCGCGCCGCATCGATCAGTCGATAGAGAAATTCAACATCGCCCGCGTGCCTTGGCGATCGGGAGCGTAGAGAATGCTGGACTTCAGGCTGGATGCCATCGCCGTCAGGATCTTGGTCCCGAGCCCTGTGCCCTTGGCCGGAGCCGTCCGGTCGAAGCCGACGCCGTCGTCTTCGACATGCACGCGGAGGCCACCCTGGCCAGTCTGGTCGACAACCACGCGGATTTCACCGGTCTGACCGGCGGGATAGGCGTACTTATAGGCGTTGGTGACGAGTTCGCTGATGATCAGGCCGAGCGTGATCACCTTGTCAGTCGACAGTATGACATCGTCGCACTCGACCTTCACACTATGCGGCCGCTGCTCGTCGCGCATGGACGCCTCGAGTTCGGCAAGCAGGCTCTCCAGATATTCCTTCACCCGGACGGTACCGACCTCGTGGCTGGTGTAGAGCCGCCGGTGGACGCTGGCGATGGCATTGATGCGGATCTGCGTTTCCTGCAGCGCATCGATGGTCACCTGATCCTTGGTGACGGAAGCCTGCATGCGGATCAGCGCGGCCACCAGGCCGAGGCTGTTGGCGATCCGATGGTTGACTTCGGAGAGCAGTAGCTCGGCGCGGTCGCGTTCATGGCGGATCACCGCCTGAGCACGCAACGTGTCACGCCGAAACCGCGCCCGCTCCAACCCTTGGGCCAACGCTGCGGCCAGCAGGTCGAAATAATCGGACGAAACACCCTTCATGACATAGTCGTCAGCGCCAGCCTTCAGAGCGGCAACCGCAACGCCGGCATCTCCCGACCCGGTCGCGTAGATGACCGGCGGGTGATCGGCACCGGAGACGATGCAGGGCAGCAGGTCCAGCCCCGTTTCCCCTTCGAGGAAATGGTCGAGGACAATCGCGTCAATGCCACCTTCGGCAAGACGCGCGAGGCCGGCAGCGCCGTCCTTCGCCAGATGAAGCTCGTAGCCGCGACGCTGCATGTTCTTGCGCGTCAGCACGCCGAGTGCTTCATCGTCGTCTATATAGAGAATATGGATCGCAGCATCCGCCGCAGCATCCAGCTCTATCATTCCACCTCCGGGATCTTCATGACGGCAACGAACATGCCGAGCTGCTGTATCGCATGCACGAACTTGTCGTATTGCATCGGTTTGCTGACATAGACATTGGCGCCGAGGTCGTAGCAACGGGCGATTTCGCGCGGGTCGTCGGTGGTCGTCAGAACGATCACCATTGCCCGCCTCGTGTGCTCGTTGGCCTTGACCTTCTGGAGAATATCCAGCCCGCTCATGTCGGGAAGGTTGAGGTCGAGCAGGATGAGGATGGGCTGCCCACGCGAAGGCTCGCCACTGCCATCCTTGCCAAGCATGAAGTCGAGCGCATCTCCGCCTGTGACAAAGGGCACAATCTCGTTGGTGACGCCGGCGCGACGGATATTCTTCTCGATCAGCCGTGCGTGGCCTTCATCGTCTTCGATCATGATGATCTTGACGGTATTCGGGGAACTCATCATTTCGAATCTTCTCTTTTCAATCGGGCCATATCGGCAGCAATCTTAACTTCGAACGTTGTCCCCTGCCCCAGCTCGGAACTAACGGTAACATCTCCGCCGAGACGCCGGGCCAGCGCACGAACATGGGCAAGGCCAACGCCGTCGCCCGGCATGTCCTGTCTGCCCGAGCGCCGGAACAGTTCGAAAATCCTCTCCTGGTCGCCTGCAGCGATTCCCCGTCCATTATCGCTGATTTCGACGCTCGCGAACATACCGTGGCGCCTGCCGGAAATGGAGATCTTACCGCGCCGTGAGGGGTCCAGGTACTTGATGGCA
Source organism: Rhizobium sp. L51/94 (assembly GCF_019355555.1). GTDB lineage: Bacteria > Pseudomonadota > Alphaproteobacteria > Rhizobiales > Rhizobiaceae > Rhizobium > Rhizobium rhododendri. The sequence continues at coordinate 2,982,099 of NZ_CP072141.1, forward strand.
TTGTCCAGCAGGTTGCCGACGATCTGCTGCAGAGCTAGCCGGTCGGACTGCACCTCGGGAAGCACGCCTTGTATATCGACTTCGATCTCGGCCTCGTCGAGCCTGTGACGGAGCGTACCCAACGTGTCCTCGACCAGCTCCGACAGCTTGATCCGATCGCGGTGCAGTTCGCGGTTTCCGGCCCGCGCGAGCACAAGGATCTGGTTGATCAGATTGTCCATCCGACGCATCGAAGTCCGAATGAAACCAAGCGCTTCAGGGATATCCGTGTCGACGGCCTCGATGGCCGCACGACCTTCGATCGTTGTGAGATCGGCATTGTTTTTCTCGAGGTATGACTTGAACACCTGTGCGGCACGATCGAGCTCCTCCGTGAAGCCCATGATGTTGACGAGCGGAGCGCGCAAATCGTGGCTGACGATGTAGGCGTAGGCCTGCAGCTCGTCGTTTGCCCTTTGCAGCCCTTGAGTGCGGGCTACCACGGTCTCTTCCAGCGTTTCGTTCGCACTGGCAAGCTGCAGTCGTGCCGCCTCGATCTGCCTGTGGTGATCGCGGATAAGCTTGAACGCGCCGGCGGCTAGTGCCACGAGCAAGGCCGCACTGACGGCAATGATCGCCGACAGTGACGTTGTCGATGCTTTGAGCGAGGCGATATGGTCGCCCGAATTGACGACGCCGCGCTGCTGGATAACATTGATCTCATGACGGATTTCATCCATCAGCTCGATCCCGACATTCGATTCGACCAACGCTATCGAACCGGCAGTATCGCCGGCGGAACGCAGGTCCACCGTGCGTTTCATCTCCGCGAGCTTTCGATCCATGAGGGATCTGAGATTGTCCAGCGAAGACTGGGGAACGCCGATTTCGAGCAGGCGCGGCGTGAGCGCGGCGATTTCGGCCGGGATCGACACTGCGGATTTTGTGAACGGCGCAAGATAACGCGCATCGCCGGTCAGAAGATAGCCGCGCTGTCCGGTTTCGGCGTCCTGCGCCGAACTCAGCAGGTTGAGCACGCGATTGTTGAGGCGGCTTGCATCGACAGCGCTGTCCGCCTCCTCCGCCGCACGACCGCTGAAATAAAGGGCGCCGAGGACAACAAGGAGCAGCGTTATCGCGCCAACGGTCAGGATCGCAGGGATGGAACTGGAAATCGATTTATTGAAACGTATCATCTTCGCTACGATGCACCCATGCCGACCGTTATCAGGCCAGGCCAGACGAGATGCGCCTGTAGCGACGCCACCGATCCCTTCGGGAACGCCCCTGGATTGAAATGGTTCCCAGGCCTCTGAAAAATAATCGATATTCGTGGCATCTCGTTAGGTCGCCTATTGGAAGCCCGGGTGACTTGGTCTGCCTAGCCCGTCACGGAAACGAGCGCTTCTTCAGCATCCAGCCCTTGCGTCCCGCTCGCCACGAATTGCTCAAGCGTCATATTGTCGAGGATCGTTGCGACGGCGTCGCGAACCACGGTCATCGACCTCCGTACCTGGCAGCCTGCCGGATCGGCACAGTCGTCGCAGGCTTCAAAGGCAGTACGGCTTGCACAACGGATTGGCGCCAGCGGCCCGTCAAGGGTGCGGATCACATGGCCGATACGAATTTCGGCAGCGGGACGAGACAACGAATAGCCGCCTCCCGGGCCCTTCTTCGAGCGCAGCACGCCGGAATTTCGCAACTCCAGCAAAATCGCATCGAGAAACTTCTTCGGAATGTTGTTGCGCAGAGCAACGTCGTTGATGAAGGCGGTTTCGCCCGGGCCCAGACGAGCAAGATCGACCAACGCCTTGAGACCGTATTTTCCTTTTTTTGTCAGCATGAGATTCGCTTACCTGAAGACGCACGACCGCAGCATCTCGCTGATCGGCAATCACGCAAGCTGCGTAACGCCGGGAGCGCGCGCGGGCAAGCCGATATCTCAGAAATTGCAGGCTTATAAGACGATAAAATTGCGTTTGGACGAGAGGCGGCCGCAACCCGCTAGATGCTGTGCAGGCGCTGCGTCGCTGGAAACATTGCACGGACCGTATCTGCAACGCCGGATGCGACCAAGACCGCGTGCTCCGTTACCTGCGGCAGGCCCATCAGTTCGCCGAATGTACCGCGCGCCAGCGGTCCCGATATGAACAGGGATTCCGTCGCCGTGCCGGACGCACCGATCGCTTGTGAATTTGCATTGCAGTCGAGACCGAGTCGCGTTGGGTCGTTCACCAGATAGCCCCGTTCGGCCAGACCTGCCAGGAAGGGCTGGCTGCGAAGGATGCCGCCATGCCCCGGCCCCGTTGTGACCACCACCGCATCGAAATGCCGCTCCACACGCTGGCGCGACCGCCCGAGCCGCAGCACGCAGCGGATGCGATCCTCGTCGATTGAAACTTCGGCCACGGAGCCAGCCAGCACGGTCATTCGACCCTCGGCGATTGCCTCCTCGCTGGCGGCCTCGACTTGCGGCGCGACACGGAACCGGTGGACGTCCCAGAACGGCCGAAGGTGACGCGCGATCCGCCGCCTCTCCTCGACCGGCAGGCCGCGCCATAGCGCCTCGCCTTGGCCCCTCACCTGATCGATGACCGCATGCCAGCTAAGCCCCTCTCTGCCCGCTTCGCGAATGGCCGCCCGCACGCGTTTGAGAAGTCCTGATGCAGTCTGCGCAGGCTCGGAGGTGAAATCGCCGAACGGATCCTGCGGCATCGAAGGATGACCGCGCGATCGCAAGCCTCGGCGTGATACCGCTGTGATCTGTCCCCGATGGCCTCGCAGGCCAAGCGCTGCAACGACATCGGCCGATGTCAGCCCGTTGCCGACGATCAGCACACGGTCGTCGACACCGATCGGGTCGAGCGCGCCCCGCCGGGTAGGGTCGGCGACGAAGCGCGGATCTCCGGCAAGAACACTGGCAAGCGGCTCCGGTGCGGACGGTGCCGGATGGCTGGTCGCAATGACGAGTATATCGGCGTCGATAACATAACCGCCCTCGCCCGTCAGATGCCACCGGCCATTAAGGCGATCGGCCGAGAGCACGCGCTCGCGAACATGGCGGACGGAACCGCTCTCGACCAGCGGCCGGATCATCGCGTTCATGTAGCGCCCGAACAGACCGCGCCTCGGATAGAGGGCGCCGCTGGCTGCCAGTGCGTCGGGATCGTCGCCAAGAGCCCCGTTCGTATCGATCCAGCGCTGGAAGTGCTCTGGATCATCCGGAAACAGGCTCATGCGGGTGGATGGCACGTTGATGCGGTGGGCAGGCTCGACGGTGTCGTAGGCGAGACCTGCGCCAAGCAATGCCCGTGGTTCGAAGAGCACGATCTGTTGCCTGCCGAACAGACCTGTTCCCGCCAGATGGTAGGCAACCGCCGCCCCTGAAACACCACCTCCAACAATGGCAACAACAGGAATAGTCTCGGGCGAAGAAAGCATCAGCCAGTCCTTTTTATGCATCGCCTGCCGGAAGCCGAACTCTACTCCGGGCGTCGCGCGATCAATATACGCTGGTGGCGGCGTGACAAGGGAAGGGCTTCCCCTCATGAGACGGGCAGCGGAATGTTTTTTCGAGCTTTTCCGCAACCCTGAATTTTATTCATGACGACCCATCCAAAGAGGAGTACACTGGACGCGCTCTTGAGGAGGAGAAAAACATGGAAATCTTCAGACTGCTGACAGCATTCGACTACCTGCTGGTTGCTGTACTCTGCGGCGTATTCGCACTGGCGATGGCCAACGGAAGAAGCCATCGCTGATAAACAAAATCGGCCCGAAGATCTGAGGAGACCTTCGGACCGACATACTCTCGAGGCTCAACCGGCAAGTTTGAATGGGCTGCCGGGCCAAAATTAAAAGGCTGAAGAAACTCAGGTCCTTAAAGCGAGACCTTGGCATTTTCGCCCATGTCGGGCTTCGCGCTCGACATGGCTGCAGCAATCATTTTGACGTAGCTGACCACGGTGCCGGGGCTATCCCAGTATTCCGCATATTTCGGCGTAACTTTCAGCACGCGGATAGACGGATCTTCGGCGCTTTCCCACCAGGCCTTGGCGGGCGTCGAGAAAAGTTCGCGGATCCGCTCCCGGTCGTTAGACACTTCTGCATCGCCCGTCACGGAAACGTACTTCTGGCCCTTCGTGTCGGCAAAGGACAGGCCGACATTATGCCGGCGCTCAATTTCCTCATCCTTGTGGCTAGCCACATCCGTCAGAAAATAGATCGCATTTTCAATCGGCTCGAAATGGGCTGCCATTGGCCGCGAACGGATGTCCTCGCCGACCCGGGTGGAAAGCATGCAGAAGAGGATCTTCTCCATCAATTCCCAGGTGCGTGCGACCTTTTCGTTTTCCTGTGTCATGACATTTCCTCTTTTGACTAGATGAACGGCTTGCCGCCGGTGACTGCAATAGTGGTACCGGACACATAGCTCGACAGCGGATCTGCAAGCATGACGTAAGCTGTTGCGAGTTCCGCCGGCTGCCCCGGCCGCTTCATTGGCGTTTGCTTGCCGAAGTTGGTAACGTTCTCTTCCGGCATGGTGGATGGGATAAGCGGCGTCCAAATCGGGCCCGGCGCAACGGCATTGGCGCGAATCCCCTTCTCGGCCAGCATCTGTGCCAATCCGCCCGTAAAGTTCTGGATGGCGCCCTTGGTCGTGGCATAGGCAAGCAACGTCGGATTTGGCATGTCGGCATTGACCGAGGTCGTATTGATGATCGAGCTGCCGGGGCTCATGTGTTCGACGGCTGCTTTTGTCAGGTAGAACATAGCGTGGATGTTGACCTTGAAGGTAAGCTCCCACTCGTCATCGGAGATCTCCGCGATATCCTTGAAGGTATTCTGGTGGGCGGCATTGTTGACGAGAATGTCGATGCCGCCGAGTTCGGATACGGCCTTGTCGATGATCGCCCGGCAATGGGCTGCATCCTGGATATCCCCGGGCACGAGAACCGCCTTCCGTCCGGCCTCTTCGACATAGTGCTTCGTCTCCGCTGCGTCCTCGTGCTCATCGAGATAGGAAACGAGTACATCCGCACCCTCCCGCGCAAATGCGATTGCGACGGCGCGACCGATGCCGCTGTCGCCGCCGGTAATTACGGCACGCTTTCCGGCCAGACGTCCGGACCCCTTGTAGGAGCTCTCCCCGTGGTCGGGCTTCGGATCCATCCGGGCCGTCTTGCCGGGGATGGACTGTGGCTGCGTGGGAAATGGCGGCTTGGGATAACCGTTCATGGCCTGTCTCCTTTTGGTCGGCTTGGACCAGACTAACCAGCGTTGCGCGTCATGGTTCCCCACCAAAGTCTCCGAATTCAATCTGAAGGATGGCGGCACTGAAGCCTGCAGGCTGCGGATGAGCGTTCGGCAATTTGTCACGCTCGCCATCGGACGGCACGGATCGGAACTTCAAGGGCCCGAATTTGTTTCTGAACATGACAATGAGAGGATCATCATGACCAACACCCTGCACAAGGCAGACGCGACCGGCAAGCTTGAGCTGGCCAACGAAACCGCGCCAGTTTCCTACAGCGTGACTGTCGCGACCGAAAAAGAGGATGGCAAGTTTGCTGTTACCCTGCTCGTCAAGGCACCCCGCGATTGGTTGCTAAAACGCGGATTCACATCGTCTGCGACCCTCGTCAGGCACGATGGAGACCAGGTCGAACTCCTTCATGATGGCGAACTCGACGTCGGGGAAGCTGTATCGGTCGAGTTATCCGCAGTCGACACCTCCTGCTCCGACGACAGCGAACTGCAGCGCAAGTATCCAGAATTGCGCGGCTGAAGCCGTGCCGAACGTAAGGACCCGCAGAAATGAGGCCAGCCGAGCGAGAGATCGTCTTCTCCAAGCGCGCACTTGCCGCAACGATAACAGGGATCGACAGCGATGACGGCGCCGACGACATGATTGTAGGCCTGTCACTGGGTGAGGCTATCCTGTTCGTCGCCGAAGAGGCAGGTATAGGCGCTTCCAACGCCCATGTTTCTTATGGCGAGAGCAGAACTCTCAGCTATACCGATTGTCTCAGTGTCTATCGAGATTTCGGGCTATCCCTCAAGGCTGACGCAAAGAGTTGAGATGGTGAAACGCAGTGCCGGCGTACTGATCTACCGCTTTGCCACACATGGGGCACCCGAAGTCCTGCTCGTCCATCCCGGCGGCCCCTTCTGGGCCCGCAAGGACGAAGGCGCCTGGTCGCTTCCAAAAGGCGGCATCGAACCGGACGAGGACGATCTCGCCGCTGCCCGCCGGGAGGTCCGCGAGGAGATCGGCACCAGCCTCGACGGTCCGTTCACGCTGCTCGGGGAAATCAGACAGCCTGGTGGCAAAGTCGTCGTCGCTTTTGCGGCCAATGCCGAGATCGATGCAGACGCGATTGTCAGCAATAGTTTCGAAATGCAATGGCCTCCGAAATCCGGCCAGATACAAAGTTTTCCGGAAGTCGACCGCGCCGGCTGGTTCGATCTCGATCAGGCGGAAATCAAGCTGCTGCGGGGGCAACGACCGTTTCTAGAGGCATTCAAGGCATTCATGGAGCGCCTTGACGTCCCTAGTCGTCGAGCGTGATCCACGCGGGAGCATGATCGCTGGCATGCGCCCAGCCGCGGACGTCCCCGTCGACCCCGGCGTCGGACAGCCGCTCGGCCAGCGAGGGACTGAGGAGGAAGTGATCTATGCGTAAACCGGCGTCGCGGGCATAGGCGTTGCGGAGATATTTCCAGAACGTATAGATCCGTTGATCGGGGTGCATCCGCCGGATCCCGTCCGTCCAGCCTTGATCGACGAGTTCCCGGAAAGCGTGGCGGACATCCGGATGAAATAGCGCATCGTCGATCCAGCGCTCCGGATTATAAACATCGAGTTCGGTCGGCATCACATTGAAATCGCCGGCTAGGACGACCGGGATTTCGAGTTCCAGAAGCTCTCGCGCGTAGTCTGCGAGGCGCTGGAACCAGGCTAGCTTGTATTCGAACTTCGGGCCCGGTTGCGGATTGCCGTTCGGAAGGTACAGGCAGCCGACCAGGACGCCGCCGATTGCCGCCTCGATATAACGGCTCTGTCCATTGTCATCACCGGGCAACCCGCGTCTGGTCTCCAGCGGCATAGCGTCCCGCGCCAGGATTGCCACGCCGTTCCAGCTTTTCTGGCCATGCCAGATCGCCCCGTAGCCCGCCCCCTCGATCTCGCGCGCCGGAAAGCGGATGTCTGGCGCTTTCAATTCCTGCAAACAGACGATGTCCGGATTGAATTCGTCGAGCCAGCGCAGCAGGTTTTCGAGCCGGCCATTCACGCCGTTTACATTGTAGGTCGCGATTTTCATCTGACAGCGTCCCTCCGCGTTGCAAGCCGCAACTCTCGCATCGCCAACGGGTCAGGCTGCAAAAGGATGCATGCGGCCTGCGATGACCTTGCAATTCCACTCCCTCGGTCGACCCGGGAAAAATCTGCTTTTATCTTTTCCGGTCCATGCTATCAGGGGGGATCGACAGGGGTGCTCCGTATTGCCGGGGCTGAGACCGAAGCGTGCATGCTTCCAAACCCTAAAAGCTGATCTGGATAATACCAGCGGAGCGAGGCGGGCTAAAATGTTTTCAGGCGCACAAATATCACTTTATCCGATGACCGACGATTTCGTCGGCGTCATCCACGGCGCGCTCGGCGCTCTGGACCCCTATCGTGACCAGATGCGGGTTTCGACCGACGATCTATCGACGCTGCTGGTCGGCTCGACGGACGTGCTTTTTCCAGCGATGCGCGACCTCTTCGTGGCGGCAGCCTCATCGGGCAAGCATTGCGTACTGCACGCCACGGTCTCGCGCGGCTGCCCCGGCGAACCCGACGATCCGATCTGCACGCCAAGCACCAGCATGGTCAGCACCCTTCCGCTCGAAGAACGCAAGCAGGCGGCTCTCGCAGCCGTTCGCAAAACGCCCCTGACGGGAGAGACTGTCTCCGCGCAATTCTCGCTCTACGTTCTCGGCATCGATCAGCACATGGACGAGATCTACGGCTGCATCGACTTCCTCAAGCACTCCGGCGTGTTCCACAGTTCGAAGAACTTCTGCACCAAGCTGCGCGGCGACGCCGGCGCCATCTTTGCGACGATCAACGAGGCCTTCTGCCGCTTTGGCCCGACCATGGGCCACGTCACGCTCGATATCACTGTATCCGCCCATAGCCCCTCGTCATCCTGACATCGACGGGGGACGCCTGCATTACTGTCGAGGATCGATGCCGAGGTCCCGCGCCGGTTTCGGTTTGGCGAATAGATAGCCCTGAACCTGCGTGCAGCCGATCTCCTGGAGGACGGCGAACTGCTCCTCGGTCTCCACGCCCTCCGCCGTCGTCGACATCCCCAGGGTCTGGGCAAGAGCGGTGATGAGCCGGACGACGGACAGTGATTCCGAATGCAGGGTCAACTCGCGGATGAACGACCGATCGATCTTGATCTTGTCGAAGGGGAAACTTCTGAGATTGGACAGCGACGAATAGCCGGTACCGAAATCATCCATAGCAATCGAGATGCCGAGTTTCTTGAGGGCCAGCAAGGTCGACGCCGTATGGGCGCCTGCATCGAGCAGGACGGATTCCGTGATTTCCAGCTCCAGCCGGCCTGCCTCGAGCCCGCTATCCGTCAGGGCCGCGACGACCGTCTGGATCAGGTTGTCGTTACGGAACTGGATCGGAGAAAGATTGACGGCGACCGTGATGTGGTCAGGCCAGCGCACGGCATCGGCGCAGGCCTGATTGAGCACCCACGCACCGAGCGCGCCGATCAGCCCAGTATCCTCGGCAATCGGGATGAAGTCCATTGGCGGGATTTGACCCATCCGGGGATGGTTCCACCGTAACAGCGCCTCATAGCCGGATACCTGACGCGTCGCGGTGTCCACGAGAGGCTGGTAGTAAACTTCCATCTCGCGCCGCTTGAGCGCTTTGCGCAGATCAACTTCCAGCGCCTTTCGCGCCAGCAGCCGCTCGTCCATGTCAGGACGGAAGACGCGCACGCGTCCCTTGCCTTCGGCCTTGGCCTCGTACATGGCCAGATCCGCGTATTTCAACAGTTCTTCCGGATCCGAGGAATGCTGGGGAAACTTTGCCACGCCAACGCTGGCGCCAATGGTCACCTCGTGATCGTCCAGCAGGTAAGGACGCGTCAGCTCTGCAACCAGCCGGATCGGCAGCTCAAGGCCCTCCTTCTCGCTGGCTTCCTCGCTCAAATCCTCGTTGGCTTTGAGAATATTGATGACAGCAAACTCATCGCCGCCGATGCGGGCGACGACATCTCGGGGGCCGACATGGGCGAGCAGGCGCTGCGATACCCGCTGCAGAAGCTCGTCTCCAACGTGGTGCCCCATCGTATCGTTGACATCCTTGAAGCCGTCGAGGTCAAGGAAACATACGGCCACCGCGTCGCCGTCGCGCTTTGCCTCCTTCAGCTTGCGCTCCAGCATCTCCATGAACAGCACCCTGTTCGCCAGATTGGTCAGCGCATCGTGATGGGCCATGTGGGCGATGCGTGCATCCAGCCGACGCCGCTCCGTGATGTCCTCGTAGGTAGCAAGCCAGCCGCCTTCCGGCAGCGGCTCGTGGGTCACCACGTAGGCCTTGCGATCGGAAGCCTCATGCATGAAGACGCCGCGTCGCGCTTCCTTGATCAGCGGAATCTGGAGGGCAAGAAGCTGTTCGAAGGTCGAAGAACCCGACCCGGACCCGGAGGTTTTGGCAATGCTGTCAATGGACGTACCGCTGGCGATGCCGCGCGGCCGCGCCGCCATTGTCGAGAAACGGTCGTTGCAGACGATCATGCGGCCGCCCTTGTCAAACATGCACAGCGCCTGCGTCATGTTGTTGAAGGCCGTCAGATAGCGGAAATTCTGCGCGTCGGTTTCCCGCGATGTGCGCTGCAGCTCTTCCGTTGCCCTGTTGAGTTTGTCGCGCGCGCGCGCAAGCAGCCGGTTGTGCTGGACAAGAAGGATGATCAGAGCGATGCCGCAGAGAATGAGGCCAGCGGTCAGGCCCGTATAGATCAGATGCAGCCGCTCCAGACCGGCCTCGTCTTCATCGATCTTCTTAGCACCGCTTTCGATTGCAGCTGAACCGAGCGCAATGACATCGGGCTCGATATCGGAGAGGATCTTCAGTGCCGGCTGGGGATCGAATGGCGCCGTATCGCTCGTCGGCATCGAACGGTCGATCGTATCAAGCGCCGTTTTCAGCTGTTCAATGGCCACCTTGTTGAAATTGTCGTTGCGGACAAAGTTTCGAAAGGTGGCATTTTCCAATACGCCGAGACGATTGAACATGATGTCCAGCCGAAGCCGCACATCTTTCAACGACACGCCGCTACCCGGGACCGAATAGGCCAGCAGCGTCTTTTCAAGCCGCAGCAATTCCGAAGACGTCTGGCTGACGCTCCAGGTCTCGTTATAGCCTGCGACCTGATGCAGGGCTTCCTGCCGCTCGATGATCACATAGGAGAGATAGGAAGAAGAAAGGACGAAAAAGCAGACCACCCCGGCGAGCACCCACTGGATCTTCCTGAACGCAACGGTGGTGCTTCGCAACGCCTGTTACTCCACGACGAGCTTGGCGAGTTGCCAGGCTGATCGGCCGTAATATGTCTGCGTCTGCAACTCGCTGTTGCTGTCGAACGGATAGACGATAAACAGCGGTCCCTTGTCGCGAACTGGCATATATTGACCGTCGCGCTTAATCGCCAGCATTGTGCCGTACTCGGCGAAATCGGAAATCGGGATGTTGATGGCGTAGTCGTTGAGTGCGACTGCGCGGACGCTTGTGCCTTTGGCGCCGACCATCTTCATCAGCTTGTCCATAGGCACGCCCTCGAACGTCACCACGCCCTCGTACCAGGGCGTCTTGGTCGACATCTTTTCCATGCCGAGGGCCTCCAGCATAGGCAGGTCGAACTGCGCAGTCCCCGCAACATTGGTGTTTGTGATGTCACCCGAAATCACCAGGATCGGCGCAGACTTCGGCGCAGCAAGAGATTGCGCCATTGAGGCCGATGACACCGCAAGACCGACGGCGACTGCGATAACCGCCCAAAATAACTGTCGCAAGAAAAGCTCCGATTCGAATAATTTTAAAATATGTGCGCTTGAAAATTCTTAATCCGGTAACCCCGAAAGGTCAGTTATCACCCGATCAATCATTTGCAACTGCTCTTGCTGCCGGGCAATCTCCCAAAGCCGGTCTTGGCCAGGCAGATCACTATCTACAGCGCGCCTGACGTGCAGGCTGGCATTTTGATCCCGGCTCAATTGCACTGAAAAGTTCTGTATTCTGCCGGCGCAACCCTTCAGCGAGCACTTTTGTTCCAGACTTTTGAAAAAGACCTGGCTTGGACAACATTAAGGGCTTGGACAGCACTAAGGGCGATCGACCTGGTGGATGGCAGAGACCTTGATCCGCCATCCGTCGAGTTCGAATGTCCCGTCCCGGCTTGTGACCGCACGGACAATATCCGCATCGGTAATTTTCGCCTTTTTCGGGGCCGTCTTGCCAACGATGGCCCGCAGGCGTGGCAGGGTGAGTACGCCATTATGCAGCGCAATGCCCCTGTAATGAACAGAAGCGTGAAAAAGCGTGGAAGCCTCGATCATCATCACCTCCCTGATCGACCATCGGCGATCCTCCTCGCAGGTCCCGATACCCATAACTTAGTAACATGACGCATTCGGCACAATGGTGGGGTTATCGGATGACGCGTTAAGCGCGAAATTCCTTAACGAATTTTATAGAATTCGCGGAAAGGTCCAGACGGGAACGTGCGTACCAAGACCGTAGGTATCCTCGAAGAATACCTACAAAAAATTGATTTTAAAGAGAATTTGGTGGGTGATGTAGGGCTCGAACCTACGACCCGCTGATTAAGAGTCAGCTGCTCTACCAACTGAGCTAATCACCCGCACCGCTTGTTCTTCCGGTGTGAGGGCGATATAAATAGGATCGCTTTCATTGTCCAGCCGATTGACGAATTTTCTTTGCCGAATTGTCAAAAAAAACCGGATAAGTCAGAAAATCCTTTAAAATCAAAGATCCAGCGTTCCGGACGCGATACGAACAGCTTGTCCGCCGATACGCGCATTGGAGATTTCGCCATTGGTGACATCGATGTGAAGATGGATGAGCGACGGCCTGCCCATCTCAACGCCCTGCTCGACGATGATCGGATGATGGCCATCCGGCAACCGGTCGAAGTGGTGGATGGCGCCGGATAGCGCAGCGACTGCGGACCCCGTTGCCGGATCCTCGACGATACCCATGCCGGCGGCAAACATCCGCGCATGGAACTTTGCGGTGTGGTTGACCGCGCCTCGGCAGTAGAGGTAGGCCGAGGCCAATGCCCCGTCGACGAAGGGCACAGTCTTCTCCCAGAGCTGCGGATCGAACTCCACACGCCCGGCGGTGCCGATGTCGCGCACGGGAATGAGCAGAAACGGCACGCCCGCCGACCACAGCGACACGACGTGATTCTCGAAGGCGAGTTCGCTCGGCTGCAATCCCAGGGCATTGGCTATACCGAGCCTGTCGAGCGGCAGGGTGATCTGCTGCGATTTGCGCGGCAGGTCGAATTCGGCAAAGCTCGCCTGTCGCTGGCGGAGGCGAACGGCGCAGCGCACCGGTCCGACCTTCTCCTCGAGCACGCACACCAGATCGAGTTCGCCGCCATTTCCGGCATGATTGCGCTCGGCAAGAGCTATAGCGGTGCCGACGGTCGGATGGCCGGCAAACGGCAGTTCACGCCCGGGCGTGAATATCCGCAAGCTGGCGCTGTGGGCAGGATTGGTCGACGAGCAGACGAAGACAGTCTCCGAAAGGTTCATCTCTCTCGCGATCGACAGCATTTCCGCGTCGCCGAGCCCGTCCCCGTCGAAGATCACGGCCAGCGGATTGCCGGCCAGTTTGCGATCGGTGAACACATCGTAGATGCCGTAACTGCGAGCCAAATCAGCCTCCTGAAATCTTCGACGACGGGCAACCTGCCCGACCGCGCTGCCAAGTGCAAGGCGACTGGCTCAAGCCTGCCGATTGAAATACCAGTCGAGGATGGTCACCATACTCCCGTGGTAGGGCTGAGCCTTCGGATCGGCCGAACGAATGACCACAGCGCCGGCAATTTCCTGCTCCTCGTCGTCAATCATGTGCCGCTCGATTGCCGCCACCAATTCTTCCGCCGTCTGCGAAAAACGGAAAATGCGAAACAGCGTGACGGTGCTGTTCTGGTGGACCCCGTAATATCCGCCATCGGCCGTCGCAAGGTCCAGATCGAGCCCGGTTTCCTCCCCTACCTCGCGACGCATATTGGAGGCTATGTCGCAGAAACCGTCGACGATATCGTGTTCGTCTAGCGAGCCGGCAGCAAAATACACCTGGCCGGGATTGGCGGTATGCGCGCCCATCCTGATTGCCACCAGCGCCCCATCGGAGCTTGCTATGACGGGATAGCCGAACAGATGAAAGCCGCCGCTGCGATCCGCCTGCTTGCGCCACCACATGAAGGACGAGAACGGCACCACGTGCCCCTCGCCGCGAATTCCGGCAGAGGTGATCTCCAGACGTCGCTGGAACACCATCCGGCCGTCGAACAGCGTCGGGTTGGCGGCAATCTCCGCTGCCCAGTTGGCCGTGATGGCATCGGCATTGGCAAGATGGACCGGATGGTCGCCGGCCAGCACCCGCAGTTCTACGGCAGGAACCGCAAAAACAGTCTTCTCAGGCGGCCATCCGGCGGTTTCTTCGATGCGTGTCGTGTTCATTATAAATTCCAGTGTCATGAGGTCGGAAAGTCGAGATGCGTGCTGCCTGTGCAAGCCACCGCATCAATGGCATCTCGATATCGGGAAATTTAGCCGGCCTTTCCTGTGACGGTCGATTTGAACTTGCCCATGAGGTAGGGGCCGGAAAGGACAGGGGCATATTTCGGGCTATCGCCTGGCGCCACGCACGATGGCAAGCAGGAGATTTCCGAAAACCAGTTCGGCTGGTGAAAGAAGGCCAATGACTGGCGACGCTGTAGCCCACCCTCCTCCGCAGACGGATTGACCACCCTGTGCATAGTCGAGACCCAGCGGTCGTTTGTCCACAGCGCCATAAGATCGCCTATGTTGATGACAAATGCACCGGGTACTGGCGGCACCGGTGTCCAGCTGCCGTCCGGTGCGATGATCTCAAGGCCTTTGGACCCCGGCTGCGGGAGCAGGATCGTCAGGCTGCCATAGTCCGTATGCGCACCCGCACGCAGTTGCCCCGGTTTGGGAGACACTGCCTGTTCCGGATAATTGAGAGCTCTGAGGGCGCTGATGGGAGCGTCGATATGGGCATCGAAAAAATGTTCGTCGAGCTGCAGTGCCGTCGCGAACACCCGCATGATCCGCGCAGCCAGGTCTTCCATTGCGGTATAGTAGTTCTTCCAGGCCTCGGTGAAACCCTGCGGCGCAGATGGCCAGATCGTCGCCGCATAGCAAAAGCTAAGCGCCTCCGTATCCGTCATACCCGGCGGTACGGCCAGCGGCCCGCCATTGAAACTCTCTTTCAGATCAGGCGGTGTCTCGACGTTACGCGATTTCGCCAGCGCTTCCGTGCCGGGCCCGAGATAACCGTAGGGGTAGCCAGGATAAGGGGCACTGGCCTGCTGTTTCTCTGCCGCGGGCAAGTCGAAGAAGGCCTTTGTCGTAGCCCAGATGTCCTGAATAATGCCGTCGCTGATGCCGTGGTTGGCGATTGCCAGGAAGCCTGTCGAGCGGCAGATATCATCGACGACATTGCCAAGCCTTCGCTTATCGGAAGCCCCTGCAGCCTCATAGGCGCCGAGATCGAAGATTGGAAAAGCTGTGCTCTGCATGGCGACTCCTTTTGAACGACACTCGACTGAAACACAGCTGGCAGAGGGCGACAACCACCTCATGAGGGAGATCGCCATTCAGTGGCTACAGCCTCCAGCCGGCGCGGATGACGACCGGTATTCGGTCGCCCGGTGATACCGAATGGCGGGTGTAGGCACGCAGGACCTGGCCATCGGGCAGAGCCAGCCGCACGGCATAGCGCTCGCCCTCGTAAAGCACCGCCTCCACGCTGCATTCGATCCCTTCGGCATCGGCGATGACGTCCTCCGGACGCACCAGAATATCGATAAATGCGCCACCACTGCTCGACGAACCCGCTATCAGAGGCGCCAGCGCCCTCCAGTCGAGGGCTCGCCCGACCGTCTCGGGCGATAGCGGCAGCGAAAGAATGCTGCCTTGGCCAATCAGGCTGCCCACCAGCTTGCCCTCGGGACGGGCATAGATATCGGCGGGTTCGGCAACTTGCAGCAAACGGCCTTCGGACATGACGGCAACATCCGTTGCCAGCGCCATCGCCTCACTCTGGTCGTGCGTCACATAGACCATCGTGGCACCGGAGCGCTGGTGAAACTCGCGGAACGTTTCCTCCATCTCTTTCTTCAGATGCCGGTCCAGATTGGCGAGTGGCTCGTCGAGCAGCACCACGTCGGGCGATGTCACCAGGCAGCGCGCCAGCGCCACCCGCTGTCGCTGGCCGCCGGAGAGGTCGGCCGGCCGACGCTCGGCATAATCACCAAGCCGCACGGTGCGCAGCGCCTCCATCACCCTGTCGCGATAGTCCGAACCGGAAATGCCACGGACCTTGAGCGGATAGCCGACATTATCGGCGACGTTCATGTGCGGCCACAGCGCATAGGACTGGAATACCATCGCCATATTGCGTTTTTCCGGCGGGAGCGCGGATGTCGCATTGGCAAGCAAACGGTCGCCGAGATGGATCGAACCTCCCGTCGGCTGCTCGAAACCGGCAATCATCCGCAGCACCGTCGTCTTGCCGCAACCGGATGGCCCGAGAAGCGCGAGGAACCCACCCTCGCGCACGGTCAGCGAAAGTCCTTCGACGGCGGCGCGACCCGTTCCGAAATCCTTGCTGAGCGTATCGAGGATCAGCTGCGCCACGGCACCACTCCCTTCGGCAGCCGATTGGCCAGAAGCTCCAGAAGCAGCATCAGGAGAACCACCATCGCAACGACCAGCACGGACATCGCAGATGCGAGGTCGGAGCTGCCGCTGTCGTCGAGATTGTAGATCACCACGCCAAGCGTCTGCGTGCCCGCCGACCAGAGCAGCGCCGACACCGTCAACTCGTTGCAGGCAATGAGAAATACGAGGATGACAGAGGCACCGGCGGCCGGCGCTATCAGCGGCACGATGATATCGACCAGGCGGCGCCGGAAGCCTGCCCCCGAGAGCCGCGCCGCTTCTTCCAGCGCCGGATCAAGCTGCAGGAACGCGCTCATCACCGGTTTGAGGCTGACTGAAAAATAGGCCGAGAAGTAGGCAAGCAGGACGATCCAGATCGTGCCGTAGAGCGTGACATGGATGAGCGGCAGGGGCGCTGCAAACAGCAGGATGAAGCAGACAGCGATGATGATCCCCGGCAGCGAATAGGGAATGTCGATCAGCCCCGCCAGCAGCCGGCTGGCAAGGTCCCGCCGCTTCGTCAGCACGTAGGCGGCAAGCACCGTCAGCACCAGCAGGCCGAGCGCTGTGGCGCCAGCGAGAAACAGCGAATTGCCAAAAGCGACCCGTGTCACCGACTGGTGAAACAGGATTTCCTCGAAGGCATGCAACGATGCCGTCTTCAACGAAAGCGGCACGCCGTAGGCAGGCACCAGCGCGCCGGCGACAAGCGCAAGGAATGGCGCCACCAGCATGATGAAGACCAGCCCCCAGAGCAGCGGTCCGGCGGCAAGTTTCCAGCGTCCAAGCGCAAAGGCAGCTGACGCACCGGAGAGACCGATGACGCGGTAATCCCGCCCTCGCAGCGCCCGGTTCTGCAACGCAAGCCCGGCAATCGAAATGACCGCGATGATCGACGACAGCACGGCGACATCCCCGAATGTGCGCGGGCCAAAGGCGGAGAACTTGGTGAAGATCAACGTCGACAGCGTGAAGATCGAGGCGGGAATGCCGAGGATCGCCGGAATGCCGAAATTGCCGATGGACGAGACGAAGGCGATCGCAGCACCGGCAACGATGCCCGGCATCGATAGCGGAAGGATGACATCGCGAAAAACCCGGAAGCCACCCGCGCCGGAAAGCCGGGCAGCCTCGACGCCATCGCGCGGCAACGCCATCAGGCCGGCCCGCAGAGCGAGATAGACCAGCGGCGCGTGCTGCACACCGTAGAGCAACGCGATACCCCCGATCGAATAGAGCGGCTGTGGCGACCCCAGCGGCGGCGCGATGTGGAGTGCTTTGAGCAGCGGGCTGGAGGGGCCGCTCATCTGCACCCAGGCGAGCGCCGTGACCTGCGGCGGGATCATCATCGGTAGCACGAAGAGGAAACTGAGAATGCCCTTTCCGGGGAGATCGGTGAGACTGAGCAGGAAGGCAAACAGGCAGCCGATGGCCACGGAAATGACAGTGCCGATCACCGCAGTCTCGACCGTGTACCAGGTGGATTGCCAAAGGCCGGGATCGGAGACGAGATCATAGGCGCCGCCGTGCAGCAACGCTGCGATGCCGGCAACGGCGAGCCGCACCAGTGGCGGGGCCGAGAGGATCAGAACGGCAAGGACGACAAGGGGAAACAGCCAGGCTGGCTGGCCGTTTCCCCGGCGAAGATAGTCTGTCATGCGTGGTCCAGGTTGATCGACAGGGTCTTTTAACTCACTTCGAACCGTAGAACGAGGAGAAGGTCTTCAGATCCTGATCGGTATTCTTGACAGCCGCAGCAGCATCCAGCGGCAGCACCTTGATCGTGCTGCGCGCCGGAAAGCCCTCTGGCATGGCAACGCCGTTGCGCGCCGGTATATAGCCGAGCTTGACGAAGCCAGCCTGCCCCTTCTCGGACAGCACGTAGTCGACGAACGCCTTGGCCGCCTCTGCATGCTTGGCGGTCGACAGTATCGCAACCGGTTCGGTGACGGCGGATACGCCTTCGGTCGGGAAGACGAAGGCGAGCGGTGCGCCCTTGGCCTTTTCGCGGATCGGCATGTAGTCGACGATCATGCCATAGGCCTTCTCGCCTGAAGCCACCGACTTCAGCACCTGGCCATTGCCGCCGGATGCTATCGCGCCATTGGCAGCGAGGCTCTTGTAGAATTCCCAGCCGAGGCTCGGCACGCCCGCAAGCGTCTGCGCATGGATGAGCGCCGCACCTGATGTCAGCGGGCTCGGCATGACCACGAGGCCCTTGGCTTCCGGCTTTGTCAAATCCTGCCAGCTGGTCGGCTTCATGGCGGCGGCGGTGTTGTAGACGATGCCGGTCGTGATCAGCTTGGTCGAATAATAGTAACCACCGGCGTCATAGAGCGACGCATCGTAGTTCACCGCTTCCGGCGACTTGTAGGCCATCAGCTTGCCGGCTTCCTTCAGCCGCTCGAGCGTGACCGTGTGGGCAATCAGCAGCACGTCGGCAACGGGATTGCCGGCGGCCATCTCGGCCTGAAGCTTGGCCATGATCTTCGGTGTGCCATCACGCACCCAGTCGACCTTGATCGATGGGTTGGCGGCCATGAAGCCATCGACGGTCGCCTGTGCATCTTCGTTCGGCTGACTGGTGTAGAGCACGAGGTCGGCAGCGGAGGCCGGCAATCCGGCGAGGCTCGCGACAAACAGCGCGGCGGCGGTAGCGATCGTCTTCATGGCTCGGTCCTCATTGGTTTGCACTTCCCATAGGGACGGCGTTTTACAGATGTGTGACAGGCCGGCGTGCAATCAACTGCATTTTGCAACGGTCGCGTGCTCAACCGATAGGAACTGCATAACAACGCCGGATGCGCCAGGCAAACGAGCTGCCCGGCCCCCAGATATAAGGATTTCAAAATCACCAACGGCAGGACAAAACGCCTACCTCGAGCAAACGCTAAGATCAGGCCGCCTCGGAGACGATCTCGTTCGCAATCAGGTCCGCCAGGCGGTGAATGCCCTCTTCGATCTGCTGGTCGTCGGCACGGGAAAAACTCATCCGGAATGTGTTGGCGCCGGATCGATCCGCAAAGAACGCCTGCCCCGGCACGAATGCGACCTTGGCCGTCTGCAGCGATTTCGCAAGCAGCGTCGCTCCATCCATGCCCTCTGGCAAGGTGACCCAGATGAACATGCCGCCTTCAGGCTTCGTCCAGTGGGTCCCTGCCGGCATGTACTTCGCAAGGGCTGCCAGCATGCAGTCCCGGCGGCGCCTGTAGACCGTTCCGATTCTGGCAACCTGGGCCGGGAAACCATGCTCGACGACCTTGTGAATGGCCATCTGGTTGATGGTGGAGGAGTGAAGATCCGCCGCCTGTTTCATCAGCACCAGCTTGCGGATTACCTGAGCGTTGGCAACAACGTATCCGACGCGCAGACCCGGTGCCATGGTCTTGGAGAAACTGCCACAATAGATCGTCCGCGTTGCTTCGATATCGCCCTTGCGGGAAATCTCCAGGGCAAGGATCGGCGGGATCGGGTTGCCGTCGTAGCGCAGCGACTGGTAGGCGGCATCTTCGACGATGGCGATATCGAGATCGTCGGCGAGGTCGATGAGCTTTTCGCGCGCCTCGAGGTCAATCGTCTCACCGGTCGGATTGGCGAAATCCGGAGACAGATAGGCAAACTTCACCCGCCCACCGGCCTTTTCCGCAGCAGCGCGATAGGAACCCGGCGTGCGGTTGCCGTTCGGCGTCAACCGGTCGTAAGTCGGCTCGTAGGCGTTGAAGGCCTGCAGCGCGCCGAGATACGTCGGCGCCGTGACGAGAGCCGTATCATCGGGAGACAGCATCAGCTTGCCGAGATAATCGAGCGCCTGCTGCGACCCGGAGACGATGAACACGTTGTCGAGGCCGCAGGCAACGCCGAGTCTGGCCATCTGCTGCACGAGCCACTCCCGCAGCGGCTTGTAACCCTCGCTGACCGAATATTGCAGGGCTGCATCGACAGTCGAACCGTCGAAGATGTCGGCGTAGGCCTGCTTGAACGCCTCCTTCGGAAACAGCTCCGGATCGGGAATCCCGCCCGCGAACGAGATGATGTCCGGCCGATCCAGCAGCTTCAGCAATTCGCGGATTTCAGAGGCGCGCATCCGGCTCGAGCGCGTCGCAAAGATGTTTTCCCAATTCAACATGGGGCTTCCTCGTAATTTTGTGTCTTTCGGGAAGCTAACCACGCAATAAAAGATAAGTCAACAATGCTGACCTATTTTTGATTATTTCAGAATATCTACTGCGAATTCGAAGGGGTTCAGGACTTGAACACCGAGCTTTATGAAATCGCCGACATTGCGTGTGACCACTATCATGTTTCGTTGTACCGCAGTCGCCGCGATCAGGGCGTCCACGAGCAAATCGGGCGCGAGACGATGCGTAAGCCCACCCCAAATGCGAAAAGTTTGGGCATCGGCGCTAATACACTGGGAAGTATTAAGGATTTGATCGAGCCACTCGGATAACTCCTGCGCTTTGACCGGATCGGAGACCGATGTACGCTCAATGCCGATTGCTATTTCGCCAATGACCACAGCAGGCAGATAGATTGTCTCGCTCGAAACCGACTTTATCCAGGCGACGACAGCACCATGAGGACGATGACGCCGCAACTCGGAGACCACGTTGGTATCGAGAAGATACATCCCGCTACTCGAAATCCGGAATCTCGCGAGACTTCCAGTTGGCGCGATCAGGGATTTCCCAATCCACACGAGGCTCAGGAGCAAGTAGAATATCTTTCAGACTGGGCTTGACCCTCTGCTGGAGGCTTTCCCAATCAGCAACGGACACAAGCACTGCTGCCGGCATACCGCGCTTGGAGACAAGCTGCGGTCCCTGGTCAAGAGAGGCCTCTAGCATCTCGCTGAACCGTGCCTTTGCATCCTGTACAGGCCACTGACGCATACCAACCTCCTGCTACGACTCCACTCTATTCAGCACATGGACAAAATCAATTTTTATTTGTCCGGTCCTGCGTCACTCCTAAGCCGTACGGATCCACCCAACATACGAAAAAGGCCGAAGCTTTCGCCCCGGCCCCCTCATCTCACCTATATCTAACAAGCTTAGTTGACGGCCTTGTCGACCAGCTTGTTCTTGCCGATCCAAGGCATCATGCCGCGCAGCTTGGCGCCGACTTCCTCGATCTGGTGGTTGTCGTTCATGCGACGGATGCCCTTGAAGCGCGAGCCGCCGGCACGGTATTCCTGCATCCAGTCCGAGGTGAACTTGCCGGTCTGGATGTCGGTCAGAACGCGCTTCATTTCAGCCTTTGTCTCGGCCGTGATGATGCGTGGGCCGGTGACGTATTCGCCCCATTCAGCTGTGTTCGAGATCGAGTAGTTCATGTTGGCGATGCCGCCTTCATAGATCAGGTCGACGATCAGCTTCACTTCGTGCAGGCACTCGAAGTAAGCCATTTCCGGTGCGTAGCCGGCTTCCGTCAGCGTTTCGAAACCGGCGCGGATCAGTTCGACCAGACCGCCGCAAAGGACGACCTGCTCGCCGAACAGGTCGGTTTCGCATTCTTCGCGGAAGTTGGTTTCGATGATGCCCGAACGGCCGCCGCCTACGCCGCAGGCGTAGGAGAGAGCCAGTTCAAGTGCGTTGCCGGAAGCATTCTGGTGAACGGCCACGAGGCAAGGAACGCCACCACCCTTCTGGTATTCGCCGCGAACCGTGTGGCCGGGGCCCTTCGGTGCAATCATGACGATGTCAAGCGACGCCTTCGGCTCGATAAGGCCAAAATGGATATTCAGGCCATGGGCAAAAGCGATAGCGGCGCCGTCGCGGATGTTTGCCTCGATGTCGGCCTTCCAGATGTCGGCCTGCAACTCGTCCGGGGTCGCCATCATCAACAGGTCGCCCCACTTGGCGGCGTCTGCGACGGTCATGACCTTGAAGCCATCGGCTTCGGCCTTCTTGATCGTCTGCGAACCGGCCTTGAGCGCGATGACCACATTGGCGGCGCCGCTGTCCTTGAGGTTCAGCGCATGGGCGCGACCCTGGGACCCGTAGCCGACGATGACTACGTTCTTGGCCTTGATGAGATTGAGATCGGCATCACGATCGTAATAGACGCGCATTTGATTTTTCCTTCCCTTGCTTGTCGATTTTGGTTTGATCCATCAGACGGATGCGGCTGCATCCGCCGAAACTTTTTCCGTGCCATAGAGCCTGAGGAAAGCACTGACCGCCCTCTCCGCCTGCTGGGCACCATCCTTGATGCTGGGTTCGCCGAGCAGCATGCGAACGTGCAGGTCGGAGACGACGAGGCCATAGAGCGTGTGGTAGGCCTCGTTGGCATCGTCGAAGCGCAACAGCCCCGCCCGCTTGCCGGCATCAATCAGGCCGCTGGCACGTCGGTCGATCTGTCGACGTCCGCGCTCGAGCAGCAGCTTCCCAAGCTTCGAGCCATCGCGGTTCGACTGGCCGATCGCCAACCTGTTCAGTGCCAGCGATACGTCGCCGGCCAGCACTTCCAGGAGGTCGCGGGCAAAGATCACCAGATGATCGTGCAGGCTCGTCGCCGTCAGCCGTTCGCCGTTGCGCTCGAAGGTACGGACCTTGCTCGCCTGGTGGGCAATCATCGCAGACAGCAATCCGTCGCGGTCGCCAAACCACTTGTAGAGACTTTCCTTGGAGCAATTGGCAGCGCGCGCCACGCCGGATGTCGTCAGCGCCTTTTCGCCACCGTCCACCAGCAATCGCAGCGCCTGCTCCAGAACGGCGTTCTGACGTGGCGAAAACTCCGATGTCTGCAGTGCGTCGCTCGGCACAATGACCACTCCCATTTGCGTACCGTACGGTACGGTTCGCAGACTTATGCCGCAGCTGGCTCAAGGCGTCAAGCAACTTTGGGCGGAGCGCCGAAGAAATTTCCGTGATCGCCGGAACGTGCACTCGGCTCCGGCGTGAGCCCTATTCGGCGGCGATGGGCCCGCGCATGCCTTCGACGTCGCGCAGCGGCGACAGGCCGTAGAGACGGCTGTATTCGCGGCTGAATTGCGACGGGCTCTGGTAGCCGACACGGTGGCCGGCGGTGCCGACATCGAGCCGCTCGATCAGCATCAGCCGCCGGGCCTCGTGCAGCCGCAGCTGCTTCTGGTACTGCACCGGCGTCATCGCTGTGATTGCCTTGAAATGATGGTGAAAGGAGGAAACGCTCATGTTGACGTGCTCGGCCAACTCCTCGATGCGCAGCGGACGAGCGAAATTCTCCCTCAGCCAGGCAACGGCGCGGGCAATGCGGTGGCCATGATTGTCGGCGACGGCGATGTTGATGAGTTGTCCACCCGCTGGTCCCGTCAGGATGCGGTAGAGGATCTCCTGCTCGAGCAGCGGCGCCATCGCCGGGATGTCACTCGGATTATCGAGCAAGCGGAGCAGCCGCACGGCAGCATCGAGCAATTCGGGCGTCGCGATGTTGACCATCATTCCGCGTTGGCCGACAGCAGGTTCGGCCGGTCGCTGGATATCCGTCCGGCTGAGCAAGTCGAGCAGCTTCTCGGGGCTGATGGCAAGCGTTATGCAGAAGTGCGGGACTTCCGGACTGGCCTCGACGACGCGCCAGGCGACAGGGAGATCGAGCGACGTCAGGAGATAGTCGCCGGCGCCGTAATTAATGGTGTCGGTTCCGAGCTGCAGGCTTTTCGCCCCTTGGATGACCATCGCGAAGCACGGCCGATAGCTGGCGTGGCAGGGTGCGCTCGGCATCGAGCGACGGCTTATCCCGAGCCCTTCGATCGCTGTCTTGAACTCTCCTTCGCCGGGCGCAAAGCGGGCGGCGATCGATGCGATTTCATGATGGGGATTGAACATCAGTGTCATCAAGGCACTCTTAATCGGGGGTGCAGGGGGAGCAAGCTACCGTTCCTATGTAGGCGAAATCCCTAGCCCGGCAAATAGGCAGCGTTCACACTTTTGCAGGATCGGGCAAAAACCTGAGAGGATCGCTCTAACGCCGGTGACAGGAAACGCGGCATAAGGGATCATCACCTTGCAGCCCCCAAAGAAGGAATATCCCATGCCAATCGCAAAAGGCTATGCCGCAACGGACGCGTCCAAACCCCTCACCCCTTTCACATTCGAACGGCGCGAGCCGAATGCCGACGACGTCGTCATCGACATCAAGTTTGCCGGCATCTGCCATTCCGACATCCACACCGTTCGCAACGAGTGGAAGAACGCCGTATACCCGATCGTTCCCGGCCATGAGATTGCCGGCATCGTGTCCGCCGTCGGCGCCAACGTCACCAAGTTCAAGGTCGGCGACCATGTCGGTGTCGGCTGCTTCGTCGATAGCTGCGTCGGCTGCGCCAACCGCGATGTAGACAACGAGCAGTACATGCCCGGCCTTGTACAGACCTACAACAGCGTCGAAGCCGACGGCAAGACGCCGACCCAGGGCGGCTATTCGGACTCGATCGTCGTCAAGGAAGGCTATGTCCTCTCGATCCCGGACAATCTTCCGCTCGACGGCGCCGCCCCCCTGCTCTGCGCCGGCATCACGCTCTATTCGCCGCTGCACCACTGGAAGGCCGGCCCCGGCAAGAAGGTTGCCATCGTCGGTATGGGCGGTCTCGGCCACATGGGCGTGAAGATCGGCGCCGCCATGGGTGCCGACATTACGGTCCTGTCGCAGGGCCTTTCGAAGAAGGAAGACGGCCTGCGACTCGGCGCCAAGGAATACTACGCCACGTCGGATGCCGAAACATTCACAAAGCTGGCAGGCACCTTCGACCTGATCATCTGCACGGCCGGTGTCGCCATCGACTGGAACGCCTATCTTGGCCTGCTCAAGGTCAATGGCTCGATGGTCATCGTCGGCGCGCCTGAACATGCAATCCCGGTTCATGCCTTCTCGCTGATCCCGGGCCGCAAGAGCCTGTCGGGCTCGATGATCGGCTCGATCAAGGAAACGCAGGAAATGCTCGACTTCTGCGGCAAGCACAACATCGTCTCGGAGATCGAGAAGATCAACATCCAGGACGTCAACGAAGCCTATGAACGCGTTCTGAAGAGCGACGTGCGCTACCGCTTCGTCATCGACATCGCTTCGCTCGCAGCGTAAGTCGAAATCATCCTGAAGACATCAAGGGCGGCCCTCGCGGGTCGCCCTTTTGCGTGGCCTCAATCCTCGCGCGGCGTTTCTTTCTGCGTGATCAGCCGTGCGCTGTGCTGGCGGCTGAGATAGATCCAGAGCCAGCTCCAGGCGACGCTGAGCCGCGACCTCGTGCCGATGAGGAAATAGATGTGGGCGAGCCCCCATATCCACCAGGCGAGGCCGCCCTTCAGTTTGATCCATCCGAAATCGATGATCGCCGCGCCCTTGCCGATCGTGGCAAGGTTTCCCTGGTGGTGGTAGCGAAAGGTGTCCGGCACGGTCTTGCCGGAAAGCCGCGCCTCGATCACCCTGGCGACAAATGCGCCCTGCTGCTTGGCGGCCGGCGCAACACCGGGCACAGGCGTCCCGTCTTCGCGAAGAACCGACGCCGTATCGCCGATCACGAAGATTGCGTCGTCGCCGGGTACCGTCAGGTTCTTTTCGACAACAACACGGCCAGCGCGGTCTGCCGGCACATCGAGCCAGGCCGCCGCGGGCGACGCCTGCACACCGGCTGCCCAGACGATCGTCCGGCACGGAATGAAGCTGTCGCCGATAACGACACCGTCGGCCGTGCAGGACGTCACGGCCTTGCCGGTGCGGATCTCGACGCCACTGCTCTGCAGCTTCCTGTGGGCGTAGGCCGACAGGTCATCGACGAAGGCCGAGAGAATGCGCGGCCCGGCCTCGACGAGAACGACCTTGGTCTTCGTGGTATCGATGCGGCGGAACTCCTTCGGAAGGGTATCGTGCGCCAGTTCGGCGATGATGCCTGCAAGTTCGACACCGGTCGGTCCTGCACCGACGATGACAAAGGTCAGCAGCGCCTCGCGGATCGCCGCGTCTTCTTCCATCTCGGCCCGCTCGAAGGCCAAAAGCAGCCGGCGGCGAATGGTCGTGGCATCCTCGAGCGTCTTCAGGCCGGGTGCGACCGGCTCCCATTCGTTATGGCCGAAATAGGCGTGCGTGGCACCGGTCGCCAGCACCAGCGTATCGTAGCCAACGATGTCGCCGTTGGTAAGCGCCACGGTCTTTGCCTGCCTGTCGATGCCCTCGACTTCGGCAAGCAGCGTCGTGACATCGGGCCGCTCGCGATAAAGGCTGCGGATCGGCCAGGCGATTTCTGAGGTCGACAGCAGTGTCGTTGCGACCTGATAGAGTAACGGCTGGAAGAGGTGGTGATTGCGCCGATCGATCAGCGTGATGCGGACGGGCGCCCGCCGGAGGTCGTTGACGATCTGCAATCCCGCAAAACCGCCGCCGACCACGACGACATGATGTTCCTGCATGACGATCCTTTCCTGTGCTCACCCTCCCTCACGTGAGCCTGTTCTCGACGGACATCAACCGCCGTTTACGCATGGCTCCGTTGCACATCTTCAAATCCGCCAGCCGTCGACCAGAGCTACCTTCCCGGAAGAACAGCAATTGCGGGCCAATCCTCCACGCTAATGTCGACACCAACGTCCGCGTGCATTAAGCGTTGGGAAGCCGACGCCTGCAGTGGCGACTGGAGGAACACAGTATTGACCGTGTCGAAAAAAGATAATCCGGCTGCTGAAAAGACACTGGCCCAGCATATCCTGCCGACATCCGGCACCATGGTCGGTATCTGCACCACGCTGATCGGACTGGTGAAGGTTGTCGAGGGTCGTATCGGGCCAAGCCGGGTCGATGAATATGCAGGCTGCGCCTCGCTTCTCTTCCTCGTCAGCGCCATTACGTCCTACCTGTCGATCCGCTTTGCCAACCGGCTGAAGCTCAGCAGGACACTCGAGACCGTCGCCGACCAATGCTTCTTGTTCGGCCTGTTCGGCATCACCCTCATCGGCTTGTTGTTCGCCTATGAGGCGATCTGAGCACCCCGCCTATACCGCATACCCAACGGGGATTGCCATTCCGCTTTTGAGTTCCTCCATCGAGATAGAAGCCGCTACGTCGAACAGTTCGACCCGGCGGACGATGGTCTTGTAGATCACGTCGTAATGCTCGACGCTCGGCAGCACGATCTTGAGGATATAGTCGTGGTTGCCCGTCAGCCGGTGCGCCTCGACGATCTCCGGTATGTCGGTGATAGCCCTCTTGAAGCGCTCGATCCATTCGTCGGCGTGATGGGCGGTCTTGATCAGCGCGTAGACGGTGGTGGGCACGCCCATCTTGCGGCGGTCGAGCACGACGATCTGCCGGGCGATATGACCGCTGTCCTCCAGTCGCTGGATCCGGCGCGAACAGGCGGATACCGACAGAGCCACGGCATCGGCCAAGGCCGTGACCGATATTCCGGCATCGCCTTGCAAGATATCGAGCAATTTCCGGTCCCGTTCGTCCAGCATCAGCGTCCCTCCTCACTATCACGCCATAAATTTGCACAAATACGTCATATTGCGCAATCTCATTACATTATTTTTGTAAATCGAACGAAAAATGCAAATCACGCGCGGATGTTTCGAACGACAATGGTGACAACGGAATCACATGCGGAGACAAATTCTATGCGCACCATTGGCCTGATCGGCGGCATGAGCTTCGAAAGTTCGGCGGTCTACTACCGTCTCGTCAACGAGATGGTCCGCGATGCACATGGCGGCCTGACCTCTGCCGAGGTTCTGATGCATTCGGTCAATTTCGCCGATATCGTCGCCTTGCAGAAGGCCGGTCGCTGGACCGACGCCGCCAGACGACTCGGGGACGTCGCAGCTGGTCTGGAGCGCGCCGGTGCCGACTGCGTGCTGATCTGCACCAACACCATGCATCTGATTGCCGAGGAAGTGGCAGCCCGCATCTCCGTTCCGCTGGTCCATATCATCGATGAAACCGCAAGCGCGCTCAAGGCAGCCGGTCGCAGGAGGCCGCTGTTGCTGGCCACCCGCTACACCATGGAACACGGGTTCTATGCCGACCGCATGGCCGAACTCGGCGTCTCCGTCATGGTCCCGGACGTCGATGACCGCACGGCGGTGCACGACATCATCTTCGACGAACTCTGCGCCGGCAAAGTCCGCGATGAATCGCGTGTTAAACTGCTGGAGATCGTCGAACGGGCGAAGGCTGGTGGTGCGGACAGCGTCATCCTTGGCTGCACCGAGATTTGCCTCATTCTCGATGCTGAAAAATTGCCGCTGCCCGGTTTCGACAGCACGACGATCCACGCACAGGCAGCCGTACATTTCGCCTTAGCCCCGCTGGCCAATATCGACGCCGAAGCTGCCTGAAACACCTCAGAACGTCAGAACTGGCGCACGCCTCAGGCGCCGGGCTCGTCGAACCTGCGCCGCGCCGCCCGGACGTTATCGTGATTGGCTTCCGCCCAGTTCAGCAAGTGCGACAGGGGCTCGTAGAGCGAGCGCCCGAGTTCGGTCATCCGGTATTCGACACTCGGCGGCTTTGTCGGAAAGACCTCGCGTTCAACATAACCGTCGCGCTGCAGGTCGCGCAGCGTCTGGGTGAGCATCCGTTGCGAGATATCAGGCACGGCGCGCTTGAGTTCGCCGAAGCGATAGGGACGCTGCGATAGCGCGTCGACAAGCAGCGTCGACCACTTTCCATGGATTTGCTGCATCACGTCCCGGATGGGGCAATTGCTCGGATCAAGTTTGGCGACATCGAACACCCGGCCATTCCCGGCCATGTCCTTGTTGCGCAGATTGACGACGGTGCCGCTCATGGCAGTTCCCTTTTGGTAACCTACGGCAGAAAAACTGCCTCCTTTACAGAACTCTCTCAATTCCTATTGTAGCGCAAGTCTCTTTTTGAGACTGCAATGCCGGTCGTGGAGCCGGTTGCCAGGAACAGAGGAAAATCCCATGACCCTTCTCGTCACCGGCGCTGCCGGCAAGCTCGGCCAGAGCGTCGTCCATCACCTGCTCGAAACCTACAAGGTCGCTCCCGGCGATATCGTCGCCGCGACCCGCAGCCCGGAAAAGCTCGGCACACTTGCAGCCAAGGGCGTCGTCACCCGCAAGGCGGATTTCGACGATGCGGCAGGCCTCGTATCGGCCTTTGCGGGCATCGACCGCCTGCTGATCATCAGCACGGATTCGCTCGATACTCCCGGCAAGCGCCTGGCTCAGCACAAGGCTGCCATCGAGGCTGCCAAGGCCGCCGGCGTCAAGCACATCCTCTACACCTCGATGCCAAACCCCGACAAATCGCTGGTGACCTTCGCCCCCGATCATCTCGGCACCGAAAATGCCATCAAGGCCAGCGGTATCGGCTACACCATCCTGCGCGACGCCTGGTACCTAGATAATTTCATGATGTCCCTGCCGCACAATCTGCAGGGCGGAAAGTGGTACACCGCGACATCAGGCGGCAAGGCGCCCTACATTTCCCGCGAAGACTGCGCGCTGGCCATTGCCGCAGCCCTTGCTTCCAGCGATACGGAAAGCAAGACATACACGCTGACGGGCTCTACTTCCTATTCGATCACGGATGTCGCCTCGACGGTCTCTGCCATCACCGGTCGCCCGCTAGAGGTCATTGACGTCACCGACGAACAGCTTGCCGCCGGTATGGCCGGCGCCGGCCTGCCGCCATTCCTGGTCGACATGCTGGTATCTGCCGACGCAAACATACGCGCCGGAAACTTCGACAGCCTGACCGCCGATTTCACGACACTGACCGGCAAGGTTCCGCAGACGTTGAGAAGTTTCTTTGAAGAACGAAAGGCTGAATTGGCAGCGTAAGCCCAAGGCCGCTAACCTGATCTCCCCCATCCGGGGGAGATTGGGCGACGGTGGCCTAAACCACCTGCCCGCACGCCCGGCGAAACCGGCGAACGGTCTCCGCCATGCCGAACTCCAGGGCATCGGCGGTGAGTGCATGACCGATCGATGCCTCGGCAAGCTGCGGGATACGCTTGATCAGGTCCGGCAGGTTGGCGACCGTCAGATCGTGACCGGCATTGATGCCCATCCCCAGCGCGATGGCTGCATCCGCCGTCTTGCCAAGACCCGCAAGCACGGCAGCCGCCCGCTCCGGCGAATTATGACATCCACCGTATGGACCGGTGTAAAGCTCGATCCGGTCGGCACCGACAGTCTTGGCAATCGCTACTGCCTCGGGATCGCCGTCGCCGTCGGCAAACAGCGAGACGCGGCAGCCCAGTTTCTTGTAGGGCGCGATGACATCGGCAAGAAACGCCTGGTGCTTGCGGAAATCCCAGCCATGGTCCGACGTCGCCTGCGACGGATGATCCGGCACCAGCGTCACCTGCTCCGGCTCGACACCGGCACAGAGATCGAAGAATTCCGGCGTCGGATAGCCCTCGATATTGAATTCTGCCTCAGGGAACTCGTCGTCGATCAGCGCCCGGATGACCGGGAGGTCCGAAAATCGCACATGTCGTTGATCAGGACGCGGATGCACCGTCAACCCGCTGGCGCCGGCTTGCAGCGCGATGCGCCCGAGCGCCGCAAGGCTCGGCCAGGGAAGGTCGCGGCGGTTGCGAAGCATGGCGATTGCATTGACATTCACGGAGAGCTTGGTGGGCATCGTCGATATCCAGTTCACGAGCAACGTGCCTGCGCTTTTAATCCGATCGTCTCGTCAACGCCAATGACATTCGCATGTGCAAGCCATGCAAAAGATTGATGCAACCGGCAGACCTCAGCGAACGATGGTCAGCGTCTCGGCAGCGCGGGTGATCGCCGTGTAGAGCCATCGTTCGCGCGTGTCGCGAAAGGCCCAGCTCTCGTCGAACAGCACAACCTTGTTCCACTGCGAGCCCTGCGCCTTGTGCACCGTCAAGGCATACCCGAAGTCGAACTCGTCATAGCGTTTGCGGGTGGTCCACGGGATTTCGCCCTGAACATCCTCGAAGGCCGTCTTCAGCACCTTGATCTTGGCCGCACCGCGATCCATGTCGTCGTCTTCGGGACGGATCAGAAGGTTGATGCCGGGCTTGGTGGTCTCTTTGGACGAGGTCATGACCTGCCAGAGCGAGCCGTTCAGCAGCCCCTTAGCCGGATCGTTACGGAGGCAGACGAGCTTGTCGCCAGACTGCGGATATTCTGTATTGAAGCCCTTCAGCTCGCGAAGGCGCTGGTTGTAGCGCTTGCGTGTCTTGTTGGTGCCGACGAGCACCTGATCGGCCTCGAGCACCAGCGGCTGCGTGACCTCGCCCTTGGAGATGACCTGCACGGTCCCGTAGTCACCGTGCATGATCTCCTTGCCTTCGCGCACCTGCATGGCGAGCTGGATGATCGGGTTGTCGCGAGCCTGGCGGTGGATATCGGTCAGCAGGTAGTCCGGCTCT
Source organism: Rhizobium sp. L51/94 (assembly GCF_019355555.1). Classification (GTDB taxonomy): domain Bacteria; phylum Pseudomonadota; class Alphaproteobacteria; order Rhizobiales; family Rhizobiaceae; genus Rhizobium; species Rhizobium rhododendri. Next base: position 3,013,444 of record NZ_CP072141.1, read on the forward strand.
TCATTGGTGAAAAACCCACCCCCGGTGATCGGCGGAAGCTGGCCCGGATCGCCGAGCACAAGGATCGGCGTGCCGAAACTCATCAGATCCTTGCCGAGCGCCTCGTCGACCATCGAGCACTCGTCGACGACGATCAGCGCAGCCTTCGACACCGGGCTCTGCCGGTTGACGGTAAACATCGGCGTCATCGAGCTTTTGCCGGTTTCCTCATCCTCGACGGACTCCTCGCCGCGCGGACGATAGATCAGCGAATGGATGGTTCGGGCATTGGTGGCGCCGCGCGACCGCAGCACCTGGGCAGCCTTGCCGGTGAAGGCGGCAAACAGCACCTCCCCATCGACATTCTCGGCGAAATGGCGGGCAAGCGTCGTCTTGCCGGTTCCGGCATAGCCGAACAGGCGAAAAAGCGGCGACCGCCCGTCCTTCAGCCATTTGGAAACGGCCTTAAGCGCTTCATCTTGTTGTGGCGCAAATTGCATCGCCGGACTTGGCAGGATTCGCCCTTTGGAGGCAACCGGAAAAATCTGCGGATACCGGGAATAAGAGGCAGAGCTACCTTCTCCCACCCCCGCAACGCACGTGAGCCTCCCCAACGCTGCCTTACTTCAGCATCGGCCAGAGACTGAGCACGAGCAGAACCGCCATGGTAATATTAAAGCACTTCAGCCGCACCGGCACCGCCAGCCACTCGCGCAGCGCCGATCCGAAGCCGGCCCAGGTGGAGACCGTCGGGATATTGACGGCGGCAAAAACCAGTCCGACGATCGTCACGCTGACAAAATATCGGTCCGCATCGGTATAGGCAGCCATCGCGGTGACGGCCATGACCCAGGCCTTCGGATTAATCCACTGAAAGGCAGCGGCTGCCAAAAACGACATCGGCCGGGCGCCGCCTTCCCTTTCACCGAGGCTGCGCGACGAGCCGATCTTCCAGGCAATCCACAGCAGATAGGCCCCGCCGGCAAATTTCAGGGCGGTGTATACCACCGGGACCGTATGCAAGATGGCGCCAAGCCCAAGACCGACGCTCAAAAGCAGCGACAGAAAGCCGACACCTATGCCGAACATGTGCGGGATCGTGCGCCGAAAGCCGAAATTTACCCCCGATGCGAACAGCATCATGTTGTTCGGCCCCGGTGTGATCGACGTGGTGAAGGCAAATAGAAGCAGGGCCAGCAACGTATCAGGCGGCATCATCGTCTCCCCGGCATGTCGCGTTTCCATCGCTCTGTGCAGGGCACGGAATATCCGTCCTCTGCGACGCGTGCATCCGATATGCACGCAATCCTCGTGATGTACGAGATGACAAATGTGACGGTGACAAAATAGCATCGGCAGCGCGTCCGTGGCTGACACCGACGACCGGGGTCACGACAGTGTTACCTTTAAAACTGTGGTGCGGAGCATACATCGCTTGGAGACAAGAAGCGTACTCTGTGAACCTCTTCCACGAACGATACGAAAGGCGACAGCCATGAGCGATGCCATCCCGTCGATTAGCTTTCCCTCCGGCATCAGCGTTCCAGCCCTTGGCCAGGGCACCTGGAACATGGGCGACGATGCCTCCGGGGCGAAGACGGAGATCGAAAGCCTCCAGGTCGGCATCGACCTCGGCATGACGATGATCGATACTGCCGAGATGTATGGCGAAGGCGCCTCGGAACGGCTTGTCGGCAAGGCAATCGAAGGTCGTCGCGACGAGGTTTTCCTTGTCAGCAAGGTCTATCCGCACAATGCCAGCAGCGAGGGCACGATCAAAGCTTGCGAGCGCAGCCTGCAACGATTAGGAACCGACCGGCTCGACCTCTACTTGCTGCATTGGCGCGGCAGCTACCCGCTGGCAGAGACAGTCGACGCCTTCGAGCGGCTGAAGGCTGCCGGCAAGATCCGCGCCTGGGGCGTCTCGAATTTCGATGTCAATGACATGGAGGAACTGTTGCGGGTGCCGTCTGGCCGAAACGTCGCCACAAACCAGGTGCTCTACAATCTCGGCCGGCGTGGAATAGAATTCGACCTGCTGCCGTGGTGCCACGACCGAAATATTCCAGTGATGGCCTATTCGCCTATCGAGCAAGGCCGGCTGACGCGTCACCCGACGCTCGTCCAGCTTGCCAAGGCCTATCAGGCAACGCCTGCCCAGGTCGCACTTGCCTTCGTGCTCAGGCGCGACGGCGTTTTCGCGATTCCGAAGACGTCCCAGCCGGCGCGCACCAGGGAAAACCGGCAGGCAGTGTCGCTCGACATTTCGAATGAGGACTGGGCAGCCCTAGACGCAGCCTTTCCGCCTCCGCAGAGGAAAACACCGCTGGAGATGCTCTGATCTCCAGCGGCACCGCGTGATTGCAGCTTACATGCCTTGCGGGCCGCGGTTCATTGCCGCGATGCCCGTGCGGCATACCTCGACCAGGCCGAGAGGCCGCATGATGGCGACGAACTGGTCGATCTTCGAGGATTTGCCGGTGATTTCCAGAATGAAATGTTCGACGGTGGCATCGACCACCTTGGCGTGGAAAGCGTCGGCCAGCCGCAGCGTCTCGGCCCGCGTCTCGCCGGTACCGGTGATCTTTATCAGGGCCACTTCGCGCTCGATCGGCCGTTCCTGGCCGAGTTCGCGGGCCCGTACCGTCAGGTCGACAACCCGGTGAACGGGAATGATACGCTCCAGCTGCGCCTTGATCTGCTCCAGCACCTGTGGCGTCCCGCGGGTCACGATGGTGATGCGTGACAGATGCGCCTGATGTTCGGTTTCCGACACGGTCAGGCTCTCGATGTTATAGCCGCGACCGGAAAAAAGACCGATGACGCGAGCAAGCGTGCCCGGCTCGTTATCGACCAGAACCGAAAGCGTGTGGTTCTCGGCCGTCGCAGTTTCCGGCGAAATGAAATAGGCGGAGCCGGTCGGTTGAAGGTGTGCATTCATGATCTTGGGTCCGTTTCCTCAGATATTTGTTCAACGCCATGCATGATTGGAGGCGCGTCCACCGCGCCTCCGCGTCGCGATCAAACCAGCGCGCGCCCCTTGGCGTCGATGGCGTTGGCGACGGCCTCATCGGTGGCTTCGTCCGGCAGCAGCATCTCGTTGTGTGCCTTGCCCGACGGGATCATCGGGAAGCAGTTGGCGAGATTGGCAACGCGGCAGTCGACGATGACGGGACGCCTGACGTCGATCATTTCCTGGATCGTCGCATCGAGATCGCCGGGTTTTTCGACGCGCAGGCCGACACCGCCATAGGCATCCGCAAGCTTGACGAAGTCAGGCATCGCCTCCGTGTAGGAGTTCGACAGGCGGTTACCATGCAGCAGTTGCTGCCACTGGCGAACCATGCCCATGTACTGGTTGTTGAGGATGAAGATCTTGATCGGCGCATCGTGCTGCACCGCCGCCGACATCTCCTGGATACACATCTGGATCGAGGCATCGCCGGCGATGTCGATGACCAGCGCATCCGGATGGGCGATCTGGACGCCGAGAGCTGCCGGCAGGCCGTAGCCCATGGTGCCGAGGCCGCCTGAAGTCATCCAGCGGTTCGGCTCCTCGAAGCCATAGAACTGGGCCGCCCACATCTGATGCTGGCCGACTTCGGTCGTGATGTAGGTGTCGCGATGCTTCGTCAGCTCATAGAGCCGCTGGATCGCATATTGCGGCATGATGACATCGTCGCTCATCTTGTAGGCGAAGGAATTGCGCGCCCGCCAGCGGTTGATGTCGTCCCACCACGCGGAGAGCTGGCCGGGCTCCTGCTTCTTGGGCAGGGCACGCCACAGGCGGACCATGTCTTCTAGGACATTGCCGACGTCGCCGACGATGCCGATGTCGACATGAACGGTCTTGTTGATCGAAGACGGATCGATATCGATGTGGATCTTCTTCGAATTCGGCGCAAAGGCGTTCAGGCGACCGGTGATGCGGTCGTCGAAACGGGCACCGATGCAGACCATGACGTCACAGTCGTGCATCGCCATGTTGGCCTCGTAGGAGCCATGCATGCCGAGCATTTTCAGCCAGTTCTTGCCGGAAGCTGGATACGAGCCGAGACCCATCAGCGTCGATGTGATGGGGAAATTGGTCAGCTCGACCAGCTCGCGCAGCAATCTGGAGGCTTCCGGACCGGCATTGACGACGCCGCCGCCCGAATAGATGACGGGACGGCGGGCAGTCGCCATCAGCTCGATAGCCTGCTTGACGCGGTTGATGTCGCCCTGGACCTGTGGCTGGTAGCTCTTCTGGACTGCATGCGCTTCCGGCGGCGTATAAGTGCCGGTGGCGAACTGAACGTCCTTGGGGATGTCGACGACGACGGGGCCCGGACGGCCGGTCTGGGCGATCCGAAAGGCTTCGTGAATGACGGCCGCAAGCTTGTTGACGTCCTTGACCAGCCAGTTGTGCTTGGTGCAAGGCCGGGTAATGCCGACCGTGTCGCATTCCTGGAAAGCATCGGAGCCGATCAGCGTCGTCGGAACCTGGCCGGTCAGGCAGACGAGCGGGATCGAATCCATCAGCGCATCCTGCAGCGGCGTGACAGCGTTGGTGGCGCCGGGGCCGGAGGTCACCAGCATGACGCCGACTTTGCCGGTCGAGCGCGCATAGCCCTCGGCCGCGTGTCCGGCGCCCTGCTCGTGGCGGACGAGGATGTGCTTGATATCGTCCTGCTGGAAGATCTCGTCGTAGATCGGCAGGATTGCGCCGCCCGGATAGCCGAAAATATGCTCGACGCCATTGTCCTTGAGCGCCCGCAGGACGATTTCTGCGCCGGTCATCCTGTTATCGCTGATCTGCTTGTCTGTGCCCGTCATTGCCAAGTTCCGTTGCCTGCTTGAGTATTCTGGAAGCGCGACGCCCGATTTCGGGCATAAAAAAAGGCTCCTTCGGGAGCCTGTTGTCTAGCGCATGGGTGGCTATCGCCGGATGGTTACACCATCCTGCCCATGCGCTGTCCCACCACAATAAGAGTTGTCGCTATGTTCATGACCGGAATTGATAGACAGAAAATTTCGTAGCGTCAACGCTTTGGGCAATAAAAAGTCAATGCACGAAAGGTCAGCTGAAAAAACAAGCACTTCGACAGGACTTTGTTAAGCGGATAACCCTATGCTCGGCCGATATCAGGAGCACCCGGTTGCTAAACAACGATTTGCAGACGTCAGGCAAAGCGGGCGAACATGACCGCCGCGACAACCTCACCCCCGGGAACCGCTTTCTTGGCCGCGTCGTCGCATGCAGCGGAGCTCGTGTCACGATCGCCGCAACCGCAGAGGCGGGCGGCACCGATCTCACAGAACTCTGGTCCGTCGGACGGCTGATCTCCATCAGCGTCGAGGGCAACCGCGTCGCCGCGCTGGTCTACTCCATGGACACCGGCAACATGGCCTGGGGTGAAGGTGAGGACAACCAGTTCCGAATTGAAGCCGAGTTGCTGGGCGAAGTGCGCGTCGATGCCGATGGCCGCGAAGAATTCTCCTCCGGCATTTCCCGCTATCCTCATCTCGGCGCCGTCGCCCATCGTATTCGCGCTCGCGACCTGATGCGCATCTATGACGCCGGCCAGGAAAGCAGCTGCGTCATCGGCAAGTTGACGCAGGACGAAACGATCGACGCCGCCATCCACATACCCTCCATGCTCTCGAAGCACTTCGCCGTTGTCGGCTCGACCGGCGTCGGCAAATCGACGGCGGTATCGCTGCTGCTGCACAAGGCCATTGCGTCCGATCCGAAATTGCGGGTGCTGATCCTCGATCCCCACAACGAATTTGCCGCCGCTTTTCCCGACCATTCCGTCGTCGTCGATACCGATACGCTCGACCTGCCCTTCTGGCTGATGCGGCTGGAGGAGTTTGCCGAGGTCATCTTCCGGGGCCGCCCGCCCGTGGCTGAAGAACTCGATATGCTGCGCGATATCATTCCGGATGCGAAGCGCGCCTTTCGGGGCAACGATTCGACGCTGATGCGCCGCCAGACCGAAAAAAGCTCGATGACGGCAGACACGCCCGTTCCTTACCGGATGGCCGATCTTCTCGCGCTGATCGACGAGCGCATTGGCAAGCTCGAGGGACGGCAGGAGAAGCCGCATCTTCGCTCGCTGAAAATCCGCGTCATCTCGGCGATCAACGATCCGCGCTATCACTTCATGTTCTCCAACAACACGATCAGCGACACGATCATGGAGACCATCGCGGAAATCTTCCGGATCCCGGGCGACGACCGGCCTATCTGCACGTTTCAATTGTCGGGAATTCCCTCGGAAGTCGTCAATTCCGTCGCCTCGGTCCTCTGCCGCATGGCATTCGAAATCGCGCTCTGGAGCGAGGGTGGCATTCACATGCTGGTTGTCTGCGAAGAAGCCCATCGCTACATTCCAGCCGATCCCAATCTCGGTTTTGTGCCCACCCGGCAGGCCATATCGCGGATAGCCAAGGAAGGGCGGAAATACGGCGTTTCCCTCGGCATCATCACGCAGCGCCCCGGCGAACTCGACCAGACGATCCTGTCGCAGTGCTCGACGCTGTTTGCCATGCGCCTTGCCAACGACCGCGACCAGGAGATCATCCGCTCCGCCATTCCGAACTCGTCCATCTCCACCACCAGCTTCCTGTCGTCGATCGGCAATGGCGAGGCTATCGCTTTCGGCGAGGCGATTGCCGTGCCGATGCGCATGCGCTTTACCAGGGTGGCGGACAATCTCATTCCGAAAGCCAACGGCCTTGCCGAACGGGCCGACGACGTGACCCCGGACACGGTCGATTTGCGCAATATCGTCAGCCGCATGCGCTCGATCTCCGGACCGGACATATCGGCGTTCCAGCAGGCCTATTCGACGGGCAGCAGCAGGACCGGCGAAGACGAGATCGAGCCGGAAGTAGCTTCGGTGCGCCACCTGTCCGAGGAAACACCACGACCCGTGCCTTTGGGTCCCGTATCGGTCGAGGCCTACAGGTCCGACATGCTGCCTCGCCCCGGCGAGCCTGCCGCCGGCCTCGCCATGCCTCCGCAGACCTCGATCGACAGCAAGCTTGCCGAATTGCGCCGCGAATACAGGCGCGATGATGCCAGCCGGGCAAACCCTACGCAGGACACCGGCGCATCTCCGCGCCGCGATCAGGCTTCGTCGATGCGTGACAGTCTTATCAGGAAGCCGCTGGGGTCGCTGTTCAGCAGGGATTAACGCCCGCCGACTTCAGCCGATCCGCTCCCAGCTTTCATCCATCTGGTTGCGAAACCAGGTCATCTGCCGCTTCGCATATTGCCGGGTCGCAGCCGAACCGAGTTCGATGACCTCCTCGCGCCCGATTTCGCCGCGTAACATCGCCGCAATCTGCGAGACGCCGATAGCCTTCATGATGGGCTGCTGCTGCGAAAGGCCGAGCGCCAGCAGATCGGCTACCTCTTTCTCCGCACCATCAGCAAGCATCGCCTCGAACCGGCGGTCGATGCGCGCGTGCAGCAACTGCCGCTCGGGCAGTACGACGATCTTGCGGGCACGGGCGGGGTCGATGATGACCGGTCCGGCAAGCCCCTGTAGCGCGGCAAGCGACTGGCCTGTTGCCAGTTTCACTTCGAGCGCCCTGACGATGCGCTGCCCGTCCTGCGGCTTGAGGGTAGCCGCCATCGCCGGGTCGCGCTGCGCCAGTTCGCGGTAGAGCGGTTCCGCCCCCTCCTCGATCAGCCGCTGGCGCAGACCCTCACGAAGTTCGGCCGGGATTTCCGGCATAGGAGAAAGTCCGCCCGTCAAAGCCTTGAAATAGAGCCCGGTTCCGCCGACGATGACCGGCATGCGGCGCTCCCGGCGGAGTTCTGCCAAAAGCTCCGAAATCTGCCTCAGCCACATCCCGGTCGAATAGGCATCCCTCGCCGGGACGTGGCCGTAGAGATGGTGGGGAATGCCCTTCGTATCCTCGATGGAAGGGCGCGCGGTGAGGATCCGCAGCGTGTCGTAGACCTGCATGCTGTCGGCATTGATCACCACGCCGTCGTGCAGGCTGGCAAGCTCCACGGCCATGCCGGACTTGCCGCTGGCGGTCGGCCCGGTTATCAGGATCGCGTCGATGTCGTTCACAGGGTTTCCCATCATGGCCTTCGTTGCCACGCTTATTGCCAATCCGTCAAACCCCGTTCTCGTCTCGCGCCTCGCGGAACAGGCGGCCGATGCGGTGAAAGCATCGGGATTGTACTGGCTGGCGGATGGCATAGCCTGCGACATCGCCCTCCGGGACGGCACCAACCTGCAGGCGGCCGAGACAAGCCTCAGGACCGTACTAGGCAGCGCACCCATCGATCTCGTCATCCAGGATGCCGAGACCCGACGCAAGAAGCTGCTGGTGGCCGACATGGATTCAACGATAATCGCCCAGGAATGCATCGACGAGCTGGCAGCCGAAGTCGGCCTGAAGGATCAGGTCGCAGCCATCACTGCGCAGGCCATGAACGGCGAGATCGATTTCGAACCCGCCCTGCGCGCCCGCGTCGCGCTGTTGAAAGGCCTGCCAATCTCGGTCGTCGACGAAGTGATCGCCAGGCGCATCACCATGACACCAGGAGGCCCGCAACTGATCGCCACCATGAAGGCGAAGGGCTTCTACACCGCGCTCGTCTCGGGCGGGTTCACAGTCTTCACCAGCCGCATCGGCGCTACTCTCGGCTTTAATGAAGACCGCGCCAACGTGCTGCTGGAAGACAATGGCGTGCTCACCGGCTTCGTCGCCGAGCCGATCCTCGGCAGGCAGGCGAAGGTCGATGCCCTCACCGAAATCGCGGCCACCCTCGGCATCTCCACCGAGGACGCGATTGCGGTCGGCGACGGAGCCAACGATCTCGGCATGCTGGAGCTCGCCGGCTCCGGCGTCGCCCTGCATGCAAAACCCGCCGTCGCGGCTGAAGCAAAAATGCGCATAGACCACGCCGACCTCACCGCGCTCCTCTATATCCAGGGCTACCGCAAAACGGATTTTGTCGACGCCTGAATCTCCAAACGCATTTCGAGGCTTCAAGAGACGGATGGAACTTTGGCCATGATCATTCTCGAAACCGACCGCCTCATCGTTCGCAACTGGCGCGAACCCGACCGTGATCTTTTCTTCGAGATCAACTCCGACGAGACGGTCATGAAGTTCTTTCCCTTCTGCCGGGATCGGGCGAGCGCGGATGCTTTCTTCGACCATCTGAAGACCCTGATTGCGGAAACAGGCCTCGGCTTCTATGCGCTTGAAAGCAAGGCGACCGGCGAAACGATCGGCTTTTGCGGCCTTGCCCGCACCGACCTAGAACCGTTCATTCCGCTTGGGACGGTGGAAATCGGCTGGCGTCTGCCGGTGCGCTTCTGGGGACAGGGTTTCATCAGCGAGGCGGCAACCGCCCTGCTCCGTCACGGCTTCGAGACCCTTGATCTCGACGAGATCGTTTCCTTCGCCGTCCACAACAACCACCGCTCGACGGCCGTGATGCGGCGCATCGGCATGCACCGGGATATGAACGGCGACTTCGATCATCCCCGCATCCCCGACAGCAAGCCGGAGCTGAAGCATCACGTGCTCTACCGGTTGACGGCAGACCAGTGGCGCGACGCGGAGAGTGCGGCCTAAGCCCTACTCCAGCGGCACGGCAATGAAGCGCAGGTCGCCGTTGGGCGCGGCGATCATCATCTGCGCGTTGCGACGGCCTTCCTTTTTCAGGGACGTAACCTTGGCCGAGATCGATCCCGGCGTCTTCATGAATTCCTGCGCCACCTCGACGATTACGTCGCCGGGCTTGAGGCCTTTTTCGAGCGCCGGCGATCCCGGTGCAACCTCCATGACGACGACACCGTCGACGCTGTCTGCAATACCGAAGGTCTTGCGGTTGTCCGCGTTGAGGCCCGCCAGCTGTATACCAAGTACGGTCTGGACTGTATCGGCGTTCGGAGCCGGTGCAGCGTCGCCCTGGTCTTCCTGATCGTCCATCCCATCGTCATCGCCAGCGCCGTCGCCATCGGGGTTAATGACGCCATTGCCATTGGAGCCGCCGGGTGCCGCATCCGGCGCAGCCGCTTTATCGTCCGCGGCAGCGGCAGTGTCGTCAAGCTTGCCGAGCGTCACCTTGACGGTCTGCTGCTTGCCGTTGCGCATCACCACGACATCTACCGCCTTGCCGACCGGACTTTCCGCAACCACGCGCGGCAGGTCGCGCATTTCGTTGACAGCCTTGCCATCGAAATTGAGAATGACGTCTCCCGCAAGGATCGAGCCGTTGTCGACCGGACCGCCCTTGATGACACCCGCCACAAGCGCGCCCTTGGCCGACGGCAGTCCGAGGCTCTCCGAGACATCGTCGGTCACAGGCTGGATACGCACCCCCAACCAGCCACGACGCGTCTCACCAAAATCCATCAGCTGCTTGACGACACCCTCGGCAATCTCTGAAGGCACGGAGAAGCCGATGCCGATGGAGCCGCCGCTCGGCGAGATGATAGCCGTGTTGATGCCGATCACTTCACCGCGCATGTTGAACAGCGGACCGCCGGAATTGCCCTTGTTGATCGCAGCATCCGTCTGGATGAAATTATCGTACGGGCCGGCATTGATGTTGCGGCCACGTGCCGAAACGATACCGACCGTCACCGAGCCGCCAAGACCAAAGGGATTGCCGACGGCCATCACCCAGTCGCCGATACGCATCTGGCTGGAATCACCGAAGTGAACCGACTTCAACGGCTGCTTCGGCTCTACCTTGAGGACGGAAAGGTCGGTCTTGGTGTCGGTGCCGACAAGCTTTGCCTTCAGCTTGGTGCCATCCGGAAAGATCACCTCGATATCGTCGGCGCCCTCGATCACGTGGTTGTTGGTGACGACATAGCCCTTCGGATCGATGACGAAGCCGGAGCCCAGGGAACTGACCTTGTGATTGTTGCTCTGCCCGGGCTTATCCTTGAAGAAGTCGTTGAACAGATCCTGGAAAGGCGATCCGTCGGGCATCTTCGGTGTCGACACGGTGCCCTCGCCCTTGACCTTCTGCGAGGTCGAGATGTTGACGACGGCATCAAGCAACCCGGCTGCGAGATCGGCAACCGAGGCAGGTCCTGCCATCGGTGGGCGTGGAGCGGCAGGCGGCGCAGATCCTGGCGGTGGCACCGGCAACGGACCTGACGGCGTCGGCGGGGTCGTGGCATTCGGCGGCGCGGGAGTGGCCGGCATGGTGCCCGGCACGCCCGAGAGGACATTCGTCGTGCCTTCCGCATAAGCCCGTTCGAAGCCATTGAAGGTGGAGCCGGCAACAAGGGCCGCGCCAGCCATCAGGGCAAGCGAACGTCGAAGGGTCGGGCAAGCGGTCGAAGCCATCAGGCATCCTCATCAAAAGGTCAGGTCGTTTATTACAGCATCAGCATAGGGCGGAATGATGAAGGGTGGAATCGCCTTTTTCGCTAATCCCCGCCCGTGATGACAAAGGTCGGAGATGGGCGCCACTTGCCGGTGGTTAGCGGGCACAAAAAAATCGGGCCACCCTTTGGATGGCCCGACATGATCGCAATCTTGAGTGCGAGACAGCGTCAGTTGACGGCTGGTGCTCCCGGCAGGGCGAGAGGCGCGCTGGCCGATGGCGCTGCCAGGGCGGGTGCGCCTGGCTGCGGTGCAGGCGGCGTTCCGTTCGGGTTCTGGAAATACCGGAAGAAATCCGATGTCGGCGACAACACCATTGTCGTCGTCCCGGACCCAAGTGCCGTCGTGTAGGCGGCCATCGACCGATAGAACTGGAAGAAGGCAGGATCGCGCGAGAATGCATCGGCAAAGATCCGTGCCCGCTCGGCTTCGCCCTGACCACGCAGGACTTCCGAATCCTTGCTGGCTTCGGCAACGATCTCAACGACCTGGCGGTCGGCGACAGCCCGGCGACGCTGGCCCTCTTCGGTGCCTTCGGCGCGCAGCAGCTCTGCTTCCGCCAGGCGCTCGGCGCGCATGCGGTCGTAAGTCTTCTGCGACACGTCCTGCGTCAGGTCGGTGCGCCGGATGCGGACGTCATCGATCTGGAGACCGAGCGTTTCTGCATCCTTGTGCAGGTCGTTGCGAACTTCGAGCATCATCGATACGCGCTCGTCCGAAAGAGCGGCATCAAATTCGCGCAGACCGTAGACCCGACGCAGCGAGGCGTCGAAGCGGGTACGAAGCTGCGATTCGGCCGCCGTGCGGTCGCCCGACACGGTTTCGCGGAACTTGCGGGCATCGGCGATGCGGTAGACCACGAAGGCATCGACATCGAAGGTGGCGCCGCCCTTAACCTGGACGCGGATATTATCCAGATCGAAGCGCAAGGCCTGCTTGGAGACATACTGGACGCGGTCGGCGTCAGCGAAGGCGAAAGGCAGCTTGAAATAGATGCCCGGCTCGGACTTCACCGACTGGATCTGACCGAAGCGGACCAGAACGGCCTGCTCGCGAGCGTTGACGACGAACACCGACGAATAGACGATGAACAGGAGGACGAAGATGGCGATGACGATCGCCGGAAGACGACTGGAGGACATGTTACTTACCCCCCTCTGTCGCGGCAGCCGGCGGAACGACCTTGCCTATCCCGTTCAGCGGCAGATAGGGCAACACACCCTGCTTCTGGTCGATGATGACCTTGTTCGAATTCTTCAAGACGGATTCCATCGTTTCAAGGAACAGGCGTTCTCGGGTGACATCGGGCGCCTTGACGTACTGCTCGTAGACCGACACGAAGCGCTGGGCCTCACCCTCGGCTTCCTTGACGACACGGTCCTTGTAGGCAGCCGCTTCTTCGCGGTTCTGCGCCGCCTGGCCGCGTGCGCCACCGAGCTTCTGGTTGGCGTACTGGTTAGCTTCTTCGACGAGGCGCTGCTTGTCCTGGTCAGCACGCTGCACTTCTTCGAAGGCATCGGCGACTTCGCGAGGCGGAGCAACATCCTCGATGTTGACGCGGTTGATGGCGATACCCGAGCCGTAGCGGTCCATCGTGCCCTGGATGATGTTCTGGACTTCGCTGGCGATCGGCTGACGGTTGTCGCGGAATGCATCCTGTGCCGGACGACGGCCGACGACTTCACGCATGGCGCTCTCGGACACCTGCTGCAGGGTTTCTGCCGGATTTTCGAGATTGAACAAGTAGGCCTTCGGATCGCTCACCGTGAACAGCACCGTGAACTGGACATTCAGGATGTTCTGGTCACCCGACAGCATCAGGCCAGATGTGGAATTGGCACTGCCGCGTCCACCGATGCTCTGCAACTGCTCAGTAACCTTGACGATGTTGATCTGGTCCATCGGCCAGAGGTGGAAATGAAGACCAGGAAGCGAGACTTCCTCTTTGGGCTTGCCAAAGCGCAGTTCGACGCCTCGCTCGTCCGGCTGGACGGTGTAGATGCACTGGATAAGCCAGAAAACAACGACGACCGCAGCAACAATCAGGAAAATACCGCTGTTGAAACCGCCTGGAATGATCCCCCGCAGGCGCTCCTGGCCGCGTCGGATGATGTCTTCCAGATCGGGAGGACCGCCCCCGCCGTTGCCGCGCGGACGGTTGGGACCCTTGCCCCAGGGGCCTGGCTTGTCGCCACCGCCACCATTACCGCCGCCGCTGCCACCGCCGCCCCAGGGACCGCCGCCATTCTGATTACTCCAGGGCATTAAAACCTCATCGTTCGTGGAATCCTTGACACGTTGTCCGGCCCTGGTTCCCCGCGGCAGCAACGATGCCCTCGTTATAGGTATCGGCGGTGTCGCTTTCAACGCAACCTCTGGAAGTTGGGCGGCATAATTGGAAAAATAGTTGATTTTTGGAGCTTAAATGCAGTTTCGCGTGTTTCGCGGCAAAGCCGTTGCAAACTTTGAAGCAGGCAAAGCCACGCCTGTAATCCGCGCGACTTTCACCGGCGACGATACGTCACGAAGCGCGTTGCAAAGCTGTCTCGCTCGCCAGCGGGGACTGCCAACTCGGCCTCTTCCTGCCATACCGCCGGGTCGATCGCCGGGAAGGATGTGTCTCCCTCAACCTCTGTCTCGATGTGCGTCACATACATGCGCTCGGCAGTCTCCATCGCCTGGTGATAGATCTCTCCGCCACCGATGACGCAGATTTCATCCACGCCATCGAGCCTCGCCTTTTCGGAAGCCTGCGCAATCGCGTCCTGCAGCGAGTTCAAGACCGTAACGTCTTCAGGAGCGAAAGTGGGGTCGCGGGTAACGATGAAGTTCGGCCTTCCCGGCAGCGGCTTGCCAATCGACTGGAACGTCTTGCGGCCCATGATGACCGGCTTTCCCGACGTCAGCGCCTTGAAGCGCTTGAGGTCGGTGGATAACCGCCATGGCATGGCGCCATCCCTGCCGATGATGCTGTTTCGCGAAATCGCGACGATGATGACCTGTCTTATGTCCGACATGGAACCTGCATCCCTTCAATCCCTCGGCAGCGCCGGCACCCATCTTGGCGCGGTCGGCCTTCCCGCCCGTTCTTACCGCACCATAATCATCGGTGCCACAAAAAGGCTCGAGCGGGGGAGCCGTCCCGCGACCGCATCGCACAAGTGGACCTTGCCTGCGAAATGCAGCATACCATTTGGTCCTTGCCTCAAGCAAAAACCGGCAATCCCGACTGGAGTTAACCGATGACCGAGAACACCGAATACAAGCCCGCAAGCGTCTGGACATGGGACAAGGCAAGCGGCGGGCGGTTTGCCAATATCAACCGGCCCATCGCCGGAGCCACCCATGAAAAAGCCCTCCCCGTTGGCAAGCATCCCCTGCAGCTCTATTCCCTGGCGACACCCAACGGTGTCAAGGTGACGGTCATGCTCGAGGAACTGGTGGCCCTCGGCCACGAAGGGGCTGAATACGATGCCTGGCTGATCCGCATCAACGAAGGCGACCAGTTCGGCAGCGACTTCGTCGACATCAATCCGAATTCCAAGATCCCGGCCCTGATGGATCGCAGCGGACCGACACCGGTGCGCGTCTTCGAATCAGGCTCGATCCTGTTTTATCTCGCCGAAAAATTCGGCGCCTTCCTGCCGACGGAACAGCCGATCCGTACGGAATGCATGTCCTGGCTGTTCTGGCAGATGGGCAGCGCCCCCTATCTCGGCGGCGGCTTCGGTCACTTTTACGCCTACGCACCGACAAAGATGGAATACCCGATTAACCGCTTCACGATGGAAACGAAACGCCAGCTGGACGTCCTCGACCGCCGGCTTGCCGACAATGAATATCTGGCCGGCTCGGACTATACCATCGCCGATATCGCCGTCTGGCCCTGGTATGGTGCGCTGGCCAAGGGCTGGCTGTACGAAGCAGCCGAGTTCCTGCAGGTCCAGGAATACAAGAACCTGCAGCGTTGGACCGACCTGATCGGCGAACGCCCCGCAGTCCAGCGCGGCCGCATGGTCAATCGCGTGTTTGGAGAACCGTCGAGCCAGTTGCATGAGCGCCACGATGCCGCCGATTTCGACACGAAGACACAGGACAAGAATCCGTCGTAAACAGTCAGAGGCAGTTTCTTACCGCCCACATGCGGCCCCGGCTTTCGGGGCCGTTCCCATCACGGGTTGGCGCGCAGATAGGCAATGACGTCCTTGATCTCGCTGTCGCTCCACAATCCCCAGAATGGCATGGTCGTGCCCGGGACTTTCTTCTTCGGGCTGGATAGAAACGCCGAAAGCGCTGCCTCGTCCCACACCAGTCCGGCAGCACCGGCATCGCTCATGGCCTTCGAATACCGGTAGCCGGCAACGGCCCCGGCAGGCCTGCCGACGACGCCCTTCAGATAGGGACCGAAGCCGTTCCTCTCGCGGTCCACAACATGGCATTGCGTACAGAGCTGGAAGACTTTCTTGCCATGCGCAAGATCCTCAGCCGACACCCCCGTCGCTCCGCCGATCGTCATAGCGACGGTAAAAGCCGCCACCGGCATCTTCCGCAAAATCAAATGTCTGAGGCACTCCATTTCGCGCTGATCTCCTCGACAGCCAGTTGCAGCGCAACGTGATACGCCGTTGCAGGCTGAAAATCGCTTGGCTTTATAGTCGCAGCATCGGTGGTTTCGAAGACCCGGCGACAAAACCCCTGACACGCGCTTTCAGAGCTGGGCTAAGCGTCGCGATATCGAAAGTGCCGGTTTCGTCTGGATTTGCACGCCTGGATAGTCCAAAACAGCAGAATGAAAACAGCAAAGAAATCGAAATTTCCAATCCGGCCGATGTCGTTCGTGCGACATTTTCTGCAAAGTTCGTCCGCAGGCGGCATCGTTCTCATGGTGTCCGCAGTGGTGGCGCTTACCGTCGCCAACTCGCCCCTCTATTCTGTGTATGCGGACACCCTGCATCTCTACGTCGGAGGTCTTTCGATACTTCATTGGGTCAACGATGGCCTGATGGCGATATTCTTCCTGATGGTCGGCATGGAAATCAAGCGGGAAGTTCTCGACGGCCAGTTGTCGACCTGGTCGCGCCGGATCCTCCCCGGTGTCGCAGCGATTGGCGGCATGCTGGTGCCCGCCCTCATCTATCTCTCGTTCAATCTCGGAGAAGCCGGGCATCCGAAGGGCTGGGCTATCCCGTCTGCCACCGATATCGCCTTTGCTCTCGGTGTCCTCTCGCTGCTCGGGCCAGCAGTCCCGACATCGCTGCGCGTTTTCCTGACGGCCCTCGCAATCATCGACGATCTCGGCGCCGTGCTGATCATTGCCGTGTTCTATACCGGCGACCTCAATGTCTATGCACTCGGCGGCGCTGCCGTGACATTGCTGGCGCTCGTCGCACTCAACCGCGCCGGCGTGACACGCCTGCTGCCTTACCTCGTGCTAGGCGCAATCCTCTGGTTGCTGACACTGCAGTCGGGCATTCATGCGACGCTAGCCGGTGTCGCCCTCGCCTTCACCATTCCGCTGAGGGCTATCGCGAGTAAAACAGATACGGAAGTCTCCCCGCTGCTGACGCTGGAGCACGGCATACAGCCCTGGGTCAATTTCCTGATTGTGCCGATTTTCGGGTTTGCCAACGCCGGCGTTTCGTTTGCCGGACTGTCGCTCGGTGCTTTCGTCGATCCCGTCCCGCTCGGGGTGGCGACAGGCCTGTTCGTCGGCAAGCAGCTTGGCGTCTTCGCCTTCTCAGCCGCCGTCATCCGCATGGGTTGGGCGGAATTGCCAAGGCACGCGACCTGGCTGCAACTCTACGGCGTCGCCCTCCTCTGCGGCATCGGTTTCACCATGAGCCTGTTCATCGGCCTGCTGGCCTTTGCCTCGGACCCGATGCTGCAGGATGAAACGAAGCTCGGCGTCCTGCTCGGCTCGTTCTTGTCTGCAATTGTCGGCGCGATACTCCTCAAGACCACCGGCGGCAACGATGCCCAGCCGGACAGGCCGGCAAGCGCCTGATCCCTGCGCCATGCCCGGTCGCTACACCGCGACCGGGGCCTCGATGGCCGGATGCGGATCGTAGCCGCTGACCTCGAAGTCCTCGATGCGATAGTCGTCGATGCTGTCTGGATGGCGCAGCAGACGGAGCTTCGGAAACGGCCGTGGCTCGCGACTGAGGATCGTGCGGGCCAGATCGACGTGGTTGAGATAGAGGTGCACGTCTCCCCCGACCCAGATCAGTTCGCCCGGCGTCATGTCCACCTGCTGGGCCACCATGTGAACCAGCGCCGCCTGCTGGGCGAGATTGAAAGGATTGCCGAGGCCGACGTCACAGGAGCGCTGGCCGACCAGCAGCGAAAGCTTGCCTTTCTTGCCCGACCCCGCAGGGGCGCCCTCGTCTGCGATATTGCTGACATAGAACTGGTACGTCATATGGCACGGGCTGAGCGCCATCCGGTCGAGTTCACCGACGTTCCAGGCGTGGAACAGCATGCGCCGGCTGGAGGGATTGGACTTCAGTGTCTGGATGACGGCCGCGATCTGGTCGTGTTCCTGACCGTCCGCATCCAGCCACCGCCGCCACTGCTTGCCGTAGACTGGCCCGAGGTCGCCCCACTCAAGGGCGAAAGCGTCGTCGCCGAGCACGCGCTCCTCGAAGGCCTCCTGCGAAATATCGTCGCCGGTTGCCTTCCGATATTTGTCGAGCGGCCAGTCGGTCCAGATCCGGACGTTTTCGCGCAGCAACGACTGGATGTTAGTCTGCCCGGTCAGGAACCACAGCATTTCCTTCACGGCCGTTTTCCAAAACACCCGCTTCGTGGTGTAGACGGGGAAACTTCCATCGGAGAGGTCGAAGCGCATCATCGCGCCGAACGTCGACAAGGTGCCGACGCCGGTCCTGTCGATGCGGCGGTCGCCCTTCTCCAGAAGGTGTTCCAGCAGATCCAGGTACTGGTATTCGGGATGCCGGGCCATGTGAGAAATCCTTTTGCGTCGCCAGTTTCGTAACGTCGCCGCGCCTCAAAACCAAGCCATGCCAGCAATCGGGACCGACTTCTCCCCCAGTTTCGACGCCGATCAAGAAAATGCCAAGCAATTTTGCCACGAGGTCTTCCCTCGGGCACGAGAAGACACTATATCGGTATTGCCGGTTTTCGGACCGGCTATGGCAATAAATGAGCGATGTAATAAACCTATTGGACCCGGGGGCGGTACCCGGCGCCTCCACCAAAAACTGGCCAGAGATGATCGGCTTTTGATGGGGGCGAAATAGGATCGACAAGGGTGTAAAGATCTACTTTTTGCCCGGCATTGTACCACCGTTATCGGACTAAATCTGTAGTTGCAAACACCAACTATGCGGAAGCTCGTCTCGCTGCTTAATCGCAGTGTGACACTTCAAATCAAGTCCTGAAGGTTCGCACCTTAAGGCGGGGTTCGGAGGTACCTGGCAACAGAAACCTCCACCTTCTCCCTTTTTCGGAAATCATGTATGGTCGGTCGACATGACTCGCGCGTCGGGGGTTTTCCGAATCCGCCTGCTGTGGCATAGAGCCTTGAAGACGGCCAACGAAAGACGGGAAAGCATGGGGCAGGATCATATCCGCTACGATATTCTGGCACAGGACGCTCTGCGCGGAGTTATCCGTAAGGTTCTGACCGAGGTCGGCACGACCGGCCGCCTGCCCGGCGACCACCACTTCTTCATTACATTCCTGACCGGCGCCGCTGGCGTGCGCATCTCCCAGCATCTGAAGTCGAAGTATCCGGAGCAGATGACCATCGTCATCCAGCACCAGTTCTGGGAGCTGAAGATCACCGAAACCCATTTCGAGATCGGCCTGTCGTTCTCTGACGTACCGGAAAAGCTGGTGGTGCCTTTCAACGCCATCCGCGGTTTCTATGATCCGTCGGTGAATTTCGAGCTCGAATTCGACGTGCCTCTCAGCGACGAGGAAGAATTGCCGAGTGGCGAGATCACCGCATATCCCGTCAATACGGATACACCGGTCGAGCACATCGCCACCAACGAAAGCGAGCCGAAGAAGCCCGGCTCCGTCGTGTCGCTGGATGCATTTCGCAAGAAACAGTGAAATCACGGCCCCAGGCGATGCGTTGGGGAGCGGATCGATGACTGCAGAGATCGTCAACCTGAAACAGTTTCGAAAGCAGCAGGCACGCTCCGACAAGGAGAAGCAGGCCGAGCAGAACCGCATCACTTTCGGCCGCACCAAGAGCGAAAAGAAGCTGACGACAACGCTCAACGACAAGGCTAGCAAGGCGCTGGACGACGGACATATCGAGCAGCCGTCGACTGACAAATAAGCCGCAAGCTTGGCGGGTCCACGCAGTCAAATACGTCCGGTCGATCGATTTACAGTCGTTTCCGAAAAAGCGTCCACCAGGCCATCATGATCCGCAAACACTCCGCCACGCTCCATGGCCACCGCACCAGCTTCACGCTGGAGGATGGTTTCTGGGACGAACTGAAGCTGATTGCCAATGCACGTGGCCTGTCGCAGGCCGCACTTATCGCCGAAATCGACGATAGGAGATCTCCGGAAAGCAACCTGTCGTCAGCGCTGAGGCTCCATGTCCTACAATGGCTGAAGGACGCTGCCAGAAAAGAGTGACGACCAGCGACTGCCCCGCCTGATCAGAACTTTTGCGGTGGAGTGGAAAAATCCGGAACAGTCAGCGGTGCCGGTAAAGGTGGCTGCTGCTGCGATTTGGCTTTCTGTTCGGCATCGGCTTTTGCCTTGACCTCAGCTTCAGCCCGTGCCGCCTCGTTTGCCTGAAATTTGGCCAAGGCCTCAGCACGTGCCTTCGTTGCCGCTTTGATCTTGGCCTTTACGGCGGCATCGGCCTTCGCCTTTTCTTCCGCCTGCGCCTGCGCTTCGGCCTGTGCCTTGGCCGCAGCGTCAGCTTCAGCCTTGGCGGCGGCATCGGCTTCCGCCTGCAGCTTTGCTTTCGTCGCCGCCTCCGCCTGTCGCTGCGTCTCGGCCTGTTCGGCCAGCATTCTCAGGCGCTCCTCCTCGGCCTTGCGCTGCTCCTCGATGACTGCATCCTGCTGGCGCTTGATATCGCGCTCGGTGGCTGCGAATTTCGTGAGCGCCACCTCGCGCCTCAACCGCTGCTTTTCCAGCACACCAGATTGCAGCCGCTCGACCCGGCGTCGTTCGCGCTCGAAGGCCCGCAAGGACAGGAAGCTGGTGACAGCGCTGGAATCGACGCTGCGGGTCGGTGTTGCCAGCGGCCCAGTGAAGCCGAGACGCAGGGCCGGATCGGCACCACTGACAGCATCGGCGCCGGCATTTAGAGAAATGGCGAGCGCACCGCGGATGGTCTCGTCGGACAGGTTGATATCGGCATTGCCGGTCAGTTTGGCCGTATCGGTCATGGCAACGAGATTGTCGATCCGCACCCGTCCGCCCGAAATATTGAGCGGCATCGTCAGCGGCTTCAACACCGCATCGCCGTTGTTCAGCAGCGTCTGGACGATCGGCTCCACCTTGTCGGCGGTGACGGCGCCCTGGATCTGGTCGGTGGCCGACAACAGCGATGGCAGGATGCCGAGATTGAGACCACGAATACGCGTTTCGCCGAGCATCACCTGGCCGGAGCCGCTCGCCGAGGCCGCGAGGTCGCTGACGCTCTTGCCGCTTGCCTCCATGTTGAGAGAGAGCCCTGCCCTCCCGGTCGCCACAGGGGCGCCGTCGCGCTGCCAGCCGATGACGGCCAGATCGGCATTGCCGAGATCGATCTTCGTTTGCAGCAAGGCATTGCCATCATTGTTGGCAAGCAGCAGGCGACCGCCGATCGTTCCACCGCTCCATTTGCCTGCCATGTCGTTGAACTGCAGGGCATCGCCCTTGTATGACATGTTGGTGGTGAAATCGGATACGGGACCGAAAATGCCGGGCCACATCTGCTGAGCCGAGAGTTTTACATTGATGTCGGTGCCGGTAAACATCGGCAGTCCCAGCTTGGCCCTCGTCAGGCTGCCATCGGCCGGGTCCGTCATCGGGCCGAAGATGGCCTCTCCGAGCCACCCGAGATCGGCTTCCGTCATGGCAATGTCGCCGCTCGCCTTGATGTTGGCCGCCTTGCGGTCGAAGGCCAGCTTGCCGGTCACGCCGTTGCTGGCGAATTGCCCCTTGATGTCGGAGAACGCCACCTTGTCCGAATCGATCGTCGCGGTGATCTGGAGTTTCGCCGGCAGGCCGGTGCCCATCTGCGGCATGCCGATGCCGTTCATGACCAGATACGGATCGAGATCGGCGCTCTCCATTGACAGCGCCATCGTGCCGTTGAGAAATGTCGCCGGCCGGACATCGACCTTGCCGTTGGCAGTAAACGACGTCTTGTCGGTGGCAAATGTCAGGGCCGCATCGGCCGGGTCGTTATCGGTCGCCGACACCTTCAGAGTCAGGCGTCCGTTGGCATCGGCATCGACGGGCAGCGGATCGAGGCCCGCCTGGCCGAACAGGATCGAAGTGACCGAATTCTCAAGCGTCGCCTCAAGCGTCGTCGTACCCTTGCCGGTCAGCGCCAGAAGGTCGGACATGCGGTAATCGAGGTTGACGCGGCTGCCGTTGGAAACGCCGGCCAGCGTCAGTGCCAGCCCGTTGCCCTGGTCGCCGCCCAGCGTCAGTGCTCCGCGAAGGGCCGTGTTGCCGTACCATGCACCATTGCGCACAAGCCGGTCGACGACCGGGTGATGCGGCAGGTGCTGGCTGAGCATCGTGAAGAACGACGTCGGGTCGGCAGCCTTGAAGGTGATTTCGCCCGATCCCTTGTATTCGAGCAGAGAGCCTGACGCGCGCCCGGTGGCGGTAATCTCTGCGCCGGCAACGTCGCGCACGAACAGCTTGTCGAGCTTCAGGGCTCCATCGGCAATTCCGAACGTAGTCTCGACATCGCTGGCGGCTATGCCGAAGGCGGAAAACTTGTCTGCTTTCAGATGGGCGTTGATCTTGTGATCGAGAATGTTTTCACCCGGTTCCTGTCCGGTAAACAGGCCGGTCAGGGCGCGCAGCGCGTCGAGATCGAGGGAATCGCCATTGAGATCGACAGCCAGCGTCGGCGCCTGGTTTTCCGGCAGCTGACGATCCAGCCGCCCTTTCAGCGTCGCATCGCCGATGGCAATCTCGAGGTTGTCGAAACGCTGCCGTAAATGGGTCAGGTTGACGTCGGCGGAAAAGCCGGCGGCCTTCAACTCGCGAATGGACGGATCGACGGTGCCAGACAGCCAAGTGGCGAGCCCCGAAGGCTGGCTGGAGGCCACCAGCAGGTTGCCGGTGAAGTTCGGGTCGCCTTGCAGCAGCAACTTGCCCTTGGCTTCCACTTGCGTGCGGCCGGGTAGCGTGCCGACTGCCTTGTCGACGGTCCAGCCGGCGCCCGCTGGTTCGAGATCGAGCTGCACGTCGCGCAATGTCGTGTCGCCGGCAACGATTGCCGGCAGGCGTACCGTTGCCTTGCCAGGCACTTGAGGCACCGGTATTTCGGCTGCGATGGCAATGAGGTTGCTCAGCCTTTGCCGCGCGGAAACTGCGGGGTTGCGCGTCGTCTTGCCTTCGCTGCCCTGATTTCCGAGCCGGTTGACATCGATCTGCTGTCCGTCCGCCGTCAGCAGGAACTCCGGCTTTGGCCCCGTATCGAGCGTTGCCTCGCCGGTGATGACATAAGGGTCGTCGGAAGCACCGAGCTCCAGGCGGTATTCGGGAATACGAATGCGGTCGTTGGTGAGTTCGAACTTGCCCTTGGCACGCGGCTCGCTCGATTTAGCGTCGCCCGATATCTTGCGTGCCTGCCGGGTTTCAATGCCGGCCGAGAACGTACCAAGGTAATCGGGCTTGCTCGCCACCAGCTTCAGTTCGCCATCGAGATCGATGCTGACGGGATGGCTCTGCGGCACCAGGCGCGTGCGGACCTTCAGCACGCCGTTGTCATCGGGCTGGCTGCTGGCGATGGTGAACTTCCCATGCTCGTCATCGAGCGCTGCCTCGCCTTCGACCCGCCAAGGGCCGGCCAGCGATTTCGCGGACATTTCGGCATTGAGATCGGTAATATGGCGCGTGCGCCCTGATTGCTCGTCGATGAACTCGACCGATCCGCCATCCACATGGACGTTTTCCAGCACCACGGATTTCGCCGGAATTTCCGACTGGCTGCCGCGCATCCAGTCCAGCGTGCCATCCTTCAGCAGCCGCAGGCGGACCTTCGGCTGGGAGATGCGCATGTCGAAGATCAGCGCCTCGCCAGACAGGAAAGGCGCAAGCTCGGCATCCATCGCAAATTCTGAAATCTGCACAATCGGCGTCCCGTCCGGCTCCTGGCCGACGCGCACGTCATGCAGCGTGACTGAGGGAAACGGCAGCAGGCGGGCATCGACGGAACCATGAACGGTGACCTTCTTGCCGATGATGCGGCTGGCCTGTTCCTCGAAACTTTGCCGAAATCCGGTCCAGTCGATGAAGAGCGGCGCCAGCAGCGCCACGAACAGCACCACCACCAGAACGCCACCCAGAAAGACCAGGACCTTGCCTAACAACGCGTTGAATCTCCATTCCTCATGCCCGTCACGACACTAGCGCCATTCGCGTCGGGGGCAAGGCAAACTCATGGTAATATTCCATTTTTCAGTCTGCATGAAAGATTTTGCCGGGATTGAATATGCCATCGGGATCGAGACTGCGCTTGATCTGGCGCATCAGGTCGACGGCGCCGCCGAGCTCCTGCTCGAGAAACGCCATCTTGCCCTGGCCGATGCCATGTTCGCCCGTGCAGGTGCCGTCCATCGACAGCGCCCGCGCATTGAGACGCGCGACAAATCCCTCGGCAACGGCGACACCTTCGGGCGTCTTGTCGTCGAACAGCAGCAGGACGTGGAAGTTTCCATCACCGGCGTGCCCGACGATCGGCCCCAGCAGTCCATGCGCCTCGATATCGGCCTGTGTTTCGACGACGCACTCGGCAAGCCTCGAAATCGGCACGCAGACGTCCGTCGACAAAGCCGCCAATTCAGGCGCAAGCGCGCGGCAGGCCCAGTACGCATCGTGACGGGCCTTCCAGAGCTTGTTGCGCTCCTCGACATTGACGGTCCATTGAAACTCGTCCCCGCCACATTCGGCAGCGATCTCACCGAATTCAGCCGATTGCAGCGGCACCGTTTCCTCCGTGCCATGAAATTCCAGGAACAGGGTCGGCCGCTCGGGATAGGACAGGCCGGAGTAGCGGTTGCAGGCACGAACCTGCATGCTGTCCAGCAATTCGATGCGGGCAACGGGAATGCCCATCTGGATGGTCATGATGACGGCGTCACAGGCCGCCTTGATGGTCGGGAAGGCGCAGACGCCACCGGCGATCTTCTGCGGAATACCCTGCAGCCGCAGCGTCACCGAGGTCAGAATGCCGAGCGTCCCCTCGGATCCGACGAACAGGCGGGTCAGGTCGTAGCCGGCGGAGGATTTACGGGCCCGGCGAGCGGTGCTGATCTCCTCGCCGGACGCCGTTACAGCGGTCACAGCCAGAACATTGTCCTTCATCGTCCCGTAGCGCACCGCATTGGTGCCGGATGCGCGGGTCGACGTCATGCCGCCGATCGAGGCGTTGGCCCCTGGATCGATGGGGAAGAACAGGCCGGTATCGCGCAGGTAGACGTTGAGCTCCTCGCGCGTCACGCCCGGCTCGACGACGCAATCGAGATCCTCCGCATTGACTGCAAGAACCTTGTTCATCCGACTCATATCTATCGATATTCCGCCATTTGGCGCATTGATCTGGCCTTCCAGCGACGAGCCCGTGCCGAACGCGATGACGGGCACCTTGTGCTCGGAACAGGCGCGCACGGCAGCCTTGACGTCGTCGCTGCTCTCGGCAAAAAGCACGCCGTCGGGCAGCTGCGAGGGAATGTATGTGGTGGTGTGCGCGTGCTGGGCACGAAAGGCATCACCCGTCTGGAAACGGTCGCCGAAAGCCTGCTTCAGAATGCCGAGAACGGCAGCAACGCCCGCCTCGTTGCGTGTTCCAGCTCTTGCATCCGCCAGCGCCATTGCGTGATCTCCCATGCGATCTCGGCAGGACCTGTAAGGCCCCGAAGGGCTTCTATGAGACAAGCGATCCGTCCTGTCCAGCCCAACGTCGGGTCCAGCGGTCTCATGGAACGACACCGGACCTTGCTCTCCGGCAGATCGGAATTGCGGCTGCGACCGACAACCGCTGCAGCGTTAGAGAACCGAAATATTGCACAAAATCGCGGCATGTGCGTTTGCGGCAGGCCGCCTTTCGGCTCGTCGGAGAGCCCGGACCCGCCACATCGCGCCAGTCCCGGCGCTCATCGTCTGGCACGCGAATTGCGTAGGCCTTCTTGATTTTTCATTCGAGTTTAAAAGGACAAGCCTATGAAACGCCAACAGTTCCTCCTCATGGCCGCACTCGCGATGATGACGGTCGGCACCGTCTCCGCTCCCCATGCGGCGCGCGCAGACGCGCTCAGCGACATCGCCGCCCGTGGATCGATCCGCGTTGCCGTGCCGCAGGACGCACCGCCCTTCGGCACTGTCGGCCCGGACATGGAACTGCAGGGACTCGACATCGACATGGCGAAACTCATCGCCTCCAAACTGGGCGTCAAGGCCGAACTGGTGCCGGTGACGCTGCCGAACCGCATCCCCTACCTGCAGACCAACAAGGCCGACATCGTCATCTCCAGCCTTGGCAAGAACCCGGATCGCGAGAAGGTCATCGACTTCACCTCCGCCTATGCGCCCTTCTTCAACGGCGCCTTTGCCCCCGCCGACCTGAAGATCACGTCCGCTGCCGATCTCTCGGGCAAGACCGTTGCCGTGGCCCGCGGCGCCATCGAGGACCTCGCCCTGACGAAGATCGCCCCGCCGGATGCAATCATCAAGCGCTTCGAGGACAATAACGGCACGATCTCGGCCTTCCTCTCGGGCCAGGTCCAGGTTATCGTGACAGGCAACGTCATTGCCGCTGCGATCCTCGAGAAGAACCCGCCGAACCGTCCGGAACTGAAGTTCCTGATGAACAAGTCGCCCTGCTATATCGGCCTCAACAAGAACGAGGACGCACTCAAGGGCAAGATCAACGAAATCATCGCGGCTGGCAGGGCCGATGGATCGATGAACAAGATCACCCAGAAATGGCTGCACCAGGACATCCCGGCAGACCTCTGACCGCTCCCTGACAAAGGCTGGCGCCCTTGCGGCGTCGGCCTCCCCACCGGAAGCGGAGGAACCTGGATGCACTACCATTTCGACTTCGCCTGGCTCGGCGAATACTACCCCATGCTGATCAAGGGCGTCGGCATCACGCTGGAACTGACCGCCGTCGGCGCAGTTTTCGGCATCGGGCTTGCCATAGCCTGCGCCTGGGCCCGCTCGCTCGGCCCCCGTTGGCTGAGGCCCTTGGTCGTTCCCTATGTCGAACTGATCCGCAACACGCCCTTCATCGTCCAGCTGTTCTTCATATTCTTCGGACTGCCCGGCATCGGCATCAAGCTCGGGGAAATGCAGGCAGCCAATTTCGCCATGGTCATCAATCTCGGCGCATATGGATGCGAGATCATCCGGGCCGGCATTCAGGCGACACCGCGCGGCCAGTTCGAGGCGGGCGCCAGCCTTGCGATGACGCCGTTCCAGACATTCTGGCATGTGATCCTCGTCCCAGCGCTGCAGCGCATCTGGCCGGCCCTGTCGTCGCAGATCATCATCGTCATGCTCGGCTCCGCCGTCGTCTCGCAGATCGCTGCTGAAGACCTGACCTTTGCCGCAAATTTCATCCAGTCGCGTTCGTTCCGCGCCTTCGAGGCCTATTTCGTCTCGACGACTATCTACCTGCTGCTGGCAATCATCCTGCGCCAGCTCCTGTCCGGCCTCGGCCGCATCCTCTTTCCGCGCGGGAGCACCCGATGATCCAGTTCACCACCTGGGATATCGTCCGCAATCTTCTCTACGCTACCCGCTGGACAATCCTCCTGTCGCTGGTCTCCTTCGTCGGCGGCGGCCTGCTCGGCATGGTGCTGCTCTACCTGCGCACGGGGAAGCGGCGCATCGCGCGCATTTTCGTCAAATACTACGTCGAACTGTTCCAGGGCACGCCGCTGCTGATGCAGCTGTTCCTCGCCTTCTTCGGCATGGGGCTGTTCGGCATCGACGTCCCGGCCTGGCTTGCCGCCGGCGTCGCGCTCATCCTCTGGTCGGCCGCTTTCCTTACTGAAATCTGGCGCGGTTGCGTCGAGTCCGTCGTCAAGGGCCAGTGGGAGGCGTCTGCCAGCCTCGGCATGGGATACGCCCAGCAGATGCGCCATGTCATCCTGCCACAGGCCCTGCGCGTCGCTGTGCCGCCGACCGTCGGCTTTTCCGTGCAGGTGGTGAAAGGCACGGCGCTGACATCGATCATCGGCTTCGTCGAACTGTCGAAGGCCGGCACCGCCATCACCAATGCCACCTTCGAGCCGTTCACCGTCTACGGTTTCGTCGCCCTCATCTATTTTGCCCTCTGCTGGCCTCTGTCGAAAAGCAGCCAGATCCTGGAAAGGAAGCTCAATGTCGCTCATCGAAATCACTGAGGTGCGCAAGAGCTTCGGCAGCAACGAAGTTCTGAAGGGCATCAACATAAACGTCGAACCCGGCGAGGTCATCGCCATCATCGGCAAGAGCGGCTCGGGGAAATCCACCCTGTTACGCTGCATCAACGGCCTAGAACTTATCGATGACGGCTCGATCTCCGTCGCCGGTGCCCAGTTCCTGCCCGACGAATTGCATCTGAAGGCGCTGCGGCTGAAGGTCGGCATGATCTTTCAGCAGTTCAATCTCTTTCCGCACCTGACGGCCGGCCGCAATGTCATGCTGTCGCAGACGGTGGTGCGGAAGACGTCCAAGGCTGATGCAGAAGCTATGGCCCGAAAGATGCTCGAGCGGGTCGGCCTGGCCCACAAGTTCGATGCGTATCCCGACGAGCTCTCCGGCGGCCAGCAACAGCGCGTCGCCATCGCCCGGGCGCTGGCGATGCAGCCGATCGCGCTGCTCTGCGACGAGATCACCTCGGCGCTCGACCCGGAGCTCGTGTCGGAAGTGCTGGCCGTGGTCCGCGAACTCGCATCCGAAGGCATGACGCTGCTGATGGTCACCCACGAGATGAAGTTCGCCCGCGACGTCTGCTCGCGCGTCGTCTTCATGCACGAAGGCCGCGTCCACGAAATCGGCCCGCCGGAAGAGTTCTTCAGCAACCCCAAAACGCCGGAACTGAAACAGTTTCTGGGGATGCTGTGAGGCGGGAGCCTAAGGCAACATCGGCGGATTGAGCCGCGCAAATCCCTCCTGCCGGCGGTATGGATAGTAGGGGTAAGGCGCGGCGACAGCACTTGCCGCATCGAGGCGGGCAATCTGCTCGCTGGTGAGGCTCCAGCCGACAGCGCCGAGGTTTTGCCGGAGTTGTTCCTCGTTTCGAGCCCCGATGATGACGCTCGAGACGGTTGGCCGGCTGAGCAGCCAGTTGATGGCGATCTGAGGCACCGAACGGCCGGTTTCCCCGGCGATCCCGTCGAGGACATCAACGATATCGAACAGCTTGTCTTCATCCACGGGCGGCCCGAACTCTGCCGTCTGGTGAAGCCTGCTGCCTTCCGGCAAAGGCTGGCCACGGCGGATCTTGCCAGTCAGCCGCCCCCAGCCGAGTGGGCTCCAGACCAGCGCGCCGACACCTTGGTCTGCGCCAAGCGGCATAAGCTCCCATTCGTAGTCGCGGCCGACCAGCGAATAATAGACCTGGTGCGCGACATAACGAGGATGGCCGCCCCGGTCGGCTGCCGCCAGCGATTTCATCAGCTCCCATCCGGCGAAGTTCGAGGCGCCGACATAGCGGACCTTTCCCGCTGAGATGAGATCGTCCAGCGTCGACAGCACCTCCTCCACCGGCGTATGGGCATCGAATGCGTGAAGCTGCAGCAGATCGATGTAATCCGTGCCGAGCCGGCGCAACGCATCGTCTGTCGTGCGGATCAACCGCGAGCGCGAGGTGCCGGCATCGTTCGGTCCGTCGCCCATCGGCAGCGCCATCTTTGTCGATATCAGCACGCTGTCGCGGCGGCCACGGATCGCCTGCCCCAGCACTTCCTCCGAGGCGCCGGCCGAATAGACGTCCGCCGTGTCGAACAGGTTGAGGCCAGCTTCCAGGCAGATGTCTATGAGGCGGCGGGCTTCGACGACATCCGTCGTCCCCCAGGCACCGAACAGCGGGCCACTGCCGCCAAACGTCGCCGCGCCAAAGCTCAAGGCGGGGACCTTCAGGCCGGATCGGCCGAGATATCTGTATTCCATTGTCGTCTCCTGCGTTTCGTCAAAGGTAGATTGCAAAGACGATGTGAACTAGACTGCCGCAACGATCAGCATTCATGAATTGAATTCATAGTGAGCAAAACCGACGTAAACCGTTCAGGCGAAATGGAGATCTTTGTCCGGGTGGTCGATCTCGGCGGATTTTCGGCTGCCGCCCGTGCCAGCCGCCTCACCCCCTCGGCAATCAGCAAGCTCATGACGCGGCTGGAAGGACGGCTAGGCACGAGGCTGCTCAATCGCTCCACTCGCACGCTGCAGCTGACAACGGAAGGCAGCCTCTTCTACGACAGCAGCGTCCGGATACTTGCCGACATTGCCGAGGCGGAACGCAACGCCTCGGTCGGAGAATTGGCGATCGGCCGCATACGCATCAACACCAGCGCATCTTTCGCCAATCATGTTCTTGCGCCGCTCGTCCCGCAATTTCTGCGGCTTTATCCCGCAGTCACACTCGAGATTACCGTTACCGACGCGGTCGTCGACCTCATGGCCGAAAATGCAGATGTCGCGATACGGGCTGGTCCGATGAAGAGTTCGCAGCTGGTCGCGCGCAAGCTCGGTGGCACGTCGATGGCGATCGTCGCCACGCCGGACTATCTCGAGGAACATGGCACGCCGCGCACGCCAGCCGATCTCGACAGACACCGGAAGATCGCTTTTTCATACCGGCGAGCCGTCGCCGGCTGGCCGCTGCTGGTGGACGGCAAGTGCGTCGCGAAAAAGCTGGTCAGCACGATCGAGGCGAGCGATGGCGAGGCCATGCGACATCTCTGCCTGGCCGGCGGCGGCCTGGCGCGACTGGCAAGCTTCACGATCCGGGACGATGTCGCCGCTGGACGCTTGCTTGTCGTGCTCGACGACTGCAATCCCGACGACATCGAGGCGTTCCACGCCGTCTATATCGGCGAAGGCGGCCCTGTGCCAGCGCGAGTTCGTGCATTGCTGGATTTTCTGGCCGAGCACGTCAGGCTGTCATAGGCAAGGTACAGTGCGTCGCAAATGCGAGGCTGAGACGACTGCGCAAGATCGTTGCTCCATTCCGTCAGAAGCGATATCTGCGGGAGACGCCTGCATCGATCGAAACGATACGAATGCACGACAGCACCAGCTCGAAAAATTGACCGAGGATAGATGGCCCGCAAGAACAGAGACGACTTTGACTCATCGAACGCGGAGCCGGAGCCAACGATTTGCCCGCTCTGCGAGCGCGTGATCCCGGACGATCAGAAGGACGCCCACCATCTCGTCCCGAAGAGCAAGGGCGGCAAGGAGACCGTCTACCTGCACCGCGTCTGCCACAACCAGATCCATGCAATCTTCACGGATAGCCAACTCGCCAAGAAGTTCAGCACGATCGAGGCAATTCTCGAGGATCCGGCTGTGCAGACTTTCGTGGCGTGGATCAAAAGCAAGCCGCCGGGATTTGCAGACCTGGCCAAGGAGTCCGGACAGGCCTTGGGCCGTGGGCGCAAACGGTAGTATCCGGGAGCACAGGCCATGACCCTCGATGAGCTCGTCACCCGCTATCGCCCGCATCTGGAAGATGAATCCGTCAGGGTCCGGCGGAGCTGGGAGGAGATGTTTACCTACACGCTCAGGCTCTATCCGAAGGACACCCTTCTGGAAGCCTTCGATGTGCATGGCCTTGAACAAAAGCTGATCTCTGCAGGCCTGCACCCGCCCGTCGTCAACGGTTACGTCAAACGCTGGGCCGATTTGCTCGCGCGCGCACAGGACCTCTGACCTCTAACGGCATGAGTTCAGCCTACCAGGGGCGGCGCGGGTCCTGCCTGCGCACGCCCTCTATAGGCAATCAGCCGTTCTGGGTGATCGGCGCTATCTGGATTTCGACGCGACGGTTCTGCGCGCGGCCGGCTTCCGACGCGTTGCTGGCGACCGGCTGTGTCGGGCCGAAGCCGACGGCGGAGACGCGGCGCGGATCGATGCCCTGGGTGCCGAGATAGCCGGCGACCGAGTCTGCGCGACGCTCCGAGAGCTCCTGATTATGCTGCATGCTGCCGGTCGAATCCGTATGTCCGTTGACGTCGATCAGCGTTTTGTTGAACTTGCGCAGAACGATTGCCACCGAGTTCAGCGTCTGGTCGAACTCCGGCTTCACGTAATACTGGTCGGTATCGAAGGTGATGGCCGACGGCATGTTGAGAATGATGCGATCACCGGTGCGGGTGACGGAAACGCCGGTGCCCTGCAGCTGCTGACGCAACTCCGATTCCTGCTGGTCCATGTAATTGCCGATGGAACCGCCGGCGAGAGCGCCGATGCCTGCGCCGATCAGCGCCGCGTTGCGCCGTCCGACCGGGGAGCCGCCGACGGCAAGGCCCGCAATCGCCCCGAGCCCCGCGCCGATGGCAGCGCCACCCGCAGTGTTCGAAACCTTCTGCTCGCCCGTGTAGGGATCGGTGGTCGTGCAGGCATTCAGGAAGGCAGCCGAGACGGCGAGTAGAACGAATTTCTTGATCATGGACGAGGGCCTCTGCTTCGATGACGAGACGTGTATCAAGGATTGCGGCAATATCATGAAAAATAATGACAGCCCCTTGTCAACGCACAGATTTGCCCCATGAGCGTCGTAGCGAACCATAGGCCGTAGTGGATGCGCAGGGACATTGCCGCGCGGACGACGACACGTCACCGCGCCCTGCCGTCTCCGAATCGCGCGCTGGGGCGGCTCCGATAGCGGGCGGGATGGCAATAAGGGAATGAAAGCAGAACATCTTTTCTGGCCTTTCGATTCCGAATCACTACATTACGCGACATGACGATAGGACACGACGACATTCCCTTCTTCGACGAAGAGCCCGAGCACGCCGAGCCGAGGCGCCACGAGCCGGCTGCAGCGCGTCCGCAAGCTGCCGGCGGCATTGCCGCCCGCGCCATGGCAGCGCGCGATGTCGGCCGCGTGCCGGATTACCTCGCAGGCCTCAACGCCGAGCAGACAGAGGCTGTCGAGACGCTGGAGGGGCCGCTGCTGGTACTCGCCGGCGCCGGCACCGGCAAGACCCGTGTGCTCACCACCCGCATCGCCCATATCCTGTCGACGAACCGCGCCTTCCCCAGCCAGATCCTGTCGGTGACATTCACCAACAAGGCGGCGCGCGAGATGAAGGAGCGTGTTGCACTGCTGGTCGGCGGCGCAGTCGAAGGCATGCCATGGCTCGGCACCTTCCACTCGATCGGCGTCAAGCTGCTCCGCCGTCACGCGGAACTGGTCGGCCTGACATCGGATTTCTCCATCCTCGATACCGACGACGTCGTTCGCCTGATCAAGCAGATCATCCAGGCCGAGGGCCTCGACGACAAGCGCTGGCCGGCAAAGCAATTCGCCGGCATGATCGACGGCTGGAAGAACAAGGGCCTGACACCGCCCGATATTGCCGAGGGCGATGCCCGTGCTTTTGCCAACGGCAAGGGCCGCGAACTCTACGCTGCCTACCAGGCGCGGCTGAAGACGCTGAACGCCTGCGATTTCGGCGACCTGCTGCTGCATCCGATCACCATGTTCCGCCAGAACCCGGATGTGCTGAAGGATTATCACCAGCGCTTCCGCTATATCCTCGTCGACGAGTATCAGGACACCAACACCGCCCAGTACATGTGGCTGCGGCTGCTCGCCCAGCGGCCGAAGGGCGAGATGCAGAATGTCTGCTGCGTCGGCGACGACGACCAGTCGATCTACGGCTGGCGCGGCGCCGAGGTCGACAACATCCTGCGCTTCGAGAAGGATTTCCCGGGCGCCAAGGTGATCAAGCTCGAGCGCAACTACCGCTCGACCGAACACATCCTCGGCGCGGCTGCCCATCTGATCGCCCACAACGAAGGCCGGCTCGGCAAGACGCTTTTCACCGACCGCAGCGATCCCGAGGACGCCAAGGTTCAGGTTCACGCCG
Organism: Rhizobium sp. L51/94; assembly: GCF_019355555.1. Taxonomy (GTDB): domain Bacteria; phylum Pseudomonadota; class Alphaproteobacteria; order Rhizobiales; family Rhizobiaceae; genus Rhizobium; species Rhizobium rhododendri. The sequence goes on from NZ_CP072141.1 coordinate 3,047,040, forward strand.
CCTGGGACTCGGAAGAGGAAGCCCGGGCGCTGGGCGAAGAGATCGAGCAGCTGCAGCGCGGCGGCCACGCGCTGAACGACATGGCGATCCTCGTGCGCGCCTCGTTCCAGATGCGCGAGTTCGAAGACCGCTTCGTCACGCTCGGCCTCAACTACCGCGTCATCGGCGGCCCACGCTTTTACGAGCGCATGGAAATCCGCGACGCCATGGCCTATTTCCGCCTCGTCTGCCAGCCGGCCGACGACCTCGCCTTCGAGCGCATCGTCAACACGCCGAAACGCGGTCTTGGCGACACAACGGTGCGCGCCCTGCACGACTATGCCCGCGCCCGCAATATACCCATGCTGGCCGCGGCAGCCGACATCATCGAAACCGACGAGATGAAGCCGAAGCCGCGCAAGGCTTTGTACGACGTCGTGATGTCCGTCCGCCGCTGGCAGGAACGGCTCGAAAACGCACCCCACACGGAGCTTGCCGAGCAGATCCTCGAGGAATCCGGCTACACCGACATGTGGAAGAACGACAAGTCGGCTGAAGCGCCGGGCCGCCTCGACAACCTGAAAGAACTGATCCGCTCGATGGACAGCTTCGAGAGCATGCGCGGCTTCCTCGAACACGTCTCGCTGGTCATGGATGCCGAAAACAACGAGAACCTCGATGCTGTCTCGATCATGACGCTGCATTCCGCCAAGGGACTGGAATTCAAGACGGTCTTCCTACCCGGCTGGGAGGAAGGCCTGTTTCCCCACCAGCGCTCGCTCGACGAGAGTGGACGGGCGGGTCTCGAAGAGGAACGACGGCTTGCCTATGTCGGCCTGACGCGGGCCAAACGCCTTTGCCACATCTGGTTCGTCTCAAACCGCCGCATCCACGGCCTCTGGCAATCCACCCTGCCCTCCCGCTTCCTCGACGAGTTGCCGAATACACACGTGTCCGTCGCCGAGACCGAGCAATCCTATGGCGGCTATGGACGCAGCGCCTACGGCCAGTCACGCTTCGACAAGGCCGAGCCCTTCTCCAACAGCTACGGCACGCCGGGCTGGAAACGCGCCCAGGCCAACAAGACCGATGCAACGCGCGACAACTGGGGCTCGCGCTCCGGCCACGCAGTCGAGCGCATCGGCTACGGCGAAAGCGGCCCGAAGGCGCGCACCATCGACGGCGAACTGGTGGCGAAATCAACGACCGACACTCCCTCCCGCTTCGCAGTCGGCGAACGCATCTTCCACATCAAGTTCGGCAACGGCAATATTTCAGCTATCGAAGGCAACAAGCTGACCATCGAATTCGACAGGGCCGGCCAGAAGCGTGTGCTGGATGGGTTTGTGGAGAGGGTGTGAGGGCGGAAGCGCGCTGTGGCGAGTAACCCCGTGGCGGATGTCGGCCCGTTGGGGACATTTTACGAATTCGAAGAATAGCTATTTAGCTCTGCGTCCAACGAATTCCGCAAACCGTCCTGCTTCGCCGTTAGCCTTAGGTAATCCAAGATCTCGACGATATATCCGGGATACGATATCCAACGATCTGGCGCAATCAGGACCTAATATTGAAGCGGTGTGGCAAAATGTAGGACGACACGGCACCTGAGGGCTGGGCGTGATCGCTGCGTCTTAATTGCGCCGCCGCCTTAATGAATAATGCAATCCCCGCGGCTTTCGCCGTTCTTGTCTGTATCCAGATAGCTCAGGTAGTCGATCAACATCTCGCTGCGCTGCTCAGCAAAATCATAGCCGCCAGCATTGGCAAGCATTTCCGTGAGCGCGGTGTCAGGGATCTCGCAACCCCGCCTGCGTTTTTCGAACGCCCCCAACCTTAGGCGTGCTCGATCAAGCGCGCTCTGCTTCGCCCGACGATCTTCATTAGCCCTATCGGCAAGCGTCTTTAGTGCCTTTTCAGCGGCCTGCCGCGCTACAGGGTTGGGCCAGATCTCGCCAGCCATGTCGATCGCCTCGGCCTCACGTTCGAGGCCCGGCCCCGCCTCGCTGCCATCATATTTTTCGAGATACCAAGTCAGTGCCTTGCTTCTGTCGGTATCGTAGAAGGCATCTTCACGGTGAACCTCCATAAATTCGGCAAACGACTGCTGAAGGAACTCCATGCCATAAATGCCCTTTTCAGCAATGTCGCTGAGCATCATCGCTGACTGCTGTACAGGCAGTCGGGCGAACACCTTCACCGCCTGATCGTGTTGACCGGCCTCTTCGAAGTGCAACGCAAGCGGTTGTATCAGACCCTCTGCAACTTCGCTGCGGATCACGCCAACAACGAAGGCCTGTTCCTGCGGGTTCTTGTATTTTTCTTTGGCCTCGCGCACATCCGTCTGCATCTGCGCCAGGACAGGATCAACAAGGTCAAGCGCAGCCTGCTCGCCTCGGCAAGCAAGCACACCAGTGGTCTGCCGAGACCAGTCTATCGCCTGTTTCTCTCTCTCCAGCTTCCAGCCCTGCTTCTCCTTCTCAAGCAGTGCGAGGATGCGCTCCCCTGGCTCATGATTGCCGTTATCACAGAAACGTGCAGCGGCCCGGCTCAGCCCCTCCCTCGGATCATAAGTCGCGGACTGCGGAAAATTATAGCGGCTGGCATAACGCTCCAGCGCATCCACATCATTATTTGCCATCCAGTCGAAAACCAGCGTGACGGTATCGAACGCATCGTTCCAGAGCATCTCTACGTGCTCGTCCCAAAGAGAAAGCGTAGCCGCGCGTTCTTTCTTAAGCAAAACGGGAAAGGCGAACTCAACGAAGTCGGCAAAGTTCGTCCTATCAGGCCCCTCTTGGCTGTCCAAAGCTTCCTCAAGGAGGTCAGCAGTCAGCCAGTCCGATGGAAGGAGAGGCCAGCTGGTCTTGTCTAGAGTGGCGAAGAAAGCCTCATCTGCTCCCGCCGCCTGCCAGCGTTGCCGAACCGCCTGCCACTGATCTGGCGGAACAAGCGCATAAAGCCTGCCGGCCCGCGTTGCATGTGGAGCGGCTTCGGCAATCGGATCGCGGCTGCTGAAATCCTTGATCGCTATGTCGAGTGCTACATCGAGGACACATTGTCGATCTTTAGGCTGGCAGAAGACGGCCCTGCTGCCAAAGGCGTCAAAAATGCCTGCGTTGGCGAACTGCGTTACGCAGAAAAACGATAATATGTTTGCAAAAAGGAGGGCAATCAGGAGACGATACTTCCGGAGAGGCAACCTTTTTGCAACGCGCATTATCGATGTCCCCCCATCCAGCCTGTCTGCTCATCGCACCTTCAGAGGCACCAAATAAGGTGCTTGTTCAGCATGACAAGGTCAGGGTGGGGACAGAATGACTGCAATTTGCGGTTGGTTCAACTGATCGCTGCAACACACTCACCGAAGCAGCCGTGGCCGCTCCAAGCGAAGCAGACACGCGACCTTTGCGATAAAGCTAGCGATGGTAAGGTACCGGATAATTGTCAAGGTGCAGCATTATGACCGGCCGACGGTGTCACCACCTTGCATATCCATAGAAGCTGATCCGCAGTCCTCGAGAAAAAATCACAGCATCTTGCACAAGAAAAAGCGCTGCGTTTGTCGGGGGTAGTGATCGAGCACGCTGAAGACGGTATAGCCTTGCTTCTCGTAGAAGCCTGGCGCCTGAAAGCTGAACGTATCCAGCCAGACGCCAACGCAGCCTCGCTCTCTGGCCCAGCCTTCCGCCTGTTGCAGCATCCTGGCACCAAGGCCTTGGCCACGAAAGGCTTCGGGGACCACGAGCAGTTCCACGAAAAGCCAGTCGTAGCTGTAGCTCGCCCATAGACCACCCCGCACCGTGCCAGCCTCGTCGCGCAGCAGGATTGCGAGCGGGCCCCAGGGCCCATCCACCTTTGAAGCATTGTAGTCGATCAGCGGTTGGCGAATTGCGTTGTAATCGTCATCGCTAGGCTGGATGACAAGCTCGAGGTCAAGGCCAGACATGTCATTCTCCTGTCGTTCAGCTAGGAACATTCCCGCAGGCAGCGGTCAGGTTCCGTAGAACGCCCTGTGATAAACGACAACGCCTTGTCGCGTGTCATCTCCGAAGTCGAGTCTTTGGAAATATTCCACCGGGACTCCGGGAAAGTGCAAAGCGGGGTCAGCCTTGAACCCGAAGCGGGCATAGTAGCCGGGGTCGCCGAGGACGACACATCCAGCCGCGCCATGGGTTTTTATCTGGTAAAGTCCAGCTTCGATAAGCCTCGCTCCGATGCCCTGTCGCTGCTTGTCGGGTCGCACGGCGACCGGCCCGAGCCCGTACCAGTTGACGGCTTGGCCATGGATTTCGACCGGAGAAAAGGCGACATGGCCGACAATCTCTCCATCCTTTTCTGCCACCAGCGACACCGTTAAAGCGCCTCCGGCTCTAAGACCTTCAACAATAGCGCCTTCCGTTCCGTCGCTGTGAGGAGCGCCGTCGAATGCGCTGGTGACGAGCACGCGGATTGGCTGAATGTCGCTGGTATTTTCGGGTCTTATGATCATCTGACGCTTGTAGTAGACAACAGAAAAACGGCCAAGAAGCAACAACTTAGCGCAGTTTCAGTACCCTACTCTGCCGCTGAATTACCATCAGCCGCCACCGGTTCGACACCCCCAAGCCTCAATCCTGACGCTATGCTGCACTGCAAAAAACACAATGCTGCGGTGCTACCAATTGTCGCTGACTGCTTTATATCGTCGCCTACGGCCCTGCCTCCCGCGCTCTTTTGCGGATTTTCAGCGGGCCGCTGCCAATCTGCCGCCCGGCAGGGCCTGAAACGTTTCAGGCGCGGCGACAACAGTTTTGAGGATCAATAAAGTGGCTGGTATAACAACAAACAGCGCTGTCTCCGAAGGTGCCAAGGCGCCGGCGGGACAGAATTATCAATTTGCGCTTATTGCGCTCACCTCTCTCTTTTTCATGTGGGGCTTCATCACCTGCCTGAATGATATTCTGGTTCCGCACCTGAAAAACGTCTTTCAGCTGAACTATACGCAATCGATGCTCATCCAGCTCTGCTTCTTCGGCGCCTACTTCATCGTCTCGCTGCCGGCCGGCGCTCTGGTCAAGCGCATCAGCTACAAATGGGGCATCGTCGTCGGCCTCGTCATTGCCGCTATCGGATGCGCGCTGTTCATCCCCGCCGCCAGCTACCGCATCTACGCATTGTTCCTCGGCGCACTCTTCGTGCTCGCCGCCGGCGTCACCGTTCTGCAGGTTGCCGCCAACCCCTATGTCACCGTCCTCGGCAAGCCCGAAACGGCTGCTGCCCGCCTGACGCTGACCCAGGCCTTCAATTCGCTCGGCACCACCATCGCGCCGATCTTTGGCGCCTTCCTGATCCTCTCGGCGGCAACAGCCGATCTCAGCACCGCGACGCCGGAACAGCTCGACGCCATCCATCTGGCTGAAGCCAGCACGGTCAAATTCCCCTACATGATCCTTGCCATCGCGTTTCTGGTGCTGGCAGCCGTCTTTGCCGCGCTAAAGCTGCCGAACGTCCAGGGCGATGAAACCGTCAACAAGCCCGGCGATACCGGATCGGCCTGGCAGTATCGCCATCTCGTCCTCGGCGCCGTCGGCATCTTCCTCTATGTTGGCGCTGAAGTCAGCATCGGCAGCTTCCTCGTCAACTTCTTCAGCCAGCCCGACATTGGCGGCCTGTCGGAATCGGATGCTGCCCACTACGTCGCCTATTTCTGGGGTGGCGCCATGATCGGTCGCTTTATCGGCGCCGTAGCCATGCGCTACGTCGATGACGGCAAGGCTCTGGCATTCAACGCCGCTCTCGCTGCCATCCTGCTGCTCATCACCGTGCTTACTACCGGACATGTCGCCATGTGGGCCGTGCTGCTGGTCGGGCTGTTCAACTCGATCATGTTCCCGACGATCTTCAGCCTGGCGCTCGAAGGCCTCGGCAAATACACCAGCCAGGGCTCCGGCATCCTCTGCCTTGCCATCGTCGGCGGCGCCATCCTGCCGGTCATTCAGGGCGGTCTTGCCGATACCATTGGCATCCACCTCGCCTTCCTGATGCCCGTGCTCTGCTACATCTACATCGCATTCTACGGCATCAAGGGTCACAAGCTGCGCTGAGACCCTGAACCCATTGCGCCTCGCACCCTGTGCGGGGCGCAAAACACTTGATCCTTCCGTGCCGTCTTGGCATCGTGCACCAAGACATGGATGGAAGGACGTGACGATGAAGGCCCTGCTGCTGATCGATATCCAGACCGGCTTCTGCCCGGGCGGAAACCTCGCCGTTCGAGAGGGCGACGAGATCGTGCCCGTCGCCAACAGATTGATCGACAGCGGCAAGTACGACCTTGTCGTCGCCTCGCAGGACTGGCACCCCGAAGGCCATGGCAGCTTTGCCTCCTCCCATCTCGGCAAGAACCCTTTCGACATGGGCATGCTCTCCGGCAAGCCGCAGATGATGTGGCCGGACCATTGCGTCCAGGATACCCCGGACGCCGCCCTCCATCCCGACCTCCACGCCGGCGCCATCGATTTCATCCGGCAGAAGGGCCAGAACCCTGAAGTCGACAGCTACTCCGCATTCCGCGACAACGATCAGGCGGCCCTGACCGGCCTCGCCGACTATCTGCGCGAGCGACAGGTCACGGAACTCGATCTTTGCGGCCTCGCCACCGATTACTGCGTCAAGTTCTCCGCCATCGATGCCGTCGAGATGCTGCCGAGCGTCAGGGTGCGCTTCATCGAGGACGCCAGCCGCGGCATCGACCCTGCCGGCGTAAAAGCCGCCATCGACGAAATGCGCGTGCGCGGCGTGGCGATCATCGACAGCGCCGAGGCGCTCAACGCCTGAGCGATCGGCGGAGGCGCTAAACCTTCCTTCACGAAGATCGCCGAATGTGGCGGAAACGCCATGGGGCCATTGCCGTGCAAACCATCACCATCAACGGCCGCTTTCTGACGCAGCCCCTTTCGGGCGTGCAACGCTTCGCAAGGGAACTGACACTGGCGCTGGATGCAAGGATCGCAGCCGGCACCGTGCCAGATGCCCTTAAAGAGGTTAACTGGCGTCTCGCCGTCCCCGCTGGTACCGCCGTTGACCTCGATCTTCAGGCCATCGGCGTCGATGCATTCGGCGCGGGGCCCGGGCACCTGTGGGAACAGACGGCGCTTTACGCTCATGCCCGCAAAGGCCGATTGCTGGGCTTCGGCGGCAGCGGCCCGCTGCTGCACCGGCGCCAGGCGGTTGTCATTCATGACGTGACGATCTTCCGCCATCCGGGCTCATTCAAACGCAGCTATCGGCTGCTGCACGCCGCTCTCGGCTTTGCCCTGACGCGGACGGCGAAGATCGGCACCGTCTCGGAATTTTCCCGCCGCGAACTCGCCTCTGTCTTCAAGGTGCCGGCCGCCGGTATTGATGTCGTTTACAACGCGGTCGATCATTTTGCCGCCATTGCGCCGGATACCGGGATCATCGACCGGCTCGGCCTCTCCACGAACGGCTTCTTCCTGCTGGTCGGCACCATGAAGCCCAACAAGAACCTGGAGTTTGCCATCCGCGCCTTCGAAGCCCTTTGCAACACCAGCCAGAAACTGGTCGTGGTCGGCGGCAGTGCGCCGAGCGTTTTCAAATCGAAGGACGCGGCCTCGACCGGTAGCATCCTATATCCCGGCAGGCTGACCGATGCCGAGATCGTGGCATTGGAACGCCATGCGACCGCCTTCGTCTTCCCGAGCCTCTACGAAGGCTTCGGCATTCCGCCGCTGGAGGCCATGACGCAAGCCTGCCCGGTCCTCGCGGCAGATATCCCGGCTGTGCGCGAAGCCTGCGGCACGGCCGCCCTCTATTTCGATCCGACCAGACAGGAAGAACTGACCGAAGCGATGCGCCGCATCTGCGACGAGCCATCCCTGCGCCAGTCTTTGCAGGATGCCGGCCGGATCAATGTCGGTCGTTTTTCCTGGGATACAAGCGCCGGCCGCATCCTCGAGATGCTGGCCGCCCTGTAAGCCATGACTAGGAGGTTGCCGCCGCGCTAAACAGCCGCCTGAAATAGCTGTACAACCCGGCGAGGCAAAAGACGCCGCCGCCGACCACGCCGACAGCCACCGAGGACCAGAGCGCTTGCCCGTAGCCGGCAGTGGCCACGACCGGGATGGCAAGCCCCACTGCCGCAAAAGCCACTGGCTGCCAGACGAACTCGAACGGCAGCGTCACCAGCACCTTCAACCCAACCACCATGGCCAAAAGTGCACCGACCATGCCGCCCGCCATCAACGGCCCGCTTGCATCGCCAAGCATTGCTGAAGTTGCCAGCGTCCCGCCGTTCAGCAACAGGCAATCGACGGCCGATAGCAGGAAAATCGACAGCAACCTGTGCCGAAGATGCGCAGGTGTCGGCAGCATGTTGAGCGTCAGCGCCCGGCAAAGCGCCAGGCCGACGACGAAGGGTGCAGCACTCATGAAACCGTCCCGGAGAGCAGGCGCGATAACGAATAGGCCGATGGGTTGCAGAAGGGCAAAAATGCCGGCAGCCGTCATCAGCGTAAAGCCGGTCAGCAGCGAGTAATAGGCGCCGAGTTGCGCCTTGAAAGCGCTGGTTTCGCCGTCCCGATCGTAAAGTGCCACGACATCGGGGTATTGGATCGCCTGCAGCGCCGAGACGATGAGCACGAAGGGCCGCTGCAGCAGATCGAGCGCCAGCAGCGCCCCGGCAGCAGCCGTAGGCCCAAGCACCGCCGTCAGGATCGCCTTCAGGCCGAGCGGCGCAAGCAGGCCGACGACCGAGGCGCCGGCAGCGACGCTACCGTAGATGAAGTGCTTTCGGACAACGGCAGCGTCGAAGCTTGCCCGCTCCGGTGAGACGCGGCGGGTCAGCGCCACCGCCAGCAGCGTATAGACCACATAGCCGGCCAGCAGCCCACCGACCGCCGCCATGAAGGTCGGGGCCAACAGCGCGCCGCTGAGCGTGCCCACGGCGAGGATTGTGGCGCGCGATCCCTGAAGCCTCGAAAAGGTGCGAAATTCCTGGCGGAAGCGCAACATCGTCAGGTGCAGGTCGCTCGCGCCTTGAAAGATCGCCACAAGACCGCCAACCAGCGCCACGCCGACAGGCACGGCAAACAGGATCGACCCCGCAGCCGCGACCACACAGATAAGCGCGCAAGTGGCAAACTCGACTTTCAACGCGCGCCGTTCTGTTGGCTCGCTCCCCGTCTGGCCGGGATAGAACCGGCTGCAGGCAAAGCGTATCCATTCGAAACAGAGGATCGCGGCAAACTGGCTGATGGAGATAAACAGCGAATAGGCAGAATAATCCGCAGGCGACAGCCAGTGGGCGACGACGATCAGCAGCCCGAATGCCACCGCCGCCTGATAGAAATATGCCGCCAAAGCCACGATCTTCGCCATCCGACGACATAACCGCAAAAAGCTGACGAAAATGCTAAGTCGCCGCTCATTCCGTGGTTGGCAGCGCAGGTTCCGGGCGAAGCGCCGAATTGCGTTTGGCAGCGCGGCGCGCTAGGAGAGCCTGCCGTTTCGTGGATGGGATGCATGGCCGGCTCGCGGGACTTCGGTTTCGCCCTGCGTGGGGAGAGTGATCTATGGATGTGACCAGCACCATTGCGGAGATGCGCGCCAGGCTTATGCCGCATCTGCGCGCCGGACGACGCATCGGCCTCGTGCCGACCATGGGCTATCTGCATGCCGGACACCTGGAACTCGTTCGCCGGGCGCGGAGCGAAAACGATATCGTCGTCACCTCGATCTTCGTCAATCCGCTGCAGTTTGCCGCCGGCGAGGACCTGGAGAAATATCCCCGCGATTTCGAGCGTGACAGCGCCATGCTGCGCAAGGCCGGGGTCGATTATCTCTTCGCCCCGACGCCTTCAGACATGTATCCAAGACCGATGGAAGCCGTCGTCGACGTGCCGGCCCTCGGCACCGAACTCGAGGGCTCTGTGCGTCCCGGCCACTTTGCCGGCGTCGCCACCGTCGTGACCAAGCTCTTCAACATCGTCCAGCCCGACAAGGCCTATTTCGGCGAGAAGGATTTCCAGCAGGTAACCCTGATCCGCCGCATGGTGGAGGATTTGGCGCAGCCGGTGACCGTCGTCGCTGTCCCGACGGTGCGCGATGTCGATGGTCTGGCGCTGTCATCGCGCAATAGCTACCTCACCGCCGATGAGCGCGCCGCTGCCGTCATCGTGCCGCAAGCGCTCGCAGAAGCCGAACGCCTCTACGCGGCGGGCGTCCGGGATCCCGCAGCGCTGGAAAGTGCCCTCACCGACTTCATCGCGCGCGAGCCGCTCGCCACGCCCGAAGTGGTCGCCGTGCGCGATCCGCAAACTCTGAAACCCTTGGCGGCCACCGGCGAAGGCCCGATCCTCGTCGCCCTCTTCGTGCGGATCGGAACAACCCGGCTGCTTGACAACCGCGTCATCGGTCAAATCAACGCCCGTAGCGAAAAGGCCGCCTGACATGAGTGCCACGACCTCCGCCAAGCGCATCACACCAGCCCGCATCAAAGCGATGAAGGGCACGCGCCCTGTCGTAGCGCTCACGGCCTACACGACGCCGATGGCGCGTCTGCTCGATCCTCACTGCGACATGCTGCTGGTCGGCGATTCGCTCGGCATGGTGCTCTACGGCCTGCCGACCACGGTCGGCGTGACGCAGGAGATGATGATCGCCCACGGCCAAGCCGTGATGCGCGGCGTAGCCCACGCCTGCGTCATCGTCGACCTGCCCTTCGGCACCTACCAGGCCTCGAAGGAACAGGCATTCCTGACCGCTGCCCGCATCATGAAGGAAACCGGCTGCGACGGCGTCAAGCTCGAGGGCGGACGGGAAATGGCCGAGACCGTCGCCTTCCTCACCGCACGCGGCATTCCCGTGTTCGGCCATGTCGGCCTGATGCCGCAGTTGGTCAACACCAACGGCGGATACCGCGCACTTGGTCGTTCGGACAAGGAATCGGACAAGATACGTGACGATGCCGCCGCCATCGGAGAGGCTGGCGCCTTTGCCATCGTTATCGAAGGCACGGTTGAGCCGCTGGCTCGCGAGATCACCGCGAGCCTGTCGATTCCCACCATCGGTATCGGCGCCTCGCCTGCCTGCGACGGCCAAGTGCTCGTGTCCGACGACATGCTCGGCCTGTTCAGCGATTTCAAACCGCGCTTCGTCAAGCACTTCGCCAATCTCGCGCCGCTGATCTCGGAAGCCGCCGCAGCCTATGCGGAAGACGTGAAGGCGCGGTCGTTTCCCGGGCCGGAACATACGTTTCAGCCGAAAGGCTGACTCAATACATCAGGTCCCGTCATTGCGTTCCCGCTCGAGCAGATAGATCGCCTCGCCGAAATCCTCCATCTGCTTCGTCAGCGCCGCATGGGCGTCGCTTAGACCCTGGTTGTAGAAGAATGCGCCGATATCGTTGGCGAAAAACTCCAGCAGGAATTCGGCCGGCAGCACACCGATGGTCTGGTCGAGCTCGTCGGCGAAATATTGGCGGATACGCGTGACGGCAGCGGCCTTCTCCTCCTTGGGTAGAACGATCTTCTTCATCTGTGCCCTCCTTGCGCGCCGCAAGGTTCAGCGAAATCGATCCATCGATCAAGGAAATTCAGTTGCCGCTGCCAGCCCCTCGCCTTACAGGGAAGCCCGCAACCGGAAATAACGCAGGGCTTGAGATGAATCGCGCGGACTTTCAGGAGGGACTGCGCGGCGGTATCCTCGTCGGCCTTGCCTCCACACCCTTCGGCGCCCTGTTTGGCGCCATCGCCCAAGGCCACGGCCTTTCGCTCGGCGAACTGACATTGATGAGCGGCATCGTCTATGCCGGTGCCAGCCAGCTGGTCGGCCTCGATCTCTTCGGTCACGACGTCGCCGCCTGGCTGATCGTCCTGTCGATCCTGGCGGTCAACTTTCGCCATATCCTCTATTCGGCGGCGATTGCCCGCTACATCAGGCACTTCAACGGCATCCAGAAGGCCCTGACCTTCTTCCTGCTCGTCGATCCACAGTTTGCCGAGACGGTGAAGCGCGGCGAAGCCGGCAAGCAGGTGAGCTTTTCCTGGTATATCGGCCTTGCCCTGATGGTCTACATTCCTTGGGTATTCGCAAGCTTCATCGGCGGCCTGCTCGGCAGCCTGATCGGCGATCCCCGATCGATCGGCCTCGATGTGCTGCTGCCGCTCTATTTTCTCGGCATCGTCATCGGCTTCCGCAAGCGCGACAATTTCCTGCCCGTCGTCGCTGCCAGCGCCGTTGCCGCTGTCGTCGCCTACCGTTATGTCGGCTCGCCCTGGCATGTCAGCATCGGCGCGCTCGCCGGCGTTGCGTTGGCGGCCCTCCTGCCGCCGGTCAAAAGCAACCGCAAGCCCGACCTCGCCGTCGAAAACCACGAGGTGTGACGATGACGCAATTCGATCCCCACATGCTGTTGCTCATACTCGCGGCTGCCGGCGTAACCTACCTGACGCGCATCGGCGGCTACGTTCTCATCACCCGAATGACCCGCATCCCGCCGCGCATGGAGGCCGCCCTCAACGCCGTGCCCGCCGCCGTGCTGACAGCGCTGATGGCCCCCACCTTCTTCAACGGCGGCATCGACCTCAAGGTGGCGCTGGTAGCCGCAGGATTGGTCGGCCTTTATCTGCCGGCCAGCGCAATGCTCGTCACCGGCTGGATCGTCGTCATGGCCTGGCGCCAGTTCATCGGCGCCTGACCCTGACTTCGCGTGAAAAGTTCGGCCTCAGTGGCCGAGCGGCAGCGTCGCATTCTCCAGCCAGCTGCGCACCTCGGCGTCATGGATAAGCGGCATCAACGCCTCGCGGGTGCGCGCGTGATAGTCGTTCAGCCAGTGAAGCTCGTCATGTGTCAGCAATTCCGCGATGATCAGGCTGCGGTCGATGGGGCAGAAGGTCAGAGTCTCGAAACCCAGCATGTCGATATCGCCGCCGTCGATCGGCTCCGCATCGCGGACATAAATCAGGTTTTCGATTCGGATGCCGAAGCTGCCGGGACGGTAGTAGCCAGGCTCGTTGGAGAGGATCATGCCGGGCAGCAGCTCCTGCGTCGAGAGACGGGCAATGCGCTGCGGGCCTTCATGCACCGACAGGAAGGAGCCGACGCCATGGCCGGTGCCGTGGGCATAGTCGGCGCCGGCCTTCCAGAGCGCGATGCGGGCCAGCGGATCGAGATCGCAGCCGCGCGTGCCGACGGGAAAGCGCGCCGTGCTGATGCCGATCATGCCTTTCAGAACCAGCGTGAAAAACTGCCGCTGCTCCTCCGGCACGGTGCCGACGGCAACGGTACGGGTGATGTCGGTTGTGCCGTTGATATATTGAGCGCCCGAGTCGAGCAGGTAGAGTTCGCCAGCCTGCAGCAACCTGTCGCTCTCTGTCGTCACCCGGTAGTGGATAATGGCGCCATGCTCGCCGGCTCCTGAAATCGTGTCGAATGACAGGTCCTTCAGCGGATTTTGCATCGCCTGGCCGATTTCGGCCCTGACAGCCTCAAGTTTGCGGGCCGCGTCGATTTCCGAAACGGTGGCCGGCTTCTGCGTCTCCAGCCAATGAAGGAAGGTCACCATCGCCGCACCATCCTGCAGATGGGCAGCAGCGGAGCCATTCAGCTCGGCCTGATTCTTGCGGGCGCGCGGCAGCCGTGCGGGATCGTTACCCTCGACAACCTCGCCACCGGCGCTGCGGATAATGTCGGTCAGAGCCTGCGCTGCCAGATCCGGGTCGACCATTACGCGCGCGCCATTGGCGGAAGCGGCATTCAGCCTCTCTATCAGATCGGACGGGGGAAATTGCTGGCAGAGCTGCGCCAGATAGGCTTCCGCCTCGATATTGGTCTTGCGCTTGTCGAGAAACAGCTCTGCCCTGCCGCCGGCATGAATGATCGCCCGGGCGAGCGGATGTGGTGTATGCGGCACGTCATTTCCGCGAATATTAAAGATCCAGGCGATCGACGAGGGATCGGTGACCAGCACGGCCGCGCAGTTCTTCTCTTCCAGAAGCCTTGCAATAGAGCCGATCTTCTCGCTGGCAAGCACGCCGGCCTGCTCCACCGTCTGGATGGTCACGGGTCCAAGCGGCTCGGCGGGGCGGTCGGTCCACAGGCGATCGAGCGGATTGTGCGGCAGGAACACGAGCGTGCCGCCGATCTCGCCCAACGCCTTTTCCAGCCGTCGCACTTCCGCGCCGGTGTGCAGCCACGGGTCGATCCCGAGCCGAAGTCCCTTGGCGGCGTGCTTCTTAAGCCACTGATGCGGCGGTTCGCCGACAAGATCGCCACTGGAAAACACTGTCGTATCCACCTGCTCCAGCAGCTGAGTCGTGTAGCGGCCATCGACGAAAACAACAGCCTTCGACTGTGTTACCAGCGCCACGCCGGCAGAACCGGTGAAGCCGCTCAACCACGCCAGTCGCTCCGAGCAGGCGGGCACATACTCGCCCTGGAACTCGTCGGCGCGTGGCACCAGAAATGCATCGATCCCGAGAGCTGCAAACGAGGCTCGGAGCCCCGCAACGCGTTCACGGCCGAATTGCGGTGTGGAAGTGACATCAAAAGACTGGAACATGGGGCATCCAAATGCTGACAAAGCGAATCCGCCCTGGGCGGTTGCCTGCATGTTATCCCAATTCGGCGCCATTGCGAGACTGGCCCTCGCATTAATGCCTGTTAATGCCCGTTAACGACTGCGCCTATTTGATGGGCAGAATCAAGCGATTATGACTCAATCACGACAATACCCATGACGTATACGCATGGCTCCCATGCCGCATTAAATCTGTGCTGCAGTGCGGGATAGTTTATAAGGGGTGCATCAGAAGGGTTGAAAGCAACCCACCCAAAAGGAATACGACTATGAACACTCCCCGTTTCGCATACAGCAGCCCGATGCAGGCTGGCGAACGCCGGACCGTCCGTCACGTAATCGGTGCCCTGCGCGTTGCAGATAGCGAAGCTTCCCGGATCATCGGCGTAAGCCGCGGCGACGTACGCAACACGAACACCAGCTACGCATTCTAGGATCGGTCGATACGGCTTCTCCTCCCGGCCGACGACTGACGAGAATGCGAGACGCCCGCTTGAGCATTTCCTCCCCTCTGCTCGCGGACATGATCAGGTAACACTGATCTGCAAGGCGACACCCCTGGTGTCGCCTTTTGCATTTTGGAGGAAATTCAAGAACTTGGTAACAAAGCCGGAATCACTGCGCGAGCCGGTCAAGGCTCAGGCGCGGTCGAGATGGATTGTAACCCAGCCGTTGCGCCATATGGTGCGGACATGGCGCAGCGTGGCGCCGTTATAGGCGGCGATCACCTTCCAACGCTGGGCGGCAAGGATACCGGACAGGATGACAGACCCACCGGGAGCAAGATGGTTGGCAAGCTGCGGCGCCATGCGGATCAGCGGCCGCGCAAGGATGTTGGCGATGATCAGGTCGAAAGGCCCATGCCGGGAAAAGGCCGTCGAGTGAAATCCGGGAGCGGTTTCGAGCGAAATTCCCGAGGCTATGCCGTTGCGCACGACGTTTTCGCGGGCGACTCGAACCGCGATGGGATCGATGTCGGTGGCCAGCACCGGAATATTCTTTAGTTTCCGCACGGCAATGGCCAGCACGCCGCTGCCGGTGCCGAGATCCAGCGCATTGCGGACGCGTCGGCTGCGCATGACCGTCTCGATGGTTTCGAGGCAGCCGGCGGTCGTCCCGTGATGACCCGTGCCGAAGGCCTGACCGGCGTCGATCTCGATAGCGATCTCGCTGGCGCGGATCTTGTCGCGATCATGGGAGCCATGGACGACAAAGCGGCCGGCGCGCACCGGCTTCAGGCCGTCGAGCGAGCGGGCGATCCAGTCGACGTCGGGGATGATTTCCTTGTCGATCGCAAGACCCGGATAGGCCTCGGCCAGCAGCGCCTCGAACCGTGGGCGAACGTCCTCTTCCTGATCCGCATAGAGGTAGATCGAGGCTTCCCAGATATCCTTCTTCTCGTCGATCTCGGAGGTTGCGATCGGCAGTTCCTCGTCTTCGAAGACAGGCGTCATCAGGTCTAGGATCCGCTCGGCATCGCGCTCGGTCGTCGTCACATACAGGCGAATCTCATTCAACGCTTCGGTCTCTCATCGTCGTTCAGTCCAGCCGGTCGATGGCGGTTTGCAGGTGTCGTACCTCGCGACATGGCGCAAAAGCAAGCGGCGGACGACGGGAAGCCGCATTACCGGCGGGTTCATGGTCACAAAGCTCATCGGGCGCTGCGGCTCTTGCCTACCTGACGTATCGTGGATCGTACAACCGACAGACCGACAGGTCCGGCCCAGGCACCCCGCCTAGCCCTTGTTGATCAGGTTCTGCAGCTTCTTGACGGCCGTATCCGGATTTTCCTGGTAGGCAATCGTTCCTGCAAACCGGCCCTCTGCGTCCAGAAGATACACAGATGCCGAATGGTCCATCGTATAGTCGCCATTCGGATCCTTGGCGTCGAGCGGCACCTTGACCGCATAGACCCGGAAACCGTGCACCATCTCGGTCACCTTGTCGGTCGGCCCGGAAATGCCGGTGATGCGGCGCGAAACGTTGGAGACATATTCTTTCATGATGGCAGGCGTGTCGCGCTCTGGATCGACGGTGACGAAATAGGCCCCGAGCTTGGATCCATCCGGATCGACCTTCTGGAGCCAGCCATCCATTTCGAAGAGCGTCGTCGGGCAGACATCCGGGCAATGCGTATAGCCGAAGAAGACCGCCGACGGCCGGCCGCGGAATGCCTTCTCGGTGATTGGCTGGCCATTTTGCGCCACGAGCGTGAAGGGAACGCCGAAGGGGCCGCCTGCAGCAGCGGATTCAGGCGATCGGGTGAAATAGAACGACCCTGCCCCGAGGAAGCCGGCCATCAAAGCGACCAGGACCCAGATCGCAATACGCAGTTTTTTCATGATCGATTCCCGATGCCAAAGCGGCCCGTCCAATGGAGTACCTGTTGAGAGGCTGCAGGGATACCGCTTCGGGCGACCGACCGCAATTCAACACGCCGTCACCCATATCGAATATGCGCGATACCTTGGAAATCGGCACAACGTTAAGCTGATCGTAACCAGTCTCGGTCAACATGTTTTTCAACGGCAAACCTCAATGATTCCGCTCAGACGCTCCGGAAAGAACTTCACATGTCGAACGCCATCAAACAGTCGGGTGCCTACCTGGAAATCGTTTCGTTTCACCTTGCCGATCAGGAATTCTGCATCGACATCATGGCGATCCGCGAAATCCGCGGTTGGGCGCCAGTGACGCCGATGCCACACACGCCACCCTACGTTCTCGGTCTCATCAACCTTCGCGGCGCGGTTATCCCCGTCATCGACATGTCCTGCCGCCTCGGCATGAAGATGACCGAGCCGTCGGAGCGCTCTGCCATCATCGTCACCGACATCGCCGGCAAGCTGGTCGGCCTGCTCGTCGAGCAGGTGTCGGACATGATGACCATCAAGAGCGAAGACCTGCAGCCGGCACCGGAAATCATCCCGGAGGCCCAGCGCGCCTTCTGCCGCGGCATCGTCGCCCTGGAAAAGACAATGGTCTGCTTCCTCAACCTCGACACCGTCATCGCCGACGAACTGGCGCAGGCCGCTTAAGCCTGACTACCCCGTTTATCCAACGGCCCGATGCGCAAGCGTCGGGCCGTTTTCGTATGGGTTGGGTCAGGGAGCGGGCTTGCCTTTTGTCCAGGTCACCGTCTGACCGTAGAGCGGGATGGTCGAGATCGACATCTTCGCCGAGCCGTCTGTCAGTTCGCGCGAATGGGCGAGATAGATCAGCGTGTCGTTCTTCTTGTCATAGATCCGGTTGACGACAAGCTTCTTCCAGATCAGCGACATGCCGGACTTGTAGACCTCCTCGCCGCCCTCTGACAGGTTGATATCGTTGATCTGGATCGGACCCGTCTGGCGGCAGGCGATGGAATTGTTGGACGGGTCCTCGAACCACTTACCCTTGCGCAGACGGTCGATCACGCCCCGGTCGAAATAGGTGACGTGGCAGGTGACGCCACTGATTTCCGGGTCCGGAACGGCATCGATGAGGATGTCGTTACCCGTCCAGTCGACGCCGACCTTGCCGACGACTTCGGCCGAGGCCGTGCCGGCGATGAGCGTGAGAATTGAAGCAGCGGCGAGAGCGAAACGGCGCATGGAAAACTCCTTGTTGATCCAGCGCCGAAGATATGTCGCAGGCGGATCTTTGCAAGGAGAGACGTTAGCGCTTGCGGCAGGTGCAGGGCTCATAGCCGCGCGACGTCAGGCGGCCGATCGTCATGCCGATTGCGGCCGGAATGCCGCCGACATCGACGGCCTTCACCGCCTTCGCCATCTCGATGGCGGCCGAGGCACAGATGGCCGCGTCTTCAGCCGCATTGTGATGCTTGAACCTCAGCGCCAGATGCTCGGCGATCACATTCAGCCGGTGCGACAGGAGCTGCGGCCAGATCCGCTGCGCCATCTTCAGGCTGCAGAGATAGAATAGCTCCGGATAGGATTGCCGGTAGTGATCGAGGCTCGCCCGCCAGACGCTAAAATCGAAGGACGCATTGTGGGCGATCATCGTCGCGCCGCGAAAGTCCTCCTGGAACTCCTCCATCACCTCGGGAAACGAAGGCGCATCCTCGACATGCTCCGGCCGGATGCCGTGGATGGCGATGTTGAAACCCGAAAACCGCATGTCCTTCGGGCGGATCAGCCGCTCTTCCACCCGCACCACACGCCCGTCCTCGATCCACGCCAGTCCAACGGAGCAGGCGCTGCCGCGCTGCTCGTTGGCAGTCTCGAAATCGATGGCGATGGTTTTCACGGGTGGTGTCCGATTCGTCTGATCGGACAGTAGTAGCGAGGCTTGAGCCTTGAAGCAATTTGGCAGCGAGGTTGACATTCTTCCGACGCTGAGGAAATCTGGGAGGATGATCGGATCGCTCAACAACGTCATGCTTCACATCACCACCACCCTTCCAGGGTGTGGGGGCGTGTTGCCGGGCTGAAACCCGACCGATCATCCCGACGACCCTGCCCGAGGCGAGCAGGGTTTGGGAACCGGCTCTCCTCCGTCAAACAAGGAGAGACCCCATGAATGAGACGCCGAGTTCTGACAAATCGCGTTCGAAAACACCTCCCGAAGGACTGCTGATCCGCGCGGCCGAAGTAGATGATGCCGAGGGTATCTCGACAATCGCCAACCTGCCCGGCTTTCGCGCAGGCACGCTGCGCCTGCCCTATCAGACGACGGACGATACCCGCCGCTGGCTGTCTAAAGCGGAGGCGCAATCACCGCGTCTGGTTGCCGTCCTCGACGGAAGAATCGTTGGAAACGCAGGCCTGCGGCGGTTCGAGGGCCGCAGGCAGCATGTCGGCAGCATCGGCATGGGCGTCCATGACGCATACACCGGTCGCGGTATCGGCAGCACGCTCATCGGTGCATTGCTGGATTGCGCCGACAACTGGCTGAACATCCGACGCGTCGAACTCACCGTCTATGCAGACAACGCAGCCGCCATCGCGCTCTACAAGCGTTTCGGATTTATCGAGGAAGGCCGGCTGAAGGACTTCGCCTTCCGCGCCGGGTCTTACGTCGACGCCCTGACCATGGCGCGCCTGCGCGAGCAAGGATGATGGAGGCTGCGGCCTTGCCTCACCCGATCAGCGCCAGCCACTCGTCCTCGTCCATCGTCTGCACTCCAAGCTCGCGCGCCTTATCGAGCTTGGAAAATGGCGGATTGAGATGGGTCGCGAGCAAGTAGTATGGCCATGCGCTCAGTTACAAAATGAAGATTGATTTCCGGAAATTTCCCGAATGCCAAATATCCTATTCTTTTTCACAATTTCTAATATTCTTAAATTTTAAGATATATATTGAAAGTAGTTATGTGTGCTGATAAATACAACTTTTCCTGAGGTAGGGCTACGCAAGCAAAGGAAACACTATGTCTAAGCATTGGTCGGGCCAAACATGCTCGGAAACAGGTTTATACGGACAGTATCACGACACTAATAACTCATATGCTGGGGCAGAGCACGATAAGAATGTCAAAAGCGGCGACCCATTCCCTCCTTCTCTGAACAATTGTCACTTCAAAAAGAAATAACACAAAGCGGGCTGGAGCTTCAGGTCCAGCCCGCTTGCGTTGGCTTACTCGTTGGCAGCCGGATGCCTCGTAGTGGTGCTAAATCACCCTACTGTCGACGGCAAGGCCGATCAGCGCCAGCCACTCGTCTTCGTCCATCGTCTGCACTCCAAGCTCGCGCGCCTTGTCGAGCTTGGAGCCGGCGCCGGGGCCGGCAACGACGATGTCGGTCTTCTTCGAGACGGAGCCTGCCACCTTGGCACCGAGGCTTTCCGCTTTAGCCTTGGCCTCGTCGCGCGTCATCTTTTCCAGCGTGCCTGTGAAGACCACGGTCTTGCCGGCCACCGGACTACCGGAGGCCTTGGGCTGCTCGGCATCCTGCGGGCGCACCTCGCGCAGCAGTCGCTCGATGACCTCGCTGTTGCGCGGCTCCTTGTAGAACTCGACGATGGCGCGGGCGACGACCTCGCCGATACCCTCGATGGCATTGAGGTCGTTCCATGCATCTCCCGTCAGCGGTGCTGCCTCGCGCATAGCCTCTCCGAAGGCCTCATATGTGCCATAGGAGCGGGCCAGCAGCTTGGCATTGGTCTCGCCGACGTGGCGGATGCCGAGTGCATAGATGAAACGCTGCAAGGCAATCTCACGCCGCCCGTTGATGGCGGCATATAGCTTGCCGACGCTGACCTTGCCGAAGCCATCGATATTCTCGAGCTTGGTCAAGGACGCCTTCTGCCGCTCCTCCAGCGTAAAGATATCCGGCGCGGTGCGGATCTGCAGGGCCGGATCGTCGCTTTCGAAAAAGAAATCGATCTGCTTGGCGCCCAGCCCCTCGATATCGTAGGCATTGCGCGAAACGAAGTGCTTCAGGTGCTCCTTGGCCTGCGCCTGGCAGGCAAAACCGCCGGTGCAGCGCGTCACCGAATCAAGCTTGCCGGTCTTCTCGTTGACCTCGCGCACCGCATGACTTCCGCAGACCGGGCAGACCTTCGGAAACTCGTAGGCGACACTTGCGGCATCGCGCTTCTCAAGCACCACATCGACGATCTGCGGAATGACATCGCCGGCGCGCTGGACGATGACGATATCGCCGATCCGGATGTCCCGGCCCTCTCGCAAGACCTCACCGCCATTGCCGATACCCTTGATGTAGTCCTCGTTGTGCAGCGTCGCATTGGTGACAACCACACCGCCGACAGTGATCGGCTCCAGCCGCGCCACTGGCGTCAGGGCGCCTGTCCTACCCACCTGGATATCGATGGCGGTCAGTCGCGTAAACGCCTGCTCGGCCGGAAACTTGTGCGCCGTCGCCCAGCGGGGGCTGCGCGAGCGGAAGCCGAGTCTAGCCTGCAGCGCGAGGTCGTCGACCTTGTAGACAACGCCATCGATATCGTAGTCGAGATCGGCGCGCTTCAAGCCTATATCGTCATAGTGGCTGAGAATATCGGCTACCGATTCCAACCGCTTCATCAGCGGATTGATCGGAAAGCCCCAACGCCCGAAAGCCTCCACCATGCCAAGCTGGGTATCCGCCGGCATTTCAGACATCTCGCCCCAGGCATAGGCAAAGAAGCGCAGCTTGCGGCTGGCCGTCACCTTGGCGTCGAGCTGGCGAAGCGAGCCGGCGGCCGTGTTGCGCGGGTTGACGTAGGTCTGCTTGCCCTCCGCCGCCATCTGGGCGTTCAGCGCCAGGAAGTCGCTCTTGGCCATGTAGACCTCGCCGCGCACCTCGACGACATCCGGCGCGTCCTTCGGCAGAGTGTTCGGGATTTCCTTAATGGTTCGGATATTGGCAGTGACGTTTTCGCCCGTCGTCCCGTCGCCACGCGTCGCGGCACTCACCATGCGACCGTTCTCGTAGCGGATCGACATCGACAGCCCGTCGATCTTCGGCTCGGCGGTAAAGGCAATCGACTGGTCCGGCAGGCGTCCGAGGAAACGGTAGATGCCGGCAACGAAATCCTGCACGTCTTCTTGCGAAAATGTGTTGTCGAGCGACAGCATCGGCCGCGCATGGGTGATCTGGGCAAATGTATCGGACGGAGCAGCGCCGACATGGCGGGAAGGACTGTCGATTCGCACCAGCGCCGGAAAGCGCGCCTCGATCGCATCGTTGCGCCGCTTCAGTGCGTCGTAATCGGCATCCGAGATCTCCGGTGCATCCTTGCCGTGATAGAGTGCGTCGTGGTGGGCAATCTGGCTCGCCAGCCGCTCCAGTTCGGCGGCTGCATCGGCCTCGGTCAGATCCTCGACGGACATAGCTTCGCTCGGCATCCATATCACTCCACAGTTTGAGTGGATCTTTCTAGAGCAATTCCAGCCGATGAAAAGATACCCTGCGACAGCGGCGCTCAGCCGTTTCCGGATAACAGCCGCGCAGCGGCGGCCCGCGCCTCGTCGGTGATCGATGCGCCGGCCAGCATGCGGGCAATTTCCTCGGTCCGGTCCTCCGGCTCCATCGTCGCCACCCGCGTGGTGATCTTATCGGAGCCATCGGCAGACGGGCCCTTGGAAATCAGCAGGTGGGTCGCAGCGCGGGCCGCCACCTGCGGCGCATGGGTGACGGACAGAACCTGCACCTTCTCCGACAGCCGCTTCAGCCGCTGGCCGATGGCATCCGCCACCGCCCCGCCGACACCGGTGTCGATCTCGTCGAAGACCAGCGTCGGTGCCGAGCCGCGGTCGGCCAGCGCCACCTTAAGCGCCAGCAGAAAGCGTGACAGCTCGCCGCCCGATGCCACCTTCATGATCGGTCCCGGACGGGTGCCGGGGTTGGTTTGGACATGGAATTCGACGACATCGATGCCCTCGGCGGCGCCGGCCGCCGGATCGGTGGTGATCTCGACCATGAAACGCGCGCGCTCCAGCTTCAGTGCCGGCAACTCGGCCATCACGGCGTCGCTGAGCGACGTTGCGGCATGATGGCGCTTTTCGGAAAGGCTCTGGGCGGCACGATCAAAAAGCCCCTTGGCAACCGCCAGTTCGGCATCGAGCTTGGCGAGCTTCTCCTCGCCGGCATCCACCTCAGCCAGATCGGCAATCATCTTCTCGGCGAGATCAGGCAGGCCGGTGACCGGAACGGAATATTTGCGCGCGGCTCCGCGCAAGGCAAACAGCCGCTCCTCCACCCGCTCCAGTTCGCGCGGGTCGTATTCGGTCTTGCGCAATGCCGCCTCGACTTCCATCTGCGCATTCGACAACTGGTCGAGGGCTGCGTCCAGCAGGGCGACGGTGTCTTCCAGCAGGCCGGGCGCTTCCTGGCTCTTGCGCTCGAGGCGCCGCACCAGCGAGGCGATATGCGGCACGGGAGAGGCATTGCCGTTCAGGAACTCGGAGGCCTCTGAAATATCGCCGGCAATGCGCTCGGCTTTCATCATCTTCGAGCGGCGCTCGGCAAGATCGTCCTCTTCGCCATCCTGCGGAGAGAGCGTTTCCAGCTCCTCGACGGCGGCGCGAAGATAATCGGCCTCGCGGGCGGCAAGCTCTATCTTGTCGCGATGCTTCTTCAAAGCCCGTTCGCATTCGCGCCACTGGCGGTAGAGGCCGGAAACGGCGACGACCTCATCGGTGAGACCAGCAAAGGCATCGAGCAAGGTGCGATGGGCGTTGGTGTCGACGAGAGCGCGGTCGTCGTGCTGGCCGTGGATTTCGACCAGCAGCTGCCCGGCCTGGCGCATCAATTGGACGCTCAGCGCCTGGTCGTTGACGTATGCCTTAGTGCGGCCGTCCGCAGACTGGGTGCGTCGGAAAATGAGGTCGCCTTCGTCGTCGATACCGTTTTCACGGAGCAGCTTGCGGGCGCCATGGTCAATTGCCACATCGAAGACGGCGGTGATCTGGCCGCGTTCCTCGCCGTGGCGCACGAGCCCACCGTCGCCGCGGCCGCCCATGGCCAGCGACAGGCTGTCGAGCAGGATGGACTTGCCGGCGCCGGTCTCGCCGGTCAGAACCGACAAACCTTTTTCGAAGGCAAGGTCCAGCCGCTCGATCAGGACGATATCGCGGATCGAAAGCTGGACCAGCATCTCTTATTGGTTCTCAACTGCTACCGAGAAGAAGCTTCTTGCCGGCACGTGCGATCCACGATCCCTCGTTCTGGCGTGGTTCGACGCCACCGCTCTTCAGCAGCTTGTACGAGTCGGCATACCACTGGCTGTCGGGATAGTTATGGCCGAGCACGGCAGCGGCAGTCTGTGCTTCCTCAACGATGCCCATGGCGTAATAGGCTTCGACGAGACGCGCCAGCGCTTCCTCGATCTGGTTGGTGGTCGGATAGTTCTCGACGACGACGCGGAAGCGCGAGATAGCGGCGAGGTAATCCTTGCGTTCCAGATAGTAGCGACCAACCTGCATTTCCTTGCCGGCCAGCTGGTCCTTGGCGAAGCGGATCTTTGCCTGGGCGTCATCGACGTATTCAGACTTCGGATAGTTGTCGATCACCTTCTGCATCGCCTCGATGGTCTGCTGCGAGGCGCGCTGGTCCTGCGTGACGCTGACGATCTGCTTGGCATAGGAGGCGCCGACCAGATACTGCACGTAGGCAGCATCCTCGGAACGCGGATACTGCTTCATGTAGGTGTTGCCGGTCGTCACGGCCTCGTCGTAGTTGCCGGTGCGATACTTGACGAACGTGCTCATGACCAGCGCCTTGCGGCCCCAGTCCGAGAATGGCTCCTGGCGGGTGATGGCATCGAACTTCTTGCCGGCCTCGCCCATGTTGCCTGCCTTGATGTTGGCAAGGCCCTGATTGTAAAGCTGCTCCGGCGGATCGGTCTCAACGCCGAGCTTGGTGATGTCGATGTCCTTGTCCGACTGGCAACCGGATACGAACGCGCCGGTCCCTGCGAGGAGAAGCGTGACGAGCAAAGCCCGCGCTGTAATCTTCATGCTTTCAGATCCTGCAAAACCCATTCGGAAATTCCCAATTACCGCCACGACAAAAAACGAGTGCTACCGGCCCGCGTTTCTATCCATAAAAGCGTCGTCAGGGCAACGCAATGATGAACCATTAACGCATTTTTGTGGCGCATCCACGAGATTTACCCGCATCCTGCCACCTTGCTGCCTTTCGTCCGCCCAAGAAAAAGCCGCCCCCTTTCGGAGGCGGCTACCCTGGTCGAACATTATCTGGAGGTCATGCGGACCAGGGAGCAAACTCGGGTGCGTTGACGGCGACGAAGTCGCGCGCTGCCGGCCGGCGGCGCGGCACGGACGTCTCGACAACTTCATAGGCAGACGTGTCGCTGAGGAGTGCCTTCAGTGCGTTGGCATTCATCTTGTGGCCACCGCGGTACGAGCGGTAGCAGCCGATGAACTGCGTGCCGGCAAGGGCAAGATCGCCAACAGCATCGAGCGTCTTGTGACGCACGAACTCGTCCTTGGCATAGCGCAGGCCCTCGACATTGATGACCGTGTTGTCGTCTGAGATGACGACCGAATTTTCCAGCGACGAACCGAGCGCATGACCGGATGCCCAGAGACGCTCGACATCGCGCATGAAGCCAAAAGTCCGGGCGCGCGACAGTTCTTTCTTGAAGGTCTCGGCGTTCAGGTCGCCTTCCCACTTCTGGCGGCCGATCAGCGGGCAATCGAAATCGATTTCGACTTCGAAGCGCGTGCCGTCATAAGGGCGGAACTCGCACCATGAGCCACCCGATTCGATGCGAACCGGCTTGACGATGCGGATGTAGCGGCGCTTGACGCCGAGTGGCACGATGCCGGTCTGCTCGAAAGCTTCGATGAACGGATACGAGCTGCCATCCATGATCGGCATCTCGGCGCCCTGGACTTCGACCACAACGTTGTCGAGGCCGATGGCATAGATTGCCGCCATGACATGCTCGACGGTCGCGACAGAACGGGCAGCCGAAAAGCCGAGAACGGTGCACAGATCGGTGTTGCCGACCTGCGAGGATACGGCGCGAAGCTCAGTGACATCGCCGTTATCGTGGATGCGCTGGAAAACGACGCCGGTGTCGGCTTCGGCAGGAAGAAAGGTGATCGACACGTTGGCGCCGGAATGAACGCCGATGCCGGAGAGTGTGACGGGGGCTGCAACAGTTGTCTGAAAACCCAGCAATCCAATTGCCATTTACGTTCTGCCTTATCATCCTGCACCGAACCGACTTGCTTTTGAGAGACTGCGATGTCGTGGTTCGGTCTGTTACTTGGCACGAAATTCAAAGTTGATCCGAAGAGCGGATGCGATTCCGTAGTGCGCTTGGTATCTACATACGCGCCACGCCGCGGCAAACCAAATCACTGTTTCTTTCGCAATGTAACGGAATCAGGTCACTGAAATTCCTAGGTAATTTCGCGCGGCACAGGCCAGATAAAACATAACCCCCGGAGCAGATATCTGCGCCGGGGGCCAAAGTTTGCGGGGCTGCCGGATCAGTTCGACTGACGGCGCAGGAATGCCGGGATCTCGAGCTGGTCGTCTTCATTGCTCATGCGCGGCTGTGGCTGCTGGCGACCGTGATCGTCAAGCTGGCCGCGACGCGGAGCATAGAGGCTGGCCTCTGCGGACAGCGGCCGGCGCTGCTGCGAAGCCGCAGTCGGTGCCGGAGCGGTCATGTCGGCGGAAACATCGTCCTCGTCGCGACGACCAAGCGAATTGGTGATTCGCTTCAGCAGACCCATCGGGCCGCGTTCTTCGGCAGCGGCATGGTTCGGCTGTGCACGATGATCCATCTCGGCTTTGACGACCGGAGAGAAATCCTCGACCTTTGGCATGCGGACCGCTTCCGCGGTCTGGCGGACCATCGGATCCTGGCGCATCGGTGCAGGCTGCGGAGCCTGCATGACGGGCTGCTGCATGACCGGAGCCGGCTGCGGTGCGGGTGCCGACTGACGCAGCACCGGTGCTGCGGCTTCCGGGGCTGCGAAGATACGGCTCTGCGGGCGGAAGGTTTCTTCCTGCATCACAGGCTGCTGGACCGGCTGGGGAGCTGGCGCAACCTGGCGGGTGGTCAGCATTTCCAGTTCGCGTTCCATGTCGGCTTCCGCCATGCGGATCGTCTGGGCGATAGGATCGGCAGCCTTTGGTGCCTGCGCGACATAGGCAGGCTGAGCAGCGGCCGGTGCCGGGGCAACGGCCGCAGAAGGACGGACAATCGGCTTCGGTGCGGAGCGGAGTTCCATGTTCCGTTCGGCTGTCATGTTCATCGCACGGTCGATGCCGGTGGCAACGACGGAGACGCGGATGATGCCTTCGAGCGATTCGTCGAACGTTGCGCCGAGGATGATGTTGGCGTCCGGATCGACTTCCTCACGGATGCGGGTCGCAGCTTCGTCGACTTCGAACAGCGTCAGGTCACGGCCGCCGGTGATCGAGATCAGCAGGCCCTGTGCACCCTTCATAGAGGTTTCGTCGAGCAGCGGGTTGGCGATCGCAGCTTCTGCAGCCTGCATGGCGCGGCCGTTGCCCGATGCTTCGCCGGTGCCCATCATTGCACGGCCCATTTCGCGCATGACGGAACGAACGTCGGCGAAGTCGAGGTTGATGAGACCTTCCTTGACCATCAGGTCGGTGATGCAGGCAACGCCCGAATAGAGAACCTGGTCGGCCATGGCGAACGCATCGGCGAACGTCGTTTTGTCGTTGGCGATCCGGAACAGGTTCTGGTTCGGGATGACGATCAGGGTGTCGACCGACTTCTGCAGTTCCTGGATACCCATTTCGGCCAGACGCATGCGGCGTCCACCTTCGAAGTGGAACGGCTTGGTGACGACGCCAACCGTCAGGATGCCCTTGTTGCGGGCGGCCTGGGCGACGACGGGAGCAGCACCGGTGCCCGTACCACCGCCCATGCCGGCGGTGACGAAGCACATATGCGTGCCCTGCAGGTGATCGACGATCTCGTCGATGCACTCTTCAGCGGCAGCGCGGCCGACTTCCGGCTGCGAGCCGGCGCCGAGGCCTTCCGTGACGTTGACGCCGAGCTGGATGATCCGCTGTGCCTTGGTCATGGTCAGCGCCTGCGCATCTGTATTGGCGACCACGAAGTCGACGCCCTGGAGGCCGGCTGTGATCATGTTGTTGACGGCATTGCCGCCACCGCCACCGACACCGAACACGGTGATGCGGGGCTTAAGCTCGGTGATATCTGGCTTCTGCAGCTTGATCGTCATGGTACCGTTCCTTCTTGTCTATGACCGCGTCGCCACGCCAGCCAATTCACTCAATGTGCTCGCCCGTGCCGGAAGGCATTGCCGCCCGGCCCGGAAACTCAAAAACTTTCTTTCAGCCACTGCCCGACCCGGGCAATGCGGCTGTTGTTGCCGCCGAGCGACGAAAGCAGACCGCTGCCGCCCATATGCGTTTCCAGATCCGCCACCTGCGGATAGATCATCAGGCCGACCGCCGTCGAAAAGGCAGGTCCCTTGGCTGCCGTCGGCAGGCCGGAAATGCCCATCGGGCGGCCGATGCGGACGTTCCGCGCGAGGATATGGCGCGCCACTTCCGGCAGGCCGGTCAGCTGGCTCGCACCACCCGTCAGCACGACGCGCTTTCCGACGATCGGGCTGAAGCCCGAGCGCTGGATACGGTCGCGGATCAGCTCCAGCGTTTCCTCGATACGGGCGCTGACGATGCGCGATACCAGCGCACGCGGCACCTGGGTCGGCTGGTCGCGGTCATCCTCGCCAATTGGCGGGATGGAAATCATTTCGCGGTCGTCGCCCGGATTGGGCAGCGCCGAAGCGTGCACGACCTTCAGCCGTTCTGCGTCCTCGATACGGGTCGACAGGCCACGGGCCAGATCGGTCGTGACGTGATGACCGCCGATGCTGACCGCATCCGTGTGCACGAGCTTGCCTTCGGCAAACACCGAGATCGTAGTGGTGCCGCCGCCCATGTCGATGGCGGCGCATCCGAGTTCGACCTCGTCGTCGACCAGGGCAGCCAGACCGCTGGCATAAGGCGTTGCCACCATGCCCTCGACCGACAGGTGGGCACGGTTGACGCTGAGTTCGAGATTGCGCAATGCCGAGCGCTCAGCCGTCACCACATGCATGTCGACGCCAAGCGCGTCGCCGAACATCGCCAGCGGATCGCGAACGCCGCGCTCGCCGTCGAGCGAGTAGCCCGTCGCCAGCGAATGCAGGATGGCACGATCCTGGCGCAGCGATTGCTGGCAGGCGGCCGTCAGGACCTTCTTCAGATCGGTGGCTTCGACTTCCTGACCGCCGAGATCGATGGTTGCCGTATAGATGTCGCTTCCGAGGCGACCGGCCGAGACGTTGACGATCAGGCTCTCGACCGTCAGGCCCGCCATTCGCTCGGCAGCGTCGACCGCAAGGCGGATGACGCCTTCGACTGCATCGAGATCGGCGATGACGCCCGTCTTGATGCCGCGTGAGCGCTGGTGGCCGATGCCGATGATTTCGATGTTGTGCGTGCGGCCGGGAAGAACCTGCGTTTCCTCGCGCGGCGTCAGCCGACCGATCATGCAGACGATCTTCGTCGAGCCGATGTCGAGCACGGAGACGATATGCGAGCGCTTCGACGAAAGCGGCTTCAGGCGCGGCAAGCCGAAATGGGACGAACCGAATAAGCTCATGTGTCTTGTCCCGCCTTTTTCAGAGCCTTGGTTCTCAAATCCAGCGCCGCCTGTCGGCGCACCATCGCATCCGGCGTCAGTTCCACCGTCGTGCGATCTTCGAGACGAAGGTCGACGGCAGCGATGTCGCGCGCCAGAAGGTTCTGTTCCTTGTCCAGCTTTGCCAGCTTTGCGAGCGCCTGCTGCAGGTCGTCTTCCGGCAGCTTGATGACGATGCCGCTGTCGAGATAGAGATCCCAGCGGCGACCGGCGACACGCACAAAAGCCTTGACGTGGCTGCGAAGGTCCGGCCAGGCGGCAAACATGTCACCGACCGAAGTCGCGGCCTTCTCGGCTTCGCGCCCGACGAACAATGGCAGGGACGCAAACTTGTTGTCGCGCAGCGGCGCGATGACCGTACCGTTCTGCTCGATCAGCGAAAGCTCGGCGCCGTGCTGCCAGATACCGTAAGCGGCCTTCTCCTTGAGCTTCACCTCGATGGTCTTCGGATAGACCTTGCGAACCTCGACGTTTTCGACCCAGGGAAGGCTGGCAATCTTCTGGCGCGCGGCATCGACGTCGAGTGCGACAAGCGATGTCGTGCCATCGAGGCCGAGAAGCTGCAGGATTTCGATTTCAGAAGTCTGGTCGTTGCCCGAAACCTTGACGTCCTCGATAGCAAAGCCGGCTGCCGCCGTCGTTGCCTGGGCGACAGTCTGCGTATGACCGCCGAGCGACATGCCGTAGAGGCCTGTCGCGGCAAGGAAAGCTATGGCGGAGACAGTGCCGAGATGTGGTGGAACGTAGATGCGCCCGGAGCCGAGGCTCACCAGGAAACGCACGGCACGACGGAGCGGCCGCGGCAGGACGAACAGGTCCTCCGGCTGATCGAACAGCACCGGAGCACGGTGCCTCGAGCGCTTCATCCTTTTGACCGTCAACGCAAACATGACGCGTCCTCCACCATCCACCGGAGAAATTCGCCAAACGAGTAGCCGGCGTGGCCTGCCATTTCCGGCACAAGCGAAGTCGGGGTCATGCCGGGCTGGGTATTGATCTCTAGCCAGATAAGTTCACCATCCTCGGAAAAGCGGTCGTCGTAGCGAAAGTCTGATCGTGTGACTCCGCGGCAGCCGATTGCTTGATGCGCCGTTAACGCTAATCTTTGTATTTTTTGGTAAATATTTGGTGAAATTTCTGCGGGAATTACGTGTTTCGAGCCGCCTGCGACATATTTCGAGTCATAGTCATAGAAGCTGTGTCCCTGCGGCACGATCTCGGTGACTGCCAAAGCCTTGTCGCCCATGACGCCACAGGTGAACTCGCGGCCGGCAATGTAGCGCTCGACCAGCACGTCGTCGCCGTAGCGCCATTCCGACGACGTGATAACCTGCGGCGGGTGCGCCTGGTCTTCCTTGACGATGACGACGCCGAAGCTCGAACCTTCCCGGACCGGCTTGACAACATAGGGTGCCGGCATCGGATGCTCGGACCCGAAGTCGAAACGGCTCATCAGCAATGATTCGGCAACCGGCACGCCGGCATCGGCAGCCACCAGCTTGGCGCGCGACTTGTCCATCGCCAGCGCAGACGCAGCCACGCCGGAATGGGTATAGGGGATCTGCAGGTATTCAAGCACGCCCTGGATCGTGCCGTCTTCACCGAAGGGGCCATGCAGGGCGTTGAAGACGACATCGGGCGCAAGATCGGCGAGCCGCGCCGAGATATCGCGATCGACATCGATCAGCGAGATCCGGTAGCCCTGCCCTTCGAGAGCGTCAGCGCATGCCTTCCCCGACGACAGGCTGACCGGCCGTTCCGAGGAAAAACCGCCAAACAGGACGGCTACATGCTTCTCACTCATCGATACCCCCAAAAATACAGCTCTTTGCGACAGCACGCTTGCGCGAAGCTTTTACCGGGCGATTCCACCGGCTTCTGAATGAGCCTATTAGAGCGTCATTATAGTTAACGAAGCGTTTACTTTGGTTAACCCGATGCATCTTTTGCCGCCACCGACCCAAAAGAATCAAAATCCCGATGGCAATTACCCTCTTGGAATCAGAGCTTTAGATCCGTGGCAAGAGGCGCCTTCGATTTTCTTAATCCTGGACATCACCCCGGCGGGAGCCTCCGATCCGAGATATGCAACCCCTGCGATACCGGAGTGATTGCGAGTAACGGCAGACGCGTCGCCGGTTCGACTTGAGATCCCTGCGGATCAGCCGGAGACACCCGACGATGCGGACATTATTGTGCGACGCATCAACGATTTCGTTCGGGAAATTGCTACTTTGGCGTTTGCGCCGGTCTTAAATTGCGTTAAGGCCCGTGAAGTTGAACTTAGCATTCCGGATTGGTAGGAAAATGAAACAAGCGATATCGCCATTATCGCCGGCTCCCTCGTCGCGAAACAGTGCCTCCCTGAATTCGCCGTCACGCGTTCTGCTGGCAAGCCTGATCGGCACCACCATCGAATTCTTCGACTTTTACGTTTACGCGACGGCTGCAGTCCTCGTTTTCCCGACGCTGTTCTTTCCGACCAGCGATCCGACCACCGGCGTCCTGCAATCATTCGCGACTTTTTCAATCGCCTTCTTCGCCCGTCCTATCGGCGCCATCGTGTTCGGCCATTTTGGTGACCGCATCGGCCGCAAGGTGACGCTCGTTGCAGCCCTCATGACCATGGGCATCTCGACGGTACTGATCGGCTTCCTGCCCTCCTACGCCTCGATCGGCGTGGCCGCGCCTCTGCTGCTGGCGATCTGCCGCTTTGGCCAGGGCTTCGGTCTCGGGGGCGAGTGGGGCGGCGCGGTGCTGCTGGCGACGGAGAATGCGCCGGAGGGCAAGCGCTCCTGGTACGGCATGTTCCCGCAACTCGGTGCACCCGTCGGCCTGTTCCTGTCGTCGGCCGTCTTCTGGCTGCTGCTGCACTTCATCTCCCAGGAAGACTTCATCACCTGGGGCTGGCGCGTGCCGTTCATCGCCTCGATCATCCTGATCGGCATCGGCCTCTGGGTCCGTCTGTCGATCACCGAGACCCCGGAGTTCAGCGAAGCCGTCGCCCGCAAGGAGCGTGTTGCCGTTCCCGTGGTCGAAATCCTGAAGAACCACAAGCGCAGCCTTGTCCTCGGCACCTTCGTGGCGCTGGCAACCTTCGTGCTCTTCTACATCGGCACGGCCTACCTGCTGTCCTACAACGTCAAGGTCCTGAAGATCAGCTTCCTCGACGCGCTTCTCGTGCAGATCGTCGCCTCGGTGTTCTTCGGCATCTTCTGCCCGATCGCCGGCAAGCTGTCGGACCGCTTTGGCCGCCGCACCGTGCTCGTCGCCACGACGGTCGCGATCGGTGTCTTCTCGTTCTTCCTGCAGACCCTGCTGACCGGTGGCCTCACCGAGATCTACATCTTCGCAGCTGTCAGCATGGCATTGATGGGGATGACCTACGGCCCGATCGGAACTGCGCTGGCAGCGCCGTTCCCGGTGGCAGTGCGCTACACCGGCGCCTCCATCACCTTCAACTTTGCCGGCATCTTCGGCGCCTCGCTGGCACCCTTTATCGCCACCTGGCTCGCCAGCAACTACGGCCTTGCCTATGTCGGCTACTATATGGCAATCGCCGCCTTCATCACGCTGATCTGCATCCTGCTCTCAGGCAACGAAGAGATCTGATCCACACAATCGCATCGAAAAAGGCCGCGAAACATCTGTTTCGCGGCCTTTTTTTCTAACTAAGTATCGGTTCCCAGCAGGCGCTCTGCTATTTACCTACTCCGTCGTCACACCATGGAACGGACGAACCTCGCGGCCATCCATGAAGGTTCCGAGCCGTTTGATTTCCCATTCCAGCTTGACGCCGGATTTCTCGAACACCTCGCGGCGAACCTGCTCGCCGAGATATTCCAGATCGTAGCCAGTCGCCTGGCCCATGTTGATCATGAAATTGCAATGCAGCGACGACATCTGCGCGCCGCCGATGACGAGACCACGGCAGCCGGCCTCGTCGATGACTTCCCAGGCGGAAAGGCCCGGCGGGTTCTTGAACGTCGAGCCGCCGGTCTTTTCGCGGACCGGCTGAACGGTCTCGCGATGATTGCGCACGGCATCCATGTCGGCACGGATCTTGGCCTTGTCCTCGGTATAACCCTCGAACACCACATCGGTGAAGATCAGGTCGGCCGACGCTGACGAATGGCGGTAGGTGTAGCCCATGTCGGCATTGCTCAGCACATGCTTGTTGCCGCTGCGATCAACAGCATGGACCTCGACCAGCCGGTCGCAGGTCTCGACGCCATTGGCGCCGGCATTCATGCGCGCCGCACCGCCGATCGAGCCCGGGATGCCGTAGTAGAAATGGAAACCGCCGATGCTGTTATCCATGGCCATGGCGGCGACATGCTTGTCGGGGCAGATGGCCCCCGCCTTGATACGGTTTTCCCCGGCCAGTTCGAGCGAGCCAAACCCCTTGGCAGACAGCCGCAGCACGACGCCGGGAATACCGCCGTCACGCACGAGGATGTTCGAGCCGACACCGACGACCATCAGCGGCACTTCCGGAGGCAACAGCTTCAGGAAGGTGACGAGGTCATCCGTATCGTGGGGCTGGAACATAAGCTCCGCCAATCCGCCGGCACGAAACCAGGTGACGCGATCCATCGGTGCATCCGGCGTCAACCGTCCGCGAATATTCTTGACGCCGTCGCCCAAAGACGCGAGCAGCTTTTCTCCATTGACCTGCTTCATGCGGATTTACCCGAAAGGCCTTCCAGTTCCTGTGGCAACGCTGCGGCCCAATAGGTTATGCTGCCAGCCCCTAACAAAACCACAAAATCGCCCGGCTTTGCAATCTCCGCGACCATTCCGGCCAAACGATCCGGCGAAGGCAGGTAACGGGCGTCGCGATGGCCGCCGGCCTTGATGCGCGACACCAGGGCTTCCGAATCGACGCCCTCGATCGGTTCCTCGCCGGCCGAGTAGACCGGCGCGAGGAAGATGCTGTCGGCGTCGTTGAAGCAGGCGGCGAATTCCTCGAACAAGCTCGAAAGCCGCGTAAAACGGTGCGGCTGGTGAACGGCGATGATCCGGCCGGAGCACGATTCGCGCGCCGCCTTCAAAACCGCTTTGATCTCGACCGGATGATGCCCGTAATCGTCGAAGATCTTCACGCCATTCCACTCGCCGGTCAGCGTGAAGCGGCGCTTGACGCCGCCGAACGCCGCAAGGCCACGGGCTATGTCTTCGTTGGAAATGCCGAGCCGGTTGGCAACGGCAATGGCCGCGGTGGCATTGGCGATATTGTGACGGCCTGGCATCGGCAACACGAGATCCTTGATCTCGATAACCTTGCCGGTGCGGCGGCGACGGATTTCGATGTCGAACAGCGACCGCGTCCCGTCGATGCGGACATTCATGAAGCGCACGTCGGCCTGCGGGTTCTCCCCATAGGTGATGACCTTGCGGTCCTCGATACGGCCGACGAGCGTCTGGACTTCCGGATGATCGAGGCACAGCACCCCGAAACCATAGAACGGGACATTTTCGACAAACTGCCGGAAAGCAGCCCGTACGGCATCGAAGGTGCCGTAGTGATCGAGATGCTCGGGATCGATGTTGGTGATAACGGCGACGTCTGCCGGCAGCTTCAGGAAGGTGCCGTCCGATTCGTCGGCCTCGACCACCATCCACTCGCCCTCGCCCATGCGGGCATTGGTGCCGTAGGCGTTGATGATGCCGCCGTTGATGACGGTTGGATCGAGTCCACCTGCTTCGAGCAGCGTCGCCACCATAGAGGTCGTGGTTGTCTTGCCGTGCGTGCCGCCAATGGCAATCGCATTGCGGAAGCGCATCAGCTCGGCCAGCATTTCGGCGCGGCGAACCACTGGCAGCAGCTTTTCGCGCGCGGCGATCAGTTCCGGGTTATCCTTCCTGATGGCGGTCGAGACCACCACCACTTCGGCTTCACCCAAGTTCTCCGCCTTGTGGCCGATGAGAACCTCGATGCCCTTGGCGCGCAGGCGCTGGACATTGGCGCTGTCCGCCTGGTCCGACCCCTGCACCTTGTGGCCGAGATTGTGCAGCACCTCGGCGATGCCGCTCATGCCGATGCCGCCGATGCCGATGAAATGTACGAGGCCGATGGCCTTAGGCAGCTTCATGCGCCTGCCCCCTTGAATTCTGCAATTGAACGTTTGTCGGCAATAGCCTCTACAAGATCCGCGAGCAAGTTTGCTGCCTCCGGCTTCCCCGTCGATTTCGCAGCAGCGGCCATCTTGGCGAGCTTTTCGGGCGAATTCATCGAGCCTCGCAAGATCGCCGACAGTTTTTCCGACGAGAGCTCCGACTGTGCAATGACCTTGGCTCCGCCATTCGCGGCAAGCGCTGCGGCATTGGCCGCCTGGTCGTGGTCGAGAGCATAGGGATAAGGCACGAGGATCGCCGGTCGGCCGATGACCGCAAGCTCGGAGACCGTCGAGGCGCCGGAGCGGCAAATCACGAGGTGGGCAGCCGCAATCCGCTCGGCCATGTCGTTGAAGAACGGCGCGATGTCTGCTCCCATCTGCAGATGGACGACGCAGTTATTGACCGTCTCCATGTCCTCGACCCGCACCTGCTGGGTGATCCGCAGCCGGTTGCGGAGCGGCTCCTCCAGCAGGCTGACTGCGGTCGGAATAGCCTTGGAAAAGAACTGCGCGCCCTGGCTGCCGCCGAAGACGACGAGGTTGAACGGCTCATCCGGACCGGATGGATGATAGGGCGTCTTGGCTGCCTCGATGACGGCCGGCCGCACGGGATTGCCGGTGGTAACCGTCTTTTCCGGGTACGCACCGCCATTGTCCGGCAGGAAGCCGCCGGCAATCGCTTTCACGCGGCCGGCCAGCGCCTTGTTAGCACGGCCCATCACGGCATTCTGCTCGTGGATGACGGTTGGCACGCCCATGCGTGTCGCGGCGAGCAACGGGGGAATCGTTGGATAACCGCCGAAACCGACGACGCAAAGCGGGCCGATGTTGCGGATCAGCTTTCGGGCCGCGCGCATGCCGGTCCAGAGCGTCCAGAGCGAGCGGGCGAGATTGACCGGGTTCTTGGAGCCGATCGTTGCGGAAGGCACCACGTGGATCTCGTCGGCTGGAAAGGAGCCCGCATAGCGCTCGGCGCGGCTGTCGGTGACCAGATGCACGGAGTAACCCCGATCGCGCAGCTTGTAGGCCAGCGCTTCGGCTGGAAATACATGGCCGCCGGTGCCACCGGCGGCGAGAAGAATGATGCCCTTGCTCATCGCATCACTCCGCCGGAACGCCGTGGGTCACGCGAAACAGGCTGCGCTCCTGCATGCGCTTCTCCGGTCGGTGACGGGTCAGCGCCAGGATGAAGCCTGCGGTGACGCAGATCGCGATCATCGACGAACCACCGTAGGAGATCAGTGGCAGGGTCATGCCCTTGGCCGGCAGCAACTGCAGGTTCACGCCGACATTGATGATAGACTGGATGCCGATCTGCAGCACCAGGCCGGCAACGGCGAAGCGGTTGAAGTCGTTCTTCTCACGGTAGGCATGAGATAGTCCGCGCAGGACGAGGACCGCGAAGATGCAGACCAGGAACATGCAGAAGATGATGCCGAACTCTTCCGCAGCCACCGAGAAGATGAAGTCGGTGTGGGCGTCGGGAATGATGCGTTTGACGATACCCTCGCCCGGACCGACGCCGAACCAGTCGCCGCGCACAATTGCCTCGCGGGCTGTATCGACCTGAAAGGTATCGCCTTCGCCGGTCAGGAACTTGTCGATGCGCAGCGCCACGTGCGGGAAGACGTAATAGGCGCTGAAAAGACCACCCACGCCCATGCCGCCAAGCACGAAGATCCACAGCCAGGGCATGCCCGCCATGAAGAACATGCCGGCCCAGACGGCCGATGTCAGGATGGTCTGGCCGAGGTCGGGCTGGGCGACCAGCAACGAGGCCACGATACCGAAGAGGATGATGGCAAAGAGGTTGCCCGGAATTTCAGGCTGGCGCGCATGCTCGGCAAAAAGCCAGGCGCAGACGACGACGAAGGCCGGCTTCATGAATTCCGAAGGCTGGATCGACAGGCTGGCGAGATTGACCCAGCGGCGCGAACCCTTGACTTCGACGCCGAAGAACAACGCAAACAGCATCATAGCCAGCGAGACGACAAGAATGATCACAGCCGTCCGGCGCACCTGACGCGGCGTCAGGAACGAAATGCCGATCATCACGGCGATTGCCGGGATGAGGAAAGCGGCATGGCGCTTGACGAAGTGGAACGGTTCAAGCCCGATGCGGGTCGCCACTGCCGGCGACGCTGCAAAGGACAGCATGAAGCCAATGCCGAGAAGCAGGATGAAAATCCCGAGGAAAAAACGATCGATCGTCCAGAACCAGTCGGCCAGGGCCCCACGGTCTACGCGGCTTACCATCTCATGCGCCTCCTGTTGGCGAACCGATCAGCATGGTGATCCCTTCCAGCGCCGACACGTGTGCGACGAAGGAATCCCCTCTGACCTCGAAGTTCTTGTATTGGTCGAAACTTGCGCAAGCCGGTGATAGCATGACAGCAGCGCTGACGCCCTGATCCATCGCCGCATCGGCAGCCGCGTGCAGAACGGCGCGATCAAGCGTGCCGGAAATCTCGTATGGCACGGCCTCGCCCAGAGTGGCTGCAAACTGCGGTGCCGCCTCGCCAATCAGATATGCCTTGGCGATGCGGGGAAACAGCGGTGCAAGCGAAGCGATGCCTCCCTCTTTCGGCAAGCCGCCGGCAATCCAGTAGATCCGCTCGTAGCTCGACAAGGCCGGAGCCGCTGCCTCGGCGTTGGTCGCCTTCGAATCATTGACGAACACGACAGTGCCGCGACGCGCCACCGGCTGCATGCGATGCTTCAGGCCCGGGAACGACGCAAGGCCGGACTGGATATCCTCGACGGATACGCCCACCGCCAGGCAGGCGGCGATGGCCGCTGCGGCGTTCTGGGCATTGTGGCTGCCGCGCAATGTCTGGATGCCGTCGAGATCGGCGATGGCGGCCGTCTCTCCGGCCGATGCCCGGACAATCCGGCTCCCGTCGGCATATAGACCGTCTGACAACACCTGGCGGCGAGAGATGCGCATCACCGTGCCGCCGGCGCGTTCGATGCGGTCGGCAATGACCGTCGAGAAGCTGTCGTCGACGCCGACGATCGACGTACCGCTGCCGGCCACAAGGCGCTCCTTGATATCGGCGTAATGCTGCATGGTCCCATGCCGGTCGAGATGATCGGGGGTCAGGTTGAGGAGGATACCGGCCGAGGGGTTAAGCGTCGGGGCGAGATCGATCTGGTAGGACGAGCACTCGACGACATAATAGCGCTCGGCCCGCGGCGGATCGAGCGTCAGGATGGCGGTACCGATATTGCCGCCCATCTGTGTGTCGCGACCGCTCGATTTCAGGATATGGGCGATCAGCGCCGTCGTCGTCGATTTGCCGTTGGTGCCGGTAATCGCGATGAACGGGCAATCCGGTGCGTGCACGCGACGCTCGCGAACGAACAATTCGACATCGCCGATGATCTCGACGCCTGCCGACCGGGCGAGGTCAACGGTCCAGTGCGGCTTCGGATGGGTCAGCGGCACGCCGGGCGACAGCACGAAGCTCGACAGCCTTGGCCAGTCGATTGTTCTAAGGTCGGCCGTCGGAACGCCGGCGGCCGTCGCCTTGGCAACGCTGTCGGGATTGTCGTCCCAGGCGGTGACGTCAGCACCGCCAGCCACCAGCGCCAGGGCCGTGGCGAGGCCCGAGCCGCCAAGCCCGAACAGCGCAACCCTTTTCCCCTTGAGCGTGGTGACCGCTATCATCTCTTTTACCGCAGCTTCAGTGTAGACAGGCCGACCATCGCGAGCACGACGGCAATGATCCAGAACCGGACGACGACCTGGCTTTCCGTCCAGCCCTTCTTTTCGAAATGATGGTGGATAGGCGCCATCAGGAAAACGCGCCGCCCGGTCATCTTGAAGAAGCCGACCTGGATGATGACCGACAACGTTTCCATGACGAAAAGCCCACCGATGATTGCCATGACGATCTCATGCTTGGTGGCGACGGCAACCGTGCCGATCATGCCACCCAGCGCCAGCGAGCCTGTATCGCCCATGAAAATAGCGGCCGGCGGCGCGTTGAACCACAGGAAACCGAGCCCCGCCCCGATCATCGCCCCAAGCACGACGGAAAGTTCGCCGGTGCCGGGCACGAAATTGATCTGCAGGTAATTGGCAAACACGACGTTGCCGGCGAGATAGGCGATGACGCCGAACGACGCCGCTGCGATCATCACCGGAACGATGGCGAGACCGTCGAGTCCATCCGTCAGGTTGACCGAGTTGCCGGCCGCAACGATGACGAAGCCGCCGAACAGCACGAAAAACAGACCGAGATTGATCATGAAGTCCTTGAAGAAAGGAAAGGCGATCGACGAGCCGAAAGTCGATCCGGCCGGACCCGATGCCAACGCCGAGCGCATCATGAAATATACGGCGATGCACGCAATGACGAATTCGATCAACAGGCGCTTGCGGCCGGAGAAGCCCTTGTCGCTCTGCTTGGTGACCTTGAGATAGTCGTCGTAGAAGCCGATGGCGCCGAAGCCGAGCGTTACCAGGAGAACCGCAACCACATAGACGCTGGAAAGGTCGGCCCACAACAGGCAGGAGCCGACGACACCGGCGATAATCATCAGCCCGCCCATCGTCGGCGTGCCGGCTTTCTTGAAATGCGTCTGCGGTCCATCGGCACGGATCGGCTGCCCCTTGCCCTGGCGAAGGCGAAGAGATGCAATGATTCTCGGTCCGAACAGGAAGACGATCAGTGCCGAGGTGAACAGGGCGCCGCCGGTGCGAAACGTGATGTATCTGAACAGATTGAAGAATTTCACATGTTCAGAGAGGTCGACGAGCCAGATCAGCATCCAGGGCCCTTTCTAGGGTCAAAATTCAATTAGGTTTGCGGCTTCGTGTCGGAAACTGCAGGAAATTTGTCAAGCAAAGCCGCCACGATCTTGCCGAACCCGATGCCGAGCGACGACTTGATCATCAGCACATCGCCGGGCGCAACCGAGGAAAGAACGAAGGCGGTGAGCTCTTCCGTCGTCTCGCGATATTCGACCTGCACTGTTTCAGGCAGCGCCTCTTTCAGGGCTAGCATCTCCGGTCCGGAGAGCCAGGCGTGTTCGATCCCCGCAGCAATCAGCGGACCCGCCAGATCGGCATGCACCCTACGCGCATGTTCGCCCATCTCGAGCATGTCGCCAAGGACGGCGATGCGGCGTCCGCGATCATCACCGGCACCCGTTGCCAGCAGCGCCATTGCCGCGCGCATGGAGGCGGGGTTGGCATTGTAGCTTTCGTCGATGACGGTGAACGTGCCCGCCCTGATCGCAAGCCTGTGGCGTTTGCCGCGGCCCTTTTCCGGCTGCAGCGTCGCCAGCGCCTCGATAGCCCTGTCGAGGTCGCCGCCGACCAGCGTCACGGCGCCAAGCACGGCGAGAGCATTCTCGGCGATGTGGCGCCCGGGTGCACCGATTGCGATCTCGAACGTCTCGCTGCCGAGCGTCAGCCAAAGGGCAGATTTCTCGTCGGAACCGTTGAATTCTGCCAGCCGGAAGTCGGCCTTGGCATGCTGGCCGAAGCTGTAGATCCGCGTAATGCCGAGCGCCTGCGCCTGGCGCTCGAGGAACGAGAACTGGTCGCTGTCGCGGTTGAGGATGATGTCTCCGTCGGGCTCTAGGCCCTCGAAGATCTCCGACTTGGCGGCCGCAATTTCCTTGATGCTCTTGAAGTTGCCGAGATGGGCGGCGGCCACCGTCGTGATGATCGCCACATGCGGGCGGACCATCTTCACCAGCGGCCTGATTTCGTCCGGATGGTTCATCCCGATCTCGAAGACGCCGAAGTCGGTATCGATTGGCATCCGCGCCAGCGTCAGCGGCACACCCCAGTGATTGTTGTAGGATGCGACCGAGGCATGGACCTTGCCGGAGGGCGACAGCACGTGACGCAGCATCTCCTTGGTCGTGGTCTTGCCGACCGAGCCGGTAACGCCGATGATCTTTGCGCGCGACCGATGCCGGCCGGCGATGCCGAGCGTGGTCAATGCCGCCAGCACATCCTCGACGACGATCATCGGCACGGTAAGGCGCCCGAGTGCCGGCAGTCGCGCTTCGCTGACAACCAGCAACGACGCGCCATTGGCCATCGCCATGCTCGCA
This sequence comes from Rhizobium sp. L51/94, assembly GCF_019355555.1. Classification (GTDB taxonomy): domain Bacteria; phylum Pseudomonadota; class Alphaproteobacteria; order Rhizobiales; family Rhizobiaceae; genus Rhizobium; species Rhizobium rhododendri. Next base: position 3,088,905 of record NZ_CP072141.1, read on the forward strand.
AAGTCATGCCCATCGACACGATCGCCCTTGATGGCGAAGAAGGCTTCGCCGGGTCCGATCGAACGGCTGTCGATGGAAATTCCCGTAATACCCGCAGGCAACGAGCCAACAGGCCGGCCATGCATGATGTCGATCAGGTCTTCGCTTGTCCAAAGCCAGCTCAAGATGTCGTCTCCCCTAGTGCCCGGCGCACTTCCGCATGATCCGAGAACGGCAAGGTGACACCGGCGACCGTCTGGCCTTCCTCGTGCCCCTTGCCGGCCACGATCAGCGTATCGCCGGCCTTCAGCATGTCGACTGCGGCGCGGATAGCCTCGGCACGGTCCGCGATTTCCGTGGCTGAGGTGGCCGCAGCCATGATTTCGGCGCGGATGGCAGCCGGTTGTTCAGAGCGCGGATTGTCGTCGGTGACGATGACGACGTCGGCCAGCCGGCAGGCGATCTCGCCCATGATCGGCCGCTTGCCACGATCCCGGTCGCCACCGCAGCCAAAGACGACGATGACACGACCGGTGGTAAAAGGCCGCACAGCCGCAAGCACGTTTTCCAGTGCATCCGGCTTGTGGGCGTAATCGACATAGGCAAGCGCGCCGTCGCGCGTCTGGCCGATCAGCTCAAGCCGTCCGGAAGCACCCTGGAGCTTTTCCAGCGCCTGCATTGCCACGGCCGCTGGAGCACCGGTCGAAATCGCAAGGCCGGCTGCAACCAGCGCATTGGCGATCTGGAAATCGCCGGCCAGCGGAATGTGAACCTCGAAGATCTCGGTGCCGAAATGCACCTCGGCGACCTGCTTGTGGCGCGAATGCTCGACCCGCTTCAACGTCAGGAAATTGCCCTTGCGGCCAACGGTGCGGATATCGTGACCAGCCTGCCGGGCAGCAGCTACGGCCTGATCCGACCAGGCGTCGTCGGCAAAGATGACGGCTGGCGATCCCTGCGGCAGCAGCGTATCGAAAAGCCGCATCTTAGCGGCCATATAGGCCTCTACGGTCGGGTGATAGTCCATGTGATCGCGGCCGAGATTGGTAAAGCCAGCAGCCTTGAGACGCACACCATCGAGACGGAACTGGTCAAGCCCATGGCTGGAGGCTTCCATCGCGGCATGGGTCACGCCCTCGTCGGCAAGTTCGGCCAGCAGTTTGTGCAGCGACACCGGATCCGGCGTCGTCAGCGAGCCATAGTCGTTGCGGCTGGGCGAGATGACGCCAGTCGTGCCGATCATTGCGGCGGTGCTTCCGGCATGCGCCCAGATCTGGCGGGTGAAGGAGGCAACGGAGGTCTTGCCGGCCGTACCCGTGACGGCGACCATCGTCTCCGGCTGGCGCCCGTAGAAGCGCGCGGCTGCCAGCGCCAACAGGCGGCGCGGCTCGGACACGGCTACAACCGGAACCGAACCGGCATCCGCCGCATGCCGGGCGAAAATCACAGCAGCGCCGCGCGCAGCGGCATCGGCCACGAAGGCGGCGCCATCGGCCTTGGTGCCGGCAACCGCGACAAAGGCCATTCCCGGCGTAATCTGCCGGCTGTCGGCGGAAAGACCCGTGATGTCGATGTCGCCCAGCGAGCCGCCGACCGGTCCGTTCAACTCGGGAAAATCAGTCCCGACGAGATCACGCAATTTCATGGCGTCTACTTCTTTGTTCTAGGCCTGCCCGCCCCACGCGAATCGACCGCGTTATCCATTCAATCTCAATAAGACACCAGCAAGGCGGAGCCGCCCTCCCCGAATTTCGGTTTTACACCGAGAATCGCTGCCGAACGGGCGATGATATCGCGCGCGATGGGGGCTGCCGTATAGGCTGAAATCGTGCCCCCGTGCTCGCCGGTCATCGGTTCGTCGCAAAAGCTCATGACCACATAGCGGGGATTGTCGATCGGGAAGGCTGCGAGGAAGGTGTTGAAGTTGGCCGTGTGGGAGTAGCGACCGTTGACGACCTTGTCCGCTGTGCCGGTCTTGCTGCCGACATCGTAGCCGGGAACGCGGGCGGCACGACCGGAACCCTTGGAGCCATTGAAGTCCAGCAGGAAGCGGACGTCGTCGCTGGTGCTCTTCTTGATGACGGTTTTCGCGACCAGGTCGGCCTGCTCTGCGGTGCGTGGCAGAAAGGTCGGCTCGATAAGCTTGCCGCCGTTGACGAGCGCCGCACCGGCCACCGCCGTCTGCAGCGCCGTCGTCGAGACGCCGTGGCCGAAGGAGATGGTGATCGAGTTGATCTTCTTCCAGACTTTCGGCTGGCTTGGCGTCTTCACCTCGGGTAGTTCTGTCGGCATCCGGGTCAGGAGACCGAGGCGCGTCAGGAACTCCTTGTGGGCATCAATGCCGACGAGATCGGCGATCTTCGCCGTCCCGATGTTGGACGAATACTGGAAGATTTCCGGAACGGTCAGCACGCGGCCCTGGCCATGGAAATCGTGGATCACGAAGCCACCGATGCGGATCGGCGCGCTGGCATCGAAAGCGTCCCGAAGCGTCACCTTGCCGCTGTCGAGCGCCATTGCCATCGTGAAGGTCTTGAAGGTCGATCCCATCTCGAAGGTGCCGTTCGACATACGGTTCAGCCAGCCTTCGGCGGCACTCGCGTTCGGCTCGTTCGGATCGAAATCAGGGGCTGACGCCATGGCGATGACTTCGCCGGTCTTAACGTCGAGCACGATGGCACCGCCGCCCTTGGCCTTGAAGTTGACGACCGCCTTGGTCACGACATCGCGGGCAATGGCCTGGACGCGGACGTCGATCGACAGCTTGACCGGCTCAAGCGGCTCATTGCTGGTCATGCCAACGGCGGCGAGATCGGCAAGGCCCTGATCGTCGATATATTTTTCCATACCCATGACGCCGCGGTTGTCGATGTTGACATAGCCGAGGATATGCGAGGCCGTCGGGCCGCCGGGATAGAAGCGGCGCTTTTCCGGCCGGAAACCGATTCCGGGAATACCGAGCGCCAGGATCTGGCTCTGCTGCTTCGGCGTCAACTGGCGCTTCAGCCAGGCGAAGTGCGACGTGTTGGTCGAAAGCTTTTTGTAAGTCCCCTTGAGATCGAGATCCGGCAGCACTGTCGAAAGTTTTTCGACGGCGTCGTCGACATCGACGATCTTGTTCGGCTCGGCAAACAGCGACACCGTACGGATGTCGGTCGCGAGCAGCGCCCCGTTGCGGTCGACGATGTCGGGCCGCGAGGCCATCAGCCTGTCGGCCGGCAGAATGCTCGATACGGTATCGGGCATGGCAGTGCCATACTCGACCAGTCGCGCGCCGATAATGCAGTAGACGACGCCGAAGCTCACGCTCAACAACAGGACGCGGCTCCGCGCCTGCCCCGTCTTGCGCTTTCGCGATCCCTCGACGACCGCGCTTGCAAGCGCGTCGACTGGCTTGCCGTTGGTACCGGCGGAAAAATGTGCCTTGCTCTTCAAGAGCATGATGCGGGATAGAAAAGACATCAGCGCTTCACCGATCCCGTTTTGATATCGTCGACACCGGACTTGCCATGCTTAGCCGGTGCCAGCCTTGCGACTGGCTTCGGCGCAGGCTTGGCTGCCACGTCGGCTATAACCTTGCGGATATCGGCATCGCTGTCGTCGCCCTTTGATGTGCCGGGCTTTGCGGTCGGCTTGCCGTCCATGATACCCGGAGGTGGCGGTAGCTGGCTGCGCAGCATTGGCAGCTCATTCGGCTGCACGAGGGATGTCGAGAGTGTCGGCTGCAGCTGCAGTTCGCTGTTATAGTTGGCGACCAACCGCTCGAGGCGGTTCGGCTGTACGACCAGCGCCCAGTCGGCCTTCAGCAGCTCGATGGTATCCTTCTCGAGCTTGATCTCGGCTTCGAGGTGATGCACCTCCTCGAGCTTGAGCTCGGCGCGGTGCTTGATGGTGTAGGTCACGGCCGCCGCAGTGGTCATGACGCCGATGAGCACGATATCGAAGGTCTTCAGCATCTCAACCTCCAAGCTTTGCAAGGGTGGCAAGGTTCGGCAGCTCGAAAATCGAGACGTCGGCTGCTTCTGCCGGCGCAGCGGTTCGCACAGCAGCACGCAGCTTGGCCGAACGGGCACGTGGATTGAGCTCGGCCTCGACCTCGCCGGCCGAGACGACCTGCTTGCCGATGGCATCGAAAGTCGCCGCCCGCTCGTGGACGACTGGCATATGGCGCGAGCCCGTCGAGCGGCCCGAACGGTCGGTGAGGAACTTCTTGACGATGCGGTCTTCCAGCGAATGGAAGGTGACGACGACCAGGCGGCCGCCGGGCTTCAACGCCCGCTCGGCGGCAAACAGCGCTTCGGCCAGTTCACCGAGCTCGTCGTTGACGAAGATACGCAGCGACTGGAAGACACGGGTCGCCGGATGGATCTTGTCCTTGGCCTTGCGGGGCGTTACCAGCTCGATCAGTCCTGCAAGATCACGCGTCGTCTCGAAAGGCTTTTCGGCACGGCGCTTCTCGATGGCATGGGCAATGCGCGGCGCCTGCTTTTCCTCGCCGAGAAAGACGAAGATTCGGATAAGGTCGGCGAGCTTGGCATTGTTGATGACGTCGGCAGCAGACACGCCCTTTGCCGACATGCGCATGTCGAGCGGACCGTTCCTCTGGAACGAGAAGCCGCGCTCGGCCTCGTCGATCTGCATCGAGGATACGCCGATATCGAGAACGATGCCGTCGAGACCGCCCTCAGGAGCATGCTCTGCCAGCTGCGAGAATTGCGAGTGAATGAGAGTAAGTTTGCCGGGATGAGCTTCGACCAGCGCCTGGCCTGCCGCAATCGCCGTCGGATCGCGGTCGAGCGCAATCACATCGGCACCCGACGCCAACAGCGCCGACGTATAGCCGCCAGCCCCGAACGTGCCGTCGAGAATGACCTTGCCAGGCGCAGGCTCCAGCGCCCTTACGACTTCGGCCAGGAGAACCGGAATATGACGAAGCGGCCCGCCACCGGCTTCAGCACAATCTCCGCCAGGTTGAGCTTCCATTCCGTCCCCTCGTTGTATCAGGAACGCATGCCCGCCAGCCTGCGCTCCTCTCTTGCGGTTGCCTGCAGGGCTTGAAACGCCTGCGGCTCCCAAAGCTGAAAGTAGTCCGCCCGACCCACGAAGGTCACCTCGTCGGTGATTCCGGTGAAATCGCGGATGAAATCCGTGACCATCAACCGTCCCTCGGCATCGAGCTTCATGAAGACCCCGCCCCCATGGATGAGGAGCGACATCTGATTCGCCTGCGACGAAAACGGATCTTCCGCCGCAATCTGTTGCTCGAACCGGTCGAGCAGATCCAGTCCGCCGATGCTGATCGCCGGGAACACGAAATCCTGGAAGCAGTACAGCTCCGGAATGGCGCGCTCCGACAGCACCGATCGAAATACCGAAGGCACGGAAACGCGGCCCTTGGCATCGATCTTGTTCGTCGCATTCGACAGGAAGCGTTTCATGACGCGAAACACCCGTTTCCATTGGTCGCGCGAAAATCCTTCGCCCACATTCACTGCCGCCATCGCACAAAGCTTCGCCCGCCGGAAAAACTATTGTCTTCCCGGTCTCCCCGAGAGGAGCACGACCTTTACTTTGCGATGATTGGGCCTTGATTTGCCCCTGTGCAGTGCGAATTTGGGATACCATGGGACCATATGGGCGTCAATGGGATACGGCCTGCGGAAGCCGGTTGCAGTCCCCCATATTCATAGGCCGTTAAGCTTAACGAAAGGTTAGGAAGTGCGGCATTTGCCCGCCGCGAGCGCCTGAGAGGCGATCGCATTGCTTGAAAAAATTGGACATTTGACTATCGATTAGCGACCGCAAATAAAGGGCGCGAGGCGCCACCGCAGTGCTCGAAAAAAATTACCAGTTGGCCTGTAAGCCGGGTTCTGTAAGGCCCCGACCGAAGTCGGAACGTGGCAGCCATTCATCTGGGACGACACTTGCGTGCCGCCTCGTGCAACCCACCCGGATGACAGGCCCGGAAACAGGCTGGTGCGCTTGCGCGCCCCGCGTCATCCCTATTCGGTTTTGCTCCCGGTGGGGTTTACCATGCCGTCGCTGTCACCAGAGACGCGGTGGGCTCTTACCCCACCCTTTCACCCTTACCCGGTCGGGACCGGGCGGTTTACTTTCTGTGGCACTTTCCCTGAGGTCACCCTCGCCGGACGTTATCCGGCACCGTGTTTCCGTGGAGCCCGGACTTTCCTCACCCCACCGCCTTTCGACATTGTGAAGCGCGGCTGCCCGGCCAACTGGTAGGCGCTCATTAGCCGAGGCCGCAGGCAATTGCCACCTTAAATCCAACGACCGCCGGCAAATCCGCTCACTGGCGAAAATATGGTGCAAAATCCGTGCTGTAGGCGTCGTCGTTGATTCGACCCTCGAGCAGCAATTCGGCACCAAGCCGGCCGATTTCATCCGAACTCTTCGCCGACGTGCCGCTGCAGCCGGTCAGGACGCCAATCCGCGGCGACGCCGTGTAGCCGATCATCGGATAGGTCGACGGTGAATAGGAGGTGACACAGGCGCCCGACGATATCGACAACGGCCGCAAATCGGGAACCAGCCGTCGAACGATCCGCGTCAGGTGATCGCGTACCGAGGCCCGGCCATCGGTGCGAAACCAGGCACGCATCTCGGCGTCGCTGGTGATGTCGTAGTCGTCGGGATCCCCGCCGATCTTGAGGTAATACTTGCCGTCGGGATATCGGATCGGCGGCAGCAAATAAATGCTGTCGACGTCATCAGGGCCCTTGGTGATCAGCGACGGCATGGTTCCGAGCGCCATTGCATCGGCTTCGCTGATCTCAAAATAGGCAATCGTCCGGCCACGGACAATCATCTCGACCGGAGCCGCCAACAGGCTGGCGGCAATGGAAAACCCGCCGGCAGCCAGCAGCGCCTTCTCCGCCCGGTAGACGTTACCCTCGCCCGTCGTCACCACGGCAATGCCGCCCTCGTCGCGGATCGATACTACGGTCTCTTTCAGCACCTTCGCCCCGACCTTTTCGGCAAGCAGCGATTGCGCCTTCACCAGCCGGCGCGGGCTGATATGGCCGGCACCCTGTGGCTCATAGATGCCCTCGCTGCCGCGGTCGAACGCAAAGAATGGAAACCGGGCACGCAGGCCATCGTCATCAAACCGCTCGGTACGCACTTTCAGAGCCTCGGCAGCTTTGGCGACGTGATCGATATAGGCATCTGCGCCACCCTGCCTCGGCCCGACCGCAAGGCAGCCAACCTGGGAGTAGAAGGCAATGCCGCTTTCCCGCTCCAGTTCGCGGTAGCGCGCAATCGACCGGTTTGCCAGCAAGGCCCAGTTCGGATCGGGATCTATCGTCCGGGTGATACGACCCTCGTCATAATGGCTGGCGAAGACGCCGCTGTGGACCTTCCGATCCGCAGGTTCGTCAGGCCCTATCACGGCGACGCCGTTCGTCTGGCGGGCGAGGTGGCGAGCAGCCGCCGCCCCCATCATGCCGCGACCGATGACGATGAACTTGAAATCCGCTGCCATGTCAGGTCTCCATCGATATCGGGAATCGATAGCATGACAATCGGCTGGATTTCCAGACGAAGTTCACCTGATAAACAATTCGTCTTCAAGCACTTGCCGCCTAGTCGAGAAGCGCCAGCACCTTGCCGCAGTACCGCTTGGACACCGGGTTCATGCGCGTCGCGCCATGGCCGGCATTGTATTTGAGGATAGTATTGCAAGTCTCGCCACCGCCGAGCGTCTGCGCCAGGGCCAGATATTTCATGCCGATGCGGATGTTGGTATCGGGATCGGCGAGCCCCTTGACCGAGCCGGAATAACCCATCATCCGTGCCGTTGCCGGCTTCACCTGCATCAGGCCGACCTCGCCATGGCTGCCGCGCATACGCGGGTTGAAGTTGCTTTCGATCTTGATGACTGCCGTTGCCAGCGCGACATCGACGCCGTTCTGCCTGGCATATTTGGTGATGATCTCGGAATAGCGATTGTCGCTCGGACCCGGAACAACGGTGTTGCCGGTGCTAGCCGTTGCATCCTGCCTGGCGTAACCGATGCTGCGGCCGAGTGTCTTGAACGATTTCGTCTCGACCCTGACCCGGTGCTGGCCTGCAAAAGCGCAATCGTATCCCATCAGCAACATGCTTGCGCATGCTGCCGTCGCAACAATCAAATTTTTCATTCAGTCTCTCGTCTCCGGGTGGGATCGCGGCAGCGGCGCATGGCGCTGCCCTGCCGTCGGGATAGCCATCTCGATGGCCAGTTCCCGCAAAAATCCACGTTGTCGTCTACGGCTGCTGTTCCGGATAAGTGAACGGTTCAGCGCCGCTGTTCATCGGCGCCGTTAGACCATCGCAATGCGCAGATAATAGGGAAATGCTGTGGCAGCGTCCGGATCTGCAGCCTTTTGCGATGCCGGAAGCCGTAAGCAGGCATTCAAAAGACAATTGGACAGGTGCAATCTTCAGGCGAAGTGCGGCAACGCCCGCAGCAGGCGATGCAGCGTATCGATGGTCGAGAAATCGGCGATCCCGTCGACCCGTTCCTGGCGGAAATGCCGCTGGAAAGCCTCGACATCGCCGGCCATGGCTGCGGAAAAATCGCCATTGATTTCCGTGCCGTAACCATAGAGTGACAGCATCGACTGCAGCGCCTCGACCGGCTGCCCGCTGTCGCCCATCTGGAAAAAGCGCCCCCCGGATATCGGCGATGGCTCCACCCAGTGACCGACCCCTGCGGCATGCAGCCTTGCCCACGGAAAGCGCTCGCCGGGATCGACCTTGCGAATGGGTGCTATATCGGAGTGACCGAGCACCCTTTCCGGCGCTATGGACCAGCGCTCGCCGCAATCGCGACACAATTCAATGACCGCATCGATCTGCGCATCGGGGAATTGTGGCAAGCCGCCCGGGTGGCCTGCATTGGCGATCTCGATGCCGATGGAGAGCGAGTTGATATCGTTTTCCTTGCGCCAGACACCCTTGCCCGCATGCCAGGCACGACGCGCTTCGGGCACGAGTTGCAGCACCCGGCCGTCTTCATGGATGAAATAGTGGCTGGAGACCTGGCTTTCCGTCCGACAGAGCCAGTCGAGGGCGCCATCGGCCGTGCCCATGCCGGTATAGTGCAACAGGATCATATCCGGCTTGCGCCCACCTGCCCGCTCGCCGTGGTTCGGAGACGGTTGCACCAGGGCACCGCTGTAGTCAGCCGCAAACGATGTCATGCGGCGCGGCGTTCCTTCTCGATTTCCTCGTAGGCAGCGTTCAGTGCCGCCATCCGCTCGTTGGCGATGACGTGGAACTCCTCGGGCACGCCACGCGATACGAGGCGGTCGGGATGGTGTTCGTAAACCAGGCCGTGGTAGCGCTTGCGGATGGTCGGGAAATCGTCGGAAGGCTTGACGCCCAGAACCTTGTAGGGATCGCGCCCGTTACCGGAGACATGCCGCGCCATGATCTGCTCGAAGCGTTCTTCGTCCATCTGGAAGATCTCGGCGATGTGGGCGAGGAACGAGATTTCCTTCTCGTGGATCAATCCGTCGGCCTTGGCAATGTGGAACAGGCCGTCCAGCACGTCCTCGAGCACGGGGCAGTTTTCGCTGCAAGTGACGCACAGCGTTGCCAGCCGTTCGGCATAGGCCTCGTAGCCGGCAACGTCCTGGCGCGCCAGATTGTAGAGGCGCGCGACATTCTTCGCCTGGTCATCCGGAAACTCAAAAATCTCGCGGAAGGCATTGACTTCATTCTCGGTGACGACACCGTCTGCCTTCGCCATCTTGGCAGAAAGCGCGATGATCGCGACCGAGAACGCCACCTTGCGGCGGGTTTCGGGATCGCCTTCGAACAACGTCCGGATGGCTTCGACCACGCCTGACAGGGCATTCCCCGCGGTGCCGACGGCATTCAGCAGCTTTTCCCAGATAGACATGACGATCCCGATTACTCCAAAGAATGAGCAACACGTTGATCAAAGAATGGTGGCGAATGCAAGCTGACCATTGGCCGCAGCGTTGAAAACACCTTTCACGAATAGGTAATGATCTAACCATAAATGCCGCTCCCATCGGTTTCGATGTTGCCCGCATAAGTCAAATGAATTGGACAGGGGCGCTCCGGCCTGTAAGCGCTGGCGTCACCCTTATCCCGGAGCCACCATGCCCTTTGCAGACCGACCGCAGCTTCTTGGCCTCGCCCTCGGGCTGATCGGCGTCCTCATTTTCAGTGCAACGCTGCCTTTCACCCATATTGCACTGGAAGGTTTCTCCCCGGCCTTCATTACCTTCGGCCGCGCGCTGGTCGCCTCCGCTGCCGCCATCGTGACGCTGCTCGTCCTGCGCCGACCGCTGCCGCGCGGTCACTTCGGTCAGTTGTTCGCTGCCGGCCTCTGCGTTGTCTTCGCCTTTCCCGGTTTTTCGTCAATCGCCATGCAGACCATCCCGGCAAGCCACGGCGCCGTCGTCCTCGGCCTGCTGCCGCTGTTGACGGCGATCTTTGCCGCCATCATCGACGGCGAGCGACCCGGGATCCTGTTCTGGATCTGCGGCGTCATCGGCGCCACCCTGGTCGTCAGCTTCTCGGTGACGCAAAACGGTTTCCAGATGCAGCCCGGCGACCTCTGGCTGTTTGCCGCCGCGGTCATCGTGGCGCTCGGCTATGTCCTGCTCGGCAGGCTTTCGCGCAGCCTGTCGGGCTGGGAGGCAATCTGCTGGGCGCTGGTCGTGACCCTGCCGATCTCGCTCATCGGTACCGCCATGACAGCCTCGAACGGTTTTCACGCGCCAACGGTGACAGCGTGGGGCGCCTTTGCCTATCTCGGGTTGATGTCGATGTTTGCCGGCTTTCTCTTCTGGAATGCGGGGCTTGCGATCGGCGGCATCGGCCGCGTGGCCCAGGTCCAGCTGATGCAGACCTTCTTCACGCTCGGCATTTCCGCCCTCCTCCTTGGCGAGCATGTCGGGCTGGAGACCGTGGGCTTCGCGATGCTGGTCGCCTTCGTCGTCTGGCTCGGCCGCAAAGCACGCCATTCGTAAATTCTTTACTTTACAGCCCTCCCCACCTGTCGCATCCATCAGGCAACACCGAGTTGATGCACTGACCTTGCAAGGAGGCAACCATGGCCAGACAGAAAGTCGCAATGCTCACCGCCGGAGGGCTCGCGCCCTGCTTGTCGTCCGCTGTTGGCGGGCTGATAGAGCGCTACACGGACATCGCGCCCGACATCGAGTTGATTGCCTATCGCTCCGGCTACCAAGGTGTCCTGACGGCCGACCGAATCGAAATCACCCCCGCCATGCGTGAAAAGGCGCACCTGCTGCATCGCTATGGCGGATCGCCGATTGGCAACAGCCGCGTCAAGCTCACCAACGCCGCCGACCTCGTCAAGCGTGGGATGGTGAAGGAAGGCGAGAACCCGTTGCGTGTCGCTGCAGAACGGCTGGCATCCGACGGCGTCACCATCCTCCACACCATCGGCGGAGACGATACAAACACGACGGCAGCCGATCTCGCTGCCTACCTCGGCGCCAACGGCTACAACCTCACCGTCGTCGGACTGCCGAAGACGGTCGATAACGACGTCGTGCCGATCCGGCAGTCGCTTGGCGCCTGGACGGCAGCCGAGGTCGGCGCCCACTTCTTCGATAATGTCAGCAACGAGCAAACGGCGGCACCGCGCTCGCTGGTCATCCATGAGGTCATGGGCCGCAGCTGCGGCTGGCTGACGGCAGCAACGGCGCGCGCCTACATCCAGAAGACCAGCGCCAACGAATATGTCGATGGCATGATGACCAACGCCGCGATGAAGAGTATCGACGGTCTCTACCTGCCGGAGATGGCTTTCGACATCCATTCCGAGGCCGCCAGGCTGAAAGAGATGATGGACAAGAACGGCCATGTGACGCTCTTCGTCTCCGAAGGTGCCTGTGTCGATGCCATCATCGCCGAGCGCGAAGCTGCCGGCGAAAACATCAAGCGCGATGCCTTCGGCCACGTGAAGCTCGACAGCATCAATGTCGGCAACTGGTTCCAGAAGCAGTTTGCAGCCCTGCTCGATGCCGATCGGTCCATGGTCCAGAAATCCGGCTATTTCGCCCGCTCGGCGCCGGCCAATATCGACGATCTCAGGCTGATCCAGGGCATGGTCGACCTCGCAGTCGAAAGCGCCCTCAACAAGGTCTCCGGCGTCACCGGCCATGACGAAGGCCAGGGCGGAAAGCTGCGTACAATCGAGTTCCCGCGCATCAAGGGCGGCAAGAAGTTCGACATGTCGGCAAAGTGGTTCGGCGAAGTGATGGACCACATTGGCCAGCAATACCGCGAAGGATGATTGACGAAGCGTGAAGACGGTGTCTTCGCTGGTGGCGGATGGGATGAGGATGATTCGATGTCCGTTGAAACCTGGCTTGCCTTCGCCGCCGCTTCTGCCGTCATGCTGGCTATCCCCGGCCCGACGATCCTGTTGGTGATATCGTATGCGCTTGGCCACGGCCGGCGCACGACGGTCGCAACCGTTGCCGGGGTGACGCTCGGCGACTTCACCGCGATGACCGCCTCGCTTGCCGGCCTCGGTGCCCTGCTGGCAACTTCGGCAGGCCTGTTCACGGTGCTCAAACTGATCGGCGCAGGCTACCTGATGTTTCTCGGCATCAAGCTCTGGCGCGCCCCTGTCGTGACCGGCCCGATGGGCGACAACGATAACCTTCCCGAGGAAAGATCGTCCAAGATTTTCCTGCACGCCTATGTTGTAACGGCACTCAATCCTAAAAGTATCATCTTCTTTATTGCCTTCGTTCCGCAGTTCCTCGACCTCGGCAAGCCGTTCTTGCCGCAAACCCTTATCCTGGAAGCAACTTTCCTCGTCCTCGCAGCCCTCAATGCGTTTCTCTATGGCCTGCTGGCCGACGTTGCGCGCGGCTACATCCGCAAGGCCAGCGTGCAGCGCGCGGTCAACAGGACAGGGGGAACGTTGCTGATTGCGGCCGGCGCCGTCACGGCCGGATACCGGCGAATGGCGGCTTAGTCGCCGTCCCACCTTGCGGGGCTGTCACGAATAGGTTAATTGGCGTTCATAATTTAATTCCCCTGTGACCGAATTGCATCGCAGGTGGAACGCAATTTTCGAAAGAGACAGCATGATAGCCAGCGGATTTACGAGCCTGAAGCGCAGCGTCGCCGTCTCGGCAATCCTTTGCGGTGGCCTCGCCGGTTGTGCCACCCAGCAGCAGACATCCCAGGCAGATCTCTCTCATACGACGACAAACGTCCCCCACCCGACATCGACGGCACAAGTTTCCACAACAGCAACGCCCGGTTCCACGACGGCGATTGTGTCGCAGGCCCAGCCACAGGCGACAGCGACCCTTTCGAAATCCGGCCGCCTGCCAGGGACCGAGACAGCTGCGGCGATAGGCCCACGCCTGCCGGCCGACCAGGCCTCGAATATGCAGGACCGCATGGGGCAACCTGCTGGAAAATCCGGCAAGGGCAGCGAGGCGCAGGTCGCCATTGCTTCGGTCACCGGCGCTCCTGCGGCAAATACCTCGGCGTCCGCCGCCTATGCCTCTTCAGACGATATGCTAATCCCGTCAGTGGTTGCCATTCCCACACCCAATCCTTCCCGCCCCGGGGATATCACGCAGACCCCGGCCTTGAGCTCGGCGCTGGTTGAAAGCGGCAACGCTATCCCGATGACGCCGGAAATGGTAGCGATCCAGGCAGTCGTGCCGACACCACGCCCGGGCGAAGCCAGCCCCTTCACCGCGACGCAGGTTGCCTATGCCGCCCCCTCTCAGGCTGCAAACCTCAGCTACGCGGACAACCGTCTTCATTACGACTTCAACTTCGACACGACAGGCCCGAGCATCGTACCTGCCGTTCTGGAAGAGAGAAGCGATGACAATGTGTCCTCCGAGGAAAAGGGCCACATCACCACGCTGATCGAGAAATATGCGAAACTCTATCAGGTGCCGGCAGCACTAATCCACCGCGTCGTGCACCGAGAAAGCCGCTATGATCCAAAGGCTTTCAACAATCGCGGCTATTTCGGCCTGATGCAAATCAAGTACAACACGGCAAAATCCATGGGCTACGACGGCCCAGCCTCCGGCCTTTTCGATGCCGAGACCAACATCAAGTATGCCGCAAAGTATCTGCGCGGTGCATGGATGGTGGCCGACAACAAGCTCGACACCGCAGTCGCCCTTTACGCGCGTGGCTATTACTACGATGCCAAGAACAAGGGCATGACCAACGTCGCCAACGGAAACTACTGAGGTTCCCGTCAGGTTTTTACAATTTTGAGCGCATCGACGATCTTTTGCACAAGAATCTGAGGCCGATAGTTCAATTCGTCCGGAGTAAGTCCGAGGCGAACGACAACGATATTGGCCGACGGCACGATCGCAACGCTCTGCCCGTCATGACCAACCAGCCAGAACGTATCCAGCGGCAATCCGAAATGCCGGCTTCCACCGCCCGGGGCTGACAACCACGCCTGGCCTTGGGTGAATATCCCGTTGGATGCTTTCGTCGGCGTCCGCATCGCGCCCACGAAGCCCTCCGGTAGCAACCGCTGCCCGTGCCAGACGCCATCCTGAAGCAGGAATTGCCCAAACCGCGCCCAGTCCCTGGCCGTCGCGTAGAGATAGGATCCGCCGACAAGGGTGCCGTGCTCGTCGGCCTCCAGCACGGCGCTCGACATGCCGAGCGGGGCAAACAGGGCATCGTGGGGGTAGTCCCGGGCCGCGTGCTGATTGTCGAACCTGTTCATCCAGATCCGCGACAGCAGCACCGCTGTCCCCGTGGAATAATGAAATTCCTGCTTTGGAGGAGAGACCTGCGGCGCACTTGCAGCCATCGCCGCCATGTCCGGCTCCAGGAAGAGCATCCGCGTCACATCTGTGACCGAGCCATAGGATTCGTTGAAGGCAAGGCCGCTTTCCATCGCCAGGAGGTTTGCCACCGTGATCTTCGATCGACCGTCGCCGTGCCATTCCGGAAGCAGGTCGGCATCATCGAAGGACATCCGCCGCGCCTGCATGAGGCGCCCGATAATCGCTGAATTGACAGTCTTGGTCATCGACCAGCCGAGCAGCGGCATGCCGGCATCGAAGCCTTTGCCATAGCTTTCGGCTACCAGCCTGCCATCCTTGATGACCACGATCGCCCGCATCCCGGGCCCGCCAACGGCAGGATCCTTGATCACATCCGCAATAGCGGCATTGGGTTCGCCGGCTGCGTTATCGCCATCCGGCCAGTCGGCATCCCGTCCCGTCACGACCGGAACGCGAGGCATCGACAAATGTGCGGCCATCTTCATGTCCCCGTCGGGCACGCTGGCGCAACCGAGCGGCCCGCGATAGACGGCTAAATTGGGAGCGAACAGGCCGAGCATCCGGGCAGAGACGACGCCCTCGTCACGGGAAATGGAGAGGCGAACGAGCCTCAGCGCCGGATTGCCGGGCGCCTGCACATCTTCGGAGAGAATAACCTGGGGATCCCGGCCCGAAATGAAGACGCCGGAACAGACTATCTTGGCGGCATAGCCATCGGCAACCCTCAGCAGATCGGGGGGTGCGATGGCGAGCCAGGCGGCGGCACCCGCCACGCCCGCCATCACGAACCCCGCCAATCCCAGCCCGATCTTCGCTCTCAAACGCATCTCATGTCTCCGCCAGTTTGACGACGAAACAAGCAGCAAAGTCGGCAGCGATCAAGAGGTGACCTATCAATAGACCGAGAGGGCCATGCTGGCCGCTGCCCTGCCGCGCCGGCCTGTCACGCGGCTGTAGCACTGCCGCGTTACATGCGCCGAACCGCAACGGGGTGACGAATCATGACGGAATTCGCTTCGGACAGCAGCTTCCCGAAGAACAGGAAGATCAAGGACGCGCTCCTCCAGCACAAGGCGCTGTCAAAGGCCGGCTTTTCCGAGCGCCTGTTCGGCCTTCTGTTTTCCGGCCTCGTCTATCCGCAGATCTGGGAAGACCCGGATGTCGACATGGAAGCAATGGAACTCCGTCCACACCACCGCATCGTCACAATCGGCTCCGGCGGCTGCAACATGCTCGCCTACCTCTCGCAGAACCCGGCCTCCATCGACGTCGTCGATCTCAATCCGCACCATATCGCGCTGAACAGGCTGAAGCTCGCCGCCTTCCGGCTGCTGCCCGGCCACGGCGATGTCGTCCGCTTCTTCGGCACGCCGGATGTCGGCGTCAACAGCCAGGCATTCGATCGCTTCATCGCCCCCGGCCTCGATGAGGCGACCGGCGCCTACTGGAACGGCCGCGACATGCTCGGCCGTCGCCGCGTCACGGTGTTCAACCGCAACATCTACCGCACCGGCCTGCTTGGCCGCTTTATCGGCGCCGCCCATCTGCTCGGCCGCCTGCACGGCGTCAAGTTTGCAAAGCTTACGGAAGCCCGCACCCTGCAGGAGCAGCGCCAGTTCTTCGATACCGAGATCTCGCCGGTCTTCGAGCGGCGCATGGTGCGCTGGCTGCTTGGTCGCAAGAGCTCACTGTTCGGCCTCGGTATTCCCCCGCAGCAATACGACGAACTGGCAAGCCTTGCCGGCGACGGCTCCATCGCTGCGGTCCTGAAGTACCGGCTGGAAAAGCTCATCTGCCATTTCCCGATGAGCGAAAACTATTTCGCCTGGCAGGCCTTCGCCCGTCGCTATCCCGAAGCCGACAAGGGGCCCCTGCCGACCTACCTCAGACCGGAACACTTTGCAGCGATCCGGGCCAATGCAGAGCGCGTCACCGTCCATCATCTGAACTTCACCGAGTTGCTCGCCACCAAGCAGGCAGCGTCGATGGATCGCTATGTGCTTCTCGACGCGCAGGACTGGATGAACGATGCCCAGCTCAACGAGCTCTGGGCCGAGATCAGCCGCACAGCGGCACCGGGCGCCCGGGTCATTTTCCGCACGGCCGCCGAGAAAAGCATCATCGAGGGTCGCCTGTCGCCCGCCATCCGCGACCAGTGGGAATATGTCGAGGAGCGCTCGCACGCCCTCAACGCTCGAGACCGCTCGGCCATCTATGGCGGCTTCCACATCTACGGTAAAAAGCCATGAGCCGCGTCGAGGCCGGCCCGGAGCCTGAAGTCGGCGGCCATGCCGGCCTGATGGACGGCATGTACCGCTACCAGCGGCACATCTACGACCTGACGCGCAAATACTACCTGTTCGGCCGCGACCGCACGATCAACCACCTCAACATGCCCTTCGGCGGCTCGCTGCTGGAAGTCGGCTGCGGCACCGGCCGCAACCTGCTCTACGCCCACCGCCGTTTCCCGTCCGCCCGGCTCTTCGGCCTCGATATCTCGCAGGAGATGCTGATATCGGCCCGGGCGAGCTTTCGCGGGATATCGCCGATGCCGGATTTCAAGGTTGCCGATGCGACCAGCTTCAAGGCACAGGATTTCGGCACCGAGGGTTTCGACCGGATCATGATCTCCTACGCGCTGTCGATGATCCCCGACTGGAAAGCCGCGATCGACGCCGCAATCGATGCCCTGAAGCCCGGTGGTGAGCTGCATATCGTCGACTTCGGCCAGCAGCAGCGCCTGCCCGGCTGGTTCCGCAAGGGGTTGCAGTCGTGGCTGCGAAGCTTCCATGTGACACCCCGCGCAGACCTTCAGGCCGTGCTCGAAGAGCGCTGCAACAGGCTGGGCGCCAGGCTTTCGGTTGAAGATATCGGCCGCGGCTATGCGATACGGGCAGTTATTGTGACGGCGCGCGCATAATTAGCTTGAAGATAACGCATTTTTTACGTTGATATGATGAAAACGGCTTCAGTGCCTTTTCCGCCACGGCTGCGATTCGTCGGCCGAAAACTTGAACTTGGGCAGAATAACACCTCACCTGGATACGGGACGCCCATGCGCCGGCTTTTGTTATGTTTACTGCCGTTGGTCCTGCTGCTGAGCGGCTGCAATTCGAGCTATGACTTCATGGAGACGAAGTCGATACCGAAATCCCGCTTCCGCGATACCAAGCCGCAGGATTTCGGCGCCGACCATCCGCAACTGCACCCCATCCACGGCATCGATATTTCCAAATGGCAGGGCGACATCGACTGGCGGACGGTCAAGTCGTCCGGCGTAGCCTTCGCCTTCATCAAGGCGACCGAAGGCAAGGATATCGTCGACACCAAGTTCCAGGAATATTCGAGCGAGGCCCGCGCTGCCGGCATCCCGAGCGCGCCGTACCATTTCTACTATTTCTGCTCTTCCGCCGACGAGCAGGCCGACTGGTTTATCCGCAACGTGCCGAAATCGGCCATGGTGCTGCCGCCGGTGCTCGATGTTGAATGGAACGCGGAATCCAAAACCTGCCGCCTGCGCCCCGATGCGGTTACCGTACGGGCGCAACTGCAGCGCTTCATGGACCGCCTCGAGGCCTATTATCACATGCGGCCGATCATCTACACGTCCGTCGATTTTCACCGCGACAACCTCGTCGGCTACTTCAAGGACTACCACTTCTGGGTCCGCTCGGTCGCCAAGCATCCCGGCGTCACCTATGCCGATCGCCGCTGGGCCTTCTGGCAATATACCTCGACCGGCGTCATCCCGGGCATCAAGGGGCCGACGGACATCAACGTCTTTGCCGGCAACGAAAAGAACTGGCGGAACTGGGTCGAGGCGGTCACGAAGCTCAAGAATTCTTGAAGCCAGCGCCATTTCCTTCTTGCATCGAAGCTCATGTTCTGGGAAAGCGACCTCATCCGTAAGCAACGAGGACCGCCCATGGACCGCTTCAACGCTCGACGCACTGCACTCGCGATGATCTTCGCATCAACAATGGCAGGTGCTGCCGCGGCCCAGACGAGCGCCCCGGCCCCGCAGAACCCGACACCGGCAGCCGCCTGCGGCGGTGACCTCTCCACATTTCTCGAAGGCGTCAAGGCCGATGCGATCAATGCAGGCGTAACCCCGGAAGCCGCCGAAAAGACGGTCGCCGGCGCCCAGATCGACCCCAAGGTCCTCGCCCGCGACCGCGCCCAGGGCGTCTTCAAGCAGACCTTCCTCGAATTCTCGCAGCGCACCGTCAGCCAGGCGCGCCTCGATATCGGCCGCAAGAAGATGGCGCAGTACGCCGACGTCTTCGCGCGCGCCGAGAAGGAACATGGCGTGCCGGCCGGCGTCATCACCGCCTTCTGGGCCATGGAAACCGACTTCGGTGCCGTGCAGGGCGATTTCAACACCCGCAACGCTCTCGTCACGCTCGCCCATGACTGCCGCCGCCCGGACCGCTTCCGCGAACAGCTGATCGCGCTCAGTGAACTCGTCCAGCGCAACGATGTCGAACCTGCAACGACCCAGGGCGCCTGGGCTGGCGAGATCGGCCAGACGCAGCTGCTGCCAAAGACCATCATCGCTTATGGCGAGGACGGCGATGGCGACGGCCTGGTAAAATTGCGCGAGAGCGCCCCGGACGTCATCCTGACGACTGCCAACTTCCTGCAGTCGCTGGGCTTCCAGCGCGGCCAGCCCTGGCTCCAGGAGGTGACGCTTCCGGCGACGCTTCCATATGAAAAATCAGGCATCGGTGGCACCATGACCGCCGCCGACTGGTTCGCCCTCGGTGTCAAGCCACGCGACGGCAACACCTCCTTCGGCAATCTGGTCTCTGCGCTGATCCTGCCGCAGGGCCGCTTCGGCCCGGCCTTCCTCACCTACCCCAATTTCAACGTCTACCTCGCATGGAACCAGTCGTTCATCTACACGACGTCGGCCGCCTATCTCGCAACCCGCTTCGCAGGCGCTCCGACCTATAACAAGGGCACGCCCGAGAAGGGCCTGAGCGACACCGACATGCGTGCGCTCCAGACCAAGCTTAAGGCGCACGGCTACGACGTCGGCGAGATCGACGGTATCCTCGGCTCCGGCACCCGCATTGCCATCCAGAAAGAACAGTTCCGCCTCGGCCTCCCCGCCGACGGCTGGGCCACGGAAGCGCTGCTGAACGCGCTCTGAGGACGGAGACTGCCGAGGAATACGGGGGCGGCTCTGAAGGTCGCCCTTGGAATGACTGTCGGCATCAATGCGCGAGTACCTACACATCAAGTTTCAGCAGCCTTCGCCTTGGAGACGTCAGAGGGTTGGTAGGCAGACTTCATCCAAGACCGGCGACTTCACGGCATCGAAAAGATCAGGCACAAAGCTCGCGGCTTCACTGGAATTTTCCAACTGTCGAAACAGGAACGCATGGGCATTTTGATTTCCGGCAGTTCCAACGTAGGCAAGACGACATTGGCGACACGCCTTGCCCGCCAGCTTGGATGTGACATGATTTCAACGGATAGCCTCGCCCGTCATCCCGGGCGCCCTTGGCCGGAGGTACGGCCGCCTGTCGCTGAATATTATTCACGGCTTTCCGATGAGACCATCTATTGGTTTCTAAGGGTTCATCACGAAAACATCTGGCCGGCAATACGGCAGCAGATTGACGCCAGGGTCCATGCCAGAACACCTTTTATAATCGAAGGCTCTGCACTTCGCCCCGAGTTTATAGCTCCGCTTGTCTCTAACGAAATATCTCCTGTTTTCCTGTATGCTGACAACGACCTCCTTAGGGAAAGAATGCGATCCGAGGCCGAATATGCCCAGCGCGATCAAGCTGGACGCAGCATCATCGACAAATTCATAGACCGATCCTTGCGCGACAATTCGGAAATGCACCTCGCCGCTCGCAGCCATGACATCACCATCGTCGACACCTCAGACGCCGTCGCCGTATCCAATCTGTGTGACGAGCTCGTAAGGCGGGAGCTCAGTGCAAGCTCACGACAATCCTGAGTTTCCCAATAAAGCGGGGGATTGTTTAGGATCTCC
Source organism: Rhizobium sp. L51/94 (assembly GCF_019355555.1). Lineage (GTDB taxonomy): Bacteria > Pseudomonadota > Alphaproteobacteria > Rhizobiales > Rhizobiaceae > Rhizobium > Rhizobium rhododendri. The sequence goes on from NZ_CP072141.1 coordinate 3,109,707, forward strand.
TCACCGCCCCCCTTCACCACCACCCACGCCCCCAAACCAACACCCCTTGCACGGCAAGCGGGAATCGGGTGGATGCGGTGGCGGGAGCTGCGATTGTGTTGCTTTGGACTGGAGGAGCCGGGATGGAAGCTGACAATCGCATGAATGCGCTGACCTGGGGGCTGCTTGTGCTCCTCAGCCTGATCTGGGGCGGGTCTTTCTTCTTTGCGCGTATCGCTGTGCACGATGTACCGCCGTTCACGCTGGTCTTCCTGCGGCTGATTTTGGCCGCCGCGGCGCTGCATCTCTATATCGGTGGCCGATACGGTATCTACGGCCTGCTGCGCAGCCACTGGCGGCAATTCTTGCTGCTCGGGCTGATCAACAACGCCATCCCCCACGCCATGATCTTTCTCGGCGAGACCGAGATTGGCGCCGGCCTTGCCTCGGTGCTGAACGCCACGACGCCGATCTGGACGGTCATCGTCGCCCATTACGCGACGCAGGACGAGAAGCCCGGTCGGGCGAAAATCATCGGCTGCTTCGTCGGGCTGATAGGCACCGTCGTGCTGGTGGGGCCGGGAGCGCTGGATGCCGCAGGTGCGCCGCTCTGGGCGCTGCTGTTGCCCATCGTCGCCGCCATGTCCTATGGCCTTGCCGGCGTCTATTCCAAGCGCTTCAAGGGCATCCCCGCGCCGGTGACCGCCGCAGGCCAGCTGACCGGCTCGTCGCTCATCATGCTGCCGGTTTCGCTGCTGGTCGATCAACCCTGGACGCTCGCCATGCCGCCGATGCAGACGATTGCTGCCATTGTCGCCCTGGCCCTTCTGTCGACCGCCTTCGCCTACATTCTCTATTTCCGCATCATGACGCTTGCCGGCGCCACCAACACGTCGTTGGTCACCTTGCTGGTTCCACCGAGCGCTATCCTGTTAGGATTCGTCTTCCTGGGAGAGCGGCTCGGCGCCACCCAGGTGGCCGGCATGCTGCTGATCGGGCTCGGCCTTGTTATCCTCGACGGACGGCTTTTTTCGCGCAGCAGACCGTCGGCAGCAAAGACCTGAGCCACGCCATGGCGTTAATCTGGCGTTAGCATTCGTAAAGAAATACACAATTATTTTGACGTTTAGAATCAACGGCTAACGACAAAACATTAGCGAATCTCGCACAGCCCGCTGCGGTGCAGTATGGAAATCGCTTTCGGGCGACATATTTGTGACATAGGCTCTAAGGGTTAACGGAGGAGGCAGACCATGGGACTGACGCAATCCATCAACGTCCTTCTGATCAGTGCAGCATTTATGTTCGTCGTGACGATGCTATTCATCTGAGACGCCGCTCGCGGCTCGCCGCGACCGGAAATGCAGGCTTCTCTAAGCTTAACATGTGGGTTTGAAATGAGCGCCGGTCCTGAAAAGGCCGGCGCTTTTTCGTGGTTCAAGCAGCAGCGCCGGCCGCCTCTGCGATCTTCGTGCGCTTGAAACCCAGCCGCTCGAGCACGGCGCCGACCAGAGGAGCGCGGTTCATCGTGTAGAGATGAAATTCCCGGTGGCCGCGACGCACGAGGTCCTCGATCTGCTCTGCCGCGACATCGGCCGCCACCTTGGCCCGCTCTTCAGGCTTGTCGTCGAGCCCGGCAAAGCGTTCGTCCAGATAGGACGGGATACTAGTGCCGCACATGCCGGCAAAGCGCTTCAGCTGCGTCAGGTTCTGGATCGGCATGATGCCCGGCAGCACGGGAATGGCGATACCAGCCGCCCGCACCCGCTCCATGTAGGTCTCGAAGACGTCATTGTCGAAAAAGAACTGGGTCAGGGCACGGTCGGCGCCGTTGTCGGCCTTGCGCTTCAGCATGTCGATATCGGCAGCCGTGTCGCGGCTTTCCGGGTGCTTCTCCGGATAGGCAGACACCGAGATCTCGAAATCGCCGATATCGCGCAAGCCCGCCACCAGCGCTGCGGCATTCTCGTAGCCGCCGGGATGTGGCTGGTAAGCGGTGCCGATGCCGCCGGGCGGATCGCCGCGAAGGGCAACGAAGTGCCTGACGCCGGCCGCACGCAACTCATCGACGACCCGGTGTGTGTCTTCGCGCGTGGCACTGACGCAGGTGAGATGCGAGGCAGTCGGCAGTGGCGTCTCGGCGATCATCCTGCGCACGGTATTCAGCGTCGGCGCCTTGGTCGAACCGCCGGCCCCATAGGTGACGGAGACGAATTCGGGCTGCCATTCCGTCAGCTCCGTGATGGCGGCCCAAAGCTGGCCTTCCATGTCGGGTGTCTTTGGCGGAAAGAACTCGAAGGAGATGCTGACGTCGCTGCGCCCTGTGTCCGGTGTAGAAGTCATGTCAGGCCCTCTTTTCTGCGCGTAATGCTGGTTGACGGCTTTCACTGGTCGCGATCAGCAGGCGCGGATCGCGCGCCACCCAGATCGTTACCGTCAGATCCTCGCCACTCTGCTTTCCGGAATGAAGGTCCCTGACCTCCTCGAGCTCCAGTCCGGCCTTCTTCAACCACTCCTCCATCGTCGCGTGGCTGAAGCCGAGGCGGAGATGTGCATGGTCGTCGCGCAGGTATTCCAGCGCGTGCGGGGCGAGATCGACGATCACCAGCCGGCCGCCCGGCCGCAGCATGCGCGCCGCCTCGCCGATCGCAAGTTCCGGCTGGTAGAGAAAATGCAGTACCTGATGAATGGTGATCAGGTCGAAATCCTGCGCCTCGAGCGGCAGATTGAAGATATCCCCGTGCCGCACCGAGGCGGTTGTGATATTCGCCTTGTCGAGATTGGCCCGTGCGACTGCCAGCATGTCGCGGCTGGCATCGACGCCGATGGCGCGGCGGTAGACGCCGGACAGCAGCTGAAGCATGCGCCCCGTTCCCGTCCCGAGATCGAGAAACGTGTCGATCGGCCGGGTACCGATCAGCTGCTTCAGCGCAGCGTCGACATCCTCGTCGGCCACATGCAGACGGCGGAGCTCATCCCATTCGGCAGCGTTGTGGCTGAAATAGGCCTGGGCGCGCTCAGCGCGTACATGCTTCACCGAACCGAGACGTTCGCTGTCGCGCAGCAGGACAGGGTCACTCTCGTCGGCATGGCGCAGCAGCGTGCGGGCGAGATGCACGGCAGCACCATCCTGCTTCAGGCGGAAATAGGCCCAGGCGCCTTCCTGGTAGCGATCGATCAGGCCCGCCTCGCCCAGAAGCTTCAGATGCCGGGAAATACGCGGCTGGGATTGGCCGAGGATTTCGGTGAGGTCGGTGACCGTCAAATCGCCGGCGGCCAGCAGCGCCAGCAGCCGGAGCCGCGTCGGCTCGCCCGCTGCTTTCAGGACATCGACCAGCCCCTCGAGACCAAATTTAACAAGATCCGCCATACACTCACCCAATCAAGACATAAACATATCTTTATGTGATTGAGGGCAATGGCGCAAGTGGGAAATGGAAGGTCGCTACTGTCAGATGCGAGCCGGTGAACCGGCAGTTCAGGGCCGCAAATGAAACCCCCCGCGGCTGCGGGGGATCTCGAATTTGTGTAGCGCGCGCCGGTGGCGATCAGCGCGTCAGACGCTTGTAGGCCTGGCTGCTCGGGTTCAACGCATCGGCGCCGAGGCGGCGGATCTTGTCCTGCTCGTAGTCCTCGAAGTTGCCTTCGAACCATTCGACATGGCTGTCACCCTCGAAGGCGAGGATGTGGGTCGCCAGCCGGTCGAGGAACATGCGATCATGGCTGATGATAATGGCGCAGCCGGCAAAGGATTCCAGCGCGCTTTCCAGCGCACCGAGCGTTTCGGTATCGAGGTCGTTGGTCGGTTCGTCGAGAAGCAGCACGTTGCCGCCAGCCTTCAGCATCTTGGCAAGATGCACGCGGTTGCGCTGGCCGCCGGAAAGATTGCCGACCTTCTGCTGCTGGTCACCACCCTTGAAGTTGAACGCGCCACAATAAGCTCTTGAATTCATGTCGAACTTGCCGAGCTTGATGATTTCGGCGCCGCCCGAGATTTCTTCCCAGACGGTCTTCGAGCCATCCAGTGCATCGCGGCTCTGGTCGACATAGCCGAGTTGCACGGTGTCGCCGATGCGGATGGTGCCGGCATCGGGCTTTTCCTGGCCGGTGATCATCTTGAACAACGTCGTCTTGCCGGCGCCGTTCGGGCCGATGATGCCGACGATGCCACCGGGCGGCAGCTTGATCGACAAGTCCTTGATCAGCAGCTCGTCGCCGAACCCCTTGGAAACGTTCTCCATCTCGATGACAACCTGGCCGAGACGCTCGCTGACCGGGATGATGATCTGGGCGTCGCCGGGACGCTGCTTCTCGGCGGCATCGACCAGCTGTTCGTAGGACTTGATACGGGCTTTGGATTTAGCCTGGCGAGCCTTCGGGCTGGAGGCGATCCATTCCTGTTCGCGCGAGATCGCCTTCTGACGTCCTGCCTCTTCGCGGTTTTCCTGCTGCATGCGCTTTGCCTTGGCAAGCAGGTAGGCGGAGTAGTTGCCTTCATAAGGAATGCCGCGGCCACGGTCGAGCTCGAGGATCCAGCCGGTGACGTTGTCGAGGAAGTAGCGATCGTGGGTAATCATCATCACGGCGCCGGGATAGGCGCGCAGGTGCTTTTCGAGCCAGGCGATGGTCTCGGCATCCAGATGGTTGGTCGGTTCGTCGAGGAGCAGCAGGTCCGGCTGCGACAGTAGCAACCGGCAGAGCGCAACGCGACGGCGCTCACCGCCCGACAGGCTTGTGACTTCCGATTCAGGCGGCGGGCAACGGAGCGCATCCATCGCCATTTCGACCTGACTTTCGAGGTCCCATAGGTTCTGGCTGTCGATGATATCCTGGAGCTTCGAGCCTTCTTCGGCCGTCTCGTCGGAGTAGTTCATCATCAGTTCGTTGTAGCGCTCGAGCACGGCCGTCTTCTTGGCAACGCCTTCCATGACGTTTTCGCGCACCGTCTTGGTCTCGTCGAGATGCGGCTCCTGCTCGAGATAGCCAAGGGTCGCGCCTTCCGCGAGCCAGGCTTCCCCGGTGAATTCCTTGTCCAGGCCGGCGATGATCTTGAGAACGGTCGACTTACCCGCGCCGTTCGGGCCGAGGATGCCGATCTTGGCATCGGGGTAGAACGACAGGTTGACGTTCTCGAGGATTTTCTTGGCGCCGTAAGACTTGTTGAGTCCCGACATGTGATAGATGAATTGACGTGCCATTGCTGGGCTTCTCCTAGGCGCAAGAGATCTGGGTTTGAGCCGCTATGTAAGGGAAACCACGCCGCGCGGCAACGCCGAAACCGGCCTTGCGCCGCATTTGTCGACCATCGGGGTGACGCAATCAGCCAAACCGCCGACGTCCAAGCCTGACCCGCCGCTGACGATACCCATCGGACAACGCCACCGCGCAGTCAGAAATCCTAGCGGCCGACGGCCTGCACCAGACCTTCGCTGCAGCCGAACGCGGTACTACCGGCGCCCTGGATCAGCTTGCCCAGCCTCGGACCACTCTCGCCGGGCGATACCGCATCCTGCGACAAGCCGATGGTGAGCTCCGAAATCACCCGGGCGCTGCCGTTTCCGCGGCAGCTCATCTTGACGCGGTCACTGGCACCCTGGCCAAAACTTTTGTCGAATGCGGCCTTGATGCGTTCGGCATCCAGCGTCTTGCCGACGTTCGCCGCAAACAGCGCGCCGACGGCAGATGCGTTCAATTCATCGATCAGTGACACGGCAGTGCCGAAATAGGCGTCTGCCGAGAGTTTCGTGCAGGTTCCGTGCTTCAGCCACTCATGGCGCTCGAGGCCAGACTGCGTGCCCGGCATTGCCTTGCCGAGAGCGGCCTTGGTCGCCGCCGACAGTTCGACGGCAGGCAGGCTGTCCCAGCCATGACTGCGGTCGGCCTGTTGCAGCGCATCCGGCACACCGCAATAGTTCTGCCGCATCGGCCAGAGCCCGTGCAGCGAGAGGTGGGTGGCATCGAAGCCGTTGGCACTCTCGTCCCGGCACTCGGCTTTCTCAGCGTTGGTAGCGCAGAATGCCGGCTCCCAGCTGGCCGCAAGAATAAACCTAGTCTGTCCATCGCGCGCTTCGGCCGGAAGGGAGAGGCTGCCCAGCAAAACCGGCAGGCAGGAAAAAGCGGCCAGAAGCCTTAAAGAAACAACGCGCATGACAATCCACCCCAGGAACAATAAGAGAACAAGTAAGCAGATCGCATCTTCCGTCGCAAGCTGTAAATTCCCCACCGCCGGATTATCATTATCCTGTGCGCCTCCCCGAAGTTGCATTGCAAAGTTCCAGCCATTGCCGTCAGGTGCACCGATGCGAGGAGATCCCATGTTTCAAGAGATAAGACGGCACCAGAGCCCGACGGGCGCGGCACTTGCCTACCGTCATCAGCCCGCATCGGGCACGCCGCGCGGCATCCTTCTCGTGCTGCACGGGCTTGCCGAGCATTCCGGCCGCTACGGTCGCTTTGCCGAGGCGATGGCGGGCAACGGTTATCACGTCTACGCGCACGACCACCGTGGGCATGGCCGCACGAAAGCACCGGATGCGCCGCTTGGCCAGTTCGCCCGCAGCGATGGCGTGGTGTGCGTCATCGCGGACGTCATGGCGATGAGGTCGCTGGCCTCGGCTGACCACCCCGGCCTGCCTGTTGTCCTCTTCGGTCATTCCATGGGCGGACTGATCAGCCTTTCCGCCGCCATCGCCCATCCCGCAGACTTCGATGCCGTCGCAGTGTGGAACTCGAACTTTCATCCCGGCCTCGCCGGACGGGCTGGACAGCTGATCCTCGGCATCGAGCGCATGCTTAAAGGCTCGGATGTCCCGAGCGCCCTGCTACCGCGACTGACGTTCGGCGCCTGGGGGCAGTCCATCCCCGATCACCGGACGCCGTTCGATTGGTTGTCGACGGATGCGGCCGAGGTCGATGCATATATCGCCGACCCGCTCTCCGGCTTCGATGCCTGTGTATCGCTCTGGCGCGACTTGCTGGCCATGAGTTTTGCCGCACCTAGGCGACGCCACCTCGCCCGGCTACCTCCCACACTCCCAATCCACCTGGTTGCTGGCGCGCAGGATCCGGCGACGGATTACGGTAAAGCCATAACCTGGCTGGCAAACCGTTTGAAAGGATTCGACTTTTCGAATATCACAACGGAAATCTATAGCGAAATGCGGCACGAGACCCTGCATGAGGTCGATGCCAACAGGGCCACGGCGAACTTTGCCGCGTGGTGCGAACGCGTCTTGCCAAAGCCCTGACGCCGGAGGAATGTCGATGCAAAGCCCCAGCCATACGCTTGCCTCGCGGCATTCGTCGGAAATGACGATGGGCCTGACCCTGATGTTCGTGTCGGTCATGCTGTCGCCGATCGTCGACATCTTTTCCAAGCTGGCGGCTGTCACCATCCCGCCGGTCGAGGTCACAGCGGCACGCTTTCTTTTTCAATGCCTGTTCGCTCTGCCGATGATCGTCTGGAAACGCAGTTGGATGCCTGGCACGTGGCGGCAGAGAAGAATTCACGCCCTGCGTGGCAGCCTGCTGGTGCTGTCGATGATCACCTTCGTGACGACGTTACAGGTGATGGAGGTTGCCGATGCCATCGCCATCTTCTTCGTCCAGCCGATCATCCTCACCGTTCTCAGCAGCATCTTCCTGAAGGAAACAGTGGGTTGGCGGCGTTACGCGGCCTGCGTCGTCGGATTCAGTGGCGCCTTGCTGATCATCCAACCCAGCTTCCAGCAACTCGGCTTCGTTGCCTTGCTCCCCGTTGTTACCGCGATCTGCGGCTCGATCTTCGTGCTTTTGACGCGCGTCCTGTCCCATAGCGAACCGGCCTCCTCGATGCAGCTGAACACCGGCCTCTGGGGATTGCTGTTCTCCATGATCCTGCTGGCAATCGGCAGCCTCGCCGGCAATGCCATCCTGTCGCCTGTCATGCCGGACGCCACTGCCGCACTCCATCTCCTCGGCGTCGGCGTGACAGCAGCCGTCTGCGGGATGCTGACACTTTATGCATACCGCGCCGTCCGGGCATCGACGCTCGCACCGCTGCAGTATTTCGAGATCATTTCGGCGACGATCTTCGGCTGGCTGGTGTTCGACAATTTCCCGAACATGCTGAAATGGGTTGGCATTCTCATCATCATCTGCTCCGGTCTCTACATCCTGTGGCGCGAGCGGCGGCTTGCATCCAAGCCGGTATCCGATACATCTCAATCGCTCCGCGCACCCTGATCGAAGATCTGCAAAACATGACCAACCGACCGATAAAAAAGCCACCGCTCGCAGGCATCCGCGTCATCGAACTCGCGCGCGTGCTGGCAGGACCTTGGGCAGGCCAGATGCTGGCCGATCTCGGTGCCGATGTCATCAAGGTGGAAAACCCGGATGGCGGCGACGACACGCGCCAATGGGGACCTCCGTTTGTCGAGGATACCCACGGAGCCAACCTTTCCGCCGCCTATTACCACTCGGCCAATCGCGGCAAGCGTTCCATCGTCGCCGATCTGCGCACGGCCGAGGGCCAGGATCTGGTTCGCCGGCTGGCCATGACGGCGGACGTGCTGATCGAGAATTTCAAACTCGGCGGCCTCGTCAAATACGGCCTCGACTACGAGAGCCTCCACAAGCTCAATCCAAAACTGGTCTATTGCTCGATCACCGGCTTTGGCCAGACCGGTCCCTATGCCAATCTCGCCGGCTACGACTACATCGTCCAGGGCATGTCCGGCTTCATGTCGATCACCGGCGAGACAGACGGCCAGCCGATGAAGGCCGGCGTCGCCATCGCCGACATTTTCACCGGGATCTATGCTGTCTCGGCCATCGAGGCGGCCCTGATCCATGCCCTCAAATCCGGTGAAGGGCAACTGGTCGACATGGCGCTGCTCGACGTCCAGGCGGCAGTGCTGGCGAACCAGAACATGAACTACCTGATATCAGGCAAGGCGCCGGAGCGGCTGGGCAATGCTCATCCCAACATCTCTCCCTACGAGGTGGTGCCCGTCGCCGACGGCTTCCTGATCCTCGCCATTGGCAACGATGGCCAGTTCCGTCGTCTTTGCGGCCTGCTCGGTATCGAGGCTATCATCGGCGACGAGCGCTTCGCCACCAACAAGGCCCGCATCGCCAACCGCATGGAAGTTCGCCAACTCGTCTCGACCGAGACGCTGAAATGGACCAAGGCCGCCCTGCTGCAGCGCTGCGAGCAGAATGGCGTGCCGGCTGGTCCCATTAATACCATCGAGGAAATGTTCGCCGACCCCCAGGTGGTGGCGCGCGGCCTGCGCATCGATCTCGACGATGCAGCCGGCAATGCCATTCCGGGCGTCCGCACGCCGGTCATTCTCTCCGAAACACCCCTACGCTACGAACGGCCGAGCCCGAGGCTCGGCGAACATCAGGACGAGGTGCTGGCGGAACTCGCTGCCCTCGAAGGAAAGGCAAGATCATGAAACGCACAGGCGGCCAGCTCATCGTCGAGGCTTTGAAAGCCAATGGCGTCAAGCGCATCTCCTGCGTTCCCGGCGAAAGCTTCCTGGCCGTGCTCGACGCGCTGCATGACAGCGACATCGACGTTCTCGTCTGCCGCCAGGAAGGCGGTGCTGCGATGATGGCCGATGCCTGGGGCCGGCTGACCGGCGAACCCGGCATTTGCATGGTGACACGCGGCCCGGGCGCTACGAATGCTTCTGCCGGCCTCCATATCGCCCGCCAGGACTCCATCCCGATGATCCTCTTCATCGGCCAGGTGCAGCGCGATGCCCGCGAACGCGAGGCATTTCAGGAAGTCGAATATCGCCGCGCCTTCACCGAGTTCGCCAAGTGGGTCGGCGAGATCGACGATGCCACCCGCATTCCGGAGTTCGTCACCCGCGCCTTTGCCGTCGCCACATCCGGACGCCCCGGCCCCGTCGTGTTGAGCCTGCCCGAAGACATGCTGCGCGACCTCGTCGAGGCGCCTGAGGCAAAGCCCTACATGCCGGTGGCAAGCCATCCCGGTAAAAGCCAGATCGACGAACTCCAGCACCGGCTGATGGCTGCGGAGCGGCCGATGGTCATCGTCGGCGGCACGCGCTGGAACGACGAAGCGGTGGCATCGCTCCGCACGTTCGCCGAACGCTTCCAGCTGCCGGTCGGCTGCTCGTTCCGCCGGCAGATGCTGTTCGACAATCTGCATCCCTCCTATGCCGGCGACGTCGGCATAGGCATCAACCCGGCGCTCGGCAAGGAGATCAGGGAGGCCGACCTCCTCATCCTCATCGGCGGCCGCTTTTCCGAAATGCCGTCCTCCGGCTATACGCTGATGGACATCCCCTACCCGGCGCAGGCGCTGGTGCACATCCATCCCGATCCGTCGGAACTCGGGCGCGTCTACCGGCCGGATCTCGCCATCTGCGCCAGCCCTGCCGATTTCGTCTCCGCTCTGGCGGATCTTCCTGCGCCGGCAACGCCCATCTGGGCAGAGCGCACCGCCCGGATGCATGCCGCCTACCGCACATGGTCCAAAACCCCTGAAACCAGCCCAGGCGATGTCCACATGGGCCGGATCATGGACTGGATCGAGGCGAACACGGCAGCCGATACCATTTTCACCAATGGCGCCGGCAACTATGCGACGTGGCTGCACCGCTTCCATCGCTTCCGCCAGTTCAACACCCAGGCAGCCCCCGCCTCTGGCTCGATGGGCTACGGCCTGCCGGCGGCGGTGGCTGCGAAGGCATTGTTTCCAGAGCGTGAAGTCATCTGCTTTGCAGGCGACGGCTGCTTCATGATGCACGGACAGGAATTTGCGACGGCGGTGCAATACGGCCTGCCGATCATCACGCTGGTAATCAACAACGGCATGTACGGCACGATCCGCATGCACCAGGAACGCGACTATCCCGGCCGTGTCAGCGGCACGAAGCTCACCAACCCCGACTTCGCGGCCTTCGCCCGGGCCTATGGCGGCCATGGCGAGACGGTGAAGACAACCGCCGAGTTTGCACCCGCCATCGTGCGCGCACGGGCAAGCGGCAAGCCCGCGATCATCGAGATCGTACTCGACCCGCAGGCAATCACGCCAACGCGGACGCTCAACGAGATTGCCGGCCTGAAGTAGCTGCAGGGCGGCCTGCCATCAGGCCGCCTCGTCGGAACAGGTGTAGATCAGTAGGATGCCAGTACGGCGCTGCCAAAGTTCGGTTGCACACCCAAAAGCGGTGCAGCTCTGGTGATAATATCGCGAACCATCGGCGCGGCATTGTTGGTGGCGAAGGTCAGCCCCTTTTCACCCGTGCGCGGCTCGTCGCAGAAGCTGAAAACCACGTATCGCGGATTGTCGATCGGGAATGCCCCCAGAAAGTCGTTGAAGCTGAGCACATGCGAGTACTTGCCGTTGATGACCTTGTTAGCGGTACCTGTCTTTCCGCCGACATGGTAGCCCGGCACGTCGGCGCTCTTGCCCGAACCCTGCTCGCCATTGAGCTTGAAAAGCGCCCGCAGCGTGTCGCTGGTGCTTGGCTTAACGACAACCTTGGCAATTGCGTCCGCCTCCGCCTGCGTGCGCGGCAAGAAAGTCGGCTCGATCAGCCGACCGCCATCCATCAAGGCAGCGCCGGCAACGGCCGTCTGTAGCGGCGTCGTAGCCACGCCATGACCGAACGCGACGGTAATGGAGTTGATCTTCTTCCAGACTTTCGGCTGACTTGGCATCTTCACTTCAGGAAGCTCGGTCTGCATCTTCGACAACAGTCCTAGTCGTGCAAGATACGCCCTCTGTGCGTCCATTCCGACAATTTCGATCATGCGTGCAGTGCCGATATTCGAAGAATACCGAAAAATCTCGGGAACCGTAAGCCAGCGACGGGGCACGTCGCGGTCGTCGTGGATCGTGAAGCCGGCGACATGCAGAGACTGGGAGGCATCGAATGTATCGGTCAGCTTGACGCTGCCAGTGTCCATCGCCATGGCCATCGAGAAGGTCTTGAAGGTCGACCCCATTTCGTTGGTACCGTTCGTCATCCGATTGAGCCAACCATCGGCCCCATTTGCATTCGGCGCGTTCGGGTCGAAGTCCGGTGCAGACGCCATGGCCAGCACTTCGCCCGTTTTGATGTCGAGAATGACCGCGCCGGCTGATTTGCTCTGGTACTTCGTCAATGCATCCACGACGACATCGTGAACGATATTCTGAACTCGGATGTCGATCGACAGCTTCACCGGTTCAAGCGGTTCGCTGCTGGCAAGACCCGCCGACGTCAGGTCGGAAAGGCCCTGGTTGTCGAGATATTTCTCCATGCCGGCAACGCCATGATTGTCGATATCGACATAGCCAAGCACATGCGCAGCGGTGCTGCCGCCCGGATAGAAGCGGCGGACTTCCGGGCGGAAGCCGATGGCGGGAAGTCCGAGGGCGAGGATTTCGCCCTGCTGCTTCGGTGTCAGCTGACGCTCCAGCCAGACGAAATGAGATCGCTTGTCTGACAGCTTGCGATAGGTTGATTTCCTGTCGAGATTGGGAAATATCTTCGTCAGCTTTTCGATGGTGTCATCGACGTCGACCATCTTGATCGGCTCGGCATACATCGAGAAAGTCCGGATGTCGGTTGCCAGCAGCGCGCCGTTGCGATCCTCGATATCGGGACGCGAGGCCATGGCCGGACCTGCGGGAATGTTCGTCGTGTCGGCCTGCGGCTGCATGCCGAGGAAGATCAGCTTCCCGAACACCACGCAGTAGACGACGCAGAGAGTACCCGCCAAAATGCCGAGCCGCGACTTGCTCTGCCGTGATTTGCGGACATTGCCCTTCTTGGAACCCTTGCCGCGGGGGGCGCCAAGACTAAGCCTTATCAGGCGATCGCTGCGAAGCGTAAGGGCGTGGATAAGAGACATCGTCCAACTTTTTAACAGGCACGGATGCGGTTGAAGACGGCAACCTTATAATCAGATTAACTTAGCGTTAAGGATATTAAGAAACCGTAAAGCCGGAGGCACCGCTGCGCTCACGGTTCCGTTACGACCGCCTATCCACAAAAAAGCCGGCGAGGATAAGGCACCCGCCGGCTTTCTTTGTACAATACCAATGATCAGCCGATTGCGGCTGTGACCGTGAACTCGACCTTGTATTTCGGCGCGGCAAGCTTTGCCTCGCTGGTGGCGCGGGCCGGCGTGTTGGCCGGATCGACCCAGGCCTCCCAGGCAGCGTTCATCTCGGCGAAATACGACATGTCCGACAGATAAATCAGCGTCTGCAGGATCTTGGACTTGTCGGTGCCGGCAGCCGCCAGCAGGCGGTCGACTTCGGCCAGCGCGTATTTGCACTGTTCGGTAACGGTTTCGCCCTCGCCGACCTGGCCAGCGAGATATACGGTGTTACCGTGGACGACTGCGCCGCTCATGCGGGCGCCGGGGTCGATGCGCTTGATGCTCATGTGGTTCTCCTGATGGTGGTCGAATTCTATGGTCGTGATGCCGCAGGGCGCGGCACCGGCAGGCATGTCCGCAGGGTGCGGATTACATGCGCATATGCTTGGTCTTTTCGTAGATCGCCGTCGAGCGCGCGCCGGAGCGGCAGTAGCCGAGCATCGGGCGCGGAAACTCGTCCAGCGCATCCATCATGCTGCTGACCGCCTCCTCGGTGACGCCCATCGGGCCGACCGGCACATGCGCGACGATGAAGCCGAGTTCCTCGGCGCGCGTCGCGATATCGTCGAACAACGGCTGATCCGGGCTTTCATGGTCGGGACGATGGCAGACGATCGACTCGAAGCCCATCGCCTTGATCTCGTCGAGATCGTCGACCGATATCTGACCTGTGACCGAGTATTGGTCGTCGATCTTGCGGATATCCATAGCACATTCCTCCTTGAGACCGGTCTTTGGGATCGGCTTTCTCTGAAACGGTAACGCTGATCTACGACGCGAGGCCGCGAGCGTCAACCGCTCAGCCGGCCTCGACAAAAGCAAAGCTGAGGCCGAAATTCCGCCCCTCGCTCGGCTGCAGAATATTGAACTCGCCGGCCTCTTCGAGCTCTGCGCGTGGCAGCCACCGGTGCGACACCGGTTCGATCCCGAGCACATCGGCGGGTGCCTTCTGATTGCGCCAGACCTGTAAAAACGGCAGTGTCCCGGCTGCAATCCGCACCCGCAGCGTCTTGCCGCCAATCGCCGCAATCGGCCCGAGGGACACCTCGGAAAACGCGCCGTCCGTTGCCGGCGCCGGCACGCAGAATATGCCGCCGAGTTCCTCTCCGAAAGCCCAGGGGAAACCACCGCCTTCCAGCATTTGCCCGGTCAGGCGCACCGCGTCGTCGAACCATTTTCCACCGATGTTCATGTGATACATCAGGAACACAGGCATCGGCTCGCTGCCGGTGTTGATCACCCAGTCATCGAGGAAAACCTCGCCCGTCGCCCCGTCGATCCTCCACAAGCGCTCAAGCCGCGCTGTGCCTCCTTCGGCCGTCACCACGTCGACATCGGCCCGGCATTCCGCATCGCCCTTGTCGAAGCGGGTCCAGAGCACCCGGGCAGGCGTTGCCGAAAAGGACCCGTGCAGCGGATAGGTCCGGCCGGCATGGGGGCCGTGCATGGGCTCGCGATGGCGGATATGGTCCGGACCGCAGGTGAACAGAAAACCCTCGACCGAATGGGATATGCGCGCATCGCCATCGTCCGGAACGGCCTTGCCGGGCGCAAGGTCGATGCCATCTACGACACAGGCGCCGATATCCATCACCGACGCTTCGTCCAGGCTCAGCTTCGGCCCGTTAGTAGCTGAAAATTCGATCATCCGCAGTACCCTCCCTTGCGCCGGCGCTGCCTGCCCGCCACCGCGCGTTATAACACTGTTAACCATACCGAACGTGGCCTGCATCACGAAATCAGGAGCCGGCAACCAATCCCGCAGCGCGGCGTTACGTCGATAACCACAACGTGACGAATTTTTATCTTTTATTCAGCATGCTGCCGAAATATTCCACACTCGTGTCAAGATTGAAGTGTGTGTGGCAACCGACGACCGATCGAGGACAGACCTAACGTGAACCGATTCTTCCAGACAGGCTTATCGCTGGCCGCCGTGCTTGCTGCTTCCGTCGCGACGCTCTCGCCCGTCGAGGCGCAGCAATACTACGGAGGCCAGAACAGTGACACGGTGCTGGTCGCACCCGATGGACGCATCCTTGAGCAGATCCCGGAACAGGGCGACGTCGTGATGACGCGCGACCGCCGCGGCAACCGCGTCCTCGTCGACCGCTACGGCACCGTCATCGCAACCGAAATGCGCGCCAGCACCTATTACCCCAAGGCTCCGAGCCGCGATGGATATGGCGGCAGCGACACGAACCGTTATGGCGATACCGAACTCAGCAGCAACCGCGGCTACGGCAACGATTACGGCAACGGCCAGCCAGACGATTTCTACGGCCAGCGGGAACCCGGCGCCGTCACCGGCGGCATTCCGGGCAGCGGCTCCATAGAACGGATACCTTTGGACAACCAGGGCATTCCGGATGCCCAGGGCAATGGCGGCGGAAATGGCGACTACGCGTCGCTCAACCCCGATGACGCCCCCGCAAGACCGAGAACGGCAGAGCCCGTCATCACCCTCAAAAACAAGTCGAAGATGGAGATCACCGCGCTTGAGGTGTTCCTCGATCGCAAGGGCATTTCACCCGGTGCCATCGACGGCCGGATCGGCGGCAACGTCACCAAGGCTATCTACGCCTACCAGCAAATGACCGGCCAGCAACTCGACCCGAACAACACCGACGCGATCCTCGAGGACCTTCGCAACTCCGGCGGCATGCCGATCGTCAACTACACGATCACGCCGGCAGACGCAGCCGGACCTTACGTCGCCGAAATTCCGGAAGACTATGCCAAGAAGGCAAGCCTGACGTCGCTCGGATACACCTCCACGACCGAAATGCTCGCCGAGCGCTTCCATATGGATGAGGGTTATCTGAAAGAGATCAACCCGGGTGTGGATTTCACCGTGCCGGGTTCAACGGTTAAGGTCGTCAACATCGGCCCGCCGAAGACCGGCGAAGTCGCCCGCATCGTCGCCGACAAGGCGCGCAAGCAGGTGTTCGCCTATGACGCCAGCGGCGCACTGATATCCGCCTATCCGGCATCGATCGGCTCGACCGACACCCCCTCGCCTTCGGGGACGGTCACCGTCGAGCGCGTCGCCTTCAATCCGGGCTACACCTACAATCCGAAGATCAATTTCAAGCAGGGCGCCAACGACAAGGTGCTGGACATTCCTCCAGGCCCCAACGGTCCGGTCGGTACTGTCTGGATGGCCCTATCGAAGCCGACATATGGTATCCATGGAACGCCAGAGCCTTCCAAGATCGGCAAGTCGCAGAGCCACGGCTGCGTGCGTCTGACGAACTGGGACGCAACGGAACTGGCAAAGATGGTCAAGCCCGGCACCGTCGTCGAATTCGTCGACTAGAAAAAATCAGACACGATAAAAAGCTGCCGGACATCCCTCCGGCAGCTTTGTTATTTCAAGAGCTCTGGTTTCAGGAGTAAGCACTGCCTTCCTCGCATATTGACCAAGCGCGATAGGCAGTTCCGAAATGAAAGTTTGATGGCGGCATTGCGCCAAGAGCTGCCATACTCAATTCAACTTTTGAAAGTCGGAAAAGGGGCAGGGAGGGGACTGGCGGCTTTGAACCAATTGAGGGCAATAGCAGACATCAATCGGCATTCGGCATTGCGGTGAACGGGGCATCGTTCGGGGTGTGTCCCGGAGTCAAACATAAAAGGGAAAATCAGCACACCGCCGGCATTGGGCCTGCGTTTTGTTGAAAACTACGAGTTTCGACACCCCATCGATTGTATGTTACGTGTGCTAGTATAGGTTGCGGGCTGCTGCCATTGTCGCAAAACACCTCTAAGTAAAGCTTTGATTATGCACCAAGCTGGCCCGCCGAAAACTGTGCTTCAAACGATACTGGATTGGTCGCAAGGGCGTCCATTGTGGCAGCGAGATGCACTGCGGCGTATTGTAACGGGTGGTACACTTGATGCTGCGGCCATCGACCAAGTTTTGGACCTCTGTAAGAAAGAGCACGGCGCGCCCGATATCTCACTGATGGCCGCAGCGCTGGAAGCGGTGCATTTGCCTGCGAACCCCGGTAACGGCGCAACCATCGCATTAGTCTCCCTCGGCGATGTCGTCGGCGTGAACCAATTGGCTCCGAGGCAGACCCTTACGTTCGAACAACAGGGCCTGACAGTTGTTTACGGACCAAACGGAGCCGGCAAATCGGGATATGGGCGAGTGTTGAAGCGTGCCTGCAGGGCACGCAAAGCCGGTGAAATTATGCCCGACGCATTTTCCTTAACGATCGGCGGCAAGGCCACGGCCAGTTTTACAATCTCGCAAGACGGCGTGCAGCAGTCTGTGCTGCCATGGGAGGACAACAAGAATCCTGATCCGGTGCTTTCTGCCGTTAGCGTGTTCGACCGCGAATGCGGCGCAGTCCACATCCAGGACAAGACAGAGGTTGCCTTCCGGCCGTTCGGGCTCGACATTCCCGACGACCTCGCGGCGGTCTGCACGCAGATCAAAGTGCTGCTACAGGCCGAAGAGACCCAGTTCAAGGCGCTCCGCGATCCCGTGTTCGAGATGCCTACTTGGCGGGCGACCACAGCCGTCGGGCGTATCATGTCCAATCTCAAGCACAATACCAAGCTGGAGCCGCTGGCGACCCTCGCAGTCATGACCGATGCCGAACGGGCACGGCTCCAGCAACTCACCGAAGACCTCGCCAAAAATCCGGTTGAGGCCGCCGCCGAGCAGCACCAGTTTGCCGATGGTATCGCGAGGGTCCTGCGCTATCTCAGAAAGGTTGAGGAATACTATTCCGACGACGCTATCAACACGCTGAAATCGCTTGCAGACGATGCCAGAACCAAACGGTTTGCCGCGACGATCGCCGCGGAAAACGCCTTCAAGGACGCCACCTTCCCCGGCGTCGGCGCGGAAGTATGGCGGGAGCTATGGGAGGCGGCGCGGCACTATTCTAAGCATGTTGAGCGGCAGTTCCCGGCGGCGGAAGGTGAACACTGCATATTGTGCCATCAGCCGCTCAACGCCGAGGCCGGTGCGCGGCTGGGCGGCTTCGAGGGTTTCATCCGCGATGATACGGAAAAGCAGGCTGACGCGGCCGAGAAGGTCTATATGAATACACTCAAAGAGTTCCGGATGCGTAAACCGGATATTCGGCTAGTGGCGGACATACGCAGGCGGATTTCCATCCAGCGCGCTGATGTCGCCGCCGAGGTGCTGCGCTTTATGGCCACCGCCGATCTGCGTAGACTACAGTGTCTGCGAGACATCGAGCACAGCGTTGTCATGACACTGTCGCCGATGTCGGTGATCCCGGAAGCAGAGCTGCTGGCACTTGAAAGTGACACCCGTACCTATGCCGGCCAGTTAGAGGCGGCAGCCGATGTCGTAGGCCGTCAGATCCTGCAGGCCGAGCATGACGAGCTCGAAGACCGAGCTGCAGCTACCGCCCTTCACGCGGTCGCCACGAAGGAGGTCAAGCGGCTGGCAAAGCTCGAGCGCATTGCCAAGTGCCTGGGGCAGACCGCGACGACAACTATCACGAAACTTGGCAACGCACTTGCCGATGATATCATTACTCCCCGGATGCGTGATCGCTTCCAGAGAGAGATCATCAGGCTTGCGGCGGAAAAGGTGCGTGTTGAAGTGGTGCGTTCCGGCGGCCAGTACGGCTCGCCAAACTACCAAATCCGTCTGTTCGCAAATCCCAAGACCAAGGTGCATCTGGTGCTGAGTGAAGGCGAGCAAACCTGCGTAGCACTGGCGGCTTTCCTGACCGAGCTCGCGACAGCCACACACAAGTCCGCACTCATCTTCGACGACCCTGTGACATCGCTCGACCACCGCTGGCGCAAGAAGGTCGCGCAAAGGCTCGTGGAGGAGGCGAAGGAACGTCAAATTATTGTTTTCACCCACGACCTGGTGTTCGTGAACGATCTGAATGACAACGCCCGCGGCCAAGGCATTCCCGCCAAGCTTGCAAACCTTTCACGCGGCCCGGAAGGTACTGGTATCGTGGGCGATGGATTGCCGTGGGATCATGCTGGCGTCAAGGCGCGCTTGGACCGGCTCGAGAAAGACCAACGGGCTGCCAAGGCTCTTTATGATGCCAACGACGAGGACGGCTACCGCAGCTCCGGCGTCAGACTTTACGGTTTTCTGCGGGCCACGTGGGAGCGCGCGCTCGAGGAGATCGTTTTCGCAGGTGTGCTGATGCGGCACCGGGATTACATTGATACCAAGCATTTGAAGAAGGTCACCGC
Source organism: Rhizobium sp. L51/94 (assembly GCF_019355555.1). Lineage (GTDB taxonomy): Bacteria > Pseudomonadota > Alphaproteobacteria > Rhizobiales > Rhizobiaceae > Rhizobium > Rhizobium rhododendri. Next base: position 3,129,009 of record NZ_CP072141.1, read on the forward strand.
GCTTTTGGAGACGGATACGGAAGCGTTCCGAGCAGCGTTTAAGAAATGCAGCGACATCATCGAGGCGCATGATCCGTCGCGCGTTCGTAATGAGGAGCCACCGCCACCTTCGGAGATCTCGGACGATATTAAGGCCCTAAAGGACTGGGCCGACGCTCTTCGTATTCGGCAGAATGCAGTAGCATAGTCATTCTGAGGCCCGCGTAGGAAACATGGCGCGGCAGCGAGGCTATGCCCGCTCTCGGGCGCGTGCCACTACAACATCTACGACTGCCATGAAGGCGCGAGGCCGACGTTGGCTTAGCGCCTCCTCGATGGCTGCTTCGGGCCGACAGCAGACTTCAGCCGTTTGTTCGTCCAGAATAATTCCACGGCATCGGCGGCGCTGACCGCTCAACCGTCTGGCAAAGCGAGCCTCCGGATCGAGCCCAGGCAGTTCAGCCTCGATCCAATACAGCTCTGCAAGCCACTTAACGACTGAGCCGTTGCGGGTCGTCTCGACCAGCTCGCGCCAGGCGTGCGCCCTGCAATACGCAAGCCGGATGTCCGGGCCACCGCGCTCTGGGACTGTCTGTTTTTCAGGCCGCGCGGGACATCAGTCTATGGGCTGCGATGCGGGCTGAGGAGGTGAGCCGGACGGGCAATTTCGCCAGCATCTCCTCGGCGAACTCGCTGGCATTGTGACGCGCCTTTTCAAGGTTGCTGACCCTGGCCGGATCGAGCGTCTGCAGCGTGCCGCCGACGTCGAAGATATCGCGGAAGGCCGAGCGTTCGACGATCGGCGTTTCCAGCACCGATACCTGACGCTGGTTGAGCAGCGTCTTGACGGTCTGCAGGGCACGGGTCGTCACCATTGAATTGACGCGAGTGAGCACCACGGAGTGATCGATGTGGATGCTTCCCTTCTGTGCCAGGTATTGCAAAAGTTCCAGCACCTGCGCGCCGCCGCGAGCATCCATGGCGCAGCCCTGGATCGGGATCAGCACGTGGTCCGACAGGCCGATAGCCGTTGCCAGCAGCGGAGTGCGCGTGCCCGGCAGGTCGATGATGAAATAATCGGTCGATGCCTGGTTCTCGCGGATATGCAGCGGCAGCGACGTGGCGGTGACGAAGTCGATAACGGAGATGTTGGCAACCGGCCCGGACATCTCGCTCCAATGCGAAATCCAGTGCTGCGGATCGGCATCGAGAATGGTGACGCGGTAGCCTCTGCGAGCCAGTTCGGTCGAAAGCAGCAGAACCGCAGTGGTTTTACCGGCGCCGCCCTTGGTATTGGCAAATGTGATGACTGGCATGGTATGTCCTAGGCAAAGGGAGCTTCACCATCGCTCCGGCTTGCACCGGGGGGTCATGGTGCGTTTAACCATCCTTTCGAATTATGGTTAACAAAGTACAAACGTCGCCACCCTCATTTCATGCGGACATTCTCATAATCACGTCGGAACAGCGATATAAAGCTGCGAGACCGGGAGCGCTTTCGCCTCCCCCGGCCGTCGTCTGTGTTCGCTGCAACGGCTAGAAGCAATCGCGAAACAGCGTCTTGGTGTTTTCCAGCGTCAGCGGAACAGGATTGCCCCCGGCACTCGGATCTTCGATCGCCATCGCTGCGAGATCGTCGATCCGGTCGCTTGCGATCCCCATTTTGGTGAGGTTATCCGGGACACCGAGATCGGCCCGCAGTTGCAGCACATAGTCGTAAAACCCGTCGAACCCGCCGGGAATTCCAAGATAGGCAGCAGCCCGGGCGATCTTCTCCTCGATCGGCTTCCTGTTGAAGCGCAGCACAGCCGGCATGACGACCGCGTTGGTCATGCCGTGGTGGGTATTGTAGACGGCGCCGATCGGGTGGGAAAGCGCGTGGATGGCGCCAAGCCCTTTCTGGAAGGCGACCGCACCCATGGCGGCAGCCGCCATCATGTTGGCGCGGGCCTCGAGATCGGTGCCCTCCCTGACTGCGCGCGGCAGGAACTCCTTCACCAGCCGCATGCCCTCGAGCGCGATACCGGCCGACATCGGATGATAGAAGGGCGAGGAGTAAGCCTCGAGGCAATGGGCAAAGGCATCCATGCCCGTGCCAACGGTGATGATCTTCGGCATCCCGACCGTCAGTTCCGGGTCGGAAATGACGACGCCGGGCAGGAACTTCGGGTGGAAGATGATCTTTTTGACATGCGTCACCGAATTGGTGATGACGCTGGCCCGGCCAACTTCCGAGCCCGTGCCCGCTGTGGTGGGCACCGCAACGATGGGCGCGATACCGTCGACGTTGGCGCGCGTCCACCAGTCGCCAATATCCTCGAAATCCCAGACCGGGCGCGTCTGCGCCACCATGAAGGCGACGCACTTGCCGAGATCGAGGCCAGAGCCACCACCGAAGGCGACGACACCATCATGGCCACCATCCTTGAAGGCCTTGACGCCGGCTTCCAGGTTTTTCTCGTTCGGGTTCGGGTCGACTTCGGCAAACATCGCCCGCCCGAGGCCCGCTTCTTCCAGAATGTCGAGAGCCGTCTTGGTGATCGCCATAGTCGCGAGACCACGGTCGGTAATGAACAGCGGCTTCTTCATTCCGAGGCTCTTGCAGGCCTCGGCCAGCTCCGAAATACGGCCACGGCCGAGCTTCAGGGAGGTCGGATAGCTCCAGTTGGCAGTAATCGCGCTCATGCTGTCACCTTCTTCAGATGGTAGGATTTGGGACGTGTCAGATTGTGGAAGCCAAGTACGGACAGCGAGCCGCCACGACCCGTTTGCTTGACGCCGGTCCAGCAAAGCGCAGGATCGAGATAGTCGGCGCGGTTCATGAACACGGTGCCGGTCTCGATCTCGCGGCCAAGCCGGGCTGCCCGATCCGAATCCTGCGTCCAGAGCGACACCGTCAGCCCGTACTGGCTGTCGTTCATCAGTTCGAGCGCTTCGGCGTCGCTTTTCACCTTCATGATACCGACCGCCGGACCGAAGGTTTCCTCGCGCATGAACGCCATGGAGTGATCGACATCGACGAGGATCTGCGGCGCGAGATAGGCACCTCCGTCATCGGCCGGAAACAGTTTCGGGTCGACCAGCGCCTTCGCACCCTTGCCGACGGCATCTGCAATCTGTTCGCGGACAACCTTGGCAAACCGCTTGTGCGCCATCGGCCCGAGCGTCGTTTCCGGGTCGAGCGGGTTGCCAAGCTTGTAGTTCGATACCCAGGCAACGGATTTTTCGACGAAGGCATCATAGAGGGTTTCGTTGACGTAGATGCGCTCGATCCCGCAGCAGCACTGGCCGGAATTGAAGGTGGCCCCGTCCATCAGCGTGTCGACAGCCGCGTCCAGATCGGCGTCCTCCATCACGTAGCCCGGATCCTTGCCGCCAAGCTCCAGGCCAAGCCCGGTGAAGGTGCCGGCCGCAGCCCGCTCGACGGCGCGACCGCCTGCGACCGAACCGGTGAAATTGATGAAATTGAAGCTGCCTTCGGAGATCAACGCGTCGGCGATATCGTGCTCGAGAAAGACATTCTGGAACACATCGGCAGGCACGCCAGCCTCGACAAAGGCCTGCACCATGCGCTCGCCGACCAACAGCGTCTGGGCCGCATGCTTCAGGATGATGACATTGCCGGCCATCAGTGCCGGGGCAATCGTGTTGATCGCCGTCATGTAGGGGTAGTTCCAGGGCGCGATGACGAAGACCACGCCGTGCGCCTCGCGCTCGATGCGGCGTTCGAAGGTTACACTGTCCTCGACCACCAGCGGCGCAAGCGCGTCGGCTGCAATCGCCGCGACATAGTTCGAGCGTTCGTTGAAGCCGCGGAACTCGCCGCCATACTTGATCGGCCGTCCCATCTGCCAGGCCAGTTCCGGCACCACGTCATCGACCATCTCGTTCAGCCGCGCCACGCCCTTCATCACCAGTTGCACGCGGTCTTCAAGCGGCCGCCGCGCCCAGTCCTTCTGCGCCTTGCGGGCGCGGGCGACAGCCTCCCTCGCCTCCTCCAGCGACAGGCCGGGTCGCTCGGCATAGACCTCGCCGTTAACCGGCGAAATGCATTGAATCATGCTCATTCTCTCTGCTCCAAAAGGCTCAACAAGCCAATGTCTTGACGTGACCGGCGGCACCATAGGCTAGGATCGCACGGTCGCGGGTGATGATTGTCAGGTCGTGTTCGCGGGCGGTCGTCTGGCATGGCCAAGTGCCGCAAGGGCAAGTGGCAACAGCGATTCATTCCGAGCGCCGTCGATGTGTCCCATGACGGCCTTCAAAGATCGAGGGCAAGCCTAGCATAGTGCCTCTAAGGCAACAACAACCCACAACCATTGCGATTATCTCACGCCCGCTCGAACCCCCTCGCCACCTCCCAGTCCGTGACGCGCCGGTCAAAATCCTCCTGCTCCCATTCACCTGCGCGGGTATAGTGGTCGATGACATCGTCGCCGAGGGCTGCGCGCAACATCTTCGATTGCGTCATGGCAACCGTGGCCTCCCGCAAGGTCCGGGGGACTTCGCGCACGTCGCGGGCTGCGTAGGCGTCGCCGACAAACGCCGGCTCCAGCGCCATCTTTTTCTCGATCCCGTCAATGCCTGCCGCAAGTAGGGCCGCGAAGGCGAGGTAGGGATTGAGGTCCGAGCCTCCGACGCGGCATTCGATGCGGATGGCCTTGCTGTCGGCGCCGCAAAGACGATAGCCGGCCGTCCGGTTATCTGTGCTCCAGACGGCTTTGGTCGGCGCAAAAGTGCCCGCCACGAAGCGCTTGTAGGAGTTGATGTAGGGCGCCAGGAAATAGGTGATCTCGCCGGCATGGGCGAGTTGGCCGGCAATGTAATGCTGCATCAGGGACGACATGCCGTGCTCGGCCTTTTCGTCGAAGAACAATGGCGTCTTGCCATCGGCGCTCCACAGCGACTGGTGGACGTGCGACGAACTGCCGGCAGATGCGGCGCTCCATTTTGCAAGGAAGGTGATGGACTTGCCCTGGGACCAGGCGATCTCCTTGCAGCCGTTCTTGATGATGACGTGGCGGTCCGCCATGGTCAGCGCGTCGGCATAACGGACATTGATCTCTTCCTGCCCGGCCGATGCTTCTCCCTTGGAATTTTCGACCGGGATGCCGGCGCCCTGCAGGCCCTTGCGGATAGCGCGCATGACGCCTTCTTCCTTGGTCGTCTGGAAGATGTGGTAGTCTTCGTTATAGGCGCTGGCGAGCGGCAGGTTGCGATATCCGGATGCCTGCGCCTGCTCGTAGCTCTGGTCGAACAGAAAGAATTCCAGCTCGGTCGCCATGAAGGCCTTCATGCCCATCGCTTCGAGCCGTGCCACCTGCTTCTTAAGAATAGCGCGTGGCGAATGCGGCACGTCGGCATGGGTGTGGTGGTCGAGAACGTCGCAAAGCACCAGCGCCGTGCCCTCCAGCCACGGAATGCGGCGAAGGGTCGAAAGATCCGGCTTCATGGTGTAGTCGCCATAGCCCTTTTCCCAGCTTGTCGACGCATAGCCGGAGACGGTTTCCATCTCCATGTCGGTCGCCAGCAGGTAATTGCAGCTGTGCGTTTCCTTCCAGGCACTCTCGAGAAAAAACTCGGCCTGGAACCGCTTGCCCATCAGCCTGCCCTGCATATCCACCTGGCATGCGAGAACCGTGTCGATGCGCCCTTCGGCCACATCCTTCTTCAAATCGTCAAACGTATAGATGCTGCTCATAAAATCCGCCCTGACCCTTTAAATTCTGCGATCTCGTCGGTCTTGCGCCCGACGCCCCTGCCGACCGCCCTGTCGAGGAGCCGCCCGAAGGCGACCCCTCATGGCTCTATATCGCTCAGATTTCCCCGACTGCCTTCTCGGCAGCAGCAATGCTTGCCGCGCGACGGGCGACTTCCTCGCCGATCGGTGGCCCCTTGAAGCGCCGGTTCTCGAAGACCAGCCAGACGAGGGCCGTCAGCACGAGAAAGCCGACGGTGATGTAGAGTGCCCAGTCGTTCGGCGGCTGTACACCGATAACGAACATCACCACCATCGAGATCAGCGCCAGCACCGCCACGACGCGGAACAAGGTCGGACCGATGCTCCATGGACCCATTTTCGGCCATTTCGGCGTGCCGTAGGCGAGAAGGCCGAGGCCGATCGGAACGGCGAAAGAGAGAAACAGGAAGATGACAGTGCAAGACACGACGATGGCATAGGCCGAGGATTCGCCGATGGTGATCACCGAGGTGAGCCATACAAACAGCACCGACAGGATCGATCCCGTCCAGATCGCCGCAACCGGCGTGCGGAACTTGGGGCTAACCTTGGCAAGCGTGCTGGAGCCCGGAAGGCCCTTGTCACGCGAGAACGCATAGATCATCCGCGACACGGATGTCACTGTCGCCAGACCGCAGAGGAACTGCGATACGAAGATGGCGATGTAGAGGAGGATCTTGACCGTCGGGTTGACCTGGCTGTCCATCGCCCAGAAAAACACGTTCCAGCCCTGCTTGGCAGCATCTTCCATGTTGGGCAGCACCAGAACGAAGGCGCACAGCATGATGTAGCCTATGACCGAGGCCCAGACTGCGGCAGAGACCATGCCCTTCGGCACCGAGACGGATGCCTTCACGGTTTCTTCCGACGTATGGGCCGAGGCGTCGTAGCCGGTGATGGTGTAGATCGGCAGCAGCAGACCGAGCGCAAAGACCCAGGCACCCGAAACGGCCGGCCAGACCGGCGGCCCGCTCTGTGTTCCGTCCGCAGCCATCGTCGCCAATCCGGAATAATTGGTGAAGGTGAACAACCGCGAGAACTCGTAGGATGGTGCGCAGATCAGGCACACCACTGTCAGCGCCAGAGCCGCGCCGAGGATGAGGTAGCCGGACATGTCCGTGAGCTTGGCGGTGAGCCCGATACCCATGTGGTTGACCAGCGCCATGATGGCGGTGATCACGGCGACGAAGGTGATACGAACCACCACCGTATCCTCCATGCCGAAATAGGTGCCAAACGCACCGAAGAAGAAGTAATAAGTGCCGACATTGATGGCACCCAGAACGGTGATCAGGCCGAGCAGGTTCAGCCAGGCGGACAGCCAGCCTGTGAAGCGGTTGCCGAGGATGGAGCCCCAGTGATAGAGGCCACCGGCTGTCGGATAGGCCGACGATATCTGTGCCAGAGCCAGCGCAAAGAAGATCGACATCAGGCAACCGACCGGCCAGCCGATGCCGATGGCGATGCCGCCTGCGCCGGACGTCGCCTGCGCCAGCGAATTGATACCCCCCGACATGATGCAGATAATGGAAAATGAAATCGCGAAATTCGAGAACGAACTCATCCGTCGCTCGAGCTCCTGGGCGTAGCCCATGGAGTGCAGGATGCCGACATCCTGCTTCTTATCCAATTCGGTATAATCCGACATGTGAAACGTCCCCTTCAACCGAAAGTCCGCGGAATTGCGGACCGTCCCCATTTATGGCGTGGCAAATATGTTGCCCCGCCTGCCGCAGTTTGACTGTTCCCCGGGGTCTTTATTGTTCAGGCGTCCAGGCTACGCTGGATCAGCCCTGTCAGATAATCGGCCATGACCCCTTGGCCGACATCATCCACGATCAGGTCGTTGCGGACCTCGATCATGACATTCTTCAAATGGTTCGATACGCCGTGTAGTTGCAACGTGTGGGTAACCCCGTGTTGCGGCCCGTAGGGCTGGTTTCGCTCCGTTCGATAGAGCGGCGCTTCGCCTGCCAGCGCCAGCATGCGGTTCGCCAGCCGGTCATCCGTATCGTGCAGGATGCCGAGTTCGACCTCGCGGTACCGGCCGTCATAAATCGGCGTGAAACTATGAATTGTGACAATGACGCTGGCCATCCCCAGCGCCGTCCGGCGCAAGAGTAAATCGCGGATACGTTGATGAAACGGCACATACAGTGCTTCGGTCCGCGCCCTGCGCTCCTCGCTATCCAGCTGGCGATTGCCCGGAATATCATAGATTTCGCTCACCTCCGGCATGGCTGCGGGAGACTCCGGCGGACGGTTGCAATCGTAAATCAGCCGCGAAAAGCGCTGGTAGACCAAAGACGCATCGAGATTGCGTGACAGTCCCCTCGCAACCGCCAAAGCACCCGGATCCCAAGCGATGTGGCTGTTCCGCGCTTCTTCGGACAGGCCGAGATCGCCAAACCGCTCCGGCAACCGGGAGGATGCGTGCTCGCAGATCACCACGACCGGGCTGCGACCATCTGGTCGCTCGACGGCAACACATTCCCCTTCTTGTTCGCTCAGCACAGCCTGATGCATCAGCATCCCGGCCCTCCACCCAAAGTTTAACAAAACCTTCACAGAAAAGAATTCTTCAGCTTATGGCGAGTGTCAACCGTAAACTGAAATTATCTCTTCAATTTAGACATTGACTCAATATGTGACAGCGTTGTTTAAAGTGTCATGGAGACAGGCAAAGACCGTCCCTGGGGGCTAAAACAGAGTGATCAACGCATCGAAAACCGTGGCTGACGTTATCCATGCCCATTTCGATGGGCTGACGCGGGCCGAGAAGCAACTGGCGGAAAGCCTGCTGGACAATTACCCTGTCTCGGGCTTGGGAAGCATCACCACGGTTGCAGAAAATGCACGCGTCTCGACGCCGACTGTTGCACGCATGGTGCAGAAACTCGGTTTCAAGGGCTATCCGGAATTCCAGTCCCATCTGCACCAGGAGGTCGAGGCAACGATCTCCAATCCGCTGACAAAACGTGGGCGCTGGGCAAGCAATGCGCCCGGCACGCATATTCTCAATCGCTTCGCCGATGCCATCAGCGCCAACCTGCGCCAGACGCTCACCGATCTCGATACCGCCACCTTCGACAGCGTTGTCTCCCTGCTTTGCGAGAGCCGCCGTGAGCTTTATTTCGTCGGTGGACGCATCACCGGCGCACTGGCAGAATACTTTTTCACGCACATGCAGGTGATCCGCGCCAACACGACGCTGCTATCCGCCAATTCGAGTTCATGGCCGCAATATGTGCTCAACATGAACCCCGGCGACCTGCTCATCATCTTCGACATCAGGCGCTATGAGCTTGAAATGGTGAGCCTGGCGGCCGCCGCCCGCCGACGAGGCGCCGAGATTATCGTCTTCACGGACCAGTGGGCCTCGCCCGCCTCCAAACACGCAAAACATACCTTCCGCGTCCAGATCGAGGCGCCGTCCGCCTGGGATTCCTCTGTGGTGACACTGTTCATCGTCGAGGCTCTCATCGAGGCTGTCCAGAACTCGACCTGGGACGAGACGAGCGAGCGCATGAAGACACTGGAAGGCCTGTTCGAACAGACCAAGCTCTTTCGTAAAATCGGCTAGAGGAGAAGAAAAAAGGTCGGCAACACGACCACGCCGAAAACCGCTGATGCTATCGATATTCGAGCGCAGGGAGACGCGCCGACATCCCGGCAATTTCCCGCTAATCGGGTGCAAAACAACCGTCACACAAGCTTCACGCAATGTCATTAACAGCTTCGCCAGACACTGAAGATCAAGGAGAACAACAGTGACCAGATCTATTCATCGCCTCCTTTCGCTCTCGACCGCAATCGTCATGGCGTCCACCGCCATAGCCTCTGCCGCGCCGAGCGACGACCTCATTGCAGCCGCCAAAAAAGAAGGCTCGCTGACCACGATCGCCCTGCCGCACGACTGGTGCGGCTACGGCGACGTCATCGCAGGCTTCAAGGCCAAGTACGGCCTGACCGTCAACGAACTGAACCCGAACGCAGGTTCCGGCGACGAAATCGAAGCCATCAAGGCCAACAAGGGCAACAAGGGCCCACAGGCCCCTGATGTCATCGACGTAGGCCTGTCCTTTGGTCCATCCGCCAAGAAGGACGGCCTGCTGCAGCCTTACAAGGTTTCCACATGGGACTCGATCCCTGACAGCGCCAAGGATTCCGAAGGCTACTGGTACGGCGATTACTACGGCGTTCTGGCCATCGGCGTGAACAAGGACGTCGTCAAGGAAAGCCCGAAGAGCTTTGCCGATCTGACGGACTCCAAATATGCCAACGCAGTTGCCATGCCTGGCGACCCGCGCACCGGCAACAGCTCGATGATGACCGTTTACGCGGCCGGCACGGCCAAGGGCGGCAAGGGCGGCGCTGAAACAGCCAAGCTCGGCACTGCATTCATGAAGGACCTCAAGGCCAGCGGTAACCTGGTACCGGTCAACGGCAACGCCCAGAACATGGCGCAGGGCACCACGCCGGTCCTGTTCGACTGGGACTACAATGTCCTTGCCATGCGCGACAAGCTCGCCGGCAACCCGCCGATGGATGTCATCGTACCATCTGACGCCGTCATCGCCGGTGTCTACGTTCAGGCGATCTCCGCATTTGCGCCTCACCCGAACGCTGCCAAGCTCTGGATGGAATACCTTTATTCGGACGAAGGTCAGGTCGGCTGGCTGAAGGGCTATTGCCACCCGATCCGCTTCACCGACATGGCGACCCGCAAGGTCATCCCGCAGGCACTGCTCGACAAGATGCCAGCAGCTGAAGGCTATGCAAAGGCCATCTTCCCGACCCTCGAGGAACAGTCCGCAGCCAAGGCTGTCGTTGCTTCCGATTGGTCCAAGGAAATGGGCGCCAAGTAATCGGATCGATAATCTCGCGCGGATGCCGGCACCAGCCGGCATCCGTTTTCATTACTTGCTTCAAGGGTGTTGTGCATGAGTGTCGCGAATAACGCCTCCAGGTCACCGCCGGGATCGCCTGCGAAGGCGCCGACCGCCCGCCGGACTGGAGCCATCAACTGGGACTGGCTTGGCGTTGCGCCGTTCTTCCTGTTCGCTCTCTTCTTTCTGATCGCACCCGTTCTCTACCTGGTCACCGGCGCATTCGAGAATTCGGCCGGCGGATTTACATTCGACAATTTCATTGCGCTGACCTCCCCGACCATTCTTTCCGCGTATTCCCTCTCGCTGCGCCTCAGCCTCGTCGCCGCTGCGCTCGGTGCGGTTGCCGGCTTGCTTCTCGGATATGCCGTGGTGCTCGGCGGGCTGCCCCCCTGGGTACGCACCGCGTTCATGACGTTTTCCGGGGTGGCCTCCAATTTTGCGGGCATTCCGCTCGCCTTCGCCTTTATCGCGACGCTCGGCCGCCTTGGTCTGGTAACCGTGTTTCTGCGGAACGTCTTCGGTTTCAACCTCTATGGATCGGGCTTCAGTCTCTTCTCGTTCGCGGGCCTAGCGATCACCTATCTTTACTTCCAGCTGCCGCTGATGCTGCTGATTATCACACCTGCGCTCGATGGCCTTAAGTCGGAATGGCGGGAGGCTGCGGAAATTCTCGGAGCAGACCGCAGGCAATACTGGCAGATGATCGCGCTACCCGTGTTGATGCCGTCCATTCTGGGCTGCTTCCTGCTGCTGTTCGCCAATGCCTTCGGCACCCTCGTCACTGTCTACGCCCTCACCGGATCGAGCTTCGGGGTCGTTCCGATCGTCCTCTACCAGCAGATCCAGGGCAACGTGCTCTACAATCCCAACCTCGGCTACGCGCTGGCGGTCGGCATGGTTGTCATCATGGGGATCAGCAACACGCTGTATCTCGTGCTTCGCAACAAAGCCGAGAGGTGGCGCCAGTGACCAAGCGTTTCCCCATCGTCTCGACGTTCATCGTGATCGTTGCAGCATCCTATTTCCTGATACCGCTCTATGCGACCTTCCAGTTCTCGCTGCAGATGCTACGCGGACAATGGAGCTTTGCAGCCTACCGGTCGGTATTTTCGAGCGAGAAATTCCTGGCGACCCTCGGCTTCTCGGCCACCGCATCCCTGCTTGCCATCATAGCCGGCGCCCTCATCGTCGTTCCGACCGCCTACTGGGTACGCCTGAAACTGCCGAAAATCCGCCCGATGATCGAGTTCATCTCGCTGATGCCGTTGATCATTCCGCCTGTGGTTCTGGTGTTCGGATATATCCGGCTGTTCGGCTCCAATTCGTTCCTGCCCCTGACGATGTCGGAAACGGGAACGAACGTGCTGCTGGTCATCGGCTATGTCGTGCTGTCCCTGCCCTACATGTTCCGGGCCGTCGACAACGGCATGGCGGCCATCGACATTAAGACGCTGACGGAAGCCGCCGAAAGTCTCGGCGCATCCCGCTTGCGCACTGTCGCCCAGGTGATTTTCCCGAATATCCGGTCCGCCATCCTGTCCGGGGCCTTCCTGACATTTTCCATCTCGCTCGGCGAGTTCGTGCTCGCCAGCCTGCTGAACAGGCCGGCCTTCGGTCCGTACCTTGTGCAGACCGGGCAGGATCGCGCCTATGAACCAGCAGCACTCGCCATCATGTCTTTCGGGATCATCTGGTTCTGCATGGTGCTGATGCAGTTGTTTGCCACGAAAAGACCGGGACAGCGCTGGTTGCCGCGCCTGTCACAAAAAACTGCAAGGAGTGTAGAGCCATGAGCTTCCTCAGGATCGATTCGGTCAGCAAGAGTTTCGGCCCGAACACCGTTGTCAAAGATTTCAACATGGGCATCGAAAAGGGTGAGTTCGTCTCGTTCCTCGGCCCGTCCGGCTGCGGCAAGACGACGGTTCTGCGGATGATCGCCGGCTTCGAGACGCCGACTTCGGGCTCGATCCTGATCGGCGGCAAGGAACAGCGGGACCTGAAGCCGAACAAGCGCAACATCGGCATGGTCTTCCAGGCCTACGCCCTGTTCCCCAACATGTCGGTTTTCGACAATGTCGCCTTCGGCCTGAAAGTCGCCGGCGCGCCAAAAGCGGAAATCGAAAGCCGCGTCAAGGAAATGCTGTCGCTGATCAGGCTCGATCATCTGGCCGACCGCTTCCCCTACCAGATGTCCGGCGGCCAGCAGCAGCGCGTGGCGCTTGCCCGCGCGCTTGCCGTCAAGCCGCAGGTGCTGCTGCTCGACGAACCGCTGTCGGCGCTGGACGCCAAGATCCGCGTGTCGCTGCGCGAGGAAATCCGCCTCATCCAGCAGAAACTCGGCATCACCACCGTCTTCGTCACCCACGACCAGGAAGAGGCTCTCTCGATCTCCGACCGCATCGTCGTCATGAACGCCGGCCGCGCTGACCAGATCGGTACGCCCTTCGAGATCTACAATCACCCGGCAACGCGCTTCGTCGCCTCCTTCGTCGGGACGCTGAACCTGATCGAGGCGAAGGTCGTCGATCCCGCCACCAACCGTATCTCGATCGGCGACCAGGGCGTGACGCTGAAACAGTCGGTTACCGCCTTCAAGGCAGGCGACACGGTGTCGCTGGCGTTGCGGCCGGAGGCGGGATCGCTGTCCGAAGGTGCCAAGGGCGATACCTCGCTCACCGGCGATGTCACCTCGGCACATTTTCTGGGCTCGGTCATCCGCACCCGCATGAATGTCTGCGGCAACACGATTTCCTTCGACATGTTCAACGCTCCCGGCAAGATGCCGCCGGCCGTCGGCGAACGCGTCACCCTGCGCTTTGCCGCGGAAGACCTGCTGGTCATCAACGACTGATCTCCCTGTCAAGATACAGTGTTCACAAACGCCGGGTATTTCCCGGCGTTTTTGCTTTGATTTCTGTGTTGCAGCGCGGCATATTGACTATGTTCTCAGGGCGGGGTGCAATTCCCCACCGGCGGTATCAGGATCTGCGCGAATGCAGCGAATGGAGCCCGCGAGCGCCTTTCGCCGAAGAAAGCGGAAGGGTCAGCAGATCCGGTGCGATGCCGGAGCCGACGGTCATAGTCCGGATGGAAGAGAGCAGGCCTGATCGACGACCTTTCCGCGCGAAAGGTCTCGGGATCGGGCGTGTTCGCCCAAGGGATATTTGAAACCCTTGAAAGGCAAAACAGAACCATGACCATCTCCACACTACCGCAAAAAGGCAAGATCGCCCTCGTCCGCGCCCGCTGGCACGCCGAAATCGTCGATCAATGCATAGACAGCTTCATCGCCGAATGGAGCAAATACGACGATCGCGGCGCGGCCGCCGTCGAGGTCTTCGATGTGCCGGGCGCGCTCGAAATCCCGTTGCACGTCCAGACACTGGCCCGCACAGGCCGCTACTCCGCCGTGGTCGCCGCCGCCTTCGTCGTCGATGGTGGCATCTACCGCCACGATTTCGTGGCAGGCAGCGTGCTCGACGCGCTGATGCGGGTGCAGCTCGATACGGGCGTCCCCGTTCTCTCCGTCGTCCTGACGCCGCATCACTTCCAGGATACCGAGGCGCATCTCGGCTTCTTCAAGGAACACTTCGTGGTCAAGGGCCGGGAGGCAGCCAGCGCCTGCCAGCACATCCTCAGCGAACGCGCCCGCTTGATGACCTTTGCGGCCTGATGACAACAGGCGGCGTGCACTTCGCGCCGCCACGTCTGCCGGGATCATCGATCCGGATACAGCCTATCCCGGGGCTCGATGGCCGTGACACCAAATACCGCTTGAAATGCCCGCCGCGATCCCGCATGCAACCTGTGGAGTTGAGGCCCGAACATTTCAGCAGAGTGCATTGCCATGTCCCCCATGATGACGCCAGCAGCGGCGCCCCGCCGCCTGACCGCCCAGGATTTTCGAACGCTGGGCCTCGCAGCCCTCGGCGGTGCGCTGGAATTCTACGATTTCATCATCTTCGTCTTTTTCGCCACCGTCATCGGCAAGCTGTTCTTCCCGCCCGACCTGCCCGACTGGCTGGTGCTGATCCAGACATTCGGCATCTTCGCAGCCGGCTATCTGGTACGCCCCATTGGCGGCATCGTGCTCGCCCATTTCGGCGATCTATACGGTCGCAAGCGAGTGTTCGCCTTCTCGCTGCTGCTGATGGCGCTGTCGACGCTCGGCATGGCCGCCATGCCCACCTATGCATCCATCGGCATTGCCGCTCCCATCCTACTCGTCTGCCTGCGTATCCTGCAGGGGGCTGCCATCGGCGGCGAAGTGCCGGGCGCCTGGACTTTCGTCGCCGAGCACGTTCCCTTCCGTCGCGTCGGCTTTGCCTGCGGCTTCCTCTGCTCCGGCCTGACGCTGGGCATCCTGCTCGGCTCGTTCATCGCCGCTATCATCAACACGGTCTTTACTCCTGATGAAGTCGCCTCATATGCCTGGCGCATCCCCTTCCTGATCGGTGGCATCTTCGGCCTGATCGCCGTCTACCTGCGCCGCTGGCTGCACGAAACGCCAATCTTTGCCGATATGAAGAAAAGCCGGGCGCTGGTATCGGAACTGCCGCTGAAAGCGGTGCTGCGCGACTATCCGAGGGGCATTGTCATCTCGATGCTGCTGACCTGGATCCTGTCGGCCGGCATCATCGTCACCACGCTGATGACCGCCACCTTCCTGCAGAAGCTCTACCACTACACCGCCCAGCAATCGCTGGCCGCCACCAGCTTCGGCACGCTCTTCCTGATCGTCGGCACGGCAGCCGCCGGCGCCATTGTCGACCGTATCGGCTCCGGTAAATTCTTCACCGTCGCCAGCCTGTTCTTCGGCGCCGCCACCTTCGTCTTCTACAGCTACGCCGCCACCTCCCTGACAGTCATGTTCATCCTCTACGCGGTGATGGGACTGTCTGTCGGCCTCGTCGGCGCCGTTCCCTATGTCATGGTCCGCGCCTTCCCGGCCCGCGTCCGCTTCACCGGCCTGTCCTTCTCCTACAATGTCGCCTACGCGATCTTCGGCGGCCTCACGCCCATCGCGGTCAGCACGCTGCTGGCCATCAATCCGATGGCGCATGCCTATTACCTCCTCTTCATCGCCGCCCTCGCCTTCTGCCTCGGGCTCTACCTGATGGCCAAGGGCGATGAGATCGAAGCGCAAGCCGGCATCGAGGAACTGACGACGCGGCTGGCAGCAGGTTCCTAGACACCTTCAACGACCGTCCGGAGACAGCCAATGATCACCTGCCACCTCCGCTACATCATCGACGCCTACAAGATTGCGGAATTCGAGGACTATGCACGGCGGTGGATCCCCATCGTCAACCGCATGGGCGGCACCCATCACGGCTACTTCCTGCCCTCCGAAGGCGCCAGCAACGTCGCCGTGGCACTCTTCTCCTTCCCGAGCTTCACAGCCTACGAAGCCTACCGCAACAGCATGGCCGCAGACGCAGAATGCCAGGCGACGCTCGAACTTGAGGCGAAAAACCGCAGTATCATCAGCTACGAACGCAGCTTCATGCGGCCGGTGTTGGGGTAGCGACTGCGGGGCTGGCGATGAAGCTGATGCCGATAGCCACGAACTCCGGTCACCTAGCCAGGCTCGCGCCTTGCGAGGGTATGGAAGTGGGAACAAGTACCACCCTACTTCCCGCATTCGGGTGCTCGTCACAGGAATCCTGTACGCCAAGTCCTTAGACGCAATAGACTTTTTTACAAAACTGCGGAGAGTCCTCTCACCGCGCAGACGCGCGGTGGCTGGATTCCTGTGACGAGCACAGGAAAGAGGGAAACCGTGTGGCCTGAAAATGAAATTCATCGCCTAACGGGCTGCACGTTCATCCTTGCCGAAACGATGCATCTGCCCCCGGTTCCGCGTCGCGCACGGTATCGCGTCGGAGGGCGTAACAGCGAGGGAAACTGGTGTAATATCCGCCCCCTACCGCATCGCCTTGTCGTCCTCGCCGAACCGGTGCATGTGGGCCGGGTCTGGTGTGGCAAAAACCGTCTCGTCCGGCGCATAGGGATGCTCGCCGAAGAGGCGGACCGTCAGCAGGCCGGTCTGGTCGGTTTCGAGGTAGAGGATAGTGTCGGCGCCGAGGTGCTCGACGTGGACGACCTTGGCAGGCCAGGTGCCGCTCTCGCGCGACAGGGTGATGTGCTCGGGCCGGACGCCGATGGTTTTTGCGCTTTCGCCGAGCTTGGCGCCCGGGATCATGTTCATCTGGGGCGAGCCGATGAAGCTGCCGACGAAGACGTTGGCGGGGCGATTGTAGAGCTCCATCGGGGTGCCGACCTGCTCGATGGTTCCGGCATTCAGCACGACGATGCGGTCGGCAAGCGTCATGGCCTCGACCTGGTCGTGGGTAACATAGATCATCGTCGCCTTCAGGCTGCGGTGAAGACGGGCGATCTCGAGCCGCGTCTGGACGCGCAGCGCCGCATCGAGATTGGACAGCGGCTCGTCAAACAGGAAAAGCGCCGGTTCGCGGACGATGGCACGGCCGATGGCAACGCGCTGGCGCTGGCCGCCGGAGAGTTCCGCCGGACGACGGGCCAGATAGGGCTCGAGGGAGAGCATGCCGGATGCCTTGGCAACCCGCTCCTCTATCGCGGCCTTCGGGGTGCCCGCCTGTTTCAGCCCAAGGCCCATATTGTCCTTTACCGTCAGGTGCGGGTAAAGCGCGTAGGATTGAAACACCATGGCGATGCCACGCTTGGCCGGCGGGGTCGTGGTGACGTCGACTCCGTTGATGATCACCGTTCCATCAGTCACGTCCTCGAGGCCGGCGATGCTGCGCAGCAAGGTCGACTTGCCGCAGCCGGACGGGCCGACGAAGATGACGAATTCGCCGTCCTTGACCTCGAGGTCGATGCCCTTCAGCACCTCATGGGTGCCATAGGCCTTTCGGATGGATTTCAGTTGAAGCGATCCCAAAGCTTTTATCCTTACAAAGTGACGGTCTTGCCGGTCCGGACGCTCTCGTCCGCGGCAAGGCAGATGCGCAGCGACTGCACGGCATCGTGCATGTGCCGCGTCAGGTCGATATCCTCGATGATGGCTTTCAGCACATAGGCCTGCTCGAAATCGCAGAGTTCCTGATGCCCGGGCTCACCATCCATATGCAGGTCGCGATCAGGCAGGATGAACCGGCCATCCGGGCCGGTTTCGGCATTGTGCAGCCGGATGACCGATGTCTTGGTGTGCGTGTCGATATCGTCGGACTTGGCGTTCGGGTCCATGACGATCGAAACGGCGCCATTCGGCGACATCACGTCCTTCACGAAGAACGCCGTCTCCGAAATCATCGGCCCCCAGCCGGCCTCATACCAGCCGACCGAGCCGTCCTCGAACTTCACCTGAAGGTGGCCGTAGTTGTACATATCCGGCGCGATCTCATTGGACAGGCGCAGGCCCATGCCGCGCACTTCGACAGCCCTCGCATCGGTGATCTGGCACATGACATCGACATAGTGCACGCCGCAGTCGACGATCGGCGAAGTCGTCTGCATCAGAGCCTTGTGGGTTTCCCAGGTCGGGCCGCTCGATTGCTGGTTGAGGTTCATGCGAAAGACATAGGGACCGCCAAGATTGCGGGCCTCGGCAATCAGCCGCATCCAAGACGGATGATGGCGGAGGATATAGCCGATGACGAGCTTCTTGCCCGCCGCCTTTGCGGCTGCAACCACGCGCTCGGCATCGGCAACCGTCGTTGCCAGCGGCTTTTCAATGAAGACGTCGCAGCCGGCCTCGAACGCCATGACCGCATAGTCGGCATGGCTGTCGGAATAGGTACAGATCGAGCAGAGATCGGGCTTCAGTTCTGTCAGCGCGGTCTGGAAGTCGGCGTGAATCGTATAGCCGTGCAACGCTTCGTCCAGCACTGGCTTGGAGCGATTGACGAGGCCGACGATCTCGAAGCCTGCGTTATTGTGATAGGCGAGCGCATGGCTTCGGCCCATGTTGCCAAGCCCGGCGACAAGCACGCGGATGGGTTTTTCGGATAGGCTCATTTGACCGCTCCCGCAGTGATGCCGCGGATCAGCTGCCGCGAGAAGATGACGTAGAGGACCAGGATCGGAAGAATGGCCAGCGATAGCGCCGCCAGAACTGCATTCCAGTTGGTGACGAACTGGCCAATGAAGATCTGGCTGCCGAGGGTGACAGTCTTGGTCGCTTCGCTCGGCGCAAGGATCAGCGGGAACCACAGGTCGTTCCAGATCGGTATCATCGTGAACACGGCCACGGTCGCCATGGCCGGACGGATCAGCGGCAATACCAGCCGGATGAAAATCGCATACTCGTTCAGACCATCGATGCGGCCGGCGTTCTTAAGGTCATCAGAGACTGTCCGCATGAACTCGGACAGGATGAAGATCGCCAGCGGCAGACCTTGCGCCGTATAGACGAGGATCAGTGCCGTCAGCGTGTTGACCAGACCGGCGGCGACCATCCCCTGCAGGATGGCGACAGTGCCGAGCCGGATGGGGATCATGATGCCGATCGCCATGTAGAGCCCGACGACCATATTGCCGCGAAAGCGATATTCCGAGAGCGCAAACGCCGCCATCGCGCCGAACAAAAGTACCAGCACGATCGAGACGATGGTGACGACAAAGCTGTTCTGGAAATACATGGCGAAATTGCCCTGCCCCAGGACCGTCTGGTAGCCGATCAGGCTAAAGGTGGTCGGCGTCGGCACCATCATCGGCGCGCGAAAGATCGCGCCGCGATCCTTGAACGAATTGATGACGGTCAGGAAGACCGGAAACAAGGCGATCAGCGTGTAGCTGATCAGGGCCAGATGGACGAGACCGGTGCGGATGGTGGATGAGCGTGCCTTGGACATCGGTGCCGCCTCAGAACTGGTAGCGGCGGATGCGCCGCTGAACGATGAACAGGTAGAACGAGACGCCGGCAAGGATGATCAGGAACATGACGGTTGCGATCGTTGCGCCCATGGAGCGGTCGCCAAGCTGCAGCTGGAAGCCGAAGAAGGTGCGATAGAGCAGCGTGCCCAGAATATCGGTCGAGCCATCAGGCCCGGCGAGCGCACCCTGCACTGTATAAACCAGGTCGAAGGCGTTGAAATTGCCAACGAAAGTGAGAATCGAGATGATCCCGATAGCCGGCAACACCAGCGGCAGCTTGATCTTCCAGAACTGGCTCCAGCCGGTAATGCCGTCGCATTCCGCAGCTTCGATCACTTCTTCTGGGATGTTGAGCAGCGCCGCATAGATCAGCATCATCGGGATGCCGACATATTGCCAGACGGAGATCAGGGCGACCGCGATCAGCGCCGAACCCGGTTTGCCGAGCCACGGGCTGAACAATGCCTTGAGGCCAACGAGGTCCATCATCCACGGCGTGACGCCCCAGAGCGGCGACAGGATCAGCTTCCAGATGAAGCCGACAATGACGAAGGACAGCAGCGTCGGCAGGAAGATTGCCGTGCGGTAGAAGGTGACGAAGCGAAGCTTCGGCAACGACAGCATGGCGGCCAGCGCCACGCCGATCGGGTTCTGCACGCACATGTGGATGACGAAGAAGATGAAGTTGTTGCGAAGCGCATTCCAGAAATCATGCGCCCACCTGATATCGCCGAACAGCACCTTGAAGTTGGCAAGGCCGACGAAGGTAAGCTGCCCGTCGACCAGATTGTAAAAGGATTGCCGCAGGGTCTCGACCAGCGGCAGGATCATCACCACCGTGTAGACCAGGAACGCCGGAAAAAGGAAAACGAGAATATGCCAGCGCCGCTGGCGCTTGATCGAAACCGGCTGCAGGGCCGCTGAAGTGGTGATGTCGCTCATGGCTTTGCCTGTTTTCTTGGGGCTTGCGCGGGCACAGCATGATCACGGTACCTCCCCCTTGAGGGGGGAGGTCGCAGCGAGGCTGCGGGTGGGGGTGACGCCACACGCGCAAGGATCACCCCACCCCGGCCCGTCGGGCCGACCCTCCCCCTCAAGGGGAGGGTAAACTTCTTACTTGGCAGGCTTGAACCAGCTGTCGAGGCCGGTCTGTAGCTTCTTGGCAGCAACTTCCGGCGTATCCGTGCCGTTGATGACGTTGGCCGATTCCACCCAGGTTTCGTTCTCGAGGTTAGGCGTGCCACGCGACAGGATCTGGTAGGTCGAGCGAACCGTCGACTTGTACGGACCGCGCCAGGAGACGAATTCCTGCGCCAGCGGATCGCTCATCTTCACCGGTGTCGAGTTCAGGCTGAAGAATCCCGGCAGCGAGTTGGCGTAGATGTCGGCGAATTCCGACGAGGCAACCCAGGACAGGAACTTCTTGGCTTCTTCCGGATGCGCCGATTTGGCATTCAGGCCAACGCCGATATCCGGATGATCCGAGATGTAGCCCGTGTCGCCGGCCTTCGGAACCGGTGGCGGGAAAGCGCCCATCTTGAACTGGGCTTGGGCTGTGAACAGCGCGATTTCCCAAGAGCCGGCCGGATAGATAGCGGCGCGGCCGAGAGTGAAGAGGTTCTGGCTGTCGGCATAGGTCTGGGCTTCGAAACCGTCGCCGAGGTATGGCTTCCACTTGGCCAGCTGCTTGAAAGGCTCGACCCAGTCGGCGTCGGTCAGCTTCTGCTTGCCTTCCATCAGCGCAACTCGGCCTTCTTCGCCCTTCCAGTAGTTGGGACCGATGTTCTGGTAGCCCATCGTTGCGGCTTCCCAGAGGTCCTTCGTGCCCATGGCCATCGGGATATAGGTACCGTCAGCCTTAATCTTGTCGAGCGCGGCGTAGAACTCGTCGGTGGTCTTCGGAACGGAGATACCGAGCTTCGCGAAGGCATCCTTGTTGTAGATGAAGCCATGGATGACAGACGCCATCGGTACGCAGAAGGTCGACTTGCCGTCATCCGTCGACCAGGCAGCCTTGGCGACCGGCGAGAAATTGCTCATGCCCGGCAGCGTCGTCAGGTCGGCAAGGTGCTTCTTGTTGAACAGGTCCAGAGAAGCGTCGAACGGACGGCAGGTGATGATGTCGCCCGCAGAACCGGCATCGAGCTTGGCATTCAGCGAGGCGTTGTATTCGGTCGGTGCTGTCGGCGAGAAAGTGATCTTGATGCCCGGGTTCTTGGCTTCGAAAGCCGGGATGATCTTTGTCTGCCAGATCGACAGGTCGTCATTGCGCCAGCTCTCGACGTTCAAAGTGACGTCGGCCGCATGAACGAACCCGGCCGAGCTCAAAAGGCTGGATGCGAGCAGCAAGCCCTTCAAAATTTTTTTTTGTGTCATTTTTTTCCCTCTCCTGTTCCTGGCGTCTCAAGACGCCGTTTTCGATCTGAAACGAGCACCGGCCGGCTCAAGCCAGCGGCGACCCATATCCCCGCATGAAACCGCAGCAGGAATACATATCAATCAGGAAAACGCTACAACGTCACGCCGCACGGATCGAAATCGATCCGCCCTTTGCCGTGACATCTGCTGACGAATATTGTCGTCCGCCTGGCGCTCCGGCTATTTTTGTTTGCCGCTTCCGCCGATGTCCGTCGATGCTGTTCCCTTGGTCGGAATTAAGTCCAAAAAAATACCAATTGTCCAGTTGAATTTAACCTTTTCGTCGCAAAAAATCCTGGAAACGAAAAATTCACAACAAAAACAATCGAATAAAAACAAACGGCGCAGATCATCTTCGCACTTGGTAAATGGTATTTTTTTGGTATGGTAGTGAAAAACGCGGGAACGGACGGCATCCGGGGGCTCACATGACGAAGTATGCAATCGGCATAGACGGCGGCGGAACGAGTTGCCGTGCCGCCGTAGCAGATGCGACCGGCAGAATTCTCGGGCGCGGCAAGGCTGGCCCTGCCAACATCATGTCGGACCGCGTGATGGCCCTTGAGAACATCGTTGCCTCCAGCCGCAGCGCCCTTGAGAACGCCGGGATTGATCCATCCTGCCTCGTAAGCAGCACCGCCGTGCTTGGCGTTGCCGGCGCCAATGTCGGCCCTCACGGTAGCCTCATCCGCGAAGCACTGCCATTTGCCAAGGCCGAGGTCGTCACCGACCAGCTGATCGCCCTGCAGGGAGCACTCGGACCCTCGGACGGCGTTGTCGCTTCCTTCGGCACCGGTTCCGTCTACGGCGCAAGACGTCACGGCAAGGTAACCGAGATCGGCGGATGGGGGTTTGTCGTCGGAGACCAGGCCAGCGGCGCCAGGCTTGGCCGCGACCTCCTCGAACTGGCACTGCTTGCCCACGACGGCGTCTGCGCCGCAACGCCGCTGACGCGCATCGTCATGGCCGCATTCCGCAACAATCCGCAGGACGTCGTGGAATTCGCGCATAGTGCCACGCCGGGGGATTTTGCCCGGTATGCGCCTCAGGTTTTCGAGCACGCTGCTGCTGGCGACGCCATCGCAACCCGGATCGTCCGCAAGGCGGCGTCTGACATCGACAACAGCCTCGATGCCCTGCTCTGGCCAGATTGCAACACTGTCTGCCTGCTCGGTGGCCTCGCTCTCGCCTATCGCGCGTGGCTGAGCACTGCGCATCAGGCGCTGCTTGTCGATCCACTCGGTGACGCGCTGCAGGGAGCCGTGTCGTTTGCGGTCGCCCTTGCCGGGCAAGACGAAAGGCGCAGCGCATGACCGGCGACCTGACCCTGATCTTCTCTCCCGCCCGCATGCAGGAAGCAGGCACGGGGCCGCTCTACGTCAAGCTGCGCAGAACGCTGGAGGAGGCCCTCAAGGCTGGTACGTTGAAGCAGGGCGACGCTCTGCCGCCGGAGCGCGACATTGCCGAATATGCCGCCGTCAGTCGGGTCACCGTGCGCAAGGCCATCGACAACCTGGTGACCGACGGGCTGCTGGTGCGGCGCCATGGTTCCGGTACCTTCGTCAGCAAGCCGGTCTCCAAGGTCGAGCAGAAGCTGTCGCAGCTGACCTCGTTCACCGAGGATATGGCCCGGCGCGGCATGACGGCGCGATCGCAATGGCTGCACAAGGGCATCCACACGCCCTCGCCCGACGAGATGATGATCCTAGGCCTTGCCGCCGACACCAAGGTTTCCCGCCTGAGCCGCCTGCGCATCGCCGACGACCAGCCGCTGGCGATCGAACACGCCAGCGTCTCCGGCGAATTCCTGCCCGACCCGTCGACCGTTACCGCCTCGCTTTACGCCGAACTTGAGAAGCGTCAGGTGCGGCCGGTGCGCGCCGTGCAGCGCATATCTGCGACAAACATGAAGGAGACGGATGCGGAATTGCTCGGAGTATCGGCTGGAGCAGCCGGCCTGTCGATCGAGCGCATCTCCTATCTCGCCTCCGGCCGCGCAGTCGAATTCACCCGCTCGCTCTATCGCGGCGACGCCTACGATTTCGTCGCGGAACTGACCATCGGGCCGGGTTGATGTTTACCAGATGCGAGCGATCCAGTCTCCGAGATCGTCGAGAGCATCGAAAACAACGTCTGCCGAGATGATCGCGATGCGACTGTCCATGGCCGTTGCTGCAAGCAACCGGTCGAAGGGGTCGCGGTGGCCCCAGTTCATCATCGAAGCATTGACGCATATTGCAGGAGTAATATCAGCGATTTCACCGCCCTGCTGCTAGAGAAGCGCCGGAAGTTCCTCAAACAAACGGCTCCATCTCCGGCCATTTGCCGATACGGACCTTTTGGCAGATTTCAAACAGGCTGCTCGGGCTGACGAAAATATGCTCGGCCTTCTCCATCACTGCGACCGCTCTCGGTGAGAGCCGCTTGTCGCCCGTCAGCGACCATGCCCAAACATGGGTGTCGAGCAGGAATGAACTCACTGCGCGCCTTCTCAGAGCGCCAGTTCTTCCTCATCCATGTCGGTGAGAAAATCCGGAGCATCGCCTGTCAACTTGCCTTTGAGGATGCCTATCTTGAACGACCGCCGCTCGATGGGCACAAGCTTCACAACCGGCTTGCTGCCCTTGGCGATGACAACCTCTTCCCCGGAAAGCGCAGCATCAATGAGCTTGGACAGATTGGTCTTTGCGGCGTGGACGGTGACTTGCATCTTCTGGCCCTTAGCTAAGTTAGCCAAAATAACATCGGGGCAAACGCATCACCATCCATTTTCAATCGAGCGCTATGTGCTGCCTGATCAAACACTTACGGCCGAAAGGTGAATCACCTTCCGGCCGCATGAACGTGAATCAAATCGCCAGCGTCTAGCCCTAACCGCTTGCAAAGACACGCCGATCAGGCGGCAGCGTCGATCTTTTCCTCGCGCTTGTTCGGCACGTAGTTGAGCACCGGGCCGAGCCAGCGCTCGACTTCCTCGACCGGCATTCCCTTGCGGGCGGCATAATCCTGCACCTGGTCGCGCTCGACTTTGGCGACACCGAAATAGTAGGAGCCGGGGTGGCCGATATAGACGCCGGACACTGACGAGCCCGGCCACATGGCATAGCTCTCGGTCAGCTTGACGCCGGTGGCCGCTTCCGCATCGAGCAGCCGGAACAGCGTTTCCTTCTCGGTATGATCAGGTTGGGCCGGATATCCCGGCGCCGGCCGGATACCGGCATAGGTCTCGCTGATCATCTCCTCGGGCGACAGGGTCTCTTCGGTCGCATATCCCCAGAATTCGCGGCGCACCCGCTCGTGCATCCGCTCGGCAAAGGCTTCGGCGAAACGGTCGGCCAGCGCCTTGACGAGGATCGACGAGTAGTCGTCGTTGGCGCCGGCGAAGCGTTCCGAAATCGCCACTTCCTCGACACCAGCCGTGACCACGAAGCCACCGATGTAATCCCCGGCGCCGCTGTCGACGGGTGCCACGAAATCCGACAGCGCCACATTCGGCCGTCCATCGCGCTTCGAGAGCTGTTGGCGAAGCGTGTAGAAAGTCGCAAGCTCCGCAGTCCGCGTCTCGTCGGTAAACAGCCTGATGTCGTCGCCGACGGCACCTGCTGGCCAGAAACCAATGACGGCGCGCGGACGAAACCACTTTTCGTCGATGATTTTCTTCAGCATCGCTTGTGCGTCAGCAAACAGTGCGCGTGCCGCCTCGCCCTGCTTTTCGTCCTCGAGAATGGCCGGATAGCGGCCCTTCAGCTCCCAGGTCTGGAAGAACGGTGTCCAGTCGATGTATTGCGCCAGTTCGGCCAGATCATAGTCCTCGAAGATCTTGGTGCCGAAGAACGACGGCGTCTTTGGGGTATAGGCCGACCAGTCGAGCTTCTCAGGATTTTCGCGGGCACGGGAAAGCGGCAGGCGGACCTTTTCCAGTTCGTTGCGGGCATGCGCTGCCGCAACCTTGGCGTATTCCTCGCGGATGGTGTCGACATAATTTTTCTTGCCCTCAGGCGACAACAGCGCCGAGACGACGCCGACTGCGCGCGACGCATCGGTGACGTAGACCGCCTGGCCAGAGGAATAGCCCGGATGGATCTTCACCGCCGTATGAACGCGGCTTGTAGTCGCTCCGCCGATCAGCAGGGGAATATTGAAGCCTTGGCGCTCCATCTCTGCCGCGACATGCACCATTTCGTCGAGCGACGGGGTGATCAGGCCGGACAGGCCGATGATGTCGACCTTCTCGCGGATTGCTGTCTCAAGGATCTTCGCCGCCGGCACCATGACGCCGAGGTCGATGATGTCGTAGTTGTTGCAGGCAAGCACGACGCCGACGATGTTCTTGCCGATATCGTGAACGTCGCCCTTGACCGTCGCCATCAGCACCTTGCCGGCCGCCTCGCGCTCGCCGTTGCCGCCATTGGCCAGCTTTTCAGCCTCCATGTAGGGCAGCAATACGGCGACGGCCTGCTTCATGACGCGAGCGGATTTGACCACCTGCGGCAGGAACATCTTGCCCGAGCCGAACAGGTCGCCGACGACGTTCATGCCGGACATCAGGGGGCCTTCGATGACGTGCAGCGGTCGCTCGACACCCTGGCGCGCCTCCTCGGTGTCGGCCTCGATAAATTCGGTCACGCCGTTAACCAGCGCGTGCTCTATGCGCTTTTCAACCGGGAGCTCGCGCCAGGACATATCCTGTACACGGGCTTCGCGCACGCCGGTTCCGCGATAGCGCTCGGCGACCTCGAGCAGCCGCTCCGTGCCGTCAGGGCGGCGGTTGAGAACCACGTCCTCGCAGGCCTCGCGCAGAACAGGATCGATGGTGTCATAGACGACCAGTTGGCCGGCATTGACGATGCCCATGTCCATCCCCGCCTGGATGGCGTGATAGAGGAAGACAGAGTGCATCGCCTCGCGCACCGTATCGTTGCCGCGGAACGAGAATGACAGGTTCGAGACACCGCCGGAGATATGCACCAGTGGCATGGTCTGCCGGATGGTCCGCGTCGCCTCGATGAAATCGACGCCGTAATTGTTATGCTCCTCGATGCCCGTGGCGACGGCAAAGACATTCGGATCGAAGATGATATCCTCGGGTAAGATGCCCGCCTGTTCGGTCAGGATCTTGTAGGCGCGGGTGCAGATATCGACCTTGCGCTGGTAGGTGTCGGCCTGGCCGGTCTCGTCGAACGCCATGACGACGACCGCGGCACCATAGGCATGTACCAGCCGTGCCTGCTCGAGGAACTTCTCCTCGCCTTCCTTCAGCGAGATCGAGTTGACGATCGACTTGCCCTGGACGCATTTCAGGCCGGCCTCGATGATCGACCATTTCGACGAGTCGATCATGACAGGCACGCGAGCGATATCCGGCTCGGCTGCGATCAGGTTCAGGAACTCGACCATCGCCTTCTCGGAATCGATCAGGCCTTCATCCATGTTGATGTCGATCACCTGAGCGCCGGCTTCGACCTGGTCGCGAGCGACAGCCAGGGCCGCGTTGTAGTCGGCATTGGTGATAAGCTTGCGGAATTTCGCCGAACCGGTGACATTGGTGCGCTCGCCGACGTTGACGAACGGAATATCCTTGGTGAGTTGGAACGGCTCGAGACCCGACAGCGACATGAAGGGACGATGTTCGGGGATGGCGCGCGGCTTGTATTTCGACACGGCTTCGGCGATGGCGCGGATATGGTCCGGCGTCGAGCCGCAGCAGCCGCCAACGATGTTGACCAAACCCTCGGCTGCAAAGCCCTCGATCTGCGCCGCCATCATCTCGGGCGTCTCGTCGTACTGGCCGAATTCGTTTGGTAGGCCGGCATTCGGGTAGGCGCAGATCAGCGTGTCGGCAGCCCCTGACAGCTCCTGCAAATGCGGCCGCATGGCATTGGCACCGAGCGCGCAGTTAAGGCCGATGGTGAACGGATTGGAATGGCGAACCGCGTTCCAGAACGCCGATGGCGTCTGGCCCGAAAGGGTACGGCCGGAAAGGTCGGTTATGGTGCCGGAGATCATAACCGGCAGGCGGACGCCCTTGGCGATAAATCGCTCCTCGCAGGCGAAGATCGCGGCCTTGGCATTCAGCGTGTCGAAAATGGTTTCGATCAGGATGATGTCGGCGCCGCCATCGATCAACCCATCGATCTGCTCGCCATACGCAATGCGCAACTCGTCGAAGGAGACGGCGCGGAAACCGGGATTGTTGACGTCGGGCGAGATCGATGCCGTACGGTTTGTTGGGCCGATGGCGCCGGCGACAAAGCGGCGACGGCCGTCTTCCCGCTCGGCACGGATGGCAGCCCGGCGCACGACGCGTGCACCCTCCTTGTTGAGATCGTAGACAGCGCCTTCCATCTCGTAGTCGGCCTGGGCGATGCGCGTCGAGGAAAACGTGTTGGTTTCCAGGATGTCGGCGCCGGCCATGGCGTAGCGATAGTGGATTTCCTCGATGGCGTCGGGCTGGCTGAGGATCAGAAGGTCGTTATTGCCCTGCTGGTGACAGGCGCAGCCGATGAAGCGGTCGCCGCGGAACTGCTCCTCGTCGAAGCCAAGCCCCTGAATCTGCGTGCCCATGGCACCATCGAGCACCAGAATGCGCTCGCTGGCTGCCTGCTTAAGCGCCGCGAACACATCGCTGCCGTCCCGCTTCGCCGCTTCCGGACCAAAAAGATCGTCAAACACCAGCATACTCCCTCGACCCGACTGCGACTCCGCATTCAATCACATAAAGATATCTTTATGTCAATATATGCGGTCGATCATAGTGATTTGCAATATAGCCGCTCTTTTTGCCGAACGGCAAAAAACATGCAGGTGCGCCCGCGATTACCGGACTTCGGTCTTGGTTGCTGGCGCATCGGTCGTCGCAAAACATACTGCACCCGCAGAGGGCAAGAGTGGTGAGGTGCGGCTTGATATCTATGCAGCCTGCACCACGTTTTTCAGCGATCCACCGACAAGCACTCGAGTGCGCGCAACGCACTTGACGCCGCAGCTCTGTTCTTGTCGGATCACTGACACTAAGAATCCCGGCCAAGGGCGCGCACCGCGCTTGGCATTTATAAAGACTCCCGGAGGAAACACTTTTGATCGCAGCTGAACCCGCCACGCTGGGAAACTGGAGCAACCGCGACTATCATCGCCGCTGGCTGCTCGATCAGGCCAACGGCTTGTTCGATTTCTTCCAGTATCGCGCCGTCAATCCGAAGGGCGGGTTTTACGACATGGACGATGCGGGCAAGCCGCTCGGTGCCGATAACTCGGTGCGCGGCATTCATTCGTCCGCCCGCATGGTCCACTGCTTTTCGATCGCCAGCCTGCTGGGGCGGCCCGGGGCCGACGAGATCATCGACCACGGCATGAGCTACCTCTGGCATCATCACCGCGACAAGACCCACGGCGGCTACTTCTGGACTGTCAACAATGACGGTCCCGTCGATGCCAGCAAGCAGGGTTACGGCCACGCCTTCGTGCTGCTCGCCGCATCATCGGCAAAGACCGTCGGCCATCCGCTGGCAGACGAGATGCTCGCCGACATAACGAAAATAATCGACGAGAAATTCTGGGAAGACAGCCACGGCGCCATCGCCGAAGAGTTCAATCAGGATTGGTCACCGATCGGTGACTACCATGGCCAGAACTCCAATATGCATCTGACCGAGGCGCTGATGGCAGCGTTCGAGGCGACGGGCGACAGGTCATACCTCGACAAGGCCGAACGTATCGCCGACCTCATCATCCGGCGGCAGGCAGGCGCTGTCGGCTTCCGCGTGCCCGAGCATTTCGATGCCCAGTGGCAGCTCGACAAGACCTATCGCGGCAACGAGATGTTCCGCCCGTCCGGCACGACGCCCGGCCACTGGCTGGAGTGGGCACGCCTCGTGCTGCAGCTCTGGACGCTGGGCGGCAAGCGCCACGACTGGATGCCGGAAGCGGCTCGCCACCTGTTTGCGCAGTCGATGTCGCTGGGCTGGGACAAGGAGATCGGTGGCTTTTTCTACACGCTCGATTGGGAGGATGTACCGGCCAAGCGCAACAAGCTGTGGTGGCCGGCCTGCGAAGGAGCCGGCGCTGCCCACTATCTCAACGCGCATCTGCCTGATGACTTCCACGAGCAGAGCTATCGCAAGATCTGGGGTATCATCGGCAAGGCGTTTATAGACCGTCAGAACGGCGGCTGGCATGAGGAACTGACGGAAGATCTGGCCCCTGCCCACACACTGTTTAGCGGCAAGGGAGATATCTACCACGCCCTGCAGGCCTGCCTGATCCCGCTATTTCCGGCGACCGGCAGCTTGACCAGGGTGATATCGGAAGCCAGCGGCAGGCTCTGATCGCTATCCGATGACGGCGCGGGGCGATGCCATCCCGCGCCGCATTCTCGTGTGGCTATTCCGTCGCCAGGCTGAGATTGTGCAATTCATGCCCGAGCGTCAGTGCCAGCGCCTCGACCACCAGATTGTGGTCGTCGCGCTGTGGCAGGCCGGAGACGGTGACGGCACCGATGCAGCCTGTGCCGATGACGTGGATCGGGAAGCTGCCGCCATGCGGCGCGTAGTCGGCCGCCGACAGTCCGTTGTTCTCGACAGTCTTGCCGGCTTTCTTCAATTCAAGACCGCTGGCATAGCTGCTGCGGAAATAGCGGAGAACCATCGCCCGCTTGCGGCGGATCCAGTTGGCGTTATCCGGCGTCGAGCCGGCAAGCGCCACGTAGAATACCGGCATCGAATGCAGGGTGATGTCGATGGCCACGCCGAGATTGCGCTCGCGCGCCAGATCGTGCAGCAGATTGCCGAGAACCCAGGCGGTGGAGAAATCGAAAGAGTCGAAGCGCAGCACTTCTTCCTGCACGGCAATGCGGCTGAGATCGTGGTCAATGGTCATTGTCGGAACTCCCTCGTCTTCTCTGAACGCAATCAAGCCCCAAGCGCGCTGTTTGTCCACCGGCTTGTCTTCGATTGTCCAATCACCGCCCCTTGCCGAGGCGCTGCGTTCACGTCAATGATGCGACAATCGAAATATGCCGGAGCCCCGACTTAATGCGCGCCAAGATCATCTTTCTGGCCATCCTGACCGCGATCTCGCGGATTGCCAGCGCCCGGGCCGAAGACGGTGGCCAGCAAGTGCTGCGCGACGGCTTCGACGGGAAAGATTTCGCCCCGGCCGGTCACCTCTACTATCGCAATAACGCCGAGCAGAAGGCAGGCACCTACCAGTTCCAGTCCGCGGTGAGCCGAAGCGGCGGCGGCGCGTTGAAACTCACCATCAAGCCGAATTGCGCAGCCGGCAAAGAAAATTGCAGCGAACGCGCCGAGATCTGGGAGAAAACCAAATATCGCGTCCCCTATGATCAAGGCGTCTGGTACGGATTTGCGGTCAAGTTCGCCGATCCGATACCATCAGGAGACCATCGTTACCTGATTGCCCAGTGGAAGCGCGAGATCGGCCCGGAGGCCAAGGGCGACTTCAGCCCCTTCCTCGCCCTGCGCCTCAACAACGGCAAGCTGTTTGCGACTGTCGAGACGAACTACGTCGCGCCGCCGTCGGGTGCGCCAAGCGTGAAACCCGGATCCTGCGCTTCCGGCCAGACGCCTGTCTGGTACCGCCCCGACACCAACCAGATGCGTGCCCTCGTCGCGACAGACGCCACCTGGACCAAGAGCGACGGCGGTGAGTTCACCAGTTGCACGGATGCGATGACCATCACCGATCGTGGCAACAAACTGCCGACGCCCGGTTCAGGCTGGATCGATTTCGCCATCTACACGCAGCCTGGACCAGACGGCACCGGCCGCATCGAGATTTTTGCCAACGATAAATGGATTGTCACCGTAAAGGGACATATCGGCCACGCGGACAAGGGTCTCGGCAGGAACCAGTATTTCAAGTTCGGCCCTTATCGCGACGCGGACACTACTGAATGGACCATGTATTACGATGATTTCCGCCGTTCGCCCCGCTGCAGGGATGTTCTGGCCGACGCATCGCTGTGTCCCGCAGACTAAAGGCGAAATAGCGACGAAATTGTTTGGAGGAGCGAACCATTGCGCGCATGGTGCGTTTAGTAAAGTTGTCATCAGGAGGCGATAGCTATGCTTAACACAACCCGTGACTGTGCTCGCGATAGCGCGAAAAATGCAATCCCGTCGCTGGGAGAAATCGAAGGTCGCCTCGCGGTGCTTGAGATCTTGGCCCAATGCGCCCTCACCCATGCACTCAGTGAAGGCGACCAGAAGGTCGACAAAGCTCTTCTGGAGGAAATTCGCCGCGCCATGCATGCGAAATGCGGTGAACTGAAGCTCGGCAGCGAGGACGCAGAATCTGCCTTCGGCTTTGCCGAGGAACTGATCAGCGCATCAATAGAAGCATCGAGGCTTAATCGCCAGTGATCTCGCGTCGTGCACAAATCATCCTCGCAGCCATGGTCGGGCTGGCCGTCATCCTGACTGTGCTGCTTCTCGTCGTCCCAAAAGTCCCTGAAATTCCAGGGACCGATCTGCCCCAGTCCGGGGCAGCAGCGCCTTCCAAATAGCAGTAATGTACCGTTACGGAACGGTGGGGTGTCCCGTTTTCGGAGGATATTAACACCCCCGTGCGGTCTCGCTTGAATATTAGAAAAATCGCGGCTTTATGGGATCGTCACCTGATCGCGGGTGCTTTCATCAAGAGGGGGGCGATATGACCATGCTGATCCAGACGCCGATCTGCTCCGAAGAAGTCGATGTTCTCGCCGGTGCCCTCTACGCTTGGTGTGCGGAACGGGAAATTAAACTTTCAAGCCAGGCCGGCCTTGCGGCGGCCAACAGGGCAATCGACCTCCTTCATGCGGGACATCGTACGCAGGAAGATCTCCTCAGCGCTTTGCACAACGCATGAACCTAAGGGGCTGACCGACGTCGGACCACGGGGTCTCGGCCTGACGTGAGATATTCGCGCAACAGTCGCAAAAAACAACCCACGCGACAGATTGATAATTGTTAAATCAACCATGCGAATCTGCGGGCTTGCCGTTACGGTAAGCCTAGCATGACTTCAAAATCGACTTTCAATTCCATATCCCAGACCCTGATCGACAACTGGCTGGATGCAACCAGCCCGATAGAAGATCCGGAGACGTTCTGCGGCACGATAAGCGAGACCATGTCTCTGAAGATGTCGCTCAACTTCATCGACACCAGAAGCGATGATCCTCTCGACTGGTATTTCCGTCGCATCAAGCCCTACGGGATCAACAGTCGCATTCTCAATCTGAAAAAGATGTTTCCCGACGGTCCGTTGAGGAACCTGCCAGACAGGACCTACCTCCTCGACGCCGTCATCCCCCACTACAGCCGCGCGCTTTCGCTGCGAAAGCCCTTGATCGATCTGGTCCTGACGAAAATCGCCGGCATCAATGTCGGCTACGACCGTTTGCTGATCCCTCAAAAAACCAACGGCCGGGCGGAATGGTGCGTATCGTTCACCGAAGGCCGTTTCCTTTTCAAGGCACCTGTTGACGCCAAGCTGGACCCGGTTGACGAAGTCATCATCCAACTGCTGATGGAGGGCGAGACCGCCAGGGAAATCGCCGTGGAGCTTGGCTTGTCTCAGCGGACCATCGAGCACCGGATCGACAAGATGAAGATCCGCTATGAGGCGCGCAACGTCGTCCATCTCACCGCCAAGCTTTTCTCCATCCACATGGACCGCCGCATGGCGGAAGACCGGATTATCGATGCGGGCCAAAGGGAAGACTAGCGCGGCCTACCTCTTGCGCGCGGCCGCCTGCGCCCGTGCCTTCAGTTGCTCCATCGAAAGACCGGTGGCAGCGGCGGCAACATTGTAAAGCGCCTTGTTCAGATCCTTCGTCTTGAATGCGATACCGTCGACGCCGCGCTTGCGATCGAAACCCAGCGGATTACCGTCCCGATCAACCACGACATGCACGCCAAAAAACATCTGGTCGAACTCGCGACTATTCGGCTTGTAGAAGCTTGCACCGGCGGAGGTGTCGAATTCCCCGTCGAAATTGGCAATGAAAAGCTGCAGCACCGAATAGCTCGCGGACGACTGGCCGACCACCACTTCGCCGAACTTGCAGCTGCCGAGATAGGGGATGGAAGGCAGCACGCTGGAGCGGTTCGCTTTCCTCATCCGGTTGTTGGCCGGCAGTCGATCGGAAAAAAGATCATGTGCGTCGTTCCCAAGGATCGACAGGTTTTCGCGCGTCGCCGACGCGACCTCGATGGCGTCCATTGTCGGCAGGATCTTGCGGAAACGCGCTCGTGACGTCTCGGATGGCTCCGGTATTACCTCGCCGTTGCTGAACCATCGGGCGTATTTCGCAGCTGCGATTTCGGATTCGGAAGATTGGGAGGCAAGGCTGAGGGAGGCATTCGCTAACTTTACGATGTCGTTTCCGAAGCGATTTCCGTATTGTAGCTTTTCGGCGGCCTTCTTGTCAGACACTGCAATTCCCCTTTTTTCCCGAGCAGTCTCGTTGCGCTCTGTTGGGATGCTATGGACGAAATCTTAATGCGACGGCCGATTGGCACCGTAGATTTACCGTGCCAACGTCAAGTTGTGTCTCCCACGTCGGTTGATGGTTAGCAAACTGTGATGATCGGACAGGCGCCATTGAGAGGCAAGCAACGCCCAAATTCGGTAAAATTCACGAAAAAAGGCGACCCTGAGGCCGCCTTTATAATCGCTGAAGCTGATACCGATTACTGGATCCGGATGCGGAACGCACCCGATGGATACCAGAAGCCATCGCTGTGGCGGCGATAGCCGGGACGGCGTTGCTCATAGCCACGATAACCGTTCCAATTGCCGCGACGATCGCGCGGAGGGCCGCGGCGGAAGCCAGGGCGTTCATCGTTGCGGTAACCGGGTGGGCTGCGGCGATCGCGGTTCATGCGACGAGGCGGTGGCGCATCGGGATTGTACTGGACAGTCGTAACGTCAGAGCCACCAGCCATTGTCATGGCAGGCAGCGGCGCAGCAGACGCCGGCGCAACCCCGGAAAGGCCAACCATCGCAGCAAGCGCTGCTGCAGCAAAACCTGTAAAAATTTTCTTCATCGGTACTCCAATTCGGCGTTATCGCCGCTCATTTCTCAAGGAGCGCGATGGGAATGACATAGGGTGCAGGCAACATCCGACAAGACGTAAGGTTGTATAATCTGCAGGTTTGCGCCCGATTGTCCCTCACGAGGCTACTGATCGTCCTCCGGAACCTGAACCTCGCCTTGATCCTCCCCGTCCCAGTAATGGACGCGTTCGGCATGGACGTGGATCATCACAACGCCCGGGGTATCCACACCGTCCTGGAACCAGACGTCCAGCTCGCTCGTCCAGTGCTCGGCAAATCGTGCCTTGTCGCGGATCAGCGCTGCTTCGCCTTCGACAGCGACCGCGAAAGACTTCTCGCCTTGAAATGTCAGCGACACCTTTGGATTGGCCTCGATGTCGGCGACCATCTTGGCCTCTTCCCAGGTGAAGTAGTAACTGTCGCCATCGTAGTCGACATCGCCGTTGTTGCTCATCGGCCGCCCGGCAATCGTACCGTTTTCGGCATGCGTCAGCAGCATGGCGATATCGATATCGCGCATCTTTTCGGCCAGGTCTTTCAAGGTCATTTCGCTCATCCCGACAGTCCTCCAGGTTGCATGAACACGTCTAACGTGTTCATGCGATGAAGGTTCAGGCAGTCGGAGGCTCTAAATACCGATCTACCGTCGGTTCAGACTTTTTCGGTCTTTTTGACGGGCGCCTTCTTCTGGGGCTCGACCGGGGCATCGGGTGTCGGTGCCAGCAGCTTGCGCAGCGAGCTGATCTTGTCTTCCACCAGTGGCCGGAAACGGGAGGCGCGATAAGGCATGTCGGCAGCGCCATAGCCTTCCGGACCGTCATCGTCCCCACGGAAGATCTCGGCTACCTTGATGCCGAGAAATTCGCCGTCGATGTAGTGCGAATACATGCCAACCCAGCGGATCGTATAGATCTCGTCCTTGCGGATCAGCTGGTCGATCGACACGTTCTTGAACTTATCGTCGATACAGACGACTTTCTGGCCGACGTAAAAATCGTTCATCTCATCCTCATGCAAGAAAACTATCGTCGCCTTGTGCTGCCGGTGAAGAAAACCGCAGCTGCAAGTTGACAGCCTTATCGCATAATTTATGGCATTTTGCCGACCGGCGCAAACGTTGCGCTTAAAAATTGGCCTCTGTCGGCGATCAGTGAATGCTGTCGGAGGGGACGTCCTCGCCAAGAATACGAAAGGCTTCGCTGAGAGCAGCGACCAGAATGTCCGTCAGTTTGTCTGCATCATTGTCCATCAGGAAAAGAGCGACAGTGGAATCCTTGGGGTCGCGGTAAGTCTCTGTTTCGTTCGACATATCATTGTCCTTTTTCCCGCCGCGTCACATCCCGGCGTCTTCGAAGAGTCATAGGCGGCATGGCTTGTGCAAAGCTTGTTAAGGTCTGGCGCGCGGCGACATCAGCGAGAGGTCAGTGGCGACTTCCCGTCCAGCCCGTCAGCACCGTGTCGTTGACGTCGAGGTCGATCCAGCAGTGATAGTCTTCGTCCCTCGAGCTTCCGGAAGCACTGACTTTCCGCTGGCAACGCGAGGCTCCGGGCCCTCCCTCGCTTCCGAAACGGCGCGTAATCAGCGTAACGCCAGCGGCGGACGTATCGCTGGTCTCGGCACCAAGGGTTTCGAGCGCGTCGTAGAAATACCTGGCGCCGTCGTCATCGCAGGCAATCTGCGCCACGGGCTTATCCTTGCCGAGAACCACGGGCCTGTTTTCTTCGGCAGCCTGCACGATGCATGCCGTCAGCGCCTTGCCGATGCTGTGCGGCTGGGCAGAAGCCGTCATGGGAACGGCCACAAGCGCGCAGAACGCCAGGAAAAGCCGTCTTTCCATTTCTTTTCTCCCATATTTCGGCCGCACGGATTGCCTATGCAGCGCGTCGTCATCGTACCGTCATATTAACCACCCGGTCCGGAATGGCGCAACGGTCAAGACGGCCGAACTGTTCCAAAAACGAACGCCGAGGTGCCGCTCTTGAGCCGCGACGGACAGAAATTTGCGGCAGAGGCTTCTAATATTCACCGCGTAAAGGGTTTAGTTACCAAGATTCTTCATTCTTTGAGACGAGCGGCGGGAAGCAGCGGAGACAAACATCGTCTAGCTGACCACCAGCATGGGCTCCGGCAATCCGGATCGCCTGGCCGCCCGAGTGTGTATCAGTGTGGAACGAGTATCATGGCGTTTGCGATCGAGACGTTTAGGGACGTCAGTCCCAGGGCAGGAAAGGCCGGCAAGAAAGGCTCGTCCCGCGTCATGACGGTCGGCACCGTGATGATCGGCACCGGCGTGGTCGCCTTTTCCTGGGTAGTAGCCACCGCCTTCGCTCTCCAGAGCGTCGTCGGTCCCTACGCATCAGGATCTCCCATCCTGCAGAAAACCGGCCCATCGCTGGTGGCACGAGCAGCGTCGCAGCCTGTCGGCCATCCAAGCCTGCGGCTTGCGACCCTCGACCCCGCCGGCATCAACGCTCTCGCGCTCGCCAACGCCCATCGCTCGGCAATCGCTGCCGAAATGGCCGCCCTCGCCCCGAGCTACTCCGTCATTGCCAAGAGCGACCGCGTCGTACATGCACCGACCGAGATCGCCGATGCAGGCCAGTCTTCCCATGCGCTCGCAAAGTCGGGACGCCCGCTGCCTGCCGACGTCATGGCAGCCTTGAAAGTGGCGTTGGCCGCCGTGCCGGCCGGAACAGCCGATGCCGCCGCCGTCCGCACGGCAAGCGTCGATCTCGACCGCGCCGCAGCGACCAGCGAACGCGCATTGACAGCCTCGGCTCCTGCCCTCCCCGTGACCTCACGCGACGACAGGCTGGCGCTTGCCAGCGCCGCGCCGACAGGCCCTGGCTCGCAAATTCCGACACCTATGCCCAACCCGACGACGGCGGCGACAGCGTCAGCCGCAGACCGGCCTGTCCAGATGGCCATGATCGACCCGACGCCTGCTCCCGCGCGCGACGCGACGGCCCTCGTGCCAGCACAACGCCCGCAGGCCGCCGCAAAGCCTGCCCGTCCGGCAGCCGTCTCCACCCGTGAGATCGTGCCGCAGCAGCGCCCCGCTGAAAACGACGACGGTCTTCCGTCCAGCGCCGCTGCCATGGTCGAGCCCGATGCACGGCGCGCCAACGTCGCTGTAGAACAGACCTTCGGACTGGTCATGCCGACCGCTTCCGGCGATTCGTCTGGCACGTCTTCCGCTGATGACATGCTAATGTCGAGCATTCCGCTGCCAACCATGCGCCCGGCCCCTTCGCCGGATGCGGCAACGACGCCGGCCGCAAAGCTGACCCGCCCCTCCAAGGCGCTGCTCGCCTACGCCCGTCCTGACGATGCAGGGATGGACAACGAGCCGGCCTTCAAGGCGCCGACCTCGCTGCCGAACGCCCGCACCCGCGTTGCGATCTACGATATCTCGGCGGCCCGCGTGTACCTGCCCAATGGAGAGCAGCTTGAGGCCCATTCCGGGCTTGGCCAGATGATCGACAACCCGCGCTACGTCAACCAGAAGAACCGTGGCCCGACGCCACCGCACACCTACGACCTGACGATGCGCGAATCGCTGTTCCACGGCGTCGAGGCGATCCGCCTCAACCCCGTCGATCCGCGCGCCATCTACGGTCGCGACGGGCTGCTGGCCCACACCTACATGCTCGGCCGTCGCGGCGATTCCAACGGCTGCGTCTCCTTCAAGGACTACCGCCGCTTCCTCGCAGCCTTCAAGCGCGGCGAAGTCAACCGTCTCCTCGTGGTTCCCCACCTCTCGGTCGCCCCCGGCCGTATCGCCTCGCGCTAAGCGCTCCGTCCCAGCCGATCCACGCGACGGCAGGGACGACTACGTTAAGACCCGCCGGCACTTCTTTCGCATTTAATTAAACATGTCCTGATATATCTGCGATGCGCCTGTATCGAAATCCAAGTACCTGCGTTTAGATCGAGACAGAGCAACGGACAGGAGCCAGGAATGGCAAGCGACAAAATGACGGTTTTGGTCGTCGAGGACGAAGCGCTGATCCGCCTCGACATCGTTTGCGCACTCGAGGATGCTGGTTTCGAGGTTCTCGAAGCCCCGAATGTCGCAAATGCCGTGGCTGTCTTGACGGCACATCCCGAAATCTGCGCTGTTTTTACGGATGTCGATATGCCGGGATCGATGGATGGACTGAAGCTTGCAGCCGTGGTGTCGATGCAATGGCCGGACACCAAGATCATCGTCACCTCCGGTCGCTGCAACGTCCAGCCATCCGACCTGCCCGCGGCCAGCCGTTTCGTCGGCAAGCCCTACCATCCGGAAACGATCATCAACAATCTCAGCCAGATGCTGGCCGCTTAGCAAGCACGCACCAGCGCACTGTTGGAAAGTCGAACCGACTTAATGTTGGGGCGCACACTCGCGCAGTTTGCTGCCGGGGCCTAACACACTCACATCGTGATTTGTGCCATCCTGTACGGGAGAACAGCGACCTGCGCGCGGAGGTCTTATCCACGCGCAGGCGATTGAACCCTCGTACTGTGCTTCCTCAGGCGCGCCGCAGCTGGCGCCTGGCGACAGGGGCAAGGTCATCCATCTCGGCATCCGCGTGGCGGAGGGTGGATGTGCGGCTGAGCTTGAAGCGGCCGACGAGTTCCGTCAGCACGCTTGATCCGGAGAAAAGTTCGTTGCTGAGAGCTGTCGTCTCTTCGGCCATGGCGGCGTTTCTCTGTGTCATCTGGTCCAGCGCGTTGACGGCCGAACTGATTTCCTGGAGGCCCGTCGCCTGCTCGACGCTGGAGGTGGCGATGGCTTCCACCTTGGCGTCAATCTCGGAGACAAAGCCTTCGATCTTGCGCAGGGCGATGCCGGTCTCTCCCACCAGACGGACGCCGGTCGAGACCTCGTTGGACGAGTTGACGATGAGCGCCTTGATCTCTTTTGCAGCCTTGGCCGAGCGCTGCGCCAATTCGCGCACCTCATGGGCAACGACAGCGAAGCCCTTGCCCTGATCTCCCGCCCGCGCCGCCTCTACGCCCGCGTTCAAAGCCAGCAGGTTCGTCTGGAAAGCGATTTCGTCGATGACGCCGATGATCTGCGTAATTTCTCCCGACGCCGCCTGGATGCGGTTCATGGCAGCAACCGATTCCTGCACGGTCATGATCGAGGCATGCGCGCACTGCTTGGCATCGGCAACGAGGTGACGCGTCTCGAGGCTCCGCTCCGACGAGGACCGTACGGTAGCGGTTACTTCTTCCAATGCTGCGGAGGTCTCTTCCAGCGCCGAAGCCTGCTCTTCGGTACGCTTGGAAAGGCTGTGCGCAGCCTCCTGCATCTCGGTTCCGTTGCCGTGCACCAGCCGGGTCTTCTGCAATACTTCTTCCAGCGTCGTCTGGAAGTTTGCCAGCGAATTGTTGAAGTCGGCACGCAGGGGTTCGAACTGCTCGCTGAAGCTTGAATCGATCGTCGTCTGCATGTTGCATTGGGCAAGCCGGCCAAGCCCGGCGCCAAGGGCGTCGATCACCATCTTGACTTGCCTGGATTCTTCCAGCCGCTCGGCCTCGCGACCGCGCCGCTCGGTTTCGGTCTGGGCTCTCGAGGCCTCCGCCTGATCGTGCAGGCTTCGATTTTCGAGGCCCGCCGTCCGGAAGACATTGAGCGCCGCAGACATCGCGCCGATCTCGTCGGTCCGGTCGGCGTAAGGGGCAGCCTCGTCGAGATTGCCGCCCGCCATCCTCGACATGGCTGTCGTCATTTTCGTGATCGGCCGGATCGCTCTCTGCCGGATGGTGACGAGGCCAGCCAGGAACACCACGACCGACAGGCCACCTGCACCGAGCGCCAGCGACATCAGGCTGGACGACATGCGGGCGGTTTCCGCCTCCTGCGCTGCCGACAGCGCGTCCGACATCTTCACCAGCTTGAGGACTGCCGCCTCATGTGCGTGGAACGTGTCTTTCAGCTCCATCAGAGCCGCATGCCTGTCAACCGAGCTGTCGGTAGACAGAAAGCGCTCGTCCATGACCTTCCAGAATACGTCTCCCTTGGCGAGAACATCGTTCTCCAGCTCGTTCTTGATTCCATCAGGGAGCCCGGACGCACGCCAGTAGGCACGACGCTCGTCGTAATCCTTCCTCAGCGACCGTATCTTTCCGGCATTGACCGCATAGAGATCGGGGTTGCTGCCGATCTCGTTTGCCAGCATGTAAGATTCTATCAGGTAAAGAGGCGGCGGCAGGATGTCGGCAACCAGATCCTTGCCCTCGACGATCGACTTGTAGATCGGTCCGTTCACCTTGAGCTTCTCGATCGCATAGGTCTGAAGACCGATGGACACGAGCAGGCCGGCGCCGACGACCAGCCCGAACAGCAGCAAGGTGCGGGATAGATTGATTTTCATTTAGGGAGTCCTCATTTAATCGAAGACTGGCATTCAAATCTCAATAAATTATGCACTTAGCGGCGTCCCTGGCCCCGGATCCTTAACGATTCCAGTAAATTCGCCGGCCGACGGACGGCAATGCAGCCACGCATTGAGGATCGTCCGAAAGGACTGCACGCTCCGATATGTGAGCGTCAATACGCTGTAAACACGTGCATTTTAGCAAGAGGCAATCTTCGCGAGCGCGCCGGCCTTGATCACAGAAAGAACAACTCCGAGGCTAAAAGGGTGCTGGACGGTGGAGCAGATCGCTGCTCCACCGTCCGGTTCCGAAATCCCTTCATAAAAATGCGATGCGCTTAGAACTCTTCCCAGCTAGCGCCTGAACTGCCGCCGCCTGCTGCCATCTTGCGTGGTGCGGAGAACTGCGCCGCCGGGCGGGACTGACGCGCCGGAGCAGCCATGGCCTGCGCCGTCTGCCTGAGCGCCGATGACTGCGTGTTCCTGACCCCTTCGAGCTTGAACTGGCTGACGAGTTCGAGAAGCGTATTGGCCTCGTTGGCGAGCGTATTCGACGCGGCGGTCGACTGCTCCACCATCGCGGCATTCTGCTGTGTCGTCTGGTCCATCGAGTTCACGGCCTGATTGACTTCATGGAGCCCGGTGGCCTGCTCCTTTGCAGACGTGGCGATCGAGTCCATGTGGCCGTTAATCTCGACGATGAACTGCCCGATGGTCTTCAGGGCATCGCCGGCATCGCGCACCAGCTTCACGCCGTTTGCGACTTCGGACGAAGAGCTGTGGATGAGACCCTTGATTTCCTTGGCTGCCTGCGCCGAACGCTGGGCAAGCTCGCGAACCTCCTGCGCTACGACGGCGAACCCCTTGCCTGCCTCGCCGGCACGGGCTGCCTCGACGCCGGCATTCAATGCCAGCAGGTTGGTCTGGAAGGCGATTTCGTCGATGACGCCGATGATGTTGGAAATCTGCTGCGACGAGGTCTCGATCTTCTCCATTGCCTCTTCGGCCCGCGAAACGACTTCAGCAGACTTTCCAGCGGACTCGTTGGCGCGAGATGCCACGTCGCGTGCATCTTCGGTGCGCTTGGCGGAGTTAGCCACGTTGACGGTGATTTCCTCGACGGCCGCAGCGGTCTCCTCGATCGCGGCAGCCTGTTGCTCCGTCCGCTTCGACAGATCGTTGGCGCCGGCTGCAATCTCGCGAGTGCCGTTGCCCATGCTGGATACGCTGGTGGTGATCGACGACAGGGCGCCGCCGAGCTGCTCGACCGACCGGTTGAAGTCGTGGCGCAAGGCATCGAAATCCGGAGAAAATGCTTCCGTCAGCTGGAAGGACAGGTCACCTGCTGCGAGGCGCTTCAGACCATCGGCAAGACCCGAGGTTGCGATGCGCAGACGTTCGGCCGCTTCTTCTTCAGCCCGGCGCTGACCCTCGATCCGGTCGATTTCAGCTTGCCGCCTGTTGTCTTCCGCCTCGCGTTCCAGGCGATTGTTGGAAATCGCTGCCTGACGGAAGATTTCGACCGCGCCGGCCATCTGGCCGATTTCATCGGCCCGGCGGGCAAAGGGAATTTCCGAATCCGTGTCGCCTTCCGAAAGCTTGCGCATCGAGGTGTTGATGCCGGCAAGCGGACGCGAGACGTTCATTATGGCAAAGAGCGCGGAGGCAATACCAAGAAGGAGAGCAAGCCCGAGGCACGCGTATGTGACATCCGACGCAAAGGAGATGGTGTGCAACGTAGCGGCGCCTTCGTCCTTGGTGTTCATGGCGATGTCATCGACAGCTGCCTGAACGGCGTCGCCGGCCGAACTGTAGTCGGTGAGTGCCTTGCCGTAGAACAGCGCTCTCGCCTCATCCGCTTTGGCATTCTTTGCGAGATTGCCCACTTCACCCCAAGACTGCAGGCCTGCGCTCCAGTTGCGCTTCAGCGTGGCAAACAGCTCGATGTCTTCCTTGTCTACCAGAAGCGGCTCATAGGTGCGGATGTCATTCTCGACCTTATCGATTGC
This sequence comes from Rhizobium sp. L51/94, assembly GCF_019355555.1. Classification (GTDB taxonomy): domain Bacteria; phylum Pseudomonadota; class Alphaproteobacteria; order Rhizobiales; family Rhizobiaceae; genus Rhizobium; species Rhizobium rhododendri. The sequence goes on from NZ_CP072141.1 coordinate 3,172,340, forward strand.
AGTCTTCAGTATATCTGAGAACTTCTGGCGCTGCTCCGCTGGAGCGTTCAGTACGGCGCTTTGATAAATGCGAACATCGCCGATGTCAGCATTCATCTGCCCAAGAAGAATGAAACCCGGAATGCGCTTTTCAATAATGACATGGTTTTTCGTTTGAATAGAATCGAGAGAATAAACCGCAAAAAAACCTAATCCGGCGGTCATGGCCACAGACACCGAAAATATGCCTAAAAGCTTCGTTGCGACAGAAAGATTCATACTCTTGACCCCGATTCGCTGATGCTGGAAATACCAACCGTCAAGAAAATATCGGACAATCGTTAATTATAATATAAACTACTTGTAAAGTATAAAGACGTTTCTGCAACGCATCGCGCATAGACCATTCGATACTGCATCTATGCTGCTTGGGGCACAGGCGTTGATCGGGGCCGGTTGCCGGCCCCGGTTCCGGCTCAGGCGGGCCTCACCCAGGAACGCACGGTCGTGCCGCCGAAAATCACCTCTTTCGGCAGATCGAAGATGAAATACGGGTTGAACGCCGGCGTCGCACCGATCGCATCGAGGCGATGAAGGTGATCGCCCGTCAGTACGATCTCGAGCGAGGCTATGTTCTCGGCGAGTTGCCCGGTGCGGCTCGCCCCGACAAGTACGGAGCCAACGCCCGGACGCTGCATGAGCCAGGCGAGAGCGACCGCCGCCATCGGCCGGCCCAGTTCGGCCGCAACCTCCCTCAGCACATCGACCACCGCGAAGTTCTGCTCGGTAAACAGGAGCCCCCCGAACGGATTGTCACCGTTGAGGCGGCCATCGCTTTCGCCCTCGCCGCCATCGCCGGCGGTGTCCGGAATTGCCCCGGCCGGCCCGGCACGGCTCAGCATGTCGCGGCCGTATTTGCCGGTCAGCAGACCCGCGGCAAGCGGGCTCCACGGCACGAGGTCCATTCCGAGTTCGGCAGCAGCGGGAAGAATGTCGAGTTCGACGCCACGATCAACGAGCGAATAGGCATATTGCAGGCCGATTGGCGCCGGCAGGCCATGCGCAGCGGCCAACGTCGCGAGCTTGGCGACATACCAGGCCGGCGTGTTCGAGAAACCGTAGTGCAGGATCTTTCCGCTTCGGACCGCATCTGTCAGCGACTGCAGCACCTCTTCTGCCGGGGTCGTGCGATCCCAGACATGGATCCAGTACATATCGATATAGTCGGTCTGCAGCCGTCTCAGCGATCCCTCGATGCCGAGCCGGATGTTCTTGGCACCATTGCCGCCATGGAGCGGCGTGCCCTGGCTCCGGGAAAAGCCCGACTTCGTTGCGATCACCACCCGGTCGCGCAATCCCGCCTCCGCGATGAAGTCCCTCAGCATCTCCTCGCTACGCCCGCCGGAATAGACATCCGCCGTATCGAAGAAGTTGCCGCCGGCAGCGATGTAGGTATCGAAAAGCTCGCGCGATGCCTTGCTGCCCGAACCCCAGCGCCCGGCGCCGAATGTCATGGTGCCGAGCGCAAGCGGGCTGACGATGAGGCCCGAACGTCCGAGCGTGCGATAGCTGGTGAGATCCATGCGAATATCCTTCCGGTTTCGATGTGTTGCTGCGCTCATCCTACAGCACGCCGGAAACCTCGATTATCCATTGCATGGCGCATGAACTTATGAGCACACTGCATCAATGGAACGCGGCGAACTGAATGATCTGATGGCATTTGCCGCCGTGGCGCGTGAGCGCAGTTTCACGCGGGCAGCAGCAGCGCTGGGTATTTCGCCGTCGGCACTCAGCCATGCGATCAGGGGCCTCGAAGAGCGGCTTGGGGTCAGGCTGCTGGCGCGCACGACCCGCAGCGTTGCGCCGACCGATGCCGGCCTGCGGCTGTTGCAGCATATCCAGCCGGCTTTTACCCAGATCGAAGCCGGGCTGGAAGCGCTTGGCGAATGGCGCGACAGTCCCTCGGGCAAGGTCAGGCTGACGACCTTTTCCTACCCGGCCCGGACCATTCTCCGCCAGAAGCTCCCGACCTTTCTTCTGGAAAACCCCGATGTCGAGGTGGAAGTCGACATCAACGACCGGCTGGTGGATATCGTCACCGACGGTTTCGATGCCGGCATTCGGTTCGGGGAAACGGTGGCGAAGGACATGATCGCGGTGCGCGTCGGCCCAGATCTCAGGACCGTCGTCGTCGGCACGCCGTCCTATTTCGAAAACCGCAAGAAGCCCGAGGTGCCGGCCGATCTCGAAGGACACAATTGCATAGGCTATCGGCTCGCCAGTGCCGGTGGTCTCCTGCCGTGGGAATTCCAGTCGGGGGCACGCGAGATCAAGATCAGGACATCCGGATCCTTCGTCGTCAACGATGGTGACCTCGCCGCCGCAGCCGTTCGCGCCGGTGCCGGCCTCGGCTACATCATGGAAGACGACGTCGCAGACGACATCGCCGCAGGCAGGCTGATCCGCGTCCTCGATGCATGGTGCCCGCCGTTCCAGGGCTGCTATCTCTACCACCCCAGCCGCCGCCAGACCCCACCAGCCCTGCGCGCCCTCATAGCCGCGCTGAAGGAGGAGGCGTGATCTTATCCGAGGTCATGTAGAAATGCATCGCCGACCGTCCGGCGCGAACATTGCCGTAATGGCATCCGGACGCTCTTGCAGAGGCCACTGAGCCTAGCTGCGGGCGTAACAGCTGAGATCAGACGTATGAATCGCCGCAGGCGTCATGATTATCCTATAATTGTAAACCGCGCAGTCACAGTGTGTTGCTACGCTGAAGTTGGATGCCGACCGCTCGAGCACGCCTTTCGACGGACCGTCCGAACCTATTCCCGCTCTATGAACGATCCACTCCATGTCATTGGCCTCTGTCGCAAGATATTGCATCACCGCTTCGTTGTCTTCATGCTGACCGATATAGGCGCGGGCCAAGGTGTTGCGTATCGTCCAGAAGAGTGGAGAAAGTCTCCCGTTATAGGGTCTGCTCAGTCCTCCCGCCTGGTAGAGAAGACGCTTTACGCCGTGCCGCCGCATCGAGGGGACAAGCCTTTTCACGAAGGCGGCATTGATCCTGTCGGTCCTCTGGAGCTTGACATCGCCGAGCATCGAAATGACGAAATCGACCCCGCTCACCAAGGCATCCGTGTCGATCGGATCCGTGATCGACCCCTGACGCACCTCGAGGTTCGCCGTTGCGCCGCCCAGCTTTTCCGGAGACCTCGCCAGTGCCCTCACCCTGTGGCCGCCCGCAAGAGCCAGGGAAACGAAATGCTTGCCCGTACCGCCAGTGGCGCCGAGTACCAGAAAAGTCGATTGTTGGGTCATTCGTGATATCCGTTCGTTAGTGCAACCACGCCCCGGCGCCATAGGAGTGAGGCCCTTGCCGCTTGGCTCCGAGTCCAAAGCCTGCCACACCCGTTCACGCACAGCCGGCTGCTCCCGTCAGAAAAACTCGCGTCTTTCGCTCCCGTTTCCGTGAGTTGAAATTAGACCGGGATCTCCGTAGGTTCTATGGCATGGAATCCACATTAGTATCGCGATCGTCCATTCTGGCCAGCGATCCGCTATCGGACGTGCTGTCACTGGTGAAAACGCGCGGCTATATGTCGGGCGGGTTGGATTTTGGCGGCAACTGGTCCTACAGCTTCGCGGCGGATTCAGCCTTTCGCTGTTTCGCGATCGTATCCGGCCAGTGCTGGCTCTCCGTTGCGGATGGACCGGACCCTATCCTGCTTAGGGAAGGCGAGTTCTTTGCCCTGCCCCATGGCCACCGTTTTTCCCTGGCAAGCGACCCGGCAATCGACCCGGGCAACATCTATGACGAGGTGGACGGTCCCCTCAACGGGCGCGTGCTTCAAATCGGTGGCGGCGGTAACTGTTGCCTGTTCGGTACCATTTTCACGTTCAGGCAGGAGCTGTCGAGCCATCTGCTCAACGCCCTTCCCGAGATACTGCATATCGACGATGGCGCGGATCGCTACGCCCTCAAAGCCTATCTGGATCGGATGATGGCGTTGCTGAGGCATCCGCAACCGGGAAGCGTTCTAGTTGCCGAATACCTTGCCGAGACGATGTTGGTCGAGGTTTTGCGGCTGCACCTCGCGCAACAGGCAGAGATCGGCATAGGCTGGCTGTTCGCCCTGTCGGATAAGCGCCTTAACCGAGCCGTTACCGCCATTCACGAACAGCCCGGCCACAGATGGAGCGTTCGGCAACTCGCAGAGCGCGCCGGCATGTCCCGCTCGGCCTTCGCTTTCCGGTTCAAGGAGAAAGTTGGAGTATCGGTAATGGAGTATGTCGTGCAGTGGCGAATGATGCTCGCAGCGGACCGCCTCCTGACCACCCCGGACACTATAGCCAACATAGCCAGCAACCTCGGATACGATTCCGAAAGCGCATTCGTATTCGCATTCCGCAGGGAAATGGGCTGCACACCGCGCCAGTACAGCCGCCGAGCCGCGCGCGGGGCGTAGCCTGTGCCCATGCGGCCGTGATGGCTGGCAGGGGTCAGCGAGCGTGAAATCTCAGCCCGCCCGTCTGGCAGCACCACATAGCTTTACGACGCCGAGAATTTTACGGTTACGCCGCGCTGGCGAAAGTAGGCCTGCATCAGCTTCCTGCCTGAGCGATTGTTCTGCACGAGCCGTGAAGGGTCGAATACGGCCTCTTTCAGGCCGGCTCGCGTCAACGCTGCCTTCAGATCCGCGATATATAAGTCGATATCGGCATTGTTCGCCTGAAGCGATTCATAAACCCGGTTTGTTGCGTCTGCTACGGTTGGTTCGCTCACGATCACTCCGGTCGCCGTCTGTCAGGCGATTACTATGTTTTTCCGCCCCGATCCTATTGTGGTGAAAATCGCTGGCGTCAATAGGGGAACATGGATTGAAACATTACGACCGGGTCGGAGAGGCGCGATACAGACCATATATTGTGAAACCGGTCAGAGCCCCTGCCTGGCGGGCGATCCGCCAGACCGCCCCGCGAGATGTGTCCGATCCGAATTCTAAAGTGAATGGCGGCCACGGTCTTTTGCTGTCGGCCAGGCTTCAGACCGACACCGACCTGTCCGCGACAGTGGGACCAACATTCCTGACGGCGGTGACCAGTCTCGGAAAGTCTAATCTGGCAACAAGCATGTAGCAAACCATCGATAACCCGTTCGGCACGACGTTGTCACCTATGTCTCCGGGTCGGACATGACGAGACAAGAGTCCGCCGCAACACCTAAGTGATTGAAAAGATTCGACGTCACTGTGATTCACGCAACAAACCTGCAATGATTCACGCATCAGCCCGACTATTATGTAATAAAATCAGCAATTTAAGTTTTTACGAAAATTGGCGATTTGTCGCCAAAAATGCCCAAATGAAGCTTCGGGCGCTGTATCGCGATTGTTCGACAACACCCAAATCGACGGAAGCGCTCACCCGAGAGTCGTGCATAGGGATACCCTTTAGTGTGTTGTGAGCGTGGGACAACATGTAGATCTGTTCCCCATAGACCCAGACCCTCGCCACATCAAGGTCGTCATTTAGACTGCCTGGTACGCTCGAAACACTGGCCATAAGATCCACGAGACTGGTACCCATCTTTCCGCGTCGATCGACAAGCGACGTTCTATTTTGAAGTTGCGCACGCACTTCCATTTGCGATAGCGGATCGTCTTGCGTTCGGCGGATATGATGTTGCAGGCCCGTCGTTCCGAAAGACCCATGACGGTCTTCAGATGCGTAACGGCGTCACGCTGGGCGGCGGGCCCTACCATTTTTTGCAAGAAGCTCGCGGAGTGCGGCCGCATCCAGCATCTGCTCGGCCAGCAACTTCTTTAGCCTGGCATTCTCGTCCTCAAGCGCCTTCAGCCGCTTCGCCTCGGAGACTTCCATGCCGCCGTATTTGGCCTTCCAGTTATAAAATGTTGCTTCTGAAATCCCGTGCTTGCGGCAGAGATCGGCAGCCTTCGCGCCAGCCTCCTGCTCCTTCAGCACACCGATAATCTGCTCTTCCGTAAATCTCTGCTTCTTCATTCGTCCGTCCCTTAATAGGCCGGACCCTTACCCATTATGGAGGAAATTCTCAGTGGCAGGTCAGCCGATTATCAAGGAAACTCCCGAATGGTAGCCTATCAACCAACTTGAAGAAAGCGTGTTGGCAAGTCCCGCCTATGGGTCTGGATTTTCAAATCATTTCCAAAAGGAAATATATTTTTGTCCATGTTTACTTACTTTCGTCGAATGGAATATATTGCTTAAAGGGCCTTTTGGAGTCGGGAGCTTCTCCGCTTGGATAGAGCAGACAATACATTTTGCTGTGATACACGACGGCTAGAGGATAACATGAGTCAGCCGCGCTCATGCCACGAGCAGAACATATACTGAATCCCTTCCCAATATCCTGAGATGTACATTTCTCGCCAGGACAAAAGTACTGTGTTATCCCGGTGTATCCTTTGGAAAAAAACACAACTGGCTTCGAATACATGTCCAGAGACCCAACGGTCTCGGCTAGCTTTTTGTAGGCTTTGTCGACATCACTCTTATCGCCAAAACTGAAAGTCGATGGTGTGTCGTTCGTATAGTCGAACTTAGAAACATCTGTTTCACAGTTCAGAGCGAAAGCCGGTGAGAAAGAAATGATCGCGCCGATCAGTCCGATAAAGATGATATATTGGTGTGATTTCATCAATTTAGGTCAATCCTCCCACTATCAATAACGACACGCTTCTCGCCGTTTACTTCAATCTCGTCAAAATCCAGGAAAAGTTTAGTGTCTGAGATGGCGATTGAACCGTCTTCGTGCATCAAGACATTTGAATTGCCACAGGTTAGGTGAAGTTCACCGTTACTCTGCAATGCGGTGCTGTTTTGGGTCGTTAAAGAGAGTGTGTCATTGCTCATAAGGTTAATACGTGAACCTGCGTTGACGCTGTAGGACAAACCGACATTCGTCGTCATTCCTGCACCAACATTCACTGCATTAAAAACACCCACGCTCTCGGTCTTGTTCTTCTCGACAATGACCGACATGTTACCTTCGCCCGGATTCAGTATTCCGGGAAAGCCGAGTTTTTTGCCACCTCACCTATTCCGCCGGCCAAAGATGTCAACAAGGAAGTCACTATCCTACCAATGCCGCTTGGCCCCACCGTAAGCATCATGTTTCCGCCAATGACCTCCGTGGTGATTGTTTTCCGCCTCAGTTGCACCAATCGTTGCATTTGTTGCAGCGACCATTGGTTTCGTCAGGACATAGAAAAATGTGGTGGGCCCGGAGAGACTCGAACTCCCAACCAAGCGGTTATGAGCCGCCGGCTCTAACCATTGAGCTACAGGCCCTACCTTGCGCTCTGCGCAATATATCGGAGCAATGGTCCTCCGGTATGTCTTGCCTCTAGCCCAAAACTTGTGTCACGACAAGGGATTGCCGCATTGGCTACACAATCAATCGACACAAGGGTATTCCAGAAGAACAACGGAGGAAACCGATGACCCTGCCCCAGCCAGCCAGACTTGCCTGCAGCGCCTTTGCCGGCCTTGCCCTGCTGACGCTCACCAGCGCGACGGCCTTTGCAGCGGGCGAGCCGCGCCAGGCGCTGATCAGCGTTTCCGGCGAAGGCCAGGCGGCTGTCGCGCCCGACATGGCGGTCGTCACGCTGTCGGTCGTCAAGCAATCAAAGACTGCCCAGGATGCACTCGATCAGGATAACAAGGCGATGGGCGCGGTTCTGGCGACCCTGAAGAATGCCGGCATCGCCGAGCGCGACCTGCAGACCTCCGGCTTTGCCATCCAGCCGCAGTATAATTATCCACCTGCAAAGGACGGCCAGCAGCAACAGCCGGAACTGGTCGGCTACCAGGTGACGAACGGCCTGACCGTGCGCGTGCGCGACCTCGGCAAGCTCGGCGGCCTCATCGACCAGGCGGTCGGCCTCGGCATCAACCAGGGCGGCGACATCCAGTTCGTCAACGACAAGCCGGATGCGGCAATCGAGGCGGCTCGCAAGGATGCCATGGCCAATGCCGCCGCCAAGGCAAAGACGCTCGCCGAAGCCGCCGGCGTCAAGGTCGGCCGCGTCATCGAGATCACGGAAAATGCCGTGCGCGCAGCACCGCAGCCGATGATGCGTCCGCTTATGCTCAAAGGGGCTTCGGACACGGCCGTGCCTGTCGCCGGCGGTGAGAACAGCTATAACGTCACTGTCAACGTGACCTATGCGCTCGAGCCATAGGCCGCAGCGCTCACGGCAACGCCTCAAACGAAAGCCGCCCCGGGTTCGAAGACCCGGGGCGGCTTTTTCGTTCGATGTTCACAGACCTCAGCGGCCCATCATCGGGCAGCCGCGGACGTTGGCAAACATGATGGTATCAGGACCACGGCGGCTGAAACCGTTGACGACGACACGGCGCGGCGTGACATCGACGACGCGGGCGCGGCGCAGGCCGTAATCGCGGGCGATACCTTCTGCCTGGCGCGGATCGCAGCCGCGACCACGGAAGCCGGGTGGCGGCATCGGCGGACGGCCGTAATAATCCGGCGGTGGCGGACGGTGATGTCCGGGACCGACGTAGATATCGAGGTTCTGTGCAGAGGCCGAGGTCACCGTGCCGGAAAAGGCACCGGCAATCAGCGCCGCCGTCAGGGCGGCTTTGGCCAGAATAAGTTTCATGTCATCCTCCATGGAGTGTAAATACGATCAGCGCCCACCGCGCCTCCCGCGCAATCGGCGCTGGTGCAACGGCTGGAACCGAAAACGGTTCAGAATCAGCCAAAGGCATCTTCCAGTTAAAAGCAAGTCCCGCGAGACGCCAGATCAAATATCGCTAAGCGGTGCGGAAAGCCTGCCCCCCTATCGGCGCAGCACCGGGCAATCGGACTGGTTGGCAAACACCATCCGTTCCATGCCATGGTGGCTGCGGCCGACGACCACGACGCGGCGCGGCGTGATCTTGGCAATCTCGGCGCGCCTTATGCCGGCGGCCCGTGCCTTGCGCACGGCCATCAGCGGCGAGCAGATGTCGCGACCACGATGTTCGTAACGGACCTTCTCCACCGGAGACGAAAGACCGGCAGCAGAGACCGAGGGCACCATGACCGACACTGCGCTCAACGCAATCAGGCCGGCGGTTCCGAGTTTCGCAAACAGGTTCATCGCATTCACTCCGTTTCCTCAATTTCATTGCCCGACGGATCGGGCATGCGGTGAAACCTAGAGGAGCGAGCTTGAACGACAAGCCAACGGCCCGTTCACTTCATATTCAGCGTTCTCTCCGGAACTTATGCGCCGAGATGCAGTATTACCTCGCGCTGGTGCGGCCGATCCCTGTGTTCGAAAAGGTAGATCCCCTGCCAGGTGCCGAGCAGCAGGCGACCGTTGTTGACGGGAATGCCGATGGACGTCTGCGTCAGCGCCGCCTTGATATGGGCCGGCATGTCGTCGGCGCCCTCGGCAGTGTGGATCACCCAGCGCATGGACGGATCGGAGGACGGTGGCACCAGCCGCCGGAAGAAGGCATCGAGATCGGTCCTGACGTCGTCGTCGGCGTTTTCCTGGATGATCAGCGAGGCCGAGGTATGGCGCACGAAGACGGTGAGCAACCCTTCCTCCGCACCGCTGCGGCGCACGAACGCCGCCGCCGCATCCGTGAATTCGTACAGCCCCTGGCCATGGGTCGACAGCTTGAGAACGGTCTGCGGCATGAAAACTCCTTCGCGCACGGTTTCCCGTGAGGTCGGTCGCGGCGGCGACAAAGTCAAGGGCAGCGAGACCGCCGGCCGGCTATCGACCAGCCGGCGTTCTTTTCAGGCCGGCAAACCCCGGCATGTGCCTTGGCGTACCCGCCCCGTTCAGTCGCTGTGGCTTTCGTGAAAGCCCGCGCTGCCATGGCGCCAGTAGCCGGCCGACTTTATCCAGCCGCGCGGCACGCCGCGTTGCTCCACCAGCACCTTGCGCAAGGCCTTGGCGACATCCGTCTCGCCGGCAATCCACACATAGCCGTCGCCATCAGGCAGGGTCAGGTCGGAAAGCGCGGCGAGCCACGCGGCTGTGTCGCTTGCAGCCGACAGCGGTCGGTGAAGCCATCTGATGTCGAGGTCCGCGCTACTGCTAAAGGCCTGCTCTTCGGCTGGGCCCGTCACGGCGGCGATAACGATGGCGCGCACGCCAGTGCGCAGTTCCTCCAGCCGTCGGCCGATGGCTGGCAGCGCCGTCTCGTCGCCGACCAGAAGGTACCAGTCGAAATCGTCGGTGACGAGGAAGGAACCGCGCGGACCGCCGACCCCCAGCCGGCTTCCCGGCACCGCGTTGACGGCCCAGTCGCTGGCCGGACCGGCCTCGTGCACGGCAAAATCGATCGTCAGTTCCTGCCTGTCGGCATCGTATCGACGCGGCGTGAAGTCACGCACCGGAGACGCGACGACGCCCTCTGCCAGTGGCGTCGCATCCGGTCCGATGGCCGGCCATACCGGTAGCTCCTCGCCGGGTTTGGGAAAGCAAAGTTTGACATGGTCGTCGTATCCGGCGCTGACGAAGCCGGCGAGATCCTCGCCTCCCAGCGTGATGCGCAGCATGTTGGGCGTCAGGCGTTCGGTTGCCGTGACGGTCAGAAGCCGGCGACGCAGTTCGTGCCGAACCCGGCCGATGGCGTGTTTTTCTGTCATGAAATCTCCTTGGTGGAGGCGGCCTCTAGCCGCGATTGATTTCGGCGACGGCGCGGCGGAGGATGTCTGCCAGCCGGCTCGCCTCGTCGGTGGAACAGCCGCGCTTGTGGAACAGCGCCGTCTTGATCGCCAGCCGCGCCACTTCAAGCGCCTCGTGGCCATGAGCCTCCGGGTCCTGCCCCGCTTGTGGACCGCGCCCCTCCATCACGTCGCGCACCGCATCCATCTTGGAACCGATATGGGCGAGATCGTCGAGAATGCGGTCGGCGCCGGCCCTGTCCGCCGACAGCGCGGAAAGACCGGTCTCGGTGATGCGAAACAGCTTCTTGTTACCCTCGGCCTCGCAAACCGCATGACCGATCTCGTCGAGATAGGTGAGCGCCGGGTAGATCATCCCAGGGCTCGGTGTATAGAAGCCGCCGGAAATATCCTCGATCGTCTTGATCAGCTCGTATCCATGGGCAGGCTGTCGGGCCAGCAGCGCCAAAATCAGCAGCTGCAGATCGCCCGAGCTGAGCTTGCGGCCGGCCCGAAAGGCGCCGCTGGCGGCAAACCCGCCCTCGAAACGGCCATGCCCGCCCCTGCCACGCCCGTCTCGTCCATGATGATCGCGCATCACAATTTCCTTACGTAAGATACAACAGAAAACATATCTTAAGATATATCGGCACGGAGCTATTCGCAAGCGAAGATCGATCCAGCGGTCCGATGCGAAAGAAGAACGAAATCCGCCTCCCGGATACAGTTGCGCCGGCCGACGCGATCCTGGGTGAACCGCATTGGCCGGCGCTTGTCAGGTAAAAAGCTTGGACTATTGAAGCGTGGGTCGCTGTGCCTCGGCGACGGCACTGGCTGCCATTTCGCTGTTGGTCTGGCTGCGGTCGAGGCCGGTGGCAACCACGGAGACACGGAATGCGCCATCGAGATTGCGGTCGAAAATCGCGCCGACGACGATATCGGCATCTTCGTAGACTTCATCGCGAATGCGGGTAGCGGCTTCGTCGACTTCGAACAATGTCATGTCCATGCCGCCGGAGATCGACACCAGCACGCCCTTGGCGCCCTTCAGCGATACGTCGTCGAGCAGCGGATTGGCAATTGCCGCTTCGGCCGCCTTCATTGCACGGCCCTCGCCTGAGGCCTCGCCAGTACCCATCATAGCCCGGCCCATGCCCTGCATGACGGATTTTACGTCGGCGAAATCGAGGTTGATCAGGCCTTCCTTGACGATCAGGTCGGTGATGCAGCCAACGCCGGAATAGAGCACGCGGTCGGCGATGACGAAGGCATCGGCGAAGGTGGTCTTGGCATCGGCAATGCGAAAGAGGTTCTGGTTGGGAATGACGATGACGGTATCGGCCGCCTCGCGTAGCCGCTCGATCCCCTCTTCGGCAGCTTCCATCCGGCGCTTGCCTTCGAAGGTGAAGGGCTTCGTTACGACCGCAACGGTCAGGATACCGGCAGCACGTGCTGCAGCGGCGATCACCGGAGCTGCTCCCGTGCCGGTGCCACCGCCCATGCCGGCGGTGACGAAGCACATGTGCGTGCCCTGCAGGTGGTCCATGATCTCGTCGATCGATTCTTCCGCAGCCGCGCGGCCGATTTCCGGCAGCGAACCGGCGCCGAGACCTTCTGTGACCTGCGCACCGAGTTGGATGAGGCGGGTTGCCTTCGACATGGTCAAGGCCTGCGCGTCGGTGTTTGCCACGACGAATTCAGCGCCGCTCAGGCCTTCCGCTATCATGTTGTTGATCGCGTTACCGCCGCCGCCGCCGACGCCGATGACGGTGATTTTAGGCCGCATCTCGGCAATGTCGGGCTTTGTGATGATGGCCATGTGTCGTCTCCCGTGCCCACGGCGCGGTGGGCTTTGCTATCCTGGTGCGCGTCGGAATGGTCGCCCGCGACGACCGCTCCGAATCAATTGGCCCAATGTAGCGGGTTAAAAAGGCTAAGAGCAGGCATATATGCAAAAACAGGTGAAAGCCGTGCAGGATTTTTAAAGCCGCCGAAAGCATCGCGCCAGAGCGGTTGCCGCCTGCCGGCGCGGACCATGTCCGGTCGGACAGGCAGCACGGGCCGGCCTTTTCGCGCCGGCCAGGCTAGAGGGTCAGACCTCGACGGCGTGCGTCCAGCCATGCGGGTCGTTGGTGGCACCCTGCTGCATGCCGACCAGCGCAGTGCGCAATTCCGCCGTCAGCGGCCCGGTTTCGCCATCGCCGATGGTGAACTGGCCGTCCGAATGCTTGATCAGGCCGATACCGGCAAGCACAGCCGCAGTGCCACAGGCAAAGGCTTCGCGGAGCTTTCCGCTCGCCGCATCTGCCTGGAACTCCTCGAACGAGTAGCGCTTCTCCTCGACGCGCAGACCCTTGGCCTCAGCCAGCGCGATCACCGATTTGCGGGTGATGCCGGGCAGGATCGTGCCGCCGAGCGGCGGGGTCACCATGCTGCCGTCCTTCATGACGAAGAACACGTTCATGCCGCCGAGTTCCTCGATCCAGCGATGCTCGGCGGCATCGAGAAACACCACCTGGTCGCAGCCCTGCTTGGCTGCCTCGGATTGCGCAACGAGGCTGGCCGCATAGTTGCCGCCGCACTTGGCAGCGCCGGTGCCGCCATTGGCAGCGCGCGTATAATGCTTTTCGACCCAGACCGACACAGCCTTGCTGCCGCCCTTGAAATAGGATCCGACCGGCGAGGCGATAATGCAGAAGATATAGTCATGCGCCGGACGGACGCCGAGAAAGGCTTCATTGGCGAACATGAAGGGGCGAAGATAGAGGCTCGCGTCGCCCGACGGGATCCACGCCTTGTCGACCCGCACCAGCGTTTCGACCGCCTTGATGAACAGGTCCTCCGGCACCGGCGGCATTGCCATGCGGATGGCGCTGTCGGAGAAGCGTCGTGCATTTTCTTCCGGGCGAAACAGCAGGATACGGCCATCGGCAGTCTTGTAGGCCTTCATCCCCTCGAAGATTTCCTGCGCATAATGCAGCACGGCGCTGGCCGGATCGATCGACAACGGCTGGCGGGCGGTCACCTTGGCGTCGTGCCAGCCCTTCTCTGTGGTCCAGCGGGCAAGCACCATATGGTCGGTGAACACCTTGCCGAAACCCGGTGTCGCCAGCGCCAGCGCACGGTCGGCGTCGGAGACCGGCGACGGGTGAAAATCGATCTTGATTTCGGCAATCTTTGAAGTCGTGTCCATTCCATCCACCTTGTAACGCAGCGATCGACCCTGCCGCCCGCCAATGATTCACGGGACAATAACGGGGAATTCCGCAAATGGGCAGTGCTGCCTTGGCCAAAAACGTCGTGAAATCGCGTTATCCGCGTGGGCAGAGCACCAATCGCGCTCCTGCAACATTGCCCTCAGAGAAGAACCGGCGATAGATGACGAAAAGGGCAAGGGAGACGTGCATGCGATTGGGATTTATCGGGACCGGCGCAATTACCGAAGCGATCGTCACCGGCGCGCTCGGTGCAGATCTCGCCATCGCATCTATCCTCGTGTCGCCGCGCAACGCCGACGTCGCAGCCAGGCTCTCTGCCGCCTCGCCCCTCGTCCACATCGCCAAAGACAACCAGGCCGTCGTCGATGGCGCCGACATGGTGTTTCTCGCCATCCGGCCGCAGATCGCCGAGACTGTGGTGCGGGCATTGACATTCCGCGCCGACCAGCACGTCGTCAGCCTGATCGCTGCGACTGACGGGACCGCCCTTTCCGACTGGATCGGAACAGACCTGCGGCTGACCCGGGCGATCCCTCTGCCCTTCGTCGCCGAGCGGCAGGGCGTGACAGCCATCTTTCCGCCGGACGAAGACGTCGCCGCCTTTTTCAACGCGCTGGGATCGACCGTCGAAGCAAGGACCGAGGAGGAATACCAGCTTCTCGGCTCAGCCAGCTCCCTGATGGGAACCTTCTTCGGCATTCTCGAGATCGGCAGCCGCTGGCTGGAAGCGCAGGGGATGCCTTACGACCAGGCGAAGAGCTACCTTGCGCCGCTGTTTGCCAGCCTCGCCGATACCGCCGCCCGGCCGCAAGCACCGGATTTCGACGTGCTGCGCGGTGAATTCTCGACCAAGGGCGGCCTCAACGAGCAGGTCTTTTCCGATTTTACAGCCGCGGGCGGTGCGAAGGCGCTGACCGAAGCGCTCGACGACGTCCTCGCCCGCATCAGGGGCAAGTAGACATCGGGAGAAGCCATCCCGTTCAGCGCTGGCTGGATATCGCGCGGTATTCGGACTTCAAAAGCCCCATCATCGCCATATCCCATCTTTCATCGCCGACACGGGCGCAGGAGCGACGCACGCCTTCATGCACGAAACCGAGCTTTTCATAGGTGCGGATCGCGGCGCTGTTGAAAGTGTAGACGTTCAGTTCCAGCCGCTCCATGCCCTCGATGGCAAAGGCATGTGTAACGACTGCCGAAAGCATGGACAGGCCAAAACCACGACCGCGTTCTTCAGGCGCTATGGCGACGCGCGCCGGGCGGCCCACACCATTTCGGCGATCCAGCGCCAGTTGCACGTGGCCGACGATGCGGCCATCCAGCGCCCGCGCCGTCCAGATCAGCCGCTCGGGCGCTTCCCCTTGCGTCTCGGCCAGCATCGCCTCGCACTGGGTGATATCGAGCGGAAACGCCAGCGTCGGACCCGCCCACTGGATCAATTCGACCTCGGTACCAAACCAGCCAATCAGTGCCTCGAAATGCCGCGGCGAAAACGCCTCGAGGGTTACTGCCTCAGCCATTCAAAGTCTCCACCTTGGCGAGCGCCGGGAACAACCTCATCCACGCCAGCACCACCACGATTGTTCCAATACCGCCGATGACGCCTGTCGCCACCGGCCCGAGGGCCCCGGCCAGCATACCCGATTCGAATTCACCGAGCTGGTTCGACGTACCTATGAACAGCGAATTCACCGCATTGACCCTGCCGCGCATCGAATCCGGCGTCAGCAGCTGGACAAGCGAACTGCGTACGACGACGCTGACGGTATCCGACGCACCGACCACCAGCAGCGCCAACACGGAAAGCGCGATGTTGCTCGACAGCGAGAAGACGATGGTGGCAAGTCCGAAAATGGCGACGGCGAGCAGCATCGTCTTGCCGACCCCGCTTTGCATCGGCCGGCGCGCCAGCACGATCGACATGGCAAGCGCGCCAACGGCCGGTGCCGCCCGGAGGAGGCCAAGCCCCCAGGGACCGGCCTTGAGGATGTCATGGGCGAAGATCGGCAGCAGCGCCGTTGCTCCGCCGAGCAGCACCGCAAACAGGTCCAGCGAGATAGTGCCGAGCATGATCGGCCGGCTGCGGATGAAGGCGACGCCGGCAAACACCGAGCTTAGGGTGACCGGCGCACGCGCCACCGGCACCCGGCGCGCCATGCGGATGGAGATGACGTTGAAGCTGGCGACGGCAAACAGCACCGACGCCATGACGAAAGGCGCCACCGCATCGAGGCCGTAGAGCAGTCCGCCGACCGACGGGCCGATGATCAGCGCCGTCTGCATCATCGATGTCGAGGTGGCGATGGCTTTCTGCAACAGCGGCGCGGGCACGATATTCGGCAAAAGCGCTGCCATCGTCGGCCGCTCGAAGGCCTGCACGGCCCCGAGCACAGCAACGGCGGCTAGGATCCCGGCGGGCCCGAGCCAGTCGCGCCACACGGCGATGGCAAGTACCACCGCCGTGACCGCCTCGACGATCTGGCAGGCAAGGCCGATGCGACGTCGGTCGAAGCGGTCCGCGACATGGCCGACGACGAAGGTGAGGATGACCATCGGCAGGAACTGGCAGAAGCCGACGAGGCCAAGGGCATAGGCACTGTGGGTCTGGTCGTAGATCATCCAGCCGAGTGCGACGGTCACCGCCTGGAAGGAAAGTTGCGAACAGACCCTGGAGGCAACAAAGGAGAGATAGGCGGGGTTGCGCAGCACGCTACCCCCGGCAGGTTGATCGCTGTCCATCGGATGTCCTCGGGAACACCGGCCGCCTGATACAGGTCGACGCGGAGACTGCCATGGGAGACTTACTTCTCCTGCTCCGCTCGAAACACCGATTTGTCAATTCACGAAATCCGGCGTCTCTCCGAAAGACACGACGGCGACGTCGTGGAGCGCAGCTGTCGACAGCCTCTCAAGGCGCGCCCGAACCGCCGCGTTCCGGCGGACGCTCGAGAGAAGAGCCGGGCAGGATGTCGTCGAGCGTTTCGAGCACTTTCTTCACCTGATCCGAGCGGCACGAAAAATAATCCGTATCAACCCGCCTGGTACAGACCACCAGTCCCGCACCACGAAGCGCACCGAGATGCTTGGAACATGCCCCGCTGCCGATACCCGTTATTAGCGCCAGCGCGTTGAGCGGCAATTCACGCTTCAGCAAGATCCTCAGGATCAGCAGCCGGTCGCGATCTGCAAGTGCCGCCAGCAATGCCGCGCCGTGCTCGAAAAAAGCACTGTCTCTCAAGGGTTCATCTGAAGGCATCAAGGCTCCGCGATCATAAACGACGCCGTACTCGTACGACCGATGTGAATGCCGGCTAAGGAAACTGCATCGTGCCGACCGGGTTGATACGCAGGCAGCGGACGCAAAGTTTCAGGAAATTGCGCGCAATGTCGTCGGCGCATAGCAAATAACCGGACGCAACATCCGATTGAACTCACCGCCAGGCCGCCCACCATCGGGGCTTCGAGCGTGCAACCTCAAGATTAAATTGCCGGCGTTTTCGCTTCCTTAATCACATTTGCCAATATTGCCGAAAAAGCCCGCAGGAGTTGCGCTGATGAACCGATTGCTTCCTTCAACCATTGTCTCACAGATTGTTTTTGTCACAATAGGGCTGATTTTTCTCGGAATTTCGGCTGTCGCTGGAGCAACGTACTACCAGTTGCGGGAGCGCGTCCTGACGACGGCGGCTGACGATGTCAGGGATGCAAGCCGCGCGATGGCGGTCATCTACAGCGTGAAACTCGCCGGCACGACAGTCGATATACGCGACGGCGAACTTCGCGGCATCGTGCATGATGGCGCCCAACAGGTTTCAGATCATGATCTCGTCGACAAGGTGGCCACGTCGATCGGTGGCGTCGCTACCATCTTCCAGGTCCAGGACGGCGACTACCTGCGCATTTCGACCAATGTGAAGAAGGAAAACGGCGAGCGAGCCGTCGGTACCAAACTAGCCGCCGACCATCCAGCCCGACCGATGCTTGCCGCCGGCAAGCCCTACTACGGCGAGGCCGTTCTGTTCGGAAAGCCGTATATAACCGGCTATTTCCCCATCCGCTCAACCGCCGGCGCGACGACCGGGGTTCTGTTTACCGGCATCCCGATGCAGGTCTATTCGGACCAGATCGATGCGCTGAGAACGCTGATTTTGATTGTCGGCGCTGCCGCCATGATCGCCATCGGACTGCTCGCCTATGTAACAACGGGGCGTTTGATTCGCCCGCTGACGGTCCTCAGAGGCTCAGTACAGGCGATTTCCTCCGGCACGCTGGACGCCGCCATACCTTACCTGTCCCGCCGCAATGAATTCGGCGACATCGCCCGGGCACTGGAAGGGTTTCGCGACAACGCCCGTGCAAAGCAATTGATGGAAGGCGAAAACGCCAGGCAGCGCGCATCCGTCGAGGAAGAGCGGGCTCGCAACGAAAGCGACAAGCGCAGTCTCGACAGCCAGATCGATTTTGCTGTCGAACAGCTCGCCGGCGGCCTCGCCCGGCTTGCACAGGGCGACCTGTCGCATGACATCGACACACCGTTCGCCGGGCGGCTGGAGCAGTTGCGCATCGACTTCAACGGCTCGCTGGTGCGCCTGAAGCAGACGATGGTGCAGATCCGCGAAAATACACTCTCGATCCAGGGCAGCGGCTCAGACATGCGTCAGTCCGCACTCGACCTTGCCAAGCGGACCGAAGATCAGGCAGCATCGCTGGAGGAGACAGCCGCCGCTGTCGAGGAAATCACCGTCACCGTGCGCTCTTCGGCTGACCGAGCCCGCGATGTTCAGCAGGTTGTCGGCAAGACGCGCCAGACCGCCAGCAGTTCTGAATCTGTCGTCAACAATGCCATCGAGGCAATGGGCCGCATTGAAAGCGGCGCGCGGCAAATCGAGCAGATCATCGAGGTGATCGACAGCATCGCCTTCCAGACCAACCTTCTGGCCCTCAATGCCGGCATCGAGGCTGCACGGGCCGGAGATGCAGGCAAGGGATTTGCCGTCGTCGCCCACGAGGTACGCGAACTTGCACAGCGCTCGGCCGACGCGGCAAAGCAGATAAAGGGGCTGATCGACCAGTCGACCGCCGAGGTCAAGACCGGATCGGCGCTGGTGCGCGAGGCCGGCCAGGTGCTGACCAGCATCAGCACGCAGATTGTCGAGATCAGCAAGCACATCGATACCATCGCCACCGCCGCCCAGGACCAGGCCTCGGCCCTGCAGGAGGTGAACAGCTCCGTCAATGCCATGGACCAGATGACCCAGAAGAACGCCGCCATGGTCGCCGACACGACAGCTGCCAGCAACGAACTGGCCGACGAGGCCGACGCCCTGCTGACCATCGTCCAGCAATTCCGTACGGACGACGTAACGCAGGCGACGCCACGGATGGCCCGCGCGGCGTGAGACTTAGGCCTCTGGCAGCAGACCGTGCTGACAGGGTTAAGCACGGACTGACGTATCAAGCATGATGGCCATGCTGATTGTATCGATGAAGCGGCCGTCGATGCGGACGGCTCGCCTGAGAACCCCCTCGGTTGCGAAACCGACCTTCTCGTAGAGCGCGATGGCGGCGACATTGTCCGCATGGACGGAGAGCTCGACGCGGAGAAAATCCCGCTCTCGGGCTTGCTCCAGAGCCGCCTCGATCAATCTCCTGCCGATCCCCCGTCCGCGAAATTCCGGGATCAGCCCCATCGCCAGGCTACCGCGATGGGCGTGGGCAGGGAAAAAATGACGGGTGATGTCACACCATCCCACTGCGCGGTTGTCGGCGATCGCCACCACGTGCGGGTTTTTCCGCCCGATCATATCGAGTACATGCGCACGCGTTTCCGCCAGCGAGAAGGCTTCGAGCATCGTCAGATATTTTCGCTCCCGGGCAACCGTGTCGAGGGCAGCGTGGAAGCTTTCGACATGCTCGTCTGAGGTCGCGACAATCTCGATTTCCTGTTCCACGCTCCTGCCTCTTTACCAAAAACTACGCCCCGGGAACACGACGTGTCTTCCATTGGCTACGCGGTATAATTCCATTTATGCGAAACGCAAAATTGACTACCTGGGTTGCGTCGTCGTCGACTTCACACCGAAAACTCACATCGTAAGCCTTGCCATCCCCTAGCACGGGACTACTGGAAACCTCCAAGACATTGCTGGCGATAGCTCTGTATGTCCAAACCACCGGAGTTCCAAGAAGTTGTAGAGCGTGACCAATCTGTGAGGTTAGTTCGGAAGCGCAGAGCCTGGTAAATCGCGCACTCCGTGGCATGCCGCTGGTCGACTGGGTTGCTATGGCATCGCCCGTCTCGCTGCGAGAAAACAGCGTCTTGGCCTTCGTGAGACCTGCCTGTTTGGGGTTTCCACCCGGCTTTGGCGGAGCAGGCTTGCCTTTCGGCAGATCGGAGGGCGGTGCTGGCGCAAGTTCGACTTTGGCACTGTCGGGGCTGTTGGAGGGCGGGCCATTTTTTTCGGCGGAGTTGTTGGGGACATCGACCTGCGGAAGGTCGATTTGCGGCGGCAAAGGCCCTGCCCCGGCCGGAGGATCCATCGGCGACGTATCGGCGAGAGGCGTCTCGCTCGGTGGTTTTGCAGCTGGCGGCTGGTCGCTAGGAGGCGCCTCAGGGGGTGTTTCCGGGTTTTCCGCGTCATCCGGCGTTTGCGCCGCTGCGGCATCTGGCTTGACATTAGTCGCATCAGCCTTTGCTGCCTCGTCAGGCGTCGCCGGTTTGGTATCGCCCTCGGCGCTGCTGCCGTCCTCCGATTTTTTCGGCCCGGCATCCTTGTCGCCATAACGGAACGCCCCATCGAGCGCGCGGACCTGTGACTGCCGGGCGGGAGGCTCTGCCTTCGGGGGCTCCTCGGGCGGCTTTTGCTCTGGAGGTGGCGGCTTTTCCTCCGGCGCCTTCTCAGCTGGCAGCGGCGGCGGCGGCGGTGGTGGCGGCGGTGCCGGCTTTCCTCTGGCGGCTTTTTCAGCCGGAGGCGGCGGCGGGGGCGGTGGCGGCGGTTCGGGAGGAGCCGGCGGTTGCTCGGCTTTCGCAGGTTCGGCTGGTTTGGCCGGTTCGGGCGGCTTTTCCGGCTCCGGCATTTTCAAAGGCTCGGGCGGCTTTTCAGCCGGAGGCTTTGGCTCCGGCGGTTTCGGCTCTTCCGGCGGCGGCACCAGTTCGACGCTGACGGTATCCTCCTTGGCGGGCTCCGGCATCTTCACGGCGTCCGGCAGGAAGAACAAAGCTACGACCAGCACATGCACGACAAGCGAGGCAAGCACCACCCAAAGCGTCTTCCGCCACCGCACAAGCCGTTCGCTCGCCATGCTTCAGTGCCGGTCAAGCGACGCGTCGCCGCCTGGAAAATATGCCAGAATACCAATCATACGAATTCCTTAACGCCTGCCGACTTGCGAAGATACCGGATTCTCGATCACCATCCCGTCAGCAGACAGAGAGAGCAGAGATGGGGATTGCGGGACGGCGCGTCCAGCCATGACCGACAGAGCTCGCGAAATTGCCGCAAGATTGCCGGTCTTCGAGGCTGCGGCACTCCTGTGTGACCGACATGAGCTCGGGATACGCGCCGCCGGCGCTGCATCTGACGATTGCCATGGACGCGTCCCCAACCCTGCTCACCTTCGACCATCTTCTCCTGAAAGCCGCGTCGAGCCTTGGCCACCCCAGCCCGCCCCATAAAAAAACCCGGCCAGTGAAAACTGACCGGGTTTCTGTTGGTAACCTCTCGCAAAACCTCAGCTGTCGAGGAACGAGCGCAGCTTGCGGCTGCGGCTTGGGTGCTTGAGCTTGCGCAGCGCCTTGGCTTCGATCTGGCGGATACGTTCGCGTGTGACCGAGAACTGCTGGCCGACTTCTTCCAGCGTGTGGTCCGTGTTCATGCCGATACCGAAGCGCATGCGAAGCACGCGTTCTTCACGCGGGGTGAGCGAGGCCAGCACCCGGGTCGTCGTTTCGCGAAGGTTCGCCTGGATGGCGGCGTCAATCGGCAGCAGCGCGTTCTTGTCCTCGATGAAGTCGCCGAGATGGCTGTCTTCCTCGTCGCCGACAGGCGTTTCGAGCGAGATTGGCTCCTTTGCGATCTTCAGGACCTTGCGGACCTTTTCGAGCGGCATGGCGAGCTTTTCGGCCAGTTCTTCCGGCGTGGGCTCGCGGCCGATCTCGTGCAGCATCTGGCGCGATGTCCGGACGATCTTGTTGATCGTCTCGATCATGTGCACCGGAATGCGGATCGTCCGCGCCTGGTCGGCGATCGAGCGGGTGATCGCCTGGCGGATCCACCAGGTCGCATAAGTCGAGAACTTGTAGCCGCGGCGATACTCGAATTTGTCGACCGCCTTCATCAGGCCGATATTGCCTTCTTGGATAAGGTCGAGGAACTGCAGGCCACGGTTGGTGTACTTCTTGGCGATGGAAATGACGAGACGCAGATTTGCCTCGACCATTTCCTTCTTGGCGATGCGCGCCTCGCGCTCACCCTTCTGCACCATGTGGACGATGCGGCGGAATTCCGAGATGGAAATGCCGGTTTCGGTCGCAAGGCTCTGGATATCGCCCCGGATGTCGAGGATCGTCTTGGCTTCGCTCTCGGCAAACTGCTTCCAGCCGCGGCCGGTCAGGTTGGAGATGAAGGTCATCCAGTTCGGATCGAGCTCGGCACCGGAATAGTGCTCGAGAAAACTGTCGCGCTTGACGCCGTAGGATTCCGACAGGCGCAGCAGCTTGCCCTCGTTCTGCACGAGACGCTTGTTGATGTCATAAAGCTGCTCGACCAGCGCATCGATGCGGTTCTGGTTGAGCGACAGCGACTTGACCGACTTGATGAGCTCGTCTTTCAGCTCCTTGTAGCGGCGCTCCTGGGCCGACGACAGGGCGCCGGCGGCAGCAAGACGCTGCTCGACCTGCTGGTCCTGCAGCTTGCGCAGCTTCTTGTAGGTCTCGGCAATGGTGTCGAGGGTCAGCATGACCTGCGGGCGCAGCTCGAATTCCATCGCGGCAAGCGAAAGGCTGGACTCGTCGTCCTCCTCTTCCTCTTCCTCGCGCTGGCCTTCGCCGCCGACATTGGTGATGTCGTCGTCGCCGAAGCGTGCCTTGCGGGTCTTTTCCTTTTCCTCGGCGAGCTTACGGTCGGCCTCGATCTTCTCAGGCGACTGGAATTGCGGAGCGGCCTTTGCTTCCGGGCCGGAATAGGTGGTTTCGAGATCGATGATCTCGCGCAGCAGCGTCGTGCCCTCGTTGAGCTCGTCGCGCCAGATGATCAGCGCCTGGAAGGTCAGCGGGCTCTCGCAGAGACCGCCGATCATCGTCTCGCGACCGGCCTCGATGCGCTTGGCAATGGCGATTTCGCCCTCGCGCGACAGAAGCTCGACAGAGCCCATTTCGCGCAGGTACATGCGCACCGGATCGTCGGTGCGGTCGGTCGGCTCTTTCTTCTTGGCGGTGGCCAAGGCGGTGCCAGCCGAAGGCGCAAGCTCGCCGCCTTCGCTCTCTTCCTCGTTATTGTTGTCATCGTCGTCGGAAGAGGCCGGCGTGCCGGGCTCCTCGACGTCCTCGTCTTCCACGACGTTGATGCCCATGTCCGAGAGCATGGCCATCGTATCTTCGATCTGCTCGGAGGTGACTTCCTCGGACGGGAGGACGGCATTGAGCTCGTCCATCGTCACGTAGCCGCGCTTCTTGGCGGCCTTGATCATCTTCTTGACCGCGTCATCGGAAAGATCGAGAAGCGGGCCGTCGGAGGCGCCGTCGCGTTCGACTTCAGCTTCTTCGTTTTCTTTGACTTTGGTTGCCATCTATATAGTCGCTTTCCCTGACGCTGCCCTGCCTGCGGTTGGGCTTGAGAGCCCCGGGCAAAAAACTCGCCCGCCGCAATTGTTCACGAACACCTACGGAATGATCTTTAATTCCGAATTAACCACGCGCGCCCAAAAGCTCAAGGCCAGACGGTTCACCTGGCGAACTGCTGGACATTTCTGCCCCATGACGCGCGAGACCTTCTCTGCCTGAAATGGTGATTCCCACTATTTCCCTTCCCGTCAAGCTATTCCGCGAAGAATGATGCGGAAAACCCGGAAAAAGCCCGACATACATGGGCCGACTTGGCACGGAGGCCGGTATGGGTGGGATATGGGGAGGATTGGGGAAAGACAAGGGTGGGGGTGGGAGGGGTGAGGCCCTACCATTCAGATAACTTGAAGCGCGCGCATATCGGATCGAACGGCACCGTTCTTACGTCGCGGAAAAATCCGAGAAAAGCATTTTTAGTTCCGCCGCGATCCAATCATGCGCAAGGGTAAGCGCCGGAGTTTCACCTGTGAAGCCACCGGTCGGAGCGTAGCCATCAAACGCAGGCAATTGTCCAGACCTTGTCTCAACAGTCACATCAGACGGCCTACCCAACTTATCCAGTCGTGACAGAACATTTTGGTAATGCCCATTAAATTCAACCCGCCGACTACTACCGATGTCAGGTCCTGAAACAGGCTGAACAACAACTTTGGGATCAGTGTAGCTTTCAACAGGAATCCACCACTGCTTCAGTTGCCAATCCCCATCTTCTGAACCATTCAATCTCAGGCACCACTGAATTGGCCTAATTAGATATCCCTGCATTTCGTCGCGGATAGAGAGAAAACTGAATTGAACAATCTCAACAAATATTTTTTCTGCGCGCTCATATGTCTCAATAAGTGCTTCGGGCGCTTTTCCAATATCAATTCCGCCGCATTGGCCAGAATATTTTGTCCACCAAACATCAATTTGGACGTCACCAGCGTCTAGGCAGATTTGCAAGTCATCTAACAGCGCGCTGATAGCGAAATCTCTGTTGTCACTCCCGAAATCACTAACACTGACAAAACTCTCCCTTGCAGGATCGAGAGCCATCTTGATCGAAACAAGATCAATGCAGTCTCGCGGGAAATTTTCCTGCTCAACCAATATCCTCATACGAGACACTAACCGCTCTCGGGAAAGGTTAACTCCACCCTTTAACTTTCGCCCTTTAATAATATTCTTGAGGGTTTCACGTAAGACTCCGACACCGATCGCGCGGCCATCGTCTGGCTTTAATCTTGAAAGTAGGATATTTACATATCGTTGACGAAAACGGGTATCAGTCTGACCCAATGAGACCCGAGCATCATTTACTGAACGCATTTGGAACGAGTATGAGACGCTCGACAAACGGGTGTCCAACATTCCTTCTATACCTAATCCACAATTGTTAACCCCTACTTCCTCAAGACAAATTTCATCCCATAACTCTGGAAAATAGGCTAAACTTGTCCCCTCGAAGCCATCAAGAATGTCTTGCAACACATTTTGTTGAGCCTCCATCTCCGGAAGCTGGAATAGCATGGAAGACGCGTCGGCTCGAAATTTGAAAGCTCCAAGATATTCGCATATGCCAGACTGGCTGAGACGTTCCCACAGCGCACGTTGGTAGTGGGGATTGGGTATTTGGCCCATCAGCAACGTTGCTAACAATGAATCGTTTCGAAAGGTAGTCCGCTCGGTAGAGGTCCTAAATTCTTCTAGCGAGAGCGATGCAAGATGCTTCGCCCTTAAAAAATCCGCCAGCGCCTCATGTACAAGCTCGACATTGCTCTGCGAAATGTTAAGCGCATCAGATTGCACCAACGCATTAAAAATCTCCTCATCGAAACCAGCTTTTATTAACATACCAAAGGCGGCTATGTTTGAAAGTGGCTCGACAAGGCTCTGCTGCGCAAGCAAAAGCAGGGCTGCTTCACGCCGCACACGTATTGCAGGCGACCCATCCGACCATCCCAAAAACTTTGTCAGCCAGTCATCAAAGAGCTTTGTTAGTGTTTCTGGGCGACTTCCAAATTTGCTGTAGTGTTCACAGATTAACCTGAGGAATAAAGGGTGCCCCAACCGAGCATTGAGCGCCTTCGGCAAATCCCACGATATATTGTGAGCTATTCCTGAAATTATGCCCTTCTGGAACTCTTGTCTTTGTTCGTAGTCCAGCTCCTTAAGTCTGACCGCGGGGAGGTAGACATCAGCCGTAGCGGATGGACGTGAAAAGACGAATAGGACAACTTTCGGAAAGTCGCGTCGAATGGCAGAAATTTCTGCGGCAATGTGTGCTCTACGTGAACTCTGGACTCTCTCTAACCCATCGCAGAATATTATCGCGCCATCCTGCCTACAGACATCCCGCCATTTAGAATCTGTAATATGTGGACAATGCGCATTGATCCGCTCATGGGCATATTTGAAAATAGAGATCCCTTCTGCCACCAACTCTACTAAGGGAACTTCAACTGGAATTTTATTACTGGCAGATTTAGAATAAGATCCGACGGCAACATGAAAAAGATGCTCACATAGCTGAGTTTTGCCGAATCCGGATGGTCCGGTTATTAAAGCGCCCTTAGGAAATTCTGCTTGCAACTCGGCGCTTGAAATTGTCGGCAGATCCTGTCCCCTAGCTAATGACCGTTGAACAAATCGCTTCGGAGGATTTGTCCTATCGATCTCTGCCGCAATGTAAGCCGCCATTTCACCCGCAGCGGTGGCAAAATCCTTTCCCCACAGTCCCTGACAATGTGATATAGCGGCCTGACGCGATATCAATGCCTCAACATCACCGCGCCGTAAGGCCAGTTCAGTTACGCTGCATGTAAACACCAGACTGTTTTCAGCGGACAATTGCTGCTGCCATATTTCAAACTTGAGGCCGTTTGTAATAATAATGAAGGGTGTTCGAAGCACTCGAGCGTAAGATTCTACCTGCTGAAAAGCACCCTTTATATCTTTACTTGGGCGCTTCGCCTCAATGACAGCAAGGGAGGTATTTTCGTCTTTTATTGGACCGCAATATACGACGAAATCCGCTTCAAACGGCCGCCCCTTTTTTACTTGCCCCTGATGAAATTCGACACTTTTTTTTGGAACTATGTCATCATCTTTGTCGTACCCCAGCGCATGCAACAATGGAGTTACTAGCCGAGATTCGACAACGGCCTCGGTGTCATCCGGATCAAAAATGATAGCTCCAACCGAACTCCAGAAGTCGTTCATAGACAGACCCAAAACACCAGCATCATCCCCCCAATCACCCCCGCCCAATCACCGCCAAAAACGCATCCCCATAGCGCTCCAGCTTCGCCTGCCCCACGCCCGAGATCGCCAGCATCTCGTCCGCACTGCCCGGCCGTTCGCTGGCCATGGCGATCAGCGTCGTGTCCGGAAACACGACATAGGGCGGCACGCCCAGCGTCTTGGCGATCTTCATGCGCTCGGCCCTCAATTCCTCGAACAGCGCCGCATCCGCTGCCGACAGGCCGGCCGTCCTCGGCGCGCCGCCGCTTGCAGCGCTCGCGCCGGCACCGCGCCTCGCGGACTTGGCCGTGGCCGGGCGATCCTTGCGGAACTGGATGCTGCGTTCCTTCTTGAACACGGCCTTGGCATCCGGCGTCAGCTTCAGCGCGCCATAGGCGGTATGATCGACGCTGACGAGGCCGGCGGCGAGAAGCTGGCGGAAGACGGATTGCCAGGTGCGGACGGGGATGTCCTTTCCGACGCCGAAGACCGGCATGTCGGCATGGCCGAAGCGCTGGGTCTTCTCGTTGACATTGCCTGTGAGCACATCGATGACGTGGCCGGCGCCAAAGCGTTCGCCGGTGCGGTAGATGGCGGCCAGCGCCTTGATCGCCGCCTCCGTGCCGTCCCAGGTTTCCACCGGCTTCAGGCAGGTGTCGCAATTGCCGCAGTTCCCCGCATGGCTCTCGCCGAAATGGGCAAGAATCGCCTGGCGGCGGCAGCCGGAGGTCTCGCAGATGGCGAGCAGCGCGTTGAGCTTGGCGCGCTCCACCCGCTTGATTTCGGGGGCCGACGCGCCTTCGTCGATCATCTTGCCGCGCTGGATGACGTCGGCCATGCCATAGGCCATCCAGACGTTGGACGGCAGGCCATCGCGGCCGGCGCGTCCCGTTTCCTGATAATAGGCCTCGACGGAGCCCGGGATGTCGAGATGGGCGACATAGCGCACGTTCGGTTTGTCGATGCCCATGCCGAAGGCGACCGTGGCGACAAGGCAGAGGTCTTCCTCCTTCAAAAATGCATCCTGGTTGGCATCGCGCACCGCCCGGTCCATGCCGGCGTGATAGGCGAGTGCCCTGATGCCCTGCCCGTTCAGCCATTCGGCGGTGTCTTCGACCTTGGCGCGCGACAGGCAGTAGACGATGCCGCTGTCGCCCTTGTGGCCGGAGAGAAAGCGCAGCAGCTGCTGGCGCGGCTGGTCGCGCTCGACGATCTCGTAGGCGATGTTGGGGCGGTCGAAGCTGGTGGAGAAGATTTTTGCGGTGTCGAGCTGCAGCCGGGCGATGATGTCGTCGCGGGTGTGAGGATCGGCCGTCGCCGTCAGCGCGATGCGCGGCACGCCCGGAAACTGTTCGGCGAGCTTGCCGAGTTCGCGGTATTCCGGCCGGAAATCATGGCCCCACTGCGACACACAATGGGCCTCGTCGATGGCAAACAGCGCAATCTTCGCGTCACCGATGGTCTGACGGAAATTGTCGGTAAGGATGCGCTCGGGCGTCATGTAGAGCAGTTCGAGCGTGCCGTTGCGGATGTCGCGATAGATGGCTTGCGCCTCTTCGCGGGTGATCGACGAATTCAACGCTGCCGCGTTGACACCCAGCTGCTTCAGCGCCTGCACCTGGTCGCGCATCAGCGCAATCAGCGGCGAGACGACAATGCCAATGCCGTTGCGGCAGAGCGCCGGGATCTGGAAGCACAGCGACTTGCCGGCGCCGGTCGGAAACAACACGACCGCATCGCCGCCGGAAACGACGTGCTCGACCACCTGCTGCTGCTTGCCGCGAAAGGCCGGATAGCCATAGATCCGCTTCAGCACATCGAGCGGCGCCTGCCCGGCGGACGACCTCGGTAACGCCCGCGAGGTGTGCGGCTCTGGCGCAGCGTACGGCTCGCCGTAGGGCTCCCATCCGGCCGCTTGATCCGGCTCGAAGACATCCCTCGGCGGTTCGAGGCCAAACAACGCCTCGTCGGTGGAAAACCGTGGATCGTTCTTCTCCGGCTTCGACATTATCTTCCTTCGCTCGGCAGGTCTTCACGCCCGCCCTGGCCCTTCCCGGGCTGCTGTTTCATTTCGGCCGCCGCCGTCGAATCGACGGGTGGGAGGCACCCCCGGGGCTGGCCCACCATGGCATGTTTCGAAGTCGACTGCACCCGCTGCACTTCCCTTCTCCCCTCGGGGAGAAGTGCCGAGCGAATGCGCGGCGATGAGGGGGTCTTCGCGCCGTCGCCGTCGGCTCAAGGCCCCTCATCCGCCCTTCGGGCACCTTCTCCCCCGAGGGGAGAAGGGGAAACGTCCTTCCCGATCAGATCAGCGGCGGCAGCAGGTTCATGAGCAGCACCATGACCAGCCCGACCGCCGAGACGATGGACTGGACCACGGAGATCGTCTTCGTCGCTTCGCCCATAGACATGCCGAAGGATTCCTTCACCAGCCAGAAGCCGGCATGGTTGGCATAATTGAAGAACAGCGAGCCGCAGCCGATCGAGAGCGCCAGCAACGGCACATTGAGCCCCTCGCCGCCCGCTAGCGGCCCGAGCAGGCCGGATGCTCCGACGATGCCGACGGTGGCCGAACCCGTCGACACCGACAACAGCATCGAGATGATCCAGCCGAGGATAAGCGGCGATAGGGAGAACTGCTGGCTGAGATGCATGATCGCATCCCCGACCTTGGCGTCGGTCAGGACGTGCTGGAACGCGCCGCCGCCAGCGATGATCAGGAGCACGTTGGCGACCGGCTTGACGCTCGCCGACATCGAGCTGCGCAGCGTCTCCGTGTTTCCATTTCTGATGTAGACGAGCATCAGGGCGGCAAACAGCACACCGATCAGCATGGCAATGGCCGGCTCGCCCAGAAACCCGGTGACATGGACGATAGCCGCGTCCTTGGGGAAGACCAGTTCGGCAATCGCGTTCGCCAGCATCAGCAGCGCCGGCAACAGGGCTGTGAGCAGGCTGAGCGCGAGGCCAGGCGGTGTATGGTCTGCACCGTCGACGGGGCCTTCGGACGAGAACTGGTCGATGAGCGCCTGATCCGGCCGAACGGACAGTCGCGGGGTGATGAAGGCGCCATAGACCGGTCCGCCGAGAATGATGGCCGGGATTGCGGCGAGGAAGCCATACAGCATCGTCGCGCCGATATTCGTATGCAGCGAGGCGATGGCGGTGAGCGGTCCCGGATGCGGCGGCACCATGCCGTGCATGGCGGCAAGCGCGGCGATCACGGGAACGCCGACATAGACATAGGCCGAGCCGCGAATACTGGAGGCCGCATCGAGCTTGCGCGCCACGCTGAAGACCAGCGGCAAGAGGACGACCAGCCCGACCTCGAAGAACATCGGGATGCCGATGATGAAGGCCGCCCCGGCCATCGCCCAGGGAAGCAGGCGCACGGAGGTCTTGCGGATGATGATGTCGGAGATGCCTTCGGTCACCCCACCATCCGCCAGTATCCTGCCCAGCATCGCCCCCAGCGCGACGACGAGACCGACGGCGCCAAGCGTGTTGCCGGCACCCGACTCGATGGACTTGACCAGCTTGTCCGTCGGCATCCCCGTCAGCAGACCGACAGCGATGGACGTGATGATCAGCGCGATCAGCGGATGCAGACGCGCGCGGGAAACGATGAGAACGACGAGAAAAATGACGCCGCCAAGGGCGGTCAGCAAGAGCGCAATGTCCGAGTTTTGCATGGTCTTTTCCAGCGCCCCCACGGGCCTCGGCGGCTGTCCGCCCGGGCTCGGGAAGCGAATCCTTGATGCCTCGACGATAATGTCGGCCCCTCTTCGCAGAGCGCCCGGTTTCTGTAAACCGTAGTTGCGCGAACGATGCGTTCCGACTTCGGCCCTCTGCACCGGAGGCGCCGCTGCAGAGGCTGCGGGGCAGACGCTGTGTCAGCGCAGGTTACCTGGTCCACAGACCGATCGGGATCGGCGGTGATCAAAGGGAACGGGAGACGCATGAGAGGAAGCGCGTCCCGGCGCGTCGCTTCCCTCCGGCTCAGGCGGAAAATGGGACGGTTCCGCTGATCGAGAATCATCTGGCGCGGTGACCGCAATGGATTGTGAGTTTGCGGCGGCGCCCCCCTCTGTCCCTACGGGACATCTCCCCCACAAGGGGGGAGATTGGCCGAGAGCTTTGGGCCCAAAAGGGAAAAGAATGATCTCCCCCTTTGTGGGGGCAGATATCAGCGCAGCTGACAGAGGGGGGTATAGCCCATAGTCATCAGCCGCCGTGGGTGACGGCTGCCTTGACGCGGCCGGACAGCAGGCCAAAGCCGTCGATGATGGCTTCCTGGTTTTCCATGCGGGAGATTTCCAGCTGGATCTCGTTCAGCGCCCGCATCAGTTGATCGATGTCATCCTCGGCACCGGCCTCGGTGGCATCGGCAATCTCGCGCTCGAGCTCGATCTTCTGCCAACGCAGCGCTTTGGTGCGCTTGTGCAGGCCAAGCGCCTGACGATATCCCTCGCGGGCATCCTCGATGGCGGCCTCCTCGGTGGCAGTCCAGAGCCGCGCATTGCGCACCTGCTGGTCCAGCCCCTTGATCAGCGCCGCAAACCCCTGCGCCTCCAGCCTCTCGACCAGATGCTCGCGGGTCAGGTGCGGCCCGGCCAGTGCCGCCGCGGTACCGAGCATGGCCGACCACAGGCGCTGCAGATCACGGTTGTCGTAGTCGATCGAGGCGATCTCGTCGTACTCATCCTGCAGCAGCAGCGGATGGTTGACGATGGTCAGCGCCAGCACGCTTTCGCGTAAGGCCGGCGCAGCGCTATGGCCGCGCACCATGCCGGAGCCGGTCAGCCGGTTGGAAATGGCATTCGGCGCCTTGGTGCTGGCAGGGCCGTTGCCGCGCGGATCGTTGCGACCGGCGCGACCGCCGCTGGCGTTGCCGCTCCTGAAATTGCGGCCCTGCTGGTTGCCGCCGTTGCGAAACTGCGGCTGGAAGAAAGCATTCAGCCGGTCGCGGATATCCTGCTGGTAGTGGCGGCGGACATTTTCGTCGGCAATGACCGATACCATCTGCTTCAGTCGTGCCTCGAGTTCGGCGCGGCTTTCCGGCGTGTCGAACTTGCCGCTCGAGACCTCGCGGCTCCAGACCATCTCGGCCAGCGGCCGCGCCTGCGACATGACCTTGTCGAACGGAGCCCTGCCCTCGTGGCGGACCATGTCGTCGGGGTCCTTGCCGTC
Organism: Rhizobium sp. L51/94; assembly: GCF_019355555.1. GTDB lineage: Bacteria > Pseudomonadota > Alphaproteobacteria > Rhizobiales > Rhizobiaceae > Rhizobium > Rhizobium rhododendri. The sequence goes on from NZ_CP072141.1 coordinate 3,204,471, forward strand.
GGGCAGCATGGCAAAGCGCACCGAATAGCCGGGCTTCAGCCGCGGGAGGGCGAGATCGACGCCCCGGTTGGCGGCGCGGATGCCGGCGGCATCGCCGTCGAAGCACAGAACCGGCTGCGGCGTCATCCGCCAGAGCAGCTCCAGCTGGTTTTCCGTCAGCGCCGTGCCGAGCGGCGCCACGGCATTCTCGATGCCCGCCTGATGCAGCGCGATGACGTCCATGTAGCCTTCGACGGCAATGATCGTGCCTGATCCATCAGCGCCCTGGCTGGCGCGCCGGGCGCGATTGAAATTGTAGAGCACGTTGCCCTTGTGGAAGAGCTCGGTCTCGTTCGAGTTCAGGTACTTGGCCGGCGCATCCGGCGCCATGGCGCGGCCGCCGAAAGCAATCACCTTATCGCGCGACGACAGGATCGGGAACATGATGCGGTCGCGAAAGCGGTCGTAGGCAACGGGGATATCCGGCCCGTGGACCACGAGCCCGCAGGCCTCGATCTGGTCCTTCGGGACGTTCTTTCCCGCCAGATATTCCTTCAGCGCGTTGCGGCTGTCGAGCGCAAAGCCAAGCCGGAAGGTCTCGATGGTCCGGCCCGTCAGGCCACGGTCACGCAGATAGGCCCGCGCCCGCGCACCGCTCGGGCTCTGCAGCTGCTCCTGGAAATACTGCGTCGCCATCTCCATCACGTCGAGCAGCGAGGTCTGCTCGCGCTGGCGTTTTTCCGCGACAGGATCGGCCGCCGGCATGGCGATGCCGGCCATGTCGGCCACCTGCTGCACCGCCTCGGGAAAGCTCAGGCCCTCGAGATCGGTGAGGAAGCGAAAATGGTCGCCGGTGACGCCGCAGCCAAAGCAATGATAGCGGCCCTTGCGGTCCTCGCAGTGAAAGCTCGGCGATTTCTCGCCGTGGAACGGGCAGCAGGCCCAGTAGTCGGCCCGCGACACGTTGGTCTTGCGCTTGTCCCAGCTGACGCGCCGCGCGATCACGTCCGATATCGGAACGCGGTCGCGGATCTCGTCAAGAAAGGTCGGGGAAAATCGCATGGACACCTCTGGCTGATGCTTCTCCTATAAGCCCTAACGTCCGCCATTGCCATGAAACTCGTGGGGGTCAGTGCTGATCCACAGGATTGACAAAGCGGGTGCTGTATATACAAATTGAAATACAGAAATCGAGTTTAGCGGCTGTGAGGGACGAGAGAACTCCATGCCGCTGATCCGAATACAATTTGCCTCCCACGAATGGGATGAGGACAAACGCCAATCGAATTTGCGCAAACACTGAATAGATTTCGAAGATGCCGTTCTCGCTTTGCGTGAACCGCATATCGAATACGGCTTTGACAGAGAAGGAGAAGTCCGCACGGTGGCAATCTGCCCCGACTCCGGAAAACTGATCGCCGTTGTCTATACGATGAGAGGCGAGATCTGCCGGATCATTTAAGCCTGTGCGGCACGAAAGAATGAAATCAGAGAATATCACCAGAATAACCGCTGACGAAATCCTTGCGAAACGCGCCCGTGGCGAGGTGAGCGAGACAGACTGGGCGCGCGTCGATGCCATGAGCGACGAGGACATCGAGCGCGCCATGCGCGACGATCCCGATTGGGCTGACTTCATCGACATCGACTGGTCGAAGGCCGAGTGGGTCGTTCCCGTTGCCAAGAAAGCCCTGTCGATCCGGCTCGATCAGGATATCGTCGATTTCTTCCAGGCCAGCGGCAAGGGCTACCAGACCCGGATCAACGCTGTCCTGCGTCACTACATGAGCGAGGAAAAGAAGCGGCGCGCCAAATAGTGGCGGCATCGGTCGCAACAAGGATGCAGATCGCCGCTGCCGACACCTCGATCACGGCGCATTTGCGGCCGAACTTGCCGCGCGAAACATTATTTTTTTGTAATTTGAAAAGCATGCTGCAGCGCAATAGCTTGCAGATACGGACTGGGACATGCCGGCAGAGTTGATATCTTTGCGACGCGACATGTCCGGACAGCCCCGCCAAACCGGAAGCCGAGGAGAGCTTCCTGTTTAGGAGACTGGCATGCGAATACTGATCGTCCCCTTTGCCGCCGCAGCCATCTTCGCGATGGCAAACTACAGTGCCTCGGCCATGAACGACAGCCAGGCAAATAGCCTGAAATCTTTCGACCAAGCTGTCATGGCTTGGCAGATGGCGCATCACCCCGCGACACCAACGAAGGCCTCGACAAACCGCTGATTTCTCGAATTCCCGTGTGAGACACCATCCCTACCCCCGGCGCGGTCTCACATGGGTGGCTTTGCTATAGACGTCTGATTTTGGGCCCCACCCTGCGTCATCAGACGGCTGCAAAGTACAAAGGCAGGAGCTCCCCCCAGCTCCTGCCTTTTTTATGTCCTTGGGCTCGTCGGGATTATTTCAGCAGATCCTTCAGTATCCCGGAGGCTTTGGCGAAATCCATCTGGCCGGCATAGCGCTCCTTCAGCACGGCCATGCACTTCCCCATGTCCTTAATGCCGGCAGCGCCGGTCTCGGCGATGACCCCGGCAATGATCTCCCGGGCCTTGTCGTCGGAAATCTGCTCCGGCATGTAGCCTTGGATAATGGCGATTTCCTCGCGCTCCTTGGCAGCCAGTTCCGGGCGCTTGCCCTCGTCGTAGATCTTGGCCGATTCGTCGCGCTGCTTGATCATCTTGGCGAGGATCTGCAGGATCTCGTCGTCGCTGGCCGCCTCCTTGGCGACGCCGCGATTGGCGATGTCGCGGTCCTTGATGGCCGACAGGATCAGCCGCACGGTCGAAAGCCGGGCAGCATCCTTGGCACGCATCGCATCTTTCTGGGCGTTGGCAAGCGTTTCGCGGATCATGGTACACTCCTTCAACGGGCCAGCCGCGAAAATCGGCCGCCCCTCATCTGTTTGCATGTCTCTTAGACTATCGGGTCGCGACCGATCAACGCAATTGCACCGGAATTGCCCTAGATAGATTGACCGGCGGGACACATTTGGCTATTGACCGGGACCTGCACACACATCGATATCAGGACCTGATACAGCGCGACCCTTGTCGTGCGCTCCTGTCCGCGAACCAGAATGGCGACTGCGGCCGACCTTTGCAAGGTTTGGCACGCGCACGCCGGAAACGGGATGACAATGACCGCGACTGCCCCTTGGACGACCGAACTGCCGACCGCCATGCTGGTTCTTGCTGATGGCACCGTGATCGAGGGCAAGGGCATCGGGGCCACCGGCAAGGTGCAGGCCGAAGTCTGCTTCAACACGGCGCTGACCGGCTATGAGGAAATCCTCACAGACCCCTCCTACCTCGGCCAAATCGTCACCTTCACTTTCCCGCATATCGGCAATGTCGGCGCCAATGACGAAGACGTAGAGGATCTGACGCCCGCCGGGCGCCACGGCGCCGTCGGCGTCATTTTTAAGGCCGACATCAGCGACCCTTCGAATTATCGGTCGCTCAAGCATCTCGATGCCTGGCTGAAGGGCCGCGGCATCATCGGCATGTGCGGCATCGACACAAGGGCGCTGACCGCCTGGATCCGCGAGCATGGCGCGCCGAACGCCGTCATCGCCCACGAACCGACCGGCACCTTCGACATCGACCAGCTGAAGGCCGACGCCAAGGCGTGGAGCGGCCTCGAAGGCCTCGATCTCGCCAAAGTCGCGACTTCGGGCCAATCGGCCCAATGGGCTCAGACCCCTTGGGTCTGGAACGAAGGCTATGGCGAACTCGGCCCCGAAGAGGCAAAATACCACGTCGTCTGCCTCGACTACGGGGTCAAGCGCAACATCCTCCGACTGTTTGCCGGCCTCGACTGCAAGGTCACGATCCTGCCGGCCAATGCCTCGAGCGAAGATGTGCTTGGCCTCAAGCCGGACGGCGTCTTCCTGTCAAACGGGCCTGGCGACCCAGCAGCAACCGGCGAATATGCCGTGCCTGTCATCAAGGACCTGATCGACAGCGACATCCCTATGTTCGGGATCTGCCTCGGCCACCAGATGCTTGGCCTGGCGCTCGGCGGGAAGACCGAAAAGATGCATCAGGGCCACCACGGCGCCAACCATCCGGTCAAGGACCACACGACAGGCAAGGTCGAGATCGTCTCGATGAACCATGGTTTCGCGGTCGACGCGAAGTCGCTGCCGGAAGGCGTTGAAGAGACTCACGTATCTCTGTTCGACGGCTCGAACTGCGGCCTCAGGCTTTCCGGTAAGCCGGTGTTCTCCGTCCAGCACCATCCGGAGGCTTCGCCAGGCCCGCAGGACAGCCACTACCTCTTCCGCCGCTTCATGAACATGGTGCGCGAGAAGAAGGGCGAACCGGCCCTGACTGAACGCTAAACCTTATTGAGGAAGATAGATCGAGCCCCGGCTGAATTTTCAGTCCGGGGCTTTTTTGTTGCGAGGGGCCAATTTCAGCTGGATGTCGAGAGCGTTGAGCACGCCAAGCAGCGTGCTCAGCTTCGGATCGCCGTCGGCGCTGAGAGCTTTGTATAGCGCTTCGCGGGTTATGCCTGCCGTTTTCGATACTTCCGTCATGCCTTTGGCGCGCGCAATGACGCCCAACGCCACCGCGACATAGGATGCGCTCCCGGAATTAAAAGCATCGCTCAGCAACTCAAGCTGGGATTGGCCGCTCTGCAAATGATCTGCAGCATCGAAAGGTAGCGTCTTCACTGGCAATCAAATCTCCAAATCATCCGCCATGGCCTTGGCTTTCCGTATATCGCGGGTTTGAGAACTCTTGTCGCCGCCCCACAGTAAAATGACCAGGACAGATCCGCGCTGCACAAAATAAACCCGATACCCAGGCCCATGATCGACGCGCAACTCGCCGATGCCATCGAAGAATTTTATGTCTCCAAACAAACCGGCTTGCAGTCGAACGATACGCTGGGTGATCCGCTCGACCGCACGCTTGTCTTTCAGGCCATCGAACCAACGCCTGAACAAGATCGTCTGCCGAACTTCGAGCATCGACACAATGTAGAGACAGCTCACAGTTTTGTAAACTGTAGATTACAGCTTCTTCACAGGACTCATCCTCCGAGCCGCAAATTCAGTCAGCCAACTCGTCGCGCCCTTCCGCCTTCACCAGCAGATAAAGCCGGACGCACAGCATCGTTGCTGCTGCGGCGAGACCTAGAAGGAAGCCGAGCCAGATACCTATGCCGCCGAGGCCGAGTGGGAAGGCCAGCACCCATGCTAGCAGGAAGCCGATAGGCCAGTAGGCGACCAGCGCGATGATCATCGGCACCCGCGCGTCCTTCAGACCGCGCAAGAGGCCGCTGGCGATGGCCTGCAAACCATCCACCAGCTGGAAAATTCCGGCAACGACGATCAGCGGCGCGGCATAGGCGAGCACCTGCGGCGCCTCGGCAGAGGTCACATCGAGGAACCAGCTGCCGAAATATTCAGGCATCGTGGCAAACAGGATGCCGCCAATGACGGACAGCGTCGAGGAGATGATGAGCACGGTGATGGCGGCCCGCACGAGTGCGGTGCGGTCGCCACGGCCATGGGCAACACCGATCAGCACGGTGGCCGCCTGCGAAAGCCCGAGCGGGATCATGAAGGCGATCGATGCCCATTGCAGCGCAATGCCGTGGGCGGCAAGCTCGATGGTGCCGATCCTGCCGATCAGCAACGAGGCTGCGGTAAACAGGCTGACTTCGGCAAGGATGGTAATGCTGATGGGCAGGCCGAGCCGGACGACGTCCCACAAGGCATGCCAGTCCGGCCGCCAGAGGCGAACGAAAATCTCATAGCGGCGTGTCTCGGCAATGCTCTGCACATAGCCGACGATGAACAGGAAGCCAGCCGTCTGCACCGCAAGCGCCACATAGGCGGCACCCCGCAGACCCATGGCAGGCAGGCCGAAATGGCCGAGCACCAGCCCGTAGGCCAGCAGCGCATTCATGGCGAGCATGGCGATGGTGACGTATAGCACGATACTCGCCCGCCCGATGGCGCTGACCAGCGAGCGGATCACATTGTAGAGCGACGCCGGCAGCAGCGCGAAGTGGCCGATCTCGATATAGCCTGCGGCAAGTCTGGCGACATCCGGCTTCTGCCCGGCGGCAAGCAGAATGTCCTCGGCGTAGTAAAACGCCGGCTGCATGATCAGCCAGTAGGCAACGGCCACCCACAGCCCCATCCGCAGAGAGCGGCGAACGCTGATGACGTCGTCGCGCCCATAGGCCTGCGCCACCATCGGAATGACGGCGATGGAAAAGCCGGAGCCGAAGATCAGGATGGTGAACAGGAACTGGCCCGAAAGCACCATGGCGGCCAGTTGCTCGGCCCCGAGCCTGCCGACGATCATCACATCCGTCGTGTTTATACCGAGCTGCGCCAGCTGTGCGCCGATCAGCGGCACGCCAAGCATGATTGCAGCGCGGAAATGCGCTGGCCAGGAATTGTCGTCGTTATGCGCAAAACGCTGCGCAAGCAAAGGCGTATCCATGTCGAAAGTCTCGTCGTTCGCTGCGCCGGTCGACCGGATGGGTCGCAAGCGTTTCGGGCGCTGGTAGCGCAAATAGGCTTTATAAGCCAGTCGCGAGAGCAATTTTGACGAAGAATGCGGCAGATTCCATGAGGAATGACTAAGCCTTAGGCATTTTCTTCAATGTCTCGCGCTTTCGAGCGCACCCTGACCACAAAGACCACAAGCGCCACCAGCAGGAAGACCGATGCCATCGCATAGGGAGCCCCGGCAAAGACGATGGGTGCGCTGGGCCCGGTGAACCAACCGAACAACTGGGTGAAGATCAGCGGTCCGATGATCGTCGTCAGACTGGAAAGGCTGCTCATGGCACCCTGCAACTCGCCCTGCGCCGAGGCCGGCACCGAGGCTGAGGCAATGCTGCGCAGCGGCGCATCCGCCACGCTTTCCAACGCTGTCGCAACGATGACCGCATAGACCATCCACCCCTCCCAGGCGAAGGCATAGCCGGCAAGACCAGCGGTACAGAAGGCAAGGCCGACCAGCGCCGTCCGCCATTCGCCGAGGACGGGCACCAGGCGCGGCATGACGAAGCCCATGACGACGGCGCTGCCGATGCCGAACACGCCGAGCGAAAGACCGATCTGCCGTTCGTTCCAGCCGTACCGGTCGGCGCTGACGAAAGGCCAGACGGCGGGATAGACGGTGTGAGCCAGCCAGTAGAGAAAAAACACCAGACCGATCCAGCCGATACCGGGATAGCTGCGCATCTGCTTCAGCGCACCGAAAGGGTTGGCCCGCGAGAGGTCGAACCGGCGGCGGTTCTTCGCCTCCAGCGTCTCCGGCAACATGAAGCAGGCGAGCACGAAGTTGACCAGCGACACGAATGCAGCGCCGAAAAACGGCACGCGCGCACCGAACCCGCCGAGAAAACCGCCGATGATCGGCCCGAGCACGAAACCCACGCCGAAAGCGATGCCGATCAGCCCGAAATTTTTCGAGCGGTTCTGGTCATCGCTGACATCGGCGATGTAGGCCGAGCATGTGGCGATGCTGGCACCGCTGATGCCGGCCAGGATTCGGCCGACGAACAGCATCCAGTAACTTGTCGCCAGCGCGCAGATCAGGTTGTCGATGGCAAAGGTCAGTACCGACGCCAAAAGGACGGGCCGGCGCCCGAACCGATCCGAGAGATTGCCGATAAGCGGGGCAAACAGGAACTGCATGCCGGCATAGGCGAGCAGCAGCCATCCCCCTTCCACCGCAGCCTCGCTGATCGAGGCCCCCGTCAATTCCTCGAGATAGGCCGGCAGCACCGGCATGATGATGGCTATGCCGATGATGTCGAGGAGCAGGATGACAAAAACGAGGAAGAGGCCGCGGCGGGCAAATGTCGGATCGATCATGAAAGGCGCCTGTATTGATACGCCCGGGCGTCTGAAGAGACAGAACGGGAACGCAAAACCGCAGTACTTGTGAGCGCTATCGTAGCGCAGAAACAATGGGTGAACAGATCAAATTTATTGATCGATAAATCGCTAAAATTCGTTCCAGACCAGAACATTAGATATTGATTTCACGGCTGCACGGCCCGTTTCTGGTCGGCCTTCAGAAAATCCACGAACGCGCGCAGCGGCCCGGGCATGTGGCGGCGGCTGGCATAGTAGAGAAACGGTCCGGGAAAACGGCTGACCCATTCGTCGAGAATAAGGACCAGCTCTCCCGTTGCGACGGCTGGCGCGACAATCTCCTCGAAGCAGCGCAGCACGCCCAGTCCGCGCACGGCGGCACCGACCTCGATCTCGAGCGAATCGGTGATCAGCGAGGCCGGCGGCGACAGGACGAGGCTCTCCTCGCCTCGCTCGAATTCCCAAAGTCCCACCGAACGGCTGACGAAGCGGTGTCGGATGCAGCGGTGCTCGAGCAGGTCGCTCGGATGTTGCGGCGTACCATTGGCTTCGAGATAGGCCGGAGACGCGGCGGTCACATAACGCTGCTCGCGCGGCCCGAGCGGTACCGCGATCATGTCCTGTTCCAGCCGCTCGCCATAGCGCACACCGGCGTCGAAGCCGGCGGCCATCACGTCGATGAAGCTATCGTCGGCCGCCACCTCCAGCCGGATATCCGGATAGAGCGCCATGAAACGACCAAGCAGCCCGGGCATGATATAACGGGCAACGATGGAGGGGATGTTCAGCTTCAACGTGCCGGCCGGGTTATCGTCGGAACTGTTGATCTGGTCGAGAGCGGCAGCAACGTCGCTGAACGCCGGCGCCAGCCGCTCCATTAGCCGCTCACCGGCTTCCGTCGGTGTAACGCTGCGGGTGGTACGGTTCAACAGCCGCAGGCCGAGCTTTTCCTCCAGCCGGCGCACTGCCTCGCTAAGCGCCGAAGGCGAGACGTTGCGCTTGCGGGCGGCGGCGCGAAAACTGCGCTCTCGGGCAACGGCATGGAAGGCGGCGAGGTCGCCGAGCGGCAGGTCGTCCATTGTGCAAAAATCCGTACGGCCTGTTTCTAAATATACCGATTATCGCACAACGCGGGACGGAGTAAACGTCTTTCGAAGACTTCAGACGGAAGTCCGCCATCAAGGAGAATGAGCATGGAAAAGGTTCGTCTGGGCACCACCGGCCCGCAGGTATCGTCAATCGGCCTCGGCTGCATGGGCATGTCCGGCATGTACGGTCCATCGGACCGGGCAGAAAGCATCGCCACCATCCACGCGGCTCTCGATGCAGGCGTCAACCTGCTCGACACCGGCGACTTCTACGGCATGGGCCACAACGAGTTGCTGATCGGCGAAGCCATCAAGGACCGCAGTCGCGACGACTTCCTGCTCAGCGTCAAGTTCGGTGCGCTCCGCGATCCCGCCGGCGGCTGGAGCGGCTATGACTGCCGGCCTGCGGCAATCAAGAACTTCGTCGCCTACACGCTGCAACGGCTCGGCGTCGATCACATAGACATCTACCGCCCTGCGCGGCTCGATCCGAACGTGCCAATCGAAGAGACGGTCGGCGCCATCGCCGACCTCATCAAGGCGGGATATGTCAGGCATATCGGCCTTTCGGAAGTCGGTGCCGATACCATCCGCCGGGCCGCAGCCGTGCACGAGATCGTCGACCTGCAGATCGAGTATTCGCTGATCTCGCGCGGCATCGAGGAGAAGATCCTGCCAACGTGCCGCGATCTCGGCATTGCCATCACCGCCTACGGCGTCCTGTCCAGGGGCCTGATCAGCGGCCACTGGCAAAAGGATGGCGGCAAGTCCATGGGGGATTTCCGCGCCTTCAGCCCGCGCTTCCAAGAAGGCAATATCGATCAGAACCTCGCACTGGTAGAGGCGCTTCGCACGGTTGCGAAAGCCCGGAATGCCTCGGTGGCGCAGATTGCCATTGCCTGGGTGGCGGCCAAAGGCGCGGACATCATCCCCCTCGTCGGTGCCCGCCGTCGCGACCGTCTGAGCGAGGCGCTCGGCTCGCAGGCCGTGCATCTTTCCGCCGACGATCTGGCCGACATCGAGACAGCCGTCCCGAAAGATGCTGCCGCCGGCGACCGTTACCCGACCGCAATGCTGGCCCACATGGACAGCGAAAAGAGCCAGCGCTGAATTCACCAATGCGCTGGTCAGCTTCAAACAAGACTGAATTGGCAATGAGACAACGGGGCAGAAACTACGATTACCGCGTCTCTTGAAAGCCGATTTTATGAACCAGTACGTCGTGCCTTTGTCTCCCGAGCCGTCAGCCCTGCCCGCCATCCTCGGCCGAACGGCGGAATTGCTGGGCGCGGCAGACTATCATGGTGCCATTGCCCTCCTGCAGTCGGAGCACAGGCTCGTCACCGGCGAACCTGTCGCCTGCAATACGCTCGCCTATCTCCTGATCCAGGTCGACAGGCCATTGGAAGCCGTTTCCTGGTTCGAAGCATCGCTGCGCATCCGACCGGACGATATTCAGGCGCTGAACGGCCTGGCGATCGCACTGCGATCGACGGGCGATGCGGCAGGTGCCTTGCAATGCTACGACAGGCTCGTGACCTTGCGGCCGGACGATGCTGTCTGCTGGTACAACCGCGGCGAGTTGCAGGCAGAAGGCCGGCGTCTGCAGGAAGCCCTCTCCAGTCTCGACCGGTCGATTGCCCTGAAAAACGATCATGCCCCGGCCTTCGTGAAGCGCAGCCATGTGCTGGAATCGCTGGGCGACCTGCCGGCGGCGATCGATGCCGCTGCCCGAGCCTGCACGCTTCAGCCGGCCGACGTCTCGTCGTGGTCGTTGCTCGGCGATCTCCTGCAGAAAGCAGGCAACCTCGGCCAGGCGATTGCTGCCTATGGACGCGCCCTGACGCTCTCGCCCGATGATATCTCATGCATGACGAACCTCGGTGTAGCCCTGAAAGCTGCGGGAAAGATGGACGAAGCGCTGCTGGCCGCTCGTGCCGTGCTGGCACTCGAACCCGGCAACCAGGACGCGCTGCTTCTCTGCGGCAACGCCGAACTGCATCTCGGCAACGCCGATGCCGCAAGGACGAGCTTTCTTGCCGCCGCCAAGGCCGGCGTGGCCTGCAGCTATCCGGCATCGCAACAGCCGGCAGCTTTCCGGGCGCTGATGCTGTTCTCACCCTTTGCTGGCAATACACCCTACGAAGATCTCATCCGGAATGTCCGCTTCGATACGGACCTCGTGATCGTGCTGGAGAACCATTACTACGATGTCGCGGCACTCGCCAAAAGTGCCGACGTCGTCGTCAACCTCATCTCCGATGCCGACCTCGGCCTCGACATGATCGGCGCTCTCGGTGAACTCGTCGCGTCGCTGCGCAAACCGGTAATCAATCATCCGGCGCTGATCGTCGGAACCGACCGCCAGACAATCTCGCGGCGCCTGGTCGCCGTCCGCGATACCGTCGTGCCCGCTACCAGCCGTATCGGCGCGGCCGAACTCCTGCGCCGCCTTGCCGATGGTGAGAGCCACGCCTTTCCGCTGATCGTGCGCCATGCCGGCACGCATGGTGGCGAGATGATGGAAGTTGTGGCCAGCCGGCAAGAATTGCGGACTTTTGCCGAGCAAGCCGGCGATCAGCCGCTCTATCTCACAGACTTCGTAGACTATCGCTCGCAGGACGGTTTCTTTCGAAAATACCGGCTGATTTTCGTCGGCGACGAGATCTTTCCCTACCATCTGGCGATCGGCGAAAGCTGGAAAGTCCATCATATCTCGACACGCATGACGGAACTCGAATGGATGCGCCGGGAGGAACAAGCTTTCCTGGAAAAGCCGACGCATGTCTTCGGCCCATCCGCCATGGCAGCCCTCGAGACCATCAGGCGCATCGTCAATCTCGATTATTTCGGCATCGACTGCTCCATCGATGCAAGTGGCAAGGTCGTGGTCTTCGAGGTCAACGCCACCATGCTGGTCCATCTCCACAATGAAGGCTTCGAATACAAGACGCCGCATGTCATGAAGATCAAAGCGGCTTTCGAACGGCTCCTGGAGAAGCGGGCGTCCGCCGTTTGAAGGTCTCTCAGGCTATTCTGGCGGCGTTCAGGTCGAATTTCCCTCGCGAGCATGTTGACGCTCTGCGGCAAGCACGCGGATGCGGCCGGCGATATCTGGGTCGACTGGATTGTAGATGAACAGGCTGAGATCGGGCCGGCCATCGACGGCGAAGGCGGAGTATTCCAGTTCAACCAGGCCGAGGATAGGATGCTGGATCCGCTTCAGGCCATCGCCGTGGATCTTGACGTCGTTTTCCCGCCATAGCGCCGTGAATTCGGGGCTGGCCTGACACAGTTCCTCGACAAGATCTGCAACCTCGGACACTGCGCCTGCCCGCGCCACATCGGCCCTGAAGGCGCTGACGACGACGCGCGCGACACTTTCCCAGTCGTGCTGCTTGCCCTTGATGGCTGGGTTGCAGAACATCAGGCGCAGGATATTGCGCTGCTCGGCCGGAAGTGCGCCGTAGTCCGTCAAAACGACCGCAGAGGCCTGGTTCCAGGCGACGACATCCCAGGTGGCTGTCTTGATGAACGCAGGACTGGCGTCGAGCGTATCCAGCAGTCGTTGAAGACGGGGAGAGACGCCCTCGACCGATTTGTAGCAGACCTCGGGTGGCCGCCCGAGACCAAGCATGAACAGATGCTCGCGTTCCGGCTCTGTCAACATCAGCCCGCTGGCAATCCGGTTCAGGACGTCGGCAGACGGTGCGCCACCGCGCCCCTGCTCCAGCCATGTGTACCAAGTCGGACTGATGTTGGCGCGCTGGGCGACCTCCTCCCTGCGCAGTCCGGGCGTCCGCCTGCGTCCCGAGAACCCGAACGCCGCCGGGTCGAGCCGTGTGCGACGATCCTTCAGGAAGGACGCCAGTGAACCTGCGGCATTTGTCGGCATAGCGATCCCGTTATAGTTTATACCCTGATAAGGTCACTACTTTAACAGGATAAGTATGTCGGCGATAGTGATTGCACCCAACAAGGAGGTCTATCGTGCGAATATTTCTGACCGGTGCTACCGGCTTCATTGGTTCGGCCCTGGTGCCCGAACTCCTTAAGGCAGGCCATCAGGTGATCGGCATGACGCGCTCGGATGCGGGTGCTGCGGCGTTGGCTGCAGCGGGTGTCGAAGTCCACCGTGGAACGCTGGAGGACACCGACAGCCTGCGCAGCGGAGCGGCAAAGGCGGACGGCGTCATCCACGCTGCATTCGACCACGAGTTCTCGCGATTTGTCGAGAATTGCGCAAAAGACGGACGCGCTATCGAAGCACTGGGATCGGCGCTTGCCGGTTCGGACCGGCCGCTGGTCATCACATCAGGCACCGGCATCGGTAGCCGCGGCCCTGGCGAGCCTGCCACGGAAGACGTGTTCGATGTCAGCCATCCCAATCCACGCATTGCCTCGGAGTTTGCCGGCAACGCGCTTCTGGAACAGGGGATCAACGTCTCGGTGATGCGGTTGCCGCAGGTCCACGACACGTACAAACAAGGCCTGATAACGCCGCTGCTCGATATAGCGCGGCAGAAAGGCGTCTCGGCCTATGTTGGCGATGGCCGCAATCGCTGGCCTGCCGGCCATCTCCTGGATGTCGCGCGCCTCTATCGGCTCGCCATCGAAAAGGCCGAACGGGGAGCGCGCTATAACGCTGTTGGCGAGGAAGGCATCGAGAGCCGCGCAATCGCCGAAGCCCTTGGGCGTGGTCTCAACGTGCCAGTCGTCTCGATCGCACCTGAAAAGGCGTCGGAGCATTTTGGCTGGATGGGCATGTTTGTCGGCATGGACATGCCCGCATCGAGCGCCCACACTCAGTTAGCGCTCGGCTGGCGCCCAACAGGCCCAACGCTGCTGTCGGACCTCAATGCCATGAAATACGCGTAACAAGCAAAAGGCCGGCGTCGCAGTATCCCTGCAATGCCGGCCTCTATCGATACCAAACCGGACAGCGAGCGTTCGCTCAGACCGGGTTCGAGAACGTGTCGCAGGAGGTCAGTTTGCCGCTGTCGAAACCCTGCTTGAACCATTTGACACGCTGCGCCGACGTGCCGTGGTTGAAGCTGTCAGGCACGACATAGCCCTGGCTCTTCTTCTGCAGCGTATCGTCGCCGATCTGCTGGGCTGCGTTCAACGCCTCCTCCAGATCGCCATTGTCGAGAATACCCTTCTGCTGCGTGAACTTGCCCCAGATCCCGGCAAAGCAGTCAGCCTGCAACTCGATGCGAACGGACATCTTGTTGCTGTCCACCTCGTTCATCTGGCTGCGGGCCTGATCGGCCTTCGGCAGGATGCCGAGCAGGTTCTGCACGTGATGGCCGACTTCGTGCGCGACGACATAGGCCTGCGCGAAATCGCCTGAAGCACCGAACTTGTCCTTCATCTCCTGGAAGAATCCCATGTCGAGATAAATCTTGCGGTCGGACGGGCAGTAGAACGGTCCCGACGCGGTCGACGCGAGGCCGCAGCCCGAGTTCAGCCTGTTGGTGAACAGCACCAGCTTCGGGTCCTCATAGGTCTTGCCCATGGATTTGAAGATGCCGCCCCAGGTATCCTCGGTCTCGGCAAGCACGGTGGCGACGAACGCCTTTGTTTCATCGTTGCCCGGGTTCTGCGGCGCCGAGTTGCTCTGCTGGTAGCTGGAACCGGTATTGCCGGTGTCGCCTTGGCTGAGGATCTGTAGCATGTCGATGCCCATCGCCTTGAGAATGAGGTAGATCACCACCAGGAAGACGATCGTGCCAATGCTGAGGCCGCCGCCGGCCCGCCGCATGCCACCGCCCGGAAAGTTGAAACCTCCACCACCGCCGCCAAGCGGTCCGGTGCCTCCTGAAGAGCCACGCTCATCCTCGATATTGTCGGACTGTCGACGTCCCTTCCATTCCATGACCTGTCTCCCCGGCTGCGCTCACGGATATCCCGTTAAAGCCTATATATCCGCCGCATGCCCAATGACCAGTCGCGAAGGCCAACATCGCACATCAGACAGGAATGCTCGGGGCGCCCCAGGCGGCCCATGCAAGAAATAATGCCATCGCCACCAGCAGCAGCAGGGGCATCGTCTCGTGACCGGTAAAGACCACAGCGTTCATGATCCGGTGCGGCAGCAGCGTGAAGGCGCCGGCACCCCCGATGCCACCAAAATAAAGTCCCAGGACAACACGACGATGACGCGCAATGTCATGCCGGCGGGCAGCGACAATCGCCTGGACGCAGGAATAGAGGACGAAGACCGACAGAAGATGGATCGGGCTGAAGCCATGAAAGACGTTCAACTCATGGATGAAGAAGCTGGAAAACGCCCCGACGGCCATCAGCAAAAGCCAGATCTTGCCAAGCAGCCGATGCAGCCACGTCCCCTTGCGCCGCAACAGCACGTAGGCGCCGAGCAGCGCTGATGTGACCACGGCAACCACATGGATGTGAATGGCGGGCGAAGCCGACAGCAGCGGTTCGAGGGTCATGGTACAGCACCTCACAAGGCTACCGATCCGACGTCGGCTGGCTCGATCATACCCGACGGCTGCCCGAAGTCGAGGGGCCAACGCGGGCGAGAATTCAGTTATAATAGCAGCAGATAGCCTTGACGCGGCAAGGCTTTTGACGCCCATTGCCCGCCAGTCCTTATATCTCTGGGAGGAGACATCGATGCAAGCCATACGTCTCGACGCCGTCGGCCAATTGACCGTCAGCGAGATCGAAAAGCCGGTGCCCGGTAGAGGCGAACTGCTCGTCCGCGTCGAGGCTTGCGGCATCTGCGGCACGGATCGCCATATCCTCCACGGCGAATTCCCGTCCGCACCGCCGGTCACGCTGGGCCACGAATTTGCCGGCATCGTCGAGGCCGTCGGCGCTGATACGACAGGCTTTGCGCCCGGTATGCGCGTCACCTGCGATCCGAACATTTCCTGCGGCCTCTGCAGCCAGTGCCGCAGCGGCCGCGTCAACCTCTGCGAACGGCTGCAGGCAATCGGCATCCACCGCGATGGCGGCTTTGCCGACTACGCGATCCTGCCCGTCACCCAGGCCTTCGAACTGCCGCTTGGGCTCGACCCGCTGCACGGCGCCTTCTGCGAGCCCCTCGCCTGCTGCCTGCACGGCGTCGACATGGCGAAAATCGAAACCGGTGCCTCGGTGGTCGTGCTCGGCGGCGGCGTCATAGGCCTGCTGGTGGTGCAACTGGCACGGTTGGCCGGCGCCACCCGCGTCGTCCTAATCACCCGTCACAAGGACAAGCGCGCCCTTGCCGAGCGCCTCGGCGCCACCGCGACACTCGATCCAGGCCTCAGCGACCCCATCGCCGCCATATCGGGGCCGGATGGCCTGCTGCCCGGCGGTGCCGATGTGGTGTTCGAATGCGCCGGCGTCGCCGAGACGGTGCAGCAATCGACGCGCATGGCAAAGAGCGGCGGCACCGTTGTCATCCTCGGCGTCATGCCGCAGGGGCAGACCGTGCCGATTGAGCCCTTCGACCTTCTGTTCCGCGAACTGAAATTCATCGGCTCCTTCATCAACCCGTTCACCCACCGGCGCGCCGCCGATCTCATTGCCTCGGGCGCCGTCGACGTCGCACCACTCATCTCCCGCGTCGTCGGCATGACAGACGGTGCCGAAGCCATCCGCCAGCCGGCCCGCCCCGGCGAAATCCGCGTCCTGGTGGTGCCCGATCACGCCGCAAGGTAGGCCACACTCGGAATCCTGTCGATTGGACGATTTATGGGGTTCCGTTTGCAAAAACATTTGCCTATAAGCCGCTTCTAGCCTTTTGAGATGCAGAGCGCGCGCCCGGCCGGTGGACACACCTGGCTGGTTTTTGGCGCACGCAGAAAATGGATAGAGATCATGCCGAAGCGCGAAGACATTAAATCGATCCTCATCATCGGCGCGGGGCCGATTGTCATCGGTCAGGCATGCGAATTCGACTATTCAGGCACCCAGGCCTGCAAGGCACTGAAAGAGGAAGGCTACCGCGTCATCCTCGTCAACTCTAATCCGGCGACGATCATGACCGACCCGGATCTGGCCGACGCCACCTATGTCGAGCCGATCACGCCTGAAGTCGTCGCCAAGATCATTGCCAAGGAGCGCCCCGACGCGCTGCTGCCGACCATGGGCGGCCAGACTGCGCTCAACACCGCGCTCTCCCTGAAGAGAATGGGCGTCCTCGACCGCTACAATGTCGAGATGATCGGCGCCAAGCCGGCCGCCATCGACATGGCTGAAGACCGCGCCCTGTTCCGCGAAGCCATGGCCCGCATCGGCCTCGAAACGCCGAAGTCGCTGCTCGCCAACGCCACCGACATCAAGGAACTTGATCGCAACCGCCACGAAGCAGCGCGCGACGAGGTCAGGTCCAGGTTGAGCGGCGCCGAGCTGGACACAGCGCTTGACGACCTCGAAAACACCTGGAACCTCGGCGAAACGGACCGCAAGCAGCGCTACATGAGCCACGCCATGGCTCTGGCAGCCCAGGCGATCGACGTCGTCGGCTTGCCCGCCATCATCCGTCCGTCCTTCACCATGGGCGGCACCGGCGGCGGCATTGCCTACAATCGCTCGGAATTCTTCGAGATCGTCGGCTCCGGCCTCGACGCCTCGCCGACCACGGAGGTGCTGATCGAGGAATCGGTGCTCGGCTGGAAGGAGTATGAAATGGAAGTCGTCCGCGACAAGGCGGACAACTGCATCATCATCTGCTCCATCGAGAACATCGACCCGATGGGCGTCCACACCGGCGATAGCATCACAGTCGCCCCGGCCCTGACGCTGACCGACAAAGAATACCAGATGATGCGCAACGCCTCGATCGCCGTGTTGCGCGAGATAGGCGTCGAGACCGGCGGCTCAAACGTGCAGTTCGCCGTCAACCCGGCCGATGGCCGCCTCGTCGTCATCGAGATGAATCCGCGCGTTTCGCGCTCATCGGCGCTGGCCTCCAAGGCGACCGGCTTCCCGATTGCGCGCGTCGCCGCCAAGCTCGCGGTCGGCTACACGCTCGACGAACTCGACAACGACATCACCGGCGGCGCGACGCCTGCTTCGTTCGAACCGTCGATCGACTACGTCGTCACCAAGATCCCGCGCTTTGCCTTCGAGAAATTCCCGGGCGCCTCGCCAGTGCTGACGACAGCGATGAAGTCGGTCGGCGAAGTCATGGCCATCGGCCGGACCTTTGCCGAATCCCTGCAGAAGGCGCTTCGCGGCCTTGAAACCGGCCTCACCGGCCTCGACGAGATCGAGATCCCCGGCACCGAGGAAGGCGAAGGCAGCCGCAACGCCATTCGCGCAGCCATCGGCACGCCGACGCCGGACCGCCTGCGCATGGTGGCCCAGGCGCTGCGCATGGGCATGAGCGCCGAAGAGGTGCACGAAGGCTGCAAGATCGACCCATGGTTCATCGCGCAACTCAAGGCCATCGTCGACATGGAAGCCCGTGTTCGCGAACATGGCCTGCCGGACGATGCGGTCAATCTGCGCATGCTGAAGGCCATGGGCTTTTCCGACGCGCGCCTGGCGACCCTCACCAACAAGCGGCCGAAGGAAGTGGCCGAGAAGCGTAACGCCCTCAACGTGCGTCCGGTTTTCAAGCGGATCGACACTTGCGCTGCCGAATTCGCCTCGCCGACTGCCTACATGTATTCGAGCTACGAGACGCCCTTCGTCGGCGAAGCGCGCTCCGAAGCCAATGTGACGTCGGCCAGAAAGGTCGTCATCCTCGGCGGCGGTCCGAACCGCATAGGCCAGGGTATCGAGTTCGACTATTGCTGCTGCCACGCCGCCTTCGCGCTGCAGGATGCCGGCTATGAAGCGATCATGATCAACTGCAACCCTGAAACCGTGTCGACCGACTACGACACCTCGAACCGCCTCTATTTCGAGCCGCTGACGGCCGAGGACGTGATCGAGATCCTGCGCGCCGAGCAGGAAAGCGGCGAAGTCGTCGGCGTCATCGTCCAGTTCGGCGGACAGACTCCGCTGAAGCTGGCCGAAGCGCTGGAAAAGAACGGCATCCCGATCCTCGGCACCGCGCCAGATATGATCGATCTCGCCGAAGACCGCGACCGGTTCCAGAAGCTGCTGATGAAGCTCGACCTCAACCAGCCCAACAACGGCATCGCTTATTCGGTCGAACAGGCTCGCGTCGTCGCTTCGGAAATCGGCTTCCCGCTGGTGGTCCGCCCATCCTACGTGCTCGGCGGCCGGGCGATGCAGATCATCCACTCGGAATCGATGCTGCAGAGCTACCTGCTTGATACCGTCCCCGGCCTCGTGCCGGAAGATATCAAGCAGCGTTACCCGAACGACAAGACCGGCCAGATCAACACGCTGCTCAGCAAGAACCCGCTGCTGTTCGACAGCTACCTGTCGAATGCCATCGAGATCGACGTTGATTGCCTGGCCGATGGCGAGAACGCCTTCATCGCTGGTATCATGGAACACATCGAGGAAGCCGGCATCCACTCCGGCGACAGCGCCTGCTCTCTGCCGCCGCGCACGCTGTCCTCGGAGATGATCGACGAACTGGAACGCCAGACCAAGGCGATGGCCAAGGCGCTGAATGTCGTCGGCCTGATGAACGTCCAGTACGCCATCAAGGACGACGTCGTCTACGTGCTCGAAGTCAATCCGCGCGCCTCGCGCACCGTGCCTTTCGTTGCCAAGGCGATTGGCGCGCCCATTGCCAAGATCGCTGCTCGCATCATGGCCGGCGAAAGCCTTGACGCAGCTTTTGCCGCCTACGGTGAAAAACCCGATCCGCGCAACCTCAAGCACATTGCCGTCAAGGAAGCCGTTTTCCCGTTCGCCCGCTTCCCCGGCGTCGACACGCTGCTCGGCCCTGAAATGCGCTCGACCGGCGAAGTCATCGGCCTCGATACCGACTTCGCTCTCGCCTTCGCCAAGGCGCAGCTGGGCGCCGGCGTCGAACTGCCACGCGGCGGCACGGTTTTCGTGGCCGTGCGCGACGATGACAAGCCACGCGTCCTGCCGGCCATCCGCATGCTCGTCGAACAGGGCTTCAAGGTGATGGCAACCGGCGGCACGGCCCGCTTCCTCGCCGAACACGGCATCGCCACGACCAAGATCAACAAGGTGCTGGAAGGCCGCCCGCACATCGAGGACGCCATCCGCAACCGCCAGGTCCAGCTGGTGATCAACACGACGGACAGCAACAAGGCGATCTCGGACTCCAAATCGATCCGCCGCGCAACGCTGATGCAGAAGGTGCCCTACTACACGACCATGGCCGGCGCCGAAGCCGCCGCCATGGCGATCCAGGCCCTGAAAGCCGGCAATCTCGAAGTCCGGCCGCTGCAGAGCTATTTTTGATCGGCAAAATCTACCATTAGTTGCATTCTCCTTGAAGGCGCGCTAGCGTGGCCAGTCTTCAGGGGGAATTCAATGTCGAAGAATATTGTTATCCTTTTTGACGGTACCTCGAACGAGATATCGAACGACCGTACGAACATTCTGCGCTTGTTCGGCACACTCGAGCATTCAGCACGCCAGATCGTCCGGTACGACCCCGGCGTTGGCACCTTCGGAGCCGACGACAGCTGGTCCCCGCTGTGGCGTGGAACAGTCGAGGTCTGGGGCTTGGCAACGGGTTGGGGTCTGGATCAGAATGTCAAGGAAGCCTACCGCTTCCTCGTCGAGAACTATGATGCGGGACCAGTCGAGGATGGCCAGAATGTTGACCGGGACCGGATCTTTATCTTCGGGTTCAGCCGTGGCGCCTACACCGCCCGCGTTCTTGCCGGCTTCCTTCACGCCTTCGGATTGACGAGCAAATACAACCTCAACCTCATCGACTATGCATACAGGACCTACAAAAGCGTCAACGCCGACGGCGATGCCGCGGCGGTGGACGGAACATCGCGCTTCGCCAAAATGCGCCTGTATGAGAAAACACTCGTCAACGACCACCCGCCGATCAAGCTCCTCGGTCTTTTCGAAACGGTAGCGTCGCTGCTTGAAGTTGGCCACGGCCGTCTGCAGATGAAAACGCATCCCTTCACGGACGCTAATCCCAGCGTCGAATGGGTGCGGCAAGCGCTGGCGATCGATGAGAAGCGAACGATGTATCGGCCGGAGTACTGGAAACCCGACCAAGACTATCACGCCCGTCACTCTGCTACCGCGAAGTCGAAGCAGAATTTCATGGAAGTCTGGTTTGCGGGCGTACATTGCGATGTCGGCGGCGGCTATCCCGAAACGGAGAGTGCTCAGATCAAGATACCCCTCGACTGGATGATCCGGGAGACGGAACCAACCGGGCTCCATTACCGGCACGAAGTCATAGACCGGATCGTTCTCGGCAAAGATCCGGAGATGCCAAGATATCAACCTCTTTCACCGACCGGGCCGCTGCACAATTCGATGAATGCCGCGTGGCGTATCCTGGAGTGGATACCGAGGGAGATTCCACGATCCTCGTTGCGAAAGGCACACGCTCACGGCATGTATATTCCCCGCAGCGATCCACGTCTGATCCCCGCAGGCGCGCTCCTGCACGAATCCGTCAGGACAAGGCTAGAGACGGGTGACTACAAACCGCAAAACCTGCCGCGCACCCATCACTATGTGCCCTGAGAACTCAAGATGCGCCCTCCGCCTGCCCTACGAGACGGCTTATGGAACGAATTTCCGCTTGAAACCGCGCCAGTTCCTCGGCCTTGCGCCCCGCGTCGGGAATGCGCAGCAGATAGGACGGATGGACGGTGACAAACAGGTTGCTGCCATCTGCCAGCGGAACCGGACGGCCCCTCATATCCTCGAGCCTCTCCCGGCTGTCGGTTAGTGCGAACAGCGCCGTAGCGCCGAGTGCCACGGTCAGTTTCGGGCGGATCAGGGCCCGTTCTCCATCCAGCCACCAGCGGCAGTGGCGGACCTCGCCCATCGTCGGCTTCTGGTGGATGCGCCGCTTGCCCCGCAGTTCGTATTTGAAATGCTTGACGGCATTGGTCACGTAGAGCGTCGTCCGGTCTATGCCGGCATCGTCGATCGCCTGATTGAAGACCTTGCCGGCCGGACCAACGAACGGGCGGCCTGCAAGATCCTCGTGATCGCCCGGCTGCTCGCCAACCACCATCACCGATGCGTCGACAGGCCCCTCACCGAACACCGTTTGCGTGGCGTGGCAGTGCAACTCGCAGCGGGTGCATTGGCGGGCCGCCTCCCGCAGCCCTTCCATGCTGCCCGCTGGCGCCGCCGATACGGGCATTTGCTCGGCAGCTGCGGCCGCCTGCAGCCTCTGGTGAAACGGCAGCGGCTCGGTTGCCGCGCGCCTTGCCATCGCCAGCACGCTGGCCTCGGCGCCGGCGATAAGACCGGGAATGAGATCGGCCTCCGGCAGGTTTTTCCAATATTTTTTCGGCATCTCGGCCTGCATGGCCTTCACCTTCAATCGTGCAGGATTGAAAATATTGCTGAAATAGGTGCGCCACAGCGTGTCCGCCTCGTCTGTCAGCGATGGTTTCTCAACCGGCAGATCGGAGATCGTCAATTGGGTGCCGTCCCAGGCGGCCGAGCCGCGCGGCGTGGCGATCAGCCAGTCCATGTCGTTGAACCGGCGCTGGAAGAACGGTGCGCTGCGGGCGACGATATGGTGATCCGGTTCGAACCAGGCAACGAAGCGCCGCCGCGGCAATGCCAGCGCGCTATCCACCTCCTTGAAGCGCACAAAGGCGGTCATCTTGTGACAGTCCCGACGGACAGACTTCTGCAGCATCAGCGCCCGGTGAACATCGACATCCGCGACCATGCCGAGCAGATGGCGGTCGCTGCAAAGACGAAACAGGATGCGGTAAAGCAGCGCAAAACGACCGGGATCGGAATGACAGATCACGGCCTCCGCCAGGCTGATGAAGGCCGGAGGCACGGAAACGGGTGATGAGCCTGCAGGCCTGACGCCCGCCTCGCAACCTGATGGACGCTCCGTCGGCTCCAGCAACAGGCGCTCGCCAGCAGTGCCAAACAGGTCTCCGCCCAACGTGGCCTCGTGCCAGTCGATGGCCTCAGGCAACACACCTTCCGCAAGCAGCCGCCGCGCCACGTCGCGCCATTCGGCCAAGTCACCCCTACCCTTCAGCGTTACGCGACGCATCGCTGCCGAACCCATCAGAGCAGCGTCAACTGTACCGGCTTGGGCGCGAACATCGCACGAAGATCCTGCCGGTCGGCCAGCTTTCGCGGGCTCCAGCCCTCGGCAACGATGAAGGCCTGCACCTTCTTCACGGACACTCCGAGGCGCGCGAGGTCCTCGATCCGAAGCCGGCAAAAACGACGGGCCGACAGAATGGCCTTGACCGTCTTCGTGCCGAGCCCCGGCACGCGCAGCAGCGTCTCGCGCTCAGCGGAGTTAATGTCGACCGGGAATGCGTTTCGGTTGCCAAGCGCCCAGGCCAGTTTCGGATCGAGATCGAGATCCAGCATGCCGCCCGCCTGTTGGCCAGTAATCTCGGCGATCCCAAAGCCGTAAAATCGATACAGCCAGTCCGCCTGGTAAAGGCGATGCTCGCGCATCAGCGGCGGCTTGATCAGCGGCAGGTTCTTTGACGAATCAGGGATCGGGCTGAATGCCGAATAGTAGACCCGCCTCATCCCGTAGCTGCCGTAAAGCCGTGCGCTGGTCCCGAGAATGGTTGCATCGTTCGCATCGTCGGCGCCGACTATCATCTGGGTGCTCTGGCCGGCCGGTGCGAAGCGCTTGCGCTTTTTGCTCTGCAACGTCGGATCGCTGGCCTCCTCGATCTTTAGCCGCAGCGCACCCATCGCCTGGCGGATGCCGGCTGGCTTCTTTTCCGGCGCCAGACGGGTGATACCGACATCGGTCGGAAGCTCGATGTTGAGAGACAGGCGGTCGGCATAAAGCCCCGCCTCCTCGATCAGCTTCGGCGACGCCTCCGGAATGGATTTCAGATGGATGTAGCCCCGGAAATTATGCGTAGTCCGCAGCTCACGTGCGATCCGGACCATCTCTTCCATCGTGTGGTCGGAGGAGCGGATGATGCCGGAGGACAGGAACAGGCCCTCGATGTAATTGCGCCGGTAGAATTCCATCGTCAGCCAGACGACCTCCTCGACCGTAAACCGGGCTCTCTCGACGTTGCTTGAAGATCGGTTGACGCAATAGGCGCAGTCATAGATGCAAAAGTTGGTCATCAGGATTTTCAGAAGCGAAATGCATCTTCCGTCCGGCGCATAGGAATGGCAGATGCCGGAGCCTTCCGTTGACCCCAATCCGCCGGACTTCGCCGAACTGCGCGTCGAGGTACCGCTGGAGGCACAGGACGCATCATACTTGGCGGCATCGGAAAGAATGGCTAGACGATCGTTCAGCGACTTTTTCATATCATGTTCACTATATGTTCTATCGCTAATCGTCAAGACGGACCGCTTCGGAATGTCGGTAAAATAAGCAGGCTAACGAAAAGAACCACATGCACTTGCACCGTTGCGGTGCGAATTCTCTGGAAATTGGCGGTCGTATTCTGTTATAAGTGCCCCATATAGCGGCTATTGCACGGTTCCGAAGTTTTCCTTCGGGACCTGTTTTCTTTTGTGTCGGCAGCTACGACATAGGACTGAAGGACAGAGACATGGTTGACAAGGTACCGATGACGCAGAGCGGCTTCGCCAATTTGCAGGAAGAACTGCGCTGGCGCCAGCAGCAGGAACGGCCGCGGATCATCGAGGCAATTTCCGAGGCTCGCGCCCACGGCGATCTGTCGGAAAATGCGGAGTATCATGCTGCCAAGGAAGCCCAGAGCCACAACGAAGGTCGCATCGGCGAAGTCGAGGATCTTGTGGCCCGTGCCGAAGTCATCGACCTGTCGAAAATGTCCGGCACCACAGTCAAGTTTGGCGCCCGCGTCAAACTGGTTGATGAGGACACCGAGGAACAGAAGACCTACCAGATCGTCGGCGACCAGGAAGCCGACGTAAAGGCCGGCCGCATCTCCATATCTTCGCCTATCGCACGTGCGCTGATCGGCAAGGAAGTCGGCGATTCCATCGAGGTCAATGCCCCCGGCGGTTCCAAGGCCTACGAAATCCTCTCCATCACCTGGGGCTGAGCCCGGTGGCAGCGGACCTGCGCGAGACCGAGATCGTCGCGCCGAATTTCAAGCGGCGATTGTCGGGGGTCACCTCGACCATCGTGCAGCTCGTTCCCAAGCAGGTCGCGCTCGGCACCCGCATCGTAACGCTCGGCCCAGGCTTGCCGCCGCACCTGCCGAAACTCGGCTGGAGCCAGGTTCCGGGCCTCTGGGTCCGGCCACGCCGCTACGAGGTTCGCGTCTGGCATGCCCGCCGCAACAATGAAATGCTGTTTGGCCTCCTGTTGCGGGCTGTGTTGCGCATGCCGATCAAGCTGCTGTTCACATCGGCAGCGCAACGGCGCCATTCGGCTTACACGCGTTTTCTGATTCGCCGCATGCACGCCGTCATCGCCACCAGCACCCGTTCCGGCAGCTTCCTGCAGGTGCCCCACACTGTCATCCAGCACGGTGTCGATCTAAACCTGTTCCATCCGCCGGAAGGGCCGGCCGACCGCATGGCCGCGACGGACCTCCCCGGCCGATACCTGATCGGCTGCTTCGGCCGCGTGCGTCACCAGAAAGGCACGGATCTTTTCGTTCAGGCAATGATCGAGCTGCTGCCCAACCATCCCGATTGGACGGCGATCGTCTGTGGCCGTGTGACACCGGAGCATAAGGTATTTGCCGACGGTTTGACCAAGGCCGTCGCTGACGCCGGCCTGTCGGATCGCATCCGCTTCATGGGAGAAGTCAACGACATCCGCCCCTGGTATCGCCGCGCAACGCTCTACGTGGCGCCTTCGCGCAATGAGGGTTTCGGCCTGACGCCGCTGGAAGCCATGGCCTCGCAGACGGCGGTCGTCGCCTCCGATGCCGGTGCCTACGCCGAGATGATCGTGCCGGGCGAGACCGGCATGGTCGTTCCGGCCGGCGACGGCCCTGCCCTCACGGCAGCCATCGAAACCTATCTGGCCGATCCCGACGAGGCCCGCCGCCAGGGCCAGAACGCTGTCGTCCATGTTCGCAGCAATTTTGCGCTGGAAAAGGAAGCCACCGCTATCGCCGCCGTCTATGCAGGCCTGCTGGGCGAAAAGCGGTCGTTATAGCCAAAGCCGGCACCGGCCAGTGCCGACACCGGCGAATAATTGACGATCTCGATGCCCCGCTCAGCCGCAACTGACTTGGCAAGCACGAAATGCGCAACGATGCGGGCTTCCGCGTCCGCAATGCCGGATGAAGCGGTTTCGCCGGTGGTCTCGTAGAAGCGCGGCTGATGGGCGTTGGATATGTCGATGCCGAACAGCCCGATTGTCTTCGGTTCACAATAGAGAGCAAACTGCAGGGCAGACACGGCAACCGAGCCACCACGAAACACCCCGCGATCCGGGTCGAACGAAAGGCCGGCATTGACCTCCGCATCCCTGCGAATGAAATCGAAGGCCTGGATCGTATCGTACCGCCGCCGCCTTGCACCGTAGGGTTTACGGATATCATCGATCAGCACGATGGTCCGGTCGCGCAGGAACCCCAGGTCTATCTCGCAAATAGCCCGCAACACCTCGACGGAAAACAGGCATGGCGTATTGTCTTTCACACGCTGCTTCACGAGATCGAAGTGCCGCCAGATGAAACGTTCGTCCTCGACGGCGACGGCCAGCTCGTCTGCGACAGGCTGACCCGACAGGCTGATGGCGCCGTTCAGCAGAATGGCAGTTTGCGGCGGCAGACGGGAAAGATCGTTACCGGCTATCGAGGGGCCGGAGCCGACGATCGCCACCGTGTCGCCGGATCGGCTTCGGAGGACAGAGGCGCTCGACAGCGCTGCGACAGCAGCGCCGCGATAGCGAACCTCACCCGGCGCATCCACGGTTGCCCGCACGACGGACAGTCCCGGAAACGCATCCTGGAAATGCGCGCGCGCGCTGCCGAGCAGCAGGCGCGTGCCCGTCTTGATCAGTGAACGGTGCCAGGGGCGATCGGACATGCCTAGAGTTCCACCAATCCCAGCTTCTTGACCTGGCGGATGGTGAGCATGGTGCGGACCGTGTCCACATGCTCGTTGGCCGTCAAAACCTCGATGACGAAATCCTGGAAAGCGGTCAGGTTCTGGGCGACGCAATGCAGCAGGAAATCGCTGTCTCCGGATACCATCCACGCCTGGCGGACGAGCGGCCATTGCAGCGTGGTGGCGGCAAATGCCTTAAGGTTGGTTTCCGACTGGTGCTTCAGCCCGACCATGCAGAAGGCGACAAGATCAAAGCCGAGCCGCGGGCTGTTGAGCATCGCATGGTAACCCTCGATGATGCCTGCTTCCTCGAGCTTGCGCACCCGCCGGAGGCAAGGCGGCGCCGAAATTCCGACTCGGTCGGCGAGCTCGACATTGGTCATGCGGCCGTCCTGCTGCAGTTCGCGAAGAATTTTTATGTCGATGGCGTCAAGTTCTGCCCGCAGCACGGTCATGCCTTTCTTTAATTCCTCCGTCGCACCTTCTATATAAAGAGCAGAAATTCGCAACAATGTTTCCCGCGCACGCCTGAATCTTGCCCGTTGGCCATTTGCCCTGTTGGTAATGCAAGGCTGCCCTTGAATAAATGCATGCGACAATCATAAATGAGGCAGCGCATGGGAAAGATCGACGGCAATGCCGCTAGCAGGCAGTGCCACCATCCCATCGCTGCCATTGAAAGGACTTGCCTCATGTCTGCCCGCCACACGAAGGTGCTCATCATCGGTTCCGGCCCCGCCGGCTATACGGCTGCAGTCTACGCTGCCCGCGCCATGCTGAAGCCGGTGCTGATCGCCGGCATGGAACAGGGTGGCCAGCTGATGATCACCACCGATGTCGAAAACTATCCGGGCTTTGCCGATCCGATCCAGGGCCCCTGGCTGATGGAGCAGATGCTGCAGCAGGCCAAGCACGTCGGCACCGAGATTGTCAACGATCTCGTCACCGAGGTCGACACATCGCGCCGCCCCTTTGTCCTCAGCACCGATTCCGGCACCGTCTGGACCGCCGATACGCTGATCATCGCCACCGGTGCCAAGGCGAAATGGCTCGGCATAGAGAGCGAGCAGCATTTCCAGGGGTTCGGCGTTTCCGCCTGCGCTACCTGCGACGGCTTCTTCTATCGCAACAAGGACGTCATCGTCGTTGGCGGCGGCAATTCGGCCGTCGAGGAGGCGCTTTATCTTTCGAACATCACCCGCTCGGTAACCGTGGTTCATCGTCGCGATTTCTTCCGCGCCGAAAAAATCCTTCAGGAGCGGCTGTTCGAGAAGCCCAACGTCAAGGTTCTATGGAATTCGGAAATCGCCGAAATCACCGGCACGCCAGCCAAACCGCCAATGCCGCCATCGGTGTCGGGCGTCAGGCTGCGCGACATCAAAGCCGGCACTGTCACCGACATGCCGATCGACGGCGTGTTCGTTGCCATTGGCCATGCGCCGGCGACCGAACTCTTCAAGGGAAAATTGAAGCTCAAGGACAACGGCTATCTCTGGACGGCCCCTGATTCGACTGCCACCGACGTGGAAGGCATCTATGCCGCCGGCGACGTGACCGACGATACGTTCCGCCAGGCGATAACAGCTGCCGGC
Organism: Rhizobium sp. L51/94; assembly: GCF_019355555.1. GTDB lineage: Bacteria > Pseudomonadota > Alphaproteobacteria > Rhizobiales > Rhizobiaceae > Rhizobium > Rhizobium rhododendri. The sequence goes on from NZ_CP072141.1 coordinate 3,233,036, forward strand.
ATGGGATGCATGGCGGCGCTGGAGGCGGAGCGCTACTTGACCGGGCTTATGCCGGTCGCGATGGCTGCGGAGTGAAGCAGCCAATGAGGGGGAGCGGAATGCCATTGGATTGGGACAAGCTGCGGATTTTTCACGCGGCTGCCGAAGCCGGATCGTTCACCCATGCGGCAGACAAGCTGCATCTGTCCCAATCCGCCATCAGCCGCCAGGTCAGCGCCCTCGAGCAGGATGTCGGCATCAAGCTGTTCCACCGCCATGCCCGTGGCCTCATCCTCACCGAGCAGGGCGAACTGCTGTACCGCACCGCCCATGACGTGCTGCTGAAGCTCGAAACCGTCAAGATGCAGTTGACGGAGACCACCGACAAGCCGAGCGGCAAGCTGCGCGTCACCACGACGGTCGGTCTCGGCCAGGGCTGGCTGACGGACAAGATTCAGGAGTTCCTGCAGCTTTATCCTGACATGCAGATCCAGCTGATCCTCGACAACGAGGAGCTGGACGTCAACATGCGCCACGCCGACTGCGCCATCCGTCTTCGACAGCCGCAGCAATCGGACCTGATCCAGCGCAAGCTGTTCACCGTCCACATGCATGTCTACGCCGCCCCCTCCTACATCAACCGCCACGGCGAGCCGCAGTCCGTCGACGATCTCGACGATCACAGGATCATCTCGTTCGGCGAACCCGCTCCGCAATACCTGCTCGACATCAACTGGCTGGAAGTCGCCGGGCGCTCGTCCGACAACAAGCGATTGTCGCACCTGCAAATCAACAGCCAGACCTCGATCAAGCGCGCCTGCCTGCTCGGTATCGGAATTGCGGTGCTGCCGGACTATATCGTTGGCCGCGACCCTGGTCTGATCCAGCTGTCGCTGAATGCCGACGTGCCATCCTTCGACACCTACTTTGCCTATCCGGACGAAATGAAGAACGCCGCGAAGCTCAAGGTCTTCAGGGACTTCATCGTCGCCAAGGCTCGGAACTGGAACTTCTAGCAAAGGGCAAAATCATTAGCCGCGCTAACGAGCCATGTGCCTGCCACATGGCCGATATGCACAAACAGTCATTGATGCGTGCCCATTTTACGACCATATCGATTACAGCTGATGCATACGGTGGCTTTTCCTCCCAGTTCCACCGCAGAAGCTGTTCCCCTCTGGAGGTTTTTGACCTTCATACCTACAGGGCCCTGGTTTCGATCGGCGGCCCTCTTTTTTTGCCAATTTTCCGGATTTGTCGCTGCGACGCACAAACGCATAGCTGCCGTGCACAAAAAAACATTGCCACCTGCACAAATTGAAGACATATTGCCCACAGCTGATGCACATGGTGGCTTTTACCTCCCAGTTCCACCGCAGAAGCTGTTCCCCTCTGGAGGTTTTTAACCTTCATACCTATAGGGCCCCGGTTTACCGGTGGCCCTCTTTTTTTGCCTATTTTTTAGCCTTTCTCGATCACGCCCATGTGATCGCGCCGTCCTATTGCATCGTGTCCAGCCGATATACATATCGTCTCAACACGATGCAGGTCTGGATCATGGACAGAGATGAAATTCTGAAAGCGCTGGCTCACCCCACCCGGCTGGAAATTCTCAGCTGGCTGAAAGAGCCGGAAAAGCATTTCGCCACGCAGGACCACCCGCTTGAACTCGGGGTCTGCGCCGGACAGTTCGAGCGCTGCGGCCTCTCCCAATCGACAGTCTCGGCCCATCTCGGCACTCTGCACCGCGCCGATCTGGTGACTACCAAGCGGCTTGGCCAATGGGTCTTCTACCGACGTAACGAGGCCATCATCGCCGAGTTCCTCGCGTCGCTTCAAAAGGAACTTTAGAATGCCTTTAGCCCTATTCATCCTCGCGCTGAGCGCTTTTGCGATCGGCACGACGGAGTTCGTGGTGCTTGGCCTCCTGCCCGACGTCGCCGGCGACCTTGCGGTGACCATTCCACAGGCCGGATGGCTGGTGACCGGCTACGCGCTGGCGGTTGCAATCGGCGCACCGATCATGGCCGTCGCCACAGCGCAGCTGCGCCGCCGCTCCGCACTTATCATGCTGATGGGCGTATTCATCCTCGGAAACGTAATGTGTGCGCTTGCTCCCGACTACTGGATCATGATGATCGCCCGCGTCGTGACGGCGCTCTGCCATGGCGCCTTCTTCGGCATAGGTTCGGTTGCCGCGGCAAACCTCGTCGCCAGCGATCGCAAGGCCAGTGCCGTTGCGCTGATGTTTACCGGCCTGACACTTGCCAACGTGCTCGGCGTACCGCTCGGTACAGCCCTCGGCCAGGCCTATGGCTGGCGTGCACCTTTCTGGGCCGTCGCCATTCTCGGCGTCGCATCGATCATCGGCCTGATGCTCGTTTTGCCGAAAACGGAAACCGCCCCAAAGAGCAATATTTTGGGAGAAATCTCTGCGTTGCGCGGCGCCGGCCTCTGGCTATCGTTGCTGATGACGGTGTTCTTCTCGGCGGCAATGTTTGCGCTGTTCACCTATATCGCCCCGATCCTGCGCGATGTCACCGGCGTCTCGCCCCAGGGCGTGACATGGACCCTGTTCCTGATAGGCCTTGGCCTGACGGTCGGTAATCTCGTCGGCGGCAGGCTTGCAGACTGGCGCCTCGGTACCAGCCTTGCTCTTATCTTTGCCGCCATAGCGCTGACATCGGCGATCTTCAGCGTCACCAGCAAAGCGCTTGTTCCAGCCGAGATTACCCTGTTTGTCTGGGCTTTCGTCACATTCGCTGCCGTCTCGGCCCTGCAGATCGGTGTGCTCCGCTACGGCAAGGACGCACCGAACCTTGTCTCGACCATCAACATCGGCGCCTTCAACGTCGGCAATGCACTCGGCGCGTGGGCCGGTGGCGTGGTGATCGCAAACGGCTTTGCGCTAACCCGAGTACCCCTCGCCGCCGCAGCACTGGCCTTGGTCGGCCTCGCCATCGTCGCCCTCACCTTCGCAACCCCACGTGCACGTCGCAACGCCATTGCGGCCGCCGAATAAGTCACTACCTCCCAACCACCAACAACGAGGAAATACCATGACAAAACTGTTCGAACCGACCAAGCTCGGCGATATCTCCATCGCCAACCGCGTCGTCATGGCCCCGCTCACCCGCAACCATTCCCCGGGCGCCGTACCCAACGACCTGAACGTCACCTATTACGTGCAGCGCGCCAGCGCCGGCCTGATCATCACAGAAGCCACTGCCATCACCCAGCAGGGTCAGGGCTACGCCGACGTACCGGGCCTCTACACCAAGGACGCCCTCGATGGCTGGCGCAAGGTCAACGACGCCGTCCACCAGGCAGGCGGCAAGATGGTCGTGCAGCTCTGGCACGTCGGACGCATTTCCCACGACAGCCTGCAGCCAAACGGTGGCAAGCCGGTCTCCTCGACTGCCAAGCAGGCCGACGCCAAGACCTTCATCATCCAGGACGGCAAGGGTGCATTTGTCCCGACGTCCGAGCCACGCGCACTGGAAACCTCCGAGCTCCCCGGCATCGTCGAGGATTACCGCAAGGCCGCACGTGCCGCTATCGATGCCGGCTTCGATGGCGTCGAGATCCATGCCGCCAACGGTTACCTTATCGACCAGTTCCTGCGCTCCGGCGTCAACGACCGCACCGACCAGTATGGCGGCTCGATCGAGAACCGCGCCCGCTTCCTCTTCGAAGTCGTCGAGGCCATCACCAAGGAAATCGGCGCCGGTATCACCGGCATCCGTCTCTCGCCCGTCACCGCCGCCGGCGACAGCAGCGACCCGCACCCGCAGCCGCTCTTTACCTACGTGATCGAGGGACTGGCGAAATACGGCCTGGCTTATATCCACGTCATCGAAGGCCAGACCGGCGGCCCGCGCGACTTCCAGCAGGGCGAGACACCGTTCGATTATCAGGCACTGCACGCCGCCTACAAGGCTGCGGGCGGCAAGGCTGCCTGGATGGTCAACAACGGCTACGACCGCGAAATGGCGATCGAAGCTGTCGACAGCGGCAAGGCCGATATCGTTGCCTTCGGCCGTCCCTTCATCTCCAACCCCGACCTCGTTGCACGGTTGAAGCTGAATGCCGAGCTGACGCCGATGGATCCCGCCAAGCTCTACGGAGCCGTCAACGGCGCTGAAGGGTATACGGACTACCCGACGCTCGACAGCGCCGCCTGATCGCAAACCATATCCAAGGAAAATCCCGCCACGATGGCGGGATTTTTTGCGAACGGCTCAAAGACTGCCTATCGATTCCAGCGTCGCACGAACCGCGACATCGATGGGTGTCTGCGGCTCCTCGCCGATCGCAGCCACGAGCCGGTTGTTCGGCATCTGCAACGGTTCCGACCAGAGATAGCGCATCTCGCGCAACTCGCGCATGAAGCCGACGAACGGCGCTGCCAAGGGAAGCAACCACCAGGGGAAACTTCCCCGCTTCAAGGGCCGACCTGCGACTCGCTCGATTGATGCCACCATCTGTCTCCCGTCGGCATCCCAGAAACCCCGCATATGGTAGACGGCAAAGACCGGCAGGCGGTCGCCTTGCTCGAGAAGCCGGATCATCGTCTCCGCAACATCCGGCACATAGGCCCATTGATGGCCGATGCCCGGCTTGCCGGGATAGGTAACCGAGGCGACCGGCTTGCCTGATTTGACCAACCCTTGCGAAAACCAGCTGCTATCCGCGTGCGGCCCGAAATAGTCGCCCGCCCTGACGATGATGACAGGCACGCCCTGCCCCGCCGCCACCTGCAGGCGCCGTTCCATCTCGACGCGGATCGCGCCCTTTACGCTTGTCGGATGCTGGGGGCTTTCCTCGGTGATTTCCGGAAAGGTATCGGGACCGAAATTGTAGATCGTACCGGGCAACACGATCCGGGCACCAACGGCCTTTGCGGCTGCGACCGTATTATCGATCATCGGCAGGACCAGCTTGCCCCAGTTGACATAACCGGGGGGATTGACCGCATGGACGATGACACTGACGCCTTGCGCTGCCCGAAGCACATCGGCGGCATTCATCGCATCGCCTTTCACCCAGAGAAAGTCCGGCAAGCGGGAGGCGGCCTTTTCCGGGTCACGGTTCATTGCCACGACCTGCCAACCCCGTGCGGAAAGCCCGCGCGCTACGGCACCGCCGATACCACCCGTTGCGCCGAGTACCATTGCCGTTTTCTTCATGTCTATCTGATTTTGCATCGTCGTCTCCATTGGTTCGATGAAGAGACAATGCGCCCAAAGGCCACATAAACGAAATTGCCGAAATATGTGGACATGCTATACGAATATGCATGATTAGGAACGAACCCAGCTGGGACCTCTACCGCAGCTTCCTCGCCGTGCTCCAGCATGGATCGCTGTCGGCGGCAGCGCGCGAGCTCGGACTGACGCAGCCGACCATCGGACGTCACATTGACACGCTGGAACAAACGATCGGTGCCGAGTTGTTCACCCGCTCGCAGCTTGGCCTGCTGCCAACGGATGCCGCCGCCGACTTGAGACCCTATGCCGAGGCGCTACAATCGACTGCAGCCGCCTTGCTGCGAAGCGCATCCGCACGGCGCGACCGCGTATCGGGCACGGTCCGCATCAGCGCCAGCGAAGTCATCGGCGTCGAAGTGCTGCCGCCGATCCTTGCCGACCTGCAGGAGGCACATCCCGACCTGACGATAGAGCTGTCGGCCTCCGACACGGTGGAGGACCTGCTGCACCGACAGGCCGACATCGCCGTGCGGATGGCCGAGCCGTCGCAGGCGGCCCTCGTCGTCCGGCGCATCGGCGATATTCCGATAGCGTTCTTCGCCCATCGCCAATACCTCGAACGCCATGGGGTACCCACCACTCTCGAGGAGTTGGCCGGACACAGGCTGATCGGCTTCGACCGCCAGAGCGCCTATATCCGCTCAATGATACGCCGCTACCCTATTCTCGATCCCCAGCGTTTCTCGTTTAAAGCCGACAGTACGCTGGCGCAGATTGCCGCCATCCGGGCCGGCGTCGGCATCGGCCTCTGCCAGTCTCCGCTTGGAAATGCCAATCCGGACCTCGTTCGCCTGCTGCCGGAGGTAAGCCTGCCGCTTGGAACCTGGGTCGCCATGCATGAAAACCTGAAGGGATCGCCGCGATGCCGCGTCACCTTCGATGCGCTCGTGGCGGGATTGCTGGCCTATGGCGGGGAGAAACGGGTGGATGACGCCAGAAGAGTGACTTGAAGCCCGCCACCGCGGCAGGCCGTCATTTCGCTCAAGCGTCGGGCGATGCGCCCTCGCCGCTTTTTGTCCAGCTGCTATCGACGACCTCGGTTTCCGGCCTGTCGCCGCCGTCGGTATATTCCTCGTGCCACTTGCCCTTGTCATCCTGATAGCTGATCTCGGCCGGCTCGCCGCCGACCTGCTGTTCCGCCGCCACGATGCGCGCCGCCTGCAGCGCATCGGAGTGTGTCGGAAACGTCTCCGAGTAGACGTCCAGAAACTTGTAGGCCCAGCCGCCATCATGGGGAACGACTTCGTAGGTGACCTTGACCATATCCCTGTCTCCCGTTTCCTGCCCAAACCGTCCGTCTTCCCGATAAATCGAGCAGGCAGACAAGGCCCTCCCAAGCCTGTCAGCACTATCCCACCAAATGCCCTCAACTTCAACTTGAGCGGCGACCGACGCTTGATGTAGCGCCTCATTGCTTTAGATAGGACGAAACATTGAAGGGGCCGGGGGCCCAACAAAGGGGCCGGGGCCGTTGACGATATCGACTATTCTGAAGGAAGAGCGGCTGTTGCTGGTCGCCGTCGCCGTGGCTGTCGCCGCGTATTTCCTCGAGCATGCCGTGCTCGAGATGGGCCAGATGGCAGCTGTGATTAGCGCGGTCGTTTTGATCGCTACCATCGTCATCGCCTCGATGCGCGTCGCCCACCATGCCGAAGTCCTGGCGACAAAGGTCGGCGATCCCTACGGCACGATGATCCTGACACTGGCCGCCGTTGCCGTCGAAGTCATCATCCTCGCCATCCTGATGACCGGCGAAAGCTCGCCTACGCTGGTGCGCGACACGATCTATTCCGCAGTCATGCTCGACATCAACGGCATTCTCGGGCTGGCCGCCCTGCTGGGCGGGCTGAAGCATGGCGAGCAGTCGTACAATGACGATTCCGGCAAGACCTACGGTGTGATGATCCTCACGGCCATCGGCATATCGATGATCGTCCCGGAATTCGTGCCGCACGACAAATGGCACTATTATTCCGCCTTCACGATCTTTGCGATGATAGCACTCTACGCCCTCTTCCTGCGCATGCAGGTCGGCCAGCACAGCTATTTCTTCAGCTACAGCTATCCGCGCGCCGAAAAGAAGCGCAGCACGCACGAGGCCGAGGAGACGGAAGATTCGACCACCGCGTCGATCGTCACCATCCTCGTCGGTGTCGTCATCATCGGCGTGCTCGCAGAGTTCATGTCGGCCTTCATGAGCGTCGGGTTGAAGGATACCGGTGCGCCACCAGCCGTCGCCGCTGTCGTCGTCGCGGCAATCTCCGCCGCCCCCGAAATTCTCACGGCCCTCCGAGCAGCTTTGCGAAACCGCATGCAGGCGACCGTCAACATCGCCATGGGCGCCTCTCTGTCGACAGTCATTCTCACAGTGCCCGTCATGGAAGGCATCGCCCTCTACACCGGCCAGCCCTTCGTCATGGCGATGTCGCCGGTGCAAACCGTGATGGTCGTCATCACCCTCGTCGCCGCCGCTATCAATCTCAACGACGGCGAGACAAACGCCATCGAAGGCATGACCCATTTCATCCTCTTCGCCACCTTCGTGATGCTTACGGGATTAGGGCTTTGACTGCGATATCAAGGCGATAGGTGCGCGGGCGGAATCACGCCGGCAGCGAGTTCATGCGGGATGGCAGGTTGGACACCCGGCTTGCATTTGGATCCCCGGATCAAGCCCGAGGATGACGACGCGGCGGGGATGGCGGCGCTGTTGGCTTCGGTAGTGTGGTGCGCAGTTCGCGTGGGACTTGCCAGGCGAATGAACGTCCGTAAATCGCCGCCTCGCCCGATGCCTATTTTTGCCAAGCCAAGACCACCGAACTTCGTCATCCTCGGGCTCGACCCGAGGATCCACGCCCAAGCGCTGCGGGATATCAATACGCTCTGTCGTCAATTCGACGCATAGACACGCATCGGCCATCGTTGCGGACGGTTTGTCGAGATCGGACACCCGTTGCGCGCAATGTGCGGCGGCCATCGAGTCAGCGTATTTGGCGTTCCACAGAAGCCGACCAACGGGCTTGCGTATGGATCCTCGGGTCAAGCCCGAGGATGACGATGCCGAGGGGGTGGCAGCGCTGCTGTTGGCTTCGGTGGTGTGGTGCGCAGTTCGCGTGAAGGACTCGCCAGACGGAAAAACGTCCGTAACTCGCCGCCTCGCCCCGACGTCTCATTCTGCCAAGCCAAGACCACCAAACTTCGTCATCCTCGGGCTCGACCCGAGAAAGCGCATTTATACCAAAAAGGCCGCCATCGCTGACGGGCCTTCAAAATCTCGAGAGATCTGAAGCTTACTTGCAGGCGCCGCAGAAGCGCTGGATACGGCGGCAGGCTTCTTCGAGCAGATCTTCGGACGTCGCGTAGGAGATGCGGAAGTTCGGGCCGAGACCGAAGGCCGAACCGTGAACGACGGCAACGCCTTCGGACTCCAGCAACTCCGTGACGAAATCCTCGTCGTTGGTAATGACCTTGCCCGATGGCGCGGTCTTGCCGATCAGGCCGGCGCAGGACGGATAGACGTAGAATGCGCCTTCCGGAACCGGGCAGGAAATGCCCTTCGCCTGGTTGAGCATGCCGACGACCAGATCACGGCGGCCCTCGAAGATCTTCTTGTTTGCGGCAATGAAATCCTGCGGACCGTTGAGCGCCTCGACAGCCGCCCACTGGGCAATCGACGAAGCACCGGATGTCTGCTGGCCCTGGATCATGTCCATGGCCTTGATAAGCGACAGCGGGCCGGCAGCGTAGCCGATACGCCAGCCGGTCATCGCATAGGCCTTGGAGACACCGTTCATCGTCAGCGTCCGCTCATAGAGCGAAGGCTCGACCTCCACCGGAGTGACGAATTTGAAATCGCCGAAAGTCAGGTGCTCGTACATGTCGTCGGTGAGGACCCAGACATGCGGATGCCGGACCAGCACGTCCGTCAGCGCCTTCAACTCGGCGTGGCTGTAGGCCGCGCCTGTCGGGTTGGACGGCGAGTTGAACAGGAACCACTTCGTCTTCGGCGTGATCGCCTTTTCGAGATCGGCCGCCGTCAGCTTGAAATTGTTTTCCTGGGTCGCCGCCACGAAGACGGGCGTACCGCCGCACAGTGCCACCATCTCCGGGTAGGATACCCAGTAAGGTGCCGGGATGATGACTTCATCGCCCGCGTTCATCGTTGCCATGAAAGCATTGAAAAGAATCTGCTTTCCACCGGTGCCGACGATTGTCTGCTCCCAGCTGTAGTCGAGGCCGTTCTCGCGCTTGAACTTCGCCGCAATAGCCTTGCGCAGTTCAGGGATGCCGGAGACAGGCGTGTACTTCGTCTCGCCGCGATTGATCGCGTCGATGGCAGCCTGCTTGATGTTGTCCGGCGTGTCGAAGTCCGGCTCGCCGGCGCCAAGCCCGATCACATCGCGTCCCTTGGCTTTCAGCTCGCGCGCTTTCTGGGAAACGGCGATGGTGGCGGAAGGCTTCACACGGGAAAGAGCGTCGGCAAGAAAGGCCATGATGATCGGTCCTATTCGGTTGAGACAACAGAAACGCTGTGGGACCAGTTTTCTGCGGTAAGGTCTATGTCGAATGTACAGCCGCGTTTCAAGCAGAAAGGCGTCACCGGGACGTTATTTGTGTAACTCGCGCGCGCGGCCTATCACACGATGGCGTGAGACGCGACGGCAATGGCTTGAACCTGCCCTCTCCGCCCCCAGATCTCTCTGCTATCGATCCCGGGAGAAACAGATGACCCTTTCCACCAGAATGCGCGTCGCGATGCTATCTGCAGCTCTGCTGTCGGCCGGACCTCTGGCGGCGGCCGACGACATGGAGGTCATCAAGACGGACAAGGTCCGCGTCCAGGTCGAAACGATTGCCAGCGGACTGGACCACCCCTGGGCAGTCGAAGTTCTCCCCGACGGCGCCTATATCGTGACCGAAAGGCCGGGCGCGCTCAGGATCGTCCGCAACGGCACGATCGAGGCACCGATCTCCGGCCTGCCGAAGATCGCGGCAACCGGTCAGGGCGGGCTGCTCGACATCGCCCTCGATCCGCAATTTGCCACCAGCCGCACCCTGTATTTTAACGCCACCATTGCCGGCCCCGGAGGAACAGGCACCGCTGTTTACAGCGCACGTCTCTCCCCGGACGAAAAGCAGCTGACGGACGTCAAGCGCCTGTTCCTGATGAACCGCCTCAGTGGCGGCGGGCTGCAATTCGGCGCTCGCATCGCCATAGCGGCCGATGGCAGCCTGTTCGTCGGCCTTGGCGACCGTGGCGAGATGGATCGCGCGCAGGATTTCGAGGATGACGCCGGCTCCATTATCCACATCAATACCGACGGCAGCATACCGGCCGACAATCCGTTCAGGAAAAATCCAAAGGCACTGCCGGAAATCTGGTCCAAGGGTCATCGCAACCCGGAAGGCCTCACCTTCGACAGCGCCGACGGAACGCTGTACAGCGTGGAGCACGGCGCAAAGGGCGGCGATGAGATCAACCACCCCGAGGCCGGCAAGAATTACGGCTGGCCTGTCATCACCTACGGCCGTGACTACTCCGGCGAAAAGATCGGCGTCGGCACCGAAAAGGAGGGCATGGAGCAGCCACTGTTTTACTGGGATCCCTCGATCGCGCCTGGCGGACTTGCCGTTTATCGCGGCAAGATGTTCCCCGAATGGAACGGCGACTTCCTGGTGGCCGCGCTGAAATTCAAGCTGCTTTCGCGGCTGGAAAAGGATGCCTCCGGAAAAATAGTCGAGCGCGAAAGGATGTTCACCGGCGCGTTCGGACGGCTGCGGGATGTCATCGTTGCCCCCGACGGCGCATTGCTTCTTACAACCGACGCAACCGACGGCGCGCTCATCCGGATTTCCCGCGCCGTCGATTGAGCCCTGCAGCCGCACAACCTGACCTTGCCTGCCTGAAAAGCAGCTGCTAACAAGCCGCACTCCATCAGGGTGCACTCGCGCCTAGTCTGCCCTCCCCATAAGTTCCAGTTGCATGACATGACGCGCGTTCAGGCGAATCTTCTTCTATTGCTCGCAGCCGCGATCTGGGGCGGCGGATTCGTCGCCCAGTCGACGGCGATGCAGGCCATCGGGCCGCTCTGGTTCATCGGCCTGCGCTTTGCCGTGGCCGCAGTCGTCATCCTTCCGTTCGCCTGGTTCGAAAACCGCCGCGCCGCCACGCCCGTCAGCCCGAAACACTGGCGCGCCTTTATCCTGATCGGTCTTGCGCTGTTCGGAGGTGCTGCCACGCAGCAGATCGGGCTCCTGACCACCAGCGTCACCAATTCGAGCTTTATCACCGGCCTCTATGTTGTCTTCGTGCCATTGATCGCCGTCGGCATTCTCCGGCGTCCGCCACACTGGATCGTCTGGCCGGGCGCCCTGATGGCGCTGCTGGGCATTTTCCTGTTGTCCGGCGGCGCGCTGTCGCGGCTGACGGTCGGCGATATGCTGACGGTCGTCTGCGCCATCTTCTGGGCCATCCAGATCACTCTCGCCGGCACCGCCGTGACCGAGAGCGGCCGCCCGCTGATGCTGTCCGCCGTACAATTCGCCGTCAGCGCCGTGGCCGGGCTTGTTATCGCTGCGGCGCTGGAGCCGATCAGCTTCGACATCATACGCGCCTCGCTCGGTGAAATCCTCTATGTCGGCGTTTTTTCGTCGGGGCTCGCCTTCGCGCTGCAGGTCATCGGCCAGCGCTATACGACGTCGTCGCAGGCAGCGATCTTCCTATCGTCGGAAGCGCTGTTCGGCGCCTCGCTTGGGGCGCTTCTCCTGGGGGAAACCATCTCGCCGATCGGCTATGTTGGCTGCGCCCTGATGTTTGCCGCCATGCTCGTCGTCGAGATCGTCCCCGAGGTCCTCCGGCGACGGGATCGAACCGGCTGAATTCGCGAAAAAATTTGCGCACGAAATCCGTTGTCGACGATGGAAAAAAGCTACGCGTAGCCTGGCTGGTGAAAAATTGCCGCCGACGGCAGCACACTCCGCGCAAGTCATGGGATCGAGGCGCTTCCGACGCTTTAAAGTTTCCCTTGCCAAAGGCGAACAAAGACAGCACACTTGACCCGTTCAGGCGTTTTACGAGCTTGGAAAGTCCTAAAAAGAATTGCGCACCGGGAACGCAAATATTCCGGTCCGCCTCGTCCAAGAGCGATGTTTACAGGTCGTCTTTGGGCAAGGCTCGAGAGACGGGACAATTCCTTAAAATTCGAGAACCGCCTGAAAACTCCCGCAAGGGGTTGAGACACTGGTGCTGTCCGCGGGCATGGCGGGCAGCGAGAGAGGGACATAAGGCATGGCCGAGACTGGCATCGTGAAATTTTTCAACATCGACAAGGGCTTCGGCTTCATCAAGCCTGACAACGGTGGCGCGGATATCTTCGTGCATATCTCTGCCGTACAGGCCTCCGGCCTGGATGGACTGACTGAAAACCAGAAAGTCAGCTTCGACACGGAGCCGGATCGTCGTGGCAAGGGGCCGAAGGCCGTCAACCTGCATGTTTCCGCGTAAACCGGGTCTCTGCCTTTACACGAAACTCAGGCAGAGAGAGCCATCAATATTCAGTCTGGGTTCACCTTGCTGCCGCTAGATTGGCACAATCGAAGCATACGAAACAATTGTTCAAGTTTCTCTGCAAGGACAGGACCATGAAGACTCTCGGAAAGACCATTATCTTGTCGGCCGCTGCTGTCGCATTGACGGTGGCGTCCTTGACACCGGCTGCTGCCGACGATCGCTGGCATCATCACGGCAACGGCTGGGGCTTCGGCGCTGCTGGCCTCGCCACCGGCCTGATTGTCGGCTCGGCTATCGCCAGCCAGCCACGCTATGTCGAACCCGGCTACTACTATGACGACGGCTACGCGCCGCCGCCCCCGCCGCGCTACTATTACCCGCGTCGCGCTTACTACGCACCGCCACCCCCGCCGCCGGCCTACTACGCTGGCGGCCTGCGTCCGTGGTCGCCTCAGTGGTCGCGGTATTGCTATGACCGGTATGCCACTTTCGACGGCCGGACCGGCACCTATGTCGGCTACGACGGCGCACGTCACTTCTGCACCGCCGGCTGAGCGATCATCCGCCATCATACAAAAGCGTCGCCCTCCGGCGGCGCTTTTTTTATGCCGAGGTCACAGACCTCGCAGGTAGGGATTGCTGCGGCGCTCCTCGCCGATCTGCCCGCCCGGCCCATGGCCGCAGATGAAGCCGACGGCATCGCCAAGCGGCAGCACCTTGTCGCGAATGGAGTCCAGCAGCTGCTGGTGATTGCCGCCCGGGAGATCCGTACGCCCGATCGAGCCGTGAAACAGCACGTCGCCGACATGGGCGAAATTCTGCACCTTGTTGAAATAGATGACGTGGCCAGGCGAATGGCCGGGCGTGTGGAACACCTGGAACTCGTGCTCGCCGAAGGAGACGATATCGCCGTCCTTGAGGAAGCGGTCCGGAATGACGTTCTGGACACCCTCGATGTTGAAGGCCCGACCGCGAGCCTCAATCTGCCCGAGCAATGGCAGATCGTCCTCGTGGGGTCCGATAATCTCCAGCCCCAGCGCCTCCTTGACCTCCTTGGCACCGCCTGCGTGGTCGATATGGCCGTGGGTCAGCCAGATCTCCTTCAGCGTGATGCCGTTTTCCTTGACGGTCTGCAGGATCACGTCGACATCGCCGCCGGGATCGACCAGTACCCCCTCCTTGGTGTCGGGATCGAACAGGATGGTGCAGTTCTGCTGGAAGGGAGTTACCGGAATGATGCCGGCCTGGAGCATGCCCATGGACGCCTCGCGCGTTGAGTGACGATAAGGATCGATATAACGTCAAATGCCGGTCGGGGCAGCCCAGAGACGATAGAAAAGAATGCTCTGTCCTATCCTCTCCTCCGCCGACAGGTGAGCAGCCAGGCTAAAACCCTGCAAACACTGGATGACGTTCATTCCGTGAACGACACCGCCGCCGCTCTGCGCTAGGTTATCCCTGTCCCAAAAGAGGAAGGATGTGCCAAGGTGCCACGCCAGACGAACGAGAACGAGAAATCGGACCTGCTGTCGACGCCGCTTCAGGATACCGGGGGCATCGATTTCGAGATCATTGAGCTTCTCTTCTTCGCCTATCGCGATTTCGTCTCGGATCCGGACGCAATTCTGGCCATCGGCGGCTTTGGCCGGGCTCATCACCGCGTGGTGCATTTTGTTAACCGTGAACCGGGCATGACCGTTGCGGACCTTCTGGAAACTCTCAAGATCACCAAGCAGAGTCTGGCGCGGGTGCTCAAACAGTTGATTGATTCGGGTTATATTCATCAGGTTGCCGGCGACGAAGACCGGCGACAGCGCAGGCTCTATCCAACCAGAACAGGGCGCGACCTCGCGCTGGCGCTGGCCGAGCCGCAATCGCGCCGTATTGAAAAGGCATTCGAAGGAAGTTCGGCTCCGGCGCGAGACAGCGTCAAGGCCTTCCTGCGGGGGATGCAGGATCGACAGAAAAACGAGACGGATTGAATGACGACAAAAATGCCCATTTCGGACGATGCCCCGCACCTTCTGGTGGTGGACGACGACACCCGTATCCGGGTCCTTCTCAACCGCTACCTGATGGAGAAAGGCTTTCGCGTGACTGTTGCCGCCGAAGGCGCAGAGGCCCGGCGCAAGCTCGAAGGTCTGGATTTCGACCTGATCATCATGGACGTCATGATGCCCGGCGAATCCGGCATATCGCTCACCGCAGCCCTGCGGGAGATCAAGAACATCCCGATCATCATGCTGACGGCTCTCGCCGAATCCGATTCCCGCATTGCCGGCCTGGAGGCAGGAGCCGACGACTATCTCTCCAAGCCCTTCGATCCGCGCGAACTGGTGCTTCGCATCACCAACATCTTGAAACGAAACTCGCCGGCCGATGCACCGAAGATCGAACAGGTGATGTTCGGCCCCTATACCTTCTCGCTGTCGCGCAAGGAATTGAAGCGCGCCTCCGAGGTCATACGGTTAACCGACCGCGAGCAGGACATCATGCTGCTGTTTGCAAGGAAAGCCGGCGAAACCATTCCGCGCCATGAATTGATCGGCGATGATGCCGATGTCGGCGAGCGCACCATCGACGTCCAGATCAACAGGCTGCGCCGCAAGATCGAGGACGATCCTGCAAACCCCGTCTGGCTTCAGACGGTGCGCGGTATAGGCTACCGTCTCAGCATCGACTAGACTGAAGCGGACAGAGCCGGCAGGACCCGTAACGATGGCAGCATTCGACACGATCAGGCGCAACCACGAGCACGTGCCGACGTCGCGCATCAAGTCGGCAAACCGCTGGCTGCGTCGCCGCCTGCCGACCGGTCTCTATACGCGCTCGCTGCTGATCATCATCATCCCGATGATCCTGCTGCAGGCCGTCGTCGCCGCCGTGTTCATGGAGCGCTACTGGCAGATGGTGACCCAGCGGTTGTCGATGGCGACGACCCGCGATATCGCCAGCATTATCGACATCATCCAAACCTATCCCCAGGATGCCGACTACACCGAAGTCACCCGTATCGCTCGCGACAAACTCGGGCTCAGCATATCGATCGAGGCTAACAGCGAACTGCCGAGGCCGCTTTCCAAACCGTTCTTCTCCATCCTCGACGATATCCTCAGCGAGGAAATCCATGAGCAGATCAACCTGCCCTTCTGGATCGATACGGTCGGTGATTCCGGCGTCGTCGAAATCCGCATAAAGCTGAAGGACAAGGTCCTGCGGGTCTTTGCCCGCCGCAGCCAGACCTATGCCTCTAACACCCAGATCTTCATTTTCTGGATGGTCGGCACCTCGTTGGTGCTCATCATTATCGCGGTTCTGTTCCTGCGCGGCCAGATCAGGCCGATCGAAGCGCTGGCCAGGGCCGCCGAGAGCTTCGGCAAGGGCCAGAAGATGGAAACCTTCCTGCCACGCGGCGCCGACGAAGTCCGCCGCGCCGGCCTCGCCTTCATCCTCATGCGCGAGCGCATCGAGCGCCAGATCGAGCAGCGCACGGCGATGCTGAGCGGCGTCAGCCATGACCTGCGCACTGTCCTCACGCGGTTCAAGCTGCAACTGGCGCTGGCCGGCGACAATCCTGACCTCGCGGGCCTCAACGAGGACGTCGAGGACATGCAGAGCATGCTTGAGGGCTACATGGCCTTTGCTCGTGGCGAAGCGGAGGAGGACGTCGGAAGCCTGAAGCTGACCGATCTTTTCGACAGGCTGGAGGTCGATTTCAGCCTGCATGGCAAGTCGTTCGCCTATGAACTCGAAGGCGACAACGTCGTCTCCGTCCGCCCCAACGCCTTCAACCGGCTGGTCACCAACCTTGCCTCGAATGCACGGCGCTACGCCAATACCCTGCGTATCGAGGCCAAGCACAGCGCCCGCTGGCTGACGGTCGTTTTCGATGACGACGGCCCCGGCATTCCGGCCGCCAACCGCGAGGACGTCTTCAAGCCGTTCTTCAGGCTCGACGCCGCACGCAATCTGGACAATTCCGGCACGGGCCTCGGTCTGTCGATCGCACTCGACATCGCCCGCAGCCATGGTGGCAACATCACGCTCGGTGACAGTCCTCTTGGTGGCCTGAGAGCCACCGTCCGTATTCCTGCCTGAGGAGGCCCTATGACGTTCGATCTTTCGGCAATGACCTGGCTGAATGAACCGCCTTTATCGGAGTTGCGCGACGGACGACTGTTCGTCCGGTCCGGCGAAAAAACCGACTTCTGGCAGGGTACCTATTACGGCTTCCACCGGGACGACGGCCACTTCCTGCACCAGCCACGCCACGGCGATTTCACGGCCAGCGTCAGCTTTTCGGGCCATTACGAACATCTCTATGACCAGGCGGGCCTGATGATCCGCCACGACGCGACGCACTGGGTCAAATGCGGCATCGAATTTACAGATGGCGCCAAGCATTTCAGCGTCGTCGTCACCAACGGGCATTCCGACTGGTCGGCCTTCAGGCTCGATCACGACTTCGATGCCTTGTCGGTGCGTGTGACCCGCAACGGCGACGCGCTGTTCATCCAGTACCGCACGGACGCAATGACCGACTGGCGCATGGCAAGGCTCGCCTATTTCAACCCGGCGATCACGGAGTTGATGGTCGGCCCGGCCTTCTGCTCACCGCAGCGCGCCGGCTTCGAAGCGGAGTTTTTCGATTTCAGCGTTACCGACCCAGTGTCGCGGGATATCCACTGAGCGGCAATGCCGTTCACATCATCCGGCGCCCGTTCGGCGCGCCACGCTCGACAGCGGCAAGCACGATGGCGCCTGCCTCGTCCTCGAAACCGAGGGTGAGCACTTCCGAGCGGAACGGCCCGATCTGGCGTGGCGGGAAATTGACGACGCCGAGCACTTGGCGACCGATCAACGTTTCAATTGTGTAGTGGACGGTGATCTGTGCCGAGGATTTCTTGATGCCGATCTCCGGGCCGAAATCGATTTTCAGCTTGAAGGCCGGCTTGCGTGCCTGCGGAAAATCCTCCGCCTCGACGATCGTGCCGACGCGGATGTCTACCTTCTCGAAATCGCCATAGGTGATCTCTTCGGTCATGGGGAGCTCCGTTGTGTCAGCCAGCCAGTTCCTGCGCACGCAGACGGGCAGCAGCGATCGCCTCGTCGAACAACGGCTGCATGCCGTCCTCTGCCATCAGCACGGCGAGAGCCGCTGCGGTGGTGCCGCCCGGCGAAGTGACGTTCTGGCGCAGCCTCGACGCATCGTCGGGGAGCTGGTGAAGAAGTTCGCCAGCTCCCGCGACGGTTTCCCGTGCAAGACGCATGGCGAGGTCCGCCTGCAGGCCAAGCTTGCGACCTGCCTCCGCCATGCATTCCACGAGATAGAAGACATAGGCCGGTCCGCTTCCGGAAACAGCCGTGACGGCATCGATATCTGCTTCCTCGGGCACCCATTCGACGGGGCCGGAAACTTTCAGGAGATTCTGGACGATCTGGCGACGGCGCTCGTCTGTCGCCTCGTTGGCATAGGCGCCGGTGACGCCACGACCGACCATGGCCGGCGTGTTCGGCATGGCGCGGACCATGGCTGCCTTGCCGAGATGGGTCTCGAGGAAAGCCAGCGTCTTGCCGGCCGCAACGGATACGATGACTGTCTCAGTGCCCACGGCATGGCGCAGCGACGGCAGCACCGCTTCCATCACCTGCGGCTTCAGCGCCAGAAAAAGAACGCCGGCCTCTATACCCTCGGGCAAACTGGTGACATGACGGGCGCCGGCTTCCGCAATCATCGTCAGCATCGGGGCTGCCGGACCCGGATCGACGACGATCACCGAAGAACCGGCAACACCGCTCTTCAGCCAGCCAGTCAGCAGCGCGCCGCCCATATTACCAGCACCGACCAGAACGATCGGCCCCGAAGAAGGGACGGAAGCGGCGGCAGGCGTCATATCAGCACTCACCAACGGTTTCGAACAGGACAGCTTCCATCGCGCTCTTGGCCTCCATGCCGGACCAGACGACAAACTGGAAGGCCTGATAATACGCTTCGCAGGTTTCAAGACCGTTGGAAAGCAGCACTTCAACCTGACGGTTGGTCGGCTCGGCGCCACCGGCGAGCAGCAGCGACTGGCGGAAAATCACCACGTCTTCCTGGCGCCACAGGTCGAAATGACCCATCATCACCTGGCCGTTGATGCAGGAGAGCAGACGGATGACTTCGTTGACGCGGGTTTCTGCGACCTTGATGTCGAACGCGCAGGCAATGTGCAGGGCCTCGCACTCTTCCATCCATGAAAACGACACGTGATAATCGGCCCAGTGGCCGGCTACGGTCATGGCGATCTCGTCTTCGCCCGACCTCTCGAAGGACCAGTCGTTATTGGCAGCGACGAACTCGATCATATCGACCGGGTTGGACTGGCGCTCAAGTTCAATTTCCATCAGGCTCATACAGCACCTTTTCAACCGGAGTGAATGCAGCTGCTTGTGCTTCAACACACTACCCTGCAGACAGTAACTCCGGCACAACCACTGGGATGATGTTGAACGGGGCCAGTATATCGTGACCACCATGCCCGGAGCTTACCAAGGCCGTTCCGAATCATCATTTAAAATCAGTGTATAGGCGCTGTAGGCCGGCGCCATCCCCTCAAATTACAAATCCCCGATCCGCCTGTGGAAAGGTGTTGCGAGATCGATTCAGAAGCGAGTCATAAATGACTCTGGCGATTGAGTTTTTTGTACATGTCCACAGGTCTTAAAAAATTCGTTCAAATGATAACAAAACGGGCATGGTGGAGATCCACCATGCCCGTCGGACCAGCCTTGGGGGCTGAAATCACTTTGCCTTGGCGGAAAGCTTCGCCTCGAGCGCTTCGATACGGGCCTTGAGCGCATCGTTTTCGTCACGCGCCTTGACCGCCATTTCGCGCACGGCTTCGAACTCCTCGCGCTTGACGATGTCCATGCTGTTAAGCCAGCGTTCGGCCTGGGCATTGAAGGCGGTTTCGATTTCGCGGCGGACGCCCTGCGCGGCGCCAGCGGCATCGGTCATCAGCTTGGCGAATTCATCCATGATGCGGTTCGGTCCTGTGGTCATGCTGCTCTCCTTTGCGGCCAACGGCCCGGTGAAGGGTTTTCACCTCCAAGATAGTGTTGAGTTAGGATTTCGGAAGTCCCGTTGCAAGCGGTTTAAGCCGTGGGCAACTCAGCACAGCGCTTGCAATTGTCATGGTTCGGTTTAATCGACATCATCATGCCTCGTTTCGGCAGCATGTTCAGCGCGCATTATTGGATCGATCACCTTGCAGACACCCGCCCTTCTTATGGCAATGATTCCCTTCCCGGATATCGATCCGGTGGCCTTCTCCATAGGTCCGCTGGCGATACACTGGTACGGACTTGCCTATGTCATCGGCATCCTGCTCGGCTGGGGCTATGCGAGGCGTCTGGTCACCAACGAACGACTGTGGCGTGATGGCAAGGCGCCGATGACCATTGCCCATCTCGATGACTTCGTTGTCTGGATTGCACTCGGCATCGTGCTTGGCGGTCGCATTGGCTACGTGTTGTTCTACGACATGCAAGCCGTCAGCGAAAATCCGCTGCGCGCATTCGAAATCTGGAACGGAGGAATGTCGTTCCATGGTGGCCTTATAGGCTCGACCGTCGCGATGATCCTGTTCTCCCGCCGCAATGGCATTCCGATGTGGAGCCTGTTCGACGTCATCGCCACCGTCGTGCCGATCGGACTGTTCTGCGGACGCATCGCCAATTTCGTCAACGGCGAACTCTGGGGTCGCGTCTCGACGGTGCCGTGGGCTATCGTCTTTCCGACAGGCGGGCCGCTCAGCCGTCATCCGAGCCAGCTCTACGAGGCAGGCCTCGAGGGCATCGTGCTGTTCCTGGTGCTGTTTGTCATCACCCATTGGCTGCTGACCCTGAAGCGACCGGGCCTCACCAGCGGCGTTTTCGTCACCGGCTATGCGCTGTCGCGCATCTTCGTCGAGTTCTTTCGCGAACCGGATGCGCAGCTCGGCTATCTCCTCGGTACCGACTGGCTGACCATGGGTATGGTGCTGTCGCTGCCGATGATCCTGCTCGGTCTCTGGGCTGCCATACGCGCTGTTCGGGCTGTCCGGGCCGATACCATCCAGCGACATCCAGTCTGAGCGTTTCGGGGGAGATGCGATGACAACCGCGCTAGGGGAAAAGATCAAGACCATCATCCGCGCCAACGGGCCGATCAGCGTCACCGATTATTTCTCGCTGTGCCTCGCGGACCCGCAGCACGGCTACTACCGCACGCGCGAACCCTTCGGCCCTTCCGGCGACTTCGTGACCGCGCCAGAGGTCAGCCAGCTGTTCGGCGAGATGATCGGCGTCTTCATGGTGCATGCCTGGCAGCGCCACGGCACGCCGCCGGGTGTGCGCCTTGTCGAGATCGGCCCCGGTCGCGGCACGATGATGTCGGACATGCTGCGCGTCATTCGGCGCCTTGCACCGCTGCTCTACGACAGCATGCAGGTGCATCTGGTCGAAACCAGCGAACGACTGCGCGACATCCAGCAGGAGACGCTGCAGTCCCATGGCGCCAAGGTCGCCTGGCATGTGGATTTCAACGACGTCCCCCATGGCTTCACGCTGCTGGCCGCCAACGAGCTGTTCGATGCCATCCCGATCCGCCAGTTTGTACGCACCGCAACGGGCTTTCGCGAGCGGGTGGTGGTGCTCGACATCGATGACGAGCTCAGCTTTGCTGCCGGCATCGCAACCCTCGATCCAGCACTGATGCCTGAATCCGCGCCCAAGACGCCGCTCGGCACTGTCTTTGAAATCGCCCCTGCCCGCCAGGCGGTGATGAGCGCCATCTGCGAGCGGCTCGGCAGCAATGGCGGCACTGCCGTCATCATCGACTACGGCCATCTGTCGACGGGTTTCGGCGACACGCTGCAGGCCGTGCGGATGCATGAATACGATCCGCCGCTCGCCCATCCCGGCGAAGCGGACCTCACCAGCCACGTCGATTTCCAGAGCCTTGCCGAAGCAGCGCTCGCCGAAGGCATCCACGTCAACGGTTGCGCCTACCAAGGCGATTTCCTGATAGGGCTCGGACTGGCGGACCGCGCCGGTGCGCTTGGCCGGGGACAGGACGGCACGGTGCAGCGCGATATCCAGCTAGCCGTGGACAGGCTGGCCGGCGCTGGCGAAGGCAAGATGGGGGAACTGTTCAAGGTGCTGGCAGTTTCCAGTCCGGCCATCGACCTGATGCCGTTCCGCCCGGTGGATTGACAGCCCGCCTGCCGTGGGGAAAACATCTGCGCCATCGAAGCAGCGGACCGCACGCCAGGCAACGGCTGCGCAAGCCAGACGAAACCGGACGTGAAGGACGACTCATTGCTGCAACCTCTGGAAAGCCCGCTGCTGGCGGCAATCGGCCGTCCCGGCATCCGCCACGGCTACTTTACCCGACAAGGCGGCGTCTCCGAGGGTATCTATCGTGGCCTCAATGTCGGACTCGGCTCCCGCGATGAGCGGGCTGCGGTCGAGGAAAACCGCCATCGGGTCGCTGCGTGGTTCGGCCAGCCGGTCGAAAGGCTCGCCACCGTCCATCAAATCCACTCCGCCGACGTCGTTACCATCGATGCCGGCTATGACGGCACAAGACAGCAGGCCGACGCGCTGGTGACAGCCGTGCCCGGCATAGTGCTCGGCGTGCTGGCAGCCGATTGCGGCCCGATCCTTTTTGCCGATGCCAAGAACCGGGTGATCGGTGCAGCCCACGCGGGATGGAAGGGTGCGCTGACAGGCGTACTCGAAAACACCATCGACGCGATGGTGTCGCTTGGCGCAGAGCGCAGATCGATCGTTGCCTGCCTCGGCCCGTCGATCAGCAGCAGCAGCTACGAAGTCGGCCCGGAGTTCGTCGAACGCTTCCTCGCCCATGATCCGGCCTACACGCGCTATTTCTCGGGGTCGGCCAATCAGGGCCACGCGATGTTCGACCTGCCGGCCCTCACCATCGACCGGTTGACGGCAGCCGGCGTCACGGCCGAAAGCCTGGGCCTTTGCACCTACCCCGATGCCGACCGCTTTTTTTCCTACCGCCGCACGACCCATGAGCGCCAGGAAGACTACGGCCGGCAGATCTCAGCCATCGCAATCGAGGACACGTTTTAACATGGCCCTGCACTTCGAACGCACCGAATTCGCCGACCGCCTCGCAAGGTTGACGGCAAAGATGGAAGAGGAGAAGCTCGACGCGATGCTGCTCTTTGCCCAGGAGAGCATGTACTGGCTGACAGGCTACGATACCTTCGGCTACTGCTTCTTCCAGACGCTGGTGGTAAAGGCGGACGGCACCATGACGTTGCTGACCCGCTCGGCAGACCTGCGCCAGGCGCGCCAGACTTCCATCATCGAGGACATCCACATCTGGGTCGACCGCATCAACGCCGACCCGACGCTCGATCTGAAGAACCTGCTGAGCGAAATGGACCTGCTCGGCGCCCGCATCGGCGTCGAATACGATACGCACGGCATGACCGGCCGCGTCGCACGCCTGCTCGACGATCAGCTGACATCGTTCGCCCAGCTGGTCGATGCTTCCTACCTCGTCGGCCGTCTCCGGTTGGTAAAGAGCCCGACCGAACTTGCCTATGTCGAGCGCGCGGCAGCCCTTGCCGACGATGCGCTGGATGCGGCGCTGGCATTGACCGGGCCCGGCGGCGATGAAGCCGCGATCCTTGCAGCCATGCAGGGAGCGGTATTTTCCGGCGGAGGCGACTATCCGGCCAACGAATTCATCATCGGCTCCGGCATCGATGCCCTTCTCTGCCGCTACAAGGCGGGCCGTCGCAAGCTGGATGCCAACGACCAACTGACGCTGGAGTGGGCCGGTACCTACGCCCACTACCATGCTGCCATGATGCGCACGATCGTCGTGGGCGAGCCGACACATCGCCACCGCGAGCTGTTCAGCGCCTGCCTCGAAACTATCCAGGCCATCGAGACCGTGATGAAGCCGGGCCATAACTTTGGCGACGTGTTCGACATGCATGCGAGGATCATGGACGAGCGCGGCCTGGCGCGGCACCGGCTCAACGCCTGCGGCTATTCCCTCGGCGCCCGCTTCTCGCCCTCCTGGATGGAACAGCAGATGTTCCACATCGGCAATCCGCAGGAGATCGAGCCCGGCATGTCGCTGTTCGTTCACATGATCATCATGGATTCCGACACCGGCACGGCGATGACCCTCGGCCAGACCTACCTGACGACCGCGGACGCTCCCAAAACTCTTTCGCGCCATCCGCTCGAATTTCTTAACCGGTAAGGGCGTATCCTGTCTCTTCGAGCGGGAACGAGGATCAAGCCGATGCTGTCCTGTCACCCGCCGGCTCAACCGGGCGATGAAGGGACGCAGGAACCATGGTGTCTGTCAGGTCGATACCGATCATCGTGGTCGCATTCGCGGCCTTGTCCGCCTGTAACACGACCGACGCGCTGACACCTCGGGTCGGTATCGGCGACGATGTCGCCTCCGCCCCGGTCACCCAGCGCGAGGTCGAGCGGATGGCGGCGGCTCCCCACCAGCCGACTTATGGCGCCCAGACCCGGGACAGCTATCAATCCAGCTACCAGCAGCAGGGCTACAGCACCACCGGCAGTTCATCCGCAACGCTGGACGAGCAGGCCGATGCGCTGCGCAGCGGCGGCCGCAACCCGGTTGCGTCCAAGCCGCTCCACGATGGCATGTCGCAGGGTCAGGATGACGCGGAAAATTCCCTGCCGTCGCAATCCGACGAGCAACGCGAGGCCGAGCGTCGACTGAGCGACCCGCAGCCTGCGCAAGAGCAACAACAGGCCGCCGAGCAGAGCGATCAATCCGACGCCGGGCAACAACAGCCCGATGGCGAGCAGCAGCAAGCATCGCTTCCGCCGGCTGCAGCGAGCGACGGCAACACCATCCGCTTCCTGCCGATTATCGGAGGACCGGTTGAGGCCGTTACGCCGCTATCGCGACAGCTGGGCGTTGAGGCGCGCGCCAACGGGCTGACGATCAAGGGATCGGGCGACACCGCCGCCGCCTACATTCTGAAAGGCTACCTCACGACCTTTGCAGACGGCCCCCAGATCACCGTCTCCTACGTCTGGGACGTGCTGGACAGCACCGGCGGACGCCTGCACCGTATCCAGGGCACGGAGAGCGTACCGCTGAAGCGCGGCGATCCATGGGCCGCTGTTCCGCCCTCCGTCATGCAGAAAATCGCCTCGAAGACGATCGCCGAATTCAATGGCTGGCGTCAGACACGCGGTGGATAGCATCCCCCCTACACACAATTCTGGGCTTCACTTGTCCTAAGCCCTTGCATTCGAGACCGGGGCGGTTAAAAGCGCGGCTATCAAACTGGAAATGGGCGGACCAAAATGAAGGTTTTCGCAGGGAACTCGAACCGGCAACTTGCCGAAGCGATCTGCAATTATCTCAACGTGCCCTTGGGCAGGGCAACTGTCCGCAGGTTCGCAGACCAGGAGATCTTCGTCGAGATCCAGGAAAACGTCCGCGGCGAGGACGTCTTCCTTGTACAGTCTACTTCATATCCTGCTAATGATCACCTGATGGAACTGCTGATCATGATCGACGCAATGCGTCGGTCTTCCGCTCGGCGCATTACTGCCGTTCTTCCCTATTTCGGTTATGCCCGCCAAGACCGCAAGCCCGGTCCGCGCACGCCCATTTCTGCGAAGCTGGTGGCCAACCTAATCACCGAGGCCGGGGCTGACCGTGTTCTCACACTCGACCTTCACGCCGGGCAAATTCAGGGCTTCTTCGACATCCCGACAGACAATCTTTACGCCTTGCCAATCCTGACGCGGGACATCAAGGCGCATTACGACATCAGCAACATCACTGTTGTTTCCCCTGATGTCGGCGGCGTAGTTCGCGCACGGGCGCTTGCCAAAAGATTGGACTGTCTGCTCGCGATCGTTGACAAGCGGCGCGACCGCCCGGGCGAATCCGAAGTGATGAACATCATCGGCGACGTCCATGGCAAAGATTGCATCTTGATCGACGATATTGTTGATTCCGGCGGTACGCTAGTCAACGCCGCCGAAGCATTGTTGAAGAACGGCGCCCTTAGTGTCACCGCTTACATTACCCATGGGGTGTTGTCCGGTGGCGCCGTCACCCGCGTAACATCGTCGAAACTGAAAGAGCTGGTCATCACCGACTCGATCCAGCCGACGACAGCGGTACAATCTGCCCACAACATCCGCGTCATCTCGACGGCGAGCCTCATGGGCGAGGCGATAAACCGGACCAGCCTGGAAGAATCAGTTTCCAGCCTGTTCGACTGAGACTGCCGTCACCGCAAATGTATGACTCCTAGACCCTTTTCACCAAGGGGATCGCGCAGGCTTCGCCTCCGTCGAACATTCGTGAGCGCGTCAGAAACCTTTTCTCGCGGCCGTTGTCGAGCGAGAACATGCCGCCCCTGCCCGGCACAACGTCGATGATCAGCTGTGTGTGCCTCCAGGCTTCGAACTGGCTGCCGGATATGTAGACCGGGACGCCGCCGATCTCGCCGAGCTTCACGTCATGATCGCCGATCATGAACTCCTCCACGGGGTAGCACATCGGCGACGATCCATCGCAGCAGCCGCCGGACTGGTGGAAAAGCACGTGGGGATGGTCGACCTGGATTTCGCGGATCAACTCCAGCGCCGCATCGGTCGCCAGAACCCTCGGTTCGCCATTGATGGTTTCGGACATCTCGCCTCCTGCAAACGCTTTGCCCTCCCCCTTTGTCAGGGAGAGGGCCGATAGCTTCAGCCATTCGCACCGCTCTCAGAAGAAACCGAGAGCCTTTGTGCTGTAGCTCACCAGCATGCTCTTGGTCTGCTGGTAGTGATCGAGCATCATCTTGTGGTTTTCACGGCCGACGCCCGACTGCTTGTAACCGCCGAATGCCGCATGGGCCGGATAAGCGTGGTAACAGTTGGTCCAGACACGTCCCGCCTGGATTTCGCGGCCAAAGCGGTAGCAACGGTTGGCGTCACGGCTCCAGACACCAGCACCGAGGCCGTAAAGGGTGTCGTTGGCGATCTCCAGCGCTTCCTTGTCGTCCTTGAACATCGTCACCGAGACCACGGGGCCGAAGATCTCTTCCTGGAACACCCGCATCTTGTTGTGGCCCTTGAAGATCGTTGGCTTGACGTAGAAACCGTTGGCGAGTTCGCCGCCGAGGTCGTTGCGCGAGCCGCCAGTCAGCACTTCCGCGCCTTCCTGCCGGCCGATGTCGAGATAGGCCAGGATCTTTTCCAGCTGCTCGCTGGAGGCCTGCGCGCCGATCATCGTGGCGCTGTCAAGCGGATTGCCCTGCTTGATCGCCTCGACGCGCTTGACGGCCTTTTCCATGAAGCGGTCATAGATCGATTCCTGGATCAGCGCCCGGCTGGGGCATGTGCAGACTTCGCCCTGGTTGAGCGCGAACATCGCAAAGCCTTCCAGCGCCTTGTCGAGGAAATCGTCGTCCTGCGACATGACGTCGTCGAAGAAGATGTTCGGCGACTTGCCGCCCAGTTCCAGCGTCACGGGGATGAGGTTCTGGCTAGCATACTGCATGATCAGCCGGCCCGTCGAGGTTTCGCCGGTGAAGGCAATCTTGGCGATGCGCGGGCTGGTGGCCAGCGGCTTGCCAGCTTCGAGGCCAAAGCCATTGACGATGTTGAGAACGCCGGCAGGAAACAGGTCGCCGACCAGTTCGGCCCAGATCAGCAGGGACGCCGGCGTCTGTTCGGCAGGCTTGATGACCACGCAATTGCCGGCAGCAAGCGCCGGCGCGAGCTTCCACGCGGCCATCAGGATCGGAAAATTCCATGGAATGATCTGGCCGACGACACCGAGCGGTTCATGAAAATGGTAGGCGACCGTGTCGTGGTCGATTTCGCCGATCGAGCCTTCCTGGGCACGGATGCAGGCCGCGAAATAGCGGAAGTGGTCGATTGCCAGCGGAATGTCGGCCGCCATGGTTTCGCGGATCGGCTTGCCGTTATCCCAAGTCTCGGCCTTGGCGAGCAGCTCTAGATTGTCCTCCATACGCTGCGCCACCTTCATCAGGATGTTCGAGCGCTCCGTGGTGGACGTCTTGCCCCAGCTATCCTTGGCGGCATGGGCGGCGTCGAGGGCAGCGTTGATGTCCTTCTCGTCGGAGCGAGGAATTTCGCAGAGTTTGCCGCCGGTCACGGGGGTGGTGTTGTCGAAGTATTTTCCGGAGATCGGCTCGCGCCACTGGCCACCGATGTAGTTGCCGTATTTCAGCTTGAACGGCGACTCGACGATTTTCTGATGCAGCATGTCATTCTCCCTGGGTGAACTGATCCTGCGGATCGATGGGAGGAACCTGCACCCGGAAAGGCGCCTGAGGTAGAGCCGGCAATCAATGCCGCAGTGCACAGTGTTTCACTTGTGAGACAAGATGATGCCTATGCGACAGGCAAACGATCACACGATAGGCAACATCTACCCGGTCGGCTCGGTCCACACAGCCTCATGAGACTGCGTGCGAGCCGTATTGCCCATCGTCAGCTCCGACTGAAATGTCAGTGAAGCGCGAGCTTCTTCATCTTGCGGTGCATCGTCGCGCGACTGATGCCGAGCTGCTGGGCTGCCTGGGAAACGTTGCCGTGGTTGCGCGACAGCACGCGGCGCAGGGCTGCGCGTTCGGCCTCCATGAGGTCTGCGCCATCGTCACTGCGATCCTCGTGCAAGGCATCGGATGCCGGCAGTCCAGCCTTTATCCGGGCATCGTCGAGTTTGAGCGCCAGCCTTGCAGCGCGGGTGGCGCCGAGAATGAGGTCGTCCTTGTCGACGGCCAGAAGCGCTGCCGCCGGATTGCTGCCGCTTGGAACCATGACAATTCGGGAGCCGCGAAAAGCGCTGCGGAAGAGATTGGTCTCGATGCGAAGCGCGGCATCGCGCACCGCCTGCGACAGGATGGCCAGCGCCATTTCGTTGACGTCCTCGCGGCAGGTCGAAATATCGAGCGCGGCCGTCAGCTGCCCACGATGGTCGCGGATCGGCGCAGACGTGCAGCTGAGATTGATGTTCGAAGAGAGAAAATGCTGGTCGCGATAGATAGTCACCGAACGCTCGTCGGCCAGTGCTGTACCGATGCCGTTGGTCCCGGCGCTGGCCTCGCTCCAGACGGCGCCAGGCCAAAGCCCGAGGCTGCGAAAATCCTTGTCCTCGCTGCCGGTTCCGCGCCGCTCCAGCGCAACGCCCTTGCTGTCGGTGAGAAGCAGGCAGCAGCCGGCCTTGCCGACCGTCAGGAACAGGCGGTCGAGCTCGTCGGTCGCTTCGACGATGAGTTGTGCCGATTGCTCCCTTGCCAGCCGGAACTCCTCATCCGTCAGGCGCAGCGGTGCGCGGTTCTGCTCCGGCGCCAGCTGATACATCGACATGCAGCGGTGCCAGGAGGCTATGATCGGTGAACTCGCCGCAGCCGATTTAAGCTGCGCGCTGGCGTAGACCCGCTCCGCATGAGCCATCTCATTGTGCATGCGCCCCTCCCAAGGCTTCGAAGCTGAAATCTTCGCGCGAAACGCCGGCAAGCGCAATGCCTAAGTGCAGCTTGCCCTTGGTATCGGCACGTGAAGGGCAGCTCCTCGAAAAGGCGTCGTCACTTTGCCGGGGTGATTACCTGGCCATTGACGGTGAAGGCGCCATCCTCGGTCACAGTCACATCCCAGCGCTGCCGGCCGTCCGGATCGGTCTTGGCAAATCCCTTCGCCATCATCATCCCAAAGGAGATCTGGTTAAGCTCAGCGTCGGTCTTTGCGGCATTCTGGACGAAGGCGATAGTCTTGTCGTAGTCGCGGGAAAGCACGCTCATCTGCAACGCGTAGCGATTGGTTTGCTGGAGGTTGGAGACAACCTTGCCGGAGACAGCGATATCATAAACGCTGGAAACCGCGCTGATCTCGGGAAAGTCGATCGTCAGCTTGTCGTTTGGAAAGATGGCACTGCCGATCTTCCGGCCGCTTTCAGTGGACAGGCCCTCCGGCGTCGAGAAATCGGTGTTCAGCAGTATGTCGGCAGCCGCCGCGAAGTTCATGTCGGGGATACCGACTTCCACCACGGTCGTGTCGGGCACCAGCGCCTCGTAGCCCTCTGGCACCAGGCCGGAAGCAAGCTTCAGCTTTTCCGCCCTCAGCCCGAAGCCGATGCTGGACGCTTCGGTCAGGCCGTTCATCTTGAAGGAGTAGGTGAGCTTGTCCAGCGACGCCGTCCCGACATCGGTCAGTACCGAGAGATTGCTGGCGACGGCGGTTTCCTCGAGCGAGCCGAACAGCGGCAGCGCATTGCGCACCAGCTTCTGGAATTTTTCGCCACCGCGCTTCGACAGCTTCTTGGCTTCGGCGTGTTCGAAAACAAAGCGGATGAGATCGCGCAATGCATTGATCGGTACGCCGGTCGCCTTGGCGTCGAATGTCATATTGTCCGCCTTGATCTCGGCATTGCCCGAGGCCTGGCCGGCGATCTTCTCGTAAAAGCTGGGCATCGCACCGCTGGCGAGCATATCGACGGTGCCCGGCCTGGCCGTATCGATGGACGAGAACTTGTAGGTCATGCCGGCAGCGCCAGCCTCGACCTTTTGAGCCCCTGAGATCGAGGACATTCTGAAGTCCCTCGCCGTCGCATCCAGCGAGCGCATGTAGCTGATCGCAGGATCGAACACCCCGCTATAGACCATCGACCCCATCTGATATTGGATATCGGTCGCCGGCCCGTCGCCCAGCTTGGAATGAGCGGAAATATCGAGGGAATTGTCGCCATCGATGTTCCACAAGCCCTTCTCCGCAGGCGCCGCGAACATCGTGAGCGGCTTAAGGCCGGAAATCGTGAAATCAGGGGAAGGAAACCGGTCGAGCAACTTCGTGAGGTCGTAGGTAACCTCGTAACGATTGCCTATCGGCTTGACGGAGAGGAAAGTGCTGGCGATATCGTGGGGCAGGAACGCGCTGAGCGAGTTACGCAGATCCTTGGCACCCTGCTCGTTCACCTCGGCGCCGTAAGATGCGCCTGAAAGACCGGTTGTCAGAACGATTGCAGCAGCGATGGTCCGGTAACGCATAACAACTCTCCCTATGCCGTTGCACCGGGCGACTGTGAAAGACGACGCTACAACCTGTCAACCGTCGATCCGCCGAAACCCGACCGCCTCCGATATTATCCATGCGACGCGGATCGGTTCCGCACTTCGGTAAATGCCCAAGTCTCGCATGTCGGAGAAACCGCAACCGATTTTCCGTAGAATACCCGGCGCAAATAGCCTGACATTCCCGTCTCCAGAAGACGAGGCCAAACCGCTTTTCGGCGTTAATATCGCGTTTCCGTCGCGATGCGGCCGGTAGTCTTGCGTTTTACAGTCTTTTGCCCTATACGCCACGCGTCCGCGCAGACACCCTTGGAGGCAATGCGGATGGGGCCGGTTTCGGCCGTCCTCCGGTCTTGCCACGCGGTTCACCGCAAAGGCCAAGACTCTCCAGTAATCTTGAAAGGAATTGCCATGAGCAACCAAAGCTATCAGCTCAAGGCCGACGCACGCGAACGGGTCGGTAAGGGGTCCGCCCGTGAACTTCGCCGCAAAGGTCTCATTCCTGCTGTCATCTATGGCGACAAGCAGGCTCCCGTTTCCATCACCTTGAACACCAATGAAGTCACCAAGCGCGTTCACGCCGGTGGCTTCCTGACAACGATCGTAACGGTCGAAGTCGACGGCAAGTCCTACCGCGTCCTGCCGAAGGACTACCAGCTCGACCCGGTCCGTGACTTCGTTCTGCACGTCGATTTTCTGCGCGTCTCCGGCAACACCCAGGTGACCGTTGAAATCCCGGTTCACTTCCTCAACGACGACAAGGCCCCTGGCATCAAGGTCGGCGGCGTTCTCAACATCGTTCGCCACGCCGTTGAAGTCACCTGCCCTGCCGACAAGATCCCGGAATCCTTCTCGGTCGACCTGACCGGCCTGAAGATCGGCGACAGCATCCACATTTCGGACGTTACACTGCCGAAAGATGTACAGCCTGTGATCACCGATCGTGACTTCACGATTGCCACGATCGTTCCGCCGGTAGTCGACGTCGTTGAAGACGAAACGACAGAAGAAGAAGGCACTTCGGAAGAGTAAGCTTTTCCGAAAACGTCGAAGAGATCAGAACCCGCCATCCTCAACGGACGGCGGGTTTTTTCGTGCCTGCAACCAAGTTGGGACCATTGGCCTCGGGCACCGCAGTACCACACCGTTAACCCCGCCGTTTCAGCAACCCTTAACAAATCTGTGAAACTTTACGCCACAGAGTTGCAGCCGTCCGATCGACATCGCTCGAGCGCCACCTTCAACCAGGGGAAGATTCGGACGCGATGAACAATTCCGTCGAAAACAGGTTTTTTGCGATCGTCTGCGGCGCCCTTCTGGTCTTTGTCGCACCGCTGTTCGTGCTGTTCCTGTTTCTCTCGTCGGAACGCGCCGAGAAGGAAATCCGCGATCACATCACGGTCTTGCTGGCCGCCAATGCACAGGCGCTTGCCAAGCCCCTCTGGGATCTGGACGAGGATACCATCACCCAGGTCAGCGCCACCACTGTCTCCGAGGGCGAGCAGGTCCAGGTCAATGTCCGCGATACATCCGGCCAGTTGGACATCACCCAGTCGACCATTCCCAAATCCTTCGACGGCAAGCTGGAATCGATCTCGCGCGCCATCACCTACAACACGGTGGACGGCAAGAAGACGCTCGGCACCATCACCGTTCTCTACCCGCAACTCGGCATCTTCGACGGACTGAAGCACGAAGAGATCGTCTTCATCTCGATTTTCATCTTCGCCGTACTGACCGTTTTCGGAACAGCCCTGATCGGTAACCGGATATTTGTCATCCAGCCGCTGATGCGGCTCGCCCATGCCATCGAGGCGACACGCCAGCTCGGCTCCCGCCACCACGTCGACTGGCAGTCGAACGACGAAATGGGTCGGCTGGCGCGCAGCTTCAACGAGATGCAGATCAAGCTGGAGCGCGAGGAGACGGAGCTGAAGCTCGCCCATCGCGGCGCAACCGATACCTACAACCTCACGCCCGCCATGCTGTTCTCCCTCGACGAGAACGATTGCATTTCCGCCGTCAGTGATTACTGGCTGGCCGCGACAGGCTACCGACGGGAGCAGGTGCTCGGCCGCCCCTTCGCCAGCCTGCTGATGGAACAGTCCCGCGAGAAATACATTCAGCGAAAGCAGCAACACGGCCGGGCCGCACCGCAGATCGAGGTGACGGTCAAGTTCCCCTGTATCGACGGCCGGATCATGGACCTGCTCATCCTGGAATCGACAGCCGTCAAGGGCGGACGGTCGCTGTCGGTCATGACGGATGTCACCGAACTCAAGCAATCCGAAGACCGCAATCTGCGCCAGGCGATCACCGATCACCTGACCGGCCTCCTGAACCGCCAGGGTTTCGAGACCGCGCTCGATGCCAAGATCAACGAGGCAGACCTGCGTCACCGGGAACTCGCCTGCCTGTTTATCGATCTTGACCGTTTCAAGTGGATCAACGACAATCTCGGCCACGCTGCCGGCGATGCAGCACTGTGCGAACTTGTCGCGCGCCTGCAGGCCCACCTATCGCCGGGTGACATCGCAGCCCGCCTCGGCGGAGACGAATTTGCAATTCTGATCTTGTCCGAAGACGCGGAAGAAAAGGCACTCGCCATGGCAGCCAGCGTCGCAGAGATCTTCGCAGCCCCGTTCGTCGGCGACGCCCGCCTGAGCGCCAGCATCGGTATCGCTATCTATCCGCGCCACGCTGCCAACGCCTCCGAATTGCTGCAGAAGTCCGACATGGCCATGTATGCCAAGAAACGCGAGGGCAAAAATGGCGCGCAGATCTTCGACAACAGCATGCTGGACGACGCACGTGGCCGCGCCGAGGTCGAAACCTTCATCGAGACTGGGCTGACCGAAGACTGGTTCGAGGCTTACCTGCAGCCGATCGTCAACATCGAGGATCGCGCGATCGCCGGCTTCGAGGCGCTCATGCGCCTGCATCATCCGCAGAAGGGCATCCTGCCGCCAAAGCCGATCATCGATATCGCCGAGGAAACGGGATCCATCATCCGCATCGGAACGCGGATCATGGAAAAAGCCATCGCCAACCTCGCCCGCATCTCCAAGCTCGACGGGATGCAGGATGTCTATCTCGCGATCAACTTCTCGCCGCTGCAGTTCGAGCCGGCACTGCCGGCCCTGATCGCCGGTTTACTCATGCGCCACGAAATCAAGCCGCAGCGGATCGTCATCGAGATCACCGAGGCGGTCCTGATGGACGACAATCCCGAGGTCCGCAACATCATCAATGAGATCTGCAGTTTCGGATGTCGCATCGCACTGGACGATTTCGGGACGGGCTATTCGTCGCTGAGCTACATCAACCGCTTTCCAGTCGACATCATCAAAATCGACCAGTCGTTCACCAAGGCCATCAACGACGCGTCTCCGGACGTCCGTCGCAAGAGCCGGATGCTGGTCGAAAGCATCACGACCCTGTCGCACAAGATGAACTGTACGGTGATCGCAGAAGGCATAGAGACCGAGGACGAGTGCGCGACGCTGATCGCCATGGGTATCGACTATGGCCAGGGCTATCTCTTCCACAGGCCACAGCATCCGGATGCGCTGATGGAAACGCTGGCAGGCCGCATGCCCGGCGGTCGCAGCAGCATGGCCATCGCATCCTGAACCTCGCGCGGGAGAAGCCCATGATCAAAATGCTTTTGCCTCTCCTGATCGCCTCCCATCTCACCGTCACGGCCGAGGCGCAGACCGTATCCTTCGTGACCGAAGAATATCCGCCCTTCAGCTACCGCGAAGGAAGCGACATCAAGGGCGCTGCCGTCGACCAGATCAAGCTGCTGATGCGCGGATTGAACGACTTTACCATCGACGTCGTCCCTTGGGCTCGCGCCTATTCACAAGCCCGCACGACACCGATGAACTGCGTATTTGCAACTGCCCATACAACGGAGCGCGATGCCCTGTTCAAATGGGTGGAGCCACTGCTGATCGACCGCAATTTCCTCGTCAAGCATACCGGCACCGCGGTGAACGCTGCAACCCTCGAGCAAGCAAGGCAGTTTTCCGTCGGCACCTGGCGCGAGGACTATACGGAGACCCTGCTGCGCAATCTCGATTTCCCGAAGATCGACGTTGCCACCACCATGTCGGCGACGCTGAAAAAACTGATGAACGACCGCATCGACATGATGCCGCTATCGGAACCCTACATGGACAAGCTGATCAAGGAGGGCAAGCCGCTGGAGCGCGTCGTCCTCTTATCGCGCCAGGTGATTGGCATCGCCTGCCACAAGGATTTTCCGGAGGATTTGCGCCAGAAGATGCAGGTTGCCTTGACCGCACTGATCGCCGACGGAACGCAGAAGCAACTCTTCGAGCAATACGGCATGGCGCTCGAAAACTGACGCTTGGCCCCCTCACCCGTCAGAAAATCCGTCTTGACTTGACGACCCATTCGCGTCGATGAACGGCTCCGTCATCTGCGAAAGGACGACAGCCATGCTTCTTATCGCCGGCCTCGGCAATCCCGGCCCCCAGTACAAAGCCAATCGCCACAACATCGGCTTCCTGGCCGTCGATGCCATCCACCGTCGCCACAGCTTCTCGCCCTGGACGAAGAAGTTCAAGGCCGTCATTGCCGAAGGTGAACTCGATGGCCAGAAGGTACTGCTGATCAAGCCGCAAACATTCATGAACCTGTCGGGCGAGTCCGTCGCGGAGGCGATGCGCTTTTACAAGCTGCAGCCTTCGGATCTCGTCGTCATCTACGATGAACTCGATCTCGTTCCGGGCCGCGCACGGCTGAAGACGGGCGGCGGCCATGGCGGACACAACGGCATCAAGTCGATAGACGCCCATGCCGGCCGGGAATATCGCCGCCTTCGCCTCGGCATCGGCCATCCCGGCGTCAAGGACCTGGTACAGAGCTACGTGCTCGGCGACTTCGCCAAGTCCGACAAGACCTGGCTCGAGCCTCTGCTCGAAACGCTGGCCGACCACGCCGACATGCTTGTCCGCAACGAGGACTCGCAGTTGATGAACAAGCTGGCGCTCGCTGTCGGCGACAAGTCGTCGGAAGAAAAGGCACCGAAGCTGGCCGCATCGGGAAAGCCACCAGGCCAGTCGCACATCCGCGCTGCACGCAATTTCAACCAGCCCAAGGCCCTGCCGACCACAGGACCGATGGCGGACATGCTGAAGAAGTTGTTTGGCGGTAAGGACGGCGACCAATGACCGGCAGCGGGGAAGCAGGGTTTGCCGTACGCCAGGCCGAAGCTTCGGACCTTGACCAGCTTCTCGACCTCTACCGGCAACTAAACCCCGCCGATCCCGAACCGACGGCGGATGCGGCGCAGACCGCTTACGCAGAAATGCTGGCGCAGCCGGGCCTCCGTGTCTTTCTCGGGACCGCCGACCATCGACCGGTGTCCACGGCAACGCTTCTGATCATCCCCAACCTTACCCGTGGAACTCGACCTTACGCTCTCATCGAAAATGTCGTGACGCTGGAGGAGCAACGCAGCAAAGGCTATGGGCGCACTGTTATGCTGCACGCCATTGATGTCGCCTTTACCGCCGGCTGTTACAAGGTGATGCTGCTGACAGAGCGGCAGCGCGAACATATACATCGCTTCTATGAAAGCTGCGGTTTCACCCAGAACAAGGCCGGCTTCCAGATCCGCAACGATTGAACGTCAAAAGAGGATAGCCTCCCAGGCAACAATGCTCTCCCCGCCTATTCCTCCGGCTCGGTGGTGAACATCAGCGGGAATCCGGCTTCCTTGCCGTAGTCGGTGGCTTCCTTGGCCTTGGTCTCGGCAATGTCCTTGGCGCATACGACGATGACGCAGGAACCCAGTTGATGGGCTGTCATCATCATCCTCGCTCCGGTTTCCTCGCTCATGCGGAACACGGCCTTCAGCACCATGATGACGAAGTCGCGCGGCGTAAAATCGTCGTTGATCAGGATGACCTTGTACATCTTGGGCTGCTCAAGCTTAGGCTTGGTCACGGTCTTGGGTTTGAGGTTTGTACTGCTGGCACTCATGGAAAATCCGTCTCCTGAAGACGCCGGAGCTCTGCTGGGCTCGACTTGGCCTTATATTGCGCTGCGACAGGCTGTGTTCAAGCGGACAATGTTCAAGAACGAACATGCGTGTCTTACAAGCTGAGGCCCCTGCTCGATAACCAGCGCGGCCGATGGGCAAACCATAGCGCCCCCGATAGAATCGACCGGCCTTTTGACGTTATCGCGCCGCCTTTCAATCCCATCGCCTCGTCGCGGATTGTAGGGCAAATCCGCCATACCTTCAAGACAACGGCCCTGCAGGTGCCGAAAGGCTTGACCGCCCTGCTCCTTTATCTCATACGCACAGAACATTTCCAGTAAATCAGGTGTCACAGCCATGGGCTTCAAATGCGGTATCGTCGGCCTTCCGAATGTCGGTAAGTCCACACTCTTCAATGCGCTGACCAAGACGGCGCAGGCTCAGGCGGCCAACTATCCGTTCTGTACCATCGAACCGAACACCGGCGAAGTCGCCGTGCCGGATCCGCGCATGCAGAAGCTGGCCGGTATTGCGGGCTCGAAGGAAATCATCCCGACCCGCATTTCCTTCGTCGACATCGCAGGCCTCGTGCGCGGAGCCTCCAAGGGCGAAGGCCTCGGCAACAAGTTCCTCGCCAATATCCGCGAAGTCGATGCTGTCGTGCACGTGCTGCGCTGCTTCGAAGACGACGACATCACCCACGTCGAAGGCCGCATCAATCCGGTCGGCGATGCCGAGACAATTGACACGGAACTGATGCTGGCCGATCTCGAGAGCCTGGAGCGCCGCACCGAGCAGACTCGCAAGCGCGCCAAGAGCAACGACAAGGAATCGATGACGCTGTTGCCGATGATGGACGCGTCGCTCGCGCTCCTCAACGAAGGCAAGCCGGTCCGCACCCTGCTGCCGAAACTCGACGCCGAAGAGCTGGAGATCCTGAAGGGGCTGAACCTGCTGACGTCGCACCCGGTGCTCTACGTCTGCAACGTCGCCGAAAGCGATGCGGTCAGCGGCAACGCTCATACTAAGGCCGTGGAAGAAATGGCCAAGGCGCAAGGGTCGCAATGCGTCATCATCTCGGCTGCCATCGAATCCGAAGTGGCGCAGCTGCCGGATGAGGAATCCAAGGAGTTTCTGGAGGCCCTCGGTCTAGAGGAAGCCGGTCTCGACCGCCTGATCCGCGCCGGCTACAGCTTGCTCGACCTCATCACCTACTTCACCGTCGGCCCCAAGGAAACGCGCGCCTGGACGATTGCGCGTGGCACGAAGGCACCGGCAGCGGCCGGCGTCATCCACACCGATTTCGAACGCGGCTTCATCCGCGCCTTCACCATCAGCTACGACGACTACATCAACTTCAAGGGTGAAGTCGGCGCCAAGGAAGCTGGCAAGGGCCGCGACGAAGGCAAGGAATACGTGGTCCAGGACGGCGACGTCATCCACTTCCGCTTCAACACCTGATCCGGCGCAAGCCGTATCGCGCGAAACGAGAGGAGACCGCGATGGCTGACGAGAGACTTGCATTCGAAGATTTCACCGTCGGCCGCAGCTTTCCGCTCGGCCCGATGGCGGTGGCGTCGGCGGAAATCATCGCATTCGCGCAGGAATTCGATCCGCAGCCGATGCATCTTGACGAGGAAGCCGGCCGCGCCAGCATCCTCGGAGGCCTTGCAGCGTCGGGCTGGCATACCTCGTCGATGTTCATGCGGATGATGTTCGACAGCTTCCTGTGCCGTTCGCTTTCCGAAGGCTCGCCGGGCATCGACCTCATGGAATGGCGCAAGCCGGTCCTCGCCGGCGATACGCTGTCCGGTCGTTCCACGGTACTCCAGTCCCGTCCCATGCGGTCCCGCCCGGGGATCGGTATCGTCAAATTCCGTCACGAGGTGGAGAACCAACGCGGCGAGATCGTCAGC
Organism: Rhizobium sp. L51/94; assembly: GCF_019355555.1. Taxonomy (GTDB): domain Bacteria; phylum Pseudomonadota; class Alphaproteobacteria; order Rhizobiales; family Rhizobiaceae; genus Rhizobium; species Rhizobium rhododendri. Next base: position 3,271,834 of record NZ_CP072141.1, read on the forward strand.
CTCGGGGAAAACTCCATCATGTTCCGCATCGAGACTGCGGCACGGGGTCCGGCATGACCATGGCGGAGACCTATGCCATCGGCCTCAAGGTCGATATCGGCACCTATACCTTCGACGCGGATCGCATCGTCGCCTATGCGACGCGCTTTGACCCTCAGCCTTTCCACGTCGATCCGGAAGCGGCGAGACAATCGCTGTTCGGCGGCCTCTGCGCCTCTGGCTGGCACAGCTGCTCGGCCTGGATGAAGACCTTCGTCGCCTTCTGGAACGAAGAAACCGCCCGCCTCGAAGGCCAAGGGCTGAAAACGCCGAAACTCGGCCCCTCGCCCGGCTTCAAGAACCTGCAATGGCTGCGACCGATCTTTGCCGGCGACACGGTGCGCTATTCGGTGACGCTGTTGTCGAGCCGCAGCCTCGCCTCGCGCCCGGGATGGATCATCAACACCATCCTCTGCGAGGGCGGGAACCAGGACGGCATCCCGGTTCTCCGTTTCGAAAGTAGCGTCCTCGAATTCGAGTGACGCCGCTCTCGATGGCTCGGGAACCGGCTAGTGGCCCGAGAATTCCACCAGCGTGTGCACGGCCACATCCAGCGCTTCGAGCTTCCGGCGACCACCGAGATCCGGCAGGTCGATGACGAAGCAGGCAGCCACCACCTCAGCGCCCATCTGCCGCAGCAACTGCGTCGCGCCGACAGCGGTGCCGCCGGTGGCGATGAGGTCGTCGATAAGGATCACCTGTTCGCCGGGCATGACCGCATCGCGGTGCATCTCCATTTCGTCGAGGCCGTATTCCAGGCTGTAGGCGATGCTGACTGTTTCATGGGGCAGCTTGCCCTTCTTGCGGATAGGGATGAAGCCGGCAGACAGCTGGTGAGCCACAGCGCCGCCGAGAATGAAGCCACGCGCTTCCATGCCGGCGACCTTGTCGATCTTCATGCCGGCACAGATCTGCACAAGTTCATCGACGGCACGCCGGAAAGCCCGGGGATTGCCGAGCAGCGTAGTGATATCGCGGAACATGATGCCGGGCTTAGGATAATCCGGAATGGAGCGGATCGATCGGATAAGTTCATTGTCACGGGTTGTCATTGGCGAAGGAGCCTGCTGCTGTTCGTTGCAAAAAGCCACCAATAGGGTGGAGCAGCCAGCCATGTCCAGCCGAAAGCGTAATCGTCATTGCGCAAGCAGAGACAGCTTCGAACCTAGCAATGACGAGGCCGCCCGAGGCGGCATCGTCTTAAACCTATTGTCCTTCTTAGTGCTCGGTCTTGGCGTAGACCGACCGCTTTACCAGATAGATCAGGACGGTGAAGATCAGCAGGAACACCATGACCATGAAGCCGGTGTGCTTGCGCTCCTCCAGATGCGGCTCGGCGGCCCACATCAGGAAGGAAGAGACATCGCGGGCGTACTGGTCGACCGTCTGGGGCGATCCGTCGTCATAGGTCACCTGGCCATCCGACAGCGGCTTCGGCATAGCCAGCACGGCTGCCGCATGGAAGTACGGATTGTAGTGCCCGTTCGGCGGCACCTGGAAACCGGCCGGCGGTTCCTCGTAGCCTGTCAGCAGCGAGTATATGTAATCCGGCCCGCTCTCCTGATACTGCGTGAAAATATCGAAGACGAACCCCGGGAAGCCGCGCTCGACCTCACGCGCCTTGGCAAGCAGCGAGAAGTCCGGCGGTGCGGCACCGTGGTTGGCAGCCTCAGCCGCTTCCTTGTTGGGAAAAGGCGACGGGAAATGGTCGGATGGAACAGCCTTCCGGGTGTACATCTCCCCTTGCGCGTTCGGTCCGTCCTGCGTCTCGTAGTTGGCGGCGAAGGTCTTAATCTGCGCCTCCGAATAGCCGAGATCGCTGAGCGTGCGAAACGGCACGAGGCTCATCGAATGGCAGGCGGAACAGACCTCGGCATAGACCTTAAGCCCACGCTGCAGCTGCGCCTTGTCGTAGTAGCCGAAGGGACCGGCGAACGTCCATTTTTGCTCCCGCGGCTCCTTGAGCGGATAGACCGGTGTTGCCTCGGCGGGCGGCTTGGTGTCCTCGGCATGAAGCGCCGTGCCTGCGCCGGCGAGGAGTGCCAGCGTCAGAAAGCCGGCAGCAAACTTGCTCATCATCGTCTTCCCCATCGCCACGCTCATGCCCCGACCACGACCGCTGGAGCGGACTTGCGGTTCTGCTTCTCGAGTACCGCCTCGGTGATCGAGTTCGGTATTCGTCGCGGTGTCTCGACCAGGCCGAGGACCGGCATGATCACCAGGAAGAAGCCGTAGTAGAAGAGTGTCCCGAACTGCGAGTAGGCGACGTAATTGCCCCTGAGGTCGCCATGGAACAAGAGGCCGAAAAGCCCGGTCCCCTCCGCCGGCATAGCTCCGAGCCAACCGAGGAAGATTGCGTTGGCGACGAACAGCCAGAAGCACACCTTGTACCAGGGACGGTAGACAGCCGAGCGAACCTTCGACGTATCGAGCCACGGCACGAAAAACAGCACCAGGATCGCGCCGAACATGGTGAGCACGCCGGCCAGCTTCGAGTCGATGGGCCCGATGTTGAAGGTAATCGAGCGCAGCATCGCGTAGAACGGCAGGAAATACCATTCAGGCACGATATGCGCCGGCGTTTTCAGCGGATCGGCAGGAATGTAGTTGTCGGCGTGGCCAAGATAGTTCGGCAGGTAGAAGACGAAGTAGGCGTAGACCAGCAGGAACACGGATACACCGAGCGCATCCTTCATCGTCGCATAGGGCGTGAAGCGCACCGTATCCGTCTTGGTCTTGATCTCGACGCCGGTCGGGTTCGTCTGGCCCGCCACATGCAGCGCCCAGATGTGCAGCACGACGACGCCGGCGATCATGAACGGCAGCAGGTAGTGCAGCGAGAAGAAGCGGTTCAGCGTCGGATTGTCGACGGCAAAGCCGCCAAGCAGGAATTGTTGGACCCATTCACCGACGTAGGGCAGCGCAGAGAAAAAGCCGGTGATCACGGTCGCGCCCCAGAACGACATCTGGCCCCAGGGAAGCACATAGCCCATGAACCCGGCCGCCATCATCAGCAGGTAGATGATGACGCCAAGGATCCAGAGAACCTCGCGCGGTGCCTTGTAGGAACCGTAATACAGCCCTCGAGCGATGTGCAGGTAGACAGCGACAAAGAAGAACGAGGCACCGTTGGCATGCATGTAGCGCAGCAGCCAGCCATGGTTGACGTCACGCATGATCTTTTCGACGGAATTGAACGCCACGGTCGTCTCGGCGGCGTAATGCATCGCCAGAACCACGCCTGTCAGGATCTGCAGCACCAGCATGACAGCCAGCATAGCGCCGAACGTATAGGCATAGTTCAGGTTGCGCGGCACCGGATAGGCGACAAAGCTGTCATAGACCAGACGCGGCAAAGGAAGCCGCGAGTCGATCCACTTTTCAAGTCCGGTGGATGGCTCGTAGGTTGATTGACCACTCATGATTCAGTATCCCCCTCAACCGATCTTGATCACTTTGTCGGATGTAAATGCGAACGTCGGTATGGCGAGGTTCATGGGTGCGGGACCCTTCCGGATACGACCGGCAGTGTCATAGACCGACCCATGGCAGGGACAGAACCACCCGCCATATTCCCCCGACGTGCCGAGCGGCACACAGCCGAGATGGGTGCAGGAACCGATCATCACGATCCAGTTCTCCTTGCCCTTGCCGGCCGAGCGGGCGACGTCACTAGCTGGTTCTTCGGGAGGCAGGTTGGCGTTGCGCGCGACCGGATCTTTGAGATCGCCGATCGGGGCGGAATTGGCCTCGGCGATTTCTTTTTCTGTCCGGTTGCGGATGAAGACCGGTTTGCCACGCCATTTGACTGTCAACGACATGCCGGGCTCAAGGCTGGAAACATCGATTTCGACGGAAGCAAGCGCCAGTGTGGATTGATCCGGCCGCATCTGGTCGATAAATGGCCAGACGGCCGAAACGGCACCGACCACGCCGGCCATGCCGGCTGCTATATATAGAAAATCGCGCCGCGTCGGCTCGCCCAAGGTCTCGCTCTTCGTGTCGTTCTCGCTCACGCGGCCCCTCCTCTTCACGCAGAACCGCGGATGTGCCGCGGCAATCCTTCAACTCCGGCGAATCGCCCAGGCCACAATTCTGCCATAGATTTTCTCCGCCCCCAGCCGGTTTCTAAGCTTGATCGAACGCCATGTCCAGTCTTGCCAGCGGAGGTGGGCACAATGTCGCGGGCAAAACTACAGTTTTATGGGCGCATGACAGATCAAAACCGTCTACGCTTGGGGTATTGTGGTAACCGCATGAATTGCCGACGAATTCGCAAAGCAAATCCCCGCGTTGCACTGCAAAAATAACTATCGCAAACTTGCTGCGTTGCAACAACAGGGGCACCGTGCTAGTCGCTCCACAGAAGCGCCCATCCAGAGGTTACCCAGGGTCATGAGAGATACCATCTACTGCGTGATATCGGTGGTGACCACCTGCATTCTCGGCATCCTGGCGGCCCGTTATGTCACGCACCTGTGGATCCTCGCCTTCTTCGAGAGCCTGCAGACCCACATCGGCATCGCCTGCATTGTCGGAGCGCTGCTGGCGCTTGCCGTGCGTCGCCACTGGTACGCCATCGCCATGCTGGTCGTGGCGATCGCCATCACCGGTCATTCGATCGTCCTGCTTCAGGCCCGCGCAGAAACGCCGGCTCCCGCTGACGCGCAGCCATCCTACCGGCTGCTGTCTTTCAACATCGACGGCGACAATTTCGCCAATTCGGAAAAAATTGCCGATCTCGTTCTCAACTCCAAGGCCGATGTCGTGGAAATGTTCGAGGCGCCGCCGATGCTGTCGCAGATGACGCGACTGGCTGCCATCTATCCATACCGCATCGGCTGCGGCGTGATGGAGGACAATTGCGACAGCCTGTTGATGTCCAAACGCCCGTTCCTCTCGCAGTCGATTGGTAGCCTCAGCGGGTTGTGGAGAAACCGGTTCATTCTGGCGACCATCGACATCGATGGCCAGAAGATCGCCTTCGCCTCCGCCCATCTGAGCAAACCCTATTTCGACGACTTCCATGCCGACGAACTGGCTGCCCTGTCCGACGACTTGAACGCGGTCGGCGAACCGCTGCTGCTCGCCGGCGATTTCAATGCGGCCGTGGTCGAACCAGACATGCAGGCGTTTCTCCGCCGCAGCAATCTGGCCCACGTTTTCCCGGAGCCCGCGACCTGGCCGATCGAGACCGGCGCCTTAGGTATCGCCATCGATCACGTGTTTGCGAGGCCGCCGCTGCAGCTGAAATCCGTGCGTCGGATCGAGGATGCCATGGGGTCAAACCACTACGGGCTCATCACCGACTTCACCATCGCCCGTTAGCCCGACTATTCCGCGTCGACGGCAATGAAGCCTCCCGATTGCCTCGCCCAGAGCTCGGCGTAGAGGCCGTTGCGCGAGAGCAGTTCCGCGTGGCTGCCATCCTCGATTATCCGCCCCTTCTCGATGACAACGAGGCGGTCGAGGGCTGCAATCGTCGACAGCCGATGGGCGATTGCCAGAACCGTCTTGCCCTCCATCATCGCCAGCAGATTGGACTGCAAGGCTGCCTCCACTTCGGAATCCAGTGCCGAGGTCGCCTCGTCGAGCACCAGGATCGGCGCATCCTTGAGCATGACCCTGGCAATGGAGATGCGCTGACGCTGGCCGCCGGACAGCTTGACCCCACGCTCACCGACATGGGCGGAGAAGCCTTTGCGGCCATTCTGGTCCTCGAGATCGGCGATGAATGTGTCCGCCTCGGCCCGCCTGGTAGCCTGAAGCAGCAGGTCGGCGCCCGCATCAGGCCGACCAAACAGGATGTTGTCGCGGATGGAGCGGTTGAGCAGCGCCGTATCCTGCGTCACCATGCCTATAGCCGCGCGCAGCGATTCCTGGGTGACGCCGGAAATATCCTGACCGTCGATCAGGATGCTGCCGGCTTCCAGATCGTAAAAACGCAGCAGCAGGTTAACCAGCGTCGTCTTGCCGGCACCGGAGCGGCCGACGATACCGACCTTTTCACCAGGCTTGATGACCAGCGAGAAATCTTCGATTACGCCGCTGCCGCGCCCATAATGAAACCTGACCTTCTCGAAGCGAATCTCCGGCCGCGACACCACCAGCGCCTTTGCGTCCGGCCGGTCGACCAGCCCGATCGGCTGAGAGATCATCTCCGCGGCGTTCTGGATGGTCCCCAGATTGCGCATGATCGAGTTGAACTGCGTCATCATCCGGCCGAACAACATGTTGAGGCGCAGCACCATGCTGAGCGTAAAGGCCACCCCGCCCGTCGTGATTGTCCCGGAGAGCCAAAGCTGGATCGCAAAGGCGGCAATGCTGGTGATCATCACACCCGACAGCAAGGCGAGCGACGAGCGCACCCCGGTCAACAGCCGCGTGAAAGGCATGACCGCCGCCTGGAAGCGGTCGAAGCCGTCGCGGATATAGAGATCGTTGCGGTCCTCGCGGCCGAAGAGCTTGAGTGTCTGGATATTGGCGTAGGCATCGACCATGCGGCCGTTGAGCATCGACGAGGCCTCGGCGGCATCGCGGGCATGGCGACGGATGCGCGGTACGAAAAAGCGTGCCAGCAGGCAGAACATGCCGATCCAGACGGCAACGATCAGCGCCAGCCTCCAGTCGAGCCCGCCGACAAGGGCTACCGTGGACGCCGCATAGATGATGATGAACCACACCACCTGCAGCAACGACACCACGAGATCGCCGGTCGACTGGCCGGCAGACCAGACTTTGGTGACGATCCGCCCGGAAAAGTCGTTCTGGAAGAAGCTCAGCGATTGGCGGGCGACATGCACATAGGCCTGCCAGCGAACCAGGTTCAGAAAGCCCGGCACGACCACCTGCTCCTCGACCAGTGCACCAAGGCTGACGACGATGAAACGCACGACGAGCACGACGAAAACCATGCCCAGCAACGACCAGCCGTGACCGGACAGAAGCCCGTGCCAGCCATCGCCTTTGGGAACCGTGTCGAGGATGTCAACGAGATGGCCGACGAACCAGAACAGCGCCGCCTCGAGCATCGCCACGGCACCACCGAGCACTGCCATCGCCAGAAACGGCCCTTTGGCCTGGCGGACATAGTACCAGATGAACGCGTAAAGCGACTGCGGCGGCCGCAGTTCGTCATTGCGATAGAACGGATCGAGCCATGTCTCGAAAAGGCGGACGACGGTGCGGATCAACATGTGTGCGATATAGGCAGTTTTCTACGGAGGGCAAAGGGTTGGTTCGCCCCAAGTGTCTGCACGTCCGTCACGTTGGCGACCGCCTTTCCGCTCGGGAGCAGCCGGCGAACGCAGCGTGATTTTGCCCCCTTTCGGCACAAATTCGCGGGCAGACAATCAGTCGGACATCGAGAGTTCACCAAAACCTGACAATGACGCTTGCACTCGAGCGGCACGCAAACGAAGACGACCTGCCCATCCTCGAGGAGATTTGCCGATGGCCGACGAAATCCTACTCGCCAGGCCAGACCGCAACACCTCCATAGATGCGATGCGCTATGTGTTCTCGTTCGTTATCGTTCTGCTGCATTGCCTGCCTCCGGCGCAGCATCCGCCTCACCCCGCATGGGCAGCACTCGTCGCCATCGCCTGTCGCGTTTCGGTGCCGTTCTTCCTCATCACCAGCGGCTATTTCCTGAAACCCTTGGCGAGGCTCGATCTATCGGTGGTCTTCAAGCCGCTGAAACGCCTGCTGCCGATCTACCTGTTCTGGATGTTCGCCTACTTCGTCTTCCTGCAAATCTGTCCGATCCAGCAATGGTCATTCGGCCCGCGCGACCTGATCTCTGGAGGCACCGCTTTCCACCTCTGGTTTCTGCCGGCACTGGGACTTGCGCTGGTGCTGGTATCGGCGGGGACGAGCCTCATCGGCATCAGGGCCACGGGCGCCCTATGCGTCGTCCTTGCAGCCATTGGCGTGATTTTCAGCAGCTATCACAATGTGCTTCACATGCCAGGCAGTCCTCAACGCGGAGGCCTGTTCATAGCACCGCTGTTCGTCTACCTCGGCCTCTGCGCCAAGGTCGGAAACTGGAGGCTGGGCAGATGGGCGGTCCCGGCGATCTGTCTCTCCTACATTGGCCTCATCCTGGAGGAATGGATGATCTACCGCGTTTCAAATGCAGCCGTTTTCATCAGCCACGACTTCACCATCGCCACCTATCTGGTCGGCCTGACGTGTTTTCTCGGGGTGCGCCAGATACCGCGTTCACAGTTTGTGGATCGGCTCGCGTGGTCTGGCCGGATCAGCCTGACTGTCTACGCAAGCCACGTCTTTTTCCTCTGGCTGCTCGCACCCGTCCTAGGCAACGATGAAATCTGGAGGGTCGGGATCCTGACCCTCCTGTGCTTCGGGCTGGCAACGCTCCTGAGCCTTGCGCTCATGCGCGTTCCGGGCCTGCAGCGCGTCATCGTATGACGACGCGCTGCCTTGTCGTTACCGCGCCTATTCCGCAGCCGCTTCCGTCGAATGGTCGGCGAGGAAGCCGCCGGACTGGCGGTTCCAGAGATCGGCGTAGATGCCGCCCCGGGTGATCAGGTCGGCATGGCTGCCGGTCTCGATCAGCTTGCCCTTGTCGAGAACCACGACCCGATCCATCTCCGTCAGCGTCGACAGCCGGTGGGCGATGGCGATGACCGTCTTGCCCTGCATCAGCGCGAACAGGTTCTCCTGGATGGCCGCCTCGACTTCGGAATCGAGTGCCGAGGTCGCCTCGTCGAGGATCAGGATCGGTGCATCCTTGAGGAACACCCGGGCAATCGCCACCCGCTGACGTTGGCCGCCGGAGAGCTTGACGCCACGCTCGCCGACCTGCGCATCGAGACCCCTGCGGCCGTTCAAGTCGACGAGGTTCTCGATGAACTCCCATGCATTGGCACGCTTGGTCGCCTCAATGATCTCAGCGTCGGTGGCATCCGGGCGACCGTAGGCGATGTTATCGCGGATGGAGCGGTGCAGCAGCGACGTATCCTGCGTCACCACGCCGATCAGCGCACGCAGGCTCTCCTGCGTCACGCCGGCGATATCCTGCCCGTCGATGGTGATCTTCCCGGACTCCAGTTCGTAGAAGCGCAGCAGCAGGTTCATCAGCGTCGTCTTGCCTGCGCCGGAGCGCCCGACAAGGCCGATCTTCTCGCCGGCATGGATATCCAGCGTCAGATCCTCGATCACACCCTTCGCCTTGCCGTAATGAAAGCGGATATGATCGAAGCGGATTGCGCCCTTCTGCGCCACCAGCGTCGGAGCCGAAGGCCGGTCGATGATGTCGTGCTTCTTGGTCATCATCTCCATGCCGTCATAGACCGTGCCGATATTCTCGAACAGCGCCGAGACTTCCCACATGATCCACTGCGACATGCCGTTGACGCGCATCGCCAGGCCGATGGCGATCGCGATCGAGCCGACCTCGATGGCGCCGTTCAGCCAGAACCATATGGAAATCGCCGAGATGACGAAGAGTGCCACGCAGTTGTTGATGTAGACCGATGCCTGGAAGAGGCTGACGTAGCGCATCTGCCCGTAAACCGTCTGCAGGAACAGATCCATGCCCGCCTTGGCATAGGACTCCTCGCGGCCGGCATGGGAGAACAGCTTGACGGTCGCGATATTGGTGTAGCTGTCGACGACACGACCGGTCATGGTCGAGCGCGCGTCGGCCTGCGTCGCGGCGATCTTGCGCAGCTTCGGGACAAAGAAGCTGACGATGCCGATGTAGATCGCCAGCCAGACCAGCAGCGGCAGCAGCAGCCGCCAGTCCGCTGTTCCGACGATGACGATCATCGTGATGATGTAAGTGACGACATAGACGAAAACGTCGAGCAGCTTCATCACCGTTTCGCGCACGGCAAGCGACGTCTGCATCACTTTGGTGGAAACGCGTCCGGCAAATTCGTTGGCAAAGAACGTCATGCTGTGGCGCAGCAGGAACCGGTGCATCTGCCACCTGGCGATCATCGGATAGTTGCCGAGCAACACCTGGTGCATGATGATGGAGTCCAGCACGGCTGCGACCGGCAGGCCTACGAGCACCATCGCCGCCATCCAGAAAAGCGTGGCGCCTTCCGTCTGCAGGAACGTTGCCTTGTCGGCATGCGACAGCCAGTCGACGATCTGGCCAAGAAACCGGAAAAGCGTGACCTCGCCGATGGCGATCAGCATCGTCAGGACGCCCATGGCGGCAAGCCAGGGGGCTGCAGGCTTTGTGTAGTGCCAACAGAAAGCAAACAGCCCGTGCGGCGGAACACTGGGTTCCTCGCTCGGGAATGGGTTCAGACGCCGTTCAAACCAGCCAAACATAAAATGCTCCAGAAACGTCGAAGCCGCATCCCGCCGCTGCGTCCAATGGTTTCGCAGCGTCATATGGGAGCGGTCGCGGAAAGAACGAGGCCGTATCAGCCGCGCGATGGTTCAGAAAGGGAGAAAGTCGTCAGATCCTGACGGAGACAACCGGATGAAACACCGGCGTACGCACCGGGAGACGAACAGCCAAAAATCGATCCATTAGCGCCTCCTGCTGGTTTGCGTTGTGAACAAGGCGTCTTTTATCGCAAAAGCGACGGCTGCAAAAGCCCCTAAGACGGCGCGAACATGCAGAACTTGCAATGGGACTCATCAGAGACGTTGATGACCGCACATTTCAGTTGCGGGTTTTGCTGCCGATCGGATAGTCGAGGAGCCATGACCGCCCTGCACATCGCCCTCTACCAGCCGGATATCGCCGGCAACACCGGCACGATCCTACGGCTTGCCGCCTGTCTCGATCTTGCCGTCGACATCATAGAGCCCGCCGGCTTCGACATCTCCGACCGCAACCTCAAGCGCGCCGGCATGGACTATCTCGCCGCGGTCTCCCTGACCCGTCATATCAGCTGGACGCATTTCGAAGCCTGGCGACGCGGCACCGGGCGCCGCCTGATCCTTGCCTCGACGAAGGCCGCGGACCGCTACACCGATTTCGTCTTCCACTCCGACGACATCCTGCTGTTCGGTCGGGAAAGCGCCGGCGTTCCGGATGCGGTCCACGAGGGAGCCGATGGTCGCATCCTCATCCCGATGGTAGAGGGCCAGCGGTCCATCAATGTTGCGATGTCGGCGGCAATGATCGCGGGCGAGGCGTTGCGCCAGACACGCTGGGCCTGAGGGCGCGCTGTCACCAGTGACGCAAATTTGACCTTTAGATGTCGCTACAAGCGTTGATTTGCAGCGGGTTTTGTCCATATAATAGTTAGCCGACGAGCAAACTTTGCCGGGTGCGGCTCTTTCCAGCGCTGAAATTACGTGCCTTTTCAGTCTCCGGTCGATGCCGGAACCCTACGGCATGAGAAGGAAATCCCGCGAAAAATGGACTCAACCACGGTCATGATCAACCTGTTCGGCGCAGTGGCATTGCTGCTGTTCGGCCTGTCGCAGGTAAAGGACGGCGTCACCCGCGCTTTCGGTGCCCGCCTGCGGACCGGGCTGGCGACCGGGACACGCAGCAGCGGCCGTTCCTTCGTCTCCGGCTTCGTCGCGACGATCGCGCTGCAGAGTTCGACCGCGACCGCGCTAATGGTCGCGTCTTTCGTCGAACGTGACCTGGTGATCCCGTCCATGGCACAGATCGTGCTGCTCGGCGCCAATGTCGGCACCGCCGTGACCGCATGGATCGTGGCAACCGGCATCGAATGGCTGTCGCCGCTGATCATACTGATCGGCATCGTCCTCTACCGCCGCTCGTCGAGCAATCAGCAGGGCGCAGGCACGGCGCTGATCGGCATCGGCCTGATGCTGCTGTCGCTGCAGCTACTGAGCATGGCAACGGCACCGATCCGCGAATCCCAGGCGCTTGCCGCCTTCATCGGCCTGCTCGACGGCGCCCTGCCGGTCGCGTTGATCTTCTCGGCCGCCCTCGCCTTCATCTCGTCGTCCAGCCTTGCCGTTGTCGTGCTGATCCTGTCGCTCGCCTCCACCGGCATCCTGTCGCCCGCTCTCTCCATTGTCCTGGTGCTCGGCGCCAACCTTGGCGGCGCCGTTCCGCCCGTCGTCGCGACCATGTCCGGTCCCGCAACCGCCCGCCGCGTGACGCTTGGCAACCTCATCGTGCGTGCCATCGGCTGCGCCATTGCCATGCCATTGGCCGGCCACGCTGGCGCCCTTCTGCAAGGCCTCGGCTTTGTGCCCGCAAAACTGCCCGTCGACGCGCATCTGATGTTCAACATCGCGCTTGCCGCCCTCGCCTGGCCGTTTTCTCCCCTGATTTCAAGGCTGATGCTGCGGCTGGTGCCTGCCGATGCCGCGACCGATGACAGCCCGAGGTTCCTCGACGAACAGGCTCTCGGCACGCCTGTGGTTGCCGTCGCCAGCGCAACCCGCGAAGTTCTGGCCGTCGGCGATCTCATCGAACGCATGTTGATCCGCACGCAGACCGCATTCGATAACAACGACCTGGCATCGTTGAAGGAAATCCCGCTGCTGGAAAAGCGCGTCGACCGGCTGCAGCAGGAAGTCAAGGTCTACCTCTCCAGGCTCGGCCGTGGCGGGCTCGACGAGGAAACCAGCCGCCGATCGATCGTCATCATCGACTACGCCATCAATCTCGAACATATCGGCGATATCATCGAGAAAGGCCTTTCGGAGCAGGTGGCAAAGAAGATCGCCCACGGCCTCGCCTTTTCCGACGACGGCTTTGCCGAGCTGCAGCGCCTGTTCACCATGACCATCGACAATCTGAGGGTAGCCCAGACGATCCTCGTGACGCGCGATTTCAATCTCGCCCGCCAAATGATGGAAGTGAAGGTCGATGTCCGCCGGCTCGAGAAGCAGTCTTCGGATCGCCATATCGCCCGGCTGCGTGACGGTCGAATGGACAGCCTGCAGACCAGTTCGCTGCATCTGGACATGCTGCGCGACCTCAAGCGGATCAATGCCCACATCGTCTCCGTCGCCCACCCCATCCTCGATGAAAGCGGCCTGCTGATCGAAAGCCGCTTGCTGAACGCAGCTGAGTGATAGCTAGCGGGATGAGCCTGGAAATCGGTACTAACGAATGAGCGTCAAACGCCGGCGCAAAAAAGCGATCAGTCTGCGGTCGGCAGGCGGCGCATGGTGAATTCGATGCGGTCGCCCTCGACCTGTCGCCAGCTTTCGACTTCCGTCCAGTAGGCAGCCTTCGGAAAATCGTCGAACCATTGGCGGGCTTTTTCGCGCGCGTCGGGGCGGCTGAGGCAATAGGTTTCGCGCACGAAATCTCCCTTGCCGCCGGCAAGCTTGCTGCGGCGGTGGCGGTCGATCTGGCGCTTGAGCCCATCAAGGGGCGGCGATCCCGTAATCTTCATGATAAACCTTGCCTTTGCGCCCAAGATAATACCAGACGGTTCATTTTGCGAGTCGATTATGCCGGTGTTCAAGCGGGGGATGCTGGCTGCCACCTTGCTTTGCTGTTATGCAAAAACCGATTTTGAAGGCCGTGCGAGTCGTGGCCGCTGCACACATGGCACCGGAGATACTTATGGAAAGACCACAGCTTCCAACCGGATTGCCTGACGACATCGAGGACAAGAAGCTTGCTGCGCGCGGCTGGTTTGAAAGCCTGCGCGACACGATCTGCGCGGAATTCGAGGCGCTGGAAGACGAGTTGACTGGCCCGCTTGCCGACCAGGAACCGGGCCGCTTCGTTGCCAAGGACTGGCAGCGCGAAAGCGATGGCGGCGGCGGCAGGATGTCGATGATGGAAGGCCGCGTTTTCGAGAAGGTCGGCGTCCACACCTCTACCGTGCACGGCGAGTTTGCCCCCGATTTTCGCAGCCAGATCCCTGGTGCCAATGAGGATCCGCGCTTCTGGGCCTCCGGCATCTCGCTCATCGCCCATCCCGTCAATCCCAACGTGCCGGCCGTGCACATGAACACCCGCATGGTGGTCACGACCAGCCGCTGGTTCGGCGGCGGCGCCGACTTGACACCCGTCCTTGATAACCGGCGAACACAGGAAGATCCCGATAGCCAGCTTTTCCATCGTGCCATGGAGATCGCCTGCGGCCGTCATAAGGTTGCAGACTATCCACGCTATAAAGCCTGGTGCGAGGAGTATTTCTTCCTGAAGCACCGAAACGAATCACGCGGCATCGGCGGGATTTTCTACGACTGGCTTCATTCGAGCGAGGAGGACGGCGGCTGGGAGGCCGACTTTACCTTCACGCGCGATGTCGGAAGGGCGTTTTCGATGGTCTACCCGCGGATTGTAAGGTCGAACTTCAACAAGCAGTGGACAGAGCAGGACCGGGACGAACAATTGATTCGCCGCGGACGCTATGTCGAGTTCAATCTTCTGTACGACCGCGGCACGATCTTCGGCCTGAAGACCGGCGGCAATGTAGAGTCTATCCTGTCGTCCCTGCCGCCCGTGGTTCGTTGGCCCTGATGTCAACAAAACGTGAGGGTCTTACAAAGTAACGCGTTGCTACTACTTTAACTTGAACATGGTACAGTCAGAGGAGGATTGTCATGTCTACGAAGAGCAGTGCAGCCCCTACCCCGACCACAGCGAGTGCGATGGACACTCCTGATTTTATCAGGAGGCTGGCGGAGGACCAGCGCATCCGAAGCGGCTCCGATCTGCCTTTGTCCTGCTTCATCGAGCAGGTGAAGATGCAACTGAAAGGCCGGCCGGCCAACGATGTATCCCGTATTCCGCAGGACCGCATCGCCAGGCGCTCCGTCGCCCACCGCCACCAGACGTCGGAGCTTTTCAAAGCCTGGGCAATGCCTGAATAGGCTGAGCGGGCTGTGACACCATCATCGGGCGCAGCTTCCGCAGTGAAGCGGAGGCTGCCCTGAAAATCAGACCATTTCTCGCAGCCGCGACAGCAGGGTCGCCTTGTCGGTCGCAAAATTCTCTTCGACCCACTGGCGTTCAAGATCGCCCAGCACCTCGCCCACGCGCGGGCCGGCAGCAATTCCTGCTTTCAACGCATCGGCTCCGCTGAGAGGAAAGACCGGTTTCTGCCAGCCGCCTGCGCGGTCCAGCAGCTTGCCGATGCGTGCCGTTCGCGCCATCTCGGCGAAGTCGCCCTCCGCCTTGCCCCGCGCCACAGCAAGCGCGAGCTTCAACTTGGTGCGGATACCCTCTGTTCCATGGCCGTACAGCAATCTCTGAAACGCTGCGTCAGAGATCTCGTCGTCGATGACGGGTGCGGCGGCCCATGCGGTAAGCCTCGCCGCCTCTGCCTTCGACAGGCGCAACCGGATCGCGAGCTTTGCCAGCCTGTCGGCATCCGGCGGCACGATGGAAGCAAGCCGCAGCAATGGATCCGGCGACCAGCCAAGCGCCCGTTCGGTGGAGACAAGCGCCGGGATGGCGTCGATGCCCCATTTTTCGGTTTCCGGCAGGATATCGGTGAGCACGCTGATCTGCCGCATCCAAAGCAGCGCACGCCCCGGATCGGGTGCTCCCAGCAACTTCTTCATTTCCGACCAGATGCGCTCGGCCGACAGCGAAGCCAGTGTGCCTCGCGCCCCGGCGCAGGCCCTGAGGCCCGCCGCGTCTGGCCGGCCGGTGCCATAGAAGGCAAAGAAACGGAAAAAGCGCAGGATGCGTAAATGATCCTCGGCGATCCGCGTTGCCGGCTCGCCGATGAACCGGATGGTCCTGGTCTCTATGTCCGCGAGGCCGCCAACGAGATCGATGACCTCGCCGCTAGCCGTTGCATAGAGCGCATTGATCGTCAGGTCGCGGCGTTCGGCATCCGCCTGCCAGTCCGTGCTGAAAGCCACTTCGGCATGACGCCCGTCGGTCTCGACGTCCCGGCGCAAGGTCGTCACCTCGAACGGCTTGCCATCGATCACCAGCGTCACTGTGCCATGCGCTATGCCGGTCGGTACGGCCTTGATGCCGGCCGCTTTGGCGCGGGCCACGACGGCGTCCGGCAGCAGCGTCGTCGCGATGTCGATGTCGGCGACATCGAGCCCCATCAGGCTGTTGCGGACTGCCCCGCCAACGATGCGCGCCTCGCCGCCGTCGCTGTTCAGCAGCGCCAGAACCTGTCCGAGCGCCGCATCCGCAAACCACGTCTCTCCGGCAACAGTCGTCATGCGTAAAGCCTCTCGTACAATGTCCGGACGATCCCGGCGGTAATGCCCCAGATCATCCATTGACCGTAGGGCATGCGGTAGAAATGACGCTCGCTGCCCTTCCACTCCATGCTGTCGCGCATGTGGTGCGTCGGGTCCATCAGAAACGACAGAGGCACTTCGAACGCATCCTCGACCTCGGTCGGGCTCAGCGTCAGCTCGAAACCCGGTTTGACGACCGCAAGGATCGGCGTGATGCGGAACCCGGTCGCAGCTAGATAATGCGGCAAGCGGGCCACCGGTTCGACAAACAGATTGGCAAGGCCGATCTCCTCCTCAGCCTCGCGCATCGCGGCAGCCTCCGGCGACGCATCTTCCGGATCTATGGCGCCGCCCGGAAAGGCGATCTGGCCGGAGTGCTTGCGCAGATTTGTCGTGCGCTGCGTAAAGATGACCCGTGCGTCGTCTCCCTCGTCGATGACCGGCACCAGCACCGCGGCGTCGCGTAGCGTCATCCCCTCGACGTCGAGAATTCTCTCTCGGTTGAGAAGGTGATCGCCGTGCTCACGCCAGGCAAGCTCGACGGGGTTACCCGTCTGGTTGAGCGCGCGGCGGCGGAATTCGGCTGCCGAATAAAGCGGAAACTCACTCATCTGCCAGGGCATTCAGCGTCAGCGCCGGCATGATCGGGAAAGTCGCGCCGCCGGAGCGGACGCAGAACATCGCGACGCCGTCGATGTCGAGCGTTTCGCCGAGAGCCACCAGATCGTACATGACGGCCCGTGACACCAGCGCCTCCAGCCGGCCGCGCACATGCAGATAGGGCTTGAGTTCGTTGTTGTCGCCATGCACGACAAAGCGCAGCGGATGGTCCTCGCCTGCCTCCACGACGTCCCCAACGTTCGTCCGGAATGTCAGTAGCGGATGGCCGTCGACCTGCGTCATCGTCATCTCGACCGCCAGAAACGGCGCATCGACGACGCGGATGCCGACTTTTTCCACAGGCGTCACGAGATAGGTCTTACCGTCCTCGTCCTTGCGCAACACCGTCGAGAACAATCGCACCAGCGGCGCACGGCCGATCGGCGTCCCCATGTAGAACCAGGTACCGTCGCTGCGGATTTCCATGTCGAGATCGCCGCAGAAGGGCGGGTTCCACTTGTCGACCGGTGGAGGCCCCTTGGCGTGGTCTCCGGCATCTCCGGCGGCGCGCGAAATCAGGGCAGCCAGGCCTGCCGCGTCGGTCGTCGCGCTGATTTCCTCGGCTGCCATTGTTCCGTCCCGGTTCGTCGCTAGTTCTTGCTGTCACACGAGATAGTCATTCGAGACGCGCTTGTCAGCATTGTTGTGAGGGATAAATTCTCTTGAGTATGGGGCAAATCTGTATGAACTGCGAATCGACACACCCGTCTTTCAGCCGCCGGAGATGCACATGGGCATGATCAATTCGACAGAGGCTAGCCTCGACGACAAGGCCATGATTGCGTCTGCAGAGCGTGCGCTTGCCGATATCGCCGCAATTCGCGACCAGGTATCGAAGGTCATTTTCGGCCAGGAAAGCGTCGTCGAGAAGACTGTGCTCGCGGTTCTGGCCGGCGGTCACGCGCTGCTGGTCGGCGTTCCCGGCCTCGCCAAGACCAAGCTGGTGACGACGCTCGGCGACGTGCTCGGGCTGGGAGCCAGCCGCGTACAGTTTACCCCCGACCTGATGCCATCGGACATTCTAGGCTCGGAAGTGATGGACCAGGACGACACTGGTCGCCGTTCATTCCGCTTCCTCAAAGGCCCCATCTTCGCACAATTGCTGATGGCAGACGAAATCAACCGCGCCTCGCCCCGCACCCAGTCGGCGCTGCTGCAGGCCATGCAGGAATATCATGTGACGATCGCCGGCCAGCGCTACGACCTGCCAGCGCCCTTCCATGTGCTCGCCACCCAGAACCCGCTGGAGCAGGAAGGCACGTACCCGCTGCCGGAAGCCCAACTCGACCGGTTTCTGCTGCAGGTCGACGTCGGCTATCCGGAATTGGCCGACGAGCGCAGAATCCTGCTCGACACGACCGGCATGTCGGAAGCCAAGGCCGGCGCTGCCATCGATGCCGGCAGGCTGTCCGAAATCCAGAAGCTGATCCGCCAGATGCCGATCAGCGACAGCGTCGTCGATGCCATCCTGTCGCTGGTCCGCTCGGCCCGACCGGGCCAGGGCAATGCCACAACAGACAAGCACGTCGCCTGGGGACCGGGCCCGCGCGCCGGCCAGGCGATGATGCTCTGCACCCGCGCCCGCGCCCTCTACCAGGGTCGCCTTGCCCCGTCGCTGGACGATGTACACGCGCTCGCCGAACCGATCCTGCAGCACCGCATGGCGCTGACGTTCGTCGCCCGCGCCGAAGGCATGTCAGTGCGCGACGTCATTTCCGACTTGGTCAAGCAGGCCAGGACCTAGGGAGAGAGCGCCGCGTGGCATCCATCGGACAGATCGTCAATCCGACATCCGGCAGTGATGCCCTTTCCCGCGCCCGGCAACGGGCAGCTCTCGTCCCCGATTGCCTGGTCGAGGCGAAACGCATCGCCAACACCGTGATTGCCGGCTGGCATGGCCGCCGCAAGCGCGGTATCGGCGAGAATTTCTGGCAGTTCCGCCCCTACAGCGATGGTGAGAGCCTGTCGCGCATCGACTGGCGGCGCTCGGCCCGCGATGACCATACCTATATCCGTGACCATGAATGGGAAGCGGCGCACACCATATGGCTCTGGGCCGACATGTCGCCGTCGATGATGTTCAGGTCGTCGCTTGGTCATGTCTCCAAGGAAAGCCGGGCGCTGGTCGTCATGCTGGCACTGGCGGAAATCCTCGCCCGCTCCGGCGAGCGTATCGGCTGCCCCGGCATCATGGAACCGATTTCCGCCCGCAACGCTGCCGAAAGACTGGCAACGGCGCTGATGCACGCGCCGCTGGGCGGTGGCCTGCCGCAGACGGCGATGATCCGCGGCTGGAGCGACGTCGTGCTGATCGGCGATCTCCTCGACGATGCCGATAGCATCATGGCCCGTCTCGGCCCTCTTGCCCGGCGCGGATTGCGCGGCCATGTGGTCGAGATCGCCGACCCTGCCGAGGAAACCTTTCCCTATAGCGGCCGCACCGAGTTCACCGATCCGGAAACCGGCGAAAAGCTGGTGGCCGGCCGCGCCGAGACCATCCGCGAGGATTACCAGCGTGCCTACCTGGCGCGTCGAGACAGCCTCGGAGAGACGCTGCGCCACCTCGGCTGGACGTTCGTCACCCACCGCACCGACCACCTCGCCTCCGAGGCGCTTGTCGCCGTGCACACCTACCTGTCCGGCATGCCCACCAGAGCCACCCATGGTGGTCAGTTGTGAGCGCGCTGGGCTTTGCCTATCCGGCGATGCTGGCAGCTCTGATCGCCCTGCCGGCGATATGGTGGCTGCTGCGCATGACGCCGCCGCGCCCGCAGATAGAAGTCTTTCCGCCCCTGAAGATCCTGGCCAAGGTGCTCAGACGAGAGGAAACCCCGGCCAACAGCCCGTGGTGGCTGACGCTGCTGCGTATGCTGATGGCGGCGGCCGTGATCCTTGCAATCGCCGATCCCGTCTTCAATCCGCGCACCAACACCCTTTCCAAGGCGGGACCTCTCGTTCTGCTGATCGACAACAGCTGGGCGAGCGCTGCCGATTGGGATCGTCGCGTGCAGACCGCCGACGCGCTGATCGGCGATGCCGATGCCAGCGAGACGCCCGTCGTCATCGCGTTCACCGCCAACCAGACCAACGATGCCATCCCCGGCACCGCGATGGCAGCGCGCGACAAATTACATGCCGCAGCCCCTATGCCGCTGGTGCCGGATCGCCCCCGCGCCGTACAGGCCCTGAAGTCGGCTCTCGGTGGCGCCAAACCCGGCACGCTCGTTTTCCTGTCCGACGGGATTGCTGCTTCAGATAGAGACGATACGGTTCAGCAGCTTGCGTCCTTGGCTCCCGCAGACCTGCGCCTGCTGGAGGGCGATGCCAGTGAAGCCATCGTCCTGACCAAGGCCGCCAACGCCGCCGACGCCATGACCGTCACCGCGAGCCGCCTCGACAGCGCCGGCCCCGCCGGTTTCACGCTCAGCGCGCAAGACGCCCAGGGGCGCCCGATCGCTGCCGGCAAGCTCGCCTTTACCGCTGGCCAATCGGTCGCATCGGGCACGATCACCGCGCCCTTCGAGATGCGCAACGACTTTGCCCGGGTCAGCATCGATGGACACACGACCGCAGGCTCGGTTCATCTCCTCGACGACGGCTTCAAGCGTCGCCGCGTTGCCCTGCTCTCCGGCCAGGCCGTCGACGAGTTCCAGCCGTTGCTTTCGCCGCTCTACTATATCCAGAAGGCACTTTCGCCTTTCGCCGACCTCGTCAATCCGGAAGCAGACGATCTGGCGAAATCGATCACCGAGCTGTTGGCTGGCAATCCGTCTGTCATCATCATGGCCGACATCGGCCGCCTGCCGGCAGATGCCTATGCCCCGATGCAGCGCTGGATCGCCAATGGCGGGACGTTGATCCGTTTCGCCGGTCCGCGCCTTGCTGCAGCACCCGCCGACGATCCGCTCGTGCCTGTGATCCTGCGCCAGGGCGAGCGGGCGCTGGGCGGCGCCATGTCCTGGGCCGAGCCGCAACCGCTCGCCGACTTTCCGGCTTTCGGGCCGTTTGCCGGCATGCCAAAACCATCAAACGTGCTGGTCAAGCGTCAGGTTCTGGCTGAGCCGACGCCAGATCTGGCCGAGCGGACATGGGCAAGCCTTGCCGATGGAACACCGCTGGTCACCGAGAAAAACGTCTCCGCCGGCCGCATCGTGCTATTTCATGTCAGCGCCGAGGCGTCGTGGTCGGATCTGCCGATTTCCGGCGATTTCGTCGAGATGCTGCGCCGTATCGTGCAGATGTCCCGCTCCGGCGGCGTCACTGCCGCCGATGGCTCCGCCAAATCATCCGCCGGTACGCTGCCGCCGTATCGGCTTCTGACGGCCAAGGGTGCGCTGAACGGTGAGACCGGCAGTGCCCGGCCCCTCGACACCGGCAAGAAGGGGCCTCTGCTCGCAAGCTTCGACAACCCGCCGGGTCTCTACGGCTCGGAAGAAGGATTTACCGCATTGAATGTCCTGCCCGAGGGCGCCGAACTGAAGCCTCTCGACGCATCCGCTTCCATGGTGGTGCAGCGAGAAGGATTGATCGGCGGACAGGCATGGTCCGCCAAGCCGGTGCTGTTCACCATCGCCCTCCTGCTGCTGCTCACCGACAGCGTTGCCGTGCTGTTCATGAACGGCGCCTTCAGCGGCATCCGGCGGCTATCTCGCTCAGCCGCAAAGACCGCCGCAATTCTCGCCATCGCCTTATCCACGGCGGCTTTCCTGCACCCGGTCGACATGCGCGCCGACGATGCGAGGCCCGGCGACGACGTCATCCTGTCACGGCTCGACAAGACGCATCTGGCCTATATCGTTACCGGCGAGGACGAAGTCGATCGGATTTCCGAGCGGGGACTTGCGGGCCTCACCGACTTCCTCACCTACCGCACGACGCTCGAACCCGGACCGCCTGTCGGCGTTGATCCCGCCAAGGACGAACTGGCGCTCTTCCCCCTGCTCTACTGGCCGGTGACCTCGACCGCACCGATGCCCAGCACTGCTACGATGAACCGCATCGACGCCTACATGCGCTCCGGCGGCACGGTGCTGTTCGACACGCGCGATGCATTGAGTTCCGTCGGCGACAATTCGGCTCCCGGCCCGAACGGCGAACGGCTGCAGGCGATCCTTGCCAATCTCGACATACCGCCACTCGAGCCCGTTCCCGCCAAGCACGTGCTGACGAAATCCTTTTATCTGCTGTCGAGTTTTCCGGGGCGCTACACCGGCAGCCCGCTGTGGATCGAATCCCATCAGGACAACCGCGCCGACACCGGTACCAAGCAGGCAGCCACATCGGACGGCGTGACACCTATCATCATCACCGGCAACGATTTTGCCGGCGCCTGGGCTGTCGACGACAACGGCACACCGTTGCTGCCAACGGTGCCGCAGGACGACATGCAGCGAGAATATGCCTTCAGAACCGGCGTCAACATCATGATGTATATGCTGACCGGCAACTACAAATCCGATCAGGTCCACGTTCCGGATCTGCTGGAACGGCTGGGGCAATAGCATGACGCTGGATTTCCAACCCTTTCTCCCCTGGCCGGTCATTATAGCCTTCGCCGCGGTCGTTGCCGTCATCGCCGCCTTCGCCATCTGGCGTCGCTTGCGTGGGGCATGGCTCCGCGCACTCGCAGCCCTCGCCTTGCTGGTGGCACTCGCCAACCCGCTGCTGATGCAGGAAGATCGCGACCGGCTCTCGACCATCGTTCCCGTCATCATCGACCGCAGCCAGAGCCAGCTGACGCCCGAACGCATCAAGATGACCAACGGTGCCCTGGCGCAACTCAAAGACCGGCTGGCCGCCTTCCCGCGCATAGAGCCGCGCTATGTGGAGTCCAAGGATACGGCGGAAACCGATGCCCCGGCGACGCGGCTGTTCTCGGCGCTTGCCGGTGCCATCGGCGATGTGCCGCCGGCTCGCATCGGCGGTGCCATCTTCCTCACCGATGGCCAGATCCACGATATCCCCTCGACCGCCCAGTCGCTCGGCTTCAACGCTCCCATCCACGGGCTGATCACCGGCAAAGCCAACGAATACGACCGTCGCATCGAAGTGGTGCGCGGCCCTCGCTTCGGCATCGTCAACGAAGAACAGCAACTGACCCTGCGCGTCGTCGACGATGGCCCAAGCCCCGGCGGCGCGGCCCCCGTTACGGTGAAAATGAACGGCAACGAGATCGCCACCCTGCAGGCGACCCCCGGCCAGGAAACGCCATTCAGCTTCAAGGTGCCGCGTGCCGGCAACAATGTGCTGGAGTTTTCCGTCGCCGAACTGCCCGGCGAGATTACGCTCGCCAACAACCGCGCCGTCCACCTGATCGAGGGCATCCGCCAGAACATGCGGGTGCTGCTGGTCTCGGGCGAGCCGCATGCCGGCGAGCGCGCCTGGCGCAACCTGCTGAAATCCGATGCCTCGGTCGATCTCGTGCACTTCACCATCCTGCGTCCGCCGGAAAAGCAGGACGGTACGCCGATCAACGAGCTGTCGCTGATCGCCTTTCCGACACGGGAACTGTTCGTCGACAAGATCAAGGATTTCGACCTGATCATCTTCGACCGCTACCAGCATCGCGGCGTGCTGCCGATCCTCTACTACGACTACATCGCCCAGTACGTTCAGAACGGTGGGGCACTGCTGATTGCCGCCGGACCGGAACATGCCGGCCAGGATTCAATCGCCCTGACGCCGCTGCAATCCGTGCTCCCGGCGGAGCCGACCGGCGAGATGATCGACAAGGCCTTCTATCCCCGCCTGTCGGAGGAAGGCCGCAAACATCCAGTCACCCGCGGCCTCGACGGCTCGGATGTCGAGCCGCCGCATTGGGGCCGCTGGTTCCGCACGGTCGATGTCGAGCCGCCGCAGGGACAGACCGTGATGGTCGGTGCCGACAACCATCCGCTGCTGGTGCTGAACCGTGCCGGCGAAGGACGCGTCGCCATGCTGCTGTCCGACCAGGGCTGGCTGTGGTCACGCGGTTTCGAGGGCGGTGGCCCGAGCGTGGCGCTCTACAGGCGCATCGCCCACTGGCTGATGAAGGAACCGGCGCTCGAGGAAGAAGCGCTGACCGCCACCGCATCCGGCCGCACGCTGCAGATCACTCGCCAGACAATCGGCGACGATCCCGGCAGTGCGACGATCAAATATCCTTCCGGCAAGTCGGAGACCGTCAAGCTGGCACAGGGCGAGCCCGGCCTCTATCGTGCCGAGAAGCACACCGACGAGATCGGGCTGTTCCAGATCACCAATGGCAACTTGTCGACACTCGTCCACGTCGGCGCCGTCGATGCACCGGAATTCAAGGCGATGATCTCGACAACGGAGACGCTGAAGCCGCTGGCCAGCCAAACCAAGGGGCTGGTGACGCGCGTGGCTTCGGCCGGCGACAGCGTCGTCGTGCCGCCGGTCCTGCCGGTGCGGGGTGCAGTGCGCATCGCCGACGACCAGCGCATGAGCATCCGGCTGACAGACGAGACGGTTCTGCGCGGCATCAACACACTGCCGCTGTTTGCAGGGTTCCTCGGCCTCGCCGCCCTGCTCTTCCTGTTGACGGCGACCTGGTGGCGCGAAGGACGATAGCCATGGCAACCCTCGACCTGACCGACGCGCCTCTGGACGGCGACATGGCCGTGATCATGAGCGGGTTGATGTCGTTCAACGCATCGGACGTCGGGCCTCCCGAGCGTCGCTCGCTGGCCGTGTTCATTCGCGGAGACGACGGCAAGGTGATCGGCGGCCTGCTGGGCGTGACTGCCTGGGGCTGGCTGTTCACCCAATGGCTGTTCGTTCCCGAAGCGCTGCGTGGCCAGGGAATGGCCGGCAGGCTGCTCGCCAAGGCGGAGGCCGAAGCCCTGGAACGAGGATGCCACAGCGCTTGGATCGATACCTTCAACCCGCAGGCGCTGCGGGCCTATCAGCGCCAGGGCTATGTTGCCTTCGGTACGCTCGCCGACTTCCCGCTCGGTCGCAGCCGGACGTTCCTGCAGAAGCAGCTCGCCGTAACACCCTGATAAGCTACGCTATTCAGTCCAGCCGATGGCGCCCTTGAGCCGCGCATGCACGTCATCCGCCATCGGCACGACAAGCACCCGGCCCGGATCGACCGGCCCCGGAAAGGCAAGCGCGTTATAGGCCACCTTCTCGAAACCGAGCGGCTCGTAGTAAGGCGGATCGCCGACGAGGATGACCGCCTCCGAGCCCTTCCGCCGTGCAGCTTCGACGGCAATGCGCACCAGTTCGCGGCCGATGCCCCGGCTCTTGTGCGACGGCCGGACAGCCAGTGGGCCTAGAAGATGGCCCTTGACGCCACCCGCCATGACGGCCGTCATCCGGACGGATGCGACTGTCTCACCGTCGTCTGCACAGATGAACGACAGTGACCGGTCGTGCGGACCCTGCTCGCGGATACGCGCTGCCGCCCGGACGAACCGTCCTGGACCAAAGGCTTCTTCGTTGATGAGTTCGATGACGGCGTCGTGGGACGCGTCCTCGGTGAGGTAGACCAGATCGTGCTTGTGCATGAAACGTAACAAACCAGATGACAAAAAGGGATGGGTCTCGGAAACGCCGGATGCGGCGTTCGGGTCCATCAGCGTCGTCGCAGGTCTCTGGTTACGGTCATCGATCACAGTCCTTGAAGTGTGCCGAGGCCGATAGCAGGAAATATTTGCCTCGTCCAACGTAAAATGCGGCAAATGCGACAGCAACGGACTGTTCAATCTTTGCACGCTCGAAAATTCTGCCCGGCAGCGTATGTATCATTCTAGGCAATTCGAAAGGACGATGACATGGGCATGCTGGTTGACGGCGTCTGGCAAGACGTGTGGTACGACACCAAGGAAACCAAGGGCCATTTCAAGCGGGCTGCATCGCAGTTTCGCAATTGGGTGACCGCCGACGGAAGTGCCGGCCCATCCGGCACTGGAGGCTTCAAGGCCGAGGCCGGTCGGTATCACCTCTATGTGGCGCTCGCCTGTCCATGGGCCCACCGGGCATTGATCTTCCGCAAGCTCAAGAAGCTGGAAAACATCATTTCCGTCTCGATCGTCGATCCGCTCATGCTGGAGAACGGCTGGGAATTCAAGAACCGCGACGGCGGCACGGTCGATCACATCTTCGGCGCCAATGCCATGTGGGAGATCTACACCAGGGCGGATCCTCATTATTCCGGGCGCGTCACCGTACCCGTCCTCTGGGACACCAGGACCGGCACGATCGTCAACAACGAGTCCTCCGAAATCATCCGGATGTTCAACAGCGCTTTCGACAGTCTTACCGACGTCACGCTGGACTATTATCCGGAGCCCCTGCGGACCGAGATCGACGAGATCAACGCCATCGTCTACGACACGGTCAACAACGGCGTCTACAAATCCGGCTTTGCGACGACGCAGGACGCCTATGAAGAGCACGTGCAAAAACTCTTCGCGACCCTAGACAGTCTCGACGCCCGCCTGGGGAAAAGCCGCTACCTTGTTGGCAACACGATCACGGAAGCCGACTGGCGGCTGTTCACGACACTGGTTCGCTTCGACGCCGTCTATGTCGGCCACTTCAAGTGCAACATCCGGCGTATCGAGGACTACCGCAACCTGCCCGGCTACCTGCGCGAACTCTACCAGGTGCCGGGCATCAGTGAGACGGTCAACATGGCGCACATCAAGCGGCACTACTACGCCAGCCACAAGACCATCAATCCAACCGGCATCGTGCCTCTGGGCCCGGCACTCGATTTCAACCGGCCACACGGTCGCGGCGCGCTGTAGCGCCCGGCGCCTACCAGTAGCCGGTGGGTGCGAGGTTGCCGTTGATTTCCTGCAGCCGCCGGTGGGTGGCGGCCGTGGTCGTGGGCGGTAGGGCGTCGAGGGCGAAGAAGCCGCTCTCGACAATCTCCCAGTCAGGGTCGCGCAGCGCCGTCTGCTCGACGTCGGCGCGGTAGAAGGCCACGTGGTCACGGCGGCTGACGGAGCGGTTGAAATAGATGCCTATCAGGGTCGGTGTGCCCAGAATGGCCAAATTGCCTTCCTCCCGCAGCTCCTTGGCCAACGCCTGGTCCACGGTCTCGTGCCTTTCGACACCGCCGCCAGGCATGTACCAGCCGGGCAGGTATGAATGGCGAACCAGGAAAATTCGCCCCTCGCTGTCGAAGCAGGCAGCCCGCACCCCGAGCGTCATGCCGCGCGACAGTGCAAAATAGAGATGTGCCAGGGGGCCGGCAAGCCTGTGCTTCCACCCGCGCCCTTCCTGTACCAGGTCGTCGTCCATGCCATCCCTCTCTCAGCGGCCCGTAGGGGCGGGCCTGCCAAAACTTCCCCTTGTGCAGGCATACGAAGCATTTGATTTGAAACGAGACTGTTCTATGTCTCACCCATGTTCAAACTCGCGCATATCTCCGATATCCACCTCGGCCCGCTCCCACGGCTTTCCCTCTGGGAGCTTGCCTCGAAGCGCATCACCGGATTTGTGAACTGGCACCGGAACCGGCGCAAGCACTTGTTCGGCGGCACTCTGGATCTTCTGCTGGCAGACATCAAGGCGAAGGAGGCGGACCATCTTTGCGTCACCGGCGATCTAGTCAACCTCGGCACAAAGATAGAGATCCGCACCGCTGCGGAGTGGCTTGCAACCATCGGGCCGCCGGCAACGACCTCCGTCGTGCCGGGCAACCACGATGCCTATGTACCGGGCTCCTATGAGAAATCCGTGCGCGCCTGGTATCCCTATGTGCGCGGCGATCTTGCGCCGGCTGCCTGGGAGGAAGACATGCACGTCTTCCCATACCTCCGCATACGCGACCGCGTCGCCATCATCGGCTGCTCGACGGCCGTTGCCACCCTGCCGTTTTCCGCTAGCGGCTTTTTCGGATCGCGCCAGGCGCGCGAGACGGTGCATATGCTGCGGGCCGCAGGCGAAGCCGGGCTGTTTCGCGTGCTGATGATCCACCATCCGCCGATCCGCGGGGCCGCGTCGTTCCACAAGCGCATGATCGGCATCCGCCGCTTTGCCGCCGTCGTCTCGACCGGTGGCGCGGAACTCGTGCTGCATGGCCATACCCACCTCAACACGCTTCACTGGCTGCGCGGGCCGATAGGCCGTGTCCCGGTGGTCGGCATCGCCTCCGCGTCGCAAGGCGTCGGCGGGTCCAAGCCTCCCGCCGCCTACAACATGTTTTCGATATCGGGCGGTCCGGGCGCCTGGAGCCTGAAAGCCGAGCGCTTCAGCCTCAACCACCGGGGCGATGGCATCTCTGCCGAGGGCACCGATATATTTGCGTCCTGAAGCAGCCATGATTGCCGCTGGATCCTTACAGGAAACAACAGTTTTATGGTTACCGCGCCTTTTACTTCGGAAAGACTGCGATATCTCCTGCCAATGGTCGTCTGCATCTGAGATCATCTGTCGCACCGGTCAACGAAGCCTTTATGCCGACTTGCGAAACGGGTCGGGAAGTGGTCATATCGCTGTCATGGATGTCTTCTCGATGCGTGGACCGACATCAGCCTTGCAAAGGCTGGTGCGAACGTCCGATGCATTTATCATGTAGTCGAAAATTCAAACCCGCGTCCGGTGACGGTCACTTCATCGTGGAAAGACAATGCGCGCTCCCATCCCTGCCCCGGACATTCGTCGCGACCTCGTTGGCCTGCTGCCCAAGTTGCGACGCTTCGCAGTGACGTTGACCGGAGACGTGGCAGATGCCGACGAATTGCTGCAAAAGGTTTGTCAGCGCAGCGTCGCGAAAATCCATCTCTGGAATACGGAAGAGCGGCTGGACAGCTGGCTCTACGCGATGACACGGCAGGTGTGGGTCGAAGAATCTCGCCGGCACCGGGTCCGCGCCGGCGCTCCGAGAGCTGTCGCCGGCCAGAAAGGCGACGCCACTTTGCAGCAGCCGCGCCCGACCGAAGGCAGCGAAAGCCATCAGGCGATAACGGCGCTCCCAGAGGGCCTTGCCAGCGTCTTCCTGCTCGCCGATGTCGAAGGCCACAGCTACAAGCAGACAGCCGATATCCTTGGCATCCCGCTGTCGATCGTCGCCTCCCGGCTTGCCAATGCCCGCCTGGCCTTTGCCGCCGCCGGGCGCAATCGTCTCAGCCAGAGGTCATGACAGTGCAGGATATCCGCAAGACACCGATCGAAGCGCGGCTAGCCGCCTATATCGATGGCGAGGCCAGCCCTGAAGAGAGGCGCACGCTGGAGGATCTGATTTCCGCCGATGCCGACACCGGCCGCGTCTATGAAAACCTGCGGCAGGGCTCAGATATCGGACGCAAGGTTTTCGACGACCTCCTGAAGGAGCCGGTGCCTCTGGCGCTTGTGCGCTCGATCAAGAGCGCTCCGGCACCGAAGGTCCGTGAAGCGCGGCGGCTTTCGCGGCCGGCCGTGAAGCTCGCGCCGTCGGGCAAGCAGGCGCTGGCGGCGGCCCTGATCCTCTTCGTCATCGGCGGCGGCATTGGATATCTCTTCGGCACCCAGCCGGGCGCTGCCCGCCTCACCCTCCCCTTGGTCCCGAACCAGGCACGAACCTGGCCCGACGACCTTGCCGCTGCCCAACGCATCTATCTGCGCCAGTCCAGCCATATCGTCGAACTCGGCGCCACAGAGAGCGATGAGATCATGACGTGGCTGACCTCGACCGTCGGCGTCAAGTTCAACCTGCCCGATCTGTCGAGCCAGGGCCTGGTATTTCAAGGCGCGCGTCTGCTGGTAGCGGGCGGCAAGCCGACCGGACAGCTCGTCTACCGCAACATCGACGGTGAAATCGTTTCGGTCTGCTTCTTCAAGGACAGCGCCGGGACCGATGGCAGCGATTTCAACGAGATCATCAAGGACGATATCGGCATCGTTCCCTGGCACCGCGCCGGGGTCGGCTATGCCATCGTCGGCGCATCCTCGGACGCACTGCTCGACGATATCGCCAACCGCGTGTCGGTGGCGATCTGAACTGTGCCAGACGCAAAATGGCGGCCTGCCGGGCCGCCATTTCGATGAGATGATGTTTCAAGCGGGAGCGATGGGCTTCAGGAGCCGGCTTTCAAGGCGAGAACCCGGTTGGCGGCCGAGACTATGGCCTCCAGCGACGCCGCAACGATATTGGTGTTGACGCCGGCGCCGAACAATTTCCCACCCGGATAGGAAGTCTCCACATACGAGATCGCCGCAGCGTTCGAACCATGCTGGAGTGAGTGCTCGGAGTAATCCTCCACAGACATTTCGACGCCGAGATAGGCCGACAAGGCATTGATGAAGCCATCGATCGGCCCGTTGCCACGACCCTCGATCTTCCTGAGTTCGCCACCGTCGGTGATTTCGGCCGTGATGATCCGTTGCCCCTTGTGCTCGGGATCGGCGAAGATGTGGTGATCGACGAACCGGATGCGGGCATCCGGCTGTTGAACGTAAAGCTCCATGAAACGATCGTAGATGCGCTTGGCCGGCAGCTCCTTGCCCTCGACATCGGTGATGTTCTGGATTTCCTGCCGGAACTCGACCTGCAGGTTGCGCGGCAGGTTCAGCCCGTAGTCCTGCTGCAGGATGTAGGCGATGCCGCCCTTGCCGGACTGCGAATTGATGCGGATGATCGCCTCGTAGGAGCGCCCGACATCCTGCGGGTCGATCGGCAGATAGGGCACTTCCCAGACAGAGGTGTTGGCGACCTTGCTCGCCTTCATCCCCTTGTTGATGGCGTCCTGGTGCGAGCCGGAAAAGGCCGTGTAGACGAGTTCGCCGACATAGGGATGACGCTCGGCAATGGTCATCTGGTTGGAATATTCGTAGACTTCCTTGATCCGCTCGATGTCCGAGCAATCGATCTGCGGGTCTACCCCTTGTGTGAACATGTTCAGCGCCATGGTCACGACATCGACGTTACCCGTACGCTCGCCGTTACCGAACAAGGTACCCTCGACGCGGTCGGCGCCGGCCAGCAGGGCCAGTTCCGCAGCGGCGATGCCGGTGCCGCGGTCGTTGTGTGGATGCAGCGAGATGATCAGGTTTTCGCGGTTGTCGAGGTTGCGGCACATCCACTCGATCTGGTCGGCATAGACGTTCGGCGTGGCCATCTCGACGGTCGACGGGAGGTTGATGATCAGCTTGTTGTCGGCTGTTGGCCGGATCTCGGCGATGACGGCGTTACAAATCTCCAGCGCCACCTCCAGCTCGGTGCCGGTGAAGCTCTCAGGCGAATATTCGAAGCGATAGTCGCCGCCGGCCTTGGACGCCATGTCGGTGATCATCTTGGCCGCATCGACGGCAATCTGCTTGATGCCGTGCACATCCTTGGCAAACACTACGCGACGCTGCAGCTCGCTGGTGGAATTATAGAAGTGCACGATCGGCCGGTTTGCACCCTCCAACGATTCGAAGGTGCGGGTGATCAGCTCGGGCCGGCACTGCACCAGCACCTGCAGTGACACGTCGTCGGCCACATTGCCTTCTTCGATGCACCAGCGGGCGAAGTCGAAATCGGTCTGCGAGGCTGACGGAAAGCCGATCTCGATTTCCTTGAAGCCCATTTCCAGCAACAGCTGGAACATGCGCGCCTTTCGGTCATGACCCATCGGGTCGACCAGAGACTGGTTGCCGTCGCGCAGATCGACCGAGCACCAGATCGGCGGCTTGGTGAGCGTCTTCGACGGCCAGGTACGGTCGGGGATGTTGACCTGCGGATAGGCACGGTATTTTTCGGCAGCTTTGGCCATGCCCTTGAAGCGGGACATGGTTGCAGGAGACTTGCCAGCGGGGGAATGAGTCTGCTCGTCCATCGTCTTTTCCTCGTGCCGTCGATTGCCCGCCTCATAGCCGATCGGCTGGGGCTTGGCGATGACAAAAGCGGCTTTGAATGTGGGCCTTGAATGATTGTCGGATGCTAGGTCGAGGAGCGAATGCCGGGCGGGCTTGTCGGCCGCCGGGCGCTCCTCAACGGACCCGGCAACCGCGCGTAAGGCCGAGGAGAAGAAGCGACGTGAAGGCGCGCGAGTTGTCACGCAGGGCGATGCGACCGCGTGCAATCTGGCTGGAAATTTTTGCGCCTGTAGACTTCATGATTGGTTGTATAGCGTCGGGGCAAAAAAGAAGCAAGCCCCGCCCAGTCTTTCGGCATTTGCACCATTTAGACCTGCTACTTGCACCGTTGCGACACCTGACCGTCGAAAATTCAGGGCGCAGCTCTCTGAGGAGAGCTGCCTATCAGCAGGGCCTCTGCATTTGTTCGGGTTCAATACAAAGAGCCTAACTGTAGGACAAAACAGAGGCGGCAGAGGCGGCAAAGCCGCCAGAGTACCTTATTCAGCGGTTCGCAGGCAGCTTTCTTACCGCACCTTGCAGCAGCAGCATCAGCCCACCGGCAATCAACCCCCAGAATGCGCCCGAAATGCCGCCGAAGGACACGCCGGATGCGGTGACCAGAAATGTCACCGCGGCGGCTTCGCGCGTTTCGACCACTTGAAACGCAGCCATGGCCGAGCCGGAGAAGGCGCCGATCAGTGCAAGGCCGGCCACCGCTTCGATGAGGATGGGCGGCGCCAGCGCGACGAAGGCGGTGACAGCGCCGGCAAGCAGTCCGAAGACGATGTAGACGATGCCGGCGATAACGGCGGCCCAATAGCGGCGGTCTGGATCGGCGTTGGCATCCTTGCCCGCACACATGGCGGCCGTTATCGCCGCAAGATTGACCGCATGCCCACCGAAAGGCGTGCTCACAAGCGAAAATAGGCCGGTCACGGCAAACAGCGGACCGGGTTTCGGATCGTACTGGTTGACCTTGAGCACGGCGATGCCGGGAATATTCTGCGACGCCATGGTGACGATGAACAGCGGCAGCGCGATCGACACCAGCCCGGCCATGGTGAACAGCGGTTGGACCAGTTCCAGGCGCGGCATCAGCGACTGCTCGAGCGAAGACAGCGCGCCCGCAGGCATCTGCACCCCGAATGCCAGCACGGCGACAAAAGCGGCCAGCGCAGCAGGAACCGCCCAGAGCCGCCGGAAAGCGCCGACGACGACCCAGGCGAGCACGATCGGCAATCCCAGCAACGGATTGAAGGCGATGGCCTTCACCGGCGCGAAGCACAAGCCGATCAGCACGCCCGCAAGCATCGCATTGGCGAGAGGCGCCGGGATAGACGCAACCGCACGCCCCAGCGGCCGGAACAGCCCTGCAACGATAATCAACGCCGCACAGACGACGAAGCCACCCACCGCCGCCTGGAACCCGCCGGCAATCGCGCCGGAGCTTGCCAGCAGCGCCGCACCCGGCGTCGACCAGGCAATGCTCACCGGCAACCGCGTCGTCAGGCTGAGCACAATGGCACAGAGCCCCATTGAGATCGACAGCACCGTCAACCCCGAAGCCGCCTGCCCCGGCGTTGCCCCAACCGCCTGCAGCCCATGCAGCACCACCGCAAAGGAACTGGCAAATCCAACGAAAGCGGTGAGGCAGCCCATAAAGACGGCTTGGGCGGAAAGATCTTTGAGCATGGCGGCGGTAATGACTCGTAAGGGCGTGAGAGCTCAATGGAGCATTACAGGCCGGATTGGCGCAAGAGCACTTCACCGTCATTTTGTAACGAAGATGGCTGTTTGAAACGTAAGATCAAAAGAACGAGACGGTGAGTTCGGTGCAGAATAAACGATGCAGCCGAGCACATTGCCAAAAACAAAAAAGCGCCCTCGCCCGCATTATGCAGGCAAGGGCGCTTGGTGTGCAACAATCAGAGTTCGCTTTGCGATGTCACGATGCGGGAGACCAGACCGTAGGTCTTGGCGTCTTCGGCCGAGAGCCAGTAGTCGCGGTCGGTGTCCTTGGCGATCTTTTCCAGCGGCTGGCCGGTCGCGGCTGCGAAGATCCGGTTCAGGCGCTCGTTCATCTTGATGATCTCGCGGGCCTGGATCTCGATATCCGATGCCATGCCGCGTGTGCCGCCCGAGGGCTGATGCAGCAGGAAGCGGGTGTTCGGCAGGCAAAGCCGGCGTTCCTTGGGAACGCTGACGAAGATCAGCGCGCCGGCAGATGCAACCCAGCCGGTGCCGATGATCCAGACCTTGGGCTTGATGAACTTAATCATGTCGTGGATCGAATCGCCGGATTCGACGTGGCCGCCGGGCGAGCTGACATAGATGCGGATGTCTTCGTCGCTGGCAGCGGCAAGGGCGACCAGCTGCGAGCAGACCTTCTGCGCCAATTCCTGCGTAATGCCGCCATAAATGAAGATCGAACGCGACTTGAAGAGGTTCGCCTCCGTTTCCTTGCCGAGCGGCAGTTCCGTCTTCTTGTCTTCCTGTTCGTCGTCGTTCATGAACAACTCTCCACCGTGATTTGTCGTATGCCGCACATAATGCTGTTCCATGCGTAAAACAATGCGGGAAAAAGACAAGCCACGGAACCGGTGAAGATATCCTTGCCGCTTTGCCCATTACCGACCCGATTACCGAAATGTAACTTGGCAGGGCTTTGAAAAGCCGAATTCCCTTCCTACGTCAGGTGATGCGATCCGGAATCGCATCAAAGTTTTCATGGAGCCGTCATGTCGCCCGAAGAACGTCAACTGCTTAGCTCTCTCTTCGACCGCGTCAAAGCCGCAGCGGCGACCCCGCGCGATGCAGACGCCGAAGCCTTCATCAACCAGTCGGTACGCGACAATCCCACCGCGCCCTACCTGCTCGCCCAGGCGGTCATCGTCCAGGAGCAGGGCATGAAGGCCGCTGCCGACCGCATCAAGCAGCTCGAAGACCAGGTCAAGGAACTGCAGGACAGTGCCGAACACCAGCCCGCCGCCTCGCAAGGTGGCGGAAGCTTCCTCGGCGGCCTCGGCTCCATTTTCGGCGGTGGACAATCCGCAGCACCGCAGCCACAGCGTGCCGCCCCGCCCCAGCAGAGTTATGGCCAGCAGCAAGGCTATTCGGCTCCACAGCAGGGCTATGGGCAACCGCAGCCGGGTCCCTGGGGCCAGCAGAACCAGCAGCAGCAGCCGGTTGGCCCATGGAGCCAGCAGCCGCAGGCCCAGTCGGGCGGCGGCGGCTTTCTGCGCGGTGCGCTCGGCACGGCAGCCGGCGTTGCCGGCGGCGTGATGCTGGCGGAATCGCTGAGCAGCCTGTTCAGCCCGCATATCGGTGGCGCAGCGGCAGGGCTTGGCGGCCTTGGAGCAGCAGCGGCGGCACCGGCCGCAGCACCCGCCGTCGAGGAAACGGTCGTCAACAATTATTATGGCGACAGCAACGGCAACAACAACGACCAGAACGCTGGAAACGACGACAATGCCAATGACCAGAACCTGGTCAGCGACGACAGCGACACCGATTTCGACAATTCCTACGATAGCGGCGGCGACGACAGCTTCAACGTCTGACGTTTTCGCAGAGCCCCGATGCGACGCCGCGCTTCGCCTGAAGCGCGGCGTTTTTAATGAGGGTCAGCCGCGACCGCGATAGGTCGGGACGCCCTGGTCCGGCAACCACAGGCCTTCCGGCGGCTTGCCGGTCTGCCAGAAGACGTCGATGGGGATGCCGCCGCGCGGATACCAGTAGGCGCCGATACGCAGCCATTTCGGCTGCAGCAGGTCGACGATGCGCTTGGCAATGTAGACGGAGCAATCCTCGTGGAAGGCGCCGTGATTGCGGAATGCATGCAGGAAAAGCTTCAGCGACTTCGATTCCACCAGCCATTCGCCGGGCACGTAGTCGATGACGATATGGGCGAAATCCGGCTGGCCGGTCATCGGGCAGAGCGAGGTGAACTCGGGCGCGGTGAAGCGCACGAGGTATTCGGTACCCTGATGGGTGGCCGGCACCTTTTCGAGGATTGCAGTCTCGGGGCTGGTGGGCGTTTCGGTGTGGCTGCCGAGCATGGACAGGCCGGAAACATCGGTATTGGGCATGGCTTCAAGCCTCCTTGTTCGTTCTGACGCTGCGCCCTGGCTTGACCGCCTGGCGCCGTGCTTGTTACTTCGCGGGTCGCTTGGCTATCCCCTATGGCATCTTCGAGGCGATCGCAAATACAAGCGATAGCCTTGGCAAGGTATCGAACCCCTGCCCGCCGAAAAGTGATATGGCGAAGCGAAAAACAAAAATCAGGAGAAATCGCCGTGGCGCATATACTCGACAGGCCTGTCTGGAACACGCTGCAGACGAGCCATGCGCCGCTGGCGATCGGCGGCCCCCTTGCCAAGCGGTTTGCGCCATCGACCGTTCCCTTTGCCGCCGCTGCAGACGACGCGCCGGAAAGCCTTCAGGCGCTGGCAAACCTGCCCATCGGAGACGAAAGGATAGTCCTCGTGGAAGCCGGTCCGATTGTGATTCCCGAGGGAATTGTCGTCCTTGCGGAAGGCGAACTCTACCAGATGACAGCCGACCGGCCGCATGAGCGGATCACCGATCCCCGGATCGAATTGCTGGACGAAAGCGACGCCGACGAGATGCTGGAACTGGCACTGTTGACCAAGCCCGGTCCGTTCACGCTCGGCGCACAAAGGCTCGGCCCATTCTGGGGCGTCAGGATCGAGGGCCGGCTAGTGGCCATGGCCGGCCAGCGCATGCGCCTGCCCGGCTTCGGCGAACTCAGCGGTCTCTGCACCCATCCGGATTTCCAAGGTCGCGGTCTCGGCAGCCTGCTGTTTCGCTTTGTCGCCGGCGAAATCGCCGCCCGCGGCGAGGTAGCCTTCCTGCATGCCTATGTCGGCAACACGGCGGCGATCGCGCTCTACCAGGCACTCGGCTTCAGCATCCGCGCAACGATGAACATGCGCGCCGTGAAGCGGCAGGAATAGCGGCTCCGTCGAGGCGGCGGGATCGTCCGCCGCCTTTCAGAGAAACCTCAGGCCGCCTTGGTCTTTGTCCGCCGCGCGAGGTTTGCCACGACATTCTCGATCATTCGCATGCCGGCATCGCCACCGAGCGTCATGATCGATTCCGGGTGGAACTGCACCGCTGCAACCGGCTCCTTGGTGTGCTCGATACCCATGATCGTGCCATCCTCGCTTTCCGCCGTGATCATGAATTCACGCGGCAGGGTCGAGGGGTCGGCGAAGATCGAGTGGTAGCGCCCGACGGTCACCTCCCTGGAAAGGCCTGAAAACACGATACCGGGCTCCAGTACGCGAATACGCGACGGCTTGCCGTGCATCGGCACAGCCAGTTGCCTGAGATCGCCGCCATAGGCTTCGGCCAGCGCCTGCAGGCCGAGGCAGACGCCGAAGATCGGCAGGTTGCGGGCCCGTGCCTTCTTGATCGTCGCCTTGCAATCGAAATCTTTCGGATTGCCGGGCCCCGGCGACAGCACGACCAGATCGGGGTCGAGGCGGTCGAAGACCTCCTCCGACACCGGCGTGCGGACCGTCGAAACGGTGGCACCGGTCTGGCGGAAGTAGTTGGCGAGCGTGTGGACGAAGCTGTCCTCGTGGTCGACAAGCAGGATGCTGACGCCCTTGCCGACCGCAGCAACATCGCGCTTGGTCTTAGCGGAACCGGCAGACTTTGCATCGCGGATGGCAGAGAGCATGGCAGATGCCTTCAGTTCGGTTTCGGCTTCTTCCTCTTCGGGGATGGAGTCGTTGAGCAACGTAGCGCCGGCCCGCACTTCGGCAATCCCGTCCTTGATACGCACGGTGCGCAGCGTCAGACCGGTGTTCATGTCGCCGTTGAAGCCGACCATGCCGATGGCGCCGCCATACCAGGCACGCGGGCTCTTTTCGCGGCTTTCGATGAAGCGCATGGCCCAGAGTTTCGGCGCACCGGTGACGGTGACGGCCCAGGCGTGTGACAGGAATCCGTCGAACGCATCCATGTCGTCGCGCAAGCGCCCCTCGATGTGGTCGACGGTGTGAATCAGGCGCGAATACATCTCGATCTGACGGCGGCCGATGACCTTGACCGAGCCCGGCTCGCAGACGCGGCTCTTGTCGTTGCGGTCGACGTCCGAGCACATGGTCAGCTCGGATTCGTCCTTCTTCGAGTTCAGAAGCTTGAGGATCTGCTCGCTATCGGCGATCGGGTCCTCGCCGCGCTTGATCGTGCCCGAGATCGGGCAGGTCTCGATGCGACGGCCGGAGACGCGCACGAACATCTCTGGCGATGCGCCGACCAGATATTCCTGGTGGCCGAGGTTGATGAAGAACGAATAGGGCGACGGATTGATCGCCTTCAGACGCTTGGAAATATCCGACGGCTTGGAATCGCAGCGCTCCATGAACTTCTGCCCGGGAACGACCTCAAACAGGTCGCCCTTGCGAAAGCTCTCCTTCGCCTTGTTCACCAACTCGGCAAATTCGCCCGGGCGATGGTCACTCTTCGGCGGAATGGTGTCCGTGTGGTGGAAGGGTTCCGGCGGGATATCACCGGCCTTGCCATCAGTGGTCAGCCCGCCCTTTTCGAAGTCGTAGCGGTCGATCCAGGCCTTGGCGGCGTAGTTGTCGACCACGAGGATCTCGTCGGGCAGGTACAGCACCATGTCGCGCTGGTCGGCGGGACGCGTCAGTTTCAGGTCGATGGCGTCGAACTGGAAGGCGATATCGTAGCCGAAGGCACCGTAGAGCCCGAGGGCCGCGTCAGCCTGAGAGTAGAACAGGTCGGTGACGGCGCGCAGCACGGTGAACACCGTCGGCATCTTCGACCGTTCTTCCTCGGTGAACACCCGGTCGGGCGCCTTGACGATGAGGTCGAGCCGACGCGGCGTCGACGCACCGAGGGCCACTTCGCGCACGGTTTGCAGCCGAGCCTCGATAAACCCGAGGATGACCTCGCCACGCTCGTTATAGGCTTCGATCCAGACATTGCGGCCAAAGCAGGAGATGCCGATGGGCGGGTCGACGACGGCAGTGTCCCAGCGCGTGTAGCGGCCCGGATACTCGTAGTTGGAGGAAAACACCGCGCCGCGCCGCTCGTCCAGCTTGTCGATGTAGGACGAGACTGCGTCGTCATAGGCGATTGGCCGACGCTGGCGCGTCACGGTAATGCCGCCCTTGGTCTCGTAGATTTCCGCACCGTCATCCCGCAGGATCGTAACCATGACCGTCTCTCCGCTTCTTCAGGCCCGGATGACAGGCGCTTTACATACAAAAAAAGCCGCCTGAAACTCTCGGGCGGCTTACTCGTCGTCTTTGAACACGATTGATCGAGGCCGCTGTTAGCGAGCCCACCACCAAGATGCACTGTTCGAAGACATGTTCATGGACAAATTGTTAGCGCGAGATGCGGAGATGCGCAAGCGCCAATTCCGCTGAAAGTTTCGGGCGGGCGACCGCCGCCCGAAACCGCGCGAACTCAGGCCGACGGCTGTGCCGAGGCGAAAAACGCCTCGGGTCCATCCACCTCGACCAGCTTTTTTCGCTCGATCTGCCAGAAGCGGTTGCCGACCGCCCTGACGAAGCTGCGATCGTGCGACACCAGCAGGCAGGTCGAACCCTCCGCCAGCAATTCGCTTTCCAGTGCCTCCTGCCCCTCGATATCGAGATGATTGGTCGGCTCGTCCAGGAGATGGAAATTGGGTTGGCGCAGGTGCAATACCAGCATCGCCAGCCGCGCCTTCTGGCCGCCCGAGAGCCGGCCGATTGCCCGTCCCTGCATCTCGACGCCGATGCCTACTCCGGCAAGCAGACTGCGCGCCCGGGGCTCACCCAGCGCAAACAGCCGCGACAGCGTTGCCAGCGGCGTATCTGCGTCGGCAAGATTGGCGAGCGACTGGTCGCTGTAGCCGAGCACCAGCGAAGGCGTGGCGCGCACCGGCGCCGCCCCATCGCCTGCCACCTCTATCGCACCCCTGATCATCTCCATCAGTCGTGTCTTGCCGGCACCGTTGGCCCCGAGCAACACGATGCGGTCGCCCTGGCGGATCCAGAGCTTGCCGGTCTTGAAGAGCGGCGTTCCATCCGGTGTGGCAACGGTGGCGTCGTCGAGGGTCACGAGGACCTTCGCCTGGCTGGCGCTGCTGCCAAGCCTTATGGCTCCGGCCGAGCGCTCACGGTGGCCCGGCCGGGACGCATCCTCGAGGCGGTCGGCCCGCTCCTTCAACTGCCTGGTCTTGACGGTCAGCAGGTCACTGCCGGAGTTGATGCCGATATTCTTGAGCTTGGCTGCCTGGCGCCGCAATTGTTGCGCGGCTTTCACATCCTTCTCGTAGCGCTGCTCCTGCGACGCATCGATATTATCGAGCGCGGCCCTCGCCATGCTGTAGGGAAGCTGGAACTGCTGCGACTGCTCGGCCCTGAGGAACAGCGTGCGGTTGGTGACGGCATCCAGGAACGCCCGGTCGTGGCTTGCGACAAGCACCGAGACGGCGCGCGGCAGAGCGTTCAGCCAGTTCTCCAGCAGCGCAATCTTGAACAGGTCCAGATGGTTGGTCGGCTCGTCCAGCAGCATCACGTCCGGCTCGGTGACGGCGACGCGGGCCACCAGCGCCAGCCGCTGCCAGCCACCGCTCAGCTGTGCAAGCGGCCGCTCGCGCAAGGCCTCGGGCACGTCAAGCGTATCGAGCACCACATCGACGCGCCAGCTCTCGCTGTCGGCCTGCCCGGGTGCAAGTGCCTGCGCGACCGCCGCATGAAACGGCAATTTCGCCAAGGCGGGCGCGACGTTCTGTTCGACATACCCGATTGTCAGCCCGCGC
Source organism: Rhizobium sp. L51/94 (assembly GCF_019355555.1). Lineage (GTDB taxonomy): Bacteria > Pseudomonadota > Alphaproteobacteria > Rhizobiales > Rhizobiaceae > Rhizobium > Rhizobium rhododendri. The sequence continues at coordinate 3,312,221 of NZ_CP072141.1, forward strand.
GACCGCGTGACGTCGCCTGCCGTCGGTTCGAGACGGCCTGCAATGCAGTTGAGAAGTGTGGATTTACCCCGGCCGTTGGCCGCAACGATGCCGACCCGATCTCCACCAGTGAGGCTGAAATTGAGGTTGGAGAACAGCGGCTCGCCAAGGGTGACGGCGAGATTGTGTAAGGTGATCGAAGACATTTTCAGTTCTCTGGTCTGACCGGGCAACGACCACCAACCCGCGTCGGCAGTTCGTCTCGGTCGTTATCAGGATGCAGCGCGAACGCAGGCGTTCAGCTGCAGGCCAAAAGGGCAGACCAGAAAGGGTATGGGAAAGTTACAGCCTCTGATCAGCCCTGCAAACGCATCCGCAGGGCATCGTTCGGGCCGAACTGGCGATTGCGCCAGAGTGTCGTGATCATTGCGGCCCTCCTTTCTCAAAAGACTGAAGCAGATCGATAGCATTCGAACGCATGCGAAACAACTGTCGTGGAAGCCGTAAAACGTCGAAGGGCGGCACCATGGCGCCGCCCTTCAGCTGCTGGTTTCTAGAACCTCTGCGAAATCGCCAGTTTGATGTAGCGACCGGATTCCGAGTAGATTTCGGTCGCATTGGTGACGTCCTTGACCTCGAGGGCATCGTAGTAGGTCTTGTTGGTCAGGTTATAGACGCCTGCCTGAAGGGTCATTCCCTTCAGCGTTTCAGGCTTCCACCAGCCGGTGAGGTTGAAGATACCGTATCCCGGAGGCTTGGACGACGCCGAGGACTTATCGGAGACGGCCGCAGAGGCAACCATGCTCAGATCCGTACCCCATGTCTCGCGCTCGAAGCCTACACCCAGGATGGCCTTGAGCGGAGCGACGGACGATAGAAGTTCATCGGTATCCATGTTCGTCCCGCGGGCGTAAAATGCTGCGGCGTGGAGGTTGATACCGTTGTTGAACTTCTTATGCCCATCGACCTGGATCCCGTTGATACGGACATTGTCGATGTTGATGTACTCAGCCGTACCGACCGCATATCCCGGCGTGGGAATAAAATCGGAGGTGTCGATGAAGTTCTTGTAGCGCGTGCTGTAGGCGCTGACATGACCGCCGAAGTCGTCGTCACCAAGGTTGGCACCGCCTTCGAAGCCCCAGCTGGTTTCAGCCTTGAGATCGGGATTGCCGATCGACCGGTACATCGGCGTGTTGTCGTAGTCGACGTAGAGCTGGTAGGCATTCGGGGCCTTGTAGGCCGTGACGAACTGCGCATAGAGCTCGACATCAGGCGTCGCCCGCCAGGCAGCCCTGAGCTTCGGCGAGAAATGGCTGCCGTTCTGGCCATCCGGCGTGCCGGCGGGATAGGATGCCGTATCCTGCGGAGCCTGCTTGTACCAGTCGAAACGCAGGCCGGGCGTCAGCGAGAACGGGCTGTTGCCAACGCTGATCTTGTCCTCGGCATAGGCACCGAACTTGTAGCCGTCCACATCTGGCGCATAATTCTGGTTGGTGTGGAAAAAGGCACACGAGCCGACGGGCGGCGTCGTGCAGGAATCGACGCCCTTCAGATAATAGCTGCTGCTGGCAAACTGGAAGTCGCTACCGAACGTCAGCTTGTGATCGAGCACGCCGGTCGTGAAGTCCGAATTCGCCCAAGCCGTATAGCCGAGATCGCGCTCGTCGCTTTCCATGATGCGATCGTATTCACCCTTTGGCGTCGTCAGCCGGTTTGCAAGGATGCCTTCCTCGCGACCGCTTTTCTGCCAGTAGAGGGTGGCAAAGGCGCTGTCGATCCAGCTGTCTGCAGAGGTCGCATCGTATTTGTAGTCGAGCGAAACCCGGTCGCGCGACTTGTCCTGCTTGTATTTGTAGTCGTTGTAGGTCGTGCCATAGAGCGAATAGGACAGGTAGTCCCGGGTCGAGTTATAGCCATAGTGTTCCGCCGTCAGGCCGATCGTATGACCACCTTCGAGTTCCTGGCGGATCTTGAACAGCAGGTTGCGCTGATTGTAGTCAACCGGATCGGCCACTGTTCTCTTGCTGCCGACGCCAGCGACATCGCCGTTCGATTCTGACTCGTGCCCGTACTTGTAGGAAGACTGGAACAGCACGGAGGTGTTCTCGATCTTCTTGGCGACCGCACCGGAAGCGGTGATCGAGTGATCGGAGCCATCGAAGCCGAGCTTGAACATTCCGCCAAAGGTCTGGCCGTCGCCAATCACGTCGTCCGGCTCCAGCGTATGGAGCATCAGCGCGCCGCCCAGCGCACCCGAACCGGCGCGGCTGGAATCGGCGCTGTGCAACACGTCGACGGAAGAAAGCGATGTGAAATCGTAGGTGTCCGCGCCGCCGCCGTAGCTATAGACGTTATCGAAAAAGTACGGCAGGGGGATGCCGTCGGTGGTCGTCAGCACGCGATCCGCCTCGAGCCCACGAATGTTGACGCTCTTCGAAACGTCATTATAGGACACGCTCGGATCGACGGTGTTGCCGAAGTCCTTGAGGTCGTCGACCTGCTTCTTTTCCAGGGTCTCCCTTGTGGTGTGCGCCGCCAGTGGCGAGTCCGCAACCGAGCCTTTTTGCACCGTGTTGCGGGCATTCTTCACGACGATTTTCTGCAGCGTCGTGCTGTCAGTCTGCTCTGTCGCAGTAGACGCCGAAGCCGCAGTCCCTGCCTGTTGAGCAAAAGATGCGGTGGGAATGCCGAGCGCCAGAAACGCCGTGCACGTCAAGAGAACCGAGCGGGATCGCCGGAGCACCATAACCAATTCCTTTCAAGGTGATGTACCGGGCTGGCTGGTTGGCACGCTGCAAGGCGCCCAAGGGGCTGGCTAGGCGGACGGAAAGAGGCAGAAATATCCGCCTCCTTTCTGCCCGATAAAAAACATGACTACGATTGTCAATATATAGCGCCGATATAATCATGAATGCAATGATCATGTTTTAACGACTGCCCGGCTTGTTGCCGATCTGCAACGAATTTGGCTTAGAAACGTTGCGTCCCGTAAGATATCGAAACGGGTGAAACCATATGCTTTTCCGGATTGCCACCGCTGTCGCCTGCCTGACGCTGCTGACTGCTGCATCGCTGCCACAAACCGGCCCGCTGCCAGAGACGCGACCGGACGACAAGCCTGCGGAGACAGCGCAGCCGGTTGCTCCCATCCCCGAGCCAAAACCGCAGCCGGCACCGGCACCGGAAACACCCGCTGCAAAGCCTGGCACCGAAGCCTCGCCCTCCGATGGCACGACCAGCGGAAAGCAAAGTGGCGACGCGCCCGCCACGAAGGCAACGACACCCGATGCCGATACAAGCAAGCCCGATGCCGACGCCGGCAAGGACGACAAGAAATCACCGGTGTCGAACGCCACCGATGGCAAGGGAAATCCACCGGCCGAGCCGCTCACCATCGAACCGGAATCTGACGCGGAGCATCACGCCTGCCTGAAAGACCTGCAAGCCATGGGGGCGGTATTCAAGGATCTGCCCCGCATCGACGACGGCGATGGATGTGGCATCGACAAGCCCATCAGCCTCTCGGAAGCGTTGCCAGGCGTGAAATTCAAGCCTGAAGGCACGCTGCGCTGCGAGGCGGCGCTTGCCCTCTCCCGCTGGATGAAGGAAAGCGTCATTCCGGCAGGCGAGGCTGCGCTGAAGGCCGCCGGCCCGATCGTCACCATCAACCAGGCCTCGACCTATATCTGCCGCCTGCGCAACAACGCGAGCACTGGCAAGATCTCCGAGCACGCCCGGGGCAATGCCATCGACATCGCGAGTTTCACATTCAAGGATGGGACGACTGTCGAGGTGCAGCCTCGCAAGGAGGACTCGACGCTGGCAGGTGCGTTCCAGCGTGCCGTCAGTGCGTCAGGCTGCCTGTACTTCTCGACCGTCCTCGATCCCGAAAGCGACGCCGCCCATGAGCATCACTTCCACATGGACGTCCTGAAACGCAACGGTGACTTCCGCTATTGTCACTGAATATCAGGGACTTGGCGACAAGCGCGGACTCACTTTTGCAGCGTGTTGAATCGATGGATCAAGCCTAGAATAGACCTTCGATGTAGCCCTGCTCGTTCAGCATGATCCGCTCGGCGGCAGGCGAGCGTGGCAGGCCGGGCATGGTGCGGATCTCCCCCGTAACGGCAACGACGAAGCCTGCACCGGCCGACAGTCTCACCTCGCGCACATGCACGACATGGCCTTCCGGAGCGCCGCGCAGATCCGCGTCGGTCGAGAATGAATACTGTGTCTTGGCAATGCAGACCGGCAGGTGGCGGTATCCCTGGTCTTCCCAGCTCTTCAGCTGGTCGCGAACGGCCTTGTCCGCAGTCACCTCGCCGGCATGGTAGATCTCGGTCGCCACGACGCCGATCTTCTGCATCAGCGGGAGATCGTCCGGATAGAGCGGCGCAAACTTCGCCTCGCCGGACTGTGTCAGCGCCACGACCTTGTGCGCCAGTTCCTCGATGCCGGCCGAGCCGTCCGCCCAGTGGCGGCAGAGGATCGCCTCGGCACCGAGACCGGCGACATAGGCTTTGACGGCTTCGATCTCGGCGTGCGTATCGGAGGTGAAGTGGTTGATCGCGACGACGACGGGCACGCCAAACTTCCGCACATTCTCGACATGGCGGCCGAGATTGACGCAGCCGGTGACCAGCGCCTCGACATTCTCGCGGCCGAGATCGTCCTTGGTGACGCCGCCATTCATCTTCAGCGCCCGCACCGTGGCGACGACCACCGCCGCATCCGGCTTCAGCCCCGCCTGGCGACATTTGATGTTGAAAAACTTCTCCGCCCCGAGATCCGCGCCGAAGCCGGCCTCGGTGACAACGTAGTCCGCAAGCGTCAGTGCCGTCCGGGTGGCAATGACCGAATTGCAGCCATGGGCGATATTGGCAAACGGGCCGCCATGCACAAGCGCCGGGCTATTCTCCAGGGTCTGCACCAGGTTCGGCTGCAAAGCGTCCTTCAGCAGAACAGCCATGGCGCCGTCCGCTTTCAGATCACGCGCGAAAACCGGCGACCTGTCGTAGCGGTAGGCAACGATGATGTCGCCCAACCGCTTTTCCAGGTCGGCAAGATCCGACGCAAGGCACAGGATGGCCATCACCTCGGAGGCAACGGTGATGTCGAAGCCGCCCTGGCGCGGGAAGCCGTTGGCCACGCCGCCGAGCGACGAGACGATATCGCGCAGCGCCCGGTCGTTCATGTCCATCACCCGCCGCCAGGTAATGCGGCGGATGTCGATATTCAGCGCATTGCCCCAGTAGACGTGGTTGTCGAGCATCGCCGCCAGCAGATTGTGGGCCGAAGTGATGGCATGGAAGTCGCCGGTGAAATGCAGGTTGATGTCTTCCATCGGCACGACCTGCGCATAGCCACCGCCGGCAGCCCCGCCCTTGGTACCGAAACACGGCCCGAGCGACGGTTCACGCACGCAGATCATTGCCTTCTTGCCGATGCGGTTCAGCCCATCGCCGAGACCGACCGTCGTCGTCGTCTTGCCCTCGCCCGCCGGCGTCGGATTGATCGCCGTCACCAGGATCAGCTTGCCGGTCTTCTTGCCCGCCTGCCCGGCAATGAAGTCGGCGCTGATCTTTGCCTTGTCGTGACCGTAGGGCACCAGTTGCTCAGGCGGAATGCCGAGCGCTGCCCCGATCTCATAGATCGGCTTCTTCGTCGCGGCGCGCGCGATCTCGATATCGGATTTTACCGTAGCCATCAGTCAATCTCCATGCGACCGCGCCGTTTATCTCGCTTGCGCATAAACGAATAGCAAACCGCTGTGAACCGGCATGCCGCAGACTTGGGTGAGAAAAAGTCGGCAGCGGACCAAGGAGCGCCACTGGCTTGTTACGGCATAATCATATGGCTAATGCTGCTTCGGAAAATCAAAACCCGTGAGGTCGTCCGTGAAATCCCTGGAAATAATCGTTGAACGCATCATCCTGTCGAGCCGCTGGTTGCTCGTCATTTTCTATCTCGGGCTGGCCGCGTCTCTCGCAATGTACGCCCTCTCCTTCTGCTACAAGTTCTACAAGATCGCCATCAGCGTCTTTTCGCTGGAAGAGTCGGACATGATCCTTGCCATGCTCGGCCTGATCGACGCGGCTCTGGTGGCAAGTCTCGTCGTCATGGTGATGATCTCGGGCTATGAGAATTTCGTCAGCCGCTTCGATGAAGCCAATGAAGAAGACGATGAGGTATCGTTCCTCGGCAAGCTCGATTCCGGTAGCCTGAAAATCAAGGTCGCCTCCTCGATCGTCGCCATCTCCTCGATCCACCTGCTGCAGGTGTTCCTGAACATGGCGCAGTTCGAAACGGCGCAGATCATGTGGATGACGCTGATACATCTCGCCTTCGTCGTCTCGGCCCTGATGCTCGGCTACCTCGAGAAGATCATGGGACAGGCGAAGGGCAAGGATAACGCCTAGGCAGCCCGGCCCGACAGAGAATGGACGACCGGCAGCAAAGCCTGCCGCTCGAGCGGCTGCGGCATGCCAGGCTCGGGCTCGTCGGGCAGCGGCTTGGACTGCGGCGTGCTGGGCGGCGGCGGGGGTGGCGCCGGCATCATGGATACGACGCAGTCGGAGATCGTCTTCTCGCGCGGGCAGGCACCGGCTGCGGCGAGTTGGCCGGCGGAAGATTGCTCGGTCATCATTTTCAGATTGAGCGCCTCGACCTGCGTCAGCAAACGGATCGACTGCGGATTGGCGCTCATCATCAGGTCGAACAGATCCGGATCGACCCCCATCTTGGTGAGATAGGCGATCAGCGCCGCCTTCTGCTTGTTGCCGAGCTTCGTGGTGTCGTGCTGCCCGACCATTTTCCGGCCGACTTCGCGCTGCGACAGTATCTTCTTCTTGCCGTTCAGCATTTCGTACTCGGTGCGATACTGGACGCGCATTTCCCGGTATGTGGTCGTGATCTGGTGGACGCCGATCAAGGCAAAGGGACTTGCAATCCGCCTGACGCCTCCGGCCAGTAGCAACGGACAGGCCGACAGGCAGACCGCGCCGTTCGAATAGATCTCGCCGGTCATCGAGCCGTCTTTTTGCCGCGCCGCGTCGCATAGCGGTTCGCTGCCGTCGCAGGCATCGGCGCGTGTCCCGCCAACAGCCACCGAAAGCCCCTGGCGCCGAATGATCAGCCCCATCTGCATGGCGGCCGCAACATCCCCGCCCGGCGAGCGGACGACGATCGGCAGCGATTTCTTGCCGATTTTCTTCAGCAGCTTCTGCAGCTTGCGGGGCGAGTCCGACATGATCTGCCCTTCGGCGGCAATCCAGTCGGCACAGGATCCGCCATCCCGGCAATAAGGGGTACCGCCATGGATCAGAACGAAGTCCATGGGACGATCGATGGGAGGCTCGGCCGCATTTGCCGTTTCAAGGCCGGCGAGCACAAAAACGACTGTCGCCACAAGGCGCAAGACCTGGTTCAACCGCGAAGGAACGGCCCGCGTCAGCGAAGTCAGCATCATCAATCGGCTCGGAGGTGATGTTTCGGAGGACAATGGATAGCAACGACGGCGCTGATTTGCAAGGTTGGCAAGCGATCGGTAACAACAGACACTCAGGATGCCGCCGCCGTCCACCCCACCTGCAAAGAGCTTATTCACAGGGAGCGAACGAGGCCCCCTGTTGCAAAAGTTGTTTTTTAGCGCAAATGCACCAATTGCGTTACCGCAAGCTTTTTGACTCGTATTCCGGCCTGTTTCGCGTATTTGATAGCGGTAACACAAACTGAATGAGCCTTGCTCGAATGTCATACATGACAGCTTCTGGACGACAAACGTTTCTGTCCGCCGAGTTGGCGGCGGCGCGCACCCGCGCAATGCTTCATCAGGCGCTGAACAGGACGGCGGAGTCGTTCGGATTTGCCTCTTTCATGCTCTGCAACGCGCCATCGGCCTCGGACATGCTGCTGACACCGCTGATTATCGAGACTTCGGCACCAGCCCAGAATCTGCGCGACTTCGACCGCGGCCACCTGCTGCGCATCTATCCCCTAGTCGGTCGAGACCGCGATTCGGCAATTCCGCGCTGCTGGAACCTGGCGGAACGGGCCCCTTCTCCTGAAATGGAATTCCCCCGCGAACTCCGGACATTTCTCGAAAGCCGCGGCCGGACGATGGGCATGCATTTTCCGGTCAATGCGTCGGATGGCGAGCGACTGGCTTTTTCGATGGCGGGCAATCGCAACAGCCTCTCGCAGGCGGAACTCAACGAACTCTGCGTCATCCTGCTGCATGCCGCCACCGCCTATAACGGCATCAAGCGCAACGGCAACGAGCCCGCAGCCATGCTGTCGGCGCGCGAAATGGAAGTCGTTCGCTGGACTGCGCAAGGCAAGACTTCGGTGGAGATCGGCCAGATCCTGACTCTGTCCGACCACACCGTCAACGCCTACATGACCAATGCCATCAAGAAGCTCAATTGCGTCAACCGCACGCAACTCGTGGCCAAAGCCATCCGGCTCAAGCTCATCAGCTGACATAAGCCTCCCGCCAAGAACTTAGCAGCGAATTACCGCCCGCCGAGTACCGCGCGTGTTTCGACCAGGTTGGAGCGCACCCGCAGGATATAGAACCCCATCGTCGCCAGATGGCTGGGCATGATCAGGCCGTCTTCGCGCCCGTTCGAGACGATCCAAGGCTGGATGCGCAGCGCCGCCTGGAATTGCTTCATCGTATCGCCCCAGAGTGCTCCGACGTTGCGCTCGGCGATGACCTTTGAGAAATCGGCGCCGGCAGCGCTGAGGATGCCGTAATATCCGTAGAGCTGTCCGTAGGCGAACCAGAAGCGGTCGTCGGCGCGCGTGTCGAACCACCCGAAATTATGGTTCTCGGAACGTTCGGCCAGCACGTCCGACGTACTGCCGAGATCGTTTGAAATGCGGTCGATGAACTCGATCAGGTTGTCGGCACGGCCGTCGAAGGTGGCGTTGCAGGCGCCGAGATCGACATTGAACTTGCGCAGGCTGTTGATCGAGGCCCGATAGTAGCTCGGGGTCGGCGTTTTAGGCCCGAACGGCTGGAAACCGAAATACCAGCTGGACTCGTCGAACTGGAGATTGCCGCGCGCATTCTGAAGGTCCGAATTGATACCCGATGTTCCGCGCACGCGGCCCAGCGCATCCACAAGCTCGATAGAGGTCCTGCGAACCGCCTGGTTGACGCCGCGCTGGAAGGACGCCTTGTTGTCGAGGAATGGCGTATCGTCCCAGCTCAGGCCGAAAAACCCGAGCTTGAAGAGGAGCATGGACGAAATCCACGCATTGCGGTTGACGTTGAAATCCACAAGGTCGGCTGTAACATCGACGATAGCCGACGTCTCGCAACGTTTCGGCGTGGCGGCTGTGGCCGGCTGCGCATCGGTCGCGACAGGCACCGGGGTCAGATCCTGGCCGGCAGCCTTGCGGTCGGCAAGCTTGTAGCTATCGATGTAGTGGGTGTTGAAGCCCGTCCAGGACTGGGTCTGAACGAGGAAGTAGCCGTAGAGGCAGACCAGCAGCACGACGAGAGCGGCAACCGGCACCTTGATGATCCAGTTGCGCTGCCGGTACCAGCCATGCGCTGCAAGAAAAGGCCACGTCGCCCAGACAAACAGGAGCCCAAGACCACGTCGAATTGCCTGGAGCATCCGTGCAAAGAAGGCAACGATCGGATCAAGCATGCAATGTCTCCTAACGGTCTTGGTGCTCCAGCAGATATGACCTCCCCGGCCACAGGGCAACCGCGTCGGCTGAATTAAATCGTTGCCGGTTGCTGCTGCGGCGCCGCAGGCACATCTTCCTCGTCGTCGACTGCCGGCTCTCGAGGCGACGGCGCCACCTCCAGACGGCGCGCGAAAGCCTCGTCAGCAGCCTGTTTACGAAGCAGGATATCATGTCCGGCAAGGAGGTTGGCCTCGAACGCAGCAACAAGGTCCTCGACCCCGGCCGGCAGGTCCTCGCATTGCGTCGCCGATTGTTCGTTTGCCGCCTTCAGCAGTGCGACGCGCTGCTCGACATCGACGGCGAGCTTGGCAACCATGACGTTGACTGCGGCGATCCCGCCGTTCAGCACATCCAGGAAATCCTCGTCGTCGGTCATCAGCCGCAACAGGGTCTCATGCTCGGACCGCAGCATCTTATCCTTCACATCAGCCGCCTGACGATCGAGCGCCAACTCTTTGCGTTCTTCCTCGGATGCAGCATCCAGCGACGGACCACGCTGCGGCGGCGTCGAGGAGAGGCGCTCGTGCGTCCGCGCCTTTAGGGACGCAAGCCGTCGCCCTGCCTCGTCCAGATCGCCGTCCAGCTGCCGGCGACGAATGACCAGTTGCTGCAGGTGGGCTTCGCAAACGCGGTGATGCAGAGCGAGAAAGGGTCCGGCTTCGCCCAGCATCCTGTCCAGCGCTGCCGATACCGACAGCAGCTCGACCACATCGAGCGCTATCGTTTCCGGCGCAGCATTGCCGAGATGCACGCGTCGCCTGAGAAAACCCTGAGATTGACGCCCCGCAGTCTCGTCGAACAATCGTTCATATTGCAGCAAGGCTGCGGCCGTCTGGGTATCGAGCTGACGCAGAAGGGCTGCTACTCGGTCCCTCCACTCGCTCCATAAACCAACGGCTTCGCCGAGGAGCGTTTCTTCGAGAGGAAAGTTGATTGCTGTCAGCCGCGCCTCCGGCCGCGAGTGATGCGCCAGCGCCGCCTCGGCAGCAGCTATTCCCTTGCAGGCATCGTCCAGCAGTCGCCGAAGCTGTGCGATGTCGCGTTCTGGAAACTGGCCGTGCGCCATGAGGGCTCCTGCTGATCGCGGCGGGTGGGTGCATCCAGAGTAGCGCAAACCATCCCCCGATGGCAGGCCTATTGGGCCGCCGCCGGATTTTTGAGATAGGCGATCAGATTGTCGACATCGCTGTCGCTTTTGACGCCGGCAAAGCTCATGCGGGTGCCCTTGACGACAGCCTGTGGGCTCAACAGGTATTTGTGCAGCAGCGCCTCGTCCCACACCTTGCCATCGGCACTGAAGGTCTTCATCGCAGCCGAATAGCTGTAGGTGGCAACCGACGCCACCGGGCGCCCGACCACGCCCATCAGCGAAGGTCCGACCTTGTTCACCGGCTCGGTCGCCGTGTGGCAGGCGGCGCACTTCTTGAAGACGCCCGCCCCGAGCTTCGGATCTCCGTCGGCAAGGACAGAGGTCGCCGACAGCAGCGCCGCAACGATAATGGTGGAACAGCAGGACGTCTTCATATCGCCTCCCGATTTCAATCCGCGCGAGCCCTTGGACGCTCAACGCATAACGGTCCAGCCGCCAGAGCGTTTGACCTCAGACGTCGCCCATCGCCTCTTCCCAATGGCGACGGCAGAGCGAGACATATCGCTCGTTACCGCCGACCTCGATCTGCGCGCCCTCGTGGAGCACCTTGCCGTCGCTGTCGAAGCGCACCACCATGGTAGCCTTTCGCCCGCAATGGCAGATCGTCCGAACTTCGCGCAGCTCGTCGGCGATGGCCAGCAGTTCCTGCGAGCCCGGAAACAGCTTGCCACGAAAATCCGTGCGCAGTCCGTAGACCATGACAGGAATGTTGAGGCGGTCGACGACATGCGCCAGTTGCCAGATCTGCGGCGCCGTCATGAAATGCGCCTCGTCGACGAAGACGCAGGCAAGCGGACCCTCGGCGTGCATTGCTTCGATTGTCGCAAACAGGTCGTCATCCCGGTCGAAGGGCACGGCATCGGCCTCGAGGCCGATGCGCGAGGCAATCTTGCCGCTGCCGGCCCGGTGATCGAAAGCTGCGATCAGGATCGCCGTGCGCATGCCGCGCTCCTGATAGTTGTAGGACGCCTGCAGCAGCATCGTCGATTTGCCGGCATTCATTGCGGAATAGTGAAAATACAGCTTCGCCATCAACGTCTCCTTTGCGCACTTCATGGAATCGCGAAGCGCCGAAGGAAAGCCATGGCTGACGTAAGCCACAGGAAATCACGCCGGCTGGCTCCACAGCGTGCAAATGCCTGCGCATCAAGCACTGTGAAAATTGGAGGTGTCGCATTCCATACCGCCAAAGCGCCGCAAATGCAGCGAGACCGCTTGTAAATGTCGGTTATTGGTGATTGCTTGGGAACGTAAAACTGGGAGTACACAATGATGAAATTGACTTTGTTCACTTTAAGCCTCAGCACCGCGCTTTTTTCAGCGGTCATCGCCCCCTCTGTCGCATCGGCGGCGGAGCCGGCAAGTTGTTCGACCGTCCATTTCGCCGAAGTCAGCTGGACCGACATCCAGGCCACGACCGGGACTGCAACCTACATCCTCGACGCACTCGGCTATAAGACCGACATCAAGGATCTCGACGTTCCGATCGTGTTCCAGTCGCTTGCCAACAAGCAGCTCGACGTTTTCCTCGGCAACTGGATGCCGTCGCAGGCGCCGATGATCAAGCCGTATACGGACGCCAAGACGATCGACACGGTTCGCGCCAACCTTGAAGGCGCCAAGTACACGCTCGCCACCAATGAATTCGGCAGCAAACTCGGCATCAAGGACTTCTCCGACATCGCCAAGCACGAAAAGGAACTGGACGGCAAGATCTACGGCATCGAGCCCGGCAATGACGGCAACAAGCTGGTGCTGGACATGATCAAGGGTCACAAGTACGGCCTCGACGAGAAGGATTTCAAAGTCATTGAATCCTCCGAGCAGGGCATGCTGTCCCAGGTGACCAAGCTCGACAAGTCGAAGAAGCCGATCATCTTCCTCGGCTGGGCCCCTCACCCGATGAACACCAAATACAAGATGACCTACCTGACCGGTGGCGATGACGTTTTCGGGCCGAATTTCGGCGGCGCCAATGTCTTCACCAACACCCGCGCCGGCTATGTCGCCGAATGCCCGAACGTCGGCAAGTTCCTGCAGAACCTCTCCTTCACGCTGCCCATGGAAAACGAGATCATGGGTCTCATCATGGACAAGGGCCTGCAGGGTAAGGCCGCCGCCAAGATATGGCTGAAAGCCCATCCTGAGACCATCAAGCCATGGCTTGCAGGCGTGACGACCGCCGATGGCGGTGATGCAGAAGCGGCCGTGAAGAAGTCGCTCGGCCTCTGAGCCCGACAGCAGAAAGGGCGGCCCCGCCGTCCTTATTCTTGCCGGAAACAACGCGTGTCACCGCTTCAGCCATCACGGAGTGAAGGCTGTGACGCGCATCTATCCGGTGCTGCAGATCTCAGCGAGGGAACGCGATGGATTGGCTCCATACATGGCTACTTGACGAAAACAACAAGATCCAGATCGGCAAGGGCGCACAGGTCGTCGTCGACTGGCTGACGGGAAACCTCAGCGGCTTCTTCGACACTGTCTCCGCCATTCTCGGCGGCGCTATCGACGGTTTGCTTTACGTGCTGCTCGGCACTTTTACCGAGGGCACCGCCTTCGAGGCCTATTACCCCTTTTTCATGATCGCCGTATTCTGCCTGATTTCCTGGCTGATCCGCCGCCATGTCGGCGTGGTGATCTTCACCGCCCTCGGGATGCTGCTGATCTACAACCAGCTCTACTGGACGGAGGCGATGGAAACTCTCGCTCTGGTGCTGGCGGCGACGCTCGTGTCGATGGTGATCGGCGTCCCTCTCGGCATCCTGGCCGCGCGACGAGCCTGGTTCTACACCATATTGCGGCCGATTCTCGACCTCATGCAGACCATTCCCACCTTCGTCTATCTGATTCCAGCCCTTATCCTTTTCGGCCTCGGCGCCGTCTCTGGCCTGGTGGCCACCGTGATCTTCGCGGTGCCCGCACCGATCCGGCTGACACGATTGGGCATCATCTCGACGCCGCCGGCACTGATCGAGGCCGCACAGGCATTTGGCGCGGCCCCGCTGCAGGTGCTGACCAAGGTGGAGCTACCCTTTGCCCTGCCTCAGATCATGGCTGGCGTCACCCAGACGATCATGCTCTCGCTGTCGATGGTGGTCATCGCCTCGATGGTCGGCGCTGCCGGTCTCGGCGCGCTCGTCCAGCGCGCGCTCGGTCAGATGAACGTGCCCATGGGCTTTGATTCCGGCATGAGCATCGTCATTCTGGCGATCGTCCTCGACCGCACCTTCAAATTCTTCGACGAAGGGGAAACCGTATGACGGCCGTGGTCAAGTTCGACAATGTCAGCATCGTCTTCGGCGACCGCCCGCAGGCAGCCATGGCGCTGGTGGACCAGGGCAGGACGCGCGACGAGATCGGCGCCCAGACGGGCCTCGTCCTCGGCGTCGCCAATGCCTCGCTCGAGATCGAGGAAGGCGAAATCCTCGTCTTGATGGGGCTGTCCGGCTCCGGCAAATCGACGCTGTTGCGCGCCGTCAACGGCCTTGCACCCGTTGTGCGCGGCGGTGTCACCGTGGAGAGCAAGGACGGACCGATAGATCCCTACAAGTGCAGCGCCAAGGCATTGCGCGACCTGCGCATGCACACGGTCTCCATGGTGTTCCAGCAATTCGCGCTGCTACCGTGGCGGACGGTGGCGGACAACATTGGTTTCGGCCTCGAACTCGCCCGCGTGCCGGAGATCGAGCGCAAGGAGCGCGTGGCCGAGCAGCTGGAACTGGTCAACCTGACGCAATGGGCCGGCCGCCGCGTCAACGAACTCTCCGGCGGCATGCAGCAGCGTGTCGGCCTTGCCCGCGCCTTTGCCACCGGCGCGCCGATCCTGCTGATGGACGAACCCTTCTCGGCCCTCGACCCCCTGATCCGCACCCGGCTGCAGGACGAGCTTCTGGAGTTTCAGCGGCGGCTCAAGAAGACCATCCTGTTTGTCAGCCACGATCTCGACGAGGCGTTTCGCATCGGCAATCGCATCGCCATCATGGAAGGCGGCCGGATCATCCAGTGCGGCACGCCACAGGAGATCGTCAGGAACCCGGCCGACCAGTATGTCGCCGACTTCGTCCAGCACATGAACCCGATCAGCATGCTGACGGCCGGGGACGTCATGCAGCCGGGCGTCGGCCACTCCGCCACGCCGGGCACCGTGACCGCAACGGCAAAGGCCTCGACGCCGCTGATCGACATTCTCGATGCCCTCGCCCGCCAGCCCGGCAGCATCGGCATTGTCGATAACGGCGCGATCATCGGCACCATCACCGCGCAGGACGTGGTTGCCGGCCTCACCAGCCATCGTCGCTAGAGGCGCACCCGAGGGTAGGCCCGGCCAGAAGCGGAGTATCGGAGGAGACAGTTGGCGACTGAAAAACCACGCTCCGTGCTCCGCGAGACGGATGAGGATGCGCGCAGGCTTGGCCGCATCCTGATGCGGTCGGCGCCTTATGCGGCAATGGCCGTCATCGCCCCCGACACCGGTTTTCCAGCCATCAGTCGCGTGCTGGTCGGCACCGCTTGGGATGGTGTGCCGGTAATCCTCGTCTCCACGCTTTCAGCCCACACCAAGGCGCTCCAGGCAGATCCGCGCGCATCGCTCCTGACGGGAGAGCCCGGCAAGGGCGATCCCCTCGCCCATGCGCGCCTCAGCGTCGAGTGCCTGGGGGAACAAGTTGCACGCGACACACGCGAACATCATCTGCTTCGCGACCGGTTTCTCGCCCGTCATCCCCGCGCCAGGCTCTATATAGATTTTACGGATTTCCAGTTTTTCCGTCTGGTTCCGCAGGCCGCAAGCCTGAACGGCGGCTTTGGAAAAGCCTATCGGCTGAGTGGCGACGACCTGGTGATTCGTGGCGTTCTGCCAGAGCCGGAGGCGGCCGTTTGGCGTGCGGGAGTACAAGATTTGCTGGGTGCATACCCACACCTTGCAACCCATATTGCAGCCACGTTAAAGCTTGAAAAACACGAAGCGTGCCACATATATGGCGCGGATTTGGCTGGTTTCGACCTTTTTTGGGGGGATAAGCTGCTTCGCTACGAGTTTAGCGAGCCGGTACAAGATCTTGCGGATCTAGAATTCGTTATCGCTAAAATAGCAAACCGAGTACCTTAAATTTAGGTATATACAATCTTTGCCGCGATTTAGTATCTTTCGGCGTCAGTTGATTTCGCCAATGAGATATTCACCCGCTTCTGATGTACGATCCGCATTGGGAAGATTTGAAAAAATGAAAACAATTAATTTGTCCGACCATTCCACCGTGGCGGCAGCCCTGCTGTCCGCAATGGCCAATCCGAAAAGACTCATGATCCTGTGCAGCCTGGTCAAGGGCGAGGTGCCGGTTGGCGTTCTCGCAACCCAGGTAGGGCTTAGCCAATCCGCCCTGTCGCAGCACCTGTCCAAGCTGCGGGCACAGAAATTGGTCAAGACGAGACGTGATGCTCAAACGATTTACTACTCCAGTTCTTCCGAACCCGTCATGAAGGTTCTGTCGACTCTGGAGGATATTTATAGCGAGGCCGAAAAAAGCAAATCTGCTGCCTGACGGCCGGAGATTGGCTTTCGACGGTGAATTGTTTCAGGTTCGACAACAGGCGCCCGCGCCTGTTTTTGCGCCGAGTATGATTGCAGACTGGACCGGCAAGTTCCCCTTGCCGGTCTTTTTCGTTCAGGCCGATCGATCATCCCAGATCGCGGCGTTATAAATGCCGGCATCGGCTTGACGACCTCGGGCCGGCTGATATTTTGACCGAACGATAAATAATGAGCTGCGTCGCCGATCCGGATGACCAGCGGCCGTGGAGAACAGCATGTCCGACCGTATGAACGCAGCGCCCAACGATCTCAGGGCTTTCTGGATGCCGTTCACGGCAAACCGCCAGTTCAAATCGGAGCCACGGCTTTTCGTCGGCGCCAAGGACATGCACTACACGAGCCACGACGGGCGCCAGGTGCTGGACGGCACGGCCGGTCTCTGGTGCGTCAATGCCGGCCATTGTCGGCCGAAGATCACCGAGGCGATCCGCCAGCAGGCAGGCGAGCTCGACTATGCCCCGGCCTTCCAGCTTGGCCATCCCAAGGCCTTCGAACTCGCCAACCGGCTGGTCGACCTCGCACCCGAAGGCATGAACCATGTCCTCTATACCAACTCCGGCTCGGAGTCGGTCGAGACGGCCCTGAAGGTCGCGCTGGCCTATCACCGGGTCAAGGGCAACGGCTCGCGCTTCCGCCTGGTCGGCCGAGAGCGCGGCTACCACGGCGTCAATTTCGGTGGTATCTCGGTCGGCGGCATCGTCTCCAACCGCAAGATGTTCGGCACATTGCTCACCGGCGTCGACCACATGCCGCACACCCATTTTCCGGACAAGAACGCCTTTACCAAAGGACAGCCGGAATTCGGCGGCGACATCGCCTCCGAACTGGAGCGTATCGTCACCCTGCACGACGCCTCGACCATCGCCGCCGTCATCGTCGAACCGGTGTCCGGCTCGACCGGCGTGATCCTGCCACCGAAGGGCTACCTGAAAAAGCTGCGTGAGATCTGCACCAAGCACGGTATCCTGTTGATCTTTGACGAGGTCATCACCGGCTTCGGTCGCCTCGGCACCCCCTTTGCAGCAGACTATTTCGACGTCATGCCTGACATGATGGTGACGGCCAAGGGATTGACCAACGGCGTCATCCCGATGGGCGCCGTGTTCGTGACCTCGGAGATCCACGATGCGTTCATGAACGGCCCCGAGCACATGATCGAATTCTTCCATGGCTACACCTATTCGGGCAACCCGATGGCATGTGCCGCAGCGCTCGGCACGCTCGACACATACAGGGACGAGGGCCTTCTGACACGCGGCGCCGAACTTGCGTCCTACTGGGAGGAGGCAATCCACTCGCTGAGGGATTGCCCCCATGTCATCGACATCCGCAACATCGGACTGATCGGCGCCATCGAGCTTGCCCCGATCGCCGGCGAGCCGACCAAGCGCGCCTTCAGCGCCTTCCTCAAAGCCTACGAGAAAGGCCTGCTCATCCGCACCACCGGCGACATCATCGCCCTCTCCCCGCCGCTGATCATCGAAAAACACCACATCGACCAGATCTTCAGCACCCTGCGGGAGGTTCTGCAGAACAATATCTGAAGGTAGCCTAGAAGCGGGTCGCGACGAGATCTCGGCCCGCCTTTTCGTTACCAGCGAACGACCTCGATCGCGTTATCGGTCTCCGCTGTCAGGCTTTACTGGCAGGAACTTGCTTCCAAACAATGGGAGCGCTTAATGCTGAACCGAATTTTCATCCTCCTTCTTTTACTCGTGGCTTCTTGCTCGGCCCATGCATCCGACGATGTGGGCTTTCGGCAGACAACGCTTGCGGGTGATGAACCCCAACGACCACTGCAGATCGCAATATGGTATCCGACGGACACGGGACAGCAGGCGACGGTTGTCGGAGAAACACCCGCATTTTATGGCCAGCGCGTTATATTGAACGGGGCAATTAAAGCAGGAATTCACCCGCTGGTCGTGTTGTCTCACGGCTACGGGGGAAGCTGGCGAAATCTCGCCTGGATTGCAGCGGCGCTTGTCTCCAACGGCTATGTCGTGGCTGCCCCCGACCATCCCGGCACGACGACATTTGACCGCCGACCCGAGGAGGCCGCAAAACTCTGGAGACGGCCCGAAGACCTCAGTCGAGTTGCCAGTGCGATGCTGGAAGATGCGAGTTTGGGAGGCAAGATTGACGCGCACAGAATCGCTGGTATTGGCCACTCACTTGGCGGCTGGACGGTTGTCGAACTCGCCGGCGGACAGTTCGACCCCGCTCTCCTCATGACCCACTGCGCAGAGCAGTTTGGTACCGTCGCGTGCAAAGTCTTCGAATCCCTTGGCTTGCGAGACCCTGCGAACGCTTCGCACTTGGTCGGCACAGGCATGAAGGACCAGAAATTTAGGGCCGTTGTCTCCCTCGACCTCGGGCCGTCCCGGGGCTTTACTCAGCAAAGCCTCGCTGCAGTACAAATCCCCATTTTGGTGCTCGCAGCGGGGGAGGATATCGGCACAGACGTCGCAAGGGCCGCGATGATCGCGGCCACAAACAAGGACTCCGCGTATCTGGCAGCCCAATTGCCGCAGATATCGACGACCTACATGACGATACCCGGAGCCCTGCACTTCAGTTTTATGCAGTTATGCAAACCTGGCGCCGCTGGGAAGATCGAGCAACAATCTCCGGGCGACGGAATCGTCTGTCAAGATGCCGGCGGGCGGGATCGGGAAGCCATTCATAGGCAAGTGCTGGAGCTCATCTTGGACTTTCTCGGCAAAACGATGCCAGAAGAGTCTGGAGGCTGACGCTACGGCTGCACCGGCTGGGACACAGCGAGGCAGAGGATGAATTTGTTGAGCAGTTGGCGGTCGAAATGGCCGTCTCGCTTGAGCATCCACTTCAGCGCCTCTCCTGAAGACCAGGGCTTCCGGTAGGGCCTGACCGAGGTGACGGCATCATAGACGTCGCAGATCGCGGCCAGCCGCGAAAAGTAGGTCAGGCTGCGGCCCGAGAGCTTGTCCGGGTAACCCTTGCCGTCGACGCGCTCATGGTGGTGGCGGCAGATGTCCGTGACCATTGGCTGGATGTCTTCCTGCTGGGTCAGAATATCGTAACCCAGCATTGGGTGGTCGCGCATTACGCGCGTCTCGGCTTCATCCAGCACGCCGGGCTTGCAGAGGATCGAGCGGGGCACCTTGATCTTGCCGATGTCGTGCAACAATCCAGCGACGCCGAGCAATTCGACGGTTGCCTCGTCCAGTCGGAGATAGCGGCCGAAATGGATCATCAGCGCGCTAACCGCGACCGAATGGACAAACGTCGCCTCATCCTTGTCCTTCAGGCGGGTGACACTGATGAAGACTGCGGGGTTGTCATCGACCGACTTAGAGATTGCTCTCGCAATCGCCTTGGTCTGATCGACGCTCACCGGGCCGTCGCTGGCAGCTGACGAAAACAGATCCTTGAGTTGAGTTACCGACTGTCGCACGGTCTGCATTGCGGCAGCGGCTTGCTGCAGGCAGATCTCGCCAGCCCCGCCATGGCGGTTGTCTGACGCTGGGGCCGATGACAGGTCGGCGCCCCTGGCGGTATTGATCACGACGCCGCTGACCTTGCTTGACCGGAGCTGTCTCGCAGCGACGGCATCGAGAACGAACCGCCGCTTCTGCAGGGGATTGCTTGCCCAACTACCCTCCATGTCCTCGATGAACATTCCGGCCCGCACCTGATCGAGAGCGATACGCTTCAGCATCCGGAGCACGACAGCGCATCGGCTGAGCCGGCCATCAAATTCGGCGAATCCAAGCCATCTTCAATCATCGGCCTGGCATCCTTCTGCAATCATCAAACCTTCTAAAGGCCGACGTATACAATAGAAAGCTTAACAAGCTTGATATCGAACATCTAATTTAACAGACCTTGAAACAGGAGCGGTCGCGGGGATGCACGTCAGGTGCCGCCCGGCGCTGACAATATTTCACTCCCCGGCTGGCTGATTACAGGCTAGACTCGCGACGAACGTCCATACTGATTGAAAGCGCATCGCCATGACCAAACCTCTCGAAGACTTCATCGACCAGGGTGTCGGCAGAAAGCCTGCAGACATCGTCCTCAAGGGCGGGAGGTTCTTCGATCTGGTGACGGGCGAGCTCGTCGCCTCCGACATCGCCATCTGCGGCGACCGCATCGTCGGCACCTGCGGCGACTACATCGGCGTCGAGGAGATCGACATCACCGGCCGCATCGTCGTGCCCGGCTTCATCGATACGCACCTGCACATCGAATCCTCGCTAGTGACACCGCACGAGTTCGACCGTTGCGTGCTGCCCTACGGCGTGACGACAGTCATCTGCGATCCGCACGAAATTGCCAACGTGCTTGGCACCGAAGGCATCCAGTTCTTCCTCGATTCGGCGCTCGAGACGATCATGGACATCCGCGTCCAATTGTCGTCCTGCGTGCCCGCCACCCATCTGGAAACTTCGGGCGCCGATCTGCCGATCGAGCGGCTATCGCCGTTCCGCGACCATGAAAAGGTCATTGGCCTCGCCGAGTTCATGAATTTCCCGGGCGTGATCCACAAGGATCCGATCTGCATGGCCAAGCTGGAAGCCTTCCAGGGCGATCATATCGATGGCCATGCCCCTCTCCTCAGAGGCAACGACCTGAACGGCTACATCGCAGCCGGCATCCGCACGGAACACGAGGCGACATCCGCAGAAGAGGCCATGGAGAAAATCCGCAAGGGCATGCATATCCTGGTGCGAGAAGGCTCCGTATCCAAGGACCTGCACGCGCTGATGCCTATTATCACCGAGCGCCTTTCGCCCTTCATCGCCCTCTGCACCGACGACCGCAATCCTCTCGACATCGCTGAGCAGGGCCATCTCGACTACATGATCCGTACGGCCATCGCCGCCGGCGTCGAGCCACTGGCGATCTATCGCGCCGCCTCGATCTCGGCGGCCCGGGCCTTCGGTCTGCGCGATCGCGGACTGGTGGCGCCCGGCTGGCGCGCCGATCTGGTGGTGGTCGACAGCCTCGAAAGCTGCAAGGCAGGCATGGTCTTTGCCGGCGGCAGGCTGGTGACCGATGCGCTGTTTGCCACCCGCAAAAGCATCGCTCCCGTCGGCCTCGACAGCGTCAAGGCGCGCACGGTCAATGCTGCCGATTTCGGTGTCCCCTTCACCGATGGCGAAACCTCCGTCATCGGCGTGCTACCCGGCAAGATCATCACCGAGCATCGCCGCTTCCGCCTGCCCTCGGTCGGCAACCAGACGACCGTCGACCTTGCCCGCGATATCATCAAGGTCGCCGTCATTGAGCGGCACGGCAAGAACGGCAATCACGCCAACGCCTTCGTCCAGGGTTTTGGGCTGAAGAAGGGCGCCATCGCCTCGACTGTCGGCCATGACAGCCACAACATCTGCGTCGTCGGCGTCAGCGAGGACGACATGGCACAGGCCGTGCAGCGCCTGAGCGAGATCAAGGGCGGCTTCGTCGTCGTCGAGGACGGCAGGATCACCGGCGAGATCGCGCTGCCGATCGCCGGCCTGATGAGCCTGGAACCCTACGAGCGCGTCCGCGACACCTTGCATCACCTGCGCAACGCTGCTTTTGCGGTGGGCTCGACACTGCAGGAGCCCTTCCTGCAACTGGCCTTCCTGCCCCTCCCCGTCATCCCCCACCTGAAGATTTCGGACAGGGGACTGGTGGATGTCGATGCATTCAGGCTGATCGGGTAAACGGGCCTGCAGGGCCTTCAAGCCATGCTTGTTTGGTGGTATCTTCCGTCCATGTTCATCGTCACCAGGATGCTGGATATCTAACCTACGCCAGCATCGGACTGGCGAGGCCGCTGGAGCACAAATGAAAAAGCTTGAGCATATAGAGCGGACCGTCGAGGAACTCGATCCCACGGAATTCGAGGCCTTCAGTAACTGGTTCGAGGCCTTGCAAGCCAGGCGGTGGGACGGTCGCATTGAGGCAGACGAGAAAGACGGAAAGCTCGATCGGCTGGCAGCTGGCGCCCTTTCCGCATTTCGGTCAGGGAAGACCAGGCCGCTTTGAGGCACGTCGCCACTGCTGAATTCTGGCAGGCATACGAGGCTCTGCCAGAACGTGTGCAGAAGGTGGCTGACCAAAATTTCGAATTATTGAAGACAAGCCCGATGCATCCTTCTCTTCATTTCAAGAAGGTCGGCAACCTTTGGTCCGCCCGAGTGGGCTTGTCGTGGAGGGCTCTTGCAGCGCAAGACGGCCAGACCATCATCTGGTTCTGGATTGGATCCCACACAGACTACGACAAGCTGCTGCGCTGACTTTTTTCACACCAGCCCGCAAAACACATCCATCGCCTCCAGCGTCACTGTCGTCGGTGTCGATTTCGGGTTGAAGCCGGGCATCGGCATGGCAGCCTTGACCGTCAGCCCCTGTGGCAGCGAAAGTTCGATCATCGTCCGTCCGAGATTGAAAACGAAGACCAGCGTTTCGCCATTCTTTTCCCGCGTGAAGGCGAGCACATCCTCGTTTGTGGCGAGGAAAGTCAGGTCGCCGTCGAACAGCATCGGGTGCTGTCGTCGGAATGCCAGCGTCTGGCGATAGTGGGCGAGCACGGAAGAGCCATCCTCCTCCTGCCGGTCGACCGCCAGTGTCGCATGCTGGTATGGCACCGGCAGCCACGACTTCTCCGCTGTCGAGAAGCCCGCATGAACGCGGGCCGCTTCCCAGGGCATGGGCGTCCGGCATCCGTCGCGCCCCTTGAAGGCCGGCCAGAAGCGGATGCCGTAGGGATCTCGCAGGTCCTCAAAGGCAAGGTCGGCTTCGGGTAGTCCGAGCTCCTCACCCTGATAGAGGCAGATCGAGCCCCGCAAAGTCGCGAGCAGCGAGATCGCAAGTTTTGCGACACGAGCCCGCTCGGCCTCCGTCTCGGCAAAACGGCTGGAATGGCGAACGACGTCGTGGTTGGAGAACGCCCAGCAGACCCAGCCGTCGGTAACGCTCTCCTGGAAGGCGCTGACGCAGCGACGGAAATGCGCCGGCGTGAATTCCGGCCCGAGCAGGTCGAACGTGTAGCACATGTGCAGCTTGTCGCCGCCGGACGTATAGGCAGCCAGCGTCTGCAACGAGCGGGCGCCATCGCCGACCTCGCCGACGGTCGCGCGGTTCTCATAGGTGTCGAGCAGCGCTCGCAGCCGCTTCAGGAAGCCGATATTTTCCGGCTGCGTCTTGTCATAAAGGTGGCTCTGCATGCCGTAGGGATTGGTATCGGGAGCATCCAGACCGGCGGCATCGTCGCTCGGCAAGGCCGGCGGATTGTCGCGCAGTTGCTTGTCGCAGAAGTAGTAGTTCACCGTATCCAGACGAAATCCGTCGACACCGCGGTCGAGCCAGAATTTGACGGCGGCAAGCACCGCATCCTGGACACGCGGGTTGTGGAAATTGAGATCCGGCTGCGAGGTCAGAAAATTGTGCTGGTAGTACTGGCGGCGGATACCATCCCACTCCCAGCCGGGGCCGCCGAAAATCGACAGCCAGTTGTTCGGCGCCGTGCCGTCTGGCTTGGGGTTGGCCCAGACGTACCAGTCGGCTTTCGGATTGTCGCGGCTCGTGCGGCTTTCGACGAACCAGGGATGGACGTCCGATGTATGAGAGATCACCTGGTCGATAATCACCTTGATCCCGAGTGCATGGGCGGCGGTCATCATCTCGTCGAAATCGGCCAATGTCCCGAAAATCGGGTCGACATCGCAATAGTCGGAGACATCGTACCCCATGTCTGCCATCGGCGAGGTGAAGAACGGCGCCAGCCAGATCGCGTCTACCCCGAGCGAGGCGATGTAGGGCAAACGCAGCGTGATGCCCTTGATGTCGCCAAGTCCGTCGCTGTTGGTATCCTGGAAGGATCGCGGATAGACCTGATAGATTACCGCACCACGCCACCAGTCCTTCGCCGCCGTTCCGCTCGTTGAATTCATGTAACAATGCGCCTTCGCTTCAATATCCAGGTGTGTCCGCACACTAGCCTGCGGCCGCAAAATTACAAATCGAAACAATCGCGCTGGTGAATTCCCATCCCAGAACGGTTCGTTAAAGCAACAGAAACGCCGTCCACAGACAAATGCATGTCGTTTTCCATATCGCGGTTTTAGGGGTTGAATCGTCGGTAGGCTGCGATACGTTGCGCTCTTGCTTGCGTGACCAGTTCACCTGCGGGAACAAGAACGACCTTGCTAACAAGGCGAACATAGAAAGATCGGCTTCCATGACATATCTGACCAAGGTATTTTACGCGTCCGCGCTCGTCGGATCGCTATTGTCCCTGTCGGCGCATGCCGCCACGCTCAACGTCCAGAACGGTGGCGATCCCCAGTCGCTCGATCCGCAAAAGATGTCCAGCGACTACGAGAACCGCATTGCCGGCGACATCTTCGAGGGCCTCACCACCGAAGACGCCAAGGACAACGCCATCCCGGGCCAGGCCGAAAGCTGGACGATTTCTCCGGATGGCAAGGTTTATACGTTTAAGCTGCGCGACGGCATCAAGTGGTCCGATGGCCAGCCGGTAACGGCAGAGGACTTCGTCTTCGCCTTCCAGCGCCTCGTCGATCCCAAGAACGCTGCCGAATACGCCTACCTGCAGTTCACCATCAAGAACGCCGAGAAGATCAACAAGGGTGAGATCACCGATTTCAGCCAGCTCGGCGTCAAGGCCATCGACCCGAAGACCCTCGAGATCACCCTCGACAACGCAACCCCCTATTTCCTCAATGCGCTGACGCACTACACCGCCTATCCTCTCCCCAAGCACGTCATCGACGCCAAGGGCGCCGACTGGGTCAAGATCGGCAACATCGTCACCAACGGCCCATACAAGCCGACGGAATGGGTCCCGGGCTCCTATGTCACGACGGTCAAGAACGATCAGTACTGGGATGCCAAGAACGTCAAGATCGATGGCGTGAAGTTCTTCGTCATGGAAGACCAGTCGGCCGCTCTCAAGCGTTACCGCGCCGGCGAATTCGACATCCTGACGTCCTTCCCTGCAGACCAGTACCAGTGGCTGAAGACCAACATGCCCGGCCAGGCGCACGTTGTGCCGTTCCTCGGCACCTACTATTACGTCGTCAACGCCACCAAGCCTCCGTTCAACGACAAGCGCGTCCGCCAGGCCCTGTCGATGGCCGTCAACCGCGAAGTCATCGGCCCGAAGGTTCTCGGCACCGGCGAACTGCCGATGTATTCCTGGGTGCCGCCGGGCACCGCCCATTACGGTGAGCCGGCCCAGATCAAGTGGAAGGACGAGCCCTACGCCCAGAAGGTCGAGGAAGCCAAGAAGCTGCTGAAGGAAGCAGGCTTCGGCCCGGACCATCCGCTGCACGCCCAGCTCCGCTATAACACCAACGACAACCACAAGCGCATCGCTGCCGCGATCGCCTCCATGTGGAAGCCGCTCGGCGTCGAAATCGAGCTCTACAACACCGAGACCAAGGTGCATTACGACGAGATGCAGCACGGCAAGGTCGAAATCGGCCGCGCCGGCTGGCTCGCCGACTACAATGACCCGATCAACTTCCTCAACCTCCTGTCGACGGGCGTCGACATGAACTACGGCCGCTGGAGCAATGCGGAATACGATGCGCTGCTCAAGCAGGGGAATGCGGAGACCGATCTCGACAAGCGTGCTGCCCTGTTCAAGCAGGCCGAGCAGATCGCGCTCGACGACAGCGCTGCGATCCCGATCTACTACTATGTGTCGCAGAGCGTGGTGTCGCCGAAGATCGCTGGATATGAAGACAATATCCAGGACATCCACCGTACCCGCTGGCTGTCAATCAAAGAGTAAGGGACACGGGCTCCCTTTGGCCTTGCCGGAGGGAGCCTATCCACGCCCATGATCAAATATGCATTCCGTCGCCTTTTATCGACAATCCCAGTCATGTGGATTGCCGTGACACTGAGCTTTTTCGTCCTGCGCCTGGCGCCGGGCGGGCCCTTCGATGGCGAGCGCCCTTTGCCGCCCGTCATCCTGAAAAATCTGGCGGCTCATTACAACCTCGATAAGCCGCTGATCGAGCAGTACTTCATCTACATGTACGACGTCCTCCACGGCGATCTCGGCCCCTCCTTTGCCAACCAGGACTTCACTGTCACCCAGCAGATCATGTCCGGCCTGCCTTATACACTGACCATCGGCAGCATCGCTTTTGTCGTCGCCGTGCTGGTCGGCGTTCTCGTCGGCTGTCTCGGGGCGCTGTACCAGAACCGGCAGGCCGATTACTGGCTCGGCGGCACCCTGCTGATCGGCCTCGTTCTCCCCGGCTTCCTGATCGCGCCGATCCTGCAACTGCTGTTCGGCATCAAGCTCGGAATCCTGCCCGTCGGCGGCTGGGGCGACGGCTCGATCAAGTTCCTGATCCTGCCCGTCACGGTCCTGTCGCTGCCCCACGCGGCGCGGATATCGCGGCTGATGCGCGGCTCGATGATCGAGGTGATGAACCAGAACTTCATCCGCACTGCCAAGGCAAAAGGCATCGGTCCGAGGCTAACGGTCATGCGTCACGCGCTGAAACCAGCCCTGATGCCGGTCATATCCTATCTCGGCCCGGCGGCCAGCTACCTGCTGACCGGATCGCTGGTGGTTGAAAGCATCTTCGGCCTGCCCGGCATCGGCCGCTACTTCATCACGGCCGCGCTCAACCGCGACTACGGCATGGTTCTCGGCACGGTGATTTTCTACATGGCGCTGATCGTCGTGCTCAACCTGCTCGTTGATATCGTCTACGCCTGGCTTGACCCGAAAGTGAGAACCCAATGATCCTCAATCTCGCTCGCCGCGAACAGCTGGAAGAGGAATTGCGGGCTGCAGAAGGATTGGCTCCCGAAAGCCGGTCGCTGACCCGCGACGCCATGCGCCGGCTGCTGCGCAACAAGGCTGCTGCCATTTCCCTCGTGGTGCTGACGCTGCTGATCCTGGCTGCCCTCATCGCCCCCGCCCTCATTCCGTACGGCTATGAGGATCCCGATTGGGCAGCCTTCCGCACGCCTCCGGATTTCGCCAGCGGCCATTATTTCGGCACCGACCAGAACGGCCGCGATCTGCTTGCGCGCACCCTCTACGGCACGCGCGTTTCGCTCGCCGTGGCGTTGGTCGCCACCCTCGTCTCGGTGATCATCGGCGTCCTCTACGGCGCCGTGTCAGGCTATTTCGGCGGCAAGCTGGACAGCATCATGATGCGCTTCGTCGACATCATGTACGCCCTTCCCTACATCCTCTTCGTCATCCTGCTGATGGTGATCTTCGGCCGCAACGTCTACTTGTTGTTTGCCGCCATCGGCGCGCTGGAATGGCTGACCATGGCCCGCATCGTGCGCGGCCAGACGCTGTCGCTGAAGCACCGCGAATTCATCGAGGCGGCACGGGCATCCGGCCAGCGGCCGTTCAAGATCATCCTGAAACACATTGTGCCCAACCTGGTCGGCCCGGTCGTCATCTATGCCGCCCTGACCGTGCCGGAAATCATCGCGACGGAGAGCTTTCTGTCCTATCTCGGTTTCGGCGTGCAGGAGCCGCTGACGTCGCTCGGAACGCTGATTGCCGACGGCACCAACTCGATGGAAACCGATCCCTGGCTGCTCGCCTTTCCCGCCGTCTTCCTCGTCGCCCTCCTGATGAGCCTGCTTTTCATCGGCGACGGCCTGCGCGACGCATTCGACCCGAAGGACCGCTGACATGTCGGACGCCAAAAAGAGCGAAACGCTGCTCGAACTCAAGGACTACTCCATCCGCTTCCAGACCCCGGAGGGCGATGTCGCCGCCGTCAACGGGCTTAACCTCACCATCCGCCGTGGCGAGCGTATCGCCATCGTCGGCGAAAGCGGTTCCGGCAAGAGCCAGACCTTCCTGGGCCTGATGGGATTGCTGGCGAAGAACGGCCACACCAGCGGCCAGGCGCTGCTGGAAGGTCGCGACGTGCTTTCCCTCAAGCCGCGCGAACTCGACCAGATCCGCGGCAAGGACATGGCGATGGTCTTCCAGGACCCGATGACCTCGCTCAATCCGACGCTGAAGATCTCGCGGCAACTAACGGAGCAACTCGAGGTCCACGGTGGACTGACGGCACGGGCCGCCTCCGCCACCGCTCTCGACATGCTGAAGCGCGTCGGCATTCCTGACCCGGATCGCCGCTTCAATCTCTATCCGCACGAGCTGTCAGGCGGCATGCGACAGCGCATCGTCATCGCCATGGCGCTGCTGACCCGCCCGAAGCTGCTGATCGCCGACGAGCCGACGACGGCGCTCGACGTGACCATCCAGGCGCAGATCCTCGACCTCTTCAGCGACCTGACGTCGGAAATGAAAACGGCGCTCGTCATCATCACCCACGATCTCGGCGTCGTCGCCGGCCTCGCCGAGCGGGTGGCCGTCATGTATGCCGGCGGCATCGTCGAGGACGCACCGGTGGACGACCTGTTCGACGACCCGGCCCATCCCTATACTGCCGCCCTCCACGCCTCGATCCCGAGGCCCGACCAGGATGTCGACGATCTCGCCGTCATTCCCGGCCGGCCGCCGAACCTCAAGCATCTGCCGCGTGGCTGCAGCTTCTCGCCACGTTGCGCCCATGTCGAGGACGATTGCGTCGATGCACCGCCGCCGTTGGGGCTTCTCGCACCGCAGCGGAGCGCGGCCTGCTTCCACCCCCTCCTTGGTCACCAGCAACGGAGCCCCGTCCATGGCTGAACAGACCCTGCTCAAGGTCGAGCACCTCACGACCCAGTTCGAGATCCCGTCGAAATCCTTCTTCAAGCCGGCTACCATGCTGACGGCCGTCAACGACGTCAGCTTCGAGCTCAAGGCTGGCCGGACTCTCGGCATCGTCGGCGAATCCGGTTGCGGCAAGTCGACCCTCGGCCGCTCCATCCTGCGCCTGATCCACGCGCAGAAGGGCCGCATCCTCTGGCAGGGCAAGAGCCTGCTCGACCTGTCGAGCGAGGAGATGCGCGCCGCCCGTCGCGACATGCAGATCATCTTCCAGGACCCGATCGCCTCGCTCGATCCGCGCATGACCGTCGGCGACATCATTGCCGAGCCGCTGACCGTGTTCGAGCCGAAGCTCAGCCGCGCAGAACGGCAGGACCGCGTCCGCGAGATCATGGCCGCCGTCGGCCTGGTGCCCGAAATGATCAACCGCTACTCGCATGAATTCTCCGGCGGCCAGGCGCAGCGCATCGGCATCGCGCGGGCCGTTGTCACCCGCCCGAAACTGATCATCTGCGACGAGCCGGTTTCAGCCCTCGACGTCTCCATCCAGGGCCAGGTGATCTCGCTGCTGCGCAAGTTGCGCAAGGAATTCGGACTGACGCTGATCTTCATCAGCCACGACCTCTCGGTCGTTCGGCTGATCTCGGACGACGTACTGGTCCTCTATCTCGGCCGCATCGTCGAAGCCGGCGATTGCGCCACGGTGTTCCAGCGTCCGGCCCATCCCTATACCCAGGCGCTGTTCTCGGCCGCCCCCGTGCCGGACCCAAAGGTCGCCCGCACCCGCAAGCGCATCCGCCTGCAGGGCGATCCGCCGTCGCCGATGAACCCGCCGCCCGGCTGCGTTTTCGAGCCGCGCTGCTGGAAAGCCACCGATATCTGTCGCACTGCCATGCCGGCGACAGAGCCTGTCCGCCCCGGCCAGACTGCCGCCTGTTATCACATGGATAGCCCGGAAAACTGATCGCCGCTTCCGGTGCACGGCGGCCTTGCCCGCCCTGCGTCGAAGGCCTACAGCAGGCGCAGGAATGCGATGAGGGAGAGTATCGTGGGCGGACATTTTTTGTCGATCGGCGAGTGCATGGTGGAACTGTCGCAGGCGGGCAACGGCCTGCTGCGCAAAGGCTTTGCCGGCGACACGTTCAACACCGCCTGGTACGCCAAGGCCTGCCTACCATCGGACTGGTCCATCGATTATTTTACGGCCGTCGGTGACGATCCGATGTCGGACGAGATGCTGGCCTTTATGAGCGGCGCCGGGATCGGCACATCCTATATCCGCCGCATCCGGGGTCGCACTCCGGGCCTCTATCTCATCAATCTGAAGGACGGCGAGCGCACCTTCAGCTACTGGCGCGAATCCTCGGCCGCACGCCAACTTGCCGTCGATGGCGACCGTCTGCGCGAAGCCATCGAAGCCTCCGACGTCGTCTATTTCTCCGGCATTACGCTTGCGATACTCGCCCACGACAGCGCCGAAACCCTGCTCTCGGAACTGCGCCGCGCCAAGGCGATCGGCAAGCTGGTGGTGTTCGACCCGAACCTGCGCCCAAGGCTTTGGACCAGCCTCGACACCATGCACGCAACCATCAGCGAGGGCGCCCGCGCCGCAACGCTTGTCATGCCGAGCTACGACGACGAGGCCGCCCATTTCGGCGACCCATCGATTGCCGCCACCATCCGCCGCTACCGGCAGCTCGGCGCTCCCCTGGTCGTCGTCAAGGACGGTGCCAAGGGCGTGACCGTCAGCACGGTCGCTGGCGACACCCTGGTCGAAGCCGAACACGTTGCCGAGGTCATCGACACAACCAGCGCCGGCGACAGCTTCAACGGCGCATTCCTCGCCGAATACCTGAAGAGCAAGGATCTTGTCGCTGCAGCCCGCTTCGCCGTGAAGATCGCCGCCCGCGTGATCTGCGAGCACGGCGCATTGGTGGAGCGAGAGAAGCTCGGACTTGGTTAAGACGTCTTGCCGTCAAGCTGCGCCTCAATGGCTGTCTTGTCGATGACCGACCAGACATGCCGGATCTTGTCGTTGCGAAATTCGTAGAAGACGTTTTCCGAAAACGAGACCTTCCGTCCGTTCACCGCAAGGCCGAGGAACGTTCCCGCTGGCGTGCAGTCGAACTGCAGTCGTGCGGCGATCCTCGGCGGATCGGCGATCAGTAGATCGATGACGAATTGCAGGTCGGGTATTTGCCGGAAATCGTTTTCCAGCATCGCGCGATAGCCTGAAAGACCGATCTGCCGGCCATTGTGCTCCACATCGTCGTCAACGAACTCACCGAGGAGCGTCCAATCCTGCCTGTTGAGACAGTCGATATAGCCTCGGTAGAGGGTCGCAAGTTCGGCATCGGCCATGAGATTGACTTCCTTTGCGCATTCCAGAGTACACCGAAGAGACCTAAAGCTGCATTGCCATCGAAGCAAACCGAAGGGTGTAATATTTTCATCATCGACGGTCGTCACAATGGCTAGGCCCGGAATCATCGGATGGCGTGGGATGTTCCGCGCCGCCGCGATCGACCGGGATGGAACAGTCGACCCATGCTGCAACGTCTATCGAACATCGCCCCCGGGAAATCGCCGGCGCCGGACATGGCCCTGGGCGAACGACTGCTCATCGTCACCGATGCCTGGCACCCGCAGGTCAATGGCGTCGTGCGCTCCATCGAGAACACCAATCGTGAGCTGACGCGCATGGGCGTCACCGTCTCCATGCTGACGCCAGAGGGGTTTCGCAGCATCCCCTGCCCGACCTATCCGGAGATCAGGCTCTCGCTTGCAAGCTATCGGCGCGTTGCCGCTGCGATAGAGGCAACGCAGCCATCCTACGTACACATCGCCACGGAAGGTCCGCTGGGGCTGACGGCGCGGCGCTGGTGCGTGCGCAACGGCATGCAGTTCTCGACCACCTACCACACCCGCTTTCCCGAATATGTCGCAGCCCGCCTGCCGATCCCTAAGTCCTGGCTCTATGCCTTCATCAGGTGGTTCCACAATGGCGGCTTCGGCTGCATGGTGGCGACACCGAGCCTTGCCGCCGAGCTCAAGGCCAAGGGTGTGCGCAACCTGCTGCCGTGGAGCCGCGGCATCGATGCGACGCTGTTCAGGCCTCAGGCACAGGAAGATTCGCCCTTCGGCCTGCCCCGGCCGATCTTCATGACCGTCGGGCGCGTCGCCACGGAGAAAAACCTCCCGGCATTCCTGGATCTCAACCTGCCGGGCTCGAAAGTGGTGGTGGGTGGAGGACCTGATCTGGAGGATCTGAAGAAGCGCTACCCGGACGTGCTGTTCACCGGCGCGAAATTCGGCGAAGAACTGGCCAGCGCCTATGCGCAGGGCGATGTCTTCGTCTTTCCATCGGTGACAGACACCTTCGGCAATACCATTCTCGAAGCGCTTGCGAGCGGCGTTCCGGTCGCAGCCTACCCGGTCACCGGCCCGGCCGATATTCTCGGCGATCATCCGACCGCCGGCGCCGTCGACAAGGACCTCAGGAGCGCCTGCCTGCGAGCGCTCTCATGCTCGCGAGAGGCCGCCCGCAAACTGGCACTCACCTATTCCTGGGAAGCCGCAACGCAGCAGTTCCTCGACAACGTGCGGATCGCAAACGGCAAGATCAGACGGCGCTGAGGACCGACGCAGAGGCGCACCGGTCCCGAAGGATCAGCGTTCCTTCTTGCGCTTGCTCGGATAGGGGTTCTTCCGCTTGCGGTTCTCGAACGGATTTTCCGACGCATGGAAATGGATCCGGATCGGCACGCCCGGCATCTCGAAATCCTCGCGCAACCCGTTGGTCAGGTAACGGATATAGGATTCCGGCAATGAGTCCGGCCGGGTGCACGAGATCATGAAGCCCGGCGGACGAGCCTTGACCTGCGTCATGTATTTCAGCTTCAGCCGGCGGCCGGACACGGCGGGTGGCGGATGCTGGACCTGGCGCGCATCCAGCCAGCGATTGAGCTTGGCGGTGGCGATGCGCTTGTTCCAGACCTTGTCGGTATCGATGATCGACTGCATCAGCCGGTCGAGGCCATCGCCGGTCTGCCCGGCAATCGTCACGGCACGAATGCCGCGCGCCTGCGGCAGCAGCCGGTCGGTCTTTTCGCGCAGGTCGGCGAGCACGGTCTGCCGGTCCTCGATCAGGTCCCACTTGTTGAAGGCGATGACGGCAGCACGGCCTTCGCGGATGACGAGGTCGACGATCTGCAGGTCCTGCTTTTCGAACGGGATCGTTGCATCGAAGACGATGACCACCGTCTCGGCAAAGCGGATTGCCCGCAGCGTGTCGGCAACCGACAGCTTTTCGAGCTTCTCGGTGACGCGTGCCTTCCGGCGCATGCCGGCGGTGTCGAACAGCTTGATGGTCCGGCCGCGCCAGGCCCAGTCGACGGAGATCGAATCGCGGGTGATGCCGGCCTCGGGGCCGACCAGCAGGCGGTCCTGGCCGAGGAAGCGGTTGATCAGCGTCGACTTGCCGGCATTCGGGCGACCGACGATGGCGACGCGCAGCGGCTTCGTCTCGTCGTAATCGGGCTCTTCTTCCTTCTCGTCGTCGAACACATCGTCGCCGTCGAGCGGCAGCGAGACATCCGTCTCGGCCACGTCGTCCTCGTCTTCCTCGATTTCCGGCGGATAGGCGCGGTCCTGGCCGATGGCTGCGACGATTGCGTCGTGCAGGTCGATCATCCCCTGGCCGTGTTCGGCCGAAATCGGGCAAGGATCGCCGAGCCCGAGGGTGAAGGCGTCATAGAAACCGCCATCGGAGCCCTTGGCTTCCGACTTGTTGGCAACCAGCACGACCGGCTTGCCGCGCCGCCGCAGAAGCTCGCCG
Source organism: Rhizobium sp. L51/94 (assembly GCF_019355555.1). Lineage (GTDB taxonomy): Bacteria > Pseudomonadota > Alphaproteobacteria > Rhizobiales > Rhizobiaceae > Rhizobium > Rhizobium rhododendri. Next base: position 3,346,200 of record NZ_CP072141.1, read on the forward strand.
AACACCTTGTCGAGCGGCGTCAGGCCATATTTGGCATCGACCACGAACAGCGTCAGGTCTGCCTCCTCGATCGCAGCTTCGGTCTGGGCGCGCATCCGGCCCTCGAGCGAATCCTCATGGGCTTCTTCCAGACCGGCCGTGTCGATGATGGTGAAATGCAGGTCCATCAGCTTGGCATCGCCCGGACGACGGTCACGGGTGACGCCCGGGGTGTCATCGACGAGCGCCAGCTTCTTGCCAACCAGGCGGTTGAACAAGGTGGACTTGCCGACGTTCGGGCGACCGACGATCGCAACCGTGAAATTCATGGCGATTGGTGTTCCTTTAGCCCTGGGTCTGCGGGGCTTTGCCCGAAGCTTCGATATTATCAAGCATCATCTGGGCACGATTGGCAATATTGCGGGGTGACTGCTGGTCGCTGACGATGGCCTGGAACCACTGCCGGGCCTTGGCGAAATCGCCGGCCTTGTAAGCGGAAAGACCCAGGACTTCGCGCGCAGAATGGCGGAAGGCACTAGCCGGCACGGCCATCTCCTCGGCGAGCGCGGAGACCTGTTGATAAGTCCCGGTGTCGACCAGCAGGAAGGCGGCGCGCAGGCGGGCAGCGTCGGCGATAACGGAGGGAACGCCGGACTGCTTGCTGATTGCGGTGAACGCGGCCACGGCACCGGCCGTGTCGCCCTTTTGCGCCTGCAGCGACGCGGCACGCATGCTGGCGAGCAGCGGATAGGCGCCCTTGCCGTCTTTTTCGATGGCAGAGAGGGCTGCCAGTGCATCGTCGGTCTTGTTCTGGTCGGCCAGCGCCAGCGCGGCGAGAAACTTGTCGCCGTTGTCGCCGGCCTGATGGGTTGCCCAGTAGCGATAGCCGACATAGCCGGCCGTCCCGATAACGACCAGCACTGCGAAGCCGATGATCAGGCGGCCGAAACGGCGCCAGACGAACTGCATCCGGTCGGAGCGCAGTTCCTCGTTGACTTCGCGGATGAAGCTGTCGTCGTTGAATGCCATTCTCGTCTCCGGCTCCGGCCAAAACTTGCATGCATAAAAGGGAGCGCGCCGGCAGGATGCAGCGCATGAACGCGCCTTCTACCCGATTTTGCGCCCGTTGTAAGGGGGAACCGCAGAAATCACATCATTGCCAGCGGCGAAACGCCGATAAGCCACTCATGCAGCTTCCAGATGATGGCGCCCCAGAGCACGATGCCGAGGACGACCGCCGCCGCATCGTATTTCACTGACACGAACGGGCGTGGGGTGATTTCGCCGGCCCGAGCCCGGCGCTTCAGCGATATCCGCACGACAACGCCCCAGGCGAGGAAGGAGGCAAACAGCAGCACGCCGGCGCTGTCGCCGTTTGCCAGAAGATGAGCGAGCGCCCAGATCTTCACCGCCAGCACCGTCGGATGCTTCGTTCTGGCGGCGATATGACCGGCCGGCAGCAGGCCGGCCACGAGACAGATGCTGGCGATCAGCATAAGCGTCAAGGTGATGTGCGAGGCCCAGGCCGGTGGCGAATACAGCACCGTCGTCTCGTAGCGGGCGATGCTGAAGGCATAGATCAGCAACACCAGCGTCAGGAGGCTGGCGACCGACTGCAGGACGATCCAGGCGGGACGCCCGAGGCGCTCGATCATCGACAGCCGGAACCCCGGCGCCAGCGCCTGGATCAGGTGAACGCCGAGAAAAAGTATGATGCTGACGACAAGCAAAGCCATGGGGAAATCCTTTGAATCAAGACCACCATCCCTATCGGCTCGGGTTGAAAATTGAAAGCAGCATCAAAGCTTCGCCGCATTCCTCATCCAATGGCGTCCATCGAGCAAACTGACACGGTGCTTCTTTTGCGTTTCATCCCCGCCTCCGCCCTCGCCCTTTCCCTCGTGCTGCCGATAGCAGCCCAGGCAGACGAGAAACCGAAGCAGATCGTGCTGATTTCCTTTGACGGCGCCCATGACAACGCGCTCTGGACGAAGAGCCGAGACATGGCCCGGCGCAATGGCGCTCACTTCACCTATTTTCTCTCCTGCACCTTCCTGATGAACCGCGATCAGGCCAAGGCCTATCAGGGACCAGGGCATAGGCCTGGCAAGTCGAATGTCGGCTTTGCCCATAGCGACGAGGAAATCCGCACACGCATCGCCAACATCTGGGGCGCCCACCAGGAAGGCGCCGACATTTCCAGCCATGCCTGCGGCCATTTCGACGGCAAAGATTTCAGCAAGGCCGACTGGCTGCAGGAATTCAAGGCAGCACAGGTAGCGCTTCGCGATGCCTGGAAGAATTCCGGCGCCCCGACCGACGAACCTGAGGGCTGGGAGGACTTCGCCACCCACGACGTCAAGGGATTTCGCGCGCCCTATCTCTCCACCAGCGATGGCCTCGTTGCCGCCGAGAAGGAAATGGGCTTCGTCTACGACGCCAGCCTCGTCACCCGTGGACCCATGCTGCCGAAGACCGAAAATGGCCTGCCGCGTTTCGGACTGCCCCTCATCCCGGAGGGCCCGGACCATCATCTGGTGATCGGTATGGACTACAATCTCTATGTCCACCACTCGAAAGGCGTCGAGGACCCTGCCAATTCGAAAGCCTATGAGGACCGCAGCCTCAACGCCTACGAAGCCGCGTTCAAGACGCAATATGACGGCGACCGCATCCCCCTTCAACTCGGCTTCCATTTCGTCGAAATGAATGCCGGCGCCTACTGGCGAGCGCTCGACCGCTTCCTCGGCGACGTCTGCCAAAAACCGGACGTCGCCTGCATCAGCTACTCCGAAGCCCTGCCAATGATCGCCGCACGGGGCAAGACGGCGTCCGGGCTCTGAAACGTCGTACCGTTTGCAGACCCCACGAAAAAAGGCTCCGTCTCCGGAGCCTTTTTGCATTGTCGCTGGAATTCTCAGGTTTCCGGGTTCTCGCTTTGCGCCTGACGCTCCAGATAATGGCGATCAATCGCCGGCAATGGCTCGTCGTCGATGGCCGCCTCGAAGGACTTGAGGCGCTTGTGGATCGATAGCAGCTCGATGATCGTCGTCCAGGAGTTGACGAGATACTGGAAGGAATTGCTGACCTGTCCAAACGCTGTCGAGATCTGCTGGAAGATGCCGTAGGTGATGGTACCGGCCACAATCGTCGGCACGAGCATGAAGACCACGAACAGCGCGTCCGCCTGGACATAGAAATAGCGGGCGACGTTGAAGTACAGGTAGTGGAAATACATCCGGTAGTAATTGCGCCGAACGTTTCCGAACAACTCCGTCAGCGTTGCCGGCTGGGCGCGATCCGCATGGTCCTCGCCGTAGACGAGTTCCTTGCGATAGGCTGCCTCGACGCGCTGGTTGCGGAAGTTCAAGCCAGGCAGCTTGATGCCGGCGACAGCCAGCAGCACGGTCCCGAAGACAGACCAGAACAAGGCCAGCCAGAACAGCGAATTTGGCACTTTTCCGATAAATGGCAGATCGGTGACGTAGTTCGACAATGCGAGCAGGATAGGCAGGAACACCACCAGCGTCATGACGGAATTGATGAGCGTGATGCCGAGCCCTTCGAGCGTGCTCGAAAAGCGCATAGTGTCTTCCTGAACACGCTGCGATGCACCTTCGATGTGCCGCAATTTTTCCCACTTGGACGCATAGAAATTGTTCATCGCCGTGCGCCAGCGGAAAATGTAGTGGCTGGTGAAGAAGTCGGTGACGATCGAGACGAACATGCTGAGAAAGGCGATCTGCGCGAACACAATCATCAGGTCGTAGAAATTCTCGACTGATATACCGGGTTTCTTGGACAACGCATTCTGCAGGAGGTCCCCGAACGGCCGGCGCCAGTTATTGACGACGACGCTGATCTGGACGCCGAAATAAGTCACGAAGATGATCAGCGCAGAGCCCCAGACCGACCACAGCTTCCATGGGTGATTGATTGCCTTCAGATGCCAAAAACCACAGAAGATTATGCCCGAAAGGAAGAAGTAACCGTAGAACCAGAGATTCTCGCGCAGCAGGAAGAACGACAGGTCGATCGGCTGCTGATCTTCCGGAACGGGTCCGAAGCCTAACGTCACACCGAGATGCGCTGCGCCAAGATACCAGCCAAAGATGGCAACCAGCGTCCAGACGATGAGGGAGGTGAAGAACACCTTGGGCTGAGGAAAGAAGGAATGAAACACAGAGATCGCTTTCCTGAACGGGAAGATGGGAAGCATCAGCCGATGCTGATTTTGCGGGAACCTAAGGCAGTTCCAAAGCAGCGGCAACGCTCTTCCCGCTTTCTTACACATTTGTAACGGCTTGTTCCCAGGATATCATCCGATTGCTGAGCGCATCGGCGCCACGCACCGCCGGGAGGTTGCATCTGGCTTCGCGTGCCCGCGTCGCCGAGGCTGCGCGCCGATCAGGTCAGGCGCCTTATTCGTCCGCCAACGTCAAAATCACAGGCCCGTTTCGGGTGGCGATGACGGTGTGTTCGAACTGTACGGTAGGCGCGCGCGGATCGCTGTAAAGGGTCCAGGCATCGTCGCCGCCCTCGGCCCAGCTGGCGCCGAGCGACAGGAAAGGCTCGACGGTGAAGACCAGCCCGTCCTGCATGATCCGCGTCTCGCTCGGATCGGCCCAGGTCGACACCTCGGCCGGCTCCTCGTGCAGCGAGCGGCCGATGCCGTGGCTGGCCAGATTGGCGATCAGCGTGTAGCGGTGCTTTGCAGCAAAGGCGCCGACGGCCTTGCCGATCTGCAGGAAAGGCACGTCGCTGCGCACCTGGTTGAGGCCAACCCACAGCGCCCGCTTGCCATCGCGGCACAATCGCTCGATCTTCGGCTTGACCGGTGGCACCGTGAAGGATGCGCCCGTATCGGAAAAGAACCCGTCCTTTTCGGCCGACACATCCAGATTGACGAGATCGCCGGCCGCAATGACGCGCGGGCCCGGAATTCCGTGCGCCACTTCCTCGTTGACGCTGATGCATGTCGCGCCGGGAAAGCGATAGACGGTCTCGGGCGCCGACCGTGCACCGGCGTCTTCAAGCGCCTTGCGGCCGATAGCATCGAGCTCCAGCGTCGTGATCCCCGGCTCGAGAGCTGCAGCCATCACCTTCAGCGCATTTGCGCAGATACGGCCGATGTCCTTCATCTTGGTGAATTCGTCGTCGCTTGAAATGATCATCGAAACAGGATTCCGGCTCTAGCGGCCCTGTCGGGCCAAACGGATGGAGCGCTGGCTTTCGCGCCTCCTCGCTCGTCCGTCAATGCCTTTTTCCCTGTGCGCCCGTCATTTGCGGCCTATCCGGCGCTCAGAGCGTCCCCACCAGCGACGCCAGCTGGTCGGCGCACTGGCCCCAGCCCTCGTAAAAACCCATGTTCTCGTGCGTTTCGCGATCCTCTGCGCTCCAGTGCAGCGCCCGGGCGGTGTAGCGTGTCTGGCCGTTGCCGATGTCCTCGAACGTGACGATGGCGGTCATGAACGGCTTGGCCGAGGGTATCCAGGCGCTGGTGAAGGCGTCAGTGAAGACCAGCTTGCGGTTTTCGACGACATCCAGGTAGACGCCGCGGTTGGGATACTCCACGCCATCCGGCCCGAGCATCACGATGAAGCTGGTGCCGCCCGGACGCGGATCAAGCTCGGCAGTCGTGGTCCTGAACGGCAGCGGGGCAAACCACTGCTTCAGCAGTTCCGGCTCCGTCCATGCCCGGAACAGCTTGTCGGGCGTCGCTGCAATGACCCGCGTCAGCGACAACTCGTGACGGACGATATCGGCTTCGCGGACCGTATCTTCTTCGCTCATGGGACATTCCTCCTCGGTGATTGCCTGGACATATGCAGCAGCGGAAGTCTAGGACAAGTCCGGGATCTCGCCAATGGCTGCATGCCTGGACGCAGTGCTTGCACCTTTCCCCGTCAAGCGCGAGAAGAGGCAGAAATCCAATCGGTGAGACGATGACCAGAAAACAAATTGCCATCATAGGCGCCGGCCCCGCAGGTCTCATGGCCGCTGAGGTGCTGGCCAGTTCCGGCCACGCTGTCAACGTCTATGACAGCATGCCGACGGTCGCGCGCAAATTCCTGCTGGCCGGCAAGTCCGGCCTCAACATCACCCATTCAGAGGACCATGCCGCGTTTGCCAGCCGCTTCGGCAGTTCCAATCCCAGGCTTCGCCCTGCCCTCGACGCCTTTGGCTCGGATGCGGTGCGGCAATGGGCAGCAGATCTGGGCATTGAAACCTTCGTCGGCTCCTCCGGCCGCGTCTTTCCCCGCGCCATGAAAGCCTCGCCCCTGCTGCGCGCCTGGTTGAAGCGCCTGCAGGCCGCAGGCGTCACCATCCTTGCGCGACATCGCTGGATCGGCTTTGCCGATAACGGCCATGTTTTCGAGACGCCGGAGGGCAAACGCACGCTACCGTCAGATGCGACATTGCTGGCATTCGGCGGAGCCAGCTGGCCAAGGCTCGGCTCGGACGGCCAATGGACGACAGCGCTCGCAGACTCAGGCGTCGAGATAGCGCCGTTCCGCCCGGCAAACTGCGGCTTCGATGTCGAATGGAGCGAGGATATCGTCACCCGCTTTGCCGGCGCACCGCTGAAATCCGTGACGGCCACCTCGGATGCCGGCACGTCTCCGGGCGAATTCGTCATCGGCCGGCATGGCATAGAGGGTAGCCTCGTCTATGCCCATGCCGCAGCCCTTCGCGACCGTCTTGAGAGAACCGGCAGCGCCAGCCTCACGATCGACCTTGCACCGGGGCGAAATGCAAACCGGCTGGCAAAGGACCTGGCCCGCCAGGGCGCCAAAGCCAGCCTCTCCAATCGCCTGCGCAAGGCAGCAGGCATCGAGGGCGTCAAGACCGCGCTGCTGCGGGAATTCGTGCCCGCCGCCGATCTTGCCGATCCGGACCGTCTCCCCGGCTGGATCAAGGCGCTGCCGATCCCGGTTCTCCGGCCGAGGCCGATAGCCGAGGCGATCTCCTCTGCCGGCGGCATCGCCTGGGCTGCGATCGACGAGGGCTATATGCTGAAGGCCCGACCCGGGACCTTCGTCGCCGGCGAGATGATCGACTGGGAGGCGCCGACCGGCGGTTACCTGCTGACGGCGTGCTTTGCCACCGGCCGCGCCGCCGCTAACGGTCTGGATGCCTGGCTCAAGCGCTGAATGAAGCAGTTGAATCAGCCTTCCCGCCGAGTGACGCAAGCGATTAATACGATTCGGTTTTTCAGATCCTTCGGGCCGGAGATTCCGGCCTGACTACCCGCCGCTCAGGGTGCGCCGCACAGCGTCCTTCCAGCCCTTGAGCTTGACCGCGCGCGTCGCCTCGTCCATTTCGGGCACGAATTGCCGGTCGACGGCCCAGGCCTTGGCGAAGGCCTCGCGCTGTGGCCAGACGCCGGCGCGGCTGCCGGCAAGCCACGCGGCCCCGAGAGCCGTCGTCTCGAGAATCGTCGGGCGATCTACCGGCGCGTCGAGCAGATCGGCCAGCCGCTGCATGGTCCAGTCGGAAGCGACCATGCCGCCATCGACCCTGAGCACCGTCTCGTCCGCGCGCTTCTTCCAGTCCTTGTGCATGGCGTCGAGCAGGTCGCGTGTCTGGTAGCAGACTGCTTCCAATGCCGCATGGGCAAATTCCGCAGGGCCCGTGTTACGCGTCAGCCCGAATATCGCGCCGCGTGCATGGGCATCCCAGTGCGGCGCCCCGAGCCCGGTAAAGGCCGGCACGAGGTAGATATCCTGTCCGGGATCGGCCTTGGCCGCCAACCTGCCCGATTCCTCGGCCGAGCCGATCAGGCCCATGCCGTCCCGCAGCCACTGCACCGCAGCCCCTGCGATGAAGATCGAGCCTTCGAGCGCATAGGTGGTCTTGCCATCGAGACGGTAGGCGATGGTGGTGAGCAGCCGGTTCTTCGAGCGCACCCTGTCCGAGCCGGTGTTGAGCAAGGCGAAGCATCCGGTGCCATAGGTCGATTTCATCATGCCGGGCTCGAAGCAGGCTTGCCCGATCATGGCCGCATGCTGGTCGCCGGCAACGCCAAGAATGGGGACCGCCGCGCCGAAGATGTCGGGATCGGTGACGCCGAAATCGGCGGCGCAATCCTTGACTTCGGGCAGCATCGCCGCTGGCACGCGCAGGATGTCGAGCAGCTCCTCGTCCCACTCGTTGTCGGCAATGTTGAACATAAGGGTCCGAGACGCATTGGTGGCGTCGGTGACGAAATTTTTGCCCCCGGTCAGTCGCCAGATCAGGAACGTGTCGATCGTTCCGAAGCAGAGTTCGCCCCTTGCCGCCCGCGCACGGGCGCCTTTGACATTGGCCAGCATCCAGGAAAGCTTGGTCCCCGAAAAATACGGATCGAGCAGCAGGCCGGTGCGCTTCGTGAACAGTTTTTCCAGGTCCTGGCGTTTCAGCTTGTCGCAATAGGCCGCCGTCCGCCTGTCCTGCCAGACGATGGCGTTCTGGATCGGCTTGCCGGTGTCGCGCTCCCAGACGACAACCGTCTCGCGCTGGTTGGTAATGCCGATCGCGGCGATCTGCCCGGCCTCGATGCCGGCAGCGGCGATGGCATCGCGCACAGTCGAAAGCACGCTCTGCCAGATATCCTCCGGATCGTGCTCCACCCAGCCGGATTGCGGATAGATCTGCGGGAACTCCATCTGTCCGACGCCTGCCACCTTCATCTTGTCATCGAAGATGATCGCCCGCGCCGAGGTTGTTCCCTGGTCGATTGCCAGAATATAGCCGCTCATATGATGTCCGTCCTTCTCCCGAGACGACACCAATAGGACAGGCTCGCCCGTCTGAACAGAAAGCAAATGGTAAAATTATTGCCGCCGGCGGCAGGTTGTCAGTTGCAGGACTTTGGGACTAACCTCAAATTAAAGTAGCAACGCGCGGACAGAGAGCAGAGCATGGCCAGAACAGTCGTCGTCACCGGTTCCACCAGCGGCATAGGCCTTGCCATCGCCAGCGCCTTTGCCGGCAGGGGCGACAATGTCGTCATCAACGGCTTCGGCGAAGCTGACGAGATCGAGGCCATCCGCGCCAGCCTCGAGGTCTCCGGCGGCAGTGTCCTTTATCATCCGGCCGATATGACGAAGCCTGCCGAAATCGCCGACCTGATCGCCACCGCTGCGGCAGCCTTTGGCGGGATCGACGTGCTGGTCAACAATGCCGGCATCCAGCATGTCGCCCCGATCGAGGACTTCCCGATCGACCAATGGGACCGGATCATCGCCATCAACCTTTCCAGCGCCTTCCACACCATCAGGGCGGCAATTCCCTTCATGAAGGCCAGGCGCTACGGCCGGATCGTCAACATTGCCTCCGCCCATGCGCTGGTCGCCTCGCCTTTCAAAAGCGCCTATGTCGCCGCCAAGCACGGCATCCTCGGCCTCACCAAGACGGCGGCGCTGGAACTGGCCGAATTCGGGGTGACGGTGAATGCGATCTGTCCCGGCTACGTGCTCACCCCGCTGGTGGCGAGCCAGATCCCCGACACGGCAAAGGCGCGCGGCATGACGGAAGAACAGGTGAAGACCGAGGTGCTGCTCAAGGCCCAACCGACGCGCGAGTTCGTAAAGGCAGAGGAAATTGCCGCTTTGACGCTCTATCTGGCCAGCGACGAGGCGCGCCAGGTCACGGGAACGCACGTCTCGATTGACGGAGGATGGACTGCAGCCTAACCATGGCAGGTTGAAAGTTTATGACAAACGGCAAGAGGCTCCATGAACGACACGATCCGGTTCATCCTGAATGGCGAGGACATCGCCCTGTCGAGCCTGCGGCCGACGGAGACCCTGCTGGATTTCCTGCGCATCGGCAGGCACATGACCGGCACCAAAGAAGGATGCGCCGAGGGCGACTGCGGTGCCTGCACGGTTCTGGTCGGGAGGCTGATCGACGGCGGGCTGCATTACGAATCGGTCAACGCCTGCATCCGCTTTGTCGGCTCGCTGCACGGCACCCATGTCGTCACTATCGAGCATCTGGCCGCCCGCGACGGGACGCTGCATCCCGTCCAGCAGGCGATGGTCGACTGTCACGGCTCGCAATGCGGTTTCTGCACCCCCGGTTTCGTGATGTCGCTCTACGGCCTCTGGCTCGCCAACGAAAAGCCAGGCCGCGCCGCCATCGAGAAGGCCTTGCAGGGCAATCTCTGTCGTTGCACCGGCTACGAGCCGATCGTCAAGGCGGCCGAACAGGTGAGCCTGCTGCGCCCGAGCGCGCTGTTCGATCCTTTGCAAAAGACCCGAGCCGACATCATGGCACGGCTCTGGGCGCTGCAGAGCCGCGAGACGATCACCGTATCTTCGGGCGATGAGCGCGTGATCGTCCCCGGCTCCATGGACGATCTCGCCCGCATCCTGGCACAGGAGCCGGATGCCACCGTGGTTGCCGGCTCCACCGATGTCGGCCTTTGGGTCACCAAGCAGATGCGGGTACTGAACCCGGTGGTCTTCATCAATCATCTCACCGAAATGCAGTCGATCACCTCAGGTGACGGCGGCTTTACCATCGGCGCCGGCGTCACCTATACGCGCGCCTTCGAGACTATCGCCTCCCGCGTACCGACACTCGGCCGGCTGATCGACCGTATCGGTGGCGACCAGGTGCGCAATATGGGCACCATCGGCGGCAACATCGCCAACGGCTCGCCGATCGGCGACAGCCCGCCGCCGCTGATCGCTCTCGGCGCCACCGTCAAGCTGCGCTCCGCTGCAGGAACCCGCCAGTTGCGACTGGAAGACTTCTTCATCGCCTACGGCAAGCAGGACAGGCATCCGGACGAGTTCGTCGAGAGCATCTTCGTGCCCTACCCGGCCGACGATGCCAAATTCGCCGTCTACAAGATCACCAAGCGCCGCGACGAGGACATCACCGCCGTGCTCGGTGCCTTCTACCTGACGCTGGACGCTAACAACGACGTTCACGACATCCGCATCACCTTTGGCGGCATGGCCGGAACGCCGAAGCGGGCCCGCACCGTCGAGGCCGAACTGATCGGCAAACCCTGGACCGAGGCCACCGTCGAGGCGGCGCGTCCCGCCTTCGATTCCGACTTCCAGCCCTTGACCGACTGGCGCGCCACCGCCGAATACCGACAGCTGACGGCCAAGAACCTGCTGCTGCGCTTTTATCTTGAGACCACGGGCGAACCGCAGGAACTCAGGCGCTTCGAGGAGATGGCGTGATGGACAAATCCACATTCGAGAAGCGCAAGATCATCAACGGCGCCATGCACGCGTCGCTGAAGCATGATTCGGCTCACAAGCATGTCACCGGCGCTGCCGACTACATCGACGACATTCCGGAGCCCGCCAACCTCCTGCACGGGGCGCTGGGCCTGTCCGACCGGGCCCATGCGGAGATCGAGGGCATCGACCTTTCCGCCGTTGCCGCCGTCCCCGGCGTGATCTGGGTGATGACCGGCGCCGACGTGCCTGGGATTAACGACGTCAGTTCGAACGGCAAGCACGACGAGCCGCTGCTCGCCGAAACAAAGGTCGAGTTCCACGGCCAGCCAATCTTCGCCGTCATCGCCACGACGCGCGAGATTGCGCGCCGCGCCGCACGGCTGGCCAAGATCGACTATCGCGACCTGCCGCACTGGAGCGACATCGATGGCGCGCTGGCCAACGGCGGCCCCGTCGTCTACGAGCCGATGACCCTCAAGCGCGGCGAACCCGAGACCGAGATGGCAAAGGCACCGCAGCGGCTGAAGGGCCAGATGCGGATCGGTGGCCAGGAGCATTTCTATCTCGAAAGCCATATCGCTATGGCTATCCCCGGCGAGGACGACGAGGTGACCGTCTGGTCCTCGACCCAGCATCCGAGCGAAATCCAGCATATCGTCGGCCACGTCCTCAACATTCCGTCCAACGCCGTGACCGTCAACGTTCGCCGCATGGGCGGCGGCTTCGGCGGTAAGGAGACTCAAGGCAACCAGTTTGCAGCGCTCGCCGCCATCGCCGCGAAAAAACTCAACCGCGCCGTCAAGTTCCGCCCAGACCGCGACGAGGACATGATCGCCACCGGCAAGCGCCACGATTTCCTGGTCGATTACGAGGTCGGCTTCGACGAAGACGGCCGCATCCACGCGCTCGACGCCACCTTTGCGGCGCGCTGTGGCTTCTCCTCCGATCTCTCCGGCCCGGTCACCGACCGTGCTCTCTTCCATGCCGATTCCAGCTATTTCTACCCGCACGTCCATCTGGTCTCAAAGCCGCTGAAGACCCACACCGTCTCGAACACCGCCTTTCGCGGGTTCGGCGGGCCGCAGGGCATCGTCGGCGCCGAGCGCGTCATCGAGGAGATCGCCTATGCTGTTGGCAAGGATCCACTGGATATCCGCAAGCTGAATTTCTACGGTCAGCCAGGCTCCGGCCGGACGCTGACCCCCTATCACCAGGAGGTCGAGGACAACATCATCGGCCGTCTCGTCGACGAACTCGAAGCCTCCGCCGACTACCGGGGCCGTCGCCAGGCGATCGTCGAATTCAACCGCAGCAGCCGCTACATCCGCAAGGGCATCGCGCTGACGCCGGTGAAATTCGGGATTTCCTTCACGATGACCGCGTTCAACCAAGCCGGTGCGCTCGTGCATGTCTATCAGGATGGCTCGATCCACCTGAACCACGGCGGCACCGAGATGGGCCAGGGCCTCTATACCAAGGTGGCCCAGGTGCTGGCCGAGGCCTTCCAGGTCGACATCGAGCGGGTAAAGATCACCGCGACGACAACGGCCAAGGTGCCGAACACTTCGGCCACGGCCGCCTCTTCCGGTTCCGACCTCAACGGCATGGCGGCCTATGATGCAGCCCGGCAGATCAAGGAGCGGCTGGTCGCCTTTGCTGCCGCTAAGTGGAATGTCGAGCCGGCAGACGTCATATTCCTGCCGAACCGGGTTCGGGTCGGCGAGATCGAGATCCCCTTCCCCGATCTCATCAACCAGGCCTATTTCGCCCGCGTCCAGCTTTCCGCCGCCGGCTTCTACAAGACACCGAAAATCCACTGGGACCGCAAGGCAGGGCGTGGCACGCCGTTCTACTATTTCTCCTATGGTGCCGCCTGCTCGGAAGTCTCCATCGACACGCTGACCGGCGAATATCTGATCGACCGCACCGACATCCTCCACGATGTCGGCAGGTCGCTGAACCCGGCCATCGACATCGGCCAGATCGAAGGCGCCTTCGTGCAGGGCATGGGCTGGCTGACAACGGAAGAGTTATGGTGGGACGCCAAGGGCCGCCTGCGCACCCACGCGCCCTCGACCTACAAGATCCCGCTCGCGTCCGACCGGCCGAAAATCTTCAACGTCAAGCTCGCCGAATGGTCGGAAAATAGCGAGCCGACCATCGGCCGCTCAAAAGCCGTCGGCGAACCCCCCTTCGTGCTCGGCGTTTCCGTGCTCGAAGCCCTCTCCATGGCCATCGCCAGCGTCGCCGACTACCGCCTCTGCCCCAGACTCGACGCTCCCGCTACGCCCGAGCGGGTGCTGATGGCCGTAGAGCGGCTGAAAGGCCGATGAGGACGAACGACTTGCCGATATCCCGCCCCGGACCGCAACAACCGTGCCGGGAAGCCGAAGCCGCACCGAAAAACCCTCGGCAAATCAACACCTCCCCTCATTCCTGTGCTGGCAACAGGAATCCAGCCACGGCGCGTCTGCGCCGTGAGGGCACGCTTCCACTAGCAACAGAAGATCTTTCGCGCCCAAAGACTTGGGCGCACTGGATTCCTGTGACAGGCACAGGAATGAGGGTAGTGGGAGGCGCTTGTTCCCCTCTCTCCTTGTACGCCGGGGACGGCCGCATTGCACTTATTGTCCAGATCCGCCGCTTGCGCATCACACCGATAAATCTACGGCACACTCACCTCTTCACTCATTCCTGTGCTCGTCACAGGAATCCAGCCATGGCGCGTCTGCGCCGTGAGGGGATGCTCTTCCGGGCCACGATAAGCCCCCCGCGCCCAAAGACTTGGGCGCACTGGATTGCTGTGACTGGCACAGGAATGAGGGAGACCGGGGGGACTTCCTTGATGCTCTCCGTCTATCCGGAGGCCAGGCCATGATCCCCTCCCTTGCCGCCTTCCTCGCGCAAAATCCCGCTGCCGTCCTCATTGAGATCACCGGCACGCAAGGGTCTGTTCCGCGCGAGACGGGCACGTTCATGCTGGTTTCGCAACACGACATCTGGGGCACCATCGGTGGTGGGCAGTTTGAGTTTCTGGCGATTGCCAATGCGCGGGCGATGCTCGGCGGCGGTGGCATCGAGGTGATGGATATTCCGCTTGGCCCTGAGATCGGTCAGTGCTGCGGTGGCCGGACGCAGTTGCGCTGCCGTCTCGCCAGTGCAGAGACGATCGCGGACCTCCACAGGCGGCTGGATAGGGAGGCGGAAGCCTTCCCGCAAGTGACGCTTTTCGGCGCCGGCCATGTCGGGCGGGCGCTGACGGCGGCGCTGAAACCGTTGCCGGTCGCAACCCTCGTCGTCGAGACCCGCAGGGAAGAACTGGATGAGCTGCCCGATGGCACCGCGACACGGCTGCTCGCCATGCCGGAGGCGCTAGTTGCTGAGCTTCCACCCGGCAGCGTGGTGCTGATCCTCACGCATGACCACGCGCTCGATTTCCTGATCGCCCGGGAGGCTCTGGCACGAAGCGATCTGGCCTATGTGGGAATGATCGGATCGGCCACCAAGCGCGCCACCTTTGCCCATTGGCTGGCACGCGAAGGCGGCGACAAGTCCTCGCTCGGGCGCCTGACGCTGCCCATCGGCGGCGCCACCGTCAAGGACAAACGCCCCGAAGTCATCGCCGCCATGACCGCAGCCGAAATCCTGACCGCGCTCACCTCTTACCGCAGCCATGGGTCCCGATAGCGGGGATCGCGACCGTCGAGGAAACCGAGATCGCGCTTGACGCGGTCCGGCGTGGCATCGAGGTCTAGCTTCCCGCCAGCAGGCAACAGTCTGGTAAAAAAGTGCAGCAATTTTCCACGAATTGATATCCTCCGTCTTGCCATTCCAAGCGGCGAGACTGCATTGCAGGCCATGACTTCACCTTTGTTTAATTGATCTCAGGGATTGCAGTGTGCCGCCGAAAATGCTGCAGTTCCAATCGAACAACCGTCTGCATGCATAAAGAGAACTGATCCATGAAGTTATCGAGGCAGTTTCCCCTCAATGCGCTGCGCGTGTTCGAAGCGGTGGCGCGGCTGGGCAGCTTCACGAAGGCGGGCGAAGAGATCGGCATGACGCAGACGGCCGTCAGCTACCAGATCAAGCTGCTCGAGGAGAATATCGGCGAGGCCCTGTTCCTGCGCCGACCACGGCAGATCAGCCTCACCGAAACCGGGCTAAGGCTGCTGCCAAAGGTGACCGAGGCCTTCGGGATATTGAACGAGGCGATGGCGTCCGTGAGGGAGGCTGCCGAGGAGACGCTGATCATTCACTCGACGCCGACATTTGCGTCGCAATGGCTCGCGCGCAATCTGGGCTCGTTTCAAATTCTTCATCCAACAATCGCCGTTCGGCTTAAGACCTCGGATGACCTCATCGATTTCAGCCGCGAAACTGCGGACGTTGCCATCCGAAGCGGTGGCGGAAATTGGCAGGGTCTTGCTGCCAACCGGCTCATCAAGGTCGATTTTACCCCGATGCTCAGCCCACGCCTTGCGGAGGACATTGGCGGGATCCATGCGCCAGAAGACCTGCTGAAGCTCAGGATCATCGATGCCGGCGATCCCTGGTGGGTTATCTGGTTCAAGGCGGCGGGCGTAGAAAACCCTGACCTGGAAAGCCGGCCCCGCAGCCGGCTGGGCGCGCAGTCGTTCGAGGCGAGCGCCGCAATTGCAGGCCAGGGGGTGGCTATCCTGACACCCGAATTCTACCGGGACGATCTGGCCTCCGGACGGCTGCTGCAGCCCTTTCCGCTGGTTTGCGACGATGGCCACGATTACTGGCTGGCCTATCCCGAAAGCCGGCGCAACACGCCGAAAATCAGAGCCTTCCGAAACTGGCTGATGACCGCAATTCACGGCACGACCGCATGAAAGGCAGGCGCCATCGGCAATCGCTCGGCACGCGTCTCACCTGCAACTGTAACCGAACCGTCACATCTTCCCGCCGCGTGTTCGCAGGCGCAACAAACAGCATGGTATTCGCCGCCTTCCCCTTCCCTCCGCGCTGAAAATTTTCCAATGTGGGGCGACTGCGACAGGGGACGAATATGTACGAATACGCCATCGCGTGGGAATGGCTGGCCTTTGCGGCCCGCTGGTTTCACGTCATCACCGCCATCGCCTGGATCGGTTCGTCCTTCTATTTCATCGCGCTGGATCTCGGCCTCGTGAAGCACGCCAATCTGCCTGCAGGCGCCTATGGCGAGGAATGGCAGGTGCACGGCGGCGGCTTCTATCACGTGCAGAAATACCTGGTGGCGCCGGCCAGCATGCCGGAACACCTCACCTGGTTCAAATATGAGAGCTATTTCACCTGGCTCTCCGGCTTCCTCATGCTGGCGATCGTCTATTACGGCGGCGCCGACCTCTTTCTGATCGACCGGCATGTCCTCGATGTCAGCGCTCCCGTCGCTATCCTGATCTCGCTTGCGTCGCTCGCCGTCGGCTGGATCGTCTACGACCAGCTCTGCAAGTCGCCGCTCGGCAAGAATACCTGGGTGCTGATGGGACTGCTCTACGTCGTGCTGGTCTTCATGGCCTGGGGCTACACCCACCTCTTTACCGGCCGCGCGGCCTTCCTGCATCTCGGCGCCTTCACGGCGACGATCATGTCGGCAAATGTCTTCTTCATCATCATGCCCAACCAGCGCGTTGTCGTCGCCGACCTCATCGCCGGCCGCACGCCGGATGCGAAATACGGCGTCATCGCCAAGCAGCGTTCGCTGCACAACAACTACCTGACCTTGCCGGTCATCTTCTTCATGCTGTCGAACCACTATCCGCTGGCCTTCGGCACGGCCTATAACTGGATCATCGCCGCACTAGTGTTCCTGATGGGCGTCACCATCCGCCACTGGTTCAACACCACCCACGCCCGCAAGGGCCGTCCGACCTGGACATGGCTCGTCACCGTCATCCTCTTCATCGTCATCATGTGGCTGTCGACGGTGCCGAAGATCCTGTCCGGCGATAAGGACGCAGCAGCCGTCGCGCCGGCCTTCCAGCAGTTCGCCGCTGACGCCCATTTCCCGGCGGCAAAGGCCATCGTTACGACGCGCTGTTCGATGTGCCATGCGGCAGAACCCGCCTACGAGGGGATCGTTCGGGCACCGAAGGGCGTGATGTTCGAGACCGATAGCGAGATCGCCATGCATGCCCGCGAAATCTACATCCAGGCCGGCCGCAGCCACGCCATGCCGCCGGGCAATGTCACCGACGTGACGCCGGAGGAGCGCAAGGTGCTGGTCGCCTGGTTCGAAAGCTCCGTCAATCAAGGCAAGACGCAATGACCTCCACACTTCTGCGCGGCCGGCTTCTCTCCTTCAGCCGCGCGCCGCACGACCTCTCCGACACCGGAAGCTACGTCTACGAAAGCGATGGCGGCCTGCTGCTCGAAGGCGGCCTGATCGTCGCACGCGGCCCCTACGATGCGATCAAGGCCAAGGCTCCAGTCGATGCGGTCGAAATCGACCACCGTCCACACCTGATCATGCCGGGCTTCATCGACACCCACCTGCATTTTCCCCAAATGCAGGTCATCGCCTCCTATGCCGCCAATCTGCTGGAATGGCTGAACACCTACACATTCCCCGAGGAATGCCGTTTTGTCGAAAGCGCCCATGCCGAGCGCATTGCCACCCATCTGTACGACGAACTGATCCGCCACGGCACGACCACTGCCGTTGCCTATTGCTCGGTCCACAAGACCTCCGCCGACGCTTTCTTCCGCGAGGCGCTTCGGCGCAACATGCGCATGGTCGGCGGCAAGGTGATGATGGACCGTAACGCCCCTCAGGGCCTGCTCGATACGCCGCAGCTCGGCTATGACGAGACCCGCGCCGTCATCGCCGAATGGCACGGCAAGGGTCGCAACCACGTCGCCATCACGCCGCGCTTCGCCATCACCTCGACACCGCAGCAGATGGAGGCGGCAGGCGCTCTGGCCCGCGAATTCCCCGAGCTGCACATCCAGACCCACCTGTCGGAAAACCACGACGAGATCAAGTTCACCGCAGAACTCTACCCCGAGGCGCTAGACTATACCGACATCTACGCCCGCTACGGCCTGCTCGGCGACAAGACGCTGTTCGGTCACTGCATCCATCTCTCGGAGCGCGAGGCGGATGCAATGAGCGAGGCCGGCGCGATCGCCGTGCATTGCCCGACGTCCAACCTCTTCCTCGGCTCGGGCCTGTTTCCGCTGAAGGCGTTGGCACGTCGTGAAAAGCCGGTTCGCATCGGTGTTGCCACGGATATTGGCGGCGGATCGAGCTACTCGATGCTGCGCACCATGGACGAGGCTTACAAGATCCAGCAGTTGCTTGGCGAACGGCTGAACCCGCTGGAGAGCTACTACCACATGACGCTTGGGAACGCCGAGGCGCTTGCTCTTGCCGACCGCATCGGCACGCTCGACCCCGGCAGCGACGCCGACCTCGTGGTTCTCGATGCAGCGGCTACGCCTGCCATGGCGTTGAAAATGGAGGTGGTGAAAAGCCTGGTCGAGGAGCTTTTCCTCCTGCAGACCATGGGCGACGACCGGGCCATTGCGGAGACCTATGTTGCCGGCGTGGCGTCAAAGACAGCACTGTGACTATTTGGTACCAAATTTAAAAAAGCTCTTATAAAGCAAGTCAGCATTTACCCTTATTTAAAGCCAGCTGACCTAATGGTCTCAGCGGCAAGGGATCGTTTTCGGCCGCCATGATGGCACCTGCCGCTTGCCATTTCACTCATCATTTCGCCGGACCCCCGAGTTGCTCGCTTCGTCAAGAGCGGGAGGCATCGCCTCCTGCTGCCGACGTTTGCGTCCCATTCGTTGCCCGCCCACTCCTCCGAGGACAAATGTCAATTCTCAAGAACGCCAGCATCCGCACCAAGATCCTGTCGCTGATTATCCCGCTTTGCATCGTCGGCGTTGGAGCAACGGCTTTCGTCGCAAGCCGCTATAAGGCCGCCGATACGGATTACTCCAAGTTTATTGCGACCGACAACGTTGCGTCCGTCGAAATGGCAAGGGCAAACCGCAACCTGGGTGCGACCGCCTACAATGCTTATCGGGCACTTACCTACTCCGCGAAGGATCCAGCCTTCGGCGCGGCTGTAAACCTCTACGAAACCAGCAAGTCGCAGCTTTTCGGGAAGCTGGATTTCGTGAAGACAAGTCTTCCTGATCGCGCCCGGCAGGTCGATGCGCTGATCGTCAGGATCAAGGAAATCATTGCCCTGACAGACGCGTCGGTGCGTGCGAGCCAGGCGGGCCAGAGCGACGAAGCCAAGGCCCTCATGGGCAAGGCCGACAGCCTGATCACTCCCGTTGCCATGGATACAGTAGCGCTCAACGATGAAATTATTGCGGCGGTCGGCGCCA
Organism: Rhizobium sp. L51/94; assembly: GCF_019355555.1. Classification (GTDB taxonomy): domain Bacteria; phylum Pseudomonadota; class Alphaproteobacteria; order Rhizobiales; family Rhizobiaceae; genus Rhizobium; species Rhizobium rhododendri. The sequence goes on from NZ_CP072141.1 coordinate 3,365,726, forward strand.
AGAGCGACGAGCTCACGGAGCAGACCAACCACACGATCTTGACGTCCCTGACCGTTGTCGGGATCACTTTCGCGCTCGGTATCCTGGCTGCTCTATTCGTGGCCGCGAAAGGCATCACAGCACCGATCGTTCGCCTGCGCGACCGGATGACGTCGCTGGCCCAAGGGCATACCGAGGCCCCGGTCGAAGGTCAGGATCGCCGCGACGAAGTGGGCCAGATGGCAGAGGCTGTCTCCGTGTTCCGCGACAATGCCATCGAGCGCCTTCGCCTTGAAGCCGAGGCAGAGAGCAACCGCAGCATGTCGGAGCGCGAGCGGATGGCACGCGAGGCACAAAAAGCGGAGGAAGCAGCCAACGTGCAGTTCGTCGTCGATCAGCTGGGCGCAGGGCTGGACCGGTTGGCCAGCGGGGATGTCGCCTATCGCATCGAAACACCGTTCGTCAGCCACCTCGATGGTCTTCGCGCCAATTTCAACGGCTCGGTCGCAAACTTGCAGGAAGCATTGCAGGACGTCGGCCGGAATGCGCGTGGAATTGACGCCGGCGCCAACGAAATCCGCTCCGCTGCCGATGACCTGTCGAAGCGAACCGAGCAGCAGGCGGCCTCAGTTGAGGAAACTGCAGCAGCCCTCGAGGAAATCACCACCACAGTCAAGGATTCGAGCCGCCGCGCGGAGGAAGTTGGAAACCTTGTATCAAAGGCCCGAGACGGCGCGGAAAAATCCGGTGCCGTTGTGCGGGAGGCGGTAATCGCCATGAACGAGATCGAACGGTCGTCGGGGGAAATCTCCAACATCATCGGCGTAATCGACGAGATCGCATTCCAGACCAATCTTCTCGCCCTCAATGCCGGCGTCGAAGCCGCCCGCGCCGGAGAAGCAGGCAAGGGCTTCGCCGTCGTTGCCCAGGAAGTCCGCGAACTGGCCCAGCGGTCTGCCAAGGCCGCCAAGGAAATCAAGGCGCTTATCACGGCTTCCGGCGAGCACGTTCGCTCCGGCGTCCAACTCGTCGGCCAGACGGGTCAGGCGCTCGAGGTCATCGTGACCGAAGTTCAGGAGATCAATCGCCATATCCATGCGATGGTCGAGTCCACCCGTGAGCAATCCGTCGGCCTTCAGGAAATCAACACCGCCGTCAACACGATGGATCAGGGCACGCAGCAAAATGCCGCCATGGTCGAGCAATCGACCGCCGCAAGCCACAGCCTGGCCCGCGAGGCTGCATCGCTCAACGAACTCCTGGCCCGCTTCAATGTCGGCGGCGAGGCTGTCAGCGCCAAGCCTGCTGTTCGCAGCGTCTCCGCCTCATCCCGCCCCGCCCCCTCTCCCGCGCGAGCCTTGGGCCGCAAGGTCGCCAGCGCCTTTGGCGGACGTGCATCGGCCGCCGCTGAGAACGCCTCCTGGGAAGAGTTCTGAGCCGTCACCAGCCAAACATGAAAGCGGGCAGACCTTGCCCGCTTTCACAGGGACTACCCATGCGGAAACTGCTTTTCTCGAAGACAACCCCGGAGTCGGCACCAAAGCTCGCATTTGCCCTTGACCCGGCGCTCGCAGCGGAAGAAATTCGGCCAGCAAAATCGCCGGAATTATGCATAGGCGAAGCCACCTTTTACCCATGAAGGCAGTTTTGATGTCCACACCGCTCACGATCGCCGATCTCAAGGCCCTGGCGAAGCGCCGCGTTCCCAAGATGTTTTTCGACTATGCCGATTCCGGCGCCTGGACGCAGTCGACCTACGACGCGAATGAGAGCGATTTCCACAAGATCAAGCTGCGTCAGCGGGTTCTGGTCGACATGACGAACCGATCGCTGCAGACGACCATGGTCGGACAGACGGTGTCGATGCCGGTGGCACTGGCGCCAACCGGACTGACGGGCATGCAACATGCGGACGGCGAGATGCTGGCGGCGCGCGCCGCAGAAGAGTTCGGCGTGCCCTTCACCCTGTCGACCATGAGCATCTGCTCGATCGAGGATGTCGCCTCGGTGACGACGAAGCCCTTCTGGTTCCAGCTCTACGTGATGCGGGACAAGGACTTCGTGATGAACCTGATCAACCGCGCCAAGGCCGCAAATTGTTCGGCGCTGGTGCTGACGGCAGACCTGCAGATCCTTGGCCAGCGCCACAAGGACCTGCGCAACGGCCTGTCCGCACCGCCGAAATTCACTCCGAAGCACATCTACCAGATGGCGACGCGGCCGATGTGGTGCCTGCGCATGGCCGGCACCAAGCGCCGTTCCTTCGGCAACATCGTCGGTCACGCCAAGAACGTATCGGACCTCTCCTCCCTGTCATCCTGGACGGCCGAACAGTTCGACCCCAAGCTCTCCTGGGACGATGTCGCCTGGATCAAGAAGCAATGGGGCGGCAAGCTTATCCTCAAGGGCATCCTGGACGTCGAAGATGCAAGGGCTGCGGCAGAAACCGGTGCCGATGCCATCGTCGTCTCCAACCACGGAGGCCGCCAGCTCGATGGCGCTCCTTCGTCGATCTCGATGCTGGGACGGATCGTCGATGCGGTCGGCGACAAGATCGAGGTCCATCTCGACAGCGGCATACGCTCCGGCCAAGACGTGCTGAAGGCAGTCGCACTGGGCGCCAAGGGCACCTATATCGGCCGCCCCTTCCTCTATGGCCTCGGGGCGATGGGCAAGGAAGGCGTAACACTGGCTCTCAGCATCCTGCGCAAGGAAATGGACGTCACCATGGCACTCTGCGGCAAGCGTGACATCAACGATGTCGATAGGTCGATCATCTCGGAGTTGTCGCAAATCTGAGGCTTCGGCCCAACTGCTACCTCAGCCAGCCCGTGGCAAGGCCGCTCGCCCAGTCCGGCCGTCCGTTGGCGAGCGCGAGCCCTGCAGCGGCCATGTGATCGTAGGCAACATTGCGGAAGGTCGCCGTCCAGCCGGTTTCCAGCTTTTCGAGGATCGCGTAGGACGCCAGCGGATGACCGGCCTCCACCTTGTGCGGATAGGGCGCGTCATCATCATAAGCCGGGCAGCCGACACTGCCGGGATTGACGATCAGGCGACCATCGGGCAGGCGCACCATGCGCGGAATGTGGCTGTGCGCGGCAAGTATAAGAGGCTGCGGGATATCGACGGCCAGGGCTTCGATCGCCTCGATCGGCTTCAGGGAAACCCTTCCATCCGGCGACACCTGCTCCAGCCAGTATAGATTGTCGTCCTCGGGCGTCGCATGGCAGAGATAGGCCTCGCCCTTATAGAGTAGATTCGTCGGCAGGGCCCGGATCCACTCAAGATGGGCCGGCGACATCTGGCGATAGGCGACGCTGTCGGAGATCTCCATCTCGGATACGGCACGGTCGATCAGATAGCGATCGTGATTGCCACGCACGGTGACCATGGGCCTCGCCAGCAGCAGGTCGCCGACCTTGCCGGCGTCCAGCGGCCCGCTGAAGCAGTCGCCGAGATTGACGATATCGGAAATGCCCAATGCCGCGATGTCGGCAAGCACGGCCTCGAGCGCAAGGAAGTTGCCGTGGATATCGGCGATCGCGGCAAATCTCATTCTCAGCTTCCCCGATATGTCGAATAGCCGTAGGGCGAGATCAGCAGCGGCACGTGATAATGGGCAGTCGTATCGGCGATGCCGAAGCGGATCGGCACGACATCGAGAAACGCAGGCTCGGGCAATTGGCAACCCGTGCCGCGCAGATAGTCGCCGGCGTGAAACAGCAGTTCGTAGGTGCCCGCTACGAAACTGTCGCCAACCAGCATCGGTCCGCCATCGACCCGGCCATCTGCGTTGGTGACGAGCGTCTTCAAGACCGTCCGCACCTCCCCGTCGATCCGGGAAAGAACGATGTACAGGCCTTCTGCAGGCTTGCCGAGCGCCGTGTCGAGCACGTGGGTCGTCAGTCCGGTCATGGCGTCGGTGCTCCGATGATATAGGGGGTCTCGAAAAAGAATTCCTGCAGATTGTTGTCCGGCCCGTCCCGGTCGACCACGAGAAAATCGCTGGCCTCTCCGAGCGTCATCAGTGGATGATGCCAGACATTTCTGGCGTAGTTCACACCTTGGTCACCTCGGGCGAGAAACACGCGCGGCCGGCCGGGTCGCCCACCCTCGTCATCTGAAACGACCACGAGGAATGGCCTGCCGGACAGGGGCGAAAAGCTCTGGCTGCCGAACGGATGTCGCTCCATCATGTCGACTGCGTAGGGAAAGGCACGAGGCTGGCCCCGAAACAGGCTGATGATGACAACCGCGCCATCCCCCTCGGCCTCCGCCGTGGCAAGCGCATGGAACCGCTCCGTCGTGCCGCCATTGATGAGGCGCATCCTGGCAGGATCGGCTTCGATGACATCGCCAAAAGGTGCAAAGGCGGATCGGGTGAGAGGCCGAATATCGAGAGATCGGGAAAGTGTCATCATTCGCCTTGAGCACGCCAGTTGCGCAAGCCTTGCAATTGATCGAGCAACTCGGGAAGCATGGTTGCGGCGGTGTACCAGACGGTATCCAGATCCAGCTGGAAATACTGATGGGCAATGCGGTTACGCATATCCCGGATGTCGCGCCACGGGATGTCGCTATGCTGGGCAACAAAGTCGGGATGGCCATCCATGATCTTAACCACGCACTCGCCGATCGCCATGATATTCATCACCACCGCGTCCTGGGTTCTCTCGTCCAGCAGAAACGCATCGTGCCCTACGTCGGCGGCATATTTTGACGCCTTGGTTGCGGCTGACTGCATGCGATCCAGATAGGTGGCGAGCCTGTCATCGCTCATATGGCAACCGCCTCGGCGATGATGCGATCCCTGATCCTGGGCGGAAAATCGCCCGGCACCTTGACGTCGACACGTACACCGAGTGCAGCCTCCAGATCACCCTGCAGGCCGCCAAGCGTCAACAATGTCGTACCGGGCATCGCGTCGACAAGAATATCGAGATCGCTATCGGCCCTGTCCTCACCCCGCAGCACGGACCCGTAGACGCGCGGATTTGCCAGCCGACGATTGGATACGATTTCCCGTATCACTTGTCTGTTGTCTCGAAGGGCATCCGATGGCTTCATGTCCAAGCTCCTGAAGCCATCATTATAGGCAACAATCCGGAGGAACGAAAGGCGCGGCAATCAAGCCTTCGTCCCAAACAACCGCAGCCGCATGATACCGCCGTCCGGATTCAGCGATGACGTCGCCATAGGGTGCAAACCGGTTGGCGTCTGATGCGGCCGCGCGCATCCGATCGAGCATCAGGGCGATGCGATCTTCGCTCATATCGGTTTTGCTTCGGCGAGAACCCGCATCCGGACATTTTCCCGAAAATCACCCGGCGTCAAAAGATGCACCGAAGTACCAAGCATCATTTGCTCGAGTGCGTCCTGAAGGCCTCCGAGAGATAGGAGAGTGCTGCCCGGAAGCGCATCCACCAGAATATCGAGGTCGCTGTCGGGACGATCCTCGCCGCGTGCTACCGAGCCGAAGACGCGCGGATTGGCCGCGTTGAAGCGCTCCGCAACGTCACGAATCGCCTGCCTGTTTCTATCCAGCACTTCCGATGGCTTCATCGCCACAACACTCCTGACGATGCAACCATACCGCAGCGAGGCAGAAGAAAAAAAACTCAAGCCTTCGTCCCAAACAACCGCAGCCGCATGATGCCGCCGTCCGGGTGCATCGCCAGCCTGACGTGGGTGACCGGGCCGATGTCGGCCAGTGCCTCGTTGCCGAACGGATGGATGTGATCCATCTGCAGCTTGGTGCGTGGCAGGAGCGGCTTCCACTGTTCGGAGGCGGCGATATCGGCCTCCGTCAGGCTATCGCCGAGGTCGGGCAGATAGGCGCCAAGAATCTCGCAGGTATCGGGGAAATTGCCCTTGTAGAATGCCGTATCGACGATGGCGCGATGGATTCTTCCGGCATGGCCGAGGCGAATGATTGCCCAGTCATGGCCAGGCCCGCGACGACGCTTGGTTTCCCAGCCATCGCCCATATTGCGACCGCGGCCCGGGCCGAGCAGCTTGTCCGGATGGCCGTAATGGGCGTCGGACCAGGCCAGTGCCTTGGCACCGTGGAAGACGTAGGCAAGATCGACTTCCTCGGAAGCACCCACCTTCGACCAGTCGAAATAGGCCGTGCCATAGACCCGCAGCCGGGCAATGCCGCCATCCGGATAGATGTGCAGCCGCAGATGCGTCCAGACCTTCTGCTTGTCGTCTATCTCGAAGAAATGGTGGGCGCTGGGGCCGAGCGGCGACTTTGCCAGCAGTTCCGTCCAGGCGGTCGTTGCATCCGGTTCGCCTGCCTCGACGAAGGCTGCCTCGATCGAGCAATGGGGCGGATAGTTGCCGGTGAAGTAGCCGGTATCGACGTCGAAACCGAAGATCTTGCCCGGCATGGCAAGGCGGATTATCGCCCAGTCATGGCCGGCAACGCGCTTGCGGCGGCTTTCCCAGCCATCCATCCACTTGCCGTTGTCGTCATAGGCCAGCGCATCCCAGTGGGGCGGCTCGTCCTGGAGCATGCGGCTGAGCGGCGCGAAGAATTCGTCGGAGACATCGATGCCCTTGGCACCGAGGCGGGCGGAGGCAAGGTTGATGGCACCCTCGGTGAAGGATGGCATGTCGGGCAGGTCGATGTAGGTCATTCAAGTCTCCGGAAGCATGGTTTTAAGGCGCAGCAGGGCAATCTTCTCCACCTGCACGCAAGCGGTCGCGAACTCCGTGTCGCGGTCGTTGTTGATACGCATCTCGAACGCATCGAGTATGTCGTCCTTGGTCAGGCCTTTGACGGCGATGATGAAGGGAAAGCCGAATTTCGAAACGTAGGCTTTGTTCAGTTCGGAAAAGCGGGCGTGTTCCTCCGGGCTCAGCCTGTCGAGCCCCGCCCCCGCCTGTTCCTGCCGGCTCTCCATCGTCAGCTTGCCGGCAATGGCCAGCTTGCCCGCGAGATCGGGATGGGCGCGCAGCACCGTCAGACGTTCGGCATGGGTCGCGTCACGAAACACCGACACCATGGCGCCGTGGATGCCAACCGCCGTCAGCGGCTCCTTGATAATGCCGGCGTCGACGGCGCGCTCGGCGATGTAGGGCGAATGCTCGAAAACGCCGCCGAAGCGCGTCACGAAGTCGTAGCGCATGATCATCTACAGCGTTCCCGGCTGGTGGTGCGCGTGCCAGTGGCGGGCGATCTCGATGCGCTGCGGGATCCAGACCTTCTCGTGGCCGAGGACATATTCGATGAAACGCTTCAGGGCGGCTGCGCGCGCCGGACGGCCGACGAGGCGACAGTGAAGCCCGACCGAGAGCATTTTTGCGCTGCCGGCCTTGCCCTCCTGATAGAGCGTGTCGAAGGCATCCTTCAGATAGGCAAAGAACTGGTCGCCCGAGTTGAAGCCCTGCGGGGTCGCAAAGCGCATGTCGTTGGTATCGAGCGTGTAGGGGATGATGAGGAAGGGCTTCTGGTCGATGCCCTTCACCCAGTAGGGCAGATCGTCGGCATAGCTGTCGGAGGAATAGAGAAAACCGCCCTCCTCCATGGCCAGCCGCAGCGTATTGTCGGACGGCTTGCCCTGGTACATCCCGTAGGGCCGCTCGCCGGTCAGTTCCGTATGCAACCGCACGGCCTCGACGATATGCTTGCGCTCGACCTCCTCCGGAAAATCCTTGTATTCGAGCCACCGGTAGCCGTGGCTGGCAATTTCCCAGCCCGCCTCCTTCATCGCTGCTACGGCCTCCGGGTTACGCGCCATGGCCATCGTCACGCCGTAAACGGTCGCCTGCACGTTGAGATCGGTAAACATCCGCCACAGCCGCCAGAATCCGGCCCTCGAGCCGTATTCGTAGATCGATTCCATGTTCAGATTGCGCTGGTTGGGCCAGGCTGCCGCACCGACGATTTCCGAGAGAAGATTTTCCGAGGCCGGATCGCCGTCGAGAATGGAGCTTTCGCCGCCTTCCTCGTAGTTGATGACGAACTGCACCGCGATACGCGCGTCACCCGGCCATTTCGGATCGGGCGTTGTCCGGCCATAGCCGATCAGATCGCGCGGATAGATATCGGATACCATCGAACCACCTCATGAAGTCAGGCAGACGGTAAGCATCGAAAGCGGAGTTGTCGAGACGGAAAGTGAGCGCCTGCAGCACGGCAGACGACGGTTCGTCAGGCGGATTTCCGCGCACTGACCTTGCCCATCGGATGCAGCGAGTGGACGCGGAATGGACCGTCGTTGCTCTCTTCCATCATCAGGGCGATATTGGAGACGAGAATCGGTTCAGCCAGAACAGGCTCGAAGAGATCGCGCAGGACGCGTTCCATACGCGGCATGTCTGCTGAATGCACAGGTCCCGTCAGCGCCATCCTGAAACGGAATTCATCCATCACGTCGGCGCATCCCCAACGATGGAGGTTGGCGAACTGCGTCGCCGACAGCAGGTCGGGATCGCAGCGATCGATTTCCGCCTCGGTCAGCGGCGCGCGGAAATGATCGAACTCCTGCGTCAGCGCCGAAGCGAGATAATTCAGCGCACTGAGCGGATAAGACGGCACGAGCCCAAAGGCATTGCCGAGCCGTGCGACTTCGAGGCGCGGGATTTGAAATGGCTCGAATGTCCCTGAATAGCGCATGAGGTCGCGCAGCAATGCGGCTTCAGCCGTCGGCTCAGCCAGTCGGAACGGTGCTTTGAGCGCTGCATGGAAGCCATAGCGACGCGGCAGGGCGGTATGAAAGGCGACCTCGCGCAGGCCGAGACCGCCAATCTCCGGCTCCTCGACCCGTTCGCCCGTATAGACGTTCCGACCAAGCCAGCTCGCAGCAACCATCGTCAGCGGATCGCGCGGAGGCGGTGTAAATCCAATGATATAGCGCATGATCCCTCCTCCGGGCCGCGGCCACACGGATAGGTCCATGCGCAACGATGCAGATAAGCGATTTGCGTGACAGAATGACGAAGCGCGGCCGGCAAATTTCACGCAGTGCGCGAAGCCACGCGAATGTGATTCACCAGGGTGAAGCTTTCGGGCATTTCAGATGCGAAAGCCGGAGCACCGGAGATCTCGCCGATAGCGATGGCAGCAAGCCGGTGTGCCAGTCCGAAGGTGATCTTGAAGCCGCCGGTCAGCGCGATCAATGAGGGGTGATCCGGATGCGGCCCTACCATTGGATCGCGGTCAATGGCTTTCGGGCGCAAGCCTGCCCATCGCTCCACGAGTTCGGCCTGTGCCAGCAGCGGCACCATGGCTCGCACGGATGCCAGCAGCGTATCGAGCAGCGCATCGGTCGACAGGGGATCGTCGAACTGGTTTTCGCTGGTGCTGCCCACTGCCACATGACCGCCATCGTGCGGCACGATGTAAAGACCGTCGCGAAAGATCACTGGCAGGTTGGGGTCGACATCGACCTTAAGAAGCGCGGCCTGTCCCTTGACAGCCTGCCCCAGCGGCTTTTGCAGATCCGTCGTCAATTGTCCCAGCAGCGGAAAGGCAGCATGTCCGGCCGAGAGGATACAATGTCCGAAGCCAATATCGCCTGCCGTGGTATGCGCCACGCCGCGGACAGGATCGAGGCTCTCGACTGCCACGCCCTGAAGGATGCGGACATTCCGCGCGCCTTGCAGGAAGGCCGACAAAACCGCGATCAGCCCACGCGGCGCGACCCGCGCGGCCAGCGTGTCATGCACAAAGCCGCTTTCCCCCGACGCCGGATCGATCCAGCCTTCTCCGGGATCGTCGATGACATTCCAGTGGAATTGCCTGTCTCCCTCGCGCCAGTTGGCGTCGGCATCGCGCGAGTGGCCTTCGGCGATCTTGCGCAGGTGTGGCTTCGGCAAGGGGATGAAACGGCCGGAGCGACGATAACCTGCCGAAAGGCCGGTTTCGAGCTCGAGTTCGGCGATATCGCCTTCGAGCGCCACGAGCGAGGCCAGCTGGAATTGCTTCTTGTTGTCCCAGCGATCCGGCATGTAGGGCATCAATGCGCCGAGCACGCCGCCGCTGGCGCCGGACCCCAGAAGGCCGCTGTCGACCAACAGCGTCTCGATGCCCTGGCATTCCGCATGGACCGCAGCCCAGAGGCCCATGATGCCGCCGCCGACGATCAGCAGTGCGGTAGACGATTGACCGGCAGGCTTTGCCGGATTAACGGCTCTTGGCATGACAGATCCAGTTTCCGATGACGCGTCGCAGACGATGAGCCAGCCGCTCGAATGGCGCGACGGCGATATGCCTTATTCGTCTGCCTTTGGCGATCATTTTTATTGCCAGACCGATGGCCGCCTCGAATGCAGTCACGTCTTTCTCGACGGCAACGGCCTGCCGGCGCGCTGGCACGGCCGGTCGGAATTCCGCATTGGCGAACTCGGCTTCGGCACCGCCCTCAATTTTTGCGAGACGTGGCGCCAATGGAAGACCGAGCGTTCGGCCGGCGCGACGCTGCATTTCATGTCCTTCGAACTGTATCCGATGCGTGCACAGGAGATCGACCGGGCTTTGTCCCGCTGGCCGGAAATCGATGACGAACGAAAGGCGCTGGTCACCTGCTGGCCCGAGACGCCGGAAGGCATCGTCTCGCTGCAACTGGACGAACAGACGCGACTGAGTGTCGTTTGCGGCCCCGCGCTAGATGGAGTAGGTGCCGCGGAAACGGGTTTTGACGCGTGGTTCCTCGATGGCTTCGCGCCGTCCCGCAACGGCGACATGTGGTCGCCTGAACTGATGCAACTGGTCCACGACAAGACGTCGCAAGGCGGCACGTTCGCCACCTACGCCGCCGCTGGTTTCGTACGCCGCAATCTGCAGGCTGCTGGCTTCGCCGTCGAACGACGCAAGGGCTTTGCCGGAAAGCGCGAAATGCTCTGCGGTGTCAGGGGTCTATCAGACGCTTGATTGCTGATCGGAGCTTTTGGCATTTTTCATCCACAGCCCGATCTTCGCTTCCAGCAGTTCCGGGCTTATGGGCTTCGACATATAGTCGTCCATCCCCGAGGCCATGCACAGTTCACGGTCACTTTCGAGCGCATGGGCGGTGACGCCGATGATCGGCACGTGGCGTCCGGCACCGTCCGCCGCTTCGATCTCGCGGATGGCACGGGTCGCCTGCAGCCCGTTCATGATCGGCATCGAGACATCCATCATGATCAGCGACGGAGTGCACCGGCGGTAGGCAGCGACCGCCTCCTCGCCGTTCCTGACAATCAGGAAATGAGCGCCGGCCGCTTGCAGGATTTGCGTGAAGACGATCTGGTTGACCTCGTTATCCTCTGCCACCAGGATATCGACGCTCTCCGCTGGCCTATCCGTCACAAAAACTGCAGCAGCCGAGACGGACTGCCCCGCGACGGCCTCCGGGGCCTCGGACACCAGCGGGCGCGGCGCCTCGCCGGTCGAGCGACGCTGACGGGCCGTGCGCACGACCTCGATCACCGTGTTGCGGAGCACGTTTGCGCGCGCGGGCTTCATCAGGTGGGCGTCGCCGCTCAGCGCTGCGTATTCCCTGTCAGCGCCGGCAACATCCATCGATGTCAGGAAAATCAGCGGCACCCCGTCAAAGCGTCGATCCTGTCGCATCGTGCGCGCAATATCGGCTCCGGTCATGCCCGGCATGTTGTAGTCGAGTATGACGGCATCGACCGCGACCCCGATGTCGGCGGCCTCCGACAGGATCGCGAGACCCGTCGGACCATCGGCGACGGCAACGCTCTGGAAGCCCCATTCGGCAAGTTGTTCGGTGAGAATCTGGCGATTGATGGCGTGATCGTCGATGACGAGGATCTGTGCACCCTTGACGTTGACCGGAACCTGCCCTTTGCCACGCGAGCCGGTTGCAGTCGGCAACGGCAGGTGGATCTTGAAGGTCGAGCCGCTGCCAAGGGCGCTTTCAACTTCCAGATAACCCCCGAACAGATCCACGAGCCCAGCGGTGATCGCAAGGCCGAGGCCGGTACCCTCGTGGCGGCGTGTCGACGACGAATCAACCTGCGAGAATTTGTCGAATATCGAGCCTAGCCGATCCTTCGAGATGCCGATGCCGGTGTCGGTCACACGGATGGTGACCATGGTGGCCCTGCCCGGCACAGGGTCCGCATCGACATCGACAAGCACATGACCGTGCTCGGTGAACTTGACCGCATTTCCGACGATATTGGTGAGGATCTGACGGAAACGCCCGGCGTCGCCGATCACCATCGACGGCAGGCGCGGTGAGACGCGCACCAGTAGTTCGACATTCTTCTCGCCGGCCTGAGACGAGAGCAGCGTCGCGACATCCTCAACCGCTTCCGCCGGATCGAAGCTCGTCTGCCGCAACTGCATCTGCCCGGCATCGATCTTGGAGAAGTCGAGGATGTCGTTGATGATCGTCAGCAGTGCGTTGCCGGATTTGGAGATGATGTCGACGAAGGTCGTCTGGCGCGCATCGAGCCCGGTCTTGCCCAGCAATTCCGCCATTCCCAGCACACCGTTCATCGGGGTCCGGATCTCATGGCTCATATTGGCCAGAAACTCCGACTTTGCCCGGTCCGCGGCTTCGCTGCGGGCAAGCAGGCGCTGCAATTCCGTCTCGCGGTCCTTCATGTCCGTGACGTCGGTGAAAACCACCAGCCATCGGCCGGAAGGGCCCATGGATGCGTTCATGTGCAGCCACGTCTCGCCACGGATATTGAAGTTTGCCGAAATCGGCTGGTGACGACGGATCCTGTCGGCCCAGGCAGCGAGTGCCTCCTGCGGCGCGGGTCCAAGGTCGCCCCGCGCGGCACAATGACGGAAGATCTTCAGCCATCGCCTGCCGACGGACAGCGATGCCGCCTCGATCTGCAGCATACCGGGCAACGCATCGTTGGAGAGCATGATGATGCCGTCCTCGACGATCATCAGCCCTTGAGACATCGCATGCGTCGCATCGGTCATCAGTTCGCCCAGGCGCTCCAGTGCCTCACGCCCTTCCGATAGCTCCCTTTCCTTCCGGCACAGCGAAGAAACGTCTGCGTAGCAGAGCAAGGTCCGGTTGCCGGAAAGCTTGCGACCGTCCACCAGCACCCGGCGGTCCACGCCAAAACTGATTTCGGACTGGAGACTGCCGTCGGGGCCGGAGATCGCCTCTATCCGCGCCTGGTAGAGCGTTTCCCAATGCGGGGCGTCCGGGCCGAAATAGCCACGCGCATGATTTCGGCGCATCACCTCGCGAAGCGACGTCGCCTCCCGGCGATCCTCCTCAGACATTCCCCATATCTCGTAGAAGGCATCGTTGGCATATTCGAGGTCGAAATTCTGATCGAAGATCAGCACGCCTGTCGGCAGCGAACCTATGATGTTTTCCAGATCCTGACTAAGCTGCTCGGCGCGCGCGCGCGTCTCCGTAAGCTGCCTCTCGCCCAGCTTCAGCGTCGATACGTCATCCATCGAGCCGACGACATAGTGATTGCCAGTGGAGGTGGAAACACCCTTCAGCCGCGTAACGACCGCATGCTGGCGCCCCGGGGCGTAGGCGACCTCGTCCTCGAATTCGAGATGCTGCTGGCTGCGCAACATGGCTTCGTTTTCCGCGAAGAAGGCCGTTCCCTCCTCGCCGAACATTTCCACTTCCGTCTTGCCGAGCGACGCCTCCGCTGTCAGGCCGGTCATCCGGAAATATGCCTCGTTACCGTAGAGGAGCCGGTGATCGGCACCGCGCACGAAGGCAGAGACCGGAAGATCGTGCAGGAGAGTCCGATAGAGCGTCGCCTCGTCGATCTTGTTGCGCAACAGCGCTTCACCTTCCTTGGTCGCCGTCACGTCGATGCGCAGTGCGACGATGGACCCATCCGGCAGGCGCTTGTGGATACAGCGCAGCCATTCCCCATCCGGCGTCCGCTCTACGAGATCGCTATGCTCGGCGCGAAGGATCGACAGTCGCTTTTCAATCCAGCGCTGCTTGTCCTCAGTGATCGAATCGGGGCTCCTCCCCGACCAGAAATCGAAAACGGCCGAATAGACGTCACGGGCGTTCATGCCGAGCGTCGCCCTGCCCACCAAGCGCAGATAGAGGTCGTTCCAGCGTCCGTTGCAGTAGGCAAGCTCGAGATCGGCAGTGTAGATGCCAACTCCCATGTCGAGCAGGCCGAAGATTTCCTCGACCACACCCGAACGAAGCAGCGACGTGTCGGCGGCGGCAATTAACCCGGTTTCCAGAGCAACCGCAGGGTCTGCAAGCTGCATTATCGATGTCGCGACATCATCGGGCGAAACACGTTCCACCGAGCGGCTGGCACCGATCTGGGGCGGCGCCTCGGTAAAGATGCCGAAGATATAGGCCCGGTCTTCCGCCGGCATGAAGCTTTCGATCTGCACCTCGAACGCCGATAGGCGATCCCGAGCGAAGCAGATCGACGTTTCTTCCGTTCCGAAGACGATGGCGCGGCGCTCTTTATCCTCGCGGTCTGCATCTTCGGCGCGATGGGAGAGCTCGTGACTGCGACAACCGATGAAATCCGAGATTTCGCGGCCGAAAAATGCCGCATAAGCCTCGTTTACCGCGACATATCGAAGATCGCTGTTTTTGACATAGGCAGGCCGGTCGGTCTCGGTGATCCGATGACAGGCAATATCCAACAGTTCACCACGGCTCTTCAAGAAAGCCTCGCTCGTTCGACGCATACAGTCTGTCTTTTTACCAAGCAGGCCGCTAACAATGTGTTAACCATACGCGTTCCGGTCTTTTGAGGCTCCATCGATGGCATCTGGCTGCGACACAAAGCGCTGCTGCCGACAGCTGGTTTATCGAAGCTGACAGTTGACTTCAGCGACGAATAGGGCCATATGCCCCTCAGCTTTCACCTTCCCGGCCGCCGCGTGAGCATGCCCTGCGAAAAAAGACGACCCGCAAGAGAAGGACAAAAGCGCTCGAAAAACGACTGCCGAATGGCGGCAGTCCCATGCGCTGGAAAGCTATTTTCCAACTTACAAGTTCCCACTTCACGCGGGGTTCTTGACGCCAGAGACCGACCGGACCGCAAGACGCGTTCCGGCGAACTCGTTTTTGGCGCCTCGAAAGGCAATTGAATTGACCACTTTTAGCGATCTTGGCTTGTCCGAACAGATTGTGACGTCTCTGACCCAACAGGGATATTCGACCCCTACCCCGATCCAGGCGGAAGCCATTCCGCTCGTTCTGCAGGGCCGCGACCTCGTCGGCCTCGCCCAGACCGGCACCGGCAAGACGGCCGCTTTCGGCCTGCCTATCATTGAAATGCTGATGAAGGACGGCAAGCGTCCCGAACACCGCAGCACCCGCACGCTGATCCTCGCGCCGACCCGCGAACTGGTGAACCAGATCGCTGCCAGCCTGAAGGAATACACCCGCAAGACGCAGCTGAAGATCGGCCTCGTCGTTGGCGGCGCTTCGATCAACAAGCAGCAGATGCAGATGGAACGCGGTGTCGACATCCTCGTCGCAACGCCTGGGCGTCTGCTCGACCTGATTGCCCGTCGCGCCCTGACGCTCGGCCATGTGTCCTACCTCGTCCTCGACGAAGCCGACCAGATGCTCGACCTCGGCTTCGTGCATGACCTGCGCAAGATCTCGAAGATGGTGCCTGCCAAGCGCCAGACGCTGCTGTTCTCGGCCACCATGCCGAAGGCCATCGCCGATCTCGCCGCCGACTTCCTGAGCAACCCGGCCCGTGTCGAAGTTTCGCCTCCCGGCAAGGCTGCGGACAAGGTCGAACAGTTCGTTCACTTCGTTTCCGGCCAGAACCACAAGACCGAGCTCCTCAAGGAATCGATGAACGCCAACCCGGACGGCCGCGCCATGGTCTTCCTGCGTACCAAGCACGGCGCCGAGAAGCTGATGAAGCATCTCGAGCACGTCGGCTTCGCGGCGGCCTCGATCCACGGCAACAAGAGCCAGGGCCAGCGCGAGCGTGCTTTGAAGTCTTTCAAGGACGGTGAAACCCGCGTTCTCGTCGCCACTGACGTCGCTGCCCGTGGCATCGACATCCCCGGCGTCAGCCACGTCTACAACTACGACCTGCCGGAAGTACCGGATGCCTACGTTCACCGCATCGGCCGTACGGCCCGTGCCGGTCGCGACGGCATCGCCATCGCCTTCTGCGCTCCGGACGAAATCCGTCTTCTGCGCGACATCGAACGCCTGATGTCCATCGACATCCAGGTTGCCAGCGGCGAAGCGCCTGCGGACCGTGCCCGTCCTGCCCGTGGTGGCGGTGGCGGCAATCGCTCCGGCGCCGGCGGCAACCGTGGTGGTGGCCAGGGCCAGGGTCGTGGCGCCGGATCGGGCGCTCCCCGCTCCGACGGCCGTCCTGCTCGTCGTCCGCGTCCAGACGGTGATTTCCGCAGCGAAACCCGCGGTGATCGCCCGGCAGTAGCGCGCGAAAACAACCGCAATGCCGATTTCCGTGGCCAGCGCACTGCAGAACGTGCCCCGCGCGAGATTGACAACGATCTGGCCTCAACCTCGGATTTCCGCCCGGCCAAGGCGCCGCAGCGTGCTCGGCCAGCCGGCGACAACGGCGCACCACGCAGCCGTCCGCCGCATGGCCGCCCAGCTCACAAGGCTGGCGAAGCCCGCGGTCGTCCAGACGGCAACAACGGCCAGGCCCGCAAGCCAGCCGGCGGTCGCCCAGGCCCCCGTCGCGAACAGGCGTAAGCCAAACCATCTGACCTCACGAAGCGGCGGGAGCAATTCCGCCGCTTTTTCTTTGCCTCGCGCATCGACCTCCGGCTGCTGCCGGCAGGGCATCCTGCAGAAAAAATAGCCAGCTGCGCAAAGGATGTGCAGAGCAAACATGCCAGCCGGAACGCTTCGCATATTAGTTATTCTGTCTATGCCAGCTCTTTCAGCGCTTGCCGGGCTTTCCCATTGGTTCCGAAATTCTATCTCCAACTGCGCATGCTTCTTGCATTGCTTCCGCCATTGTATTCAAATGAGAAAAAACGGGGACCGCAGCTTTGGCATTTGACGAAATGATAACGGCCGGTGAAAGCCCGCGCGCGCCTTATCAAACCTATTCGGAATGGTTCAACAACCAAGATCGCGCCCATCTGATTGCCAAGTCCCGCGACGCCGAGAACATCTTTCGCAAAACAGGCATAACCTTCGCGGTCTACGGACACGAAGATTCATCGGAAAAGCTGATCCCCTTCGATATCATCCCGCGCATCATCTCCGGCCGTGAATGGCGAAAGCTCGCGCAGGGCATCGAACAGCGCGTCATCGCACTGAATGCCTTCCTCGACGACATCTACCACAAGCAGGAAATCATCCGCGCCGGTCGGGTGCCGCGTGAACTGATCGAGAAGAATATCGCCTTCATCCCCGAGATGATCGGCTTCCGGCCTCCGGGCGGCGTTTATACCCACATCGTCGGCACTGACATCGTGCGCACCGGCGAAGACCAGTTCTATGTGCTGGAAGACAATGCCCGCACGCCGTCGGGTGTCAGCTACATGCTGGAAAACCGCGAAACCATGATGCAGATGTTTCCGGAGCTGTTCCATCAGAACAAGGTGCGCCCGGTCGAGGATTATCCGAACCTGTTGCGCCAGAGCCTGGCGTCGCTTGCCCCTCCCGGCTGTTCGGGCAAGCCGCGCGTCGCAGTTCTGACCCCCGGCATCTACAATTCCGCCTATTACGAGCACTCGTTCCTCGCCGACATGATGGGCGTCGAGCTGGTCGAGGGCTCCGACCTCCGCGTCATCGACGGCAAGGTGAAGATGCGTACCACACGCGGCTATGAGGCAATCGACGTTCTCTACCGCCGCGTCGATGACGAATACCTCGATCCCCTGACCTTCCGGGCGGACTCTGCGCTCGGCATTCCCGGCATCATGGATGTGTATCGTGCCGGCCACATCACCATCGCCAATGCACCCGGCACCGGCATCTCCGACGACAAGGCGATTTACTCTTATATGCCGGAGATCGTCGAATTCTACACCGGTCGCAAGCCGCTTCTGGAGAACGTGCCGACCTGGCGCTGCTCCGAACCCGACAGCCTCAAATACGTGCTCGAGCATCTGTCCGAACTGGTGGTCAAGGAAGTCCATGGGTCCGGCGGCTACGGCATGCTGGTTGGCCCGACCTCCTCCAAGAAGGAATGCGCCGAGTTCGCCGAGAAGCTGAAAGCCCGGCCGAACAACTATATTGCCCAGCCGACACTGTCGCTGTCGACCGTGCCGATCATGGTCAACAAGGGCATCGCGCCACGCCACGTCGACCTCAGGCCCTATGTGCTGGTTTCCGACAAGGTGCAGATCATTCCCGGCGGACTGACCCGCGTGGCGCTGAAGGAAGGCTCGCTGGTCGTCAACTCCAGCCAGGGCGGCGGCACCAAGGATACCTGGGTACTGGAGGACTGATACGGACATGCTTGGAAGAACCGCCAATGGCCTCTACTGGATGTTCCGTTACATCGAGCGCGCCGAAAACATTGCCCGCCTGGTCGACGCCGGAATGCGCATGTCGCTGACCCGCATGGGCGCGGTCGAAGACGATTGGGACGGTGTGCTGCAAAGCGCCGGCGTCCGCGAAACCTACGACGTCGGCCACGCCAAGCTCACCGGCGCCGACGCCATCGACTACCTTTTGCGCGACCGCAACAATCCCTCGAGCGTCATGTCCTGCATCGATGCCGGCCGCAACAATGCCCGCATGGTGCGAACCGCGCTGACACGCGAGACCTGGGAAGCGACCAACGAGTGCTGGATCGACCTCAAGGCGCTGCTCGGCAAACGGCTGAAGGCGGCGGAAATGCCTGAAGTCATCGATGCGATAAAGCGTCGCGCCGGACTGATTCGTGGCGCATTCCACGGCTCCATGCTGCGCAACGAACTCTACAACTTCGCCCGCATCGGTACATTCATCGAGCGCGCGGACAATACGGCACGCATCCTCGACGTCAAATATTACGTGCTGCTGCCATCCGTCTCGGCGGTCGGTTCATCGCTGGACAATGTCCAGTGGGAGTCGATCCTGCGCTCGGTCTCGGCCCATCGCTCCTACAGCTGGGTCTACGATGCGGAATACAAGCCGTCGAACATTGCCGACTTTCTGATCCTCAACAGCCAGATGCCGCGCTCGCTCGCCTATTGCTACGAGAAGATCGTCAGCAATCTCAGCTATCTCGCCCGCGAGGATGGCGAACGTCTTGCTGCCCATGACACCGGTGAAAGCATCCGCAAAATGCTGCAGACGCTGGAGATCAAGGATATCATGAACAACGGCCTGCACGAATTTCTCGAGAACTTCGTCTGGCGCAATAACCAGCTCGGCCAGGAAATATCCGACGGTTATCGTTTCAATCAATAAGCGGGTTTGATCATGAGACTGAAGATTAGTCACGTCACCGAATACCGCTACGACGAACCGTCGCAATTCTCGTTGCAGCGGCTGCGTCTGACGCCGCTCACCGGCCCCGGACAGACCGTGCTCGACTGGTCGCTGACCGTCGAAGGCGCCAAGACGGAGGTCGAATATGACGACCAGTTCGGCAATCGTACCAACCTGATGTCGCTCGATGGCGCGCAGGATCGCACCCGCATCGTCGCTATGGGCGAGATCGAGACGCACGAGCTGAATGGTGTGATCGGCCCACACTCCGGCTATTGCCCGCTCTGGCTGTTCCTACGCGACACGCCGCTCACCAAGGCCGGCAAATTGACCAAGGAACTGGTGCGTTCGGCGACCGGCGAGAGCGAGATCGGTCGCATGCACGCGCTGATGGGCACCATCAACCGGACTGTCGAGTATATCCAGGGCACCAGCGATACCGAGACGACAGCCGAGCAGGCGCTGGAGAGAAAGAGCGGCGTCTGTCAGGACCACGCCCATATCTTCATCGCTGCCGCGCACGCCATGCGCATCCCTGCCCGCTATGTCTCGGGCTACCTGATGATGGAAGGCATTACCGAGCAGACGGCAACGCATGCCTGGGCAGAAGCCTACATGCCGGGCCTCGGCTGGATCGGCTTCGACCCGGCAAACGACATCTGCCCGGACGAACGCTATGTCCGGATTGCGACAGGCCTCAGCTACCGCGACGCCGCTCCCGTCTCAGGGATGCGCATCGGCACGCCCGGGGAAAGCCTGACGGTGAAGGTGACAGTCGAAGCAGAACAGATGCAGAGCCAGTCGCAAAGCTGATACCATACGCTACGACCGAAGGAGCAGATCTGCCGCTGGTCGTGGGGCATTTTGATAATGTCGCAGACAGGCTTCAGTCGACCCGCCGCTTGTTCTAATGTCGCCTCACAACACGAAGCGGAGTGGCATTCATGGCAGAGTTCCCGAACAAGGCGAAGGTCGTTATCATCGGTCTGGGGGGCATCGTCGGCGCCTCCATCGTCCACCACCTGATTGAGCGCGGTTGGGACGATATCGTCGGGATCGACAAATCGGGCGTGCCGACAGACATCGGCTCTACCGCCCATGCCTCCGACTTCTGCTACGCCACCAGCCATGATTTCCTCTCCTGCTGGACAACCCTCTATTCCATCGATTTCTACGAGAAGATGGGCCATTACGCCCGCGTTGGCGGCATCGAGGTCGCGCGTGTCGGGGACGACAGCCGCATGGACGAGATCAAGCGCAAGGTCGCCTCGGGCAAGGCTTTCGGCACCCGCGCCGAATTGATCGGCCCGGCCGAGATCAAGGCGAAATTTCCGCTGATCGAAGAAGATCTGGTTCAGGGTGGCCTTTGGGATCCGGATGCCGGCCTCGTCATTCCGCGCTCGCAGACCGTTGCCGGCAAGCTGGTCGATCAGGCCGAAGCCTCCGGCAAGCTAAAGGTGTTCGCCAACACTTCCGCGCGCTCGCTGGTGGTGGAGAATGGCCGGATCAAGGCCGTCGTCACCGACCGGGGCACCGTCGAGGCCGATTACGTCGTCGTTTGCGCCGGCATCTGGGGCCGCCTGATCGCCGAGATGGTTGGCGAGGACCTGCCGGTCATGCCGATCGACCATCCGCTGACCTTCTTCGGCCCCTACACCGAGTTCGCAGGCACCGGCAAGGAGATCGGCTGGCCGCTGATGCGCGACCAGGGCAACTCCGCCTATATGCGCGACACTGGCGACCCGAAGACAGCCGAAGGTGGCCAGATCGAGTGGGGCTACTACGAGGAAACCAATCCGCGCCTCTGTCATCCCCGCGAGCTGCTCGAAAAGCACCAGACCCGCCAGTCGCCGTCACAGCGCGATCTCGACCTCGAGCAGGTGCTGGCGCCGCTGGAACGCGCCATGGAACTGACGCCGATCCTGGCCGAACTCGGCTACAACGAAAGCCATTCGTTCAACGGCCTGCTGCAGGTGACATCCGATGGCGGTCCGTCCATGGGCGAGAGCCAGAAAGTGCGCGGTCTCTGGTATGCCGTCGCCATCTGGGTCAAGGACGGCCCTGGCATGGGCAAGCTGATCGCCGACTGGATGACTGACGGACGCACCTCCATCGACCATCACGCCGTCGACTATTCGCGCTTCTATCCGCACCAGATGGAAGAGCAGATGATCTGGGATCGCTGCTCGGAAACCGCCACCAAGGTCTACAATCCCGCCGTCCACCCGCGCGAGCCCTTCTCCAAGGGCCGCAATGTCCGCCGTTCGCCGTTCTGGGAGCGCGAGAAGGAACTGGGCGGCTACTTCATGGAACTGGGCGGCTGGGAGCGCGCCCATGGCTATGCCGCCAACGAGCATCTGCTGGAAAAATACGCCGACCGCGTACCCGTGCGCGAGAACGAGTGGGACAACCGCCATTTCTGGCGCGTCTCCAACGCCGAGCATCTGGCGATGAGCGAGGATTGCGGCATCGTCAACCTGTCGCATTTCGCCATGTTCGATATCGAAGGCCCGGATCACGTCGAACTGATGGAATGGCTCTGCGCTGCCAAGATCGGCGGCGACGGCAATATTGGCAAAGGCATCTACACCCACTTCCTCGACGAGGAAGGCATGGTTCGCGCCGACTTTACGGTGATCCGCATGGCTGATCGCTGCCGGATGATCGACGGCGCCGACGCTGGCCCGCGCGATTTCCACTACATGCGCCGCGTCGCAGAGGACAAAGGCTTCGATGTCACCATCACCGACGTCACCGAGAAATACATCACCATCGGCATCTGGGGACCGAATGCTCGGGAGACGCTGCAGAAGGTGGTCGAAGACCCTGCCGCCCTCGCCCCTGAAAACTTCCCCTTCGCAGCCATCAAGCCGCTGAAGATCGGCGGCAAAAACGTTACGGCGTTCCGTATCTCCTACGTCGGCGAACAGGGCTGGGAGTTGCACATGGCCTATGACGACGGCCTTGCCGTCTGGGATGCCTTGCGCGCAACGGGCGTGATGGCGTTCGGCGTCGAGACCTATGCCAACTCCCGCCGGATGGAGAAAAGCCTGCGCCTGCAGAATGCCGATCTTCTGACGGAGTACAATCTTCTGGAAGCAGATCTGGCTCGTCCCAAGGTCAAGGAAGCGGATTTCGTCGGCAAGGCAAAGCATCTGGAATATCGGGCCAGAGACCATCAGCCGGCCATGCTCTGCACGCTCGTGATGACGGACAACATCGATGCCAAGGGCGTGGGGCGCTACCCCGTTGGCATCCTGCCGGTCCTGGATCCCGAAACCGGCGAGACGCTGGTCGACGAACTCGGCCGACGCTCCTTCACCACCTCCATCGCCTACGGCCCGACGATCGGCAAGAATGTCGCGCTTGCCTATCTGCCATGGTCCCATGCCGAGATGGGTCGCAAACTGATAGTCGAGTATTTTGGCGAGACCTATCCGGTCGAGGTGGTCGCCGTCGGCTACAAACCGCTTTACGATCCTGACAACCTAAAGCCGCGAAGCTGATGCGCAATCAGGCACTCCGCAACCGGAGTGCCCGAGCTGCTAACGCCTTCCGGCAAAGAGCTCTCGTTCTTCCACTTCGAAATGCTCCAGAAGGAGCTGGACATTGCGCCGGTTGGATTTGAAATAGACGTCGAAGAGATCGCCGATCAGCGGCACACTCCCGGCGACAGTATCGAGCCCGATATTCCCCAGCATCTTCAGCAGCAACTGGTTCGAAACGCCCAGCCGTCTCGCCTCGTTGACGATAACGAGGCCGATCAGCGCACCGCCGGCGTCGCCGATGCCCGGGATAAGCCCCATCACCGAGTCGGCGCCGAAGCTTATGCCGGTGCCCGGTATGCGGATGGCGCTGTCCATCAGCCGTGCAATGCCGTGGGCGCGGCGCAACCGGCTGACCAACTCGTGGCGTTGCATCGCCTGGCCCGTGTCAGTTCTTGTCATGAATACCTCTGTCAGCCGCCAGGACGGCGGCGATTTTTATTGGCCTCACTGGGCGCCGGCGTTCGGCGCCGGCTCTTCCGTGGAGATCGCATCCGTCGTCCGCCCGGGCTTCTCGCCCGACCCGTCCGCGTGCTCGATGGTGATCTTCACCGGGCCGGGCTCCATTTTGCCGAAGGGAGACGCAAAGGCGATTTCAGCCGCGTCACGCCCGACGCCGATCCGCACCAAACCATCGAGATTGGCCTGGCGGGTGGCATCGAACAGCCACCATCGGCCACCCATGTAGGCTTCGAAAACAGCATGGAAATCGCGAGGCTCGAGCCCGTATGCGTAGCAGGACACAAAGCGGGCCGGAATATTCAGAGCGCGGCAGAAGGCAATGCCGATATGCGCGAAATCGCGACACACGCCGGCCCGCAACAACAGGCTTTCGTCGGCCGTCGTCTGCTCGTTCGACGCACCCCGGCGGTAATCGATATTCTCATGGATCCAGTTGCAGATCGCCGTCACACGTCTGTGCCCACCAGGCATCGCTCCAAACTCTCGGTTGGCGAAGGCAGCCAGCCGGTCCGAGGGCACGAACCGCGACGGCAGCAGGAACGGCACGATATCGAGCGGCAGTTCGGACAGCGGCGTCTCGTCGATGGTCTCCGGGTCGGCGCGGAAGACATCGAGCGTCACCTCAGCCTCATATGAAAGGTGGAGCGGACCCGGCGACGCGTCGATGCTGAGATAGCGATTGTTGATATCTGGAACCACATGGGTCCGGCGCTTCAGATCAGGGGTGATGATCAAACGTTCGGTGAGCTGCTGATGACGCATCAGTCTCGCAACTTCCAGATTGAAGATGAACGTCGTCGGCTCGAGAACCTCGTACGACAAATCGCAGCCGAGCCTGTATCGTACGGTCATTTCCAATCCCTGACAGCGTGTGTTGTGCAACGCTCCCAAACAGTTCACCCGCCATTTTGTTCCAGCCGATATCAGCGCATGACCTGCAATTATCAGGGCTCAGCGAGTGGCCTCCTTATATTAGACACTTATCGGCGGATTGAAGGAAAGCGATTTAAAACAACGCCCTATGGAACAACATTCATCTTCAGGAATTTCTTATCCGCACTGGCCGACACGTCGTCGGCCTACATAATCCTAGGGAGTCCTTTATGAAATTCCGTTCGCTCGTTGCCGGTCTGACGCTCACACTCATCGGTGGTGCAGCCTTTGCTCAGACGTCGGCAGCTACCGGGGCAGATGCCACGATGGCAGGCCCAGGCATCACCATGGGCAAGATGGCTAGCGGCCCCCTGAAGTACGTCAACATTCAGGACACCGACATCGTCACTTCGAAGCTGATCGGCGTCGACATCTACAACAAGCAGAATGACAAGATCGGCGAAGTCTCCGACATCGTCATCGGCGGCGGCAAGTCCGTCATCGGCATCGTCGCCAGCGTCGGCGGCTTCCTCGGCCTCGGCGAAAGCTATGTCGTGCTCGACCCATCGTCTGTCGCCCTCGCCGACGATAACGGCACCTGGAAGGCCTATGTCGACACCTCCAAGGAAGACCTGACGAAGGCCCCGAAGCTCGACTACTCCAAGTTCAAGAAATAATCGCCGACAACCGGATTGGGCCAGCCACGCGCTGGCCCTTTTCGCGTCTTCCGACCCACCTGAAACGCAGCGGAAAGATTAATCCCATGACCTACAAGACATTGATCCTCGCCACCGTCGCCGCTGCCTTTCTGGTGACACCGGCGCTCGCCCAGACCAAGGAAGATCCTGCAGTGACCGCATGCAAGGCCACCGGCCTGATCGCTCTGCAGGCAAAATCGCCCGACATCACCGACATCGTTTTTGACATGGAGAGCCTGGCCGTCAGCGCCGCGGATACCAAGGTCGAGGATGTTTCGGTGAAAACGGTGGTGCTCGGCGAGGCCTATCTCTCTCGCAAGGGCGTGACTGGAAAATCCGATCGCTTCGTCTGCCTTCTCGGCGACAAGGGCACGGTCCTGCTGACGTTCTTCACCGCGCAGTAAGGTATCAGGCCAGCCGGACCAACGGCTCGGCAGCGATTTTGAACGTTTGAATGGCATCGACTGCAAAACTGCAAGCGGTGCCATTTTCTGTTGCGCCGCAATATCGAGTCTGGCTATAAGAGCTTATTCGACTGGACCCGGTGAAAATCCGGGTGGCTATTCCGGCCGCCGATCCGCCGGACCACGCAAATATGTGCATGCCAGGATACGACCGCATTTCAGCGGCGATCGCCATGCTTTGCGAGAATTCATCACATGATCCTATCGTCCTTCAGCCGGGACTGGTCTGCCCGTCCCACGCGTGAAATGCTGGCCGGTGCAGTTGCCACCTTCGCCCTCATCCCGGAAGTCATCGCCTTTTCCTTCGCGGCCGGCGTCGATCCGCAGGTCGGCCTGTTTGCTTCCTTCGTCATCGGCATCGTCATCGCCTTTACAGGCGGCCGCCCCGCGATGATCTCGGCTGCGGCCGGCTCCGTCGCCCTCGTGGCAGCTCCGCTGGTCCACAGCCACGGCCTTCCCTACCTGCTTGCCGCCGGACTGCTCGCCGGCGTCATCCAGATCCTCTTCGGCCTTCTCCGCCTCGGCGTGCTCATGCGCTTCGTCTCGAAGTCTGTACGGACGGGCTTCGTCAACGCCCTTGCGATCCTGATCTTCTCGGCCCAGATGCCACAGGTCATCGGCGCCGGATGGGCTACCTATGCAGTACTTGCCGCAGGCCTCGCGCTCATCTACCTGCTGCCCCTGATAACAACGGCTATCCCCTCGCCGCTGATCTGCATCGTCGTTTTGACAGTCGCGTCGGTCATGCTGCACCTGCCGGTAAAGACCGTCGCCGATCTCGGACGGCTGCCCGACAGCCTGCCGATCTTTGCGTGGCCTTCCGTGCCGTTGACGCTCGAAACCCTCGGCATCATCGCCGGCCCGGCGCTTGCCATTGCCATGGTCGGGCTACTGGAATCGATGATGACCGCCAGCGTCGTCGACGACCTCACCAATACACCGAGTTCCAAGAACCGCGAAGCCACCGGTCTCGGCCTGGCCAACGCGGCTGCCAGCCTTTTTGGCGGCATTGCCGGCTGCGGCATGATCGGCCAGACGGTGAGCAACATCAAATACGGCGGTCGCGGTCGCCTCTCGACGCTGTTTGCGGGCGCATTCCTGCTCATCCTGATGGTGCTCCTGAAGCCATGGGTATCGCAGGTACCGGTTGCCGCCTTGGTGGCGATCATGGTCATGGTCTCGATCGACACCTTCGACTGGTCGTCGCTCAGGGCCATCGTCATCCATCCGAAAATGTCGAGCACAGTGATGCTGGCAACCGTGGCGGTGACTGTCGCTACGTCAAACCTGGCGATGGGCGTCGCGGTCGGCGTGCTCCTCAGCGGCGTGTTCTTCGCCTTCAAGGTGGCGCGACTGATGGACGTGACACTCGAACCGGCGGCGGTTGACGGTCAATCCACCTTCCGAGTGACAGGACAGGTGTTCTTCGCCTCGGCCGACCTGTTTGTCGATGCATTCGACGTCGCGGAGTTTGCCGGCAAGTCGGTCGTCATCGACGTGTCGCGCGCACATTTCTGGGACATTACCGCCGTCGCGGCGCTGGACCGGGTGGTTGCCCGCTTCAGGGCGCAAGGAGCAAGCGTCGATGTCCGCGGCATGAACAAGGCCAGTTCGACACTGGTCGAAACGCTCGACAGGCCATCGACCGAAAACGCCTCCTGAGGAGCGCATCAAACAGAAAAAGGGCCCGCTGGCTGATGCCAGCGGGCCCTTTGACATAAGCCCTTCGCTCAGGCGGCCTGCGTCCGGCGCGGCAGCTTCCAGTTCGGGCGGATGAAATGGCAGGTATAGCCATTCGGGATCCGCTCCAGATAATCCTGGTGCTCAGGCTCTGCCTCCCAGAAATCGCCGACCGGCGAGACTTCGGTGACGACCTTGCCCGGCCACAGCTTCGACGCGTCGACATCGGCGATGGTGTCTTCGGCGATCCGCTTCTGCTCGTCGTTGACATAGAATATCGCAGACCGGTAGCCTGAGCCGACATCGTTCCCCTGCCGGTTCGGCGTCGACGGATCGTGGATCTGGAAGAAAAACTCCAGGAGATCGCGGTAGCTGATTTTCGAAGGATCGAAGTTGATCTCGATGGCCTCGGCATGGTTCCCGTGATTGCGGTAGGTCGCATTGCGCACCTCGCCGCCGGAATAGCCGACGCGTGTCGAGACGACGCCGGGCATCTTGCGGATCAGATCCTGCATGCCCCAGAAGCAGCCACCGGCAAGAACAGCACGTTCGGTCATTGGACTTCCTCCGTCTGGTTGATATAGGCGCCGTAGCCTTCAGCCTCCATCTGGTCACGATGGATGAAGCGCAGCGACGCGGAGTTGATGCAATAGCGAAGACCGCCGCGATCTTGCGGCCCATCGGGAAATACGTGGCCCAGATGGCTGTCGCCATGCTTGGATCGCACCTCGATGCGGACCATGCCATGCGACGAATCGTGCACCTCGTTCACATAGGCAGGCTCGATCGGCTTGGTGAAGCTCGGCCAGCCGCAATGGGAATCGAATTTGTCGGACGAGGCAAACAGCGGTTCTCCGGATACGATGTCCACGTAGATCCCAGGCTCCTTGTTGTTCAGCAAGGGGCCGCTGCCCGGACGTTCTGTTCCGCTTTGCTGCGTCACCCGGTATTGTTCCGGCGTCAGCTTGGCCACGGCTTCTGCCGTTTTCCTGTATTCCGTCATTGTAACCTCCAACGGTTTCTTCTGACCAGAGATGGCGATGCAAAGCCGATTTTTCAATCGCCGATGCCAGCAGGATAATGCAATTGCTTACATGCGACGGCAGTTGTCGCGTCGAAGAGAAGATGCAGTTGTCCCGGTGATGGCTAATCCGAACCTCTTACGCTTATGCCATTCAGGAACAAGTCCACCAGATGGCCGATACGCGATTTCGATGAATCGTCATTTTCGATGGCAATGGAGATGGCAGTTACAATGTAGATGAAATCCTCGTAAGTGACATCGCGGCGGATGGTGCCTGCTTCTTGTCCACGCTGCAGCAGCCGACGCCCTTCCGCGGTAATCGCATTACATCCGGGCGTCCCGCATTGGATAACAGTCCCGATCGAAACAGCAAGGCTCTGATACGTGCTCGTGTTCCTGGCAAGATCTTCAAGATAAGCTCGCACCGCATCGCCTGGAGTTAGATCTGGGTCGCGCTTACGGCTGGTCTCCGCCAGCGACAAGAAACGCTCGTTGCTGGTAGCGGCCAGAAGTGCCTCACGCGTGGGAAAGCGACGATAAAGCGTGCCGATACCGACGCCTGCGCGCTTGGCAACCTCCTCCAGCGGAACACCCGCTCCTTTTTCCAGAAAGAGCTCCTCTGCGGCAGAAAGGATAAGTTCGCGGTTTTTTTTCGCGTCAGCCCGGAGGGCGGGTTCATCATTCAACTTATTTTCCTTGATCGCTTGCCAAGTGGAGGATACCTCCATATTACAAGTGGAGCAATCCTCCACTTGTCAAAAAAAGGTAAATAAGAAATGACAAAACGTTTCGAAAGCAAAATCGTGGTGATAACGGGAGGTAGCGACGGCATCGGCCTCGCAACGGCAAAACTTTTCGCCATCGAAGGTGCGTACGTGTACATCACAGGACGCCGGCAAGAACTACTCGCCGAGGCCGTGAATGAGATCGGCCACGGGGCGGTCGGCGTGCAAGGTGATGTCACCAAGTCTGCCGACGTCGTTCGGCTTTACGAACGGATCCAAAGCGACCACCAAAGGGTCGATGTCGTGTTCGCCAATGCGGGCATTTACGAGGTCGTTCCGCTCGATGCGATCGACGAAACGCATTTCGACTCGATCTTCAACGTCAATGTGAAAGGTATGGTGTTCACAGTGCAGAAAGCACTTCCGCTGATGACAGCAGGAAGTGCCGTCGTCCTCAACGGCTCCATTGCTGGCAGTAAAGGCCTGCCAAGCCAGTCTCTTTATAACGCCAGCAAGGCAGCGGTGCGCTCGTTCGCTCGAAGCTGGACGAATGAGCTTAAGGAGCGAGGCATCCGCGTCAACGTCGTCTCGCCTGGTGGAACAGAAACACGCCTCATACGCAGCTACCTTGACACGCAACCGGAAGTCGAAGAGGCGCTCAATAGAAGCGTACCCCTTGGGCGGTTGGGAAAACCGGACGAGGTGGCACGCGCAGTCCTTTTCCTGGCATCAAGCGAGAGTAGCTTTGTCGCTGGACATGAACTCTTTGTCGATGGCGGTGTCGCCGCGGTTTAGGCCGAGGGCATCGCAATGCCATTGCAATCCCGGCCTCACTGCAACTGCCTGTGGTTGACCTAGTCCGTCTTGCGGTTCCGCAACGCCTCGGCCTGGGCGTAGAACTTCTTTTCCCACTCCTTGTGGTTGTCGAGACCTTCGCGGATAAATGGGGTGAAGATCGCCAGGTTCATCAGCATCCAATTGATGAAATTGGCCGGGAAACGGGTAGGCTTGTTGAAGTCGACGAACAGTACGACGCGGGTCTTGTCGGTGTGGTTCCAGGCCTCGTGCTCATACGCGTCGTCGAAAATGAGTACCTTGCCTTCCTGCCAGTGGCAAATCTGGTCCTTGACGCGGATCGCCAGCTTGTCAGCCGGTTCAGGCACGATCAGCCCCAGATGAAGGCGCAACACGCCATTATAGGGGCCGCGATGGGCCGGCAGGTGCTTGC
Source organism: Rhizobium sp. L51/94 (assembly GCF_019355555.1). Taxonomy (GTDB): domain Bacteria; phylum Pseudomonadota; class Alphaproteobacteria; order Rhizobiales; family Rhizobiaceae; genus Rhizobium; species Rhizobium rhododendri. The sequence continues at coordinate 3,395,720 of NZ_CP072141.1, forward strand.
CCGGCTCGAAGATCGAGAACATCGCCGTTTTCATGCCGGGAATTTTCTGCACGACCCGCCAAGTATCCGGGCAGGCCTGAATGTTCTGCTCGGATTTCAGCCCGAAGCCGGCGAGAAAGAATGTCCTCCAGTGGCTGTCCGTCGAGATCGTCTTCACATCCGTGGAAATTTCCTGGAAGGTCGGCAATTCGCTCTGGCGTAGCAACACGCGGTCGAGTTCGGCGCGAATCAGCGGCCAGTCCTTCTCGATCTCGGCGACCCAGGGAAAGGTCGCATTGTCGTAGACGGGGGGATTGCCGAGCTTGGCATATTTCAGGTTCAGCCGTTCGGCCCAGGCAACGATGCCCATGAAGAAGCGCGTCATGGCTCCCGGGCGCTCCATCGGCGCGATGCCGGTCGTGGCGAAAGTCTGGTCGGAAGGCTTTGGCTCTACGGAAGAGGAATTGGTCAGGGTATCGGTCATATCTATCAATTTCTGCTGGAAAGACGATCGTCGAGCGTCGGAGTTGGGCTTATAGAGCCATTCGGTTTGCGGCTAGTATGTATGCAATCGGCTACGATGCGCAAGCATCGCAGTCCGCGATCCCGGCACGCATCACCGCATTCTGATCGCCTCAGACTTTCAGTTCGCGGCGCTCGAGTTCCGTCACAAGCGCCAGATCCAGAACCTTCTGCAGATTGGCGGCATGGCGGAAATTCGGATCCTGGGGAACGCCGGTGCGCACAGCCTCTGCAAAGCGCTGGTAGTTGGTCGGCACCGCGGGTACGTCGATGACTTTCCACTCCGCCGTTTCCACATCGTCTCCGACGCAGGCGCGCAGTTCCGAACCGTCCGGACGGTGGATGACTTCTAGCCCGCCGCGCTCGCCATAGACCCGCAACTTCAGTTCGTTGAGATGCCCCGTTGCCCAGCGCGTCGCATGCACGACGCCAAGGGCGCCGTTGGCAAAATCCACCGACATCGCAAAGCTGTCATTGGCATCGAGCCGGTATTCACCAATCTGCCCACCGGGCGCCTTATTGAAGGTCTTCAGTCGTGCAAACACGTGGTCGATATCGGTGGCGGCGCCATAGGCGGCAAAATCCAGAATGTGGATGCCGATATCGCCCAGCACGCCGTTCGACCCGTGGCCAGTCGATAGCCGCCAGAGCCAGGTGGATTCGCTGCGCCAATCTCCCCAGGCCTTGGAAACGAGCCAACTCTGCAGGTAGGACGCCTCGACGTGCTTGACTGTGCCGATCTCGCCGGCGATCACCATCTCGCGGGCCCGCTGCAGCGGCGCGACGTTACGATAGGTCAGGTTGACCATGTTGATGACGCCGGCTCGTTCGGCCGCCTCCGTCATCTCGAGCGCCTTTTCATAGTTCTCGGCCAGCGGCTTTTCGCAAAGCACATGCTTTCCGGCCGCCAGCAGGGCGAGCGTCGTCGGGTGGTGCATGCGATCCGGCGTGACGTTCGTCGCCGCGTCGAATTTCCCCCAGGCGATCGCCTCGTCCAACGACGTGAACCGGGTCTTGATATTAAACCGGTCGGCAAAGGTCGCAAGCCGGGTGGCATCGCTGTCGACAGCCGCGACCACCTCCACGCCTTCTATGCGCGCGAAATGATCGAGCTGGTTCTTGCCCATGACGCCGGTGCCAACGATGATGAGACGCATATTCGACCTCAGCGGTAACCGGCTTCGCCGGCCTGGTGCAGTTTCGGGCCACGCTCCGTGATCGGCTCCAGCGCCTGCTCGACGGGAACGTTCGGCGCGTCGTGGATGCCGGTCAATGCGGCCTGCGGATTATAAGCCCAGGCAACGGCGTTGATCAGCACTGTCTTGATATTCGGGTCGTAGTAGGTCGGATAGGTCTCATGACCCGGGCGGAAATAGAAGATGTTTCCCGCGCCCCGCTTCCAGGTCATGCCCGACCGGAAGACCTCGCCGCCCTGGAACCAGGAAATGAACACCGTTTCGAGGGGTTCCGGCACCGAGAAAGCCTCGCCGTACATCTCCTCGTTTTCGAGCACGAAATTCTCCGGCAGACCGGCGGCGATGGGATGGCTCGGATTGACGACCCAGACGCGCTCCCGCTCGCCGGCCTCGCGCCATTTCAACGCACAGGGCGTGCCCATCATGCGCTTGAAGATCTTGGCGAAATGGCCTGAATGCAGGACGATGAGCCCCATGCCCTCCCAGACGCGCTTGGCGACGCGCTCGACGACCGCATCATCGACAGCCCCATGGTCGGCATGGCCCCACCAGACGAGGACATCGGTATCGCGCAGCCGCGCTTCGCTCAATCCGTGTTCCGGCTCCTGCAGGGTGGCAGTCGTTGCCTCGATGCGCACATCGCTGTTCAGCGCCGCGGCAATCGCTGTGTGCATGCCCTCCGGATAGACCTTGCGAACCACGTCGCTTGTCTGCTCGTGGATATTCTCGCCCCAAACCACTGTTCGAATTGTTTTTGCCATAGCATCTCTCCCGTGAGTCTCTGTTGTATTGCGGCATTCCCGCCTTTTTCGGGGCACGCTGCCAGCTCGCATGATGTTGAAGCAAATAGAGCGGCCATCCGAGTTGAGAAAGGGCGCCAGGCCTTGCGCTCAATGCGAAATCGATTTGGAAAACAGGTTGACGACGAGCACTCCGGCGATGATCAGCACAAGCCCGATGACGGCCGGCAGATCAAGGCGCTGACGGAAGAACACCAGCCCGACAACCGAAATCAGCACGATGCCGAGCGCGCTCCAGATCGCGTAGGCAACGCCGACGGGTATGGCCTTGAGCGTGATCGACAGGCAGTAGAACGAAGCTGTGTAGCACGCGACGAGGACGACGATCGGCCAGGGTCGCGTGAACTGCTGCGACAGTTGCAGCGCGGTCGTGCCGATTACCTCCAGCACGATGGCGACCAGCAGCAGGCCATAAACGGATGCATTCGCCATCGGGCCTTCTTCTTTCTATTTGTGCGTGAGACTGACAAGCCGGTCGACGAGCGCCTGCCGGGATGCGGGTGTTGCATCGCCACTGCCGAGAACCTCGGCAAGCCAGATCCCGTCTGTGGCAAACCGCACGATCCGGGCATCGACGGACGAATCCGTACCGACGAAATTCTCGCTCTGCTTTTCCACCCAGTCTCGCCAGCGCCGCCGCAGCGCCGGGTCGGTCAGCAGCGTCAGCGTCGCCTGCCCCCAGTCCCCGGGGGTGTCGGTACGCTCTTTGAGATCGACGACCGCACGCAGATAGCCACGGGTGAAACGGCCATAAGGCACTGGGTCGTTGCGCATTTGCCCATCGATGGCCGCATCCAGATGGTCCAGCAGGCTGTCGAGCATGGCCTCCAGCAAGCTGGCCTTGGTCGGGAAGTGATGCAGGAGTCCGCCCTTGCTGACCCCAGACGCAGCCGCTACGGCATCCAGCGTCACAGAGGCGACGCCGCGCTCAGCCGCCAGACGCGCGGCAACCGCAAGCAGTTGCTGGCGGATAAGCACGGGTTGCTTTTTTCTGTGGTGTGCGTCGGACATTCCGCATGACATACCGTCCAGACGGTTTTGTCAATTGTATAAACCCGTCAACTGGCCGACCCCACCTCGATGCGCCTTTCCGTCGTGACATCGAAAATATGCACCTGCGATGGGTCGATGGACAGGCCGATGCGATCCCCCGGCCGTACGCCCCGACGGGAGGTCTCGACGATAGTCAGTTCCGGGACCGTGACTGTCGTCAGGAACGTCGAGGACCCCGTCGATTCGACGGTGTCGATGCGGATATCGAACGTCCCCTGCCCTTCGGGCGCAGTGACGAGATGTTCGGGACGCAATCCGGCAAGCACCGGTTGGCCGGATTGCAACTGGCCGGAGATCGGCAGCATCCGCTGACCTTCTGCAAAATCGAGCACCACGCTCCGGCCATCGGCAGCGGCGCGTGCCGGCACGAAGTTCATCGCCGGTGAGCCGATGAAACCTGCCACGAAGCGATTGACAGGCCGGTCGTAGAGATCGAGCGGCGCACCCTGCTGCTCGATGACGCCGTCCTTCATGACAACGACATGATCGGCCATCGTCATTGCCTCGATCTGGTCATGGGTGACGTAGACGAAGGTCGCCTTGAGCCGCTCGTGCAGCATACGGATTTCCTTGCGCATGTGGACGCGCAACGCCGCGTCGAGGTTCGACAGCGGCTCGTCGAACAGGAAGGCCTTCGGATGGCGGACGATGGCGCGGCTCATGGCAACACGCTGCCGCTGGCCGCCAGAGAGCTCGCGCGGGTAGCGTTTCATCAACGGCGTCAGCCCTGTGGTGGCTGCAACATCGGCAGCGGCCTTGCGGGCCTCGGCTTTCTTCACGCCACGGATGCGAAGGCTGTAAGTGAGGTTCTCCTCGACCGTCATGTGGGGATAGAGCGCATAGGACTGGAACACCATGGCAATGTCGCGCTTGCGCGGCGGCACGTTGGTCATCAGTTCGCCGGCAATGCGCATGTCGCCCGCAGAGATCTTCTCCAGCCCCGCCAGCGACCGCAGAAGCGTGGACTTGCCGCAGCCGGACGGCCCGACCAGCGCGACGAAAGTGCCGTCCTCGATGGCCAGATTGATATCCTTAAGCGCGTGGAAGGCGCCGTAGTACTTGTTGACGCCGCTGAGTTCGATTTGAAGGGTCATTTGAGGGCTCCCGATGTGAGGCCGGAAACGATGCGTCGCTGCAGAAGAACGAAGATGGCAAGGATGGGCGTCACATAGATCGTCGAATAGGCCATGATCTTGTTCCAGTCGGTGGTGTTGGGGCCCATGAAGCTGTTGAGCCCGACGCTGGCGGGCTGCAGGTCCGCCGCCTGGATCATCGACTTCGAATAGACGAACTCGCCGAAGGCCTGCATGAAGATGAGAATGGCGCTGACGAGGATACCGTTGCGGGCCAGCGGCAGGACGATGTTGAAGAAGGCACCGATGCGCGAATTGCCGTCCACCAGCGCAGCCTCCTCCAGTTCCATCGGCACGCTCATGAATGTAGCGCGCACGAGCACCACGAAGAACGGCATCTTGTTCGCGGCGATGGCGATGATGACGGACAGACGCGGGTAGTCGAGCAGTCCGATCTGCGAGAAGCCGACAAATATCGGCGTGATCATCAGCGACGGCGGCAGCACCTGCAAAAGCAGGATCAGAAACAGCCCGACATCGATCCAGCGGTTGCGGTACCGCGCCAGCACATAGGCGCACCCGCAGCCGAATATCGAGATCAGCACGACGGCACCGACGGCGATGACCAGCGAGTTCCAGAGGTAGCGCGCCATGTTGCGGCTTGCCCACACCTCGCCATAGATGCTCCATTGGGGATCGTGCGGCCAGAAGCTGGGTGGCGTGACATACATCGCCGAGCCGCTTTTCAGACTGGTCACATACATCCAGTAGAGCGGAAAGAGGTAGATGACGGCAAGCACGATGGCGGCAAACAGCATCAGCCTGTTGCGGAAAGTGTCACTCATCCCCGCACCTCATGGCGTGTTGACCGGACATAGATCACCGAAGCGACAATGACGAAGACCAGCATGATGACCGAAATTGCAGCCCCCTTGGCGAAGTCGTACTGGCGGAACGACAGGTCCCAGGCCCAGAACTGCGCGACGTTGGACGAGTTGTTCGGCCCTCCGTCGGTAATCGCCGCAAACAGGTCGAATTGCTGCAGCGTGAAGATCAGCCCCAGCGAGACCACGGCACCGATGGTCGAGCGCATCATCGGCAGCGTAATCGTCCAGAAGCGCTGGAAGACATTGGCGCCATCGAGTTCGGACGCCTCGAACAGATCCTTCGGAATAGCGGCAAGGCCGACGGAGAGAAGGATCATATTGAACGCGGCACCCAGCCAGATGTTGGCGAGAATGACGGCCCACAGCGAGAAATTCGGGTCCGATCGCCAGAAGATGTTGCTGCTGATGATGCCGGTTTCGCGGAGCATGAAATTAAAGATGCCGAAGTCGCCGGACAGCATCCAGTTCCAGACAGCGCCGACAACAAGACCGGGCATCACCCACGACACCAGGAACAGCCCGCGCAGCCAGGAGGCGCCGGGAAAATTCACCCAGAAGAACAGTGCGAGGCCAAAGCCAATGGCAAACTGGCCGGCAATCGATGCTACGACGAAGATCGCCGTGTTGAAAAGGATGCTGCGCGTCTGCGGCAGCTGGAACAGGTCGATATAGTTCTGAAGACCGGCAAACGGCCTGATGAAGGTGCCCATGCTGAACATGTCGACCTGCTGGAAGCTCATCAGCACATTGTAGATGAGCGGCAGTCCGGACAGCAGGAACAGGAAGGACAGCGGAAAGACGACAAGCGTGATGTCGAAACCGCGACCGTCGGTGAGACTGGATAGGATTTTGCGCATGGTCTCCCTGTGGGTCAGCACGGCGGTGCTGCCTTGCAATCTCGAAATGGGGCCATCTCTACATTGGCGACGAGACGGCCCCTTCCGGGAGGAAACTGTGGGGATGGCGGATCTGCACCGCCATCCGGCTAGAGTGCTGGTATCAGCCGAGCGCCTTGATCTTCTGGGCAGCCTGGTCGAGCGCGTCCTTCGGCGACATCTGGCCGGTGAGCGCCGCCTGGATGGCATCCTGGATCGCCTTGGAGATCTTCGCCCATTGTGGCGACGGACCACGCGGCTTGGCATATTTCAGCTGTTCGACGAAGGTCTTCAGAGCTGCGTCTTTCAGAGCATTGCCGGTCGGCGGGATGGTGATGTCGGAGCGGGCCGGCAACTGGCCGAAATCCTTGAACATCGTCGGGTCCTGGGACACGAAATATTCCACCACCTTGAAGGCTTCTTCCGGGTGCTTGCTCTTCGAGAAAATCGCCCAGTTATAGTCGCCCATGGCCGACGAGCGTTGTGCGCCTTCCTCAGGAACCGGCAGGAGCGCGGTGCCCCAGTCGAACTTGGCATCCTTCAACATGCGATCGATTTCCCACGGGCCGGAAATGACCATGGCGGCATTGCCGGAGTTGAACGTGGCGGTCGAATCCCATTGCCCGCGTGTCAGCGAATCGCGCGAGGCAAGCTTTTCGTCGATGATCTGCTTCCAGATGGTCAGTGCCTTTACAGCGCCATCCGTGTTGATGTGGTCGTAGGTGGCGCCGCCCATCTGTGCCCAGGGCAGGAACTGGAACGTCCCCTCTTCACCAGCCTTCGCTGAAAACGCCAGGCCGTAGACGTTCTTTGCCGGATCGGTCAGCTTCTTTGCATCCGCAACCAGCTCGTCCCAGGTCTGCGGCGGCTTGGCAGGATCGAGCCCGGCTGCCTTGAACATGTCCTTGTTGTAGTAAAGCGCGATAGTATTCGTTGCCTTCGGAACGCCGTAGTATTTGCCGTCCCACATCACCGACTTCAGCGGACCGGGGAAGTAATTGGCAGGCTTGACCACCGTCGACTTGGAAATCATGTCGGTGAGATCGAGAAAGGCGCCATGCGATGCGAACAGTGCATGGTCCGGATTGTCGATGGCGATGATGTCCGGCGCCTTGCCGGTCGAATAGGCGCGCATCGCCTCGCTGACAACGTCGTCGAACTGGATTTCGCGATATTCGATCTTGATGCCGTTGTTGAGCGCATTGAACCGCTTGGCAAGATCGGGGGCCGGTTGCCCATCCTTGTCCAGCGACCAGACGGTGATGACTGTGTCCTCTGCCCTCGCCGAAAGTCCGAATGCGGACACGCTGGCCAGAGCCAGGACGCCAAGCAACATGATTTTACGGATACCCATAATTCTCCTCCTTCTTGGTTATCCATTGGACCGGCGTCCTCCCGCCGGCCTTATGCACGTCTTCAGTATCCTGCGAAACTCAGGCGGCGATCGCGACGAAATCGCCACCGCGGCTCTTCTTCAGGTAATTCAGTCCGTGGACCTGACCGGTCATCTCCAACTCGTTGCGGTAGACCGGATCATGCCAGCCTTCGATGTCGATCGAGCCGGACCAGCCAGCCATCCGCAGCTCGGAGATGATGTCGGTCCAGTTGCTGTCGCCGAAACCGGGCGTGCGCATGAGGACGAATTCTTCCTTACCGAAAATGCCATGCTCCTTGATTACATCCCAGCGGATCGTCGCGTCCTTGCCGTGGACATGAAAGATCTTCGACGCCCACTTGCGGATCTGCGGCAGCGGCTCGATCAGGTAGACCATCTGGTGGCAGGGTTCCCATTCCAGCCCGATGTTGTCATCCGGAGTTTCGTTGAACATAAGCTCCCAGGCATCCGGATTGTGGGCGATGTTCCAGTCGCCGGTCGCCCAGTTGCCTTCCATGGCGCAGTTTTCGAAGGCGATCCTGACGCCCTTGTCGGCGGCGCGCTTGGCAAGCTCGCTCCAGATCTGCTTGTAGCGCGGCAGGCTGTCGGTCAACGGCTTGTTGCGGACGCGGCCGGTAAAGCCGGCAACGCAAGTGGCGCCAAAATGATGGGCGTTGTCGATACAATCCTTCCAGCCCTGCAGCGTCTGCAGGTCCATGTCGCCTTCCTCAAGCGGATTGCCGAACATGCCGAGTGTCGACATGGTGATATCGCGATTGCCGATGGCATCGATGCAGCGTTTGCCGAGCTCGGCAAGGTTCTGGCCGTTTGTCGTCTGCCAGAAGAACGGCTCGAAACTTTCGAAACCGAGATCGGCGATCTTGGAAATGCGCGCGGCAGCGTCCTCGTCGGAGGCCTTGACCATGGTGCCGATGCGGATGGAATTGGCTGGATTATTCACGATCTCTGTCCTTGTACTGAAGGTCTTCAGGCTGAAATGTCGATGCGTTGTCCGGACCTGGCGCTCTCGATGGCGCCAAGCACCATGGCAAGGCTGCGGATATTGTCGCTGCTCACCGTCTCAGGGGGCCGCCCGGTCTTTACGGCCTCGAGGAAGCTGGCGATGACGCTGGCATGACCGTGGGTCTCCGCCTCATGCTCGGGTCCCGGCACCTCGATCGGGGTAAAGCCATGCAGCAGCCCCTCCTCGTTGCCGGCGACCGTCGCCTCGAAAGCGTCCTCGCCATCCCAGGTCAGCATGCCCTTCGAGCCCGTCAGCCGCCACTGGCTTTCCCAGCTCGTCCGCCGCCCCTCGGCACACCAGGAGCCGCGATAGGTGAAAGTGACGTCGTCCGAAAATTCGAAGATGGCGTGGGCAGATGCACCGTCGCGGTACCATGAGCCTTTCGGGTTCGTCTCTACGCAATAGACGGCCAGCGGCTTGCGGTCGGCAACGAAGCGCGCCGCATCGAAGGTATGGATCGCCATGTCGAGCAGCAGCACATGATCCATCTCATCGCGAAAACCGCCGAAATGCGGCCCGAGGAAGAAATCGCAGTGTATGCCGGTCAGTTCGCCGATGGCACCGCTTTCCACAAAGCGCCGCAGGCGCCGGATGCCGGCGATATAGCGGCGGTTCTGGATGATGGCGTGCACCTTGCCGGTCTCCGCGGCCAGTTCGATCAGTGCCGCACCTTCCGCTAGCGATGTCGCCATCGGCTTTTCCGAGAGCACATGGCAGCCGGCTTTCAGCGCCGTCGACACGACGCCGAAGCGCGCAGCCGGAATGACGACGTCGAACACCATGTCCGCCTTCGTCCGGGCAATGACATCACCGAGATCGGAGCCTATGACGGCACCTTCGAGGCCGAACTCCTTGGCAAGGTTCTCAGCCGTCTCGCGGTTGAGATCGACGAGGCCGACAATTTTTATGGCAGCGGCTACCGCCGGGTCAGATGCGATGGCGCGCAACCAGCCTTTGGACATAGCTCCGCACCCGCACAAAATGGCATTGAATGTCAAAATCTTTTCCTCCGCCGGAGCGCGTCATCTCCCATGACAATGGCTCCGTAAACGTTTACGAGACTAGTCAGAAATGTTTTGCTGTGTCAAGAGAGGGAAAAACGGAATTTGCCGACCGAAGGAAAAACGCCGCCGATGAAGGGTATCCGACAGCTCGCCAAACACCTCGATATTTCGATCGGCACGGTCTCACGCGCCCTCAATGGCAAGGCCGATGTCAATGCCGAGACGCGTCAGCGTGTGCTCGCAGCAGCCGTCGAACTCGGCTATGTCGCCAACCAATCCGGCAGAAGCTTGCGCCAGGGAACGACCAACGTCATCGGCCTGATGATGGAATCGAGCAAGGAAACCAACGAGAACGGTGACAACTTCTTCCTAGGCCTCACCAGCGGGCTGCAGAGCGTGCTGTCGCGGCACAAGCTCGACCTTATCATGCTGCCCTGCCCGAGCGAAGAGGATCCGACCGAATACCTGCAGCGCATGGTCGCCCGCGGCATCGTCGACGGCATGATCATCTCTGCCACGCAGCGAATCGACCATCGTCTGGACCTCCTGTCACGCACCAAGATCCCTTTCGTCACGCTCGGCCGCAGCCAATCCGGCGGCGAATATTCCTGGGTCGATCTCGATTTCGACGGCGTCGCAAACAGCTCAGTCGACCGACTGATCGCCAAGGGCCATCGCCGCATTGCCGTCGCTGCCCCATCGAACGACGTCAATCTCGGCTACATCTTTCTCGACGGCTACCGGAATGCCCTGAAGCGCCACGGCATCGCATATGACCCGTCGCTGGTTTTCAGGGTCAAATCCAGCGAGCAAGGCGGCTACCAGGCGGCACACGAGATGCTGTTGCTTGACGACCGGCCAACGGCGATCATCCTCATCTACGAACTGATGGCGATCGGCCTTTACCGCCGGCTGACGGAGGCAGGCGTCATTCCCGGCCGCGACCTCGCCGTCATCGGCTTTCGCGAGGAGCCCCGCGCAAAATTCCTGCAGCCAACGCTGACCTGCTTTCGCATGTCGGTGCGCGATCTCGGTGTCGAACTGGCCGAGACCCTGCTGGCCACCATGCCCGCCTACGCGTCCTTCTATCCGAAAGGCGCCTGCAACACGATATGGCCGCTGGAGCTGGTGCCGGGCGAAAGCGATGGCTTCGAGCGGAAACCCTGACCGCAGCGCCGAAACGCCGCAGCCAGCCATCGAAGCTTGCGGGATTGTCGACCGCGCGGCATGTAGGATGCAAAGCAGGAGCCGGCGGTGAGCGAAGAGACGACCACATTGTATGAAGCCATCGGTGGCGCGCCAACGGTGCACGCGCTGACCGATCGCTTCTATGCGCTGATGGATACGCTTCCCGAGGCCGCCCGCTGCCGCGCCATCCACCCGCCGAGCCTCGACGGCAGCCGGGAGAAATTCTACGAATACCTGACCGGCTATCTCGGCGGCCCTCCGCTCTACACAGACAAGCGCGGCCATCCCCGCCTGCGCAGCCGCCACTTGCCCGCAGCTATCGGACCACTTGAGCGCGACGAATGGCTGCTCTGTTTTCGCCGCGCACTGGATGAGACGATTGCCAGCGAGCAACTCAGGGGCATCATCTGGGAACCGGTCGAGCGCCTTGCCCACCACATGCAGAACAAGGAATAGCAGCCCGATGAAAGCCTATGTCCGCCCAACCCTTCTGCTTATGTCCGGCATCTTCGGCTGCGCAGGCGTTGCCCTGGCCGCAGCATCCGCGCATGCCGGTGGCGATACGCACCTGCTGGCGTCGGCATCGGCCATGTGCCTCGCCCACGCGCCGGCCCTGCTGGCGCTCTACATCGGATATCGCAGCCTTCGCACCGCGCCGCTTGGCGGCCTGATGATGGGGCTCGGCACCCTGCTGTTCACAGCCGATCTGCTGGCTCTTTACGCAAGGGGAACCGGGCTGTTTCCGATGGCGGCCCCCATCGGCGGCTTCGCCATGATGGGCGGGTGGCTGGTCGTGGCAGCAGGCGCCTTCTTGCGGACAAGACCGACGCCCGATTGAGATCAGCCAGACGGCTCAGATGCCTAGGACCACGTTAAAACCCTCGAACACGGGATGGCCGATATAGACCGCCTTGTGATCGCCGGCATTGCGGTGGGACTTCCGAAAGCTCTCGGATTTGGTCCAGTTGATGAAATCAGCCTCGTTGGCCCAGGTCGTGTGCGAGGAAAACAGGGTGTAGCCCTCTTCTTCGTTTGTCTTGCTGCGCAACAGCCGGAACTCGACGAAGCCCGGAACTTCCGGCAGGCTGGAATCGCGATTTCTCCAGATGGATTCGAATTCCGCCTCGGAGCCGACGGCTACCTTGAAGCGGTTCATGGCGATATACATGGTAATCCCTTTCGAGCCCTACGGGCCTTTCAAGCCTTGGAAGAATATCGCCGATGTTTGCCCGATGCAGCGGCAAAGGCAACCACATTTCTCCCCGTCGCGGCATCGCGTCCGAAGGCTGCGACTGGCACCTCGCCCGGCGGACGGGCGGCCTCACGTGGAAAGACAATGACATCAGGCGCATGGGCCGCTGTACCCCGCCGCGCCATCAGCGCAGAAATCTCAGGCACTGCTGCGCCGCCCTCACCAGTCGGCGCCAGCCTGTGGAGGCCGATCATATTCACGCTGTCGGAGCTATCGGTCATTGTGTCGTAACCCGGTCGTTCATGGTGTGAAGGGCGCGCTCGAGGCTGGATTTGCTGCCGTTGCGCAAGGGGATGAAGGTCTTGCCGTAGCGCTTGCAGCCGGTCTTGACCCTCAGGCAGGCATCGTGGCTGATACAGTCGATAGGGCAGAAGACGCAGTCTACCGACTGCAGCGCGGTGTCGATGCGCGAGACCGCTTCCCGCAGCCCGCCGTCATGGTGCAACAGTTCGGCGCCGAAATTGCTGGCGATCTGGCGAAGATGGGCAACCTGGCAATCGCGTCCGCCGACATAGAGAAAGCTGCGGCCGTCCAATCGGGATTTACCCGTAGCCACTGGCGCAGCCTCGGTGATCGCCACCTCGCGGTTATCCCTTTTGCCCTTGCGCGCCATGCCATCACTCCGTTTTTCTGGTTTCATCCCGGCCCGATTTCGGTGGGCCTAGAGCGACCTTATTAAACTGGAGTATTCGAGTAAAGTATAAACTTGATTATTTTACTCATCTTATTTGTCTCCCCTAATTGCCTGTGACCTGCACCTCCTGGGTGAAGGTCCAGCTGGGCTTTCCCCACTCCGGCGGCAGCGACGGAAACGGTGCGGCACGGCGAACGCCGTCGAGCACGGCGGCATCCAGATCGGGGACGCCGGAACTGCGTGCGAGCGACACGGCACTCAGTTCGCCGCTGGCGCCGACCGTCAGCCGGACGCGTACGGTCATCGCGGCGGTCATGCGCCGGTACTCGGAGGGCACGCGCACCGAGCGGCGGATGCGCGACTGTACCTTGCCGGGATAGTTCGCCACGGCGGCGCTGCCCGATCCCTGGCGATTGCCGACTGCTGCCGAATTGCTGTCGGAGCGGGCTGTTTCGGTGCCTTCCGACGAGCCGCGCTTGGTATCCTGCTCGTTTTCCCCCTTCGAGCCAGACTTCATCTTCGCAGCTTTCGGCGGCGGCTTCTTCACCACGTCCTTCGGCTTCTGTACCTTCGGCGGTGGCGTCGGCTTCTCGATAGGCTTAACCGTCGCCTCCGGCGGAATGATCTCCGCTGGCGGCGCGGGCGGGACAGGAGCACTCGCCGCATCTGTCGGAGGTGCTGCCGGCGGTTTCGTTTCCTCGAGTGGGATCTCGGTCGCTTGCGGCTGGACGACGGTGGGTTCGGCCGGCACTTGCGCCGCCAGTACCTCCGGTTCGGGAGAAACGACAGTCTCCGGAGAGACCTGGCTCAACGCCTGCGTCGGCTGCACCGGATCAGGCTGAATAGCTTCCGGCACCGGTTCGGATGGCTGGACAGCGGGTGCGGGTTCGCTCGGCTGCGGCTCGACCGGAGTGACTTCGGCCGTTTCGGTCTTGCTCGGCTGGACGGCCTCGGCAACGATTTCGTCGGGCTTGGGAGGCTCCTTGTTCTCTTCGCCCGAGGCCTGTTGGTCTGCGTCGCCGTTTCCAAGCATGACGACACTGACACTGTCGCCGGCATCCTCGACAGGATCTTCCGGCAACGTCACGACGGCCGTCATCAGCGCCGAAAACACCGCTACGTGAAAAAGCAGCGAGCAAAGGCTTGCCGCAAGACCTGCCGTCCTCGTTCCCGCGCGGACCGTCCTTGGCGCGTCCGGCAGCAGGTCGATCGGCGGCGCTGCCGTGCCTGCTTCCGCCGCCGCGTCGGGATGCGCCGGATAGGACGCGATGCGGGTAAAGCGCGCATAGTGGACGACTGCCTCGGCAGCCGGGGGACGCGGGAATTCGTCAAGTCCCGACAGCTCGTGGGCCGGAAATATCGGCGGCGTGTTGTCGTTGACAACGGCTCCCATGCGCGGATCGATGCCGGCAAATGGTCTGGATCGGGACTTGGCTGGACTGGTCATGCGCTGCATCCGCCGCTCGGGGAATAGGCGGGCGGCCGGGATCTACCCCGACGCCCGGGATTTCAACCCTCGAAGGGGATTGGCGTCTGCGACCGGGTCGTCAGCGCCGCCTTGCATTCTCCGGCGGCCGGCCCGTCGCAAACTGGCGTGTCGTTGACGATGACCCGGGTGACCGCCTCGCATTTGAGGTTCGGCATATCGAATTGCCGCACCCGCTTCTTGCCCACCGGCAAATCGCGGAAATCGAGCACGGTCACTTTGTCGACGGCGTTCTTTTCGTTGAAAAATGCCAGTTCGAAGGAGATCTTGGCAATCGGCGTCGCCATGTCGTTCTCGGCGACGAAGGTCATCATGCATCCCTTTGCCGATGGCGTAAGAGCATTGAGCTCGACATTCAGGCGAGCAGCAACCGGTGTCTGTTGCTGGGCCGAGGCGGATCCCCCCGCTGCCGCGACGACAACATTGCAGACAAATAAACAGACGATCGTCTTCAAGCGCATAGGGCTCTCCTGCACCGGTTCAGGGCGGCAACGACCATGAGATGCGTTGCCTGAAAATTTAAACTTGACTCAGTTAGTATCCTATTGCGTCTTTAGGAAACCATGACTATGAGAGTCAAGATAAAACTCCGGGTAGACCGGCCCGATCCCATGATTTTGCAGGCAAAAACAAGCCAGATGATTGCTGATAAGACGCCAGCGACCCCACCGCCGCATGCGGTGCAGACGGTCAGGACGATCGAGAGCGCCGAGATCTTTCGCGGTCAGAACGAGATCGTCATTCGGCACGAAGATTTCATCTACCGACTGAAAATCACCCGACAGGGCAAACTGATACTCAACAAATAGGGCATTTGACGATGACGACCCCAACCCGACCAAGCCCCGCCGAAATCCGCAACTTCCGCGCCGAAAACCCGAAGATGCGCGAACGCGATATCGCAGCCCGTCTCGGCATCTCCGAGGCCGCCCTGGTGGCTGCCGAAGTAGGCCTCACGGCCATCCGTATCGACGCCAGCGCCAATCGCTTCCTGGAGCATGTGGAAAGTCTCGGCGAAGTGCTCGCCCTGTCGCGCAACGAAAGCGCCGTGCACGAAAAGATCGGCATCTACGAGAACATCAAGTCTGGCAAGCATTCCGCCATCGTCCTCGGCGAAAACATCGACCTACGGATTTTCCCGTCACGCTGGGTGCACGGCTTTGCAGTCACCAAAACCGACGGCGATGACGTCAAGCTGAGCCTGCAGTTCTTCGACAAGGCCGGCAGCGCCGTCCACAAGGTTCACCTGCGCCCCGCCTCCGATGTTGCCGCCTATCATGCGATGGTGGCGGCACTGCGTATTGAGGACCAGTCTCAGGAATTCGTCGAGGACATGTCCGGCTATGACAAGGGCAGCGTCGACGGCGAGGTCAGCCGCGACGAATTGCGCGACCACTGGGGCCAGATGAGGGATACCCACGAGTTCATCGGCCTGCTGAAGAAGCTGAAGATCGGCCGCCAGTCGGCCCTCCGGACAGTCGGCGACGATTACGCCTGGAAGCTCGACGGCGGCGCCGTCCAAACCATGCTGGAGGCTGCCGCCGCAGATGGCCTGCCCATCATGTGCTTCGTCGGCAATGACGGCATCATCCAGATCCATTCCGGTCCGATCGCCAGCATCAAGACGATGGGGCCGTGGATCAACGTGATGGACCCCACCTTCCATCTCCACCTGCGTCTCGACGACATCGCCGAGGCATGGGCGGTGCGCAAGCCGACCGCCGATGGCCATGTCAGCTCGCTCGAAGCCTATGGCGCCGATGGCGAGATGATCATCCAGTTCTTCGGCAAGCGCAAGGAAGGCTCGGACGAGCGCCCTGAATGGCGGAAGATCATCGAGGCCTTGCCGAAAATGGCAGCCGAAAGCGTTGCAGCCTGAGGATACGACGATGAAGTCCATTCGGAATTTGCACCGGATCAAGGCATGGCAGGCAGCGCTCACCCTGAGCGTCATGCTGATGCCGACGATCCCCGGAGCGACGGCATTCTACCACGTCGCCGGTCAGGCCAGTGCCGAGGAGGCGCGCAAGCTGGACACATCGCGGCTCGTGTCGATCGGCGGCGACATCACCGAAATCGTCTATGCGCTTGGCGAGGAACATCGGCTGATCGCCCGCGATTCGACCAGCGTCTATCCGGAAGCCGCCACGAAACTGCCGGATGTTGGCTACATGCGGGCGCTATCGCCGGAGGGCATACTGGCTGTCAATCCGACCGCCATTATCGCGGTGGAGGGATCCGGCCCGCCGGAAGCCGTCGCGGTGTTGCGCAATGCCAGCCTGCCGTTCGAAACCGTGCCGCAGGGCTACGACCGGGACGGTATCCTGAAGAAGATCGCCGCCGTCGGCACCCTTCTCGGCGTTCCCGACAAGGCCCGCGCGCTGGATGACAAGGTCGCCGCCGATCTCGACGCCGCCATCGCGGCATCAGACAAGCGGCCGCTCACGGAGCGCAAGCGCGTCTTGTTCATCCTCAATGCGCAGGGCGGCAAGATCATGGCATCCGGCACCGGGACTGCCGCCGACGGCATCATCACGCTCGCCGGCGCCATCAACGCCGTCGGCGTTTTTCCCGGCTACAAACCGCTGACAGACGAGGCGATCATCGAAGCCAAGCCCGACGTCATCCTGATCATGAACGGCGGCGGCGGACACGCTTTGAGCGACGAGGACCTTCTGAAGCAGCCCGCACTCGCCCTGACCCCAGCAGCGGAACACAAGGCGATCGTCCACATGGACGGGCTGCACCTTCTCGGTTTCGGGCCGAGGACTGCCAGCGCGATCCGCGACCTCAACCGCGCAATTTACGGAGGCTGAGCCATGGCAATCAGCGATACCGCCGGACACTCCCTGGGGATCGCGGCCAGGAGCCGCGATTGCCTCGCCCGTTATCGTGCCGGCGACCGGTCGCAGATCGCGGTCGTTGTGATCGCCACGCTGGCCGCCCTTGCTATGTTCGCCCTGCTGTTCTCGGTCACGACGGGCGCATCTGATGCTTCCGCATTCGATGTGGTCCACGATCTCTTTCGCGGGACCGGAGCCGCCACCGCGCTCAGCATGCGCGACCACATCATCGTCTTTGATATACGCCTGCCCCGCGCCATCCTCGGCTTCCTGATCGGCGCCTCCCTCGCCGTCTCCGGCGCCATCATGCAGGGCCTGTTTCGCAATCCGCTGGCAGACCCGGGCCTTGTCGGCGTCTCCTCCGGCGCAAGCTTTGGCGCGGTGGTGATGATCGTCCTCGGCAGCACGCTGGCGGCACCGATCTACGCCGTGCTCGGCATCTATGCCCTGCCGCTCGCCGCCTTTGCCGGTGGCCTCGTGACAACCCTGCTTCTCTACCGCATCGCCACTCGGGACGGTCAGACATCCGTTGCAACCATGCTGCTCGCCGGCATCGCGCTTGGCGCGCTGGCGATGGCGGCCACCGGCGTCCTCGTCTACATGGCCGACGACAGGCAGTTGCGCGACCTCACCTTCTGGAGCATGGGCTCGCTCGCCGGCGCCACCTGGACGAAGATTGCTGCCGCCGGGCCGATCATCGTCCTCTCGCTCGTCGCCATCCCGGTGATCGCCAGGGGCCTCAATGCGATTACGCTGGGAGAAGCCGCAGCCTTCCACATGGGCGTGCCGGTGCAGCGGCTGAAGACGGTCGCCATCCTCGTCGTGGCTGCGGCAACCGGCGCATCCGTCGCCGTCAGCGGCGGCATCGGCTTCGTCGGCATCGTCGTCCCACATGCCCTGCGCATGGTGATCGGCCCCGACCACCGCTACCTGCTTCCAGCCTCGGCACTGCTCGGCGGAACCTTGCTGATTTTCGCCGACGTGCTCGCCCGCACCATCGTCTCGCCGGCAGAAATGCCGATCGGCATCATCACCGCGGCCGTAGGCGGTCCTTTCTTCCTGTGGATCCTGCTGCGCAATCGCACCCGGCTCAGCCTCTAAGGACAACAAGTGATCGACGTTTCCAACCTCTCCGTCCGGCTTGCGGGTAAATCCGTGGTCGATGGCGTGAGCTTTACCGCCCGCCCTGGCCAGCTGACGGCAATCTGTGGGCCGAACGGCTCCGGCAAGACGACAGTAATTAAGGCGATCTCCGGCGAGCTTGCCTATGGCGGTTCGATCCGGCTTGGCAAGGACGAGGTCAGGACGATGAAGCCCTGGGCGCTCGCACTCTCACGGGGCGTCCTGCCGCAGGCGAGCACTCTCTCCTTCCCCTTCTCGGTGCGCGAAATCGTCCTGATGGGCGTCACCGCAGGCGCCAACAGCAAGCCGCAGCACGCGGAGAGGATCGCCATGGAGGCTCTCCGCGCCGTCGATCTCGCCGGTTTCGAGGGGAGGCTCTACGAGCAGCTGTCCGGCGGTGAGCAGCAGCGTGTGCAATTTGCTCGCGTGCTCTGCCAGATCCCACGGCCGGTCGTTGACGGCAAGCCCTGCTGGCTGCTGCTCGACGAACCTGTTTCCAGTCTCGATATCAGCCACCAGCTGGCGATCATGCAGCTGTCGCGCGCCTTCTGTGCGGCCGGCGGTGGCGTCATTGCGATTATGCACGATCTCAATCTTACGGCCCTCTTCGCCGACCAGATCGTGCTTCTGAAGTCAGGCCGGCTGGCCGCCAACGGCGCCGTTGCATCCGTTCTCAGCGACGAAAACCTGCATGCGGTGTTCGGCTGCGAGCTCCGCGTCAATCGGGTGCCCGACAAGGCGATCCCGTTTGTGCTGCCACACAGCGTGTTCGCCGAAGCAGGCGCCTGAGATGGAACTTTTCCACCATCGTCGCGTTCAGCTGTCAACGACATAGGTCAATGCCGACGGCTTAGTTTTGACGTTGGTAGTGGCCTCCCACGAAGAGACGCATTGGCGCGTTGACAATAAGGAGAACAAAAATGGCAAACTCCCTCCTCGATACCATCCGCAGCAAGCGCAATGGTGCTATCAGCGACATAGAAGACACCATCGAAGATCAGATGGACAACCTACGCGGCGAGATCGCTGCGCTTACCAAGCTCATCAGCAAGAACGGCGCCAGCCAGAGCAAGCGTATCCGCGCACAGGCCGAATCCGGCTATGAAGACCTGCTTGCCCGCAGCGAAGATCTGTTGCACCAGCTGCAGGACGGCTACGCTCGCAGCGCCAAGGAAGTCCGCGCCACTGTACGCGCGCATCCGACAGCCTCGATCGGCGCAGTTGCAGCCATCGGCTTGCTGTTCGTCTTGCTCGCACGCCGCTAAGGAACATCAATGCTGGGTCCCATCCTTGGCTTGCTGCTATCGGGCTCCGTGAAGAACACCGTTGCGCGCACCAAGCGCAACGGTATTTTCATTGCTATCGCAGCGGTCTTCATCCTCACCACATATGTGTTCGGCCTGTCTGCCCTGGCGCTCTGGCTTGGCACGATCTACGGCCCGCTCCACGCGTCGTTGATCTTAGGTGGCGGCTGCCTGCTGATCGCAGTTGCCATCCTTATCGTTATGGCCAGCATCAACGCGCAGGAAGCGCGCCGTGCGCGCGAAAAGCGGCTGGCTGCGCAATCCATGGCCACGGTGGGCCTCGGACTGTTGCGCTCGCAGCCGATGCTTGCTGCAGCCGTTGCCGGCGCGTTTCTGCTCAGCACCGTGATGGGCTCGCGCGACGACGACTGAGCGATCTCGCTCAAGCAATCCCGCCAAGCCAATAAAAAACCCGCCGCACTCTCGAAGTGCGGCGGGTTTATTTTGTGACAAATCAAAGCTGTAAACGATCAACGGATTAAAACGCGAACGCCCTTGAGGTCAGCGGCGAAGAGGTCGCATCCGGGCCGAAGTCAGCCTCTCCGGTGATCTGCAGCAGTTCCTGCAAACGTTGGCGGGCACGGTTGACGCGGCTCTTGATCGTACCGACGGCACATTCGCAAATCTCCGCGGCTTCTTCGTATGAGAAGCCGGAAGCGCCGACCAGGATGATTGCTTCACGCTGGTCAGCAGGAAGCTGTTCCAGCGCCTTACGGAAGTCTTGAAGATCGAGGGCGCCGTATTGCGACGGATGGGTCGCCATCGATTCCGTGAACAGACCATCGCTGTCCTGGATTTCCCGACCGCTTTTGCGCATCTGGCTGTAAAGCTCGTTGCGCAGGATGGTGAAGAGCCAGGCCTTCATGTTGGTGCCCATCTCGAAGTGGTCCTGCTTGGCCCAAGCCTTCATGATGGTATCCTGCACGAGATCGTCGGCACGGTCGTGGCGACCGATGAGGGAGATCGCAAATGCACGCAGGCTCGGCAGCGCAGACAGCATCTCGCGTTTGAAACTTGGTTGGACTTTATCCATGAGCCTACTCCCGCTCGACCGACTTTGCGGACGCCATTTCGACCTGGTCGAGTTTCTCAAGCAAATCGAGGAAGCGGTTCGGGATGGCTTCGTCCTGTGCAGCGGCATACAGGCTGCGTAGACGGCTGCCGATCTGGCTGTTTGGATCGAGGAGGTCCGCAACTCTAACATCGGGCCTTGGCTGTTCCGTGTCTTCCTGATGGGACGCTGTCATATATATTTCACTCTCGGACGTGTTGGCGTTAGGCTTGTTTCCGGGCGACACCGGAAACGCGGATTAGGGTTGTCAGGGACCGCATTTACGTTGTCATCGAGGCTGGACATGCTAGACCCAATATCACGTGGACGCATAATGCATGCAGCGAAAAAAAGTTCCAGCACCTCGGAACATTTCTGGTTGCCGGCTGTTATAAGCCTATTAAAGACGGTTAAACATGCCACGGCTACTGACGGGAGCTATTTTATGACACTTTCCACTCGAATTGCTCCGCATCTCCCCTACTTGCGTCGCTATTCCCGGGCACTTACAGGCACTCAGACCTCCGGCGACGCCTATGTAGCAGCCGTTCTGGAAGCCATTATTGCCGATATCTCCATCTTTCCGGACACTTCGAACGATCGCGTCGCGCTCTACAAGCTTTTCACCACCCTGTTCGGTTCGAGCTCGGTCCAGGTTCCGGAACCGACTTCGCCTTACGCCTGGGAGAAGCGTGCCTCTGCAAACCTTTCGAAGGTTTCGCCGGTAGCCCGGCAGGCCTTCATCCTGGCATCCGTTGAGAATTTCCGCATGCCTGAGATCGCCGAAATTCTTGGCCTCGACGAAGCCGAAACGGCTCGCCTGCTTGACAGGGCGTCTACCGAGATCTCCCGTCAGGTAGCAACCGACATCATGATCATCGAGGATGAGCCGCTCATCGCCATGGACATCGAGCAGATGGTCGAGAGTCTCGGCCACCGCGTGACCGGCATCGCCCGTACCCACGCCGAAGCCGTTGCACTCTACAATGCGACAAAGCCGAGCATGGTTCTTGCCGACATCCAGTTAGCAGACGGCAGCTCTGGTATCGATGCGGTCAACGACATTCTGAAAAACGCCAGCGTGCCGGTCATTTTCATCACCGCCTTCCCGGAACGTCTGCTGACAGGCGAACGCCCCGAACCGACATTCCTGGTGACGAAGCCGTTCAACCCGGACATGGTGAAGGCACTGATCAGCCAAGCGCTGTTCTTCAACGAATCGACGAAAGTCGCGGCCTGACATTCGATCCACGGAACAATAGAAAAGTGAAAGCGTTCCGTCAGCCCGGAGCGCTTTTACAAAACGACTTGCGATTTGGCTGATGTGCCCGCCTAGTCGGACACCCCGGGTTTCAATCCGGTTAGGCGAAGGAAAGGCATCTTGGTGAATAACGTTGATCCATCGTCCAGCTCACCGCTCGGGTTCGAGGGTAAGGCTGCTATGATGGAACGCGCACTCGGAAGTGCGGGCGTTTCGATCATCTACCAGGACGCCTGTCTCCTGGTATCCTATTTCGAGAACCTTCCCGAACATCTGACCGGCATCGCAGCCCTCGGAATTGACGATATCGCGTTGTTTGGCGAGAAGGATGGAAATCACATCCTGGGCCTGAAGCGCGACGTGCTCAGCAGCGGCAAACAGGCCAAGGCGGAAATCTCGATTCCCTCTGCAGAGGGCATAAAGATCTATGAAATCAAGATGGAACGGACCGATGGTGCCAGCCACGGCATCCTTTCCGTGATCTTCGAGGTGACTGAAAGCCGTCATCGCGAAAAGGTTCTAAAATCGCTTCTGCGCGAGCTGTCGCATCGCTCCAAGAACCTGCTTGCCATCATCCAGGGTATCGCAACCCAGACCGCGCGCAACACCCTGTCGCTGGATAACTTCCTGATCAAGTTCCGGGGACGCCTGCAGTCGCTGTCGAACTCGCAGGACCTCATTACAGATTCGAGCTGGCGCGGCGCCTACCTCTTCGAACTCGCCCAGAAGCAGTTTGCCCCCTACTGGCCGGACGCGAGCATTCCTGTTCCGATCCACGGCATCAATGCTCACCTGACGCCGAATGCCGCGGTGCATCTCGGACTGGCGCTGCATGAGCTCATCGTCAATTCCGCCACCCATGGCGCCATCGCCGCCGGCACGACCAGCATCACGCTAGACTGTCAGGCCGTCGAATGGGAAGGCAAGCAGGCCGTCGAAATCGTCTGGTCGGAAACGATCGTGACACCTGGCGCCGCCAATGATTTTGAAGACAACAGTTTCAGCAAGACGGTGCTGGAGCGCGTCGTACCGACGTCGATGAACGGCCGCGCCAAGCTCGGCGTCAGCCCCGAGCATCTCGACTACCGCTTGACGATTCCGGAAACGGAATACGAGATCCTGAAGCAATCCTGATCTCACCCCCCAGAAATAATGCATTTGAAGACGCAGAAAATCAGCCGTTGCGAGGGCGCGCAACGGCTGATTTATAACTCACCGGGAGGGGGACCGTGAGTAGACGTCCGACGACGCTTTGAAGGGGCGCGCACCTGGGTGGGTGCATTCATCATCAGGACACACTGATAACTGTCCAGCGTACCGCTGGTTCCACCGTATTCGAAATAATTCTCTCTTCTGGGCAGGAACCAGCTCGGCGCGTCTGCCGTGCAGGACCCCACAGCTGCATGCGGGGAATGGAAAGCGGAAAGCTCCCTAAACATAAGTCAATAAAAACAAATACCTAGAGACTAGGTTCCTCCCCTTGACCGGATTAAAATCTCCAAAAATTTACCGTTTGATAAATTTTTTTTCCTGAGTTAGCTTTTACGCACTGGCCGTTGATAAGAGGGAACTTAAAATGGGACGACTGGAAGCTGGGATTAAAAGTGGCCGACTGACCGCGGCGGAATACGGTCGAAACTTTTCCGACCTGCATCCGCGGCTCGGCGACCACGAGGCGCTCGTCGAATCCGATCGCTGTTATTTCTGTTACGATGCACCGTGCATGACGGCCTGTCCTACCTCGATCGACATCCCGCTGTTCATCCGCCAGATCTCGACCGGGAACCCCATCGGCTCTGCAAAAACGATCTTCGATCAGAATATCCTGGGCGGCATGTGCGCCCGCGTCTGTCCCACCGAGCAGCTCTGCGAGGACGTCTGCGTCCGCAACACGGCCGAGGAACGACCAGTGGCGATCGGCCGCCTGCAGCGCTACGCGACGGATGCGGCGATGGCGGCTCAAAAACAGTTCTATACGCGCGCCGAGCCGACCGGCAAAACCATCGCCGTGGTCGGTGCCGGCCCCGCCGGTCTCGCCTGCGCCCATCGGCTTGCCGTCAATGGCCACGCCGTCGTCATCTTCGATGCCCGTGAAAAGGCTGGCGGCCTCAACGAATACGGCATCGCCACCTATAAGGCCGTCGATGATTTTGCCCAGCAGGAAGTCGATTACGTCCTGTCGATCGGCGGCATAGAAGTCCGCAACGGCCAGATGCTCGGCCGCGATTTCACGCTCGGCGAACTCAGCGCCAAATACGACGCCGTCTTCCTCGGCCTCGGCCTTACCGGCGTGAATGCCTTGAGGGCTGAAGGCGAGGATCTCGAGGGCGTGGCGGACGCCATTTCCTATATCTCGGACCTCCGCCAGATCGCCGACAAAGCCGACATCGCCATCGGCCGCCGTGTCGTCGTCATCGGCGGCGGCATGACGGCAATCGATGTTGCCGTCCAGGCCAAGCTGCTCGGTGCCGAAGAGGTGACGATCTGCTACCGTCGGGGCAAGGAACACATGAACGCCTCCGAGTGGGAGCAGGACCTGGCCGCCTCTAAGGGCGTCATGATCCGCCATTGGCTGGCACCGAAGCGCATCATCGAAAAGGACGGCAAGGTAGCCGGCATCGAGGTCGAATATACCGAGCTTCGCGATGGCCGCCTCACCGGCACCGGCGATACCGGCGTCATCGCTGCCGACCAGATTTTCAAGGCCATCGGCCAGACGCTCGTGGCGTCCGGCATCGAAACTCTGCAGATGGAGGCAGGCCGCATTGCCACCGACGCAGACGGAAAAACCTCGGTCGACGGCATATGGGCCGGCGGCGACTGCATTGTCGGAGGAGACGACCTGACGGTGTCAGCCGTGGCACAGGGCCGCGACGCTGCCGAATCCATCAACCGCACGCTGGCTGCCGTCGCGCACCCCGCCGCTGCCGTCGCCTAAGGGGAGAGTGAACAATGGCTGATCTGCGCAATAATTTCGTCGGCATCAAATCCCCCAACCCCTTCTGGCTGGCCTCGGCACCGCCGACGGACAAAGCCTACAACGTCAACCGCGCCTTCGAAGCCGGCTGGGGCGGCGTCGTCTGGAAGACGCTCGGCGAGGACGGGCCACCTGTGGTCAACGTCAACGGACCGCGCTATGGCGCCATCTGGGGCGCCGACCGCCGCCTGCTCGGGCTCAACAACATCGAACTCATCACAGACCGCGACCTCCATACGAACCTGCGGGAGATGAAGGAGATCAAGATGAAATGGCCGGATCGGGCGCTGATCGCCTCGATCATGGTTCCCTGCGAGGAGCAGGCTTGGAAGGCGATATTGCCGCTGGTCGAGGAAACCGGCTCCGACGGCATTGAACTCAATTTCGGCTGTCCTCACGGCATGTCGGAGCGCGGTATGGGTGCTGCGGTCGGACAGGTGCCGGAATATATCGAGATGGTCGTTCGCTGGTGCAAGCAATACACCCGCATGCCGGTCATCACCAAGCTGACACCAAATATCACCGACATCCGCAACCCCGCCCGCGCTGCCAAATCCGGGGGAACCGACGCGGTATCGCTGATCAACACCATCAACTCGATCGTCTCGGTGGATCTCGACAATTTCGCCCCGAACCCGACTGTCGGCGGCAAGGGCAGCCACGGCGGCTATTGCGGCCCCGCCGTCAAACCGATCGCGCTCAACATGGTGGCTGAGATCGCCCGCGATCCGCAGACCCACGGCCTGCCGATTTCCGGCATCGGCGGCATTACCACATGGCGCGACGCCGCAGAATTTCTGGCACTTGGCGCTGGCAACGTCCAGGTCTGCACCGCCGTCATGACCTACGGCTTCAAGATCGTCCAGGAAATGATTACCGGCCTCTCCGACTGGATGGACGAAAAGGGTCACCGGACGCTCGACGATGTCATCGGCCGTGCCGTTCCGAATGTCTCCGACTGGCAGTATCTCAACCTCAACTACATCGCCAAGGCCAAGATCGATCAGGATGCCTGCATCAAATGCGGCCGCTGCTACATCGCCTGCGAGGATACCTCGCACCAGGCGATCACCAACATGGTCGATGGCATCCGGCATTTCGAGGTGAAAAACGAGGAATGCGTTGGCTGCAATCTCTGCGTCAGCGTCTGTCCGGTCGAAAACTGCATCACCATGGAGGAACTCCCGGCTGGCACGCTGGACACACGGACCGGCAAGATTGTCGACCCGAACTACGCCAACTGGACGACGCATCCCAACAACCCCATGGCACGCCAGGCCGCCGAATAGCCTTTCGTCCTCAGTCAGCCGTTATCGATATTGGAACGGGGCCCGCACCATGTTTTTTGCTACGTGGCGGCCCCCTGCTGTCGGATCGACCCGCACGGGAATGCCAGGCCGGCAATCGAAACCGGCAACGTAGGCGTTATACAATTGGCGATTCCATGAAAAGTAACCGAAAACTCGGCTTTGACTGGATATAATCCAGCCCTCAGGTATACCGGGTTCTTGGTGCTCTCACTGGGCAGTAAATATGCTGTTCGGGCCGACTGAATGACTTTTCGAAATGCCCTCCGTGCCGGCACTGCCGAGTACCATGATGTTGTCGACCATCTGTTTGGTCGCTTCGACATGACCGATCGCGTCCACTATACTGCATTTCTGACAGGCCACGCGCGCGCCCTTCCTGCAGCCGAGCAAGCTCTCGAGGCCGCCGGAATTGCCCGCATCTTCCCGGATTGGCCGGAGCGTCGCCGTAGCCATCTGTTGCGGGCCGACATGGCGACGCTCGAGCTGGTCATGCCCCCGCCTGTCGCCTTGGCTGCCTTCTCCTCCGACGATGAAATCTGGGGCGCAGCCTATGTCATCGAAGGTTCGAAACTGGGCGGCGCGATGCTTGCAAAGCGCGTACCGGAACATTTTCCCTCCGCATATCTCTCCTACCAGGGACCCAAAGGCGCCATGAAAGCGTTTATGGATAGGCTGGATGCGGCTGCACCCGTTGACAGGGAGCGCGCGATAGCGGCGGCTAGGTCTGTATTTGCCGCTTTCAGGGCCGCCGCCGAACTCGAACTGGAGAAATCCGCCTTTTGACCGATGAATTGCAGCGTATCGACCTAACCAATTGCGATCGTGAGCCGATCCACCAGCTCGGCACGATACAGCCGTTCGGCTTTCTCCTGGCATTGTCGTCCGATTGGCTGATTGCACGGGCCTCTGTCAATCTCGGCGAATTCATCGGCGTGGAGCACGAGCAGATCCTGGGCCGGCCGCTGACGGAATTGTTTACCCCGGACGCTGTGCACACGCTGCGTAACCGGATGGCCGTGATCCGCGGGCAGGATACCGTCGAACGCCTGTTCGGCGTCGTGCTGCGTGAAGGTGGCGCACGCTTCGACATTGCGCTGCATATTTCGGATAGACAGATAATCATCGAGGCGGAGCCGTCGCCTGCGGCCGACGAAAGTGGTGCGATATCGATTCGCAGCATGACCGCGCGCCTTGACCAGACGGACACACAGCAGGCCTTCTTTCGCGAAGGCGCACGGCAGGCGCGCGCACTGACCGGCTTCGACCGCGTTATGATCTATCGTTTCGACGAGAGCGGCGCAGGTGAAGTCGTGGCGGAAGCGGCGCGATCGGGCATCGGCTCTTTTCTCGGATTGCACTATCCTGCCTCCGACATTCCAGTACAGGCGCGTGCACTCTATCTCCGCAACCTGTTCAGGATCATCTCCGACGTCGATGCCGTTCCTGTGCCGATCGCACCGCAGCTTACCGAACATGGACAGCCACTCGATCTTTCCATGTCGGTTCTGCGATCGGTATCGCCGATCCATATCGAATATCTGAAGAACATGGGTGTGGAAGCATCGATGTCGATTTCGATCGTTGTCGAAGGTGCGCTGTGGGGCCTGTTTGCCTGCCATCACTACAGCCCTCGCCTGCCCTCGCTGGAACGACGCGCCAATGCCGAATTGCTCGGACAGATGTTCGCCTCGCGCCTGGAAAGCCGCGAACGGCGGATAGCGCTTGAATACGAGCGCAAGGCTAAGCAGATCGGCGATCGCCTGCTGACATCGGTCGCCGGCAATACCAGCTTGCTCGATGACCCCGCCTGGCTGATCGACGCTCTCGCCGATGTCATTCCGGCAGACGGAGTGGGCGTCTGGATCGACGGGCGCATGGCTCTGAGCGGCGCCACCGTCTCCGAAGATCAGGTCGCCGAGCTGACGTCGCTTCTCAATCGAAATGCCGCAGGCAGGGTCTTTGCAACGGACAGCATTCGAAGCTGGTATCCGGACTGGGACGAGAGCACCCATGTCTGCGGCCTTCTGGCTATCCCGATTTCCCGCTCTCCCCGTGACTATGTCATCCTTTTTCGCCAAGAGATCATCCGCTCCGTGCGCTGGGCAGGCGATCCTAACAAACCTGCCGAGTATGGTCCGGGCGGTCCACGCCTTTCGCCGCGCAAGAGCTTCGAGAGCTGGTCGGAAATGGTGCGCGGCCACTCCCTCGCCTTCACCGCCCCTCAACTGCGCGTCGCCGAGACGATCCGGGTGGCCCTGATCGAAGTGATCCTGCGCCTCTCCGAGGAAGCGAATGCGGAGCGGCGTGTTGCGAGCGAGCGTCAGGAACTGCTGATTGCCGAACTCAACCACCGCGTCCGAAATATCCTCAGCCTGATCGGAGGGTTGATTCGCCACTCGAAATCCGCAGATCTTTCTGTCGACGGCTACATCGAGCAGCTTCAGGGACGCGTGCAATCGCTCGGCCGCGCCCACGACCAGCTGACCCAGGACCAGTGGGCGCCGGCGTCGTTCAGGCAACTGCTGGAAGCGGAAAGTGCCGCGTATCTCGGCAAGACCTCCGGCCGACTGGATATCAACGGCCAGGAGGTGCTGCTGGACCCGAAAGCCTTTACGACATCGTCGCTGGTCTTCCACGAACTCGTTACCAACAGCGTCAAGTACGGCAGCCTTTCGGCTGCGGGCGTCGTTGCGATCGACTGGGATCGGGATGCCGAGGGCAATCTGCGCATCCAGTGGCGTGAAAGCGGCGGCCCTGCCGTGACCACACCCACGCGCGTCGGTTTCGGATCGACGATCATCCGACGCTCGTTCATCTACGATCTGGACGGCGAGACCAGCATCCGCTTTGCCGAAGGCGGCCTGGAAGCAGATTTTGTCATTCCGGCGAAATTCGTGACCTTTGTCAGCGCCGCCGTACTCACCGCTCCGCAGAAAGAAATGATCGACAGCCAGATTGCTTCCGCACCGCTCGGTCAACAACCGCTCGCCGGAATGTCGGTGTTGCTTGTGGAAGACAATCTGATCATTGCCATGAACGGTGAGGATATTCTGAAAAGCCTCGGCGCTGCCGAGGTCATCGCCGTTCCCAACGTGTCGCAGGCGCTCGCCGCCCTAGACCAGCAGCCGCTCCAGATGGCGCTGCTGGACGTCAATCTCGGCGTGGAGACGAGCTTTCCCATCGCCGACCGGCTGATAGGCATGAATATCCCGTTCGGCTTCGTGACCGGCTACGGAGACAGCATCCCGCAGGGCGACACCTATGCGGACATCCCCGTCCTGCAGAAGCCCTACACCTGGGAGAGCATCGAGGCATTTCTGGCGGTCGTCCTCAGGCCGCGCGACGAGTGAATGCCGGTGATTACGCCTTCTTCTGCGGGATCATCAGCCCGTTGACGAAAAGCTGCTCCAGATAACGGGCGGCATCCTCGAACCGGCCCTCGCCGGAGCTCCCCTGCCCGAGGACCGCGCGCACCTGGACGTCGAAGTCGGCATAGTGCTGCGTGGTCGACCATATCGAGAAAATCAAGTGATAAGGGTCGCATTTGGCAATCTTGCCGGCCTTCGCCCAGGCGCGGATGACAGCCGCCTTCTCGTCGACAAGGCTCTTCAGCGGCCCCTTCAGCTCGTCCTCGACATGCGGTGCACCCTGCAGCATCTCGTTGGCAAACAGCCGGCTTTCGCGCGGAAAATCCCGGGCCATTTCCAGCTTGCGACGGATATAGCTGCGGATCTCGCTCTCGGGATTTCCTTCCGGATTGAAGACGCGCAGCGGTTCGAGCCAGGTGTACAAAACGCGATCGATCAGGGCTCGGTGGATCGCCTCCTTGGTGCGGAAATAGTAGAGCAGATTGGGCTTCGACATGCCGGCAACCTCGGCAATCTGGTCGATGGTGGAACCGCGAAAACCATGCATTGAAAAGACATCGAGGGCGGCCTCGAGAATAACCTCTTCCTTTACTTCCTGGATGCGGGTGCGGCGCTGCGTCTTCGCCGCTCTGGGGGTCGCCATGTCGATTTCGCTTCTCCTTGAAACCCGCGCAGTTGTCACTTCCGCCACGCGCCGGCGCCAAATCTGATCGTCCGGGTATCTGCCTGTATTTTGTCGCCGCTTTTCGCGATTTTCATCTTGAGCACCGGCGTGGAAGCTGTAATGTTTACCAATCGGTCAAATTATCGATGAGTTGCAATACAAAGGCAACCGTCGATTTTCCGGAGCAAGAAAAACAAAAAACGCTCCGCAGCAAGACCAAGGGAACGACCGGTCATGCCGCTCGCATGGCCGCGACAAAACGGGCGAGGATTATCATATGGTGGCCGCACCAGGCGAAAACATGCGTATCAATGGCGACCGCCTTTGGGATGCGCTGATGGATATGGCGAAGGTCGGACCAGGCATTGCCGGCGGCAACAACCGCCAGACGCTCACCGATTCCGATGGCGAAGGACGCCATCTCTTCCAGCAATGGTGCGAAGCAGCCGGAGTGACTGTCGGCGTCGACCGCATGGGCACGATGTTTGCCACCCGGCCCGGTACCGATCCCGACGCACTTCCGGTCTATGTCGGCTCGCATCTCGACACCCAGCCTACCGGCGGCAAATACGACGGCGTTCTCGGCGTGTTGGCCGGTCTCGAAGTCGTGCGCACCATGAACGATCTCGGTATCAAGACAAAGCATCCAATCGTCGTCACCAACTGGGCCAATGAAGAGGGCGCCCGCTTTGCTCCGGCGATGCTGGCCTCTGGCGTCTTTGCCGGCATTCACGATCTCGACTACGCCTACAGCCGCAAGGATCCGGACGGAAAGACCTATGGCGACGAACTGAAGCGTATCGGCTGGCTCGGCGACGAGGAAGTCGGCGCCCGCAAGATGCACGCCTACTTCGAATACCATATCGAGCAAGGCCCCATCCTCGAAGCCGAAAACAAGGCGATCGGCGTCGTCACCCACTGTCAGGGCCTATGGTGGCTGGAGATCACGCTCACTGGCCGCGAAGCCCATACCGGCTCGACACCGATGGCGCTGCGCGTCAACGCGGGCCTTGCCATGTCAAGAATTATCGAGATGGTCCAGGCCGTGGCGATGGAAAACCAGCCGGGCGCTGTTGGCGGTGTCGGCCAGGTATTCTTCTCTCCCAACTCCCGCAATGTGCTGCCCGGCAAGGTCGTCTTCACAGTCGACATCCGGACGCCGGATCTGGCCAAACTCGACCGGATGCGCGAAAGGATCGAGACCGAGGCGGCAGGCATCGCCGAAGCCCTCGGCGTCGGCTGCTCGATCGAGGCCGTCGGCCATTTCGATCCGGTGACCTTCGATCCGACATTGGTGTCAGCGGTCCGCAACGCCGCCGAAAAACTCGGCCTCAGCCACATGAACATCATCTCCGGCGCCGGCCACGACGCCTGCTGGGCCGCCAAGGTGGCCCCGGCCACGATGATCATGTGCCCCTGTGTCGGCGGCATCAGCCACAACGAGGCGGAAGATATTTCCAAGGAATGGGCATCAGCCGGCGCCGACGTACTGTTCCACGCGGTGGTGGAGACGGCGGGGATCGTGGAGTAGACGATGCTAGTCACGTCGAGCGATAGCAAGGCTGCGGGGGCTGTGTCTTCTCCCTTCTCCCCTGCGGGGAGAAGGTGGCCCGAAGGGTCGGATGAGGGGCGCGAAATGCACGAGGATGACATCACTAGACGACGTCCCGGTAAAACCCAGCAGGCCCGGCGATTGCGCAAAAATGAGACTGAAGAGGAATACCGTCTTTGGAGCGATCTGAGAAATCGGCGCCTGAATGGTCACAAATTCGCACGCCAAATTCCATTAGGCCCTTACGTGGTGGATTTTCTCAGCCGCGAAACAGGCTTGATCGTTGAGGTCGATGGCGTCCAGCATGCAGAGATGCAATCGGACACCCGCCGTACCCGGTGGCTTAACCAGCACGGTTATTCGGTCATACGCTTTTGGAACCAGGAGGTTCTTCGTGAGCGGCGGGCAGTTCTGGACACGATCCTGGCAGCCCTTGAAGGGCAGCTTTCTGTCCGAGACGAGATACTACGCTTTTATCCTGCGATCGACACCGGAAAGAGGCCCGGATGACCAGATCCTGTAGGCCCCTCATCCGGCCCTTCGGGCCACCTTCTCCCCAACGGGGCGAAGGGGAAGCATGCCGCAATCCCGGCGAGGGCGGATGGTCTCTTGCCAAGACGTTTGAACACCGAAAATTTCACAATCGGGAACGAAAGCCATGAGCACAGTCATCAAGAACGGCACCGTTGTCACGGCCGACCTGACCTACAAGGCCGACGTCAAGATCGAGGATGGGGTGATTGTCGAGATCGGGCCGAACCTTCTGGGAAATGAAGTGCTCGACGCCACCGGCTGTTATGTCATGCCGGGCGGCATCGATCCGCATGTGCATCTCGAGATGCCGTTCATGGGCACCTACTCGGCCGACAATTTCGAAAGCGGCACGCGCGCAGCGCTTGCAGGGGGCACGACGATGGTCGTCGATTTCTGCCTGCCGGAGCCCGGCCAGTCGCTGCTCGATGCGCTAAACCGCTGGGACAACAAGTCCGCCAGCGCCAATTGCGACTATGCCTTCCACATGGCGGTGACCTGGTGGGGCGAGCAGGTCTTCAACGAGATGGAGACCGTCGTCAAGGACAGGGGCATCAACTCCTTCAAGCACTTCATGGCCTACAAGGGTGCCCTGATGGTCGACGACGACGAGATGTTCCACTCGTTCTCGCGCTGCGCCGAGCTTGGCGCCTTGCCGATGGTGCATGCCGAGAACGGCGATATCGTCGCCCAGATGCAGGCAAAGCTGATGGCGGCGGGTAACAATGGTCCCGAGGCCCACGCCTATTCCCGGCCTGCCGCTGTCGAGGGCGAAGCGACCAACCGCGCTATCATCATCGCCGATATGGCCGGCGCGCCGCTCTATGTCGTCCACACCTCCTGCGAGCAAGCACACGAGGCCATCCGGCGCGCCCGCCAGAATGGCATGCGCGTCTATGGCGAGCCGCTGATCCAGCACCTGACGCTCGACGAAACCGAGTATTTCGACAAGGATTGGGACCACGCCGCCCGTCGCGTCATGTCGCCACCGTTCCGCTCGAAGCTGCATCAGGACAGCCTGTGGGCGGGTCTGCAGTCAGGCTCGCTGCAATGCGTCGCGACCGACCATTGCGCCTTCACCACCGAGCAGAAGCGCTTCGGCGTCGGCGACTTCACCAAGATCCCCAACGGCACGGGCGGCCTCGAAGACCGTCTGCCGATGCTGTGGACCCATGGCGTCGCCACTGGCCGCCTGACGATGAACGAGTTCGTCGCGGTCACCTCCACCAACATTGCCAAGATCCTGAACATGTATCCGAAGAAGGGCGCGATCCTGGTCGGTGCGGACGCCGATATCGTCGTCTGGGACCCCACTCGTGCCAAGACGATCTCGGCTGGAAACCAGCAGTCGGCCATCGACTACAACGTCTTCGAGGGCAAGCAGGTCGTCGGACTGCCGCGCTATACGCTGACCCGCGGTGTCGTTGCCATCGAGGAGACGACGGTGAAAACCCAGGAAGGCCACGGCAAGTTTGTGAAGCGCGAACCCTTCGCCGCCGTCAACAAGGCCCTGTCCACCTGGAAAGACGTCGTCGCGCCCCGCAAGGTCCAGCGCACCGGCATCCCGGCAAGCGGGGTGTAACTGTGCGCGCCCGCCACCTTCTGGTTACCGCCATTCTGCTCGTACCGACCTATGCAAACGCCGATGGCCTGGGACTGGCCATCGACGGCAATTATGGCAGCAAGGAAGGATGCATCTATGCAAAGACCGGAGAATCGAGCGGTGCCGATACATTCCTGCTGCTGACGCCTGATGCCGTGACGACGTCCGTTTCCAGCTGCGAGTTCAAGAAGATCGTCAAGACCAGCAACGACAGGTTCACCGTCACGGCCGCCTGCCAGGCAGAAGGTGAAGACAGCGCTGGCGAAGAGAGAGTTGATATCATCCGTGTAGACAAGAGCAGTTACCGCATCCTTTTCGAGGACGGGACAAAATTGGGACCCGTGAAGAAATGTCGGTAATCGCATCCACGCCAGAACAGAAGATCACGGCATCCGTCGTGTCTGCCCGAAATCTCTGTCTCACCTACCAGACGAGCGATGGTCCGGTGCATGCGCTGAGCAACGTCGATCTCGATGTCCGCAAGGGCGATTTCATCTCCTTCATCGGCCCTTCAGGCTGCGGCAAGACGACGTTTCTGCGCTGTATCGCCGATCTCGAGAAGAAGACTTCCGGCGAAATCGACGTCAACGGCATGACGCCTGAAGAGGCCCGCAAGGCGCGAGCCTATGGCTATGTCTTCCAGGCTCCAGCGCTCTATCCGTGGCGCACCATCGAGAAGAATATCTCCCTGCCGCTCGAAATCATGGGCTACGCGAAGGATGAGCGGGACAAACGCATCGCCCGGACGCTGGACCTCGTCAACCTCACCGGCTTCGAGAAGAAGCACCCCTGGCAATTGTCGGGCGGCATGCAGCAGCGCGCATCGATCGCCCGCGCACTCGCCTTTGACGCCGACCTTCTGCTGATGGACGAACCCTTCGGCGCACTCGACGAGATCGTCCGCGATCATCTGAACGAGCAACTGCTGAAACTCTGGGCCCGCACCAACAAGACGATCTGCTTCGTCACCCACTCGATCCCTGAAGCGGTCTACCTGTCGACGAGGATCGTCGTGATGTCGCCGCGCCCCGGCCGGGTGACCGATATCATCGAATCCACGTTGCCGGCGGAGCGTCCGCTCGGCATCCGTGAAACCCCCGAATTCCTCGCCATCGCCCACCGCGTCCGCGAAGGCCTGCGCGCCGGCCACTCCTATGAGGAATAGGCCATGAACGGCACCTTCCTCCTCTGGCTCGGCGGCGCCATGCTGATCTTCCTCGGCGGCGCCACCGCATCGCGGGCCTATATCGCCACCAGCAATGTCCTGATCCTCGTGCTGTCCCTCGGGCTTTACTGCGTCGGAAACCTGATGATGGTGCGGTTGATGCGCGAGGGCGGCCTTGGCCTTGCCATCTCCGCCTCGGCCATCGTGCAATTGGTCGCCATCAACATCATCGCCTTTGTCGTCTTCGGCGAGCGCCTCAGCTTGGCGCAGATGGCAGGTGTCGGGCTCGGCGTCGTATCTATGGCGTTGATGCTGCTTCCCTTGCAGGGAAAGGCGTGAGCATGGAGAACGAACAGTTTTTCCGGCACAAGTTCATTCCCGTGACGACCGTTCTCCTCGCCATCCTGGCGATCTGGTATGTCGCCACCGTTATCATGAACGCCCCTTTCCAGATCGACCTCGACAGCCGCGCCGGCGTGTCCACAGGCCCACTGGAGTTCATTGGCAGGACGATGGCGCAGCCGAAGCCGACGCTTCCGGCGCCGCACCAGGTGGCGATTGCGGTTTTTGACAACACCTTCCTGCGCGCCATCGATAGCAACCGCAGCCTCGTCTACAACGCCTGGATCACGCTGACATCCACAGCCGTCGGCTTCGTCTTCGGCACGCTTCTCGGTATCCTCATCGCCATCGGCATCGTCCATGTCGTCACGCTCGACCGCAGCCTGATGCCTTGGATCATCGCCTCCCAGACCGTGCCGGTGCTCGCCATCGCGCCGATGGTCATCGTCGTGCTCGCCGCGGTCGACATCACCGGGCTGATCCCCAAGGCACTGATTTCGACCTACTTGTCGTTTTTTCCGGTGACGGTCGGCATGGTCAAGGGTCTTCGCTCACCCGAAGCCATGCACCTGGACCTCATGCGCACCTACAAGGCCACAGCCACCCAGACATTCTGGAAGCTGCGTCTGCCCGCCTCCGTGCCTTACCTGTTCACCTCGATGAAGGTCGGTATTGCGGCGAGCCTGGTCGGCGCCATCGTCGCTGAATTGCCGACCGGAGCTGTCGCCGGCATCGGCGCAAAACTCCTCGCCGGCTCCTATTACAGCCAGACGATCGACATCTGGGCCGCGCTCGTCGCGGGCTCGGTACTAGCGGCCCTGCTCGTCGGCATCGTCAGCATTGCCGCCCGCATCGTCGACCGTGCGATGGGGAGGCGCCCATCATGAAGAACCTCCAGTATTCCTGGCAAAGCCTCGTGGCGATCCTTCTTTGCATCGGCGCCGCCCTCACCTTTCCGCTGATCGAACCCGGCAGCGGCGATCCCATCCTGCCCGGTATCAGCGCCCTGATCTTCTTCATGATCATCATCTCATGCTTTCTGTCGCAGTTGACACTGCCGCCGGCGATCAGTGCTGCCATCCTGTTTCTGGCAGCCCATGAAGTCGCTTGGCTGCTGTTGACCGCAATCACCGGCAATGAGGGCGCCGCCAGACTGTCATTCTTCCTTTTGCTGGCGTCCGCATGGCTGCTCGCGTGGCGCTGCGTCAGCATTCTTTCGGATATCCGCCCGCACTCGCGCTTTTCCGGTACGGTCCTGAGGCTGCTAATTCCGGCGATCTTCGGTGCCTGGATCCTGATCATCTGGGAGGCCGCTACGCGTGGCGCCGGCATCCCGTTCATCATCCTGCCGCCGCCGAGTGCCATTGCCGTCCGAATTGCCAGTTCCTTGCCGATCCTTGCCGCCGACGTTCGCCAGACGATCTTCAAGGCGGTGATCGCCGGCTACGCCATCGGCTGCATCAGCGGATTTCTGGTGGCGATCCTCGCCGACCGCTTCGCTTTCCTGAGGCGCGGCCTGATGCCGATTGCCAACCTCGCCTCCGCCCTGCCAATCATCGGCGTCGCCCCGATCATGGTCATGTGGTTCGGCTTCGACTGGCAATCGAAGGCGGCCGTGGTTACCATCATGACTTTTTTTCCGATGCTGGTGAACACCGTGGCAGGCCTTGCGGCATCGGGAGCGATAGAACGTGACCTGATGCGCACCTACGCCTCGAGTTACACCCAGACCCTGTTCAAGCTCCGGCTTCCAGCCGCAGCACCCTTCATCTTCAACGCATTGAAGATCAACTCGACGCTGGCTCTGATCGGTGCCATCGTCGCGGAATTCTTCGGCACCCCCATCGTCGGCATGGGCTTTCGCATCTCGACCGAAATCGGCCGGATGAACGTCGACATGGTGTGGGCGGAAATCACGGTGGCGGCGATTGCCGGCTCCGTTTTCTATGGCGTCGTGGCCTTGGTGGAAAGGGCAACGACTTTCTGGCATCCGTCGAGCCGTGGTGGCTAGACGGCCTGCTATCCTGGCCAGGGATCGCAGGCATAACTTCAGAGGGAAAAGGGAAGAAAATGAAAAAAATAGTCATGACATTGATGGCCGGCACCATGGCCGTTGCCGCAGCCCAGTCAGCACTTGCTGCCGACAAGGTGACGCTGCAGCTGAAATGGGTCGCCCAAGCCCAGTTCGGCGGCTACTACGTCGCCAAGGACAAGGGCTTCTACAAGGCGGAAGGCCTGGACGTCGACATCAAGCCGGGCGGCCCTGATGTCGCTCCTGAGCAGATCATCGCCGGCGGCGGCGCTGACGTGATCGTCGACTGGATGGGCGGTGCCCTGGTTGCCCGCGAAAAGGGCGTGCCGCTGATCAACATCGCCCAGCCCTTCGAGAAGTCAGGCCTTGAAATGGTCTGCCGCAAGGACGGCCCGGTCAAGACCGAAGCCGAC
This sequence comes from Rhizobium sp. L51/94, assembly GCF_019355555.1. Taxonomy (GTDB): domain Bacteria; phylum Pseudomonadota; class Alphaproteobacteria; order Rhizobiales; family Rhizobiaceae; genus Rhizobium; species Rhizobium rhododendri. Next base: position 3,433,606 of record NZ_CP072141.1, read on the forward strand.
TTCAAAGGCCACACGCTCGGCGTCTGGTTCTACGGCAACGAATATCCGTTCTTCGCCTGGATGAACAAGCTGAAGATCCCGACATCGGGCGGCACGGACGGTGTCACGGTCCTGAAGCAGAGCTTCGACGTCCAGCCGCTGATCCAGAAGCAGGCCGACTGCATCTCGGTGATGACCTACAACGAATATGGCCAGGTCCTCGACGCCGGCTTCAAACCTGAGGACCTCACCGTCTTCAACTATACCAAGCTCGGCGTGAACCTGCTCGAAGACGGCCTCTACGCCAACGAAACGAAGCTCAAGGACCCGGCCTTCAAGGAAAAGATGGTCAAGTTCGTTCGCGCCTCCATGAAGGGCTGGAAATACGCCGTCGAGCATCCCGATGAAGCCGCCGAAATCGTCGTCGATAACGGCGGTCAGGACGAAGCCCACCAGAAGTTCATGGCCGGCGAAGTCGCCAAGCTGATCGGCTCCGGCAAGCTCGACAAGGCGCTCTACGAACGCACCGAAAAAGCCCTGCTGGACCAGAAGATCATCACCAAGGAGCCCAAGGACGCCTGGACGCACGCCATCACCGATGCCGCGCTGAAGTAGTCTTAACGCTCTAACAGTCCTGAAACGCGCGGGCTCTCATGCCTGCGCGTTTCTGCGTTGAGGGGCGGTGAAATTGCCGCGTCAGATCGGGATCCCGAGGCAAAATAGGCTCGGAACCGATTGGTTCATCACCACTTTCGCCCGAACCTGCCGAGATAAAGGCGCACGTGCTGTAAACTGATTGTCACCCGCAGCGGCTATCCTAGCGATATCTGGGTCCTTCGACCTGCAGATTTTCAGCCTGCGGTGGAGCATCCGCCCGCTAGCGGACTGCGTGTTGCCAGCCGCGCCATTTCCAGCGACACTCGCTTTGATCGCAGCCGAACGAGGAGACCGACATGAACAACATCTCCAGTGAAAACGACCCGGATTTCCGCCCGGCGTCCGCCTGCACGCTCTCGGCGATCTTCGACAGCAGGAGCGAAGCAGCGTCCGCAGTCGCCCGCCTGCAAGACGCCGGCATTCCGTCGGAAGCAGTCCATTTCCTCCCCAATATCGCCAGCGAAGGCGACGAGCCGGCAACTGCAGCGGAGCCGGTCGACTTCTGGCACAAGCTCGAAAACTGGTTCTTCGCCGACCACGAGCGAGCCGCCTATTCCGAAGGCCTGCGACGCGGCGGTTTTCTGGTATCGGTGATCGACGTCGACAAGGCGCAGTACGACATCGCCCGCAATATCCTCGACGACGAAGGCTCCATCGACATCGACGAGCGTGCGGACCAGTGGCGTCGGGAAGGCTGGAGCGGCAAGCCTTAACACTTGAGGGCTATGGCGTGTTGCAACCTGGAGAATGACATTTGACACGCGAAATCGAACTGAAGCTCGAATTGTCGCAGGAAGCCAAGGACAGGCTTCTGAACTCGCCACTACTGGGCGAGCCATTGGCGGTCTTCGAGCAGCGCGCGCTCTACTTCGACACCCCTGACCAGACGTTGCGCAACGCAGGCTTTTCGCTTCGCATCCGGCAGGCAGGCGATGTCCGCACCCAGACGATCAAGGCAACGCACCAGAGCACTGCCGGCCTGTTTGCAAGGCCCGAATGGGAATCGATCGTCGAGACGGACGTCCCTGTTCTCGATCACACCGCACCCATTTCCACAGACCTATGGCCCGATCTCGATGCCGATCAACTCGTGGTCCAGTTCATCGTGCAGGTGCAGCGAAAGAAATGGCTGCACAGGGAGGACGGCTCCGAAATCGAGATCGTCGTCGACGAGGGCATCGTCATCGCCGGGGACCGCCGCAGCCCGGTGTGCGAGGTCGAACTGGAATTGAAGGACGGCAACACGCTCGATCTCTTTCGCGCCGCGCGCAAGATCCAGGATATCGACGGCCTGCGCCTCGGGGTGCTTTCGAAATCCGAACGCGGTTACGCCCTGGTCGCGCCGTTGCAGAATTTCTATAAAGCCGAGCCCGTGCAACTCGACCGAACGGCCAACGCCGTGACGGCCTTCCAGACCATTGGCCAATCCTGCTTCCGGCAATTTCGCCTGAACGAGACGGTGCTAGCCGATCGACGAAACCCGGAAGCGCTGCATCAGGCCCGCGTCTCCCTGCGCCGGCTCCGTTCGGCCCTGTCGATCTTCAAGCCTATTCTGGTCGATCCCGAGGCAGGCCGAATTGCCGCCGAACTGAAATGGCTGGCCTCGATCATGGGCGACGCTCGCAACTTCGACATTCTCGTATCGACTGCAGACAACGGCGAGCTTCGCGACCGCCTGAAGGTTCTGCGCACCGAAAAATACGATCTCGCCATAGAGGCGATGGCATCTCCGCGCGCACGGCGGGTGGCCATGGATTTCATCGAGTGGTTATGGTGCGGCGCCTATCTGGAGATGGAGGAAACCCGGGAAGCGCGCCACGCGCCGGCCTCGGAGTTCGCCTCCCATGCCCTCGACCGCCTGCGCAAGACCATCAGGCGAAACGCTAAACTTCTGGCAGATGGAACCGACACGGAGCGCCACGAGGTTAGAAAGGATGCGAAGAAACTTCGCTACGCCGCCGAGTTTTTCGCCTCCTTGTTCAGCGACAAGCAAGGACGAAGGCGCCACAGGGAGTTCGTGAAAGCTCTTGAGAAACTCCAGGAACATCTGGGCGGCGTCAACGATCTCGCCACGGCGCCGGCAGTCCTTCGTGATCACGGCCTGGAAGACCACCCGGATGCCGGCAGGCTATCCCCGACAGGAAGGAAGACCAAGCTACTCCAAGCATCCGCGGATGCGCTGGACGATCTGCTCGATGTCAAAAGGTTCTGGCGATGACGTCATCATCGGTATGGGTCCCATTGAAGGCTCCAGGGGTGCGCTGCCATGGATGAGCCGACGGTGAAGCTGCAGACGGGGGCGCCTGCCCTGAAGCAGACTGCACAGCCGCTGTTCGAGCGGGCGGGTGCAATCTGCTATCGCCGGATTTCCCGCGAGGTGCTGCTGATCACCAGTCGTCGGAGCGGGCGATGGGGCATCCCCAAAGGCAATGTCGAAGCTGGCGAAACCTCCGCACAGGCGGCGGAGCGCGAAGCTTTCGAGGAGGCCGGCATACGCGGCACGTGCGCGCCCGAGATCCTTGGAGCATTTGCCTACCGCAAGGAGGGCACCAACGCATCCTACCGTGTTTCAGTCCACCTTCTCGACGTCCGCCTTGCCGTTACGGAGTTTCCGGAGAAGGGTCAACGCATCATGAGATGGGTACCCTTTCCGGAGGCGATTGAAGCCGTGCACCAGCCCGGATTGAGAATGCTGCTCGGTGTCCTTGGAAAGAGCAGTCTTTTCGGCGAAAATTCGTAAAGCCGGAATAGCATCCCGACGCCTTGTGGAAGTCCAACGGAGTGTCGCCACCTCCAATCTGGAGGGCGCTCTCAGGAACTTTTAAACAAGGCGCTTTCAAAACTTATTTTTGCTAGTATTGAACTTCATGATCCGAAGTTTGGAACGGGTCGTAACCTTGTCAAAAGGGGTCTACGGGGCGTTTTCACAGGTAAGAGCGCTATTGCAGATGGCGAGTAAACCGAGCATCGAGAACTGCCGCATTTCCAAACGCCCGACGATCGACCGCAACATTCGAAAGAACAGCATGTTCCGCACGCCGCTCAAAGCCCAGACCGCCGCATTCCTGCTCTTGAGTCTGCTGCCCGCCTTTGCCGCAAGCGCGGAGGAAACTGCTGTTGCGGCCCCCAAGCAGAACCTTCCGGCCATCGTCGTGACGCAGGCCGTGAAGCGCAACATGGTCGAGAAAATCGTCGCCACCGGAACGGTCAAGGCAGTCGAGGAAGTCTACATCCAGCCGCTCGTCGATGGCCTGCCGATCAAGACGTTGCATGCCGACGTTGGCGACAAGGTAACGGCCGGCAGCACGCTGGCGACGCTGAGCGACGATGCGCTGGTGCTCCAGAAGGCCGAGACGCAGGCAACGCGCGCGAAGGGTCAGGCGACGCTTGCCCAGTTGCACGCCCAGCTGATCGAGGCGCAAGCCAACGACGCCCAGACCGAATTGCAGCGCGCACGCTCCGTTGCCATGGGTGAAAAGGGTACCGTCTCGGTTTCGACCGTCGAGCAGGCAACGGCGTCGGCAGCAGCCAACAAGGCAAGGGTGACATCGGCCGAACAAGCCATCGCCGTCCAGGAAGCCGATCTCAAGGTGGTCGACAGCCAGATCGCCGACATCGACCTGAAGCTTGCCCGCACCGGCGTCAAGACGCCCGTAAGCGGCACGGTCGCGTCGCGCAACGCGCGCGTTGGCGCCATTGCCAACGGCTCAGGCGATCCGCTGTTTACCATCATCCGGGACAGCGCCCTCGAGCTAGTCACCGACGTCTCAGAGAGCGATATAACCAAGATCCAGGCGGGGCAGAAGGCCACCGTCTCGCTCTCCGGCAGCCGTGAAAAGCTGACCGGCTCGGTGCGTCTCGTCTCCCCGACAGTCGATGCCGTCACCCGGCTCGGCGCGGTCCACATTTATATCGACGATGGCAGCAAGGCACGCGCCGGCATGTACGGCAGCACAGAGATCGTCATAAACCAGACGGACGGCATCGCCTTGCCGCTGACTGCTGTCAACAACGAGCCACAGGGATCGTCCGCCCGCAGGGTCGAAAACGGGATCGTCAAGTTCGTCAGCGTTGAAACCGGTATCCAGGACGGCGCCTATATCCAGATCGTCAAGGGTCTGAATGCCGGCGACGAGGTGGTGGCCAAGGCGGGTGCCTACGTGCGCGACGGCGACCACATTACGCCGGTGCACGATATGCCCGCTGCAACCAACTGAACGGGGCTCAGATGAATTTCTCCGCCTGGTCCATCCGCAATCCCGTCGCACCGCTGCTGGCTTTTGTGCTGCTGCTGTTTGTCGGCGTGCAAGCTTTCAACAAGCTGCCGATCACCCGTTTTCCGAACATCGACGTTCCCGTCGTCAACATCACCGTAACCCAGAACGGCGCCTCTCCGGCGGAACTGGAAATGCAGGTGACCAAGGAGATCGAGGACGCCGTCGCCAGCATCAACGGCATCGACGAAATCCAGTCGACGATCAATGACGGCGTATCGCAGACTGTGGTGGTCTTCCGCCTTGAAGTGCCGACGCAGCAGGCCGTCCAGGACACCAAGGACGCCGTCGACCGTATCCGCGGCAACCTGCCGGGCAACGTGGACGAACCGATCGTATCCAAGGTCGATGTCGAAGGCCAGGCGATCCAGACCTTTGCGGTCTCCTCTCCCAATATGACGCTCGAGGAACTCTCGTGGTTCGTCGACGACACCGTCAAGCGTTCGCTTCAGGGCCAGAAGGGCATCGGCCGCGTCGACCGGTACGGCGGTGCGAACCGCGAGGTGCGCATCGAGCTCGATCCCGACAAGCTGAACGCCCATGGCATCACCGCGCTCAGCGTCAACCAGCAACTGCGCGGCACCAACATCGATCTCGGCTCAGGCCGTGGCCAGGTGGCCGGCAGCGAGCAGGCAATCCGCGTGCTCGGCGATGCCCGCGACGTGGCCCAGCTTGCCGACACCACGATTGCGCTGTCCAACGGGCGCTTCGTGAAGCTTTCCGATCTCGGCGCGATCAAGGATACCTATGAGGAGCCGAAATCCTTCTCGCGCTTCAACAACAATCCGGTGGTCACCTTCGGCGTCTTCCGCGCCAAGGGCGCCAGCGAAGTCAGCGTCGCAAAGACTGTGTCCGAAAGCCTCGCGAAGGTCAGGACGGAAAACCCGAACGTCAGCATCGAACTGATCGACGATTCGGTCTACTTCACCTATGGCAACTACGAGGCGGCCATCGACACACTGATGGAAGGCGCGCTGCTCGCCGTCATTGTCGTGTTCCTGTTCCTGAAGAACTGGCGCGCCACGCTGATCTCGGCCATCGCCCTCCCCCTGTCGGCCATTCCCACCTTCTGGATCATGGACCTGATGGGCTTCTCGCTCAATCTGGTGAGCTTCCTCGCCCTGACGCTGGCGACCGGCATCCTCGTCGACGACGCCATCGTAGAGATCGAAAATATCGCCCGCCACATCAAGATGGGCAAGACGCCGTACCGCGCGGCCATCGAGGCTGCGGATGAAATCGGCTTGGCGGTCATCGCCACCACCTTCACCATCATCGCCGTGTTCGTGCCCGTCTCCTTCATGCCGGGCATACCCGGCCAGTATTTCATCCAGTTCGGCCTCACCGTCGCCTTCTCGGTGTTCTTCTCGCTACTGGTCGCCCGGCTCATCACGCCGATGATGGCAGCCTACCTGATGAGTGCCGAAGACGGCATGGACGATCATCACGACAATGACGGGCGCATGATGCGCGGCTACACGCGGATGATCCGGGTTACCACGCGCTGGCGCTACACGACGCTGCTGGCGGCCATCGCCTTCCTGATCGGGTCCGTCTATTTTCTCTTCCAGGTGCCGGGCAGCTTCCTGCCGCCTGACGATGCTTCGCGGATCGTGCTCTCCGTCGAACTGCCGCCAAATGCCCGCCTCGACGACACCGACAAAGCGACCGACGCCGTCTACAAGCGGGTCAAGGACATCGCCGGCGTCGAAAGCGTCTTCGTGCTCGGAGGAGCGTCTCCGAAGGGCGACCTGGAATTGCGCCGCGCGACCGTGACCCTCGGGCTTTTCAAGCGCGACCAATCGCTCGTAACGAGGCTCGTCAACGACGTCCTCGGCTCCATCCCCATCGTCGGCCCGCATTTGCCGAAGGTAACCCCGAAGGGTCGCATTCGGCCGCAATGGGATATCGAGAAGGAAGTCTTCGCCAAGTTGCGCGATATCCCCGATGTCCGGATCACCAAGCTGAACGACCGCGGCGAGCGCGACCTGTCGTTCAACTTCCTGTCGCGTAGCTCAACCGATCTCAACGGCGCCATCGCGACGCTGGAATCGAAGCTGCGAGCCGATCCGCTGCTGGCAAATGTCAGCCCGGATGGCGCCTTGCCGCGTCCGGAACTGCAGATCCATCCGCGCAAGGACGAGGCTGCCCGGCTCGGCATCACGCCGCAGGCGATATCCGACACCTTGCGGGTGGCTACCATCGGCGACAGCGATTCGTTGCTTGCGAAGATCTCGCTCGACGACCGCCAGATCCCGATCCGCGTTCAGGCATCTCTCGACATGCGGCGCGATCTCGCCGCCATCCGCGCACTCAGGATCCAGACGGCAACCGGCGGCACGGTGCCGCTATCGACGGTGGCCGACATCGACTATTCCGAAGGCCTGAGCTCGATCAAGCGCAACAACCGTTACCGCGTCGTCTCCATCGGCGCCGACCTGCCGCAGGGAGTCGCGCTGAACAGTGCATCCGACCGTTTCCGCCAGATCGTCGCCGGGGCGAATATTCCGGCAAGCGTCCACCTGGCTGAAAGCGGCGACGCCAAGGTACAGAACGAAATGCAGCAGGGCTTCATCAATGCCATGCTGCTAGGGCTGCTGCTGGTGCTGTCGGTGCTGATCCTGCTGTTCAAGGATGTCATCCAGCCCTTTACCATCCTGTTCTCGCTGCCGCTTGCCATCGGCGGCGTCGCAGCAGCGCTAATCGTCACCCACAACCCGCTGTCCATGCCGGTGCTGATCGGCATCCTCATGCTGATGGGCATCGTGACCAAGAACGCCATCCTGCTAGTCGATTTCGCCATCGAGATGATGCACAAGGGCATGCCGCGCGTCGAAGCCATGGTAGAAGCCGGACGCAAGCGCGCGCGGCCGATCATCATGACTTCGATTGCCATGTCGGCCGGTATGCTGCCCTCCGCATTGGGCGTCGGCGAAGGCGGCTCGTTCCGCGCGCCGATGGCAATTGCCGTCATCGGCGGCATCATCGTCTCAACCGTGCTGAGCCTGATTGTCGTGCCGTCCTTCTTCCTCATCATGGACGACTTGTCGCGTCTGCTCGGCTGGCTCTTCGGACGTCTGGTCGGGCGCAGGGATGCCGACGACGTCGTCGTTACCCAGGAAAGCCTCGCAGCTGCGATGGCGGCGAACCGGGCGGAACTCACGGATCTGGAGCGGCGCTTCGAGCGGCTGGAGCAGAAGGATCCTTCCCACCGGGCGGGCGACGATAAACGGAATATCCTCAACTTGCCGCCTCACGCCGCTGAATAATGTGCGATAGTGACAGGCGGGTACGAAAGCGCTGCGATGGCTGGCCGACGGGGGCATCCTTGATCCAGGTCAAGTTGGTGAAAGCCTCGGGTGGCTATGATGAACATTATATTTTTGGAGGGCTTCGTGCATGAGCAGTCTGCTGCCGATGGGCGAGCGTGAGAAGTCGCTTCTCCGGACAATGCCGTTTATCAGTTCGCTGATCGGAGAAGCCTCTGACAAGCTGGTCGAGAGCGCCTCCGCCGTCCACTGCGAAGCGCGCGATATTATCTTCCGCCAAAATGAGCCGTCGGAATTCTTCTACTGCGTGCTGAGCGGCTATGTTCGCCTCTACCGCCTGAACAGGGACGGCAGGGAAGCGGATATCCGCCTTTGCGGCCCCGGAGACACCTTTGCAGAGTGCGTACTCTATGCAGAGGGCGGATACCGCTACAATGCCCAGGCGACGGACACGACGCTCCTCTGCCGGTTCGAGACGCACTCCGTGCGGCGTCTTGCGGAGCGTTATTGCGCGATCGACAAGGCGATGGTGAGCGTCATATCGAGCCACTTTCTAGACAGCATAGATTGCATCGCCAATGACCGGCTGCAGACGGCCCCGCAGAGGGTCGCCAACTATTTGCTGAATGCCTGCGCCGGCAGCGGCGAAGCCGCCCAGCTCCGCCTACCCTTCCCCAAAAGCCTGCTGGCAGGAAAACTGGGCCTGGCGCCGGAAGCCCTGTCGCGGGCGTTCTCGACCCTTAGGAGCTCCGGCGTCACAGTCCACGGCCGCCTGATCGAGATCAAGGACCCGGAAGCGCTTAGAAACGTCTGAGCTTCAAAGCCCGCCGTGGAGCTTGAGGAAATCGACGATCGTGCCAACGCCGTCGCCGCGCTTCATGTCGGAGAACACGAAGGGCAGATCGGCCCGCATGCGGGTTGCGTCACGGTCCATGACCTCGAGATCGGCACCGACATGCGGCGCAAGGTCCTTCTTGTTGATGACCAGCATGTCCGATTTCGTGATGCCGGGCCCGCCCTTGCGCGGGATTTCCTCGCCCTGGCAGACCGAGATCACATAGATGGTGATGTCGGCAAGATCCGGAGAGAACGTTGCGGCGAGGTTATCGCCACCGGATTCGATGAAGACGATATCGAGATCCGGAATCCGCGCATTCAGCCCGGCTATCGCCTGCAGGTTGATGGTTGCATCCTCGCGGATGGCGGTGTGCGGACAACCGCCGGTCTCCACGCCGACGATACGATAGGACGGCAACGCCTGCATCCGTACCAGTGCCTCGGCATCTTCAGTCGTGTAGATGTCGTTGGTGACGACGGCGACGGAATACTCGTCGCGCAATGCCTTGCACAGCTTCTCCGTCAGCGCCGTCTTGCCGGAGCCAACAGGACCGCCGATACCGACGCGCAGGGGACCGTTTCTGGATTTCATGGTTCGAACTCCGATAAAACATAAGGATAGTGAAACGCGACAGCGGCGGATAGAGGCAAATGACGTATCCGCACCCCGCCCCGCCGGGATGAGAGTGGCAGAGCGGCGATCACGAGCGGAACAGCCTCACCCGTTGCGTCTCGTGCCTGAGAGCCACGATGTCGGCCTGGACAGCGGCCGAACCCAGATCGTCCAGGGTGGAAGACGCTGCTTTGGCGGCGGTAGTCGAAACCAGGGTTTCAAGCCCGGCAAGCACCCCGACGCCGTCCCTCTGGCCACATACACTGAGCCGAATGGACGCCGAGACGCCCTGCGACACGAAGGCATGCAGGTAAGCCGCGATAGCGTCGCGTGCCCCGACCCCATGGGCTGCGGCAACCGCGCCGACGGCAACGGGATAGGCAAGCTTTTCAGGAACAGACACCGGCATCTGCGGCCATGCGCCGGCAGCCGCCAGGAAAGCGTCCCCCAGTAGCATTGTTTCCTGATGCCGCTCCCGCGAACCGGCCAAAGCTTCTGCGAGTTCGGCGCAGGCAGCAAGCGGCTGGGGATCAGATGCCGAAGTATGCGCCTCGGCCATCAACACCGCATCGTTCCAGACAGCGCCATGGGTAAGGACCGAGGACAACCATGAATCGAGATCCCGGGCATTGGTCACCAGCCCGTCATGCACCGCTCTTTCGAGGCCTTGCGAATAGGCAAACGAACCAATCGGGAAGGCCGGCGACAGCCAGGCCATCAGACGCAGCAGGGCAGTTGTTTGACTGACGTCACCCATGACGGTCAGTCGTGTGCCGGATGGCCGTGGTCGTGACCATGCGAATGGTAGGCGCCTCGCGCCGGCTGAAAAGGCTCGGTGACGTCGGCCACATCGGCACCCAGGCCTTCGAGCATCGATCGAATGACGTGATCGCGCAGGATGAGGATACGATCTTCCTCGATTTGTGCCGGTAGATGCCTGTTGCCGAGGTGCCAGGCGAGCTCGATCAGATGCAACCGGTTGCGCGGCTTGATCTCGAACAGCTTCTCCGGCGCAGCGACGATCTCGATGAGTTCACCGTCCTCGCGCACCAGAAGATCGCCGTGGGCCAGCAGAACCGCTTCCTTGAGGTCGAGCATGACCATGTCGCCGTTCTCCAGATGCAGAAGCTTGCGGCGAAGATGGCGAAGATCATGCGGCAGGACGACCTTTTCGATCGGATGGGAAGATGGGGTGCCAGCCGGAAGATAGGAGGTGATGCGTTGCATGGAAGGTTCCGTTTCTGTGAAGCGTGACCATGCAAAATAGTCATCGTCTATGCAACAGGAATGCGAACGCGACGTTTGGTTTCCCAGGCGCCAAACCCGGGCCGAGGCATTGCGGTCATATATGTCATGTCGGGATCGAGCAAACTGGAACAGTGCGCGACGGTGTGGGGCCTTTCGTTTTCATGTACAACCCGGTTTCGGCCCAGCGCCTTCGCGAGATAAAGCGCGTTGTCAGCAGCCGCATAGACAGCCTCCGGACTGCGCACCGGGGTGAAGTCGGCAATACCCGCCGAGATCGTGACGGAGATCGCGCCACAATCGATCAAAATACTGGTGTTGCAGACTGTGACCTTCGCAGCTTCGATCCGCGCAATACGATCTTCGGCACTGCCTCCGGATAGCAGAACACCGAACTCCTCGCCCCCGAGACGACCGACCACGGCCTGCTCGCTGAAAATTTTCGACAACACTCCGGAGATCGCAACGATAACGGCATCACCGGCGGCGTGACCATAGCGGTCGTTGACCGACTTGAAGCGGTCCACATCGAAGATGACCAGCGATGCATCTTTATCCGCGCCCGCCATGGATTCGGCAAAGGCGCGACGGTTGAATAGTCCAGAAAGCGTGTCGGTGCGGCTCAAACGTTCGAACTCGGCACGCGAAACCGAAATTTCGTGGATGGAGTAGCCTGTCAGGACCGCGAGAATGGCGGACACCGTTCCCCCGATCAGCCAGGAGAGCATGATGCCAAGCCGGATGCAGTCCGCTAGCGGCAGCCGCAAAATGCCGAGCCACGACATCACCGGCAAGGCCGTCACGACCACCATGAGCGAGAGGAGAACCGATAGAAAACTCGCCTTTAAGGCGAAGATATAGATCGTCCGGCGTTGATGAAAGTTACCGAGCTCGACCTGTAGCGGTATCCATCTAGACATGCAAACCGCCCTCCCCACTCCCGCAACACCCGCATTTGGGATAGCCGCCCTTCTCATTACAGAGTGTTAAGGAAATCGATAGAATGCGGCCTACCGGTAAGTTGTGAACGCTCAGCGAACAAACCATAAGCATTTGATTATAATGTTCTAATTTAGACAGAAACGCAATAATTGCCAAAGGTTGCGTGCCGCCAAATCCATGCCGGAATAATGTCTCGCTACGGCACGCAATCGCCTCAAAACCACGCAAAGTATTTACCGCTACAATATCCCTGGTAAACGAATTGAGCCCCGAAGTCGGGGCTCAATCAAGACAGGATATTTTTTGTTAGGCAGCAACCTGAAGCGACTTGAGGTTCTCCAGGATGTTCTGCGGCGAAGAAATGCCATAGGGATCGTTCTCGGCGTTATCCGAGTAGCCCTCTTCTTCAAACCACTGCTCGACGACGCCGTCATTGATAACGGCAGCGTAGCGCCAGGAGCGCATGCCGAAGCCGACATTGTCCTTGCAGACGAGCATGCCCATCTTGCGGGTAAACTCGCCGGAACCGTCCGGAATGAGCTTGATGTTGACGAGGTTCTGCGACTTGCCCCAGGCATTCATGACGAAAGCGTCGTTGACCGAGATGCAGTAGATATCGTCGATGCCCGCGGCCTTGAACTCGCCGTACAGCTTTTCGAAATCAGGAAGCTGGAAGGTCGAGCAGGTCGGCGTGAATGCGCCCGGCAGGGAAAACACGATGACGCGCTTGCCGGCGAAATAGTCGGCAGATGTCACGTCCTGCCACCGGAAGGGGTTCGAGCCACCGACAGATTCATCGCGAACGCGGGTGCGGAAGGTGACGGAGGGTACTTTTTTCCCGATCATCATAATCATCTCTCCTTCGAAGGATGGGTCAGCAGCAAGTCTTGGGAGAAAATCTGCCGGCCCGATTGAATACCCCTCCGTAGCGAAGAAATTGCGGCAGTGCAGCATAAAAATGGGCATCCACAGGCTCGCATGACAGTCATGCGGGAAGCGCATGGCGTCCTTGTCAATGGACAGGCTGTGACGGCATCAGGAGGTCTGGAGAGACTGCCATTCCCTCAGATCGTCCGTCTGGATCCAGATCGTGTCCTCGTCGCCGGCGCGACCATGCTCCAGCTTGAAGGCTGCGACCTCGAGAAACAGTGAATGATATTCGAGCAGCCTCAAAAGGGACGCATCCGCTGGCTCGGCGACATCCTCGAGCGCCTCGCGGGTGACGATTACCAGCCAGTTCTGACTCTCGTCGCAGGCCGAGATATGGCCGTTTTCATCGGACAGAAAGGGCGGGAATCCGTCCCTCATCGACAGCGTCATGACTTCGCCTCTCTTGGCCGGCAGTTCCGGGTACTATTGTCGGCGATTGGATTTGCCGCCCGCGCCGTGCAGCTTGATATCGCCATTATCGGGGAAGAATTGCGGACCGACGATACGCACCACCCTGCCAGGACGGTCTTCTTTGCCGGAAACGCTAGTGTCGGCCTGAACTGTCTTAGGCCGCTCCAGCGCAACGCTACCGCCGGCGGAGGCCCCGTATACGCCAACGGTGGTTACAGCCGCCAGAAGCCCCAGGATGGTGACGGTCGTTTTCGGAAAAGTTTTCATGGTGAACTCGCCAGGGTTGGTGTGTTGCTGGCGAAATGGTTGAACGCCCCATAAGTTCCCGCAAGGGGCGACTTAAGCGACAGACAGCCAGGAGCATGCGGAAATACTTAACGAAGCAGGCGCAATTCGCGTCGTTATTGCGCTGTTCACCCGGACCCGCTGAGGTTTGCAATCGTCAACCCACGCATTTTGCATGGCTGCAGTGAAATATGAAGGTATTGTGACAACGCTCCGCGCGGCGTACACGCGGCCTCCTCGGAATAAAAGTACACGCAAATCACATGCTCAATATCAAAACTCTTTTAAGCGCCAAGATAGTCAGGCGCGCAATCTGTCGTGCGAACGTCGTTGGCAGACGCCGTCGACGTGCCGAACTGCTGGCGAAGAACGCCGTGCATCCATCTATGTTCGGAGACAGCCTCGGCTGATAGCCGGTATACGCTTTCGTTGAAAGACATGGCCCGCCAGCATCCATTTGCGATGCTGGCGGGCATATTTATATCTAGCCTAGAACAGGAAGTAGCGCTGCGCCATCGGCAAAACTGTTGCCGGCTCGCAGGTGAGAAGCTCGCCGTCCGCCCGCACCTCGTAGGTTTCCGGATCGACCTCGATATGCGGCGTCAGGTCGTTATGGACCATCGACGCCTTGGAGATGCCGCCGCGTGTGTTGCGCACCGCGACCAGTTGCTTCGCCACGCCTAGCCTGTTCTGCAGTCCTGCATCGAGCGACGCCTGCGACACGAAGGTGACGGAAGAATTGGTCAGGCTCTTGCCGAAGGCGCCGAACATCGGCCGGTAGTGCACCGGCTGCGGCGTCGGGATGGAGGCGTTCGGATCGCCCATCGGGGCTGCCGCGATCGTGCCGCCGATGATGACCATGTCCGGCTTGACGCCAAAAAACGCCGGGCGCCACATGACGAGGTCGGCGCGCTTGCCGACTTCGATGGAACCGATCTCATGGCTCAACCCCTGCGCAATCGCCGGATTGATGGTGTATTTGGCAATGTAGCGCTTGACGCGGAAATTGTCGTTTTCGCCGATTTCCTGCGCAAGCCTGCCGCGCTGGCGCTTCATCTTGTCGGCCGTCTGCCACGTGCGGATTGCTACCTCGCCGACGCGGCCCATGGCCTGGCTGTCGGACGAGATGATCGAGAAGGCACCGATATCGTGGAGAATATCTTCAGCCGCAATGGTTTCCTTGCGGATACGGCTCTCGGCAAAGGCGATATCTTCCGGGATTGACGACGAGAGATGATGGCAGACCATCAGCATGTCGAGATGCTCGGCAATCGTGTTGACGGTGTAGGGCCGCGTCGGGTTCGTCGACGACGGAATGACGTTCGGCTGGCCGCAGATCTTGATGATGTCAGGCGCATGCCCGCCGCCCGCACCCTCGGTGTGGAAGGCGTGGATCGTCCGGCCCTTGATCGATCCGATGGTATCCTCGACAAAGCCGCTTTCGTTCAGCGTGTCCGTGTGGATCATCACCTGCACGTCGTATTCGTCTGCAACCGTCAGGCAGCAGTCGATGGCCGCGGGCGTCGTGCCCCAGTCTTCGTGCAGCTTCAGCGCACAGGCGCCGCCCAGCACCATTTCCTCGAGCGCGCCAGGCAGCGAGGCATTGCCCTTGCCGGCAAAGGCAAGGTTCATCGGAAACGCGTCGGCAGCCTCGATCATCCGCGCGATGTGCCAAGGACCGGGCGTGCAGGTCGTGGCAAGCGTGCCGTGCGCCGGGCCGGTGCCGCCGCCAAGCATGCAGGTGATGCCGGACATCAACGCTTCCTCGATCTGCTGCGGCGCGATGAAGTGGATGTGGCTGTCCATGCCGCCGGCGGTGATGATCTTGCCTTCGGCGGCAATCGCCTCCGTGCCCGGCCCGACGATGATATTGACGCCAGGCTGCATATCTGGATTACCAGCCTTGCCGATGGCCACGATGCGTCCATCCTTGAGGCCGATATCGGCCTTGACGATGCCCCAGGTGTCGATGATCAGCGCGTTGGTGATGACCGTATCGACGGCACCGTCGGCGCGCGTCACCTGGCTCTGCCCCATGCCGTCGCGAATGACCTTGCCGCCGCCGAACTTCACCTCTTCGCCATAGGTGGTGAAATCCTTTTCGACCTCGATGAACAGTTCGGTGTCGGCAAGCCGCACTTTGTCGCCGGTGGTCGGCCCGAACATGTTGGCATAGGCGGCGCGGGAGATCTTGTAGGCCATCGTCTTTTTACCTCTGGAGCTCGGATAGTTGCGTGTCTCTGGCTTATGCCCTGTCTAGGTCGTCGCTGTCGGTCGATGTGTTACCGTGCCATCCGGAGACACCAGCGGGGCCGGCGGCATCGTTCGATGAAGCTCAATTTCCCGAGCCTTCCGCCATTTCCTTCAGTTCCTTTGTCCGCAGCCGGGTCATCGTCGCCTTGCAACTTGATACGAGCATTGGCTCCATCGATCCGCCGCGCGCCTGGAAGCCCTCCGCCTCGCATTGACCGTCCCGGTAGGCGATCCAGCCGCGCTGTCCGGCAAGCAGTGCCTTCTCAGCGCCCTTCATCTCTCCTTCGAGATCGGCATCGACTGCCTGCAGGGACGCCCGGGTCTTCTTGTATTGCGTGTTCAGATCGGCATCCGCCGAATCGAAATCCTGTTCCGCGCAGATGTTCATATCCATTTGCGTCTCGGCCTTGCTGCAGTCGGGCGTTTCGTCAGCCAAGGCTAGACCGTGCACCGCCGCCATCATCATGCCTGCCGCAGCCATCATCAGGTTCAAACGCATCGGCTGTCCTCAGTGGTGCGGGATCAGAGCTTGCCCATGACCAGCTGGCGAAAACCGTAGACCTCGCGCTTGCCGGAAAGGGGAATGAGCGTCACAGAGCGGGTCTGGCCTGGCTCGAACCTAACGGCGGTGCCGGCCGGGATGTCGAGGCGCATGCCCCTCGCCTGCTCGCGGTCGAAGGCGAGCCCGCCGTTTGTCTCGGCGAAATGATAGTGGCTGCCGACCTGCACCGGCCGGTCGCCGGTATTGGACACGTCGATGGAGATCGTCGGGGCGCCGGCGTTCAATTCGATATCGCC
The DNA here is from genome assembly GCF_019355555.1 of Rhizobium sp. L51/94. GTDB lineage: Bacteria > Pseudomonadota > Alphaproteobacteria > Rhizobiales > Rhizobiaceae > Rhizobium > Rhizobium rhododendri. The sequence continues at coordinate 3,450,099 of NZ_CP072141.1, forward strand.
GCTGGCGGCAATGATTTCACCGGGGATCATCGGATGTTCCTCTTCATGCGGCCTCGGCGGGCGGGCAGCCCCCGGCCTTCAATATACGTTTCGTCGAGGCCGGATTGGCCGCAAGTTTTGCTGCCGGTCGTACCGGACGACGGACCAGCTCACCACCGCAGTTCGGGCATATGCCGGAAAGCGTGCCGGAGGCGCAATCGGCACAATAGGTGCATTCGAAGCTGCACATCATCGCCTCGCGGCTATCCGCCGGCAGGTCGCGATCGCAGCATTCGCAATTGGGCCTGAGCTCGAGCATGACAGGCTACCGGATAGGTTCGTGGACGGTGACAAGCTTGGTGCCGTCGGGGAAGGTCGCCTCGACCTGCACGTCGTGGATCATCTCGGCAATGCCTTCCATCACCTGGTCGCGGCTGATGACATTTGCACCGGCCGACATCAGGTCGGCAACGGACCGGCCGTCGCGTGCGCCCTCGACGACGAAGTCGCTGATCAGCGCGATAGCCTCGGGATAGTTGAGCTTGACGCCGCGCTCAAGCCGCCGGCGCGCCACCATCGCCGCCATGGAAATCAACAGCTTGTCTTTTTCTCTCGGAGTGAGGTTCATCGTCTGCCTATCGCTTGAACTAGAGATTCCAGACTTTCGGCACTGGCGCGCCATTGCGCAAGGCCGAAATGATCGGGATGAGGATTTTTCTGAGCGCAAAGCCATCTGCCGCCGCAAGCCGGATCACCAGCTTGCCGTTCCAATGGCTGACGCCGCCGTTGCGCCCCTCCAGCATCGGCCGAACGGTCGAGAGATAGCGCTCCGCCGAAGGGCCTGCGTAGAGAACCGTGACGAAGGCAACCTGCCCGCCCAGCACCGCCCGCTCGGCAGTCAGGGCCGCGACATCGCCGTCGAACCGCAAGTCCTCGGCATGGATCAGCTTGCCGTTGCGGCGAATGCGCCAGCGGTCGCGGAAAAGTCCGGTCAGCATCGCCTCGCCCATCGCCTTGCGGCCCAGCAATACGGCTTCGACAGCGAGGAATTCCGCCGTCCCGTCGAGGTCGACATCGAGCGTGCGCGACAGCGCAGCGCGGTCGAACAGGATCGTCTCCTGCGGCAACCAGTCGACCCGCGCTCGGGCGCCGACCTCGATCCGCGTCCTGATTTCGGCAATACCGGCGGATGCCTTGTAGATCTTCTCGCAGGCCTGCGTCGTCACGTCGATGCGTGTCTGCGCCGCCGCCGTGACGCTCCAGTCCATGCGATCGCCACCGGTCAGCCCGCCCGCCGTGTTGATGATGACGGCTTCCATCGAGCTGTCGAAGGTGTCTGGCAGCCGTATCTTGGCAGCGCCTTCCTGGAAGAATTCGGCAAGCCGGGTACGTCCGTCGAGCCACTTCGCCGCCAGGTGGCCGCGTCCCTCGGCCCTTTGCGGCCTGGTGCTCGCTGCCATCATCGTCATTATGCGATCCTTGCGGTAAACTTACACAATAGCCGCCATTCAACCTCGCAAGCGTCTGAATGCAAGCTCTTTTTCGTTTCGCCGTATTTCTGAGAAGCTTCCATCAGACCGTCAGGTGGCGTCGGGCTTCCGGCTTATCCAGCGTTTCGGCCAACCCTTCATGAACGATCTCGCCGCGGTCCATGATGTAGACATAGTCGGCAAGCTCCCGGCAGAAATCGAGATATTGCTCGACCAGCAGGATCGCCATCCCAGTTGAATCCCGCAGATACTGGATGGCACGGCCGATGTCCTTGATGATCGAAGGCTGGATACCTTCCGTTGGCTCGTCAAGCACGAGGATCTTCGGCCGCGTCACCAGCGCCCGGCCGATGGCCAACTGCTGCTGCTGCCCGCCCGAGAGATCGCCGCCCCGCCGCGACAACATGGATTTCAGTACCGGAAACAGTTGGAAGATGTCGTCCGGCACGGTCCGGTCGCGGCGCGCCAGCGGCGCAAAGCCGGTCTCAAGATTTTCCTTCACCGTCAGCAGCGGGAATATCTCGCGCCCTTGCGGCACATAGCCGATACCCTGCTTGGCCCGCGCATAGGGCGCCAGGCCGTCGAGCTTATGATCGTTGAAGCTGATGCTGCCGGCACTCAGCGCATGCTGGCCGGTGACAGCCCGCAGCAGCGAACTCTTGCCGACGCCGTTGCGCCCAAGCACGCAGGTGATCTTGCCCATCTCCGCCTTGATCGAAATGCCGCGGAGTGCCTGGGCGGCGCCGTAATGGAGATTTGCGTTTTCGACGGTCAGCATGGTGCGGATTCCTTTGTTTTCCGGGCGAGCACCCCCCTCTGTCCCTCCGGGACATCTCCCCCACAAGGGGGGAGATCAGCCGAGACTTCTGGGCCCGAAAGGGAAAAGAACGATCTCCCCCCTTGTGGGGGAGATGTCAGCGGAGCTGACAGAGGGGGGTAAGCCCACCCCAGACTGTGGATCATGCCGTTCATCACCGCCCCAGATAATTCTCGATCACCTTCGGATCGCTGCTGACGAAATCGATTGAGCCTTCCGCGAGCACGGAGCCTTCAGCGAGACACGTCACCTTGACGCCGAGATCGCGGATGAAGCCCATGTCGTGCTCGACCACCACCACCGAGCGGGTCTTGGCGATTTCCTTCAGCAGGATTGCCGTCTCGGCGGTTTCCGCGTCCGTCATCCCGGCCACCGGCTCGTCGACCAGCAGCAGCTTCGGCTCCTGCGCCAGCAGCATGCCGATTTCCAACCACTGCTTCTGGCCATGGCTGAGGTTGGCCGCCAGCTCGTCGCGCCGATGGTGCAGCCGGACGGTATCGAGGATCTCGTCGATGCGGGCGCGGTCGGTCGGGGTCATCCTGTAGAACAGCGTCGCGAACACGCCGCGACTGCGGTTCAGTGCCAGTTCCAGATTGTCCCAGACCGTATGGCTCTCGAACACCGTCGGCTTCTGGAATTTCCGGCCGATACCGAGCAATGCGATGTCGGCCTCGTCCTTCTTGGTGAGATCGACGGCGCCGTTGAAGAACACCTCGCCTGAGTCTGGCTTGGTCTTGCCGGTGATGATGTCCATCATCGTCGTCTTGCCGGCACCGTTCGGGCCGATGATCGCCCTGAGTTCGCCGGGCTCGATGACCATCGACAGCGAATTCAGCGCCTTGAACCCGTCGAAGGAGACAGACACGTTGTTGAGGTAGAGCATGCTTGTGGGTTTGCCGTCCGTGATCATGCTCTTACTCCGCCGCCTGAATGGGTTCGTCGCTCTCGCCTTTTTCCGCCGCCGCGGACGCCCGCCGCGACCTGCCGCCGCCGGTGCCGTAATGGGCAATCGTGCCAATGACGCCACGTGGCAGGAACAGCGTCACGGCGACGAATAGCCCGCCGAGCGCAAACAACCACACCTCAGGAAATAGTCCGGTAAAGATCGTCTTGCCGCCGTTGACGAGGATCGCCCCGATGATCGGACCGATCAGCGTGCCGCGCCCGCCGACCGCCGTCCAGATGACCACTTCGATGGAGTTGGCCGGTGCGAATTCGCCGGGGTTGATGATGCCGACCTGCGGCACGTAGAGTGCACCGGCAATGCCAGCCATCATCGCCGAGACAACGAAGGTGAACAGCTTGATGTTCTCGACTCGGTAGCCGAGGAAACGGGTCCGGCTTTCGGCATCGCGCACACCGACCAGCACCTTGCCGAACTTGGAGCGCACGATACCCGACGCGATCAGCAGGGCCAGCGCCAGAAACAGCGCGGTCAGCGCGAACAGCGCCGCACGGGTGCCGTCGGCCTGAATGTTGTAGCCGAGGATCTCCTTGAAGTCGGTGAGGCCGTTGTTGCCGCCGAAACCCATGTCGTTGCGGAAGAAGGCCAACAGCAGCGCATAGGTCATCGCCTGCGTGATGATCGAGAGATAGACGCCGTTGACGCGCGAGCGGAAGGCAAACCAGCCGAATACATAGGCGAGCAGCCCCGGCACCAGCAGCACCATCAGTGCTGCAAACCAGAAATGGTCGAACCCGTACCAGAACCACGGCAGCGCCTTGTAGTTCAGGAACACCATGAAATCGGGCAGGATCGCGTTGCCGTAGGAGCCGCGGGCACCGATCTGGCGCATCAGGTACATGCCCATGGCATAGCCGCCGAGCGCGAAGAAGGCGCCGTGGCCGAGCGACAGGATGCCGCAAAAACCCCAGACGAGATCGAGCGCCAGCGCCAGTAGCGCGTAGGTCAGGTATTTGCCGAACAGCGACATGATGTAGGTCGGCACATGCAATGCGCTCTGCGGGCTCGTCAGGAGGTTGGACGCCGGGACGAGAATTGCCACTGCAATCAGCAGCAGGATTGCAATGATGATCTTGCGGTCGAGAGACCGGAGCAGGAAGGCCGTTATCATGCTTCCACCGCCCTTCCTTTGAGTGCGAAGAGCCCACGCGGTCGCTTCTGGATGAACAGGATGATGAGGACGAGCACCAGGATCTTGCCGAGCACGGCGCCGGCATAGGGCTCGAGGAACTTGTTGAGGATGCCGAGCGACATGGCGCCGACCAGTGTTCCCCAGAGACTGCCGACACCGCCGAAGACGACGACCATGAAGCTGTCGATAATGTAGGCCTGGCCGAGGTTCGGCGAGACATTATCGATCTGACTGAGCGCCACACCAGCCATGCCTGCAACGCCTGAGCCAAGCGCGAAGGTGAAGGCATCGACCCAGGCGGTGCGGATACCCATCGAGGACGCCATGCGCCGGTTCTGGGTTACCGCCCGCATCTGCAGCCCGAACGACGAGCGCTTCAGCAGCAGCAGCAGGGCAACAAAGACGACCAGCGCAAAGGCGATGATCCAGAGCCGGTTCCAGGTGATATCGAGGCCGCCGAGGTCGAACGAGCCGGACATCCAGTTGGGATTGCGGACTTCCCGGTTGGTCGGGCCGAAGATCGATCGCACCGTCTGCTGCAGGATGAGCGATATCCCCCAGGTGGCGAGCAATGTTTCCAGCGGCCGCTTGTAGAGGAAGCGGATGACGGTGCGCTCGATCAGGAAGCCAACGGCGCCGGTGAACAGGAAGGCTGCGGGCACGGCAAAGGCCAGGGAATACTCCGCAAGTCCCGGCGCATATCGGGTGATGGCCTCCTGCACGACATAGGTCGTGTAGGCACCGAGCATGACCATTTCACCATGCGCCATGTTGACGACGCCCATTACGCCGAAAGTGATCGAGAGGCCGATGGCAGCCAGCATCAGAACCGAGCTCAGCGACAGGCCGTACCAGATGTTCTGCGCGACATCCCAGAGCGCCAGGGTATCCTTGATCGCATCCATATCCTTTTGGATGGCAGGCTGCAGGTCGGCCGATGCCGTCTGCATCGCTGCCGTCAGGATGGTCAGCGCATCGCGGTCCCCGCGGGCCGCGATCATGTCGATGGCAGCCTTCTTGTCGGCCGGGCTGGCGTCGGTCTTCAAAAGCACGACAGCGCGCGCCGCTTCCATGGTCTTCTTGACCTGAGGATCTTTTTCCTCGGCCAGCGCGGAATTGAGCAGATCGATATTGCTGGGGTCGGCGTCCTTCAGCATGCCCTCGGCAGCCGCGAGGCGTGCGTCGCGATCCGGGCTTAGCAGCGTCAGCTGGCCAATCGAGGCGCTGATGACGCCGCGCAGAGAATTGTTGACCTTGACCTTGACCATCGTGTCCGGATCGACGTCGGCCACAGCCTCGCCGGTGAGCGGATCGACAAAGGTTGGCGCATCGTCGGTGCCACCCTGCAAAAGTACCGGGCCGCCATCCTGGTTGACGAACAGCAGGCCGTCGCTCAGTTCCTTGAGGATCTTGCCGACATGCGGGTCCTTGGAAGCAACCAGCGCCTTGATCGCCGCTTCGCGTTCCGGAAAGTCGCCGACACCGAGCGCGTCGACCAGCGGATGGACCGCATCTTCCGCCTTCAGCACGGTGGCGAAGGCCGGCAGGGCGAGGCATAGGGTCAATAGGAAAATCTTGATGGCGCGATACATCGGCTCTTTTGCCTCGGTTATCGTAAAGCTGGGCTTTCCCTTCTCCCCCTCGGGGAGAAGGTGGCCCGAAGGGTCGGATGAGGGGGCACGGCAGAGAAGCCCCCTCATCGTCTCGCATTCGCTCGACACTTCTCCCCGACGGGGAGAAGGGGGAGAGATCCCCCTTACGTGCCTTGTCCAAATTACATGCCCTTGCCACCGCACTTGCCGGTAGCGACGTTGAAGTTGCCGCAGGACATTGGCTTGCGCCAATCGGAGATCAGGTCCTTGGAGTCGGGCAGGTAGTCCGACCATTCGTCGCCAACAACAGCAGGCGTCTGCTGGACGATGTCGAACTGGCCGTTGCCCTGGATTTCACCGATCAATACTGGCTTGGTGATGTGGTGGTTCGGCATGACGGTGGCATAGCCGCCCGACAGGTTCGGAACGGTCGTGCCGATGATCGTGTCGAGCACCTTGTCGGTGTCGGTGGAGCCGGCAGCCTGGACAGCCTTAACCCAGGCGTTGAAGCCGATATAGGCGGCTTCCATCGGGTCGTTGGTAACGCGCTTGTCATTCTTGGTGTAGGCGTGCCACTGCTTGATGAAAGCCTTGTTGGCAGGCGTTTCAACGGATTCGAAGTAGTTCCAGGCGGCGAGATGGCCGACCAGCGGCTTGGTGTCGAGACCGGCCAGTTCTTCTTCGCCGACCGAGAAGGCGATGACCGGGATGTCGGTGGCCTTGATGCCCTTGTTGCCGAGTTCCTTGTAGAACGGCACGTTGGCGTCGCCGTTGATCGTCGAGACGACGGCGGTCTTCTTGCCGCCCGAACCGAAATCCTTGATCTTGGAGACTTCAGTCTGCCAATCGGAGAAGCCGAACGGCGTGTAGTTGGTCATGATGTCTTCTTTCGGAATACCCTTGGAAATCAGGTAAGCCTCGAGAATCTTGTTGGTGGTGCGCGGATAAACATAGTCGGTGCCTTCGAGAACGAAGCGCTTTACGCCTTCCTTCTGCATCAGGTAGTCGACGGCCGGGATCGCCTGCTGGTTAGGCGCGGCGCCTGTGTAGATGATGTTGCGCGAGGATTCTTCGCCTTCATACTGGACCGGGTAGAACAGCAGCGAGTTCAGTTCCTCGAATACAGGCAGAACCGACTTGCGGGACGAGGATGTCCAGCAACCGAATACGGCTGAAACCTTGTCCTTCTGGATCAGCTCGCGGGCCTTTTCGGCAAACAGCGGCCAATCGGAGGCGGGATCGACGACGACGGCTTCGAGCTTCTTGCCGAGAAGGCCACCCTTCTTGTTCTGCTCGTCGATGAGCATCAGCATGGCATCCTTGAGAGTGGTCTCGGAGATGGCCATGGTGCCGGAAAGCGAATGAAGAATGCCGACCTTGATCGTGTCGTCCGCAGCATAGGCGGCGCCGTTGAACAAAGCCGACGTCGACAGGACGGTACCGATAACGGCACCCGTGACGTAGTTCTTGAAATTCATTGTTTTATCCCCTCTTCGAATTCGACAACACCGGCGAAAACCCGCCGTTAACTGTTGCTTGAGGGACTATGGTTTGGCGCGGGAGAAAACCGTATACGCAATTTGACGTAGGCGGTGGGCGAAACGTGCATCCTTTGCGTCGCGCCGCTTTAAGGCCGAGGATGAACCGTGTTAGCTATCCTCACAGCAAATCGCAGAGGACGTCGACAAAGGCATGGCCGCACGCCAACGCATCATCCCCGTCAGGCGCGAATATAATCGCTGGGTCGCCAACCAGACGCTGGAAGACTACGCCCTGCGCTTTACCGCCAAGAGCGCCCGGCAATTCTCCTCGGCGCGGATTTCGCAGACGGCTATCGGCGCCATCTCGTTCCTGGCGCTGGAGGCAATCGGCGGCGCCATCACGCTCTCCTACGGCACGACCAACGCCTTCTACGCCATCATCGTCGCCAGCCTCGTCATGCTCGGCATCGGCCTGCCGATCAGCCGTTACGCCATCCGCCACGGCGTCGACATCGACCTTCTCACCCGCGGTGCCAGTTTTGGCTATATCGGCTCGACCGTCACCTCGCTGATCTATGCCAGCTTCACCTTCATGCTGTTTGCCATCGAGGCATCGATCATGTCCGGTGCGCTTGAACTGACGCTCGGGATCCCGCTGTGGATCGGTTATATCATCAGCGCCTGCATGGTGATCCCGTTGGTCACTCACGGGGTCCGCCTTATCAGCCGCTTCCAGCTTCTGACCCAGCCCTTCTGGATCGTCCTGAATGTCCTGCCCTTCGTGTTCATCGCCTTTTCCGACTGGGAAAAGTTCGATATCTGGCGGGCCTTTGCCGGCCTCGACCGGCCATCCTCTTCCGGCACCCTTGCGCCCTTCAACCTGATCGATTTCGGCGCTGCCTCGGCTGTCATCCTCGCGCTGATTTCGCAGATCGGCGAACAGGCGGATTTTCTGCGCTTCCTGCCGCCGGAAGGCCATCGCAAGCTTCGCCACCGGCTGGCGATCTTTCTTGCCGGTCCCGGCTGGGTGATCATCGGCGCGCCGAAGCTGCTGGCCGGCTCGTTCCTTGTCGTGCTGACGCTGAGCGCCGGCGTGCCGCCCGACCGTGCCGCCGACCCGGCCCAGATGTATCTCACAGCATTTGGCTACATGATCCCCTGGCACAATGCAGCGTTGCTGCTGATGGTCGCCTTCGTGATGGTCTCGCAGCTGAAGATCAACGTCATGAACGCCTATGCCGGCTCGCTGGCCTGGTCGAATTTCTTCTCGCGCCTGACCCATAGCCATCCCGGCCGCGTCATCTGGCTGGTGTTCAACGTCGCCATCGCGCTGCTACTGATGGAGCTTGGCATTTACCGGCTGCTGGAAGAGACGCTCGGCATCTTCTCGATCATCTCCATGGCCTGGCTCTGCACGATTTCGGCGGACCTGTTCATCAACAAGCCGCTCGGCCTCGCCCCAGAAGGCATCGAGTTCAAGCGCGCCCATCTCTACGACATCAACCCAGTCGGCCTTGGCGCCATGACCCTGTCGGCCGGCATCGCATTGACGGCGCATTTCGGCCTGTTCGGCGCAGTCGCCGCATCGCTTGCTCCCTACATCACCCTGATCGTAGCGCTGGTCGCCTCGCCTGCCATCGCCTGGGCCACCAAGGGCAAGTTCTACCTCGCGCGCAAACCGCGCCAGAGCTGGAAGAACCTCACCGATATCACCTGCTCGATCTGCGAGCACCCGTTCGAGCCGGAGGACATGGCCTGGTGCCCCGCCTACGCGGCGCCGATCTGTTCGCTTTGCTGCTCGCTCGACAGCCGCTGTCACGACATGTGCAAGCCGAACGCCAATCTCAACGCCCAGATCGGCACCGTCGCCCGCGCAGTGCTGCCGGCGACGGTCATCGCCAAGCTGACAACGAGGCTAGGGCGCTATGGCATCGCCGTCGTGCTGGCGCTCGGTGCCGTCGGCGTCATCCTCGCCCTCATCGCCCACCAGGTATCCTCCGCATCGCCGGAGACGGCCGAAGTGGTCAACCGCACCATCCTGATCGTCTTCTTCGTCTTCGCCGTCATCGCTGGCATCGTCTGCTGGTTCTACGTGCTGGCCCATGACAGCCGCGTCGTTGCCGAAGAGGAATCATCGCGACAGAACACGCTGCTGCTGAAGGAAATCGCCGCCCACAAGAAGACCGACGCGGCGCTACAGACCGCCAAGGAAACAGCTGAAAGCGCCAACCGTGCCAAGAGCCGCTATGTCGTAGGCCTCAGCCACGAATTGCGCACCCCGCTCAACGCCGTGCTCGGCTACGCCCAGATCCTCGAGCGCGACGAAACGATACCGGCGCCGCGCCAATCCTCGATCCGCGTGATACGGCGCAGCGCCGAGCACCTGTCGGGGCTGATCGACGGACTGCTCGATATTTCGAAAATCGAGGCCGGTCGCCTGCAGGTCTATTCGAACGAGATCAACATCCGCGATTTCCTCGACCAGATCATCGACATGTTTCGGCCGCAGGCACAGGCAAAAGGCCTCACCTTCATCCATGAGCGCGCCGCCTCCCTGCCGGATTACGTCCGCACCGACGAGAAGCGGCTGCGGCAGATCCTCGTCAACCTGCTGTCCAACGCCATAAAATTCACAGACCGGGGAACGGTGCGCTTCGACGTCGGCTATCGTAGCCAGGTGGCCACATTCTCGCTTTCCGACACAGGACGCGGCATCGCCGAGAAGGACCTCGGACGCATCTACGAGCCGTTCCAGCGTGGCGAGGCAGAAACCGTCCGGCCGATGCCGGGCCTCGGCCTCGGCCTGACCATCACCCAGCTCCTCACCAACACCCTGGGCGGCGAGATTTCGGTGACCAGCGAAAAGGATGTCGGCTCGACCTTCAAGGTGCGGCTGATGCTGTCCGCCGTGCAGCGGCAGATGAAGCCCGTGCCGCAGGAGCGCAAGATCGTCGGCTATGACGGCTCGAGGCGGACGATCGTTGTCGTCGATGACAACGAGGATCATCGGGAGATGATGCGCGAGATTTTGGTGCCGCTCGATTTCGTTGTCCTGACCGCCGTCAGCGGCCCGGATTGCCTGACACTGATCGAAGGCATCAAGCCCGATCTTTTCCTTGTCGACATCTCGATGCCCGGCATGAACGGCTGGCAACTGGTGGCAAGGCTGCGCGAAAGCGGACAGGCGGGACCGATCCTTATGCTCTCGGCCAATATAGGCGATGGAACCGCTGGTCGAGAAAACAGCAGCGGCCACGACGACGCCATCAGCAAGCCGGTCGATATCCGGCAATTGCGCGACCGGCTGGCGCTACATCTCGGCCTCAAATGGATCTATGCCGACACCGTTGCAGCCCCTGCAATTAAGGCACCGCTGCCAATGAAGAGCCCCGGCCTCGATCATATCGGAGAGTTGATAAGCCTTGCCGAAATCGGCTATATCAGGGGCATTGAGGCAAAGCTTGCAGATATCGCCAGGCTGCCCGAGAACCAGCCTTTCATCGATGCTCTCCGGGTTTATGTCCAGGCCTTCGATCTGACCGGCTTTCTGGCATTCCTGCGTGAATTCGACATCGAAAAGGTAGAACCGATTGGCTGAACCCGCCCTGCCCCGCGACATCGTTCTGCTCGTGGATGACTCGCCGGAAGCCCTCGGATTTCTGACCGAAGCGCTCGAACAATCGGGCTTTTCCGTTCTGATCGCCACTTCCGGTCCGGCGGCGCTCGCCATCGTCGAGCGTATCACGCCCGACCTTATCCTGCTCGATGCCGTTATGCCCGATATGGACGGTTTCGAAACTTGCCGCCGGCTAAAGGCGAATTCCGGCATTTCGCAGGTGCCGGTGATCTTCATGACGGGGCTGACCGAGACCGAGCACGTCGTCCACGCGCTGGAATCCGGTGGCGTCGATTATCTTACCAAGCCGATCAATATCGACGAGTTGCGCGCCCGCATCCGCGTTCATCTGCGCAATGCCCGCTCGGCGCAAAGTGCAAGGGTGGCGCTCGATGCCGCCGGCCGCCACCTGCTCGCCGTCAGAGGCGATGGCAGCATCCACTGGTCGACGCCGCAGGCAACGCGATTGGTCAATGCCGCCACCGGCAGCGACGATGGCCTGGAGCTTGTCGTGGCTGAAATCAGCGGCTTCATGCGAAAAGGCGGGCGCACCCTTCCCACTCGCGACAACGTTCTGTCCATCAGCCCCAACGGCCATGCAGCGCTGCAACTGGCTTTTCTCGGCACGATTGGTCCTGACGAGCACCTGTTCCGGCTGACCGCTGCACGGCAACATGCCGACGACAGCGTGCTGCGCCAGCATTTTTCCCTCACCCAGCGCGAATCCGAAGTGCTGCTGTGGATCGCCAAGGGCAAGGCCAACCGCGACATCGGCGAAATCCTCGGCCTTTCCGCCCGCACGGTAAACAAGCATCTGGAGCAGATCTACGTCAAGCTCGGCGTCGAGAACCGCGCCTCGGCAGCCGTCAAGGCGGCCCATGTGCTGCGCGAGATGTAGCGACGCAATCGATCCTCCATTTTGCAAGCAAGGACCAGCACGATGAACTACCGTGTCGTTCTCTCCGGCTGCTCAGGCGGCGGCAAATCAACCCTACTCGCCGAACTGCAGCGTCTCGGCCACAGTGTTATTGAGGAGCCAGGCCGGAAGATCGTCGCCGAGGAGCGACAGGGCGAGGGCAAAGCCCTGCCCTGGGTCGATCTCGCAGCATTTGCGCGGCGCGCCATGGTGATGGCCAAGAGCGACTGGAACACTGCCAGCCAACTTGAAGGCTGGGTGTTCTTCGACCGTGGTCTTGTGGATGCCGCCGCAGCGCTGGCATACGCGACTGACGAAAAAACGCTTTTGCCACTCATCGACGGCTGGCGCTACCACCATCAGGTTTTCCTGACGCCTCCGTGGCAAGAAATCTTTCAGACCGATACTGACCGCCGCCATGCGTTTGACGATGCCGTGCGGGAATACGAGCGCCTTCTGATCGCTTATTCGAGGCTCGGATATGAAGCCGTCGTCCTGCCGAGATTGTCTGTGACAGAGCGTGTCCGCTTCGTGTTGGAAACGCTGTCGCCATTCGGCGACACGACGTCTCCGGTCGAAAACGGAAAAGGCCCGGACGAGCCGGGCCTTCCCAAAATCAGCGACAGAAAATGAGTTACTTCACGTCCTGCGGGAAGTAGCTGATCTTGCCGTCGGGGCCCTTCTTCCATTCGTACATGATGTAGCCTGGGATCTTCGGGTCGCCCTTGGCGTCGAACGAGATATCGCCGAGAACGGTTGAGAACGGACCCTTTTCGTGCATGGCCTTGGCAACGGTTTCAGCGTCAACCGAAGCAGCAGCCTTGGCAGCGGCAGCGATCGTCTGAACGGCAGCATACGAGTAGAGCGTGTATGCTTCCGGGTTGAAGCCGGCAGCCTTGAACTTCGCAACGAGGTCCTTGTTGGCCGGGTTCAATGTCGGATCTGGACCGAAGGTGTTCAGCGTGCCGATGACGGCGTCGCCAGCGATCGAAGCCAGTTCGTTCGAAACGATACCGTCGCCCGAAACGAGTGTGGCCTTGACGCCCTGGTCGGCAGCCTGGCGGATGATCAGGCCGGCTTCCGTGTGCAGGCCACCCCAATAGATGATCGAGACGCCGGCTTCCTTCATCTTGGCGATGAGGGCCGAGAAGTCCTTGTCGCCGACGTTGATGCCTTCGTACATGACTTCCGTCATGCCGGCGGTGTTCAACGCCTTCTTGGTTTCATCGGCGAGACCCTGACCGTATGGGGTCTTGTCGTGAATGATGGCGATCTTCTTGTCCTTGAAATGGGCAGCGAGATAGGCGCCGGCAACGCCGCCCTGCTGGTCGTCGCGACCGCAGGTACGGAAGGTGTTCCACAGGCCGCGTTCCGTGAAGGTCGGGTTGGTCGCGGCAGGCGTGATTTCGAGAATGCCGTTTTCGGCATAGACTTCCGATGCCGGGATGGAAACGCCCGAGTTGAAGTGACCAACGACGTACTTGACGCCATCGGCAACGAACTTGTTGGCAACCGAGATGCCCTGCTTCGGATCGGAAACGTCGTCGCCGAGTTCGATCTTGATCTTTTCGCCATTGATGCCGCCGGCAGCATTGATGTCTGCTGCGGCCTGTTCGGCACCCTTCTGGAGCTGTGCACCGAAGGCTGCGTTCGGACCGGTCAGGGGACCACCGACGCCAATGATGATATCGGCCCATGCAGTACCGCTGAAAGCGACGAGCGCCGTCAGAGCCACTGCCGAAAGAAGAGATTTCTTCATATTATTACTCCCAATTTTTGGGCGGGGACCGGTCAAGAACCCAACGCATTACCCACCATTGTCCGCGTCGGGGAAGCTGTTCCACTCCAGGCAATTCATGCCCAGTTTCAACGGGCTGTCAATGTTTGTCCTTCCACGAAAACGCGGAAGTCCGTTCGTACAGCCAGTAATAGTTGTTGACCATCTGATTGGTGCGGCGATAGCGGAAACCGGCCATCGAAACGATCAGGAGGACAACGAAATCGATGCCGAAATACAAGGCGCTTAGCATGGGCCCATCGAAGAGCGCATGGTGCAGAAACTGCATCACCCAGGCCAGGAGAAACGTATAGGCGATGACCAGGCCGTAGCCATCCCAGTTCTCGGCAACAGCCCTGCCGGCCCGCGACGCGGTCCACAGGCCGAGCAGCAAGACGAGGCCCCGTATGATCATCCGCACGCCGGTGTCGGGCTCGAAGAAAAGTCCCTGCATAGTAAAGCTCCCCTTCTGTCGGCTTAATGCCGGCCGCCTTCGAGATAGGCCGCGCGGACTTCCGGATTGGCAAGCAGTTCCCTGCCGGAGCCGCTCATCGTCACCTTGCCGTTGACCATCACATAGGCCCGATGCGAAAGTTTCAGGGCTGCGAATGCGTTCTGTTCGACGAGGAAAACCGTCAGGCCTTCCTTCTCGTTCAGCTGCTTGATCGTCTCGAAGATGCCCTTGACGATCAGCGGTGCGAGACCGAGCGACGGTTCGTCCAGCAACAGCAGCTTCGGGCGGGCCATCAGCGCGCGGCCGATAGACAACATCTGCTGCTCGCCACCCGACAGTGTCCCGCCGCGCTGCGCATGGCGCTCCTTGAGGCGTGGGAACATCGTGAAGATCTTCTCGACGTCTTCCTTAAAGTATTTGAGATCGTCCAGGCCTGCGCCCATCTGGAGGTTTTCCATGACTGTCATGCGCGGAAAGATGCGACGACCTTCCGGTGACTGGGCGATGCGCAGCCGGGCGATCTCGTGCATCGGCAGCTTCGTGATGTCGCGGCCTTCGTAGATGATCGAGCCGGAGCGCGCCTGCGGACTGCCGCAGATGGTCATCATCAGCGTCGATTTGCCGGCACCGTTGGCACCGATCAGGCTGACGATTTCGCCGCTGTTGACGTAAACATCGACGCCGGCGAGCGCGCGGATATTGCCATAGTAGGTTTCGACGTTCTGGACGTGAAGCAAGGGTTGGGTTGTCATGTTACTGGGCGCCCCCTTCGAGGTGCTCGACTTCGGCGATCACGTCTTCCACTTCGTCGTCCTCGACGCCGAGATAGGCGGCAATCACCCTCGGGTCGTTCTTGACGTGGTCAGGCGTGCCGTCGGAAATCTTCTGGCCATATTCGAGAACGATGACGTGGTCGGAGATCTCCATCACCACGGACATGTCATGCTCGATCAGCAGGATCGACGTCCCGGTTTCGGCGCGGATGGCACGCAGCAATGCGTTCAGCACCGCCGATTCCCGCGGGTTCAAGCCTGCTGCCGGTTCATCGAGGCAAAGCAGCTCCGGCTCTGTGCACATAGCACGGGCGATTTCCAGACGACGCTGGGCGCCATAGGGCAGATCGCCGGCAGGATCGTCGGCGCGTTCGATCAGATCGGCCTTCTCCAGCCAGAAGCGGGCCAGTTCGATCGCCTTCTTGGCTTCCCGGCTGTATCCGCCGATGCCGAGCAGGCCGAGGATCGTGTAGCCGGAAGCCTTCATCAGCTTGTTGTGCTGCGCCACCAGCAGGTTTTCCAGCACGGTCAGGCCGGAAAACAACCTGATATTCTGGAATGTGCGGGCGACCTTGGCTTCGCGGGTGATGCGGAAATCCGGCAACCGCTCGAGCTGGAAGGTCTTCCCGCTCTTCTGGTTCATGGTGATCATCCCCATCGTCGGCTTGTAGAAACCGGTGATGCAGTTGAACACGGTGGTCTTGCCGGCACCGTTGGGGCCGATCAGTGCTGTGATATTGCCGCGCTTGGCCTCGAAGGAGAAGTCGTTGATGGCCATCAGGCCGCCGAACTTCATCGACAGGTGCTCGACCTTGAGAAGCGTTTCGCTGGACAGGGTGTTCATCAGCCGTGTCCCTCCTTGGTAAAGCTGCCGGAAACTGACTTGCTTTCTTTCAGGAAGGCCGTCGGCGAGCGAGACCCGACAAAGCCGCGTGGCTTGAAGAGCATCACGATCACCATGGCCAGCCCGAACAGCAGCATGCGGTAAAGTTCAGGGGTGAAATCGGGACCGAAGATCGCTTTCAGGAAGTCGAGTTCGCGCAGGATTTCCGTGCCGCCGACCATGACGACGGCAGCGATGGCAATCCCGGTCAGCGATCCCATGCCGCCGAGGACGACGATGGCAAGGATGACGGCCGATTCCAGGAACACGAAGGACTCCGGCGAGACGAAGCCTTGGCGGGCGGCGAAGAACGATCCGGCGAAGCCACCGAACATCGCGCCTGTTGCAAACGCCGTCAGCTTGGTCGTCACCGTGTTGATACCGAGCGAACGGCAGGCGATTTCGTCTTCGCGCAAGGCTTCCCAGGCACGGCCGATCGGCATGCGACGCAAGCGGATGGTGACATAGGCGGTCAGCATGCAGAGCGCCAGGATCAGGTAGAACAGGAAGATCTTGTAATAGGCGGACGAAATCGGCAGGTCGAACATCTTGGCAAAACCGGTCGACGTTGCGTCGAACTTGATGCCGAACAGCGTCGCCTTCGGGATACCGGAGATACCGAACGTGCCCTTGGTAACCTCGGTCCAGTTGATCAGCACCAGGCGGATGATTTCACCGAAGGCAAGCGTGACGATCGCGAGGTAGTCGCCGCGCAAGCGCAGCACCGGAAAGCCGAGGATGACGCCCCACAAGGCAGCGAAGATACCAGACAGCGGCAGCAGCAGCCAGAATGACAGGCCGAAATGTGTCGAGAGAAGCGCGTAGGAATAGGCGCCAACGGCGTAGAAAGCCACGTAGCCAAGGTCGAGAAGTCCGGCAAGGCCGACAACGATGTTGAGACCCCAGGCTAGCATGACGTAGATAAGGATCTGGATACCGAAGTTATCGACGTAGAGTAGCGAGCCCTGCGCGCCCACGAGGCCGACGACGATCATCGGATAGAGGATCATCAGAACCAGTGCGGCCTTGAGAAAGTGCTTTTGAAGAAAGGTCTTTTCCGTCGATATTGCGAGTTCGCCGGCGCGCGCCTTGCTGAGCTTGCGCTCGTCGAGGTGCGGGCGGAGGAAGACGATGACGGCAAAGCGGCCAACGGCGGCGATGGCGACGAATATCGCCAGCAAGCCCCAACGCTGGACGATGATCAACTCGTTGTGGATGTTCTGGTCGGTTTTGAGGCCGATGTAGAGAACGAACATGCCGAACGAGATGAGGGCGGCAAAAAAGGCTTCGATGAGGCCTCTCCGGATCAGGCCCGAGGAGGTCTTGCCGGTATCGGTGGTCGCATTTGCCATGTTATTAAACCTTCTCGACTTCAGGCCGTCCGAGGATACCAGTCGGCTTGAAGATCAGCACGAAGGCCAGGATCGCAAAGGTTGCGACGTCTTTGTATGCGATGGTGAAATAGGCAGACCATAGCGACTCGATGAGGCCGATGAGCACCCCGCCAAGCACAGCCCCCGGGAGGGAACCGATCCCGCCGAGAACCGCCGCGGTGAAAGCCTTGACGCCGGGGGTGAAGCCATCGGTGAACGAGGCCACACCGTAATACATGAGGTACATGGTACCCGCGACGGCAGCGAGCGCTGCGCCCATGATGAAGGTGATGGAAATCGTCTGATCGACGTTGATGCCAAGCAGCGCGGCCATCTTGCGGTCTTGTTCGGTGGCGCGCTGGGCACGACCGAGCGCTGTGAACTTGACGATGTACCAGAACACAGCCAGCAGCACTGCTGTGATGATCAGGATGATGATCTGCTTCAGCGATACGGAGATGCCTGCAATGGTATAGACGTCACGCACAAGCGCGGGGATAGGCTTGTTGCGCGGGCCCTGGGCAACCTGGATGAAGTTCGACAGGGTGATGGACATGCCGATCGCGGTGATCAGCGGCGCCAGGCGGAACGATCCGCGCAATGGCCTGTAGGCAACGCGCTCGATGACCCAGTTCCAGAGGCTGACGACCAGCATGGCGACGACCATCATTATCAGCAGGATAACGGCGACCGGCAACCCGATGAAGATCGATGTCAGCACCAGATAGACGATGAGAGCAGCAAACCCGCCCAGCATGAAGACGTCACCGTGGGCAAAATTGATCATGCCGACAATGCCGTAAACCATCGTATAGCCAATGGCGATGAGGCCATAGATGGACCCAAGAGTCAGCCCGTTAAGGAGCTGCTGGATAAAGTACTCCATATATCTCTTTCCCCTGGACGCGAATTTTTTTCGCGTCTCTTATTGGTTAACGTTTGCCTGCAAAAGAGGCATCCATTCCTCAAAATCCATAGCGCTTTCGGCGCGAATGTGAAGACAAAAATACAGTACGTTGATAAATTCTTTTCAGAAAATGAGGGATTGGCGCATTTTAATCCACAGGATGGTCAAAAAAAGCACGCTCCGGCTGAAAAATAACCACTGGTGCGCGTAAAAGCATTTTAGGCTGAAAATATTCAAACAGAAACGGGCCCCGCGAGGCCCGTTCGACAGCAAAGCTCAGTGACAATCAGGACCGCATGCGCGAGCCGTCGGCGTCGAACAGCGGCGCAGACTGAAGGCTCGCCGGCAGCAATTCGCTGAGCAATTCGATCGACCAACCCTCTGTCTCATCCGCGATTTCCTTCGGAACGTAGCCGAGCGCCACCGAGACACCGGAGCCATGGGCAAACCCGCCAGATGTCACCCAGCCCTTCACCTCTCCCTGGTAATAGATCGGCTCGTCGCCGATGACGTCAGCATCCCTAGCCGAAAGGATGAAGGTTTTCAGCCGCATAGAGCCGCCTTCCGCCTTTTCCCTGGCCGCCGCCTGCTTGCCAACGAAATCGGCGCCCTTCGACAGAGCCACGAATCGACCGAGGCCTGCCTCGTAAGGACCGTAAAGTGGCCGGTATTCGCGCGACCAGCTGCCATAGGATTTTTCGAGACGCAACGCATTGAGGGCGCGAAGTCCAAACAACCCGATGCCGTACTCTTTCCCCGCCTCCATGATGAGATCGAAAAGATAGTTCTGGTACTCCGGCTTCATCCACAGCTCATAGCCGAGATCGCCGGTATAGGAGACGCGACCGACGATGGCCGGCGCCATGCCGATATCCATTCGCCTGATTTCCATGAACGGGAACGCGGCGTCGGAGATGTCCTGATGAGTAAGCTTTTCCAGCAGCTTTCTGGCATTGGGTCCGGCAATCGACAGGCCGAGCAGCGACAGGCCGAGCGCTTTGAGTTCGACTGAGCCGTCGTTCGGCAGACGATCCTCGAACCAGCGCATGTGGTAGGATTCGGCGACGCCGGAGCCGATGAGCAGAAAATCTCCCTCTCCGAGCTTGGCCAGCGTGAAATCGCCGATCAGCTTGCCGTCGTCCTTCAGCATCGGCGCCAGCGTCATGCGGCCGATGGCGGGCATGCGGCAGGTGAGCAGGCCGTCCAGCCAGCCTTCGGCGCCGGCTCCAGTGACCGTATACTTGGCAAAGCCGGATGTCTCCATCATGCCGACGCTCTCGCGCACCGCCTTGGCTTCGGCGCCGACCACGTCGAAATCGTTCGAACGCCGCCATGAGAACGCATCCTCCTCGCCTGCAGGCGCAAACCACAGGGCCTGCTCCAGTCCGTAGTAAGCGCCGAACACGCCGCCGGCAGCTTTCAGCTTGTCGTAGATCGGCGTCGTCAGCAGCGGCCGGCCGGCCGGCAATTCCTCATTCGGATAGCGGATGGAGAAGCGGCGCTGGTAGTTTTCGCGCACCTTGGCATTGGTATAGGCAAGCGTCGCATAATCGCCGTAGCGAGAGACATCCATGGCGAAGACGTCAAAACCCGGGTCGCCGTAGATCATCCAGTTGGCAAGCGCCAGACCGACGCCGCCACCCTGGCTGAAGCCGGCCATGACAGCGCAGGCCGACCAGTAATTGGTCATGCCGCGCACCCGACCGACCAGCGGGTTTCCATCCGGCGAGAAGGTGAAGGGACCGTTGATGATCTTCTTGATGCCGGCATTGTTGAAAGCCGGGAAATGCCGGAAGCCGACTTCGAGCTCGGGCGTGATCCGCTCGATGTCCTCGGCAAGCAACTCGTGGCCGAAATCCCAGGGCGTATTCAGCGGCGACCAAGGCCGACAGGCCTTTTCATAGGTGCCCATCAGCATGCCCTGCCGCTCCTGGCGGAGATAGATCTCGCCATCGAAATCGACGCAGTGCATCAGTTCCTTGCCGGTCGCGGCATTGAAGTCGGTGACTTCCTTCATGTCCTCGGTGATGAGGTACATGTGCTCCATGGCAAGAACCGGCAGCTCGATGCCGACCATGCGGCCGACTTCACGAGCCCAGAGGCCACCGCAGTTGACGACATGCTCGGCGATGATCTCGCCCTGGTTCGTGATCACCCGCCAGCAGCCGTCCTCGCGCTGAACGAGATCCTCGACCTTGGTGTGGAGGTAGATGTCTGCGCCGTTCTTCTTGGCGGACTTGGCATAGGCATGCGTCGTGCCGTAGGGGTCGAGATGACCTTCGACAGGATCGTAGAGCGCACCGACGAACTGGTCGGGATCGAGAAGCGGCATCATCTCGTGCGCCTCTTTCGGCGACAGCAGCGTCGCCTCGAGCCCGTTGTAGCGACCCTTGGCAAGGATGGACTTCAGCCAGTCGAACCGCTGCGGCGTTGCCGCCAGCATCAGGCCGGAGGTCATGTGCAAGCCGATATCCTGGCCGGAATACTCCTGGATTTCCTTGTAGAGTTCGACCGTGTATTTCTGCAACTTGGCGACATTCGGATCGCCGTTGATCGTGTGCATGCCGCCAGCCGCATGCCAGGTCGAGCCGGATGTCAGCTCCGAGCGCTCCAGCAGAACCACGTCGGTCCAGCCGAATTTCGTCAGATGGTAGAGGACCGAACATCCGACGACACCGCCGCCGATGACGACGACCTTCGTATGGCTTTTCATGGATAATCTCCGGTTGCATGCGCGAGATGGTAGCGCAATCGAAACAGTCTGGAATGGGTTGGCGTGCGATGCCGGCGAAAGGATGTTCGGCAAGGCAATCCCCGCCGAAAAACTCCCTTCGATCCGTCGAATTGAGGATCAGCCTAGAGGCAAAATTTCAGGCCACATAGCCCGAACTGCGAAGCCGATACTTCCATTTGCGACATGGAGATTGTCCTCATCGCGCCATGATCCTAGTCTGCGAAACCAGCCGTCAAGTTGAATTCGCGACCCATCTCCAGCACCTCGTCGAAGACCGTTCCCGCGAAGGAGCGCATCACCGCAATCTCGAACGTATCGGCCCCGGTACGGGCCACGTTGGCGGTGACATGGCAGCAGAGCATGGTGCCCGACTGGCCCTCGGCAAAGACGTCTCGATGCAGATCGACCGGCACGCACTTGGCGAGAATAGCACGAACATTCGGTCCGGAGAGACGCAGCAGCGTCCGTCCGTCGCTCTGCTCGAAAAACGACAGCCGTGCCGCGTCGAGCATAGAGAGATCCCGCGCCAGGCTTTCCGCGCCCAGTGCCTCGGAAATCACCAGCCATTCGCCCGGCCCGACGCTGCGCACCGACACATCCTGCATTGCGCGCAGCGCCGCCAGCGCCCAGGCCTCATGGCCTGTATTCGCGAGAACAGAAAAAATGGCGGCGTGGCGGATGATCGACAGGTGATCGACGCTTGGCTGCGAATGGAAGCCGGCGATCCGCTCTTCCAGGATATGGCGGTTGGTGAATGCGACGCGCATGGCCCGCTCCTCAAACATGTAGTTTCTGGGCGTCCGGATCGACGAATACCGGACTGCAGACCTCGGCCAGGAACTCGTCGCCGCGCAGCCGATCCCAGACCAGCACCTTTTCACCGATCCGCTCGCGCCCTGACTTGAGCATGGCGAGCGCGATGGAATGACCGAGCACCGGCGAGAAGCAGGCCGATGACACATGGCCCTGGTCGTTGGCCGTCGACGGTACAGCGCCTTCCTTGAGGATATGCGCGCCGGCCTTGATTTCCTTGTCGTGATCGACCGGCTTCAGGCCGACAAGCTGCCCACGGTCCGCCGCCGTCAGCCCGAAGCGGGTCGACAGTCGCTTGCCGATGAAATCCGCCTTCTGCGTCGACAGCATCCGCCCGAGACCGACGTCGTCGGGCGTGGTGCGACCATCGAGTTCGTTGTGGGTAACGTGCCCCTTCTCGATGCGAAGCACATTCAGGGCCTCGACGCCGTAAGCGCAGATGTCGTGCGCCTTGCCCGCTTCCATCACCGCATCCGCCACCGCCTCACCGAAACCTGCCGGCACAGCCAGTTCGAAGGCGAGTTCGCCGGAGAACGAGATGCGGAACAGCCGCCCCTTCAATCCGCCCTTGAGCGTCACGCTGGCTGCGGCCAGGAACGGGAATGCCTCGTTGGAGATATCGTCCTCGATTAGTTGCTCCAGCACCAGTCGGGCCTTCGGGCCGGCAACCGACATCTGCGCCCACTGGTCCGACGACGACACGAAGCGCACGTCGAGATCGGGCCAGAGAACCTGCGCGCAGAATTCCATATGGCTCATGACTTCGCCCGCATAGGCGGTCGTCGTCGTCACGAAGAAATGGTTTTCAGCGAGCCGGCTCGTCGTGCCGTCGTCGTAGACGAAACCGTCTTCGCGCAGCATCAGCCCATAGCGCGCCTTGCCGACCGGGAGCTTGAGGAAGGCGTTACTGTAGATCCGGTTCAGGAACTCGGCGGCATCCTTGCCGAACACCTCGATCTTGCCGAGTGTCGAGACATCGCAGATGCCGACATTGGCGCGGACGTTGAGCACTTCGCGGTCGACGCTTTCGCGCCAGGTCTTTTCGTCGCCCCTCGGAAACCACGAGGAGCGGTACCAGGCACCAGCCTCGACAAAGATTGCGCCGTTCTTCTTCGCCCAGCCGTGCAGTGGCGATTGCCGTACGGGCCGCGCATGTTTTCCACGCGCCGCCCCCGCCATCGCACCGAAGGAGACCGGCGTGTAGAACGGCCGGAATGTCGTCGTGCCAACCGCCGCCGGGCTGACGCCGCGCATGCCGGCGATGATGCCAACCGCGTTGACGTTGCCGAGCTTGCCCTGATCCGTCGCCATGCCGTTGGTGGTGTAGCGCTTGGCATGCTCGACATGGCCGAAACCTTCGCGGAGCGCGAGGCCCATATCCTTGGCATGCACATCATTCTGGAAGTCGATAAACGCCTTGTCCCGCGCGCCGGGCACGTGCCAGGCGGCTGCGAACGAGGGATCGTACGCGCCCTCGACCTCGGGCACGTCATGGCCCTGAACACTGAAACCCAGGCTCTCTATGACGGCGGCAGCCTTCGCCGCACCGTCGGAGAGGCAACCAGCGACGCTGTCGATACCGCCGGCAGATCCGGCCACAACTAGCCCGCCTGTATCCTCCGGCGCCATGAACGCCTGCCGTTCGTCCGACCAGACGGGCTTGGCGCCGCGCTGGCAGGCGAGATGGATGATCGGCGACCAGCCGCCGGACATTGCCAGCGCATCGCAACCGATGAACTCGTCCAGTCCGCCACGATCGGCAAGCAGACCCTCGATCCGGTATTTGCCCTTGGTGGCAACGACCGTGCCGCCATGGATAACGCGCACGCCATTCGGCGCGACATCCGATGTCCCCGGGCGGGTGTCAATGATCGCGGCGATCTCGACGCCTGCGGCGATCAGGTCGTGCGCCGTGCGATAGCCGGAGCCACCATTGGTGAACACAGCAACCTTCTGGCCGATGGCAACACCGTAGCGGTTGAGATAACTGCGCGCGGCCCCAGCCATCATCACCCCCGGCCGGTCGTTGCCGCCGAAAACCAGCGGCCGCTCCTCGGCCCCGGTAGCGACAATTGCCCGCTTGGCAATGATCCGCCACAGCCGCTCCACCGGCAGATCCGTCGACGGCATGGCGATGTGCTTCTGCACCTTCTCGACTGCGCCGAAAACATTGTCGTCGTACCAGCCGAAAACCGTCGTGCGCGGCATCAGCGTGACATTGGGGAAGCCTGCCAGTTCGTCAAGCACGGTCTTGGCAAAAGCATCGGCGCTCATCCCGCCGATGGCGAGCTTTTCCGACAGCAGCGAGCCGCCGAGACGAAAGCCTTCGTCGGCAAGGATGACCCGCAGTCCGGCGCGCGCCGCAGTACGGGCCGCCATCAGACCAGTCGGTCCCGCGCCGACCACCAGCAGGTCGCAATGGGCCCAGGATTTCTCATATCGATCCGGATCGGCCTGCATCACGGCGCGGCCGAGGCCTGCGGCCTTGCGGATGATCGGCTCGTAGACCTTTTCCCAGAAGGCCGCCGGCCACATGAAGGTCTTGTAGTAGAAACCAGCCCCGAGGAACGGCGACAGCAAGCTGTTGAGCGAGCCGATGTCGTGCTTCAGCGACGGCCAGCGATTCTGGCTGACCGCATCGAGCCCCTGGTAGAGTTCGGCAACCGTAGCGCGCGTATTGGGCTCGGTGCGGCCACCCTTGCCAATGGTCACCAGAGCGTTCGGCTCGGCCGATCCCGCCGTGACGATGCCGCGCGGACGATGATATTTGAAACTGCGGCCGACCAGCATCTGGTCGTTGGCCAGCAGTGCGGAGGCGAGAGTATCGCCACCCAGCCCCTGCAGGCGCTTGCCGTCGAAGGTGAAGCCGAGGGAGGTGCCGCGATCGACAAGACCGCCGATGGAAACGCGATAGGCCGTCATTCCGCGCCCTCCCGCACAGCGTCGGCGACATCCGTCACAGAGAAGACCTCGTGCGTGACGTTACTGCGCTCGACCACCAGCCAGCGGCGGCAGCCGGAGGCGTGGTGCCAGTGTTCCCGGTAGCGACCCCGTGGATTGTCGCGGATATAGACGTAGCGGTTCCACGCATCGTCGGATGCCGTGGGCGACGGGCGCGATACCGAGGCATCGCCGCGGATCGCGAATTCTTCCTTCGGGCGGATGCCGCAATGCGGGCAGTGTATCAAGCTTGCCATTATCTCATGCCCTCAATGCAGGTTCGGCTGCGGGCCCTTGCCGCCTTCGTCGATCTCGAAACCATGGGCGAAGCGGTCGAGCCGCAAAAACCGGCTGACGTCGTGGGTCTCGTTCCGGGCAATAAGATGCGCAAAGCAAAAGCCGGAGGCAGGCGTCGCCTTGAACCCACCGTAGCACCAGCCACAGTTCAGATAGAGATTGTCGATCGGCGTACGGTCGATGATCGGCGAACCGTCCATGCTCATGTCCATGATGCCGCCCCAGGCGCGCAGCACCCGCACGCGCGACAGTCCGGGGATAAGCGACACCCCCTCCTCCAGCGTATGCTCGACCGTCGCAAGGTTGCCGCGCTGGGCATAGGAACTGTAGCCGTCGATATCCGCGCCGAACACCAGCCCGCCCTTGTCAGACTGCGAGATATAGAAGTGGCCCGCACCATAGGTGATGACATTGTCGATCACCGGCTTCAGCCCCTCGGTCACGAAAGCCTGCAGCACATGGCTTTCGATCGGCAGGTCGAGATCGGCCATGCGACCGAGCGTCGAGGTATTGCCAGCAGCAGCCAGTGCCAGCTTGTTGCAGCCGATGAAGCCGCGCGTCGTTTCGACCCCGGTGACCTGACCGTTTTCCCGCCGGATGCCGGTCACTTCGCATTGCTGGATCAGATCGACCCCGCGCGTATCGGCGCCCCGCGCATAGCCCCAGGCAACCGCGTCATGGCGGGCCGTTCCGCCGCGCTTCTGCAGCAGACCGCCGAGGATGGGGAAGCGGGCATGGTCGTAGTTCAGGTATGGCATCATCTTGCGGACCTGCTCGCGGTCGAGCAACTCGGCATCGACGCCGTGCATCCGCATCGCATTGCCGCGCCGCGCATAGGCGTCGCGCTGGCCGTCCGAATGGAACAGGTTGACGATGCCGCGCTGGGACACCATGGCATTGTAGTTGAAGTCCTGCTCCAGACCTTCCCACAGCTTCATGGACAGCTCGTAGAACGGCTCGTTGCCGGGCAGCAGGTAGTTCGAGCGGATGATAGTCGTGTTGCGGCCGACATTGCCGGAGCCTATATAGCTCTTCTCCAGCACGGCGACATTGGTAATGCCATGCTCCTTTGCGAGATAATAGGCCGTCGCCAGCCCATGCCCGCCCCCGCCGACGATGATCACGTCGTAATGCGGCTTCGGCGCCGGCGTCCGCCAGACCGGCTTCCAGTCACGGTTGCCGGTAAATGCCTGCTTCAAGATGTTGAGTGCTGAATAACGCATGCGATGTCCCAAACTCGATCCCGCCAGACATTCGCACATGCAGCAAAAACAACAAGCCTCCGAAGGACCTAAAATTCGCTGATAAGGACATGATCTTTTTTCCCTTGGCACATGGAAGAAGTGAGTTGGTCCGGTCTTTTTCGCGGGGACACCGCAGACCTCACTCTGCTAATCGGAATTCGAAATATATCACCAACGAGATATTGCGTGGGTAACAGCTCCGCACTTGTGGAAAATCAGCATTGTGACGCGAATTTCACATTACCGCTTACCATTCCTCTAAGCCTTGAAGTAAACGACAGATCACTGAAATTGGTATCGTGTCATGAATACTGTCGTACCCGGCGATAAGGCAAGCAATCGGAGCTTCCCGATACTCATGTATCATCACATCGCCGACGCCCCGCCGCGCGGGGTGGGGTCGCGATATATGTTTGTCAGCAAGCGGCGTTTTCGAAGCCAGATGCGGGCTCTGAAATTGCTTGGCTATACCGGCTGCTCGATGGCAGAACTCGGCCTCTACATGTCGGGCGAAAAGAAGGGCAAGGCGGTCGGCATCACTTTCGACGACGGCTACCGCAACGTTCATCACAATGCCCTGCCGGTTCTGGCCGAGTTCGGCTTCACCTCCACCACCTATTTCGTTAGCCGCCAGGTCGGCGGCTATAACAAGTGGGACGAGGGGAGGATGCCGGTCGACCCTTGCATGACAAAAGAAGAACTCCGGGAATGGATGGCTGGCGGCCAGGAGGTGGGTGCCCATACCCTCGATCACGCCCGTCTGGGCCTGCTCGGCGAGGCCGAGGCACGCGAGCAGATGGCAGGCAGCAAGGCCGAACTCGAGGATATCAGCGGCGGCGCGGTGACGGCTTTCAGCTACCCGTTCGGAAGCCATAATGATCTCGTCGTGGCAATCGCCCGAGACAGCGGGTTCCTGACGGCAACGACCACCATCAAAGGCAAGGCAAACGCCAGCCTTGACCAGATGCGCCTGCCACGCGTCACGGTGCGCCGGAAAGATATCGTTCCTAAATTTCTCTGGAGCCGGATTCTGTAACGAGCCGGATTTCAGGCGCTTCATTCGCCTCGGGCGCTGTGCCAGTCCAATAGGACTGGCCTGCAACCACCTGCTTGACGATATTGCGCTCTTTCCTCCAACTCCGGCCGATATCCTCGATGTAATAAGCATCGATCTCGCCGACGATCAGGTTCCGATATTGCGCTGCATAGCGCTCCAGCGGGCGGTTGACCCCTCGGCAAAATTGCTTTTCCGGATCGAGAGCGAAATCCATCAGTTCGGCAGACCGGTGAGCGAAGGATCCCCTGAGAAAGGATGGCCCCGTCAGAAATGTCGGCTTCTTCTGGCCGATGGAGCATTTTATGCCAATCAGCCGGAAGTGCTTCAGGGCGTAGCAGAATGACCCATTTTTACGGACATCCCATCGCTTGTTGGCGTGATTGAAGCTGATCTGGCCGATCCACGGGTAATCCACAAAGGCGTGCAGGTGATCCGGGCGGACCGGGCGATTGAGAAGCCAGTCGTCTTCCAGATGGAGAATGACGTCGGTCGAACTGGCCAGCCAGTTGCTAGCGACGGCCTTCGCGAAATTCGGCCGCTCGGGAAGAGAGATCAAGGCATTCGGGTCATACTGGCGAATGATGGCTATGCATCTCTCTTGATCCGCCTCGCTCCCGAACAGCGGATCGATATTTGCAATGATCCTGCGTATCCTGAAGGCACTGAAAAGATTTGCGTGGAAAGACCGAAGTGTCCGCTCCAGCAAATCGGGGCGACGCGTTGCAACAATACAGACGTCGATCCACTTCAATTCTGCCGGCATAACAGAAGTATTGTACTCTTCCTGCTGATACATTTTCGCATTTCTCGTAGAGCAAAATAAAATTTTCTTATTCTATCGATCGCATAGATCGAATGGACCTTCAGAAGTGCGGTGAAAAACTTTTATGTTTTAAAATTTAAAATCATAGAAATCAAATGATACTCTCAAGTTTATTTATATATTCGCGAATTTTTTCTGTCATTTTTTTGTAAAAAATCTAAAATTAAGTTTCGCCTCATAAAGTAAAAACAATAAGGTATTTTTCGATAGTGAAGCGAAGCTGATTTTTACTGATATTTTTGGCAACAGGATCTCACTCGCCCATGGCGAGTTGAGGCTGCCCCTGCCCAAGCACTCCCTTGGCACCGAGACCAAGGATGGCGTAAAAGAGGATCATGCTTGCAGTATTTGAAAAAGCCGCGTTGGAAGCGGGTCAGGCCATTCTGGCCGTCTACCGCTCCGGACATGCGGTGACCCGGAAACTCGACCTGTCGCCCGTAACTGTTGCGGATGAGAGGGCGGAGGTGATCATCCTTGCCCATCTTGCGGCGGCTTTTCCGGACATTCCCGTCATCGCGGAAGAGGCAGTGGCCGCTGGCTACAGTCCGGCAACCGGCACGACGCCGTTCTTCCTGGTCGATCCGCTCGACGGCACACGTGAATTCATCGAGCATCGCGACGAATTTACCGTCAACATAGCCTATATCGTTGACGGCAAACCTGTTGCCGGAATCGTCTATGCCCCTGCCCTCGGCGTGGCCTTCACAGGCGAGGATGGCGTGGCTGAAAAGCTGGTGGTGGATGCCGACTTCAGGATCGCCAGCCGCACGCCGATCACCGCGCGCCAGGCTGGTAAAACGCTGACGGGGCTCGCCAGCCGCTGCAACGGCAACGACCGAACCGACGACTTTCTCTCCGACAACGCCGTCAGCGCCTGCACGATGATCGGCTCCTCGCTGAAATTCTGCCTGCTCGCCGAAGGCAAGGCGGACGTTTATCCGCGTTTCGCAAGGACGATGGAATGGGACACGGCCGCCGGCGATGCCGTGCTTCGCGCAGCAGGCGGAACGACAGTCACCCTCGATGGCAAACCGCTCGGCTATGGCAAGCGAAACCAGCCGACCGACAGCGACTTCGCCAACCCCGACTTCATCTCATGGGGCGCACGGAATACAGCTTCCGGGGGATAAACCGTCCGGAAAATCCAGCAAAAACAACGCCGACTAGCGTTTTTCATCCCCGCACCCTCCATCGGCTTTAAACTCCACGGTGAATGACGCCGGCAAGCTGACCTGAAAGCTCCGGCCCACACCGCGGGAGATGCCCATGTCAGACCAGACCGCCAACCTATCCCTGCCCTATATCCTGCCATCCCAGGCTCAAAAGCACGTCACCCATAACGAAGCGTTGCAACGGCTGGATGCCATGGTCCAGCTCGCCATCACTGCGACCCGCTCATCGCCACCGCCCGACCCCATCAGCGAGGGCGACTGCTATCTCGTCGCGTCGGCGGCGACAGGCATCTGGTCAGGCAAATCCGCACAATTGGCTCTCAGGCAGGACGGAGCCTGGATTTTTCTGCAGCCCCGCACCGGCTGGCGCGCCTGGTTCAAGGCCGACAACCGCCTTCGCGTCCTCGAAGGCGGCACCTGGAGCGAAATGAGCCTCCCATCCGAGGGCACGATGTCTGCGCTCGGCATCAATGCGTCTACCGATGCCACCAACCGCCTCACCGTCAGCGCTGCAGCAACGCTGTTCAACAATGCCGGCAACGGCCACCAGATCAAGGTCAACAAGAACTCTTCCGGCGACACTGCCTCACTGCTCTTCCAGACCGGTTGGTCTGGGCGCGCGGAACTGGGACTGGCGGGCAACGACAGTTTCTCCATCAAGGTCAGCCCGGACGGTGGGACATGGCAGACCGGGCTGTCAGTGTCGCCGCAGGGCATCGTCGACATGCCGCAACAACCGGCCGCGCGTGCATCGCTCGCCGTCGGCGCGCTGACACCGTCGAGCGGCAGCCAGACCGGC
The DNA here is from genome assembly GCF_019355555.1 of Rhizobium sp. L51/94. GTDB lineage: Bacteria > Pseudomonadota > Alphaproteobacteria > Rhizobiales > Rhizobiaceae > Rhizobium > Rhizobium rhododendri. Next base: position 3,480,132 of record NZ_CP072141.1, read on the forward strand.
TTTACACAGTTGAGCGCCGCGCGTGGCGGCTTCGCACTCGGCACGAGCCTCGGTAGCAGCCTCGGCAATCGCCTCGTGGTGCCGGCCGCAGGTCTTTATCTTCTATCATTGAGCGCAAGCATCCTCACCTCCGCTGGGCATTCCGCCAGCCTTGTCGCCAACGGCAGCACCACGCTTGCCACCGCCAGTGCCGTGGCAAGCAGCAACCCGTTTCGCCACAGCGGCGTGGGATTGGCCATCCTTAACGCCGGCGATCTGCTGACCTTGCTTCATTCCGGCACGGCGCAATACGATTTCGGCGCCGGTAAAACGGAGATAACCATAGTCCGGCTTTGAGAAATTAACGGAGAGGCCGGCAGATCCAAAAACTGCCGGTCAATGGCTCGGCCGGCACCGAACGCATCCCCCGACCTCGCCTCCGCACCGAAAAGCGCGCCCAACGATCCACCAGTTTGCGCCAATCTCTGAGAGATCAGCTGGATGCCATTGAAAAAATACAAAATAATTTCAGCTGTTCACTGCTGCTCAAAAACACAAAATACTGAATTAGCGACTTAAAAGAAATCCCGCGAATCAGCCAGTTTCTGCGCGAACATAAGGACTTGGCGGCGATCGGCGACGATTGGAAAGCCGCCGCAAATCACTTGCGCGCCACACTCCGTAAAATTGTTATCAAAGTGTTACTGAGGGCTTAGTCAATTTTTAAATGTGGCGAGATACAGTCCTGGAAGTGGTCTTGAGTGTGTGTAGAGAGTCCAATGACCGAAATGATACGTCCCCGGGTGAAATACGTCATCGGCCCCGATGGCAGCCCCCTTACGATTGCTGACCTGCCCCCGCCCAATACGCGGCGCTGGGTCATCCGCCGTAAAGCTGAGGTTGTCGCGGCTGTGCGCGGTGGCCTGTTGAGCCTGGAAGAAGCCTGTGACCGCTATACGCTGACGGTCGAGGAGTTTCTGTCTTGGCAGTCCTCCATCAGCAGCCATGGTCTTGCCGGCCTGCGCACCACGCGCATCCAGCAATATCGCCACTGACGCGATAACCTGATCTTCACAGAACCTATTTTTTCGGGCCCGATCCATTCCTCAGGAGGAAATGGAGGAGGCCCGAAATTATTGTCGAGCCCGCGTAAAACCAGAGACCGGGCTGCGTGAAAGCGCTCGCCAGACCACTGGTCTTGGCAGCCGCGATTACAATTGCCACGAGCATCACATCCATCATCGACCAGCGCGAGAGTTGCGGAACGACCCGCTCGAAAAATGCCCCGCCTTCGCCCCTGCCATCGCTGGACAGGGCCTCCATCGCCAGGGCCACGAGTTTCACGATCGGCAACCCGATCGACACGACAGCCACGACTACCGAAAGCACAACGTTGCCGCTCTGCCAGAGCGATGCGACGATGGCAAGCAACGACGGCGTCTCGCTGAAAAAGTAGAGCCGGTCGAAACGCACCAGCGGCAAGACCAAGCCGAGGGCCAGGAAAAATGGCGCCGCAATCAGGAGAACGGCCCTGACGCTCCTGATGTCCATGACCCGATCCTCCAAGACGATGCTGCGGGTGCAGCGATAGCCTGAAGCCGGCCCGGGGCGCAACTGTGCCCCGAATGGAGAGCGGTCGGAAAAACGCCAAAAACCGTGCATGGCTGGCCACCAGGCCAGTCATGCACGGCTCTTCGCGATGACTTTCACAAACCCCAGCGAAGATGCGATCAGGCGCGGGCTCTCGCCCCCCCGTCACGCTCTTCCAGCGCTGCCGCCTTGGCATACTCGGCCTGCATCTCTTCGAGAGTGCTTTCCAAGGCCTCCTCCTGCGTCCGCAGTTCCCGGATCGAGACCTGCAGGTTGTCCGCACGCTGCCGCGCGGCCTTGGCAAAAGTCGGATAGGCAAAGTGGTTCGGGTCCGTAATTCCGGACTTTTTCTCTTCCAAGACGATCTGGCTCTCCAGATCCTTGGTCATCCTGTCGAATTCCGCTGTCATCATTTGCAACTGCTGCAACTGGCGACGTTTTTCGTTTACCTGGAACTCTTTCAGACGGACTAGGCTCTCACGTGACTTCATACGCATTACTCCCGTGATGAGAGACCCCGGATCTCTACACATTACCCGCCCACGTCGATTTGAATCGCAATGGGACAAAAAAATTCCGGCGGCGTTAACAAAAAGCTACCTCTGGTAACCTTTCGTTTACGGGCATCGTTAATGATAGGCCCTATCATTTAAGGGTCGGTAAATACCTCGGACGAAATCGAAACAAAGGCATTATCGATTCAAAAGAATCAGTTGGCTTATTTTCTTAATGTAGAAGTTAAGAAAATCGGAATGCTGATTTGCGTGGAAAATCAGGGAAGTGAGAAAAATATTTAATAAAGTCGATACAGCTTGCCAGATGGAATCAGAATTTGTTAACCATTCCGTGGCAGCTTTCAAATCAGGCAGTGGTTGAATCGGTATCGCGTAGGAGGCTTTCGACCTTTCGGCGGCGGTAAAGGGGAATATTATGCGGGTTCTACTCATTGAAGACGACAGCGCGACAGCGCAGAGCATCGAATTGATGCTCAAATCCGAAAGCTTCAACGTCTACACGACCGACCTCGGTGAAGAGGGCGTGGATCTTGGCAAGCTGTATGACTATGATATCATTCTACTCGATTTGAACCTTCCAGACATGTCTGGCTACGAAGTTCTTCGTACGCTGCGTCTGTCGAAGGTCAAGACACCGATCCTCATCCTTTCCGGCATGGCCGGCATCGAGGACAAGGTTCGCGGTCTCGGCTTCGGTGCCGACGATTACATGACAAAGCCGTTCCACAAGGACGAACTGGTCGCTCGCATTCATGCGATCGTCCGTCGCTCCAAGGGTCACGCCCAGTCGGTCATCTCGACGGGCGAACTGATCGTCAACCTCGACGCCAAGACCGTCGAAGTCGGCGGCCAGCGTGTCCACCTGACTGGCAAGGAATACCAGATGCTGGAGTTGCTTTCGCTCCGCAAGGGTACGACCCTCACCAAGGAAATGTTCCTGAACCACCTCTATGGCGGCATGGACGAACCGGAACTGAAGATCATCGACGTCTTCATCTGCAAGCTTCGCAAGAAGCTCGCCAATGCGGCCGGCGGTGCGAACTACATCGAAACAGTCTGGGGCCGCGGCTATGTGCTGCGCGAACCGGAAAGCAGCAGCTACGCCGAAAGCGCCTGAGCTACCCGACGGAACCCGACCACTGCCACATATCAAAAATCCCGCCTCGGCAACGAAGCGGGATTTTTAGTGGCAATCGTTCGGGCGAAGCAGATCGGAAACTTGCGTGCTTGATCCTCAGGCTGCGATGGCGCGGTTGCCGAACACGGCCGTCAGGATCTTGCGGTCGAATGGCTTCAGCAGGAAATCTGTCGCCCCTGCCCGCTTGCCGGCCATCAACTTCTTGAGATCGGCTTCGACGACACAGTAGTAGATTTTCACGTCCTTGCCCTCTGGCATGGCGCGGATCGCGGCAATAAGCTCGAGCGCGCCGTCCATGCCGGCATCGACGATCATGTAATGCGGAATACCGGATTCGAAACGGCTCAGCGCTTCGTGCGCGTTCGATGCCTCGCTGACGAGGAAATCGAGTTCGGACAGAATGCGCATGCCGACCTTGCGCACGACGTCGGATGTGTCGGCTATCATGAACCGCTGCATGGGCAACTCCTTTGCATCGAACCACTGTCCAAGGAACGCGTCTTCGCGAAAGACGATAGTGGCTCGACGCTAAAGAAATCGTTACTTTTCCCCGTCAGCGCAACGCAGGGTTAAGCCGCCCGCATCTCTACGACGTATGTTATCTCTTCGGCCGTTGCGGTGTAGGTGATGTCCATCCCGCTCTCGTCGGCCAGCAGCACCGTGTAATAGGGCTGCACGGAATGGGCATCGATCGCTTCCTCGATGACACCATTGCAGATCTCGGCGAATTTCGCCGGAACGCGCATCAGCTTGCCCTTGACGACAAGTGTGAACTTCGCGTCGAATTCTGGATTTTCGAGGGTCACGTCGATCGTGCCGCCGCGCGGGATGGACGCATAGGCGACCAGGAACAGGTTGAGAAGCAGCTTGACCCGGTTCTTGGCGACAATCGCCCGCGGTCCGTTCCAGACGACGGTTGCCTTCTTCTCGGCCTCGGCGAAATCCTTGGCGGCGCGCTCGGCTTCGCCCGTATCGATGGAAGCACCGACAGACCCGGATGCACCGAAGGCGATGCGCGCAAACTTCAGCCGTACCGAGGCATTCAGCGCGCTCGTGCGGATGAGATCCATGGCATCCGCATCAGCGCCGCCCTCGTCCAGCAGTTCCAGTCCGTTGTTGATGGCGCCGACGGGCGAAATGACATCGTGGCAAACGCGGCTGCACAGGAGCGCGGCCAGATCCGTCCCATTCAAAGTCAGATTCGGATTTCTTGACATTCATTGTCTCCTGTATGCCGGGCGAGGTTTCATGACCTGACATTGGCACGGCAAGTTTGCACGGGGATTACCAGTTTCAGCATCTGTTGCGCCATAAAGACACCATATTTGGTAAACCGATTGTTAAGAGGATCAACGCAAAATGCGGCCATCGTCGGGCGCATGCTTTGCGCCCACTGAGATGAACGGATGAGCCTATGCGCAATCAAATCCTACGCAGACTATTCGGCCTCGGAATGGTGGCTGCATTCGCCGCCCTCGTCAGTGTTTCCTTGCCCATGCGCGCGGCGGAAGCAGCGCCCAACAGCGGCCAGTACACCGTTCAGGAGATCATCGACGCCGGCCATTCTTTCTTCGGCTCCACCAGCGGCGGCCTTGCCAAGGTTGTCGAGACCGCCTTTGAGCGCTACGGCCTGCCGAACGGCTACATCCTCGGACAGGAGGGCTCCGGCGCCTTCATCGCCGGCCTGACCTATGGCGAGGGCCAGCTCAACACCAAGAACGCAGGCGAGCACCCGCTCTACTGGCAGGGTCCATCGCTCGGCTTCGACTATGGCGGCCAGGGCACCCGCGTCATGATGCTGGTCTACAACCTCGCCAACACCGAAGCGATCTACACCCGCTTCGGAGGCATCAGCGGCCAGGCATTTGTGATCGCCGGCGTCGGCATGACAGCGCTGAAAAACAACAACATCGTCGTCGTGCCGATCCGCACCGGTATCGGTGCCCGTCTCGGCCTCAACCTCGGCTATCTCAAGGTCACGCCGCAACCGACCTGGAACCCCTTCTGACCAGGCGACCCCGACCGCGATATTAACCGCGCACGGACATGAAGCTTGCCCGATGGCAGGCTTCCTGCTTAATTTCCACCTCCGCTCTATGCCCAAGTACAGGTGATTGCCGCGCCGTGATACAATTTGCGCTACTGTTCGGTTTAGGCTTTCTGACGGCGGTAATCCTCGTGTGCATGGTGGCGCCTGTCATCCATCGCCGCATCGTCCACTTCACGGAAAAGCGCCTGCGCGCCACGATGCCCTTGAGCGCCCAGGAAGTGCGTGCCCAGAAAGACATGGCACGGGCGCTCTATGCCGCAGAAAATGCCAAGACCGAGCAGGCCCTCTCCCGACAGCGTGAAAAGAGCATCGCCCTTCAAATCGCGCAGGAAGTTGTAAAAAAGGAAGCCGGGCGGCTGGCCATGGAAAACGAACAGTTGCATGCCCAGATCAACGATATGAGCGTGGAGGCCAGCGACTTGCGGGCACGCCTGCGCCGCGAGGAGAGCAACATCAGCCAGTTGCGGTCGTCCTTGCGCGTTTCCGAGCTGGCCCATGCGGAGAAGGAAGCCGATCTCGACAGCCTGCGTAAACGCATCGACAGGATGGCGGTCGACGCCGACAACACGAAGATCGACCTTGCCGCGCGCGAAGCAGAGATCGAGAACCTGCGTGTCCGCTTCAACGGTCTTCGCACCGAAAGGGATGCGGCGCGCAGTGAGCTCGAGACCTTTACGAGGCGCGCAACCGAAGCCGAGATGCGCCTCGGCGAGGAGCAGAACAAGGTGACCCGGCTCGAGGAAAAACTGAGCCGCGAAGTCGCATCCAACGCCGACCAGCAAAACCTCATCGCGCGCCGGGTCGAAGAAGTGACGCGCCTCAAACAAAAACTGAAGATGGCAACGACCGACGCCAAGGAAGCCGCGAAGTCGTCGAGACGTGCGGCAGGACCTGCCAAAGCGACCGCAGCCGATGGGACGAAAAACGTGAAATCCACAAGTAGCGCACCGGCTGACACTGACACGGTTGCTGATGACGCCGAACCCGCTTTGGGAGCGGACATCGCGGTGCTCGCCGACGACGCCCGCAATCGCAGCACGGCCCTCTCGGACCGGCTGCTCAAATCCCGCTCGACCGCCCAGGATGGGGCTCTGCGCGAAGAGATCGCCACCATCGCCGCCAGCATGGTGGCGCTTACGGCGCTTACCGAGGGCAAGCAGTCGCCCATCCATGCCTTGCTCGAGAAAAATGGAGAGAGCGACAGCGGCGACCGCAGGAGCCTTGCCGATCGCGCCTCCGAACTGCTCGAGAAACCGTCGGTCTAGATCCGCCCGGCAGACGATGCCATGGCAAAAAGCGCAATGCCGGTGGCCGTCGCCACGTTGAGGCTGTCCAGCCCCGGCGCCTGCGGAATGCGCGCGGTCCGGAAGCGCGAAAGGATGGAGCGAGGCAATCCCTCCCCTTCCGTGCCCACCACCAAGGCCAGCCGATCCGATGGCGGCACAACGGCAATCGACGTTTCGCCGCGTGGCGAAAGCCCCCAGATGGCGAAGCCACGGGCATCGAGCGCGTCGAGAATGGCAAGATCGGAGCCGGCCCGACAATAGGGCAAGGTCAGCACCGAGCCGACCGAGACCCGTACTGCCTTGCGATAAAGCGGATCGCAACTCGTCTCGTCGAGAAGAATACCGTCGGCACCGAAGGCCGCAGCATTGCGAAACATCGAACCGACATTGTCATGATTGGAAATGCCGCACCCGACCAGCAGCAGGGCCGATTTCGGCAGACTGTCGATGAAGGCAAGCGGATCGTCCGTGACTACACGGCGCCCGAGTGCAAGCACGCCACGATGCAAATGGAAGCCGACGATGGCATCGAGCACCGGCGCCTCCGCCACATAGACCGGCACATCACGCGGCAGCGCCGCGATGATGTCGGCGAGTCCCGCCGCACGGTTGCGCAGCAACAGCACCTTTTCAGCGACAAAGCCGCGCTCGGCACGGTGCGCCTCGGCCAGAAGCCGCAGCACCACGGTTCCCTCGGCAATGAAGCGGCTTTCACGGCCGGTCAGGTCGCGCTCGCGGATATCGCGGAATGCGGCGATGCGCGGATCGTCGGCATCCGCGATGATGGTCAACCGGTCCTCGCTCATCGGGCTATCCGTCAGGGCGTCGGCAGCGAGACCGTCGAGACGATGCGGCCAACGCCATAGTCGAACACGATCGCCTGTCGCTGGCCGGATATGGTCACGCCGTAAAACAACATCTGGTTGCCGGAGAGACTGACCGACTGCACCGAAAAGCCCGCCGGCAGCGCCACGGAGGACGAAACCGGAGCATCCGAAGGCACGCCGCTCGTCGCAACACCCTTGGCCGCCGGCCGCATCGCCTTGTAGACAATGGCACCGAACACCGCCATAAGGCTCACCACCATGACGGCACCCGAGACGATCATCAGCCGTACCATCTTGCGCCGCACATTTTCCATTGCCGGATCGAGAGGCTTTTCGTCCTGGTCGTCTGGCTTGAGACTTGTCATGAATACGTCCTGTTCTTGATCTCGCCGGAGAGAAGCGTTTGAACGACCCCTTTAAAGAAACCGATGCCATTAGCAAAGTGCTGATCGCCGACGAAGCCGCAGAAGGCCGCCTTGATGCCTGGTTGACCGCGCAACTCGGCGACGACATTTCGCGCAGTCGCGTCAAGGTGCTGATCAAGGAAGGTGCAGTGCTGCGCAACGGCGAGCCGATGACCGATCCGCAGCGCAAGGTCCGGCCGGGCGAGCGTTTCGAGATCACCATGCCGGAACCGGAAGATCCGACGCCCCAGGGCGAGGACATTCCGCTCGACGTGCTCTACGAAGACAGCGACCTCATCGTCATCTCCAAGCCCGCCGGCCTCGTCGTTCATCCCGGCGCCGGCAACTGGACGGGGACGTTGGTCAATGCCCTCATCCATCACTGCGGCGACACCCTGTCTGGCATCGGCGGCGTCCGCCGTCCCGGCATCGTCCACCGCCTCGACAAGGACACCACCGGTGTCATGGTTGTCGCCAAGAACGACATCGCCCACCGCCACCTGTCGGCGCAGTTTGCCGATCACGGTCGGACGATGCCGCTTGAACGCGCCTACCGCGCCATCGTCTGGGGCCGGCCGCGCCAGCTCAACGGAACGATCGATGCGCCACTCGGCCGCTCGACCGGCGACCGCACGAAGCGAGCCGTACAAAAGCCCGACCGCGATGATTCGGACGAGGCGATCACCCACTACACGGTGCTCGAACGCTTCCACGAGCAGCCGGATGCGACGGCGCTAGCCGCGTTGGTGGATTGCCGCCTCGAAACCGGCCGCACCCACCAGATCCGCGTTCACATGGCCCATATCGGTCATCCGCTGCTCGGCGATACCGTGTATGGTGCTGGCTTCCGGACCAAGGCGAACCTTTTGGCGGATGAACGCAAGGACATCGTCAGCCGCTTCCCGCGCCAGGCGCTGCATGCCTACCTGCTGCAGTTCGAACATCCGCGCACCGGCGAAATCCTGCATTTCGAAGCCGCTCTGCCCGACGATATGCTGGAGCTGGCCGAGGCTCTCCGCAAATAGTGCATGGATCTGGACATCTGAGCGCGAAGAGCTTATAAAGCGCTGATTGTTCAGGATCTTCGCCAGCATGCCGGTTATGCGCTGGATAATTTCGATATCGCCAATAATAATTGGCCTCTGGTGCATCTCACCGGTCACACATGCGTGACACAGTTCTTGAATCCCAGTTTCGTCATACTTATTTATAACTAGACTTAGTGCGGGGTCTGCCAGAACCGCACGTGCTGGCCCGCTTTTCGCCATGTTGAATGGCGTCTCGAAGGGGCTGGTTTCCAACAAGGAGGGTGCTTCATGGCCCGCAATAACTTGCCATCCATTACCGCCGGCGAGACCGGCCTCAATCGCTATCTTGACGAGATCCGCAAGTTCCCAATGCTGGAACCGCAGGAAGAGTACATGCTCGCCAAGCGTTATGCCGAGCACGCCGACCGTCAGGCAGCCCATAGACTTGTCACAAGCCATCTCCGTCTGGTGGCAAAGATCGCCATGGGCTATCGCGGCTACGGCTTGCCGATCGGCGAAGTCGTGTCCGAAGGCAATGTCGGCCTTATGCAAGCCGTCAAGAAGTTCGATCCGGAACGTGGCTTCCGTCTGGCCACCTACGCCATGTGGTGGATCAAGGCCTCGATCCAGGAGTACATTCTGCGCTCGTGGTCGCTGGTGAAGATGGGGACGACCGCCAACCAGAAGCGGCTGTTCTTCAACCTTCGCCGCCTCAAGGGCAAGATCCAGGCGATCGATGAAGGCGACCTCAAGCCTCATCAGGTGACCGAGATTGCCACGACTCTGAAGGTATCCGAGGAGGAGGTCATCTCGATGAACCGCCGCCTTTCGGGCGACGCATCGCTGAATGCGCCAATCAAGGCTGCGGAAGGCGAAGGCGGCCAGTGGCAGGATTGGCTGGTGGACAACCACGAGAGCCAGGAAGCGGTTCTAATCGAACAGGACGAACTCGAGACGCGCCGCAACATGCTGGCCCGTGCAATGAGCGTGCTGAACGACCGCGAACGCCGTATCTTCGAGGCTCGCCGCCTGTCGGAGGATGCCGTGACCTTGGAAGACCTGTCGTCCGAATTCGATATCAGCCGCGAACGTGTCCGCCAGATCGAAGTGCGTGCCTTTGAAAAGGTCCAGGAGGCTGTCCGCAAGGACGCCCTCGACCGCGCCAAGGGCCTGCGCGTCGTGGAAGCAACTGCATAAGCATCCGGTCCACAGACCGGATGTGTTGAAACTGAAAAAGGCGGGCCCGTTCGGACCCGCCTTTTCTGTGTCGCTTGGAAATCCGCTCGTTACTGGCCGCTGGGACCGGCGATGGCAGCCCATTCGCCAATAACCTTGTTGAAGGCGTCGGTGCCGGTCGTGCCCTTGTCCATGGTCAAGAGGGCGCGACGGCCGTTGCGGTAGGTGATCGGGATGTCGATCCAGTTGCGGTTGCGCAGCAGGTCCAGGTTGGTCTTGCGAGCATCCGGGAAGTCGTTCAGCGCCACCATGTGGAAATCGTCGGTGATCTTGGCCGGCACGCCGATCAGCGGATCGCCACGATCCTGCTCGGTCGCCTTCATCGCCACGCGCTGGACGCTGTCGATGGCACCGCCTTCGAAATTCGGCGGCAGCGAGAATACCAGTTCGATCAGATGGCTCGCCGGTAGCGACGGGTCGCTGTTGCGCTTGAACGTCACCAGCGCGGTCATGCCACGTTCGGGCACGTTGATGCTGCCCTGGACAGTCGGAGATGGCTTGCCATCGTCGCCCTTGTCCTCATGGACGCTCCAAGTCACCGTACCCTCGATCGCGGTCGGTGACGTCTGGCCAAGACGTTCTTCGTACAGGAACATCTTCTCACCCGTGCCGACAGTCGCCGTCTGCGTCGCTGCCGGCGGCGTAGCCGACGGAACCATCGCGGTCGGCTGTGCAGGGGCCGGGGCCGGTGCAGCAGCTGTCGGCGCAGGCGTCGGAGCCTGTGCCGGCGGCGCGGATGCGGGAGCCGGTACGGATGGATTGGCAACAGCCGCAGCGGGTGGCGGCGTCGCGGCTGCGACATTCTGCTGGGCGATGGACTTGCCCTCGGCAGCGACCGGTCCACCTGGGACAGGAGGCACGCCTGCATCCACCTCGCTGCCATCCGCCATCAGGCGCTGGGTAAATTTGCTGTTGACGGTGTTGCCGTCGTCAACCGGTGGAGTTTCCGGCGTCGTCGGCTTCGTGGCGACAGGCGTGGTTGCTGCCGGTGTTGCGGTCTTGTCTGCGACCGTTGCATTTTTCGGTGCGGAACTCACCAGTCCGGCGACCATCTCGTTGAGCGCGGTGCGGTTCATCCAGGCGGCATAACCACCGCCGGCGACAACAGCGACACCAGCCAGAGTAAGGAGAATACCTGCGACGCCAAAGCGGCGGCGCTTCGGCTCCATGCGGTAGCTCTTGCCCTGAAGCCCGGCGACACTGACCTGCCCCAGATCCGACGGTACCGAATCGCTGAAATCGGTCTCGGCGGCGAATTTCTCGTAGCCGGAAAGCTCCTTGATCTCGTTCCAGCCGTCCGACTGCCCGGATTGAGCGGCAGGTTTGGCCGCATTGCCGTGAACATCGGCAAACAGGTCGACATCGTCAAAATCACCGGCAGGCGTCGGCGGGGCCTGCTTGACAGGAGCAGCCTCTGCAACGGGAGCGGATTTTACCGGCGGCAGATCGTCGAATGTTGCAGCTTCCCAGGCGACGTGTTCGGCGGCATCCGGCATGCGGGCGGAGGGATGTTCTTCAGCCGCAAAGCCGACATCCGGCGGATAGTGAACGGGAATAGCCGTTGGTGCCGGCTGTCCGCCCGGAGCCGGCGCTCGCCACTCATTGTGCGCCGTGCCAGCGTCCTCTGGTTCCGGGGTTGCGGTTTTCGCCCAGACGTCGTCGAAATGGCCGGCATTGTCCGAATGAGCGGGATCGCTATGGGTCTCGGTGATGCCGTAGCCGGCGTGGTCGGCTGCATCCAGATCCGGCGCCGGCTCGTGGACCTCGCGTGGAACCTCGTCGACGGAAGAGGAGTGATATGCCTCCGGCTCCGGCTGCCATTCGGCATGCACGGGCTCAACTGCAACCGGCTCGACCTGCTCACGATAGCGCTCGTGCTCGGGCGCTTCGTAAACGGCCTCCAGCGCTTCCAGAGGCTGCGGTTCCCTGTCCGCCTGCCAGTCATCTTCGGCGCGCCAATTATCGTCGACGGTCGGAGAGGTGTCAGTATGTGCACTCTCTTCAACGTGGTGCACCTCGGCAGGCGCCACGGGCGCGGGTTCCTCGATATGTGCAGGCTCTTCTTCTGACGCTGCTGCCGGCTCTGGCTGCACCACCTGCTCTGGCTCCGGCTCTGGAACATGCTGCACCACCGGTTCCGGCTGCTGATACTCCTCGGCCGGCTGGGCGTGGAACTCCTCCGCAGCGGCTTCCTCTGCGATTGCAGGCGGCACTCCGGCTTCGGCATGCTCGGCCTCGACGTCGCGAATAGCGGCTTCGAGCTTCTCGAGCTGGCGCTGCAGCATCGTCTCCGGCGGTCGCGGCTTCATGCTTTCCAGCTGGCGCTGTACGGCACCGCGAGCGCGGGCATAAACTTTCACCCGCATTTCGGGTGTATTGTCGGACAAGCCATCTACGGCACGTCGGATGACTGCTACAAAATCCGCCATCAGTACTTTCTCGTGATGTCCAGCAGTAAGGCCGAACAGCGTTTTATCGTTGGCGCGACATTAATCCTCAAACGGATCAGTCACAAGTATGGTGTCGTCGCGCTCCGGGCTGGTCGAAAGAAGCGCTACGGGGGCACCGATCAGCTCTTCCACCTGTCGCACATATTTGATCGCCTGAGCTGGCAGGTCGGCCCATTTGCGGGCGCCGACGGTCGATTCTTTCCAACCCTCAAGCGTAATATATACCGGCTCGACCCGCGCTTGCGCACCCTGGCTTGCCGGCAGGTGGTCAATCTGCACGCCGTCGAGCATGTAACCGACGCAGATCTTCAGTTCTTCCAGTCCGTCCAGCACGTCGAGCTTGGTCAGCGCGATGCCGGTGATGCCGTTGGTGGCGACCGACTGGCGCACCAGCGCCGCGTCGAACCAGCCACACCGACGTTTACGCCCGGTAACTGTGCCGAATTCATGACCTTTCTCGCCAAGAAACTGGCCAATCTCGTCTGTCAGTTCCGTCGGGAAAGGCCCTTCGCCGACGCGGGTGGTGTAGGCCTTGGTGATGCCGAGGATGTAACCCAGCGATCCCGGCCCCATGCCGGAACCGGCCGAGGCCTGCCCTGCAACGGTGTTCGATGAGGTAACGAAGGGATAGGTGCCGTGGTCGATGTCGAGCAGCGAGCCCTGCGCGCCCTCGAACAGGATGCGCGCACCGCGACGGCGCTCCTTGTCGAGAAGAAGCCAGACGGTTTCGCGGAACGGCAGCACGCGGTCGGCGACTGACGTCAGTTCTTCCATGATCGTTTCGTGGGACACTTCGGCAACGCCGAGGCCGCGACGCAGCGCATTGTGGTGCGTAAGAATGCGGTCGACCTTGGCGGGCAGAGTTTCGAGATCGGCAAGATCCATGAAGCGGATCGACCGGCGGCCGACCTTGTCTTCGTAGGCAGGGCCGATGCCCCGACGTGTGGTACCGATCTTGGTGCCGCTGTTGCTGGCAGCATCTTCGCGCAGCGCATCGAGTTCACGGTGCAGCGAAAGGATCAGCGTGGCATTGTCGGCAACGCGCAGGTTTTCAGGCGTGATCTTGACGCCCTGAACAGCGAGCCGATCGATTTCGGCCAGCAGCGCATGCGGATCGACGACCACGCCATTGCCGATGACGCCCATCTTGCCCGGCCGCACGACGCCAGAAGGCAGCAGCGACAGCTTGTAGCTGATGCCGTCGATGACGAGTGTATGGCCGGCATTGTGGCCGCCCTGGAAGCGGACAACGATGTCCGCGCGCTCCGAAAGCCAGTCGACAATCTTGCCCTTGCCTTCGTCACCCCATTGCGAACCGATCACGACCACGTTCGTCATTTGTCTCTTCCTGCTTCCTGCGCAAAGATGCGCCTTGCCCAAACCCGCGCATCTATAAAGCGTTGCTTTTCGGAAAGCGACCCCGTTGTCGGCGGAGATCGCGCTTTTGCAGGGCAAATCAAGCGGAACGACAACAGCCGGCTAGACACTTCGCCCTGTCGTCAGCCACTGAGGGGGTGACGGGGCCGGCGGAACTCGGAAACAGGGCTTGGAGCCTGGCACGGTCCCGGTCACGCAACCTTGCGAAACGGACCAGCCTGCGACGTCTGCAGCCCCAGCGCATGCAGCATTTCGGCAAGCTTCACGGCCGCAGCCACGCCGTCGATCACGGGCACGCCGTGTTCGAGGCTAAGCTGCAGGGCAAGATCCGCCATGCCGGCGCAACCGAGGACGATGGCATCGGCATCGTCCTTCACCAATGCGGTTGCAATCTCGAGCGAGATGGTGCGACAGGCATCGGAGCCTTCACGCTCGAGTTCCAGCACCGGTACTTCTGAAGCCCTCACCCGGGCACATCGGAGACTGAAACCGTAGGCACGAACATTGTCCTCGATGACAGGCACCGACACGGACAGGGTCGTGACGACGCTAAATCTCGACGCAACCAGCGTGGCTGCATGAAAGGCCGCCTCCCCGATGCCGATCACCGGCCGCGCGGTTCGCCTGCGCGCCTCGTAGAGCCCGGTATCGTCGAAGCAGGCGATGATGACGGCGTCGAAATCCTCGACATTGGACCGCTCGATTTCATACAGCAGCCCAGGCAAGGCCGCCTCGCCGTCCTCGGGTCCCTGAATGCTGACGGGGCCGATGACGGGATTGCGGGCAACGACTTCCGTCCCCGGGCTTGCAACCGCCCGCGCCGCGATGCCGATCTTGTCCGTCATCGACGCCGTCGTGTTGGGGTTTATCACCAGGATCCGCATGCGCTCAGACCCCCTTGCCGGCATCCGAACCCACGGCAGCGCGCCGCCGGCTGACATACATGCCGATGCCGACGCAGGAGAGGATGATGGTGAAGGAGAACAGCGTCGTCACCGTGCCGAGCGCATAAAGAACCGGCGTGGTGACATTGGTGGTCATCCCATAGATCTCCAGCGGCAGCGTATTGAACGAGCCCGACGTCATCAGCGTCCGGGCAAACTCGTCGTAGGAGAGCGAAAAGCCGAACAGCCCGACGCCGATCAGGCTCGGCGCGATCATCGGCAGCACGACGTGGCGAAACGTCTGCCACGAACTCGCACCGAGGTCGCGCGCAGCTTCCTCATACGATGGAGAAAAACGGTTGAAGACGGCAAACATGATCAGCACGCCGAACGGCAGCGTCCAGGTCAGGTGGGCGCCGAACGCCGAGGAATACCAGGCCGGCGCAAATCCGAGCTGCTGGAAGACGACGCCGATGCCGAGCGAGATGATAATCGACGGCACCACGAGGCTGGCGACCGTTCCGTAGAAGACCAGCGAGGCACCACGGAACTTGCGCCGGAAGGCGAGGCCAGCCAGCAGCGACACCACGACGGTCACGACCATCACCATAAGGCCAAGAAAGAAGGACCGCTGGAAAGCCGCACCGAAATCGCCGACCGACTGCTTTTCGAACAGGTTTGCGAACCAGTGGAACGATACGCCGTTGAGCGGAAATGTCAGGCCGCCGTCCGGTCCCTGGAAGGAGAGGATGAAGATCGCCGAAAACGGCCCGTACAGGAACAGCACGAACAGGATGAAGAAGGCGGTGAGCACGTAGAACTCGAGAGGGCGTTTGTCGGCGTTCATCTCAAAGCTCCTTGCGGATATCGACGACGCGCAGGATGGCGGCAACCATCAGCAGCACGAGGACCAGCAGCACCACGGCGTTGGCGGCAGCGGCCGGATATTGCAGCAGCGACATCTGGTTCTTCATCATCAGCGCCACCGAGGCACTCTGGCCGCCGGACATCACCTGCACGGTGGAGAAATCGGCCATGACTAGCGTCACCACGAAAATCGAGCCGATGGCGATGCCGGGCTTGGCGAGCGGAATCACCACGTTCCAGAGGATCTGCCAACCGGTCGCCCCGGCATCGCGGGCCGCCTCGAACAGCGAGCGATCGATGCGCATCAGCGTGTTGAAGATCGGCGTCACCATGAACAGCGTGTAGAGGTGGACCATGGCGAGCACCACGGCGAAATCGGAATAGAGCAGCCACTCGATCGGCTTTGGAATGATGCCGGCACTGATCAGCGCCGAATTGATCAGCCCGTTTCGCCCGAGCACCGGGATCCAGGAGATCATGCGGATGATGTTGGACGTCAGGAACGGTACCGTGCAGATGAGAAACAGCACCATCTGCGTCGACGGCTTGCGGATGTGGAAGGCGAGGTAATAGGCAACCCAGAACCCGATGAACAGGGTGATCGCCCAGACGATCAGCATGAATTCTATGGTGTGGAGATAGGTCTTCCAGGTGACCCACGACTCGAGGCTGTCCGAATAGTTGGTGAGCAACATCGCCGGATAGATGCCGGCAAAATCATAGTCCCAGAAACTGACGACAGCGATCATCAGGATCGGCAGGATGAAGAAGAAGCCGAGAATGACAAGCAGCGGCAGCGCCTGGAGATACGAAACGACCCCGAGCGGAACCGTCAAGTTGCGTCTTTGCGGCTTGTCGAGCTGTGTCGTTGCTGATGCCATTCTACGGTATCTCCGATTTTTCCTGATCTCCCCCCTTGTGGGGAAGATGTCGGCAGAGCCGACAGAGGGGGGATGGCCGCAGATCTGGAGTTTGCCGCACCGCCCCCCTTTGTCACTTCGTGACATCTCCCCCACAAGGAGGGAGATGAAAAGGTGCCTTAGGCAGCGATGAATTCGTTCCAGCGCTTTACCATGTAGCGGTCCTCGTCCATGACCGAGTTCCAGCAGGCGACGTGGCCCATGCGCTCTTCGAACGAGCCGCCGTCGCGGACTGCTCCGGCCTTCTCCATGACCTTGCCTTCAGGCGACATGATATCGCCCTGTGCCGGCTTGCCCTCGATCCAGTAGCCCCACTCGTCGGCCGTCATGAAGTTCTTGGCGGTGTCCATGCAGGCAGAGTAATAGCCCTGGCGGTTGAGGTAGCCGCCGACCCAGCCGGACGTGTACCAGTTGATGTACTCGTAGGCCGCGTCGAGTTCGGCGCCCTTCAGGTGCTTGGCAAGGCCGAGACCGCCGCCCCACGAACGATAGCCTTCCTTCAGTGGCTGGAACTTGCAGGCGATGCCCTTGGAGCGGACGGCGGCAACGGCCGGCGACCACATGGACTGGATGACGACTTCGCCCGATGCCATCAGGTTGACGCTCTCGTCGAAGGACTTCCAGAAGGCGCGGAACTGGCCGGCCTGCTTGGTCTTGATCAGGAAGTCGATCGTTTTGTCGATCTCCGCCTTGGTCATGTTGCCCTTGTCGGCATATTTCAGCTGACCGGAGGCTTCCATGATCATGGCAGCGTCCATGATGCCGATCGACGGAATGTTGAGGATCGCCGTCTTGCCCTTGAAGGCAGGGTCGAGGATGTCGGCCCAGGAGGTGATGTCGCGACCGACGAGGTCCGGCCGGATGCCTAGCGTGTCGGCGTTGTAGATGGTCGGGACCATCGTCATCCATTCGGTCGGTGTCTTCGAGAACTTCTTGGAGTCCGGGCCGTCGACGAAGCCGACCGTGTGCGGCGCGGTACCCTGTGCGATGACGCTGTCGGGCTTCAGCTTGCCGGTGATGAACAGCGGCACGATCTTGTCGAAGTATTTGAGCTTCTTGGTGTTCATCGGCTGCATCACGCCGGCCGGGTAGACCTTCTTGGCGATCCAGTATTCGATGTCGGCGATGTCGTAGGAGTTCGGCTGTGTGACGGCGCGCTGGGCGGCAGCGTCCGAATCCGTTGCCGTCATCTGCAGCGTGATGCCGAGGTCGGCTTTGCACTTGTCGGCGATGGCATTGAGGTTCGATACGCCGGTGCCGAACTGGCGCAGCGTGATCGGGTTCTGAGCCCATATGGTCGGGAAGCCGGTGACGAGGCCGGAGCCGACGACGGCGCCGAGCCCGGCAGCGCAGGTCTTCAGGAGATTACGGCGGGAAATACCCTTGGCCGGCTTGGTAGACTTTGTGTCCTTGGTCATGCTCAGTTCCCCTTCAGGTGGTTGATGGATCAGCCGCGGCCGAGGAGGACTGCGTCCTCCAGGGCCCAGCTCAGTGACAGTGCATCGCCGACCGAAACCGGCTTGGCGAAATAATCGGTGTCGCGAATGATCGCCGTGAAGTCCTCGCTACCGGCGCCGATGACGGTGATTTTCACGGTGGCGCCGCGATATTCGACGTTGGAAACGATGCCGTTGAAGCCGAGGCCCTTCTGCGATGGCTCGGCGAGGCGAACCCGGTCTGTGCGGATACCGATATCCACGGGCGCGCCGACTTCCGTCTGGCCGCGAACGGAAAATGTCTGGCCCTCAGGCGCTTCCAGCGTCACGACCCCGTCCTGGCTGTGGGTCGCGCGACCGGAGAGAACATTGTGATCGCCCATGAAACGGGCGACGAAGGCGGTGGCAGGCCGCTCGAAGACCTCGCGCGCAGAGGCTGCCTGCTCGATGCGGCCGTTGTTCATCACCACGATCAGGTCCGACAACGCCATCGCCTCTTCCTGGCTATGGGTGACGTGAACGAAGGTGATGCTCAGCGTCTTCTGCAGCTTTTTCAACTCGGCACGCATGCGAATTTTCAGGAACGGATCGAGCGCCGACAGCGGCTCGTCGAGCAGCAGCGCTTCCGGATCGGTGATCAGAGCGCGAGCCAGCGCCACGCGTTGCTGCTGGCCGCCGGAGAGTTGTGCCGGACGCCGGGTGGCATAGGGCTCCATCTGCATCAGCGTCAGCATTTCGAGCGCCTTGGCCTGGCGCGCCTGCTTGTCGACGCCCTTCATCTTCAGGCTGAAGGCGACGTTGTCGATGAGATCGAGATGCGGAAACAGCGCGTAGCTCTGGAACATCATCGCCGTCCCGCGCTCCGCCGGACGGGCGTGGGTGATCTGGCTTTCGGAAAGAACGACATCGCCGCCGGAGACACTTTCATGGCCGGCCGCCATGCGAAGCGTCGAAGACTTGCCGCAGCCGGACGGGCCCAGCAAGCAGCAATAGGTGCCGGCCGGCACTTTCAGATCGATCGCGTCGACGGCAACCGTGCCACCGTAACGCTTGGTCAGCCTGATAAGTTCTAGATCGCCCTTAGCCATCGGCCCCTCTTCCGCTTCTTCACAGGAAGAGGGACTGCAAGGCCCATGCCAAATCCTAAATATTGATTAACATACTGAAATCGTTGACTTCGAAGATAGGTAGCCAACCATAGCATAAAAAATATGCCCATTTATTAGATGCGGCAAATTCAGCAGATGCACACAACGTGAGCAAATATTGTATACAAAACTCACGTGGTATTGGACGCAATTATCGGTTATGCTCCGGCCAAGATCAATACTCGGATTCCGGCACGCGCCATGCTTGAAAAATCCATCAGGGCCAGAGCGGCGGGGCAACCGCCCGTGCAACAGTCGCCGGTTTATCTCGGCATTCGCAGCGCCATTCTCGGCCATAGCGTGGCGCCCGGAATGAAGCTGCCGGAAGACGAGTTGGCCGAGATCTACTCTGTCAGCCGCACCGTGATACGCGCAGCCCTGCAGGCACTGGCGCTCGACCATCTCGTGACACTCGAAGTCAATCGCGGCGCTTTCGTCGCCAAGCCGACACGGCTGGAGGCCCGCGAGGTTTTCGAGGCTCGCGCGCTGCTCGAGCCGAAAGTCGCCGCCATGGCTGCCGAAATCGCCAAGCCGGCCGACATCGTCCTGCTGGAGCGTCACATCGCCGAAGAACATGCGGCGGTCGCCGCCGGGCGGGACGGAGAAGCGGTCCAGCTCTCCGGCCAGTTCCACGTGGCCATCGCCGAAATTGCCAATCATTCGATCTATATCGACTTCGTCCGCAGGCTTTGCTCTCGCTCGTCGCTGATCGTCGCCCTCTACTGGCGTCGCCGCGATGCCATCTGCGAGCACCACGCTCACCATTCGCTGGTCAATGCGATCGCCAGCAACAAGCCGAAGGACGCGTCCGAGCTGATGGTCAGCCATCTCGTCGACCTGTTTTCGGGCCTCGACCTGTCAGAGCGCGAGCCCGGTTCCCGCCGCCTCGCGGAGATCCTCAAGGCTTGAAGGACGCTCCTTCGCTTCAATGCTCGTTGGCGACCGGCGCGTAGGCAGCAGGATCGACGAAATCGGGCCGCCCGTTGAGCGACAGCCTTGCGCCTCTCGCCGGCGTCTCGCTGATCACCTTGCCGCGACGAACAACAAACAAACGCGTTGCGCGCAGACGGATCGCCTCGATCGGATCTTTCGCTTGCAGCACCACCAGATCGCCATTGCAGCCGACGTCGAGACCATAACCTTCCAGCCCCATCAGCTTGGCCGGATTTCTGGTGACCGCGTCGAAACAGAACCGCATTGCCTCGCGAGCCGACAGCTGTCCGACATGCAGGCCCATATGCGCGACATCGAGCATGTCGCCGCTGCCGAGCGAATACCACGGGTCCATGCAGCAATCCTGGCCGAAGGCGATGTTGATGCCGTGCTCGCGCATCTCCTTCACCCGCGTCATACCGCGCCGCTTCGGGTAGCTGTCGTGTCGTCCCTGCAGCATGATGTTGATCAGCGGGTTGGCAACCACCTGAACCTCAGCCTCGGCGATCAGCGGCAGTAGCTTCGACACATAGTAATTGTCCATCGAATGCATCGAAGTCAGGTGCGAGCCGGTCGCGCGGCCTTGCAGTCCCAGCCGCTGCGTTTCACAGGCAAGCGTCTCGATATGCCGCGAAAGCGGATCGTCCGTTTCGTCGCAATGCAGGTCGACGCGCAGGCCCCGCCTCGCGGCAATCTCGCAAAGCGCCCGCACAGACCGCGCACCGTCTTCCATCGTCCGCTCGAAATGCGGAATACCGCCGACAATGTCGACACCGAGATCCAGCGCCCGCTCGAGATTGTCGGCAGCTGTCGGCGAACGGTAATATCCATCCTGCGGAAAGGCGACGAGTTGCAGATCGAGATAGGGCGCGACCGCCTTCTTGACGTGCAGCAGCGCCTCGACAGCCAGAAGCCGGTCGTCGCAGATATCGACATGGGTCCGCACCGCCAGCAGCCCTTGCGATACGGCGAGATCGCAATAGCGCAATGCCCGCTCGACCACCGCCTCCTGCGTCAGCAACGGCTTCAGTTCACCCCAGAGCGCAATGCCTTCGAGGAGCGTACCGGACGTGTTCAAGCGCGGCAGGCCAAGCGACAGGGTGGCATCCATATGAAAATGGCAATCGACGAAAGGGCTCGAGACAAGGTGGCCGCCGGCGTCGATCTCGCGACCGGCGTTAGCAGCGATCTTGTGCTCGATTGCAGCGATCCTGCCGCCGGCGATACCGATGTCGATCCCCGTGCGGCCATCGGTAAGCGTTGCGTTTCGGATGAGTAGATCGAACGTCATGAACCGGCCCCTTGCTCGACAGGCGCTGCGCCTGAACGTGACGGATTTTTAGCACGCCGACACCACATGCCAACCGTTGAATGCCCAGAACATCATGGACGGACTGTATTTTTTCAAACGAAGGCGAAGGCTGGCGAGGTCTCCGGGCTATAGGCGGCGACGGAAACGCTGTGTATAAGCGCAGGCAATCAACTGCTCCTGAAAGCCGGGGCCGCTCTACCACGCTCCCGGAGCGTCGACCGGGTGCGCCCGGCACCATCACGAAGGACCTGACATGCGCTACCTGATCACCGGCACCGGTGGCTTCATTGGCTTCCATCTCGCCAAGCGACTGCTCGACGAAGGCAATTTCGTGGTCGGCTTCGACGGCATGACACCGTATTACGATGTGGCGCTGAAGGAAAAACGGCACGCCATCCTCGCGCGCTCGAACGGCTTCAAGCCGGTGATCGCCATGCTGGAAGACAAGGCGGCGCTCGATAGGGCGGCCGAACTGGCGGAGCCTGATGTCATCGTCCACCTCGCCGCCCAGGCCGGCGTTCGCTACAGCCTCGAAAATCCGAAATCCTACGTCGACTCCAACGTCACCGGGTCGTTCAACATTCTAGAACTCGCCCGCGCCATCAAGCCGAAGCATTTGCTGCTCGCCTCGACCTCGTCGGTCTACGGCGCCAACGAGAAGATGCCGTTTGCCGAAAGCGACAAGGCTGACGAGCAGATGACGATCTATGCGGCGACGAAGAAAAGCATGGAGCTGATGGCCCACAGCTACGCCCATCTCTTCGACATCCCGACGACGGCGTTCCGCTTCTTCACGGTCTATGGCCCGTGGGGCCGGCCGGACATGGCGCTGTTCAAGTTCGTCGATGCCATCAGGAACGATCGCCCGATCGATATCTACGGCGAAGGCCGGATGAGCCGCGACTTCACCTATATCGACGACCTCGTCGAGGGCATCGTCCGCCTGATCGCGGTGCCGCCGGCAGAGGCCAACCGCGTCGTCTCGGATACCGTCATCGATTCGCTGTCGAGCACCGCCCCGTTCCGGATCGTCAACATCGGTGGCGGCGCGCCGGTGGAGCTGATGCATTATGTCGAGACGATAGAGGCCGCGCTCGGCAAGAAGGCCATCCGCAACATGCTGCCGATGCAGCCGGGCGACGTACATCACACCTACGCCGAACCCGGCCTGCTCGTCGCCCTGACCGGCTACAAGCCGGAACTGGGCGTCGAAGAAGGTGTCAGGCGCTTTGTCGAATGGTATCTCGAAAACTACTGAGGATCAGCCGGCCGTGTGATAATTGCGGTCGAAATAGACGAGACCCTGCCCGCCATCGCGCCGACGGATCGCCTCGACTTCGCACATCAGCACTTCGTGCGTGCCGACCTCGGCGCGCTGGGCGATCCGGCAATCGAACGACACCAGCGCGTCCTCGAGCGCCGGCGATCCGGTCACCAGTTCGGACCACTCGGCGGCTGCAAAGCGCTCGGCAACCGGCGTCTTGCCGCCGAAGAGGCGCGACAGATCCTGATGGCTCTCCGACAGGACGTTCACGCAGAGCACGCCATTGGCAGCGACAGCGGGATAGACGGAGGCATTGCGGTTCAGGCACACCAGAAGCGTCGGCGGACTGTCGGTGACGCTGCACACGGCAGTCGCGGCAAAGCCGGCAAGACCTCCCGGACCGTTGCTGGTGACGATATTGACGGCTGCCGCCATGCGCGCCATGGCATCGCGGAAGGTGAGCCGCAACGCTTCGGCATCAGCCACGGGTATCTTCTGGTCGGTGGCTGCAGACGTTTTCATGTTCATCCCCATAATTTCAGGCGGCAGGTGCGGTTCCGGGCCGCAAACTAGACGCCGGATCGGTGCGTCTCAAGCAAAAGCATTTCGCCCAACGGCGGGCACGAGACAATACATTCCCCCGAATCCGCTATCGTCAACCGCATACTTCGAAAAATGTTGCGATGCACAATGTCGATGACGGTTTTGACGCCCTCCGGCGCTCAGCCGGGATTGACGACCATCGGCGCCCGGTTGCGCCGGACCTCCGTGAAAATATGGCCAAACAATGCGACAAGCACGATCGGCCCGCCGATCATCGTCGCGCTCGATGGCGTCTCGCTGAAGAATATCCACACCCAGAGCGGCGTCAAAGGAACCTCGAGCGCGGTCAGCAGGCTGGCATCGGCAGCGGGAATGAGACGGGATCCGAATGTGTAGAGGCTAAGCCCAAGCGCATTCTGGATCAATCCGAAGGCCACGATCAGCCCGGCGTCACTTCCCGAGACGGACCCTGGCGATGCGAACCAGAAACACACCAGTGAGCACAGCCAGCCGGATGCAGCCATGGCCGGCAGCATCGGCACATCGCGGTGACGGCGCATGACGACTGCAAGTCCGGATACCATCAGGGTCATGATGGCCGCAAGGGCGCGCCCGAACCAGCTTCCACTGCCGGTGCTATCGCCCGTCAGCATTACCAGGACCCCAACCAGCGCCACTCCCGCCGCAATCATCGTCGCGGCACTGGGGCGCTCGCGGATATACAGGAAGGCGACGCCGGCGGTGATGAAGGGCACCGTGGCGTAAATCACCATCGAGTCGGCGACGGAGGTGTAATAGATGGAGCCGATGCCGCTGATCATCGCGCCCGTCGAGAAAAACATCGCGGCAAACGACGGCCCGCGCATCGCCCCGATGATGCGCCACGCGCCACCGCGTTCGATGAACAGGAAAAGCAGGAATACCCCGCCGCCCGAGACGATGCCGCGATAGAAAAGGATGGTCATCAGATCGGCATGGATCGCCCGCATGAACAGCCCGGCCGAGGACCAGGCCAGCGCAGACAGCGCCACATAGAGAACGCCCAGACGATATTGGCTCTGCTCGGCAAGCGTCACGACGATCCCCCTGGACTTGAAGGCTGACCATTAGCGAGCTAGGCAACCACCTGCAAGCAGGCGTTGCGCCCTTTGGGATAACGGATCAGATAACGGCGATTGGTGGCCCAACTGCCACTGGTGGCCGTCGTCCTCCTCCATGTCCACGCAAGCCTTTTCATGGTCTTATCGGCAGCGATTCGGGAGAGTGGTATGAATGCTTTGATGGCTGGGCTTTTGGCATGTGGCTGCGTCAGCCTGATCGACGCTCCCCTCTGGCCGCCTGCCAGCGACTACATCAACGCCGCCGTCGATTGCCGCCAGAGCAGCAATGCGACAGGCTGTGAAAGCGTGCGCAAGAGCTGGACCGGCGATTTCAACGATGCGATCGCCGGCAAATATCAGGCGCAAAGCACTGTCGCCACGTGCCTCAGCACCGGTTGCGACGGTGCGATCAAGCCCGACCCGATGCTCGGCTGCGCCTGGCGAAAGGTGGCGATCAGGACCGCTCACGGGCAAGCGGATGCACGCGACACAGCAGGCCTTAAGCAATATTGCAGCCAGCCCTATCTCGACGCGGCCGGCCAGCACGCGGCTGACGAAGAGGCACTCGCCCTCCAGCAAATGCTGAGCGCAAAGTAGACGTGGCTCGCGCCGGCGCAGGGCCCTTGGGCCGCCGCGCCGGATCGCAGATCTCATTTAGGCATAGGCTGCAAGTAGCGTCCGCACCGCGTCGATCTCGTTCGGCCGGATATCGTGACCGCCCGGATGCCATTCGAGCGTCACATCCGCCTTCTGCCGGACGAAGTAATCCGCAAGCGCCTTTGTCAGGGAGGCCGGTGCAATCGGGTCTCGCTCGCCGGCCGTGATCAGCACCTTCGAGCCCGCCAGGCCGGCATTGTCGCGCGGTTCGAACGGGATCAGCGGATGCATCAGCACCGAGGCGTCGAAAAGATTGCCTGCCTCGATCAGGACATTGGCAAGGATATTGGCCCCATTCGAAAAGCCGAGGCCGATGACTGCCGACGCCTGGTGCTCATCCGCCAGGCTTTTGACGTAGCCGACCATCTTCGTCGTCGCCCGGGCGAGATCGTCCATGTCGTAGACGCCCTCGCCGGTGCGCCGGAAAAAACGGGCAGCCCCATGTTCGGCAACGTCGCCGCGCGGCGAGACGATGGTCGCCTCCGGCAGCAGCTGGCTGGCAAAGTCGAAAAACTGGTTCTCATCGCCGCCTGTGCCGTGAAAGACGAAAAATATCGGCTTTCCCGGCGCACCGGCTCGCAGCCGGTGCACATATGTCGATGTCATGATGACCTCCTGCCTCAAGCGTCGAGTGGCTCGAGATGTTCTTCCAGCAGTGGGCGCAGATGCGCATGCTGTGGTGGCAGCTTCAGTGCCTCGCCGAGATGTGCGGTATCCTCGTCGCGATCGAAGCCAGGTTCGTTTGTGGCAATCTCGAACAGGACGCCGCTCGGCGTGCGGAAGTAGATCGCCCAGAAGTAGTCGCGATCGATGACTGGCGTGACCTGATGACCGGTATCCATCAGCAGCTTGCGCACTTCGAGCTGCTTGGCGCGATTTTCGACTGAGAAGGCAACGTGGTGCACGGACCCTGCCCCCGGCAGCGAACGGGCGATGTTCGGCATGGTTTCGAGATCGATGAAATCGGCGCCATTGCCGCCCGGGATGACCAGCCGCTTTGTGCCCTCATGGGTTTCGGCAACCTGATAGCCCATGTATCGCAGCAGTTCGTCCGTCGCACCGTCGTCGCGCAGGCGCATCGACACCGAGTGAAAGCCGCGGATCGCGTGGTCGGCCTCGATGCCTGCGTGCAGCCAGGGCTGGCGCAGATCGTCCCGGACCTCGACAAGCGCAAGGTCGTCGCCATCAGGACCGGCAAAGTGCAGGCGCTTCTGGCCGAAGGATTCATCGGCCTTGAGACCGGCGATGCCCTGCGCTGCGAGACGATCCGTCCAGTAACCCAGCGAACCTTCGGGAACCGAGAACACCGTGGTGCCGACCTCGCCCGTACCGGGACGGCCACGCGCCATCTTCGGGAACGGAAAATAGGTCATTACCGAGCCGGGCGCGCCGACTTCGTCGCCGTAATAGAGATGGTACACATCCGGTGCATCGAAATTGACAGTCTTCTTGACGCGGCGAAGGCCTAGCGTCTGGGTGAAGAACTTGTTGTTGGTGCGGGCATTCTCTGCCATCGACGTGACGTGGTGGAGGCCTTTGATCTGGTCAAGCATGTCAAACCCCTTTGTTCTGCCCGGTCGTATCGACCGGTTCCATGGGGTGAAGATGGTCGCTGTCAGGCTTTTGCGATAGACCGCAAGACCCGGACGGATTGTCTCCAGATCGTGAACGATCTATCGATGTCGTTCACGCTATGCGCGATCGGGAACAGTCGGAAGGGTAGTCGGCGCAATTTGCAGCCTTCGATCAAACGCTTGCAGCCCAGGTGCCGCAGCTTCGGATGATGCAGAGCATGAACCCGCCTATTCCTCCTCGACCTCTTTATCGCGCTGGCAACAGATTTCGGCGATGGCTTTCACCATCTGGACTGTGTGCGGACATGTGAGCGAATAGCGGACGTTCTTGCCGCAGCGGCGGCTGCGGACGATGTTGTTGTCACGAAGGATCGTCAGGTGACGCGAGACGCCAACCGGAGTTTCATTCAGCTCCCGCATCAGATCGCGAACAGAATGCTCGCTTTCGAGCAACAAAAACAGGATGTGCAGGCGATGGCGGTTTGCCATGATCCCAAGAAAATCGGATTGCGCTGCAGCGGCCCTCTGCACCTCTTCCCCATATATGCCAAAATCATCGTCCCCCGACGGTACCACCAAGAAATCTCCCCAAATCCCGCCCCCGGAATTTTAAACTATTGCTGCTGTTCCACTTCTATTTTCTATTGATTAGAGGAACAAAAGGCAACTTGGCCGTAGAAAAATAAATATCGGGATTTATAGCTATATTTTATATTTCGCATGAAAGTATTTATTCGAAGAATTCGCCAACTAGAAATTATGCGATATCGCGTCCAGAGCATTCAGGATGACAACCACGTTGATCGATTTCGCGGCGTAAAAGATGTTCTGAGCCTTCCTCTTGGTAGTGACGACCCGTCCCCGTCTCAGCTTTGCCAGGTGCATGGAGGTGGCATTTTCGCTTAACCCCACTTGCGTGGCCAGCTGCCCGACCGATCTCTCTTCCTCGAGAAGAAGTCGCAGGATAGTCAGTCTCGCCGGGTTGGCCATCATCGCCAGGAGCGAGGCTTGATCACGCATCAGTTTTTCCTGCTGCTCGGCACCCATGGTCTGCTCCTGTGCTTGTTTTTAATTTCCAATATCTTCCAGGATGAAACAGAAAAGGCCCAGCTGGGATGCCGGACCTTTTCCGTTCGGACCGGAGGTCAACCGATCAGTCTTTCCCCGCAGGCATTCACCCACGGGATCCTCAACCTGGCAGATGCCAGGTGTCGGGATTAGAAGTTGCGCTGGACGCGGAGAACGCCTGCCCAAACGCTTTTATCGACGTTGTCATAGTTGACGTAGGTGATTTCCGGCTGGAGCTTGAGGCCCTTGACCGGGAAGAAGGCAAGGTTGGTGGTTGCTTCGAAGGTCTTGTTGTCAGCATAGGCCAACTGCACGTTCCAGCTCAGCTTTTCGCTGAACTTTGCAGTGCCGCCGCCCCAGACAGCCCAGTCACCCGTGGTGCCAAAGGGGTCGCCATTGGCGTACTTGTTGGTCGTGTTGCCGTCGGTGTTCCAGGCACCCATCAGGAATGCGCTGACTGTGCCGAAGTCTGCATCGAGGCGTACCTTGACTGCGCCTTCTTCGGCGACAGAGTCGTAACCGCCCGCAACCTTGATCCCGAATGCGCCGGCCTTGTAGCCGAGCCCGGCAACGACGTCGGGAGCATAGTGGTCATAGGCTACGCTGGAATAGGAATCTTCGAGCGAGATCACACCGGTGAAGCCGGTGCCGGAGTCGTAGGAATAGGTGAGCTGGTTCAGCTCGTAAGGTCCATCTCCGATCACATCATCGTTGATGACGTTGCCGGCATAGCCCATGTATTCGTTATACTGCGAGTCCTGCCGACCGATGAGGAAGCCGCCGAGCGAAATATAGGCGATCAGCGGAGAGGCATCCGAATTTACGCCTTCCGAATAGTTAAAGCGCAGCGTCGTCGCCGTCTTCAAGGGACCATATTCAGTGTCCGTTGCGGAGTTGAACGAGAGTTCAGCGCGGGTGTAGTTCTTGGTCCCAAAGGCACCAAAAGGATTGTAGGCATCGTGCCAGTAAGTATCGTTGCGGATCATGCCGCCGATCTTGAGGCAAGTTTCGCTGCCTGGAATGTAGAAGTAGCCGGCGCCGTATGCGTCGCAGATGCGGACATATTCCAGCGGTTCCGGTTCGGCAGCGACGATTGCGTCGGCCGCATGTGCACCAGATACAACAGCGAGCGCTGCAGCGGATCCGAGAAGAAGAGATTTGATATTCATGAAAGCTCCCGATGTGTTATCTCGGCACAATTCTTCGCTTGCGTAAATCAATACACAATTTTGAAAGCACCAATTTGTTGAGACCCTTACAGATCAAAACCGAAGCAGAAGTCTTCGATTTACAATTCGAATATCATCGCATCACGATAATATGACAACAAAGATTTTGTATTAGGTACGCACTTGAACAATATAAACTTAGATCTATGTTGCAGCCATGTAACTTATTATTATAGTAAATATGTTTGTTATTCTAATAAATTCCCGTAATTGTATTTTATCAAGTCAATATATCGAAAACAAACATATCTGCATCTCTAATATTTTAATTTTTACTTGAGAATCATCGGTAAGGCCAGCGCTAGTCCGCATCGGGCTAGCGCTGGCCGCCATGGCGTTCGGCACGCCTGGAATTTCGGTGGGAGATCTCTGGCGTCGATTGCGGCCCTAAGCCTGGCCGGCGCCTGGATTTTCCGGGAGCGCCCAGTCAATCGGCGTGCGTCCGTGTTGCTCAAGATAGGCGTTGGCCTTGGAGAAAGGTCTGGATCCGAGAAATCCGTTATGGGCCGAAAGCGGCGACGGATGTGCGGATTTCAGCACCAGATGGCGCGACGCGCCGACGAATGCGGCTTTCTTCTGCGCATAGGCACCCCATAGAAGGAAGACGACATGCTCGCATTGATCGTTGACGGCCCGGATCACGGCATCGGAAAACCTTTCCCAACCCTTGCCCTGATGGGACGCGGCGCGAGACTCCTCGACGGTCAGCACGCTGTTCAGCAAAAGTACGCCCTGCCGGGCCCAGCTTTCGAGAAACCCGTGGCGTGCCGGTGGAATGCCGAGATCGGCCTGCATCTCCTTGTAGATATTGACCAGCGACGGCGGCGTGCGCACACCCGGCCGGACGCTGAAGCAAAGGCCGTGCGCCTGCCCGAGGCCGTGATAGGGATCCTGACCGAGGATCACCACCTTGACATCATGCAAGGGCGTCAGGTCGAGCGCGCGGAAATATTCAGGCCCGCGCGGAAAGATGGTCTTGCCGTTTTGCCTTTCCTCAACCAGGAAGGCCTTGAGCTTTTCCATGTAGGGGCTGGAGAATTCCGCCGACAGCGCATTCTTCCAGCTTTCCTCCAGCTTTACTCCCGCCTCCGGCATTCACTTGGCTCCTTGTTAGGCCTCCACCGTGATGGCGAAATGCTGCCCAAGTCAACAAAACGACGTCGGGGATGTCCTTAAAGCCACAGCCTTTAGGCTCTGATACGAGCCATCTGCGGATCGTAGAGCGGCTTCAGCGAGACAGTACAGGGCACGCGTCGCATCGCAACGTCGAGCGTATAGCGTCCCGACATGACGAAATCGGCTGTGACCCCGGCAGCGTTGCGGACGTACCCGTAGCCGATCGGCCGGTCGACCGTGTATCCGAAGCCACCGCTCGACAGCCACCCGACGCGTTGGCCATCGCGGTAGATGGTTTCCCGTCCGAGCAGCACCGTATCGCGGTCCTCCGGCACGAAACAGGCCAGCAGCTTCTTGACGCCGGACTTGCGCTGCTCCTCGATGGCCGCCCGCCCCCTGAAATCAGCGTTCTTCTTTACGGCCCAGCCAAGCCCGGCTTCGATCGGCGTGTGGTCCGGGCCGATGTCGGCACCCCAGGCCCGATAACCCTTTTCCAGCCGGCAGCTTTCGATCGCCCGGTATCCGGCATTGACCAGATGATGCGCGGCACCGGCCGTCATCAGTGCATCGTAGACCGCCCCGGCATTTTCCACCGGCACATGCAGCTCGAAGCCGAGTTCACCTACATAGGTAATGCGCAGCGCCCGCACAGGTGCCCCGGCGATACCGATGGTGCGCACTTGGCCAAACGGAAAGGCGGCATTCGAGACGTCGGCGCGGGTCACCTGCTGGAGCACGGCGCGCGATTGCGGCCCCATCAGCGACAGCACGCAGTAGCCCGATGTCACCTCCACCAGTTCGGCCTGCAGACCCTTGGGGATATTGCGGCTGATCCAGTCGAAGTCGTGAGTGGCAAAGCCGGTACCGGTGGTGATGTAGTATTCGTTGTCTGCCAGGCGAGCGACCGTCAGATCGCATTCGATGCCGCCCCGGTCGTTGAGCATCTGGGTGTAGATCAGCGATCCGACCGGCCTCGCCACGTCGTTGGAGGCGATCCAAGTGAGCGCCGCTTCGGCATCTCTCCCCTTCAGCACGAATTTCGCAAACGACGTCTGGTCGAAGATGACGACGGATTCGCGCACGGCCTTATGTTCGCGGCCAACGGCATGGAACCAGTTCTGCCGACCGTAGGTGTAGATATCGCGGGGCTCCTCCCCGGCAAAAAGGTCGGCAAACCAGTTCGGCCGCTCCCAGCCGAGTTTTTCTCCGAAGCAGGCCCCTTGCGCCTTCAGGCGGTCATAGAGCGGCGATTTGCGGCAGGGACGTCCGCTCGCATGTTCCTCGAACGGCCAGGCCATGGTGTAGTGCTTGCCGTAAGCCTCCAGCGTCCGGCTGCGCACCCAGTCGGTGTCGAAATGCGGCCGGCCGAAGCGACGAATGTCGACAGGCCAGAGGTCGTAGGGAGGCTGTCCCTTCGAGACCCATTCCGCCAGAGCCATGCCGGCACCGCCGGCAGATGCAATGCCGAAGGCATTAAAGCCGGCGCCGACGAAAAAGTTACGCAGCTCCGGCGCCTCGCCGAGGATGAAATTGCCGTCGGGCGTAAAACTTTCCGGCCCGTTCAGCAGTTGCTTGATACCTGCCGTTTCCAGTGCCGGAACGCGGGCGAGTGCCTGCTCCATGATCGGCCCGAAATGATCGAAATTGGAATCGAGCAGAGAGAAATGGAAATCCTTAGGTATGCCGTCGACTGCCCAGGCGATCGGGTTGGGCTCGTAGCCGCCCATGACGAGACCGCCGACCTCCTCTTTGTAATAGGTGAGCCGATCCGGGTCGCGCAATGTCGGCAGGTTCGAGGGCACGCCGAAGGATTCGGTGATGATATATTGATGCTCGACCGAGACAAGCGGCACGTTGACGCCGAAGCGGGCCGCGAAATCCCGCGTCCACTGGCCAGCGCAGACGACGACCCGCTCGCACTCGATCCGACCGCGATCGGTGAGGACGGCGCGGATGCGGCCCTTGTCGATCTCGATGTCGAGCACTTCCGTATCCTCGAAGATCGCAGCGCCGGCCATGCGCGCACCGCGCGCCAGCGCCTGGGTGATATCGGAGGGATTTGCCTGCCCGTCGGTGGGAAGGTAGGCAGCACCGATGAGGTCGTCGACCTGCATCAGCGGCCAGAGCGACAGCGCCTCCGATGGCGTCAGCAACTGCATGTCGAGGCCGAACGACTGGGCGGTCGTCGCCTGGCGCTTGACCTCGATCCAGCGCTCCTCGTTGCAGGCAAGGCGCAGACCGCCATTCATCTTCCAGCCGGTCGCAAGACCCGTCTCCGCCTCCAGCCGCTTGTAGAGATCGACGGAATAGCCGAGCAGCTGGGTGATGTTGGCGTTGGAGCGCAACTGGCCGACTAGTCCCGCCGCGTGAAACGTCGTCCCGGACGTCAGCTTCCGGCGCTCGAGAAGAACGGTATCCGTCCAGCCGAGCTTGGCGAGGTGATAGGCGGTAGAACAACCGATGATGCCGCCGCCGATGACGACTGCTTTTGCTGTCCCGGGCAGTTCCTTCATCGACGTTCCTCGATATCAAACAGCTGATAGGCGCGCTCGAAACGCGCCATGTTGTCGGCGGTATAGGCGACGTAGTCGAACTCTATCGTGGAATAGGCTTCGGACACCATGCTCCAGAGCGTTTCGCGCAAAAGCGATGCACATTTCATCGCCTCGTAGCGGCGCTTCAATCCTCTTTCCCCGACGCCGTCGTGGTAGATATCCAGCATGGCGGCCTCCTGATCGGCGGAAAATCCGGCATTGGAGGCAAGCCCGCCGAGATCGAACAGCGGCGTATTGAAGCCGGCATAGTCCCAGTCGATAAGCCAAAGCCGGTGACCGTCGTCAAGAAAATTGCTGGCCAGCAGGTCGTTATGGCAGAAGACGATGTCAAACGGTCCCGCCGCCTTCTCCAGCCTCCTCATCTTGTCCAGCAATCCGTGCATCAGGGGCTCGTAGCGGCTCCCGATATCCCGGAGCGTCGATGCGTAGTCGGCAATGATATGAAACGACCAGAACATCCCGGCAGCGCCGCGCAGGTGGCCGCCAACCCTGCGATGAGCATCGCGCACCAGCAGCACGACACGCTCCAGCATATCCGGCCGCCCGAGCACCTCGGCCGACAGCGCCGGCGCGTCGATGTAGTCGAGTACGAGAATGCCGGGCTCATGATAGACGACATCGGGAGACAAGCCGGCAGCATGGGCAGCCAGGCTGGCCGCCAGCTCGTTGGCACGGACGATATGATGAACCGGAATATCGGAGCCGAGACGCACGACACGGCGCCGCGAACCGTCCCTTACATGATAGTTGCGGTTGGTGATGCCGCCGGTCAGGGCAGCGATCTCGATTGGCCCATGCCAGATATCGAGCGCGCGAATACGATCCTCGGGCTTGTCGATAATGCCGGTTCTCCCATTGCAGAAGAGCTGACCCGAAATTTCGTCACAATTGCCGGACTGTCAAGGATAATGCCGGAAAGTCAAGCATTCTGACCAATTTGGAGCCGCACCGCAGGCGTCTCAAGAGGCGCTGGCTCGAGGTGTAACAACGCGGCACATCTGTTCCAGCGCGATGGACGCCTTGCTGGCGTGCCGTTCCTTGTGGCGCAGCAGGCGAAAACTGCGGGCCGGTAGCTCGAAGGCCGCCTTCACCAAAAGCCCCTGTTGCAGATAGAGACTGGCCGAGACGCTGGAAATCGCCGCCGCGCAGGCGCCTGCCTGCACAGCCGATAGAACCGCTTCGTTGGATGGAAAGACCAGCGCGACCTGCATGTCCTGCGGCACGATGCCGAAGCCCCGCATAGCCTCCTCGAAGGCCGAGCGGGTGCCCGACCCTTTCTCGCGCATCACCCAGAGACTGTCGGCAACGAGGTTGGCTGCTGACAGCGCCCGGCCATCCGCCCACGGGTGGTCCGGCGCCACCACCACCGATAGCGCATCGCTTGCAACAACGGCGGACGACAGTTCCGGTGCGTCGATCTCCCCCTCCACCAGCCCGAGTTCCGCCTCGCCGGCGATGACTGCATCCGCGACGGTGCGGGTATTGCCGATGGTCAGGCTGAGGTCGATGCCGGGATAGGCCTGGTGGAAGCGTATCATGACCGGCGGCAACCAGTAGCTGGCGATGGTCTGGCTGGCATAGAGATTGAGTTGGCCGCGCTGCAGCCCGCCGAGCTCCGACAACATCAGTTCGGCCGCGCGTACGCGCGCCAATGTCGCCCGCGCCTCGTTCAGAAACACCCGTCCCGTCTGCGTCAGCTCGATCCGCCGTCCGACGCGATGAAACAGTTCCACGCCATAGAATGCCTCGAGGTTCTTGATCGAGGCGCTGACGGCTGACGGCGTCAGCCGTATGGCTTGCGCGGCGCGGGTCAGGTGCTCCCGCTCGGCAACGGCGACGAAGATGGCAAGCTGTTCAAACGTCATAAGCCAACCGTTCGTTTTAATCGAACGAAACATCCCATAATATTCGATGGAAATCTACAACTCGCTGTAGGACAGTCCGGGCACCAGACCAAAGAAGGTGACCCATGTCTATCGCCTCGCGCTCACGTCACATCCTGCCAGGATTGGCACTTTGTCTTGCCGTCGCACTGGCTGCAGTGGCGGTCGAAAAGCTTGAGGTTGTGCTGCTTGGCGGCCGATGGATCGAAGGTCTCATCCTGGCGATTGGCTTCGGCATCGCCGTTCGAACCGCACTGCCGCACATGCCCTCGATGCGCGCGGGTATCGATTTCAGCGCCAAGATCCTGCTGGAATTGGCGATCGTGCTGCTGGGTGCATCGATCAGCCTGTCGGCAATCCGGGGCGCTGGGTTACCGTTGATCGGCGCGATTGCCGGGCTGGTCCTGATGTCGATAGCCATCAGTTACGCCATCGGCAGGCTGCTGGGGCTTCCGGGCAAGCTGGCGACGCTGATCGCCTGCGGCAATGCCATCTGCGGCAACTCTGCCATTGTCGCCGTTGCGCCGGTCATCGAGGCCGACGCCGAGGAAATCACTGCCGCACTGGCCTTCACCGCCGTGCTCGGCGTTTTCGCGGTGTTCCTGTTGCCGGTGCTGTTCGTCAGGGCAGGTCTCAGCCCGTCGCAATACGGCGTACTTGCCGGCTTGACGGTTTATGCCGTGCCGCAGGTGCTGGCTGCAACGGCACCTGCCGGCTTGCTGGCCGTCCAGACGGGCACGCTGGTCAAGCTCGTGCGCGTGCTGATGCTCGGCCCCGTCATCGTCATGATCGGCACGATGATGAAGGGCGTGAAGACGGAACTCCCAGCACAGCACCACTCAATCGTGCCGTGGTTCATCGTCGGCTTCGTGCTGATGATGGGCTTGCGTTCATTCGGCCTCATCCCGGAGGTTGCCTTTGTACCGATGAACCTAGTCTCCAACACGCTGACGCTGGTCGCCATGGCAGCACTGGGATTGTCGGTGGACGTTCGGGTCGTCGGCCATGCCGGCGGCCGGGTGATCGCGGCAGCGACGCTATCGTTGCTCGTTCTCGGCGGGCTGAGCTGGATCGTCATCACGTTTCTGCAGATCCAGTAGAACGCCTGCGGTTTCAGCGCGGTCTATGCGCTGTCTGCTGGCATCTTTGACAGCAGCTTGAAGATGTCGGCTGCCGGGCTCGGATAGCCGAGAGCAAAACCCTGCAACCCGTCGCAACCGATCTCTCCCAGCACCCGGGCATGCTCCTCGGATTCGACACCCTCGGCAATGACTTCGACATTCAATGTCTTGGCAATCTCGACGATCGACGCGACAAGGCGCCGCTGTTCTTCCGACACGGTAATGTTGGTGACAAGCTGGCGATCGATCTTCAGCCGCTTCGGCCGCAAGCTGACCAGCCCGATCAGCGACGCATGCCCCGACCCGAAATCGTCTATCTCGATATCGACGCCCAGTGTCTTCAGACCCGCGATGTTCGAGACGACGATATCTTCGCAATCATCGAGGAAAATCGTTTCAACAAGCTCGAAAACGATGGATTCCGGCGGGATGTCGAGCCTGTTCAATTTCTGAATCAGTTGCGGGTCGTTGAGCCGTTTGGCAGACACATTGACCGCAATGCGCGGCGGCACGATACCTTCCGCCCGCCATCGTCCGTAGTCAGCAAGGGCCTGCTCCAGAACCGCGGCATCGATTTCGGCTTCCAGACCGTATTCCTGGGCAACCTTGAGGAAGGTCCCCGGAAGCATCAGGCCATGCACCGGATGTTTCCAGCGCGCCAGCGCCTCGAGGCCGAAAATACGGCGAGTGCGCGCATCCACCTGCACTTGATAATAGGGAATGATTTCGTGGCGCTGCAATGCCAGCTTGAGGTCGCCGGCCAATTGCCTTTTGCCCAGCAGATCAGATTGCAGCTTTGCACTGAAAAACTGCACCCTGTTGCGACCTAGTTTCTTCGCCTGGTACAGCGCCAGATCGGATTCCGCCAGAATATTCCCGGCCTTTGACGTCATGTTCCAGGCGATACCGACCGAGGCATTCGTCTGCACGACGCCGGCTGCGAAAGGGACATCGGCGCGCAGCGCAGAGAGGGCGCCGTCGGCCAGCGTCTCCAGCGCGCCGGCCTCGGCCACGTTGGTCAGCAGGATCACGAATTCGTCGCCTCCGATGCGGGCAACCATGCTCGCTCCGGAAACGGCGCCGGAAAGACGCGCGGCGGTGGCCTTCAGCATCGCGTCGCCGGCCGCATGGCCAAGCTTGTCGTTGATCTCCTTGAACCGGTCGAGATCGATATGAATGACGGCGATGCTCTCGACCGTCGGATCGCTCAACAGTTCGGCAAGATGGCGGTCGAAATAGCGGCGATTGGGCAAGCCGGTGAGATAATCGTGGTTGGCAGCGTGCTCGACCAACCCCTTGCTGCGCTCGACCGCGACTGCCCTCGCCTCTGCCACTGACTTTTGCTCCGCTAACTCACGGGTCAGGATGACATCGGCGGTGACGTCCCACTCGGCGCCGATGATCGATAGAGATCCATCCGGCCCCTCGAAGAAACGCGCGCTCGAGCGGATGTGGCGCGTCTGGCCGTCGGCGAGAATGATGCGGAAATGCGAGTTGTATCGGCCTTTGGAGGCCACGGCTGCATCGAATTCGGCGGAGGCCCTATCGCGGTCGTCGGGATGAACTGCATTCAGCCATATGTCGCCGGTCACTCTGCCCGACAGGCCTGTCCCGTAGAGCCTGTGCATGGAAAGGTCCCAGACGACGGTGTCATCCCGAAGATCATGCTCCCAGACACCAATTTGCGATGTCTCCAGCGCCAGCTCCAATCTCCTCACGAGATCCTGGAACTCCTGCTCTGTCCGACCTGCATCGATAGATGGTTTCGCGATCGCCGCTCCTCCCGACGCCAAGGCAATGTGACACGCCTTGCCGACCTCAGATCACATAGCTTTTCATTAGCTAATTTTAATAAACACAGGAAGCGCGAGCGTCTATCTTCGTGATACATCAGACGGGCAAAGCCATGGCATTCCGTGCCTTGAGCCTCAAACGAAGATATATCTTATTCCAGAAACGACAATGGGCGGACCCTTGCGGATCCGCCCATTCTGTCTGTTCGAGGAGGTCAAGCGCCGAACAGGCAACTTTTATTCGGCAGCAATCCGGATGATCTCGGCGTTATGCTCTTCATGCTGCTTCAGCGGACGGTTGCCCGATAGCTTGCGGATCAACACATAGAACACCGGCGTCATGAAGATGCCGAAGAATGTCACCCCGATCATGCCGGAGAATACCGCCACGCCCATGGCCGCACGCATCTCGGCGCCCGCACCCGTCGAGGTGATCAGCGGCACGACGCCCATGATAAAGGCCATCGAGGTCATCAGGATCGGTCGCAGTCGCAGACGGCTGGCTTCCATGGCAGCCTGAACGGGCGTCCTGCCGACAAACTCCAGCTCACGGGCAAATTCGACGATCAGGATGGCGTTCTTCGCCGATAGCCCGACCAGCACCATCAACCCGATCTGGGTGAAGATGTTGTTATCACCGCCCATCAGCCACACACCGGTCAGCGCCGCAAAGACCCCCATAGGCACGATCATGACGATCGCCAGCGGCAGGGCGAGGCTTTCGTACTGCGCGGCAAGCACGAGGTACACGAGCAGCAAGGCCAGCGGGAAGATGATCAGTCCGGAATTGCCGGCGATGATCTGCTGGTAGGTCAGGTCCGTCCACTCATAGCCGATACCCTTTGGCAGAGTGTCGGCCGCAATCCGCTCTACTGCTGCCTGCGCCTGGCCGGATGAAAATCCGGGGGCTGCGCCGCCGTTGATGTCGGCAGCCAGGAAGCCGTTGTAGCGCGTCGTCCGCTCAGGTCCGGTGCTGGCCTCGACCTTTAGTAGCGCCGAAAGCGGGATCATCTGCCCTGTCGACGAGCGCACCTTCAACTGCCCGATATCGCCTGGATGAGCCCGAAACTTCGCATCCGCCTGTACACGGACACTGTAGGTACGGCCGAAAGCGTTGAAGTCGTTGACGTAGAGCGAGCCGAGATAGATCTGAAGCGTATCGAAGACATCCGTCACCGAGACACCCAGCTGCTCTGCCTTGGCGCGATCGAGGTCGGCGTAAAGCTGCGGTACGTTGATCTGGAAGCTCGAGAACAGACCCGCAAGCTCAGGCGCCTGATAGGCCTTGGCCAGAAACGCCTTGTTGGCTTCGTCGAGGGCCTGGTAGCCAAGCCCCGCCTTGTCCTCCAGCTGCAGCTTGAAGCCGCCGGTGGTGCCGAGGCCCTGGACGGGCGGCGGTGGGAACATGGCGATGAACGCTTCCTGGATGCCGCCGAACTTCTTGTTCAGCTGCATGGCGATGGCGCCGCTCGACAGATCGGGTGTCGTACGCTCCTCGAACGGCTTCAGCTTGACGAAGATGACGCCGGCATTCGACGAGTTGGTGAAGCCGTTGATCGACAGGCCGGGGAAAGCGATCGAATGCTCGACGCCCGGTTCCTTCATCGCGATCTCGCTCATGCGCTCGATGACATTCTGCGTCCGGTCGAGACTGGCCGCATCCGGCAGCTGGGCAAAACCGATCAGATACTGCTTGTCCTGGGCCGGCACAAACCCGCCCGGCACCGCCTGGAACAGGAAGTAGGTGGCACCGATCAGGGCGAGATAGACGACCATGACGACGCTTTTCATCGACAGGATGCCGCCGACCCCACGGCCATAGCCGTTTGAACCGCGCTGGAAGACCGTGTTGAATCCAC
This sequence comes from Rhizobium sp. L51/94, assembly GCF_019355555.1. Lineage (GTDB taxonomy): Bacteria > Pseudomonadota > Alphaproteobacteria > Rhizobiales > Rhizobiaceae > Rhizobium > Rhizobium rhododendri. Next base: position 3,519,274 of record NZ_CP072141.1, read on the forward strand.
GGAAGAACCAGCCAAGGCCCTTGTCCATAACCCGCGTCAGCCAGTCCTTCGGGGCATGGTGGTCCCGCAGCAGCAGCGATGCCAGCGCCGGCGACAGCGTCAGCGAGTTGAAGGCCGAGATCACCGTCGAAATGGCGATCGTCAGCGCGAACTGCCGGTAGAACTGGCCGGACAGGCCGGAGATGAACGCGAGCGGTACGAACACTGCGACGAGCACCAGGGCGATGGCAACGATCGGGCCCGACACTTCCTTCATGGCCCGGTACGTGGCATCCCTCGGCGACAGGCCGTTCTCGATGTTGCGCTCGACATTTTCGACCACGACGATGGCGTCATCGACGACGATACCGATGGCCAGTACCAGCCCGAAGAGGCTGAGTGCGTTGATCGAGAAGCCGAACATGTACATGACGCCGAAGGTACCGATGATCGACACCGGCACTGCCACCAGCGGAATGATCGACGCCCGCCATGTCTGCAGGAACAGGATGACGACAACGACAACCAGCGCGATGGCTTCGAGCAACGTGTGCACGACCTTGTCGATCGACGTGCGAACGAACTCGGTGGTGTCGTAGACGATCTCGTACTTGACGCCGTCAGGCATCGCCTGCTGCAGCTCGTTCATGGTCTTGTGGACCTCGTCCGAGATGGTGATGGCGTTGGAGCCGGGCGCTTGGAACACCGGAATGGCGACAGCCGACTTGCCGTCCAGCAGCGAGCGCAGCGAATAATCGGATGCACCGAGCTCGACGCGAGCGACATCGCGCAGGCGGGTGATCTCGCCGTTGGTACCGCTCTTGACGATGATATTGCCAAATTCCTCCGGCGTCTGCAGGCGACCCTGCGCATTGACATTAAGCTGCACGTCGATGCCGGTAAGATTCGGAGAAGCGCCGATGACGCCGGCAGCCGCCTGGACGTTCTGCGCCCGGATGGCATTGGCGATATCGTCGGCCGCAAGGCCGCGCTCGGCGGTCTTCTGCGGGTCGACCCAGACACGCATGGCATAGTCGCCCGAGCCGAAGATCTCGACCTGGCCGACGCCCTGGATGCGCGCCAGCCGATCCTTCACGTTAAGGACCGCATAGTTGCGCAAGTAGGTGATATCGTAGCGATTATCCGGCGACACCAGATGCACGACCATCATCAGGTCCGGCGAACTCTTGACGGTGTTGATGCCGAGATCGCGGACGTTCTGCGGCAACCTTGGCTCGGCCTGCGAAACGCGGTTCTGCACCAGCTGTTGCGCCTTGTCCGGGTCGGTGCCGAGCTTGAAGGTGACAGTCAGCGTCATCAGGCCGTTGGATGTGGCCTGGCTGGACATGTAGAGCATGCCCTCGACGCCATTGATCTGCTCTTCGATCGGCGTTGCCACCGTCTCGGATATGACCTTCGGGTTGGCGCCCGGATATTGCGCGGTAACGACAATCGACGGCGGCACGACTTCTGGATATTCCGAAATCGGCAGCAGCCCCATGCCGATCAATCCTCCGACGAGGATCAGGACCGACAGCACGCCGGCAAACACCGGTCGGTCGACGAAAAAGCGAGACATGTTCATGATGTGGCCCTCTCCAGGGATAACGGTGGACGCACTGCGCAGGACCACGCGGCAACTCCGCCGCAGGTCTCATGCCATTTGCAATTTTTAACTGACCGGGAGGCCCTCTCCCGGTCTTGAAGGCGCCTACTTCGAAGCGGCGACCTTCTGCTCGGGCTTCTGTTCAGGCTGCGGATCGACCAGTGCACCCGGGCGCACCCGCTGCAGTCCGTTGACGACGATACGGTCGCCGACGGCGAGACCGGCTTCGACGATACGCTGGCCGTTGTTGAGGTCGCCGAGCGTCACCTGCCGATAGACGAGCTTGTTGTCAGCGCCGACGAGGAACACGAACTTCTTGTCCTGGTCGGTGCCCACGGCCCGGTCGTTGATGACGATCTTGTTCTCCGACTTAGGCTGGCCCATGCGCACCCGCACGAACTGCCCGGGAATAAGGTGGCCGCCCGGATTGGCAAAGACGGCGCGCACACCGATGGTGCCGCTGGCCGTATCGACCTCGTTGCCGATCAGTTGCAGCTTGCCGGTGATCGGCGTGCCGCTGTCGCGTGTCGTACCGATCTCAACCGGGATCTGCTCGACTGGCGGCGCAACGCCGTCATTGGCCGTCAGTTGTGCGAGGGCGCTGGTCACGGCCTGCTCGTCGGCATTGAAGCTTGCATAGATCGGATCGACCGAAACCAGCGTCGTCAGCGCCGGCGACGCCGAGCCGGCAGCGACGAGATTGCCGACAGTCACCTCTAGCTTGCCGACACGCCCGGCGATCGGTGCGCGGACCTGCGTGTAGTCGAGGTTGAGCTGGGCGGTCTGCAGGGCTGCCTGGGCCGCCTGGACATTCGCCTGCGCTTCCGAATAGGCGCTCGCCCGTGTATCGAGGTCGCTCTGCGAAATCGTCTTGTTGTCGGAAAGGCGACGACCGCGGTCGAGCTCGAGCTTGGCAAGATCGACGCGCGAAGCGGCGGCTTCGACCTGCGCCTTTGCCTGGGCTACGGCCGCCAGATAGGGCGCCGGATCAATGGTCAGCAACAGGTCGCCGGGCTTGACCAGCGCGCCTTCGCGGAAATTGACCGACTGGATGGCACCGGCGACGCGCGGACGGATGGACACCCGTTCGATCGCTTCGAGCCGCCCGGAAAACTCCTCCCAGGCCGTGACGTCCGCAGCCGCTACCGTGGCGACGGTCACCGGAACAGCAGCAGGGGCCGCCGCCTTTGCAGGCTCACTGGCAACCGCACCGCGCGGCAGGTCGAGATAGAAGGCTGCCCCGAAAACGGACGCAGCAAGGCTTATGCCGGCGCCCCACAGGGCCCAGCGCTTGTCTTTGGTTGTCATTGCATTCTCTCCTTTTCAGCCCCGGCTTGGGATCCCGGGCTGCAGATCACTGGCTCTAATCAGCCAGGCCGAACACGAATATCGTCTACGAAGCTCTTGAAACTCTTGCGGATATCACCCTGCCAAGTTTGCTCGTCGGCCGATTGCCCGCCATAAATTCTTGCCCAGCCCATACCGGCGGACAGGATACGCTGCTGGACTGAAACGCCTGCCTTTTCCAGCAATTTGCCATATTCCACGCTCTCGTCGCGCAACGGATCGTCCTCCGCCGTCAGCAGCAAGGTCGGCGCCACGCCCGAAAGCCGCGAGCAGAACCGCGGCGCGGCATAGGGATGGCAGACACCACCGAGGAAACCCAGATAGTGGTTCCAGCCCTCGCTCCAGCGTTCGCGCATCCCGCTCTTGTCGGCGCACTGAAACGACTTGCTGCCCATGAAAGGGTCCAGCAGCGGCGAGATCAGCACCTGACCGTCGAGCATCCCAGGCATCTGGTCGCGCGCCTTGAGAGCGACGCCAGCCGCAAGGTTTCCGCCAGACTCTTCGCCGGCAACAAGCAATAACGACTTCTTGCCACCCAACTCGCGCTTGCGCGCAAGATATTCCAGGACGCCATAGGCATATTCGAGCGACTTCGGAAAACCGTTGTCGGTCGGCCCGCTGCAATCCGCATCGACGACGATGGCACCGGCATCTGCCAGGCATTCCGCAACCGGACGGCCGACATAGACCGCCTTGTCCAGAAATGCGCCGCCGTGAAGATATAGCACGACCGGCGCAGTCTTGTCGTCAAGCGAGTCACAGAACACACGCGCAGAAACCGGACCTGTGGCCACGCCTTCCAACACAACTTCCTTAAACGGGGCACGCATCGAGGGGCTCCCAACTGAGTGGATCGACCAAACGAGATCAATTCCGCCTCATCTCTTGGGTGGAACATATTGTTATTCCGTTTTACAGATAAGTCCCCTATATTCGATCAGACTATTCACGATCTCGAACAATGAGCAGCTTTCCATAAACCGGCTCAGGATTATTACAGGATGGACCAGCTTTCCGCCATGCGCGCTTTCGCTCGTGTTGTCGAAACCGGCAATTTCACGCGCGCAGCCACGACCCTGTCGATGCCGAAGGCGACGGTAACGACACTCATCCAGGGGCTCGAACAGCACCTGCACACGAAATTGCTGAACCGCACGACCCGCCGTGTCATGGTTACCACCGACGGCGCTCTTTACTACGAGCGCGCGATCCAGATCCTTTCGGAAATCGAGGAGCTCGACGGCAGCGTCAGCAATTCGCAAAGCCTGCCGAGCGGCCGGCTGCGAGTCGAAATGGCCGGCGCCTTCGCCGACGAGATCGTTATCCCGGCGCTGTGCGACTTCCACCTGCGCTATCCCGATATCCGCATCGACATGGGTGTCGGCGACCGGCTGGTGGATTATCTCGCCGAGAACGTCGACTGCGCCCTGCGCGCCGGCACCCCCACGGATCAGTCCCTGATTGCCCGGCGCGTCGGCGAAATTCCGATGGTCACCTGCGCGTCACCGCGTTACCTCGAAAAATTCGGCACGCTTCAGGCCCCTCAAGACATCGAAACCGGACACTTCGCCGTCAGCTACTTTCGCGCCCAGACGGGAAAGACGATACCGTTCGAGTTCTCCCGTGCCAACGAGACGTTTGAGATCAGCCCCACCTACATCCTGTCGGTCAATGATAGCAGAAGCTTCGTCAACGCGGCCCTGAGCGGTCTCGGCATCATCCAGGCTCCTGCCTTCATGATCCGCGAAGCGTTGGCGGATGGGAAGCTTGTGCGAATGCTTCCTGATTGGCACCGCGACCCCTTGCCCCTGCACATCGTCTATCCGCCGAACCGGCACCTCAGCAACAAGGTCCGCGTCTTCGTCGACTGGCTGGCAAAGCTGCTGGTCACCTCGCGCATCGGCGATCTCTGATGCATGACATCGACAGCCTCATCTCCGGCGCATCTGCGTGGGGCTGCTGCCGGTCAGGCGTCGGAACATGGCAATAAATGCAGACGCGCTGCCATATCCCAGTTCTTGCGCCACCCGGCGCACTGGCATGTCGGCTTCGAGCATCGCCAGCGCCGCAACCAGCTTCAATCGCTGCCGCCAGTCGTTGAACGACATTCCAAGCTCGTCCTGGCATCGCCTCGAAAGTGTCCGCTCGGTTGTTTTCATCATCCGCGCCCATTCTTCGAGGGACCGGCGATCCCCTGGCGACTCCTGCAGGGCAGACAGCACAGGTCCGAGCAACGCATCGACCGACAGCGGCAGATAGCTTTCGCAGCGCTCCGCCAGCCGTATCTGATCGACTAGCACCTGCGCCAGCCGTAGATCCTCCGTCGTTTGTGGCACGCCGACGTCGCGGATCGCAAAGTCCGCCAGTATAGCCTTCAACAGCGGACTGAGGCTGAGCGTCTGCGGAACGGGCGGCAGGTCGGCACACAACTCACGGGCGACATACACCGTGACGTAGCGAACGTCATGCCTGATCCACGCTTCATGCAGGGTGTAGGGCGGCAGCCATATGCCGTAATGCGGTGGGGAGAGATAGCGGACACCTTCGATGTCCAGTTCCGCGACGCCGACGAGCGCATAGTTCAGCTCGCCCCACTCCTGGCTCTTGGCCGGAAAGACCGTACCTCCAACGTAACTCTCGGTTCGGAAGGAGACCGGGGCTGGCGGCTCTCCGTCAAGGCGTGGGGATCGAAGGGACATGGCGGCATTCCGGGATTGGCTTTCTGGAATTCGCTATATACCACTAATCGGACAACCGCTAAACACATCCCTGCAGCAGACATCTCCATTATCATTCTGCGGGAATATCCATGGCCGACGGAAAATCCATCGAGACAGCCACGCCGCTGACCCCGGCTTCGGCCTTCGCGCCGTTTGCGACCGTGCTGATCTGGTCCGGCAACGTCATTGTCACGGAGGCGGCATTCGGCGTCATCGCTCCGGGATCGATCGCGTTTTATCGCTGGCTGATCGCTTTCCTCGTCCTGCTGCCCTTTGTCGCCAAGGCAGCCTGGCAACAGCGAGCCGTCGCGGCGCGTCACTGGTTGCAACTGGCAGTGCTAGGAGCGCTTGGCATGGTCGTCTACCAGAGCCTTGCCTATGAGGCGGCGAAGACCACGACCGCCGTCAATATGGGCGTTATGCTGGCACTGATGCCGCTGATGTCGGCGCTGCTTGCAAGCCTGCTTGCCGCGGAAAGACTATCGTTCAACCGTCTCGCCGGCGGCGCCGTATCGCTCGCCGGCCTCGTCTACCTCACGTCGCACGGCCATCCCGCCACGCTCCTGACCGGTGGATTTCACCTCGGCGATGGCCTGATGCTGATCGCGATTGCGGCAAACTCGCTCTACGGCGTCCTGCTGAAGCGCTGGACCATTCCGCTGTCGCTCTGGCTGCAGCTGTTCTGGCAGATCGCCTTTGCGACCTTGATGCTGGTTCCCGTCTGGCTGATGGGGACGATTTCGCCGATCACGACGGCAAACCTGCCGCTCATCCTCTACGCCGCCATCCCCACCTCCCTGATTGCGCCACTCTACTGGATGACGGCGATCCGCAGGCTCGGTGCCGCCCGCACCGCCCTCTTCATCAACCTGCTCCCGGTCGTCGTCGCCATTCTTGCTTGGGCTATTCTCAAGGAGGAGTTGCACGCCTACCACGCCATCGGCGGTGCACTTGCGCTGGCCGGCGTTGGCATCGGCCTTCGCCAGCGCAAACCCTCTCGCATAATGGCAAAAGCCGTCACCAACCCTGTTCAACACAGGTCGTGATCTTCCACCAAATACAATCTTAAGGCGATTTTTCTATCTTACTCATCCACTTCGACTATGACTGATAGAGTCGGTAGCGAAAGCAGCAGGCACCGTGGCCAGCGGTGCATCGAGGAAGACGGGCCTCCTCGACCCAGGCGAGGGCCTCGTTACTGAAAACGGAGGTGATCTATGTGGTACATACCGCTTAGTTTCACGTTTGTGGTAAGAAAAACCCGCACAGGCTGGTCAATGACCGTGCGGGTTAACTTTTTATCATAAAAAAATGGTGGGTGGAGTTAGCGCTCCATCCACCGCTCCAAGATATGTCGAACCAACCAATTTTGCAAGTACAGTATCAAGCTCACCGAGCCGATCCCAAGACCACCCTCGAATTTAGTTGAACTATAAAATATCTCGTGATCATATGCTTGCGAGACGGCAGGGGACCCCGCCTCAAGCCGACCAAACGAAACGGCGCCCCCGCGAGACACCCATGAACGCTGCAGCTTCCGACACGACGTTTACCGGCGAAAACGGCTTTCCGGTCGAGGAGCTGCGCGGCATGTTTCCGGCACTGCAGAAGGCCGGCGATTTTGTCTTTCTCGACAATGCCGGTGGCGCGCAGGTGCCGCAGGCTGTTGTCGACGCAGTTGCAAACCACCTCATCGACTTCAACGTCCAGCGCATGGCCAAATACCAGCACAGCCAAGGTGTCGACCGTAATCTCGATGAGGCACGCGTGACCGTTGGCTTGCTCGTCAACGCCTACCGACCGGAAGAAATCTCCTTCGGCCTAAACGCCACATCTTTCATCCGGCTCGTTAGCCTTGGCATTGCAAGGATGCTGGAGACACGCAACGAGATCATCGTCACCGACATGGACCATGACGCAAACATCGCCACCTGGATGGCGCTGGAGGCCGATGGCGCTAGGATCGTCTGGTGGCACATGCGCGAAGACGGTACGCTGCATACGGATGATCTGAAGCCGCTGCTCTCGGAGCGCACCCGCCTCGTCGCCTGCACCGTCACGGCCCATTCGATCGGCACCATCGTCGATGTCAAGACGGTCGGGCAGTTGGCTCATGCCGCCGGCGCAGAAGTCTTTCTCGATAGCGTCCACTACGGCCCGCACAGCCTGATCGATGTGCAGAACTGGAACTGCGACTATCTCGTCTGCTCCGGCTACAAGAATTTTTCGCCGCACATGGGGTTCCTGTGGGGCCGCTACGATGCGCTGGTGAAGCTGCCGACGTTCAAGGAAGACTTCATTCCGGATGTCCCGCCCTACAAGATCGAGGTCGGCACCTTCGCCTACGAGAACGTGGCCGGCATGAACGCTGCCGTCAAATATCTAGAAACCCTCGGCCGCCGCTTCCTGTCCGCCGGAGAACACTCCCGACGCGCTGCCATAGCCGCCGCCATGGGCGCCATCCGCGCCTATGAAACGACCCTGTCGCGCGAATTGCTGGCAATCCTCAAGCGTCACGGCGCAGTGATCTACGGCATCTCCGACGAGACCAACATTGCCGGTCGCGTGCCGACAATATGCTTCAACATCCCCGGCATCACGCCCCAGCAGATTGCCAGTGAAATGGGCGAAGCCGGCATCGGCCTGCGCGACGGCCACATGTTCGCCCCGCGTCTGATGAGACGTCTCGGGCTGACCATGGAACAGGGCGCGCTCAGGATTTCCATGGTGCACTACAACACCCTGGCGGAAGCCGCCCGCTTCGACCTAGTCCTCGGCAACATCATCGCCCGCCATCGGTGAAATGCATTCTCACATCCGATACCCCGCCTGCTGCAGGATCGGCAGCACGCGGTCGCAGAAATATGGCAGTTCCTGCGTGTAGTTGACGAAGGAAAGGGCTATGCCGGCATAGCCTTTTTCGCTGATCTCGATCATTTCAGCGGCGATGCTCTCCGGCGTCCCGATCAGCGGATAGCTTCCGGCACCACCTGCAAAGCGCTGGCGATAGCGGTCATAGGCTCCGGCATCATGCGATTGTGAGAACTCCTTCTTGCCTGCCATATGGGCATCGACCGCCTCGTGATCGGCCATGGTGACGGCGTAGCGCACGTAATAATCCTGCGCTTCCTGCCGGCTCTCGCGGCAGACGACATGGCAGACGGTGTAGACGCCTACATCCCGGCCTTTGGCCTCCGCCCGCTCGCGGATATCGGCAACCGGCTTTCCGGCATCCGCCATCTCCGTGAACGTGGTGAACAGGTAATCGCAATGGGCTGCGGCGAAATCCCGACCCGGACCGCCGAATGCTGCATTCATGGTCACCGGGCGAGGCATCTGCAGGCTCGCCGGCCGGCTGACTGCATCCTTCAGGCTGTAGTAGACACCGTTGAAATCGAAGGGCTGATCGGGGCCGTAGGCGCGCTCGACAATATCGAGCCACTCGGCTGCCTGATCATAGCCCTTCTCGACCAGGGGCGTGCCGAACATGCCGAATTCCTTCGGGTTCCAGCCGCAGACGATGTTGAGGCCTGCCCTGCCGCAGCTGACATGGTCGACCGTCGCCAGCGATTTTGCGGCGTAGAGCGGATGAACGAGTGGCACGTGGACTGTCATGAACAGGCCGATCTGCTTGGTCGAGGCGGCGAGCGCGGCTGCCCAGGTGAAAGTCTCGAACGACCATTCGCGCACCCTGTTGCGGCCACCGAAACCGCGCCAGCGGGCAATCGGCAGCAGGAATTCCAGCCCGGCGCGGTCGGCGATCTTTGCCGCAGCAAGATTGTCCTCCCAGCTTGCCGTCCACCGCTCCGGCACATCGGTGATCGCCAGCCCACCATCGGCATTGGTCGAAAACACGCCAAGCTTCAGCTTGTTCGGCCCCTTGAGCGGATGCTGCTTGATCATGGTTTCTCCCTCACCTTTCCAGTCAGGCTACGTGCAGGATAAAATATTTCAAGCCTAAAATAGATTTCGCTTTCGCAGACTTTGCGTTTAGGTTTATCGGTGAACAAACCAATGCCGCCATCCGGGGATCCACCATGACCAGTTTTCGCCAGCGCTGCCTCGACCGCGCTCCGCTGATCGGCACGTTCTCGGCCATCCCCCACCCTGTCGCCGTCGAAGTCGTGGCAATGGCAGGCGTCGATTTTCTCTGCATCGACTGGGAGCACGCGCAGATCAGTCGCGAGCGCATCGAGGATCTCATCCGCGCCGCCGACGTGCATCGCGTGCCTGCAATTGTCCGGGTGCCCGGCCATGCGCCGGAATCCATCGCCGCCGTTCTCGATGCTGGAGCAGCCGGCGTGCTGGTGCCGCGCATCTCCAATGCCGCAGAGGCCACGGCCGCAGTGATGGCAACGCGGTACCCGCCGGTCGGCGAGCGAGGCGTCGGCCCAGGTCGAGCCGCAGCCTACGGCTATCGCATCCCGGACTACCTCGCGACAGCCAATGAATCCCTCGTTCTCGCCATCCAGGTCGAGACGGCTGAAGGCCTTGCCAACATCGCGGAGATCGCGGCCGTCGAGGGTGTCGATGTCATTTTCATCGGCCCCGGCGACCTGTCGGTGTCGATCGATGCACTCGGGCCAGATGGCAAGGACAGGCTCGACAAGGCCATTCATGCCATCACGGAAACGGCGCTTGCAGCCGGCCGGACTGTCGGCATTTTCCGTCCTTCGACATTCGATATCGCGACCTGGTCGGCGGCCGGCATCAGTTTCTTCCTGCTGGCCAGCGACACAATGTTTCTTGGAGCCGCCATGGCGGAAAACGCTGCAAAAGCGCGCAATTCTTGCGCTTAGCAACAACCGATATTTAAGTTAGCAACATCAACGACTTGAAGCCAATTTTCAAACGTCAGAAATATGCTTTTTCCAGAGACTTTTTAAGCTTCAAATTTTTTTCTTGAAATGCCCTTCGTTTTGGATAACCATTCGAAATCAAGGGGTGATCCATGCGTCTTCCGAAACTATCGGCGACGTTCCGACATCTGAATTTCAAGGAAAAGACCGTGCCTTTACGAGCATCACCCGCAGCCGACAACGACCATTACGCTTTCGACGGCATCCGCGCCCAGATCCGCGACCTGCACACCGAGAATATTGCCGAGCTCGCCATGCGTGCACGCGAACTCGGAGATGTGATCCCGCTCTGGTACGGCGAAGGCGACATGGTAACGCCGGCTTTCATCCGCGATGCCGCCAAGCAGGCACTCGATGACGGCGCCACTTTCTACATCCCCAATATGCGCGGCTCCGGTCCGCTCAACGAAGCCCTTTCGGCCTATCAGTCGCGGCTGCACGACCGCGACATTCCGATCCAGCGTACGACGATCACGCCAGGCGGCATGCAAGCGCTTTATCTCGCCCTCCAGCTGCTGGTCGATGTCGGCAGCAATGTCGTCTACGTCGCGCCGCAGTGGCCGAACATTCACAATGCCATCCACCTGATCGGCGGCGAGCCCCGGCCGGTGCCGCTCGACTTCGACACCGACTGGCACCTCGATCTCGACAAGCTGTTTGCCCGCTGCGACGCCCGCACCCGGGCAATCTGCCTGTCGACACCCTCCAATCCGACCGGCTGGACGGCTTCGCACGACGAGATGAAGGCGCTGCTCGAGTTCAGCCGCCGGACCGGCATCTGGATCATCTCCGACGAGGTCTATGCGCGGCTCTATTTCGAAGGGATCGTTGCACCCTCGATCCTCCAGGTTGCCGATGACGGCGACCGGGTGATCTCGGTGAACAGCTTTTCAAAAGCCTGGGCGATGACCGGCTGGCGCATTGGCTGGCTCACCCACCCGTCCGGCGTCGCCGACCAGCTGGCGGCGATGACGCAATATATCAACAGCGGCACGGCCGGTATGATCCAGGCTGGAGCACTGGCTGCCGTCAGGGATGGCGAGCCGCTGGTCGAGGATGTCAGGCAGAAGATCAAGGCCGGCCTCGACCTCGCCTACGAGAAACTTCCGCAGATTCCGGGCATCGTCCTGCCGGTAAAACCGCGCGGCGGCATGTATGCGTTCTTCGCGCTCGAAGGCGAAAGCGATGCCCGCGCTGCCTGCACCCGCATCCTGGAGACCTCGCGCGTCGGCCTGGCCCCGGGCTATCTCTTCGGAGACAGCTCCCGCGCCTTCCTGCGCATGTGCATCTTCCGCGACATCGAACAGATCCGCACTGCGCTCGACCGCATGGTTGTCGCCATGACATGACGGCCAGCCCTTAAGGGCCGCGCCGATGCTACCCGCGTGGGCCAACGATGCCCACGGGTCCATAACCAGAGGGAAACAGACATGAGCCTTACGCGTCGTAATCTATTGGTGCTCGCCGCCGCCATCAGCCTTGCCGGCGGGTCGTCCATTGCCCATGCGGCAGAGACGTTGAACGTCGGTTCCTACCCGAGCAACCCGCCGTTTGAGTACAAGACGGACTCGGGCGCCTTCGAGGGCTTCGAGGTCGACATCGTCAAGGAAGCCGCCAAGCGCGCCGGAATGACCCCCGAAATCGCCGACTATGGCTTCCAGGCGCTGTTCGCCGGAACCTCGTCCAAGCGCATCGACGTTGCGATCTCGTCGATCACCATCACGCCGGAGCGGCTGAAGTCGCAGTCCTTCACCCAGCCCTACTACGATTCCGACATGGGCATCGCCGCCAAGGCCGACAGCGCCATCAAGGGCATTGCCGATCTCAAGGGCAAGACCATCGGCGTGCTGTCCGGCTCGACCGGCGCTAAATGGGTCGACGAGCATAAGGCCGCAGATGGCTTTGCAGACGTCAAGGGCTACAATGCCCAGCAGGAAATGTTCCTCGATCTCGGCGCCGGCCGGGTCCATGCCGTGGTCAGCGACGTGCCCGGCATGGAATACCTGTTCGTCAAGATGAAAGGCTTCGCCGTAAAGGAGCGCATCAAGACAGGCGAACAGTACGGCCTGATGATGACGAAGGATTCCCCACTGCTCAACAAGCTCAACGATGCCCTGACAGCGATGAAAAAAGACGGCACCTTGCAGGCGATCCACAAGAAGTGGTTTGGCAGCGATGCACCGGCTGGCTCCTCCACCGTCGTCGAAATGCCGATCCCCAAGGCTTGATCGAACCATAAACTGCCATGATCCATGCCGGTCGCCCCGAAGCCGGCATGGATGTGACGGACTGAACGCTTGCAAGACCGGTGGATACCATGTCGCTCGTCGAGACCTTCTTCAACTACGACGTCCTGATGTCGTCCATACCGGCCCTGCTGCGGGGATTGTGGAACACCATCCTGCTCGGCATGATGAGCATCCTCATCGGCGTTCCCTTCGGCCTCGTCATCAGCCTGGTCAGGCTCTATGCGCCGAAACCATTCCGGCTGCTCGCTGTTGGCTATATCGACATCCTGCGGGCGACGCCCGTCCTCGTCGTCCTCATCCTGATCTATTATGCCCTGCCGTTCCTTGGCATCAGGCTAACGTCCTGGGCATCGGCCGTCATCGCCTTTTCCATCGTCATGGCCGCCTACTCCGCCGAGGTATTCCGATCCGGCATCGAGAGCGTCGCGAGGGGCCAGTTCGAGGCAGCCTCAGCCCTCGGCCTGCCGTTCATCGTCACGCTCTACAAGGTGGTCCTGCCGCAGGCGATCCGCATCGTCATTCCGCCGATGACCAGCAATTGCGTATCGATGTTCAAGGATACCTCGCTCGCCTCGACCGTCGCCCTGCCGGAACTGTTGAAGGAAGCGCAGGACGCCCAGGCCCTCTACGCCAACCCCTCGCCCCTGATCGGCGCAGCACTCGTCTACATCATCCTGCTATGGCCAATGGTGCGACTGGTGAGCATGCTGGAAAAGCGCTTCAAGACCGAAAAGGCCCATTGAAGTCTGCGGTTGCCTGGACGGCAGACGTAGTCTCTTGGACAGCACCGGCAGCAATCATTGCGGAGTGCCTCCGCAAGAAGGCACTCCAGAGCGGAAAACATTCAGCTCCTACGCCGAACCGACTTCTGCCTTACGGCCAAGGGCGCGTTCGACGATGATCACCAGCAGGCCTGCGGCTGCCAGGCATGCGGCAAGGAAGAACATCGGCACGATCTTGCTTCCGGTGGCATCGCTGATCCACGGCACCACGTTCTGCGCGATGAAGCCACCGAGATTGCCGACCGAGTTGATGGCGGCCAGGCCCGCTGCGGCGCCGGCACCCCGGAGGAAGCGCGATGGCAGGCTCCAGAACACCGGCTGCCCGGCAAAAATGCCGGCCGCGGCGATGCAGAGAAAGATGAACTGTAGCAGCGGCGAAGTGACAAGGGCGGATAGCGTCAGGGCGATGGCGCCGACGAAAGCAGGTCCGGCGATGTAGGGTGTCTTTGCTTCCGTCTTGTCGGCAGCGGCAGGCACGACCCAGAGGGCAATCGCCACGACCACCCAAGGGATGATGTTGATGAAGCCGTTGACTGTGTTGGTGACGCCGAAGCCCTTGACGATGGTCGGCAGCCAGTAGCTCAACCCGTAGGCTGCCAGCGGAAAACCGATGTAGCAGATAGCCATCAGCATCACCCGCGGGTTGATAAGCGCCTTGAAACCGTCATCAGCAGTCCCGTCCATGCCCTGGTTTTCCTGCGCCAGCCGCTCTTTCAGCCACAGCTTTTCAGCATCGTTGAGGAATTTTGCCTCTTCCGGCCGGTCGTCCAGATAGAAGAATGTCACCAGACCCACCACGACGGCGGGGATACCGGTGGCGAGGAACACCCACTCCCAACCGGCAAGGCCGAGAAAGCCGTGCAGATCCAGCAACATGCCGCCAAGCGGCGCGCCGACAGCATTGGCGATGGCGCTGAAGATCATGAACAGGCCGACCATGCGCCCTCGATAGTTCCGGGGAAACCAGAGGGTCAGGAGAAACAGCACGCCCGGAAAGAAGCCGGCTTCGGCGACGCCGAGCAGGAAGCGCAGGATGTAGAACATCGTCATGTTCTGCGTGAATGCCAGCGCGATCGTCACCAGGCCCCAGCTGACCATGATCCGCGTGAACCACACACGGGCTCCGAACCGCGTCAGAAACAGGTTTGCCGGGATTTCGAAAATGAAATAGCCGACAAAGAACAAGGATGCACCAAGGCCATAGGCGTATCCGCTCATGCCAAGCGTATCGACCATCTGGAGCTTCGCATAGCTGACATTTTGCCGGTCGATATAGGCGATGAGGTAGAGGAGACCCAAAAACGGCATGAGCCGCCAGGTGATCTTCCTGATAAGTGCCTGTTCCGAAACCATGCCGCGTCTCCTCCTCGCAAAATAACAATCAGCCTCCCGTCACCTAGTGCCGGCGCAAAGGCTGGCAACCCTGTAAGGGAAACTTACAGTTGTGTCGCGGATTTGGTGGAGCGCCGTTTGATGCGTTAGTAGATAGAGCTGATAGTGGCAGCCCAATTCAAATTTGGAGAGAAGTGCTTCATACGTATATATTCGTGAAATAAAATAATTAATGCGATTGAGCGAATGTCGACCTGCTCACTTTATGGCCTGCCAGTAAAGATAATCCGTGTATTCCTCAGTAGTCATCTCCCGATAAACAACACCCATCGGTGAGGATTTCTTCATGAGGGGGCCATCAAGTGAGATGCCGGATTCAAGCTCAACAACACCGGTGGCAACACAAGGCTCCCACTTCTCTGTTGCCCCAAATAACCTGTTCAAAACCGCGATCATATCATCCCCTAGCTGAAATTCATGCTTAACAAACAACTAACGCGGATTGCTAGCCATCAGATGTAAGCTGGGGACAAATTTGCAGAAGTGGTATTATTGCAACTATATTTGCAATGCCAACTTTTAGAGATAACAATGCCTGTTTCACGAAAAATTTTGAGAAAAGGCCAGCATGGGCGGTAATTTACAAGCGAAATTATAGTTATAATATTATATAAATGAAATTTATTAAGGTAAAAAATAAAACGGAAGGTCTGCTAAAGAAAAATATACATAATAATAGAAGAAATATCCACCACAGAATCTTTGATTTGCGTCGCCATGCGACGTCGATTGCCAATAATGCCCACTAGATTTGGCTGCTGCTCTGCCGCCAACTCTTAATCAAACTCCCCGCCCGAAAGGTGGTTGCTGACGGAGGCCTTGACGGTGCCGATGTCGGTCCAGAGTTCTGCGATGATGGACGGGTCTACGTCTCCCAGCATGTCGCGCAGCCACCCTTCGTGGGCGGCGGCCATGGCGGTGAACAGCTTTTCGCCCTTGGCCGTCAACTTGGCGACGGTCACGCGCCGGTCGCCGTGGGGCGTTTCGCGCAAAACCATGCCGTCGATTTCCAGCCGCTCGACAAGCCCCGTGACGTTGCCGTTGGTGACCATCGTCCGTTTTGAGAGCTCGCCGAGCCTCAGCCCGTCACTTTCGCGATAAAGCTGCGCCATCAGGTCGAACTGCGGCAGCGTCGCGCCGAATTCGGCCCGCAGCCGGCGGCGCACTTCCTGCGAGATCAGCTTCGTGGTCGACAGCATGCGCAACCAGAGGCGCAGTTCCTGCTTCTTGCCATCCTGGGCGCCGTGGGCAATCGCCTCCAGGTCGACAGTTTCGCTTTCTGCTTCGGCCATGATCCCCGCTCGAATTCCTGGACCGCAATCCGTGTTTCCATGGCATACGAAGCAATATTTGAAATGTCAAAGGTTTCGGGTCGGGCTGCCTTGCACGCCAGTGGATAGCATCACTTCGCCAGCATCCGGGCAAGCAGGAAGCCGGAGCCAGCTCCCGTTCCCGCCCCCGGCCAGGTGGACGCACCGCACATGTAGAGGCCGGCGACCGGCGTCCTGTAGCGCGAATATCCGGCGACGGGACGGAACAGGAAATTCTGGTCCAGGTGATGGCTGCCGGAAAGGCTGTCGCCGCCGATGAGGTTGGGGTTTTCGCGCTCGAGGTCCAAAGGCGAGACGACCGTCCGGGCGAGGATCTTGGCTCGCAGGCCCGGCGCATGGACCTCGATGATATCGATCACCCTGTCGGCGTAGTCCTCCTTGACCGCATCCCAGCTGAGCGCGCCGATCTTCGCAGCGGCGTCGCCGAGGATCTCGGCCGGAAGAACCCGCACCTGGACCCAGAGCACATGCTTTCCGGCAGGCGCCCGTGACGGATCGATGGCGGTCGGCTGGCCGACGACCAGCGCCGGCTCTACCGGCAACAGACCGGCCGCCGCTTCCGCATAGACTTTCGACATCATCTCGAGATCAGGTGCGATATGCACATAGGCAAAGCTCTTCAGCGCCTCTCCGGCCGTCCAGTCCGGCAGGCTGTCCAGCGCCAGATGGATCATCATCGTGCCGGGTCCGGCGCGGAACCGGCTGACCTTGCGATCGAAGTCCCGGCGTTTCGGATCGGCATCGAGCAGCTTGTCGAAGAGGTTCTTCGGATTGACGTTGGCGATGACGGCGCGGCTCGCCTCCAGCCGACGGCCATCGGCCAGCAGCACGCCGGTCGCCTTGCCGCCGGACACCAGCACCTTGTCCACCGCCGTCCCGAGCAGGATCTCGCCCCCGCGTGCGGTCAGCATGCCCGTCATCGCCTTGATGATCGTATCCGCACCGCCTTGTCCAATGACCATGCCAAAGGCCTGGTTGGCCATCGATTCCAGATAGGGAAACAGCGCACCGCCTGCGACATCCGGTGCAAAATCGAGGTGTAGCCCCCAGGCGGCCATCATCGTCTTAAGCTTCGCGTGACGAAACCGGGCATCGAGGAAATCGCGCGGAGAGGAAAGCAGCATGCGCACCGTGTCGTAGAGCCAGCCGCTGCCCTTTTGCCGCCAGGCCTTCCAAAGGACGTTCGCTGCTGCAAGCGAGGGCATGGGTGCACCGAGCAGCCCGAAGATGTGCGGCGCATCGGTGGTGAATTCGGAAAGCATTGCCCGCCAGGCCGCCGCGTCCTCCGGCGAAAGTGCCGCAATCGCAGCCGCCGTCTTTTCGAGATCGGTGCTGACGCCGAGATACGTGCCGTCTCGGAAGACGCTGGCGAAACAATCGGCGGCCGGTACGAAACCGAGACCGTTGGCAACGAGCTCCTGCCTGTATTGGGCAAGGAAGGCCGAACCCGCAAACATCGATAGGTTCATGGCGCAGAGATCGTGCCGAAAACCCGGTAGCGTCACCTCCGCAGTCTTGACCGCACCGCCGGCGGTCGTGCTGCCCTCGACGACTGCAACCTTCCAGCCTTTTGCGGTCAGATGTACCGCTGCCGCAAGCCCGTTATGCCCCGCCCCCACCACCACCGCGTCGTATGCCATGATCCACCTTCCGTTCCCTTATTATTTTATACATCACATGCATACATTCTGCGCCGCCGGCATCAAGGGCAGAGGTCTCGAAATCCCGTCATGGACCGCACGACGATGCGGAATTTGGCTGGAATAACGCCACTGGAGAGCCTGTTTTATAGGCCATATGCCCACCTTTGCCAAAATGTCGGGCGGCCTGAAACTTGACGCCCGAGCCGCCCCGCAAATGCTTGCAATATCATATGGTGTGACATAGGCTTGCCCCATTCAGCCGCCTGCCTGGGCGCAAGAAGGGCAGATCAATGCCCCATCCAGCACGGCGGTTTTCGTTCAAGGGGAACATACGAATGACGTCGAACACGCTTGCAAGCCTGGCCACCGCCCTCGTTTCGGGCTCCATCAAGGTCGTCGATCTCACCGCATCGCTCGGCCCCGACACCCCGGTGCTCTACCTGCCGCCGCAGTTCGGCAAGAACACGCCGAAGGTCAAGGTCCACACCATCTCGCAGTATAACGAGGATGGGCCGTTCTGGGCCTGGAACTGGCTGGAACTCGGCGAGCATACCGGCACCCATTTCGATGCACCGAGCCACTGGATCACCGGCAAGGACAACCCCCGGAACACCACAGACACCATTCCTCCGCAGAATTTCGTCGCCCCCGTGAATGTCATCGATCGTTCGAAGGAGGCCGCCGCCAACCCGGACTATCTGCTGACCGTCGACAGCATCAAGGAATGGGAAGCTGAGCACGGCGACATCGAAGCCGGATCCTGGGTATTGCTGCGCACTGACTGGTACAAGCGCAACGGTTCGACCGAGACATTCTTGAACGCCGACGAGAACGGCCCGCATTCGCCGGGTCCGACTGCCGAGGCGATCGAATATCTGCTCACCAAGGACATCATCGGCTGGGGCCAGGAAACCATCGGCACAGATGCCGGCTCGGCCGGTGGCATGAACCCGCCCTTCCCGGCCCACAACCTGATGCACAAGAACAACCGCTACGGTCTCGCCAGCCTCTGCCAGCTTGATCTTCTGCCGCCAAAGGGCGCCATTCTCATCGCCGCCCCACTGAAGATCGTCTCCGGCACCGGCTCCCCCGTCCGCGCCCTGGCCCTGATCGCCCAATAGGCGCACCATGCCCTTAGGCGCTCCCTCTCTCCGCCACCGGCAAGGCTCTTGGCCCGGGAGAGCGTCCGCCAAAGGGCACCGGGCGCTTTCGAGCCCCGCTGCGGTGAAGGGACTGGCGGAAGCAGAATCGCTGCCTCCGCCCTCCGCCGCTAGGCAAGCCGCCGCCCCATACATCCCCCACCCTCATTCCAGTGCTCGTCACAGGAATCCAGCCACGGCGCGTCTGCGCCGTGAAAAAACACTTGACCGTCCGCCACAAGCCTTCCCGCGCCCAAGGACTTGGGCGCACTGGATTCCTGTGACAAGCACAGGAATGAGGGAAACCGTGGCAACCTCCCGCCCTCCCGCAAAAGCCAGACTGGCGGAGACAGAGGCAGCAGAGGCAGCAGAGGCAGCAGAGGCAGCAGAGGCAGCAGAGGCAGCAGAGGCAGCAGAGGCAGCAGAGGCAGCAGAGGCAGCAGAGGCAGCAGAGGCAGCAGAGGCAGCAGAGGCAGCATCATTGCAAGCGCCTATCCCACTAAGGCAAGCCATCGGAAGCACCACTTCCCTCCCTCATTCCTGTGCACGTCACAGGAATCCAGCCACGGCACGTCCGCGCCGTGAAGGGACGTCTCTGGGCTCGTCATATACCCTCCCGGCCTCGACGAGCGGGCCCCATCCTCCAACCACTCTTTGCGGGACAACGGCATGAGCAGCCATGACTACATAATCGTTGGCAGCGGCATCAATGCGCTGGTTGCGGCGGCCATGCTGGGCAAGAGGGGTCGCAAGGTTCTGATCCTCGAGCGCAACGAGCGTATCGGCGGATGCCTGCGCAGCGAGGAGATCACTGAGCCCGGCTTCGTCCACGACGTCATGGCGACAACGATGGTGCTGTTCCTGACCTCGCCGGCCTACGGGGCGCTCGGTAAGGATCTGGAGGCGCGCGGCCTTGCTTTCTCGCATGCCGACCTGCCAACCGGCGTGCTGCGTCCGGACGGATCGAACGTCATCTTTTCCAGGGATCGCCAGCGCAACATAGCAACATTCGAAGCCCTCTCGGCAGGCGACGGCAAGACTTTCTCCGACGAAATGGACAAGCTCGGAGCCGATGCGCCATTCCTGTTCTCCCTGCTCGGCGGCGCTCTCTGGTCGGGCAACATCTTGAAGACTGTGTCCCGGCAGGCCTGGGGGCGAGGCCTTCGCAACCTTGCTGCCTGGTTCGGCAACGCTCTGACGCCCGCGCGCGGCTACCTGCAAACAGCCTACGGCTCGGACCTTGCCCGCGCACTCTGGGCACCTTGGGTGCTGCATTGCGGCCTCAGCCCGGAAGATGCCTATTCCGCCGAAATGCTGAAGGTCATCGGGTTTGCCATCGAACTTGCGGGCTGCCCGGTAGCGACAGGGGGCGCCGGCGTTCTGGTCACTGCTTTCGAACGGCTGATTGCGGACCAGGGCGGCACCATCCGTACGGGTGCCGATGTCGCAAGCATCCTGCCCGGCCCCGGCAACGTCGCCGGCGGCGTTCGCCTTGCGGGTGGTGAAACCCTCACCGCCACCGGCGGCGTCATCTGCTCGACGACCCCGAACCAGCTTTATGAGCGCCTGATGGCCGACTGGCCCGGGCCGCTGCCGGCACAGATCCGCAAGGATGTCTCCCAATATCGCTATGGCAAGGGCAACATGCAGATCCACTACGCGCTGTCCGCCCCGCCCCGCTGGAAACATAACCCTGAGCTCGGCCAGGTCGCGTTGCTGCACCTGACCCCCGGCCTCGACGGTGTCTCGCGCGCCTGCAACGAATGCGAACGCGGTCTACTGCCGGCGGAACCCACCGTTTGCGTCGGCCAGCCGGTATCCTTCGACCCCAGCCGGGCGCCCGAGGGCAAGTCCATCCTCTGGCTACAATTGCCGGAAGCGCCGCGCCTGCTGAAAGGCGATGCCGCGGCCAAGATCGAGACACCGGCGGATGGCCGCTGGACGGAGACGGTGCGCGAACAGTATGCGGATCGCATAGAGGCGTTGCTGGCGAGCCACATCGAAAACTTCGCCGAAATCAGGCTTGCCCGCCGCGCCTACTCTCCGGCCGATCTCGAGACGATGAACATGAACCTCGTCGGCGGCGACCCCTATGGCGGCCATTGTGGCCTCGACCAGTTTTTTCTCTGGCGGCCCTTCAAGTCTTCGGTTAATCACCGCACCCACATCAAGGGCCTGTACCATATCGGTGCGTCGTCCCACCCGGGCCCTGGCCTCGGCGGCGGTTCGGGTTTCCTGCTCGCATCCTCGCTGAAATAACAGGAAGACGAGGAGGCGTGTGTTCATGGAAGAACGGTTTTCAGGTGTCGTGCTCAGGCGCAAGGACGATGGCTACGATGCCCGCCCGACCATGGGCGAGATCGGCCTGAACCATTTCGCGCCCTATCTGATGAACCGGCTGATGTCCCGCTGGAACGCCAACATGGCCGACGAGCTGAAGGAACTGGACATCTCGACCGCCAAGATGCGGGCGCTGGCGGTGCTCAGCGTCTCGACCTCAGTGACCATCAACGAGCTGTCGATCTTCGCCGTGACCGAGCAGTCGACAATGAGCCGGACGCTGGATTCGCTGGAAACCCAGGGCTACATCCGTCGGCAACCGCGCGCCGAAGACATGCGCATCCGCGATGTCTCGATCACCGAGGAAGGCCGTGCCGCCTTCGAAAAAGTCTGGCCGACGATGTACGACCTGTTGCTGCAGATGTTCGACGGCGTCGAGGAAGCCGAATACCGCGCCTTCATCGGAACGCTGCACAAGGTGCTGCACAATATCCGCAAGCACGAGATCTGAGGGCCGCAGAGCGGCTGTGGCGCGTCGTGACAAAATCTGCGGGAGTTGGTACTATCGGACCATGGACCGGAAAGAAGTCATTACCCGCCTGAAAGCCACCGAGCCGCAGATACGCGCGCTGGGTGTTGATGCTCTCTATCTGTACGGCTCATATGCCAGCGACAGCGCGCGCAGTGATAGCGATCAAGATGCGGGCGCTGGCGGTGCTCAGCGTCTCGACGTCAGTGACCATCAACGAGCTGTCGATCTTCGCCGTGACCGAGCAGTCGACAATGAGCCGGACGCTGGATTCGCTGGAAACCCAGGGCTATATCCGCCGGCAACCGCGCGCCGAAGACATGCGTATCCGCGATGTCTCGATCACCGAGGAAGGCCGCGCCGCCTTCGAGAAAGTCTGGCCGACGATGTACGACCTGCTGCTGCAGATGTTCGACGGCGTCGAGGAAGCCGAATACCGCGCCTTCATCGGAACGCTGCACAAGGTGCTGCATAATATCCGCAAGCACGAGATTTGAGGGCCGCGGAGCGGCTGCGGCGCGTGATGACAAAATCTTCGGGAGTTGGTACTATCGGACCATGGACCGGAAAGAAGTCATTACCCGCCTGAAAGCCACCGAGCCGCAGATACGCGCGCTGGGTGTTGATGCTCTCTATCTGTACGGCTCATATGCCAGCGACAGCGCGCGCAGTGATAGCGATATTGATGTCTTGGTCGATTTTGGTCCGGAGAGCGGCAAGGGCCTGACAGCTTTCATGATGCCTTACCAACTTTTGGAAGACCAGTTCCCAGGCGTCGAAATTGGTTACGGTACGCGGGAGTCAATTTCGCCTGCCTATCGCGCCTCTGTAGAGCAAAGCGCGATCAGAGTATTCTGATGACCTCAGCGAAGAGTGTGCATGTCCGCTTGCTGCACATTCTGGAGAACATCGATGGCATTCTGTCTGCCACAAAGGATGTGAAGCCGGATGCGATCGCCGACGATTTTTTGGTCCTGCGCGCCATAGAGCGCTGCATTCAGATTATATCCGAGGCAGCGAAGGAATTGCCCTCCAAAATGCGTTCGAGCGAACCCGATATTTCCTGGCGTGCCATCATTGGCATCGGCAATCTGCTGAGACATGAATATTACCGCATTCGACCGGGCGACCTATGGGACATTATCCACGTCCACTTGCCCAAACTACGACCAGCCATTGCAAGGCTTCTGTCAGAGGCAGAACAATGACTGCTACGCCAGTCAGTCCAGCAAATTATCACGCCTTCGACCCCAGCCCCAAAAGCATGGGGCCAGAGTGTGAGGTAGCCGCTACACATGTCCGGTTCGGACGCGGGCGTGCTATTGGGTCTGGGTGGTGACCGCAGGCTGCGGAGTGGTTGCGTCGGGGGCATTGGCCTTTCCGACGAAATACATTCCGCCCACAAAGATCACGCAGGCAACCACCGTGATCGCTGCCAGCTTGGCAATCGATCCCACGCTGGTCCGTTCCGTACCAAAACCCATCTCTTCTGAAGTCATCGTTTAAAAACTCCTCCGTTGATGCGAGCGCTTCTCCTCTTCGCCCGCATCTGGGAAGGGTAACACAGCTTTTCCCCGGTTACATCCCCTAAGATGTAACCCAGGCATATCTACACGTATTGCGGTGCAACATGCAGTGGCCGGAGAACTGGCGCAGTGCAACATCGACCGGTTTCCGACCGCCACGTTAACCTGCTGGTTTGTTGGGGATCAGCGCGGTTGCGCCGGCTGCAATTGCCGCGATGATCGCGAAGACGTAGAAATTCCACTCGGGCGCAACCGCGATGCTGGCGATATAGCCGCCGATCAACGGCCCCAGCAATGCTCCGATCCGCGCGAAGCTCAGAGCCCAACCGGTGCCGGCCGCGCGGACAGAGGGCTTGAGATAGTGGGCGAGATAGCCGGTCAGGATGAGCGACGCCGACACCGTGCCGAAACCCGCCACGGCTACGACCGCGTAGTTCAGCAGGATCGAACCCTTGAAGGCGAGTGCGGCGATACCGATAGCGCCGAGCAGGTACGACAGGGTGACCGTCAGCTTCACGCCGAATCTATCCGCCCATTGCCCGAGCACGATACCACCGATCGCCGACGTAAAGGAAAAGACGGCAAGGAAGAGCAGGCTGTCGCCAAGATCATACCCGCTCTTGCGCATGATCTGCGGCAGCCATTGCGCCAGCCCGTAGACCAGCAGCAGCCCCATGAACAGCGCTAGCCAGAAACATATCGTCGCAAAGGCGTTTTTCGGTGAGAAGATTTCGCCGAGTGCAGTTCGCCAGCCGACCATCTCCCTGGTGTGGGAAGGTTCAACCGGGACCGGCAGACGGAGCCGCGTGGCCAGCTTCGCAGCCGCCTCGTTGCGCTTGCGGGAGACAAGATAGTCCAGCGATTCTGGCAGCAACCAGGCCATGACGGGGACACAGAGCAACGGCAGCGCGCCGATCAGCACCACCGGTCGCCAACCGTAATCCGCAAGCAGCCCCCGACCGACCAAGGCCGCCGCAAACAGCCCCAGCGAATAGCCGGAATACATTATGCCGTAGTTCAGGCTCTTCCTCCTGGCCGGGGAATACTCGATAGTCAACGCCGCGGCGATGGGGATTATGCCGCCGAGACCGAGCCCCGCCACGAAGCGGCTGATGGCAAAGACGGTGGGCGTCGGCGCTGCCGAGGTGACGATCATGCAGACCGCGAACAGCGACAGGCAGCACAGAAACATCGGCTTGCGTCCGTAGAGATCGCTCAGCGTACCGATCAGGATACCACCGACCAGCATGCCGAAAATGGTGTAGCTGCCCATGGCGCCAAGCTGCATCGGCGTCAGACCCCAGGCGCTGTCGGTCGAGAGCGCCGGCAGGATGGCACCGAGCACGCCAACGTCATAGCCCTCAGCAAAAATGGCAAACCAGCACAGGAGTACCACCATCAAACCGGTGTTCTGGCGTCTGGCAGAGGTACCCGCGTCGACCCCGGATGCTTGAAGATCGTCCATCCAGTTCCCCTTTATTTTCAACCGTTCCGTCCTCACCCTCATCGCTGTGCTTGTCACAGCAATCCAGCCACGGTGCGCTGCGCCGTGAGGAGACCCTTGCCGCTCTGGAAAAAAAGCAGCTCGCCCAACGAATTAGGCACCTGACAACGGTGACGGGCACTAGAACGAGACAAAAGCGCCTCTCCCGCACACGATGGCCTTCGCCCCAAAGCGTCGGCAATCCCTCCACCCTCTAAAGCGTTGCCACCGTCTTTAGCGCGCCATCGAGCGCGATACCGCTTTCGTCGAGCAGGGCTGCTTGGCGCAGGCGCTTCATCCAGGCGGCACCGTCCTCCCGATCTCGCAACAGCGGCAGCGCCGACATGACACGGTCAAATTTCGACAGGCCGCGGGCGTGGGTGTCGGAGTAGCCCTTGACGAGGCGCCTGTTGTTGAGCACCTCGACGGCGAGATCGTAGTTGGCAGCGAGCAGGCCGGTGGCCATTGCGAGCCAGGCGTCACGGTGTGCCATCTCACGGGAATGGCGCAATGTTCCCCGGCGTGTCCCGCGCAAAGCCGAAACGGCATAAAGGCTTAGGAACCAGAACAGCGTTCCCGTTTGCACCCTTCGCCCCTTGTTGACGAGGCGATCGAGCCGGGCAAACAGCTTCGGCCGGTTTTCGATCCACAGGCCCAGCCGCTTCGGAAGAGTGCCGCAGATCTCCTCCATGCGCGGATGCATATACTCTGTCATGTAGACGATCTGGTCGGCCTTTGCCCCGACCTCCTTGCGAACCCGGTCGAAACGGGATGCCCGCACCTTCAGGTCGGCAACGCGGATGACATCGTCATAGGCCATCGAGATCGCGACGTATTTCGCTGCCTGAACGGTGAACGCGAAGCCTTTTCCCGCGCCGCCATATCTGCGGTCGAGTTCAAGCAGACTTGCCACGCGGCTCAGATATTCGTCGCCATAGGCCGGATCCTGGAAATCCGTCAGCTTCCTGGCGCCGGCAAAGAGCAGCGGATGAGCCTCTTCCGGAAATTCGGCACGGATGCGGTAGACGATCCTGTCGAGAGAGGGATGTCCTGCCGTCTCGGGCAGCGCGTCGAAATGCTTGTGCGGCGTCGCCGAGACCACATCGTTGGTCCTCGCCGTCGCCCGCTCGAAGGCGGCATTGAAAGCCTTCAGGCTCGGCTCGATGCCTTTTCCGCCGCCGCGAATGGTCGCCTCGAATGCCTCCCTTGAAAAGGGCAGCACACCGGCGGCGGCCAGCGCCCCGAACATGGACGCGGAAATGACGCTGCCGTTTTTGGCCGCCAGCGTATCCATGTCGAAGGCGATAATCCGCTTGGCGGCAAAATCCGTGGCTTCGACGACAACTTCGGGATTGCCGATGCCATCACCCGGCTTCTCCTTCTCGCCGACCGCCAGCGCGCGGTGCGTCGAGGCAATCAACGTCGTACGATCCGGCGTCACCAGGCCGCGCAGAACGGAGCGTCCGGCTTCCATCAGTTCGGCGGCCAGCACGATATCGACGTCGCCCGGCGTCGGCATCAGCGCAAAGATCGGATGGCGGCCCTCGCGGGCGGGCAACAGTTCGAGATAGTAGATGGTGGCGCCGGTACGCTGGGCGACGCCGGGGACAGACGTCGTCTGTGCCATCCAGCCTTGGCTTTCCGCCAGCCCGACGATCCAGTCGGCAAGCACCCCGCCGCCCTGGCCGCCCATGGCGAGAATGGCAATCGAGATCGGCTTGTCCGTCGACAGGCGAATGGCGCCGACGGCCGTTGTAGCAACATGCTCGTTCATGGCGATCCCCTCAATCTGCAAAGACGATGCGGCTTGCCTTGCGGCGGGCCTGCAGCCAGCCGATGACGGCACTGCGCATCCTAGCGAGAAAGCGGTCCCAGCCGGTCGGGTTGTGGATAATATCGGCGCGGTAGAACGACGGACAGAGGATGGCGGCCTCCGCCACCTCGCCGCAATTGCCGCAGCCGACGCAGCTGTTGTCGATGGCAGCGACCGGATCGTCCTTCAGCGGGTCGTCGGTGTGCTTGACCGACAGCGACGGACAGCCCGACAGCCGGATGCAGGCGTGGTCGCCGGTGCAGACATCCTCGTCGACGCCGAAGCGCTCCTTGACCATACGCTTGCCGTCCTTCACCGCCTTGTTGAACAAAGGCTTCACCCGGCGCTGCTTGTTGAGCATGCATTCCGACGAGGCGACGATGATCTTCGGGCCCGGCTCCTTGGTCGTCAATGCCTCGCGCAGGGTGTCGCGCATCTTGGCGACATCGTAGGTCCGGTCGATCTGGCGGACCCAGGTGGCGCCGATGCCCTTGACGGCATTGACGATGGAATTGTTGGTCTTGCGCCGCGGATTGTCCGCGCGCGACGACAGGATGTCCTGGCCGCCAGTGGCTGCGGAGTAGAAATTGTCGATGACGAGGATGACGCCGTCCTGCTTGTTGAACACCGCATTGCCGACTGAGGTCGCCAACCCGTTGTGCCAGAAGCCACCGTCGCCCATGACCGAGATCGAACGCTTGTCCGCTTCGACATTGAAGGCCGAGGCCGAGGCTGGTCCAAGACCGTAGCCCATCGTCGTGCCACCGATGTTGAACGGCGGCAGGATCGAGAACAGGTGACAGCCAATATCGGCGGCGACATGGTGCTCGCCCAGTTCCTGTTCGACCAGTTTCATTGCTGCAAAGATCGGCCGCTCCGGACAGCCGATGCAGAAACCGGCAGGCCTCGGCGGTACGACCTCGGCCAGCGCCCTGACCTTCGGATCGTTGAGAACGGGCGACGGATCCGGCAGCGGCGGCTGGTTGCCGAGCAGCACGCGCGCATGGGTCTCGAGGAAGGTCTTGATGCCCTTCATCAGCACCTGCGTCGTGTATTCGCCGCCCATCGGCAGGGTGTCCTTGCCGGCGATCCGCGTCTGGATGTCGCGGCGGCGCAGGATCGTGTTCAGCGACTGCTCGATATATTCCGGCGCCCCCTCCTCGACCATCAGAACGGCCTTTTTGCTGGCGCAGAATTCGGCCAGCTGGTCGTCGATCAGCGGATAGGCGACGTTGAGCACATACAGAGGCACGGAACAGTTGCCATAGACATCGGCAAGGCCAAGCTGCTGCAACGAGCGCATGACGCCATTATACATGCCACCCAGCAGTATGATGCCGACATCGCCTTCGCTGGGACCGAAATATTCGTTGAGCCTGCGGCGCTTGATGAACTCTACGGCAGCCGGCCAGCGGTGCTCCAGCTTCTGCTTTTCATGGACGAAGGTCGCTGGCGGCAGGACGATGCGGTTGACGTCGCGGACCGGATTTTCCAGCGCCTGGCGCAGCGTGAACTCCGGCCGCTTATTGTTCTTTGCTTCGAACTGGCCGTGCACATGGCAGCTGCGGATACCGACCTGCAGCATCACGGGTGTATTGGAGGCCTCGGAAAGCTCGAAGCCGGTTTCGACAGCATCGACGATCGACGGCAGGTTGGGGCGTGGATTGAGCAACCACATCTGCGACTTCATCGCATAGGCATGGCTGCGCTCCTGCATGATCGACGATCCCTCGCCGTAATCCTCGCCAATGATGATCAGCGCGCCGCCGGTCACCCCGCCGGACGACAGGTTGGAGAGTGCGTCGGAGGCAACGTTGGTGCCGGCCGTCGACTTCCAGGTGACGGCGCCGCGCACCGGGTACATCACCGAGGCCGACAGCATCGCCGCCGCCGCTGCCTCCGAGGCCGATGTCTCGAAGTGGATGCCGAGGTCTTCCATGACATCCTTGGCGTCGGCCAGCACGTCCATCAGATGCGAGATCGGCGAGCCCTGGTAGCCGCCGACATAGGAGACGCCGGACTGCAGCAACGCCTTGGTAATCGCGAGAATTCCCTCGCCGCGGAAGGTGTCGCCCTCCCCCAGCTTCAGGTCCTCGACTTCGCGGGCAAAAGACCGTTCAGCCATTTCAGTTCCCCTTCGCCCTTGTCAGGCGTTTTCTTCAATCATTTGCAAAAGCATATTTTGCGCTTCGACCGGCTGTCAATCAGCAAATGGCGTGAAGCCATCAACATGCGTTACCGCACGCCCGTTTGATCGGAGTAAAAGCAAACTGAGCCGAATAAATATGCAAAAGCATACATTATGCTCAACTGGATCTTGCGCAGTCTCCGGCAGATTCCGGGAGATGGAGACCGACACTGCTATTTTTCTACAACGCCAGAGAATCCGCTTGCGCTTCCCGATGGTTATTTTAAGATTAAAACATTCCGATAATAAATCGCCAGCGGCAGGCCGGCCACAGGTCATCTACCGCTGAACAGGGGAACGGAGTGACCATGGACCATCTGACACGGCGCCAGGCGTTGAGCCTAGGCGCGGCTACTTTCATCACGGGCATTCTCGCTGGCCGGACGGTCGTCGAGGCGGCCGATGTGAATACGCTGACGATCGCATTCAACGTCAACCTGCCGGCCTTCGACCCGACGACAGGCCCCTCGGCCGTCAATCCGACGATCCAGGCGATCTACCGCTCGGTCTTCGACCAGTTCATCGGCCAGGGCCCGGACCTGAAGTTCCAGCCCGGCCTGCTCACAAAATGGGGTTGGAACGACGACAAGACCAAAGTCTGGATGGACGTCCGCGAGGGCGTTACCTGGCACGATGGATCCAAATTTACCCCGGAGGATGTCGTCTGGTCGCTCAACCGCGCTGGCGACCAGAAGGGCGGCAACCCGATCTCCTTCATCTGGTCGACTGCCACCAACTACAAGATCGAGGGCAACCGGATTACCGGGGACGTCGTTCGCTACGAGCCGACCTATTTCATGTGGATGGCCTTCCTGACAGGCTATGTCCTGCCGAAAGACTACTTCACGAAAGTCGGTCCGGAGGGCTTCGAGAAGAAGCCTATCGGCACGGGCCCGTATATGGTCGATGCCTACGAGGGCAATTCCTTTCTGCGCCTCAAGGCCAATCCGAACTATTTCGGCGGCAAGCCAGCCTTCGAGACGGTCATCTACAAATTCGTCCCGGATACGACAAGCCGCGTCGCCGAGATCGAATCCGGCTCCTCCGACGTGACGCTGGAAGTGCCCTACGAGGATTTCGACCGCCTCAAGAAGAAGAAGGGCCTCGACGGCGTCGCAACGCCTGTCTCCGACATCGGCATGATCTTCATTTCCAATGTCGGCCCGATGCTCGACAAGAACGTCCGGCTCGCCGCCAACATGGCGATCGACAAGGACGCCATCATCAAGCGCCTGCTGCGCGGCTACGGCAAGCCGTTGTCGACGCTCGAGGCGCCGGAATATTCGGCATATGACGCCGCCATCAAGACGCCTTACGACCCGGAAGGTGCCAAGAAGCTTCTTGCGGCCAGTGGCTTCTCGCCGGAAAAGCCCGTGAAGTTCGCCATCAAGACCACCCGCGGCTTCAAGCCAAAGGACTACGAGATGATCCAGGCGATCGTCGGCATGTGGCGCAAGGTCGGCATCGAAGCGGAAATCGAAGTCTACGAGATCGCCAAGCACTACGAGCTTCGCGCCGCTCACCAGCTCGGTCCTGCCGCCTTCTACAACTGGGGCAATGCCATCGGCGATCCAACGACCTCGACCGGCTTTGCAATGTACAGCAAATCGCCGCATTCGGGCTGGAAGACGGACGATGTCGACAACCTGATCAACCCTCTCTGGGGCGAAAAGGACGAAGCCAAGCGCATCGCGGGCTGGAAGGCGGTCGATAAGTATATTGCCGAAGAGGGATACGTCATCCCGCTGCTGCAATATGCCCAGCCGATCCTCTACAAATCGAGCGTCAAGGTCACCCCGAACATCTCGGGCGCCCTGCAAGCAGCGCAGGTAGCGAAGGCCTGATAGAGGTTTGGACGCAAGCCACGGGCTAATCTCCCCCGTTGCGGGGGAGATGTCAGCAAAGCTGATAGAGGCGGGTTGGTCGCCACGCACTTCCACAGTGACGAGCGACACCTGTGCCTTGTCCCGAACATCCACAGGCGCCCACTCATCAGTCATTCCGGTCATCTTCCTTCCCGCCGGCGGGGAGATGAATTCCTCTTCATTGGCCAATTCAGCCTTATTCGATCGAACGGGCACCGACATGAACATATGGCGGCACCAGACCATCCTCCCTCACTCCTGTACTCGTCACAGGAATCCAGTGCGCCCAATTCCTTGGGCGCGGGAGATGTCACGGCTAGACTCATGGCGTTCTCTAACGGTGCCCCTATGGCGACGATCAACAGGTGGCAGGATGACCAAAGCTGATGCCGCGACTTTCACCAGGAAGCGGCCGAGAATTGGTTTATGCCGCTGCCTGACGGCCGGAAGCCATAATCCATGATAGCCATTGCCATTCTCAATCGCCTGGTCATGGCCCTTGTCACGCTGTTCGGTGTGGCGCTGATCGTCTTCGTGCTTTTGCGCGTTGTCCCCGGCGATCCGATTGCCATGATGATCTCGCCAGGCGCCACACCGGCCGACATCGCCGCGATGCGCGCCCATTACGGGCTCGACGCCAGCCTTCCGGTGCAGTTTGGCCTGTGGCTGAAGGCTGTCGCGATCGGTGATTTCGGCACCTCGATCTCGCTGAAGCGCAGCGTACTCGGCCTGCTCGGCGACCGGCTCCCGGCGACCCTCGAGCTGGCCTTTGCCGCCCTGGTGCTGGCAGTTCTGCTCGGTGGTCTTGTGGCGATTGTTGGCACACTGGTACGCCGTACCATCCTCGAGCCGATCATCGACAGCCTCAATGGGCTTTTCCTCGCCGTCCCCGATTTCGTCTGGGCGCTGGCCCTTGTGCTGGTCTTCGGCGTTGCCTTTCCGCTGTTTCCGCTGTCGGGCCGCATCGATCCCAGTATCGACGCGCAGTTCCACACGCCCTTCTACCTGATCGAGAGCCTTGTGACCCTGCGCTTTGACATCTTTGCCGACGTTGCCGCCCATATGGTAATGCCGGTGCTGGCTCTCGGCCTGCCGCTGGCCGCCATCGTCGCCCGGGTGCTGAAAGCAACGCTTTCGGAGGCTATGCTGCAGGACTACATCCTGCTTGCAAGGCTGAAGGGCATGTCCAACCTGCGACTGGTGCTGCAGGAGGCGCTGCGCAATGCCGTCGGACCGACCATTGCGCTGACCGGCGTGCAGTTCACCTTCCTCATCGGCGGCACCGTCATCGTCGAGCGCATCTTTGCCTATCCGGGCATCGGCAACATGGCGATCGACGCGGTGATCAACCGCGACCTGCCGCTGATCCAGGGTCTGGTGCTGGTCTTCGGCCTGCTGTTCATCGTCATCAACCTAATGGTCGACGCGCTCGTCGCGGCCTTCAATCCGAGGCTGGCTCATGGCTGAGATCATTACATACACCGCGCCGAGAACGCCGTCACGCTCCGCAAGACGCCTGCTGGCCCTGCTGCGCGAGCCGAAAGTCCTACTGGGCGGCGGCATTATCCTTTTGCTGGTCATCCTTGCCGTCTTCGCACCCTTCATTGCCCCGAAGGACCCGCTCGAGCAGGACCTGATGTCCGGCACCCTGCCCCCCGCTTGGATGGATGGCGGCGACCAGAACTTCCTTCTCGGCACCGACGATCTCGGCCGCGACGTGCTGTCGCGCATGATATTCGGCACCCGTATCGCCCTGACCGTTGCCTTCGTGGCCGCCGGGCTTTCCGCACTGATCGGCACCTTGCTCGGCCTGTTTGCCGGCTGGTACGGCGGGTGGCCGGACCGCATCATCTCGCGGCTGGTCGATATCTGGATGGCATTCCCGCCGGTGCTGCTGTCGATCCTGCTGGTCGCCGTGTTCGGCTCGGGCGTCCATTCGGTAATCGCCGCCATCGTCATCATCGACTGGACCCGCTTCTGCCGCGTCGTTCGCTCGGAAACCCAGGCGCAGGCGCAGATGGATTACGTCACCGCCGCCCGCACCATCGGCTTCTCCAGGCTGCGCATCCTGTTCTCCGAAATCCTGCCGAATGTGGCACCCGTCCTCATCGCGCTCGTCAGCCTTGAAATGGGCATTGCGGTCATCGTCGAAGCCATCTTGTCCTTTGTCGGACTCTCCGTCTCATCGGACACGCCGACCTGGGGGGGCATGATCGCCGAGGGCCGGCAGATCATCCATGACGGCTGGTGGGTATTGGTGGCGCCGCTGCTGGCGCTGTTTGCGACGGTGCTGGCCTTCAACCAGCTCGGCGATGGCCTGCGTCGCGCCCTGGACCCCGTGATGCGCCGATGAACCAGCCGCTTCTCTCGATAACCGGCCTCAGCGCCGTCTCCGACCGCGACGGCGGCGCGCCGATCCTGCGCGATGTCGGGCTGACGCTAGAGCGCGGCGAGGTTCGCGGCCTCGTTGGCGAAAGCGGCGCCGGAAAATCGACCATCGCCAAGGCGCTGCTCGGCATCCTTCCGCGCACTGTTCGAGTCGTGGGCGGGTTTATCAATTTCGAAGGTCGTGACTTGCTGCGATTGCCGCAGAAGGAACTGCGCTCGATCATGGGCAGCGAGATCTCGCTAATCCCGCAGGATCCGCAGACGGCCCTCAACCCCGGACGCCGCATCGAGGCACAACTGACGGACGGCCTGCGCCTGAAGCGCGGCCTGTCGTCGAGGGAGGCCGGTCAGCGGGCGCTAAACCTGCTGGAAGAAGTTCATATCCGCGATCCCGGACGGGTGCTGCGCTGCTATCCGCACGAACTTTCCGGCGGCATGCGCCAGCGCGTACTGATTGCCGCCGCCTTTGCGCTGGAGCCGAAGCTGGTCGTCGCCGACGAGCCGACGACGGCGCTCGACGTGACCGTGCAGAAGCAGATCCTGCGGCTGATCCGCCGACTGCAGGAGGCGCACGGCACCGCCGTCATCTTCGTCACCCACGACCTCGGCGTCGTCGCCCAGATCTGCGACAGCGTCACCCTGCTCTACGCTGGCAAGGTCATCGAGGAAGGTCGTACCGCCGAGGTGCTGTCGACCCCGCGCCACATTTACACGCAAGCCCTGATCGCAGCCGGGCCACGCTACGACCGTCCAAACGCCGGCCTGACGCCGGTGCCGCCCGAAATCTTCGAAGAACTCCGCCGCGAGATTGGCCTTCACGACGGGAGGCTGAGCAGCCATGCATGAGCGCTTTTGTAACCCGGCCGCCGGCTGCGACGTCAGCGATCGAGGACGGCAACCGTTGCCCATCCGGCATGATCTAAAGCTAGAACCATCACCAATGACTGCTTCCCGGCTGTCAATTGACCAACCGCAGGCCGACCTCGCTCTCCCTCATCCCTGTGCTCGTCACAGGGATCCAGTCACGGCGCGTCCGTGCCGTGGGGGAACTCGACCTCTCAATCGGAAGGGCCTTCTACGCCCAAGGACTTGGGCATGCCGGATTCCTGTGACAGGCACAGAAATGACGGACGGAGCGAGGCATCCGCTCCAATTTCCGCACCGAAGTCCGGCCTCTGAAAGCCTCCTCTCCCCTTCTCATGCGATAGCCCTGCACGACGGGAGCCGCCGCCATGTCTGAGCCCCTACTCACGGCCACTGGCCTCGAGGTCACCTATGGCGGGCGGCGCACACTGGCCGGCCGTCATGTCGATGGCGTCAAAGTGCTGCACGGCGTCGATATCGCCGTCCATCGTGGCGAAACCATCGGCATCGTCGGCGAGAGCGGCTCCGGCAAAACGACGCTCGGGCGCGCTCTGCTGCGGCTGGTCGACACCTCGGCCGGCGAGATCTGCTTCGACGGGACGGATATCACACGTCTGCCGGATGCCAGGATGCGACCGTTGCGGCGCCGAATGCAGATGATCCTCCAGGATCCGATGGCCTCGCTCAATCCGCGCCACTCGATCCGTCGCATCCTCGTCGAGCCGCTGCTGCTGCACGGCGTCGCCAAGGATCGGCGTGAAGCCGAGCGCAAGGTCGCTGCGATCCTCGATCGGGTGACCCTGCCGCAGGCCTGCCTCGACCGCAATCCGCACGAACTCTCGGGCGGCCAGCGTCAGCGGATCGGCATTGCAAGGGCGGCGCTGCTGGAGCCGGATTTCGTGCTCGCCGACGAGATCGTCTCCGGCCTCGACGTCTCTACGCAGGCTCAGGTACTCAACCTGCTGAAAGAACTTTCGACGGATCTTGGCCTGTCGATGGCTTTCATCAGCCACGATCTCTCCGTCATCCGCGCCATCTGCGACCGCGTCTATGTGATGCGGCAGGGCCGCGTCGTCGAGGAAGGTCCCTGCGAGCGAGTCTTCTCCGCGCCCGCCTCCCAATATACGCGCCTGCTGCTCGACGCCATTCCACTGCCCGAGGTCGACCCGGACTGGCTCTGGCGCGTCAGCGAAAACGAGGACTCGGCCTGACCTGAGGCCGAGCAGTATGTGCTTGCCATAGCCATGAGATACGCACCGGGGCCGCGGGCCTTCGGGGCGGAGGAAGACTGTTGCCTTCCGGAACACGCCCGCCAAAACAGGGGAACGTAGAAATGAAGAAGCATATCACTGCCTTCGCATTCGCCATGACCACTGCCCTCGCCAGCGCCGGTGCTGCCTCCGCAGACGGCATACCCGGCATGCGCGGTCACGACCACACCGGCATCACCGTGCCCGACATGAAGCAGGCGCTCGACTTCTTCGTCGGCGTCGTCGGCTGCGAAAAAGCCATGTCCTTCGGCCCGATCTCCGACGACAAGGGCACGCTGATGACAGACCTCGTCGGCGTCGATGCCAAGGCCAAGATCGACCAGGTGACGCTGGTGCGCTGCGGCTACGGCTCCAACATCGAGATCTTCCAGTACGAAGCCCCTGACCAGCGCGACCTCAAGGCCCGCAACAGCGATATCGGCGCCTTCCACATCGCCCTCTATGTCGATGACGTCGGAGCCGCCAAAAAATATCTCGACGGCAAGGGCATCGCCACCCGCATGGGGCCTGTGCCGATGAACGACGGCCCGATTGCCGGGCAGACGATCATGTATTTCCAGGCCCCCTGGGGCCTGCAACTCGAAGCCATCAGCTATCCCAAGGGGATGGCCTACGAGAAGGAGTCGAAGGTAATCCTGTGGTCGCCCAAGGACCCCGCGAAATAGGGCTGCGACACTTTGGCTGCCTGGTTTCGCTGGAAATCGGGCAGCCGGCGGTCAATTCCCGCAATTGCGACTTGACGCCCAGACGCCGCGTTTATATTTTAAACTTCAAATAACTTGCGACGCGCAGCGACCTGCGGGATGACAGGGAAGGATTGGCGATGAAAATCGTTTGTATCGGCGGCGGCCCGGCCGGGCTTTATTTCGGGCTGCTGATGAAGAAGCTGCATCCCGGCCATTCCATCCGCATCGTCGAGCGCAACAAGCCCTATGACACCTTCGGCTGGGGCGTGGTGTTTTCCGACGCAACAATGGAATCCATGAAGGTCTGGGATCCGGAGAGTGCGGCCGAGATACAGGATGCCTTCAATCACTGGGACGATATCGAAGTCTGGTTCAAGGGCACGAAACAGCGCACCTCCGGCCACGGTTTCGTCGGCATCGGTCGCAAGAAGCTGCTCAATATCCTGCAGCGCCGTTGCGAGGCGCTCGGCGTGGAGCTGATCTTCGAAACCGACGCCACCTCTGACCTCGATTACCCCGATGCCGACCTCGTCATCGGCTCTGACGGGCTCAACTCCAAGATCCGCAACCATTATCCCGAGATCTTCCAGCCCGACATGATCACCCGGCCGAACCGTTACATCTGGCTCGGCACCAACAAGCTGTTCGATGCCTTCACCTTTGATTTCCGCAAGACGGATCACGGCTGGTTCCAGGCACACATCTACAAGTTCGACGAGCAGACCTCGACCTTCATCATCGAGACGACGGAAGAGGCCTACCGCGCACACGGTCTCGACACCATGGAGCAGCAGGCCTCGATCGACTTCTGCCAGGACCTGTTTGCAGAAGCGCTGGACGGCGCGCCGCTGATGACCAATGCCCGCCACATGCGCGGCAGCGCCTGGCTAAATTTCAACCGGCTGATCTGCGGCAAGTG
Organism: Rhizobium sp. L51/94; assembly: GCF_019355555.1. Classification (GTDB taxonomy): domain Bacteria; phylum Pseudomonadota; class Alphaproteobacteria; order Rhizobiales; family Rhizobiaceae; genus Rhizobium; species Rhizobium rhododendri. Next base: position 3,556,133 of record NZ_CP072141.1, read on the forward strand.
GAGCCATTTCAACGGCAATTCGCACGTCGTTCTGATGGGCGATGCCGCCCACACGGCGCATTTCGCCATCGGCTCCGGCACAAAGCTTGCCATCGACGACGCCATCGAGCTCGCCCGCCAGTTCGAGATCCACGAGCACAGCGCCGACAAGATCCCGGCCGTTCTGCATGCCTACGAGGAGATCCGCCGGGTCGACGTCGCCCGCATCCAGAACGCCGCGCGCAATGCGATGGAATGGTTCGAAGTGGTCGGCACCCGCTATGCCGACGCGCTGGAGCCGGAACAGTTCATGTATTCGATGCTGACCCGCTCGCAGCGTATCAGCCACGAGAACCTGCGGCTGCGCGACAGGCACTGGCTGGAGGGCTATGAGCGCTGGTTTGCCGAGAAATCAGGCCTGACGGTTGGCAATGGCCGCTGCCTGCCGCCGATGTTCACGCCCTTCACCCTGCGCGGCGTCACCCTGCCGAACCGCCTCGTCGTCTCTCCGATGGCGATGTATTCTGCAAAGAACGGCTTGATCAATGACTTTCACATGGTTCATCTCGGCGCCCGCGCTCTGGGTGGCGCCGGGCTGATCTTTGCAGAAATGACCTGCGTCTCGCCGGATGCGCGCATCACGCCCGGCTGCCTCGGTCTCTGGAACGAGGAACAGGCCACCGGCTGGCGCCGAGTCGTCGATTTCATCCACGGCAATGGCGATGCCAAGGTCGGGATCCAGATCGGCCATGCCGGCCGCAAGGGTTCGACCAAGCTCGCCTGGGACGGCATCGACCAGCCGCTCACCGATGGCAACTGGCCGCTGATCTCGGCCTCTGCCATTCCCTACCTGAAGAACAGCCAGGTGCCGAAGGCGATGGACCGCGTCGACATGGACCGCGTCAAGGCCGACCACGTCCGCTCGGTGGAGCTTGCCGTCACCACCGGCGCCGATTGGCTGGAGCTGCACTGCGCCCACGGCTACCTGCTGTCGAGCTTCCTGTCGCCACTGACCAACCAGCGCACCGACGACTACGGCGGCAGCCACGAAAACCGCGCCCGCTACCCGCTGGAAATCTTTGCCGCCATCCGCGCCGTCTGGCCGGACGACAAGCCGATCTCCGTGCGCCTTTCCTGCAACGACTGGGCCGACGGCGGCAATACGCCTGAAGACGCAGCCATCTTTGCGCAGATGTTCAAGGATGCCGGCGCCGACCTGATCGATTGCTCCTCGGGACAGGTATCGAAGGAGGAAAAGCCGGTCTATGGCCGCCTGTTCCAGACGCCGTTTTCCGACAAGATCCGCAACGAGATCGGCATCCCGACGATCGCCGTCGGCGCCATCTCGGAGGCCGATCATGCCAATTCCATCATCTCGGCTGGTCGCGCCGATCTCTGCGCCATTGCCCGGCCGCATCTTGCCGATGCCGCCTGGTCATTGCATGAGGCCGCAAAAATCGGCATCACTTCCATTCCCTGGCCAAAACAGTACCAGTCGGCCAAATCGCAGTATGAAAACAATCTCGCCCGTGCGGTTCCCGCCGCGCCGGCCAAGTGAGAGCCTGACATGACCCATTCGGGCAGACTTGGCGGCCGCCACGCGCTCGTCACCGGAGCCGGAAGCGGCATCGGTGCGGCGATTGCCCGTGCTCTGTCCGCCGAGGGCGCCAACGTCACGCTGGCCGGGCGGCGGCTGGAGCCATTGCAGGCGCTGGCCTCCCAACTGGGCGTGGCGACCTTCGTTGCGGACGGCTTCGACGTCACCAGCGCAGACGCCATCGCCGCAGGCTTTGCAGCCGCGAAGGCTAAATTCGGTCCGATCGATATCCTGGTCAACAATGCCGGCGAGGCACCGAGCGCGCCTTTCGAAAAGACCAGCCTCGAGATGTGGTCGCGGGTCATCGCCGTCGATCTCACCGGCGTCTTCCTGGTGACGCAGGCCGCGATGTCAGATTTGCGCGCCCACGGGCAAGGTGCCCGCATCATCAACATCGCCTCCACGGCCGGCCTCACCGGCTATGGCTATATTTCTGCCTACACCGCCGCCAAGCACGGCGTGGTCGGGCTCACCCGGTCGCTGGCGGTCGAGCTCGCTCGGACCGGCATCACCGTCAACGCCGTCTGCCCCGGCTTCACGGATACGCCGATCCTCGAGCAGTCAATCGACAGGATCGTCGAGAAGACCGGCCGAACGCGCGAACAGGCGAAGGCGGAATTTACCAGATCCAATCCGCAGGGGCGGCTGGTGAGACCCGAGGAAGTGGCCGACACCGTGATATGGCTGGCCTTGCCCAGTAGTGCCTCTATCAACGGCCAGGCAATAGCCGTCGCCGGCGGGGAGGTTCTGACAGGATGAGCGAGCGCGACATGACGATGCGGGGCCATCTGCGCCCCTTCAGGGACTATCGGCCGAGGACCTTCCTCTGGGATGTCAGCGAAGACGGACGGGTGGCATTGCTGCGGCTGAACCGCCCGGAACGCAAGAACCCGCTGACATTCGACAGCTATGCCGAGCTGCGTGATCTCTTTCGCGACCTCGCCTATGCCTCCGACGTCAGAACCATCGTCATCACAGGTGCCGGCGGCAATTTCTCATCAGGCGGCGACGTGTTCGAGATCATCGAGCCGTTGACACGCATGGCCATGCCCGAGCTGCTGGCCTTCACACGCATGACCGGCGATCTCGTCAAGGCGATGCGCAAATGCCCGCAGCAGATCGTCGCCGCCGTCGATGGCATCTGCGCAGGTGCCGGCGCCATCCTCGCCATGGCCTCCGACCTGCGCGTGGCGACGCCGGAGGCCAAGACCGCCTTCCTGTTTTCCCGCGTTGGGCTTGCCGGCGCCGACATGGGTGCCTGCGGAATGCTGCCGCGCATCATCGGCCAGGGCCGTGCCGCCGAATTGCTCTATACCGGCCGCTACATGTCCTCGGCCGAAGGCCATGCCTGGGGCTTCTACAATGCCCTGCATGCAAGCGCGGATCTCGAAGCCGAGGCCACAAAGCTTGCCCGCTCGATCGCCGATGGCCCTTGGTTTGCGCATGGCATGACCAAGACCATGCTGAACCAAGAATGGGCGATGGGCATCGACGAAATGATCGATGCGGAAGCCCAGGCCCAGGCGATCTGCATGGCGACACAGGATTTCCGCCGCGCATTCGAGGCCTTCGCCGAAAAGCGCCGGCCGGAATTCAAGGGAGACTAGGCGATGCAGCCGGTAGCCACCCTGAAAGGACCGACCCGCGACCATCTCGACTGGCCGTTCTTCGACGCCCGTCATCGGCAGTTCGCCGAACGGCTCGATGCCTTCGCCGCATCGACACCGATGGCTGCCATCGATCACAGCGATGTCGACGGCGCCTGCCGCAAGCTGGTACGCGCACTTGGCGATGCCGGCCTGCTGGAAGCCGCCGTCGGTGCGCCCGACGACCCGACGCCGATCGATTCCCGCAGCGTCTGCCTCGCCCGCGAAACGCTCGCCTGGCACGATGGACTGGCCGATTTCGCCTTCGCCATGCAAGGCCTCGGCACCGGCGCTATCGGCCTGTCCGGCTCCGGGGAATTGCGGTCGGCCGTATTACCGAAAGTCCGCTCCGGCGAATGGCTTGCTGCCTTCGCTTTGTCGGAAAAGGATGCCGGCTCCGATGTCGCGGCCATGAGCTGTGCCGCCCGCCTGGAGGGCGACCACTACATTCTCGATGACGAGAAGACCTGGATTTCCAACGGTGGCATCGCCGATGTCTACACCGTTTTTGCCCGTACCGGCGAAGCACCGGGCACGCGCGGTATCTCTGCCTTCGTGGTCTTTGCGGACGACCCCGGCTTTTCCGTCACCGAACGTATCGAGGTGATCGCGCCCCATCCGCTGGCAACGATCCGCTTCGATGCCTGCCGCATCCCGGCATCGCGACGCTTGGGCTCACCCGGCGAGGGCTTCAAGATCGCCATGCGCACCCTCGATATCTTCCGTGCCTCGGTGGCAGCCGCCGCCCTCGGCTTTGCGCGCCGGGCCTTGGATGAAACGCTCGTTCATGTCCAGGAGCGCCCGATGTTCGGCGCCAGGCTTGCCGACCTCCAGTTGACGCAGGCAGCGCTCGGCGATATGGCGACCGGCATCGACGCAGCGGCTCTTCTCACCTACCGCGCCGCCTGGCGCCGCGACGTGCAGCAGCTGCCGACGACCCGCGAGGCGGCGATGGCCAAGATGACGGCAACGGAGACAGCGCAAGTCGTAATAGATCGCGCCGTCCAGCTGTTTGGCGGGCGCGGCGTGAAAACGGGCGAGATAACCGAGAAACTCTACCGCGAGATCCGCGCGCTGCGCATCTACGAAGGTGCGACCGAAGTGCAGAAGCTGATCGTCGCGCGCGAACTGCTGAAATCAAAGTGATGGGAGAGAAACCAATGGCGCATAGCCGCGAGATATTCGACTGGGCCGACCCTTTCCGTCTGCAGGACCAGCTGACCGACGACGAGCGCATGGTCCACGACACCGCACGTGCCTATGCGCAGGACAAGCTGGCGCCGCGTGTGCTGGAAGCATTTCGCCATGAAAAGACAGACCCGGCGATCTTCCGCGAAATGGGCGAACTCGGCCTGCTCGGCCCGACCATCGCACCCGAATATGGCGGCTCCGGCCTCGGCTATGTCGCCTACGGCCTGATCGCCCGCGAGGTCGAGCGCGTCGATAGCGGCTATCGCTCGATGATGTCGGTACAGTCCTCGCTGGTGATGGTGCCGATCGATGCTTTTGGCTCGGAAGCGCAGAAGCAGAAGTACTTGCCGAAGCTTGCCACCGGCGAGTGGATCGGCTGCTTCGGCCTGACGGAACCGAACCACGGCTCCGACCCCGGCTCGATGGCCACCCGCGCCAAGAAGGTCGACGGCGGCTACCAGCTGACCGGGTCGAAGATCTGGATTTCCAATTCGCCGATTGCCGACGTCTTCGTCGTCTGGGGCAAGACCGAGGACGGCGTCATCAGGGGCTTCATCCTCGAAAAGGGATGGAAGGGCCTGACGGCACCGGCCATTCACGGCAAGGTCGGCCTGCGCGCCTCGATCACCGGCGAAATCGTCATGGACAACGTCTTCGTGCCGGAAGAAAACCTGCTGCCCAACGTCACCGGCCTCAAGGGCCCGTTCACCTGCCTGAACTCGGCCCGCTATGGCATCGCCTGGGGCACGCTCGGGGCTGCCGAGGATTGCTACGCCAGGGCACGCCAATACGTCCTCGACCGGCATCAGTTCGGCCGGCCGCTCGCCGCCAACCAGCTGATCCAGAAGAAACTCGCGGACATGACGACCGAGATCGCACTTGGCCTGCAAGGTTGCCTGCGGCTCGGCCGGATGAAGGAGGAAGGCCACCCGCCGGTAGAGCTGACGTCGATCCTGAAGCGCAACTCCTGCGGCAAGGCGCTCGATATCGCCCGCAACGCACGTGATATGCTCGGCGGCAACGGCATTTCCGACGAGTTCGGCATCATCCGCCACATGGTCAACCTCGAAGTGGTCAACACCTATGAAGGCACCCACGATATCCATGCCCTGATCCTCGGCCGTGCCATCACCGGCATTGCCGCCTTCGCGAACTGAGGCTGTCGTGGCATTCAAGACGACAAGACCGTTGCGCTTCGGCGATTGCGATCCCTCCGGGATTGCATATTTCCCGTCCTACCTGAACATCCTTGTCGGTGTTCTCGAGGACTATTTCGCTACGCTCGGTTTTCCCTGGAAGACGATGATCGATGAGCGGCGGATCGGCGTGCCGACCGTCCGCCTGGACCTGACCTTCTCGTCTCCCGGCTTTCAGGGCGACGAACTGGAATTCGCCGTGATCGTCCGCCGCATTGGCCGCGCCTCCCTCGATCTCGAGCATCAGGTTTCGGCCAGGGGCAAGATCCTCTGGACCGCCACCCACCGCGTCGTTGCCACGCACCTCGACACACAGCAATCGCTTGCCTGGCCGGACGACATCAGGGCCGCGCTGGAACACCATCTGGAGAAGACCGATGCACACGATCCTGCAGCCTGAGGGCTGGGCCAAGCCGATCGGATACGCCAACGGTGTCGCCGCGACTGGTCGCACGGTATTCGTCGGCGGCCAGATCGGCTGGAATGCCGCTTGCGAGTTCGAAAGCGACGATTTCGTCGATCAGGTTCGCCAGACGCTTTCCAACATCGTCGCCATCCTCGCCGAAGGCGGTGCCGGGCCGCAGCACATCACGTCGATGACCTGGTATTTCACGGACAAGGCCGAATACCTCGCCAACCTCAAGGGCGTTGGCCAAGCCTATCGCGACGTCATCGGCCGGCATTTTCCGGCGATGGCTGCAGTGCAGGTCGTCGGCCTCGTCGAGGACCGCGCCAAGATAGAGATCCAGGCCACTGCCGTCGTTCCGGAATAGGAGAGCGGCGATGTCGGTAACGACCTTTTCGGAGAGCGTCTCGGGCGAGACGTCGGACGGCGTACTGGTTGTCACCCTCGACAATCCGCCCGTCAACGCGATGTCGAGCCACGTGCGCGCTGGCATCATGGCAGCGCTGGATCACGCAGCGGCGGCGGCGTCGATTGTCGGCATCGTCATCACCGGTGCCGGTCGCACGTTCGTCGGCGGCGCCGATATCAGGGAGTTCGGCAAGCCATCGATCGAGCCCCATCTGCCAGATCTCATCAACCGCATCGAAGCCTTTGAAAAGCCTGTCGTTGCAGCCGTCAATGGCGCGGCGCTGGGCGGCGGTTGCGAAATCGCTCTTGCCTGCCACGCCCGGATCGCTAACCCAAGCGCCAGTTTCGGACTGCCGGAAGTCAAACTCGGCCTTGTGCCCGGCGCCGGCGGTACCCAGCGTCTTCCAAGGCTCATCGGCACGGTTGCCGCTATTGACCTGATCGGAACCGGGCGGGCGGTCAAGGCTGCGGAAGCAGCATCGCTCGGTCTTGCCGATGCCACCGATGCCGACGAGCGGTCAGCGGCGATTGCCATGGTCCAAAGGCTTGCCGGAACTCCGCTACGGCGCACCGGTCAACTGGCCGTACCGCAACAGAATATCGCAGCGGTAGAGGCTGCAGCGGCGAAGGTCGTCGGAAAATCTCGCGGCCAGACAGCGCCCGTCGAAGCCGTGCGGCTTGTCAGGCTCGCCACCTACGCAACCCTTGCCGATGGCCTGTCGGACGAACGGACGACATTCCTTGGCTTGCGGGACTCCGAGCAATCGGCAGCCCTCCGCCATGTCTTCTTCGCCGAGCGCGCCGCCGGCAAGGTCGATGGGCTCGCAGGCATAGCGCCCCGCAGCATCGAGACCGTCGGGATCGTCGGCACCGGCCTCATGGGTTCCGGCATTGCGGTGGCGACGCTTGGCGCCGGCTTCCGGGTCGTCGCCGTAGAGCAGACCGAAGACGCCGCTGACAAAGGTCGCGAGCGCATCGCAGCCACGCTGCAAAAGGCGGTGCAGACCGGCCGTCTCGACACCGACGGCCTTGCCGATCAGCTCGGCCGCCTGACCGTCACCAGCGACATGACGGCCCTCGCCGATGCAGATCTGGTCATCGAGGCTGTGTTCGACGACATGGCGGTCAAGACGGCGCTGTTCCAGCGGCTCGACGGCATCGTCCGCGCAGATGCCATCCTTGCCACCAACACCAGTTATCTCGATCCCGACGCCATTGCCGCAGAAACGCTTCATCCCCGTCGAATCCTCGGCCTGCACTTCTTCTCCCCCGCCAATATCATGCGGCTGGTGGAAGTGGTGAATTGCGCGGAGACGGCACCGGATGCGCTGGCCAGTGCCCTGGCCTTTGCCAAGCGGCTCGGCAAGCTGCCGGTCGTCTGTGGCGTCACCGAAGGTTTCATCGGCAACAGCGTCTTTTCCGCCTACCGCCGGGAGGCCGAGTTCATGCTCGAGGATGGCGCGCTGCCCCACGAGATCGACGCAGCGCTCGAAGCTTACGGCTTCCCCATGGGGCTCTTTGCCGTCTACGACATGGCAGGCCTCGAAATCGCCTGGGCCCGCCGCAAGCGTCAGGCGGCAACGCGCAATGCGGATGAGCGCTACGTCCCCATTGCCGACCGGCTTTGCGAGGCTGGCCGATTTGGCCAGAAATCCGGACGCGGCTGGTATGCCTACCCGGACGGCACGCGGACTGTCGATCCCGAAGTGACAGCGTTGATCGAGCGGGTGCGGGCCGAAAAAGGCATCACCCCGCGCAGTTTTTCGTCGGACGAAATCGTCGCAAGGCTATTGCGGGCGATGGCCGACGAAGGCAAGGCCTTGCTCGAACGTGGTATTACCGCCCGCCCGGGCGACATCGATCTGGTGATGATCAACGGCTACGGCTTCCCGCCTCACAAGGGCGGTCCGATGTTTGCCGCCGGCAAGCGCTGAAGCCCCTCAGGCCGCGTGCATCAGCGTGAACAGTTCCTGCGCCCGCTTGACGCCCCGCAACGCGTAGCGGCCGACGGAGACGAGATCGTTGCGCTGCGAGACCTCTGCCGCTGCAACGAAGTTCGACGACATGAGCACATCGCGGTCGACGGAATGGCACATCGAGGCGATGCGGCTGACCTCGTTCACCGCCGGCCCGATGACGGTGAAATCAAGCCGGTCTTGGCTGCCGATATTTCCGTAGAACACCTCGCCGATATGCAGGCCGAGATAGATCTCCGTCACCGGCCTGCCCTCGACCTGCCGCTGGGCATTGAGATTGCGCAAACGCTCCCGCAGCAGCGATTCTGCCTTGAGGGCCGCCGCACAGGCATCGCGTTCGTCACGCGCCTTGAAGATCGCCAGCGTGCCGTCGCCGATCAGCTTCAGCACGTTGCCGCCTGCCTCGTGGATCGACGAAATGACGGCGTCGGCGTAGTCGTTGAGCATCGGGATGATCTCGTCGGGCTCCGCCGTATCCGAGATGCGCGTATAGTTGGCGAGATCTGAAAACCAAAGGGCCGCCGAGATGCGCTCCGTCTTGCCGCGCGTGATCTTGCCACCGAGCACATGCTGCGCCGCGTCTTCGCCGAGATAGACCTCGGCGATCGTACGGGCAATCCGGTCGAGCGCGGTGCACTTGATCGCCAGCGCGAGCGCAGGCACCAGCCGGCGCAGCGTGGCGATGTCGTCGTCCAGGAAACCATCCTTGTCGGCAGTGGCGAAATGCGCAAAGAAACAGTCCATGTCGCCGATTGTACCGGCATCCTCGAATGGGTGGGCAAAGGCGATGAAGTCCGTAACGCCCGCCTCCTTCAAGACATCCAGCGTGTAAAAATCGACAGGATCGCCAAAGCCTATTCGGCGGCGAACTTCCGATGTCATGGTTTCCTGCAGATAGTAAAACGCCGATTTCAGCCAGTTTTCCGCAGCGATACCCTGGTTGGTGGAGCCATATTCGAACACAGGCTCGATGACCTCGGTGCTGTCCCAGCGAAACACGCGACCTTCGTAGACCGGATGCAACGTGTCCATCAGCGCCATGCCGCGACTAAGTTGCAGCCCGCTTCGGCGACAGGCCTCGCAGAAGCCGCTCAAAAGATCGATTTCAGTCGCGCCCTTCAGACCTCGCTGCATCAGCCATGCGGTAATATCTGCGATGTCTTTCTCATGCATGGATTGGTGTCCCCGAGGCTTGAAAGCTTGGTCTATTCCCAATTGGCCGCACGGAAAAGGCGAACAAGCAAAAAAGATTGGTCACCTATGTATTTTCGACGCGCCACTTCTAGCTCCCGGCCGTTGATTGATACGAAGGCGTCCCCCATCTCAAGTCATGGTTTTGCTGCATCGCAGTCAAGCTGTGCCAAGAGGTTTTGAAAAGGATCCCCTGATGTCCGGCCAAAAGCAAATGAAGCTCGGCGCTTTCATGCGTCCTGTCAGCCTGCACACCGGCGCCTGGCGCTACCCCGGAGCCTATCCGGATGCCAATTTCAACTTCAGGCACATCAAGAGTTTTGCCCGGAAACTCGAAGCTGCCAAGTTCGACGCTTTCTTCATGGCCGATCATCTGGCCGTCCTCAACATGCCCATCGAGGCCCTGAAGCGCAGCCATACGGTGACCTCCTTCGAGCCGTTCACGCTGCTCTCGGCGCTGGCTGCGGTCACCGAGAAGATCGGCCTGGTCGCCACCGCCTCCACCACCTTCGAGCAGCCCTATCATATCGCCCGGCGCTTCGCCTCGCTCGACCACATCAGCGACGGACGCGCCGGCTGGAACATCGTCACCACGTCCAACCCCGATGCCGCCCTCAACTTCGGCCTCGAAGATCATGTCGAGCACGACGAGCGCTATCGCCGGGCGCGCGAATTCTATGACGTCGTCACCGGCCTCTGGGACAGCTTTGCCGACGACGCCTTCATCCGCGACACCGAAACCGGCATCTTTTTCGACCCGGACAAGATGCACGTGCTCGACCACAAGGGCGAAAGCCTGTCGGTGCGCGGCCCGCTCAACATTGCCCGTACACCGCAGGGCTGGCCGGTCATCGTCCAGGCCGGCCAGTCCGAGCCCGGCAAGCAGCTGGCAGCCGAGACCGCCGAGGTGGTGTTTGCAGCGCCCCGCGATCTCAAGACCGCAAAGTCGCTCTATGCCGATATCAAGGGCCGCATGCCTCGCGTCGGTCGCAACCCGGACCACCTTAAAATCCTGCCGGCGGCATTTGTCGTCGTCGGCGACAGCGTCGAGGAGGCGCGCGCCAAGCGGGCCCGCCTCGACAGCCTGGTGCATTACGACAGCGCCATCGCCTCGCTGTCGATCTCGCTCGGCCACGACGCCTCGAAGTTCGACCCCGACGCCCCTCTGCCGCAAATACCCGAAACCAACGCCAGCAAGAGCGGCCGCGAACAAGCGATCCGTATGGCCCAGCAGGAAAACCTGACCGTCCGCCAGCTTGCCCAGCGGCTGGGCGGCTACGGCGGACTGGCCTTCGTCGGCACGCCCGAGACCATTGCCGACGAAATGGAAACATGGCTGTCGGAAGAGGGCTCGGACGGCTTCAACGTGGTCTTCCCCTTCCTGCCGCAGGGCCTCGACGATGTCGCCGACCGCCTGGTGCCGGAGTTGCAGCGGCGCGGCCTTTTCCGCAAGGAATACGAAGGCACCACGCTGCGCGACCATCTCGGCCTGCCACGCCCGGAAAATCGTTTCTTTCCGGCTGTTTCGGAAGCCGCGGAGTGACAGAGTTGCGGAAATCGGCAAAAAGAGTGCGATCCCTCCGAGAGCAGCACCGATGAGCCATCTGTCACACTTCGACTACGCCACAGCATCCGATGAGGCCCGTGCCGAGCATGACCGCGAGGTACTCCTTCGCGGCCGGATGACCAACATGAAGCGGACGCTGCTGCATTCGCCTGTGGCCCACCGCATCTATGCTGAATGGTTTACCCTCCGCGAAGAGCTGCGCCCCGATCTCGACGACCGCGCCGTATGGCTCTTCTGCCAGGCAATCGCCATCGAGTGCCGCTCCATCATCCCCGTCGGCTTTTTCCGTCGCGCGCTGATCAATGCCGGCCTGAAACCCGAGACGATAGAGCCAAGCCCAGACGAGGCCACGCTGATCGCCTTCGGCAAGGCAATGGTCGCGGATTCGAACGCCATTCCTGACGAGATCTGGGCGCGCCTCAAAGCCCGCTACGATGAGCCGACGCTGGTCAACCTCGTGGCCTTCGGGGGCATCATGATCGCTACGGCGATCTTCAACAACACGGTCAAGATCGACATCGATCCCGAACTTGGCCCCTTTCTTGAAGGTTTCGTGATGCCGCCCCGCTAATGGGCCTAGCCAACCACCACCGTTGAAAATTCGGGGTTGCCGCGGATGGTGTTGCTGACGGTGCAGATCTCGCCTTCGGCGGCGTGAGCGATGGCGTTACGGGTTTTGTCGTCGAAGTCGCCCTTAATGGTGAAGACGATGTGGAACGTCTCGACGCGCGACACGCCCGAGGCTGCCTTCTGTCCGGTTACCTCGGCCGTCACTTCGGACAGCTTGTCCAGCACGCCCATCTGTCCTGCGGCCATGCGGGCGCTGAGCACGAGGCAGGCGGACAGCGATGCGTAGAGCAGGTCGAGCGGGTTGAAGCCGACCTGCGACGGCGCCGTCACCACGTTGATCTCGCCGCCGGTAACCGACGTCACCTGCGGAAAGCCGGTGCGGCCGAGCACGGCCCTAGCGCCCGTCTGCCGTTCCTTGCCCTTCAACTCAACCATGTCGAAAACCCCTGCCTGCAATTTACCTGTCGATGCGAAACAGATAGGCATTTCGCGTCAGGGAAACAATCGCCGTCCTTGTGTCAATCCCGCCGTTGAGGCTTGCAACGCGAGCGGCGTTGGTTCATGCCCGTGTTAACGACATCAGGCAGACAACCATGACCGTCACCGATCCCCGCGCCTTTCTCACAGCCCTGTTCGATGTGGCCGTCGCTGCGGCCGATCCACTGGCAGGCATCCGCCGCCATCTTCCACGGCAACCGAAAGGCCGAACCATCGTCATCGGCGCAGGCAAGGGCTCGGCGCAGATGGCCGCAGCGCTGGAAAGCTGCTGGGACGGACCGCTGGAAGGGCTCGTCGTCACACGCTACGGCTTTGCCGTTGCCTGCGAGCGCATCGAAATCGTCGAAGCGTCGCACCCCGTCCCCGATAGATCTGGGCTCGATGCCGCGACGCGGCTGCTGCGTCTGGTGCAGGGGTTGAGTGCCGACGATCTGGTGATTGCGCTGATATCGGGAGGCGGCTCGGCGCTGCTGCCTTCGCCGGCCGTAGGGCTGACGCTTGACGACGAGATTGCCGTCAACCGCGCCCTCCTCGCATCCGGCGCGCCGATCTCCGTCATGAACACCATCCGCAAGCATATCTCGACCATCAAGGGCGGCCGGCTTGCCGTCGCCGCCTATCCCGCCAAGGTCGTCACCCTTGTCGTCTCCGATATCCCGGGCGACGACCCGGCGCTCGTGGCCTCCGGCCCGACGATTGCCGGTACCGGCGATCGCTCCGACGCACTGGACTTCATCCGGCAATATTCTCTCGCCCTTCCCGCCAATGTCCTCGCGCACATCGGAAGCCCGCAAGCCGATGCACCGGCCACCGACGACCCGCGTTTTGCGCGCAACGAAGTCCACGTGATCGCCTCGGCAGGCGTTTCGCTGGAAGCAGCCGCGAACGCATCCCGCGCCTTCGGCATCGAAGCAGCCATCCTGTCCGATTCGATAGAAGGCGAGGCCCGCGAGGCGGCCCGTGTGCATGCTGCCATTGCCCGCGAAATAGCGGCGCGCAATCGCCCGTTCGCAAAACCCGTCGTGCTTCTGTCAGGGGGCGAGACCACGGTGACGGTGGCCGGCGACGGCAAGGGTGGCCGGAACTCGGAATTCCTGCTGTCTCTCGCCATCGATATCGACAGTTTTGAGGGCATCGACGCCATCGCCGCCGATACGGATGGTATCGATGGGAGCGAGGACAATGCGGGAGCCTTTGCGGACGGCAGCAGCGCTGTCCGCATGCGCGCGGCTGGCATCGTGCCCGCCGATCGCCTACGCAACAACGACGCCTGGTCGGCTTTTCACGCCATCGGCGATATCTTCGCCCCGGGTCCGACCGGCACCAACGTAAACGATTTCCGCGCCATCCTGATCCGCTAGCGCAGCAACCCTGCGGGCCTATTGATTTAGGATTTGGAGCAATCGTCGCATCGACCATAGGCAGCGGCGGTGGATGTCCAGCGGAAGAAATGGCTGTGGCAGCCAACGCATTCGATTTTGGTGACGGGACTTTTCTTGGCGGGACGCGCAAGAAATGGCAGGCGATTCTCGGTCTTCCACTGCTCAAGCCTGGTGACGATCATGTCGCCCTCCCGCAAACCGCGTTCTGTCTCGAAACAAGACTGCCCTAGTTTGGAAATTTTGCGAGAGCCCGGCCTGTCCAGACACATTAAATTTTTTCAACAGCGTTAATCGATAGTAAAAATACAATAAGTAGCCCGTGAGAAATAACGTTTCTATTGTTGAAATCTGCAGACAAGCTCCACCATACAGCTGTTCACCAGCCGATTTTCAAGCGACTCACATCCCTGCGCCACAGGACGGTATCGCCATTACTTCCGATTCAATTATGACTGGACATATGGGGAAGGCAGCGCTCTTCTGGCGTTTATCCTGTTTCGGAGAACCGACGACATGCACCTGACTGCCAAGCGCTTGACCCTGACCGCCCTGATCCTGACGCTCGACCTGATAGCAGTGATGCCGGCCTCTGCAGCTTCCCCGCAACCGGTGAAGGCAGATCACGGCATGGTGGTCACGGCCCAGCACCTGGCAACAGATGTCGGGGTCGCAGTCCTGAAAAGCGGTGGCAACGCTATCGATGCCGCTGTCGCGGTTGGCTATGCCCTCGCGGTTGTCTATCCGACAGCTGGCAACATCGGCGGAGGCGGCTTCATGACCATCCGCCTGAAGGACGGCAGGACAACCTTTCTCGACTTCCGCGAGCGGGCGCCGCTTGCCGCCACCAAGACGATGTATCTCGATGACAAGGGCAACGTCGTCAAAGGCGCCAGCACCGAGGGCTACCTTGCCGTCGGCGTGCCGGGATCGGTGATGGGCCTCGAGACGGCGCGCGAAAAATACGGCACGAAATCGCGCGAGGAGCTGATGGGGCCGGCAATCCGCTATGCCCAGGAAGGCTTCACGCTCGACCAAGGCGATGTCGTCGAACTCGGCGGCGGCCAGAAGCGCCTGTCGCGCGACCCGGCTGCGGCTGCCATCTATGTCAAGCAAGATGGCAAGTCGTTTGCGGTCGGCGACCAGTTGCGCCAGCCGGACCTCGCCGCCACCTTGTCGCAGATTGCCGAGAACGGTCCTGACGGATTCTACAAGGGCCGGACGGCAGATGCGATCGTCAAGGCGAGCCAGGACAAGGGCGGCGTCCTCGCCAAGGCAGACTTCGACCAGTACAAGGTCCGCGAACTCGCACCGGTCACCTGCAATTACCGGGGTTACGAGATCGTCTCTTCGCCCCCGCCCTCCTCCGGCGGCGTCATCATCTGCGAAATCCTCAACGTGCTCGAAGGCTATCCGCTGTCCTATCTCGGTTACGGCTCGGCAGAAACAGTACATCTGATGGTCGAGGCCATGCGCCACGCCTATGTCGACCGCAACGCGCCCCTTGGCGACCCCGACTTCGTCGACAACCCGGTCGCAAAGCTGCTCGACAAGGGCTACGCCAAGCAGATCCGCGACAGCATCGATCCCTACCGCGCCGGCGTCTCCAAGGACCTGATGCCGAAGGGTTTTGGCGAGAGCCACGAGACCACCCATTATTCGATTATAGACAATGACGGCAACGCCGTGGCCGTCACCTATACCCTGAACGGCTCGTTTGGCGCCGGCGTCGTCGCACCCGGTACCGGCGTGCTGCTCAACAACGAGATGGACGATTTCACCTCCAAGCCCGGCGTGCCCAATCTCTATGGCCTAGTGCAGGGCGAGGCCAACGCCATCCAGCCGAAGAAGACGCCGCTGTCGTCGATGAGCCCGACCATCATCGCCAAGGACGGCAAGCCCTTCATGGTCATCGGCAGCCCTGGCGGTGCCCGCATTATCACCATCACGCTCGAGACGATCGTCAACGTCATCGATTTCGGCATGGATATCCGCCAGGCCATCGATGCACCGCGCATCCATCACCAGTGGCTGCCGGACAAGGTCTTCACCGAGCCCTACGCGCTGTCACCCGACACGATGCGGCTGCTTGCCGCCATGGGCTACAACGTCGCGGTCGACAAGGACTGGCCGATCTGGGGCCAGGCAGCCGGCATCTTGGTCGGCGGCAAGAGCGTTGCCGAGATCGCGGCCGGCGGTGGTGCGCGCTACAACGGCGCGATGGACAGCAGGGCCGGTTCCGGCACGGCGAGCGGCTACTAGCGCGGTATCTGCCGGCAAAATCCGGCCGTCGCCTGCCAGATCCGGGCAAAACTGTTGCAGGTCTGCAAAATAAGTCTGCCTTTCTAGTTTTGCGGGGTTGATCTGCATAATTGCATATAGCAAAGCTGGAAAACGAGGCGTATACCGGCCCGGTTCAAATGCGGCTCTTGCGCCGTTACCAGATTTGCGGGTCTGCCCCCGGGCTCCCACCGCACCACCGAGAGCGATAACCGACGATGTCGGATCAGACCTATCCGTCCGCCTCCCGGCCGGCGGCACCAAATTTCCGTACGATTGCGCTGATCGTCGCCAGTTCGATGTTCATGGAACAGCTGGACGCCACCGTGCTGGCAACGGCCCTGCCGACGATGGCGCGCGACTTCAACGTCAGCCCGCCGGCAATGAGCATCGCGCTGACATCGTATCTGCTCAGCCTGGCGATTTTCATTCCCGCCAGCGGCAAGATCGCCGACCGCTTCGGCTCGCGCACCGTGTTTCGCAGCGCCATAGCCGTGTTCGTATTCGGCTCCATCCTCTGCGCACAGGCTCCGACATTGTCCTTCCTCGTGGTCGCCCGGCTGATCCAGGGGATCGGCGGCGCCATGATGATGCCGGTCGGCCGTCTCGTGCTGATGCGCAGCGTCGACCGCAAGGATCTGGTCTCGGCCATGTCCTGGCTGCTGGTGCCGGCGCTGATCGGCCCGATCGTCGGACCGCCGGTGGGCGGCATGTTCGTCACCTACCTCGACTGGCGCTGGATCTTCTACATAAACGTGCCCATCGGCATCCTTGGCTTCGTGCTCGTCAGCATCTTCATCGAGGACGTCAAGGGACCGGCGAACGGACCGTTCGATCTCTCCGGCTTCATCCTGTCCGGCATTTCGCTGGGCTCCCTGCTGTTCGGCTTCGAGATGTCCAGCCGCTCGGGCGAAGGCTCCATGGCCATCATGCTGATTGCGATAGGGGTGCTGTTCGGCATCGCCTATCTCAGACACGCCAAGAAGCATCCGTCGCCGATCATGGATTTCTCGCTGATGCGGGTGCCGAGCTTCGGGGCGTCCGTCATTGCAGGCTCGCTGACCCGCATCACTCAAGGGGCACAACCGTTTCTGATCCCGCTGATGCTGCAGCTCGGCTTCGGCATGTCGGCAGCCGCTGCCGGCCGGATCGTCATCGCCACGGCCATCGGCTCCATGGCCATGAAAGCCCTGCAATCAAAGGTGCTGAAACGTTTCGGCTTCCGCAACAGCCTCATGGTTTTCGGCGTCATCGGCACGCTCGGCTACGGCACCTGCGCCGCCTTCCGTCCGGATTGGCCGATGCCGCTGATCTTCGTGATCCTGATGCTGTGCGGCTTCTTCATGTCGTTCCAGTTCACGGCCTACAACACCATCGCCTATGACGAGATCGACAGAGACCGGATGAGTGCTGCCACCAGCTTCTACACGACCTTCCAGCAACTGATGCTGTCGCTCGGCATCTGCGTCGCAGCCCTGGCGCTGCACGGCTCGATGTTCATCCAGGATCACCAGCAGGCCGAACTCAACGACTTTTCAGCCGCCTTCATCGTGGTCACGCTGATTTCGCTGAGCGCGACGATCTGGAACTCCCGCTTTTCGAAGACCGCCGGCGCCGAAATGAGCGGCTACAAGAGCAAGCGTCCGTCGCCGATCAGTGAACACTGAGGGCTCGCCGGGCGCATTGATGCCAACCCTCCTTCCGGTCTAGATGAGCTCAGGTCGCAAAGCGGGCAGAGCCCTGGAGCAGAGATGGTCGCCGGTATCCACCACATCACGCTGATTACCCGCAAAGTGCAGGCAAACGTCGATTTCTACGCGGGCTTCCTCGGGCTGCGGCTAGTTAAGCGTACTGGCGGTTTCGAGGATGCGACGCAACTGCACCTGTTTTACGGTGACGCCAGCGGCTCGCCAGGCTCGCTGGTAACCTTCCTCGTCTGGGAAGACGGGTCGCCCGGCCGCGCCGGCTACGGACAGACCGGCGAGATCTCGCTTGCCATTGATCCCCTCAGCATCGGCTTCTGGCTAACCCGATCCCTCACCTTCGGCCTGAAGGTGGAAGGGCCCATGGATGAATTCGGCGAACCGGTGCTGCGGCTGAAGGACCCGGATGGCATGATCGTCAAGCTGGTCGGGAACACCGGATTGCACGCCGGCACGCCATGGGCATCGGACGGCATTCCCGGGGAACACGCCATCCGCCGCCTGCGCGGCGCGACTCTGTTTACCGAGAAGCCCGGGGAGACGCAGTCTTTCCTCGAACGACATTTCGGCTACCGGCCGCAGGCGACCGCCGGCAACATCCGCCGCATGGTCTCGGAGCCCGGCGACATCATTGATGTCCGGGATGCCGCCGGCTTCTGGTCGAGCGCGCCGGGAACAGGCACCGTCAATCACGTCGCCTTCCGCGCCAACGACGATGCAGAACTGCAGGCCGTTCTCGGCACTCTGCAGGATTCAAATTCGGGCACCGTCAACGTCCACGACCGAAAGTATTTCCGGTCGCTCTACGTCCGCGAGCCCGGCGGTATCCTGTTCGAACTCGCGACCGATACGCCCGGCATGCTGATCGACGAGGAGAGCAGTACACTCGGAACGAAACTGTTCCTCCCGGCCGGCAATATCGAGCGGGAGCGCGAACTGACACTGCTGATGCCGCAATTTGCGATGCCCGGCGAGCCGAGGGTGATCTATCGCGACCTGCCCTTCGTCCACCGCTTCTATACGCCCGAAGACGCCGACGGCAGCGTGATCGTGCTGCTGCACGGCTCCGGCGCCAACGAAACCAGCCTGTTGCCGCTTGCCAACCGCATCGTACCGCGCGCCACGCTGCTCGCAGTACGCGGCTGCGCCGAAGAGGACGCGCTACCGCGCTGGTTCCTGCGCCTCACGCCTTTCACCTTCGTCCAGAGCGATATCGTCAGCGAGGCCGAAGCCTTTGCCGCCTTCATCGAGGGCGCTATCAAGGCCTATGGTCTCAAGGCTCAAAGAACCGTCTACCTCGGCTATTCCAATGGCGCCAACCTCCTCAACGCAATGCTGTCGCTCCATCCGCACGTGATCCACCGTGTCGTACTGCTGCGTTCGATGCCGGTCCTCGACCAGCGTCCGCAGGCTGATATGAGTGATGTGGACGTGCTGATGATCTCGGGCGAATTCGACGACTACGGCCGCTACGCTGAGACGCTGCGCACCGAACTTGCCACTGCCGGTGCCGACGTCGAGCTCCGGATCGTGCCGCACGGCCACGAGTTGACCGATGACGATGTGGGGATCGTGCGGGCTTGGCTGGATAAGACGCATCGAGCCGAGGACAGCGTGGTCTGAGACACTGCTGAGTTAGGTCGTTCGACGCAAGACGCCCCCCTCTGTCGGCGACGCCGACATCTCCCCCACAAGGGGGAGGGGAGATGAGCCGTAGGCTTCCGGGCTGCCTTACAAGAAATCCGAGCACCGGCGTTAAATCCAACCCCTCAGTTCTTCGTCACCGGCTTGGAGCGCATCCGCGATACCGTTTCGCGCTCGGCGCGCTTGCAGCGCATCGGCGGCAGGCCTCGGTCCATGAGGTCCATGTCCTCGATGACCATGTCGCCCATCTTCTTGAAGGCGCTATTCAGCGCGCCTGCGCGGTGTGCGGAGCGGATGAAGCCCTTCAAACGGCGCACCGGGTGGTCCTTGCCCAGCGGCTCTTCCGGATAGACGTCACTGGCAGCGACGATGTGGCCCGAGGCTACGGCGGCCATCAGCGCGTCGAAATCGACGACGTCAGCGCGGCTGAGCAGGATGAAGGCCGCCCCCTTGCGCATGCCGGCAAAGGCCTCGGCACCAAGAAAGCCCTTGTTCTCGCTGGTGACGGACGCGACTACGAAGACGAAATCGCTGTTCGCCAACACGTCGTCGAGGCTGGCAGGCTGCACGCCAAAATCCTCGAGAATGGAGCGCGGCATCCAGGGATCGTAGACCTTTATCTTCACCCTGAAGCCACTGAGGACCCTGTTCAGCGCCTTGCCGAGATCGCCGAAGCCGACAATGCCGATATCGGAGCCACTGATCTGGCGGGCGCCGGCATTGCCGTCGCCGCCCCAGAGTTCGTTGCCTTCGCGAAACGCGACGTCCGCATCGACGATATCGCGCGCCAGACTGAGAGCGAAACCGAGACCGATCTCGGCCACGGGCTCGGCAAACACCTGCCCGGTGGTCACGACATGGATGCCGCGCTGGAACAGCACGTCATAGGGCATGTTGTTCATCAGGTTGCTCTCGACGTTCAGAATGCAGCGCAGCTGCGGCATCCGGTCGAGCGTTTCATGGGAAAGCGGCGGCTGACCGATGATGTAGCGAGCCCTGCCGAGAATATCGTCGCCAAGGCCGGCGATGTTTTCCGGGTCGGCTTCGACGATCTCGTATGTCGCCCTGAGATGCGCTAGCGCTTCCGGCGTGAAGATCAGTTCGAGCGTGCGCGGCTCGGGCGCGCTGATGGCCAGCGGCCGGTGTGTGGTGGGCATAGAATCTCCTGTCGTCTGACGCCACTCCCCGGGCGCGTCTCGGTGAAACATGGCGAGTAACGGAAAAAACCGCAATGGCCGCGAACGCTCCTCTCGTCCGCGGCCCGCCGCAGGCCTGAAACGCGTTCAGCCGCGGAATGTGTATGTTTCGATCGATTGCGGCTTCATCTCAATCGAGAAGCCCGGCATGCTCGGCGGCATGTAGGCAGCGTCCTTGATGATGCAGGGATCGAGGAAATGCTCGTGAAGATGATCGACATATTCGATCACACGGCCGTCCTTCGTGCCGGAAACCGCGATGTAGTCGATCATCGACAGGTGCTGCACGTATTCGCAGAGACCGACGCCACCGGCGTGCGGCCAGACCGGCAGATTGTATTTGGCCGCAACCAGCAGCACAGCCAGCACCTCGTTCAGACCGCCCATGCGGCACGAATCGATCTGCACGATATCGATCGCCCCCTCGGCGATAAACTGCTTGAACATGATGCGGTTCTGGCACATCTCCCCAGTCGCCACCTTCACCGGCGCCACGGCTTCGCGGATCTTGCGATGGCCGGCGATATCGTCCGGGCTGGTCGGCTCCTCGATAAAGAACGGTTTGACAAAGGCCAGCTGGTTCACCCAGTCGATGGCCTCGCCGACTTCCCAGACCTGATTGGCATCGATCATCAGATAGCGGTCGGGGCCAATGACCTCGCGGGCAATCGTGAGGCGACGGATATCGTCCTCGAGGTCGCGGCCGACTTTCATCTTGATATGATTGAAACCGGCATCGATCGCTTCCTGGCAGAGACGTCGCAGCTTGTCGTCGCTATAGCCGAGCCAGCCGGCCGAGGTCGTGTAGCAGGCATAACCGTCGCGTTCGAGGGTGGCGATGCGCTCCGCCTTGCCGCTTTCGGCTTTCTTCAGCAAAGCCACGGCCTCGTCGCGCGTCAGCACGTCGGTCAGGTAGCGATAATCGACGATATCGGCGATCTGTTCGGCGTCCATCTCGCTGACCAGCCGCCAGACCGGCTTCCCCGCCTGCTTGGCGAGCAAATCCCAGACCGCGTTGACGACGGCGCCGGTTGCCAGATGCATGGCGCCTTTCTCAGGGCCGATCCAGCGAAGCTGGCTGTCGCTGGTCAGGTGCCGCCAGTATTTTCCGGGATTTTCGAGCACAGTCGCAAGATCGGTGCCGACAACCAGATGCGCCATCGCCTTGATTGCCATGCAGCAGATCTCGTTGCCGCGGCCGATGGTGAATGTCAGGCCATGGCCGGAAAGGCCCGGCTGGTCGGTCTCGAGAATGACGTAGGCCGCCGAATAGTCCGGGTCGGGGTTCATCGCATCGGATCCGTCAAGGCTGAGCGAGGTCGGGAAGCGGATGTCGAATACGCGGAGATCGGTGATACGCGTCATGGCGGCTGCTCCTTGGAATCAGCGACTGGGCGCTGGCGCTAACGGGCCGCAAAATCCAGCAGGCGCCCATGCGGATTGTTCTTATGTGAAGAATATTTTCACAGATGGGTCGCGCGTGCAAGATCGCCAAGCGCACAGAGAGGTCGGGAGTGCCCTTTTCACGACACTAAAAAGCCGCCGGTCTTTGCAAACCGGCGGCCTTTCAATCCATCCCGAACCGACCTAGCGGTCGGAAATATCTTCCGCCTGGCGCTCGGCCACTGCGGCAACCGGCACTGCGCTGTCATCGGCCAGAAGCCGCTTGCGCACCAGGACGCTCATTACGCGGGCGGCTGTCGAAAATGTCATCGTGTCGAGCGGGCCTTCGCCTTCCCAGGGTTTTGTGAGACGCTCGGTCACCGCGCCGAGCAGGTTGCTCGGCATGATGTCGGTGCAACCCCGCATCGCCTCGAAGGCGGCACTGATCGGAAAGATCCGGCCTTCAAAGGTGACCAGCGGCTCGGAGCTGTCGGCGCCCCATTCCTCGAAAGCATGGATAGCTTCGCGAAAAAGCTGCTGCAGGGTGATCGGTGCGTGCCCGTCATGGAGGGCTGGCAGTACATTGGTCATGGCTGTCTCCTTCTATGAAGGTCCGAGGACCTCCGGTAAGGCCGGCAACATGGGTAACGAAACGTATTCCCGTTGGCCAACTAACACGACCGAGTCTATAGATTAATCAGGATTAGGAAAGCCCCCAATGGGCAGTTCGTCGATTACGCTTCACTTTCAAGAGCTTATTTAGAATATCATGCTGATGAAAGTTGATGCAGCGCACCGGCTGAGCGCCTCCGTGGGGGCATATGCTGTCACGTCGCCGGGGTGATTTTGATATCATCGACGCGATTGGGATAGAAAGCCATGAAGCCCTTTATGGCTGCAACTGCCTCGTGGGGCGTCTCGTAGGTCCATATCGCATTCTCCGAGCGCTCGCCGCCACCGGGTATGCTGTAGTAGGAACAGTCGCCCTTGTAGGGACAATGGGTGCTGTGATCGGTTCTCTGCAACGCCGTCATGTCGACGTCCTCGCGGGGTATGTAGAGCACCGGCGGATATGACGCCTCCCGCAAGCTGAGCGCGCGGCGCGTGTCGGCGATTGTCTTGCCTGCCACCGTAACGACGACATGATCGTTCGTTTGCTCGATCGAGATGGGGTGGTCGGGTCCGGGGATCTTCATCGGGTTTTGCGGCATGTCCATTCCTCCACCGTGCCCGGCGCCTTGCCGGGCTATCTTCACGATATAGGGTGGCGCGGCGTCGACGCAATGCACGCCTCGGGCGTACCCTCTTCCCTTGTGGTTACGCGTTAAGGTTTACAGCGGAAGCGGCTGGAAGTAGCAATCGCGCTGGCATAGGGATGCCCGGTAAATAGCTGCAATGATTGCAGTCCACGCCGGGAGGCCCGATCCATGCTCATGACCTCGCGCGAAGCTGCAGATCTCGGTTTTCAGGTAATCCTGGCGATCGGCGCAGTCACCTGGGGCATGGCGGTGGCGGATGTCTCGCTCAGGGGCCGGCAAACGACAGTTCACATCATAGACATCGGACGTCCCGTCCTCTGGGCAGCTGTGCCCATGCACATCGATCGACTTGATCAGATGTTTGCCGTCAACGCAGCAACACCGATGGCACCCCGGCCGGAAAACGACATCTGTATCGACGCGATCGGACTGAGAATGGCGTGCGACCTCATCGCCCCACGTCCGCGATCATCGTAAGCCGTTCAACCCTCGAGCATGGTCCTGAGTTCGGCGGGGTCGCTGATGCCGAACTCGTACCAGTCGATCAGCGAACGTGCGGCCACCTGAGCATCGGGGCTGTGGATGTCGACAGACTTGTCCACGCACCAGGCGTCGAGCACCGCCTGCAGCATGCCGAGATCGCTGGATTGAATGCCTTCCTTGGGCCAGTCCGTCGTTGTCGTCATCACTCGCCCTCGCCTTCGATCCCTGAAGCACAGACCTTACCCGCAATCGCCACATTTTCAACAAATTTGCTCAGCTTGCCGGGCTGTTAACTCCGACCCGTGGGATATTTGCCGCATTTGGGCAAGCCACAAGGCGAGCTGCAACTTTTGCCATGAAATCAGGAACCAACTTTCCACTTGCTAGTTCCTGCTACGGTTGGTCGCGCCACATTTGCGGCAACTCAAGATAAATGCATAAGGCCAGTCATCTGGCAGGAGGTTATTATGGGTCGTGGTATTTTGCTTTGGTTGCTCGGCATTCCGATTCCGCTCATCATCATCATTCTCCTATTCGTTCGATAGGAGGTCGCAGTGACCATTCCAACAACCGGCTACGAGGCGGCTGCCCCAGTCGAATCGTCGGCCTCCGCCGTAAGCTGGGCACCGGTGATCGCCGGTGCCGTGGCTGCCACGGCGATCACCCTGATACTTCTGCTGGTCGGCTCCGGCCTTGGCCTGACGATGGTGTCTCCTTGGGCTAACGCAAGCTCGTCGGCGGCTACTGTCGGCGTCGCTGCAGCCGTATGGCTCATCGTCATCCAGTGGCTTTCGGCTGGCGTCGGTGGGTACCTGACCGGCCGGCTTCGCACGAAATGGACCGGCGTCCATACTTACGAGGTCTTCTTCCGTGACACTGCCCATGGGTTTCTGTCATGGGCAGTGGCAACGATCGTCGTCGCCGGCCTGTTGAGCTCGGCTGTCAGCTCCGTTATCGGTGCTGGCGCGCAGGCAACGGCAGTTGTCGCCGGCGGTGCTGCAGCAACGGCTGGTTCCGCTGCTGCCTCGAGTGCTTCCCAGTCTTCAAGCACCTTCTCGCCTGCCTACTACACCGATGCACTGCTGCGGCCTTCGCGTCCTCAGGCTGCTCCCGGCAGCGACAGCAACGAGAACGTCACTGCCGAAGTGTCGCGCATCTTGCTGACTGGCGCGGCCGATGGCGGTATTTCGCCTGACGACCGCACCTATCTGCAGCAGGTGGTCGCCTCGCGCGCCGGCCTGTCCGATGCCGACGCCAAAGCCCGCGTCGATACCGTCCTCAAGCGTATCGACGATGCCAAGGTTGCCACGCAGCAGGCAACCGACAAGGCTCGCAAGAGCGCATCGGTCGTTGCTCTTCTTGGAGCCCTGTCCCTGCTTGTCGGCGCCTTCATCGCCGGTGTAGCCGGCGCCATCGGCGGCCGTCAGCGCGACGAGGACGAAGAACGCATGGCGCTCAACGCCTGAGCCAGCTTTGCAATTGATCCGGGAGGCGGCCTCAAGCGGGCCGCCTTTTTTATTTGCTCTGCAACCGGTGAGCGTCTTCGGAACAAACTGCGCCTTTTGAGGTTTGACCCCTGTCCCACTGAAAGGTTTCCTATGCAAAACCGATCCCCAACGCCGTCCGGCTTCACGGTGCCGGTCGTCCTCACCATCAATGGCGAAAAGCATGATCTTCAGGTGGCGCCCTGGACGACACTGGTCGATCTCCTGAGGGAAGATCTGCATCTGACCGGAACGAAGAAGGGCTGCGACCACGGCCAATGTGGCGCATGCACGGTGCTGATTGACGGTGTTCGCCTGAATTCGTGCCTCATCCTCGCTGTCACCCGTGACGGCGCCGAAATCACCACCATCGAAGGTGTCGGCGAACGCGACAATCTCCATCCGATGCAGCGCGCCTTCGTCGAAAACGACGCCCTGCAGTGCGGATACTGCACCCCCGGCCAGATCTGTTCCGCCATCGGCCTCGTCAACGAGGGCAAGGCCAGCAACCGAACAGAAATCCGCGAGCTCATGAGTGGCAACATCTGTCGGTGCGGAGCCTACACCAACATCGCCGATGCGGTCGAAGACGTGCTGTTTGAAGACCACCGGGAGGCAGCCGAATGAACCGGTTCGAATACATCAAGCCCGCCAACGTCAGCGAAGCGGTTGCCGCACTCGCATCGAACGCCGGTGCGCAGGTTATCGCTGGCGGCACCAACATAGTCGATCTGATGAAATACGACGTTGTCGCCCCTTCCGTGCTCGTTGACATCAATGGCCTCCAGCTGAAAGACATCGAAGCGCTGCCCGACGGTGGATACCGGATCGGAGCACTCGCATCCAACAGCGACATCGCCTATCACGAAGGTATCCAGCGGGACTATCCGCTGCTCTCCAGCGCAATTCTTGCCGGCGCTTCCCCGCAGCTCCGCAACGCGGCCACAGCGGGCGGAAACCTGCTGCAGCGGACACGTTGCTATTATTTCTATGACCCGTCGACGCCGTGCAACAAGCGCGAGCCGGGCAGCGGCTGTTCCGCCATCGGCGGCCTCAACCGGATCCATGCCATTCTCGGCACGAGCGATAGCTGCATTGCAACCCATCCATCCGATATGTGCGTCGGGCTGGCGGCGCTCGATGCGGTTGTCGAGGTCACCGGCCCGGACGGCGAACGCACCATCGAATTCGCCGATTTCCATCGGCTTCCCGGCGATATGCCGGAAAAGGACAACACGCTGATGCACGGCGAAATTGTTACCGGCATCCGGATCGATGGCAAGCCGAGCACCACCCATCACACGTACCTGAAACTGCGCGACCGTCTTTCCTATGCCTTCGCGCTGGTATCCGTGGCCGTGTCGCTGGACATGGACGGGGGTGTTGTATCCGGCGCCCGTATCGCGCTCGGCGGCGTTGCCCACAAGCCATGGCGTGACAGGCAGGCCGAGGCAGCGCTCATCGGGCGCCAACCTTCGGAGGCCGATTTCCGCGCCTTCGCCGCTACGCTGCTTGCACCCGCAAAGGGCCAGGGCAGCAATGATTTCAAGATACCGCTGGCAGAGAAGGCCATCCTGCGTGCCCTGAGGCAGGCCGTTGCCGGAACCCCGCAGGTCCAGTCCGTAAAGGCGATCGCATGAAAGAGAGCCCCTTGAGCACCAACACACGCCATATCGGCCATCCCGTCCCGCGCGTCGACGCAGGGCT
This sequence comes from Rhizobium sp. L51/94, assembly GCF_019355555.1. Taxonomy (GTDB): domain Bacteria; phylum Pseudomonadota; class Alphaproteobacteria; order Rhizobiales; family Rhizobiaceae; genus Rhizobium; species Rhizobium rhododendri. The sequence goes on from NZ_CP072141.1 coordinate 3,582,876, forward strand.
GAAAGTCACTGGCCAGGCGACGTATTCCGCCGAATATTCCGAACCTGGCCTGCTGCACGGCGCCGTCGTGCTGAGCACCATAGCCGTCGGCAAGATCGTCAGCATCGACACCACGGCCGCGAAGGCCTTTCCCGGTGTCGTGGAGGTCTTCACCCACGAAAACCGGATGGACGTCGCCACGTCGGACAAGAAGTGGCAGGACGATACCGCAGCCCCGGGCCATCCCTTCCGACCGCTCGATTCCGACAAGATCCTCTTCGACGGCCAGCCCGTCGCTTTCGTCGTCGCCGATCGATTCGAGACCGCCCGCGATGCGGCGGCACTGGTGAAGGTACAATACGAGGCAGCCGAGGCGCATACCGACATCGAGGCGGAGCGCGGCAACAGCTACGTGCCGCCTACCAAGAGAAACGGCATAGCACCTCCCCCGAAGCCCCGCGGCAAGGCAGAAGAAGCCTATGCATCGGCGCCCTTCAAGGTATCGGCGGATTACGCGCTGGAAGGTGAACACCACAATCCGATGGAGATGTTTGCCACCACCGTGCTGTGGGAAAATGACAAGCAGCTGACCATCTACGACAAGACGCAGGGCTCGCAGAACTCGCAAAAATTCGTTTGCAATGTCTTCGGGCTGGAGCAGGACGACGTGCGCGTCATCAACGCATATGTCGGCGGCGCCTTCGGTGCCGGCCTGCGCCCGCGCCACCAGCTTTTCCTCGCTGTCATGGCAAGCCTGCAGCTGAAGCGCTCCGTGCGTCTGGAACTGACACGTCGCGAAATGTTCTATCTCAGCTTCCGCCCGCTGATGTTGCAGACGGTGTCGCTTGGCGCCGATGCCAACGGCCAGCTGCAATCCGTCATGCACGACGTGGTTTCCGGCACGTCGCAGTTCGAGGACTACCAGGAAGTCGTCGTCAACTGGTCGGGGCTCGCCTACCGCTGCGAGAACGTCAAGCTGGGCTACGAACTCGCCAAGCTAGACACGATGACACCGGGCGACATGCGCGCCCCGGGCGCCGCCTCCGGTTTGTTCGCGCTGGAATCTGCGATGGACGAACTCGCCTATGAGATCGACATCGATCCGCTCGAACTCAGGACCCGCAACTTCATCCATTTCGACCAGAACGACGACAAGCAGCTGACCAGCAAGGCGTTGCATGCCTGCTACCGGCAGGGTGCGGAACGCTTCGGATGGTCGAGGCGCCAGATGCAGCCGGGCTCGATGCGCGACGGCAACGAACTGGTTGGCTGGGGCATGGCCACAGGCTTCTGGGACGCGATGCTCAGCCCCGCCGAGGCCAAGGTTCGCTACACCGGCAATGGCCAGATCGTCGTGGAAGCGGCAGCCAGCGATATCGGCACCGGCACCTACACGATCCTGACGCAGATCGCCGCCGAAGCCTTCGACGTTGCCATGGACCAGGTCGTCGTTCAGATCGGCGATTCCACCCTGCCGACGACCACGGTCGAGGGTGGCTCCTGGACAGCCGCCTCCACGGGTTCAGCCGTACAGGCCGGCTGTCAGGCTGTAATCCAGCAGATCCTGACGCTGGCACAGAAGACCAAGGGATCGCCACTCGACGACGCCAAGATAGGCGATGTCGTCATCCGCGAGGGCCGCCTGGTGCTGAAGACGGACGAAACCAAGGGAGCGACCATCGCCGATCTCCTTGCCGCCGAGGGGCTGTCGTCTCTCGAGGGCGACGGCTCGGTGGCACCGGACAAGATGCAGATGATGAAGTTCATCAGCTACGCCCATTCCGCAGTGTTTGCGGAGGTGCGTGTCGATGCGGAACTGGGTGTCGTTCGTGTCACCCGCATCGTCAGTGCGATCGCTGCCGGCAAGATCCTCAACCCGAAAACGGCACGCAGCCAGATTCTCGGCGGCGTCGTCATGGGGATTGGCATGACATTGCATGAAGAAGGCATGTGGGACCACCGCAGCGGCCGGATCATGAACCACAACCTTGCCGAATATCACGTGCCGGCCCATGCCGACATCGACGATATCGATGTGATCTTTGTCGAGGAATTCGACGACAAGGCAAGCCCCATCGGCATCAAGGGCCTCGGCGAAATCGGTCTCGTCGGCGTCAGCGCGGCGATTGCCAACGCGATCTTCCACGCCACTGGCAAGCGCCAGCGAAACCTGCCCGTGACCATCGACAAGATTATCGACCAAACGATGCCAGCCTGAGGACGACCCCATGACAAAGAGCCCACCGCACAATCCGCAGGCCTACCGCGACGATCTGGAAACCGTCGAAAAGGACGAACCGGAGACCGCCCGCGCACTGGCGGACACCATGCTGTCGATCTCGCACAAGACCTACCGCGACGGAGGCCATGCCATCCGCAGCGTCCATGCTAAGAGCCACGGCCTGCTGGAAGGCGAGTTCCGGGTCATGGACGGCCTGCCGCCCGAACTGGCGCAGGGCCTGTTTGCAAAGCCTGCCAGCTACAAGGCTTTCGTGCGGCTATCGACGACGCCCGGAGACATTCTCCATGACAGCGTCTCGACACCGCGCGGTCTGGCGTTGAAAATCGTTGATGTCGATGGCCCGAGGCTTGACCCGGAAGACGACAGCGCATCCCAGGATTTCCTGATGGTCAACGGCAAGCAGTTCAACGCGTCGAGTGCAAAGGCCTTTCTCCTAAACCTCAAGGCACTGGCGGCAACCACGGACCATGCCGACAGCCTGAAGGAAGTTGCCTCAAAAGTCCTGCGTGGCATCGAAAGCGTTATCGAGGCTGTAGGAGCAAAAAGCGCCTCGATCATCTCGCTGGGCGGCCACCCCGAGACGAATATCCTCGGCGAAAGTTTCTTTGCACAGCTTCCCCTTCGCTACGGCGATTATGTCGCCAAGTTCGCGCTCGTTCCACAATCCGAAGAGCTGAAAGCGTTGACCGGCCAGGAGTTGGATCTCAACCACAATCCAGACGGGCTGCGCGAGGCCGTATCCGACTATTTCCGCAGAAACAAGGCGGTCTGGGAGTTTCAGGTGCAGCTCTGTTCGAACGCGGAGGAGATGTCGATCGAGGATGCCGCTGCCGTCTGGGACGAGGAAAAAAGCCCGTTTATCACGGTCGCCACCCTGACGGTCGAGCCGCAGCCGTCCTGGACGCAAGAGCGCGACCGCGAGATCAACGACGGCATGTCCTTCCGCCCCTGGAACGGCCTTGCCGCTCACCGTCCGCTCGGCAGCATCATGCGGATGCGCAAGCTTGCCTACGCCCGCTCCGCAGCCTTCCGCTCGGAACGCAACCAGACCCCGGTCGAAGAGCCTACCGAGAAGGCCCTGACCGCCTAGCTAAGATCAGCCTTGCGGCGGCCGCTTTCAGCATCCCTAATTTCAACACTGTCTTCGGCTGATTCCCAGCCGAAGACGCTCCGGCCGCCCCACTCCGCCGAGCGGCGGAATTCGCCGGCGACGATCTCCTTCAGATCGGGGCCGGTAACGTAGCGCTCCAGCTGGCGTGTCTGGTCGTCGAGCCGTTTCAGCGCCTGCATCTCCTCGTCACGACCGAGGCGCCCTTTGCGCACCGCCGATTTCATCACGTTGATCGTCTCGTCATAGACCTTTAGCGGCACCGGAAACGGATGCCTATCCTTGCCGCCATGGGCGAGCGAGAAACGCGCCGGGTCGGAAAACCGGCAGGGCGCGCCGTGCACCACTTCCGCCACCATGGCCAGCGCCCGCACCGTGCGCGCGCCGACACCGGGCACCAGCAGCAATTGCGAAAAGTCCTTCGGACCACGATCGGCCGCAGCAGCTATCGCGCCATGCAGCCGTCGCATGTTGACATCCTCCTGCCGAACATCGTGATGGGCGGGCATTATCAGATGCGGCAGCGTCATTTGATCGGATAGTTTGCGCGGTTTTCCGGCAGCCTCGAGATCGATGACTTCGCGCAGGATGCGGTCGGGACCGAGGGAGGCCAGCAGATCCAGCTGGCCGGAGCGCGATTGGTCCGCTCGCCGGTCTGCAAGATTGACGATCTCGCCGAGGCTATGACCTTCGATAGCGGCGTGCGGCGAATCGAGGAAGCTTTCGAGCCCGGCCGATTGCCAATGGTAGCGCCGCGCCTGCCTCGCCTCGCCGTTCATGCCCTGCTGCACCACCACCCACTTGCCGTCGTCGGTGACGATGAAGCCGTGCAGATAGAGATCGAAGCCGTCCTGCAGCGCTGCACTGTCCACCTTGGCGACGAGCCGGCTGGTCGTCGCCAGTGCTGCGCCATCGATGCCGACACGCCGCCCGATGGCCATCAGCTCGTCCGGCGTCTTGCGCGATTGCGCGCCTCGACCGCCGCAGACATGGATGCCCAGTTCACCGGCCATCGGCGCCAGCCCGCGCTTCAGCGCTCCGATGACGCTCGTGGTGATACCGGACGAATGCCAGTCCATCCCCATCACCGAGCCAAAGGATTGAAACCAGAAGGGATGAGCAAGTCGGCTGAGAAACTCGTCGCGACCGTAATGCTGGACGATGGCCTCGGTGATCAGCGCACCCAGCCGTGTCATGCGCTGCCCCAGCCACGGCGGCACACGACCACCATGCAGCGGCAGATCCGCGCTTCCCGCCCTTTTCGTCACGAACCCATTCCTCTCAGCCGATTACCCCCAAATCACAGGCGACGATGGTTGTCAGCCATCCCAAGCCGTCGCACCGATAAAGATCGCCGCCATCGCTTCGATGCCGGCCTGATCGACACGGTCGAAACGGCCCGGCAGCGGGCTGTCGAGATCGAGCACCCCGAACACCTGGCCATCGCGGATCAACGGCACGACCAGCTCCGAGCGCGAAGCGGCATCGCAGGCGATATGGCCGGGAAAGGCATGGACATCCTCGACCAGCATGGTCTGCGCCTTCTCCACCGCCGTCCCGCACACACCACGGCCCACGGCGATCCGCACGCAGGCAGGCTTGCCCTGAAAAGGCCCGAGCAGCAATTCGTCCTCCGACTGGAGAAAATAGAAGCCGGCCCAATTGATATCGGGCAGCATCTGGAAGATCAGCGCCGAGGTATTGGCAGCATTGGCAATCGCATCCGTCTCGCCGGCAAGCAGGCCGCCCAGCTGCGCCTGCAGCGCATGGTAGAACTCCGCCTTGTCGGCATGTGCAATCATGGTTTCCTGGAACATCGCCTATCCCCCGTATTTCTGTACTGCCGATGGCCGGGGATGCCTTATCCCCATGCCCGCACCTGTCGTCTTGCCCTTTTATCGTCCCGGACCGTGTATAGGCCAATTCGCATCACGCTGACAGGGACTGTCGCGGGCGGCCCAGCCGCCATAGCCAGCGGAGAATGCGATACCCCGCAAATACCGCTGCCAGCACCCACATCAGCCCCGCCAAAAGCCAGCCGGATACGGTTGCAAGAAGGCCTGCCGCGGTCAAAGCGGCACCGCCGACCAGCACCAGCGCGCCACGGAACCGCGGGCCGAAGCTTTCGGCAAGCCGCCGGAAACGCGAGATATCGGCGGGACTGTCCGCAAGCTTCAGCACATCGTGCGTGGCACGGTAGCCCGCGCCCTTCGCGAGGGCGCCGAGTTCGGTCGCGGTGGTCGTTAGCGCCGCCAGCGGTTTCGCACGCACCGAACGGGAGAGCGTCAACCGGGCCGCGCCAAGATCGCCGGCGGAGGCAAGATCGACCGTTTCCCGCACAGCGTTCGCGTCGATAAGATCAGTCGCCACCGAGGTCATTGCTCGGCGGAATGGCGGCCGCAGCAAATCCGCCTTGTCGGCGGCCTTCAGCACCGTGACGCCGACCCGCGCCGGCGATGCCATGCCGAAACTCGCGATCGTCACGCCCGTAATCACCAGCCCTGCGGCGGCAAGCCCCATCGTCAGCGGACTGTAGGCCTCACCATTGATATAGGAGCGGCCTTCGTGCACCAGGTCGCGGGCGTCGCTGATGCCGGTGAGATCTGCTGTAACGGCACCCGCCAGCGCCTCGGGGCTCCTGGCGTCACCGCCGGCAAGCCCGCTCCAGGCATCCCGCAGGCTGCGTCCGGCATCAAAACCCTGTGCCGCCGCGACACGCTGCCGAAGATCGGCTGGAATGATGACATCACGGCTATCGGCGAGTGCCAACAGGCTTGCAGCCAGATCCGGATCGTCATCGCCAAGCGCCTTGCCGATCGCATCCTGGTAGGCAGTGGCCGGAACCCCGCGCAGGCGATAAGCGACAATCTCCGCCTCGCTCGCCCCCGACCGCAACACCGCAACCCCCTCCACCGCCTCCGGCACGATGACAACCCCCGCAACCAGCCCGCAAGCAAGGATCACAGAGAGCGCAAAGCGGGATACGGAAGAAAGTAAAACCACGAAAACCTCGCTGGCTCGAAGGCTTCGGCCATGCGCAGGATATAGGGAGCGCAGGGGAAACGGCAAATTTGGGTGGGGAGATCTGGGCAACCGTGAACAACACAGTTTGCGCTTTTGCAGACCGCCAGCCGCGCTCTTCAGAGCGCGCCCTGACTTGCACTTTGTGACTGAGTGAGCAGGATTTGAAACTTTGCTGTCGTGATCTTGTCCCATAAGCTGCTTGTAGCCACCGGCTCGCAAGCCCTGCGCTCTCGAGGGAAATGCTGATGATGATGACCACGAGATCCATAAAACTCGCATCCATCCTGTTGGGCCTGCTTGGTTTCGGTCTATCCTCAGCCGTTGCGCAGGATGTAGCAGCACCGCTCTCGGCGGGATTTTAGGACCTGTGTGTCGCTGATAGCGCCCATCCACCGAAGCTCTGGAAGATCAGCGGCAAACTCGACCCCAATGCATGGAGATCGCGTATTGTCTGCGACCTCTCGTCGCCTGCGCGGCCCTTCTTGCATATCACGGTGCATCCCGGCGACGCGCCTGACCAGAGCGTCGGTGACGCACCGATAGAGCGCGTCGAAATCCAGATCAGGAAGCAGGTCATCAAGTTCGACAAGCCGACCTGGTATCACTTCACCTTCAGGCTCGACGCGCCATGGTCAGGGATTGGCAATCGCACCGTCATCCATCAGGTAAAGCAGAATATCCCGACAGAAGAGACGAAGCCTCTCGGTTCCTGCCAGTCAGCCAACCCGCTGTTCAAGATCGAGGCGATCCCCTCCAAGACCGGCGCAGATTTCGTTGCAAAGGTGAGGGGAACATCGGACTGCAATGCCGGTACGTCCCAGATCGTCTGCGGACCCTGGCCCCTAGAGATAGGCGAATGGAACGATGTCAACGTCATGCTGAAGCCAAGCCTGCAGGAAGGCGCAAGCGCCTTGCAAGTCGCCCTCAACGGACGCGCCTGCGCAATTTCCTACACCGGACGCCTCGGCTATCTCGATCACGGCATGCGCGACGAAGACGGGCACCCGTACATCGACGTCCAGCCACGCTTCGGCATCTACAGGGACACCCTGCCCGATCTCATCCAATCCATCGACTTCGCCGATATTAAATTCTGGTCCACCGACCCTACCGGCGATCCCGCCTGGTCGAAACTGGCAGGATCCGGCAGGTAAGGAGAGCCGCCGCAAAAGCATTTTTGCTTCACGCTCAGAATGCTCTTGTGGAATTCCTCCTGGCTTGATCCACGACTATCATCGCCAGAGGTGGCACTGGTGGTCTCACGCTGGGGGATGTCAAATCGGACGGGAGGTCGGCATTCGGAGCTAAGGGAAATAGTGTTTATCGGGTCATCCCCTTAGTTCGGATCTGCCAACTTCAATTTGGCCAGCGCGCTCTTCAGCCCCTTGGGATAGAGTTCAGGGTAGCCATCGCGATCGAGATCGTCAGGGTGGTACCAGCGCGCGACGTTGGGGGTGCCGTCGCTTTCGTGAAAGACGATGTGATCGCCTGTCATGGATTCTTTGAGAGGGAATTTGACCTCGAAGACGAAAATCACTTCATGACCGGGCACGCCGCCAAACGTGTAGAGGTTTTCAAAAACCTGCGGTCCACCGACAATTTCGATCTCGACACCCAGTTCTTCCAGGAACTCACGCTTCAGTGCGACTTCGGAAAGTTCGCCGAACTCGATACTACCACCCAGCGGACGAACGCCTGCAACGCGACCTTGGCCGTCTGAAACCTCGGCTGCAAGAAGGCGCCCTTGGTGCCAGACCAGGCCTATTGCCTTCACGCTGATTGGCGTCATTGGATGCGATGTGCTCATCGTCGATACAATTAGAAGAGTAAATTAACGGCCGCAAGTCGTCGAACCGCGCTCCGGCGGCAGATAAAAGACAACCTCCGCCGTTTCCCCGAACCCACTATCCCGCTCATCCCGTTTTGCCGCAGATTTTACTGCGCTTTCTCTGCGGCTTGTGATGTAGTCCCCGCAGGCCGCAATCAGCGAGAGACATCATGGCATCCGACCTCGACCGTAGTTTCCAGACATCCCGTCGCGAAGATCTTGGCCTTACGACGATCGGCAATCCGGCCGGCCTCTCGGTATCGGCGCTTGCCAGTGGCGCACTGTTTGCCATCGAGCATCGCGACGCCGCAGGCGTGCAGGTGATGATCAATCAGGTGCTGGGCTCACCTATCTATGGCGGCATCGGCCGGCTTTATTTGAGAACCGGCGGCCCCGATCCGGTGTTGGCCGAGATCGTCGGCCCGCGCGCAAAGGTTCGCTTCGCCAGCAGCGACAGCGCATTCTCATGGACCGGCGAAACCGGCGGCATCCGTCACCGCGTCCGCCTCGAGTTGCACCCAGCCGAGCCGATCTGGCTTTGGCGCGTCTCGCTGGAAAACACCCGCTCTGAACCCGTCGATGCCGACGTCGTGCTGGTCCAGGATATCGGGCTCGGCGACCGCGGGTTTCTGATGAATAGCGAAGCCTACGCCTCGCAATATATCGACCACCACGTCGCGACGCATGAGCGCTTCGGCCCGGTGATCATGAACCGCCAGAACCTCAAGCAGGGCGGCGGCCACATACCGTGGCTGGCACAGGGTTGCCTCGAAGGAGCCGCGGCCTTTGCCACCGATGCGATCCAGCTCGTCGATACCCGCAGGCCGGACGGACAGCTCGTGCCCGCCTTCGGGGTGGCCCTGCCGAGCGAACGGCGCCAGCACGAGGTCGCCTGCCCGGCGCTCCAGTCGCCACCGATGTCGCTTGCGCCCTCAGCCTCCGGCAGCGCGACGTTCTTCGGCCTGTTTGTCGCCGATCATCCGGAGGCATCGAGCGATGCCGATCTCGCACTCCTGGCACCGCTGGCGGATCTGCCAACCGCCACCACCGGTCCGCTCATTGAGGCGCCACCCGTGCGCAGCCTGGTGCAGGATGCGCTGCTGCTGGCGGCGGCGGCCCTCGACGACGCAGCCGTTGCCAATCTCTACCCAAACCGTGAGCTGGAGGAACGTGTGGACGGCAAGCTGCTATCGTTCTTCGTGCCCGGCGGTTTTCGGAACCGCCACGTGGTTTTGCTCGAAAAGGAGCTCCGTGTCGCGCGTCGCCATGGTGCTATCCTGCGCAGCGGACAGAGCATGCTGCCGGACGACAACACGCTGGCGGCAACATGCTGGATGCAGGGCATCTTTGCCGCCCAGCTGACCATCGGCAACACCTCCTTCCACAAGCTGTTTTCCGTCTCGCGCGATCCCTACAATCTCACCCGCAACAGCGGGTTGCGGATCATGGTCGATACCGGCTCCGGCTGGCAGCTGCTCGGCGTCCCCTCGGCATTCGACATGGGCCTCAGCGACTGCCGCTGGATCTACCGGCTGGCCGACCGCACCATCACTGTCTCGGCAGTTGCTGCCGGCGACGATCCCGCCATGCAGTGGACCATCGCCGTCGAAGGCCCGGCCTGCCGCTTCCTTGCCTACGGCCAGGTGACGCTCGGCGAGCGCGAATACGAGACGAGCGGGCGGATCACCCTCGATGCCGAAGCAAAGCAGGTCACCCTGCAGCCGGATCCGAACTGGCTCTGGGGGCAGCGCTATCCCGATGCCAGCTACCGGCTGGTGTCATCGACGAAAGACGCCGTCGATGTCGTCGGCGGAGATGAATTGCTCTATATCGACGGTGTCGCGCGGAACGGACCTTTCATCGCCCTCAGATCGCATGCGACGCAATCGCTGACCTTCGCCGTCGTTGGGTCGATGGTCGATGCCACCGAGGCCGAGCGCCTTGCCAGCCGATACAAGGCTGGCGTCTCCAAAGCCGCCATGCTCGACCCCGCAGACCGCTTCTGGAAACACGCGACACGCGGCCTCGAAATCACCGGCACCGGCCCGGATCTAGCAGCCCATGCGGCGATCCTGCCCTGGATGGCCCATGATGCCATCGTCCATATTAGCGTGCCGCACGGGCTGGAGCAGTATACCGGCGCCGCCTGGGGTACGCGCGATGCCTGCCAGGGGCCGATCGAATTCCTGCTCTCCTACGAGCACGATGCGGAAGCCAAGCAGGTCCTGAAGATCATCTTCGGCGAACAGTTCCGCGACCGGGGCGACTGGCCGCAATGGTTCATGTTCGAGCCCTACGCCAATATCCGCTCGAGCGAAGCCCATGGCGATATCGTCGTCTGGCCGCTGAAGGCGCTCTGCGACTATATCGAGGCCACCGGCGACCTCGGGTTCCTTAACGAGACCACGGCCTGGCGCGATGATGGCAGCATGGAGCGGACGCCGGAGAAGGCATCGATCGCCGACCATGTCGAAAAACTGCTGGCGACAATCCGCACCCGCTTCATCCCCGGCACCAGCCTGATCCGCTATGGCGAAGGCGACTGGAACGATTCGCTTCAGCCGGCCGATCCGCACCTGCGCGACTGGATGGTCAGCAGCTGGACCGTGGCCCTTCTCTACGAGCAGATCGTCCGCTACGGCGCGATCATGGAAAGCATCGGCAAGATCGCCGAGGCAAGGCGGCTGAGGACCAGCGCAGCGGCGATGCGCAGCGATTTCAACCGGCTGCTGATCCGCGATGGCATCGTCGCGGGCTATGCCATCTTCGATCCCGCCCACGACGGTGTCGAGCTACTGCTGCATCCGGAAGACCAGCGCACCGGCCTGCATTATTCGCTGATCTCCATGACCCAGCCGATGCTCGGCGGCCTGTTCACCGCAGACCAGCGCCACGATCACAAGGCTCTCATCCGCGACCACCTGCTGTTTCCGGACGGCACCCGCCTGATGGAAAAACCCGCCACCTATTCTGGGGGTCCCGAGACGCTCTTCCGCCGCGCCGAATCGTCGTCCTTCTTCGGACGTGAGATCGGCCTGATGTATGTGCACGCCCATCTGCGCTACTGCGAGACCCTGGTGCTCGACGAAGATGCCGATGGTCTCTGGCTGGCTCTGGCGCTCGCCAACCCGATTGCCGTCACCGACCGTCTTGCGCACGCATCCCTGCGCCAGCGTAACACCTATTTCAGCAGCAGCGATGCCGCATTCCATGACCGCTACAGCGCAGCGCGCGAATGGGATGAGGTGAAGGCGGGCTCCATTGCCGTCGATGGCGGCTGGCGCATCTATTCGAGCGGCCCGGGCCTCTACACCAAAGGCCTGCTGCAAAACGTCTTCGGCTTTCAACGGAAAGCGGGCAAGCGTCTCGCGAAGCCGTTGATCTCGTCATCGATCAACGTCTCCCGTATGACCCGGGAAGATATGCCATCGGATAGCGCCACTCAGGGTATCGAGACCTCAAAGCCGATATAATGAAAAAAGGTCCCGCCGGGAGAACTCGGCGGGACCTTGGTCTGAAACGTCAAGCGGCAGTCCGAACGTTCGAAATCACGCCGATCAGGTCGTTGACGATGCGCTCGACCTGAACGCGGTCGTCGCCCTCGGCCATCACCCGGATCAGCGGTTCGGTTCCTGACGGGCGGATGACGAGGCGACCGTTGCGGGAAAGCTCGCTCTCCGCATCGGCAATCGCCTGCTTGACCTCGATATTTTCCAACGGCCGGCCGCCGGTGATGCGCACGTTGCGCAGCAGCTGCGGCACAGGTTCGAAGCGGCGGCAGACTTCGCTGACCGGCTTGCCGGAACGCTTGGCACAGGCAAGGATCTGCAGAGCCGCGACCAGGCCATCGCCCGTCGTGCCATAATCCGACAGCACGATATGGCCCGACTGCTCGCCGCCGACGTTGAAGTCGTGCTGGCGCATGTGCTCGACGACATAGCGGTCGCCGACCTGCGTGCGGGCCAGCTCAAGACCCTTGTCGCCAAGGAAGCGCTCGAGCCCGAGGTTGGACATGACGGTGGCGACGATGCCTTTGCCGCGCAGGCGCTGGGTATCGGCCCAGCTCTCGGCAATGACAGCCATCAGCTGGTCGCCGTCGATGACCGAACCGTTCTCGTCGACGATGATGACGCGGTCGGCATCGCCATCGAGGGCAATGCCGATATCGGCACGCACCTCGTCCACCTTCTTCTGCAGCGCCATCGGGCTGGTGGATCCGCAATTGAGGTTGATATTGATGCCATCGGGCTCGTTGCCGATCGTCACGACCTCGGCGCCAAGCTCCCAGAGCACGGCCGGCGCTACCTTGTAGGCGGCACCGTTGGCGCAATCGATGGCGATGCGCAGGCCCTGCAGCGTCACGTCGCGCGGCAGGGTGCGCTTGGCGTTCTCGATGTAGCGGTCATGGACGCCGTCGATGCGCTTGGCGCGGCCGATGTCGTCCGATTTCGCCAGCTGAAGGCTCAGGTCCTGGTCGAGCAGGTCCTCGATCTGCATTTCGATATCGTCGGAGAGCTTGTAGCCATCGGGGCCGAACAGCTTGATGCCGTTGTCCTTGTAGGGATTGTGGGAGGCGGAGATCATCACGCCGATATCGGCACGCAGCGAGCGGGTCAGCATGGCGACGGCAGGCGTCGGGATGGGGCCGAGAACGAAGGCATCGATACCGGCAGCCGTGAAGCCTGCCACGAGCGCGTTCTCGAGCATGTAGCCGGACAGCCGCGTATCCTTGCCGATCACGACGCGATGGCGATGATTGCCACGGCGGAAGATCGTGCCGACTGCGATGCCGACCCGCATGGCAAGATCGGGCGTCATGGGGAAGACGTTGGACTGCCCACGGATTCCGTCCGTGCCGAAATAGCGACGCTTCATAGTGTCTCCCGCAAATTTAAGCGCCTCCCCCACGGAGGCGCGTCCCGACTTGGTTGATGTCCGGGTCATCGAATGCGACGCTCATGCCACAGATCGCCGTCTTCATCACGTCAATTAACGCAAAGAACTATCACATGTCGTGACCGACGAAAAAGGCCGGCTCCCGCATGACGGGAACCGGCCTGATGTTATGAACGCTATTTTGAGATCAGCGCGGCTGCGGCTCGAGACCGCCTTCGGCTTCGTCGCCCTTGGCACCAATGGAACCGTCCTTCTTCGTGCCAGTCTTCGGCACGGCGGAGCCACGGCTTGGCGGCGTATCGTCGCCCATATCGCGCGCCGGCTTTTCGCCACGGATCAGCGCCTTGATCTCCTCGCCGCTCAGCGTCTCGTATTCCAGCAGCCCTTCGGCCACGATGATGAATGCGTCGTGCTGTTCGGTCAGGATAGTACGGGCCTGCGTGTAGGCTTCGTCGATCAGGCGACGGACTTCGTTGTCGATCTTCTGTGCCGTCGCTTCGGAAACGTTCTTCGACTGCGACACGGAGTGCCCAAGGAAGACCTCCTGCTGGTTTTCGCCATAGGCAACCTGGCCGAGCTGGTCGGAGAAGCCCCACTGCGTCACCATGGCGCGGGCAAGCTTGGTGGCTTGCTCGATATCCGAGGATGCACCGGAGGTGATGTTTTCCTTGCCGAAGGTGAGTTCTTCCGCGACGCGGCCGCCCATCATGATGCACAGACGCGAAATCATCCACGTGTAGCTCATTGAGTAGCGGTCGCCTTCCGGCAGCTGCATGACCATACCGAGCGCACGGCCGCGCGGAATGATCGTCGCCTTGTGGAGCGGATCTGCGACAGCAACATAGAGCGCCGTCATCGCATGGCCCGCTTCGTGGTAGGCGGTCAGCTTCTTTTCTGCCTCGGTCATGGCCGACGAGCGACGCTCGGCACCCATCATGATCTTGTCCTTGGCGTCTTCGAATTCAGCCATGGTGACCATGCGCTTGTTGCGCCGTGCCGCCATCAACGCCGCCTCGTTGACGAGGTTCATCAGATCGGCGCCCGAGAAGCCCGGAGTACCGCGAGCGAGAACCTTGAGGTCGACATTCGGTGCCAGCGGCACGTTGCGTGCGTGCACCTTGAGGATACGCTCGCGGCCGATGATGTCCGGGTTCGGTACGACGACCTGGCGGTCGAAGCGGCCCGGACGCAGAAGTGCCGGATCGAGAACGTCGGGACGGTTGGTAGCGGCGATGAGGATGATGCCTTCATTGGCTTCAAAGCCGTCCATCTCGACCAGCAGCTGGTTCAGCGTCTGTTCGCGTTCGTCGTTACCGCCGCCGAGACCGGCGCCACGATGGCGACCGACGGCGTCGATTTCGTCGATGAAGATGATGCAAGGCGCGTTCTTCTTCGCCTGTTCGAACATGTCGCGCACGCGGCTTGCGCCGACGCCGACGAACATTTCGACGAAGTCGGAGCCCGAGATCGTAAAGAACGGCACATTGGCTTCACCGGCGATGGCACGGGCCAGAAGCGTCTTACCGGTACCGGGAGGGCCAACCAGCAGCACGCCGCGTGGAATACGACCGCCGAGGCGCTGGAATTTCTGCGGATCGCGCAGGAATTCGACGATTTCCTCGAGATCCTGCTTGGCTTCGTCGACGCCGGCGACATCCTCGAACGTGACGCGACCATGCGCCTCTGTCAGAAGCTTTGCCTTCGACTTGCCGAAACCCATGGCGCCGCGCGACCCGCCCTGCATCTGGCGCATGAAGAACAGCCAGACACCAAGGATCAGCAGCATCGGCAACAGCGTGCCGAGATAGCTGAGGAAGCTAGACGAGCCATCCGATTCCGGACGAGCCGAGACGACGACGTTCTTCGCCTGCAGCTTGTCGAGCAGGCCGCTGTCTATGACCGGAGAGTAGGTCTGGAAGGCAGCGCCATTCTCCACATAAGTGCCGACGACACGGTTGCCGGTGATCACGGCATCGCGGACGCGACCGGAATCAACTTCGCGAAGGAACTGCGAATACGGGATATCCCGCGAACTCGTCTGCGAGGGCGAGGTCTGGAACATGCTGAACAAAGCGATCAGCAACAAAGCGATAATCGCCCAGAGAGCGAAATTACGAAAATTAGGGTTCATTGAACTCCCCAGGGACTGAAACAGCCCGGCCTTTTGGCGACTGCATTACTTGGCTGCTAACATAGGGTTACGCCGGGCCCTTGCCAAGGCAGTCAGCGCAACCACATGCGATTTCCGTCAATAACTCTTAAAACGGAGGTGACACATAGGCTGACCGACCGAAAGCATTCGCCAGCCGATCCGCGAGAGTGAGATCGAATCGTGTCAAAAAGCGGTCGAATGGCGCCAGATGCGGTGCAAAACGGACCGGAGAGTGCTCGTAACGCGGGTCTTCATCGTCGAAACGGATTGTTGGCGCCGACGCCGCTGCGCGCATCGCCGCACCTTTTGGGGTGCTCGCAGCGAAAGCCATCCGCGAAGTTGCGCCGGCTGCGACAATTTGCACCCCGCCATGGCCGTCATTGAAAACCTCGAAACGGCCATCCCAGATGCCCCTCGCTCCCGGGGCAAGATGCAGAGCGTCGATGTTGCGGCTTTCGCGCATGAGGAAGAGACCGTTGCGCCTGAGGTCGAAGACCACTCCGCCCGCCGTTCGCCGACCGGGCTCGCCGGTGCCGATAAACCCAAGGATACGCTCCATCCTTTCCTGCCCAAGTCCATAAGGCTGGCCGCCGAAGATGGCTGCAAGGCAGGAGAGCCCGTAGGCAAACTCGGGCGCTGCAGCATCGATGCCCTCGGGAGAGATGCGGCAGAGCAAACCGCCTTCTATCACGACAGACTGTTCCACCCAGCGCGCCGCTGCCGATGACAGATCGGCCTTAGCGCTCCCGCCGCCATCCGATGCCATGAGGTTGCCGGTGGCGAGACCCGCCCGGACACGGACGCGCTCGTAGTGAAGGTCGAGATTGCTCGGGTCGTCGATCCAGCCGATATTTCGTTCGGTGAGAAAAGCCCGAATGTCATTGCGCAGGCAGGACAGAAACGGGCGTACCACCCAGATGCGCCGATCGAACAGCACCGCATCGGCAATACCGGTCGCAGAAACCCGCCCTGCCCGCACACGCGCAGTGCGCATCGCCAGCGTCTCCTGCTGGTCGTCAAGCGTATGGCCGGTGACGATCATGTCGGCTCTGACCTCGGCCGCAACGTCGGCCAGCAGGTCGTAACGGGCCTCGCGCGCGGCGGCCATGATGCCGGTCGCAGGCTTCTCACCAAGCCAGCGACGCGTGCTGTGGGCGATCCCCAGTTTTAGGCAGAGATTGGCCACGGATTTCGCCTCGTCGGTCGAACCGGGGCGCAGGTCGTGATCGACGGTGGCAGCGGAAAGCCGGTGCGAGGGGTGGCTGGCACGGATCGCATCGGCAAGAGCTATCAACAACCCGGTCGAATCGCTGCCGCCAGAGATAGCGACCAGGATGTGCGAGGGCTGGCGAAGCGATGCCAGCAGGCGGGCTGCAGCGGCCTGGGGTGAAGAGACCGGACCGCCGGCCATGACCTTGCCGCTCAGCAGGCGAGACGTTTTTCTTCGCTGGCGACCTTGGCCACGACGGGCTTGGAAGCCTTTGGATATTTCTTGGTCACTTCATGCAGCGTCGCGCAGGCCGTGTCCTTCTTGTCGAGGGCAGCGAGCGACATGCCAAGCTTCAGCAACATTTCCGGCGCCTTCTCGGAGGTTCCGTATTTTTTGTAGGCATTGACGAAAGTCGTCGCCGCATCGTTGTATTTGCCCTGCGAGTACAAGGCTTCGCCCAGCCAGAAATTGGCATCCGGCGAGCGTGCGCTTTCCGGATAGGTACCGAGATACTGGCGGAATTCTTTTTCGGCGATGGAGTAATCACCCGACAGCACATGGCCATAGGCAGCCTTGTAGGTATCGCCCTCGTTGCCGAGCGACGCAGTCTTGTCGCCGACGGCAGGCGCCGGGCCAGACCCAACGTCATCCGTATTGACATTGCCGCCGACCGGCTGGCCGTTCTGGTCGAACTGGATCGAGCCGAGCTGTGCAGGCGGTGGCGCGAGAGTGCTGCCCGCAGCGCGGTTGGCATCGGCACCCTGGGGTGTCTCGATCACCTTGGCGACATCGTCGGACTGGCCTGCGCCTGATGTATCCGCTTCGCTCTTCTTGATCGGCGCGCCCGCGGCCGGTGCGACACCCGTGGCGCCACCCTTCTTTTCCAGCATCTGGAAGCGAATTTCGTTGTCGGCCTGCGCCTTGCGGATGGTCTCCTGCATCTGCAGAAGCTGATAGCTCATTTCCTCGATGCGACCGTTCAGCTGCCGCATCTGGTCTTCCGCCTGCTGGAGGCGGATTTCCGCGTCGCCGCTCTGAACCATGATCGGCTGCTGCGGCTGCTCGCGCTGCTGCGAGAGCGGCGCCGGCGGAACCTGGTCGGACGAACTGCGGTCGCCGAGGTGAAGGCCGAACAGGTTCATCGAATAAGCTTCACGTTCCGTGCCGGACAAGGCCACCAGACAAACCATGCCTGCGACGACGAGTTTTCTCATAGGTTCGATCCCGTCTCTTTTTGATTCTTGTGCCCAACGGCACCAGCCGGGGATTTTTAACAATTGCCGTCAAAAAGCAACGGAGTTCGGCCAAAGTGTGGTTGAAAATACAAACCCGCGTTGAAAACGAAGAAGGCGACCTCTCGGCCGCCTTCAAAATCAAGTGATATCGAAGATATCAGGAGCCGGCGCCGTTGAGAACGGTAACTGCGCGGCGGTTCTGCGACCAGCACGAGATGTCGTCGCAAACGGCGACCGGACGTTCCTTGCCGTAGGAAATCGTCTTCATGCGACGTGCGGGCACGCCCTTTGAAATCAGATAGTCCTTCGTCGAGGCGGCGCGGCGCGCACCGAGAGCAAGGTTGTATTCGCGGGTGCCGCGTTCGTCGGCATGGCCTTCGACGGTGATGGCGTAGTTCGGATAGCGGGCAAGCCACTGTGCCTGACGATCGAGCGTCTGGGCAGCATCGGCGCGGATCGACGTCGAATCGGTGTCGAAGAAGATGCGGTCGCCGACATTGACGGTGAAGTCCTGAGCCGAACCCGGGGTTGCCGAGCCGCCATTGGCACCGTTGAGGCCAAGATCGCCTGCGTTGTTCGGCAGGTTCTTCTTGGATGCGCAGCCCGCCAAGGACAGGCCCAGGAAGAGGGCAAGCATCATCGGGTTGCGGGCGAAGCTCTGCATGCGGCTTGTGGCCGAATTGTCAATACGGCTCATGGCCGGTCTCTCCTTACGACATTATCACGGTTGCCAGACTGTAACCGCACGCGGTTAATGCTGTTTCAACGGTTATGGTTAATTTTTTCTTATAGCGTCCCGCCGCATGAAGTCACAGAACTTTTTGCGGCGGGAAGTTGCAGGCGTATTTACGAACTATTCCATCAGCGGCGACCAGGCCGGGTCCGAGGCGAAGGACGGGGTCTTGATCTTCTGCTCATTATAGCCGGTCAGGTCGATCGAGTAGAGTTGCGGGCCGCTCGATCCGGCCGGCTCGCGGAAGAACATGATGACACGGCCATTCGGTGCCCATGTCGGGCCTTCATTGTGGAAGCCGGACGTCAGCAGGCGGTCGCCCGAACCATCCGGCTTCATGACGCCGATACCGAAAGTTCCGCCCGACTGCTTCGTGTAGGCAATCAGGTCGCCGCGTGGCGACCAGACCGGCGTCGAATAGGAGCCGTCGCCGAAGGAAATGCGGTGCTGGTTGGAGCCATCTGCATTCATCACGTAGATCTGCTGCTTGCCGCCGCGGTCGCTTTCAAAAGCGATCTGGGTGCCATCCGGCGAATAGGACGGCGACGTGTCGATGGCAGCCGTCGAGGTCAGCCGGGTCGTCGTGCGCGAGCGCAGGTCCATCGTATAGATGTTGGCATTGCCTTCCTGCTGCAGCGACAGCACGACGCGCTGGCCATCCGGCGAGAAGCGCGGCGCAAAGGTCATGCCCGGAAAATTACCGACAACCTCGCGCTGACCGGTGGCGATATTGAGCAGGTAGACCCGCGGCTGCTGGTTGGCAAACGACATGTAGGTCACTTCCTGCTTGTTCGGCGAGAAGCGCGGCGTCAGCACGAGGTCGCTGCCGTCTGTCAGCATACGGGCGTTGAAGCCGTCCTGGTCCATGATGGCCAGCTGGTTCTTGCGGGCAGTCTTTGGTCCGCTTTCGGACACGAACACGACGCGCGTGTCGAAATAGCCCTTTTCACCGGTGATCTTCTCGTAGATCGCGTCGGCGATGATGTGGGCAACGCGGCGCCAGTTTTCCGGCTGGGTGTAGAACTGCTGGCCGGTCATCTGCGTTCCGGCAAACGAGTCCCAGAGGCGGAACTCGGCGCGCAGGCGACCATCGGGCTGCTGCGTCACGCGGCCGGTGACCAGCGCCTGGGCATTGATCGACTTCCAGGACGCAAACTGCGGCGCTGCATCAGGATTGGTGATCTTCTCGATGAACGCGGCTTTGTCGATCGGCGCGAAAAGCCCCGAACGCTTCAGGTCGGCGGCGATAACGCCGGAGATCTGGGCTCCGAGGTCGCCGTTCGAGATGAAATCGGTGATGGCAATCGGCAGGGGCTGAACATTGCCCTTGTTGATGTTGATTTCCACCAAGGCGTAGGCCGGCGAGATGTAGGTCGCCATCAGGCCACCCATCACCAGCATCAGACGAACGAGAGAACGCATTTTCATGTGTACACAGCCTTTCAGCATTTATAGTCCCAGGTCACTGGGGTCGAAATTGACGATAACTTCGTTCCAGGCGTCGTATTTGTCGCGCGGTAGGTTCTTGAAGGGCGAGGACATCATCACCGCCCGGGTGGCACTGCCTGACAGGGCCTGTTGAGCCGACTCGGAGCCGCCCGTCACCTGCACGTCCGGCATTCCGACGATGGTGCCGGATTCGTCGAGCTTCATGTGTACCCGGATCACCATGCCCTCGACGCCCGACATGCCCGCCGGAACATTCCAGTTGTTCTGGATCTGGCTGCGCAGGGCATCGATCTCGCTCTGGCTCAGCTTTGCGCCGTTCGCGGGCTTGTCGGTACCGAGGGCTGCCTGCTGCTGCTGGCGCTTGGCGCCGCCGCCGGTGGCCTGCTGCTTGTTCAACAACGCTGAGATCTCGTCGGCGTCGAAGTCGCTTTCCTTGGAGGACGCGGCCTTGGCCATCTCGCGCTTCTTGTCGTCCTTTTTCTTGTCGGTATCGGACGACTTGTCCGCCGTCTGCACAGGCTTTTCGGCCGGCTTTGTTTCCGGCTTCTTCTCCGGCGGCTTTTCAACCGGCTTTTCGGCAACCTTCGGCGGCGCCGGCGGCTGCGGCTTGATTTGCGGCACGGGAACGTTGTCGGGCGTCGCCTGGTCGCTGGGCGCCAGTTCGGCCTTGTCCTGCGTCGGCACGGGCGTTGGCGGCGGTGGAGTCGGGGTCGGGATTGGGGGCGGTGTGGGGGTTGGCACCGGTGTCGGCGTCGGCGGCTTCGGAGCCTCCGTCGGGGTCGGCGGCGGCGGCGCGACGTCGGTCTCTTCCTTTTCGACGGACTTCACGTCGTTCGGGGTCGGATCGACCTTCGGCGTCGGCGCCTCGACTTTTTTCGGCGCACCCGTGGACTGGTTTTCGGTAGGTTTGGGAACCGGCTTCGGCGCGGATTTCAGGTCGACATCGTTCTCGCCGGCATTCTGCGCATTGGCAATTTCGGTCTGCTTTGTCGTCGGCTTGGGCGCCGCCTTGTCCTTCTGCGGGGCCTTCTTGTCACCGGTCTGCGTCATCGACACGTCAGTCACGATCTCGACCGGCGTCGATTCGTCAGGCTGTACCTCGAAGGATTTGGGAGCGCCAATAGTCACCAGCGCCCAGACGAGGACCAGGCCGTGAACAACCGCCGATGTGACAATGCTGGCCTTCATTGAATGGGTTTACTTCGTCTTTTCTTGCTGGGTTACCAGACCGATGTTCTTAAAGCCTGCAGACGATATCCGCGCCATCACCTTCATGACGGTGCCATAGCCGGCGGCACTGTCGCCGCGCACATAGATCCGCTCGTTGTAGCCGGTCTTGGCGATAGCCTGTAGCTTCGGGACGATCTCATCGAGCGCGATCGGCGATTCCTGCATGAAGATGTCGCCGGCCGGATTGACCGACACGGTGATCGGCTGCGTGTCCGAATTCATTTCCTTGGCGGCCGTTTCCGGCAGGTCGATCGGCACGCCGACCGTCAGCATCGGTGCAGCGACCATGAAGATGATCAACAGCACGAGCATGACGTCGACCAGCGGCGTCACGTTGATTTCCGATATAGGTCCACCGCGGCCATGACCGCCACGACGGCTGCCGCGACGACCACCGCCGCCACCGCTACCGCCTCCACCTGACATTCCCATAAGCTTACTCCGGTTCTGTCGTTACTGCGCGGCCGCGCGGGGCTGCAGCTTCTCATCGATCTGGCGCGAAAGAATGGCGGAGAACTCATCCGCAAAACCTTCCATGCGGCCAGACAACTTGCCGGCATCTGCGGAAAACTTGTTGTAGGCGATAACCGCAGGGATAGCCGCGACAAGGCCGATGGCTGTCGCGAGCAGCGCTTCCGCAATACCGGGTGCAACGACCGCGAGATTGGTGGACTTCGATCCGGCAATAGCCTGGAACGAGGTCATGATACCGACGACCGTACCGAACAGGCCGATGAACGGGCCAGCCGAACCGATGGTAGCCAAAGAACCGAGACGGGCACCGAGATGTTCCGATTCCCGCGCCAGCGTCACGTCCATGGCGCGGTCGATACGCATCTGCAGGCCAATCGGCGAGCGTGCGCCGCGCTCAAAGGACTTTTTCCACTCGCGCATGGCGGAGACGAAAATCGCTGCGAGCCCGGTATTGGTGCGCTCGGACAGCGTCCGGTAAAGCTCTTCCAGCGACTGGCCGGACCAGAATACCTGCTCGAACTGGTCGAACTGCCGGCGAGCACGGCTGAAGCTCAGATATTTGTCGATGACGATTGCCCAGGTCCACACGGATGCCGCTATCAGTCCGAGCATCACCAGCTTGACGACAAGGCCAGCCTCCATGAAGAGAGACAGAAGCGTCACGTCACTTGTCGCTGCAGCCAATCCAACTTGTTCCATTTGATCCAAATTCCCCGAATCCAAACGCCCGGTGCAGGACCGGGCGGCAAAAAAATGATCGCACAAGAAATGTCTGGCAGCTGCCGCTGAACGCCGTCGTCAGGCTTCCAAGTCTACATCTGCCTTCTTGCCGTCAAATTTGGTCAAAGGAAGGCGTGCACCGCACAATCTCTGACCATAATATTAAGACACTATTATGGTTAAGAGATCGTTAGTGTCCGCGTGATCGGTAATTTTTCTTGCACGCGGATACACGTTGTAGAGAAACACAAGGCGTAAGCAGCAGCGAACGAGAACTTCCCGCACACCGCGGAAATTCCTTCTCACGCCAGTCATGTTTTAACAAGACACGTTTTCAGGCATCTGCCCCGCGTTTCAGGCAACCGCACCTGATGCATCGACCGACCCTGAAGCCTGCAGCAGCTGAGCCGCCAGCGCTTCCGGCAACCGGCGGGGACGGCCGCTGGCATTGATGACGGCAATGATCACCCTTGCAGCGATCAGCAGCGCACCGTCACGACGTATCTCCTGCGTCAGCACCATTTTGGCACCACCGGCCTTTTCGGTCACCGTCTGAATAGTAAGCACATCGTCCATGCGGGCCGGTCCCTTGAAGTCGATCTCCATGCGATGGACGACGAACACCAGACCTTCCTCATCGGCGGTAATTAGCTCACGCTGCTCCACGCCGAGGCAGCGCAGATAATCTGTGCGGCCGCGTTCGAGGAAATGCAGGTAGCGGGCGTGATAGACCAGCCCTGAAAAATCCGTATCCTCGTAATAAACACGCTGCAGCAGCCGGTGGCTGCCTTCGATCAGTTCCCCGGCAATCAAAAAGGGACCATTCGTCATCAAAAGCTCCAAAACCTGTGGAGAGCCTGTTTGGCCGAAGTCGGTTTGGCAGGCAAGTATTGAACAATTGTCATACTGCCTAATTATTTGAAAACAAGCGGTCGGCGACCGGCCAGCAAGGAGACGATGTGATGAAAATTGCGATCATGGGCGGCGATGGATTTATCGGATGGCCAACATCGCTGCATCTGTCCGATGCCGGTCACGACGTTCATATCCTCGATAACCTCTCCCGCCGCTGGATCGACACAGAGCTCGGCGTACAGTCCCTGACCCCTATGGACAGCATCCAGGAACGCACCCGGATCTGGCACGCAGAGACAGGTCGCCGCATTCACTTCAACCTGATCGACCTTGCCAAGGACTACGAGCTTTTAAAGAACTGGCTCGCCGAGCACCGCCCGGATGCCATCGTGCATTTCGCCGAGCAGCGTGCCGCCCCCTACTCGATGAAGAGCGACCGGCACAAGAACTACACCGTCAACAACAATGTCAGCGCTACCCACAATCTCCTGAACGCGCTGACGGAGCTGAACCTCGACACCCACCTCGTGCACTTGGGCACGATGGGAGTCTACGGCTATTCAACGGTCGGCGCCGCTATTCCGGAAGGCTACCTGCCGGTCGGCATCGAGACGGTCGACGGCCGTACAGTCAGCCAGGAAATTCTCTACCCGGCCAATCCGGGCTCAATCTACCACATGACAAAGTGCCTGGATCAGCTGCTGTTCCAGTTCTACGCCAAGAACGACGGCCTGAGGATCACCGACCTCCACCAAGGCATCGTCTGGGGCACGCACACGGAGCAGACACGGCGGCACGAGCAGCTGATCAACCGCTTCGACTATGACGGCGACTACGGCACCGTGCTCAACCGCTTCCTCATCCAGGCGGCGATCGGCTACCCCCTGACGGTGCATGGTACCGGCGGCCAGACGCGCGCCTTCATCCACATCCAGGATTCGGTCCGCTGCATCGAGATCGCCTTGAAAAACCCGCCGTCGCGCAATTCCAAGGTGGAGATCTTCAACCAGATGACCGAGACGCACCGCGTCCGCGACCTTGCCGAGATGATTGCCGGCATGACCGGGGCCGAGATCGCCTGGCTGCCCAATCCGCGCAAGGAAGCGCCCGAGAACGACCTCGTCGTCAGGAACGAGAAATTCCTCGGTCTCGGCCTCGAGCCAACAACCTTGAAAACCGGCCTGCTCGGCGAGATCGTCGATGTTGCCCGCAAATACGCCTACCGCGTCGACCGCGCTCGGGTGCCGGCTGTTTCGGCATGGACAAAGGACCTTGCGGCCAAGCTCAACCACGATCCGGAAGGCAAGCGGCTGAAGTCGGTTTCGTGAACGCCTCCCCCCGCGCGACGAGAGCCTACGTCACGCTCGTCACCAATGCCGATTACGCCATGGGCGCGGCGGCACTCGTCCGCTCTATAAGGCGAACCGGCACGAAAGCCGACATCGTCGTGCTGCACACCGCCGGAGCCAGCTCCGACGATCTTGCGCCGTTAGTGTCGCTCGGATGCCGGCTGGTACCCGTGGACCATCTGCCGCTCTCCGACGCGTTCAATGCGCGCCATGGCCGCACCGCCCTGCATTCGGCCGCTCCCTTTACCAAGGGTCGCAAGCCGTCCTTCCACTCACCGCTCGACAATTTCTGCAAGCTGCGACTTTGGCAGCTGGTGGAATACGAAGCTTGCGTCTTCATCGATGCCGATGCCCTAGTGCTAAAGCCGATCGACAAGCTGTTCGATTACCCGGAATTCTCCGCTGCGCCGAATGTCTACGAGGGACTGGCAGACTTTCAAAGGCTGAATTCGGGCGTCTTCGTTGCCAGGCCGTCGCTGCAAACCTTCGATGCGATGATCGATAGTCTCGACCAGCCGGAGGTCTTCTGGAAGCGCACCGACCAGACCTTCCTCGAGACCTTTTTCCCGGATTGGCACGGCCTGCCCGTTTATATGAACATGCTGCAATATGTGTGGTTTACCATGCCCTTGCTTTGGGACTGGAAGAGTATTTCGATCCTGCACTACCAATATGAAAAGCCCTGGGAGACGAATCATCCCAAGGCTGACAGACTGGCACCGCTGATCGATCTCTGGCAGCGATTCCATCAGGATCTGGACATTCCGGACATTGCTGCGCTGGCAAACCCGAAAGTGACGACATGAAAGTTTTGGTAGCGGGTGGGACGGGCCTCGTCGGTCGCTATATCGTCGAGGATCTTCTTTCCCATGGCTATTCGGTCGCTGTCGGCGGCCGGCATCAGCCGGAGCCCGGCCTGTTTTCAAAGCCCGTCAGCTTCGTTCCGCTGCGGCTCGATCCGAACGCAGACCAGGGTCACGCCTTCGACGACGCCTATTTCTTCGTCCACGCCGGCTTCCATCATGTCGCTGGCCGTTATCGTGGTGGTGAAGGCGACGACCCCGCAGCCTTCCAGAGGCTCAATCTCGATGGAAGCGTCAAACTGTTCGAGACTGCCCAGCGCGCCGGAATCCGCCGCTGTGTCTTCCTGTCGACGCGCGCCGTCTATGGCGATCGCTCCGCCAGCGAGGTGCTTTTTGAAACCTCGGAGGCCAACCCGAATACGCTCTATGGCCGCGTCAAGCTGAATGCCGAGCGCGCGCTTTCCGCGATCAATGCCCCCGGCTTTGCCGCCGCAAGCCTCCGCCTGACCGGCGTCTATGGCGATCTCCGGCCCAACAAGTGGACCGACATCTTCAGCAACTACCTCGCCGGCAAGCCTGTCCCGTCGCGCGCTGGTACCGAGGTTCACGGACGCGACGTCGGACAGGCTGTCCGTCTCATGCTCGAAACCGACACCGCCCGCATTGCCAATGAAGTCTTCAATGTCTCCGACGTCCTGACGGAAACCCACGAGATCCTCGCCATTCTCCAGCGCGTCACCGGCAGCCCTCACCCGCTGCCGGCCCGAGCACCGGGCAACATCATCAGCGAGATGGACACATCCAAGATCGCAGCACTGGGCTGGCGCGGCGGCGGCAGGGCCCTGCTGGAAAAGACGGTTGCCTCGCTGGCGCAGGGACTGCCGCATGCCACCGAGGCGGTTCCGGCCACGGTGTCCAAGCGGGGATAGTCGTTTCGTCAGCGGCGCAGGCTTGTAGCCGTCCGATCTCAGGAAGCAGCCTTGATTTCGGAGTGGCTTTTCAGGACACGCCCGCCGTCTTCCTGTTCGATGAGATAAGCTGGCTCTTCGGCGCTGGCCTTGCGCTTGATCACCGACCCCTCGATAGTTTTCTCCACATCGTCGGTGAAACTCTCCGTCACCTTGCCGGTGCCCGTTCCCTTGCCCCACTTCCACTCGACCTTGGACCCCACGCGAAATTTGTGCATTGCGATGCTCCTCTCGAAGCCTCCCAAATGCAGATGCCGGGCTCGTTGTTCCCTGAACGGGCGATCACTCCTCTTCCTGGAACAGCCGGAACTGCGCCGCTTCCAGGTCTTTCGGCGGCTGCAGATCCAGATGCCGCCAGGCGGTCGGTGTCAGCACGCGGCCACGGGGCGTGCGCTGGATGAAACCCTGCTGGATCATGTAGGGCTCAATGATATCCTCGATGGCATCGCGCGGCTCGGACAAGCCGGCTGCGATGGTCTCGATACCCACCGGTCCGCCACCGAAGTTAACGGCGATCATGTTGAGGTAGCGCTTGTCGAGCTGATCGAGCCCGAGATTATCGACGAGCAGCCGCGTCAGCGCCTCGTCGGCAATCTGCCGCGTGACTGATTCCGCCCGCGCCACCTCGGCGAAATCGCGAACGCGGCGCAAAAGCCGGCCTGCGATACGCGGTGTCCCGCGCGCGCGGCGGGCAATCTCCCGCGCACCGTCATCGGCAATCGGCAGACCCATCAGCCTTGCGCCACGCCGGACGATCAGTTCCAGCTCCTCGACCGTGTAGAAGTTGAGCCGCACGGGGATGCCAAACCGGTCGCGCAACGGTGTCGTCAGCAGACCGAGCCGAGTGGTGGCGGCGACCAGCGTGAATTTTGCCAGGTCGATTTTCACGGAACGCGCCGCTGGGCCCTCGCCGATGATCAGGTCCAGCTGGAAATCCTCCATCGCCGGATAGAGGATTTCCTCGACTGCAGGGCTCAGCCTGTGAATTTCGTCGATGAACAGGACATCGCGGTCCTCGAGATTGGTCAGAAGTGCTGCCAGGTCGCCGGCCTTGGCAATGACCGGCCCTGAAGTCGAGCGGAAATTGACGCCGAGCTCCTTGGCCATGATCTGCGCCAGCGTCGTCTTGCCGAGACCGGGCGGACCGACGAACAGCACGTGATCCAGCGCCTCGCCCCGGTTCTTCGCCGCCTCGATGAAAACTTTCAGGTTGGCGCGGGCATCCGCCTGGCCCGTGAACTCGTCGAGCGACTGCGGCCGCAGCGTCGTATCCAGGTCTTCGCCACGCTTCTCGGGCGTGATCAGGCGGGCGGGTTCGGTCATGCGAGCAGTTCCATTCCCTCGATCGTCTTGGCGGCGCGCTCGTCGAATGTGAAGGTTGCGCTACACCCGGCATTGCGATTGCGGACGGCAATGAACGCGTCTGCAAATTCAGCCTGCGAGCGGCTCATTACGTCAAGAACCTCTTCGACAGCTTCTTCGTCTTCCAGAATTATGTCTTCCGAATCCAGCAGATCCGCAATTCCGTCAGCGATCTGCTCTCTCGTGAGCTTGATACGCTGTCGCAAAAACCAAGCGAATTCCATAAGCGTGATACAGCTTATATATCCGGGACCTATTTCACCGAGACGCGCAAACAGTTCAGCGACCTTAGCGCTTTGCGCCACATCGTCTTTCAAGAAGACGCGAAGCAAGATGTTTGTATCCAGACCGATCATTGCGTTCCAACAATATGGTCGAAAATAGCCTCGCCAACGGCACGTTTCATTTCGTCCACGGGGATCGGAAGCCGATCCGGGTCGTAGAACTTGCCCAGAAGATCGACAGCACGTTTGTTTTTAGCCTTGATAAAGATTTTGCCATCCTGGTGGACATAGCGAATTTTGTCCCCGGGCTCCAAATTCAGTATGTCACGAACTTCTGATGGCACGGTAGTTTGCCCCTTTGATGTTATCGTTCCATAGTAAATCTTCATTGGCAGCATCTCCTTACTTTCCAGCGATAGCAAGGAGTTTCGGGGGCCGCAAGGAATTCTCACTTCGACAACTCCCTCAGCCCCAGCCTGATGAGCTTGGCGCTGTCGGCACCCTCGCCCGCCGTCTTCATGGCGGCGGCAACGGCGTTGGCGGCCTGGTCGCGCGAGTAACCGAGATTGGTAAGGGCCGACACGGCATCCGACACAGGCGCTGCAGCAACGCCCTCGCCGATCTCCTGCTTGAGGCCCATGTTCAGCGCCTCGCCTGCAAACGCCGGAGCCTTGTTCTTCAATTCCAGTACCATCCGCATTGCAACCTTCGGGCCGACACCGGGTGCTCGCGAAATGACGGTCTTGTCCTGCAGGGCAATGGCGTTGGCAAGCTCCGAGGTCGTCAGCGTCGACAGCACCGCCAGCGCCACCTTCGCCCCGACGCCCTGGACGCTCTGCAGCAGAATGAACCACTCCCGCTCCAGCACTGTGAGGAAACCAAACAGCTTCAGCTGGTCTTCGCGCACATAGGTTTCGATGAACAGCACGCAGGCCTCGCCGACGCCGCCTAACCTTGCCAGCGTCCGGCTGGAGCAATAGGCGACATAGCAAACGCCGTGAACATCGACGAGCGCGTAGTCCTCGCCGATTTCCTCGATGGTGCCTTTGAGTTTGCCGATCATGGGATATCCGTCAGGTTTTGGTGGTGGTGACGTATCAAAACGCTATCCGGCGGCCAGCAAGGCCTGTCGCATGCGGTTGCCACCACGATTATGCGCATGGCATATGGCGATGGCCAGCGCATCGGCGGCATCGTTGCCCTTGAACTCCGCCTTCGGCATCAGGATCTTCAGCATCATGTGGATCTGCTGCTTTTCGCCGTGGCCGACCCCGATGACCGCTTTCTTGACCGCGTTCGGAGCATATTCGGCGACCGCGAGCCCCGCCCGTGCCGGCACCAGCATGGCGATGCCGCGTGCCTGGCCGAGCTTGAGCGTTGCGACAGCATCCTTGTTAACGAAAGTCTGCTCCACCGCGGCTTCATGCGGCTGGTGAGTGTGCACCACATCAGACAGCCCGTCATGCAGCTGGCAGAGCCGCGACGCCAGGTCCATGTCGCCATCGGACAGCACTGTGCCCGATGCGACAAACCGCAGGGAGTTTCCGAGCACGTCGATGATGCCCCAGCCCATGCGGCGCAGGCCTGGATCTATGCCGATGATACGAATCGTGTTCTGCATGGTCGTCAACCTACCGTTCATGGCAACCATGTGCCAGAAAAATGTGAACAAAGCGAAAACATCAAGATAATTCATCACGCGTCTTTACGTGCGATTAAGCCATTTTGCCGACTCTTCCCGGATATTGCCTTCGCAGGTGGTTCGGCTGCGGCCGCACCCCAGTTTACATCTTGACAACTTTTTCGCTGCACATCGTTTCGCGCTATCGACGAAACGAGAGTCTAGAGGTTACGCCATGTCTCGCCGGTTCCAGTCGCTGTCCTTCAAGGTGATCGCCACCTTCCTGCTGCTGACGCTCCTCTCCGTCGCCGTTCTAGACGGCCTCGCCTATATCGCCAGCAACAGGCTTTCGGACGATCAGGCGCTCGAGGCAAAGAAGAGCGTCCTGGTTTTCCGCGGCGACATGCTGCAGGACCAGTTGCAGCAGATCGGCACCCAGGCGGATTCGATTGCCCGCATCGAGGCGGTACAGATGACAATCACCAGCCTTAGAAGCGGCTGGAAAACCATCGAGAAGACCTCCGGCGACGCGCGTGCGGAATTACAGAGAGTATTCGTCAGCCAGAACCCCAATCCGGCCGACCAGCGTGAAAAGCTTCTGAAGCCCGTCGGCCCCAGCGGGTTCTATTACTCCAGCCACGAGACTGCCCAGACGGAAATCGGCCGCGACCTCCAGGGCTCGCCTTTCAGCGACCTGCTGATTGCCGACATGGATGGCGCGGTGATCTATTCCTACAAGAAGGGCCCCGCCTTCGCAGAAAACCTCAAGAGCCCGGCCTGGGTCGCATCGAGCCTCGGGAAAACCTACGCAGATGCTGTCGCAAACGTCGCCAAGGCAACCAACGACACCGCCCCGAGCGCCTTTTCCGGCCTGCGTGTAGACCCCGCGACCCAGAAGGGCGCCGTCTACTTTGCCGTCCCCATCCTCAAGCTTGGCGCACCCAAGGGCGTGATGATTTTCCAGGTGCGCGACGATATCCTCGCCTCCATCCTGTCCAAGGGCAACCCGGCCACGAGCACGGCGAGGTCGGTCGTCGTTTCGGAAGACGGTTCGGTTATCGGCGTCGACGAAGCCGGACACCTCGTAGCTGTCGATGGCGCCGCTTATGGTTTTGCTGCCGAGGCATTGGCCGGCAACGATATCAGCGTTGCTGACCTCATGCGTCCCGATGGTGAGGCGCGCGCCTATGCCCGCCCGATCGCGTTTGGCGGCAAGCATTTCCTGATTGTCGAGAGCCTTCTGAAAAGCGAACTCAATGCCGGCTCGATCGCGATTGCCAAGTTGTTGACACTCATCGGCCTCGGCGTACTCATCCTCGTGGCGCTGGCAACCGGCCTTGTGATGAAGCTTCTCTTTGCGCCGCTGGCCCGTCTGGCCGCGGTTACTCGCGATGTCGCGGATGGCAAGCTGGACAACGAGATCGGCAGTCAGGATCGCAACGACGAGATCGGCACGATGGCGAAGGCCCTTGCACGCTTCCGCCAGTCGCTCATTGACCAGCGCCTGCTGGAGGCTGCCAGCGCCGAGGCTCAGAAAAATGCGGCAGCCGAGCGCCAGGCAAGGCTGACGGAGCGCGAGGCGGAAGCCCGCGTGCTGCAGGATGTCGTCGAAAACCTGGACGAGGGTCTGCATCATCTGGCTGCCGGCGATCTCGCCTACCGCTTCGATACCGCCTTCCCCGCCGAACTCGAAGGCCTGCGCGTCAATTTCAACAAGGCCCTGGCAACGCTCAGCGACACCATGACGGCGATCGGCGGCAACTCCATGGCCGTCCATTCCGGCTCTGAGGAAATGCGCGGCGGCGCAACCGAACTTGCGGGCCGCACAGAACGCCAGGCGGCCTCGATCACCGAGACCGCAAGTGCAGTCGGCGCCATCACCGATGCCGTCCGTGTGCAGATCACCCGTGCGGAGCAGGCCGAGCGCATAGCACGCGACGCACAGGCCGAAACGCAAGGGTCGGGTCGCATCATGCGCGAGACGATCGCCGCCATGGAAGCCATCCAGGGCTCGTCGCGACAGATGAACCAGATCATCAGCGTCATCGATGGCATTGCCTTCCAGACCAATCTTCTGGCGCTCAATGCCGGCGTCGAAGCGGCTCGTGCGGGTGAAGCTGGCAAAGGCTTTGCAGTCGTCGCCCACGAAGTGCGGGAACTGGCACAGCGCTCGTCCAGCGCCGCCAAGGAAATTGCCGGCCTGCTGGCGAAATCGACCGGGGAAGTCGAAAACGGCGTAGCGCTGGTCGAACGCGCCGGCGTCGCACTCGACGGCATCAGCACCCATGTCGAGAACATCAACGTTCAGATCCGCGAAATCATGCGCTCGACACACGAGGAAGCGGAGACACTTCGGCAGATCAACCTTGCCGTCACCGATCTCGACGCCATGACACAGCAGAACGCCGCCATGGTGGAAGAAACGACCGCCGCAATCCATCGCCTCGCCTCCGAGGCGGGCGAGATGGACAACAGGCTGGGCAATTTCACGCTGACAGATCCGGTGCGACGCAAGACCGCCGAGATCCACATCCTGCACCGCCGCCGCTGAGGCTGCGGGCATGGACGACGGTTTGGCCACTTCTCCAGCTTGCCACAACGGACCTGGCCTCAAAACAGAAACACCCACCTTCCGCAGAAGCGGGTGGTGGGTGTATCAACTCGGTAGCCCGCTAAAACGTCAGGCCGACAGCTTGGCCATGACCTCGTCGGAAACCTCGAAGTTCGAATAGACGGACTGGACGTCGTCGTCGTCCTCGAGGCTGTCGATCAGTTTCATCACCGAAACTGCCTTTTCCTCGTCGACCGGCACTGTGTTTTGCGCCTTCCAGACGATCTTGACAGTTTCCGCCTCGCCCAGCGTTGCTTCCAGCGCCTTGGAGACCTCGTTCAGCGCTTCGAAGCCGCAGATGATCGTGTGGCCTTCATCATCGGTAGTCACGTCGTCGGCGCCGGCCTCGATTGCCGCTTCCATCACCTTGTCTGCATCGCCGACCGCGAGCTTGTAGGTGATTTCGCCAACGTGGTCGAAGGAGAAGGAAACCGAGCCTGTTTCGCCAAGCGTACCGCCGGCCTTGGTGAAGGTCGAGCGAACGTTCGAGGCGGTGCGGTTGCGGTTGTCGGTCAACGCTTCGACGATCACTGCAGTGCCGCCGGGGCCGTAACCTTCGTAGCGGATCTGCTCGTAGTTTTCGCCTTCGCTACCCGATGCCTTCTTGATCGCACGGTCGATGTTGTCCTTCGGCATCGACTGCGCCTTGGCGTTCTGGATAGCGAGACGCAGGGCGGCGTTCATCGTCGGGTCGGGCAGTCCGGCCTTGGCGGCGACGGTGATTTCGCGCGCCAGCTTGGAGAACATTTTCGACCGCACGGAATCCTGGCGACCCTTGCGATGCATGATGTTTTTAAACTGTGAATGGCCAGCCATGGCACCCCTGCTCAGTCTTTTGATATGAATGGCGCCTTATAGGTGCGAAGCCACCGGCATTCAAGCGAAAAGCCCTGCCACGCCGGAGGTTGACTGAAGGAACAAAGGTGGCCCACCTCACGTTTCAGGACGCATTATCAAATCGAAAGGATTGGCCATGGCCAGCTTCAGCGAAGCACAGGAACATCCGGCAAAGCAGTTGTGGGAGCAGATCGATGCGGTGCACGCCGGCATGCTGGGTATCGACGGCATCGACATGCACATGCAGCCAATGGCGCCGCACGCCGATCCGACGACAAACACCATCTGGTTCTACACCAAGACGGATGCAGATATCGTCAAGAGCATCAAGACCGGCGCACGCGCCCGCTTCTGCGTGGTCGGCAAGGATCACGACTACCATGCCAGCCTCGCCGGCAAGATCGAGGTCCGCGCCGACCAGGCGAAGATCGACGAGTACTGGAGTTCGGTGACCGCCGCCTGGTATCACGACGGCAAGAAGGACCCGACCCTGACGATGCTTGCGATGCATGTCGAAGACGCGGAACTGTGGATCTCGACCGGCAGCAAGCTGAAATTCGGCTGGGAGATCGCCAAGGCCAATCTCGACGACGACAAGATGCCGGACGTCGGCGTCAAGCGCCACCTGACGTTTGCCTGAACGAGAATAGCCCGGGCCGTCAACGGACAGCCCGGGCTACTTCAAAATCTGTTTGGGTCAGTTCCAGAACGAGGGAACGGTCTCAGCCAGGCGAGGCCCGATCCGCAGCGGCGCTATATTTTCCGCCAGCCCGGTCGAATCGGAGATTTCCACGCCGACCCCACATATCGTCGCCGGCCCGGATGCGGCCTCGAAGCGGCCTTTCGGCATCTTCGAAATGAACCGGTTGAGCGGTTCTTCCTTTTCCATGCCCAGCGAGGAATCATAGTCGCCACACATGCCAGCATCGGACATGTAGGCGGTTCCGCCGTTGAGGATCTGCGCATCGGCTGTCGGCACATGGGTGTGGGTCCCGACGACGAAGCTCGCGCGGCCATCGACGAAATGGCCGAAGCATTGCTTTTCGCTGGTAGCCTCCGCATGGAAGTCGAAGACGATCGCGTCGGCCTGCTCCTTCAGGGGGCAGGCAGCCAGGATGGCCTCGGCCGACTTGAAGGGATCGTCGAGTTCGGGATGCATGAACACGCGGCCCATGATGTTGGCGACCAGCACGCGGGCGCCATTGCGCGCATAGTAGAGGCCGGAGCCGCGTCCGGGCGTTCCGGCCGGATAATTGGCCGGGCGCAGGAACTGGTCATGTCGGCCTGCAAAGGAAACCGCTTCCTTCTGGTCCCACACATGATTGCCCGTCGTCACCACGTCGGCGCCGGCATTGATGGTTTCCAGGAAGATTTCTTCGGTGATGCCGAAACCGCCGGCCGCATTCTCGCCGTTGACGATGACAAAATCGAGCTTGAGATCGGACACCAGCCCCGGCAGGCGGTTCCAGACACTCACGCGCCCGGTCTTGCCAACCATGTCACCCAGAAATAGCAGTCTCATTCCACGTCGGTCTCCGGTCAGAAAATGCGAAGGCCGCTTTCGGTCAGAATGGCGTCAAGGGGAACGTCGTGCGGCTCGGCGGGTACTGATGGCACTTCTTGGCAATCGAATGCAATGCCGATCAGGCGCCGCGCGAGGCCTTTCCGTCGTAAAAGCGCAATCGCCCTGTCATAATAGCCGCCACCATAGCCAATCCGCCGTCCGCTAGCGTCGAACGCCGATAGCGGCACCAGCAGGATATCGGGTTCCAGCAGCGCTGCGGTCTCGTCAGGTCCGAGGGTACCGAAGGCACCGGGAACAAGCGAACGGGCATCTGCCAGTTCGCGAAAGACGATCGTTTGCCTGTCGATGACGACGGGCAGGCAAACGCGCGCGCCCCGCGATCGCAATTGATCGAGCAACGGCCGGATGTCCGCCTCGGAGCGGATGGGCAGGAAGCCGGCGATAACCGCTCCCGGCTCGAAGCGGATTTCCGCATCACCACACCGCACCATGGTGGCGCTTTTTTGCGCCCGCAAATCCGCCGGCAGCGCGTCGCGAGCCGCCAGCCGTTGCTTGCGAACCTGTGCTTTCATCTCACTCGAAGCCATGTCGTCCATCCCGCAAGCCAACGCCCGGGCGTGGCTGCGCCCCTCAGGCGCGCACCACCGACAGCTTTCCGTTGGCGCCGATACGGGCGCGGACGCTATCATAATTGGGGATCGTCGTGTGCGGTGTCTGCATCGGGTGGCCATGCGTCGCGGTGATGACCATGACGTCGGCGCCTGCCGCCTCGCCAGCCTTGATACCAGCCGGCACGTCCTCGAACACCAGGCATTCGGTGACGCTCACGCCCAGCCGTTCGGCACCCAGAATGTAGCACTGCGGATTGGGCTTGCCGACCTTGACGTCCTCGGCAGTCACGATGAAACGCGGCATCGGGATTCCCGCCTCCGCCAGCCGCGCCTTGGCAAGCGCAATCGGCGACGAGGTAACGATGGCCCAGCGGTCGGCAGGCAGCGAGGCCAGAAAATCGATGGCACCGGAAATCGGCACGACGCCGGCGACATCGGCGATCTCGTCCCTCTCGATTGCAGCGGCTTCGACAGCAGGATCTACGCCGGGAAGATTGAGGTTGCGGATCGTATCGATACCGCGGGCGCCGTGCATGGTGGGCATGAATTTCTCGACATCCAGACCCTGGCGCGCAGCCCAGGCGCCCCAGACCCGTTCTGCGGAGGCGATCGAGTTCATGATCGTCCCGTCCATGTCGAACAGGAAGGCGGCGTAGCTTTTATCGAAGACGGAAACGTTATCAGCGGACAAGGAGTATCTCTTTCGGTTGGCAGATGATCGACCGGGCCGACGCAGGCGTCGTAGGTCGAAGATTGCCCCAGATACCGTCAGCCGCAGTCAGATGCAAAGCTAGATAGTCTTGCCGGGGCACTGCGACAAGCAACGACCCGGCGGGATGTTCCCTATTCGCCGAGACGGCTTTTGACGCCGGCGATGATCGTCTTCGACAATGTCTCGTAATCGTCGTCGAAATGGTGACCGCCGGCCATGGCGACGACTTCGGCGCCGGTGCCCTTCAGATCGGGGCAGGCAACGTCCTCGTCGTCATCCGTGCCATAGACGCACTGCACGATCTTCGGGTTGATCTTCTTAAGGTCCTTGAGCGGATCGCCGCCCTTGCCCTCGCTGGAAGCGCCGAGCCAGCCCATTACCGAGATGACATAGTCGACCTTGCGCGACAGCGACAGCAGCGACATCTGCACCACCTGGCTGCGTTCCTTCGGCTTCAGCAGATTGTAGCTGGCCGGGATGACGTCGGCACCGAACGAGTAACCGATCAGCACGACGTGCTGCACATTGAAGTGCTTGGTGTAGTAATCGATGATGCGGCCCAGATCGTCTGCAGTTTCCTGTGGCTTACGCTCCGACCAGAAATAATGCAGCGTATCGACGCCGACCACCGGAATGCCCTGATCCTGCAGGTAGGAGCCGACTTCCTTGTCGATGTCGCGCCATCCGCCGTCGCCGGAATAGATGATCGCCAGCGTGTCCTCGGTCGGCTTGGTTTCAAGCACGTTGATGGGAAGGCCAAGCGGCGACTTTTCGGCGCTCAGCGACTTTACCAGATCGACCAGGGTGTTGCTGAGGGTCGTCGTGGCGTCGTCCGTGGAATCGCGGATTTCGATTTCCGGATGATCCTTCTGCATCGCCTCGACATGGTCGCGGCCATCCTTGGGCGCTGCCGGGGTGAAGCTGGCAATGATCGGGTTTGGCAGCACGCCGTCCATCAGTCCGATGACGACGTTGTCGCCGGTCTTGACCTTTTCGGCAGGCGTGCAGAGATCCTTGGTGAGGGCGATGCCTGCGGCAGGATCGACGGCCAGCGTCTGTGACACAGTGGCGTCCGGTGTCTGCGCGGCAATTGCCAGCGCCATGGTGCCACCAGCACCAACACCGGCGATGATCGGCAGCTCGTAGGCGCTGTCGGCGACAGACCGCTGTACCTGCTGGCTCAGCGACTCGATGTCGGAAACCATGTAGATGCAGCCATCGTTCTGGCTGACATCGTAATTGTTGAGTGCCTTCAGGAAGGAAGGATAGTCGATCCCGATGACCATCGAGCCCTTCGCCAGCAGCGTCTGTGCAACGGCGTTTTCCTTATCGCCCCAGCCACCGATATCCGAGATCAGCACGACTTCGCCAACTACCTTGCCCGTCGGCACAAGGATGTGCGGCGACGGGATGATGCCGGTGTCGTATTTCTTATTGACCTCGTCCGCGTGGGCGACACCCAGCGTGAGCAAGGCCGCCATTGCGAAGGAAGCTGCGTATTTCAAGATCATTTCCTGACGACTCCTCTTAGTCCGCCGCCGATCAGGAACGTCGCGTCCATCAGCGCAATCATCGGACTGACCCCGCCTGAAACCGCGAGATAGCGCGGCTGCCAGTCGGGATGAAATTTTGCTTTGAAGGCTCTTAGCCCTTTGAAGTTATAAAACCGTTCACCGTGTTCGAAAACCGTGCCGCCGATCCGGTCCCAGACCGGCGCCGATTCACGCTTCGACATTCCGGATAGAGGTGCCATCCCGAGGTTAAAGCGCTGAAATCCGGCATTCCTAAGATGCTCGAGGATCTGGACGAAGAGAAAGTCCATGGAACCCTTCGGTGCGTCGGGCGAAAAGCGCATCAGGTCGATCGAGCCCTCTTCGTGGGTCGACGTCACGAGTATGTTTGCAAAGGCAACGATGCGGCCGTCCTTCCTGAGAACGCCGACCGGCTGCGACAGGATATAGTCGGGATCGAAGGCGCCGAGGGAGAAGCCCTTTTCCTTGGCGTTGTGGTCTTCCAGCCAGGCGTTCGAGACTGCCGCGAGTTCGTCCAGCACCTCGCCTACGTCCTGCGGCTCGATGACCGCGAATTCAAGCCCGTCGCGCACCGCACGGCTTGCCGTCTGGCGGAGATTGGCCCACTTGCCGCCCTTCAGCTCGAAGGTATTGAGATTGACGACGGCGAGTTCGCCGAGCTTGTAGGCCCGCATGCCGGCATCGGCGCAGTGCGACAGGAGCCCTGGCGAGATCTGGTAGAATACCGACCGACAGCCCGCCGTACGCGCGGATTCGACAAACCGCCAGACGAGATCGGCCAGCGCGTGCCGCGGTCCGATCGGGTCGAACAGGGCGATCCAGGAGCGACCGCGCTTGCCGTACATGATGAAGGCATCGCCCTTTTCGGAGAACATTATGCTCTTGTCGCGCATCCGCACAAGATTGGCGTCGGCGATGCCGTGCGCTTCGACAATGGCAACGGCCCGCTCGACATCGTCGTCCGAGACCGGCAGCAGTCGCGAGGTCGCCGGACGGAGCAGGCTGAACGCGGCAATACCGGAGGCAACGATGCAAAGGCCGAGCACGGCACGCAGGCCACGCGGCGCCTCGTCGGCAAACTCGAACTGCCACCAGAGCTGGTTGCTGTAGGCGACGTCGCGATAGACGAAGAACAGGATGACAATGGCGCAGATGCAGATGACCGCAATAGCCATCAGCCATCCGGCTGTCAGCGCCTGGTTGACGAGCGAAGCCGGGCGGTTGAACAGCTTTCGGCTGACGAACAGGCCGAAAATGAAAAACAGCAGGAACGACGCCTCGACGAGCGCGATCGCCTTCAGCAGCGACAGCGTTACCGCTGCAACCGCGCAGCCCACCGAAACCCACCAGGCGCCATCGAGGCGCTGGCCAAGGCCACGGGCTGCGACGACCATGGCAAGGCCGACGAGGCTCGACAGGAAATGTGCACCTTCGACCACAGGCAGGGCAAGATAATCCGACAGGAACTCGAGGTTTTCATCCGGCGTCGGCGTGACGCTCGAAAAGATCAGCATGACGCCCAGCAATAGCGCGAAGGTCGACAGCAACTGCGGCATAAGCCGCCCGCCGACACGCCGCACACTGGAAGCAGCGGGATGGTCGACGAAGCGGCGCAGTTCGGTCACCGCAACGACCATGATCGCAAGCAGCAGCGGGATCACATGGTAGATCACCCGGTAGAGTACCAGCGAGCCCAGCACCGCATCGACGTTGACGGCGCTGCCAAGCGACGCGACGATCACGGTCTCGAAGACACCAAGGCCGGCCGGGACATGGCTGAGGACGCCGAGGCCGACGGCGATGGCATAGACCGCGAGGAATGTCGGCCAGCCGATCGACGATTCCGGCAGCAGCACGTAGAGAACAGTCGCTGACGCCGCGATATCGAAGGCGGTGACCAGGAACTGGCGCGACCAGGTGCGCGAATCCGGCAGACGCAGCGTGAAGCTGCCGATGGAAATCACCCGCCCGCCGCGGCCCATGTAAAGCAAGACCGCCAGTAGGCCCAGGATGACACCGGCGACGCCGCGCAGCACGAGGCTGTCGACATTGATCAACGGCCCCATTTCATCGGCAATAATCATCAGCGCGATCGAACCGACGGCGGCAAGGCCAAGGCCGAACGACAGCGTCACGAAGGCGACGATGCGCCCGATGTCTTCCGGTGTCAGCCCCATGCGCGAATAGGCGCGGTAACGGATCGCGCCTGCGCTCAATGCGCCGAAACCGGCAGTGTTGCCGACGGCGTATGCACTGAACGCCGTCAGCGCCACATGCGGAAACGGCACCTTCTTGTCTATGAATTCAAGCGCATTGGTATCGTAGAAGATCAGCGCGAAGAAGCTGAGGCCGGTAAACAGCAGCGCAAGCAGGATCGCACGGGCAGAGGTGTCGCTCAAAGCGAGCACGATATCGTCGTACCGGACTTCTGTCGTCAGGTGGAAAATCGCGTAGGCGACCATGCCGAAGACGACGACGCTGCCCAGCGCCAGCAGCTGCGTGCGATAGCGGCGCAACATCGTGACCAGCCAGCCGCGCTCCTCGAGGTCGTCTTCGGCTGGTTCCAGATCGATCGGGCTCGACATACTTTACCTGTTTGAATGGGTCACTTCTGCGCCCCGCTTAGCAGATGTACGTCAACGCGAATATTTCTATTCGGCGGTTGTACGCAGATTCTTTCAAGGCGACGACATGTCGCCGTCACATCTCTCTGAATTCAGGCATTTTTGGCGCAGCGCCTTGATCGGCGACAATATTCTCTTCAAAAAAGGAAGATTATAGTGGGCGCGACGGGCGCGGAGACAGAAGTCGCAAGGCAAATTGCGTAAAACCCGCCCGAAGGCGAAAGTGCGATCCACGACGACCGGTGGTTTTTTACGATCCTGGGTGCCTACAAACGTAGGTGGGCGCCATATGTCCAAGCCCACGGGCCTGGCCAGGGACAGCTCCCTTTGGATCGAGTATGGCCCCAGGGATTGTGGTACCTGCCGGGAAGCGCAGACCGCAATTCGACATATAATGCGCTTTGGGTTTGCGCACCAGTGCCATCGGTCGAGAATTAACGCTCGGCGACGTCATCGACGAACGCTACCCTCTACGGATTTGCCGTTCAGGGTTTTATCGCCGTCATGTTCAGATGCCAGGGTTCGCAATCGATGCTATCTAAACTCAGTGCGCTTCCGCGCCCGGCTTGGCGACCAGTTTTTCGGTGATGCCGCGAATGCTGCTGGCGACTTCGTCCAGAACGCCGGCCAGCGCCTCTTCCGTCTGTGCACTGGCGGCGAGCGCTGTGTCTCGGTTACCGCGCAAGGCGTCGAGTTCTGCCTCCAGCCCGGATACCTTGCGCGTCAGGTCGGCCACTTCGTCCATGATCATGATGCCGGCCATGACTGTCACCCGGAGATCGCCGATCTCGCCGAACTGCTCCTTCAGGTGGCTGACATAGCGATCGAACCGTGTGGCGAGATCCGTCAGGTGATCTTCCTGCCCCTCCTCGCAGGCCATGCGATAGGCCTTGCCGTCGATCGTTACCGTTACCTGCGCCATGCGATATTCCGTCCTGTCTTGCCCGATACGGCAAAGGTTGTCTGCGACGCTGCGTCAGCGATCGAGTACGGCCCTGATCGTTTCCATGGCGGTGACCAGCCGGCGGGAAACCTCGCGGTTTACCTCCTCCAGCCGGTTGGCGCGAAATTCCGCCTGGTCGAGTTCCTGTGCCAGCCGTGAACGGTCGGCGTGGGTCCGGCGAACCTCAGCGTCGATCTCGCTTCGCTCGCGCTCCCGTTCGAAACGCACGTCGACCGCATTATCCAGCGCTGCCAGCGCCTGACGCAGTGACGTGATGGCGGCGTCCACTGTCTTGCCTGTGGGCATCATGTCTTCCCGGTTCCACGCACAATGCTCCGAATCGCCATGGTGGCGCATTGCCCTGATCTGTCACAGTATTCAACTCGGCAAC
Source organism: Rhizobium sp. L51/94 (assembly GCF_019355555.1). Taxonomy (GTDB): domain Bacteria; phylum Pseudomonadota; class Alphaproteobacteria; order Rhizobiales; family Rhizobiaceae; genus Rhizobium; species Rhizobium rhododendri. The sequence goes on from NZ_CP072141.1 coordinate 3,624,124, forward strand.
TGGCCGTCAATAAAGGCCTGCATGCGGCAAGGCCGCTAAACTGTGGATGACATGCGACTTTCCTCAGTTCCGGCAGCCTATCAGGCTCATGTCGTCTTTTGTACAAGACAAAAGGCAAATGTTAAATATTTGCGACGGAGGCCGGGTTTGGCCGCCGGATTTATTGACTTGCTCGCCCCAACTGCTATGTCTCAGCCGCCTGAGGCAGACTGCGATCCAGGGTTCCAAGCATCCCTCCCTCGCTGTGCCTTCCAACCGGTGGTCCATCCCTCTCGAGACCGAGACCATCCCAAACCTTGCGGAACGACCATGATCTCTCGCGAAAAACACGACCGGATGGCAAACGCGATCCGTTTCCTTGCCATGGATGCCGTTGAGAAGGCCAATTCCGGCCATCCCGGCCTGCCGATGGGCATGGCTGACGTCGCCACCGTACTCTTCTCCAAATACCTGAAATTCGATCCGAAATCGCCCCATTGGGCAAACCGCGACCGCTTCGTGCTGTCGGCCGGCCACGGCTCTATGCTGCTATACTCGCTTCTGTATCTGACCGGCTATGAAGACATGTCGATCGAGGATCTGAAGAACTTCCGCCAGCTGGGCTCAAAGACTGCCGGCCACCCGGAATACGGTCACGCCACCGGCATCGAAACCACGACCGGTCCGCTCGGCCAGGGCATTGCCAACGCCGTCGGCATGGCGATTGCAGAACGCAAGCTCGCCGTCGAGTTCGGCTCCGAGCTGCAGGATCACCACACCTACGTGATGTGCGGCGACGGCTGCCTGATGGAAGGCATCAGCCACGAGGCAATCGCGCTCGCCGGGCACCTGAAGCTCAACAAGCTCATCCTGTTCTGGGACAACAACTCGATCACCATCGACGGCGCCGTTTCGCTGTCGGACTCGACCGACCAGATTGCCCGCTTCAAGGCTGTTCACTGGAACACCATCGAAGTCGACGGCCATGAGCCGGACCAGATCTCTGCCGCGATCGAGGCAGCCCAGAAGTCCGACCGTCCGACCCTGATCGCCTGCAAGACGATCATCGGCTTCGGCGCTCCGCACAAGCAGGGCACCCACAAGGTCCACGGTTCGCCGCTCGGCGCCGAGGAAATTGCGGCTACCCGCAAGGCTCTCAACTGGGATGCCGAGCCCTTCGTCATTCCTGCCGACGTGCTCGACGCCTGGCGCGAAGCCGGCAAGCGTGCCGTTCCCGATATGAAGGACTGGCAGTCGCGCCTCGCTGCAGCCGATGAAGCCAAGAAGGCCGAGTTCAACCGCCGCTTCGCCGGCGACCTGCCGGCTGGCTTCGACGCCGCCATCAGCGACTACAAGAAGAAGCTGGCCGAGACGAAGCCGACCGTTGCGACCCGCAAGGCGTCGGAAGACGTGCTCGAGGTCATCAACGGCTTCCTGCCTGAAACGCTCGGCGGCTCCGCCGACCTGACGCCATCGAACAACACCAAGACCAGCCAGATGGTGTCGATCACGCCGACGGATTTCGCCGGCCGCTACATGCACTGGGGCATCCGCGAACACGGGATGGCGTCTGCCATGAACGGTATCGCTCTGCACGGGGGCCTGATCCCTTACGGCGGCGGCTTCATGATCTTCTCGGACTATTGCCGTCCGCCGATCCGCCTGGCGTCGCTGATGGGCATTCGCGTTATCCACGTTTTGACGCATGACTCGATCGGCGTCGGCGAAGACGGCCCGACCCACCAGCCGGTGGAACAGATGGCCTCGCTGCGCGCCATCCCGAACCTGATGATGTTCCGCCCGGCCGATGCCACGGAAACGGCCGAGTGCTGGCAGATTGCGCTGAAGACCAAGGACCGTCCGTCGGGTCTGGCCCTCACCCGCCAGAACATGGTTGCCGCTCGCCTGGAATACAGCGAGAAAAACCTCTGCGAACTCGGCGCCTACAATCTGGCCGGTTCTGCCGATGCCAAGGTGACGATCTTCGCTTCTGGATCTGAAGTCGAAATCGCCGTTGCCGCCCGCACCGCGCTTGAAGCCAAGGGCATCACGGTCCGCGTCGTCTCGGTTCCCTCGACGGAATTGTTCTTCGAACAGCCCGAAGCCTACAAGGCGGAAATCCTCGGCAACTCGCCAGTCAAGATCGCCGTCGAAGCCGGCGTCCGCGAAGGCTGGGATGCCTTCATCGGACCGGAAGGCACGTTCATCGGCATGAAGGGCTTTGGCGCTTCCGGCCCGGCCAAGGAAGTCTACAAGCATTTTGGTATCACGGCGGAAGCCGTCGTTGCCGCTGCGGAAGCTAAGCTTTCCTGATCCCAATACAGGGCGCCACGGCGCCCTGCTTCCATCAACTAGAAAAGTCCTGTCCGATTTGGGAGTGTCCACCATGACTGTAAAAGTTGCCATCAACGGCTTCGGCCGCATCGGCCGCAACATCCTGCGCGCCATCGTCGAATCCGGCCGCACCGACATCGAAGTCGTTGCCATCAACGACCTCGGCCCGGTCGAAACCAATGCCCACCTGCTGCGCTACGATTCCATCCACGGCAAGTTCCCGGCCTCGGTCAAGGTCGAAGGCGACACGATCATCGTCGGCAACGGCAAGCCGATCAAGGTCACCGCGATCAAGGATCCGGCAGCCCTGCCGCATGGCGAACTCGGCGTCGATATCGCCATGGAATGCACCGGCATCTTCACATCGCGTGAAAAGGCCGCCCTGCATCTGACCGCCGGCGCCAAGCGCGTTATCGTCTCGGCCCCTGCCGACGGTGCCGACCTTACCGTCGTCTTCGGCGTCAACGACGACCAGCTGACCAAGGAACACCTGGTCATCTCCAACGCGTCGTGCACCACCAACTGCCTGGTTCCCGTCGTCAAGGTCCTGAACGATGCCATCGGCATCGACCACGGCTTCATGACCACCATCCACTCCTACACCGGCGACCAGCCGACGCTGGACACGATGCACAAGGACCTGTACCGCGCCCGCGCCGCAGCCCTGTCCATGATCCCGACCTCGACCGGCGCCGCAAAGGCCGTCGGCCTCGTGCTGCCGGAACTGAAGGGCAAGCTCGACGGCACGTCGATCCGCGTTCCGACACCGAACGTTTCCGTCGTCGACTTCAAGTTCGTCGCCAAGCGCAACACCACGGTTGAAGAGATCAACCAGGTGATCAAGTCTGCCTCCGACGGCAAGCTGAAGGGCATCCTCGGCTACACCGACGAGCCGCTGGTTTCGCGCGACTTCAACCACGACAGCCACTCGTCGATCTTCGCCTTCGACCAGACCAAGGTCCTGGAAGGCAATTTCGTCCGCGTGCTCTCCTGGTACGACAACGAATGGGGCTTCTCCAGCCGCATGTCCGACACAGCCGTCGCCTTCGCCAAGACCATCTGAGCGACTGCACCGCCACGTTAGAAAAACGGCTCGGGAAACCGGGCCGTTTTTTGTTTAGACACTTGATATTCCACATTTCGCCCAGCTATCGACCAGATTGATCATTAAGCCTTTGAGAGCAAATCTGGATGGCCTACAATCGGCGGGCAATCATTTGCGCTGGGGGATTCGGCGTCGGGGACGGGAGCGCAGGGAGGGCTCGCGTCGCGGCTACGGGCTGACGTGGGGCGTCCGGCACTGGCCGGATGCGAGAAAAGGGAAGTGTCCGTGGAAGCATTTTATGTCGTCGTCCTGGTCTGCACCGTCCTGATCCTCATTGCCGCCTTCTCCAGCCTTCTCGCATTCCGCTTCGGCGCGCCCCTGCTACTGCTGTTTCTCGTCATCGGCCTGCTGGCCGGCCAGGATGGGCTCGGCATCGCCTTCAGCAACAATTACCTCGCCTATATCCTCGGCTCGATCGCGCTGGCCGTCATTCTTTTCGATTCCGGCTTTGGCACCTCGCTGTCCTCCTTCAAGGCGGCTGCCGTCCCGGCTCTGACGATAGCCTCGCTCGGGGTCATCATTACCGCCTCCATTTTCGGGCTGGCCGCATCCTGGCTTCTCGGTTTCAGCTGGATGGAAGGCCTGCTTCTCGGCTCGATCGTCGCCTCGACGGATGCCGCCGCCGTCTTCTTCCTGCTACGCATCGGCGGCATCAATATCCGCGACAAGGTGCGCTCGACGCTCGAAGTCGAATCCGGCACCAACGACCCGATGGCGATCTTCCTGACCATTGCGCTGGTACAGGCGATCGGCAGCGGCGAAGGCGTCGGCGGCGTCAATATCGCCATGCTGGCCATGTTCGTCCAGCAGATGGGCCTCGGCGTCATCCTCGGCTTGCTCGGCGGCATGATGATCGTGCTGGTCGCCGGCAAGCTCGAAACCGACCGCGGCCTGACGCCGATCTTCGTGCTGGCGCTGGCGCTGCTGGTGTTCTCGTTCACCGGCGCCGTCGGCGGCAGCGGCTTTCTTGCGGTCTATGTCGCGGGCATCTACGCCGGCAACCACAAGATGCCGGCCTCTGCGACCATCAAGCGCTTCCAGGACGGCATGACCTGGCTCGCCCAGATCATCATGTTCCTGGTCCTCGGCCTGCTTGCCTCCCCGTCGGAGTTTCCAGCCATCGCCGTGCCGGCCGTACTGCTGGCGCTGGTGCTGATCTTCGTCGCCCGACCGGTTGCCGTCTGGCTCTGTCTGCTGCCGTTCGACTATACCCAGCGCGAGACAGGCTTCCTCGCCTGGGTCGGTTTGCGCGGCGCCGTCTCCATACTGCTTGCCATCATGCCTATCCTCGGCAATCTCGATTTCGGCCAGACATATTTCAACGTCGCCTTCATCATCGTGCTCGTCTCGCTGATGCTGCAGGGCTGGACGATCAAGCCGGTGGCCAAGAAGCTCGGGCTCATCATTCCGCCGCGCATCGGCGCCGTTCACAAGGTCGAGGTCGATCTGCCCGGCGCTGCCAACCACGAACTGCTCTCCTACCGCGTTGTCAAGGACAGCCCTGTGCTATTGGGAGAGCGGATCCCGCGCTGGGCCATGCCATCGCTGGTGGTGCGCGACGGCAAGTCGATGCGCTATCAATATGCCGGACGGCTGCGGGAAAACGATCTGGTCTACCTGTTCATCGCGCCAAGCTTTTCGCGGCTGCTCGACAGGCTTTTCGCCACCCGCGCACCGGTCGATCCGGAAGATACCGAGTTCTTCGGCGCCTTCTCCATTTCGCCGCAGCGGCAGGCAGCGGATCTCGATGCTGCCTATGGCCCGGGCCTCCTGCACGAAAACGAGAAGAACCTGACGATTTCCGAACTGATGCGCCAGCGCTTGGGCGGCAAGGCGGACTATGCGGACCGGGTGCGTCTCGGATCGCTCATATTGATCGTTCGCGACCTCGACGAGAACGACCATATCAAGGCTGTCGGCATGTCACTCGAAGTGGTCGATTCCACCGATGCGCTGCCGCTGTTCATCAACATGCGCGAAATCGCCCACCGCATTCGCGATGCCCTCAGGCGGCGCCGCGCACGGGCCGCGAAGGCGAATTCAAACGATTCGAGTAGCGACTAAAACCCAGGCCGACAGCCTTGCGTCTCCGACCATCCGTAGTATGGTCGGCGCATCTTCCGACCATATCAATTTGCGGATCTTTCCCATGCCAAGCTTCAAGACCCTCGACGATCTCACCGAAATTGTCGGCAAGCGCGTGCTTGTCCGCGTCGATCTCAACGTGCCGATGAAGGACGGGAATGTCAGTGACACCACGCGCATCGAGCGTGTTGCCCCAACCATCCTCGAACTGTCGGCCAAGGGCGCCAAGGTCATCCTGATGGCACATTTCGGTCGCCCCAAGGACGGCCCGACACCGGAATTTTCGCTGTCGCAGATCGTCTCCTCGGTGAAGTCGGTGCTCGGCCACGACGTCCTTTTCGCCTCCGATGCCATCGGCGCACCCGCCACGGAAGCGATCGCCAAGATGAAGGATGGCGACATCCTGCTGCTCGAGAACACCCGCTTCCACAAGGGCGAGGAAAAGAACGACCCTGCCTTCACCCAGTCGCTGGCAGACAACGGCGACATCTACATCAACGACGCCTTCTCGGCTGCCCATCGCGCCCATGCCTCGACCGAAGGTCTGGCAAAGCTGCTGCCGGCCTACGCCGGGCGGACGATGCAGGCTGAACTTGAAGCCCTCGAAAAAGGCCTGGGCAATCCCGTCCGCCCGGTAGTTGCGATCGTCGGTGGCGCCAAGGTGTCGAGCAAGATCGATCTGCTGATGAACCTCGTCAAGAAGGTCGATGCACTGGTCATCGGTGGCGGCATGGCCAACACCTTCATCGCCGCCCGTGGCACCGAAGTCGGCAAGTCGCTCTGCGAACACGACCTTGCAGATACGGCACGCCAGATCATGCTTGAGGCAGCCCAGTCCGGCTGCTCCATCGTGCTGCCGGAAGACGGTGTGGTTGCCCGCGAATTCAAGGCCGGCGCTGCGAACGAAGTCGTCATCATCGACAGCATTCCAGCCGACGCCATGGTCCTCGATGTCGGCCCGAAAACGGTCGAGCAGATCAAGGCCTGGGTCGGCCGCGCCGAAACGCTGGTCTGGAACGGCCCGCTCGGCGCCTTCGAGATCACGCCTTTCGATGCAGCAACCGTGGCTGTCGCCAAGTTTGCCGCCGAATGCACCAAGTCGGGCAAGCTGACATCGGTTGCCGGCGGTGGCGACACGGTTTCGGCGCTCAACCACGCCGGCGTTTCCGACGACTTTACCTACGTCTCCACCGCCGGCGGCGCCTTCCTGGAATGGATGGAAGGCAAGGTCCTGCCGGGCGTTGCAGCGCTGGAAGCTCAAGCCAAGGCGTGAGTTGCATAATGGCGGTTCGCCCGTCCAGTTGAAGTTTTGATGACCGTGAAAGCGAAAGCTTTCGCGGTCTTTTCGTTGGTGCTAGTGTAGCCGCAGACATTACAAACGATTGAATTCATTTCAATCGTTTCAGTAGCTTAACCTAGGATTTTCCTTTTAAAATTCTTCTGGTATCGCAGGTCCGGCAGTGTTGGGAGAGCATGAAAGGACCGAACGTCTTGGAGATGCAGATCCATTAGTTTGATCGATAGAGGCGTTGCCGGTCGGTCGTGAAATGAAACAACATCCGTGCGTGCGCAATGCGCCGCTTCGAGGGATAGGGAGTGAACTATGGTAGACGCGAAGATGTTGGACAAGATGAGCTCTGCACCGGGATTCATTGCGGCGCTGGACCAGAGCGGTGGTTCGACGCCCGGTGCGTTGCGTCTCTACGGCATTTCCGAGACCGACTACCAGGGCGACGATGAAATGTATCGCCTGATGCACGCCATGCGCGTCCGCATCATGAGCGCGCCTGCCTTTACCGGTGACAAGATTATCGCCGCCATCCTTTTCGAGCGGACCATGGACGGCGACGTCGACGGCCAGCCAGTTCCCTCATTTCTTTGGGAAAAGCGCGGCGTCGTGCCTCTCCTCAAGGTCGACAAGGGATTGCTTGCCGAAGAAAATGGCGTCCAGTTGATGAAGCCGATGCCGGAGTTGGACGCCCTCCTGAAGCGCGGCCGCGAAAAGGGAATTTTCGGCACCAAGATGCGCTCGGTGATTGGCAATGCCGACAAGGCCGGGATTGCCGCTGTCGTCAAGCAGCAGTTCGAGGTTGCCCGCCAGATCATCAGTCACGGCCTGATGCCGATTATTGAGCCTGAAGTCTCCATCAAAAGCGCAACGAAGACAGAGGCCGAAGCCATTCTTCGCGACGAAATCGCAAAGCAGCTCGATCTGCTGCCTGCATCCGAAACCGTGATGCTGAAGCTGACGATCCCGACGGTCGCCGATTTCTACGCTCCGCTCATTTCTCACAAGTCGGTCGTCCGGGTCGTAGCCCTTTCCGGTGGCTACAGCCGCACGGATGCATGCGAGAAGCTCAGCCATAACCATGGCATGATCGCCAGCTTCTCGCGCGCGCTGACAGAAAACCTGCGCGTCACGATGAGCGACGCCGAATTCGACGCCAACCTGGCCGAAACGATCGATGAGATCTACTCAGCCAGCGTCAACAAGGCCTGATACTGTCCAGACGCGGCAAGCACTTGAAGGTTGCCTAACCGAATGCTCGTAGACTCCATGGCCCGGCTTGCCACAGCCGGGCCATTTCTATTGCTACATCAGCATCAGAGCGCTTCGCGAAACACCAGCGCGAACGTCCAGATGGCGAAGGCCAAAATCGCGATCTTCCAGAAGTCCGCGCGCCGCCGCAGCCCGGGCAGGCCGAGCGGTCGGATCAGATGCACCACCATCGCCAGAAGCAGCAGCAAGCCTATGAGTTTGGACATAAAATTCTCTGTTGTCTGGTCACGGCCACAGACAGGACATTTTTCTCCTCGAAAAACTGGCCTGAACGGGCCTACCGATGCCTGTCCCCGCCGTCTTATCTGATTTTTAAGCCTGACCAGCGGACAATAGGATATGAAAAGAAATATTCTGCCCGTCCTCGCGCTCCTGTTCGGAACCCTGTTCCTGTTCATGGGCAACGGCCTTCACAGCCTGCTGCTACCCGTTCGCGGCACGGCCGAGGGCTATGCAACGACGACGCTCGGCCTGCTCGGAACGACATGGGCAACGGGCTTCGTGCTGGGTTGCCTGACGGCGCCCAAGCTCGTCCGTCGAGTCGGTCATGTCCGCGCCTTTTCGGGCTTCATCGCCGTCATCGCCATCATCGCCCTGCTGACCGGCCTGATCGTCGATTCCGCCTGGTGGGTGGCGCTGCGAGCCGTCACCGGCTTCTGCACCGCCGGCACCTCGATGATCATCGAGAGCTGGCTGAACGAGCGCGCCACCAACGAAAGCCGGGGCGCGATCTTTTCGCTGTACATCGGCATCACCCTGATAGGCGCCGTCGGCGGCCAGATGATGATCCCGTTCGGCGACATCCATACGCCGATGCTCTTCATGGTCTGCGGCATCTGCTACTGCGTAGCCATGCTGCCGACGACGCTGTCCAACGCCGCCTCGCCGCAGCCCCTGAAGGCCATCAAGCTCGACCTCCCGGCCATCTACAGAAACTCACCCGTCTCGTGCATCGGCATCCTGCTCGTCGGCATCGCCAACGGTGCCTATGGCACGCTCGGTGCTGTCTTCGGCGCCCGTGCTGGCCTTGACGAAGGCAACATTGCCATCATGATGAGTTCGACCATCTTTGCCGGCGCGATGATGCAACTGCCGGCGGGCCGGCTCTCCGACCGTATCGACCGCCGCTACGTGCTGGCCATCATGGCCGCGATTGCTGCCGTCGATGGGCTGCTGTTGTTTATCTTCCAGCCCAGCACGCCCTATCTGCTGATCAGCCTCGTTATCGTCTACGGCGCTGCGGCCAACACGCTCTATCCGATCACCGTCGCCCATGCGAACGACTTCGCCTCGCCGGAGGAATATGTGAAGGTGTCGGGCGGCCTGCTGCTGCTCTATGGGATAGGCACCATCATCGGACCGACCATGAGCGGCCCGATTATGTCTGCCATTGGCCCCTACTCACTGTTCCTCATCACCGCGATCGCCCATCTGGCGATCAGCGGCTATTCCATCTTCCGCAGCCGCCAGCGCGCCGCCATTCCAGCCGGAGAGCGCGATGCCTACACGAACATGCCGTCTGCCAACAACCAGATGATCACGCCGGAAAGCATGTCGATGGCCAACCCCATGGACACGCCGACCGAAACGGACGATCCTGCCGTCAAATACGGATGAAGGAGAAACCGCGATGAGCCTGTTTGACGACGACCGTCCGAAAAAGCCGGGTATCCACGAGATCGGTAGCGATATCACCCTGCTGTCGGTCGATGAGCTGAAGGAGCGTATCTCTCGTCTTCACGAGGAAATCGCGCGTCTCGAACTTGCCTGCAACGAAAAGGCCTCCGGTCGGAAGGCAGCCGAGAGCCTTTTCCGTTCCTGAAATTTACCCGCCGCCTCGGCAATCTGCATAGCAGCAAGTACAATTTCGGGGCGTCTTTAACTAAAAATTAAGCTTTATCATTCATTACTGTGAACATCCGGATTTTGTCTGGACTCAGACAGTTTTTCACCATTTGGCGAATTGGTCTGATTTTTCTCCCTGTTTCACCTTCAGAGCCGCTTTTTGCGGCTCTTTTTTTGTCTTTGCCTGCCGGCGCAGGCCAAGGAAACTGTGGAGATTAACCTTCTATTAAGAATCGACTTGCAGATCTGGGGTAAAACTACCATCTTGAAGTCAATCAGCGCCGCCTAATCGAAACCTTTTGCGACCTGCCGGCGTTACATAAGCAAAACTGACTGTCTGCAACAGGGACTACTCTGATGTCTGAACTTGGATTGAACACCGTTAGCTTTGCAGGTCGTGCCGCCTCGTCGTCGCAATTCAAGGCGCTGTATGCAGAGGGTATGTCCCTCGTGGAAGAGACAGCGGCTTACCTCGATGGTAATGGTCGTGCTGCTTCCAAGGTCCTGCCGCGCATGGCATCGGTGCTTTACGCAGCGGAATCCATGCGCCTGACCACACGTCTGATGCAGATGGCTTCTTGGCTCCTGCTGCAGCGTGCCGTCAACAACGGCGAGATGTCGCGCGACCAGGTCCTCACCGAAAAGAATAAGGTCCGCCTGGACGGTTTCAACGTCGACAAGACGGCGCCTGGCTGGGGTGATCTTCCGGAATCCTTCCGCGACCTCGTAGAGCGCTCCCTTCGCTTGCAGAACCGCGTAGCAATTCTCGATCGCGAGATCTATCGCCCTTCAGAGACCATCGTTCCGGACAACCAGAACAGCGTCAAGGCGCAGCTTAGCCTGCTCCAGACCGCTTTCGGCATGAACTGATCCGATCAAACCTCTCTTTCTTGGAAAGCCGGCCCGCTCATCGCGCGGCCGGTTTTTTGTTGTCAACCGCCTGGCGGCAGGACAAAGAAAAGCCCGGCAAAACCGGGCCCCTCAGAAACATAACGATAAAGCGGCGTATTAGACGCCGAGACCGCCGAAACGCTTGTTGAACTTTGAGATACGGCCGCCGCGGTCCATCATCTGCTGATTGCCGCCGGTCCATGCCGGGTGCGACTTGGAGTCGATTTCGAGGTTCATCGTGGCGCCTTCAGAACCCCAGGTGGAGCGGGTTTCATATTCGGTGCCATCGGTCATGACGACCTTGATGGTGTGGTATTCGGGATGGATGTTTGCCTTCATAACAATATTCCTGCCATGCCAGGGTCCATTTGTCGCAAGCCATTGCAGCGACCGACCCGATTGAATAAATGAAGCCGCAGCAGATGGCGGCCACGGCTTCCAATTACGATGCGGTGCCTATACAGCAAGGCCACGCAGATAACAAGGGCCGATCAGGGCCCAAAGCCTGGCTTTACAGGGATAGGAGACGACGTGTCAGAAACGGGAGAGGCAGGCGCCAAGCCACGCAAATCCATTCGACCGCTCGGACGCCTGCTGCCCTATCTGCAGCGCTACCGTCGCATGGTTACGGGCGCCGTCATCGCTCTCGCGCTCGCAGCGATCACCTCGCTGGCCCTGCCGCTTGCCGTCCGCCGGCTGATCGACCACGGGTTTGCGCAAAGCGACGGAACCTTCATCAACAGCTACTTCGTGATGCTGATGGTGATGGCCGTCGTTCTCGCCATGTCGAGTGCGCTGCGCTACTATTTCGTCATCACGCTGGGCGAACGCATCGTCTCCGACCTGCGCCGCGAGGTCTTCGACCATGTGACCCGTCTATCCCCATCCTTCTTCGATATAAACCAGTCCGGCGAGATCATGTCGCGGCTGACCGCCGACACCACGCAGATCAAGTCGGCCGTCGGCGCTACCGCGTCTGTCGCCCTGCGCAACATCATCCTCTGTTTCGGCGCCATAGGCATGATGATCTTCACCAGCCCGAAACTGTCAAGCATCGTGCTGATCGCCATTCCGCTGGTGGTGTTCCCACTGGTCGCGTTCGGCCGCAACGTCCGCAAGCGCTCGCGCGCCGCCCAGGACATGCTGGCGGACGCCTCTGCCTATGCCAACGAGACAATCGGCGCTACCCGCACCATCCAGGCCTTTAACGGCGAGAACGCCGCTGCTGCCCGCTATGGCAGCGCCGTCGAGAACGCCTACGAGGCCGCTCGCTCGGCCGTCAAATCCCGCGCCCTGCTGACGGGCTTTGCCATCACCATGATTTTCGGCAGCGTGGTTGCCGTCCTCTGGGTCGGTGCCCAGAATGTTCTGTCAGGAACCATGTCGCCGGGAACGCTGAGCCAGTTCCTGCTTTACTCCGTCATATCGGCTGGATCGCTTGGCGCACTTTCGGAAGTCTGGGGCGAGCTTTCCCAGGCCGCCGGCGCCGCAGACCGCATCGGAGAACTGCTGGCGGAACGGTCGGCCATCGCAGAGCCGGAATATCCCCTCCCCCTGCCGACGCCCCACATTGGCCGCGTCGAGTTCTCGGATGTGCATTTCGCCTATCCGTCGCGCCCCGGCAAGGCAGCCCTTCACGGCCTGTCACTCGGCGTCCGGCCGGGCGAGACGGTCGCTATCGTCGGACCGTCCGGTGCCGGCAAGAGCACCATATTCTCGCTGATCCTGCGTTTCTACGACCCGCAGAGCGGCACCGTCTCTGTCGACGGTATCGATACCCGCCAGTTATCTCTCGATGCCCTGCGCTCGCAGATCGCCATCGTGCCCCAGGATGTAACGATCTTTGCGGCCTCTATCCATGACAACATCGCCTTCAGCCGCCCTGGAGCGACGCGCGAAGAGGTCCGTGCGGCCGCCATTGCGGCCCAGGCGGATGAATTCATCAGCCGTCTCGACGAAGGCTACGATACGCCCACCGGCGAACGCGGCATCACGCTCTCCGGCGGCCAGCGCCAGCGCATTGCGATTGCCCGCGCCGTGCTCAAGAACGCCCCGATCCTGCTGCTCGACGAAGCAACGTCGGCGCTCGATGCCGAGAGCGAGATGCTCGTGCAGAAAGCACTCGACGACCTCATGGAAACCCGCACCACCATCGTCATCGCCCACCGGCTGGCGACCGTGCTGAAAGCAGACCGCATCCTCGTGCTCGATCATGGCCGCATCGTCGAGGAAGGCACCCACCAGAGCCTCGTGCAGCACGGCGGGATCTACGCCAAGCTTGCCCGGCTGCAATTCGACACCGGCATCGAGCAGCGCCTGACGATGGTGAACTGACACCCCGGGCGACTGCACGGAGGCTGAACCCTCCGCCCAAGGCAGCTCTCGCCCTGCAGCTTGCATTTTGCCGCCCGCTCCATCTTGACAGACCTCCATCTTTCAGGCGGCATTGCCAAGCGCTGCAAGCAGCCGAAAGACGAACGTCCAGACAGGGAGACGAGCACCATGTACAAATTTGAAGTCTACAAGGACAAAGCCGGCGAATTTCGTTTCCGGTTCAAGGCATCGAACGGCGAAACGATGTTCTCGTCGGAAGGCTACAAGGCAAAGGCCTCGGCCATGCATGCTATCGAATCGATCAAGAAGAACACACCCGGCGCCGACATAGACGACCAGACGAGCGCCACGGTCTGAGGCCGGACTGTAGCCTTCCCAAATCAGCAAAGCCGACGCCCGCGCGCCGGCTTTGCTTGATCATCGGGTTGGTCAGGGAACCAGATCGTGCCGATTACTTCTCGGTCAACTTGAGCTCGATGCGCCGGTTGGTGGCGCGAGCCTCCGGCGTATCCCCCGGCGCAATGGGCTGGAATTCGCCAAAACCTGCCGCTACCAGCCGGTCCGCAGGAACACCTTGCGAGATCAGGTATTTGACGACCGCGATGGCGCGGGCGGACGACAGGGCCCAGTTGTCGGCATACTTGCCGGTCCCGGACAGCGGCACATTGTCGGTATGACCGTCGACACGCAGCACCCAGTTGATCTCCGGCGGGATTTCCTTGGCGACGTCGATCAGCGCCTTTGCGAGCTTGGTCATTTCGGTCAAGCCCTGCGGGTTGAGATCTGCCCCGCCTGACGGAAACAGGACTTCCGACTGGAATACGAAGCGGTCGCCGACGATGCGGATATTGTCGCGGTCGGACAGGATTTCGCGCAGGCGCCCGAAAAAGTCCGAACGGTAGCGGTTGAGCTCCTGAACCTTCTGGGCGAGAGCGACATTCAGCCGCCGGCCGAGATCGGCAATCTTTACCTGTGAAGAATCGTCTTTGGCTTCCGATGCCTGCAGGGCCGCCTCGACCGCCGCGATCTGGTTGCGCAGCGCGGCAATCTGCTGGTTCAGCAAGTCGACCTGGCTGAGGGCACGGCTGCTCGCCTGCTTCTGGTCGTCGAGCTGCTGCGTCAGGCTGCCAATCCTCGCCTGCGAGGCCTCAGTGCTGCCGGAGCCAGCAGCCAGCAACGTCTGCAGCCGGGACTTCTCGCTTTGCGCCGAGGCCAGCGACGCCTGCAGGTTGGCAACGGAATCCTCGAGATCCTGCTTGCCGCTCTTTTCCAGCGCCAGCAGTTGCGTCAGTTCGTTGATCTGGCCGTTCAGCCGGGCAAGCACCTCGTCGCGACCGCTGAGCTGCCGGCTGAGGATGAACTGGCCGATGACGAATACCGTCAGCAAGAACATGATCGCCATCAGCAGAGTCGACAGCGCGTCGACGAAGCCGGGCCAATAGTCGATCGTCCGCTGGGTCCGGCGGTTGCGCGAGAGCGCCATGGCTACTTGCTCCCGGTCTTTTCGATACTTCCGATACGATCCGACAGCCGGTCCAGCGTCCGGCGCATCGACTTCGCTTCTTCCTGCTGCGCTTCGATCCAGTCCCGCAGCATCTGCTGCTCGTTGCGCATGTTCTTGACCAGTCCCTGGATGCCGTCGGCAAGGTTGGCCATGGCCGCGACCGATCGCTGGCCGCTGCCGCCTTCTTCAGCGATCTGGCGCATCTGTTCAGACAAGGCGCGGACATCATCCGCAGAGGCTCCATTAGTAGCGTCGGGCACGGACGACATGTCGGAACCGACATCGGTGACCGATGACAGCCAGTTTTCCAGTTCCGTGTAGAAACGGCTCTGCGCCCGCCCGGCCTGCAGGTCGAGGAAACCGAGGATCAGTGAACCGGAAAGACCGAGCAGTGAAGACGAAAACGCCGTACCCATGCCGACCAGCGGCGCGGCGAGACTTTCCTTCAGCGTGCCCAGGATGTCGCCACCCTCGGCCACATCGAGCGACTGGATGACCTTGTTGATCGATCCGATCGTGCCGATCAGGCCCCAGAAGGTGCCGAGCAGGCCGAGGAAGACCAACAGTCCGATCAGATAGCGCGATATATCCCGGGATTCGTCGAGCCGCGAGGCAATCGAATCGAGGATGGAGCGCAGTGTTGCAGTCGAAAGCGACATCGACTTGCGGCTGCCGAGAAGAGCGCGCATCGGCGCCAGCAGTTTTGGATTGAGGTCGACCTTGTCGGCATCGCCAACAACGCGGAAGGAGTTGAACCAGCGGACTTCCGGCCTGAGGGAAAGCACATGGTTGAAAACAAGGATGATGCCGACGACGAGAACGCCGAGGATCAGGCCGTTCAGGCCCGGATTGTGCATGAAGGCTTCCTGCCCCTGGCGGAACAGGATGGCGGCGATAAAGCCGACAATGATGAGAAACAGGATCATCGTCCAGAAAAAGGCCATCGGGCTCGATAGCCTGTACGCGCGGCTCTGCATCGGATCGTCAGTCGACCCAAGATCCGACAATTTCACATTTTTCATGAATACCTCAGCCACCGCAGATTTTCCGCCTGCGAAGACTAGAGCATCATTGCGCCGAATTGAAGAGTATCGGCCCACAAAACATGTGCGTTGCGGTAGGCTATCCGACTGGCCTAAGCTGCGTGTTTGCTTGGCTTAACGGGTCGGGATCGGACGCTTGACGACTTCCAACAGCGCCTTCTGGATGTACTCGTTGCCGCAGATGATCGAGCCTTTCGCAAGCATCTCGGTGCCACCGTCGAAATCGGACAGGAAGCCGCCGGCTTCGCGGATCAGCAGCACGCCGGCAGCGATATCCCAAGCGTTAAGCCCGGTTTCCCACATGCCGTCGAAGCGACCGGCAGCCACATAGGCCAGATCGAGCGCCGCAGAGCCCAGCCGGCGAACACCGGAGACTTCGCCCATGACATGGCGCAACTCGACAAGGAACTTGCCGTGGCTGCCGCGACCCAGATGCGGGACGCCGCAGGTGATGACGCAATCCGACAGCACACGGCGGCCGGCAACACGCAGGCGACGATCGTTGAGGAAGGCACCGCCGCCACGCTCGGAGGTGTAGAGTTCGTCCGTCGCCGGATTGAAGATGACGCCGGCGACGATCTCGCCGTTGCGTTCCAGGCCGATCGAAACCGCAAACAGCGGAATGCCGTGCAGGAAGTTCGTCGTACCATCGAGCGGATCGACGATCCAGCGATGGGCACCGTCGGTGCCGATGATTTCCTGGCTTTCCTCGCCGAGGAAGCCGTAGGTCGGCCGCGCCTTCATCAGCTCTTCGCGGATGATTTTTTCAGCCTTGAAATCCGCCTGCGAGACGAAATCGCCGGGGCCCTTGACGGAGACCTGCAGGTTCTGCACCTCGCCGAAATCGCGGCTCAGGGACTTGCCAGCCTTGAGGGCGGCCTGGACCATGACATTGAGAAGAGCAGAGCGAGCCATATGGCAATTCCTTGAAACACGAAAGACGCCATCCGGACCCGGATCAGGGTCCCGGCGGAGCGGGATCGGCGGCGCGATAAAGATTGGCGGCCTCAAGACCACAAAATCGTGCGCATTTCAAGGGCACAGCCGCATAGCTGCGTTGCGCCGCTCAAGGATCGTTAATTTAACGAGCCCGATCCCACCGCTTGAGACGATAGCCAAATGCGGATGTCGCCGCCGCTGGAAGCAGCGCAAGGCGGCAACCAAGAGCCTGAGCCTAGAACTTCTGCTGCGCAATCAGGATTTCGCGGGCCAGCTGGTCGAGCGGCAGGATACGGTCGACGCCGCCATGGGCGATGGCTTCCTTCGGCATGCCGAAGACCACGCAACTTGCCTCGTCCTGGGCAACCGTATAGGCGCCGGCCTGCTTCATCTCCAGCATGCCGCGCGCACCGTCGTCGCCCATGCCGGTCATGATGACCCCCATGGCATTCGAGCCGGCAGCCCGTGCGGCCGACCGAAACAGCACGTCGACCGATGGACGGTGGCGGGAGACGAGCGGCCCCGGCTTTACAGACACCGAGTAGCGGGCACCGTGGCGTTCCAGAAGCATATGCCGGTCGCCGGGCGCAATCAGCACGTGGCCGCGCAGGACCGGATCGCCGTCGACAGCTTCCTTGACCTCGACCTCGCAGAGGCCATTCAGCCGCTTTGCGAAGGCTGCCGTGAATTTCTCCGGCATGTGCTGGACGATGACCATGCCCGGCGCGTTCGCAGGCAATGCCTCGAGCAGCGCACGCAGCGCCTCCGTCCCGCCCGTCGAAGCTCCGACGCAAACGACCATCTCAGTGGTCTTTGCCATCGCCCTGCCGGTTGGCGGTGGCAGCATGACGTCGGCCGTCAGCTTTGCGGCGGGAGCGCCAGCCCGTGCGGCAACTCCCTCGGCCGCCCGCTTGCTGCCCGGAATTCGAGCATGCGACGCGGCCTTGACGACCTCGCGGATCCGCATCGCTTCTTCGGCCAGATAGTCTGCAGCGCCGATCCGGGGCTTGAGGATGATATCGACGGCGCCCGCCTCAAGCGCCTGCAGCAAGGTCTCTGAGCCCGCCTCCGTCAGCGACGAGCACATGACGACCGGGATCGGCCGCTGCAGCATCAGCTTGCGCAGAAAGGTAATGCCATCCATCCGCGGCATCTCGACATCCAGGGTGATGACATCCGGGATTTCCTCCTGGATCTTCCGTGCCGCCGCAAATGGGTCCGCAGCCACTCCCATGACTTCGATTTCGGGATCGTCGGACAGGATCGCGGTCAAGGTTTGCCGGACACTGGCGGAGTCATCGATAATCAGAACTCGAATTTTCTTTGGCATACCTTTTCCATGCATTTAGAGGCGCTGAAAGACAGTGTTTGACACCTGCTTCAAGGGCAGGTCGATGCCGGCAAGCGATTCCGAGTGGCCGATAAACAGATAGCCGCCCGGAAGCAGGCAGTCGCACAGGCGGCCGATGACATCTGCCTGGGTGGGTTTGTCGAAGTAGATGAGAACGTTGCGGCAGAAGATAATGTGCATGGGACCGCCGACACCGTAGGACTTGTCCATCAGGTTCATCCGGCCAAAACCGACATGCGACCGCAAACGCGGCGCGATGCGCACCTCCCGCCGTTGCTGCTGCTTCGAGCTCATCACATATTTCCGGCGAAGATTGGCAGGCACCGGCTCAACGAGGCTGTCGGCGTAAATCCCGATACGGGCCGCCTCCAGCACGTCGGTGCTGAGATCTGTTGCAAGCACCGAATAGTCGATACCGGGCACGCGTTCGGCAAACTCTGACAGCACCATCGCCATCGTGTAGGGCTCGGCGCCTGTCGAGCAGGCAGAACTCCACGCCCGCAGCCGCCGTTCCCCGCGTTTGACGAGATCGGGCAAGGCCACAGCTTCCATGTATTCGAAGTGCTTCGGCTCACGAAAGAAATCAGTCTTGTTGGTCGTGACCGCATCGATCAGGTGCACCGTCTCGGTTTCGAGCCCGTCGCCGTTGAACAGGAAATCGCAATAGTCGTCGAAGGAAGTGATCCCCGTTGCCCGGAGGCGCCGGCGCAGGCGGCCCTCGAGCATCGTCAGTTTCGTCGTCGGCATCTTGATGCCGCTATACTCGTAGATGAACTGGGCAAGCTTTTCGAAATTGCGCTTGCTGATGTGATCGCCGAAAGCCTGGCTTTCCTGTTGGGCCACTCTCATCCGCTGCCCACTCACGCTGCTTGGCCGGTGCGCGGGGAGAGCATCGCGGTGTCCTCGCGCGACAGCAATTGCGCTAGGTCGACGATGACGACGAAGCCGTTCTCGCGGCGGACGACGCCGGCGATGTAGTCGGAACGCCAGCGAATGCCGATATCCGGAGCCGCTTCGATCTGGTCACGCAAGAACGGCGTCACCTCGAAAACCCTGTCTGCAACGAGGCCAAGCGTCAGAGTTTTCGGACCGATTGGAATGTCGAGAACCAGCACGCGGGTATGCGGTGTCGGGATGGTCTTCGATAGACCGAGCTTCAGCCTGAGATCGATGGTGGGTACCCCCTGCCCGCGCACATCGCGCAGGCCGAGCAGGTAATCCGGACCGTTGGGGATCTTGAAAGCCTCGGCATAATCGAGAATTTCGCGAACCACTTCGACCGGCACGGCGAAGACTTCCTCGCCGAGGCTGAAGGTGACGAATTGCGATTCGAGAGGTGCTGTGGCCATGATTATGCGCTTTCCTTGAAGTCCATGTCGCCATCGTCCGGGCCGCCCATGGAGAGATCGAGTGCGTAGCCCTTCAGCCGTGCCTGCTGGCCTGCGACCGTATTGCTTGCCTTCGAGCCCGGAGCTTTGCGGGCGGAAGTGACCGGTGTCCGGGCGGTGGTCCGCACGGCAGGGGCACGGGTAGTTTTCTTGGAACCCTGGTCGACCTTGAAGAAGGCGATCGACGTCTGCAGCTCTTCGGCCTGGGCAGCCAGTTCTTCCGATGTTGCCGACATCTGCTCCGAGGCACCAGCGTTCTGCTGGGTGACCTTGTCGAGCTGCTGGATCGCTTCGTTGATCTGCGAGGCACCGATATCCTGCTCGCGGCAGGCGGCACTGATTTCCGAGATCAGCTCGGCAGTCTTGCGGATATCCGGCACCAAGCGACCGAGCATCTCACCGGCTTCAGCGGCTGCCTTCACCGTATCGCTCGACATCGAGCCGATCTCGGCAGCCGCCGACTGGCTGCGTTCGGCAAGCTTGCGGACTTCGGAGGCGACGACGGCAAAGCCCTTGCCATGTTCGCCGGCACGTGCGGCTTCGACGGCTGCATTCAGGGCCAGCAAATCGGTCTGACGAGCGATTTCCTGGACGATGCCGATCTTCTCGGCGATGGTCCGCATGGCGCTGACGGCGCGGGTAACGGCTTCGCCAGAGGCTTCCGCATCCTTGGCAGACTGACGGGCGATCTTTTCCGTCTGGGCGGCGTTGTCGGCGTTCTGCTTGATGTTCGAGGCCATTTCCTCCATCGCCGCAGAGGCTTCCTCGGCGGAGGCCGCCTGCTCTGTTGCGCCCTGGGAGACCTGCTCGGAGCTGGCCGAGAGTTCCTGGCTACCGGAAGAAACGTTATCGGAAGCGGACAGGGCATCGGCAACGACGCCACGAAGGCGGTCGACCATCTGCTCCAGTGCCATGCCGAGCGTATCCTTGTCCGACAGCGGCTTCGGCGCAACCGTAAGGTCGCCGTCCGAGATCTGCGATGCGATCGTCGCTGTGTTGCGAAGGTTCGCCGTCATCCGGCTCATCGAGGTCACCAGATCGCGGATTTCGTCGTTGCTTTTGTGTTCGATCTCCTGATCGAGATCGCCAATGCTGACGGCATCGGCAAGGCTCACCGCGCGCTTCAGGCCGCGAGAGATATTGAGCAGTATCCAGAGCGCGGAAATGGACGCCACGATGATCAGTCCGATGGTCATCGAGACCAGAAGATTGCGCGAGGTGGCATACTGGTCGTTGGTGGCCGAATCCGTTTCGGCGACGTTGCCGGTGACGGTGCTGCTCAGCTTGGACAGGACCTGCAAGAGCTGGACGGTAATCTGCTGACCTTCGCCCATCGAGATGTTACCGGCCTGGCTGTTGGATTCGGTAGTATTTTCCTTTGCGAGGACGATGACGCGATCCTGCAACGGTAGCCATTTGCCATAGAGATCAGCAAACTGGGTTATGCCATTGCGGACATCAGGGTCGGGCGATGTCGAAAGACGTTGCACCAGAGTTTTGACCAGTTCGCGCTGCTGCGTGACTTCGTCGACGTAACCATTGATCTTGGATGGATCGGTGTTGATGATAGCGTCCTTCTCCGAGCGGATAGAACGCAGGACGGCATCCGAAAGCTCTCCGGAATCTCGCAGGTTGGCAACGGGGCCTGCAACCATTTCAGAAATGTCGTTGTTGAGCGAGGACAGGTTGTAGATCGACAACCCGGCCATGGCGCAGGTGAGGAGGACAATGAAACCGAACACTAGGCTCAGTTTTAATTTGATCGTGAAACGCATGTGGAGGCTCCAAGCGGGTGGTGTTGTTCGGGACAAGCCTATGACCGGCGGCCACCAAGGCACGCCGGAGGTTGATGATTGAGTGAAGAGCTTGACATCTACTCCCGCGTCGATCGGCTCGGAGCCTTTCACGCATCCAACGGCCACATCCGTTGGCTCAGGCACGTTCGGGGCCGCGTGGACCCCGTATCGGGATAGCCTCTCGGCTTAGGCGCTTTCGCGGAAGTCTTCGTCTTCTGCGTCAGGTCCGCCCATGGACATATCCAGTGCAAAACCCTTGGCACGAGCCTGCTGCGCGGCAATGCTCTGCGAGGACTTGCCGTAGGTCGGTGCGATGGACTTTCGTGCCTGAAGAGGGGCGGAGACGATTTTCGTCGAAGCCCTCACCGGTGTCTTCTTCGAGGCCGAAGCCCGCGAGTTCGACGTCTCGACCTTGAAGAAGGCGATCGACGTCTGCAGCTCTTCGGCCTGGGCCGCGAGTTCTTCTGACGTTGCCGACATCTGCTCGGAAGCACCGGCATTCTGCTGGGTCACCTTGTCGAGTTGCTGGATCGCTTCGTTGATCTGCGAGGCACCGATATCCTGCTCGCGGCAGGCGGCACTGATTTCCGAGATCAGCTCGGCGGTCTTGCGGATATCCGGAACCAGGCGGCTCAGCATGTCGCCGGCTTCAGCGGCTGCCTTCACCGTATCGCTGGACATCGAGCCGATTTCGGCGGCAGCCGACTGGCTGCGTTCGGCAAGCTTGCGGACTTCGGAGGCGACGACTGCAAAGCCCTTGCCATGTTCGCCGGCACGGGCCGCTTCGACGGCTGCGTTCAGGGCCAGCAAATCGGTCTGACGAGCGATTTCCTGGACGATGCCGATCTTCTCGGCGATGGTCCGCATGGCGCTGACGGCGCGGGTAACGGCTTCGCCGGAGGCTTCCGCATCCTTGGCCGATTGGCGGGCGATCTTTTCGGTCTGGGCGGCGTTGTCGGCGTTCTGCTTGATGTTCGAGGCCATCTCTTCCATCGCCGCAGAGGCTTCTTCGGCAGAGGCTGCCTGTTCGGTTGCGCCCTGGGAGACCTGCTCGGAGCTGGCGGACAGTTCCTGGCTACCGGCAGACACGTTGTCTGCTGCAGAGATCGCGTCGGCAACGACGCCGCGCAGGCGTTCCACCATCTGCTGCAGCGCGATACCGAGCGTATCTCTCTCCGACAGCGGCTTTGGCGAAACAGTCAGGTCGCCTTCCGCAATCTGGCCGGCGACATCAGACGTCGTCCGCAGGTTGGTGATCATGCTCTGCATGGCAAAGCCCAGAACGTCCTTGTCGGACAACGGCTGCGCCATGACCGATAGGTCACCTTCGGCAATCTTGCTTGCCATAGCCGCTGTGCCGCGCAGGTTGACAGCCATCCGGCTCATCGAATCGACGAGATCGCGGATTTCGTCGTTGCTCTTGTGCTGGATCTCCTGGTTAAGGTCGCCAAGGCTGACGGCATCGGCAAGGTTCACCGCGCGCTTCAGGCCACGGGAGATGTTGAGCAGTATCCAGAGCGCCGAAGCCAACGCGATGACGATCAATCCGGCGGTCATCGCCACGAGCAGATTGCGCGAGCTGGCATACTGTTCGTTCGTCGCTGTATCCGTTTCAGTCACGTTGCCCGTGACGGTGTCGCTGAGCTTTGCCAGCACCTGCAGAAGCTGCACGGTGATCTGCTGGCCCTCGCCCATGGAGATGGACCCGGCCTGGCTGTTGGATTCCGTGGTATTCTGCTTGGCAAGTCCGGTGACACGATCCTGCAACTGCACCCATTTGCCATAAAGATCGGTGAACTGGGTCATGCCGTTGCGGATATCCGGATCCGGCGAGGCGGAAAGACGTTGTACCAGCGACTTGATCTGATCGCGCTGCTGCGCGATCTCGTCGATGTAGCCGCCAATCCTCGTCGGATCTGTGTTGATGATGGCATCTTTTTCCGACCGGATGGAGTGCATGACCGCATCCGAGAGTTCACCCGATTCCCGCAGGTTGGCGACGGGGCCGGCCACCATTTCAGAGATATCGCCGTTGAGCGAAGACAGATTGTAAATCGATAGGCCGGCCATCGCGCAGGTGAGCAGGACGATGAAACCGAATACGAGGCTCAGCTTTAACTTGATCGTGAAACGCATGAGGAGACTCCAAGCGGGTGGCATTGATCGGGACAAGCCTGTGACCAAAAGCCACTCAGGATCGCCAATTTTAGATCGGAGGTAAGAGCTTGACATCTACTCTCGCGTCGAACGGCTCTCGGCCCTTCGCGCATCCAACGGCCACATCCGTTGGCTAAGACATTTCAGGACAAGGTAATTTCCTGAATAAAAACGAGCGCATAAATACGTTGGCTCAGTGCGCCGGCGGCCTTAGTGGCCGCCGGTAACATTCGGTCAGATCAAGCGCTTTCGCGAAAATCGTCGTCGTGTGCATCCGGTCCGCCCATCGACAGGTCGAGTGCAAAACCCTTGGCACGGGCCTGCTGGGCGGCAACGCTGTTCGGCTTGTTGGCGACAGCAGGCCGGCGGGCATTTGCTGCGGCCATTGGCGCCTTGGCGAACGCCCGTACGGCGATCTTCTTGGCGGCCGGCTTGTGAGCGATGCTGTCGACCTTGAAGAAGGCGATGGATGCCTGCAGCTCTTCGGCCTGGGCGGCGAGTTCTTCTGACGTCGCAGACATCTGTTCCGAGGCGCCGGCATTCTGCTGGGTCACCTTGTCGAGCTGCTGGATCGCTTCGTTGATCTGCGAAGCGCCGATGTCCTGCTCGCGGCAGGCGGCACTGATTTCCGAGACCAGTTCCGCAGTCTTGCGGATATCCGGCACCAGGCGACCGAGCATTTCACCGGCTTCGGCCGCTGCCTTGACGGTATCGCTCGACATTGCGCCGATCTCGGCAGCCGCCGACTGGCTGCGTTCGGCAAGCTTGCGGACTTCGGAGGCGACGACTGCAAAACCTTTGCCATGTTCACCGGCACGTGCCGCTTCGACGGCTGCGTTCAGGGCCAGCAGGTCAGTCTGGCGGGCGATTTCCTGGACGATACCGATCTTCTCGGCAATAGTCCGCATGGCGCTGACGGCGCGGGTAACGGCTTCGCCAGAGGCTTCCGCATCCTTGGCCGACTGACGGGCGATCTTTTCAGTCTGGGCAGCATTGTCGGCGTTCTGCTTGATATTGGAAGCCATTTCTTCCATCGAAGCCGAAGCCTCTTCGGCGGAGGCAGCCTGTTCGGTGGCACCCTGCGATACCTGCTCGGAACTGGCTGAAAGTTCCTGGCTACCGGAAGAGACGTTGTCGGAAGCGGACAGCGCATCGCCGACCACGCCGCGCAGGCGTTCGATCATGACGTTGACGTTTCCGAGCATCTCGCCGATTTCGTCGCGGTTGGTGATTTCAGCGGTCTTTGTGAGGTCGCCTTCTGCAACATCGCGGACCACGGCGTTGGCACGGGCAAGACCCTTGCCGATCGTGCTTGCGATCCAGTAGGCGGTGATGGCAGCAATCAGCAGCGCCGCGCCGGCGACTGCCAGCATCATCATACGGATATGGGCATACTGAACGTCCGCATCGTCGTCCGCAAACTTCATCTTGACCTTTTCGTCCTCGAGCTTGTCGTTGAGGCTGGCTCCGATGGAGTTGGCGGCCTTGCGAGCTTCGCCGACAGAAACGGCATAGGCGCCTTCCTTGTCGCCGGCATTCAGCAGGTCGCGGATCTGGTCATCGGCGCGAACGAACATTTGCGCCATCTTCTCGGTTTCGCCCCACGCTGCGCGGCTATCCGGCGACAGGATCTTGTTGAGCGACGCAAAATCGTCTGTCAGGGCCTTGCGGGCTACATCACCGGCAGCAATCGCCGCCTTGCTGTCTTCTGCTGTACGCGCTGCCAGCAGGTTCTTCTGCTGACGGATGATCTGCAGCTGATCGATATTGATCTGCTGTGTCAGCTCAAGCCGTGCGGCCGGTCCCTCGAGGACGTCGCTGATGGTGTCGTTGAAATTGCTTAGGCTCATGATGGCGTAACCGGAGGTGCCGATCAGCATGAGTATGATAAAGGCGAAGGCCCCCACCAGTTTGGCCTTGATCGTAAATCGCATAATATTGTCCCCTATATTTCGTCTCATAGCTGCCTTGGTCAGGCAGCCAGCGCGTGATCCCGTCGCGTCGCGAAAATGGCCTGCAGGTTTGGAAGGATGATGAATTCGCCGCCTCGCTTGACGAGGCAGCTGATGTAGTCCGGCCGCCAGCGCATGCCGACGCTCGGAGGCGCTTCGCTGGAGGCTTTCGCCAGCGTGGTGACTTCATTCACCTTGTCCGTTCGCAACCCGACCAGTGTCGGTTCGTCCTGGATCGTCAGGGAGATGACGACGATGCGGCTGTCGATGGTCGCTGCTGCCGCTTCCATGCCGAAGGCAAGGCGCAGATCGGCGAGCGGAATGACTTTGCCGCGAAAGTTGATGACGCTGGCAACGAAAGGCTGGCTTCCCGGCACCGCAGTTTCCGGCAAGAGATCGAGGATTTCCTGAACCATTGCCGCCTCGAGCGCAAATGTCTCGCCGTTCAGATCGAACGTCAGGACCTCGAGTTCATCGGTGTCGTTCCAGTGATTATCGTTCTGAAGGGACTGGTTCATCCTGCTGCACGCAACTGCGCCTCCTGTTGCTGACCGGCGGCGACCAGGTGGACGACGTCGAGAATAAGCGCGACATTGCCGTCGCCGAGAATGGTGGCACCAGAGAATGTCGAGACATCCTGATGCAGCTTGGACATCGACTTGATGACCGTCTGGTGGTCGCCGATGATCTGGTCGACGACGAGACCAACCCGTTCCGTGCCGGTCGAGATGACCACCACCTTCTGATGCACATCCGGCTTGGTGCCGGTGCGGAACAGCTCGCGCAACCTGAGGAAAGGCACGAGGCTGTCTCGCAGCGAGATGAAGCTACGACCGCGCGAGCGCAGATCCTCCTCCAGCGACAGTTCGAGGCATTCCTCGACTGCTGAAAGCGGAATGACATAGCGACCGGTGCCGACCCGCACGAGCAGGCCATCGATGATCGCCAGCGTCAGCGGAATGCGCAAGGACACTTCCGAGCCCTGCCCGTCATGGCTGGTAACGTCGATGGCGCCGCGCAATGCCTCGACTGTCTTCTTGACTACATCCATCCCGACGCCACGGCCGGAAAGATTGGTGATCTGCGCCGCAGTGGAAAATCCCGGCGCGAAAATAAGCTGCAGCAGGTCGCTGTCGGACAGCACCTGGCCCGGCTGGATAAGCCCCGAGCTTTCAGCCTTGGCACGGACTCGCTGGCGATTGATGCCACGGCCGTCATCCTTGATCGAGATGATAACCTCGCCACCCGATTGCCGCGCCGACAGCGTGACTGTGCCGCCCTCGGATTTGCCGGCGGACAGGCGCTCGGCCGGCGGCTCGAGGCCGTGGTCGATCGAATTGCGCACCAGATGCACCAGCGGATCGGCGAGGCGTTCGATGACCGTCTTGTCGACTTCCGTGGTTTCGCCTTCCGTGATCAGCTCGATGACCTTGCCGGTCTCGCGGGCGAGATCATGCGTCAGGCGGCGGAAGCGGCTGAACAACGTTGCGACCGGCACCATGCGCAGTACCATCATCGTGTCGCGCAACTCGCCGGACAACCGTTCGATTTCTTCCGATACGGAGCGCAGTGCGAGATCGGAGCTGGAATTGGCCAACTGGCGCAGGCGTGACTGGGCGATCACGAGTTCACCGACGCGATCCATCAGCTCGTCGAGCCGTTCGGCCGGGACACGGACGCTTTCGGATGCCTTGGCCTGACGGGCATCGGTCGGAGCCGCGGCCGATGGCGTCTCGGCCTTGGCAGGAACGGTCTCGGCAGCGGCCGGTGCAGGTGTCGCGACAGGCAACGACACCACCACGGCAGGCTCTCCGACAACCGCGACGACCGGAGCCGGCGCTGGCGCCTCGCTGAGGGTCTCGACCTCGAGCTGCATGTCGTCCATAACGAAAATAAACACGTCGTCAATGGCGGAGCGCGGCTGGTCGGAGGTCAAGAGCACCTCCCAGGAGAGGTGCAGTTCCGTCGGCACCAGCACGTCGAGTGGTGGAATTCCAGACGTATCGGCAACGATCCGGCATTCGCCGAGATCGCGCAATTCGTCCAGCAGACCGAGCGGGTTGGTGCCGTTGATCATCGCGTTATGCGGCAGGCTGAAGCGGATGCGCCAACGGTTCAATGGGTCCTTTGCAGCAGCTACGACCGGCTCTGCGGATTTGCCATCGACGGCAGCACGCAGCAGTTCCAGCAGGCGATCGCCCGCCGCCTGATGATCGCCGTTCGGCGTCTCGACCAGGGCACGCATGTGATCCTGCGCCGCCAACACCGCAGCAACCAGTTCGGCAGTTGCCGGCACTTCACCCTTGCGGACACGGTCGAAGGCCGTTTCGCAATGATGGGTGAACGCGGCCAGCGCGTCGAAGCCGAACATCGACCCGGAGCCCTTCAGCGTATGTAGTCCGCGGAACACCGCGTCGATCTGCGCCTTGTCGTCGAGCCTGTGGGTAAGGTCGAGGAGGCCGCTTTCGATCTGTTCGAAAACCTCGGCAGCTTCAATGCGGAAGACGGCAACCGGATCGAGCATGTTCATCGGCCGAGTACCTTGCGGGTTATCTTGATCAGGTTTTCAGGATCGAAAGGCTTCGTCAGCCAGCCGGTGGCACCGGCAGCCTTGGCGCGGGCCTTCAGGTCGGCATCTGATTCCGTCGTCAGGAAGATGATCGGCACGCCCATGTGCTCGGGCAGCTTGCGCAGCTCCTCGATCATCGTCAGGCCGTCCATGACAGGCATGTTGAGATCGGTAATGATGAGATCGAATGCCCCACCCTTGGCCTTTGCCAGTCCGTCCGAACCATCCACCGCTTCGGTCACGGTATAGCCGGCGTTGGAAAGGGAGATCTTGGTCGTCATTCGAATGCTGGCGGAATCGTCGACCGTTAAAATGTTCGCAGTCATACTCGTACCTCTTGATGTAACCAGAATTGCGCGTCTTCCGCCGACTGGGCGTCGGTGAAACCACCGCGCTTCAATACCTTAAGCACCGACCCTGTCGCAGGAGCGGCCAGCCGCATCGTCTTGCCGGCGGCACGGGCATCCATGCGGGCAGATTCAACCAGCTGGACAAAGCTCAGATCAGCCTCGGCATCCTCGGGGATCTCAAGCGTAATTTCCGGGCTTTCCGTCAGGCGCATATGAATAATGCCATGCACTTCCGCGATATTCTTTATAACCAAAGAATTTGGAAGCTGCACAACGTCCTTATACTTACGATCCGCTGTCAAAATTGCCTCCTGAGTGGACAGATGCATAACCTCTGATAGAGGAATCTCATGACAGCCTTAACAGGCAGTAAACCCGGGTTGCACCGAAGCACAATTACAGCGAGTCCCCATGGTGCGATTTATTACCTGAAATAAATTGGGATTTAGTTTAAGGATTTCAGTAAAATTGAACAATTTCCGTTACTTATGGGATATTGCAATAAAGCTTAGTATAACTGATGAGTGATTGTTAACGATGCTTCGAGATCGATGCCGATACAACGTCTGCGAGTCACCGCAATTTACCGGAACTTTCCATCCTTGAGTCTAGTATTGAGCCAGAGAAGACGAGATTCAAGTAAAGGAAGAACAATGACAAGTGGAACAGCTCTGGCGCATCGCCCTTTACAGATGCCGGTCGCCGACGTCCGCGACACATTGGAGTCGGCCCGCAATCAGGTCGAGAAGCGCTTCCTGGACGGCGGCGCAGTGCTGGTTTCGGTGATGGAGGTCATCAACGAGCTGCTTGCATCCCTGGATCGTCTGACGAAATCACTGGACAGCGATGGCACGAGCGACACGGCGGCGGATCTGCTGCAGACCGTGACGACGCTGGTCGACCTGCCCGACCTCGAAGCCAGGCGCCAGGAGAATTTTGCAGTCCTGTCGGCGGCCGGCGCCGTGCTGAGCACCCATGTCATGGATATGCAGGAAACGATGCGCTACCTGCGGACCTTTGCCATTACCGTGAAGATTACCGGCGCCGGTATTGCCGAATTCGGCGGCTTCGCGCAGGAGATACTCGAGCGGATCCAGTCCGGCACCAACGAGGTCAACAGTTTCGCCGACCAGCTGACCACGCTGGAGCGGGACCTCAAGGTTGCGATGAATGTCGGGGCAACAACGACCAAGGACTATGGCCACACCATTCCGAAAGTCGTCGATGCTCTTGAGAAAGACGTAAAAACCATCGCCAGCCACCGCAAGGATCTTGCAGCGATTGCCGGCCAGGTCGGCGCCATCGCTCGCGGGGTCCAGGGCAAGGTCGCCTCCACCCTGTCTGCGCTGCAGATCGGCGACATCACCCGCCAGCGTATCGAACACGTACAGAGCGCCTTCACCTTTCTCGAGGAATTCCTCGAAACCGAGGAAGGCCGCGCACTCGACAACGATGCACGCTACCGCCTCGAAAATCTCATTCACCACCTGACGGCGGCGCAAATGCGCGACATGGTTGAAGACTTCCAGCGAGAATCCCGCAATGTCGTCCAGACGATCACCAGCTTCAGCCACGATACCCAGGAAATCCTGAAACTGCGCGATGACATGAAGGGCAGCGGCGAGGAAACCGGCGGCAATTTCATGCGCACGCTGGAAGACAGCGTCTCCACCGCCCTTGGCATCGTCAAGCAAGTGGAGACGGCGCGCACCCAGACAAACCGGATCAGCCAGTCCACCCTCGACACGACATCCAACCTTTTGAAAAGCATCGCCAATATCCGCGCGGTCAAGACCGACATCCATTATATGGCGTTGAATACCAACCTGCGCTGCAGCCGCATGGGCGAAGAAGGCCGCTCGATCAACGTCATCACTGCCGAACTGCGCATCTTTGCAGCCAAGCTCGATGATTCAGCAGACTCGCTCGTTACCGGCCTTTGCGATCTCGAGACTGCCGGCAATGGCGTCGCCTCGACCCATGAGGCCAACGCCCGCCGCCTCGACGAACGGCTTGGCGGCGCTGTCGGCAATATCCGCGCCGGCGCAGACGTCATGGAAAAGGAACTGGCGATCCTGTCCGAGCGTGGGCGCGAAGTGGCCACCAAGATCAGCCTGTCGCTCAGCAAGCTCGATTTTCAGAACGATCTCGGCGAGATCCTCGCCACTTGCGCCGATACGTTGAGCGATATGGCGGGCCCGCAGCAGCCCGACGTCAGCGACCTTGCCGACAGCCTCGGGCCGCTCGCAGCCCGGATCCTGAAGGTCTACACCATGGCGCAGGAACGCAATGTCCACCACGACATCGTCCCTGCTCAAAGCGGCGCCATCCTGCATGTCGTCGAAACTGCGGCCGCCGCGAACGACGAGGACTTGTTCGAAGACGCGCTTTTCTAGAGCAAGGCCCAGCTGCAAATGACGACGACGTGGGGTATCAAACGCGCGTCTCACACTGCGAGACGCCTTGAGCGCACTTAGCGCGCGCTGCGGAATTTGTTGGCCGCGTTGATCGCGGCCTTTTGCTGGTCGTCCTCGATACCGAGATAGAAATCCTCGAGTTCGGGATCCTTCAGTCCGGCACGGCGCGAAATGACGTACCATTTTGCTGCCTCGACCGCATCCTGCGGCGTTCCGAGGCCATTGATATAGAGGTGCGCCAGCTTGTTCTGCGCCACCACATTGCCGCGATAAGCCGCGACCTTCATCCACTTGAAGCCTTCTTCGAGCTCGGTCTTGCCACCGACGCCGTTGATCAGCCAGACCCCCATGTCCAGCTGCGCCGTGTCGAAGCCGGCATTCGCCGCCCGCGCCAGCCACATGCGCGCCTGTGCCTTCTTCTCCGGCGGCACGCTTTCAAGCGACATATAGAGTTGCGAAACGGCGTATTGTGCATCCGCGATGCCTTGGGCGGCAGACTTTTCGTAATAGGGCAATGCCAGCTCGAGGCCCTTTATACCAGCGTTGTCGGCAGTCAGGCTCTGTGCCCAGTTGAACTGCGCCGTCGGCTCTCCGGCATCGGCTGCTTTCTTCATCCATTGATCGGCCGACTTGCGGTCACGCGGGACATCGCGGCCTTCCATCTGCGCCAGGGCAAATTTGAACATCGCGGTAGGATTTCCGCCTTCCGCTGCCTTGCCATACCAGAAGGCGGCGTTCTTGCTGTCGCGCCGGACGCCCAGTCCCTGCGACAGCAGTTCGGCGATCAGCGTCTGTGCCGCCGGATCACCGAGTTGGGCGCGCGGCAGGGCTTTCTGGAATGCCGTGAGATAGTAGCCACGCTGAAAGGCACCATAGGCCTCGTCGACCACGCCCGTATAAGGCTTTTCCGGCGGAAGCGCCGGCAGGCCTACGCCCATGCGATCGAGAACGCCGATGCCACCCGAAGGCTTGGTTGCCTTGGGATCGGTAGGCACAGGTGCTGCCTCGCCGCCTTTCTTGAAAGGCTGCGGCTTCGGCTCGTTCGATGGTAAAATGTGCTCGGTCGGAAAAGCCCCGACATTAGGGGAATTCGAGACCCCGTCCGCAGCAGACTGCGCTCTTGCCATAGGGGGAAGAACAGCAAACCCGGTGAGGAGCGCCAGAAACAGCAAGGGCGGATGATAGCGGTGCGAGATCGACATGAACTGCTATCAATCTTCAAACCGTGGCGCTTTTTCGTCCAGCAAGGCATTCACGGCAGAAACAACAGACGATGCCTGTGCGGCGTCGGCAAACACAGCGGATCTCAACGCCACGAACTCCACTCCGGCGAGCGCCACATCGAGCGCGGAGTTCGGGTCGGTGCCGCCCATGACGATGCAGGGGATCTCGATCATCGATGCCCACCATTCGCCGAGATCGACGTTTTTCGGATGTGCCTCGGGCTTGAAGTCGCCGTCGAACTTGCCGAAGAAGATATAGTCCGGCCTCAGTTCACCGATTTCCAGCGCGGTATGCCGATCCTTGGCCGTTCCGCCGCCGACCATGAAGCTTGCCGTCTGCTTTTCCATCGCCTCGGTGAACTCGGCAATATCGGCAGCGATATGCAGCCCATCCGCCTTGGCGCGCGCCGCGACGCGGCTGTCGCCGGCAATGAGGGCTGCGGCACCGGCGGCCTGAACGATCGGAACCAGCTTTTCCGCCGATTTCTGGAAATCGAATTCGTTAAGCCCGTATTGCGGAATGATGACAGAGGCGACGTCGCCGCCCTCCAGCGCCTTTGCCACGAGTGCATGCTGTTCTGCGATGTCGGTCATCTCGGGCACGATGAGAACCAGACGGCAGCGGCTTGGGGGCAAGGTCATGCAGGCTTCCTATTCGGCGCATCCGGCCGGAACACGAAGTCCGGCATTCCGGTCTGTGAGTAAATCCGTTGGGACCTGCTGACAAGGGGAGCGTCGCGGAAAACCGCAAGGTCCCTATTGCCCGGGAACGCGGGCGAAGCTGCGAGGAGCCCCGTGCCCGCCGCTCTGTCCGTACCGCTGGCCGCAAGGCACGGAAGCTTTCAGCAACCTCACACAAACAGTTGCGCCAACCCCTGCGTTAAAGGAAGTTGGCGCAAAATTTCGTCAATTCAGTGCAAAGTCCGCATTTCAGCCGCGACGGAGCAGACTGCCCGATCCGGCCGCAACGCGGCTACGGCATCAGTGTACCGATGTGGCAATACGCTGGATCTGGTCTTTGATTTTCAGCTTCATTCGCTTGATGTCCGCGATTTCACGGTCATCCACTGAGGGGGAGGTCATCGCGGAGTGCAATTTCTCTTCGAGGGCGACATGCTTTTTCTGGAGCGATTCAAGATGAGCCTGAACTGTCATTTGACCTTCCTTCTGCTTGCCTTCCCCAGCCATCCATCGCTGGAGTTCTAGGCTTTAACGACAATAGTGTGACATACTAATTCTTCAATGTCGAAGGCCAAAAAGTGACTTGAACAGGGCAAATTCATGATCACGGATAACTTCCCGTTACCGTTATTTGGTGATAGGAGCTTGCGAAATTAAACCGCTGGATCCAAAGGGTTCCGCGTGACGACGACTGGGGACGAACACCATGCCCGATCAGGATCAAGCCGACGTGAGACTCATCATGGCGCGCCTGCGCCAGGAACATGAGGATTTCGACGTCGCTATCAATGCGATGATCGAAACCGGCTGCGATCAACTCCGTGTTCAGCGCATGAAAAAGAAGAAGCTGGTCATCAAGGACAAGCTGACCAAGCTCGAAGACCAGATCATTCCGGACATCACCGCTTGAGGGGACGCGTCGCCATGACCGAAAGACCGCCTGTCGCCATTATCATGGGCAGTCAGTCCGACTGGGAAACCATGAAGAATGCGGCCGATACCTTGGAAGCCCTTGATATCACGTATGACGCCCGCATTATCTCGGCACACCGCACGCCCGATCGGCTGGTACGCTTTGCCAAGGGCGCGCGCGACGAGGGCTTCAAGATCATCATCGCCGGCGCCGGCGGCGCAGCCCACCTCCCCGGCATGGCTGCATCGATGACATCGCTGCCGGTGTTCGGCGTGCCAGTGCAGTCGAAAGCCATGTCAGGCCAGGACAGCCTTCTCTCCATCGTCCAGATGCCGGCCGGCATTCCTGTCGGCACGCTTGCCATCGGCCGGGCCGGCGCTATCAATGCCGCGCTGCTCGCTGCCGCCGTCCTCGCGCTCAACGACGAGGATATCGCCGACCGGCTGGATGCATGGCGGGCTGCCCAGAGTGCTGCAGTCGCTGAATACCCGATGGATGACCTATGACGACACAGACGATCGGCATCATCGGCGGCGGCCAGCTTGGCCGCATGCTAGCCATGGCCGCAGCCCGACTGAACTTCCGCACCATCATCCTCGAGCCGCAGGCCGATTGTCCGGCGGCCCAGGTCGCCAACCGCCAGATCGTCGCTGCCTATGACGACCCCGCAGCACTGGCGGAACTCGCAGCGGTCTCGGACGTGGTGACCTATGAATTTGAAAACGTGCCCGTCTCTGCCGCACAATCTCTATCCCTGAGCGTGCCCGTCTATCCCCCGCCGAAGGCACTGGCCATGGCGCAGGACCGTCTGACGGAAAAGCAGTTCCTCAATGGTTGCGGCGTCGCAACGGCGCGCTTTCATGCCGTCGACAGCCAGTCTGACCTTGAGGCGGCACTTGCCGACTTCGGCGGACAGGGCGTGCTGAAGACGCGCCGGCTGGGCTACGACGGCAAGGGGCAGCGCGTCTATCGCTCGCTCGCCGACAGTTCGGAAGGCGGCTATGCAGCGCTCGGCAACGTCCCCCTGATTCTCGAAAGCTTCATCGCCTTCGAGCGCGAGGTCTCCATTATCGCGGCCCGCAACCCGGAAGGCACGATCGAAAGCTACGATCCGGCCGAAAATGTTCACCGCGACGGCATTCTGCACACCTCGACGCTGCCAGCCCGGCTCTCGCCGGAAACCGCGGCAGCCGCTGCAGCCGCCGCCAAAACTATCCTCACGGCGCTCGATTACGTCGGCGTCATCGGCATCGAGTTCTTCGTATTGGCCGATGGGCAATTGATTGCCAATGAAATGGCGCCACGCGTGCACAATTCCGGTCACTGGACGGAAGCTGCCTGTGTCGTCTCGCAGTTCGAGCAGCACATCCGCGCTGTTGCCGGCCTCCCGCTCGGCAATCCTGTGCGACACGCCGATTGCGTCATGCAGAACCTGATCGGCGACGACATCCTCGCTGTTCCGGACTGGCTGGCGCGCGACAACACGCTCGTGCATCTCTACGGCAAGACCGAAGCCCGGCCCGGCCGCAAGATGGGGCATGTCACGACACTTCTTTAGTCTGTGCATGACCTGTAGCATCGGGAAAAAGCCCGGATAGTCGGTTGACAGGGCGAAAGCGACACGGTATCTGCTCCCCACCCTAAAAGAGCGCGCCAAGAGCGCGCTTTTGATTGTTTAAAGATACGGGCGAATGTGACATTCCCCCTAAAACCTCGCGGATCGAAAAAATGAAGATCAAGAATTCGCTCAAGTCGCTCAAGGCTCGTCACCGCGACAACCGCCTCGTTCGTCGCAAGGGCCGCGTTTACATCATCAACAAGCTGAACCCGCGCTTCAAGGCTCGTCAGGGCTGATTTGCGGATGCCGTTTGGTTGTCGGTCGTCCCGCGCCGCGTGTGCGGGCACATCGACGGCCAGGTTTCTGACGGCATGACGTTCAATCGAATTTGTTTTGATCTTCTGCGGTGGCGGGCTAACATGCCCGCCATGTTTGTTCGTGCCCTGTTGCTCCCCACCCTGCTCCTGCCGGTCTTGCTTGCTGCTTCTGCCCCGCAGATGGCAGTCGCAGATGACGCGCGGATCGTGGAGCAGCAAACCGAGAGCGTCTCTCCGAAACAGCGCCTCGACGATCTCTTCACGGCACTTAGACGCCAGCACGATCCGGATCAGGCCGCAGGCATTGCCAACCAGATCAAAGTGGAATGGTCGCAATCCGGCAGTGCCACCGTCGATTTGCTGATGCAGTGGGCGGCCAAGGCCATTGCCGAAAAGCGCAACGCCGCCGCTTTCGACTTTCTCGATCAGGTCATCGCCCTGAAGCCACGCTATGTCGAAGGCTGGAACCAGCGCGCGACGCTGAACTACGCGCTTGGCGACTACAACAAATCCATGGCTGATATCGAACAGGTTCTGCGGCTGGAGCCACGCCATTTCGGTGCGCTCGCCGGCATGGCAGCGATCCTCACCGAAAATGGCAAAGACCAGCAGACGCTGGAAATCTGGCAGCGGTTCCTTGCTATCTATCCCGCAAACCGCGCGGCCCAGCAGCAGGCCGACCAACTCAGCGAAAAACTTGCGGGCAGCCGTACCTGACTGTGCAACCGGATGCCGCGCCCGACCGTATAGAATCACGAGGTCCGGCGACCGAGTTCCGGGCATGTTTGCGAGTTGCCTGTCGATGCTGAGTTTTCTGGTTCTGGTTGCCCTGGTGCTCGCAGCCGCGTTTGCCTACACCGCTGTCAAGGCCCGGGCCATCACCGAGGCCAATCCGAACATCGGCAACCTCATCGACATCGGCGGCTACAGTATCAATGCTCTCCACCTGAAGCGCCCTGACGGCGCGGACCTGCCGCCTCTCGTCTTCATTCATGGCGCCAGCGGCAATCTGCGCGACCAGATGCAGGCCTTCGCCAGCCCTCTCGAAGGCCGCGCCGAAATGCTCTTCGTTGACCGCCCGGGCCACGGCTATTCCGAACGCGGCGGGCCAGACAATGCCTTTCCGTCCGGACAGGCCGATGCCATCGCAAAGTTGATGGATAAACTGCAAATCGGCCCCGCCATAATAGTAGGCCACTCCTTCGGCGGCGCAATTGCCGCAGCCTTTGCGGTTCGCCATCCCCGAATGACCGCTGGCCTGCTGTTTCTGGCACCGGCCACCCATCCCTGGCCCGGCGGTGTCGACTGGTACTACCGGCTGGCGTCTGCGCCCGTCCTCGGCTGGATCTTCGCGCACACGCTGGTCATCCCGGCCGGCCTCCGGAAGCTCGACCAGGGCACCATCGGCGTCTTCAGCCCCAACCCGCGGCCGCGCGACTACATCGAAAAGACTGCGCCGGCTCTGGTCTTGCGGCCAGATGTCTTCCGCAACAACGCCCGGGACGTCGTCAACCTGCTTGGCTATGTGACGCGCGAATCGCAGCGATACCGGGAGATCAAGGCGCCCACCGTCATCATCACCGGCGATTCGGACGACGTGGTGCTTGCCGAACTCCATTCCATCGGCCTCGAGCGCGACATCGTCGGCGCCGAACTGATCACCATCCGCAACCTCGGCCACAAGCCCGATTACATCGCCAACGACGTCGCCATTGCCGCCATCGAACATCTCGCCGGTACGCCCCGCGACCTGAAGCAGGTGGCCCGCCTCGCGGAAATACGAATTGCCGCCGAGATCAGTTCGGACCCGTCTCCAGCTACCCGTGCCTGAATGCTGCAAGTGACGGACGCAACGCTTCCAGAATAATGGCAGCGAGGCGCTGGGTGGCGGGACTTTGATCCGCCGCAGCACGGTGCAGCACGAGGTCTAGCTTCGGCAACGACGGCAGCCCGAGCTCTCCGTCAAACAGCGGCCGCACCGTACCGGGCAAACCGAGCGGCGTGCGCACCGTTATCCCGAGACCGGCCGCTGTCGCTGCCCACAGGCCACCGAGACTGGGGCTGACGAAAGCAACCCGCCAGCCGAGCCCAACACTATCCATCGCCTTTGTCGCGGCGGTCCTGAGCAGGCAAGGCGCCTCGAGCGTGGCGAGCGGCATCGGTTCGCCGCTATCAGCCATCCAGTCGATCCGGCCGTCCATCGGCCCCACCCAGCACATAGGCACCTCGCCGACAAGTTCGCAATGGGCGGTCCGCTCGCCATTGCTCCACGCCAGTGCCAGATCGAGCCGGCCGGACCGGACCCGCTCCATCAGCTCGACGTTGCGTACCACCCGAGCCTCGATGCGCACTTTCGGATGAGCGCGGGCAAAGCGACCGAGAACTTCGGGAAGCAGCGCTTCGCCAAAATCCTCCTGCAGGCCGAGCCGGACCCAGCCTTCGAGTTCCATCCCCTGCACCGCCGTAACCGCTTCATCGTTGAGGTCGAGCAGCCGGTGTGCATAGGCGAGCAGCGTTTCGCCGGCTTCGGTCAGCGCCAGCCCACGCCCGGCCTTGCGAAAAATCGGCCTCCCCGCCTGCTCCTCGAGTTTCTTGATCTGCGCACTGACGGCCGACGTCGAACGCCCGACACGCTCCGCCGCTTTGGCAAAGGTACCGAGCTCGATGCCCGCGACGAAGCTTCTCAGAATATCGAGATCGAAGACAGGGTAGCTCACATCATTGTCCAGTTTATCGGGATCATAAATCCATTTATATCTGATTATCCGGACGGATAAAGGGTGCAATAGAAGTTGCGTCAACTTGTTTCACCCGAGAGAACCCCCATGCCCATTACCCGAATTTCCCTGATGCGTGGCAAATCGCCAGAATACCTCGCGACGCTGTGCGACACGTTTCACCGCGCAATGGTCGAGACTTTCGATGTCCCTTCCGCCGACCGGTTTCACGTCATCCACCAGTGCTCGCCCGGCGAACTGGTCTTTGACCGCGACTACCTCGCCGGACCGCGCTCGGACGATTACCTGTTTTTCGACATCACCATCGGCAAGCCACGCACCGCCGAGGTCAAGCAGGCATTCTATCGACGGGTGACGGAGCTGCTCGGCGACACCCTAGATATCCGTGCGGCGGACGTTATGATCGTCATCACCACCACCGGGCGCGAGGACTGGTCGTTCGGCAACGGCCGCGCCCAGATGATAGAGGTGGCATAACGTCATGCCGCAAAGCAAATTGGACCGCGTCCATAGAGCCGGCGAGGCTCGGCAGCAGGCACCCGAGGGGATATCCAGCCAGCCATTTTTGCTGGAGACGCTCATCCCGGCGTCTGAGAATGGGCTCGGCGCCATGATCGCCATGCTCAAGCCTGGAACGCTGACCCACTGGCACAGCCATCCGCACGGCCAGATCCTCTACGTGCTCTCCGGCATCGCCTTGGTGCAGTGTGACGGCGGAGCGGTCGAGCAGCTGCATGCCGGCGACTGCATCCGTTTCGAGCCAGGCGAGCACCACTGGCATGGATCCGGCGTGACGACGAGCTTGACCTATCTCAGCGTCCAGGCCGCACATGAAGGCACTGCCGTCACCTGGTTCGAGCCCGTCACCGAAGGAGACCGACAGTGATCGCCATGCAATACAGTTTCATGCTCCCCGCCGACTACGACATGGACATCGTCGACCGGAGAATCCGCGATAAAGGTCCGCTGCTGGACAACTTTCCAGACCTCGTCTTCAAGGCCTATCTCACAGCCCGCAAAGGCGACGCGATCACTGGGTCGAGAGACAATCTCTATGCGCCGCTCTATGTCTGGAACGGTGTCGAAGGACTGAACGATTTTCTCTGCGGCCCCGGCTTCGCGGGCGTCAGCGCCGCGTTTGGCCGGCCGCAGGTAAACACCTGGATCCTCTGGAATACCGCGATTGCAGCAGACATCCGCAAGGCTCGCTTCGCCACCCGGGAGATTTCCGATATCGGACCGGATGCCCATCTCGGCACGATGCGTGCGGCAGGCAGCGCGGATGCGCTAGCCGACATCGAAACGGGTGCAACACTCGCCTCGGTTTCGGCCTTCGATCCCCATGGCTGGAAACGCCTTCGCTTCCGGCTTTGGCGGGAGATGCCGAAGGGACCGTTGCCGACCGACACGCTCGCCTATCGCCTCGGCCATCTGTCGTTACCCGAGCGCGCCTGAACCCTCGACGCCGACCAAAATGCTGTCACCGGGACAATGTCCCTGTTCCATCGGGGATGACGAGATCCTATGCAGGGATGCCACTACCCTTTCGACATGGAGCTTTTCTTGGTCGATATTGCAATGATCGAAGCCGCCCGGGTGCGCCTTTCCGGCAAGGCGCGGCGGACGCCGCTGCTGTCCTCGCCCTTTCTCGACGAAATCGCCGGGCGGCGCCTGTTTGTCAAGGCTGAGTGCCTGCAGCACACCGGCTCCTTCAAATTCCGTGGCGGATGGTCGGCGATCTCGGCGCTGTCACCCGACATTCGCGCGCGCGGCGTCATCGCCTTTTCTTCCGGCAACCATGCTCAAGGCGTGGCACTGGCAGCCCGCATGCATGGTATTCCCTCGGTCATCATCATGCCGTCGAATGCACCGAAGATGAAGATCGACAATACCCGCGCCTTCGGCGCAGAAGTGGTGCTCTACGACCGGGCCACTGAAGATCGCGACGAGATCGGCGCCCGGCTGTCGAGAGAACGCGGCCTAACGCTGATCCGGCCCTATGACGAACCGATGGTCATAGCCGGGCAGGCAACGACGGGGCTCGAGATCGCCGAGCAGGCGCTTGAAAACGATATCGGCGCGGCCGAAGTGCTGGTGCCATGCGGCGGCGGCGGTCTGACTTCGGGGATCGCACTGGCGCTTGAGGCCCGCGCGCCAGCCATGAAGGTGCGTCCCTGCGAGCCAGAGGGCTTCGACGACGCAACACGGTCGCTGGCGTCTGGCCGGATCGAACGCAACTCCTCGCTTTCGGGCTCGATCTGCGACGCCATCATCACGCCGCAGCCGGGCGAGATTACCTTCCCAATCATGCGGCGGCTCTGTGGCACCGGCCTCGTCGTGATGGACGCCGAAGCCCTTGCCGCCATGGCGCTGGCATTTACCCGACTGAAACTGGTGGTCGAACCCGGCGGCGCCGTCGCCTTGGCCGCCGCCCTCTTCCACGGCAACGAACTCGCCGGCGACACGGTGATTGCCGTCACTTCAGGCGGCAACGTCGACAACGACGTCTTCCTGAAATCCCTCGGCCACTAACGGGGAGACTACCTCTCTGGAACAGATGAGCCTTCAGACGAAAAAGCCCGGCGCTGAGACATCAGCGCCGGGCTTTGTTTTACAAGTAGTGCGGCCGCGCCTACTTGGCGGAGACGCGCCAGACTGTGTTGCCGGCGTCGTCGGCAATCAGCAGGCCACCGGTTTTATCAACGGCA
This sequence comes from Rhizobium sp. L51/94, assembly GCF_019355555.1. Lineage (GTDB taxonomy): Bacteria > Pseudomonadota > Alphaproteobacteria > Rhizobiales > Rhizobiaceae > Rhizobium > Rhizobium rhododendri. The sequence continues at coordinate 3,664,861 of NZ_CP072141.1, forward strand.
AGGCCGACTGGCCGGCCACGGGTCTTGTTGTCCGCACCCATGAAGCCGGTAACGATATCCTGCGGCTTGCCATTCGGGCGACCATCGGCAAACGGGACGAAGACGACCTTATAACCGTTGAAGGTCTTGCGGTTCCAGCTACCGTGCTCGCCGACAAACGCACCGCCCTGATAGGCCGCCGGCAGGTTTGTGCCCGTATAGAACGCCATGCCGAGCGGCGCGACGTGCGAGCTGAGCGCATAGTCCGGAACGACAGCCTTCTCGACCAGATCAGGCCGCTGCGGCATGACACGCGGATCGACGTGCTGGCCGTAATAGCTGTAAGGCCAGCCGTAGAACGCGCCATCCTTCACCGACGTCATGTAATCCGGCACCAGATTGGGGCCGAGTTCATCGCGCTCGTTGATGACAGCCCAGAGCGCATGGCTCTTTGGCTCGAAGCTCAGCCCATTCGGGTTGCGCAGGCCGGTTGCAAACAGCCGCGAGCGACCCGTTTCCCTGTCGACTTCCCAGATCGCTGCACGGTCCTTCTCGGCACCGATGCCATTTTCGGTGATGTTGCTGTTCGACCCGACGCCGACATACAACAGCTTGCCGTCATCGCTGGCAACCAGGCTCTTCGTCCAGTGATGGTCGATAGGGCCGCCCGGCAGGTCGACAAGCTTGACACCCGGCTCGGTTATCTTGGTAGCGCCCGGTGTATAGGGAAACCGCATGATCGCATCGGTGTTGGCAACATAAAGATCGTTGCCAACAAGCGTTACTCCGAACGGCGAATTCAGGTGATCGAGAAAGACGTCGTGAACTTCGGCAACCCCGTCCCCATCGGCATCGCGCAGCAGCGTGATGCGATTGCTTGCCTGCTGTGGCGGGCTTCCGGTCGCAAAAGATTGAACCCAGCCCATGATCAGGTCCTTGGGACGTGTGATAGCGGCTGCAGGCGGCGCGACGGATTCGACCACCAGAACGTCGCCGTTCGGCAACGCGTAAAGCGAGCGAGGGTGAACAAGCCCGGAGGCCAGCGCCTTGATCTGCATGCCCTCGGGCGCGGTCGGCGTCTCGTCCTTCTGCCAGCCGACCACGGGGGCGACATGCATTGGCGGTACCAGATATTGCGATTGTTCCGGTAGCGTCGGATTTGCACCGATTTCGCTCGTCGGATCCGGATCGCTGCCACCGCAGCCGGCAAGAGCGAACATCGAGGTGCAAGCGAGCGCCACAGCGAGCGAGCGGCGGATGGTTCTCGGGGAAATCACTGTGCGCATCACTCGACTACTCCTAGGTCTTGGCGATAGACCGGCGTGCGGCCGAGCAAACCACCGAGGATCAATACGATCAGCGTGGCTGCGGAGAGGACCAGGCCCATCGGGACAACCGAGGTCCAGGCATCGCGGCTATGGATAAGGGCATTGAAAATGGCGAGCACCAGGGCGACACCGTTGCCAAGCACATAGATGGCCGAGAGACGGTTGACGCCGACAAGGCGGCCAACGAAGAAATCAACGAGGCAGACCAGCGCTGCCACAGCGCCGACCATCAGGCCAGCCGTCAGCAACCACGCCGAAAAATTGGCCCACATCATTTCGGCAGTTCGCCAATAGGTGATGTCGGTAATCATCGTGCCGATGAAACAGGCAAGGGCGAAATGCCACAGAATCGGAAATAGCGGAGGTTTAACGATCCTTACGGGGTAGATAATGGGATTTGTCATGGGGTTTTCTTCCAATGCCGCCAAATTGCGTCGTTGGCAAACCAGTTAGCCAGCCTTTCGTTCCTTTATTCCCGGTACGACGCTGAATCCCATCAAAACGAAAAAAGCTCCCGCGAGGGGAGCTTTTGAATGTTTGGCCGGAAAACCTCAGCCGCGACGCGCGAGCGAGAACTGGGCGCCGCTGTCGGACGTGCAGTTCAGCTGGTTCGAGTTGACCAGCGCGCAATTGACCTTGGACTGTGTCTTGCGGACCAGCGACGTCATGTTGATCTCGACCAGGCCGGGGGCGGTGTTGACGTATGTGCCGGAAGCAAGAAGCTGGTTGCTGTCGGTCGTCCGGGTGGAGAATCCGCCGCCCTGGAATGTCGAGATGATGCCGTTCGGATCGGCCCAGGTGCCGTCCACCGTTTGCGGCGCCTGGCGGGTCGCGACCTGCATAGGCATCTGCCGCGGACCCTGATCCATACAGGAGGCGAGCGACAAGGCCGAGACAAGGAGGGCAAGGCTTGCTTTGATCTTCATGGTTCTTCCCCGAAATTCAGAATCGGCATCCGCCGCACACTTTGCGAAAAGATGGAGCGGCACCCCCGTGAAAGCAAGGCTCGGGCCGCCGATCCGCAGATTTATCATTGAGGCGTAACAAAAATGCCCGCACCAACGATGCGGGCATTCCAGGTTCTAATCAGCCAGTCTTATCAACGAACGAGCACGTTCTTGAACTGCCACGGATCCTTCGTGTCGATATCTTCCGGGAACAAGCCGGGACGACCTGTCAGCGGAGTCCAGTCCGTGTAGTGGCCTTCGACAGGACCGAGATACGGCATCTGCACTTCGAGGCAGCGCTTGTAATCGATCTCGTCGGCCTCGACGATCCCAGCTTTCGGGTTCTCGAGAGCCCAGACCATGCCGGCGAGAACGGCCGAGGTGACCTGCAGGCCGGTGGCGTTCTGGTACGGCGCAATACGGCGCGTTTCTTCGAGCGACAGGCGCGAGCCGAACCAGTAGGCGTTCTTGTCGTGGCCATAGAGCAGCACGCCGAGTTCGTCGACACCCTCGACCAGTTCGTTCTCGTCGAGAACATGCATGACCGGCTGGGCGTTGCCACCATTGCCGAACATTTCATGCAGCGACAGGACGGCATCGTTGGCAGGATGGTAGGCGTAGTGGCAGGTCGGACGGTAGGAGACTTCGCCGTCCTTGTCGGTCACCGTGAAGTAGTCGGCGATCGAGATCGACTCGTTGTGAGTGACGAGGTAGCCGTACTGCGCGCCGGGCGTCGGGCACCAGGTGCGCACGCGGGTGTTGGCGCCGGGCTGCTCGAGGTAGATTGCCGCCTGGCAACCCTTCTTGTGCTTCTTGGCATTCTTCGGCATCCATTCTTCATGGGTGCCCCAGCCGAGTTCGGCAGGCTGCAGGCCTTCCGAAATAAAGCCTTCGACCGACCATGTGTTCCAGAACACGTTGAGCGGCTTCGGGGTCTTGGTCAACTGCGTGTCGCGCTCGGCAATGTGGATGCCCTTGACGCCGACCTTCTTCATCAGCTTGGCCCAGCCTTCGCGATCATGCTGGTCCGGCTCGTCGAATTTGATGTCGAGATCGCGGGCAAGATTGACGAGGCCCTGCTTGACGAACCATGAGACCATGCCCGGGTTCGCGCCGCAGGTGGAAACGGCCGTCGTACCGCCCGGGTTCTTCTTCTTTTCGTGGCGAACGGTTTCGCGCAGCGCATAGTTGGTGCGGTCGGCGTTCTTCATGGTCTTGTCGAAATAGAAACCGAGCCATGGCTCGATGACGGTATCGATGTAGAGAACGTCGAGCTTACGGCAAAGCTTCATCAGGTCGAGCGAGCCGGTGTCGACAGAAAGATTGACGCAGAAGCCCTGGCCTTCGCCTTCGGTCAGAAGCGGCTTTAGCAGCTCCTTATAGTTATCCTTGGTGACATATTCCTTGATATGGCGGATGCCATGCTCGGCAAGAATAGCCATGTCGCCTTCGTTTTCACGCGGGTCGATGACAACCATCCGGCTCTTGTCGAATTTGAAATGGCGCTCGATCAGGGGCAGCGTGCCGCGGCCGATGGAGCCAAAGCCGATCATCACGATCGGGCCGGTTATTTCGGCATATACCGGGTAGTTTTCCTGCTTCATACTTTTCTCCTTCAAAGAGCAGAGGCTCTTTGGTGTCTGTCGATTCATCAGCAAACGCTTGACGATGGGTGAAGGGCTCTAATCACAAAATCCTGTCACAATAAAGGGTGGATGACCACCTCGCCGAGCGTAACTATAGCCTATCCGTCAAAGTCCCCTGGTGGAAAACCATAAGCCAGCGCCCGTCTTCTTCCTGCCGCCAGATCGAACTGCGCAGGGAGTGGACCGCATCCCCCTCTATGGTCTTTCTGGTCGATCCGTAAGTCACCAGTGCAATATGCTCCGACAGCATGACTAGCCTCGGATTGTGCAAGGCACGTGACATGACCGGCTCTTCCGTCAGCAAGGCCGAAATGATGTCCGCAAAGCCGAACATGCGGCCGGAACTGCCAATCTCCCGGAATTCCGGCGACAGATGACCCACAAGCGCCGCTCTCGACGAACGCACAGCCGGATCGAACAGCCTTTCCTCAAGCTGGCGAAGATGTTCGAGCAATCCATCCATGGTTTTATCCCCCTCAACAAATCCAGCCCATCCACCTTTGTACGACAAATGCATAAGCGAGCCATGGACGACTATCTGCAGGGCAATTCCGCCGACATTTTCGACCGTAGCGTTTCGCACTGAAGGCGGGAGACCCAGAAAAGCCCCGCCTTGTTGCCGGATGATCCAAGCTTTGTTAGACTTAGGACATCGAAGGTGTGGAAAGCGTAACATGGCTGACAATAAGCTTTTCGTGGATCTGTCCGATGACACGAAGCAGCGGCTGGATCGCCTTTCCAAGGCAATAGATCGCTCCGCAACATCCATCACCGCTGAGGCCCTCGAGCTTTATCTGGCTCAACAGGAATGGCAGATCGCTGCCGTAGACGAGGCCGTTCGCCGTGCAGATCGTGGAGGCTTCGTGTCCCACGAGGCAATAATGTCTTGGCTTGGCTCCTGGGGGACACCGGGAGAACTTCCTGCACCGAACCCGCTCGGCCGTAAGACGGCGCAGTGAACATCATTTGGGCTGAGGCCGCTGTTGCCGATCTGGTGGCCATTCGCGCATTCATAGCCGACCACAATCCTCAGGCGGCAAATAAAGTAGCGGCTAAAATCCTGCACGCGGCCAATCTCCTCAGAGATAAGCCACGCCTCGGACTTAGCACACATGTCGCACATGTTCGGAGGTTGATTGTGCACCAGTCGCCGTATTCCATCATCTATCGGGTAGTTGGACCGGACCTGCAGATCCTGGAGATCTTCGACGGACGGCAATTGGCACCTCGCACCGATGTGAGAGGCTGATCTTTATCCCCTCAACAACTCCAGCCCCTCCACCATCCTCGTCAACGCCACCTCGGTGATCTCGTAGCTGGCGATGCCATGCAGCGTGAACGGGTCGGCGGCGACATAGGCTTCCAGATCGGCGCGCTCACCCTTTGCAAAAATCACGCCGCCGGTGCGCGGTACCTTACGGCCGGACGCGAGAAACCAGCCCCGACTGTAGCCTTCCGCTACCCACTCTATATGTGGCTCCATGAACAGATCGGCATCTTCGTTGCTTTTCAGATAGGTAAGCGAGAGAATGAACATGGGCGACCCCCGGGATTGCGTGCCGCGATGTGACACAGATCGAATAGGTTAAGAACCCCGGCCGTTCACATTCTTTTTAGACGTCAACATGATATCAGCGTCCTATTGGAAACAGGAAGACCGGAATGGACCTCATGTCTGAACGGTTTGCTGCGCTTCTGTCGACGAGCGCGGCACTGATTGCCGTCTGACGAAGCCGATCGGCTACGCTTTGCCAACGATGCCTTTCGGTCGGCATTCGCGCTCACTGCGGAGGAAACGTCGCTCTGGTCGGAGTTGATGCGCCGCAATACGTTGGCCGGCCTCGGCACAGTGATCCGCTCTCCCGATTTCGAATCATGGCTGGTCTCAGCACAGTCGCGCCGCGGCAAGATCCCGTTCCGCAGCTTCGAAACGGATCTCGTCGACGGTCGCTGGCTGTGGATGAACGAGACTGTCGAGGAAAACGGCTGGATGCTCTGCGTCGCCACCGACATCACCCACATCAGAACGAGCGAGCGCAACCTGCGCCAGGACCGTGATTTCGCCCTGCGTGCGTCGCAGACGGACGAACTGACGAGCATTTCCAACCGGCGCTTCATGATGGCGGCCCTGGACGAACTTGTCCGCCGCCAGGCAGGCGCCCGGCCGATGATGAGTTGCGCCTGCATCATCGATCTCGATTTCTTCAAATGCATCAACGACCGTTTCGGCCACCAGACCGGCGACGACGTCCTCATCGATTTCGCACGCCGCGTCCACGTGCTGGTGCGAAGGCACGATAGTTTTGGCCGCATCGGCGGCGAGGAATTCATGCTGTTGATGCCCGATACCGATCTTGCCGAAGGCGAGGCGATTATCGGTCGTGTCTTGCAAACCGTGCGGCAGGCCCGACCGATCGTCTCCGACCCGTCCTTTTCCTACACCTGCTCGGCGGGCCTTGTGCAACTTCGTGCGGGTGAAACGACACGCGAAATCTATTCAAAGGCAGATGCGGCACTTTACGTCGCCAAGCGGGCCGGCCGCGACCAGCTGAAAAGCGTCGCCTAGCTAGTCCGACACCAGCACAGCAGGGATAAGCCCGCGCAAAGAATTGCCAACGAAGAGTTTGCCTCTGTCGACATCGGCGAGGGTGAGCCGAGAGGTCCGGGCTTTGCGCGTGCAGATCAATTCGCTGCGCAACACGCCGGCCAGCAGGCCGCAGGCAATCGGCGGCGTCAGCAGCATGCCGGAGCCGTCGTCGACGAAAATCGAGGTAATGGTGCCTTCGCAAACGTCGCCCTTCTCGTTGAGCAACAGAACTTCATCGGCCTCGTCAGGGCTGAATTCGGCACGGGCGCGGTCATAGACCCCGCGTCGCGTAGTTTTCGCACGAAGCAGCTTGTTGCCGGAATCGAGACGTGTGGCGGCGATGCGGATCCGCCACGTCACATCGGCAGCCAAAGGCACAAAACCGGCCGTGGTAACCGCAACACTGCCGGTACGATTCATCGTCAGGCGGACACGCTGCGGGCCGGATGCGTCGCAAACGGCCGCGTCAAGCGCCGCTTCCACCTGCCCCGGTGCCGCAAAACCAAGGCGTCGGGCAGAACGCTGCAGCCGCGCCAGATGCAGCTTCAACCTGACGAAGCCGAGGCCCGGCTCGTAGCGCAGGGTTTCGATCAGCGAGAAATCATCTACCGGGCGATCCACGCGTCCCCCACGGCAAACCGCGCCTTCAGCAGGCATTCCGCGTACTCCGCCTCGGCAGTCGAATCGAAGACGATACCGCCGCCGACGTTGAAGACGCCCCTGAAATCGTCGAACAGCGTGATCGTCCGGATGGCTACGGAAAAGCGCATGGCACCATCAGGTGCAATCATGCCGATAGCACCGCAATAGGCGTTGCGCGGCCCGACCTCCAGCCCATGGAGGATTTCCATCGCCCACATTTTTGGCGCGCCGGTGACCGAGCCGCACGGAAAAAGCGCGGCAAAGATATCCCGGATCGACAGGTCAGGAAGGAGCTTTGCCTGGACGGAACTGACCATCTGATGGACGGTCGGATAGCTCTCGATATCGAAAAGCCTCGGCACCTCGACGCTGCCTGTCTCTGCGATCAGCGAAATGTCGTTGCGCAGGAGATCGACGATCATCCGGTTTTCAGCCTGGGTCTTGCCGTCCTGGCGCATCGCCTCGACGATGGCGGAGTCTTCGTCCGGCGTCAGTCCGCGCGGCGCCGTCCCCTTCATTGGACGGGTTTCGATCCAGCCGTCGGCGTCGACACGGAAAAACAGTTCCGGCGAGCGCGACAGGATGACCGGGCCGGCGAGATCGACAAGTGCTCCATACTTGACCGGCTGTCGTTCGATCAGCGACCAGAAGGCGGCGCGTGGATCGCCATTCCAGCGCGCCTCGATCGGCATCGTCAGGTTACCTTGGTAGCAGTCACCGTTCCGGATGTGGCGGTGAAGCTGGTCGAAGCTCTTCCGATAGGCGGCAAAATCCCATGCGGCCTTCGGATCCGTCAGAAAGGCTTCGTTTTCAAGGCGACGCTGCGGCTGCGAGAGCGGATGGTCCGCAGCTGCCGGTCCGTCGAAGATCCCGAAAACCATCAGCGGCGTCCGGCGTCCCTCGGCGATCAGCGGCGCGAGCCTATCCTCGAAGACGAAGCCCGCCTCATAGGCCATGTAGCCGGCCAGCCAACGACCGGCCGCCTTCTCCCGCTGCATCCGCGCCAGACCGGCCAGCACCTCGGCGCCCGTATGCGCGACGATCACATCCAGGGGTTCGGCAAACAGCATCACCCGGCCGGTGGTATCGTCTCGGAAAAGGACTGATGCGGTGCTGGCCATGTGTGCGGCGTGGTTTGTCCTGCGTTTACGCTTCGTTGTTTTATGACTCGTCCAGTGCCTCGAGTTCGTCGATAAGCCCCTCGATCATCGAAAGCCCCCTCGCCCAGAACGACGGATCGGTGGCATCGAGGCCGAACGGCTTCAGCAGTTCGGAATGATGTTTGGTGCCGCCAGCCTTCAGAAGCTCGAAATACTTGTCCTGGAACCCCGGTTCTGCCTTCTGGTAGACGGCATAGAGCGAATTGACCAGGCAATCGCCGAAGGCATAGGCATAGACGTAGAAGGGCGAATGGATGAAGTGCGGGATATACGTCCAGTAGGTCTCGTAGCCCTCGGAGATGCGGATCGCCGGCCCGAGGCTTTCCTCCTGCACGGACAGCCAGAGCGCCCCGATATCCTCCGACGTCAGCTCGCCGGCCTTGCGCGCAGTGTGCAGCTTACGTTCGAATTCGTAGAAAGCGATCTGGCGCACGACCGTGTTGATCATGTCCTCGACCTTCTGGGCGAGCATCGCCTTGCGCTCGCGCTTGTCAGTGGTCTTTTCCAGAAGAGCCCGGAAGGTCAGCATCTCGCCGAAGACCGAGGCGGTTTCGGCCAGCGTCAGCGGCGTCTGGCACATCAATGCGCCCTGCCCGCCGGCCAGCACCTGATGCACGCCGTGGCCGAGCTCATGGGCAAGGGTCATCACGTCGCGCGGCTTGCCGAGGTAGTTGACCAGCACATAAGGATGGGCGGAAGGCACTGTCGGATGGGCAAACGCGCCCGGCGCCTTGCCGGGCCGCACCGGCGCATCGATCCACTGCTCGTCGAAGAAGCGGCGGGCGATTGCGGCCATCTCAGGTGCAAAGTCATTGTAGGCCGACAGCACCGTCTCCTTGGCGTCGCCCCAGGGAATCAGGACATTCGAGGTCTCCGGCAACGGCGCGTTGCGGTCCCAGAAATCCATCTGCTCCATGCCGAGCCACTTGGCCTTCATCTTGTAATAGCGGTGCGACAGGCGCGGATAGGCATCACGAACCGCAGCGGCCAGCGCATCGACGACCTCGCGCTCGACCCGGTTGGCAAGATGCCGGCTGTCGGCGATGTCCTTGAAACCACGCCAGCGGTCGGAAATGTCCTTGTCCTTGGCGAGCGTGTTTGTAATCAGTGTGAAGACCCGCAGATTAGCCTTGAAGGTGGCGGCCAGCGCCATGGCGGCTTTCTTGCGGACTGCCGTGTCGGGATCCTGCAGCAGGTTGAGCGTCATCTCCAGCGGCAACATCTCGCCGTCGATCTCGAAGCGCAGCTCGGCCATGGTCTCGTCGAACAGACGATTCAAGGCGGCTGCCGACGTCATCGACTTTTCGAGGAACAGTTGCTCGATCTTGTCCTCGAGCTGGTACGGCTTGTCCTGGCGCAGATCGACCAGCCACGGGCGATAGTGGCCGGCTTCAGGATCGTTCTGCATACAGGCATCGATCAGCACGTCGTCGAGCCGGTTGAGCTCCAGCGCGAAGAACAGCAGGTGCGAACTGGCTTCGGTGATCTTCGCCTGCACATCGCCGTAGAGCTTGCCGTTGGCCGGATTGCTGGTGTCGGAAAAATAAGTCAGGCCGGCGAAGGAGGCGATCCGGCCCATGAGGTCGTCGAGCGCCTCGTATTCGCGCAGCGCCGCACCGATACCTGCATCGCCCGTGCTCATCGCCGCAGTGCCGAGCTTCCCCTTCCACTTTTCCGCGAACGCAACCGACGCGGTGGCAGCCTTTTCCATGTCGGCGAGAAACGCCGAAGACGTTGCCGAGGGATAGAGATCCGCAAGCTTCCAGACGGGCAGATCGCCAAGTGCTGCATCCGCAGGTGCTTTGACGGAAATGTCGGCCGAAAGGTTAAGAAAGGCGTGGAGCGAATGGCGGCTCATGGGCAGTTATCCTCTGCTTTCCTGGTCTGGCACGGTCACCTGTCGTGTCTAATTGGCCCTAACGATGGCGGCAAGCCGATTTTCTCGGCGAAATCACTGCCTCGGACCAAAGTTGTGCTGATCGTGCATTGATTAAAATGCCGTTATTTCTCAGAACTGGATGTTCAATCCTGTCTGCCAAAATCACCTCAAGTTTCGCATGAGGTGAGGCACCAATGACCATACATAATGACGCCAAGGTCGGCGCGCAAATTCTCATCGTTGAGGATGATCCGGTCCAGCGCCGGCTTCTGAAGAATGCTGTCGAGCGGCATGGCTATGCCACGCTGCTGGCCGAGAACGGTCGGCTCGGGCTACAGGTCCTCAAAGAGAACAGTGGCCGCGTCAATGTCATCGTGCTCGATCTGATGATGCCGGAGATGGGCGGGCTGGAATTTCTGGCAGCCCTTCACGAGATGGGCACCGACATACCGGTCATAGTCCAGACGGGCCAGGGCGGCATTGAAACCGTGGTGCAGGCGATGCGCGCCGGCGCTTTCGATTTCGTCGTCAAGCCGGTTTCGCCCGAACGCATCGCAAGCGCCATTCACGGCGCCCTGAAGCTCGACCAGCGCGAAGCCAAAGCGCGGGCCGGCCGCAAGACGCGCTCCGGCAGTATCAGCTTCGACGACATCATCTCCGCCAGTCCGGCGATGATCCGCATCACCGACCTCGCCCAGCGGGCGGCGCTTTCGAACATCCCCGTGGTGCTCGAGGGCGAATCCGGCGTCGGCAAGGAATTGGTGGCACGCGCCATCCAGTCGGCCAGCGACCGCGCCAACAAGCCTTTCATCACCGTCAACTGTGGCGCCATACCCCACAACCTCGTCGAAAGCATCCTCTTCGGCCACGAAAAGGGTGCGTTCACCGGCGCCACAGAGCGCCATGTCGGCAAGTTCATGGAAGCCGATGGCGGCACGCTGTTCCTCGACGAAGTCGGCGACCTGCCGATCGAGGTGCAAGTGAAGCTGCTGCGCGCCGTACAGCAGGGCGAAATCGAAACGATCGGCGCCCGCACGACGCAAAAAGTCAATGTCAGGCTGATCTCCGCCACCAACAAGGACCTTATCGAGGAAGTGAAGGCAGGGCGTTTCCGCGAGGATCTCTATTATCGCCTCAACGTCTTCCCGATCACAATGCCGGCGCTGCGCCGGCGCAAGGAAGATATCCCGCATCTGGTGCGCGTCTTCGTCGAGCGCTTTTCCGCCGAGCAGAAGATCGGTCACACGCTCGGTATCAGCGCCGGCGCCATGGCGCTGCTGACTGCCTACGACTGGCCCGGCAATATCCGCCAGCTCGAAAACGCCATCTTCCGCGCCGTCGTCCTGGCGCAGGGCTCCGATCTGGTCGAAGCGGATTTTCCGCAGATCGCCGCTCAACTGCCCGGCTACCTAACCTCGGAACAGATGGCTGCCGGCGGCATCTCCAGGCGTGCCATGGGCGAAGGCGGTCTTTCGCTCGTGGGCGGGCGCGAATCGGACCACGTCGAGAGCGTCACAAACGAATCACCGGCGCCCCAACCGGCTGAAACAGCCGACGTTTCAGTTCCCGACAATCAGATCGCCAGCACCGGCCCGTCCGGCGAAGTGCGGAAACTGGCCGACGTAGAGGAGGAATTGATTCGTTTTGCACTGAAATTTTACCGCGGCCAGATGAGCCAGGTAGCCCGAAAACTAGGCATTGGCCGCTCTACCCTCTACCGCAAATTGAAGGATTACGGTATAGATCCGGACGACCCGCAGAAAAACGCTGCCTGATCGCTTTCTTAACGTTCGGGCAAGCATATTCCGTTACTGGTCGTAAAGCTCTTGTTAGTGGATCGTTCACTATGTAAGAAGTGGTTGAACATGTGTGGCATTTTTGCCATCGTGTGACCGCAATTGACAGACATTTGGAACGTTATGCGGCATTTGCTGTCGGACGGGGATCGACTTGCAGAAACTGAATGGGAATTCCAAGCGTAATGGCTTGAACTGGCGCACCGTATGTTCGGATATTTGCGTGAAGACGGCCAAGGCGCTTGCCATTGGTGCGGTCGCCATCGCAGTTTCGACGCCGGTCTTCGTGGGTTCACCTTCACAGGCGGAAGGCGAAACGCGCAGCCTTAAGATCTATTACGTCCATACGGGCGAAAAGGCAGTCATCACCTACAAGCGCAATGGCAAGTTTGACCCGCGTGGTCTTGAACAGCTCAACCGCATCCTGCGCGACTGGCGCAAGAACCAGCCGACAAAGATGAACCCCCGGCTTTTCGACCTGATCTGGGAAGTTTATCGCGAGAGCGGTTCGCATGAATTCATCAACGTAGTCTGCGGCTTCCGCTCGCCCGATACAAACGAGATGCTGCGCACCCGCAATGCCCACACCGGCGTCGCGAAGAAGAGCCAGCACATGCTCGGCAACGCGATGGATTTCTACATTCCCGACGTTAAGCTCGCCAAGCTGCGCGAACTCGGCATGAAATTGCAGACCGGCGGCGTCGGCTACTATCCGACATCGGGCTCGCCTTTCGTTCACATGGACGTCGGCGGCGTTCGCGCCTGGCCGCGCATGGACCGCCAGGACCTTGTCCGCCTGTTCCCGAACGGCAAGACGATGCACATCCCGGCCGACGGCAAGCCGCTTCCGGGCTACGACCAGGCAGTCGCCGACTACAAGCGCCGCATGTCTTCAGACGATATCCAGGTTGCCAGCGTTTCGCCCACCAAGCATCGCGGCTTCTTCGCGACGCTGTTTGGCGGCGGCGGGGCTGACGAGGCCGAAGACAATTCCGATGCCGAATCCACGCCGACCAAGGCAGTGGCGACGACAACGTCCACGCCGCGCCAGCAGGCACCGGCAGTCGTCCAGCCAACGGATGACGAAGAAGCACCTCGGACCGCCGTGGCGAGCCTCAATGCGCCGATCCCGGCCGTCCGGCCTTCGTTCGGTAACCTGGCCGGTGGCAGCGATGTCGCTTCTGCGCTGGTCTCGCCAAACCATAGCGCCGCCCAGGATGCGCTCTCCGCAGCCCTGCCGGCAAACGGCTCCTCCTCCCTGCCGCAGTATACGGACCTGAGTTCGTTCAGCGTGCCCGTGCCATCGCTGCTTGGCCAGAGACGCGCACCCGGCGATGCCGAAACGCAGACGGCGTCGGCCGATCCGCTTAATTCCGAGGCCGGTTCGCAACTGTCGTCCGTCCCGGTTCCGGTGGAGCGTCCTGCCGTGGCTGAAAACCTTCTGGCTTCGGCGCAATCGGATACCGATGCCGAGGAAGACAATGCGGATGAAAATGCGCTTTCGCCTTCGGTCGTTGCCGCGCTCGAGCAGCATCGCAAGGACGAGGAAGTGCTGAATGCGCTTGCCGCAACGCCGATGCCGCCGGCAGCCCAGGCAATCGCCTCGGTGACACCGCAGGTGGTTCCGACACAGCGGCCGGCCCAGCAGCGCCCGACGACGTCGGTACCGATGCAGATGGCGGCACTGGCTCCACAGATGAAGATCGCCCCGTCGGCCAATAATGTCCGCTTCTACGATGCCTTCGATGCGCCGACCGCCGATGACAGCAATATCGCCGCAGGTATCCCGACAAAAGGCGGACGCCCCAGCAAGAAGGACGCAGTTGTCGCAACAGCAGGCCGCGCCACCCTTCGCACTGAACCGAAGCTGACCGAGAAGATGGTCGAGCATTGGGCTCTCAGCAACGCCCGCCTCGAAACCGCGAGCCGCCCGGTAAAGGCTCCGCGTTTCGTCAGCCAGCAGCTGCGCGCCCAGCCAACCACCGTCTACACCGAAGGCTTCAAGCAGCAGACCGCCGCCATCGATCCTGAGCGCTTCAACGGCTCCGCCGTCAACTTCCTGCCGGTCAAGAAGTTCGATACGCTGCAGTAGAGACCATCAAAAAATCCCATAAAGAAAACCCGCCGGATCGCTCCGGCGGGTTTTCTGTTTGAACGCTAAAGTGCTTTCTGGAGAAAGCCCCGACCGGGCTATTCCATGCCCAGTGCGGCCATGTAGGTCTGCAGGATGGTTTCTTCTTCCATGCGCTCGTTGGCGTCTTTCTTGCGCAGACGAATGATGGTGCGGATGGCCTTGGTGTCGTAACCGCGGCCCTTGGCTTCGCCCATGACATCCTTGATATCGCCGCTGATCGCTGCTTTTTCTTCTTCCAGACGCTCGATGCGTTCGATGAACTGCTTCAGTTCGGCGGCCGCGACCGGCTCTGCGCCCATTACTTCACTCATGGATTTCTTTCCTCGCTAGACAGATGATGCGGGCCGTTAAACGCAAGCAGCTGGCTGACAGCCGTGTCGACGGCAGGCGCCGCTTGTGGGACGGACGGGTGGTTTGATCGCGGGATGACGTGCCGCGAACGGCGCTGGAGGTCAAGCCGATTTGCTAAAGGTTGACCTATTCTTTTGGCTTGCTGGTTTCAAACGCAGCCTTTTGCACAGGCGTCGCCTCGATTTGGTGGAGGCTCTGCCACTCTTCGTAGGGCATGCCGTAGATGATCTCGCGCGACTGCTCCTTGCTGAGCGGCACGCCGTGCTCATTGGCCGCCTCGCCATACCAGCGCGACAGACAGTTGCGGCAGAAACCGGCAAGGTTCATCAGGTCGATGTTCTGCACGTCGCTGCGCTCGGCGAGATGAGCGACCAGCCTTCGAAAGGCGGCAGCTTCGAACTCGGTCTGCTGTTCCTTGCTGAGTTCGGTCATTGTTGTCTCCTTAAGCCGTTGGATAGGGGCCGGTGCGTGACGGAAACACCTTGTACTCGTGCAACGCAGGATCGGCATTCATGGCCGCGAAGATCGGTGCCAGCCGGTCGGCCCAGGCCGCAATGCCTTCGGCATCGCCAATCAGGTCCTGGCGCACTTCCAGAAGCGTGTGCGGAATGCCGGTCACCATGCAATGCCGATAGAGCGTATCGCCGCGCAGCGCACCGTCATAGGGTTCGTTGTCGCCGACAACCAGGCCTTCGGCCCGCAGCATGGAGAGCAGCGGCAGGACGGCGCGATCGTCGGTGTCCCAGAGGACCGCCGCATGCCAAGGCCGCGGCACACCCTTCCAGGCGGGCGTATAGGAATGCAGCGACAACACCAGCGGCGCCTTCCCGCTTTCAGCCGCTACACTGGCGATCACCTCCGCCACGGCATCGTGATAGGGACGGTGATAGGTGGCAATGCGGTTCATCCATTCGGCGTCCGAAATCGGGTGATTGCCGGGAATGATCGCGCCATCGGAGATTTTCATGATCAGCGTCGGATCGTCTTCACCGCGATTGGGATCGATCAGCAGGCGCGAAAAACCACTGAGCACGGCGGGCACGCCCAGCATGTGCGACAGCCTCCGGCACAGATCCTCGACGCCTATGTCATAGGCGATATGCCGCTCGAAAGCAGCGGCTGGCAAACCGAGCTGATTGTAATGTGGCGGCAGCCGGTTCATGGCGTGATCGCCGAGGATCACCATGCCCCTGTCACGATTGCCGTCTAGGATTTCGAAAGCGTCGAAGTCATGCATGCGCGGGTGCTGCCAGCCTCATTTCGGTCCGCTGCTTGATCGCATGCAGGACGTCGAGGTGCAAGGTTTGCATGATATCGTGGCGGGTTTGGGGTTGCCGATGACAATGGCGTGAACGAATATAATCGATTAGCATTGCGTTGACATTCCGGGGATGGCAGCGCAAGAAGACGGGAGAACGAATAATCATGGAGCCCATTGGAAGCAGTGTCCAGCCAAGTCGCGCCCAGTTTCGTTAAGCGGTCAAATCCGCTCGTCAAGCTCGCCCTTTTTGCCCTGGCCGCAGCCTCGCCGTTTATCCTGCCGAATGTTGCCCTTGCGGATTTCCGCGTGTGCAACGGCACGCAAAACCTGGTCGGCGTAGCCATCGGCTACCGTGCAAAGCAGGGTTGGGTGACGGAAGGATGGTGGCAGGTCCCAGCCACCACATGTGCCACTCTGATCGAAGGTCCGTTGCAGTCACGTTATTATTATCTCTACGCTGAGGACGCTGCCCGTGGTGGCCGCTGGACTGGCGACGTGGAAATGTGCGTGGCTGAAAACGAGTTCAAGATCGAGGGCGTCAAGGACTGCTACGCACGCGGTCACCAGAAAATGGGATTCAAGGAATACGACACGGGGAGGCAGGCGAGCTGGATGGTTCAGTTGTCCGACACCCCGGGAAGCCAAGAAAGCCAGAATTGATGAAACGCAATAGAAACGTCAAAATCCTCGCCACACTCGGTCCCGCTTCTTCTGACGAAGCGATGATCCAGAAGCTTCATGAAGCAGGCGCCGATCTGTTCCGCATCAACATGAGCCATTCCAGCCATGAGATGATGCGCACGCTGGTGTCTCGAATCCGCGCTGTCGAAGCCCGCTGCGGCCGGCCGATCGGCATTCTCGCCGACTTGCAGGGACCAAAGCTGCGCGTCGGCAAGTTCGCCGACACCAAGGTCACGCTCGTCCCCGGCCAGACCTTCACGCTCGACGGCAACGATACGCCCGGCGACAACAAGCGCGTCTTCCTGCCGCATCCGGAAATTCTGGAATCGGTGAAGGCCGGCGACCGCCTGCTGATCGACGATGGCAAGTTGCACCTGCGCGCGGAAACATGCGACGGCAAGACGATTGTCACCAAGGTCATTTCCGGAACCACGATTTCCGACCGCAAGGGCGTCAGCCTTCCCGACACCCTGCTGACCGCAGGCGTGCTCACCGACAAGGACCGCGCCGACCTCGACGCCGTTCTCGCAGTCAACGATGTCGACTGGGTTGCCCTGTCGTTCATCCAGCGCCCGGAAGACCTCACGGAAGTCCGCGAGATCGCCCAGGGCCGCGTTGGCCTGATGTCGAAGATCGAAAAGCCGCAGGCCATGGAGCGGATCGACGAGATCATCGAACTCTCCGACGCCCTGATGGTTGCCCGTGGCGACCTTGGCGTTGAAATGCCGCTCGAAGCCGTTCCCGGCATCCAGAAGCAGCTCATCCGCGCCTGCCGCAAGGCCGGCAAGCCGGTCGTCGTCGCCACGCAGATGCTGGAATCGATGATTTCGGCTCCGGTACCGACCCGCGCCGAAGTCTCGGACGTTGCTACCGCCGTCTTCGAAGGCGCCGATGCTGTCATGCTGTCGGCAGAATCTGCCTCCGGCGATTATCCGATCGAAGCCGTCGCCACCATGGCGTCGATTGCCCGCACCATCGAGCGCGAGCCGCATTATCCGGGCATCATCTACGCCCAGCGCCCGCAGCCTGAAGCAACCGGCGCCGACGCTATTTCGCTGGCCGCCCGCCAGATTGCCGAAACGCTGAAGCTGACAGCTATCGTCTGCTACACATCGTCCGGCGGCACCGGCCTGCGTACCTCGCGCGAGCGTCCGAACGTGCCGATCCTGGCGCTTTCGCCGAGCGTACAGACAGCCCGCCGCCTCTCCGTCGTCTGGGGCCTGCACTGCGTCGTCACCCACGATGCGACCGACCTCGACGACATGGTCAACCGCGCCTGCCGCATCGTCGTTGCGGAAGATTTCGGCAAGCCCGGCGACCGCGTGATCATCTCGGCCGGCGTTCCGCTCGGAACACCGGGCGCCACCAACATGCTGCGTCTGGCCTACATCGGCTCGGACGGACAGGGCGGCATCTGATCGATAGCCTCCGATAAAAACGAGCCCGCTGCCTTGAAAAAAAGGCGGCGGGCTTTTTTCATGCCTGCGACCCGCCGACTTTCGAGGCGGCAGTGTCGCCTTCACGGGTTGCACCGGAGCCAGAACATCATCATTGTACGGCTGCCATAAAGAGGCTCTAGGAGAGACGGCGGGGGGCTGCGCCGCAGCGCGACTTTGCCAAACAGGAGAGAGAGATGAGGAAAACCGCCAGGTTCGGTCTTTTGACCATTGCGGTGGTGGCGCTCAGCGCCGGCACGGCCTTTGCCGACTATCAGCTCAATATTCTGCACATCAACGACTTCCACTCCCGCGACGAGTCGATCAACAAATTCGACGCCACCTGCTCGGCAGACGAAGAGAGCAAGAACGAATGCTTCGGCGGCGCAGCCCGGCTGAAGACGGAAATCGACCTGCGCCGCAAGGCGCTCGAAGGCCAGAACGTCATCCTTCTCGACGCCGGCGACAATTTCCAGGGCTCGCTTTTTTACACGACCTACAAGGGCCAGGCAGAGGTGGAACTGCTGAATGCCATGAAGTTCGACGCGATGACCGTCGGCAACCATGAATTCGACGATGGCGAAAGCGCACTGGCGCCGTTCCTCGACAAGGTCCAGTTCCCGGTACTCGGCGCCAACGTGCTGACCGATTCGGAATCGAAACTCGGCGAGCGCATCAAGAAATCAATCGTGCTGGATGTCGGCGGACAAAAGATCGGCATCGTCGGCGTCGTCACCACGGATACGCCTGCCCTTGCCTCGCCCGGGCCGCACGTCAAGATCACCGATGACGCCCAGGCGATCAACGCCGAAGTCGACCTGCTGAAGTCGCAGGGCGTCAACAAGATCGTCGCGCTCACCCATGTCGGCTACCACAGGGACCTGGACGCGATTGCCAAGATCCCCGGCGTCGACGTCGTCGTCGGTGGCCATTCGCACACGCTGCTGTCGAACACCGACCCGAAGGCGGAAGGCCCCTACCCGACCATGGTCGACAATCCCGGCGGCTACAAGGTCCCGGTCGTCACAGCCGCATCATACAGCCGATATCTCGGCGACATCGTCATCACCTTCGACGACAACGGCGTCGTCAAGGAAGCCAAGGGCGACCCCATCCTGCTCGATTCCTCGGTGACCCCTGATCCGGCCATGCTTGCCCGGGTCCAGGAGTTGGCAAAGCCGATTGCCGAGGTGCGCAAGAAGGTCATTGGCAAGTCCGAAGGCCCGATCGAGGGCGCTCGCGAAGTCTGCCGGGCGCAGGAATGCTCGATGGGCAATCTCGTCGCCGATGCGATGCTCGACCGCACCAAGGCGCAAGGAATCAGCATCGCCATCCAGAACGCCGGTGGCCTGCGGGCCTCCATGCCTTCGGGCAATCTGACCATGGGCGATGTCCTCACCGTGCTGCCCTTCCAGAACACTGTCGCCACATTCCAGCTGACAGGCGCCGACGTGGTCGCAGCACTGGAAAACGGCCTTAGCCAGATCGCCGACGGGGCCGGCCGCTTTCCGCAGGTGTCGGGCATCAAATACACCTTCGACAAGACCAAGCCCGCCGGCAGCCGCGTCGTTTCGGTCGAAGTCATGGAGGGCGACCGCTACGTGCTGCTAGATCCGAAGAAGACCTACGGCGTCGTTTCCAACAACTACATGCGCTCCGGCGGAGACGGCTATACGGTGTTCTCGACCAAGGGCCAGAATGCCTACGACTTCGGTCCCGATCTCGAGCAGGTCGTTGCCGACTACCTGGCTGCCCACAATCCGTACAAGCCCTACCTCGACGGCCGCGTGACGCAGGTGGCCGCCGCCTCGCCCAGCGCCCAGCCGGACGTGGTCAAGCCGACAGACACTCAGATCGCTCCCTCTGGCGAGAAGCCGGCTGAAAAGCCGACGGTAGCAACCACGCCGACACCCGCGCCGATCACTCCGCCGCCTGCAGCGTCGACCACCACAGCGGCTTCACCGACACCGCCAGCTCCGGCACCGGCACCGCCGCCCGCCGCGAACCCGCCGGTTGCTGCAGAGCCAAGCGCCAAACCGAAGCTTCCGACGACCCACGTGATTGCCGCCGGCGATACGCTCTGGGATCTGGCCCAGACGTTTTACGGCGATGGCGCCGACTGGAAAAAGCTCGCCGCCGCAAACCGCCATGCGAGCCCGCGTCGCCTCTTGGTCGGCCGCGAACTGCAGGTTCCGGCCAAATAACGCATCAGGCCATCGCCAACTACCGGTCCGGACTTTCCGGACCGGTTTGTTTCTACGACGTTTGAACCGATCCGCCGGCACTGCGTAGAACGGGTAACAATTTTTGAAATGAACGGACATTTGCCATGACGATAGACGTTTCCGCCCTCCCGCCAGGCCACCCGCCAGTATCGATCGGCAAAGTCGGCGTCCTGATTGTCAACCTCGGCACACCCGATGGCACCGATTACAAATCGATGCGCCGTTATCTGCGCGAGTTCCTGAGCGACAAGCGCGTCATCGAATGGTCGCGCTTCCTCTGGTATCCGATCCTCTACGGCATCGTTCTCAACACCCGCCCCGGCAAGGTCGGCAAGGCCTACGAGCAGATCTGGAACAAGGATCTGAACGAAAGTTACCTGCGCACATACACGCGCAACCAGGCAACCCGCCTCAGCGAAGCGCTGAAGGACCTGCCCAACGTCACCGTCGACTGGGGAATGCGCTACGGCCAGCCATCGATCGCATCCCGCATCGACGCGCTGAAAGCTGCCGGCTGCGACCGCATCCTGCTTTTCCCGCTCTATCCTCAATATGCCGCCGCAACGACGGCGACCGTCAACGACAAGGCTTTCGAGACGCTGCTGAAGATGCGCTGGCAGCCGGCACTTCGCACCGTGCCGCCCTACCACGACGACCCGGCCTACATCGAGGCGCTGGCGAACTCGGTGACCAACCATCTGGCAACGCTCGACTGGGAGCCGGAGATTATCATCACGTCGTTCCACGGCATCCCGATGTCCTACTTCAAGAAGGGCGATCCCTACCACTGCGCCTGCATGAAGACCGCCCGGTTGCTGCGCGAACGGCTCGGTTTCTCCAAGGAAAAGCTGATGATCACCTTCCAGTCGCGCTTCGGTCCGGAGGAATGGCTGCAGCCCTATACCGACAAGACTGTCGAGCGGCTGGCCAAGGAGGGCGTCAAGCGCATTGCCGTCATGAACCCGGGCTTCGTCTCGGATTGTCTGGAGACACTGGAAGAAATTGCCGGAGAGGCAATGGAGATCTTCCATCACGCCGGCGGCGAAAAATTCTCCCACATTCCATGCCTGAACGACAGCCCAGGCGGCGTCGCCGTGCTGGAAAAGGTCATCCGTCGTGAACTGCAGGGCTGGGCCTGAGGCTTGCAAGAGGCCGAGTCCATGCTCAGGAGACGCCCTGTCGGTCGATCTTATTCCCGTGGATCGACAGGCGTCGGCTTGATGACTAGCTGCACCGCCTGAAATCTTCGACCAACTCGTTGAGCAACCATTTCGCCGCATTGCCGAGCGGTCGGTTTCGATTGCGGACAGCATAGATCGGGATTGAAACGGGAAGAACGCTGGAATCCTTGACATCGAGCCGGACGAGAGAGCCGTCCTGCAAATGATGTTCGACCAGATGCAGCGGCATCGAGCACCAGCCAAAGCCTGCCAAAAGAAACTCCAGTCGGCGAAGCATGTCCACGAACCGCCAGAAACGGGCGCTGACGACGCCATGGCTCGGCCCATCCGGCGCGTGCGGATCGGTCAGGATGAGTTGTACGTAGTCGGCCAGGGTCTCACGCGTGATCTCCCTGCTTTCCGTTGCAAGCGGGTGCGATGGAGCGACGACGGGAACGAGGGTGATCTTCGTCAGGACGTGCGCTTCGAGATCCTGTCCGGCGGTCGGAAAAAGCCCACACAGCGAAATCATCGCCGACCCGTCCCGCACGCGCCGTTCTGCCGCCCAGATACTTTCGGTGAAGAGCGTCACGGGAAGATCGGGAAATGTCGACTGCAGCTTCGACAGGGTCCGCAGCACAGGGCCGGTAGGCGTCATGCTGTCGAGGGCGATCGTCAGTTCCGGCTCGAGCCCCCCGGCGATGGCGCCTGCCGTTCTTTCGAACAGCTCCGCCTGTCGCAGAACCTGCCGCGCCTGTGCAACCAACACACGCCCCGCTTCCGTCAACCGGGGCGAACGGCCGGATCGGTCGAACAGGAGCACCTGCTGCGTGGTTTCCAGCGTCCGGACCGTATTGCTGATCGCAGACTGGACACGTCGCAGCTTCCTTCCAGCCGAGGAAAAGCTCCCCGTATCCGCGATCGTCACAAGCACAGTCAACTGGTCGAGCGTCAGGGACCCAATCATCATCTATCTCCATTAGAGATAGTTCGTATCATCAATCCATCGCTTCTCATACAGTCAGAAGCGTTTACGGTGGGCGCCAATCTCATCTGGAGCAGATAATATGAGCACCACCACTCTAAACTCACCTCGAATCCTGACGATCTCAATCTGGGTCTTGCGCGTCCTCGTCGCGTTGATGTTCCTCGCAGCAGCAACGATGAAGCTGACATCGCAGCCGATGATGGTTGCGGAATTCGAACAGGTCGGCCTCGGCCAGTGGTTTCGCTTCCTGACAGGCGGCCTCGAACTGATCGGCGCCATCGCCGTGCTCGTTCCCCGCACATCCATCCTGGGCGCCCTGCTGCTGCTGCTCGTCGATGCCGGCGCTTTCGTCGCGCAGATTGCGGTCCTGCACATGGACTGGGTCCACACGATCGTCATCGGCGCAGTCATCGCCCTGCTGATCTACCTGCAGCGCCGGGCCGCCGCCTGAGCGTTTCCCGCGCGGCGCTAGACGCCGCGCCGGTTTCCCCAGAGGATGACGTGCAGCTGCGGCAAGACGCGGGCGGCAAACCAGCCGTCCTCGGTCACCCGGTCGATAAGCCACAGCATCCTGTCGGTAATGCCGTCGAGATCGATGACGGCATTTTCCTCGGTTCCCTTCGGAGGCGTATGATTGCCGGGCTGAAGGTAGACCGGCAGATGTGGATGGCGCGCTGCCGCATCGCGGGCATAGGCATAGTCCGCATCGTCGAACACAACGAATTTCAGCACCGTCTCAGGCCGACCGCCGGCTGCATCCAGACAGTGCCGCAAGGCATCCAAATCCGTATCCATGCCGCTCGACGGTGGCTTTGGGCTGAGCACCAGAACGTCGAGATCGCTGAACCAGGTTTTGGCGATCGATCCCTGGGTCTCCAGTGCGAAGCGATAGCCTTCGCCATGTCCCCGGGCGATCAGCGGCGCCAGCGGCTGGATGGCTGGATTGCCGCCCGACAGCGACACGGTGAGCGGGCGATGTCCGGACAGTCGCGTCACCTCCTGCCAGATATCATCCACCGACATCGGCGCCCATGTGTCGCGAAAAGCGCTGTCAACCGCATGCAGGCTGTCGCACCACGAACAGCGATAATCGCACCCGCCGGTGCGCACGAAGACGGTCGGCAAGCCGATCAGCACGCCCTCCCCCTGGATCGTCGGCCCGAAGATCTCGCTGATGCGGATGGGTGTCGCGGTTTCCGGTCTCATGGCCGGTATTCCGCCCAGGTCTTCGGCGTCTCACTCACCCTGACTGCCGATGTTTCCGGCAAGACCGCCCGGCACCAGTCAAAGAAGTGCTTCGCCAGATATTCAGACGTGACCGCGTCATGGCCCAGCACATCGTTGAGATGCCGATGGTCAAAGGTCTCGTCGATGTAGCGCTTGAGCGGGGCCAGTTCATGATAATCGCGCACGAAACCGTCTTCGTTGAGATCGGGCGACGAGAGCTCGACGACGACGATATAGTTGTGGCCATGCAGGCGCGCACATTGGTGATCGGCAGGCAGCCGCGTCAGTTGATGCGATGCCGAGAAATGAAATTCCTTGGTAATGCGAAACACGGCTACACCTCCGTCGCCCGGAAGGAGCCCGTGGCGGCAACCCAGAAGTCTGCATCCTCGTAATCGGTTGGATCGACGACGCCGGCGATGGAAAAGGCTTCGCGCCGCTCGACGCAGGTGCCGCAACGACCGCAATGGCGCTCACCGCCCTTGTAGCAGGACCATGTTTCGACGAACGGCGTGCCATGCTTCACGCCATCTATGACGATATCGGCCTTGGACACAGTGACGTAGGGCGCCAGCAGCGTCACGTCTGCATAGCCGTCGAGCGCTTCCGTCTGCATCCGCTGGAAGCTGTCGATGAAGCCCGGTCGGCAATCCGGATAGATGAAGTGATCGCCGCCATGCACGGCGACTGCGACAGCATCGGCCTTGCGGGCTGCGGCGACGCCGAAGGCAATCGCCAGCATGATGGCATTGCGATTGGGAACGATGGTGGATTTCATCGTTTCCTCGGCATAGTGGCCGTCCGGCACCGCGATATTGTCGGTGAGAGCCGAACCAGTGAGGTGGCGGCCTATGCCGCTGATGTCGATGATTTCATGCCATACGCCGAGGCGCTGGGCGCAGGCGGCGGCAAAATCGAGTTCCTTGCGGTGTCTTTGACCGTAGTCGAAGGATAGCAGTCCGAGGAGAGATCCCTCTGCGGCTGTTCTGTAGGCAAGCGAAACGGAATCCAGTCCGCCGGAGCAGACGACGATGGTTTTCATAACAGGTGTCCTTGTTTTTACCGGGTAGGCTGCGACCGGTTAGTTCAATGGGCGTTCTCTAGGGCAAACATCCGCAGCTGGAAACGGCTTTTTTACGACCTGCGACAAATCGTTTGTCGCAACTTCATCGGCAACGGGTGTGCTTCCACCATCGGCTGGGCTATGCTGCCGTGGAACAGGGATGGGAAAAATAATGCTGGGTGGATTTGATATCGTTGTAATTGCGATCGTGGTGCTTGTCGTGCTGGTTCTGTTTGCCGGCATCAAGACGGTGCCGCAGGGCTATCGCTACACTATCGAGCGGTTCGGCCGCTACACGCGCACACTGGAGCCGGGCCTGAACCTGATCCTGCCGTTCATCGAGCGTATCGGCACCCGGATGAATGTCATGGAGCAGGTGCTGGCCGTACCGACGCAGGAAGTCATCACCAAGGACAATGCCAGCGTCTCAGCCGATGCCGTGTGCTTCTACCAGGTGTTGAATGCCGCCCAGGCCGCCTACCAGGTGTCCAACCTCGAAAACGCCATTCTCAACCTGACAATGACCAACATCCGCTCTGTCATGGGCTCGATGGACCTCGACGAACTGCTGTCCAATCGCGAGATCATCAACGACAAGCTGCTGCGCGTCGTCGACGAGGCCGTCGGCCCCTGGGGCATCAAGGTAACCCGCGTCGAGATCAAGGATATCCAGCCGCCGCGCGATCTCGTCGACGCCATGGGCCGGCAGATGAAGGCCGAGCGCGAAAAGCGTGCCCAGGTACTCGAGGCCGAAGGCTCGCGAAACGCCCAGATCCTGCGCGCCGAAGGTGCCAAGCAGGCGGCGATCCTGCAGGCAGAAGGCCAGCGTGAGGCCGCCTATCGCAATGCCGAAGCCCGGGAACGCCTGGCAGAAGCCGAGGCCAAGGCGACGCTCGTCGTCTCCCAGGCGATCGCTGCCGGCGACGTGCAGGCGATCAATTACTTCGTCGCCCAGAAATACACCGAGGCCCTGACCGCAATCGGTTCTGCCTCGAATTCGAAGATCGTGCTGATGCCGATGGAGGCATCCTCCATTCTGGGCTCGCTCGGCGGTATCGGCGCTATCGCCCGCGAAGTGTTCGGCGGCGAAGCGCCAAGCAGCCGACCCGCTGTCGAGCAAGCGCCTCGACCGCGCTCCACGCCGGCACGCACCACGCCGCTGGTCAATCCGCTGAACCCGCCGCGGGAGACCTGACGCATGCTGAGCGATCTGGTCGTCCAGCTCGGACCTTGGAGCTGGTGGGTGCTCGGGCTGGCACTGCTGGCGGCAGAACTTCTCGTTCCCGGCGTGTTTCTCGTCTGGATCGGACTTGCCGCAATCATCGTCGGCGCCCTGTCGCTTGGCCTCTGGGAGGAGCGCATCTGGAGCTGGCAGCTGCAGATGCTGCTGTTTGCCGCTCTCGCCGTCGGCGCAGCGCTCCTCGGACGACGGTATGTCTATCGCAACAGGCATGAAACCGATGAGCCGTTTCTCAACCAGCGCAGCGCCGGTCTTGTCGGCCGCACCACGGTCCTCAACGAACCCATCGTCGAAGGGCGCGGACGCGTCAATCTCGACGATACCTACTGGAAGGTCATCGGCCCCGACCTGCCCGCAGGAACCCGCGTCAAGGTCATCGGCAGCGACGGCCGGCAGTTGACGGTGGAGCCTGCCTGATCAGGCAACCCCGATCCGCAACAGATCGTGGAAATGCACCAGCCCGATAGGCCGGCGGTCTTCGTCGACGACCAGCAATGCCGAGATATTGTTGTTGTTGAGAACTGCCATCGCGCCTGTCGCGAGCGTCGTTGCCCGCACCGTCTTCGGGTCGATGGTCATGATATCATCGACATTGAGCTCGGCGAGGCTCCGGCCCAGATTGCGCGCGATGTCGCCGTCTGTGACGATACCGCAGAGCCGTCCGTCAGCATCGAGAACGCCTACGCAACCGAAGCGCATCTTTGACAGCGTGCTGATCGCCTGCGGCAGCGGCGTGCCTTGGGGGACAAGCGGTACACGCTCGCCGGTGTGCATGATATCGGCGACGTGGGTCAGGCTGGCGCCCAGCTTGCCGCCGGGATGAAAGACGTGGAAGTCGCTGGCGGTAAAGCCCCGCGCTTCCATCAGCGCCACCGCCAACGCATCGCCTATGGCCAGTTGAAGCAACGTCGATGTCGTCGGCGCCAGGCCATGCGGGCAGGCCTCCTGCTCCTTCGGTAGCAGCAGGACCACATCGGCTTCACGGCCGAGCGAGGACGCCGCGCCGGAGGTGATGGCGATCAGCGGCACCGAAAAGCGACGGCAATAGTTGAGGATGCCCTTGAGCTCGGCGGTCTCGCCGCCCCACGACATGGCAATGATCACATCGTCATGGGCAATCATGCCGAGATCGCCGTGATTGGCTTCGGCGGAATGCACAAAAAAGGCCGGCGTTCCCGTCGAGGCCAGCGTCGCCGCCAGCTTGACACCGACATGCCCGCTCTTGCCGACACCCGTAACGATGACGCGGCCGGTGATATCGCCGATCAGCGCCACGGCGCGCGAGAACGGCTCCGCCAGTCCATCGGCCAAGGCACGCTCCAGCGCCTCGAGGCCCCGTCTTTCGGTTTCGATCGTCCGCATCGCCGATTGGATTGCGCCGTTCTCGACCGGATTGAAAGCTCGCTTGTTCATGGCTACGGGTTAGCGCTTTTTGCCAAATCTGTCCATGCGAGAAAGCTGGCTAAGACCCGGTGACCTACACCGAGGCCGGCCTTTCGCAACGAAGCGTTAACCACATGCCTTTACGGTGGGTTAACGACTTCGAGCTTCCGGGCACGGGATAGCATGGCAATTGGCAAAGACAAGGCGGCTGACCACTCGCGCAGCGTGACGGCATATGCCGTCACGGCGGCGCTCGGTTGCGGACTGTTGATGGCGCCGATGCAGTCAGCCGCGCAGGCCGTGAACCAGGCTGCCACCGCCACGACGCCGGTTGCTGTCGATCCGAATGCGCCCGTTACCCCAACGACGGATACGGGCGGCACCGCAACAGCAACAGCAACCGCAACGGCTACGACATCGGACGCCAGGACGACCGACGCCGATGCCCGGCCCAATCCCCGGCTGGTCTTCGACGCTCCCGACACACTCAGGACGGGGTCGATCCTCGACGACGACATCGGCCGCGTGAACATGCGCGGCAGCGACCTGAATAGCCTGCGCTCCAAGGCAAAACCAACCGACGACCAGCAACTCGGTATAAAGCTCGGCACCTTCACGCTCCGACCGTCGGTGAACCAGTCCTACAATGTCGAGACCAACAAGGGCGGCGGCACCAACGATCACCGAACTTACCTGCAATCGGATTTCGAGAACACGCTGACATCGGACTGGGATCGCCACCAGCTGACGATCACCGGCAACGGCATCTGGCAGCGCAATGTCAGCGGCACCGGCGAGGAGCAGCCAAGCATCAATCTCGGCGCCGACCTGCGCCTCGATCTTGCCGAGCAGACCACGGCCCACCTGACAGGCGGATACAAGTTTTTCCGCGAGGACACCGACGATCCCAACGCGCTGAGCGGCGCGACAAAGCAATCCAACGTCAACGAGTACGATCTCGGCGCGTCGATAGAGCGTGATTTCGGCCTGCTGCGCGGCACGACCGCAGTGACCCTCGCCCGCACCGTCTATTCGGATGCTACTCTGGCGGATGGCACGCTGGTGTCGCTCAGCGATCGCAACCAGACGGCTGGCACATGGCGCGGTCGGATCGGCTATGAGCTGTCTCCCGCCCTCATCCCGTTTCTCGAGGTCCAGGTTGGCAAGGCGCTCTATGACGACAAGCGCGACAGCGCCGGCTATGAACGCTCGAACAGCAGCTATGGCGCAAAGGCTGGCGTACAGCTCGATCTTGGCGAAAAGCTGAGGGGCGAACTTGGGATAGGCTACCAGCACACCGGCTTCGACGATGCGCGGCTTGCGTCAATCGATTCGCCGACCGTGGATGGCAGCATCGCCTGGTCGCCGCAACGAGGCACGGATGTCAGCCTCGGTTTTGCGACAACGGTGCAGCCTTCGACCACCGCCGGCGAGAGCGGCTATGTCGCCTATCAGCTCACCGGCACGGTAGCCCATCAGATCCGCGACACCGTCACCGGCAAGATTACCGGCGGCACCACATGGCGCAATTATACGGATGGCAGCACCACCAGAGACCAGCAGGTCTATGATGCGGCCCTCGGCTTGACGTGGGGAATAAATCGCTACCTCGATATGACCAGCAATATCGGTTACGAACTGACGACCCAGAACTCTGGCGACGATACGCGCCAATTCCGCGCGGGCCTTGGTCTGACGGTAAAGCGTTAGAAACGCTCGGGAAAGGGAGCCGCCCGCCCCGAAAGGCGAGCAGCGCTTGGTCGTTACTTCAGGGCTGCGAGCAGCGCCTTGAAACCGTCTTCGACAGTCGGACGGATATCGGCACGCGACAGAGCGAAGGCGACGTTGGCGAGGATGAAGCCATCCTTGGCGCCGCAGTCGTAGGTTTCACCCTTGAAGTGGTAGCCAGCGAAATCTTGCTGCTTGGCAAGCTTTAGCATGCCGTCGGTCAGCTGGATCTCATTGCCGGAGCCGCGCTCCTGATGCTCGAGGATGTGGAAGATCTCGGGCTGGAGAATGTACCGGCCGTTGATGAAGAAGTTCGACGGGGCAGAACCCTGCGGCGGCTTCTCGACCATTTCGGTCACCCGGAAACCGTTGCCGATGCTTTCGCCGACGCCGACGATGCCGTATTTATGGGTCTGGTCCGGCGCACATTCCTCGACGCCGATGACGTTGCCGCCGCTCTGCTCGTAGAGTTCGATCATGCTTTTCATGCAGCCGACATCGGATTGCATGACCATGTCGGGCAGCAACAGCGCAAACGGCTCGTCGCCGACGATCTCACGCGCACACCAGACCGCGTGGCCGAGGCCGAGCGGCTCCTGCTGGCGGGTAAAGCTGGCCGTGCCGGCAATCGGCAGCAGGTTGTTGAGCAGCGTCAACTCGGCCTTCTTGTTACGCTGGCGCAGCGTCTGCTCGAGTTCGAACTGAATGTCGAAATAGTCTTCAATGACGTGCTTGCTGCGTCCGGTGACGAAGACAAAATGCTCGATGCCGGCTTCCATCGCCTCGTCTACGACGTACTGGATGACCGGCTTATCGACGACCGTCAGCATTTCCTTCGGTACTGCCTTTGTTGCCGGCAGAAACCGCGTTCCAAGGCCAGCGACCGGAAACACAGCCTTACGTACTTTCTTATGCAGTCCCACACGTACCTCCTGGGCGATCCGCCCGTAGTTGATCAGGCAAACGAAGCCATCGCTAATTTAAAATTGCTACGATTTGGCGAAAGATGACCGCGGCCTCGTTGCATGGTAAAGATTTTGTTGACTTTGTTTGTCTAAACTTAAGCTTGGCCTATGCGGCGCAGTGCCGTTACGAGCCATCATGATGACGGACACGGCTTCTATGACCCAAGCTCGCAAACACTCCTTTTCTAGTCTCTCCCTCGCGGTTGCGCTTGGCGTTTTTGCGGGGCTAGCGCCCCATAACGCCTTTGCAGACACAGGGTTCCGGAAGTGGATTACCGGCTTTTACGACACAGCCGAGAAAAGCGGCATCAGCAAGGCGACCTATCAGAGGGCCTTCGCCGGTGTGAACGACCCGGATCCGACCGTACTGGAAAAAGCCGGCTCTCAAGCCGAGTTCACGACGCAAATTTGGGACTATATGGACTCCCGCGTCAACCCCTATACCGTTGAGGTCGGTCGAAAAATGGCGTCCAAATACGGGACGACGTTGCGCACGATCGAAAAGCAATATGGCGTAGACCGAAACATTCTCCTCGCCATCTGGTCGATGGAATCCAATTACGGCGCAGTTCTGGAGAAGGACGAGCGGCTGCATTACGTGCCCCGCGCCTTGGCGACCCTTGCCTACGCCGACCGCAAGCGGGCCAAATACGCCCGCACGCAGCTGATTGCCGCGCTGAAGATTCTGCAGAGGGGCGAAGTATCGCCGGATAACCTGACGGGCTCCTGGGCCGGTGCCATGGGTCACACGCAGTTCATTCCGACGAGTTACCTTCTCTACGCCGTCGACGAAGACGGCAACGGCCGCCGAGACATCTGGCATTCCGTCCCCGACGCCCTTGCGACATCGGCAAACCTGCTGATGAAGAATGGCTGGCAGACGGGCAAGACATGGGGCTACGAGGTCGTCGTTCCCAAGGGCGGCAGCGCCCAGGCCGGCAAGACCCATACGCTGAAGGAATGGGCGGCGCTCGGTTTCACAAGGCCGGACGGCAAGGCGTTTCGCCTCGCGACCGATCGTGCCCAGCTGAAAATGCCGGGCGGCGCCAACGGTCCGGGCTTCCTGATGACCAACAACTTTTTCACCATCAAGCGCTACAACGCCGCCGACAGCTACGCCATCGCCGTTGGTATGCTGGCCGACGAGATCGCCGGCTATGGCGGCATGCGCCAATCCTGGCCCCGGCCATCCGGCGCCCTCAACGTCAAGGAGAAGTTCGAACTCCAGACGCGACTGAAATCGCTCGGTTATTACGACGGCATCGTCGACGGCAATTTCGGTTCCGGCTCGAAGGCAGCCATCGCGGCAGTCCAGGGGCGGCTGGGGCTCGGCGCCGATGGCGAACCTTCGATGGAATTGTTGAAGGCATTGCGCCGCTAGCACCCGCCGTGCCGTTCGGCCAATGTCGGCCAATATCCCGGAGACGAGCAGGATGCGATCCCGGATGATCCAATCGCTGAAGACGGCAAGAAAAGCCGCGAGGCTGCTTGTTGCGGCGTTCGCGGCGGGCTGCCTTGTGCTTGTCACGGTTATTCCGGCAGGCGCCCAGCAACGCTACGAGCGCCGTACGCTCATGGATTTGCTCTTTGGCCGGCAAGCTGCGCCAGAACGCCAGCCCCGGTATGACGAGTATCCTTCACCTCCCCGCCGCCAGCCCCGACCTCCGAAGAGGGCCTCGCCGCCCGTCGCTAAAGCAACGACCGCAAAGCCCGACACGGCGCAGCCGACCGCCAAGCTCGACTCCGCAAAGACCGTGCTCGTGGTCGGCGACTTTCTTGCCACGGGCCTCGGCGACGGCCTACGGGACGCATTTTCCGCCTCCCCTGGCGTGGCCATCCAGACACGCGGCAATATCGCCTCCGGCCTGGTGCGTACCGATTACTACGATTGGCAGGCGCAACTGCCGAAGATGCTGGATGCCTTGAAGCCGGCCGTTGTGGTCGTCACCATCGGCGCAAACGATCGCCAGCAGATGATCGCCCCTGGCCTCAACGAGAAATTCGGCAGCGATACCTGGTTGCTGGCCTACGAGGAACGGGTGCAGGCCTTTGCAAAGCTCGTTGCCACGCGGCATATCCCGCTCATCTGGGTTGGCCTGCCACCTTTTGGTTCCGACGACATGACCGCCGATGTCGTCAGGCTTAACCAGATCTACCAGAGCCAGGTGGAAAGCACAGGCGGCGAGTTCGTCGATCTCTGGGGTGGTTTTACCGATGAAGACGGCAAGTTCATCGTCACCGGCTCCGACATCAACGGCCAGCAGGTGCGCCTGCGCACTGCCGATGGCGTCAATATGACCGATGCCGGCCGGCGCAAGATGGCCTTCTACGCCGAAAAGCCGATCCGCAGGCTGCTCGGAGATCAGGCAAGCCCCGATATCGTGCGCCTCGACACCGATACGACGATCAATCCGGCTACGATGCCCGAGAAGGAAACGGCTGCGCCGGAAACCCGCACCCCTCCCATCAGCCTTTCCGATCCCGAACTCGATGGCGGATCGGTGCTTCTCGGAAATGCGGGCCCGTCTACATCTGGCCCGCCGTCGCCCCGCGACCTGCTCGTCGAGAAAGGCGAAATCGCCCCCGCGCCTGCAGGCCGCGTCGACGATTACAGGTTGCCGGACGCGACAAAGCCCTGATTGCGTCAAAGTTTACGTTTTAGAGCGTCCGGCCAGCGCCACGAGACACGCCTCGAAGGCTGTGAGGTCCGAGTAGAGCCGGCCAGCATCGGCTGCATGCAAGGCAATGTGTCCCCCGCGACGCTCGATGCCACCATGCAGCATCAGGTTTTCGATCATCTCGAAATCCTCCAGAGACATCCCGTCCGGGCCGCGCTTGCGTCCATCGGCCCCTTCGCTGACGTCACCGCCATAGTAATCGCTGGTTCTCGCAAAATGGTTGGCGGTGATGTTTGTGTAGGCGGCAACCAGCTTTCCCTGCGCACACATGTAGCCGAGTTCGAAGGCCGTGCCGACATCGGCGGCAATGCCGCGAAACGGCGTCAGGTTGGCAATCACACCATCCGCACGGTTCATCATGTCCTCGTCGACAGCGCTGATCTTCAGGCCGAATTCATGGCGGGTCGGCGCCGGCTCGATCGAGATATCGCCGGGGCAGATCGGTTCGAAACCGTAGGCGCGGGTCATCTCCGCCTTGGCATCGAGGATTTCGCGGGCGTTGGGAAGGAAAACCTCCGGCCCCGCAAGGTAGAGTTTCAAAGCCATGGCCGGGTTTCCGCTAAAGGGCTGACAAAGAAAAACAGCCCGGCGAACCGGGCTGCCAGGGAGGCGATGTATCAGGCCGGAAGCACCGTGCTTCCCATCAGCGCCTCGTCGATGGCGCGTGCCGCCTGGCGGCCTTCGCGGATGGCCCAGACGACCAGCGACTGGCCGCGGCGCACGTCGCCGGCCGTCCAGAGCTTGTCGACCGAGGTCCGGTAGTCCTTGTCGTTGGCAACGACGTTGGTCGATCCGCGACGGTCGGTATTGACCGTCATCTTGCCTTCCATCTCCTTCAGCACGCCGTCCGCGAACGGACCCCGGAAACCGATGGCGATAAAGGCGAGATCGGCGCGGATCACGAATTCAGTTCCGGCGATCGGCTTGCGCTTGTCATCGACTTCGCAGCACTTGACGCCGGTGAGAACACCGTCCTCGCCGATGAATTCCAGTGTCGCCACCTGGAACTCGCGAACCGCACCCTCTGCCTGCGAAGATGACGTACGCATTTTGGTAGCCCAGAACGGCCAGACGGCGAGCTTGTCTTCCTTTTCCGGCGGCTGCGGGCGGATGTCGAGTTGGGTGACGCGGACAGCGCCCTGGCGAAAGGCCGTGCCGACGCAATCCGATGCCGTATCGCCGCCACCGACGACGACGACATGCTTGCCGCCGGCAAGGATCGGATCGGATGGCCAGCCGACACTGTCGATGTTTTCGCGGCCGATGCGGCGGTTCTGCTGCACCAGATACGGCATCGCATCGTGGACGCCGAACAATTCCGTGCCGGGCACGCCGCTTTCGCGCGGCGTTTCAGAGCCACCACAATAGAGCACGGCATCATGCTCGGCGAGCAACTGCTCGACCGGCAGGTCGACGCCGACATTGGCCCCGTAGTGGAAGGTCACACCTTCGCCGGTCATCTGCTCGACGCGGCGGTCGATGAAGTTCTTCTCCATCTTGAAGTCCGGAATGCCGTAGCGCAGCAGGCCGCCGGCCTTGGATTCCCGCTCATAGACATGGACGTCATGGCCAGCACGACCGAGCTGCTGGGCGGCAGCAAGGCCAGCTGGACCCGATCCGATGATCGCGACTTTCTTGCCGGTATGGACCGTGGCCGGCTGCGGCCGGATGAAGCCGAGCTCATAGGCCTTGTCGGCAATCGCCTGTTCGACCGTCTTGATGGCGACCGGCGCATCTTCCAGATTGAGCGTGCAGGCTTCCTCGCAAGGCGCGGGGCAGACGCGGCCGGTGAACTCCGGGAAGTTGTTGGTCGAATGCAGGTTGCGGATCGCCTCTTCCCAGTTGTTGTTATAGACGAGGTCGTTCCAGTCGGGGATCTGGTTGTGCACCGGGCAACCGGTCGGGCCGTGGCAATAGGGGATGCCACAGTCCATGCAGCGGGCGGCCTGTTTCTGGACCTCGGGATCCGACATCGGGATTGTGAATTCGCGGAAATGACGAATACGATCGGACGCCGGCTGGTACTTGCCAACCTGCCGGTCAATTTCCATAAATCCTGTAACCTTACCCATACCCTAGTCTTCCCTTGCCCTCATGACTGCGTTTAGAGCAGCCAGTTTTCAACCTTTAATCCCGGCACGCGGGAAAATTCTCGCTCGTTGTTCGTCACCAGCACCGCATCTAGCGCCAGGGCGTGGGCCGCGATCCAAAGATCGTTATGCCCGATGTTTTTTCCTTGTCGCAAGGCCAGTCTCACCTCAGCATAGCGCTTATCGCACGGCATGCTCAGTGACGCGACATAGAGCCGCCGCGTGATCGCAAAGACCTTTTTTGACAGCAGTTGAGAACCGCTTTTTTGTACGCCGTAACAGATCTCACCGTAGCTGATGATACTGATGAGCACGTTCTCCTCGCCCACCTCGATCATCTTTTCCAGCACCTTCCCCCGGGGATCACGTACCATCGCCGAAACGATGTTCGTATCGAGCATGAAGGTTGTCAAAGATCCACCTCTCGCAGCGGTTCCTCATCGTCGTGGCCGATGAGGAAGTCCTCGCCATCCCATGCCTCAGCTTGCTGCAGATAGTTGATCAGCCCAGCCGTAACCGCCGTCCTCATCAGGATAGACCCGTCCGGCTGGCGGACTAATATCGCTCGATCTCCCTCGAACTCGAATTCCTTCGGTATGCGCACCGCGCGACTGCGCCCGTTCTTGAAGATGCTGACCGTGACGCCAACGCCCTCGTCTGGCTCATTTACACGTTCGTTCATGTCAAGCTCCTTCGCCGCCATATGCCAACAGCATATCACGACGAAGAAGTTTGGTAAATCACTCCGCCGCGACGCCCATGCGGCTGCGCTCCATCTCCTCCAGCGCCCGGCGATATTCGACCGGCATCACCTTGCGGAACTTCGGACGATATTCCGCCCAGTTGTCGAGGATCAGCTTGGCGCGGGTGGAGCCCGTGTAGTGCAGGTGGTTGGAGATCAGCTGATAGAGCCGCTCCTCGTCGTGGCGGGTCATGTCGCCTGATACGTCGACGCGGCCCTTGTGCATGAGGTCGCCACCGTGGTGGTGCAGCTTTTCGAGCATGTCGTCCTCTTCGGGAACCGGCTCGAGCTCGACCATCGCCATGTTGCAGCGCTTGGCGAAATCGCCGGTCTGGTCGAGCACGTAGGCGACACCGCCCGACATGCCGGCAGCAAAGTTGCGGCCGGTTTCGCCAAGCACGACGACGACGCCGCCGGTCATGTATTCGCAGCCGTGGTCGCCGACGCCTTCAACGACGGCAATCGCGCCCGAGTTGCGCACGGCAAAGCGCTCGCCGGCGATACCGCGGAAGTAGCACTCGCCTTCGGTGGCGCCGTAAAGCACCGTGTTGCCGACGATAATCGACTCCTCGGCGAGGATCCGCGAGTTCTCCGGCGGGCGGATGATGATGCGGCCACCCGAAAGTCCCTTGCCGACATAGTCGTTCCCGTCACCGATCAGGTTGAAGGTGATGCCGTGCGCCAGGAACGCCCCGAACGACTGGCCGGCCGTGCCACGCAGCGTGACGCTGATCGTGTCGTCCTTGAGCCCCTTGTGCCGATAGCGCTTGGCAACTTCGCCCGACAGCATCGCGCCGGTCGAGCGGTCGACGTTCTTGATGCCGACTTCGAATGCGACAGGCGTCTTCGACGTAAGCGCCGGCATGGCCTGCTCGATCAGCTGGCGGTCGAGGATATCGTCGATCGGGTGCTTCTGGCGGGCGGTCCAGTAAGTGTCTTCCTTCGGCGCCTCGACCTTGTGGAAGATGCGCGAGAAATCGAGACCCTCGGCCTTCCAGTGCGCCAGCATCTGGTTCTTCTCGAGCAGTTCCGAAGCGCCGATGATATCGTCGAGCTTGGAGACACCGAGCGAGGCGAGGATTTCGCGTACTTCTTCGGCGACGAAGAAGAAGTAGTTGATGACATGCTCAGGAGCACCCTTGAAGCGCTTGCGCAGAACCGGGTCCTGCGTGGCAACGCCCACCGGACAGGTGTTGAGGTGGCACTTGCGCATCATGATGCAGCCGGCCGCGATCAGCGGCGCGGTGGCAAAGCCGAATTCGTCGGCGCCGAGCAATGCCCCCACGATGACGTCGCGGCCGGTCTTCAGGCCGCCATCGACCTGCAGGGCGACGCGCGAACGCAGGCCGTTCAGCACCAGCGTCTGCTGCGTTTCGGCAAGGCCAATTTCCCAGGGCGAACCGGCATGCTTCAGCGAGGTCAGCGGCGATGCGCCGGTACCGCCGTCGAAGCCGGAGATGGTGATGTGGTCGGCGCGCGCCTTGGCAACGCCGGCGGCAACCGTGCCGACGCCAACTTCCGAGACCAGCTTGACCGAAACATCGGCTTCCGGGTTGACGTTCTTCAGATCGTAGATCAGCTGCGCCAGATCTTCGATCGAATAGATGTCATGGTGCGGCGGCGGCGAGATCAGGCCGACGCCGGGGGTGGAGTGCCGGGTCTTGGCAACCGTTGCATCGACCTTGTGGCCCGGCAACTGGCCGCCCTCGCCGGGCTTTGCACCCTGCGCTACCTTGATCTGCAGCATGTCGGCATTGACCAGATACTCCGCCGTGACGCCGAAGCGGCCGGAGGCGATCTGCTTGATGGCCGAGCGTTCCGGGTTCGGTGAACCGTCACGCAGCGGGAAATAGCGGTCGGACTCTTCGCCGCCTTCGCCGGTGTTCGACTTTCCGCCGATCCGGTTCATGGCGATGGCAAGCGTCGTATGCGCCTCGCGCGAAATCGAGCCGAACGACATGGCACCGGTCGAGAAACGCTTGACGATATCGATGGCCGGCTCGACCTCGTCGATAGAGATCGGCTCGCGGCCGAGCGCTTCGGCACCCTTGATGGTGAACAGGCCACGGATGGTGTTCATCCTGAGGTCGGACTGGTTGACCATTTCCGCAAACTCGCGGTAACGATCCTGCGCATTGCCGCGCACAGCGTGCTGCAGCGACGCAATCGCATCCGGCGACCAGGCATGCGCTTCGCCGCGCATCCGGTAAGCATACTCGCCGCCGATATCCAGCGTCGTTGCGAGGATCGGATCCTTGCCGAAGGCCGCGCGGTGGCGGGAAACGGTTTCCTCGGCGATGGCATCGAGGCCGACGCCTTCGATCATCGTGGCGGTGCCGAAGAAGTACTTATCCACCAGTTCCTGCTGCAGGCCGATGGCATCGAAGATCTGCCCGCCGCAATAGGACTGGTAGGTCGAGATACCCATCTTCGACATTACCTTGAGGATGCCCTTGCCGACAGCCTTGATGAAGCGGGTAACGATTTCGCTGGCGTCGACTTCCTTCGGGAACTCGCCCTTGGCATGCATGTCGAGCAGTGTGTCGAAAGCGAGATAGGGGTTGATCGCCTCGGCGCCATAGCCGGCGAGCAGGCAGAAGTGATGGATCTCGCGCGGCTCGCCGGTTTCGACGACGAGACCAACCGAGGTGCGCAGACCCTTGCGGATCAGATGATGGTGGACGGCCGCCGTTGCCAGCAGCGCCGGGATAGCGATGCGGTCCGGGCCCATCTGCCGGTCGGAGAGCACGATGATGTTGTAGCCGCCCTTGACCGCAGCTTCGGCCCGTTCGCATAGACGCTCGAGCATCTCCTCCATACCGCCGGCGCCGCGCTCGACGTCGTAGGTGAAGTCGAGAGTCTTGGTGTCGAAACGGTCTTCCGTATGCCCGATAGAGCGGATCTTCTCGAGATCGCCATTGGTGAGGATCGGCTGGCGAACTTCCAGCCGCTTCGCCTTGGCAGCACCCTCGTGATCCAGCAAATTCGGACGCGGCCCGATGAAGGAGACGAGGCTCATCACCAGCTCTTCGCGGATCGGATCGATCGGCGGGTTGGTGACCTGGGCGAAGTTCTGCTTGAAATAGGTGTAAAGCAGCTTCGACTTCGACGACATCGCCGAGATAGGCGTATCCGTGCCCATCGAGCCGATTGCTTCCTGGCCCGTTGTTGCCATCGGCGACATCAGGATCTTGGTGTCTTCCAGCGTGTAGCCGAACGCCTGCTGGCGATCGAGCAGCGAAACGTCGCGGCGCAGCGCACGGGGTTCTACAGTGTTCAGCTCCTCGAGGATCAGCTGGGTGCGATCGAGCCACTGGCGATAGGGATGCTTGGTCGCAAGCTCCGACTTCACTTCGTCGTCGGAGACGATGCGACCCTTGTCCATGTCGATCAGCAGCATCTTGCCCGGCTGCAGGCGCCACTTCTGGATGATGTTTTCTTCCGGCACCGGCAGCACGCCGGCCTCCGACGCCATGATGACGCGGTCGTCGTTGGTGACGAGATAGCGTGCCGGACGAAGGCCGTTGCGGTCGAGCGTCGCGCCGATCTGCGTGCCATCGGTGAAGGCAACCGCAGCGGGGCCGTCCCATGGCTCCATCAGGGCGGCATGATATTCGTAGAATGCCTTACGATCCGGCGCCATCGACTGGTTGCCGGCCCAGGCTTCCGGGATCAGCATCATGACGGCATGGGCCATGGAATAGCCGCCGCGAACGAGGAACTCGAGCGCGTTGTCGAAGCAGGCCGTATCGGACTGGCCCTCATAGGAGATCGGCCACAGCTTGGAGATGTCCTCGCCGAACAGCGGCGACGACACGGACGCCTGGCGGGCGGCCATCCAGTTGACGTTGGAGCGCAGAGTGTTGATCTCGCCGTTATGGGCGACCATGCGATAGGGATGGGCGAGCTTCCACGACGGAAACGTGTTGGTCGAGAAACGCTGGTGCACGAGGGCGACAGCCGATTCGAACCGCGGGTCGGTCAGGTCCTTGTAATAGGCACCCACCTGATAGGCGAGGAACATGCCCTTGTAGACGATAGTCTTCGACGAGAGCGACACCGGATAAAAACCGCTCTCCTCGCCGTCATATTCGGCATAGATACGGTTAGAGATGACCTTGCGGAGCGTGAACAGCCGACGCTCGAACTCGTCATGGCTGGCTGCATCGCGGCCGATGCCGATGAACACCTGCACATGGTGCGGTTCCGTAGCGGCAATATGCTCGGCCTTCGACAGCGAAGAGTTGTCGACCGGCACATCGCGGAAACCGAGCAGCACCTGGCCTTCCTCGACGATGACATCCTCGACGGTCTTCTTGAAATGGGCGATCAGCGTCTCGTCCTGCGGCAGGAAAAAGTGACCGACGCCATAATCGCCGATGGCAGGCAGAGTGACGCCCTGCAGTGCCATTTCCTCGCGGAAGAAGCGATCGGGTATCTGCACGAGAATGCCCGCACCGTCGCCCATCAGCGGATCGGCGCCGACGGCACCGCGATGAGTCAAGTTCTCGAGGATGAACAGGCCGTCCTGGACGATCTGGTGCGACTTCTGCCCCTTCATATGGGCGACGAAGCCGACACCGCAGGCATCATGTTCGTTACGGGGATCGTAGAGGCCCTGTTTGCGCGGAAGAGCGGACATGGAATGGCGCGCCTTGACCGATGCATCCGTCTCGACGGCTGCGGCCAGGCTCAATGTCGTGGATGGCGTTACGTTCGTCATCGTCTTTCCTCCTGCAAACCCCGCGCCGCGGGCGTCCCTTCGTCCCGCGCGCCCAGTATATGGGCGACACGCGACAGCGCTGTTGCATGTTTAAAGATCCGGCCGCAGACATCGCGTTGGGGGCGATAGATCGGCTTTCCCACCAGTCACAGTTTCGGATGCGCCATCTGGAAGGACGGGCATCTCGAAAACTATAACGTGAAATCCCAGCTCCGCTAGGATTTTTGGCGGGGTGCGGCGTCAAAGACCAAAATAGGACAGCAGCACTGTCCTAATTCATCAGTTCTATGCCAGAAAGCGGAAAGGTTAGCAAGAGCTGAAAACGAAAATATCGACGTAAGATTGCCGCAGTTTCGAATTTCGCGAAAGATAATTTCCTTTAAAGGTAAGAATTATCGCCTTGATTGCGTAGTGCGCCAGATCCACCGTGCGATGCGGCGCTGCAATTGATCCCCTCAGCCAATCCCCTACTCTGCAACGACACCCTCCTCTCCCTTAAATATGCGGTAGATCTCACATGTTCTTTGCTTCCGATAACTGGGCCGGCGCCCACCCTTCCATCAATGAACGCCTCTCGAAGGAATCGACCCGTTTTGCCGCTGCCTATGGCACCAGCGAACTCGACAAGGCGATAGAAACCCGTTTCAACGAGGTGTTCGAGCGTGAGGTCGCTGTCTTCTTCGTCGCCACGGGCACGGCCGCCAACTCCCTGTCGCTGGCCAGCATCGCCCGTCCCGGCGGCCTGACGTTCTGCCACACGGAAGCCCATGTGATCGAAGACGAATGCGGCGCGCCCGATTTCTTCTCGGGCATGCGCATGGTCGGCGTCGATGGCCCCGAGGGCAAGATGCTGCCGGATAACCTGGTGGAGCGCATTGGCCGGTACCCGCAGGACGCCATCCACCACGGCCGCGCCGCCGCCGTCACCATGACCCAGGCGACCGAGGTCGGCACCATCTACAGCCTCGACGAGATCGATACCATTTCGAAGATCGCCAAGAAAAATGGCCTGCCGCTGCACATGGACGGCGCCCGCTTTGCCAATGCG
The DNA here is from genome assembly GCF_019355555.1 of Rhizobium sp. L51/94. GTDB lineage: Bacteria > Pseudomonadota > Alphaproteobacteria > Rhizobiales > Rhizobiaceae > Rhizobium > Rhizobium rhododendri. The sequence goes on from NZ_CP072141.1 coordinate 3,705,948, forward strand.
CTGGTATCGCTCGGCTGCTCACCGGCCGAAATGACCTGGAAGCGCGGCGTCGACGTACTCTCCTTCGGCGGCACAAAGAACGGATGCTGGTGCGCAGAGGCGATCGTCTTCTTCGACCCCGATCTCGCCAAGGACTTCGCCTTCCTGCGCAAGCGCACCGCCCAGCTGTTCTCAAAATCCCGCTTCATCGCCGCACAGTTCGAGGCCTACCTGCAGGACGACCTCTGGCTCGACCTCGCCCGCCATGCCAACGCCATGGCGGACAGGATGCGAGCCGGCATCGAGCATACCGACCGCGCAAAGCTCGCCTGGTCGACCACCTCGAACGAGATCTTCGCCATCGTCAAGAAAACCGCAATCGACAACGCAAGAGACAAGGGCGCCCAGTTCTACGACTGGCCGATCTCCGACAGTGCCAAACACCTCGTCGGCCCCGACGAAGGCCTGATCCGCCTCGTCACCAGCTTCGCCACCAGCGACGCCGACGTCGCCGATTTCCTCGCATGCCTCGCGTGAGTGCGACGGAGCGCCCTGAGGCGCTCCCCCAGACTGCTGAAGAAGGTGGTATCTAACACCTCTGCAGGTCACTCGAAAGACTGAGCCGGTTGCCAAACTCCCCTCATCCTCGCCCTTGTGGCGGGGATCCAGTCAGCTCAAGTCCTTGAGCTGAAAGAGTCTTTGACCCGACAGACGTCGTGTCGCTGGATCCCCGCCACAAGGGCGAGTAGGGTATCGCTCTCGTCAAGCAAGTTTCTCCAGGGTTTGCAGCAGTCTGACGGAGCGCCGCCGAGGCGCTCCACTTTCTACCCGGCCCGCAAATTCCGCACCTTTGAGAGGATGTCGTCCGAGAGTGCCTTGACCAGCATCTGGTCGGCGCCCTTGCGGGGGACGAGCACGAATTCGACATCTTCCAGTACGGGCAACCAGCCCGGCGCGATCTCGGTGAGGCCGGATGGTGCCATGCTGCGCGGCTGGACGAGGACGCCCATCCCGGCCCGGGCGGCTGCCGTCAGGCCGCTGAGGCTGCCGCAGGTGCAGACGATTCGCCACGGTATCTGCTGGCGACGCAGCGCCTCCAGCGCCACGGCCCGGGTGACGCTCGGGGCTGGAAAGGCGATCAGCGGCAGCGGCGCGCTGGATGCCCTGATGCGTTCAGGGTCGCGTGCCAGCCAGATCAGCGGCTCGCGGTAAACCAGCGTCCCGCGGGTGTCGCCAAGGCGGCGCTTGGCGAGCACAAGATCCAGCGCCCCATTGTCCTGCATCTCGTAGAGCGCGCCGCTGAGCGCCACCGTCAGTTCCAGATCGACGGACGGGTGCAGTCGGACGAATTCCTCCAGCACATCCGGCAACTGGCTCGTGACGAAATCCTCGGACACGCCGAGCCGCAGGCTGCCCCGCAGGCTGTTATCGGCAAACAGCGAGCGCATCTCGCCCTCTATCGACAGCAACGTGCGGGCATGGCCGATCAGCGCTTCCCCATCCCCGGTCAGCACGACGCGATGGGTATCGCGGGCAAGTAGCTTTCGCCCGACAGAGGCCTCGAGCCGCTGGATGTGCTGGCTAACCGTCGATTGCCCGAGCCCCAGCCGCTCGGCGGCAAGCGTAAAGCTGCCCATCTGTCCTATGGTTACGAAACTCTGCAACTGCACCAGATCCAGCATTGCTATCATCCCGATTTACGATAACTGTTATTCCTTGCATCGCATATCGCAATAAGGCAATGCTTGCCCAACATATAATTGCGAGGACGGGCCCGATGCGCCGCTTTTTGCCAGACACCTTTACCATGCTGCTCGTGCTGACCGTGCTGACGGCATCCGTGTTTCCCGTCCATGGCGCAGCTGCCGGCAATTTCGGCATTGCCACCGACATCGCCATCGCTCTGCTGTTCTTCCTGCACGGAGCCCGCCTGTCGCGCGACGTGGTGATTGCCGGCGCCCTGCACTGGCGGCTGCACTTGGCCATCCTGCTCACCAGCTTCGTCATCTTCCCGGTTCTCGGCATGCTGATGGGCTTCCTGGTGCCGGCAATCCTGCCGCAGACGCTCTACATGGGCATCCTCTTCCTTACCGTGCTGCCATCGACAGTGCAGTCGTCGATCGCCTTCACGTCGATTGCCGGCGGCAACGTGCCGGCTGCCATCTGCGCCGCCTCCGCTTCCAATATCTTCGGCATGTTCCTGACGCCGCTGCTGGTCGGGCTATTGATGCCCCTCGGCGCCCACGGTGGTGGTGGCTTCTCCTGGACCGTGCTGGAGCAGATCGCCTTGCAATTGCTGGCGCCCTTTGTCGTCGGTCAGATCCTGCAGCCATGGATCGGCAACTGGATCCGCGCCAAGAAAAAAATCTTGATGCCGGTCGACCGGGGCTCGATCCTGATGGTCGTCTATTCCGCCTTCAGCGCGGCAGTGATCGAGCACCTTTGGCGAGACACTTCGATCGGCGACATCATCACCGTCATCATTGCCGACATGCTGCTCCTCGCGGTGGTTATCTGCATCACAATGTTCGGCAGCCGGGCACTCGGCTTTTCGCGCGCCGACGAGATAACCATCACCTTCTGCGGCTCGAAGAAGAGCCTGGCCAGCGGCGTACCCATGGCCAGCGTCATCTTCGCCGGCTCGCCGATCGGCGCCATCGTCCTGCCGCTGATGCTATTCCACCAGATCCAGCTGATGGCCTGTGCCGTCATCGCCCAGAAATATGCCGATGCCGCCAGCCGTGCCACCGCACGCATGGAAGAAGAAGCGCGGCGCCTGCAGGACACCGCCGACGCAACGACACCAGCCTGATCCTCTCAGGTGAGCCGCGAGACACAAAAAAGGCGGCGCCACCTGGACGCCGCCTTTTTCGTATGGATGTGAACTCGGTTAGTTGACGTGAGCTTCGATCGACTTCGGCGCGTCCACTGGTTCAGCGGCGATGGCGATCTTGCGCGGCTTCATGGCTTCCGGGATGTTGCGCAGGAGATCGATGTGCAGCAGGCCGTTCTTCAGCGATGCTGCCTGCACCTCGACATGGTCGGCAAGCTGGAAACGGCGCTCGAAGGCGCGCTTGGCGATACCGCGGTAGAGATATTCGCTACCTTCGGCAGCATCATCGCTCTTCTCGCCCTTGACGGTCAGCACATGGGCGTGCGCCTCGAGGCTGAGCTCGGTTTCGTCGAAGCCGGCCACCGCCATGGTGATGCGGTAAGTTGCCTCGCCGGTGCGCTCGATGTTGTAGGGCGGGTAGGTTTGTGCCTGATCGGGCTGCGACAAGGTGTCGAGCATGGTGAACAGGCGGTCGAAACCGACGGTAGAGCGATAGAGTGGGGAAAAATCAACGTGACGCATGGTGTCCTCCTGTGAGCGACGATTGCGGTTCATATGCCCCGGGGGCCCCGTTCTGGCAGCCTTGGGACGGTTTTACAGACCCTCTCGGCGTCCGTGAAAAGGAGATGGGAATGGCCTTTAGCGACTTCAAGAGCCCGCAACGCGCCGCGATAATTTTCCGTGAACCGCCGATGAACAGCCGGTTCGGCTGGGGTTCAGCGCCGCGTTGATACAACTTGCACATCGGATGACTGTCCGTGACTGGAGTGTATCGTCCCTTCGTCTTCAGTCAGCTCGGCCGGCCTGCGGCCATCTCGATTTCCGTCAGGCCGGCCTTTTTTCCGCTCGCAGTTATACTTATGCGACAATCCATGCGTTATGTTTGGCGGCTTGAGCGAGGCCCTTTCAGTTGTGACGGAATCAATTCTCTTTTCGACCCCCGACAACCCTGTTCCAGACAACAGGACCGAGGGCTATTTCACCACCCATGACGGCCACAAGCTGCGCTATGCCATTTTCCGCAGCAGTCATGCCGTGGCCAAGGGCACGGTCGTCCTGCTGCATGGTCGCAACGAGTTTATCGAGAAATATTTCGAAACCATCCGCGAACTGACGGATCGGGGCCTGTGGGTCGCAACTTTCGACCTGCGCGGCCAGGGTGGCTCCGGACGGCTGATAAAGCATCCAACCCGCGGCCATGTCCGGCGCTTCTCCGACTACGAGCACGACCTAGAGGACTTCATGGAGCACGTGGTGCTTCCGGACACCCGCCTGCCTTTTTACCTCGTCGCCCACTCGACCGGTGCACTGATCGCCCTTTCCGCAGCGCCGAGACTGACGGGCCGCATCGAGCGCATGGTGCTAAGCGCACCTTTTGTCGGCCTCACCGGCCAGAGCGCATCGCCGCGCGTGATCCGGTTCATGGCGAGCGCCGCCTGCGCGGTCGGCCTCGGCAGCATCCCACTCAATCGAAAATTCAAGGAAAGGCCCTTTGCCACAAACCTGCTGACATCGGACGAACAACGTTACGACCGCAACCGCGCCATTGCATCGGCCCGCCCCGACCTCGTGCTCGGTCCGCCCTCGGCACGCTGGCTACAGCAGGCCTTTCAAACGATAGACCGTGTCTCGCAGCCCGAGCACCTGTTCTCTATCGCCATCCCGACTTTGCTGCTGGCACCCACCCGCGACGGCATCATCCCCTATGCCGAACAGGAACGGCTCTCGCGCTCCTTCCGCGCAGCCCAACTCGTGCCGATCGCAGGCGCAAGGCACGAGGTTTTCCAGGAAAAAGATGTCTACCGCGCCGCCGCAATGGCAGCGATTCACGCCTTCATCCCGGGAAGTGACGCCGAAGCCAACACCGACCCGGTCGGCTCGGGGCTTTGAAGTTTGGTCAGCGCGCCAGTATCTTCAACGCCTCTTCGTGGACCGCTCGGCTGCCGGCTGCGATGATGGAGCCGCCCTGTTCGGGGCGACCACCTTCCCAGGTGGTGATGATGCCGCCTGCCTGCTCGATGACGGGGATGATGCCGCCGACGTCGTAGGGCTTGAGGACATTCTCGACCACCAGGTCGACATGGCCGGCCGCCAGCAGCGCATAGGCGTAGCAGTCGGTGCCGTAGCGGAACAGCCGCACCTGCTGCTCGATCTCGCGGTATTTTTCCATCTCGATACCGGCGAAAAGGTGCGGCGAGGTCGTGAACAGGATCGCCTTCGACAGACTGCCGCAATCACGGACCTGCAATTGCCTGTCGCCGCCTGGGCCGGTGTAGCTCGACCGGCTGCCGTCGGCAAAATAACGCTCGCCGGTAAAGGGCTGGTCGACAAGCCCCATGATAGCGCGGCCATTGCGGTAAAGCCCGATCAGCGTTCCCCATACGGGCACACCGGAGATGAAGGCGCGCGTCCCGTCGATGGGATCGATGACCCACACATGCTCGCGGTCGAGGCCGACATTGCCGTATTCCTCGCCGAGAATCCCATGGTCGGGAAACCTGTCCGTGATCAGCGCACGGATCGCCAGTTCGGCTGCTCGGTCGCCTTCGGTTACCGGATCGAATCCGCCGGCTTCCTTGTTGACGACATCGATGCCGGCGCGAAAGCGGGGAAGTGTCTCTGCCTTGGCAGCGTCGGCGAGCTCGAAAAAGAAGGCGCGGTCAGGGAGCATGGCAAATATCCGATCGATGCGAGAGGCTTTTCATAGCCATTAAATTTGACGATGCAAACGCGTCCCGTCCAACTATCGCTTAGCCTTTAAAATAGGCACTTCAAAATCTGCTTGACAATTGTGCATCGCAATATTAGACCGGAGCTACAGTCTTCTGACTGTAAATACCCTCCTTGGGTGTTTCCTCCCTAGACTTAGCCGCCTTCGGGCGGTTTTTTTTGGCCTGATTGTTAACGAGCGGGATTACTCTGCCGCCAGCGCTCGGTCGTTGCCATATCGTGCAACGTGCTCCGCCATCTGCCTGATGAAGGCCGTGATAGCACCCGTCATCAGGCCGAAATCGCTGCGCTTTTCCAGGGTCATCTCATCGACGTACAGCGCCCGGTTGACCTCGACCTGGAGCGCATGCAGACCACGCGAAGGCCGGCCGTAGTGCTCGGTGATGAACCCGCCGGCGTACGGCTTGTTGCGTACCGCATGAAACCCGAGGCCATCGAGAATATCCATCGCCGCATGGGATAGGTCGGCAGACGCACTCGTTCCGTAGCGATCGCCGATGATGAAATCTGGACGCGCGTGGCTGCCGGCGACGCGAATATTGCCGGGCATCGAGTGGCAGTCGACCAGCACACCGAAGCCGAATTCCAGGTGGGTGCGGGCCATCAGGCGGCGCAGGGCCGCGTGGTAAGGCTTGTAGATCGTCTCGATCCGCTGGAGCGCATCGGCCACCGGCACCCGGCTTGCATAGATTTCCATGTTTTCGGCAACGATTCGCGGAATGGTTCCGAGCCCGCCGGCAACCCGAACCGAATTGATATTGGCATAGGACGGCAGCGCACCCTCGAACATGCGCGGGTCGAGCTCGTAAGGTTCGCGATTTACGTCGATATAGGCGCGGGGAAAATTGGCTATCAACAGCGGCGCACCGAGTGCGCTTGCGGCCGAGAAAAGCTCGTCGACATAGTGGTCCTCCGAGCGCCGGATGGCAACACCCTGTAGTCGTGATTGCGCAATGAACTCAGGAGGATAGATGCGACCACTATGGGGCGACGAGTAGACAAAGGGGATGGTCTGCGACACCGGTTCGAGTATCTCGAAAATCTCGAAACTTCCTACGTCTGCGGGCATCCACGTCTTTACCATGTCAAGAACTTTTCGCAGGTGTATGTTGCCAGTTGCGCACCACCAAGTCCATAGTATGTATGAACTTCAATGTGACCGTCGGCGCCGCATTCATCGCTTGTTTACGGACCGCGACTAACGTGAACGGCTGATTAGCCGCGAGAGAAGATAGTGATTGACGGTCCAATAATGACTCAGAAGATTTTGCTTGCCGAAGACGACAACGACATGCGTCGTTTCCTGGTGAAGGCCCTTGAAAAGGCCGGCTACAAGGTATCGTCCTTTGACAATGGCGCTAGCGCCTACGATCGGCTGCGCGAGGAACCATTTTCGTTGCTGCTGACCGATATTGTCATGCCAGAAATGGACGGGATCGAACTGGCGCGCCGCGCCACCGAACTCGATCCGGACCTCAAGGTGATGTTCATCACCGGCTTTGCCGCAGTCGCCCTCAACCCCGATTCGAAAGCGCCGAAGGATGCCAAGGTGCTTTCCAAGCCTTTCCACCTGCGCGAACTGGTGGATGAGGTCAACAAACTGCTTGCCGCATAGGCAATCTCGGCGGCGGGATCAGAAAACTTAAAAAAGGCCATTGACGGCCCCCAGGTTTTTTGATCTATGCGCCGCCATCGGATGGGCGTATAGCTCAGCGGGAGAGCACTACGTTGACATCGTAGGGGTCACAGGTTCAATCCCTGTTACGCCCACCATCCTTTTTCAAGGGCTTAGCGAGAGATCGCTGAGCCCTTTGTCGTTGGGCCATAGGCTGCATGGCCCCTGCCTCCCCGGCCCCCTTCGCCTCGCATCTCCCCGGTTCAGTTTCGCGCGTGGCCTTCTCAAAGCCTGATGCCGCTCGTCATTTATTGAAAAGAGATATGCTTAACAAAACAGCTACTCAGGGATGTATTGCAGATCAGGATCGGAAAAATCATCGCACACTAACCATCTCCAAGTATAAGAATAAACTCTATGCTTTCTCCGAGTTAAGATTGTAATTGACTAATTTCAATTATAGAGATCTAGAGCGAATCAATAGCGCATTTGAAGGTGCTAAAGCCGGGTTATTCCGGCCGTTAAATGAAAATTTACAAGTTCTCCAATACATAGTTGTATATCGCGGCACTGCTAATGAAGAATCAGTGCCTTCGATTGTGTGAAAACAGATTCCGGATTGGCACTGCTGCTATTGCATAGTGTTTTATTCCGTGGCGTGGGGATCAGAGCTGTAACGGCTTTTGACGCATGATGCTCTCCTAACGTGTTGGCTTATACGAGCCATGTTCTGCGTAACATCTATTTCTCCTGACGAATCCCGATGGCTGATGCTCATGACGGCAATCACGCCTGTTAGACGGTGGGAGAACGATGTCTTGCATTCCGTTAACCCGAGGGGCACGTTTCCATGACTTCCATCATTTCTTCCTTGTCAGCCACGCAGATCCAGAATCTTTCCACAGCCACGATAGCGAGCCTGAAAACCGCCGACATCGCAGCGCTGAACTCGACCCAGATCAAGGCCTTGAGCTCCACCCAGCTCGGCGCCATCACCACAGACGACATGCAGGCCTTCAGCTCGACGCAGCTGGGCAGCATTTCGGCAGCTGCCGTCGTCGGCCTTAGCGCCGCCCAGCTCGGCATTCTCTCCTCCGTGCAGGAAGCCGGACTGAGCTCGACCGCGATCGCCGCGCTGACAACCCAGCAGGTCGCCGATCTAACCACCAGCAACGCCGTCGCGCTGACCTACGGGCAGATTGCGGCACTCGGCACGAAGATCTCGGCTCTGACCACCGATGACGTCGCTCTGCTCTCGACCGGCCAGATCAGCGCAATGACGACCGCCCAGGTCGGCGCCCTCACCTCCGACCAGCTTGGTGCCCTGACGACGACCGAAGTCGCCGCGCTGAGCACAAAGCAGATCGCAGCCCTCGAATCGAATGACATCGCAGCACTCTCGTCGGATAACATCCTGGCCCTCTCCAGCGGCGCACTTGCTGCCATCACCACCAAGGCTCTCGCCGGCCTGTCCAGCGCCAATCTCGCCCTGCTCAGCTCCGACAAGATCGGTGCCCTGACGAGCGGCCAGATGGCAGCCCTCAGCACCGACCAGATCGCAGCACTCACCACCGACCAGACGCCTGGCCTGAAGAGCTCGCAGATCGCAGCCCTCTCGACCAAGCAGATCGTCGCACTTTCCACCGGTGATATCGCTCTGCTGACGACCAGCCAGATCGGCGCGCTCACCACAGCCCAGGTTGGCGCTCTGACCTCCGACCAGCTCGCCGCCCTGACGACAACGGAAGTTTCCGCCCTCAGCAGCAAGCAGATCGCCGCCCTGGACTCCAGCGACATCGCGGCCCTCTCTTCCGACGATATCCTCGCCCTCTCGACTGGCTCTCTCGCTGCTATCACCACCAAGGCCATTGCCGGTCTTGCCAGCGCCAACCTCGCTCTCCTTAGCTCCGACAAGATCGGTGCCCTGACAAGCGGTCAGATGGCAGCCCTCAGCACCGACCAGATCGCTGCCCTGACCACCGACCAGACCCCTGGCCTGAAGAGCTCGCAGATCGCAGCCCTTTCGACCAAGCAGATCGTCGCACTCTCCACCGGTGACATCGCTCTCCTCACCACCAGCCAGATCGGTGCCCTGACATCGGCTCAGGTCGGCGCCCTCACCTCCGACCAGCTTGGTGCCCTGACGACGACCGAAGTCGCCGCCCTCAGCAGCAAACAGGTCGCAGCGCTGGAATCGAACGACGTCGCAGCCCTCTCCTCGGATAACATCCTTGCCCTTTCCAGCGGCGCACTTGCTGCCATCACCACCAAGGCCATTGCCGGTCTTGCCAGCGGCAACCTCGCCCTCCTCAGCTCCGACAAGATCGGTGCCCTGACGAGCGGCCAGATGGCAGCCCTCAGCACCGACCAGATCGCAGCACTCACCACCGACCAGACGCCTGGCCTGAAGAGCTCGCAGATCGCAGCCCTCTCGACCAAGCAGATCGTCGCACTTTCCACCGGTGATATCGCTCTGCTGACGACCAGCCAGATCGGCGCGCTCACCACAGCCCAGGTTGGCGCTCTGACCTCCGACCAGCTCGCCGCCCTGACGACAACGGAAGTTTCCGCCCTCAGCAGCAAGCAGATCGCCGCCCTGGACTCCAGCGACATCGCGGCCCTCTCTTCCGACGATATCCTCGCCCTCTCGACTGGCTCTCTCGCTGCTATCACCACCAAGGCCATTGCCGGTCTTGCCAGCGCCAACCTCGCTCTCCTTAGCTCCGACAAGATCGGTGCCCTGACAAGCGGTCAGATGGCAGCCCTCAGCACCGACCAGATCGCTGCCCTGACCACCGACCAGACCCCTGGCCTGAAGAGCTCGCAGATCGCAGCCCTTTCGACCAAGCAGATCGTCGCACTCTCCACCGGTGACATCGCTCTCCTCACCACCAGCCAGATCGGTGCCCTGACATCGGCTCAGGTCGGCGCCCTCACCTCCGACCAGCTTGGTGCCCTGACGACGACCGAAGTCGCCGCCCTCAGCAGCAAACAGGTCGCAGCGCTGGAATCGAACGACGTCGCAGCCCTCTCCTCGGATAACATCCTTGCCCTCTCCAGCGGCGCACTTGCTGCCATCACCACCAAGGCCATTGCCGGTCTTGCCAGCGGCAACCTCGCCCTGCTCAGCTCCGACAAGATCGGTGCCCTGACGAGCGGCCAGATGGCAGCCCTCAGCACTGACCAGATCGCTGCCCTGACCACCGACCAGACCCCTGGCCTGAAGAGCTCGCAGATCGCAGCCCTCTCGACCAAGCAGATCGTCGCACTTTCCACCGGTGACATCGCTCTCCTCACCACCAGCCAGATCGGCGCGCTCACCACAGCCCAGGTTGGCGCCCTGACCTCCGACCAGCTCGCCGCCCTCACGACGACGGAAGTTTCCGCCCTCAGCAGCAAGCAGATCGCCGCCCTGGACTCCAGCGACATCGCGGCCCTCTCCTCGGACGATATCCTCTCCCTGTCGACCGGTGCCCTGGCTTCGATCACCACCAAGGCCATTGCTGGCCTTTCCAGCGAGAACCTTGCCCTCCTCAGCTCCGACAAAATCGGTGCCCTGACGAGCGGTCAGATGGCGGCCCTCAGCACCGACCAGATCGCCGCCCTGACCACCGACCAGACCCCGGGCCTGAAGAGCACGCAGATCGCGGCCCTCTCGACCAAGCAGATCGTCGCACTTTCCACCGGTGACATCGCTCTCCTGACAACCAGCCAGATCGGTGCCCTGACCTCGGCTCAGGTCGGCGCCCTCACCTCCGACCAGCTTGGTGCCCTGACGACGACAGAAGTCGCCGCCCTCAGCAGCAAACAGGTCGCAGCGCTGGAATCGAACGACGTCGCCGCCCTCTCCTCGGATAACATCCTGGCTCTGACCAGCGGTGCCCTGGCTGCCATCAGCACCAAGGCTATCGCCGGTCTCTCCAGCGGCAATCTCGCCCTCCTCAGCTCCGACAAGATAGGTTCGCTGACGAGCAGCCAGGTCGCTGCCCTCAGCACAGACCAGATCGCAGCGCTCACAACCGACCAGACGCCCGGTCTGAAGAGCACGCAGATCGCCGCTCTCTCGACCAAGCAGATCGTCGCACTTTCCACCGGTGACATCGCCCTGCTGACGACCAGCCAGATCGGCGCGCTCACCACAGCCCAGGTTGGCGCCCTGACCTCCGACCAGCTCGCTGCCCTCACGACGACAGAAATCGCCGCCCTCAGCAGCAAGCAGATCGCAGCGCTGGAATCGAACGATATCGCAGCCCTCTCCTCGGACGATATCCTCGCCCTCTCGACCGGTTCGCTGGCCGCCATCACCGCTAAGGCGATCGCCGGTCTTGCCAGCGAAAATCTTGCCCTCCTCAGCTCCGACAAGATCGGTGCCCTGACGAGTGGCCAGATTGCAGCCCTCGGCACCGACCAGATCGCCGCCTTGACGACCGATCAGACGCTTGGGCTGAAGAGCACGCAGATCGCGGCTTTGACGACCAAGCAGATCGCGGCCCTGACAACCGCAGACATCGCCCTCCTGAACAGCACGCAGCTCGGCGCCCTGAGCTCCACTCAGATCGCCGCCCTGACAACCGAACAGGTCGAAGCACTGACCTCGACGGAAGTCTCGCAGCTAAGCAGCAAGCAGATCGCCGCCTTCGGCTCTGAAGACATCGCAGTGATGTCGACGGACGACATCGCTGCCCTAACAAGCTCTGGACTGGCGGCCATCAGCACCAAGGCGCTGGCCGGTCTGTCGACGGACGATATCGCGGCGCTGAGCTCCGCCAAGCTGTCCGCCCTCACCACGGCTCAGGTACAGTCGCTGACCACCACGCAGGTTGACGCGGTCATCGCCGCCTACAACGCAGTGTAATCCAAACGGCGCGGCGCAGGCCGCCCCGACAAGACCAGGACGCCGCGCAAGAAATTGCGCGGCGTCTTCTTTTGTAATGCCGGCTGCAAATTCCGTTCAAGGCTAGGCAAAGGCGAGCGCCAGCTCGACGCAAGCTAGTCTAGGTAGCAAGACGAAAGCGCCTTGTGCGCCGGCTCAAACGATGGCCGCCAGGCCGCATCTTCGTAGGATCGTCATGACCATCAATGTCGCATCGGCCACGGCTCAGCTCCCCCTGCTCACTAATGCGCTCGAGAAGGCGCGGCAACGACAGCTTGCTCTCGGCGATCTGTTCAACATCGCAACTATCCTTGGCAACGGCGGGCATCAGGCCCAGGCGGTCGAACTCTACAAGGGCTGGATCGCCTATAACGACGGCAATCCGCTGCTGCACCTCGCCTATTTCAATTATGCGGTCGCGGCCAACGTGATGGGCGATCGGGCGGGCGCAATCAATGCCTTTCGCGCGTGCCTCAAGCTCGATCCGCAGTTCGGCCCGGCGCATATCAACCTTGGCCGCGTCCTCGAGGACAGCGGACTGATAAACCCCGCCGTCGAGCAGTGGCGTTCCTATGCCGAGATCACTTCCGATATCACGGCCGACCGTCTCGGCCACCGGCTGATGACCCTCAAGCACATCGGCCGCGTGCTGGAAGGTGCCGGCAGGATGGAGGAAGCGGAAAAGGTCCTGTGGCAGGCCATGGAGCTTCAGCCCGAAAAGACCGACGCAGGCCAGCATTGGACATCGCTGCGTCAGCGCCAGTGCAAGTGGCCGGTGCTGGTCCCTTCGGAGCATGTCTCGCTTCGCCAGTTGCTGGATGCCGTCTCCCCCCTGACGCTAGGCTGCTACGCCGACGACCCGCTGTTCCAGCTTGCCAAGGCGCATCGCTACAACAAGTCGCTGATCGGGCAGCCCGATCTCGACGAGGCCACTGCCAACACCGTTCCGCGCCACAAAACAGGAACCGGCCAGCGTCTGCGCGTCGGCTATGTCTCGTCGGACCTGCGCGACCACGCAGTCGGCTTTGCCCTCAGAGAAGTGCTGGAGTTGCATGACAAGAGCAGCGTCGAGGTCTTCGCCTACTATTGCGGCGACCGGCGCACCAACGATGCAACGCAGGAGCGCATCAGGAACGCTGTCGATTGCTGGCGCGATATCGCCGAAATGAGCGACGCAGATGCCGCAAAGCTCATCGCCAAGGACAAGATCGACATCCTGATCGACGTCAACGGCTACACCAAGCTCGCACGCACCAAGATTTTCGCCTATCGCCCGGCCCCGGTGGTCGTCAATTTCTGCGGCTATCCCGGCTCGCTGGCCAGCCCGTTCCACCAGTATATCATCGCCGACGAGCACATCATTCCGCCCGCCAACGAGATCTACTATACGGAAAAAGTGCTGCGTATCGCCTGCAACCAGCCTATCGACCGCAAGCGCCAGATCGACGCGCGCCCGACCCGCGCAGAGGCCGGCCTGCCCGAGGATGCCTTCGTCTATGCCTGCTTCAACGGCATGCAGAAGATCACCGCCAACTGTTTCGACCGCTGGATGACGATACTGTCGGAAACGCCCGGCAGCGTGCTTTGGCTGCTTGCCGACGACGACACGGTCAACCAGCGGCTTCGCGAAATAGCCGCGAAAAGAGGCGTCGATGCCGACCGCATCATCTTCGCAGCAAAAGCGCCCAATCCCAAGCACCTCGCGCGTATCGGACTGGCGGACCTGTTCCTCGATACCTTCCCCTACGGTGCCCATTCGACAGCGGCCGATGCCATTACCGTCGGACTGCCGATCCTCACCGTCTCCGGCAAGACATTTGCTTCGCGCTTCTGCGGCAGCATCGTCGCCGCAGCCGGGTTGCCCGAACTGATCTGCCGCGGCCCGGACGAGTATGTCCGCCAGGCGATAGCCTTTGCGCATGATCGGGAAAGCCTGCAGGATGTCAGGGACAGGCTGCAGAGCCAGCGCGAAACGAGCGTGCTGCGCGACATCCCCGGCCTTGCACGCCGTCTCGAGCAACTGTTCTGGGAGATGCAGGACGAAGCCGAACGCGGCGAAACTCCCGTGCCGGATATGCGCAACCTCGAAATCTATTATGAAATTGGCGCCGACATTGTCCTGACCGACGTCGAGTTCGAGGACGAGATCGCCTACCGCAACCGATACCTCGAAAATCTCGGCCAGTTGAACGCCAACACACCCATTCCGTTCGATCGCCGTTTGTGGACCGAGCCCGCCGAGTAGCAGCCATCAGGAGAGGCGCACCGCCGGCCCCCTCCCTCGACACCTGGCGCCCCGTGATTGAACTACACTCTCGTCCAGAGCGCGTGATCGAGAGGCTTAGAGGAGGCATCGCTCGTGAATTCCGTGATTTTGGCACGATACAACGAATCCCTCGACTGGATTCATCAAATCCCGGATGATTTCGACATCATCATCTACAACAAGGGCGAGAAGATCGTCGCGCCCGAGGTGCTCGATCGCGCCTTCCGCATCATCGATCGACCGAATGTCGGTCGCGAATCGGAGACCTACCTTCATCACATGATGACGCAGGTGGGCAACGACCAGGACTTCACCGTCTATGCGCAGGCGGACCCGCACGCCCATAGCCCCGACTTCATCGAGCTTCTAAAGAACTGGCGCGACTGGGATGACGTGCAGCCCTTGTCGTGGTGCTGGATCGCCGAGAACAATATTCCGCCGATAGCCCTGCTGGACGACTACCAGGCCCAGCTCGGTGGACGGTTGCGCGTAAGGCCGGAGCGTTTTTCACTAACGGCCTGGGGCGCTCCCGAATTCGTCGATGCGGGCGCCAACGGCATGGGCATGGTCTATCGCATCCTCCACGGCCTTCCGGACGGCGGCAATATCGCAGCCCACTTCCTCAGGCACTGCAAACTCGATCACATCGCCGAAAAGGCCGACCGCCACTCTCTCGGCGTATTTTCTTATGGCGCCATTTTCGCAGCTCGGAATGCGCGCGTAGCGGCTATTCCGCCGATCTCGCTGAGGCTGGCGATCGACTTCTCAACTGCGGGCGTCGTTGCCCACGGCTACATTCTCGAGCGGATGTGGCTGCATATGCTGGGCGTAGATTTCATCCTGCCGAAAAACCAGCCGTCGAAAATATAGCAATCTGGACTGCAAAGTCGGCGCAAAACGCGCCGCCGCCGGCTCTGGCTGGCAACGCTTTTGGAGGTCCGGTTACTCGACAAATGTAACGCCTGCGCTTGACGATCGTCACCAGGTCGCCAAATAGCTGTTACATCAGATCGAGGAATAATATGACAGCTGACCTGGACCAGGCCATGACCGAATTCGTCCGCACGGCCGCAATGCACGTGCTTGAGATCGATGCGGAAGATCGGGACGACTATATCAACGGTCTACACGAAAGCTGGGTCAGCATCGGTCTGCAGTCGGGCATGGACGACGCTGCAGCCCATGAAAACGCCGATCTCCTGGCCGACAGCACCCGTGAAATGGTATCCGCGATCGAAAAGAGCGGAGGCGCAGGCGGTGGCACCGCCTGAACCAGGTTGACGTTGTAGCCACTCTCATCGTTTTATCGAGCGGCGCACCGCTTATCTATCGATGAAGTGGTCGAGCCCGAGCGTGATCGGCAGTGCGGAGTAGACACCGCGGTCGATGAAATTGTAACGGGCAAGGCAATTCCGCATGGCGACCGTATGGATGTAGCTGTGCACATCGCTGGAGCCGCGGTCGGGCCGGCTTGCTTCAACTGCGCAATAGTCCGACGCCCTGTCGAATTTTGCCGCGAGAGTTGGGGTCTGGTCGACGGGACCGCCAAAATAGTACTGATATTCGCCCGGGCTTGCAGCGGCCGAAACGCAAGCAAGACTTAAGGCAAGTCCCAATCCAAGCATAATCTTCATGATGGCTCTCTCTGTCACGACCGAACGGCACAATTGCCCGGTTCGGAATGCTGACCGCGCTCTTTTGTTCCATTGCAGGCGGCCAGCGCCTGATGTTACTAAGCCGCGGTTAAGGAGTTGTCCATGTCACGCGCCATCGTCTTTTCCATCATCATCATCATGGCCCTGCTGTCGATCGCCGGCAGCCTGATAGGGTCCGCGCGTCTAATGGGCTGGTTCTAAAACGCCAGCCGAGCACCGTTTTCGACGAAATATTTGAAGCCTGTGTGACAACGGAACATCCGCCCGTACCGACGCGTTGCCCTTGCAGTGATTGCCGCTGTCATAATCGAGCCGCGTACGCGAGGAAAGCCAATGCCGGGATTTCGCAAGATGATCGTCGTGACAGCCTTTGACCGCGATGCGGATGGCAGGCTCGAACCAGCCTTCGGCCCGCGACAGATGGAAACGGAAGAATCAGCTGTCTATGCTGCGCAGACGCTCATCAACGATCACGCCGGCGTGGTGGCATGGAGTCGCGAGGCAAACCCTGCCGTTGGCGAGGAAGGCCCGACGATCATCCTCTACCAGCATGGCCAGATCCCGGAATTCGATTGAGAGACGCCGCGATGACCACTTTGCCCAAAGATATCGACGAAGCCCTTGCGCGGTATATGGCAGACCACGGGCTAGGTCGTGATGCAGCCGTCTCGAAAATACTCGCTGAATGGCTCGGCGCCCATTATTACCTTGGCGACGACGGGACGGCACAACCCGAAGACACGCAGCAAACTGTGCAGTACCCGGAATTTATGGATGACGCGTCAGGCGGCGCAGGCGGCTAGAACCGCAGTGACGCCAAAACGGCATGCGCGCCTTTGAGCGCACATGCCGGAAAAACATCAATCGAGGTTTGGGCATCCGCGCACGTTGCCGAAAACCATCGCGTCCGGCCCGCGACGGGTGAAGCCGTCTACCGTTATCCGACGCGGAGATACGTCCACGACGTGGGCGTGCCGAAGCCCGTTGCGACTGGCCATGGCGACGGCCTGACGAGGATCGCATCCGCGCCTTCCATAGTCGCGCGGCGGAGGGCGATCATAGTCAGGGCGCGGACGATGGTAGCCATATTCCGGCTGCGGAGCATCCTCGTCGTCCTGCTGGTAATCCGGCGGTGGCGGACGGTGGCGTCCGATTTCAAACTGGACGTCCTGCGCTGCGGCCACCGGCGGCAAGGAAACAACCGTGCCCCCCATCAGGATTGCGGCCAAAATGGCCGTCGAAATTCTCGTTGTCATGGTCCCCTCCTCATTGATCCCGACCTGCGGCGAACCGCGTCGAGCGATGATACCCTTTAATCTGTGCGGAATGAACGGGTCTGGAGCAACGCCTTCATTTTCCATTCATGTGCCTGCCTTTAAAGAAATTGCCCTTGCACCATATGGCTGGGCGTATGCATCGTGGTCGGCCTGATGCCGGACGACGCTACAAGTTGAAAATCGGAGACTTTTGAATGCGGACGACAAGCCTGGCACTGGTAACGACCCTGATCGCTCTTACGGCAGGCGCTGCCTCGGCGCAGACC
Source organism: Rhizobium sp. L51/94 (assembly GCF_019355555.1). GTDB lineage: Bacteria > Pseudomonadota > Alphaproteobacteria > Rhizobiales > Rhizobiaceae > Rhizobium > Rhizobium rhododendri. Next base: position 3,723,442 of record NZ_CP072141.1, read on the forward strand.
TTTCCCGGCGGGCCCGGCGCCATCGTGCTTAAAGGCAAATGTGCCAAGCTGGTGGTCGGCAAGCTCGACGCTACGAAGAAGTGCAAGAATGAGCTTGCAAGCGTCACCGCCCCCAACGGCACCGTGACCTTCATCTTCACATCCGAGGGCAAGATGCTAGGCTTCGCCGGCGATGGCAAGACGATCAAGGCGGCATCGAACGGCAACGTCCGCCTGGCGCTGAACATGGTCGTTTCCGGCGCCGGCACGACCATGACCGGCCAGGTCAAGGCCGCGGGAACCTGCACCTTCGGAAATCCTTACAGCGGCAAGGAAGTGGCGATCGAATGCTCGGCGGAATCGAAGGATTCGAAGTTCACCGGCAGCTTCCGCACCGGTGGCGACGCATCCGCGAAGAAGTAGATTTCGCGGCGCCGGTTAGCCGGCGCCAGTTGGCCAGTTATCGTGCGACGATGCCTCAACCTTGCCGGTCGATCCGCTTCGACATGACGCCGCCGCTTATCGTTGCCGGCACGCGGAGATCGTCGCGCGGCGCCGACGAAAGGGTGAGATCCACATGGTGTGGCGGCAGGACTTGAGCCTTCCGCAAGGCGTTGGGTCGGCCGAATTTTCGTGGCTGCACCGCGTCGAATTTCGTACCTGTCTGTTGAGTGATATGCTCCATGACTGCCTCCTCCGCAATCCGGTTGCGGGATGCAACCTGAGGTTCAACGTCGACCTGTTGATTTGGTTCCCGCTCCGCTCTTGACCACGACGGCAATCTCCTTACCTATGAGGCTCTGCGGATCAAGGACATCTGCCGCGGATAACACTGGTGCCGGGCCCCTCTGGCGAGAGTTTTTACGGCGCTCTCGTGATGTCGGTACCGCCTGCAGACAAGCCGGCGGATTTATCCCCATGAACAAGCTGACCATGCTTTCCTCGCATGCCGTCGATGGCAAGCGACGTCTACGTGCATTTCGCCTTCCCGCGTTCCCAGCCCTACAGGTGCGCCCATGACGCGCCCGACATCAGGCTCAGGAACTGGCCAAGGATCAGGCATGCCCGTCCTTTCCTATTTCAGATGGGCGATCATCGTCACCGTCGTCGGGTTGATCGGCGGCGGATTTCTCGGCTGGAAGATGACGGGAACGCTGGGTGGCATGGCCACCGTGTTTTTCATCTGCGTCGTGCTTGCCGTCCTGGAAATCTCGCTCTCCTTCGACAATGCCATCGTCAATGCCAACAAGCTGAAGCAGATGACGCCTGTCTGGCAGCAGCGGTTCCTGACATGGGGCATCCTGATTGCCGTCTTCGGCATGCGGATCGTCTTCCCGCTGGCGATCGTTGCCGTCGCCGGCGAGATCGGCCCATGGGAAGCGCTGCGCATGGCGGCGGTCGAACCCGAACAATATGCCAGCATCATGAAGACAGCCCATCTGCCGATCGCAGCCTTCGGCGGCAGCTTCCTGATGATGGTGGGACTGACCTATTTCTTCAACAACGAGAAAGACGTCCACTGGATCGCTTTTCTTGAAAAGGCCATGGCGCGGTTTGCCACCATCAAGGGCGTCGAGATCTCGGTCGTGCTGATCACGATGCTGGGCTTTGCCGCGCTTCTCGACGGCGACGATGCCACTCGCTTCCTCTACGCAGCGATCTACGGCCTGCTGACATTCCTGCTCGTCGAAGTGCTCGGCGGCCTGCTCGATGCATCGCAGCGGACCATGAGCGAGGCTGCCCGAGGCGGCGTCGGCGCCTTCATCTACCTCGAGGTGCTCGATGCCAGCTTCTCCTTCGACGGCGTCATCGGCGCATTCGCACTGACCCAGAACCTGTTCGTCATCGCCATCGGCCTCGGCATCGGCGCAATGTATGTCCGCTCCATGACCATCATGCTGGTCGAGAAAGGCACACTTGCCGAATACCGGTACCTCGAACACGGAGCCTTCTATGCCATCCTCATCCTGGCGGTCATCATGTTCGTCCAGACGTTGGTTCATATTCCGGAAGTCGTTACCGGCCTCGGCGGCGCGGCCCTGATCGGCCTCTCTTTCTGGTCTTCGGTGCGCTATAACAGGCGTCACGAGAATAGCGCACACTCGACGAGCCTGCGTCCAGACGAAACGCCCTGAGACGGATCGAAGCAAGGTTTTGCGCAGGTCGGACTATGCCGAGATCGCAAACTGCCTTAACCTTGCCTTTGATTTAATGACATATTTCAAAACGAACGGTTGGAGAAACAGAAATACCCGGTAGAATCGCGCTGCTTTTGGCGGCTAAAAAGGGCCGCAGAGATTTGCGTTAGACGACCTTGCAGGAGTTTTGCAGGGCGGCCAGGGCGGCCTCGCCTGCAGAAATTCATCGACGACAAGTTTTAAAGAGGATCGAATTCATGGCAGCAAAAATCGTCCCGGTCATC
>NZ_CP072142.1 GCF_019355555.1 Rhizobium sp. L51/94
GCGCCGAGCGGGGGAAGCGCTGGCCAAGTGCCTCCAGCGGTCGCCTCAGATGGTCGCCGACCATGCGCGCATTCTCCTGCAACCCTTCGTCCCGCATGATATCGAGCACCGTCATGCCGACGACGCAGATGACGGGACTGGCGCGTGAGGAGGAGAAAAAATAGCCCTCTTTTTCCAGCGCATCGGCGATCACGCGGGTGGTGAGCTGAGAATCCAAAATGTCGTAGACGTCCTTCATCCGGCTATTCGCCCGCCCCAGCGCCAATATCGCCTGGAATTTCTCGGCAATGGCGGTTTCGCGCGCGTAGCCAAGCAGCCGGGGCATGGGGAAGTCCAGCATCGATGGATAGTCCAACTCTTCGGCACCAGGTTCCACCGCATCACCAAAGTCGATGTCGATCGCCAGACTAATCCGGGCGCCGCCGATTGCTGCCGTCGTAGACCGCCATACTCCACCCCTTCGCGGATACGATCGACACGACGCGCATCGACGTGAAACTCCACACCGTCAGCCGCACCCCCCGCCCGGATATCCCGAAACGTCGCAAGCATCAGCTCCGCGCTCGTCCTCAGAAATGCGCTGAGCGTTTTCGATCCGGCGATCTGCATCTGGCGGCGCGTAACTCTGCGGGCGTTGATCAGGACTGGACATCAAATAGCGAGCAGGTGTTTTTTGAAGTCTGATGCCGGAAAACTCACACGCCTTGTCTACCACTGGGACTCTCGGCGGTCTTCTTACTTCGCCGCTGTTATCGGTTCCTTGATCTAACAATTTGGAATTTATTGCTCCTCTTGGAAGAAATGCGTAGACTGCTAAAAATTCTCATTGATTATCGCTCTGTCGATTTTCGAGTATTTGCCGTCTTTTCATCTGACGTTAAAAGAACGAGGGAAGGAGGATCTCGGCCGGAATGACCGTTTCAGATCTTGAACCCGTCAACGCCATGCGCAAGCGCAGCCTTTACGAGGAACTTTACAACCAATTGAAAGATGACATCTTAGGCGGACGCGTCTCCACTGGTACCGTCTTGCTGGAAGGCCCTCTCGCCGAACTTCTGGGCAGCAGCCGAGCTCCTGTCCGCCAAGCTCTAAGGCTCCTTGCAGCAGATGGCCTCATTAACCGCTTCGAAGGCCGCGGTTTTGTCGTCGGCCCGGCTGGAACCAAGATAAAGCGCGTCAATATCTCAGAAAGCCTCGGACACCTCGTTGATGCGCAGGACAGGCCTTTGTTTGCATGGCAGGCACTTTACGAGGATGTGGAGCGAATCGTTGTCCATCGATCTTTTTTCGGGCGTTTTCGTATCAACGAGTTGGAGCTGGCCCGTTGCTACGGGGTCGGTCGCACCGTCGCTCGAGATGTGCTTCTCAAACTGGAAACCTTGGGTATCACGGAAAAGGATGACAGCTTCCGTTGGTCTATTGTTCCCCTGGGCAGCCGCCGCATCACCGATCTTTACGAAGTCCGCGAGCAAGTCGAGCCATTGGCGCTTGCACGCGCCATGGATGCGGTGCCGGACGATCATATCGACAGGATGCTAAGGCGCCTTTCGCAGACGCTCGAGACCTATCCCAATGTTTCGTCCGCGATTATGTATGATCTTGAACTGGATTTGCATGTTCGCAGCATCCAGCCCTGCCCGAACAAGGAGCTTCTCAGTATCCTGCAGCGCACCCACTGCATTCTCACGCTGAGCAAGCATGTGCTCGGTATCCAGATGGAGATGCCAGAATACGAACCCTTTCTGGCCGAGCATATCACCGTTTTCCGCATGATGCGCCGTCGCGACAAGGATGGGCTGATGCTGGCCATGCGCAGCCATATCCACGGGTCCAAATCTAAGGTTGTCGAGCGAGCCGCGACCGTGCGGCAAACTTGTCAGCCGGACGATTGCAGCTTCATCGTTTGATCTATTCGCTGGTCAGGTCACCGCGCCGACCTGCCACGGAACAAATTCGTTGTCGCCGTAATCGTAGATTTCGCTCCGTGTCTTCTTGCCCGATGCGACGGCAATGATGTCTTCGAATATCCGCTCTCCCGCAGCCTCAATCGTATCCTCGCCGGTAACAATGCCACCGCAGTTGATATCCATATCCTCCCGCATATGTTCATACATTTCGCTGTTGGTGGCAATCTTGATGCAGGGAGCAGGCTTGAAGCCGGAGACGGAACCGCGGCCGGTCGTGAAACAAATGACATTGCAGCCGCCGGCCACCTGGCCCGTTACCGCGACGGGATCGTATCCGGGCGTATCCATGAAGACTAAGCCGGGTTCAGTGACGATTTCGGCATACTCGTAGACGGCCTTCAACGGCATGGTGCCGCCCTTAGCAACGGCGCCCAATGACTTTTCGAGGATTGTTGTCAATCCGCCCAGTTTGTTGCCGTGCGATGGATTGTTGTTGAGTTCAGCGCCGTTTCGTTTTGTATAATCACGCCACCAATCAATCCGCGACAGCAGCTTTTCTGCGACGGCCGGGGTTGCAGCACGACTGGTCAGCAGATGCTCGGCGCCATAGATTTCCGGCGTTTCAGCGAGGACCGAAGTGCCGCCATTGCGCACGATCAGGTCGGATGCATACCCCAGCGCCGGGTTTGCGGAAATGCCGGAATAACCGTCAGAACCACCGCATTCCAGCGCCACTTTCAGGCCGGAAAGGGGTTGTTGCGTGCGTTTCGCAGCGTTCACCTCCGGCAGCATGTCGTGTATCATCTCGCTGGCCGCCGCGATCGTCTTGCGTGTGCCGCCGAGGTGCTGGATCGTCATGGTGCGCAAGCGCTTGCCTTCCTCCAGCTTAAAGTGTTCGAGGATCGGGCCGATCTGGTTGGTTTCGCAGCCAAGTCCGATCATCAGGATTCCGCCGAAATTGGGGTGCCGCGCATAACCTTGCAGAGTGCGGATCAGCATGAGGTAGCCTTCTGCCTTGGTATTGATCGCACAACCGCCGCCATGGGTTAGCGCAACGACACCATCGACATTGTCGTAACCTTCAAGCCCACCGGTCCGGTTGAAGTGCTCTGCAATCGCCTTTGAAACCGTAGCAGAACAGTTCACCGTTGTGATGATGCCGATGAAGTTGCGTGTGCCGATGCCGCCTACGCCACGATCAAAGCCCAAGAACGTGCGGCGCGCCGTCTCGGGCAGCATGCCCCTTTCCTCGATATCGACGCTGAACTGGTGCTGATGCTCGGATTCGATGACGGCAAGATTGTGGAGGTGCACATGTCCGCCGGCTGGAATGAATTGCGTCGCAATCCCTATCGACTGGCCGAACTTTCGGATTTCTCGACCGGCCGGGATGTCACGTACTGCGATCTTGTGACCACGCGGAATCTGATCTGCTGCGACAAGGCCGTCAATGCCAGTCGCTGCGCCAGCCCTCACCATGGCACGCGCCACGCCTACGTCGTCAAGGGCGTTGAGAAGGATCACCGGTGAGTTCGAAATGGGCATGGCTGCCTTCTAGAAACAGTTTCAAATAATGACTTTTGCAGGCAATAAGCAATCATGTTAGATCACTGTCGTCAAGAAAAATTGGGAGACGAGCTTGACGGGAGGGCATCTTTAGCCAGCAGTTCAATTTTGGCTTTCTCCCGACTACCGGCCCCTGCTCATCGATCGCGCATTGCGCACGCTCTGGTAATCACCATTAGGCATCCTTTGCAGATCATCTCCGGTGCTGGTTGCGGGCGGTGTCGGTGGCATCGGCGGAGCCGTTTCTGAGAGGTTCGCCAGAGAGGGAGCACAAGTCTACGCGACCAGCCGCAAGGGCGCGGAAAGCGAACCAGACCCAGGCGGAATAGCTAGCATCCCCACGATCCAGGCAGACGCCAGCAACGACGCCGATCTTCAGCGCGTCTTTGAGCAGATCCGGTTTGACCGAGGCCGGATCGACGTGCTCGTCGTCAATGCAGGCCTATCGGAATACGCACCCCTTGGAGACATTTCAGAAGATCATTTCGATAGAACCTTCGGCCTGAACGTCCGATCTCTCGTGTTCGCAGTGCAGCACCCCAGTTGCCTCGTCCACTACCATCTTGATTTTATGCGGTCCGATGAGTAAATAGGTCACTTGTGACCCGATTTAGAGGAGGCCATAGTGTCGACGGTTAGTTTAAAGGACGCGAAAGCGTCTTTCTCGCATCAAATTGACCAAGCTGCTGCCGGCGAGTTCGTGACCATTACACGTCATGGGCGCGCCGCCGCGGTCCTCGTCAGCGTGAGAGCCGCTGAGGCGGCAAAAAAGGCGCTCCGGAAGGCGCGCCCTAGTCTCGTTCAATACCTGAAAACATTTCCGGTCGATCTCGACGAGGACGTATTCGCTCGCAATCCAACCCCCTCGCGTGACGTTGACCTGTGAGGTTCCTCCTCGATACAAACGCCATCTCACTGTTTTCGCCATATAATGCCGACGCGTCCGAGAGCTTTTCAAAGTGGGCTGATGAGCAAGACCAGCTAGACGCTATTTATATGTCCGCAATGACAGTTCACGAGATCGAAAAAGGCATTCGGCTGTTAGAGGCGAAAGGCGCGACAGCGAAGGCGGCGGGGATAAGAAGCTGGCTGCTGGGGCTAATCGCTGGAAACGGTGATCACATACTGCCTATCGACAATGATGTCGCACTTGAGTCCGGCAGGTTGGAAGCAAAAGCCATATCCGCAGGATATGGGCCTGGCGCTGCAGACGCGATCATTGCTGGCACTGCAAGCGTTCATAATTTGACGATCATCACTAAGAACTTGAAACACTTCTTGTCGTTCGGAGTGGCGGTTAAATCCCCCGATCAGGTCGCGCCTTGATATTCACGACTGTTAAAGCTTGTAATCTTGGTGGCCTTCTCTCGGCGCCCGCCGAGGCATTCCAGGCCAAGTACCTCGGCGAGTGATCTGACTCGCGTGAATTCGAGCGTCAGGGGCGCGATGGACCCCGTCATTATGACATCCGAATTGATCTGGGTTCGCCCGGTTGCGGGTTTAAACCTTCTGAGCATGTCGAATAGGCTGAACCGTCTAACTCATCTCAGACAAGCGCTGGAGATTGCCCGTCAGAAAAACGAACGTCTTTTTTAGGATCTGAATTGGGTTTCGTCGTGACAGGTATCCATTGCAGTGTCGAGTTCTACACCATTTGGTGCTACGAGATAAGCGGCTGATGTTCAATCCGCCCAATCGCAAACCCTCCAAATAAAATCGCAGCCCGACCACTCACCCCACAATCGGCGCGGTACCGAGCGGTCGCTCGCTGGGCAGACGGATTACCAGCGACAGGCCCTCAGTCCTCCAGTCGCGGCTGATGCTTCCTCGAAGCTGCTTTTCCACCAAAGCATCAATTAAGGCTGTGCCAAATCCAGCAGCTCTGGTGGCGGCAGGAACGACGGGTCCTCTCTCCCGCCAATCAATTTCAAGACCACCTGGCTCAACCTTTCTCCAGTGAACTTCCACATTGCCAGCTTCGTTGGCTAGCGCGCCGTGGCTGGTCGCATTTGCCACCAGTTCGTGGAGAACAAGCGCAAGGGGCTGCGCATCAGTCGCTTCAACACCTATGCCGGGTCCCTCAAGCTGGACCGCATGCGGTCCGAATGCCGTGAACTGCTGACGAACAATTTCTTCAAGTGAAATGGAATCCCATCCCTTCTCGGCGAGCAGGGTGTGGACGTCCGCCAACGCTTGAATGCGATCACGGACTGCGCTTGCATAACGACTTGGGTCGGTCGCCTTGCTCAGGCGAACAATGCTATTGACGACAGCGAGAACATTTTTCGCGCGGTGATCCACCTCTCTGAGCAGACGCCGCTCAGAGGCCTCCAGGCCAGCCACTCGACGCAACTCAGTGACATCCATCTGGGAAGCGAAGAAGTATGCGATCTCGCCTTCGTCATTGCGGATCGGGCTAATGTGAAGCTCGTTCCAAAATTCGCTTCCGTCTTTTCGGTAATTCAACAGATTCGCTGCAACCTCGACACCCGACCGGATGGACGCGCCTATAGTAGAGGTCACGCTTTTGGATGTCGCTGGACCCTGGAGAAAACGGCAGTCCCTGCCGACGACTTCAGACAAGGCGTAACCCGTGAGCTCGAGGAAAGCCTTGTTGGCGAATAATATCGGGTTTTGCCCCTGGCCAGCATCGGCCAACACCATGGGTGTCCGCGAGCGCTCGAACGCGATCGTGTAGAGTTCTTTTTGGTCAGCGCTCGGCGACAATGCACTCAAGCTGGAGACGTTTATGTCGCCTGCGGGCTTCTCGTCGTTGGTCAATATGACACCATTTTTATTGTGACTACCTCAGCTCAACGTGACAGCTGCCATTTGTTTCCTTCGCTCTGCCTTTCGCTGCGCCTCTCTCAGAAAGACCATGGGTCGCACAACTCGTCTCACCGTCCGAGGACCCACTTTGGATTCCAGAGAATAGACGGCGGTCCGGCTCATAGTCCGGCCGACCTCAGAAGCTCTGCATTGACGGCTGCATCAATTGGGGTCGAGCCGCCGGCTGGAGGCCGAGGTGTCGCGCTTGATCAATGGCCGTCCGGAGCTATCTCCGAAGGGAACGGGAGAATGGCGCGATGTGTAACCTCCACAACCTTACCACCAACCAGGCGGCCATCCGCGACCTCATCTCGATTACCCACTTCCGTGCGGGCAACCTCGAGCCGTCGCTAAACATACACCCCGACCGTCCTGGCCCAATCGTCCGCCTCGACGCCAGTGGCGAGCGCGAGCTGGCCATGAGCACATGGGGCATGCCGACGCCGGAGATCCATCGTGAGGACAAACCCGACAGAGGCGTGACCAATATTCGCAAGACATGGATACCGCATTGGCAGCAGTGGCTGGGCATAGGCAACCGCTGCCTGGTTCCGGCGACGGCGTTCTCAGAATATGAACAGGTTGCCGATCCGACCACGGGCAAGAAGCCGCTGCGCTGGTTCGTCGTCAACGAGGATCAACCCGTCTTTGCGTTAGCTGGCATTCACACGCGATGGAAGGGTGCCAGAGGGCCGATCAAGGCGCCCCGGCACGGCGAGCATGACATCTACGCATTCCTGACGACCAGACCAAATGCGCTCGTTAAGCCGATACATCCGAAGGCAATGCCAGTCATGCTGACGACGCGAGAAGAGTGCGAACTCTGGCTGACCGCGCCGTGGTGGGAGGCGAAGAAGCTCCAGCGGCCCCTCCCCGAGGAAAGCATGATGGTCTTGCCGCCGTACACAGCCGTGGGAGGCCTTGGAGGACTGTCACCTAAGACAGCAGACCTGTTCGCTTGAAAATGAAGACAGGAGATAAGACGAGCTGGGACGCGGTCGATGGTCCTAAGCGAGCTGCTTCCTGAGGAAGGCAAGGGCTATCTCCGCACCCTCAGGGGTTATCGTGTGGCCGACCCCTGGCAGAACTTCAAGTTCCACGTCGAAGCCAGTAGTCCGCAACTGCCCGGCGGCCGCCTTCGAGGCCTGGACTGGTATCCTGGAATCGTCTTGTCCGTGGATCAGAAGGATAGGCATACGATTCGACATCACCGCCGGACGAAGTGGTAGTAACCCAGCAAAGGACACGAGCGCTCCGATCTGCCACCTGCCGGAGGCCACCGCGTCTAGGGCCATAAGGGACCCCTGCGAGACGCTCACGAACGCGACGCGGTCAAGCGCGCGTTCGAAGCCTTCGCGTGTTACCACTTCCGAGATCAGCTCGTCGAAAGCCTCACGGACGAAATCGACATGATCCGGGCGCAACTCCTGTCCATCCACTCGAAACCACTGATGTCCACCCTGTGCCCCAGGAAAGGGAGCGTCGGGAGCGGCGAACCGCGTATTGGGCAATGTCCGTCGCCACGGGCCCGCAATGGGCATAATGGAGGAACCGCTTCCACCCATCCCATGCAGGAGGATGACGAGCCGCTGCTGGGATGACGCTAATGAGACGCTCATCTTCTATGTCAGCCTATCGACGCCTTGGGGTCCTGCATGCAGACGACATCGGGCGACGCCGTCTCCAGCCATCGGGGAGCACGTCGGGTCGACCGTTGACGCCGTTCACGTTGTAGGTCGCGATCTTCACTTGCTGACTTTATGGTCACCTTAGTCTCCCTGTCCGAGTTGGGCGTCCCGCTTTGCCTTGTGCCACCCGTCTGCACACAATGACTGGCCGACGCCGAGGGCTTTCCTTGAACCGACGGCCTTTATCGCAGCAGACGTTTCGCTTGTCGGCTTCGGCTTTGAGCATGAGGGACTCCACTGTGGTTGTAGTCGAGGCAAACGCACGTCGAGCCGAAAAGATGCATTGGATTCATGGGTCTAAGTTGTGGACGTTAAATTCTTCGCTGGACATGCTGCAAAACGCTGAAATTGATTCGTTATGACGCGGAACGAATCATCCCGGATTCGATTGACTCGCGGAAGTTGTGAGTTGGAGTATCGCGTCATGGCAGCACCTAGAGCCAACTGGAAGGGCTTTCTCAAATTCGGCGAAGTCGCATGCGGAGTGGCGCTTTATACCGCCGCCTCTGCTTCCGACCGGATCGCCTTCAATACGTTGAACAGGAAGACGGGCAACCGCGTTCGGCGCGAGTTCATCGACAGCGAGACTGGCCAAACCGTTGAGCGCGACGACCAGGTCAAAGGCTACGAAATCGATAACGGCCAGTACATAGTACTTGAGCCCGAGGAAGTGGCCGCTGCTGTCCCCGAGAGCGACAAGACGCTGAAGATAACCTCGTTCATCCCGTGCCAGGAGATCGACGACGTCTATTTCGACAAGCCTTACTATCTCGCCCCCGACAAGATGGGAGCGGACGCGTTCGTCCTGCTGCGCGACGGCATGAAAGAGGCCAAGGTCGCCGCAATCGCGCAGACTGTCCTCTTCCGCCGGATGCGCACAGTCCTTATCCGCGCGCACGGCAAAGGACTGATCGCGACCACGCTGAACTTCGATTACGAAGTACGCTCATCAAAGGAAGCCTTCGAGGACATGCCTGAGCTGGAGATTAAGGGAGAGATGCTGGACTTAGCCTCCCACATCATCGGCACCAAAAAGGGGACGTTTGATGTCAGCGAAGCTGACGATCGCTACGAGAGCGCGCTCGCCGAACTCGTCAAGGCCAAGATGGAGGGCCGCACGTTACGAAACCGAAAGTGGTCAAGGTATCTGAGCCGACCGATCTCCTCCAAGCGCTGCGAGAGAGCGCTGGTATGCTGGCAGCCGCCGGGAACGCGCCGAAGCGGACCGCCGCGAACGGCAATGCCGGCACCAAGCGCCAAAAGACGGCTACCCGTGCCACCGCACCGAAAGCCAAAGCTGCTTCCGCCTCACAACGTCGCGCCGGCTGATAGGGGACCGCCATGGCATCGATACATCCTTACTGGAAAGGCTATCTCAAGCTCAGCCTGGTCACCTGCCCCGTGCAGATGATGCCCGCGACGACCGAGAGTGAGAAGGTTAAGTTCCATACCCTCTCGAGGACAACCCAGAACCGGGTCGTCAGCCACTATGTCGACGCAGTCACGGGCAAGGAAGTAGCCGATGGCGACGAGGTGAAGGGATACGAGCGCGGCGAGAACGAATACGTCATGCTCGAGGACGACGAACTTGACGCCGTCGCCCTTGAAAGCACCAAGACAATCGACATCAAGGTTTTTGCGCAGCGAGACACGATCCAGTGGGTGTGGCTGGAGACGCCCTACTACCTTTCGGTGGAAGACCCGGTCGGCCAGGAAGCTTTCTCGGTGATTAGGGACGCCATGGCGGCGCAGAAGATGGTTGGTATTTCGAAGCTGGTGATCTCTCGCAGGGAGCGGACGGTCATGCTCGAGCCCCGTGGCAAGGGCATCGTGCTTTGGACGCTACGCTACGGAGACGAAATCCGTAACGAAGACCTCTATTTCGTGAGCGTCGGGGAAGAGGTCGCCGATCCCGAGATGATGCCTCTCGTCCAGAAATTTATCAAGCAGCAGACCAGACCATGGGACCCGAAGATGGTCGTCGATCCTGTGCAGGGCAAACTTTTAGAGTTGATCGCGCTCAAGAAGAAGGCGTTGAAAAAGACCGTGAAGGCGAAGCCTGCTGTGGCGACCCCTGCCCCTTCCGGCAATGTTATCAACATCATGGACGCTCTGAGAAACAGCATCAAGGCCAACGCCGATAGCGGCCGCCGCGGCTAACGTAAAGGAGAAGCGAGATGACCCTGGAATTGAGCCACCAACCGATCGTCGTCGGCGAGAACGGTCATCTTCTCGCGACCGATGGCGAGCTTTTTTGGGTTGTCGTCGTAACACGTGAAGCTCTGGAGGTGGTAACCCACCAGTTCGATGCGACAGTCGAGAACCTGACAAGCCACGCCGGACTGTATCTCGCCATTGCTGAACAAGACCTTGCCCGCAAAGACTTTTCACACAATCGGATTTGGGTGCAGGAAGAAGATGTCGATCTGTGGTTGGCTTCGGAACCCCTTCGCCAGGCATCGGGATGTGCGGCTCGCAATCTCGCCTCGGGATCGCGCCACCTTTTGCCCCGATTTACCGCCAATCTGGTTTGATCATCTCGGTACGAAATGTCTGGCATATGAGTGAAGGCATCCGCCTTTTCAGTTCACGCCTGAGAAAACTGGTTCGAAGTTCCGCTCAGTGCGGAACATCCCACTCTCCCGCAAGTTCAAATATCACGGACCTGTGATTGCGATCACAACGTCCGGCATAGTCGCTACCAGATCATCGAGAACAGTATCATATTTGCCCGATCCAATCGCACCTCTCAGCCGCCCGGCGACCCCGCAGCGGCGAGGCAACCCCATGTACCAGGAGCCCGACCATGGCCAAAGCAGCAAAGACCCTAGACGTTCTGTTTCACGACACACTGAAGGACGTGTATTTCGCCGAGAACAAGATCGTCGAGACCCTCCCCAAGATGCATGACGCCGCCAAAAGCAAACAGCTCAAGGACGCTTTCACCAAACACCTCGCTGAAACCAAAGTCCACGTCGAGCGCCTTGAAGAAGTTTTCAAAATTATCGGCAAGAAGCCGGAGCAAAAGACATGCGATGCGATGATGGGCATCACCGAGGAAGGTGCTGAGATCATGGAAGAATACGAAGGCTCCCCGGCACTCGATGCAGGCTTGCTCGCCGCGGCGCAGGCTGTCGAACACTATGAAATGTCGCGTTACGGCACGCTGCGCACCTGGGCGCTTGAACTCGGTATGAAGGACGCGGCGAAATTGCTTCAGACGACGCTCGATGAGGAGCAGGCTACAGACATCGCTCTGACTTCGATCGCGACTAAGGTCGTGAACCAGAACGCCGAAGCCTGACTTTTGTAGGCCGGGGATCAACTGCCACGGCTGATTTTGGCGGATTGGAAAGAATGCGGATAGCTGCGTATCGGTCCGCCATCATACAGCCAAGCAAACATAGAACTATCTCGGGTCGCGGAAATCTCCGCGAGCCGGGGCGCGGACTGGCGAAGCGTACGAGCTGATCACCAAGAGCTTGTCGCGCTTTGTATTTGTGACGCTTTCAATTCATCCGACAGGGGTTGATGTACCTCACGACCTGTCGGCGTGACGTTCGACGACAGGAGACCGTTCTTGCAGGGTCGTTCGTCGTCCCACCCGGGGTGATCGACAATAGGGTAGAGACAAAGACCTTCCAGAGGAACGCCCAACTGGCGTGCGCGTTGAGCCTCGTCGGACACATACTGGAACCACGATGCGCGCCGGTCATCCTCGATCCCGGTTTCCGCTATCAGGATGGGTCGTCCGTAGCGGGCGTAGGTTTCCGCCAAAAGCTTGCTGAGGGGCTTGTAAAGAGGATGGCCGTGATCAATCGGCAGACCGCCGTGGATCCACTGGTTGTTGAAATAATAATTTACGCCGATGATATCGAGATAGCGTTCTGTTCCGCCGATCTGTGGCCACATGCGGCCCGAGATCAGGTCCCAGCCTTGGAATTGTGATTGGTGGTGACCGCCCGCCACACCGGCTTCCCAAGGGCGCGATGGGTCGGTGACGACGTTGATGATCGGATCACAGTGGACGAAGCGTGCTCGAGGATCTACTGAGAGGATGGTATCCATCGCCGCGATAGCGGCGCGCGCGAGCTGTACTTTCAACTCGAACCCTCGACCATTGCCAAATGGATTAAGGTATCCGGCGTCACCCCCGGCCCACGCAAAAAACGAGATTTCGTTGACTGGGCAGTAAAATGGTATTTCGTCGGTTTCCTCTCGAACGATGTGCGCGCATTCCCGAGAAAAACGTGCGAAACGGTCTACAAATGCTGGTGACCAGATGTTAACGTCGTCCGGCAGGCCGTAATGGAGCAGGTCCCAGATCACCTGGGTCTTTGTTGTCGCCGCCGCCTTGAGCATCGGCCGAATGCTTGACCAATCGTAACATCCGTGACTGTCGATGAGGTGCCAGCGAAAGCCGTCTCGCACGGTACGGATCCCGAAGCCGGCCAGCTGCCGGTAATCCTGTTCAGCATATCGGTCGTGTCCGATTGACTGGATCACGTCTAGCCGCCGGCCTGAAACCTCGCCTCCGCGTGGCCGCAATCTGTGAGTGGAGCACTCAAACCCGCCCTGCAGGAAGGATTTGAAGAGGCTCGTAGGTTGCGCTGGCCTGCGCTCGGCACGCACTTCCGCAAAAAGTTGCTCCCACTGCGGGAGTACCTTTGCGACGGAGTAGGTGTCCTCGACTTTACGGCGAAGAGCCGAGCCGAGCTGGCGGCGGATTTGGGGATTGGCGATCAGTTCGGCGATCTTTCTGGCCACGGAGGCGGGATCGCCGTAGGGTACGAAAAGGCCGGATATACCATCATCGATCTGCTGCAGCGCGCCGTTGTCGGGCGTCGCAATGACAGGCAGCGAAGCAGCACCGGCTTCCGCGATCACATGCGGCATGCCCTCGCCCTTGGACAGCCAGACAAAGATATCGAATGCCGACAGTAGCTCGGCGATATCCTTGCGATCGCCGAGAAAAACGAGCTTGCCGCCGAGACCGCGCTCAAGCGCCAAGTTGCGGAGATCATCGGCATAGTCCGGCATGAACGCATCGGGGCCGCCGACGATGACGAAGCGGGCGCTCAAATCTTCGGCCGCGACCAGTGCCGCGGCCTCGATGAAATCGGCGACATTTTTCTTTGGGTCCAGGCGCCCGACCCAGCCGGTCAGCGTCTGGCTGTCCGTAATCCCGAGGCCGGCGCGCAAGTGAGCGCGACGGGTCGTCTCGAACGCCGTCAGATCCACCATCGAAGGGATCTCGATGGCGTGCTGCTCACGCCCCGGCATGCTCGACGCTGCGGCGTCTCGGATCGACCGGCACACGCCGACATAGCGGCTTGTCAGGTGTTTCGGTCCGGCCAGCGCCTCCGATACCAGGCCGCCATGTTCGATCAGCAACGGTCGCAGGTGCATCCGCTCGAGCGCCGGATAGATGTCCGCGACATTCTGACAGGAGACGACGATGTCGTAGCCCGCTGCCTTGTCGGCGAGGTAGCCGACCGTATCATCGAACGACAACTGGTAAGGCGCGGTGTCGACGTCTACACCGAGGGCGCGCAGCTGATCATGGGTTTGCTCTGGCATCCCCTCCTTGCGGAAGCAGGCGACCACGTCGATGCGATAGCGGCGCCGATCAAGGTGTTCGGCAAGGAGACGCACTTCCGTCTCCTCTCCGCCGACGACGAGCCAGGCGAAGACGAACAGGATCCTGGTTGGGGGCGCGCCCGCACTCATTGGGCCACCTGAAAGACGACCTGCAGGAAGTCTGGCCTGTTCTCGACAAGGTCGGTCAGAAAGCCCGGTGCGTCGTCCAGAGGGATGACATGGGTGATCATATGCTCACGGATGTCGCCGCCCCGCGCCTTCAACAGGTCGATCGTTGCCAGAGCGAGCCGGCGTCTGTCCCACAAGGGGGCAAGGCCGCGCGGCACGCGGTTGATCTGCGCGCAGACGATGTTGAGGCCGTTGTGGTGGAACTCCTCGCCGAGCCTCAGAGCATCCGCACCGCCCTGGTAGAAGGCAAGGTCGATGACAGTACCCTGCGGACGCAGCGCCTTCAGGGCCGTGTGCAAACTGTCCGAGTGGGCACGCGTCTGAAAGACGATATCGGCACCGCGCCCCATGGTGCCATCATGCCAGCGGGCTTTCGCGTGGTTCCAGGCCTGGTCCTCGGTCATCGCCGTCAGGCCCATCGCCTCCGCTTTGCTTCGGCGAAAATCGGAGGGATCGGCGATGACGACGTCGGACGCCCCGAGCGCTTGCGCAAAGAGGGCCGTCGTCAACCCGACGGTGCCAGCACCGATGACGAGAACCGGCCGGTCCTTAATGCCTGCCCCGAGCGCCGGGACATGGGCGCCATAGGACAATGCGTCAGCGTGCAGAATGCCGTTGGCGGCGATCGGACCCATCTGGGCGACGAGGACGCCGAGGAGAGGATCGATGCCGTCAGGCATTGGGATCAACACGTCGTGATAGGGGTTGGCCGTGTGGCCGGTCTTGTGGGCATAGGCGGAGGCCACGATGGCGCCCTTGGCAAAACCCGT
Organism: Rhizobium sp. L51/94; assembly: GCF_019355555.1. Taxonomy (GTDB): domain Bacteria; phylum Pseudomonadota; class Alphaproteobacteria; order Rhizobiales; family Rhizobiaceae; genus Rhizobium; species Rhizobium rhododendri. The sequence goes on from NZ_CP072142.1 coordinate 14,530, forward strand.
CGCGCGTGATTCGGATACCCGAGCGACTTCCATGTAGCCGAGGAACGGTACCGGATAGTGGAGATCTGCTTCGTTGCCGACAAACACGCCACGATCACTGTCGAAGCGCGACCGAAAATAGGGGTTGGTGTTCTTGAGGAAGGTAAGCTCCGTCCCTGCGGACAGGCCCGTGAAAAGTGTCTCCAGCCTCACCTGGCCATCGGACGGTGGTCCCTCCTCGTACTCGAAGAAATAGGGCCGCCCTGGTCCCTCGACGCCGAGCGAGCGGATCTTGCGGTGGCCGGGCGGCATTCCGTGATGCGCTTCCGGACGCGGCTGGAACTGCAGGGGCGCCGGCGCCGGCCGCGTGGTCTCCGGCATGTCGAGACGGACGGGTTCGCCGCTCTCGGCAGATGCCATGACGGCGAGTGCCAGACGGTGCGTCGCCACGGCATCGCCATAGGGGCAACGGATGCGGTTTTCACCGCCGCTGACAGCATCGATGAAATCGCGGTCCTCGCGCCAGACCGGGTCGCCGTCGGCGCCGCGGGTCGGCCGTCCTCGCCCGGTGTCGATCATGATGTCGCGGTCGGTCAATTCGATGGCGAGCCGGTCGGCAAAGATGTGCAGGCCGACACGGTGGTTCCAGCCGAGCAAGCACGTCGAGGCGATGTTGGCGATCACGCCGCTCTCGAAGGTAAGACTTGCCGTTGTCACCGTCGGCACGTCGAGGCCCGGAAATTCGGCCCTGTCGGTGTGTCCGACGCGGCCGTAGACCTCCCGAACGTCGCCGATCAGGAAGCGGATGAGGTCGAGGAGATGGGTTGTTTGCTCGACGATCTGTCCGCCGGACTTGTCCTGCTTCCACCACCATTGCGGCGGCGGCGTGGAATCGAGCCAGTAACCGGACAGCAGCTGCGCGGGGTTGTGTTCAAGCAACGTCCGCGCCTCGTCAACGGTGTCAAGATAGCGCCAGTGGTAGCCGACCGCCGTGATGATGCCTTTTGCCGCCACTGCTGCCGAAATCGCCTCTGCCGTCTCAAGGTCGAGCGACACAGGTTTTTCGACGAAGAAGGGGATGCCGCGCGCGATCAGGTCATGCTCGGGTTCGCCGTGCGCAAAAGGCGGTACGCAGACATAGACCGCGTCGGGGCGCTGCTCGTCGAGCATGTCCTTGTGGTGCCGGAAAGACCGTGTACCGAAGCGCATGGCGGCACGGTCGGCGCGTTCGAGGTCGGGATCGGCAAAGCCCACCAATTCAACGTCTTCGAAAGTGGCGAGAATGTCCAGATGCCGTTGCGCAATGCCTCCGACGCCGATGAAGGCGAGACGCGTCTTTTTCATGGCTGTGTCCTTTTGCTTAGCTATTGCAGGTTCCTGCAGAACGCGGTCGTAGATTGCGGCTGTTTCCGCTCCCATCCGGGCCGCGGAAAAGTTGGTCGCGAAGCGTGCGCGGCCCGCTCCGCCCGTGCGTGCTGCCCGGTCGGGGTCGGAAAGCGCCGCTTTAATGACCGCCGCGAGGGATATGGGGTCCCCCGCCGTGGCGAAGAGTTCGTGATGCTCGCCGAGTGCCTCTACGGTGCCACCGACGCGTGTGGCTGCGACGGGGATGCCGAGCGACATGGCTTCGAGAACCGCCAGCGGCAGGCCTTCAAATCGCGATGGAAGCACGAAGAGATCGGCGATGTTCATAATGTCTGCGACATCCTGTCTCTGGCCGAGGAAGCGTACATGGTCCGAAATCCCAAGCGTCGAGACGAGCGCCTCGGTGGCCTCCTGCTCATCGCCGGAGCCAACGAGAAGCAGCGTGGCCGACGGATGAGCGGCGATAACGTCCGGCATGGCGCGCAACAGCGTCGCGTGATCCTTCTGGGTCGAAAACCGCGCCACCGTGAGGAGAACAGTGCGGCCATCCAGATCCATCTCTGATTTGACGTTGGTTGCAGATTCCTGCGGCTGAAGCGGGTATATGCCGTTCCTGACGACGCTCAGCCTGTCGCCAGCGATGTGACCGACAAAGCTCTCCTGGGAGGCGTCTGAGACGACGATGTGGTGGCCGATGGCTTCGATCTGTCGGCGATATTCGTCGACTTGTTCGACATCGGTGAGGAGGTAAGGAAGATGCTCGGTACGGACGACCGGGATGCCGCGCTCTATTCCCGCAGCGGTAAGCCAATGCCCCTCCCAACCGATGCCAGCGTGTACATGCAGGAGATCAAAGGGCTTTCCGCCCAGCCAGGTTGCAAAATCATCTTTCGAGTTGAGGCGTTTTACGCTCAGACCGTGCCGCAGGGCGCGGGTGAGTAACGGGCTTCGTTCTCCCGACAAGAGCGCCAGGGTCACGTCCCATCGCTTGTCCAGGGCACGGCCAAGGGCAAGCATGTGCTCTCCCATTCCCGAAGGATCGAGACTGTCGGTTACCAGAAGAATGCGGGGCATTACTTGCCCCCGACCGCGACTGTCGCGCCGAGCTCATCTGCGAGGGGATGATGCGTCAACGGGTGGACCTGCCTCCTGGCGCTAGAGTAGATCGATTGTGCCACGATTTCCGACATGAGATCGAAGGTCTTGTCCCAGGAGGAGCGGACCAGCATCGCATCCACGTCGCCGAGCCAGTCGCTGCCCTCGCCGGCCAGCGCAATCGCCCTGTCGCAGGCGTCAGCGAACTCCTTCGCGCCGTTGGCGAGAAAAACTCCCTCGAGGTTGCCATAGGCACGTGCAACATCTGTTACAAAGGTGCTGACCACCGGTCGTCCTGCTGCGAGATATTCCGGCGTCTTTGTCGGACTGATGAAGCGTGTCGCCTCGTTTAGCGCGAACGGCATGAGAGCGACGTCCCAGCCGGAAAGATAGGCCGGCAGGTCGGCGTAGGACTTGAGACCGAGATAGTGGATATTGGCCGCGCGCGGCAGTTCTTCATCAGAGATCTTGAGGACAGGACCGAGAAAGATGAGCGAGAGATCCGGTCGTGCCCTGGAGACCGCAGCAATGAGGCTCAGATCAAGCCTTTCGTCAATCACCCCGTAATAGCCGAGCTTCGGCCCCGAGATTGCTGCCTGATCCGCCGGTTCCGCCATGCCGTTGCGCGTGGCGCGGAAATGCTCGATATCGACGCTGGAGGGAAAGGCGTGGATGTTGTCATGCTTGTCGCGCTTTGCCTCATAAAGGCTCAAGCCGCCAGTGAACACGGCATCCGCACGCGCCATCAGCGCCCTCTCGGCGTCTTTCAACTGCATGGGTGCGAACTTGAAATTAGCAAGTTCGTCCATGCAATCGTAAACCACAGCCGCAGCGTCGATGTGCGCGGAAAAGGCGTACATCATCGGCGTGTAGTACCAGAGGATGGGTTTCACGCCACCGTGCAGCTCGAGCAGTTCGTCCAGCAGGTTGCCAAGCGCTTCCTGCCGATCCGCCTCGGTCCACCAATGGGGGATCCTCGGACGGACCGCTTTGACGGTCGTGCCGGCAAACGGATGGATCTCGATATAGGCAAGATGATGGTCGGTCGGGATGTATTCCTCGAAGAAGAAGACTTGCCGCTGCTGTGAAAATCGCTGCATCAGATGCTGCGGTCTCTGCAGTACGAAATCCCACCGGAGGTGAGAGAAACAGACAAGGGGGGCCTCGTCGAGAATGCGGGATTCCGAGGTGCGCGGTAGGGGATGCAGCAGGTTCATGGGGTTCCTCTTCAAGTAGTGAAACCTGCAACCAGCTAGTAATCCCTTAGTTCCAACGGTGGAAAGCCGCCCTGTCGAAATTCTGCAGCAATGGCGCGAGCCTCCTGATGGTGTGAGGCCATGTCCAGTTTGCCTGAACGATCTCGCGCGGAGTGAAGGTATCCAGGCGTGCCAGCATATCGGAAATGCCCTCGTGAAATCGGTCGCCGCTGGCTGTCGCCCCCGTCAGATCGGTGATGTATTGCAGTCCGCAGCTTAGCGCATCGTTGGCAAGCACCGGGATGCCGGCCAGCATATATTCCGTGAGGATGGCGGGCGCTCCGTCATCGATGCCGCACACGACACCTATGCGGGACTGGTTCATCAGCCGATTGACCTCCTCAAAGTCCACACCGGGTGGCCCGACGAAATCGACGTTCAGACCCGATGTGTCGGCCCGGTGGCGCAGGTCGTCCGCAAGCTCTCCGTAGCCGAAGACGCACAGCGTCCGGATGCTGCGCGGCATCTTCTCCAGCGCATCGAACAAGATGTCGTGACGCTTGTAAGCCTGTGCTGCCGCGACATAAATGACGTCGTAGACCTTTGGTAGGGGTAGCGGCCGAAACGTCAGATCGGATGCGAATTCGGGGCCGACCGGCATGATTGCTGTCTGCATTTCCGGATGGCGGGCCAGCACTGCCTTGGACTGCCATTCGGCGCCGGTCAGCACGAGATCGAAATGGCGACTGACCTCAAATGGGATGCGAAGCGCCGGCGCATCGATGGAATTGTAGATCTTGAAACTGTCGCGGCAGGCGAGAAGAATGTCTTCGCTAACCCCAAGCCCCCAGACGCAAAGGATGTCCGGCGGTCCAAAGGCTTTTATGTGGGCAAGCATGTCGTTCGAGGCGAAAGGCGCATCCGGCCCATCCAGCCGAAAGGACCGGCGGGTAAGCCAGGGGCTGTCGGCGTCCTCCCGATCAAGCGGCGGCGTCTCTCCGCGCCAGTGGGTCCAGATCTCCGCGCAGTCCACAAGGCCGCTGTGCAGGGCAGCGAGCGGCAACCTCTCGATATAGCCACCCTTTACCTCGACGTGATCCGGCCGACCGGTGCCTCTTGGGCTCTTCCCACGACTGCCCGAGATCCATTGCTGGTAGAACTCTGAAACCGGCACAACCGATCCACCGAGATATTCGCCACTTTGAAAGTCACTTATAACAACCAGACGTCTTGGCCTCATATTTTGGCCGTTCCTTCATTGGGTTGGAGAGGGCAACGCCGCAGCCGCGCCAGCAATACGACCGAACGATCCTACAGTGCCGAGACATCAGCCGCGACCGGAGCACCCGGACGCATTCCACGATTGCTGGCCCTCATGGCTGTGTTGCTCTCAAAACACCTTTTAGAATAATTAGTTCCGGGACATTATCTGTTGAGCAATTATCTACTGAACAATGGAATTAAGGTTTATTACAGCCACCATATCTCCTACGCCCGACGATCGTCACGTAAGACGCGGAAGAAAAGCTACCCCCCCGCGTTGCAGTTCTCCACAAGCATAAAATCTGTCGATCTCGGAACCCCGCGTTCAGATCGTTGTTAACTCGAGATGGATCATTCATCGAGGTGGATAGGCATGTCAGTAATCTTTCCCAAAGTTTTCAACCGTGAAAAGACAAACAATCCGAGCGACCAAGCACCGGCGGATGTTGATGTCCGCGTTAAGCCGTCGCAAGCATCCGACAACGCGCTCCTGATCATTCGTCTTCGAGCGTTACAACGGATGGACTGGCCATCGACGACAACGCGGTCATAAAACTCTTCACCTACGGCAACAGGCCTACGAGCGCATTCCTGGCCGCAAGCACGCCTTCAAAGTCGTGCACAAACTACCTGCCCATCTCTGGTTCAAGCGTATACTTTCATGAAGAATTATGGTGTCGATCGTTTTCCCGTTGGCGAGGGTAATCGGTATGGTTTGCTCGAATGTCTGGCCGCACGGGGTAGTCTTGGTGGACACCGCCGTTGCAGGATCGAACCGTAGCTGGGAAGCCAAGTCTTGCCAATTGCTTTGATCAAACCCTAGGGTCCGATTGAACCAGTTTGCCTTGCCCTGGTTTTGCGGATGAGTCGAATCGAGCAGGTAGCTCTCAAGATTTAAGGTGTCGAAGCCAACATCGACAGCGATATTTTCGGCAGGAGCCTTCATCAACGCTTGATCAACAGCTTCCTTATCAAGCGCGCTGATGCCGGCGAGTCCGACGCCAGCGCCGCCAAGCTCAGGAATTGAGGCGACGATCTCTTGGGATTACAGTAGCCTGTGCGGCACAGGCCTGCACTCCCAAGCTGCACATGGCGGCGAGCTCTTGCGCCTCCGGAAGCGCTGCGGCGCCTCCGACCGCGATCATGTATTCGACCTGGATGAGCTTGCCGACCGATTGCGCGAAGGCCGTATTTGCCATCAGTCCGTCGACGAGTGCGGCGTTTTGAATTGCAAACTGCCGGAGCGCAGACCCGTTGGTGCCCGCCGTCGTCGAGATGGCGTCGGTGAGACTTTGGAGAAGTTGGAGATAGGTCGGTTCCGAACCGGTCAGCGCGTTTTCGAGACGTGTGGCGTTCCCCTGGCCCTGCTCGACCACGCCGATAGCGTCCTTCAGGCCGTTCAGAACCGCTGATGGCTGGGCTGGCGTGGCGTTCTTGAGATCGTCGGTGTCGTTTGCGGCCGAGACCAGTGCTCGGTGGGGCTGTCTCCCGTTGCGCCCTCGATCCGAAAGCCGTCAATGATATCGTCAAGCACCGGGCCGCGCTGGCTGGGCTGGAGGCTGGGGAGTTTTCGGCGCATTGCTTGCGATCGGGTTATCTGACCGAGGCGGCCAATCGTGGCGTTCCCCTTCCCGAGGCCATGGAGCAGTCGAGGTACCAATCCGTTCAGCAAGCGTCCAGCTATTGCGCTATCACAACAACCCTACGCGGCGAACATGTAAGGTGGCACGACTACTTTAACGATTAAGTGACTTTCGATCAGCCTAGAGGGCTTCATTGCTCCTCCAAGAGCCGCCGTGCGGCAATATCGGCCAAAACCGAGAGCGCCAGAGACTGTGAATCTCTGGCCTTATTAAAAAGGCCTATCGGAGATTTGATCCGGGCAATCTCGCCGCGGCTATACCCGAGTTCTTCCAGCCGTTGAACACGTCTGGCATGTGTGCGCGCACTCCCGAGCGCACCGACGTAGAATGACCTAGAACGCAGCACCGCCTCGAAGACCGGGATTTCAAAATCGATATCGTGATAGAGGAGCGATACAGCCGTGTCGGCATCGATAATTTCTGGTGAAAGCGCCGGCCCGCTACCGTCGTAGCAATAGACGTCATACCCTGCAGCCGTAGCGACTCTGGCGGTGACATCGGCCTCGACCGACCGGCCGGCGAGAACTACCCGGACACGCGGGCGATGGTGCGTGATGAACGTCTGTCCCCTCCAGCCTGTCGGCTCGAACGTCTCTGTCGCAATCAGCCGCTGGGTGTCAGGTTGATAGCAGAGGCTTGCCGTTAGCCGCTTTCCAAGCCTGGCGAGAATGGACCATAAGGCCACGCTCTCACGAAGGACATGGATTGCAACCGTAATGCCGCCACCGCAGGGAAGGACGATATCGAAAAACGGCGATCCTTCCCCCAGCAGAAGGTTGCGATCGCAACCTCTCGAAATCGCCTCCATCGCCTCCGATGCAACCGCCGCCTCCGTACATCCGCCGGACACGAAACCGCAATAAAAGCCGTCATCGCGGATCGCCATGTGGGATCCGAGCGGGTGCGCGGATCCTCCGCGAATATCAACAAGCGTGGCAAAGGCCACTCCGTGTCCAGCATCGAAGGATTGAGCAGCAAACTCCATTATTTTTATGGCGTCATCGGTCATAAGAGCCTTTCTAGGCACGATTGGCGCAGTGACGCTGCATGAGCTCAACATCTGCAGACCTTTCATCGAATTGAGCAACCGCTGGATTTGCGTCCGGCATCGCTTGGACTGACAATCTGAAACTAGAGCAACTTTTCCAAGGTGATGGGGAGATCACGAACTCGTTTCCCCGTCGCGTGGAAGACAGCATTTGCAATCGCGGGCGCCACGCCGACGATACCAACTTCACCGACCCCCTTTCCTCCCAACGCGGACGCATCCAGATCGGGGACACCGACAGAGATCACTTGGATATCCGGGACATCCGAATTGGTCGGCACGAGGTAATCGGCAACATTATTGTTGACGAGCCTGCCGTTGCGCCGATCGACAAGGCCCTCTTCGAGCAAAGCTTGGCCGATGCCCATGATGATCCCGCCGCGCCATTGGCTCTCCACAAGTCGTGGATTGTAGAGACGACCGCAATCGAAGGCCGATACGATGCGAGAAACGCGAACCGTGCCGAAATCCTCGTCGATTTTCACCTCGACAAAATGCGCGCACCAACTGTGCATGGAATGGTCGCCCATGGTCGGCCCTTGGACGCCGGCCATTGTCGTCCAGGCTCGCTTGTGGTCGGCGGCCGATTGTGTGGCGTCATCGAGCGTGTTGCGGAGAACTTCCAAATGTTCTTTTCCAAGGGCCGACATTAATTCCGAAAGCGTGTATTCGCCGCCTCGCGCGGAGCCGAGCCGTCCGTTGATGAGCGTCAACGTGTTTGCGCCGGTATCGCGAAGGGGTGAGTTAGCGTCATTGAGTGCAAGTTCGATGAGCTCGTCACGCGCAGCGATCGCTGCTTTGTGGACGGCACCAGTAATCGACCCAGCAAGCATTGATCCGCCGGCAATCGCCGATCCCGGCATCCGCGAATCGCCAAGCAGGATATCGATCTGGCTGACGGGAACGCCCAGCGCGTCGGACGCTGTCTGGGCAAGGATCGTATAGGTTCCCTGCCCCATATCGATGGCGCTACTGATCACCTCCACGCGGCCGTTGCCAAGGATGCGTATCATCGCCGAGCTTGGCGCCCGGATAACAGGAAACGTGCCGCACCCGATTCCCCAGCCGACCAATGTCCTGCCCTCTCGCATGGACCGAGGCTGATGGCTGCGTCCCGACCAGCCGAAAGCGTCCGCGCCCTCCGTCAGGGCCTCTCGCAGGCGACGCGTCGACCAGGGTTTTCCGGACTGGTAATCGTGGTCGGCATAGTTCTTAAGGCGCAGTTCGAGCGGATCCATACCGATCTCATAGGCAAGTTCCTCCATGGCGCATTCGATGCCGTATGCGCTGGGGTTCTTGCCTGGGCCGCGGAGCGCGCCGGGCGTCACAGTGTTGACGGGGACTACCCGATGTTCGGAGCTGAAGTTTTCCACCTTGTAAAGCACTGCCGTTGCTGCGCCCGTCTGCTCGGGATAGTCGACATAAACTGACGTTTCGCTCGCACCGCGATGGATGATCGCTTGCAGCAGCCCGTCGCTGGTCGCTCCTAGCGAAATCTGCTGGCGCGTCGCCGCCCGTCCACCGTAGCTTGTGAAGTTCTGCGGTCGGGTCACCGCGAGCTTTACCGGACGGCCGAGTTTTCTTGCTGCGACAGCCGCAACAGCACCGTAGGCAAGCGCTGCACCTTTCGAGCCGAAGCCGCCGCCAATGAATGGGGATATGATCCGAACGTCTTCAAGCGGCAAGCCGAACCACTCGGCATAGCTGCGCGCCATTCCCTGGGCCCACTGGCTTGGCTCCCACACAGTCAGCGTATTGCCGTCCCATTTCGCCGTCAGCCCATGCGGCTCCATGGCAACGTGGAATTCGCGTGGCGTTCGGTATTCGACGTCGATCTTGACCTGTGCGCTGGCGAACGCCGACTCTGCGTCTCCCCACTTGGACGTCAGATTGTCCATGACTTTGCCCTGACCGGCATTGGGGTCGTCGAGGCCCATCACTGCGGGCGTTTCTTCGTAGGTAACCCGTATCAGCTTGACTGCCTCCGACGCTTGCTCCCGCGTCTCTGCCACAACAGCGCAGATGGTCTCGCCATTGAAGCGAACTTGGCGTGGCAGGGGATTGTAGTTCTGGTTTTCCGGGCGATTCCCGTACCAGTCGGAGGCGACCTTCAGTCCAAAATCATCCTCAGGCGTGAGAACCAGCAGAACGCCAGGCATCGCCTTCGCCTGTGCAGTGTCAACCGCAAGGACCCGACCCGCCGGAATTGTGCTCTGCAGTAGTACTGCATGCGCTAGATTTTCAAACGGATATTCAAGCGCGTAGGTGGCGGCTCCGGTAACCTTCACCGTGCCCTCGAAACGCGAATGCCGTCCGCCGATCATGCCGTCGGAAGCATCGCCATGCTTGCGGGATTCCATTATCGTCATAGAAGACCTCCCACGGTCAGAATGGCGCGCGCGACCACACGCGGCGCGAGTTCGATCTTGTACTGATTGCCGCCGTGCGGAAGCGCATTCTCCATTGTAAGCCGGCTGGCGGCTTCCACGGATGCAACATCGAGAACCTTGCCGATGAGTGCGGCCTCTATCGCGCGTGCGCGCCAGGGCCTTGTTGCAACACCTCCGAGCGCGATACGAATATCGCGCACCGTCTTGCCGTCCGCTTCCAGTTCGATACCGACGGCCGCGCTCGCTGCGGCAAACTCGTAAGATTGGCGATCGCGGACTTTCAGATAGGTCGAATTTCGTGCTGCCGGAGAGGCGGGGATCGTCACGGCCGTGATCATCTCGCCGGTTTCCAGCAAAGTCTCCCTTTGCGGCGTCGAGCCTGGCAGCAGAAAGAATTCGTCTATCGCCACGCTTCGCTCGCCGATCTTGATCTCGGCGTCGAAGGCCACGAGGGCGATTGCCAGATCGCCCGGATAGCTGGCAATGCAATTTGGGCTCGTGCCGAGCACCGCGTGGTTGCGGGTCACGCCGCCGATGGCCGAGCAGCCTGACCCGGGATTCCGCTTGTTGCACGCGGTAAAGGCGCCCGGCTCTCGGAAGTATGAACAGCGGGTCCGCTGAAGAAGATTGCCGCCGATCGTCGCCATGTTTCTGAGCTGTGCGGAGGCGGCAAGCGAGAGAGACTGTGCCACGGCCGGAAAATGGGAAAGGATGTGGGGATGGTCTGCGACGGCCGCCATCCTAGCAAGAGCGCCGATGCTGACACCCGTGTCATCGGCGTCGATCCCGTCCAGCCCAGCAAGGTGCGTGATGTCGACCACGCGCTCCGGCTCGGCCACGCCGCACTTGGCGAGGTCCAGAAGCGTGGTGCCCCCTGCAAGGAAGACCGCACCGCTTTGGACTTCCTGTTGCGCCTCGTCGATGGAGGTCGCACGTACGTAGGAAAAGTCTCTCATGCGCCAGTCTCCGCTGCTTTGCGCACGGCGGCGACGATGCTATTGTAGGCACCGCATCGACAGAGATTGCCGGACATGTATTCTCGGATCTCGGTGTCGGATCTGGCTCGGCCTTCGCGGATGCAGGCGACAGCCGACATGATCTGGCCAGGGGTACAGTATCCGCATTGAAACGCATCCTGATCCACGAAAGCTGCCTGAACTGGGTGAAGTTCACCATTTTTCCCAGCCAGCCCCTCGATCGTCGAGATCTGCCGACCTTCCACCTGGGCGGCGAGCGTCAGACAGGAGAGCACCCTTTGGCCGTCCACATGAACCGTGCAAGCACCGCACTGCCCCTGGTCGCAGCCCTTCTTGGTGCCTGTCAGGCAGAGATGGTCGCGAAGCGCGTCGAGCAAAGTGACGCGCGGCTCTATGGAGAGTTCGCGTGATTGTCCGTTGATGTCCAATGAAATTTGAAGCGTTCCGGCCATGATGGGTTCTCACTGTCGTCGTGGTGAAGCAATCGATAGAACTTTCGACCTGACAGACAGGCCGGCGTGCATTACAAGTGGAAGAGACGTTTAAAATGGAGGCGCCTCCGTTTAATCTAGGGACTTCCTGGTCATCGTCAAGTGCAAAATGATGGAGTAGCCTTTGGCCTCGGCCGAGCCAAAAAAAGAGCCGACCAGCGAACCTCCGTTGCGGGCAGACGCGCGCCGGAACAAGGAGCGGCTGATCGAGGTTGCAGCGGACGCGTTCGCCGAGAATGGTGTCGAGACCTCACTTGAGGACATCGCTCGCCGGGCCAGCGTCGGGATCGGTACACTGTATCGACATTTTCCGACCCGTGAGCACTTGGTGGAGGTTGTTTACCGACGCGAATTGGAAATGTTGGCTGCTGCTGCCGGCGGCTTGGCAAAAACCCATGCACCCGATGCGGCGCTTGAGGAATGGATGCGCAGGTTCGTGGGCTATATCGCTACAAAACGCGGCATGGCCAACAGCTTGCGGATATTGATGACCTCGAACTCGGCGCTGTTTGCCGAAGGCTCTGGTGTTCTGAGATCTGCATTAGACGATCTCTTGAAGAGTGCAGCCCAATCGCGGGCGGTGCGCAGTGATATTGACACGACGGACCTTTTGCATGCTCTCTCAAGCATTTACTCCATCCCCGACGCACCTGATTGGCGTGATCGGTCCCATCGACTAATCGGTCTGTTAATGGATGGCCTGCGGTGCAACAGGTAAAAAATCGTCCAGTGCCGCTGTTTCCCTATCCGCCTGTCACGCTCACATGCTGTAAATCGGCGAGGGATCCCGATGCCGATACCCATGATCGACGCTTCTATTCCTCACGTTGATAGGGTCATCTCTGTAAACGGCTTAATGTCTCGCTACAGCGTCGGTCAGCCGCGATGCAAGACCTTTCCGATTTCCGCCGCGAGCTGTGCCTGAGTGTAAGGCTTGCCGAGGCGCGGAAGATCCATCCCGCTACCAGCTGGGAGGTCGGCGTATCCAGTTGCTATGAGAATTGGCATCCCCGGCACCTTTTCCCGTACCGCCATGGCCAGCTCAGCACCGGTCATACCAGGCATGGAATAATCGGTGATCATTAGGTCGAACGTGTTGCCTGATTCCAGATACTTCAGGGCATCAGCACCAGAATTTGCTTCCACGACTTCGTGACCGAGATCTTCAAGCATGTCCACCGAGGCCATGGCGATAAGAGCATCATCGTCCACCATAAGGATCCGTATCGCCCGAGTGACGCCAATGCCACCCGGCTCGAGAGCGTCATCGATAGATATCGGCCGGAAAGTTTCGGGGAGCCACAGCTCCGCAAAAGTTCCGTGACCGACAGCACTGGTGAGACGCAGGCTTCCCTTCAGCTGCAGAGCAAGCCCGTGGACCATCGACAAGCCAAGGCCTGTTCCCTTTCCAAGTTCCTTTGTAGAAAAGAACGGATCGACTGCCTTCATCAGCGTCTGTTCGCTCATTCCGGTTCCGGTGTCTTCTACCGATAAAACGAGGTAGCGCCCTGACGTGAGATCCTTGGAAACTTCTCGTATTTCTTCGCCGCGAACGCGAACCTTGATTACTCCGCCGGAGGGCATGGCGTCCCGCGCGTTGACAACGAGATTGAGGAGTGCGAGTTCGACCTGGTTTGAATCGATCATTGCAGGCAGCAGGTTGTCTTCAAGCAGAACCTCGATTGCTATCGTCGTGCCGACCGATCGCTTGAGCAAATCCTCCATTCCGGTCACCAGCTTGCCGAGGTCTGTGGGTTCGACGCTCAGATCCTGACGTCGCGCAAAGGCAAGCAAGCGTTGTGTCAGCGCCGCGCCACGCTTTGCGCCCTGGATAGCACCGTCAATCAGGCGACATGCCTTCGGATCGTGCTGGAAATGCTTGCGAAGGAGATCAAGGTTTCCAAGCACGGCCATCAACAGGTTGTTGAAGTCGTGGGCGACACCGCCGGTGAGCTGGCCGATGACCTCCATCTTCTGAGCCTGCCTGAGTTGCTCTTCCGCCCTCTCCCGCTGGGCCACCTGTTCGATCAACCCCGCATTGGCTGCTTTCAACTCGGCTGTTCGCAGAGATACGCGCTCTTCCAGCAGATCGTTGACGCTCTTTAGCGTATCCTCGGCCACGCGGCGTTCGGTAATATCGGATGCAATGCCGACGAGTTTTTGCGCGCCACCGTTCCTGTCCCGGTAAAGCTGCGCGCGCACATCGACCCAGTGCTGGGTGGCATCGGGCCAGATGCAGCGGAAGTCGATCTCGCAGTCCCTGCCAGTCTCCACTGTCAGAGATATTGCACGTTTCAGTCGCGGCAGGTCGTCCTCGTGAATAGTCGCCAACCAATGTTCGTAAGAGAGCGGGCCGTCTTTAGGCTGTCCGAAAGTTGTGCGGAATAATTCAGAAGTCGTGAGCCGGTTTGCCTTGAGTTCCAGTTCCCAAGAGCCCAGACGCCCCGCTTCGAGCGCTGCCTGCAAACGGCGTTCGCCATCTGCAAGGTCGTTGAGGCGCGCACGCGCTTCATATTGCCTTTGCCGGCCCTTCATGGCAGTGCGCGCCACGCTGATAAAGGTGGTGGCGTGAAACGGCCTTTCCAGAAAGGTTACATTGCCGAGAATTTCAGAAAGACGCGCCGCAGCCGGATTTTTTTCTGGGCCACCGCCTCTTTGCGTTAACACTATGAACGGCATGTCCGACCAGCTCGGCTGGTTTGCAATCCAGCTGGCGAGCGGCTTCAAGTCGCCCGATCGTACCGTCTCCTCTGTCAGCACTCCAAAGGCAACTTTGTCGCCAAGGGTTGCAACGAAGGAAGGAAGGTCTCCAGCCGACCGGCACACAATCTTTGCGGCAGAAAGGAGCGAAGAAGCCACATCTGCATCCCGCCCGCCAGGGGCAAGTATGATCGCGTCTGCAAAACGATCAGGAATTGCCCAGCCCTCCGGTGGTCATGACCATGAGAGGCTCGGAAACATCGGTGAGGACTGGCACGCCGCGCAACACACCTTGGAACCCGGAGAGCGGCGCACCGAGGCTCAGACCTGTATTGTCGATCCGGTATTCTCGGATCGTGTCCTCATGCCTACCGGCACGCTTCTTGATCACGGAGACCGCGCGGCGGACGCGCCCGGCAGCCTCGAAATAACGCAACAGTATGACGGTGTCGGCCAGATAGGTGACATCCACCGGAGATTTCATGTCGCCGAAAAGTCCATGCTGGGCAACCGTGATGAACGTATTGGCTCCCTGTCTGTTCAAATACTGCAGAAGCTCGTGCAAATGAAGGATGAGGGCGTTTTCATCGGGCATCGCAGACTGGTAGCCGTTGATGCTGTCGATGATCACAGTCTTTGCATTGGCTTCTGTGACCCGGTCCATAACCCGACGAGTAAACTCCCCCGGCGACAGCTCAGCGGCGTCCAGCTGCTCTATGTGAACAAAGCCTTGATCGCTCAACCCCTCGAGATCCAGGCCCATCGCTTTCATGCGTGCGAAAAGTAGGCCAAGCTCCTCGTCGAAGATGAAAACTGCAGCCTTTTCACCACGGGCGACGGCGGCCTTGACGAACTCGAAGGTAAACGTGCTCTTGCCCGTGCCGGCAGGGCCAATGAGGAGCGTGCTCGATCCGCGTTCGATCCCGCCCCCAAGCAGGCTGTCAAACTCAGCGTTGCCGGTCGGCAAAATATTACGGGCGAAATCAGTTCGATGCTCGGCGGCACGCAATCGCGGAAACACCTCTACTCCACCTGTCTTGATGGCAAGGTCATGATATCCGCCGCGGAATGCCCGTCCGCGGTATTTGATGATCCGCAGCCGCCGGCGCTCGGAGCCATAATCTGGAGCTAGTTCCTCGAGGTGGATGACCCCGTGGACCACACTGTGGACAGTTTTATCCATCATCTCGGTCGTCATGTCATCTAGCAGCAGCACCGTTGCACCCTGCCGGGCAAAGAAATGCTTGAGAGCCAGGATCTGACGACGATAGCGAAGCGAACTCTGCGCCAGAAGCCTGATTTCGGAAAGGCTATCAAGGACAACTCTGCTCGGCTTGATGCGCTCGAAAGCGTCAAAGATTAGCTTAGTCGTTTCACCGAGTTCGAGATCCGAAGAATACAAAAGGCTCTGCTGCTGATCCGGATCGAGCAGGCTTTCCGGCGGGACGAGCTCGAAGAGCTCAATGGTATCATCTATAACCATCCCGTGCGAGGCGGCGCTCGCCCGCAGCTCTGAATCCGTTTCGGAGAGTGTGATGTAGAGACACTTTTCTCCAAGTTTGGCGCCTTCGAGGAGAAATTGCAGTGCGATTGTCGTCTTGCCTGTGCCGGGATTTCCTTCCAGCAGAAACACATGATCGCGTGAAAGTCCTCCTGAAAGTACATCGTCCAATCCGGCCACGCCCGTCAGGGCGTTGGTTTCAAGCCCTACGGCCATGTCAGCTCCTACGTTTGCGTGGATTAAAATATGTCGTCAAATAAAAATTTCAATCAGGTCAACTTCAGATCGCTACTTGCCGCAAGAGTTGACAACAAACAAAATTATCCGAAGTCGGCGCTAGGGCCGGTGGGATGGTGTTCGACCACGAAGCCGAGCATCCATCCGGCTGGGCTGCCGTTTCATCTTTCGTTATCAAGATTGGCTGCTCGCCATCCACGCCACACGAATAGGTCAGAACCGCGATCGACAGCGGTCAACGAGCAGGACTGGCGAGCGATATAGCCGAGAAGATGAAGGCTGCACCTGCCCTAGTTACCAACAGCGAGCGCGAAGTCTCCAGCTACCTGACTGCGGATATAAAACTGGGCACGCTCTCGTTAGTCGCCCTGATGAGGTTGGATCATGCGCCTTGAAATGACAGTGCCATGTGTTTAGGCGCTGCCAGTGGACCCCTCGCCCACGCACGAGATTTGCTCACCCATGTCAGGAAAAAGGGACGAGCCAGCTAGTTTTGTATCGAGTGGACCTGAAGCCCGATTATGACGCATCGCGGCCGAAACGCTGGAATTCTCCCAACACCCGCCATATCGCAAGTCTCGTCGCACAATTCGCGCGGGCAACCTTGGAATCTCACCACCGACCACCGCTCGTCGCGCGAGACTGCCTTCTTGCGCAGACGGCCGCACTACTTAGGCTGCCTCAAAAAGAGGTGGGTGATTTCAACAGGTGCTAGCAGTGCTCAGCTAGCTCGTGCCCAGGGGCGTCTACTTTGATACATGCTTTGACCACACCCTTGACCAAATGCTGCGGGTTGCCGTCAGAGGCGGCCCCGGCTATCATTGCATGGTTGCCGGCGCTCATGCCTCCAGTAAAACCCTCTGGGCCGCCAGTTAGTCTAGGCGCCTTTATAGAGGATATACAACCATTTCTGGTCGCAAGGACAGGCGATTGCAAAGTAGTGGACGCTTATCTTCTCCTCTTGGTCTAAGTGCTATATCCGTTCTATAGATGCAAGCATTGAGAGTACTTCGCGCCCGAAAGGATATTTGCCGTGCCTGAACCTATGGTTGTGTGGGCATTTCCAATTAGCCCCTCGAATACTACGCTCCTCGCGTACTGCGACACGCTGGACAAGGCGTTTCAAGAGGCAGGTCAACATCGGCGCGATTTGTGCGAAAGTGGCTCTTTAGAAGAGCCTTGGCCGGAGACATCAATTTTCAAATTGACGCTTGAACCGCTCGATCGTCATTTGGTTTTGAACTTGCTCAATGAGCGCGAACCCGACTGGAGCGCCACGATTGCACTGCAGGAAACGGTCGGAATTGTCACAGACGAAGGCGCGCGCCTTTTCGGTGAGGCGGAACACTAAGCTGGGGGACCGAAAGCAAGTCTGACAATGGGCCCGCCGAACGCGCTGGTTGGAGCTGGTGTTTTGCGTCAATCGATGTCAGTAACCCGTCCTCGCGAGGCAGGATGGGGGTCATTATCCCCAAAGTTCTTTCAGGACTGCGCGTTGTGACGCTTCATGAGGCGCAAAGGAATGCAGCCTCGATCATCTTGTAACCTAGGCCGCCATTTCGGGCGTTATTGTCTGATCGGCGTCCGCGTCCTCGTGCATTGGCTTTGGTCGGCCAAGGAAGTAGCCCTGTGCTTCGTTGCATCCCTCCGACAAAAGAATGTCGAGCTGGACTCGCGTCTCCACGCCTTCCGCAAGGACAGGTACTTCGAGGCTCTGACCTAGGGCAAGAATGGCGCGAACAATTGCCTTGGCCTGCGGACTTGTCTCCACTTGGTCCATAAAGCTGCGATCAAGCTTGATCTTATCGAAAGGAAAGGCCCGAAGGGTTTCAAGCGACGAATAGCCTGTGCCGAAATCGTCGATGGCGATTGAGACACCGAGTTGCTTGATTTGTCGAAGCGCGTGTAGCGCGCGATCCTTGTCCGTTATAATCGATGTTTCGGTGATCTCAAGTTCGAGGCGTGCCGGGTTCAGACCGGTGTCGAGCAAAACAGTATGAACCAGTGCGGCGATATCGGTGTTCATCAGTTGCACCGGCGAGAGGTTTACAGCAATCTTGTGCGGCTGCTGCCAACGAGCCGCTTCACGGCAAGCTTCGCGCAGCACCCATTCGCCGATCGGAAGGATTGCACCGCACTCCTCAGCCAGAACAATGAAGTCCATCGGTGGCACGTTCCCTCGGTCCGGATGGTTCCAGCGCAACAGGGCCTCGTAACCGGTAACGGCGCCTGTCATGACCGATTTCTGCACTTGATAATGCAGGTGGAACTGTTTCTTCTCAACGGCCGCCCATAGATCATTTGCCAGTGCGCGGCGGCCACGCGCCGCCTCATCCATTGCCGTTTCGTAGAAGCAGACCGACTGCCTCAAAGCGCCTTTCGCCCTGTACATCGCCAGATCGGCATTACCAAGCAACAACTCAGCGCTGTCAGCATCCTGTGGATAAAGCGCGATCCCCATGCTCGCACCGGGCTTGATCTCAAAACCTTCGACGTGGATCTCGGCGCACAGGCAGGCTTCCAGCCGAGCGAGAAAGTCATGCAGTTCGACCATCTCAGTAAAGCGCTTGACCGCTGCAAATTCGTCGCCTCCGAAACGAGCAACAAATTCGTCGTCCTCGAGCATTGCAGTCATGCGGTCGGCAAGCACGCTCAGAACCTGATCGCCTGTCGCATGTCCATGCTGGTCATTGATTTCCTTGAACTTGTCGAGATCGATGACGATGACCGCAAGCTGGGCCGCGGTTCGACGGGCAAGAACAAGCTCCTGCGCGAGAGATGCGTTGAATTCTGCACGATTGGCCAGACCGGTCAGGCCGTCATGGCTGGCCATGAAAGAGATCTTTTCTTCGGACAATAGCCGCGCAGTGATGTCCTCGAATGTGACGACCCAAGCGCCGCTTTCCATAGTATTGTAATTTGCCTGCACCGAGGTGCCGCTCGAAAGTCTATGGATTATGGCGCCGTGCTCGCCACCCCGTACGACGGCCATATGTCGGTCGTAATGGTGCGAGGCTTTCGGACCGTAGACGTCAGGCGAAGCATCGGTCAGGGAATAGCCACGCTCGACGATGTCGCGATAGCGAAGGCCCGGGACGATAAAACCGGGAGGGAAGCCGAATATCTCGCTATAGCGCTCATTGGCCAGTACCAGGCACTCATTCGCATCGAATAGGCAAATTCCCTGGGACATATTTTGCAGGGCGACATCAAGGTTTCTCATAACCGCGGCAAGGCGATCTGCGTCGGCCTTGTGGATAGTCTTGTCCCTGATGATCTTGGCATAACCAGCCAGTTCGCCATTGTCCGCAAAAATTGGATTGATGACAACATGTGCCCAGAAACACGTGCCGTCCTTGCGATAGTACCAATACTCTCCCTCGAATTTCTCTCTGGTTCTTGCGATGTCCAGCGCGGTCGCCGGGATCCCGTTGTGCCGATCCTTCTGTGAATAGAAGATTGCAAAATGCTTGCCGACAATCTCCGCGGCGGTATATCCGCTGGCGCGTTCGGCGCCAGCGTTCCAGCTGCTGACATGACCCTGAAGACCGAGCATGTAGATAGCGTAATCGGTAACGCCCTCAATCAGCATCTTGAAGTTTGCGTTGCTCGCAGATGCGGCGTTCTCCGCACGAACAGCAAAAAGAGCTGCTGCAAGGCCGGATGCCAAAAGTGAAAGTGAGACACTGGCGATCGTCACAATCATCACGATCGGCGACAGAAGATTGAAACGATCCAGCGGTACTGCGGCCGGGACGATATTGACCCCACCCATTGCAGTGAAATGCAGGCTAACGACGCCAAGCGTCAGCATGCTTGCCGAGAGCAGCTTGCTTCTAAGGTTATTTCCGCATTGGTAGGCGACGGAGAAGCCGGCCATCGAAAATAGGCACCCTAACAGCAGTGAGGCGGCGATGAGGTCACGGTCCCACGTGATCTTGCCGGGGAATTCAATCGCCGACATCCCGAGGAAGTGCATTGCGCCGACACCGAGCGCAAAAAGGCTGCCTCCAGCCAGAAAACCGGCACGACTGCGCAAGTAGGTTGCTGTGGCGACGCTGGCTCCAGTCGTCGCGACGGCGATCAGTAGGGATAGGAAAGTGCGGTAGGCCTCGTAGCCGACGACGACGCCGGGATCATAGGCGAGCATGGCAATAAAATGCGTCGACCAGATGCCAAAACCACCGGCGACGCCAGCAGTCGCCAACCAGATTCCTCGGGCAATACCGCCGGTTTTCTGCGCTCTCTGGAGCAACATCATCGCGACATAGCTCGACAGGAAGCACAAAATCCCAGCCAACACTACCAGACGAAGATCGTGTTCACCCGAAAGACACGTCAATACCCTGAACATTCACAACATCCCCGAAACATACCAATCTCATATGTGGGATATCGAATGTACGAAATGCTAATGGCGGGAGATACAACCGGACAATATCATCTGCTTCCAACGGCGTAGTTAATACAGCGTAAAGTCTATTGGTTGGCTACAGCGAAGGCCGGCCTATGTGGCTTGGCCATCTTGCTTTTGTTCACTGATGTCAAACCTCAGGGTCATACTGGCGTGGACTATCGTCTGTTGAAAACAGGACGCAATGACCCTGCGAACCCCTTGGATCATAGGCATAGCCCTTGAGCGCCAGCGCATGCGTAATGTCGCGGATACCGGACAACCCGTATAGATGGTCATGAAGTTCCAAGAAGATGCGTTCGATCCCTGGCAGCTCGGCGTTCTGTAGCAGATCCCGTTCTGCTCCTTCTATGTCCATAACGAGGGCGTTGATACGATTGCGCATGATGAATGTGTCAATGTTGGCAGATGTAAGCTCTATTTCGTGCTCGTAGGCCCCTTGGTTTTCATCCATAGATGACATCCAAAGGTCCTTGCGTACGTAAAACCTGCAGGTTTTTGGTTCTCCGTTTGTGAGAAGCCCCTGCGAAAAGATGACATTGTCGAGACCATTAGCCCTTATGACCCGTTGTGCCAGCAGTGCAGTGGTTGGGTTGGCTTCAAACGCCCACACCGATACCCCTTCGATTTTCGCGATAATCGACGTGATGATGCCAATGCCTGACCCAAGTTCAAGTACCCGGTCTCCCGGTTTAACAGCCCTGAAAACCGCCCGTGCTTCTTTTGCTTCATAACTGCCGCTGGTAAGCGCCAACCATATGACAGGAGAAACCTCGCAGGGTGCCAGGGGCACGTCAATTCCATGTATGGTCAATAGCTCCATGCCTGCACACTCCCAATTCCACACTATAAAGCCTTGCCTACCAATCTTTGCCCTTCTACGTGATCGGCGTGCAGGTACGCAAGTTCCGAAGCAGGCATGGGCCGTCCAGTCAGGTAGCCTTGGGCCTGTTCACATCCAAGCCGCCTCAGCAACTCGAATTGCTCCTCCGTTTCAATGCCTTCCACGATTGTGGTCATGCTCAGGCTGCGGCCTACCCCTATCGCTAGTTCAACGATCGTCAAAGCACTCGGCGATGTCGTAACGTCGCGGACGAAAGACCGATCGATTTTCATCTTGTCGAAGGGAAAGCTGCTGAGGCTACCAAGCGACGAATAACCGGTACCGAAATCGTCCATTGCGATGTGGATCCCGAGCGCCTTTATTTGCCGTAGCGTTTCAAGCGTCTGTTCATTTTTGTCAAGCATCACAGATTCTGTGATTTCCAATTCCAGCCGGTCGGGGGAAAGCCCAGTCTGGTCGAGGGTGGCCGCAAGCTTTTGGATGAGGTTCACCCCACGAAACTGAACTGGAGAAAGGTTGACGGAAATCTTGGAGAGGCGTCCCCACGCCGCAGCTTCAACACACGCTGTCTTGAGAACCCACGCCCCCAGTTCGTGGATTAATCCGATCCTCTCAGCGACCGGAATGAATAGCGTGGGCGAGACGAAGCCGCGTGTCGGGTGTTTCCATCGCAGCAGCGCCTCATAGCCGCAAATGTCGCGGGTCGCCATTATGACCTGGGGCTGATAGTAGACCTCCATCTCGCCCTGTTCCAGAGCCCGTGACAAGTCGATCTCAAAGGATTTCGTCTCCTGCAAGCGTACTTGCATCTGAGGATCGAATAGGCATGCATGCCCCGCTCCGAGCGCCTTGGCTTCATAGAGGGCAAGATCTGCTTGCTTCAACAGTTCCTCTGTCGTTGACACATCATCCGAAAAAGCAATACCGACACATGTATTGATTTTGATTCGCAGTTGATCGATCTGATACGGTTCGGCGATCTTTGTGATTATACTATTGGCGAGATCAAATGCCTTTTCCCGGGTCAAGCCTGTGGACAATACGGCAAACTCATCCCCACCCAGACGGCAAGCTGTATCGCCGCCATGGCTCAGACGGTTTAACCTCGCCGCGACAGCCTGGAGGAGCACGTCACCCATATCGTGCCCGAGCGTATCGTTGACATCCTTGAACCCATCGAGATCAAGAAGAAGAATAGAAGATACTTCGGTATGCGCTGTTGCCCGCCGTAGCTCCAGGTCTTGTCTGAGCAGGACGCGATTGGGAAGACCGGTGAGTGCATCGTGATGAGCATCGTGTTCAAGACGAAGGTTCTGATTTTGCAGTTCTTCCGTTGCCTGGCGAAGATCGGTTGCCAATCGCTCCGTGCGGGTGTGCGCGCGACCGAGCAGCCGGTTTTGACGAAGCAGAAAGATCACCAGCACGACGCCACATAGAATAAGTCCTGACGCAAGTCCGATATGAATGAAATAAAGATGACGCATTTGTGCCTGCGCGTCGTTAAGAAGGGTTGCGCCATACTCGGTTGCCGCAACGCCAAGCCCCATCAAAGGCGAATCGAGCCTGCCCATCGACTGAAGAGCAGCTTGCACACCTGCCCTGTCCAGATGCTCCAACCGTTCATCCAAGCTCAGAAGCGTTGCTCTGAACGCCTCGAACACGGCTCTGTTGTGTCGGTCGCCTTCAATGAGAACGCGTAGACTGCCCTGCTGCAGAAGCTGAACACGACCAATCGCAATCTCGAGGCGGAGGCGCGCGTCCGCTCTATTTGCATCTGTCATATCTAAAGCATAAGCAGCCAGACTGCGTTCGAGCCTCAAATACTCGACAGACGCTTGATTGACGGTCCAAGAATCGTTGTACCGGGTAAATTTTTGCAAACCTGTTTGCTGCGAAGCGATAATGGTGGCGATGTAGCACGTTGCTACTATCAGGCCGCAGATGACGGCTCCCAGGATCCATCTCACGCTTAATCTCTATTCGACTCTAAGCTTGGCGACCTGCCAGGCCGACCGTGTGTAATAAAGCTGGTTTTGCAGTTGAGAATCACTGTCGTAGGGATACACGATAAACAATGGCCCCTTGTCTCGAATCGCCATGTATTTTCCATCTCGTTTCAGGGCGAGAATGACATGATATTTTTTAAAGTCTTCGAGCGGAATTACGCAGCTATAGTCATTAAGTGCGATTGCAGTTACAGTCGATCCTTTGGCGCCGACAAGGGTCATCAGCTTTTGGAGTGACACTCCTTCGAAGCGAACTTTGCCATCATACCAAGGCGTTGACGTTTCGACAGTTTCTAGGCCCAGCGTTTCAAGCATATCGCGGTCGAATTGAGCATCCAGCCCTGCATTTGTGTTTTCGATGTTTCCGGAGATGGTCAGGATCGTTTCGTTCTTTGCCTCTGGAATGGATCCTGCGTTTGCGCTGGAAAACCAGATGAACGTTAAAGTCACACAGGCTATGACACGGGCGAGGTTCATTATTCTTCTCCAGACGCAACAATTTGACAAATACAAGGCATTGCCTAATTTTCGGTGACGATAAGAACGCCTTTTCAGCGTTTGTACCCGACGGCGAGCAACTATTTTTGGTATCAGATGAACGCCGTTGTCCTTGGTCGCTTTTTCGGCCAAACGAGGTTGTCTAAAAACACGGAGGCGCCTTTAATTCTGTCTAAGATAGATCGGAGTTTTGGATATAGAGCTCGCTCTTTCGCTCCAATAGGAAGGACACAGCGTAGAGACGCGGAAGACACCTGCAAAATTGGCGATGGCAGCGGCTTTCCATGTTTGATGTTCAAGAACTTTCATCGCTTAAATGCACAGAATTCCTTGACCTAGCGTGCGTATCGAACGGCATTTCGTACTGTTGCACGATATAGGCCGGGACGACAAACGCGGTGGAATCGCTGAGCTTGGTATGTGCCACCTGCAACTTTGTTCGCTCATTGCCAATCATCACCCGGCTTACCTGCCACATACACACAAGCTGCATACCGCATGAATTGCTCTCCAAACCTGTTGTTCTTGTAATTATCATCAGTATATTAGGAATGATTTTACGCGAAGCTGCCATCTTCATCTAAAAAATGAGGATGCCATGCTTAGCTATATGCGGTTATTTCGTTGGCTCACCTTGCGCGAAGAGCAGCCCGAGCTAGCGATCGCCCAATGCCGCGAGCTCCAGGGCCAAATTCCTCTGCTTTATGCTCTGCTAAGCTTGAACGCAGTTGCGGTCGCCTACACTCATCTTGACGTTGCCCCTGCCTGGATGACCGTATGGATTCCGCTGGTTCTAGTATCCGCCAGCATTCTGCGCCTTATTGCTTGGCTGAAAAAGCCTGATGCGCCTATAAATGGGGCCGAAGCAATCCGGACGCTCAGAAGGACCACAGTCCTTGGCGGTGTAATGGCCTCGGTCTACATCTCCTGGTCTTTGGGATTGGGCAGCTACGGGGGTGACCACCAACAGGCACACGTTGCGATCTTTATCGCAATTACTGTCATTGGATGTATCTTTTGCCTGATCCACCTTCCCCAGGCAGCTCTGGCCGTGACTGCCATCGTGACTATTCCCTATCTCATTTATTATTTTTCGCTTGGCGATGCGGTGTACATCGCCATCGCCCTGAATATCCTGCTTGTGACCATCGTGATGATCCGTGTCCTTCTTAACAGTCATCGCGGCTTCGTTCGACTGGTCCGCTCGGAGGCCGAGACGCAACGGTTAAACCGTGAGGTGACGGTTCTCGCGCATACGGATCCCCTTACTCGACTTCCAAACCGTCGGCTGTTCTTCTCGGAGTTGTCGGGCCGTATCGGACTGGATGGTAAAAAGGGCGGCAGGATCTGCGTGGGAATTATTGATCTTGACCGCTTCAAAGCGGTCAACGACACCTATGGCCACATCGTCGGAGACCAGTTGCTCGAAGCCGCCGGAGAGCGGCTTCGGGTGGCTTTCGGATCTGAAGCAATGGTGGCACGTCTTGGAGGCGATGAATTCGCTTTCTTTCTGGGAATGGACGGAGAAGCGGCGACGGTATTTGCGAACCGGATGTGCGCAGCTCTTTTGGTGCCTTTCAAGCTTGGCGATATCGTCATCTCTATCGGAGCATCTTGTGGTCTTTCTACGTCGACGTCCGAGGTCGTCAGCGCCATGACACTCTACGACCAAGCTGATTATGCCCTCTACAGAGCGAAGAGCGAGCAACGCGGTTTTGCCGTGCTCTATTCAAGCGAGCACGAGCGGCTCATTCGGTCGGACCGCGCCGTGGAAGCGGCACTGCAGGCCGCCGATCTCGAGACCGAAATGGAGCTCGACCTTCAGCCAATCGTCAGTGGGCCGAATTTCGAGATGAGGGCAGTGGAGGCGCTTGCCAGGTGGACCAGTCCCACCCTTGGCCGTATCCCCCCTGATATCTTCATCCCACTTGCCGAGCGGGCGGGCATCATCCACCGGCTAACCTTGACACTCCTGCGCAAGGCGCTCGCGCATCTCACACGGCTACCCGCCGGAATAACGTTATCGTTCAACCTGTCTGCCCATGACCTCACGTCCTCGGAGACCGTGGTTGGCATCATCGCATTGATTCTCGAAGCTGGCACTGAACCCTCCCGCATCACCATGGAACTGACGGAAACCGCCGTCATGCGTGACTTCGATGCTGCAGAGCAATCAATCCGCCTTCTTCGCGGCCTCGGCATCAAAATCGCGCTCGACGACTTCGGTACGGGTCAATCCAGCCTGAGCTATCTTCACAGGCTGCCGATCGATAAGGTGAAGATCGACCGAAGCTTCGTGATTGGGACAGCGAGCGAGTCGGGATGCGAAATACTGGCGGCGGTCGTTGCGCTATGCCGATCGATGAAGATGCTATGTATCGCGGAAGGTGTCGAAGACACTCGCCAGCTTGACATCCTGCGGGGCATCGGGTGCGATACATTTCAAGGCTATTTATTCGCCAGGCCGATGGCGATCGATAGCCTCATGGAATGGATGACGTTGCGCGTCGCAGCGTAAATTTTCCCCGCTTTGGTCTCAGCTAGACAGGCTTTTGGATGCGAGCTGTGTCGCTTCCCCTACCCTACTCTTGAGCAATAGGGACGATCTTGGTCGTGACGAAAAGTGAATCAGGCTCCGATCTTCCCACTTTTCCAAAAGTCCACGCGGTTTGATCTCCTTCCCGGCCGGTTTTGGTTCCGCATAGAACCAGGCCGCGTCTACATTTTTCTGACCGTCGACCTCTAACGTATAGTAGCTTACTTGGCCTTTCCAAAGCACAGCTCGACTTGGTGTCGGGGGGCCCCAAGGCCGAAAAAGAAGATCTCGGAAGAGGCACCCGTCGTGGGAGAGCCGGTATAGAGGCTCGCCGCGCTACCGTAGATCGATGAAGGGTTCACCGAAATTGGAAGCATTCGCCGAGGACCGCAGGTTCAGCTTTTCTTGCGCGATCGGCGCTTCCACTTTGCGGCCAGAGCCTCGACGTTTTTTCTCGTTCATCGTGGCCAAAACCACCAATACGCCACACTTGAACTTGACGAGGGCAAAGTGACGACAATCGCGAGCGCTCAAAGACTTGGGACAGATGCGTTATAATGCTGAATCCGAAAGAAAAAATTCTGCAACCGCCGAACCTCAGATCGAATTTGATGCAATGATGGTCTTCGCACCCTGGTTGGATCTCACTGACTGGTAGAGGGGCTTTAAAAAGTAGTGTACTACCGAATTGACTCGGATCGCGCGGGAGGAGACTGCGCGACAGGTCGCGCTACTAAAATCGGGCCGGGGCGAGCAGCGCCTGCTGGGAGGAGATGAAATGAAGATCAAAGACGCGGTTGACCGCATACCCGGCGGTCTGATGCTCGTGCCCCTGCTGCTGGGCGCGGTATGCAAAACCTTTGCGCCCGAGGCAGCCGGCTATTTCAAGGGCTTTACGCAAGGCATCATGACCGGTGTCATCCCGATTCTGGCGGTCTGGTTCTTCTGCATGGGGGCATCGATCAAATTAAGCTCGACCGGAACGGTCTTGCGCAAGTCGGGCACGATCGTGCTGACCAAATTCGTTGCCGCGGCGATCGTCACCTTCATCGCATCCCTGATTCTTCCCCCCGAGGGTATTCAGAGCGGCATATTTGCGGGACTGTCCGTGCTTGCCATTGTTTGCGCCATGGATATGACCAATGGCGGTCTCTATGCCTCGTTGATGCAGACCTACGGTACCAAGGAAGAAGCAGGAGCCTTCGTCTTGACGTCCATCGAATCCGGACCGCTCATGAGCATGATCATTCTCGGTGCATCCGGCGTCGCACACTTTGAGCCGCAGATATTTATCGGTGCCATCTTGCCGTTTGTCGTCGGTTTCGCTTTGGGCAATCTGGATGCAAAGCTCAGGGTGCTGTTTGCGCCGGGCAGCGTCTTGATGATTCCGTTTTTTGCCTTTGCTCTGGGCAACACCATTGATTTGCACACCCTGCTGTCGCCACTAGCCGGCCTCGGTATCGCTCTCGCGCTCGCCGTCATTGTCCTAACCGGGATCCCGCTTATCCTCGCAGATAAATATTTAGGGGGTGGAAACGGCACCGCCGGCCTTGCTGCCTCTTCCACTGCCGGTGCTGCCGCAGCCAACCCGATCGCAATCGTCGCCGTCGCGCCGCAATTTGCGCCGGCTGCGCCAAGCGCGACTGCACTTGTTGCGATCTGCATTATCGTGACGTCCATCGTCGTGCCAATTCTAACCGGCTTCTGGTTTAAGAAGTTCGGCAACAATGCGGAAGCTGCAAACCGCGGCGTCGACGAAGTTGCAGCCAAACACCTTGACTCGCGGATTGATCCGGTCGGTAACCGAGACCAGCCTTGCGTCTTGCCGGCAGACTAAAGCATAAGCGTCAGATGTCGGCGTTTCATTTGTCTGTATGTCATTATAGACGGAAACTTGCTCGCGTAGTGTAACTTGGACGCCCGGGACCACTCCTTGGCGGCTAAGACGCCAGTCCTTTGAAGAGTTTGACTATCCCGTCCTGCGACCGCTCCGGTCGAACGATATGTCTTCGCTGAGTGGTAGATAAGCCGGGCTGGCCTCGATTAACATGTCGATATCGACAAGCACTTTTACTTCGTGCCCTACCGTTTTGCCCGTGAGCAGGTTGGAGCATGGATCACTGCCTACAGACTCGAGATATTCTAAAAGGGCGAACGGATGGCAGCCCAAAGGCGCTCGAGTGGTAACGGCCAGCACACGACGACACCGGTGCACAGGCACCATTGACCTCCCCAACGACGTGCCGTCTTCGAGGTTTGAGGCTGACATCTGCGAAGAGAGGGGTGACATTCTCCTAAGCTGGGACTACCTACCCGTATGAATAGATAGGTCGATATTTGCAAGGCAGAGGCAATTGGTTACGTCATTGGAAAAAAGTCATGGTGCCATTTTTCAGTTCAGAGCACGCAGGATAGTTAGGAAGGCGCTCCGCTTGCCGAATTATGGAGCCACAGGCTTCTCAAGATTTAGAGACGCCGTAGACGGCGACCTACCCGACCCTGCGATAGGCAAGGACGTGATCCTTGCAGCCTGCGACGGCAATTACTTCAATTTATTCGCAGTCGATTTAATTGGATCAATGGAAAGGTTGGGCGTACGCCAGGCTCTTCATATCCATCTCCTCGAGCCCCCTAAAAGCGTCATTGCGGCTGCGGAAAAGCTGCGGGCAAGCCTCAAATGGGTCAGACTGACTGTGACGATAGACCGTTGCGAACTGGCTGCAGGCCTG
The DNA here is from genome assembly GCF_019355555.1 of Rhizobium sp. L51/94. Classification (GTDB taxonomy): domain Bacteria; phylum Pseudomonadota; class Alphaproteobacteria; order Rhizobiales; family Rhizobiaceae; genus Rhizobium; species Rhizobium rhododendri. The sequence continues at coordinate 43,442 of NZ_CP072142.1, forward strand.
CAACATCGCCAAGTCTACTACACAGCGGCTCGGTTTTTGGTTGCCCCCTTAATTCTTGATAGAGGAATTGAGAGGCTTCTGGTGATAGACGTTGATGCGGTGATGAACAAGTCTCCATGGGATATGTTCACCTCTTCCTCGAGACTATGCGACGGTGGCTTTATTTTCCGCCGTGAGAAGAAGAGACCTTGGTACCGAGTGCTGGCATCTGCCGTTTTCTACAGCGCGGACGCTGGCTCTCGCCGCCTGGCTTCGGCCATCGCTCGCAGCCTCACGTCCACTCTGCTTCTGAAGCCTTCGTATCATATCGATCAGCTCATTCCCTATTACGCCTGCTCGTTTGCGCCTGACTATAACGAGGCGTTCAAAGTCTTTGATATGCCCCCTGAAGTTATGGGCTACAACTACGAGGCCGAGGCATCTTTCTGGACGGTCAAAGGCAAGTCTGACATCGAGAAGTTTATTTCAGAGAAGAAAGTGCTGCTAGACACCTAAGAGTGGCTTTTCATGCTTTCCGGAGATCGATAACAGTGTCTGGATCTGGCGCTGTCCTTGCGTGTAAAATCCATGGCTACCTGTTGCTCATAATCTGGCTTCATCGAGCACGAGACCAGAGCTTTTAAAGCCTCAGGAATAGACATCATTGACGCTTGGACGGGCTGATCAGCACCTTTTACTTAGGCGAGAAAAGCTGTATTTCCAGTCGCAACACAGTTTCACGAGCGGCTTCCCATGGTCATTCACGCCTATCTGCAAGCAAGCACCACGGATGAGGATGCAAAGCGCGCCTGCAAACGACTGACGGAATTTGCATCCCGAAAAAAATGGAAGATAGCATCCACATCCATCGAGAATGGAAGTGGGGTGTCACATCAGCGGCCCGAGCTCTTCCGACTTTTGTCAGGTTGCGAGCCGGGCGACATTCTTCTTATCGGCGAAATCGATAGTCTCACGCGCTTAAACATGGGGGTATGGGATCGTTTGCGTGCCGAGATTACTGCCCGTGACGTGCTGATCGTGTCTGCCGACCTGCCGACCTCTTGGAAGATGGTGTCGACAGCGCGGGACGAAATGCACGGACTGGTAGTCCACGCTATCAACAGCACTGTTCTGGATGCTCTGGCCACGACCGCCCGCACGAGGCATGAACATAGGCGGTTGCGGCAGCAGCAGGGCATTGCGAATGCAAAGACTGCAGGACGATACCCTGGCAGGCCCGAAAACACTCGCAGGAACGAGGAAATCATGGCGATGCTTCGGGGTGGCAAGAGCTGGGAAAGCATCCGCCACAAGACCCACTGTTCGAATTCGACGATCGCGCGCATGGCAAAACGCATCAAAGCCAAGGAACAGGCAGAATAGACCGCAACTGCGATCCCGGTCCGGTTGCTAGATCACACGCTCAATCGTCACGTCGCCAGCCAGGCAGAGCGTGGATGGCATCTCGCACAACTGCTCGAGACCATTCGGGGTGACCGCCGGCCTCCCCTGGAATGTTCGTCCGAAATACGTTCAACCGGCCAGGCGCTAGGGGGGCAAATCCACTGCCCAGCGGGTGTTGTCAATGAGCGCGACAGCGCCTAGGTTGTGGTCGTGGCGTGCACGCCCGCTGGGCCTAACGCGGCGTGTGGACGCTGCTTCAAGCTCTTCTCGATTTGCGGAGATCAGCATGCCCAGTCAGGAGAGTTTGCCGTGGGTTGGAAAACGCCAGAAATCGAATATGTGAACGGCTATAAGATCGTTGAGGTCGCCGGACCATCCTTCAAAATTTATGACGGCAACCGTCAAGTTGGTGACGATTTTCCCTATTCGGGAGAAGCTGCGCATTATGCGAACTCGCTGCCGAAGCCTGACCAAACCCCTAAGTAGGAGTACGGATCCGCCTTCGGCCGAACGCTCTCGACGGGATGCGAACGGCGACCCAGCAATTTCACTGTCTATGCGGGGCGGCTGTGATGAGCGGAATGACCGTCGGATTGGTCAATAGAAACCGTAGTGCCGAGAAAGATCTGGAAGCGAGCCGATTGAACCTCGCCGAACCAAAGCGGCTCAAGGACATTTAAGCTCAGCACGGGAGGGCCTATCTGCTGACGGCAAAACGAGAGGATCGCGCTTGTTCATCCTTGGTTGCCGAGCATAACTCTTGGACTATCTTCAGGATGACACCGGGGTAGCGTAATGTGCAATCTGTACAATCTGACGAGCAACCAGCAAGCCATCCGCGATTTTATCGATGTCACCCGATATCGCGAGGGCAATTTGCCTCCGTCCCTCAACGTCCACCCAGACCGTCCCGGCCCGATCATCCGTGTCGATCCCGACGGCAAACGGGAGCTGGTCATGTCAGTCTGGGGCATGCCGACCCCGGACGTCCACCTTGGCGGCAAGCCGGACAAGGGGGTGACCAATGTTCGCAAGACATGGATCCCGCATTGGCAGCAGTGGCTTGGCGTTGAAAACCGTTGTCTTGTTCTCGCAACCGCGTTCAGCGAATATGAACAGGTGTCCGATCCAGAAACGGGCAGGAAGTGCTTGCGTTGGTTCGCCGTGAACGAGGCCCAGCCGGTGTTCGCCCTTGCAGGCATTCATACGCGATGGACCGGTGCCCGTGGTCCGATCAAAGCGCCGCGCGAAGGCGAGCACGACATCTTTGCGTTTCTGACGACCGACCCCAACGATATCGTCAAACCGATCCATCCCAAAGCCATGCCCGTGCTTTTGACGACACGAGAAGAATGCGAGATCTGGATGACGGCAGACTGGAAAGAGGCCAAGAAACTCCAGCGACCGCTTCCGGAAGAGAGAATGACGGTCCTGCCGCGATACACGGCAGTCGGCGGACTGGGCGGGCATCCCGGCCAAACCGCAGACCTGTTGCCGGCGCCCCTTTGAATGGCGAAAAACGAGCGCGCCTATCCAGACACGCCGGATGGTCGGTATTTCGTGGTGCGGGGCAGGCTCTGGCGCAAAAGCAATCCGGGTCTGGAGGAGACAAGACGCGTGCAACTTGTGGGCGAGCTGATGGCGGCCCGTCGGGCCGTTCGGGATGCCAAAGGGGAAAAGGACGCAACGACTGCCGCGCGCAGTCTGGTCGATGAGGCCAAAATCGCCCTTGGAGAGCGAGGGCCCGTCTGGTGGGAGGATGGCGCGCCGGATTACAATCGCAAGCTCGCCAAGAACACACCCTATGCCGACTGGTGGGCCGCTTCCTGCAACTGAAGAGGTCGCTCCCGGTCGAATGGCAGGTTCAGGGCGCGATCCGCTACGAGACTGCTGCCGTCGATGCCGATGGTCCCGTGACAAAGCCGAGCACGAAGGTCACGACCTTGTCGGATGACATCTCGCACGGCTTCAGTGTCAGCCCTGCGTCATTCAGACGATAGAGATTGAAACTGACCATGTCGGATCCGGCCAGGTCTTCGCCATAGAGCCAGACGCGTTTGCGATCGGCGGAGCGGTTGACGGTCACCCCCCATCGTCGCCCCTCGAACATGCCTTCCGTATAGCCATCGGCAAATCGCTCTAGGGCGTGCCAGAAGGCATCGTGTGGCGGATCGGTTATCATGGCAGCACGATAGGGTGAGACCCAATGACAGACAAGCGGATCACGTTCACTGGAATGTTCCGGCATTCCCGGTCAGCGGTGCGCTGAGCCACTTCGCCTTGGTTACCTGTGCCAAAATCGGCCATGGCAATCGGGACGCTGCGTTGCTTGATCTGGCGCAGCGCGTCACGCGCGCGTTCTTGTCTGTCATAAGAGAGGTTTCGGTCATCTCGAGTTCGAGGCGTGCCGATTGGGCCTGTTTCGCGGAATTAGGTAGGAGATGCCACCACTTTCCTTGAAGTTCCTGGGCGAGGCAAATCATCTCCGTCTTATGTAGACAGGGTCCTCTTCCTCGCCCTCGTCGGCGGTGCCCGCCATTGCCATACGTATGCCTTGCCAAGCTGTCGCCGCTGACTCGATGCCAAAGTCTTCTTCCATCCAACGGATGAACGTTCTTGTGCCCATCAGTGCGATATCGGCTCGGATCGCTCTCACAGCGTCACGACCGTCACGATCGTCACGATCGTCCATGATCACGACGATTTCCTCCGTTTGCGCTAACGCAGCTTTGAGATCTTGGACGGCGGAAAAGACACTTCGTTCCCCGCGGTCGCTCCAGTCGGGGTGTAGGTCATCCGGCCTCCCAGCCATTTCCCAAAGGAGCATCTCGCGTTCGTGTCGCTGGCCTCCGACTGTTTTGAGAACCGTAATTTTGTCTCGCTTGCTTTGCAGCCACTCAACCACGTAAGCTCAAGCGTTTCGTCTCTGATCCCAGCCTTCGCCTGGCTCACGAATGGCTTCGGCAGTCACCATGTCGGTGATCATCACCTCGCATCCCGGCTCGAAGAGCCAGTTCAGCGCTTCGATCGTGCCAAGAAGATATAATGGAGTGTTGTCCATGATTAAGAAGCGGGGTGTCCCTTGGATGCTCTCGCTGTAACTCTCTCCCGAAGATAAGGTCCATTACCATCCGTCAGGTTTTCGCCCGTTGATTGCATCGAGTCTGGGGGCAGTTGTTAACTAAGTTCGGAATTCTCCGAGGGCTGAGACAGCTGCTCGATTGGGCGGAAGGCTTCGGGAACAAATCCGGACGCAGACTGTTGCCCTATCCAGCAACCATCACCTAGGTGCGCGATGTTCGAAAACGAAACCGATTGGAAGTCAGCGACCACGGTAATCTGCGACATCCTGCGAGGGAGTTCATCGCTGGCGGTACAGTCCCGATCGTCGCAAGCTGAGAACGGAAGACAGCGGTCGCAGTCTTTAAGCTGGCGCTACGAGCAGACACAGCCCCATCACGTCGGCCCGGATCCCGCATCGGCGCTTTTCTCGTCGGGACATCTTCGCGATGTCCTGACACGAATGTCGGCTTCGGACTTCTTTCTCGCCTATGAGGCCGTTCCCGACCTGGAGCTCACTGCGCACATCGACGCAGCACTTTCCGAGTTCTCTTCGATAGACCTGACACTGGTGAAGCTGACGGTCGGCTCGGTTGCGCTCACATGGCTGCTTGTGTCGCTTGGGTCACCGCGCGATCTCGTGCTGTGGAAGATGAAGTATCATCTGCGCAAGGCTCAACTATTCGAACCCAGTTCCTCCAATGACGCGGGTCCGAAAGCAGACCTGGGAGCTTCGGCACAAGACTTCGATCGTTAAAATAGACCTTTAGATTTCATTCTGAACTCCGCTTTCGCTGCATTTGAACCAGAGTCGCTCAATGGAAGTCTTCCGAGGCGCGGCGCAGGGAGTTTCGTCCAGTTCCGGACAGACAGAAAAGGGACGAAACCATAATCTGCCTTTTGCATTTTTCCTCGGTTCATAATTCGAGCGGAGACATACGATGGAAGAGAAGAAGCGCCGAGTTCAATTGACGAAAGAGCAGAAGCGAAGGCTTGCCGAGAAATCCACGGAAATTGCCTTCGCGGAGGAGGAAAGGCGGCGACGAGAATCACAGGCGAAGTCGGCCCGCCTTCGAAGTCTCCGGGAGGAGCGGTGGTCGGGATCGACCTTCAGACCGAGCTAACCATCGCGTAGGAGAATGTAAAGCAGTGGGCTTGCCTGATCTTCACACTTAGTGCCCCGGCGAAAGCCGCGTCGATGCATCGTGAATTTGCGCCAGGCCCGCTGCCACGGTCATTCCGGGCCGTTTGCAATGCCCCCGCCCTTGACGAACAGCGATTGCCACCACCCTTTCGCCAGACGTATCAGAATACGTACCGCTCCTCGACGGAGAGGTTAGGGAACGGTTCACGCAACACTCGGAAGCCACCAATTCTCGAGGCGTGCCTTTTTGAAGTTGAGACGGAAAGCATGTGATCGTCGATAGCCGTCGGCAATGTCCTGTTAGGAGAAATGCATTATTGGCACTCATCGAACGAGTTGACGATCGCATAGGGAAGGCCATGGGTTTGAACGAGGAAAATGAACCTTCGCTAACGGAAAGACGTCGCGCTGCCTATGAGCGCGCTGTTGACAGATATCGTGCTCGGGGGACGCCGATCGACCGCGACCCGGTCTTTGTCGCCCTCATTTCCCAATGGATAGAAGGCAGAATCGAGATGTCTGAAGTGGCAGCGCGGTCGTCACCAAGCGGGCGGAACGTTGTTCTGAAATCCGAGATATCAGCAACTGGAAAGACCAACGAAATCACGATGTCAAACGATCAGCTCTTGTCCGAATTGAACAGAATGATAGGGCTTCACGACACCTCAATGTCCCAGCCTTAGGTTACCACAGTGAAAAGAATGCAGAGACGAGTCCGCTGGGGTCCGTTTTTTCACCGCTCGCCATTCAGGCACGCGGAACATACGTCGCTGTCGATGCGCGAACGCTTGCAGCCTTTTCCAACCGGCTGGCTGAGACCCTTGGTAAATCGCTTGGCGTGTGGTTCGCAGCTCAGCGATCACGGCCGGCTCTCCTTGGGCTGCGGGCCATTCGCCCAGGTTTTAACGTTTGCCTAAGGCTGGCCTATCTGACCACCGTGCTCACGACCATCGTTTTGCCGCCCCCGCCGCCGATTTCAAGGAGAGTTGCCAGCGCCACCGGCCTCATGGAACCACTGTTCGGCGAGGCCCAGGGCTTGCCCGGGATCATCCGTGCGTGCCGCGCTTACAGGCAGCGGCATCTGAAGCTCGGCGACATTCACCCAGGACCTATACTCCGCAGTTCCACGGCTCCAGTCGACCACCACCAGCATGTCAGGCGACCTCCGGAAGACCGCCGATCAGTCTGTCGAGCGTGATTGGATAGTCCCGGACCCGGATGCCAGTTGCGTTGTAGACGGCGTTGGCGATGGCAGCGGACACGCCACAGAGACCAAGCTCGCCAACGCCCTTAGCCTTCATCGGCGAAGACATCGGATCCATCTCATCCATGAAGATCACCTCCTGGTGCGGGATGTCGGCATGGACCGGCACTTCGTAGCCGGCCAGATCATGATTGACGAAGAACCCTTTGCGGGTGTCCACAGCCAGTTCTTCCGACAGCGCGCCGCCTGCGCCCATCGTCATTGCGCCGATGACCTGGCTGCGTGCGGTGATGGGATTGAGGATGCGGCCCGCAGCACAGACGGCGAGCATGCGCCGGATACGGGTCTCCCCCGTCGCGACATCGACGCCGACTTCGACAAAATGCGCGCCGAACGTCGATTGCTGATGCGTTTTCGACAGATCGCCCCACGTCATCGTGTCTTCCCCGACAAGTCCGTCGGAGCCTGCGGCCTCGGCCAGCGAAGCCGATCTGTCGCCAGAGCGCACCATACCGTTTTCGAAGGCGACGTCATTGGCATTCAGCCCGAGCTTCTGGGCAATCGCCTCACGCAGCTTGATGCAGGCCGCATAGACGCCGGACGTGGCGGAATTGGCCCCGAACTGACCGCCCGAACCGGCCGAGACGGGAAAACGGCTGTCACCGAGATGGACGCCCACCTTGTCCATCGTCACGCCCATCATCTCGGCGGCAGTCTGGGCGATGATCGTATAGCTGCCGGTGCCGATGTCGGTCATATCTGTTTCGACCGTCACGATCCCGTCCTTGTCGAGGCGGACCGTCGCTCCAGACGGAACTGTCTGGTTGTTGCGAAATGCCGCAGCAACGCCCATGCCGACCAGCCAATTGCCGTCGCGCCTCGATCCCGGCCTTGCGCGGGCATCCCAGCCGAAGCGTTCTGCCCCCCGTTTCAGGCAGCCGATCAGATTGCGGTGCGAAAAGGGTCGTTCGGGTTTTTCCGGGTCGACTTGGGTGTCGTTGACGATCCGAAACTTTATCGGGTCCATGCCGACCTTCTCGGCAATCTCGTCGATGGCGATCTCGAGCGCCATCAGTCCAGGCGCTTCTCCCGGCGCACGCATGGCGTTGCCTTCCGGCAGGTCCAGCGTTGCCAGCCGCATGGCAGTCATACGATTGGCGCCGGCGTAGAGAAGCCGGGACTGCATCACGGCCGTCTCCGGCTTTCCATCTTTAAGGTTTCCGGACCAGCTTTCATGGCCGATGGCCGTGATCTTGCCGTCACGCCCGGCCCCGATCCGGATGCGCTGGATGGTCGCCGGACGATGCGTGGCATTGTTGGCCATCATTGGCCGCGGCAACGTCACCTTCACCGGGCGCTTCGCAGCCTTCGCTGCAAAAGCCGCAAGAACGGTATCGGCGCGCAGGAACAGCTTGCCCCCGAAACCGCCGCCGATGAAGGGCGACATAAGGTGAATTTTCTCCTTGTCGACACCGAGAGTGGTTGCAAGGTCGGTGCGCCACCAGTTGATCATCTGGCTTGAGGTCCAGACCGTCAGCTCATCGCCGCTCCATGCGGCGATCGAAGCGAATGGCTCCATCATCGAATGCGACTGGTCGGGCGTCGTATAGCGTTCGTCAAGACTGACGGCGGCGGCCTTGAAGGCCCCCTCGAAGTCCCCGACCGCCGTATCCTGCTCGTCCTTGGACTCCTTCGGTTCGACCGCGCCGGCCATAGCGTCCTTCAGGTCGAAGGAACCCTTCCCTTCGGTGTAATCGACCTTGATCAAGGCGGCCGCTGACCGCGCCTGTTCGAAGGTCTCGGCAACCACGACCGCGACCGCCTGATGGTAATGCTGGATTTCCTCGCCGCCAAATAGATTGGCGATGTTGAATTTGCCTTTCTTGCGTTTGCCGACGTCAAGCGCAGTGACGACGGCGATGACGCCCGGCGCGGCCTTCGCGGCGTCCGCGTCCACCGATTTGATGCGACCCATGGCGATGGCCGCGCCCACCGGATAGCCATAGGCATAGCGGATCGCGGGATCGTGCCACTCATAGGCATAGATCGCACGACCGGTGGTCTTGAGCTGGCCGTCGATGCGCGGGATCGGCTGGCCCACCACCTTCAACTGGTCGATTGGATTGGTCGTTGCTGGCGTATCGAACTGCATGGCTCAACCCCTGGCTTCGGTGATGACAGCACCGAGCGCGCGCTCGACGAGGTTCACCTTGAAACGGTTCTGGTCGGACGGGCGGGCGTCTGCGAGGAGGACCGCAGTGGTGGCCCGCGCGCCCTTCGGCAATTGCACCTCGGCGGCGTCCATCCGCCACGGCTTGTGGGCGACACCGCCGACGGCGACGCGCCCGGTCCCATCGGGCTGAATAATCGCTCCGACGGAGATCAGCGCGAAGGCATAGGAGGCGCGGTCGCGAACCTTGCGGTAGATGTGCTTACCCCCGATCGGCGCGGGCAGGGTGACGGCCGTGACGAACTCGCCAGGCTCGAGCACGGTCTCGATATGGGGCGTGTCGCCCGGCAGACGATGGAAATCGGCGATCGGAATGGCGCGGGTCTGCCCGCTCTCCTTCACGGTCTCGACGACCGCATCCAGGGCGCGCATGGCGATTGCCATGTCGCTTGGATGCGTGGCGATGCAGGCGTCGCTGGCGCCGACAATCGCCAGTTGGCGGGTGACGCCGCCGATGGCCGAGCATCCGCTGCCCGGCTGGCGTTTGTTGCAGGGCTGGTTGGTGTCATAGAAGTAGGGACAGCGTGTCCGCTGAAGGAGGTTTCCTGCGGTCGTGGCCTTATTTCGCAATTGCCCGGAGGCACCGGCCAGCAGCGCGCGGGATAGAAGTCCGTAGTCGCGCCGCACGGTCTGGTCGGCGGCAAGGTCCGTGTTGCGCACAAGCGCCCCGATGCGCAAGCCGCCCTCGCCCGTGGCTTCGATTTTATCGAGACCGAGACCGTTGACGTCGATCAGGTGGCCCGGTGTCTCGATCTGCAGCTTCATCAGGTCGAGAAGATTGGTGCCACCGGCGATGAACTTGGCGTTCGGATTGCTGGCTGCAGCCTTGGCGGCGGCCTCGACAGAGTTGGCGCGTTCGAAGGTAAAGGGTCTCATGCTTCTGTCCCCGCAACGTCCCTGATGGCATCGACGATGTTGGAGTAAGCGCCGCAGCGACAGATATTGCCGCTCATGCGTTCGCGGATCTCGGCGAGCGTCGCCTTTCCGTCCGCCGTCAGATCGCCCGTGACATGGCTCGGGACATTCGCCTTGATCTCCTCCAACATCGCCACGGAGGAACAGATTTGTCCCGGCGTGCAGTAGCCGCACTGGAACCCGTCATGCTTGACAAAGGCGGCCTGCATGGGATGGAGATCGCCGGGCTTGCCGAGGCCTTCGATCGTGACGACCTGGTCGCCCTCGTGCATCAGGGCGAGCGTCAGGCAGGAATTGATCCTGCGCCCGTCGACGATGACGGTACAAGCGCCGCACTGGCCGTGGTCGCAGCCTTTCTTCGTGCCGGTCAGATGAAGATGCTCCCGCAGGGCGTCGAGGAGGGTCGTCCTGTTGTCGACGTCCAGTTCGCGACGGTCTCCGTTTACGCTCAGCGAGACCTTGGAGGTGAAGGTCGCGTCGCTCCCCGCCGGTTCAGTCGCCACCGCCTTGCCCGCTATCCCGGACACCACCACGGTCGCGGCAGATGAGATGAGGAGGTCGCGGCGGGACAGTTCCAGATCGATTGGGCTTGGCATGGTCGGCTCCGCTTCGTTGGAAAAGATCGGGGCGCAAAAGTGCTCACACAGCGCCCCTTGTCTTTCCAAGCTAGGGCTATGGGCGGCGACAAATAGGGGGCGTCGTCGCATGCCGCTATCGTCCCCGATCATATATCTGTGATGGTGCGCCGCATCATATCGACCGATCAGATCCTCGTTCCTGCATGGCGGACAAGGGCGCACACCAACACTTCACCTTACCGGATCGATCCGGGACGGGTCATTTGCCTTCCATGCGGGCTTTGGGGATTTGGCTCGGCTGAGGATCGGGCTCGGCATGGACCGGGCCATGCGGAATTCGGAAGGGGCGTACAAAAATGTCCCGCGGTTTCGGTGGCGGTGCCCGATCGCGTGAATCTCCACCGCCAGCAGAACCATGGGCAAACTCGTCTCCACGACCCGCCGGCAATTTGAACTCGATCTCCCGGTCTGCAAGGCCGGAAAGATCCCCCGTCAGGTCGAACAATTGCTGGGCAACCAGATGGACGACATCGCCTTCCCGCTGGATTCGCCCGTTGATCGCCATCATCGAGGCTCCCAGCACCACTCGACGCCGCTTTTCGAACAGCTTCGGCCAGACGACGATGTTGGCGGGACCGGTCTCGTCCTCGATCGTGATGAACATCACGCCTTTGGCCGAGCCCGGTTTTTGCCGCACCAGCACCAGGCCCGCCGTCATGACCCATCGTCCGTCCCGGGCGGTCATGGCCTCCTCGCAGGTCACGATGCTGCGCTTTGCCAGATCGTTTCTGAGAAAGGCGATTGGGTGGTCGCGAAGCGTGAGCCCGGTATGGCCGTAGTCCTCCACCACGTTATGGCCTTCGGTCATCTGCCTGAGCGCGACCTCGGGCTCGCGCTGCTCGGCGATGGCCTGCATGTCGCGTGCAGCGGCAGCGGCAAACAAGGGTAGCGGCTCGTCGCGCAGCGCCTTTATCGCCCAGAGCGCATCGCGTCTCTCGAGCTTCAGGGCCGGCCGGAACGCATCGGCCTGCGCAAGCTCGACCAGCGAGGCGGCGGGCACGCCAGACCGGCGCCACAGGTCATCGACGGAACCGAACTCTGCGTTCATGCGCGCGGCAACGATCCGGGCGGCGTCGGCGACAGCCAGGCCTCTCACGATCCGCATGCCCAGCCGGACAGCATGGCGACCCGTATCGCCAATCCGTTCCAGCGTGCAGTCCCAGCGGGACTGGTTGATGCAGACGGGGCGGATCTCGACGCCATGGACACGCGCACAGCCGACGATCTGGGCGGGCGCATAAAAGCCCATGGGCTGACTGTTCAAAAGGGCCGCGCAAAAAACGTCCGGGAAGTGGCACTTCACAAAATTGGACGTATAGGCGATCAGCGCGAAGGAAGCCGCATGCGATTCCGGAAAGCCATAGGATCCGAACCCCTCGAGCTGGCTGAAGGTCTTTTCGGCGAACGCGGCGGTGTAGCCGTTTCGCACCATGCCCGAGACCAGTTTGTCCTTGAACCTCGACACGCCCCCGGTGAACTTGAAGGTCGCCATGCTCTTGCGCAATTGGTCGGCCTCCCCGCCGGTAAAACCGGCACAGACCATTGCCACCCGCATCGCCGATTCTTGAAACAGCGGCACGCCCAGCGTTTTGCCGAGCACGGCTTCCAGTTCCGGGGTGGGATACTCGACCTTTTCCTTGCCTTCGCGACGGCGCAGATAGGGATGGACCATATCGCCCTGGATCGGCCCCGGTCGCACGATGGCAACCTGGACGACCAAATCGTAAAATGTCCTCGGCTTCAGACGCGGCAGCATCGCCATCTGGGCCCTGGACTCGATCTGAAACGTCCCGAGCGTGTCGGCCTTGCGGATCATCGCATAGGTCGCCGGATCCTCCTGGCGGATCGTCGACAGATCCAGGTCTTCGTCCTTGTGCTCGCGGATGAGATCGAAGGCCTTGCTCATGCAGGTCAGCATGCCGAGCGCCAGGACGTCGACCTTCATCATCTTCAAGGCTTCGACATCGTCCTTGTCCCATTCGATGATCTGCCGGTCTTTCATGCTGGCCGGCTCGATGGGGACGAGATCGTCGAGGCGGTCACGCGTCAGCACGAAGCCGCCGGGATGCTGTCCGAGGTGGCGGGGCGCTCCCATCAACTGCTGAGCCAGCTGCAGGGTCAGCACCAGCCGGCGATCGTCCGGATTGAGATTGAGCTCTTTCACGTTTCGGCCGCTCACCTCTTGCGACCACGACCACATGCCGGACGACAGCGCCTTGATCAGATCTTCCGGCAGGCCCAGCGCCTTGCCGACATCGCGGATCGCCCCCTTGGCGCGGTAGCGTGTCACGGTCGCGCAGAGGGCCGCCTTCTCCCGGCCATAGGTCCTGTAGATCCATTGGATGACCTCCTCGCGCCGCTCGTGCTCGAAATCAACATCGATGTCCGGCGGTTCGTCCCGCTCCTGGCTGACGAAGCGCTCAAACAGCAGATCGTTGGTTTCGGGATCGATGGAGGTGACGCCAAGAATGTAGCAGACGGCCGAATTCGCAGCCGAGCCGCGCCCCTGACAAAGGATGCCCTTGCTTCGTGCAAACCGCACGATCGAGAAGACCGTCAGGAAATACGGCGCGTATTCCATCTTCTGGATAAGATCGAGCTCATGGCGGACGATCTGCAGCGTCTTTGGCGGCAGGCCCTCCGGATAGCGATCCGGCACGCATTGCCAGACATAGTGCTCGAGGGATTGCTGCGCCGACTTTCCAGGAACGATGGCTTCCAGCGGATACTGGTAGGTCAATTCCTCCAGCGAAAATCGACAGCGCTCGACGATCTCCATGGTTCGCCGCAGCGCTTGCGGGTAGCGCGGGAACAGACGCGCCATCTCTTCCGGCGGCTTGAGGAACCTGTCGGCATGACGCTCCCGCTCGAACCCGACCGCGTCGATGGTGGTGTTGTTGCGGATGCAGGTAACGATATCCTGCAGTTGCCGCCTGCCCGGCTCGTGGAACAGCACGTCATTGGTAACGACGGTCTTGACCTTGAGGCGTTCGGCGATGTTGGACAGCTCATGCAGGCGCAGCTGGTCGTTGGGGCGGCGCCTCAGCGACAGGGAGAGGTAGGCACCATCCCCAAAGACGTCGCCCATCTTGCGCAGCTGGACGGCGCACGTCTCGTCGGGAAGGTCCGGGACCAGGATACCGAGCAGGCCATCGGCATACATCGCGACGTCGTCCAGATGCAGAACGCAGTTGTTCTTTCCGCCCCTTGCCTTTCCCAGGGTGATGAGCCGCGTCAGCCGGGCATAGGCGGCGCGGTCGGTCGGATAGACGAGGATCGACATGCCGTCCGCCAGATCGAGGCGACATCCGACAACCAGCCGCACGCCTGTTTCGCGCGAGGCTATGAGTGCACGGACGATGCCGGCAAGCGAGTTGCGATCGACGACCCCGATCGCATCGATGCCCAGGTCCTTGGCGGTTGCAAACAGCTCGTGGGCCGAACTGGCGCCCCTTAGAAAACTGAAATGCGTGGTCACCTGCAGCTCGGCATATCTCATGCGAAAATTCCGTGGACAAACCATGCGTGGGATCCGGTCCCACCATCGACGCCGTCGCCGGAGCGGAAAATCCAGAGACGCTCGCCTGCGTCGTCCTCGATGATGAAATAGTCACGAACCGCCGCCCATTCGGACGTGCGCTGCCACCATTCGCCGAAGATGCGCTCGGGCCCGTCGGCACGTTTGACCCGCCGGCGCTTGCCGCGCCACGTCACCGACACCGGCGGATGGTCGGGCAGCAGCGCGATCACCTCGACCTCCTCCGGATGGGCAAGCAGACGGACCGGACGCGGCCACTGACGCGACCAGAAGACGTCGATATCGTCAGCGGTGGCGGCAATCCGCCGGACGCTGCGCTCCGGGACGTCGGAGGCAACCGGTGCCAGGCGGTAGACCCGCTGGCCGCGATTGCCGAAGATGTCCACAAGCGGCGTGATATCCCCGTCACCGTCCTCGACGAACGACGATGCCGTCTGGGTCTCCTCGAGCGGCTGCGACAGGACGGCGACCAGGGTCAGCCTCTCGATGCCAAAACCGGGATCGATCCTCTCGGTGCGGTCCTTGAACAGCTTGGTGAGCCACGTCACGTCCCTTGCAGGCTTTGCCGTTCCGGCGCGAATGGCCTGGCGGGCATTGTCGACCGTGTCGACGATCAGGTCGGCGCGCCGGACCCCCAGCCCTTGTCTTTGAAGTTCGGCGCAGAGCTCGACGACCAGGCGCCCGACATATTTGTCTATCGTCTCTGCCGCACCGATCGGGTCCTGGAAAGAGCGCGCGACCGCAATCTGCCCAGGGCTTCTGATGGGCTCGATCGGCTCGCGGACACGACCGAACATCTGGTCAAGGCGTCGCCCGATCTCGGGCCCGAAGCGAAGCGTCAGCGGCGCGCGCGGCGTCACGGAGAGCTCCCCGATCGTGCGAAAGCCGAGGGTCCTGAGATCCCCGACGATCTTGTCCGGGAGCCGCAACAGGCAGACGGGCAAGCGCTCGACGGCGCGCAGGGTCTCGCCTCTGGGTATGATGACCGTCTCCCTTTTGATCGCCCGTGCGCAGGCGTGCGCGGCACCCCATGTGTCGGCAATGGCGACACGCGTCGTCAGACCCCTGGCGGCGAACCGATTGGCGATGCCCGTCAGCATGGCACGCTCCCCACCCTTCAGATGGTCGGCACCCTCCGTGTCCATGACGATACCGTTTTCGGCATCGACGGCGACGATGGGCGAATATTGGGTTAATGCCCACAACGCGATCCGCTCGAGAGCCGCAGCGTCAGCCCGCGGGTCGGCCTCGATCGTCAGCAGTCCGCGGAACAGGGCCTGGGCCTTTGCGGCCGCCATGCCGATGCGCACACCTGCCCGTCTTGCCGGATCGTCGGCGGCCGACACCCAGCGTTTCGATCCGCTTTTTGCAATCACGGCAATGGCCTGGTCAACCGGAATGGCCGGATCGGCGGCGCGACGAATGCGATCCGTCGACAGATCTGGAAGGTAGATCGATACGACCCTGGTCATCACACGCTCCCACGACAAATTCGGCACAGGCGCCGGCCCGCGATCTCATCAGCTCCAGCAACCAGGTTGCCCGCCCGACGCCGGGTACCGGCAAGGCCGCCGACGGCAGCACGCTGACGCGCCACCGCGTGGTCGACGCGGTCGGCTGACCAAAGTCGTTGGCTTCCGTCTGCCGGCGCCATCTGCGAACGACGAGGGCCAACGTCCCCTTCTTTTCGGCGGCAAGCTGCAGACGCCTGCTTTCCAGCATCGGTAGTCGGACGAGCTCCCCCACGACCGCGCCGAGGCCGCCATAGGACAAGGCCTCCTCCATGGACGCAAGCACATCCTCTTGCTGATCACCCTCGACAAAGATGACCCGGTTTGCATCGAGGCCCGCTTGGGCCAGCGCCGGGAAGAAAAGGTCTGGACGCGTCAGACACCAGACGATCTTGCCTTTGGTGCGGGCCGCAATCCCGGCAACGAACAGGGCGGCGGCTGCGCCATCGACGGCTCCGGCGCCACCGCCTGCAAACTCATGAAGAGCCCCGCGCGCAAGACCGCCTCCCGGCAGCACGGCATCGATCTCGCCAACACCGAAGGGCAGGCTTTCCAATTGCTTCGCCGAGCCACGCGAAAGGGAGGCGATGCGGCTGCGCAGATCGGCTATGACGTGCTCTCTTGCAGCCGTCATCGTTCACGCAATCCTCTCGGTTCATGGTGCTCATCAGAACGACGTCATGCCGTTTCATCGATTGAAGTTCACGTTCTGTTCCGACGCGCAATCAGAGTCAAGTCAGCATAAAATAGGAATATCATCCTCCAATTTTAGAAAATGCGAAGATTATTGAGCCGAATCAGAGCTGTATCTTCGCTCGCGCCGTATCCGGCCTCGCGAAAAAAATCGGTGAGCATTTGGCTGGACAAGGCGTCGGGCGTATCCGGTGCCAGCGTGGATGCGACCGGGAGGCGGTTGCCCTTTCTGGGGAAAGGCTCAATGTGTCCCCCCTCCCATTCGGAGAGCCACTCGCCACGGCCATGCAAAGGCGTGGGCGCCTATTGGCCCGAGACGCGGATGGCACCCGCCTCGCCCAGACTGCGTTGGACAACCGTAATTTGGCTGGAAGCGATGTTAGCGGACACTTCGATTTCGCCGCCAAGCGGCGCATCGTCGCGCGCGCCCTCATTGTGCGAAAGGTCTCCGCCCGATGGCGACGTGCCGACGGTGTTTTCATTGGTGGTCGATTGGATGAAGATGTCAGGCCTTGCGATGCCGTGCTGCTGAACCAGATGCTCGACCGCCAGATCGGCTGCGGCCCGGGTCGAGAAGGTGGCTCGGATCTTCAGGGTGCTGTCGTCGGCCATGCGGCTATCTCCTGTTGCTGATGTCACCTGGCTCAACGTCCCTTAGGCCCACAGGTTGCCTCAAGCGGGCAAGTCACCGTCAATCGCCTTGGATATCGGTCGAAACGCTGATATGTTCTCTTTTTGTTTCGATGACCTTCTCATATGGCCACCATGAACGACGTGACGCTACCGCCAACTCGCAAAATCATTCATGTCGACATGGATGCCTTCTATGCCTCGGTCGAGCAGCGCGACAATCCTGACCTGCGCGGACGACCGCTGGCCGTTGGCGGATCGGCGGCCCGGGGTGTCGTGGCGGCGGCAAGTTACGAAGCGCGAACCTTCGGTGTCCACTCGGCCATGCCGTCGGTGACCGCCAAGCGGAAATGTCCGGAGCTGATCTTCGTGCCGCCACGCTTCGAGGTCTATCGGCAGGTGTCGCAGCAGATCCGGGACATCTTTGCTGAGTACACAGCCCTGATCGAGCCCCTGTCGCTCGACGAGGCCTATCTCGACGTGACCGAGAACCTGAAGGGCATGGCGATCGCCACCGACATTGCGCTGGAGATCCGCGTGAAGATCAAGGCTGTCACCGGCCTCAATGCATCTGCCGGCATCTCCTACAACAAGTTTCTGGCCAAGATGGCAAGCGACCTGAACAAGCCGAATGGCCAGGCGGTGATAACCCCGAAGAATGGCCCGGGCTTTGTCGAGATCCTCCCCGTCAAGAAATTCCATGGTGTCGGGCCTGCGACGGCCGAGCGCATGAAACGGCACGGCATCGAGACCGGCCTTGACCTCAAATCGAAGTCTCTTGCCTTCCTCCAGCAGACTTTCGGCAAGTCCGGCCCCTATTTCTACGGGGTCGCCCGCGGCATCGACGAACGCGAGGTCAGGCCCGACCGGATCCGCAAATCTGTTGGCGCCGAGGATACGTTCGTCGAGGACATCGACGATCTCGATCTGGCCAAGGCCGAGCTGAGACCGTTGGCCGAAAAGGTCTGGCGCCATTGTGAGGCCAACGCCATCACGGGAAGGACGGTGACTGTTAAAATCAAATATTCGGATTTCAGCCAAGCGACCCGTAGCAAAACCCTGTCAGGGCCTATCTCGGATATCGACATGGCACTGGAGGCCGCAGAGATTCTGCTCGCATCGGCGTTCCCGTTCAAACGTCCGGTGCGACTGCTGGGCGTTACCCTGTCATCGCTGAACACGGAAGACCACGTGGCAGAACCGCAACTCGCTCTAGGCCTCTGACGCGTTGGACCCAAAACGAAAAAGCCTGCCGCGGGAGGAGGTGCGGCAGGCTTTTTGAAAAGAACCGAATAGCGGCCTAGGAGGAGGAGCGCCGCTATTCCGACAGGCGTCCCCGGGAGGAGGAGTGGGCCGCCTGAATTCGAAGCTCTGCGGGAGGAGGTGCATCGCTTCGATGACCAGAAGATAGCCGATCTTCCAGCACATTAAATAGACTTTGTTGCAGCGCAGCCATGCGAAAAACGACGAGCTGATTTGGGTAGGGAAAATTGTTCCGCCGCCCTGATCGAGCCCCGGTCCGGAAATTTGATCTCAACGACAGGAAGGAGCTGGCGAGACATAGCGACGTTGTTAATTCAAAGCGCCCACGGTGAGTTTGGTCACTCTCGGCGCGTTCACGGAATTGTCGGCGAGGGATGAGACAAAAATCCTCGTTGGCGCTGGCGTCTCCTTCACGGCACCCGCTGTCCGGGTGACCTATGGTTTGACAACGCCGCCATCCTGCGCAGGATACACGCCCGACAGTCTCGGCAGAACGGGCGGGCAGGACATCGCCGCTCTGATCGGGAGCCTCCTGAAACAGCGTCTCATCGCTCGGCACGAACACAGCGTCTGCGCCAGCCGTCCGCTGACACGTTCGTCCTTTTGTCGCTCCTGATCGGCCTTGCCGGATCCTGGCTCGCGACGTTGGCGTCTGCAATCGCGACTGACACCTGCCTGCGTAGCTTTGCGGCCTAGTCGATCGTCGCCAAGACCACTTTCAGCCGCGGCGGTGGTTTCCCCTGCGACGTGCGACTGCCGGTGCTGACCAAGGCGGCCGACGCGAAAATGCACGCTGTAGATCTCCTTAACCGAGGCCCTCCGACAAACAACTGTCCGTCCGTTTGCGTCGGTTGATCGATCTTCGGTCCTGCGCCATAAAGCCTTATCAATGTCGGGAGTTATCGCGTGAGCAGTCTCAAATTTGGAACGAGCGGCCTTCGCGGCCTTTCTGTCGATCTCGAAGGCCGCGCCTCGGCTCTCTATTCAACGGCGTTTGCCCGTCATCTCCTGAAGAGCGGCCATGCCAAGCCTGGTGACCCCGTTCTCGTCGGTCGCGATTTCCGCGAGTCGAGCCCATCAGTTGCTGCGACCTGCATCGGGGCGCTGGAGCGCGCCGGCCTCGTACCGATCGATTGCGGCGCCATCGCCACGCCAGCGCTGGCACTCTATGGCCTGGAACTCGGAGCCGCCAGCCTGATGGTGACCGGCTCTCATATTCCGGCCGATCGCAACGGCATCAAATTCTACCGCCCGGACGGCGAAATCGACAAGCAGGACGAAGAAGCCATCACAGCGGAAGCGGCCGCCATCGGCGACAGTGCCATCGACGCCTCGCCTGCCAGCGCGGAGAAGCGCGGCGATCAGGCTGAGGCACAGTTCTTGAGCCGCAACGCCGCACTCCTGCCAGCAGGCAGCCTTGTGGGCCTGACCGTCGGCGTCTACGAGCACAGCACAGTCGCCCGCGACCTGCTGGGGCAAGTCCTAGCTCATTACGGCGCCCGCGTCGTGCCGCTCGGTCGCTCCGACAGCTTCATCCCGGTCGATACCGAAGCCGTCTCTGCCCAGACCGTCGAACTTCTTCGCGAATGGACGAACGAACACCGGCTCGATGCCATCGTCTCCGCCGATGGCGACGGCGACAGGCCACTGGTCTCGGACGAACACGGCGAGCCGTTGCGCGGCGACCTCCTCGGTCTCATCGCCGCCAATTTCCTCGGTGCCGGCGTGCTCGTTACGCCTGTCACCTCCAATTCCGGTATCGAGACCGCCGGCCGCTACAGCGTCACCCGCACCCGCGTCGGCTCGCCCTATGTGATCGCTGGCATGAACGCCGCGCTTGCGGACGGACGGCCGGGCGTCATGGGTTTCGAGGCCAATGGCGGCACGTTGACGGCAAGCGCCTTTACCGTCAACGGCACGACCATCCAGCCCCTGCCGACGCGCGATAGTTTTCTGCCGATCCTTGCCACGCTCCATGCGGCAGCGGCTTCGAAGAAGACCCTGTCTCAGATCGCCGCCGGCTACAGCCTGCCCTTTGCCGCAGCCGACCGGCTGGAGAATTTCGCACTCGAGACCAGCGGCGCGCTGATGGCGCATCTGCGCGCCTCTGAAAGCAATCTGGCTGCGTTTCTGGCACCTGTTGGATCGGTGGCCTCAACGAGCGACATAGACGGCCTGCAAGTCATGCTGGAGGACGGCCGGATGATCCATTTCCGTCCCTCGGGCAACGCCCCGGAAATGCGCTGCTATGTCGAGGCGGCGAGCGAAAACGAGGCAAAGTCGCTTTTGATCCAAGGACTTGATCTGGTCCGCGCCTTTGCCCGAACAGGGCAATAAGTCGCTTTTTCGGGCAGTCGGGAGAATATGTCGGAGCGACATTCAGGATTAAACGGAGCCGTTTGCACAGTATTTAGGGGTACTGATTTGGATAGTGGACCGCTAATCTGAAGGATAGGGCTATTTCAGCCCAATCCTTCAAACAGGAGATGACGATGACAGAGGGCAGCCGCTACGTCAGCATGTGATCGATGACACGACAATGGTATTTGCACGCGGTGACGAAGTTCTCGCGCTATTTCGGGCCATCGCCGTCCCGTCTAGGAGTGGAAGGCATGCATGTCAGGTGCATCTGGTCTCGCCGTAGTTATCGTGGACGGCCCTTAAACCCAACGATCTGAGCCCTGCGGTTTTTCTTTGGCATCACTCTTGGTCATGCGAGGATACGGGAGCGCATTGCCTATGCGCGGACACCTGCCACGTTGCAGACTATCTTGAACAGGGTAAAGATCGTGCGGTTTTCTGCACCAACGACGTCTTACGCAGCTAGGCTGCGATCTTGATCTCACATCGGCCAAAGCGGGCGCTTACGGCTGGCGCCAGCCCAGAGCGAAGGCGACTTACACGTGGCAAAGCAGCTATCTGATAACTTTTTGGGTATCGTCAAAAATTTTTTTGTAAGCTTCGCAGTAGCGCTTAACCATGTTTTTCGAACCGAGTTCGGTTCGAAAACGTGTCATTGCCCCATGTGCGTGAGAGCTGAGAACATCTGAATTTTGGAGATACATCTTCATGGCGTTCGCCAGCGCCACCGCGTCTCTAGGCGGCACCACCGTGCCTGTCTTCCCGTCCTTATTAACAAAGCTCGTGCCAGTACCGAGCTCGCACGTAATCATAGGTTTACCAAACATTGCCGCCTCAACCAGAGACAGCCCATAAGCTTCCGAACGTAGATGCGACGGAAAAACGAACGCGGTGCAAAGCTCTAAGAGTGCTGCTTTGTCGACATCTCCGACAGGACCCAGAAAGTGCACATTGGACAAGCCTGCGCGTTTTGTCTGCTGTTTAAGTTCTTCTCCCATGGGCCCCTCACCAGCGATCAGAATACCAGCGTGAACATTTTCTGCTGCCTCGATCAATGTGTGAAGACCTTTATAATAGCGAAGCACGCCTACGAATAAAAAAAATGGCTCCGGGAAGCGGGCCTTCCAGCTGGCTTTTATTTCTTCAGAAGCGCGTGGATAATCCGACTCGTCGAGGCCAATCGGGATGACTTCGGTCTTGTCACTGTATCTTCGAAGAACCTCACTACTGTTGGCGTAATTCGGCGAAGTCGCCACTATGCAATCGATGCTACCTAGAAACCGGTGCA
Source organism: Rhizobium sp. L51/94 (assembly GCF_019355555.1). Classification (GTDB taxonomy): domain Bacteria; phylum Pseudomonadota; class Alphaproteobacteria; order Rhizobiales; family Rhizobiaceae; genus Rhizobium; species Rhizobium rhododendri. Next base: position 65,300 of record NZ_CP072142.1, read on the forward strand.
TGAGCGGTTTGTAGAGTCGCAAAAGAAATTTTTGTTTAACGATATCAGAATGATATGTGACAATACTTGGCTTACCCGGAGGATGCAGCATATGGACAAGATCCATGAACGGCCAGGGAAAATGATAGTGGACAATATCGGCTTCTGCAGTTAGTTCCTTGAACTTGGAAATAGCCTCAAGAGAAAACCCGGTAGAAGCAAATTCGAAATCTAATTTTGCCTTGTACGCCATGTGGCCGTCAAACTCCAATGTATTGGCGAACGGCTCGCGACTGAGTGACAGCACGTTCGAATGGATGCCATGGGCGAGCGACCCTTTGGCTATCGCATGAATTGTGCGCTCAACGCCCCCGAAAGAATCAGGATAATAGGTCTTGAAAAAATGAAGAACACGCATACTAAGGGCCTCTAACTAATTTTGAGCTTCCGCCATCTGATCAAGCGGCGGCGTGGCTCCTAACACGCGTGTTAGCCGGTGCCGAATTGTGCGTAAAGGCAAACGTGAACGATGACACGCCAGTCGACTGAAATACGGACGCTCACGGCCCGTTGTGAAAGCATCAATGCCGCCGTAACCTCACGAAGTTTGGTAGAATTTTCTCCCTATTTTACGTAAATCGCGGTCGGAGCGAGTAGCGCTACTTTGGCATAACTCGTTTCGCGGCTGGAGTTTGTGTATTTCAGGGGGATATCGGATTTGGATCGCTGATTAGGCGATTGGTGAATGGCGGCTCCACGGAAGGCTGGCATGGTAGGGACAGGAAGGTCATTTGTGTTTGTCGCTTCCCTCCCCCGCTTTGCAGATCTACGATCTATGTGCTGAAGGAAGGCGTAACTAATCATGTTATCGGTGCGCACTTGGTGGAGTGCAGAGAGCAGTAGAAAATTACAGCGGACAACCTTACAAGAACTGCGCAGACGGCGGCGAGATGACCTCGCCTGCAGAAATTCATCGACGACAAGTTTTAAAGAGGATCGAATTCATGGCAGCAAAAATCGTCCCGGTCATTATGGCCGGTGGCAAGGGAACTCGATTGTGGCCGCTGTCGCGCGCCACGGCGCCAAAGCAGTTTATCCAGTTCGTGGGAGACCAGACACTGTTTCAGAACACCCTGTCGCGCGTTTCCGACAGGGACCTTTACGAAGCGGCCATCGTCGTCACCAATGAGGAGTTCCGTTTCCTCGTGGCCGAGCAGGCCCGCGAACTCGGCATCGAACTTGCAGCCGTGCTGCTCGAGCCGGTTGCCCGCAACACGGCCCCCGCCGTCGCCGCCGCAGCCGCTGTAGCGAGCGATCTTTTCGGCAAGGATACCATCATCCAGGTTCTGGCCTCCGACCACGAGATCACGGCAGACGCCACCTATTTCGATTGCATCCGTATCGCCCGTGCCACGGCGGCAGAAGGCAAGCTGGTCACCTTCGGCATCACCCCGACCGAGCCTGCCACCGGTTACGGTTATATCGAAGTCGGAAAGTCGCTGGCCTCGGGCGCCCATGCGGTCAAGCGCTTCATCGAGAAGCCACCCGTCGACAAAGCCGAAGCGATGCTCGCTGCCGGCGGCTTCTACTGGAATTCCGGCATCTTCGTTTTCCCGGTGACGCCACTGCTGGCGGAGCTGACCGAATTTGCACCGGCCGTGGTCAAGGCGGCCAAGGAAGCCCTTGCCAAGGGCGTTCGCGATCTCGACTTCACCCGTCTCGACAGCGAGGCGTTTTCCAAGAGCCCCGACATATCCATCGACTACGCCGTCATGGAAAAGACGTCGAATGCCGCCGTCGTCCCCTCGTCCTTCCTGTGGTCGGACCTCGGCAGCTGGGATTCGGTGTGGAAGGTCGGCAAGCAGGATGAGAACGGCAACGTGTCGGCCGGCAACACGACGCTGGTCAACACCCGGAACTCTCTCGTCATGACCCACGGTACTCATCTTGCCGTGCAGGGTCTCGAGAACGTCGCCGTCATCGCATCCGAAGATGCCGTCTATGTCGGACATCTGAAGGACAGCCAGGATGTCGGCAAGCTGGTCAAGCTGCTGGCCGGCCACAAGAAGACCGCGACACTCACCGAAACCCATCCCACGTCCTATCGCCCCTGGGGCGGCTACACGTCGCTGATCAAGAGCGACCGCTTCCAGGTGAAGCGCATCTTCGTGACGCCCGGCAAGAAGCTGTCGCTGCAGAAACACCATCACCGCTCCGAGCACTGGATCGTCGTCAAGGGAACGGCCGAAGTCACCATCGGCGACAAGGTGCAGGTCGTGCGCGAGAACGAGTCCGTCTACATCCCGCTCGGCGAAGTCCACCGCATGGCCAATCCGGGCAAGATCCTGCTGGAGCTGATCGAGGTGCAGACCGGCTCCTATTTCGGCGAGGACGACATCATCCGCCTCAACGACGAATTCGGCCGCACCTAATAAAAATAGTTTGCGATCGTCGGTGGCAGCTTGACCATTCACTCGAGCGCCACCCACGACCGTGGGACCGGCCTATCACCTACTGCCGGCGTGGGCCTCGAGAGGCTCTCGGCGAAAATGTAGATCGGCAACTATTAGGACGCGATGGAATAGTCGACGGTTAAGTCGTGGTGCTTTTGCGGGTCCAGGATAGACGTCCATAATCTGCCCGCCGTCGGCCGCCAGCACGCGGACAGAACCATACTCAAAGAGTTTACACCAACTAGTCCCATATGTGACTTTGTTTAGATTATCGAGAAACAAACAGCGCTAGCGGAAATGGTTCGCCGGGTTCAAGACTTGCCAAAACAACTATTGAAGCAACTACGCCACAATCTCGAGAAAAACCTGATTGGACGTGTAATCCTCCAAGATCTGCTTTCCGTTATACTCAGAACTTGCTTTCTAATGGCCTCAATATCATTGCGCAACGACGCATTTCTATTACTTTCAATAGCAAGAGCGTGGTGCTTTAATCTAATTTCGACAATTTTATCTCTCAGCACCTCGGACGTTCTTGCAAGTTCGGCACTAATAACTTGCATTTCGTTATCAATGAGTTGGCGCTCCAGCTTCGTGCCGGATAAAGCTTTGACCATCGAAACATCCCGGTTAAAATCTTCACGAAAATCCCTTGCAAAATCTCTCTGCGGCACAGAAGATTTGATTAAATCTAGTATATATTGCTCGATTTCAATCAATTCCTCTGGGGAGTACAAGAAATCATGACTCTCCACCTTGCGCTCGGCGTCGTGAATACTAACTCTAATTCCAGTTTTATCCGCAATTGCGTCCTCCGCAACAACACCTAAATCCCGAGCACGCGAAACATCGGCCACATTTATCTTGATGTCGCAAATTTCGAAGGCGACTATATACAAATATATATGTAGCGCGAAATGTCTGTAGAAATTATTGGTGAGTAGATCGGGCGTTTCTTCACCTACACCCGATATTGGATATCGATCACCTATCCAACGAATGACATCATCGTGTTTGTTGGAACGCAAAATTTCGTTTGTTGTTTCGATGAAATATGTATTCCCAGCACGAGCTTGCGAAAGGTAAGACATCCAATGGTCATACATTGGTCGATACAAAAATATGTAGACTCCCCCGAATGCTTTTTTCAGCCCCGCCACTCTTCCCAATGACCGCGTGCACGCCAGTACAGGAGTTTTATCTCGGCTCTTCGCGAGTGAGAGCAGTGTTTCTACATATAAAAGTTGTTCCTTGGAAAGTTCCCCATCGATTCCATTTGATGCAATAAACTCTTGAAATGCAAAACTCGTGTTAAAAGCGGTCACTCCGCCCTCCGCTTTTAGGAGCGGGATCATCTCAAGAAAATATGGGGCAGATTCTGGGTGCCCCGACTTCCAATCCCCTGGTCCAATTGCCATCGCCTGTTCTTGAGTAAGGTGAGATAGACCCTCGTGAAACGGTTCGTAGTATGTTAAGGTTTGCTCGGATTGACGAAACTTTCCCCAAAGCCACGTACTTGAACTTCGAAAACTCGAGACAACAAAAACTGGCTTCATTTGTGCTTCTCCACGGGAACATTACGCATTTGACACCGTAATACGGTGAGCACAGTTCACAAAATTCACCCGGATTGGGCGCGGCGGGAGAACCTAATCCATATCCGCGTCGTCGTAGCCAGAAAGCTGTTGCGTCAATTTTTCCAATCGAACATTTTCCTCGATGCGGTAGTGATTTTCCTGCTTCAGCTCACTAACTGCCAGTTCAAGACTTTCGTTCTTACGCGATAATGTCTCGATCTCGGTAAGGCGATAGTGATTTTGATGTGACAACGTCGCGATCTCTGTCAGGCGGTAGTGATTTTGTCGCATAAGCTCCGAAATCCGCGATAGGCTGAACGAACCCACCGACGATGATACAAGATCTTCCCTCCTAGTGAAAAGCAGATCTCCCACATCGTGCTCTATTCTAAGCATTGCAATCAATTCATCGATATCATCAATCCGAATTAGTCCATCGCCACGAGAGACGTAGTAAACATGCGGCATAAATTGACGAAAAAAATCTACCTGTTGCTTGAATATCTTCGTCGCGAACGAAAGTTGAGTTTCTTTGTAACGATCCAATACCTGCTGTATTGAAAACTCAACTATTGCACTATCCGTTATAGTCAGGGATTGGCTAGCTCCGCTAATCACGACGTCTGTGAATCCCTCCACATCAATTTTAATTAGATCAATCTTTGCGATTTTGTTATCACGGATAAAGCTATCTAAAGTCTGGCACGCTACTGACGCCGTGCCAGGATGCAACTCTGAGGCAATCTGCGCGTTTGTACCTTCACCACTAAACTGAATGAAACCGTCTTTATCTGCTATGGCAAGGTTAAAAAGCTTCAACCCACCTTGACCCGCGTTCTTTACAAGTAGTTGATAATTGGCTGCGGATGCCTCAATGGCGTAAACATCAACATTTGTCACAATGCGGGACATGAATATTGAGTTGATGCCGACATTTGCACCGACGTCAACAAATACACCACCCTCCTGAACTAGTTGAGGGTAGAGAACAAGCTGATTTGGCTCCCATACCTCCGATCTTTCAAGCTCTTCTGAAATAATTTGCTCGTGCGGCGACAGGCTTACCGGGAATGAGATACCCATAAAGCCCACTTGGCGCGTAATAAAGTCCGTCGTCATTCAGGGCTCCAGGCTCAGTGTGCAGGCAGTAAATTGCGAAAACCAACGATACTACAGACGCAACACTGAAGCTACCGCCCAAATGTGCCCAGCCCCCGTCAAACCTGCAACTAGCGTGATCAATGGACTGTGATGGCATCTGACGCATCCCTTTGACTGTAAAAGATGCTCGTCCCGGTTCTTTAATTCATTTGAAAATTCGATGAGATTATCCAACTAGCTGGCCGTTCTCAAAAAAATCGACGACGCTTGCTCAATTGACTGCCGGGACCGGAACTTAACCATAGAGGCCGTCGGCTACAAAGGCAACAACAGCATCCGCGCACTTCAACCTTTGGCTTGTGCAACTAGACAATCTAAGTCTAAGCTAAAGCTTCATCTAGTTCCAACCCGTTTTTCCAAGGCTGACTTCACCGTCGAGATGCCATTTTTTGTCCTAGCTAAGCGGAATTGCAAGAGTTAGAGAGCGCATCTTCAAATACCGAAATCAAGCCGGTCGCAGTATTTTTCCAGCTAAAGCGCGCCGCATTTGAAAGCGCGTTTGCGCTTAACCGAGCATGAAGGTCTCTATCACTCCAGAGACTAGTTATCGCGTTAGAAATTTCGTCGACATTGTTCGGATCGACCAATATTGCTGCCTTTCCCGCGACTTCTGGGAGGGACGACGTCGAAGACACTATCGTAGGTGTCCCCATTGAGTTGGCTTCAATTATCGGGAGTCCAAAACCCTCATAAAGTGATACCATCACCAGGAACTCTGCGTCTCTGTACAGACCCGCTAATTGGGCGTCAGTCACATAGCCGACTATTCTAACCGAGTCTGCGATACCAAGTCGCGCAAGATCAGCCAAGTGATCGACTTTCCAACCTGGCCCACCTGCGATTACTAGCGACAGTTGGCGCCTTATCGTTCCAGGTAACTGTGCATATGCCTGCAGTAATTTTGCCAGATTTTTCCTAGGTTCTAACGTGCCGACGAAAAGCATATATGGTCTTTGAATGTCCAAATATTCGGATGGCAACGCCAAATGCTCGGGAAAAACAGTCAATCCTGGATAAACCACCCTGGTTTTTTGCTTTGAGTTCGGATACGCCATCTCGAGAGATACCGCTGTGGCATTTGATACTGCAACAACTCTTGATGCGCGAGAGATCGCTGGTCCCATCAGAGACATATCTGCGAGCCAACCTTGCAGCGTCATCGTCGACGACGCATCGCGCCATACTAGATCATGGATTGTTACCACCGCCTGTAATTTGGAACTAAGCATCGTTGGTAGTCTGTGTGCAGGTCCCCAGAATATGTCAAGATCGTCTCGCTGAGCCAAAATTGGCAGACGGGTCTGGCCCCAGACCGTGCGCAGTAATCCACCTCTATATGCTAAGGCTGCGTTCACGCGTCCTGGCAGTTGAAGATTGCTGGGTTGCCGCTCGGGCAGATAAAGGATAAGATCATGGCCCATTTCAGAAAGTGCGCGACAACTTTCTAAAACATAACGCGAGATACCCGTAATGCTAGTTACGAGATTTCGGGCATCGACGCCAATACGCAATTTATGCCTGCCTATAAATATAACGATTCAAGTAATCTTCATAGGCCTTGGCAATTCCGGCGCGGAGGTTTGTCGTGGCTTCCCAACCTAATTTTCGCATCCTGTTAACACTGAGAAGCTTTCGAGGAGTTCCGTCAGGTTTCGTGTCGTCGTACACGATTTGACCATCGAAACCGACAACGTCCATTATTATCTCCGCAAGTTCTCGAATTGTTACATCTTCGCCGGTTCCGACATTGAAAAGGCCATCATCGATGTCGCTTTCCATCAGGAAAACACAAGCATCAGCCATGTCGTCGACATAGAGGAATTCACGCATGGGCTTTCCCGAACCCCATACTACTAGTTGTTTGTCTTTCGCCACCTTTGCTTCATGAGATTTTCGGATCAAAGCAGGCAATACGTGGCTGTTGTTAAGATCATAGTTGTCATTTGGCCCATACAGATTTGTCGGCATTGCAGAGCAATATCGCGTTCCGTACTGCCGATTGTAGCTTTCACACAACTTTATACCAGCGATCTTGGCAATCGCGTAAGGCTCGTTAGTTTGTTCCAACAGCCCAGTCAATAAAAACTCTTCAAGAATCGGCTGTGGGCAATCGCGAGGATAAATGCAACTCGAACCAAGAAAGAGTAGCCGTTCGACGCCTGACTTATAGGAGGAGTTTACGACGTTTGCTTGTATCATCAAATTCTTATAAAGGAAATCGGCCCTGTACACATTGTTGGCGTTAATCCCGCCAACTTTTGCTGCTGCCATGAAAACGTAGTCAGGCTTTTCGGTCTCAAAAAAATCTGACACCGCCCCCTGGTCAATTAGATCCAGTTCCGCATGTGTTCGGACTATGATATTCTCATAGCCAATGGATTGAAGACGGCGGACGATAGCTGAGCCTACCATTCCTCTATGGCCTGCAACATATATTTTAGCGTTTTTGTCCATTACTCACTCGTGATAATTGTAGGCAGAGAAACCATAATTTTTCACCAATTCGTCGCGTTGCGCAGCTTTCAAGTCTTCCCGCATCATTTCCGCGACTAATTCCTGAAATGTGATTTTCGGCACCCACCCAAGCTTCTCTTTAGCCTTTGTTGGATCACCCAAAAGAGTTTCGACTTCCGTGGGTCTAAAATAACGGGGATCCACCGCTACAATGCACTTTCCGCTGCCATCGTAACCCTTTTCATTCACGCCTTCGCCCTGCCAATTAAGCGAAATGCCAATTTCTTTCGCCCCGGCATCCACGAAATCGCGGACGCTGAATTGTACGCCTGTTGCAATAACGAAATCCTCCGGGGTATCTTGCTGCATCATCAGCCACTGCATTTCGACGTAGTCTTTCGCGTGCCCCCAATCACGCAAAGCATCGAGGTTACCAAGGTAGAGGCAGTCTTGAAGACCTAGCTTGATACGAGCAAGGGCGCGTGTGATCTTCCGTGTTACGAAGGTTTCACCGCGAACCGGGCTTTCGTGGTTGAAGAGGATGCCATTGCAGGCATAGATGCCATAGGCTTCTCGGTAATTAATAGTAATCCAGTACGCGTAAAGTTTTGCAACAGCGTAGGGCGAACGTGGGTAAAAGGGCGTAGTCTCTTTTTGCGGGATTTCCTGGACGAGACCATAGAGCTCTGAAGTAGAGGCTTGATAAAAACGTGTTTTCTTTTCAAGCCCGAGAATGCGTATGGCTTCCAGAATGCGCAATGCCCCAAGGGCATCAGAATTAGCTGTGTATTCTGGCTCTTCAAAGGACACCGCAACGTGGGATTGAGCGGCAAGGTTGTAAATCTCGTCCGGTTGCACTTGCTGGATGATGCGTACGAGACTTGAGGAGTCCGTCATGTCACCATAGTGCAAGACGAGGCGTTGGTTCTTGTCATGGGGATCTTGGTAAAGATGATCTATACGATCAGTGTTGAAAAGAGAGGCACGACGTTTGATCCCGTGTACCTGATAGCCCTTTTCGAGAAGCAGCTCCGCGAGGTAGGAACCATCCTGCCCGGTGATCCCGGTAATAAGAGCAATTTTTTGCGTGTCACTCACTAAGGTCGCTCTCCTTTGACTGCCGCGCTTGCGATCGGCAAGCTGTAACTGGTTTCCTGCGGCTAAACGATTTTTTTCACGAGCGTTGCCTTTACCGGATAGAGAGCCAATCGTCTAGCGGTGAGTCAGATTGTCGATTGAGAGTTGCTTTTAGCAAAGAACGTCTAGTAGACGCCCACCCTGAGTTCGACTTTTGGGCTTGGCAATAGGTGGTGAATCTGAGTTTTGTGCACAAAGGTTTGCGATGGGAGCATCGATTTCTGACCTGACGTGAGTTCGACCTCAAATCTTGGCACATTGTGGTGCCGGGAGCGGAGGCCGTCCATCACATCAGGTCACGACGAGACGCTCTTTGTCAAAGCTTGGCCCCGCGTTTAGCCAGCTTCTTGACCATCGCCGAGACGGACGCGGGTTCAGAGGAAATGTCACCTAGAAACCGAACCTCACCGTTGCGTTCGCCGTCGGCAACCGCCACGGAAATCTTCAATTTTGATGTGTCCAGGCCAATGAATGTGAGTTCGACACCCCACATTTTGGCACATTGTGGTGCCGGGAGCGGAGGCCGTCCATCACATCAGGTCACTACTTGCTCGCTTGTCATGTTTTCCCTCGCTGATCGGTAGTTCACCCTGGCCGCTTCCAGAGCCCACACAATCTACAGCGTGGGTGAGCGGCCTTCACCAACGAACATACGGTCTAGTTTTACCACTAGGACTAGCAGTCAATAGCCCATGATCGCAAGACGGCATTCACAGTGGGCTTACGTTACAACCGAGTTCTCGGCGCTCACGAACTGCCCTGTCTGAAACGCTAGAGCGTCGGTGCATGATGTTTCCCCATGCATCCGCCAAGGGCACGCCCGACACCGTCTCACCGGCTTCATCGATCAGGCCAGTATTGCCCTTAGCGGCAGCGATGAAAAGATCCTCGAGCGCTAGTTCCCCGATAAATTCATCTGAAGACGGACCTGACGCGGCGGCCAAACCTTTTTGTTAGTCGCCAGGCCATTCTAGAACCAGGCACGCCAATGAGACGCCATTTGATAATTTCCCGAAGCGACAGCGATGATGCCTCTGAACCAAGCAGTCCAGATCGTTGAAGATTGAGGAGTTCGTGTAAATAGCGGTAGAAATCACTATGTGCATAACGTGAAATTTTTAAATATCGATCCGCGAAACTAACATCTTTTTCTGTGAAGTCAGGCTCCGGCACTGTTTGTACAAAATAAGGAAGCGAATTTTCCGATTTCTGCCACTCATTGCGACCACGTAGGTAAGTAGACCGCGCCTGCTTGCCCAATTTTTCGGCCCGCGAATTTGAGAGCCGTCGCGGCGACAATGCTTCGAACGAAGAAGGATTATCGTAATCAATAAGTATACCGTTTACTCCGTCAACAATGTACTCGTTGGCGGTAGGGAGATTATGAGCCACAATGCACATTCCGCGGGCCATAGCCTCAATTAACGGATGGCCAATTCCTTCGGTGCGGCGGGGACAAAGGAACACATTGCTTGACTTCAGCGCTTCCCTGTACGTATTCCCTTCCCGAGTAAAGTAAGACACCGTCGCATCGTCTTGTGGCTCCCATTCGAGCGCATCTTCGGTATCGGGAGCGTTATGAATATGGAGTTCATCCACAACGCGACCGAGCACCCTTCTTGCAAATCTTGAGTCGAGACCTTCCTGCGGGCGCCTTTGCCAAAAAATTCCGCGGAGCGTCTCGAATGTAGCTTGCTCGTGATCTTTTGCTGTTCCGAAGTATTTTACATAGATCGACTCTATGCCTAAGGCTCGATGTCTTTGGTGTAAGGTTCGAGAAAAGTTTACAAACCTGGCCTGTCGCATTGGCAACCAATACCAATCCGGCGCGTTCGCTACCCCATCATACATCGGCACACAAACGACTCTTTTGCCCCTCATTAAAAAGTAGGGCGCACAGAATTCAGTTTGCCAGCAAATTACTGTTTCATAATTGGAATCTCCAAGTTCACGCATCATTTCTCTCGGGTCGCCCTCAAGATAAAACACATGAACATCGAATTCTTTAGAGAGAATGTCTATAAAGAAATTGCTAGATTTGGTTTTTTTATGAAATGGATGGTCTAGGAAAGCAATAGGTGCTCTGGTCATCGTGTAATACTCGCTACGACAGCTCTTAGACCGTCACTAAAATCCTTTTCGTACATCATTCGAGCATCGACCATACGTTGACTAACCTCATCTCGACCCCAAGACGCCATTTCAATAATGCATTCCGCAAATTCAACGTCTGTAGACGCCAATAGGCCATTTCCATACTTTTCAACCAGTGTGGAGAACCCTAGACCGTGACCACAAACTACGGGACGCCCGACTGCAATACCTTCTTGAAACACAGCAGATCCACGATAAGAGTATGTAGAAGAGTCGTAAGGAAGTAGAAATATATCTGCTTCCCGATACATCTGGTCGATTTCTACTTGTTTGAGGCGCGCAGGACGTAATCGCAAGTTCGGAGTGTAAGATAAGATACTACGATACCTTTTGCGAAAATGTCGATCACCCTTTCTCATATCCTGAACATCGAACCTAAACGCCGAGGTGCCGACGCGCTCTTGAACCCGCTTGACAATTCCTTGCAATCGCATGAAACCCTTATCAGCTCGGCCCTGTCCAGGTGATGAAACCACCTTGTTCTCGCCCCATGTAACTTCAGATTGAGCATTCGCCAGCGGATAAGGAAGAAATTCGACCTTCAAGCCCGTAATCCGCTCAACAAACTCGCAATATGCCGGTGTCTCTGCCGAAAGGCTAAGATTTATTCCAGCTTCGGTTGCTCGCCTAAGTTCTCGGAAGAAGCGAGGTCGTCCTGACTCAAGTTCGTAGCTGGCGCTTTCCATGACACCAATCAACCGAAAATGCGCGCTAGGACGAGCGCTTTCCGGCAATTCGCAGAGAAAATCTAGCAGCGACACACAACCGTAAAATTCAGAACTTGGGAAAAAGAGACAATCTCCTTTCCCAATTCTGTGACGCCGAAAAACTTTTTTCCAATCTCGTTTCAAGGAAGCTCTCATGTAGTCATAACCAAAGACTACATTGCATCCGGTATACATTGCTCTCCAAGCCAAAGTGGCGATCTGCCCTAAAACTTTACTAGATGAAGCAGCTGTCTTGCCCGAGACCGGTTCCCTCACAGGGACGGGTATAAGGCCACGGTATGGATATTTTAGCTCTCTCAGTACTTGTGCGGATTGCTCTGCCTCATCTGGAAGATGGCGGCTGGCTAGAGCAAATGACTGTGAAAAACTACCTTGAAGAGCCTTTTCGAAAAGTACAAGTGCATTTAAGTTGTGCCCATATGGCAGGACACACATATGATCTATGATAAAAACTCGGCCGCTGTTGTCACTCAAATCACTTGTCCCCGTGCCACATTCGATTTGCCCATTAGCCGCCGTTAAAATAGGCATCTAATACAGGAGCGCAAGGCCCGTCCATTTTCAAACGTCCATGCTCGAGCCAGATAACTCGATCGCAGTGAGTTAGCAACAAGTCTCTCGAATGGCTGGCCAAAATCAGTATCCTTGTCGAATTGACGACTGCTTGAAGTCTAGCGTTAGCTTTGATTCGAAAGTCCTCGTCACCCGTAGATAGCCATTCATCCATGATAAGTATTTCCGGACGGATTGCTGTGGAGACTGAAAACGCCAGTCGCAGTTGCATGCCGCTTGAGTAAGTTCGGAATGGCATATCCAGAAAACCGCCGAGACCAGAGAACTCCGCAATATCCTCGAACTGGCGACTCAATTCTTTCAACCCAAGGCCCATCATGGCGGCCCTTAGCCTGATGTTGTCGCGTCCTGTGGCCTCAGGGTCTATACCAAGGCCAATATTGATCAATGAAACGCATTTCCCTGTAATCTGCGCAGATCCATTAGTCGGTACATAAATGCCGGACAGAACTCGGAGAAGAGTTGTTTTGCCTGCTCCGTTGTGCCCGACTATACCAACTCGCTCTCCGTCTCCGATCGCGATAGAGAGATCATCTATCGCTTTGATGGTTACGACCCCTGAAGATCTGGCTATGCTTCCGCCTGTTGCGACATTTACAATGTGGTTTTTTAGAGAGCGAGAAGACGCGTTGAACACCGGTATCTCAACGCTTACATTTTTGAGATTGATGGAAGTCATACTATATCCTTACAACCAGTACGGGACGCGGTCTTTAAATTTACCGAAGAACAGCAGGCTGCAGAAGGAGCCCACAAGAAGCAGAAATACCGCCACGATCCACGATAATTCAGAAGGAAGTTGCCCTAAAAGGGGTGCGCGAACAATTTCAACTAGATGAAACGCAGGATTAAAGTTCAATAGGTACTGCACCATTCCTTCGGGTAGCACATCACGCTTCCAAATTATGGGTGTTGCGTAAAAAACCATCTGAAGTATATTTTGGATGACCTGAGTTATATCTCTGTACCGGGCGCACAAAACAGATAGAAAAACGCTGATCCATACCAAATTTGCCGTAACAAGTAGAAAGCCGAACGGGGCTAAGAGCATGTTCCAACTTAGTGAATGACCCATGAGGACCAACACTACAGGTATGATAACCGCGGTGTGAAGGAATACAATTACATTCCTATATATTAGGCGCATAATGTGTGTGAACATTGGTATTTTGATTTGAAGTATCACGCCTTCCGCGGAAACAAAGGTTAGACATGCTTCACCAATTACTGTTGATAGATATCCCCAAACTACAAGGCCAGCACATAGATACGGAAGAAAGTCTACCATTGGCGTCCTGAATAGAGATCCGAAAATGACCCCAATTGTCAACATCAGGACGGACATGTTGATTGTTATCCAAAACGCTCCAATGCGAGATCTTTGATAGCGCTGTGCGACATCTTGCCAACCAAAAATTGTTGCAAGGTGGTGTTTTCTTATCGCCTCAGCAACGTCACTTAAGGCGTCATGGATAGGTCGAGTGGGCATAGACTTTATGTCCTTTTTCAGTAACGGCAAGCGATTTGCGGACGGTCGCTTGATAGCGGAATGGAGTGCAAATAGCCATTCGATGGATAGGATCGTCACACGTTGGTGTCACAGCAGGCGGCGGATTGCATATAGGACACACCCAACGTCTGCCTGCCAATTCAGCGACGGCAAGCAGGTCAGGAGCTGACAAACTCAAGCCGGTGAGCACTCAGAGGTCTTTTTCGCTGTGATCCGCTGGTGTTGGTATTCATATCGCTGCTACTTGGCTCGTGGTTGATCAGAACTAGGATGCTCCAAACCCGCGGCGTCTATATCCAGTGCGCGGGAGGCAGCGTGAGTCTTTATAGAAGGTTTGCGGATAAGTCACGTGTGACAGAGGTCCTCAATTCATTGGGCCTGACCAGCGACATAAAGCGTAAGAAGGCGCTTAAGAGCGCGTTCCTTGATATTCAAAGTGGCCCCTTTCGCCGCGAATCACGCCGGATCGAACCAGTCACGCTCTTTGGAAATCAACCCTAACTTTGAAACACACTAAAAAAGAAAAAGGACGTATAATAAATTATACAGGGCGGCTAGTCACATCCGGCCATTCGAGTAAAGCCAGTCGCTGATTTCCATTGCGAGGTCGTCCGGCCCGGCCGTCAGCGTCTTTAGGTGGAGATCTGGGTTCTGTGGTGGCTCGTAGTCTGAGCTGATGCCGGTGAAATTAGCAATTTCGCCGCGAAGAGCCTTGCGGTAAAGGCCCTTCGGGTCTCTCCGAACACACTCCTCAAGCGGCGTATCGACAAAGACTTCGATGAACTCTCCATCTTCCATCATCTCGCGTGCTAGCGACCGTTCGGAGCGAAACGGAGAAATGAACGAGACAATCACGATAAGCCCTGCATCTGCCATCAACTTGGCGACTTCAGCGACGCGGCGGATATTCTCCACCCGGTCCTCATCGGTGAAGCCAAGGTCCCGGTTTAGCCCGTGGCGAATATTGTCGCCATCCAGAATGTATGTGTAGCGCCCCTTAGAATATAATAGTTTCTCCAGGTGGTTCGCGACAGTCGATTTACCTGAACCGGACAGCCCGGTGAACCAAATCACGGTAGGGCTTTGGCGTAGTAGCTTCGCACGCAAGGCGCGGCCGATTTCCAGCGACTGCCAATGGATGTTCTGTGCCCGGCGCAAAGGATGATCGATCATGCCAGCGCCTAGCGTAGAATTTGTCAGCCGATCGATCAGAATAAAATTTCCAGTCGCACGGTTCTCCGCATAGGTATCAAACGCTAGCGGTGCCTGGGTCGAGATATTGCAGACCCCCACTTCATTCATGCACAGCGTCTTTGCGGCCCTCTGAACGAATCGATTGATATCTATGGCATATTTCAGCGCAGTTATGGTTGCTTCAGTACTGTCGTTTTCAGTTTTCAAGAGATAGCTCCGCCCCGGAATAAGGCTGTTCGCATCGAACCAGACTATATGCGCTTGAAACTGATCGGTCACATGCGGGCGCGCTCCAGGTGACACCAACATGTTTCCACGCGACACCTCGACCTGATCCTCCAGCACGATGGTCACTCCCTGGCCGTCAACTGCGGTCGCGAGTTCCTCGTCAAAGGTCACGATAGTCTTGACTTTCGACAACTGACCGGACTTGGCGACAACGACCGGATCTCCCACGGAAATTGAGCCCGAGGCAACCTGCCCGGCAAATCCGCGGAAACTCGCATTGGGTCTTGAAACATACTGCACGGGAAAGCGGAACGGACTTTCTGCCTGCATTCGCTCAGTGACAACAGTTTCTAGATGGCGGAGCAAAGTCGGGCCACTGTACCATCCCGTTCGTTTCGAAAGCGTTGCCACGTTTTCGCCATAGCGCGCCGAAGTAGGGATAGCGCACAGGGTCTCGAACCCAAGCGCGCTGGAAAAACTTTCGTAATCCGCACGGATTTTGTTGAACAAAACTTCGTCGTAATCGACGAGATCGATTTTATTGACCGCCAACACCATGTGGCGGATGCCGAGCAGGGAACAAATATAAGTGTGACGCCGAGTCTGCTGTAGGACCCCTCGTCGCGCATCGACTAGCACGACTGCAAGGTCCGCAGTCGATGCGCCTGTCACCATATTACGGGTATATTCCTCGTGGCCGGGCGTATCGGCCACGACGAACCGGCGTTTATTGGTCGAAAAGAACCGATAGGCGACGTCTATGGTGATACCTTGTTCACGCTCAGCCTCCAGTCCGTCGAGCAGCAAGGCAAAATCGACGTCGTCTCCGACGGTACCGTAACGGACGCTGTCGCTCTCTAGTCCCGTAAGCTGGTCATCGAAGATCATATTGGCATCATACAAAAGGCGGCCAATCAGGGTCGATTTTCCATCATCCACTGATCCACAGGTAATAAATCGCAGTAGAGACCTGCCTTCCTGATCGAGCACGAAATCGAGATTTGCCGCCTTCTCGGATCGAGTGATATCCATCAAAAATAGCCCTCTCGCTTTTTTTTCTCCATCGAAGAGGATTCATCTTGGTCTATCAGGCGCCCCCGCCGCTCAGAGGTGCGGGCAATCAGCAGTTCCAGGACGACATCCTCGACGGTTGCTGCTTCTGACTCGACCGCGCCGGTTAGCGGATAGCAGCCGAGTGTCCGAAACCGCACCATGCGCTCCATGATGATCTCCTCTGGTCGGACCAACATGCGGCTATCATCGACCATGAGCAGTGCGCCGTCACGTCGCACCACGGTCCGCTTGGCGGCGAGATAAAGTGGGACGATCTCGATCTTCTCCCGCAGGATGTACTGCCAAATATCTTGCTCTGTCCAGTTCGACAGAGGGAAGACACGGATCGATTCTCCTGTGGCAATGCGGGTATTGTAGGTCTTCCACATTTCTGGTCGCTGATATTTAGGATCCCAAGCATGAGCGGCGTTGCGGAACGAAAATATTCGCTCCTTGGCCCGGGATTTGTCTTCGTCACGACGCGCTCCGCCGAACGCCGCATCGAACCCATATTTATCCAGCGCCTGTCGCAGCCCCAAGGTCTTCATAATGTGGGTGTAAGCATTCGAGCCATGCACGAGGGGAGAGACACCCCGCGCCAGCCCCTCCTGATTGATGTGCACCAATAGTTCAAAGCCCATAACTTCCGCCATCCGGTTGCGAAAAGCGATCATCTCCTGGAATTTCCAAGTCGTATCGATATGCAGAAGTGGAAATGGTAGTTTAGCGGGATAAAATGCTTTGCGGGCCAGATGCAACAGTACGGAAGAATCTTTTCCTATCGAGTAGAGTAGGACCGGTTTCGAAAAGCTGGCGGCAACCTCCCGGAAAATATGGATCGCCTCGGCTTCGAGCCTCTGCAGATGGCTTTCGTGCATTGATCGCCCTCGTTGGATAATAGTGTGTTTTCGGTCGGTAGGTTCTACTTTACTTAATATCATCGATGGGACCAACGCAGAATCAGATTTTTCGCTTGTTCCGATCCATGAGAACGTAAAATGCGAACCTTGAGTAGATAGTCATTCAAGAGGCTGTATTCTTACCACTTGAACCGCCCTCCGCAACGGAGATTTCGTTGGCTGAGTACTGCTAAGAGCGACCTGAAGAGTAAAGCGAGCGATCTATCCGTCACGCGGACTACTCGACGGCAACGTCGCCGGTCAGAAAGTGAACGGTGTATTTAAGAGCCCTGCTCGCGGCGAACATTCAGCGCGAGCCGGTGCGACCGACATTGGGCCGTCGGTATGGCCGGCGGGTCGGTCGGTGGATACGCTGCTACCAATAGTCGCTGTCGCTCGCGGCAGCAAGCCAGGCGCGCTGATGACGGCTCGATTGGTGGGTGCCAACAATACGCTCGGCGCATTCGCCGCTAGAGCGTCGGCAATTAATGTGCAACGCATCCGGCCTGGCGGAAATAGTTCCAGCACTCTTGCGGTGTGAATAGGTCGCAGACTTTTCCGACGGCTTTCCAGAGATCGTCGTAAGTCCTTGCTTTCATTTTTCGCAAGAGTGCCTTGAGCTTCGAAAAAGCCATTTCAATCGGATTGTTGTCTGGCGAATATCGCGGCAGGTAGAGTATCCATGCCTTCCTTTCGCCGATGGCCGCCGCTGCTCGGGAGCTCTTGTGGACGTTGAGGTTATCCCAGATCACCACGTCGCCTGGTTCAAGCGTCGGTGCGAGTTGAGTTCGCATGTAGGTGTCGAACTTGTCTCCATCCGTGCCCCATCGACGACAAAGTGTGCCGTGATGGCATCGCAGCGCAGACCGGCGATGAAGGTTTGGGTGTGCCATTTGCCGAAAGGCGCATCCGCCTGCAGGCGCTTGCCCTTGATGCTCCTGCCACGCAGTGGTGTCATGTTGGTCTTGACCGAAGTCTCATCCACGATGACGAGACGTCCGGGGCTCTGTTGCATAGCACTCCCGGCGCACATCGGCGCGTTCGCGTTCCGATGCCAGCAGTGTTTTTTTAAAGGTGAAGCCCGCCCGGCAAAGAAGCTTTGACAGGTTCGAAGGATCAGCTTTCACACCATGATGCTCTTCCAGCCAAGTCGCCAGGTCGGGCATGGTTATATCCGGT
Organism: Rhizobium sp. L51/94; assembly: GCF_019355555.1. Lineage (GTDB taxonomy): Bacteria > Pseudomonadota > Alphaproteobacteria > Rhizobiales > Rhizobiaceae > Rhizobium > Rhizobium rhododendri. Next base: position 83,579 of record NZ_CP072142.1, read on the forward strand.
TGAACCTCGAACTTGGCGATAATGGCATCCTGGAAAGGGCCCATTTTTCCGCCGCTAGGCCGACCGCGCCGGGACGGCTCGACCGAGCCCTTTCGATCCGCCCACTGCTTAAGCCGAACAGCCGTGGCGGGCGAGACTTTGAAAGCAGCAGCGGCTGTACCACGCGTTTCGCCTTGCGTGATTGCATCAACAATCCGCTGGCGAAGGTCCGAAGAATAGGCGCGAGACATGGCAAATCCTTCTGCCATGTTGAATCGATAAAATCGAAGCCAAGTGAATCGTCAGATTCACAGAAACCGGCCGACGCTCTAGAGTCGAAGCCGGCAAGGATACCGTGGCCACCGCCATCTGGAGCCCATTGTCCAGCGGTCAAGTCAATGCAACCGTTGCCGCCTTCTGTAAATCAATTAACGTACGGCCGCGCCAAACGGGATTTGCACAGAGGCAGGGTCGTGGCGCCAGCATTACGTTTCGTGAATTCGCCGAGGATCGCCCGGCGGCCGTCTGGCTTTAAGCCTAAGCATCAAGGCCTCGCTTGAAGTTGCACACATGAGGCCGTATTTGCAGAATACTCAGCTCGATGGCTGGGCACCTCTCGGGGATGGAACGTGGATTGAGGCGGCCGACTGGCACAGCTCAGCGTGATCGCGTTAGGGTACTTAAAGTGGTTATGTAATCATCCACCACATCGTCCTCTGGCAGAGTGTGCCGTCATACGCCTAGGCCAACCTTTGGCTCGCTGGCGAATACGAGCGGGAACCGGTCTAATAGCAGCACGCCAGCGCTTGCGTTTTTTGCGTTTGCGGTGAAAAATTCATCTTCAACAATGTTGGTTCACAAAGACAATTCTCACGAGGCCGTTTTGATCGTACCCGACCAACTTGACCATCTGCCCGACAGAAAACGCCGCGAGTTGTCTCACGTCGTGCAGATCATCTTTGAGGCGTTCGAAGACGAACAGAAAACCAAACTGTCCGAAAAAGCTCGCGCTGGACGGATTTTGAAGCTGATCCTGTTTGGCTCTTATGCTCGTGGTGACTGGGTCGAAGATCACGACAGTGGCTATCGCTCTGACTATGACCTTTTGGCCATCGTCAACACCAATAGATTTGCGGAGGAGAACGACGTCTGGCTGAAGATCGACGAACGCCTGACACAGGAGTTTGCCACTACCCCCCGCCTCCAGACGCCGGCCAAAGTCATCGTTCATAGCTTGCCGGACATAAATGATAAACTTGCCCGCGGCCTGCCCTTCTTTGTCGACATTGCCCGAGATGGCATCATGCTATACGAAACCCCGGGGCATCCTCTGAAAGAGCCCAAGCCGCTGACGCCAGAGGCTGAGCGCGAAGAAGCACGGCGACATTTCGAACAGTGGTTTCCGCTTTCGACTGAGGCGATGACTGTCGCTGAATTCAGTATCGCGAACGGCATTTGGCGCGACGGTGCATTTATGCTCCATCAAACAACAGAACGGGCCTATCACTGCGTGCTTCTCATAATGACCCTCTACAGCCCGAAATCCCATCGGTTGAGCATGTTGCGAACACACGCCGAGCGGATCGAGCCACGTCTCATTAAGGTTTGGCCTCAAGATACGAAATTCGCACGGCGGTGCTTCACCCGACTCGACCGTGCCTATGTCGATGCCCGCTATTCCGCCCACTACGAAATCACTGCGGAAGAGCTCGGCTGGCTTGTCCAGCACATCAAGCAGCTTCAGGACATCGTCGCACAGATCTGCGCCGAAAGGCTTAAATGAATGTCTGAACTTGAATTTGACCACTCTAGCCAGCATGTCATCGGCAGAGAAGACATTCCGAATTATATTTTAAGGCTAAATCCTGCGGCGATATCCGCTGCCTCGATCAGTCAACCCGGCCTCAGCCGCAGGAGACTCAAAGGAAAATATCACATGTTTCGCCGTTCGGGGTCTGGGGCGAACAAATCTCGCCAGCGGCTATGGCGTTTGGCTATGTCATTTTTTATGCGCTAAGATGGCACCCGCTGCACGGTTTGACCGCACGCTTGCAGCGGCGTTGCTCAGGCATCGTAGTCAAGATGGTCATTCTAATCACGGGTGAGATTATGCACACATCAACGCACGATGATATGAGCTGGACAGTTGCGGGGGCGAAGGCAAACCTCTTGGAGGTGATGGAGCGCGCGCAATCGGCGCCTCAGACCATTATCCGCAACGGGAAGCCGAGCGTGGTGGTCGTCACTGCCGAGGAGTGGGAGAAGAAGACTGCGCGTAGGGGATCGCTTGCGGAATTTCTATTGGCGTCGCCTCTGCGTGGCGCCGATCTGGACACTGAGAGTCTAAGAGACGAGCCGCGCGACTTGGCTCTATGAAACTACTCCTCGACACCAATGTTCTGTCCGAAGTTACAAAACTTCGCCCTGCTGAATGTGTCTTGAATTGGCTTCACGGGCTTGACGAAGATCGCACATTCATCAGCATAGTCTGGATTGCCGAAATCCGCCGCGGCGTTGCGCTGATGGAGATTGGGCGAAAGCGCGACGCCTTGGACACGTGGCTTACGCATGATCTGCCCCGACGTTTCGAAAACAGGATTATGCCGTTGGTTGGGCATGTTGCCTTTGCTTGGGGTGATCTCATGGCTCTCGCCAAGCGAAGCGGCCGGGGACTTGCATCCATGGACGGTCTGATCGCGGCCACCGCCGTCGCTCGCGATTTGACGCTTGCGACACGCGTAATACAAAGGATTTCAAAGGCTTCGGAATAGAGCTCGTTGACCCATGGGCGGTCTGACTTGGCCTACGCATGGGCTCTCAAAGGATACTGCGGATGCTTTCCTACCGCTTGCTCAAGAACTACGCCGGCATCCTGTTGATCGGAGACTACACGTCCCTCACGTGGCTGCATGAAGTCGTCCACGATGTAAACGATCGCTCGCCTCTTGTGAAAGACAAGGAAGGCTCCTTCCTCGGGTTGAGGTATGATGTGCGAAAAGCCTATGAGCGGCAGCGCGAAATTATTCAACCACCCAAACACTCTGAGGAAGTCGGCGTCCGCTATGGTGTCCAGATCCTTTGGCCCGTTCTTATGTTGCAGCAAAGGCTCCTGAGGCAATCTCTCGCGTTTCTCGATCACACGGCCAAGACACAAGCCATCGATTACGCCTTGGAGGCGGTTATCGAGGATGGATTGCGCGAGGATTTTGGAGCGCAGGCCGGGAGTATCATCGATCTTTGGCAGCGCCTGGATCCAGCTCGGTCTGAAGTGTTCGACATGATGGACAGTCGCGGCGGTCTCTATTGCTCATGGACGAAAACGCAAAGGAAGGCCGGCTTTGCGCAACTTCTCGCAAGTTTCGACCCGATGTATGACCGCTTTTACCCTATGCGCCTGTAGAACAGCGATAAAAACCTGATCTCTCCGGCAGAATTCGCCGCCTGGGAACATGCAGAGTGGCCCGATCCTCGCTGGTAGAACGCCGGCATTTCATCGGCGGCTAAAAGCATAGCTTTCCTCCCCCGATTGCGGGTGGAACCGTAGGGAGGAGATCCTGGAACCGGAATTTTTAGGGTAGCGCTTCAATTGAAACCGACAGTTGAAGGCTACAGCAAGACTCGGCAGCAGGCCGAACAGTCGCCTGTCATCGATTGACACTCCCATTCCGATGGCCTCTTGCAGGCGACACCGGACGAACCATGGCCCAACGAAGCATGAAATCACCGATCCTGTTGGAAGACTTTGCGATCGGGCGTGGCGGTTACACTTCGCCCGTTCAAGGACCGAGGGCGTTGACCGGTTCGCCCATGGAACCGGGGACGTAAGATGGGTATCGATTTTCAAAAGATGCCCTGCCCCATCGTGTCAGGCCACCTTCTGCCGACGCCTCTGTCCAAGACCACTTTCCTTGGCCAAACGTGAACGCGCCTCCGCATACGCCGGGGCGACCATGGGATAGTCGCTCGAAAGCTCCCATTTCTCGCGATATTCATCGGGTTGAAGGGAGTGACTGGTCATCAAATGGCGCTTCAGCGACTTGAAGCTAAGCCCACATTCCAGGCACGTCAATTGATCGTCCTGGAGAGATTTGCGGACCGAAATGGCCGGCTTCTGCTTTTCGGCAGCCACTTCAGCGGGAGGTATCGAGCTCGAAAACAAAGCCGCGTGGACGTCGGCGATGAGGGAGCCCAAATCGCTCATAGGAACGACATGATTACTCACGTAGGCCGATACGATGTCTGAGGTCAATTCAACGAGTAAGTCCTCGCTGGCAGCGTTTGCTAGATTTTCCATCCGTCCGATCTCTATTTTCAATATCGCCGCCCTGATCAGCCAGCGAAATAAAAGTAGGTGTAGTCTCTTTCATATAAACAACAGAAACGCAACTTTGATATTGGCGGAAAATAGGTTTAATAACCCTGTTCGAGATGGTAACGGGTTTCGGAGAAAGTATACTTGGCTGCAAATCCGCGCTGATGTTGCACCGGGTCGGCGTTACATACCTTTGCGTGCCCTGCCATTCGCCGAGCAATGCCGATAGCGCCGGGACGATAAGGCTTGCGATCTACAAGATCAGCACGCTTGCGTCATTACCCACCATCGCGCGCGAATTATTCGATGTACGCTGCCTATTGAGCCTGACCGTCCGACGATGTCCTTCGACGGTCACTGCCTGCGCGACCTTCATCGTCCAGCTCGACGTTGAAGGGCAGAGACGCCGATGAAGGCAAAGGCAGCGGGCAAGCAAGCAAAGGCTCGACGGGTCTGGCGGTACCTGCATGTCACCTGGAGATGCCTTCGGCGGCCGTCCGGTCGCGCGACGCTGTTCTGGCGACCGATCGTGATAGGGTACGACCCACATCTGATCTGAAGATCCTTAATCGGAGTTTCCCTTGCGCCGCATCTTCATCACCGGTTCTTCTGATGGCCTCGGCCTTGCTGCTGCCAGTTCGCTCCTCGAACAAGGCCACGAGGTCGTCCTTCACGCCCGGACCAGGGAAAGGGCCTCCACATTGGGAAGCATCGCATCCCGTGCATTGGCTGTCGTCATCGGCGATCTCACGAGCGCAGTCGAGACCCGCAAACTTGCCGATCAGGTGAACGCGATCGGCCGAATGGATGCGGTCATTCACAATGCTGGGGTCTATGCCGAACCTCAGCGTGGCAATACCCCCGAAGGTCATGCGCGGACGCTGGCCATCAACACGCTGGCACCCTATATTCTGACAGCCCTGATCGATCGCCCGGACCGTCTGGTCTATCTCAGCAGCGGGCTGCACCAAGGTGGTGGGGGCTCTCTTGAGGACATCGATTGGACGGCAAGACAGTGGAGTCCATCTCAAGCCTACGCGGAAACCAAACTGCACATCGCCGCATTGGCCGCAGCGATCGGCCGCCACTGGCCGCAGGTGTTGAGCAATTCCGTTGATCCGGGCTGGGTGGCAACCAAAATGGGTGGAGCCGGAGCACCAGGCAACCTCAAGACCGGGCAGGAAACCCAAAGCTGGCTTGCGGCGAGCGATGATTCATCCGCCAAGGTCGCCGGCTTCTACTGGCATCATCGCCAGCAACGACAGCCGAGTGCCGAGGTAACCGACATAGGCTTTCAAGACCAGCTGGTTGCCAAGTTGGAAGAACTGACCGGTGTGGGCCTCTTCGGGTAGCACATTGAGAAGCGCTCGATGACGACACCGATCGGGTTGATCGGGCAGCGGGTGGGCCAGCCGACATTGCCGAGACTGTGTAATTCTGCCGCGACATTAGTCTTCGACATCGTTCACGCCAGATTGTCTCTCGCTGTCGAACGTCTCGGGACAAGAGCTATCGGACGTCTGTAATTGGAACCAAGCTTTGCCATGCCGGTTTTGTGCAGACGGAAACCGAGAACCAGACATGAATCCCCAGCCTGACAACATCCTCGTCGCGACACGAACTGCCTTCAGCCAACTCGCTGCGCTCGCGGTGCAGTATTCCTTCTCCATCGTCGGTGCCATCGTCCTGCTGGTGATCGGCTGGATCCTTTCGGGAGTGATCAGCCGATGGGTCTACAAGGGAATGTCGCGCATCCATGGCATTGACGAGACCCTGGCCCGCTTCTTCCAGAGCGTCGTCCATTACGGACTGCTGGTGCTCGTCTTCGTGGCCGTCCTCGGTCAGTTCGGCGTCCAGACGACCTCGCTCCTTGCCGCCTTGGGCGCCGCGGGCCTGGCGATTGGCCTTGCCCTGCAGGGCACCCTTCAGAATATCGCGGCGGGGATCATGCTTCTCGTTCTCCGCCCTCTCCGGGTCGGTGAATACATCGAGACAGGCAACGTCAAAGGCTTCATCATCGAGATCGGGCTGTTTGCAACGGAGATGAAAACGGTAGACGGTCTGTACCTGATGGCCCCGAACTCGACGCTGTGGAATACGCCGATCACCAACCACAGCAGGGAACGAGAGCGCCGCCAGGAGCTTTCGGTGGCGATAGGCAACGATGTGGATGCCGCGGCGGTCAAACGGACCATCATCGGCATCGTGACCTCAGACAAACGCGTCAAAGCGAACCCGCCTCCCCGTGTCTTCTCGGATGACCTTACCGCCGACAAGACCGTCTTGACGCTCCAGTACTGGGCGACGACATCACAATGGTCGGAAACCCGTCACGACATGATTGATGCATTGAAGGACGGACTGAAGGCGGAAGGAATTGCCATTCGATAAGGACGACGTCGTATCGGCCCGTGCCGGACATGCGAAATGTTGGACTCGCGCGGGTAAGTGGCCTGTTTGGCGAGGGACAGACGTGCCTATATCGACGGCATTGGCACCTCACCGTCTCAACGGTCAAGGAAGCGGAGACGTCGCGTAGTATGGGGCTTGACGCTCCATTCTGCATTGAGATCTCCGCCCCACCACTAAGATCGCGATCGACGGTGAAGCTATACACTTCAGCACCTGAGGTAGGACAGGGATCTAAGAGACAGCGCGTGCTCGATGGCGCTCTGGATCATTTGCACGCATCCGAACGCCCCTGAAATGACACGGCCGCCTATCAACCGACGAGATGGGCGTAGTCCTCAACGCCCTCGCCTCCTGACGTCATGGCCTTCTGTCGGTCATCCACCTCTGGGCGTAAAACCAACCCCGAAACCGAAGGCCCGACCGATCTTCTTCAATGTCTCCAGTGTGGGATTAGCAGTTCCTGCTTCCAGTTCTGCAATTTGGCGTCTAGATAGCCCAAGTGCCTTGGCAAACTCCTCCTGCGTCATCCCGATCCCTTTCCGGATCTCCGCCACGGCGCCGGGCAGCCGCAGATCCCCTGCTCGAGCCCGTTCCGCCAGTGTTCGCTGGTTTTGCAGAACCTCCTCTTTCGTCGGCTTTCTCCATCGGGCCATGAGTTGTCCTTTGCAATCAGTCGCACGCCGCAAGGATGCCGTCTGCGATCCCAATGCAGTGCTCGATCGCATAGTCCCGAATGTCCGGCACCGGCCCATATCCTTCGCCATGGCCGGAGCCAGGTGCAGGTGTCTGGCAAACGCGCCAAGCCTGGCTGCCAGTGCTTTCTGCTCGACAAATCAGGCATCAGTTTGCCGTCCAAGAGTGCCATAGTCACGGCGTAATACCACCGGCCATCAAAGTGGGTTTCCAGCGTTAAGCATGTCCATTGACCCTTTCAATGGTGCAGATGATGCAACTTATCACGTTATTTAACCCCTTAAAGTGGGTTGAATAACTGCCATTGGTACCGCGAGCCATGGACATGCTTGCGTTCTCTTCTCACCCGATTGACCATCGACCGGACGCGTAACGCATGACCCGCCAACGAGCAGCTTCAGGGACCGACGGCACTCGCACTCCCAGGCCCTTGTCGGGGATGTACAGACCATCTGCGGCGGTCAGGGCGTTGATCCTCGACTGGCCGACGCCATAAACGCTGCAGTCCTTTGAGCCGGGCTACACCTCAATATTTAAATTATGTCGGCGGAGATGCTTGGCGTTGTTGAGTTACATGCTCAGGGCCACGAGTTTGGCACGGTCTGCGATCAAAGCCGCTACGCGATTTAACGACACAGGGTCTGCGGCAAGTGGGGACATATCTTCCAATAACCGGGGGATCGCGTCCCCTGTGGCATCAGTCAGTTCTTTCACCCGACGGCGCACTAAAGGTAAGCTGACACCTGTCTCCTTCGAGAAAGCCTGCCAGCCATCAGCGTCCATGTCAGCAAGCGTCGCGCGTTTGCCGATCCGCATAGCCAATTTAGGGGAAAGATCTGGATAGGCCACGGTGGAAAGCAGGTCGTACAGCGGAGCCATCCTAGGTCCAGAATGGTCATAGAGGATCGCGAAATTCTTACCGTGAGCATCCGCATTTCCGATGACGAGATTGAAAATCGTAGCATCCAAGAGCTTTACGATGTCCGTGCCCGGCCGCGCAGAGACCCGACGCAACAGCTCGAAGCAATCCTTAAAGGTCGGCCCGCCCTCGCTTGCATACTTTGTTTCAGGTGGCACACCCAGCGCTTGGCAGAAGTCTTCCTGATGGATGCGGAGAACCACACCGTCGCCATCGTGGTGGCGATCGTATCTGTTGACCAAAAGGAAAGGGCGACCATTCGCGGACCTCGGGTCGACGGGAGCAACGTCGAGCCCGATTGCGGCAGCAAGCATCATCGCGAAGGCTTCATTCTCGGTCGTCCCTGGAAAGCGCGCAATCGGAGGCTTCAAGATGTGCGTCGTCGCCTGGCCTGGTAAGGGAAGTGCGACTTGGCCATCGATTAGAACAACTGGAGCTTTTGATTGGGCGCCCGCGAGCGATAGCCTCAAGCCTTCCTGGCCGGCCAAGAGCGGCCTCGTCGGAAGTGCGTCCAGTATCCGGACGATTCCGGCCTCGTCGAGAGCTGCTGTTTGCCGATCGGCAATCAGACCTCCTCCAATCGGTTCGTGGTCTTCGGGCAAAAGTTGAAGCGCGCCGGCGACGTCGCCGCCCAAGCGATCAAGAAGGGCGAAGTCGTTGGCAGGTGAAACACCCAACGCCTGCGCCGCAACCAGACGCTGGCTTTCCTCTGGCAGTAGGCCGCCAAAAAATGGGCGGCATTCTTGGCTAGAGAAACGCTCTGGACGCTTCGGTAGGGAGACAGAAAGCGGAAGTGCCTTTTCGTCCTCAAGCCAAGCTTCGGCGTAGGCGAAGCCAATGTCGCCGTGCCGATCTTGGGTGAACTGTCCGACAATGCGACCATTCCACCAGACGTTAAGTACCCTTACCGTCATTTTCTACGTTCACCTGGGTCTAGAATATCAATCGAACAACCGAGCGTTTGTAAAACCTGCAAGACCTTTCCGATCTGTGCTGTCGGTTTGCCGGCTTCGAGATCGACGATGAACCGCAGGCCGACGCCAGAAACGCCGGCAAGCTCGTCCTGCCGCAAGTTTTGTGCCTTGCGTGTGCTGCGGACCAGGGCGCCGATCTCGGCTGGACTGCTAACTTGTTTTGCCATTTTATTTCCCGATCGGGAAAATAGCAAGAAAATCGGCCTTTTGTCTACAGTATATTCCCGATCGGGAAATTCCGTTGAAATTTAGCGTAACCGTCCACCAGAAATTCCCGATCGGGAATATTTCGATTTATAAACATAGTCAGCCGCAAGCCCAGCCGAAGCAAGGGGAGACACTGAATGGCTGAATCATCGAGTTTCACATCATCGACGCGCGACGCCCGGATGAAACTTTCGCAATTCCCGTTCTTCAGTTGGAATGGAATTTGGAATGGCCCTACGCTTCATTTCACCCTAAAACCAATCAAGACGCTCTGTGTCCTCGCTCGCTTCGTTTTTCCGGCTCCATGCGCTCTTCCCTGGCCGCGAGACGACCGGGAAAGTAGAGGCGGAAAGGCCCGGAAAAGGTGGAGCGCCGACTTTGAGTACGCCATTGATTTTATAAAATGGGGTCTTCGTCCCAGACGGGGGTTAAGCTGCTGAACCTCTTGGAATTCGGCAGGCTTTCCATGTCTACCTAGGGTCGATCGTGACCCGCTCGAAACCTTGAGGAGAGGCGTGTGACGACCGATTTCAGCTCCCGTGAATATCAGATGCTTCCTGTGCTCTCGCCGCTACAGATGGAGACGGCAAAGCGTTTCTCCATCGGCGAGCCAACACGGTTCGCGCCCGGCGAACAAGTTTTCTCGGTCGGTGACCACCACGTTCCCGCCTGGCTCGTCCTTGACGGCGCGATCGAGACGTTTCGCCATGATGGCCTGACACGGCGCGCGCAGTTCACAACGCATCGCGCCGGGCAGATGTCCGGCGAAGTCAGCCAGCTTTCCGGCCGTCCGATATTGGTCGACGGCAAGGCCGGCCCCGATGGATGCACTGCGGTTGCCTTCGATGGACCGCATCTGCGTGCGCTGGTCATCGGGTCGGCCGACATCGGCGAATTGATCATGCGCGCCTTCATTCTGCGCCGCGTGGCGCTGATAAGTGCCGGAGGCTCGGGGTCCGTGCTCGTCGGCACGCCCGGCCAACCGTCACTGACAAGGCTCGAGGGATTTCTGTCGCGTGTGGCGTTCCCCTATGTCACGCTCGATGCCTCCTTAGACACGGAAGGGCGCGCGTTGGTCGAACGCTTGGGCATCCTTGCCTCGGAGCTACCGCTCATGGTCTGCCCCAATGGAACCGTCCTTAGAAACCCGACGGATGGCGACGCTGCCCTGTGTCTCGGCATCACGCCCGATCTCAAGGAAGATATGGTCTATGACGTGGCGATTGTCGGCGCCGGCCCCGCGGGTCTTGCCGCGTCCGTCTACGCCGCATCGGAGGGCCTGAGCGTCATCGTCCTCGACGAACGGGCTGCGGGTGGCCAGGCGGGTGCGTCGGCAAGGATCGAGAACTATCTGGGGTTCCCGACGGGCATCTCAGGCTTCGCGCTCGCCGGGCGCGCCTTCAATCAGGCCCTCAAATTCGGCGTCGAGATTGCCTTTCCGCTGCAGGTGGCCGACTTGGTTCCGAAATCGAGTCCGGGCGCGCTCCATGCCCTGACATTGACGGACGGCCGTACCGTTGCTGCCCGAACCATCGTCATTGCATCCGGTGCACGCTACCGTCGTCCGGACATCGCCGGCATCGACAGCTTTGAGGGCGCCGGCATCTCGTACTGGGCGTCCGCCATCGAAGCGCGGCTATGTGCCGGCGAGGAAATCGCCCTCATTGGCGGAGGGAACTCCGCCGGCCAGGCGGTTGTCTTCCTCGCGCCACAGGTCAAGAAGCTGTGCCTGATCGTCAGGCGGAAGCTAGAAGAGACGATGTCAAGCTATCTCATCGACCGGATCGCCGCCCTGCCGAACGTCGAGATCCATACGACGTGCGAGGTGGTTGGGCTCGAAGCCGATAGCGAGCGACTCCTATGCGGGGCAATTCTGAAAGACAGGCAGACCGCCCGTGAACGTCGAATACCCATGCGGCACATGTTCCTCTTCATCGGCGCGGATCCGAACGCGGCGTGGGTCCGCGCCCACGTCGAGACAGATGAACACGGCTTTATCTGCACCGGCAGGTTTTCCGATGCCGCCGGCGGGCGGCCGGCATTCCCGCTTGAGACGAGCCTGCCAAACATCTTTGCAATAGGAGACGTCAGAGCCGGATCCACCAAACGGGTTGCCGCCGCCGTGGGGGAAGGCGCGGCTGTCGTTGCCCAGATACACGCCGCCCTGGCCGCGATGATGTAAGATAGCCCCGATCGTTCCTCTGATGGCCGTCATCGTCGGCGCGGGTGCGAGGACAGACGGCGTCATGGATGGCTCCGATCGGTGGGTGGGCATCCTGTTGTCCTTTCGGTTTCCGACACGGTTCCCGCGAGCTTATGGCAACAGGCGGCATCGGCTATAGCCAGACGGGTTTTCAGGCAAGCTGGCTTTGACTATATTCCCCGATGGATATAGACGAAGATAAAATTGACGACGCAGTCTTGGCGCTGCTGTGGCTGACGCTTCATGAGGGTCGTGCTTGGAAGGGGTTTGACTGGGGCACGATGGATCGGCTGTTCAAGAAGGGGATGATCGGGGACCCGGTCAACAAGGCGAAGTCCGTGATCTTGACGGATGAGGGCGTGGAGCGCTCAAAGCAGCTGTTTCAAACGCTGTTTACGCCGCCCCCGCGATAGCGGATTTTTCCGCCTTCCAGTTCCAGGGTATGAGCTCGTCGGTCCGGCTGGTGGTATGGTGGGCGAGGCGTGCAAGCTCTTACGCAAGCGAGGATTGCGGATCGACGGTCCATCGTCGCCGTAGTGATCAATCTGGACATGAGACCTGCCCGCTGACATGGGCGATCAGCGAGCCATCTCGTGGAAGAGCGTCCAGACAGAGGGTTGAGGGGTGTCCCGATCCTGCGGTCCCGTGTCCAGTACACCCCTACAGGAGGTTGCTGCTGACCTCGGCGGGTGCGATCATCGCGCCGATTGTCGACGACCGCAAAAATCTGCGGCTTCCTTGCGTCCTATAAGTCTCGGGAATTTTGGTCATCGTAACTCTGCATATAAACAGTCGTGTTTGATCCGGTGGTGACGGACGTAGGGGCTTGGTGGGGCGAGTCAGACGTTATTCGTCGACCCTTGGCCTCATCAACGCCTTCAAAGCGGGGGGAGGTGCTGGCCTCCGGATTGCTAGGGGGGTCACGCTTGGAGCGAAACGACACTCCAGGGCCAGCACGCTAATAGTCACGGATACTTTGTGTTATAGCAAGTCACGAATTTGTTGAGCGCAGCATAACAGAAAAAAGGCTCGCCACACCCTCCCCAGGCGGCAAGCCTTCCAACGGCGTCGATGCAATCGCAGACACTCACCTGACGTATACCAGATCGAACGACCACCAGGTGGATTTCTTTGTAGAGGCGCGCCGGTTGACGCGGATCATTTGTGGGGGGTTTCCATCGACACACGCCAGCGCCCCGTCCGTTCTGGTCGATGAAGATGACGCCGCCCGCCTCAAGGGCTGCGGTGATCTTTGTGAACGGTGTCCATTCGCCCACTCACCTCACCTGTTAAAGCCTCTATCCCAGCCGCGCGGTGTCCACCAAATCAATCACCATTTTGGCAGGTAAGGCTGGCTTGAGAAGATTTGCACTCTCTTCATAGCATCGCGATCTCGCCGCCTCTCTCGAGGTGCGTGGCCGTGAGAACGGCCATCCGCCTACCGATCCCGTCCGCTGATCGCACCGATGCGGGAGCGGTTTATCGCAACCGATCTGGCGTTTGCGAAGGTGAGTTGCAGCACGTTGCCCCAGGGATTTGGCGTTGCCCCGGTCTATACGCCTCAGTTGTCAGCTACTCTCGCTTGAAGAAGGCGTTAATTTGTCATATATGAGTGACATTAAAGCTATATGGTTCATATACGGAGAAATGCGTTGGCCTCGCCTAAGTCTAAATCGGCGCTTGAAAGACTGGGGTACGACCTGCGCAACGCACGTTTGCGCCGCGGCATCGCCGTATCTGATCTCGCAGCTCGCGCCGGGACGTCTCCCAGTACCGTTGCAAGGCTCGAAAAAGGCGATCAGGGTGTCGGCATCGGTACGCTTGCCGATGTTCTCGTCGCCATGGGGCTTGTCGAACGCCTGGCCGACCTCCTTGACATACGCACGGATGATCTGGGTCTGGCGTTGGCCGCCGAACAGTTGCCGAGACGCGGAAAATCCTTTGCCGCAAAACTCCGCAGGCAGGAAACGCAGGATCATAAGACGAAACAAGACGAAAAGGACGTCATCGACCCAGATGGCGCAGCCTTCTGATGCCCGACTTTGCCGCTCATGTCGCCCTTGGTGAAAGCCTGACACCCGTCGGCCGATTGCGCTTCACGCAGGCCGGACCGCGCCAGTTTTCCGCCTTTTCGTATGATCCCGCCTGGATCGAGAACCCCCGCGCCTTTGCGCTACAACCGACCTTACCGCTCGAAGGCAGCTCCTTCCACGCCTCCGGCCAGTCGGGCAACACGCGTGACGCGCTCGCAGGGGTCTTCTCCGATGCAGCACCCGATAGCTGGGGTCGCAGGCTTCTCGAACGCACCTACGGCAATGGCCTCTCCGAGTTTGAATATCTGACGCTCTCCGACGATACTTGCCGACAGGGCGCTCTGCGCTTCGTCGATGCGAATGGAGCGATCATCAAAGGACGAGAAACCAAGGCCGTGCCGCGGCTGATCGACCTGCAGGCCATCACCGCCATCTCCCGGGCCTACGAGCAGGGCAAGGAGATCTCCGCACAGGATATGCAAGCGCTCGCTGGAGCCGGCGGCTCGGGGGGGGCTCGCCCCAAAGCCAATGTCATCGATGGCGAGAACTTCTGGCTCGCCAAATTCACCTCCGTCCACGACCAGCAACCCATCGAGCGCGTCGAAGTCGCAACCCTCCGCCTCGCCAAAGCCTGCGGCATTCGCACGCCAGAGGCGCGTCTGGAACTGACGGAAACCCCGTTTCCCGTCGCGCTGCTGCGAAGGTTCGACCGACGCGGAACCGCGCGTATTCCCTACATTTCGGCGCGCACCGCATTGGCCAAGACCGGGACGGAACTAGGCGCCTATACCGAGATCGTCGATTTCATGCGGATGGCCGCGGCCGAACCTTTGGCTGATTTCCGGGAACTCTATTTGCGCCTGATCTTCACCATCCTCGTCTCGAACAAGGATGATCACCTGAAGAACCACGGCTTTCTCTATGTCGGCGGGGGTCGCTGGCGTCTGTCGCCGATGTTCGACGTGAACCCTGCGCCTGATCGCAACCCGCATCTCGAAACCGCAATTGTGGAGGATGGAGCGCACGACCGATCCATTATGCTCGCCTTGGAAGCGTGCGAATTCTTCGAGATACTCGAATCCGACGCACGCCGGACGATCCGGGAAACCGCACGCCGCATTTCGGATGAATGGCGCGAGGCGTTCCGTCTTGTCGGTGTTACCGGCAGCCTGGCCCGCGCCTACGAACCGGCATTTCTGAATGATGAAACCGAAATCGCTCTGGCGCTCTAACAATCATATATGAATGGTTGAATGCCATAACTCGTCAGATATGATCTATTGCGCCTGCCTTCAAGCGACCGACGCGGTGCTGAAAGCGCGTGATTAAATTAGGGGCCGAGGAAGCGCGAGATCGGAAGACCCACCAGCTGCATCTTGGCAAACCCTCCGTTTTCGACGCCACCGCCGCCGCCTCCACGCACGCGTTCGGCGCGGCATTCCCATCCCTGACGACGATCAGGCTTCTCTCGTCCTTGGATCATACATCTGAGGTATCGCCATCACGCATCCGCAAACACCCTTTTGCAAGCGAACCATTCGCTGGCATCAACTCTGCCAGATCGTCCCACTTGCCGACATCACGATCTACGACATGGAGCAGCGTGGCGGGCTCCCGCGCCTGTTCTGTCTGACGTCCCCTTGCGTCGTATAGGGTCTTGCGGGTTGCGTTCTCTGGCCTTGCGATGTGGATGAAGCCCGCCGTGTCGCGCCATGGCGGTTGCCGTCGTCGTAAGGGCTTTTGCCTATGATCGCCTGCGAGATCCAGATATATCGGACAGCTTCAAGGCGCAACTTCGCTCGGTGGACGCTAGACTACTTCTTTAAGGGCCAATCCGGGATATGACCTTTGGAATGGAAGACCGAATTCGTGTCATTACGCTATGGTGAGAGAGCATGCTGGACATCAAAGGAACAACGTCGATCGTCACGGGGGGTACCTCGGGGATCGGCTATGCGACGGCCAAGGAACTGATTGGCAGGGGTGCGAACCTGGTCATCAACTCGCGAACTGCCAGCGCGCGATTTGCGGAGCTGGTTGCCGAGGGTGAAAAAGTTGGCATCCGCGCCCTTCACGTTATCGGGGACATGCGGGATCCGGAAGTATCCAAGGCGATTTGTTCGAAGGCCATGTCCGAATTCGGCCGGATCGACAGCGTCGTCCATTGTGCAGGCGGCCCGGCTCCTGGCGCGGCCGTCGACATGCCTGCCGAAAACTGGACCGACGCCTTCGACGTCCATGTCCACTCCGCCTTCCATCTGTTCCGGGCAGCACACCCTTCGTTGGCCTCGCGGGGCGGGGCGGTGATTCTCCTCTCGTCAGCGGCTGCTCTGCGTGGATGTCCGGGCAACACCGCCTATCAGGTCGTCAAGGCCGCCCTCATTCAGATGACCCGCGCGCTTGCGCGCGACCACGCCGCCGAGGGGATCCGGGTGAACTGCGTTGCGCCCGGAATTATCCAGACACCGTTTCAAGACGGCATGACCGACATCGCGAAAGCGAACAACATTGCAAACCGGATCCCATTGAAGCGTGAAGGTAGGCCCGAGGATGTCGCCGACGTCATCGTCCAGCTTATCGGCAATGAGTTCATGACCGGAGAGACCATCGTTATCGACGGTGGGATGTCGATGAGGATGGTGTGACCGCTCTGATGGTTGCGTCTGTCGTAGGAGGCCGCAGCGCTCCTTATTCAGTGCGCATTGCGCGCCGCCAGGCATTCGGAACCAAGGCGATCAGCGATGCCTACCGCTAGCTGTGGTGCCGCTCCAGTGTCTGGGTCAAGGACACCGTTGGAACGCTATTGCCAGGAAAGCACTGTCGCGGGGCGGAGGTCGAGATGTCGACCTCCGACGATCGATGGGACGGCAAGACATTCGTCTCGAGCCTAGGCGGTAACCGAACTGTAGATCGCCGCATTGGCACCAACGGTTGGCCGCCCCTGTCCGCAGCTCTTGAACAATTCCGTCGATCCGGGTTGACTGGCTATCAAAGTGAGTGTCGTTGGAGCACCAGGCAACACTGAGACCGGGCAGGAAGCCCAAAGCTGGCTGACCGTGGGAGATGATCCTATGGAGGCTAGCGGCGGGAACCTGTCGGTCCCCTTAGATGTCTTTCCTGGTCTGATTTGAGGCTTGCCGCAAGCGCCAGTCACCCCTTCGACGATCGGTCTGCCACCTTTACCAGCAGCTTGCCGAAATTCTTCCCCTGCAGCATCCCGATCAGCGCCTCGGGAGCGTTCTCCAGTCCTTCGACGACGTCTTCGCGATACTTGATCCGACCGGAGTTCACCATGGGACCGATCTCGGTCTCGAACGCCGCATAATGTTCGACGACGAACTCGGTCTGGATAAACCCACGGATCAGCAGGCTCCGTCTCAGGATGGCCGACATCATCGCCGGCACGTTGTCTTGCTCTGAAGCCGCCGCTCCATTGTAGTTGGCCACCAGACCGCACACCGGAACGCGCGCATACATGTTCAGAAGTGGCATGACCGCCTCCCAGACAGGCCCGCCGACATTCTCGAAATAGACGTCGATACCCTTCGGGCAGGCAAGCTCCAGGTCCGTCTTGAAATCCTTTGAACGGTGATCGACGACTGCGTCGAAGCCCAGCTCGTCGCGGACGTATTCCAGTTTCTGCTGTCCGCCGACGATGCCGACAACCCGCGCGCCTGCCAACTTTGCGAGCTGTCCGACCATGGAGCCAACCGGACCCGATGCGGCAGCGACCACGACGGTCTCCCCCTCTTTGGGGCGACCGATGACCTTCATGCCGGAATAGGCCGTAAAGCCCGGCATTCCAAGGACGCCGATCGCGGTGCTGATGGGTGCGCCTTTCGTGTCGACATGGCGGATCGCGTCGGCTTTCATCACGGCACCCGTGCACCATCCGGTACGGGACCTCACGATGTCTCCGGGCTTGAAGTCGGCATGCCGGGAGCGCGCCACCTCGCAAACGGTCTCACCCTCCATGGTGCCATCTACAGGAGTGGGAGCCGCGTAGGATTTGGCGTCGCTCATCCGGCCGCGCATATAAGGATCCAGCGAGAGGTAAAGAACCCTGAGCGTGACCTCGCCTTCGGCAGCGTCGGCAAGCTCGGCGCTTTCCAGTCGGAAGTTCTCGGAGGTGGGAGCGCCTTTGGGCCTGCTTGCAAGGACCACGCGTTGGATTGTTGTCATGGTTGTTTGGTCTCTCCGGAGGTTGGCGCATATTTAAAGGGGCAGTTGCAGTCTATGTTGTCATTATGCCGCGGTATCGCCGTTGGGGGTATTTGACGGTCATGCCACTTTGAAACAAAGGGACTGCAATCGCATTCAATGACGCCACAGAGGCGTTGGCATTCGAGGCCATCGTCCATGGTCTTGCAAAAAAACGGGGACTGACGCATGCCAGCTATACTGCTGCTGATAACAATTAGCGAGCCCTCTCCCGCTTTCCAAAAGGAATGGCTGTTTTTCGACGCCACCTATGGATTGATCATCAAGTTCGAATGTGGTCTTCACGCAGGTTAGATATGCTTTCGAAATTTATGTTATGAAATATTCCAATTACTCAAACGGCAGAGGGTTAGCGGTTCTGTTTATGCTGGTACTTGGTGTCTCGCTGCTGCCGGTGGAACTGGCTTCTTACATAAGCACTGGGCAGGATCTCGGACGCAGCCTTGTTGCATGTACAGTAAGCTTTCCTAACTGTCTTTTTGCTGGGGCAGCGGTCGTAAGCTTCGAACTCTTGATTTGGACGTTGATAGGATACCGGTACTTCCGAGCAAAGGGGGAAGGACCATTCGGCCCTATTCGCAAGCACAGAGCCGGTGAAAGCAAAATTCGCCAGCGTCTTTTTCCGTATGTCTCGAACGGGTTGCTCCCCTGTATGGTCTTCTTGCCGTTCGTAGTTCTATTTAACGACTGTTCGGTCGGACAATAGCAGTGCAGCGTGGGCAAGACTGCGCTTATCACCCCAATCAAATATAGCACTTGGTCTTCGCGAGCTCCCCCCACCGGCTCTCGTTAAATGGAGAAACAAATGGCGAAACTGAATAACGAGCAAAAGTGGATGGTGGCTGCAATGTGTGTTTTCTTTCTCGTTGGTTTCGGCTGTATAATTTACAGCGAAAATTATTCGGTGAAATGTGAGAACGACAGGCTTGAATGCAACGTAAAGTCGAGCATGGACTTTCTCGAACGAATGTACGGGCCATACAAACCCTTTTAATGGGGGGTTGCAAGTTACAGACAGTTCAACGCCATCCACTCCGAATCCCTCTATTCTGCCAGCCCCGCCCCGATCACAAAGGCTCTCATGTGACCCAGAAGCGCATTAACGATCTGTCGGCAGATCAGGCGGAGCGTCTTCATCAAGATTGGGTTCGGGCTCTTAATGGGCGAGAACCTACGCCAGAGCAGACTACAAAGGTTGAGGCGCTGTGGCAAAGGTCGCTTGGTCAGGTTGTTTACGACCCGGAACAAATGATTGATGATGAAGCTGATCTTTAACCCATCACCCTGATCACGTCGTGGCTGGTGTGGTGGAAAAGATAGTGGTCGGATTGAAATATAGTCGGCGCCCAATGAAGTTACTACCGCTTTTCAGTTTCGTTTCATATTGAGACGTTACCGACAGGCTGTCCGTGATTGGCCGACATGACCGGACCGAAAAGTACTGACATGTAACTGAAAACCTTGAACGCCATGACGGAGTTCAAGGTTTTTTTCGTAAGGTCTGGTCCCGGAACTCGAGGAGGTCTTCATGCTTTTGGCAATATTGAACTCGGTTGGGGTCGTTTCAGCATGGGTAGGCGTCATCGTATTATTTCGGTTTGGCGTGCCATTCGAAATTGTCACGCCGAACGGAATGGGGTTCGTTGTTGGCTCTCTGAGCAACGAAACTCGGCTCGAACTTAATAAGCGGCGAGTTCTGTACAAGCGTATTGGATGGGTAGCCCTAGCGATGGTGTCATCCGGCGGGCTGCTTCAGGTATACTCTTCAATCTTTGGTGCTTTCCACCCATCACCCTGACTAAAAGGTTGTAGCGATGGCATACTCGGACAATGGATAGCCTCTCAAGGTATCATCTATCGCCGCATGAAGACGGATCTTGGCATGTGATTGATGCCAGGACCGCCGGTCCGGCTGAAATTGAGGTCGATGGCAGGTTCTTCGTCTTTTGGAAACTGCCAAAGGAGGAGGCCGAGCGCTGGTCGAGGCTCCTCAATCAAATCGCCAGCTTTCCGTCAGATGGTTCATTCTAAGTACGCAGAGGATGCACGCCCTGATCACCTCTGTGGGCCATTTACTCAGCCTTGAGAGTACAGCTTTCCCAGCAAATTGGTGATGACGACAGTCATCGCCCTGTTGGGAAGGGACCGGTGACCTAGCAGCGCGTGCAGGAGATCGATCGGATCATCAAAGCCGAAAGCGGCCTGTAGCTGGTCGAGACTGGCCCTCTTCTTCCGTAGGATGGCAAAGATCGTGGCTCGGCCGGAAGCCGATAGCCGGGGCTCATGACCGCCATCGCTCTCGAAATAGGGTGGACCGGCCTTCTCTTCGCCAAGGGCCAGCTGGTCGAGCTGCTGGCTGATAGCCTGCCGGATAAATTTTGACCGGCCCTTCTCGCCTACTCCATCATCCATGCGGGCGATGTCCTCGGGCGAGAGGTAAACGTGCATGCGGATCAAATGGAGCGGCGGTCTTCCTATGCTGGCAGATTGGCAGGGTGTGGCTAATAAATACCTCAAAGTTCCCTGGCCACAAAAGGGATCATCTGATGCACGCGGCACCCTTCGCTTCCTTTCCGACCGCGTCATCGTCGAGCAGATGCGACACGGCGTCTCGCCGGTGATCAGATGAATCTTAACCCCACCGTGCCAACATCCTCAAGCCGGCGAGGATCGCCTGTCCGATACCTACCCTTCGAACTGTGCAAGGTAAAAATGACCACCCATGTTGGTAATGTAAGGCCCTGCAGCTTCTCCAGTCGACAGATCCAGGCCAGAGCCCTGCATATACGTAGCGTGCGACCCATCGCCCGCATTGGTTTCGAAAATCTTGCTTCGATATTCATCAGACCAACTTTTCGATGGGAGCGATAGTTGGTCGGTCTCATCATAGATTAAAATCCATATTTGCGCGGAGGTACCAAAGCCTCCGCCCACCATTCCCCAGAACCAATGGATAAGCACTGGATGACCATTGAAAGCGACACTCTCTGCAACCCCTTTGAGAAAACCAGGTTTCTCGTACTCAAAACGGAGCCAGTCGCCGTCGATGCCGAAGTGACCGAGCGCTTGGAACGGCATCAGTGCCAGGAGGGGGGCTGCGAATAACGACACCGCGCGCCTCCAATGCCGTTTGGCTAAAATCCAGCCAGTACAGCATAACCATACGATGAGAGTAAGCGTGCCGGGAAGAAGAACCAGGAAAAACGCGATTGCATCGTCACCGGTTGTTCGGCTCAGGGTCAGTAAAACATCGCAATACAAGACGAAAAGAAATGCGCTAATCACATAAGATGGGTGAAAACGATCGCGTGAAGCTGGGCGTTCAATAGGCGCTGCGTTCATTAATTGAATACCTATCTTTTGGCGACGCCGGTCGCTGGGTTGAATGTCGGAAGCTGAGCATATCCCGTTTCAACGCGCGAGTTCCACAGTGCACAAAGGTTCCCTCCAGACTGCAACGTCTCTCTGCCCTGGTCCTGTTTGTGGCGGAGACATGGTCGAAGGTGACAGGCCAGAGTAGATAAACCCGGAAGAATCTTTGTCTATCGCTTTGCGCTAGAAGAAGCGGTGGTCAAAACTGGTGTACCAATTTCTCTAGGATGCATTTTTTAGGGTTTTTTGGGTCGACTAGGAGCTGGATTTGGCAGTCGATAGGATATTCTGCAACGCTATTTCCGTCCGTTAGGACATTACGGACATGAACGCGCAAACCATTGAAAAGAAATGTGGCGTCCACGAAAACCGCGCTTGAATCACCAATAAGGTGGGTGCATGTGGCCGTCACCGTACCCACGGTCGGACGCCACCCGCGTGTTTTCTTCCAGGTCCAACGCCTGTTGCACGCTATCAGCAATGCGAGTGCGCAAACTACGGCAGCAGCGGTGAAATTTCCCTGCATGGCTTCCCTTAACGCACTTAGATGTACCCGACGTACTACAAGTTTTGAGCAAGCTCATCAACGCCCACTCTTCCGAAGAGGCCGGACACAGCCATCGAGTTACAGGGTGTAGACCATCACCCCACCCTAACCAGTAGTGGGTGTCACGCCTTATTTCTTCCGGCCGGGATCTTGAGTAAGCGACGCAATATTACGTCGCCGAATTCAGACGTGGCCACCCGACAATCGTACGACTTTGCTGGGTTGATGAGGATTTTTACATCCCGACCAATTTCAAAACCCTTTGAAGTCAAGGAATTGGTATTGAGATCGAAGCCAAAGCGATCGATGCCTTCAAAGTTGTATTTCACGTCTATGTAGACGAGGGTGGCTTCGCCCGTCAGTCTGTGTTCGCTGCCGATGATCGTGCCGTCGACGGTGGTCCACTTAGCGACCAAAAGTAGCCGGCGGGCTCTGTTTGCGACGCCGAGAAGGAGAAATAGTATTACGGAAATGTAAAATACGATCGTGTAGAAATTCATCCACATTGCCTCCACGTCGCCAACCGGTTCTTGATAGTAGATACCTTAAAAGTTCGTCCTTTCTTCCA
This sequence comes from Rhizobium sp. L51/94, assembly GCF_019355555.1. Lineage (GTDB taxonomy): Bacteria > Pseudomonadota > Alphaproteobacteria > Rhizobiales > Rhizobiaceae > Rhizobium > Rhizobium rhododendri. Next base: position 106,019 of record NZ_CP072142.1, read on the forward strand.
AAAAACCAACGAGGGCGTATCAGGAATTTTTTGGCCTGAGCACGGGGACAGTGAGCGGCCTCGCCACCAAGGCCCTAATCACGCCGGTACGCATCGAGGAAGAACTCGCCTGCTGTATGCGTAGACTGGTGGGGATATTTGCTTGTAGATGTCGGGAAAGACCAAGGGCTACCGCGCTCGCGCCAACCGAATCGTCGCACCTACAACAGCCCGGCGGCGTCCACCGAACCGATCACAATTTTCGCAGGGTAAGTCTGCCCTGATCGTATCGATGCCGGGGGGCCACCGATCTGGCGTTTTCGCGGGTGAGATGCAGTACGTCGGCCACTTAACCCATTGCCCCTGTTTGCACCGCCTCAGCCATCACCTCGTCTCATTTGAGAAATCGACTCATTCATCATAAAATGACTGACATCAAAGCCATGTCGGCCATGTACGGAGATTTATGTTGGCTTCGCCAAAGACCAAATCGGGGCTTTAAAGACTGGGGCACAACATGCGCAACGCACGCCTGCGGCGCGGCATCACCGCGTCTAATCTCGCAGCCCGCGCCGGTACGTCTTCCAGTGTCGTTGGGCAGCTCGAAAAAAGCGATCCAGGTGTCGGCGTCGGAACACTTGCCGATATTCTCCGTAGCGCAGCATCCCGTTCTGCGGGCGCAGCGCTTCCCCAGTCAGTTTGAGTTTGCCGCAACCCACTTTCGGTTGGGCTTTGATGCCAGATAGGCAACGTAATCGTCAGAGGCGTCGGCAAAAAAAAGAGCCGCCTCCTGCTCGCGCCATCCAGCCTCCACCGCGTCACGGATGAATGCGGTGAGTGCCCGTTTGCACATGGCCGCACATTCTACCGAACGCTCCTTTTGATCGACGCTAAACTTGGGCGGATGAAAATAGGTCATGCCGGATGATGGCACAGCCCTTGGCTCTTGCAACCGACAGCCTTTGTTAAGCTTACCAGGTAAGGTTAAAATCCCGTCGTTATGCTAGTGGGATGCACCGCGTTTGGACTTCGCCAGCAGCATGACGTGCTCATCCGCGGCATCAGCCAGCGCGACTGTAATTTCAACTTCAGACCAACCCCTGCCTCCTAACTTTGCAATAAGTTCTGACATGAACTTGTACACTTCTGTTCGGCAGTCAGTATTCGTTACATCATCTTCGAGTCGCTCATCGAAATTTAAGTTTTCCACTTCTCTCTCCGTTTAGTTACAATACGAGAATCACACAGGCGACTATTTGTTCAAATCACGAATTGTGACTCAGAATAGTCCTGCATCATGTAATATACTGGCACAGCTACTTAGAGTGAATTTTTTAAGTGGCTGTTTTCTAATGAAATATTGATTATGTGATCGACGTTCTTTCTCAATCAACGAAATCGCGAGGGAAACATGGCATATTCACGACGCCGATTTGGTTGCAGGTGTGCGGATTACGCCACACCTGACGACCTATTATGAGCCACCCTGCCCCGCTTCCGACACCGAAGACCCTGGCCGATCTTGTCGCCCAAATTGTTTCCAGCTACGTGCGCAAGCACGTCGTCCCGGTGACAGATATGTCAAATCTGATCACCGCTATTTATCGCGCGCTCGACAGCTGCTCACTGGTGGTATTGCCAGCGCCGCAGGTCGAAGCACAAAAACCGGCCGTTTCCGTGCAAAAGTCGGTCCATAAGGACCACATCACCTGCCTGGAATGCGGTAGCGACTTCAAATCACTGAAGCGGCATCTGGCGATGCACCATTCGATGTCGCCCGAAGATTATAGAGGGAAATGGAAGTTGCCCGGGAACTATCCGATGGTTGCCCCCCTCTATTCGGAAGCGCGCTCGAAAATCGCTCGGGAACTCGGCCTGGGTCAAAAAGGGCGACGCGCGAAATTGAAAGGGCTCTAGTCGTGCGGGCGCGAAGCGAAGCTGTAGGCTTTCTTATCTCGACAGTTCAACGGCGGTCGAGCGGTCACCTGCGTAGAACGGCAATCCGATACTGCACGCCTGATAGCCTTACGGCCGCGTCAACCAAGAAAGCGCCGGATCAGAGCTAAGGACCGACCCTGGTCATCAGGCGCACTGAAGTCTCTTGCATCGTGTTTGCGGACGCCTTACTAGCCTCCGACAGCATCGCTGACGCATTTCTTGGTGTATGAGGACTTTGCAGCGCCGGCCAGCGGTTTGCCATTTTTATCCTTGGCAGAGCTATCGCAGGCAGCAGCAGCCTCGTTGGTGCACTTCTTCAGCGACGAGGTCAGAGCCGCGCCGGCCAGCGGCTTTCCATTCTTGTCGATCGCCTTTGACTTGCATGTATCGGCGGCATTCGCGCTCGCGGCGGACAACACCAAGAAAACGGCCAGAAAGATCTTTTTCATAAATTCTCCCATTTCGATTGCTTCAAAGATGCAGGCCCTGTCTTCGTTGCCTGTCAAACGCTTTCGCCTCGTTGGATTGTTGTAAGCGCTTCCGTTCCAACTTCGCAACGAGGTTGGCCTTGAATCACCGAACAAAATAAGGGGAGACTTCCCCATGGACGCTGGTTCTCTCCACATCGGACCGTCCTATTCGGGTCACAGTGGCCCGTGGCTAAACATCATCGTCCGCCATGATCCTGCAGCCTGGTGGCCTTTCGCCAGCTAGAACCTGACAGACAGATTGGCCTTTACCGTCTGGCTAAGGGTGCTGCTGCCATATTGACCGCTATAGGTGATGCCGATGGTCGATGCTTGGGCGGCGGCGAAATCTAGGCCGGCGTCGAGGACGAGGCTATCTTTGTCGAGCGCCGTGCCGACGGTGGTGAAATCGTCGCCGCCGGCAAAGTGGAAGGAAGACTGCGTCGTCGTATCCCCGTAAGCATGGCGCCAACCAACCGAACTGCGCGCCGTAGCGTCAAGACCGGCCAGCGCGAACCCGGTTGAGGAGCGCAGACCTAGCGTAGTAAAAGTAACCCCCGCATTCTCGGCAGCGCTGCTCAAGGCCGCCGACCCGCCGGTCTCGTTGAAAGCGTCACTGTGCTGATGAACATAGGCGGCATTGGCAAAAGGTTCGAAGGCCAGTCTGCCGGCATAGATGCGGTAGCCAAGCTCGCCGTAGATCTGCGCCGTTGCTGCGTTGTAGTCGGCCGCCAAACTCTGTGAAAAGCCAGAAAATTCGACCTTTCGCTGCGTTGCGATCGACTGCCTCTCGTAGAGCGCGCCGACGCGCAAGGCCAGCGGTCCCCACTGGTTGCCGCCATAGACCCCGACATCGTAATTGTCGCTGCTACCGGACGCGCTGTCGTTGGCCTGATCGAAATTGCCTTTGCTATAGCCGCCCATCACACCGATACGCCATGTCGTCTCGCGGAACGGGGCATCCGCGCCGATTGCCACGCCCCCGACCGAATCCTTGATACCGGCGGCGTTGGCGTCGCCGTCCGTCCTACCCCAGCCGCCATAGGCCTGGCCCCAACCGACAGCCCGCGCACTATGGGGATCGGCAAGGATAGCCGCGGCGGCCTGTGCCGCAGGAGTAGTGCTCTGCGTTTCGCCATAGCCGAGAGCGCTGCTTGCGCCGCCGGGCGGACCTCCGAGCACAAAGACGCTACCGCTGGCCGCGCCAACGCCGTCAAAGGCACTGCGCAGGCGGTCGATGCCAATGGTGCGCACGAAGCGGCTGTTGTCAAAAGTGGCGGTGGTCAACGCGCCATGCAGCGCGCCGGCCAGCTGACCAAAAGCATTGCGCGCCTGCTCGGCACTCAGCGTTTCGACAGACTGGTAAAGCGAATTATCACCGCCCAGACTTTCCACGCCCTCAGCGGCGGATCGCTGATTAACGGTCCTGGCGGTTGAGGCAAAGGCGACAGTGTTGCGGGTGAGCGTCAGGGTGACATCGTCTGTATCGTAGCCGAGCGTCGTATCGACGAAGGCGGCAGACGAGGCGAGGGCGCCGAAGGTGCCGATAACGCCGCGGCTCGCCGAGAGAACGGTGTAAGTCTTGCCAGCCCGCAGGCCGCTGGTATCGCCAAGGCTCACCGCAGCCCCGCTCACGATCCTCGCCGTGCCGATCACCTTGATCAGGTCGCTTCCCGTCCCATCGACGTCGAAAGTGTAGAGAGCGCCGCTGGCAAAGGTCAGATCGCCCGCGACCGTGAGGATTCCGACGCCGCTGCCGGGCGCAATGGTGGCGCCCGATGCGACGGACGTCGTTCCGACGGTGCCGGTGCCTGACAGGACGCCGCTGTTGACGAGCATCGTGCCGCCAAGCAGGCCGTTTACCGTCAGCCTTCCGCCTGAGACGGTGGTGATCCCGGAAAAACTGCTGGAATCGCTGGTCAAGGACACGCTGCCGTCGGCAACATCTATGGCGCCATTGCCGTCAACAGACGCCGAAAGCGTGTAGGCCGGACCGCCGAAATTGAAAACGAGGGTGCCGCTGCCAGCGCCGAAGTGGATGGCACTGGTGTCGAGCGTTGCTGCACCGGCGGCGGTCTGGCCCAACGTGGAGCCGACATTCAGGGTGCCGGTCGAGCCCGCCTGTGCGGCGATGGTAATGCTGCCAGCAGAGATCGTCCCGCCATCGGCAACAGTCACGGTGCCGGTGCTGGCATCGCCGATGGTCAGGCTGCCTGCGGTCGAAAAGGTCGAGCCGTCGCCGGTAACAGTCACCTTGCCGGTCGAGCCGGCATCTCGGCCGATCGTCGTCGACGAGGCGCTGAGCGCGCCGCCCAGAGTGACTTGCAGCGCACCGGTGCCGGCGCCCCCGACGATGAGGTCACCGCCGTCTCGCCAAGTGCTGCCGGCGCCAGTCACAAGGACAGTGCCGCTGCCATTGGAACTGTCACCCAGAACGAGCCCATTCGATTGGACAGTCCCGGCATTGGTGATTTTTGTAAGGCCGCTGCCGCTTCGGCCGACGATCACGGAATTTGTGACATCCCATTGCGAGCCGCCACCGTCGACAGTGACTATGCCGCTATCCCCGCCTGCATATCCCAGGGTCGCCGAGCTGCTCTCGACCTGACCAGCGCCGCTGATGTCGAGCGTGCCGTTGCCGGGGCCAGTGACGCCGCCGCCGTCACCGCCAATCAAGAGAGCTCCGGACGTCCAGACGGACCCAAGGCCGCCGACCCGGACCGAGCCGTTAGCATGAGCACCAATGATGGCGCTGCCGCTGGAGACGGTGGCGCCGGAAAAGATTGTCAGACTGGCATCGCCCGCCTGGCCGACGATCAGTGAACCGTGCGTATCGAAGGCGCTGCCGCTGCCGCTGAGACCGACTGTGCTGCCGTTGCTGCCGGCAAGACTGCCAATGACGGTGCTGTCGACCGACACAGTGGCTCCGGTTGAGATGGAGACGGTACCGAGGCCGCCATCGCCGACCGTGAGATCGCCGGCCGTCCAGGTGGTGCCGCCGCCGGCAATATTAACCGTACCTGTAGCCCCTGCGACCTGTGCGATGATCGTCTCGGCGGTGGATGCTGTGGCGCCGGTGACCACCTCGAAGCGGCCAGCGCCTGCCTTGCCGATGACGAAGGGGCCGCTCGTCTGGAAATAGGAACTTCCGCCGCTCACCCCGATGGTCCCGGAACTGCCGCTATCTGCCGCGATGGTCGCAGCACCGCTGCCGCTGTAGCCGCCAGCGGCCGTGATCGTCACAATGCCGAGGCCGGCAACACCGACCGTCAGATCGCCATTGCTCCAACGCCCAAGCGAGCCGGAGACGGTCACGCTGCCGTCGGCCGTGGCTCCGGCACCAAGATTTGCCGTCGTGGAGGTAAGTGCATTGTTGATAGTGAGATTGCCGCTTGCACCATTGCCGACCGTCAGCCCGGCAATATTCGGGATCGGTGCTCCGAGATTATTGTAGATAATGGCAGAAGCTGGGGTGTCGATATCGACGTTGTCGCCAGCCTGGGGTGCGTGGCCAGCAGCGCCCCCGATCAGCCAGTTGCCGTCTTTCGTCCAGTCGGTGTCGACGGCGCCGCTCCAGGAGAGGGAGTCTGCAGCGGCGGGGCCCATGGATGCGGTGAGCAGCGCGACTGAAGCCATTAAAACCGTCAAAAGTCGCTTGCTAAACACATCATTTTCCATCGAATGGCGATCATCTGGTAATAGGTTATTAAGCATAAAAGATAAGAGACTATTAATTTCTGCAGGTCCTTTAAACATCCCGTCAATAGCAGTTTTATATTACCGATTGTCGTTGTCGATGAGATACATAAGGTGCAATTGCTCCGACGGGATTATTTGTACGCCAGTGTCAATTTACATTGCTTAAGCAAATCGATCTGCACGTCAACCCATTGTTGCTCCAATATTGAACAATCCCATATGAAACACCCGCATCTGAATCTCTTTCGAAACTGTCGTGATCTTGGATGATTGAAGGTAAACGACGTGTAGACTTTAAGGTGGGCGACGTTAGCGTCAGGAGGACTTCGGAGAATCGCAATCATTTGCCTCGTGCACATCACCCTCCTTAGACGATTAGACTGCCGCTTTCATTAATGTTTGATGACAGCAGGATGACCGAGCCAGCTGTCCCCCCTCCCAAACGGGCGGATGCCACAGAAATAACGGACTGCGATATGCATGGCGTCAAACAGATCGAAAATCGCGATCCGTCGCGTCACTTTGTCCTCACGTCCGATCGAAGACCAGAGGCGGGATACCGCTGTCAACCGTGCTGACATATGCGGCCCCAGCAGTCCGTAGCCACCGGCTAACGCGCCGGGCCATGTTTCCGAGACCGAAGACGCAGGCGTCTGTCCCCTTCTGCATCTTGCATCCCGCATCCTGCATCGTGCATTTTCAGGTGGTGATGCGCGCGGTTGGTCCCACTTGCCTGAACACCTTATATCCCTTCGCCTCAGGACACCCTTAAGCATAAAATATGAATGGGATTGAAACGGTCTATTAATCAAATATGTCCAGCAATATTTTAACATAAACCATGTAGGTTTCAGTCACGAGAAAACATCGGGAGATAAAAATGAAGCTTTTACTTGCTGGCGTAACCATCGTCGTCACTGGTTTGCTTGCCAATGCGAGCCATGCCGCTGACGGTTACATGTCCTCGCCTGCCTTCATCCAGCAGGTATCTGGAACAGGCTTCTCCAGCCTCAGCACATCCGCAATCATGAAGCCGCTTATGGATATGAGCGCCTCGATGCCGAGCGTCGCAAACAGCCCAACGTCTGGCAATTTGGCCAACACGCTTCAGGTCGGCGAGTACAATATGGCCAGCATAGAGCAGAGCGGATCCGGCAATATCGGCTTCATCCAGCAAAGCGGCACGTATAACACGGCGACGATCACACAGAGCAGTATCGGCAACCAGGCTTTCGTATCACAACAGGGTCGCAACAACGTCGCGATCATTCATCAACATTGAAACCCTTGCCTCGATCATACTTGCTTGAGCGCGGTGGAAGCGGTCATGCAAGTATGAATCGAAGATGCGGCTTTCAGTTGGTTGTGCCGGAATTGGTCGTTGTATCGGGGAGCGTCGTCGTTGCTGCCGCCGGCTGCGTGACGGTGCCAAAACTTGGAAAGTCGATAGAGAATCCAGACCCTGACGATCCCGATCCCGACGCTGCCTTGCCCTGGGCACTTGCCTGTGACAGGAGCCAGCTTCCGTTCTGCGGACTGCCGCCGAATGTTGGATTGACGGGCGTGTAGACGAGTTGTGACGCGTACGCAGAAGCTGCAGCAGTTATGGCAATTCCCGCCGACAAGGCAACCATCTTAAACAAACGCATGAAGTGACTCCTTAGTAAGTTTTGCGAGAGATATTTATTTCTTGAAGACATACATCTTTCCAGGGACAATCACAACATTCGCGTTGCTAAGGCCGTTGAGACCGGTCGGCATAAGGTAGTTGCCGCTTTGTTGCGTCTGGATGGCCAAGACTGTCGTATTCTGTGCATTGCGGACGTCCAACACACCGGCGAGGTTGTCACCGGCCTGGACATAAGCAACCTGGTTGTTGTTGCCCGAGACGCCCACGAGCTGGAAGTCGTTGTTTCCCTTAGCGACCTGGCTGACAGTATTGTTCGACCCGCCTTGGACGAGCAACAATGCGGAATTGTCGCCCTCCACCGCCTGAACCGCGCGGTTGTTGATGCCCGACTGCTGGATGACAGAAAGGCTGTTCCGACCGTTCACGCCCGACGTTGCAGAATTGTCGGTGCCCAACTGCAGTATCTGTGTCGAGGACCCTGCGTTCGGTGCCGCATAGGCCGCGATCGGCGACATCAGGGAAATGACTGTCGAGGCCGAATTACCTGCGTCCATCAGTAAGGGCTCAGAGGCAAAAGCAGGCGCCGACGCGAGAGCAAGCGCGAGGCAAAGGCCTGACATAGGCTTGGCATATCGTTTGATTGAGTTTTGCATCATTCCACCCTTTTACTCGTGAACTTCTAGAGGTTGCTCGCGGCATCAAGCTCGATGGATTGCGCCAGATGGCAGACCACCTTTCCCGTTTCGTCCATGACCTTCATCTGCAGAGCAACCGATGCGGGTCGATCAAGCCGAATTTGGGTCCCGGCGAAAACACCTACATGGATACGATTTGTCTGTCGCGTCTGGCTTGTTCCGGAGCGCGAGGTCTTGACGACCCCAATCTCGAAGCTGCCGTTGAAATCGTCTGCAGCTTGAATGAATGGCGAAAACTCTGCCCAATCGGTTCCGAGGACGGCAATACCGCATGCCTTGATGCGCGTGTCGTCGGTGGTTCCAAAAAGGGTCCGGCTATTCATCGAAGCTGCACCTGTGGAAAGACTTGCCGAGAAGACCGCAGAAAGCATCATGTGCCTAACCGTTAGCATCTGAACCTCTGGGGGGATGCGAGGCGCCCCGGGGGCGCCTCGCGAGGGCTTAAGTCTTACTTCTGACTGACGAAGGCAACGTTTCCGCGGCCGGTCTGCTGGACGAAGGAGGCATTGCCATTGCCGGACTGGCTGACGACAGCAACGTTTGCAGATGTGCCCCCGCCCTGGCCAAGCTGGAGAACCGTCGAGCTATTATCGCCGCCGTTCTGGTTGACCCAGGCGTTTGAATAATCGCCTGCCTGAGCGACGAGCGAACCATTGCGACCGGCGCCGGTCTGATCCACGAGCGCCAGAGAGTGGTTGGCGTTCTGCAGGATGAGCGATTGGCTCCCGACAGTGTTCGACTGGGTCGTCACGGCAACGTTGTTGCTACCGTTCTGATAGGTCAGCGACGCGTTGCCCAAGCTTCCGACCTGGGTCGTCGTTGCAAAGTTGTTGTCACCGGACTGAATGAGACCGGCAGCGGAGAAATAGGCGCCCTTCTGCGTATTGATCGCCGCATTGTTATTGCCACCCTGGATGACGGTTGCGAGTGCCCCAATTGACGTCGTCTGAGCGTTGATGGCGGTGTTCGCCTTGCCGACTTGGACAATGGCGGCCGAAGACCCGGCGGTGACCGTCTGGAAGTTGAAGGCCGTGTTCTCATCGCCGCTTTGGACGATGCCAGCGCTGGATGCCACCGTCGGCACGCTCAACTCACCGAGTGGGTTCTGAAAATTGGTGCTGAACGTCGATGTGGTCGAGGCCTGGTTCCAAGTCAGATTGTAGGTTTGGAACGTCCCAAAAAATGGAATTTTAACCTGTTTCCCCAAAGAGGTCGTGGGAGTAGCCGAATAGAGCGTCGTTGTGAGACTGGCCACACCACTTGCGGGCGCAAGCAGTCTGCCGACCTGAGTATTTCCAGCAGTATTGCCGTTCCCGTTCTGGGCGATCACAGCCTGGGAGTCGACGGCAGGCGCCGATCCCGCACCTGTCAGGACCGTGGGCGAGCCTGAAAGGCCAATAGTGAAGGGGCCTTGCCGATTGACAACGTCGTTTTTCAGTCCAATCCGAGACTGCTGCTCTGTTCGATCGAAAGACGGAGCTATAACGATGGACGCGACCTGGGTTTCGCCCTGGGTGTTGGTCGCCGTGTTCTTGCTGCCGTTCTGGGCAATTGCTGCCGTCACATTGGCGCTTTTTGCCTGCTGGACGTTTGCGGCAGCGTTGTTGGAGCCCGTCTGGCCGATCAGTGCGCTGGAGCCCGAAACGTTGTCCTGAAGGTTTGTCGCGCTGTTGGAATTGCCATTGCCTTGAACGATCAGAGCGTTCGAGCCCGTCGTCAAGCTCTGCGAGTTGGCGGCAACATTGTCACGACCATCCTGCAGGATTACCGCGTTGGATGTTGTCGACGCTGACTGAATGTTCGCAGCCTTGCCGTAGTCGCCGGTCTGGACGATGACGGCGGTCGAACCGAGGGTGCCCTTCGTCTGCAGGTTAGACGCCGTGTCCGACAAGCCGGACTGAGCAATCGCTGCCGACGAGCTGGAACCTTGAACCTGAATGTTGTTGGCGGTGTCGTTGTTTCCGCTTTGGACAATCAGGGCACTGGCGCCGCTCGATGCATCCTGGAGGTTTCCGGCCTGATCACCCGTGCCGGACTGCGCGATTACAGCTGTTGCTGCCGACAGGTTCTGGATGTTGACAGCTGTTCCGTTGTTGCCGGTCTGAAGGACCCCGGCAGACGCGCCAGCGCTGCTCGTCTGCAAATTCGCGGCGCCGTTGGTCTGGCCGCCCTGAATGATCGAAGCCTGAGCACCAGCCGAATTTGCCTGTATGTTGGACGCCGTTCCAAAGTTTCCTGTCTGGGCGATGCCTGAAACCGCGTTGTCGCTGTCCGTCTGCGTAGCGACCGCACCATTGCGGTTGCCCTTTTGGACAATCGCGGTCGCCATGGACGTGCCCCTGGTCTGAATGTTCAGGGCGCTGTTTTCGTCCCCGACCTGGATGGTGCCAGCGATGTTTCCGAGACCGTCGGTCTGGCCGTTGATGGCAAGGTTGCCATTACCGCTCTGGCCGATCGTTTCATTGTTGGCAAAGGTGGTCGTGCCACCGCGAAGCTGGCTGTTGGCAGCAACGTTCTTATCTCCGGACTGCCCGATCACCACATTGCCGACGGTCGTGATCTGGCTATTTGCGGCGGTGTTCTGCGTACCCGACTGGATGATGCCCGCATTGCTGCTGCCCGAGAACTGAGCGTTGGTGGCCACGTTAAAGAAGCCACTCTGGGCGATTCCGGCGCTCAGATCCTGGCCGATCTGCGTGTTTGCGCCAACATTGAACCCGACGCCGTCCTGCACGATCGAAGCAGCATTGTTGTTGCCTTGCTGTGCGTTCACGCCCACATTGCCGATCCCGTTCTGGGAGATGCCAGCGGTCAGATTCGTGCCGTTGATCGACAGACCCGGAATAGAGTAAACATCCTGAACGTTCAACGCGCTGTTGGCGGTGCCGGACTGAACGATGGCGGCCTTGTTATTGACACCACCCGTCTGCACGCCGAGCTTGAGCGATTCAACTGCTCCAAAGCCAATGCCGGTCTGCTGGTTGGCGGCAAGGTTTGACGTACCGTCCTGAACGATCGTCGCGAAAGAGTTGGTTTCGTTGGTCTGCGTGTTGTAGGCCGAGTTCTGCGACCCGACCTGCACTACGCCTGCAAACGAAGATCCGGTCTGGCCGAGTTGATCGTTCTCGGCAAAGTTGCCGATGGTGCCGGCCTGGGGGTTGATCTGCACAATCCCGGAATCGTTAGTTGCCGCGCCTGCATCCTGCACAGTGCGCGCCAGGTTCTTGTCGCCGCCCTGGAAGATGATCGCCCGATTGGCGCCCTGCTGACGGAAGGTATCGACAACGTTTCCGTCCCCGAACTGGCCGATCCCGCCAACATTGTTGCCAAGCTGCTGAAAGTTGTTGCCGACGAAATTGTTATTGCCCATCTGCTCGACGCCGAGAGCGTTCTGGCCGACCTGGGCATCGCTTTGAATGCCACCGACTGTCGGCAGAAAGAAGTTGTTGCTGCCGTACTGGTAGATAAAGCCGCTGTTGCTGCCTGCGGTCGGAACCTGACCGACAATGCCGCTCTGCGAAAGATAAGCAAAGTTATTGTCGTTCAGCTGCCCAATGAAAGCGCTGTTCTTCAATTCGGCTGCAGATGCACCACTGACTAGCCCGGCGATAGCAACGCCCGCTAGCAATGAAGTCTTACTGATTGAAACTCTCATTATTTTCTCCCACATCTGAAGCAGCCATCAATTCGGCGCTTTCTCTAAAAATCATTAACAAATATTTACTAGCACCGCGATGCGTGCCTTAACAAGACGCCAGTACAAAAGAGTTCATAATTAGTTAACTTAGAATTTTTAGAGCCCAAAAATGAGCCGTAATCTGTTTTACAACATGTTGCCGGTCGACCGTTTTCAAATTTGATATTATTTAAGCTATTGTAGGCTCTTTACGTACTACAAACAGCGACGCCGCCCAGCACTATACTGGGCGGCATAATTTGGTACTTTATAGCCTAAACTAAAGTGTTACCATTGAGCGGAAATCGGCGCGTCGGCGTATTTCTTCCGGAAGGAGGTGATGAACTGCATCTCTTGGCTGCGATCCCTCAGATGCCATAACCCCTGGCGCACACCTTCGGTGGCAAGCGAAACGACCGCCAATTCGATACCCTCGCGCACAGCAAGCGCACCTGGGTCATTCCGGGCCTGCCCCATCTCGACCTCGAGCAACTGATTTGCTGTGGCGAACTTGTAGGCACTACCCTGGACGGACACAGAGAAGATCTGCTTCGTGGTGGTGGTGGACGCGAGAATCTCTCCCGTCTGAACGCTGACCGCACGAAGGCTGACGGTGACCACGTCTGAGCGGTATTTCAGATCCCCGCCAATACCCAAATACTTTGCCCCTGCCCCGCCGGAGAGTTCGTTGGAGTCATACCCGACGATGCCACCCTCCAGAAGGATACCCGCAAAGCGCACCGGCGGTAGGCTGGCCTTTTGCCCGTAAGACTTCTGGGTATTTTCAATGAGCGTCCGCTCCTGGACGAGGTTCTTGAGACCTGTGCGCTCTACGACCCGAAACCAATTACCGGTTCCCGTCTTCTTTAGGACGTCGACGAGAATGGCGGATCCGCCTTGAGTAACGGCACGACTGTACTCCGCGAAGCTGTCGTTTGGCTTGGCCTGCCCGGTCAAATCCGGAAAATCATATACAGCCACATCGACCGGCATTTCCGGCTCGGGAAGCGTCAGTACCTTTGCGGTGGTTTTGGTCGCCGACGTGAGAGCCGCAGCCGGAGTGTCGAGCTTCTGCCCTGTCTGACAGCTCGAAAGGAGCATGGAGCCCATGACCGACACAGCGATAATCCTGAACTTCATACTTCCCCCGGCAATTTTACGACAATTCTAAGTTATTTTCAAGTATCGATATTCTTGCATACACATTCAAATTTATGCGTATATTTGCCTAAACACTCCTGAATCGTACTTTCTTCGCATTTTGCTTACTTAACGGCCCAAAATGAGATCACCACGATTGCAGCTTCTGGCACTCATAGAATATTCAAATATTTTTGTGAGTCTCAATTTTGGGTCTATTCCGGAACTTATCCAGGTGTGTCAAAATTATTGTCACGCAAACTTTCTATTTCATATCTTTATTTCAATTTAATGTAACGGCACCTTTTCCAACGGTTGGCCATTCCTCTTTATCGCTTTCGACTTTGACAACTGCAGCAGATCCATCACCTACACTTGGTAGGTGGGAGTGAAGAACGGACGCTTGGTGTGGGCGAGGACGGCTTGCCAAACGACTTGTTTCGCTCGGCCTCACGATCACTGGGGGTATCGGACGTGCTGTCGCCGGTACCTGCTCCACGTAGGCGCTCCCTCGACCTGGCGTCGCTTGATCAAGATAGGCTTGGGCTTCGCATTTCGCCGTCAGAACGGGAAACACGCACAGGCCAACAAGAAAAATCTTATAAAAAACCACCGTATTATTCCTCTCCCAAGAGAATTATTAAAGGTGTCTATTATGCATTTCTGTATTGAAGATCAATCGGCATGAAACGTTTGACAAATTGATGTATTCGATGAATGACAAAGCAAGAAGCAAGGAGCTCAAAATCATGCGGTCGAATATCCACCGGATTCCAATAATCTTGGCGATCGCGTCATTCTTGGGACTTGGTATTGCTGGCGCACAGGCCCAGCAAGGGACCGGCCCGCTGTTTTCGACGCCAGCACAGCGGTCGACCACAGGGGCCCCCATTCTCAATGGAAGTGCCAGCGATCAGGGTGGCGAGATCCTCAACAAGGGTATCAGCCGACGCCCGATGGCCCCCAATCGCGACAAGCCGTCGCCGTCAACCGATCCCAATGTCGTCAGTTCTCGCTCAACCACAGCGTCTCCTGACAAGCCGACCTGGGTGCAGCAATGTGCATCCATCGAGAAGGAAGGAAAGATCTGTCAGGCGTCCGGGAGCGTCCGGTCGCCGGATGGCAAGCAGGTCGTTCTCGTGATGAGCCTGGCCCCCACCCCCGATGGAAAGGTAACAGCCATGCAGATGGCTGTCCCCCTCGGTATCTCCCTTAAGGCGGGGATCAAAATCGACATCGAGGGTGGCTATACAACGACAATGCCGGTGAGCCGGTGCACGCCGCAAGGCTGCATCGTTGAAGGCAACGTGGATGCCGCGATGATCGAGGACATGAAAGTGAAATCTGTTGCCACCATCACTGTCTCTACGGTTGAGGGCAAGACAATTGCCATCAAACTGCCGCTTGCGGGCTTTGCTGACGTCGCGAGGTGGAAACCTGCTGCCGGCAAGTGAGGCGCCGCTGAGCGACAGCGTGCCACGACCTCTGTGTCATGCAGCCGCCCGACGAGATCCGGCCTGCGGGCGACTTCTTCGGTCGGGCTGCGAACAACAGTGGCTAGCTGGCTAACCAGCCGCTGCCTCTCGTCGAGCATCAAGGCATCCAGCGATCTCAATCGGGTCGCGTGATTCTCGATGCTCAACGACGTATCCTTCAACTTTCTCGCGGTGTCACTTGCTTCGCCTTGGGTTGGCGTCACGCGATGGTTTCCAAGACCTGCTCCGCTTTCTCATCGAAGGTATATCAAAATCGTAATGCGAAGCGCCCAGCATCAGTCTGTAGGTTCGCTTCATCGCGATGCGGGGATCGTATCCGGATGGCACTTCAGTGGCGATGGTCGCAGCCCTTGATGAATACGGCCACGGCAAGACGCCGCCTAGGCCATTTTTTTGATCTGCAATAGCTGATCACAGCAACGAATGGGCCGACAAGCTTGCCGTGGCGCTGGAAAATACCGGCAATGACCCGGTGAATGCCCTCGGGCAGCTTGGCGAGGGGATCATCGGCGACATCCAGCAATCGATCATCGATACCTACGCGCCGGCTCTCAGCCCCGTCACCGTCATGCTGAGAGGGATGCGCAGCCAGCCGAAATATCGGGACATGCCTTTCGGCCAATTGATCAAGGAAGCCTCCGCTCGCGTCGAGGCGGGAAAGACCAATTATGGTGCTTCCCAAAAACCCTTGGTCGACACGGGCGTGATGCTGAAGAGCGTCACCGCAAAGGTGGACAGCGAATGATAAATCTCCTGTGCGGCCGTCGCGGTCCTTTCCAGCACGGGCGGACCAGCGGCCGGTGTCCGAGACAACAGCCGCAACTGGACAGCCTCTGCTGCTTTTCGGCGGAGCCGGGTCAGCTTTGCCATCCCGCGGGTTTGCTTCTTGGCCTAGCGGGATGGCATCGTATGTCGGGAGACCGCGATGCATACGCCAAAGATGAAACAAGCGCTCGAAATCGGGATGGGTCGATCCAGACAGTCGCCCAGCAGATCAGCGCTAAAGCTGAAACTACCGTTGATGGACGGCCCGTTAATAAAAGCAACCCGATGCCGGTCACAATTGCAGGACAATCCGGGACTTCTAGCAGCGGTGGATGGTGGGACACACTGACTTCGTGGTTTTCAGGCGGCAATAACGGCAGCACTCCAGCCAAGCCCAGTACAGACAAGTCTCCAAGCGGCGGATGGGTACCGCGCGCGCCAGCATCGGGCGAGCCAAGTCTCTCGGGTTCGAACGCTGACGTGGTTGCCTACTTCCGAAAGACCGCAAGCAAGCTGGGAATTGATCCCAATATTGCGCTTCGCGTAGCAGGCCACGAAGGATTGAAAGGGTTCGATCCAACGAAAGCAGACCGTGGCGGCGATGGGGGATCTTCTTTCGGACCGTTTCAGCTTCATTACGGCGGCATCAATCCCTCTATGCCTCATGCTGGTCTTGGCGACGAATTCACCAAGGCCACCGGCCTAGATGCGCGAAATTCCAGCACTTGGAAGGAGAAAATAGATTTCGCCCTCGCTCAAGTCCGGAAAGGTGGATGGTCGCCCTGGATGGGCGCTAAAGCCGAAGGCATCATCGGAAAGATGGGCGTAGGACGGCTGCCATCCGCAAGTCAGGAATATGCCGACAGTGTATTGGCGGGGGCTTCGAGTGCTCGTTACGCATCATCAACGGTCAACAACAACACCGCCAACACCAGCAATAGCAAGCCCGTCAGCGTCACCATCGGAGACGTCCACGTGAATGCGCCGCACGCCACGGACTCCAAGGGTATCGCGAGCAGCATCAGCGGCACGCTTCAGCAGATGGTTGCCGCGCAACTTGTATCGGAGGGGCAGAACTGATGGGCGACCTCGTGACATTCGACTTCGACAAGCCAGGCGGCCCTGTGTCGATCATCCGAGAGGCCGCTGAGCGCCTCAGTAGCATTGCACTGCATGAAGCAGCCGACGCCATGCTGGAGGCCTTCACTGGCTTCTTCCGTGAGCCGCAACTCATTTCGATAGACCAGTTCATGAAAATGATGACCGACGCCGCAGTAGTTCATCAGACCGTCACTGGTGAGCCGATGGGCGATGCCCTCAATAGGGAATTCTTCATACGCACGCGGACTGCATCAATCGAGATGAACCGGCCGGTCGGCCCAGACCGAGCCATCAATTGAGGTTCCCCCATGACGCTGGTGATTGCCGAACATCTTGCGTTCGGCAAGCCCCGCTTCTTAACTGACGTCCAGATCGGCGTACTTCGCCGGAAATACGGGGCAACCCGTGACGAGGTCCGGACGGCCGCCATCATGGCCGATCGGATCAGGCGGCATCGCCAGGCGGAAGAGCAGCGGAATAGCTTTCGGATCAAGCTGGTGCCGATGGATGCGCTCGTGACCCTAAAGACGGAAAACAGAAAAACGATAAAGGTTGGCAGCAATGAATATTGAGACGTTCGAACTGGCTCTTTTGCTAATTCACACGGTTGTCCTTATGGCTTTGGGAGCGACTCTTCTTTCGAGTTGTATGTATCTCGGGCGAGCAATTGCTGTGTTGTCTTCGAGAATGAACGATATGGAGAGGCGAATGTCCGACTTTCTCCGCGATCGGAGCGGGATGTAAACCAAAAACTCTTCTAGGCAGGTGTCATTTCTGCCGACGTAATTATTGTCTGAGCGTGTGCCATATGGCGCGACCCTCGTTGAAGGTTGAGCAGTGTTTCCGATGGATGACAGATCAACCAAACTGAGATGCATGGGCATGTAGCGACCACCAGCATCTGAAGATGATATGTTGTCAATGGAAATTATCTTTGCGAGCCTGGGTAGCTTAACGGCTGCACGCGTCATTCGCCAAGTCTTGCCGGTTTCATTTCGCGTCAGTATTTCCAACCGGTACCAGCCATCGATCTCTTTGTCCCACTCCGCTTTCACAACCTCGATGAATGGCTTCTGCGGTCCTTCCGCTGCAACGGCCTGCCTTCGCGAAAACCAGGCAGCAGCGGTTGATATGACTATGCTAGCCCCGCCGGTCACCGCTCCAAAGATACTCAACCACAACGTCCAAGACGAATCGCCCAAGGCATTCCTCCATCGTAGGAATAAGGTTTGGTGTAGAAGGTCGCAGAGCCTCCCGTATGTTGCAATCCGTGTTGCTCGGTTAACGCGAACGAGTCCAATCGTCCCAGTTCTCCCGACCATACCGAGGCGCTTTGGTTCGGGGTGCGGGATCACCGTTTAAACTCCAGTTCTCAACGCCGTCCGGTGCAAGACCGGAGGGACGCTCAATAGTTGACTGCGTTCTCGCTGGGTGGATCGTGACGACGAGGGTCCGGATGTCGATTTGCACCGTTGACCCTACCTTGGCGGCAGCCCGGAGGATTCGTTCGATGTCGGCTTGGCGGAACGAGGCTCGGGTCACCGGTCATTTCGGCAAATTGCAGTAAGCTGTCGAGTTATCACCGCTGTAAGGCGATTTGATTTGAATGGTCCAGTTACCTTCTTCAAAATGCTTGTTATATTTTTGTGCTAGATCGGTGAGCATCTTACATGCTTGACGCGCATCTTCACTGCTCATGTCGAGAGAAGCTGTTACTGTCTGCTTCCAGCCCGAGACCTCACAGGGGGCCGTTGCTAAACCAGTTCCATCGACAACCTTACACATGAAAAATGCATCGGTGACGGTATCGGCAAATGCCGGTGTCGAGGAGATCGACGCGATCACGCATATCAAAGCCCCTTTAAATGCTCCCGTAGTCAAGCGATAGTTTACCATGCCGCAGTTCCCCATAACCCCACAGCACTGGCCCTTGGCTTAGCGGTACATATTGCCGCTACATGTTGCGATCCATGTCGCATGGATTCGCCGCGTGTCAGTGGAAATGCCTGCAAACCAAGGAAAGCTGCTTGCAACAAGAAAGCAACATGGAGAAGCCCCGTAGGCCACCCCTTAGCCGCTAAAGCTCTGACTTAAATCAGGAATTTTTGGTAGCGGGAGAGGGACTCGAACCCCCGACACGCGGATTATGATTCCGCTGCTCTAACCACCTGAGCTACCCCGCCGCAAGACCTTTGCGACACTCTTGAATTCGAGGCGAAAGGTCCGTTTGGTTGAGCGGCTTATAAAACCGCCTTCACCTTAGTGTCAAGCGCGGCAGAGACAAAAATCGACGCGCCGAGTAACAGGTAATGTTCCGGGCGCGTGGCAAGGCTCAGGCGGCGAAGGCCGGGCGCAGCAGGGCTGCGAGCGACGCCTCGGCCGATGGCTCCCGTTCAGATCGTTCGATAAAGCCGCCGCCGTAGACCCGTGCGTTGTCGCCCGGTGCGGAATAGAGCGCGCAGGCCTGTCCAGGAGCAACGCCGGCCTCGCCGATCGTGAGATCGACATAGATGCCCGACGCGTTGACGTGCAGCACGGCTGGCGTCGGCTGGCGGGTGGAGCGAACCTTGGCGTAGCAGGCGAACCCCTCGCCCGCAGCGGCCACTTCCAGCGCCTCGTCGCCGAGCCAGTTGACATCGCGCAGGTGAACGCGGTGCGTCTCCAACGCTTCTCTGGGGCCAACGATAACGCGGCGCGAGCGGGCGTCGAGGAAAACTACATAGAGCGGTTCGCCGGTGGCAACGCCGATGCCGCGCCGCTGGCCGATCGTGTAGTGCAGAATACCCTCGTGGCCGCCTAGTACGCGTCCGTCGAGATGGACGATCTCGCCGGCGAGCGCCGCATTCGGCTTCAACTTGGTAATGATGTCGGAATACTTGCCCTGCGGCACGAAGCAGATGTCCTGGCTGTCGGCCTTCTTGGCAACGACAAGCCCCATCTCCTCGGCCAGAGCGCGGGTGTCGGCCTTCGGCAAACCGCCGAGCGGAAAGCGCAGGTAATCGATCTGCTCCTGCGTGGTCGCAAACAGGAAATAGCTCTGGTCGCGATCGGCGTCGGCAGGCCGGTAGAGCGCCCGGCGCCCGGGATTGTCGGCAGAGGGGTTCGGACGCGAGCGGATGTAATGGCCGGTGGCCAGCGCGTCGGCGCCGAGTTCCCTTGCTGTTGCCAGCAGATCGGCAAACTTGACCGTCTGGTTGCAGGAGACGCAAGGAATCGGCGTTTCACCGGCCACATAGCTTTCCATGAAGGGATTGATTACGGTGTCGCGGAAGCGCTGCTCGTAGTCGAGCACGTAATGGGGAATGCCGATCGTCTCGCAAACCCGGCGCGCGTCGTCGATATCCTGTCCGGCACAACAAGACCCGGCACGATGCACGGCAGCTCCGTGGTCATAGAGCTGCAGCGTGATGCCGAGCACGTCGTAGCCCTGGCGCTTCAGGATGCCGGCCACCACAGAGCTGTCGACGCCGCCGGACATGGCAACGACGATGCGGGTATCTTCCGGACGCTTGTCGAAATCGAGTGAATTCACGGTCTGCCTGCCGTTCCCTTGTCGCGCGTTCTGGTGACCTTCCGCGCCATGCCCGCAGAGCGGCGACATCTGGCTTGCCGGACCAAAAGAGGCTCCGGAAATCTGCGGTTTCTGGCAGACGATATAGAAAGAATTGGCATTGCACGCAAGGCCCGGAGCGCAAACGCAGGTAGCCGCCCGCTCGGCGGCCGGCTGACAGAGCATTTTCTCGTTCTCACAGCGTCTCGCCTCGCGCGCGAACGATGCAAAAGGTATAGATTGTCGCGTAGCTCGTCGAAACGATCAGCGGCAGGGTAATGGTCTGTGCGATCCGCGGCGTGCCGCCCAGACGATGCACCAGGATGAGAACGGCTGCAGAACCCAGGCCGGTAATCAGCGGTGGGGCCCAAAGCGCTGCACTGCCAGGAAAGCGCCTTGCCAGCACGTCTATGGCCGACTTCTGAATCACCATGAGCAGCGCAGACAGCATTCCCTGCACGAGCCCGGCCGACAGGGGCTGCGGCATCGGATACCTGCGGTTTGCATAAAAGGCCCAACTGCCCATGGCGGCGGACGCAAGCAGGAGATGAACAAGCATGCTGGATGCAAAGCGACGCAACACTGCCCTCATAAAAGACCATCCAGTACCGAAAAAGACGTGCGAAGAACGGCACCGAAAAGACGACGGAATAGAGGCGCCGGGCGACAAAACGCAATGCCCTAAATTCGATTTTGTCGTAGCGTTACCGTGAATGGTTCGAACTGCAGCCTTGAGCGACGCAATCGACTGTGTGTTTTAAGGAAAACTATCGCTTGGATCTACCGCGAGCATCGACCGGAGACCTATAAATCGCATCCATCCACAACGGCGGGCATTCCTACGCCGCAGGGCTCGACTGGTTCGCCTCGCGCGCCATCAGGTCGCGCATGTCCATGCGCAACTGCGGCAGTGCCTTCGGGTGTTCCGACTGAATGAACTCGATCAGTTTTTCACGCACCTCGCAGCGAAGGTCGAAGGTCCGGCCGGCGCTCGATGCGGACACGAGAATGCGGACTTCGAGCACGGTCTCGCGAAAATCAGTCACAGCGACATTGACCACGCGCCGATCCCACAAGGCAGATTCCGCCGCTATCGCCTCGACCTTCGCGCGCAACGCCGCCACCGGCACGCTGTAGTCGAGATAGATCATGACAGTGCCGATCAGCGACGAGCTTTCGCGTGTCCAGTTCTGGAACGGCTTCTCCATGAAATAGCTGAGCGGCAGGATCATCCGGCGCCAGTCCCAGAGCTTGACCACGACATAGGTCGAGGTGATCTCCTCGACATTGCCCCATTCGCCCTCGACAAGCAGCGCGTCGTCGATGCGGATCGGCTGGGTGATCGCAAGCTGTATGCCGGCAAACAGGTTCTTCAGAACCGGCTGCAAGGCAAGACCGAGGACGATGCCGGCGACACCGGCCGAGGCAAGCAGGCTGACGCCGTATTGACGCACCGGCTCAAACGTCATCAGCGCTGCGGCGATTGCCACGATGACGATCATGAGATCGCCGATGCGCTGCATGATCTTCGATTGCGTCACATGCTTGCGGGCAAGCAGGTTGTCCTCCGCATCGAGCTTGAAACGCCGAAGGTAGACAATCATCCAGATGTGCAGGGCCGACTTGCTCATCCAGGCCACCTGCGCGATGAAGCAGATGAGCAGGACGTGGCGTAACAAAGACGCCTGGACCTCGGTCAACGGCGCAACCGAGACCGCGAAAGCAAGCGCAGCGACGACAATGGCAAAACGCGCCGGGCGTTCCGTGCGCGAGATCAGCGACCGCCAGAACAGATCCCAGGTGGCGACCAGCCGCGTGAGCATGTTGAAAAGCAGCTTGTGGACCACGAGGCCAAACAGGATCGCTGCAATGATCAGCACGAAGCCGACGACCCAGCCGGGCAGCCAGTTCAATTGATCGTCAACTTTTGCCAGAAATTCCTTCATGCCCCCAAAATAGTGTGCAGTGCGGCATAGAAAAGGGTGCGCTGCAAAATTTGCATTCCGAGCCAATCTGCAGACAGCCGTTGCTTGCAGATATCACCTCAGTCACGTTCAGATTTCATAAACCATCCCCGTTCGGCGGTTCGGGAATAGTGGCGCGGCTACCCTCATCAGCACCAAATCTTAAAGACACGCCTTTAGAACTGTAGGCCCCGTGCTGGCTTCAAGTTTTGGCACGGAAAGCCTCTGTGTCCTGGAGCTGCCGAATGCTGGAAGTCACCGAATTCAAACCCTCGTCGGCAGCCTTCGGCCAGAAGCGGATCGCCGTGCTGCTTCCCTGCTATAACGAGGCCGTGACGATCGCCAAGGTGGTGGCCGATTTCCAGATGTCGCTGCCGGGTGCCGCCGTCTATGTCTACGACAACAATTCATCCGACGGCACCGGCGCCATCGCCCGTGCTGCCGGCGCCGTCGTCCGGGTGGAGAAGCGGCAGGGCAAGGGCAATGTCATTCGTCGCATGTTTGCAGATATCGACGCCGACATCTACGTGCTTGCCGATGGTGACGGCACCTACTCGGCGCTGTTTGCCCCGATGCTGATTGACGCTCTGATTTCAGACGAGCTGGATTTCGTCAACGGCTCGCGCGTCTCAACACTCAGCGGTGCCTATCGACCCGGCCACCAGTTCGGCAACAGGCTTTTGTCCGGTATCGTCCGCTGGATCTTCGGACCGCAATTTTCCGATATGCTGTCCGGCTACAAAGTCCTGTCGCGCCGGTTCGTCAAATCGTTTCCGGCCATGTCCAGCGGCTTCGAGACGGAGACCGAGCTTGCGGTACACGCGCTGGAACTGCGCATGCCCTGCGCCGAATTGCCGACACCCTACAGCGAACGGCCGGAAGGTTCGGTCAGCAAGCTGAACACAGTGCGTGACGGCGCCCGTATCCTGCTGATGATCGTCAAGCTCATCAAGGAAGAGCGGCCGCTGATGTTCTTCGGCCTGTTTGGCCTCTTGTTCTTTACCATTGCGACCGTGCTGATGGTGCCCGTCCTGATGACTTATCTTGAGACCGGACTCGTCCCGCGCCTCCCGACGGCAGTCCTCAGCCTCGGCATGGTGCTGCTCGGGTTTCTCAGCATCTTCACTGCCCTCATCCTTGACATGACCACCCGCGCGCGGCGAGAGATCAAACGCCTCATCTACCTGTCTGTCGGTCGCATTCTTTGATTGGCCGCAAAACCGCATAAAGCCGGCGCGATCGCTCGCGCCGGCTTTATATTCTGATGGATATGAAAATCAGTCGACGTTGAAGACCAAAGGCCGCGCCTGGCGGATGGCAGGGTTCGCCGTCAGCTTGGCCAGCACCTCGGCGCTGATCGCACCATCGACGTAGAGCAGCGCAATCGCATCGCCGCCCTGGCTATCGCGTCCGAGCTGGAAGTTGGCGATGTTGACATCGGCCTGCCCAAGTGTCGTCCCGATGAAACCGATCATGCCGGGAACGTCGGTGTTGGTGATGTAGACCATGTGCTGGCCGACATCCGCGTCCAGGTTGATGTTCTTGATCTGGATGAAGCGCGGCTTGCCATCCGAGAACACGGTGCCTGCAACCGAGCGCGTCATGCCGTCGGTCTTGACGGTCAGCTTGATGTAGCCGTCATAGACGCCGGTCTTGTCGCGCTTGACCTCGGACAGCACGATGCCCTTTTCCTTGATCATGATCGGCGCCGAGACCATGTTCACGTCGGACACCTGGGTACGGATCAGGCCGGCCAGCAATGCCGATGTCAGTGCCTTGGTGTTCATGTTGGCCGTGACGCCGTCGTAGAGGATCTCGATTTCCTTGATCGGCTCGTCCGTCACCTGGCCGACGAAGGCGCCAAGCACGTCGGCAAGACGGATGAACGGCTTCAGCAGCGGTGCTTCCTCGGCCGTGATGGACGGCATGTTGATGGCGTTGGAAACGGCGCCCTTCATCAGGTAGTCCGACATCTGTTCGGCGACCTGCAGGGCGACATTTTCCTGCGCTTCAGTCGTGGCAGCGCCCAGATGCGGCGTGCAGACGACGTTCGGCAGACCGAACAGAGGGCTTTCCTTGGCAGGCTCGACCTCGAACACGTCGAAGGCCGCACCGGCGACATGGCCGGACTTGATGGCTTCGGCAAGGGCTGCCTCATCGACCAGGCCGCCGCGCGCGCAGTTGATGATGCGAACGCCTGGCTTCGTCTTTGCAAGCGCCTCCTTGTTGAGGATGCCGCGCGTCTTGTCTGTCATCGGCACATGCAGGGTGATGAAGTCAGCCTGGGCAAGCAGCTCTTCCAGTTCGACCTTGGTGACGCCCATCTCCTCGGCCCGTTCCTTGGACAGGAAGGGATCGTAGGCGATGACGTGCATCTTCAGCCCGAGGGCGCGCGAAATGACGATGGAGCCGATGTTTCCGGCACCGATGACGCCGAGCGTCTTGCCGGTGATTTCGACACCCATGAACTTCGACTTTTCCCACTTCCCGGCCTGCGTCGAGGCATCGGCCTGCGGCAATTGGCGGGCAACGGCAAACATCAGCGCAATGGCGTGTTCGGCCGTCGTGATCGAATTGCCGAACGGCGTGTTCATGACGATGATGCCGCGGCGGGACGCGGCCGGGATATCGACATTGTCGACGCCGATGCCGGCGCGGCCGATGACCTTGAGGTTGGTGGCGGCAGCGATCAGCTTTTCCGTCGCCTTGGTCGCGGAGCGGATCGCGAGACCGTCATAATTGCCGATGATTTCTGCAAGCTTGTCCTTGTCTTTACCGAGTTGCGGCTGGAAATCGACGTCGACGCCACGGTCGCGGAAAATCTGGACGGCAGTTTCCGACAATTCGTCGGATACGAGAACGCGAGGTGCCATGATGGCCTCCTGAAAATGGGTTCAGCGATGAAGTCAATGAAATGTTGTGGCTCCGCCCTCTCGGCGGAGCCCGAATCGCTCGGTCAGGCGGCGGCCTTGGAAAGCGTTGCCTTCTGCGTCTGGAAAGCCCAGGCGAGCCAGGGCATCAGCGCCTGCATGTCCGATGTCTCGATCGTCGCACCGGCCCAGATGCGCAGACCGGACGGCGCATCGCGGTAATGGCCGACGTCGAATGCCACAGCTTCCTTTTCGAGGAGCGCGACAAGGCCCTTGGCGAAGGCAGCCTGGCCATCCTCGTCGAGCGCCGAGACATCCCTGTCGACGATACGCAGGCAGACGGATGTGTTGGACGCTGTTTCCGGCTTTACCGCGAGATTGGCGATCCAGTCGTTGGCAGCGACAAAGTCGGCAATGACTTTGGCATTGGCATCTGCCCGGCCGATGAGCGCCTTCAGGCCTCCGAGAGATTTCGCCCAAAGCAGCGCATCGATGTAATCCTCGACGCAGAGCATCGACGGCGTATTGATCGTCTCACCGGTGAAGATGCCTTCGATCAGCTTGCCGCCCGAAGTCATGCGGAAGATCTTCGGCAGTGGCCAGGCAGGGACATACGTCGTCAGCCGCTCGACGGCTCGCGGCGAGAGGATGATAACCCCATGTGCCCCCTCCCCGCCCAGAACCTTCTGCCAGGAGAAGGTGGTCACGTCGAGCTTGGCAAAATCGAGGTCCTGCGCGAAGGCGGCCGAGGTGGCGTCGCAGATCGTCAGGCCCTTGCGGTCGGCCGGAATGAAGTCGGCGTTCGGCACACGGACGCCGGAGGTGGTGCCGTTCCAGGTGAAGACGACGTCGCGGTCGAAATCGATGGTCGACAAGTCCGGAAGCTCGCCATAGTCGGCTTCGATCTTGCGCGCATCCTTCAGCTTCAGCTGCTTGACGACATCGGTCACCCAGCCGGCGCCAAAGCTTTCCCAGGCCACCATATCGACGCCGCGCTCGCCGAGCAGCGACCACATCGCCATTTCGACGGCGCCGGTGTCGGAGGCGGGCACGATGCCGATACGGTAATCGGCCGGTACGTTCAGAATTTCACGGGTAAGGTCTATGGCTTGCTTGAGCTTGGTCTTTCCGACCTTTGCGCGGTGCGAGCGGCCAAGCGCCGCATCGGAAAGAGCATCGAGCGACCAACCGGGGCGCTTCGAGCAGGGGCCAGAAGAAAAATGGGTATTGTGCGGACGGATGTCCGGCTTTGCGGTCTCAGTCATGAGGCTATCCTCTCAGATAGAAAGCCCTTCGTTGGGGAAGGGTGGCCCGCCGTCATCAATACTTGAGGCCTTGAAAAAGAGCAATAGCCAAGGCGTGTTGGCCCCTCGGAAGGCTACAGTTTCGTCCTCGATCTTTTTGACGACTACGGTCATTCCTTGGAAGATCACATCGAACGAGAAAAAAACGGCGGCGGCGTTGCGGTTGGCGGCGGCGGTTGATGGTCGTCGAATTCAGACGGAACTCCAAACGCCTTGAGAAGATGCGAGTCAATCCGCACGGCGACTGGAGCATCCAGGATGTTGAAGGGGTTTGCCGCGAGCATGATATCGCTTGCGAGATGCCCACCAACGGTTTCCACTTCAAGGTCAAACACCATTCTCAGAATGAGATTTTAACCGTACGTTTCAAACGGCCCGTAAAAGCTGTATACATCAAGAAACTCATCGCGTTCATCGACGCTGTCAGGACTGCCAAATGGCAAGCTACGATTATAAAATCATCATCGAGCCGTTGTCCAAAGAAGATGGCGGCGGCTACATCGCTACCGTTCCAGATCTTCCCGGCTGCATGTCTGACGGCGAATCGGCCGTGGAAGCCGCTGCGAACGTTCAGGACGCGATCGGTTGTTGGCTTGAAACCGCTCACGACATGGGTCGCTATACCCCTGTCGCATCTTCGGAATATCATCGTATGAGTCCATAGCCGGCTTCGGCGGCTTAGTCGGCGCTTCTAAGAAGGCCGACCCCATGAGACCCGAGGTTAACGCCTCGGGTTTTTCTTTGCCTCGAGCATCAGCCCGACGCCTGTGACCTGCAGCCAATTAACAAGCTCGGGATTCGAGATCGAAGCTAGCCCGAACCAGACCGAAGCCTCAGATAATCGGAGCTCCCAATAATAGTCCCAAGGGAGAAATCCGGCTTCCGGTATCTCCGGGTCCGGGCTTTCCGTCTCAGAGCGCTTGTTTCTAACTCGGCGGGTCTCGCGGTTGGCATCCTTCACGCAGTCGTAGCGAGCAATGATCGCCACGGCTTCGCTGAGAGTTTGACCGAGGTCTTGGTAGAATTTGCACGCTCCCGGACGCCGCGGCGATCCGGTCATAGATCCAGCCAGCCTGAGGCGAAAAGACGATACCAAAGTCTCTCTTTAGAACAGCGGCAACTAAGGATAGCGCGTCGAAGGAGGCGAGCGCCTGCGCCACATAGGTTTGCTGCTCGCGGGTGAGTTTTGCTTTGCTCATGGGAATATCAAGACGCCATCCAGTTTCAGGCCACGCGCAGATTGCATGTGCCGCATGCGTGGTCGATATGGGCTCGGGCAATCTCAGGCGGCCGGTTGGTTGCATTGATTATCTCGCGAACGCCGGAAGCATCTGCTCCATAGCCGCCGAGAACGCCGATGAACTGTTCTGCGTCGTGGCCTCGAATGATGTAGACTAGGCGGCCTGTCTGCTTATTGAACTTTGGCTGGCCGAAGTCGTCCAAATCTTAAGCTGCAGGATAAAGCTCGTGCTCGACAAGCGCCATCAGTTTGGCGTCGCCACATTGGGCACAATAGCTGGCAGCAAGCGTGATGATGAAGTCTGGTATCTGCCCAAACCATTCCATGACCTGCTCGGCGCGAGCACGGGACCACTTGCCCATGACGCTCTGAGGCTTTCCCTCTTCGCATTGACCGATGACACGTTTCCCCTTTGCGTGAGTTCTCGACGACGTCGGCCAGATGATCGTGATCCGGATTGTGGACGCGCGAGGCTTCGTTGAAGATTGGCGCCACTACCCATTCGGCAATATCAGGGGCCGGAATGAAGGTGACGGGATTGTCGACGGCAGCCAGGCTTTTGGGTGGATACGGGCTGACTGTCACAGTGTCTTCCATATAAAGCGGCCTAGCGGCTGGTAACGAGCGCGGCCCAGAAGCATCAACACGCCGAACGCCACAAACGCGATAGCAACGACTAAGCAAACACCGATCGAGGCCTTGTGCATTTTGTAAGTCTTCTGCTAGCTTTAGATTGACTGCCGATCGCATGCGTGTGTTACTGTGGATGCCGCGCAAACCCGCGCCGCGCCCAAATAAAAATAGAGGCCTGCGATGCCGCTTCGTTTTGTGCTGTTGCTCGCACTGATAATTTCAACAGGATCTTCGTTTGTCGCTAGAAATGCGCCAAGTACCGGCAACTTAAGGGCCGGTGAAGTCGTCTATACAGACGATGGCAAATGCCCGCATGGGCAGATTGCCAAGGTCACCGGTGGCAATCATCGGGAAGGTATACCTAGAAAGCACGAATGCGTTGTCCACAAGTAGGACGTCACCTAAAACATTTGCTTAAGCTGGCAGGACTTGAACCTGCGGCCTCCAAGTTATGGGCCTGACGAGCGACCAGGCTGCTCTACCCGACGTGAACGAGAATTTTGGATGGGATGCTGAACGGGGAGCCGTGAAGCTCGCTCTGCGGGACCGGCGAAATCCGCACTGCACATCCCAAATCAAATCACCGCTGCCTATAATCCCTTCGGCACACATACCAAGCGATTCTTCGGTCGGCTGGAACTCGATTTCGAGAAGGCGCTTGTTCGGGTGGAGTCTGGAATGAATGAGGTTCCACTGCCCAAAGCGATAAATTCGGAGAAAGGGAAAGGCGCCCAGCTGATAGGGTCTTTGCCAGGGTGCCAGTCCGGGTGACCGAACACATATTGCTTTTCACATTCGACGCATGCCTTCATGCCAAAGGTCACAGTGCCGGCGATGCCTCCGCACCATGGGGAACAATCTCCATTGGTGAAGCAGATACCGACTGTGGAAGCTTGCGCACAGCGAGAGCGAATTCTTCTTCGTCTTGCTTAGTCATACCCTGCGCTCCGAGCTCTACAGCCCCTCAGCTCACATGCCGCCAGCGTAAAGAAAAAGTGTTTATGTCCGCTAAAACAGATGGTTAGTGTTTACAAAACGTTCCTTCGTTGGGGAAGGGTGGCCCGCCGCTGTGGGTCAAGGGGGACACGGCCCAAGTCAAGATGGCTGTCGTGACGAGAGGATCTTTTGCCGCGGCAGCGACCTGATAAAGGCTACCAGGTGGTGACGCGCAATCCGACGCGGATTTCCTGGCGGGCCATGGCGCCAGTGGCACCGGCGGCCGTATTGGCGGCGGAAGAGCCGAACATGTCGCCTCCCGCCACATGGCTGTAGCGGTAGCCGAGATCGAGCTTGACGTTCGGTGAGAGCTGATAGGCAAGGCCTGCCATCAATGCATAGGTGAAGCGCCAGTCGGCATCGCCGGAGCAGCGCGCGCTCGAAGCGACATCGCTGGCACAGCCGACGCAGGCGCTCGTCATTCGGACATCGCCCCAGCTTACCCGGGTTGCACCGACGCCTCCCCCGACATAGGGGGTGAAACCGGCCACCGTTCCGAGATCGACATAGGCATTGGCGAGCAGACTGCCCGCCTTGAAGGATGCGGAGGTCTTGCCGGTACATCCGGCTCCCCCTGCCCCACCAGCACAGGGTGAAGCCGTCGAAAACCTGCCGCTGAAATCGCCGCGGAACAGGTCGCCCGTGACATCGGCACGAAAGAGATCGTTGAACTGATAACCGACGCCAAGGCCACCGGTGACATCGTTGCCGCCAAAGCGGGTCTTGTCGAAACGCTCGCTGTCGTAACCGTCGCTGCTGGCGTCATAGCTGCGCAGCCGGGTACCGTGCAGGCTGGTTTGCACCGCATAGCCGAGATCGACACGGCCGTAAAACCCTTGCGCCTCCTTGACGCTGACCTCGGGCACTGTGATCTCGGGGGGCATATCACCGCCAAAGGCGCCACCCGCCGCCGCTACAGTCATCACCACGGCCGCTGCCAAAGCATCGAAGCGGATCATCGCAAGCACTCCCCACCGGGCACAAGGCCCGCATTCCAGCCAGACGCGCGCCAAGGCGAATCTGCCAACCGTTTTGATTTCATTAACCATAGGGAATTCGTGGTTAATGAAGGTTTAATCGGCCTTGCTTCGTCGTCGCGAAGACAAGCCTGTTGCCGATTGGTATCAGTGGATGGTCGCCGGCGCCGACAACGCAAAAGCCGCCCGGAGCGACCGGGCGGCTTTTGCGTTCGACGATCAAGATAGTTGTTTACTTGTAGACAGCCGGGGCGACCGGGATTTCGGCCGGAGGCATGTAGCTGGCCGTCTGGCAGCCACCGAAGTTGTAGCGCGCACCGATGCGGGCTTCGTGCAGGTTCAGACCCTTGTCGTAGCCAGGACCACCATTTTCGGCAAAGCCGAACATGTCGCCGCCTTCGATGTGGCGGAAGCGATAGCCGACATCGGCCTTCAGATTGCAGGTCAGGTCGATCGCGGTACCGGCCATCAGCGCGTAGGTGAAGCGCCAGCTACCACGGCCGTTATGGGTTACGGTTTCGTCGCAGGAGGACGAATCGGCATCCGAGCAAGACGTGTTGTGGAGCTTGTCCCACTTGATATAGGTGCCACCGAGACCGCCGCCGACGTAAGGCGTGAAGGCGCCGTAGTGGCCGATGTCGACATAGGCGTTGGCAAGCAAGCTCACGGCAGTCAGAGAAGAGCGGTCACGTGACGTCGCGGCAACGGCCGAGAAATCCGGTCCGCAACCGCCGCAATCGCCCTTTGTCGAGCCCTTGAAGTCCGACTTGAACAGGTAGTCGACCGTCGCGTCTGTGCGCAGGTAATCGTTGATCTGGTAGCCGACGCCACCACCGAGCGTGAAGCTGTCATCGAGTTTGGCAGAATCGAAGTCCTGCATGTTGCTGTTCGAGCCCTGGAAATAGTTGGCTCCGCGCAGGTCGCTGAAGGCGTAGCCGACATCGCCGCGCAAATACCAGCCGCTCGATTGCGCAACGGCAACTTCCGGCGGCGGGGCCTGTTCCGGCTGATAGAGATCGGCAGAGAATGCCGTCGTCGCAGCCAGGGCCAAGGCAATAGCCCCAATCAAGCTTTTCATCATGTTCGGCTCCCAAATTTGTCTAGCCGCTGGCGTGTTTGCGCATACCAAAACGGAGTTCATGAAGCGGATCATGCAATTAAATGGTTAAGGGCCGATTAAAAGCCCTGTTGCCCGGCTACCAAGCTGAGTGAAGCGAACGCCTGTCACCGGAAATTCAAAACTTTTCCGATTGTCGAGAATATCTTTTCGCCTTTTGCCGGCGAACGACGAACGGTCGTTCGTCGGCTATTTTCATCGGGCTTGCCCGGTCGTGGAGATGAGGTTGGCAATCAGCGCCGTCCATCCGGTCTGGTGTGAGGCGCCCAGCCCCCGGCCCGTATCGCCATGGAAGTATTCGTAAAATAACTGATAGCCCAGGATAGAGTCGCCTGCGGGTGTAGCGCCGCTCTCCGCTTCGGGTACGAACAATCGGGCAAGGCGCTTGCTCAGCTCGTCGGCGACCCCGTCCAGGCTCATGAAAACGCCTGACCCGGTTGGGCATTCCACCAGGAAGTCTGGCCCGAAATAGCTATGAAATTTACGCAGCGCGTCGATGAAGAGGAAATTGACCGGCATCCACACCGGCCCCCTCCAATTCGAATTGCCACCGAAGAGACCGCTCTCCGCCTCCCCCGGCGTATAGGGCACCTCGATGGAAATGCCTTTTGCCTGGAAACGGTAAGGGTTGGACCCATAGATTTTCGACAGGGATCGAACGCCGAAATCGGAGAGAAACTCTTTTTCATCGAGCATATGCCTGAGCAGCCCCTTCAAGCGATGACCGCGCAGCAACGACAGAAGGTGGCTCTCCCCCTCGCCGTGCTCCGTCCAGCGCGAAACCAGGGAGGCAAGTTTCGGCCTGTTTTGCAGCAGCCAGCGCGAGCGGGCAGCAAAGGACGGCAGCTTGTCGAAAATATCGTTGTCCAGCACTTCGACGGCAAAGATCGGAATGAGGCCGACCAGCGACTGGATGCGGATCGGGACAGAGGATCCGTCCGTGTGGCGCAGCATGTCATAGAAGAAGCCGTCCTCCTCGTTCCACAGCCCCTCGCCGGTTTCGCCAATATCCGCAACGGCGCCGGCGATCAGCAGGAAATGCTCGAAGTACTTGCTCGCCATGTCCTCATAGACAGGATCGCTCAACGCCAGCTCGATGGCGATCTTCATCAGGTTGAGCGCATACATCGCCATCCAGGCGGTGCCGTCGGCCTGATCGAGGACCATATTGTCAGGCAGCGCCTCCGAGCGGTTGAACGGGCTGATGTTGTCGAGCCCGAGGAAACCGCCTTGAAAGAGATTGCGGCCGTCCGAGTCCTTGCGGTTTACCCACCAGGTAAAATTGAGCATCAGCTTGTGCATGATGCGCTCGAGGAACGAGATATCGTCGATGCCGGTCAGCTTGCGGTCGATTTCATAGACCTGTAAGGCCGCCCAGGCCTGCACCGGCGGATTGACGTCGGAGAAATTCCACTCGTAGGCCGGCAACTGCCCGGACGGATGCATGAACCAGTCGCGGGTGAGCAGCAACAGCTGCTGCTTGGCAAAATCCGGATCGACCAGCGCCATCGGCAGACAATGGAAAGCCAGATCCCAGGCGGCATACCAAGGATATTCCCAGGCATCCGGCATCAGGATGATGTCGGCATTGTTAAGATGGCGCCAGTCAGCGTTGCGCGCCTTGCGACGCTCTGCGGGCGGTGGCGGAAGATTGGGATCGCCGTCGAGCCAGCAGGGAACATCGAGAAAATAAAACTGCTTCGACCACAGCAGTCCGGCAATGGCCTGGCGGTGCACCGCCCGGGCAGATTGCGGGGCAATATCCTTTTGCACCGCGTCATAGAAGGCATCCGCCTCCTGCCGCCGGAGTTCGACGATTGCGTCAAAATCGCCGAAGGGCTCGGGTGAAAGCCCGTCCTCCCGCCAGCGAAGGCGCATGGAGACCCTGCCCTTTGCCGGCACCTCGAAGATCTGTCGTGCCGCGACCTTGCTGCCGCTCTGGCGATCGACGGACGATTGGACACCGGAGACGACGAAATCGTTGATCCCATCCTTGAAACGCCCGCTGGCCTCAGAGCCGAAAAGGAACGGCGAATTGGTGTCGTTTTCGCAGAACAACAGTTCGCAGGGCTGGTCGACGCTGAGGCGCCACGTCTTCTTAGCCGTCCGGGTGGCAAGCACGTCGCCATTCGCCTGCGCCTCCAGCCGCGGACGCTTTGGATCGTCCGACCAGGACCAGGTGTTGCGCGCCCAGAGCTGTGGCAGCAGATGAAGCACAGCAGCCTCATCCGACGCATTTTCCACGACGATATGCATCAGGATGTCGTCTGGCCCCGCCTTCGCGTATTCGATGCTCACGTCGAAATAACGCCCCTCGGCAAAGATTCCGGTATCGGCAATTTCGAACTCCGGATCGAGCCGCGTTCGTTTGGCGTTCTCGGAGCGGAGTTGTCCGTAGGGGAAAGCCGCCTGTGGATAGCGATAGATCATCTTCTGGTAGGAATGGGTCGGCGTCGCGTCGACGTAGTGATAGACTTCCTTGACGTCCTCGCCGTGGTTGCCTTCGGCGTTTGCAAGCCCGAACAGCCTCTCCTTGAGGATCGAGTCCTTGCCGTTCCAGAGTGCCAGCCCCAGACACCAGCGCATGCTCTCGTCGCAGAAGCCCGCAAGCCCGTCCTCCCCCCAGCGGTAGGCGCGGCTTCGGGCGTGATCGAACGGAAAGAAATTCCAGGCATCGCCGTCGGCGCTGTAGTCTTCGCGAACCGTTCCCCACTGACGCTCGGACACATATGGGCCCCATCGCCGCCAGGCAACACCGCGCTTGATCTCCTGCAGTCGTTGGCCTTCAGCCGTGGCCAGCACCGCATTATCGACAGTCGTCATCACTTACACACCGCACAGGAAACGAGCCGCACGGGCGGTCGTTGGTTTGCATCAAGGCCGGATCAGATCCGTAAGCCCTCTGTGGGATACGTCAAGCGAGCATGAGTGGGTGAGCCGATCTTTAACACACGGCGCAATGTCGGCAATCATGCGCTACCGAAGACCTATCATGAAAAAATCCGGTCCGCTCGGGACTGTCCGATAAACATGCCGGTCAGGGATTTGCCTACTGGGAACTGCCTGGTGAGACCGGCAACCGCCGCTCCTGTTCAACGGTCAGCTGGGAATCCAATCCACCGACAAAACCCGGGTCCTGGCAGCCCGTACCGGTCACGGAAGCCGACGCTTCGCCCGCAGCCGACTTCAGACCTCTTGGATTGGCCTGGTAGAATTTTTCAAGCCGGCGCTGGTGCATGGGAGGCTCTATATGGGATGTCTCATACGAATGTTCGCATATTAACAAATAGCGTGCCACCAGCAAGGCGTTCTCCACAGCTTAATGGGAGTGAATGAGCACTGTCACGCCGTGTGTCACGCCTCTCTGCAATCTCAAGCAGGTAAAGCCGATCTTGCAGTGTGTGAAGCGTCGTTGGCAGCATTTCGGCGGCGGGTGTGACAAGTGCGCATAGCTGTGCTCGTCTTGGGAACTGTCTATCGGCCTGGGGTTCTCTGTTCAGGGCAAATTAGGGTTCGATCCCGTTATGAACAAACGGTTCCCTTCCCCGAGGATGCCGCGTTCTTGGGAATGCGCTGCACTGCCTTGCAACGGGTCTGCGGGAGCGGTCCCCTGCGGTGTGTCGGTCCGACAAGGGAAGGTGGCCGGCCGGCGAACAACTGCATCATCGACGGTGTTCGCGATGACGCGGTGATGTTGTTTCTAAAACGCTGTGCGGATTTCGGACCGAGCAGGTCATGCTGGAACAAAATGATGTGACGCGGGCAGTTCAAAGTGTCTCTCGACCGCATCATAAAGCGCAAAGGGGAAAGGCCTCGGTGGCCCTTCCCCTTCGTGGTAGACGAATACGCAGCTATTATTTCTTGAGATCGAAACGGTCTGCGTTCATGACCCGCGTCCAGGCGGCGACGAAGTCCCGCAGGAATTTTTCGGCGGAATCGGACTGCGCATAGACTTCGCAAATCGCCCGGAGCTGCGAATGAGAACCAAAAATCAGATCCACACGCGTTCCCGTCCAACGCCGTGCGCCCGTCTTGCGGTCCCGACCTTCGTATACGCCTTCCGAACCCTCGACAGGTGACCACACCGTGTTCATGTCGAGAAGGTTGATGAAGAAGTCGTTGGTCAAGGTCTCCGGTCTGTCGGTGAACACGCCATGTTCCGGCTGTCCCACCTTGAGAACCCGAAGCCCGCCAACCAGAAGCGCCATCTCTGGTGCGGTCAGCGTCAGCAGTTGCGAACGATCGACCAGTGCTTCTTCCGGCCTCATATATTGCCGGCCGGCGATATAATTGCGGAAGCCGTCAGCGCGTGGTCGCAGCGCCGCGAAGGAGGCCGCATCCGTCTGCTCCTGCGATGCGTCCATGCGGCCGGGGGTAAAGGGGACTGTGATATCGTGACCACCTGCCTTGGCAGCCTTTTCGATACCGGCAGAGCCTGCAAGGACGATCAGATCCGCCAGAGAGATCTTTTTACCACCCGACTGAGCCCTGTCGAAGTCGGCTTTGATGCCCTCCAAAACTGCCAAAACCTTCGCCAGCTGCGCCGGCTGGTTCACCTCCCAGTCTTTTTGCGGCGCAAGCCGGATGCGGGCGCCGTTGGCACCGCCGCGCTTGTCAGAGCCGCGGAATGTCGAGGCGGAAGCCCAGGCGGTCGATGCAAGTTCCTGAACAGTAAGACCAGAGGCAAGCACCTTGGCCTTCAGGCTGGCGATGTCTGCGTCATCCACCAAAACGTGGTCCACGGCTGGAATAACGTCCTGCCAGATCAGATCTTCCGCCGGAACTTCCGGCCCGAGGTAGCGGATCTTCGGTCCCATGTCACGATGGGTGAGCTTAAACCAGGCCCGGGCAAACGCATCGGCGAACTCAGCGGGGTTTTCCAGGAAGCGCCGGGAGATTTTCTCGTAGGCAGGATCGACACGCAGCGCCAGATCGCTGGTCAGCATGGTCGGAAGACGCTTTTTCGACGGATCGAACGGGTCCGGGATTGAGGCTTCGGCGTTCTTTGCGACCCATTGCTTGGCACCGGCCGGACTTGTGGTCAGCTCCCATTCGAAACCGAACAGGTTCTCGAAATAGTGGTTGCTCCACTGTGTCGGCGTCTGCGTCCAGATGACTTCGAGGCCGCTACCGATCGCGTCGGCACCGACGCCGGTGTTGAACTTGCTGGTCCAGCCAAGCCCCTGGGCCTCGAGTTCGCCGCCTTCCGGGTCGATGCCGACGAAGGAAGGATCGCCTGCACCGTGGGTTTTGCCAAAGGTATGGCCACCTGCGATCAGTGCGACGGTTTCCTCGTCATTCATTGCCATCCTGGCAAAGGTTTCGCGGATGTCACGGGCGGAGGCAAGCGCATCGGGATTACCGTTCGGACCTTCGGGATTGACGTAGATCAGGCCCATCTGTACCGCGCCCAGCGGCTCGGCCAGCTCCCGCTCTCCACTGTAGCGCTCGTCGCCGAGCCACGAGCCCTCCGGCCCCCAGAACAGTTCCTCAGGCTCCCACACATCGGCGCGGCCACCGGCAAAACCAAAGGTCTTGAAGCCCATGGATTCGAGCGCCACGTTTCCGGTCAGAATATAGAGATCTGCCCAGGAAAGCTTGTTGCCGTACTTCTGCTTTATCGGCCAAATCAGACGTCGGGCCTTGTCGAGATTGACGTTGTCCGGCCAGCTGTTCAGAGGCGCGAAACGCTGCTGGCCGGCGCCGGCGCCGCCGCGGCCATCGGTAATCCGATAGGTGCCGGCGCTATGCCAGGCCAAGCGGATGAAAAGACCGCCATAGTGGCCGAAATCAGCGGGCCACCAATCCTGGCTGTCCGTCATCAACGCGTGAAGATCAGCCTTCACAGCGGCAAGATCGAGTGTCTTGAATTCTTCGGCGTAGTTGAAATCCTTGCCGAGAGGATCGGCGCGGCCGGCACCGTGGTGAAGGATCTGGACGTCCAACTGGTTGGGCCACCAATCGCGGTTAGAGCGCCTTTTCGGCGCCGGCGCATGCGCTACGGGACATTTTGCGCCCTGAGCGCTGGCTGGTTCATGGTCCATGATTTTCTCCTCGAAAAAATGCGCCCGCGTTGGAGCATCGAATTTCAACAGTTTGGGCTCGTATGAAAATTCCGCATGAAACCCGAAATTTTCAAAAGACTGTTCCCGTCTGTCGGGGCGGAACTTAGCGCAACACCGCGATAAATTTAAGTTGGATTTATTGATCGTCGCGATAGGCTGAGGTTATGATCAATGTCACACTTGCGCACTTGGCGGAATGCCATTTTTTCACTCCGGATCTTCAAGGCTGAACATCTCATTGCGTTCGTCGTAGGCAAACAGCTCTGCATACCTTGCCCATGAAACGATGGTCCTGAGGGTTTCGTCTGCGCGAGAGGCCGTCATATAGTCTTCAAGCTCGTTTCGGAAACGGGCGGCCGGGGCTGTGTGGGTGGTGCGTTCGTCGAGCACGCGCCTGATGAGGCCCATCAGCGGCACGTAGGTGACCAGATGTTCGGCGAAGAGCCTCTTGCGGGCGTCGGTGGCGAGGTGGGCGAATTTGGTTCCGGCTTCGGTGAGCACGAGGTCGCCTTCGCTGAGGTGGGCAAAGCGCAAGAGTTGCAGGGCTTCGCCGAGATGAAAGAGCTCATCCGCCTCGAGCTGCAGGGTTTCTGCAAGAACGGGAAGGTCTGCCCGCCCGTGATAGGGTGCCCCTGCCAGCGCCTCTATCAGTCCGGACAGGATATTGGTCGACACCGGTTCGAGCACCATGCCCATCCCGGTTCCCGGAATGCCCTCCATTTCGGTTGCTCGCGGCTCGGCTCTCTGGGTCATCAGCGCATAGATACTGTCGACCAGCTGTCGGAACGCCGGATCGAGGCGGTTCCTCGGGTGCATCAGGTCGATTTTGACCTCGCGGGCGACCCGGCCGGGGTTCGACGAGAACACCAGGATGCGGTCGCACATGAGGACGGCCTCCTCGATATTGTGGGTCACCATCAACACCGACTTGATGGGCAGCCGGCCCTCGATCCAGAGATCGATCATGTCCGTGCGCAATGTCTCGGCGGTGAGGACGTCGAGTGCGGAGAACGGCTCGTCCATCAAAAGAAGGTCCGGATGGACGACAAGCGCCCGCGCAAAGCCGACGCGCTGGCGCATGCCGCCGGACAACTCCTTCGGATAGGCATTCTCGAAGCCGTCGAGGCCGATCAGGTCGATGGCAGCCAAGGCCAGCGATCGCCGTTCCGCCCGGTCGACACCCTTCGCCTCGAGGCCAAGCTCGACATTCTGCAGCACGGTCAGCCAGGGAAAGAGCGCAAAGGACTGGAACACCATCGAGATACCCATGGGTGGCCCGGCGATCGGGTTGCCGCGATACGTGGCCTCGCCGGACGAGGGCGGAAGCAGCCCCGCGATGATGCGCAGCAGCGTCGATTTGCCGGAGCCGGAGCGGCCGAGCAGTCCGACGATCTCGCCTTGGGAGATGGTCACGTCGACATTGTCGAGAACGACGACATCATTGCCGTTGGCCTTGGGGAACGAGCGGCAGACCTTGCGGATATCGATCAGCGACGCCTTGGCGGTTTGGTCGAGCATAGGATTTGTCCCTTACGATAGGAGGTGTATCAGCCGAGCCGCAGGTGGCGTTCGCCGAAGGCGTAGAGCGGCCTCCAGAGCAGGCGGTTGAACAGGGTGACAAAGGTGCACATCACGACAATGCCGAGGACGACACGCGGGAAATCGCCGTTCACGGTGGCATTGGCGATGTAGGAACCGAGGCCGGGGGTCGTCAGCTGGGTATCGCCCCAGCTGGCGACCTCGGCAACGATGCTGGCGTTCCAGGACCCGCCGGAGGCCGTAATGGCACCGGTGATGTAGTAGGGGAAGACACCGGGCAGGATGACTTTGATCCACCAGCGCCAGCCGGAAATGTGGAAGCTGCGGGCGGCCTCCTTGAGATCGCTCGGAAAGGCGCTGGCGCCGGCGATAACGTTGAACAGGATATACCACTGCGTGCCGAGGATCATCAGCGGGCTCAGCCAGATGTTGGCGTTGAGCCCGAACCGGACGATCACCACCACGAAGACGGGGAAAGCGATGTTGGCGGGGAAAGCTGCCAGAAACTGTGCCAGCGGCTGCACCTTTTCGGCAAGTTTAGGGCGGAGACCGATCCATACGCCGATCGGCACCCAGATGAGAGTAGCGATGGTCATCAGGACAACGACGCGCAGGAGCGTGATCGAACCATATAGAACGGCGGTCGCCACATCCGACCAACCGATGTTGGCGCGCAGATAGTCTAGGCTGAGAAAGCCTCCCCAGGCTGCTGCAGCGACGATGGTAGCGATCCAGATCCAGTCTACCGCGCGCGATCGTGCAACGCCCCTCGCCTTCGAGCCAACCGGCACCAGGTTGGGCAGGCGAACATTCCACACCTGCCGCGACATCCAGCGAAAGGGAGCCATGGCAATGCGCGTGACGCGTGACTTGCTTAACAGGTCGAGCATCCAGGATGTCGGCGCGACGCCCGAGGTCGTCGTTTCGAAACGAAACTTGTCGGCCCAAGCTACCAGCGGCCGGAACATCAGCTGGTCATAGAGCACGATGACGCAAAGCATGGCGATGACGGCATAGAATATCGCCATGATGTTCTGCTGCTTGATGGCCAGCGCCACATAGGACCCTATTCCGGGCAGGGTTATCGTGGTGTTGCCGACCGTGATCGCCTCCGAGGCAACGACGAAAAACCAGCCGCCGGACATCGACATCATGGTGTTCCAGACGAGCCCCGGCATGGCAAATGGCACGTCGAGACGCCAGAAGCGCTGCCATCCGCTCAGGTGGAAACCGCGTGCAACCTCTTCCAGATCCTTGGGCTGGTTGCGCATGGACTGATAGAGACTGAAGGTCATGTTCCAGGCCTGGCTGGTGAAGATCGCAAACACGCAGGCAAGTTCGGCGCCGAGCACACTTCCGGGAAAGAGATTGAGGAAAAACGTCACGGTGAAGGTCAGGAAGCCCAGGATCGGAACCGATTGCAGGATGTCGAGGATCGGGATCAGCACCATCTCTGCCCGTCGGCTTTTGGCAGCAAGTGCGGCATAGACGAAGGTGAAGGCCAGCGAGAACACGATTGCCAGCAGCATCCGCAAAATAGTGCGCAGGGCATAGATCGGCAGGTTGGCGGGATCGAGCGAGAGTGGCGCGACGTCGAGCGCCGAAAGCGGAACTGTCGTCACCCTTGCGCCATAGGCGAAGAGCACGATGGCACCAATGACGAGGAGCAGCGCCATGACATCCCAATGGCTGGGCATCAACGACCGGCGAATGGCGAGCGGCGCAAGTTTCTGCAATTTCATGGGTCGCTCCTGTTTCGAGAGCCAATGCGTTGAACGTCCAAAAGCGGCAGTTGCAGCCACTGCGATCGCCAGACGGTCGAGCGACCATCCGAGGTTGGTTGCAGAAAGACGGCATGCTTGCCCGGAAGATCACATCGCTGTCATCCCCCGGGTCCGACGACCGCATACTGCGGGGAAAACGGCTCGAACCTTGTCTGCTGCACGAATGCAGGGCTTTCGACGCGCCCAACCGGGACGGATGACACATAGAATAGCTTGCCTGCCCGGGCCATCCGAATTGAGGTTAGCGGGGCGACGCTTAGGCATAGGAACCCTATACCATGGTATATCCGGCAGAATTGATCTGACCACTGGCTGTTCGATCGGACACAAGTGGTCTACTGAGCGTGAAAGGGCGCGCGCTTTTTCACACGCCCGGCATTCATGAGATTTTCTGAAGGCTTGAGCGTTAAGCGACGAAGAATGCCGCGATAATAGGGCGAACAATTGGGCATGGCTGCCGGACAATGATGCACGCTATATTTTTGAAACAGCAGAAAAGGCCACGTTTGAGGGCGGCGTTCATCGTCTTGCTGATGATATCGATCTTTATAGCCGACACGGTGACAGACTTCGAAATCGCCTTTGCGGTTTTTTATATTGCAGTCATCCTGATCGCCATCGGATTTCTCTCGACACGGGGGGTTATCGCGCTCGCAGTCCTCTGCATTTGCCTGACTGTCGTTAGCCTGCTCCTGACCGGGCATGGGTCTTTCGAGGCCGGACTGTTCAACTGCGGCATCAGCGCATGCGCCATCGGCATCACAACCTATCTGGGCCTCAAGACTGTCGCTGCCCAAGCCGCAGTCTATGACGCGCAGGAGCAGTTCGGCCGGATGGCACGTCTGACACGGCTGGGAGAATTGACGGCTTCGATCGCCCATGAGATCAACCAGCCGCTCGCCGCAGTGACGACCAGCGCCGATGCGTGCCGCCGCTGGCTGGACCATTCGCCGCCCAATCTCGACAGAGCGCGGCAGGCGGCCGAGCGAATTGTCGGTGATGCCAAGCGCGCCAGCGACGTCATCGTGCGGGTGAGAGGGCTGGCGAAAAACGACGTGCCCCATCGGGAAAGCTTCGACCTCAACGCGGCCGCAGCGGAAGCAATCGAAATGGCCCGTCACGAGATCGAGCGCAACAGCGTCGTACTGCGGCTCGATCTTGCGCAAGACATGGCAATGGTCATGGCAGACAAAATCCAGATACAGCAAGTGATCAGCAATTTGCTGCTGAATGCCATCGAAGCGATGACCGATGTCCCGAGCTTCAAAAGGGAGCTGGCCATCTCCTCGTCCTATGACGATGCGACAGGCGCCACCTTTATCGTTGCCGATTCCGGCATCGGAATGAAGCAATCGACAATCGATCATCTGTTCGAGGCGTTCTGGACGACCAAGGAAAGCGGCATGGGCATCGGCCTCTCCATAAGTCGTTCCATCATCGAAGCGCATGGCGGACGCATCTCGGTGACATCAGCGCCGCGCATGGGCACCACCGTCCAGTTCAGCCTGCCGGCAGCGCAGGACGATCAATCATGACCGGGCTTGGCCAGATTGATATTTTGGACGATCCGGTCGTCTATGTGGTCGACGATGACGTATCCGTGCGCACCGCACTGGAGGATCTGCTTGCATCCGTGGGGCTGGCGGTCTCGACCTATGGTTCCGTACACGAATTTCTGAGCGCACCGATAGCAGACGCGCCTGGCTGTCTCGTCCTCGACGTTCGAATGCCCGGGCAAAGCGGCCTTGAATTCCAGCAACGCATGACGGCTATGGGAATTACGCTGCCCGTGATTTTCATCACCGGACACGGCGATATCGCCATGTCGGTCAAGGCGATGAAGAACGGGGCCATCGAGTTCCTGACGAAACCCTTTCGCGATCAGGACCTCCTTGATGCGATCCAGCTGGGCATAGACAGACACCGTCTGCAGCGAAAAGAGGAAATCGTATCGGCAAAACTGCGCGAGCTCTGGCAGAGCCTCACCACGTCGGAGCAGGCTGTCATGGAACTGGTCGTTAAGGGCTTGCTCAACAAACAGATCGCCGGGCAGCTCGGGGTCAGCGAAATCACCGTCAAGGTGCGACGTGGCCAGCTCATGCGCAAGATGAACGTCAAGTCCGTGACCGACCTCGTGAGGATCTGGGACAAACTGAAACTCCGCAGCTGACCTCTGGCGGATAGAGGCCCTGTCGAAACCATTGGCCTGAACAGCGGCGTCGATCGGCAGATTTGGCCGCAGCGGGCAAGCTTTCGGCAAGACCTGCCGCCAGCCCGCCTTAAACTGCGACCTATGGAATTCCCGGTTGCGGGGGCGGCTTGATGCGGGAGCACGAGATGAAGAATACGGACAAATTCTATATCGGCGGTGCATGGGTGGACCCCGTCGGTAAGGCCACTATCGATGTCACCGACCCCGCAACGGAACAAGCATTCGCGACGATTGCAATGGGCAATGCTGCCGACGCCGAAAGGGCGATAGCGGCTGCGAGGCAGGCCTTCCCATCCTTCTCGCAAACTTCGAGAGAGCAGCGGCTTGCCCTGCTCAGGCGGGTGCTCGAGGTCCTCACGCGTCGCAACGACGAGATCGGCGACGTCATCTCGCGGGAGATGGGCGCACCGACAGCACTTGCACGCCAGTCACAGGCAATCCTTGGGGCTGCCCCTTTTGCAGAAACAATCCGCGCAT
The DNA here is from genome assembly GCF_019355555.1 of Rhizobium sp. L51/94. Classification (GTDB taxonomy): domain Bacteria; phylum Pseudomonadota; class Alphaproteobacteria; order Rhizobiales; family Rhizobiaceae; genus Rhizobium; species Rhizobium rhododendri. The sequence goes on from NZ_CP072142.1 coordinate 149,333, forward strand.
TCGAAAGCTTCGATTGGGAATACATGCAAGGCGACACGCGCATTATCCACGAGCCGATCGGCGTCGTCGCGATGATCACGCCCTGGAACTGGCCGATCAACCAGATTGCCTCCAAGGTCGCGCCGGCGCTGGCCACCGGCTGCACCATGGTGCTGAAGCCCTCGGAGATCGCGCCGCTGAATGCGATCCTGTTTGCGGAAATCATGCACGAGGCAGGTGTTCCCGCCGGTGTTTTCAACCTCATCCACGGCGATGGCCCGACAGTCGGCACGATCCTTGCCAGCCACCCCGATGTCGACATGATATCGTTTACCGGCTCCACCCGAGCGGGCATATCGGTGGCGACGGCAGCTGCCCCCACCGTCAAGCGCGTGCATCAGGAACTCGGCGGAAAGTCACCGAACGTCGTTCTGCGAAGCGCTGACCTTGGCGCGGCGGTGATGATGGGCGTGCGCCGATGCTTCGATAATTCCGGCCAGTCCTGCAATGCGCCGACGCGCTTGCTCGTGCCGATGGAACGGATGGACGATGCCATCGCGGCAGCGGCAAAAGCCGCCGGTGAAATCGTCGTCGGGTCGCCGGCGGACCCGTCAACGACGATGGGGCCTGTGGTCAGCCAGCAGCAGTTCGACAAGATCCAGAACCTCATCCGCAAGGGGATCAACGAGGGCGCCGAGCTCATTGCCGGCGGCAATGATCGGCCGGATCACCTGGACGTCGGCTACTACATCAAGCCGACCGTCTTTGCGAAGGTCGCCAACGACATGACGATTGCGCGGGAGGAGATCTTTGGTCCTGTGCTGGTCATGATCGGCTATGAAACCGAGGATGAGGCAGTCGCCATTGCCAACGACACGCCGTACGGCCTTGCCGCCTACATCCAGGGGGACGCAAGCGAGGCACGCGCCCTGTCACGAAAGCTGCGAGCGGGAATTGTGCGTATCAATAATTCTGCCTGGGATGGCGCCGCACCGTTCGGCGGCTACAAGCAATCCGGCAATGGCCGTGAGTACGGCAAGTTCGGCATCCACGAGTTTACCGACATCAAGGGTGTCGTCGGCTATGCCGGCACCTGAGAACCAGAGGCTTTAGACCTCGCCGGAGTTGGTCAGCCTAGGGCTTGGCTGACCAGTCCGTAGATCGTTGGGCGGGGTTCATCGCCCGGGCGATCCAGCAACCAGCGACCGCCAAGCGACATGCTGGTGACCGTATCGAAGACCGGCATCCCCGATTGCGTCAGGAACTCGGCAAAGTCACCCATCGCCTGGCGCGTATCGATGCGTAGGAAGGCGCCGGCATGGGCTTTCACGTGCGGGGCAGTCACGGCGATCGCATCGGCGTCATCGACGGCCACGACCGGACCGATCACGGTGCCCCGGCCGAAATTGCGTGCGAGGGAAAATGCGGCGATCCGGCCGCCGCGTATCAGCGCCACGCCCTTGGAAGCATGCAGCAGACGGCCAAGCAGCGCTGCCCTGTCGGTGCCATAGGCGGCGCGGTCGAGCGCTGCAATTTCCGCCAGATCGTCCAGCGTCACAGCGCGCAGAATAGCCTGCTCTGAGAGCGGCGGCTCGCCAGATAGCACCGCGGTTCCCTGGCACTGATAGACGGTTTTTTCTGCGGTGAAGCCCATGGAAAGATAGAGCCGCCGCGCCGCCCGTGTCGCATTGAGGCGCAGCGGACGCGACCCGGTTTGTCTCAAGACATGGTCCATCAGCCAGCGGCCATGGCCATGCGCCTGCAGCCTCGGCGAGGTAATGACCATGCCGACCGTGACAAAATCGTCCGACAGCGGAAACCACATGGCCGAGCCGATGGCACGGCCGATCTCGTCCTGCGCCACCACGCCGGACCCGATCTCGCGCAGCATCAGCCAATCCTTCACCCGGTGCGGCCAGCCGACGGCAAGCGACAACGCATGCAGCTTTTCGGGATCGGTTCCGGCGATGTCGCAAAGCTGCAGGTCAAAGGACTCCAGCCGCATCGTTTCTTCTGTGGTCAATTCCCCCTCCGTCGCCCGCACTCCAAGATAGAGAGCCGGGCGTGCGACGACAATCGTCACCACCCCGTAACATCCATCTTGAACTGTCGATTTTCCGCCATTCGACACCGAAGATTTCGCTTCAAATACGGTCTTTTTCAGCAGTTTGCGCTGCAGCGGACGAACCTTCGGGGGACCCGTGCCGGAATGTCTCCCTATGCTGCGGTCGACACACGAGGGACGGTTGCGCGATGCATGAGCAGGACATTCTTGAACGGCTGGTCGCCTTCCCCTGTGTGGTCGGCACTGCCAACCATGACATCGTCGCGTGGATCCGTCGCCATGCAGAGAGCTGCGGCGCCAACGTGACGGTGGCGATGGGGCCGGAGGGCGACCGCGCCAATCTCTTTGCGACGATTGGCCCGAGAGACGTCCCGGGCATCCTTCTCTCCGGGCACATGGATGTGGTACCGGCCGGTGAACAGGGTTGGACCTCCAATCCTTTCCGTCTGCGCGCAGACAGAGACAGGCTCTACGGACGTGGCACCAGCGACATGAAGGGTTTCCTCGCCTGCGCCCTCGCAGCCCTCCCGGCGCTGGCAGCCATGCCCCTGACGCAGCCCGTGCATCTGGCCTTCTCCTATGACGAAGAGGCCGGTTGCCGAGGCGCGCCGCATCTGCTTCGGTTGCTGCCCGACCTCTGCGCCAAACCTCAGGGCTGCATCATCGGCGAACCCAGCGGCCTGCGTGCGATCCGCGCCCACAAGGGCAAGGCTGCCGTCCGCATCGAGATCCGCGGCCGCACCGGCCATTCCTCGCGTCCGGATCTCGGCGCAAACGCCATCCATGCGATGGCATCAGTGCTCGGCGAGGCAGTCGCCTCCGCTGGACGCCTCGCAAATGGTCCTTTCGACGGCAACTTCGAGCCGCCCTACTCCTCGTTACAGGTCGGCGTTATCAGCGGTGGCCAGGCTGTCAACATCATCCCGGATTTCTGTACCGCCGATGTCGAGGCGCGCGCCATAGCGGGCGTTTCGCCCTCGACACTGTTGCAGCCGATAAAGGCCGCCCTGCTCGCCCTGGAAACGCAAGGCTTCACCACCCGCTGGGACCTGCTCAGTGAATATCCGGCCTTGTCGCTTGCAGCCGACGCCCCTCTGGCAGGCCTCCTGGAAGCGTTGACGGGACAACCGCCGCTTGCCGCCGTCAGCTACGGCACCGAGGCCGGACTATACCAGGCCGCCGGCATGGACGCGATCATCTGCGGGCCGGGCGATATCGGCCGCGCCCACAAGGCTGACGAATATATCGAAGTGGGCGAGCTCGCCGCATGCCGGAAGATGATCGAAGACCTCGGGCGGCGATCATGCGCCTGAGCGCGATCTCGACAGATTGCCTTGGCAGTTGATCGACACCTCCCACACCAACGAGCGGGACAATCGAATGGCCTTTCTATTCAACTCGGACGCAGCGCGCGCCCGGATATTTGCCGCAGAGTTCGCCCGCGAGCTGCCTCGTCTGCCGTTTGTTACCGATGCGAAGTCGGTTGCTCCAGAAGATGTGCGCTACCTGCTGACGTGGACCGCGCCCGACGACCTTAAGCGCTACACCAATCTCGAAGTGCTGTTTTCCATCGGCGCCGGGGTGGATCAGTTTGACGTTCAGGCCCTGCCGGACAGCGTCAAGCTGGTGCGGATGGTCGAGGACGGGATCGTGCGGATGATGCAGGAATATGTGACGCTCGCCGTACTGGCCTTGCACCGGGACCTGCCGGGCTATCTCGCACAGCAGCAACAGGGCGTCTGGAAATCCCGCCCAGTGCGTCAGGCGCCGGACCAGCGTGTCGGTGTGCTCGGTCTCGGACTGCTCGGAAAGGCGGTACTGGAGCGCCTCGGGCCATTCGGCTTTTCGCTGGCGGGGTGGAGCCGCTCGCCTCGTGAGATCGAAGGCGTCTCATGCTTCCACGGCGAAGACCAGCTCGATGCATTTCTGGCGCGCACCGACATCCTGATCTGCCTCCTGCCGCTAACGCCGCAGACCCGGGGCTTGCTCAATACGGACCTCTTTTCGAAGTTGCCGGCCGGCGCATCGCTGATCCATGCGGGTCGCGGACCGCAACTCGATCAACAGGCATTAATCGACGCGCTGGACAGCGGGCACCTTTCCGGTGCGGTGCTCGACGTTACCGATCCTGAACCCCTCCCTGCCAGCGATCCCCTCTGGCAAAACCCGAGAATCATCCTGACGCCGCATATCGCCAGCGTCACCCAACCCGAGACTGCCGCCAAGGCCGTCATCGCCAACATCCACCGTCACGAGGCCGGGAAGGACCCGATCGGCCTCGTCGACCGCAAGCGCGGCTACTGACACTAAAAAGGAAAGAAAACGCATGTCTCTTCTCAAGCTTATCGACACCAACCCGACCACGGCTCCGCGCGAATCGAAGCCGACGGCCGAGCGCCTGATCTCCGGCGATCCGTCCTTCAAGACCTGGCCGCAGGACGCCTCGCGCGACGACAGCGTGCTGACCGGCGTATGGGAAGCGACCCCCGGCGAGACCCATTCGATCAAGGGGACGACCTACGAGTTCTGCCACCTCATCACCGGCGTTGTTGAAATCGTCGAGAAGGACGGCGAGACCTATACCTATCGCGCCGGCGACAGTTTTGTCATGAAGCCAGGCTTCGTCGGCATCTGGCGTACGATCGAGACCGTCCGCAAGATCTACGTCACCGTCAACTGAATTTTCCCCTGCGGGACAGCATCTCTCGCCAGTGCGCGCGGCACGATATCGCCGCGCTCAAAGCCGCCGAAGAATGCGCTGCGAACGCACCGGTAAACGGGAGATTCCATCGCCGCCCGGGCCACAGTCGACGCAAACTGCGCGGCAATGACCGCTAGTTTCGGTGGTCTGCCAACGCCCAGAGGAAATGCCATGTCGCTGAGCTTCAATCCCGATTCCGTGCAGCTTCCCCACGGACATTTCATCGGCGGGCGGATGATCGCGGCAAAGGGTGAAATTGCCATGCACCGCCCCTCCGACGGCGCCGCGTTCGCCGATTGCCCCATAGCCGGGGCTGATCTTGTCGACGAGGCCGTTCAGGGCGCAAAAAGCGCCTTGAAGGAAAGCGGCTGGGCGGATTTGAGGCCGCGCGAACGCACGCGGATGATGCATCGCTGGGCCGACCTGATCGAGGCCGAGGCGGAAACATTGGCAAGGATTGAGGCAATCGCCTCGACGCGCCCCGTCGGCCACCTCATCCGGGGCGATATCGCCATCAGTGCCGAACAGATCCGCTTCTTTGCCGAGTTCGCCGACAAGGAGGGCAGCGACCTCGTGCCGACGAGCAAGGACAGCCTCGGCATGATCATGTCAGAACCCTATGGCGTGGTCGGCGCGATCACCCCCTGGAACTTTCCCCTGTCGATGGCCGTCTGGAAACTCGGGCCGGCACTGGCCGCGGGCAATGCCGTGGTGCTCAAACCATCCGAACTCACGCCGTTTTCGACGCTCTGTCTTGCCGAGCTCTCGGTGCGCGCCGGCCTGCCCGCTGGCCTTATCAACATCGTGCTCGGCGATGGCGCGACGACCGGGACTGCAATCACCGGCCACCCGGAGATCGGCAAGATCAGCTTCACCGGCTCGACAGCGGCCGGACGTGCCATCATGGCCAACATCGCTCAAACGGGCATCAAACCGATGACGCTCGAGCTCGGTGGCAAGAGCCCGCAGCTGGTCTTTGCCGATGCCGACATTGCCCGCACCGCAAAGGCCGTGGCGCAGGGCATCCTGTCAAATGCCGGGCAGGCCTGCGTCGCCGGATCGCGGCTGATCGTCCACCAGTCGGTGGCGGCTCAGCTGATCGATGCGCTGACATCAGCCATGGACGACATTACCCCAGGCCCGACATGGGACGAAAAGACGCAATATTCGCCGATCATTTCCGAGCGCCAGATCGGCCGCATCGACAGCATCGTCAGGGCATCGGTCGCCGAGGGTGCCGAATGCCTGCGTGGCGGTAAGATGCTGGAGCGCGACGGATATTTCTATGCACCGACACTGATCGCAGGCGTCACCCCATCCTCCCCTGCCGTGACCGAGGAAATCTTCGGCCCGGTGCTGACGATCCAGACATTCGTAGAAGAGGAAGAGGCCTTGGCGCTCGCCGACCACCCGACCTACGGGCTTGCGGCCGGCGTTTTCACGACCGACCTGTCGCGAGCAATCCGGGTGACGAAGCGACTGCAGGCCGGTACGATCTGGGTGAATCGCTACGGTCGTTCGCGCGACCACATCCTTCCGACAGGCGGCTACAAAAGCTCCGGCATCGGCAAGGATCTCGGCCGCGATGCTTACCTCGCCAATCGGAAATCCAAAAGCGTCCTGATCGACCTGTAAAGGAAAAATCCATGAAGACCTATTCCATAGCCCTGATCCCCGGCGACGGCATCGGCGTTCCCGTCATCGACGCCGCCTGGCAGGTGCTGGAGGCAGCCTCGAAGCAGGCGGGCTTCAAGCTGAAGGGCACGACCTTCCCCTGGTCCTGCGCCTTTTACAAGGAAACCGGCGCGATGATGCCCGTAGACGGTATCGAGACCCTTCGCAAACACGATGCCATCCTGCTGGGTGCCGTCGGCTGGCCGGCGGAGGTGCCCGATTCCGTATCGCTGCACGGCCTGCTGCTGCCGATCCGCAAGGCCTTCGTGCAATATGCCAACATCCGACCGCATCGTCTTCTGCCGGGCGTCGAGGGTCCGTTGAAGTCGACGGGCTTCGATATCCTCTGCATCCGGGAAAACACCGAGGGCGAATATTCCGGTGCCGGCGGCCGCGTGCATGTCGGCACGCCCGACGAAGTCGCCGTCGAGACGTCGATCTTCACCCGCAAGGGTATCGAGCGCATCCTGCGCTTCGGCTTCGAGCAGGCCCGCCTGCGCCGCAAGATGCTGGCCTCCGTCACCAAGTCGAATGCGCAGAAATACTCGATGGTGTTCTGGGACGAAGTGACGGCGCAACTGTCCGCCGAGTATCCGGATGTCGAGGTGAAAAACTATCACATCGATGCGATGGCGGCGCGCATGGTGATGGCACCGGACAGTCTCGATGTCGTCGTTGCGTCCAACCTGTTCGGCGATATCCTGACCGATCTCGGCGCCGCCATCCAGGGCGGCCTCGGCTTTGCAGCCTCCGCCAACATCAATCCCGATCGCACCGCGCCATCGATGTTCGAGCCGGTGCATGGATCGGCGCCTGATATCGCCCATCTCGGCATTGCCAACCCGATTGCCACCATCTGGTCGGCAGCGATGATGCTGGAGCATCTCGGCGAGCCCGCCGCGGCAGCCGGGATCATCAAGGCCATCGAAACTGCGACCGCAAGCGGCATCGGCACAAGGCCGGGCCGCGACAAAACCGACGCGATCACTGCCGCTGTGCTTTCGACGCTTTGCTGACGAGAAGGAACGCCAAAATGGACACTCTGAAGGACAACAACCTCTTCCGGCAGCAATGCGTCATTGACGGCATCTGGCGCAACGCTGCCTCCGGTTCGTCGGTGCCGGTCACCAATCCGGCGACGCAAGGTATTATCGGGCACGTTCCCGATGTCAGCGGCGATGAAACACGCGAGGCAATCGCAGCAGCGCGGGCAGCCTTCGCCCCCTGGAAGGCCAAGACCCATGCGGCACGGGCAGCGCTCTTGGAAGCCTGGCACCGCCTGATCCTCGAAAACGAGCAGGATCTCGCCATGATCCTGACCCTCGAGCAGGGCAAGCCGCTGGCGGAAGCGCTGGGCGAAATCCGCTATGGCGCATCCTTCGTCAAGTGGTTTGCCGAGGAAGCCCGCCGCGTCGGCGGAACGACCGTCCCATCGCCCACGGCAGATCGCCGGATCATCGTGCTGAAGGAGGCCGTCGGCGTCTGCGCCATCATCACGCCGTGGAATTTCCCGAACGCCATGATTACCCGCAAGGTCGCTCCAGCGCTTGCGGCCGGCTGCACCGTGGTCGTCAAGCCTTCTGAATTCACGCCATTTTCCGCGCTGGCCCTTGGCGTGCTGGCCGAGCGTGCCGGCATCCCGGCAGGTGTCATCAATATCGTCACGGGCATGCCGGCCGAGATCGGCAATGAGATGATGGCGAACGAGATCGTGCGCAAGATATCCTTTACCGGATCGACCCGCGTCGGCTCGCTTTTGATGAGGGGCGCCGCCGACAGCATCAAGCGCCTCAGCCTGGAACTCGGCGGCAACGCGCCGTTCATCGTCTTTGACGATGCCGATATCGATCTGGCGATCGACGGCGCGCTCGCGTCCAAGTTCCGCAACGGCGGGCAGACCTGCGTCTGCTCCAACCGCATTCTTGTGCAATCCGGCATCTATGACACGTTTGCCGAAAAGCTGGCGGCCCGGGTCTCCGTCATGAAGGTCGGCCCGGGGGCCGGCGAACCCGTGGATATCGGACCGATGATCAACAAGGCGGCCATCGACAAGATCGATCGCCATATCGAGGATGCACTTGCCAAGGGCGCTCGCATCATTTCCGAGAGACCTGCAATGCCAGATGGCAAGCAATATGCCGTCCCTGTCGTGCTTGGTGGCGCCACAACGGACATGCTGCTGGCCAACGAGGAGACATTCGGTCCAGTCGCTCCTCTGTTCCGGTTCGAGACCGAAGAGGAAGCCATCGAAATCGCCAACGCCACCCCGTTCGGCCTGGCGTCCTATTTCTACACCGAGAGCCTGCGACGCTCATGGCGGGTGGCGGAGGCGCTCGAATTCGGGATGGTTGGCCTCAACACCGGCTCCGTCTCGATGGAGGTCGCGCCCTTCGGCGGCGTCAAGCAATCCGGCATCGGCCGCGAGGGCGGACAATGCGGGATCGAGGAATATCTCGAAATGAAGAGCTTCCACATCGGTGGACTTGGCTGATACGGACGCAAACAGGGGCGGAGATCACTCTCCGTCCCTGTTCGTGAGATCTTTGGTTTACTGGAACCGGTCGAGCGTCTTGTAGTAGAGCCCGACCATCGGCAGGAACCATGGCTTGCCGAAATGGCCGGCGATAGCGGGCCATTCAAGACCGGAGACTGGGTTACGGTCGGCTTTGCCCATGATCGCGTCGGCGATGACGATCCCCATGTGGCTTGCCATCTGCGCTCCGTGGCCGGAATAGCCCATGGCATACCAGACACCGTCGGCAAAGCCGGCGCGCGGGAAGCGATCCTTGGTCATGTCGACGAGGCCACCCCAGCAATAATCGATCTCGACCTGACCCAGCTGCGGAAAGATCTGGCGCAGGCTCGCCTTCAGGATGGCGCCGCTCTTGTCGTCTGAGCGTTGATCCGACGATGCAGAAAACCGGGCACGGCCGCCGAAGATCAGCCGCTGGTCCGGCGACAGGCGGAAGTAGTTGCCGATGTTGAGCGAGGTGACGCAGGTGCGGTTGCCCGGCATGACGTCGGCGACCTCGGCATCGGTCAGCGGCCGGGTGGCCAGCAGGAAGCTTCCGACCGAGACGATGCGGCGCCGGAAAAAGCCGAAGGGACCGGAGGTATAGGCACCCGTTGCCACAAAGACTGCATCGGCTGTGACACTGCCACGCGCTGTGGTCAGCGTATGCCTGGCGCCTGCCACCTTGCGGTCCGTCACCGCGGCATTCTCGAAGATCACCGCGCCATGGCGCACGGCGGCGTTTGCAAGCCCCGCGACGTAGCGGCCCATGTGCATCATGGCGCTCTTTTTCGACAGCATGGCGCCGTGGAAGGCATTCGAGCCGATCTCGTGCCGCAGGTCAGTCGCCGTCAACAGGGCCGTGTCGGGATCGACGTCTCGGTTGACGAGCTCGAAATTGGCGGCGATCGATTTGAAATGCTCCGGCTTCGAGGCGAGCTTCAGCTTGCCGGCACGGCGAAAATTGCAGTCGATGCCCTCCTCCGTAACGATGCGCTCAATGGTATCGATGGAAGCGTCGAAGGCGCGGTAGAGCGCCTTCGCCCGTTCCGCCCCGAGTTCCTTCCGGGCAGAGGCAAAACCGTGGGCGATGCCGTTGTTGAGGTGTCCACCGTTGCGACCCGATGCGCCCGCGCCGACATGGGCCGCCTCGAGAACGACGACCTTGAGCCCGGCCTTCGCCAGGTGCCGGGCTGCCGACAGGCCACCGAAACCGCCGCCGATCACGGCCACATCGTAATGGCCTTCGACCGGGCCTTTGCTGGCCGCCGCGAAAGCGGGCGCTGTATCGTGCCAGTAGGACTTGAACTGCATCGCCATCCCCGTCAGAGCCCGACGACGCCGGGCAGGCCCGAAATGTCCTTGATCTCGGTATATTCATAATAAGGATTGGCCGGCTCATGGCCACGGTTGACCCAGACCTTGTTCTTGATGCCGAGATCGTGGGCCGACATCAGATCGTAGCGGAACGACGACGAGCAATGCAGAACATCTTCCGGACCGCAGCCGAGCATGTCGAACATATATTCGAATGCCTGGAAGCGCGGCTTGTAGGCATTGGCCTGCTCAGCGGTGTAGACCGCATGGAATGGCGCGCCGAGCTTTTCGACGTTCGACATGATCTGCTCGTTCATGGCGTTCGACAGGATAACCAGCGGAATTTCCTTGGCAACCTTGGCAAGGCCAGCCGGAACGTCGGCGTGCGGTCCCCAGCTCGGCACTGTCTCGTAGATTGAGCGCGCATCCGCATCGTTGAAGGCGACGCCGTTCCTCTTGCAGGTGCGCTCGACGGCATTGTGGATGACTTCGTTGTAGGGCTTCCAGTCCCCGAGGATCTCGTCGAGGCGATAGGCGGCGAAATTCTTGATGAACTGCTTCATGGCGGCGGCTTCGAGTTGGCCGCCATAGATCTTCTCGGCCGCCTCCGCCATCTGGAAATGGGTCAGCGTTCCGTAGCAGTCGAAGGTGATGTATTTGGGCCGAAACTGGGACATCGCTCTCAAATTCCTTACTGGTTTTGGGCTGGTGACGGGATATTGGCGCCAGTGCCCGGCGCCTTGTTGACCCGATCATAGTCGCGTCCCGGATATGTCGTTGACCGCAATTGCTGTGACTGAAAGCAGATTGTTGCGTATCTCAATAGCCGTTTGGCAGAGAGTTGCGCCGGCTGTCCCGGCCGGTCGTCCCTGTCGCCCGGCGCGGCTCGACCCACGGCATAAGATGCGGCGCCCCTCCGGAAAGACGATGCAAACATGTTGCCGCCAACCCCATGGTCAGGAGGTTCTACCTGCACGCCGGCGCTATCAATGAAGACAGGACAGGATTATCCGGAACAAGAGAATGCCGCCAGACCAGATCGACCCCAGCCACATCGACCCTAGCCACATCGACATCGTGAAGTTTTCTGCCGACCATCTCGAAGGCGCGCTGACGCTCTCGCGTCAGGCCGGCTGGCCGCACCGCCTGGAAGACTGGGCGATGGTGCTCTTTCTCAGCGTCGGCTTCGTGGCCATCGAGAACGGGCGCGTGGTCGGCACCACGTTTGTGACCCTCTACGGGGCTGCGGCCGCCACCATCAACATGGTCATCGTTGACGAGGCGATGCGCGGCCGTGGCATCGGACGGCGGCTGATGGATATGGCGCTCGCTGAATGTGGCGATCGCGAGTGCCGCCTGAACGCCACAAAGGAAGGCCTGCCGCTCTACACCAAGCTTGGCTTCAAGGAGACCGGCCGGATCCTCCAGCATCAGGGCGCCCTGGGTGCTGGAAATGGTGAAGCCAGCCTCGACTGGGCAAGTGTCGAAGACCTTGCCGATTGCGCAACGCTGGACCAGTCAGCCTCCGGCCTCGAACGCTTCGACCTTATAAAGGCGCTGCACCAGGCCGGCCGGATCGCCGTCCTGCGCCCCGCCGGCAAGATCACCGCCTTTGCCGCCCTGCGCGCGTTCGGTCACGGCGAGGTCATCGGTCCTGTGGTGGCCGGACATGCTGACGAGGCCAAGACCCTGATCGCCGGTCTCATCGAAGCCCGCCAAGGGCAATTCGTCCGGGTCGACACCACAAAGGCCTGCGGTCTGGCATCGTGGCTGGAGGCGCAGGGCCTTGCCAATGTCGGCGGCGGCATCGCAATGCGGCGCGGCGCCAAGCCTTCCACCGGGACATCCGCGTTTCAAACCTTTGCCCTTGCAAGCCAGGCGCTTGGCTAAATCAGGAGACGACCATGCTGAGCAACTCTCTCATCGAACTCGACCGCGCCCATCTCGTCCATCCGGTCGCGTCCTACAGGACCCACGAGAAAATCGGCGTCAGGGTTCTGAAATCCGGCAAGGGTGCGACGGTCACGGATGCCTCGGGCCATCAGCTTATCGATGGTTTTGCCGGCCTGTGGTGCGTCAATGCCGGCTACGGCCAGGAAAGCATCGTCGAGGCCGCCGCGCAGCAGATGCGCGAGCTGCCCTACGCCACCGGCTATTTCAGCCTCGGTTCAGAACCCGCCATCCGTCTTGCCGCCGAACTTGCCGATCGGACGCCCGGCGATCTCAACCATGTCTACTTCACGCTCGGCGGATCCGATGCCATCGACAGCACGGTGCGTTTCATCCGCTATTATTACCATGCCAAGGGCACGCCCGCGAAAGACCAGTTCATCTCCGTCGAACAGGGCTACCACGGTTCATCGACGGTCGGCGCCGGGCTGACGGCCCTGCCGGTGTTTCATGCAGGCTTCGGCATCCCGTTCGACTGGCAGCATAAAATCCCGTCGCATTACGCCTATCGCAACCCGGTCGGCAGCGACGATGCGGCGATCATTGCTGCATCGACAGCTGCACTGCGTGCCAAGGTCGAGGTCCTCGGCGCGGACCGCGTCGCTGCATTCTATGTCGAGCCGATCCAGGGGTCCGGAGGCGTCATCGTGCCGCCGAAAGGCTGGATCAAGGCGATGCGCGATCTCTGCACCGAACTCGACATTCTGTTCATCGCCGACGAAGTCATCACCGGTTTCGGCCGCACCGGACCGCTGTTTGCCTGCAGCGAGGAGGACATCGTTCCGGATTTCATGACCGTAGCCAAGGGGCTGACCTCAGGCTATGTGCCGATGGGCGCCGTATTCATGACCGACAAGATCTACCAGACCATCGCCGACGGCGCCGGCAGCGCTGCAGTCGGACATGGCTATACCTATTCCGCCCATCCGGTCAGCGCCGCCGTCGGCCTCGAAGTCTTGCGTCTCTATGAGGGCGGGTTGCTGGACAACGGCCGCAAGGCCGGTGCCCGCCTGATGGAGGGCCTGCACAGCCTCGCCAGTCATCCGCTGGTCGGTGAGGTCCGCGGTCGCGGAATGCTGGCGGCGCTCGAACTCGTCACCGACAAGGAGCGCAAGACCCCGCTGCCGGCAGCGGCGGACCCGTCGCGCCGCATCTTCGACCGCGCCTGGGATAACGGGCTGGTCGTGCGCGCCTTCGGCAACGGCATTCTCGGCTATGCGCCGCCGCTCTGCTGCACGGAGGCCGAAATCGATGCCATCGTCGAGCGTACGCGCAAAACGCTGGACCAGACGCTGGAAGATCCGGATATCCGTGCCGCCATGGCGTGAGATCACCGGTTCCCCATGAGCGAGAATCATGCGGGCCGAAATACCGCGGTGGCTGAATATTCGGAATTTTCTGCCGTGGCACTTCCGTCTTTAAGCGCATTCGGTGCCCGTTAACTGAGACACTGTCCTTCAACCGGCGGTCAAAAGCCGCAAACAAAGCGATCAGGCAGTCTCAACAAGGTCGTATCGCCTGAAATGCACACAGCATATCGTTCTGTTAGGACGCTGCAGAGGAGGACCAAGGGTCCACCGAGAAAGGACTAGAGGCTTGGAAAAGACATTTGAAAGCTTCAAATATCTGACCTTCGACGTGGTCGGCACGCTGATCGACTTCGAGGGCGGGCTGATCGGCTGCCTGCAGGAAATTGCCGCCGAAAACGGCAAGTCCGTCGATGGCGAAACGGCGCTCAGCCTTTATCGCAATGCCCGCTACATGCCGGATGTCGGGCTTTTCCCGGATGATCTCGTGCGTGTCTACATGGTCATTGCACCGGCGCTCGGACTGCCGGCGGAGGCCCGGTTGGGTGAGCGGCTGCGTGACTCGGCAAAGACGTGGATGGCATTTCCCGACAGCGCCGATGCAATGGCCCGCCTCGCCAAGCGCTTCAAGCTCATCGCCATGACAAATGCCCAGCGCTGGGCGTTCGAGTGCTTTTCGCAAGCGCTCGGCAATCCGTTCTTCAAGGGTTTTACCGCCGACGACACGGGCACGGAAAAGCCAGACCCGGCATTTTTCGAGCATGTCCTCGCCTTCATTACTTCAGAAGGCGGCTCGCGCGCCGACATCCTGCATGTCGCGCAGAGCCAGTATCACGACATCGGGATCTCCAGGCAGCTTGGCATAGCAAACTGCTGGATCGAGCGACGCCACGCCCAGAAGGGCTATGGCGGAACGATCGAGCCTGTAGCCTTCACCAAGCCGGATTTCCACTTTACCTCCATGGCAGCGCTTGCGGATGCCGTGGAACAGACGAACGCCGCCTGAGGCTTCAACGAGCCCCGGACGGACACGGCAATGCCTTCACACAATCAATAAAAGGGGAATGCGCATGTCTGACAATAAATTTTTAAACTGGACGTCTTCCGACGATGCCATGGTCGAGAACGCCATTCGCCGTGGTGCAAGCCGCCGCGATCTTCTGAAGATGATGATGGCCGGAGGCCTTGCCGCCACTGCCGGCAGCCTGATTCTCGGCCGCGCCAATAACGCGATTGCCGCCACGCCTGTTTCCGGCGGATCGCTGAAGGCAGCCGGCTGGTCGGCTTCGACGGCAGATACGCTCGACCCGGCCAAGGCCTCGCTGTCGACCGACTACGTCCGTTGCTGCGCCTTCTACAACCGGCTGACATTCCTCGACAAGGCCGGCGTAACGCAGATGGAACTCGCCGAGAGCGTCGAAAGCTCGGACGCAAAGGTCTGGACCGTCAAATTGCGCAAGGGCGTCACGTTCCACGACGGCAAGACGCTGAAGGCCGCCGACGTGGTCTACTCGCTGAAGCGCCACCTCGACCCGGCCGTCGGATCGAAGGTCAATTCGATCGCCAAGCAGATGACCGGTTTCAAGGCCGTCGACGACCTCACCGTAGAGATCACGCTCGCCAGCCCCAATGCCGACCTGCCGACCATTCTCGCCATGCATCACTTCATGATCCTGGCCGACGGCACGACCGATTTCTCCAAGGCAAACGGCACCGGCGCGTTTGTTTGCGAAGTCTTCGAGCCCGGCGTGCGCTCCCTTGCGACCAAGAACAAGAACTACTGGAAGCAGGGCGGCCCGCACCTCGACAGCTTCGAGTTCTTCGCCATCTCCGACGATAGCGCCCGCGTCAATGCGCTGATTTCCGGCGACATCCAGCTCGCAGCCTCGATCAATCCGCGCTCCATGCGCCTGCTCGAAACCCAGCCCTCCGTCGCCATCTCCAAGACGACATCGGGCAACTACACCAACCTCAACATGCGCCTCGACATGAGCCCGGGCAACAAGGCCGACTTCGTCACCGGCATGAAATACCTGCTCAACAGGGAGCAGATCCAGAAATCCGTGCTGCGCGGCCTGGCCGAGATCGGCAACGACCAGCCGATTTCCCCGGCCAGCATCTATTACAATGCCGATCTGAAACCGAAAGCCTTCGACCCCGAAAAGGCCAAGTTCCACTTCCAGAAGGCCGGCGTGCTGGGACAATCGATCCCCGTCGTGGCCTCGGATGCGGCCACCTCGTCGATCGACATGGCCATGGTCGCCCAGGCAGCCGGCGCCGAGATCGGCATGAAGCTCGACGTGCAGCGCGTTCCCTCCGACGGCTATTGGTCGAACTACTGGCTGAAGGCGCCGATTCATTTCGGCAACATCAATCCACGCCCGACGCCGGATATCCTGTTCTCGCTCCTCTATTCCTCCGACGCCCCTTGGAACGAGAGCCAGTACAAGTCGCCCAAGTTCGACACGATGATGATCGAAGCACGCGGCATGCTGGATCAGGCCAAGCGCAAGGAAATATACAATGCGATGCAGGTGATGATCGCGGAAGAAGCCGGCACCGCAATCCCTGCCTTCATCTCCAATGTCGACGCCATTTCCTCCAAGCTCAAGGGGCTGGAATCCAATCCGCTCGGCGGCATGATGGGATATGCGTTCGCGGAGTATGTCTGGCTCGAGGCCTAGCACCGCCATGAAGCCGGACGGAGATCAATCGTGTCTCCGGCCCCCCTCCATGCTACAGTGCTTTGAAAGCACCGTCCCCCTGCGGAGCGCCCATGAACCTCCACGTCCTCGTGTTGGTGATCAACCGATTGCTCGTGGCTGTCGTCACCTTGCTGATCGTGTCCTTCACCGTGTTTTTCGCAACCGAGATGCTGCCGGGCGATGTCGCCCAGATCCTTCTCGGTCAGGCAGCGACACCGGAAGCCGTGGCAGGTCTGCGGACCGCGATGCATCTCGACGACCCTGCCTTCTACCGGTTTATTCACTGGCTCGGCGGTTTCGTCACCGGCGATCTCGGCATTTCCTATGCCAACAACATGCCCATCGCAAAGCTGATCGGTCCACGCTTCCTCAGCACGCTGAAACTGGCGACTGCCACTGCCCTGTTCTCCGTGCCGCTGGCCCTGACACTGGGCATAACCTCGGCGATTGCACGGGGCTCGATCTTTGACCGGATCGTCACCACGGTGACCATCGCGGTGATCTCCGTGCCAGAATTCATGGTCGCGACCTCAGCCGTTCTCGTCTTCGCGGTCTATCTGAAATGGCTTCCGGCGCTCTCCTTCGCCAACGAGGTCCACAGCTTCGGCGAGCTTCTGCGGGTCTTTGCCATGCCGGTGATCACGCTGAGCTTCGTCATCTCGGCGCAGATGATCCGCATGACGCGGGCAGCGGTGATCGAGACGCTCGGAACGCCCTTTATCGAAATGGCGCTTCTGAAAGGAGCCTCGCGAACGCGGATCGTGTTGAAGCACGCGCTTCCCAACGCGCTAGGACCGATCGTCAATGCCGTCGCGCTGTCGCTGTCCTACCTGCTCGGCGGCGTCATCATCGTTGAGACGATCTTCAACTATCCCGGCATTGCCAAGATGATGGTGGATGCGGTGGCGACGCGCGACCTCCCGCTCATCCAGACCTGTTCGATGATCTTCTGTTTCGGTTACCTGATCCTGATCACGATTGCCGACATCATCGCCATCATGTCCAACCCGAGGCTGCGCTGACCATGGCAAATTTCCCCGTATCCCCGGCACGTTTCGGCTACCGCTTCAACATCGTCGGCGTCCTCGGGCTGACCATCATCCTCGCCTGGTCACTGGTCGCTATTTTCGCGCCCCTGCTCATCCCCTATTCTATCGGCGATATCGTCGACTACGACTACTTCGGACCGATCTCGGCAAAATTCCTGCTCGGCACCGATTATCTCGGCCGAGACATCCTGTCGCGTATCCTGATGGGCGCGCGCTACACTGTGGGCATATCGCTTGCCGCCGTGGCTGTCGCCTGTTTCACCGGCGTCGCGCTCGGCATGAGTGCCGCCGTTGCCGGAGGATGGTTCGACACGTGCCTCTCCCGTTTTCTTGACGCCTTGAGCTCCATTCCGAGCAAGCTCTTCGGGCTCGTCGTCGTTGCCGCTGTCGGCTCCTCCATACCGGTGCTCATCGTCACCCTGGCCGTGATCTACACGCCAGGCGCCTATCGCTTCAGCCGGGCGCTCGCCGTCAACATCAATACGATGGACTATGTCACTGTCGCCCGGGCCCGCGGCGAGAAGACCATCTACCTGATCGGTTCGGAAATCCTGCCGAACATCCTCGGTCCCGTGCTTGCCGATCTCGGCCTGCGCTTCGTGTTTATTGTCCTGCTGCTTTCGGGCCTGTCCTTCCTCGGCCTCGGCGTTCAGCCGCCGAACGCCGACTGGGGCGCGCTCGTGCGCGAAAACATCGGCGGCCTGCCTTTTGCAGCCCCTGCGGTGATCTTTCCGTCGATCGCCATCGCCAGCCTCACCATCAGCGTCAATCTTCTGATCGACAACCTGCCGCATAAAATCAGAGACCGGAGCATGTGATGGCAAACCTTGTCGAAGTCCGCAATCTCGAGGTCGAGGCAAAGACCGATGCCAACCGCACCGTGGCAATCATCCGCGATGTGAGTTTCAATATCGCCGAGGGCGAGATCGTCGCGCTGATCGGCGAAAGCGGCTCGGGCAAGACGACGATTGCCCTGACGATGATGGGCCATACGCGTCCGGGCTGCCGCATCAGCGGCGGTTCGGTCCTATTGTCCGGCAACGACATGGCCGGCCTGCCCGAAAAGCGCCTCGCCAGCCTGCGCGGCACGCAAGTCGCATACGTGCCGCAAAGTGCTGCCGCAGCCTTCAATCCGGCGCAGACGATCATGGATCAGGTGATCGAGGTCGTGCGCATCCACAAGCTGATGCCCATCGACCAGGCCCGCTCGCGGGCGGTCGAACTGTTCAAGGCGCTGGCCCTGCCCGAAGCAGAGACCATCGGCGCGCGCTATCCGCACCAGGTCTCGGGCGGCCAGTTGCAGCGGCTCTCGGCCGCCATGGCGCTGATCGGCAATCCGAAGCTGGTGATCTTCGACGAACCGACAACGGCGCTCGATGTCACGACCCAGATCGACGTGCTCAGGGCCTTCAAGTCGGTCATGAAAAAGGGCGGCCTTGCCGGCGTCTATGTTTCCCACGACCTCGCCGTCGTTGCCCAGATCGCCGATCGCATCGTCGTTCTGAAGGAAGGTGAAATCCAGGAAATCGGCAAAACGGCGCAAATCCTGGCATCGCCGCAGCACCCCTACACGCGCCAACTCGTGGCAGCCTTCAAGCCGACCCTGCGGATCCCACCGGCCCCAGTAGAGCAGGCGGCGCGACAGCCGCTGCTGGAGGTGGATGGGTTGTCGGCCGGCTATGGCCCGATCCAGCCGAATGGATTGCCGCTGGCTCTGGCGCTGAAATCCGTCAGCCTGAAACTCGACTACGGCCAGAACCTCGGCATCGTTGGGGAATCCGGCTGCGGAAAGTCGACACTGGCCCGGGCAATTGCCGGCATCCTGTCGCCGGCGTCCGGCCATATCATTTTCGACGGCAAGGAACTTGCACCAAACGCTGCCAGCCGCCGTCGCGACGAATTGCGCAAGCTGCAGATCGTCTTCCAATTCGCAGACACCGCGCTCAACCCGTCCAAATCGATCTCGGACATTCTGGAGCGACCGCTTGCCTTCTATCACGGCATGGCGAAGGGCCAGCGGCAAGCCCGCATCGATCAGCTGCTCGACATGGTGCATCTGCCGCGCAGCGTGAAATACCGGCGACCTGCCGAATTGTCGGGCGGGCAGAAACAGCGCATCAATCTGGCAAGAGCGCTGGCTGCCGAGCCCAAACTCATTCTTTGCGACGAGATCACCTCGGCCCTCGACACCGTCGTGGCTGCGGCGATCATCGATCTGCTGAAAGAGCTGCAGACCGAACTCGGGCTGTCCTACATCTTCATCAGCCATGATCTCTCGGTCGTGCAGGCGATCTGCGACGAGATCGCAGTGATGTATGCCGGCGAAAAGATCGAACAGATCGCGCCGTCCGACTTCGGCAATTCCGGCGGACATCCCTATTCGCGGCTGCTCTATTCCTCGGTGCCGAAGCTCGATCCCACCTGGCTCGACGGCCTCGAGCGGGACCCTGAACTTGTTGCGGCCTTTGCAAAGCGCTGAGATCGGCGGCCGGCTACATCGGGAAAAGGCTGGTCAGCGGCATATGCGACCGGGTAATCGGCGATTTCAGCACGACGAAGCTGAAATATTTGTCGATGCCGATATCCATGTCGATGAGGCGTTCCATGATCGTCTGGTATTCGGTGATGCTGCCGGTGACGAACTTGATGAGATAATCGTATCCGCCCGAGACCAGATGGCACTCGATGACGGAGTCGACCTTCTCGATGGCCGCCAGAAACCGGGCGAAATCGATCTGCCGATGGTTCTTCAACGTCACTTCCGTAAAGACCGTCAGGGTCTGCCCGAGCTTGGCAACGTTGATCTGTGCCGAGTAGCTGACGATATAGCCTTCCGCCTGCAGCTTCTTGACCCGCATCAGGCAGGGACTGGGCGACAGGTTGACCAGATCCGCCAACTCCACATTGGTGATGCGGCCGTTCTTCTGCAGTTCGGAGAGAATCTTGATGTCGATCCGGTCGAGTTTCATCAGCGCTCCATGCCGTCCGGTGCTCATTCACCGCGCTTGCCACAGCATATTATGCGGAATGAAAAATGCATCAAGCCGGGCAAGGCCGCTCTCACCCTGCAAATCGCGCAATTGACAAGTTGAGCAGAATAATCTTCCAGCGATGGCAGTCTCGCCATGAAATGCTGATTGGCCATGCTCTGCGGCAAACGCTAGCGCAAGTCTCTGGCTATAATTATGTCTTCATTGGAGAAATCGCATGCCCGCGCCGCTTTTCAAGATCGAGACAACACCGGATTTGCCTGCGGAAGCGGATGTCGTCGTTATCGGCGGAGGCGTCGTCGGCGTCTTCTCGGCATATTATCTCGCCCGTCGCGGCTTTCGCGTCGCACTTGTCGAAAAGGGCTACGTCGGCGCGGAGCAATCCAGCCGAAACTGGGGATGGTGCCGCCAGCAAAATCGAGATGCCCGCGAATTGCCGATGGCGACGAAAAGTCTCGCCCTGTGGGACAAGCTTGCCGGCGATCTCGGCGAGGACGTCGGCTTCACCAAGTGCGGGCTGCTTTATCTGAGCGACAACGAAGCCGAGATAGCCGGCTGGGCCCGCTGGCGCGATTTTGCGGCAACCGTCGGGGTCACGACGCACGTGCTCACTGCCGAAGAGGCCACACAGCGCGGACAGGCCACCGGCAAGCGCTGGAAAGGCGGCGTATTTTCGCCGAGCGACGGCATCGCCGACCCGGCCCGTGCGGCACCGATCGTGGCACGCGGCATCATCGCTGCCGGCGGTTCCGTCCACCAGCTCTGTACTGCGCGGGGCGTTGAAACCGAGGCCGGGCGCGTCAGCGGCGTGATCACAGAGGCCGGCACCATCCGAACAAAGACCGTTGTGCTGGCCGGCGGCGCCTGGGCCTCCTCCTTCTGCCGCCAGCTCGGCATCCGCTTTCCGCAAGCCTCGGTCCGGTCGTCGATTCTGTCGGTGGGACCGGGCGCCGAAGGCATTCCAGATGCGCTTCACACTGCCGAGGTTTCGGTGACGCGCCGGGGCAATGGCGGTTACACGCTGGCCATCAGCGGCCGGGCGCGTGTCGATCCGACGGCGCAACAGGTGCGCTTTGCCCGCGAGTTCGTGCCGATGTTTGCCAAGCGCCGCCGCAGCCTGGCGCTGGGCGGGGCCGAGGGATGGCGATCAGGACACGAGAGCGTCACGAAATGGCGGCTCGATGCCCCCACCCCGATGGAGCGCAATCGCGTTCTCGACCCGACGCCGGATCAATCGCAGATCGACGAGACGCTGCGGCGGGCCCGAAAGCTTCTGCCGGGACTAAAGGATATCGGCCAAGAGAGCGCCTGGGCCGGCTACATCGACAGCACGCCGGACGGGGTTCCCGCCATCGGCGAAATTGCGAGCCTCCCCGGGCTGATCCTCGCGGCCGGCCTCAGCGGCCATGGCTTTGGCATCGGACCGGGCGCTGGCCATCTGGTGGCTGATATCATTGCCGGAACGCCGCCGCTGGTAGACCCGGTACCTTACGACCCCGCGCGGTTGAGCAAATCGGTCTGGGGCAAGGTTGCCGACTTCTGAGCATGCCGACGCCACGGGGCGCCGGTGACGCTCAGCGCGACGCGACCCAGTTCTGCCACTCGCCGCCGCTGCCGTGGAACACGTTGAGGTCGATCTTGCCACGCACGCCGTCCGTCAGGCCGGAGCCGGAATATTGCCAGAACAGCCATTTGCGCCCGGGATAGAGTTCCGACGGATGAGCGGCAACGGAGTGCAGCCAGAAGGGATAATCCAGCAGTTCGCCCTGCAGGTTGTCGCGATAGAAATCCGGCGCTGTGTAGATGATCGGCCGGCGGCCATAATGGCGCTCCAGTTTCTCGGCGAAGACCTGGATCTTTTCGAGCACTTTTGCCCGTGAAATCCGCTGCTTGCAGGCCGATTGGCCGTTCCATTCGACATCGATGACGGGCGGCAGCGCATTGGCCTCGCGGGGTACGTTGCGGATGAACCAGTCTGCCTGCTCGCCGGCCGTGCGGCACCAGTAGAAGAAGTGGTAGGCGCCGCGGCGCACGCCGGCTTCCTTGGCCTTGCGCCAGTTGGTCTTGAACATCGGGTCTAGATGGTCGCCGCCATCGGTGGCCTTGATATAGGCGAAGTTCGCCCCTTGCGTGCGCAGCCGGTCCCAGTCGATATCGCCCTGCCAGCGCGAAACGTCGACGCCGTGGACCTCGAGCTTGCGCGGGTTGGATCGCCCGAAATTCATCGGCTTGGCATCCCTGAACCGATGGCCGTAGATCTGCCCGGCGGAGCGTGCGGCGGAAGGCATCTCCGGCATCGCCATCGCCACCTGGAGCGCGGGCCGCGAGCCCGGCACTGGCAGGCCGATGTTGCCGGAAGGAGAGGCAAAGCCCAATGGTTCCGGCATTGCCCCTGCCAAATTCGACTGGCCGCGCGCGGCCACGACTTTCGGCGCGGACTGCCCGACATTGGCCGGCGGCACCACGGCCGATGGTCGGGTGATCGAACCCGTCGTCTCCTGTGAGGGGACGGCGGCGGCGGCAGCCTCGGGCGCCGAACGCGATGTGCAGCCGGACAAAAGCACGCAGGCCGAGACGATTGCTGACAAAATGAATGAACGCATGAGAACCCGTACGCAAGACAATCGCCCATGGAGACGGGCGAATGACCGCGCCGGCGCCAATTACTAACGCCAGATTAGCAAAAAAGACTGAATGCGATCTTTACGCAGCAGACATTTGCATTTTTCCTCGCACCGCAAAGCGAGGTATCTCGTTCAACATTCCGTCATCCGCCGGACAATGCCCTCCGTTTCGATATTCGTGCCCGAAAGTCTGCAGGTCGTTATTTCCTGAACAGCCTCTCCAGGAACGTCACGAATGACGGCCGCCACACATCCATCTCGTGCTGCAGGCCAGGATATTCGTGGTATTCATAAGCGATCTTGTTCTTGTCCAATGTCGCTTTGAGGCCGGCGATGTCCTTGCCGGTCACCTGATCCTTGGTGCCGACCGTGACGGTGAAATTGCGCAGGTTCCTGTTGATCCTGGCAGGATCGTTCAAGGCATCGTCAACGGCCTTGTTAGGCACAGTCGTGGTCGACACGCCGCTGAAGGTCGCCACCCAGCCGAAGGTGCCGAGATGCGAAAAGCCCGAGACAAGCGCCTGGTATCCGCCCTGCGACAGACCGGCCACGGCCCGGCCGTCGGCGTCGTTGCGAAGCCGGTAATGGCTTTTCATATAGGGAATGAGGTCTTCCATCAGCTCGCGGTCCGCTGCCTCAGCATTGACGGGATAGAATGTCTTGCGCCGGTCTGCGGCGGGGAAATTCTCGGCGATGGCCTCATCCACATCGGTCTCCGTGTCCGGAATAACGACGATCATCGGCCGGATCTTGTTTTCCGCCATGAGATTGTCGAGGATCTGCGGCGCCCTGCCCTGGCTAATCCAGGACGCGGCGGTGTCGCCGAAGCCGTGATAAAGATAGAGCACGGGGAGCCGCTTGGAGGCGTCGCTGTAGCCGGGCGGCGTATAGACATACATCTGCCGCTCGGAGTTCAGAGCCTTCGAATGCAGCGTTACGAGCCTTAGATCGCCGTGTGCGACATTGCGGGTGTCGAGAATACTGCCGGGCACCAGAATGAGGCTGCTATTGACTTGCCGCTGCGGCTTGGGCGCATTGCTGCCGGTATCGATGCTGCGGAACCCGTCGACGTTAAAGTAGTATTCATAGAGATTGGGCTTCAGCGGTTCGCTTTGCATAGACCACACGCCGGTGTCGCTACGCTGCATTGGCATTGGATCGCCGGTCCCCAGCACCACAGACACGGATTTGGCCGACGGCGCATACAAGCGGAAGATGATCGATCCGTCTTTCTCGACCGAGGTCACGAACTCTTTCAACGGACGGTCCGAGGGCGCCGCCGCCGGCAGATCGACAGCAGACGCGGGTATGCCGATCAGGCATCCGGCAATCGAGAGAACAGGCAAAAGCAACCGCATGAAAACCTCCTCCAAAAAATTTCAAAACAGACGACTCGGCTGGTCAGCCTAAGGATGGCCCATAAACTTTCAACATAATTACACTGGGGAGCAGAAAAGGGTACCGATCGAGAGGCAGATAGCGGGTTGGAAAGGAAGCAGCGCGTTTGAGCCTCTCCTCGCCGGACAATGGCCATAGGCACGCCCTGCCCTTCACGGCACGGGTTACCTTTTCTGACATACCCCCTCCTTTGACCCTCGGTTTTGCAATGACAGGATCTTTATAGTAAGGGTTCGGTCTGAGCCTGGAACTTGCCCGTTGCGGGCGACATGGTGCGCGCCCTCGTGAGCCTGGCGGAGCACGCCTTGGGGGGTCTGGACGGCATCACCATGCTGCTCCCGCGCCAGGAGCTGTTCCTCTATATGTATGTGAGGAAGGACGCGGCCCTCTCGTCCCAGATCGAGCGCACGCAATCGACCCTTTCGGACCTGCTCTGCTTCGAGACCGGGTCGCAGACCGGCTGCTCTTCGGCAGGACCCTTTAGCGACCTGGTGAGCTCCTGAACGCGGCCGAGGCGGATGTCCTCGTCTCGCATGTGCTTTTCGAAAGCCGCCTACCGAGCTGCTCGAACTTGTCGATCATGAGCTTGCTGATCTCGCTTTCGGAGAAGCGCTGCGGGCCGGTGTCCGTGCTCGTGCGGAGGCTTTCTTAACCGGTCGAACCTATCGTTCTGCAACGCTGTGTATTTCACTGATATAGCCTCCTGGAAACTCCACCATCGCTGCCTCCCGTCCGTTGGCTGCGAATGGCGGCACGAGGATTGTCGCACCCGATGCCGTCGCTTTCCCAAGCGTTGCCTCAAGGTCGGTCACCTCGTAGCCTGTCGTCTCCCGGCCGAAGGGGTAAGGCAGATGACCATCGGTCACCAGCACCGTCACTGTTCCAAAGGCCGATTCCAGCTGGATGCGGCGATACGTGCCGGCGCGGTCACGGCCGATGTCGGTACCCGCCGCGTCACTGGTATCGGACACTACCCTGCCTTGCGAGAATTTTACGAAATCCGCGACAAAGACATCCGCAACGTCTGGAGACAGGTAGACGCGATTTTCGGGAACGGTTTGAAGCGGCGCATAGGCAGGTGCCTTGGTATGCCAGTAAAGCTGCATGTTGACGCCACCCGGCCATTGAACGATGGCATCCCGGCCAATCGGATCGGGATAACTGTCGACAACGACGGCGGCGCCTGCTTTCCGGGCCGCGGCAATGGCGCTGTCGAGATCCTTGACCAGATAGCCGGTCCGCTCGGTGCCGAATGGATAGGGTATCGGCGTCTTGAAGCCGAAAAGAGAAACCAGCCCTGCCGGTGTCTGGATCAGCTGCGATGTCGTGGAGCTCGGCGTCGGCGTTACCGTCGCGACCACCTGCTTCGTCGATGTGCCGCCAAATGTCGCCGTGAAGCTGGCAATGAAACGATCGACGTCACCAACGTCGAGATAGACGTGGGTCGTGTCGTATTGCGGACCTACGGCAACGCCGGCGTCGTCAGCAAAAGCCGCTAAGGGCGGCAAGGCAAGCATTGCCACAGCCACAGTCAGTCGCAGGGCCCGAGCTCTTGTCGTTTGCATGCACATGGGAAATTTCCTTGATAGGATTGGAATGCCATCGTGGCTCAGAAGGACCCAAGATGGCATCGGGGATCAGCTCCGGACGAAGGCCAGCAGATCGGCATTGATGACATCGGCATGGGTCGTTGGCATGCCGTGCGGATAACCGGCATAGGATTTGAGGACGGCGCCCCGAACGATCGAAGCCGAGATCTTGCCGGTCGTAGCAAACGGCACGACCTGGTCGTCCTCGCCATGCATCACCAACGTCGGCACTGCCATCTTCTTTAGGTCTTCGGTGAAATCGGTCTCCGAGAAGGCCGCAATGCCCTGGTAGTGGGCGAGCACGCTTCCCATCATGCCCTGCCGCCACCAGTTGCGACGGACGCCTTCCTTCACATCGGCACCCTCGCGATTGTAGCCGAAAAACTGCATCGTGAAATCGTAGAAGAACTGCGAACGATTGGTGGCCGTCTGGTCGCGAACGAAGTCGAAGACATCCATGGGCACGCCATCCGGATTGCGGTCCGTCTTGACCATGATCGGCGCAACAGCGCTGATAAGGACAGCCTTGGAGACGCGCCCGGCCTTGGCATTGGCCACATAGCGGGCAACCTCGCCGCCACCCGTGGAATGGCCGACATGGATGGCATCTTGTAGGTCGAGGGCATCGGTGAGCGCCATGACGTCGGCAACATAGGTGTCCATAGTGTGGCCGGTGCCGATCTGCGAGGAGCGTCCATGGCCGCGGCGGTCGTGGGCGATGACCCGGTATCCCTTGTCGAGGAAGAACATCATCTGCCCATCCCAGTCGTCTGAGGAGAGCGGCCAGCCGTGGTGGAACATGATGACTTGGGCATCCCGAGAACCCCAGTCCTTGTAGAAGATTTCGGTTCCGTCCTGTGTGGTGATCGTGGGCATGGTCGTCTCCAATGTTGGGGTTTCAGATGATGATGTGCTCGGGTCGTTGGCGGCCGGGCGGCTGGTTAGGAACCGCGTTTTTCCGACACCCTGAAGATGACCTTGATTTCGACTTGACGAAATAGAAACATTGGAAACATATTGTTTCCTGAAATGACAATGAAAACGCGACTCCCCGATCTTGAAGCCTGGGCCATCTTCGCCAAAGTCGCCGAACTCGGTTCATTTTCGCGGGCGGCGGAAGAGCTGGGCCTGTCGAACCCGACCGTCTCAAAGGCGATTTCCCGGCTGGAACAGCGGCTGGGTTTCTCGCTGTTCGCCCGCACGTCCAGGCGCCTTTCGGTCACCCAGGCCGGGCGGTCGTCGCTCGAACGTGCGACCCGCATCCTTCATGAGGCCCGGGCGCTGGAAGAAGAGGCGTCGGAGCAGACGGATATGCCGCGCGGCCTCGTGCGGGTCAGCGCACCGCTGTCGTTCGGCACGGCGTATCTCGGGGCGACCTTGCCGCCCCTTCTAAAAGCCTATCCGGAGATCACGCTGGAATTCTCACTGAGCGATCGCAAGGTCGATCTGATTGCCGAGGGCTACGATCTCGCACTTCGCATCGCCAGCCTGGAGGATTCGTCGCTGCTTGCCAGACGCCTTGCCACCGTTCGGATCCTTTTGGTGGGGTCGCCGGACTATTTCGACAGATACGGACGCCCCAAAACTCCCGGCGAGCTTGCAGACCATCGGGCGCTTGCCTATACGGGCGGCCCCTCCAGAGGGGTTTGGAAATTCACGCATCCCGTCCTTGGCGAGCAGATCGTCGCGCCGCCGGTCTCCATGTGGACGGATAATGTCGACATCTTGAACCCCGCCTTGCTGGCCGGCCAAGGCCTCGCCCTGCAGCCGGATTTCATGGTGTGGCGCGACCTCGAGGCGGGCAAGCTCGAAACAGGCCTGCCGGAGTGGTCGGCGACATCGCTGGGTCTCTACCTCGTCACTCCGCCCAGCCCCTTGCGGCCTCTCAGGGTCAAGGCCGTGATCGAGCATTTCACGCGCGAGTTTTCCCGCGCGCAGTGGACTGGGCCCACAGTCAGATCCTGAGGCTGCGGCCTGGACTACGGGACGTTACACCAGCATCTACTTTGTCGAAGCAAGCAGCGCCTCGATCTCGCTGCGCGTCGGCATGGCGGGCGCCGTTCCGCGTCGCGTCACCGCGATGCCGGCGGTGGCGCAGCCGAAGCTGACGGCATCGAGCGGCGCCGAACCGCGCGATATCGCGGCAGCAAAACCGCCGACGAACGCATCGCCTGCGCCCGTTGTGTCGATCACCGGTCCGTAGTTCATGGCCGGAACATGCACGGATGTGCCTGCGTCATGGTAATAGACGCCACGCCCGCCGAGCGTAATGACGGCGGCACCGACACCGCGCGCGACCAGCGCTTCGCCGGCCCGCTTCGCATCCGCGATCGTGTCGATGGAAAAGCCGACGAGGGCTGCAGCCTCCGTCTCGTTCGGGATGATATAGTCGCACAGGTCGAGCATCGCCTCGGGAAAAGTTTCGGCGGGTGCCGGATTGAAGATCGTTGTGACGCGGGCAGCGCGGGCAATCGCAAGGGCATGCAAGGCGGCGACGGCCGGCTGCTCGAGTTGCGTGACAAACACGGCCGACTGGCGGATCGCCTCGCGCGCCGCCTCGACATCATCGACCCCGATGGTCCCGGCAGCGCCCGGATAGACGATGATGGCGTTGTCGCCGGTGCTGTCGTTGACATAGATGAAGGCCGCGCCCGTCGGCTCGTCGTCCATGATCACCAGCAGCGGCTTAACCCCGGCATCGGCATAGGTTTTCTGCGCAAGATCGCCGAATGTATCGCGGCCGATCTTGGAGATGAACGAGACCTCGGCACCGGCCTTGGCGGCCGCGACCGCCTGGTTCGAGCCTTTTCCGCCGGGGCCGACGGCAAAGCCGCTGCCCTTGATGGTTTCGCCGACATCCGGCATCCGGTGTGCCAGATAAGCTGTGTCGGCCACAAAGATGCCGAGGATCGTAACGCCTGTTCCCACCATGACCACCCCTTGTCGACGTTCAGTGTCTGCGCCGGATCATATCCGTCCTATCGCCCGTCTCGCAACTGCCAGCTTCGACGCAAACCGGTTACTTGACGGCACCTGCCGTCAGGCCCTTGACGATGTAGCGCTCGAGGAAAATACCGATGAGGATCAGCGGCAGGATCGCGGCGGTCGAGATGGCGGCCATCGACCACCAGTTGATCCCCTGCGACCCCGTCTGGCTCGCCACCATGACCGGCAGGGTCTTGGCGCTGGAACTGGTCAGCAGGGCTGCAAAGAAATATTCGTTCCAGCAGAGAATGACGGACAGGATGAAAGCCGCCACCATGCCGGGCAACGCAATCGGCAGGACGATGCGCACGAAGGCGCCCCAGATGGAGCAGCCGTCGACCAGGGCTGCCTGTTCCAGCTCGACCGGGATCGTGTCGAACTGGTCGCGCATGATCCAGATGACGATCGGCAGCACCATCAGCGTATAGATGAGGATGAGGCCGACCAGCGTGTCGAGCAGCATCAGGTGCTTGTAGAGCACGAGGAAAGGCATGGCGAGAACCACCGGCGGCAGGATCAGCTGCGACAGGAAGAAGAAGGAGATATCCTTGTTGCGCATCCAGAGAAACCGGTAGGAAAACCGGCTGAGCCCATAGGCGGCGAGCGAGCCGATGATGACCGCAAGCAGTGCCCCGCCGGACGATGCGATGATGCTGTTCAGGAACCGCATCATGAACTCGTCGCGCACGGTCGACTGCACGAAGATCGTGTCCGGCGACAGGCCGAGCGAGCGCCAGCCTTTCCAGTCCGGGGTGAAGTCGACGAAGGGGATCATATTGCCCTGCGTCACATTCACAGCTGTCTTGAACGACGTGGTGATGGTCCAGTAGATCGGAAAGAGTGAGATGAATGCCCAGAACACCAGTGCGGCATAGATCAGAAGGCTGCTGGTAAGATACGCCGGGCGCCGGGCCCAGAGGCCGGGCTGCCTTTCGGTGGGCGCGTGAAGGGGTTGGCTTGTCGACATCGGTCTGCCCTCAATTTGCACGTTGCATCCACCGGCTCGCCAATTTCAGGATCAGCGAGACGAAGATGATGATGACGACGAGGTAGAATTCCGCGAGCATCGTGCCGTAGCCCACATTCGAGCGATCCCGGTATTCGCGGAAGATGAAGCTCGAGACCGTATCGGTGGCGCCGCCCGGCCCGCCCGCGGTGACATTGATGACGATATCGGCGAGCTTGAGTTCGAAGATGACGCGCAGGATGACGACCGTCAGGCTGACCGGCAGCATTAGCGGAAAGGTAATTTCCTTGAAGCTTTGCCAGCCCGAGGCGCCATCCACCTTGGCCGCTTCCTTGACCTCGGATGGCAGGGCCTGGAGGCCAGCCAAAAGCAGGATCATCATGAACGGGATGGAAACCCATCCATCCATCGCCATGATCGAGGCGCGGGCCAGCGCCGGGGTCGAGAAGAAGGCGGGATTTTCCCAGCCGAGATGACGCGCCAGCGTTGCCGCCGGGCCAAAGCGATATTCCATCAGCGATTTGCCGATCATCCAACTGACGGCAACCGGGCTCAGCATCAGTGGCAGCAGGAACGCGACGCGGAAAAACTTGCGAGCCCGGATCTCGGCATTGAGCAGCAGCGCCAGTCCGAAGGCGATCGTGTACTGCACCAGCACGGAGAGAACATAGTAGACCATGTTCAGCAGCGCATTCCAGAAATAGGCATCCGCAAACAGGGTGCGGAGGTTGTCGAGGCCGTTGAACTGTCTGCCGTTCGCAGCGCTGAGGTTCCAGTCGGTGAAGGCGATGTAGAGCCCGAAAACCGTCGGGAAGATCACCATCGCCACGGTGAACAGGACGGCCGGAAGCACGAATGCGGCCCGTTGTCCGGCTTCGCCACGGATCATCACCTGGGCTGCACAGAGCGCCACCGACCAGACGACATAGGCATAGACCAGCGGTCGCCAGCTGACGAGCCCAATGGCCGTCACGCCGGACGCATCGAGGATCTGCAGGAGGAGCACGGCCACAAGCAGGACGCTCGCCCCGATCAGCAGAAGGCGGCCCTGCCGCGCGGACGGGCTTGGCGCCCCCACCGGCTCGATCGTGCCGATAACCGGCATATTCGCATGCGACATAAGCACATCCCTGGCTAACCCGGACAAATTCTGCAGCCGGCCGGACTCCGGTCCGGCAGTCCGTCAGGCAACGCACGCAGCGGCGCCTGACGGGGTAGGATTCTCCGGCGAAATCAGACGCCGAGCGAGGCCTTGTAGAGCGCGATCTGTTTTTCGCGCCCGAGCTGGTCGGTGATCTTCTCCCACGCCGCCGCGATCGCATCGGCGCCGTCCTGAGGCTTCACCTGACCGGCGAACACCTTGGCCAGCTCATCTTCCGCAACGCTGTAGTACTGGAAGATGCCGGGAATGCGGGGTTCGATTGCCGCATTCGGGTGGTTGTAGGACTTCGACTGCGAGGCGAGGTAGTTGGAGATGTAGGCCTCCTCGTAGCCGGCCGCGACCCATTCCTTGATGTCGAACTGACTCTTGCGGTAGCACTGGAAGCCGGAAGGATAGGCGGCGGTCCAGAGTGCCAAGTCCTTGCCGCCGAGATGGGCAGCAGCGCTCCAGGCGGCCTTCTTCTTCTTCTCGTCGCTGTCCACCCGGGCCATCACGTAGACGCCCCAGCCGAGATAGGCCATGTTCGGCGCATAGTTCGGCCCGCTGGCGAGTTTGTCCCATGTGCCGGTCTTGGCGTTGTAGACATCGTCCGATCCGGGCAGGATGTCGAAGGCGACCGTCGTGCCGACAACGGAACTGTCGCTGGTCTGCGCGCTCTGGCCGACGTCGCCCCACCAGGAGATCATCGAGCCGGTGCCGGCAAGGAACTGCTGGAAGGCCGTCGTGCCTGGATCGGCGTTCAGCTGGTCGCCCGATTCGGACGGCAACGCATCGACCACGTCCTGGATTGCGCGCACCCAGGCCGGGTTGTTGATGCGTGGCTTCATCGTGTCGATGTCGAACAGCCAGGCCTTGTCGTCCGGGTGCTTGGCATAGGCGGTGGCGCGGCTGCCGAGGAAGTAGAAGCCGAAACCGCCCCAGGCCTTGGGCGCATCGAGGTAGCCGATGGCATCGGCGCCGGCGATCTTCTTGCCCTTCAGGAACTTGGTGACTTCTTGGACCTTCTGCCAGGTCTTCGGCACGCCCCACTCGCCTTCATGGCCTTCGCTCTTCCAAGCCTTGGCAAGGTCGGCGTCGGTGAAATAGTCGGTGCGGTAGTTGAAGTTGTGGCAGTCGCCGTCGACGGAGACGCGGTAGGTCTTGCCATCCCAGGTGCCAACCGGCGCCTTTAGATAGTCGACGTAATCGTCCATGTCGATCTGCGCCTTGACCCAGTCGGGCATGACGGAGGCAAGGCCCTTGCCGCAGACGTCACCCTCGAACGGTGCGCCCATTTCGAGAATGTCGAAGTCAACGGTGCCGGTGGCAATCGCCTGCTGCAGGCGCGGATTATAGTCGGCCTGCGCAAGGTCGATCCAGGTGATCTTGGCGCCGGTATAGTCTTCCCAGGGCTTCAGGAAGCCGCGGAAGAGGAGGTTGTGGAGGTTCTGGTTGTTGAGCCCCATGAAGGAGAGCTGGACACCGGCGAACTCACCCTGCTTGACGTTGGCCTTGGTCGCATCGAGGCACATCTGGCCGACCTTCTGCCAGTCGGCATCGGTCGGCGACCCCTTGCCGACACCCGGCACCTGCAGGATCTGCGAGCGCAGCGACGCGTCGGCCGCAAAGGCATTGCCGAATGGTGCAAGCACGCTGCCAGCGGCAGCAAGTGCCCCAAGGCCCGCGCTGGTTTTCAAAATGGCGCGGCGGCTCAGCGCCATGGCCATCATTCGCTCGTAATCGCCAACTTTCATTTCTCTCTCCTCCCGTGAAGTTGCCACGCATCGTGGCGTCTGGCGCTCCCCCCTCGGAGCGCATTCCTGAAAACTCAGTCGAGACGCAAGCCGCTCTGCGCATCGAAAAGATGCACCATCGCCGGATTGGGCGTCATCGCAAAGGGCTGGCCGTGTGCAGCCTCAACGCGGTCGCGAAAGACGCCGATGATCTTCTGCTGCCCGAGCCGTGCAAAGACCTGCGTTTCGGAGCCGGTTGATTCAACAATGGTGAGATCAGCCCTGACGTCGCCGCCGAGCACGAAATGCTCCGGTCGGATCCCGTAATAGGCAGGCTTTCCATCGGACGCTGCCGGTGCCCCGGAGAGCGGCAGCCGGATGCCCTCGTCGGTTTCGAAGAACGGCGCTGCGCCCGAGCGGATATGGCCCTTGACGAGGTTCATCGACGGCGAGCCGATGAAGCCGGCAACGAAAGTGTTGGCTGGCTTGTCGTAAAGCGTCAGCGGCGAGCCGATCTGCTCGACCCTGCCATCCCGGAGGACGACGATGCGGTCGGCCATGGTCATGGCCTCCACCTGGTCGTGGGTCACGTAGATCATCGTCGTCGCAAGGCGGCGCTGCAGTTCCTTGATCTCGGCGCGCATCTGGACGCGCAGCTTGGCATCGAGGTTGGAGAGCGGCTCGTCGAACAAAAACACCTTGGGATCCCGCACGATGGCGCGTCCCATGGCCACACGCTGCCGCTGGCCGCCGGAAAGCTGGCGCGGATAGCGGGAAAGATAGGGCACAAGATCGAGGATTTCGGCTGCTTTGCGGACGCGGGCGTCGATATCTACCTTGCGCTCGCCGCGCATCTTCAGCGCGAAACCCATATTGTCGGCCACGGTCTTGTGGGGATAGAGCGCGTAGCTCTGGAACACCATGGCGATGTCGCGATCCTTGGGTGGCAGATTGTTCACCACCTTCCCGTCGATCTCGATGTCACCGAAGCTGATGGGCTC
Organism: Rhizobium sp. L51/94; assembly: GCF_019355555.1. GTDB lineage: Bacteria > Pseudomonadota > Alphaproteobacteria > Rhizobiales > Rhizobiaceae > Rhizobium > Rhizobium rhododendri. The sequence goes on from NZ_CP072142.1 coordinate 183,020, forward strand.
AAGGCCAGCGACCATGCGCAGCAAGGTCGATTTTCCGCAGCCGGACGGCCCGACCAGAACGACGAATTCGCCGTCCGGGATTTCAACGGAAACGCCGTGGATAACCTTCAGGCTACCGTAGGCCTTACCGACATTGACGATATTCATCGATGCCAAAAACAAATCTCCTGCCCATTGCGCCCGCGCTCTCCCCGCAGCATGCTATCGGCCTCCGCTACCTGCGGTGGCGAGTGCCGGATCACCGACACCCGCCCCGTGCAGTCTGCCCTGGGAGGCTCAATCACATGGTAAAAACTTCACATGTAAAATTCGAACTGTAAAGTGTAAAGTTTTGGTGACTTGAGTTTATTGCCTAAATATCTCTATTGAAAAGGTTCTTTTTTCGATCATAACCTCATTGCAGATGCAGGAAAATGGATAAACTGGATTTCACTGCGGTGCACACTGGGGCCGGATTGCATGCATCACGATTATTGTGTACTTCGTGAAGTCATGGAAAGCTTTTTCGGGAGGGAACAGCCATGCTCAAAGGCATAGATCCGGTCATCAGCGCGGAACTCATCCACGTTTTGATGCTGATGGGTCACGGCGATACGCTTGTCGTCTGCGATATCAACCATCCGGCCCAGACGATCGCACGGCAGACGACCCATGGCCAGTTGCTGAACATATCGGGATGCGGTCTGGCGCGGGCGACTGAAGCAATTTTGACGCTGATGCCGCTGGATACTTTCGTCGATGCCCCCGTCAAGCGCATGCAGGTGGTCGGCGATCCCGACGGTCAGATGCCGATCTTTCCGGCGATGCAGGCAGTCTTCGATGCGGCGGAAGGCCGACCCATCACCGTCGAGGCGCTGGAGCGATTTGCGTTCTATGATGTCGCCAAGCGCGCCTTTGCCATCGTCAGGACGTCCGATCCCGGACCTTACGGCTGCTTCATCCTGACCAAGGGCGTCATCTAGCCCCGCTCGCTCTCAGGCGTCGAGACCAGCAAAGCGGCCGCCTCGTTGGCGTGACGCAGCGCGATCTCGATGTCATTGCCCGACGCCATGCCTGCGGCCAGCACGCCGATGAATTCGTCGCCCGCACCGTGGGTGCTCTCGACCTTGATCGGCAGGGCGGCCATGAAAGCCTCCTTGCCATCGGCGTCGGCATAGGCAACCCCTGCTCCGCCGGCGGTCACCACCGCCTGCCGGAAGCTTTTCGACAAGAGCCGCGCGGCGGCGAGAGCGCCTTCCAGCGTCTCGACCACCGGCACGCCTGCCAGCATTTCCGCCTCGATCCCGTTGACGACGATGACATCGACAAGAGACTGGAGCTCGTCCGACAGGGCGCGCGCCGGGGCTGCATTGAGAAGCACCAGGCCGCCCGCATTGCTGACGGCCCGCGCTGCAGCGACGTTGGCCGCATCCGGCACCTCGTTCTGGAGGACAAGGACCGTTGTCTTTTGCAGCACGTTTGCAGCAGCGGCGATATCGTCATCGCCCAGCGTCAGATTGCTGCCGGATACGATGACGGCACCGTAGTCGCCCTCGGCGTCGAAGATCGCGACACTCATGCCGGTGGACAGCGACGCTTTTCGCCGTACGAACCGGGCGTCGACCTTTTTACGCTCGAGGTTGGCAAGCAGCGCATGGCCGAAATCGTCATCGGCGACAGCGCCGATCATGGCGGTCGCAACGCCGGTGCGGGCGGCAGACACTGCCTGGTTGCCCCCTTTACCGCCGCTCTTCGGGTGCCACGATACGCCTGTGATGGTTTCGCCCTTGCGCGGTCGCGCAGGTCCATTGACGGCGATATCGTAATGCAGGCTTCCGAACACGGTCACGAGGGGCAAAGACGTCATAAAGGTCGCTCTTTCCGTTTGGATGTAACTGCGGACATGGTCCGGTCGAGGTTTCGTTCGGCAGCCTGATAATCGCGTTGGGCGACCGACACGAAGATGGCGTCGAGGATATTCAGCTGCGCTATGCGGGCTGCAGCATTTTCACCCATCAGCGGCGAACCCTGGGCGGTCGAACACAGCACCACGTCTGCAGATTGCGCCAGGGCAGAAGAATTGTAGTTGGTGATGGCAATCGTCCGCGCGCCGTTGCGGCGCGCAAGCTGGATCGCCTCGATCACTGCCGTCGTATTTCCCGAATGGGAAAACCCGATGGCGATATCGCCGTCGCCGAGCAACGAGGCCGACATCAGCATCATGTGGCTGTCGTCGAACATATTCGCCCGCACGCCGATCCGCAGGAATTTGTGCGCAACATCCCGGGCAATCTGTGCCGATCCGCCGACGCCGTAGAAATCGCGCTGCCTTGCGCGGTGTATGAGGTCGGAGGCCCGATCGAACGCCTCCATGTCGAGGATCGACAGCGTTTCCTCAAGCGCATTGATGGATGTTCGGAACACCTTCTGGACAATTTCCTGAGACGTATCGTCTGCCGACAGTTCCTGATGCATCTCCGCCGTCGGCTGGCGGTTGTACTGGCTAACGGCGGTGCGGAAATCACGGTACCCTGCAAATCCGAGCTTCTTGGTGATTTTCACCACCATGGCTTCCGAGACGCCGGCATCGTCGGCGATCTGCTTCAGCGACGTGCTGTCGCTGAAGTCACGGAGGGCAAAGACGGTATCGACGACCTTTGCTTCGAGTGGCGTCAGCAGCGGCATCATCATTCGGATGCGTGGGCCAACAGCCTTAGTATCGAAGCTTTCGGTATTCATCCTCGTCCCCTTGTGGCGCGATCGATCATCATTGCGACAAGGATTATAAGGCCAGTGGCGAGCAGTTGATAGAAGGCCTGCACATTCATCAGGGTAAGACCGTTGCGCATCGCGCCGAGGATGATCGCCCCGAGGATTGTCCCAAGCACGCTCCCCTTGCCGCCCATCAGCGAAGCGCCGCCAATGGCAGAGGCCGCAATCGCGTCGAGTTCCCAGAGATTGCCGAGGATCGGTTCGGCAGCACCGAGGCGGCCGACAAGGATCAGGGCAGCCAGGGCCGCAAGCGCGCCGGAGATGACATAGGCGGTGATCTTGGTGCGGGCGATGGGGACGCCGGCGACGTAGGCTGCTTCCTCGTTGCCGCCAACGGCCAGGAGATATTCGCCGATCGGCGTCTTCTTCAACAGGATCCATGCCGCAACTGCCACGACTGCGACGATCCAGACAGGCGTCGGCAAGCCCAGGAGGTTGCCATTGAACAGGCTGCGGAAGCCGACAGGAATGCCGAGCACGGGATTGCCGCCCGTGTAGATCAACGCAATCGCCCTGTAGGTGCTGAGCGTACCCAGCGTGACGATGAACGGCTGCAGCCCGACATAGGCGACAAGCACGCCGTTGATGAAACCGCAGACGGCGCCGATGCCGATGCCGGCAAGGATCGCCAGCGGGATCGGAACGCCCGAAAGCAGCATTGTTGCCGATATCACAGCCGCGATGGCAGCCGTCGGGCCCACCGAAAGATCGATGCCGCCAGAGATGATGACCAGGGTCATGCCGAGCGCGAGGCAGGCATTGATGCTGGACTGCTGCAGGATATTGACGAGGTTGCGTTCGGAGATGAAGCCCGGGACGATCGCTGCAAACACCGCCAGAATGACGATCAGTCCGATTAGGGTGCCGGCGTCACGCAGCGAAAAGGAGAAGCGGCCGAAACCGGAGGAAAGCTTTGTCGCATCGGCGGGTGACGTATGGTTCATGATGAGCTCCTATACTTTTCAGCGCTCACGCAGCCGGAGCTGACATGGGGGATTGACTGACGCCGGGAATGGCATGGGCGACGATGGCGCTTTCGGACAGATCGGCGCGCTCGATCTCGGCGGCAATCCGCCCCTCGCGCATGACAAGCACCCGGTCGGAGAGACGAATGACTTCTGGCAGCTCGGAGGAGACAACGATGATCGAGTGACCGTCGGCGGCCAGGGCCTCGATCAGCTGGTAGATTTCCGACTTCGCCCCGACATCGATGCCGCGCGTGGGTTCGTCGAACAACAATATCTGCGATTTGGCCGCCAGCCAGCGCGCAATAATCGCCTTTTGCTGGTTGCCGCCGCTGAATAGCCGAATGGGCCGGTCCAGCTGGAAAGGCCGCAGGTTGACACGGCGCAGCAGGTCGGTCGCGGTCGCCCGAAGCTTGCCATTGCGGATGATACCCGCCTTTGAAAAGCTGCCCAAGGACGCAAGCGCCATATTGTTGGTCACCGAGCGACCGGGAATGATGCCTTCGCGCTTGCGCTCTTCCGGCACAAGGCCGATGCCGGCAGCGATGGCGTCGCGCGGGCTGCGCAGAGGAAGCGGCTTCCCGTCGATTTCGACCGAGCCCGAGATGATACGGTCAACGCCGGCGAGCAGGCGCAGCAGTTCGGTGCGTCCGGAGCCGACGAGCCCGGCCACGCCGAGCACTTCGCCGCGGTGCAACCGAAACGAGGCATCGCTAATCTTGGTCGCCGAAGACAGGCTCTTGGCCTCGAGCTTCACCGTGGTCGTGGCATGCGACACATGCTTTTCCTGCATCAGCTGGCGGCCGACCATCATGGTGATGACATCCTGGTGGGATGCCGTGCGGATATCGACGCGACCGACCAGCTTGCCGTCGCGCATGACGCTGGCGCCCTGGCAGATCTGGAACACTTCGTCCATCTTGTGCGAGACGTAGATGATCGAGACGCCGGTCGCGGCAAGATTGGCGATGACCTCGGCGAGCTTTTCGAACTCGCTGGGTGTCAGGCTCGAAGTCGGTTCGTCCATTGCGATGATCTTGGCGCGGTCGAGCAGCGCACGACCGATCTCGACGATCTGGCGCTGGGCGACCTTCAGCGTGGATATCGGCGCTGCCGGATCGATGGTCGGGTCGATCATCGCCAGCGCTTCCGCGGCTCTGCGCTCCTGCTCGTGCCGTGCGACGAAAATGCCGCCGGCCGAGGTCAGGGGATGACCGAGGAACATGTTCTGGGCGACGCTGAGATGCGGCACCTGCTGCAGTTCCTGGTGGATCATGGCAATGCCGGCCAGGCGGGCGTCGGAAGGGTTACGGAAGGAGACCGCCTCGCCATCAACGAACACGCTGCCGCTGGTTGGCCGGAACACGCCGGACAGGATACGAAGAAGCGTGGATTTGCCGGCGCCGTTTTCCCCGAGAAGCCCGTGGATTTCGCCCGGCGGAACATCGAAGCATATGTCCGACAGGGCAAGGACGCCGGGGAACGACTTGGATATGGATTCAAATCTTAGTCTGGGCGTCTGCGTCATGTCTCGGCACCTCTTGTACTCGGAGACGCCGGCCATTGCTGGCCGGCGTCGGATAACTGGCTGCTGAATGTCAGGGAGCCTTGGCCGCGTCTTCCATCAGGACGGCGCGGATGGCGGTGTCGTCACCCTGGTAGCGTGCGATGTTGTCCTTGGTGATCAGGGCCTGGGGCGTCGCGACGACGCGCGGAACCTTCTGGCCGGCAACGAGCCGCAGCGCGGTTTCCAGCGCGACTTCGCCGGTCAGAACCGGGAAGCTGTCGACAGTTCCGGTGAGTTCACCGGCCTTGATCGACTTGTAGGCGTCTGAAATGCCGTCGGTGCCGAAGACTGCGACCTTGCCTTGGAGACCGGCCGACTTGACGGCCTCGACGATGCCGAGCGCCATGCCGTCATTGTTGGCATAAAAGCCGATCAGATCGGGATGCTGCTGCAGGATGTTGGTGGCAGCGTCGTAGGACGTCTGGCGATCCCAGTTGCCTGGAACGCTGGCAACCACCTGGAACTTGCCGTTCTGGGTGATCGTCGACTTGAAGCCGTCGGTGCGCTGCACGGCAGCGTAGACACCGGCCTGGCCTTCGACGATGGCAACCTTGCCACCTTCAGGGCGGTTCTCGATGAACCACTTGGCGACGCGGGCGCCGTTATCGCGCTGGACGTTGCCGACATAGTGTTCCGCCTGTGGAATGACGGCATCGTTGACGTTGACCACTGGAACATTGGCCGCTTTTGCCTGCTCCATTACCGGCTGCAGGTTGGCATCGGTCTGGGGCGATACCAGCAGCACGTTGAAGCCCTGCGTAATCAAGCCTTCGGCAATCGTCAACTGGCCGAGCTGGTCACCCTCGCTCTGGGCTGCCTGGTAGGCGACGGAAACGCCCATCTTTTCGCCGAACTTCTTGTAGCCATCGCCGAGCGAGCGCCAGTATTCGTTGGTCAGCGTCTTGGAGACGGCGCCAGCCTTGGTGCCAGCGGCTGGCTTGGGCAGCGGGCCTAGCTTCGCATCGAGCTGCGACCAGTCGATGCGGTCCTTCTCGGTGTCCGAATTCAAGGGCGCCAGTTCCTGTGCCATGGCGGCGCTGAACAGCAAGGTCGCCGCCAAACCGCCGGCAAGCGTGGTTTTCAGAAAAGTCTTCATCGGTTCCTCCCGAATATGAAATGGAAACAGCAGCGTCTGCGCTGCGGAGATTGCGTTATGCTCCCGCGCCGAACATCAATTCCTGGATGACGGCTTGAGCGGAAACAGCATCCTGTCGGTCAATCGCGCCGGACAGGCGATTGTCCTGCTCGAGGCGATCCACGACCTTCAGCATCCGCTGCACGGTCTGGATATTCACCTCGCATTCGTGAACCGGATCGAGCCCGGTCATGTCTGGGAACGTGTCGAAATAGATGGCGCCGTCATATCCGTCCTTGCGGATCTGGCGCAGCAGCTCGATGGTCTGCAGCGTATGTACCGCGCCCACCATCAGGCCGTCGTCGCGCTTGGCGTAGCCATCGTTCAGGTGCACACCGAGCACGCGGCTGTAGCGGGCGATCAATGCTGCCGCGAAGGCCGGCTGCTCGTCGGCATAGAGCACGTGGGCGAAGTCGAGCGTGACGCCGAGGTTTGGCATGTCGACGTCCTTGATCGCCAGCAGCGTCGTCGCGCAGTCGGGCATCAAGCTATAGGAACGGGGCTCGTTCGGCTTGTACTCGATGCTGATCAGGCAATCCTTGTCATGCTCGCAGACTTCACGAATACCGTCCAATTCGTATTTCCACAGCGTGGCGTAGTCGGCCTGGAACGCGTAGTCGAAACCGTCCTGGCCAAGCCAGATGGTCATCAGGTTGCTACCGGCTTCACGCGTTGCGTCGATGCCTTTTTTGGTCAGTTCGATCGCTTCACGACGGACCGCAGCGTCAGGATTGGTGAAAGCGCCGATCTTGAAAGCCGGGTTGGTATAGTAGCGCATAGCAAAGCCGTTGATGGAAAGGCCGAGATCGTTGATCTTTTTGGCCAGCTCGCGGGGATTTTCCGAAACGTGGTCGGGGTAGTTGAGATCCAGATCCGTCAGGCCCTTCACCTTCGCGGCCCGGGCGACCATCTGCGAAACGGTTGGCTTGCCGGAAAGGTCCGGCCATTCCGCCTGCGGCCGGGAAGCAAATGAATTGAGGCGGGTGGCGAATTTCAACTGGGTCACTGGACTACGCTCGCATCGTTATCGACCGCGTTTACTTCACATATTTATATTTTTTTGTAAAGTTATGAAATGTTGTGCTGTGCAACAAATCGCTCTTGCGCCGCCGCGCGGCGTGCTTCTTCTCAATAGGCGTTCACAAATGTCATCCTGCACGCGGAGCATTTGGCCCTTAGCTGAAGTCTTCTGTCGAAGGGCTTGCCCGGTCCTGTGTGGTCGCTGGGGACGTTTTGACAATCGGCGCCCTTCCAAGTCTTCGACTTCTGGACGGGAACGTGGCACTCCGCATGCCGGTCGGCTTCTGCGCCGGGAACCACGCGTCCTGCCGCGCCTTCCTGCGGGGTTAGCATCGAGATTGCCGTCACGACAAGGGAAGCGAAAACTTGCATACTCTGGAGGACAAGGCGGCGGAGCTTGACGAGTACAGGCTGCCTAAGGATTCCAAGCTGCCGTTCAATCCCTTGCATCCGGTTCACACGGTCCAGAAGCACGGTGTCAGCCGACGGTTCCTCGAAGACAGCGTTTGCAAGGGCGGCGACGGCAGCCTCGTGCTCTTGCCTCTCAACGCGCCGAGCCAGCGTTCGGGCGAGGACCGGCAGCGGGCAGACCCGCTATCGGCGGCTGACGCCTGGAACTTGGGATACATGAAGGCAGCCGGCCGCGACCCGAAATTTAGCTCCACGTCGCCTGCATAGCAGGCGGGACCACGTCGTGGGATCGACGCGGATTCTGGCCAACCCCCATGGTTACCTCGTCCAGGAATGCTACCAGACCTTCGATCCCGGGTTCGGTATCGACATGTGACTTCCAGACGGGGCGCCTCAGACAGGTGATCGCCTCCTCATGCCGAGGGTGACGCTGAGCAGGAAGATGCAAACGTTCTTGAATCTCAGATTCGTGGACACAAACACCTCATTCGCTTCAGATCGATGCCGGAGAGGTGACACGCACTGAACCGAAGGAGGATGATCCACCTGAAAGGCCGTGTTGAATTTTCTTATCACCAGGACAGAAATCGGGCACGATCGCTGTTTGGATGGCGCCCATAGTGCTAGCCGACCCGAAAGCTCGGTGTTTTGGCTACCTCTACGGCCGGGCTTGTTTTTGTATTTAAGCCGGAACCCATCAGACCTTCGCCCGTTGGGCTTAGCGCGTTCTAGACGTTGAGCCGAGCGCGATGCACTCGCCGAACGGCCTTCATCACTCTACCACGTGCCGAGCGTTCGCTCGACAAGGCGGAAATTCCATCATTGCGGAGCAGATTCAGATGTCCGAAGAACGAGACCTAGAAATTGCAAAAGAATACAGATCGCGAGGCGGCGTAGGCCGATTAATGGAAGATGGTGAAACAATAAGCAGAGACGAGGGCTTGGACCCACCGGAAGCAGACCAATATTGGGAGGAATTTATCACGCCCCGCGTGGATGCGGGGGATCACCATGGCATTTTAAAGCACTTGCGCTGACGGGCGTCGCTGAGGCGCGAACCCACACCCACATTCGTAGCGATCGTGTCCCCCACCGTGGTGCCGCTGACGAGGCGCCAGTATTTTCCGTTAGGGTCGGGTTGCTTACAGCCAACCTGAAGGATACCACTGATGGGCCTGCGGGGCGTGAAGCTGGCCGTCTCCGATGCGCACGAGGGTATCAAGGCAGCCGCGTCGAAGGTGCTCTCCGCCACTTGGCAGAGGTGCCGTCTTCCACTTCGTGCGTAACGCCCTGGCCAATGCCGGAAAGAGCGGACGGCGTGTCGTGTCCGCCTTCATCGCAACGGCCCTTGCCCACGACACTCCCGAAGCTGCAAGCACCAGTGGCGCAATGTCGCCGACCAGATCAGGTCGAAGGTGTCGAAAATGTCCAATATCATCGATAGCGCTGAGCATGACGTGGCTCGCCTACATGACCTTTCCCAGACAGCATTGGGCAAAGCTTCATTCGACAAACCCGATCGAGCGCCTCAATGGTGAGATCAAACGGCGCACTGAGGTCGTCGGCATCTTCCCCAACACGATGCCATCGTCAGATTGGTCGGTGCCCTTACTGCTTGAGCAGAATGACGAGTGGGTCGTTCAGCGATCCCGATACATGTCACTTGAGACCATCGCCACAATGAGCGATGATCCGCTCATCAGCCTGCCAGACGCAAGCTGATCCATTCCCGGCTCTGTCCGGAAGGCACGGCGACAGCCGGAGCTACACCACAACATGGGACACGATGTTCGTAGTGGCACGTCGCAGCTGTTTGCTACGTTGGACGTTGCCACTAGCGCTGTGATTGGCCAGTGTTACAAACACCACCGAGCGAGCAAACTCCTCGACTTTTTGAATGCGGATTGATGCTGACGGATAGAAGGGATGCCGACTGTTCCCATTGCTTCTGATGTTTAAAAAAACTCTGGTGCTGCGGTCGCTCGATAATCCCTCTGACGCACGCAGCCACACCGTGATGGCGGGCATAGCTCAACGTCGGCCTGCAAATTTGCTTAATGAATTAAAGCTATGATGCATATATCCTTGCCGAATAAATGCCGCCTTGCCGAAATTGTACTAGGACTTCTGAATGAAACTGGACTGGACGCCAACCGGCTGGACGCGGGTCATCGCTGGCACGATCTCCATCACACTGGCGTGCGTAGGCATTTCGGTGTTCGTTGACTCGTTCAATTTCGTGAACTTGACGGACGAGGCAATAAACCGCTCGCTTGTCGTGGATATCCTTCTGCCCGTATGCTTGGCTGGCCCATTGCTTTTTCTCTTGTTGAGGAAAGTTCAGCAACTCGCAATCTCCCACCGCGAACTGACCATCACAGCATCGACAGACAGCTTAACAGCGGTCCTAAACCGAGGCGCATTCACTCTTCTGGTCGAAAGCTATCTGGCAAGAGCCGAGGAGCAGGTTACGCTGCGTTCCGGTTCACTCCTCTTGATAGACGCCGACCATTTCAAAGCTATCAACGATACTTTCGGGCATCAAAAGGGCGACGAAGCTCTGAAGATCATCTCGCAGAGCATTAAGCTTTGCCTCGGACCAGCGGACCTTGTCGGCAGGGTTGGCGGCGAGGAGTTCGGCGTTTTTCTGCCAGGTGCGGCGGTGACGGAGGCATCCAAGATCGCCGAGCGTATTCGGTCGACAATCCGAAACGCCCAGTTTCCCGCCGGAAACGACACAAACCCGCTTTCGGTGAGCGTCGGAGGCGTCACCTTCCAACGCCCCGCTTCGTACGACGAACTGTTTTCCATTGCGGACCAACACTTGTACCTCGCCAAGGCTAGCGGCCGAAACCGGGTCAATATTGTAACCGGGTGAATACCAGTGTGCGCAATCGAACGCATCGCTGCCTCCGTCCGGTCCGGGCAACTTGGCGAATGCAAGCGCCCCAAACCCAGCCGTTAACCCCTGAACTTACCTTCGTTCATGTCGGCGGGGTCATAGTTCAGCTCCCAGTCTTTCTTCCGCTCCTTGCCATCGGGTGCCTTGTTGACCGTGGCGTCGTCCGAGCCCGTGAGGACACGCGGCTTGGCACTTGCGACACCATTGTTGTCGCTTGATTTGATGAGCTTGCGGTATTGGCCGGCGGCGTCTTTTTCGACATCGGCAGCCTTGGCTTTGCTTGGGTTGTCCGGGTTGGCCATCTCTTACCTCCATCGTGTCCACAGCAATTACACAGCTCCAACCTGTGTTCTGCCCAATGGTTCCCCAGTCCTCCGGGAACTGAAACCACAGTTGCTGGTTGATTCTGGCCAAGGAGGAGGAGAGGATGAATATCGACAGGGACGGATGGATCAGCAAACGCGCTTACGCCCTCTGGGAGGAGGCCGGCAGACCGAACGGCAGGGATCACGAAACGTGGTGCAAGGCTGTTGCGGAATACGAAATGATGATGAAAACGCGGGCATCAGTTGACGGAGCAGAGATTCTGCAGTTTCGCGCGCGCGCCAGGACCGGACATTCGGGAACCCGGTTCAGATCGCAGCTGGGTGCAACCGGACAATAATGCGACGTCCCAGCCGCATGCTCGTTCCGAGCCCCCATTCACTGGGGGCTTGCGTCTGTCAACGTCAGTGCATCATAAAGCTCGGCTCATTGTCCTTTCGGACCATGTCGGAGTAGAGAAGCGAGCGGATACGTTCGAGCTCTCGCACCTTGATGCGTTCCTTGTGCAAGACATCAGCCGTGACATCGCGCCAGCCGCTGCTGTCCTCCCCCGTCATCACCCGTCCCCCCGCGTCAAGGAATTCGCAAAATTTCGCTGCCGACACGATGCGGCCTGACAGTTCGGCATAATGATTTGCACGGCGGCTCATGGAGACCTCGATGCTGTTGGAAACGCGCTGGCGTCCCGGTGATCACTTCCTATAATGCCCTATGGTATCCATGGGACTTAGCCAAAACTTTGTTCATCATCAATTAAGGTTAATTTTAACGGGCAGCGCATTCTACCCCGTACGCGACAAGGAATATGACTGATGGAACTGAAGCCGCCGCTGCCGCCTGGCTACTCGACCGTATCGCCTGGCCAGATTGCAAGCGTCGTCACGTGTCTGGAGATGCGCCAGCGCCCGGAAATCAGCGTCCCGGAGCAAGACGGCATGTCATTTCAGCGCTGGAAATCGCCGTCCCTCGGCGAATATCGTGCACTATACCGAGCGGTCGGCGAAAACTGGCTGTGGGTATCGCGTCTCGAGATGCCGGACGACGAACTCACCGCAACCCTCGCGGATCGCGATGTCGAGACCTACTATCTCGAAGCCGGTTCGCAGAAGATCGGCTTCCTTGAACTCGACTTTCGCGAAGCGGGCCAGTGCGAAATCGTCTATTGCGGGCTTGTGGCCAGCGCTATCGGCCGAGGTGGCGGACGATACCTGATGGCCAGTGCGCTGAACGCCGCCTGGTCGAGGGACATCGATCGCCTATGGTTGCATACCTGCCACTTCGATCATCCATCAGCTTACGCATTTTACTGTAGGTCTGGTTTTAAGCCGTTTCAATTTATGGTCGAAATCATCGCCGATCCGCGGCTTTCAGGCTCGATACCGAAAACTGCCGCTCCGCATGTCGCGCTGCTTGAAGCATAGGCGGCCTCGCAATCGCGTTTTCGGATTTGCGGCCCTAGAAAGCATCCAGCTCCTTGCGACACGCGGCAGCGAACTCTTCGAGGACGTTCATATGACCGCTGCGAGCAAGAAGACGGAGCTCTGACAGGCTCCGGTTCGGCGTCATGTACTCGCCGACGATGGCGTCCATGACCCGCTCGCCGGCGTCGGTGACAGCCTTTGACGCCACCAGGTGCATGCGGGCGAGGATCGCATAGATCATGACGATATCGCCTATATCGTCCTTCTCGTGACTGAGAGCATCACCATATAATCTGGCAGCCTCCGACAAAAACCCTTCGAAAAGCGCCTCACGACGGGTGCGATTGGCCTCGCGCCGTTTCTCTTTCACCTGTGACGACAGGGTGATCCAGGACGTGGTGAATGACGTGACAGAACCCACCAATGCACCAGCCAGGCCGAAAAAGGCCGAAACATAAGCAGCGTCCACAAGGACCTCCTATTCAAATGAGGTGCCCGCCCGCAGCGACGTTACCGCGGCGTCACGACGCTCGAGGCCAGTTTGAACGGGCTCGATACCGCAAAGCCTGCCGCGTCGAAGACGAATGCGCCAACCCGCGCAGCCGATGGCTTTCTGTCCAGCATTTCAAGCTGCCGACCGAATCGGGCAAGCGATGCAAACCTGTCATGTCCCACGCCGTCGGTGGCCTTCAGGGAGCTCAGGTCGACGACCCGGATGTGGTTCTTGACGGCCTCCTGCTGAATAATCGGATCGCTGATATCCAGCCGTCCGATCCGCGGTCGCTCAGCACCCAGAAGGCTGGATACCTCAAGGGCGCGGTCGTCCTTGGAGATCAGCAGGGTGAGCGGAGAAGGCAGTTTGCCGATCTCCTTCATCTGCGACTTGAAGACGTCGAGGTCGATGTCGGGCGAGGCAAGCACCACCTGCAACTTGGCGATGACGTCCTCACGATGCTCGAGCCTCAATTGGCGCACAACCTCCATGACGAGAAAGCCGCCCATGCTGTGGCCGAAAAGAACGATGCGCTTGACTTTGTCTGCCGATGAAAGGGCTTTGACGACAGTTTCAAGATCATGCCGGGAATAGAGCACAGCGTCCTTGTCAGCCACATATCCGACGACCGATGCCTGCGACGGCCAAGAAAACATGATGGGACTGTCGAGCCCTGAATCGGTAATCATTTGTGCTTCCCGATAAAGCGCTTCCTGGAAAGAATTATTGTAGCCATGAACATAGACTTCGACGCTTCCGTCGCTGCCGACGGAACGAGCCGCAGCGGCGGTGAAATCGCCCTCGGACAGGTCTTGACGTTTCGTCACCACGAATTGCTTCTGCGGATCCGGGCGATCCGTGGGGTACTCGATCGCCGAGACCTTATGGGCTGGCGGCACCGACATCTCATAGCTCTGATAGGCGACGGTCTCGGACCAGTTGACCCCGTAACCCTTTGAAGGCCCGAGCGCGTTGCGGTTTGTCGCAGTCAAGAGAACGATGCGTTTCTGCGGAAGATTGGTCAGCCGGGCTGGGTCGAGAACGGCGGCGGATGGCCGGGACGCACAGCCGGAAAGGCCTATAGCCATTACGACCGTCAATTGTACCGCGCGGCGGTACGATCTGTCTGGAAACATCATGAAGGCACGGCCCTTGTTGGCGCGACACCGTTCTCAACGGCATCATTCGTGAGATAGGTGAGCGCCGACGAAAACACCGGCGCTCGCAGACAAGTCGGTTATCCGGCGGCGGGCTCGTGCCTGGCCGGCTCTTCTTCCCGACGGATGCGGAACCAGGCCACATAGAGTGCCGGCAGGAACAGCAGCGTCAGGACGGTGCCGACGACGATGCCGCCCATCATGGCGTAAGCCATCGGTCCCCAGAAGATCTCGCGGGAGATCGGGATGAGAGCTAGGGTGGCCGCCGCCGCCGTCAACATGATCGGCCGCATACGATGTTCGGTCGCCTCGATGACGGCAAACCATGGAGGCCGCCCCTCGCTTCTGAGGTGCTCGATCTGCACCACCAGGATGACTGAGTTGCGGATAAGGATGCCGATCAGCGCCAGGATGCCAAGGATCGCCACGAAGCCCATGGGCGAGTTGCTGATGAGCAGTGCCGATGCCACGCCGATCAATGCGGTCGGAGCGACAGCAAACACCAGGAACAGCCGGCTGAAGCTCTGCAACTGGAGCATCAGGATAGTCGCCATGGCAAACAGCATGAGCGGTCCAACGGCAACGATCGGCCCTTGCGATTTTGCGCTCTGCTCGACGGCGCCGCCATCGACGATGCTGTAGCCGGGAGGGAGCGTCTTGCGGAATTCGTCGACCTTCCCCTTCAGATCCTGGACGATGGTCGCAGGTTGCGTCGGACCGACCACCGCTGCCTTGATGATGATTGTCGGCACACGGTCGCGCCTCCATATCTCCGGCTGTTCCAGCTCATAGTGGAAGTTGGCAACCGCCGACAGGGGAACGGAGTTGCCGCTGGTACCGGGGAGCTGAAGATTTTTCAACGTCTCGATCGAGCCGCGATCAGCACCCTGAGCCCTGCCGATGACGTCGATCAGGTAGATATCGTCCCTGATCTGCGTGGCCGAAGACCCCTGCACGACGCTGTTCAGCGCAGTGGCGATATCGGCGGATGTCACGCCCAACTGGCGGGCCTTGTCCTGGAGAACGTCAACCTTCACCACGCGCGAGGGTTCGTTCCAGTCAAAGGTCATGTTGCTCAGCAGCGGGTGGTTGCCGACGATGCTGGCAAACCGTTGGGTGATGTCGCGCAGCTGCTGGATGTCCGGGCCGCTGACACGATACTGGACAGGCTTTCCGACGGGAGGCCCGATGTCGAGCAGCTTGACGAATGCGTCGGTGCCTGGGAACGTCTTGTTCAGATAGGCCTGCAGCTTGGTGCGCACCTGGTCGCGCACCTCGACGCTCTTGGTCACGATCACCATCTGGCCGAACGACACGTCGGGGGTCTGGACGTCAAAGGACAGGATGAAGCGCGGTGCGCCCTGGCCGACGTAGCTGGTCCAGTGCGAGATATCGGTGTTGCCGACAAGCGCTTCCTTCTCGAACTGCGCCATCTGCCTGTTGGTCTCGGAGATCGAGCTGTTATGCGGCAGGTTCCAGTCGACGACGAGTTCCGGGCGGTCTGACGACGGAAAGAATTGCTGCTGCACGATGCCCATGCCGCCGACGGAGAGTGCAAAGGCAATCACGGTCAGGCCGATGGTGATCCAGCGGAAGCGCATGGCGAGCCGCAGCAACCAGGAAAACGTGCGTGCGACGCGACCTTTGTTGTCGTGGTGGGACTTCAAGGTCTTTGGCAGGAATGTGACGCCGAGGAGCGGCGTGAACACCACGGCGACGATCCAGGAGACCACCAGGGAAACTGCAATGACGACAAACAGGGTGAAGGTGAATTCGCCGGCAGCACTGCTGTTCAAGCCCACCGGAATGAATCCGGACACAGTCACCAATGTCCCGGTCAGCATCGGGAAAGCCGTCGAAGTGTAGACATAGGTCGCGGCCGTCTTCAGGTCGTCGCCCTCCTCGAGGCGGGCAACCATCATTTCCACCGCGATCATCGCATCGTCCACCAGCAATCCGAGGGCGATGATCAGCGCGCCGAGCGAAATTCGCTGCAGCGAGATGCCGCTGTAGGACATGACGAGGAAGGTGATCGCCAGCACCAGAGGGATCGAGATCGCCACCACCAGGCCCGCGCGGGCGCCAAGGCTGATGAAGCTGATGGCAAGAACGATGACGATGGCTTCAAACAGCGCACGTGTGAAGCCCGATACCGCTTCGTCGACGACTGCCGGCTGATCGGAAACGCGTGCCACGTCCACGCCGATTGGCAAGTCGGCGATGATGGCATCCATCTTCTGATCGAGACCCTTGCCGAACTCCAGGAGGTTGGAGCCGGCGCGCATGCCGATCGAGAGGCCGATTGCCGGCTGTCCGTTGTAGCGGAACAGGGCCGAGGGTGGGTCGACATAGCCGCGCTTGATCGTGGCAACGTCCGAGAGTGGGAAGAAGCGGTTGTTGACACGAAGATTGATGGATTTCAGACTCTCTTCAGACGTGAACTGGCCACCGACGCGCAACGCGATCCGCTCCGGCCCGGCATCGACGAAGCCGGACTGGGTGACGGCGTTCTGGTTGGAAAGCGTATCGATGATCGACTGGCGATCGATCCCCAATGCTGCGATCTTGCGGGTCGAGAACTCCAGGTAGACGACTTCGTCCTGCGCCCCGATGACATCGACCTTTCCGACGTTCGGGACGGTCAGGATCCTGGAGCGGGCGGTCTCGACGAGATCGCGCAGCTGCCTCTGGGTCAGGCCGTCGCCCATGAAGGCGTACATGTTGCCGTAAACGTCGCCAAATGTATCGTTGAAGGTCGGTCCCGTGACACCGGAAGGGAAATCGCCCTTGATGTCGGCGATCATGTTGCGAACCTTGACCCAGATCCCCGCAACATCCTTGGCCTTGGTGGTATCGAGCAGATCCACGAAGACGGTGCTTTGCCCGGCTGTGGTCTCGCTACGCGTGACGTCGAGCGCATCCAGTTCCTCGAGTTTCTTCTCGATGCGGTCGGTGACCTGCCGGCTCATCTCGTCGGCCGATGCACCCGGCCACTGGGCCTGGATGATCATCGTCTTGATCGTGAAGTTCGGATCTTCCTCGCGGCCGAGATTGATGTAGGAAAACACACCGGCGATCACGAAGACGATCATGAAATACCAGACGAGCGAACGGTGCTCGAGCGCCCAGTCGGAAAGATTGAATTTTTTCACGGATTTTCACCTTGATCGATCCGGACAGCCTGGCCGTCGCTCAGTTTATGAACTCCGGCGACGACAACGCGTGCGCCAGGATTGATGCCGCCCGTGACCTTCACGGAGCCGCCGTCGACGACAGGTCCGTCAAGCGTCACCGGATGAAGGGAGACCTTGGCCGCAGCCGTATCGACGAGCCAGACATTCGGCTTGTCGTCTTTCAGCAGAATGGCCGAGGACGGCAGCACGATGAACGGCTGGGAAGGAATGGTCGCCGACGCCGTGATCACCGAGCCGATGCGAAATGCGTCGGGCGGGTCGATGAGCGTGATTTTCGTTCGGCTTGTGCGGGTCAGCGACTCGGCCTCTGGGGCGACCTCGCGGATCACGCCTTTGGCGACCACGGTCGGATCGAGCTGCAGCGCCACTTGGAACGGGGCTCCCACGGTGAGCTTGCCGAAGCTTGCTTCCGGGATATCGATCACCGCATCGCGCTGGTCGGGGCGAGCGATCGTCACGACGCTCGATCCGGCGGAAACCACCTGGCCGACTTCGGCCGAGGTTGCCGTCACGACGCCATCGAACTCGGCATGCAGCTTGGCGTAGCCGAGTTGTTCCTGCGCCTTGTCGAGACTGGCCTGCGATTTACCGACACCGGCAATGGCGCTCTTATAGGCCTGAACCGCCTCGTCGAGCGATTCCTGGCTTCCCGACTTGCTGGCCGCAAGAGCGCGCTGGCGCTCCTGGCTGGACGCGGCGTTGGCAAGCGTTGCCTGGCTGTTTGCCAGATCGGACTGGGCGCTCCTGACCGCAAGTTCGAGCGAAATCGGATCGATCGCGGCGACGACATCACCCTTTTTGACGAGGTCGCCGACGCTGACGTTGCGGGCGATGACCCGGCCGAGCACGCGAAAGGCGAGCTGCGTCTCGATCCTGGCTTCCACCGTGCCCGGCAGCGAAAGCGTGGACGCCTCCGAGGACTTGGCGACGATGGAGAGCACCGGACGGATGGGCTCCTGGTGGGCTTCCTGCTTTTCGCAGGAGGTCAGCATGGCCAGCCCGAGAATGGGTAAGACGTAATGACGGAAATTCATTGGGCGGCGCCTTTACCGTAGGAAACGACCTGGTCGGGACGCAGGAACTTGGTGCCATCGACGACGATGATGTCGCCGGGCGCGACGCCCTTGATGACGCCGAATTTCCCCGTTCCATAAGTGGAGACATCGACGGGACGGATGGAAACTTTCGAGGATGCGGGGTCGACCACCCAGACAGCCGTATGCCCGGCCTTGGAGGCCATTGCAGACCATGGAAGCTCGATCATCGGCTCGGCCTGTGAGCGGAACGTTCCTGCAACCGGTGCTCCCAGTGGCATCGTCGGAGCATTTTCGAGGCCAACCTTGACCTTGATGGTCCCCGTCGTGGAATCGATCGTAGGCGAGATCTCGCGTATCGATGCCTCGACATGGCGGGTCGGGTCGGAGAGCAGCGTGATGGTGACCTTGTCGACGGGCTTGTTCTTCAGGAAAAGCGACTCGTAGACGTTGAACACGGCATCGCGCGGCCCGTCATGCGCAAGCGTGAAGACCGCGGATGCTGCCTGGGCGACCTGACCAACTTCGGCATTCCTTGCGGTGATCACGCCATCGGAGTCAGCCCGCAACTCTGTATAGGAGAGAGCGTCCTGCGCTGTCTCGAGCGAGGCCTGGTCGGACTTGGTGGTCCCCTGTGCCGTCAGTAGCGTCTCCTGCGCCTGGTCGAGCGAGGCCTTGGTGGTCACCTGCGTCTTGAAGAGGTTGAGCTGGCGCTGGTAGGCGAGCTGAGCTTGCGTCTCTACGGCCTGCGCCGATTCAAGGGTGGCCTTTGCCACCGCCAGATCGGCCTTCTGCTCGGCGGGATCGATCCTTGCCAAAACCTGTCCAGCCTTGACGGCCGAACCGACGTCGACGAGCCGCTCGATAATCTGTCCGCTCACCCGGAACGAAAGGTCGCTCTGGACGCGTGCGTCTATCTCGCCGGTAATGGAATTGCTCGCGGCAATTGGCGCGGTTGAAGCGACGACCGTCTCCACCAGCTTCGGTTTGGCCTCGCTGCTCTGCTGCTTGTCGCAGGAGCACAGCACGGCGGCAGCCGAAGCCAGCAGCGCGATGCTAAAAACGCTTTTCATGAAGTGGCCTCTTGTTATCAGTCTCCGCTTGATATAATTGACTGACTCAACAGTCAATGGATTTTTGCACCAAATTTCCACAGACAGTTAAGCAGAGAGACATACAAATGACTAATGAAGTAAAAATCACCCGTGCCGAGCAAAAAGCACGGCGGCCGAAGCAAATTCTCGATGCTGCTTTCGAAGAGTTTGTCGAGCGCGGCTATGTTGCCACGCGGGTTGAAGACATTGCGGAACGCGTCGGAGTTACGAAGGGGACGATATACGTCTATTTTGAAACGAAGGAGGAGTTGTTCTCAGCCATGATCAACCACATCTCCACGCCTTTTGAAGATATACTGACAAGCGGTAGGAAGCTCGAGGGAAACTGTGAAAATCGCCTGCGGACGCTGATCGAGATCCTCTACGACAATTTTCTCGGGAGCCGGCGGATGCGGGAACTCCTGCGCTTTGTGATTGCAGAAGGCACGCGCTTTCCCCACGTGATCGACGAGAATCACAGGCGGTTCATCGAACCGCTGATAAGCTTTGCCCAGTCCATCATCGATGAGGGCCAGCGCAACGGCGAGTTCAAGACCGGACCTGCCTCGACGGCCGAAGTCGTGATGTCTCCCATCATGCTGGCCATGGTTTTCAGGCTGATCTTCGACGATCGACGCGCATTCGACAGGGAGACCTCTCTCGCGGCGCATTTCGACATGATTTTCAACGGATTGCTGCCCCGCTAACCCAGACACCAGACGCACGGGCGGAAAATGCCAACGCGCCGACCTTGTCGGATCAAACCAAACTCTATACTCGAGAGTCGAACCGAACGGTTCGGTTCGATCAATTCGTGAGATAGCTTCATGATTTTTCCCCGCGCGGCCTCCCCCGCCATCCTCCTTCTTCTCGCCGGCTGCGTGAGCGGTCCTGATCACAAGCCGCCGGTGATGCCGCTGCCTCCTACTTTCTCGGAAGGGACCACGAAGGCCAACGAAGACATCGCCGGCCGCCAGTGGTGGTCGGCCTATCACGACAAGAAGCTCGAGAGCCTTGTCGCCACCGGCCTCGCCCAGAACGTATCGATCCTGTCGTCGATCGAGGCCACGGTCGCCGCCCAGGGTGACGTCACGGTTGCCGGTGCCGGCGCCCTTCCCAGCCTTTCGGCCGATGGGTCGAACACCACCAGCGGCGAAAAAGGCAAGCTACGCACCCAGCTGGCCACCACGAACTCGACTGCCGGCGACCTGACGGCATCCTGGTTGCTCGATCTTTTCGGCCAGTATCGCCGCGCCCGCGAAGGGGCACTCGACTCGCTCGACGCCGCCTACGCCACGGTCGACGTCACGCGGCTGACCTATCTCCAGGATCTGGTGACAAGCTATATCAATGCCCGCTATTATCAGGCGCGCATTTCCATCGCTGCCGATAGTCTCGCCTCCCGCCGCAAGACGCTGGAGCTGACAAAGTTCCAGATGGTTGCGGGAGCGGCCTCGCGCCTGGACGTGGTACAGGCCGAAGGTCTCGTCAATTCGACGCTTTCCGAAGCGCCGGGCCTCGAAATCAGCTACCGACAGCAGGTCCATCACATCGCGACATTGCTGAACATGCCCCCGGCAACCGTCATTGCCGACATGCGCAGTGGGGGCAGGCAACCTGTCTTCCGCGGCAATGTCGCCACCGGCGTTCCCGCCGACCTCATCCGCAACCGCCCGGACATCCGTAAGGCAGAACGGGACCTCGCAGCAGCGACGGCCCAGATCGGCGTCGCCGAAGCCAAGCTCTATCCGAGCATCTCGCTCAGCGGCTCGATTTCGCCCTCCTATGTCACATCCAGCGGATCGCATGGCAGCCTGACCTCATGGTCGTTCGGGCCGACGCTCAATCTTCCGATCCTCGACGGCGGTTCGCTACGCGCCAATGTCAAGATCGCCGAATCCAACGCTCGAGCCGACTATTTGACATGGAAGTCCACCGTGCTGACCGCCGTCGAAGACGTGGAGAATGCACTTTCGGCTGTTCGTCGCGATGCACAGACGATCTCCGCCCTGCGTGCCCAGGTCAATTCCTACCAGGAGGCTCTGCAACTCTCGACCGATAGCTATAAGGACGGCGCGTCGTCTCTGTTGAACGTCATCGACGCCCAGCTTTCGCTTGCGACCGCAAAGGAAAGCCTGGCTGCCGCAATCCAGCAGAGCGCCACCGATTACGTGTCTTTGAACGTTGCAATCGGCGCGGGATATGCGGGTACCGACAAGGGCCCGCGGACATAGACGACCGCTTTTGCAGGAGCCAACCATGACTGAACTGGACCAAGGAACCGTGCTTGACGTCGCCATCGGCCTTGACCGGATAACCGCGTTGGTTGCCGGCGTTGTCTGCGACACCATCCCGTCGGCCTTCTCGGACGACAAATTCACATTTGTCGAACTCAGCGTGCTCCGCCATCTCGTCATCTCTGGCCGCACGACCTTTGATGCGCTGAAGAGAACGGCGTCGGTCACGGACGAGTTGTTGACTGAAGTCATGTGGTCGCTGTGCGACGGCGGCAGCATTGCCGATGAGAACGGCCGGCTTTCGCTCACCGAAAAGGGCGCTGAAAACCTGCGGCATCTGCAGGCCTCCACCACCAGCGCCTATGTCGATGCCCTCCAGGATGTCCCGCCCGATATCTTGAAGGGCTTGGCGAAATCGCTCGGCGAAGTGCTGAGGCATGTCCCTCCCCACCCGACGGCCAACGCCTCTGCCAGCGACAGACCCGGCTGTTAAGATCTGCAAAGGACCAACCGATGGCAATGACCAAGTGCGGTCTGCGGCGCAACAACGGGGCAGCGCCGCGTAACCGCAAGCGCAGTTCGGCGCGGATCCTGTTGAGCACCGTGATTGTCGCTGCCGTGGCCGGCGCTGTCTTGTTCCCGGCACCGATGTTGCTTGACGTCCTCAAGAAAGCTGCGGCACTGACGGATGTTCTCTTGACGAAAGTGATGTGGTCGCTATGGGTCGGCGGCAGCATAGCCTCAGGCGACCACAGCTCTTTCGTCAGTGATAAAGGCATCGATGAACGCCCCTTATTGCGGGTATCCGTCGAAGCGCTCAGCGGGCGCAATCAGCCGCTGGCAAGCAGCCCCGTTATCATCAGCATCTAAATTCTGGAAAGGACGACCCCATGGACACCGGCAAGGGCGCAAAGCCCGAAAACGATAGGCGAAAATCGAAATGGTTGGTTGCGGGCACCTTGATGGTGGCATCAGCCGCCATCGGATGGTGGCTCGCAGGACCGACATCGGACGACAACAATGCCTCGCAGATCCTCGCCACCGCGCCGCCCGCCGACACCGCTGCATCAGGCACGCACGCCGCGACCAATCCGTGAATTCGTCACGGGATTGCTGCGAGAGTCTCTACCGGGCACGAGAGAAGCATCTTCCTCTCAGCCACCGGCCCTAGTTGCGCCAGTCCGCCGCCTTGCCGAATTCATTAACGGGCAGCGTGGCGCCGAACGTCCAGATGCGTGGGCATTCCACTTCTGAAAGCCGCTGCCTGCACCACGTCTCGAGATCGGATGAAAGTTCCTCTTCGGCACAGCTCGAAACGGGCACGACGAACGCCTTCAGGCGAGCGCCGGCCGGCATCTGCGCGACGCGCACCGACGCCGCCTGTACCTTGGGATGCTGCTCCAGCACGGCCGCGATACGCTGCGGCCAGACATTTATTCCACCGATCTGAAAGCCGCCATCGCGCCTGCTGCCGACGGTAAACGCCCGGTCGGTTATCCTCTCGATGGTGTCGGGAACATCATGGACCGCTCCGTCCAAACCGCGCAGCCTCACGCCCGCAGCGACTTCCCCGCGGTCATTTTCGAAACTCCAGTGCGGCATCAAGGTGTATCGGTCGGATGGATGCCGGCGCCAGCCGATCCCCGCCGTCTCGCTCGATCCGTAGAGTTCGGTCATGCCGCCAAGCCCGCGATCGATCAGGGACGTCATCAGCGGAGCGGGGCATGGCGCGGTAGACACGACACCTTCGACGTCGGCGACCCAGGTGGAGACAGTGCGATCGATTGCCGCCCACCTGTCTGGGAAGGAGACGACAAGGTCTCCCGGCAACAGCCCGTTGTTCAGAAATCGTGGAGATGCGGTCGCGCCGGAGATGACATCCACAGAAAGCCGGTCGGCGAGGAAGGCAGTCAGCAGGCAACCGTAGATGTGATGCGCCGGTGCGAGCGCAATGATGCGGCGGCGCGAGGTGAAAAGGCCGGCAAGAAATCCAGCCTCCCCGTTCAGCACAGCAGCGCCATGCACGCATCTCTTCGGCAGGCCTGTCGAGCCCGACGTCAGGAAGGTCATCTTCGAAACACCGTCCGCCCAGGCGGCCTCGATAGCATCGAGCCAATCGCCGAACGTGTCCATTGCGGTCGGATCGAGATCCTGCTCGCCTTCGTAGAGGTGAAACATCTCGTTGATGGCAGACCCGACCATCATCATTTCCAGCGAATCCAAGCCAAGGCCTGCGTTGTCGTCGCGCCCCATGGACAGGTCCTCGGACCATGACCCCGCAGTGGAGGCTCTCACGCTGCGGGCTCCGCTTGACCGGTTTCTCGCGCTCTTCACCTCCGCCTCGATCAGGCTTTGCAGAACGCGGGCAGTCGCAGCGCGGCTGAGCATGAGGATCAGGCCAACACGGTTTTCATAGGTGCGGATTCCGTCCGGTTGCGGCCCGCGCGCTTGGCCCTGTAGAGCGCTCCGTCGGCAGCGGCAAGCAGTGCTGCCGCACTTCCGACTGACAAGGGACCGGCTGCACAGCCGAAGCTTGCCGTAACCTTCAGCAGCGAATCTCCGACACTCACGGGCACGGAGGCAATGGCGATCCGGACGCGCTCGGCGATTTCGACCGATTCCTCCAGAGACGTGTCGGGCAGGAGGATTGTGAATTCCTCGCCGCCGATGCGCGCAAACGTGTCGCCGGGCCGCATCATTGTCTGGCATGCGTTGGCCACCGAACGCAGCACATCGTCGCCGACGCTGTGGCCGTAGCTGTCGTTGATCAGCTTGAAGTGGTCTATGTCGAACATGAGGATGGCGAAGGATCGTCCGGAGCCGCGACTTAGCACATACTCTTTTTCGGCAGCTTCGAAGAACGCACCGCGGTTGTAGGCGCCGGTGAGGTGGTCGGTTCGCAACAGCCGCTTGAGTTCCAGCATATCCGTGTCACGCCGCTCCACCTTGCGCATGATGACGGTGTATCCCTGGATCGACGTGTCGCTGCCAGCCGTTTTGTCGGCGCATACGGCGATGAGGCTCTGGCACCAGTAACGCTCGCCGTCGCGTCGCAGGCCCCAGCCTTCGTCGATATGCCAGCCGTCCCTTCGTGCGTGTTCGAGGCGACGGTCCATATAGGCCCCCTGTCCGCCCGGCTGCGGCTCGACCAGATCGCCAATCGGCATCCCCTCCAACTCGAACGCGTCAAAGCCGGTCTGCTCCAGAAGGGTGGAATTTACCGCATCGATCACGCCATCCGTACCAAGCGATGCGACGCCGAAATCCTTGACACCCTCCAGCAACGACCCGAACCACGTCTCGGCTTCCCTCAGCCGTCGCTCCTGGCGGACCTGAAGCGACACATCGGTTAGCGTCACCACGTAACGCTCGTCCTTCAGCTTGACGATGGTGCAGTTCAGGATGCGCTGCTCGTCGGGCTTGTCGGCGGCTATCGGCCCAGCGTAAATGCGGTGGTTATCGCAAATCGTTCCCCGCCTGCCGGCAAAATCCTGGATCAGCGAGCGCAATTCGGGAGCCGTGTTTTCAAACACCGTCAGCAAGTTTGTCATGATGCCGTCTGTCGCCAGCGGTATGACGAGTTTCATGGCAAGCGGGTTCATCAGGTTTATCGCGCCGTCGCGCGCCATGTCGACAAGGCCGACGGGACATGCGTAGACGAATTGCAGAAGCTTTTCGTATTCGATCTCTTGCGACTGTTCCATGACGGTGCCCGATCAGCGCAGTATCAGAATGTATCTCAGCGCCAAATCCGACCCTTTCAGCAGGCGAAGCCGAACAGGGGTGGGACGCATACGCAATGTCAGGACATAAGGAATGATGTCGTCGATCTGATCTTCGTCCTCGAACCGTTGCGCGACCAGAAAATTATTCATGCACTGGGCAATTTCATCGAAAAAGTCCGAACCCAGGACGGTTTCCCGACGAAGTCCGGCAAGAGATGATTCCGTCGCATTATAGCGTTCGACGATACCGTCTGCATTGAGGCCGACCACCCCGAATGCGAGGCTGTCGAACGTCGTGTCATCCATCTTTTCCAGAGCCAGCCCAGAAATACCTTCGAACGAAGCCGTCACCCTTGATCCCCACTCTGTCACATGGCCCCGTCGGAGCCAGCCCTGCAGAAATTAGCAGAACCTCCAAAGTGGTGGAATATCGTAAATTGACAAGAAGTGAAAACACAAACACTTAGCGGCCTCCGTGACGATCCGGGCGCCCTTAGGGATCGCGTCACAACCATGGCAGAAACACCGGCGCGGCGCCGCGCCATCCAAGGGTGCAATTGACATCAGGGACTTGCCTCAAGCCGACCGATAAGTGTCGCCGGTGGCAGCCAGACTCTTCTGCTGCGAATCATGCCAGCGTTCGAACTCGCGAGGCTTCAGCGGCTTTGCAAAGAGATAGCCCTGCGCCTCGTCGCAATGGATGCCGGCAAGAATGTCCCGGGCTTTCCTGGTTTCCACACCCTCGGCGACGACGCGGTAGCCGAGGTCGTGGCTGAGGGAAATCATCGATCGCACGAGGTTGCGCTCGCGCGTTCCGTCTTCCAGGTTTCTGATGAAGGACCGGTCGATCTTGACGACGGTTGCCGGCAGCAGCTGGAGATAGGACAAGCTGCTGTAGCCGGTGCCGAAATCATCGATGGAGAGACGGATGCCGGCCTCCGCCAGAGAGCGCAGCTTTTCCATTGCCTTTGCCGCGTCCTTCATGATCGAGCTTTCCGTCACCTCCAGCTCCAGCATCTCAACCGAAATTTCGTGGCGACGCAAAGCAAGACCGACCTGCTCGGCAAAGTCTTCCTCTTCCAGATTGGCTGCAGAGACGTTGACGGACAGCGGCATATGCAGGCCGGTGTCCTTCCAGGCCCTTGTCTGGCGAAGGGCGGCATCCAGAACCCAGGCTGTCATTTTCCGCACATGCGGCGAATGCTCGACGATCGCCACAAACTCGCCGGGCGAGACGGCGCCAAAGTCCGGGTGGCGCCAGCGCAACAGCACTTCGGCCGCCACGCAGCGACCACTTGCAAGATCTATGCGCGGCTGGAACACGACCGACAATTGATTGTCTGAATCGAGAGCCGTGCCGAAATCCTCCAGCAACCGGAAGGCGCGTTCGTGCTTGGCGTGGCTGGAGGCCGAAAAAAGGCTGACCCGGGCCTCGGTGCTACGTGCATCCTGGGCGGCACTGTTCAATTGCTGCAAAAGTTCCGCCGGGATGATTTTTCTGGCGATAAACGGCGCAACACCCATCACCGGCGTCATCACGAACCTGAGGCTCAATCCAGCTTCGATCTGCGCCAGCATAACGCCAAGTCTGGCAAGATATTTTTGTTTTCGGACCGCTTTCGGAGCGATGAAAGCGAATTGCGTCGATGACACGTGATAGGTGGTTCTTGCGTGGCCGAGGGACAACCGGATGATCCGTCCGGCCTCCCGAATGCAGGTGTCGACATGGGCCGGACCCATCACCCGCGCGAGCGTATCGATCTGCGCGCTATCGGCAAGATCGACCAGAACGGCAAAACGTTGAAGCCCGCTGGCATCGTCCAGTACGAGGTCGGAAAGGTCGTCGAAGAACTGCACCCGGTTTGGCAGACCGCTGATCGGGTCGATCCGGCCGATGGAATGCTGCAGTTCGATTTGCGACATTACCATCGCGGCGAGGTCCCGCAAGCCCGAAAGCTCTTCCTCCGTCGCGGTGCGCGGCTCCGTTCCAAGGACGCAGAGGGCGCCGAGGCCGTGCCCCTCGCGCGTTATCAAAGGGGCGCCGGCATAGAAGCGAATGCCGCTTTTGCCAAGAACGCTTTCCCGGTAGCAACTGTCCCCTGCCATATCCGGAATGACCAACAGGTCCTTGGATTCCGCCACTTGCGCGCACGGCGCGCGATCCCGAGGAATGGAGTCGTGATCGACGCCGACGCGGGATTTGAACCATTGCCGATCGACGTCTGTCAGTGATACGGCAGCGATCGGTAGGTTGAAAATTTTGCTTGCCATTCGCGTTATGCGATCAAAATTTTCACTGGCTGGCGTATCGAGAAGCCCGAGATTGTATAGCGCCTCGAGGCGCTCTTGCTCTGTTGAGTTTGTCATGGGAAATCTGTTCAAGCTGACGCTCCAATGCGTCTGATCACAAGCTAACACCTGTCGATTATCGATTACAGAAGAAAGCATATCTTATTTTAACAATGTGCCAGATGAGGCGCTTCACCGGCAATTCCAAGCATTTCATCGCCTATTGGCCTTGCTCCGGCCTGTCGGCGCCGGAGCCGCCGTTCCCTCGATGTTCGATACAAACGCTTTTGCTTTGCCGACAAGGCTGCTAGAGGGCGGCGTTTTGAAGCAAGGAAAAGATTATGAAAATGCTGGTTCGCCTGATCCTCGTCATCGTCATCGCACTGGTCGCGACGGTCGGTTTTCGCTGGTATCGCTACGTCACCAACACCGACAGCCCCTATGATGAAGTCGGCATCACGCTCAATTCCTCCATGCCCGCCCCGATCAACGCCTGGGGCTGCGCGCGCCTGAAGACGACGTTTTCCAACAACCTGCCCCCATACGGCTGCGCCGCTGCCGACGGCAAGAGCTGGAAGTAGGCTCGGTCTTTTAAAACAAATAGTCATTTGCACCGTGCGCCCATCCAAGCGCGCTGCAGCATCTGCCGGGGCAGCCGATCCCGGCAGCACGCTTGAGCCGACCCGGCTCGGGCACATTTGCGGCCTAAGCGCTTAGCCCAATAATTATGCAATTTCATGGATGCACAAAAAAGCGCTTGACGCCTCGCTGCAACGTGGCTTGAATGGAACCAATCAAACATTGGTTCGCCTTGAGCTGGAATATGACCGTAAGCAACCTGCCGGAAAATTCGACCTATGCTCTGGAACGGCTGAGAGGCCTGCTGCACTCGGGCGAGCTCGATGCAGACGGCAAGCTGCCCACCGAGCGGGCGCTGTCGGAACAGTTCGACGTCAGCCGTCGCGCCCTGCGCAGGGCTCTCGAGGTGCTGGAGGCAGAGGGTTTGATCTGGCGCAAGCAGGGATCCGGCACCTATGCCGGACCGCGCCCCGATGGCTGGAGCGAGCACGTCGGCTCGATCGTCGCCAGCACCGATATTACGGAAATCATGGAAGTCCGCTTGCGGATCGAACCGCAATTGGCCCAGCTTGCGGCGATCCGCGCCAAGGACATTTCGATCAGGCGCATGTACGAACTGGCGGAAAAGATCTACCGCAGCGACGATGCGGACGGTCGGGAATTGTGGGACGGCGCCCTGCACCGGCTGATCGCCCAGAGCGCCGGTAACCAGTTCTTCCTGACAATTTTCGACTTTATCAATCACGTTCGCCAGGACGAAGCGTGGCAAACCATTCGCGAATTGGCCCGCAGCAACAGCCGCACGCGGGAGCGGACCCACGATCAGCATCGGGCCATCATCGACGCGATCGCGGCACGCGACCCGATGGGCGCTGCCGAAGCGATGCGACAGCACCTTCTGCTGCTGCAGGAAAGCCTGATCCGCGTCACCTCCTTCGACGCCCAACTGCCGGCACTGCGGCAAGAGGATGCCTGAGGCAGCATTGAGAATACCACAGATGGATCCGGCCTTGACCGGACCGCGCCATAAACAGGGGAAACAAAAATGAAAATCGCCAAATTTCTATCGCTCCTCTCCATCGGCACCCTCTGCGCCCTGCCGGCGCTCGGTGCCGAGCTAAAAATCGGGCTGCAGGACGACGCCGATGTGCTCGACCCCGCCCAATCCCGTACCTTCGTCGGCCGCATCGTCTATACGGCCTTGTGCGACAAGCTGGTCGATGTGACGGCGAAGCTCGAGTTCGTTCCGCAGCTGGCGACAGCCTGGAAGTGGTCGGCTGATGGCAAGGAGCTGACGATGACGCTACGCCAGGGCGTCAAGTTCCACGACGGCACACCCTTCAACGCCCAGGCTGTCGTAGACGATATCCAGCGCAACAAGACGATGCCGGAATCGCGACGTAAGAGCGAACTCTCCTCCGTCACCAACATCGAGGCAACCAGCGAATACGAGGTGAAGTTCACGCTGAAAGCGCCGGATGTGACACTGCTTGCCCAGCTCTCCGACCGCGCCGGCATGATGGTGTCGCCCACAGCCGCCAAGGCCGCCGGTGCAAAATTCGGAGATCATCCCGTCTGCTCCGGCCCGTTCAAGTTCGTCGAGCGGGTGCAACAGGACCGCATCGTGCTTGAGAAGTTCCAGGACTACTGGAACAAGGACAATATCTTCATCGACAAGATTACCTATCTTCCGATCCCGGACACGACAGTGCGCCTCGCCAATCTGCGCTCGGGCGATCTCGACATGATCGAGCGCGTTTCAGCCACCGATGTGGCGACGGTCAAGGGCGACCCCAAGCTCGCCTATGCCGACGCCGTCGGCACGGGCTGGCTCGGCATCTACGCCAACATCGGCAACGGTCCGCGCGCCAAGAACCCGATGGGTGAGGACAAGCGGTTGCGCCAGGCATTCTCGCTTGCCATCGACCGGGAGGCGGCAATGCAGATCGTCTTTGACGGCACGGCGCTGGCCGGAAACCAGCCGTTTTCGCCCAATAGCCCCTGGTTCGACAAGGATATCCCGGTGCCCGCCCGCGATGTGGACAAGGCCAAAGCCCTGATCAAGGCGGCCGGCTTTGAGCGCGTGCCCGTAGAAATCGCCGTCACCAACGATCCCGTCACCCTGCAGATGATGCAGATCATCCAGTCGATGGTCGCCGAAGCCGGCTTCGACGTAACGCTGAAGCCGACGGAATTCGCCACCCTGCTCGATGCCCAGACGGCCGGAAACTATCAGCTCAGCCGCTCCGACTGGTCGGGACGGGCCGATCCGGATGGTAACATCCAGCAGTTCGTTACCACCGGCGCCGGACTGAACGATTCCAAGTACAGCAACCCCGAGGTCGACAAGCTGCTGGTCGAAGCTCGCCAGTCGCAAGACGCCGCAGTCCGCAAGCAAAAATACAATGCGGCGCTCGCCATCCTCAACGATGAATTGCCGATCATCTATCTCGGCCATTCCGCCTGGATCTGGGCCTACAACAAGGCCGTCACCGGCTTTGTCCCCTCGCCTGATGGCATGATCCGCATGGTCGGCGTCAAGAAGAGCGGCTAATCGAGCCAGCCGCGCGGGGAACTCTCGCGCGGCCGATGCAAAAGGTTGGGATCGGCCATGTACACCTACATCGGAAAGAGACTGCTCGTCGCCATACCGACGCTCATCATCATCTCGATCTTCGTCTTTTCGCTGCAGAAGCTTTTGCCCGGCGATCCCGTCCTTGCCATGGCGGGCGAAGAGCGGGACCCGCAGGTCATAGAATTCCTGCGTGAGAAATACCGGCTGAACGATCCCGTCGTCTATCAATACGGGTACTGGCTGGGCGCGGTGCTCAAGGGCGACCTTGGCATCTCGCTGCGCACCAACCAGCCCGTCCTCACCCTGGTCGCCCAGAAACTGCCGGTGACCTTGCAGCTGGCCGTCATGTCGATGATTTTTGCCGTCGTCATCGGCATTCCGATGGGCATCCTCGCGGCCGTCAAGCGCAACACGATCATCGACTTTTTCGCCAACATCGTCGCGTTGTGCGGCCTGTCGATCCCGAATTTCTGGCTCGGCATCATGTTGATCCTGCTGATTTCGGTAAAGCTCGGCTGGCTGCCGGCCTCCGGCTACCAGCCCTTCTTCGACGATCCGCTGCAATCGATCAAGACGATGCTGATGCCCGCCTTCGTGCTGGGCAATGCGCTGGCGGCAACCCTGATGCGCCACACACGATCCTCCATGCTGAGCGTGCTCAGCGCCGATTACATCCGAACGGCGCGCGCCAAGGGTCTCAAGGAATCTGCCGTGGTATTGCAGCATACGTTTCGCAATGCGCTGCTGCCGATCATCACCGTCAGTGCCCTGCTGTTCGGCGAACTGCTGGCGGGCGCGGTGCTGACCGAGCAGATCTTCACCATTCCCGGCTTCGGCAAGCTGATCGTCGATGCCGTCTTCAACCGCGACTATGCGGTCGTCCAGGGCGTGGTGCTCTGCACCGCCGTGGGCTTCATTTTCATGAACCTCGTTGCCGACGTGTTTTCCGTCCTTCTCAATCCGAGACTAAGGGCCGCCCTATGAGCACGATCAACCCCGTCGCTTCCATCCCGGTTTCAACCGCCAGCCCGCGCTCGACCAACCGCGCATGGCGCAAGCTCAAAGCCAACAAGGGCGCGCTCATTGGGCTTGTCATCATCCTGTTCTTTGTCGTCATGGCGATTGCAGCACCCCTCCTGCCCATCCCCAATCCTATCGCCACCAGCTGGTCTTCCATCCGCAAGGCACCCTCAGCGGCCCATTGGCTGGGCACCGACGACATCGGTCGCGACATCCTTTCGCGCATGATCTGGGGCGCGCGGGCGTCGCTGATGGCCGGCATCTTCTCGGTGGCCATCGCAGTCGTCATCGGCGTGCCGCTCGGCCTTATCTCCGGCTATTTCGGCGGCTGGATCGACATGATCATCTCGCGTGTGACGGAAGCGTTTCTCGCCATGCCTTTCCTGATCATGGCCATCGCGCTTGCCGCCTTCCTCGGACCAAGCCTCACCAACGCCATGATTGCCATCGGCCTCTCCGCCATGCCCGTCTTCATCCGCCTGACGCGCGGCCAGGTGATGGCCGTCAAGACCGAGGAATATGTCGAAGGCGCCCGCTCGATCGGTCTTCGTCACTTCAGCATCATCACCCGCTACATCCTGCCCAACGTGCTCGCCCCGATCCTCGTACAGGCCACCCTAACCATCGCGACGGCAATCATTGCCGAGGCGAGCCTCTCATTCCTCGGCCTCGGCCAGCAGCCGCCGGCACCGAGCTGGGGCTCCATGCTCAACGTCGCCAAGAACTTTCTCGGCCAGGCGCCGTGGATGGCCATGTGGCCTGGAGCGGCGATCTTCCTCGTCGTTATCGGTTTCAATCTTCTCGGCGACGGACTTCGCGATGCCCTCGACCCGCGCGACTCCTGATTACTCTCAAAGGACTTTGCCATGAACGCTTTTACCACGCGCCCCGAGATCCTCGGCACCTTCGGTGTTGTCACATCCACCCACTGGATCGCCTCGGCGGTCGGTATGAGCATCCTGGAAAAGGGTGGCAATGCATTCGACGCCGCTGTTGCTACCGGTTTCGTCCTGCAGATCATAGAACCGCATCTGTGCGGTCCAGGCGGCGATCTGCCGGCGCTGATCTATTCGAAGAAGAAGGGCAAGGTGGAGGTGATCTGCGCCCAGGGTCCCGCCCCGGCCGGCGCCACCATCGAGCACTACACGAGTGAAGGCCTGACGCTCATTCCCGGCGATGGGCTGCTATCGACCGTCATTCCGGGCGCCTTCGACGGCTGGATGCTAATGCTGCGCGACTATGGCACGATGACCGTCCGCGATGTTCTTGAGCCGGCTATTTATTACGCCGAAAATGGCCATCCAGTCCTTCCCCGGGTTTCGGCAACCATCAAGGGCCTTTCCCAATTCTTCGAAACGGAGTGGCCTACATCCCATGCCCACTGGCTTCCCGGCGGTTCTCATCCGGAGCCACATTCGAATTTTCGACAGCCGGCACTGGCCGAAACATGGCGCCGGGTTATCGCCGAGGCGGAAAGCAAGCGCGGCCGCGAGGCGCAGGTCGATGCTGCCCGAGACGCATTCTACAAAGGGTTCATTGCCGAGGCGATCGATGGCTACGTGCGCAACAATGCGGTGATGGACGCGAGCGGAACAAGGCACAAGGGCGTACTGACCGGCGAAGACATGGCCGGCTGGTCGGCGACCGTCGAGGCGCCGCAGACGTTCGACTATCATGGCTGGACGGTGGCAAAGACCGACACCTGGGGTCAGGGACCCGTCTTCCTGCAGGCGCTGTCGCTGTTGAAAGGCTTCGATATCGCCGCGATGGACCCGGCGGGCGCCGATTTCGTCCACACCGTCACCGAGGCGATGAAGCTCGCCTTTGCCGACCGCGAGGTCTACTACGGCGATCCCGATTTCTGCGACGTACCGCTCGACCACCTCCTGTCGGAAGCCTATGCTGCGGAACGTCGCAAGCTGATCGCACCCGAAGCCTCGATCGACCTGCGCCCCGGCAAGCTTGTGGGTTTCGAGGCCCAGTGGGACGCGACGATGGCCATGCTGGATAACTCGGCTGCCAAGTCGGGCGCCGTCTACGAGCCGACCATGTCGCATCTGACCGAAAAGCGCGGCGACACCGTGCATATCGACGTGATCGACCGCGAGGGCAACATGGTGTCCGTGACACCCTCGGGCGGCTGGCTGCAATCGTCTCCGACCATTCCGGGCCTCGGCTTCTGCCTCAATTCCCGGGCCCAGATGTTCTGGCTGAAGCCTGGGCTGCCCTCGTCGCTTGCACCCGGCAAGCGGCCGAGGACCACCCTGACGCCGTCGATAGCACTCCACGAGGGCCGCCCGGCTCTGTCTTTCGGAACGCCCGGTGGCGACCAGCAAGACCAGTGGCAGCTGGTGTTCTTCCTGCACTACGTCCACCACAAGATGAACCTGCAGCAGGCGATCGACACGCCGCTGTTCCACACGACCCATTTTCCGAGCTCGTTCTATCCCCGCACCCGCGAGCCAGGCGGTTTGACGGTGGAGGCGAATTTCGGGTCGGAGGTGCTGGAAGCCCTGCGCGCCAAGGGTCACCGGTTGACGGTTGCGGACGAGTGGACCGTTGGCCGGCTGACTGCGGCCGGACGCGACGCCTGCGGCTTGCTCCGGGCAGCGGCCACACCGCGGCTAATGCAAGCCTATGCAGTGGGGCGTTGATATGACCTGGTCCATCGTTACCCGCGATCCCGAAACCGGCCACCTCGCCATCGCCGTCGCCACGCGTTTTTTCGCGGTCGGCAGCATCGTGCCTCATATACGCGGGGGTGTCGGCGCCATCGCGACGCAGGCTTTCTCGAGCCCGCTCTATGGAACGGACGGCCTGATCATGCTGGCCGAGGGCAAGACGCCGCAGCAGACCATTGCTGCACTCACAAATCGCGACGACGGCCACGAGCAGCGTCAATTGCACCTGATCGACGGCAAGGGCCGCAACGCAGCCTTTACCGGGGGAAAATGCATCGATTGGGCCGGCCATCTCGTCGACGAGAACGTTTCCGTTGCCGGCAACATGCTGTCCGGCCCGCAGGTGATCGCCAAAACGCTTGAGACATTCAAGAAGACGTCCGGAGCGCCGTTGGCCGAAGGGCTGCTGGAAGCGATGCAGGCCGGCGAAGACGCCGGCGGCGACAAGCGCGGGCAGCAATCTGCAGCGCTCGTGATTTACCGCGACCAGGACTATGCCTGGCTCAACATCCGCGTCGACGACCACGCCGAACCGCTCGCCGAACTGCGGCGTCTCTACGCCGTGGCAAAGGAGCGCTACCTGCCCGTCGCCGAAACCGCGCCAACCCGGGAGAACCCGAGCGGCATGATCGACCGCAGCGCAATCGATGCGGAAATTGCGCGGATGGAGGCCGAGCGCAAGGCCGCCGGGCTATCGTCGGCCTCCTTTGCCACCTCGCCGAAATCCGTTTGAAACTCGGCCGCCCATAGCAGATATCGAGGTACTCCATGACCGATACAGCCGCTGAGAAGACCATGACCGGTGCAGTGCCGGTGCTGTCAGTCTCCCATCTGACGACCTCTTTTCGCGTCGATGGCCAGTGGCGTTCGGTCGTCCGCGACATCTCCTTCGATGTCATGCCCGGTGAAACCGTGGCGATTGTCGGGGAAAGCGGGTCGGGCAAGAGTGTGACCTCGCTGTCGATCATGCGCCTGCTTGCTGCCAACAGCAGCCGGATCGAGGGCAGCATCCTGCTTGGAGGCCGCGATATCCTTTCACTGTCCGACAAGGAAATGAGAGGCGTTCGCGGCAAGGACGTCGCGATGATCTTCCAGGAGCCGATGACCTCGCTCAATCCGATCTTCACCATCGGCCGCCAGATCTCGGAAGCACTCACCTGCCACGGCGATATTTCGAAGGCCGAGGCAAAGGCAGAGACCATTCGCCTCCTCGAAAAGGTGCGCATTCCCAACGCCGCCTCGCGCTTCAATGAGTATCCGCACCAGTTCTCTGGTGGCATGCGCCAGCGAGTGATGATTGCCATGGCGCTGGCCTCGAGGCCGAAGCTATTGATCGCCGACGAGCCTACCACCGCGCTCGACGTGACGATCCAGGGGCAGATCCTAGACCTCATCAAGATCCTGCAGGAGGAGGAAGGCATGTCCGTCCTCTTCATCACCCACGACATGGGCGTCGTCGCCGAAATTTCCGACCGCACCATCGTCATGTATCGCGGCGAAGCGGTCGAGAGCGGCGCGACCGACGATATCTTCCATCGCGGCAAGCATCCCTATACCCGGGCTCTCCTCTCCGCCGTCCCCCGCCTCGGTTCGATGACGGACAAGGCCTGGCCGCTGCGTTTCCCCGTCGTCGATGCGGCCACCGGTGTCCTCCAGCAACCGGGCGAGGTGGCAGACACCGTCGATCGCCGCCAGACGCCGATCCTCGACGTCAAGAACCTCACCACCCGCTTCGATATCCATGGCGGCCTGCTGGGGCGAAAGACCGGCGCCATCCATGCGGTGGAAAACGTCTCGTTCGATCTCTTTCAGGGCGAAACTCTGTCGCTTGTCGGCGAAAGCGGTTGCGGCAAGTCGACCACCGGGCGCTCCATCATGCGTCTCATAGAGCCCGATGGCGGAGAGGTGCATCTCGACGGCTACGACGTGATGAAGCTGGATTCACTGGCCCTTCGCCAGATGCGTCGCAGCATCCAGATGATCTTCCAGGACCCGTTCGCCAGCCTCAATCCCCGGCTGACCATCGGCTTTGCCGTCGCTGAGCCCGTGATCGAGCACGGCCTCGCTACCCGCGCCCAGGCGCGCGACAAGGCGGCCGACCTGCTGGAACGTGTCGGCCTGAAGGCCGACATGATGAGCCGCTACCCGCACGAGTTTTCCGGCGGCCAGCGTCAGCGCATCTGCATCGCCCGTGCCCTGGCGCTCGATCCGAAGGTCATCGTCGCCGACGAGAGCGTCTCGGCGCTCGATGTCTCCATCAAGGCGCAGGTCTGCAATCTGCTGATGGACCTGCAGCAGAGCCTGCACCTCGCCTTCCTGTTCATCTCCCACGACATGGCGGTTGTCGAGCGCGTCAGTCACCGCGTCGCCGTGATGTATCTGGGTGAGATCGTCGAGATCGGACCGCGCGCGGCGGTGTTCGAAAACCCGCAGCATCCCTATACGAAGAAACTCATCGCGGCGGTTCCAGTCCCCGATCCCTCGCGCCGGGGCATCAAGCGGGATATGTCGACGGATGAGCTCAGAAGCCCGATCCGTGCCATCGGCTATGAGCCGCCTGTACGCAGCTACCGCGAAGTATCTGCCGGTCACCTCGTGCGGCTCGACGAGCCCGCCTGACCGGCAGTTTGCGCAGACCCTATCCGGGGTCTGATGTCGTGATCATCATGCGTCCTGCAGATAGGGCGCGATCAGGCTGAGGTCGGCTTCGCTCAGGCGATCGGTGGCGGTGTTTTTCTGGTGCCAGTAGGGGTATTGCAGCCAGGGTTGGCTGACCTTGTCGAGCCCTGCCCGCTCCTCGTCGGTAAGCTTGAGTTCGGCAGCAGCAAGGTTGTCCCTGAACTGCGCTTCCGTGCGGCCGCCGATGATGACGGAGGTCACGCCCTTGCGGCCGATCAACCAGGCAAGAGCCACCTGGGCGGCAGACACGCCACGGCTGTCGCCGATTTCGACCAGCGCGTCGACGATATTCCAGAGGCGGTCTTCGTCGCGGATCGGCGGTTCGGTCCAGCCGGCAAACTGGCGCGTACCTTCGGGAGCTGCCTGATTGCGGCGATGCTTGCCTGACAGAAGACCGCCGGAAATCGGGCTCCAGATCAGGATACCGAGACCCTGGTCGATGCTGATCGGGATGAGTTCGTTTTCAGCGTCTCGGCTTTCCAGCGTGTAGTGGATCTGCTGGCTGACAAAGCGCTGGTAACGATCACGCTCGGCAACGCCAAGCGCCTTCATGATGTGCCAGCCGGAAAAGTTGGAGCAGCCGATATAGCGGACCTTGCCCTGACGCACGAGCGTATCCAGCGCCTCCATGGTTTCCTCGACCGGCGTCGTCCCGTCCCATTCGTGGACCTGATAGAGGTCGATGACATCGGTCTTCATGCGCTTGAGGCTGGCTTCGCAACCGGCGATCAGGTGCTGGCGGGAGAGGCCGCTGCTGTTCGGGCCGTCGCCCATCGGGAAGCGCACTTTGGTGGCGACCAGAACATCGTTCTTGCGGGGCCCACCGATGATCTCGCCGAGAATTTCCTCGCAGACACCTTGCGAATAGGCGTCGGCCGTGTCGATCAGGTTGACGCCGGCATCGACGCAGATATCGACGAGGCGCCGCGCCTCGTTGACGCCGAGATCACCGACGGTCTTCGCCCAGCCGACACCGCCAAAGGTCATGGTGCCCATCGTGATCGTCGAGACTTTCAGGCCCGAACGGCCGAGTTGCCGATATTCCATTTCTCTCTCCCATTTTCGCGCCGGCAGCACTCGCCGGTCAATTCCGCACCAACTGAACCAATGACAACGCCGACAGTTGCATCCTTGTCGATGGCACACGCGACGGAATGCAAAGGACACCGGCCTGCTGGCGACGATGCGTGCATACCCTATCGCCAACGTCCGAGCGCCGCCATCGCTGCAAAAATGAGAGCCCCGATCAAAACTCTGTGATACGGCGCCAAAACAATCTAGGGCGGCGAAAGAGATCACCGCCACCTTGCCAGAAATGACTTCGGACGAACTGGAGGCGTGCCGAAAGTGAACATTACGACTGCCTATCGATGCAAAAATACAACAGAAATACAGTGGATAGCCCGAAATGTATCATGTCGGGAAAAAATTTTGGCATTAACCATCAATGACTTAAGCTGTCGACAAGCGATCTGAGAAGGTTAATGATTAGATAAGGCTTCTATTACGTTATCCTCAATAAAGCGTTGACAAACGACAGGCACCACCACACCCATGACCTTCGAGATTGTCCAAATCATCCAGGAATTCAACACCGTGGGGGGTGCAGAACGGGTCGCTTGGGACCTGTCGATCGCCTTTGGCCAGCTCGGCCAGGTAAACTCGGTCGTGGCATCGACGACGCCGCAATTTCCCCCTGCCAATGTCAAGCTCCGGCCGATTGTGCCCTGGCTCGCACGCCTCCCGAAGCGGGGGCTGTTTCGCCATGCCGGGCGGATGGTGGTCGTGCCGATCTTCACGATCGCGGCCAATTTTGCGAACCTGCCCAAAAGAGAAAGCGTGCTGATCAGCCATGGCGATACGTTTTATGGCGACATCCTGGTGGTGCACGCCGTCAATGCCGAGAACCTGAAGGAAAAGCGACGTGCCGGGCAGTGGAGCTGGCTCCTCAACCCGATCCATGCCTGGGTTGCCGTCCGCGACAGGCTGATGATCGGCGGCCTCAGGTATCGCCGCTATGTGGCCGTGTCGGGCCGCGTCAAGCACGAGCTGATGGACAATTACAGGGTTCCATCGGACCGTATCGCCATCATTCCGAACGGGATAGACCTGTCCAAGTTCAGGGCGGAACCGAGAGGCGGCCATGCGCTGCGTGCCGAGTTCGGAATTCCGGATAACGCCAGACTGTTGCTGTTCGTCGGCCACGAATTCAGCCGCAAGGGCCTCGCCTACGTCATACAGGCCATGCAGACGCTGAACGATCCGACCCTGTGGCTCCTCGTTGTCGGCTCTGACAATCGCAAACCCTATGTCGCCATGGCAGGGTCCCTCGCATCCCGTATCGTTTTTGCCGGCGAACGCCGTGATATGGAGCGCATCTACCCCGCTGCCGACGCCTTCGTCCTGCCCACGGCCTACGAGACTTTCTCGTTGGTCTGCATGGAGGCAATGGCCTGTGGCGTGCCCGTATTGGCAACCCGTGTCGGTGGTATCGAGGAGTATCTGAAGGACGGTGTCAACGGCTACGGCATCGACCGCGACCGGGACGACATCGCCAGGAAGCTTGCCCTCGTTTTTTCCGGCGAAAGCGGCCTCCAGACACTCAAGGCAGGTGCAATTGCCACGGCAGACAGCTACAGCTGGAATGAGATAAGCCGGCGCTATGTGAGCCTTGCCGAAGACGTGCTCCGGGAGAAATATGCATGAGCCGATTGCCTCGGGCTTTCCTCTGCTGGGCAGGCTGCGTCAGCCTCGTCCTGGCGTCTATCGCCGGGCAAGCTTTTGCCGCCGAGGGAACGCTGCGGTGGCGAACGGGAAGCGGCAACATCGTCACGCATCTGACAGGAGAGGCGACGGCCCCGCTTTACGAGGGCCTGCATGCGATCGGTGCCCGCCTTGGGCGGATGAACTCCTACGGCTGGCGGGATCTTAAGCGCATTCCCACGCCGCACGACTTCGACGCCGCCATGATGGAAGCCTTTCACAAGGGCATAACGCCGGTGATGCTTCTGGAATACGAGGGCAGTTACCAGTACATCGATCCGCCGCAGCCGGTCGGCGCCTACAGCGACTGGTTCCGTGCCGGCGCCGAGTATGCCCGGCGGTTCCGTCCGAACGGCGATTGGGGCCGCGAAAACGGCATCAAGGATTTCGGCGCAACGATCTTTGCCGCCATTAACGAACCGGATGTGCAGAACACCATCCCGAAGAAGGACTATCACGACGCGCTCGCAGGACTGGCCGACGGCATCCATTCGATCGACAGGACGCTCAAAGTCGTTCCCGGAGGGTTTGCCGCCTGCAATATCGACGGCGACGCCACGCTCAGGGGCTACGGTCCGGCCATCGCCGACCTGCTGGAGAACGGCAAGCTGGATGGCCTCGACCTGCACACCTATTACAACGACCGCTGGTACCCCCTGACGGAAGGCCGTCAATTTTCCGCGCAGACCTGCTTCGACAAGATCAAGTCCAACATGGGCCTGAAGCGCGATATCAATTTCTACGCTACGGAATTCAACATCTCCCGCAGTGAAGGCTGGGGGGATGAGAAACTCTCGGCCAAACTCTTCCTGACGGCTTTCTGGGACAATTTTGGGGTCGTCGGCGCGAAGGGCCAGCCCGTCACCGTCTTCGCATTCCCGTGGAATATCGGCGATACCGCGCGCGTCGATGGGCCAGGCTACGCGATGGCGGCAAGCGAGTCACCCTGGCGGCCGGAGGAGCGCTCCAAGGTGATGCAGCGTGTTCTCGGCATTGCCGGCGACATGACCATCGTTGCCTCCGATCCCTACCACAGCGGAACGATGCATCTGACCGGACCGAAGTCGGATCTGTTCGTATGGCACAACCTGCGCGGATGGACGGATATCTCGGGTGGTCGCTGGACCATCGACCTGCCACAAGGCGCGCGCCGGATCGAGCTTTGGGGCTGGGACGGTCTTCGGGAGACCCACGAAGTTTCCGGTGACCGCTACGTCTTCGAAGCCCTTCCCGGTGGCGAGACATACATGGCACTTGTCACGCGCTGAAGGCTTCAGCGATGGCGGCGGGCTGCCGCTGCAGCTTTCCAGGCGGAATGGAGCTGGTCGGCGATTGCCTCGTAGGTGAACGAGTTGCGCACATTTTCGAGCCCCGCAACCGCTTTGTCGAACCTGGCCTGCGGGTTTTGATGGATATGCGTCAAAAGCTCGGCAATCGCACCGGGATCCCGCTCAGGCACGATCCATCCGCCTTTGCCGACAACATCCGGAATGGCTCCCGAGCGCGCGCCGATCACCGGAACCCCGCAGCTCTGCGCCTCGATGATGACTCGCCCGAACTGTTCCTTCACCGCCGGGGTCATATGCGTCATGAGCACAAGTGCATCCAGCGAACGGATGAAGTCGGCAACGCCTTCGGGATTGTCCCATGGGCGGATAGTCAGGCGGTCGCTGAGACCGAGCCGCTCTGCCCGTGCGCGCAATTCGCCTTCGAAGGGCCCCTCGCCCATCAGTTTCAGTAAAACCGGAGCTTTCGTCAGGGCCATGGCATCAAGAACATCGTGAATGCCTTTTTCCTCGATCAGGCGGCCGACATAGCCGAGGACCAGCCGCGACGATCCGGAGGCATCGCCTGTTGCGGGCATCGGCCTGAAGACCTGCTGGTCGACACCGTAGCCGATCGTGCTCACCGGC
Organism: Rhizobium sp. L51/94; assembly: GCF_019355555.1. GTDB lineage: Bacteria > Pseudomonadota > Alphaproteobacteria > Rhizobiales > Rhizobiaceae > Rhizobium > Rhizobium rhododendri. Next base: position 224,949 of record NZ_CP072142.1, read on the forward strand.
CCGCGATAGCCCCTTGCCTGGGCCACCACGGTGGCGTCGCTGCTGCGGGACAGGAGATGGGCGGTGTGGCCAAGCACATCCTTGCGGATCGCCTCGAAGGGCGGCGGCAGCCGCTTGAGGATGTTCTGGTCAACCTCAAGTACGAGCGCGGCATCGCCCTTCAGTATGCGGGCCTGTAGCGCGATGAAACTCCAGGGCTCCTCCCAGAGGTGGATGACGTGAGGCTGCGTTTCCCGGATGAGACGACCGAGGCCGCGATAGACGTGCAGGTACCAGCTGAACGGCCCGGCATGAGGGAACAGGATCGGCAGGACATGCGTGGTCACGCCGGGGTCGCCACCGGGATCGGCGGACAGGCTGCGACCGAACTGCTTCCAGCGGCTCGGCACGACCAGGTGGACGTCGAGATCGCTTCGACCTTCGAACGGTGCATAACGCAAGCGGCCGGCCGCGCGCGAAACGCCGGTATGGGCGATAGAGATGACCCTCAGTTTCTCCTTAGACACGACCGAGCATCCTCGCGGCGGCTGCCGACGCGCCGGCGATATGAAGCTCCGGTATCAACAGGTTGCGGTGAGCGCCATTCAGGGTGACGCGCGGATAGGCATATGGAACGTCGCCAGCCTTGAGCACGCCCTTCGTGGTCGTCGCGACGCTCTCGTAGCCTGACATGCGGGCAATCTCGAAATCGCGCGGACCGCAGTCGTTCACGCGCCCATAGGGGAATGCGAAATGGGCAACGGGAACGCCGAGCTTTTCGCGCAGGCGCGTGCGGCTTTCCGCCAGTTCGCGCCGTGCATCCTCTGGCGAAAGTGCGGAAACCCGGGGATGGGACAGAGTGTGCGAGCCGATTTCCACCAGCGGATCCTTCGCCAGCTCCGACAGCATGTCCCAGGTGATCGCATGCCGCCGATGCACCGCCGCGACGTCGACATCGTTCTCATGGCAGAACGTCTCGTAGCGGGTGTTGGCCTCGCGGCCACTCCAGCTGTTCTGCAAGTCCTCGAACACCAAGACTTTGCACTGTGCCGTCTCCGTCGCAACACGGCTGCCGTCTACGATGATGTAATCCCTCTGCTGGATCGTCTCCTCGAGACCGATCCACCACATCGGGAGGGTCCCGTCCGGAATTCCGGTCGTCACGAACAGCGTTATCGGCACGCCGTGCCGGCGAAACAGCGGGACAACCGTCTCGTAGGTGTCGCGGTAGCAATCGTCGATGGAGAAATTGACGAAGCTATTGCGTGTCAGAGGGTCTCTCGCCAGCGTCAACCCTTCCTCGATCGTCACCACCTTGCGTCGGCTGGCTGCCAGATAGCTCAGCAACGCATCGAGAAAATCGAGATCGAGATAGAAGTTGCGGTTTGGCAGGGTTGGCCACATCGCGGCGGGCGCGCCCCGGTGAAAGGTGAAGAAACAGCCCCGCGCACTGCGCATGGCATCGATCCACCGCGCCATGGCAGCCAGCATGGACGAGGAAAACGATGGAGGCGACAAAGCGCTGTCAGGCATCAGGCGGCGTTCCTTTCCTTGACATTATCGAACGGTAGAGCTTCCCGAATATTTCCGGGGCGAGCAAGGCGGCAGCAAACACGACCGCGACGAGATAGACCCCGATACCGCAGGCAAGTCGCGCAAGTCCGCCGTCGAAAAAGCCGATGATCTCCTTGCCCGCAAAGGCCATCAGCGCGACCGGCAGGAGCCCCCGTGCCAGCAGCTTGAACAGCGACATCGGCGTGCCGAGTGCGATGATGACGGTAGTGCACATGACGAGGCTGCGGACAGTCTCGCCGAGCCCCAGGAAGAAGGTCCCGTAGGTATGCGTGTGCTGCAGCGCCGCCGAGGTGGCATTGATGCCGATATTGGCAAGGTAGGAGGCGACGAGGATGCCGGCGGCAAGCGTGCTGCGGTTGGCCCGGTTCAACAGCCGCAGCAGGATCCATCCAAGCGTCGATGCCCATAGTCCGATGGAAATGCCGCGCAATGCCTCGCTGGTCAATTCGACGCCAAGCGCATTGAAGGCGCCGCGCTGGAAGATCATGCGGACGATATCGGGCGCAAAGACGAAGATGAAAGCCGAGGCCGGCATCATCACGATGGCGACGAAACGCGTAATCGCCTCCGCCTGCTCCTTCAGCTTGCCGTCTCCACCGTGGGAAAGGACCGCGAGCCCTATGGGCTGGCTGACGAGCAGCAGCGCGCTGTCGGTCAGTGTACGCGCATAATCCATGGATGCGATGGCGCCGGTCGTCAGCCTTGAGGCAAGCAGCCGCTCGAGCCAGATGCTCGTCTGTTCGGCCGCCGGCAGCGGCAGGAACGGCACGAGGCGGCCGAGGAAGATGTTTGTCTCGGTCCGGATGTCGGCGACGCTGAGCTCGCGAAGGGCAAGGTTCCCCTCGCGCCACAAAGCCCAGATCGCCCAGATCGCAAGGCCGTTGAAAGACAAGGTGAAGGCGATGGCAAGCATCTGGCCCTTGCCGGTAAGCACCAGCATGCAGAGGCCGAGCATCACGCCGATGTTGAGCATGGCGGCACGCGCATTGGTCACGCGTGTCTTGCCGAAGGCGATTTCGCCCGCTGCCAGGCAATTGATCGCCACGGAGGCCGGCATCGAGAACGCCATGATCCGCACGAAATAGATCGTCTCCTGCTGATCTGCAGCCGAAACGCCTGCCATCATCGTATCCACCAGGAAATCGGCGATAACGATGGTGAGCACCATCAGCAGTGCACCGATGGCGGAGAGAGCGACGGTCATCGCTGCCAGACGGCGGGCGGCTTCGCCATTGCGCCCCGCCTCCTGCATGCGCGGAATGAGGATTGCGGGAACGCTCTCGTTCTGCAGGAAGGCGAGCGGCAGCAGAATGATCGTCATCGAGCTTCGGAAGCTGTCGGCGAGTGCTGCGACACCGACCACATGCGCCATGAAGACCTCGCGTACGAAGCCGAGGGTCTTGCTGAACAAGGCACCGCTCGAGAGCCTCGCTGCGACCTTCTTGATCGAAGGCTCTGCCGCCGGTGCTGGCTCGTTTTCCTGTTCTGTTTTCGTCATGAAGCTGGGCCACTGCGCGTTTCGCCGGGGCGCGGATCGAGCGGCATCAGGACGACGAAGCTCCAGAACAGGAACCCCGCCTCGGCCGCCGTGATATTGGCCAAAGGGATCTGCAGCAGGCTGCCCATCGCCATTGCCCCGATCATGACCGCCTGGCGCGAGCGCTGCACGAGGGACCGCATGACGGCGTTCGATATCGCCCAGCCGAAGCTGCAGAGGCACAGAATGCCGACGACGATCCCCATCGTTATCCAGCAGGCAATGATCATGCCGTCGATCGGCATCTGGCCGGCCGAGCCGACATCGGTGACGGTAAAGCCGTTGCCGATCACCGAACTGTCCGGCTGCATCCAAAGGGTATAATATTGCATCAGGCGCTCCTGGAACGAGCCGTCCTGGCTGCCTTGACCGAGTGTTGCCAGGCGCTCTCCGATGACATCCGAAAAGGGCGGAATGGTCACGGCAATGGCGCCGGCCAGAACCAGGAAGATGGCGATCGCCTGCGCCTTCAGGCGCGTGCTGGTAAAGGCCAGGCAGAAGATCAGGGCCAGGATCAGCGACAGCCAAGCGGTGCGGTAGAGCGTCAGCAACAAGGCGAGGATCGACGGCGCGGCGACGAACAACGAAATCCACCCTGTGCGCAGGAAGGCAACGAGCAGGAGGCCTGCCGCCGTAAAACTTGCGAAACTCGCCGGGCTGTTCATCGTCGAGAATACCCGGACGCCATAGGGCACGGGATCGCCGATGGACAGGATGGGCGCGAACTGCATCCAGTAGCGGTCCCACGGCTGGGGATCGACATATTGGAGAATGCCGTAGAGGCCGGTGATCGGCAGGATGACGAAAAAGGCGCGCACGGCGGCATCCAGGATCTCGTCGCGGTCTGCGCGGATTGTCAGCACGGCTGCGTAAAGCACCGGTGTCATCCATTTCAGCAGGCCGCTCGCCGCATCGTTCATCTTGCCCTGCAGGAGAGACAGCACGCCGGCATAGACGATGCAGCCACAGACAAGCACGAGAGGACCGAGACGGCTGTCGAAGCTTTCCTTGCGGTTGACGATATGGCGCAGTTCGACGACGGGCACGAGAAGCGCCATCAGTGGTCCGATCAGCACCAGGCCGAGTTCATCGTAGCCGGCGCCGTTGTCGATGACCCGCCTGACGAACGGCGCAAAGGCAAACAGCACGAGGCTTGCCTGGAAATGCGAGGCAATGCCGTTGCGCCAGGCAAGGATTGCCACGCCGATGCAACCGGCAACGAACAGCGGCCTGCCAAGCCCGCCGGTAAAATTGCCGATGACCGCGAATAGGCCGATCAACGCCAGCGCGGTGAGCCAGCCGGGAATTCTGCCCCAGTTTTTTCCATGCAGCCCGCCGGACACATCCATCCTCATGGCCGTCATGCCGCCGCAACCTTTGCCACGATGCGGGACACGGTCTGCCGCATGGTGACGATGTCGTAGACGGCGTTGACGCGCTGCTTTCCGACCGTCGCCTTTTCGCCAAAGGGCTTACGGTTTTCAAGGAAGCGTAACAGGGCGGCTGCGAGCGCTCTGGCGTCGCCTGCAGCAACGAGCGTTCCCGCCTTGCCGCCATCCAGAATTTCAGCGGAGGCGCCGGTGTCGGTGGCAATGACCGGAGTCCCCGCGCGCATTGCCTCGACGAGCGTCAGCCCGAATGGTTCCGGATCGACGGACGGATGAACAACGACATCCACCGCCTGCATCAGGCAGGGCACATCGGCACGCTGGCCGAGAAAGTGGACGCGATCCGCCAGTCCGGCTCTGCCAACCATATCGATCAAGCGACTGCGGTATTCATCCTCGCCAAACAGCGCACTGCCGACGATAATACACTGAACACCGGGAAGAGCTTCCAGGGCCTCAAGCACCACATGCTGGCCTTTCCAAGGCGCCAGCCGGCTGAAGACGCCGATGAGTGGGCCCTGCGGGAGCCCGAGCGCGGCGCGGTCGAGCGTCGGCGGCTGGTCGAGCGCGATCCCGTTTGGGACGATGTGCACAGAGCCGGCACGGCCTCCGGCAGCGACAAACGCGTCTGCGGCAGCTTGCGACGGCACGATGACGCAGGCTGCCCGCATAGTCGCCAGCATGACCTGCATCCGGCGCTGCATTGACCCGAAATGGCGACCGTCCATGATGTCGTGGAGATGCCAGATAAGCGGACGCCGGAGCAAAAACGAGGCGAGAGCAGACAGCAGGAACGCCTTTTGCGAATTGGCGTAGACCACGTCGTTTTGGCGAGCGGCAGCGGCGATCGCGCGGACCAGTCTCAAAAGCCGCGCCACGAGCGGCAAGGCTGCAAACAGGGACTGGTCGCGCTTGATCGTGCCGAGTTTCGCGCCGGAAGCGACCGAGACATCGATGCCTTGCCGGCGAAGGACATCTTCGAGCGGCCCACCCTCGAGCAGGAATGCGGAAGCGTCCTTCCAGCCGACAGTCAGGCTGGCAAGGACGTATTCTGCGCCCGACATCACCCCTGCCTGGTTCACGAATAGAACGCGCGGTGCGCCCATCAGGCGCTCCTTCTCTGTAGCCGGGCTGGAATATCCGCCGAGTGTCTGTCCGGGCCAATTGGCGGCAAGAGCAGCGCCCCGACGCTGAGCAGACCGAGTTCCGCCATCACTGCGCTCGCCTCATCCAGCTCCTTGTCGGTCTCGCCACCGCTGTCTGCGCAAACGACGGCACGGATTTGCAGCTGGGCTGCGAGCATGGCAAGGACATGGTTGGAGCGGGAATCGAACAACGCCGGGCCGCTAAGCAGCACAAAGTCATAGTGGCCGGCCCAGTCCATCATCGCCGTCAGCCCCTGCCGCTTGGCGGTGGCAAAAAGGTCGAGATCGGCTGGCCTGCCGGGGATGACATCGAGACCGGGCGTTTGCGTCCGGGAGACAGAGGCCGCAGGTTCGACCTTTCCAGCCAGCACGTCGCCAAGGGTCGGGTGATCTGCGGGGAGTTCGAACGCAGCTGCAAACTCCAGAGACGAGGGCGCGCATTCGATCATCAGGACCCTGAGCCCGCCCTTCACCAGCGCCTGTCCCGCCAGCAGACAGGCAAACGGCGCATTGCGCGAGTCATTGCCGACGGGCAGGAACACCAGCGGCCGTCCGCCCGAGGTTTCGACGAGGTCGGCCGCGATCTGCCGCACGCTCTGTCGGAACCCGGCAGACAGCATACTCCACCACGCCATGGTCAAAAGCGTCTCGTCGGGCTTTTCTGCCAGACCCGACGCCGGCAGTGCGGCGATGACCGGAAGCTTCTCAGCGACAACGACCGCATCGGGTGCTGCAGCCACGGCAGCGGGATCTGGCGCCGGCTCTTTCCGCGTCCTGGCAAACGGACGAACGATTTTTCCCCGTGGTTGCAGATCTGCACGGAAGCGGTCCCAGAACACGCAGCCTGCGCCAGCGAAGAACAGCCCAAGGGCCAGTCCCGCAGCCACCATGGGCATCTTTTTCGGGAAATAGGGTGTGGTCGGCATTTCGGCGAGGCTGACGAGGCGGGCACCGCCGTTTAGCGACCTGCGCTCCGACTCCAGTTCGCTGGCGCGCTGATAGAGCTGCGTATAAAGCTGGCGCTTGGCCTCCACATCCCGAACCATGCCTTCGATGGAAGCCTCATGCGAGCGTGCATCGGCAGCGTTGTCCTTGGCCTTGGCGGTTTGTGCCTTGAGCGCTGTCACCAGGCTGGAGGCGGTTTCGTAATCCTTGCGGGCATTGGCCGATATGCGGTCGATCTCGGCGGTCAGTTGCTTCTGCAGCAGCTCCATCGAGGCTTCGAGCATGCGACGCTGCGGGTGTCGCGGTCCGAGCACTGTGTTGCTGGCAGCCAGCTGGTTGCCGATCGTCGCCATCTGCTGCCTGAGATCGGCAACCGTGCGGTTTTCCAGCGCCATGGTCGAGGCATCCTGCCCGTTGCGCGTGTCCTTGATGGCATCGAGGCGGGCCTGTGCCTGCGCCTTGGCCTGTTCGGCGGCGGCAAGCTGCTGGCTGACGCTGGTCAGGCCTTCGGAGCTGATCGCTGCAGTCGATCCCTGCACCAGTCCGTTCTGCTGCCGAAAGGCCTCGATCTTGGCAAGGCTGTCGCGAATTTCGGTGTCGAGATTGGCGATCTCCTGCCACAGATACTTTGCGGCAACTTCACGGCTGTTGGATTGAGAGCTGCGCTGGTCGTCCAGATAGGCCGTGACCAGAGCATTCGCCAACGTCATCGCGGTGGCCGGAAGTGCGGAATTGTACGAGATGGACAGAACACGGGACCGGCCGATGGCGGCGACGGCGTAATGTTGCGCTACCGTGTCGGCCAGCAGCTGGGAATCGGCCGGAAGAGTTGCGCAGCGGGCGCCGGCATTGCGGCATTCGGCGATCACCTCGTCATAGACGCCGGGTTGCGCCAACGCGATCTTCAGCAGCCGCGAGGAGCGCACGATCATGATCTGGCTTTCCAGATCGGCCGGGTCGCCCTGTTTCTGGGCCCAGACATCCGACGTGCGCGTGGCCGGATCGTCCTCGGCAACGATGACCGAGCCGGTTGCAAGGTAACGCGGCGGAATGACGATGGTCGCGACGACGGAGAGCAGCACCACTGTCGCAAGGATGGCGAGCGCCAGCAGGCGGTGGCGCCATATCGTCGCGACGATACCGCTGCGCTCAACGCTAGCCGGTGCGTCGATCGACCGATCCTCCGCCATGTCACGCCTGTCGATCATTGCGTCATCCGTCTTCCATCGTAAATCTATCGCGGGGAACGTATCCGACTACAGACGACTTGTACGCTGAAATGGTTTCGTTAACATGTGCGCGCAGACCCGAGCGGAATTGCTCGGCGGAGAAACGCGCGGCCTGCGCCTTGCAGTTTTCCGGCGAAAATTCACCCTCGCGGCCAAGAAACAAGCGGACGCTGGCAGCGATGGCGGATGGCTCGGGCCGATCGAAGAACAGGCCGGTCCGGCCGTCGACGACGGTCTCGCAGGAGCCGCCGCGCCCAAGAGCAATCACCGGCGTTCCCTCAGACTGGGCTTCGACCGAAATGATGCCGAAATCCTCTTCTGCGGCAAAGATGAAGGCACGCGCAGTGGCCATCAGGTCACGCAGCGCGGTGTCGCTGACAAAGCCGGAAAACGTGACGTTGGCTCCAGCGATTGTCTGAAGATGCGCCGCCTCGGGGCCGTCGCCGGCCACGATCAGCCGCTGGTCGGGCAACTCGCCGAACGCACGGACAATCGCCTCGATGTTCTTGTAAGGCACAAGCCGGCTGGCGGCGAGAAAGTGGTCGCCCTTCGCCGCCTCTTGCTGGCGCGTCGAAAGATTGGCCGGCGGATAGAGCACCTTCGCCTCGCGACCATAGACCTTGCGGATGCGCCGCGCGACGAAGTGCGAATTTGCCAGCAGCAGATCCGGTCCGTTGGCGGTGCGGGTATCCCAGATGCGCAGCTTGTGCAGGAGCGGCCGCGCCAAAAGCCGCGTCACGGGATTTCGATTGCGGGCGAGATAGGCATGCTGCAGATCCCAGGCGTAGCGGATCGGCGAATGCACGTAGGCAACATGCAGCTGGTCAGGCCCGGCCAGCACGCCCTTGGCCACCGCATAGCTGCTGGAAATGATGAGGTCGTAGGACGACAGATCGAGCTGCTCGATGGCAAGCGGCATCAGCGGCAGGAAGGCCCGGTGCGCCCGCTGCATGAAGGGCATTTTTTGCAGGAAGCTTGTTCTGGTCTGCTTGAGACCGATGCGGTCACGGTCTTCCTGCGTCAGGAAATCGAAGAGGCAAAAGACATCGGCCTGTGGGAAGCAGCGCAGCATCTCCTGCAATACCCGCTCGGCACCGCCGATCGTGTAAAGCCAATCATGTACAATCGCCACGCGCATCGGGAAAATCCTTTGATCCACTTCCTCATACAATCCGACAGCTTAAAATTATGTTAGTCCGTACATCCTTAGGTTAAGCCCTTGTTAGCCATATCAGCCGGCGGCAGCACGAGAGCTGCCTTGCCGAGGCGCTCAATCGCCTCGACACATGCCACCAGCTCCTTGAGGATTTCGTCGCGAGCGTACCGGGCGGTCATGTTGTGCTCCGCACCGGCTGCGATACGGATCGTCGCATGGTCATATTCGGAGGCATGGCGCTTGCCGAAATGGCGAGCCAGCTCGTCCAGGCCGCCATCGTTCTCGGCATAAAGCAAAAACACCGCAACCCCGCGGTCTTGTAGTTGCTGTGCCTGTTGGCGGATGGAAGCCGTCAGCCTCCCGGCACTCGAAAGAGCGCCTGCGAAAGGCGGGAGGCGCGCCGAGAGCTGTCTCCTGGCGATACGCAGGCCTTTTGCACTGACTGCCAGTAGCGACTTGCGGCCGCTGAGAACATCCCTTGCGATCTGCGTCGAAAATGCACGCCGGCGATAGTTTGCGACGGAAGATGTTCCGCCGCTCATGATCTGCTCGAACGTCTCTGATGGCGAAAGTCCGAGCCGTACGGTGTTGACGGCGACCAGTCCCCGGATGCGCGGATCTGCCACCGCCGTCTGGATCGCCGCATATCCTCCACTGCATCTGCCCGATACGAGGACGGGACCGAGACCGAGCGCCTCGACCGTCGTGACGGCCTCGATCACGTCGCGGGTTTGCCCATCGACGTAGTAGGCGTGCCCATCGATATCCTCAGCGTCGCCGATACCGCCGGTGTCGATCCGGAAACTGGCAATGCCTTGCCGCGCCAGCTTCCGCGCGAACTCGACATGCATGCGCGCCCAGCCGATGTGGTAGTTGTCGCCTGAATTGATCATTATGACGGTTGCTCGCGGCGGCGATGTATCCGGCAGGCACAGGATGGCGAACAGGCGTCCCCCGTGCCCGAAGAGCACCGGCCTCTCGCTGTATCCGTCCCCTCGCAGATCCTCCGCCAATGGCCGTTGCCCGGGGACCTCCCGTGTGCCCGGCGGCACCGTCTGCACCAGCCACGCGCAAACATTTTCGAAACATTCGAGCGGCGAAACCGACGCCTGGTTATAGGCGAGAAAGCCTTCCGACCCCGTATATGTCGCAGCCGTGACTGTAAATCCTGCAGTGGCAAGCCGCTTCGGCCAGTCTGCCGCGCCTGGAATGCCCGGCCTCAACACGGACAGAAGCGGAATTGCCGAACGGAGATGGGTGCTCTCATCGAGCCGTAGCGCAGCGATCTCCTTGGCCAGGGCCATGGAGATGGAGTGGCCGGCGATCTCTATCGTATCCTTCGAGGGGGCATTGGGCAGGCCGAGGAAAGAGCCGATCAGACGACCGAGGATTTCCAGTTCGCGCAGCCCAGTCCTGCCTTCGCTTTGAGGCGCCATCTGAACGACGGCGGCGGCAGACACGAGATCGGCGCAGTGGGGTGCCAGCAGCCCCCCGACGCCATGGCCGACGAGGACGACCCTTTCCAACGAATAACGTTCGGTCAGGACGTTCGCCGCTGCCTTGACGGCATCCAGCCAGTCGGCCAAGGAGATACCGGCTTTAGTATCTCCGATACTGTCGCCGGCGCCGGGCCAATCGAAGCGCAGACAGCAATAACCGGCTTTCGCCAGTCTCTCCGCAAACCCGGCCCAGCCGCGCCGGATCGTCAGTTCCTCGAACCCCCAGGCGGGAAGCATGACTACTCCGGTGCTGCCGCTGCCATCATGGATGAACCCGGCGCATCCCTGGAATGTGACTGGTACTCCCAACGCGCGATCCAAGGTATTTTCCCCACGATGTCTTCACGGATCGGCCCACCAGGCAGTCGTTCAAAATCTGCATGGTGCGCCAGTGAAGGACATTAGCGTCGAGCAATATAAATATTTCGTATGCAGACGCGATCTAGTTCAGACATAGCCGCCGAGGCCTGCCCTCATCGCGTGAGCGCCGATACGTTCCTTCGGCCTGAAGCTAATGCTTCAGTCTGGCGCCCGCAGCCGGTAGCCGACGCCCGTTTCCGTGGTGATATAAACCGGCTGGTCGGGCGATGCCTCGATCTTCTGCCTGAGTTGGCGGACATAGACGCGCAGATACTGCACATCGGCGGCAGGTCCCCAGACCTGTTTCAGGACGAACTGGTGCGTCAGCACCTTGCCGGCATATTGCGCCATGACGCGGAGGATGTCGTACTCCTTTGGCGACAATTTGACCTCGACGCCATCCACCCGCACGATCCGCTTGACGAGATCGACGGATAGTCCTCCGGTCTGGAAAATGGCCTTCTCGCCCTGTTGCTGCAACCGGTGTCTCAAAGCGACGCGTATGCGGGCGGCAAGTTCGTTGACGCCGAAGGGCTTGGTCACATAGTCGTCAGCGCCGATTTCCAGCGCTTGGACGATGCCGCCCTCGTCCGTCCGGCTGGAGAGTATGACGACAGGGATGATGACCCCCTCGTCGCGCCATTGCTGCAGCAATTCGTGACCGGGTTTGTCCGGCAGTCCGAGATCGAGGATGATGAGGTCAGGCGGCTCGTTCTTGACAAGCCGGGCCGCCGAGAGGGCATCGGCAGCCTCGATGACATCGTAGCCCTGCGCCGTCAGCCCGACGCGCAAGAGCCGACGGATCGGTGGTTCGTCGTCGACGATGAGGATCTTGATCGCTGCGCCTGTCATCTGAGATCTTCCATTGGGTGAGCGTCGATTGCGCGCGGCAGGCGGATGGTGAAGGCGGCGCCTGCCCGGTCGATACGGTTTGCTGCCGTGACGGTGCCACCCATCGCCTCGACAAAGCCGCGGCAGATCGACAATCCGAGGCCTGTCCCGGCGCGCACCTGGTCTCCCTTGCGGACGCGGTAGAACGTATCGAACACGCGTTCGAGGTCATCGCCCGGAATGCCCGGTCCCTCGTCGGCCACCTCGACGAAGACGTTGTAGGGATTGGCCCAGCTGCGGATACTGATGGTCGACCCCTCCGGCGCATATTTTGCGGCGTTGTCGAGGAGGTTGAAGAACACCTGCTCGAGAAGCACCGGATCGACGCGCACCATCGGCAGGTCTGCGGCGATCTGCAGCTGCGTCTGGTGATGGGCGAGGATTTTGGCGCTTCGCCGAAGCGCGCTGCCGGCGATATCCTCGATGAAGTACAGCGCACTGTTCGGCTCCATCGCGCCCGACCCGATGCGCGTCATGTCGAGAAGGTTGGCAATGAAGCGGTTCAGCCGTTCGGACTCGTCAACGATGGTCGACAGCAGGTCGGCGCGGTCCTCGGCAGTCATCGAATCCAGATAGTCGCGCAACGTCCCGGCAGCACCGAGGATGGCCGCCAGCGGCGTCTTCAGATCATGGGAAATGGAGGTCAGCAATGCCGATCGCAACCGATCCGCCTCGACCGCAAGCCTGGCGCGGTCGACGTCGCCGACGAGCTGAATGCGCTCGATGGCGAGTGCGGCCTGATCCGCCAGCGCGTCCAGCAGGCGCTGCTGCTCCGGCGTCAGCAGCGGGCCGTCGCGCCGATCGCTGTCGAGGCCGATCACGCCGACGGCCGAGCGGCCGGTGCGCAGCGGAACATAGAGGCGCTTGGCGCCTGGCAGCGTATCGGCGCCGCGACCGGCGGCGTGGTTATGATCCCAGGCCCAGCGCGCAGCCGCGATGTCGGCGTCGTCCAGCGTGTCGTCCGGCGGATAGCCCGCCTTGACGGCAATCGTGCCGTCTTCCGGCAACAGCAGCACGACGCGAACCTTGAGCATGGAGGCCAGCTGGAAGGCCGTTGCCCACAGAACGTCGTCCAGCGTGCCGGTGCCGGCAAGCTTCTTCGAAAACAGATACAGGTCTTCGGTGGTCCGGGCTCGATGGCGGGCGGCAGCGGCTTGCCGTTGCACCGTTGCCGTTAGGTTGCTGGCGATGATCGCCACGCCGAAGAAAAAGAACAGCGCCAGCACGCTTTCGGGATCGCTGATCGTGAAGGTGTAGCGCGGCGGCAGGAAGAAGAAGTTGAAGGCCAGCGAACCGAGCACCGACGAATAGAGCGCCGGCCGCAGCCCGTGCATGACAGCAGAGGTCAGCACCGCCATCAGAAAGACGAGCGCCAGGTTGCGGACATCGAGGAACTGGTCGAGGAGTGCGCCGACCATCAGCGCGATGACGACGTAACCGGTGGCAAGGAGATAGGCTTTCAAGTCGAACGACGGAACGGCTGTGGCGCTGGCGACACCCCGTCCTGCCACCGGCGCATCCTTGTCGTTGCCGGAAATGACGTGGACGCTGATATCGCCGGCGCGCCGGATCAGCGCGTCCGATGCCGACCCCAAGAAGGTGTCCCGCCAGCGCCGCTTGCGCGGTGCGCTGGTGACGATATGGGTGACGTTCTGGCTGGCGGCGTGCTGCAGCAGTTCCTCCGCGACGTCCCGCCCCGGAATGGTGATCGCCTCGCCGCCCAGCTGTTCGGCAAGCCTCAGGGTGGCCGCGATCGTGTCGCGCTCCGTCTCCGAGAGATTGATCGAACGGTTTGTCTCCACATAGACCGCCGACCACCGCGCCCGAAGGCGCGATGCCATCCGCGCCCCGTAGCGCACCAGCGATGCCGAGCGCGGATCTTCATCGACGGAGACGAGAATGCGCTCGCCGGCGGCCCAGGGCCCGGCAATCGCATTGGCCTGCATGTGCGTCAAAAGCTGGTCGTCGACGCGCTGGGCAGTGCGGCGCAAGGCCAGTTCACGCAGGGCCGTGAGGTTGCCCGGCGTAAAATAGTTCGTCAGCGCCCGCTCCGCCGTCTTGGCGACATAGACCTTGCCGTCGTGCAGGCGCTTGATGAGATCGTCCGGCGTCAAGTCGATGATCTCGACGTCGTCGGCCATGTCGATGATTGAGTCCGGAACGGTCTCGCGAACGCGAATGCGGGTGATCTGCGATACGACGTCGTTGAGGCTTTCGACGTGCTGGATGTTCAGGGTCGTGTAGACGTTGATCCCGCGGTCGAGCAGCTCCTTGACATCGAGGTAGCGTTTCGGGTGGCGGCTGCCCTCGGCGTTGGTGTGGGCCAGCTCGTCGACCAGCACCCAGTCCGGTCGCCGGGCGAGGATAGCGTCGAGATCCATCTCCTCGAGCAGCTGCCCCTTGTAGGGCAGCTTGACGCGCGGGACAATCTCGAAGCCGGAAAGCAAGGCCTGCGTTTCCGTGCGCCCATGGGTCTCGACGACGCCGATGACGACGTCGAAACCGTCGGCGATCTTGGCTCGCCCGGAGACAAGCATCTCGTAGGTCTTGCCGACCCCCGGAGCAGCACCCAGAAAGATCTTCAGGCGACCGCGTGTTTCCGCCCGGGCCTTCTCCAACAGGGCGTCGGGTGAAGGTCTCAGCAATTGATCGCGGTCGCCTGCAGACATCAAGTCATTCTTTCGCAATTGGCCCATGCCCGGGGGCGGGCCAAGGCCTGTTAGGTGGCCATGGCGTCAAGAGCCTGGTTGAGAGCCAGAACGTTGACCGTGGCCTCGCCCAGAATGCCGAGTTCGCGGCCCTGGACGACAGTGTCAATCAACGTCTTTACCTTGGCTTCGTCCAAGTTGCGAGCCTTGGCAATCCGGGGTACCTGAAAGTATGCCGCCTCCGGAGAAATGGCCGGATCGAGGCCGCTGCCGGAAGCGGTCACGAGATCGGCGGGCACCTCTGCATTCGGATTGGTAGCCTTGGCGGCCTCATAGTCGGCCTTCACGCGGTCGATCAGCTTCTTCGAGGTCGGCCCGAGGTTGGAGCCCCCGGAACTGGCAGCATTGTAGCCATCGCCGGCAGCAGACGGACGTCCGTGGAAATATCGGTCGCTGGCAAACGCCTGTCCGATCAGGCTGGAGCCGATGACCTTGCCGTCCTTGACGACAAGACTGCCGGCGGCCTGTGTCGGAAACAGCGCCTGGGCGGCGCCGGTCATTGCCAGCGGATAGAGAAGGCCGGTGAGAGCCGTGGTCACGACGATCATCACAATGGCGGGCCGGAGCTGGTTCAGCATTTATGAGTACTCCCTGGTTGGGGTGAAAGCGAGAATGCGGCGGTGGCGACGCGGGTTATGCAAGGCCAAGCGCCGTGACGATCATGTCGATTGCCTTGATGCCGATGAAAGGCACGATGACGCCGCCGAGACCGTAGATGAGCAGATTGCGGCTGAGCAGCGCGCCGGCACCGATAGGCCGGTATTTGACACCCTTCAGCGACAGCGGGATCAGGGCGATGATGATCAATGCGTTGAAGATGATCGCTGACAGGATAGCGCTCTGCGTCGAGGCCAGCCCCATGATGTTCAGCGCCTTCAGCTGCGGGTAGAAGGCGATGAACATGGCCGGGATGATCGCAAAATACTTGGCGATGTCGTTGGCGATCGAGAAGGTGGTGAGCGCGCCGCGGGTCATGAGCAACTGCTTGCCGATCTCGACGATCTCGATCAACTTGGTCGGATCGCTGTCAAGATCGACCATGTTGCCCGCTTCTCGTGCCGCAACCGTGCCGGTGTTCATAGCCACGCCGACATCGGCCTGGGCCAGCGCCGGAGCGTCGTTGGTGCCGTCGCCGCACATGGCGACGAGCTTGCCCTTAGCCTGTTCCTCGCGCATCAGCGCCAGCTTCATTTCAGGCGTCGCCTGGGCGAGGAAGTCGTCGACACCGGCTTCGGCAGCGATGGCCGCTGCGGTCATCGGATTGTCGCCCGTGATCATCACGGTGCGGATGCCCATGCGGCGCAGTTCGGCAAAGCGTTCGCGGATGCCGCCCTTGACAATGTCCTTGAGCTGGATGACGCCGAGCAGGCGCCCGTCGCGGGCAACGGCCAGCGGTGTCGCACCCGATTTTGCGATCTCGTCGGCAATAGCCTGCAACTCGCGCACGACGTCATGATCGGCACTGCCGGAAGACGCACCGGCGCCGGTGACATAGGCAAGCACGGAGTCGACGGCACCCTTGCGGATCGACGATCCATCGACATCGACGCCGCTCATGCGGGTCTGCGCCGTGAAGGGCACGAAGGTGGCCGACAGCGCCGTCATGTCGCGGCCACGGATCGCGTACTTTTCCTTGGCGAGCACGACGATCGAGCGGCCTTCCGGCGTTTCATCGGCAAGCGAGGCCAGCTGCGCAGCGTCGGCAAGATCCTGCTCGGTAACACCCCGCACAGGCCTGAAGGATGTTGCCTGGCGATTGCCGAGCGTGATCGTGCCGGTCTTGTCGAGCAGCAGCGTATCGACGTCACCGGCAGCTTCCACGGCGCGGCCCGACATGGCGAGCACGTTGAAGCGGACCAGACGGTCCATGCCCGCAATGCCGATGGCCGACAGTAGCGCGCCGATGGTGGTCGGGATGAGCGTGACGAACAGCGCGACCAGGATGATGATCGGGATCGAGCCGCCGGCGTAGGAGGCAAAGCTCGGGATCGTGGCGGTAGCGAGAACGAAGATCAGCGTCATCCCGGCGAGCAGGATGTTGAGGGCGATCTCGTTCGGGGTCTTTTGACGTTCGGCGCCTTCCACCAGGGCGATCATGCGGTCGATGAAGGTCGAGCCGGCAGCCGCGGTGATGCGGACCCGGATCTGGTCGGAGAGCACCTGCGTGCCGCCGGTCACAGCCGAACGGTCGCCGCCGGACTCGCGGATGACAGGGGCGGATTCGCCGGTGATTGCCGCCTCGTTGACGGAGGCAACGCCTTCGATCACTTCGCCGTCCGACGGGATGATGTCACCGGCCTCGACCAGCACGACATCGCCGACCTTGAGGCTCGTGCCAGACACCATGGTGAAGGCATCCCGGCTTCCCGACTGCAGCAGCTTGGCCTGGGTTTCCGTGCGAGATTTGCGCAGCGAGGCCGCCTGCGCCTTGCCGCGCCCTTCGGCAACAGCTTCGGCGAAATTGGCAAACAGGACCGTGAACCAGAGCCAGATATTGACCTGCAGCGAAAAGCCGAGATTGCTTCCGCCGGTGGCCAGATCACGGATGAACAGCACCGTCGTCAGCAGGGAAACTGTCGCAACGACAAACATGACCGGGTTCTTGGAAAGCGTACGCGGGTTGAGCTTTGCGAATGCACCGCCGATGGCGGGTATGAGAATGCGACTATCGAGGATACTCGCAGATTTTGCCTGGCTCATTGAGAGACTCCAGCGAAAGAGGAAGCGTGATCGGATGGGCCGGTCAGCCGTGAAGGATTTTGAAAGCGGCAAGCACGACCAGCAGGATGGCCATCATCATCAGGATGACGTCCGAGGCGCGGGTCGTGGCTGCCGGCCCTCGTGCCGGCGAACCGGCGCGAGGGCGTGTACGTTTGCGCAGCATGTGTCGCAGGATCATCTGGAAGACCTCAGAATGTCTGTCCGGCGATCATCATCAGATGCTCGACCACCGGTCCGAGCGCCAGCGCCGGGAAGAAGGTCAGGCCACCGACGATGACGATCGTGCCGACAAGTAGGCCGACGAACAGCGGACCATCGGTCGGGAACGTCCCGGCGGACGACGGGACCCGCTTCTTGGTGACCAGCGATCCGGCAATGGCCAGAGCCGGGATGATCACCAGGAAGCGACCCATCAGCATCGAGATGCCAAGCGTGATGTTGTACCAGGGCGTATTGCCCGAGAGGCCGCCGAAGGCAGAACCGTTATTGGCAGCCGTCGAGGTGTAGGCATAGAGGATCTCCGAGAAGCCATGTGGCCCGGCCGTGCCGATGGAGGCAACGGCGCTCGGAAGCACGGAGGCAATCGCCGTGAAGATCAGCATCGCGGTCGGCAGGCAGAGAATGGCAAGGATCGCCATCTTCATTTCCTTGGCCTCGATCTTCTTGCCGAGATATTCCGGCGTGCGGCCGACCATCAGGCCGGCGACGAAGATGGCGATGATCACGAACAGCACGATGCCGTAGAAGCCTGCGCCGACGCCGCCGACGATGACTTCGCCGAGCTGCATGTTGATCAGCGGAATAAGGCCTCCGAGCGCCGTGAAGCTACCATGCATGGCGTTGACCGCGCCGCAGGAGGCCGCCGTGGTGATGACGGCGAAGAGCGAGGAAAGCACTACGCCGAAGCGCACTTCCTTGCCTTCCATGTTGCCGCCCTGAAGACCGAAGGCATGCATCAAGGGATTACCGGCAGCCTCGGCCCAGTAGGTGACACCGACACCGACGACAAACAGGATGCCCATCGTTGCGAGGATTGCCCAGCCCTGCCGCTGATTGCCGACCATTCGGCCGAAGACATTGGTGAGGGCCGCGCCGATGGCGAAGATCGACACCATCTGGATGAGATTGGAAATCGCATCCGGATTTTCGAACGGATGGGCTGAGTTGGCATTGAAGAAGCCGCCACCGTTGGTGCCGAGCATCTTGATTGCCAGCTGCGAGGCGACCGGGCCGACAGCGATGGTCTGCTGTGCGCCTTCGAGCGTCGTTGCCGTGACATAGGCGCCCAGCGTCTGCGGCACGCCGAGATAGACGAAGACCAGCGTCATGACGATGCAGATCGGCAGAAGGATGTAGAATGTGGCGCGGGTCATATCGACCCAGAAATTGCCGATCGCTTTACCGGAGGCGCGCGAAAAGCCCCTGATGAGGCCCATCGCGATGGCCATGCCGGTCGCTGCCGACAGGAAGTTCTGGACCGTGAAGCCTGCCATCTGCGTCAGGTACGACATCGTGCTTTCGCCGCCGTAGTTCTGCCAGTTGGTGTTGGTGACAAAGCTCACGGCGGTGTTGAACGACAGGTCGGTCGGCACGGCAGCCATGCCCGCAGGGTTGTAGGGGAGAACGGCCTGCAGGCGCTGCAGTGCATAGAGCACGGCGACGCCCAAGAGGTTGAACATCAGCAAGGAGAATGCATAGGAGGTCCAGTGCTGCTCCTCGCGCTCGCTGGTGCCAGCAAGGCGGTAAAGGCCGCGCTCGACAGGGCCGAGCACGATCGAGAGGTAGGTGCGCTCGCCCGCAAACACGCGGGTCATGTAACCGCCGAGCGGTTTGACGAGCACTATGACGATCCCGCAAAAAAGCAGGATCTGAAGCCATCCGTTGAGGGTCATGGGGTTATCTTTCAGGTCCCGGCGCCGGGCGGATCAGAAGCGCTCTGGGCGAATGAGGGCATAGGTGAGATAGACCGTCAGGAAGACGGTCACCGCACCGCTCAAAATGTAGTCGAACAGCATGGGTGTTATTCCTCTTCAGAGACGGTCGCAGGCTTTGGTGTAGGCAAAACAAAGCCCGAAAAAGATGATGACGATGCCAAGCATGGCGATATCCATCGCGAGCATGTCCTTTCAGATTGTCGAGAAACAGGGAGAAACAGGGCTTACGCCCGGCGAGAAAGCACGCGCTTCCCGCACCAATGATATGCACCCGATCCGCATAAACGTTCGAGACGTGATCGCGGCGGCCCATATAAAAAAGCTATAAAGATTTGGAGGTTTTGCAGTCTGCGTGGGCTCGGGGCAGAGAGCGCTCGCAAAAAAAAATGCGGCATGCGTGTGACACAGCCGCGAGCAGAGGCCGCGACTGCGGGCTGTCTCGAGGAGGCAGCCGGGTTTAGCGGGTGGGCAGAGTTGCCTCAATCCTCGACGAAGATCGGATCCTGCGTGAACTGCCCGCCCTGGTAGACGGCCATGGGCGAACGGGGATCGGGGCGAACGACGGCCGCGTCCAGCTCGGCACGAAAGCGCTCGGCATTGTCCTTCGGATGCCAACCCAGGAAGGAGGCGGCGGAATTGTCCCACCAGCGGCTGTCATTGTCCGACACGCCCCAGATGATCGGGCATCCCAGCATCGGCGCGCGAAAGACGCAGCCGATCAGGCTGGCAAAATCGTCAAAGGACATCCAAGTCGACAGCATCCGATGATTGGATGGCTTTTCCATGCAGCTGCCGATCCGCACGATGGCAGTCTCCTGCTGGAACTTGTCGAAGTACATGTGCGCGAGGGCCTCGCCGAAACATTTCGACACGCCATAAAGCCCGTCGGGGCGCATCGGCGCGACTGTGTCGAGGTGCTGATCCTGCCTGTAGAAACCGACGGTGTGGTTCGAGCTCGCAAACAGGATGCGCGGCTTTCCGTGGGCACGGGCCGCCTCGTAGAGATTGTAGAGGCCGAGCAGGTTGGCATTCAGGATCTTGGAAAACTTGTCTTCGACGGAGATGCCGCCCAGATGCAGGATACCTTCACAACCCTCCACGAGCCGATCGACGGCCTCGGCATCGCTGAGGTCGCAGGTCACCACTTCCTCGTGGGCTTCAGCCTTACCGAGCTCGACGATATCCGACAGCCGGATGACATCCGCCATCGACGCCAGACGTGTGCGCATTGCCCGGCCCAAACCGCCGGCAGCGCCGGTCACCAGCAATCTCTTCATATCCAACTCCTCCAAACCCATTCCAACTCATCATACATGTTGGTGGATTTGCGTCAACGATGCAGCTTCGTCATGGCTTATGTCGCCGATATGATATAGGCATTTTCACGATAGAAGTCTTGCAGATCGAAGGAACCGACGGCGTGGCCCTACAGCCTAAGTCACAAACCGAAGCAAAGTCGCAGACCCTGGTGGCCCGTCTCAGCGACACATTGCGCCGCGCCATCGCCGCCGGCCAGTTCCCCCCGGGCAGCAAGCTGCCGAGCGAAGCGCAACTGACCGAAACCCACGGGGTCAGCCGAACGGTGGTGCGCGAAGCCATCGCTGCTCTTCGCGCCGACCGCTTGGTCGAGGCGCAACAGGGTGCTGGTGTCTTCGTGCTGGACCCGCCTGCCCAGATCCAGGCCTTCGGCAGCCTCGATCACGCCCGTGTTTCCTCGGTTATCGAGCTTCTGGAGTTAAGAACCGCCGTCGAAGTCGAGGCGGCGGGCCTTGCCGCCCTGCGCCGATCGCCGGCCCAGGAAGAGGCTATCTTCGAGCGCCACCACGCCGTGCGCGACTGTCTCGACGCCGGGGTGCCGACCAGCGAGGCCGACTTCGCGCTGCATCTGGCCATCGCCGAAGCGACCAATAACGGTCGGTTTCGCGAATTCCTGTCGATGATCGGACCGCGCATCATTCCCCGTGCTGCCATCCGTGACGGAGAGAACGAAGCCGACCAGTCGACCTACATCCTCCTCATCGACGACGAGCATCAACAGATCGTCGCCGCCATTTCTGCCGGCGACGAGGAAGCCGCCCGGGCCGCCATGCGCCGCCACCTCAGGGGCAGCCAGGACCGCTACCGCACACTGTTGCGCGGGCAACGCAAACCTGTATGATGAGTTGTTGACAATGGGCTCTGCTGCCTATACGACAAATGCAGCTGGAGGAGCCTGGAGGGGAACCCGATGACACCACAAGAAATCAAGACCGCGCTTGGTGCCGGCCTTCTATCCTTTCCCGTCACCCATTTCGGGGCGGACGAAAAATTCCAGCCGGAAAGCTATCAGCGCCACATCGAATGGCTTTCCAGCTACGATGCGCCGGTGCTTTTTGCAGCTGGCGGCACTGGCGAGTTCTTCTCGCTGTCGCCCGATGAAATTCCGGCAATCGTCAAGGCCGCCAAGGAAGCGGCCGGCTCGACCGCCATCGTCTCCGGCTGTGGCTTCGGCGCCCAAGTCGGCGTCGAACTGGCGCAGGCGGTAGAGAAGGCAGGCGCCGATGGCATCCTGCTGCTGCCGCATTATCTGATCGATGCGCCGCAGGAAGGTCTTTTCACCCACATCAAGCGCATCTGCCAGTCGGTCGATATCGGCGTCATGGTCTATAACCGCGACAACTCGGTGCTGTCGGTCGACACCCTGCAGCGTCTTTGCGATGCTTGCCCTAATCTGGTGGGCTTCAAGGATGGCACCGGCGAGATCGGCAACGTCCGCCAGATCACCGCGACCCTCGGCGATCGTCTCACCTATCTCGGCGGGATGCCGACGGCCGAGCTTTTCGCCGAAGCCTATCTCGGCGCCGGCTTTACCACCTACTCGTCGGCCGTCTTCAACTTCGTGCCGGATCTTGCCGTCGACTTTTACAAAGCACTCCGTTCCGGCGATCGCGCCCGTTGCGAGACGATCCTCAAGGACTTCTTCTATCCGTTCATGGCGATCCGCAATCGCCGCAAGGGCTATGCCGTCGCTGCCATCAAGGCCGGCGTGCGGCTGCAGGGTTTCGATGCCGGCAAGGTCAGGCCGCCGCTGGAAGACCTGACGCGGGACGAAGAGGCCATGCTCGAGAAGCTCATTTCGCCCTGGAAGCGCTAGGCCGATGAAGATCGCTGCCGTCAACACGCACCTGCTCGAATACCGCCTGCCGGTGCCCTTCGAAAGTGCATCGATGCGCTTCGACCGCCGCGCGCATATGCTCGTCGAGATCGTTTGCGACGACGGCACGATCGGATGGGGCGAATGCCTCGGCCCCGCGCGACCGAATGCGGCAGTTGTGGCTGCCTATACAAGCCGGCTGATCGGTGCCGATCCACTGGAGACCGAAAAGATCTGGGCGGTCCTCTACAACGCGCTGCGCGACCAGGGCCAACGAGGCCTTTCCATTACCGCCCTGTCCGGCATCGACATTGCGCTTTGGGATATCAAGGGTAAGCATTTCGGCGTGCCGATCTCCACCCTTCTGGGCGGTCGTTTCCGCAAGAGCGTGCGCGCTTATGCCACCGGCAGCTTCAAACGCGATGGCGTCGACCGGATTGAGGACAATGCCAACGAGATGGGAACCCATGCCAAGGCAGGGTTTCATGCGGTCAAGATCAAGATCGGTTTCGATGTCGAGGAGGACCTGCGCGTCATCCGCGCCGTGCGCGAAGCCATCGGACCGCACACCCGGCTGATGATCGACGCCAACCACGGCTACGATGTCATCGAGGCAGTGTCGCTCGGCAAGCGCGCCGCCGAACACGGCATCGACTGGTTCGAGGAGCCCGTCGTGCCGGAACAACTGGGCGCCTATCGCGCGGTGCGCGCAGGCCAGCCTATCCCGGTTGCGGGAGGCGAGACCTGGCACACGCGCTGGGGCATGCAGGAGCCCATCGAGAGCCGCGCCATCGACATCATCCAGCCGGACCTTTGCGGCGTCGGCGGTTTCACCGAAGCCCGCCGCATCGCCGACATGGCGGCGCTGCATGGCGTGCGCGTCGTGCCGCATGTCTGGGGCACTGCGGTCCATATCGCCGCAGCACTGCAGTTCATGGCGTCGATGATCCCCAACCCGGTGCGGGTCAATCCTATCGAGCCGATCCTCGAATTCGACCGCACCGACAATCCTTTCCGCCAGGCCGTCATCACGACGCCCATCGAACACGTCGACGGCGTCGTGGCGATACCGGATGGTCCGGGGCTCGGCATCGAGATCGACCGCGCGGCACTCGCCGAGTTCCGCATGGGAGACGACTGACATGCTCGTCCGTCCCCTCTCCGGCCGCAAGCCGCGCATCGCCCTTCCCGCCGGTGCGATCGACAGCCAGACGCATATGTACCTGCCCGGCTTCCCGGCACTTCCCGGCGGACCGCCTCTGCCCGCCGACGACCTGCCGACACCATCGCAATATCGTCAGCTGATGGGGTGGCTCGGCATCGAGCGCGTGGTGATCACGCAGGGCAATTCCCACCAGCGCGCCAATGGCAACCTGATGGCCTGCCTGGCCGAAATGGGCAGCAGTGCTCGCGGCGTTGCGGTCATCGATGCAGACACGACCGACGCCGAACTCGACGCGCTCGCTAAGGCCGGCGTCGTGGGAGCGCGGATCATGGATCTGCCTGGCGGGGGGATCGGGCTGGAGGCTCTCGAGGATATTGACGCAAAGGCAAGTGTCCGGGGCTGGATGCTGGCGATACAGTTCGACGGCAGCGACATCATCAGCCATGAACCGCGGCTCGCGACGCTGAAATCACGGTGGGTTCTCGATCATCACGGCAAGTTTTTTGCGGGCGCGGCGCCTGACGGACCAGAGGTCGCAGCGCTGAAGCGGCTCATCGATGGCGGCCGTTGCTGGTTTAAGTTTGCCGGCTGCTATGAATCGTCGAAATCCGGCGGTCCTGACTTTGCCGATATCGCGGCGGTCGCCCGTGCAATCGCAACCCATGCGCCGGAGCGGATCGTCTGGGGCACCAACTGGCCGCACAATCTGGCGCGGGAGCAGGAGCAATATCCTGACGATGCTGCGCTGGCGGATACCGTGCTTGGCTGGCTTTCGGATGACCATGCCCGAAAGCTGGCATTGGTCGATAATCCGCAGCAGCTTTTTGGATTTTTGCCTGCCAACGGCACGGTGGCTTGAGGTTTTGCCGGAACGAGGAGGTTTCGGCTTCGGCATGGGAGGACAGCGGGGCGTCGAGTAGCGTTTGAACGTCCCGATCCCCTGCAACATCGATTTCTACGCCTAACCGGCGCCTCGCTCTCTGACAGAGCCAAAGCGCGCGGCCATTTTGTTTCGTACTGGGAGAGAGAGAAACAATGACGCACAGCAAGATCATCACTGCTGCCTTTGCCGGCCTGCTGGCACTCGGCACGTTCGCGCCGGCACAGGCGCGCCAGTTCCGCTCGGCCGACGTCCAGGCACCGGACTACCCGACCGTCAAAGCCGTGCAGTTCATGAGCGACGCGCTCAGCAAGGCGTCGGACGGAAAATATACCATCAAGGTGTTCCCGAACTCGCAGCTCGGCAGCGAGAAGGACACGATCGAGCAGGTCAAGCTCGGCGCGCTGGACTTCATCCGCGTCAATGCCGGAACGCTGAACACCATTTGCCCGGCGATGATGGTGCCGGTCCTGCCCTTCATGTTCCACGACAAGGCGCAGATGCGCACAGTGCTCGACGGGCCGATCGGCGACAAGATCCTCGCCGATTGCGATGCCCACGGACTGGTCGGCCTTGCCTTCTACGATTCCGGCTCGCGTTCCTTCTACACCACCAAGCCGGTGCGCAAGATGGAAGACCTGAAGGGCATGAAGATCCGCGTCCAACAGTCGGATGTCTGGGTGGCGATGATGAAGGCGCTCGGCGCCAACGCCACGCCTATGCCGACGGGTGAAGTCTATACCGGCCTGAAGACGGGGCTGATCGACGGTGCCGAAAACAACTGGCCGAGCTACTACAACTTCCACCACTATGAGCTGGCGAAGTATTACTCGCTCACCGAACACTCGATGTCCCCGGATGTCCTGTTGATGTCGAAGCGCGTCTACGACAGCTTCACACCGGCCGAACAGACGCAGGTCCGCCAGCTCGCCAAACAGTCGGTCACCTATATGCGCCAGCTCTGGGACGCCATGGAAACGACGTCCGAAGAGAAGGTCAAGGCATCCGGCGTCGAGGTCATCACCATCGACAAGACACCGTTCGAGGCCGCGATGAAGCCGATCTACGATCAGTTCGTCACCGATCCCGCCCTGAAGGACATGATCACCGCCATCAAGGCCACGAAATAACGTCTCCGCCGGCGCGTGACAGCGCGTCGGCCCTGACCACTGCGTGGCGGTGACGGCTATCCACTCCGCCTGACGATCATCATCCGAGGAGACCGCCCATGGCTGCGCATCCGCATGCACCGCCCATCGACCCCGCGCGTGCCGAGACGATCCGGACGACCGTCAATACGACGGGCCCGCTTGGCCGCTTCTTCGCCTTCAACGCCTGGCTCTCGCGGATCTGCCTAAAATTTGCGGTGCTCGGTACGCTGCTGATCGTTGCGGCCGTCCTCTACCAGATCTTCGGGCGCTACGTGCTGAACGACTCGCCGGCCTGGACCGAAATCTTCGCGCTGGTCGTCATTCTCTATGTCACCTGCTTTGCGGCGGCCGTCGGCGTGCGCGACGGGCGGCATATCGGCATGGATTCGCTGCTCAATCTGGCGCCCGAGCCATTTCGGATGGCTGCAGAGATCATCGTCTATCTCGGCATGATCGTCTTCGGATTGTCGATGGCCTACAGCGGCGCCGAGCTTGCGGTGGAGATGGCACCCTACCTCAATGCCGGCCTGCCGATTTCACAGGCTTGGAGTTACGTGCCGCTGGCCGCCGGCGGCCTTTTGATCGCCCTATTCGCCGTCGAACGCATCATCGCCGCCATCCTGAAAATCAAGGTAATCCCCTCATGGCATTGATCATTCTCTGCGCGACCTTCGTCGTAGGCCTGATACTCGGCATGCCGGTGGTCTTTGCCATCGGCCTCTCCTCCATTGCCACCGTGCTTTACGAGGGCCTGCCACTGGCGGTCGTCTTCCAGCGCATGGCGTCTGGCATGGGGACATTCTCCTTCCTGACGATCCCGTTCTTTATCTTCACCGGTGAGCTGATGATGTATGGCGGCATTGCCGACCGCATCATCCGCGCCTCTAAGGCGATGGTCGGCCATGTCAGGGGCGGTCTCGGCATGACCAATGTCGTAGCCTGCACGATGTTCGGGGGCGTTTCCGGATCGCCTGTCGCCGACGTCTCCGCCATGGGCTCGGCGCTCATTCCGCTGATGAAGCGCGAAGGCATCGATGCCGATTATGCGGTCAACGTCACCACCTATTCCTCTCTCGTCGGCGCTCTCATGCCGACAAGCCACAACATGATCATCTATTCGCTGGCGGCCGGCGGCCTCGTCTCGATGAATTCGCTGATCATGGCCGGCGCAATTCCCGCCCTGATTCTCACCATCGCCAACCTGATGACCGCCTACTTCGTGGCGCGGTCGCGCGGCTATGCCAAGGGCGTCTTCCCCGGCTGGACCGAAGTCTGGCGAAGCCTTGCGGCAGCCGTGCCCGGCCTCTTCATCATCGTCATCATCGTCGGCGGCATCCTTTCGGGCGTCTTTACCGCCGCAG
Source organism: Rhizobium sp. L51/94 (assembly GCF_019355555.1). Classification (GTDB taxonomy): domain Bacteria; phylum Pseudomonadota; class Alphaproteobacteria; order Rhizobiales; family Rhizobiaceae; genus Rhizobium; species Rhizobium rhododendri. The sequence goes on from NZ_CP072142.1 coordinate 251,706, forward strand.
AAGCTGGCGCCGTCGCCGTACTCTATGCCCTTTTGTTGACGGTGTTCGTCTATCGCACGTTGTCCTTTGAGAGCTTCCTGAAGGCGGTGGCCAAGGCGACGAAAACCACGGGCGTGGTGCTGCTTCTGATCGGCATTTCCACCATGTTCGGCTACCTCATGAGCATCTACGGCGTTGCCGACATGGCCGGCGATGCGCTCAGCCATATCAGCACGCAGCCCTGGGTGATCTTCATCCTCGTCAACATCGCGCTGTTCATCTTCGGCATCTTCCTCGATATGGCCGCCCATATCCTGGTGTGCACGCCGATCTTCCTGCCGATCGTCACCCATTACGGCATGGATCCCGTCCAGTTCGGCATCATTGTACTCTTGAACTCGACCATCGGCCTCAACACACCACCGGTTGGAGCAGCATTCTACCTCGGCTGCGCCATCGGCGAAGTACCGGTCAGCACGGTGGTAAAGTCGATCTGGCCGTTCATGCTCGCACTCTGGGTGACGCTGATGATCGTAACGCTGGTTCCGGAAACGTCCATGCTGGTGCAGGATATCTTCCGATAAGGTGGGCCGCCGGAACCACCGGATCCCCTGATCGGGAGGCCACTGTATGACCGGCCGAGTGGCGATAGACGGTCGCCCTGACAGGCGAGGGAATTTGCGACCGACCGCTGTCACCACCCGAAAAAAAGCCGAGAATTATGAACATTCGCTCTTGCAGATTTTTTTCGCAAAGACTAGAAAGCGGCCACCGAACGCAGCTGGAAGTTTCCCAGCGAATGCGACGGGCGATTAGCTCAGTTGGTAGAGCGCCTCGTTTACACCGAGGATGTCGGCGGTTCGAGTCCGTCATCGCCCACCATCCAACCAAAATCATATTTTCTATGACTTTTATGTGGCTTTTCCACCGCCAAAAGTGGGACAATTTTCGTCTTTTCGTACTCTGCCCGACGCCCGAAAAGCGAGCCCGTGTTTTCGTTTCAAGACCTGTGGAACGTAATCTCCCACCGTTTTGAGGTTCAACCAACCGAACACCGCCATCAACGGCGAAGCACCACCGCCGCTCTCAGCCAGCTTCATCATCCGGCCCGAGCGGCCTAAGGTTTCCGGGCGGCCCCTCCTGCTCAATGGCTGGCGTTTGCAAGGTGTCTGTATGACCATACTCGTGGCTAAAGTGGGCTGGATAGCCAGGTTCATCCGAGCGAAGGTTGCGAATATCGTCACGATAATGAAAGCGAATGCAACATGAAGGGCGATCGGTACTGTTTGTAAGACGTCTCGGGCTGCTCGTTGTTGTTCATCATCGGCAAAAGGAAAAAGCCCCGACGTAAGCCACGGCTTCTCAACAATCGGCGGTTACCTATTGGCAGTTCGATGCCTGAGCGCCTGAAGCATCCGACTTCATGTTGGTGGTGTTCTTGTTAGTCACGGAGCCGTTGCAGTCCTGCGATTTGCCGCTACCGTTGGCCCCACCGCTGTCGTTAGTTCCGTTTCCCTTCGTGTTGCCAGTCGCGCTTCCGGTGACGCGAGGGGTATTGGGCGCGGCGGTGATCATGATCTTGCTCGGCCAACCGTATGGAGCGTTCCTGAACTCAATCAGTCACCTCTTCGGTCTACTGCCTTCGGGTGAAAAACCAATGCCACTTAACAACTGAACTGAAGGGTGCCCCTACGAAATCCCGCATGAGGCCTGGCTGGTCGAACACATCAAAGTTTTGCATCCCGGGTCACGGAGTTCTGCCTGCGCGCCTGAGCGATTAGCTGAGAGCTGCGTGGCTTACCAAAGGCTCTTGTTGGCCAGTGTCGAAACGACGCTACTTCACCGCCGCCGTCGTCAAGGCTATGCCGCCGCAATCAACTTAACAGCCATCCGCACGTCTGCCGATAAAGGCATCGCGATCCCTCGCTTTCTCTGGAACCTCCAGTCCGAACGCATCGAAAAGCGTCCTGATGTTCGATGCGATAAGATCCGCAAGCCGTTTCAGGCCGCGATGTCCAAGATCGTCTAGATGGTCGGCAAGCTCGCCGCCAATGGATGTGGTGTAGTTGACGCGGATGCGCCGGCGCGCGGCGGCACCATCGACACCAAGCGTCTTGAGGAATAAGTCGAAATTGTCGGTCGTTATCTCGTCGAGCGTCTCCGCTTCGCCGATCCGATAGGTGAGCTCATCCGTTAAAGCCTCATCCAGTCGAGTTGGCAGGATGTCATAACGTGGCGCCATGCGTATGCGACCTCCCCGCTCGTAAAGCAGGGCAAAGTTCTTGGCATGACCGTCGGCGTTGCCGACCAGGAGATCAAACAGTGTCGCCCGGATGAAAATCTCCTTGGCGCCGGCCGGATCAATCGTCGCTTCGAGGACTCGTCGGATCGCAGACACGTTGAAGCGGCGGTTGCCTGCCCCACGTCTTTCGTATTTCAGGGACGCAGGCAAGCCCAAGGCCTGGGCAAAGTCCTCTTGATGGATTCGGACGATGCGGTTTTGCTGGTCGAGCGCCCGGTCAAATCGGGTCACAAGCAGCGTATTAAGCCCGCCGAGTGGCAAAACCACCGTGTCGGCGGTATCGGAACCGAGCGACTGCGATAGGCGCATTGCCTCGTTCTCAAGAGGGGCGTCTTGCAGGTGGTCTTGGTCCGGCACCTTGAGGATATGTGTGGTCGGTGCGCCTGAGCCTGGAACAGGCTCGGCAAGTGATCCGTCCGGCAGGAGTGTCAGAGCGATCTTGCTCTGCATGCCTGCCAGAGGCGACGGATCTTCTATTCCAGCAGGCAAGCGTTTGCGCTTGTGTAGCGCATCGACGATCGCCTCAAGGCGCTTGAGGTCGAGCGGAAGGTAATCTTTTCCGTATTCGCCGGGCACCTTTGTCGGTGCCGCGCCGGCCGGCAGGATGGAGAGCGCACCGGCGCAATCCTTGCCGAGATGGTACAGAAGCCCCACAACATCGTCACGCGACAGTCCCTCGCGCGCCATGATGTCCGACAAGGCGCTGTCCCGCTCTTGCAGCAGATTGTCGAAGAATGGCCGAGCAACCAAATCTTCAAATGGATTTGTCCCAAGCGGCAAGGATAGCGACAACGGCGTGGCATCGCTACGGGAAAGATAGTCGCTGCGATATGCGAATGCGATTGCGCCGTTTGGATCGCGTACCAGAATGCCGACAGGGTGGTCGTAGCCGTCGAGGCGAACATCAAGAGCCAGAACATCCATCGACGTCATCGGTCTCTTGCAAACATCGAGATGCCGGCGGCCCGCAGCACCGTCAGCACCTTGTCGAATTCAAGCGTTGCCTTGCCGTTTTCAAGTTCGGAAATGAACCGTCGACCAACGCCGGCTAGGTCCGCAAACGCTTGCTGGGAAAGCCTGCGCGTTTCTCGGGCACGGCGTATCATTTGACCGAGATCGCCCGGCGTGTTGATCTGCGTGGCTTTCTTGGATGCGCTTGAAAGGTTTGAGTCAGGCACGTCCGGGCGGGTGGCCGCCATAGTTGGCGGGATATACGACGGCAAGTCGTCGAGAGGCCGCGGTAGCGAGGCCTGTATCCTTTGCGAAGGATCGGGGAGCTTAAGATCGACCTTTGGGAGCGAGACCTTGAACCTCTCCATGATCTTCCCGGTCTCGCTGATCTGCGATAATACCTTGGCGATCTCTCCGGCCGAAGATATCGTTTTGATGATGCTGCTATGGGCGGCCATACTTTCGTTGATGCGTTTGATCACATCGACAGAAGCTTCGCCGGCCGCCAGCCGTCGCGCCAAATCCTGGACATTATCAGTGCCAACAAGAGCGTGCTGTTTCTTCGGAAATTTAGGGTTATTTGCCATATTTCGCTCCCGAGCGGGAACATAGCAGCGGAGGTCCGCCAAATCAATGGACATTGATCCCGTATGGGAGCAACTCAGTCATTGATCCTGTACGGGATCATAAGTCGCACAATTGAATAATACCGTAGTGGTCTGCACCCGATCGGGAGCAGCTTGATAAACTCGAACAACGTATCTGGTGTGTGTGATGCCATCCTCGTCATGTGAGAAAGGCAGGCTTTCACAGCCTATTCTTCGCCTCACTGTTTATCACGCGATAGACCATTAGTTGGCTCGAAGACGAGCCGTGGCGAGGCTTTCAGCTGGTCAAACTGACCACCATGCTACACCCGTCAACGAGGATGGCATGACGCAACGGGCGATGGTGGCAAAATCAGCCACCGCCACCCCAATGACAGAACAGCACAATATGGTCACGTCACGGGGCTATCGGTCGTCTTTGAAGAGCAACCGTACCTGGATTTCATTTTGAAAAAATTACGTTCTGTACAGAGCCTGAGGGCAATTGCAGCCCTTCTTGTCCTTTTCTACCATTTAAGCGACGGCGCTTTTGATGCTGGTGGAGCTGGCATCGACATTTTCTTTCTGATCTCGGGCTTCATCATGGGCACCGTCGGGACGCGCGAGACGCCGCGTGTTTTCCTGGCCAGAAGATTGCTGAGGATAGCCCCGCTCTACTGGCTCGTCACCTTTGCCGTCTGCGGCGCATCGGTCTTCGGCCTGCTGTCGAACTTCTCGTTCGATGCCCGGCGGATCATCCTGTCGATGCTGTTCATTCCGCATTTCGACCCCGGCGGTCACATCTGGCCGCTGTTCGTGCCGGGCTGGACGCTGAACCTCGAAATGCTTTTTTATGCCGTCTTTGCGGCGGCACTTTTCACCACCCGTCCGATTGTCGTCGCCTCGCTGCTGCTCTGCGCACTGGTCGCCCTCGGCCTCTACGGCTGGCAGGCGCCCGCCGTGATCCAGTGGACCACGCCAATGCTGCTGGAGTTTGTCCTCGGTCTCGGCATTTCACAGTTGCGCAAACCCATCCCCGCTGGCGTCGCACTGATAGGCCTGGCCGGCAGCGTCGTCCTCCTGGCCGCAACAGCCTTTGCCCACATCGACATGACGCCCTACCGCATTATCGTCTGGGGGCTACCCGCCGGGCTGCTGCTTGCAAGCTGCATTGCGCTCGAGGATTGCGGGCGCTGGCCCGCGCGCCTGCTGTCGCCTCTGGAGAAACTCGGCGATGCGTCCTATTCGCTCTATCTCACCCACGGCATCGTGCTCGCCGCCGTCCTCAAGTTCGACCGGTTGGGCCACATGAACGCCATCGTTTCAATCGTCGCTGCCCTTGCCATCGCAGAAGTCTGTTACCTGCTGGTGGAACGCCCGATCAACCGCCTTGCCTCGAAGTCCAGCTGGACGAAGCTCGAACGACCAAAATCGCAGGATTTGTAGCGAAACGGCCCCTGCCGCATCACCGCCATGCAAGAGGGTTCATTGCGAAACCGTAGGCAGATCCGGCGTGCTGATGTTCTCGTCCCAGGAGCGGTCAACGACGAGCCTACGGCTTTCGTGCTCTGATGTGGAGAAAGAGTGGGGCAATGCGCGTGTCCGCCACAGATGGCTGAGATTTGGCGACTTGTTTGGTTGCGCGAGGTTCGCCAAACGCTTCAATTTGCAGCCCGGCTTCGACGATCATCGATACCCAAGTGGTCAACGTTCGATGAAATCTCGGTACCTCGAAGGGCTTCTCCGTCACTCGCTGTTCTGCGGGTATCGCGGAGAAGGTCCATCGCTCAATCTGGCCGTCCGGTTCTTCAAAATAGTCCGCGACCTGCACAGCGATGGGTTCGCCTGCTTCGTTGCGAATATTCTTCCGGGTTGGCGGTACAAAGCATGGGTGTAAAATCGAGAACTGGAAGAATCCACCCGGCTTCAATACCCTTTGCACCTCGGAGAAGACCGCTCGTTGATCTGCCATATCCATCATCGACATGAAGGCGACGACAAAATCGAAGCTCGCATCCGGAAAATCGATCGTCAGGCCATCGCCCAGCACGTAGTCGATACCGATGGGATCCTGCTGCTCCGCCTCGCGGGCATGTCGGATGAAAGTTGGCGCGATATCGAGCCCGGTAAGGTGTGCACCGCGACGTGCGACCGCACGCGTGTTCGTCCCTTCGCCACAGCCCAGGTCCAGCCCCTTCAGGTTAGCCACCGGAGGGAGCATATCCAGGAAAGCCGGCGTATTGAGAACGTCGCGATAGACATCATAGCCAGCACGGGTCAGCCGGGTCCAGGCTTCGGCGTTGGCCTCCCAGCAGTTGGCGACTTCATTTGATTTCATTTTGCATCTCCGCTCAGGTGAGCCATCAGGAACAGAGGATGTAGGCATCTCTGCGCGCCGAGAGCAGTTTTACCATTCCATCTCGGCACTAGTATGAAAGTCGTAAGCGGCACATCGAGCGCTGTTGGTCAGAACAACAAAGTTGCAGACTTAGGCTCGAAGCGTGTTGGAGAAGCCGGGCGAAATGCCAGGCTTCTCCTGTTTGTCTCAGAGTAATTGTCGTCGCACTAGAAGCTGCGTTGCAGGCGCAGGATGCCAGCCCATTGCTCCTGATTTACCGAGTCGAACTTGGTATAGGTAACTTCCGGCTCGACCAGCATGTTTTTAACCGGGCTCCACCGAATATTGGTTGTCACCTGAAGGATTTTCGAGTCGGTGAAGGCTACCTGGCCATTTGCCTGCAGTTTCTCGTCGATCGGCAGAGTGACGCCGGTCCACAATGCCCAGTCGCCCCAGCCGCACAGTTCGGCATGGCCAGCCGGGCAAGCCGACGGATCAAGGTTCGAGCCGGCATATTTGTTGAGCTTGTTGCCGTCCGTGTTCCAACCGCCCATCAGAAACGCTTTAAAGATGCCGAAATCTGCATCGACGCGCGCTTTGACGGCTCCTTCTTCAACGATAGCATCGTAACCACCGACAAAGCGGATCTGCCAGGCACCGGATTTAAAACCAATACCGGCAACGGCGTTCGGAATATATTCGTTGGTCTTGGACTGGACCCAGGCGCCGTTATAGGCGGACAGGTCAGCGCCAGAGTTCGTATCTTCCAGCGAAACGACAGCCGTGATGCCGTTTCCGGCATCGTAGTTGTAGGTAATCTGGTTGATTTCGGGCGGGCCGTCATAGACGATATCGTCGTTCATGACGTTTCCGGCGTAACCCATGTAAAGGTTATACGCCGAATCTATCTTGCCAATGGTAAAGCCAGCCAGACTGATATTGGCCCAGACCAGTTTATCGGTTGTCACGCCTTCCTGCCAGTCGAAGCGGTAGATGCTGTCTGTCTTCAGCGCGCCGTATTCGGTATCCGATGCGGTATCGACCGCGATCTGGGCGCGCGAGTGCCAAAGCGTGCCGTAGTCGCCACCCGTTCCCGGGTTATACGGATTATGCCATTTTCCCTCGGTTCGCACCGTGCCACTGATCTTGAGGCAGGTTTCAGTGCCTGGAATGAAGAAATAGCCTGCGCCATAGGCGTCGCAGAGACGAACATATTCAAGCTGCTCGGGCTCTGCAGCAATTGCTGCATCGGCTGCATTGGCAGCGTGGGCAAGGGAGATTGCAAAGAGCGCGGACCCAAAGCCCAGAAGCGGTTTTACCATATTCACGTATCAACCCCCATAAATGTAGCAGGCTAATAATGAGCCTGCCGACAAGTGAAAATGCGCGTCAAACAGATTTGCGCGGGGGAGTGATTACAAACCGGGTCGCGAGCGCCAACGCATATCGGATGCATTTGGGCATTGGACGATCCGCTGAAACGCCAGCCGTTACACAGAAAATACGCCGACTTACTCGGTGATGCAATTTAGGTACAAAGCGATGTTGGGACATTGCTCATTTGCAACGTGCGACCCGGCAGGCAACGAGAAACGGGTGAGCGGACTACAATTTATGGCCGCATGAGGCCGATCCATCATCAGATGGCTTCGAGTCTGGCCTGCCGTCGAACGCTGATTGGCTCGCGCCGGCGGTCCTTTATGCGTTCGCAAGCGACTATCCGTCCATGCAGCGCTGACGGGCTAGATACGTGGCGCGGGTCGGGATGCTCGAGGCTTTGAGATAGTCTCTAAAGGAAATATCGGACTTTGAGCGGCAATAGGGTGGCGCCGAGAGCTGCTGCATCGCCATCGGTCTGGCTAAGGAGAAGTTTGGCCTCCTGCGGTCCAATGTCGTAGCGGTGCTTGCGCGTCGAGGGCATGACGGCGCGTTCGATCATCATGTTTCCGAGCGCGCGAGGCAACTGGCCGCCGAGCACGATCGCCTGGGGGTCGATGACCGCAATCAAGCTTGCGATGAGCCGATTGAGTTGCGGCATTACTTCCGTCAGCCAGTCGCTGACGCCCGGCCACGCCGGATCGAACGTTTCGCAGAGCATCTCCACCGACGAGACATCAACGCCGTTCTCCAGCAGCCTTTGCATGAGATACTGAAGCGCCGGCCTGCGCGCTGCCTCATCCGCGTTGTAAATGCCGCTCAATTCGCCAGCGTTTCCATAGAAACCATGGAATGGCTTGCCATCGAGGATGAGGCCGCCGCCGAATCCGTAATTGAACGAGAGATAGGCAAATGTCTGGCACCACAGACCGACGCCGCGAAGGCTCTCGCCGATCGCGCCCGTGGTTCCATTATTCTCCAACCAGACAGGCAATCGGAATGCACTTTCCATGATCGGCTGAAGATCGATCAGGGACCATTGCCGCAATGGTTCCGGTGCATTGAAAATGTGGTTTTTCGAAACGAAAAAGCCGGACATGGAAAAGCCGAGGCCAATCAGCCGTTCGCGCGCAATTGCGTGCTTCACAAGCAACGCATCCAGTGTCCGGGTCAGGGCGACCAGTGTTTCCGTCCGGTCATGCGGTGCGATTGAAAGCTTCTCCTGGGCAACGACGCCACAGCCGAAGTCCGAGATGCACAACACCGCCGAATCGGTATTGATGGATATCCCGATCGAAAAGACTGCGGTCTTGACCAGTTCAATCGTCGGGCTTGGCTGGCCCCGGCTGCCTCGTAGCGGTTTGCCGGTCTGGAGCAACCCGCGCTCAATCAGCCCCTCGACCAGCCGGTGAACCGATTGCTGGGCCAGGTTTGTGTGCGCAGTAATTGTCGCACGCGCGATCGGCCCGTGCCGTCTGACGATATCAAGTATCAATCGCTCATTATCGCTGGCGAGAGGGCGGCGATCGAGCTCAAAAGAGGCGTCTGTTGCTGAAACCATGGCGTCTGGATTAACCGGTAGGCTTATTATCTGCAACGGTGAGTATCGCTCTCAAGCAGACTTCACGAAACTGTCATAAATATTACACCTAATGTGTAGTATTTAGCCCCATCTTCCAATGCGGCTGAGGGGAACCCATGTCATTGAAGTCCTGTGCGATTGCCTTACTGGCGATGTTTGCTTCGCCTTGTATAGCAGCAGATACGAATATGAAAAATCTCGACTTCGATCTGGCAAAGGTGACCCGCGACAATTTCTACGACATCATTGTTCCCGCCGCGAAGGCCGAGGGTACGGTAACGATGTACAATTTCGCTGGCAGCTTCAGCGATACGTGGCAGGAACTGATCACCCGCTTCAAAGCCAAATATGGCATCAACGTCGAATATCACGACGTCAATGGCGAGCAGGCCAACCAGCAACTCATTGTCGTTCAGCAGGCCGGGCAGGATGCGCCTGTGGATGCCTATTTCACAGGAGGGGGAAGCTTTCCGCTTCTCTCTTCGAAAGGCGTGATAGGCAATATTGCGCTGACCAAGATCTTGCCGAATATGAGGAGCTACGATCCGACGCTTGCCGACACTGTTTTCGGCAAACCGCACGGCGGCAGCTTTCCGTTGGTTCACCTCAATCAGACGGCGATCGGCTATGACGCTGCTTTCGTCAAGCCGGAGGAAGTCCCGAAGAATTTCGACGAACTGCTCGTGTGGGCCGAGAAGCATCCAAAACGTCTTGGCGTCACCCTTCCGTCCAAGGGTGGATCCGGCAGCGGGTTCATCTACTCCGTGGCGCTCAGCTACCTCACCGGTGATTGCCGCAAGCAATTGACCAACTATGCCCAGACCGCTCAGGAAGCCGAAGATTGGGCTATGAAATCGGATTGTCTCGATCCGGTGTGGAGCTACTACCGCCGCCTGCTGTCCGTCGCCGAACTCACCAATGGCAATGCCGACACACTCAACCTGATCAATAATCAACAGTTGTACATGGGCACGGTCTGGGAAGACCAGGTGATGACCTTCCTCTCGACGAAACAACTGCCTGATACCTTTCGCCTCACCTTGCTGGAAAAAGGCCAGGTCGGTTCGGGCGACGCCATGATCGTGCCAGCCAACGCCAAGCATGTTGCGGCAGCACTCCTGCTGGTCGACATGGCGATGAGCAAGGAATTCCAGCTTTGGAAGTTGGAAAACAAGGCCTCGCGGTCCCCTCGCACCGACGTGACGGACAACCTGATCTCCGCATCCGCCCAAACCCACATGCTGCCGGCCAGCGTCTATCCGCGCCTCTCGGTGCCAGCCTTCTGGGATATGTCGACCGCGCTCGGCGAGGCACTGGACGAAAAAGTGCTCAACCAGTAGCGGCCAACCGACCGGAGACATCTCAGATCGGCCCATCAGCCGTGCTGTGATCTCCGTCGATCAAGGACCATCAGCGCGCCCGCCCGGAGTAGATAGCCATGAGCGAACTCGAAATCACCGATATATCCAAGGCCTACGGCCTGAGCCGGGCGTTGCGTCCGGTTTCAATCAGCGTTGAGCGGAGCGAATTTGTAACCATTCTCGGACCGTCTGGATGCGGAAAGTCGACGCTCCTTCGCATTCTGGCGGGCATCACGACACCGAGCAGCGGAAAAGTTCACCTGGCCGGGCGGCGGATCGATACGGCGCCGCCGGAAGCGCGTGACATAGCGATGGTCTTTCAGTCCTACGCACTGTTTCCCCACATGTCCGTGGCGAAAAATCTCGGTTTCGGGCTCAGGATGAAAAAGGTACCCCCAGGGGAGCGCGAGCGCCGCATTGCCCATGCGCTTGAGATCTGCAACCTGACCGGACTTGTCGATCGCATGCCGCGTCAGCTTTCGGGCGGGCAGCAGCAGCGCGTTGCCCTGGCACGGGCCATTGTCATGCAGCCCGGCTTGCTGCTGTTCGATGAGCCACTGTCGAACCTCGACGCCAAGCTGCGCGAAATGCTGCGCCACGAACTGGTCGAACTCCACAGGCGCATCGGCACCACCAGCCTCTATGTCACCCACGACCAGGCCGAAGCGATGGCGATGTCGGACCGCATCGTCGTGATGAACGAAGGCCGGGTGGTGGAGATTGGCACGCCGCTCGATCTCTACCGCTCGCCGAGGCATGCATTCACGGCAGGCTTCCTCGGCCAGACCAACATCATCGCCGTCCATGCCGATGGCAGACATGCGCGGCTTCCCTGGGGGCAGTCGGTGTTGCTCGATTCCGGGTCTGCGGGCGCGGCCCAGATTTCCGTGCGACCGGAAAATATCAAAATCATTGTCGACACGGAGGGACCCGGCACTGTCACCGCCCTTTCCTTCCTGGGTGCCAGCGCGCTCTACACCATCTCGATCGCCGGCCAGGTGATCAAGGTCAGCAAGGCCGGGGCCGACAACCTGATCGAGGTCGGCAGCAGGGTCGCGCTCGCTCTTCCCGACGTCGCCCATCGTCTCGATGACCGGCCAGCAAGGGAAGCGGCATGATGGGCGTTCTTCTTCGAGAACGGCGCTTCTTCGTGCCGCTGTTGCTGGCGCCGGGCGTTGGCTATTTGCTGCTGTTCTTTGGCGGGCCGCTGTTTTCCACCTTCGTTGGCAGCTTTCTCAATGACGACGGAGCGTTGACACTACAGTGGTATGTGCGGATATTTACCAGGCCGTCCATGCTGCGCGGCCTCAAGACGTCGATCTATTACGGCGTCGCGCCCGTTATCGTTTCCATTCTCGTGTCGGTGCCACTCGCTCTTTTGATCCGCAGGAGCTTTCTCGGACGCAAGCTTTTCAGCGGCCTGTACAAACTTCCCATGGCGGTGCCCGGCATTATCGTCGGCTTGATGGTCATCGTGATGTTCGAACGCGGCGGCTTTGTCGATCGTGTCATCGCACCTTTTGGCCTCGGTCTTCCCAAGCTGGTGCGCGACGACTGGGGTGTTGGCGTCATTCTGGCCAGCGTCTGGAAACAGATCCCGTTCATGACCTTGATCATCACCAGCGCTTTCGCGGCCATTCCCGAAGATATCCGTTTAGCATCGCGAACCCTCGGCGCATCGCGGATCAAGACGTTCCTGTTCGTCGAGGTGCCGCTTGCCATGCCCGGTATCACCGCTGCAATTCTTCTGACCTTCATCGGCTCGATGGGCTCATATGCCATTCCCGATATCGTCGGTCCGCCCGTTGCCCGGCCGCTCTCGGTCCTGATGGTCAACGAGTTCAATCAGGGACATTTTCCGCAGGTCTATGCGATGGGCATGTTGCTGAGCCTCTTCGCGGTTCTGGTCCTGATGGCCTATTACGCGCTGACCGATCGTATCGGCGCCGGAAATGCGAAGGGAGGCCATCAATGACGCTCTCCATTGCCGCCGCACCACCGCGCCGTCGCCGCTACTTCACACAGGAAGATCGTCTCCCGGTGGCGATCGGCCTTTACAGCACCCTTTTTCTTGCCATTGCGCTGCCACTGGCACTGATGTTCCTCTGGAGCCTTGCGGATGGATGGCAGCCGCCGCTTGTCGTGCCGCGGAACTATACCGCAAGCCGCTGGACGATCATCCTGTCAGATCCGGGCCTTCTGCGGGCCGCAATCAACAGTATCCTGATTGCCGTGGTGGTGACATCGGCAACCGCCTTCCTGGCGCTCCCCACGGCTTGGGCGATGGCCCGCTTTCCATTCCGCCTCAAGCGGTTGGTGGAGATCTTCATTCTTGCGCCGATCATCATTCCGGGCCTCGTTGTGGCGATCGGCATCGGGAAGCTCTTCATGACGCTCGGGCTCTCTTACTCCATCTTAGGCGTGGTCCTCGTGCAGATCGTCGGCACCTTGCCGCTGATGATCCGGCTGATGAGCGCAACGCTCGAAACCATTCCTGACGACGTGATCCATGCCGCACGCTCGCTTGGCGCGGGCACTGCCGGCATCGTTGCCCACATCATACTGCCACTTGCCGTCCCCGGGCTTCTCGCCGGTGGACTGATGTCGTTCATCGGCAGTTTCGAGGAATTCGACAAGTCCTTCATCGTCGGCGCGCCGGTCGTCGAGACGCTGCCGATCAAGCTCTACATGTATCTCGATCCCTATTCGATACAGCTCCCGCTGGCCTCTATCATCTCCTTCATCCTCCTCCTGCCTGCGCTCATCGTTTTCATCATTGCCGGCCGCATCCTGCGCGACGACCTGATGGCAGCGGGCATGGGCAAGATCTGATGCGTCCCAACCTGTCGAAAGTCGAAAACTATGCAACATGCGCCTGCCACTGACCGTATTCCTGCTTTCCACGGCGACGTCCTCGAGATGACGACGCGCAGCAACCCCGCGATCCTGACCATCGCCCATCGCGGCGTCTGGAAGTCGACGGCGGAAAACTCGCTTGCCTCCATTCGTGCTGCAATCGCGCTCGGCGTCGAGATGGTGGAAATCGACGCCCAGTCGTCCGCCGACGGGGTGCTTGTGGTCATTCATGACGAAACTCTCGATCGAACGACAACGGCAACGGGGAAAGTTGGCAACATGCCGTTTTCCTCCCTCCGTCGCGCCATGCTGCGCGCTGGCGCCGGTGGAGCGCATGCAACCGCCACCGAAGAGTGCGTGCCAACCCTTGCAGAAATGCTCGAAGAAGCGCGCGGACGCATTGCCATCAATATCGATACGAAGTTCATCCGTGATCTGCCGCTCGTCATGAATACGGTGCTGAGGCTCGGAATGGAGAGACAGGTTCTGGTAAAGACGGATATTGATCCGACGGCGGACCGTTTCGCGCTCATCGACCAGGACTGGTTCGGACGTATTCCACATATGCCGATGTTCCAGGTGCGTCCAAACGGCAAATTTGCGGAGGATCTCCGCCGTATCGAACGGCTTCGCGCGCCGATGATAGAAGTAAAATTTTCCGACATCGCCGATCTCGCCGCAGGCCGCGAAGAACTGGAGCGCCAGAACATCCGGCTATGGATCAACACGCTCGATGTCTCCCATTGCCTCGCCTACAACGACACACGGGCGTTAAGCGAACCAAGTCAGGTTTGGGGCGCGCTGAAGGAAGCCGGGGTCGGCGCAATCCAGACAGACGAAGTCGAGGCATTCAAGGCCTGGTTGACAAGCGATGCCGCGCAAGGCCCCGCATGATGGCAATCGTGGACGGAGGCATGGTCGGTGCATTGACCCTTTTTGTGCAAGCAATCGCTTTTAAGCGCAGGCACCGTGACTTCGTCCCAACCGGCAATCCGATGCTTGCCGATAAGGTCTTTCTCGTTGAGTTCCCGGACCAATGCTGAATGAGAAGAAAAAACGCCGACGATGCGCGCAGCGATCGTCGCCTACCGACAAGCAATATGCTGCCCATTGCTTCAGGCTCGTGCCCGGCTGGGAAGAGCCCATTCAGGTCCTGCTGATTACGAGCCGTAATTCTGGCCGCTGGATCATCCCGAAAGGCTGGGGCTTTGCCAAGAAAAAACCTCACGAAGTCGCCCAGCGTGAGGCATGGCACGAAGCCGGGGTACGAGGGCGCGTTCGCAAGAAGCCTTGCGGCTACTACACCTACAAGAAAAAGCTGAGCGAGGAGGAGAGCGTCCTGACCGTTGTTCAGGTCCATCTTCTCAACGTTCTCGAACTGGACAGCCAGTTCCCTCAGAAGGATGAGCGGGAACTTCGCTGGTTTTCCCCCGGCGCAGCCGCGGCAGCCGTCCACGAGCCCGATTTGAAGTGCCTGATTTCAAGCGTGCGGGAATTGGCAAACCAGTTCATATGCCCCAAGCCCGATACCTGGTAACTGGTTGACCAACTTTCTGACTTCCGCCGACGTTTGACATCCGCAGTTGGACTGCAAGCGATGTCCACGCGGCTCCTGATGTGCTCGGGGCCGGCGATTGTTCGCGGATCACAGCCGTCGGCGCCTGAGGGGCGCAAGCCGGATCCGACATTCGGTAAAAGCCGTCAGCATCCACCGGTTTCTGTTGTCGATTACCTATCTCGAGCGACATGCCGCTAGCGGAGTAGACGGGTTTGCATTTTTACGGCCGCCGCCTCGATGGAGGCAAGGCGCTCCGGCGCCAGCGCTGAAACGTAAGACCAGGTGATCGAAGCCATGCCGGTGCCAAAGAACACGATTGCCAAAAAGAGGATAATCAACGGCGGGCTATCATCGAACTGAGCACCAATGATCAGTATGGACAAAGCGATGCCGGTGAGGACCGGAATTTTGCGCGATGCACTGAGGCTGAATTTTGCCCGAAGCAGCGCATCTGACAGGAAGCCCGACACCAACACGCCAGCAAACCGTGCAAGAAACGGTACTGATGCGTAAAATCCCGCCTTGATAAAATCCAGGTGGCGATATTGAACAAGGTAGGTCGGAAACCACGTCAAGAAAAAATTGGCCGATGCCAGATAGCTGAATTGTCCGATGTAGATCCCCCACAGCTTCTTCTTGCTCAGGACAAATTTCAGGTCGTGCCACGAAAATGCACTCCTTCCTGCCTGCTCGCTTTGTAGTCGGTCGCTCAGTTCCGGCACCCCTCCCCTCTCTTTGATGAGATTGAGTTCGGCTTGATTGGTGCCTTTGAAGTGTCGAGGATCCCTGTAGATCGTCGCCCAAAGAACGGCTGCGACCAGTCCGAGCATGCCGGTCATGACAAAGACCGGAGGGAGCGCCAACATCTCACTTAAATTCAACAGACGGGGACGATGTTTATCGGTGACTTCGTCGCTGGGGCCCAGCTTCCCGTTTCATGTCCTCATCTAGTTGCTTTACCGCTTGGGAAAATCGAACATTGTCCGATTGTGACCAAAGGCTGGGCTGCGGGGATAGGTCCAATCCAAAATTTGTAGAGGCTTTGCGCAAATTCTCGTTCTCGTGACGACCTCCCCCGGCTCTCCCCTTCCGGAGCCTTCACCGTCTCGGTCACGTCGTTTGGCAGGCCTGCCCGCTTGCCTCCCTCGACCTGTGCCTTCTTCGTCCACGCCTTGAGCGTCTGTGCCGAGCGGCCGATCTATTCTGCGATAAAGGAAAGGGCAGCGCACTGCGACGGATGCCGGGCGTCATGTGACCTGCTCTGGCACCGTTCGCACGGCACGGAGACTTCAGGAGAAAATTTGTTCGCCGTCTTGCGGGGACATAGACCCTGCGTCTCTAGAGGTGGGTCCTGCGACAAACCCGGGCGGTCCATGCGCGTGGATCGAATGGCGATTGCAGCATTTCAGTTCAAACATTTAGGCATCAAAATAGGCTGATGCTGCGACATGATCTCCCGCTCGGCCAGAACGCGGTGGTCTTGGGTTTTCGTGACGAGGATTGCCGTTAGAGCAGATCGTAAACTCTCAGAATCCAGCTGATCTGGTAGAGCGTTCCGACGATGAGAAACAGTGCCTGGAAACCTTTGCCAGGCACGAACATCGCGGCTACGGCGCAGAACGCAAATATGGACTGGCGAAAAAGATATTCGGTTCCGAGGGCTGCAAAATAGTCTGATCCCTTGATCAGGCTGTCGCCGAGGTCGATGATGAACGTCAGGGCGAAAACGCCATAGAACCAGCGTTTGCGAGCTTCAAAATATTGCTCGTAGCCGCTGTATTCACTCATCTGATCGGGGAAAAGCAGGGCTGTCAACGCCGCGTAGAGCATCGCATAGACAATCAGGAAGAAGTAAATCGGGAAGGTCCATATCGGGACCAGCCTGAGATTGAATTCGTACCACCAGAAATGAATGATGGTGATGAGAAGGAAAACGACCCAGCCCAAATGGATCGGGTAGATCTTGATACTTCCCGGGTGCTGCACGAAGCGCGTCAGGCCATTGACCAATCTCGCCAGACTTAAGCCAAGAACCATCCCGACTATGACACGCACATGTGAGAAGCCTTCGGCGCTCATACCAGCCGCATCCAATGCCATATACGCTTCCTCTCGTTGCGCCGCACGACTGCCCGGCTATCGTCCATGCGGGTGTGTTTACCATAGCGCACCTGGCATCGCTGAAAAGGCCATGCCAGAGCTAGGGTGCGTCTCAATTTCTTGAGGAATACAAATCGTCGCAAAGCGGTTGACATTGGAAACGCTGCCGACCCGCCTAAATGGATCGATCGGGAGTGCCGATATCGGCCACGGACACCAAGAGCGCGGTGGTGGTGGAAAAAGCCGTCATCGTGCCGTCCCCAACCGTTCGTTAATAGCAGACTGTATAAAACGAAGCCTACTCGATTGACGCTAAGGACACGTGATGTCGTCTGTGCCTGATTCCGAACTTTTCAACCTCGCCCCGATCGCCATGTGGATCGAAGATTTCAGCGAGGTGAAAAAGCTATTCGATGACTGGCGATTGGAAGGCGTAACCGATATTCGAGGATTCTTGCAAGAGGATCTGTCCCGTGTCGCCGAATGCTCCAGGCGCATTCGCCTCCTCGACGTCAACAGGTGGACGCTCGATCTGGTCGAGGCCAGAGACGTCGAACATCTCCGGGCGAATATGGCCACCGTGTTTCGTGACGACATGCTCGAGACGCATGTGAACGAGCTTGCAGCGCTTTTTGACGGCAAGCCATCGTTTTCAAGCGCGACGGTGAATTACACCCTGACTGGCCGAAGGCTTGATATTCAGCTTCGCGGCATGATTATGCCGGGCGCCGAAGAGACGCTCTCAAGGGTGTTGCTGACGACTGAAGACGTCACGGACCGTGAGACGGCCCGCCGCGCAGAGATTGCGCAACGCAGCTACGCCGAAGGGATTTTCGAACATTCTCCCGTATCTCTCTGGATTGAAGACTTCAGCCAGATCAGGACATTGCTGGAAACCATACGGGATCGCGGGATAACGGATTTCCGCACTTTCATGGACGTCCATCCGGAATTCGTCAGGCAATGCATGAGCGAGATCCGCGTGCTGGACGTCAATCAGGCGACACTCGACCTCTTCTGCGCGGCGGATCGGTCGCAACTTCTTCAGCGGATCACCGAGATTTTCCGGGACGATATGGAAAAGCCGTTTCGGGAGCAACTGATGGAGTTGTGGAATGGCAACCTGCATCACCATCGCGAGGTCGTCAATTATGCGCTCGATGGGTCGCCCCGTCACATCCTGCTGCACTTTTCCGTCTTCCCCGGTTACGAACGCGATTGGTCAAGGGTGCAGGTCGCACTCGCTGACATTACTGCCCGCAAGAAGGCGGAAGCCTATCTCGAATATCTCGGCAAACACGATGTCCTGACAAAGCTCTACAATCGCGCTTTTTACAGCGAAGAATTGAGCCGTCTGGAGCGGAAATCGCTTCAACCCGTCTCGGCCATCATCATCGACCTCAACGGCCTGAAACGCGCCAATGACGAGTACGGGCATGACGTGGGTGACGCTCTGCTGAGGCGGTTCGGCGAAATTCTGAGCGGCGCGATTTCACCCCCGAACCATGCCTGTCGCATCGGCGGCGACGAGTTCGCAGTTCTGATGCCAGGCGCAGACGCCAAGGCCGCAAGCATAGCCGTTGAAACCATCAACGAACTGCTGTCGATCAACAACCAGTTTTATTCCAGCATGCCCCTCAGCATCTCATGCGGTGTCGCAACCAGTCTCGCCGACGACTCCATGGAAGACGTCGTTAAACGCGCAGACCTCAAGATGTACGAAGCAAAACGCGCACATTACGAAAGGCTTCGGAGCCAACTGAGCGTGGCTGACGGGCGACAGAGCCGTGATAGCTGAGATAAGCAGGTTGCCGGCCAACCAGCCGTGAAGCTACAGGCGCATCTGGTTCAGCAGAACCAGCAGCTGCGAGAAATGCTTGAGCGCTTTGGCGAGCTCTAGCTGTAACTATCGCATATTCGATAGCGCTTTCCCCAATAGTCGTCCGAAATTTGTTAACCATCGCAAGTTACAGTGCCGATGTCACAATTTGTAGCGCGTCTGTGCCAAAGAGGGCCCGCCATCCACTGCCCGGCGGGCCCTTTTCGATCTACTAATTTCCACCCTTCTATGTTGGCTGACTGTTCCACTGGGGAGGGCCGTTAATTGGCTGCGAATTTATCAAATAGTGTAGCTATCGAGTCCGCCCCGAATAAATCCGCGCATATCATTCGACATGTACGACCGCAGCCATACTGTGTAAGAGCAGATTTCGACAGGTGAGCAATGCCGTATTTTCTGGTCACACATACCTCGTTGATCGAGGCGGATGACGAAGCGACCGCTGCGGCAAAAGTTTACGGGGAAATGTGCAAAAGTGAAACGCTGACCTTCAACGTGAAGGCCGATGAGAACACCGGCACGAAAGTAATTGTTCCGACCTGCGGTGGGACCGATCCGAGTTTCGTCCGTCCGGGTATTTCTACGTCATCGTCAACCGCAACGCAGACCCTTGCGATCACATCCCCTGCTCCCGCCAAGGGACCGATAAGTATCCCCGTTGGTCAGAGCGGGGCGGCATTTCGATCGACAAGCACATTGCTATGCGCCGGTACTGGCATTGCCGCGGCTCTCTACCTTGTCGTTCAATATTTGACCTGACCGGGGGAGCGACGCACCGACAAGCTTAAGCGGCAATAAACTCGATCGAATAGTGTGAGTTTATCGCTTTAAGCGACCCCAATCCCGTGGACATGTTCGCGAACGAATACCCGACCTGTGCGTTCCAGGATGATGAGACCGAACGTCTTCATTAAGCCGCGGATCTGATTGCTGAGTTGGGTCGAGATGCTGAGGAGCTGATTGCGAGCGGCCACCAGATAACTTAGAGTTGGACGCGTTTCTTCCATAGGCTTCAATTGTTGATGGCTAACATCGTCTTCTGCGGCATCAGGCGCAAGGACAAAGCCCTTTGAACACACCGACCATATCGTCAATTTGTCAAAACAATCATCGGTACGATATTCTGTCGTTGGTTAGAAAAATAGAATTTTATTGCGCATTAGCGGGCTGAAGCATCGATTGTCGATCCTTGACAGAGAGCCCCGTCTTTCGCATGCTTGGGGAAGGCTCTGAACCGACAGATTTGGATCGAAATATGCTTTACCCCTCCAACGATCCAACGAAAATGATCGAAGATCTATTGCAGCCGCTCGAGCCGCGGTTGATTGAGATCCGGCGCGACATCCATGCGCATCCGGAAATCGGCTTCGACACCTTCAGGACGGCGCAGCTCGTCGCGGACGAGTTGCGGGCCCTCGGACTTGATCCCAAGACAGGTGTTGGCCGAACAGGTGTGGTTGCGACCATTACCGGCGGTCGTCCCGGACCGTGCGTCATCCTGCGCGCCGACATGGATGCCCTGCCGATAGCAGAGCAGACCGGGCTTGCCTTCGCCTCAACGATCCCCGGCGCCATGCATGCGTGCGGACACGATATTCATACGGCGGCGCTGCTTGGCGCTGCGAGCGCGCTTTTAAGGATTTCGTCCGAGCTTGCCGGATCGATAAGGCTGATTTTTCAACCGGCCGAGGAAACGCAGGAGAGCGGCGCTGCCGCCATGATCGCCGATGGCGCTGCCGACGGTGCCGACCTGGCGGTGGCTTTTCACAATCGTCCGGAAACTCCAGCTGGCAAGATCGTCCTCAACAGAGGCGCCAGCACCGCATCCAGCGACGAGTTCAAGGTGATTGTCCACGGCAAGTCCGGCCATGCGGCCCGCCCGCATGCCGCCATCGACCCCATTGTCGCTGCCGCACACATGATCACCCAGTTGCAGACCCTGATTTCCCGCGAGATGGATCCTTCGACGTCGGCGGTACTGACGATCGGCCATATCCAAGGCGGCGCGACACAGAACATCATTCCCGACAGCTGCATGTTCGAGGGCACGGTTCGATGCCGGTCGCCGGAATCCCGTGACCTGGCAGAGGCCTCCTTCAGCCGGATCTGCCAGGGTGCTGCTGCCGCACTAAACGTATCCGTCGATATCGACTATGTGCGCGGCGCACCGCCGCTGATGAACGACGACCGCCTGGTGGATCGTGCCACGGAAGCGCTCGGAATGCAGTTTGGCGTTCTGCCACTTGTAGAGCAGGGTTCCAGCTTCGGCGCAGAGGACTTTTCCTACTTTTCGGAACGCCTTCCGTCCATCCAGATCTTCATCGGTTCCGGCCAGCCCGGCCGTGACGACCGTGTTCACAATTCCGATTATCAGCCCGACGAATCCTGCATCAAGCAGAGCGCCATCGCCTTGACGCGCGTGGCTGTCGAGCTACTCACCTGACACCCATTCCATACCCTCCTACATATCCGGGATCACACTCATGACCATCACACGCAGCCATTTCCTGCGCCTTGGCCTTGCTGCCATCGCCGCAATCGCCATGACACCTGCAGCCACATTCGCGCAGACCAAAACATCCTACGTGTTCGCGACCGAGGGTGCGTTTCCACCTTTCAACATGACCTCTCCCACGGGCGAATTGAAGGGCTTCGAGATCGACATGATCAACGAGATCGGCAAACGCGCCGGCTTCGATGTGAAGATCATTCCCCAGGCTTGGGACGGAATGATCCAGGGCGTGATCGACGGCAAGTATGACGGCGTGATTGATTCCGTTTCGGTCACCGACAAAAGGCGCGAGGTCATCGACTTCTCGCTACCCTACACCACCGGAGGCTCGACTTTCTTTGTCGCCAAGGACAGCGGTCTCGAACTGCCCGGCAACGGAACGTCCGTCGACCTTGCCGACGATGCAGCGACGCAGCCAGCGATCGCCGACATTGCCAAGGTCCTGGCCGGCAAGACTGTCGGCGTACAGGTGTCGACGATCCAGAGCACGTTTCTCACCAAATATCTCGCCGACAAGGGCGTGACGGTCCGCACGTACCCGAACGGGCCTGATGTCTACCACGACCTTCTCAATGGACGGATCGACGCGGGCATGGCGGCGGAGACCAATGTAGCTGCCTTTCTCGAAAAGAATGCTGCCGAAGCCGTCAAGACCGGCCCGTCGATCAAGGGCGGCGTCATGGGGACAGGGTCGGCCGTCGCTATCCGCAAGGGCAACAAGGATTTGCAGCAGAAGCTCGACAAGGGCCTGAAATCCATGTCCGATGACGGCTCTTTGGCTGAGCTTTCGAAGAAATGGTTCGGTATGGTCATCACGCCAAAGCTCTGAGGCCGACATGCAGGCAGACCTGGCGCTTCTTGGATTTGGGCCCGATGGATGGGGCATGGCGCTGTTTCGCGCCGGCCTTACCACGCTTGCCGTTTCCATCTGCGCCTTTGTCGTCGGCATGCTGCTGGGGACGCTGGTGGCTTGGGCCCGCGTCGCCGGAGGCTGGCCGATGCGCAAGATCGCGGTTGCCTACACCGTCGTAATGCGCGGCGTGCCGGACATTCTGGTGATCTATCTCTTCTACTTCGGAGGCCGCCAGATCGTCGCGCTTGTCGGACAGGCGCTCGGCTTTGCCGGCCCTTTCGAGATCAGCGGGTTCGTCGCCGGCATGCTGGCCATCGGTCTGATATCGGCTGCGTACCAGTCGGAGGTGCTTCGCGGCGCCTATCAATCGGTCCCGAAGGGAACGATAGAAGCGGGGCGCGTCGTGGGCATGGGTAACTGGCTGCTGTTTCGTCGCGTCATTGCACCGCAAGCGATGACCACGGCCATTCCCGGCCTTGGCAACCAGTGGCAGTCGGTCATCAAGGAGTCCGCGCTCGTTTCGGTGACCGGGCTGGTGGAGGTCATGCGCCAAGTCTCGGCAGCAGCCGGCTCGACGCAGGAGGATTTCCTGTTCTATTCCGCCGGCGCCGGCGTCTACCTCGTCATTACTACGATCTCCGGCCAGGTCTTTCGCCTCATCGAACGTCGCAGCCTGCACGGCCAATCGGCAGGAGGCTTCTGATGGACATCCAGTTCCTCGCCGATATCGAGAAGCAACTGCTGGTCGGCCTGCCGCTGACGCTCAATCTCGGCATCCTGTCGCTGCTGGGTGGCGGTTGCCTGGCGCTGTTCTTCAATCTCATTCGCGTCAACCCCATCGGTGAAGCCTTCGTCTCGGCCTATGTCTTCCTGTTCAGGGGCACGCCGCTACTTATCCAGATCTTCCTGATCTACTACGGCCTCGCCCATTTCTGGGTGATCCGGCACACATTCCTCTGGCCGTTCTTTCGCGAACCCTATTGGTGTGGCCTGCTGGCGCTGGTGCTGAACGACGCGGCCTACACGACGGAGATTATTCGTGGCGGCCTGCGCGCCGTGCCAAAGGGCCTCATCGAGGCCGGCAGGGTCTCCGGGATGACACGGCTTACGGTCACCCGACGCATCGTGCTGCCCATCGCCTTCCGCCAGGCCCTGCCTTCCTATTCAAGCGAGGTCATTTCAATGCTGAAATCGACCGCGCTGGTCAGCACCATCACGTTGATGGAGGTCACCGGCATCGCCCGTGCGCTGGTGTCTGAAACCTGGCGCGCGATCGAGATATTTCTCTGCGCGGCGGTGATCTACCTCGCCCTGTCCCTCCTCGTGACGCGGGCCGCCGACTGGATCGAGCGCCGCCTCTCTCCTTGGCAGTTTGGAGCATACCGATGACCGCCCTCCCGGCAATTTCCATCAGCGGTCTGCGAAAGCGCTTCGGTGATAACGAGGTGCTGCGCGGTATCGATCTTACAGCTGATGACGGGGACGTCATTTCCCTGATTGGTGCCAGCGGCTCTGGAAAGAGCACACTACTCCGTTGCATTCCGATGCTCGAGATCCCCCATGAGGGCTCGGTGTCCGTCGGGGCAGACCGCATCTCCCCCAGAGCGGGAAGGCTGTCGCGCAATGAGGAGGCGGCTGCCCGGCGCATGCGCAGCCATCTCGGCTTCGTCTTCCAAGGCTTCAACCTTTGGCCGCACCGGACCGTGCTCGAAAATGTCATCGAGGCGCCGATCCATGTCCAGAAACGCCCTCGGGCCGATTGTATCGCGGAGGCATTGGCACTCCTCGAGCGGGTCGGGTTGGCGGAAAAGCGCGATGCTTGGCCGGCTCACCTCTCCGGCGGGCAGCAGCAGCGCGTCGCCATTGCCCGTGCCTTGGCGCAGCATCCTCGCGCCATCCTCTTCGACGAGCCTACCTCGGCGCTCGATCCGGAACTGGTCGGCGAAGTGCTGGAGGTCATTCGCAGCCTTGCCGAGGACGGCATGACCATGCTGATCGTCACCCACGAAATGGGCTTTGCCCGCGAGGTGTCGTCGCGCACGATCTTCCTCGACATGGGCCTGATCGCCGAGGACGGTACGCCGGAAGAGGTTTTCGCCAACCCCAAGTCCGATCGCTGTCGCTCGTTCCTCAGCGGCCACTTCGACCGCAATCGCTGAGGGTACGTGATGCGCGAACCGATCGACAAGAAGAGCCTGCAGGACAATACGGTGGATTGGCTGCGCGATGCCATCGTTCGCGGCGAGTTTCTTCCAGGCGCCACTCTGACCGAGCAGGGACTGGCGCAGCAAGTCGGCGTCGGCCGCGGAACAGTACGCTCGGCTCTCTTTGCACTCGAGGAGAAGGAACTCGTGATGCGAACGCCCTATTCGAGCTGGCATGTCGCCCATCTCGACGCCCGCGAGATCTCTGAAATCTATTCGATGCGGGCTGCCTTCGAAGGCTTGGCAGCCCGCATCGTATCAGAAAGGTGGTGCGCGATCGACACGACGAGGATCACGGAGGCCTTCGACAATCTCGGTGGCGCGGAGGACGGTGGCACCGATGCAAGGCTGGAAGCAGATCTCGGCTTTCACGCCAGCATCGTCGAGGCCGCCAACCACCGGCTTTTGATGCGCCGCCACGCCCAGCTCGCCGACAAGATGGAATGGCTCTATCGTTGGTCGGAGCTGCACTGGCCGCGTCGGCGGCCGCTCGTTGCGGAACACCAGCGTCTCTTCGAGACCCTGATGCAGGAGAACCCGGAGAATGCCGAGAAGGCCGTTCGCGATCATATCGCGGATTCGATAGCGGACGACATCGCCGGCTTTCATGAACTTCAGAGAGCCAACACCCAAAAACAGAAAGTACATCATGGCTGATATCTTGATCCTCGACGGTGGAATGGGGCGCGAACTGGAACGCATCGGCGCTCCCTTCCGTCAGCCTGAATGGTCTGCCCTCGCGCTGATGGAGGCACCTGATATGGTCCGAAAGGTCCACGACAGCTACATCCGCGCCGGTGCCAAGGTCATCACCACCAACAGCTATGCCATCGTCCCCTTTCACATCGGCGAAGCGCGCTTTCGCGAGCGCGGCGAGGAGCTTGCCGCGTTGGCGGGACGCTTGGCACGCGATGCCGCGGGCGCCACAAATGTCAAGGTGGCAGGCTCTCTGCCGCCCGTCTTCGGATCCTATCAGCCTGAGCTCTTCAACGCCGAACTAGCGGCCGATTATCTCGGCGTCCTCGTTCGCGGGATGTCCCCTTACGTCGATTTCTGGCTTGCAGAAACGCAAAGCAGCCTGGAAGAGGCCACCGCGGCCGCGACTTCAATTCGCCAGACCGGCAAGCCGCTCTGGCTTTCGTTCACGCTGCGTGACGATATTCCGTCCGAAGAGATGACTGAACCGCAACTCCGGTCGCATCAGACTGTCGCGGACGCGGCTCGCCTCGCCGCCGCGCTCGGCGCCGAGGCTCTCTTATTCAATTGCTCGATGCCGGAAGTAATGGCTGCCGCACTCAGGGCCGCGCGGGCCGCAGTGCCTTTGCTTCCCCTCGGCGTCTATGCAAACGCCTTCGGCTCTCAGGATGAAGACGGTGCTGCCAACGAGGTCGTCTCTGCGGTGAGGACTGACCTTGACGCACAATCCTATTGCAATTGGGGCAACCATTGGATCGAAGCCGGCGCGACGATCATCGGTGGCTGCTGCGGCATAGGAACAGATCATATCCACCACCTGACAAACCATTTGGTCTGTGAAGCAACGCGGTAGACGTACCGATGGCGCTGAACGTGGAAGCAGTTGGAGCGGCGCAATGCAAAGCTGCGGGCCGACAGTTGCTTGTCCAACGACGTCCATGATCTGCGTCACGCGGCGATATTGCGCTGCTTGCACAGGATGTGCATTGCTATTTTCATCTCTGGAAAGCGCCATTGCCCGGTACAGAGATGGCTTGTGCAATTGCAAGCGGCGGCCGATTGCTCGGCGGCTTCAACATAGTTAGCGTGACTGGTCGGAAGATCTCCACTATCCTGCCCCCTTTAAAGAACGCCAACCCGCGCCTGCACCGCGCCTCAGGAGATTTGTTTGTCGAACGATAGCGAGAACGGGACTGCCAGTGAGGGCGCGCCTTCCAGAGAAATTTCAGAAGATGACAAGCGGGCGGTGTCGGAGCGGACGTCGGGATCGGCCAAGGTCGTCCACGAGGTGATCCGGCTGCAGGGCGACGAAGAACTCGCCCGGCCGATCATCTCGCTGCTGTTCTCCGGTTTTGCAGCGGGCGTGGCGATCAGCATCTCGCCTCTGGCGGAAGCGTTCATTGGCTTGCGTCTGCCGGATGCACCGTGGCGGGAACTGGTCGTTGCGCTCGGCTACACCGTGGGCTTCGTCATCGTCATCCTCGGCAAGCTCCAGCTGTTCACGGAAACGACGGTGACTGCGGTCCTGCCGCTGGCCACCCACCCGACAGTTCGCAATCTCGGCCGACTGCTCCGGCTGTGGGCGGCGGTATTCCTTGCCAACATGATGGGCACATTTTTCGTGGCAGCCCTTGTCGCGTCGCAGATCATTGTCGGCCCCGAGCAATTGGCAGCGGCCCTGGAGATTTCGAAAACGGCTCTTGAACATGACTTCGTCACGACACTTCTCCTCGCCACCCCTGCCGGGTTCCTGGTGGCGTCGATTGCATGGATCTTGCCCAATGCAAGGGGCAGCGAGTTCTGGGTGATCCTGCTCATCACCTATGTCATTGCGATTGGCGGGTTCAGCCATGTCGTTGCTGGCTCAGGCGAAGCATGGCTGCTGTTCTTGAGCGGTCAGACGACGCTCTGGGAGGCTGCCGGCGGGTTTATCCTGCCGGCGCTGATCGGCAACATCATTGGGGGTACAGGCCTCTTTGCGGTGGTGGCCCACGGCCAAGTTCGCGACGAAATCACGTAAGCGCTATCATCGGCGTGCACAGCGGGCGGGCTAACCGTGCCGGACCTATTGCAATCCGGCCACGCGAAATTTCGATCCGCGTGCAGCATTAGCGCGCAGATCGCGCCTTGCCTATTTCCTCCCGAAGAAAAGTGCCTACATGCCCAGACTTCCAACGAGGAGGTTGATATGGCCGAAGTTGCGGCGCCCAGGGTAAATCGCTCCATTCTCCAGGAACTCATCGCCGGGCTGAGCGACGGCATCATCCTTGTCGATCCCGACGGCTCGATCGCCTGGGCCAATTTAGCAGCGTTGAAGATGCACCGGGTCGAGGCGGTTAAGGATCTCGGCGAGGACGCAAAGGGCTACCGCCGCAATTTCACGCTGCGGTACCGGAACAACCATCCCCTGGAAGAGGGACAATATCCGATCGAGCGCCTGCTCGTGGGCGAGACGGTCGACGACGTGACGGTGGAGCTCTCACCGTCTTCGGATCTCGACCTCGTCTGGGTGCACACTGTGCGCAGCCTCGCGATCTCGGATGGTGGCGACAAGCCAGATGTCCTCGTGCTGATCATGCGGGACGAGACACCGCGCTTCGAAGCCGAGGAAAGGTTCGAGCGGGCTTTCAACGCCAACCCGGCACCCGGCCTGATCTGCCGTCTCGACGATCACCGCTTCATCCGCGTCAACCAGGGCTTCCTGGAGATGACCGGCTTTGCCAAGGAAGATGTCGTCGGCAAGAGCGTCGAGGCCCTCGGTCTGTTTTCCAACTGCGAAACCGGCGAAGATGCATTGACGAAGCTGAATGAGGGCCGCGTCATTCGCCACCGCGAGGCCCTGGTGCCGTTGCCCGATGGTGGCGACCGGCTGGTGATCGTCGCCGGCGAGCCGATTTCGGTGGTCGAAGAACCCTGTATGCTTTTCACCTTTGCCGATCTGGATGGTCGCAGGAAGGCCCAGAATGCCCTGCGGCAAAGCGAGGAGCGGTTCTCGAAATCCTTCCGGCTGTCGCCTGCGCCAGCGGCCATTTCCCGGCTCGACGACTTCGTCTTCATGGAAGCAAACGACGCCTTCCTGCAGATCTCCGGATATGCTGCCGGCGAGGTCGTCGGGCGGACGGCCGGCGAACTCCATCTCTGGGAGGACGTCGCCGCGCGCCGGACAATCGAGCAGAAGCTGCGCGACAACACCATTATTCGAAACGAGCCGATGCAGATGAAGCAGAAGGCCGGGGGCGCTGCTGAATGCCTCGTCTCCGCCGAGCGGGTGGAAATCAACGACCAGCAATGCGTCATCTGGGCCCTGCAGGACGTGACCGAGCGACGGCGCAGCGAGGCCGAGCTCGTCGAGGCCATTGAAAGCGTCATGGCGGATACCTCCTGGTTCAGCCGTTCGATCGTTGACCGTCTTGCGACCCTCAAGCACAGTTCGACCGGCCGCGCGCCGACGGCGCAACTGTTCGAGCTGAGTGACCGCGAGCGGGAGATCCTGGGGCTGATCTGCAGCGGCCACAGCGATCAGGAGATGGGAGAACGCCTGCACCTGTCGAAGAATACTATCCGAAACCACGTTGCCTCGCTCTACGCCAAGATCGGCGTCAACCGCCGGGCGGCAGCGGTCATCTGGGCAAGGGAACGGGGCTTTAAGGGTTTGCCCGAGGGCCAGGGTAAATCTCCAAAGTCTAACGTTGCTACCCCAGCCAAAAAAAGTACTAAATTGACGAAAAAAGGTCACTAGCTACTAGCGGGATTGGTATTTTCCAATCTGCAAGACGCCTGTTCGGAGCGCTATCTCCATTTGCATGACGCCGGCCAGACCGGGGTCAGGATAAACAACGCGAATGAAAGGATAGTACAATGGACAAGAACCGTATCGAAGGCGCCGCAAAGGAACTCAAGGGCACGATCAAGGAAACTGTTGGAAAGCTGACCGGCAACGAGCGGCTGGAAGCAGAAGGCAAGGTCGACAAGGCTGCCGGCGAAGTGCAGAGCACCGTTGGCAAGGGCAAGGATGCCGTCAAGGACGCGCTTAAGTAACCGACCGCCACTCCACCGAACCGAGACGATCATTTGGCTCGCCAGACCTGGCGAGCCGAAAATCCCATGGAGCCGAGTTCAAGATGATGTTTTTGCCCTACCCCGCCTTGGCCACCAGTGCATCCAGCGACTGCTCCACCCGGATCGCAATCGAGTGCCTGCTTGCCTATACCTTCGGTCACGAAGACTGCGAGATCGAGGTCGAGGTTGCCAACGGATGCGTGACCCTCAGCGGCCGTGCCCATTCTCAGACTGCGGCAGCCAGAGCAGTCGAGGTTGCGGGCGAGTTCACACACATGGCGGTGCACAGCATCATCGAGATCGCCCCGGGCGAATCTTTGCCCTGAACATCTTATCCTCAGCAAACAACAGGAAATCTCAGCATCGCGTCTCGTGGTGCTGAACGAGACCTGAAAAAGGATCAATCACATGAAAAAAGCATTCATCCTCGCCATGGCGGGTAGCCTGGCCCTGTGCTCTGCGGCCTCGGCCACCAGCCCGCACCACCATCGCAAGCACCCGACAAAGCAGGTGGTAACGCAACCGAAGGAACGTCTCGGCACCCTGTCGTGCGAAGTGGCAGGCGGAATCGGCTTGCTGATCGGCTCAAGCAAGGCAGTCACCTGCCAGTTCAAGCAGCGCACCGGTGAGGTCGAACGCTACACCGGGACGATCGGCAAGCTCGGTCTCGATGTCGGCATCACAGGCAAGTCCTACCTCAGCTGGGTCGTCGTCAATACGGCACCGACGAGCGTCGGACAGGGTAGCCTCGCCGGCACCTATGTCGGAGCTTCGGCAGGTGCTTCAGTCGGCCTTGGCCTCGGCGCCAATGCACTGGTCGGCGGCAACTCCAAGAACTTCGGCCTGCAGCCGCTCAGCGCAGAAGTGGGAACCGGCCTGAACGTCGCCGCCGGCGTCTCGCGACTGCAGCTGCGCCCTGCAAGCTAAGGCCCACTAGCCTTCACCAAATCCGAAAACAGGGCTTGGCGGCCCTGTTTTCCAATTCGTTCATGTCACAGGTCCTCGCAACCGGCGCGATTTTGACCGTCGTCGGATTTTCCACGCCCGTACGGACGACTTAAACCGCCGCAGGAAATTTAGGCGAGCCGTGCAAATTCCCGACCTCGCTGTTAGCGTGGCAGCTGTCGTGGTCACTCAAAAGCGGTGAGCGGTTCGGGGCAAATTACAGGCGATGTTGTGCTTTTATCCGCCACAAAAATCGCGTCAATCTTGTAAAGCTGGGCGAAGGGTTTGTCGCCTATCAACTTCAAGCCGCCCGGAAGTGCATATCCCACATATTTGTCCGGCTGGTTTGCGTTCATGACAAGAACATAGTCAAAACGCTTTCGCCAATTAGACAGATACGGCGCCAGGACGGATTCCCTTTCGAGCCAAGAAGGGCAACTCAGTACCCCGGTCGATGATAAATTACCTTCTGGCACCGCAATGGAAGACCATGGCGGCAACACCATGAGAGGCTGCTTGCCGCGTGCCGTGAAGACTGCAGGAACGAAGGCTTGTGCGAAGGGTATCGCCAATGTCGGTAGGTGTCGGAACGTGTCTTCGCCCCAGGCATAGTGTCTCTGCCATCCGCCTAGGGGATCGGCGAGCACAAGATGAGCGAGAGGTAGGATGGCTGACCCCGGTGGGACTGATGCCAATACCGATATGACGTCGTTGGCGTCGTTTTCGCCTTGCCACCAATTGTAGCTTATCCATGCGGTGCGCCCGAAGACAACGAGGGTCAAGGCGAGCATGATGACACGTGCCTCGTGTCGCGCCAGTTTCGGCAGCGGACAGAACATCACCATGCCCGTGAGTGCGGCCATTATGGGAAAGCGCCAGCTTATCCAGCCGGTCCCCACCATGCTGCGGGGGGAAAGGCAGGCGACGATGGTGAGACCGAGTGCAGCTATCGCAAGTCCCGTGTGCATCCTGAACCGGCCAGTGCGGGCGGCGTTGGTGCAGACCAGGACTACAGGGATAAGCAGCATCACATCGACCACGGAGACGTACGTCCAAATCGCCGAGAAAAGGTTCATCATCTGCCGGGTCGGCGTGGCGTTCCACATCGTCTCCAATCCCAGCGCATTCCCAGGTAAGACCGGCGACCGCAGAAACAACAGAAGCGGGAAAATCGCGCAAGCCAGGAATGCAAGCGCTATCCGAATGGCCAATCTGCTCCAATCGGCCAGTGAACGGCGCAGTTCTAACCGGGGGGAGATTTCGAGACCGCAGATCAGCGCAAGGTAGAACCCCAGTGAGAATAGATGCATTATCGTTAAAAGCAGGGAAGCCAGAAGTCGCCAGACGAATAACGCCCGTCTGTTCCTGACCTGTAAATGCAGATCGACCGATGCAAACAGCAATGCTAAGCCGAGGCCGATCTGGAAGTTGATGAAGCCGCCGATAAGCGTCGCGCACCATGCAAGGTAGAGCATTGCGATCTGCCAGTAGTAAGATCCGCCGAACACCTTACGATGCAGTATTATGGCGCCTATTGGCGGCAGCACGATCGCTGCAAAGAGAATAGCGCGTGCCAGCATACTGACACCGATCAACGGTCCAAGATAACGGGCCATAAGATCTATGCCGAGATTTGTGAAGGTGCCGTGCCAGTCGAGCGCATAGATTTGCGCGAGATGGACTTCCGTAATGCCGCCTGCGATCAGCCACATGCGTGTATAGTGGTTCGCATAATCGAGGAGCGGCGGGAACTTGAACGCCGTCACCATCAGTCCCACAATGCCGAGGAAGGCGAAAATCGAGGTGTTGGTGTTCTGCAGGACCGAATCCGCGGTTCCTTTCGGTGCGGGTTCGGACTGTGGATCTGAGGGCATATCCACAACGAGGTCGACGGGCCTCATCGGACGGCCCTTGCCCTTGCATTCTCCGGCTGTTCGCCTCCATCCTGCAAGGCTGACGCGATTGCCCTGCGTCTTCCTGCGGCGTCTAAATCTGAGAAATCGCTGGTTAACGTCAGATCTCGTCCATTTTGCAGCAGGCTCTCGATCATGAACATTGGACGTCGTTTGCTTTCCTGCACCAATCGCCCCAAATATTCGCCAATAATTCCAATGCATATCAACTGGATGGCGCTGAAAGCTGTGACGGCACACATGATACTGGACCAGCCAACGATCGTGTCACCAGAGAGCCACCGTGCGATCGAAAAGATGAGCAGCAAAAATGCAATGCCCGCAGTCGCAAGCCCGAGGATAGTACTGACACGCAACGGAGTTGTCGAAAAACTCGTCACGGCGTCCAACGCGAAGCCGATCATTTTGCGCAGAGGATATTTGGTTTCGCCGGCAAAACGTGCGTCGCGTTCGTAGGGCAAGGCAACTTGTCGCCCGCCGATCCAGCTGACCATGCCTCGTATGAACCGATCACGCTCCGGCATAGCCATCAGGATATCAACAACCCGGCGGCGCATCAGCCGAAAGTCGCCCGTGTCGCGCGGTATCGTGACCGATGCCAGCCGGGAAAGAAGACGGTAAAAAAGCGAAGCCGAGGCACGCTTGAACCACGTTTCGCCCTGACGTTGACAACGCTGGCCGTAGACCACATCGGCGCCACGATCCATGATCGGCATCATCATCAACAACAGTTCCGGCGGATCCTGCAGATCTGCATCGATCAAGAGGATACGCTCGCCGCAGCATGCAGCGAGCCCAGCGGTAGCCGCCAGCTGGTGGCCATGATTACGCATCAGGCGTACCCCAAGGATCTGGGGCACGAGTGCTGTCATTGCAGCAATTATATTCCAAGTTTCGTCGCTGGAGCCGTCATCGACCAAAACAATCTCGAAATCCTCACCGGCTACCGATCGAGCCGCCGCTACGCAGCGACGGCAGAATTCCGATATCCCCTCCTGCTCGTTGTAGCAGGGTGCAACAATTGAGAGGATGAGTGGTGAAATATTGGTCATATGCGCTCGTCAATTTTCAGCTCGTAGCCTAACCTTCAAAGGTCAAGACTTTCTTGCAAAGCAGCAGAAATGCTCAATCACGGCTACCGCTATCCTTCGACATTCGTATGTTGCGCAGTGTATTGGCCGTGATGGCCCCCCACACACATTTGCCACGCCGCCCGAGGCCTAGGCCAGCAGGTACTGGATGTGGCAGCGGCCGTGGATCGCGGACTTTTCTACGTGCGCTTTTACTCCGAAGACCGTGCGAATGAGGTGTTCGGTGAGGACGTCTTCCGGTGATCCGGCGGCGACGACCTTGCCGTCTCGCAGGACGACGAGACTGTCGCAGAACATGGCCGCAAGATTGAGGTCGTGAAGGGCGACGATACAGGTGATATCCAGCTTGGCGACAAGTGACAGGATATCCAGCTGGTGCTGGATATCGAGATGGTTGGTCGGCTCGTCGAGTAGTAGCTCGGTCGGAGCCTGCGCCAGCGCGCGGGCAATGTGCACCCTTTGACGCTCGCCGCCCGACAGCGTCTGCCATAGTTGGGCTGCCCGGGCCTGCATGTCGACCCGGGCGAGCGCGATCTCGACGGCGGCATCGTCGTCGCTGCTCCAGGTGGAGAGCAATCCTCTGTGGGGCGTGCGACCGAGGCGGACGACGTCGGCGACGGTCAGTGGTGTGTCGGTCGTCGATTGCTGCTCAACGAAGCCTATGCGGCGCGAGATCTCGCTGCGCGACAGACTAGCCACATCATGTTCTCCAAGTCGTATGATGCCGCTGCGGACTTTCCTCAACCGGCAGATCAGGCGCAGCAGGCTGGATTTCCCCGATCCGTTCGGCCCAAGCAGGCCGAGAACCTTGCCTTGCTCGATCGCCAGGCTGATGCCGTCAACGATGAGCGTGTTACCGGCTGCATAGGTGACGTCGTCGACGGATATGCTCATGGGGTCCTCCGGACACGATAGAGGATGACGGCAAAAGCGGGCGCTCCAAAGAGAGCCGTGACGACGCCGATCGGCAGGATCTGCTGGGGGATGATGATGCGCGAAGCAATATCGGCTCCGACCATGAAGATCGCGCCGCCAAGGGCGGTCGCCGGCAGCAGGCGGCCGTGCGACGGCCCGACCAGGAAGCGCGCGGCGTGCGGAATGACGAGCCCGACGAAACCAATCGAGCCGACCATGCTGACGACGCTCGCCGTCATGACGGCGGTCGTGCCAAGGAGCACGATCTGTACGCGGCGCACCGGGATGCCGAGGGAGGTCGCCGCGTCGGCGCCAAAGACGAAGGCGTCGAGCGCCCTGACATGGCAGAGGCAAACAATGAAGCCCGCCAAGGTCACGGGTGCGGAGAGATAGACGTCGGGCCAGCGCACGCCGCTCATCGAACCGAGCAGCCAGAACAGCACGCCGCGCGCCTGCTCTGCATTGGCAGACGTCGTGACGATGTAGGAGGTCAGGGCATTGAACAGCTGCGATCCGGCAACGCCGCAGAGAATGATCCGCTCGCCCGACCCGCCTGCCCCTGAGGCCAGAATGCCCACCAGCGTAAAGGCGACGACGGCCCCGATGAATGCTCCGCCGGACAGCCCGAGAACGTTTGCGCCGAGCCCGAGGATCGTGATGCAAACTGCCCCTGTCGAGGCGCCTGCCGAAATGCCAAGCACATAGGGTTCGGCCAGCGGGTTGCGCAGCAGGGCCTGGAGCACGGCGCCGCAGAGCGCCAGCGAGGCTCCGGCACTGGCTGCAACCAGTGCCCGGCTGAGACGGTAATCCCAGACGATGCCTTGGTGAATACGGTCGATTGCAAAGCCCGTGCCGAAGATGCGGTTCGACACAGCCTCTGCCGTCGTCTGCAGCGGGATGGAGATTTCCCCGATGGAAACGGCAAGGCTGATCGAAAATCCGAGGACGACGATGGCGGCAACGGCGAGCGCTGCAAGCGCCCACCATCTACGCCGTGTTACGACTGCGCTGTTGCTCACCGGGCCAGACCGAAGGACCTGATGCCATTTGCAAGAACCTCGATGCCGTCGATTGTCCGGATCGTCGGGTTCATGGACTGCGCATCCATCATCACAAATCGTTTGTTCCTGACGGCGTCCATTTCGCTGGTGACGGGATCGTTCTGCAGGAAGTCCAGCTTCACCTTGGGATCGTCTGCCGCATAGCGGCGGCGATCCATGGTGGCGATGACGATGACGGCCGGGTTCGCCTGGGATATTGTTTCCCAGCCGACAAGCGGCCATTCCTCCTCGGTGGTCACGACGTTGCGCGCATCGAGGGCCTTCATCATATAAGCGGGGGCACCGTTCTTGCCGGCTATGAAGGCATCGCCCCTGACCTCTTTGCTCGAGAACCAGAAGACGATCGGCAGGTGCTTGGCGGCCGCACCCTCCACGGATGCCACAGCGGTGGCCTCGCGTTTCCTAAGGTCGGTGATCAGGGCATCGCCACGGTCCTTGATATCGAAGACTTCGGAGAGCTGGGCGATCTCCTGATAGACTAGATCCATGCTGAACATCTGCTTGCGGACCCCGTCTCCGCCGTCGGAATTGACTTTGGCGACACAATCAGCCGGCGAGATATAGGTATTTATTCCGAGGTCGGAGAATTGCTCCCGCTTACCGACGGAACCCTGCGGTCCGACATGCCACTCGAATTCCGCAGCCACCAAGTCTGGTTGGCGTCCGACGACGGATTCGAAGCTCGGATCGTTGTCGGCCAGCCTTTTGATCTTGCTGTTGGCCTGTGCATATTGAGGAAGCACGGGACCCACCCAGACCGCCGTGCCGACGATCTTGTCGGCAAGGCCGAGAGACAGGAGAACTTCCGTCATCCCCTGGCCGATGGACACTATCTTCGAAGGCGCCCTGGCAAAGGTCACCTGTTGACCGCAATTGGTTATGGACAGCGGATAGACCGTTGCCGCGAATGCGGGGGCGGCCATGCCGAGAAGCCCGCAGGCAAGCGTAATGCTGGACAGAAACTGACGCATGAAAAATATCTCGATTTTATGGGAAGGCGAGTGCCCTGGTGCTGCAGGTATGCGGCAGCGAGGCAAGCTGCGGTTGCCACGTCAACTGTCGGAAGCCCAATCGAGCCGGAGATGCGCCAGGCTATGGCGAAAATTCAAATGAGACATATCTGTTCCTTTCCGGGCATCCCCGCCCGGGTTCATGGGATAGCGCTTGACGGCAGGTCTCCTGACTTGCGGATATGCGCCGATCATCTGTCTTCCCGCGAAACCTTCGCAGTGACATGGCCCTGAGGCCCTGGGATGAGCAGCAATCCGCTTACAGTTGCGGGGGCAGTCACGGTCTTGGTCCCATTCGGGTGGCCCTCACCGTGTTCCCTATTAATCCCCTTGGAGTCATCCTAAGGGAACCGTCGATGGCATCTATGACAGGCCTGCAACGGCGGTCAAGGTGGGCGGGTCTCGCAAAATCTCGCACAGGTCGGAAATCCATCATTGCTTTATATTATGTTATAACGTTACTTTATTGGTAAAATGCAGGCAGTCAAGTGTCTTGTCGCGTTAGCCAACAAACAGACTGCTGACGCAAACCTGTTGCAAACGACGTGCAGGGTCTGGAATGTACGTACCGGAAAGGTGCCCGACGAAAGGCATTCCGGGAATCGCAGGCAGGAGTAGCGCATGAGCAAAATTATTATATTCACCGACCTGCACATGGTCCTGGAGGGAGAGACGATCATCGGCCTCGATCCCTATCAGCGCCTTTCAAGAGGGATAGATCATGTCAACCTGCATCACCGCGATGCTGAGTTTGCGGTGATGACGGGTGACCTCTCGCACCGCGGCAGTCGCCAATCCTATGCGAGACTGCGCGAACTGCTCGACACGCTCGAAATTCCCGTCCACCTGCTGGTCGGAAACCACGACAACCGCGAAAACTTCATTGCCGCCTATCCCGAAAGCCCGCGTGACGAGCACGGTTTTATCCAGCAGCGGATCGAGACCGAAAACGGTGTCATGCTTTTGCTCGATACGCTTTGCGGACCGCCCTACGTCTCGCCGGACGTTCATGCCGGGGTGCTGTGCGACAATCGGCTTGCCTGGTTGAAGCAGAACCTCACTGGTGCCGGCGACCGGCCCGTCTACATCTTCATGCATCACCCACCGCTCGACACCGGGTTTCCCGGGATGGACAAGATCAAGCTCCGGAACGGCGAGGAGTTTTACGATATCCTTGCCGAATACGGCAATGTCCGCCACATCTTCGCCGGCCATGTTCACCGTACGATTGGCGGCTCCCATCGCGGTATACCTTTCTCGGTATTCAAGAGCCCGGTCCATCAGCAGCCGATGGTATTCGATACGGAAGATACTTCCCTCTCCGTCGATGAACCGGGCGCCTACGGCATCGTTTTCCTGAAACCGCAGGGATGCCTCGTTCATGTCGAGGATTACGAACTGTCCAACCATTCGATATCGGGCAGCGACGCACTCGGTAACTGAGACATATGCCCTGACGTCGGACTATGCCGCGTCGCCGCCTCGTCTTTAGGCCGCTTCCATGACACCGACGCTGACCGGCAGGTCAGCGTTGGTGTTTTCACGTGCGCATCCTCCGGTTGCCGCGCGCGCCTCGGCAAGACCGGTGGAAAGATCGGAAAATTTGTAGGCAATAGTTGACATCGGGAGTCAACAAACAATACAGGAGTTAACCAGTCAACTTATTGATCATGGTCGTTGGTCGGTATTCCGTAGACTTTTCAGGTATTTGATAGATTGATTGCAGGGGGCTGCCGTGATGTTTCGCGAGGCTAGGACGACTGTATCGCCGGTGGGCACATCCTTTACGACGACCGTCGGACGTCTGATGATCGCGTTTCTGTCGAGTTCGACGCTGCTTGCCGCAACCCCGGTTTTCGCTCAGTCAGGCGACGCGGAAGCAACCACGCTCGCCAAGATCACCATTGCGGGCCAAGGCGACCGAGCTGGCACCATTGACAAGACGATTGTCGCAAAGAGTTCCCGCTCCAGCAGCAAGACCGACACCCCGCTTCTCGACGCGCCGGCCTCGGTTTCCGTCGTCACTGCAAAGGAAATGAAGGAGCGCGGTGTCACCAACCTCGACCAGGCGCTGGCCTACACGCCCGGCGTCTCCACCGATATCTACGGCTCCGACGACCGCTACGACCACTTTTTGATCCGCGGTTTCTACCAGACGACCGACGGCACTTTCCGTGACGGGCTGCCGATGCGTGTCGGCGGCTCCTTTACCGCCAGCCGCCTCGAGCCCTATGGCATGGAACGGATCGATGTGCTGAAGGGGTCCAACTCCACGCTGTTCGGCCTTTCCGGCCCCGGCGGTATCGTCAATGCGCTCACCAAGGTGCCGCAGGACAAAGACTTCGGCGAGATCTATACAACAGTTGGGAACGGACATGTCGAAACCGGCACGGACTTCGGCGGAGCGCTCGACAAGGATGGCATCTGGACCTACCGCATGACTGGCAAATGGCAGAATGCCAATGCCGGCATCGACCATACCAACGACGATCGCGTCTATGTCGCGCCGGCGCTGACCTGGTCGCCGGATGCCGACACCTCCGTCACCATCCTGACGGATTACAACAAGCGCGACGGCAACCCTGGCCATGCCATTCCCTACAAGTCTGGGATCGATTCCGAGACCTATCTCGGTGAGCCCGATTTCGACAGGGTCGACACCATCG
This sequence comes from Rhizobium sp. L51/94, assembly GCF_019355555.1. Lineage (GTDB taxonomy): Bacteria > Pseudomonadota > Alphaproteobacteria > Rhizobiales > Rhizobiaceae > Rhizobium > Rhizobium rhododendri. The sequence continues at coordinate 290,462 of NZ_CP072142.1, forward strand.
AGCGCAATGTCGGCTATCAGCTGCGCCACGATTTCGGCAACGGTTTCGAGTTCCGGCAGAATGCCCGCTACACCAATCTCGACATGACCTATCAGCAGATCTATCTCGGAGCTGCCGATCCTGCTTCGAGCCGCGCTGCATTGGCAATTTATGGCCATAGCAAGCGGTTCCAGATCGACAACCAGCTCCAATATGACGGCACCTACGGCCCATTCGAAAGCCGCACACTGCTGGGCGCCGATTATGGCCGCGACAGCAATAGCGAACGTCGCCTCGACGGGACGGCCGGTGGCGTGCTCGATGACAGCAAACCCGTCTATTGCGGCACACGCTGCATCTCGTTCGGCGCACCGGTGGACACCAGGACAAGGCTGACAACGGCCGGCACATACCTCCAGGAACAGCTGACGATCGACGACCGCTGGATCCTGACGCTGGGTGGCCGATACGATCACGCCGACACGATGTCGGAAAGCTCAGGCATCCGCGACGACGCGGTCGATACGAATTTCTCCAAGCGCGCCGGGCTTACCTTCAAGGCGACCTCCGAGCTCTCGGTCTACGCCAATTACTCGGAATCCTTCCAGCCACTGGCAGCCAGCCGCTCGACCTTCCTCGGCACGCCCAAGCCTCAGGAGGGCACACAGTACGAAATCGGTGCAAAATATCGGCCCGAGGGTATGGATGCGCTGTTTACCCTGGCGCTGTTCGACCTGACCCAGAAAAACGTGGCGCAGTGGGCGTCGGACTATTCCTACCAGTACCAGGTGGGCAAGGTGAACGTGAAGGGCATCGAGTTCGAGAGCAAGGTCGCGCTCACCGACCGGCTGAACCTGACTGCCGGTTATTCGTACTGGGACGCGCGGATCAAGGACGACGCGACCACCGGGCTGATTGGCAATCGGCCGGAACTCGTTCCCAACCACATGGCAACGCTCTGGGCCGACTATACCATTCCCGGCAAAGGCGCGATCGGTGACATCAACGTCGGGATGGGCGCCCGCTTTGTCGGCAATACTTTCGGCGACAATGCCAACACGCTGCCGCTTGCCTCAAGAACGGTCTTCGACGCGGCTTTCAATTACAAGTTCAAGAACGGCGTTGCCCTCGCCGTCAACGCCACCAACATCTTCGACAAGGAATATGTGGCCAGCATCGACGACTACAGTCTGGCCGCCTACTACGGCGACCGCCGCGCGGTGCGGGCGACCCTGCGCTACACCTGGTAGCGCCTGCGCGACGATCTCTCGGCGCAACCACAAAACACAGGAATGGATGTCATGGCTCTCGTTACCCGTCGTCGCGACCTGCTGTGCGGGCTGGCAACCGCTCTCTTGGCGCCGGAGCTGATGCACACACCCGCCATCGCTGCCGACGGGCCGCTGCAATTCGATCATGCCTTCGGCGTGACCGTCCTGCCGAAGCCCGCTACCCGTGTCGTATCGCTGGGCTACCTCACCCAGGATCCCTTGCTCGCGCTCGATGTCATCCCGCTTGCGATACGCGACTGGTTCGGCGACCAGCCATTTGCCGTCTGGCCATGGGCGCAGCCTTTTCTGAAGAACGCCCGCCCCGTTGTCATCAAGGGCAATGTCGGGTTGGAACTCGTCGCTACCTTGCAGCCGGATCTGATCGTCGGCATCGGGTCAGGCATATCGGAAGCAGAGTACGCCGGGCTTTCCCGCATTGCGCCCGTGCTGATGCAGCCGAAGGCGTTTCCGGCCTATGGCATGCCTTGGGATGAGATGACACGGCTGATCGGTCGCGCCGTCGGCAAGGATCGCCTAGCCGACGAACTGGTTGCCAAGACCCGCCAGGACTTTGCGGCAGCGCGCCTGCGACATCCGGATTGGGGCGGACTCACGGCTGTCGCCGCCTATCACTATGGCAGCGAGACCGGATTTTTCGCATCCTCGGACACGCGCGGCCATTTCCTGACCGAGCTCGGATTTGCCCGCACAGCCGCCAGCCGCCTGCTCGATGGGTCCAAAAGCTTCTATCAAAAACTTTCACCGGAAGACCTGTCCGCTCTCGAAGCTGATCTCGTCCTTTGGGTATCGTCCTCCGAAACCGCTACCGATCTCGCCGCCCTGCCGATGCGCCGTGTCCTGAAGGCCCATGCCGAGGGTCGCGAAGTCTTTGCGGGCGGTACGGTCGCAGCCGCGCTGTCTTTCGGCAGCGTCCTGTCGTTGCCCTTCGTGCTGTCTGCACTCGAGGCCGATATGGCAGCAGCACTCGATGGCGACCCCAGGACATCGGTAGCCTCGGCGGTCCGTGCCGGACTTGCCCCGTGATGCCGTCTGCCACAGTCCCCTCGCAGCCCACAGCGGGAAAGCACCATACAGCACGGCAACGGCTGGCAGTTGCCGTTGCGGGCTTTCTGCTGCTGGTGGTCCTGTGCCTGGTCAGCCTGGCCGTCGGCGCGCGTTCTGTTTCTCTCTCCACCGTCTTCGATGCGTTGACGGCCTATGACGCTCGCCTGCCAGACCACATTGCGGTCCGGGACTATCGCTTGCCGCGCACGTTGCTGGGGCTTTTATGCGGAGCGGGTTTCGGTGTGTCCGGTGCCATCATCCAGGCGATCACGCGCAATGCGCTCGCCGATCCCGGTCTGCTCGGCGTCAATGCCGGCGCTGCCTTTTTCGTGACGATTGCTGCCGGCGTATTCGGCCTGCAGGCGGTGAGCACCTATCTCTGGTTTGCCTTTCTCGGCGCCATCGTTGTCACTGTGATCGTCTATGTGCTCGGCTCGCTCAGTCGCGCCGGAGCGACCCCGGTCCGGCTGCTGCTTGCAGGCGTCGCGATCAATGCGTTGCTTGGCGGCCTCGGATCAGCCATCGTACTGCTCGATCCGGTCGGCTTCGACAGCATGCGTCTCTGGTCGATCGGCGCTCTCGGCGGCCGCGACATGGCGGTGGTGTCTGCGGTGGCGCCGTTCATTATCGTCGGGCTTGGCATCGCGGGCCTCATCGCACCGGCGATGAATTCGATAGCGCTCGGCAATGACACCGCCCGGGCGCTGGGCACCCATGTTGTCCGCAGCCGCATCCTGGCGGCTGTGTCCTTGACCCTTCTTGCCGGTGGTGGCACGGCGGCGGTCGGACCGATCGGCTTCATCGGCCTGATGACGCCGCATGTCGTGCGCTGGCTGTTCGGCCCCGATCAGCGGCTGATTTTCGCCGGCACGATGATCTTTGCCCCGATCCTGCTGCTGTCGGCCGACATTATCGGGCGTCTTCTCCTCCCGGGTGAACTGGAAGCCAGCATCGTCACCGCCTTCATCGGCGCGCCCGTCCTGATCCTCCTGGTGCAGCGGCAGAAAGTGCGCGGGCTGTGACGCGGGCGGCGGATCCAGGCGTCATCGTTCTGCGCTCGCCCCGTGGGCGGCTTTCGCTGCGGTTGCGCAGCCGGAGTGTTATCGCCTGCGCCTTCATGCTGGCTGTCTGCCTCATGCTCGTGCTGCTGTCGCTGGTTTCCGGCGACTATGCGGTTTCAATGTCGGATGTCGCGCGGACCCTTTCGGGGCGGGGCGACCAGATGCAGGAGATGATCGTTCTCGAATGGCGCCTGCCCCGCGCCCTGCTTGCGCTGCTGATCGGCGCCGCGCTCGGCATCAGCGGTGCTATTTTCCAGTCGCTGACGCGTAATCCGCTCGGTTCGCCGGATATCATCGGCTTTTCTGCCGGCGCCCACACCGGCGCGCTGGTGGCGATGCTGCTGTTGTCGGAGGGCTATTTAGGGACAGCCACGGGCGCACTGATCGGCGGTCTGGCAACGGCGATCGCAGTCTACATGCTGACCTACCGAGGGGGTATCGACGGATTTCGGCTGATCGTCGTCGGCGTCGCCATCGCCGCCATGCTGTCTGCCGCCAATGTCTGGATGATCCGCAAGGCAGACCTGCAGGTCGCGATGTCGGCTGCCATGTGGGCGGCGGGCTCGCTGAACGGCCTCGGCCTTGATCGCCTGCTGGCGGTATCGGTGGCGCTGGCAGTGCTCGTCCCTATCGCCCTTGCCCTGGCAAGGCCGCTCCGTCAGCTCGAACTCGGCGACGAGGCGGCGCTTTCGTCTGGTGTGTCGCCGGATCGCGTCCGGCTGGCGCTGGCCGTCATCGGCGTGGCCCTGATCGCGGTGGCAACGGCCGCGGCAGGCCCCATCGCCTTCATCGCGCTAGCAGCGCCGCAGCTTGCGCGGCGCGTGACCAGGTCGGCCGGGGTTGCGCTGGTACCATCGGCGCTGATGGGCGGGGTATTGCTCGTCGCCTCGGATTGGGCAGCCCAGCACGCGCTCGGCCTCCAGCTGCCGGTCGGCGTGATGACGTTTAATATCGGCGGCCTTTATTTCATATGGGTGCTAGTCAGCGAGGGACGCAAATGACGACGGCCAGACTGCGCGCGGAAGCAGTGACTTTGCGCTACCGGGAGTTGACGGTCGCCCGCGAGCTCTCGGTGACCATTCCGGATAACGCATTTACCGTTATCTTCGGCCCGAATGCCTGCGGCAAGTCGACATTGCTGCGGGCCTTGTCGCGCCTGCTTCGGCCGACGCAGGGGGAGATCATCCTCGACGGTGCCAGCATTGGAAGTCTGCCGGCCAGGGACGTGGCGCGCCGGCTCGGGCTTTTGCCGCAGAGTTCTATCGCACCTGACGCCATTACCGTCGAAGACCTCGTGTCGCGCGGCCGTTATCCGCACCAGTCGATCTTTCGCCAATGGTCGGCCGCCGATCAGCAGGCCGTCGCGTCTGCGATGTCAGCCACAGGGGTCGCCGACCTTGCCACCCGGCTCGTCGACGAACTGTCCGGCGGGCAACGCCAGAGGGTCTGGCTTGCCATGGTTCTGGCCCAGCAGACACCAATCCTGCTCCTCGACGAGCCAACCACCTTTCTCGACATCACCCACCAGATCGACCTGCTCGACCTGTTGGCCGATATCAACGCCGACGGACGCACCGTCGTTGCGGTGCTGCATGATCTCAACCATGCCTGCCGCTATGCCACGCACCTGATCGCGATGCGCGATGGCGCCATCGTTGCCGAAGGCACGCCGGCAGCGATCGTCACCGAACAACTGATCGAAAGCGTCTTCGGCCTTGCCTGCGTCATCGTTCCGGATCCGGTGACGGGAACCCCGATGATCGTGCCGCGCGGGCGCCACTCGGCAGCGCAAGCCCGGCCGGTCGCCGATATCCCCGGTTCTGCTGCAGACAAGGACGAGATCGTATGAGCGAGGTGCAGGAATTCAAGTTGAGCGGCGTCGCAATTCCGCACGATGCCGCAGGCATGCTGGATGAGATCTGCGAGCATTTCGTCGAGCATTCGAGCGTCGAGCGGACGGGCAATCTGGCGCTGCTGAGAAGCGAAACGGCACTTGTCGCCATCCGCCTAAAGGACAGCCGCCTGCTCATAGAACTCGCTTGCGCAACGGAACAGGCGCTGCAGCTGACCTGCAACAACATTGCCGAGCATCTGGTCTACTTCGCCGGCGAAGAACCTTTAGAGCTTAGCTGGTCGACGCCACCGGCGCCCGGCATCCTGCCCGATCTGCGCGAGGTAACCGTGGTGTCCGCCGCGGACGTCACGCCGCATATGCGAAGGGTCAAATTCAGTTGCGAGGATATCGCGCCGTTCATCGGTGGCGGCATGCATGTGCGTGTTCTGCTGCCGCCTGACGGACGCATACCGGTCTGGCCGACCCTGCTGCCGGACGGCAGGACGGGCTGGCCCGAGGGGGAAGACGAACTCGCGGTGAGGGTCTATACCATCCGCTCCGTCGATGTCGCACGCCGTGAATTATGGATCGATTTCCTGCAGCATGCTACGCACGGTGTCGCGGCGCCCGGTGCCGAATTTGCGCGCAAGGCGAGACCGGGACAAAAGCTGGCGTTTCTTGGGCCAGGCGGCGGCGGAGTTCCGCAGGCGTCGTCCATGCTACTTGCAGGCGATGCGACGGCGCTTCCAGCCATCGCCCGGATCGCGGCAGAAGTGCCGGCCCATATCCGGATGCAGGCCATCATCTTGGTGGAGGATGCAGGCGAGGAGCAACCCTTGCCAACATCGGGAACTCTGGATGTGCGCTGGCTCCACCGGAAGGATGACAAGAGTGATACCGGTTATCGGTTCGGCGACGCGGTCAGGACCGCGATCAGCGCGGCGGATGCGCAGACCTATGTCTGGGTGGCCTGCGAAAGAGACGAGATGCGCCCCATTCGCGCGCTCCTGAAGCAAAAGGGCCATGATCGCAAGTTGACTTATGCGGCGTGGTACTGGGAGAAGCCAAAGCCTGACGCGGTAAATCAGCCGTGATGGATTTGCGCTCGGTTTCGTGTCCGTCACGACAGATCGCCTTTGAGTTTTCTCTTTCATTGCGGTTAAGTTCGCTTTCGCGCAAACGCGATGCCAGCGAAGGATGAATCGATGTTTTTGACAGATCGCCAGACCGAGATCGTTGCTCTTGCCAAATCGACGGGCCGCGTTCTCGTCGACGATCTCGCGACGCGGTTCAATGTGACGCCGCAGACCATACGCAAGGATCTCAACGATCTCTGCGACGGGCAGATGCTAACCCGCATGCACGGCGGCGCCAGCCTACCCAGCGGCACTGCGAATGTGCGCTACGAGCAGCGCCGCCAGATAGCCTCCGCCGAGAAGCAGGCGATCGGCGCCGCAGCTGCCCAGCTCATCCCCAACAACGCATCGCTGTTCATCAATATCGGCACGACGACCGAGGCGGTGAGCGAGGCCCTGATCGCCCACCACGAGCTGATGGTGATCACCAACAACATCAATGTGGCCAATCGGTTGCGCCTTTATTCGGCAATCGAGGTCGTGGTTGCGGGTGGCGTCGTGCGCGCTTCGGACGGCGGCATCGTCGGCGAGGCGGCCGTCGATTTCATCCGGCAATTCAAGGTCGATTACGCAGTCATCGGCGCCTCCGCCATCGATTCCGACGGCGCCCTGCTCGACTACGATTTTCGCGAGGTGAAGGTGGCACAGGCGATCATCGCCAATGCCCGGCACGTCATTCTGGTGGCGGATTCGACGAAATTCGAGCGCACGGCACCGGTGCGGATCGGACAGCTGTCGCAGGTCCAGACATTGATCACCGACCACTGTTCCGTCGAGGCCATCCGGACGATCTGCCACGACAGCAACGTCGCGCTGATCGAGACATCGAAAGCGAGCTGACCCGCGAAACTTTCGTTTGACATTCGTTATGGTTTCGTTTCAGATGTCTCTATACCGCAAGCGCAATAAATTTGTGCATTGCGAAGGTCTGGCTCTTGGGGGAGAGGCAGTGGGGGATAGAATGTTCGATCTTTTTGTCATTGGTGGCGGCATCAACGGTTGCGGTATTGCGCGCGACGCGGCCGGCCGTGGCTACAAGGTAGCGCTGGCCGAAATGAACGATTTCGCCTCCGGCACATCTTCCGGATCGACCAAGCTTATCCATGGCGGCCTGCGCTATCTCGAGCATTACGAATTCCGGCTGGTTCGCGAATCGCTGATGGAGCGCGAGGTCCTATGGGCCATGGCGCCGCATATTATCTGGCCGATGCGCTTCGTCCTGCCCTACCAGAAGGGCGGCATCCGCCCGGCCTGGCTCATTCGCCTCGGGCTCTTCCTCTACGACCATATCGGCGGCAGAAAGCTGCTTCCGGCGACGTCCGTTGTCGACATGCGCAAGGATCCGGCAGGCAAGCCATTGAAATCCCTGTTCACCAAGGCCTTTGAATATTCCGACGGATGGGTCGACGATGCGCGGCTTGTCGTCCTCAACGCCCGGGATGCTGCCGATCGCGGAGCCCAGATCATGCCGCGGACCCGCGTGCGGTCGGCGCGTTGGGAAAAAAATGCCTGGTCTGTCGAGACGCAGGATATGGCAACAGGCAGGATCGACAGCTTTCAGGCGCGCATGCTTGTCAATGCGGCAGGCCCCTGGGTCGATCAGGTGCTGTCCAGTGCATTCGGCAAGAACCAGGTTCACAATGTACGGCTCGTCCAGGGCAGCCACATCGTCGTCAGGAAGAAGTTTGACGATCCACGCGCCTATTTCTTCCAGAACCCTGACAATCGCATCATCTTCGCTATCCCCTACGAGCAGGATTTTACCCTGATCGGCACGACCGACCAGGATTTCGAGGGCGATCCGAAGGATATCCGAATCACGCAGCGCGAGGTCGACTATCTCTGCAGCGCCGCCAGCGAATATTTTGCCGAACCGGTAAAGCCTGATGACATCGTCTGGTCCTATTCCGGCGTTCGTCCGCTGTTCGACGACGGCGCCTCGAAGGCGCAGGAAGCGACGCGGGACTATGTGCTGAAGCGCGAGGAACTGCCCGGTGGCGGTGAACTGCTCAACATCTTCGGTGGCAAGCTGACCACCTACAGGCGCCTTGCAGAGCACGCGCTGGAGAAGATCGGCGATGCGATCGGTGTCAAGGGCAAGGTCTGGACGGCCGGCAGCAGCCTGCCCGGCGGTGCCTTTGCCGCGACGGGCTATGAGAGCGAAGTTGCCAAGCTCAAGGGCTCCTACCCGTTTCTGGCCGACCGCCATGCCCGACGGCTTGTCCGGCTCTACGGCACGAACGCGGCGCTCCTGCTCGGCAAGGCAGCAAACGCGTCCGATCTCGGCCGTAATTTCGGCGACGACCTTTTCGAATGCGAGGTCCGGTGGCTGATCGACATGGAATGGGCAAGGCACGCGGAGGACGTGCTTTGGCGCCGGACCAAGAAGGGACTGTATCTGTCGAAGGATCAGGCCGCAGAACTTGAGACTTTTATCGCCGGGGTGATCACGCACTAGGAGCGTTTGCCGCTCGAGGACAATATCACCGCTGGTTTGGAGGAGGCACGGGGATTTAATGCTGGAATTGCGAAATGTGGCCAAGATGGCGGGCAGTGAATATCATATTCACCCCTCCAGCCTTGTCCTTCAGGGAGGAACACTGAACGTCCTGCTGGGTCCGACCTTGTCCGGCAAGACGTCTCTGATGCGGCTGATGGCCGGGCTGGACAAGCCAACCTCGGGAACGGTTCACTTCGATGGCGTCGATGTTACCGGCCTGCCGGTGCAGAAGCGCTCGGTCGCCATGGTCTATCAGCAGTTCATCAATTATCCGGCGATGACGGTATACGAGAATATCGCGTCGCCGATGCGGATTGCCGGCAAGGATAAGCAGACGGTGGACCGCGAAGTGCGCAAGGCCGCCGAGCTCATGAAGCTGACGCCCTATCTCGACCGCCTGCCGCTCAACCTCTCCGGTGGCCAGCAGCAGCGCACGGCGCTGGCGCGTGCCATCGTCAAGAACGCCCGCCTCGTGCTGCTCGACGAGCCACTCGCCAATCTCGACTACAAACTGCGCGAGGAATTGCGCGAGGAACTGCCTCGCCTGTTTGCCGCCTCGGGATCGATCTTCGTTTATGCCACGACCGAACCGTCCGAGGCCCTGCTGCTTGGCGGCAACACCGCGTCGCTCAGCGAAGGGCGCATAAGCCAGTTCGGTCCAACCATCGACGTCTATCGCAACCCTGCCGACCTCGTCACCGCCCGGACCTTCGCCGATCCGCCACTGAATACGATCGCACTGGTGCGCGCCGGTAATGCGCTGCAGCGCGACGGAGAAACGATCCTGCAGCTGCCGGACCACCTCGCCGGCGTGCCGGAAGGTCCATGCGTCATAGCCTTCCAGCCTCACCATCTGTCTGTCGCGAGGCGGCATGAAACTTCGGCAGCCCTCAAGGCGCGGGTGATCATCTCCGAAATCGCCGGCTCCGAAAGCTTTATCCACGTGGAGGCGGCAGGCTCGCGCTGGGTGATGCTGGAACATGGCATCCACGATATCGATCCCGACACCATCGTCGACCTGTTCGTCGATACCCGCCACCTGATGGCCTTCGATACCGCGGGGCACTCGATTGCCCGCGCGGCGAACGGATAGGAGACCGGAAATGGCACGCATCACGCTCGATCACATCCGCCATGCCTATGCGCCGAACCCGGCGACAGACAAGGATTATGCGCTGCGCGAAGTCCACCACGAGTGGCGGGACGGTGGCGCCTATGCGCTGCTGGGACCCTCCGGCTGCGGCAAGACGACCTTGCTCAACATCATTTCGGGCCTTCTGCGCCCGTCCCATGGCCGCATCCTGTTCGACGGCAGGGACGTCACCGATCTGCCGACGCAGGAGCGCAACATTGCCCAGGTTTTCCAGTTTCCGGTCGTCTACGACACCATGACGGTCTACGACAACCTGGCATTTCCGCTGCGCAACAGGGGCGTGGCTGAAGCCGACGTCGATCTTCGGGTCCGCGAGACGCTCGACATGATCGATCTATCGAGCTGGGCGAACCGCAAGGCCAGCGGCCTCACCGCCGACCAGAAGCAGAAGATTTCGCTCGGACGTGGCCTTGTGCGCAACGATGTCAGCGCGATCCTGTTCGACGAGCCGCTGACTGTCATCGACCCGCACATGAAATGGCAGCTCCGCTCGCAACTGAAACTGCTGCACAAGCAGTTCGGCTACACCATGGTCTATGTGACCCACGACCAGACGGAGGCGCTCACCTTCGCAGACAAGGTCGTGGTCATGTACGACGGACAGATCGTTCAGATCGGTACGCCGGCCGAGCTGTTCGAGCGACCAAGTCACACCTTCGTCGGCTATTTCATCGGCTCGCCCGGCATGAACGTCATGGCGGCGCGCGTCGAAGGCAGCTTAGTGCATGTCGGCGACCAGACCCTGGCGCTCGGCTATGCGCCGGACACCGGAAAGGCGGCCAAGACCGAGCTTGGCATTCGCCCCGAATTCATCCGCATCGACCGCGACGGCATGCCGGTGACGATCAGCAAGGTCGAGGATATCGGCCGTCAGAAAATCGTCCGCGCCGAGTTTGCGGGCCAGCCAATTGCCATCATCGTTCCCGAAGACGGCGAGATCCCATCGGAGCCACGGATCACCTTTGATCCCACCGCCATCAGTATCTACGCCGATTCCTGGCGTGTCGGCCGGGAGGATCGGGCATGAACAAGCCATGGAACAACAAGGCCTGGTTCCTCGTCATGCCGGTGCTGGTGCTGGTGGCCTTTTCGGCGGTGATCCCGCTGATGACGGTGGTCAATTATTCGGTCCAGGATACGTTCGGCAACAACCAGTTCTTCTGGGCCGGTACCGACTGGTTCGTCCAGACGTTGAAGTCCGACCGCTTCTGGTCCGCGCTCGAGCGCAACCTGGTGTTCTCTTTCATCATCCTCGCGCTCGAAATTCCGCTCGGCATCTTCATCGCGCTGAACATGCCGAAGAAGGGTCTCGGGGTCCCCGTCTGCCTGGTACTAATGGCGCTGCCGCTGCTCATTCCCTGGAACGTCGTCGGCACGATCTGGCAGGTGTTTGGGCGTGGCGATATCGGGTTGCTTGGGCATACGCTCAATTCCATGGGTATCGACTATAACTACGTCCGCAATCCCCTCGATGCCTGGCTGACCGTTATCGTCATGGATGTCTGGCACTGGACGAGCCTCGTTGTGCTTCTGTGCTATGCCGGTCTGGTATCCATTCCGGATGCTTTCTACCAGGCCGCCAAGATCGATGGCGCGTCCCGCATGGCCGTGTTCCGTTACATTCAGCTGCCGAAGATGAAGCGGGTGCTGACCATCGCCATCCTGCTGCGCTTCATGGACAGCTTCATGATCTACACCGAGCCTTTCGTCGTCACCGGCGGCGGACCTGGCAACTCGACCACGTTCCTGTCAATCGATCTGGTGAAGACCGCGCTCGGACAGTTCGATCTTGGCCCGGCTGCGGCCATGTCGATCATCTACTTCCTGATCATCCTGCTGCTCTCATGGGTGTTCTACACCGTGATGACCAGCTACGACGCGGAGACCTGATATGGCTATCGCTCACGCTCCATCCGCCAATCCGGTCCTCAAGGCAGAGGGATCGCGCTTCGGCTTCCTGATCCCGACGATCTACATCCTCTGCCTGCTGCTGCCGATCTACTGGCTGGTCAATATGAGCTTCAAGACCAACGAGGAAATCGTTTCCTCGATGACGCTCTATCCCCACGCCCCGACGCTGCACAACTACGTCATCATCTTTACCGACAGCGCCTGGTATTCCGGCTACATCAACTCGATCATCTATGTGGTAATGAACATGGTGATCTCGGTTGCCGCTGCCCTGCCGGCCGCCTATGCCTTCTCGCGCTACCGTTTCCTTGGCGACAAGCACCTGTTCTTCTGGCTGCTGACCAACCGCATGGCACCGCCGGCGGTCTTTGCCCTGCCGTTCTTCCAGCTCTACTCGGCCTTTGGCCTGATCGATACGCATATCGCCGTCGCTCTCGCCCATTGCCTCTTCAACGTGCCGCTGGCGGTTTGGATTCTCGAGGGTTTCATGTCCGGCGTGCCGAAGGAGATCGATGAGATGTCTTATATCGACGGCTATTCCTTCCCGCGCTTCTTCGTGAAGATCTTCATTCCGCTGATCGCCAGCGGCATCGGGGTCGCTGCGTTCTTCTGCTTCATGTTCTCCTGGGTCGAGTTGCTCCTCGCCCGGACGCTGACGACGACCGACGCCAAGCCGATCGCCGCGACGATGACCAGAACCGTCTCGGCAGCCGGTATGGACTGGGGATTGCTGGCGGCGGCCGGCGTGCTGACGCTAATCCCAGGGGCGCTCGTCATCTATTTCGTTCGAAATTACATCGCCAAGGGCTTTGCCCTCGGGAGGGTATGATCATGAATCTCGATTTCAGCTGGATGGCATGGACGCCGCCGACGATCATTTTCTTCGTGGTGATACTCGTCCTGCTGCTGGGCATGGGGCTTTGGGAATATGTCTCGCCGGGCGGAAATCCGCGCGTCGGCATTCTTCATTTCGAAACCACCCGCGGCGACCGGTTCTTCGTGTCGCTGCTCGGTTCCGCATTCATTCATCTCGCATGGCTGGGTCTTGTCGGACCCAACCTGTGGTGGGCTCTTGCTCTCTCCGTTGCCTACGCCGTCGGCGTATTCCGCTTCGTCTGAGGCAAGTCGATACGGGTCGCCGATATCCGGCGCTCCGGGACTGACACAACTGCAATCGCAATTCGGGAGGATATCATGCGAACGCATCTACTGACGACAACGGCAGCCTTGTTGCTGGCCGTAACTGGGACTGCCTATGCGGGAATGGAGGAGGCAAAGACCTTTCTCGGCAAGGAAATCGGCGACATGTCGACGCTGTCGCCGGCAGAGCAGGAAAAGGAAATGCAGTGGTTCATCGACGCCGCCAAGCCCTTCAAAGGCATGGAAATTAAGGTCGTCTCGGAATCCCTGACCACCCACCAGTATGAATCGCAGGTGCTGGCACCGGCCTTTACCGCCATCACCGGCATCAAGGTCACCCACGACGTCATCCAGGAAGGCGACGTCGTCGAGAAGATCCAGACGCAGATGCAGACCGGCCAGAACCTTTATGACGGCTGGGTAAACGACTCCGACCTGATCGGCACCCACTGGCGCTACCAGCAGGTCCGCAACCTGACCGACTGGATGGCCGGCGAAGGCAAGGACGTGACCAATCCCGGTCTCGACCTCAAGGACTTCATCGGTACATCCTTCACCACCGCTCCTGACAAGAAGCTCTACCAGCTTCCCGACCAGCAGTTCGCCAACCTCTATTGGTTCCGCTACGATTGGTTCAACGATCCGAAGAACAAGGCAGATTTCAAGGCCAAGTACGGCTACGAGCTCGGTGTGCCCGTCAACTGGTCTGCCTATGAGGATATCGCCGAATTCTTCACCGGCCGGGATGTCGGTGGCAAGAAGGTCTTCGGCCATATGGACTATGGCAAGAAGGACCCGTCGCTCGGCTGGCGCTTCACCGACGCCTGGCTTTCCATGGCCGGCAACGGTGACAAGGGATTGCCGAACGGCCTTCCTGTCGACGAATGGGGCATCAAGGTCGACGAGAAGTCCCGTCCGGTCGGCTCCTGCGTCGCGCGCGGTGGCGATACCAATGGTCCTGCCGCCGTCTACTCGATCCAGAAATATCTCGACTGGATCAAGGCCTATGCCCCGCAGGAATCGCAAGGCATGACCTTCTCCGAATCCGGACCCGTGCCGGCACAGGGCAATATCGCCCAGCAGATCTTCTGGTACACGGCGTTCACAGCCGACATGGTCAAACCCGGCCTGCCGGTCATGAACGACGACGGCACGCCGAAATGGCGCATGGCTCCAAGCCCGCATGGCGTCTACTGGAAGAACGGCATGAAGCTCGGCTACCAAGACGTCGGATCTTGGACGCTGATGAAATCGACACCGACCGACCGCGCCAAGGCTGCCTGGCTCTACGCCCAGTTCGTCACTTCGAAGACGGTCGACGTCAAGAAGAGCCATGTCGGCCTGACCTTCATCCGCGAGTCGACCATCCGCGACAAGAGCTTCACCGAGCGCGCTCCCAAGCTTGGCGGCCTGATCGAGTTCTATCGCTCGCCGGCCCGCGTGCAATGGTCGCCAACAGGCACCAACGTTCCGGATTATCCGAAACTTGCCCAGCTCTGGTGGCAGGCAGTCGGCGATGCGGCATCCGGTGCCAAGACGGCCCAGGCGGCGATGGATTCGCTTTGCGAAGCCCAGGAAAAGGTCATGGAGCGCATCGAGCGGTCCAAGGTCCAGGGCGATATCGGCCCCAAACTCGCCGAAGAGCATGATCTGGCCTACTGGAACAAGGATGCCGTCTCCAAGGGCAACCTTGCGCCTCAGCTGAAGATTGCCGAGGAGAAGGAAAAGCCGCAGACCGTAAACTACGACGAACTGGTGAAGAGCTGGCAGTCCAAGTAGCCGGATCTACAGGCTCGGGCCCGATGGCCTGAGCCACCCCTTGGCCGCCGGTTCACCCGGCGGCCTTTGCCCGCAAAACCATCCCACTAACAGCCTGCCGACCGGCGGGATCGCAGCTTACTGCCTTATCGGAGCGCATGAATGAGTAGCTATGTTCTCGCAATCGACCAGGGAACGACATCGTCTCGGGCTATCGTTTTCGATGGAGAGATGAAAATGGTCGCCTCGGCGCAGCGGGAAATTACCCAGTCTTATCCGCAGCCGCGCTGGGTCGAACACGATCCGCAGGAGATCTGGCAAACCGTGGTCGACGTTGTTCGCGAGGCTTTGGAGAAGGCGAAGCTTGGAGCCGCCGACATCGCCGCCATCGGTATCACCAACCAGCGCGAGACGACGGTCGTCTGGGAACGCGACACGGGTGCACCACTGCACCCGGCCATTGTCTGGCAGGACCGTCGCACGGCCGAGATCTGCGAAAGCCTCAGGGCGGACGGGTACGAGAAACTGTTTTCCGCCAAGACCGGACTTCTGCTCGATCCCTATTTTTCCGGCACGAAATTGCGCTGGCTGCTCGAGAATGTCGATGGGTTAAGAGACAAGGCGGAGACCGGCTCTGTCTGCTTTGGCACCATCGATACATGGCTGATCTACAAACTGACCGGCGGCAAGAGGCATTTGACCGATGCGACCAACGCATGCCGGACCTTGCTTTACAATATTACCGATAATCGTTGGGACGAAGAACTTCTCGCCATCCTGGGGATACCCCCTTCTCTGCTGCCGGACGTCAGGGATTGCGCCGACGATTTCGGTGAAACGACGCCAGATCTGTTCGGCGCAGCGATCCCGATCCTTGGCGTTGCCGGCGACCAGCAGGCGGCGACCATCGGCAACGCGTGTTTTGTACCGGGCATGATGAAATCGACCTATGGCACCGGCTGTTTCGCGCTGTTGAATACAGGCGTGGAAAGGGTCAATTCGTCCCACCGCATGCTGACGACGATCGCCTATCGTCTCGACGGCGTGACCACCTATGCCCTTGAGGGCTCGATCTTCATCGCCGGCGCTGCCGTGCAGTGGTTGAGGGACGGGTTGGGGATCATCGGCAAGGCATCCGAGGCTGGCGAGCTTGCCGATGCTGCCGATGAAGAGCAGCAAGTCTACATCGTGCCGGCCTTCACCGGTCTTGGCGCGCCCTACTGGGATGCCGCGGCGCGCGGCGCGATCTTCGGCCTTACACGCAACAGCGGCCCCGCCGAAATCGCTCGCGCCGTGCTGGAAGCGGTTGCCTACCAGACGATGGACCTGCTTTTCGCGATGAAACGCGACTGGGGCGGCCACGATGTCGAGACAGTGCTGCGCGTCGATGGGGGCATGGCAGCCTCCGACTGGACGATGCAGCGCCTTGCCGACATCATTTCGACGTCAGTCGACCGCGCCGCCATACTGGAAACAACCGCACTCGGTGCCGCCTGGCTTGCCGGCCACAGGGCCAAGGTCTGGCCAGACCAGAAGGAGTTCGCCGAACGCTGGAATTGCGACCGGCGTTTCGAGCCATTGATGAGCGAAAGCAATCGCCAGGCAAAGATAGGCGGCTGGCGCGATGCGGTGTCACGCACGCTAACGGGAGGGTAGACTTCACATAGAGCCCAGTCTCAGTGCGGTACGCCCAAAAAAATACACCGGCCGCGACGGGCCGGTGCAACTCAAACATTCGTTTTGCTCCAGTTAAGCTGCAGCCAAGGCCTTTTCGATGTCCTGCATCGAATGACCCGTAAGGTCCTTGGCGAGTTCGCCGATCAGCACGTCGGATACCGTCTTGTGGTAGCCCTTGCGCAGTTCGCCGAGCGTACGAGGCGCTGCAATCACGACGAGGTTCTTAATCTTGCCCGCCAGCACCTTTCTGTTGAGAAGATCGGCGACACCGGCTCCAAAACCGTCTTCGTCCTGCTGGCTGTCGTCGGGGTTGGCAGAACTGCTCGAGTGGCGGCTGCCGGAGCCTATCTTAGAGCTGTCGACGGCCTCGTCAGGCATTGCCTTCAGCTTGACGTTGGCCGCGTCGCCTTCATTCTGGAAGAGGTTGAGCTTTTCGCCGTCGGCGACGGCAATGACGGTGTGCTGAGGAATTTGCATATCTGATTTCCATTCACAAAGTGGCATTTCGCCGGTTTGGCCGACTGATATCAGCTGCTCTAATAACCCCTCGAGCGCTTATCTGTTCCGCCCGGGCGTGGCTTCGGATGGTGCTTGTCTCTGTGTTTTCAATGCGCCGGACTGTCGGCGCCGGCCCGCAGCTCAGGTCTTCCGGCCAAATGCCATCATGACCAGCATTGCCAGCCATGTGAGCACGAAGCTGATCATCGAAAGGGCGGCGGCCTGGGTCGGCGAGCTTTTGCCGACCTCATTGATCGCCACCGGAAAGGTTGGAAACAGCAGTATGTTGGCGACCGTGAATTCTCCGATGACGACTGTGAATGTCAGCAGCGCACAGTTGACGATTGCCGCGCCTATGCCGGGAACCACGACCAGCCGGATCGTCGTCAGCCCGCCGGCCCCAAGGCTTTCCGCAGCTTCCTTCAAGGTCCGGATATCGAGCGCCGCAAGGCCGACATCGAGCGCACGGAATGCGAAAGGCAACGCCAGGAAGAAGTAGGGAATGACAAGATAGAACGGCGAGCCGATTAGCCACATCGGCCCCGTAACCAGCATCGAAAGACCGCCGACAAGAGCAATGGCCGGCACCACGAAGGGTAGGATCGCCACGAACTCTATAACCCCGCGCATGCGCGGCATGTAGAGATGTGCGGCGATGACTGCGGGTGCAAGGATGATGTAGATCGCTGCTATCGTTGCCACCCCCAGTTCCAGCGACAGGATCAACGGTTGCAGCAGGGCCTTGTGGCTGAAGACGGCGGCATAGGCGGATACACCATAGGCGGTGCCGCCTTCCCAAAGGCTGAAGATCGCAGTCATCGCCAACGGCAGCACGAAATATGTCGCCGCGAGAACGAGGATAAGCCGACGCAGCATCTTACCGGCGTTCATCTCACATTCCCCGGCGCCGGGCGCGGCGCATCAGCAGGTTACTCGTCGTAACGACGACCGCCATCGTCACGATCATGGCGACGGAGAGCGCCGCTCCGGTCTGGGGCGAATTCATGACATCGCCGGACAGCACATTACCGATTTCCGTGGTCAGCAGCACGAGATTGCCGGAGGTCAGAGCATAGGCGGTGGCATAGCCGGAGAAGGCTGATCCAAACAGCAGGATAAATGCCGATATCAGCGACGGGGCGAGGATTGGCAGGACGACCAGGCGCCCATATTGCCAAGGCGTTGCGCCAAGGCTTTCTGCCGCCTCCGCCCATTCGCGGCGAAGGGCTTGCAAGGCCGGCATGATGATGATGATCATAAGAGGGATCTGGAAATAGGCATAGACGATCGTCAATCCGGTCAACGAGAACAGGCTAAAGCCAGCGGCATAGATATCGATGCCTAAGACCTTCAGCGCCCGGGTGAGAAGGCCGAACATGCCAAGGCTGGAAATGAATGCGAAGGCGAGCGGGACGCCGGCGAAGTTTGCCGCAACTGCGCTGAAACTCGAGGCGATGGCACCGAGCGCCGGGTGGGCATCGCGATGAATGACGGTCGCCGCAATGGCGCCGCCACAGGTGACGCCAACCGCTGCTGACGCAACGGAGAGCACGATCGAATTATAGGTGGCGAGACGAAATGTCTCGCCACCCAAAGCAACGATGTATTCCAGCGTGAAGCCGGTGCGGGTGCTGACCGACTGGACGACAAGCATGAGCGTGGGCGCCACCATGAATGCCAGTGAGAACAGCAGGAATGGTGCCACCAGCAGGACCGGTAGGCCCCACTGCCTGAGCATCGCACCGACGCCGTGCCCGGAGCGTGACCGTCTCTTGGCGGGGTCGGAGGGCTGCACCATGCCTGGCTTAATTGGTCTTCACGGTCTTGGGCCACATGTCGGCGACAACCTTCTTTGCGGCATCGATCTGCGCCTGGCTCGCAAAACGCACGCTCTTGTAGGCTTCCGGAGATGGCAGCTTGGCCAGCAGCGCGGCGGGCAGCACTCCGGCGTCGAGCATCTTGGCAAAGCGGATCGGATGGGCGTAGCCCGCAAGAAAGCCCAGTTGGCCTTCATCGCTGTACAGATATTCCTGCCACAGTTTGGCGGCGTTCGGGTGCGGCGCATAGGCGCTGATCGCCTCGCAATAATAGTTGCCGAACGGCGCGCCATCATTGGGAACGACGACTTCGAAATCGACCTTGCCGGCTTCGTCGTCGCGAATCGTCAGGTTGAGGTAGTCCCACCGCAGCGCGATCGGCGTCTGGCCGCTCATCATGGTGCCCTTGTCGCTCTGTATCGGATTGTAGTTGCCGGCAGCGGCAAGCTTGCCAAAAAACTCCACGCCGGGCGCGATATCGTCGAAGCTGCCACCGTTGGCAAGAGCCGCCGCCATCACGGCCGCGAAGGAATCGCCAGCCCGGACGGGGCTGCCGCCCATGGACACCATGCCCTTGTATTCCGGCTTCAGGAGGTCAGCCCAGCTACGCGGCACGGTCTTGACGACGCTCTTGTTCACGGCAAAGGAGATGATGCCGTAGTAGCAGCCCTGCCAGAGGCCATCGGGGTTTTTAACCTCCGAGGGAATATCGTTCCAGGTGGCGACCTTGTAGGGCTGCAGCAGATTGTCGGTGACGGCTTGCAGCGCGAAGGACGGCGCCAGATCGAGCGTGTCCGGCCCGCGATCCTGGCCTTTCAGGCTGCGAACGGCCTGCAGTTCCTCGGCCGACGAACCCTCCGGGTTGGCGGCATTCACCTCGATCCCGTAGAGCTTTGAGAAGTCGGTCATCATCTTGCCGAAGACCCAGTTCGGCGACAGGGCTACGACGTTCAGCGCGCCTTCTTTCTTGGCGGCAGCAACGAGGCCGTCCGGCATGGTCGCAGCTTCGGCACGCAGCGGGCCGAGGTTGAGCAGCGATGCGCCGAGCGCCGCCGAGCCCGCCTGCAATAAAGTCCTGCGATTGATGTGAAACGAATTCATCGAAAAATCCTTCGGGTTGCGTATCGCCTGATGGCCGTTTGGGAGAGCCGTCGAAAGCTTGTGGCGATTTGCCAATAGGCATCGTCAGTGACAGGCAATTGACAGATTTAAGAAGTTTCAAAAGCGTGACGGGCGATATCGCGCCTCGGTATCCGATTGAAATATATTCGCTTTCTGCGTGCGTCTCATGGCGGGCAGCTGTCACCGGACTGTCGCGTCGATCCGTTACGGGAATGCGGCCCTTGCGTCGGAGGGCCGACAAACCGCGCCACCGGACAGAACCAGAGAGGCCATCATGCAGATTGCGATCATCGCAGATCCCCATATCGGCGCGAAGACCGATGATTTCGTTGCCAACTGGAATGCGGCGGTGGCGCACGTCAACGATCTCGATGTGGCATTCACGATTGTGCTCGGAGACCTAACGCTCGATGGCGCCAATCTGGAAGCGGATCTTGCTTTCGCGCGGCAATCTCTCGACACACTCCGCCGGCCGGTTCTCGTGCTGCCCGGCAACCACGACGTGGGCGATATCTCGCGCGCCAGCCGTCAGCCGGCAAGCCGCGAAAGACTGGAGCGCTGGAACCGGCATCTCGGCGCGGACCGCTGGATTTGCGACGATATTCCGGGATGGCGGCTGATCGGCATCGACAGCCAGGTTCTTGCGACCGGATTGGCTGAAGAAGCCGAGCAGTGGCATTGGCTTGACGAGGCGTTTGGCGGACGGGGCGAGCGCGCCCCTGTCCTGCTCACCCACATGCCGCTGTTTCTAGAGAACTGGGACGAAGCCGATCGACCCTACTGGGCCATCCCGACTGCGGCGCGGCAACGGTTGCGGATGCTGGTGGAGAGCACCGGAACGGCTGCCATCGTCAGCGCCCATATCCACCGGACCCTCGATCTTCCAGGCGCCGATGGTCCCCGCCAGATCTGGGCAGCGGCGACGAGCTTCCTGTCGCGCGATGCGTCGATGCCGTCACAGCCGGGCGCGGCAAACCTCGGTATCACGATACTCGACTTTACCGACGGCGCGCTCAAGGTCCGCTTCGACAGTGTTGCGGGAATCTCGGAAACCTACATCGAGGATTATAACGGCTCGATTTATCCGAAACCGGAATAGCGGTCCTCGTTGCGGGCATAGCAGTTGCAGATTTTGATCGTGGCTGGCTAACGATGTCGTTTTATGGCAAACGGGGGCATCAGTTCAATGCAGTCAACGACGTCAATCGGAACGCGAGAATGATAGAAAGTCAAACCAGGCAGGCAGATTGGCGCCGCGCCAACCCGATGAAGTACAATGCTCATCTCGCGGTGCAGCGTGCCATCGTCGCCGGCGATCTCGAAAAGCTCGGCTGTGAAGTCTGTGGTCACGATGCCGTCGACGCCCATCACGACGAGTATGACGAACCCCTGAGGGTTCGCTGGCTTTGCCGCAGACATCACACGCGTCTTCATCGCTACGGCGAAGACATGTTTCCACTGCGGTCGAATACAGACCAGCGCTGATCGGTTTTGGATTTTGCCGTCCTGTCGTCTCTGACAGTTTTGGGGCCACCGGCAGTGTCGTTTGCCGGCGGCCTTTTCGTTTTACTTCGAGTTCGCCGCCTTTATGCCGGCGTCGTCGGCCATGATGGATGCCGCCTCGTTCAAGAGGACATCCTTGGCGTTCTTGCGGGCGGTTTCGATGGCGATATCGGCACTCAGGCTGCGTTCGTTTGCCTGCAGGCCATCGTCTTCCCCGGGGTCGACGCCATCGTTTATCTTCTCGCGTGATTTGTCACGGGTCGCCTGAGCTGCCAGTTCCTTGCGACGCTCTGCCTCGTTGAGAGAAACGATGCCCTTCTCGCGCTGCGCCTTCAACTCGGCGATGTCTTCGACCAGACGCTTGAAATCCGGATCGTTGGCAACGCGTGCGTCGTGGCGGCTCTGCAGCTGCGGTATCTTTGCCGCCACATCGCCTTCCGGCTTGTAGTTGGCCGGCTTGATCTGCGTCCATGGAAGAGCATTGTCGTAGCTGGCCTCGCCGAAGGTCTTCGGGTCCGACAGGCTCGGCAGCCCGATGTCCGGCGTCACGCCGCGCAACTGGGTAGTGCCCCCATTGATGCGGAAGAACTGCGCTATCGTCATTTTCAGTTCGCCGAATTTCGGTTTGGCGTTGTGCGCGACCTGATCGAGATTGACCACTGTCTGCACGGTACCCTTGCCGAAGCTGGGTTCACCGATGATCACGCCGCGGCTGTAGTCCTGGATTGCGGCCGCGAAAATCTCCGAGGCGGATGCGGAACCGCGGTTAATGAGCACGCCGACCGGACCTGTCCAGGCAGCAGGCGAGCGGTCGTCGCCCTCAATGGCAACCTTGCCGCCAGCATCGCGCTGCTGGACGACGGGACCCTTGCCCGTAAACAGACCGGTGAGATCAATCGCTTCGGCCAGCGACCCGCCGCCATTGTTGCGCAGGTCGATAAGAACGCCGTCTGCCTTGTCCTGTTTCAATTCGTCGATGAGCTTGGCCACATCACGGCTGGCGCTACGGTAATCCTTGTCGCCCTTGCGGCGAGCGTCGAAGTCCTCGTAGAAGGCCGGCAGGGTAATCACGCCAATCTTGCGCGTCGCATCGCCGTCCTTGATGGAGAGCAGCGTTTTCTTGGCGGCCTGCTTTTCGAGGCTGATCTTGTCGCGCGTCAGGCTGACGATGTGATGGGCGCCATCGGCACCTGCTTCCGCTGGCAAGATATCGAGGCGAACAATGGAGTCCTTGGCGCCGCGGATCATCTGGACGATCTCGTCGAGGCGAGTGCCGACCACTTCCTTCACCGGACCATCGGCGCCCTGGCCAACGCCGATAATACGATCGCCGACGGCAAGCTTGCCCGACACCTGCGCCGGGCCGCCGGGAACAAGCTCGCGGATCGTGGTGTAATCGTCGCGTTCCTGCAGCACTGCGCCGATGCCGACCAGCGACAGCTTCATCGAGATATCGAATTCAGCCGAAGCGGTGGCGCCGAAATAGTCCGTGTGCGGGTCTATGGATGTGGTGTAGGCATCCATGAACGATTGGAACACGTCTTCGCTCTTGTATTTGTAGGCCCGCTCCAGCGAATTTTCATAGCGCTTGTCGAGCGTATCGCGAATGGCTGCGTCGTCCTTGCCTGCAAGTTTGAGGCGCAGCCAATCACCTTTGACGCGCTTGCGCCAGAGATCGTCGATCTCGGCTTCCGACTTCGGCCAAGGCGCATCTTCGCGCAGGAAGGAATAGCTCTCGTCCTTGCTGAAATCGAAACTCGTCTTCAGCAAGTCGCGCGCATAATTCATACGGTCGACGACACGCTGCTCATAGAGATTGAACATCGAGAACGGAATCTGCAGGTCTTCCTTGTTGACGGCATCGTCCAGCTTGGTGTCCTGAGCCTTGAACTTGTCGATATCGGCCTGCAGGAACAGCATCCTGTCTGGATCCAGCGACTTGATGAACCTGTCCATTATCTTCACCGACAACGCATCGTCGAGCGGAACCGGCTTGTAGCTGAAGCGGGTGAGAAACTGGGCGCTGAGATGTGCAGCCTGTCCCTGTTGCGGTAGCGGCGCCAATACGGGCAGCGGTCCCATTTCCAGAGCATAAGCCGAAGATGAAAGCGCCAGAAAGATGCCGAGGAAACCAGAAAGTCTACGCATTCAGCTTTGATCCAATTCGTAATGCCGAGTCTCGATGCTTAGCGTTGGTGGAACAATTTTAGACTTTTGGCAACCAAGGGGATGAGCAAAGCGTATGGCGTTTCTCAAACGTCGTTACCCCTATAGTTCCAACGGCCGGCCTGGAATTCGGCTAAAGATGCCACTCGAGCGCGGCCTTGTGCCCATTCCAGCGAATTTATAACGGGAATTCCGGCATGAAAGCGGCAGCCAGTGGCTGCCGCCGTCACCAAAGCGTGAATGCCAATTTTGCGCGATTGTTATTGTGGAGCAGCGTTCTTCGTCTGCACCACCATTGCCTCGATATGATCGACGAGACCATCGGCAAGGCCAAGGCGTCCTGCGAGAAGATCCAGATAGCCTCGCTCTGCGCGAGTATCCGGCTCGATCGTCAGCCTCGAGGCTGTGTAGAGTTCGACCTTCTGTTCCTCACTGACGGCCGCTGCGATCAGGGCGTCGAGGTCCGTTGGCAAGGTCAATTCTCGCTGGATGAAATTCGCAGCCTCACCCGTCACGTCGGCCGCTGCAATCTTGTCCATGATCAGCGCCCGTTCGGCATCGTCGACATGGCCGTCGGCCTTGGCAGCGGCAATCATGGCGCGGATAAGCACCAGCACGAACTCGTTGCTGTTGGCAGGCGAAGACGGTGCGAAGGGGGAATTATCCGGCGGCGGCAGCACAGGCTGTTGTCCCTGCGAAGAAACCTGCGGCGATGTCACCGGCGCGGAGCCCGACTGGTAATTCTTGTAGGCCTGGTAGCCAAGCCCTGCGATGGCGGCAAGGCCGCCGACGGCAAGCGTATTTCCAGCGATGCTGCGCCCGGTCTTGGTGCCAAGCAACACGCCGAGGATCGCGCTTGTTGCCAACGGGTTTTCCCGGGCTTTGCCGATCGCATCTCCCGCCCGGTCCCGCACTGTCCCTCCGAGCCCGGGAACCTGCGACGTCAGGAACTGGTCGAGAAGTTTCTTCGCATCGAACATAGTCAACTGCCTCCTTGATGATGATTGATAGATAGGAGCAGTCCACACGAATACAAATTTCGCCAGATCGGAAAGGACCCGGATGGGAGGGTGATGGCCCTATCAGCGGTCGTGAGGCGAGGTGGCCTCATTGTATGTAGATAGAAAGATGTATAAAGATGTATATCTTCTGGTGTGAGGATCTACAAGGAGATACCGATGGCCATCAACGTCAACAACCCGCAGGCCGATGCTCTGACCCGCAAGTTTGCAAGCGTCGCCGGTGTGAGCATAACCGATGCTATCGTCATCGCCATGAAGGAGGCGCTGGAGCGACGTCTTAATCTGGAGAGCGCAACGGAAACGGCTGCGCGGCTGCGCGCCAAGCACGGCCTCGTTTTGTCCGCCCGGGGCAAGGAGCCTCTTCCCAGGTCGGTTTTTGACGAGATGTGGGACGGGAAATAATGTACGTTGACGCGTGCGCCATCATTGCTCTTGCATCTGACGAACCTGAAGCCAAGCGTGTTGCAGATGCCCTTTTGTCCGCAAAGACGCGGATCACATCCGCCGTCGCTGTCCTCGAAGCAGCAATGGCCTTGGCAAGGCCCGATAAGTTCGACCGGTCGATTGCTGACATCGAGCCATTCTTGATGGAATTCCTGGAGGCGCGCGGCATCGAATTATACGACCTGCCGCCCGGCAAGAGCGCCACGACCCTATCACTGATGGCGGCCGACAAATACGGTAGCGGTCGCAACAGACTAAACCTTGGCGATTGCCTCCATTATGCATGCGCCAGATATTACCAAGTGCCGATGCTCGCGACGCATGACGAGTTTCGTCAAACCGATCTCCAGACAATTCCCTGACGCCTCCGCGCGCCTATGACACGCGCGCGAGCAGCTCGGCGGCAAATCGCGCGCTGGCTGCAGTCAAAAAGCAGCCGTGTTTCATTCGCAAAATGCTGCAACGCACACTATCTGATTTGACGTCGCTTCGATTTTCACAACGGGAACCGCTGCATGGTTTTGCCCCAGTCAGCTCGTCTACACCGGATGCTCGGCTATATCGGCTGGCCTCTTGCCCTGCTCTTCCTCTGGGATATCGCCATCACTCTGGCCTATGTCTATCTTCCCCACCCTTGGCTGGATCTGCCAGCGCTGCCGATGAGCCTGCTCGGATCGGCACTGGCCCTGTTTCTGGGTTTCCGGAACAACAACGCCTATAATCGTTGGTGGGAGGCGCGGACGCTTTGGGGGGCGATGGTGAACGCGTCGCGCTCCTATGGGCGAGAGGTGTTCCACCTGATCGACAAAAACGGCGAAAGCTTCGATCTGCGCCACGACCTCGTTCGACGCCAGATCGCCTACGTGAACGCCCTGCGCTGTCATCTGCGTCGGCAGCCGAACGAGGACGAGATCCGAGCCTTCCTCTGCGACAACGAACTCGAGTCGTTGAAGGGGGTGACAAATGTGCCGAACGCAATCCTCAACGAGACTGCCGCGCTACTGGCCGACGCACGCCAGCAAGGCTGGATCGATTCGATGCGTAGTATCCAGATCGAAAGCGTCCTTGTCGACATGAGCAATGCCCAGGGCGGAATGGAGCGGATCAAGAATACGCCTCTGCCGCGTGAATATGGCTACTACCCGACGCTGTTCGTTCACATTTTCTGCATTCTGCTGCCAATCGGTCTTGTCGATAGCCTAACGATCTATACACCGCTTGCATCGACCATCGTCGGTTTCATGCTGCTGGCCATGGATCGCATCGGCTCCGATCTGCAGGATCCGTTCGAAAATCGTGCCCACGACGTGCCCCTGACCTCGCTTTGCCGGACAATACAGATCGACCTCGAGCAACTGGTCGGCGGAGGCAATGCCACGAAGCCGATCCGACCAGTCGAAAATGTCCTCTGGTAGACCGCCAGACGGCCGCGCCTCAAATATCGTAGGTGTTGGCGGCGTTGATGGTCGAGATGAACTGCCTGGTGCGCTCGCGCTGTGGCGCAGTGAACAGGAGCCTTGCATCGCCGGTCTCGACGACGCTGCCTGCCTCCAGAAACACCACGTTGTTGGCGATCTTCGACGCCAGCCGGAGGTCGTGCGTCGCCATCACCATGGTCGTCCCCTCAGACGCAAGCTTGCTTAAGACATCGACAACCTCGGCGGCAAGTTCAGGATCGAGCGCCGATGTCGGTTCGTCGCAAAGCAGGACGCGGGGCGACGGAGCGAGCGCACGGGCGATTGCTATCCGCTGCTGCTGGCCGCCGGACAGGGTCGCGGGCCACGCATCTGCCTTGTGCTCCATACCGACCTTCTTCAGAAGATCCATAGCGCTGGCACGCGCTTTGTCACGCGGCCATTTCAGCACGGTGACCAGGCTTTCCATGACGTTTTCAATGGCGGTCTGATGCGGAAAGAGCTGGAAATTCTGGAAGACCATGCCGGTCTGCCGGCGGATTTTCTGGATCGCCTGCCAGCTGGTTTTTTTGCCCGGTGCGAAGGTCAGCGTCTCCCCGCCGAGGCGGATCGCGCCGGAGGTCGGGATTTCCAGCAGGTTGATGCACCGCAGCAGCGTGCTCTTGCCGCCCCCGGAAGGGCCGACAAGCGCAGTCACGCTGCCTTCCGGGATGGTGATGTTGATATCCTTGAGGACGACTAGGTCGCCGAAACGCTTTTCGATGTTTGTAAGCTCGATCATGCGTTGGCCTCCATCATGCCACCATACCGGGCGAAGCGTCGCTCCAGTCGCACTTGCAGCGTCGACAAGACCGAGCTCAGTGCAAGGTAGATCAGGGCAGCCTCGATATAGAGAATGAGCGGCTCGTAGGTGGTGGCGACGACACGCTGTGCGGCCTGGAACAGTTCCGGCACCGTGATCGCTGCGGCGAGCGACGTGTCTTTCACCAACGAGATGAAGGTATTCGACAAGGGCGGGACCGCGACGCGGGCAGCCTGGGGCAGGATCGTCCGGATCATCGCCTGGCGCCAGCTCATGCCGATCGAATAGGCCGCCTCCCACTGTCCCTTCGGAACCGATGAAATGACGGCACGGATGATCTCGGAGCTGTAGGCGCCGATGTTCAGCGTGAAGCCGATCAGGGCTGCCGGAAACGCATCGAGCAGGATCCCGACGCTCGGCAGGCCGTAGAAGATCACGAAGAGCTGCACCAATAGTGGCGTCCCACGGATGATCCAGACGTAGAAGCGGGCGATCGCTGCCACAGGAGCCGGGCCGAACAGGCGCGCTATTGCCGTGACAAGTCCGAGAATAAGCCCAAAGGCAAAGGACATCAGGGTCAGCGGTATCGTAAAGATTAGCCCTGCCCAGAGCAGAGGCGCGAGCGAATCCGCCATCAATTGAAGCCAGTGCGGCAAGGGTATCTCCCTTAAAAAGCGATGCGCCCAGCGAAAGATCACTGAGCGCCCGTTCGTTCACTATCGTGGTTTTCAGGATTTGGAAACGGCTTTCGCCTTCCGTTACTTGGAGACGTCCTGGCCAAAATATTTTTCGGAGATCGTCTTGTAGGTACCGTCGGCCTTGATCTCGGCCAACGCCTTGTTGATGGCAGCCAGCAACTCGGGCTCCTGCTTGCGGATGATGACGCCCGAATAGTTGGCGTCGGCCTCCTCTGCGACGACCTTCACAGGCGCGTCCGGCTTGTGCTTCTTGAAGTCGAGGAAGGACAGGCTGTCATTGATCGTCGCATCGGCGCGGCGGGTGAGGACCAGCTGGATAGACTGGTCGAAGCCATCCGTGCCAACGAGCTCGGCACCGGATTGCTCGGCCAGCTTGCCATAATTGCTCGTCAAAGACTGCGCTGCCTTCTTTCCCTTCAGATCGGCAAAGCCCTTGATGCTGTCGTCGTTGTCACGGACGATGAGTGCGGCTTTCGATGCGATGTATGGGTCCGAGAAATCATATTTCTGCTTGCGAGCATCGGTGATGCCGACTTCGTTGATGACGCTGTCATAGCGCTTGGCATCGAGGCCGGCGATCAGCCCATCCCACTTGCCTTCGACGAATTCGGCTTTGACACCCAGCTTGGCGGCGATCGCCTCGGCAATCTCGACATCGAAGCCGGCGAGCTTGCCGCTGGCATCATGAAAGGTGAAAGGCGCGTAGGTGCCTTCGGTCCCGACCTTGAAGACACCGGCGGATTTGATGGCAGCGAGGTTTTCGCCAGCATGGGCCGGCAACAGCAATGCGGCCTGAACGAGTGCGATGGCGGCGATGGATTTCAGCAGTGTCATGTCGGTACCGATCCCGGTGTTGATGTTCGAGTGCGAAAGATCGCAGAAACTGTCTCTCAAATATGCACAGGAAACTGCGAAGGAAATGAGCAATTGCAAATAATTTTCTCAATTCCGCGTCATTCAGTGATGATCTGTCTCCAAGAGCCCGCATCATCCTCCAGGGGCCAAGAGCGTGGGTGTTTCCGGGCGCATCATTGGGGGCGACGCCCTGCAGCCCGTTGGCATTTCCGGCAAGGCGCATCGTTGTCTTCAAAACCGTCCGCGACACTTCGAAATTCCTGTTTACGTTCATATGTTTGCGATCTAATGCTTTAAGCGTGTCATGCAAAGGCGCTATCAAGATCCAAGGCGGGGCTGCAAGCCTCGACCCGATTTCAATCCAGTGTGTCACCCGTAGATAAGATCGATGAACAACCTGCCTGCGCTGCTGCCGGTCATTCGCGCCTTCACAAGAAGCTGGCCGGCCTTGGCGTTGATGACGGGTCTGCTCGTCGCCTGGGAACTCTACGCCCGCTATTCCGGCATCCGGGCGACGACCCTGCCTGCGCCGTCGCGGGTGTTCGAGCAGATCGTCGTCAACTGGCAGGTGCTTCTCGAAAATGCCATCCCGACCGTTGCGGCCACGTTTACCGGCTTCGGCTTCTCGCTGACCGTGGCATTCCTGATGTCTGTCGTGGTCGATTTCTTCCAGCCGGCGCGCCGCGCGCTGGTGCCGGTCTTCATCGTCAGCCAGACGTTGCCGCTGGTCGCCATTGCGCCGCTGGTGGTGCTGTGGTTCGGTTTCGGGCTGCTGCCGAAAATACTGCTGGTGGCGCTCGTGACGTTTTTCCCGATGATGGTGGCCCTCGTTCAGGGGTATGAGTCCACCGACCGCGAAATGGAATGGCTGCTGTCGTCCATGGGTGCCTCCCGATGGCGGGTCTTCGTTCTGGCGCGCCTGCCGTCGGCCATTCCCTACTTCTTTACCGGGTTACGAATTTCCATCACCTATGCCGTCGTCGGCGCCATCTTTGCGGAATATGCCGGCGCGGCAAAAGGGCTCGGCATCTACATGCTATCGGCGAAGAACAATTTTCGGCCGGACCTGGTGCTGGCGGCGGTGACTGTCAGTTCCTGCCTGACACTATTGCTTTTCGCATTGGCGGTCGGCGCAGAGCGTCTCGCCACACCCTGGAATACGGATCGCAAGGATCGCCAGCCATGAGCCAACCGGCCCGCCTGTCGCTTGCCGGCATCCGCAAATCTTTCGGTCCGCTCGACGTGCTCGCGGACGTGACGCTGCATGTCGGGCACGGCGAATTCGTGTCGATGCTCGGGCCCTCCGGCGCCGGCAAATCCACGCTGTTCCAGGTGCTGACCGGGGCCATTGTCGCCGATGCCGGCCAAATCGTCTTCGACGGCGGGCCGTTGGACCAGGCGAGCGACACGTTCGCCTTCATGCCGCAGCGCGATGCCCTGATGCCGTGGCGCCGGATCATCGACAACGCGACGCTCGGACTGGAGGTGCAGGGACTATCGAAAAGGATGGCCCGTGCGCAGGTCGAGCCTCTGCTGGAAACCTTCGAGCTTGCGGGATTCGAGCGGCATTACCCCAACCAGTTATCCGGCGGCATGCGACAGCGCGTGGCGCTGCTTCGCACCGTCGTCCAGCAACGGAAGATGCTACTGCTCGACGAACCCTTCGGCGCGCTCGACGCGCTCACGCGGATTTCCATGCAGCGTTGGCTCGAGCAGATGTGGGACCAGAACCGGTGGACCGCGCTGCTGATCACCCATGACATCAGGGAGGCGATTTTCCTCTCTGACCGGATCTACGTCCTCTCGGCTCGCCCCGCCCGGGTGCTTGCCGAAATCGAGGTGCCGCTGCCGCGTCCGAGGACCTTGGCGGACCTCGCCTCCCCCGTTGCCGCCCGTATCGAGGCGGCGCTGCTGGAGGCGCTGATCGGTCCGGAAAATGCGCCCTTTTTGCCACCCAATCCCATCTCTTAATATCACAGCAGGAGTTCCCATGCCCTCGTTCCCTCGCCGCAGCGCCTTCGGGCTTGCGCTGTCCGTTTTCACCGCCCTCGCCTCGATTGGCCCCGTTGCGGCGGCGGATCTGAAAACCGTCAATATCGCGCTGGACTGGACGCCGAACACCAACCATGTCGGGTTGTTCGTGGCCGAGCAAAAAGGCTACTTCCGGGATGCCGGGCTCGACGTCAAGATCCTGCCCTACACCGATACGGCGGCTGGCACGCTGGTCAGCAACCACGTTGCGGATTTCGGCATTGCGGGCATCGGCTTCTATTCGCAGAGGGCCGCCGGAGCCGACCTCAAGGGGGTCTATGCTGTCGTCCAGAAGGAAACCGGTCGGCTGATCGTCGATGCCAAGCGCACCGACATCCAGTCGCCGAAAAATCTCGACGGCCTCACCTATGGCGGTTTCGGCAGTGCCTGGGAAAATGCGCTGATCACCGACATCATCAAGCATGATGGTGGCAAGGGCGATATCAAGACGGTGACGCTGGGCACATCGGCCTATGAGGCGCTCGCCAACGGTTCCGTCGACTTTACCCTGGAAGTGGCCACCTGGGAAGGCGTCGAGGCCGAACTGCGCGGTGCCAAGCTCAAGGAATTCACCTACAGCGATTATGGCGTGCCTGACGAGTACACCACCTTCATCGTCTCCAGCGACGGCTACCTGAAGGCCAATGGCGACACCGCCAAGGGGTTTCTTGCCGCCGTTCAGAAAGGATACGCCTTTGCCGCAGATCATCCCGAGGAAGCCGGGGACATCCTGATCGCCGCCAATCCGGACACGCTCACCAACCACGCCCTTGTGGCGCAGTCGATGAAGGCACTGGTGTCCGGCCATTACCTGCGCAGCGCCGATGGTGTCATCGGCAATATGGATCTCGCCAAGATCGATGCTTTTGGCCAATATCTGGTGAAGGCCAAGATCCTCGTCGATGGCGACGGCAAGGTCCTGACCTCGGCGCCGGACTTTTCGACCTTCGTCACCAACGATTATCTTCCGAAGAAGTGAGCACCGCGTCGCCGGCCGGAGAGACGCCCGACACTCCGGCTGACGCGCGCTCAGACCACGGCGCAGACCGTCTTGGTTTCGAGATAGTTCTCGAGGCCCGGCGCTCCGTTTTCATATCCCCAGCCGGATTGCTTGTGGCCGCCCTTCGGCAATTCGGGTGAGAAATACGAATGGCAGTTGATCCAGACGGTGCCTGAACGAATACGGGCGGAAAGCCGATGGGCAGAACTAAGGTCCTGTGTCCAGACGCTGGCCGCAAGCCCATAGGGCGAATCATTGGCAAACAAAATGGCCTCGTCGGCATCATCGAACGGTGTGACAGCCACCACGGGGCCGAAGATCTCCTCCCGCATCATTCGCATGTCCTGACGGACGCCGGTCATGACTGTTGGCCGATAGAAGGTCTTTAGCTCCCCGTCCTGCGCGCCACCTGTGACGATCTCGGCGCCTTCTTTGGCGCCCTCTGCCACGTAGCGCGCGACATGATCGGCCTGCCGGCGATCGACGAGGGGGCCGAGGTCCACATCCGGATCGAGCCCATGGCCGAGCCGCAGCTTGGCCGCCTCTTGCGCCAGCCCTTCGACCAGCCGCTGATAGATCGATCGGTGGCCATAGACACGCGACCCGGCGACGCAGACCTGGCCGCCATTGGCAAAGATCCCGCGCGCGATGCCGGGGATGGCAAGCATCATGTCGGCATCCGGCATGACAATGGCCGGCGACTTGCCGCCGAGCTCCAGCGTCAGCTTCTTGAGGTTGCCGCGTGCAGCGCCGACGATCAGCTTGCCCACCTCGGTCGAGCCCGTAAAGGCGACCTTGTCGACCCCGGGATGGGCGGTCAAGGCCGCACCGACGGTCTCGCCCATCCCGGTGACGATATTGACGACACCGCGCGGAAGCCCGGCCTCGAGCATCAGTTCTGCAAGCCGCAGTGTCGTCAGCGACGTCTCCTCGGCTGGCTTCAACACGACCGTGCAGCCAGCCGCCAGCGCCGGCGCCAGCTTCATGGCTGCCATTAGCATCGGCGAGTTCCACGGCGTGATGGCGGCGACGACCCCGATCGGCTCGCGCGTCGTATAGGCGAATATCTTCTTGCCCGGCGGCTGGTAGCCGATGGAGGTCGGGATCGTCGTGCCGAGGATCTTGGTGGTAAAGCCGGCGTAATAGCGAAACTGCTCGGCCGAGGCGGGGATCTCGCCGAAGCGTCCGGTCTTGAGAGATTTTCCCTGGTCGAGAGTCTCGAGTTCGGCAAGTTCATCGACATGGGCATCGATGAGATCGGCGATCCGCCACAGCAATTTGCCCCGCGCCGAAGGCGTCATGCCGCGCCAGGCATCTCCCTCGAATGCTCGCCGTGCCGACGACACGGCGGCATCGATATCCGCTGCTCCTGCCGCCGCCAGTTCGGCGAGAGACTTGCCGGTGGCTGGGTCGAACGTCGTGAACGTGGCGCCGGAGGCGGCCGCGACCCACGCGCCATCGATCAGCAGTTTCTTGTCTGTTTGTGCCAGAAAGCGTCGCGCGCCTTCGCTGGCGGGCTCGAAGATGCGGATTGGGATGGTCATGGGTGTGGATCTCCCGGCCCGCAGGCCAATTGAGCAGCTTCAAGCCGCGCCGATGCGTTGAGCGCACCGCGAATGATCGAATGATAGCCGGTGCAGCGGCAAATATTGCCTTCGAGCGCAGAAAGAATCTCCGCTTCGCCAGCGGCCGGCAAGTCGATGAACAGCGCCGTCAGGGCCATCAGGAAGCCGGGCGCGCAGTAGCCGCACTGGAAGGCGTTTTCTTCGGCCAGCGCTGCCTTCACGACCCGCGCGATCGCGAAGGCATCGATCCCCTCCGGCGTGACGATGTCTGCATCCGGCAACTGCCATGCCATGACCAAGCAACCATTGACGGCAAGGCCGTTCATCAAAACGGTGCAGGCGCCACATCGGCCGATGCCGCAGGCGATCTTGGTGGCGGTGAGACCGAGTTCGTCGCGCAACAGTTCGGCCAGCCGCATATCCGGCGGCACTTCGAGGGCGACCGTTTCGCCGTTGAGGCGGAAGTTGACGTGCGTCGTCGCCACGGTGCTCATGCCCGCCCCGCCATCGCATCGAGGATTGCCTCCGGGGAAAGCGGCAGGCTGAGCGGCCGGTGGCCGATGGCACCGGCAACGGCATTGGCAATCGCCGGCGCGATGGCGCCGATGCCGAGTTCGCCGGCCCCGCGCGGCCCAAGCTCGTCGCCCGCGTCCAGATCTTCCAGGGCATAGACCGACATTGCTGAAGCACTGTCCCTGATGCCGGGCATCATGTAGCTGTCAAAATTGCCGTTCATGTTGGTGGCGTCGTGCATCATGGCGTCTTCCGTCAGCGTAAACCCGAGCCCCTGGATGGCGCCACCCTCCATCTGACCGAGATAGGCGGCGACGTCGATGACCGGGCCTGCCGCCGTGTGCTGCCTGATGTCCATGACGCGCACGCTGCCGGTCACGCGGTTGACGGCAACCCGCACCAGACATGCCCCGAAGGCGAAGATGTAGCGGGCGTTGCCTGCCTCATAGTCCGTCTTCGGAAAGTCGAAGGCGACCGTCGCGCTGGGCAGCGCGTCCGGCCCCAGCGAGCGGGCCAGCTCACGGTAGGTGAGGAGAAGGTCCCCGCTGTTGCTGCCGGCGTCGGCAAAGCCACCGGGTGCAAGCCGCAAACTCATTGCCGGACGTCCGATTTTTAGTCCGGCGGCCTCGAGCAACTGTGGCGCCAGCAGCGCGCCGGCGGACTTGGCCACCTGCCAGACGACATAGCCGCCGCGCGATGCCGTGGTCGAGCCGGAATCGGGCGCAAGGTGGGTATCCCCCGTCACCGGCAGGACATCGTCACGCCCGCAGCCAAGCCGGTCGGCAACGGCTGCCTTGATCGATGTCAGCAGGCCCTGCCCCATTTCATCGAGGCCATAGGCCGCTTCGATAAAGCCGTCCTTGGAGAGAGCAAGCCTGCCGCCGGCCGGGTCGGGAACCAGCGAGCCGAGACCATTGCCCTGATAGTTCAACGCCATGCCGACCCCAACGATCTCCTCGGGCCCTGTCCCGTCCGCCTCCTGCCACAGAGAACTTGCGGCAGCGGCATCCAGCATCTCGGACAACCGCTCTGAGGTAGACACAATCTGCCCGAGATAGCCGGGCGCGCCGGGCTGGCGCAGATTGCGGCGACGAATCTCGACCGGCGTCAGGCCGCAGAGGTCTGCCAGCAGATCCATCTGGCATTCGATCGCATAGGTCATCTGGTTGGCGCCAAAACCTCGGAATGCGCCGCAGACACCATTGTTCGTATAGGCAAGGCGACCCCGGGTCTCGACGTTCTCTAAGATGTAGGGTCCGGCCACATGTTCGAGCGCGGTCTCAAGAACGCCGGGACCGAGCGATGCGTAGGCACCGGCGTCGGAGAGGACATCGACCTCCTGGGCGAGCAGCCGGCCATCGGCATCACAGGCGGTGCGCATGCGGATCGTCATCGGATTGCGCTTGATGCCGGCAACGACCGATTCTGCGCGCGACAGCTGGATGCGAACCGGCTTCCCTGTTTTCTCGGCAAGAAGCGCCAGTGCCGGCTGCACCGTCAGTTCGTCCTTGCCACCGAACGCGCCGCCCGTCGGGCTGGTGACGACGCGGATCGTCTCCTCCGGCCGCCCCAGAATTCGCGCAAGTTGCTGGCGGTCGCGGGCACCGTGCTGGCCGCCGGCGAAGATCGACAGAACGCCGCCCGCCTCCACCTGCGCATAGCCGCCTTCTGTTTCCATGAATCCATGCATCTGCCGTGGCGTCGTATAGACGCGCTCGACGATGTGGGCCGCAGTGGCAAAGCCTTGCACCACGTTGCCGCGTGAAAAATGCAAGCTTCGCTGGAGATTGCCGCCCTCGTGCACGGCGGCCGCATCATCGGCTAGAGCCTGCAGCGGATCGGTGACGAGTGGAAGTGCGGCATATTCGACCTTGATGAGATCGAGCGCTGCCTGTGCCGTCCTTTCGTCGACGGCGGCGACAGCCGCGACCGCATCGCCCTTGTACCGCACCTTGTCGAAACATAGTGCCGGTTGATCCTGCACGACGATACCGAAGGCGTTGACACCATTGATGTCGCGATGGGTGACGACGGCAGCAACCCCCGGCAGAGCCTGCGCATCGCGCGTGTCGATCGAGACGATCCGGGCGTGGCCAACGCCAGCGCGCAAGATCCGCCCGACCAGCATGCCGGACATTCTTCGGTCGGTAAGGTAGGCCAGCTGGCCAGCGATCTTGGCCTCCACGTCCGGGCGCGTGTGCCAGCGCTGCGGCTGGTCCCTCCGGCTCAGCCGAATTTCTGCTGCGAGCGGCGGCGCTTCCAGCCGGCACCTGCGGGATCGTGCGGGCAATTCGGGCA
Source organism: Rhizobium sp. L51/94 (assembly GCF_019355555.1). Lineage (GTDB taxonomy): Bacteria > Pseudomonadota > Alphaproteobacteria > Rhizobiales > Rhizobiaceae > Rhizobium > Rhizobium rhododendri. The sequence goes on from NZ_CP072142.1 coordinate 326,696, forward strand.
CCCCGGCCAGGCCATGGACCAAGGCATTGGCAGCGACGTGGCGGCGGTAGCGGCCAGATCGAAACATATCATCGGGAGCAGATATTTCGTCTATCAACCGGGCGTGCAGCGCGTCCCAGTCGACATCGGCCCAAGCGAGACCCCCGAGGCTCGCCTCTGTTGCAACCAGGCGTGTCGCTGCCACGATGCCACCGCCGACAGCAAGCCGCACGGTTTCGATCCTGCCATCCGTTAGTCCGATGAGGCCGGAAATGCCGATGACACTCGGAGTGAAGGCGGCGCGCAATCCGATTTTTCGCGTGGTCCAGCGAAAGACAGGGAACGTCTTGGGAAGGATGACAGCCTTGATTACTTCATGCGGAGTGGCGGGCTGCGATAGCCAATGGCGGAGGCTTTCGCGCCCGGTGCCGCCTGTGCGGGCGATTTCCAGGCAAGCATCAAGCGCCAGCAGGGCCGGCAGCAGGCAGCCACTGCGGCCGGCGATATTGCCACCGATTGTGCCGATATTGCGCACTGCGGGGCCCGCCACCGATGCTGCCGATACCGCGAGCATCGCCAATCGCTCGGCAACCAGCGGATCCCTCAAGAGCGCCGACAGCGGCGTAAGGGCTCCGATGCGGATGATCTTGTCGTCGAGCGAGATACCGGTCATCTCGCCTATGCCCCCGAGATCGATCAGTCTTACCGGTTTCGCCGCACCTTTTGCCCACTCGAGTTGCAGGGCCGTTCCGCCGGCGACGAGACGCGCATCCTCGATATCCCGCATCATGCCGAGGGCATTCCCGACGGACGACGGATGGAGCACGGTGAAGGCGGCGCGGGTCATCGTCAGCCGGCCTCCATCGTTGTGCCGAAACGGATACCCTTTTCCTTTAGCCAGCGGCGGTAGGCGACGGAGGAGCTGTCTGCGCGGGTCGGGATTTCCTGGCGCGGTTCCAGTGGCAACAGAAGCGGCCGCTGGTTCTCGACGACGATGCGGTCCTGCAGGAAAATGATCTGCTCGAAGTGTAGCAGCGAGGTATGCGTCGAGGCGTTGTCGACCAGATACATGACGGGCTGTGCCCGACAGAGACCCTCTTCTATCGGCTGGATGAACAGCGCAATGGCGTCGAGCCGATCCGGCGCTGTCGGGCAGACGCGATAGAGCATGACGCAGAAAGGCGTGGGCACGCGGTAGGTCAGTTGTACGAAGGCGCCTTCGCTCTCGGTGGCAGCAATGCGCGGCTGGAAGAAGGTACAGTTGGTCGCCCAGACCTCGTCGACATCGCGGCGGACCTCACTCAGATAGCCCGGCACTTCGGTGTGCGGCTCCGAGCCGAGGATGTCCGTGTGAACGAACGGGAAATGTGCCATGTCGAGGAAATTTTCGACGACGCGAAGGCCTGATGCCCGCATCCTCACCCAGCCGCAGGGTACAAACCGGCGATCGGTCTCCGAGGCTTGCGAGATGTTGAAGATGTCCCTGTTCGGATGGCCGAGCGTCGTCCAGACGCAACCGTATTTCTCCTGCGCAGGCAAGGGTGCGCCAGACGCCACGCCGGAATGCACTTCGCAAATGACAATCCGCCCGCCTTGCTGGCGCACGATCTCGATGTCCTGTCCGAGCAACCGTGTCCGCACGGGCACTCCGGTGACGTCCGCTGCGGTCTCGACAGCGTACCATTCGTCCAGTGCAGCTCTGTCGGATGTCTTTGCCATGGAGGCTCCTATTCAGCCTTCGTCCACTGCGCCGTGCCGCCGGCGTTCTCTGCCAGCCATGCCGCACGGCGAGCAAAATGCGGCGGTGCGATGCGGTGGATCTCGGCGATGATTGCCTTCATGTCGCCGGTCTTCAGCATGCCGTCCTCGACTAGGATCTTCCCGTCGACCATCGTCATGCTGACATCGCCGCCGCGAACGGCGTGGACGAGGTTGTGCTGGAGGTTGAAATAGGGGCCCTCGCCGAAAACCGGCGTCATGCGCGGCGTATCGGTGCGCACGGCGATCAGATCCGCCCGCTTGCCCGCTTCCAGCGAGCCGATCTCGTGATCGAGCCCGATGGCGCTTGCACCTGATATCGTCGCCATGCGCAGGACGTCCCAGCTATCCATCGCGGCCGCATCGAGATCCTTCAGCTTGCCGAGCAGGGAGGCGACCTTCATTTCCTCGAACATGTCGAAGTTGTTGTTTTCCTTCTCGCCATCCGTGCCGATCCCCACCGGTACACCGGCTGCCAGCATCTCGCCAACGAGGGCGATGCCGCTTGCAAGCTTCATGTTGCTCACCGGGTTATGGGCGATGGAGACATTGTACCTCGAGATGAGCTCGATCTCTGCCGAATCGAGCCAGACCCCGTGGGCGATCATGGTGCGCGGTGCTTCGAAGAAACCGAGCTCTTCGAGCGCAAACATCGGCCGCTTGCCATAGCGCTTGCCGAACTCCGCCAGCTCGATCTCTGCTTCGCTGCAATGGGTGTGAAAGCCGGTGTCATATTTTTTGGCAAGGGCGATGGCGCGTTGCTGGCCTGCCTCGTCGGCATAAAAGAGGTGTTCGAGGCCGACCCAGACGTTGATGCGGCCATCCGCCTTGCGATGCCAGGTCTCGATCATCGCCTCGTTCATGTCGAGCGTGTCGAAATAATTATATTCCGGGTGCTCGCCAACATAGGGCACGGCCACCAGCCGGTTGCCGATGGCGGCCGCAGCCTTTGCGCTGCCGTCCATGTATCGCCACATGTCGACGACAGTCGTCGTGCCGCCGAGGACAGATTCCGCGTAACAGAGCCAAGACGCCGCCTCCGCCTCGTGCGGCTGCAGCATGCGGTGCATCGGGTTGATATGCAGGGTCAGCCAGTCCCAGACGGGCAGGTGCTCCGCTGTGCCGCGCAGGAAACCGGAATGGGCGTGGGCATTGATGAGCCCGGGCATCAGGACGGAATTCTCGATCTTTCTGACGGACACCTCCGGATGTTCGGCCACGAGTTCGGCAAGCGGCGCCACCGCCTCGATGCGTCCGCCGTCGATCAGCACGGCACCACCCGTCACGACGCGATTTGCCGGATCCATGGTCAGGAGATGGTCGCCGGCGATGATCTGTCTTGCACTTGCCATGATGGTTCCAATTTCGTTTATCCGGTCCCGCGCCGAGGGCTCAGGTCCCGGTTGCGGTGAGCAGGAAGTCGGCCGCCCGCTCGCCGATCATCGTTACCGGCGCGTGGGTATTGCATGTCGGAATGATGGGGATCACGGAGGCGTCGGCAATCGTCAGCCCGGCGACGCCCATGACCCTCAGCCTGCTGTCGACCACAGCCATTTCCCCGCTGCCCATCGCGCAGGTTCCGCAGACATGGAAAAAGGTCGAGCAGGCGTTGCGGATGTAGGCGATGATGTCCTTTCGGCCGAGCATCGCCGGCGGGGCTGCGTATCCGCCGAACCAGTCCGCATAGGCGGGCGTTGCCGCGAGCGCCATTATCATTTCCACCGAGGTGACGAGGGCGTCGAGATCGCTCGGTTCAGCAAGGTAATTGGGCTGGATTTCCAGCGCGCCGCCCGGCTCCGGGCTCAGCAGCCTCAAATAGCCGACGCTCTTCGAGCGCATCAGCCCGCAGCCGATCGAAAAGACGTCACTGGGAAGATCATAGAGTTCACGAATGCGCGGCTCGGCGCTGTTGCCCTGGACGGGAAAGGCATGCAGGTCGGCTTGCGGCAGATGAGTGCTCGACTTCCAGTTCATCATCGTGCCGCCGCCATTGCCGATCGTCGGCCCAAGCGGCTGCCTGGCGCGAAAGACGCAGGCCTGCACCAGCGGATGATCCTGGAGATTGCGGCCGACGCCTGCAAGTGCGGCACGGACGTCTATCCCAAGCCGCCTCAACTCGGCGGGATCGCCGATGCCGGACATCATCAGCAGGCGCGGCGTGTCGATCGCTCCAAGGGCGAGAACGATGCCGGTCGTTGCTTCGGTCTCGTGCGGACGGCCGTCGACCAGATGGGTAACGGAAACGCACCGGCCGTTTGCGATCCCGAGGCGGATCGCGAACGAATTTGTCGCCACCGTCAGCCGCTCGTTGTCGAGCACCGGCTCGAGATAGCCTTTCGCCGAACTCCAACGCTTGCCACCGGATATGTTGAAATTGGAAACGGCAGCACCCTCGTTGTCGGGGCCGTTGGGATCGTCGATGACGGGAATGCCGAGCGCCCGGGCGCCGTCGAGCATCGCCGCGGCTGTCGGGTGCAGTGTCGCACATCGCTCGATGCGCAACGGGCCGCCTGCACCGCGCAGGTCCGATGCGCCGTCCTGCCAGTCTTCCGAGCGCTTGAAGAACGGGAGCACATCCTTGAAAGACCAGCCCTTTGCGCCGGCAGTTTCCCAGGCATCGTAGTCCATCGGATGGCCGCGATACCACATCATCGCATTGATGCTGCTGGAGCCGCCGAGCACCTTGCCGCGCGGAATGCCGATGACGCGATTGTTGACGGCAGGCGTCGGCGCATAGTCGTAGCCCCAGTCGTAGCGGCTGCGGCCGAGCGGCACCCAGGCCGCCGGGTCTTCGATTTCGGGAATGCCGAAGCCCGAGCTTCCGGCTTCGATCAAGAGCACGCTCGCGTCGCTGCCGTCGATCAGACGCCGTGCCACCGCGCAGCCGCCCGACCCCGATCCGACGACGATATAGTCGTAGGCCCTGGAAAGCGGCTTCTGGGGAATGGCGACGGCGGACATCGAACGATAGTTCCTGTTCAGTTGTGCTCGCTGGGGCCCATGATGACGATGCCTTCGCTCGCCTCGACATGGCGGACGAAGATGTATTTGTCTTCCCGGCCATCGCTGTGCTTGCGTTTGATGTCCGGCTGCACCGTGCCGGCAACCTTGGCGACGATGACATAGGGGACGTCGGCTGCAAGCCCTGCGGCGCAATGGGCGTCGAACTCTTCCACGTTGCGTGCCGTGAAGGCATTTTCGATGCCGCAGCCGCGCGCGATGGCAGCGATATCGACACGTCCGAAGGCCGTATGCGTCGGCGGGCCGCCGATCGACTGGTAGATCTCGTTGTCCCAGACGACGACAAGGAGGTTCTTCGGTTGCTCGTTGCCGAGCGTCGCGAGAATGCCGAGGTTGAACATCATGCCGCCGTCCGTATCCAGCGAGACGATGCGCCTGTGTGGCAGGCCGGCGGCAAGTCCGAAGGCCTGGGGGGTGACGCAGCCGAGTTGCTGCTGGAAAAGGCTCGCTTCCCGCATATGCGGCGCCGCGTTGTACCATTCGTCGACGCTGCCACCGAGGGAGAGGATGACGAGCTCATCCTTCAGCCGGGCCGAAAGGGCTTTCATGCAATCGAAGCGTTTCATCGGACGATCTCCCCGCCAAGCGCGATTGCCGAATGGTAATAGGCCGCATAGGACCACTTGAAGGCGTCGGTGATGGCCCGCTCGATCGCCTCTTCCTCGCGCACGATCCGGTACGGAATGCGCAGCGCGTCGAGCACCGGCTCCATGGTTATGCCATGGGGGATCGCCCACCAGTTGTTCTCGCCGAGCTCGCCGCGATAGCTCATCAGCATGACGACCGGGATGCCGGCACCAAGGCCCATGCGCGCCAGGGGTTCGACAGACGCCCTGAGCCCGGAATTTTCCATCACCAATGCTGCCCGTTTGCCGGACAAAAAAACCCCGCCACAGATCGCGGCGCCCTCTCCCTCGTTCGTGACGCGGATCGTGCGGATATCGGGATCGGCATCAAGCGCCGGGTAGAGCTCCTTGAACAGCGAGTCCGGCAGGTAGCAAACGACGCTCACGCCGGCCTTTTTCAGGCCACGGATGACAGCGTCAACAGCAGATTTTTTCATCGGGCATCCTCTCTTCCCGGTCAGGGTGACAAATGCCGGATGTTCCGAATAGGGTCTTGTTTTCGATCCATGCAATGCGCCAAAAGCAACATGTCATCATGTTCGATCTTCCGATCCATCAAGCGACTGCGCCAGAAGCCTGCCCATCGCCGAGGCGGCGTCCGACATTTCCTTCTCCGAGCGCGAGAGAAGCATCAGCTTGCGCGGATTGACCTTGGCGTCGTGCAAGGGGACGAACGTCAGCGTCCCATCGGCAATCTCCTGTTCGATGCCGACACGGGTCTGCAGCACCGTGCCGAGGTCGCGCTTGGCAAGATCGATCATGAGCCCGATGGAGTTGGTGCGCGCGCGGGGCGTGAGGTCGACGAAAGATCGGCTGAAAGCATCCTCGACCCAGGCGCCGAGCGTCAGGCTGGCGTCAGACAGGATGACCCGTTCGCCGGCAAGGTCGAACAGCTTCAGTTCCTTCTTCTGCGCATGACGGCTATCCGGGAGCGCCAGTACGCCGAGCGGCAACAGCACAGTCGAAATGCGCCGCACATTGCGCGCCACTTTGACGTCGAACACGACAGCAAGATCGCATTCGCCAGCGGCCACGGCATCGGCGGCCTGCTGCGATCCCATCACCCTGACATCGACGGAGATCTCCGGGTGCCGCTTCCAGAATTCCTGCAGGGCGTCCGGCATCAATCCCCGCGAGACGCTTTCGATGATGGCGACGGAGACGGTACCGCGATGCAGTCCGTTGAGATCGTTGATCTCGGTGCAGGCGCGCTTCAGTTCCGACAGGCTGAGACGGGCGTGATAGAGCATCAGTTCACCGGCGCTGGTGAGCTTCAGCCGCTGGCGGACACGCTCGAAGAGAGGCGTGCCGAGCTCTTCCTCGAGCTGCTTCAGGATACGGCTGATCGAGGACGGTGCGACGTTCAGGGCCTGGGCTGCCTGGCGAATGGAGCCAAGACGCGCCACGAGCTGAAAGTAGTGGAGACGGGTGGCCACAAGCCCGAGCCGAAACGGATCCATCATGCCAACATGCCCATAAGCCGCGCCTTTCCGCTCTCAGTGATAATCGGGAATGCCGGGCATGGTCAGGAAGCCCTTGAGCGAGCGGAAATGCCGGATCCAGCGTCGCAGCGCCGGGAACTCCGCGTGATCGATGCCGAAATCGCGGCTGAGGGCGAAGGATGGGAAAAGCATGAGGTCGCCAAGCGTCGGACCGCTGCCGCAAAACCACTCCAGCCCATCGAAATGGCGGATTGTCATGTGGTCGTCCATGATCCGGAAGGCTTTGCGGGCCGAGGCGCGAAGCGTTGTTTCGTCACCGGGCGTATCGAACAGCGCCTGCAGCCGGGCCGCCACCGCCGGGCCAAGGGCAGTGTCGCCAAAGCCGACCCATCGGACGACGTCGGCGAAGGCCTTCGGGTCGTGCGGCAGCCACTGTTGCGCCGCGTCGTGCGCCCGGGCAAGATAAAGAAGAACGGGCGCCATGCCGTAAACGACGAGATCGCCATCCTTGACGACGGGAAGCGTCCCGAGCGGATTGAGAGCCAGCATGGCCGGCTTCCCGTGCTCCTGCCCCGGAAACATGTCGATGGCCACGGTCTGCCAATCCAGCCCGAGCATGGATAGCAAAAGGCGAGCGCGGTAGCTGTTTTCGTCGAGTTCGTAGCCGTAGAGGGTGATTTCCGGCATCAGGCCATCTCCGCCGTTTGCTCGAGTTCGAACCGCATCTTTTCCATCAGGCGGGCGTGGTGCGCCTGCCTGCCGCTTGCCTGCGGGGAATGAGGGCCGAGAATGACACCGTGAATGGCGGTCTTGTCGGGGGAGACTTGCTGGACGGCCATGAGCAGCCGGTCGCCATCCGCCGCCAGCAGTCCGGTGTTGGCATCCAGATGTTTCATTCCTGCCTGATCGAGCGCCGCGAGCACATCGCTGATCGGACAATCGACATAGAGGCTGCGGACGGGCGCGAATTCTGCGGCACCCACGGCATCTGGCAAAACGGCCTCGCTGGATGCCGTCGCCCAGATGATCCCGTAGTCCTCCCGCGCAAGATATGTCGGCACCTTGATCGTCGAAGGCACGTCCAGCGCAGGATGGGCCGGGATGTAGCGGCACTGACCGGCAGCATCATACTGCCAGCCGTGGTAGAGGCAGGCAATATGGTCGCCGCGCACGAAGCCGAAGCTCATCCGCATGCCGCGATGCGGACAGCGATCCTCCCAGACATGGACGATGCCGCTGCTGTCGCGCCAGACGACGATCTCCTGCTCGTCGACGACGGCACCCGCCGAGGTTCCGGGCTCGATCGAGGACGAAAGCCCGACCGGCACCCACCCTGCTTCCAGTCTCATGATCCGCTCCTCTTCATGCCGCAGCACGCCGCTCGATATCCAGGATGATACAATCGTAAGGGCCCAGGCTGCAGGCCATCTCGAACGCATCGACGAGATCGCCATGACCGCGCACCGAAAGGCTGGCAGCTGCACTGTCGCAGGCGCCGAAGTCGATTTGCAGATCCAGCTTGCGGGCGCGATGCGTGGCAAACTCCGTGAAGCTGTCGCAGATCATCTGACCGCGAAAGGTAAAGCTAGCCGCTTCGATCATCGCTCAACCTCGCTCGGGCAAGTGCCGTTCTGCGGTCTCCCAGTAGCCTTGACCTGCATGAAAATGACCCGTTTTGCATAAATTTTAATCGCGCCTTAGTTTTGTGCATCCTATCCGGTTTTTGCCGGAGAGTTCAAGCCAGTTTGGTGACGGAGTTGTTGCCTTTTGCGCCTGAGTGCCTTCGAAATATTGGCACTATTCCGAACAAATGCCGTCTGACACTGTGATTGCCGATAGCTTCTTGCAAGATTGAGATGGACGAAACCGCGCAGATCTACGCCGCTCCAGAGCCGTTTTCGACCGGGAAATTGGTCCTCGTCATCTGGCACAGTTGTTGCGTCGCATAAATCAACGCTGGCCGAAGCCGGCTATAAAGGGGGATACCATGCTGGACTTGCGTACGCTTTCAAGGCGCGGATTTTTGAACATGAGTGCCGCTGGCGCCGCCTCGCTGATGCTGCCGACAGGCTTTGCCCGCCAGGCATTGGCCGCCTCGGCATTTCCCCCGATCAAGGAAGAAGACGCTGTCGTCGGTTTCGGCCATGTCGGCCCGATCTCCGACGAGGGATGGACCTGGTCCCACCATCAGGGTCTGCTGGCCGTCAAGAAGGCCTATCCCAAACTCAAGAAGGTTCTCGAGGTCGAGAACATTCCCTACTCGGCCGACGCCACACGCACCTATCGCCAGTTCGTCAGCGAGGGCGCCAACATCATCTTCGATACGTCGTCCAACGGCGATTTCCTGCATGAGGTGGTCAAGCGCGCCACCGACGTCGCCTTCATGGAATGCGACGGCCGCGTGACGATGGACAATCTCGGCTGGTATTACCTCGCTCACTGGTATCCGACTTATGTGATCGGTGTGGCCGCCGGCCATCTGTCTAAAACCGGCAAGCTCGGCTACATCGCCTCTTTCCCGGTCGCTTCCGTCTATGCATCGACCAACGCGTTCCTGATGGGCGCTCGCAGCGTCAACCCGAACGCCGTGTTGCAGACCATCGTCATCAACTCGTGGTTCGACCCGCAGGCAGCGACGCAGGCCGGCACGGCATTGATCGACAACGGCTGCGACTTCCTCTTCGGCATCATGGACGAAGCCGGATATCTCCAGGTCGCGGAAAAGCGTGGCGTCTGGGCGGCGATGTGGAACACCGACATCCGCCGCTACGGCCCGAACTCCTATGTCTCGTCCGTGCTGATCGACTTCACCAAATTCTATGTCGACCAGGTCGGCAAGCGTCTCGCCGGCACCTGGACGCCGACCGAGCAGCTGTTTGCTATGGGTGCTGGCGTCGATCGCGACAAATGGGGCGAAAAGGTTCCGACCGACGTCGCGGCGGCGGCCGACGCAGTCCGCCAGAAGATGGTTGGCGGCTGGTCGCCGTTTACCGGAGAGATCAAGGATGCAAGCGGAAAGGTACGGGTTGCTGCCGGCCAGACGATGACCGACCTGGAACTCTACAACTGGGACTGGTCGGTCGAGGGCGTCTCGGGCCTTTCCGGCTGATCCCGGTCGACGACCGCCAATCCGGGACCCGGCCTTGCGGCCGGGGTCGCTGCTTCCCTTCCGGTGCATAATTGATGACTGAAAACGCGATCCGTTTCAAAGCTCCTGCCGGTGCGCCGCCTTTGGTCCAGCTGAAGGGTATCGCCAAGTATTTTCCAGGCGTCGTCGCCAACGAGAATGTCGACCTCGATGTCATGCCCGGTGAGATCCACGCCCTCTTGGGCGAAAACGGCGCCGGCAAGTCGACCCTGATGAACATCCTGACCGGTATCTACCAGCCAGACGCGGGCGAAATTATTATCGACGGCTACGCCAAGCAGTTCGCCACCCCGCTGCAGGCCATCGCTGCGGGCATCGGCATGGTGCATCAGCATTTCAAGCTCGTGCAGGCGTTCACTGTTGCCGAAAACATCCATCTCGGCTGGTCTGAGACACCCCGCCGTGCCTCGGCGCCTGTTCTGGAAGCCCGGACTGAGGCGCTTGCCGAAAAATTCAATCTCCAGACCCGACCGGGAGCGCGGGTGAGCGACCTGTCGACGGGTGAGCAGCAGCGCGTCGAAATCCTGCGCGTGCTTGCCCGCCAGGCGCGCGTGCTGATCCTCGACGAGCCGACGGCAGTGCTGACTCCTGCCGAAGCCCGCGAGCTCTTCAAGGCCTTGCGCAACTTCGTCGCCAGCGGCAATGCCGTCATCTTCATCAGCCATAAGCTCGACGAGGTGCTGGAAATCTCCGATCGCATCAGCATCCTGCGCGGCGGCCGCAAGATGGCGACGGTCGAGGCGGCCGAGTGCAATCCGCGCATGCTTGCAAAGCTCATGGTCGGTCGCGATATCGTGCTTGCCGACATGCGCCAGCGCTCGCCGACCGCGGCTGCCATGTCGGCGACACCGGCGCTCAGCCTTGAGCACGTCTCGGCTTCGGGCGACAACGGCAATCAGGCATTGTTCGATGTCTCGCTCGACGTCCGGGCCGGCGAGATCGTCGGCATTGCGGGCGTCGCTGGCAATGGGCAGCGCGAGTTCAGCCAGGTGCTGACAGGCATTCGCCCGCTCAGCGCAGGCCGCATCCTGATCGATGGCAGCACGGTGGAGAATGGCAATGCGGCATTTTTTGCAGATAGCGGCATCGGCCACATTCCGGAAGACCGACTGCACAGCGGCCTGGCGCCGGCGCTGAGCATCACCGTCAATGCCGTCATGCGCGAATACAAGACACCGCGGATCTCGGCAGGAGGCATCTACCGCCCGGCCTCGGCAGCGGCACTGGCCAAGGAAATTGCCGCCGCTGCCGAGGTGGCCATTCCGGATTTCGCCATGCCGGTCCGCAACCTGTCGGGCGGCAACCAGCAGCGGCTGGTGGCGCGTCGCGAAATGCGGATCGCCCACCGCGTGCTAGTGGCCGCCTATCCCAGCCGCGGCCTTGACGTCGGCGCCATCAACACGATGCTGCGCTATATCGTCGAGCTGCGCGACGCCGGCGCCGGTATCATCCTCATTTCCGAAGAACTTGAGGAACTGTTGAACGTCTCAGACCGGATCGCCGTTCTCTATGAAGGCCGGATCATGGGCATCGTCGATACCGACAACGCCGACCTCGACGAGATCGGCCTGCTCATGGGCGGCCGCGCACCAACCCACGAGGCCGCCTGAGATGGCTGCATCACTTCGCCTTCAGCGTCTGCCGTCCGCGTCGCCCGTCATAGCCTTTGCGGCGCGCGCCGCAGCCATTGTCATTGCCCTCGTCTTTGCCGGTATCGTCCTGTCGCTCACCGGGGCCGATCCTCTCAATCTCGGCCTGCAGGTGCTGAGCGCCAGCTTCGGATCGAGTTTTGGATTGGAGGATCTGGCGCTGCTGCTCATTCCCCTGATCCTCACCGGGCTGTCGGTCGCTGTCGCTCAGCAGATCGGCGCCTGGAATATCGGGGCGGAAGGCCAGTTCTACGCGGGGGCCTTCGGTGCCGCCGCTGTCGGTCTCTTCGTGCCAGGACCGCCGGTCATCATCCTGCCGATGATGTTCGTCGCCGGACTTGTCGGCGGCGCCGCCTGGATCCTCGTGCCGACGCTTGCGCGCGCCTATGCCGGTGTCAACGAGCTGATCACGACGCTACTGCTCAATTTCGTCGCGATCCTGCTCGTCTACTATGTCTCGACGAACGCCTGGCGCGACAAGATGGCGAATTCCGCCACCAAACGACTTTCCGCTGAAATCCCGGACTTCTGGGGCTCAGTCCACTGGGGCCTGCCGATTGCCGTGATCGTCGCGCTGGCCGTCGCGGCCTTGCTGGCGTTCTCGCGCTGGGGCTATGAAGTGCGCCTCGTCGGCTCGAACCCATCGGCGGCGCGCTATGCGGGCATGCCGGTCCGCAGGCACCTGATTACCGTCATGCTGCTCTCCGGTGCCATCGCTGGTCTCGCCGGCATGTTGGAGATCGCTGGCACGGTTCATCGCCTGCAAGGCGGCATCTCCAACAATTACGGCTATCTCGGTATCATGGTCGCGGTTCTCGCCCGCAGTTCGGCCATCGGCGTCATTTTTTCCGCAGCGCTGATGGCCTTCATCCTCAATTCCGGAATCATCCTGCAGACGCAGGGGCTGACGACGTCGACCGTGCTGGCAATCACCGGATTGATCCTGTTTCTGACCGCGATCGGCGACGAACTCGCCCATTACCGCATCGCCCGCGACAAGGCTTGAGGAGACAGAGCATGGACCTTCTGACCGGGCTTTTCACCACGGCGTTTCTTGCCGGCGGCGTGCTGGCGCTAGCCGCCCTCGGCGAGGTGCTGGCGGAACGCGTCGGCGTCGTCAATCTCGGTGTCGAAGGCCTGATGGCCATGGGGGCGCTGACGGCAATTGCCACCGTCGCGTCATTCCCGTCGCCAACGGTCGGTTTTCTCGCGGCGCTCGGCGTCGGCGCTGTCTTCGGCATGATGTTCGCGTTTGCCACTGTGATCCTCAGGGCAAATCAGGTGCTCTGCGGCCTTGCCTTGACACTGATGGGCAATGGTCTCGCCTCCACGATCGGCCGCGCCTATTCCGGCATGCCCGCCCGTGCGGTGTTTGCCGGTATCGAGGTACCGCTTCTCAGTAGCATCCCGATCTTCGGGAAGGCCTTCTTTTCGCAGAACATCCTCGTCTATCTCATCTATATCATCCTGCCGGTCGGGCTCAGCTACCTTATGTTCCGGACCCGCCACGGCCTCAACATGCGGGCTGTCGGCGAAAATCCGGCTGCGGCAGATGCTGCGGGCATTTCCGTCAATCTCATCCGCTTCGTCTACGTGACGGCCGGCTCTGCACTGGCGGCCGGTTCCGGTGCCTATCTGACGCTGACCTTCGTGCCCTCGTGGTCAGATGGCGTCGTCGCCGGTCGCGGCTGGATTGCCGTCGCACTGGTAATCTTTGCCGGCTACCGGCCGATCCCAGCCGTCCTGTCCGGGCTCCTGTTCGGCTTCATCACGGCACTCGGCTTCGTCGGCCAGGCGCGTGGCTGGCCGATTGCGCCGGCCTTTCTGTCGATGCTGCCCTATCTCGGCACCATGGCCTTCATCATCGTGCCGGTGCTCACCTGGCAGCGGATGCGCCGGATCATGGCGGCACCGGCGGCTATCGGCGTGCCCTATTACAGGGATGTGCGCTGATGCAGGAGGCATGCACCACGCGGGTATTTGTCGATTTAGCGATGGACCAATGGCCCGCAGATCATCAAGATGAGGCGGCAGGCAGTCGATCGAGAAACGGGAGCGCTCCATGAGCAGATGTTCGGACCAGGCAGCCCTTGATCAATGGTATCCGCTCGATACGGAGACGGAGATTCCCTTCGGGACATCGTCGAGCCGCCTGCTTGGCAGCGATCTTGTGGTAACGAGAGAGACGGACGGTTCAATCGCGGTTACGGCAGAAGAGGGTGCTCTTCAGATCATCAAACGCTTCGGCCTTGTCTGGACGACGTTGGGGCAACCGGCCGGCGGCCTCTTTGCGCTGCCGGAGGCTGACGAGGAAGACCGTCGTGTCGTCAACTGCGGTTCCGTGATGGTTCGCGCATCCGGGCTACGGATTGTCGAGAACTTTCTCGACATGGCGCATTTTCCGTTTGTGCACACCGACATTCTGGGCGCCGAGCCCCACACCGAAGTCATGCACTACAATGCCGAGATCCGCCGGGATGTCGACGAGGTCTGGGCAACGAACTGCCAATTCTTCCAGCCGCAGGCCGCCCTATCCGCTACTGGCGGCATCATGACCGACTATATCTACCGCGTCATGACCCCGTTTGCGACGCTGCTCTACAAGACATGCCCGAACGCGGCCAACCGATGGGATGTCATATGCCTGTTCGTCCAGCCGCTCGATCCCGGCCGCTGCCGCGCCCATCCCGTCATGTTCCTAATCGACGATGTCTCGACGACCACCGAGCTGGTGCATTTCCAGCAACTGATCTTCTTGCAGGACCGCATCATTCTCGAAAACCAGCGCCCGGTGCTGTTGCCGATGGAGGCGCGCTCGGAGATCCCGACGCGGGCCGATGCCAGCTCCATCGCCTATCGTCGCTGGCTGAAGGAGAAGGGCATCACCTACGGCACTTCCGCGATGGCAGCGTAGCGCATAACCCATGGATCTTTGCAACCGGACACTGAGCGCCAGCGGTTTTCACACGCCGGAACGCGGCACCATCGATATCCTGCAGGACGTCTTGATCGACATCGACGGTGACGGCCGGATCGATGCCATAGTCCGGCCAGGCGAACCCAGTTATGACGAAATCCGCCGGGTCCGCGAGACCGACGGGCGGCTCGTCACCCTTTCCCGCACCGCCTACCTCCTGCCGGGCTTCGTCGACCTGCACGTACATGCGCCGCAATACCCGCAACTGGGAAGCGCGCTCGACGTGCCGCTCGAGGTCTGGTTACAGACCTATACCTTCCCGCTCGAGGCCCGCTACCAGAACCTGGCCTTTGCAAGGCGCAGCTATGGACTGCTGGTCGACGACCTGCTGGCGAACGGCACGACCACCGCCCTCTATTTCGCGACAGTCCACCAGGAGGCGACGCGCCTGCTGGTGGATCTCTGCCTGGAGAAAGGCCAGCGGGCATTGATCGGCAAAGTCGCAATGGACAATGCCGACGAGTGCCCGGACTATTATCGCGACGCATCGACCGAGGCGGCTTTGGAGGGCACGCGGGCGCTGGTGGACCATATCCGCAGCCATCCGGACAATGGCGCCGATCGCGTTCTGCCGGTGGTGACGCCACGCTTCATTCCGTCCTGCACGGATGCGACGCTCGAGGGGCTCGGTGCCATCGCCAGTGAATGCGGTTGCCATGTCCAGACCCATTGTTCCGAGAGCGACTGGGCGCATGGCTACGTGCTCGACCGCTACGGGTCTACCGACACCGACATGCTCGACCGGTTCGGCCTGCTCGGGCGCAAGACGGTTCTCGCCCATGCCAATTTCCTGACGGCCGACGACATCGAAACAATCCGCGTCCGCAAGGCCGCCATCGCCCATTGCCCTCTGTCCAACGCCTATTTCGCCAACGCCGTCTTCCCACTCCTGGCAGCGCTCGAAAAAGGCGTTCATGTTGGCTTGGGCACCGATATTTCTGGCGGTCCGAGCGCGTCGATGCTTGAAAATTGCCGAGGCGCCGTCCTTGCCTCGCGTATGTTGCAGAGCGGTGTGGATCCGACACTGGCTGCGGGTGTCCGATCGACCTTCGGTCCCGCACAGATCGATTTTCGCGATGCATTCTACATCGCGACCACAGGGGGTGGGGTGGCCCTCGACCTGCCCATCGGCCAGTTCACGCCCGGCTACAAATTCGACGCCGTCGTCATCGATGTCGAGGCCGAAGGCGGGACGGTGCGCCTTTGGGACGAGTTCGACCACGGTGAGCAGATCCTCCAGAAGATCATCTACACGGCCTCACGGGCAAACGTCTCGGCCGTGTGGGTCGACGGGTTGGACAGGCTGACCGCTGGGTGATCAGCCAGCGGCTCGCCCTACGGGCGCTGCGCGCCGTTTGTCGTGAGATAAACGGCGTAGACAGAGGTCGTCGCTGTTATGAAGAGGCGGTTGCGGCGTGGTCCGCCGAAGGTGAGGTTGGCAACGGTTTGCGGCACCTTGATCTTGCCGAACAAGACACCCTCTGGCGAGAAGCAATGCACACCGTCCGCAGCACTCGACCAAAGGTTGCCCTGGTTATCGAACCGGATGCCATCCGGTATGCCTGCATCGATGTGGCAGAACACCTTCGGGTTCGCAAGGCTGCGGCCGTCGACGACGTCGAAGACCCGGATGTGGCGTGGCGCTGACGGCTCGTGGCTGGCCCCGCTATCGGCAATGTAGAGCTTTGTCTCATCCGGCGAAAAGGCGAGCCCATTTGGCTGCAGGAAGTCGCTGACGACAGCGGTGAGATCGCCGGTTTCGGGATCCAGCCGAAAGACGTTGCGCTGGCCCTGCTCTGGATCGGACTTGTAGCCCTCGTAGTCCGACAGGATCCCGTAGGTCGGGTCGGTGAACCAGATCGTCCCGTCCGAGCGGACGATCACATCGTTGGGGGAGTTCAGGCGTCTGCCTTCGAAGCTGTGGGCAAGAACAGTGATGCTGCCATCCACCTCCGTGCGAGTGACGCGGCGTGTGCCGTGCTCGCAGGAGATCAGCCGGCCCTCTCGGTCGCGCGTATTTCCGTTGCTGAAGTTCGAAGCGTGACGGAAAACCGAGACGCCGCCATCCGGCACCCAGCGCATCATCTTCTGGTTCGGAATATCGCTCCACAGAAGATGTTGCGCATCGTCGAACCAGACCGGGCCTTCCGCCCAGCGGCAACCACTGTAGAGCTCTTCCAGCCGGGCACTGCCGACAAACAGCGCCGTAAAGCGTGGGTCGTGAACTTCGAATGGGGATGCGTCGGTCATGAGGATATTCCGCGTTCAGTGATTTCGAAGACTGCGTCCACCGGCGACGACGATGACGCCGATGATGATGAGACCGGTCATGACGAGGCGGATGCCCGCGCCAAAGCCGTAGGTGTTGAGCATGGAGACGACGAGGAACATGAACAGCGACGCGCCCCATATGCCGGCGACATTGCTGTCCCCACCGGCAACCGCCGTGCCGCCGATGACGACGACGGCAATCGACATCAAAAGATATTCCTGGCCCATGTTGAGCGCGGCACCGCCGGAGAAGCTCGCCAGCAGATAGCCGCAGACGGCGGCGAGCACGGCACAGAGCACGTAGGTTGTCAGCCGGACGCCATCGACCGGTATGCCGGCCATGCGCGCAGCATTGATGCTCTGGCCGATTGCGGCGGCCCAGCGCCCATAGACGGTTCTTTGCAGCAGCACATAAGCGAGGAGCGATAGAACGAGCGCGAGGAGCGCGACGTTCGGCAGGCCCAGCGTCGTTCCTGTCGAAAAGCTTGCCAGCGCCTCCGGCGGTTTGATCCGCAGGCCGCGGTTCGTCCAGATGGCGGTCGACTGCACGATGAAGCTCATTGACAGGGTGGCGATGATTGGCGGGATCCTTAGGAGCTTGATCAGCGCGTAATTGCCGAGCCCCACTGCTAGGCCGACGGCGACAGCCACCAGCAGGCCCATGGCGATCAGCGCGTTTTCGCCCGCCATGAATTTCAGCGCGACTGTGCCCGACAGCGTCATCGTTGCGGGCACGCACAGATCGATATTGCCCGGGCCGAGGGTGATGACGAACATCTGACCGACGCCGACCACGATCGAGAACGCGGCGAAGGTCAGCGCTGCCTGGCTGAGACCCAATGTGCTGGCGCCGCCGGTAAACAGGATGGTGACGAACCAGACGACGAAGGCAGCGACGAAGGACCAGATCCATGGCTTGCGCATGAGCGAGGTGAGGATTGTCATGCGCGCTTCTCCCTTTTTTCCATGCGGTTGAGCAGCAGTCGCAGCCCGAGCACGACGATAAGGATCGCCCCCTGCGCGCCGATCTGCCAATCCGACGAAATGCGCAGGAACGACAGGAACGAGCCCGCAAGTGTCAAGGTCAGCGCGCCGATGACTGCACCGATGGGCGAAACGCGGCCGCCGACGAACTCGCCGCCGCCGAGGATGACACCGGCAATCGACAACAGCGTGTAGCGCAACGCAATGTTGGCATCGGCCGACGTCGTCAGGCCGACAAGGGCAATTCCGGCCAGAATGGCGAAAAAGGCGGCCAGCGCATAGGTCGCTGCCCTTGCCGCTAGGATCGACCAGCCGGCGCGCTCGACAGAACGTGCGTTGCCGCCGACGCCGCGCAGGATGACGCCGAACGAGGAGCGCATAATGAGGAAATGCGAGAACAGCGCGATGATGACGCTGGCGACGATGGCCATCGGCACCAGCGGCGGCTTTGACGTCATAACCGCCCTCGCCCAGTCCGGTGCATGCCCTCCCGGTGCCGGCAGCAGCAGGATGGCCAGTCCGCTCCAGACGAAGCTCATGCCGAGCGTGACGACGATGGATGGCAGGTCGCGGATGTGGATGAGCACGCCGAGACCGGCGTAGACGGCGATGGCGGCCAGCAGAATGGCGATGCCCAGTGCCGGCTCGGATTGCAGGAAGGTCGCCGTGACGCAGGCGATGAAGCTGACGAACGAGCCCATGGAGAGATCGAGATCGTTGACGGTCATGACCAGCATCTGAGCGATTGTCGCGAGTGCAATCGGAACCGCCAGATTGAACAGCAGGTTCAGGCCGATGTAGCTCATCGCACGTGGCTGCAGATAGAAGACTGAAATGAGCAGGATTGTCAGCGACAGGGCGGGAATGACGAGGCGGATGGTATCCGAAGACAGGCGAAGCTTCATGCCGCCACTCCCGTGAAGGACGCTGACAGAATGTTTTCCTCGGTCACTTCGGGGCCGACGAGTTCGCGGACGATGACGCCTTCGTTAAAAACGAAAACGCGGTCGCAAAGACTGACCTCTTCCATCTCCGTCGAATACCACACGAAGGTCCGTCCCTTGGCCGCTTCGGCCCTGATGATGGCGTAGACTTCCTGCTTGGTGCCGACATCGACACCGCGCATCGGATCGTCCATGAGCACGACGGGCGCAGTCGTTGCCAGCGCGCGGGCGAAAAGCACCTTCTGCTGGTTGCCGCCTGAGAGCGACAGAATGCGATTGTCCATGTCCTTGGTGCGGATCTCGATCCTTTCCTTCCACGACATGCCGAGCGTCTCTTCCTTAGCGTCTCGCAGCATTCCGCCCGGAGACAGGTCGTTGAGATTGGCAATGGTGAGGTTCTTCAGAATGCTCCATAGCGGAAAGACACCGTTGAGAGCGCGGTCGCCGGCAACGAAGGTCACCTCGGCATCGCGCCGCCGCATCCAGTTGCCGGTGCGCGCCAGATAAAGCTCGAGGAGGATATCCGTCTGTCCATGGCCCCCGAGCCCTGCCAGTCCGACGAGTTCGCCCGGGAACGCGCTGAACGGCAATCCCTTGCCTTTGCGTGGGGGAGCTGACAGCAGAGGCGGGGCTTGGTGTGCCCGGGCGCGCGCCGGCGCGGCGTCGCGTGCCTTGACGACACTGCCCATGACGGCCACCAGGCTGTGATGATCGAATGCAGCGGACGGTTTCTCGGCGACGACCTTGCCGTCCTTCATGACGATGACCCGGTCGGTTGCCGACAGGATTTCACCGAGGATATGGGAGATCAGGATGATCGACCCGCCGTTTTTCACGAAGACACGCACATAGGCGAGCAATTGCGCCGCAAGGCTTGCGTCCAGTGACGAGGTGGGCTCATCGAGGATCACCAGCTTGACCGGAGTGGAGATAGTGGAGAATGCCGTGGCGATCTCGACCATCTGCCGTTCGGCAATCGAGAGGTCGCCGATGGTGGCTTCCGGCTTGATGCCATGGCCTGGGAAAATCGCATCCAGAGACTGGCCGATGATGGCGGCGGCACGCCTGCGCCAACCCCAGCCGGTCAAGCCGCGATGCATGACGCGGGTGTTCTCGATGACGGTCAGGTTGGGACAAAGCGACAATTCCTGGAAAACGCATCGCACGCCGTGGCTTCGCGCGGCAGCGATACCGTAGCGCTCGATCTTCTCGCCACCGCAACTGACGCTACCGGAATGCAGTGTCAGCCCGCCGTTGATGATGTTGACGATTGTCGATTTCCCCGCGCCGTTGTGACCGACGAGGCCGACGCATTCGCCGGCGGCAATACGGATGGTTACGCCGTCCAGCGCCTTGACTGCGCCGAAATGCACCTTGGCGTCGCTCACCTCAACGACGGCCGGGCCGTGCGTTTTCACGTCCATGACTGGATCTCCCTCTGAAGGACCGGCCGCCCGAGGTCAATCGGGCGGCGCAAGGCGGTGGGAGGATGGGTTTTACTTGCTGTCGGCGATGACTTTCTGCGTATCGGCCAGCGAGTACTCGACATTGGCGACACCCCCCGAGGGGGTGGTCGCAAGGTTGGCCTCGAGATTGTCCTGGTTGATTGTCAGGAACGGCACCACCAGGTCCTTCTTCACGGTCTTTCCGTCGAGGATCTGTTGCGCGACCCAGAAGGCCAGCGTCGAAACGCCGGGAGCGATGGACACCGACATGGTTTCGTACTTGGTGGCGTCCTTCTGCTTCTTCCACCAGACGAGTTCATCCTGGCGATTGCCCATGACGATGGTCGGGATGGGACGTTTTGCCGCCTCGAAGGCCTGGGCGGCGCCATAACCGTCGCCACCCTGTGTCACGACGGCTGCCACTTCCGGCAGGCTCGGCAGGATGCCGGCAACGGCCTTCTGCGCAACATCCTGCGCCCAGTCGCCGTGAACGGAGCCGACGATCTTGAACTGCGGAAATTTGGCGACGCCCGCATGGATACCGGCGGAGATTTCATCGTCGACGGAGACGCCGGCGAGGCCGCGGATCTCAAGCAGGTTACCACCGGCGGGGATCTTCTTGGCGAGGTAGTCGACCTGGCTTTCGCCCATGCCCTTGAAGTCGACGGCGATGCGCCAGGCACAGGGTTCGGTCACGATGCCGTCGAACGAGACGACGACGATGCCGGCATCGCAGGCCTCTTTGATGGCGCCATTCAGCGCCGTCGGCGACGCCGCATCGATGACGATGGCGTTGTAACCCTGAAGGATCATGTTCTGGATCTGGGCTGCCTGCTCGGTCGCCTGGTTTTCAGACGTGGTGAATGGGTCTGCGGCAGCGACGACGCCGGACTTGACGGCTTCGCCGGTGACCTTTTCCCAGCTGGTCAGCATGGCCTGGCGCCACGAGTTTCCGGCGTAGTTGTTGGACAGCGCAATCTTCTTGGCGGACGTGTCGGCCATGGCAGCTGCGGGCAGCGCCACGCAGGCAAGCGTTACCGACGTCAGAAGCAGATTTCTGAAATTCATTGTCTCTCTCCCTGTTGACCCGAAATCCCCTCCCGGGCGGATAGTTTGTGTCAAACGTCGAGTTCCTCCTCTCGACCCCATCAGGATGTTATAGATTGGCGGGGTTGTATAGTAACAATGCGGCATTGCATTTGCGGCAATTCCTGTAATTGCTGCGGGATCCTGCAGGACGGGGTGCCACCACCTGGCGCTTACTGGGCAGAACGGACTGAGCCGCGACCTGGGAGGGAACGGCTGGAGGAGGAACCATGCTCAAGTTGGCGCCCTCGGCGCTTCTCGACCATTATCTCGGAATTTCCCGCGTGCTGGCGGGACAGCTGGAGTTCCGCTCTGCCATTCGCGCGGTGGCAGCGGAGATCTCCCATATCATTCCCCACGATCATCTGGACGTCTGCATCATCATGCATGGCGGCAAGTATCACACCGCCTACGAGACCGGCATTGAAACCGCATGGGGCAACAACCCGCCGGCGCTGGTGTCGGGAAGCCCCATCCGCAGCCTTCTCTGGGGCGAGGTCGGCTACCTCCTGACCGACGATGCCTGCGTCGATCCGCGCTTCAACTTCGACGGTGCCTTCGTGCGCCCAATCTTCGACCAAGCCCTGCGCAGCCGCCTGCATGTTCCGCTCAAGGTCGAGGGTGACGTGATCGGCGCGCTCAGCTGCTCGGCGCACGCCGTTGCACTTTATGGCCTCGACGACGTGGCCAATGCGCGGTCGATCGCAGACCTGCTGTCGCCCTATTTCTTCGCCTTGCGCGCCGCCGAGCAGGCCCAGCAATGGGCGATCGTCGAGGCGGAAGCGCGAGCCCGCGAAGAGGGCCTGCGGCTCGGCGCGCTCAAGTTGACCGAGGCGCTGGAACTGGAGCGCCAGCGGATCGGCATGGATCTTCACGACCAGACATTGGCGGACCTGACCCGACTGTCGCGGCGCCTGGAGAGGTTGACCCACGAGCAGAAGATCTCCGGCGAGGCGCTGGAGCCGCTGGCCCGCAGTCTGCAGCATTGCATGCAGGACCTTCGCCAGATCATCGAGGAGGCCAAGCCCTCCGTGCTGCAGCTGTTCGGTTTTGCGCAGGCAGTCGAAAACGAGCTGGATCGTTCGATCCGGGATAGCGGGTTGTCAATAGCCCAAAAGCTCGTCGACAACACCGGCGGGGTAATCGACAGACTGGAGCCGACGGTTAGCATAGCGCTGTTCAGGATCGTGCAGGAAGCCATCAACAATGCCGTGCGTCACGCGCAGGCCGACCACATCACCGTAACGCTGACGGGCCGGGCGGACGGCATTTCCATCGAGGTACGCGATGACGGCATCGGTATCGACAGGCCGGGCCGCCGCCGTGGCGCCGGCATCGACAATATGCAGACGCGCGCGCAGCTGATTTCCGCTGGATTTTCCGTCGGCGACGGGCGCCAAGCCCGCGGCTCCGTCGTGTCCATCCACCTGCCCATCGCAGAACAGCCGTCCCCTCGTGACGGCAAATCGAGGCTGCACGCATGAAAGTTCTGATTGTCGAGGACGATCCCCTGCATCGCTCCTATCTCCACGAGGCAATCGGCGCCTCCCTGCCGGAATGCGAAACAATCCTGGAGGCGCAGAACGGCAAGGAGGGCGAGAAGCTGGCGCGGGAAAACAAATCCGCCCATGTCGTCATGGATCTGCAAATGAACAACCGCAACGGCATCGAAGCCGCGCGAACGATCTGGAACGAGCGACCGGACACGCGCATCCTCTTTTGGTCGAACTATTCCGACGAGGCCTATGTGCGCGGCGTATCGCGTATCGTGCCGGATGGAGCCGCCTATGGCTACGTTCTCAAGTCGGCCTCCGACGAACGTCTGAGGCTGGCGTTGCGCAGCATCTTCATCGAGGCGCAATGCGTCATCGACCGCGAGGTTCGCGGCATGCAGCAGAAGAGCCTCGGCCAAGCAAAGGGGTTCAGCGATACGGAATACGAGATCCTGGTGGACATAGCTTTGGGGCTGACCGACCGCACGATCGCCCGCCGGCGAAACCTATCGCTGCGCAGCGTCCAGAACAGGCTGCAGCAACTCTACGAAAAGCTTGAGGTTTACCAAAATTCCGCCGAGGATCATGAGGATGGTCGCTTCAATCTGAGGGCCAGGGCGGTGACCGTCGCAATGTTGCGCAAATTGTTGAACTACAGTGCCTTGGAGCGCGCAGAGACGGAACTCTCCGAATGGCTTGCCTCCCTGTGAGCCGCGCCGGAGTGATCATCTGAGCGACTGGCAATTCCCGATGGCCTCGCGCCGTAAAAGTCTGAAGACAAGGAGTTATAAAATGGCAAAGGAAATTTTCTGCAGCTTCGGCATCGATGTCGATGCGGTCGCCGGCTGGCTCGGCTCCTACGGGGGCGAGGATTCGCCGGACGATATTTCGCGCGGGCTTTTCGCCGGTGAAGTTGGCAGCCCACGGCTTGTGAAGCTGTTCGACCGGTTCGGCATCAAGACGACCTGGTTCATTCCCGGCCATTCCATCGAAACCTTTCCAGAGCAGATGCAGGCCGTCGCGGATGCCGGCCACGAGATCGGCATCCACGGCTACACCCATGAAAATCCGATCGCCATGACGCGCGAGCAGGAGGTCGAGGTGCTCGACCACTGCATCGATCTCGTTACCAAGCTCTCCGGCAAGCGACCGACCGGCTATGTCGCACCATGGTGGGAATTCTCCAACGTCACCAACGAATTGCTGCTGGAGCGCGGTATCAAGTATGACCACTCCCTGATGCACAACGACTTTACACCCTATCGCGTCCGCGTCGGCGACAGCTGGACGAAGATCGATTACTCGAAGAAGCCGTCGGAGTGGATGGTACCATTGAAGCGCGGCCAGGAAACCGACCTCATCGAGATCCCCGCCTCCTGGTATCTCGACGACCTGCCGCCGATGATGTTCATCAAGAAGTCGCCCAACAGCCACGGCTTCGTCAACCCGCACGACATCGAGCAAATGTGGCGCGACCAGTTCGACTGGGTCTACCGCGAGATGGACTATGCGGTCTTTCCGATCACCATTCACCCCGATGTCGCCGGGCGCCCTCAGGTGCTGATGATGCTGGAGCGCCTGTTTGCCCATATGAGCAAGCACCCCGGCGTCAAATTCGTCACCATGAACGAGATCGCCGACGATTTCGCGGCCCGCTTTCCGCGCAAATCCTAGAAGGCGGACAGATCGATGTGCTCGCTTTGCGGCATTCTCGGGGGCAACCAGCATTGGGCCGATGCCATTGCCCGTCCCGGCGTCTACACGCGCAACACCGAGCGCATCGATCGGCGGCGGGAAAGGGCGGCGCGCGTGCGCATCGCCAACCGCGTGCTGGCGGCCTTCGGCCTTTCCCTCTCGGACTGGCAGGGCACATCGTTTCTGCTGTCCACCCGGACCGGCAAAACCGAGATCATCGAGGATCTCGGCCATTTGTGGCCGGCAGCCGAGACGCTGGCGGGCAGGCCGCTCGATCCGCTGGCGCTACCGTTGCTCGACAGGCTGGAGGCGGAGGCGAATGGCTGATGATTACCCCGCCTTCACGCCGGTCAATCTCCTGACCGGCTTTCTGGGCTCGGGCAAGACCACACTGCTTCGCCGTATGCTGGGGGATCCGGCCATGGCCAACACCGCCGTTTTGATCAACGAATTCGGCGAAATCGGCCTTGATCATCACCTGCTCGAGCGGATCGACGAGACCATGGTGCTGCTGCAATCGGGCTGTCTCTGCTGCACCGTGCGCGGCGAACTGGCCGAGGCACTGCGCGACCTCCACGCCAAGCGAGACGAGGGTCTCGTGCCCGCCTTCGACCGCGTCGTCATCGAAAGCACCGGCCTTGCCGATCCCTTTCCCGTATTGTCGACTCTGAAGGCCGACCCGGTTCTGCGCCATCACTTCAAGGCAGCGACCACCATCGCAACGGTCGATGCCGTTAACGCGACTGTGCAGCGCAGCCGTGCGGAATTCGCGCGCCAAGTGTCGGTTGCCGACCGTATCGTGCTCACCAAGACCGACCTTTCATCACTGTCACAGGAAGACAGTGCGGTTGCGGCCATCCGCGCGCTCAATCCGGATGCGACGATCCTGCGCGGCGCTGGTGACGATCTCGATCTACGACGTCTGCTGGTCGATGATGCCAGCGGAGAGATGAGCCTGTTCCGCTGCGACGAGCCGCTGGTCGGCGATGGTTCGATCCACACGGGAAAGATCCAATCCTTCGTTCTTAAGGCAGAGACCGCAGTCGATTGGACCGCCTTCGGCATATGGCTGACGATGCTGCTCAATCGCCATGGGGACAGGATCCTCCGGGTAAAAGGCATCCTCAATGTCGCCGGCGAGCCCCGGCCCGTCGCCATCCACGGCGTCCAGTATCTCGTGCATCCGCCAACACATATGCAGGCCTGGCCCTCGCAGGACCGTCATTCGGCCGTTGTCTTCATCGTCGACGGCATCGACCCTTCTCTGATCGTTCGATCCTTCCAAGCCTTCAATGCCCTCGGCTGACGCCTGATCGTCTCGCCTGCCCATATAATCGTCATCTGCCACCGAAACTGTGTGCAGTTTTGACTGCTGATCCAAATAACCCAGAGATTTCAACCCCAAAAAACTGGCACGGGGTTTGCTTGTCTTATTTCAGAGTTGGTGGCTAGGGTTCCGGCGCTATCATGGCGTGCTGGTCCGAGAGCTACCACCGGTCGGGAGAGAAATCCCGCCGGGTGCACGGCGGGAGAAAAGCCCGGGAGACCTCGTTAGCCAAGGGATTGGCTGCGTGAGTCTGTGCCAATCCCTTTTTGAGTTAAAGCAAAAGGGGAATTGTCATGCAGAGCATTTCGAAAGCATTTTCCGTCGCGGCCTTGGCTGCCTCTCTGGCCATCGGCCTTGCACAGGGTGCGGCTGCCGCTCCGAAAACAGAATTCAAGGTCGCCTGGTCGATCTATGTCGGCTGGATGCCGTGGGGCTATGCGGCAGATCACGGCATTGTCAAGAAATGGGCCGACAAATACCGCATCAAGATCGATGTCACGCAGTTCAACGACTATGTCGAATCGATGAACCAGTACACCGCAGGCGCCTTCGATGCGGTCACCCTCACCAATATGGACGGCCTGTCGATCCCGGCCGCCGGCGGCGTGGACACTACGGCTGTCATCGTCGGCGACTTCTCCAACGGCAATGACGCGGTTATCCTCAAAAGCAAGGACAAGCTCGCCGACATCAAGGGGCAGCCCGTCAATCTCGTCCAGTACTCGGTCTCCGAATATCTGCTGGCTCGCGCATTGCAGAGCCTCAACCTGACGGAAGCGGACATCAAGGTCGTCAACACCTCCGACGCCGATATGGTTGCCGCCTACAAGACAGCCGACGTCTCGGCAGTTGTCACCTGGAACCCACTGGTCTCGACCATTCTCGAAGACCCGACGGCCAAGAAGGTTTTCGACAGCTCGCAGATCCCGGGCGAGATCATGGATCTCATGGTCGCCAACTCCACCGTGCTGAAGGAAAACCCGAATTTCGGCAAGGCTCTTGCTGGCATCTGGTACGAAACGGCAGCCTTGATGACGGCCGAAAGCGACGAAGGAAAGGCAGCCCGTCTCGCGATGGGAACAGCGTCCGGCACCGATCTCAAGGGCTTCGAATCGCAACTTTCCGCCACCAAGCTCTTTTCCAAGCCTTCCGACGCGGTGACCTTTACGGCTTCGGCCACCCTGCCGAAGACCATGGATCTCGTCCGCAACTTCCTCTTCACCAAGGGCCTGCTGGGCAGCGGTGCGGCATCCGCCGATGTTATCGGCATTGAAATGCCGGACGGCAAGGTGCTCGGCGACAAGGGCAACGTCAAGCTCCGCTTCACCGAAACCTACATGAAGGCCGCGGCCGACGGCGCGCTCTGACCGCCATGCAGGAGCGGCGCGCCCGTGCCGCTCCCGTCCACTCGAAACGCGGAGCCAACGCCTTGCGATGGATCAACACCAAGCCCAGCCCGGGTGCCCGGCTGGCATTGACACTGCTGCCATTCGCCCTGCTTGCGGTCGCCTATACCGTAGGGTCGGTTGCGCGGCTCGCCGAGAATGCCAATGACAAGCTCTTGCCCGGCCTTACGCAATTTGCCGATGCGATAAACCGGATCGCCTTTCTGCCGGATACGCGCACCGGCGACTATCTCTTCTGGGGCGATACCGCCGCAAGCCTTGAGCGTCTTCTGGCCGGCCTGGGGATTGCGACGGCGATTGCGCTGGCAATCGGCATGGCGATCGGCATGCTGCCTTATCTCCGCGCATTGCTTTCGCCCTTCGTCGCCGTCATCTCCATGGTGCCGCCATTGGCGCTGCTTCCGATCCTGTTTATTGTGCTGGGGCTTGGCGAAACGTCGAAGATTGCCCTCATCGTGATCGGGATCGCGCCGACGATGATCCGTGACCTCGCCCTCCATGCGCTCGAGCTGCCCCGCGAGCAGATCGTCAAGGCGGAGACGCTCGGGGGCTCGTCCTGGCAGATCGCCCTGCGCGTCGTGCTGCCGCAGATCCTGCCACGCCTGATCATCAGCATCAGGCTGCAGCTCGGCCCGGCCTGGCTGTTCCTCATCGCTGCCGAGGCGATTTCGTCCGATGCCGGGCTCGGCTACCGGATATTTCTGGTGCGCCGTTATCTCTCGATGGATGTGATCTTTCCCTATGTCGTCTGGATCACGCTTTTGGCCGTCATCGCCAATGTCCTGCTCGATCAGATCCGCATCGCCGTCTTTCCCTGGTCCGCACTGGAGAAACAGGGATGAGCGCACTGGTCATCGAAAACGTCTGGAAAGAATACGGCGATCAGATCGTCCTGGAGAACGTCTCGCTGACGGTCGAGCCGCGCGCCTTCGTGGCCCTTGTCGGCCCGTCCGGCTGCGGCAAGAGCACGTTCCTGCGCATGCTGCTCGGACAGGAGCAGCCGACGCGCGGACGCATCTTGCTGGATGGAACGCCGCTGCCGTCTGAACCCGGACGCGATCGCGGCGTCGTCTTCCAGCGCTATTCGGTCTTCCCGCATCTAACCGTGCTCGGAAACGTGCTCCTCGGCAAGGAAATGACCGCCTCGCCGCTCACGGCAAAGCTCAGGGGCGCCTCGCGCCGGCGGGCGATAGAGGAGGCACGGGCGCTGATCGCGGAAGTCGGGCTTTCCACATCGGAAACCAAATATCCAGCCCAGCTGTCCGGCGGCATGCAGCAACGCCTCGCCCTTGCGCAGGCGCTGATCATGACACCGAAGGTGCTGCTTCTCGACGAGCCCTTCGGCGCGCTCGATCCCGGCATCCGCGCGGAAATCCACACGCTGATGAAGCGCCTCTGGCATGAGACGCAGATGACCGTCGTCATGGTGACCCACGACATGCGGGAGGCCTTCACGCTCGCCACGCGAGTCATTGCCTTCGAGCGGCCGCGCGATCGGCCGGAGGAGAAAATCCGCTACGGCGCGACGATCACCAACGACATCTCGATCTGGCCGCCGCGGCGCGCCGGATCATCGATAGCGTCCAGCCCTGACCGGGACGGCCCGGTTCCCTCTCTGGGCCCTCGCCAGGACGACCTGGCAATCCGTGAGACAGAGGAGAAATAGCCATGCACATCCATCGCACGACTGACGAAATAGCAGCAGACCGGGCGCGCTACGAAGAGCACCAGCGCCGCGGCCTCGACTTTGCGCCAAAGACCCTGCCGGCGCCAAGCCCGGTGCCGGCCCCGGAAATTCCCGCTAACACGATCATCCATCAGGAGGTCATTCCGGGCGGATGGTACTGGTCCACGTTGCTCAAGCGTGGTGAGGGGCTGAGGATCGACCAGAAGGAGGGCGCGTCGACAGTCGCCCTCGTTGCCTGGAATGCTGCCGACACCAGCGAGCGCCTGAACCTTGTCGACACAGCCAAAATCCAGTGGACGACGGCGCTTAGCAAAGGCCGCGTGCTGTTTTCCGACATGGGCCGTGTGATGTTTTCGATCACCGAAGATAGCGCCGGTACCCATGATTGCCTGATGGGCGGCTCGAACGCCGCCTCGAATGCGATGAAATATTCGGGCGTCAAGACACGCAACACCAGAGACAACCTCGTTCTGCTGGCTGGCAAGCTCGGCCTCCAGCGCCGCGACATTCCCGGCATGCTGAACCTGTTCGCACCGGTCAGGCTCGACGAGGACGGGGGGGTCCATTGGCAGAAGAAGCTTTCGAACAGCGGCGACTATGCCGAGTTGCGGGCGGAAATGGACCTTCTCGTCGGCTTTTCCAACTGCCCCCATCCGCTCGACCCAAACCCCAGCTATGCGTCCACACCCGTGACCATCACCCGGTTTCGCGCCCCCGAACCGACCGGTGAGGATCTGGCAAGAACGGCAACTGCCGAGGCCATCCGTGGCTTCGAGAACAACGCCATGATGCAGGCTTGAGGGAGCGCGACCATGACAGACTTTATCCAGACCTCCATCGCCCGCACGATCGACAACGCCGTCGCCGATCATCGCATCCCCGCCGAGGCACCCTGGTCGGGCATCGTGCGCAAGGGACAGACAATTCGCATCGAGGACAGCTACGGGCAGCAGGCCATCGACACCCTGTTCTATCGTGCCGATGATTTTTCTGAGCGCTATTCCAACCAGGATACGATGCGCACCCAGGGTGCCGCCTATGTCAGCGTCGGAACCCGGATCGTTTCCAGCGAAGGCAACGTGATGCTGACGATGACGGCTGACAGCTGTGGTCGTCACGATACGTCCGCCGGTGCGTGTTCCTGCGAAAGCAATACGGTCCGCTTCGGTCACGGCACCAAATACCTCCACGCCTGCCGCGACAACTTCATTCTGGAGGTGACGAAGCATGGCATGGACAAGCGCGACATCGTCCCGAACATCAACTTCTTCATGAACGTGCCGATATCGCCCGATGGCAAGATGACCATCGTCGACGGCATTTCGGCGCCAGGGGATTATGTCGAGCTAGTGGCCGAGATGGACGTCCTTTGCGTCATCTCAAACTGCCCTCAGGTCAACAATCCCTGCAACGGCTTCGACCCGACGCCCATCCGTGTCCTCGTCTGGGATCCCGAGGTCTGACGCATGTTCAAGAAAGTCCTGATCGCCAACAGGGGCGAAATCGCCGTCCGGATCATCCGGACACTCAAGCAAATGGGAATAGCATCCGTCGCCGTTTATTCCGATGCGGACAGGTTCTCCCTGGCCGCGCGTGTCGCCGACGAAGCCGTCAGGCTCGGGCCGGCCGTGGCCACGGACAGCTACCTCAACATCGACGCCGTCATTGCGGCCTGCAGGCAGACCGGTGCTGAGGCTGTCCACCCGGGCTACGGCTTTCTTTCGGAGAATATCGGCTTTGCCGAGCGCTTGGCAGCAGAAGGCATCGCGTTTATCGGGCCGAGGCCGGAGCACCTGTCGGCTTTTGGCCTGAAACACACGGCAAGAGCGCTGGCGCAGGCAAGCGGGGTCCCGCTGCTGCCCGGCAGCGGATTGCTGGAAAGCCTGCAAGAGGCATGCGCCAAGGCAGCCGAGATCGGCTATCCCGTCATGCTGAAAAGCACGGCGGGTGGCGGCGGTATCGGCATGCAGCTCTGCCACGACGAGGCCGCACTGAAGGCAGCCTTCGAAGGGGTGCGTCGTACCGCCAATGCCAGCTTTGGCGATGCCCGCGTCTATATCGAACGCTTCGTTGCCAACGCTCGACATATCGAGGTGCAGATCTTCGGCGACGGCAAGGGGAACGTCGTCGCTCTCGGAGAGCGCGATTGCTCTTTGCAGCGGCGAAACCAGAAGGTCGTCGAGGAGACCCCTGCCCCCGGCATTTCCGCAGATGTCCGCGCGCGCCTCCACAAGGCCGCTGTCGACCTCGGTGCTTCCATTTCCTATTCTTCCGCCGGCACCGTGGAGTTCATCTACGATCCACGCCGCCAGGAATTCTATTTTCTCGAGGTGAACACCCGCCTGCAGGTGGAACATCCCGTGACCGAAGCCGTCTTCGGCATCGACCTCGTCGAATGGATGATCCGGCAGGCAGCCGGCGAAGATGTTCTGTCAAAGGCGATGGATCTGCGCCCGAAGGGGGCGGCCATCGAGGTGCGGATCTACGCCGAAATGCCGCATGCGGATTTCCGCCCGAGCGCCGGCCTTTTGACCGAGGTGGCATTCCCCGCCAATGCGCGCGTTGACAGCTGGATCGAGACCGGAACGGACGTCACCCCCTTCTACGACCCAATGCTGGCAAAACTCATCATTGCCGCCGATGACAGGGAGACGGCCATCGAAAAGCTCAAGGCCGCGCTTTCGGAAACCGCGATTTGGGGCATCGAGACCAATCTCGACTATCTGCGAAAAATCGCCGCCTCCGAATTGCTGGCCAGCGGCAATGTCGCGACAACCGCATTGCGTGACTTCGCCTTCATCCCCGATATCATCGAGGTGCTGGTGCCCGGCGCCCAGTCCAGTATTCAAGAATTGCCGGGCCGCCTTGGCCTCTGGCATGTCGGGGTGCCGCCGAGCGGACCGATGGACGAGCGCTCGTTCCGGCATGCAAACCGGCTTGTCGGCAACCATGACGACACGGCCGCGCTGGAGTTGACGGTCTCGGGACCGACATTGCGCTTTTTTACGCAGACGTCGATAGCCCTGGCCGGTGCAGAAATGGCCATGAGCTGCGACGGCACGCCCTTGCCGCATGGTGAGCGGGTCGTCATTCCTGCAGGCGCCGTCCTGACCGTCGGCAACATCAGCGGCCCCGGTCAGCGCGCCTACCTGGCCGTCGCCGGAGGCTTTGCGGCGCCCACAGTGCTTGGCTCGCGCGCAACCTTCACGCTCGGCCAGTTCGGTGGCAATGCGACCGGCGCGCTGAAGACCGGGCATGTCCTGCATCTCGCCCGCCATGAAAAGACGCAGGCGCCCAAGCGTGCGGAGGCGCCGGCGGAGCTGACGAACGCCTGGAATGTCGG
This sequence comes from Rhizobium sp. L51/94, assembly GCF_019355555.1. GTDB lineage: Bacteria > Pseudomonadota > Alphaproteobacteria > Rhizobiales > Rhizobiaceae > Rhizobium > Rhizobium rhododendri. The sequence continues at coordinate 358,977 of NZ_CP072142.1, forward strand.
GGTGGTCTACGGCCCGCACGGGGCGCCGGATTTCTTCCAGCCGGGCGATATCGACGCGCTCTTTTCCCTGCCCTACGAGGTGCATTTCAACAGCGCCAGAACGGGGGTCCGGCTCCTCGGCCCCACGCCAAAATGGGCACGGACCGATGGCGGACAGGCAGGGTTGCATCCCTCCAACCTGCATGACAACGCCTATGCTATCGGCGCCATAGACTTTACCGGCGACATGCCGATCATCCTTGGTCCGGATGGACCGAGCCTCGGCGGCTTCGTATGCCCCGCCGTGATCGCGCGCGACGAACAATGGAAGATGGGCCAGTTCAAGCCGGGCGACACCATCCGTTTCCATCCGGTGGTGCGTCCTGACGATCCCCTGACCGCACCGGCCGCGCTGGCCGGCGCGACCGAAAGGGGATCGGCCATCGTCGGTACGTTCGACAAAGCGCCGGTGACGGTCGTCTATCGCCGGCAGGGGGACGACAATCTCCTTGTCGAATACGGGCCCATGGAGCTGGACATCGCGCTTCGCCTGCGCGTCCATCTGTTGATGAACGCCGTCAGGGACGCGCGCCTTCCCGGCCTGATCGATCTCACGCCGGGCATTCGATCCCTGCAGATCCATTATGACGGCTCGACGCTGACGCGTCGACGATTGCTGGGCCTGCTGGCGAATCTCGAAGCCGGGCTTCTTCCGGCCGAACAGGTCACGGTTCCAAGCCGGATCGTCCATCTGCCACTTTCGTGGAATGACCCGGACGCCGAGCTGGCGATGCGCAAATATCAGGAGCTCGTGCGGCCGGATGCGCCCTGGTGCCCCTCCAACATCGAGTTCATTCGCCGGATAAATGGGCTGGCGGACGAGCAGGCGGTCAAGGACATCGTCTTCGATGCCAGCTATCTCGTACTGGGGCTGGGCGATGTCTATCTCGGCGCGCCGGTGGCAACGCCGGTCGATCCAAGGCACCGCCTCGTGACCACAAAGTACAATCCGGCGCGCACCTGGACGCCGGAAAATGCCGTCGGCATCGGCGGCGCCTACATGTGCATCTACGGCATGGAGGGGCCGGGCGGCTACCAGCTCTTCGGCCGCACGATACAGGTCTGGAATACCTGGCGGCAGACGCCTGTCTTTGACACGGGCAAGCCATGGCTTCTGAACTTCTTCGACCAGATCCGCTTCTTCCCCGTCAGCCACGAGGAACTGGCCGAGGCGAGAGCCGCCTTCCCTCACGGCGGCTACCCGATCCGCATTGAGGAGACCGAATTCTCCTATGCCGACTACGCGCTCGAACTGAGCAAGAACGCCCAGTCCATCGAAGCATTCAAGCACCGGCAGCAGGCGGCATTCGAGACCGAGAGGCAGCGCTGGAAAGCCGAAGGTCTCGACAGCTTCGTGACAGACGATGGCGGCAGAGAGAGCTTGGATGGAGATGTGCCCGAGGGCTGCTTCGGCGTTGCCAGCAGTGTACCCGGCAATATCTGGAAACTGCTGGTAGAGCCCGGTTCCCATGTGTCGGCGGGCGATACCGTTGCTGTCATCGAGTCGATGAAGATGGAGATCAACGTCACGTCCCACGTGGCTGGGCGGGTGCGTGAACTCCGGGCGGCTCCGGGGCGTACGGTGAAGGCCGGAGACCTCCTGATTGTGCTGGAGGAGCCCTGACCAAGGCTGCCTGCACCGGGGACGGGGACCGCCGAGACCGAGACGTCGCGGCAGTCTGATGCTGGTGTCCCCCCAAGGTTGATCGACTGAGTGTGCGCCGGCATGCGAGGGCGCGCGCGCCATCGGTCGTAAAAAGAGGTGCAAGAACGCAATGCCACGCCCTTGAAGCTTGGTGAGCACTGCCTCATATGAGGATCAACCCATGGTCCGGGCCCCTCTGGCAGTCGCTTCCGGCGCGTCTGTGATGTCGGACCCTCCCGACAGACGATGCCGGACTAGGACCGAGGGACATGTCTCTTTTCCCACCGCACCCTGCAGGCCGGTCTCATGACGGACCGATGGTCTCTGCCGACTATCCGCCGTCCCAAACCGGCATCGGCTGGAAAACATCCGTTCGACCGATCGAGACGTAAGGCTGGACGGGGTCTCCTGGCGCGACAGAGATTGGTGGGGCATGTCATGAACAAGTTTGCAGCAGCAGCATTGGGGGTTGTCGCCGTCGCCGCAGTCGGTGTGGCGGCGATAAACTGGCGGTGGATTGATGCACCACCCGGTCTGGCTTTTATCCAACGATCCGAAAACAAACCCGTTGCCCGCGCGGCAGGGCCTGTAGCCGTGGAAGTGGCGAAGGCCAAACAGGTCCTGTCGACCAGCGACATCAACGCGATTGGCACGCTGCAATCCGACGAGTCCGTCCAGCTTGCCCCCGAAATTGCAGGGCGCATCGTCGAAATCAAATTCGAGGAAGGCAGGCCGGTCAAGGCTGGCGAGGTCCTCGTCCGGCTTGACGATACACTGGCCAGAGCAGCCGAAGAGGAAATGAGGGTTCGCCTCGACCTTGCGACAACCAGCTACGATCGTGCGAAACGTCTCGCCGGAACGGGAAGCGGCACCGGCCGCGAACTCGACGTCGCGCTTGCCGAGCGGAGCACGGCCGAGGCGTTGTTGAATTCCCAGCGCGCCCAGCTTGCCAAGCTCGATATCCTGGCACCCTTTACCGGAACGGTCGGCCTTCGCCGCATCTCGACCGGCAGCTATGTCGGTGCCGGTACGACGCTGGTCAATCTCGAAAAGATCGACGTGCTCAAGGTCGACTTCAAAATCCCTGAGGCAAACCTGCAGAAGGTCCGCGTCGGACAGAATATCGAGGTTGTCGTCGATGCCATCCCCGGCCGGCAATTCACGGGCACGATCTATGCGATCGATCCGATGCTCGACGTCAACGGGCGGGCGATCAGTATCCGGGCCACGCTTCCGAACGCCGATCTTGTGTTGCGGCCGGGCCTTTTTGCCCGCGTCGTCGTCAAGGGTCTAAAGGAGCGCCAGGTTGTCACCGTGCCGGAGGCTGCGATCGTGGCGCGCGGCCAGGAGCGGTTTGTTTGGACCGTGGTCGACGGCAAGGCCCAGGAAACCAAGGTGAGCCTTGGAGCGCGCAAGGCCGGCATGGCCGAACTCGAAGGAATCTCCGGCGACATGACGGTGGTGACCGCCGGACACAATCGCCTGCGAAACGGATCTGTCGTCGATATCGTTGAAAGCGCGGCAGCCGAGCCGGCGATATGAGGAGAGGCTGATGGGTTTTTCGGAACTGTGCATCCGCCGGCCGGTGTTTGCGACCGTCCTCAGCCTGCTGATGCTGCTGGTCGGTATCGTCTCCTATGACCGACTGGCGGTGCGCGAGTATCCCAGTATCGACGAGCCCGTGGTTTCCGTCGTCACGACCTATCCGGGTGCTTCCGCCAGCATCATTGAAAGCCAGGTCACCCAGATTCTCGAAGGATCGATCGCCGGCATTGAAGGCATCGACGTGCTGGAATCGACCAGCCGCTCGGAATCGAGCCGCATCACCGTCCGCTTCCGCCTGGAGATCCAGCCGGACGTCGCCGCAAGCGATGTGCGCGACCGGGTAAGCCGGGTGCGTCAGCGTCTGCCGGACGAAATCACCGAGCCGGTTATTTCCAAGGTCGAGGCCGATGCCCAGCCGGTGGTCTTCGTTGTCTTTCGCAACGACCGGATGAGCCCCCTCGAACTCACCGATTATGTCGATCGCAATGTCGTTGACCGCTTCAAGAATGTGACCGGCGTTGCCGACGTGCAGATATACGGCGAGCGGCGATACGCCATGCGGATCTGGATCGATCGCCAGAGGCTTGCTGCCCTGAACCTCACGGTGCAGGAAATCGAGGATTCGCTGCGGGCTCAGAACGTCGAGATCCCCGCCGGCCGACTGGAGAGCAACGACCGCGAGTTTACGGTCCTTTCCAAGTCGGCGATCGGCACGGTCAGCGAGTTCGAAAACATCATCGTCAAGCGTGGCAATGGCGTGCTGGTGCGCCTGAGCGAGGTTGCCCGGGTTGAGCTCGGCGCTGCCGACGAGCGTCGCGCCGGTCGCTTCAACGGCGAAAACGCCATCGTGGTCGGCATTATCAAGCAGGCGGTCGCCAATCCGCTCGATGTCTCCGCCGGCATCAATGCCATCCTACCAGACATCAACGCCAATCTGCCGGAAGGCATGACGGGTGCTGTCGGCAACGACAATTCGGTATTCATCGACAGGGCGCTGGGGGCCGTCTACGCGACAATCGTCGAGGCCATCGTCCTCGTGCTGATCGTCATCGTCGTCTTTCTGCGCTCGTGGCGGGCCTCCATCATTCCGATCGTTACCATCCCGATTTCGCTGATCGCCACCTTCGCGATCATGTATGCGCTCGGTTTCAGCGTGAACACCCTGACCTTGCTCGCCATCGTTCTCGCCATCGGTCTGGTGGTCGATGATGCCATCGTCGTGCTCGAGAACATTTTCCGCCATATCGAGGACGGCATGGCGCCGATACCGGCGGCCATCAAGGGAACGCGGGAAATCGGCTTTGCGGTGATCGCCATGACGCTGACGCTCGCCGCCGTCTATGCGCCCGTGGCCTTTGCCACCGGCAGAACGGGCAAGCTGTTTCTCGAATTCTCGCTGACGCTTGCAAGCGCGGTGATCGTGTCGGGCTTCGTCGCCCTGACGCTGACGCCGATGATGTGCTCCAGGCTCCTGAAACACGAGAAGGAACCGGGGCGAATATCGGCGTTCATCGAGCGGGGGCTGAGCGGCCTTGAGAACGGCTATCGTCGCCTGCTGGCGACCTCGCTCGGCATGCGCCGCCTTGTCGCGCTGGCGGCTGTCGTCGTCGCCGCCTGCAGCGCCTTCCTCTATGTCGGCTTGCCGCAGGAGCTGGCACCCGTTGAGGACCGCGGCATCATCCGCGTGGTCGGCACGGCGCCGGAGGGCTCGACGCTTGCCTATACCGAACGCTATTCCAAGCAGGTGGAAGCCCTTCTCAAGCCGATCTCTGAAGTCGGCAGCGTCCAGACGATCAACGGCATGCCCGAGGTGAACCGCTTCCAGGTTATCGGCCGCCTCAGCGATTGGGATGCCCGCGACCGTCGCCAGCAAGAGCTGGTGGCAGAGTTGCTCCCGGCCCTGCGCCGCATCGCCGGCGTCACTGCTTTTGCCAGCAATCCCCCCTCGCTCGGCACCTCCAACAATGCCCGCCCGATCGAATTCGTGTTGCAGAGTTCAGGCACCTATGAGGAGCTCGACCAGGTGACCCGTCGTTTCATGGAGCGAATCTCTGAATTTCCCGGTCTCACCAACATCGATAGCGACCTGAAGCTCAACAAGCCGGAAATGACCATTAATATCGATCGCGAAAAGGCGTCCGACCTAGGTATCGACATATCTGTGATCGGCAGGACCCTCGAGACGTTGCTCGGCGGCAGGCAGGTTACCCGTTTCGAAAATGACGGTGAGCAGTACGATGTCTATGTCCAGCTGGCAGCGGAGGACCGCACTGCACCATCGACCCTCTCGACGATCTTCCTGAAGTCGCCGACCGACCAGATGGTGCAATTGTCGAACCTCGTGGGCGTCAAGGAAACCGTCGCGCCGCAGGAGCTGAAGCGTTTCAACCAGCTGCGGTCGGTGACGGTGTCGGCAAACCTTGCCGCTGGCGTATCCACCGGCGAAGCGCTTTTCTTCATGGAGACGGCAGCCAGGGAGGTCCTGCCGGACACAGTACAGACCGACGTATCCGGCCCAAGCCGCGAATTCCGCGCTTCCGGCCAGAGCCTGCTCGTGGTGTTCGTCCTCGCGCTCGGCTTCATCTACCTAGTGCTTGCCGCACAGTTCGAAAGCTTCCGCGATCCGCTGATCATCATGGTGACGGTACCGCTGTCGATGACCGGCGCGCTGGCCGCGCTTTCGCTCGGCGGCGGCTCGTTGAACGTTTATTCGCAGATCGGACTTGTCACGCTGGTCGGCCTCATCACCAAGCACGGCATTCTCATCGTCGAATTTGCAAACCAGCGGCAGGAGGCAGGGCACGACCGGCTTTCGGCAGTGATCGATGCCGCTGTCATGCGCCTGCGGCCGATCCTGATGACGACAGGTGCCATGGTGCTGGGTGCCGTGCCGCTCGCCATCGCCCAGGGCGCCGGTGCCGAAAGTCGCCACCAAATCGGCTATGTCATCGTCGGCGGCATGACGCTGGGCACGTTGCTGACGCTTTTCGTCGTACCGATGGTGTATACGTTTGCGGGTCGCAGGATGTCTCACCAGGAAGTCACGCCGCTCAAAGCAGAGGTTAGTGCTGCGACACTCACATAGCCGCCTTGGTGGCTCGTGCATTGCCATTAAGGTGACGGCAGTCGCTTTCAGGGCCGTCTGTCACACTTGCGCAATGAGCAAGGAAAACAGCGCTGCCGTGCAAAAAGGAGAATCATCGGTTCGAATTCGTTTGCTACCACTTGTCGACATCGGTTTAGCGACAATGGACCCGGTGTGCGTCCCATTGATGGGACGGTATTATCCATGAATTGGCTTGAGCCTTGGGGAACCGCTAGAGGAAATCGAAGACGGCACGGCTTCTTTTTGGCAAGGCTGGGAGGTGGAGTTCCACAAGGAGCCGGTACCGGCCCCTGAGCTATATGGTCTGAGAGTGAGGCTCATCGCCCGCCGCTATGACTGCGACGATGCTCTTATTCAGCTGTCTGAGGAAGCATGGCAAAAGTTCATCTCACGTGGACGCAAGCGGAGGAAGGTGATGCACGATGGCCTGAGACTGCCGTTTACGCATCCCTGGATAGGTGGGCGTCAATCGGACTGCGCGATGATCATGCCGAATGGACCGGCGACTTTACCGAATGAACAGGGTCAATCGCTGCAATTGGCGCAAACCAGTCGTATCAATTGAACACCGACTTGAGGTCGGCCTAGAGCTGCTGGCGCTAGAGAAGACGGAAGAGGGAAACGACGCCGTCTAAAAGCGTCGAGCCACAAAACGGCGCGAACAGCGCCATTACGAGATTGAAGGCAATGGCCATGAGGAGGATACGCTCCTGCTTCGGCGTGAGCTGCTTGTATTTTCTTTCGGGCGGAGGCTCTCGTCTCGGCTGATAGGCATTGAGGTCGCGAAACATCTGCTCATCCTTTAGATCGGGGAAGAACGAAGATAGGGCGGAAGGAATGATGTCCAGGCACTGTTGTAAATCTACGCCATCTGTCATGGGTTGCAAGCGGTGCTTCGATGCCAAAAGAGCGCAGGCGCCACGCCGTCGGCAATGCACAGTGCAGTGGCAAAAGGCGAGATCGAGATGCGGGTGATTTTTGCGGGCCCCACGGTCCACGGTGCAGATCTGCGAACGGACGGTGCTTACGAGCTTCGGCCACCTGCCGGCCAAGGCGATGTCCACAGGGCTGTGGAAGACGGCGCCACGGTGATCGGGCTGATCGACGGTGTCTATGATGCCGTCCCCGCAGTATGGCATAAAGAAATCCTGTATGGCCTGTCTCAGGGCGTTCACATGTTCGGTGCCGCAAGCATCGGCGCGCTGAGGGCGGCCGAGTGTGCGCCATTCGGCATGGTCGGCATCGGCAAAATCTACGAGGGATATGCCAGCGGCCTGCTGGAGGAGGATGCTGACGTGGCGCAATCGCACGCGCCGGCCGATCTCGGTTACCTGCCGCTCAGTGTCCCACTCGTCAATGCCAGGGCGACACTTGCGCAGTGCCGGCATCTGGCCCTCGTCACGCTCGAGGAGGAAGCCCGCCTGCAAAGGACTGCCGAGGAGACCTTCTTCAAAAACAGGACCTATCGGCAGCTGGTGCGGGACGCCATTTCGGATGTCGAAAGAGCGTCAACGGTCTTGGCGCATTTGCGTGCCAATGCCGTCAATCCCAAGCTTCAGGATGCCCTGCGCCTCATCGACAGGGTGATCGGGACGCCGGATCGTCGTTTCTCCCCGCAGTTCGACTGGAGGTTTCACGCCACCTCCTTCTGGGAAACCCAGTTTTGCGGTGACGTGAAATCGATGCCACCCGTCAAGCCTGCCGGAGATTAGGCAAGCAGCCGGAAGGACGGCAATTTTTCAAGTCGTCGTCGATCTGTTGACGAAAGCCCGCCATCCGCCGAAGGAGGATATATCCTCTGCGCCTTCGAGACCCACCGACTCGGCCAGAAAGCCCTTCGCCTGGCTGCCGTCGCTGAGCATGATGGTTCCGATGCCGAGCGGTGGAGGAATGGCGGCGACGAACTTTCCGAAGCCGGCTGCCGAAAGCCGCCAGACCTCGACTTCGATCTTCGTGCCGGTGTTTTCAGCGCATCGGATGAGGCCGGGCTTGGCCGGCGTCTGATTGGCAAGGCTGAAAAGCTTGTAGTCGGCGGCGGTCGTAGTCGTGCGGACAAAACGGGCTTCGAGATCGCGGAGCTGGATGTTGAGCGGCATGCCGGAAAGGTGCGCGCCGACAACCACGACGTCGATCTGGCCAGGTTCTTCAATCTGCGGGAGCTCGGGTTGGGGCGGCTGCGCCCAGCCGGTGGCACCGAGGGTCACCCCGCTTCGTGCATGGATATCGGCCGCCAGCGCTGCGGTCAGGCCATCCCGGCCTGCAGGCGCAAGCAGTGTGACGCTTGCCGGCAGTCCGTCGCTCCGGGTGCCTGTGGGCACCGCGATGCCGCACATGTCGAGCAGATTGACGAAGTTGGTGTAGGTTCCTAGCCGGCTGTTCTCGCGGATCGGCTCGGCTTCAAGCTCAGCGCGGGTGTAGTGTCGCGGCGCTGTCGGGACACAGAAAAGATCGACCGATGCGATCAGCGGTGCGACCGATCTCTTCAGAGCCTGCAATGCGTAGAGCCCGTTGAAGGCATCCGCCGCCGACAGCGATTTGGCGCCACCGTAGATCTTGGCAGTCACGGGGTGGAAACTCTCCGGGCGGGCATCGAAGAAATCCTTCACGGCAGCATAGCGTTCCGCCACCCAGGCACCCTCGTAGAGAAGATCGGCCGTCTTGTAGAAGTCTGCAAACGGCACTTGGACAAGCTTGTGCCCGAGCGTTGACAGCATCGAAAGCGCATCCTCATAGGATGCCTCCATTGCCGCATCGCCGAAGAATTTTCTGTCTTCCGGTGCAAGCACACCGATGGTGAGCACCGGCGGCAGTGGGCCGTATCCTGTTACCTGGATCGCTCGCGAATAGGCGTCCGCTGCATCGTATCTGGCGGCGACCGAGAATACCTTGAAGGCGTCGTCAGCCGTCAGGGCGAAGATCGAAACACAGTCGAGCGTACGGCAGGCCGGCAGTACGCCCGATGTCGAAAGCGCACCGACACTCGGCTTTAGGCCGACGATGTTGTTGAGGCCGGCGGGGATGCGGCCGGAACCAGCGGTATCGGTCCCGAGTGCAAAGCTAACGATGCCGTGTGACGTAACAACGGCCGAACCGGAGCTCGATCCGCCCGGCACGAGTGTCGGATCGATGGCATTACGGGGCACTGGAAAGGGTGTGCGGACGCCGACGAGGCCGGTGGCGAACTGGTCGAGATTGGTCTTGCCGATAACCAGTGCGCCGGCCTCCTTTAACAGGCGAACGACGGTTGCGTCTACATCCGGGTGGAAGGCAAAATCCGGGCAGGCCGCCGTGGTCGGCATGCCGGCGACATCGATGTTGTCCTTGACGGCGAAGGGGATGCCCCAGAGCGGCTTTGCCACCGGGTCGAATGGCCCGAGGGTTGCCGCCTGCGCCAGCAGCGCATTACGGTCCGCCAGATGCAGGAAAATGCCGGGGTCGTCGACATCGGCAATGCGGGCAAAAACCGTGTCGACCATCTCGGCGACGGTCCAGCCGCCAGCGTAGGCCCGGTGCAGGGAGGCGATGTCGAATGTTTGTCCGTCAATCATTGTTACTCTCTTCCAAAATCATTACCGGCCGGTCCCACTGGATGAGAACGACACACCCTGTTTTTGTCCAGACGGCGTGCTCGGACCCTATCCTGTTGATCACCACGGTGCCCGGACCATAGTCTCCGGCCTCGTCCGACTGGACGCCATCGAGCACGAGGATGGTTTCGAGCCCCATATGCCGATGGCGGGGCACGGCGGCGCCGGGTTCGTATTTCAGCAGGGCGACGCCCGGCTGGTCGTCTTCGAAATTCTGGAGCCAGTGTAGGGTGACGCCGGGCCGGAAAGGGCCGAATTCGAGGCTTTTCCAGCCGCCCGATGTCAGGTTTTCGCGCGTCGTCTCAGGCATCGGCCAGTCCCTCCAGAATATCGTCGAGATGCGCGGTCCAGCCGACGATCGCCCCTTGCGCGCGGATCATGGCAATGGCAGCGCGCTTGAAGTCCTCGAAATAGCTTTCCGTCGCTTCTTCGCAGAGAAGACATTCGTAGCCGCGATCGTTTGCCTCGCGCATCGTCGTCTGGACGCAAACCTCTGTCGTTACGCCGGCAAACACCAGCTGCTCGATGCCCCTGCTCTTCAGGATGTCGCCGAGGGGCGTGGCGTAAAAAGCGCCTTTGCCGGGCTTTTCGATCACCACCTCACCGCCCACCGGCGCGACCGCCTCGAGGATCGCAGTGCCGGGTTCGCCCGATATAAGAACCCGTCCCATCGGTCCTTCGTCGCCGATACGCAGTGCCGGATTACCGCGATTGCGCTTGGCAGCCGGCAGATCGGAGAGATCAGGCCGATGACATTCCATGGTGTGAACGACAGGCAGCCCGGCCGCGCGGAAGCCCGCGATCAGCCTTGCGACATCGGGGACGATGCGGGTGATGCGGCCGACATCGTTGCCAAGGCTCTCGCCGAAGCCGCCGGGCTCTGCAAAATCACGCTGCATGTCGATGACGACGAGCGCAATCCTGTCTCGTTTGAGTGGAAAGGCGAATGGCTGTGCTTTGATCCCGGCCATCACTGGTGTCCCGCCATATGCGCGCCGATGACGCCGACATCCGCGTTGCGGATCGGTGTTTCGTAGACGAGCTTGCCGTCTGACATCACCATGATGCGGTCCGACATCTCCAGGAGTTCGTCGAGATCCTCGGACAGCAGCAACACGGCGGTGCCAGCGTTGCGCGCCCTCATGATCCGTGCCCGGATTTCGGCGACAGCCGAGAAGTCGAGGCCAAAGCAGGGATTGGAGACGATCAGCAGATCGACCTCGCCCGTCAGTTCGCGGGCGAGCACCGCGCGCTGGATATTTCCACCGGAGAGCGAGGCGATCGGCGAGGAAGCAGAGGCGGTTTTCACCTTGAAATCGGCGATCAGCGCCTCAGCGCGCCGGCGCATCGATGTCTTGTCGAGCCAAGAGACCTTGCGCCCGGTCTTCTGCTTGACGTCGAACGTGCGGAACGCGAGGTTTTCCGTCACTGTCATTCTGGGCGCGCAGGCATTCGTCAGCGGTTCCTCGGGAATGAAGCGGACATTGTTGGCGCGCGTTTCCTTCCGCGTGGCACCGTATGGCCTCCCCTTGACTGTAATCGTGCCGGCCTCGAGCGGTCTTTGTCCGGCGAGCACTTCGGCCAGTTCCTTCTGTCCGTTCCCTGAGATGCCAGCGATGCCGACAATCTCGCCGGCGCGAACGTCGAGATTTTCGATATCGATGCTCTTCAACCCGGAGCGATCCCGTGCCCGGATGCCGCTGACGGCCAGAACCGGGTCTGCCGTATTGGCGACCGGCAATCGCGAGTCGAGTTCAGCCAGCTTGACGTCGCCGATCATCATCGCAGCCATTTCCTGTGTGGTAAGATCTGCCACCTTGCCGCCGCCTGCCATCTTGCCGCGCCTGAGGACGGTGACGGAATCGGCAAACTTGGTTACCTCGTGAAATTTGTGGCTGATCATCAGCACGGTGAGTTCGCCGCGCTCCGTCATGCCGCGCACGACGGCGAGCATCTCATCGGCTTCTGCCGGTGTCAGCACCGATGTCGGTTCATCGAGCACCAGGAAGGACCGGCCGAGATAGAGTTGCTTGACGATTTCCAGCTTCTGCTTCTCGCCGGCGGCCAGTTCCTGAACCGGACGGTCGAGGGGGATCTTGAAAGGCATTGTCTCCATGAACTTTGCCAGATCCCGGTTCTCCCTGGCCCAATTGATCACGGCCGGCACGTGGGCGCGGCTGATCACCAGATTTTCCGCCCCCGTCAGCGATGGCACCAGCGTGAAGTGCTGGTAGACCATGCCGAGCCCGTAGCTTGCCGCATCCTTGGGCGAGCCAATGGCGACCTCCCTGTCCCCGACGGACAGCGAGCCGGATGTCTGGTGGTAAAAGCCCATGATGCATTTCACGAGTGTCGATTTGCCGGCGCCGTTTTCGCCGAGCAGCGCGTGAAAGGAGCCGGCAGGAACGTCGATGGAGACGTGGTCGAGCGCGGTAAAGCTGCCGAAGCGCATGGTCATGTCGTGCGTCTGGATGCCGACGGCCTTGCCACGAGCCGGAAGTGGTGTGTCGCGGATCTGGATCATGTCAGTTCCTGCCTTTCAACGATGACGGCAACGGGTCCGCCGCCGGGAGGCCCCTGGTGTTCAGCGCCGCCGGAGACATAGAGGTCCGTCGCCCCGAACAGGCCGGCAAGGACGCCGCCGACGAAGGCGCGGGCATGCCGGGTGGAGGAGATATCGCTGTCGTCAAGCATGGTATGCCGGCGACCGCGGACAGAACCGGAAGGGTCCGCTTCGGCCTTGGCGAGTACCGCCACGAGAGTGGCGTCGCCGAGGCGGTCGCGTGCTTCCTTTACACCGGCTGTGTCGATCGCATCGCCCATGATGGCGTGGTCGATGGCGAGCGGGCCGGACCAGCGGGGACTCATGCCGAGCACGATGATCTCGTGGTCCTCAAGTTCGACGCCGGCGGATGTGGAGGCACGGCCGGAGAAGAGGTCGAGCCGGGTGCAGACATCACTGTCCGAAATCGTGCCCGGATCCAGTTCGCCGAGGGCCACCGCCACACCCAGCGCCGATGCGCCACGGGAATAGGCCATGGATTTCAATGCGTCGCGGGTGACTGTCGTGCCGCCGGCGTGCTCGACTTCGAGGACCCGTCGCTGGGTCAGAAGGGGGCACTTGATCTGCACGAAATGCACGTCTTCCAACGTGTCGATCCCGGCATCGGTAATCGCCGCGCGTACCGCCTCTGCCACGCTCAGCACCTGTTGCCTGCGGCCGAGATGCTGCCACGGCAATCCAGACGTGCGGGCAACGCCGATTGCAAGTGCGCCGGTTCCCTCATCCGCCACCTGCTGCCGACCAAAAACTGTCCAGTGCGGCGACAGCGCGCCTTCGGTGCCGCCGGACATCACGATCGAGGCGCCGGATATGCCGTGCTTTGCAAACAGCGTTTCGAAGCTCGTCGTGGCGAAGGCGCGCGTGAAATCGTTGACGCAGCCATTGCCCTCGGTCTTGCCGAGAATGGCAACGAGATCGCCAGGTGGCAGGGCAGCATCGAACAAGGCCTCGACGCCGGCAATATCATTGGGGCCATCTGCTGCGATGCGAGCGACGAAGGCGCGGCGGGAGGACATCAGCCGATCCCCTCGATGATCGCCTGCGATGTCGAGACGGCGCCGAAGACGCCGCCCTGCATCTTGATCATCTTGATGGCGGCGAGGTGGTTGGTGTAGTCGGTGGCGCCGCAGCAATCCTCCAGCATGACGCATTCGAACCCGCGGTCGTTCGCCTCGCGCATCGTCGTGTGGACGCAGACGTCCGTCGTAATACCGGTAAGGATGATGTTCTCGATGCGCTTCTGGTGAAGAATGAGCTCAAGGTCGGTCGCGCAGAACGAGCCCTTGCCGGGCTTGTCGATGATCGTCTCGCCGGCGATGGGGTAGAGTTCATCGATGATATCCCAGCCGGGCTCGCCCCGTACCAGGATGCGGCCGCAGGGGCCCACATCGCCGATGCCAGCGCCGATGCGCTGCGAACGCCAGCGCTTATTGGCCGGCAGGTCTGCAAGGTCAGGCCGGTGGCCTTCGCGGGTATGGATGATGTGATAGCCGTTCGCGCGCATGGCTGTCAGCACCGCCTTGATCGGGGCGATCGGCGCTCGCACCAGCGAGAGGTCATAGCCCATATGATCGACATAGCCGCCGGCGCCGCAGAAGTCGGTCTGCATGTCGATGATGATAAGCGCCGTATTATCGGGGCGCAGCGCGCCGTTATAGGGCCAGGGATAGGGATCGGACGTGATGAAGCGTCCCTTGGTTTCCGTCTGCAAATCCATATCAGGCCTCCTATTCGCCGGCTATCTTGCGTGTTTCGCGATAGGACCTCGTCGGCTTCTCAAAGCCGCAAGTCGTTCCATCCTTGACCTTGATCTCATCCTCCCAAGGCAGCTTGTACTGCCCTGCCATCAGATCGTGCATGTAGGTGTAGGGCGCATCGCCGGCGCCGCTGGCAACGGCCACATAGCCGCGATGGCCGAACTGGTAGATGTTGTTTTCAACGCCCCAGCCGCGCCGTGCCTCGCGGACGAGATCAGGCCGCACCTCGGCGGTGATGATCTCGTTGACGCGGCCGGATGTTCCGTGGGCGATGATCGAACCGTCGAAATTGCAGATCATCCCCTCCCCCATGGAATCGAAGCTGCCGTCGGAGCCGGACATGCAGACACTGACTGTCACCATCAGGTTGCAGAAGGCATTCGACTGGTTGGTAAAGCGCCAGCTTTCGCGGATCGGGGCGGTGTAGCCGGCCGTGCGGATCATGATCTCGGCGCCCTTGTAGGCGCATTCGCGAGACATTTCCGGGAACATGCCGTCATGGCAGATGATCAGTGCCAGCTTTGCGCCCTTGGGGCCGTCGATGACCGGAATGCCGAGATCGCCGGGTTCCCACGGCTCGACCGGCACCCACGGATGCATCTTGCGATAATAGAGTTTGAGTTCACCCTGGTCGTCGATGATGATGCCGGAGTTGTAGGGCATGCCACCGGGATTGAATTCCATGAGCGAGAAGCATCCCCAGATATGGTTGTCGCGACAGGCCTGCTTGAATGCGGCCACTTCCGGACCGTCCATCCGGCACATGATGTCCGGGTTGATGTCCATCGACAGTCCGTGCAGCGCATATTCCGGGAAGACGACGAGATCCATGCCGGACTGGTTGCGCCGCGCTTTGCCGACGAGGTCGACGATTACCTGCGTCTGGCGGGCCAGGTCGTCCTTCGTCACCGTCACCGGCAACTGGAGCTGAACCAGGCCGATGCCGACGCCGTTTTCCGAGATGTTCAGTCCTCCGAGACCGTTCATGGCGTGTCCTTTACTTGGTTATCGATAGCGAGGCGGGCGCGCCTGAGAGCGACCGGGTGGGCGAGGATGTGGCGATCAGGATGACGAGCGTCAGTACATACGGCGCCGCATAAAACAGGTAGTAGCCCTGCGTCACGCCGACAGATTGCAGCGAAGGACCGAGCGCACCGGCGCCGCCGAACAGCAATGCGGCGAGAAAGCAGCCGATCGGGTTCCAGCGCGCAAAGATCACCAGTGCGACCGCCATCAGCCCCTGTCCCGATGAAATGCCCTCGTTCCAGGAGCCGGGATAAAACAGCGACAGATAGGCGCCGCCGATGGCTGCAAGCGACCCTCCGGCGGCAGTTGCCAGCAGGCGGACGGTATCGGGGTTAAGACCCATGGCGCGGGCGGCATCCGAGCTATCGCCGACCACCCGCTGGATCAGGCCGAGGCGTGTGTTGCGGAAGCCCCACCACAGCACCACCGCCAAAAGCGCGCCGATGACGAACAGCACGTTGATGTTCAGCGCCGCCTGGATCTGCGGCAGGCGCGACCAGCCGCCGAGCGGGATCGATGGCAGGTGCGGTGCCGCAGGCTTGATGAAAGACTTGCCAAGGAAGAAGGCAAGGCCCAGGCCGAACTGCATCATCGCGATGCCGATCGCGATATCGTTGATCTTGGGGAATTTGCAGATGAAGCCGTGCACGAGGCCGAAGACTGCCCCGGTCGCCATCGCCGCGAGCACGCCGAGCCAGGGCGAACCGCTCATGACGGCAACAGCGTAGGCGGTCATTGCGCCGAACACCAGCGTCCCCTCGAGGCCCAGATTGATCCGGCCGGAGCGCTCGGTGATCGATTCGCCGAGGCTGACGAAGATGAATGGCGTCGAGACACGGATCGCGCCAGCGAAAATGGCCAGCGGTACGCCCCAAAGACCGATTGCGGTGTCGTCCATCAGGCGCTCCTCTTCCAGAGGTCGGGGTTGAAGATCTTGAAGCGGCCGTAAAAGGTCTCGCAGAACAGGATGAAGAGAAAGAGCGTGCCTTGCAGCACAAGTACGGTCGCGTCCGGCAGGCCCATGCGTCGCTGGATCAACCCGCCCGACGCATCGATGCCGCCGAGAAGGATGGCGACGGGTATGATTGCCAGCGGATTGTGGCGCGCGAGAAATGCGACAAGGATGCCAGTATAGCCATAGCCGGAGGCGAGCGACGCATTGGCCGTGCCCTGCACCGCCGAGACCTGCACCATGCCGGCCAGACCGGCAAAGCTTCCAGCCAGGGCCGTAAAGCCGACCATCAGGCGGCCCACGGGCAATCCTTGGACTTGCGCCGCGCGGACATTGCCGCCGGCGATGCGGGCGGCAAAGCCGATGCTGGTGGCCTCGATCAGAACGAAGCAAAGGATGCATGCGATGACGCCGATGGCAAGACCCCAGTTGACGTCCATGCCAGGGATATGACCAAGCATGAAATTTGCCGGCAGAGGCGCGGTCGAGGGCTTGTTGAGGCTGGCGGGGTCCCGGAGCGGTCCCTCGATAAGGTGGTTCATCAAGGCAATGGCGATATAGGCAAGCAGGAGACTGGAAATTGTCTCGTTGACACCCCTGTAGTGACGCAGAAATCCGGCAAAGCCGATCCAGATGGCGCCGGTCAGCATGCCGGCAAGCGCCATCAGAGGAACGACAACGACCGGCGACAGGGTTGCGGTGAGCGGCAGGGCGATCGCAGCCGCCGCAACGCCACCAAGAACAACCGCGCCCTCGCCGCCAATAATGACCAGCCCCAGCCGCGCCGGCAGCGCCACGCAGAGCGCGGTCAACAGGAGCGGTGCTCCCCGGCTGAGCGCATTCTGCATTGAAAACCAGCTGCCGAAGCCACCGGCATACATCAACTGGAAAAGGACGGCCGGCGATTTGCCGACCGCCAGAATGAACAGGGAGAAGAGAGCCAGGCCCGCAAAAACCGCTCCGAACGAAATCGCAACCGGCTCGGCGCGACGCGCCAACCACCCCAGTGCCGGCCTGAATGACGCGGCTCGCGCTGCCGGCGACGATATCGTGGACGTTTCGATCTCGGCGGCCATGACCTGCCCTCCCCTCTTCACGCTCAAGCCGTCGAGCCGACGACGCCCTCGACAAGGTAGCCCATGCTTTCGAGCTCAATGGCGTCCTCGGCAAGAGACTGCCCTGCGGTCACGACGACATTGCCCTTGTTGTCCTTCAGCGGCCCCTTGAATACCGAGAAGCCACCGGCCTTCATCGATGCCAGCGTTGCTTCGAACTTAGTGCGGGATTCTGCCGACACGCCGGGTCCAAGAGGGCTCATCTTGACGAAACCATCCTTCAGGCCGCCGCGCACGAAGTTTCCAAGCGGCTTGCCGGCCTGGGCTTCCGTGACGAAGTTGGTGTAGACATTCCCCCAGGCCCACTCGGCGCCGGTCAGATATTTTTCGGGCGAAAGCGGGCTCTGGTTGGCGTGGTATCCACAGACAAACGCGCCTCTCCCGGCGGCCGTCTCGACCACGACTTTGGGGCTGTCCACGTGGCAGGTGATGACGTCGGCGCCCTGGTCGATCAGAGCATTGGTGGCCTCGGCCTCCTTGACGGCAAGCGACCATTCTCCGGTGAAGATGACCTGGCAGGTGATGGCTGGATCAACCGAGCGGGCGCCGAGCAGGAAGGAATTGATGTTCTGCAACACCTGCGGGATCGGCTTTGCAGCGACGAATCCGATTTTCTTGCTCTTCGACGCGTAGGCTGCCGTGATGCCGTTCAGGTACTGCCCCTGGCCGATATAGCCGAAGTACGACCCGGTGTTCATCGGGTTCTTGTCCTTCTGCCAGAGACCGCCGCAGTGGCGGAATTGAATGTTTGGATACTTTGCTGCAACTGCCAGCATATGGGGGTCGAAATAGCCGAAAGAGGTCGGGAAGATCAGCGTTGCGCCATCGAGATTGATCATCGATTCCATTGTTTTCTGGACGTCGACGGTTTCCGGTACATTCTCCTCCTCGACGACAGTGACGCCGGGCATTGCCTTGACGACAGCAGCGCCTTCCGCGTGCGCCTGATTGTAGCCGTAGTCGTCCTTGGGGCCGACATAGATGAAGCCCACAGTCAGCGCGGTTTGCGCCGCGGCACCGGTCGCGAAAAGGGAAGACGAGAGGCCGAGGGCCGCGCCGGCCCCCGCGGTCGTCTGGAGAAATGTACGGCGGTTCATTGGCAGGAGTTTGGTCATGGTGATCTCCTCGCGGCATTGCCGGGTCAACAGGTTACGAAAGTCTTGAAGCAACTGCCATGCCACTTTGAAAGTATCATGATATCAATGCTTTATGAGATGCCGACATGGGATAAGCACAAACTGTATGCACTTTTTCTGAGCTGATGAATATATTATCGGCTTTTCGGATTTCTGCGAGCTCCCGAATGGGTCGATCGCCAAACTCTAAAAAATAATGTTTCATAACAATGGCTTGTGCTAACATTGACATCCTGTTGTTCTCGATGCATCTGTATGCAGTACGTCTTAGATGTAGAGACAACGTGTGAAATCGCCCTCGAAAAAAGCAGTCGTGCGCGCCGGGACCACCGTCGAGCAAATGGTCCGCGCTATCGCCGACATGATCATCACCGGCGCCATGCAACCCGGCGACAAGCTTGACGAAGTGTCTCTCGCGGGACGTTTCGAGGTTTCGCGGACACCGGTGCGCGAAGCGCTGGGCCAGCTTTGCGCCATTGGCCTTGTTGGCCGCCAGCCAAACCGCAGCGCCGTGGTCACGAGGGTGACACAACAGCATCTCGTATCGATGTTCGAGGCCATGGCCGAACTGGAAGGCATCTGCGCCCGGCTATCCGCCGAGCGCATGACCGTCGATGAACGACGCCAGCTGGAGCTCGAGCACCGCGCATCGGCGCGGCTTGTACATCTCGGCGGGGAAGAGGAATATGCGGCGCATAATACCGAATTTCATACGCGCCTCTATCGCGGTGCGCACAACGACCACGTTTACGAGCTCGTAACCCAGACCCGCGCGCGACTTGCGCCGTTTCGAAGGGCGCAGTTCAGGCTCTCCGGGCGCATGGTGAGGTCCTTTGAGGAACACGAGACCATCGTCATGGCCATCCTGCGCGGCGAGGCGGCGCTCGCCGGCCGCGCTGCCCACGCGCACGTCGCCACGGTCAGCGACGCCAGTCTGGTGTTTGCCCGCGATAGCGATAACCAGGCGTCGAGCAAGGAGTAGGCTTCCTACACGACCACAGGATACTGGGCGCCATCCATGGTAATGGTGATGCCGGTGATATAGCGTGCCTTGTCCGAGGCCAGAAAGAGCGCGAGGTCGGCCACTTCTTCCGGCAGCGCCATACGCCCGATCGGGATCTTTTTAACGCTGTTCTCGATGGCGGCTTCGATGGTGATGCCGGCAAGGCGCGCATCCGCTGCAACTCCCTCCGCCACTCTCCCGGTTTGCGTCAGACCGGGACTGATGCCGACGATACGCACTCCGGATGCGGCATAGGCATTGCCGAGACCAGCAGTCGCCAACATCAGCGCCGCATTCGCCGAACCGCCCGCAAGATGGATGGGGCTCGCCACCTTGCCGCCAGCGCCGATGATATTGATAATGACGCCATGACCCCGCGCAGCCATCGCCTTGACGATGGGATCGACAACGTTGATGGTCGAGAAGAACTTTGCATCCATGGCTGCGCGCCAGAAGGCGGGCGTCAGGTCCTCCGGTGGCGATCGCTTGGCTGCACCGGCCGAGTTGACGAGGACGTCGACAGGACCGACATCCAGTCCTACCCGTTTGACCAACGCCGCTGCAGCCGCACCATCGGAGAGATCGGCGGCAAAGCCGACTGCACCCGGCAGCATTTTCAGCGCTTCGTCGATATTGGCTTGCGAGCGAGAACTGATGACGACACGGGCCCCCTCCCCGACAAATTGCTTGGCACATGCCAAGCCGATACCCTTCGAGCCGCCGGTAACGAGAACGATCTTGTCGTTGAAGCTTTTCGTATGCACATCCATCTCCTGTCTATATCCCCCGACCGGTCGCAGAGCCTGTTCGCCAGGCAGCGCAACCAGAGCGCGGCGGCCAGACTAGCAGGCCACCATCTCGAGCATTACGCCTGAAGCGACGAGAAACCATTCACGTTTTCATGATGGTTGCTCCCATCCCCGGTAAAAGCCTCCGTCGATACGAGATGCGCGCGCCCCAGCACCTTTTACCCTTTGCCAGACTTCTAAATTGCTTGTCAGAATCAAAGAAAAGGAGATAATGGCGGCAATTCATCGATACACCGAAAAATATCGCCAGAATGGTCCTTTGACATGAATGCTTTCACCCCGCTGCCGTCGTTTGAGTTCGACGATAAAATCCTGCAGCAGGGAGCAGAAATCTCGCGCAAGCTGGATCAGCTCCGCTTCGAGAAATTTCCGCCCAATGCACGCAAGACGCTGCGCAAGTTTTCGATGGCGGAGGTGGCGCATTATCTCGGTGTAAGCCCCAACAATCTGAAGCGATTGCATCTGGAAGGCAAGGGCCCGGTCCCCGAGACCTCGTCCGGAGGTCGGCGTCTCTATACTGCGGAACAGATGTCGGAACTTCGCCTGCTGCTGGATAAGACCGGAAAGGCCGAAGCCAAGAAGTATGTGCCGCATCGCAAGGCAGGCGACAAACTGCAAGTGGTGGCCGTCGTCAATTTCAAGGGCGGGTCAGGCAAGACTACGACGGCCGCCCATCTGGCCCAGCATCTTGCCCTGACCGGCCACCGGGTCCTTGCAATCGATCTCGACCCGCAGGCCTCGCTCTCGGCGCTTCACGGATTTCAGCCGGAGCTGGACAAGAACCCGTCGCTCTACGACACGATCCGTTATGATGACGAACGCAAGCCGATCAGCGACGTGATCCTGCAGACCAACTTCCCGGGCCTCGACATCATTCCGGCAAATCTTGAGCTGCAGGAATACGAATACGACACGCCGTTGGCGATGCAGGTCGGCACCGAGGGGAAGCGTTTCTTCACGCGTCTGGGCAAGGGCCTGCTGGAAGTCGACGACAGGTACGATGTCGTGGTGATCGATTGCCCACCGCAACTCGGCTATCTGACTCTGACCGCTTTGACTGCTGCGACATCCGTTCTCATCACCGTTCACCCGCAAATGCTCGACCTGATGTCAATGAGCCAATTCCTGCTGATGCTCGGCAATATCACCCGGACGATCAAGAAGGCGGGTGCGGACGTGCGGATGGACTGGCTGCGTTATCTCATCACCCGATACGAGCCGACAGACGTGCCGCAGGTCCAGATGCTCGGATTCATGCAATCGATGCTCGCAGAGGAGATCTTGAAAAGCCCGATGGTCAAGACCACGGCGATCTCAGATGCGGGTCTTACGAAGCAGACCTTGTACGAAGTTGAGCGCTCGAATTTCACGCGTGGGACTTATGACCGCGCCATCGAATGCATGGATGCCGTCAATTTCGAGATCCAGGGTTTGATTCACCGTGCGTGGGGGCGGATGTGACGATGTTGACTGCCGTCAAAAGCAAGGATTTCTCAATATTATTCAAGGGTCTAGTGCAATTGGAGGGTAACACAGATGGCGCGTAAGAACCCATTTGCCCATGTCATGGACGACCATGTTTCGGATGAAACCCGGCCGCTGCTCGACTATACCGTCAAGGGCGCTTCAAGGTCGATTTTGAATTCCATCGATGAGCTCGCCAGCCGTGCAGACAAATTGCTCGAAGGACAAACGATTGTCGAACTCGATCCCGATGTCGTAGATGCTTCCTTCATCAGGGATCGCCTCGAAGACGATGCCAAGGAATTCGAGGAGCTGGTGAACGGCATCAGGGACAGGGGACAGGATAGTCCCATTCTGGTCCGTCCGCATCCCAAGACCGACGGTCGCTACATGGTGGTTTTCGGCCACCGGCGGCTAAGGGCGGCCAAGACGTTGGGGCGTAAGGTCCGTGCCGTCGTCAAGGATATGGAAGATCGCGAGCATGTCGTTGCGCAGGGACAGGAGAACTCTGCCCGTGCCAACCTCTCTTTCATCGAACGCGCAGTCTTTGCCGGTGAGCTGTCGCGTCTTCACTACGACAATGACAACCACATCATCATGACGGCGCTGTCGCTTGATCGTGCGACGCTCTCAAAAATGCTGGCGGTCACAAGCATTCCACCGGAGATACTGGAAGCTATCGGGACTGCGAAGTCGATCGGCCGAGATCGCTGGTACGAATTGAAGATCTTACTGGAGAAGCCATCCAGTCTGGACAAGGCGATGACGTTCATTGTCAGCCCTGAATTTGCGGAGGGGACCAGTGACGAGCGCTTTCAAAGGCTCATGTCACACCTCAAGCAGAGCAAGCGCGTCGCGCGCAAGGTTCAGGAAAAATCATGGTCGCTGGCGAACAAAAGTGTCAGCGTCACAGCAAAGCATGATGGTAAGATATTCTCGCTGGCGCTGAAATCCAAGGATGCTGCGGCGTTCGGAGAGTATCTGTCGGAAAATCTGGAACAGCTTTACCACTCATTTTCCAGCCGTGACGCGAATAAAGCAAAAGACTGAACCGCACCAGAGAAAGGCCCGCAAAACGTTGTGGATGTGGAAGCGCTTCTCGAAATTATAGCCGACTATGAATCGGCATTTTCCGGAAACACCATCAAGAATCTTGGCTCCGTTTGGTGAGCAGATTTCTATTGCCCTATTGAAGGTGACGAGAAAATGCAGACAGGAAGTGTGACGACGCCCTTTGGTCGGCGGGATATGACGCGTGGCCTGCTGGCAAGCCAATGCTCGGTCTTTCCGACAGGGCGCTGGCGGTGCTGAACGCGCTGCTGAGCTTCTATCTGGGCAATGAGCTCAGTGCAAAGCACGGCCTCGCTGTCTTTCCCTCCAACGCCCAGCTGTCGATCCGCGCCCACGGCATTGCGCCAGCGACGCTGCGCCGCCATCTGGCAGCGCTGATGGACGCCGGATTGCTGGTGCGCAAGGATAGCCCGAACGGCAAGCGCTTTGCGCGCCGGGACGGGGAGGGGGAGGTCGACCAGGCCTATGGCTTCAATATCGCCCCGCTAATTGCCCGCTCTGATGAATCCAGACACTGGTAGCGCACGTCACCGTCGATCGCGTCCTGTTCAGGGCGATGCGCGAGCGCCTGTCGCTCTGCCGGCGTGACATTGCCAAGCTGATCGCGACGGCGCTGGAAGAGGGCGTGCCGGGTGACTGGCCTATGGTGCATGGGCATTTCCGCGATCTCATAGCCCGGATCCCACGCTCGCCCGACATCCATGACATCACGCCTATTGTCGAAGAGATCGATGAGGCCCCTGCGGCGGATGAGGCTTTCGAGCGCATAAGCCTAACGGATGGCCGTTTGGTGAAACCACGACGGCGAGCAGAGATCAACCGGGCCTAAAGGCGTTTCCGCTCGGGCTTGTGTTGCAGTGCGGCCCGGGCGGCAGTATCGGCAATTGGCGAGACCTGATGTGGGTCAGCCCCCGCGCCTACGAGGAGGCTTGCGCTATCATGGGGCCCGAGAATGCGGCGACCGTCACGGCCTGCGTGCTGGAACGGGCCGGCAGCATCACGTCGGCCGTCAGATATCTGCGCGACCTCACCTGCAGGACGGAGCGCGGCGAGTTCGCCATCGGCCCGATGCTGATGTCGCTCGCAAGGGCCAATGCCGGTAGACGCGAAGAGACAGGGTGCGGGAGTGGTAGATGCAGCGGAAATTTGGCTCCCTTTGGGTGCCGTTATGAGTACAAAATGCAAATAAAATATAGAGTTAATCGTTAGAAATTCGTCGAAGTCTTGAGCTGTAAAATGGGTATATGGGCAGATTTTATCGCGGCTCCGGTTTGTCAGGCAATTGTGTCGGTGTGCAGCTTACATCATAATCGAAATGGTCCTTGAAGAAAACTGTCATTGAGGGATGAAGCTGCGCCATGACCGATAGCGATATCCACACGCTCGATGAGGCCGAACTGCTGGCATTGAACGAGCGTATCGTCGAGCGGCTTCATCTTCTCCATCGGCAAAAAACAGATCAAGCATTGCGGCAGATTAAGATTGGCAGTGCCGTCATGTTCGAGGCGACCGACGGCAAAACGATTACGGGGATCGTCATCCGTCGAAATCGTAAAACCGTCACGATCCATACCGATGACGAAAAGCACTGGAACGTCTCACCCACTCTTGTCAAGCTGATCGGTCGGCATACTCTGGATGAGGGGGAGTCCAAGGACGGTCGCGTGGTGCCCTTCACGAAGCCCGGCAGCCGATAACAGGTCGGAACAGGAACGCTCATCTTCGCCGTCCTTGCCGTAAGCTTCGCCAGCAGGAAGGCCCACGCTTGACGTGACGCTGTCCGTCTGAGCACGCGATGCCGAGGTGACCACATCCTTCCAGCGCCGTCAAAAGCCAGCCGTACGCATTCAGATCAGGCATGTGGCGGTAAGGCGACGCCTCAATCCACGCCGTCTCGACGCCAGCGCCAAATGCCGGATAAGCATGGCATATGGCATAGTCTAGACTCACACCCTCATGTGCAAGCAGAGCTCGAACCTCATTGCGCCGAAGTCACTACAAAGGCAGGGGACAGGATAGTCAGCAATTCGGCAGACGCCGTGATCACCAGCCTTGAGGGGCAAGCGAATTCGTCACCGACGCCACTAATCGCTTTCCTGTATCCACGCCGCTCGCCTTCGTGGAAGTCTCCGTTTCGCTTCAATCATGTCTAGCATCAGGTACGCTGATCCGCGCTATCAGACCGTGGGGCTGATTGGAGGACAAGGAGATGCTGCCGCCGTGGGAGCGGGCGATGTCGGCCACAATAGACAGGCCGAGACCGAAGCCTGCTTGGCCGCGTCGTGACGGATCTCCTTTGAAGAACGGTTGGAGCACCTTTTCGCGGAGTTCCTCGGATACTCCCGGCCCGTCGTCGGCGACCGAGATGGAAAAGCCGGTTGCGGTTTGCCGGAGTTCAACACAGGCGGAGTTGGAAAACTTCGAGGCATTGTCACAGAGGTTTGTAACAGCGCGCATCATGGAAAGCGGACGGCAATTGGCAATCATTTTATTGGGCCCGCGATAGGTCATGTTGAACCCAACGTCTGAGAAATCACTGCACACGGTCTGCAGGATGCTGGCGACGTCGACCCGTTCCACCTCCTCGGTGGCGTAGTCATCGCGAAGATAGTTCAGACTTTCTGTGAGCAACCTGTCCATATGGTCGATATCGGTCAGCAGCGCGTCTCGCGTAGAGCCGTCGCCCATACGCTCGATCCGCAATCTGAGCCGCGTCAGCGGCGTGCGCACATCGTGGCTGATGCCTCTCAGCATCTGCGTGCGGCCCTCGACCATGAGATGGATCCGGTTTCGCATGCCATTGAGCGCGCGCGCCAGAGAGACAATCTCGACGCTGCCGCGCTCTTCGAAAATACGCGAGCCGCTGCTGATGTCCGAAAGCGTTGCTGCTTCGGAGATTTTCTTGATGGGTTCTGTCACCGTCCGAATCGCGAAGATGAAGAAGAAGACGATGAGCACGATGACCGCCATGAAATAATACGTGCTTTGGCTGAGGAATGAGCTCGTTATGATCGTGTCCGGAAAACCGAAGGACACGACGATGTTTTCCTCGTCGACCCGCTCCGCAATGACCCGTCGCCCATCTAGCAGCGCTCGCCATCCGCCGAGAGGCGGCTCGCCGTCCGGAGGAAACAGCAAGTCTGCAAACGTCTCGGCAACGCTCTGGAGTTCGGACGAGCCCTTGAATTGCGAAACCATCGAAATCGGTGCGAGCGAGACGTCCAGTCCTGCACGTCGGGCAGTTGCAACAATGGCGGGACGATCCGCTGAAGGGGTCTGCGACAGAAGCATCGCCAGGGTCTTCACCTGCTCGACAGCCCTTTCGAGGTTGGGTGCGGTAAAGTCTCGTTTGGCAAGGTTTTCCAGCGCCCGCCCACAGACAATGACCGTCACCAAAGCCACCAGAATGATGAGCGTGATCTGACCACGAAGGGTTTTGGGGATGCTGGTGGCAGTCTTAGGCATCGACCTCCTCCACCGCCGCCGTGAAGACGTAGCCACCCATCCGGACCGTTTTGACAATCAAGGGATCGCGAGGGTCGAGTTCGATCTTTTGCCGCAGGCGACTTATATGAACGTCGATGCTGCGTTCGATCGGGCCGGCCAGACCCGCGTGGGTGAGAGCCAGCAGCTGTTCCCTGGTCAGCACTTGACCGGGGTTCTGACAAAAAGCGATCAGGAGGTCAAACTCATGTGTTGTCATGGCGACGCGCGCATGGCTCGGGTCGTGTACCTGCCGCCGGATCGGATCAATACGCCAGTTGTCGAAACGGAAAATGCGTTTTCGCCGAACCTCGATCGGGGGAGAGGCGAGTCTCGATCGGCGGAGTAGCCCTTTGATGCGGGCAACGAGTTCCCTGAGGACAAAGGGCTTGGTGACGTAGTCGTCCGCACCGATCTCGAGCCCGACAACCCTGTCGATATCGCTACTGACGGATGTCAGCATCAGGATGGGAATATCGCCGGCCCCGCGAAGCCTCCGGCATATGCTGAACCCGTCCTCACCAGGAAGCATCACATCGAGAACGACGAGATCGAAGTCATCCGCTCTCATCCTTGCATCCATGGCCGCACCGTCTGCCGCAATATCGACCACCATTCCCTGCTCCACGAGACTGTCCCGAACGAGACCTGCAATCTGGGCATCATCTTCGACAATGAGGATTTTCGGCGCATTGGACATGGGGGTGCAGGCTGGCTCCATGAGCAATTGTCTCCCGTATTTGGTCTCTCATACCACGGTACTGCGCGCACCTGGGGATGAGAAAGATTAAGTTTTGTTGCTGGCGGGCAAGGTCGGTTCCTCGGCTGAAACAAAACTTAACACAATGCAATGCACGCCCCGAAACCCATGTGGCAGAGATCAGGCACTGAATTTGCGTCGCTTTGTCGAGCGGCATGCAGCCCTACTGGAGTGCCTATGCTCAGCCGTATCCTTGCCTGCTGCGCCACCCTGTGCGCAACAGGACTAACTGCCTGCTCGGACGATGCGGCGCCCCCACCGAGGGCGCGCACTGTCATGGTCGTGACAGTTCAATCGCATCTTATTGGCCAAGCCTTCAGTCAAACCGGCGAGGTTCAGCCACGCTATCAGATCCCGATGAGCTTCCGGCTGGAGGGCAAGATTGTCTTTCGGATCGAGAACGGCACCTCCGTCAAAGCGGGCGATGTCCTCGCAAGTGTCGACAAGATCCCGTCATCTATCAACGTCTCGTCCGCGTCGGCGCAAGTCGATGTAGCAAAGTCCGACGTAGGGCTCGCCGAGCTCACCGCAGCGCGCAATTGGGAACTGTTTTCAAAAAATGCCATTTCGCGCGCGCAGGTTCAGCAGGGTGACGCCAATCTCCACGCCGCAAATTCAAAGCTCGAGGCGGCAAACGCGGCTCTGGACAGCGCCCGACAGTCTCTCTCCTACACCGACCTGAGGGCCGATCGCGATGGCATAGTCTCCGGCGTCTCTGCTGGTGTGGGCCAGGTCGTTACCTCCGGCCAGACTGTAATGACGCTGAGCTCGAACGCGGAACTGGATGCGGTTTTCGATATCCCCGAGCAACTGTGGAACGAGAACCTGAACGACCCCGAGATCCAGATCAGGCTCCTATCCGACCCGACCAAGACCGCAACGGGAAAGGTGCGGGAGGTCACGCCATCGGCTGATGCAAAAACCCGAACCTATCGCGTCAGGGTGACCTTGCAAAACCCGGTCCAGGGCTTCCCGATGGGGGCTGCCGTCAGCGGCAAGGTGATCCTTTCGCCAACGCGCCTGTTCGAGGTTCCGTCGTCGGCGATGATCCGTCTGGGCCAGGATCAGGCCGTCTTTGTCTACGTGCCCCAGAGCAAAACCGTTCATGCGCGGGCCGTCAAGATAGAGCGGTACGCGGGCAGGAGCATGTTTGTTTCCGACGGCCTTGGCGACGGCGATCTTGTCGCGACAGCCGGTGTCACCAAGCTGCGTGACGGCGAAGCCGTCACCGTCGAGAAAGACGACCGTCTATGAGCCCTCACCCAAGCACCTCCGGCAACCGCTTCAATCTGTCCAGATGGGCGATCACCCATAGCTCACTGGTGATTTTCCTGATGCTCGCGACGATCACAGGCGGCGTGTTGAGCTATCTGAAGCTGTCTCGTAACGAGGACCCTCCGTTTACCATCAAGACGATGGTCGTCAGCGCGAGCTGGCCCGGCGCGAACGTCGACGAAACTGTTAGTCTGCTGACCGACAAGCTTGAAAAGAAACTCTCCGAAACGCCACACCTCGATTATACGCAGAGCTATACGCGTCCCGGCCAAGCCGTGATCATGGTGAACTTGCGCGACGACACCCCGCCCGCAGAGGTCGATGGAATCTGGTACACAGTTCGCAAGAAGGTGTCGGATATCTCATCGACATTACCGGAAGGCGTCTCCGGGCCTTTCTTCGACGACGAATTCGGCGACACCTATGGAAGCATCTATGCCTTCCATGGCGATGGATTTAGCCCAAGAGAACTGCGGGATCGCGTCGAGGCAATCCGCGAGGCAATTCTCTCGCTACCCAATATCGGCAAGGTAAATCTTCTCGGCACCCAGGAAGAACAGGTTCTGATCGAGTTCTCGCCGGGCAAGCTTGCCAGTCTCGGGATCGATCCGGCTGCCGCAATCGAAGCGATCCGCGCCCAAAACGCCGTCAGTCCCGCCGGATTGATCCAGACGACGGAAGAAAAGATTTCTGTCCGGGTCAGCGGGGCTTTCGCTTCCGAGGACACTCTCAAGGACATGACGCTGAAGCTCGGCGGTCGCTATTTCAGGCTCGATTCGATAGCGACCATCTCGAGACGCAGCGTTGACCCGCCCGCACCAACCGTGCGCGTCAACGGCAAGGAAGTGATCGCACTTGCGATTTCCATGGCGAAGGACGGCAACCTCCTGACCTTTGGCCAGGCCCTGAAAACGCAGATGAAAGCCATTGCCTCCCAGCTGCCAGCCGGCATCGAAATGAGCGAGGTCGCGGATCAGTCTACAGTGGTCGAGGATGCAGTCGACGGCTTCACGAAAGTCCTGGTCGAAGCGATCATTATCGTCCTTGCCGTTTCTTTTGTGTCGCTGGGCACAAGGGCCGGCCTGGTGGTGACGATCTCCATACCTCTCGTCCTGGCCCTGACATTTTTCGGTATGGAAATCGCCGGCGTCGGTCTTCAGCGGATCTCCTTGGGGGCTCTCATCATTGCCTTGGGTCTGCTGGTCGACGATGCCATGATCACCGTCGAAAGCATGGTCTCCTGCCTGGAGAATGGCAAGTCGCGCTCCGTTGCCGCGACATACGCCTACGAGACAACCGCCTTCCCCATGCTGACCGGCACAGCGGTCATGATCGCCGGTTTCATTCCCGTCGGCTTTGCGGCGTCCAGTGCCGGAGAATATACATTCTCGCTGTTCATGGTGATCTTCATCGCACTGTCGTCGTCCTGGATCGTGGCGGTTCTCTTTTCGCCCCTTCTCGGCACGTGGATATTGCCGAAGGCACTGGCTCACTCTCACGGCGAAGCGGGCCGGATATCGACCCTCTATCGCAGGAGCGTGGCCTGGACGCTGCGGCATCGCTGGCTGACGATCATCTGCTCGCTTGTGGCATTCGGCCTGTCGGTTGCGGGCTTCGGTCGCCTCGAGCAGCAGTTCTTCCCGGCATCCGACAGGCCGGAGCTGTTAATTGGCCTGACCCTGCCCCAGAACGCGTCGCGGGCAGCAACAGAGATCCGCGCCAAGCAGTTGGAGGATGTTCTCGCCAAGGACCCGGACATCGATCACTACACCACCTATGTAGGATCGGGGTCTGTCCGCTTCTACCTTCCGATGGACCTTCAACTCGAAAACGACAACGTGACCGAAACCGTTGTGGTCGCCAAGAGCGTCGAGGCCAGGGACGCCGTCCGCCAGAGAATTGAAACTGCGCTGGACGACAAGTTCTCGGATCTGGTGACGCGCGTCTCGCCGCTCGAACTTGGGCCTCCCGTCGGTTGGCCTCTGAAATTTCGGGTGTCCGGGCCCGATTATCAGCAGGTTCGCGTCCTGTCGGCAAGAGTCGCATCCATCATCGGCAGCAATCCGGATGCCTGCGACGTCAATATGACCGCCGGAGAGCCGCAAAAGAGCGTGACCATTCTGGTGAACCAGACCGAGGCCCGGGCGCTCGGCATGAGTTCGGAATCGATCGCTAACCAGATCACAGCGATCTTTTCCGGATCGACCGTCACCACGATCCGCGACAGGAATAGGCTGGTGGATGTCGTCGTCAAGGGCACCGAGGCTGACCGCACGTCCGTTGCCGAGGTGAGCAATCTTGAGCTTCGTACCGGCGACGGAAGCCATGTGCCGCTTCGTCAGGTGGCGACCGTTGCCTACGGCATGGAAGACCCGATCATCTGGAGGCGGCAAGGCAAACCGATGATCATCGTGCAGTCGGACGTCCAGAATGGCGCCCTCGCCGCAACGGTCGCTGGAAAGGTCGACGAACAGCTCAACGCGCTGCGTCAGGATCTTCCCTTCGGCTACACCATCACCGCAGGCGGTATCACGGAAGAATCCGACAAGGGCAATTCCTCCATCTTCGCGGTCGTTCCCGTCATGATATTCGTCATCGTCGCCCTCCTCATGATCCAATTGCAGAGTTTCACGCGCATGGCGCTTGCTCTCCTGATGGCTCCGTTCGGGCTTGTCGGTGTGGTTCTTGCGATGCTGCCGACCGGCACGCCAATGGGCTTTGTTGCGCAACTCGGTGTGATTGCCCTTGCCGGCATGATTATTCGCAACGCGGTCATCCTCATTCAGGAGATCGACCAGAATGTTGCGCGGGGACAACTGCCCGACGAGGCGATCATCGCGGCATCCCTCCACCGTGCACGACCGATCGTCCTGACAGCCTGCGCTGCCATCCTTGGCATGATCCCGATCGCCTCCGAGATCTTCTGGGGCCCGATGGCCTCGGCGATCATCGGCGGGCTCGCGGTTGCCACGCTCCTGACCCTGACCCTCCTGCCCTCAGCGATGTCGCTTTTGCTTGCGGCAGAAGCCAGGCGGGCCGTTCCCGCGCGATCGCAGCAGAGCGCTGTAGACCTGGGTTGACGGAGGCGAGCCGCAACGGCAACCCGATTCCACGACAATGTGTATCTCCCTGAAAATTGGACTTTAATGGCTATGACGATCAAAGACTTGCGCCAGACCGTTTTCAAAACCCATCTCGTCATCTGGAAGGCGGCCGGACTTTGTGTCGCGCTCAGTCTTGCAAGTTGCAGCTCGGTTCCGCTGACCGAGTCCGGGGCGCTGACGTCATACGGCAGTCTGGGAGCGAGCGAAGGGCGCTTTAGCAAGTCCCGCTCCTACGTAGATACACCAGCATTGCTGGCTGCGACTACAGTTGCAATTTCTTCGACACGCTTGTCGCCTCAGGCCTCCTCGAGCATTCACAATACTGGCGACGGGCGTCTGGTCTCCAATGCCCTTGATCGAGCGCTCTGCATCGGCCTCAGCGATCGATACAACATCGTTGGTCCCGGCGAGCCCGCCGACATCACCGTCAAGGCCGTCATCACGGACATCGTGCCAACCGGCAAGTTCGCGGCCGGATTATCGACGGCCGTCAGTCTGGGAAGCTCGGTCGTCCTGCCCGTTGGCGTGCCTCGCCTCCCCATTGGCCTTGGAGGACTAGCGGTGGAAGCGGAAGCCCTCGACAAGGACGGCATGCAGAGGGCAGCCATCGTTTGGTCCCGCGGCGCGAACTCGATCACCAATCAAGCGAGGGTCTCCGAAGTCGGAGACGCCTACGGCCTTGCCTCTGCCTTTGCCGGTCAATTCGCAGAAATGCTTGTGAAAGGAAAGAACACCTCTGGTTTACACGTGTCGCTCCCATCCCGGCAGAAATTGCGGTCACAACTCGGTGGGGCACCAAAGAACGCTGCCTGTGAAGCTTACGGTCGTGCACCCGGTGTCTCCGGATTGGCCCTGAGCCTTCTTGGCACGCCACCATCCTGGAGCGATTCTGGCCCTAAGCTTTAGCGCTTGGCCACGGCATCTTTCAAAGAGGCAGAGCCCTTTCCTGACGCGCTGCAGCCAAGCTGCGTCCCAATACCGAGAGCAGGACCATTGATATTTCAACCAGTTGATAAAAGGCAGCTACCTGAGACCTCGCCTCTTCCTTCGTTCGCGCCAACGTTCGATCTTGCAATCGTCGTTTCGCCGACCGACATCGATGAGCAGGGGCACGTCAACAATTCCATCTATCTTCAGTGGGTGCAGAAAGCCGTCCTCGGCTACTGGCACCACATCGCACCAACCGATGCCCGGAGCGATCTGGTTTGGGTCGCACTAGCTCATCACATCCGATATAGAAAGCCGGTGCTCCTGGGCGATCCCATCCGTGCTTTGGTGACCGCGACCCACGCGTCTGGACCTCGGGCATCCTTCACAACGCTGGTGAAGCGTCGCGATGAGCTTTGCGCGGAAATAGAAAGCTCCTGGTGCTGCATCGACGCCTCGACAAGGCGTCCCCATCGACTGGCAAGGGAAATCATAAGGGCCTTCCTGCCTGCGTGACAGAGGGAGTAAATCTCACGACTGGCGTTATCAATCGAGCGATCTGGCGCGGTCCGGCCAAGTTACCCCAAATCTTAAAGCGCGTTTTTTCAATTCCTTCGCTTTTCAAAGCAGTTACTTGGCCGTGACAACATTGGCGGCGGCCTCTGAGAGTGAACGCTGACTGAATAGTGTCTTCAGCTTCCATTCCAAAGCTGGCGTCTAGAAAAGGGGTGTTCAACCGCGGTCCTATCCGCCTGAGGAGACAAAGTCATGATCCGCACGTCTTTCATTGCAACCGCACTCGTCGCTCTCGTTGGTCTTACCGCCGCAGCCCCTGCCATGGCCAACGATGTGCGTATCGAACAATATGGCTGGTCGAATTCTGCCGGTGGCGCGCAGGAAGGGTTCGAAAATAGGATCAGGACCTATCAGAACGGTGGCTACAACCGGATTGTCGGCCATCAATACGGTCGTCATAACCTTTCGGCTGTCGGTCAGGAGGGCAATGGCAATTACGGCGCCACCTATCAGAACGGTAACCGCAACGTAGCTGGTATTGGCCAGTTTGGCTCCAATCACACGACTATCCTTACCCAGGATGGCAACGGCAATATCGCAGCCGGCGTCCAGGTCGGTAGCGGCTGCAGCGCAAATGTCAGCCAGGGCGGCAACGGCAACGTCGCAGCCTTCGTCCAGACCTGCCCGTAAGCTGCGGCTCGATGACGTCGAAGAGGTCAAGTTCGCAACCGCAGACAATAGGGAATGACCCATGCCAAATAGCGTTGAATATCCGCGCCGTCTGATGACAATTCTTGCGCTGGCCCTGCTTCCCGTGACCGCCGTCGCGGCGATGATGACGGCTGGGCAACCTGACGCGGCGCAGCTTTGCCGCATCGAAGTATCGCCCGGAGCAGGTGTGGTGAAACTGGACGCGCGTGTCGACGTCGATAAGCATGTCAGCGGAACCTACACATTCCGTGTCGAGAAGACGGGGAACGGCGGTATCTCTACGACTAATCAGAGTGGCGATTTTGATGCGACAGTCGGACATCCGACAATCCTCAGCTCCGTCTCCCTCGAAACTGGAGGCATCAAATACAAAGCCACATTGGATGTTCTGATCGGGGACAAGAGTTTCAGCTGCTCGAAACAGATCCCCGGCAGCTAAAGGCTCAGCACTCTGCAATCCCTGAAAAAGGGCGCCGTTTTGGCGCCCTTTTTGCTTTCGACCAACACCACACCACTGAACGACAAGTGAACGGGCAATTCCAATCTGGTTCAGCGACAGGATGCGAAAGTTGATCAACGGCCGAGGTAGCCGATGAATGGAGACGAGGATGACCCGCAACGTGATTAAAATCCTTACCGTCGCTCTTCTTGCTGGGAGCATCGGGCAAGTAGCCTTGTCTGTGCCAGCCTATGCCGGCGGCCAGATCTCTTTCAATCTCGCGCCGGACAATGCTGAGGATAGCGGTCTTTTCTCAACAGGACTGCGCGTCTATTCGCTCTTCCGCGGCCTGAAAGGTGCTGACATCCGCCAGCTGGGCCGGGGGAATGTGGCTGGCATCGCTCAGGCGGGTCGCGGCAATCTTGGATTCATCCAGCAACACGGCAACGGTCATTCCGCAACCTTGCGGCAGAAT
This sequence comes from Rhizobium sp. L51/94, assembly GCF_019355555.1. GTDB lineage: Bacteria > Pseudomonadota > Alphaproteobacteria > Rhizobiales > Rhizobiaceae > Rhizobium > Rhizobium rhododendri. The sequence goes on from NZ_CP072142.1 coordinate 393,485, forward strand.
GGCGACAACAACGCCTACGGTATATTTCAATATGGGCGCAATGCTCGAACCGACGTGGTCCAGGACGGGAACAACGGCAGCGGTGCTACCTTTAGCTACGGCTGGTAACGCAGTTCATCAATGTAAAGAGGTCGGTCGAGGTCGGTCATACGCGTCACCTTACTCAGGACAACGCGGCGCTTGCGTGCATCGGTCAGCAGGTCGATAGAAAGCCTGGTGCGCAAGGAGAACGGCGATGCGGCCACGCATACGTTGGCGACCGGGAACGACGCGGCATTTGCCGTTGACTAATTGCTGCGCTAAGAGAGCTGACACGCACAGAAAGCGCGCCGTTGTGTAACTTGAAGTTCGGATGCGGCTGGCACCAAAATGGGCTCACTCAATTGTCCAACTGGGCGCCTGATCCAGTCCAAACAATTGAGGAAAGTGCATGCCATCAACCGACCGAATCGTCCTTGAACCCTGGTACGACAAAGCATTGTTTTATCTGTTGGTTGACAGTTACCGGCGCATTGTCGGCAAGGCGCTGGTGCCCGATGACAGCGATGCGCATTGGCTCTATCATCACGCCCCATTCGCTGTGGTCGCTCACAACACCGATCCAGATCCGCTCTTCATCTATGCGAATATGTCAGCTCAACGTTGTTTTGAATATGACTGGCAAGAGTTTACGTCCTTACCATCCCGTCTTTCCGCCGAAGTTCCCAATCGTGCTGACCGACAACTGCTTTTGGAGACAGTTGCACGCGACGGGCATGCTTCCGGGTACAGGGGCGCTCGGATAGCAAAGTCTGGGCGTCGCTTTTGGATCGAGGATGGCTGTGTCTGGCAGTTGACCGAGCAAGACGGTCTGACGTACGGGCAAGCTGCAACATTTTCGATCACAGACTAGGCGGTCTGCTAATTTACGCGCACGAAAGTGGGGCTGGTCGTTGAGCACCGCTCGCCCGGCGAACGCCTACGCCTGACGCCCTATCGCTTCCGTCTTTTCTGCTTATCGACGATCCTGTCGATCCAGCGCTGCTTATGCAGGTTCACGGTACAGCTCAGTCGAGGCGGCATGCCCATCAATCATATTGCGGACCTTGGCTGCTATCGGCAGGTGGCCTTTCTCCGCGTCCCACACTGCGCGGAAACGTTCGACTGTCTTGCGTGCGGTGTCGAGCACCAGCTTTTCGGACAATTCCACCTTGGCGGCGAGACGCGCCAGTTCGTCCATTGACAACGCGGCCATGTTCTTCGTCCTCGAGAAGTTTAGTGCCGCCGTATCCTCACCTTCGATATGGGTATCGTCGATAGCAGGTCGTAAGCGGGTGAAAGCGCCGGTGTTCGTCTGTCGGGATAGATCAGCGACCAGTTCTTCAGATGCATGTCGCCATTGCATATCAGCGTACTAAATACGAGCCGCCGTATGAACTCGGCGACGAGATTCCCAGCATGCGCGTGATGCTGGGGTAATTGCCTTTGCTGTGCCTATCGTCGGGTTTTACGCCGAACACCTGTGCGAAATTCTCGATATGGACCGGCCCGTGCGTTGTGCGATCAAAGCGCCTTATCGCCAGCGCCTACCCTTGCAACTCACTGAGACCTTGCGGTAGGCCGCTGACGGCTTCCAGATCGACCAGCTGAATCTCGGGTACGTTCATCCCCGTCATACCGGCGATCGTCATCATCGCGAACTCGTTCTCGGGAACGCCGCTATATTGTTGCGACGGCAGTTCACGATCCATGAACCGCCAGCCCGTCAGCCGGTATGGTCAGGCCACCTGCCTTTCCCGTGTTCCAGAATCCCGAGAATTTCAGCTGCACGCCGGCCAGCGAAAACCGCAAGGCTGCCTAGAGAGGCTGCTCGCGATCGGCGAGCTCATCTCGTACCATGTCTGCGCGCGCGCAGTTGCCTGGCCGTCCCTCAAGGTGGCAACCGCATCTATATTTTCACCCCAACCGGCAGACGTAACGCATCCAATGTAAGCGTGATCGACGACGACGGAAGGAGGCTACAGAGGCCTCAACTGCAACGCTGAGTCGGTGGGTCGCATCTCGCGGGCCTGTTTTAGGGTCCTATAACGTAGATAAATGACCGAGTTTCACCTGAGCGCTGTAAATTATCTACAGGCACTAAGGCTATGAAAGATAACACCATTTGAGATTAACGCGAGTGATGTTAACGTCTCGTTACCCAAAATGCGGTTGCAGCACGTCCAGAATCGCTGCTTAGTGCAAGCATCGGAGCAACGCCATATTTCCGCTTGGCAACGCTATTTAGGATAATCGGCTTCTGAAATGGCTCAACTCATTGGTAACATCCCGCCCGCAGACGAAAGTCTCATGGGGCTTATCGAGCGGCATTCCGATACGCTGTCAAGTCAGCTTCAGGCCCATCATCTAAGCGTCTTTCCGCCCCATGCGGATAAAACGATCCGCTATTTTCAGCCGGCTGAAGCCGCAAGGTTTATCGGTGTGAAAGAGGTGTACCTGAGAACTCTTGCGAACGACTTAGCCGACGATCTCGACGTTAGCACCGGCCCAGCAGGCCGGCGATCATATTCAGCGATGGATATGCATAAAATCCGCAATCATTTGGACAAGGTCGGCCGCGGAAGTCGGCGTTATCTTCCACACCGTCGCAACGGAGAAGATCTACAGGTCATTTCCGTTATGAATTTCAAGGGTGGCTCCGGCAAGACCACGACCGCCGCGCATCTCGCACAATATCTGGCGTTGCGGGGCTATCGCGTTCTTGCGATCGATCTCGATCCGCAGGCAAGCTTGTCCACCCTCCTAGGGGTTCAGCCCGAGACGGATGTCGGCGAGGGAGAGACGCTCTACGGTGCGCTGCGCTACGAGGCCCCTCGGCCCATGCACGAAATCGTCAGGGGGACGTATATTCCCGATCTTCATCTCGTACCCGGCAACCTCGAACTCATGGAATTCGAGCATGACACCCCGCGTGCGCTGATGAAGCGAAAGCCCGGCGATGTTATGTTCTTCCAGCGGATGAAGGCAGCCCTCGCCTCGGTCAAAGACAACTATGATGTTGTCGTCGTGGATTGTCCGCCGCAACTTGGCTATCTCACACTGTCTGCAATCGCCGCCGCGACCTCATTATTGGTGACCGTTCACCCGCAAATGCTGGACGTGATGTCGATGAACCAGTTCTTATCGATGATGTCCGATCTTTTGCGCGAGATCGCAGGACACGGCGCGGAGTTCGACTACAAATGGATGCGTTACCTCATCACGCGCTTCGAACCGAGCGATGGGCCGCAAAACCAAATGGTCGGTTATCTTCGCGCCATGTTCGGCGACAACGTGCTGATCCACCCCATGCTCAAGACCACAGCTGTCTCTGATGCTGGCCTCACCAATCAAACGCTGTTTGAGGTTGAGCGCGCTGCGTTTACGCGGGCGACGTATGATCGGGCCATGGAGGCGATGAACAATGTAAACGGAGAGATTGAATCTCTCATCAGGAAAGCATGGGGACGGGCAGCATGAGCCGTAAAGACATCTTGCCAATTCCGCAGAACATTGGCCGCGTCGAAACAACGCGCCAGGCCAAACCGCGCACTTTGCCACTCATGCCCGAGCCGCAAGATAGGCTGTCTCTCGTTGAGCAGCCGAAAGCAGAAAACAAGATCGTCAAACAGGTCGGCTCGACGTTTGAACTGGAACGCGAGCGTCAGGCGCGTGCCGACGATATCGAGAAGCGCCTGCTCGCCGGCCAATCGGTCATTGATATGGATCCCAGTACAATTGACGCATCGTTTCTACAAGACCGAATGCCCGGCGACATAGATGGGCTAGTGGTCTCAATTCGTGAGCAAGGGCAACAAGTACCCATTCTTGTGCGCCCTCACCCCGATGTCCCAGGCCGATACCAGGTCGCGTTTGGCCATCGGCGCCTTCGTGCCGTTGCAGAACTCGGACTGAAGGTCAAGGCAATCGTCCGCGATCTCAGCGACGATCAGCTTGTGGTTGCGCAGGGACAAGAAAACAATGAGCGCCAGGATCTCACCTACATTGAAAAAGCTAGGTTTGCTGATCGCTTGAAGGCGCGCTTTGCCCGGGACGTGATCATGTCAGCCCTCTCTGTTCAGAAGGGGGATCTGTCGGTCATGCTGTCCGTGGTCGCCAAGATACCAGGAGAGCTGATAGATGCGATCGGTCCCGCTCCGGGCATAGGTCGTCGTAGTTGGATGGAATTTGCCGACTATTTGACCGTAGGAAACAACCTCGACAGGGCAATCGATATCAGCGAAAGCGAAGATGTGCGGGGTCTGCCATCGGACGAGCGGTTCAAGGCTCTTTTGAAACAATTGAGGCCCAACGCGGAGCGGCAAACATCAGAGCCTTGGACAAGCCCCCGGCAGCATCGTCTTGGGCTAATTAAACACGGCAAAGCCACGCTGGATATCTCAATAAGCACGAAAGACGCGCCCGATTTCGCCGCGTTCTTGCTGAACCAAGTACCTGCACTCTACGATGAATTTAAATCGAAAAGTGCCGAACATCAACGCAACGGAGAGTAGACCGGAAAAGAAAAAGGCCCCCAAAACGTTGCCGTCATGGAAGCCCCTTCTGTAGTCCGCAAACACAGAATCGCACTTCCCTGAAAAACAGTCAAGAGTCTCGGCACCATTTTGGTGAGCGGATTTCTTTTGCCTATCGAAAGGTAAGAGATAATGCACACAGAAAGCGTAACGACGCCCTTTGGGCGGCGGCCAGTGACGCTTGCCTTGATCAAACGGCAGATGGCGGCTGTGGAAATCAAACCAGGAAAATCAGCAAACAAATGGAAGGTGTTTCGCGACATTGCGGCAGGAAAATCACTGCTTGGCCTTCAATCTAGCAGCCTTACAGTTCTGAACGCGCTGCTGAGCTTCCATCCTGACGCAGAGTTGCGTCAGGATGGAGCGCTCGTTGTGTTCCCTTCGAACGTTCAACTTGCCCTGCGCGCCCATCAGATGTCCGATGCAACCATCCGCCGACATATTGCCGCCTTGGTCCAGAAGGGTCTGATTATCCGCAAGGACAGCGCCAACGGCAAGCGCTACGCCCGCAAGGACAGATCCGGCGCCATAGAATCTGCGTTCGGCTTCGATCTCTCCCCATTGCTCGCCAGAGCCGATGAGTTTCTGTGTTTGGCCGAGGAAGTGGCCGCCAAACGAGACGCATTGCGAAAGGCAAAGGCCGACTTGACGATATGCCGTCGTAACGTCCGTAAGATCCTCACAGCCGCGATCGAAGAAGGCGCAGAAGGGAATTGGTATGAGATGGAAAACACCTATCTGGGTATTGTCCGCCGCATGTCCCGTTCACCCACGATTACAGAAATAGAGGCTTCTCTAGCTAAGATGGAAATGCTCGAGGCCGATCTTATCAACCGTCTGCATTTGTTGGTTAATCCTGGAAAAATGAACGGCAATGACAGTCAAAATGACCGGCATAAACAGAATTCAGATCCTGACTCTGCTATTGAATTTGAACCGCCTGTGAAACAGACCGCACAACGGCGTCCCATTGGAAGCGAAAGCACGCCAAGAGATGCACGGGCGATGTATCCTTTGGAAACAATTTTGCGAGCGTGCCCACTTATCTCGGACTATGGCCCAGGAGGGACCATCAACAATTGGCGTGAGCTTATGAATGCGGCCGTCGTCGTCAAGTCTATGCTGGGAGTCAGCCCGTCTGCTTATCGGGACGCATGCGAACTTATGGGACCAGAAAACGCAGCTGCAACGATTTCATGCATTTTACAGCGCACAAATTTTATTACTTCTGCGGGCGGATACCTTCGAAGTCTAACCGGGCGGGCGAGAGAGGGGCGATTTTCCCTCGGTCCCATGATTATGGCGCTTCTTAAATCCAGCATTGGCGAGGAACACTCGTTTGGTTAGCAAAGTTTGCCGCGGCAAACTTTCCCCTCTTAGGAGTTTGCCGCGGCAAACTTTCCCCTCTTAGGAGTTTGCCGCGGCAAACTGCGCATTTCATCAGCCCAAGGGACAGTCAATCGCGATTTAAACGGTCCCGTGACTTCTCAAAACCCCCTCGTCCCACGAAACAAAGAGGGTCACAGGCACGATCGGAATGCCAAGACGAGCTTATCCCGTGCCCACAGCATGGGTAACCAATGTGAACGCCGGAACATCGCACGGCGACATGACTGGACCCCAACGAGGCTCCGAAAGGCCGACAACGCAATAGAAACCAGACTGGTCCTACACAGTGTGCAGTCAGCCGAAAGAATAGGATTTCCCGATCGGTTGAGAGAGTTACAGGCAGAACCCCAAGCATGTGCCCACTGAACCTCCATAAGACGTGCGAAAGAAGCGCTCCGCGCAGTTTCGGAACTCCATATTGCAGCACCTATTGGCCAGCAACACGCCCTTGGTCAGACGGCGCCGTTCGACAGGCCTTAGACTAGCGGCCAGCAAGAAGCCTAAATTCATTCTACTCAGCGGCTAAGCCGGAGACTGTTCGACATTGCATCGCAATTCTTCACCCATACCTTTGCAGCCGCCTCGCGGTAAGCGGCATTCCCCCTGTGGGCAAATTCTCGGGAGGAGACATGTGTGCTTCACGCATTGGCGTGTGGACGCCGTGTTAAGTTGGGACTGCGCTGCTCCGCGGGCCATAAAATGCAGACAACGACATCGTCGTCCAACGCAAGGATTTTTTCATCCCCACGACGGCGAGAGAGTTCCTGCGCAATTTCATGTTCCTACGAAACAAGCAACGCTCTCAGCCAGCTGGCAAGGCCGGTGAAGTTGAAAGCGCAAGGCACCAAAAAAGTGTTGCCTTGCAGCCGCACACGCTAGGAGCAATGAGCGCCAGGGAAAATGATAAGCGCCAGACGTTTCCTTGTTTCGGCCGAAAGACGGTAGCTAGTGCCAAGCAGGTCTTGTTGGGTGGCGACGCCTCGGGATTGTGACGCAAACTAGACAAGTGTGGGTGACGCTATGAGCGTTACGTTACTGCTCTCACGTGCGCCGCCACGTTCGCATGACGGTTGAAGTCGATACGCAACCGAGGGTAAAACGGCCAAAGCGCGGAGCCGGTGCCCGACAGATCGGTCCTCTGAGGATGCTGGACGCTCTTTTGACTGCTCCTTCCCGCCAGCATTCATTACGTTCGTGCGGCGCTTCTGTCGGTCTCCGCTTTTCCAGAGCACTGTCCTTGTCAAGCGGACGGTTGCATGACGAACAGAGAGGACGTAACTCCCAAGGAAAGGCGGCATTCAACTTGATGACCAGAAACGAGCGCCCCAGCATTTGGCTTGTCTGCCAGATGGAGGGGAATTTTCATTGGCAGAAATGACACGAAGCCGAAGAACACAAACCCCCGACGCGAGTTTGCGAATGGGTTGCTGGCGGCCGTGGTCTGACCTCTTGAAATAATCCCGCGGCGTTAGTGTGAGGTTTCCCGGCCTATTTCGCGCGGGTAGCAGCAGTGGACGCCGTAGATCGCCGCTTGGGGAATTAAACAATCTGCTTGAGGAGGCACCCGATCGGGTTGTTTCGTTCCAAGTAACGCCACTGCAATGGGACTAGTTTTGGCATTCTCCAGTCGTGGAAGTTCGAGATTTGAAATTACACCGGCTCTCACTGTCATCGAACGCCTTGAAACGCCGGCATTGGGTAAAAGTACCGGTGTTGCTCACAGCCTGTGAGGGCTTCGAAATAAGGTTTTAAATAGCTTCCAGTTGTTTGAGTCAATAAACAAGGGATGGAGCGTTAAAGTCGATAATTGCCATAAATAAAGACACTATTTTCCCAGTGAAGGCAGAGTAAAGCGCGGTGAGACCCCTGCTTTTTCCCGCGGGCCCATTGGATTCGAGCGCACCGAGCCCTTGGCGTCATTTCATGACACTTGAACTTTCTGTGTTGCAGTGCATTATAAGTCGATACTAGGGGGTTTATCCAATGGACGCAGAAATCCTGACAGTTAACTTTAAGTCGAGAGCGGTACGGACGGTTCACTATGAATTCGCGAGCAACCGACTTGTAGTTATCACGGCGCACGGCAAGACCCGCGTTTACGGCAGCATACCATTTGAGCTTGTGAAGGCCTTTGCGGAGCATCCGACGCCTGGCGTGTTCTATGAGAAATATCTAAGGGCGGCGCTCAGGCCGCAACTCTTGTCCAACTTGCTCGTCAAATTCGTGTTGCTCAGGCGTATCAAGCGTGTTGAAACGACCTCGCCTGCTGATGTTAACCTGACGGTCTATTCCTAGCTGGCGATGTGCATTGATGTAAAAGACAGGCTGGCCACATGTCTTTTCGATGCATCCCGCGAAATGTCAGGCCGGCACGTCCACGTGTTGCGCTGAACCATCCAATGTACCTCGAGGTATATCGCTCTTATACTCGACCATGGTGATGTCGCCTCGGTAACCCCACCCACTTGTTGCCCAGTGGCAATGCTGGTGGGCAACCCTCCCTCATATCCACCAACCTTGAGTTCGACGCCAATCCGCTTCCGGCGGCGTTATCCAGATTGTCCATCTTCCGACAAGTTGACTGCTGGCAGTATGCTGCATCAAGCATCATCTGCGCGTATTGCATTTTAGTTGTTGTAGTCCCGCGGACATTCCTTTGGTACTTCCTGTTTAAAAAAAATGGGAAAATACCGCCGCATTAAAAATCAATGCATCACAAGTAAATGGCGCCAACGTCGCGCAGTCAAATTGAAATGTTTTCTCGATTCCAATAGTCGGTGCGATTATCGGCAACCGCCGATAAATTTTGAATGCCAGTTGATGTTACTATTAATTCTTGCCAATTGGTTTGGATTAGGGAAGATGATGCCAACACATTCCGACCCGGACGATGATCTTCGTTGAGTTGAGAATGTACCAGCGGGTGCCGACGGATGTTAAGAACAGAATTTCGTACTGCCTGTATGATTCTGGTAGTGAGCCTTTCTGCTTTGAGCGCAAATGCCGATACGACCGTTACTCCAAAGTCAACACGGAGTGGCGGCCTACAGATCGAAAATCAATGTCGCATCAGAGCAGATATTTGCTTCGATATATGCGACTCCGAGAAAGATGACGACCAGCATATGAGATGTCTGGGAACTTGCGTGGATGAATTTGATACCTGCAAGAAGGCGGGTGCGACAAAGTGAAAATTCATTTTTCTGGATGCTGAGGTAAGGGCGAAGGTGCTTATCCGGTATCTCCTTTTTGCTCTCAGTCGCGTATCAGCCCGAACCTGCGGGCCTCGTCGAGAAAATGACGAACCGAGGATGGTTGCCACTTTCGGCCACCGCGGGGCGGTGTCTCGCCGAGCAATTCCAATTGAGCCCCAATCCCTCGAAGCGATAAGGTCGGATCGGCAATCGCTATTGCAGCAATGAGCGTCATGAGGCGATCGTCCGGCGTGCGGCGTGGTGACCGGGTGAGCAAGGCCGAATCGGCGAGATTGGCCCGGGCCATCCTGTGGACAGCGCGCCGGAGGCGCTCGACAGTCCAGTCCATGCCACGACGGTTGAGCACGCGAACGACATTATCCCAACTGTGATCCGGTCGAAGCTTCTTGACTGTCGGCAGCCAGACATCTGCCGAGCCAACCAACTGGGAAAGATAGTTTTTATCGCGTGCTTTCGATGCAGCTTGGATCGCCTCCGGCCGCCGATCCCGTAGACCCGGATTTCCAGCTAGCTTTCCTCGGCTCTTTGCGGCCCTTATGCCAGCTTTGGTCTTTTCGCTGCCACGCCGTTTCTCAAGCTGGACCAACGCCCGAACAATTGAAAGACACGCAATGCCATGGGGAGGAGAAGTGTCAATCATATCTATCATTGAGCGCAGATGAACGCCACGCTTCTCGAAGTCCTCCATCAGTAGCAGCAAGGAGCTTGGCGAGAGGTCCAGTCGGTCGAGGCGCACGACGACGAGGGTGTCGCCAGCCCGAAGCTCGCCGAGCAGTCTCGTCAGGACGGGATGACCGTGAGAGGGATGAGACGGACGCTCATCAAAGATCCGCTCGCAACCCGCTGCAAGCAGTTCCGCCTGCTGTGTGTCCTCAAATTGCTCATCGCTCGCAGTGCGGGCATAGCCGATGATCCGTTGCCGCTTCAACAGGTCGCTGGATGCACGTTGGATCACAGTCGTGCGTCCTCCCAATTGGCTCGATGCGTTACTGTACAAACAATGTGGATCAGTAACCGCCCCATTACAAGTAAGTTTTTGATACTCGTATACGGCCTCCTGAGCGGCAAAACGCCTTTGTCGTGAAGCGTGGAGAAGCAAAGGGCATAAAATCGCCTGGTGACGGCTTGTGAGGAAACTCGCGCCTAAGACTTTGCGAACGCATCAGGGTGATACCAAGTCAGCAATGCTGCTTGAACCACAGGAATGACGGCAGCTTGGCAAATGGTGACCAGGTCTGATTGTTCACAGGCGGCGCCGCGCCGTCATCTTGCTTTGACGCAGAAGTCGACGCAGTGCGCGGGGTCGTTGCGGGAAAACATTGCGAGCGCCGCCTGGGACATACAAGCGTCATTCGACGCTTGGCGATGTGCAAAGGGAGATCAAGGCACGAAGGGCGCCTCAGACGGCTCTCTACCGAGAGCGTCTCGATGCCCGTTCCCTCTGGCCAAGCGCCGGCCGGTCCCGTGGTTACGGGTCGGCCATCAGGCTATTGCTCACGCCGCCACCGACGATCGCAAAATATTTCTATCAGGTGCGGCCGAATTCGTCGTTAAGGCGAATGATGTCGTCCTCGCCGAAATAGGAGCCGGTCTGCACCTCGATCAGCTCCAGCAGGATCTTGCCCGGATTGGCCATGCGGTGGACTTCGCCGAGCGGGATGTAGACGGACTCGTTCTCGCGCACGACCTGCACCTTGTCGCCGATGGTGACTTCAGCCGTTCCCTTGACGACGATCCAGTGCTCGGAGCGGTGATGGTGTTTCTGCAGCGACAGCTTCTTGCCAGGCGTCACGAAGATGCGCTTCACCTGGAAGCGGTCGCTCTTGATCAGCGACGTGTAGCCGCCCCAGGGGCGATAGGACGTGGGATGGGTTTCGGTGAGTGTCGCGGTCTTCTTGTGGCCGGCCAGCAGCTTGACCAGCTTGCCGACATCCTGGCTGTCCTTCAGATGTCCGACATAGACGGCATCTTCGGATGCGATGACGGCGACGTTCTCGAGACCCTGCACGGCAAGATGAGTACCGTGGGTCATGACGAGAGAGTTCCGGGTGTTGACCAGCGTCGTGTTGCCGGCCGACACGTTGCCGTTCTCATCCTGCTTGCCGACCTTCCACACCGAATCCCAGCTGCCGAGGTCCGACCACAGGAAGGACGAAGGCACGACGGCGGCATTGGAGGTCTTTTCCATGACAGCATAGTCGATGGAGATGTCGGGGCTCTTGGAAAAGGCCTCGCTGTCGAGACGGGTGAAGTCGAGATCGCGAACGCCCTTGGCAAGGGCTTCCTTGGCTGCCTTGACCACGGCCGGTGCAAATTCGGTCAGCTCCGCCAGCAACGGCGTCACCGGGAAAACGAAGATGCCGGAATTCCAGTAAAAGCCACCGGCAGCGAGCATCGCTTCGGCCTTGTCCACGGGTGGCTTCTCGATGAAGCGCTTGACCGCATGCGCGCCAGAGGCAAGGGACTTTCCGACTTCGATATAACCGTAGCCGGTGGCAGGCTCTGTCGGGGTGATGCCGAAGGTGACCAGCTTGCCTTCTGCCGCCGTGGCACGGGCGATGCGGATGCAATCGAAATAGGTGGCGTCTGCCGTGATCTCGTGGTCGGAGGCCAGAACCTGGATGATGGTATCCTTGCCGAAAAGATCGCTCGCTACAGCGGCTGCGGCGGCGACGGCGGGGGCCGTGTTGCGGGCAACCGGCTCGAGCAGCACGGCTGCAAGTTCGATGCCGAGTTCGCGGGCCTGCTCGGCCACGAGGAAACGGAACTCCTCATTGGTGACGACGATGGCCGCTTCGTAAAGGTCCCTGTCGGAAACGCGCGACAGGGTGTTCTGAAACAGTGTCTGGTCTCCCACGAACTGGATAAACTGCTTTGGCGCCGTGGCGCGCGACAGCGGCCACAATCGAGTTCCCTTGCCACCGGCCATAATGACCGGGACGATTTTTGCTGCCATGAATTCGATCCTCTTTAAAACTTGTCGTCGATGAATTTCTGCAGGCGAGGCCGCCCTGGCCGCTGTCTGGCTCCGGCATCTACGAACGCTGATTTGTGTCGCTCGTCAAAAGCATGCGAGCACGACGACTGTATCGTGTCTTCCGCTTTCTCCAATCGTTCATTGTCTATTTGTCGATCAAATGAGACACAAGGTTAAGGCTGCAGTCCGGTCTTGTGGAGCTTACGCTATCTATGTCATCCCGCTGAACCCAATGGGCAGCCGGCACAATGAAGTCAGAATTTCTCCACTACGTCTATAAAATAGGTGGTTTTAACTTTTAAGGCGAATGGCTGGTCCGTACCTTTGCACGCAGATGCGACGGGAGGAAAGCTTATGGGCGAACTACGGCTGCTTAATCGAGACAATGGGGACCCGGTGCCTGCGCTGAAGAGCGAGGAAGACGCGATCTCGACTGCGCGAACGCTTGCAAAGGTGTTTGCCCAAACGGCATCCGCGCGAGATCTGGAGCGGACGATGCCTTTCGCCGAGATGGATGCCTTGTCGCGCTCCGGACTGCTCGCGATCACCGTGCCATCCGAGTATGGCGGTCTCGATGTCTCGAATGCTGTCTTGGCCGAGGTCACCGCCATCCTTGCAGAAGCGGATGCGTCGATCGGGCAGATCCCCCAGAACCATTTTTATATTCTTGAAGCGCTGCGCGTCGACGGCAGCGAAGAGCAGAAACGCTTTTTCTTCGGTCGGGCGCTGTCAGGCGACCGGTTCGGCAATGCATTATCGGAAAAGGGCACCAAAACGGTCGGCCATTACAATACCCGCATCACCAGGGACGGCATCGGCCATCGTATCAACGGTCGCAAGTTCTATTCGACAGGCGTCCTTTTTGCCGACTGGGTTACGATTTTTGCACTTGATGCCGACGACAGGCTGACGATGTCATTCGTGGCGAGGGGCACGGAAGGCATCGAGATTATCGATGACTGGGATGGCTTTGGCCAGCGAACCACCGGCAGCGGCACCACTATCCTCAACAATGTCTATGTGCAGGCCGATGCCGTCGTTGCGCACCACAAAGGTTTCGAACGGGCGACCACGATCGGCTCTGTCGGCCAGATCATTCACGCCGGCATCGATCTCGGCATCGCCCGCGCTGCCTTCCAGGACACCATCGCGTTCGTCAATAGCCAGTCACGCCCATGGACGAACAGCGGTGTCGACCGGGCATCGGACGACCCTTTGACAATTGCAAAGCTGGGCCAGATCGCGATCCGCATCGAGGCTGCGTCTGCCGTCGTCGAGCGGGCCGGGCGAAAGATCGACAGCGCCCAGGTCGATCCTACGGAAGCAAATGCCATAGATGCGACCTTGGCCGTCGCGACAGCCAAGGTGTTGACCTCCGAAATTGCCCTGGAGGCATCGACGACGCTGTTTGAGCTCGCAGGTACGTCCTCGACGCGCGCAGGCCTCAATCTGGATCGCCACTGGCGAAACGCCCGCACCCATACTCTCCACGACCCGGTCCGCTGGAAATATCACGTCGTCGGCAATTACCATCTGAACGGCGTCAAGCCGCCGAGGAGCGGCGCGCTATAGAGAAGTTCCGGATACAAACGTCCTCGCAGTCTTGCGGGAAGTTCTACGGATAGCGGACCGCGTTCATCTGAAAAGGCCTCGCTCGCTTTACCGAACGAGGCCTTCCGGCTGTTCCTAGACTATCGATCAGCTGTAGAGGCTGACCTCCGGGATGGTCCCGTTGAGTACAAATTCACCGACTTCCCTGGCCTTGTAGAATACTGGGTCGTGAAGGGTGTGGGTCCGCACATTGCGCCAGTAGCGGTCGAAACGATATTTCGAGGCCGTTGCGCGCGCGCCGATGATCTCGAAGACTTTCGACGTGATGTCGAGCGAAACATGCGTTGCGTGAACCTTGGCAGCATAGGCCTCAGCCGCCGCTTCACCGCGTTCACGGGCGGTTGCATCGTGGCCGCGCGACAGGGCTGCCTGGACAGCGGTTGCGGCGAGATCGGCTAAAGCCGCCGAGGCTTTCAGGGATGCTGTGAACTCGCCGACCCGCTCCAGGATATAGGGATCGTCGGCGGCACGAGCAACGCCGGAGGTGATCCAGGGACGCGTGGTCGTGCGAACATAATCCAGCGCCGCAGCCAATGCTCCTTCCGCGGTACCGAGGTAGAAATTCACGAACACCAGCTGAATGAGCGGCGTATTGAAGGTAGCGAGCACGGGCGGCGGCGCATCGGCATCCGCAGGCGGCGCGACGAAATCGCCCTCATAGACCGGGAAATCGCGGAACTCCACGCTGCCACTGTCCGACAATCGCTGGCCCATATTGTCCCAGTCGTCATTGGCGATATAGCCGGGCCGGTCGGTCGGAACGGCGAAGTTGACGATCTGTCCGTCGAGAAGCGCGTTGGCGTTGATGTAGTCGGAAACGCGGGCAGCGGTCGAAAACGTTTTCCGGCCGTTTAGCACATAGCCGTTGCCGCGTTGCGTGAGCACCAGCCCCGGATCGCGCGGATTGACGGCAGCGCCCCAGTAGAGGCTGCGCGCAACCGTCTCGGCGCCGAGCGCCTTGGCGCGCGACTGGTCGGCGAAGGACCAGTAGATCGACTGGCTGTTGACGTAGTGGTAACCAAGCAGCTGGCCGAGCGAGCTTTCGCCACGAGCAACGATCCGCACAAGCTTCAGGGCATCGATCCAGTCGAGCCCGCCCCCGCCGATCTCGGCCGCGTGCGGCGCATTGAGAAGACCGGCGTTCTTTAACCGGACAATCTCAGGGATAGGCGGCAGGCCATCACGATCAAGTTCCGCACCGCGACGCGCGAAATCTGCGGACAGCTCTAATGCCCTTGAAAATAGCGCTTCGCGCCCGATGCCGTGGGCTGCTGCAAAGACGACATTCGACTGGCTCATCTCAAATCCTCCAATTGAAAAGTGCGGAGGGCAAGGCGTACGAAACGCCCTGCCCTCACCGCAGATGATCAGAATAATGCCTGCGGGATCCAGCTGGCGGTGGCCGCGCCGCTTGTATTGAAGGCGGGCAGCTTGGCGGCGAGGTCCTCGATTGTCTTAACGCCGGCGGCGCGAAGAGCCGCCTGGGTCAGGAGGGTAGGCTCGACCGTGATCTGGTGGGGGACGGGCTGACCGGCGATCTCCAGGGCCGCCGCGCGGACCGAAACCGCTCCGACGACTGCCGGGTTGGTCGCGACGGTGGCAACCCATGGGCTACCCTCTTCGGTGATTTCCTGAATGTCGGCCGTCGAAACGTCGGCGGAATAAATTCGGATCTTGTCCTTGATGCCGAGATCGCCGGCCGCCAGCTTCACGCCACGGGCAAATTCATCGTAGGGCGCAAAGACCACCTTGATGTCCGGGTTTGCCGTCAGGGCCGCCTTTGCCTGGTCAGCGGTCGTCGTCGCCGTCGTATCGCTGACATTGCCAAAACGCGCCTTCTCGACGACGCCGGCATTGTCGGCCTTGAATTTTTCCCAGACCTCGTTACGGCGGTCGAGAGGCGCAAAACCGGCAACATAGACGTAGGCCGCATTGAACGCGGTGCCATTTTCTTTTGCGGCCTGTTCAAGTGCCTGCTTGGCGAGAGCATGATCGCTTTGCTCTACCTGCGGGATCTTGGGATTGTTGAGGTTCACGTCAAAGGCAACCACCTTGACGCCCTTGTCGAGTGCTTGCTGCACAACGTCGGTGAGCGATTCGGGCAGGCCGTGGTCGACGACGATGCCCTGGACGCCAAGATTGATCGCCTGCAGGATCTGCTCGCGCTGTTCCGACGCATCCTGTCGTCCCGGGAAGACACGAAGGTCGATGCCGAGCGCCTTGGCCTGGGCGACTGCCCCGGCCTGGTAGGCCTGGAAAAAATCACCGGCCGAGATGTAACTGATAAGGGCCAGCTTGACGCCACCCTTGTCGAAGGGCGCCGGAGCGCCCGTAATGCCACCGGCCGCAGCGGCCTGGCTCATCAGCAGCGGAAGGATGGCGGCGCCGGCGGCGAGCCGTAGATAAGATCTCATGTTCGCATTCCTTTTGCATGTCTGTCGGGTCCATCGGGGCGTCGTGCGACAGACCGTTTGACCGCCCTGGCGACGCGATTTCAGTAGATATAATTCCCTATTGAATTTGTAGACTGTTTGATGCGTTGTTTCCGGTTGAAGGAGATTGTTTGTTTCCTGGACAGCCTCTCGGCAGCAAGGCTTTGCCTGTCTCATCGGCATCGCAGCTGGCAGAATTGTCGAAACAACGAAAGTTCGACCGTGCCTCTACTGGATGTCCTCAACCTCCGCCGCAGCTTTGCCGAGACGAAGGCGCTCGGCGGCGCCTCGTTGTCCATCGAGCCCGGCGAGATCGTCGCTTTGATGGGAGTGAACGGTGCCGGAAAATCAACTTTGGTGAAAATACTGTCCGGCGTGCTGCCGGCCGATGGCGGCGAGATGCGGCTCAAGGGGCAGAAGTTTGCGCCCGGCAGCCCGGCCGAGGCGGCAATGGCCGGTATAGTGACGGTGCACCAATCGACCGATCTTGTCGGCGCACCAGGGCAAACGGTGGCTGATGCGCTTCTGCTCAACCGCTTCGCCGATGGCAGCATGCCCTTTTTCGTCTCGCGAGCCAGCATTCGCAGACAGGCGCAGGCAATCCTGGACATTGCCGGCTTCGATCTGCCGCTTGACCGAGATTTTGGTGAGCTGTCGGCCGCAGAACGCCAACTCGTGGCGATTGCGAGAGCCGTGGCAAACAGGGCAGATTTGCTGATCCTGGACGAACCTACGGCCAGCCTGTCGGCGAGCGAGAGTAACCGGCTGTTCGATATCCTGCGGCGAACCCGGCGGACGGGGCTCGCAATCCTCTACATTTCCCATCGCACGGCGGATCTGCAGGCTATTGCCGACCGGGCGCTGGTCATGCGCGGCGGTGTCATCGTCGGCGCCTTCGGTCAACCGATCGATTTTGACCGTGCTGTAGAGGCGATGATCGGCCGCCCGCTTCGCTCGATGCGTCCGGGCGTGGGGGTGGCGCAAGGCGAAGCTGTGTTCACGATGCGGGGCGCGTGCCTTTTACCCGGAAGCCCAATTTTCGATCTTCAACTGTCGCCCGGAGAAGTTGTCGCCATAACCGGCGTCCTTGGTTCCGGCAAGAGCCGCCTCTTGTCGGCGATCTTCGGCCTACTGCCGCTGACGTCTGGCGAGATGACGCTCGGCGGATTGCCCTACCGCCCGAAACGTCCTGCCGACGCTATTGCCGCCGGCGTCGCCATGGCAGCCGAGGACCGGCATCGCTCGTCGTTGATGCCGCCCTCCTGGCCCGGCAATAGCATCGCCGCAACCATCGGCCTGCCGCATCTGGCCAAGTGGTCCCGGCATGGGTTCCTCGATAGCGCCCGCGAGCGTCGCGA
The DNA here is from genome assembly GCF_019355555.1 of Rhizobium sp. L51/94. Lineage (GTDB taxonomy): Bacteria > Pseudomonadota > Alphaproteobacteria > Rhizobiales > Rhizobiaceae > Rhizobium > Rhizobium rhododendri. Next base: position 411,020 of record NZ_CP072142.1, read on the forward strand.
GGGTGAAAAGGCCATCGACAGGTTGCGGATCAAGGCGACCGGACCCTCATCATCCGTCTGGACATTGTCGGGCGGCAACCAGCAGAAGGTGGTGCTGGCTCGCTGGGAGGCCGAACCGAGCCGCCTGCTGCTTCTCGACGAACCCTTCCAGGGGGTCGATGTCGGTGCACGCCAGGACATCATCCAGGCGATCCGCAGCCGCAAAGATCGCGCCACGCTGATTGCCACCTCCGATCCTGAAGAAGCGATTGAAATGGCCGACCGCATCCTCGTCATGGATCGCCACGGGCTGCAGTCGCTGAAGCCAGACCGCCACGAAGATACCCGAGAAGGAATACCGGCATGAGCGCCACCGACAGCAGATCTTTCGAAACGGAAAAAGGTCTCCCGCCATCTCGCATCGGCGGTCGTGGGTGGATCGCCAGCCTCCATTCATTCGTGCGCGCTGGCGCCGTATTCATCCTTCTGGCAGCGCTTGTCATCATCTTCACCGGTGCCCAGCCGGCCTTCATTAACCTCGGCAACCTGATGAGCATCCTGCAGGCCGTTTCCGTCGTTGCCATCCTCGGCGCCGGCGTCACGGTGACACTTGCGGTCGGCGGCTTCGACCTTTCGATCGGCGCCGTTGCCGCCTCGAGCGTCATGGCCGCCAGCTATGCGATGATCGTCTGGGGGCTCAACGTCTACGAGACCGTCCCTCTGGTCCTGGCGCTCGGCGCTGTTGTCGGCCTGCTGAACGCGCTGCTGATCGTCAGGCTGAGGGTGCCGGATCTGCTGGCGACGCTGGCCATGATGTTCCTGTTGTCCGGCCTGCAGCTTATTCCGACGGCCGGTCGATCGATCTCGGCAGGGCTGGTCCTACCGGATGGATCGAAGGCATCGGGTGCCTACGATCCCGCCTTCCTGCTGATCGGCCGCCACAGCCTGTTCGGCATCGTACCGGTCTCCGTCGTCCTGATGGCGCTGGTGGCCTTTGCTCTCTACGTGCTGACGGAGAGGACCCGCATCGGACGGCTGTTGTTTGCTACCGGTGGCAACGAGGTGGCGACACGGCTGGCCGGTGCCTCCACGCTTAGGCTGAAAACGCTGGCATACGTGATTTCCGGCACACTCGCCGCGCTCGGTGGCATCATCATTGCGGCCCGGGTTGGCCGCGGTGACGTGTCTTCGGGCGGATCGTTGCTGATGGACGCCGTTGCGGCCTCGCTGATAGGCTATGCAGTGCTGGCCCTGCGCCGCCCGAACGTGCTCGGCACCATCGCCGGTGCCGTCTTCGTCGGTGTGCTGCTCAATGGGCTGACCATGCTGAATGCTCCCTATTACACGCAGGATTTCGTCAAGGGCGCCGTGCTGGTCGGTGCCCTCGCCCTTACCTACGGCCTCAACCGCGGCAATGCCTGAGGCCATCAGATGCTGCGGTAGCATCGTTTTACTGCGAAAGGACCAATATCATGAGCCGTGAAATCAGGCTGAATGCTTTCGACATGAACTGCGTCGGCCACCAGTCGCCAGGTCTTTGGACCCATCCGCGCGACCAGTCTTGGAAATACAAGGATCTCGACTACTGGGTTCATCTGGCAAAGACGCTGGAGCGCGGCAAGTTCGACGGACTGTTCATCGCCGACGTGCTCGGCGTCTACGACGTGCTGAACGGCAATGTCGATGCGGCGCTGCGCCACTCCGCACAGGTGCCGGTGAACGATCCGCTGCAACTGATTCCGACCATGGCCCATGCCACCGAGCATCTCGGCTTCGGCCTGACGGCGTCGCTGTCCTTCGAGCACCCGTACACCTTCGCCCGCCGCATCTCGACGCTCGACCATCTGACAAAGGGCCGCGTCGGCTGGAACATCGTCACCTCCTATCTGAACAGCGGCGCACTCAACATCGGCCAGCAGGCCCAGTCCAAGCACGACGACCGATACGACCTGGCGGAGGAATATCTGGAAGTCTGCTACAAGCTCTGGGAGGGCAGTTGGGAGGACGACGCCGTCGTCCGCGACCGCACGACGGGGATTTTCACCCACCCCGAGAAGGTCCACCCGATCGGCCATGCCGGCAAGCACTTCACCGTGCCCGGCATCCATCTCAGCGAGCCATCGCCACAGCGCACACCAGTACTCTACCAGGCAGGCGCCTCCAGCCGAGGCAAGGATTTTGCCGGGGCACACGCCGAATGCATCTTCGTGGCTGCGCCATCGAAGCCGGTGCTCAAGCGCTACGTCGCCAATGTCCGGGAGGCGGCCGAGCGCAACGGCCGCAATCCTCGCGAGATCCTCGCCTTCAACCTGCAGACTGTCATCCTCGGCGAAACCGACGCCGAGGCGAAGAAGAAGTTCGACGAATACCGCAAATACGTCTCCTACGAGGGTGCGCTAACGCTGATCTCCGGCTGGACCGGCATCGACTTCAGCCAGTTCGGCCCCGACGAGCCGCTGCGGCATCGCTATACCAATGCCGTTCAATCGGCCGTCGAAACCTTTACCACCATCGATCCCGACAAAGTCTGGACGGTGCGCGAGATGGCCGATTGGGTTGGCATCGGCGGCTTCGGTCCGGTGTTTGTCGGCTCGCCACAGACAGTCGCCGACCTCCTGCAGGAGTGGGTCGAGGACACCGATGTCGACGGCTTCAACCTTGCCTACGCCGTCACACCGGAGAGCTTCGAGGATGCCGTCGACCTCCTGGTGCCTGAGTTACAGAAGCGCGGGGTCTACAAAACCGAATACAAGGCCGGGACGTTGCGCGAGAAACTCGGCGCCCGGGGACCGCGACTGACAGCACCCCATCCGGCGGCCGGATATCGCAATCTCGTTCGCGACTTCGAACAACTGCGGGCGAGCGGCTGGGACCGTGTCCGGGTATGAGCGTAATACGCTGAAACCGGGGCGAAATTCGATGCGGACATTGCCCGGTTCCGCAGAAATTTGAAAAGCTGTTCCTCGTCTATATCGTTAGAATACTTATTCTATCGACATTATTTATTAAAGGAGAGGGACATGGAATACGAGCGTTCTAAGGGTGGAATTGGCCGGCGTGATCTGTTGAAGCTGTCGGCGATAGCTGGCGCTGCGGTGGCGGGAGCAACATTGGCCGGGCGGGCGCCCGCATCTGCCGCCGATGGTGAACTGTCTCTGAAGGGCAAACGCATCGCGATCAGTGCTACGGGCACGGATCACTTCTTCGACCTTCAGGCCTATAACGCCCAGATTGCCGAAGTGAAGCGCCTTGGCGGCGAGCCGATCGCCGTCGATGCCGGTCGCAACGACGGCAAGCTTGTGTCGCAGCTGCAAACCCTGATTGCCCAGAAGCCGGATGCGATCGTCCAGATTCTCGGCACGCTCAGCGTCATCGATCCATGGCTGAAGAAGGCTCGCGATGCCGGCATACCGGTGCTGACGATCGATGTGGGCTCCACCAACTCGCTCAACAACACGACGTCGGACAACTGGGGGATCGGCAAGGATCTGGCACTGCAGCTGATTTCCGATATTGGCGGTGAAGGAAACATCGTCGCCTTTAACGGCTTTTACGGTGTCACGCCCTGCGCCATCCGCTACGACCAGCTGGTCAATGTCGTTAAATATTTCCCGAAGGTGAAAATCCTCCAGCCGGAACTGCGCGACGTCATCCCCAATACCGTGCAGGATGCTTTCACCCAGATCACCGCGCTGCTCAACAAGTTTCCGGAAAAGGGATCGATCAAGGCAATCTGGTCGGCATGGGATATCCCGCAACTCGGTGCCACCCAGGCTTTGGCGGCTGCAGGCCGCACGGAAATCAGGACCTACGGGGTCGATGGCAGCCCGGAAGTGCTGCAGCTCGTCGCAGATCCGAACTCGCCGGCCGGCGCCGATGTCGCGCAGCAACCGGCGGAGATAGGACGCACAGCCATCCACAATGTTGCAAAGCTGCTCGCCGGCCAGACCCTGCCGCGCGAAACCTACGTCCCGGCTCTGCTCGCCAATAAGGCCAATGTCAACGAAGTCACCAAGAAGCTCGGCATCGGCTGATCTCGGGGTCATCAATGTCTGCGGCCCGGCCGCAGATCGCTCCCGATGCTGCGCGCCGCGCGAGGGTTCCATGACGATTACATCCACACCTCCGCCCGGGGATCGCGATATCATCCGCCTCGAAGGTATCGACAAGCACTTCGGTGGGGCACAGGCGCTGTCCGGTGCGTCGCTCGCGGTTCGCCGTGGTACCGTTCACGGCCTGGTGGGCCAGAATGGGGCCGGCAAGTCGACGCTCATCAAGCTGCTGGCGGGACTGCACCAGCCGGACGCCGGGAGCATCGTCATCGACGGCCAGAGATTCGAAAAGCTGACGCCACATCTGGTGGAAGAGCTCGGTATCCACTTCATTCACCAGGACCGCCTGCTGGTTCCGACCTTTACCGTCGGCGAGGCGCTTTTCCTCGGGCGGGAGCCGCGTATTGCTGGAACGCCGTTTCTGGATCGCCGTGCCATGCAGCGTCGCGCGGCCGCAATACTCGAGGATTATTTTGGCATCAACTTGCCCACCGGCGCCTTGGTCAGCGAACTGTCGACTGCGGAAAAGCAGATCGTCCAGATCACCCGGGCATTGCTCAACCAGCCTAAGATCCTCGTTTTCGACGAGCCCACTGCCGCGCTCGTGCACCGGGAAGCGGAAATCCTTTTCCAGCTGATCCGCCGCCTCCGCGATGAAGGCGTGACAATCATCTATATCTCGCACTACCTCAACGAAATCGAGGCTATCTGCGACGATGTCACTGTCTTGCGCAATGGCCGTACCGTTGCCGCGCTACCGATGGCGAGCACCTCCGCCAACGCGATTGCGCGGCTGATGATCGAGCGTGACATCGAAGACATGTTTCCAAAGCGAGCGGTGACTGTCGGAGAGGACCTGCTGCAGCTGGAAAATCTGACATCACCCGGCAAATATGCCGATGTGTCTTTCACACTCCGGCGTGGAGAAGTTCTCGGGTTGACGGGGCTGCTCGGTTCTGGCGCGAAGGAGCTGGTCCGCACACTGTTCGGCCTTGAGACCGCCACCGCCGGCACCATCGCGGTCCTCGGCAAGACGATACAGCCTGCCGATCCGTCTGAGGCCACCGACCGCGCAATAGCCTTGGTGCCAGAGGACCGCCGCATCAATGGAGTGGCGCTCGATCTGGATGTCGGCGAGAACATCAGTCTGGCCTCCTTGCCGCGTTTCACCCGGTTTGGACTGATCGACCGGAGCCGGGAGGCATCCGAAACGGAGCGGCTGATCCACCGGCTCGAGATCAAGACCGCAGGACGGGAGGCGCTGGTTCGGACGCTTTCCGGCGGCAATCAGCAGAAGGTCGCCATCGCCAAATGGCTGAGCCGGCATTCCGAAATCTACCTCCTAGACGAGCCGACCGTCGGCGTCGATATCGGCTCCAAGGTCGAGATCTACACGCTGATCGGCGACCTCGCCGAAAGGGGCGCCGGCATTATCGTGCTGTCCTCGGACTTGCCCGAACTGGTCGGGATAACCGACCGCATCCTCGTCTTCTTCCGAGGCCGCATCGTGCGCGAATTCGCGTCGCGCGAGACCACGCCCGATGCGGTGCTTGCCCAATCGACCGGCTCGAAGGAGGAACTGCGCCATGTCGGCTGACGCTCACTACGCGGGTATCGATTTCGAACCGGCGCAAGACATTCGCCCGAGGCTCGGTCGCAATTTCACGACTGCGGCCCTTCGTGGCGGCTCGCTCCTGGCCTTTGCCGCAATCCTAGTGATCTTTTCGCTGACCGCTCCCTATTTTCTGAGCGTCGGCAATATCGGCAATGTGCTTGGCCAATCGGCCATATCGGGCGTTCTGGCGATCGGGCTTACCCTCGTTCTCATTGCCGGCGGATCGAATGTGGTGACGGGTGGCATCGACCTGTCGCTGGCAGCCAATATGGGTCTCAGCGCCGCAGTCTATGCCAGCCTGATCCAGTTCGGTTTCGGCGATGCAACGGCCATCGCGGCCGCCATCGCGACCGGGGCGTTGATCGGTGCTGTCAATGCAGCGGCGGTCGTCCTTGCGGGTATCGTGCCGCTTTTGGCAACGCTGGCGGTGATGAATGTTGTCGGGGGCCTGGAACTGGTACTGACGCAGAACACCGTGCTGCCGGCATCGACGCCGTTTCTTTCTCTCCTCTCGGCCACCGACCCGTTCAGCATCCCTGTTCTCGCCTATGTCCTGCTCGGCTTCACACTGTTGGTGACCGGCATCGTGCAATTTACACCCCTCGGATTACGCCTTTACGCCGTCGGTGAATTTGCCGAGGCGGCGCGCGCTGCAGGCTTACCCCTCAAGCGGCTGGTGGCGGGAGCATTTGTCGCCAGCGGCGTCTGCGGCGGCCTGGCTGGAATTCTTTCAGTCTCCTATCTGAGCGGGAGCACGACGGGCGCTGGCGAGATGCTGCTTCCGGTCGTAGTGACTGCGCTGCTCGGATCCGTCTTTTCCCGTCGCCTCGTGCCGACCATCCCGGGAACGCTGCTCTCGGCGCTGCTGGTCGGGTTCCTGGTCAACGGCTTTCAACTGCTCAATATATCGAGCACGCTTGTCAGCGGCGTCCAGGGTGCGCTGATCCTGATCGTCGTGTCCGCGACCACATTGCTGCGTCGACAGGAGAATTGATCGATGTCCCTAACCGCACCCTTGCCAGTTACAGACGCTGCATCAGCCCACCGCACCCTGCATAACCTTGGTCGCTACGGACTGGTGCTGGCTCTGATCGTCGTCTTTGCCATTTTCAGCCTAACGACGTCGACCTTTCTGACCTTCGCCAACCTGCAGAGCGTACTCGTCAACAATTTCACGCTGCTCGCTATCGTCTCCGTGGCCATGACCTTCGCAGTCGCCTCAGGCGGCATCGATCTATCCGTCGGCACGGCGGTCGACATGGCAAGTTTTGCCTTCGTCTCGGTGGTGCTGGCGGGCCAGCCAGTGGCGATTGCCGCACTTGCTGGGCTTGTCGCCGGCGGGCTGGTCGGCGCATTCAACGCGCTGCTCATTTCCGGCATCGGCATATCGCCGTTTCTGGCGACGCTGGGAACGCTGTTCATCGGCCGCAGCATCCAGCAGATGCTCACGAATGGCGGTAACCCGGTCTATCTTCCCCCGAACGGCGTGCCCGCTTCCTTCCGCTTTATCGGCCATGGCACGATCGCCGGCGTGCCGACCCCGCTGTTCGTCGCATTCCTCATCATCGTGGCTGCAGCTATTATACTTTCCCGCAGCCGGTTCGGACGCGTGCTGCTGGCATCCGGCATCCAGCCCAGCGTAGTGCGCTATTCCGGCCTGTCGATCCGCGCCCATGTCGCCCTCGTCTTCATCCTGGTCGGGACAATTGCTGCTGCAGCCGGGCTGATCCTGACCGCGACCGTCAGCGTCTACATCCCCTCGTCCGGAAATGCGTTCCTGCTCAACGCCATCGGCGCAACCTTCATCGGCACTACCTTCAGTCCACGCGGCCGCCCGAACATCCCCGGCACAGTTCTCGGCGTCCTCCTGCTCGCCATCGTTGCCAACGGCCTGCTGCTCAGCGACCTGAATTTCTACTGGCAGCAGGTCGGAACAGGAACGCTCATCTTCGCCGTTCTTGCCGTAAGCTTCGCCAGCAGGAAAGCGCACGCTTGACGTGGCGCCGTGCGTTTGACCACGCGATGTTGAGCCAGATCAGGCATGCGGCGGTAAGGCGGCGCCTGCGAGTTTCGTCTTTATCCAGTCGGCAACACGGTAATATCGCAGGGTAAGCGGCGGTCCGTATTTCATGTAAAGAGGTGCCGCTGTCAGAGGTTCTAGCTTGAGCGAAAGATCTGACTGCGGAACGCCTTTTGCCCAGTCAGACAGGATGCCGCCCAGCATGCTGCCGGTCGGCACGCCACGACCCGAAAGGCCGGTCAGCGCAACGACGCCCGGTGCCAGATCGTAAAGACGCGGCACGGTGCGGTACTGCATGTCGAGCTCGCCGAACCAGAAATACTCCCATCGGATCTCCTGCCTGATTTGCGGGTGCAGCCATTTCAACCTGTTGCTCATCACCCTGCGGGTATACTCCATGTCTCGGCCGCGCCGCCCCATCGGAAACATCGACGCGACGATCCGCCCCTCGGCATTGTACTTGTAGACATAGATATCGCCGCGACCATCGTGGACGGTGGTATTACGTGGCAGGATCGAGCGGCGCTCGTCTTCCGATAGCGGCTGCGTTGCCGCGACAAAGACCTTCTGGATCCTGAAGGTCCGGTCGAGCTTCGGCCATCCGCCAACCGTATAGGCCCCGGTGGCGAAGATCACCTTGTCTGCAACGACTTTTCCCTTGGGCGTGCGGATCGCCCAGGCGGTTCCGTCGCGCTCGCAACCGGTCACCGGCGATTGCGTATGAATAATTCCGCCCTCCTGGATGACCGCTCGGGCAAGGCCGCGGGAATAACCGAGAGGGTTGAGGTGCCCAGCCTCCTCATGCAGCCAGCCGCCGTGAAAGCGCGGGCTACCGGTAATCGTCGCCACCTCGTCCCTGTCCAGGGCCCGGGTTTTCGCGCCGACGGCGTTGTAAGTGCGCACCTTCTCTTCGATTGTCTTCATCATGCCGGGATAGGCGGCACCCATGACATAGCCGTGCTGCTGCCATTCGCACTGGATCTGGTAGCGCTCGATCATGGCGGATACGCGGTCGTTGGCGCGAGTCTGCCTGGCGATCAGCCGTTCTGCCCAAGGCTCGCCGAGCATCCGGCGCAACTCCGGCAGGCTGTAATGAGTGAACGTCGGCGTGCAATGGCCGGCGTTGCGCCCAGAACCTCCAAAGCCGATCTCTTCCCTCTCCAGAAGCAATACGCTGATGCCGTCGCTGACAAGGTCGAGCGCCGTGGTCAGCCCGGTGTAGCCCCCGCCAACGATGCAGACATCGGCTTTGAGCGTGCCCTCCAGCTCTTTCGTTTCGACAGCAGGCGCTGCGGTTTCGTACCACAAGGTCGTCTTGAACGGAGAAAACCGGGTCATATCGCGCCCTTCAGTTTGCATCGCTGCGCGCGTCAAGTGCGTCGCGCAGGCCGTCTCCGATGAAGTTGAAGCTTGTTACCGCCAGTGTGATCGCCACGCCCGGTACGATCGCGAGCCACGGGGCGCGGTCGAGATATTGCTGCGCACCGTTCAGCATATTGCCCCAGCTCGGCAGCGGCGGCTGGATGCCGTAACCGAGGAAACTGACATAGGCTTCGAGCAGGATGGCGCGCGCGACGGTCAGTGTGGCGGCGACGATGATCGGGCCGATGGCGTTCGGCAGGAGTTCGCGAAACATGATCCAGCGGTTGGAAAGGCCGAGCATCCGGGCAGCCAGCACGAAATCTCGCTCGCGCAGCGAGCGCACCTCGGCTTCGACGATACGGGCGATCTCCATCCAGCTTGTGACTGCAATGATAACGGTGATCATGAACGGGCTGGGCTTGATGAAGGCCGCCAGCGCCAGAAGCAGGAAGATACTGGGAAACGACAGGAAGGCATCGACGAACCGCATCAGCGCCGCACCGATACGTCCGCCGTAATAGCCGGCACAGACACCGATGACGGTGCCGAAGATCGTGCTGAGCACCATGGCGAAAAAACCGACGAGCAGCGAAATGCGTCCGGCCATGAACAGGCGGGCAGCGAGATCGCGGCCAAGCGGATCGGTTCCGAAGATATGGTAGCCGGTCAGCGGTGGGGCAAAGCGGGCGCGAAGGTCGATGTAGAGTTCGTTGAACGGCAGCAGATAGGGACCGATGACGCAGGCAAGCGTCAGCAGCGTGATCATGATCAGGCCGATCATGGCAAGCCTGTGGCGCGCGAACCGACGGAAGGTGCGGCTCTGCCACCAATGGGATTTGCTGGAGCGGGGTATGGAAGCGATTGCTGACATGATCTTTTTCCTAACTCAGCCGGATGCGCGGATCGACGAAGGCAACGAGGAGATCGGCGATCAGACTACCGAACAGCACGAGTATCGCCGAAAACATCAGGAGACCCATGACAACCGGATAGTCGTTGTACCCGAGACTATCCAGAAACAGCCGCCCCATGCCAGGCCATGTGAAGACGGTCTCGGTCACCAGCGCTCCGCCGAGAATGGTCGGAAGCTGCAGCCCCGCCAGGGTGATCATCGGCAGGAGTGCATTGCCGATGACGTGTTTCATCAGGACCCGCCGTTCCGACAGCCCCTTGGCCTTTGCGGTGCGAACAAAGTCCTGGTGGATGACGTCAAGCGTCGCGGTGCGCATGTAGCGGCTCCAGACGGCGACGTTGACGAGCGCCAGAACCACCGTCGGCATGATCAGGTGGATGGCATAGTCACTGACCGAGCCGTTGCCGATCGTGTACATGTTGCCCGCTGGCAGCCACCGCAATTTAAGGGCAAACAGATAGATCGCGACAAGTCCGAACCAGAACGTCGGGATCGACAGGGCGACCATGGCACCCACGGTGGCGGAATAATCGAAGATCGAATAGCGCTTGGTCGCGCCCTTGATGCCGACCCAGGTCCCGACGGCAATCGACAACACGGTCGATGAGCCCATCAGCAGCAGCGTGGCAAAGAGATGCCCGGTGATGATGCCGAGCACCGGCTGGCTGTCGCGATAGGAGTGACCCCAGTCACCCTGCAGAAGATGCCAGAGCCAATCGAGATACTGGATCGGCAGCGGCCGGTTCAGGCCCATCTGCTCGGAGATGCGGTCGAGCGTTTCCTTGGTCATCCCGGGGGTGAGCGCGTATTGCGACAACGGCCCTCCAGGCGCAAGATTGAGGACGGCGAAGCCGATCATCGACACCAGAACCAGAAGGATCAGGCTCTGCCATAAACGGCCCATAAGATAGTGCAGCATCGCGGTCTCTCCGATGATTGCGGGACGCATAGTCCCGGACGTCGAATGCCTCTCCCGCCCCTCCCGCAAAAGGAAAGGGCGGGTAAGGGATCGGCGTTAGGATGCCCAGTACCAGCTCCCGGGGTTCCAGCTGTCGATGCGGACGTTGACATTGTAGGCGATGCCTTCGGCACCCTTCTTGTAGCCGCGCACTGTGGCGTACTGGAAGATGGGCAGTAACGGCAGATCGGCGCGTATGATGTCCTGGATCTTAAGGTAGATCTTCTTGCGCTCTTCCGGCACAAAGGTCTGGCCGCCCTCGGTCAGCAGCTTGTCCACCTCGGGATTGGCATACTGCCAGGTGTTCTGGCCAGAGCCGCCCTTGGCAACAATGGATGTCGACTTGAAATAGTCAGACGTATCGGGATCGGCGCCTGTTAGGAAGTCGAGGCCGACGACGACGCTGTCGAACTTCGAATTCGACCAGTATTCGCCCCACATCACGGCGGGCGGCAGGTTCGAGATGGTCATTTCGATGCCGAGATCCTTGAAGGACTGCTGCATGAACTGCTGCACCTGTTCGCGGATATGATTGCCGGCCGTGGTCGAATTCGAGAAGGAAAGCTTGACGCCACCCTTAGCGCGGATGCCGTCGCTGCCGGGCACCCAGCCTGCATCGTCCAGGAGCTTCTTGGCCTTTTCGGGATCGTATTCATGCTTGGGCAGATCCGGATTGGCATAGAAGGATTGCTGCGGCATATAGCTTTCCGTGGGTGTCGGCAGGCCATAATAGAGCGTGTCGATGATCGTCGTCTTGTCCAGCGCATGATAGAGCGCCTGTCGAACCGCAAGATCCTTGAACTGCGGCCTCTCCATGTTGAAGGTCACGGATTCGACTGTCGAGCCCGGCACGACGAGCACAGTCTTGCCATCCAGCGCCTTGGCTTCTTCATAGTGGTCCGGCGTGATCCACTGCAGGCCCGCGACATCGATATCGCCGGTCTTGAACTGGGTGTAGAGAACCGTCAGGTCAGGAATGTATTTGTAGATGATGCGCTCGAGGTAGGGGCCGTCACCGAAATAACCGGTATTGGCTTCAAGGGTGATGTGATCGCCTGGGACCCGCTCCACCCACTTGAACGGACCGGTGCCGATGGGCGCATGGTTGAACGGAGCGTTGTTTTTGTCCTTCTCTGCGCCGAGGATGTGCTTGGGCACTATGAAGGTCGAGGCGAGGATCGAGGGATAGGGGGCGAACGGTTTTTCCATCTTCCAGGTAATTTCGGTCGGCGACACGACAGTCAGGTCCCGAACCAGTTCATGGCCGGTCTTGCGCCAGCTGAGGAAGGTTGGATCGACCATCAGTTCCAATGTGAACTTGACGTCTTCGGCAGTGAAAGGCGACCCGTCATGCCACTTGACGTCGTCGCGCAGCTTGACCTTCCAGGAAAGACCATCGGCAGAGATGCCGCCATTTTCAACGCTGGGAACCTCGACGGCCAGCGCCGGAGTGAACTTGCCTTTGGGGTCGATGGCAAAAAGCGGGTCGAACAGGCTGAAATGGATACCTTCGTCGACTTCGATATGCAGCATATGCGGATTGAAGACGGTCGGCTCCTGTGAGAAGCCGACGATCATCTGGCCTGTCGGCTTTGCTGGCGGCGTCGCTGCAAGGGCCTGGTCGCGGCCGAGAAGGCCGGGCATGATCAAGCCGGATGCACCGGCCAAAGCCATCATGGTGAGCGCCTGGCGGCGCGTCGGATTGAAGACTGCATGCTTGGTTTCGTCAGACATCGGCTTTTCCCCTTTGATGTTGCTCAGTCACTGTTCCACTTTGTTTTTCGGCACGTCATGTCATCTGCCTTCTTTGCCCGGGCAGAATTAGAAACCGCTGATCAGCTCGATTTTCGAGCCGTCGGAAAAGCGGGAAAGGCGGAAAGCCGTGGGGTCGACCACTGGCGTTCTGCTGGTAACGATGTCGGCCATCAACTTGCCTGCGGCAGGACCGATGCCGAAGCCATGGCCGGAAAAACCGGTCGCGATATGGAAGCCGGGGATTTGATCGACAGCTGAAATCACCGGCACGGCGTCCGGCGTCACATCGATATAACCCGCCCAACGCTGGGCAATCTCTGCCTTTTCGAATACCGGAAATGCCTTTTTGAGGTTGGCAAGCGCCAGGTCGGACAGTTTGTTGGCGGGCTTCGGGTCGAGTACGCGATTGTATTCGAACGGGCTTGCCTCATCCATGGACCAGCGATTGGGGATACGCGCCTCGTCGAGGAAGCGCCCGCCCAGCCGGAATTTCAGCGAGCGCCATTCCTTTCCAAAAGCAGGCATGAAGTCGCGGGCATAGCGGAAGGATTTCGGCACGATATCGACGACGTTCTCATGTCCGGAGGCAATCGTATAGCCGCCATCCTGGCGCTTGCGCACGGCGAAACCCTGCGACCAGATTGCCTGCTCCGGCCCACCTTCCAGCGGTTTTGTCCGCAGGACCGAGTTCATCACCTTCAACTGCGGCAGGTCGATGCCGAAATTTCCGGAAAACAGGCTGGACCAGGCCCCGCCGGCGAGCACCACTGCCGAACAGGCGATCGGGCCACGCTCGGTCACAACGCCCGAGATCCGGCCGCCGGACGTTTCGATGCCGCGCACTGCGCATTCCGTCAGGATCGTCGCTCCCTTGTCGCGGGCGGCTTCGGCAACTGCGGGGGCTGCGACCTGCGGTTCGGCACGTCCGTCCGCGGAGGTGTAGAGCGCACCCTTGATGTCCATATCCGCATTTGGGAACATCGCACGGAACTCGCCGGCACTCAGCATCCTGGAATCCAGCTGGTAGCCTTCGAGGTTACGGTTCCAGCGCTCGTGATCGGCAAACTCCTGATCGCTGGCGCAGGTGAACAGGATGCCGGCGCGTTTGTAGCCGGTCGCACGACCGATCCTCTGGTCGAGATTGCTCCACAGCCGCAGGGCTTCCGCCATTAGCGGCACTTCGCGCGGATCTCGCCTGGAAATACGCACCCAGCCCCAGTTGCGGCTCGACTGCTCGTGACCGATCCCACCTTTTTCACAAAGGGCAACGCGCAGGCCGCGCTCGGCAAGTTCGAGCGCTGTTGATGTGCCGATGATGCCGCCACCGATGACGACGATATCGACTTCGGCAGGCAGGTCGGCATCGCCGTGAACGGGAACGACATAGGGTCCGGGCATTTCAGTAGGATTCCTCGAGCTGGCAATTGATGTTGAATTCGGCGACGCTGGCTTCGTTTGGCAAGTCCAGCAGCATGGATATGATCCGGGCAAGATCGCGCGGGTCGGTCATCGTTTCGGCGGCGCGGTCGGTGATACCGAGCGCCATGTCTGTCGCAACGAAACCCGGGCAGACGGCGGTAGCGCGTATACCAAGATCAAAGCCCGCATGGCGGATGCCGTGGGCAAGGGCAACAGCTGCAAACTTGGAGATCGAATACGAACCGGCGCCGGCCGACTTCACGCGCTTGCCGGACAACGAACCGAGAATGATAACCCTGCCCCGGCCACTTTTGCTGAGAGCCGGCCATGCAGCCCGGGCAAGCCGGCGCGGCGCCTTGACATTGACAGCAAGCATCGCGTCGATGTCCACCTCATCGGCCTCTATGACCGATTTCGGAACCATGATCCCGGCATTGGCGACGATAGCATCGATGCGGCCGAAACGGTCGACTGCCGCATCGACCCAGGTCTGCTCGGCAGTTTCTTCAAATGCATCGTAGGTGTGAACATGAACGCGCCGTGGATCGGCCCAGGCAGGCAGCGCCGGCGTGCGCATGCCAAGCGACAGGCGCCATCCCTGCTCATGCAGAAAAACCGCGACTGCCGCGCCGATGCCACGATTGGCACCCGATATCAACGCTACACGCTCTGCCATCATGGCATGATCCTTCGAAAACAACGATCAGGACAGGCCGGCGATCCGCCGGTAGGTTCTGCGCAGAATGTCCATCAACAGCTGCCGGTCGCCCTCCGGCACGAAGTCGAAGAAGTCCCTGGATTGCCGGGTAACGATGGCGCGCACCTCGACAGCCAGCTCTGCGCCTCTCTCGGTGATGTAAAGTTCCTGTGCGCGGTTGTCGTCTACCGACGTCTCGCGGGTCAGAAGCCCCTGGCTTTCCATCTGCTCGACAAGGCGGCCCATGGCGGAACGATCCTTAAGAATGAGTTGGGCGATCACAGACGGGCGAATTCCCGGATGACTGTCGACCATGAGCAAGGTAGTGATCTTTCCGGTCCCCTTGGCGACATCGTATCCCTCAAGGCGCTCATCCAGATCGCGCGAGACTGCGATATTGACCGTGCGGATGTAGAAGCTCAGCGTATCTTCCAGCACATCAAGATCGATGTCCTCAAGCGAAACGGGTGGCGTCTTTCTTCGTTCTGGCACAGTCGAAAGCCTCAAAAAAGCAAAGCGATACCAAGCTATCCTTTCTGATAAGGTTAGCTATTACGATCTCGGAACGAGAGACATAGGAGTAGTCTTCCAAGGTCATGATTTGCCAGATAGTGGATAATTGCAACTATTTTCTGATGAGTTCGCCGATATTTTATTCACCGTTATGAATTGCCCGTTTATTGGGCGGATACGCATATTCATATGAGGCAAAACGACAAAAAGCCGCCCTGACACGGGTTCAGGGCGGCCACGCTATACGGGATCAGTTTATGGGCGCCTCAGGCGGCCGGCTCCCACTCGGCACCGGGGATCGCCGCGACAAGCTTGCGGGTATAATCGTGGCCCGGCGCGCGGAAAATCTGCGAGGGTGGCCCATACTCGACGATTTCCCCCCGGTACATGACGGCGACCTCGTCGCAGATCAGGCTCGCGACCCTCAGATCATGGGTGATGAAAATCATTGCCACCTTTGTCTCTTTCTGGATTCGCGTCAGCAACTCGAGAATCTGCGCCTGGATCGACGCGTCGAGGGCCGACACCGCTTCATCGGCCACCAACAGCACAGGGTCGAACATCAGCGCCCTGGCGATGCCGATCCGCTGCCGCTGGCCGCCGGAAAATTCATGCGGAAACCTGTCATAGGCACCCTCGTCCAACCCGACGAGCTTCAACGTTCGAAGCGCCTTGGCCTTCGCCTCCGAGATGGACATCCCATGCGCCACGGGCCCGACGGTCAGGACCCTGCCGATGGTATGACGCGGATTGAGGGAGGCAAACGGATCCTGGAAGATCATCTGGATATAGGGTCGGATCGATCGGAATGCGTCGTTCGACATCGGTGCGATATCGCGACCGTCGAACAGGATCTGGCCGCTATCCGAATTCATAAGCTTCACCAGAACCCGGCCGAGCGACGACTTTCCGGAACCGGATTCGCCGACGATGCCGAGGGTTCGCGCCTTGCGGATCGAAAAACTGACATCGTTGACGGCGCGCACAGTTCGACCCTTGGTAAAGAACCCGCCGGACGTGTGGTAGGTCTTACTGAGATGAGATACCTCAAGCACGACGGGCGTATCCGCTGCTCCCTGCCGATCCTGCGCGGTCATGCGCGGAACGGCGGCAATGAGGCGTTTCGTGTAGGGATGCTCGGGCGCGTTCAAGACGATATCGGCAGGCCCCTGCTCCACAAGATGTCCTTTCTCCATGACGATCACCCGATCGGCAATCTCCGCGACGACGCCGAAATCATGGGTGATGAACATCACGCTCATGTTCTTCCGACGCTGGATCTTGCGGATCAATTCGAGAATTTGCGCCTGGGTCGTGACATCCAGCGCCGTTGTCGGCTCGTCGGCGATCAAGACATCGGGATCAAGCGCGAGCGCCATGGCGATCATCACACGCTGACGCTGTCCGCCGGAGAGACGGAACGGATACTGATGCTGAAGCAGGCCTGGGTCGGGAAGACCAACCTCGTCGAGAAGACCGAGAACCTTGGCAGCACGGCTTTCCGGCGTCCCCACCTTGTGCGCTTCCATCACCTCGGCGATCTGATCGCCGATCGTCATCAGCGGATTGAGGGCCGAAAGCGGATCTTGAAAAATGATCGAGACGGCGCGGCCGCGCAACGCCCGCAAAGTCTTTTCATCCGCCTGGATCAGGTCCCGCCCCTTGAACCAGATGCTGCCATGCGTGACGGTGATGGCCGGTGACAACAGCCCCATGATTGCATTGGCCGTCACCGACTTTCCTGACCCGGACTCGCCGATGATGCAGAGAATTTCCCCCGATCTCAGATCGAAGGAAATGTCACTCACCGCATGCGGGCGCTCCATGTTCTTCGGAAGACTGACGGTCAGTTGCCGGACGGACAGAGCAACATCTCCGCCAGCTTCCAGTGGCATAGTTTCAGTCTGCATGATGGCGGGCCCTTTCCGATTTTCGCGAAGGCTTGGGGTTATGCAAGAATGATGCCGAATATCGGGAGTTTCCGTGCGGGCGAATGCCGAAGCACCCTTGTTGATGATACTACGGCTGGGACAATCGGATGAGCGGACCGCATTTCTAACTCTAAAAACTGAAGTGAACCGTATCGTCTCACCCGGTCAGTGGGATCGGCGTTACGTCGGATAATGGTCTGCAGCATCAATATCGAAGACGATGCGGCGAACGTCTCGCCAGGTTGCGGCACACGGCTTGGCATAAAACATGCTTCTCACCAGCCTGTCACATTCCAAATGGGAAGAAGGCTAGTCATGACGCGACAGGCAAACGGTATGATGGATGTGCGCCTGATGAGGACGCTGTTGACCTTGTTGACGGAATGCAGTGTCTCTCGAACGGCCGATATTCTGGGCCAGGCTCAGCCAACGGTAAGTTTAACTCTGAAAAGGCTGCGGGAAATGCTGGACGACCCGCTGCTGGTGAGGTCTGGCAGCACACTTGTGCCGACGGAACGGGGCCTTGCGCTGAAGCAGACGTTGCGCGACATTCTCGGCCAGATCGACGCTCATCTTTCTCCAGATGCAACCTTCGACCCGAAAACCGCAGCGCGGAACTTCCGCATCATTGCCGATAATTGCCTTGGAGCAGTGTTTCTGCCTCAACTCGTCGGCAGAATTGCGCAAAAGGCGCCCAATGTGGGTGTCGATGCATCTCATATGCCGAGCTACGAGGATCTGATAAGCCAGTTGGCAGACGGCTCCATCGACGCGGTCATTGGCAACTGGCCACACCCGCCAGAATACCTGCGGATGTCCCCGTTGCTGACGACCGACATCGTCTGCGTCTTCCGCCCAAGCCACCGGCTTGCCAGCCAGCACAAGCCGATCACCATGGACGAGTTTCTGAAAGAGAAGCATCTGTCGCCGACATCGGACAAACGTGCGCATCTCAGCCCGATCGACGGCCGGCTGATAGAACTCGGCCTGAAGCGCAATATAGCCGTCTCGGTTCCCGAATATGCGATCACACCTTACGTGCTGACCCAATCCGACCTTGTCTTTACCACGGGTCGTATTTTTGCCGAGCAGATCGCCCAGTCGTTTCCGTTGGTCGTCAGGGAGGCTCCAAGGGACCTCGGGCAGATGCAGTTCTATATGCTGTGGCACGAGTGCAAGCATCAGTCGCCCGATCACCTCTGGCTGAGACAGATGATCAAGTCGGTTGCAGCCGACATTCGCGCCTGCGATCCGACGGGCCCCTTGTCACCCAAAGCCCTTCTTCCTCACGCATCGCTCTACAATTGAAAGGACCGCTTCCGTTCAGAATGTCCGGCCGCACAAAACTGGCAAAGCGCAATATAGTCTATTGTGTATCGGTTATAGGCTTTCCTGACCAAACAGACCACACTCCTCTCAGTTTCCTCGCAACGAGATGAGAGCACGATGGCAGGTTCAGGAATTACCCGACGTGAAATACTTGCAGGTATCGCCGCTGGCGCGGCGGCAGGAACTTTCGGCTCGTTGAGCAGCGCGCGGGCTGCCGTGTCGGAGATGGTCTGGGCAACCTGGGATTCCAACGGCCATCCTGAATACATCGCAGCCTTCGAAGCGCAGACCGGTGTCAAGGTAAAGTTGTCCTATCTCTCCAGCGAAGACGCGCAGTTTGCGGCGCTGAAAACCGGCACTGCCTCGGATTGGGATATGATCAACCCATCGCTGAACGGAAGCTGGCGCTATATCAAAGCGGGGCTGCTCGAACAAATCGACATGGCCAAGATCCCCAACTCCGCCAAGATGTACGATGTCTTCAAGACCACACCCAAGGTCCTCGATGCCTCCGGCAAGCAGTTTGCAGTTCCCTACCTCTGGGGTCTAAACCCGATCGTCTACCGCAAGGACAAATTCGAAAGCGAGCCAGACTACACGACGCTTTTCAACGAAAAGTACAAGGGCCAGCTCGCCATGCGCGACTATGCGCTGGAATCGATCGGTATCGCGGGCCTGGTTGCCGGCATCCCGCGCGACAAGGTGTTTTTCATGGAGACCAAGGAGCTTGCGGAAGCCAAGAAGCTGCTGATTGCCCAAAAGCCGCTACTACGGACTTACTGGCAGACGATCGGAGATCTCACCAACCTGTTCGCCACGGGCGAGGTTTCCTGCGCATTTTCATGGCGTGTTCCCTACGATACCCTGAAGGACAAGTTGCCGTTGGGCATGGCAAAGCCCAAGGCTGGCATCATGGGATGGTGCGACTGCTTTGCCATGCCGGCGACCCTGTCTCCCGAAAAGACGGAGATCGGCTACAAGTTCATCGATTATTTGCTCGGTCCGGAATTCGCAACGCAGATCGCCAAGATCGGCAATTACGCCACGACCTCCTCCGTCATCCGTGACACCTTGTCCAAGGAACAGCAGGAAGCGATCTTCGTAGACGACATGGACGTGATGAAGTCCTTCATGTGGCCGGTTGCCCCTGAGAATTACTCAGAGTGGCTGAAGGTCTGGAATGAAGTCAAGGCAAGCTGATCATGGTGAATACGCCTGACAGGGCGCCTGATCTGCTGGGAGCGGGGTTGTTGCTCTCGGCCCGCGGCCTGACCAAGACTTACGGCAGGCAGCGGGTGGTCGATGGCATCGATCTCGACATCCCGGAAAGGGCGTTCACCACCTTCCTCGGCCCTTCCGGTTGCGGCAAAACGACAATCCTGCGGATGATTGCAGGTTTCGAGAAGCCGGATGCAGGTTCCATCGTGCTGGATGGCAGGTCGCTTTCCGGCGTGCCGCCGGAGCGGCGCCCGGTCAACACGGTCTTCCAGAGTTACGCCTTGTTTCCGCATCTGACGGTATTCGGAAACGTGGCCTTCTCGCTGACGCTGCGTCGAAGCAATATCGATGTGGCAGCCCGCGTGAAACGCGCTCTTGACGCCGTCCACATGGCAGAATTTGCGGACCGATATCCGCACCAGCTTTCGGGTGGCCAGCAGCAGCGGGTCGCCGTGGCGCGGGCCATCATTGCCGAACCTCACCTGCTTCTCCTCGACGAACCCCTGTCGGCGCTGGACAAGAAGATGCGCGGACATCTCCAGATCGAGCTGAAAGACCTGCAGCGGCGCCTCGGCATCGCCTTTGTCTATGTCACCCACGATCAGGAGGAGGCGTTTGCGCTCTCCGATATCGTCGTCGTGATGAACAAGGGCCGCATCGTTCAGAAGGCACCACCGTTGACGATCTACACCCGCCCAGCAAACGCATTCGTTGCTGACTTCATCGGCGCAGCGACACTTGTTCCCGGCGAGATCGTCGGGAACGGTTCAGTTCCCGGATCGGCCGCGATCAGCACGGCGATCGGTGTTTTCGAATGTCCGGCAATCGATGGCCTGTCGCAGGGCGACACGGCAATTCTGGCGATCAGGCCGGAGCACGTCCTTGTCGGCGCAGACGGGTTGAGCGCGACCATCCAGCACGTGGTCTTCAAGGGTGACCGATACCTCGTCGAAGCCATCGTGAACGGCGTTGCGGTGCGATACATGGCCGATCACCCGATGATGCCGGGAGCCGATGTCGCCCTGGTCATCGATCGGCAGCGCGCCTTCATCACGAGGATCGACTGATGGATCCGGTATTTCATCGGGCGCAGCTTGCCGTGCCGGTCGCCTGCCTCTTGATCGTTGGATGCATTTTGCCGCTCGCCTTGCTGGCGGTGTTCAGCGTCTTCGAGGTGGATCTCGATGCTTTCACGCTCGTTCCGGCCTTTTCCGGGAAAAGCTGGGCGCAGATGTTTAGCAATCCGGTCTTTGCGTTTCTGATCGGCAAGGCTGTTGTCTCAGGCGCAGGCACCGCCGTGCTGGCCGCCACTGTCGGCTACCCGATCGCTATTTCGATGACGCGCCTCCCGGTTCTCTGGAAAGGGATCGGTAGCATCGTTCTTCTGACGCCGCTTTATACCGGCGAAATTGTCCGCATTTATGCCTGGCGGGTTGTTCTCGGCTCGGAAGGCCTGATCAACGCCGCTCTGCAATGGGTCGGCATTATCCGTGAACCGTTGAAGTTCCTGTTGTTTACACCGTTCACCACGCATCTTGTGCTGCTCTACAACAACCTGCCCTTCATGGTGCTGGCAATCTGGATTTCGGCTGAACTGATCGACCATCGCCTGATAGAAGCGGCAAGGGATCTGGGTGCCCGCCCTCTGGACGCGTTTTTCAAGGTTATCCTTCCCCTGACGACGCCCGGACTGGCTGTCGGCGTGTTTACCGTCTTTGCACTTGCCGCAGGTGACATGATGACGCCAAGTCTTCTCGGGGGAACGTCTGGTGCTACTCCGATGGCCATGATCGACAATTTGTTCGGAACCGCCTTCGACTGGCCGCTGGCATCGGCGCTATCCCTCAGCCTTCTCATCGTTCTTTTCGTGCTTGCCAGCGGCTTTTTAACAATCCTTCTGCGGGTTAGTGGCGCCAAGGCAGTGTTTCGATGGGGTGCAAGATGAACCGTATGGTCATTCTCACGCTCGCGCTCGCCGGATGCTTCTTCTATCTTCCGATCGTCGTTCTCGGAATATTCTCTTTCAACGCCGCAAGCACCATGGCTTTCCCCTTGAGCGGCTTCACCCTCTCCTGGTACGGCAGTCTTTTGGGGAATGACGCCTTTCGGGGCGGCTTTGCCACCAGCTTCTTGATCGCTCAGCCTGTGGGCTTGCTGGGTGCTCTCCTTGGCCTCATGGCCGCACTGGCCCTGACATCGCCACGCATGAAGTTTCGGGCAGCATTTGCTATCCTGGTTATCGTGCCCTTTCTGGTGCCGAAGACGGTCCTTTCGATCGCGCAGGCCATGCTCATGAGCTGGGTGGGGCTGGGTCGCGGTGCGACTGCGCTGATCCTGGCTGAGACTCTGGTCGTCGTTCCCTTCACCACCACCATACTTGCCGCTGTGATGGTTCGTCTCGACCCGCGTCTTGAGGAAGCAGCGCGAGATCTCGGCGCAACGCCGTGGCAAAGTTTCCGGCGTGTCCTGCTGCCGCAGCTGAGCGTCGCGCTGAGTGCGGCCTATTCCATCGGCGTCATCCTCTCCCTGGCCGATCTTACCATCTCCATGTTCCTTGCCGGACGAACGCAGCCCCTGTCGCTGATCGTCGCATCGGAGTTCCGGCGCGAACTCAAACCCGACCTCAATGCCATGCAAGTTGCGGTACTCGTGCTGACGGCTCTGATCGTGGCGCTGACCGAACTCAATCGCCGCCGCCGCTTGCGTGGCCGTATGGCGCATTTGCGAGACCAGCTATGATGATTTCCCCCGTCGATATCCCAGGGACGGCCCTTGACGACTTGAAGCAGGCAGCGCTTGCCGATCTTGCAGCACTTGGCTATCCGAGCGCGCCGTGGCTCAGCGATCTACCAAGGCCCGACGCCGCAGAGATTGCCGATGTCATCGTTGTCGGCGGTGGCCAGTCCGGCGTCACGATAGCGGCCGCCCTGAAATGGGACGGGCTCAGGCGTATCCGCGTGCTGGATAGCAGTGCACCGGGCGCAGAGGGTCCGTGGCTGACGTTTGCGCGCATGGAAGAGTTGCGCACGCCGAAAACTCAGGTCGGCAACGAGTTCAACGTCGTCAACCTGTCCGTACGCCGCTGGTTCGAAACACGCTACGGGCAGCAAGCTTGGGCGGAACTGCCGCGCATTCCGCGCACGGACTGGAAGGCCTATCTCGACTGGTATGCCGACGTATTCGAGATCGCCATCACCAACCATTGCACGGTTCTGGATGTTGCGCCGGACGGCGACCTCATCGCGGTAACCACCAGCATTAGCGGCAGGGTTGAAAAATGCCTGGCGAGAACTGTCGTGCTGGCCACCGGATACGATGGCGCCGGCGCATGGAGGGTGCCGGCAATCGTCTCTGGCTCGCTTGCGCCAGACAGGTTCGATCACACCAACGGTCCGGTCGATTTCGGAGCATTGAAGGGCCGGCGCGTCGGCGTGCTTGGCCATGGGGCCTCTGCATTCGATAATGCCATCAAGGCACTGGAAGCAGGTGCTGCCTCCGTCGATCTCTGCTTCCGGCGTGCGCGACTGCCCCGCACCAATCCTCACCGCGCTGTCGAGACGCCCGGAATGATGACGCATTACCCCGATCTCTCCGAAACCACGCGCTGGAATATAGCCAGGTTCTTCCGCAGTGCCGATCAGCCACCGCCGGTGCGTAGTTTCGAGACGGCGATGAGCCTCGACAATTTCCGGCTGCGTCCCGCCACGCCCTGGCTGGACGTCTCTCAGCAGGCCGATGCAATCCATGTAACGACCCCCGACGGTATCCTGGAGTTCGATCACCTGCTTCTTGCCACGGGCATGGATGTCGATCTCGCCGCAAGACCTGAACTTAAAACCCTTCACGACCGGGTTGCTCTCTGGGGCGACCGCTATACCCCGCAAGACGGCAGCGCCGATGCCCGACTTGCGCGTTTCCCCTACCTCGACGGCTTCTACGGATTCATCCCGAGGGATCCAGATGAGACATGGGTCAGCCGGGTGTTCGCGTTCAACAGCAGCAGCTTTGTCAGTCACGGCCCTCACTCCACCTCCATCAGTGGGCACAAGCATGCGGTGCCAAGGCTGGTGCGCGGCGTTCTGCGCCGGCTGCTTCTCGATCGCGAAAAGGAGATATTGCCGGAGCTGGTCTCCTACGTCTCGGCGGACCTCCCTGTACCGGATGACTTCGAAACGGTGGTAGCCGAGGCCAATCGGCAAGCGGCTAGTTTGCTTGAAACCGGCAGATCCGATTTGCGGAGTGGCACGTGACCCAATCCTTTTATTGGGCGGATCATTCGACCGCCGACTTTGCAGCCCGCGATTTGAGCGAGACTGTCGTTATCCTGCCGATCGCAGCTGTCGAGCAACATGGGCCGCATCTTCCCGTGCAGGTGGATGCGGCCATAAACGCTGCCATCCTGGACCGCATGGTGCGGTTGCTCGACACGAACGCAGACGTCCTGATCCTGCCGTCGATCGGCATCGGCAAGTCCGACGAGCATTTGGCATATCCCGGTACGCTTACCGTATCGGCCCAGACACTTCGCCTCGTCTGGCTCGATGTGGCCAGAAGCGTAAAACGCGCCGGTGCGCGCAAAATCATCCTGTTCAATTCGCATGGCGGCCAGATTTCCCTCATGGAAATGACCTGCCGGGATATCCGTGTAGAGCTCGATATGCTTGCGGTCGCTTGCTCCTGGTTCAGGATCGCAGAGGTCGATGACCTGTTTTCGGCCGCGGAAATCACGCACGGCATTCACGGCGGCGATATCGAGACCAGTATGATGCTAGCCATCGCGCCAGAGCTGGTGGCCATGGACAAGGCAGAGGATTTCGTACCCTTGACCGTGGAAATCGAAAAGTCCGGCAGCCCGTTGACTGCTGAAGGCGCGGTCGGCTTTGGCTGGCAGGCGCAGGACCTTCACCCGGCAGGTGTCAGCGGGAATGCCGCCAATGCCGACGCCACCAAGGGCGCTCTCGTGCTTGACCGGGCGGCCGCGGGGTTGGTGCGCCTGATTGCGGCAACGGGCGATTTTGACATGGAGAGGCTTACCTCCGAAACCCGCTTTTCGGCCGGGAGATAACCATGCTGGCACTTCGCGACATCGAAAATCTTCGGATGCCTATGGCGGACGGTCTTTACCTGGCGGCCGACGTTTATCGTCCTGTGGGCCCCGAACGCTATCCTGTTCTGGTCATGCGCCTTCCCTATGGGCGTAAAGTTGCCTCGACTGTCGTCCTTGCCCATCCCGCATGGTATGCGGCGCAAGGCTACATCGTGCTGGTGCAGGATGTTCGTGGCCGGGGTGATTCCGAGGGTGTATTCAGGGTACTCGAAGACGATGTTGCCGACGGCGCGCAGACGCTGTCGCTGGCGGCCGATCTCGACGGTTGCAACGGCATGGTGGCGAGCTACGGCTTCAGCTACCACGGCATGAACCAGTTCCTAGCCCTTGCCGGCGCCAAGAAGACCGGCGGAAAATTGCCCGATGCCATGGCCATCGCCATGGCGGCTTTCGATGTCCGCAATCACTGGGCATTCGAAGGCGATGGGTTTCGGCTTCAGTCCAACCAGATGTGGGCGTGCCAGATGGCCGTCGAAAACGCCAGGCGGGCCGGCGATCTTGCCACCGCTCACATGTTACATGCCGCAAAGCCGTCCCTGCATTCCGGTGTTCTCTCGGGAAAGCCTGAGGCTTTGCAGCAGGCAGCACGCTACACGCATTACCAGGACTGGCTGACCGACGATCCCTCCTATTGGGGTTCAAGGTCGCCAAAATCGCTTCTTGAAGGTATGACGCTGGATGTGCCTGTGCTGCATGTCGGTGGATGGAACGACATTATGCTCGAAGGCACATTCGCAGCCTTCGAGGAGTTTTCCGTTGGCGGCAGTCTGCAGCGACTGTGTGTTGGACCCTGGTCGCACATTCCCTGGGGCCGACGGGTCGGCGCCCTCGATGCCGGGGCGGAGGCTGCAGACGGCATAGACCGCCAGATCGTCGGCTTCTTCGACGAAGTGCTCAAAGGCCGCGAGAATATCGAACCGAAGATCAAGCTTTATGACGTCTTCGACAAGGCCTGGGCCGGCTTCGAGCGGCTTCCGGACGCGCAGACACTTGTGCTTCATCTCGCATCTGACGGTCGTGCAGCGGCAACGAGCACGGATGGATCGCTTGTTGAAACGCCAGGGCCTTCGAGAATTGACCACCTCGTGCACGATCCATGGCGGCCAGCACCGAGCGTGGGCCTTCATCTCGGAACGCCTGCCGATTTTGCCGACAGGTCGGACGTCGACGATAGGGCCGATGTGCTCGTCTATACCTCGAAACCTTTCGCCCTCCCGGTTCTGCTGAGTGGAGTGGCGGAAGTCGATCTTTTCGTCACTGCCGACAGGCCGAGTTTCGACCTCGATTGCACGTTGAGCACAGTGGCCCCGGATGGAGCCGTAATTTGCTTGACGTCGACACATAAGACAATAACGGCGAATAAAGATGGACTGGCCGTTCTGCTGAGGTTACGGCCGACGTATCTGACGATCCCGGCGGGATATTGCCTGCGCCTGTCGATCCAGTCAGCCTCTTTCCCCGCCTTCCCCGTCAATCCGGGCACCGGCGCACGCCCCCAGGACGCGAGCGTCACGGATCGGCTTGTCACGACCCTCATGCTCCGCTCCGGCGACGGCTACCCCTCCGTCTTGCGCTTACCGATGCTGTCGCAGGCCACTGCCGGCGGTACAGCATCGTAAAAGAGAAGTTTGATCAATGACTGCAACAGAAAACCTATCCGAAGGACTGGAGGCTGTCATGGGCGACATGCCGGCATGGGGCTCGGAGTTCTCACGCACCTTCGCCAATCATGCTCCCATGGTACTCGTCGCACTGGACCGGATAGGCGGCACGCCGTCTCAGCTTCGGCGCTTCTTCAACCACTACAGAGATACAAAGCAACTGCTGCCATTCGCGTTGCCTCTGAAGCCACTCAACCGCGACAGCTGGAAGACTGCGATCGGGATACGCGAACGGGAACCGGATCTGCGAATTTTCTTTACCGGCGAACTGGCGCGCCTGGGCATTCATGAGGCTTTGCAGCTCTATCTACCGGATCTTGCCGACGGCATCGCAGCCAGCGCCTTTCACGCATTGATGCGAACGGCTTACGGCGTGCTTCGGGACGACAACACCGATATCGCAATTGCGCTTGCCTACTGGGCGGCAACCTATCTGCCACTTCCGGCGGCCAGGGGAGCGCACCCAATCACGACCGATCCAGCCGAAGTTCTCGTTCTGACAGCAAGTCTCACGCCATTACACGGGATGCAGCTTCACGACCTGCTGTGGCAAAATATGCGCGATGCCAGCAGCGTTCCCGAGTTTGCACCCGTGGTGGACTGGCTTGATATCGGGCCTGGCACACTGCAAAAAATGGCGGCCACGGCGCTTTCCGTCTTTGCGGCAACCCAGCATTTTGCGGCACTTCACATCATCACCGGGTTGCACTGGATCCGTCTCCTCGAGCCTCATTGCGACGAGGCCGCGTTCCACCGGATGTTGCGGGTGTTCTGGCAAGGGATCGCCGCGCTCATGGGTGAGCTTGGTTTTCCGGAAATTCCGGAGGCGAGCCAGCTTGATCGCTGGCGTCATATCGAAGTGCCGGATTGGCCCGAACTGCATGCGATCGCCGCGCGCAGTTACGACGAACACGATATCAGTCTTGCTTTTTCGGCCAGCGAAGAAATGAAGGTCTACGGGGATCCGCTCTATCGCGTTGTTGTCGCCCGTCGACTCGGGCTTATCGGAGACTATACCAAATGAGCCCGGACGCATCCATCACAGGCGATTGCATCATTGAGGCCGGGACAGTGTTGTCGGGGCTTATGCCGGATGGCAGCATGTCGATGCGCCATGACGTCGGCATCCGGGTGGATCGCGGGATGATCGCGCAGATCGGGGCGATGGAAGCCGTCACATACGGCAACGACCATCTGCCCCGTTTCGGATCTGCCGAGATGATTGCCATGCCGGGGCTCGTCAATAGCCATCATCATTTCGGCGTCACGCCGCTGATGCAGGGCGTGCCCTTCGCGCCGCTGGAATTATGGCTGCCGCAGTTTCGGGCGATGCGCCAGGTCGATACGCGGCTGGATACGCTCTATTCCGCCATCGAGATGCTGGAGAGTGGCACCACGACGGTGCAGCATATCAACAGCGGAATGGCCGGCGCGCCGGACGCCTGGATGGCTGCTGCGAATGCGACGCTCAACGCCTATGGCGAGATCGGCATGCGGGCCGGCTTTTCCTTCATGATCCGTGACCGCAATATTCTGACTTACGATGACGACGCCAAGGTGCTGGCCGCCCTTCCGGATACCGTTCGCAGCTGGATCGCGCCGAGACTTGCGGCATCGAACATACCGGTCCCGGAGCTTCTCGGCTTCTACCGCGAGCTGCGGCAAGCCTGGCTTGCGGACCGCCCGGATCATGTGCGCATCAATCTTGCCCCGGCCAACCTGCACTGGTGCTCGGACGCATGCCTGCAGGCGATCTTCGAGACGGCGCGGCAAGCCGACGCCCAGGTTCACATGCATCTTCTCGAAACCGAACGGCAGTCGCATTTCGCGCACGACAAATTCGGCCACAGCGCCGTCCAGCATCTGAAAGCGCTCGAATGCCTCGGGCCAAATGTGACGCTCGGGCACGGCAACTGGATGAGCCGCGAGGATATGGACATCGTAGCAGAATGCGGCTGCAGCCTGTGCCATAACGCCTCCTCGGGCCTCAGGCTCGGGAGTGGCATCGCCCCAGTCAACGAAATGCGCCGTCGCGGCATTCCGGTGGCGCTTGGCATCGACCAGTCCAACATTGCCGACGACCGCGACATGACGCTCGAAATGAAGCTGGTCTGGGCGCTGCATCGCGAAACCGGGTTTTGGAACGAACGGCCGGATGCCGGCGCGGTGCTGCAGATGGCCACCGAACATGGCGCGAAAACTGTCGGTTTCGGTGGCTTTACCGGCAGGCTCGAACCCGGGCTACAGGCCGATATCGTCCTGATGGACAGGCGAAAGATCGGCCGGCCGCATGTGAGCGCGCGCACTCCGGTCGTCGAAAGCGTCCTGCACCGGGGTGGACGCCACGCGATCAGCCAGGTCTTCGTCGGCGGTCGTCTGGTGGTCGACGAGGGAAAGGTCACAACCATCGATCGCGACGCGGTTCTCGCCGAGATCGGCGAGCGGCTGCAGCGTCCGGAAACGCCAAGCGAGAGCCAAGCCTGGGAGGCGATAAACGCCCTCATGCCGCATCTCGAGGCGCACCACCGTCAGTTCACACCGACGCCAGGATATCGCCCCTATCGATACAATGCGATGGCGGACGGGATGGATTAGGGCAGATAGGGGTTGCACGGCACTTTCAGGCGACGCCGTCCGGGAAAAGAGAAAATAACAATAGCGTAAATTCAAAATGCTTCGCGTGTCCCCTCGGCTGCAAAACGTCAGCCGAGGTTCATCTCACCCATCCAGGCGCAACGCCTGGTCAGGCGGCGCGGCTGGCGGGTTTGGTGAAGCTGGGGTTCTTTTCCAGGCTGAAGCGGCCGATGAGTTCGGTCAAGGCGTGGGTTTCGTCCGAGAGCTGGCGTGTCGCGGCGCTGGTTTCCTCGACCATGGCGGCATTCTGCTGGGTCATGCGGTCGATTTCGTTGACCGACGAGGTGACTGACCGCAGGGACTGCGCCTGCTCCTGGGCGGAAGAGGCGATCCGCTCGACGTGACCGAAGATATCGACGATTTCTCCCGAGATTCCGATAAGGGCGCCGCCGGTTTCCTCGACATATTGCGATCCGATGGCGACTTCGTTGACCGAGGTATTGATAAGCTGGGCGATCTCCTTGGCGGCCTTTGCCGAGCGTTGCGCGAGTTCACGGACTTCCTGGGCGACGACGGCAAATCCCTTGCCGGCCTCGCCTGCCCTTGCAGCCTCGACGCCGGCATTGAGCGCCAGCAGGTTCGTCTGGAACGCGATGCCGTCGATGACGGTGACGATGTTCGAGATCCTGTCGGAGGATTCCTTGATCCTTGCCATAGCCGAGACGGCGTTCTGCACGACCCTGGCCGAGTTTTCCGCGCGCTGCTTGGTGTTCTGCACCAGTTTTAGCGCAAGGCCGGAGCGATCCGAAGAGGTATCCACAGTGGCGGCGATCTGTTCGACGGCGGCAGCGGCCTCCTCCAGCGATGCGGCCTGCTTTTCGGTGCGCATTGCCAGATCGTTGACGGCTTCCCCCATTTGCCGGCCATTGTCATAGATCATCTCGGCTGTGCCGCGGATGTCGACCAGCGTCGCCCTGAGGCCTTCGATGGACTGGTTGAAATCGTCGCGCAGCCCATCGAGATGGGGTGCAAACGGCACGTCGATCGCAAAATCGAGTTCGCCCTTGGAGAGCCTTTTCAACGCCAGTCCGAGAGCCTCGATCGCTCCGTCGACCTGGACGCGTGCCTCACGGCGCTCGCGGTCATTTCTGACGCGCTCGGCCTCGGAGAGCTCTCTCGCGCTCTGGGCCTCCTTTTCCATGACCAAGCGGGATGTGGCGTTGTCCTTGAAGACCATCAGCGCGCGCGCCATGTCGCCGATCTCGTCAGGACGACCCTCGCCGGCAATGGCGGTGTCGAGCTTGCCTTCGGCGAGCTTGCGCATCGCTATGGTGATCTGGGCGATCGGTCCCTTCAGCGTCATCACGAGGGCTGCGCCAGCCAACATCGCGACGAGGACGCCTATGGTCATGGCGCCGATGGAGATCGTGTTCGCCTGCTGGCGTTCGACACCGGCATTTGCCTTCTGGCTTTCCGCAAACTGCGTAAGCAGGTTCCAGGTGCTGTCGATCAACTTGGCGGCGGCGGAAAATTGCGCCTGCTTTTCCAGGGAGTTGGCAGCGATGTCGGCAGCCTTGGAGGCAAGCGTGTCGAGCACCGGCTTGACCTTGGCCGGAAGCACCGAGAGGACCGGGTCGTCGCTCATCAGCGCAGCAAGGGCTGCAACCTCGTTGGCGTACATATAGAGCGACTGCTGGACCTTCTTGACGCTCTCTTCGTCGGGCTTGGAAACGAGCTCGGCGAAGACGACGCGGATTTCATTGTTGATGTTGACGATGCCGCGCAGCTTGTTGCCGACGGCTTCTGCCATGGAGATTTCCTTGTCGGAGGTGGCGAGATCGAGCACCGAACGGCGCATCAATGCGTCACCGGTCGCCTTCAGTTTCGCGGTCGGCGCCTGGAGGGCGAGGAGTGCCTGGTCGGCAAGCGCGACTGCGGCGTCCGGGCTTGTCGCCTTGCTCTGTTGATCGAGAACAGCGACAGATGCCTGGATGTCGCTTGCAACACTCTTCTGGTCATCCGGCAGCGCGTCGGCAAGCAGCGAGACCGCGGTGACCAGGTCCGGCACGAGCTTCTTCAGCGCCGCAATCTTGGCATCGGGAAGCGCTGCCTCGGCATAGGCCTTTTCGAGGTCGGCAATCATCGAGGCTGCCGTTCCCAATGCCACCGAAGTCTTCAAGCCGGCCTTGTTGGTGTTGTCCTTTTTCTTCGCCGCCGCCATCAGCATGAAGGAGCGCTTGCCGATCTGTCCCTGCAGATCGAGCAGCGCTGCCGAGTTCGCAACGATGTCATCCCAGATCTTCTGCTGGTTGAGCTGGAGCTGCCAGATTGCCTCGATCTTGTCGGGAATTGCTGCGGATTCCGAAAGAGACTGGTCCAGCAGGGAGACATCCGTTCCGGCGCGCAAACCTTCGGTGGTCTGCTTCAGGAGGCCGAGCTGGTCGCGGGCCTGGGCCGCAGCACCGTCGTGCGTTTCCTGCGAAGGCTGCATCAGGAAGGTGCTCATGCTGGCGAACACATGCTTGAAGCCGCTGAGCGACTGCAGGACGCTGTTCGAGACCTCCATCCTGCCTTCGAGCAACCGAGAGGCATAATAGCCCGTCAGGCCGACCGCGCCGATACACAGAATGAACGGTGTCACGAGCACCAGAACTTTTGTCTGGATCCGCACCCGCGACATCATTTTGTCCATCATATTTTTCATTTTCCCGACCGTCCCCGTCTCATTGTCGCTCAAGGTGCCACGAGTTTATAAAATTGCCGTTAAGCATACTGGAAACCTGCGGCCTTATTCCCGTTTTACTTGCGCCGTGCTCAGTCGGATTCGTTCGACGTTGCGAGCACGATCTTCAGCCGGAAGCTCTATAGTCGTACGTCATTTTAAAAGTTGTCACCGGCGATCTTTTTGGCGGGCCGGGACGGTTGTGCGAATTTCCGGTCAGCGGTTGCACTTCGTTGATTAACAACGCATAATTCCACCTCTGCACATTCTGGCAGACAGGAACGTCGCATATCGATGAAAAAGCTGACGCACCGGACGATGGAGGATTTTGCGAAATCCAGCGGGATATCGCGTCCGACCCTGTCCAAGTTCTTCGACGATCCGACCAGCGTAAAGCCAGCCACCCGTGCTCTGATCGAGGCGGCGTTGCGGTCTTCGGACTACCAGCCCAATCTCTATGCGCGCAATCTCAACCGCAAGCGCACCCGCAACATCGGCATTCTCGTGCCTGCTCTCGGCGACCCCTTCTATGCTGAAATGGTCAACCGGCTGGAACTCCGCCTGCGCACCAGCGGCTACTGGCCGATCGTGATTTCATCGCATGGTTTGCCGGAACTGGAGGCCGAGGCCGTCAAAACGATGCTGTCGCTGAAGGTGGCCGGGGCGTTGGTGGCACCCCTCGGCTTCAAGTCCGATCCGCGCGTCTTCGAGAAACTCGGCCAGAACCTGGCGATGGTCTATTTCGACACCTTCATCGAAGGCAGCACGCCATTTGTCGGCAACAACAACAGCCAGAGCGTCGCGACGATCGTCGACTATCTCTGCCGGTCCGGCGACGCGCCGGCCTATCTCGACATTCCGCATATCAATCACAATTCGCCGGAAAGGCTGGCAAGTTATGTCGCCACCGTCGAGGCGGCCGGGTTCGAGCCGCGGGTGATCAAGACGAGCGCGGACTATACCTGGGATTTCGAGCGGATCGGCTATGAACAGATGGACGATATGCTGCGCAGGAAGTCCCTGCCGAGCAAGACGATCCTCTGTGCTAACGATCGCCTGGCCTTCGGTGTGATGGCGGCAGCCTTTGCCAACAACCAGAAGGTCGGACGCCGAAAGGGCGCTCATCTCAGGATCGCCGCCCATGACGACCATCCCCTCAGCCGATATGCATCGCCGCCGCTGACGACAATGGCGCAGGATTTCGCGGCAATGACGGCCAACAGCGTCGACACATTGCTCGCCCTTCTCGGCGAAGGAGAGACGACGACAGGCGCTATCGTCCATGCCATGCGCTCGGACGGCACCCTTGTGATGCGCCAGTCCGCCTGATCCACCGTCCACTTACTATGGAGTTGATGTCTCGAAGCTGTTCCACGCAATCACCGCCTCATCGATGGCCGCGCGTGCTTCCGGGATGTACTTGCCCATGGAAGCGAAGCCGTGGATCTGCGTCGGCCAATGGCGCAGGACCACGGGAACGGCGTCTTCCTTGAGGCGATCGGCATAGGCGACACCTTCGTCAGCGAGGATGTCGTGGCCGGCGATGGCTATAAATGCCGGGGCGGCACCTGAGAGGCTCTCTGCCTTAAGCGGCGAGACGCGCCAATCGTCGATATCGTCCGGCGTGCGAATATAATGATCGCGAAACCAGTGCATGGTCGAGGCCGACAAGCCGAAGCCCTTTGCATAGCGCCGGTAGCTGTCTGCGGTCTGGGCAGCGTCGGTATTCGGATAGAGCAGCAGTTGCGCTGTCAATGGCGGCTGATCGGATACCCGGGACATCAGTGCCACCACCGCAGCGAGGTTGCCGCCTGCGCTGTCTCCGGCCACGGCGATTTTTTCTCGGTCGATGCCGAGCGTATTAGCCTCTCCGGTCATAAATGCCAGCGCCGCGAGGCAATCTTCAAGCCCGGCGGGGAATTTGTGTTCAGGCGCCAGGCGATAGTTGGGGCAGACGACCGTGCAGGCCGCGCTGTCGGCAAACCACCTGCAGATGTCATCATGGGACTCGAGGTTGCCGATCACCCATCCGCCGCCGTGAAGATACAGCAGCCCGCGCCCGCCGCTCTCCGGTGCACCGAGGCCGCGATAGATCCGGATGTCGATAGGGCCATTCGGTCCCGTGATCGTGCGGTTTTCAATAGAGGCGACAGGCTGCAGATCGCCTTTTAATGCGGGCGCTCCCGCGTTGTAATCTTTACGGGCCTGTTCCGGCGTGCCGTCCTCGAAAGGCCTCGATCTTGCGGCCCTGCCGAGATCGAGCACCCGCTGGGCTCCGGCATCGATTCTGCCAGTCATCCTCCCCTCTCCTGTCATGCGAGCAAGCTGCGCGCTTCATCCTCGCCGAGCAATGGTGGCTGCTGGAAAGTCCCGTCGATTGTGATCGATTGCTGGCTCTCTCCGGATGCAAGGATGGCTTCCATGATGTCGAGAACATGCAACGCAAGATCGCCGGAGGCGCGCGGCGCCCTGCCTTCCTCGAGCGCCCGGACGAGGTCGGCGACGCCAAGCATCCGGTAATTTGCCCTGTCCGGTGCGGCATATGGCCAGTTTCTGGCGCCATAGAGTTCGCCGTCGCTATCGAAGTCCCGCCACTCGGCGCCGTGCTCGGACAGGGACACAGTGCCGCCGAATGTGTCGGGATCCGGCAGACGCAGCGAACCTTCCGTGCCGTGCAACTCGATCGGATGATTGGAGTGGCGGAAGACATCCCAGGAGGCGCCGAAATTCACCGTCGCGCCGGATTTGAATTCCAGAAGCGAGAGGACATTGGTCGGCGTGCCAACGGTGAAGGTGGTGTTCTGGAACGGGCCTTCAGCGGTGATCAGTCGCTCCTCCTGCCCCTTGGTGGCCATCGCCATGACGCGGACCACAGGGCCCAGCAGGTTGACCATCATCGTCAGGTAATAGGGTCCCATGTCGAAAACGGGGCCGCCGCCCGGCTGGTAGTAGAATTGCGGATTGGGATGCCAGTGCTCCATGCCGCGGCCCATCATGAAGGCGGTGCCGCTGACGGGACGGCCTATGGCTCCTTCCTCCATCAGGCGCCGCGCCCGCCGGCCGGCCGCACCGAGAAAAGTGTCGGGTGCAGATCCGAGCAGAAGTCCACGCTGCCGTGCCTCTGCCACCAGAGTGCGTCCGTCCACCGCCGATGTGGCCAGCGGCTTTTCGGTGAAGACGTGTTTGCCGGCCGAAAGCGCTGACATCGTCACATCGAAATGCACTGCCGGGATCGTGAGATTGAGGACAAGATCGATTTCCGGGTCGGCCAGCAGCTGGTCGACGGTGAGCGCGCGGATATTGTATTGGCCGGCCCGCAAGGCTGCCATATCGGGCGAGATATCGGCGCAGGCTCTCAACTCGACACCGGCAAACAGGGCTGCGTTGCGCAAATAGGTCATCGAAATATTGCCGCAACCAATTACGCCGAGGCCGATTTTTGCGTTGTTCTTTCTGGTCATAAAGCCCACTCCTCCCATTGCTTTCGCTGGTTGCCGCACCTCGATACGGCCTCCTCACCAGCGACTGATTGCCGGATTAAACCATTTTATTTCTTGACGCGCGACAAATTTTTATAAATCATGCGGAAATGCTGGCGCGGAGTTTTGGAGGTTGCCAGTCTTCCTGGGAGGGAAAACATGTCTGATGTTAAGGACGAGCCTTCGCGCTCGAATTCGACTTTAAATTCGCACATGATTGATCGCCGCCGGCTTCTTATCGGGGCGGCCGGGGCTGCGGTCGGTGCCGCTGCCCTTGGCGTCACCTCGAGCCTGGGCGTGCGCTCGGCCCGAGCCGCCGACCGGACAGAGATCAGCTTTGCCAGCGCCAGCTTCTTCGGCAAGGAAGGCCTCGGCGATCTCGTCAAGGCGTTCAACGAGTCGCAGGACCGCATCATGGTGAAGTTCATCGAACTGCCACCACCGAGTTCGTCGACCGAAGTCTATCAAGGGCTGATCCAGCAGCTGGCCCGCCGCAACGGGACGCCCGACGTCTTCACGCAGGACGTCGTCTGGATTGCAGGTTTTGCCGCCGCAGGCTGGGCGCTGCCCCTCGACGAGTATTTCCCCAAGGAAAAGCGCACCGACTATTTCCCCGGCACGGTGGCTGCCTGCACTTATAATGAGAAGCTGACGGCGCTGCCTTGGTTCGTCGATTCCGGCATGTTCTATTATCGCAAGGACCTCGTCGAAAAGCACGGCGGCAAGGTCCCTGAAACCTGGGACGAGATGGCAACGATGGCGGCGGCCGCCCAGAAGGCCGGCGATGCCAAGTTCGGCTACCTCTGGCAGGGCAAGCAGGCCGAAGTGCTGATCTGCGATGCAGTCGAGATCATCACCTCGAACGGGGGCTCCATACTGGCGCCGGACGGGAAATCCTCCGTGGTCGGAGACAAGGCCGCGGTCGAGGCCATCCAGTTCCTCCACGACACGATCAACAAGACCAAGATCAGCCCGCAAAACGTTCTTTCCTGGGACGAAGAGCCTTCGCGCCAGCCATTCACGTCCGGCGAAGCGATGTTCATGCGCAACTGGTCCTACGTCTATCCGATTGCCCAGGATCCTAAGGCCTCGCAGGTTGTCGACAAGGTGGCGGTTGCGCCCTTGCCGCATTTTGCCGGCGGCAAGAGCGCGGCCTGCCTCGGCGGCTACCAGCTGGGTGTCAACGCCAACTCCAAGAAGCGCGAAGCCGCGATCGAGTTCTTGACCTGGATGTCGTCGCCGGCAACCCAGACCCGGCTGGCACTGAATTTCGGTCTGGCGCCTTCGCGTCCGGCGATCTTCGAGGATGCCAAGCTCAAGGCCGAGCAGCCCTTCATGGCGAGCCTGCAAAGCGTCTTCACCGGCGCCACACCACGGCCGATCACGCCACAATATGCCAAGGTCACGCTGGCGCTGCAGTCGAGTATCTCCAAAGCCCTGGTCAGCGGCGACGTGAAGACCGAGCTCGCAGCTGCCGCTGCGCAAATCAACAAGATCGTCGCCTGACATGGCGGTTTCAGCCACAGTCCCGGCAACGGGGCAGTCACGCAAAGCAAGGAGGGCGCTGCCACGCGCCCTCTGGCCATGGCTCCTGCTGTTGCCGGCTTTCCTGTCGCTTGCATCTGTGTCCTTCTATCCGATCGTCAACGGCCTCTATCTGTCGCTGACAAACCGCTCGCTGATCACCCAGGACAATGATTTCGTCGGCTTTGCCAACTACGTGCAACTGTTCAACGATCCGGCGTTCTGGAATGCCTGGCGCCATACGATGTGGTTTACCGTCGCATCCACTGTGCTGGAAACGCTGATCGGTCTCGGCATGGCCCTCATTCTCTGTGAAACCTTCGGGGGACGCGGGATTATCCGGGCGGCCATGCTCGTGCCTTGGGCAATGCCGACCGTGGTCACTTCCAAGATGTTCGGATGGCTGTTCGATGGCCAGCACGGCATCATCAATTTCATTCTCCTGCATCTCGGGCTGATCGACCAGAACGTCAACTGGTACGGATCGCCGAACACCGCCCTCCTCACCATCATCCTTGCCGACGTCTGGAAGACCACGCCGTTCATGGCGCTGCTGCTTCTGACCGGATTGCAGACCGTTCCGAAGTCTCTGATCGAGGCGGCGCGGATGGACGGCGCCAAGGCCTGGGTGATCTTCTGGAACATCCGCCTGCCGCTGCTGCTGCCAACGCTGCTGATCGCCGGACTGTTCCGTGCGCTGGACGCGTTCCGCATCTTCGACCTTGTCTACGTGCTGACCGGCGGCGGCCCCGCCGATTCCACCGAAACGCTGTCGACGCTGTCCTACAAGATCCTCTTTTCGACCCTGCAGTTCGGCTACGGTTCGGCAGTCTCCACGGCGATGTTCCTGACTGAAGGCGTGATCGCGGTGGTGTTCTGCCTCTTCCTCGTCCGGCAGATAAGGAAGACGACATGACCCAGGGCCGCTCCGTTCTCCAGAGTACTGTGATCTATGCCGGTGCGCTGTTTATCCTGATATGGTCGGCCGGGCCGTTCCTCTGGCAGTTCTCGACCTCGCTGCAGCTCGACAAGGCGCTGACCGAAGGCACGCCGTCTCTCATTCCGCATCCCTTCACGCTGGAGCATTACTACAATGCGTTCGTCGAGAAGGGCCTGCATCACTATGTGCTGAACTCGCTGATCGTCTCGCTGTCGACCACGGCGCTCTGCCTGATCGTCGGTTCCCTGTCGGCCTTTGCGCTGTCGCGGCTCGATGTGAAGGGCCGGTTCGGGATCCTGATGGTGATCCTGTCGGTGTCGATGTTCCCGCAGATCGCGCTTGTCGGCCCGCTTTATCTGCTGGCCTCGGATCTCGGTCTCCTCGACACCCATACCGCTCTGATCATCACCTATCTTGCGCTGGGTCTGCCGTTGGTGACCTGGGTGCTGTTTGGCTATTTCGAAACCCTGCCGCGCGAAATCGACGAGGCGGCGCGGATGGATGGCGTCGGTGTCGTCGGCCTCCTCTGGCACATCATCCTGCCGATGTCGCTGCCGAGCCTTGTGACGACAGGGCTGCTGGCCTTCATTACCGCCTGGAACGAGTTCCTGTTCGCGCTGGCCTTCACCTCCGATCCCGACAGCCAGACCATTCCCGTCGGCATCGCCAACTTCACGAACCAGTACTACGTGCCCTGGGGAGATATCGCGGCTGCGTCGGCTGTCGTCACCGTGCCGCTCATCATACTCGTGCTGGTCTTCCAGCGACACATCATCGAAGGCCTGACGCAAGGCGGAATCAAGGAATAGACAATGACCACGGATTTCAAGGTCGGCTGCCAGACGTTTACATGGGAGATGCTGGGCGCCGGCTGGAGCGGGACCGCCGATGACCTGTTGGCAGCAATCGCCGCCGGCGGTTACGAGGGCATCGAAATCACCGATACGATGATCGGCCGCTATGCTGACAAGCCTGCCGATTTCAAGAAGGCGCTGGCCAACCACGGACTGCACCTGGTGTCCTTCGCCTTCGGCTCGCAGACGGGGTTCACGGTTGCCGACCACATTGACGCCGATCTGGTCGTCGCGCAGCGCTGGGTCGATTTCGCTTCCCATTTCGAGGGCGCACTGGTGTCGATCGGCTCTGCCACGGTCGTATCGGACGGCCCACGCGGGGAGAAATTCAAAGTCGCCGCCGAGTTCTACAATCGTGCTGCGGCCCTCGGCCAGGCATCGGGCGTCACGGTGGCGGTGCATCCGAGTTCGCATCATAACACTCTGCTGTTCGACCGGGCCGATTACGACACGATCTTTGGGCTGCTGGATCCCGCGCTGGTCGGCTGGATCCCGGATACCGGGCACATCCTGCGCGGTCACGACGACATCCTCGACACTCTCAAAACCTACCAGGCCCGCATCCGCTACCTTCACCTCAAGGATGTCGATGCCAACGACCAGTGGGCGATGCTTGGCGAGGGCGTGCTCGACACGCCGGCCGTGCTCGACATCGTCGGCAAGGCGCCGAACTTCAACGGCTGGCTGGTGCTCGAGGAAGAATCCGAGACGGCGGGGCGCGATCCCGCTGCTGCCGTGAAACTCAACCGCCAGACAATGCGCGGCTATGGTGCATAAGGAAGAAGTGCAATGATCGAGAAAGAACAGCGTCGATTGCGGGTGGGCGTTCTCGGCTGTGGGCCGATTGCCCAATTTGCCCATCTCGAATCTTGTGTGAAAGCGCGTAACGCCGATCTCTACGCAATCTGCGATGCAGCACCGGATCTCCTGGCGCGCATGGGTGCGACCTACGAGCCGCAGAAGATGTACGGCGACTACGACGCCATGCTGGCCGATCCCGAGCTCGAAGCCGTGATCGTCGCCACCTCCGATGCCTACCATGTGCCGATGTCGATCAAGGCTCTCGACGCAGGCAAGCATGTTCTCTGCGAAAAACCGATCGGCGTTTCCGTCGAGGAAGGCCAGCAGCTGGCCGATGCGGTGAAGCGCTCGGGCAAGATCCTGCAGGTCGGCCACATGAAGCGCTTCGATCCGGCTCTGGAAGCGGCGCGCGACTTCGTGCGCGACGATATCGGCCAGATCTTCGCGCTCAAGGCCTGGTACTGCGATTCCACGCACCGCTACACCAACACCGACGCCGTCCAGCCGCTGCCGGTAACCAGCAAGCTGGCACGCAAGCCGGGCGGTAATCCGAAGGCCGATCTTCGGCAGTATTTCATGCTGGCGCACGGCTCTCATCTGGTCGATACGGCGCGCTTTTTCTGCGGCGAACTGGTCGCGGTCCGGGCACGCCTGCTGGAGCGAGCCGGTGCCTATTGCTGGTTCGTCGAAACCGAATTTGCCAACGGAGCGCTCGGCCATCTCGATCTGACCGTTGCCGTCAGGATGGATTGGCACGAGGGCTTCCAGCTCTATGGCGAGCACGGGTCCGTTCTCGCCAAGACCTTCAATCCCTGGTATTTCCGCGCCAGCGAGGTCGATATCTTCCACGAGAAGGACGCGACCACCCGCAGGCCTCTGGGCGCCGATGGGCATTTCTTCCGCCGCCAGCTGGAGGGTCTCGCCGATACGGTTCTGACCGGGGCTCCGATGCGCGGCGCCAATGTCGATGACGGCATTGCCTCGATCCGTGCCATGGTCGCCATTGCCCGTTCGGTTGAAACCGGCGAACGCGTCAAAATCGCATCCGTGACGGGATCGGTCTGATGCAGGTCGGTATCTTCGCCAAGACCTTTCCGGGGACAGATCCGCTTGCCGTCCTGTCGGCGGTCGCCGGCAACGGCTATTCAGCGACGCAGTTCAATCTTGCCTGCTGCGGCCTGCCATCGATGCCGGACGCCGTGCCGGAGAGCACTATCACCGCCATCCGGACGGCTGCCGAGACGAGTGGCGTCTCGCTGGTGGCGCTGTCCGGGACCTATAACATGGCCCATCCGGACCCTGCCGTCAGACAGGCCGGGCTGAGGCAGCTGGAGGTCGTGATCAGAACTGCTGCGGCGCTTGCCATTCCGCTGGTCACGCTCTGCACAGGCAGCCGCAACCCTGTCGATCAGTGGGCGCACCACCCGGACAATGCCGATCCTTCCGCCTGGGCCGACATGGCCCTGGAGATGGCCAAGGCCTTGGCACTGGCCGAAGGCTATGGCGTCATGCTCGGCATCGAGCCTGAGCAGGCGAACATCGTGACCTCGGCAGAAGATGCCATGCGACTGATCGCCGAGATGGGATCGCGCAAGCTGCACATCGTCCTCGATCCCGCCAACCTGTTCGAGGCGGCCACGCCTGACGAGGCGCGATCCATCGTGGCGCGAGCGGTCGATACGGCTGCCGGACACGTCGCCATGGCGCACGCCAAGGACCGCCATGCGGATGGTAGCTTTGCCACTGCCGGCAAGGGCGTCGTGGATTTCGGCGATTTCCTCGCCCGCCTTAAAGCCTCCGGCTTCGACGGGGCCCTCGTTACCCATGGGCTCGCGGCCGATGAGGCCTCCGGCGTTGCAGCCTTCCTGAAGGGAATGGTCGGATGAGCGAGCCAGTCTATCTCACCCGCGACGATGCCGAGCTTGCCGTCTTCGACTTCGGCAACGGTCCGCCGGTGCTCTTCCAGCACGGGCTGGGAGGCAGTGACGCGCAGGTGGCGCAGGCCTTTCCCGACGGCCGCGGCTTCAGGCGCCTGACTGTGGAATGTCGCGGCCATGGCAGCTCGTCGCTCGGCAGCCGGCGGCCGTTTTCAATCGCCATGTTTGCCGACGACGTTCTCGCGGCTGCCGATCGGTGCGGCATCGAGCGCCTCGCCGTCGGCGGTATTTCCATGGGCGCCGCCATCGCGCTCCATCTGGCCCATTTCCACAAGGACCGCATCGCAGCTCTGGTGTTGGTGCGGCCAGCCTGGACCTTCGATGCCGCGCCCGAAAACATGGCGCCGATCCGCACTGTCGGCAAACTCATCCTTACTCATCCGCTCGAGCAAGCACGCGACCTATTTGTCGCCTCAGAGACGGGGTCCGACCTTCAACGGGACGCGCCGGACAATTTCGCATCCCTGCTCGGCTATTTCGATCGACCTGACGCTGCCGCCTTCGCAAAGGTACTCGTCGATATCGCAAGCGACGGACCGGACGTGACCAAGACCTCGGCCGCTGCGCTTGACGTTCCGACGCTTGTCATCGGCAACCGGCAGGAC
Organism: Rhizobium sp. L51/94; assembly: GCF_019355555.1. Classification (GTDB taxonomy): domain Bacteria; phylum Pseudomonadota; class Alphaproteobacteria; order Rhizobiales; family Rhizobiaceae; genus Rhizobium; species Rhizobium rhododendri. The sequence goes on from NZ_CP072142.1 coordinate 452,985, forward strand.
GCTATCCATCCGCTGTCATCAGCCGAAACGCTTGCGGCCACAATTCCAGGCGCCGCCTTCGTCGAGGTCGCCGCCAAGGCTGCCGACAAGGCCCGTCATTTCGCAGAGACCCAAAGCGCCATCTCGCAATTCCTCTCCTCTGAAACCCTCCGGAGCCGTTTCGCATCATGATCACGAAGACCCTCTCTGGCCCCGCCGCCATCGCCGCCCTCCCCCGCGACCGCCTGCTCGGCGAATTCTCACTCTGGTCGGCCGATCTTATAAACATGGAAACCGATCTCAAACGGATCGAGGATCACGTCGACCTGCATCATATCGACGTTGCGGATGCGCGCTTTACCCCGGGCTTCCTGTTCTTCCCCGATCTCGTGGCCCGCATTGCCAAGTCCACCGCAAAGCCCATCCACGTTCACTTGATGGTCGAAGCCGAGATCGTCGAGGAGCAGACCCGTCAGTTCATCGAGGCCGGTGCCGACCTCATCAGCGTCCATGCGGAAAACGGCGAGGCCGGTCTTCGGGCATTGGCGATCGCCAAGGAAATGGGCGCAGCCGGCGGTGTTGTCCTGCGGCTGGAGACGCCGGTGGAAGCGGTCAAGCCGTTCCTGCCGCATGTTGCCTTCGTGACGTTGCTCGGAACGTCCATCGGCGTGAAAGGTCAGAGCCTGTCGGAAAAGGCATGTGATCGGCTGATCGAGGCGCGCGCGCTCATCCGCGCTGCCGGTCGTGAAGCCGAAATCGTCCTTGCCGCAGATGGTGGCATTCGCGAACAGACCGTGCCGCTTCTGCGCGCTGCTGGCGCCGAGACAGTCGTCCTGGGGTCGCTGGCCTTTGGCGACAAGGATCTGGCCGCCCGGATGAAATGGCTGCATGCCCTGGAAAGCCACGCCCAGTGACAGACGCCGCCCTCGCATTCGACCTCGGTGGAACGGAGCTGCGGGCCGCGATGGTGAACCGCGCGGGCGACCTGCTGTCATTCCTGTCGGTGCCAACGCTGGCAGCGGACGGGCCGCGTGCCGTCATCGGACAGATGCAGGCGCTAGCCGCCGAGATCAGGGGGCAAACGCCAAACATCGAACCGATCGGCGTCGGTGTCGGTGCTCCCGGGCCGCTCGATCCCGTTTCCGGCATCGTCATCGCGCCGCCGACCCTCACCGGCTGGCATGACGTGCCGCTCGCAGACATCCTGCTGGAGCACTTCAAGCTGCCGGTCTGGCTCGAGAACGACGCCAACGCCGCCGCTCTGGGCGAGTGGCGATACGGCGCCGGCAGAGGCGCGGCCTCCATGGTCTTTGCCACCGTTTCGACCGGTATCGGTGGCGGCGTCATCGCCGATGGCCGTATCCTGCACGGGCGACGGGGGCTTGCGGCTGAAATCGGCCATATGACGATCACCAACGAGGGAGCGCGCTGCTTTTGCGGCGCGATCGGCTGCTTCGAAGCCTTGGCCTCGGGCACCGCGCTCGGCCGAAGGGCGACCACCGGCACGCGGCCTTTCGACGGATCCATGATGCGGGCGCTGTCGGCCGATGGCGATGTCACCGGCCGGCATGTCGTCGATGCGGCACGCCGGGGTGATCGGCAGGCGCTGGAGATGCTGGCGGTCGAAGCTCGCTGGCTTGGCATCGGTCTCACCAATCTGCTGCACCTCTATTCGCCGGACATCATTGTCGTCGGCGGTGGCATCTCCCACGGCTTCGATATGCTGCATGCACAGATCAAGGCCACGGTCGCCGAGCGTGCCATGTCCGCCTACCGCGACGTTCCGATTGTCGCGGCCCAACTCGGTCGTCACGCCGGGCTGATCGGGGCGGCGAGCCTGGTCCTGCACAGCGAGGACAGGGATACCGCCACGTTTGCGGCCCAACCGAACAATTCAGGCGGGGACAGTCCCGCCAGCACAACGGAGGCTCGTCATGGCCAATCTTAAACTGCGCGACGCTCGCAAGGCCTATGGTGCGGTCGAAGTCATCAAGGGCATCGACCTCGACGTCGTCGACCGCGAATTCGTGGTGTTCGTTGGGCCATCGGGCTGTGGCAAGTCCACCCTGCTGCGGATGATCGCCGGTCTCGAGAATATCACCGGCGGCGATCTTGTCATCGATGGTGTCCGGGCGAACGATATCGATCCCTCCGAGCGTGGGCTGGCCATGGTGTTCCAGTCCTATGCGCTATACCCGCACATGACGGTGGCGGAAAACATGGGCTTTGCACTCCGGATCGCCGGCATCCCGGTCAGTGAGCGCGACGCCAAGGTCAACGCGGCAGCCAAGGTCCTGGAGCTCTCGCACCTGCTCGACCGGCGACCCAAAGATCTGTCCGGCGGGCAGCGCCAGCGCGTTGCCATCGGCCGGGCCATCGTCCGCAACCCGAAGATCTTCCTGTTCGACGAGCCGCTGTCCAATCTCGACGCCGCCTTGCGCGTCAACATGCGTCTCGAACTGATGCGTCTGCACCAGACGCTGGAAGCGACGATGATCTATGTCACCCATGACCAGATAGAGGCGATGACCATGGCCGACAAGATCGTCGTGCTGAATGCCGGCCGCATCGAGCAGGTGGGATCGCCGCTCGATCTCTACAATCACCCGGCCAATATCTTTGTTGCCGGCTTCATCGGCTCGCCGAAGATGAACCTGCTGCCGGTCCGCGTCGATGCCATTGGTCCGGTTGGCGTGACGGTGGTTGCTTTGGACGGTGTTGAGATACCCGTCGCTGTCGCCCCTGGCGAGATCAAGGTTGGCGATGAAATCACGCTCGGGATCCGGCCGGAGCATATCCGTATCGGCGAGACCGGTCAGTTCGACGGCAAGGCTATCCTTGCCGAACGGCTTGGCGGATTGACGGTCTTTCACGTCGACATCTCGCCTGACATATCACTTGTGGTACAGACGGATGGCGCTGACAAAACCGCCCTCCATGCCCCGATCAAGCTCGGCATAGAGCCGCACAACTGCCATCTCTTCGACAAGGCCGGGAAGGCTCTCGCCAAGTTGAACTGACAAGGACCGCTCGCCATGCGATCGGTCATTCCTTCGAAATCGAGGTAAGAGACATGACATTCACACGCGAAACCCTGACCCTCAGCCATGCCGGCGCGTTGCAGGCCGTATCGGCCGCAGTCGACAAGGCCGTCGCGATGGGCGTGCCCCAGTGCATCCACATCGTCGATGCCAGCGGCGAGACGATCGCCAGCCTGCGCATGGACGGCGCCAAATATCTCAGCATGCACACCGCCCGCGCCAAGGCCCGCACCGCGGCGTCGATCAACGCGCCGACGGGCGGCATGGCCTTTGAATTCGGGGCCGCCGCCGGCATCGCCTCCCAGGGCGGCGTCACCCACCTGCCGGGCGGCCTGCCGATCCGTTTCGCCGGCAAGCTTGCAGGCGCCATCGGCATCGGTTCCGGCAGCGGCGACCAGGATTTCGAAGTCGCCCGCGCCGCGCTCGCCGCCATCGGCGCAGATCCGGTCTGAGGATTTGCTGGCGTTAGCAGCTGAAAGACCTGCTAACGCAGACCGCCGTCACGCGGTGCACGACCGATGGCGAGGAGTTTGCGACATGTTTGCTTCCAATTCGCGCCGGATGACGTTCGTAGCTGTCTCGGCATTATTTCTCGTAAGTTGGGGTATCGCCGCTGCTAACGAGGTCAAAGTAATTCCACGACCGCCAAAGCAAGGTGCCGCGAGCACGTCCGCCGCTGCGTCCCGGGATCAGTCGGCGCACATCGGTATCAGGTGCGGTGTCTCCGGACGAAATGGCAAGGACGGGAAAGCCGGCGTAGAACCTTGCGCAAACTGAGTTTATCTTTGCCGACAGGCGAATGATCGCTCCCAGGCCCTAGCGGCGGGTCGAGGACATCAACGGGGCATCCGCTTGTGATCAAAGACCCCAAACGGGTCCATCGGCAGTGAGCTCAATAGGCACCGGCGGACCACAGACGTCAACAGTGGGGCCGCCGAGTTGATTCCAGCGGAACAGGTTCAGGTGCCACCCGCCCGGGATAAGGCGCGATCTGTCGATAATTCCATCAGCTCCGGCGCGCCGGGCTATGTCTGCGTTGTGCCAGGAGGGTGGCTCCCGACCCTCCGACAACGCAGTTTGCCAGGACTCATTTGACAATTCTCGATCGATACCAAGCTGACTGCAAGCATTCTCGTCATGTTGATCGAGCACAAGAGCTTCGCCGACGTGAAGCGGGACAACGACGCGTGGCCGACTGTCCTGACGCATGTATCCGGCTATCGCCATAACGGCCCATTCGAAGGTCGCGCTCGTATAAAGTGTTGGCTCTCCGTGCCGGTGATAACGACCTGCATGCGTCCCAATGGGAGGTTCCAGCACGTGGTCAACACGATCCAACAAAACAGAACGGAAGAAGCGTCCGGAAATCTTCCTAAAGTGACCTTGGATCTCGATCATGCCGTTACTCATTTTAGCCAACCGACGGCAAACCGATGAATTATCCCGAGATTAAGACGGTCGAGTGACGCGCGTAGAAGCGCCCAATATCTACCATGTGATCCAAAATGGCCCTGCTGTCGGTCCTCGCGTGTGACCTTTCACGCGATTGCGCCCTAAACCTATGACGAAAGCGGCCCTTGAACCTGATCTACCAGTCCAGCCAACCCTCGCAGCTTTTGCGGGACATCGCCGCCATAGGCCCAGTCCAGCAGTTCTATCGTGTGCAGGATCGGGGTTGCGGTGCCGGTGGCGATCTGGGTGATGCAGCCGATGTTTCCGGTGGCGATGATATCGGCGCGGGTGGCTTCGAGATTGCGCACCTTGCGGGCCTTGAGCTGGCCGGAAATGACGGGCTGCATGATGTTGTAGGTGCCGGCCGAGCCGCAGCAGAGATGACCTTCGGCGGGATCCTTCACGGTAAAGCCAGCAGCTTTCAGCAGCAGCTTCGGCGCGGTGGTGATCTTCTGGCCATGCTGCATCGAGCAGGCGGAATGATAGGCGACGGCGATGCCCTTTGGCTGCTGTCGCGGGAGATCCAGCCCTGACAGATATTCGGTGATGTCCTTGGTCAGCGCCGAGACCCGGGCCGCCTTTTCTGCGTAGGCCGGGTCGAGCCGCAGCATATGGCCGTAGTCCTTGATCGTCGTGCCGCAGCCGGAGGCGGTGATGATGATGGCATCGAGGCCACCCCGGTCGATTTCGCCGACCCAGACGTCGACATTGGCGCGCGCCTGCACCAGCGCCTGATGCTCGCGGCCCATATGGTGGACAAGCGAGCCGCAGCATACCTCGCCGGCTGGTACCACGACCTCGACGCCGAGCCGCGTCAGCAGCCGGATCGTCGCCGCGTTGATCGCCGGATCGAGCACCGGTTGCGCACATCCCGTCAGGATCGCCACGCGACCGCGCTTTTCAGCCTTTGGGACATGGGTGCCGGGTTTTGCGAATGACGAGGACGGCGGGATGGCGCGGGGTGCGAGGTCGAGCATCGCTGCAAAAGGCAGCAGCGCCGGCACGCGCCGAAGCAGCGAGGCAAACGGTCGCCCCAGCCTGGCGAGACCGAGCGCCAGCCTGAAGCGGCGGGGGTAAGGCAGGACGGATGCCAGCAGGTTGCGGATCATCCGGTCCATCAGCGGCCGCTTGTAAGTTTCCTCGATATGGGCACGGGCGTGGTCGATAAGGTGGGTATAGTCGACACCGGACGGACAGGTGGTGACGCAGGCGAGGCACGACAGGCAGCGGTCGATGTGGGTCACCACTTCGGCGTCGGCAGCCCGGCCGTTTTCCAGCATGTCCTTGATCAGGTAGATCCTGCCGCGCGGGCTATCGAGCTCGTTGCCGAGCGTCACATAGGTCGGACAGGTGGCGGTGCAGAAGCCGCAATGGACGCATTTTCGCAGGATTTGCTCCGAAAAAGCAACGCTCGGATTTGTCAGCTGTTCGGCGGTGAAATTGGTCTGCATCGGATCTTTCGCTGATGGGGAACGTCACCGCTCATCCCATCTTCCCTGGATTGAATATGCCTGCCGGATCGAATTTCTGTTTGATACGCGCCGAGAGAAGCGCCACCGCTGGCTGCTGCGGCTCGAAGGCGGCGTTTTGCGCGCGGGCCTCCGCCGTTGCGCGCAGCAATGTCGCGTGACCGCCGCCGGCATTGGCGATGTGACGGCGCAGTACGGCGCCATCCGGCTCGGCTTCCATCCGCAGCCAGACCAGGCCGCCCTGCCAGTCGTAGAAGGCATCGACTCCGGCCTCCTGCCTGAGAGCCGCGACCAGCAGATGTCCGGCGCTGGGGGCAACGGAGACACGCCAGACGGGCCGCATCGTGCCGTCGGCAAAGGGCAGGACATCGCGTATCGCGCGCCACAAGGCTTTGCTTTCGGTTTCCTGCATCTGGCTGACGGGGCCGAAGCCTGCCATGGCGCGATTGAGTTTCTCCATCCGCACGTCGACGGATGCGGCGAGGCCCTCGATGCGCAATACCATTGCGGAATGTGTTGACCAGGCGGCGGGCGCGAATTTCGAGGCGACCGTGACCGGCAGATGTGCGGCGCCCGATACCTCGACCGACAGCGCCATGGCGGCGGCCATCGCCTTGGTCGCTGCTTCATCCGTGAGGTCGGAAACAATGAGCGTCTGCTCCGTTTTGGGGCTCGGCGGTACGCGAAAAGTGATCTCGGTCAGAAGGCCAAGCGTGCCGTGCGACCCCGCCATCAGTTTCGGAAGATCCAGCCCGGTGACATTCTTCATCACCCGCCCGCCCGCCTTGACGATCTCGCCGCGGCCGTTGATGAAACGCACGCCAAGCAGGCTGTCGCGGGCGGCCCCTGCGAGGATGCGACGCGGGCCGGACGCATTGGCAGCAAAGATGCCGCCGATGGTCGGAACCCCGGTAGTTGCCATCAGGGGGGAATGGTTCATGGGCTCGAAGGCCATCATCTGGTGGCTGGCAAACAGCGCCGCCTCGATCTCCTCGACCGGAGTGCCGGCACGCGCCGTCATCACCATCTCGCCGGGATTATAGGCGACGATGCCGGTCATGCCGCGCGACGTCAGTACTGATTGGCTGGAAAATGCATTGCCGAAACCGGCGCGGCTGTTGCCACCGACGATCGCCAGTGCATGGCCTTGCGAGGCGTGGTCGCGGATGATGGTGGCGGCTTCCTCTTCCGTGGTCGGGATAAGCGTCATCGGGCGGCGCGTCCATCGAGGGGGAAGACCTTGGAGGGGTTGAGAAGCCAGCCTTCGTCGAAGGCGCTGCGGGCTGCCATCATCTGGGCGAGGTCGACCTCGGCATATTGATGCCGCATAAGGTCGCGTTTCTCGATGCCGACCCCGTGCTCGCCGGTCAGACAGCCGCCTGCATCGACGCAGAGCCTCAGGATGTCCATGCCGGCCGCCTCGGCGTCGGCGGATTCCTTCGGGTCGTTGGCATTGAACAGGATCAGCGGATGCATGTTGCCATCGCCGGCATGGAAGACATTGGCGACCCTGAGGCCGTAGCGCGCAACGATCTCGCCGGTCTTCTGCAGCACGTAGGACAACTGGCTGAGTGGCACCGTGCCGTCCATGCAGATATAGTCGGCAATGCGGCCCGTGGCGCCGAAAGCCGATTTGCGGCCCTTCCAGATCAACGCCGCTTCGGTGGCCGACTGGCATTCCCGGACCGTCTTCACCTGATGCCGGCCGGCGATCTCGACGATGCTCCTCAGCATCAGATCCATCTCGGCCTCCGATCCCTCGACCTCGACGATCAGCAGCGCCCCGACATCGAGCGGATAGCCGGCATGGGCGAAGGCTTCGCAGATCTCTATGGCCTGCTTGTCCATGAATTCCATGGCAACGGGGATGATGCCTGACGCGATGACCTCGGAAACGCAGGCCCCGGCATGTTCCGACGTGTCGAAGCCGAACAGCACGGGCCGCGCACCCTCGGGCTTGGCAATCAGCCGCACCGTCGCCTCGGTGACGATGCCGAGCTGGCCTTCCGAGCCGCAGACGAGGCCGAGGAGATCGTAGCCGGATGCATCGAGCGCCTTGCCGCCGAGCGTGATGACGGTGCCATCGACGAGCACCATGGTGACGCCGAGCAGGTTATTGGTCGTCACGCCGTATTTCAGACAGTGCGCGCCGCCGGAATTCATGGCGATATTGCCGCCGATGGTGCAGGCGAGTTGCGAGCTCGGGTCCGGGGCGTAGAAGAAGCCGTCGCCGGAGACGCGTTCGGAAATGCTGAGATTGGTGACGCCGGCCTGGACGGTGGCGGTGCGGTTGTCAAAGTCGATATCGAGGATGGCGTTCATCTTCGACAGGCCGATGACGACGGCGTCTTCCTGCGGAATGGCCCCGCCGGAGAGCGAGGTGCCCGCGCCGCGCGGCACGACCGGGATACCGTTTCGGTGGCAGTAGGCGAGCACGGCGGCCACATCGTCAGTCGTGCGCGGCAAAGCCACGGCCAGCGGCATGCGCCTGTAGGAAACGAAGGCGTCCGTCTCGAAGGGCATGAGTTCGCGCGGCTCGTGGATGAGGCACTCCGGCGGCAGGAGACCGACGAGCTCGGCAACGATCTCCGCGCGTCGGGCCAGGACATCCGGCCGCAGCGTCAGGAACTCGATCGCATCAGTCATGGCGCCCTCCTCAGCGACACCCAGAAGCTTCATGTCTAGCATATCCGACATTCTTGCCAAGCGGTGAATAGTGCAAAGGACTTTTGCAAAGGCGGAACAAATGTCCTATCGAAGAAGCCCTCGCACGCCCGGAAATTCCGGCTCGTCGGGGGCACGAACAGGATAGGACGGCGATCTCCGAATGATCAATCTCCATGACCTTCAGATCTTCATTGCAGTCGTCTCGAGCGGCAGCATGTCCGATGCCGGTCGCGCGCATGGGCTTTCGCCGGCAGTGGTTTCGAAACGCATCAAACGGCTGGAAGACCAGCTTGGAACGCGGCTGCTGCAGCGGACAACGCGGCAGCTGTCGCTGACGGAGATAGGCCAAGGCTTCTACGACCGGGGGCTCGCAATCCTGGCGGGGCTGGAGGATGCCGAGTCCTACATCGCCGGTCGTTCTGCGGAAACACAGGGCACCCTCAAGATTTCGGCGCCGACCTCCTTCGGCCGCATGCATGTCGCGCCGAACCTAAAGGCCTTCATGGCCCGATACCCCAATCTGGCGATAAACCTCGTCCTGACCGACGAGATGACGGATATCGTCGGTGGCGGTTTCGATGTTGCCATCCGCATCGCGGAGCTGATCGATTCCAGCCTCGTAGCACGACGGCTGGCACCGGTGCGGCGAGTGCTGTGCGCCTCGCCGGCCTACATCGCCGAACACGGCGCGCCATCCAATATCGACGATCTCGACCGCCATACCTGCATTCCCGCCCATAACAACGATGCCTGGCGGCTCGAGGGGCCGAACGGGCATGTGACGCTGAGACCCGAGGGCATGCTCAATACCAACTCCAGCGAGGTGATCCGCGAGGCGGTGATCGCCGGGCTGGGGATTGCCCTGCGCTCGACATGGGATGTCGGTCAGGAGTTGAAGCAGGGCAGGCTCGTGCAGGTCCTTCCGCAGTTCGAGGGATCGCAGAATGTGGCGCTTTCCGCCGTATACCCCAGCCGCCAACATCTTCCGTCCAAGGTGCGCCTGTTCATCGACTTTCTCGCCGACCTCTATGGCCCCTTCCCCTACTGGGAGCTTTAGCCCGGGCCGTTATTTCTCAGATGGCATAAATGTTATTCACTATCGCCGAATTGACTAGGTGAGTTCGTCGCCGCTAACTACGCTCCATGCGAATTTCAGGAGCGAGCGACATGAAGCGGATTGACAAGAACGGACTGCAGATCGATGCAGCGCTGCACGATTTCCTGGTCGACGAGGCCTTGCCCGGCTCAAGCGTTGCGGCCGATGCGTTCTTTGCCGGCTTTTCCGCTATCGTCCACGATCTCGCCCCGAAGAACCGGGCGCTGCTTTCCCGCCGCGACGAACTGCAGCTTCAGATCGACGAGTGGTATCGCAAGAACGGCGCGCCCTCCGACATGGAGGCCTACCAGGCTTTCCTGCGCCAGATTGGCTACTTGCTCCCGGAAGGTCCGGATTTCACCGTCTCCACCGACCACGTCGACGCGGAGATCGCCACCATCGCCGGGCCGCAGTTGGTCGTGCCGGTCATGAACGCACGCTATGCGCTGAATGCTGCCAACGCCCGCTGGGGCTCGCTCTACGACGCTCTCTACGGCACCGATGCGATCCCGGAGAGCGACGGGGCCGACAAGGGCAAGGGCTACAATCCAACGCGCGGTGCCAAAGTGATCGCCTGGGTCCGTGACTTCCTCGATGCGGCCGTGCCGCTCTCCGGTGCCAGCTGGAAGGATGTCACGGGGTTCGCCGTCGTCGACGGAAAGCTTGGCGTTACAGCGGCCGGTGGAAAGCCGCTTGGGCTGGCCAGCGCCGCGCAGTTTGCCGGCTATCTCGGAGACAGCGCCGCGCCGACCCACCTGCTTTTGAAGAACAACGGCATCCACATCGAGATCGTCATCGATGCGACGACGGCGATCGGCAAGAGCGACGCCGGCCACATCTCCGATGTCCGACTGGAATCGGCGATCACTGCGATCATGGATTGCGAGGATTCCATTGCCGCCGTCGACGCCGAGGACAAGACGGCTGTCTATCGCAACTGGCTGGGGCTGATGAAGGGCGATCTCACCGAAGAGGTGCAAAAGGGCGGCAAGACGTTCACCCGTCGGCTCAACCCGGATGTCTCCTACACGGCGCCGGATGGAACAGGCGTCCTCGTCCACGCCCGCTCGCTGATGCTGATCCGTAATGTCGGCCACCTCATGACCAATCCGGCCATTCTCGATCGCGACGGGCACGAGGTCCCGGAGGGCATCATGGATGCCGCCATCACAGCGCTGATCGCCCTTCACGACATCGGCCCCAACGGACGGCACCAGAATTCGCGCGAGGATTCCATGTACGTCGTCAAGCCGAAGATGCACGGGCCGGAAGAAGTGGCCTTCGCCGCCGAGATCTTCTCGCGCGTCGAGGACGTGCTCGGCATGCCGCGCAACACCATCAAAATGGGCATCATGGACGAGGAGCGCCGCACCACCATCAATCTGAAGGAGTGCATCCGGGCGGCCCGCGAGCGCGTGGTGTTCATCAACACAGGCTTCCTCGACCGCACCGGCGACGAGATCCACACCTCGATGGAAGCAGGCCCGATGATCCGCAAGGGCGACATGAAGCAGGCCGCCTGGATCGCCGCCTACGAGAACTGGAATGTCGATATCGGTCTTGCCTGCGGCCTGTCCGGCCATGCGCAGATCGGCAAGGGCATGTGGGCCATGCCGGACCTGATGGCTGCGATGCTAGAGCAGAAGATCGTCCATCCCAAGGCCGGCGCCAACACAGCCTGGGTGCCATCGCCGACAGCCGCCACGCTGCATGCCACGCACTACCATCGCGTCAATGTCGCAACCGTCCAGCAAGGACTGAAGGAGCGCGCCCGCGCCAAGCTGTCCGATATCCTTTCCGTTCCGGTCGCCGTCAGGCCGAACTGGACGCCGGAGGAAATTCAGCACGAACTCGACAACAATGCTCAAGGCATCCTCGGCTATGTCGTGCGCTGGGTGGACCAGGGCATCGGCTGCTCGAAGGTGCCCGACATCAACAATGTCGGCCTGATGGAAGATCGCGCGACGCTGCGCATCTCCGCCCAGCACATGGCCAACTGGCTGCACCACAAGGTGGTGAGCGAGAGCCAGATCATTGAGACCATGCGGCGGATGGCTGAAGTCGTCGACCGTCAGAATGCAGGCGATTCGCTCTACCGGCCGATGGCAAAGGACTACGATGCCTCCATCGCGTTCCAGGCGGCGCTTGAACTGGTGCTCGAAGGCCGCACTCAGCCGAACGGCTACACCGAGCCTGTCCTGCACCGCCGGCGGATCGCGCTGAAGGCCGCGTGATCCCATAGCTGCTGCCAGAGTGGGCGGTGGGTTTCTGCTCCACTCTGGCATTCACTTCAGGCTAACGTTCCATGATCTCCGGGCCGGTCAAGTCTTCGCCGCCTTGGCAAATGTCGGATCGAAGGTCTTGCTGAAGGGAACATCGGCATTGGCAAGTCCTGGATCGAGCGTCTTCAGCACGCCCATCATCGACTCGTAGCCTTCCTTGGTGACCAGACCATCCAGCGAGTACATCTCCTTCGAGTTCTTGAAGGCCTGCATGTACAGATCGCGGTTACCCAGCTGGTATTCCGTTGGCACGACGCTGGCCACATCCTCGGGGCTGGCCTGCCCGATCCATTTCAATGCCTTCATAAACGCGTTGACGGTGCGTTGCGTCGTCACCGGATTGGCAATGGCGAAGTCCTTCTTGAGGTAGACAGTCGCAGCCGGGTTGGGGCCGCCGAACAGGGACCGGGTGCCGGCCTCTGTGCGCGTATCGAGGAGAATGGCGATGTCGTTGTCGTATTGCAGCTGCGCGATGACAGGATCGACATGCGATATGGCATCGATCTGACCGCTCTTGAAGGCTGCGAGTGCCGCTGCCCCTCCGCCGATCCCGATCAGCGAGGCATCGTCGGCCTTCAATCCGCTCTTCAGCATCGCGTACTGGAACATCAGCGCTGTCGAGGAGCCGGGCGCGGTGATGCCGACCTTGCGCCCCTTCATGTCGGCCATCGACTTTATCTCGCCGGCGAGATCCTTGCGCACGGCAATGACGATACCGGGGAAGCGGCCGAGATTGCAGATCCCGACGATATCCTGTCCCTTGTTCTGCATGCGGATCGTGTGCTCGTAGGCACCAGCGACGATATCGAGCGAACCGCCGACCAGACCCTCGAGAGACTTCGAGCCGCCCGAAAAATCATTGATCGTGACGTTCAGGCCTTCTTCCTTGAAGAAGCCCTTGCGTTCCGCAATTGTCAGCGGCAGGTAGTACAACAGCGGCTTGCCGCCCACCCCTATAGATACGTCGGTCTTTTCAGGCTTGGCGTCCTGTGCCATCGCCGAGGGGATGCCGTTGAGAGATGCGCCGAATATCGCCCCCGTCGTTCCGATCAGAAAAGTCCTGCGTTTCATGTCTGCTCCTTGGTTTCGGTTTCGCTACAGCGGTAGGCGGAAATTGAACTCATTGGCCCCGCCAGGCCAAAAGTCGGCGTTCCACGACAGTCACCAGACCGTCGACGATCAAGACGAACGCCATCAGCACGAACATGCCGGCAAAGACGCCGGTCACGTCGAACACCCCCTCGGCCTGTTGGATCAGATATCCAAGGCCGGCGGATGAACCGAGATATTCGCCGACAACTGCGCCAACCACAGCGAAGCCCACCGAGGTGTGCAGGCTGGAGAACATCCATGACAGGGCGGAGGGCAGGTAGACGTGGCGAAGCAATTGCCGTTCGTTCATGCCGAGCATTCGGGCATTGGCGAGGATCGGCTGGCTCACCTCCTTGACGCCCTGATAGACATTGAAAAACACGATGAAGAACACCAGGGTGAAGCCAAGCGCCACCTTGGACCAGATGCCGAGACCGAACCACAATGCGAAGATCGGCGCCAGCACGACGCGGGGCAAGGCGTTCGCAGCCTTGACATAGGGATCGAAGACCGCAGCGAGCATCGGTTGCCGGGCAAACCAGAAGCCCAGAAAAACACCGCCGAAAGAGCCGAGCAGAAAGGCAAGCGTGGCTTCAGATAGCGTGATCCAGAGATGGTACCAGATCGAGCCGCTCGCAAACCAATCAACTATGCGCAACAACACTTTCCACGGATCGGCAAAGAAAAATGCCATCGTTTTTGGGTTTCCGAACAGCGTTGTGGTGGTTGCCACGTGCCAGGTCGCCAGGATGATGGCGGCGACCAGTACCTGCAGGGAGAAGAGAAGCACGCGGTTCATCGGCCAGCCCCGCTCGTCTGCCGGTAGGCAGTCATGACCTCGTCGCGCAGCGCCTCCCAGATCTCGCGGTGAAGCTCATTGAACGTCGCGTCGTGGCGGATATCGGCAATCTCGCGCGGGCGGGCGAGCGGCACCCTGAAATCACCGATAATCCGCGACCGTGGGCCGGCCGACATGATCAACACCCTGTCGGCAAGGGCAATCGCCTCATCCAGATCGTGGGTGACAAACAAGACAGCCTTGCGATCCTCCGACCAGAGTTTCAGCAGCAGATCTCCCATGATCAGGCGTGTCTGGGCATCGAGCGGGCCGAAGGGCTCGTCCATCAGCAGGATCTTCGGGTTGCGGATCAGGACCTGCGCCAGGCCGGTGCGCTTGCGCTGGCCGCCGGAGAGCGTTGCCGGGAAGCGGTCGGCGAAAGCACCGAGCCCGACGCGCTCCAGCCATTCGAGCGCCATCCGCCGGGCGTCGCTCGAGGGTATACCTGCAACCTCTTGGCCGATCGCGACGTTTTCGAGAACCGTCTTCCATGGCATAAGGGCATCTTGCTGGAAGAGATAGCCTGCTTCGCGGTTCAGGCCCTTCAGTGGTTTTCCAAATATTTCCACCGATCCCGAGGCAGGCGCGAGAAGGCCGGCCACGGCGTTGAGAAGCGTGGACTTGCCGCATCCCGTCGGTCCGACGATGGCCAGGAATTCATGCTCGTCTATGTCGAGATTGGTCTGAGCGACGGCTTCGTATTGCTTCTTGCCGACGTGGCCAAACGAAATCGCCACGTTCTTCAGACTGACTGCCCTCGGGGTCCCTGACGTCATGCCATGAGTTCCTCTCTCGACTGCCGCTTAGCGTTCCAGGAACTTGGCGCGCGTATTTGCTTCATGAAATCAAAGCCCCATTCTGCCGTCAAGCTCGTCGGCGGACCATAGCCGAGACATTGTTGGCAAATTATGTCAGCTCTATCCCGTGGTAGCGAGGCAGAAGAAAGGCGCTTTCTCGTGCATCAGCGGCTTGCGTTGCGTGGATCGAGCAGGTCGCGTAGGCCGTCCCCGAGCATGTTGAAGCCGAATACGGATAGGGCGATGGCAAGGCCGGGGAGGATGGCAAGCCAGGGGGCCAGCGCCAGATAGGTCTGCGCGTCGGCCAGCATCCGCCCCCACGTCGGGGCCGGCGGGGAAAGTCCCAGCCCCAGGAAACTGAACCCTGCCTCGGTCAGGATCGCAAGGCCCAGCTGGATGGTTATCTGGACGATGATCTGGCTGGCGATATTCGGCAGCACGTGCCGGAGGGAGATGGACAGGCGGGTATTGCCGAGCGCGCGGGCGGCGAGAACGTAATCCCGGCTCCAGGCCTGCAGGGCGCCTGCCATGCTGACGCGGGCAAAGACCGGGATCATGAAGGTGGCGATCGCCAGGATCGCTGTCAAACGACCGGGTCCGAGAAAAGCCCCGAGCAGCATCGCCGACAGGATCGGCGGCAGGGCGAAGACCACGTCGCACACCCGCATCGTCACGGATTCGAAGGCGCCGCGCAGGGCCGCCGCGGTAATGCCGATGACAGAGCCGAGCGTGCCGCCGATGGCGACCGAGACGATGGCGATCGACAGGGAGTTCCAGCAGCCGACCATCAGCATCGACAGCACGTCGCGTCCGAACTGGTCGGTGCCGAGCAGGCCGTAGGCGAGTGGCGGCTGCAGCTTGTGGGCGATTTGCATTTTGGCTGGCAACGCCGGTGTCCAGACAAGCGACAAGAGCGCCACCGCAATCAGCAGCAAAACAAGGGTGGCGCCGGCAACGAGAGCTTTTCGCCGGCGGTAGGGGCCTGTTTCCTGGAAAAAGGCGGCCACCATCTCAGCCTCTTTTTCGCAGGCGAGGATCGATCGCCAGATAGGAGAGGTCGACGAGGAAGTTCATGACGATCACGAGCGTTGCAAAGAACAGCACGACATCCTGCAGCACGATGACGTCGCGTTGCGATAGAGCCTGTAACGCCAGCCTTCCGAGGCCCGGCAGGTTGAAGACGTTTTCGACGAGAACGGCACCCGCCACCAGGAAGGTGAATTGCAACCCGAGCACCGTCAGGATGGGGATCATCGCATTCGGCACGGAATGTCGCCAGAGCACGGCGCTGTCGGAGAGGCCCTTTGCCCTTGCCGTCCGGGTGAAATCCTCGTGCGTGGTCTCGATCACAGCTGCTCTGGTGACGCGGGTCAGCACCCCCGCCTGCGGCAGCGCCAGGGCAACGGCCGGCATCAGCAGTGCCTTGACGGCAGCCCAGAAGCCGCCGTTCCAACCGGGAAAGCCACCCGACGGCATCAGCCCGAGCGTGGTGGAAAACAGCATGATCAGCAACAGCGCCACCCAGAAGGCAGGTACGGCGATGCTGACCTCGGCGATAACAGAGGCGAGCCAGTCGAACAGCCCACCCCGGCGCGATGCGGCGAGCGCGCCGAGCGGAATGGCGATGGTCATGGAGATGAGGATGGCACCGAGTGCCAGCGGCAACGTGACGGCCAGTCGTTCGACGATGAGGCCGGCGACGGGGACAGCGTAGGTCGAGGACTGGCCAAGATCCCCCGTTGCAACGCCGGCCAGCCAATGGCCGTAGCGGAGCGGCAGAGGCTGGTCGAGGCCAAGCTGGTGGCGCAGCGAGGCAAGGGTTTCCGGCGAGGCAGAGGTGCCGAGCATGATCGAGGCCTGGTCGCCCGGCATGAGGTCGACCACGGTGAAGAGCAGCAGCGAGACAATCATCAGGGTCGCGAGGAGGCCGGCAAGGCGCCGCGCAATGAGTGCGATCAAGCGGTCACTCCCGGCCGGCGTGGGTGGGCGAGCAACGGTGTGCCATCTGGCCCCGATACGCTCGGCGATGAGGATGGCAATACCATCGGCTGTTCAAGCGTCCTGATGCCGGTTTGGGCCACGCCTGCTCTCACTCTTCCCAGAAAACATTGGTGAGAACGTTCGACGGGACAGGCTCGTTTTCCCATAGCCCCTTGAGCTTCCTGTTCCAGACGCCGAGCTTCGGCATGACGAAGAGAAAGAGCGCCGGCACATCGTCTGCGAGAATGGTCTGGGCCTTGCCATAGATCTCGGCCTGTTCGGCGGGATCGGTGGTTTCCTGCACCTTCTTCATCAAGGCGTCGAAGGCCGGGTTTCGATAGTTGAAGTAGTAGGGATCGCGCGAATAGATGTCGATGTCCATCGGCTCCGCATGGGCGACGATGGTCATCTGGTAGTTTCGGTCCTGCATAACATCCTGCACCCACTTGGCCGGAAATTCGGTGGTCTCGATGGTGACAGTCACGCCGATGTCCGCCAGCATCGCCTGGATGATCTCCGCACTGCGCGAAGCGTAGGCCATCTGCGGCGACTTGATGGTGAAGGAAAAGCCCTGGCCATAGCCGGCATCGGCGAGCAGCGCCCTCGCCTTCTGCGGATCGTATGGCCACCTGGCGGTCAGGTCGAGAAAGCCCGGATCGTTCGGCGTGTAGTGGCTGCCGATGGGGGTGCCGAGGCCAGACCAGGCGCCGTCGACGACCGTCTTGCGGTCGATCGCCATCATCAGCGCCTGCCGGACGCGCTTGTCGTCGAAGGGCTTCTGGCTGTTGTTCATGCCGGCCACGACCTTGAGTTCGGTGTTGCCGATCCTGGTCACAAGCGCCTCGTTGCCTGCGAAGGAAGCCATCAGCTCCGGTGCCGCAAATTCCGGAATGGCATCGACGCCGCCGGATTTCAACGCCGCGGCCTGGGCCTGCGGATCGGAGATGAACCGGAATGTCACCTTGTCCAGCCTCACAGACACCGCCTTGTTCCAGTAGTTGTCGTTCCTTTCCAGCTCGACCCTGTCGCCCTTCGCCCAGCTGACGAACCTGAACGGGCCGGTGCCGATCGGTCGGGTCCTGTCGTCTGCGGCCGAATTGGGTGCCACCATGACAGCAGCCGGCCAGCCGAGCCAGGAGAGCAGGCTGCCCGTCGGTGCCGACAGATGCAGCACAAGGGTTTGCGGGTCCGGCGTGTCGATTGAGGCGATGGTGGTGAAAAACCGCTTTTGCGGATTGACCGAGCTGCTGCCACGGGCGCGATCCAGGGTGAATTTGGCGGTTGTCGAATCAAATGGCTGGCCGTCGTGGAATTTGACGCCGGATTGCAGATGGAACGTATAGGTCAGGCCGTCCGGCGAGATCTCCCAGCCTTTGGCCAGCTGCGGCTGCACCCTGCCGGCCTCGTCTATCGCGACCAGTCCCTCGAAGATGTTCTGCCAGCTGACCTGGCCGATGGCGACGGGAGCGGCGATGGTCGGGTCGAGGCCAGAAGGCTCGATCGTCATGCCGAGATCGAGCGAGTTTTTCGCCGCCTCTGCAGGCGCAAGACCGAAAATAAGAAGGCTGGTGGAAACTGCTCCCCAGATTGCCAGACGTCGAGCCGGTCGAATCAACGATGCTCGCGGGACCGTCTTCAGATGCGATCCTGCACACGCGTCGCGCCTTGCTCTCGTCCAATTCCTCATGGAGATTCTTTCCTTGACGGCGATATCTGGAAAGCTACAGCGGAATTTGCGGGTCGATGCAAGTCCGCTGACACACGGGAGGTCGCGCCATGCCATCCTGGAGGCATCCGTTCCCATGCTGCACCGCGAAAGGATGTGACTTGCAACCCCCTCCGCGATGGTATATCGAACTGTACGGTTCGGTTCGATATTTAACTGTATGGCTTTTGTGGGTCATTGCATTTGCAGGCTTGTTCGGCTCCGTCGGCGTGACGGCGTTCACGCTATAAAGATTTAAGCGGCACAGATATGTCTGTCACTGAAAATGAAACCGTTCACCGTTTGCCTCGCGGCCGACCCCGCCTGGATCCCGATCTCCGCAAGACAAGTATCGTCGAGACCGCCCTCAGGGTTTTCATCGAGGTGGGTTTCGTCGACGCGACGATGGAAATGATCGCCGCACGCTGCGCAATCTCCAAGGCCACGCTCTACAGTGCGTTTTCGAGCAAGCGGGACCTTTTCACATCGGTGGTCGAGGTTGCCGTCCGCCTGGAAATTCCGGATGAAATCGAAGGTGGCTCGGTTGCCAAGACCCTCGAGACGATCCTTCTGCCACCGTCCGACGGTCATGAGTCTGAGCTGGACGACCGGGATGCCATCCTCCGGATCGTTTATACCCAGGGACAGGACCATCCCGAGCTCTGGGAGATCTACCGGTGCACGACTAGCAAGGAGTCCGAGCGGCTGACGGCTTGGCTGCTGCAGCAGCAGGCGCAAGGACGGCTGATCATCGACGATGCAACGATGATCGCCCAGATGCTCATGAACGTCGCCCTGGGCTATCCGCCAAACCGATCCGAGGCCGTGGTCGGTCCCCTGACGCGGGTGCCCTACCTCAGGGAGTTCGTAACGATATTCTGCCGCGGGATTTCCGTCTCCTGACAGCAGGCAACTCAGGTCGTCGTTTCAGTGGCGATCGACAAGCACCGAGCAACTGGCCCCGCGCGTGACGCGGTCGACAATCGACCCGAAAAGGGCATCCGTGATGTCCTGCACATGGGTGCCGACGATGACGAGGTCGGCATTGCGCTCACGGGCCGCATCGAGGATCGTCGGGGCAACGCGGCCGGCCTTGATCAGGTAGGTGGCTTCGATGTTGAGGCGCGAGCAGAGGGATTTCAACTTTGCCTCCACGTCGCTCATCCAGTCCATATCGGCGCTCGATGGCGCGGATTGGGGTGTGTAATGCGGAACTGATTCCACGACATGCAGCGCGATGATCTCGCCGTCACTGTCGAGCAGCGCGGATGCGCGACGCAACATGTGTTCCGCCTTTTCACGCGGGCCTAGTCCTATGGCGCAAATTATCCTGGAATACATGCTGTCTTTACCACCGAGAGAGAGTTGGTCCGTCCAAGATTACTTGGACCTTCTACCCTCGGCTTGGCTTTGACAAAGATCAACCGGAATAAAAGTTTTGGTCGTTCTACTATATAGTCGGCAGCATAAGCCTGGTCATGTGGCATTTCAGGGAAATAGACCGGCGCAGCGCGCGGTGTTGCGGACATGGGTTTCCATGGCCAGCCTGGAACGTTCGACATCGTTGGATTTCAGCGCCGCGATGATGGCGCGATGCTCGGCCACCGATGCCAGCATGCGCGAGGGTTCGGTGATCGGGATTGGCTGGCGCTGCGTTTCCGTCAGTTGCTCGCGGACGGTCTGGTAGAGTGCGCGCAGCATTGCATTGCTGCAGCCGGACGCGATGATGCCGTGGAATTCGAGATCCGCTTCGACATTCGTCAGCAGATCCTCGCTGGCCCAGCACTCCTCCATGGTTCTGGTCGCGTCCTCCATTGCCTGCAACTGGCCTCCCGTCAGCCGTCCAGCCGCAAGGGCCGCAATGTTGCCTTCCAGCATGATGCGCGTCTGGAAGACATCGAACACCGAATAGCTGTCGGCGTAGCGCCACGGTGCCATGGCGTTGGTTGCCGACGGGCGGTTGCCGGCCACGAAGGTGCCCCTGCCCGCCTCGGTCTTGAGCAGGCCCAGCGTTTCGAGCGTCAGCAGCGCCTCGCGCAGCGATGCCCGGCTGATGCCGAGTCGAACGGAAAACTCCCGCTGCGAGGGGATCTTCTGCCCTGCCTTCAACTCCCCGGCCTTGATCATATCCTGGATAATCCGGGCGGCCGATTGGGGAACGAGTGTTCTGGTGAGCATTCAACGTCTTCTTTGTGCCGGCGCGGCCGATGCTGTCGGGCCACTGATGTCGTGAACTCTATTTTACTTTATTGCCGTCTTGCAAATGCCAGGCCGCCATGCTTGATTGGTCGAACTGGTCTGACCAGTTCGACCACATAAAACTGATGGGTAAAATAAATCAAGGGGAACCCATGCGCACTCCGTCATTTCTGAAAACAACCGTTCTCACAGCAATCCTGGCCTTTGCCGGATCTTCGATCTCTTTCGCAGCCGATCTCTCGGTCGGTGCCAACATCGGCAATGTCCCCTGGGAGTTCCAGGACGATACCGGCAAGACTGTCGGCTTTGAAGTCGATCTTGTCACCGAGATTGCCAAGCGTCTCGGCAAGTCTGTCGAGTTCGTCAACATCCCGTTCAACGGGCTTTTCTCAGCGGTGCAATCCGGCCGTATCAACATGGCCGTTTCGTCGATCACCATCACGCCCAAGCGTCTCGAATCAGTCACCTTCGCCCAGCCCTACTACGATAGCGACCAGTCGCTGACGGTGACGGCAGCCAGCGGCATTGCCGATCTTGCCGGGATGAAGGGCAAGGTCGTGGGTGTCGATACCGGCTCCACCGGCGACATGTGGGCGACCGAGAATACCGGCAAATACGGCCTCGGCGAAATCCGCCGCTTCGAAGGCTTGCAGCCTGCGATGCTCGATCTCGTTGCCGGCCGCATCGACGGCTACATCAGCGACATCCCGGCGCTGCAGTATTACGTCAAGGACAAGCCGAACCTGAAAGTCGTCGAGCGTATTCCGACGGGCGAGAAGTATTCGATCATGTTCAACAAGGGCGATGCTCTTGCCAAGCAGGTCAACGACGTCATCACCACGCTGAAGGGCGAAGGCTATATCGCCAAGCTGCACCAGACATGGTTCGGCGCAAAGGCCGAAGACACGACCTCGACGGTCAAGGTCATGGATATGCCGGCCGCCAAGTAACCGGCTAGCCCGACGGGGATGGCGGCTGATGTCGCCATCCTTTTCCCGACGATCTGACCGGCGGTTTCATGGATATTTTCACGACATTCTTCAACGTTCCTGTCCTCATCAGGGCGTTTCCACTTCTGATATCGGGGCTCTGGGTGACGCTCGAGATCGGTATCACCAGCATTATCGCCGGCCTTGTCGGCGGCATGTTCCTGGCGCTGCTTCGCCTCTACGCTCCGGCACCGGTGCGGGCGATCGCCAAGATCTATACGGATTTCTTCCGGTCCATCCCGCTGCTCGTTTTGTTGATCATCGTTTACTATGCCCTGCCCTTCGTCGGCATCCGCTTTTCGCCGTTCTTCTCGGCCGTGGCAGCCCTGACGCTGGTGTCGATTGCCTATACTGCGGAGATTTTTCGCGCCGGCATCGAGGCCATCCCCCGTGGCCAGTTCGAGGCTTCCGAGGCGCTGGGTCTTTCGTATCGGCCGATGATGATCGACGTCATCCTGCCGCAGGCGATCAAGATCGTCATTCCGCCGCTGACCAACAACTGCATCAATGTCATCAAGGACACGGCGCTCGCCTCCGTCGTCGCCATGCCGGATCTGCTGAAGCAGGCGACACAGGCACAGGCGCTGATGGCCAACCCCTCCCCCCTGATCGGCGCTGCCATAATCTATGTCGCCTTCCTCTGGCCGCTGGTGACCATCGTTGCCCGCCTTGAGAAACGCTTCAATGTCGGGAGGCGCCCATGAGACCGATCATCAGCATCCAGGGCCTCAAGAAGTCATACGGCGATTTCGAGGTGCTACACGGCATCGATCTCGAGATCGGCGAAGGTGAGGTGGTCTGCGTCATCGGGCCATCCGGCTCCGGCAAGTCGACGCTGATCCGCTGCATCAACCATCTCGAGGCATTTTCGCCGGAGAGCACAATCCATGTCGACGGCATCAAGGTCGAGCGCGGCAAGGCGCTGGCGCAGGTCCGCGCCGAAGTCGGCATGGTGTTTCAGTCGTTCAACCTGTTTCCGCACCTGACCGTGCTGAAAAACGTCATGCTGGCGCCGATGCGGGTGCGCGGCACGACAACGGCAGATGCCGCCCGCAAGGCACGCGAGTTGCTGACCCGCGTCGGCATCTCCGAGCAGTCGGATAAATATCCGGAGCAGCTTTCCGGCGGCCAGCAGCAGCGCGTCGCCATTGCCCGGGCGCTGGCCATGGAGCCGAGGGTCCTGCTGTTCGACGAGCCCACCTCCTCGCTCGATCCGGAGATGGTCGGTGAGGTGCTCGACGTCATGCGCAAGCTTGCAGGCACTGGCGTGACGATGATCGTCGTCACCCACGAGATGGGCTTTGCCCGCCAGGTGGCCGATAGGGTGATCTTCATGGATGGCGGGCGCATCATCGAGGCCGGCACGCCGGCGGAGATATTCGACGCGCCGCAACAGGAGCGCACCAAGAGCTTCCTGCGCGCCGTGCTCAATCACTGAAAAACAAAATATTCCGGGAGAGATCAGCTCATGCAACGCCCCCTCGACATCGATTTTGCCAGAAGCCAATTTCCAGGGCTCGGCAACGGATGGACATTTTTCGACAACGCCGGTGGTTCGCAAATCCTAAAGCCGGCGGTCGATCGCATGACCAGCTTCCTCTATGACAAGAACGTCCAGATCGGCGGCAGCTACGACGTCTCGCTGCAGGCGGCAAAGGCGCTTGCGGACGGGCGAATGGCGGCAATGCATCTGGTCAATGCGGCGCGTCCCGAGGAAATCGTCTTCGGCGGCTCGACGACTGTGCTGCTGCAGAACCTGGCGAAGGGCATGCGCAGCCAGCTGAAGCCGGGCGACGAGATCATCGTCACGATCTCCGACCACGAATCGAACATCGGCCCGTGGGAAGGTCTGACGGATGCCGGCATCGTTCTCAAGTTCTGGCCGCTCGATACCGAGACCTACGTGCTCGACATGGCCGATCTCGCGCCGTTGATGACGGAGCGGACGAAGCTCGTCTGCGTCACCCATGTCTCGAATATTCTCGGATCGATCAATCCAATCGCCGAGATCGCCGCTTTCGTCCATGCACGCGGCGCCCGTATATGCGTCGACGCCGTCGCCTACGCGCCACACCGCGCCATCGACGTGCAGGCATGGGATGTCGATTATTACGTCTTCAGCCTCTACAAGACTTACGGTCCCCACTACGCGATGATGTACGGCAAATACGATCATCTGCTCGAGCTGGATCCGCTCTATCACTTCTTCTACGGGCGGGACAAAGTGCCGGGCAAGCTCGAGCCCGGCAATGCCAACTACGAACTCGCCTATTCGCTGACCGGCATCGTTGATTATCTGGCCGAACTCGGTGAACGCGCCGGCTCAAGCGGCAGCCTGCGTGAAAAGATCGTCGCGGCCTTCGACGTCATAGCGAAGCAGGAAAACGCGCTGGCGGATCGGCTGCTCGGCTACCTCGGCAGCCGCAACGACTGCCGCATATTCGGCGAACGCGACAATGCGCGCGGGAGCCGCATACCGACCATCAGCTTTGCCTTCGAGGGGCGCAATTCCGAAAGCATCTGCAAGGCCATGGATGCCCACAAGATCGCCATCCGCTTCGGAGATTTCCACGCGCGACGGCTTGGCGATCACATCGGCTTGCCGCAATATCACGGGGCGGTGCGCGTCTCCATGGTCCACTACAACACGCTGGAGGAAGTCGACCGGTTGATTGCGTCGCTTGACGCGATCCTCGGCAGCGACGTCGGCATGCTTAGCGCAACAGCCTGAAAAAGAGAGAGTGCAGCATGCGGTTCGATACGATCATCAGGAACGGGACAGTCGTTACCGAGAGCGAAACGTTAGCATGCGACGTCGGCATTATCGATGGCCGGATCGCAGCGCTCGAAACTGGTCTCGCTGATGCCGCCGAGATTATCGACGCGACAGGGCTCTATGTCATGCCAGGAGGCATCGACAGCCACGTACATCTCGCCCAGCCTTCCGGTGACGGTATTGTCATGGCCGACGATTTTGCCAGCGGCACGTTGTCAGCGGCCTTTGGCGGCAATACGACTGTGCTGCCATTCTGCATGCAGGAAAAGGGCACCAGCCTGCGCGAAGGCCTGAAGGTCTATCATGCCAAGGCGGATGGCGAATGCTACGTCGATGTCGCCTTCCATCTCGTCGTCACCGATCCGACTGCCGCCGTGCTCGGCCAGGAGCTGCCGGCGCTGGTCAATGACGGCTACACCTCGATCAAGGTGTTCATGACCTATGAAAGCCTGCGACTTCGCGACGACCAGATCCTCGATACGCTCGACGCCGCAAGACGGTCCGGCGCTGTTGTCATGGTTCATTGCGAGAACGAGGACGCGATCCAGTTTCTGATCGGCAAGCACGAGGCGCAAGGCGAGCTTGCGCCGAAATATCACGCCTCCAGCCGGCCAATAGCCGCCGAGCGGGAAGCCACCCATCGCGCCCTGTCGCTGGCCGAGATCGTCGAGACGCCGATCGTCATCGTGCATGTCTCCAACCGACAGGCGATGGAAGAGATCCAGCGGGCGCGCTCGCGTGGTGTCAATGTTGCCGGCGAGACCTGCCCGCAATACCTGATGCTGACCGCTGACGATCTCGATGCGGCAGAGCTCGAAGGCGCCAAATTCGTCTGCTCGCCGCCGCCGCGCGACGCTGAAAGCCAGATCGCCTGCTGGGAGGGCCTGCAGAACGGGACTTTCGAGCTGTTCTCATCGGACCATTGCCCTTTTCGCTACGACGACGACCAGGGCAAGCTCAATGAGAAGGGAAAGCGCAATTTCCGGTGGATACCGAACGGCATTCCGGGTGTCGAGACGCGGTTGCCCATCCTGTTTTCAGAAGGCGTCACCAAGGGACGGATCGATCTCAACCGCTTTGTCGCGCTGTCGTCGACCAACCATGCGAAACAATACGGCCTGTATCCGCAAAAGGGCACCATCGCCATCGGCTCGGATGCCGATATCGCCCTCTGGGATCCCCTGCGGTCGGTAACGATCAGCAACGACATCCTGCATCACGGCGCCGACTACACGCCCTATGAAGGGCTCGAGGTCACCGGCTGGCCGGTGCGCGTCATCCTCAGGGGCAAGACCATCGTCAACGGCGATAGAATGGAAGGCACCAAGCAGATGGGCCGCTATCTCCAGCGTCCGGGTGGTGTCAGCGCCGAGCGCGCCTGAGGCCCGCCCCTATTTCACATAGTCTCCGCGTGTAATACCGTGCCTTTGCAGCTTGTCGTAAAACGTCTTGCGGGGGATGCCGAGGGCTTCGATCGTCAGGCGGATGTCGCCGTCATGTTCCCGGAGAGTGCTTCGGATCAGATCGGCCTCGTACTGCTCCATTCGAGCAGGCAGCGACATGATCGGGCTGTCTGCGTCATTGGCTCCAGGCGTTGCAGGACCGGTGTCGGCGAGGCCGAGGACAAAGCGCTCGGCAAAATGCGCCAGTTCGCGGACGTTGCCCGGCCATTCGTGTGCCTGGAGATAGCGATGCACATCCGGCGGCACGGCCGGTGGCTGCTTGTTGAACCGCGCGGCGGCGCGATCCACGAAATGGCCGAAAAGCAGCGGGATATCGGCGCGCCGGTCGCGCAGCGGCGGAATGGAGATGGTGACCACGTTGAGCCGATAGAAAAGATCCTCGCGAAAGCCCTGCCGCTGACCGGGGTCGCTCAGGTCGACCTTGGCGGCGGCGACGACACGAAGATCGACCGGCCGGATGTCGTTGGTGCCGAGCGGCGTGACTTCGCGCATCTCCAGCACCCGCAGCATCTTCACCTGCGCCGACTGCGGCATGCTCTCGATCTCGTCCAGAAACAAAGTGCCTTCGCCGGAGTGCTCGATACGGCCGATGCGCTTCTTCTGGGCACCGGTGAAAGCGCCGGCCTCGTGACCGAACAACTCGCTCTCGATGACGCTCTCCGGCAGCGCGCCGCAATTCAGCGCGACGAAATTGCCCTTCGCACGGCGGCTCCAGCGATGCAGCAGGCTTGCCACGACTTCCTTGCCGCTGCCCGTCTCGCCGGTAACGAGCACGTCCACGTCGGTATCGGCAATCTGGCGCAGGGTGCGCCGCAGTCGTTCCATCGCCGGTGTCTGGCCAATCAGCGGCAAGCCGTCCTGCGCCTGGTCGGTTGCTTCGCGCAGCCTCCTGTTGTCGAGAACGAGACGCCGCTTCTCCACCGCCCGCCGCACGCTCTGCACCAGCCTGTCCGTTGCGAAGGGTTTCGGGATGAAGTCGTAGACACCGTCCTTGATGGCCTGCACCGCCATAGGGATATCGCCGTGGCCGGTCATCAGGATCACCGGCAGGTCGTCGTCCTGTTGCTGGACGCGGGCAAAAAGCTCCAGCCCGTCCATGCCAGGCATCCGGATATCCGACACGACGACGCTGACGGCAGCGATGTCGAGGGCCTCGACCGCATCGCGTGGCCGCGAAAATGCGGTGACGGAAAAGCCGGCAAGTTCAAGTGTCTGGGCCGTTGCCCGCAGCAAGTCGGCATCGTCGTCGACGAGCAGGATGAGCGGCACTTCGTTCATGAGGATGCCCTTGGCAGATGGAGGACGAAGCGCGTGCCGGTCTCGCCGCTGTCGACATCGATGCGACCGCCGAAATCGGCCGCGATGTCCTTGGAGATGACGAGGCCAAGACCAAGGCCGCCGGGCTTCGAAGTGTTGAACGGGGTGAACAGCGAATCGAGAATTTCCGGCGCGATGCCCGGCCCGTTGTCAGCGATGCTGATGGCGATTTCGTGCGCTGTCTCGCAGACCGATACCGCAACCCGCGCGTCGTTGCGCCCCTCGAGCGCTTCCAGCGCATTCTGGAAAAGATTGATCAGCACCTGCTCGAGGCGGACGCGGGTGCCCATGACCATCATGCCCCGGGGCGGCAGTTCGATCGCCAGCGCCTCGATTTGCCCGGCAAAGCGACTGCGGAGCAGCACCACGGCGCCTTCTATGATGCCGCGGACATCGACCGGCACGGGCGACGTCCGGCCCTTGCGGGCGAAGGCCTTCAACTCCTCGGTAATCGTGCCGATCCGCTCGGTCAGCGAGGCGATCAGGCTGAGGTTTTCCCTGACCGGCCCGGGTTGATGGCGTTCCAGAAAGATCTGGGCGTTGTCGGCATAGGCACGGATGGTGGCAACCGGCTGGTTGATTTCATGGGCGACGCCGGCCGCCACCTGGCCGAGGATCGCCAGCCGGTTCGCCTGGACCAGTTCCTGCTGGACCACCTGCAACTTGGCCTCCGTCGTTCGGTGGCCGGAAATCTCTGCCTCGAGACGGTCGCGCGCACGACTGAGATCGTCGGTGCGCTCCAGCACCCGCCGCTCCAGCTCCTCGCGGGCCACACGACCGACGGCAAGCTCCATCGCCGAGACATGCCGGCGACGCAACAGGAAGGCGGCCAGCGCCAGAACGGGCAGCACTATGGCAAGCGCGATGAAGCGATCCTCGCGGATATTGGTCGCAATCGCAGCGTCCGTCGGCACGAGGTAGTTCAACGTCCACGGCGTCGAGGGCACCGGCGCTTTCAGGCGCAAATATTCGCCGGTGTTGGTGCCGGGCAGCACGGCGCGGACGATCGAGGCATCCGCATCGAGCGCCACCGGCGCGGTGATCGGCAGGGGAGTGAGCGTCGCGTCGCCAAACTGCAGGCTTCGGCGGATGGCCGACAGGCGGTCGCTTGCCAGCGGTGCATCCGTCATGAAACGCCAGGACGGGATGCTGGTCACAAGGACGATGCCCCGGTCGTCGGTGACATAGGCAGGGCGCGCCGTCTCGCGCCAGTCGGCTTCCAGCTGATCGAACTCCATCTTGACGACGACCACGCCGATGGGTGACCGAGGGTCTCCGACGCGGCGGGAGATATAGAGGCCGGGCCGATTGCTGGTGTTGCCGAGGGCAAAATGTTCGGCCGTTCCGTCGACAATGGCGCGGCGAAAATAGTCGCGGAAGGAGTAATCCTTGCCGACGAATGTCAGCTGGTCCTGCCAGTTGCTGGAGGCAATCGCGATGCCGTTTCGGTCGATGACATAGAGCACGGAGGCCTTGGTGCCGGAGACAAGACTTTCAAGTTTGCGATCCAGTAGCCGCACGGGCTGGTCGTCTGCGGTAGCAAGGGCGTCGCGAACCTGCAGGTCGTCGGCCAGCAGCAACGGCAGGGCGCGTGGCCGCTCGAGGACTGCCCGCAGCAAGGCGATTTTCAGATTGGCATCGGTCCGCCCCTGGTCTGCCAGCGCATGTACTGCAACCGACCGTCCATAGACGCCGGCCGTATAAAGGACAACGGTCAGGACCAGCGCGCTGGTAGCAGCAAAGGCAAGCCATACGCGGCGGTGTCGCTTGGCAAGGTCCAGAGGCGTCTGGTTGGGAGGTTGGGGGCGATGAAGCATGCTGCATCTGTGCATAATCCCGGCCAGACCTCAATGGTTTTGTGCGGATTTCCGCACTACAAGCGCCCAATTGGCCGAACGGCTTTCACCAAAGTCTATTTTACGCAAACACTTATGACGCTTGCGGAGTTTGGCATGGATGTTGCAAGTCATGTAGCTTGCAGTCGGAGGGCTGCTTGTCATTTGCAGCCCGGAGGGCCGAGAGATCGGTTTGGGCGAAGAGGAGGATCTTGTGATAATTCCTGACGCTGGTAGCCCGACCAAGGGCAAACTTCCCTTTTATCGACAGATGTACGTGCAGGTACTGACGGCCATTGCCGCCGGTATTCTGCTCGGCCATTTCTATCCCCAGGTCGGCGCTTCCATGCAGCCGCTTGGCGATGCCTTCATCAAGCTTGTACGCATGGTCATCGCCCCCGTCATCTTCCTGACGGTGACGACGGGTATCGCCGGCATGTCGGACCTGAAGAAGTTCGGTCGCGTCGTCGGCAAGGCGCTGCTCTACTTTCTCATCTTCTCGACGCTTGCTCTCGTCGTCGGCCTCGTGGTGTCGAATGTCCTGCAGCCCGGCGCGGGCATGCATATCAATGCGGCCACTCTCGACACCAAGGCGGTCAACACCTATGCCGCCCAGGCGCACGATGCGACGATCATCGGCTTCCTGATGAACATCATCCCCGATACCATCGTCGGCGCCTTTGCCAAGGGCGATATCTTGCAGGTGCTGTTCTTCTCGGTGTTCTTTGGCATCGCGCTCGGTGCCGTCGGTGAGCGTGGACGCGTGGTTTCGGATTTCCTTCAGGCCCTTACGGCCCCGATCTTTCGTCTCGTTGCCATCCTGATGCGCTTTGCGCCCATCGGCGCCTTCGGTGCCATGGCCTTTACCATCGGCAAATACGGGATCGGCTCCATTGCCAATCTCGCCTTCCTGATCGGGACGTTCTACCTGACGTCGCTCCTGTTCGTGCTGGTCGTGCTCGGGGCCGTCGGCTGGTACAACGGATTCTCGATCCTCAACCTGATCCGTTATATCAAGGAAGAGCTTCTGCTCGTGCTCGGCACGTCGTCCTCGGAGGCTGCTTTGCCGGGCCTGATGAACAAGATGGAGCGGGCCGGCGTCAAGCGGTCGGTCGTCGGGCTGGTCATTCCGACCGGTTATTCGTTCAATCTCGAT
This sequence comes from Rhizobium sp. L51/94, assembly GCF_019355555.1. GTDB lineage: Bacteria > Pseudomonadota > Alphaproteobacteria > Rhizobiales > Rhizobiaceae > Rhizobium > Rhizobium rhododendri. The sequence continues at coordinate 483,118 of NZ_CP072142.1, forward strand.
GGCACCAATATCTATATGACGCTGGCGGCACTGTTCATTGCCCAGGCAACCGACACACCGCTGACGCTCGGCGACCAGCTCCTGCTCCTGGCAGTGGCGATGCTGAGCTCCAAGGGCGCTGCAGGCATCACCGGCGCGGGCTTCATCACGCTGGCCGCAACGCTGTCGGTTGTCCCCTCTGTGCCGATCGCCGGCATGGCGCTTATCCTCGGTATTGACCGCTTCATGTCGGAATGCCGTGCGCTGACCAATCTGGTCGGCAATGCGGTCGCGACTGTGGTCGTGGCACGTTGGGAAAACGAGCTGGACGAAGTCCAGTTTGCGGCCGCGATGAGGGGGGAGCTTTCGGGTACCCCCGAGATCCCCGCGTTGCAGGCCGCAGAGTGATCCCAGGCATCTATTGATCTTCGGCATGGCGCTCGCACCTCGATCGCCATGCCCCCCCCCCCGAAAATCACCTATCCGCCGATGCGCTAAGCGATGTCTCCGCCGCATCGAGCCGACGTCGGTTGCTCCAGGCACGCGGCGTCGTACGTCTCAAGGACGGCATCGACAGACTGGATGAGAACGAGTTCGGCATCTATCGGCCGGCCCGACGGAATGACAAGGCTCGGTAGGAACTGCCTGGCGACGGTTTCCGGGATGACGACCCCCCGCAACGCCAGCAGCAGATTTTCCACTGCTTCCGTCGCTTGTGGCTTGCCCCAGTAATAGCGGATCCGGTCGCTGTAACTGTAATGCCGCTCCACTCTCAGCGCATTCCCCTCCCCATGATAATGGCCAAGCCAGTTCGCGGGATCGGCGAGCATCGTGTCTTCCATGGCTCGCATAAGCGACCGGTCGCCATAGCCCGGGACCAGTTCCGACGCGATCAGGTCGAGCCCGTACAGCGATTCGCGGTAGGCAAAAGTTAGGCCCGGTCCGACCTTCAGGATCGGATAGCCATCGCGCACCAAAGCCGACAGCGCCTCGACGGTCTGGTAGTCAGTGGAATGGGCCTCGAAGACAAATTGCGGGACCGCGTCGAGGACAGCGCCGAGATCGAATGCCGCTTCTGGCCTGTAGGCGATCACGTTGGCATTGCCGAATTCGACGCCGGGCTGGACGACGAAGGCGATTACCCGGGAGAAGGCATCGGCAAGTCCTGCCCGCTCGAATACCTCGCGGTGGATCTCGATGGTCGAACGTGCGTCAATGGCTGAAGTCGGCGCCACTGTATCGAGGGCGTGGTCGGCGCCGCCGGGTGTCGGTACCTCGGTGCCGAGCACGTAGACCGGCATGGCGAGGCCGTTGGCCCGGGCGGCCTGCTCGGCGACTTCGGCAAGGCGGGCTGCCCGCTCGGCGATGATCCGGTCGCCGAGGCTCGCTGGCTCGCCCGCGCAAGCCATTGACGTATCCAGATGGATCTTGCTGAAGCCTGCCAGAACGTAGTGTCGGACCAGCGTCTCAGATTTCGACATGGCCGCCTCGGCAGTCTCTTTCTTCCAGGGGTTTGGACCGAGATGATCGCCGCCGAAAAGGATGCGGGAGCGCTCGAGGCCTTCGTCTGCGGCGATCCCGCAGACGAAGCCGATGAAGTCTGCCGGCGTCATGCCGGTGTAGCCGCCAAACTGGTTGACCTGGTTGCACGTTGCCTCGATCAGCACCTGCCGGCCGTTGTTTCTGGCGCGGCGCAACGCTGCCCGCAGCACCGTCGGGTGGGCGGAGCAGACAGAGGTGATGCCGAACGGCGAGCCCTCTTGCCGGGAAGAAGCGAGGCGTGTCAGCAGCTGGTTCATCAGATCACCCTCGGTGTGGTTCGCGCAAATTCCTGCAGTTCCTCAAGGCTGGAGACACCTTCCATCGGCCCTTGCCGCGTGACGTTGCGGGCGCCGGCGGCGTTGGCCAGCAACAGCGCACGCTCCGGCGTCGAGCCCATTCGCCGGGCAGTAAGATAGGTGGCGCCGAAACAATCGCCGGCGCCGGTCGGATCGACTTCGGAAACCGCGAAGGCGGCTGCATGAAGCGGCGGCGAGCCGGGTGCGAAACAGGAAGACCCATGGCGGCCGCGCTTCAGCACGATCTCGCCAATGCCAATACCAAGGAGCTTGTCGATGGCCGTCGGTTCGTCGCTGGTATCGGCTGCGATCAGCAGTTCGTCGTCGGACGGGAGCAGGAGGTCGGTGACGGCGAGCATATCGTCGAGCAGCTGCCTGCCCTCCCCGCCATTCGCCAGTTCCTTGCGAACATTAGGGTCGAAGGATACCGAGCCGCCGCGGGCCTTTATCGCCGAGACAGCAAAATGGATGATGTCGGAGGCGCCCGGAATGGCGAAAGCCGATCCCATGACATGCAAGTGGCCGCTGCGCTCGATCAGCGCCGTTGCAGGCGCCGTCAGCTGGATCCGGCCGGCAGCGGAGCTGGCGATATTGAACACGAAATCGCGGGCGCCATCCGGCCGGTAACGTACGAAAGCGCTCCCCGTTGGGAGATCGCCGATGACAGATATGGCTGAGACGTCGACACCGTCGCGCCGCAGCCTGTCGATATTGAGCTTGCCGAAATCGTCGTTACCGACGCTGGCGATGATGCCAGCCGATCCGCCCATGCGCGCGACCTGGTCGATGAAGATCGCGGGCGCGCCGCTGGCAAAGGGGCCGATCAGGGCCTGCGGCTCCAGAAAACCGTGGCCGACCGTCGTTGCCATGATCTCCACCAGGATTTCGCCCATCGTGATCGTCGGCCCGAGCGCTTCAGGCGCAAGCCCTCCGGTCTGTAAAGCAGACATCTTACCTCCCTCGCCCCGCCAAGGACGGATAATGCAATGCGGCGGTCCGTCTTGGCTAAAGAAAGGGAAATCGCGAGTCAACAGAATTTGACGCGAGTAAATTAGCGCATGCCTTGCGGATTGCTTATCTCGTGTGCAGGTAAGCGTAATCAAGCAAATAAAACAGCCATTATGCCATATGATTTTCGAGATATGACTGGAAATTCGGCAGCGGTCATATCCGATCGGTTGACAGCAGGACGCTTCGTTGCAATAAAACTTTACGCATGTAATTTTATGCGTAGGTTTTCTTTCGGGAGGAGAAACGAAGTCATGACAACAATTATTCGCACGCTGACCGCATCCGCCGTCGGCATCGGCCTGATGGCGGGAATGGCCCAGGCCGAGGAACTGACGATTGCCACCGTCAACAATGGTGACATGATCATCATGCAGAAGCTGGCGCCCGAGTGGGAGAAGAAGACAGGCAACAAGCTGAACTGGGTGGTGCTCGAGGAAAATGTCCTTCGCCAGAAGCTGACCACAGACATTGCCACGAAAAGCGGCCAGTTCGACATCATGACCATCGGTGGCTACGAAGCACCGATCTGGGGCAAGTCCGGCTGGCTGGAGCCGGTCGGCGATCTCGGCAGCGACTATGACTACGACGACCTTCTGGCGCCGATCAAGGCCGGCCTGACAGTCGACGGCAAGCTCTACGCGGTACCGTTCTACACCGAAAGCTCGTTCACGCTGTACCGCAAGGACCTGTTCGATGCGGCCGGTCTCAAGATGCCGGAGCAGCCGACCTACGACCAGATCAAGGAATACGCGGCCAAGCTCACCGACAAGTCGAAGGAGCAGTACGGTATCTGCCTTCGCGGCAAGCCGGGCTGGGGCGAGAACATGGCGTTCCTCGGAACCATGATCAACACCTATGGCGGCAGCTGGTTCGACATGAAATGGAAGCCGCAGATTAATTCGGCGCCCTGGAAGAAGGCCGTTACCGACTACGTCGAGCTGCTGACCAAATACGGTCCTCCCGGTGTGACATCGAATGGCTTCAATGAAAACCAGGCGTTGTTTGCGACCGGCCATTGCGCCATGTGGATCGACGCGACGTCGGCCGCCGGCCGCGTGTTCGATCCGAAGCAGAGCAAGGTCGCCGACAAGATCGCTTTCACGGCCGCCCCGATAGAGGTCACCCCGCACGGCGCCAGCTGGTCGTGGTCGTGGAACCTGGCGATCCCGGCAACATCGACCAAGGTCGAGGCCGCCAAGTCGTTCGTCAAATGGGCGACCTCCAAGGACTATGTGAAGCTGGTGGGAGAGAAGGAAGGCTGGGTCGCCGTGCCGCCGGGCATGCGTAAATCGACCTATGACCTGCCGGAGTACCAGAAGGCAGCGCCATTTGCCGCCGCCGTGCTGAAGGCCATCCTGTCGGCCGATCCGACCAAGGCCACGAAGGATCCGGTTCCCTACACCGGCGTCCAGTTCGTCGCCATTCCTGAGTTCCAGGGCATCGGCACCATCGTCGGCCAGCAGATATCGTCCGCGCTTGCCGGTCAGCAGACCGTCACCGCCGCCCTCGACAATGCCCAGAAACAGGTCGAGCGCGACATGAAGAAGGCCGGCTATCCGAAATGATCGATACCGCTCGCGGCTTGCCGCCGCGAGCACCCTCCCGGGCGTTCGAAGTTTAACCTTCCCAAGGTCAGGGCTTTCCGGCAGACATTCGTCAATATCTAGAATTTGGAGCGTGTTATGAGATTGAAGGACAAAGTCGCCCTGATTACCGGCGGTGCGCGCGGCATCGGCCTCGGTTTTGCAGAAGCCTTCGTCAAGGAAGGTGCGCGGGTCGTCATCGCCGACATCGACATCAACCGTGCCACCAAGGCCGCCGCTGTCATTGGCGATCGCGCCAGCGCCGTAAAGCTCGACGTCACCGATCTTTCGGCCATCGAGAGCGTCGTCAAGTCGGTCGACCAGGAGTTCGGCGGCATCGACATCCTCATCAACAATGCCGCCATCTTCGACATGGCGCCGATCAACGAGATCACCGAGCAGAGCTACGAGCGTATCTTCGACATCAATCTCAAGGCGCCGCTGTTCATGATGAAGGCGGTCTCCAATGCGATGATCGCACGCGGTCGCGGCGGCAAGATCATCAACATGGCAAGTCAGGCCGGTCGTCGCGGCGAAGCGCTGGTGACCCTCTATTGCGCCTCCAAGGCCGCGATCATCTCGGCCACCCAGTCTGCGGCGCTCGCCCTCGTCAAGCACGGCATCAACGTCAACGCCATCGCCCCCGGTGTCGTCGACAGCGAAATGTGGGATGTCGTCGACGCCAGCTTCGCCAAGTGGGAAGGCCTGCAGCCCGGCGAGAAAAAGGCAGCCGTCGCCAAGTCCGTGCCGATCGGCCGCTTCGCGACACCCGACGATCTCAAGGGTATCGCTGTCTTTCTCGCATCCTCCGAAAGCGACTACATTCTTGCCCAGACCTACAATGTCGACGGCGGAAACTGGATGAGCTGACCTTACGGTCGGCCATCGTCTGAAAGCGTGCGGGAGGACGTCTTGGAAGCCATCAATTATAAGGCCCTCGGCGTTGCCGATATCGCCGACCTGCCGATGCCGGCGCTTTTGCCCGGCCAGGCGCTGATCCGGGTCAAGGCATCCGGTCTGTGCCACACGGATATCGACGTTCTCTATGGTCGCTACGGCGAGGGGCATTTTCCAGTCGTCCCCGGCCATGAATATGCGGGCGTCGTCGAGGCCGTCGCGGACGATGTGCAGTCGATCAAGGTCGGCGCCCGTGTAGTCGTCGATCCCAACCTCACCTGCGGGCATTGCGACGCCTGCCTGAAGGGACTCGGCAATCTCTGTGGGACGCTGAAGGCGTACGGGGTCACCCACAATGGCGGTTTCGCAGCCTACAGCGCCGTCGACGCAGGGCACCTGCACGAGATCGGCGACATGCCCTTCGAGCTCGCAGCACTTGCCGAGCCGCTCGGCTGCGTCCTCAACGGTCTGCGCAGTGCCAACCTTGTCACCGGTGCCCACGGCACGCAGACGGCACTGGTCTTCGGTGCCGGGCCGATCGGGCTGCTGCTCGCCCTCTCGCTGAAGGCCGAGGGCGTCGCCGCCGTGACAATTGCCGACATCAACGAACGTCGTCTCGACTTTGCAGGTAGCCTCGGCCTTGGCACCGCGGTCTCTGGGTCGGCGGATCTGGCCGGCTGCCGGCGCCAATTCGATTTCGTCGCCGATGCCACGGGAATTCCCGCTGTCGTCGAGGGCATGGCCGATTTTACCGCCGATGGCGGCACCATGCTGGTGTTCGGCGTCTGCGCGCCGGATGCCCGGGTGTCGATCGCGCCGTTCGAGATTTTCAGGCGGCAATTGAAGCTTGTCGGTTCCCATTCGCTGAACGGGACCATTCCCGATGCACTTGCGATTCTGAAGCGGGATGCAGATCGGATGGGGCGGCTTGTGTCGCACCGGCTGCCTCTCGCCGAGGTGCTGCCGTTCCTGACCAGCAAGTCGAAGGACGCGGCGACCATGAAGGTACAATATGTCGCCGACTAAGTGAATTTCCGGCATCGATTGCGCGCGGATTCCGGCTTTTCGCCCGGAGACGAGTGATCTACAGGTGAACTCCTGACCGATGGGAGAGACAAGGTGGCGAAACCGATAAGGACGATGGAGGATTTTTCCGAACTCGTCGGCCTGTCCCGTCCGACCGTGTCGAAATACTTCAACGATCCGAGCTCGGTGCGCCGCAGGACGAGGGATCTCATCGAGGATGCGCTGAAGAAATCCGGCTTTCGTCCCAACATGTTCGCCGTCAACCTCAACCGCCGGCGCAGCAATATCATCGGCGTCATCATCCCGAATTCGACCGATCCGTTCTATATGGCGCTCACCCGCCGGATCGAGCTCATCGCCAACGAGGCCGGATTTCTGGCTTTCGTGCTGTCCTCGGATGGCAAGGCCGGAATGGAGGACGAGGCGATCAAGACCTTCAAGTCGCTGAATGTTGCCGGCGCCATCATCGCGCCTCTCGGGATAGAATCGCACCATGCGACGCTGCAGCAGCTCGGCCAGAGCATTCCCCTCGTCTATGTGGACTCGCCGCTCGACGAGACCTCTGCCTTTGTCGGCACCAACAACCGCCAGAGCTTCAGCCTCGTCGTCGATTACCTCTGCCGCTCCGGCGAGCCGCCCTGCTATTTCGGAATGCCTGACGTCAACACCAATGCCGCGACCAGGCGCCTTGCCTATATCGAGGCGATGGAGCAATTCCGCCTCACCCCCGAACTCGTCGGGCTGTCCTCCGTTGCCAGCTGGGATTTCGAGCGTTTTGGCTTCGAGGAGGCAAACCGTATCCTGGCGTCGACATCCGGCTTTCCCTCCAGGACCATCCTTTGCGCCAACGACCGCGTCGCCTTCGGCGTTATTTCCGCCGCCTACCAGAAGGGACTGCGGGTCGGGCACGGCGCCGATTGCGATTTGCGCGTCGCCGGACATGACGATCATCCGCTTTCGCGCTACGCCTGTCCGCCGATCACCACGGTTGCCCAGAACTACAACGAGATCGGCAAGCTCGCCATCGAGCTCCTGCTCAACAAGCTCGGCGAATCCACCGCCGCCACGCCGTCGGCTACCGTCGAGGAACGCATCCTGCTCAATGCCGAACTCATGCTGCGCAGTTCCGCCTGATGGCATCGCTCTGATCCAAGGGGTTGGTTGCCTGCGGTTGTCGTCTGCATGGCTTCTCGTAGATTGGCCCACGCCTCCCCGTTCACGCGACCTGTTCGGTCCGTGTCATGACAATTCTGATGGCCGGGGCACACCGAGTGCCTGATGATTTTTTAGTTAAGTGACACCAGATGTGCCCCGTTCGACAGTTTTTATCCGCAACTCCGGATCCTCTGTTTCCGACCCAGGTCCCGTTTCGGGGAAAAGCTGCCGGAGTTATGCCACACAGGCACGCCGAGCCTAGGGGCTCGAAGGGATCCACTTTCTGCGGACCCTCGAAGACGTCGCCTGCGTAGACGGCAACCCCTCCAAGACCCGGTCCCACCTCGCCGGCAACGCAGACCGGTGTATCCAATGGCGGAACGGGGTGATTATAGATCGGGTCGAAAGCATGGGGATGAAATTATGATGCCGGCATTGTTTCCAAACGGAAATCCCAACGGTTTATCCCCGTGAGGTGCTGCGAGCAGGGGCGAGGGAGTAAAGCGAGAGGAGAGAGTGCGAGAGATAGAGAGAGTGTGTGCGTGCGTGTGAGGTCAGAAAGATCATAAAACCGGAAAGAGCCACCCCCGACCTTCCTTGTGCCTGTGTCTGTCACAGGAATCCAGCCGCCCAAGTCTTTGGGCAAAAGCACGTTCCCCATCAACAGAGGGCCCTCTCACGGCGCAGACGCGCCGTGACTGGATTCCTGTGACGAGCACAGGAAGAGGGTGTGGTGGGCATCCCAGGCGGGTTGGGCCTTCAAGGGCTCGGCAATTATGGATATATGTTTCATTGGGTTCGGGCGCTTGGATACGCTTCATTTTCCGATGCCTTGCTCGATATGCGTCCCGCTCCCTCGTGCCTGACCTGTCACACTCGCCCCTCCCCTGCTCTCTCGCCCTGCCGGGGGAAAGTGTGGAGAAAATGCGGGTGGCGCGCGGTTTGCGGCTTGTTCAATGGTGCGGGCGGCAATAGCATCGGGGTCCCTGCGGTCTGCAGGCCAGGCTTTACCATGCAAGGAACAGAATCGATGGTGCGTGACGATAAGCTGAAGCTCGGGACATTTGTCTATACTTTTGGATTTCATCCCGCGGCATGGTTGCATCCCGACAGCGATGTCAACGGTGCGAATGAGTTCAGCCATTTTCTCAACATCGCGAGGCTGTCGGAAGCGGCGAAGTTCGATTTCATGTTCCTCGCCGATTCCGCTGCCTCGGCAGTCGGCGATGCCGATGCGCTGGCGCGCCAGCCGACCAAGATGAACCGCTTCGAGCCGACATCGCTGCTTTCGGCGTTGGCTGTCACCACCACCCATCTCGGCCTGGTGGGAACGGTTTCCACCAGCTATTACGAGCCCTACAACGTTGCCCGCATCTTCGCCTCCATCGACCAGTTGTCGAAGGGTCGCGCCTGCTGGAACGTCGTGACCTCCGACCACAACGAAACCGGTTATAATTTCAACCGCGAGGGCCTCGATCCGCATGAGGTGCGCTACGAGCGCGGGACGGAGTTCGTCGATGTCGTCTTCGGCCTGTGGGATAGTTTCGAGCGGGATGCGCTGTTGCGCGACCGGGAAAGCGGCATCTACTACGACAAGGAAAAGCTGCATACGCTCGACCACAAGGGCAAGCATTTCCAGGTTCGCGGGCCGCTCAACATCGCCGGCTCGCCGCAGGGCCGCCCGGTCATCGCACAGGCCGGCGGTTCCGAGGCCGGCATGGATCTCGCTGCCCGCACCGCCGAGGTGGTGTTCGGCCTTGCCTCCAACATCGACCGTAGCCGCGCCTTCTACAAGAACGTCAAGGGTCGCATGGCCGCCTATGGACGCAGCGAGGACGACCTGAAGATCATGCCGGGGGTGGTGCTGAATGTCGGCGCGACCATGGCCGAGGCGCAGGCCAAAGTCGATTTCATGATCGACAAGCTGCATCCCGATGTCGGCCGGCTGATGCTGTCCGAATTTCTCGAGGCCGACCTCACCGGCGTGCCGCTCGACCAGCCCTTCCCCATGGACCGCCTGCCGACAACGCCGCGCGGCTCCAAGGCGCTGTTCGACGAACTGGTGGATTTCGTCAACAAGGGTCATACCGTCGGCGAGTTGGTGCGCCACTATGCCGAGAAACATACCGGCAACGGGATCACGGGCACGCCGACCCAGATTGCAGACTTCATGGAGGAATGGTTCGAGACACGTGCGGCCGACGGCTTTATCCTGATGTTCCCGACACTGCCGTCCAGCCTCGCCGACTTCACAGAGCTGGTGCTGCCGGAATTGCGTCGGCGCGGCCTGTTCCGGGAAGAATACGAGGGCACGACGCTGCGCGAAAATCTAGGCCTGTCGATGCCGGTCAACCGCTACACGGCGGCCCGCAACAAGGGTTGAGCGAGGGGCGCCACAGCCCCAGTTGCCGGGGCCTCGGCGCCTGTACCCGAACGGCGGGGGATGACCGCCGACCCACCGTCCGCTTTCGGACCGGGCGTGAGGCTGCACATAAACAACACGTTATCAAGTCTTGAAGTGTCCCTGAGGATGCCTACTTCGGCAGCGATCGTTAGGGTGGAGTAGACATGAAAGTTTTAGTGGTTGAGGACGAACCGATCATCGCGTTCGACCTCGAAAATCTCGTCCTCGATAATGGATTCGAGATTGCCGGGCTGGCGCGCACACAGGTCGAGGCGCTGGCTCTGGCGCCCAAAGCCGACATTGCCCTTGTCGACATACAGCTCGCGGATGGTCCGACGGGCCCCAAAATTGCCCGCGAACTGATCGATCGGTACGGGATCGAAGTGATTTTCATGACGGGCAATCCGGAGATGGTCGCTGATTTCTCCGACGCCGTCTGCGTCGTGCCGAAACCGCAGAGCCTCGGGAAGATAGAGGCGGCTTTGTTGAAGTCCTTGTCCATCCTACAGGGCAAGCGGCGCGCGCGCGCATCCTAGGCAGAACTGTTTCGATTCATCTGCCGCAAATCTCATGACAGGCTTGAAACGCATCTATGACTACGCAGCATACACGTGCCGACATATTGGCGAACACTCTCGAAAAATTCCGGGGGGCCGGTGTTCCCATCGATGCCGATCCCATCCTGCGCGGCTGGCTGGAAGCCTGGGTCGATGGCGGTTTGAAGATGTCCGACATTGCGCAGCGCTACCAGGACCTGCTGAAACAACGGCTGAGCGCCAACCCAAAGGTTGCGGGTGGCGATGAAGCCAAGGATCCGCTCAGCCTGGAAGATAACCACCGGCTCATGGACCGGCATGAGTTGCTGGAAGAAGTGGCAAGGCTGCTGTCCGATAAGCCCGAAAACAGCGGCCAATGATCCGCTTTTGCTCTCGAAAAGCTTATCAGCGCTTGCCGGAGTTGCATGCCGCAGAAGCCTTGCCTTTCTCTGGTTGAGGGCGGTGCAGGGATTGTGGCAAGTTCGCAACGGTATGTCATTAGCTTCAGGCTGAAACCCTAAAAACATAAATAGAAGCAATGCAAATCGCTAACATGCGCCTATATGCATTATTCATTGAAGAAGTCTGAACCGAACACCTTAAAAAATGTCCAAGGAAATCAAATGAAGAAGCTCCTCCTCGCGGCCCTGGTCTCAACCTCGCTGGTTTCCGTCGCAGCCGCTGCTGACATGACGCCACCGATGCAGCCACCAGCTGCCGTTGACAACGGCATGGGTTTTTACATCGGCTCGCTGAGCTCGGTTTCCTTCCTGAAGCACACCGATTTCGACGTCGCTGGTCTCAACATCGACACCAAGTACGACACCGGCTTCTACAGCGCACTGCGCGGCGGTTATAACTTCGGCTCCATGGGCTTCGTTGCACCGCGCGTCGAACTCGAAGTTGGTTACGGCACGGCATCGGTAGACGAACACAAGCTGACGGGCTTCGGGGGCTTCGGCTCGATCAACTCCTACGGCGACGCGAACACCATCCAGGGCTTCGTCAACGGCTACCTCGACATTCCGCTGGCACCGGCTGGCGACACCGGCATGCTTTCGGTCTTCACGCCTTACGTGGGCGGCGGCGTCGGTGCGATGAACCTCAAGCTGCGCAAGCAGGGCGTTGGCGGCGTTGGCACGCTGATGGACGACAGCAACACGGCATTCGCCTACCACCTCGACGCCGGCGTCGGCATCAACCTGCAGCCGATTTTCTCCGGTTCGTCGCTGTTCGAAAAGACCACGCTCGACATCGGCTATCGCTACACTGCAGCCGACAACTTCGACTTCACGGCGCGCGACGGTTCGACATCCAGCACCGACTACCGCAGCAACGCTGTTACCTTCGGTCTCCGCAAGCAGTTCTAAGATCTGCTTCGGACCTCAAAAGCTTCTTCAAACGGCCCCGGCAAATATGCCGGGGCCGTTTTCGTTTCGACTGGTATTGTGTTTTCGAAACCGTTTCCGGTTCAGACGATCAAGGTGGAATCGCGCCAGAGGCGGAAGCCGCCTTCGAAAGCGAGGGTGTTGTCGCCACGACGGCAGGATTTTGGAAGCTCGTCCAGCTTGTCGACATTGCCGCCGCCGATGACGATGTAGTCCGGCAGCAAGGCTGCTTTCATCCGATCGACGACATCGAAGACGTGTCCGCGCCACTTCTTCTTGCCACGCTTTTTCAAGCCGGCTTCGCCGAGGTAGTCTTCGAAGCTCTTGCCTTTCTTGTGCGACAGATGGGCCAGTTCCATCGGTTGAGCGACATTCTCGATGACCATGGCAGATCCCAACCCGGTACCGAGCCCGAGGAAAAGCATGCGGCCGCCATCGTAGCTGCCGATAGCCTGCATCAGCGCATCGTTGACGATCTTGACCGGCTTGCCGAAGCTGTGGGCGAAATCGAAGCCGACCCAGCCGTCACCGAGGTTGACCGGTTCCTCGATTGCGAAATTGCGGCGAACAGGACCGGGAAAGCCGATCGAAATCACATCGAATTCCCAATCGCTGACGAGCGTCTCGACAGCGCTGACCATGGCTGTCGCCGTCAGGGACGCTCCCGATTCTATTTTCCGCTCCGGCGTGCCAGCGCTGGTCATCACCTTCACATGCGACCCGCCGACATCGATCGACAGCACGACCTGCGGCTTGTCTGCGCTGTGGCTCTTGGTTTTCGTCATCGTTGTTTCCTGTATCTTCAGCTTCTGGAATATCGCTATATCTCGGTGAGGCATCAGACAAAAGCAATATGCCGTGACCTCGTCGGAGATTACGGCAGATAGGCGACGGCGGTAATCGCCGTTCCCACCACGCCAAGTGCCAGCGAGGCATACCACGGCCAGCGCTGGCCGCCGGTGATGATGGCAATCGTGGCGATGGCGATGGCAATGTGGAGAAAGGTGGTAGCGACCGTCAGGAAATGATGGCGGTGCTCATGGTGTGTCGCTTCGACGTTCGATTGCTCCGACCGAACTTCGAATTCCTTCGCGGTCTTGGCGGCATCCTGGCTTTCGGTCTCGTTGCGCCTCGCCTGCGCCTGCCAATCGGCCGCTGCCGCCCCGCCCTGGGCCGCAGCGATGTCATACATGTTCTTCTTCAGGCTCTTCGCCTCGAAGAAATTCCAGTTGTCGGTCGCCTTGTTCTGGAAGAGCACCGCCTCGGAGCGAGCGGCCGTCGCAGCCCCGCTCTCGATGGTCTCGAGACTGCCGGCGCTGGCAGCGAGGACGGCGAGAATGGCAATGCTGACGGCAACCCTCGACAGGAAGGAATTGCCGCTATGGGCAGCGTGCTGTGCATGCTCGGTATGCTCGAAGGCTTCCGTGGCGTCGTTTTCCATCAATGTTTCCAATTGTTGACTGCATGGTTCGGGGCCGCAGTCAAAGTCGTTCACCAAGGCAATTTTGTGTTGGCAGCATCGTTTAGACTGAAGCCCGCTCTGCAACGCATACTTTATTAAGAGTCATCGCCGCCAGATTGCGAAGTTGCTGTAATATAACGGTGAATTAACGTCGATTCCGACAATCTCGTAAGCTGGATTGACTCCGGTTGCTTCTTCTCTAAACTTGGCTGCAAAAGATAAGGGGCGAAAAGATGACGCGGTTCGAAGAAACCAGAAGAATAAAGTGCCGGGACGATGCCGGGCGTCACATTGTCATTATCGAGCAGAAGAAATGGCCGCGTTTTGCCTTTGCCAACCAGCCGATAGAGCCGGTATTCGACTATATGACCGAAGACGGACAGGTGGCAAACAAGCTCGAGGGCGAAGATTTCCTCTTGCTCCTGACAGATGAAGTTTTTCACGCTGCCTGAGGCTTGCAGCCACTAACACGTCTCCGCAATCCTATAGTTCTAAGCACTGAATTGCGCTTCCGCGCGATCACTGGCGCGCCTTCGGCTGTCGTGCCGGCACGTTCCCCCGCATCGCCGCCGTGTCATCGTCGGCCAATCTGATCGCATGCAGCTTGGCCGCCTTCGAATGAGTTCGCCACGGCAGTCTCAGGCATCGAAAAACATACCTGTCGGTAAAATTGTAGCTGCGTTTTGTCAGCTAATTAAGGGTCTAGTGTTATAAACGATCCCTGACGTGAATGGCCGTGAGCATCCAGATGAATTACCCCCTCGCCGACAACGAAGAAGATCGCATCAGGGCGTTGGATTCATTCGGGCAGATGAATACGTCCCCGGATCCAGATTTCGACCAGATTGTGCAGATGGCCTCGCGGATATTCGACGTTCCGATCGTGCTGGTTTCGCTGGTGCACCGCGACCGGCAATTCTTCAAGGCGCGAGTTGGCCTCGATGTGTGCGAAACCGGACGAGACGTGTCGTTCTGCACTTACGCGATCATGGCGGCAGACGTCTTCGTCGTTCCCGACGCGAGCCTGGACCCACGGTTCAGTGACAATGCACTGGTCACCGGTTCTCCCCATATCCGCTTCTATGCCGGCGCGCCGCTGTTGACCAAGGATGGTCACGGTATCGGTAGCCTTTGCCTGATCGACAATAAACCGAGGCTTGATTTCTCCGAGCGGGACAGGCGGGTGCTCCAGGATCTGTCTTCCATGGTGCTGGATCGGATGGAGTTCCGCCGTCTGGAGTGTTCCGACAGGGAAAGCCGCAGCCGCTTCCGCAATATCGCTTCGACCTCTCCGGACGGCATTATTTGCGCCGATAGCAACAATCGCATTACCTCGTGGAACGGCGCAGCCGAGGCCATGTTCGGCTACACCGTCGATGAGGCGCTCGGACAGTCCCTCGACATCATCGTGCCGAAGGCGATGCATGCGAGACACGGTGCCGGACTGGCGCGCGTGGCCGCTGGCGGCCCTGCCCGCATCATCGGTACGTCGGTGAACCTCACCGCCTGCAGGCGCGACGGTTCCGAGTTTCCCATCGAACTCTCCCTCTCCCAGTGGTCCGAGAGCGGCGAGCGTTTCTTCGGCGCGATCATTCGCGACATCACGCTGCGGACAGAGGCGGAACGCCAGATGAAGCTCGCTGCGGAATTCGACCATCTTACCGGCCTTTCCAACCGCCCAAGCCTCAATCGCCAGATGAACCGGGCCTGTTCGTCGGGCGCCCACGCCACCGTGGTGCTGATCGATCTCGACGGATTCAAGGACGTCAACGATATGCTTGGACATTCGGCTGGAGACTTCGTGCTGCAAGTCGTTGCCGAAAGGCTGCGAAAGGCGACCGCTGAGGACCAGATGGTGGCGCGTCTCGGCGGCGATGAGTTTGTGATCTTTCTCACCGGTACGGCCGATCCACTCAAGGCTGCCAATCTCGGACTGTCGCTGATCGCCCTCATCGAGGAGCCGATCGAATTCGAGGACCAGCCGATCCACATCGGTGCCAGCATCGGGATCGCCGTGACGATTGCCGGCGATTGCAACTATGAAGAACTTCTCGGCAACGCCGATCTTGCGCTCTACCAGGCTAAAGGCGACGGACGTCATCTGGTCCGGGTGTTTACGCCCGAACTACGCCAGAGCGCCTCGCGCAAGGGTGCGATCAGCTCGTCGTTGCGCCAGGCATGGCAGCGCCGGGAGTTCGAACTTTACTATCAGCCCCAGGTCAACCTTACCGACGGGCGCCTGACCGGCGCCGAAGCGCTGATAAGGTGGAACCACCCGACGCTCGGAGTGGTGTCGCCGTCTGCTTTCCTGCCGGTGCTGGAGGTCGGCCTTCTTGCTGTGCCCGTCGGCGAATGGATCCTGCGCTCCGCCTGCCGGCAGGCGGCCCGCTGGCGGCGTGCCGGGATTGCGGATTTTCGCATCGGCGTGAACCTCTTTGCAGCCCAGTTTCGCACCCGAGATTTTGCGGAGGTGGTCGAGGCGATCCTACAAGAGTTCGACCTGCCGCCGGCTGCACTCGAACTCGAGATCACCGAGAACATCATTCTCCAGAATGAGCAACGGATCATGCAGCCGCTGCGTCGCCTGCGGGCACTCGGTGTCGGTATTGCCTTCGACGACTTCGGGACCGGCTTTGCATCTCTCAGCCTGCTGAAGGACTATCCGGTCAGCCGGCTGAAGATCGACCGCTCCTTCGTCAGCGGTGTCGATCGCAGCGAGAAGGACGGGGCCATCATTGAGGCCGTCGTCAAACTGGCCGACGGCTTCAGCCTCGAGGTTATTGCCGAAGGCATCGAAACGTCGGAACAGGAAATGCTGATGCAGCACTACAAATGTGACGAGGGGCAGGGCTATCTCTACGGCAGGCCGATGACCGTCGATGCCTTCGAGCAGCGCTACCTCGCCAATGAGGCCCGCAGTGACAACCCTGCCCTTGTGGCCCGCATGGCCGAATCATAGAGATTGTCGTAACAATACGCTTGCCTTGGGCAAGTCGTTTCAGGATATGGCGCTGATAAGTTGCCAGGTGGCAACTTCGTCAGACCAGCGCCACCCGGATCTTCCGGCGCTAACCGGTCATTAACCCTTATTTTCTTGCCAAGCATTGCGACTCGGAGCATCCTCGCCTACGGATAATCCTGATAGCTTGGAGAAAATGCGTAGTTATGACGAAGGCCCGTAGTCAGCTTGGGGATACCCTGATGCCGAGGCGTCCAATGACGGAAGTCATTGCGGCCGATGGCGCTGCTTTATCGCAGGAGCTGCTGGCGATGCGTCAGGCGCTTTTCCCGCCGGTATCGCAGAAAACCTTACGGTCATTTTCCTCCGTCGAGTCGGCAAAGCTTATCGGCATTGCCGACGCTTATCTTCGCCAGCTTTCGTTGAATGGCAAAGGCCCGCAGCCGACAATCACCGCCGGCGGTCGTCGCTCCTATACGCTCGATCAGATCAACGAGATCCGCGTTGTGCTGGATGAGAATTCCAAGGGCAAGCACTATGTGCCCCGTCGTCGCGAGGGCGAGCATTGCCAAGTCATGGCGGTGGTCAATTTCAAAGGTGGCAGCGGCAAGACAACGACTGCAGCGCACCTTGGGCAATATCTCGCCCTGCAGGGATACCGCGTTCTTGCTGTCGACCTCGATCCGCAGGCGTCGCTGACTGCCTTGCATGGCTATCAGCCGGAATACGATATCGGCCCTAACGAGACGATGTACGGCGCCGTCCGCTACGATGGCGATCGGCGCCCGCTCACCGACATCATTCGCCGCAGCTATATACCGGGTCTCGATCTGGTGCCGGGTAACCTGGAGCTGATGGAGTTCGAACACGATACGCCGCGCGCTCTTGCCGAGCGGTCTGCAGAACCGTTTTTCGGGCGTGTCGCATCGGCTCTGGGGACAGTTGCGGACAACTACGACGTCATGGTCCTCGACTGCCCACCCCAACTCGGTTTCTTGACGCTCGGAGCCCTGTGTGCGTCGACCGGCCTGCTGATCACGGCTCATCCGCAGATGCTCGACGTGATGTCCATGTGCCAGTTCCTGTTGATGGCATCCGATCTTCTCGGCGTCGTCCAGGAGTCCGGCGGGGATCTCGACTATGATTTCATCCGCTATGTTGTGACGCGCTATGAGCCCTCCGATGCGCCGCAGGCGCAGATGGTCGGATTCATGCGGTCGCTGTTCCGTGAACGCGTGCTCACGAATGTCATGTTGAAGTCGACGGCGGTGTCGGATGCCGGTCTCTCCAAGCAGACGCTCTACGAGGTAGGCCGGGAGAACTTTTCCAAGAACACCTATGACCGCGCCATCGAATCTCTGGATGCAGTCAACGGTGAAATCGAAAGCCTGATCAGGCAGGCCTGGGGGAGGGCAGCATGAGCAGAAAAGACACTCTCAAGGCCATGCTTTCGCGCCGTGAACAGGAGTTGCCAGCTGGCAACTCCACGGCTGGTGACCCTGCCCCGCAGGTCGAACTGCCAGCGGAAAAGAAGCTTCATCACATACGCTCCGGTGCCGTGGGTGCCATGGGTCGCTCCCTCGGCAATATCGCCAGCGCTGCCGATCAGGCGAGAGCGCTGATCGCAGCTGGCGCTGCTGTTGTCGAAATACCGACGGAAAAAATCGAAGCCTCCTTCATTTCGGATCGCCTCGCTGACGATGGTGTCGATCTGGCCCGTCTCACCGATGCAATTCGCGAATCCGGCCAGAAAAGCCCCATCCTCGTTCGCCCTCACCCTGACAAGCCGGACAGCTACCAGATCGCCTTCGGTCATCGCCGCGTACGCGTCATGGCGGCCCTCAAGCTGCCGGTGAAGGCCGTGGTGCAGAACCTCAGCGATGAAGAGCTGGTGGTTATCCAGGGGCAGGAAAATTCGGCGCGTGCCGACCTCAGCTATATCGAGCGCGGACTGTTTGCTCTTGCACTGGAAGAACGCGGCTTCGACCGTCGCGTCATCATGTCGTCGCTCGGTATGGAGAAGACGCAGCTGTCGAAGCTGATGAGCGTCGCCCATTCGGTGCCGCGGTCGCTGATCGAAGCGATCGGTTCGGCACCGAAGGCCGGTCGTCCGCGATGGGTGGCACTTGCAGAACGTCTCGCCGATGCAAAGCAGGGTTCCGCGCTGCAAAGCCTGCTCGATAGCCGGGCATTCAGGGATGCCGACAGCGACAGCCGTTTCGGCCAAGTGATGGAATCTCTGGCTGTCCAGAAGACGCGCAAGAAGCCCGAGGCTGTGAAAAGCAGTGCCGGTGTTCGGCTGGCGACGCTCGAGCGCGGAGGTTCAAAGATCAATATGGTGTTCGACGAAAAGACAGCACCGGCTTTTGCCGATTACGTCGCCGCGCGGCTAGCGGAGCTGCATCAATCCTATCTCGCGGAGCGACAGGCAGATTAAGCCCCAGCATCGCGAAACCGTTTCAACGAAGCAAGAGAGGACTATACCGCAAAAGAAAAAAGCCCCCGAACGTTGCCGTAACGGAAGCTTTCTCTAAGTCTCGCAGCTTGAGAATCGCATTTCCCGGAATCACTGTCAAGAGTCTTGGCGCCGTTTGGTGAGCACATTTCTATTGCCTTATTGAAGGTGACGAGAAAATGCAGACAGGAAGTGTGACGACGCCCTTTGGGCGGCGGCCGATGACGCTTGGCATGCTGGCAAGCCAGTACAAGGCCAACGACATCGCGCCGGAACAGTCAGTCGACAAGTGGAAGATCTTTCGCGCGCTGTGCGAAGCAAAGCCGCTGCTCGGTCTTTCCGACAGGGCGCTGGCGGTGCTGAACGCGCTGCTCAGCTTCTATCCGGGCAATGAGCTCAGTGCAAAGCACGGCCTTGTGGTCTTTCCCTCCAACGCCCAGCTATCGATCCGCGCCCACGGCATTGCTCCAGCGACCCTGCGCCGCCATCTGGCAGCCCTGGTCGAGGCCGGATTGCTGGTGCGCAAGGATAGCCCGAACGGCAAGCGCTTTGCGCGCCGGGACGGGGAGGGGGAGGTCGACCAGGCCTATGGCTTCAATATCGCCCCGCTGATTGCGCGTGCCGATGAGATCCAGGCATTGGCAGCGCAGGTCACCGTCGACCGCGCCCAGTTCAGGGCGATGCGCGAGCGTCTGTCGCTCTGCCGGCGTGACATTGCCAAGCTGATCGAGACCGCTCTGGAAGAGGGTGTGCCGGGCGACTGGACGATGGTGCATGGCCATTTCCGCGATCTCGTGGCCCGGATCCCGCGCTCACCCGACATCCATGACATCACGCCTATTGTCGAAGAGATGGAGATGCTGCGCGAGGAAGTGCTCAACCTGTTGGAAGTTCGTATAAATGTTCAAAATATGCACGGCAATGAGTCCCAAGCTGAGCGTCACATACAGAATTCAAATCCCAAATCTAATTCTGATCTTGAACCAGCTTCGAATAAGAAGCAGGGCGAAACATCGGCAATCCAACCACAGGCGCCGGATATGCCGATGGCAAGCACCACTGCAACGGATGAGAGCGGCGAGCGCAAAAGCGTGACGGATGGCCGTCCGGTGAAACCGCGAAGGATGGCGATGGCCGGCGGAGATCAACCGGGTCTGAAGGCGTTTCCGCTCGGGCTTGTGCTGCAGGCCTGCCCGGAAATCCTGTCCTACGGCCCGGGTGGCAGTATCGGCAGCTGGCGCGACCTGATGGCGGCGGCCGTCGTCGTCCGCTCCATGCTGGGGGTCAGTCCCAGCGCCTACGAGGAGGCCTGCGCCATCATGGGGCCCGAGAATGCGGCGACCGTCATGGCCTGCGTGCTGGAACGAGCCGGCAGCATCACCTCGGCCGGCGGATATCTGCGCGACCTCACTCGCAGGACGGAGCGCGGCGAGTTCGCCATCGGTCCGATGCTGATGTCGCTCGCAAGGGCCAATGCAGGCAGACGCGAGCGGACAGGGTGAGGGGATTGTAGCTGCCGATTTGCTCGATAGGATACTCTCGGTGTCAATTCGGCCACGCTGAGGTCTGAGCACCGGAAGCATTGTGCCCTTTTACTACCGGTAAACTGCCGACTGCTAATTACTGCAGATGGTTAACAGTTCGTAAAAATAGTTTTTCGAGGTAAATAGTTCGGGCATCGGGTCAAGAGGTCGCCAAGGCTCGCGGCAATTTCTTGCTGAGCCTTGGCAATGCGTTTCGAAGTTCTACAGCCTCAGGCGGCCTTGCTTTCGCCGACCGCGGCAAACTGCTTCGACCAATCGGCATACCAGGTCTGGAACAGGGCAAACTGCTTTTCGACGAAACCGCGCTGGCTGTCGGACAGACTGTCCGTTTCGTTGAAGTGCAGCGTGAATTCGGGATGGCCGGTGAGCACGAGCATGTGCTTGTAGTAGAGAACCAGATCCGGGCCTTCATCGAAAGAGGACAGGACGCCAAGCGCCGCTTCGAGTTCCAGAGCGTGGGCGCGGGCCTTTGCATCGCCGGCGGCTGCGGCCTCGGACAGGGAAACGAGATGCAGGACTTCGCGGGGCAGAACATTGCCGATCCCGGTGATGGCGCCAGACGCGCCGCAATTGACGAAACCGTGGAAGACCGCGGTATCGACGCCGACCATCAATGTGACGCCGTCGTCGCGGCTGGTGATATTTTCAGCCGCATAGCGAAGGTCGGACGGACCGCCGAATTCCTTGAAGCCGATGAGGTTCTTATGTTCGTTGCGGAGCTCAAAAAACAGGTCGGCGCGGGTGGCAAAGCCGTAATAGGGGCTGTTGTAGATGACAGCCGGAAGTTCTGGGGCAGCCGAGAGAACCGTCTTGAAGTGGGCGCGCTGGGCCGAAACCGACGTTCCGCGCGACAGCACGCGCGGGATGACCATCAGGCCGTGGGCGCCGACGCGCTGGGCGTGGGCAGCGTGAGCGGCTGCCATCCGGGTGTTGACGGCGCCGGTACCGACGATGACGCGAAGACCTGCCTTCACCAGGCGCTCGACGCCTTCCATCCGCTGCTCGTCCGTCAGCAGTGGCCAGTCGCCCATCGATCCACAATAGACCACGGCAGACATGCCGGCCGCGACCAGTTCCTTGCCCTTGCGCACGAGACCGTCGAAGTCGGGGCTGCGGTCGGCATTGCATGGCGTCATCAGGGCCGGAATGCAGCCGGTGAAAATATTGGAAGTCATTGCACTCTCCATCATGGGTTCGGTCAGCAGCGGTGTCGCGGCGATGTTTCCTTGTATACAGTTTGTATTTTAATGTCGATGGCGAATTTGCAGCGGCTTATGGATTGTCGGCCGTGTGCCTTGGTCGGAAAACGGAGCGGGGAAGGGGTGGCAACAAGGCGTGGGAATGTCACCCAAGACGCCCGGCAAGCGACGAAGGGTTCGCGGTTCGCGCCAAGAACGCAAAAGCCCATGCGGCAGGCGCCGCACTACAACAACACAAATTATAAAAGGGGGAAAGTCAGCTTTAAAAGCTGAAGTTGGTCGGAGTGGAGAGATTCGAACTCCCGACCCTCTGGTCCCAAACCAGATGCGCTACCAGGCTGCGCTACACTCCGAACCGTTGGTGAGGCGGGGATACACAATTCACTCCCCGCCTGCAACAGCAAATGTGCCGGCATTGCCGTTGCAGGCCGATTTTCCTCTTCGCCCCACAAATTGCGGCCCGTACTGCCCCTTGTTCAGCGCCGGCTGGCGGCTTGTCTTGATGACATATGCCGTCAGCCCTGCATTTTAGGATCAATCGTGCGCGCAGAGAAATGCGGAGACCGTCTGCATGCAGAGATCCTTTTCCTCGACATGCGGCATATGGCTGGAATTTTCGAACAGCACCCATCGGCAATCGGGCACCCGGTCGACATAAGGCTTGACCACGAGCGGCGTCGCTTCGTCGTATTTTCCGGAGATCAGCAGCGTCGGGGCGGTGATCCGGCCCAGCCGGTCCTCGATCGTCCAGTCCTTCATGGTGCCGATGACGTGGAATTCGGTCGGTCCGTTCATGTTGCGGTAGACCGTGCTGTCTTCTTCCATGATCTCGAAGGTCCGGGCCACTTCGGGAGGCCAGGGGGTGACGCGGCAGACGTGGCGGTCGTAAAAGACGCGGGAAGCGGCGATGTACTCGGGGTCGGTAAGCGTGCCTGCGAGTTCGTGGCGGAGCAGGGTGTCCTGGATGTCCAGTGGCAATGCTTCCCGCAAGCGGTTGGCCTCCGATACCCACGTGTGCATGTTGGCCGGCGAATTGGCGATGACGAGCGCCTTCAGGCCGTCTGGTTGCCGCACCGCGTGTTCCGCGCCGAGCATGCCGCCCCAGGACTGCCCGAGAAAGGCATAGCGGTGCTGGATGCCGAGATGGGTGAGAAGAGCGTCGAGTTCCTCGAGGAACAAGGCGGGCGTCCAGAAGTCCGGGCCCTTATCCGGCAGGCGGGTCGAGTTGCCGTTGCCAAGCTGGTCGTAGTGGATGACGGCGCGGCCATCGAGGCCCGCGATCTCCTTGAATGCATCGACATAGTCATGGGTGCAGCCGGGACCGCCATGGGCCACCACCAGCGGCAGCCGGTCGCTATCGAGCGATCCGGTGATGCGGAACCAGGTCCGGTAGGTCCGGAACGGCAGATAATCTTCTTTCGAGGTCACGTCGGCCACCTGCGTCTCCATCTCGATGAACTATCGGGAGCAGCATAGAGGCGGAGGCGTGCCACCGGCAGCTATCACAAGTTATAGGATGGCGGGGTTTCCAGCAGCCGGTAATGGGTGGCGCGGACGACGGCCTGGGTGCGGTTCCTGGCGCCGAGCTTCCGGGCAGCGGCATTCAGGTGCATGACGACGGTCGGCACGGAGCGCTCGATGATCCGCGAGATCTCCTTGGCCGAAAGTCCCTCCGCGGAATAGCGCAGGCATTCCCGCTCCCGCTCCGTCAATCGCATCTTGGCGACCGTCAGGGCAGCGTTGTCGAACAGGCAATAGGCCGCCTCGTGGAAGACATGGGCAAGCAGCCCGAAGTCGGCGATGTAACGCAGGGCATGTTTCTCGAAGTCGCCGTTCTGCCCGAACCTAATGCCGGTGACCGTTGCATAATCGCCGCGCGGCATGTGAACCGGCACGGTGACGCCCGTCGACATGTCGTGCTCGCTGAGATAGCGGGCAACGGGTTCGCTGGCTTCGCTCATGAACCTGTTGATGACCGTACCGGCGCGCCGGTCGTAGTCCCAGAAGAATGGCGTCGAGGTGCGCAATGCTACCTGCTGTACCGGGTCGAGCCGGAAATAACCGCGGTCGAACCAGTATTCGTGCATGTCGTCGGAGATATTGCGCAGCTTCAGCAGCGAGGGAAGCATGATGCCGCCGTCGAGGTCGTAGGGCACCGGCGTGTAGTCGTAGATCAGCGCCTCGAAGCCGAGCTTCTTGATCGCCTCGAACGCGTGGTCGATGCGCCCGTCGAGGGTGTTGTGGGCAGTGAACTGCCGTCGGATCGTCCCAATCTCATCGAGCATCGCTGTTCCCCGGTCATCGAACCGCGACCTATCACTTCTTATAGCTGGTAACGCAGCCGGTTTCCGGTAAAAATTTAGTCATGCCCAAAAGTTGAGCAAGAGAAATCTTCCTGGAGCCCCATCGATGTGGCATGAAATGCAGCCGGACGCCCGCTACGAGGTCGAATTCGACGGCTTCAAGGTCGTGGCTTACAGCGTTGGCAGCGGCAGTGAAACGGTGTTTTGCCTGAATGGCGGACCGGGGCTTGCCTGCGACTATCTTCGTGAAGCGCACAGCTGCCTTGCCGAAAAGGGCTATAGGGTCGTTACTTTCGACCAGCTGGGGACGGGGGCATCGGATCGGCCGGACGACGCCGCGCTATGGACAATCGAGCGCTATGTCGAGGAGACCGAGACGGTCCGCCAGGCGCTGGGCCTCGGCAAGGTGCATCTGCTCGGTCACTCCTGGGGCGGCTGGCTCGCCATCGATTATGCGTTGCGCTACCCGGACAATCTCCTTAGCCTCATCCTCGAAGACACTGTCGCTGACATGCCGCATCTGATCCAGGAACTGGACAGGTTGCGGGCGGCGCTCGGGCCCGAGACCGTGGCGATGATGCAGAAGCACGAGGCGCAAGGGACCTACGAACATCCCGAATACCAGGCGGCGCTGACGATCCTCAGCTACCGCCATGTCTGCCGGCTTGCCGAATGGCCGGCGCCTGTCCGCCGCTCGCTCGATGACTGGAACATGGCACCCTACATGGCGATGCAGGGGCCGAACGAGTTCCTCTATATCGGCAATCTCAAGGATTGGAACCGCATCCCGGATCTGGGGCGCCTGACGCTGCCGGTGCTGATCACGGTAGGCGAGCACGACGAACTGACGCCGGCCTGTGCCCTGCGCATGAAGCTGGCCCTGCCGAATGCGGAGCTGAAGGTTTTCTCCAACGCCAGCCACATGCCGTTCTACGAAAATCCTGGCGACTACTACCCGGCGCTTCTCGATTTCCTCACCCGGCAAAAGGCTGTCTGATGCCATGTGAGTACAAAGAAGTCCGGCTGGAGCGAGGGGGCATGCGCCACGATGCATCGCTATAAGTTCATCCTGACCCGGCCGCTGCAGTTCGTGCCGGTGTTGTTCGGCATCAGCGTCATCACCTTCATCCTCGTCCGTCTCATTCCCGGCGATCCAGTGCGCAATATTCTCGGTACCCGCGCGACGCCCAGTGCCATCGCCAATATCCGCGCCCAGTACGGCCTGGATGAGCCGATGTGGGTGCAGTACTTCTATTTCCTGCGCAATCTCGCCAATGGCGAAATGGGCAAATCCATCCTCTACAAGATCGATGTGCTGAAGCTCATCGTCACCCGTATAGAGCCGACGCTGGCGCTGGTCGCGACGAGCGTCGTCCTGTCGGTGCTGATTGCGGTGCCGCTGGCAGCGATTGCAGCGCGCAGCAATGGGCGCGCGCCCGACCACATCATTCGCGTCGTCTCGACGTTCGGCATCGGCTTCCCGCCGTTCTGGCTGGGGCTGATGCTGATCATCCTCTTCAGCGTAGATCTCGGTTGGCTGCCGGTTTCGGGCTACGGCAATACGCTCAGCGAAAAGGCCGCTCATCTGCTGTTGCCGAGCCTGACCATTGCCTTGTCGCTCTCCACCGTTCTCACCCGCAGCCTGCGCACCGCGATGATCGAAGGTCTGAAATCCGACGTCGCGACTGCGGTGCGGGCGAGGGGCATGCCGGAAAGCACCGTCTTCTGGCGCCACGTCTTGCCTAACTCTCTTTTGCCGACCATCAACCTGCTTGCCGTCAACATCGGATGGCTCATCGGCGGGACCGTGGTCGTCGAAACCGTCTTTGCCCTGCCCGGTATGGGGCAACTGCTGGTCCGCGCCATTTTCTCCCGCGACTACATGGTGGTCCAGGGTGTCGCCATGGTCTTTGCATGCGCCACGGTGTTCATCAACTTCATTGCCGATATCGCGACGGTGATGGTCGATCCGAGGGTGCGGCTATGAGTGTACCATTGGCGTTTTCGACTGCGTTCGGCTGGCGCCGCGTCTTCGGGGGCCGGCTGACCCTAGCCATCGGTGCGGGCATCCTGCTTTTCTTCGTGCTCGTGGCCGTCGGTGCGCCGTTGATTGCGCCCTACGACCCGATCCTGCAGGCCGCCGACGTGCGTCTGCAGGCACCGACGTTGCTGCACCCCTTCGGCACCGACAATTTCGGGCGGGATATCCTGTCCCGCGTCATCTGGGGTACGCGGATCGATCTACAGATTGCGGTGATCGGGGTTCTCTTTCCCTTCATGATCGGCACGACGGTCGGCACTATCGCCGGCTTCTTCGGTGGGCCGGTCGACGCGGTTTTCATGCGGCTCGTCGATATCATCCTTGCCTTCCCTTTTGTGGTGCTGATGCTGTCGATTATCGCCATCCTCGGGCCGGGGCTCGGCAGCTTCTATATCGCCATGGCGCTGGTGGGATGGGTGTCCTACGCGCGGCTCATCCGTGCGCAGATGCTGGTGCTGAAAAGCAGCGACTACGCGGTCGCGGCCGTCAGCCTCGGTTTCAGCCGCCCGCGCATCATGTTCCGGCATCTGCTGCCCAATGCTATCGCCGGATCGCTGGTGTTCTCGATGTCGGATGCAGTGCTGGTTCTCCTCAGCGGCGCCGCAGTCAGCTATCTCGGCCTCGGCGTGCAGCCGCCGCTGGCCGAATGGGGTGTCATGGTGGCCGAGGGACAGAGCTTCCTGACGACGGCCTGGTGGATCACACTGTTTCCCGGCTTGTCCATCGTCTTCCTGGCTTTCGGTTTCAGCATGCTCGGCGATGCGCTTGGCGATCTCTTCGGAGTACAGGAATGATCAGTCCCATTCTCTCTGTCCGGGATCTGACCGTCAGGCTGCATGGCCTCGGCGAGGAGAGGACGCTCATCGATGCTGTCTCGCTCGATGTCGGCAAGGCCGAGATTGTCGGGCTCGTCGGCGAAAGCGGCTCCGGCAAGAGCCTGTTCTGCCGCTCGCTGGTGCGGCTGATGCCGTCGTCGCGCCTGAAGATCGACAGCGGCTCCGTGCTGCTGGATGGCCGCGACCTGACCGAAATCAGCGACGCCGAGATGCTGAAGGTCCGGGGGGCCGAGATCGGCATGATCTTCCAGAACCCGACGAGCCACCTCGACCCCGTCATGCGGATCGGCGATCAGATTGCCGAAGGTATCCGCTATCATCAGGATGCAAGCCCGCGTGACGCGAAGGCCGCAGCCATCGACATTCTGGGCCAGGTCGGGCTGCCCGATCCAGTCCGCCAGTACGACAGTTACGCCCACGAATTTTCCGGCGGAATGCGGCAGCGCGCAATGATCGGGGTTGCGCTGTCCTGCAATCCCAAGATCCTGATTGCCGACGAGCCGACGACTGCCCTCGATGTCACCATCCAGGCGCAGATCCTGCGGCTGCTGATGGACATCCGCGACAAACGCGGCCTTTCGATCATTCTCATCACGCATGACCTCGGCATCGTTGCCCAGACCTGCGACCGGATCGCCGTGCTGCGTGGCGGACGATTGCTCGAGACGGGGTCGAAGCGCCAGGTCCTGTCCGCGCCGCGCGATCCCTATACTGTCAGCCTGATCGCCAGCCATCCTTCTATCGTCGAAGAGGCGCCGTTCTCCGTCGGATGCGTCAGCGCCGCAAAGCCGGTTGAGCGGCCGCTTCTCGAGGTGGACGACCTCTATGTGCGCTTTGCCCTGGGCGGTGGGCTGTTCAAGGCTGGCGCGAAAACTGTCACTGCGGTTTCCGGCGTGAGCCTGCGGATCATGCCCGGCGAAAGTGTCGGGGTGGTCGGCGAATCCGGCAGCGGCAAGAGCACGCTCGCCCGCGCCATTCTCGGCCTGACACCGATCTCCTCCGGCCATGTCTCGTTCGAGGGTATCGATCTTGCCCAGCAGAGGCGCGCCGCCCTCGACAAGTTGCGCCATGAGGCGGCGATGGTGTTTCAGGATCCCTACAACGCACTCAATCCCCGGCTGCGCATCGGCGACATGCTTGCCGAAGTGCTGCGCGTGCAGGGCAAGACCTCTGCCGCCGATATTCCGGCGCGGATCGCCGAGCTTCTGGACCTTGTCGGCTTGGAGCGTGAGTTTGCCAACCGCAGGCCGCGCAGCATGAGCGGCGGGCAATGCCAGAGGGCGGGGATCGCCCGGGCGCTGGCCGTCGATCCGAAACTGATCATCGCAGACGAATGCGTCGCCGCCCTCGACGTGACGATCCAGGCGCAGATCATCGAACTGTTCCGGGATCTGAAGCGGAAGATGAACCTGACGCTGATCTTCATCGCCCATGACCTCGCCATCGTGCGCAATCTTTGCGACCGGGTCGTCGTCATGTATCGCGGCGAGATCGTCGAGGAGGGGCTCTGCGCAGAGGTTTTCGCCCGGCCGAAGCATCCCTACACCGCAGCCCTGATCGCGGCGATTCCCGATATCGATCCGGACAAGCCCTTGCTTGCCGACATCGCCTGCGAGCAGCGATTGACGCTACCACCTTCACTCGAACGACTGTCATAACAAAAAAGGGAACGATATCATGACCAGGAAATGGAAGACTGCTGGCCTCGCGCTCATCGTCGCGGGCCTCACCCTCAGCGCCAGCTTTGCAGAAGCGGCCGGCGTTCTGACCATCGGCCGCCGCGAGGACTCGACCACCTTCGACCCGATCAAGACGGCCCAGAATATCGACAACTGGGTGTTCTCCAACGTCTACGACGTTCTTGTCCGCGTCGACAAGACCGGCACGAAACTGGAGCCGGGACTGGCCGAAAGCTGGACGATCTCAGAGGACGGACTGACCTACGTCTTCAAGATCCGCGACGCCAAGTTCTCAGACGGCTCGCCGCTGACGGCTGAAGATGCTGCCTACAGCCTGTTGCGTATCCGCGACGACAAGGCATCGCTCTGGGGCGACTCGTTCAAGGTGATCGACACCGCAGTCGCGACCGACCCCCGCACCATGACGATCAAGCTCAAGAACCCGTCCGCGCCCTTCCTGTCGACGCTGGCTCTGCCCAACGCCTCCGTGATTTCGAAGAAGGGGATGGAGGCGCTCGGATCGGATGGCTACACCGAGAAGCCAATTGCTTCCGGTGCCTTCGTCGTCGACGAATGGCGTCGCGGCGACCGCGTCATCCTGAAGAAGAACCCGTATTTCTGGCAGGCCGATCGCGTCAAGCTCGATGGCGTGGAATGGATTTCGGTTCCCGACGACAACACCCGCATGCTGAACGTGCAGGCCGGCCAGCTCGACACTGCGATCTTCGTTCCCTTCTCCCGCGTCGCCGAATTGAAGAAGGATGCCAACCTCAACGTCGATATCGACCCGTCCACCCGTGAAGACCACTTGCTGATCAACCACGAGCATGGCGCCCTCGCCAAGAAGGAGGTCCGGCAGGCGCTGGATCTGGCCATCGACAAGAAGGCAATCGTCGATGCTGTGACCTTCGGCCAGGGAACCGTCGCCAATTCGTACATTCCGAAGGGCGCACTCTATTATTACGCCGACAACATGCAGCGCCCTTACGATCCGGAAAAGGCAAAGCAGATGCTGGCTGCTGCGGGAGCCTCGGACCTGAAACTTAATTATCTCGTGCGTGCCGGCGACGAGGTCGACGAGCAGATTGCCGTGCTCTTGCAGCAGCAGTTGCAGAAGGCCGGTATCACCGCGACCCTACAGAAAGTCGATGCCAGCCAGGAGTGGGACATGATCGTTGCCGGCGACTACGATGTGTCGGTCAATTATTGGACAAACGACATCCTCGATCCGGACCAGAAGACGACATTCGTGCTCGGCCACGACTCGAACAACAACTATTCGACCCATTACAAGAACGAGAAGGTGAAGGCGTTGGTGGCTGCCGCTCGCCTGGAACTCGATCCGGTAAAACGTGAGCAGATGTATGTCGATCTCCAGAAGATCGCCAAGGACGATGTCAACTGGATCGACCTTTACTACAGCCCCTACATCAACGTCTCGCGCAAGAATATCGACAACTTCTACCAGAACCCGCTCGGACGCTTCTTCCTGGAAGACACCGTCAAGAACTGAGCCCTTCGAAAACGAAAAGGCTGCCGCGAGCGATCGCGGCAGCCTTTTCGGTTGAATGACTGTCAGATCGCCTTGGAAAGGCGGCTTGCCGTGTAGAGGTCGCGCAGCTGCCGGCAGATCGGGCCGGGCTTGCCATCGCCGATCGTCGTGTCGTCGATCCTGACCACCGGCGTGGCGAAATTGGTCGCGGATGTCACGAAGGCCTCTGCGGCCTGCTTGGCTTCCTCGACGCTGAACCCGCGTTCCTCGACGGCAATGCCTGCGCCGCGCGCAAGGTCGAGGATGCTTGCGCGGGTAATTCCGTGCAGGATCGCGTGGGAAAGGCCACGGGTTACCAGCGTGCCATCGGTCTTGACGATATGAGCCGTTGCAGAGCTGGCCTCGGTGACGAGCCCGTCCTCCACCAGCCAGGCGTCGTCGGCGCCGCGCCGCATCGCTTCCATCTTTGCCATAGACGGGTAGAGCAGCTGGACGGTCTTGATATCGCGGCGCTCCCAACGCCAGTCCGGCACAGTGGCAACGGCGATCCCCGTTTCGTTGCGGGGATTGGCGAGCACCGGTTTTGCCTGGGTAAAGAGCACGATGGTCGGCTCCGGCTTGGCCGGAAAGGCGAAATCGCGGTCGGCAGGACCACGGCTGATCTGCAGGTAGATCAGCCCTTCATCGAGCCCGTTCCGGCTGACGAGTTCACGATGCACGGAAAGCAGTGCTGTTTCGGACAGCGGGCAGGCGATATCGAGTTCGGACAGCGAGCGCTGCAGGCGGGCGGAGTGGCCCTGGTAGTCGATCAGCTTGCCGCCGATCACGGCAGTTACCTCGTAGATGGCATCGGCGAACAGAAAGCCTCGGTCGAACACGGAGACTTTTGCGTCGGTTTCAGCAATCCAGTCGCCATTCAGATAAACAATGCGGGTCAAGTTCAGGTCCTCGGTCAGAGAGCGGGTTTTGCGAAAGGGGCGATATCGATGCCGTGTGCCGAAAGCGATGCGCGCAAGGCACGGGCCATGGCGACGGCGCTGGGGTTGTCGCCATGGACGCAGATCGTTGCGGCCTCGACCGGCAGCATCCTGCCGCCGATGGTGGGGATCAATCCATCCCGCACCATGGACAGGACCTGGTCGACGCTTTGTTGCGGGTCGTGGATGACCGAGCCCTCCTTCTGCCGCGATGTCAGCATGCCGGTATCGTCGTAGGTGCGGTCCGCGTAGACCTCGCAGGCAACCTGCAGGCCGACGGCTTCCGCCGCCTTCATCGTCTCGGAATAGGGAAGCGTGACGAACACCAGCGACGGGTCGACGGCCTTGATTGCGCGCACGCAGACGCCCGCAAGCTCCGCATCCTCCGCCGCCATGTTGCCGAGCGAGCCATGCGTCTTAACGTGGGTCATCGGCCAGCCCAGCGCTCTTGCCATCCCCTGCATCGCGGCGATCTGGTAGATGATCTGGGCTTCCAGATCTTCCGGCCGTTCGCCCGAGATGCGACGGCGGCCGAAGCCGTAGAGATCCATGAAGGACGGATGGGCGCCGATAGCCACACCCCGCGCCTTGGCGGCAAGGATCGTATCGCGCATCACTACGGGATCGCCGGCGTGAAAGCCGCAGGCGATGTTGGCGGTCGAAATCACCTCCAGCATAGCGCTGTCGTCGCCGATCTTGTAGGCTCCGAAACTTTCGCCCATGTCGCAATTGAGGTCTACGGTTGCCATGGCTGGGATCTCCTTGCAGGATAGGCGTCAGGCCAGCAGACTGATGTCATGCGCAGTTTACGACCGGGCGCTCGCGCAAAAAAGCACTTTCGGTTGACATACAGTTGGTATACTGAAATAGCAACATAGTATGACAACCGACAATCGCACCTTACTCGGATGGACGGAAGGGGACCGCAGACAATGGTGAGGACGTTTCCCCGCATTCTTGCTTGCGGCGATAGCGCCTTGTCGGTTGAACTCGCGGATACCATTGACGAAGCCGTCAGCGAACGGGTGATCGCGCTGGCCGCGAGCATGGCCGACAGCCCGGTGGATGGCGTCGAGGAACTGGTGCCGACCTATCGCTCGCTGATGGTGGTCTACGATCCCGCCGTCGTTCGCGGCAGCAGCCTGGCGCTGACGTTGCAGCAGCGGCTGGATGCGCTGGAAGTCGGCAGCGTCCACCCGCAGCGCTTCGACGTCCCCGTTGTCTATGGCGGTGCGGTGGGACTGGATTTGCAGGAACTTGCCGGCATGAAGGGGATGACGGTGTCCCAGCTTATAGAGCTCCATTCCTCCGTCGAATACCGGGTCTACATGATCGGCTTTGCGCCAGGGTTTGCCTATCTCGGCGGCCTGCCGGAGACTTTGCACACGCCGCGACTGCCCACGCCCCGCCAGAGGATAGAGGCCGGCGCCATCGGCATCGGTGGCAAGCAGGCAAGCATCAATTCCGTTCCCGGGCCGAGCGGCTGGCGTTTCATCGGCCGGACCCCACTTCGTTTGTTCGACGCCTCCCGGGCCGCACCCTTCCTGCTCGGGGCGGGCGATCGGGTCCGCTTCCGGCCCGTCAACGAAGACGAGGCATCGCAGCTCGATCGGAC
This sequence comes from Rhizobium sp. L51/94, assembly GCF_019355555.1. Lineage (GTDB taxonomy): Bacteria > Pseudomonadota > Alphaproteobacteria > Rhizobiales > Rhizobiaceae > Rhizobium > Rhizobium rhododendri. Next base: position 515,497 of record NZ_CP072142.1, read on the forward strand.
CCCGGCTGCGGGGGAGGGGGCGACGCCATGAGCTTTCTCGAAATCCACACCACTGGACCGATGACGACCGTCCAGGACCTCGGACGGAAAGGCCTGCAGCATGCCGGCGTCTCCGGTGCCGGCCCTATGGACGGGCCGTCGTTTCGTATCGCCAATGCCCTTGTCGGCAATCCCGCGACATCGGCTGCGCTCGAGTTTGCTGCCGTCGGCGGTAGTTTTACAGTCACCCGGCCTGTTCGCTTTGCCGTCACCGGTGGCGATGTCGATGTCAGGATCGATGGAAACAAGGTCCACCCGTGGGAAAGCCATCACCTGTTGCCCGGCATGACGCTCGCCATCGGCGCGCTCCGCGATTGCGTCTGGGGATATCTGGCGATCTCGGGCGGGATAGATACCGTTCCGGTTCTCGGATCGCGTTCCACCCATTTGCGCACCGGGCTCGGTGGTCACGAAGGCCGGCGGCTGGAGATTGGCGACCGGTTGCCGCTCGGCGACGCTGCCCCGTTGCCCAACCGCGCCCTCCGGCAGCCCTTTCGTCGCAGTGGCGGCCCGATCCGCGTCGTCTGCGGCCCGCAGGACGATTATTTCTCCAAAGCCGCAGCGGAGACATTTCTCGAGGCATCGTTCGTGGTGTCGGCCGCGCGGGATCGCATGGCCCAGATGCTCGACGGGCCGCCAATTGCAGCAGACGGCGGGCATGACATCGTTTCGGATGGTACCTCGGCCGGCTCGATCCAGGTGCCGTCGTCAGGCAGGCTGATCGTGCTGATGGCGGAGCGACAGACGACCGGTGGCTATCCGAAGATTGCCACGGTGGCCTCCGTCGACCTGGCTGGCCTGGCGCAGGTGGTCAGCGGCCGGTCCATCCATTTTGCCCGCATCCCGCAGGAAGAGGCCGAGGAATTGCTCATCGCGGAAAGACATCTTCTACGGGGCATTCTCGACAATCTCGCCGTCAAGCCCGAGAGCAGCGATCGACCAGGAGGCAGAGTGCCATGAGCCAGCCGCTTGCCCAACGGGCCTATGGTAAAATCATCGAGATGATCCTGTCCGGCGCGCTGACGCCGGGCGATGCGCTGCAGGAAGCGAAGCTGGGCGAAACGCTCGACATGTCGCGGACGCCGGTGCGCGAAGCGATCAAGCGTATCGAGGCCGAAGGTCTCGCGGTGCAGGATGGTCGCTTCCTCAAGGTGCGAAGGCTGACGGCGGCCGAAGTGGAGGAAATCTTCTTCTTGCGCCGGGTGCTTGAATCCCATTGTGCCCAGCAGGCCGTCGCGGTGCCACCTGCTGTGCTGGAGGCGCTGGAGGCGCGGGTGCGCCGCCTGCACGACGAAGGTCCCGGCGAAGACGACGAGCAGCGACAGGTGGATGACGACCTCCACCGGGTTATCGCCGAGGCCAGCCGCAGCGAGATGATGGTGTCCACAATTGCTGACCTGCGCCGCCGGACCTGCATGTTCGACCACACCCATCTGCCGGACCGCTTCCTGAAAAGCTGCGAGGAGCATCTGGGAATTCTTGCCGCCTTGCACAGCGGCGATGGCGACCGCGCAGCAAGGCTGATGGCCGAGCATGTCACGCACGCGCGCGATGCGGTACTCGAGAAGCTCGCGCTGCCCCCTGGAGGAACCGGCGCATGAGATGCCTTGTCGTTCAGCCGGTCCATGCGGACGGACTGGATTTGTTGCGCCGCGCCGGCGTCGAACCCGTTCTCTGCCCGAAGCCGGACATGGAAACGGTCTCACGGATGATCCCCGGCTGCGATGCGGCGATCACGCGCGACGCGGGCCTTACGGCTGAGGCCATCGGTGCCAGCGACGTCCTGCGCGTCATCGTCGTGCACGGCGCCGGCCACGATGCGGTCGACAAGGATGCAGCCTCCGAGAAGGGCATCCTGGTCTGCAACACACCGGGCGCCAATGCGCGGTCGGTGTCCGAACTGGCATTGGCGCTGGCGCTGGCTGCCGCCCGGCGTATTCCAGCAGCCGACCGCAGCGAACGCGGCGGCGCCCATGGCTTTCGCGAGCGCGAGACGTTCACCGAGCTTTCCGGCAAGACCGCGCTGATAATTGGGTGGGGTGCCACAGGCGCCGGCCTTGGCCATATGCTCAGGGGGGCACTCGACATGCGGGTCCTGGTCTATTCGCCAAGGGTGGCTGATATCGCTGGTTTCGAGCGTGTGGCGACGCTGGAGGCGGGATTGCAGCAGGCGGACCTCGTGTCGCTCCATACGCCACTGCGCCCGGAGACGAAGCACCTCATCGGCGAACGGGCGCTTTCGCTCGTCAGGCATGGCGCAATTCTGGTCAACACCGCGCGCGCCGGGCTTGTCGACGAAGGCGCGCTTGCTGCTGCCATCGATGCCGGCCGCGTGTCGGCAGCCGGTCTGGATGTCTACAGCCATGATGCACCGTTGGGGCCGCTTGCGTCGACCGGCCGGGTGATTTTCACGCCGCATCTCGGTGGCGCGACGCAAGAAGCCTTGCGCCGCGTGGCCGTTGGGTCCGCCCGTAATGTGTTGACTGCGCTCTCCGGCGAGCGGCCGGCGACCGCCCTCAACGATCCCTTGAGGATATCCCGATGAGCGACAAGGAAACACTGGCGCAGCAGGCCTACCGGGACATCAAGCAGCGCATCCTCGAAGGCGCGATCAAGGCTGGCGACCTCCTGACCGAGCGGACGCTGGCGGTCGACTCCGGTATTTCCCGCACGCCGCTCAGGGCCGCGATCTCAAGGCTTCAGAAGGAAGGCGTCGTTTCGCGCCTGACCAACGGCACGCTGATGATCCTGCCGGTCACCGTCGAGCAATTGCTGGAGATCGTCCAGATACGCCGTCTTCTCGAAGGGGCCGCTGCAGCCCGTGCGGCGGGGCGGCCGATGACGGCGGCACTTGTCGAGGCGCGCCGGGTCATGCGCGCCTATGTCGAGGCCGAGGATGTCGCCTTCGATCGTTTCTGGATGGATGACGACACATTCCACGAATCGGTCGCCGAGGCCGCTGGCCTGCATCTTCTGCCCGGCATGCTGCAGGAGATGCGCAGCATCGCCCGACGCTGCACGATCACCCGCACCCATGACCGGTTCGCCGAACAGGCTGCCGAGCACATCGCTGTCATCGACGCCATCGAGGCGCAGAATGCCGCTGCCGCCGCCGCTGCCATGGAGGCGCATTTCGACAGCGTCCGCAGCCGGTTTCTGAAATGGCTCGCGCGCTGAGCGTTCATCACTGTCTGACCATCCGTTCTTCCGTCCCGATCCCGGGACGACATGCCTGAACCGAGTAACGTGATATGCACGACTATGCCGAATTCCGAGGTTGCGAGGCCTCGTTCCCCGAGAGCGAGTTCAAGGCGCGGCAGGACTGGGCCCGGGTTGCCATCGCTGCTGCCGGCCACCGGGCGCTGATCGTCACGACGCCCGAGAACATCTACTGGCTGACCGGCCGCCAGACGGCGGGCTATTTTGCCTTCCAGGCGCTGGTCCTGCCGGTCGAGGGGGAGGCGACACTGCTGGTTCGTCAGCTTGAACTGGTGGGATCGATCGCCAACACCTGGCTCAACGACATCGTCGTCTACCAGGACGGCGAGGCGCCAGCGGCTGTCCTGGCTGAGGTCCTGCGCGAGCGTGGCATCCACCGGCCTGCTATCGAACTCGGCGGCTGGTTCCTGCCGCCTGTCCTGGCAGACGAGATCTCACTCCGGACCGGTGGTAACGCGCTCATTGACGGTTCCGGCATCATTGCCCCTCTCCGGGCGGTGAAGTCGCCTGCGGAACTTGCCGCCATCCGGCTGGCTGCCACCTACGCGCAGGCCGGGATTGCGGCCGGGATTGCGGCCTGCGGGGCAGGGACGAATGAAAACGCCGTAGCCGCTGCCATGCTCGATGCGGCCACGCGCGCAGGGTCCGAGGCAATGGCGATGGAGCCGTTGGTGTCGTCCGGGCCGCGCAGTGGCTTACCGCACATGACGTGGCGCCGCCGCGGTATCGAGGTCGGCGATCCGGTGTTCCTCGAACTGGCCGGCAGCCATGCCCGCTATCACGCCGCGCTGATGCGAACGGTGTGGATCGGCGGGCCACCCGTTGAGGCCCGGCGGATGATGGATTGCTCGCTTCACGCGCTCGAAGCGGCCCTGCATGAAGTCAGGCCGGGTAGACTGTGCTCGGCGCCGCACGAGGCAGCCCAGCGTGTCATCGACGAGGGCGGCTACACCGCTGCATTCCGCAAGCGGATCGGCTATTCCATGGGCGTCGCTTTTGCGCCGGATTGGGGGGAGGGCGGCATGCTCAGCCTGTTTTCCGGCGTTGACCGGATCATCGAGCCCGGCATGGTGTTTCACCTGCCGGCGACCTTGCGCAGCTACGGCGTCTGGACGGTCGGCGCTTCCGAAACTGTCATCGTCACCGAAGAAGGCTGCGAACCTCTGTCTACCCTGTCACGCGATCTAACCATCCGGTAAAGCCGGTTCCTCCCCGTTGCACCACTGAAAAGGACATCTCCATGCGTTCGCTTTTCCATCTCGCCTACCATGTCACCGATCTCGATGAGGCGCGTCAGTTCTATGGCGGCGTGCTTGGCTGCGAAGAGGGCCGGTCCACCGACACCTGGGTGGATTTCAACTTTTTCGGACACCAGATTTCACTGCATCTCGGCAAGCCGTTCGAGGTCACCCGCACCGGCAAGGTGGGCGATCACATGGTAATGATGCCGCATCTCGGCGTCGTCCTGCCGCTCGATGCCTGGCTTGCGCTGTCCGAACGGCTGCAGCATGCGGGCATTGCTTTCGACATACCGCCGGTCATACGGTTTGAAGGCGAGCCGGGCGAGCAGCGCACGATGTTCTTCTTCGATCCGAGCGGCAATCCGATCGAGGTCAAGGGGTTCAAGGATTTCGACGGCGTTTTCGCCCATTGAGGCCAAGCCACCGGCGGCTCCGGCCGCCGGCTCTTCCGTCATTGCATTAGGCGCTCACCACCAATATGCGGGCGAGCGGGTCAGCAGTTCGTTTTCATGTCCGCCGATAATCAGGATGTCTTCGAAGAACGCGGCCCCGACCCCATCGAGTGATAGGAATGCTTCGACACCGAACACCATGTTTTCGTCGACGACATCGTCCGGCTGCGACATGACAGTCGAGATCCGCGGCTGTTCGAAGCCGAGGCCTATCCCGTGCCCGTAGAACGGGAAATTCTTCATGATCGGCGAGACCGATCCGCCAAAGGCAGCTGTCAGGCGGTCGCCTTCGGCAGCGACGTCCAGAAGCTTCGTTCCGGGGCGCATCATGTCGGACAGGCGATGGACGATGTTTGCCGCTGCCTCGATCAGCCTCCGCTGGTCGGCGGTCGGCCTGCCGCGCACGCCAGTACGGCCGGGGTCGAGATAGTAACCCTGGTAAAAGGCGCCGTGCAGCGTGCCGGTGACGATATCGCCCGGCTTCGGCGTATCGGCGCTGTAGCCTGTTAACGGAAAGCGCTGGTCGAAGCCGAGGGTTTCGCCGTGGTTGGTGCCGATCATCTGCAGCCGGCCGCCTCGCCGCACCACTTCGCGGGCTGCCTCGCCGGCCGCTTCCCGCTCTGAAAGGCCCGACGTCAGACCCTCCATCAGGCGATTGAGCCCGGCCGTGGCCGTCTCGCCGCCGATGCGATAGCACTCCAGCTCAAGCGGGCTCTTGATCCGCCGCGCGGCGCGCACCAGGTCGTCTGCGGGCACCCAGTCGATACCGGGCGCTTCCTCGAGCAGTTGCTGGTAGAATTTCATCGGGATGAACTGTGTACCGACCAGCGCCACGCGGCCCGTGATGCCCCTGTCGTTCAACGCCTTCGCCACGCTGCGGAAGGGATGGTTCGAACAATGCGCGTCGGAGATGGAGACGAGATCGGTTCGAACCTCGGGTTCGTCGATGTGGAGCTGCGGCTCCTTGCCCTGTTGAAGAATGATGCCCGAGAACGAACGCGCCGACCAGATCAGCGAATCCGTGCCGCCGCTGATAGCGTAGTGGTTCGAAAGATAGAGGATGTCGCCGCAATTATCGGTGGTGCCGCCACCACGTCCGAAGACGACGGCCGTCTCTAAGCCATGCAACCGCATGTTTTCCAGCACCCTGTCCCACCGGCTTTGATATTCGTCCAGCGGGAAATAGCGGCTCATCGTCAAACTCCTGTCGGCGGATTCTGGTCAAGCGCCAGCGGCTGCTTTTGCAGATCCTACGCATTCGAGGCAGCGACGGATTGTCAAAATGCCCCAACTTCGCGCTTACGGAAATTTCGGTACACCAAGCGTGTTCCCAAGTCAAATGTCGGGTTGCCGGCAATTGATTATTTAATAGACCGGGTGAAATTTTAATCAATCAGAACAGTCTGATGACGGGCCGGCTGGTAAATGTATGAAATCAGTTCTTGAATTCCAGCGGTATACTGAATACCCTTCCTGTGGGCGGTAAGGCAAAGGCAATCCCGGCAACAGGCTTAGAGCCATTCCCGGGGTGAGAGTATTGGGTAACCGAACGATGACAGACATTTCCGAGACGGCAATTGCTGGCCAAGCTACACCGCCCCCCACGACACCGCTTCTGGTCCTCAAGGACATCCGAAAGAGCTTTGGCGACAACGAGGTCCTGAAGGGTGTTTCGCTTGCGGTCGAGCCCGGCGAGGTGGTTTCGATCATTGGCGCCAGCGGCTCCGGCAAAAGCACTTTCCTGCGCTCGATCAACGGCCTCGAGATGCCGCAATCCGGCTTCCTGAAGTTCGAGGAACTGTCTTTCGATTTCCGCACGGAATCGCGTTTTCTTCCGACTCCGGCGCAGATGCAGTCGCTGCGGACCCGCGTCGGCATGGTCTTCCAGAGCTACAATCTCTGGCCGCACATGACGGTGCTCGAAAACGTCATCCATGCGCCGATGAAACTGTTGAAGCTTCCCAAGGCACAGGCCGTCGAAGAGGCGGAGGCACTGCTGTCGCGCATCGGTCTCTACGACAAGCGCCACAGCTATCCGTCCCGGCTTTCCGGCGGCCAGCAGCAGCGCGTCGCCATCGTCCGGGCGCTGGCGATGAAACCGCGTCTGATGCTGTTCGACGAGGTGACCTCGGCCCTCGATCCCGAACTGGTGCACGAGGTTCTCGTGCTGATGGCCTCGCTTGCCGCCGAGGGCATGACGATGCTCCTGGTGACCCACGAGATTGCCTTTGCGCGCGACGTGTCGTCCCGCGTCCTGTTTTTCGACAAGGGCGTTATCGCCGAAACGGGGTCGCGCGATATTCTGCGCAACCCCGGCAGCGACCGGCTGCGGCAGTTCCTCCATCGCATCCTTCACGATGGCCTGGCCTATGGCTCCGCGCCTGCTGAAACTATCGAGGGAGCATGATGATGCTGGCTGATTTCCTGGGGGATGTCCGTCTTTACGGATCCGGCTTCCTGATGGCATCCTGGACCGTCTTCTGGCTGACGATCCTCACCATTGTCGTCAGCTGGATTTGCGGTCTGCTCGCAGCCCTCGGCCAGCGGTCGAAATGGCGTGCCGTTCGCTCGGTCACGGCCTTCTACATCTGGTTCATTCGCGGCACGCCGACGATCATCCAGATATTCATCGTCTATTTCGGCTTTCCGCAGGTCGGGATCCGGTTGTCGCCGTTTACCGCCGGCGTGCTGGCGCTCGGCATAAACAGCGGCGCGTATGTGGCTGAAATCATCCGCAGCGGCCTCATGGCGATCCCGCGCGGGCAGACCGAATCCGCACTGGCGATCGGCTTCAGCCAGGCTGCCACGATGCGGACGATCGTCTTGCCGCAGGTCTTCCGCATCGTTCTGCCGTCGCTCACCAACGAGGCGATCTCGACGCTGAAGAATACCTCGTTGCTGTCGACAATTACGGTTGTGGAATTGACGCTCTACGCCCAGACGCTGATCGCGATGACCTTCCGCCCGTTCGATTTCTACATTGCGGTTGCGGTCATCTACCTGCTGCTGACGACGATCCTGACCCAGCTTGCCGCCTGGCTGGAGCGCCGCTACGCGGTGAACAGCTGAGGCACCCTGCCTATTCCTCGTGCGCCATGCCCGAAGAAACTGACCCCGGTTGCAAACGACAGGGGATATCGATCAAGAAAAATGAAGGGAACAGTCATGAAACGCCAGCTTATCGCCCTTGCGCTTGCCGCAGCGGCCGCCTTTTCCACTCACGCTCCGGCTTCGGCCGCCGATCTCGAACTGCTGCAACCCAGCAAATTGCTGGTGGCTACCGAGGGCACCTTTCCGCCGTTCAGCATGCGTGGTGCCGATGGCAGCCTCGACGGCCTGGAAATCCGCGTCATGAAGGAGATTTCCAAACGTCTCGGTCTCGAATACACACCGGTCATCATCAAGTGGGAATCGCTGTTGATCGGGTTGCAGGCCGACCAGTATGATATCACCAGCGACGCCATGGATATCACGCCCGAGCGCCAGAAGCAGGTCGTCTTTGCCGATGGCTGGCTCGAATCCGGCGCGGCTGTGGTCGTTCCGAAGGGCTCCGCCATCAAGACGCCTGCCGATCTCAAGGGCAAATCCGTCGGGGCGCTGGCATCCTCGACCTTCGCCAAGCTGGCAGAAGACAAGGGCGCCACGGTCAAGGCCTACAAGGCCGAGACGGACGGCATCCAGGATCTCCTCAACGGCAACATCGACGCCGAGATCACCGACGCCATCGGGGCCGGCTACATGATTAAGTCGGCGAAGATGCCGCTCGAGGTGCTTCCGGAAGCCATCAGCCATATCCAGAAGGGTTTTGCGGTCAAGAAAGGCAAGCCTGAACTCGTCAAGGCCGTCAACAAGGCTCTGGCCGAGATGGTTGCCGACGGCACCTATGCCAAGCTGACGACAGATCTCGTCGGCTTCGATCCAGCGCCGAAGAATCCCATCAGGACTATCCAGTAAGGCTCACTGCCGACATCGCCTAGCAGGTCGCTGCAGCGGTTTTGCCGTAGCAGCGATCTCTATCGTCAATAATTTAAAACAAAAGAGATCGATCATTACCTTGCCTTGAAAGCCGTATCGTGTGAACAGGTTATATATCCTGACAGACAGAGAGCTGTGGAAAGCAACCATGAAGTTCAAACTGCATACCTTCGGTCGCTTAAGACTTGTTGATCGCATCGGTGATGTTTCTTTTCCTGAAAAAGCTCTTTTAGCGCTCTGTTATCTTCTTGATACCAAGCAGATGGAAGCAAAGCGCGAAGATGTGGCCGCGTTACTGTGGAGTGGCTCAAGTCAATCCGGCCTGCTCGCCAACATGCGCAAGCTCATCTCCCGGATCAAGGACAGGCAGCTCGAACTCGGTGTCGAATTCCTGACGTTTACCGACAAGACAATTCGCGTGGAGATCGGCTCGCTCGATTTCGACCTCACATCCATCGACACTCTGGAAGACGAGGACGCGGTCCGCTCCCTGCACCGGATGTTGAATGTCATTGGTCCGGAGTTTCTCCAGGACTTCGTGCCCATGGATACGCTGCTCGACGCCTGGGTCGAGGAAAAACGCAAGGGCTGTTCAGACCGGTTGCTGCGGGCGTTCAAACGCGCCTTGCCGATGCTCTCGGCCCGGGGCTGCGACGACGCGATGCGGACAGCCGCGCTCCGCCTATTCACGCTCTGCCCTCAGGACGAAGAGGTCCAGCGCTTCCTTCTCGAATGCTCGGGGAGCGAGGGTAGCCTGGAGGGTTTGTCATCCGGCGCGAGCCTGAAGGAGGAGACGCCATCCGGCTCTGCGGATGCGGGGCAAGACCTGATTTCGCTGGATCTGGCGGGCCGGATGTTCAACAAGCAGTTTGCGGAGGCCCGCGCGTTGCTGCTGGCTCGCCCGTCGCCGTTCCTGTCTCCCTACGGCGGCGGCCATCTCAAGCTGCCGCGTCTGGCACTTCTGCCGCCGCAACTCGACAGCGGAAATATTGTCGCGACGCTGCTTGCGGCCTCCCTGATCGAGGACATCACGATCGGTTTCGGCGCCCTGAAAAGCGTGCGCGTGATCGCACCCCACACGGCTGGCCAGTTTTCCCGCGATCCGGACAAGGCTGCTACATTCGCCCGCCATTCCATTTCCTACATCCTCGACACCCGGATCAGCTACGATGAGGAGGTTTCGCTCTTTGCCCAGCTGATTTCCTTTGCCAATGACGAGATCGTCTGGGCTGAACGTTTCAGCCTCGATGCCTCCAACCTGACGCGCCAGAGGCGGGAAATTTCCAAGCGTATCGCGGTGACCGTTGCCTCGCAGATTGAGCGGGACGAGCTGTCACGGGCTTATTTCGAGGCCAGCCCGGAGGCCTATCACAGCTATCTGGTTGGGCAGCGTCATCTCAAGGATCTGACATTGCCGAATCTGCGCCGGGCCCGTCGGGAATTCCGGTCCGCGCTGCAAACCAACCCGCATTTTGCTCCGGCGCTGAGCGGTATAGCGCGCACCTATTCCAAGGAGTGGTTGCTCACGGCGCGCGGCGACCAGGAATTGCTGGCCTCGGCTGCGGAGTTTTCCACCAAGGCGATTGCTGCCGGTGCAGATCTCGGCGGAGGGTATCGCGAGTTGGGAGTGGTCAGGCTGCTGCAGGGGGACCTCGACGAGAGCGTCGAGGCGATGAAGCTTGCCGAGAAGCTCAGCCCGCACAATGCTGATATTATCGCCGACCATGCCGATACGCTGGTTCATTATTCGCAGCCGGCGGCGGCGATGGAAAAAATAGTCAATGCCATCGACCTCAACCCGCTGACACCTGACACCTACCTTTGGACTGCCGCCGGTGCCAGCTACTGCCTCGGGAATTTCGAGGCTGCCCTGGCTTATATCGCCATGACGCACGACAAGAGCCTTACCAATAGGCTCTCTGCGGCCTGCTGGGCGATGCTCGGCGACATCAGGAAGGCGCGTTCCTTCGTGCGCAAGGCGCGGCAGAGCAATCCTGATTTCGATGTGGATAAGTGGCTTTCAGTCATCGCCATGAAAGAACAGTGGCAGAAAGATCTGTATCGCGAAGGCCTGCGAAAGGCTGGATTTTAAGCAGACACGAGAGGGGACATCGATGGCGAAAGTGGTTGTAATCGGACTGCCAGGAGAAGACGGCTTGTGGATCGCGGATCTTGCTGCGGGGACAGTGACCGCTCTTGCCGCACCGACTTCCGGAGCGCTCAAGCAAGCGAACGATCTTAGGGCGGCCGGCGCAACGGTCGTAAAAGAGGTCGATCTGGCTGTTGCCGTCAGCAGCACGGCCGACGTGGCCTCCGGTTTCCTCGACGGCTAGGGCCTCGTTTCCCGGGTTGCGCGGCGAGGTGGCAGAGGCTACCACAGTCAGGCAATCACACGCTGCAAGCCTTGAATAGGCCATTCGTAAAGAGGGGAACACCGATGAAAGCACTTTCACTCCTGGCAATGTTGAGCGCCTCCGTTGCCGGACAAGCCTTTGCGATAGAGACCGGGCCGGTTTCGGCCGAACCTGCGGCCAAGACATTCACCATCGGCAGCATCAAGGTGACCGCGCTGCGGGATGCTCAGTTCGTTGCAGCCAATGACGGCAAGCTTTTTGGCGTCGGGATCGGACCGGAGGCCGTTTCCAAGGTGCTGAAGGCAGCCGGACAGCCGACGGACCGCGTTACGCTCAGTGTCGACGGGCTTCTTGTGCAGTCCGGCAGCCAGAAAATCCTGATCGATACCGGCCTTGGGCCATCGGCGCACGGTGTTCTGCTGGAAAGCCTCGCCAAGGCCGGGAGCAAGCCGGAGGATATTTCCGACGTGCTGATCACCCACGTTCACGGCGATCACGTCGGCGGACTGGTAAAGGCGGACGGTTCTCTTGCATTCGCCAACGCGACGATCCGCATCTCGGCGCCCGACTGGACGTGGCTGCAGACCCAGCCGAAGATGGCCGCGCTGGTGACCGCCATCACGCCCAAGGTGAAGACATTCGCGCCTGGTGACAGCGTTGCCGAGGGCATCACCTCCGTGCCCATCAAAGGACACACCCCGGGTCATGTCGGCTATCAGATCGTCTCCGGCAAGAAACGGCTTCTGGACATCGGTGACACAGCCCATAGCTACATTGTATCGCTAGCCGAGCCCGATTGGGCGATGGGCTTTGACAACGATGCAGTCGAGGGCAAGGTCAGCCGCCGGGAAATCCTGTCGCAACTCGCCAAGGATGACGAGCTGATCTTTGCACCCCACTTCCCGTTTCCCGGTGTCGGCCACATCGTGGCGGTAGGCGATCACTTCGCCTGGAAGCCGCAAAAGTAAACATGTTTAGCCGGCTCCACGCCTAGGTTTACCAAAAGCCGAGGCGGCGTGGTCTGGAATGCGGGCACTTTCCTGCATTCCACCTCGCTCAGACAGCCGTTTCAGTAGCCTTTGCCGGCCAGGTATCTGTCGATGATGTCGATGAAGGCGTCGATATCGGCGGATGTCGTCCTGTGGTTGACGATTGCGCAGCGCACTGCCAGCTCGCCGCCGACCGTCGTCCAGGACGGGGCAGCCAGGCCGGATTGCTGGAGGTCGAGCACCAGATCCCGGACAAAATCGGAACCTGCCCCGCGAACACCGAAGCAGACGATGTTCAAGGCGACCGGTGCCCTGAGTTCCAGCAGCGTGTGCCGCTCGATATGATGGGCAAGATGGGATGCGAGTTCGCAGGTATGCGCAATGGAACTGCCGATGCGCTCCGTGCCGAGCGTTTCGATCGTCATCCAGGTCTTGAGCGCTCGAAAGCCGCGCGACAGATCGGGGCCGAGATCGCAGGGCCAGGTCTCACCGGCCGCAAGGCCGTGATCGGCGCGCTGGAGATAGGCCGCCGGCTGGGCGAAGGCCCGCTTGTGGGCGGCGCCGTCCCTGACCAGCAGAAACCCGGCATCATAGGGAACATGGCCCCATTTGTGAAAGTCCAGCGCCACAGAGGCTGATTTCTCGATGCCCGCAAACAGCTCTCGCAGATCGTGCGAAAGCACTGCCAAAGCGCCGATAGCGCCGTCGACGTGGAACCATAGATTTTCCTGGACAGCGATGTCGGCTATGGCAGAAAGCGGATCGATGGCCCCGGTATTGACGGTGCCTGCGGTGCCGACGACGAGAAACGGCAGGTGTCCGGCGGCCCGGTCGGCGCCGATCATGGTGCGCAAAACGCTGGTCTGCATTCGTCCGTCAGCGTCGACAGTCACCGTTCGCAAATTGGCCGAGCCTATGCCGGAAAGCTCCATCGCCTGGGCAATGCAGCCATGGGCTTCGCTCGAGGTATAGGCGACGAGTTGTCGGTCCCGATTCCGCAAGCCGTTTTGGCGGACGGAATGGCCGAGCGCCTCCGTTCTGGCGATGATCACAGCCAGGAAGTTGGCCATGGAAGAGCCGGTGAGAAACAGGCCGCTGGCGCCTTGGGGATAGCCGAGGGCCTCGCTCATCCAGCGGACGATCTGTTGCTCGACCTCCAGTCCGATATGGTCGCGGCCGCCGCAATTGAGGTTCATTCCGGCGGCGACGATCTCGGCCACCATACCGACGGGCGTACCCGCGCCATGGACCCAGCCCATGAACAGCGGATGCAGGTTGCCGGTGGCGAAGGGAAGGATGTGGGTGCGCACGTCATCGAGGATGTCGCCGAGTTCGCGAGGGTCTGCAGGCAACGGACGGGCAAACCGGGCGCGCGTTTCGGCTGCCGGCGGTTGCCAAACCGGTCGCTGCCGGACGGTCTCGATATGGCTGATCATGTCGTCCAGCATGCCGTGGGCGAGCGCGCGAAATTCACTCCAGTCCAGCGGGTCGAGGCTGGAGCGCTCAGCCGTTCTATCGCCGCGCGTATCCGCTTCCGGCATCAGAGAGCCCGGACATGGTGAAGGACGGCCGCCAGCTTGTCGAACACCGCATCGAGCCGCGATTCCACCGGATGGAATGCCTGGTGCAACGGCAGAGCAGCTGCCATGCGGGCCGAGACATCAAGCACGTCGGCCGCTGAAGCCGCGACCCTGAGGACCGTGCGAGATCCAAGCCGGACGGCTTGGCCAAGATGGCAAACCGGACCGTCGTCGCGCTCGCGCATGAGCAGGTGGATCATCTGCGAGTGCTCGAAGGAGGCAAAGCCGCCGGTGCGGTTGGAGATCGTGAAGGGCACGATCGTTCTTGCGTCGAGATGGGCGCCCTCATCGTTGGCATGCAGGCGGATACCGGCGACGCTGTCGATACGGGCGCGCACCAGTTTCACGAAATGGGCCTTGATGAGCGCCTGCTCGTCGTCCTGGATGACGGCGTAGCGATCGAGGGCGGCAGAGGCCGCCACCCATCGAAGGCCGAGACCGAGATTGAAGTGCGAGCCGAATGTGAAATCCATCTTTTCCCGAAGTGCCGATGGCCAGTCATGGGCTGCCGTGTAGGCCGAGAGGCCGGAAGGAATAGCGCTTCTGGTGGCGAGGGCCTCCCCGAGAGACGTCGGCACGAGGAGAGCGCCGGAAAAGGGTGGGCCCCCGACAAATTTCGAGCCAGTCAGTACGACGAGAAAACCGTCGGCAAGATCCTGCCGGATATCGGACGCCGAGCAGCGGAACTGGCAGGCATCGACGATCACATGCACGCGGCCGGGGGCAAGCAAAGCCGCATGCCGGGCTGCCTGCCGCGTCACGCCGGACAGGCCTGTCTTCGATGTATCGAGCACATGGACGAGCACGTCGCGGTCGCGTTTCAGCTCCCGTTCGACGGCGGCGATCATGGCATCGTCGATCTCCTCCTGACGACGCGGTTCGCCTTCGCCGTTGCGGATGGCCACGGTGCACACCTCGATCCGCTCGGGATCCAGGCCTTCCAGCGGCTTTCCGGCTTCGACGGTGCTGCCGAGGGCAGCAAGATCCGAATAGTGGCATCCGGATGCAGCCCGGGGCACGCCGCTGCCGGTCTCTTCCGGCGCAACGAGAATATTGGTGAGGGGACGCGCGGAAAGCCCTGCAAACAGGCAAAGGGCCATCAACTCCGCGTCTGTCCCGGAGGCTGCCAGAATGATCGTGGCGTCGGTGCAGCCAAGGCTGGTGGCGATGCCCTTACGGATATCGGCAAACCATCGGTCGATCGCAACCGGATCTGCTGACTGGCGATCGACGAGCCGCTCGAGAGCGATCCCGGCCGCGCGGAACCCGTCGCCTGATACGTTGCTGGCCGTCGTCGACGAGAACGAAATTTCGTGCTCGGCGGGCGTCGTCAGTGTGCCGTAGCGGTTCCGTCGATGGACGGGATCGGGCGAAATGCGTTGGTCGCCGCCAGCCCCGAGTAGCAGCGGAACGGAGGCGAGCGACTGCCCGAGAAGCGCTGTTTTAGCCGGCGTCGATGACGGGTCGACTGGCATCGGTAGGATTAGACGCTGACTTGCAGCCATGATGGTCTCCGTAATTTGGCTGCGAACGACGGCTTCAGAGGATCGGCTCGTCGACCGCCACGGCGCCGGCGATATAGGAGATTTGCATTTCGTGCTGGATCAGCGGCGCAAGATCACGGGCGCGCTGGGTGAACTCCAGCCCGCAACGGTCGACATATGCGCGGTCGACGCGTGCGCTCGAGCCGGGGTCGATGATCTTCTCGCCGTCCCAGAAGACCGCATGCCCGGTGTCGGGGACCGTCGGTGAGACGACGCCGATGATCCCGGGCTTGTCCCACAGCATGTAGATACCACTGAGCAGCACGAGGCCGCATGCGTTGGCGACGCCGCGCATGATGGAGTGGCTCATGGGCCCGCCCAGAGGGAACCGGGGGTCGCTTTTTATCGCCATGTCCTGGATGTCTTCGTAGGTCCTGCCGGTAAACATCGCCAGCGCGCAGATCAGGCAGTCGTCGTCAGTCCTTTGGTAGACAGCCGGTTTTCCCGTATGGGCACAGGTGACGTCGGAGGCGGAGGTCGCGCGCAGCATGCGATCTCTCAGGGCGCCTTCGAAGGCTGCGAATAGCTTGGTCGTCGCCTGCTTCTTGTAGGGGAAGACCTTTTCGGAATCCATCGAGTGGACGATCATGGCGACGTCGGCTTCGAACATCAGCAGACGTCCGTCCGACAACTCGGCGCAATCGATGGCGAAGTAGTCAAGCCCGAAGCGGCGATGCAGGGCGTCGAAGGCTGCTGCGTGGCGGACGGCGAAGTCGGTGTCGAAATTGGCCATCCAGCGGCCTTCTTCCTCGCGACGCTCCGCATGCTCAGCCATGCCGGCGCTGAGGTAATGGACCATCCAGTGGTCGGAAATCGCCAGGTGGCTGGCATAGGCCTTGCCATTGATGAACGCGATGCGCTGTTTGCGGAACTTTCCGTCCTCGTCGCTGTAGTCGATGAAGGGCGTCAGGTAGAATTCGGTGTCGGCGTGCGCGGCGAGATAGCCCGAAAGCTCCCAGCGGGCCGAGATTTTCTCCATGCCCTTGCCCGCATGCGTGCCGTGTGGCCGGACGATGATCGGAAAGCTCGTTGCGTCGAGGATGGAGCCCAGTTCGATCTCGCCAGCAGCGAGCCGCTGAAGCTTTTGACGATCGACGCGAACGGTTGCAGGCGCGAGAACCCAGCGCTCGTCCCTGAAGGCATTGGAAACGCCATCCCTGGAAAGATCCATGATGGACTGCGGCGCATTGTTCAGGATCGGTCCCGACCAGTCGCGCAAAAGCCGCTTGAGGTTTTCGAGGACCGGGAGATTGTCCGTGGATTCACCAACCGCGACGAAGGCGACGTCATGTGCCGGGATATCGGAGAGATCCCGTGTTTCCGCGTCGACGTAATAGAGCAGGAGGTTGGTATCCGAATGCTCGAGCAGAAACTCGATCGGCGTATTTGCCATGAAATCGCCAGCCGTCATGAACACCAGAATGTCCAGGCCTGTGCCCTTGCCATTCTGGATCCGGTACTGGCGGCTGATATCGAGGGCAGCCTTCTGGCTGATGACGGCCTTTTCCTTCTCGCCCACCGTATGCAGGACGATCGAGGCATCCATGAAGGCGGCAGCGTCGCCGAGATCGGCAGAAGCCCGCTCCAGCAGCTGGTTCCAGAGGGGCGTGATGTCTCTCTGTTCATAGATCGCCCGCACGATCGGCGCCTTGCCGATGATCAGGTTGGGGTCCGCAAATGTCTGGATCTGGGCCGCTGCACCAATCAAACTCTCAAGCCTTCCACTATGCGGCGCGCCCCGCCTTGCCCGGCGTGGTTCCGCTTTCAGATACATGTTGTCACGATATTCGCTCCCAGCGCTTGCGCGAGCCTTGTCCGGGCTGCCTGAGCTGACGAACGATCGGATCGCCGCGTTTCAAAGCGCGCGCTCTGCTCGTTCGCGATTCGCAAGGACGGCCTTCCCCCCATGTCCGGTCGGAGGGCTCAAGGGCCCGAAATGCGTCTTCCGGGTGACTATTACAAAACGTAGTCGTGCTAGCCGTTTTCTAAATGTGTTTTCACAGCCGCGTCGCCGGAAATCGGCTCTTCCAGCGGCCCCGTTTGGCGAGACGGAAGTTGTGCGGCCGCACCCTTTCGCCATAGCCTTGGTCCACGGGCGAAAGTTCCGGATAAAACAGGCTCCCACCTAGCAGGCTTCAGACCGTATCGACCCTCTCGATACAAGCGACCTGCACCGAAGAAATGGATTTTAAAGATGATGATTAAGGGTCTTCTCCTTGCATCGGCTGCCGCCCTCTCGGCATTCTCGGCTGCCAATGCAGCGGACGCAATTGTTGCAGCTGAGCCGGAACCGCTCGAATATGTTCGCATTTGCGATGCCTACGGCGCCGGTTACTTCTACATTCCAGGCACGGAAACCTGCCTGAAGATCGGTGGCATGGTTCGTACCGAAGGCGAGTGGAAAGATGCCTACCAGCCTGATCACAAGATCGGCACGCTTTGGCACACCCGCGCTGAACTCAGCCTCGACACTGCCAGCGACACCGAATACGGCGCGCTGAAGACCGACATGGTCATGCGTTGGGATTCGCAGGAAGGCGACAACTCCACAAAGCTGCTGTTTGCCAACATCAGCCTCGGCGGCTTCCTCGTCGGCAAGGCCGACTCGCAGTTCTCGTCCTATCCGGGCTATGCTGGCGACATCATCCAGGACGACGTGGTTTCCTACGGCCCTGGACCGACGAACACCGAACTCAACCAGCTGACCTACACGTTTGATCCGGGCAATGGCTTCACGGCTCTCGCTTCGATCGAAGACAGCAATTCGAGCGGCGACACCTACTACGACTCCAGCTTCACCCAGAGCAACGGCAAAAGCTGGCAGATCTCCAAGAACGACCAGTACGTTCCAGACGGCGTTCTGGGCTTCGGCTTCAAGTCGGGCGCATGGGGCATCAAGGTTGTCGGCGGCTACGACTCGATCGTCAAAGAAGGCGCCATCAAGGCTCGCGTCGATGCCGATTTCGGCACCTTCTCGGCATTCCTGATGGGCGGCTGGAACACAGACGGCGACAAGCTCAACAAGTACGCTTCGGGCTATGTTACCGACGGTGCTTGCCCTGCGAACAAGGAAGAGCTTTGCGGCTGGGGTGACTGGGCAGTCTGGGGCGGTGGTTCTGCAACCATCAACGACAAGCTCAAGGCCAACGTTCAGGTCGCCTACACAGACTCGAAGATCTTTGCCGCTGCTGCAAACGTCAAGTTCCAGCCAGTCAAGGGCCTGACCGTCGAGCCTGAAGTCGAATACACCAACTGGGATTCGACAAACGAACACTCCTGGGCTGGTATCCTGCGTTTCCAGCGCAGCTTCTAATAGACAGCTTCTTTAAAGCAGTCTGAGCATGGCCCGGCTTTTGTCGGGCCATGTTTTTTGTGGTTCACAACGCATGACCGGCGTGCCACCGCGGCGGCTTTGCTGAACGCCATGACGCACGCCGTTTTATTAATGTGCACAAGCAGCCACGTCTCGCAGAAGATGTGATCCTGGTCGTGCTGCTAGCGCAGGAATGCGTTGCCGAAAACTTATGCTAGGCTAACAGTAACGATGCTACGCGCGACATTCCCTGCCGCTCAACGTAGCACACCAATTGGATTGACCTCCAATGGCGGAGGCCTGGTCTCCCTGGCCAGGCCTCTTTCTCCCCGCTAGATCCGGGTGAACCTCGGGCCTTCTGCAAAGCTGCCTCCAACGGTTGTTGGCTATCGGCGATCAGCTTGCGCCGGAAATGACCATCTTTCTCCGACGAAACACTTTAACCCCGCTGCAATATATATTCGGCAAAATGCATAAACAGCGGCGGGAGATGTATTCCGACGATCGGCATGAAGCCATTTTCCGTCTCCGGGAGTAGCTCTGTGCAATCACTGCGCCGAAATCGCGCCAAGGTCGAAGCAATCCTCTGGATTGCGACATTCCTGGTGATCTACGGGCTGGCCGTTCATTACAACGGGCACGAGGCCCTCGATACATTTTTCCGCGAAAACGAGAAATACGATTTCGATGAGGTCTTTACGGCCCTGAATATCGGCGGCGCCCTGGGTCTGATCTATTCGCTGGTCCGCATAAAGGACATGGCGGAAGAAATTCGCCGGAGACATGCCGCCGAGAGACATGTCGACTGGATTGCCTGCCACGATCCCCTGACCGAGCTCCCCAACAGGCGTTTTCTCGGCGCGGATGCGGCGACACGAGAAAACCTTGCCTGCAAGGATGGATACGCAGTCTTCAGCATCGACCTCGATGGCTTCAAGAAGATCAACGACCTTCTCGGCCACGATTACGGTGACCAGGTGCTGAAGATCGTGGCGGAGCGGCTTCGCTACATTTTTCCGGATGCCAACGTCTATCGCCTGGGCGGCGACGAGTTCCTTGTCATCACGGAGAGGATGGGAAATCCCGATCTTATCGCGGTGGGAAACCGCATCGTCAGCAATATCTCGAAGCCGATATCAATCAACGCTGCAAACGTCGACGTGGGTGCCAGCGTCGGCATCGCGCGGATCCCCGAGGACGGCGCCACCTTGGCGGAGGCTATCCAGCAATCCGACTGCGCGATGTATGCCGCGAAGAAAGCAGGCCGCAACGGCGTCAGGACCTTCGTACCCGCCATGCAGACGGAGCTTGAAAAGCGCGTCCAGATGGAAGCCGATCTGAAGCGCGCCATGAAGGCGGGAAAAATCCGTCCGCATTACCAGCCGCTGGTCGATCTCAAGACCCGGGAGATCGTCGGTTACGAGGCGCTTGCGCGATGGGAGGTCTCGCCGGGTCAATTCATTCCGCCCAGCGACTTCATTCCGCTCGCCGAGGATAGCGGCCTGATTGTCGAACTGACCGACAGTCTCTTTCGAACGGCCTGCCGGGATGCTCTGTCCTGGCCCGTTGATACCGTGCTGTCGTTCAACATCTCTCCCGTCCAGCTCAGCGACAGGCTGCTGGGGCTTCGCCTGATGCAAGTTCTAGGAGAGGTCGGCCTTCCCGTCCACCGGCTGGAACTGGAGGTGACGGAAAGCGCGCTCATCCAGGATCCCGAGGCGGCCCGCTATGTCCTCGATCAGTTCACCAAGGCCGGCATCAAAATCGCGCTGGATGATTTCGGCACCGGCTATTCCAGCCTATCCCAACTGTCCGCATTTCAGTTCGACAAGATCAAGATCGACAGGAGCTTCGTCGCGACCTTCGAAAACAGCGACAAGCAGGACAAGGTCGTCAGGGCAATCATCTCGCTGGGAAGCGGGCTCGGCGTCAAGATCACGGCGGAAGGCATCGAGGAGGAGAGCCAGCTCCAGCGGCTGCAGGCCCTGGGCTGTGACATCGGCCAAGGCTACCTGCTAGGCAAGCCGCAGGCGATAGCCCAGCCTAACCTCATCCTCCAAACGAGCGGCCGCAGACATCGTCCTCCCGCTGACTTCTGAGTACGATCTCACGGGCACGACGGGGTTATGCTTCTAGCTCCGTTTTGTCTCCGAGCGCACCCTGATGGCAAAGGGTACGCAGGCCAGGGCGGCGAGGGTCAGGATCGCCACCATTGTCCATGCCTCATTGATGGACTGGGTGAGGGCTGCCTTCTCGACCAATGGCTGCAGCATGGATCGGGTGGCGTCGTCGATAGGTCCTGACGGGCGAGAGGTGAACATGTCGAGCGGTATGCCGACATAGGTCGCCGTGGCTACGTCTCCGGCGGCAAGCTTTTCCATCAATGCCGTACCGTGGCCCGGCGAGCGGCCGTAGATCACCGTGTCGATCAAAGCGAGGCCGATAGCGCCGCCGAGGTTGCGCATCAAATTGAAAAGACCGCTGGCGTCGGGAACGCGGCTTTCGGGCAGGTTGCCGAGGGCAAGGCGCGTCGGTGGCAGCAGGCAGAACATGATCGCCACGCCACGGATGACCTGGGGCCAGAACATCGCGGCGGAATCGCTGTCGGGTGTCTGGAACGCGCTCATCCCGAGGCCGACGGCAAACAGTGTGAACCCTGCTGCGGAGAGAAGTCGCGCCCCGACGCGCTGCTCGAGAAAGACGGCGATCGGCGCTGTCAGCAGTTGGGCCACACCGGTGACCAGCATGATGGTGCCGATTTCGAGCGCATTGTGACCGCGCACGAACGCCAGGAACACCGGCATCAGATAAACCGATCCGAACAGTCCGATGCCGAGAACGAAGCTCAGGATGCAGCCGACCAGGAACGACCGGTCGGCGAAGTTTCCGAGGTAGACGATGGGCACCCCGGCTTTCAATGTCCGGCGCACGAACATCGAAAGGCTGGCGAGGCTGAGCACCAGCAGGCCCAGCACGAGGCCGGACAGCCATCCGCGCTGCGGGGCTTCTTTGAGGGCAATTTCGAGGGCCGCGAGTGCCACGGCCATCGCGAGCAGCGACACGAGGTCCAGAGTTTTCAACGTGCCCAAGCGCATCGTCGACTTCGGCAGCAGGAAGCCGGCGATACCGGCCGACAGGATGCCTGGAATGATGTTGATCAGAAACAGCCAGTGCCAGGAATATGTTTCGGTGATCCAGCCGCCGACGACCGGGCCGACCGTCGGGGCGAGAACGGCAAGAACGCCGGCGATGGTGGTGGCTATACCCTGCCGCGCTACCGGGAACAGGATGAAGACGGCAGAAAAAACAGCCGGAATCAGCGTGCCTCCGGAAAAACCCTGCAGCACCCGCCAGGCTATCAACTCCGAAAAGCTGTCGCTGGCGGCACAACCGGCCGAGGAGAGCGTGAACACCGTGACGGCAAGCACGAACAGCCAGCGCATCGTCAGGGTACGCGTCAACACGCCGGTCAGCGGGATCGCAATCACCTCCGCGATGAGATAGGCGGTCTGCACCCAGCTCATCTGATCCTGAGGAATATCGAGTGCGCTCTGGATGGTCGGCAGGGATGTCGCCACCACCTGGACATCGAGGATCGCCATGAACATGCCGACACACATGACGATAAAGCCCAGCCAGGTGGCCGTGCCGGTTGCAGTCACTTGAGATTGGCTCACTTTCGATCCTCCGCACGCCGTTCGTGCGCGATGATTGATATGGTCGGATCATGGCCGTTGGCAATGGAGGGGCGGCGATGGCGATCTGACGCGTCAACGGGGTCCGGGCTATCTTACGGCTACGTCCGGTGGCGGACGGATTTGATTTTCAATCTTGCTAACGGCGGTCGTCGTTCCATATCGTCAAGTTCGCGAACCATTTTATCAGCGTTCGCCGTTGAAAGCTTCCATGACGCGCATCGCTATTATCGGCTCCGGCCCGACCGGCATCTATACGCTGAAGGGTCTGGTAGGCTCGCCCGAGCCGCTGTCCATCACCATCTTCGAGATCGAGCCGGATCCGGGCAAGGGAACGCCCTATCATCCGGCATTGAACGACCAAGCGATGCTGTCGAATATCGCGAGCATCGAGCTGCCGCCGATCTGCGAGACGCTGGTTGCCTGGCTTCGGCGTCAGAGCGACGCTGGGTTGGAGAGACTGCACGTGTCGCGAGACGCAATCGACGAGCGCGAATTCTATCCGCGCGTGGTCCTCGGTGAGTATCTGCAGGCCCAGTTTTCGCAGCTCGTGCAGGCGGGGAAGGAGCGGGGGCATAGGATCGACATCAAGCCGCGCCACCGCGTCATCGACATCGCGTTGCAGGTTGACGACATCGCCCTCGTGGCTCAGCGGCCGGATGGGACGCAGGCCGATTACGGGTTCGACCACGTCGTCATGGCGACCGGCCACGACTGGCCTGACAACATCGAGATCAAGCCGGGATATTTCATGTCGCCCTGGCCGGCAGTCAATCTGAAGTCGATCGGCAATTGCGCCGTTGGCATCCTCGGGACATCGCTGAGTGCAATCGACGCAATGGTGACCGTGGCGACGGCGCATGGCGCATTCTATGTCGATGCCAGCGGTTTGCTCGAATACCAGCAGGCCTCCGATTCAGAGGGCTTCAGCATCACCATGATGTCCCGCAAGGGGCTTCTGCCGGAAGCCGACTTCTATCACGAGATCCCCTACCTTCCCTTGCAGTTCTGCACGAATGAAGCGATCGACGCCTTGCTGGCGACGGGCCGTGGCAACTTGCTCGACGATATCTTCGACCTGTTCAAGGCCGAACTGCTCGCCAACGATCCGGAGTATTCGGCGAGTATCGGCCTGTCGCTGCGGACGATCGAGACCATCGGACCCGCTTATTTCGCAGAGCGCGAATCCCGCGATCCTTTCGCCTGGGCGGCACTGAACCTTGCCGAAGCGGCGCGCAACAAGCAGCAGCGCCATACCGTGCCATGGCGCTATGCGATCCTGCGCATGCACGAGGCGATTGCCCGCGCGGTACCGCAGCTGGACAGCGAGGACCTGAAGCGGTTTCACAAGCACTTCAAAAGCATTTTTATCGATGACTATGCCACCGTGCCGCATGAATCCATCAAGAGGATATTGGCGCTGCGGCGCGCGGGAAAGCTGGATATCGTTGCCCTTGGCGACGACTACGAAATCGACAACGAGCGGGTCGAGCGCGGAGCAGAGGTCACCTACGACGGCAAGACACTAACCTTCGGCGCCTTCATCGACGCGACGGGGCAGCATCCGCTGTCGGTACGGGACATTCCGTTTCCAACCCTCCTGAAGCAGGGCGTCATTCGCAAGGCAGCCACCAGTGCCGCGTCATCGATCATCATGCCGGACGGTCACCAGGCCGTGGTGCGGACCGGCGGCATCGACCTGGATGATGCTTTCCGGCCGAAATTCGAAAGCCCGGTATCGAACAAGCTCTATTGCGCCGCAATCTCGTTCCTGCTGCACAAGCTACCCTTCGTCCAGGGCATTACCAGCGCAAACGATATCGGTGGCGTGGTCTCCGCTGCCATACTGGCCGACAGTATGCCGGGTAGCGCCAAACCGGAGCTGCTGGCCGCTGGCTGACATTCCAGCGTCAGGAGTCGAGCCGGAGCTTCAGTTGCTGTCCCGGCTTTTCAAGATAGTGCTCGAGCGAACGACCGAATTGCAGGCGGGAGTAGGTTTCCTTGCGCTGTCGTTCGGCATGCTCGCGCGCAGCTCTTGATTTTGCGACGATTTCGAGAGTCTTCTGAATGACGAGGTTGGCACTGTCCATCTGCACGTCTCCATTTGTTCTCTTTATGTTCTCATTTTTCGCGAGGTATGTCAATGCATGCCGAAGCAGGCGTTTCGCAAGCCGGTCTTAAGGCTGGAAGGCCTTATGCCGACTGCTGCGCCAGGAAGGATTTTGCAGTTTCGATTGCCGGGCGGCAGCTTGGCACTGCGTCCGACAGGATGCGATCGGGTGCGGTGCCGAGGACCCAGATGTCGAATGCCATGGATACGAGCGGCAAAGGATTTGTGGTGGCGTGGTCGGTGATCACCTGACCGGCGCTGGTCGTGCAGGCCCTGACATTGGCAACGACCTCGTAAGGCACGTTGGCCTTTGCAAGGCGGCTGGTAATCTCGGTTTGAAACGGGTCGAGGATAAGGAGCTGCACGAAATAAAAAACGAGGGCGCTGAGCATTTTGGTTTCCAGTTGGCCGTGACGTGCGATCCGACATCGCACAAGCAGCCAAAAGCTTGCACCAGAGGGGCCCGGATCAGGGTAGTCCCTATGTAGGAAGCCTGGAGCGATCCGCAACACGGGGGCAAGCGTTCCGGCCATCTTGACCGTTCGGCAGGCGTACCAGTGCCCATCGGTTTTCATCGTCTGCTCCGAGGTATATAGGACCCTGGCGCTCGTCCCAAGAATGCCTTCGTTCAGGTAGATGTCAGGAAAATCGCACACTGTTTTCTGCTGCATTGCCAGGGTGCAGCCGGCCTCGTACCGCACGCCCGGGCATGCCATTTTGGAGACCTTCTTTGAACGATCGTAACACCGAAAACGCGCGGCCCTTCGGTCGGCCCGTGCTGGGAAGCGTGACGCTTTGCTTCCTGACGACGCTCTATCTGCTGGTCGTCACAAACTGGACGTTCTGGCAAAAGGCCCATGGCTACCTGACCGGAAATGCGCTTGCCTTCACCGCATTTGTCATCGGCATCTCCGCGCTTTTCATGGCCGTCGTCACATTGTTCTCGGCGAAATATGTCACGAAGCCGATCCTGATCTTCTTTGTCCTGGTATCGTCCGCCTGTTCCTGGTTCAACGACCAGTTCGGGGTCGTCATCGACAAGGACATGATCCGCAACGCGGCCGTTTCGACCGGCGCCGAGGCCGGGCACCTCATTACCTTCCGATTTGCCCTTCATCTACTGCTGACAGCCTTGCTGCCGTCGCTGCTGATAATCTGGGTGCGTATCCGCCACCGGACAATCCTGCCGAAGCTGGCGCAGAACACGGCGATCATCCTCGGCTGCCTTGCTATCTTTGCCGGCGCCGGCATCAGCTATTACAAGGTCTTTGCCGGCGTCGGGCGCGCCCACCGCGATATCCTGGCTACCCTCAACCCGTTCATGCCGATCAATAATGCCGTCAGCTACGTCGTGTCGGCACAGAAGGATGCGCATGTCGTCGCCGAGCCCCTGGGGACGGACGCCCACCGGGTCAACATCGATCCCTCCGGCAAGCCTCGGGTGACGATCATCGTTGCCGGCGAAACCGCGCGCGCCTCGGATTTCTCGCTCGGTGGATATAACCGCGATACCAATCCCGAGATGAAGAAGCAGGACGTCGTCTATTTCCCCAACACGACCAGCTGCGGCACGGCGACGGCGACGTCAATTCCCTGCATGTACTCGATCTACCCGCGCGCCGACTACACCCATCGCAAGGGGCTGCAGACCCAGAATCTTCTGGATGTCCTCAGTCATGCCAAGGTGGACGTCTCCTGGCTGGACAACGACACCGGCAGCTACAACGTCACCGACAGGGTGGCCTACGAATACCTGCCGAATTCCAAGGATCCGCGCTTCTGCAAGGATGGCGAATGCCTGGATGCGATCCTTCTGGACAAGGTCGATGCCTGGCTCGATCACGTCAAAGGTGACAGCGTGCTGGTTCTCCACCAGCTCGGCAGCCACGGACCTGCCTATTTCCAGCGCTATCCCGAGGAGTTCCGACGCTTCACACCGGATTGCCGCGCCAACGATTTCGGTGCCTGTACGCCGGAGGAGATCACCAACGCCTACGACAATACGATCCTCTATACGGACCACGTCGTCTCGGTCGTCATCGACAAGATTAAGCAGCGCGCTGCCAAGCTGGATGGTGCCGTCGTCTATGTCTCCGATCACGGAGAGTCACTCGGCGAGAATGGTATCTACCTGCACGGCACGCCCTACTTCATCGCGCCGACGCAGCAGACGCACGTGCCGTTCCTGGCCTGGGTATCGGACGACCTGTCGAAATCTGCCGGCTTCGATATGAAATGCCTCGGGCAGCACGCCGACGGGCAGTATTCGCACGACAATTTCTTCCATTCGATCCTCGGCCTTATGGATGTCTCCACCAAGGTCTACAATGCGAAGATGGATGTTTTTTCCCAATGCCGCCGGCCCGCCGGCGCGCTCGCCAGCGCTGGATGAGAGCTCAGTGGCAGGCAAAGCACAGAGAGAAACGCCCACGGACAGTGGGCGTTTCTGGCCTTTTGGGGGGTGGCTCAGGCCTTGAAGAAGGCCAGCAGGTCGGGGTTGAGAACGTCGGCGTGCGTCGTCAGCATGCCGTGCGGAAAGCCCTTGTAGACCTTCAGCGTACCGTTCTTCAGGAGCTTGACCGACAGCATGGCGGAATCGGCGATCGGCACGATCTGGTCGTCGTCACCATGCATGACGAGGACGGGAACGTCGATATTCTTCAGGTCATCGGTGAAGTCCGTCTCGGAGAAGGCCTTGATGCAATCATAATGGGCCTTTGCCCCGCCCATCATGCCCTGACGCCACCAGTTGTCGATCACGCCGGGATAGGTCTTGGCGCCATCGCGATTGAAGCCGTAGAACGGGCCGGTCGGAACATCCCGGTAAAACTGGGCCCGGTTGGCAACGAGTGCCGAGCGGAAGCCGTCGAAGACCTCCATCGGCAGGCCGCCGGGATTGTTCTCGGTCTTGAGCATGATCGGCGGTACGGCACCGACGAGCACTGCCTTAGCGACCCTGCCGTTTCCGCCATGCTTTGCTACATAGCGGGCGACTTCGCCACCGCCGGTGGAGTGACCGATGTGAATGGCGTTCTTCAGGTCGAGATGTGCAACCAGCGCTGCGACGTCGGCAGCGTAGGTGTCCATTTCGTTGCCGTGATCCGTCTGGCTGGAACGGCCGTGGCCGCGGCGATCATGGGCGACGACCCGGTAGCCCTGGCCGAGGAAGTAGAGCATCTGGGCATCCCAGTCGTCTGCGCTGAGGGGCCAACCATGGTGGAACACGATCGGCTGACCCGTGCCCCAGTCCTTGTAGTAGATCTGCGTGCCGTCCTTGGTCGTGAAGATGCTGCTGCTCATGGTCGTTCCCTTCGGTTGTGAAGCTTTGGGTGTTGCTGCGTCTGCAGTTGCAACCAATGGCATGGTCGCTGCTGCAGCGGCAAGGCCCAACACGGCGGTCATCACGCCACGGCGTGTCGTGTGATTATTCGAAGCCATCGTTCTGCTCTCCTGATAAGTGAGATCGCAAAAATATTTATCGCGATAACGAATTCGTAGATAAAAAATTTTGGCTAGTCCAGTCAAAATCGATATCGCGACATTATTTTTAATGATATCGATATTTGCTTATAAACGGGAGATGACGACTTTGAGCCAAGCGCTCCTGCCATTGGATGACCAGCTGTGTTTCTCGCTGTATGCGGCAAGTATTGCTGTCAACCGCACTTACAAGCCGATGCTCGATTCCATGGGCATTACATACCCGCAATATCTGGTGCTGAGCGCGCTCGGCCAGGAGGATGGCCTGACGGTGGGCGCGATCGCCGAGCGGCTGGGGCTGGATTCCAGCACAATCACCCCGCCCGTCAAGCGCCTCGAGGCGGCAGGCCTTGTGGAGCGCCGGCGCAGCAAGGTTGACGAGCGTCAGGTCCATGTCTGGTTCACCCATGCGGGGCAGGCGCTGCTGAAAAGATGCAGCTGTCTGGCGGAGACGCTCCTGCGGAAGTCGGGCATGACGCTTGAGCAGGTGCACGCTCTGAACCGGCAGGTTCGAACCTTGCGCGCCGCACTGGAGGCAGAGGAACAGCTCGGCACAGGCTCGCAGTGAATATGATGACTTCAGTGGGAATATTGTGACAGCGGTGCATTGCACTATATAAATAGCAGAGCCTTCCGGAAGACGATTTTCAATCTTTCCTGTTGACGGCTGCGCTGAAACAAAAATTGTCACCCAACGGTCGTTCTTCGTTGTAATATGGTGGAAGAAATGAATGAGGTTTGATTTGTGGCAGTTCTTTCAGACTACGCAGGGCAGCATCATCCTCGGTGTCCTGTTGGGCGCCGGTAGTATTGCAAAAGGCGTCATGCTTTCCAGATCTCTCTTATGGGCGGGTATCCGACGCCCGCAGCGGGTCAACCGCAGGCGGGAGGAACGTATGCTGGCCATGCGGGTCGTGCTCGCATTGGACGATCTGGTCGGCGGCTGCCACAGTGCAGCAATAGACGCACCTGAATTCAACCCGTCCGATGCCGGCGATTTCGTCCTGCACACGGAGGATCCACGCCTGATCTTGCCGAAGGATGTTGACTGGAGCCTCCTTTCTCCAGAGCTGGCCGAGGAGGTCCTCTGGATGCCGAACCGCCTGCGCAACATACTCGACGCGCTGGAATCGCTCGACGTCAACGCGCCCGAATTCGACGACTTTTTCCTGCATCGGCAAGCGGATTTTTCGAAGCTCGGCCTGCGTGCGATGGATATCATCGACACCCTCTGTGCCGAATATGGCATCGAGGCGCCTGAGCGTCCTCTCTACTACGATCCGCGCGCGACCTTCGAGGAAGGTGTCGCACTGGCCGTGGACTTCACGGATCGCCGTCGCAAGTCGCAGAAGAATGCCTCGACCGGGCGCTCAAACGTGACGCCGCTGTTTGGCAATGGCGGTATCGAAGCCAAAACCGTCAAGCCGTCGGACAAGGATCCGATCGCCTGAGCATCTCATATATGACCATCGAAGAGGCCACCGGCAAAGCATAGTTCCTATGCAGCGCCGGTGGCCTCGGCGTTTTCTGGATGGTGTGCCTCAACCTTCCCGGTTGACGCGGAAACTGAAAACCTGCAACAGCCTCTTCACAACCGTGCCATCCGGCGCAGCACTCTCTGGACTTTGCCCGACGATGATACGTATCGAGAATATCAGCAAGCAGCTCAGCCATCGCATCCTGTTCATCGAGGCATCTGCCGCCCTCAACAAGGGTGAGAAGGTTGGGCTGGTTGGGCCGAACGGCGCCGGCAAGACCACGGTCTTCCGTATGATCACCGGCGAGGAACATCCCGACGAAGGTCAGGTCGCCGTCGATAAGGGCGTGACCATCGGCTATTTCAACCAGGATGTCGGCGAGATGCACGGTCGCAGTGCCGTTGCCGAAGTTATGGAAGGTGCCGGCCCGGTCAGCATCGTCGCCGGCGAACTGCGCGAACTCGAAGCTGCCATGGTCGATCCCGATCGTCTCGACGAGATGGATGAAATCATCGAACGCTACGGAGAAGTCCAGGCGCGCTACGAAGAGCTGGACGGCTATGCGCTGGAAGGCCGCGCCCGGGAAGTGCTGGCTGGCCTCAGCTTCAGCCAGGAAATGATGGACGGCGATGTCGGCGGGCTGTCGGGCGGCTGGAAGATGCGCGTGGCGCTCGGTCGCATCCTGCTGATGCGCCCCGACGTGATGCTGCTCGACGAGCCGAGCAACCATCTGGATTTGGAAAGTCTGATCTGGCTGGAGGAATTCCTCAAGAACTACGAGGGCGCATTGTTGATGACCTCGCACGACCGCGAGTTCATGAACCGCATCGTCACCAAGCTGATCGAGATCGACGGCGGCACGCTGACGACGTTCTCCGGCGACTATGCCTTCTACGAGCAGCAGCGGGCGCTCAATGAAAAGCACCAGATGGCGCAGTTCGAACGCCAGCAGGCGATGCTTGCCAAGGAAATCAAGTTCATCGAACGCTTCAAGGCGCGCGCTTCCCATGCTTCGCAGGTGCAGAGCCGGGTGAAAAAGTTGGAAAAGATCGACCGTGTCGAGCCGCCGAAGCGCCGGCAGGTCGTCTCCTTCGATTTCGCGCCGGCGCCCCGCTCCGGTGAAGACGTGGTGAACCTGAAAAACGTCTACAAGAGCTACGGTAGCCGCAGCATCTATGCCGGCCTCGATTTCATGGTCCGCAGGCGCGAGCGCTGGTGTGTCATGGGCATCAACGGTGCCGGTAAATCGACATTGCTGAAGCTGGTTACCGGCTCTACCGATCCGGACGAGGGTGCGGTTGCACTCGGCGCCAGCGTCAAGATGGGCTATTTCGCCCAGCACGCCATGGACCTGCTCGATGGCGAGCGTACCGTGTTCCAGTGGCTCGAGGATTCCTTCCCGCAGGCGGGGCAGGGGCCTTTGCGGGCGCTGGCCGGCTGCTTCGGCTTTTCCGGCGACGATGTCGAAAAGAAATGCCGGGTGCTGTCAGGCGGCGAGAAGGCCCGCCTTGTCATGGCAGCGATGCTGTTCGACCCGCCAAACCTGCTGGTGCTGGACGAGCCCACCAACCATCTGGACCTCGACACGAAGGAAATGCTGATCAAGGCATTGTCCGAGTACGAGGGCACGATGCTGTTCGTCTCGCACGACCGCCATTTCCTCGGCGCCCTGTCGAACCGCGTGCTGGAAGTCACGCCCGATGGCGTGCAGCAATATGGCGGTGGCTACACGGAATATGTGGCGCGCACCGGCCACGAGGCCCCCGGCCTGCACGGCTGATCAGGGTTCGCGGACGTCGTGGGAGCCGGCAGCTTGGGCCGCCTTGATAAACCTGCGGTCGAACGTCATCATGGCTTCACAGCTGCCGATTCTGCCCAGATGGAGGGCATCGGCGAAATCCATGCCTTGCTCGGTGCGATCGAGCGCCCGCGCCACCAGCGCTGGACTTTCTAGCGTCACCCGACGCAGGCCGGCGAAGGCCCGGAGCGCCGCACAAACCTGCTGCGGCTGATAACTGTAGACGCTCCGCAGGACCCATTCGCATTCGAGCATGACAGTTGTTGCCACGAACACATCCTTATTCTCGACAAGGCTGCGTGCTTTCGTCGATTGCTCTGGATGATCGCCGGTGAGGTAGCGAATGATGATATTGGTATCAATCGCCAGCATGGCGACGCCTTGCCTCGGCGATGATGCCCGCGTCCATATCCTCTATCGATTTCGAGGTGCCGGCATAGGCAAGCGATCCGAAAACCTCGTCTGGCTCGGTGGCTGCGAAATGCGGTGCCGCGCGTAAAAGCACACCGTCGGCGGTTTCCTCGACCACCAGGCGCGTGCCCGGCTCCCACTGCTGGTGCAGACGCACCGCCTTGGGCAGGATGACCTGCCCTTTGGTGGACACGACGGTTGTCAGTTTTTCCGGCACGGCCATCACAAGCTCCTTGTAAGACGGAGGTAAGATAGCACGGCAGGGCGCCAATGCCAATCGGACGATAGCGCGGGGCTAGCGCAACCGCTCGCCGGCAGCGTCGAACACCAATGCCTTAGCCGGATCGAAGCGGGCGGTGATGGTCTGGCCTGATTTCAGGCCGCGGCCGTTGCGGGTCAGCACTGTGACGAGTTCGCCTTCGCCATAGCGGGCAAAGGCGTATGTTTCGCCGCCCAGATGTTCCAGCATGTCGACGACCATATCGAGTGACGCATCCCCGACCTCGTCAAAATGTTCAGGCCGGACGCCGATCGTCACCGGTGTTCCCTCTGCTGCCTTGTCGGCGCCGATCACCAGCGGAATGGTGGTGTCGCCAAGCTCCGGGAGCTTTGCAGACCAGCGGCCATCGGCGTTTCGAGCCAGCACGCCCTTGAAAAAATTCATCTTTGGCGAGCCAATGAAGCCGGCGACGAACAGGTTGGCCGGATCGTCGTAGAGATCGAGCGGCGCGCCGACCTGCTCGACCGTGCCGCTGCGCAAGACGACGATCTTGTCGGCCAGCGTCATCGCCTCGACCTGATCGTGCGTCACATAGATGATGGTCGTCGCCAGCTTCTTGTGCAGCCGGGCGATCTCGATGCGCATATGCACGCGCAATTCTGCATCGAGGTTCGACAGCGGTTCATCGAACAGGAACACCTTGGGATGGCGGACGATGGCACGGCCGATGGCGACGCGCTGGCGCTGGCCGCCCGAAAGTTGCTTCGGCTTGCGGTCGAGCAACGGCTCCAGTTCGAGAATGCGGGCTGCTTCCTCCACCTGACGCGCAACCTCGGCCTTGGCGACGCCGGCGAAGCGCAGCGCAAAGCCCATGTTTTCGCGCACTGTCATATGGGGATAAAGCGCGTAGGACTGAAACACCATGGCGATGCCGCGCTTTGACGGATCGACATCGTTGACTTCCTTGCCGGCAATCGACAGCGTCCCCGAGGTGATATCCTCGAGGCCGGCGATCATCCGCAGCAGGGTCGACTTCCCGCAGCCCGACGGCCCGACGAAGACGACAAATTCGCCGGACTGGACGTCAAGGTCAACGCCCTTGATGACGTCGAGGCTGCCGAAGGATTTGCGGATATTGCGGAGAGAGACTTCGCTCATGGGGTTACCGCTTCCTGCTGGGTCGAGTTGACCGCCGTGAGTTCTACCGTGGTGCCGGTAAAGCGGGGCGAGGTGACCTCTATGGTAATATCGCCGCTCTCGCCTGTCGATTCCAGCCAGAAGCCGGTCGTGCCGCCCTGGAACGGAATGACGTGGGGGCCGACGATCTTTGCCGGACCAGACACCTTTAGTGTCACGACATCGTTGATGAACGGGAGGCGCGAGCCGACCTGATCGAGCGCGCGGACGATAACGCGGGTGCTGTCGCGCCCTTCGGCACGGATCGTCTTGCTGTCCGCTTCGACCTGCAGTGTCGTCGGCAGCGGATCGGCGACCATGTGCAGTTTTGCGACGGCTTCGCCGGCGACAAATCCAGTGAAATGGGCGTCTTCCCACTGCATGCCCCAGACGCCGAGTTCGTCCTTGGTGAAATGACGATGGTCGACGACGATGGGCGGGTGCGGCAGGTGTGGAAACGTCTCGCGGTCAGGACCGACGCGCTTGACCAGCGAACCGTAACGCAATTCGATCTCGTCGCAGTTGCTGAGGATGATCAGTGGCAGCACGCCGCCGATGTTGCGCTCGCCACGCGCCCAGAAGGTGACTGGTTTCATCACCACTTCTTCTGATGGCTCGCACTGGCTGGCATAGACATAGGCTGCAAATTTCGGTTCGCGGAACATGTCCATGACGCCATGGTAGCAGATCCGGTCGCCGGAGCCGAAGTCCTTGTGGGTGTTGTAGTCGAACATGCACCAGCCGATGGCACCGGAAATGTTGGGATCACCATAGGCAGCGTTCAGCACTTCCAGATGGCGCCGCACATGCTCGGCCTGCCGCTGTTCCTGGTCGTAGATTTTCGTCGGATACATATGGCCGCCGAATTCGGTGATCAGGTATGGCACGACCTTCTGCAGGCCCGTGCATTCCTGCTGGCTTCTCAGCGCCGTGCGCGGGCGGTTGCTGCCCGGCAGCTCCTCGTTGCCGAGGATAAAGTCGTTCATCGTGAAGACGTCTTCGAGGAATTCGCTGTCGAGGATGAATCGGACGCCGCCGGTCTGGCGCGTGCTGTCTAACTCATGGGCGAGCCGGTTGGTCTCGAGATAGAAGTCGTGGCTATCCTTGGATTCGTTGATGCGCACGCCCCAGATGATGATCGACGGATGGTTCCAGTCGCGCTCGATCATGCGGCGGACGTTCTGGATCGATTCCTGCTTCCACTCCTCGCCGCCGATATGCTGCCAGCCGGGGATTTCCTCGAACACCAAGAGGCCAATGCGATCGCACCGATCG
This sequence comes from Rhizobium sp. L51/94, assembly GCF_019355555.1. Classification (GTDB taxonomy): domain Bacteria; phylum Pseudomonadota; class Alphaproteobacteria; order Rhizobiales; family Rhizobiaceae; genus Rhizobium; species Rhizobium rhododendri. Next base: position 549,846 of record NZ_CP072142.1, read on the forward strand.
AGAAACCATTTGGACTGCGGATAGTGTGAGGTGCGGACGAGATTGCACTTCAGCGTGTTCTTCATGATGTCGGCGTCCAGCTCCTGGGCGGAGCGGCCGGCGGCATAGCCGACATAGGGGTAGGACTGGTGACGGTTGAGGCCGCGGATCTTTAGCTTGCGACCATTGAGCTTGAAGCCTTCGGTCGTGAATTCGGCCGTGCGGAAGCCGAAATGCGAGGCAAGCCGGTCCGAGCCCTGGTCGCTCTCGAGCGAGACGGCGACGGTATAGAGGACAGGGTCGTCGATATCCCAGAGCGACAGGCCTGTGAGGTTGGCGAAGGCCAGCGTCACGCTTGTGCCTGTCGTTTCGGACGAGGCCGTGGCAATTTCCTTGCCTGCGGCGTCGGTGATGACGGCGGTCACGGTGCCGTTGAACGCCACACCCTGTGGATTGGAGAAGTCGCAACGCACCGTCGCCGACTTTGCCTCGCTGAGCACATGGCCGGTCTCGATCTTGATGTTGCCGATCGACACCGTATCGGTGACCTTCAGCCAGACATCGCGATAGATGCCGGCATAGGTGAGATAATCGATTCGGCCACCGAAGGGTGGGATTTCCGGGTTTTCGCTGCCGTCGATCTTGACGGTGATCAGGTTGTCGCCCTGATGCAGACCGTCGGTCAGGCGCGCCTCGAAGGGCGTGTAGCCATCCTTGTGGGCGACAATCTCCTTGCCATTGAGATAAACGACGGAGTCGGCCATGGCGCCGTCGAATACCAGCGACACTTCGCGACCGTCGAACTCCGGCTGCCACTTCAGGACGGCCTGGTAGGTGAAGGCGCGCTGATAGGATTTCTCGTCGAAATAGTTGAACGGCAGGTCTACCGCATTGTGCGGCAGGGTGACCATTTGGCCGGCGGTCAGGGCCTCGGTGAGACCAGGGGCGAAACCCTCGTGAAAGGTCCAGGTATCGTTGAAGGAAACAACAGAACGCATTTTCATTCCTATTTGACGGAGCCCAGCATGCCCTGGACGAATTGACGTTGCATGAGAAAGAAGACGACGAGCGTGGGCAGCGTCGCAAGCACGGTGCCGACCATGACGACACCGAAATCGGGGTAGTAGGCGGAAGCCAGTGACGAGACGACCAGCGTGATGGTCTTGGTGTCGTTCGACTGCAGCACGATCAGCGGCCAGAGATAGTTGTTCCACGCCGTCATGAAGACGATGATGAAGGCGGCCGCATAGGTCGAGCGCATCACCGGCACGTAGATGAACAGGAAGATCTGCCATTCCTTCAGCCCGTCGACCTTGGCGGCATCGCGCAGTTCGGACGGAAAGGCTTTCGTGCTCTGGCGGAAATAGAAGATGATGAAGGCTGAGCTGATTGTCGGCAGAAGAACAGCGATATGGCTGTTGATAAGACCGGCATGGCCCATCAGCACGAAGAGCGGGATCATAAGGGCGGCAAACGGGATCATCAGCGTCAGGAGGATGGCGCTGTAGACCCGCTCGCGAGCCTTTGACTTGAACATCTCGAAGCCATAGCCGGCACAGGAAGAGATGGCGAGCGTCAGCACGGTGCTGAGGATGGCGATCTTGGCCGAGTTCCAGAAGATCAACGGCACGTCGACTTGCGAGAAGAAGCCCTGCACGTTGATCCAGAAAGCCGAACCAATGGTCACGCTACCCTTGACGATGTCGATCGAAGAATTGCTGGTGCTAATGATCATCCAGAGAAACGGGAAGACCGAGATGAACGACATGACGCCGATGAAGCCATAGGTGAAAACCTGGATGGCGAGTGCCTTGAAACGATCGCCGCTCATTGGTCTTTCTCCCGTGCCGCGTAGAACTGCACGAAGGCCAGCATCGCCACCAGCACGACGATGACGTAGGAGACCGTCGCGGCATAGCCGAGGTTCGGTATGAACTTGAAGGTCAGGTTGTAGATGTAGAGCGACAGGGTCAGCGTCGAATCCGAAGGACCGCCCTGGGTGATGTTCATCACCTCATCGAACAGCTGCAGCGTGCCGATGGTCGAGATTACTGAGGTGAACAGGATAACCGGCTTCAGCAGCGGGATGGTGATGTAGACGAACCGTCCCCAGGCATTGATTCCGTCGATGCGCGCCGCCTCATAGATTGACTTGTCGATGTTCTGCATGGCGGAGAGGTAGAAAATCATGTTGTAGCCGGTCCACCGCCAGGTGATGGCAAGAATGATCAGCACCTTGGCCCAGAAACCGTCGGTCAGCCACGGGATCGGCGACGCGATGATGCCGATGGCCTCCAGCGTGCTGTTGACCACGCCCTGCTCGGCGAACATCCCTTTGAAAAGCGCGGAATAGGCCACCAGCGAGGTGACGCACGGCAAGAAGATCGCGGTACGGAACAGGCCCCGTCCGACGAGCTTCGGCATGTTCAGCACGGCCGCCAGCGACAGGGCCAGCAGGATCATGATGGGAACCTGGATGATGAAGAACGTCACCGTATTGGTCAGCGCGTGCAGGAAGACCGGATCGTTGGCGAGGCGGACGATATTGCCGAAACCGACGAATTTTACCATCGCTCCGCGGCCGGACTGGGACGACATGAACAGTGACCAGAGGATCGGATAGACCATGAACAGGCCGATCAGCACCAGCGCCGGGGCAATGAAGAGCCATCCGTTGACATTATAGAAGCGGCGAACGCCGCTGGGACGCGCAGAAGCCATCGATCGCCCTCGAAGCTGCAGAAAGAGATGGGGGCGGCTCGAAAGCCGCCCCTTCGGGGAGGAAGTCCTACTGGATCTGGGTCTTTGCCTGGGCGTCGATGGCCTTCAGCGCTTCGTCGACGGAACCGCCCTTGGCAATCGCCGGGATCTGCGCCGTTACAGCCGCATCGACTTCGTTTGTGTAGATGCCGTAATTGACCGGGGGAACCTTGGCCAGCCAATCGGCAAAGCTCTGCCACACCTTCTGGCCGCCGAAGAACGCGTCGGCCTGTTCATAGGCAGCACCGGTGCGGGCGGCCGTCAGTGAGCCGACAGCGCCACGATCGGTCAGGATCTTCTGGTAGAAATCGATGTCCTTTGCGTATTCCGCATTGAGGAAGTCGATCGCCTCGTCCTTCTGCTTGGACGCAGACAGAACGTACCAGCTGGAACCACCGAGGTTCGATGCATGCGTTGCGCCCTCGACGTTCAATGCCGGGATCGGGGCAACACCCCATTTGCCGGACTGGTCCTTCTGGGCCTTGATTGTGCCGGTAATCCACACCCCGGTCACTGTCGAGGCAACATCGCCCGAGGTGAACGTGTTGACGTAGTTCGACCAGCCGACAGCCTGCTTGGCAATGCCCGAGGCCATGATCTTGCCGAAGGTTTCAAGCGATGCCTTGAGCGCCGGATTGTTGAGGATGTTGGGGTTGCCATCCTTGTCGAAATACCAGCCACCAGCCGACTGCATCAGGATGCGGACGAGACCGGCGTCGTTCGGGTCGGTGCCCATCATTTTCTTGCCGGTCTTGGCTTCGACCTGCTTGCCGATCTCGATGAAACGGTCCCAGGTGATGTTGTTGAGATCTTCTGCCTTGAAGCCAGCGGCTTCCAGATAGTCCTTGCGATAGTAGAGGCCGGTCACGCCGGAATCGAACGGCATGCCGTAGACCTTGCCGTCGACCGTCATCAGTTCGACCTTGTAAGGGGCGAACGCCTTGTAGTCGACCTTGTCAGACATCGGCGCAAATGCACCCGGGAAGGACTGGAGATATTTCTGTGCGCCGTAGTCCTCTATGAGGACGATATCCGGCAGGCCGCCGCCAGCACCCGACGACAGGCCGGTCTGCAGCTTCTGCTCGACGTCAGCCTTGGCAAAGTCGACGACGTTGAAGGTGGTGTCCGGGTGTGTCTTGGTGTAGCGGGCGCCGGCTTCCTTCATGATTGCGACGTTGAAGTTCGGATCCCAGCACCAGACGGTGATTTCTTTTGCCTCGGCGGCTGTAACCGCCAAAAGGCTGACGCCGGCCAGAGCCAGAGCGATGATGCGCGGCGCGCGGGCGCGCAGAAAATTATCCATTGCTTCCTCCCAGAAGTCACGTTGACGAGACAAGCCTCCTGTCTCCGAAACGCAGTATTCCTCATAAAAGAAAAAGAAGCAATATTTTCAGTAAATTTTTACTGCGCTGCACAAAGAGCCCCTTTGTCGGCACTGTTTTGGCCCGTCAACGCGTGCTTTCCCGCCAGATAATGTCTGTGGATAAGATCACCGTCTTGACGATATCGCGGCCGGCAAACCGCTCCAGCAGCAGGTCGACAGCGGTCTCGCCGATCAGTTCGGCCGGGATACGCACGGTCGACAGCGGCGGATTGAGCAGCTGCGCCACCGGAATGTCGTTGAAGCTGGCAATAGCCACATCGTCCGGGATCTTGAGGCCGAGTTCCAGCATTGCCCGGTATGCGCCGATGGCCATGTTGTCGTTACAGGCGACGATGATGTCTGGCGGCGACGCGATCTGCATCAGGGATTTCGCAAGGGTGTAGCCACTGTCGGGGGTGAGGTGTTCGGTAACGCAAAGCTCCGGGTCGAAAAGGTCGTGCTGCTTCATCCACTCGATATAGGTCCTGCAGCGCCGCTCGGTGAAATGATTGGGGACCTGGTTGATATGTTCGAGCCAGCCAATGAAGCCGATGCGCCGGTAGCCGCGGTCGCGGAGTGCCGAAAGCAGCTTGCGCATGGCCAGCTGGATGTTGCTCTCGACACTGTCCTCGAGGTCGATCTGCGGTGAAAAGTCCGCAAAAACCACCGTACGGCTGTGTTCGCGCAGCCATTCCACCTCCTCGTCGGTGTGGCGGCCGATGGCGATGACGCCCGAGGCCTCGCGCAGGAGTGTGGCATCCGGCAGGCTGTCGGCGTGGTAGACCTTGACCACATCGATCTGCAGCGCGCGACAGCGGTTCTCGATGCCGAGGCGAACGCCGATATAGTAGGGATCTGTCAGCTCCTGCGGCGGCCGCAGGAAGTGGACGAGGGCAATCCGCCCCGCACCGGAGACCAGTGCTTGCGCGCCATTGAGGCCGTTTGCCCGGTTGCGGCTGCGCGGCGTCGCGTAGTTCAATGCCTCGGCGGTTTCGATGACGGCCTGGCGCTTGGACGCGGAAATCGACAAGGTCGCATCGTAGTTCAGGACGCGGGAAACCGTAGCCGAGGAGACGCCGACCGCATTTGCTATTTCCTTGATCGTCACCATTCTACTGATTGCCTATCACTGCAGCGCCGCAGTGCCGAGTCTGCCCCAAGATTATATTCATATTTGCGCTTGCGGCACCGCAATGGGAAGCCTTTTCCATCAGTAAATTTTTACTTCCTGTATGGGGTGCGATGCAGCAAGGTCCGAATTTTATTCCGCGCGGCTTTGGGCGGGCGACAATCGCCGGCAGGCTAGCAACCCAGGAATGAACTCTGGATATCGGATTTCTCTTCCGTTAGCCTGCTCCCTGTCTCGAGAGGAGTCCTTCATGCGCCTGCCTGCCTTCGTTTTCGCCGTTCTTGCTGCCGTCGCCGCCGGTCCAGCCTTTGCTAGCAGTTTTGAAACACCGCAGTCGCTTTTGAAGGCGCTCTATGACGACAAGGTCGGCTCGTCGGATCCCGCCTCCGTGACCCGGTACCAGGACTACTTTTCGGATCATCTGAACGGCCTGTTCAAGGCCGATGCGGCAAAGACCGACCCCGGGGATTCGCTGTCTCTAGACTTCGATCCCGTCATTGCGGGTCAGGACGGGGAGGCCGAGCACCTGAAGATCGGCAAGCCGGACATCAAGGGCGACAGGGCGACGGTCTTGGTCAAGTTTATCAACGGCGTGCCCGTAACCTTGTACTACAGCCTTGTTCACCAGGCCGACGGCTGGAAGGTCGACGACATCGAGGACAAGGGCGCGCAATTTCCCTGGAAGGTCAGCGCTATCTTTGCGGATGCGAAATAGCATCTCGGGCGCCACCCAGATGTGTATCGCAGCTTGAAGTCGGCACGCCGATCAGTCATGCCGTTCGCCACGCTGGATGCCGCCGGTCAGCCGTGCGATATCATGGCGCCAAAACAAGGAGGCCGCGATGGCTCTGGACCCGATCAAAGTTCTGAACGACTACGCCATGGCCGATTGCTCCGTGCAGTTCTGGGTTCCGGGCGCGACGGCCGTGCAATTCCGTGGCCTGAAGGCGGCCGTCAGGTACGCCAAGGAAAATGCCGGCCGCTGGAACGAAGTCGAGATCACAGTCCACCTGCCGCAGGAAGACATTGTCTACGCGACTGACAAGGTCCACCGCCTGATAGACGCTCTACGCCCGCCCCGTCGCTCGAAATCCTAGCAATTTCGCTCGACCCCAAAAAGGCAATCGCGTGGGCGATGGCGGATAGCGTTGTAAACTACGGGCCCGTCTGTTCTCGTGTTCAAACAGTGGGAAGCCTGCCGGCGAAGTTGCAGGGTCGCTCGGAAATTCAACTCGTCCGTATTGTTCCCGCTGCGATGGTAAGCACGAACTGGTCGACCTCGCGTTCGAGGCGTTCGAGTGGGAGGCCGACGAAGCGGCCTGCCAGGCTGATGCTGATGACGCCGTGAACGGCGCCGAAGAGTGTCCTCGCCCGGATCGATCTTTCTTCCGCCGACAAACCGGTCTGGAGTCCGGCAACCGGTTCGGCGATGACTTCCATCAGGGCCAGGTGCTCGTCGAGATGCCATTGCGGGGCAAGGCGTCCATCGGCAAAAACATGGTCGAAGAGCGCGCTCCAGAGATTGCGATGGGCGACGGCAAACTTCAGATAGCCTCGCGCCAAGTTGCGCAGCCGGTCCGTCGGAGAGCGATCCCCGACTTCGCCAAGGACCAAAGTCTGCTCAAGCATCCGCAAGGTCGCGGAGTTCACGTGGATGACCAGGTCGTCCAGATCCTTGAAGACCGTATATAAACCACCGAGCGCGCAGCCTGCATCGAGAGCGACATCGCGGGCCCGCAGGTTTGAAAGCCCTTCCGCTTCGATCCGGCGCCTTGCGGCCTCTATCAGCCGCACCTTCAAATCCTCGCGCTTCATCTCTCTTTTGCCGGCCAAGCGACTATCTCTCTGTAAAAGTGAACGACGTTCATTTTTATTCTTGAACAATGTTCATGTATGTGTCACATAGGTATTCATGAACATTGTTCATAAACGGGAGCGTGAAAATGATCAAACAAATTCGTACCTTGATCCGCGGCAGGCTTTTCGAAGCACAAGAGGCTGTCGTCGACCGAAATGCAGCGGTGTTGCTGGACCAGCAGATAAGGGATGCGGCAGGCGACATCCAGTCAGCACGGCGGGCCGTGGCGGTTGCCACCGCCCAGAACGAGCAGGAGAAGAGCCGGCGCGCAGTTGTCGTCTCGCGGATCGCCGATCTCGAGGCGCGGACCATGGCTGCTCTTGAAAAGGGGCATGATGTGCTGGCCCGGGAAGCGGCCGAGGCGATCATCCAGCTGGAAGCGGACAGGGATACATCAGAAAAGGCCGAAGCCCAGTTCACAGCTTCTATCGGCAAATTAAAGAGCCTGGTCCGGGCGGCAGAAGCGAGGTTGCAGGAACTGCAGCGCGGCCAGCGCATCACACGTGCGACAGGCCAAGTGCAAAAACTCAATAGCCTGATCCATGGTGTCGGCTCAGCCTCGCTCGACGAGGCCGAACAGACGCTGGCCCGGCTCAGCGAGCGCCAGATGCGGAATGACATCGCCACCTCGGTCCTGCGGGAATTGGATGGCACGAGAAACACCGCTTCTGTCCTCGAAAAACTCGCGGATGCGGGTTGCGGCGCGCCGCTGCGTGTTTCCGCTGACGAGATACTGGGCCGCCTGCGCACTCGCATGAACTCCGCCGCTTAGATCAACATCAACTGACAAAGGACGACGACAATGAACGACAGTTTCCAGAAGCACTCGTCAAGCTGGATCAGCTTTTCTTATGTCTCATTCGCTTCTGCTGCCATCATGCTGGCGGTCGGGCTTTACATGATGCCCCTCGATCTCTGGGGGAAGGGATACCTGACGATGGGTATCGTCATGCTGGTCCAGACAACCGTCAACATCACCAAGACCCTCCGCGACAATTCCGAAGCTGAAAAGCTGATCCGCAAGGTCGAGGATGCCCGCACCGAGAAGCTCCTGGTCAATTTCAACCGGTCTGGCGAGAACTAGTTTCGTTAACTACACGACAGAGTTGTTAGGTGCGGAAACCGTTGCGTAACAACTCTGTGGCCCTCTCTCCACTCATCTCCAGGAGTACCGACATGCAACGCAATCTGATGACCTCAAGGAAATTCGCGCCACTTTTTTGGACGCAATTCCTGACCGCGTTCAACGACAATTTTCTCAAGCAGACGCTGGTTTTCGTGATCCTCGTGCAGATGGCGGCAGAGGGGGCCTCGCTGGTCACCCTGGCCGGCGGCATCTTCATCGTGCCGTTCCTGCTGCTTTCCGCCATTGCCGGCGAACTGGCGGATAAATACGACAAGGCGAAAATGGCGGAGCTTCTGAAACGCTGGGAGATTGCCGTCGCTGCCATCTCGGTCGTCGGCATTGCGTTCTCCTCGATCTCGATCCTGATGATCGCCCTTCTCGGCTTCGGCATCATCTCAGCTCTGTTCGGGCCCATCAAGTACGGCATTCTGCCCGATCATCTTCATCGCAACGATTTGCCCAAGGCCAACGCCTGGATCGAGGGCGGCACCTTTATCGCCATCCTGACCGGCACCATCGTTGCGGCGCTCGCCTTTACCAAGGGCGATAATGTCTGGGTGTTCGGGCCGATGATGATGGGCCTGTCGTTGCTTTGCTGGTTTTGCGCCCGCCTCATCCCGCCAACAGGGGCAAAGGCGCCGGATCTGGTTGTCGACCGGAATGTCCTGCGCTCGAGCATCCGCCTGATCAACGAACTGCGCGGAGATACACGGATCTGGCGCTCCGCCCTGATGAACTGCTGGTTCTGGTTTGTCGGCGCCTTCGTCATGTCGATGCTGCCGGTCATGATCAAGGAGATCCTCGGCGGGTCGGAAATTATCGTTCCGGTCTATCTCGGCGTCTTTGCAATCTCCATTGCCATCGGCTCCGCTATTGCCGGCTGGATGTCGGCCGGCCGCGTGGTCCTTTTGCCGGCTCCGATCGGCACGCTGATCATCGCTCTGTTCGGCCTCGATCTCGCATGGAACCTCTGGGGCCTCACCTCCATCACCCAGGCCGAGACGATTTCCGCATTCTTCGCCGGGCCGCACACCATCCGCGTGGCCATCGATCTTGCCGGCATGGCAATCGGCGGTGCCTTCCTCGCTGTTCCGACCTTTGCCGCCATGCAGAGCTGGGCAGACGAACATCGCCGTGCCCGCGTCATAGGGGCTGCAAATGTGCTGTCCGCGCTGTTCATCGTCGTCGGGCTTGGACTCGTTGCCCTCCTGCAGGTGGTCGGCATGTCGATCCCGGCCATCATCCTGACGCTGTCGGTCATCAACGCCGGCGTTGCCTGGGTGATGCTTAGAACGCTGCCCACCAACGCTTTTCGGGATTTGATCTCAATCCTCTTCCGTGCCTTCATGCGCCTTGAGGTCGAAGGGCTGGAGAACATCAAGAAGGCTGGACCCGCGCCGATCATCGCCTTGAACCATGTTAGCCTGCTCGACGGCGCCCTGGCGCTTGCCATCACCGAGGAGGAACCTGTCTTTGCTATCGATACCAATATTGCCCAAGTGTGGTGGGTGAAGCCATTCCTCAAAATGTGCAAGTTCCTGCCGCTCGACCCGACCAAGCCAATGGCGACGCGGTCGCTCATCAAGGTCGTTCAGGACGGCAACCCGATCGGCATTTTCCCCGAAGGTCGGCTGACCGTTACCGGTAGCCTGATGAAGGTCTATGACGGCGCCGCCATGGTGGCCGACAAGACCGGGGCGATGATCGTGCCCGTGCGCATCGATGGCCTCGAAAAAAGCTACGCCTCCTACATGAAGGACAACCACGTCCGCCGCCGTCTCTTCCCGAAGGTCAAGGTGACCATTCTGGAGCCGGTGAAGCTTGAAGTCGCCGCTGATCTCAAAGGCAAGAAACGCCGCGTTGCTGCTGGTGCGGCGCTCTATCAGATCATGTCGACGCTGATTTTTCGCACGACGAATACGGATGCTACGCTTATCGAACGCGTCATCCAGACAGCAATCACCATGGGCGGAAAGACGCTGGCGGTCGAGGATCCGATAGCTGGAAAGCTTTCCTATTCCAAGCTTTTGACGGGGGCTGCCGTTCTCGGTGCGCGCTTCAAGACCATGTTTCCGAATGAAACTACGCTGGGCATCATGCTGCCCAACGCCAACGGCACGGCAGCCACCCTGCTCGGCGTCATGTCAGCGGGCAAGGTTCCGGCCATGCTGAACTTTACAGCGGGTGCGGCTAATGTCTTGTCCGCCTGCAAGGCTGCGGAGGTCAAACACGTGCTCTGTTCGCGGGCCTTCGTAACCCAGGGCAAGCTCGGCGCCCTCGTCGAGGAAATGCAGCGCGAGGTGAAGTTCGTCTGGCTGGACGAACTCCGCACGACGATTTCAACCTTCGAAAAAATCCGTGGGCTGTTCAACAAATATCGCCCGCTCGTCCGTCGTTCGCCAGAAGACCACGCCGTTATCCTGTTCACGTCGGGCTCTGAGGGCTCGCCGAAGGGCGTGGTCCTCACTCACCGCAATATCCTGTCGAACGCAGCACAGGCAGCAGCGCGCATCGACTTCCACCCGGGCGACAAGGTTTTCAATGTCTTGCCTATGTTCCACTCGTTCGGGCTGACGGCGGGAACCGTGCTGCCGCTGATTTCCGGCGTACCGGTGTTCTTCTACCCGTCGCCGCTGCACTACAGGATCGTGCCGGAACTGGTCTACGTCTCCAACGCCACGATCATCTTCGGCACCGATACCTTTCTCAACGGCTATGCCAGAACGGCGCATCCCTACGATTTCCGGTCCATTCGCTATATCTTCTCCGGGGCAGAACCGGTGAAGCCTTCGACCCGCGAGACGTATACCGAGAAGTTCGGGCTCCGGATTCTCGAAGGCTACGGCGTCACCGAGACTGCACCGGTGATTTCGCTGAACACCCCGATGTACAATCGCTCCGGAACGGTCGGTAAAATCCTCCCCGGCATGGAATGGAAACTGGAGCCTGTTCCCGGCATCGACGAGGGAGGCCGTCTTCACGTGCGCGGCGCCAATGTCATGGCCGGCTATCTCAGGGCTGAAAACCCCGGTGTCCTCGAGCCCCTGAAGGACGGCTGGCACGATACCGGCGATATCGTCACCATCGACGACGACGGTTTCGTCAGGATCCGCGGCCGCGCCAAGCGCTTTGCAAAGATCGCCGGCGAAATGGTTTCCCTGGCGGCTGTCGAAGCACTGGCCGGAGAATTGTGGCCCACCGCGCTTTCCGTTGTCTCGGCGCTGCCGGACGAGAAGAAAGGAGAACGGCTGGTCTTGCTGACAGATGCGCCTGCCGCCAGCCGATCGGCCTTCTCGGCGTTCGCGAAGTCCAAAGGAGCAATGGACATGATGGTTCCCGCCGAAGTCACCATCGGCGTGGTCCCGGTGCTGGGCTCCGGAAAAGTCGATTTCGTGTCCGCGCGGAAGCTTGCCGAGCAGAGGTCACAGCCGCAGCAGGTCGCTTAGCTGCTCATTCGTCCCTCCAGTGAAGACGCGGGGCAGGGCTCACTCCTGTCCCGCACATCCTGCCCACTGATTTGAAGCCGCAAATTCGAAGAGCGTAAAACGGCGTCAGGACGACTAATTAGCGGCCATGCATCGCCTAAATAATATGCGCAACATGAGAGGCGCGATTTTTTCGGCATAAATCTACAATAAATCGTGTGGCTTGCGACAATCGCTCCCATCGGCAACATCGCTAAGCTTCCCTCCGTCGAGTGCAGAACACTGCACCACTCACAAGAACGGAGCGGGAAATGATGAAGCTGAAAAATGGGAGCCGCAAGGCACTGAAGCCATGGCTGGGCCTGTGCATCATGGCGCAGTTGTTTGTAGCGACGGTGACCGGCGCAACGCTGGTTTCAATGGGAGGTGCCGAGGCGGCTTCCGCGACGCCTGCCGCCTGCGCCGATCTGCAAGCCAAATACCCGGCCCTGAAAGGCAAGACGCTCGTCAATGCCATCAATCCGCATACGCCCGGCTACGAGACGATCGACCCGAACAATCCGGACGCCTATATCGGCTTCGACGTCGATTTTGGCGAAGCCATCGGTGATTGCCTCGGCTTCAAGCTGACTTACAAGCCGGTGACCTTTGCCGCGTTGCTGACCACGGTCCAGGCCGGCCAGGCTGATATCGTCATCTCCGACATCTACGCAACGAAGGACCGTGCCAAGGCCGCCGACTTCGTGACTTACCTGAAGGTCGTCGACGGCGTGCTCGTCGCCAAGGACAATCCGAAGAAGATCACCGGCATCAATATCTCGCTGTGCGGCGCGGTCGCGGCTGAAAACACCGGTTATGTCGAGGTGCCGCTCATCCAGGCGCTGGAAGCAGAATGCAAGGCTGCCGGCAAGCCGGCGCCTGAAATCCAGCTCTACGACAATAACGACAATTGCATCCAGGCGATCCTCGCCGGCCGTGCCGATACTTACATCAACGACGCCAACACCGTCGATGGCGCGGTCAAGGCCTATCCGGACAAGCTCAGCAAGGCCACCGCAGTGACGCTGCCCTATTCGGTCGGCATCGCTGTGCCGCGCAACAATGTCGCATTTCGCGATGCAGTCGTTGCGGCCGTGACGGAGATCCAGAAGTCGGGCCTGCAGCTGGAGCTGATGAAGAAGTGGAGCCTGCCGGCAGACCAGATCGAAGCGCCTTCGCTCATTCTGGCCGACTAATGCACCTTCTCCCGGCCGGGCTCATTGGCCCGGCCGCTTTTCCCTGGACATTGCGAAGGCCATCATGGATCTTTTCCTCCACTATCTCAGCCAGCCCTACCTCATGACCGGGATCGTCTACACTCTCCTGATCACGGTTTTCGGTCTCGCCGGCGGCTTGGTCATGGGCCTTCTTCTGGCCGGCATGCAATTGAGCCGGTTTCGCGCCCTTTCGCTGCTTTCCCGCACCTACGCCATCATTTTCCGCGGCACGCCGCTCATTCTGCAGATGATCTTCTGCTACAACGTTTTGCCGATGGTCGGCATCAAGCTGACGGCCATCGAGGCAGCCAGCCTTGCCCTTGCTCTCAATGAAGCGCCGTTTATCGCCGAAATCATCAGGGCCAATGTCATCGGCGTCGATCGCGGCCAGGTGAGTGCCGCGCAGGCCTTGGGCATGACGCCAGGTGCCATCATGTGGCGCGTGATTGCGCCGCAGGCGATGCGATCAATGGTGCCGGCGCTCGGCAACGAAGCCGTCAGCGCGCTGAAGAATTCGTCGCTTGCCTCTGTCGTCTCCGTGCAAGAACTGACGCTTCGAAGCACACAGCTGGCGTCTGCAACGTTCGACTTCTTTTCGATCTTCTGCGCCTCCGGGCTGATGTACCTCATACTGACCGGCGCAATTGCGATCATCCAGATTGTCGTCGAAATGCTTCTGGATCTCGATCGCCCCAAACCCAAGGAACAGATAGCACGGTTTTTCCGCGCGCTATCCCCGGGCCGCGCTGTGATAGCCACCACCGCGACGCCGGCTGCTGTGGGCACGGATATTCCGGCAGCGGAACGCGATCCGCTGCCGCCGGCCTCGCCGAAAGTGACGGCGGCGGCGCGCGGCATCGATCGACAGGCCCGCGCCGCACGGCTGGCCGGAAACCAGGTCGCGGTGGACGTGCGCGGCCTGCACAAGGCCTATGGCCCGAATGTTGTTCTCGACGGCATCAATCTGACAGTCAAGGCCGGCGAAGTCGTGGCCCTGCTCGGACCAAGCGGCTCCGGCAAGAGCACCTTGCTCCGCTGCATCAACCGTCTCGAAGGCTGGGAGGAGGGCTCCATCGAGGTCGGGGGAAGGTCTCTGGCGTTGAATGAAAGCGGCAGGACCCTGTCGCCACGGGCAATCGCGCAGATGCGGGCCAGTGTCGGTGTCGGCATGGTGTTCCAGCAGTTCAATTTGTTCGCCCATCTCACGGCCAGGGAGAACGTCGCCGATCCGCTGCAATGGGTTCAGCGGCTTTCACGCCTCGACGCAAATCGTCGGGCCGAAGCGCTGCTGCAGAGAGTGGGTCTGTCACACCGAGCCGATGCCCTGCCGCGCCATCTGTCCGGCGGCCAGCAACAGCGTGTCGCCATTGCCCGCGCCGTTGCTCCCGGTCCGACCGTCCTTCTGCTGGACGAACCGACTTCGGCACTCGATCCGGAACTGGTCAACGAAGTGCTCGAAGTCATTCGCCGCCTTGCTGTCGAAGACGGCCTGGCGATGATCATCTCCACCCATCAGCTCCGTTTTGCTGCCGAAGTCGCAGATCGCGTTGTCTTTCTCTCCGGCGGCTCCATCGTCGAGGAAGGACCGGCCGAGGAAATACTGAACAGGCCCCGGCATCCGCTGACGGCGCGCTTCCTTAGTAAGATGGAAGGCGAGTGAACCTGCGGTTCCTGCCTTCCAGTCTGTATTCTCAAAGAGGTCTTCCATGACGAACCATCATTTGCCAGCGACGTCTTCCACCGTCCACTGGGGCTATTTCAGCAAGACGCTTGCCCCCGTGCTGACGCTGAAATCCCATGACCGCGCCACCATCGAAACCATCACCCACCATGCCAATGACGACTATGATCGCATGATTGCCGGAGATGCTGAGGCAGAAAAGATTTTTCGCTGGACGAGCGAGCAGAAGACCATGGGCCGTCGTGGCGCCGGCGCTACCGAGGGTCCGTTCACCCATGGCGCCGGCGAAGGCCTCGGCGTGCATCTGCTGACGGGTCCGATTGCCATCGAGGGTGCAGAGCCCGGCGATGTGATCGAAGTCCGGATCCTGAATGCCTATCCACGACCCAGCGCCAACCCCGCCTATGAAGGCCGCTATTTCGGCTCCAACCCATCGGCAAACTGGGGCTTTCAGTACAATGATTTGGTCGAGGAGCCGAAGCAGCGGGAAGTGGTGACGATCTACGAGCTCGATATGAAGGAGCCCGCCACCGTCTCGGCCGTATACTCCTACCTTTGGACGCCGCAGACCGATCCGGATGGCATTGTCCATGCGACGATCGATTATCCTGGCGTCAGGGTGGACCACAATACCGTTGTCAAGAAAGACGGGGTTCTCGCAGGTATCAAGGTGCCGGCCCGCCTGCATTTCGGCACGATGGGGCTGGCTCCGGCCGAAGCCGATTTCGTCAGCACGATCCCGCCGAACTATACCGGCGGCAACATGGACGATTGGCGGATTACCTCAGGCGCTCGGATGTATTATCCGGTCGCGGTGCCCGGCGGCCTGTTCTCCGTCGGTGATGCCCATGCCTCACAAGGCGATAGCGAGTTGAGTGGCACCGCGGTCGAGATATCGCTGACGGGAGAGTTCGAGTTCATCCTGCATAAAAAGGCAGACCTGCCCGGCACCGTGCTCGAGGGGCTGAACCATCCGCTGCTGGAGAATGACGACGTCTGGTCGGTCTACGGTTTCAGCTACGCCAACTATCTGTCCGAGCTCGGTCCCGATCACCAACAGGAAATTTTAAAGCGGTCCAGCCTCGATCTCGCCATGCGCGATGCCTTTCGCAAGCTCCGCCGCTTCCTGATGACGGCGCATAATCTGTCGGAGGACGAGGCAATTTCGCTGATGTCGGTGGCTGCGGATTTCTCGGTGACGCAGGTCGTCGATGCCAATTGGGGGGTCACCGGTTCGATCCGGAAATGCGTGTTCGCCAGCAAATGACGAGCAGGCTGGCATTCTCTTCTTCGCATGTGCAATATGGATCCGAAGGGATCCAGGCGGGGGCTGTTGCAGACCCTGCCGCCACTGCAGATCAAGGGATGACCATTAGGCAATTTCTCAGCGAAGCCTATCCGACACGCTCTCGAAAAGGGGCGTGGCAGGATATCCTGTCCGAGTTCGGCCTTAGATCCGATGCTGCCGATCAGGGGCTGGAAAGCTTTGCCACGGCCTCGCTGAGGGGCGATCGTCAGTCGTTGCTCCTGGCGCGCCTGACCGCCGGCGACCAGACGTTGTCCCCGCTCGTCCGGCGACCCGGCGGCCCGATTGCACTGATCTCCCTCGACGAAAGCCTTGAGATGCGGCTCGGCAGCGAGACGCTGTTGATCGAGGCTGGTAGTCTGGTGATCGTGCCGGCTGTCGGCGAGTGGCAGCTATGCCTTCGCAAGAGCGCCCGGATGATCGTTCTTTCCATTGCGGACAGCCTGTTTCCCGGCCACAAGGCCGGCCTGCAGACCTTGAAGGCGCCGCGGCATTACGTGGCCACAGGGATTGCGGCAATATTCATAAAGACTGTCGAGACGGCCGCTGGCGAGATGGATAGCGTTTCGGAGTTGGAATGGCGATCGCTCGAAGGCGCCCTTGCGGATCTGTTTGTCGCCATCGTCCTGCAGGCCGAGACACATGACGCCGCCGCAAGCCCCGGTTCAGCGGCGCTATTTCATCGCGTCACGCTGGGTATCGAGCGCCATCTTCACGAGCCGGAATTGACCGCACTGCGCATTGCGCGCCTCGAAGGCATTTCGGAACGCTACCTGCAAAAGCTGTTCTTGCAGAACGGCGAAAGCGTTAGCAACTATATTCGTGAACGCCGTCTCCAGCGTGCGAGGGCAGCGCTCGTCGCCCCCGGCGAGATCCGTCTGCCGATTGCCGAAATCGCCTATAGCTGCGGTTTCGGAGATGCAGCCAATTTCAACCGTCTGTTCAAGGAGCGCTTCGGCCTGCCGCCGGGCGCATTTCGCAGCCGGCACCTGGAGAAGCTGGCTGCCAACACGAATGCAGAGCAGCGTGGCTGGCCGTTGAGCGCGCTGGTCGCCAAGCGGCTCCAGCAACGATCTATCGACACGGGCGATGCATTTGCCGATAGCGATGGCAGCGAGGCCGAGGCAGGCTCATCGGTCCATCACGTTCTCGCCGCCTCTGCTGCGACCGTGCACTGGGGCTATTTCAGCCGGGCGCTGCCGCCTGTCCTCGAGATCCGCTCGGGCGATACCGTTGAAATCCAGACGTTGACGCAGCACGCCTCCGACGCGCCGGAACTGATGATCCACGGGGATGCGGGGGCCGAGGACGTGTTTTACTGGACTGCCCAGAAAAAGTCCGTAGATCGCCGGGGTGCGGGTCCGATCGACGCCTCGATTTACGGCCGCGGTGCGGGCGAAGGCTTCGGGGTCCATATCTGCACGGGGCCGATCTATGTGAAGGACGCGGAGCCGGGCGACGTCATCGAGGTCCGCATCAATTCGATTTCGCCACGACCGTCCAACAGCCCCGGCTATGAAGGACGAGCTTTCGGCAGCAGCGTCGCTGCCTGGTGGGGTTACCATTATAACGAGTTCATTCAGGAGCCCAAAGCGCGTGAAAATATCACGATCTACGAAGTCTTCGCAGACGAAGGCTATGCCGAGGCGCTGTATTCCTATCTCTGGCAGCCGCAGGCCGATCCCTTCGGGGTCGTTCACCGAACCTATGATTATCCGGGCGTTCCGGTCGATCGAAGCTCGGTCGAGATTTGCTCGCCTGTTCTGGAGGGCGTCCGCATCCCGCTCAGGCCGCATTTCGGCGTAATCGCAGTGGCACCACGCGAAGCGGAGCTGGTCGATTCCGTGCCACCCTCCTATTTCGGCGGCAATCTCGACAATTGGCGGCTCGGCCAAGGATCCGCCGTCTACCTGCCGGTATCGGTGCCGGGTGCGCTGTTGTCGATCGGCGATCCCCATGCGGCGCAGGGCGATGGCGAACTTGGCGGGACAGCCATCGAGTGCTCGATGACCGGCGACGTCACCGTCATCCTGCACAAGAAGGGCGAGCTCTTTGTGGAGTTGAGCTATCCCTTGCTCGAAACGCCGACGGAATGGATTTTGATCGGTTTCAGCCACCCGAACTACCTCGCGGAATTCGGCAAGAAGGGACAGGGAGAGGTCTACGCAAACTCTTCGCTCGATCTGGCGATGAAGGACGCGTTCCGAAAAGCCCGGCGTTTTCTCATGGAAAGCAAGGGACTTACGGAAGACGAGGCGATCGCTCTGATGTCTGCAGGGGTCGATTTCGGCGTGACACAGGTCGTCGACGGCAACTGGGCTGTCCATGCAATCATCAGGAAATCCCTCTTCAAGGTATAAATTTCAAAGTCTTCAAGGATAAAGGAAATCGATCATGCAGTTCCACATGATAGCCGGCGGCCCCAAGCCCGTTGCACCGTTTAGCCATGCCGTCGAAGTCGATGGCACGGTGTACGTAACAGGGCAGATGCCCGACACGCCGGAAACGCCCGGCCAGCTACCGGAGGGCATCGAGGCCCAGACACGCAACGTCATGGCAAATCTGCTCACCGTCCTCTCCGGCCTCGGTCTCGGTCTGGAGCACATTGCGATGGCGCGCATCTACCTGACGCATTTTGACGACGACTATGCCGCCATGAACGAGGTTTATCGCAGCTATTTTCCAGAAGGCCGCCTTCCCGCCAGAACATGCGTTGGCGTGACGGGCCTCGCCTACAACGCCCGCATCGAGATCGACCTCGTCGCCAAGCGGCCGTCTTGATGGGATAGCGCAGGAGGGTGGGGTAGGGGGCTACCTACATGTGATGCAACAGGGTGACAGACCATTCCCTTCATTGATTGGAATGAATCTTGCATCGTCATCCGTCATCAGGTGCCGACCTCTTTGCTCGAGCACCAAAATTGATGGGAAGAGATATTTTATGAAGTTTTCGATTGCGATGGCTTTTGTCGGCCTGATGGCGGCGGCGCCTGTTTGCCATGCGCAGGATGGTGCATTGGCTGCCATCAGGCAGGCTGGTGTGCTCAAGGTAGGTACGACGGGCGACTATAAGCCGTTCAGCTACAAGGGTGCGGATGGCGCGCTGGTCGGTGCCGATATTTCCATGGCAAAGGACCTGGCGGCAAGCCTCGGCGTCAAGGTGGAATTCGTGACGACCACCTGGAAAACCATGCTGGACGACTTCAAGGCGGGCCAGTTCGACGTTGCCGTGGGCGGCATTACCGTCAATCCGGCACGCGCCGAGGTGGGCGACTTTTCGTTGCCAAACGTCAGCGACGGCAAGCGACCCATCGCTCGTTGCGCCGACAAGGACAAATACACGACGATCGAAGCCATCGACCAGCCTTCGGTGAGGGTGATCGTCAATGCCGGCGGCACCAATGACAAATTCGCCCATGAGCACTTTACCAAAGCCGCGATTGACGTTCTTCCCGACAACAAAATGATTTTCGATGAGATTGCTGCCGGCAAGGCCGATGTCATGGTAACGGACGGAATTGAAGCCGACCTGCAATCGAAATTACACA
Organism: Rhizobium sp. L51/94; assembly: GCF_019355555.1. Taxonomy (GTDB): domain Bacteria; phylum Pseudomonadota; class Alphaproteobacteria; order Rhizobiales; family Rhizobiaceae; genus Rhizobium; species Rhizobium rhododendri. The sequence continues at coordinate 569,277 of NZ_CP072142.1, forward strand.
GCGGCGTCCTTTGCCCGGCGGCAGTCAAGGAGCCTTTCACGCACTTTCAAAACGCCTATTTGTTGCGCAAAGATCCTGAGTTGAAGGCGGCTGTCGATGCTTTTGTAAACAAGGAACTGGCGAGCGGAGCATGGAAGCAGAAACTTGACGCCGCCATGTAGGCAAAGGCGATGCAAGTTCGCCCCCACGTTTGCCTGTTTTACGAAGAAGATCGGGTCCAGTTCTGGGCTTTCTCAAAAAGCCGCCCATAGACTTGCTGGCCTCGGCGAAAAACGTCGAGGCGGAAGAATTCATTAGGGGCATGCAGGTTCTCGTCGCCGTGGGAAAAGCCGAGCATGACCGCATGTAGCCCCAGAATATCGACAAATGGCGAGAATGCCGGGATCGAGCCACCGGCCCAGATACGGTAGGGGGCCTTACCATAGACTTCCTCGAGCACATCCCCTGCCAGTACGCTTGCAGGGTGGATGTCCGGAATGCTGAAAGCGCGGGCTTCCCGCTCGGTCGCGGAGAACTCCACGGCAACCCCCGGCGGGCAATGGGCTTCGACATGCTTGCGGATCGCCTCCGTAAGTTTCTCCGACGATTGTGCATGAACGATCCGGCAGGTGAGCTTGGCACTGGCTGAGGCAGGCAGGACGGTCTTTGCGCCTTCGCCCTGCCAGCCGGATGTCAGGCCATTCACATCCAGCATAGGCCGTGCACCGATGCGCTCCAGCACGGAGTAGCCGGGCTCCCCGTGGGTCGAAGGGGCGCCCGTTGCGTCGAGATAGTCATGCTCGTCGTAGGGCAACAAGGCTATGGCGTTCCGCATTTCCTGCGTCAGGGGAACGACGTCATCGTAGAAACCTTCGACCGTCACCAGCCCATCCGGTGATTTCATCGTTGACAGGATCTGCGCCAGTGCCATGGCCGGGTTGGCTATCCCGCCGCCGTGCAAGCCGGAGTGCTGGTCTGCCTTCGGCCCGGTGACCTTAATTTCAAAAGCCAGCGTTCCCTTCATCGCCTGCATGATCTGCGGCTGGTCCGGTGCCCATTGCAGGCCGTCGGCCGAAAACGCCATGTCGGCCTCAAGACGCGCAGCGTTCTCCGCGATGAATGCCCGCAGCGAAGCCGAGCCGACCTCTTCCTCGCCTTCGAACAGGAATTTCACATTCACTGGCAGGGTGTTGGTGGTCTTCAGCATGGCTTCGACCGCGAGGATCGGGGTCAGCATGCCACCCTTGTCGTCGGATACGCCACGTCCCCAAAGCTTGCCGTCTCTCAGCGTCGGCTCGAAGGGAGGGTTGTCCCAGAGATCCAGCGGTTCGGCAGGCTGTACGTCGAAATGACCGTAGATCAATACTGTCGGCTTTCCCGGACCCGCATCCAGCCATTCGCCATAGACGACGGGGTGCCCTTTGGTCGGCATCACCTCGGCCTTTTCGACACCTGCCGCCTTGAGGCGGGAGACGACCCATTCGGCGGCGCGATAGACATCGCTCGTGTTTTCCGGCTTGGCCGAAACGGACGGAATGCGCACGAACTCCGTGAGTTCGTCGATAAAACGAGACTGCTCTTGATCGAGGTAGGACGACCAGTCCATCATTTTTTGCTCCACCTTCACGTATGCCTGTCATTCGCTCGTTAGCCGGGGTGTGTGCATCAGCTGCGCATCGCGCGCCCGGCTGGATCGTAAGGCGAGTTGGGAATGATCCGCGCCGCGCGGGGCTGCCCGACGACGTGGACCACAAGCTTCATGCCTTCGGCTGCAAACTGCCGATCGACGAGGGCAAGGGCGATGCTCTTTCCAAGTGTATGGACGTAGCCGCCGGAGGTGATGTAGCCGATCAGGCTGTCTTCCTTCCAGACCGGTTCGTAGCCGCTGGCATCGGCATCGGTCGCGTCGACTTCGAGCGTGACGAGCACCCTGGCAGCTCCACCGGCGTTACGCTCCGCCAGCGCCGCCTCCCGGCCGACGAAATCACCCTTGTCGAACGCTATGAAGCGCTCCAGCCCGGTCATTGAAGGCGTGTAGGCCTGGGTAAATTCGCGCGACCAGATGCCGAAGCTTTTCTCCAGACGCAGGGCATTTGTCGCGCCATAGCCGATCTCGCGAAGGCCGGCATCTTTGCCAGCGTCCAGCAGGATGCGGCGGAGCGTGGCGTGTTCGAAGGCCCGGCAGTTGATCTCGTAGCCCAGTTCGCCGGTAATCGAGAGCCTTGCCACCCGGGCCCGAATAAGGCCGATATCGATTGTATCGCAGCCCATGAAAGGCAGCGCGGAGCGCGCTATATTTTGATGGGTGAGACTTTGCAGGATCTCCCGGGAGGCGGGACCGGATAGCGCGAAACCGGTGAAGTCGTCCGAGATGTCATCTACGGTCACGTCGCAGGAAAGATGGCTCTCGAACCAGCGCATGTGCCAGTGCCTGAGGTAATAGGAGCCCATGATCCACCAGCTGCCATCGCCCCAGTTGAACAGCGTCAGGTCGCCCTTCAGCTTGCCGCTGTCCGAGAGCATCGGTGCAAGCCTTGCCTGCCCCGGTTTGGGCAGGCGACATGCGAAGGTCCTGTCGAGCCAGCCCTGCGCGCCCGGACCCGATACCCGGTAGCGCGAGAAAGCAGACGTATCCAGGAGCCCCGCTTTCTGGCGGACGGCAGCGACTTCGGCGCCGATGATGGCATCTGCGTTGGAGCGCTTGAGGCTTGGTTTTTCGACGAAGTCGGGGTCGGCGAAATAAAGCGGGATTTCAAGGCCCCAGCTGCTGCCCCAGCGGGCGCCGGCCGCAGTCATCGCGTCGAACGCGGGTGGCGTGCGCAACGGTCTTCCGGCCGGCAATTGCTCGTTCGGGTAGCTCATGACGAAGCGGCGCGAGTAGAACTGTCCTGTCGTCTGGCGAATATATTCGCGGTTGGAGGCGAAATCGCCGTACCGGGCGATATCCATACCGAAGATGTCCGCCTCGGGCTCGCCGTGCACCATCCACTCGGCCAGCGACTTGCCGACGCCGCCGCCCTGCAGGAAGCCCGCCATCACACCGCAGGCAACCCAGTAGTTCGGCACGCCGCGCACCGGCCCGACAAGCGGGTTGCCGTCCGGAGAAAAGGTGAAGGCGCCGTTGACCCATCGCTTGATGCCTGCCGTCTGCAGGCACGGGAAACGCTCGAAGCCGAGTGTCAGCTCGCTGGCAATGCGGTCCGTATCCTCCTGAATAAGCTCAATGCCGAAATCCCATGGCGCGCCGTCCATGTTCCAGTGCCGGTAGTCGGTCTCGTATATCCCCAGTAGCAGGCCTTTCTGCTCCTGTCGCATGTAGGTGAAGCCTTCGAGATCGACGATCATCGGCAGTTCGTGGTCGAGAGCCGCAATTTCCGGGATAGACTCCGTGACCAGATAGTGATGCTCCATCGGCGTCACCGGCAGGTCGATGCCGGCCATGCGGCCGATCTGCTTGGCCCAGAGACCGCCTGCATTCACCACATGCTCGGCGATCACGGTTCCTTTTTCCGTGACGACGTTCCAGGATTTGTCGGGACGTTGCGTCAGTTCCAGCACCCGGTTGTGCTCGATGATCGTGGCGCCGCGTTTTTTGGCGCTGCGTGCATAGGCATGCACAACGCCCGACGGGTCGATATGCCCCTCGCGCCCGGCATACAGGCCACCCAGCACGCCTTCGATACTGACGATCGGGCAAAGCTTCTTGATCTCTTCGGGGCCGACGAGGTGGACGTCGGATATGCCCATGGTCTGGAAGACGCGGTAAGTGGATTGCAGCCATTCCCAGCGTTCGGGAGCGGACGCAATGGAAATGCCGCCGGTCATGTGCATGCCGATATTCTGGCCCGATTCAGCCTCTATCTCCGACAGAAGGTCGATCGTGTAGGATTGCAGCGCAGCGATATTGGGATCGGCATTGAGGGCGTGAAAGCCACCCGCCGCATGCCAGCTCGATCCCGCCGTCAGTACGTTCCGCTCGAAGAGCGCCACATCCGTCCAGCCGAGCTTCGCCAGATGATAGGCCACAGAGGCGCCGACAACCCCGCCACCGATAATGGCAACTCGGTAATGGCTTTGCATGGGTCCGGTCCTTTCCATGTTGGCGGGCAACGTTCTCTATTTCCAACCTGCCAATAATGGACACTAATGTCTATGAATTTCAAGGCTTGAATTTCTCTCTGCCTAGCCGCTCGGCTGCTCAGACGTCCGGGTGAAAGCGACGAGCGAACCGCCTGAAGGCCTCCATCTCATCCTCCGTCACATGCTGTCCGCTGAACGCCAGGACGTAGGATTCCACATAGGTAAACCTGACCTTCATGCTCTCCGGTACATCGAGCGCATAGTGACCGATCTGCGTGAAATAGAGGACCCGTGCCCTAACAAGAGCTTCCTTGGCGGGGTAGCCGTGGCGAATGAACATCTTCTGTAAAGCGTCTACGCGCTGATCGTCTGCCTGTACCACCACGGCGTTCACGGACGAGGAACGCTTAGCCCAAAACCGCACCGCCATATCGAGCTGGAAGTCGAAAAGGCTGGCGTCCACCCAGCATTCGAAGACGTTGAGGATTGCCTGCGTTATCGTGTCTGCCGGTCGCATGGCACGCTCGATGATCGGGCCCGTGTTCTTGCGGAGCCACAAATCGAGCATCTGGGCGTGAAGGTCCTTGGTGTTCTTGAAGAAGAAATAGAAGCTCGAGCGGGACACGCCGAGTGTCTTGGCAATGATCTGAACCTTGACACGATCTATCCCGTCGCTGATCAGCGCCTGGATGGACAGGTCGAGCCATTCCTCCTTCGTCGTGCGGCCAACCCTCTCTGGGGCATCGGCCTTTACCCTGGTGTTGCTGCTACTCATGCCTGCACCCGTAGTTTCATCTTCGCTCATTATCAAATAGCCCATGCGCCGGATAAAGTTCTGGCGAAATGCAGGATTGACGAGCCGTTAAAATGGACATTAGTGTCTATGGAAGCTGCTCGTCTAGAGATGATCCGTCCGTTGTGCACTTTATCGAAAAGGGGATGCCGAATGACGTCGAAGTTTGGAAATGAGAACCGGGACCCCCTTTCGACGGTTCAGTCTGCCGAAGGCGTGACTAGGCGTACCGTCTTGCAGGGTTCGCTCGCAGGCGCCGCATTGATGTTTACGGGCAGCGGCGCATTTGCACAGGCTGCAACACCCAAGAGCGGCGGCCATCTGAAGATCGCCATGAACGGCGGCGCGTCGACCGATGCACTCGACCCCGCAAGCTACATCAGCGCCCTGCAATTTGTGCTGGCCCGCAGCTGGGGCGATACCCTGGTCGAGACCGACCCGACGACCGGCAAGGCGGTTCCGGCTCTGGCTGAATCATGGGAGACGACCGATGGCGGAACGACCTGGTCGTTCAAGATCCGGAAGAACGTGCGCTTTCATAATGGCGATGCGCTGAAAGTCGAGGACGTCGTCGAGACGCTGCGCCGCCACAGCGACAAAGCCTCCAAATCAGGCGCGCTCGGCTACCTCGCCAGCATCAAGTCCGTAGAGGCTTCGGGCGAGAATGTCGTCGTGACGCTGACCGAGCAAAACCGCGACCTGCCGCTGATCTTCAGCGTCTACAACCTCGTCATCCAGCCGAACGGTGGCAGGGGCGATCCCAATGCCGGTATCGGCACCGGTCCCTTCAAGATCGTCCGCAACAATCCCGGCGTCCAAATCCTGCTTGAGAAGAACAAGGACGACTGGCATCCCAACCGTGGCTGGGTCGACAGTGTCGAGATCCTGGCGATTGCCGACGTATCGGCGCGAACGGCCGCTCTGGCCTCGGGGCAGGTTCATTTCATCAATGCAATCAACCCCAATACGATCCCACTGCTGGGGCGAATGAAGAATATCACCATTCACAACACGCCCGGGCGCAGCCACTATACGATGCCCATGCTGGTCGACCAGAAACCGTTCGACAACGTCGATCTTCGCCTTGCCTTGAAATACGCCATCGATCGCAAATTTCTGCTGAAGCAGGTCCTTGGTGGATACGGGACGCTCGGCAACGACTTTCCTGTGAATGCTGCCTTCGACATGTTTCCCGGCGACATTCCGCAGCGTGAATTCGATCCGGAGAAGGCTGCCTTCCACTACAAGAAATCCGGTTTCGACGGGGCCGTTCCAATCTATGCTGCCGACGTCATGCAGGGCGGCGTCGATATGGCGGTCATCCTGCGGGATGGCGCGGCGAAGGCCGGCATCAAGGTCGCCGTCAACCGCGTTCCGACGGACGGCTACTGGAGCGGCGTCTGGCGCAACAAGCCTTTCTGCGTCTCGTTTTTCGGAACGCGCCTGACGCAGGACCTGATCTATTCGCTCGAATTCTATTCGAAATCAGCAAGCAACGAGTCGAAGTTCGACAATGCGAAATTCGACACGCTGCTGCTGGCCGCACGGGCCGAAGCAGACGAAGCGAAGCGCAAGGAGATGTACCGTGATATGGCACTCCTCGTGCGCGACGAGTCGGGTTCGATCATTCCCGTGTTCAACAACTACCTGAATGCGTCGAGCCCCGCCCTGAAGGGCTTCGTACCGGACGTCGGCAACGATCTCAGCAACGGATACATCGCATCACGCGTCTGGCTGGAGAGCTGAGGCAATCGGCGTGATCGTTGTCTGATCGATTATCGCGCCGACCGTTCATCCCGCAATACTTCCGCGTTCGCCTCTCAGCGGACGACGAATTTCTATTGCTGTGGCTTTCCGCGGGTCGCACGAAAAAAAGATTGACCTGATAGCAGATGTCAGACCAATCTATCGGCAACGAGGGAACGAACGTTTGCTGACACCATTGCCTACTCAGGATCGGACGCGCCAGGTCATCGATGCGTTGTCCGATTTCATAGAGAAAACCAACCTCCAATCCGGCGACCAACTGCCGACCGAGCGCGAGATGATGGGTGCCTTGTCCGTCGGTCGCTCGACCATTCGCGAGGTCATGACCCACTTCCAGGCGCTTGGGGTCGTAGAGACGCGCAAGGGGAGTGGCACCTACCTGCTGAAGCCGGTTTCCAAGGCAACGATCCATATGCCGCTGTCAATGGACACCACGCATTTGCGCGACGTCCTGTTGCAGACACTCGAGGTTCGGCGCGGTATCGAATGCGAAGCTGGGATGGTGGCTGCCAGGAAGCGCACTCCGGAAGATCTTGCGATCATCGAGGAAAAGCTCGACGAGATGGAGCGCGTCCACATCGCCAAGGGCGCCTCCGGCCCCGAAGACCTGGCGTTTCACCTCGCCGTCTATGACGCCACCCACAATCCACTATTCAAGCAGTTGCTGGAGCAGATGCGTGGCACCTTCGAGCGCTTCTGGACCCATCCTTTCGACCGGGAAGACTTTGCGCGTCGGTCGTTTCCGTTCCACCGCACCCTGTTCAACGCGATCGTGGCACAGGATCCGGAGGCAGCGCGCCTCGAAACATTGAAGATTCTCGACGTCGTCGAGGAAGACATCAAGGAAATGTCAAAATGACCGCAGAGCTCGGGCCATTCGATCTCGCATCACTGATTACCGCTCATGACGAAGGCAATTATGCCGAAGCGGTGGTGCCTCCGATCTTCCAGACATCGCTTTTCACCTTCTCCGATTACGACGATATGATCGCCTCCTATCGCGGCGAAAAGGTCCGGCCCATCTACACCCGCGGCCTGAACCCGACGGTCCGGATGTTCGAGGAGATGCTGGCCAAGCTCGAGGCGGCCGAGGATGCGCTCGGATTTGCCAGCGGCATGTCGGCGATCTCGTCAGCCGTGCTCACATTCGTCGAACCGGGCGACCGGATCGTCGCCGTCAAGCATATCTACCCCGATGCCTTTCGCCTGTTCGGCACGATCCTCAAGCGCATGAAGGTCGAGGTGACCTATGTCGATGGTCGCGACGAGGAGGCCGTCGCAAAGGCGCTTCCGGGCGCCAAGGTATTCTACATGGAAAGCCCGACCAGCTGGGTGATGGAAGCCCACGACGTCGGCGCCCTTGCAACGCTCGCCAGGCAGCACGGTGTCGTTTCGATGATCGACAACAGCTGGGCCAGCCCCTTTTTCCAGCAGCCGCTGACGCTGGGCGTCGATCTGGTCATTCATTCCGCCTCCAAATATCTCGGCGGCCATAGCGATGTCGTCGCTGGCGTTGTCGCGGGCTCGAAGGCGCTGATCGCAAGGATAAAGGCCGAGGCCTACCCCTATCTCGGCGGCAAGCTTTCGCCTTTCGATGCCTGGTTGCTCATCCGCGGCATGCGCACATTACCGCTGCGCATGAAGGCGCACGAAGCCGCAGCCATGACGATCGCCAGACGGCTGCAGAACCTCGACGTCGTCGAGGAGGTCTGCCATCCCGGCCTTGCCAACCGATTGCCGGCAGGCCTCAACGGCACGTCCGGCCTGTTCTCTTTCATTTTCCGCGAGGGCGTCGATATCCGGGCCTTCTCCGACCATCTCAGGCTTTTCAAGCTGGGCGTGAGCTGGGGTGGCCACGAGAGCCTCATCGTGCCCGGCGAAGTCGTCCTGCAGCAGAAGGCCCAGCCCAATTCCGCGCACACCTTCGGGATCAGCGCGCGGTCCGTCCGCCTGCATGTCGGTCTCGAAGGAACCCAGGCCTTGTGGAGAGATATCGAGGAAGCAATCGCTGCAGCCTCGTAGGAACCATCAACAGGAAGAAAAACCGAAAAGGGGGAATAGCATGAATAGACTGATAACAGCGGCACTCTTTACCGCGATGATGGCGGGAACCGCGTTCGCCGATACGACACTCAAGCTCGTCGAAGTCATCACCAGCCCCGAGCGTACCGAGACGCTCAAATCGCTCGTTGGCAAGTTCGAAGCGGCCAACCCCGGTACAAAGGTCGATATCATTTCGCTGCCCTGGAACGAAGCCTTCCAGAAATTCGCAACGATGGTCTCGGCCGGCGATACGCCCGATGTCATGGAGATGCCGGATACCTGGCTGTCGCTCTATGGCAATAACGGTATGCTCGAAAGCCTCGAGCCCTATCTGGCGAAATGGGAGCACACCAAGGAACTGACGCCACGTGCGCTGGAACTCGGCCGGGACGTCAAGAACACCGCCTACATGCTACCCTACGGCTTCTACCTGCGCGCGATGTTCTACAACAAGAAGCTGTTGGCACAGGCCGGCATTTCCGAGCCACCGAAGACCATGGACGATTTCGTCAAAGCCTCCGCGGCGGTCTCGAAGATCCCCGGAAAATACGGCTACTGCATGCGCGGCGGCCCCGGCGGCCTTAATGGCTGGATGATCTTTGCGGCCTCCATGGCGGGCGACAACACGTATTTCAAGCCGGACGGCACGTCGACCATGAACGACGAAGGCTGGGCCAAGGGCATCGAGTGGATGGTCGATCTCTACAAGAAGGGATATGTGCCAAAGGATAGCGTCAACTGGGGCTTCAATGAGGTCGTAGCCGGCTTCTATTCGGGCACCTGCGCCTTCCTCGACCAGGATCCGGATGCACTGATCGCCGTTGCCGAGCGCATGAGCAAGGACGATTTCGGCGTCGCGCCCTTGCCGAAGGGACCGTCCGGCAAGTCTTTCCCGACGATCGGCTATGCTGGCTGGTCGATGTTTGCGACCACCCAGAACAAGGACCTGTCCTGGAAGCTGATCGCCACCCTCGAGGGCCAGGAAGGCAACCTCGAATGGAACAAGAAGATCGGTGCGCTGCCGGCCTATACATCGGCAGAGAAGGATCCGTTCTATGCCGGTGACCAGTTCAAGGGCTGGTTCGAGGAACTGGCCGACAAGAACACGGTGCCGACTGTCATGCCGACCTATCTGGAGGAATTTGCCTTCTTCAAGGATTCGCTGGCCATCAAGACCTCGCAGCAGGCTTTGCTGGGCGATATCTCCGCCAAGGATCTTGCTGATCAATGGGCCGACTATCTGACCAAGGCGCAGCAGAAATTTCTCTCCAAGAAATAGGGCTTGATGCGGCGACGGAGCAATCCGTCGCCGTTTTCGCACACACTGTTGCCAGCCGCATTGCCGCTGCAAACCTGAACGGACCTTTGGCCGATGACCATGACCGCCTATACCGATGACAGGCGTCGAGACCGCAGGCCCTGGAAAAAGCGGCTCGCCGATGCCTCGGAACCCTATCTCTACAGTGCACCGGCACTGATCCTGATCGTCGCCGTCATGCTGGTGCCGCTGGTGATTGGCGTCTCTTATGCCTTCCGGGATGTCCAGCTGCTGAAACCGTTTTCCGGCGGCTTCATCGGCCTCGATCACTTTCGCGATCTTTCCAAAGATGCAGCCTTTTACGGCGCGCTGAGAAACACCCTGTGGTGGACCGGCGCATCGGTCGTCCTGCAATTTGCCTTCGGGCTGATCCTTGCCCTGCTGCTGGACAAGCCATTCTGGGGGCGTGGCCTCGTTCAGGCCCTGGTGTTCCTGCCCTGGGCCGTGCCCTCCTTTCTGGCCGGTCTCAACTGGGCCTGGCTCTTCAATCCGGTGATCGGACCGATCCCGCATTGGCTGTTCGCACTCGGCCTGATGGATCAGCCCGACAACATCCTGTCCAACCCGCATTATGCGATGTGGGGGCCGATCGTTGCCAATGTCTGGTGGGGGATTCCGTTTTTCGCGATCACGCTTCTGGCCGCGCTGCAGGCAATCCCGCGCGATCTCTACGAGGCGGCCTCCATCGATGGGGCCAGCTGGTTCCAGCGGTTCCAATCGATCACGCTTCCATTCCTGGCACCGACCATCGCCATCACCGTCCTGCTGCGAACGGTCTGGGTCTCCAATTTCGCTGACCTCATCGTCGTCATGACCGGCGGTGGCCCTGCTGATCGTACGCAGATCGTCGCCAGCTACATCTTCACCCAGGCCTTCAAGCGGCTGGATTTTGGTTATGCGTCGGCCATCGCGCTGGTGCTGCTGGTGCTGTTGCTCGCCTATTCGATGGTGATCATTCTGCTCCGGCAGACATTGCTGAACAAGGACTAGGCCCATGAGACGATCTTTCCTGCCCATCATCGCCCATCGGCTCGCTATCCTCGTCTACATCGTATTCGCCCTGTTTCCGCTGTTCTGGCTGTTGAAAGTTTCGCTGACGCCGAACGACCTCCTCTATACCGAGGGGGTGCGGATGTGGCCTTCGCGCACGACCTGGGAGCACTACGCGTTCGTGCTGGAGCACAGCGATTTTCCGACGTTCTTCAAAAACAGCGTGATCGTCTCGGCCTCTACCGCCATTGCCGTGACGATCTGCGCGTCATTGGCCGGCTATGCGCTGTCCCGCTTCGATTTTCGGGGCAAATACTGGATCGTGGCGCTCATGCTGCTGACGCAGATGTTTCCGCTGGTCATGCTGGTGGCGCCGATCTTCAAGATCCTCTCGCCTCTGCACCTGACAAACAGCCTGACCGGCCTGGTGATTGTCTACACGGCCTTCAACGTGCCCTTCGCGACCTTCCTGATGCAGTCATTCTTCGACGGCATTCCGAAGGAACTAGAAGAAGCCGCGATGATCGACGGCGCAACGCAATTCATCGCCTTCCGGCAGATCATCCTGCCGCTGACCTTGCCCGGCATTGCGGCAACGCTCGGCTTCGTTTTCACCGCAGCCTGGAGCGAGCTGCTCTTTGCCCTGATGCTGATCAACGGCAACCAGGCGGCCACCTTCCCGGTCGGGCTCTTGACCTTCGTTTCCAAATTCTCGGTCGATTTCGGTCAGATGATGGCGGCGGGCGTCATGGCACTCATTCCGGCCGGGCTGTTCTTCCTGCTCATTCAACGTTACCTCGTCCAGGGCCTGACGGCCGGCGCGGTCAAGGGATAGTCACCATGGCATCGATCGATATCCAGAACGTCAGGAAGGCCTACGGCCATGTGCAGGTGCTGCACGACGTAGACCTGCAGATCGAGGACGGCGAATTCATCGTGTTGGTCGGTCCCTCCGGATGCGGAAAGTCCACGCTGCTGCGCATGATCGCCGGTCTCGAGGACGTCACCGGTGGTGAAATCCGGATCGCCGGTCGCCGGGTCAACGAATTGCACCCGAAGGACCGCGACATCGCCATGGTGTTCCAGTCCTATGCTCTCTACCCGCACATGAATGTCGCCGGCAACATGAGCTACAGCCTGAAAATCCGGAAGATCGCCAAGGAGAAGATCGCCGCGGCGGTGTCGCTGGCGTCTTCCAAGCTGGGTCTCGATCCGCTCCTCGAGCGGCGCCCCAAGGCACTGTCCGGCGGACAGAGGCAGCGTGTCGCCATGGGTCGGGCAATCGTGCGGGAGCCAAAGGCGTTTCTCTTCGACGAACCGCTCTCCAACCTCGATGCGCGTCTGCGCGAACAGATGCGTGCCGAAATCAAGAAACTGCATGCCGATCTGAAAGCGACTTCGATTTACGTCACCCATGACCAGATCGAGGCGATGACGCTGGCGGACCGGATCGTCGCCATGCATGGAGGCGTTGTCCAGCAGGTCGGAAGCCCGCTCGAACTCTATGACCGCCCCGCCAATCTTTTCGTCGCAGGTTTTATCGGCTCTCCCGGCATGAATTTTCTCGAGGCCAGCTACGACGGGCACCAGATGATCCTCGGGGATGGCACTCCAGTTCCGCTTGCCTCAACACCAATCGTCACGACCGGCGAAAAGGCAACGCTCGGCATCCGCCCGGAACACGTGGTCGTGACACGGAATGGATCTGGTATCAGTGCCGACGTGGACCTGATAGAGCCGACCGGTTTCGGTATTATCCTCCACCTGAAGCTGCACGGCCTGCCATTCAAGATCTTCACACTCGATCGCGAAACCATGTCGATGGGCCCGAAAGTCTCCGTCGCCTTCCCGACCCAGCATCTGCATGTGTTTGACGGCGAAGGAAACAGAGCGACCTGATCGGCTGTTATGCCGGAATCCGAGAAGGCGCTGCTGTGTCAACGACTTAAAGCGCGATCCCGCTGATGCGATCGAAGACGTAAACCTGGTCAGGGTTGATGTTGACGTTGAGCGCGGCGCCGTAGCTGACAGGGAACTCGCCATCCACAACGGCTGTCATTTGTTGGCCGGCAATCTCGAACAACACATGTGTCTGCGCACCGGTTGGTTCAACAAGCAGGGTCCGACCGCTGAGTGGTGATCCCTTTCCTGCCGGGTTCAAGTTCTCTGGACGCAAGCCGATCGTAACCTCCTGTCCCGACGTGACCCGCCTCTCGGCGGCAATGCGCAGCGCAGTCCCGTCCTTCAGCCGGACAACTGGCTCGCCCGCCAGACCCTCCACCACGCCGTCGAGCACATTCATGGCAGGCGAGCCAATAAAGCCCGCGACGAACAGGTTGGCGGGGGTTCGGTAAAGTTCCAGGGGCGTGCCGTGCTGCTCTATCCTGCCCTGGTTGAGCACGACGATCCGGTCGGCAAGCGTCATGGCTTCGATCTGGTCATGGGTGACGTAGATGGACGTCGTCTGGACCTTCTGGTGGAGCGTCTTGATCTCGGCACGCATCTGGACACGGAGTTTGGCGTCGAGATTGGACAGGGGCTCGTCGAAGAGGAAGACGGAGGGATTTCGCACGACGGCCCTGCCCATGGCCACCCGCTGGCGCTGGCCTCCGGAGAGCTGGGCCGGTTTCCTCTCAAGAAGCGCGGTCAGATCCAGCATCCGTGCCGCCTCGTTGACGCGCTGGTCGATCACAGTCTTCGGCTGCCCTGACAATTTGAGATTGAATGCCATGTTCTGCGCCACTGTCATGTGCGGATAGAGCGCGTATGACTGGAACACCATGGCAATGTTGCGCTCGCGGGGCGTCAGCGCGTTGACGATGTCGCCACCGATCAGCACATCGCCGCCGGTAACCTCCTCCAGCCCGGCGATCATCCTCAGCAATGTCGACTTGCCACAACCGGATGGACCGACCAGAGCGATGAATTCCCCGTCGCTGATCGAGAGCGAGATGTCATGAATGACATCGAGCGCACCATAGGATTTGCGGAGGTTCTGAAGTTCGACGGATGCCATGCTTTGGATGCTCCAGTTGCGCCTGTCAGGACTTCACCGCACCGGCTGTCAGGCCAGCGATGATGTGTTTTTGCGCGAGGAAGAAGACGATGATGGTCGGCAGGATGGTCAGCGTGATGAAGGCCAGCACCAGCTGCCACTGTGTCCCGAACTCGCCGCGATAGACCATGATCCCGAGTGGCCAGGGATAGATCGATTCCGAGTTCAGCATGATCAGCGGCAGGATGTAGCTATTCCAGCTGCCGACGAAGGAAATGATGCTGACAGTGGCGATGATCGGTCGCGAAAGCGGAAGGGTGATGTACCAGAAGAAGCGCATGTAGCCGCAGCCGTCGACCAGCGCTGCCTGGAACAATTCCTCCGGCAGGTTTTTGAAATAATTCCGCAGGAGCAGGATGCTCATTCCAAGTCCGAACGCGACCTGCGGCAGAACGACGCCCCAATAGGTATTGAGAAGGCCAAGATCGCGGATGCGGATGAACAGCGGCAGTATGGCTGTTGCCGCCGGGAACATCAGGCCGATCAGGAAGTAATTCAGCAGAAAATCCGAGCCGAAGAAGCGCACGTGGGCAAAGGTGAAGGCGGCCATCGCCGAGACGCTGACGGTCAGGAACACCGTCAGCAGGGCGATGATCAGCGAATTCATCATCTGTCGCCAGTAGCGATCGCCAAACAGGATGTCGGTGTAGTTTTCGACATGCCATTCCGCTGGCAGGCCGAAAGGATTGACCCTGAGATCGCCGAGCGACTTGAAGCCGCCGAGCGCGGTTGTCAGCAGTGGCACGAGGACGATGGCTGCGATGATGGTCAGCGACAGGTACAGGTAGGCCCTGGTGCCGGGGCTGACGCGAATGGATGTGGCCATATCAGTCATTGCGCATAAATATCCGTTTGTAACCGAAGGCGAGGGTGACGCAGATCACGAACAGCACCACCCCGACGGCGCTGCCGAGGCCGACCTGCATCCTGGTGACGCCGAAATTGAAGAGGAAAGTCACCATCGTCTGGGTCGAGTTGAACGGTCCGCCACCGGTCAGCGGCATGATCAGGTCAAACAGTTGCAGCGAGCCGACGATCGCGAAGAAGACGGAAAGACGCAGTGTGGAGGCAAGCAGGGGTAGCGTAACATAACGGAATTTCTGCCAGCCCGTAGCACCGTCGATCTCGGCGGCTTCCAGAATGCTCTTGTCGAGCGATTGCAGCCCGGCGATGAACAACATCATGTGAAAGCCGAAATACTTCCAGACGATGACCGCCAGGACGGCGTAGATCGCCAGGTCCTTGTCGGCAAGCACATAGGGCGTCGCAACGCCGAACAGGTGCGCCAGCGACGCGAACAGGCCATAGTCGCCATCGTAGACGAAGCGCCAGATCAGGCCGGCGGCCACCTCGGCGAGCACGTAGGGCAGAAAGAAAATCAGCCGGAACATCACCACGCCGGCAATCCTGTTGGCGAGCATCGTCGACAGCCAGATCGCCAACGGAATCTGCACGATGATCGAGACGACAATGATCAACGCGTTGTTTTTCAGAGATGTCAGAAAGGCCTGGTTGTTGAACAGGACCTGGAAATTCCGCAGGCCGACAAAATCCGTCGGTGCGCCGTAGCCACTCCATTTATAGAGGCTGTACCAAGCCGCTTCTCCCATCGGCAGGATGACAAAGATCGTGAAAAGCAGCAGGGCAGGTGGCAGGAAGATGAGCAGCACCGGCAGGCGGCCGTGGTTTGCCGAGCTCTTTCGCCGGACAACAGGCTTGGGCCGTGCCGCCGCACTGACGGTCGATGTGACGCTGATATCAGTCATAGGGATTGCCTGTCTCGAGATTCGAGGTTGCGGCCGGCGGCGGGCAACGCGTGCTGCCGCCGGACACAGGCTTCAGAGTTGATCCTGCTCGAAAGCCTCCTGGATCTGCGCAGCTCCATCCTTCGGCGTCAGCTGGCCGGAGACAATGCCAACGGAAACATCGTTGACTACACGCCCGACGGACGGTCCCAGATCCTGGTCGAAGAAGTTCTGGTGCCAGGTGGTATGGGCCAGTTGTTCGGCGGACTGCCTCATCAGCGGATTGGTGACCCCATCCTCGGCGCCGACCGCCACGGGAATGATCATACCGGCCTTCGCCATCGCCCGCTGGTTGTCGGCATTGTTGAGATAGGCTAGGAAATCCAGCGCTTCCGGGGGCGCTTTTTTCGACACCGCCCAGGCATTCAGTCCCCCGAGCGTATCCGTCGCGGCACCAGCACCCCCCGTTACTGCCGGAAACGCAAAGCGACCGATATTGTCGCTGGCGAGGCCTTTGCCGTCGCCGGCATTGGTGCGCTGGTTGGATTCGGTATTCTCGAAGCCAAGGATCATCGCCGCCTTGCCGTCGGCAAATACGCCGAGGGTCTGCGGCCATGTCGCGCCGAGATACCCCGGCTGGAACGGTTCGAGTTTGCCGAGGTCGGCAAGCTGCTCGCCGGCCTTGATGACGGCGGGATCGTTGAAGCCTTCACCCTGTCCGGTCTTGGCGGCGTCGAACACCTTCTGGCCGCCGTCGCGCATGACGAGGTAGCTCCAGTAGAAGTGGATCGGCCACTTTTCGCCGCCACCCCCGGCGATCGGCACGATACCGGCAGCCTTGATCTTCTTGACCGCTGCCAGATAGTCTTCCCAACTCTTGATGGCGGTCGCGTCGACGCCGGCTTTGGCGAACAGCGCCTTGTTGTAATAGAACGAGACCGTGCCGAGCTTGAAGGGTACGGCGCTGATTTTGCCGTCGAAGGTCAGGCCCTCGACGGCAGCAGGATTGAAGCTCTTCAGCCACGCGCCGTCATTGGCCTTCATTGCAGTGGTCAGATCCAGCAGAGCGCCAGTTGCCATCTGCTGCTTCAGGACGCCGCCACCCCAGCTATAGAAAAAATCCGGGGCGTCGCTCGATTGCAGCAGCGTCGGCAGCTTGGCCTTGAATGCTTCGTTTTCCAGAAACTGCATCTGGATTTTGACGCCGGGATGCTGGGTCTCATAGGTATCGGCTATCTTGCGCCAGATGGCGACATAGCCAGGATCAAGCTCAAGGTGCAGCCACTTGACGGTGGTATCGGCCATCGCACTGGCCGCACCGAGCATCATGGCAAGTCCGGTGGTAGCGACAAGCATAGCTGTCCGCTTACCGCGAAGGGCTTTCGCCCCGACGATCTGAAACATCATTTCTCCTCCCAAGGGAATGACAAGTCCTCACTATTTTTCCCTTATGCGGATTAAGTCATCGGAAAATTGCACAGTTGTCAATCGCTAAACTTGTTTTTTAGGCAGCAAGGCTTGACAGTCTTCAACGTGGGGTCTCTATTTAATTCATGATCCGGCCTAAATTCCACGGCGGGATAGTTGGTCCAACAGGTTGCTTTGTCTCAATGAAAACTGCCGACCCAGAGCTGATGCGGGCGATCAACCGTTTCAGTATCCTTGATACGATCCGGCGCGCGGGGCCAATCGCGCGGATCGAAATCAGCGAACTCACGCAATTGTCGACGACGACGGTGTCAGCCATCACGGCAGCCCTGCTGGACGATGGTCTGATCCTGGCGCGACACGAGGGCGATCTTCGCAATCCCGCAGCGCGAGGTCGCCCGAGGGTGGCGCTGGAGCTCAATCCGGCTGCCGCGCGCGTCGTGGGCGCAAAGATTGCTGCCGATCGGATGATCTTCGTGGTGACTGATTTTTGCGGCGAGGTGCTGTCGAGACAGACGATGGCGCTGCGCGTCGATCGGCAGCCGATCAGCGTCATTGCCGACCTTATCGATGACGGGGTCCGTCGTTGCGTTATCGATGCGGATCTGTCGATCCATGATATCGATCTCGTCTGCCTCGGTTTGCCCGGGCTGATCGAACACCGCACCGGGCATGTCCGCACCAGCCCGATTTTTCGCGAAACCGGCGTCGATTTCGCCCGGGAAATGTCCGAGCGGCTGGGCATTACCACGATCGTCGAGAGCGATGCCCATGCGATAACTCTGGCGCATCACTGGTTTGGACACGCCCGCGAGCTCGATGACGTCGTCGTGGTTTCGCTGGAGAAAACTCTTGGTCTCGGCGTCCTGCATGGTGGCCAGCTGTTTCGTGGCGCTGGCGGTCTTAGTCATAACCTCGGAGATCTCGTCATTGGCATGGGATCGGAAGGGGCCATCCGTCTCTCCAGCCAGGCGGGGGAAAACGCCATCTTCGGTGCACATTCGAGTGGCGGACGCTTTGCCGAAGCCGTCCGGCTTGGGCGCGGCATGGCGCACGCGCAAACACTCATTGCTGGCGAGGACAATGGACTGATCGTCGCTGCCACCCGCGCCGGCGAGGCCTGCGGCATGGCCGTCGCCAATATCGTCACGTTGTTCGCACCGCCCCGCGTCATCGTCGTCGGATCGACACTTGCGCTGGGAGCGCCGTTTCTCGATAGCCTGCGTCATGCCTATGCGGCGGCTATTCCGCCTTCCATCCGGGGCGTCGCCGAACTTGTTTTCGACCAATCGACCGATGAGACCTGGGCACAGGGAGCAGCGGTCGTGGCCCTTCGCGAACTCTACGAATCGCCCTGGAGCACGACAGGGCCCGCGCCGGCGCACTAACCCACAAAAATTCGAACCGGTCTTGGAGGAGGCAGTTATGGAAAAAGTTGGAATCGGCATTATCGGCTGCGGGAATATATCCGGCGCCTACCTGAAAGCCATGAGATCGTTCCCCATTCTCGATATCAAAGGCGTGGCGGACCTCAATCGCGACCTGGCGGAGGCAAAGGCTGCGGAATTCGGCCTGAAAGCGGTCGACATCGCAGAGCTTTTCGCCGATCCGGCGGTTGAGATCATCGTCAACCTGACCATCCCGAAGGCCCATGTGGCTGTCGCCCTGCAAGCGCTCGATGCGGGAAAACACACCTATTCGGAAAAACCGCTCGGCATCAACTTCAATGAGGGCAAACGCCTTGCCGATGCTGCCGCGGCGAAGGGGCTGAGGATCGGTGCTGCGCCGGACACATTCCTCGGCGGCGGCCACCAGACGGCGCGTGCCATCATCGATGAGGGCGCCATCGGGCAGCCGGTCGGTGGTACCGCGACCTTCATGTGCCCCGGCCACGAGCGCTGGCATCCAAGCCCGGATTTCTATTACGAGGTCGGCGGCGGCCCCATGCTCGATATGGGACCCTATTATATCACCGATCTTGTCAATCTGCTCGGTCCGGTCTCGCAGGTGGCCGGCTTCGCCACGACCCCGCGCAAGGAGCGCATCATCACCAGCGCGCCGCGCAACGGCCAGTATATCCCCGTGCATGTCGCGACCCATGTCGCCGGCGTCATGGCTTTCGCAAATGGCGCCATCGTACAGATCGGCATGAGCTTCGATGTCGCTGGCCACAAACATGTTCCGATCGAAATCTACGGGACGGAAGGCACGCTTCTCGTGCCCGATCCGAACCACTTCGGCGGATCGGTGGAATATCTGAAGAAGGGCGGCGAGTTCGAGACCCGCGAGATTACAGGACCTTATGCAGACGGCAACTACCGCTCGCTCGGGGTTGCTGACATGGCACATGCCATTCGCTCGAACCGACCGCATCGCGCCAGCGCAAGCCTGGCGCTGCATGTGCTGGAGGTGATGGAAGCCTTCCAGACCGCGTCCGATACCGGCCGTACGGTCAGCATCGCCACTGAGACCGGGCGTCCCGCTTCCCTGTCCGAATCCCTTGTGGACGGGCTGATCGGGCAATGAAACAGGAGAACAGTACAATGCGCGAAGCACTTATCGTTTGGGGCGGCTGGAGCGGTCACGAGCCGCAGGAATGCGCCCATATCGTCCGCGACATTCTCGAAGAGGATGGTTTCAAGGTCTATCTGGAAAACAGCACGGAAGCGTTTGCCGATCCATCCATCCACGACCTGAGCCTGATCGTGCCGATCGTCACGATGTCGAAGATCGAGAAGGAGGAGGTAAAGAACCTGGCCGCTGCTGTCGAGAGCGGTGTTGGTATCGCCGGTTATCACGGCGGTGCGGGCGACAGCTTTCGCGATAGCGTCGACTACCAGTTCATCATCGGCGGCCAGTGGGTGGCCCATCCCGGTAACATCATCGATTACACCGTCAATATCACCAAGCCGGACGATCCGATCATGGAGGGGATCGAGGACTTTCCTTACACCTCCGAGCAATACTACATGCATGTCGACCCATCGAACGAGGTGCTGGCAACGACCACCTTTACCGGCGAGCATGCCTACTGGATCAACGGTGTCGTTATGCCGGTCGCCTGGAAACGCCACTATGGCAAAGGCCGGGTCTTCTATTCGTCGCTCGGGCACCAGGCCAAGGAGTTTTCGGTGTCGCAGATGAGAACGATTTTCCATCGCGGCATGAATTGGGCGGCAAGGTGATTGGCGGACTGAATGCTGCCCTATGGCGCTCGGGCGAGCGCCATAGGGAAAGTTGAACAGGGCGCACAGCGCGAATAAGGGAACCGGGTTTGACGGTCGATCTCATCCAATCCGTCAAATGCCGGCACTAAACTCCTCCGCCTGCCTTGCGCGGTGGCGGCGACCTTTGCCTATATCTGGCAGGAAGACGGTGAGAAGCCCTAGGAGCGGCAGGTAGGAGCAGATGCTATAGACGTAGGCGATGCCCTTGTGGTCGGCGACAATGCCGAGCCCGGCAGCGCCGATCCCGCCGATGCCGAAGGCAAAGCCGAAAAATAGTCCGGCGATCGTGCCCACCCTGCCGGGCACCAGTTCCTGCGCAAAGACGATGATTGCTGAAAATGCCGAGGCGAGGATGACGCCGATGATGACGGTGAGCACCACCGTGACCTCATAGTTGGCATAGGGGAGCGCGAGGGTGAACGGCAAGGTGCCGAGGATGGAGAACCAGATCACGAACTTGGTGCCGAACCAGTCGACAGCAGGGCCGCCGGCAACGGTGCCGACCGCAACCGCCCCGAGGAACACGAACAGCAGAATCTGCGCATGCTGCACCGACACACCAAAGCGGTCGATCATATAGAACGTGTAGTAGCTCGACAGGCTGCTCATGTAGATGAATTTGGAAAAGACCAGGAATACTAGCACGATAATCGACTTGACGATGGTTGCGCGCGGGAGGGCGACGACGGCCGCGACCACCTTGCGCTTGGCGTTGGCAATGCGGTGGCGGGAATACCAGACGCCGACCCGCCACAGGACAATCATGCCGAGCAGGGCGACCAGCGAAAACCATGCAACGCTGACCTGTCCGCGCGGCAGTACGATGAAGGCTGCCAGCAGCGGTCCCATGGCCGAGCCAAAATTGCCGCCGACCTGAAACAGCGATTGCGCCAGCCCGTGACGTCCGCCGGAGGCAAGCCGCGCGACGCGCGAGGATTCGGGGTGGAACACGGCAGAACCCAGCCCGACCACGCCGGCGCCGACAAGCAGTACCCAGTAGGCATGGGCAAACGCCAGCAGCAGCAGACCGATCAGTGTAAAGCCCATGCCGACCGTCAGCGAATATGGCAGCGGCCGCTTGTCGGTATAGATGCCGATGAGCGGCTGCAGCAGCGAGGCCGTTACCTGGAAGACCAGGCCGAGGAAGCCGATCTGGGTGAAGTCGAGCCCGTAGCTATCCTTGATCATCGGATAGAGTGCCGGGATGAGAGACTGCATGGTATCGTTGAGCATATGGCAGAAGCTGACCGCCATGATGATGCCGAAAACCGTTTCCTCGGCAGTCGGCGTTGCTGTGCTCGCGGTTGTGTCGGTCATGTCAGCCTCCCGTTTGTCCACTTGAGGTTGATCAAGTAGCGCCGGGTCGGGACTGGCTCAAGCCGGGTTGGGCTTCTATCCGTCGCATCCGCGCAATTCCTGCAAAAGTGCCTGGCGATTTGGTGTCCGGAATGCGTAAAAACAAAGGGATAGAGGCTTTCACGTCTCCGTGAAAACGGAATTCCCCTAGTATTTCTTTTTGCGACCCGGAACCTTGTTGCCGCGCGGCCCCGTCTGCACCGGGGTGTTCTGGACATTTTCTTCGGAAAGCTTGCGCCAGCGATCCAGCCGTTCGGCCGAAAGCGTGCCTTCCTTGACCGCCTTCTGGACGGCGCAACCGGGCTCGTGCGCATGGGTGCAATCGCGGAACCGGCAGAAGGGAGCCAGATCGGTAATCTCGGCGAACAGCGTTTCGATGCCGAAGGAGGCGTCGCTGACATAGAGCGTCCGCATGCCGGGCGTATCGATCACCCAGCCGCCGCCGGCGATAGCGTGCAGCGAGCGAGAAGTGGTGGTGTGACGGCCCTTGGCATCCTGTTCGCGAATGCCGCCGGTCTCCTGGGTCTGCTCGCGATCAGGCCCCGCCAGCGTATTGACGAGGGTCGACTTGCCAACGCCCGAAGAACCGACCAGCGCCACCGTGCGGCCAGCTCCGCACCACGGTGCCAGTGCGCCGACTGCATCCGGAGAGCGGCCATTGAGCACGACGACGGCGAGATCGCGCTGCAGCGCCTGCGCCTGCTGCCTGTAGCTTTCGGCGTCGTCGACGGTATCGGCCTTGGTGAGCAGGATAACCGGCTCTGTTCCCGCCTGGTTGGCAAGCGCCAGATAGCGCTCGAGCCGCGAGGGATTGAAGTCGGCATTGCAGGATGTGACGATGAACAGGGTGTCGACATTGGCGGCAGCCAGCTGATTGTCCTTGCCTTCCGTGCGGCGCTGCAGCAGCGCCTTGCGGTCCAGGCGGCGGACGACGATATCGGTCTCGCGGTCTGCAAGCACCCAGTCGCCGACGGCGAACTCGCCGGTATTTGCGTGCGGCCCAAGAACGAGCTGCTCCGGCCCATGCTCTGATATGCCAGCGAGACGCGTGCGGTGAACGCCGGAAATGCGGCGCGGTTCAAGTCCGGCGTCGGCATCCTCGATCTGCGATTGGAAAAACTCAGACCAGCCGAGTGCTGCAAGCGATGCTGTATCCGTCACAGGCTGCCCCCGGGGCTTGGCGTTGCAGTCATCGGCCAGCTCCTCTTTGATACGGGCATGGACGCTGATAGCAGACCGGTCGCCGAAAGGGCAATCACTTTGGCGGCGACAATGACCAGAACTAATCGACGACCGTGACTTGCGGCCATTGCTGCAACGCCTGCCTGCCGCCCTCTGTCAGCGCGTAGACGCCTTTTTCCACCCGTTCGAACCAGCCGTAGACGTTGCGCAGCAGGATCGTTCCCGCCTGCGGTGCTACCAGTTTCATATCCTTCGGTCGGAGAGGCCCGGCCTCGAGCGCTGCGGCGATGGCAAGTGCCTGCTGGCGGTAGGCGGTCATGACGGGAATTTTGGTCGAGCCGCCGAGCATAGGGTCGCCGCGCCGCCGCTGGTGCTCCCGGACCAGCCGCGAGCGTCGCTTGGAATTGGTTCGCGGCATCGGCGTTACCGACTGGACGATGACGCTGACCACGCCTGCATCCGAGACGCCCAGCATGCCAAAGCCCAGCCGCCGGCAGAGATCGCGATAGCGACTGTCGGATTCGCGGCCCTTGCCCTTGGCCGAAATGCGGGCGGCAATCCAGACCTCGTCGCAGACGGACGCCCGGTCGACGGCTTGCAGGACGAGTTCGAGGTTGAACGTCAGCTTCAGTTCGCAGATGACGACGATGTCAGGGTCGTCGCCGCCGAGCCCCACCACATCGCAGCCGCCGATTTCGCCTTTGACCCGGTAGCCGGCACTTTCCAGAAAGGCCTTCACGGGAAGATAAAGCGTTTTTTCCAAGCTGGGTCCGACCTAAGTGATTCTGTCTCTCTTCTTTTGCAATGCCATGGCTTGCTTCGCAATGCCCGCGGAGGCCGATGCCACGTTCGAGGCGCTGCTAGCTGAGATAGCGCGCTTCGAGCAGATCCAGCTCCTGAACCAGTTTCCGCCCGGTCGCGCTACCGAGCTCGCGGGCGCGGACCTTGCGGAAAATCTCGCTGCGTTCTGCCCGGACTGCCGCCAGCCGCAACTGCATTTCTATCTTGGCGATCTCGCGCGACGTCGAGGCCGCATCTTCGGCACCCGTATGGATTTCCAGTCGCCGCCGATAGAATTCGGTCACCCGCGCTGCGGCCTCGACATAGAGATCCGTGTCGTCCTTGCCCTTGGCAAGGTTGTGCTGGACCTCCTCGACTTCCTTCATGGCGACCTGCGCCGCAGCGACCCGGGCTGCGTCCTCATCCTCTTCCCGCTTGGTTTCCTTCGGTAGCTCGAGGTTTCGCAGTAGCGGCGGCAGGAATACGGTGGCGGCGATCAGCGAAAAGACAATGACCCCCATGGCGAGGAATATCGCAAGGTCTCGTCCCGGAAAAATCGATCCGTCGTTCATGGTCAAGGGCAGGGTCAGCACGCCGGCCAGCGTCAGGGCGCCTCGCACGCCGGCGACGGAAAAGGCCGCGACAATGCGCGAACTCGTCGAATCGTGCCGCCGCTTGTCTCGAAGCAGCGTCAGTTGCAGCGAAACCCAGACCCAGACGAAACGCAGGCTGGCAAGACTGACCGTCAGGGCGAGGACGTAGGCCAGCAGCCACCACGGGTTATCGTGGCCGGTCAGCTGTACCGTCTGGTCGGCGCGCGACAGGATGCCCGGCAGTTGCTCGCCGAGGAGGACAAAGATGGTGCCGTTCAAGGCAAAGGCGATCATGTCCCACACGGCACTGCGGCGAACGCGGGTGATGGCCATGGCCCGCCCCGAATTCTCCGCGATGCTCATCGTTACCCCCGCCGAGACTGCAGCGAGGATCCCGGAGCACTTTAGATGCTCCGCGAGTAGATAGGCGGCAAACGGCATGAGCAGGCTCACCAGGATCTGCGAGCCGCTTTCCTCGCCGTAGTGCTGCGAAAGGCGCGTGCTGACCGCGTTGATCGACCAGGTGACCGCGATGCCGATCACCACCCCGCCAATCGCCACCCAAAGAAAATTCAACGTTGCGTCATAGAGCGAAAACGTGCCGGTCAGGGCGGCAGCGATGGCAAAGCGCAGGCATACAAGGCCGGATGCGTCGTTGAGAAGCGATTCGCCCTCGAGGATATGCATCATCCGCGGCGGGATCTTCACGCGCTTGGCAATGGCCGATACGGCAATCGGGTCGGTCGGAGACACAACGGCTGCGAGCGCGAAGCAGACGGCCAGCGGCATGGCAGGTATCAGCCAGTGGACGAAAAGTCCGACGCCAAGAACCGTGAAGACGACCAGCCCGAGCGCCAATTCAAGAACGATGTTCCGGTCCCGTACCAATTCCTCGCGCGGAATGCGCCATCCGTC
This sequence comes from Rhizobium sp. L51/94, assembly GCF_019355555.1. Taxonomy (GTDB): domain Bacteria; phylum Pseudomonadota; class Alphaproteobacteria; order Rhizobiales; family Rhizobiaceae; genus Rhizobium; species Rhizobium rhododendri. Next base: position 594,528 of record NZ_CP072142.1, read on the forward strand.
GAGAAACAGCAGCGGCGGCAGGAACAGCAGGAAGAAGATATCCGGTTCCAGCGTGACGCTGAGATTTGCCGACAGGCCGATCGCTGCGCCAAGCACGATCTGGATCAGCGGCAAAGGCAGTGTTATCGGGATAACCCGGGATACAAGGCCGCTGACGACGATGGCCAGCAACAAAACGAGGGCGGTGGTGATGACGTCCAAGAGATGCTCGTCCTTCGATTCTGCACTATTCACGTCGGGACGAACAAAAACAACGAATGCAACTGCATTGCAATTCGCTTGCGCTGAAATTCTGCAACTAATTCATTAGCACCGTGGCGCTGGCCGCGAGATCAGGCTGCCTCTAGAGCCGCCAGCGGCTCGTCGTACCGCATCAGCCGGGCGGCATTGCCAAGCACCAGCAGGGTGCTGACATTGTGCAGGATGGCCGCCACCAGGGCGCCCTCCGTGCCGAGAAGGCCAAGGGCTGCAAGGATGACGATGGCGACCGTCCAGCCGAGGCCGATGACGACATTGGTTTGGAGGGTCTGGCGGCAAAGACGGCTTAGGCGGACTGACGTGCCGAGCCTGCGCAGATCGCTGCCGATCAGGATGATATCCGCCGAGGCAAGCGCGATGTCCGATCCGCCGACCCCCATCGCCACGCCGACGACACCCGCCTTCAGGGCAAGCGAATCGTTGATGCCATCGCCAACGACCATCGGCCGGAAACCGCTGCTGATTTCGCGCGACACCCGTGTCAGCTTGTCTTCCGGCAGTGCCTGCGCCGCAACATCGGTGATGCCGACTTCGGCTGCCAGGGTGTCTGCCACCGACCGACGGTCGCCTGTCAGCAGCAATTGCCGGGCTAGGCCAAGGTCACGCAGATCGGCCATCGCCACGGAGGCCTCCGGCTTGATGGTGTCCGACAGCAGCAGCCAGCAGGCAAAGCGTCCATCGAGCGACAGGCCGGCGATTGGGCCGTCGTGGTCGGGCGGCGGGGGTGCTGCGACCGAAAGCCGGGTAAACAATTCCGCCCGGCCGAGGGCCGCTTCGCCGCCTTCGGTCATCGCCACGACACCGAGCCCCTGGACCTCGCGCAGGCCGGTCAGCGGCAGGTAGCTCGCCTGCGGCACGAGCGAGGCGAGGGCACGGCTGACAGGGTGGCTGCTGGCAGCGCCGAGCGAGGCGGCAAGAGCCAGCAGGGTCGGTCGTTCCGCGTCGCTAACGGCATTCATCTGCTGCAAACGCAGTTGCCCGTAGGTCAGTGTTCCCGTCTTGTCGATTACCACCGATGTCAGGTCGGCCAGTTCCTCGAGGAAGGCGGAGCCGCGAATGAGGATGCCGTGCCTTGCCGCCACCGCAATGCCGGCAACGGCCGTGGCCGGAGCGGACAGGACGAGGGCGCAAGGGCAGGCGGCAACCAGCACGGCAAGCATGATCTGGTCGTCATAGGTGAGGAACCAGGCAAGGGCAGCAATCATCAGCACCAGTGAAAGATACTGATAGGCATAGCGCTCGAGCAGCCTCGTGATCGGCGGCTTGGCATTTTCGGCGCGTTGCATCAGGGCGATGACCTTGCCGAGGGTCGACTGCTCGCCGGTGCGCGTCACCTCGAGGCGCAGCAATCCATCGAGATTGATTACGCCGCCGAAAATGTCCATGCCGAGACTGACTTCGACAGGCACCGCTTCGCCGGTGATCGGCGCGGTGTCGAGACTGGCCTGGCCCTCGACGACGCGGCCATCCGCCGGAACGCGGTCGCCGGCCCTGACTTCCACGATGTGGCCGGGCTTCAGCGACGCATTGTCGATCTCCTCGATGTTGCCATCGGAAGTTACCCGGCGGGCAAGGCTGCGGGTTAGCTGGGCCAAGGCGTCCATCGCCTCCTTCGATCCGATGACGCTTCGCTCCTCCAGCACATGGCCGAAGATCATGATGATCGGCAGCAATGCTGCGGTCAGAAGGTCGCCCGTGGCCCAGGCGGCGAGCATCGCCAGCGCAATCAGCTGGTCGGTGATGCCGTGCAGGCTTGGATGGCGCAGGCTGTGCCACGCCGAGCGGATGACAGGCACGGAGACGATGATCGATGCTGCGGCAAACAACAGCTGGCCGATGCCGGCCTCGTCGGGCAGCAGCCAGCGCCAGCCAAGACCGAGTACCAGCAGCCCGACGGCCACCATGGCCAGCAGCAGCTGGAAACCGACGCTCTTCTTTTCGTTCGCTGTCAGCAGGCCGGTGCCGAAGACATGGCTGTGCGCGTGCGAATGCCCGTGGCCGTGATGGGACCCGTGACCATGATGGGAATGTCCGGATGCCTCGCTCATTTTTCTACCCCCTGCAGAATGAGCCGGGCATCGTCGCGCGGATCGATGGTGACGATGGAGCCCGCTTGCGACAGGATGGTTGCGATCCTTGCGCGGTAGAGGCGCTGCAGCAGGCCTGGGTCGCTGTTGCTGCTTTGCGTGGTCGCAAGACCGGTGATCGTGGCTGTGTCGGTGCGGGCCTTGCCCACCCGCTCGGTTGCCTGCGCCTGGGCCAGCTTGACGACGAGATCGGCGGCCTGCGCAGCCGCCTGGTTCTGCTTTGCGGCATCGTTACGGGCGGCAGCGATGGCCTGCTCCGCCTGCTGGCTGGCGGTCAGGACGCCGTCGAAGGCTGCAATCGCTGAAGCTGGCAATGACGACTGGACGTCTGCACGTTCAACCTCGATGCCGAGCCCGAGGCCCTGCGTTGCCAGCGCGCGAAGGCCGTCGTTGATGCCGATGACCAGGTCGGCCCGCAGCCGTTCGCGCCTCTCGGCAACCCCGCTGTCGGCGGCGACCAGCTCGGGCCTGGCGACCAGGATGCTGTCGAGATCGCGGGAGGCGCAGACCATCACCGCGCTGCGTGTCGCAAGCCGGTCCAGCGTCGGTATCACGTGAGCGCCCTGGAGGACGTAGGCAACAGGATCGGTGACGCGATAGAAGACCCTCACATCGAGATGAACGGCGCTGGCATCGGCGGTCAGCAGATAGCCCGATCCGGCCTCCGCGTCGCTCTGGAGACCTGTATTGGAAGTTACGAGGTCGGCTGTCGGTGACCTCAGCAGACCTTCGACCTTGCGCTCAATCACCTGTGCAGCATCGGGTACGAGCAAAACCCGCTCGAAAGGCTGTGGCCAGGCAAGCGTCAGGCCGGCGTTCTGGACGCGGTTCAAGGCGCCGAAACGCATCACGACAGCGCGGCTCTGGGGCGGGATCTGGCGGATATTCGATGTCGCCCAGGAGATCGCGGCTATCAGCATGATGCCGAACATTGCCATGAAGGCGAGCCGCACTGCCTGCATATGCGGCGCCGCTTTGGTGTTTCGCATGCCGGACATGTTACTGCTTCCCGGGGTCTGGCGAAGGCGGTGTTGGGGCTCGTGGAGCCGAGAGCGGCGGTCCGTCTATCAGGGCCCGGAACGGCGCAGCATCGGTGCGCAGGATCAGCCGCGTGTTGGCGTTGACGATCGTTCCCAGCGTATCCAGGGATCGGAGCATCTCGTAGAGTTCGGGCGCGGTCTTGTAGGCCGCCCCGTAGATCTCGGCAGCCTCGACGCGGGACCTGGCTTCTATACCGGCCGCCTTGACCGAGGCGTCGGCCTGCAGCACCCGTGCGTCCCGTTCCGCTGCAGAGCGGATTTCCGCTGCCTGTCGCTTGCCGACCGCAGCCCGCTCGGTTGCTATCGTTTCACGCTCGGCGCGCATCCGGTCGACGGTCGCATCCAGCGTGACCGATGGCAGCGTCAGGCGCTCGATACCGACCTCGACAACGCGGACGCCATAAGTATCAAGCAATGATTGGGCAATCTGGTCCTTCAGCCGCGATTCCAGAGCCGAAATCTGTAGCTTTGAAGGATCCGGGTTTATCAGCGCCGAGAGGTCGTAGTTGGCAGCCACGGTTTCGAGCGACGAACCGAGAAACGTGCGGATCTGGGCTGCAGCCTGGTCGGGCTGGTTCTCGACCGAGCGAACGAAGCGCTTTACGTCTTCCCCATCCGGCGGCACCTGCCAGATCGCATAGACCTCGGCAATCACGCGCAACCCGTCCCTGGTGCCGACATCCTGCAGCCCGCTCGAGGTGGACTTGGCGCGCAGGTCGACATCGATCGTCGTTTCGAAGGGCAGGGGATAGCGCAACGCCAGCCCCGGCTCGATCAGGACGCGGGTCGGATTTCCGAAGCGGGTGATGATCGTCGCTGCGCCGGAGCGAACCTGGACGACGCAGGCCGCTGCGACGACGATCAGCGCCAGTCCGACGGCGAGCACGACCCGATACCAACGGAAGGGCATCGCCTCGCTGCCGTGCTCATGATGGTCGTGGTGATGATTGTGATCGTGATCGTCGTGCTGATGCACATGGGTCATGGCTCGACCTCGTCGTTTGCTGCGGGGGCGCCGGCCTTGGGGGCTGCGTCCGGGTCAATCGGCATCGTCATGCTTCTGAGATCGATGGTCGGCGCTATCTCTCCGCCGATGCGATGGTCGAGGATGAGCGCCTTCGCCTGGCCCAGGCCCGATGTCAGCTGAGTGAAATAGGCCTCGTCGAGGAACACCTGTCCGACGTTACGGTAAGCGGTCTGCTCGGCCTCGAACCGCAGCCTGGCGACGTCTGCCGCAGCAACGCTTTCACGCGCCGTGGCGGTGGCCTTGTCGCGCCCGAGGCTGGCGATGCGCTGCGCCTCATTGGCCGATTGGGCGGCAAAGCCGCGCTCGCGGGCGACCAGCGCCTGTGCGGTGATCTCTGCAGCCTGGACGGCGTGGTAGGCATTTGCGGCCCCTGCCGGCGGGTGGATGGCCTCGACCACCACTGCCAGCACTTCTATGCCGCTCTGAAGATGATCGAGGTCCGTCCGGATGGCAGCGGCAATTTCGTCCGCCATCTCCAGCCGACCTGAGCCCAGCACATCGTCGAGGGTCCGGACGGCAAAATCATGCACCAGCACGCGACTGGCCGTCGCCTCCATCAGCGCCGGGATATCGGCCGTGTGATAGGCGGCGTCGAGGGCTGCCCGGTCGGACAGGCCGATGCGGTAGACGAAGCGCACATCCATGTTGACGATCTGGAAGCTCTGCTTGCCCTCGGACCGGCTGGCGATGATCTGCGACTTCTCGCTGATATGGGTTCCATCCCACAGCCTGTTGGCACTTGCCGGTGCCGGTCCCTCGGCATCGGGCGCCGAAGGATCGCCGCCGTCGCTGACCACGGAGGTTGCGAGTTCGTGGACAATGCCGTTTTCGATAGGGACGATCCGTCCGAAGGGCCAGGGCAACCCGACATGCAGTCCGGGATGGATGACCGCGATGGGTCTCCCGAAGCGCTCGTAGATGCCACGTCCGCTCATCGGCACGGCGGTCACGCCGCTGAGAAGCCAGCCGACAACGGCGATCGCCAACGCGACGGCCGGGAAAGTCCTGCCGATGAAGGTCAATGCCCAGATCTGCCGCAGATCGATGCCATGCCGGGTGCGCAATTCCGTCTGCAATGCCGTCAGCGGGCGGGGCGGCCAGCGCAAGATGCCGGCAAACAGGCTTTCGGCAAGCAATTGTGGCGGCCGTTCATCGCTCTGCGGGCCAAACATCGCAACGACGGCGCGCACGGCAAACTCAAGTCCCACCAGTATCGACAGGCAGGCAAGCAGGGCCGGCACCTTGACGGCCCAGAGATAGCCGGAGCCCGCCAGCAGCAGGGAAAATGCCGAAAGCGCCAGTGTGACGATCGGCAGCCGGGCGAGGAGCATCAGCGATTGGGCTTCGGGCCATTCGTCGGCATCGGCGGCGGCAAAGCCGCGCTCGACCACCAGCAGTCCGAAGGCGACAACCAGGCAGAGGCCGCTGATCGTACAGGCCATGGGGCCGAGGAAAAACGGCTGGGCGACCCAGGAGAGAGTGTTGAAGGCAACGAGCATCGAAAGAATAGCAAGGGCTGCAAGCGATGCTGCGCGTGCACCGAGGCGGTGTATGGAGGAGGCGGCGAGCATGGCGATCTTGCCGCTGAGACGCTCGATACGATCCTGCGACGGGCCGTCGCCGGGCTCTGTCGTGTTCCATGGTCGTAGTAGTAGGCCGCGCAGATGCTGCGACCACGCCGGTGCTGCCAGGCTCGAAAGCCCGGCCTTTCGCCGACGCCAATCGGCCACCTCGATGGCGGATCGCAGCCCGGTCGCAAACAGCATCAGGGCTGCGGCGTTACAGCCAAAGAAGGTCGGCCAGATCGATGCGGGGGCAAATGCGCCGGTTGCCCAACTGGCAATGAGGAAGACGGCCGCAGCGAGCCATACCCGCCCGACATGCGTCGAGAGGGCACGGGCCTGGATTGCAGCGCGCTGATATCGCGGGGATGTGTCCGGATCGCTGTCCGGGCTGCCGAAGGATTTGTTCATCTGCACTGTTCGAGCACGACGCCGCGTGTATCTGAAGACATTGGACCGGCAGGATGACCCGATCGGCAGCCAGATTACTAGGCGCCTTCCGACCCCGATGCTAGAGCCTGTCGCGTGTAGCGCTTCAATTTCGCGGCAGTAAGGTCGATGCGAAGCCACATTCCCCCATGGCGGGTGCAAGGGATAGACAGTTCGCCCGGCAAACGGGACATGCGCGCGAGTGTTGCCCGCATGTCCCTCACATGCCGGTCAGGCGGCAAGCATTCCGTGGGGATCGAGCACGAATTTCTGTGCCGCCCCCTGATCGAAGCTTTCGTAGCCCTGCGCTGCTTCTTCCAGCGAAATGATCTTTGCGTTGACGATATCGGCGATGGGCAGTCGGTCGTGCAGGATCGCCTGCATCAGCTGCCTGTTGTACTTGATGACGGGTGTCTGGCCTGTGTGGAAGGACTGCGCCTTCGCCCAGCCCAATCCGAACCGCATCGACAGGTTGCCGAGCTTTGCGGCGCTATCGACGGCGCCGGGGTCTTCCGTCACGTAAAGCCCGGGAATGCCGATGGAGCCTGCAGCGCGGGTGATTTCCATCATCTGGTTGAGGACGATGGCCGGCTGTTCGCCACCGGCGTGCCCGCGCGCTTCGAAACCGACGGCGTCGATCGCGCTGTCGACCTCGTTGCTGCCGGTCACCTCGGCGATCATGTCGCCCAGCCTGTCGCTGGCGGACAGATCGATCGGCTCGAAGCCGACTTTGGCGGCGTGCGCCAGCCTCTCCTTGTTGAAATCGCCGATCATCACGACGGCGGCGCCGAGAATACGCGCAGAGGCTGCGGCTGCGAGGCCAACCGGTCCGGCACCGGCAACATAGACGGTCGAGCCGACCCCGACGCCCGCCTTGACGGCACCGTGAAATCCGGTTGGCAGGATATCGGACAACATTGTGAGATCACGGATCTTGGCCATGGCCTTGTCACGGTCCGGAAACTTCAGAAGGTTGAAGTCGGCATAGGGGATCGTCACGTAACGGGCCTGCCCGCCGATCCAGCCGCCCATGTCGACATAGCCGTAGGCGCCGCCGGCACGCGCCGGATTGACGGTCAGGCAGACGCCGGTGTCCTGCGCCTTGCAGCAGCGGCAGCGGCCGCAGGCGACGTTGAACGGCACAGAGACGATGTCGCCGATCTCGAGCATTTCGACATCGATGCCCTTCTCGATGATCTCGCCGGTGATTTCATGGCCGAGGACCAGGCCAGGCAGGGCGGTCGTGCGACCGCGTACCATATGCTGGTCGGAGCCGCAGATATTGGTCGAGATGACTTTCAGGATGACGCCGTGCTCGATCCGCCGACCGTTCGGGGCCTCGAGTTTGGGGTCGTCGATATCCCGGACCTCTACCTTGCCGGGGTTCAGATAGACCACGCCTCTGTTCTTGCTCATGATGATCTCCTCCATTGTTTGCCTGATCGACTCCTCTCGACGCAGGCAAGTGATCGTAGCGCGATTTTCGTCCGTTGGGTTGCCAATGTTCGAGGTCGCGTGGACATTATTCCATTGAACAGCGCTCCGCGGGCCACCGGCCTGCGACGTCGGCTGTCTCGCACAGGGCAAGGCGCGCAATTTTCCGATACACCGATATGCGCGATCTCTCACCGCGCAGGCCCGTCATCTGCTACCGTGACGACAGCATCGGCCTTGGGTCGACAATGGAGCATGTCGAACATGGCGTCACCCGGTATTCTCCTCACGTTCAACGCGGGCTCGTCGTCCGTCAAGATCGGCATTTTCGAGATCGAAGACGCAACCGCCAGGATGATCGGCAAGGCCGTCATCGACCTCAGGGCAAAACCGCTGGTGTTCGAGGTCAGCCAGGGTCCCGAGCCCTTCGCGGCCGAGATGGAAAGCACGGTGACGGCCGATCTGCATGAAGTCATCGACGAAGCCTTTAAAATCCTGGCCGGCCATTTCGAGATGGATGCCATGGTTGCCGCCGGCCACCGCGTCGTGCATGGCGGAGACAGGTTCCTCGAAGCCGTCAAGCTCGACGACAGCGTCATCGATGCCATCGAGGCATTGACCCCGCTGGCACCGCTGCACCAGCCGGAGGCACTGCGCTTCATCCGCGCTGTCCGGCATCTGCGCCCAGACCTGGCGCAATCGGCCTCGTTCGACACGGCCTTCCACGGGACGCAGGACGAGCTTGTGCGACGCCTCGCCATTCCGCGCGCGCTGCATGACGAGGGCATCAAGCGTTACGGGTTCCACGGTCTCTCCTACAAATTCGTGGCCGCGGAACTTTCCCGTCGGGCCGAAAAGTCGGTCGGCAAAACCGTGATCGCCCATCTCGGCAGTGGCGCGAGCCTCTGCGCGCTGGAAGATGGGGTCAGCCGAGATTGCAGCATGGGCTTTTCCACCCTCGACGGCATACCCATGGCAACCCGGCCCGGATGGCTGGACGCTGGAGTCGTGCTGCATCTGATCGGCCAGAAGAAGATGGCCTATGCCGAGGTTGAGGATCTGCTTTATCATCGATCCGGCCTGCTCGGTGTGTCTGGCACCAGTGCCGATACGCGGGCGCTGCTGGCGGACGACCGACCGCAGGCAGCCGAGGCCATCGATCTCTTTGCGCTGAGGATCGCCGGCGAGATCGGCAGGATGGCCTCGACGCTCGGCGGTGTCGATACGCTGGTGTTCACGGCCGGCATCGGCGAGCATCAAGCGGCCATCCGGGAAAAAATCGTCACGCGTCTTGCCTGGCTCGGAGCGCTGATCGATGAGTCGGCCAATGCAGAGAACGCGTTCGTCATCAGCAAAGCCGAAAGCCGGATCGCAATCCATGTCGTCGCCACCAACGAGGAGCAGGTAATCGCCGACGAAGCCTTGTCGATTATCGGCCGAATTTGATCCATGTCAGATTATTGACGTCCGGTTGCGTTAGTATCGCGGACGAAGCCTAGCCGTGTGGGCCCGGCGGTTGCACCGCTTCGGTCGTCATTATCAGGCCATGTGTACAATCGACATGAGGGATCACGATGGACGGGAACACAAAGTCGGTAGCAATGCCGCTCAGTGCCGAAGAACTTCACTGCATGGATGCCTGGTGGCGGGCGGCGAACTACCTCAACATCGGTCAGATCTACCTGTCCGCAAATCCCCTGCTGCGCGAAGAGCTGACCGTAGACCATATCAAGCCGCGGCTGCTCGGCCACTGGGGAACGTCGCCCGGCCTCAACCTGATCTATGTCCACCTCAATCGGCTGATCAAGAAATACGATCTGGACACGATCTATATGGCAGGCCCAGGCCATGGGGGCCCTGCCTTGATCGCCAACGTCTGGCTGGAAGGCAGCTATACGGAGTTCTATCCTGACATTACCCGCGACGAAGCAGGCATGCTGCGGCTCTTCCGGCAGTTCTCGACGCCCGGGGGCGTTCCGAGCCATGTCAGCGTCCCGACGCCCGGCTCGATCCACGAGGGCGGTGAACTCGGCTATGTGCTGGTGCACGCTTTTGGCGCCGTCATGGACAATCCGGACCTGCTGGTCGCCGCCGTCGTCGGCGATGGCGAAGCCGAGACCGGGCCGCTTGCGGGCAGCTGGAAGAGCATCGATTTCATCAATCCCACCCGTGACGGCGCGGTGCTGCCGATCCTGCATCTCAACGGCTACAAGATTTCCGGCCCGACGGTCTGGGCCAGGCACAGCGACGAGGACCTGACCAAATTCTTCGAGGGCCAGGGTTACGAGCCCTATTTCGTCGAGGGCGATGTGCCCGAAAAAGTCCACCAGGCATTTGCGTCGGTGCTCGAAACTGCAGTGCTGGAGATCCGCGAGATCCAGTCGAAGGCACGCAGCGGTGCCTCGCATGGGCGACCGCAATGGCCGGTGATCGTCTTGCGGACGCCAAAAGGCTGGACGGGACCGAAGGTTGTCGACGGCCTGCAGATCGAAGGCACGTTCCGCGCCCATCAGGTGCCCGTTTCGGACGTCCTGACCAAGCCGGAGCATCTTCAAATCCTCGATGATTGGCTTCGCAGCTACAAGCCGGAGGAGCTTTTCGATGACGCGGGATGCTTCCGCGCGGAATTTGCCGATCTTGCACCTGCCGGCAATCGCCGCATGGGCTCCAACCCCAACGCCAATGGCGGCCTGCTGACGGTGCCTTTGAAACTACGGGATTTCGAGAACTATCAGTTCAAGTTCGAGGAGCGTGCCCGCCAACGCATCGGCTCTACCAGCGTTCTCGGCAACTATCTGCGCGATATCTACGAGGACAACCCGCATAATTTCCGGCTGTTCTGCCCCGATGAGACCAATTCGAACCGGCTCGGCGCCATCTTCGACGTTTCCGACCGATGCCTGGTCAGCGAGATCCTGCCCGGTGACGATCACGTGTCGCATGATGGGCGGGTGATGGAAGTACTCAGCGAGCACTGCTGCCACGGCTGGCTGGAGGGCTACACGCTGACCGGCCGTCACGGCCTGTTTGCGACTTACGAGGCCTTCGCCATGATCGTCGATTCCATGTCGATGCAGCACGGCAAGTGGCTCGAACACGCAAAGCGGGTGCCATGGCGCGCCGACGTTCCGTCGCTCAATTACTTGCTGACCTCCACCTGCTGGCGCAACGATCATAACGGTTTCAGCCATCAGGGGCCCGGCTTCATCGATACCGTCATCCACCGCAAGCCGACCGTAGCGCGCGTCTATCTGCCGGCCGATGCCAATTGCCTGCTGTCGGTTGCCGATCATTGCCTCAGAAGCGTCAACTACCTGAACCTGATCGTCATCGACAAGCAGCCGCAGTTGCAATGGCTGACGATAGACGAAGCCAAGGTCCATTGTGCCAAGGGCGCCAGCGTCTGGGACATGTACAGCAACCAGCCGGACGAACCGGATGTCGTGCTGGCCTGCGCCGGCGACATCCCGACGCAGGAGACGATAGCCGCTGCCTGGATGCTCCGGAAGCACGCGCCCGCCCTCAAGGTGCGTGTTGTCAACGTGGTCGACCTGATGCGGCTGTCACCGGCTGACCGCCATCCCCATGGCATGACGGATGCCGATTTCACCGACATCTTCACGCAGACGGCGCCGGTCATTTTCACCTTCCACGGCTACCCCGGCGTCATCCACGATCTGCTGCATGGACGTGACGCCCATGATCGCTTCCACGTTCGCGGTTATCTCGAGGAGGGAACGACGACGACGCCATTCGACATGGTGGTTCTGAACAGGATCAGCAGGCTGCATCTCTGCCTGGATGTCCTGCGCTATGTGCCGGGCGCGCTGATCGAGCATGGAGAAATTGCGACCCTCTGCACCGAGATGCTAAAAGAGCACGATCGCTATATCCGCGCGCACTTCGACGACCTGCCCGAGATCAAGGATTGGGTCTGGTCGGACTAGCAGTCATCAAGATAATGGCAGCGAATGACCGTCGCCCTCATTCGCTGCTGTCGTCGCGGCCGCTGAACACGTAGCCGATGCCCCGCACCGACTTGATAATTTCCGGCTTTTTCGGATCGCGCTCGATCTTCTTGCGCAGACGGGCGATTTGGGCGTCGATCGTCCGGTCGAAGGCTTCGAGATTGCGGCCCCGGGTCATGTCCATGAGGGCCTGTCGCGTCAGGACCCGTCGGGGGCTTCTCGCCAGAACCGCGAGCATGTCGAACTCACCCGTCGTCAACTCGATGTTAGCATGGTCGCTCGAGGACAGGACGCGCCGGTCGATGTCCAGTGTAAAGCCGTCGAAACGGATCAGCTCCCTCACCTCTACCGGGGCTGCCGGCATTGGACGACGGCGGCGCAGGATCGTCCGGACGCGGGCAAGGACTTCCCGCAGGTGAAAGGGTTTTGCGATGTAATCGTCGGCACCGATCTCCAGTCCGACGATCCGGTCGATGACATCGTCCCGGCCGGTCAGCATGATGATCGGAATGTCGGAGCCGGCCCGGATATCCCGCGCCAGCGTCAGTCCATCGTCGCCGGGCAGCACGAGGTCGAGAAGTATGGCGTCGAATGCCATCGTCGTCATGGCCCGCTTCATCGATTTGCCGTCATGGGCAACGGTGACCCCGTAGCCTTCTTCCTCGAAATACCGCTGCAGCATCTGGCAAATTCGCGGGTCGTCATCGACGACAAGGATATGAATTTTCGAAATCAAATCATCAGGCATGGCGTCGCCGATCGTAAACGCGGGGCGGCTGTTACAGTCCGTTACAATTTGGCACTGTTTATCACAGCGGCATCGTTCCTACGTAACGGGCGACGGGTCAATTGCTCTGGTGAAATGAACAGAGGTTTGACCCATGTTTTCGGAAAGTGCTCATCATCTTTCGACCAACGTAGTCCGAATGACGCCGGGCGGCCCCTCGACACTCTCCTGCGCCTTCCAGTGGCGGCCCCAGGAAATGCTCGATGCCGGCGATGCCCTGTTCTGGGAGGGTGACAAGGCAAGCCACATTTTCGAGGTGACCGAGGGTCTGTTTCGGGTCTGCAAGATCATTGCCGATGGCCGTCGCATCATCACCGGATTTCTCTTCCCCGGCGACATCATCGGCCTCTCGTTTCGCAATCTCTATCTGTATACGGCAGAGGCCGTGACATCGGCGAGGGTACGCCGCTGCTCGCGGCTCCATTTCCAGCAGGCAATCAACGAGGACGCCGGACTGCAGCCGAAGCTGTTTGCGAAGTTGTGCGAAGAAATGGCGGCAGCGCAGGATCACATGGTTCTGCTCGGTCGGAAATCCGCCGAGGAGCGCCTTTGCAGCTTTTTCCTGATGCTGGCCCGCCGGCACGAGCGCGCTGCAGAGTCCAGAATGACAGTCGACCTGCCCATGAGCCGCCAGGACATAGCCGACTTCCTGGGCCTGACGATCGAGACCGTTTCGCGCAACATCACCAGACTGACGATAGCAGGCGTCATCAGTCCGGTTGGCAGGCACAGCATTGAAGTGAGGTTGAACAGGCTTTCCTTGCTTGCGGGAGATTGCGATGCAGACAATAACAACACACCGGATGACAAGAGACGCCAGTTGGCCAATTGCTGACCGTCGGGATAGAGGCATGATAGACAGTTTCACGGCACATCGCGGTTCCGACGATCTGGGAAAAGGCGAGATCGAGCGCATCCTCGACGGCGCAACCATCATCGTCCACGGACTGGATGGGGTCGTTACCCGCTGGACCGGCGGATGCGAGGAGCTATACGGCTGGAAGCGCGAGGAGGCGCTCGGCCGGCTTGTCCATGAACTGCTGGCGACGGAATTCGCAGTCCCGGCCGACGAGGTGCAACGTGACCTGCTCGCCAACGGCGTGTGGACCGGCGAAGTCAGGCAGAGGCGCAAGGACGGACAGGTGCTTCATGTCGCAAGTCGCTGCGTGATCGCCGTGCGGGAGGGCGACGGCACGCGCGTCATTTTCCAGACTAACAACGACGTTACGGCCCTGCGCCATGCGCAGGGCGAGCTTGCAAGCCGGGAGGTCCATCTCAGCTCCATTCTGGAGACGGTGCCGGAGGCCATGGTGGTCATCGACGACGTCGGGAAGATCACATCTTTCAGCGCCGCTGCCGAGCGCCTTTTCGGCTATGGAGCAGCAGAGATCTGCGGGCGGAACGTTCGCGACCTCATGCCGCAGCCCGATCGCAACGCCCATGACGGATATCTGTCTCACTATATGACCACCGGCGAGCGGCGCATCATCGGCTACGGGCGCGTCGTCACCGGCCAGCGCAAGGACGGAACGATGTTTCCGATGGAGCTCTCCGTTGGCGAGGCCATTTCGAACGGCGAGCGGATTTTTACCGGGTTCATCCGCGACCTGACCAGCCGGCACCGGATTGAGGAAGAATTGCGCCAGGCGCAGAAGATGGAAGCCGTCGGGCAGCTGACAGGCGGCCTTGCCCACGATTTCAACAATCTGCTGACTGTGATCAGCGGCAATCTCGAAATGCTGGAAGCCAAGCTGCACGACGAGGGGCAGCTGTCGCTGTTGCGCGAGGCGCAGTATGCAGCCGAGGACGGCGCGAAGCTCACGGCGCAACTGCTTGCCTTCGGTCGAAGGCAGCCGTTGCATCCAAAGCCCGCCGACATCGGCAAGCTGGTCGGCAGCTTTTCCGACCTCTTGCGAAGGACGCTCGGCGAAACCGTCGAACTGCGCACCGTCGTCTCCGGGTCTTCCAATCTGGCGCGGGTCGATACATCGCAGCTGCAGAATGCGCTTTTGAACCTGACATTGAACGCCCGGGATGCAATGAGCGAAGGCGGGCGGCTGACGATCGAGATCAGTCGCGTCCGGCTGGATGTAGACTACGTCACACGCTATCCCCATGTTCGCACAGGCGATTACGTGCTGATCTCGGTGGCTGACACCGGCGAGGGAATGCCAGAAGATATCCGCAAGCATGCATTCGAGCCGTTTTTCACGACCAAGGCCATGGGTGCGGGGACGGGTCTCGGCCTCAGCATGGTCTATGGTTTCGCCAAGCAGTCGGGCGGGCATGTCGAGCTTGAAAGTATCGAGGGGTCCGGCACCAATGTTCGGATATTCCTTCCCGTCTTGCGCTATGCTCAGCCTCCCGAGATGGCCGTCGCGGCCGAGGTCGGCGATGGCCCGCGCGGCAGCGAACTTATCCTGGTCGCCGAAGACGATCCGCGCGTGCGCCGCATCGTCGTGGCGCGGCTGGAGGAGGCCGGTTACCGGGTTCTGGAGGCTGCAAACGGCCCGGATGCGCTCACCCTGTTCGAAAAGACGCCCGAGATCGCACTGATCCTGACCGATATCGCCATGCCGGGTGGCATGACGGGCGACAAGCTGGCGGAGCGCGCGCGCCTGCTGCGGCCCGACGTCAGGATCCTGTTCACCTCCGGCTATGCGTCGCCGCAAATCGCCGAGGGCGAAATGTCGAACGACGCCAGCTGGCTGAAGAAGCCCTACACGGCACGCGAACTTGCGGTGCGACTGCGGGAATTGCTCGACTGATACCGGCGGGGTGCTGGACGGACGTTGTCGGTGCGAATTGACAAAACGTTGACCCCTTTGCGCTAGCCTGCCCGAAACCACGCTGGAGCCGGACATGTCGATGCGCCTTTACCGTTATGCCGTGATGATCGCGTCGCTTGTGTTTCCGGGCCTCGCTGCCGCTGAGACCCAGTGGACGGCACAGCTCAACCAGTGGTCCGTCGGCTTCGACGTCGGAACGGATGCGCCTTACTGTCGGCTTCTCTGGGACAGTCACCTCGGCAAGACCGTGGAATTCCGCGCTAGCCGCGATACGACGCGCTGGCTCGTCTCCAGGGATGGCTGGTCCATCCCCGCAGGAACTAAGACCACCGTCACCATTGTCGATGGCACCCGACGCATCGTCGCGCCTGCCGCCTTCTTCGATGCCAGGACGCTGCAGGTCTGGACCAAGGATGGCAAGACCAGCGACGGTCCCATCAGGCGGCTGGTCACCGATGCGTTTCAGGGCAGGCCCGACGTGCAGCTGACGTTTTCCGGAAATGAGCCGGACTGGACCGTGCCAATGTCGCGCGTGCAGACGCTTTATCCGGAGTTCGTCCAGTGCATGGGCCGCCTGAGCGGCCAAACCCCTCAGACCGCAGAGACAGCGTCAGCCCAGCCATTCTGACGAGAGACCCGCATGCTGTGCCCGGACCTCAGACTGCAAGACTGAAGCGGCCGGTCGTGTCCCATCGGTGGCGGTCGAAGATCGCTGCCGCGACACGAACGACAGCGCGTCCTGCTGCGGTCATTGCCACAACACCCTCCTGCACAACGACCAGTCCGTCGTCGATCATTGGCTGAAGTGCGGTGAATTCGTCCGCGAAATCCTTTCCGCCAGCGACCTTGCCAAGGTCGACGCGAAAATTGCACATCAGGGATTCGATGATTTTCGCCCGTACCTGGTCATCGGTGTCCATCAGGCAGCCACGGATGCTGGCCAGCTTTTTCTCTCCCACCGTTCGACAATAGCGCGGATTGTCCGCCATGTTCTGGACGTATCCATCCGGAAGCCTCGATATCGCCGAGGCGCCGAAGCCGAGAAGCATCGGGCAGTCGTCATCGGTACAGCCCTGGAAGTTGCGGTGCAGCCGCTGCCCGTGGGACGCGATGGCAAGGCTGTCATCCGGCCTGGCGAAATGGTCGAGCCCGACTGCCTCATAGCCATGCCGCAGGAGTTCCGAGAAGACGGTTGCCGCTTGCTCGATGCGCTCGGCCGAAGTGGGGAGGGCGCTGCCGTCTATCTGGCGCTGGTTGGCCCGGCGGTCCGGCATATGGGCGTAACCATAGCATGCGATGCGATCCGGACGCAGTTCGGCGACTGCCTGACAGGTCTGCGTCAAAGAGGATACCGTCTGCTTTGGGAGGCCGTAGATAAGGTCGAAATTCAGTCGGTCGATTCCAGCGGTCCGCAGATGGGCGACGGCGGACTGCACGGTTTCGATCGGCTGGATGCGCCCGATCGCGGCCTGCACCTGCGGGGCGGTGTCCTGGACACCGAGGCTGGCCCTGTTGATGCCCATCGCACGAAGGTCGGCAGCCAGCGCTTGGTCGACATAGCGTGGGTCGAGTTCGATCGCGTGTTCGCCGGCCTTTTCGAATGTGAAGTGGCTGTGCAGGACGTCCAGCACGGATTTCATGCCGGACGCGCCGAGAATGCTCGGTGTGCCGCCGCCCCAGTGCAACCGGACAACACTGGGTCTGCCGCCGAGATGACCGGCGACCGTCTCGATTTCCGTCTCCAGCGCCTGCCTGTAGGCGTCGATGACATCCTCGCGGCGGGTAAGCTTGGTATGGCAGCCGCAATAGAAACAAAGCTCGCGGCAATAGGGGACGTGCAGGTAGACGGATACTCGTTGACCGGCACCCACGCGCCCGAGCCAGCGGGCGTGGTGATCCGGAGTGACGGCCGCTGAAAATTCCGCAGCCGTCGGATAGGATGTGTAGCGCGGCACGGCAAGGGCTGCATAGCGCCGTACGATATCGTCGCCGCTGCTCATTTTACGTCGCGGTCCCGGTCAGGCTTGACGGGGACGAGCGCGAGCTGACGATCCTCGCGCATCTCGAACCACATTGCATTGAGGATCGCGAAGGAACAGGCCAGCCCGACGCCGAGGATCCAGGTGAAATACCACATATCGTTGTCTCCTTAGTAGGCGTTGGGGTTGCGGCCGAGCGAGGCTGTCGTCACCGTGCCACGCATGACGCGGAAGACGAAGCCCGTGTAGATGAGAATGATCGGCAGGAAGATAATCGTGGCGATCAGCATGATGAACAGCGTCAGGTGGCTCGACGATGCATCCCAGACCGTCAGGCTGGCTGCCGGATGGATGGAGCTTGGCAGCAGGAAGGGAAAAAGCGACAGGCCGGCCGTCGAAATGATGCCGACGATGGCGATTGTCGTGCCCAGCAATGCTGTTTTCAAGGCTCCACCGGAAAGGCAGACGAGTGCCAGCAGGGAGCCGAGGAAGCCAAGGGCGGGGGCCGCAATCATCCAGGGATGAGTGCCGTAGTTGCTGAGCCAGCCGCCCGAGACGAGGACGACCGTCTTCGACAGCGGATTGGAAGGGCCAAGCGCATCCTGGACGCTGGATACGACATAGCCATCCATACCAATGCCAACCCAGAGACCGCCCATAGCAAACAGCACAATGCTTGCCAGCGCAGCCGCACGACCATAGAGGCGCGCCCGCTCTGCAACCTGGCCCTCTGTCCTCAGCGTGATGAGCGCTGCGCCATGGGCAACCAGCATGGAGACACTAAGCAGGCCAGCGAGCAGCGCGAAGGGACGCAGCAGCCCGAAGAAGTTGCCGGTGTAGCTGGCGCGCAGGGTTCCGTCGAGGTCGAAGGGGACGCCGAGCAGGACATTGCCTACGGCCACGCCGAAGATCAGCGCCGGCACAAAGCCGCCGATGAACAGAGCCCAGTCCCAGGTTGCCCGCCATGTCGGATCTTTCATCTTGCCGCGGAACTTGAAGGCGACCGGACGCAGGATGAGTGCCAGAAGAATAGCGATCATGGCGAGATAGAAGCCGGAGAAGGAGACGGCATAGAGGGCCGGCCAGGCGGCGAAGATGGCGCCGCCACCCAGCACCAACCAGACCTGGTTGCCTTCCCAGGTCGGGCCGAGAAGGTTGATGACGACGCGCCGCTCTTCGTCCGTGCGAGCAACGAAGGGGAGCAGGGCGCCGACGCCGAGATCGTTGCCGCCCATGATGGCAAAGCCCATCAACAGGATGCCGAGCAGGGCCCACCAGATCATTCGCAGTATTTCATAGTCGAGGGGAATCGTGTTCATCATCGTTCTCTCTGCGCTTGAGGTTAGGCGGCCGCGCTTTTAGGCATCTGAATTGGTTCGGCGGATCCGTCGAGCATGGCGTAGTCCCCGGGGCCGGCCTTGATGGTCTTCAGCATCAGAATGATCATGACGACCAGAAGGGCGGTATAGAGGACCAGGAAGAAGCCGAGGCTGATCAGCATGTCGATCACGCTGAGACCCGAGGCGGCATAGAATGTCGGCAGCACACCCTCGATAGCCCAGGGCTGACGGCCATATTCCGCCACCAGCCAGCCGGATTCGATGGCGAGCCACGGGACCGGCATGCTCCAGAGCGCTATCCTGAGCAGCGTCCTGTTGTTTCCAAGCTTGTGGAGGCTGCTGAGCACAAAAGCGGTGGCGAAGAACACGATCATGTAGAGGCCGAGCGCCACCATGATGCGGAACGTCCAGAACAGCGTGCCGACGTCGGGGATGGTATCGCGGGCGGCCTGGTCGATCTCATCGGGCGTGGCGTTGACGATGTCCTCGCGGTAGCGTTTGAGCAGCAGGGCATAGCCGAGATCCGGCCAGTTCTTGGCAAAGGCTGCCCGTGCGGCCTGGTCCTTCGGATCCTTGCGGATCGCGTCGAGATCGGCGGACGCCAGCAGGCCGTTGCGGATACGCTCTTTGGCATGGTCGACCAGCGGCAGGATGCCCTGGACTTCGGTATTGAGGCTACGCGTCGTCATGAGCCCCAGCACCCAGGGGATCTTGACCTCGAAGCGGTTGCCGTCCTTGCCGGGTATCGCGAACAGGGTGAGGCCGGCCGGTGCAGGCTCGGTGTGCCACATCGCCTCGATGGCGGCGATCTTCATCTTCTGGTGTTCTGTGGCGACATAGCCGCTTTCGTCACCGAGCACGACGACCGATAAGGCCGAGGCGATGCCGAAGCTGGCGGCGACGGCCATGGAGCGCTTGGCAAGGTCGAGGTGGCGGCCGCGCAGCATGAACCAGGCGCTGACAGCCATGACGAACATGGCCCCCGTGGTATAGCCGGCACTGACGGTATGAACGAATTTTGCCTGTGCCACCGGATTGAACAGCACGGCGGCGAAATCGGACACTTCCATGCGCATCGTGTCTGGATTGAAGGTGGAGCCGACCGGGTTCTGCATCCAGCCGTTGGCGATCAGGATCCACAGGGCCGAGAAATTGGCGCCGAGCGCGACCAGCCAGGTGACGACCAGATGGCCGGCCTTCGGCAGACGGTCCCAGCCGAAGAAGAAGAGGCCGATAAAGGTTGCCTCCAGGAAGAAGGCCATCAGCCCCTCGATGGCAAGCGGCGCACCGAAGACGTCGCCGACATAATGGCTGTAATAGCTCCAGTTCATGCCGAACTGGAACTCCATGACTATGCCTGTCGCGACGCCCATTGCAAAGTTGATGCCGAACAGGGTGCCCCAGAAGAGCGTCATGCGCCGCCAGACTTCACGGCCGGTCATCACGTAGACGCTTTCCATGATCGCCATGAGGAAGGACAGTCCCAGCGTCAGCGGGACAAAGAGAAAATGGTAAAGTGCGGTCGCCGCAAATTGCAGGCGTGCCAAATCCACAACGGTGAAGTCGATCATGCGCGCGTTCCTATCAGTGTGCCGGCCGGATGCCGGGCCTGCAGGTTGCTACGCCCAGCCCCGAGGACACGCATTGATTTATGTCAATGCCTCCCCCCGGCGGCTCGGGCACTGACTGTGACAGTGAAAACGGCATGGCCTTCGCAGGATAGAGAGCCTGCTGCGGCGGTTGAGGGCAGCGATGACGGCAGAACACGGTATCAATCAAAGACAGTGGTTATCCCGGCTTCAGCGGCATGGCGGCAAGGCCATGGTGGTTGCCTGTGCCCTGCCGATGTTATCCGGGATGCTGCTGGTGGGGCAGGCCCTGCTGCTTTCCGAGATCCTCGGTCGGGTCATCGTGTCGCGGCAGTCTGTCACGGAGGTGCTTCCGGCTGTCGGCTTGTTCATCGGCATCTTCATCGCGCGGATCGGGCTGGGGCTCGGCGCCGAGAGCGCCGGTATCGTCGCCGCCGAACGTATCAAGCTGTATCTGCGCCGACTGCTGCATCGCCACATCTTCGATCAGCGGCCGGACTGGATGGCGCTGCGCTCCTCGGGTGCACTCAGTTCCGCAGTCATCGACCAGACGGATGCGCTGGATGGCTATTTCGCCCGATTTGTCCCGGCGATGATCCAGGCGGCTGTGCTG
Organism: Rhizobium sp. L51/94; assembly: GCF_019355555.1. Taxonomy (GTDB): domain Bacteria; phylum Pseudomonadota; class Alphaproteobacteria; order Rhizobiales; family Rhizobiaceae; genus Rhizobium; species Rhizobium rhododendri. The sequence continues at coordinate 615,430 of NZ_CP072142.1, forward strand.
CCCATCGTCTTTGCCATGGCCGTCATGCCGGTCGACTGGATCGTGGCACTGTTGTTCCTGCTGACTGCGCCGCTCATTCCCATCTTCATGGCACTGGTCGGATGGGGCGCGCAGGCAGCCACCGATGCCCAGGCGCAGGCGATGTCCCGCCTGTCCGGCTTCTTCGCCGACCGTTTGCGCGGTATCGTGACGCTCAAACTGTTCGGCCGGGCCGAGAGTGAGACGACGAAGGTGCTGGATGCTAGCCATGACCTGCGGCTGCGGACCTTGCGCGTGCTGCGCATCGCGTTCCTTTCGTCGGCTGTGCTGGAATTCTTTGCGGCGCTCGGCGTCGCAGGCGTCGCCCTCTATGTCGGCCTCAGCTATCTCGGCTTCGTCCATATCAGGGTGTCGCCTTTTACGCTGCAGGCAGGTTTGTTCTGTCTGCTGATGGCGCCCGAGGTCTATCAGCCACTGCGGCTGCTCGCTGCCCACTATCACGACCGGCAATCCGCCGAGGCGGCCATCGTCGAGATCGCCGCGCTGTTTGGCGATCTCCCGGAAAACGGCGTCGAAACATCCAGCCGGCCGGCCTCGATGCCGCTGACGGGAGGGGCGATCGCTGTTGCCGCTTCCCATCTCGGGCTTGCCACCCCGGACGGCGGGCGGCGGCTGCTTGAAAATGCCACCCTGTCCCTTGCTGCCGGCAGCCATGCGGCGCTCCTCGGCGAGAGCGGCATCGGAAAGTCGACGTTACTGGAAGCCATTGTCGGGCTCAGGGCCTTCGAGGGACGCATCTGTCTTGAAGGACATGAGCTACAGTCTATTGACCCCGCCGGGCTGCGCAATGCGGTGGCCTTCCTTGGCCAGCGGCCTATGCTGTTTGCGGGGACAATCGCCGATAACATTCGTTTCGGCGCGCGACTGGCAAGCGAAAGCGATCTTTCCCGCGCGGCAGAACTCGCGGGCGTCCTTGGATTCACCAACGCCCTGCCCGACGGGCTCAATACGGCAATCGGCGCGGGCGGGCGGGGCGTGTCCGGCGGCGAGGCGCAGCGGATCGCTCTGGCAAGGATTTTCCTGCGCGACCCCGGCCTGATTGTTCTCGACGAGCCGACGGCGCATCTCGACCGCGAAACCGAGAGCCGCGTTCTCGATGCGCTGCAGGTCTTTGCACGCGGTCGAACCCTGCTGGTCGCCACCCATTCGCTCGCCGTGGCCGAGCGCTTCTTCCATGTATTCCGCGTCGCCGGCGGCGATATCGTGCCAGTCGTAAAGCCAAGGCCGAAGGTATTGCTCGCGTTCGAGGAGAATGCCGCATGATAGCCCTCATGTCCTTCCTGCCGCTGTTTCGCACCCGGGCACTGCGGTTCGGCCTCGCCTTCGGCCTTGGTGCGCTGACGCTCGTTGCCGGCATGGCACTGCTTGGCGTTTCCGGATGGTTCCTGACTGCGGCTGCCCTGACGACCGCAGCTGCGAGTTTCAACCTGTTCGGGCCGTCGTCGCTGATCCGCGGCTTTTCATTGATCCGCATCGGCGCCCGCTATGGAGAAAAGCTCGTCGGTCACGATGCAACGCTGTGGCTGCTTGCCGATCTCCGGGGTTGGCTGTTTTCGCGGCTGATACCCCGTATGCCGCTCAAGGACACCGGTATCAGCCACGGCGACCTCGTCAGCCGGCTGACGGCCGACATCGATACGCTCGACACGGCGTTTCTGGTGGCCATTGGCCCGATGCTGACGGCGCTGGTGCTCGGGGCGACGATGAGTGCGATCCTCGGCTGGTACATACCCGCGGGGGCAGTGGTCTATGCGGTGACGCTTGCAACTGCGACCCTGGCGGTGCCCGCCGTCCTCGTTGGAGCGACGCTGGCGCAGGGGCGGTCCGTGATCGCGGCATCGGCTGCAGTCCGCAGCGCCGCCCTGCAAAGCATGGACGGGCTGGCGGACTTCATCGTCTTCGACCAGATCGCCATGGCAGAGAAGCAGTTCGACGATGCCGCGAACGCCGTGGGATCGGCGCGGCGGCGTCTCGCGTTACGGGGAAGCATTGCCAGCGCCATGGTCCAGCTTCTGGCCGGCACGGCGCTGGTCGGCGTGCTGTGGTTCGGCATCCAGAGCTTTCAGCGTGGCGATATCGGCGGCCCGCTGCTGGTCGGTCTGCTGCTGGCGACGCTTGCAAGCTTCGAGGCGACCGGTGCAATCGTTCGCAGCGTCTCGCGCCTGAGCTCCTCTATTGCTGCGGCCGAACAGATACGGGCAGTCGCCGACAGCCCGCCTGCGGTGGTTGATCCCGGGCGACCGGTGGCAATGCCGGAAGGCAACGACATCGCCTTCCACGGCGTGCGTTTCGGGCATCATGCCGACAGGACGATCCTGGTGGATGTCAGTTTTAAGGTCGCCACAGGGTCCCGCGTCGTGATCCTCGGTGCCAGCGGCTCCGGCAAGTCGACGTTGATGGCGCTGCTGCTTCGCCTCTTCGATCCGCAGGCTGGCACGATCACACTCGGCGATGTCGATCTTCGTTGGCTGAGGCAGGACGAACTGCATCGGCGCATCGCGCTTCTGACCCAGGATACGCAAGTCTTCATGGGAAGCCTGCGAGACAATCTGCTGATGGGCGATCCCGGCGCAAGCAGCGAGCGTCTCTGGCACATGCTCGACGCGGTCCGCCTCGGCGACGTCGTCCGGCGGCTGCCAGACCAGCTGGATGGCTATGTCGGCGAAAAGGGCTGGACACTGTCCGCCGGACAGGCGCGTCGCCTGTGTCTTGCGCGCGCGCTTCTCTCGAAAGCTCAAATCCTCGTTTTGGACGAACCGACGTCCAATCTCGATCCGGAGACAGAGCGCGCGTTTTTCGAGGATCTCTGCAATCTGGCGACAGGAAAAACGGTCATCCTTGCCACGCACGCAAAGCCGCCGTCGGGCGTCTTCGACCAGTGCTACGTTATGACGGCCGGAAAGCTGGCGGTATCTGGGGCAACCGCCACAGAGGAGCCGCGAGGGCCAAGTGTTGAGAACGTCCCACTCTGGAGCGTTCCGAAGGACTGTTAATGCTGAGTTCACCATGATCGACTGAAGCGCTCTCAGGTCCATAAGAGAGTGAAACATTAGTAATGCATAACACGTTTACATTGTGACGGATCGATAGCACCCGCTATCAGTCCGTTTCAACAGGAAGCGCGCGCTCCTCGACCTAGTCCCGCCAGTGACATCAGTCACGGGCTAAACCAACGAGGATGATAATCATGCAGAATCTCAGAAAGAGCATTTCGCTTGCCGTTCTTCTATCTGCGGCAACTGTGGTATCCGTACAGGCCCAACAGGGCGGCTCCAACCGCGGAGGCCTTGGCCTCGGCGGCGGGGTATCACTCGGCGGAGGTCGTGGACTGGGCGTCGGCGTGGGCGCTTCCGTCGGCGGCATTAATGCCGGCGTCGGTGCGAACGTCGGCGGCTCCACCGGTGTGAATGCCGGTGTCGGCGCAAATGTAGGCGGTTCCAATGGTGTTAATGCCGGAGCCGGAGCATCGATCGGTGGTGCGCAAGGCGTGAACGCGGGAGCAACTGCCTCGATTGGTGGGTCAAGCGGTGTCAATGCTGGTGTCGGTGCGTCGGTTGGAGGCGGCAATGGCGTCAGCGCGGGTGTCGGAGCGTCAATTGGTGGATCCGGCGGCGGCGGCAATGGATCCACTGGCGGCGGCGGCAACGGATCCACCGGCGGCGGCAATGGATCCACCGGCGGCGGCGGCAACGGATCCACCGGCGGTGGCAGCACCGGATCCATCGGCGGCGGCAACACCAGCGGGACTGGTCTTGGATCTGGCAACAATGCAGGTGTAGGCTCGGGTCTGGGCGGTCGGGCGGCAACCCGACGCGCTGCTATCGCGTACCAGGGGATGTCGCCCACTCAGCAGAAGCTCGTCCTCACCCGCTGCAAGACCTTCGGAGCCGGAAATGCCGATCCCGGTCTGGCTGCTCTCTGCAAGCTCCTGAAGCAAATCGCCGCGCGCTAGGTCTCCCGAGATTACCAACCTAAAACACGATGGCGCCCTGTGTGAAAACATGGCGCCATCTTTTTTGCTGGCAGTCGTATCCCGTCACCATCGACCCAGGTGCGGAGGGTTCCGAGCCTTATCCCCGCCCTATGAACGGCATGCTCGAGGCCATGATGGTGATGAACTGGACGTTGGCGTCGAGGCTCATTTTCGCCATATTGAGGACGGTGGCACCCACGGTTGCGACGTCCATGGTGGGTTCGACAGCAATCGTGCCATCCGCCTGTGGCACGCCCTTGGCCATGCGCGTCGTCATATCCGTGGCGGCGTTGCCGATATCGATCTGCGAGGCAACGATGTTGTGGATGCGCCCGTCGAGGCTGATCGATTTGGTGAGGCCGGTCACAGCGTGCTTGGAGGCCGTATAGGGTGCTGAGCCTGGCCGCGGCGTGTGGGCCGAGATCGAGCCGTTGTTGATGATGCGTCCGCCCCGTGGCGTCTGGTCGCGCATCATGCGGTAGGCCCGGTTGGCACAGAGAAACATTCCGTTGATGTTGACGGAAATGACGGCTTGCCATTGCTCGAACGTCACGTCGCCGAAATTCGTCGTGGGCGCACCCACGCCGGCATTGTTGAACAGCACGTCCAGCCGCCCTGCCTTAGCCTCCAGTTCGGCAAAGAGCGCGTCGACCGACGCCGGGTCGGTGACATCTGTCGGAACGATCAACGGTATGCCCGCCATGGCCAGAGAGGCTGTTTCTTCCAGCGGCTCCGCACGGCGACCGGCGAGCGCAACGACGTAGCCATCCCCCAGGAGCGCCAGCGCTACCGCTCTTCCGATCCCTGAACCTGCGCCCGTGACAACTGCAACCCGGCCATCCATCATGCTTTCATCCTGTAAACGATGCGGTATGTGTCATGTTAGCTCAAAGGCCCGCTGGCGCATAATCGTTTGCGGTAAACAGGTGGTGGTGTACCCGGCCTGTGAACATCTTCAGAAGTTCGCCACTGACCTCGCGGCTTTGGTAGCGGACATCCGAGCGAAGTGCGGCATCAACGGCATCCATGTCGGGGTAGCGAACTGCAAGGGCCATTGCATAGACCGGCGCCCCTTCATCGCGATCGAAGCCATCGAGGACGCGAACTTCCTTGGCGCCCGGGAACTGCGTCCAGAGCGGCACCAGTTTTTCTTTCACGAAGGCACGGAATTCGGCCTCCTTGCCGGCATGGATTTCGCCTTCGAACAAAGCATATCGAACGATCATCGACTTTTCCAAATTGGTTGATGTGAGGGCGCGGCTCCGTCTGTGCCCGGAGCGCGGGGCGCAGGCATCGGCCGCGCCCCGCATGGCGACGTTATTTGCCCCAGATTGCCTTGTAGTGATCCCGATAGCCGTTGTCGGGATCGAAGCTGTTCTTCGGGCCTCCGTCGAATTCGACATTGGCTGTCGTGACCACATGCAGCGGCGAAACATAGCCGGACCATGCGACCCCGGCGAAGGCGCGGTTTAGTTCGTCGACCAGTTGCCATCCCTGCAGGGTGAGCGGCTCGGCCACCGTGACTGCCTGGTATTGCTTGGCGCGAATGCGCTGGTAGGCGCTTTCCGAGCCGTCGCCGGCGGCGACATTCACCGGCTTGCCGTCTCCCTCGATGCCGGCCGATGCCAGCGAGGGACCCATGAAGTCGAAATAAAGGTCATTGATCGCCAGCGAATGCGTCCACTTCTCCCCGTATTTCTGCAGCAGCGATGTCGTCAGCTGCGGCATGCGTTGCGAGGTTTCGGCGATCGGCGTATCGACATATTCGAGCACGGTGCCGCCGAGGCTCTCGATTTCCTTCTTCATCCGGTCGGCCTTGGCGATGGCAATCGCATAGGTGCTGTCCGTGAAGATGACGACGCCGGGCTTGCCGCCTGCATCGACGAATGCCCAGTCGGCCGCAGCCTTGGAGACCTCCATGGCGTCGGTGGTGACATTGGCGAACACGCCGACTTCCGGGACGGGACCGACATTCGATGCCGCATGCCAGGAGACCATCGGAATGCCGGCAGCCTTTGCCTGCTCCATCGCCGGCTTCTGCTCGATAGCGTCGAAACCGTCGATGATGATGCCATCCGGCTTCAGCGCCATCGCCTGGCCGAAGGCTGCCGTCCGGCCGCCGATCGAGCCGGCGCCGTCGAGCGCGGTCACTTTCCAGCCGAGCGATCCTGCCGCCTCCTGGACGCCGTTGACGACGCCGAGAATGCCGCCGTTCTTCATGTCGCCGGCAAGGATGACGATCGACTTGCCGGCTGCGCCCTTGGGCCCGGTGGTCGGGCCATCCCATGCACTCGCCTTGGATGCATATTTGTCGACGACCGCTTTCGCATCGGACATAGGGTCGGCAAGCGCCGGCAGGCTGGTCATCAGGGCAAGCGCTGCGACCGTCGCCTGCAACATCGTTCTACGCTTCATGTTCACTCCTCCATTTTGGTTTTGATGTACCGGTGTTGATCCCGGCGTAGTCTACTTGGGCGCGGGCGTGATCCTCCTCACGGCGCCGCGCTTGCGCTGGGCGTAACCGGCTATGCCGATGGCAATAAGCAGGGTGACCCCGTTGAAGAGCGGCTCGATGAAGAAGGAGCCGCCGAATTGCTGGATGCCGGAAATCCCGACCGCCAGGATGATGACGCCGATGAGCGTCCCCCAGACGTTGACGCGTCCGGGCTTGATCGTCGTCGAGCCGAGGAAGGCGCCGACGAGGGCCGGCAGCAGATATTCGAGCCCGACGCTCGCCTGGCCGATGCGCAGCTTCGAGGCCAGAAGTACGCCGGTGAGCGCCGCCAACAGTCCCGACGTCACGAAGGCACCGATCACGAACTTGCGCACCGGAATGCCATTGAGGGCTGCGGCCTTCGGGTTGGCACCGATTGCGTAGAGATATCGCCCGACCGGCAGGTATTCGAGCACGACCCACATGCAGATGGCGATGCCAAGGACGTAAAAGCCAGTGATCGGCAGGCCGAACAGCATCGTTCCGTTCAGTGCATAAAAGCCGTGCGGCAGGACGCCGACAACCTGGCGGCCGCCGGTGTGCCAAAGCGCCAGCGCGTAGAGGACGGTGCCTGTTCCGAGCGTCGCGATAAAGCTGTCGATCTTGGCGACCTCCACCAGCAGTCCGTTCAGGAAGCCCGTGATGGTGCCGAGCGCCAGCACGATGAGGACGGCCACTGGCCAGGGAAGGCCGTAGGCGGTCTGCAGACTGATGGCAAGGATGTGCCAGAGCACGATGCCGTAACCGACGGTCAGGTCTATGCGGCCCGACGCCATCGGGATCATCGCGGCCAGCGACAGCAGCGCGATGATCGCCTTGTCCGACACGATGGAGCGAACGTTGAGAAGTGTCGGGAAAGTCGCCGGCAGCAGCAGCGAGAACAGCAGGATCAGCACGACGGTCAGGATTACCAGTCCGTAGACGGGGATAAGCCGGCCGATCTTCTGGCTGGTCGACAATCCCGCCATTTCGCCCTTAGTCGGCTCCAGCGCGGTTGATTCAATGGATTGCATGGCTTTCCTCCTGAATGTTCATGCGGCTTCGGACGCGGACGCAGCTGTGATGACCGCTTCCGTCGTCAGCGCATTGCCGGCCAGTTCGCTGACGATCCTGCCGCGCGAAAAGACAAGGGCTCTGTGGCAGATGTGGGCGATTTCCTCGAAATCGGTGGAAACGACGACGACGGCAAGCCCGGCATCCAGCGCCTGGGTGATAAGGCGGTAGATATCGGCACGGGCGCCGACATCGACACCAGCGGTCGGATCCTCGGCAACCAGCAACTTACGCCCGGTCGCCAGCCAGCGGGCGACGACGACCTTCTGCTGATTGCCGCCGGATAGAGCTTCGACAGGCAAGTCGGGATCGTTGGGTCGCAGGCCGACGGAACGACCGATGGCCGAGGCAAGATCGGCTTCGCGTCGGGGGGAGAGAAAGGACCGCAATCCCCGGCCGGATGCACCGGGATTGAGGTAGGTGTTTTCGCGCACCGATAACGGCATGGCGACCGATTCCTCCGTCCGGTCGCGGGCGATCAGGCCGATTCCGGATGCCATGGCGCTTCGGGGGCTCGACAGGTCGGGTGTCTGGTCATGCAGCAGCACGCTGCCGGCAAAACCCTCGCAGCCAAACAGCGCGCGGCCGATCAACTCCTGTCCGGCGCCCCGCAATCCCACCAGCCCGAGCAATTCGCCCTCACGGATATCGAAAGAGACCGGGCTGGTGCCGGCGCAGGCGAGGTCGCGGACCTTGACGATCGCCTTGCCGGCGACGGCCGGCTTTTTGGCAAACAGGTCGTGATTGGCGCGGCCGATGATCATCGTTACGAGCTCGTCGGGCGTCGTGTCGGCGACAGCCTTCTGGCCGACCATCTTGCCATCTCGAAGGACGGCGACGCGGTCGGCAATGCGGAAAATCTCGTCCAGCCGGTGCGAGACGTAGATCATCCCGACGCCGCGCTCCTTGAGGGGCCTGATGGCGTCGAACAGCCGCTCGACCTCGTCTGCCGGCAGGCTTGCCGTGGGTTCGTCGAGCACAAGGACGTCGGCTTCGACGGCAAGGGCGCGGGCAATCGCCACGAGGGACTTCTCCGTCCTGCTGAGGGACGAGACCCGGGTCGTCGGATCGAAGTGGCAGCCCACCAGTTTCAGCGCATCCTCGGCGCGCGCCTGCGTCCGCTTCCAGTCGATCACGCCGCGACGCATGGAGAACCCTTGCGCCAGGCCCATGTTCTCGCCGACCGTCATCCACTCGATCAAGCCGAGATCCTGGTGGATGAAGGCGACCGGCTGGCGTTGGTTGGGCCGCGACGGACGGTGATGATAGCTTTCGCCACGAAAGAGGATGTCGCCGGTATCGGGCTTGTAGATGCCGGCGAGCGTCTTGATCAGCGTCGACTTGCCGGCGCCGTTTTCGCCCAGCAGGGCCAGGATCTCGCCTTCGCGCAAATCGAAGGAGACGTCACAGAGCGCTTGGGTTCCGCCAAACGTCTTGGTGATCGTCTGGAACTCCAGTAGTTTTTTCGCTTCCACCGATGCTCCTCCCAAAGCCACGCGTATGCAGAGTTTTATGTTATCGATAACATCGATAGCCGGTCAAGCGAAAATCCGTTCTCGACGGAAAACGTCCTGCGGCGTGGAAATTTACGGTGCGGCGGAGAAGCCGTCGAGCAGGCGGATCATCTCTGCGGAGTCGCGGCTGCCGAGACCGGCGGCACACAGCAGCCGGTGAATCTCCACCACAGCGCCCGTCATCGGAAGGGGTGTTTTCGTCTTCAGTGCGAAGGCCTGCAGCGAATCCAGGTCTTTCAACATATTGTCGATCCGCCCGGTCGGCGAGAAATCCCGCTGGGCAAACTTGCCCATGAATTCCTGCAGAATGCGGCTGTCCGCCCTGCCGCCTGCCAACGCCGCAGGGATTGCCGCCGGATCGACTCCGCCGGCTTCGGCGAGCTTCACAGCCTCCGCGACGGCCTGGAAAAGCACTGCGCAGAAGAGCTGGTTAATGAGCTTCGTTGTCTGGCCGGCTCCTGATCCGCCCATCAGCGTATAGTTGGCAGCCAGATGCTGCATGACGACGCGGGCCCGCTCGAAATCGGTCTCGCTGCCGCCCGCCATGATCGTCAGCCGTCCCGATAGCGCGCCCGGCACCCCCCCGGACAGCGGGCAGTCCACCCAGCCCATGCCTGTCTCATCTCGCAGTCGGGTTGCTATCGAGGTCGTCTCGGCGGGGTCGATGGACGACATGTCGATCACCAGTTTGTCGGCACTGGCGGCAGCAGCCACGCCGTCCTCGCCGAACACGACGGACCGCACGATGTCGGCGTGGTTGAGGCTGAGAATGCAGAATGCGCTCGTCTCGACGGCGGCCCGGACAGACTTTGCGGGAGTTGCGCCCTTGTCTGCGAGGGCCGCGACTTTATCAGGATTGAGATCGAAAGCAGATGTCGCATGGCCCGTCTCGAGCAGGCGGGTGGCGATCGCCGTTCCCATGATGCCGGCGCCGATCACTGCAACGCTTGCCCTGTCACTATCCATCATGTCCTCCTTTGCAATCCAACGTCGTTGCCTCTACAGGCGATACCTCACCTCAAAGGCAAGTGGTGATGCCGCCATCGACATAGAGCGTGTGGCCGTTGACGAAGGAAGAGCTTTTGCCGGACAGGAACACGGCAGCGCCGATCAGTTCCTCGACATCGCCCCAGCGTCCGGCCGGCGTGCGCTTTTCGAGCCACGATGTGAACTCCGGATTGTCGACCAGCGCCTGGTTCAGCGGTGTCTTGAAGTAGCCGGGGGCAATGGCGTTGATCTGCAGGCCGTGCTTTGCCCAGTCGGCGCACATCCCTCTCGTCAGGTTGCGCACGGCGCCCTTGGTTGCGGTGTAGGGCGCGATACCGGGCCTTGCCAGCTCGCTCTGGACCGAAGCGATGTTGATGATCTTGCCCTCTTTGCGCGCGATCATGCCCTTGGCGACCGCCTGGCCCACGTAGAAGACGCTGGAAATGTTTGTTGCCAGCAAAAGCTCCCACTTGTCGGCCGGAAACTCTTCCAGTGGCGAGCGAAACTGCATCCCGGCGTTGTTGATGAGGATGTCGATGGCGCCGATGCCAGCCTCGATTTCCGCAACGCCCTGATCCGTCGCATCCTTTTTGGTGACGTCGAAGACGGATGCATGGGCAACAAAGCCCTTTGCCCTCAGAGTTTCGACGGCGGCAGCCACTGCCGATGAAGTCCGGCCGTTGATCACCACCTCCGCGCCATAGCTCGCGAGGCCCTCGGCCAGGGCGTATCCGATGCCTTGGCTGGACCCGGTAATCAGCGCGCGCCGGCCGGTCAGATCGAACAGGTTCCTCATCTCGTCTCCTTCAATTCTTGCGGTCATCTGGAAATGTTTAGCATCGACAGGGCAGAAATCATCCCTTGACATGACCAACCGAACTATATGTTATCGATAACATAATCAATCGACAATTCACGGGAGACAAGACATGCCGAAGGCAGATATCCTGATGACCGGCGTGTATCCGGATTGGGACATGACGGCGCTGGAGGAAAATTATGTCGTCCATCGGCTGTGGGAGGCCGAAGACAGGCAGGCCCTGCTGAAGGCTGTCGGCAAGGACATTCGTGCCATCGCCACCAAGGGCGAGCTTGGCGCCTCCGCCGAACTCATGGCGGCGTTGCCGAACCTCGAGATCGTGTCGTGCTACGGCGTCGGCACCGACGCCATCGATCTTTCCTATGCCCGCGACCGCGGCATTCGCGTCACCAATACGCCCGATGTTCTCACCGATGACGTCGCCGATATTGCCATTGGATTGCTGCTGGCCGCAGCCAGGCGCATCGCGCAAGCAGATGTGTTCGTGCGCGCCGGAGACTGGCGCAACGGCGCGATGCCTTTGGTGACGCGGGTGTCGGGCAAGAAGCTCGGTCTCGTCGGCATGGGGCGCATCGGCCAGGCCATCGCCCGGCGCGGCGCGGCCTTCGGCTGCGATATCGCATACTTTTCCCGTAACCAGCGCCCGGACGTTGCCTTCGCGTTCGAACCGGACCTGATCGCGCTGGCGAAATGGGCCGATTTCCTGGTGGTCATCGTTCCCGGTGGGGAGGCTACCCGAAATCTGGTCGATGGCGCGGTGCTGGCAGCCCTCGGAGCTCAAGGGATACTTGTTAATGTCTCAAGGGGTTCCACCGTCGATGAGGCGGCCTTGATTGCTGCCTTGCAGGAAAAAACCATCCAGGCCGCGGGCCTCGATGTGTTCTGGAACGAGCCCAACATCGACGCGCGTTTCATGACGCTCGACAATATCGTCCTGCATCCGCATCATGGGTCCGGGACGGTGGAAACGCGGCAGGCGATGGGCCAACTCGTTCGCGACAATCTCGCGGCGCATTTCTCCGGCGCAACACTGCTCACCCCGGTTGTTTGAGGCCTACTCCATTGTTTGAGGTAAGACGATGAAAGCACTTGTCATTCACGCCGCCAAGGATCTTCGGATCGAGGAAGTACAGGCGGGATTGCCGGGGCCGGGACAGGTGGGCATTGCCATTCAGGCCGGCGGCATCTGTGGTTCCGACCTGCACTATTACAATCACGGTGGCTTCGGCACCGTGCGGCTGCGCGAACCGATGATCCTCGGGCATGAGATTGCCGGCACCATCAACGCCATCGGCGAAGGAGTGACTGGCCTCTCTGTCGGCGACCGCGTCGCCGTTTCGCCCAGCAGACCTTGCAATCATTGCCGGTATTGCCTCAAGGGGCAGCAGAACCAATGCCTCAACATGCAGTTCTACGGCAGCGCGATGCCGATGCCGCATATCCAGGGCGGCTTTCGCCAGCAACTGGTGGCGGAAGGCTGGCAGTGCCACAAGGTCAAGGACGACGTTTCCATTGAGGAAGCGGCCTTCGCCGAACCGTTCGCGGTCGTCCTGCATGCGGTCAACCGCGCAGGCTCGCTGCTCGGCAAGCGGGTGCTGGTGACCGGCTGCGGACCGATCGGCGCGCTCGCAATCATTGCGGCACGGGCACACGGCGCCCGCGAAATCGTCGTCACCGATGTCGTCGACAATGTTCTCAATCTGGCGCGGACCATCGGTGCTGACCGGACGATCAATGTCGCTTCCAACCCGCAAGATCTGTCCGCCTATGGTGCCGACAAGGGTTATTTCGATGTGATGTTCGAAGCGTCCGGCAATGAACGGGCGGTCAGGGCGGGGCTGGAGGCGTTGGCGCCGCGCGCCGTGCTGGTTCAGCTCGGCCTCGGCGGCGACATCTCGCTGCCACAGAACATGATCGTCGCCAAGGAAATCGAGATACGCGGGACCTTCCGGTTCCACGAGGAGTTCGCTCTGGCGGTCGATCTGATCAACAGCGGGCGCGTCGATCTGAAGCCGCTGCTGACGGCGGTTTTCCCGATCGAGGATGCGGTGGCAGCCTTCGAGGCGGCGAACGATCGAAGCAAGGCCATGAAGGTGCAGATCGCCTTCTAGATTTGCCTCAGGCGCTTTCGCGCAACACGACGCGGCAGCTGGTGAGAGTGATCTCGTCGCCCTTCGGCTCTCCGCCCTGGATGGCTTCGAGCAGCTTTGCCGCCGCCTGGCTGCCGATGCCATAGCAATCGGCATTGATCGTTGTGATGCGCGGGTGGCAGATCGACGAGATCTCGTAGTCACCGAAGCCGGCGATGGCAATGTCTTCCGGTACGCGCATGCCGCGGCGCTGGCATTCCATCATCGCACCGAAGGCCGACAGGTCGGAAACGCACAGTACGACTTCCGTGTCGGGCCAGCTTTCGAGCATGCTGACGATGGCCTGCGCGCCCTGCTGCATGGTGATCGGCGGGACGCCGAAGGAGATGACGCGGCCAGGTCCTAGCCCGAGTTCCTCGACCGTCTTCAGGAATCCGCTGCGCCGCTGGCTGCCGCGCGTGTCGCGCGCCGTGGTGCCGCCGATATAGCCGAACTTGCGGTAACCCTTGTCGGCGAGCGCGCGCACAAGCATCGACATGGCCTCGCCATTCGAGAAACCGACGACATGGCCGAGCGGCTTCTCCGGGATTTCCCAGGTCTCGACAACCGGGATATTGGCATTTTCCAGCATGCGCCTCGCGCGCATCGTGTGCGATCCACCGGTCAGGATGATGCCTTCCGGGCGCCGGCGCAGCATCGCCTCGATAAGCTTTTCTTCCTTGTCCGCCGCGTAGTCGGTGTAGCCGAGAAGCAGCTGCAGGCCGGTATTTTCGAGCGCGTCGGTGATGCCCCGCGCGGTGTCGGAAAAGTTGGAATTGTTGATCGATGGCACCAGCGCCGCAATGAAGCCGGTGCGCCGGGACGACAGGCTGCCGGCCGACTGGTCAAGCACGTAGCCGAGTGCATCGACGGCATCCATGATCCGCTTGCGCGTTTCCTCGGAGACGCTGGCATCCTGCCGAAAAGCCCGCGAGACTGTCATCGCGGATACGCCGACATATTTGGCGACCTCGGCCATCGTCAGCTTCTGGATGTCTCGCGGCGCGCCGTTCGGCCTGCCCCCGGCTGGTTTTTTCACTGTGTCCCCATACGTATCGGTTGCCCCAAACACCGCGCGGCTTCGAGCAAGGTTCACCAATAAAGTTATCGCTACCATCGCACAATCGCAAAGTTGCGCACTCTCGCGCTGCGCGCATTGCCAAAAGGGCTATCTCTGAGGGTCGTGTGTTATCTGTCTCAAACTAATTTGACGCCAACAACGTCAGGGTCTTGGCTGAACGGGAGAAAATGATATCGATAACCGAAATGCAGATGGAGGTGACGATGTTTGGTGAAATCGAAGGCAGCGGCTTTGAAGTTATCGATCCTCGTTTCGAGGCCTGCTTTGTCGGCCATGCGCGGGTTGAGCGGCTCTGGACAGGAGGCCGCTGGTTGGAGGGGCCTGCCTGGTTTGCCCCCGGACGTTACCTGGTGTTCTCCGACATTCCGAACAATCGGATGATGCGCTACGATGAAGCCAGCGGTCAGACCTCCGTATTTCGGTCGCCATCGAACAATTCCAACGGCAATACCGTCGACAACGAAGGTCGGCTCGTGACCTGCGAGCATCTGACGCGACGGGTCACCCGGACGGATTTCGACGGCAAGATTACTGTCATCGCCGATCAGGTCGACGGCAAGCGTCTGAATTCTCCGAACGATGTGACCGTGAAGTCGGATGGCACGATCTGGTTCACCGATCCGACCTACGGCATCCTGACCGATTACGAAGGTGATTATGGCGAGGAGGAGATCGGCGGTTGCCACGTCTATTGCCATGATCCGCAGACCGGAACGCGTCGTGTCGCCGCCGATTTCGTCAAGCCGAACGGGCTGGCATTCTCGCCGGACGAATCCATTCTCTACGTTTCCGACACCGGCGTTTCGCATCTCAGCGGCGGACCGCGTCATATCCGTAAACTTGCCGTATCCGCCGATGGCAAGCTCGAAAATATCGGCGTCTTTGCAGAGTGCACGTCAGGTCTGTTCGACGGCTTCAGGGTCGATCGCAGGGGCCGTATCTGGGCCAGTGCGAGTGACGGCGTTCACGTCTACGATTCCGACGGCAACCTGATCGGCAAGGTCCGGATCCCCGAAGGCGTGTCCAACCTCACCTTCGGCGGTCCGAAAGGCAATCGGCTGTTCATCACCGGAACAACATCGCTATACGCGGTCTACGTGACGGCGAACGGAGTGAAACTGGGCTGACGCAAGGCCTGCCATCGTCAGGCGCCGAGATGGTGGTAGGCACGCTTGTAGTAGACCAGCGCCTTTTCCGCAGCGCTTTCGCGGATAGCCTTTACCGAGCAGAACAGCACCCGGTGGGTGCCGACATCGACCATGTCGGTGAGCACGCATTCGAACGATACCATGGCATCCTCCAGCACCGGAGCGCCCGTAACCCCATAGTGCCAGTTGGCTGCGGCAAAGCGCTGTTCGACGGGGGTCTTGCCGCCAAACAGGCCTGAAAGCCCTTCGTGCCCGGCGGTCAGGACATTGACGCAGAGCGCCTTGTTGCCCATGACCGCATTGAATACCGACGCCGTCCGGTTGAGACAGATGAGCAAGGTGGCGGGGCTGTCGGTGACGCTGCAGACAGCGGTCGCTGCAAAGCCTGCCTTGCCGGCCGGACCATCCGTCGTGATGATGTTCACGGCCGCGCCCATCTTCGCCATTGCGTCGCGAAAGACCTGCGGGCTTACGTCTTCAATGGTTTCGATCTGGGTCGTGGCGTCCATCGGTATGATCCTTCATGGGGTGTCCGCCCGTTCCGGCGGGTTGCATGTTTTGCTCAGGCGGCCGGCCGCGCAAGCGATGGGTCGGTGAAGGCCGTCAGGCCAACTGCTCGTTCGAGCCTCAGGGCGACGCTGGCGGCCAGATCCTCGCGCCATGGACGCGCGACGATCTGCAGCGCAATGGGTAGCCCGCCAGCGGACATCGAAACCGGCACGGTGACCACCGGCAGGCCGAGATAGCTGAACGGTCTCGTGAACGCGGTCATCGCGCTGACGACAGCGTTCATCGTCGGGCTCGTCCCGACGTCGACCTCGCTGGACAGCGGTGGAATGAACGGCATTGTCGGCGCAATCAGGACATCGATGCCGGCAAAGGTTGTCTCGAGAAACTCTCTCAGCATCACCGACCTCATCTGCAGGGCACGCAGATAGATCGGCGCCGGGATCGCCAGCGACTGCGAAAGTCGCATGCGGATCTGCGGGCCGTAATCTTCCGGACGCTCGCGCATCCAGTCGAAATGCACCGTACCCGCTTCTGCCATGGCCACTGCATTGGCGAGTTTAGCGATGGCGGAGAGATCGGGCAGGGGTGCAGCAGCGATGCCGGCTACATCTGGCGACAAAGCCCTGATTGCCGTCTCCATCCCGCCTGCAACGTCGCTTTCCAGTCCGTCGGCAAACGGACCGCCGGCAATTCCGATCCGCAGCGATGACAGGTCGGAAAGCAGCGCACCGGGCTTGTCTGCATCCATGCAGGTCGTGTCGTGTCCGTCCGGGCCGGCGATCAGCTGCAACAGCAGGTAGGCGTCTGCGACGGAGCGCGCCAGAGGGCCGACGCAATCCTGCGAGAATGACAGCGGCATCGCCCCATGACGGCTGACGCGTCCCTGTGTCGGCTTGATCCCGACCGTGCCACAACAGGCGGCCGGCAGACGGATGGAGCCGCCCGTGTCTGAGCCGAGAGCCGCCAGCACCACCCCGCCGCCAACGGCAGATCCGGACCCGGAGGAAGAGCCGCCGGTGATCCGCGCAGCATCGATCGGGTTCAGCGCCCTGCCGTGGTGAAAATTGTGCCCCGTCGGTCCCATGGCGAATTCGCTCATGTTGAGCCGGCCGATGGAGAGCGCACCCGCTGCTTGCAGACGCTGCATGACTGTGGACGTCGAGGTCGCCACATGACCCTTGCGGATCTTCGAGCCGCAACCGGTCACGAAGCCGGCGCGGTCATACATATCCTTGTGGGCGAGTGGCACACCATGCAGCGGCCCTACCGTCCGGCCGGCGGCAAGCGCAACATCGGCGGCACGGGCTGCCTCGAGCACGGGGCCTTCCTCGATCTCGATAAAGGCGTTCAGCCGCTCGTGGCTGGACTTTGCGCGGGCGAGTGCGGCGGTTGTCATCTCGACGGAAGTAATCCGGCCGGCGAGGATCGCCTCCGCAGCCTCCTTGAGCGTGGTCGGGTTATCGAGGCTCATCGTCCGGCCTCAACGCGCAAGACAGCTTCGAAATGGGCTGGTTCGGTGTTGAACAACGCGCCTGCCTTATCGGTAAGTGGCTTGGCGATGCTGGTCTTGTCGCGCATGGCTTCACCGGCCATGGCCACAAGCTCCGCCTCGTCGGCCGGGCGATCCCAATAGGTCTCGGCAAGGGCAGCCATGATCTTCATCAGGTCCATCAGCTGAAATCCTGTGGCTGGCGATTGCGCACGAGCTGGCTGAGCGACACGGCGATGACCAGGGCGCCTCCGTAGAACAGGTTCTGCACATAGGCATCCGCCCCGAGCATGGTCAGGCCGGTGATGCCGGTCACGAGGAAATAAACGCTGATCACCGCGCCGAAGGCATTGAAGCGGCCGGGCGAGATTGTCGTTGCGCCGAGGAATGCTGCGGCGAACGCCGGAAGCAGAAGGTTGAGGCCGGACAGCGGATCGGCTGATCCTGTCATGCCGGCATAGAGCATGCCGGCAAAGGCGGAGATCAGCCCGGAGAGCACGAAGGAGGTGGCGCGCACCCTGTCGACATTGATGCCGTTCAGCCGGGACACTTCGCGCCCGCGGCCGACGAACAGCAGCTTGCGGCCGGCAATGGTGAATTCCAGCGCATACCAAAGAATGACGGCGATGATTAGGGCATAGAAGAAGGCGAGGGGAATGCCGAACAGCCGGTTGATGATGACCCATTTAACCAGGCCCATGGAGACGCCTGATATCGTCTGCGAATTGCTGACCCAGAGGATCAGCCCGTTCACGAACGTACCGACACCGAGCGTGACGATCAGCGAATGGATGCGGAAATAGAGGACGAAGAATGCATTGACCGCGCCGATGACGATACCGCTCATTAGCGCGATGACGATCACGGGGACGATCGGCCAGCCGAATTTGACGTTGAGCACGGCGATCAGCATGGTGCTCATCGTCAGGGTCGAGGCCCCAGACAGGTCGAAATCGCCCGATGTCAGCGGAATGATGATGGCAAGCGTCAGCACCACGAGCACGGCCTGTGAGCCGAACAGGGTGGAGAAGCTTCGCCAGCTCAGGAACGAATCCGGCATCAGCGTTCCGAAAATCACGATGAGCAGCAACCATGCGCCCACAAGGGCGAAGCGCTCGCCCTCGGTTTTTATCGTGAAGCGGCTCCTTGCCGGCATCGAGGTCTTGGTCGTCGGCATATCCAGCGTCGTCATTCTGCGGCCTCCGCATCATGGCTGTGGAAACAGGCTTCGGTGATTGCCTTGCGGCTGATCTCGGCGCCCTTGAGTTCGATCACCGGGCGACCGCGCGAAAAGACGATAATGCGGTCGCAGATCTGTTCGAGTTGTTCATTGTCGGTCGAGGCGCAAAGTATCGCCGTGCCACCCGCCGCCGCCCGGTCCAGCGCCCTGAAAATCTGCTGGCGAGCGCCGAAATCGACGCCCTGCGTCGGTTCGTCGAGCATCAGAAGCTTCGGCTTAGTCTGCAGCCATTTGGCCAGCAGCACCTTTTGCTGATTACCTCCGGACAGCGAGCCGAGCGGGAGATGCGGATTGGCTGGCCTGACGTCGTAACTCTGGACGAGCGCTGCCGCTGCACGCGTCATTCCGGGACGATCGAGTCCGTAAGGCCTGGTGAGGCCATCCAGCATGGGGAGCGTGATATTGTCTGTCACCGACAGTGTGCCGATGCCGGCAGCACCCAGGCGATCTCCGGGCAGGAAGGCGATGCCCAGCTTCTGCGCAGCAAGCGGCGTCACCGCGCTGACCTTCGCCGATTTGCCCCCGATGGTGATTTCACCGCTGCCCCGTCTCGCACCATAGAGCAGGTAGGGGAGGGCTGCAAAGCCGGAGCCGATCAGGCCAGTCACACCCAGCGTCTCGCCCTCCCTGATCTCGAAATCGAAAGGTGCGGTGGTGCCATTGGAAATAGCGCGCACGCTGACCGCCGCCGGCACGCCTGTCCTGGCCATGCGCTTCTTTTCGAACGCGTCGATCCGCGAGCCGACGATGGTGTCGAGGATAGACTGCCGCTGTGATGTACGGGTATCGAGGATATCGACCAGCTCTCCGTCGCGCAGCACCGCGACACGGTCGGTGATATCTCGGACCTCGTCGATATCATGCGTGACGATGACGACGGAGGCGCCGGTCTTGACGATGGAACGGATCAGCGCAAAAAGTCGCAGCACGTCGTCGGCCGGCAGGAATGGCGTCGGTTCGTCGAGGACCAGGATGCCTTCGCCGCCATAGCCGGCATCGGACGCCCTGAGGTCCTCGAACGCACGGATGATGGCGACAAAGGCCCGCTCCACCGGCGCAAGGTTCGCCACCGTCTGGAACGGATCGATCGACAGGTCGAATTCGGAAAACAGCCTGGAGATGGCGGCTGCTTCCTTCTTCCAGTTGACGAACCAAGGCGTCTTCTGGCCAAGCGCTGTGACCCGCATATTCTCGAGCACCGTCAGGGATGGCACGAGACCGAGGTGCTGGTGGACGAAAGCTACTCCTCGCTTCTTGATCTCCATCGGATCGAGCGGCAGAGACATTTTCTGCCCCCAGAGGATGACCTCGCTGCCCTCTTCCGGCTGGTGAAAGCCGGCCAGCACCTTGATCATGGTGGATTTGCCGGAGCCGTTCTGGCCGAGAAGGCCGAATACCTCGCCCCGCCGTATCGACAGCGAAACACCCTTGAGCGCATAGTAGCTCCCGAAGCGCATACGGATGTTGTTCATGGTGAGGACGGCATTTTCGACCATGAGGCGCTCCTACTGCGTTCGCGTTGACCTACTTCATCATCCAGAGTTTGCGGAAGCCGTCGAGGTGGGCGTCGCCATAGCCGTCGTTGAAATTGGCAGGTGTGCCGGCGGTCTGGATATTGGTGTCGTCGAAGACCAGCAGCGGCACGTTGAGCTTGGCGACTTCAGGCTTGCCGCACAGCATCCGCATGATGTTGTCGATCGCCGCATAGCCGGCCCAGCCGAGGCTTTCGCCAACATCCATCTGCACCTGGCCTCCGCGCACCATGTCGAGAACGAATGGCGTGCCATTGAAACTGGCAAGCTTGACGCTGCCTTCCGAGCCGGTGATGCGGAGCGCCGGGATGACGAACTGCGACATGGAGTCGTAGATCGGCAGGATGTAGTTGATCGAGGGATCGGCCAGCAGAGCGGATTGCGTGCCCGACTGGATCTTCGTTGCCCATTCGGAAACGGGCACGTCCAGATGCTTCATCTTGCAGCTCGGGCAAAGCGTTTTGAGTTCATCCTGGATCGACTTGACGAAGGGGATCGAGGGGAGGACGTCGGAGGAGCCGATGATCAGTACATTTGGTTTACCTTCGGTCTGGACATAGGCCCAGGCTGCCAGCAGCTTGCCGGCGCCGCTAAAGTCGATCTTGCCGGAATAGTCGACGGTGTCGATTGCCGGCTGGGTCACGTCGTAGAAATGCGTCGTCGATATCTTCAGGCCGGCGGCGCGCGCTTCGCCCAGTTGCGGACCGAGAACTTGTGGGTTCAGGCCGCCCGCCAGGTCGAGAGCGTCATATTTCTGGCTGATCGCCTGCGAGATACCCTGCACCCACTGGTCGATCTTCAACTGGTTGTCCCAGGTGGTGTAGGTGAAGCCCACTTCGGCTGCAGCCGATGCCATTGCCTTCTGCAATTCGACATTGAACGGGATGGTCATCGAGATCGGGATCGACAAAACCTTCTTGCCGGCCATGCACTGCTTGGCGTTGAACGGTTCGCCCGGGGGCGTGAATACCGGCATGGCGCGGTGCTGCGTGATGATCGCCTTGGCATCCTCCATGGGGTCGGCCATCGCGGTTGTGGACAGGCTGGCGAAGGCGGAGACCGCCAGCATTGTACTCACGAAAAGCAGGCGCATGATCAACATTCCCCTCTGTGATCCCGGTTTGACCGGGGTCTTACAACGTAGCTTTCGATCAACTATCTGAACTTAAAGTACGTACATACACAAGGAAACGTCAACCGGATTTTGCCTATTTTTTTGCACTGCACATTTATGCGGCGATTGCTAAAAACCATGCCAGATAGGCGCTTGAATCGTGTTCAATTGCACATTAGAGCCAATCACCGGCCTATAGCAGAGCGTCTGCAGCAGAGTTGCGCCGCATGCGTTTGCCTTCAGTATGTCAGTACATATCGACAGATTTTCAGGTCAGTGGCTTGAGCGATGGGCTCGCCATGCGATGATCATGCCGCCGAAACCGAACAGGGAAAAGACCATGAAGCTCGCACCATAGTGGCCGGTCAAAGCATAAAGACTGGCAAAGGACGACGGACCGACGATGACCCCGATGAAGGTGTAGACCAGAACGCCCCCGGTGATCGCGCCGACTCTGCCTTCCGGAGCATTGTGGGCCACCTCTGCGAGCAGCACGCCGTTCCATCCAATCGTCACGCCGCCCATGCAGACGAAAAGAGCGACCTGCGCGACCGGTGGCAGGCCGGGCAGCCAGTAGAGCAAGGCATAGCCGGCGCCGCCGAGCAGGCCAAGCAGTGACAGGGTGATGAAGCCGCCGCCGATGCGATCGGCGACCACGCCCCAGAAGATGCGACCGAAGGCGCCAGCGAACTGCATGGCCGCGGCAACGGACCCTGCGGCCAGCAAGGACCATCCGGCGTCGTGCACAAGCGTAACCACAGCGAAGGCGGAAACCGACAGTTGCATGGCGGAATAGGCAAAGCCCAGGCCGCTCAGCGCCAGCAGACGCGGGTCGCGCCAGATCGTCGATTGTTCCTCGATCAACCCGCGCAACAGGGATCGGCGCTTGCTGACTACGACGGGTTCAGCCGCGTGCGTCATCGCCAGCAACCCCATCGTCAACAGCGGTGCGGCCGCCCCGATCAGCAGTGCGATATTCCAGTCGACATAGCGGGAGAGATAGGGGAAGGCGAAGCTTGCGAGGATGCCGCCCAGCGGGACGCCGGATTGCTTCAGCGAAAATACGATGTTCCGCTTGTTCTGCGGGGTGACTCGGCTCAGCATTTCGGAAGATGCCGGATTGTTCAGGCCGTAGCCGATGCCGATAAAAAGCGACGCAATGACGATCAGTGGAATACTGGCGGTGGCAATGCCGGCAAAACCGATCACGCAGCAGACAAGAGCAGCCTGTTCAATTCGGATCGGCCCGAAGCGCTGGACCAGCGTGCCGGCGATTGCAGAGGAGAACATGCCAGAGGCATAGATCAGGCTGATCTGATAGCCGATCCAGTAGGCGCCGATATCGAGATCTGCTGCCACCGTCGGCGCAATGGCCGTGAGTGCAAGGACGCTCGCGGTCGCCACGATCTGGATCAGCGTTGCCGCCACAAGGGTTTGCATCAGCGAAGAAGCTCGGCGCGTTTGCGTGGCCTCTCCGGCAATCAGGTCCGACATGCGTCTCAATATCCTGGGAAATTATAGCTGGGATATGTACGTACTAATAGATTTGCTTTGCTGGCACAAGCGGGTCAGGATGCGTTTGCGGACATGCTGAAATTCGATTGCCTTTCGCCGGGAAAGACGATTGAAACCTTTACAACGGAGATGTGCCGGTGATTTTAGCTGGCAAGGGGTGGGGTGCTTGGATCAGAAAAGCAATCATTGGAAGCCGGAGCTGGATACGGCGCCGCTCTATCTGCAGGTCGCCCATCACCTGGAGTCTCGCATCAGCAATGGCGACTACCCGGTCGGCACCCTTTTGCCGACAGAGAACGAGATTGCCGCAGCGCTGGGCGTCAGTCGCCAGACCGTACGTCAGGCAATCGGGACCCTGCGCAACAAGGGGCGTCTTTCGGCGCGCAAGGGCGTAGGCACCCGTGTTGAGGCCGGCTTCGACCCGGAACGCAAACGCTTCATCGCCCACTCGCGCTCCGAACTTTTTGAAATCGCCGCCGAGACCGAATTTGTGATCGACACGAAGGAGGAGGTCTCGGCGCAGGGGAAACTTGCGATCGAGCTGGGTTGCCGGCCTGGCCGAAAGTTCTTCCACATGGCCGGTATCCGTTATCCCGGAAATCGCAGCAGGCCGTTTTCGTGGAACGAGGTCTACGTCGATTCCAGGCTTGCCGGCGCCGTGAAGGACATCACGGTCGCCAGAAGTGCTATTTTTCACTATATCGAACAGTTTACCGGCGAAAAAATCCAGGAAATCCAGCAGGAAATCAAGCCTATCGCGCTCGATGGGGTGATCGCCGGCAAGCTTGGCGTCAGCACGGGCGATCTCGCGCTCGTCGTCACGCGCCGCTACTACGGCTCCGGTCGCCGCCTGCTGGAATATGCTTACCAGGTTCTGCCGGCAGAGCGCTTTACCTTCACCACGACACTGCGCGCCGAGAGCTGAGGCTGACAGCCGCGTGAATGGTTCCCGCCTTTGCCGGCGCCATGATTCGTCTGCCCATTCCGCCTGTAATTGCCTTTCTGATTGGCTTTTTGCCTCGTCATTCGCCGTTTGAATAATTTCCCGGCGCCAAACTTCTGCGTGCAAATCAGCCGTTTGATTAATAAATAGGCGCGCCTAAAGATGCGTCATTTTTGGCTTTACAGGCCCGAAAAATTTTGCATTAGTTCGTACATACTGCCTTGCATGTCCATCAGATAAAAGGGGAACCACATGGATATCGGTGTTTTCATTCCCATCGGAAACAATGGCTGGCTGATCTCCACTACCTCGCCGCATTACATGCCGAGCTTCGAGCTCAACAAGCAGATCGTCCAGAAAGCAGAGGGATACGGGCTCGAGTTTGCTCTCTCGATGATCAAGCTGAGAGGCTTCGGCGGCAAGGCCGAGTTCTGGGATTACAATCTTGAGAGCTTCACGCTTATGGCCAGCCTGGCGGCTGTCACCAAGCGCATCAAGCTGTTTGCCTCGACTGCCGTGCTGACTCTGCCGCCGGCCATTGTCGCGCGCATGGCGACGACGATCGACAGCGTGGCGCCCGGCCGTTTCGGTGTCAATATCGTGTCGGGCTGGCAGATGGCGGAATATGACCAGATGGGCATGTGGCCGGGAAATGACTATTTCGGCTACCGCTACGATTATTCGACCGAATACGTCCACATCATGAAAGAGCTCTGGGCCAAGGGCGAATGCTCCTTCGAAGGCAAGCACTTCACCATGAAGGATTGCATGATGAAGCCGATGCCGGCGAACAAGATCGAGATCGTTGCAGCAGGTCAGAGTCCGCGCGGGATGGAATTCGCAGCGGAATACGCCGACTACAACTTCGTCATGGGCTCGGGCATCAACACGCCGACCGCCTATGCGCCGAACAATGCAAAGCTGGTTGAAGCCGCTGCCAAGACCGGCCGCGATGTCGGCGCCTACGTGCTGTTCATGGTGATCGCCGAAGAGACCGACGAGCTGGCGAAGGCAAAGTGGGAGAGCTACCGCGAAGGGGCGGATGTCGACGCCCTCGCATGGATGGCGGACCAGGGCAGCAAGGATGCGACTGCCGACAGCAACTCGACCGCCAAGCACATCAACCTGCCGGAAGGCGCAGTTAATTTCAACATGGGGACCCTGGTAGGCTCTTATGCCAGCGTCGCACGGATGCTGGAGGAAGCTGGCAGCGTTCCCGGGACAAAGGGCATCATGCTGACCTTCGACGACTTCCTGGTCGGTCTCGACAAGTTTGGCGAGCGCATCCAGCCGCTGATGGCGTCGCGCATGCCGAGCCAGATTGCGGCCGAATAAGGTGCATCTCCTTCTGCCAGATGCCGGGGCCGCAGCACCGCTTGTCGGCCCCCGCGACCTCCTGGATCCACTGACGCTGGTCGACCCCGGCCTTGCAGATCGCCCCTACGCCCGCTTTGCACCCCCAGGCAAGCCGTTGCCAAGCCTGGATGTCGAGCCCGCGATCGAAGATTTGCAAATAAGGACCGCCGGCGTAGACGCGCTTCTTTCAGCGTATGCCGGAGGGAGACTGTTGCCTTCGCACGCCCTGCGCTCGCTTATCAGTGCGTCGCGATCCTGCACCGCAGGTGGCGAGGCTATCCTTCGCTTCGTACCGCAGGCTGAAAAGGCCGCCTGTGAAAGCGACGAGCGTTGGCGCAATGGAACGGCGCGGCCGCTGGAAGGCATTCCGTTCAGCGTCAAGGACATCATCGATGTCGCGGATACCATCACCACATCCGGCTCCCATTTTACCGGCGATCGCGTCGCACCGGCCGATGCCGATGTCGTGGCCGCCTTGCGTGGCGCCGGCGCCATTCCCTTTGCCATGACGGCGACCACCGAGTTCGCCACCGGTTCACCGCACAACCCGCGCTTCGGTACGGTGCGCAATCCGTGGGATCAAAGCCGCTGGACGGGTGGATCGTCGACGGGATCCGCTGCAGCACTGGCCGCGCGTCTGATGCCGCTGGCGCTCGGCACGGACACCGGTGGATCAATCCGGGTCCCATCCTGCTGGTGTGGCACGACGGGCCTGAAGCCGAGCCGGGACCGCGTGTCCCGAAAAGGTGTCGCGCCCCTGTCCTGGACACTCGACCATGTCGGTCCGATGGCCCGCTCCGCAAGGGACATCGCCCGCGTATTGCCTTTCATCACCGCCCAGCCGGAGCCAGCCCTGGCTGCGCAATGTGCTGCCATTCTGGCGGAAGAGACTTTCGAGGGCCTTCGCATCGGCGTGCCCGTCAACTGGTTCACGGATGTTGTCGACGACGCCGTTCTTGCCAATTGGGAGGCTGCGCTGGCGACGATGGAGAGGCTCGGATGCATTTGCATTCCGCTGCCTGCCATCGATATCGCCCCCTGGCATGAGGCCGGCTGGGTCATCCTCCAGAGCGAACTGGCAACGCTGCATTTTCCCCGTCTCGATCGGGCGGAGATGTTCGATGCCGGCCTCGTCCACAGGCTGAAGAACGGCCTTGCCTATTCTGCGGTCGATTACGGGCGGGCGCTCCAGACGCGCGCCGAGGCACAAAGCGGCTTCCTCGACGCCATGGCCGACGTCGATCTGGTCGTTACGCCCGGCATCGGTGGCGAGGCTGGCGTGCTCGATGGGCTGACCGTCGATGTGAACGGGATCTCCCATACCTTCCAGTCGATGATTTCGCGAAACACGATGATTTTCGACGTCACCGGCCTGCCGGCCCTGATGCTGCCATCCGGCCTCGGTCGCACCGGTCTGCCGACCGGTATACAGATCGTCGGCAGGCCCCAGGCCGATGCGATGTGCCTTTCCCTGGGGGCCGCTTTTCAGCGCGCGACCGAGTTCCACGACATGATGCCGCCGGGACTGGCGATATGAGCGCTGAAACGCCGTCTGTGCCCCTGCCGAACCAGCTGACTGCCACGGATTTGCTGGCGATGCTGGCCGATGACAAGTTGAGCGCTAGCGATGTGGTGGAAGCGTGCCTTGAGCGCATCCGCCTGCGGGATGGCGATGTGCAGGCCTGGCTCGCCGTCAATCCGCAGGCACTGGCCGAGGCCGCCCGTCTGGATGCCTTGCCGAGGGAAAAGCGTGGCCGGCTGCATGGCCTGCCGATTGCTGTCAAGGATGTGTTCGACACCCACGACCTGCCGACGACCTACAACTCGCCGCTTTATGGTGGTTTCCAGCCTGCGGCGGATGCTGCGGCCGTCGATCTGCTGCGCGCGGAAGGTGCAATCGTGCTCGGCAAGACCGACACGACGGAATTTGCCGCCGCCGGGCAGGATGCCAAAACCGGCAATCCGTACGATCTCGCACGCACCTCCGGCGGTTCGTCTGCCGGTTCTGCGGCAGCCGTCGCCGACTTCCACGTGCCGTTGGCGCTTGCCACGCAGACCGGCGGCTCGACCATTCGCCCGGCTTCCTTCTGCGGCGTCTACGCCTTCAAGCCGAGCTACGGTCGTGTCAGCCGGGAGGGTGTGAGGCTCTATTCCATCAGCTTTGACACTGTGGGCTGGTATGGCCGTTCGGTTGCGGACCTCGCATTGCTGGCGAATGTCTTCGGTCTGGACGAACCTCTCGGGCCGGAAAGTCGCCCGGATGCGTTGAGGATGGCCGTGACCACCGGCCCCTACCATGACCGCCTGCAGGACAAAAGCCTGCGGGCAATGACATCGGCCGCCGACAGCCTGCGACAGGCCGGTCATCAGGTCCATGAGCTCGAACTTCCGCCGGCCTTCGAAGCGCTCGATCGCTATCACCGGGTCATTCTGCATCGCGAAGGCCAGGCGGCGTTTCGCAATCTTGCCCGTCGACATGGCGCCGCCCTGCATGACGATTTCCACCACCGGGTGGAAAATCGCGATGGAACGACGCTTGCCGAACTGAGAGACGCCTATGACGGCATGGGGCTGGCGCGGATCGCGTTCGACGAGATCGCAGCCAACTACGATGTGGTGATCGCGCCGAGCGCTGCCGGGTTTGCACCCGTCGGCCGCAAACCCGGCGATCCCGTGTTCAATGCCTCGTGGACGCTGCTCGGCGTGCCCTGCGTGAATATTCCAGTGCCGCCGCCGGCATCTCCCGGCGGGCTGTCGCTGCCGATCGGGGTGACAGTGATCGCGCCGCGTTTTGCCGACAGCCATCTTCTCGCCCATGCCGACCGGATTGCCGCAGTCCTGAGTCCGAAAGCCCCTGTCGTCGAGACCGTCCATGAATTTCGAGGGAGCCGTCCGTGAGCGAAGCCGACCTGCGTGCGAACTATGCCAAAGCCTATGACAACCGCATCGGCTTCGGCAGGAAGCCTGCCCTGGTGCTGGTCGATTTCGTCCAGGCCTATTTCGAGCCTGACAGCCCGCTATTCGCAGGTGTCGATGCGGCGCTGGAAAGTGCCCTGCGCATCCGTGCCGCAGCGCATGAGAAGAACCTTCCCGTCATCCTGACCGGCGTCGTCCTGCATTCGAGCGGTCTGGATGGCGGCCGGTTTTTCCAGAAGGCCAAGCCGCTGGCGAGCTTTACCGCCGGCAACCCTCTCGGCGCCTGGCCGAAGGGGCTTGAGCCACGGGCTGACGAGTTTGTTGTGACGAAGCAGTATCCGAGCGCGTTCTTCGGCACGTCTCTGGCGCCGATGCTGACCGCGATGGGGGTCGACAACGTCATCCTCACCGGGCTGACCACCAGCGGCTGCGTGCGCGCTTCCTGCGTGGATGCCATGTCGCATGGCTTCATCACGACGGTGGTGCGCGACGCCTGTGGCGACCGTCATCCGGCTCCGCACGAGGCCAATCTTTTCGATATGAACGCAAAATATGCCGACGTCGTCTCCGAGGCGGAGATCCTGGCGTTTATCGATGGCCTCGACTAACCCCGTCGTCGCCAGCAAGTGCCCGGCGACCACACGGCCGCCGAAGCATTGTCATTTCAGGCTTAGCTGGCGCCGTTTGCCTTGGCTATGAAGTCGGTGAGGTGCGGAACGTAGTCTTCTGCTCCGGCACCGCCATTCGCCATCGCCACGGCGAATGAGTTCTTCACCGCGCTCGACATTGTGGTGGTGACTGTCGCCGCATTTGCCATCGATTCCACGTAGCGCATGTCTTTGTAGGCATTGCTGAGGGTGAACTTGTGGGCTTCGCGGTTGCCTTCCAGAGCATAGCCCATGAAAGTCTGATAGAAGCCGCAATCCATGCGTCCGCCGCGGATCACCTGGTCGAATGTTTCTATGGAGATGCCAACTTTTTTCGACAGCGCCAGGGCCTCGGAATAGAGCGCGGCATAGCCGAGCGAGATGAAATTGTTCAGGAGCTTCATCCGATGGCCGTCGGCGACGCCGCCGATGTGGACGATCTTGCCCGCCCATGTCGAGATCACCGGCTTGATGCGCTCAAAAACCGCCGCATCGGCGCCGACCATGCAATCGAGAGTACCCGCCCACGCTTCTTTCGGCGTGCGGCTCAAGGGGGCGTCGGCGTAGAGAACGCCGATCTCGGCCATCTCTGCGGCCAGCGTCTGTGTCACCGTGGGCTCGCCGGTCGAGCAATCGACGATAACGGTCCCTGCGGCAAGGCCCGGTTTCATGGCCGCGACGGCAGCGGCAACTTCCGGCGAGCCGGTCAGGCAAAGAAAGACGATGGTGGAGTGACGGGCCAGTTCATCGAGAGACTTTGCCTCGGTGGCTCCCCTTGAAACCAGATCGTCGACCGGCACCCGGTTTCGATGGGCGACGACCTGCAGCGCGTAGCCCTTTTCAACGATATTCTTTGCCATGCCATGGCCCATCAGCCCGGTGCCGACAAACCCGATGGTCTCAGTGGTATTGCTCATTTTACTCTCTCCCTGAACGTAAATGGTCGGCGATCATGACAAATTGAATTTGCTGCGCAGCTCGTCTATCTGCTGCGGCGTCAGCGCGCGCAACACGTGGTTTTGCAGCATCAGGAACAGCTTGGCTGTTTCCTCAAGCTCCTCGGTGGCATACTGGGCGTTGGCAAGCGAAGTTCCGGCGACGACAGGACCGTGATTTGCCAGAAGCACCGCGTGATGCTTGCCGGCCAGCGCCTTTACGGCGTGCGCCAATTCCGGATCTCCCGGCGCGAAATAGGGCACCAGCGGCAAGCGGCCGATGCGCATCACATAATATGCCGTCAGCGCTGGAAGCACATCGTTGGGATCGACGTCGGCAAGGATGCTGACGGCTGTGGCATGGCTCGAATGCAGGTGGACGACGGCTGCCGCTTCTGACCGTTCATCATACATTGAAAAATGCAAGAAGGCCTCCTTGGTCGGCTTGTCTCCCGACAAGAGCTGGCCGGATGCGTCGAAATGTGAAAGCCGATCTGGCTCGAGGTTTCCCAGCGAGGCGTTCGTCGGCGTCATCAACCATCCGCCATCGGCAAGGCGCACCGAGATGTTTCCGCTTGAGCCGGCTGTCAGGCCGCGATTGAACAGCGAGGCGCCGACGCGGCAGATTTCGTCGCGCGCTTTGTTGATCTCACGCATTCCCGTGCTCCGCTCGTAACAGATGCCAAGCCTTCAGAAAGAAATCCTCGGCACCGAAGTTTCCCGATTTCAGCGCCAATGCCAAGTCCGGGCCGTTGATGCTGCGGGTCCAGGGGACGCCGGGATCGATCTCCGGCCCGATCTCGAGCATCGCCACCTGCAGCCCAGCAACGATAGCACCGGATGTTTCGCCACCGGCAACCAGAAACTTCGTAAATCCTCTGTTCTTCAAATGGTTTGCGACTTCGGCCAGCGTCGTTTCGACCAATGCGCCGGACTGGTGCCTGCCCATCGATGCCTGAATGTCTGCAAGGGCGGCCGGATCTGCGCTCGAATAGATAAGCACCGGCGCAGAGCTGTCCTGCGCAAGAGCCCAGTCTGCTATCTCCGAAGCCGTCTGCCTCCCGTCCGAAATTGCGTTTACATCGAGCGCTAGCGTCGGCATGCCGCTGTGTCGCGCCGCCTCGATCTGGCCGCGGGTTGCGACCGAGCAGGATCCTGCCAGAATGGCTGCCCGACCCGCTGGCGCCGCCATTTGCACTTGTTCCTGCCGGCGTGCGACGCGGCCCTTGGTAACGAGATCTTCCGCAAGGCCCAAGCCGATGCCTGAGCCGCCTGTTACAAGCCGCATCTCCGCACACGCTTGTCCGATGGCATGCAGATCGGTGTCTGCAAGGGTGTCCACGATCACGATCCGGCGCCCGGCTGCTTTTTCTGCTGCGAAGGCCCCTGATATCGCGTCCTGTCCGGACCTTACGATATTGATATCGACCAGTCCTACGGCCAGCGACGTCTGACGGCCCAACACCCGCACGATATTTGCATCGGTCATCGGGTTCAGCGGATGATCTTTCAGGGGGCTGTCCGACAGCAGCTGATCTCCGACGAACAGGTGGCCTTTGTAAACGGTCCGGCCCGCTGCCGGAAAAGATGGACAGGCGATTGTGAAATCGACATCGAGGAGCGTCATCAGCGCTTCGGTGACCGGCCCGATATTACCCTCGTCCGTGCTGTCGAAGGTCGAGCAGTATTTGAATAGAAACTTTTCCGCCCCCGCAGCAAGCAGGGCCCGGGCTGCGGCGCAAGACATATCAACCGCCTCATCGGCTGGAATCGATCGTGACTTCAGGGCAACAACGACAGCATCGGCATCGGCGAACTTTTCACCCGGCGCGGGTACGCCGATGCGCTGCACCGTTCGCAGACCCGCGCGCGAAAGCATCAGGCAGAGATCGGTAGCGCCGGTAATGTCGTCCGCAATTGCGCCTATCAGCACGTTCGTTCCTCATTTTTCCAGCCGGTATGCTGCCCCCAGGGTGTAAGCGAGGATACATCCGACGGTAGCATCGAATTTACTCCGCGCCGTCCCTTTCGCGCTCGACCCTGTTGTTGCTTCAGCGCAAAAAGCCCTTGCATTGCTTTTCCGACGCGCGCTAACTGTGTTTATGGCAACGCTATCATTTGAATTTGACGAGCACAAGCGCGTGTTTAATCCTGCGGTATCGGCCGCACTCCATTCGGCAAGGAAGCTCAGATGACGACAAAACCTCAACAGACTGCCTGCGTGATCGGGTTGGGATCCATGGGGTTCGGGATAGCGGCCTCTCTTCTTCGCGGCGGCTTCGATGTCGTCGGCTGCGATGTCAGTGTGGACGCGATGGCGCGGTTCGAGGCGCTCGGCGGCAGGGTTGCAGGACTGCCGATCGATGCCGGGCGGGACGCGCAGATCGTGATTTCGGTCGTGGTCAACGCGGCGCAGACCGATGCCGTCCTATTCGGTGAGAATGGCGCGGTGACCGAAATGGGCAAGCGCGGCACCGTTTTGTCTTGTGCCACCATGTCGCCGGAGGCTGCGCGGGATTTTGAGCGTCGCGCCCAAGCTCTTGATTTACTTTACATCGATGCCCCGATCAGCGGCGGCGCCATGCGTGCTGCCGCTGGTGAGCTGACGATCATGGCATCCGGTGCGCCAGAGGCCTTCGCCTCGGCACGTGCTGCCCTCGATTGCATTGCCACCAAGGTCTACGAACTCGGCGAGGCCGCAGGGGTCGGTGCAGCATTCAAGATCGTCAACCAGTTGCTGGCCGGCGTGCATATCGCCGCTGCCTGCGAGGCCGTGACCTTCGCGAAGGCCATGGACCTGGATATTGCCAAGGTTTACGAGGTGATCTCGGCCTCCGCCGGCAATTCCTGGATGTTCGAGAACAGGGTTCCGCATATCCTGGAGGGCGATTACCGTCCGCGCAGTGCTGTCGATATCTTCACCAAGGATCTCGGCATCGTCTCGGATATCGCCCGCAATCTCAAATTTCCCACGCCCATAGCATCGACTGCCCTGCAGATGTTCGTCATGACGGCTGCCGCCGGCATGGGGCGCGACGACGATGCATCGATCGCGCGTATGATCGCGAACCTAACGGGGCTCGATCTTCCAGGGCTGGAGGCCTGATATGCCACGTTTTGCGGCCAATTTGACCATGATGTTCACAGAAGTCGGCTTCCTCGACAGGTTCGCTGCTGCTGCTGCGGCCGGATTCGATGCGGTGGAGTATCTGTTCCCATACGATTTCGACCCAGCCGATGTCGCCGAGCGATTGCATCGACTCAAGCTCTCGCAAGCGCTTTTCAATTTGCCGCCGGGCGATTGGGCATCGGGCGAGAGAGGTCTCGCAGCGCTGCCAGAGCGGAAAGATGAATTCCGCGCGTCTGTCGAGACAGCGCTCAGATATGCTGCGGCAACAGGCGTGAAGCGGTTGCACGTGATGAGCGGTCTGGCCGAGCGGTCGGACCCGGCCGCCGTCGCCGCGTATCGCCAGTCAATCGCCTACGCATGCGACAAGGCGGGCGAGACCGGGCTGGATATTGTTCTGGAGCCGATCAATGGGCGCGACATGCCCGGATATTTCCTCAATAATTTCAATTTCGCAGCGGATTTGATCGCAGATCTTGGCTATCCAAACCTGAAATTACAGTTCGATATCTACCATCGCCAGATCATCCATGGCGATGTGCTCTCTGGGCTGCGAACGATGATGCCCATCATAGGCCACGTTCAGATCGCATCGGTACCCCTCCGCCACGAGCCTGGAACGGGAGAGCTCGATGACTTTACCGTCCTGCGTGAACTCGATCGGCTGGGATATGACGGTTTTGTCGGCTGCGAGTACCGTCCGGCACGCGGCACGATCGAAGGCCTCGGATGGCTGGCGACCTTTCGCCAGTAGGGATGCAGTCAGTTAATAGCCGACATGCTGATTAACAGCGCTGCCATTCAACAGAGAAATTCTGTGCGTTTAATGCACTTGCAGACGCGGGGAATGACTGAGCACACTTCCATCTTGACCGCATAACACTGATAAATTCGTTCCATCTTACATAAAATCGAAAACGAGCTTGACAGATGGCGGAATTGGCAGAAGTTATGGCAGCGCTGCCATAACATTTCAAGGTAGTCTTTGAATAGCTGGCCTTGCGTACCCCATCACCGCCGAAAGCATCTGGAGGTTGCGATCTGTGGTGACGATAGACAACGGATATGCTGACAGCTCACGCGAGCAGCGGCGATAGGGAGGAGATTTCATGTCCGGACTCGTCAATGACGAACCGTCGCCCCGTAACTCGTCATCGGGCTTTCTTGCCCAGTTGGCAAAATTGCGTCATGTGCGAGAGGTCAACGTGCTCGTCGCCCTCGTGGTCGTCGGCGCGCTCATCAGCCTGTACACGCCGTATTTCCTGACGACCAATAATCTGATGGGCGTATTTCGCGCATTCTCGCTGACGGCGATCATGAGCATCGGCATGGTTATGGTCATCATCACCGGCGGCATCGATCTATCGGTCGGCTCGGCAATGGGTCTCGCCTCGCTGGTGACCGCCCTGTGCTTCGAAGCCGGTTTTTCGACCGGCGGCAGTGTCGCTGCCGGCCTTTCGGTCGGCGTGGCGTTCGGGTTTATCAATGGCGCACTGATCACCATGATCGGGCTGCCGCCATTCATCGCGACGCTTGGAACCCTCAGCATCGGGCGTGGCCTTATGTACATGATCACCCACGGGGTTCCTGTCACGCCGACGCCGCCCGATGCTTTCTCCATTCTCGGCCAGGGCTATCTCGGCCCGGTGCCGGTGCCCGTCGTGATCATGCTGGTCCTCATGGCAATATTCGCGCTGATCATGCGCCGCACGCGCTTCGGTCGGCATATCTACGCGACAGGTGGAAACGAAAATGCGGCGCGCCTGAGCGGTGTGAAGGTAGATCGGGTGAAACTGGCCGTCTACGTGCTGTCTTCAACCATCGCGGCGGCAGCCGGCGTCATTGCATTTTCCAGATACCTGTCCGCCGAACCTGCGTCCGGCTTTGGATCGGAGCTCGATGTGATCGCTGCTGCCGCAATCGGCGGAGCCAGCCTTGCCGGTGGGGTTGGCAGCGTCTCCGGGGCCGTCATCGGCGCAGCGCTTGTCGGCGTCATCGCCAATGGCGTTGTGCTGCTCAACATCAATACCTATGCCCAGCAGGCCATCACGGGCGGGGTGATCCTCATTGCCGTGAGCCTGGACGTTTTGAGAAATCGGCTCTCGGGAGGTCGCGGATAACGCGGAGGCTGCAAGTTTCAATGGAGATACCCGGCGGAGGACGTACGGGTGAGGAGGAGAAGGAAAGATGAACGAGTTCAAAAAAGCAGTGTTTGCAGCATTGTTATCGATGACGGCGGTCGGCGGCGCGGTGGCTCAGGACATTACCATCGCTGTGGTGCCAAAAGTGGCGGTGCCGTTTTTCGACGACTGTAACAAGGGCGCGCAGGAAGCGGCCAAGGCTGCAGGAGTCGATTATCAGTGGGTTGTTCCGCAGAACACCCAAGGGTCGACACAGGTCAAAATCATAGAGGATCTCATTGCTCGCCACGTCAGCGGTATCGCCGTCTCGGTCAACGAACCGAAGTCGGTGGAGGGGATCATCAAGCAGGCCATGGCGGCCGGCATCAAGGTCCTGACCTTCGATAGCGACAGCGCCAAGAGCGGCCGCAGCATGTATATCGGCACGATCAACAAGCAGGCGGGCGTCACCATGGGCAAATCCATGGGCGAAGCGCTCGGCGGCAAGGGCGAGGTTGCCATCGTCACCGGCCAGCTCGGCGCCTCCAATCTCAACGAGCGGATCGACGGCGTCAAGGAAGCGCTGAAGGCGTTTCCCGAGATCAAGGTTGTCGCTACCGAGGGCACCGAAGACGACCTCGCAAAGGCCGTCTCGGTGACGGAGGCGTTGCTGCGCGGAAACCCCAAGCTGGCCGGCATTATCGGCGTCAGCCAAGTCGGCGGCCCCGCCGCTGCCAAGGTCCTGGCAGAGCAGGAATTCTCCGATCGCAAGGCGGGCGTTAAGGTCTACGCCTTCGACGACCTGCCCGACACGATCAAGGGTGTCAAAAACGGCTACATTGCCGGCATCATGGTCCAGCGTCCTGTCACCATGGGCAAGCTTGCCGTCGAGCACCTGGTCGCCCAGATCAAGGGTACGGAGACTGAAAGCAAGGATATCGACACCGGCGTGACTGTTGTCAACGCCTCCAATCTCGGCAGCTACACGAAGTAGGCGTCAAGGCCGACGGCGCCGGAACCGGCGCCGTCGGCAGCATCCTGATGTGGAGATTATCATGACGCCTTTTCTCGAAATGCGCGGCATCTCGAAGACTTTTCCCGGTGTCCACGCACTCAAAAACGTCGATCTCTCGCTGAGCAGCGGCGAGGTCCATGTGCTCGCCGGAGAAAACGGCGCGGGAAAAAGTACCCTGATGAAGATCATGACGGGTGTCTACCGCGCCGATCCGGGCGGCTCGATCCGCGTCGAGGGGCATGAGGTGACGATCAGCGATCCGGTCCACGCACGGTCGCTGGGCATCAGCATCATCTATCAGGAGCTTGCGGTGGTGAATAATCTCACCGTGGCCGAAAACATTTTTCTGGCCCGCGAGCCTCTCGGCCCCGGCGGTCTCATCGATACGCGCAGGATGAATGCCGAAACACGGGCCGTCCTCGCCGAACTGGAGATGACCATCGAGCCGACGACGCGTGTCGGCAATCTCAGCATCGGCCAGAAACAGATGGTCGAGATCGCGCGGGCGATCTCGTATCGCTCGAAATTGATCATCATGGACGAGCCGACCGCATCGCTCAGCCATCACGAAGCGTCCACCCTGATGCGGATCGTCCGCAAGCTCGTCGCGCAGCAGATCGGTATCGTCTACATCTCGCATCGCATGGACGAGATTTTCGAGATTGCCGACCGGGTCACGGTCTTGCGCGACGGCCAGACGGTCGATACGCGGCCGATTGCCGAAATGACCCGTGAGTTGCTGGTGCGCAAGATGGTCGATCGCGACCTGTCGCAACTGTTCGGCGAGCATCAGTCCTACGCCACATCCGACATCCTGCTTTCCGTCCGCGGACTGGGCCTGAAGAGCAGGACCGCGCATGGTGCCAAGGTGGAGGATATTTCTTTCGACCTGCACAAAGGCGAGATTTTGGGCTTCTTCGGGCTCGTCGGGTCCGGTCGTACGGAAATCATGGAGATGATCTTTGGCTGGCGTCCGCGCGTCGGCGATGTGATAATAGAAGGCGCGACAGTGACGATACGAGATCCCGCTGATGCCATCGATCTCGGTATCGGCTTCGTTTCTGAAGACCGAAAGGAACTTGGGCTCGTGCTCGGCATGTCGGTACGTGAAAATTTCAGTCTCACGCATCTGTCCGACTATTGTACGCTGGATGTCGTCAACCAGAAGCGGGAGACCAGTGCCTGCGCTGCGTTCATCCGCTCTCTCGGTATCAAGACGCCGTCGACGGAGCAGAAGGTGCTGAATCTTTCCGGGGGAAACCAGCAGAAGGTGGTCATCGCCAAATGGGTGGCGCGACATCCTCGTATCCTGATTGTCGACGAGCCAACGCGCGGCATCGACATCGGTGCGAAATCCGAGGTTCACACGCTTCTCAACAGCCTTGCAAAGCAGGGGATTGCAATCATCGTCGTCTCCTCCGACTTGCCAGAGATCCTGGCCATCAGCGACCGAATCGTCGTGCTGAAGGAGGGCCGCATCACCGGCAAGATCGAGCGCAGCGAGGCGACGCAGGAGCGCATCATGCTCGCCGCGACAGCTTGACGAATTGGTTTCGGCGCACATTTTTCAACGAAAAGGAGATCTACAAAATGACCAAACGCATTGTGTTTACAGGCGGTACGGGGAAGGCCGGTCGTCACGCCGTTCCCCATCTGCTGGAAAAGGGATATTCCATTCTCAATGTCGACCTGAAGCCTCTCGACCTGCCGGGCGTTAATACGCTGATTACCGACATCACCGATAGCGGCCAGGTCTTCAACGCGTTGACCACGCACTTCGGGTTTGACGGCTACGACGATGGCGCCCCACCGTCTGCCCCCGATGCTGTCGTTCATTTTGCCGCCATTCCCCGCGTCATGATCGAGCCGGACAACAAGACGTTTTCGGCCAATGTCGTTGGAACCTACAACGTCATCGAGGCGGCCATGAAATTGGGTGTCCGCAAGGTCATCATCGCATCGAGCGAGACCACTTACGGCGTCTGCTTTGCCGAAGGCGACAAGGATTTTCACAGTTTCCCGCTGGAAGAAGACTACGACAGCGACCCGATGGACAGCTACGGCCTGTCGAAGGTCGTCAACGAAAAGACGGCACGGGCATTTTCGATGCGCTACAACGCCGACATTTACGCCCTGCGCATCGGCAACGTCATCGAGCCGCATGAGTATTCCAATTTCCCGGCCTACCTCGACAACCCAATGTCGCGCAAACGTAACGCCTGGAGCTACATCGATGCCCGCGATCTCGGCGAGATTGTCCATCTTTGCATCGAGAAGGACGGCCTCGGCTATCAGGTCTTCAATGCGGTCAACGACACCATTACCGCAGACCTGCCGACTTCGGAGTTCCTTGCCAAATACTGCCCGCAAACTCCTGTAAAGCGTGAGATGGGAAGAGACGAAGCGCCGATTTCCAACCGCAAGGCTCGCGATGTCCTCGGTTTCCGGGAAGCGCACCCGTGGAAGAATTATGTGAAGCGCTGAATTAATCCGGCCGGGGCTGATTTGCATTTTTAGCCTCGGCCAAATACCGTGCGAACAAGGAGCTTGATGGTCGCTCGATTGGCCAATCCTGACCATGGCCGAAACGGGAATCCGCATAATGACAACACGGCGCCGCCTTCCCGACAGGAAGTCCAAGATCACCCTGCGTGAAGTTGCGCTGCGGGCCGATGTGAGCGAATCGACCGTATCCCGCATCATGCGCAACCAGTCGCTGGTCGCCGACGCGACACGCGAAAAGGTCATGGAAACCGTACGGGCGCTTGGATATGTGCCGAACCGGATCGCAGGTTCGCTTGCGTCGCTTAACTCCCATCTGATTGGCGTGGTCATTCCCTCGCTGTCGAATATCGTCTTTCCGGAAGTCATCCAGGGCGTGCACGAGGCTCTGAAATCCTCGGATTTCCAGGCCGTCATCAGCACCACGGAATATGACATCGACCGGGAAGAGGTGATGGTGCGTGGCCTTCTGGCCTGGAAGCCTGCTGCGATCCTTATTGCAGGATTCGATCACACCATGGCGACGCGACGGATGCTGGATCAGAGCGGCGTGCGCGTTGTCGAATTGATGGATATCGACAGTGCGCCGATCGACATCGCAGTTGGCATGTCGCACCGCCGGGCGGGTTACGCGATAGGGCAGCATCTGATCGCGCGAGGCTACCGTCATTTCGGCTATGTGGGCCATGACTGGGCGGCGGACCGCCGCGCGCGGCTTCGCTACGATGGGCTAAGGGAAGCCTTGGCTGAGGCTGGCCTGTCGATCGAGGCGCATGCGATTGCGGATGGTCCGAGCTCGGTCGGCACCGGTCGCGAGCAGACCAGGCATCTTTGTGCGGCGTCTGCCGAAATCGACGTGACGGTTTATTCCAATGACGACATGGCCGTGGGGGGCGTTTTTCATTGCCTGAGCGCCGGCATTTCCCTGCCCGACGACATGGCGATCTTCGGCTTCAACGGTCTCGAAATCGGCCGCGAACTGCCGCAGCCACTCTCGACGCTGCGCTCGAACCGTTTCATGATCGGCAAGAAGGCGATCGAGGCTATCCTGGAATCGCCGGAGCGATGCACCCGTCCGGTTGTCATCGACACAGGCTTTGAGATCTTCCCTGGCGCCACGGCCTGAAGCGTGTAATCGCCTCGCGTTGGCCGGCGGTCTCATCACACGCGACATTCGTGGCGCACTCAACCTCAAAATCAAGTTAACTCGATGTAAATCATGATATTTTACCGCTTTTTGGCGGTCCGGTGAGCCATGATGCCCTGCTTCTAGTGTTTCAGTTTGCTCAAATGCATGAGGGACTGCCGTGTGAGTCTGTCCATGTCCCTCCTCGCCATGGATCGGTGCGGCAAACGCTTTTCAGCGGCGACTTCCAGGGCTTGCACGGAGCTGCAGGTCTATCTGTCTTGCAGCGTCATCGAGTGCCACCCTGTCGGGTTTGACCCCCGACAGGGCGTTGTGGATCTCTTCGCCGAGGATCCGCTCTATCGCCGTATACTGAGGGATATTTGGTCGCTGCCAGGTGTGCAGAAGGTTCTTTTTTGCCAGCTGGTCGACGAACCTGACGATTGGCGAGCTCGCCGCCGCCTCGGGGTCGGCGCTGACGGAAAAACGCGGCGCGATGGGAAAGCCGTTCTTGACGTGAGCCTTCATCGCCTCGCGCGATGCCATCCAGGCGATGGCGTCGGCGGCAAGCTCAACCCGCTCTTCCGGCAGGTTGGTTGGAATGCAGAATAGAAACCCGCCGATGGGCGAGGCGCGCGTGCCGCCGGGACCAGCGGGCTGGGGCAGATATTCGACCCGTCTCTTGACCACGGAATGGACATCGTATTCGAAACGCGCGGTGCGCATCGTCCAGAAATAACCGAGACTGGCCTTGCCGGTCATGAACACGTCGAGCGTCCGATCCCAAGCCATGTTGAGGATATCCGGCGGTGAAATCTCGATCAGCCGGCGCATGAAATCCAGGGCCGCCAAACCGGAATCGGAGGAAATCGTGCAGTGCAACTGTTCGAGATCGACACCTTCCAGGGTAAAGCCGGCACGGGTCTTTCTAAGCGAGATTGTCGGCTGGCCGCAGGCGCCGAGGAAAAACATGAAGCTTGAAGCGATCGGCATGCCGCGCGCACCGTCCCACACTGCACCGTACATGCCGTGGTTCGGCGCGTGAAAATGGCGCCCGGCCGCGATGACGTCCTCGAAATTGCGCGGGAAATCTAGGCCTGCATCGGCAAACAGGTCCTTGCGCGCCGCCAGAATCTCGACCGTGCAGTAGCCGGGAACGCCATAATCCTGCCCGTCCCATCTCGCCGTCGACCAGATGGACGGGTGAAAATCGAGGGGATTGATGCCGGTCTTCTGGACCAGTGCGTCGATTGGGCGAATGATATCCTTTTCGACGAACTCGCCGAGCCATGGCATGTTGATGGCGATCACATCGTATTCGGAGACTCTCTTCTTCCGGTTTTCCAGGGCCCTGTTGTACAGATCCGGAAGCGACAGGAGATCGAAGCTCTTCCGGGAGGCAAGGTTATTGCGGAAATCGGCCCACATGTTGCGCATCGCAGAGAAATAATTGTCATTGTTGAGCAGGAAACGCAGTTCGATTTGGGATTCGGCACGTTTCTGCATGAGCCGCATCGGTGGAATGATGTGTGAGCCGAGAGGGGTGCCGCCAAAATAGTAGTCGTCCTCCTGCTCGCCGCTTCTGAGGCCGAGCGTCTGCGCAAGCAGGGACTTGGTCTTGCCGGCATAGACCTGGAACGCTTTCAGCAAGCTGTCGCTCGGCTGCAGCGCAAAGCTCTTGCCCGTCGTTCCCTTGGCGACCTTGAGAATATATCCGCTGTCGACGAGCCGGTTTATCAGACGCATGGACGTGGCATAGGGCAGTCCGGATTCCTGGCCCAGCGTCGAGATCGACACCGTCTGGCTGTGGATGTGGGACTTGATGAGATACATGACGATCCTCCAGACAGGATCTTCGTCAAAACCGACGACGACGTCCTGGAAAGGCCTGCGGGTCCTTTCCAGAAATTCGATCACGCGCAGCATTTCGTATTCGTTCACGTCGGCCCTCCCGCCCGTCGCGTCATGACATATGGTCGTAGCTCTACCTGATCCTTTTGGCTAGGATCGGTGCAGTTCGGAACCAATGCCGGATGGCTATTTTTCGGAAGGGGGAGCAAGTCCGGCGAGGCGTTCCGATTGCTCGAACAGCACGAAGAAGTCCTTGTCGGCCTGGCCGCCGGCGTAGGCCGCCTCGTATTGCTGGCGGATCATCGATGCCAGATACATCGGAGTGTGATCGGCTCTTGCCGCATCCAGGATGAGGTCGAAATCCTTCATCATCTGGGATACGGAAAACGCCGGGTCGAAATTGCGGTTGACCAGCAAGTCCCGCTTGTAGGCGATCAGCGGTGAGGCGACGGCGCTCTCGCAAATCACCGAAAGCATTGTCTCGACCGTGAGATTTCCCTTCAACCCGAGGGTGAGGGCCTCCCCGAGCAGCGCTGACGTTGCGCCGACGAGAGCATTGAGCACGAGTTTGAGGTAGCGTGCCTCCTCGGCCTCGCCGACATAAAAGCGGCGGGACGCAAAGCACTCGAACATCGGCTCCACGCGTTTGTAGGCCTCCTCAGGCCCCGAGGCCATGACTGACAGAGTTCCGGACGATGCGGTCGCGGTGCTGCCGGAAACGGGTGCGCGCAGGTAGGAAACGCCAAGCGCCGACATTGCCTCGTTGACTTCCGTAGAAATTGCCGGCGACACCGTGCTCATTTCGACCAGGATCTGTCCGGTCTTCATCGTGGTGGCCAGGCCACCCGGCGAGAAAACGAGCTCCCGCAGAACGGCATCGTTCGGGATTGTCAGGACGATGACGTCGGAAGCGGCTGCCAGATCTTCAAGCGAATGCGCCACATTGGCGCCCTCGGCAACGATGGTGGCGCGGTTTTCGGGCAAGGGCTCGTAGACGTGCAAGGCATAGCCGGCATCGAGAACGCGGCGGCTCATCGGGGCACCCATTTTACCTATGCCTGCCCAGCCTACTGTAAATCTCTCGCTCATCGACCTCTCCCTTATTCCCGACGACCAGCAGCGCCGGTTTGCCGATCCCTTGCCTGCGGGGGGAACGTGCGTGTCGACCGATGCTCGGCATTCGACCGCATAAACTGTCTCCGTCCTCCCGGAGAAATTAATAGGACGAAGTCGGGATGGAATGCTTGGCAGAAAATATCCAATCCGGACAAATATAGGTTTGTCGGACATCGTGTTTATCCACTAGCTTCGTGACAGGATGGTCAGCCGTTCCCGGGAGGAACACGAACCGACAATTTTGCAAATTGGCGCGCTTTACTTCGGTAATGCGGCACCGTTGCCTGTCGTCGATATTCGGGACTGGAGGAGGAGGATTGGATGACTGAATCGCTAGAGGGCAGGGTCGTTATCGTCACGGGTTCCGGCAGGGGCATCGGCGCCGGTATTGCCGGCGACCTGGCATCCAAGGGCGCGAAAGTCGTCATTGCAGACCTTGTGGCAGCCACCGCTGATGCCGTTGCTGCCACTATCAGGTCCGAAGGCGGCGATGCGCTCGGTGTTGCCGTGGACGTTTCGGACCGCTCGAGTGTCAAGGAATTGATTGCCCGGACCGTATCGCATTTCGGCCGGCTGGACGTGATGTTCAACAATGCCGGCATCAGCCAGACATGCCCCTTCCTCGATGTCACCGAAGACGATTTCAACCGCATCATGAAGGTCAATGGTCTCGGTGTTCTGATCGGCACGCAAGAGGCTGCCAAGACGATGATAGCCCAAGGTACAGGCGGTAAAATCATCAACACAGCCTCTATCGCA
The DNA here is from genome assembly GCF_019355555.1 of Rhizobium sp. L51/94. GTDB lineage: Bacteria > Pseudomonadota > Alphaproteobacteria > Rhizobiales > Rhizobiaceae > Rhizobium > Rhizobium rhododendri. The sequence continues at coordinate 658,481 of NZ_CP072142.1, forward strand.
GGTAAGCAGGGCTATCCCTTGTTTGCGCATTATTGCGCATCGAAGTTCGCGGTGGTGGCCATCACGCAGGCCGCAGCAAGGGCACTTGCAGAGCACAAAATCACGGTCAACTGTTTTGGTCCGGGCGTTGTTGCGACGGAACTCTGGCAGCAGCTGGACCGGGAGTTCATGGAGCATGGCCTGACATCCCAGCCGGATCAGGCCATCAACGAATTCTCGCAGTCGATCTTGCTTGGGCGTGTGTCCGTGCCGAAGGATATCGCCGGCGTTACCACATTCCTGGCTTCGGCCGGATCCGACTACATCACCGGGCAGACGGTGATGGTGGACGGAGGAATGGTTCTGATCTGATGATATCGGGAGGTGCGGCCGCCACCCGCTGCTCCCACCTGAATGCTGGCAGCGAGAGCTCCTCGAGAGATTACCTCAACGCCGCCCCCACTGGAAAGGATTTCCGTATGAAAGCCGTTCGATACTATTCGAAGAAAGACATTCGCGTCGAAGACGTACCCGCTCCGTCCGGGCCGCTGGGCGATGACATGGTTCTCATCGAGCCGCTGGTTTGCGGCATCTGTGGAACCGATCTGCATGAATATATTGCCGGACCGATCGTCACGCCGAGCACGCCGCACGTCTATTCCGGCGCGGTCCTGCCGCAGATCCTCGGGCACGAACTGTCTGCCCGGGTCCTGGCTGTCGGCAAGAACGTGACGCACGTCGCGCCGGGATCGCGCGTCTCGATCCAGCCGCTGATCTCGCCCCGCGACGACTATTACGGTCGCCGGGGACTATATCATCTCAGCGAGAAAATGGCCTGCTTCGGCCTGTCCTGGGAATGGGGCGGCATGGGGGAACAGGCGGTCGTCAACAGCTACAATGTCTTTCCGGTGCCGGACAGCGTCAGCGATGTGCAGGCAGCCATGATCGAGCCTGCAGCGGTTGCTCTCTACGGCGTCGATCGTGGCGGCGTGGAGGCAGGCAGCACTGTGCTGGTCTCCGGCGTCGGCCCGATTGGTGCGCTGGTGCTGCTTGCGACGCGGGCAGCCGGTGCGACGACCATTTTCGTTTCCGAACTAAACCCGAACCGCCGCGCCCTTGCCAAGAAGCTGGTGCCGGAAGCGATCGTCTTCGATCCGCGCGAAGTGGATGCCGAGGCGCTGTTCCGCGAGCACACCGAGGAAGGCGTCGGCGTCGACGTGGCGCTCGAATGTGTCGGGGCGGAGGCTTCGCTTAACCTCTGTGCCAGGGCCGTCAAGCGTCAGGGTACGGTCGTGCAGGTTGGTCTGCACGTCAAGCCGGCGGCTATCGATGCGATGCTTTGGGCCCTGAAGGACATCACCGTCGAGGCGACCTGGTGCTACCCAGTGACGATCTGGCCAAGGATCGCGCAGATGATTGGTTCCGGCATCTTTCCGGTCGAGCAGATCGTCACCGCGCAGATTTCTCCGGACGACGTCGTCGAAAAGGGCTTCGAGGCGCTGCTCGATCCCAATGCGTCCCACATGAAGATACTCGTCAACATGAAGGCTTGACCGGAGCACTGACCATTGGATTTCGGCGGCCGCATTTAGGAGGCGGTCGCATTGGTAACTGCCGAAGCCATCGGCCGCGTTATGGGTCAATTTCCGATGATAGACGGCGGCTATTCGATCGCCTGAACAACGAAGAGGTTTTGTCATGCACTATATCGTTCACTGCCTGGACCATCCGGGCGCCGTGGAAAAGCGGCTTGCCAACTATGAAGCGCACAAGGCCTATCTCGGGGCCGCAAAGACCAAGACAATCATTTCGGGGCCTCTCCTCGCCGATGACAACGAAACGATGATCGGTTCGCTGTTCCTGTTTGAGGCAGACACCATCGAAGAGATCGTGGCTTTCAACAAGGCCGATCCGTTCACGGCAGCCGGCGTCTGGAAGTCGGTGAATATCCATCCCTTCAGCAAGCGGGTGGACAACAGATGACAATGATCGAAAACAAGCCGGTGCTTGCGGCCATCGTCGGCCTCGGCTGGTGGGGCAAGAAGATGGCGACACTGGTCAATGCCGGGGGTGCGGAAATGCACTTCGTTCGTGCTGTCGATCCGAGCCCGGAGGCAGAAAGCTTCGCCGGCGAAATGGGCCTGCAATTCTCCCCGGATCTCGCCGATGCTCTGGCTGATCCCGACATCGAGGCTGTTGTCCTCGCAACGCCCCACTCCCTACACCAGAAGCAGATTGCCGAGGCAGTGGCTGCCGGCAAGCACGTGTTCTGCGAAAAGCCGCTGGCGATGACCAGGAAGGATGCCGAAACCTCTGTGGCGTTGTGCCGGGATGCCGGGCTGGTTCTCGGTATGGGCCACGAGCGTCGTTTCGAGCCGCCGATTGCCGAGATCCTCGAGGCGGCAAATAGCGGCAAGCTCGGTCGTCTGCTGCAGATCGAGTCCAATTTCAGCCACGACAAGTTCCTCACGCTCGACCCGTCGAACTGGCGGCTGAACGCGGAGCAGGCGCCTGCCGGTGGCATGACGGCAACCGGCATCCATCTGACCGACCTATCGGTGAAGCTGATGGGGCCCGCAAAAGATGTCCGTGTCATCTGCGAGAACCTCGCTTCGGAGATCCCGCAGGGGGATACGATGAGCGCCCATATCCGCTTCGAAAACGGCGGTTCGGCCTATGTTTCGGCGACGCTGGCGACACCCTTCATATCCCGGTTTGCGGTATTCGGGACGCTCGGTTGGATCGAGGTGCGCGACAAGGCGCACGTCGAGTCGCCGGACGGCTGGATCGTTACCGAGGGTTGGAAGGGCAAGCCCATCACTGTGCGCGAAGTCGCGCCGGCCGAGCCGGTTCGCGACAACCTGCGAGCTTTTGCCCGAGCCGTGCGCGGCACCAATCCATATCCGATCAGCGGCGAGGAGATGATCAACAACATCGCGCTTCTCGAAGCAATTATCCGCTCCGCACGCTCCGGCGTCGTAGAGCAACTTTGACAGGGAGAGTGTCATGAAAGCTTTGGTATTCGAGGCCCCTGACAGGCCGGCAATCGTCGATGTGGCGATGCCGGAGGTTTCTGCCAACGAAGTGCTCGTCCGCACGCGCGCTGTCGGCATTTGTCACTCGGACTACGAGTTGCTCGCGGGACGCTACATCATCCCAATCTCCTATCCGGTGACGCCGGGGCACGAGTGGAGTGGCGAGATCGTCGAGGTCGGGCACAACGTTACCGGCTTCGAGGTCGGCGACCGCGTCGTCGGCGAATGCGTCGTGCGTACGCCCGAGCGCCTCCATCACTTCGGATTTTCGATGAGCGGCGCCGATCGCGAATTCTTCAACGTCAATCCGGAATGGCTGCACAAGCTGCCGGATGCCGTCGATGACAAGAAGGCGGCGCTGATTGAGCCCTTTACATGCGGCTTTTACGCGGTGCTGCGCTCGGGCGGCACCAATGCCAGCGAGACCGTGGTCGTTTCTGGCGGCGGCACTATCGGCCTCGTGTCCGCAGCGGCTGCCATCGGCATGGGCGCACGCGTCATCGTGGTCGACCCGCTGGCTGCCCGCCGCGACGTGGCCCTGAGGCTCGGGGCAGACGCCGCGCTTGATCCGTCCGATGGAGGAGCTGCTGACCGTATCCGCGAAATGACCGGCGGTCACGGCGCCGACCTGGTTGTCGAGGCATCCGGTCACGATGCATCGCTGGCTGCGGCATTCGACTACGCACGGGAAGACGGCCGCATGTCGATGGTGGGGATCAATATTGGGCGCAAGGTGCCGGTCGTCATCGGCCAGATCCAGATGAAGAACCTGACCGTCAGGGGATGCATCGGTTCGCCGGGCGTGTGGCCTGCAGCAATCCGTTTTCTCGAACGCACGGGGATCGATCTCTCGCCGATCCAGACCCACGACTATGCGCTGACGGACGCCGTCGATGCTTTCAGCTTCGGCAAGGACGCAACCAAGAGCATCAAGATCACCCTCCTGAACAACTGACCGCCGCCTCGCGATGCGGCGATCAGGGAACGACCAAACCCTCACGGATGCGACCGGATCGTACCGCGGGGCTCATGGGAAAGGACAACGGAAATGACTGACCAGCAGACGAAACACGACGCCGAGAGCGGATACTTCTCCGAGGAGAGCTCGGTCGAGGTGGTCCTGGCACGGATGGCCGGTAAAACCGATCCGCGTCTGCGCGAGGTCATGAGCGCAGCAATCCGCCACCTGCATGCCTTCGTCAAGGAGGTGGAGCCCAATCAGCAGGAATGGGGCAGGGCCATCGATTTCCTGACCGAAACCGGCCAGATCTGCAACGAATGGCGGCAGGAGTTCATCCTGCTTTCCGACATTCTGGGCGTTTCCATGCTGGTCGATGCGATCAACAACCGCAAGCCATCCGGGGCGACCGAGACTACGGTGCTCGGTCCGTTCCATGTCATGGACGCACCGCAATACGAGAATGGCGCCAATATCTGTCTGGATGGCAAGGGCGAACCGCTGCTGGTGAGGGGGCGCGTTACCGATACCGACGGAAAGCCGATCGCCGGCGCGATGCTGGATGTCTGGCAAGCCAACGACGAGGGCTTCTACGACGTCCAGCAGAAGGGCCTGCAGCCCGAGATGAACCTGCGCGGCATCTTCAAGACGGATGCCGACGGTTCGTACTGGTTCAAGTCGGTGCGACCAAAATTCTACCCGATCCCCGATGACGGCCCTGTTGGCAAGCTGCTCGGCCAGATGGGGCGCCATCCGTTCAGGCCAGCCCACATCCACTTCATCGTCGGGGCTGCCGGCTTCGAGCCCATCACAACGCATATCTTTACCCCCGATTGCCCCTACCTTCATTCGGATGCGGTTTTCGGGGTGAAGGAAGACCTGATTGCCGATTTCGGCAAGCTGGACGATCCGAAGCGCGCTGCTGAGCTCGGCTTCGACAATCCGTTCGAGGCCGTGACCTGTGACTTCGTGCTGGTCACGCCGCAGCAGAAGCTGGAGGCATAGCGATGCAGGCCTTCACCTATAACGCCAATCCTGGGCGCGTGATATTCGGGCACGGCACGATCGCAAGGCTTGGAGAAGAGGCGGACCGTCTGTCGGCGGACAAGGTTCTCGTTCTGTCGACGCCGGAGCAGGCCGAACAGGCGCGGGCCGTGGCCGATCATCTCGGACCGCGTTTTGCCGGCATCTATACGAGGGCGCAAATGCACACGCCAGTCGACGTGACCGTCGATGCGATGCGTGAAGTCGAGCGGCTGAAGGCCAACGCGGTATTGGCAATCGGCGGCGGATCGACGACGGGGCTCGGAAAGGCCATCGCCTTTCGCACCGATATTCCGCAGATCGTGGTGCCGACCACCTATGCCGGCTCCGAGGCGACGCCGATCCTTGGCGAAACGGAGAATGGTCGAAAGGTCACCAAGTCAGACCCGCGCATTCTGCCTGAGGTGATCGTCTACGACATCGATCTTACCCTGACACTGCCGGTCTCGATGTCCGTCACTTCAGGCCTCAATGCCGTGGCCCATGCGGTCGAGGCACTGTACGCGCGCGAAACCAATCCGATCATTTCGCTGTTGGCCGAGCAGGGGATCGCGGCATTCTCGCGCGCCCTGCCGGTTATCGCCAAAAACCCGGAAGATCCCGAGGCAAGAGCCGATGCGCTCTACGGAGCGTGGCTTTGCGGCGTCTGCCTGGGTTCCGTCGGCATGGCGCTCCACCACAAGCTCTGCCACACCCTCGGCGGCATGTTCAACCTGCCGCATGCGCAAATGCACACCGCTGTCCTGCCGCACGCCGTCGCCTACAACGCGCCGGCGGTACCGGACGCGATGGCGCGGATTGCCAAAGCGCTCGGAACTGATGATGCGGCGACCGGCCTTTTCGATCTCGCCTCCGGTCTCGGTGCGGATATGGCCCTCAAGTCACTGGGCATGCCCGGCGATGGGATCGATGCGGCAGTGGAGCAGGCGATGTCCAATGCCTACTGGAACCCGCGCACATTGGAAAAGGATGGTCTCCATCAGTTGCTGTCTCGCGCCTATGAGGGCGCAAGGCCAGCAGGCGCGTCTGCGTCGTCAAGCTGACCCGGGAAACAGAAACGATGATCAAACATATCGTCATGTGGAACGTCCGCGGTGACACGGCGGAGGAAAAGCAAGAGGCAGCTTGGAAGGTCAAGCGCAAGTTCGAGGATCTGGTCGGCCAGATCCCGGGCTTGCGGACGCTGGAGATCGGCATCGATATCAGCCGGATTTCCTACGCCTGCGATGTGGTGCTGTATTCCGAATTCGAGAGCGAGGCCGATCTGAAGGGATACGCGGAGCATCCGGCCCACCTGCAGGTCAGAAACGAGCTCGAGGGGGTCCGCACGGACCGTTATCAGGTCGACTACATCCCCTGAGACGAAGCGTTGGCACCTCATCTTTGCCTCTCGCGACGGACTGCACATGAACTCTCTCACGTGCGCTGACGACCGGGCGCGATCATACCCGAAGGAGATACCGCATGAGCTGGGTTAAAAAGGGCGGTCCGAGGATCGCGTTTCTGGGCACGGGCGCGCAAGGCGCTTCCATCGGCGCCGATTTCGCGCTTGCGGGCCTGGACGTTACCTTCATCGAACAGTGGCCGGATCACGTGACCGCAATCCGCGAGCATGGCATCACCGTCAACCTGCCGACGCGAACGATCAATGCCAAAGTTCCGGCATTGCATCTTTGCCAGGTAGCGGAAATCAAGGAACCCTTCGATGTCGTCTTCCTGGTGGTCAAGGCCTACGATACGAAGTGGGCCTGCCAGCTCATTGAGCCGGTCCTTGCGCCAGACGGTCTGGTTGTCGGCCTGCAGAATGGCATGACCCATGAGGATATTGCTGCGATCGTCGGCCGGGAGCGGACCATCGGCGCGGTGATCGAGATCGCCTCGAACATGTGGGTGCCCGGTGTCACCAACCGTCAGAACGACCACGACACCTCTTGGTTCGCTCTCGGCGCGCTCGATCCGCAAACGCAGCCAAGGGTCGAGGCCGTTGCCGATCTGCTGCGCAATGCAGGCACGGTCGAGGTCACGGACGATATCCGTTCGGCGAAATGGATGAAGCTCGTCGTCAACGCGGCCGAACTTATTCCTTCGGCGATCATCAATCTGCCGCTCGGAGACGCAGCACGAACTCCCGGCATGCTGGAGACGATGCGTGCCGCCGGCTACGAGGCCATGCATGCGGCGCTCGCCGATGGCGCCAGGATCGTGCCCATCATAGGCATGCCGCCGGTCACGACCAACGACCCGGAGCGCTATGTCGACAAAATCTTCGAAGAAGTGCTGACGGTCTTCTCGCAGGCCGACACGTTGACGACGTCGTTGCAGGACTGGCGAAAAGGGCGTCGTGCCGAGATCCAGGAGGTCAACGGCTGGGTCGTGGACATCCTGAAAGCGCACGGCCGGCCGGCTCCGGTGAACCAGCGCGTCATGGAAATCGCCTACGAGATCGAAAACGGCACGCTCGAAGCTAGGCCGGAGAATTCGAAGCTGCTGATCGAGGCCTATGAGGCTGCCGGCAAGAGATGACAGCTGCCGACCAGGGCAAGTCTATTGATGAAACAGTCCAGATGGTCGGGTTTGTGCCGCCTCGATACGCAGGCGGAGATGCACCCAAGTTTTTGATTTCTTTCCATGAAATTCCAGCGATCAAGCTTTGAAAATGCGCCTTATCCAATCCGGACATCTTCGATGTTTTCTCGCGCTTCAAAATGCATAAAGGTGGAGGCGAGGAGTTGGGAGGAGTGCCCTTACCTCAACAAATAGATCGAAGCCGTAGCTTTCTCGAAAGGGAAGGTCTCTTGTTCTGTGACTTTATTTTGCAGTTGCTTGGAGGAGCATGGATATGGACGACCAAATCTACAATTCGCCTGCCTGCAATTGCGCCGGACAATTGAAACTGCAGGTAATGACCGTGCTTTCGAGCGATAGGCACATTTCCGCTCAGGCGCGTGAAGTACAAAATTCAGGATTGGCAGTAAATGCCCACGAGTAACCGCGGGTAGTGTCAGGCGCGTGGGCTCATGCGTGGTCGTTCCGGCATGGCGCATCCGCGTATCCCGGGTGCCCGAGTTTTTCAGCATACGACCAGAGGCCGCCCGGGCAGCAGAGGTGTTTTTCGTGAGCGATTCCAAGAAAGGTGAGCTGAGATGAACTCAAGCTCGATGACATCGACCAGCTTGCAGAAGCAAAGCCTGTTTCGGATCCCGATGGCGCGGAGCTTCATGACGGTCGTCTTTTCGACTGTCCTGCTGCTGGTCGTGTGCAAGGTATTCGCGCCCTCGAGTGTCTCGTGGGGAGCGCTGTCGGGAAGCCTGCCGTTCGCAGCGATTATCGCGGTCGTCGGTCTCGGGCAGCTGCTCGTAGTGCAGCAGGGCGGATTCGACCTTTCACTTCCCGGCTCCGTCTCGCTTGCCGTCGTGGTTGCCACCCACTATCCTCAGCAGAACGATGCGCTGCTCTATCAGGCAGTTCTGATCGCGCTCGGGATGGCCCTCATTGCAGGTTTCGCGAACGGAATCCTCGTCAGCTTCTTCCGGTTGAACTCGATCATTGCGACGATCGGTGTCAATGCGCTGCTTTACGGCGCAGTCTTTGCCACCTCGGGCGGGGTTCCCTCGATCACGACGAACCTCCTTGCGGAGATTGCCGGTGGTGAGACCTTCCGGGTTCCGAATGCGGTATATTTCGCGCTTGCCGCCACCGTGGTTGTTTCGTTCATGCTCAAGAAAACACTGGTCGGGCGCCGCTTCGAGGCCATCGGGGCCAGCCCGCCGGCCGGTCGTGCCGCCGGACTTCGCGTTCGTGTCCACCAGATGATGGCCTATGTCTTCGCGCAGCTGCTCTATTGCACGGCCGGCATCCTGATCGCCGGCATCACCCGCGAGCCAACCGCGTTTCAGGGAGACACGCTTCTGCTGCCGTCTGTCGCGGTCGTCGTGCTGGGAGGCACTTCGCTGCTGGGTGGACGGGGCTTCCCGATCTCGACTGTCATCGCGGCCTTCTTTCTCAATCAATTGAGCCAATTCGCCCTGTCAGTGGGGGTTCCGTATTCGGCTCAGACCATCATCCAGGCGCTGGCCCTGGGTTTTGGCATCGGTGTTTACTCGCTGCGTTGGCGAAGAAACGTAAGAAAAACGACCTGAACGAAAAACTGTGGAGGAGAAAAACATGAAACATTCGACATTCAAGAAGGGCTTTGCGCTCTCCGTTGCCGCCGCCGTCATGGCGCTTGGCAGCGCGGGTCTTGCCAAGGCCGAGACGCCCTCGTGGTGCGGCCCGAAAAAGGCCTCGTTGGCACTGCTCGACGGCTACGGAGGCAATAGCTGGCGTCAGGTGACGACGGCATCGGGCAAGCAGGTCGTCGATCTCTGCCCGAGCATTACCAAATATGAATATGCAGATGGCCAAGGTGATACGCAAAAGTCGATTTCCGACATCAAGGGCATGGCGGCCAAGGGTATCGACGCACTGGTCGTGTTCGGCGACGCCGGCCCTGCCGTGCTTCCGGCCATCACCAGCGTTTACAAGTCCGGCAAGGTCATCGTGCCGTACCGGGTCGCCGTTGGCGGCAAGGAGGGCGTCAACTATTCGAAGTTCATCGGCTCGTCGTTCGAGAACGATGGCGTGACCTGGGGCAACTGGATCAAGGGTATCCTCCCCAAGGGCGGTAACCTGCTGTTCCTCAGCGGTCCGGCAGGCAACAGCCAGGGTCTCGATGAACTCAAGGGCCTGAAGAGCGTTCTCGGTCCGGAATATGTCTTCGTCAACCCGCAGCCTTTCGCGGTCACCAACTGGGATCCGGCTCTGACCCAGAAGGTTCTGACGGCGGAAATTGCCAAGAATGCCAAGATCGACGTTATCGTGTCGGACTTCGGCCCGTCGCTGGTAGGTGCGCTGCCGACATTCACCAAGCAGGGCAAGTCGATCCCGGCGCTGGCAACATCCGACGGCAATTCGCTGGGTTGCCTGTTCGATGAGAGCAAGGCCAAGAACCCTGATTTCAAGCTGTTCACGGTCGCGACCGGCAACGACAACGTGCGGCTTGCCGTAGAATGGGCCATTGCGCTTGCAACCGGCGGAGAGAAGCCGAAGGACGAAATCTTCAAGGCCCCCGCATTCGAAGACTCGGTCTCCGGCACGCCGAACCCCGTCAAGTGCCGCAAGGACCTGCCTGGCTCAATCTATCTGTCGTCCGCACTTTCGGCAGAAGACCAGGCCAAGGCGGTCACCAAGTAACCGACGAACAGGCATGGATTTCCCCGGAGAGAACACTCTCCGGGGCAAGTTTTCGAGGACGGATAACAGATGTTGCAAACAGGCGTTAAAGCGGTCGAGGCGGAGACAAGAGACGTGATTATCCGTCTCTCCGGTATCTCCAAGTATTTCTCTGCCATCCCCGCACTCAGCGATGTGAACGTCGAGTTCTGCAAGGGCGAAGTTCACGCCATTCTCGGAGAGAACGGCGCCGGCAAATCGACGCTGATGAATATCATCTCCGGCACGTTGCGCCCGACCGACGGCGAAATCAGCTTCGAGGGTCGGCCGCTCCAGCAATTGACACCCGAGATTGCGAAGTCGCTGGGGATCGGTATCTGCTTCCAGCATCCGGCCATTCTCGAAGATCTTTCAATCATGGAAAATCTGCGTGTGGCGCTTCCGTCTTCGGTTTTTGCCGGCCGGTCGCCGCAGGAGGTCGTACAGGAGGTTCTCGATACGGTCGGGCTTCAAGTGCCGCTTGTCATGCGTGCAGATAGCCTGACGGTGGCGCAGAAGCATCTGCTTGAAATCGCCAAGGCCCTGGCGCTGAAGCCACGGGTTCTCATCCTCGACGAGCCGACGGCTTCCCTCGACCAGGATTCGACCGACATGTTGTTCGGACGTATCCGCGAAATTGCGGGCGCCGGCACAGCGGTCATCTATATCACCCATCGCCTGGCAGAACTTCGGCAGATCGCCCATCGTGTCACGGTATTGCGCGATGGCAAGGTGCGCGGTGCGGAAATGGTGCGGGACATCAGCGACGGTGATCTCGTCAACATGATCGTCGGGCGCACACTGAAATCGGCCTTTCCCCCAAAGTCGCAGCGGGCAGAGGACGAAACCAGCCTTTCCGTTAGCGGCATCAGCTCAAAGGAGCTGACAGACATCAGTTTCAACATGCAGCGCGGCCAGATCATCGGCGTCGCCGGCGTGGCTGGTAACGGCCAGCCGGAACTCATGCGCGTACTTGCAGGGTTGCATGTAGCGGAAGGGACTATCACGCTGCGTGGTCGGCAGCTGACGCAGAGCGAATTGCTGCGCGAAGCAGCCTTCATGCCATCCGACAGGCATGTGGAAGGGGTGGCAAGCAGCCTCACGGTGCGCGAGAACGCAACCTTCTCGGCTCTCGAAAAATTCTCTGTCGGCGGCGTCATGAGCCGCAAAAAGGAACTCGAGCAGGTCAACGCGATTTTCAGCGAGCTTGCGGTGAAGACACCCGGCTTGGAGGCGCCCATCCTGTCGCTTTCCGGTGGCAATCAGCAGAAGGTTGTGATGTCTCGGGCAATGCTATCCGATCCCGGCCTCATCATTGCCGACGAGCCAACGCAAGGCGTGGATGTCGGTGCCCGCTTCGAAATCTACCGTATCCTGCGCGAAGTCTCCGACCGCGGCACACCGGTCATCGTCAACTCCTCGGATGCCGTCGAACTCGAGGGGCTGTGTGACAAGGTCATCGTCATGTCGCGTGGCCATCTCGTTGCGACGTTGACCGGCGACGACGTCACCGAAGGACGCATCGTTGCTGCTGCCGTCAATGCCAGTACCCATGGAGGCGCCAGCGTTTCCAAGGCTGTTGAAAAGACCAGTGCATTCCGTCATTTCCTGCAGTCTGACAACGCACCTGCTGTGCCACTTGCGCTCGTCACAATCCTGCTCGGGCTCTATGTCTACAGCCAGAACGACAACTTCTTTTCGATCTACAACATCTACAATATCTTTCTTCTCGCAACGGCGCTTGGGTTCATCGCCCTCGGGCAGACCGTCGCGCTGCTGATGGGTGGCATCGATCTTTCCGTCGGCCCGCTCGCCGGCTTCCTCGTCGTCGTGGCCTCCTTCTTCATCAATGACGATAAATCCTCCGTCATGATGCTGGCGGGCTTCGTGCTGATGTTTGCCGGTGCTTTCATCACCGGTACGATCAACGGGCTGTTGATCCGCTTTGCCAATTTTACGCCGATCGCAGCCACGTTGGCCATGTATATTGCCATACAGGGGCTGAGCTTCCTGCTGCGCGACAATCCCGATGGCTACATCAGCGCGACCGTCACCGATTGGGTCAATTGGCAGTGGGGGCCTTTCCCGGTCGCCTTCCTCGCATTGGTTGCAATCGCGGTCGGCGGCGAATATGTGCTGCGCCAGACAAAGGCAGGCTGGCGGCTGCGTGCCGTGGGTTCTGACGAGCATTCGGCGCGCAGGGCCGGCATCCGTGTCGACCTGACGTTCATTGCTGGCTATATCGCCTGTTCGCTGCTCACCGGCCTCGGCGCAATCATGCTGATGACGCAAATTGGCGTCGGAGATCCACGCCAGGGGATCAACTATACGCTCTCAAGCATCACGGCTGTGGTCCTTGGCGGCACCAGCCTCACCGGCGGCCGGGGAACGTTTATCGGAACCTTGCTGGGTGCGGTCCTGCTCACCGAGGTTCTGAACGCAGTCACTTTCCTCGGGCTTAGCCAAACGTTCCAGTATTTCTTCCAGGGTCTGCTGGTCGTCGCGGCTGCGCTCATCTATTCCGGTGTTCGCCGACGCGCCGCCAACTGAGATAGCGGATACGCTTTTCGCCGATGGCTACGGCTAGGATCCGGTTTTTGACCCTGCCGGGGGCAAAGGCTTCGGTCGGGGCTAGTTGAGGGTGCTCGGCACTAGCGAAGTTTGGCCAGCAGCGCGTCCGCACCTTTTTCAACGCCCACCATCGAAGCTTGCATCGATCCCATGCTAGCGCCGATATTCATTGCTCCCGGAAATTGTTTGCTGACATAGGCAAGCAGCAGGCGGCTCGTTGTTGCATCGTAGACTTCGACCGCATAGTTGACCGATCCCGTCATCGATCCTTCGCCCCCTCGGACTGCCTGAACGCCGTTGTAGACGCCGCCCGCGACGTCGAAATGGGAAAGCGTGCCGAGCACGGGGGTATTTGCTTTCGCGCCGGTGAGCGTTAGGTGCAGCCTGAGTGTGTTCGGCTGCGGAGCCGTCACGATCGAGAACCGCGTCTTCAGCTTGTCGGTGAATTCCGATTGCATGTAGCGCGCGAGAGCCTGCTTGTCTTCGGCGGAAACCTTGCCAAACTGAGCGTCGGCGCCAGCATAGACAGTCACGGGGTCAACGATCATTCTAGTGTATTGTCGAAAGCTGATGTCGCCCCGGAAAACAAAGGGTTCGCGACCATTCTGGTCATTGGGATTGGGTTTCAGCACCGACGCTGAGGCGAGCCCGTCGTAGACGACAGGACCGGTCGTCGTACATCCGGCAGTCACTGCACACGCAAATGCAATCGCGAAAAAGGTTTTGATTGTTGGCATAGAAAGATAGTCTCCGAGCTAAGATTCAGGAATGACCATCCGACATTTGTGTATTGTCGTGTCTTCTTTGATGTTCTGAAATATTCGCAGCCACGAATGAACAAACGGGGCGCTGCAAGCCTGTCAGGTTGCGGGCGGCAGCCGGATATCGGCCATCAGTCCTTTCGGCATATTGTCGAGCAACTGGAACGTGCCGTTGTGACCTTTCTCAACGATGCCCTTCGTGATCGTCAGGCCAAGGCCGAATCCGCTCCCCATCGCTCCGCCCTGCCGGGATGCATCCGCCTTGAAGAACGGCTCGAGCACGCGTATTTTCATCTCGTCGGGAAGGCCCGGCCCATTGTCCTTCACTGCGATCCGGACACTGCCGTCGTCCAGGCATTCCAGCGTTATGCAGACCTGATCCGCATAACGGACGGAGTTCGACACCAGGTTGCTCACGGCTCTCGTCAGGCCTTGCGGCTTGCAGATGTACACGACACGTCGCGGACCTTCGAACGTAACGTTGACGCCAGTGTCGGCGAAATCGCTGGCGACGGTCTGGAGGAGGCTCGACAGATCGACTTTGCGGGTGTTTTCGACCTTGTCGTTGAGGAATGAGAGGCTTTCGTCGATCATCGAGCCGAGAGTGGTGACATCTCTCAGCATCAGATCCTTGAGGTCGGAATCTGCCAGCCGTTCGGCTCTCATGCGAAGCCGGGTGAGGGGCGTTCTGAGGTCATGGCTGATGGCACGCAACAGCCTCGTGCGATCGACGGTCATCTGCTGAATACGGCTGCGCATGGTATTGAGAGAGTTTGCGAGAATTCGGATCTCGCTCGCACCCTCGACCGTGAACGGTTCCGCATAGGTTTCGTTCAGGACCGTTTCTCGCTGGGCCGCCGTCGCGATGCGCTCCAACGGCCGGGTTATCAGCCGGCTGCTGAGATAGGCCATGATCGCCAGGGGAATGATGATCTTCAAAAGCCCGCTGGCAACAGCTGGAGCAAACCAGAGATATTTCGGAAACGCAGGGGCTTCAATCGCAAGCGCGTTGTTGTTGTCGAGCATGACGAGAAGGCTATGGCGGGGACTGGCGTGCGAGAAGATTTCGCCGATCTCCGCGGCAAAGGATTTGTCCAATAGCCTGCGAATGCCCGGGCGAACGTCTGCCTGGATCGGCACGACGGCGGCTGCGTCGGCGAACTGCCTGGGATCGACCCGCCCCATGCGGAGCCCGACGGCGGCCGCATTGGCAAGTGCTGCATCCTCGTCTGCCCGGGAACTGGCCTTTTTGAATTGCTGCAGCACCGTCTCCACGCGACCGGCGAACAAGCCGATCTCGATCCCCTTGTCATGTCGGCCATAGATGAACGGCTCGGTAATCGTCGCGACAGCGGATACGAGAACAACGAGGAGAATGGCAAGCAGGAGTATCTGTATACGAAGGGACGCAGAACGCAGCGATATCACAATATCCGCTCCACTTTTGCGGCAAACATGTAGCCGCCGAGCCGGACCGTCTTGATAAACGTCGGCTCCTTGAGGTTCGGCTCGATCTTCTGGCGAACCCGACTGATGTGCGCGTCTATACTGCGCTCGATCGGTCCCGCAGTGCCCGCATGGGTCATCGACAGCAATTGTTCCCGCGTCAGGATCTTGTTGGGATTTTGGCAGAAGGCCAGTAGCAGGTCGAATTCGGCAGTCGTCATCGACACCTGCGCGCCCTCGGCGTCGTGCAGCTGGCGACTGTTTGGATCTATACGCCAGCCGGAAAATGTCAGGGCAGCGAGCCCGCCATCCTGTTCACGCACATAGGAAGCCCGACGCAGTATGCTCTTGATGCGGGCAATGAGTTCGCGCGAGTTAAACGGTTTGGTGACGTAGTCGTCGGCTCCCAGCTCGAGGCCGAGAATACGATCGATATCCTCCTGGAGCGCCGTCAGCATAATGATTGGGATGGTGCCGGAGGAGCGCAGCCTTCTGCAAATGCTGAAGCCGTCTTCTCCAGGGAGCATCGCATCCAGAACGATCAGGTCGTATTTGTAGCGCGCCAGAAGGCGGTCCATGTCCGCACCGCTGTCGGCCGACGTCGCCTTGTAGCCATTGGCGCAGGCCAGATCGACCAGCATTCCGGCGATTTCGGTGTCATCTTCAACGATGAGGATGTGAGCTTGGTCTTGAAATGTCATCTCGGCGGGCTCCCCGATCTCAGAGGCCAGTCTTATCGCAGTTGCAAGCCGATTGCTGGATTTATCCGCTCCGGTCTTTTTTGCAAGCTCCAGATCATATCCCACCGGACATCCCCGTATCGACAATGATCATCGAGATATAGCAGGCGCGTGCCGCAACCAGGACAAAAAAGGCAATTCCAAGAGTGAGTGTCGCGTAGTGGCGCCCACGGGAATACTTCGGCATGCCTTCGATGATCTTCATGAGCGTTATCCTCAGAACCTTCGCAAAAGTCAGAAGGAAAAAGAAGGCTGTCAGAACGAAACCGCTGACCGAGGCAGCGCCAATTATCCACAACATCAAAAGAGACCCTATCCAGAAGAGGAGTTCGCATTTTACCGCGGCGGCCTGTGCAGGATCCAATCCCTGGGAGAGCCAGGTAAAAGCGGTTCGGCCAGTTGCCAAAGTTTTCAGGCGACCAATGCAAAACATCGGGTCTGCGCTCCCATGACGCGTCATGAAACCCGGACGATGGCAAGAGAGATCGGAAATAAGCACGCTCAGACGTCCATCCTCGCCATGGAGCGGCTTTTGAAAAAGTGCGCCGCCGCTTTGCGCCATCCCGCGTAGGCGGGGTTCGCTCCAGTCGGCTTGCGCCCGAACTCCGTGACTTTCTCAGGCTCCCGTCCTGATCGGGGCGCAGTGAGCGTCTTTATGCGGTTGACGAAGGCATTGACGTCGAACTGCTTGCTGCTGATCTCACCGCTGTCGGCTGTGAGCGACATATGGAAGAAGACCTCGAGGTTGACGACCGGGATTGTGATGATGTTTCGGACGATATCGATCTGCGGCCGGACGGTGACTGCCAGCGCGAATGCATCCGTACGAAGCGCGTCGAACAGGTCGGGGACTGTCGTGACTGCCACGGCGGGATAGCCCGCAAGTTCGAGCTTGGCGACGATGGTGTTTGCCGCGTTGGCCGGAAGAAAGACAAGAATGGGTCGTCTGTTATTTTTGCTCGCAGGTCCGCTCACGGCAAAGTCTCCTTGCTTGATCCGTCTGTTAGTTGGATTTTGTTCCGTCTCTATTGCCGAGCTGCGATTGGCGGCGGGAGGCAGGTGAGACCATCCCGGATGAGCCGAGAAAGTCTCGCCTTTGTGCTTCCCGGGCCATCCTGTCCGCGGCTAGAACTTGTAGCTCGCGCCGATCATGACCTTGTTCTGTGTGGCGCCAAAGTCGCCGACGCCGGCGCCGAAATCCTTCTTGCCGAAGTCCGAATATCGATATTCGCCACGAACCAGGACGTTGTCCGTAATAGCGTGTTCGACACCTCCACCCGCAGTCCATCCAATAAGGATGTCGTCTTTCTTGCGTATGGCGGGCAGGTCCAGCTTGCCGCTTGTCGCCGCGACGCCGGCAGTTGCGAAGATCAGCGTTCGGTCGAGGGCATAACCGATACGAGCGCGTCCGGATGCATCCCATTCAAGGTCGGTGTCCTTGTCTTTGGCGAAGTTGTAGTTGAAGTCGTTCTCGATGCCGTAGACGATGCTGCCCGACTGGAAGTTATAGCCGGCGTGAATGCCTGCGGAGCCGTTGTCCAGATCTTCCTTGGTGCCGAGAACGGTCGTTTGATTCCAGCTATAGCCGCCCTGGGCGCCGATGTAGAAACCTGACCAGTCATAGGCTGAATGGGCAGCAGGCGCGGCCTCCGGAACAACGGACAGGTCCGCAGCCATTGCGGGCGCTGCCGACGAAATAGCGATAATGGCAAATACGAATGACTTGATGTGCAAGGGAATAACTCTCTTTCATAAAATGGATGCAGAGGCTGACCCCACGACGGGAGGCCGGTTCGCATTGCACTATGCCGGAGAGCAATATTGCAGAGTGTCTTTTTGTATTAAGTTATGTTGCGGCACGCACGAGACGACCGTTTTCGTTCGCGCGCCGTCTCGTCGTTCAATGTTGCGTTGACCCTGAAGCACCGGAATCTGCCGTCTGTAGGTTCGGGGTCACCCGGCTGTCGAACGTAACGCAGTTCCGGCCACTCGTCTTCGCGGCGTAGAGTGCTTTGTCGGCGCTGTGGATGACGTCTTCAAGATCGCGGGCAACCGGCGTGCTAATGGCGCATCCGACGCTGGTTGTGAAAGTGATTCTGTGAGCGCCGGTGTTGACCATGGTCGCTGCAATCTCTTCCCGAAGACGATTTGCGAGCATAACAGTCGCCGCTTCGTCGGTCTCGCGAAGCAGCACCACGAATTCTTCACCTCCGAACCGTGCGACCTTGTCGGTGGAGCGGATACCGGCGCTGATGATATTGCCCATGGTGCGGATGACATAGTCACCCGCCGAGTGGCCAAACGCATCGTTTATTCGTTTGAAATTATCGATGTCGAACATGAGAATGCTAAAGGTGCCATTGCTCTTCTTGTAGTAATTCCAGGCGTCTTCAGCAAATTCCAGAAAGGCCCGCCGGTTGAGAAGGCCGGTGAGGCCGTCCGTATCGGCGAGGACCTGAAGGGTGTGGAGATCCTGCCCGAACCGACGCATCTTCTCCTCGTTGGTTCTCTTTTGAACCTCCACTTCGCGCTGCAGCGTATCGATCGTGCTGTGGGCATCCTGCTGGCCGGCTTCGGCAGATCCTAGTCTTCGCAGCAGGGAGCGGACCGCAGCGGAAAGCTGCAGAATATCCAAAGACCCGTGTTCACGCTCCACAGTCGTGCCATCTGTCTTGCGTCCGACGAGATCGAGGCTCTCGGCCAGGTTTTGCAGCGGCCTTGTGACAGCGCCTGACAGCACCCAGGCGAGGCAGGAGGCAATGCCGGCCACTGCAAGGCCAACCAGCAAAATCTGCAGCACCAGTTTGTTCGCCGCCCCATAGATCACATCGACCGGCTTGCGGGCGGCGACTGTCCAGCCGAGACCCGGGTAGTCTCCATATCCCTTGGTCGCAACCAGCGCGGTTAGCATGTCCTTGCTGTCCGCGTGATCGATGAAGACCGTGCCCCGGCTTGTCCCGGCGGCCCCGAGACGGGAAACGTCGATCTTCGCCGAATTATCGCCGATTAGAACCGAACCGTCACGCCCGACGACCCAGAGATCCGAAGGCGAGGCTTGATCCTCGTTGCTGAGAACGGTCCGTCGCACATCGTCCGCCCACGTCCAGCTCATATGGGCGCCAAGCACGCCGGCAAGCGTTCCCTGCCGGTCCCGCACAGGCATGGCAACGTCGACAAAGCGAAACGGGGCGTCGGTCGAAGAGGAGCGCAGCAGTTTGTCAAGCAGTTTTGCTTCGTGCACGTCCTCGACAGTGGGCGCTTTCAGGCCATTTACAAACCAGGGGCGTGCAGACACGGATTGACCTTCGAGCATGCCCTTGGTGGCAGCCCGCACGATCCCGTCCGGCGATGCAAAGCCCAGCCAGGCATATTCCGACAAGCTCTCCTGGAGCCGCTGGAGAACGACGCGCACCGCATCGGGTTCGCTTCCCCAGATCGGCTGAAGCGGTGCAAGGTTGGCGATATTCTGGATTTCCCGGTAGCGTTCGAACATGTGCTGGTCGAGACGTTCTGCCATGTGGCGTGCCAGGGTCAGCAACTCCTGGTTTGCGCTGGAGACCGCGTTCTGCCGTGCTAGAATTGCAGCGCCGGAAGCAGCAATGCCAACGGCTCCGACGCAGGTAACCGCTGTCAGCAGTGCCATCTGTGCCCTGATCGTCAACCGGTCGCGAAGACTTTGGAAAGACCAACTGCCTAGCGAAACATGCACGTTGAAAACCTCGCCTGCAAGAAACCCACCTCCAGAATTAACGCCCGTTTTGACGAGGCTGACCGACAGAAACCACACAACCATTTAAAATTGATGCACGCATGACACGTCGCCGATGTCCACATTGGGACGTTCGTTGTTACAGGTCCATAGCCATCCTGCGGCAAATTGCTGTGAATGCTGTCGAGACGGTACTGATCCGGCCAAATATCTTAAGCAGCACGAAGGGCTGGCATTCACAATTAATCGCTTTTTAAGCAAGATGTCAGACAATTGGGCCAGCATCTTAACACTGACATCCTTGGAGCCGCGCGGTGGTAAATTTTCTTTCTTCAAATTCCAAGCAAGTGCTCGGCGCCCTTGATCTTTCATTTGCCGTCATCGAATTCGACATCAATGGAAAGATTCTGGCAGCCAACAAGAATTTCTGTGATCTGATGGGGTATGCGCCGTCGGAAATTATCGGGAAGCATCATCGGATCTTTCTCGACAAGGAGTACGCGGACTCTGCCGAATACGTCGCATTCTGGAAAAGGCTCCAGAACGGTATATTCGATTGCAGGGAATTCACGCGCCTCGCCAAGAACGGCAGCGAGGTTTACATTCGGGGAAACTACAACCCCATCAAGAACAGTCGCGGTAAAGTCCTGAAGATCGTAAAATTCGCCAACGATATTACCCAGACCAAGATCCACGAACTCGACAGCGCCGCGAAGATCACCGCAATGTCTCGTGCGCAGGCAATGATCGAGTTCACGCCCGACGGAAAAATCCTTTCGGCGAACGCGAATTTCCTGAAGGCGCTCGGCTACACTCTCGAAGAGGTCGTCGGCAAACATCACCGGCTTTTCGTTTCTGCCGCCGAAGCCAATTCCGCCGAATATGCGGAGTTCTGGACGCGTCTGCGAGGCGGAGACTTTGTTGCGGACGAGTTTACCCGTGTCAGCAAGTCGGGACATCAGGTCTTTATTCAGGCGTCCTACAACCCGGTCTTCGATCTCAAGGGAAATGTGATCAAGGTGGTGAAATTCGCTACGGATGTCACCCAACGCGTTGAAAACGTCGAGAAGCTTGCCGATTGTCTGACGAAATTTGCGTCAGGCGACCTTTCGCAGCGGATCGACACCCCCTTTATTTCCTCGCTGGAGAAGCTGCGGGCCGATTTCAACGCCGCCTCCGCAAAGCTGCGGGAAGCCATGAGAACCGTCGCAGAAAACGCAAAGGCGATTTCTGCGGGATCCAACGAAATTCGCTCGTCCGCCGATGATCTGGCCAAGCGGACCGAACAGCAGGCGGCATCCGTAGAGCAGACGGCGGCAGCTCTCGAGGAGATCACCACGACCGTCAAGGATTCCAGCCGACGCGCAGAGGAAGCCGGACAGCTGGTTGCCCGTACAAAGGAACATGCGCACCATTCCGGCGCAGTTGTGCGCGAGGCAATCGGGGCGATGGACCAGATCGAGAACTCATCGCGGGCGATCTCCAATATCATTGGCGTCATTGATGAAATCGCGTTCCAGACCAACCTTCTGGCCCTCAATGCCGGAGTGGAAGCGGCTCGAGCCGGCGAGGCGGGCAAGGGCTTTGCCGTCGTCGCACAAGAAGTGCGGGAATTGGCGCAACGCTCGGCAACGGCGGCCAAGGAAATCAAGGCATTGATTACAGCCTCCAGTGTCCAGGTTGGCAATGGCGTTGCGTTGGTCACCAAGGCCGGCGGCGCCTTGCAGGAAATCGCGCAGCATGTCGAAAACATCAATGCCGATATCTCGGCAATCGTCGATGCTTCCAGGGAACAGTCCACGGCCCTGATGGAGATAAATCGCGCCATCAATACGGTCGATCAGGGCACGCAGCAGAATGCGGCAATGGTCGAGGAGCAGACGGCTGCAAGCCACAGCCTTGCCAGCGAAGCATCAGCACTCTTCAGCCTGCTCGACCAGTTCAGATTTGCCGACGCTGCCACGGCCAAGTCGCAGCTCTATCCCACGACTGCCGCTCTCCGAAAGGTGGCATGATCGCTTTCTGAAACATGCCCGAAAGGTCGGTGATCCGGCCTGCTGTCAGCCCGCTGCCAGGCATCTAGCGGACAAGGACACGGCTGCAAGGCCGTGTGCTCGGGCCTTGAATGCCGGTGCTGGCGGCCTGCGATCTTTTGTTGGGATCCTGTTTTGTAAAGATTGTGCCCCAGTGCGCAAGTGTCCGGTTGGTCGGAGGCGGCGAAAGGGAGGTTGGCGACCCCTCCCGGCACCCCAATCGGACTATGCTGCCGGCAGCGTGATCATGCGCCTTTGTTGATCAGTTTCAGTTCCCAATGCCCGGCGGATTAACCATTCGCTGGTTTCATTTGCGTAGATAGAACGCGTCATTTTGCTTCCTCGACTTGCAACTGGCGCTGGCGCCAGCAATCATGGGGAATGACAATCGACCGACCCTTGTTTCAGCCACCAGCGAGCAATCACGCAGACATTGTGCGTCGGGATATTCTGACGCAGTTGCAGCGTTCTGGATCGCGGCGGTTGACGACGATCATTGCTCCGGCTGGCTACGGCAAGACGTCGCTTGCCGCACAGTGGTACCAACTCTTGAAAAGCGAGGGTGAGCGGCCGGTCTGGCTGACGCTTGATGCCGAAGATTGCGACGAGCGTCGGTTTCTACTGGCGTTGATGGATGCGCTTGCGCCGCTCTTGCCGGACGAAGGGCGGGGGCTCGATGCCAGCAGCATGGCCGTGCCCTCAGTCCTCTCGGTGTTCATCACGCGGCTGCGCCAAATCGAGATGCCGGTCACTGTGTTCGTCGACGACTATCATTTCGCCCAGACCGATACGACGGAAGCACTTCTGGCAAGACTGCTTGCCGCAGCCGATCTCACCCATATCAGCTTCATTCTCATCTCCCGCAGCGCGCCCCGGTTTCCGCTGTCCGCACTGCGCCTCAACGGCGAACTCAGGCAGATCGGCGTTGCCGATCTCAGCTTTTCAGACTGCGAAGCGCAGGAATTCTTTGCGGGTCGCTCGACGCTGCTGACGAGCAGGCAGGTCGGCGAGTTGAACAAGCGGACCGAAGGATGGGTCGTCGCCCTGCAGATGGTCCGGGTCCTCGTCAACGATACCGCCGACAGTGCCGCGATCCTCAATTCTTTCGATGGCAGCAATGTTGAGATGGGGCGATACCTGTCGGAGCAAGTGTTCTCCAGCTTGCCGGAAGACATCCAGCGGTTTCTGATCGAGACCGCCACGCTTCCGGTTATCGGCCGGACGCTTGTCGCCGCCGTTTGCGATCTGCCGGATGCCGTCGGGCTGTTCAATCGGCTAGGCACTTTTGCGCTGCCGATCGCCGTGCTCGATAGGCATGGAGCATGGATCCGGTATCATCCGGTGTTCAACGGTTTCCTCAAGGAGGAGGCTGCCCGGATCGGTATCGATCCAGGTCGAGTGCTGAGAAAGGCGGCACGGTGGTTCCAGGCATCTAACGACTGCGACGCGGCCGTCCGGCATGCAATGCTGGCGGGCGATATCGCGCTGGCGGCCGAGATCATCGAGGCTGCCGGCGGATGGCGGCGGGTGTATGCGACGACACGAGGCGGCGCACTTTTGTTTCAGGCGCTGATCGAAAAGGCTCCGTGCATCAATCTCTCGGCATTCCCACTGACGACGCTCGGGCTTTGCGTCATCAGCGCCAAGGCCGGACAGCTCGATACGGCCAATCACTACCTGACGCTGGCCGAGCGCTCCTGTGGTGAAGGGGAATTGTCCCGCGACTTGCGGGTCGTCCGGGTGCTTCTTTCGCTCTACACCGACCGGTGGGCAAGTGCTGGCGATCTATCGGCTCTGGAAGCGGATCTGTCGCAGGCTAGCGACATGGAGCTTATCCATCGCGCCCTGGCCTTGAACATGCTGTCCTACAATTTCCTGATCCGGACCGAGCTCGATCGAGCCTTGCATTACGGGCAACTCGCGCTTCGGGCTTTCCGCGATGGCGGCGCCGATTTCGGGGCGATGCACCTCTACACGCATATCGGTCAGGCGTCGTTTTTCAGCGGAGACATCATAGGCGCCGCCGAAGCCTATCGTAACCTCATCGTCGAGGCGCAGACGCATATTGGCAAGGGAAGCGATCTCGATGCCGTCGGGCAGGTGCTGGAAAGCGAAATACTCTCCATGCGCGGCGAGCGGCAGGCCGCGTCATCGGCGCTATCCTGGGCTCTGCCGCATCTCGAGCGCCACGACACCTGGTTCGACCTGCTCGCCGCTGGTTTCATGGCGCAGCAGCGCGTGCACCGGCTGAACGGTCACATCATTGCGGCCCACGCCGCCATGGACAGCGCTCGCGCGGTGGCTGCCCGTCGTGGCTTTGACCGCTTGACGCGGCTGATCGACGGCGAGCGTGTCACTCTGCTGATCGCCTCAGGCCACGTCGACGAAGCAGCCCGATTTGCCGAGGTCCAGGGAATGAGCCGGCAAAGCGCTGCCACCGATAGTTTCAACATGTTCGCCTACCATCTGCGGGGAGCCGTGCCGGCGTTATTATGGACCCGTATCGATGCGGCGCGCGGCGAAATCGCGGCAGCGCGCGCAGGTTTTCAGCGGCTGATGGCCCAGCAGCCAGCAAAGCCGCACATCCCCCGCCGTATCGAGCTCGGCTTTCTCGATATCCGCCTCCTGCTTGCCGAAGACAAGCCGCACGAGGCAGCGGCGAAACTATCGGACATGCTGCTGTCGCTGCCGGTCTTCGACTACCGCGCCATACTTCTGGTGGAAGGTGCGGAATTCGCCGAGCAGCTGGTTGGCCTTGCGGCGTCAATGGACGTGCCCGACGTCGTGTCGCAACGACTTGCCGACGCTCTGAAACTCGAGCCCGAATTCGATCCGCCGGTAGAGGAGGTGGCTGTCATTGCCAAGGTCGAGCCGGGCGGACTGACGGAACGTGAGCGCGGCGTCATGCAGCTACTCAGCGAAGGCCTGAGCAACAAGGAAATCGGCCGACAGCTGAGCCTCAGCGACAACACTGTCAAATTCCACCTGCGCAACATCTTCGCCAAGCTCAATGTCACGACACGCACCGCTGCCGTGATGGCGATCAGGCACCGCTGACCTATCCATATGGGTGGGGTGCCGCGAAGGCAGCCCACCCATATGGCAGGCTACCCGCAATGCGCGAGGTCGCTTAATCTGCCCTCAATATGAATGATGAGGGTAGAAAATGACCCCAGGGAACATGACTGTCGATCCCGTTACTCAGGAGATCATCGAAGGTAAGCTTATGGCGACCGTCGACGAGATGGGGATCGTCATGGCGCGCACGAGCATGAGCCCCGTGATCTACGAGGTGCTGGATTTTGCCTGCGGCCTGCTGACGGCTGAGGGGGAACTCGTTGCCCAGATGAATGGCATCACCCTATTTACCGGCACGTTTGGCGTCCAGGTAAAGGCGCTGATCGGTAGATTTGACGGCAATCTTGTCGATGGCGATATCCTGCTTTCGAACGACCCCTACGCCGGCGGCACGCACGCTTGCGACTTTGCCATCGTCAAGCCGCTGTTCGCCGATGGTACGATCGTCGCCTATGCGATCAACGTCGCCCACTATCTCGACGTCGGTGGATCGGTGCCCGGCAGCCTTGCGCCGGATGCCACCTCGGTCTTTCAGGAAGGCCTGCGGCTGCCCGGCGTTAAGGTAGTGCGCTCGGACGTGTTTTCCGACGAAATCCTCCACATCATCAGTGAAAACGTCCGCCTGCCCGAGATCGCGCTTGGTGACCTCAATGCGCAGGTCGCGACGGTGCGTGTGGCGGCGCGGCGGATGATGGAGCTATCGGCGAAATACGGCTCCGAAACGGTTCGTGCTGCGTTCACCAGTTTGCTCGATGCCAGCGAAAAGCGCAGCCGGGCTGCCATCTCCCTCATCCCCGACGGCTGTTACGAGGCAACCGATATCATCGATGGCGACGGCGTCAGTTCGGCGCCTATTTTCGTCAAAGTTGCCGTGACGATTTCCGGGGACAGCATTACAGCCGATTTCACCGGGTGTCCGCCGGCCGTGGCCGGACCTATCAACTGTGCACGCGGCGCGCTGCAGTCCGCAGTCAAGACCATCGTCAAGGCAATGGTCGGGCCGCAGGAGCCCTCCAACGAAGGCTGGTTCCGGCCGCTGACGGTGATCGCGCCGTCCGGTACGCTGTTTACGGCTGAAAAACCCTCGCCGACGGGTTGGTACTACGAGGGATCGGTGCATGCATCGGAGCTGGTCTGGAAGGCGCTCGCCGCCCTGGTGCCGTCGCGATTTTCCGCCGGTTCCTATTCCAGTCTTTGCGTCGTCTATATTTCCGGCAGGGATGCCAACGGGCAACCGTTTATCCATATCGAGCCGCATCACGGCGGCTGGGGTGCCAGTGAGCATCGAGATGGCGCCAATGCTGTCATCGCACTCACCGACGGCGACACCTACAACTATTCTGTCGAGCTGATCGAAGCCCGTTTCCCGTTGCGCGTCAAACGCTATGCCTTGAACGTCGAGGGTGGAACCGGCGAGGGGCGCCGACGCGGCGGCTTCGGCATCGTGCGTGAGTACGAGATCTTGAGCGGCGGTGCATCGGCCTACGGCAGCTTCGGACGCACCAGCACCCTTCCATGGGGCATGGATGGCGGCGGAAGCGGCACTGCGAATGTGCTGCAGATTGCGCCGGCAGATCGAGGTGCGCCGCAATCGCATGGCCGCGTCGCCCATATCGATCTTGCGACCGGCGACATCCTGCGGGTTGTCACCGGCGGCGGCGGCGGATGGGGAGACGCGCGCGACCGCGAAACCTTCAAGATCGAACAGGATCTGCAGGACGGATTTTTGACGGAGGCCGACGCGTCCAGGCTTTACGGATACAAGAGAAGGATTGCGGGATGATCAGACTTGCAACGGATGTGGGGGGCACGTTCACGGACCTCGTCGGCTATGACGAGCAGAGTGGCGAATTGTTCACCGCCAAGAGCCTGACGACTGTCGACGACCAGTCGATCGGCGTACTCGACGCCATCGCTGCTGCCGAAGCGAAAGACGGGTTGCGCACGCGGGACGTGACATTTTTTGCCCATGGCGGCACGACGGTCATCAATGCCATCACCGAGAGAAAGGGCGTGCGTACTGCGCTGGTGACCACTGCCGGCTTCCGCGACGTTCTGGAAATCGGCCGCGGCAACCGGCCCGATCTCTATAACCTCCAGTTTCACAGCCCCGAGCCATTCGTCCCCCGGCATCTCCGTTTCGAGGTTCGGGAACGCCTTGATGCTTCCGGCAAGGTGCTCATGCCGCTGGAATGCGACGACCTGCGGCCGATCATCGCGAAATGCCTTGAAGAGGATGTCGATGCTGTCGCCATTCTCTTTCTCCACAGCTACGCGAACCCCGAGCACGAGATCCTGTGTGCCGATATTCTGGCCGATGCGCTGCCATTTACGACCATCTGTGCGAGCCATGAGGTCTCGCGGCAGTGGCGGGAGTACGAGCGCTCGAACACAGTCGTGCTGAATGCCTATGTGCAGCCAATCATTCGCAACTACTTTGCCCAGCTGGAAAGCTCTCTGACGGGTCGTAACCTGACCTGCCCCTATTACGCGATGCAATCGAACGGCGGGATCTCGACGTTCGACCAGGCCGTCAACAGCCCGCTGACTTTGGTGGAGTCGGGACCGGCGGGCGGTGTCGCCGGTGCGGCACGTATTGGTACCGCCATCGGCGAAAGTGAGGTTCTGTCGCTGGACGTCGGGGGCACGACGGCAAAATGCTCGCTGATCCACGATGGCCGCCCGACCCTGAATGTCGAATACAAACTGGAACATACACGGATCGCGCCCGGCCATGCCATCCAGGTCCCGGTCGTCGATATCGTCGAAATCGGCTCCGGCGGTGGCTCAATTGCGCGCATCGACGATCGCGGCGCGCTAATCGTGGGTCCGCAAAGTGCCGGCTCGACACCGGGTCCAGCCTGCTACGGGCGCGGCGGCACGCAACCGACATTGTCCGATGCCATCCTCGCCATAGGCATCTTCGATCCCGCAACATTTGCCGGCGGCAGCATGCATCTGGACAAACGGAAGGCGGACGAAGCGATCGCGACTGTGGCTGGGCCGCTGGGGCTGAGCATCGAGGATGCAGCACTGGCGATCATCGATATTGCCCATGCGAGCATGATCAATGCCCTCAAGCTGGTGACCGTCCAGCGCGGTCACGATCCGCGCGACGCCGTCTTTGTTGTCAGCGGCGGTGCCGGACCTGCGCTCGCGACCCGTCTCGGCCGCGATCTCAGCGTCAAGGCGACGATCATCCCGCCGCATCCCGGGATCTTTTCCGCATGGGGCATGCTGGCGGCAGAACCTCGGGCGGATTTTCGCGGCACTTGGTTCGCGCAGTTGTCGGCAGGCGCTCTGGCAGAGCTGGCGCCACGGTTCGAGAGCCTGGAGAGGGAGGCCATTGCCTACTTCGCCAAGGGCCAGGAGGCCAATATCAGGTTCACCTATCAGCTCGAAGCGCGGTATCGCGGACAGGAGCATGGCGTCTATGTGCAATTCCAGCGCGAAGACAACGTCGACAGCCTTGCGGAACGCTTCCATGCGGCGCATGAACGATCTTATTCATTCAGGCTCGCGGATGCGGCTATCGAGATTACGACACTGCACCTCGAAGCGGTCCTGAACGGAACGGTCATCGCCTTGCCGAAGATAAAGTCGGCCGTCGAGCGCGTCGCGCCCGGCGGACAGAGAAATGTCTATTTTGGCGGTCCGAAGGGATGGATCCGTTGCCCCGTCTATGCGCGTGACAAGCTCTGCGGCGGCCAGCAGATCGAAGGGCCGGCTATCGTGGAGGAGGCGACGGCAACGACCTTGATCCAGGAAAATCAGACATTGAACGTCACGGATAATGGTATTCTGATTGTTCGCGAAACCAGCGCCAGGGCAGGGTAAAGATGGCGATATCCATCCAGATCGATCATGTCAGCAGGGAGTATGGACCTGTCAGGGCACTAGACGACGTGACGCTCGAGATCAAGGCGGGTGAATTCTTCACGCTGCTTGGATCCTCCGGATGCGGGAAAAGCTCGCTCTTGAAGCTGATCGGCGGCTTTGACCGCCAGACCTCGGGTCGTATTGCGTTCGACGGCAAGGATGTCGGCGATGTTCCGGCCAATCGCCGGCCGGTCAATACGGTCTTCCAGAACCTGGCATTGTTTCCGCATATGAGCGTTGCCCAGAATATCGGTTACGGGCTTCGTCTGAAGGGGATGTCCAATGCCGCACTTCAGGCAAAAGTAGACGATGCGCTGGATCTTGTCGAACTCTCCGGCTTCGGCCCACGCGACGTCAATCTGCTCTCCGGCGGCCAGCGGCAACGGGTGGCGCTCGCCCGCGCCCTGGTCATGGAGCCGGGGATCCTGCTTCTGGACGAACCCCTGACTGGGCTGGACGAACGCTTGCGCCAGCAGATGCGCGACGAATTCGGACGCTTGCACAAGCGCACCGGCGCAACCTTCATTCTGGTCACACATAATCAGGATGAGGCCCTCAGCCTCTCTGATCGCATGGCGGTCATGCATCGCGGCCGCATAGAGCAGGTCGACGTGCCGGCGCGGTTTTTCGAGGCGCCCGCCAATGCCTTCGTCGCCCGCTTTGTCGGCATCGACACGGTCCTGCGGCCGGAGGCGGTGATGTCGGCGGGCGATCATGCGCAGGCGTCTATCGCCGGTCAGATGATGCCCGTGCGCATGGCCGGACCTTTGGACACAACTGCAAGCGTCGTTGCCATCCGGCCGGACCGGTTGTTTGTGGCGCCGTCGGGCGCGTCCCCGTCGCTGCGGCTCACCGTGGTCGGCACGACATTCAGGGGACTGCACCGCGATCTGAAACTCGCCTTTGCCGATGGGCAGACGCTGATGATTGCGATTGATGCTGATCGTGCGGATCTCGCGATCGGGCAGGAGGTTTCGGTCGGCCTGAAGCCCGATGCTGCCGTTCTGATTGCAAGTTAGAGACTGCCGCCTGACGGTTTCGCAGGCTGCTCGAGCAATGCATGCCAACAAAAAAAGGGGAATGACAATGACGATCCATGACAGACCACTTTCATCCAATCGGCACAGCAATGTGCAGCGCCGCGATTTCCTCAAGATGATGGGCGCAGGTGCTGCACTGTCTGCCGGCGGCCTGGGTTTCGCCTCGCGTCTTGCCGCACAAGAGGCTCGCACGGTTGCCTTCTGGGCTACGGCAACGCTGGACATCGGCGACAAATGGCAGGCGTTTGCCACGCAAAGCGGCGTGACGCCTGAGTTTACCGACAACGGCAACGACCTCGGCCCGGTGATCGCCCGCCTCGCGGCCGGCAATGCCAACGATCTCTTCGATGTCGGCGGCTTCCAGGGCGGCGCCGAAAAGGAACTTGCACGCCAGGGCGTCATCGTTCCCTGGGACCTTGCAAAGATCCCGAACTATGAGAGCCTGTGGCAGTGGGCAAAGAACATCCCCTACTTGAAGCAGGACGGAAAGCAGTACGGCATTCCGACCGTGGTCAACGCCGACTCGATCATCTACCGGCCCGACAAATTGGGCAAGATCGACAGCTACGGTGCGATCTTCGATCCGAAGCTGAAAGGTCGCGTTGCGATGGAGGATGCGTGGATCAACAGCGCCATTTTCACTGCCATGTACCTGAAGGAAAGCGAAAGCAAGCCGATCGTTGATCCCGGCAACCTGACCGAGTCCGAACTCGGAATGGTCATGGAGTTCCTGATCAAGCACAAGACCGACGGCCAGTTCCGCACGTTCTGGAATGGCTGGGAGCAGGGTGTGCAACTCGTTGCCGACCAAGAGGTCGACGCGATGACCGGATGGGAGCCGATTGTCTATGAAGGTCGCAAGCGCGGGCTCCAGGTGGAATATGCCGCCCCCGTCGAAGGATACGAGGGCTGGGGCAACAACACCGTTCTCCTCAAGGGGGCTGCAGATCGCGGTGTAGCCGACGCTGCGCATGGCTTCGTCAATGGCCTGCTAGGCGGCCTCTACGGCTGCGAGCTCGGCCAGGCGCGCGGCTATCTCGTGCCGACCGACAACAATGTCGCCTATGCCAAGGCGCATCCGGAGGAGTACAAGCCGGAAGAGGTGGAGAAGCTGGCGGAACACGTGAAAGCCAAGTTCGCCGGCAAGATCTACTGGCAGAACGCCCGGCCGGATAATTTCCAACTCTACGAAGAGTGGTGGCAGAAGCTGCGCAACGCCTGAGCCCCACAATCGGCAGCGGTCGTTTTCACCGCCGCTGCCACCGAACCCCGGAGATGCCGATGGTCAGATTGCGCCTGCCCCTATCGTCGATGCTGATGACGCCGCCGCTCCTGGCGATCCTGACGCTTGGGCTGGTGCCGCTGACCGTCGTTATCGTCTGGAGTTTCTGGAGCTGGGATCCGCAGACCTACTGGATTAAACCGGATCTGAACCCCGCCGGATACGAGGCCATTCTGGACGCGGGCCGATGGACTGTCATCGTTTCGACGCTGGTGAAGGCTTTTGCCACGGCATTCCTCTGTCTGCTGATTGCCTATCCCACCGCCTATGCGATCCATTTCCTCGCCGGCCGGCGGTTGAGCATCCTGCTTCTGGCGCTGATCACCACTCCCTTTTTCACGTCATACCTCATCCGCTCCTTTTCCTGGCGGCTGGTGCTCGGGCGCACGGGTGTGATCAACACGTTGCTGCAGGATTTCGGCATCACCCACGCACCCCTCGACTGGTTGCTTTTCAGCAATTTCGCGGTCGTGGTGGGGCTTGTTGCGTCCTATCTGCCTTTCGCGATCTTTCCGTTGCTGCTGTCGATGCGGCGCGTTGATCCGACATTGCTGGCGGCTGCTCAGGATCTCGGCGCCGGCTTCTGGAGAAGCCTTGCGACCGTCCTCATTCCCCTGACCTTATCGGGCATCTTTGCCGGCTTCCTGTTCGTCTTCGTCATGGTGGTCGGGTCTTCGACAGAGGTCCAGATGCTCGGCGGCGCGGGCGCTTCCATCGTTTCTGTGATGATCAACGACGTCATGCGTGTCGCCAACTATCCGTTGGCATTTGCAATTTCGACGGTGGTGCTTGCTGTCATCTTCGGTCTGGTGCTGGTCGGCAACCGGCTTTTCGACCTTGCCTCGCTCTTCGAGGATCAGTCGCCATGATGATCCGTGAAGGACTTTCCAACCGCATCCTGCTCTGGGTCGTCACCATTGCGGGACTACTCGTCATCTACGCGCCGCCACTCTATCTGCTTGCCGTGTCGTTCAATCCGGCGCTGCAGCCGGGTCTTCCGAGCCTCTCCAACCTCAGTCTTCAGTGGTACCTCGCGCTGCCTAAGGAAACAGCGCTGATATCGGCGTTGGAGCAGTCCCTGATCATTGCGACGGTCACGGCGGTTCTGGCGACAGGGATGTCGCTGCTCGCAGGCCTTGCCTATTTCGAATTGCGAGCCCGGCGGCGGGCATGGTTCCTGACCGTCATCCTGCCGATGTTCGTGCCGGGCGTGATCCAGGGGCTGGCTCTGTCGGCCGTTTTCACGCGCGCCGGTATCAAGGCGTCGAGCATGACGGTCATCGCAGGCCATGTGCTGTGGGCGATGCCGTTCGCCTTCGTCGTTATCCTGACGAGCTTTGCTGCCGTGCGCCGGTCCTATCTCGTCGCGGCCGCCGATCTCGGCGCCACCCGCTGGCGCCAGTTCATCGATATCACCTTGCCGCTTATCCGGCCGGGCCTGATAAGCGCTTTCATATTTTCTTTCCTGCTTTCACTGAACGAATTCACCCGGGCCTTCTATCTGGCAGGCCGCCAGAACACGCTTCCGGTGGTGCTGTTCGGCAAGATGAATTCCGGTGCGTCGCCAGTCATCTACGCGATGTCCGGCGCCATATTCCTGGTGTCGGTCGCCTGCGTCACGCTCATCGCAATCCGCTCTCTCATTCGCAGGTCAGAACCGGCGACCGGCTGATTGCGCCGGAAAGGGCGCTGGAAGCCAGCGCCCCCCAATGCTCATATGTTCACTGACATCCTCAGGCAGCTTTCTTGGCTTCAAGTTGTGGAGCGGTCGTGCTCGCGGCCAAAGTCGGGCCTGTCTGGATCTCGATCTTGCGCGGCTTCATCGCTTCCGGAATTTCGCGGACCAGATCGATGGACAGCAGGCCATTCGACAGACCAGCGCCGGAGACGCGGACATGATCTGCCAATTCGAAGCGGTGCTCGAACGGGCGACCGGCAATTCCGCGGTGCAGATAACCTTCCCCCTGCGTTTCCGCCTTGTTTCCGGTAACCGTCAGCAGGTTCGACTGGAACGTCAGGCTCAGCTCGTCCTGCGAGAAACCGGCGACTGCGACCGATATGCGGTAGGTATCGTCGCCCGTCTTGACGATGTCATAAGGCGGCCAGTCGCTGATCGAACGCGCGCGCTGAGCATTTTCGAGAAGATTGAAGACGCGGTCGAAACCGACGCTCGAACGGAAAAGCGGTGCATAGTCATAAGATGTTGCCATAGCCATATCCTCCTTGAAGCAACATGGGTACGAAGACGCCGAAGCAACCGGCGCCTCGGTGATCGCTGGCCCTTTCTGGCATCCAGCAACAATTATCTGGTTTTCCAAAAATTCGGTTTCAAGAGTTGTTTTGCAAAAAAAAGTGAGGGCTTCCGACGGACTGAATGTGGTCTCGCCGCGCTGCACCCGGTGTCATTTCTCCGACAGCCTCTCCACGAGCCAGCGACCCGCTGTGCCCAGGGCCGTGCCCCTTCTCCGTGCAACAACGAAGGGAAATTGCGGCATCCTGTCCAGTCCATCCCATTCTGTCGGATGGAGCTCGACGAGCTTGCCCGCTGCGATATCTGCTGCCACTCGCGACCGTGGCATGCTACCCCACCCGAGGCCGGCAAGCAGCATAGCGTGCTTGGTCTCGAGTTCGGTCGTATACCAGCGATTGACGGCGATGATCCCGTGATCCTGCTTTGTCGAAACGGAGGGACGTGCTGCAAGAATGAGCTGCAGGTGATCTCGCAGAACTTCAGGCTCGATGGGGCCGGCGATCCTGGCAAGAGGATGTGCAGGTGCCGCGACTGCAACGAGTTCGATCAATCCGCACGCACTGCGTTCCAGCTGGTTGGTCAAGGGGAAATAATCGACGGTTATCGCGACATCTGCCCAACCATCCATCAACGCCCGGACAGACGTCTCGACCGGCTCGACCATCAGACGCACCTGCAGGGTCGGGAAGGTCTCGTGAAAAGCCTTTAGGATCGTCGTCACGAGGTCCATCGGAATGAACGGATCGATCACGAGCCGGACCTCCGTCTCCACACCTTTTGCCAATCCCGTGGCAACGAGATGATATTCCGCGACGACATCGAGGATCCTTCGCGCGCGCGGCAAAAGCGCAATGCCCGCTTCGGTGAGCACCGGACGGTAAGCGGAGCGGTCGAAGAGCAGCGCGCCCGTCTGGTCCTCCAGTTTCTGGATGGCATAGGTTATCGCCGAGTGCGCCCGGTTCATGCTTTTGGCTGCCGCCGCGAAGCTGCCCTCGTCAACGATGGCTACGAAAACAGCGAATTGGTCGAAGGATGCAGCGTTCATACCGTTCAGATTATGCGAACGTCTCCTTCGAAACTATCCCTATTTCATTTCACGCACGGCGAGGGCAGGTTCTCGCGGAGCAGACGAATTCACCAGAGATGTGAAGAGGCACGACATGATCCCCTCCGCAATCGGCATCGAGACCAGAAATAGTCACAAGCTGCTCAAGGGCGCGCTTTGGGTGGCTCAGGGGCTGATTT
This sequence comes from Rhizobium sp. L51/94, assembly GCF_019355555.1. Classification (GTDB taxonomy): domain Bacteria; phylum Pseudomonadota; class Alphaproteobacteria; order Rhizobiales; family Rhizobiaceae; genus Rhizobium; species Rhizobium rhododendri. The sequence goes on from NZ_CP072142.1 coordinate 692,782, forward strand.
TCGCGAGCTTCTGTTTCTTCGGCTTGACCAAGCTGACCACACCGATCTCCCAGTTGGCCGGCATGATGCCGTGGACAGGTGCCGTTCCCTCCAGCTTCGTGCGCCTGATGGGGCTCATCGATATCGCCGGCGGCATCGGCATCTTCATCCCAGCGCTGACCCGAATCCGGCCCCGTCTCACCGTGGCTGCAGCATTTGGCTGCACAGCGCTGCAGATCTGTGCCTCAGCGTTCCACATTTCCCGTGGCGAATTCGCGGTGTTGCCGCTGAATGTCGTTCTGCTGGCACTCTGCCTGTTCATTCTCTGGGGTCGCACACAGCGCTTTCCGATTGTGTCTCGGACAGACCAGGTCTGACGGAGCGAGGATTGCTTGCTGTGCAGTCCTTCCTCGATATTACCCATGATGTGCAAAACGACACCCTTCGAACCTACGTTGAAACCGAAGCGGTCGCCTATAGTGTGAGAAAGCAAATCTTATGAAGTTCGAGGAGGATCGTTTTCGGCTCCTGCGGCGTAGCGTGATGACGATGATGTCGTTTGGGCTCGTCGGCTTTGCCACCGCAAGGCCTGCCTTGGCGTCCCAGCCAAGCCACACCATAACGCCCGCCGCAAAATGGAAGAAGCCTCACCGCGTGATATTCCACGTCGATAGCAGCGATGAGGCAAGCATGGGTCACGCGATCGGCGGCTCCATGAATCTGAGCCGATACTATGGCGACAAGGGCGAGCCACCGCTGATCGAGATCGTCGCAAACGCCGCGGGCATCGCGATGTTTCGCGCCGACAAATCTCCCCTTGCCGATCCCATCCGCGCGCTGCGGGAACTCATCCCCGGGCTGACGCTCAGTGTCTGTGGTTCCTCGAAGGCGATTGCCGAGAAAAAGGAGGGGCAGGAAATAACTCTACTGGAGGGCGTGAAGGTCGTCCCTTATGGTGTAGGGAGACTGGTCGATCTCCAGGAAGCCGGATGGAGCTATATTCATGCATGATTTGACGACGCGCGGGCTGCGCAATCCGGTAACGCGGCGGAGCGTAGTTGCAGGCGGCCTTGGCGCGGCAGCGACCCTTGCATATCCGCACGTTGCGCCGGCCCGCTCTTTTGACAATCCGCCGGTGTTTTATTCTGACCATCACCAGTTCACCATTCTGGAGCCATCGCTTGTCATGGCGCCGACGACGCTGTCTGGCCTCGACGGCAAGCCAAAAATCCTGAAGCCAGCCAGTGGCAAAGTAACATTGGTAAGCTTCTGGGCGACGTGGTGTGTCTTCTGCAAGACGGATATTCCTGCCCTGGCGAAACTGAAGGCTTCCATGGGAAAGCGGATCGACGTCGCCGCAGTTTCAATCGACAAGGGCGATCGCGGAGACGTCAAGCTCTTCCTCTCCGATCTCTCCGTCGCGGGCTTGCCGATCTACCTGGATCCGAACGGTACAGTAGCGGGAACGGATGCTGCCTCAGGCCAGCAGTTTCCGCTTTACGGAATGCCGATTACCTATCTGGTAACCCCTGATCAGCACATAGCCGGTTACATCGCAGGGACAGCAGACTGGCTAAGCAAACCGGGCCAGGACCTGCTTTCCTATTACAGTTAGCTGTCAGCCCGCGGTCCGCAAATCCGGTCAGGTCGGCAGGATCTTGAAGTCGGCGCCTTCCGGTAACAGCTGTCCGCCATCGACGACGATCGTCGTGCCCGTCACGTATTTCGCGTCGTCCGATGCGAGGAACAGGAAGGCGTTGGCGACATCCCGGGGTGTTCCGAGACGGCCGAGCGGGATCGAATCCTCCATGTTCTTGATGAAGGCAGCGCTGCGGTGCATCTGTACGGCCTCGGTCAGGATATTGCCCGGCTCGACGCCGTTGACGGTGATGCCGTAGGACGAGAATTCCAGCGCGGCCGAGCGGATAAAGCCGTTGATGCCGGCCTTGCTGGCCGAATAGTGGCCATGGCCCGGGCTGGTGACATGCGGCCCCGTTATCGACGAGGTGAAAAGGATGGTGCCTGACCCTTGCGCCTTCATTGGCGTAAGGGCTGCGCGCGCGGCGTTGAAGCAACCGCGCAGGTTGACGGCCAGCACCCGGTCCCAGTCGTCGGGCGTGGTGTGTTCGATCAACTGCCAGGGATAGATGCCCGCGTTCTGGACGATGATGTCGAGGCGGCCATGACGCTCGATGGCGAGCGAGACGGCAGCGACAGTCTCCTCCATCGATGAGACATCGGTGCGAATGAAATCTGCTCCGAGTTCGCTGGCGGTTGCCTCGCCCTCGTTTTCTTCGAAATCGGCGAGCACGAGCTTCGCACCCTCTTCCTTGAACCGCAGGGCGACGGCCTTGCCGATGCCACGCGATGCGCCGATGACCAATGCCACCTTGTCTTTCAGTCTGTCTGTCATGCGAGCCTCTGGCGAAGTCTTTGTTTGAATGTATCGAGAAGAACTGCGGCGAGTACCAGGAAGCCGTGGATGACCTGGGTGTAGTTTGCCGGCAGTCCCATGAGGTTGATGGCGGTATTGATGGAGGAAAGCAGCAGCACGCCGGCATAGACGCCCGGCAGGCCGCCGACGCCGCCCTTGAGGCTGACGCCGCCGATCACCACCGCTGCAAAGGCATTGAACAAGAGCCCGACGCCGAGGTTGGCAGTGGCACCCGATGTCCGGATGGCCAGCAACCAGCCTGCGAGCCCGGCAATGGCACCTGCCATGACGAAGGCGAGGATCAGGTTGCGGGTAACGCGAATGCCGGCCCGGTATGTCGCGGTTTCGTTGCCGCCGATCATGACCAGATGCCGACCGAATTTCGTTTTCGACATCATAACCGAGAAGATCAGGAAGCAGCAGATGGCGATCCAGGCCGAAAGCGGAATGCCGAGGAAACGCTCGATGGCGAACCAGCGGATGGCCGGCGCAAGGTCCTGGGCCGATCGTCCGCCCGAGATCGCAAGCACGATGCCGCGCACCCAGATGAACGACGCCAGCGTGATGATGAAGGCACTCATCTTCAGCTTGACGACCAGCACTCCGTTGAGGAGCCCGATCAGCCCGCCGATGGAACAGGCGATCAGCAGGGAAACGGGGACCATGAGCCATTCGGGCGACAGCTTGATGCCGAGACCTATGCCGGCAGAGCAGAAGAGGATACCAACGGCCATCGCCGAGAGTGCGGCCACTGATTCAACCGAGAGGTCCATGTGACCGGTGATGATCACCAGCGCCAGGCCGATCGACATGACGCCGAGCACGCTCGACGCTTCGATGATGTTGGTAAAGATGCCGATCTGGAAGAAGTTCGGGATCACCGCCGAAAATACGGCAAGCACGAGGATAAGCATGAACCAGACGAGATTATCGAGAACGTATTCGAGGGTTTTGCGTGTACGAGGCGTCATCAGGCAAATCCGAATTGGAGGGGAGGGGTCCGGGGTACTGTGACCCCGGACGGAAAGTCCGACTACTTTACGGATTCAATCGTTCCAGCAGGTGGCTTGAGGTTGCCCCAGAATGCGGGGTTGTCGACATTGGCCTTGGTGATTGCGGAGCCCGGGACCTTGATGTTCGGCCCCCATGGCTCGATCGTTACCTCGCTCTTCAGACCCAGCACGTCATAAGTGCCGGCCTTGATCTCCTGCTTGGCGACCACCTTGTCCATGAACATGGCAACGGCGGCGGCCTGGGCGTAGAGCGGCTGCTCGACTTCGGTATTGAGCCAGCCCTTGCGGATCAGGTCGAGACCGACGGGAGCGCCGTTCGAGCTCATAATCATGACATCGCCCGGCTTCTTGCCGGCTGCCTCGAGCGAAGCCACCGCTGCCACCGAGAGATGGGCGGCATGCAGGAAGATCAGGTCGATATCGGGATTGGCGAGCATCTGGTCGGAGACGATGGTACCGGCATTGCTCGCTTCCCACTGCATGGCGGGAACCGAAATGATTTTGACGCCGGGAAAGGCTTTCATCTTTTCCTCGAAGCCCTTCTGGATATCGAGCGTGTAGGGGTCGCCAGGGTCGCCGAGGACCTGCAGAATCTTGCCCTTCACGTCACCTTTCCTGGCCTTCAGCATCGCCTCGGCCTGATCTCCGGCGATATGGCCGATCTCGACCGTGCCGGCCACGGAGGTGAAATCAGACGGCGTCGAGGTGATCTGGCGGTCGAATTCGACGACAGGAATGCCGGCAGCACGGGCTGATTCAATCGAGGGCTTCAGCGCGTTGAAATCGACGGCAGCGAGAATGATCGCCGCAGGCTTCAGCGCCATGACGTCGTTCATCTGCGACTGCTGGGCGTCAGTCTTGTTGTCGGCATTCAGTGTCTTCATGTCATAGCCGGCCTGCTTCAGGAACAGTTGCAGGGCGTTGACCGAGCCGGTCTGGAATTCGTCGAGCAGGGTGGGCACGAGGTAATAAACGGTGCCCTTGCTTTCGGCGGCGGCTGTCGTGAGCATGGACAAGCCGAGCACCATCACGCTCAGCAAGGTTAGCATTATTCGCTTCATGATCGTTCTCTCCAGTTTGAGCCGGACCCCTTTCATTGTCTGCCCACCGGTCCGGCTCCGGCGAGAGTTTGCCCTGTGATCATCTCGATCACTGCATCCGGGCTTGTCTTGCTGCATTCGACATCGCCGGCGACGACGCCGTGGCGGATGACGACAATGCGATCTGCGACCTGGAAGGCCTGCTGCATGATGTGGGTGATGATGACGACCCCGATGCCCTGGTTGGCAACGTGGCGGATCATGTCGAGCCCGCGCCGCGTCTGTTCTACGCCAAGCGCTGCGAACGGCTCGTCCAGCAGCACCAGCTTTCCGCCCCAGTGGACGAAGCGGTTGAGCTCGATCGCCTGGCGCTGGCCGCCGGACAGGTGCTCGACCTTGGTGCGCATGGAAGGAATGCGCGTTCCGGCGCTGGACAGCGCCTCGCTGGTGATTTTCTCCATCGCTTTCTCGTCAAGAAACGGTATGCCGGCGAACTTGCGGGTGATCTCGCGACCCATGAAGAAATTGCCGACCACATCGACATTGGTGCAAAGGGACAGGTCCTGGTAGACGGTCTCGATACCGGCTGCCTTTGCCTCCGCGGGGGTTTTGGCCTGGAACTCCTTGCCCTCGAAAAGCATGTGTCCGGCAGTTGGCTGCAGGCCACCGGAGATGATTTTCACCAGTGTCGACTTGCCGGCGCCGTTATCACCGAGAAGGGCGACGACCTCGCCCTTGCCGATCGAGAAACTGATACCCTTCAGGGCTTCGATCGCGCCGAAGTTCTTGCGAACACCATCGAGGACGAGCAGTTTCTCAGTCATACGGCAATCCCTTTTTCTGAAGTTTCAAACATCTGGCCGAAGCGTGGCGAGAGCGCCCCGAAGACCGCAAGCGCCGCCGCACCGCGGAGCGCTGAATGCTGGCAATCGCTCGCCACCATCACGCGTGGATGGGCGCGGTCTGAGCGGTCGGAAACCGAGCTGTTGAGCCCGTCGACCAGCGACGCCAGCTCGTCTATCAGCGGCTGTGGTGCTAGCCCGCCGATGACGACGGTTTCGGGATCGAAAAGGTTCTCGATGGTGCGGATCGTGTTGCGGAAGATCGGCGCGATCTCGCGCACCCAGTCGGCCTCCGACAGCCCGCGCCTGTTGAAGGCATCGAGGGACAGATAGCGCTCCAGGCAGCCGCGGTTGCCGCACGGGCAAGGCTCGCCGTCGGGGACGGCCGGCATGTGGCCGATTTCCCCGGCATTCCCCCAGGCCCCGCGCATAACGAGGCCGTCATGCATCATGGCGCCGCCGAGGCCGACGCTGAAGAACAGGTAGTAATAATCCGAAAGCTGCTGCCCGAGGCCGTAAAGCTGCTCGCCGAGCGCTGCGGCTGCCATGTCGTTCTCGAAGAACGCAGGCAGGCCCGTGGCATCGGCGAGGCGCTGGCGGATGTCGACGTTCTTCCAGCCGATCATCGTCGTGGAGCCGACGAAGCTCATGGATTCGACGTCGAAGGGTCCCGGCAGCGCCAGGCCGGCACCCAGCAAACGGCCGCCGCGAAGGCCTGCCTTCAGCTCGGAGATCATCTCTTCGATCAGCGCGAAAGCGTCGTCCGGAATTGGATTCAAGGCGACGCGATGGCGGCTGTCGACAACGTCACCGAGCAGGTTGACCAGCGCCGCTTCGATGAAAAGCTGTGTGATGTGGATCCCGATGGAAAGCCCGCCGTCGGGATTGATGGTCAGCGTCGAGGGCGGAATGCCGCGTCCCCGGGGCTCCTCTTTTACGGACAGGATGAGACCCTGTTCCTCAAGCTCGCGGACGATGGTGGAAACGGTCTGCACCGTCAGTCCTACTCGAGTGGCGATATCGCCACGGGTGGTCGGACCCAGAAGCCGGATCGATTCAAGCACGATCCGCCTATTGTAGGGCCTTCCCGACTCCTGATTGGTGCCCCGCAATGCCATCCCAAAACTCCATGCAAGCTCAGGATGGCAGCACAATTCTATTTAGTCAAATGGTTTTCATAAATAATGATGACTGTTGCTTCTGCCGGTTTCCTAGGCAAAAAATCGAATATTAACGCACCGAACCATCATGATCCCAGGCTCGCCGCATGGCGCGCCGATGGATTGGAGGGGAAATGGTCGAGCAGGCCCCAGGCCCCGTGAGCGATCAGTTCGGCGCCATCCATTGTCTGGCGGACGGTCAGAGATGCTCGGAACATCGCTCTTGTGTGATCTTCGGTTGACAGCCCGTCCAGCCTTGGGGACGCTCGCGTGCGAGGCGACGAGTCGCCACCCAGTTGCCGATAGCGCCAGGAGTACAGATGATGCTGCATGCCCGCCCCTTCGAAATGATGCCCAAGCCGGGCGATGCGATTGCCGACCTTTCAACGCCGCGACCGGTCATCGACGAGGACAGGATGACGGCGAACATCGAGCGGGTGCAGGCCTATGCGGATAGCCACGGACTGGATTTTCGCCCACACATCAAGACACATAAGCTGATTAGCGTCGCAGCACAGCAGGTTGCAGCCGGCGCCAAGGGGATAAACTGCCAGAAGGTCACCGAGGCGGAAGTCTTCGCCGATGCGGGTTTCGACGATATCCTGATTACTTTCAACATCCTCGGCGCCGAGAAACTCGATCGCCTGGCCGCCCTCAACGAGCGCATATCGAGCCTCAAGGTCGTGGCCGACAGCCGGATAACGGTCGACGGACTATCGGGCCGTTTCAACGGTTCGAAGACGCTGAATGTCCTGGTTGAATGCGACACCGGTGCCGGTCGCTGCGGTGTCGCCGATCCTGATCAAGCCTTTGATCTGGCGCGATATATCCATGAGAGCCCGGGGCTCGTCTTCGGCGGGCTGCTGACCTATCCAAAGCCGGATTCGGCGCAGGCGGTCCAGGCCTATTTCGCCCGTGCTGCGATGCTGCTGGCAGATGCCGATATCCCATGCCCTGTCATCAGCCATGGCGGCACGCCGAGCCTGTTCGATGGTCACGATGTGAAGGCGGCAAACGAATACAGGGCAGGCACCTACGTCTATAACGACCGCTCGTTGATCCGCGCCGGGCACTGCACCGAGGCCGATTGCGCCATGACCATTCTTGCCACCGTCGTTTCACGCCCGGCACCCGGCCGCGCCGTGATCGATGCTGGAGTGAAGGTTCTCACCAGCGATCTGCTCGGCTTTTCCGACTACGGCCTCATTGTCGACTTTCCGGATGCCGTCATCAAGGCGCTCTCCGAGGAGCACGGCGTCATCGACATCTCCGCCTGCAGCGACACCTTTCCCGCCATCGGTGAAAAGATCCGCATCATCCCGAACCACACCTGCGTCGTGACAAACATGTTCGACACCATGATCTTCCATCGCCACGGCATCGTCACCCGCACCGAAGACATCGCCGCCCGCGGCATGGTCTGGTGAGGTTCCGAAAATTGGCGCTATTCCGTGAAGCGAAAGAGCAGGGTCGAGTTTTGGCTCTCATCAAGAGCTAAATATTGCCGACCGGTCCTGCGTTTCGGTTCTAACGAGAGGCTTGCGCATGCGGATGAAGCGTCGCACCAACTTTTTGTGCTGCTGCCGTCAGACGCTTATCTCTTGTCCACAAGCGCGACCCCTGGTCGAGCTTGTTGAAGTCAACAAGCGTGCGTCGTTGTAACCGAAGTCCATGCTGAATATCGAATGGCGATCAATTATCGTCATTACCTCTTGCATGGCTCGCGATCATTGCTTCGCGTTGAGCTGTGCCCCTTCGCCCGCGACGCACCTTGGTTTTCAAAGAGAGAAGGCTTTGGCTGGCGTCCTAGATCGGTAACGGCCCGGCATCGATCCACCATCTCGGTTTGCTTGGCGTGTTTCCAAGTTCAACACCGAAGGTCAATCCGCTCGGGATCGTCCCTGGAGGCCCGCCCGCGTACACGGGCGGGCCTCCGTGATGCTAGAAGTCCATACCAGCGCCGGCAGGCAGCGCCGGTGCGGCGTCCTTCTTGGGCTTGTCAGCAATCATTGCTTCTGTCGTGACCAGCAGGCCGGCGACGGAGGCTGCATCCTGCAGCGCGGTGCGCACCACTTTGGCGGGATCAATGACGCCCTGGGCATAAAGATCGCCGTATTCGCCGGTCTGGGCGTTCCAGCCAAAGGATAGATCGGTCTTTTCGCGCAGCTTGCCGACGATGATCGAACCCTCGGCGCCGGCGTTTTCCGCGATCTGGCGCACTGGTGCCTCGATCGCCCGACGAACGATGTCAATCCCCACGCGCTGATCGTCATTGGCTGTAGGCAGGCCATCCAGGGCCCTGACCGCGCGCAGGAGTGCCACACCTCCACCGGGTAGTATACCTTCTTCGACGGCGGCGCGGGTCGCATGCAGCGCATCGTCGACGCGGTCCTTCTTCTCTTTTACTTCGACTTCGGTCGATCCGCCGACACGGATCACGGCCACACCGCCAGCGAGCTTGGCAAGACGTTCCTGAAGCTTTTCGCGGTCGTAGTCCGAGGTGGTTTCCTCGATCTGAGCGCGGATCTGCGCAACGCGACCGTCGATCTCGACCTTTGAGCCAACGCCATCGATGATGGTGGTATTTTCCTTCTCGATTGCCACCTTCTTGGCGCGGCCGAGCATATTCAGCGTGACGTTTTCAAGCTTGATACCGACATCTTCCGAGATGACTGTTCCGCCCGTCAGGACGGCGATATCTTCAAGCATCGCCTTGCGGCGATCACCAAATCCCGGAGCCTTGACCGCGGCAATCTTGAGGCCGCCACGCAGCTTATTGACGACGAGGGTTGCAAGCGCTTCGCCTTCGACGTCTTCTGCAATGATCAGCAGCGGCTTACCGGATTTCACCACCGATTCCAGAACCGGCAGCATCACCTGCAGGTTGGAAAGCTTTTTCTCGTGGATGAGGATGTAGGGATCCTCAAGCTCAACCCGCATCTTGTCCTGATTGGTGACGAAATAGGGGCTGAGATATCCGCGGTCGAACTGCATGCCTTCGACGACTTCCAGCTCGGTTTCAGCCGTTTTGGCTTCCTCGACCGTGATAACGCCCTCATTACCGACTTTTTCCATTGCTTCAGCAAGATACCGGCCGATCTCCTCGTCGCCGTTGGCGGAGATGGTGCCGACCTGGGCGATTTCGGAATTGCTGGTGATCTTGCGAGCGTTGGCTTTCAGTTCATTGACGACCGCATCGACGGCGATGTCGATGCCCCGCTTTAGGTCCATCGGGTTCATGCCGGATGCCACCGCCTTGGCACCTTCCTTGACGATCGCCTGGGCCAGAACAGTCGCGGTGGTGGTGCCGTCGCCGGCGAGATCGTTGGTCTTTGACGCCACTTCGCGTAGCATCTGTGCGCCCATGTTTTCGAACTTGTCTTCAAGCTCAATTTCCTTGGCGACAGATACGCCGTCTTTGGTAATGCGCGGTGCGCCGAACGACTTGTCGATAACAACGTTGCGACCTTTCGGGCCGAGCGTGACTTTCACGGCATTCGCCAGAACGTCGACCCCACGCAGCATGCGTTCACGGGCATCGGTGTTGAATTTGACTTCTTTCGCAGCCATTTTTTTAACTCCTCAATAGGCAGCTATTTGACTGATGGTTAGACAGGTCAGGCTCAGGCGGCCTTCTTCTGCTCGACTTGGGCCTCGATAACGCCCATGACGTCGCTTTCCTTCATGATCAGCAGGTCTTCGCCGTTGATCTTGATTTCGGTGCCGGACCACTTGCCGAACAGGATGTGGTCCCCGGCCTTGACGTCGAGCGCCTGGATCTGACCGGCTTCATTCCGCGCGCCGGGCCCGACGGCGATGACTTCGCCTTCCTGCGGCTTTTCCTTGGCGGTATCGGGGATGATGATGCCGCCCTTGGTCTTCTCTTCAAATTCGACGCGACGGACGAGAATGCGATCATGAAGCGGTCTAAACGACATGTTTTCCTCCATGGACAAACAATGTTGACGTTGTTGCCCGGCCGGATTGCCACAGTCGGGCGGGAACGAAACCTCTTTGAGCGTTTCGTGCAAAAAATCTATTTTCCTATTTTTTTGATTTCAAGAGGGTATCGGAGAAAAATTAGCACTCGGTTTTGACGGCTGCTAACACTCTGGAAAGGCATGATAATATCATTTTTTCGTTTGGAAAGGTTGATGACCGCAGACAGTTGAGGCATCCTCCTGATGTCACAAAACGGAGATGAAAGCATGAATTTTTCATCTGATCTGGAGCGCCAGCTGAAAGGCTATGGGCTGACAACCGCCCATATTCTCTATCGCATCCCGGATTTCGAATCCGTCCTGCAGACCTACGTCTGGCAGGATTACGATCTCGCCCCTGACTTTCCCGAAATGCGCAGGTTCTTGGATTTCTGGCAGGCTTCCCTCGATGGGCCGCTGCATTCGGTGCGTTATAGCCACCAGCGCCTGATCGGCCCCAATGAGTGGCGGCGCGTCGACGGGGAATTCCAACTCCACTGAGGCTTGAAGCTGATTTCCTCACTTCCTAGCTCATCGGGCGGCCGAGGCTTGATGAGCTCTGCCGACTTGTCCACGTTTGTATGGAGTGAGGCCGCATGGAAGAAAACATCAATATCATCAAAAGCGCAAGCATCCCCGAGCGGGAGGAGATCATCGTCGATTTTGCCCGTTGGCTTGAGACCGCCTCACAGGAGGCTGTGGTGTATGGCGAGGGACGTTTTGCGATACTGTCGGCCAATATGGCAGAAGCAATCCGCATCAATGCCGATGAACTTGCTCGTGACAGGCCCGAGGTTGCCGAGCGGGTCTTGCAGCAGGCCTTTGCGATGATATCGCAATTCAAGGCAGCTTATCCGCATCGTGTTATCAGCCGCTCTGTACATTAAGCCGCGAGGCAGACAATCGGACCAACCGACCGTTTCACAAGGACGATCGGCGCGGTCGTTGCCGCGTGTTTCAGGCTGCGTGTCATTCGAGAAGTTCTTGTCCGGGACAAGGCGAGCGAATTTTTTCACAATGGCCCTTGAACCTAAAAATTGCAAAAACCAATTCGAATGAGGTCAGCCGCTGATGACAGGTCCGACATCGGTCCGACGCTGCCTTTTGGCGCTTTCGTAACCATGCTGCTTAGAGGAGGATATGGCTATGGCAACATCTTACGACTATGCACCGCTGTTCCGCTCGAGCGTCGGCTTCGATCGGGTGCTCAACCTTCGGGAAAACGCTGAGCGCGCCCGCTTGACCAACGACTGGCCGCGCTTCGACATAGTCAAGAATGATGACGACACCTACCGGATATCGATCGCGGTGGCTGGCTTTGCCCAGGACGACCTCGACATCAGCTTACAGTCCAAGCTGCTGACTGTCACTGGCAGGAAGCAGGAAGCATCCACCGATTGCTGCCTGCATCGCGGTATCTCCGCCCGTCCGTTCGAGCACCGGTTCGAGCTTGCCGATCATGTCCGGGTGAACGGAGCAGATCTGAGCAACGGTGTCCTGTCGATCGATCTCATTCACGACATCCCAGAGGCCCTAAAGCCGCGCACAATCTCAATCCAAAACGAGGCCGCTTTGACCTCTGCCGCTCACGCGCAGATCGAAGCTCGCAAGGCTGCTTGACTCTGTCGTCTTGGCTAAACCGGGCGCAGTTGTAGCGGCGCCCATCAACATTCGGGGTTGGAAAGGAGAGAGCTATGAAATCCGATATGTTCAGACAGCCCGTTTCCATTCTTGTCGGTCTTGGCTTTCCGACGGAAGTATGCGGCGTGATGGACGCCTACCGGCATCTCATCGAATGGCCTGCCTCACTTAGAGACCCAGCCCATTCGGTTGTGCTCAAGGCATGCAATGCCGCGTTGCGGGGTGAGATCGAAGCAGAGACCGTGCGGGGACTGTTTGCCGCCTTTGCCGAGAAACACGATCTGCTGGCGCCCGAAACAAACGTGATCGCCCCGTCACGCCAGCGGCGTGACCGGGATCCTCAGGTACGATGAGGTAGACCGATGATGCACACAATGTTGCAGCAGGCCGCCAACAATGCAATGGCGATGGGGCCGTCGGTTCTTATTCAGGGCATGAAGCTTCGGAGGCCGATCGACGTGGTGAGAGCGCCGACTCTTTCCGTCGATGACAAGCGCGCTATCCTCGCGGCGTGGGCGTCGGATTTCTATGCGATCGACTCAAAGCCCGGCCTTCGTCAACTGCCAGGAACGCCAGAGCCAATCGCGATCGATGAAGTGCAATCTGGCCTCGAAGAGCTCGATCGGCGGTATGGGATCTGATGGGTTGCGTGTTCAGGCTAACTGCTTGATCGCCTGTTCGAGCGACCGCTGACCGTCGCATCGGCACCTCACGGGTTTCAGGGGGCGATACGACGTTAGCAAGACATTTGGGGACCCCACTGCCGGGCACTCTGTTGTCACTATGCCGGAAGGAGCCCGGCAATGCGATAGGCGTCGATCAAGGCATCATAGAGTGTTATGTCTGATCGACTCCTTGCCATTAGCTGGGCGCCGGCCACGGCGGCGAAGATGGCATGAGCTCGTGCTTCGCTCTCTTCATGGCCGACAATCCCTGCAGCAAAAAGGGTTTTGCTCAGCCACGCCACGTTGACATCGGCGAAAGTCTGCACTTCTTTTTTTAGCGCCTCAGGCAAGTCGTCGTACTCGGCACCCATGAAGCTGCAGAGGCACATGCGGTTGTCGTTCTGCAACGCCCAACGAAATGTCTCAGGATATCGATGCAGGGAGCGGCCCGGATCGTGCGGCGTCTCTGCCAGCAGACCCTCAAGGTATTCGGCCGAGTCTTCCCAGTATCGCTTCGCCACGGCGGTCGCGAGATCCGCCTTGCTCGGGAAGTGGTAGTAGAGGCTTGCGGCCTTGATGCCAACATCCGCCGCCAGATCGCGGACGCTCAGTCCTCCGTAACCATGCGCCTGCGCCATTGTTCTGGCTGCCAGCAAAATCTTCTCTCGAGAATCCGAACTCATTGTCTACCTCGCTTCCGGTTTCGTTCTAGCGGCAGGAAGGGGCTTGACCAACCAATTTTTACGCTCTAGCTTTTGACTACCAAACGTTAGGTAGATATACAAGCGAATCTCAAAGGAGCCTCACATGAGCACAACTCTCACCAATCTCGATGCCACCAAACTGGCCGAACTTATCCGCACCAGGGATATCTCGCCCGTTGAAGTCGTCCAGGCGCACCTGGATCGGATCGCTTCAGTCAACCCAAAGGTCAATGCGATCGTCTCGCTGGCAGAAGGCGCACTCGACGCTGCCAGGTCAGCAGAGGCATCCGTCCTCGCCGGCGAAAAGCTCGGCCCACTCCATGGCGTCCCATTCACAGTCAAGGATTCAATCGACACAGCAGGTGTCCTCACGCAGCGCGGTTCGCCCATCTTCAGGGGCCGCACTCCAGATGCCGACGCCACAAGTGTTGCCCGAATGAAGGCGGCTGGCGGCATCCTCCTGGCAAAGACCAATCTTCCGGAATTCTCCTACTGGATCGAAAGCGACAACCTGCTTACGGGCCGCTCGAACAACCCCTGGAACCTCGACCGCACACCTGGGGGGTCGAGTGGCGGCGAGTCCGCTGCAATTGCCGCCGGCATGTCGCCGCTGGGTCTGGGCACCGATCTGGCGATCTCCATCCGTGGACCGGCGGCGCAGACCGGCATCACATCGATGAAAGCAACCCATGGCCGCATCCCCATGACGGGGATCTGGCCGCGGGCACCTCGCCGCTTCTGGCATGTCGGTCCGATGGCCCGTAGCGTTCGCGACGTCGCATTGGCCTATTCGTTGATGGTTGGGCCGGACGGGGCGGATGGCTTTGCATCGAGCACGGCCCAGTTCGATACGGGCGTCGGGACGTCGCCAGATCGTCCGATCCGTGTTGGCTGGCTGGTCGAACCTGGATTTGGTCCGATCGACTTGGAGGTGGCCGCCACCGTTAAGGCCGCCGCCGAAGCGCTCGAAGGCCAGGGCGCGATCATTGAGCAGGTTCGTATTCCGGCGCTTGAGAAGGATTTTGCGCTCGATGTGTTCAACCGCCTTCACGTGATGGAGATGAAGCCCGATTTCGCGGAGGCGACGGCCGGTCGCGGCCAGGACGAATTGTACATGATGGCAAAAGCCATGCTTGCTGCGCCCGACACCATTATGAAGGACTATATTGAAGCCGAGCAGGCGGCCGAGAGCCTGAGGGATGGTTTTGCCGACTATTTCCAGCGCTACGATGCGCTGATCACCCCTGTGCAGCCAATCCCGGCCCAGAAACATGGCACTACGGAGTTCCTGATCAACGGCCAGACTGTAGATGCGACCTATCTCCAGGGCTCGACCGTGCCCCTGAACGTCACTGGCCTGCCGGGTTTGACAATGCGGTTTGGTACCAGCCACGACGGCATGCCGATCGGCATCCAGTTGGTTTCAAGGTGGCAGGCAGAAACGACGATCCTGCACCTTGCTGCACTGCTGGAATCGGTCAGTACGGTTCGCGATCTGCGGCCCGTCGTCTGAATTGACGCAACCAGAGCACTCCGGCATAACCGCGGTGCTCAGTTGCCTGCTGTCATTCCAAGAAGACAGGTCAAACGGGAAGTGTCATCCGCATGAGCAGACCGCCTTTGGCAGGAAGCTCCGCTTCCACATGGCCGCTGTGGCTGGCGAAAGCATGTTTGGTGATTGCCAATCCGAGTCCGAAGCCGGGGGTACCTTCAGGCACATCGTTTCCACGGCGGAACGGCTGGAATATGGCGGCGAGGATGTCTTTCGCTATGCCGGGTCCTTCATCGAGGACTGTGATGACGAAGTTTTGGCCGGCTCTTTCTGCGCAAATGACAACCCTTGAATCCGGCGGCGCGTATTTTACGGCATTGCGCACGACGTTTTCGATAGCCCTGTAAATAAGCTCGCCATTTACCGATGTGACGAAAGATTTCGCGCCTTCGTAGGTGACGTGGATGTTGCGGGAGGCGCCTTCAAAAGCGCAGTCATCGACAATCTCCTGAAGCAAATCGACCAGATCGACAGTCTGCCGCTCCATTGGCTGTTTGTCGCTCGCCGTCAGTCTCGCGAGCGTCAAAACTTCACCGACGAGGTCGTCCATCCGCGCGATCTCTCGCTCAAGGCGCTCGGCCATAGCCTGCAACCGGCTGGGATTCTGCTTCAGCAGCCCCACGGCCGCCTGAAGTCGAGATAGGGGCGACCGAAGCTCGTGAGACACGTCGTGGAAAAGACGTCGCTGGATATCCTGGAAATCCTGAAGACGGGCGGCTGTCACGTCGAAGTCATGGGCGAGCGCTTGAATCTCGTCTCTTTTCAGATTGGTGTCGCCGCCAATCCTGACATCGAAGTGACCCTGCGCAAGTGCGCGAAGACCGCCTCGCAACTGCTCTACCGGTCGTGTCAGATACTGGGCTAGCCAATAGGCCGTAACCGCAGCAGCGAGCATTGCCGACGACCAGGGGACGAGCTTTGGCAGATTGCGCGCCAAAAAATCGATTTCTGTTGTGACTGCGATCACTTGATAGCACTGGCCACCATAGAGGATACGTCGCTCGAATTGACCCGTAACCTTTGTTGCACATGCCATGGAATCTCCAATGACCGCCAGGCTCAGATGAACGGGTGAGGGTGTCGTGGCGACTGCCGTCAGGTATTGTTGTGTTATCCCAACACCGTTTTTCGCCAAGAGCACTGCGGCTGTATCAAGTGCCAGGCCTGTTCTTTGATCGCGAAGTTCCTCGGGGAGGGGTAATACGCCGAAAACGGAATTGATGACGAACAATAGCGCAAGCGACGCCGCCATCGTCAGCCAGACAATCGCGAAAATTCTCCAGAAGAGCCTCCGCATCAGAGTGCCTGCACCAGCTGGTATCCTTGCCCACGGATCGCGCGGATCCACGAGGTGCCGTCAGCACGAACACCGAGCTTTTGACGGACGCTGCTGATGTGCACATCTATGCGCCGGTCAAACGGCGTCAGCGGTCGACCGAATGCACGCCGGGAGATTTCCTGTTTCGGTACAAGCTGTCCGGCGTTGCGCGCCAACACGTCGAGAATATTGTATTCGGCACCCGTTAATTCCAGCGGCTTTCCCTGCCATTGCGCTGCTCGGCCCGCAGAATTCAGGATCAGGTCGCCGACACGAAGAATATCCTGTTCATCAAGTCGGCCTCCGGCTCGCCGGAGGATGGCGCGGATGCGCGCGACAAGCTCACCCGGAGAGCAGGGCTTGGCGACATAATCGTCGGCGCCGAGGTTAAGGCCGGAAATCCGGTCGATGTCGTCCCCTTTCGCCGTGAGCATCAGGACGGGAACATTGCCAAGGCGGCGGATACGCTGCAACGCATCGATGCCGTTCATTCTCGGCATCATGACGTCGAGAACGATGATGTCGACCGATTGGTCGGCGGCACCGGAGATGCCGACCCGGGCGTCAGTCGATGTTTCGACGTCGAATCCCTCTTCCACGAGATATTCGCTGAGAAGCGTCGTCAGCTCGATATCATCGTCGATGAGAAGAACTTTCGGCATCTTGGCTTCCACGTTGTCAGAGATAAACGAATATACAGAAGACGGCGAACCGGTAGAAGTTTTACACAACTTTACACTTCCTTAACGGCGCTTAACATCGCAGTCGCTATCAGAAGATCCGTCGGCAATTGCCTCGGAGCCAGTTTGACCAAGATGACCATAGCCCAAGCCCGGTTTCTCTGGCCGAGCGTCCGTGAAAATGCTCCTCCCAGGTCCAACGGCGCATTACCGGCCAACCGCCATTTCCATGTTGCCCGACATCATCGTCTCTGGGCAGGCCTTAACGGAGCGCCCCGCCAGTTGTGCGCGCTGCTTCTGGTCGCCGGCGGGCTCAGTGGCTGCGTCGTGGGTCCGGACTACCAGAAGCCAAGCTTCCCTATGGCTGCAAGCTGGAGCGGGAAGGCGGCCGTCCATGCCGATAAGCCGCCTCAGTTGGCTGAGTGGTGGAAGCAAATGAAGGACCCAATTCTGGACGATCTCATCGCGCAGGCCGTTGCCGCGAACCTAGATGTTGCCACCGCAAAGGCCAAGGTGCGCGAAGCGCGTGCCAGCTATCGAGAGCAGGTGGGCACACTGCTTCCATCGCTCGAGGGTACGGCATCTGCGACGCGCAATCGCACCGCCGCTGCCGCCGGCGCGCCGGCGACGATCTACAACAATTACCAGCCGGGCTTCGATGCAAGCTGGGAACTCGATCTGTTCGGAGGCAACAAGCGCGCGGCGGAAGCCGCGAAATACGGGGTCGATGCGGCAGACGAGGAATTGCGCGATACGCTCGTGACCCTGATCGGGGACGTTGCCACCTATTACATTCAGGCACGGGAATACCAGCAGCTCACCGAACTGGCTCGCGATTCTTCCAAATCCCAGAGCCAGACTGCATCGCTCACACGGACGGAATATGGGGCGGGCGGCTCATCGATGGTGGATGTCTCCAAGGCCGAGGCGCAGGCTGCCTCCACCCATGCCGATATCCCGACCTATGAAATCTCCTATGCCAAGTCCGTCAACAGGTTGGGTGTGCTGCTCGGCAAGTCCCCGCTCCGGCTTGACGGCCTTCTTGGCAAGAAATCGAGGCTTCCAGCGCCTCCTCCGAGGCTATCGGTCGGAATACCCGCTGACATCTTGAACACCCGACCCGACGTCCGCCAGGCTGAACGGCAACTGGCCCAGGCGACCGCAAAGATCGGTGAGGCTGAGGCCAACCGGTATCCCTCGGTGAGCCTGACCGGATCCATCAATTCATCTGCCGCGAGCGTCTCGGAGCTCGGAAAGAAATCCACGATCGGCTGGTCGTTCGGGCCGTCGCTTACAATCCCAATCTTCAAGGGTGGCCAGTTGAAGGCAGCGGTCGATGTCGCCAAGGCGCAGCGCGACCAATACGTGTTCGCTTATCAGTCAGCCGTCCTCTCCGCTTTGGAGGACGTTCAAAACGCCATCGTTTCCCTCAATCGATCGCGTGCCCGGTCGGTGGACCTCGGCAAGGCTGTCGAAGGCTATCGCACGGCCGCCAATCTCTCCAAAAAGCTCAAGACATCCGGTGAAGGCGATCTGTTCGATGTGCTGGACGCCGAGCGCTCGCTGTACTCCGCTCAACAGAACCTCATCGAGACCAGGACCGATATCGCCACTTACTACGTCTCGCTGAACAAAGCCCTCGGGGGCGGTTGGACCGGCCCAATTGACATTTCACAGCCTGCCGCGCGCGACCTGGTCGAAGCGCCGCACCTACGAGCAAAGCCAATCGCCCAATGACAAATTCGCGCCAAATCGAACCGACTGAAAATTCCCGACATCGCTCTAACCGTCTCGTTCATCGGGTGCTGGCGACTGCCATCGTCACCTGTTGGGTAGGCGTGGCACAGGTCTCGGCGGAAGAACAGGCAAAGACCGAGGGAGCAGCTGCATTGACGGTGGTCGCGGTCAACCCGGAAACCAAGGACTGGCCCGAAACCGTGCCGGCGACCGGCTGGCTCAAGCCGTGGCATGAAGCCGTCATTGAATCCGAAACGAGTGGGCTGCGTATCACCGAGGTCCTGGCGGACGTCGGCAGCGTTGTAAAAAAGGGCGACATTCTGGTTCGGCTCAACCAGGAGACAGTAATTGCGGATCTGCGCAAGGAGGAAGCCGCTGTCGTATCCAAGCAGGCATCCCTGACAAAGGCGAAAGCGGATGCTGACCGGGCCCGCCAAATGAGCGGTTCGGGAGCACTTTCCGATCAGAAGCAAGTTGAATATCTCACGACAGAACAAAGTGCGCAGGCGGACCTCGATTCCGAACAGGCTACGCTTACAAGCCAGCGCATCAAACTTGCGCAAACCACGATTGCCGCCGTCGATGACGGCATCATCACGTCGCGATCCGCGTCCTTGGGTGCCGTGGTATCCACAGGAACGGAGTTGTTTCGTCTCACGCGTCAGCAACGCATCGAGTGGCAGGCTGAGATTCCGACCCAATATCTTATGAAAATCAAAGAGGGGCAAACCTCGGAGATCAGACGTCCCGACGGCGCAACTTTCAAGGGTACCGTCAGGCTCATCGCGCCGACAGTCAGCACCGATACGGGTCGCTCGATCGTGTACGTGGCCTTGCCCAAGGAGCCGCAGCCCAGGTCGGGCCTCTATGTGTCGGGCACAATCGATATCGGCAACAAGGACGCCCTGACTGTGGCGGAATCCAGCTTGGTCTTCAAAGACGGCATCAATTACGTTTTCACAATCGATCAGGCGCACAAGGTTCACCGGACACGCGTCGATGTCGGTCGCCGCAGGGACAACCGGGTCGAAATTTCTTCTGGCTTGAAGGGCGATGAGGCAATTGTTCAGTCTGGCGGTGCTTTCCTGTCGGAAGGCGCGCTCGTGAAGGTTGACGGGGCGGCACAATGAATATTTCCGCATGGTCCATCCGCAACCCTGTCCCGCCAATCCTGCTTTTCGCATTGTTGACCGTTTGTGGGCTGCTGGCGTTCTCCAAGCTGCAGGTCCAGAATTTTCCGGACATGGATCTTCCCACCATCAAGATTGCCGCATCGCTGGAAGGCGCGGCGCCGACCCAGCTCGAGACGGAGGTGGCACGGAAGATCGAAGACAAGCTCGCGACCCTGAGCCTTCTCGATCACATAACGACGACGATCACCGACGGGTCTGTCGCCATCAGCGTCTCGTTCAAGCTCGAAAAAAACAGCGAAAGCGCACTGAACGAAGTGCGCAACGCGGTCGACAGCGCCAAGAGCGATCTTCCGTCGGAAATGGATTCGCCAACGGTCTCGAAGGTTACGGTCCAATCATCCGTCCTCGTCGCCTACGCCGTGCGCTCGAAGCAATTGAACGAGACCGAGCTCTCCTGGTTCGTCGACAACGACATGACCAAGGCGCTCCTGTCGGTCGGCGGAGTAGGGGAAGTCGATCGGCTGGGCGGGGTTGATCGCGAGGTCCATATCGACCTCGATGCCAACACCATGACCTCGCTCGGGGTGACCGCATCGGATGTGTCTGGACGGGTTAAATCTGTGCAGTCGGACAAGTCCGGCGGTCGCGGCGACATCGGCTCTTCGCGTCAGACCATTCGCACGCTCGGTGCCGTTCCGTCCGTCGAGGATATAGCGACGTTGGCGATCCCCCTCTCGACGGGACAGAGTGTCCGGCTCGACGAGCTTGGGAAAGTGACGGACAGCTTTGCGGAGCGCTCGTCCCTTGCCTATCTGAATGGAGACCGGGTGATTGCCGTTCAGATCAAGCGATCCAATGGGTTTTCGGACACGGCCGTTGCCGAAGATATTCAAAAGGAGATGAAGGCGTTCGCGTCGCAGCATCCCGAAGTGGAGATCGTCGATGCGTATACGACAGTCAATCCCGTCGTCGAAAATTATGACGGCTCGATGGAGATGCTTTACGAAGGCGCCATTCTCGCTGTCATTGTGGTATGGCTATTCCTGCGGGACTTCCGCGCAACATGCCTGTCCGCAATAGCCCTGCCGCTTTCCATCATCCCCACCTTCTTGGTGATGCATTTCTTCGACTACAGCCTCAATACCGTTACACTCTTAGCATTGTCACTGGTGGTCGGCATTCTGGTCGATGACGCGATCGTCGAGGTGGAGAACATTTCCCGCCATCTCCAGGCGGGCAAGACGCCGATGAACGCGGCGATCGAAGCTGCCGACGAAATCGGTCTGGCCGTCATCGCAACCACATTTACCCTTGTTGCGGTTTTTCTACCAACGGCCTTCATGAGCGGCATTCCCGGTCTGATTTTCCGGCAATTCGGGATCGTTGCCTCCGTCGCCGTGCTATCCTCACTTCTGGTGGCCCGCTTTCTGACGCCGATGATGGCCGCTTATCTGTTCAAGCCGGGTCAGGCTGAAGCGGCAGACGGCCGGATCATGGGGGCCTATATTGCGCTGGTCAAAACCTGCCTCAACCATCGCAAGATGACGATGCTTGTGACCGGCATCTTCCTTGTCCTGTCCTTGTCGAGCATCCCGTTCCTGCAAACCGGCTTTTTCCCCGCCTCGGACGACGCCCAAACGCAGGTCACCCTGACGCTTCAACCCGGCAGCACACTGGACCAGACGGATGCCGTATCGAGACGTGCGAGCGACATCGTCTCCAAACTCACCGATGTCACGCAGGTCTTCAGCGTCGTCGGCAGTTCCTCAAGCAGCAGCGGGATAGATTCCACGACAACGGCGGATGTGACGAAGGCGACCCTCGTCGTGAACCTGACCGACATCAAGAAGCGCAGCAGAAAGCAGGCTGCGATCGAGAGCGACATCCGTAACGCGCTCTCCTCTCTTGCCGGCGTGCGCGTCGAGGTCGGGACCGGCGGTAATGGCACCAAGCTCGAGTTGACGCTGGCCAGTGATGATCCCACCAGCCTGGAGCAGGCGGGAAGTGCGCTCGAGGAACAGCTCCGGACACTCAAGGGCATCGGTGCGGTCACCTCGAGTGCATCGCTGCAAGCCCCAGAAATCCAGATAAGGCCTGATTTCGCAAAGGCTGCGGCGCTGGGGATTACATCGGAAACGATCGCCGAGGCGGTCCGGGTGTCCACCAATGGCGATTACTCCAACGCACTGGCCAAACTCAATCTGCCGCAACGCCAAATTCCAATCCGCGTGCGTTTCAATGCCAACTCCCGCGAGGATATCGATGCCATATCGCAGCTGCAGGTGGCCGGCGCGAACGGCAAGGTCGCGCTCGGAAGCATCGCCGCGATTTCGATCGGCGGCAGTCCATCCGAGCTCGATCGGATCGATCGGGCCCGAAACATCACGCTGTCCATCGAGTTGAACGGGCGCATCCTGGGGGACGTGAACAAGGAGGCCCAGGCGCTCTCCGCACTTCGCCAGCTTCCGCAGGGTGTTCACCAGGTGGAGCAGGGGGAGTTGCAGCGCAGTTCCGAGCTTTTCACCAGCTTCGGGACCTCAATGGGCATCGGGATCTTTTGCATCTATGCGGTCCTTGTTTTGCTCTTTCATGACTTTTTCCAGCCCGTCACCATCCTGATGGCGCTTCCGCTCGCACTCGGCGGTGCATTGGCACCGCTCCTCATCACGGGAACGAGCTTCTCCATGCCAGCCATTATCGGGCTGATCCTGCTGATGGGCGTGGTGTCCAAGAACTCGATTCTCCTCGTCGAGTACGCGATCATGTCCCGCCGAAACGGCATGGCGCGCTTCGAGGCACTGGTCGACGCCTGCCACAAGCGAGCCCGGCCCATCATCATGACAACCATCGCCATGGGAGCAGGCATGATGCCGGCCGCCATGAGCCTGAGTGGCGGCGATTCGAGCTTTCGCCAGCCGATGGCGATCGTGGTCCTAGGAGGCCTGATTACATCTACGTTCCTCAGCTTGCTCATCATCCCGACCGTCTACACCTTCGTGGACGACCTCGTCGGCCTGCTAAAACGACTGTTCGCAAGCAAGGCGGAGCAGTCGGCAGAGGGCCTGCAAATGACGACGGCAACGGCAACAAAATGATCTGGATCATCCCAGTCACGGGAGGACTTCGGCTCGACGGTAAAAGCCCCTCGCCGATTTCGTGCGTCCAAAGCCGGCCTTTCGCCCCTATGCAACCGCAAGCCGGTCATTCTCATCGGGTCGGAACGGGCATCGGCCCGCTGGCGGCTTTGCGCGCGCCGACGACTCGCTGCAGCCGATTAACCTTCAATTCGGCACCCGTCACCCTCTAAATGACGCGCTATGGGCCGAGGAGATTTCCGATTGGAGGACTAACGCTCGGCTGACCTTGGTCTTGACCGCTTATTCGGGGACACAGACGCCTAGGTCCTGGACATTCTGCGCAACGAGCTCGTTCTTTCCGTCCTGTTCCTGTATTATGACCTCATAAGCTCTCTGGATGCGGTCTTTTTGAATCTTGAATTGTCTCAATCCGGAATTGGCTGTTCTCATTCAGCGATTGCACGTAGAAAACCATCTTGTCTCTTGCATCGGCTGGCTTGGCGCCGCGGTTCTCGGCGCAAATGACGGTATCGTCGCGACGGCGAGCCTGATCGTTGGTGTAGCGTCCACCTCCACTGCTTCTTCGGATATACTCGTGGCCGCCATTGCCGGCATGGTGGCGGGTGCAATGTCGATGGCGGCTGGCAAGTATGTATCCGTCAGTCAGCGTGAACACTGCATAGTTCAAGCTTCTTCTGGCCAGGTCAGGTCGGGGCCAATCCGATCCGCCACTGATAAGGCGGCGGCGTGCCGTTCACGGCGAAATCGCCAACGATTCTATCTTTGTAAATGCGTGGATTATGTGATGCCAGCGTCCGGGCATTGCGCCAATGGCGGTCGAGGCCGGCTGAAATCCGGGTGGCGGACGCCCCAAGCGCGTCGAAGGCAATCGTTGCGGCTTCGAGAACGAGATTGCTTGTGACGGTGACGGCCTGCGAGGTTTCCAGCTCGGCGATGGCATTGGCCCTCTCCTCGGCCTCTGGATCGCCGGCAAAATGGGCCTTATGGGCCCGCTCCACGGCGGCGGCAACCTGCAGCACAATCGCACTTGCGGCATAAGCGTTGGACCGCAAGCGACCGACTACCTGCAGGACCTGTGGGTCCTGGCTTGAGCGCGGCGCGGCGCTGTTCGAATAATGGCGAGTGCGCGCCGCTACAGCCTGCGCCACCTCGTTAGCGAGCGAACGGCCGATACCTGCGAGAGTGGCAAGATGGACTAGCTGGTAGAAGGCGGCGCCGTAGCGGAACTTGTCGTCGTCGACGACAATGTCACCGGGATCGACAACCGCGTCCGTAAAGACGGTCGTGCCGCTCGCCGTCAGCTTCTGGCCAAAACCGTCCCAGTCGTCGACAACGTTGACGCCGGGATCGTTACGCCGAACCTGTAGCGAGACGCCCTCTCCCTCCAGCCCTGTCGCGCCGACGTCGATCCAGTCGGCGAAGATGGATCCGGTGGTGTAGTATTTGGTGCCGTTAACGACGAGCCCGCCGTCCTTGCGCGAGACCCGCGTCGAGAAGGCATCCTGCTTGGCGGCCCCGACCTCCGTCCACGCATTGCCAGCTATCTCGCCTCGGACAATGCGTTCGACCCAGCGCTGGCGAGACCCGCCGGGCGCCTTGTTAACGACATCCTCGACAAATCCGAAATGCCCGCGCAGCGCTTGGGTAATGTTTGAATCGGCGTTGGAAAGCTCGATCAGTATGTTGGCCAGTTCCGGCAAGCTCGCACCCATTCCGCCTTCGGCGACCGGTATGCGCAGTGCGCCCAGTCCCGCTTGCTTCAACCGGTCGATCTCGGCCTGTGGCAAGGTACGCATCAACTCGCGGTCGAGCGCGCCTTTGGCAATATCGTTGAACAGAGGGCGGAAGCTCGAAGCCAGTTCCTCATAGCGTTCGGTTGGGCCTGCACCCCATGCAAGATCTATCTGGGTGGTCATCATGAAGTCCTTGTCAGTTTTGGATCTAAAGGAACCGTCAGTTAATTGTGACTGCTGCCGCGCCGCCAAGATAAAAATCCTGAACATCCTCGCGAGCGCGCAAGTCAGCTGCAGTCCCCGAAACGGCGATGCGCCCATTTTCCAAGATGTAGCCGTAGTCGGCGTATTTGAGCGCGAGATTGGCATTCTGCTCAGCCAGCAGGAAGCTGACGCCAGACTGTCTGTTCAGCGCCCGGATGATCTCGAATATCTCCTGGACGATAATCGGTGCCAGGCCCATTGACGGCTCGTCCAGCAGTACGAGGCTGGGCTTTGTCATCAATGCTCGACCGATTGCCACCATCTGCTGCTCGCCGCCCGAGGTCAGGCCAGCTTTTGTTCGACGCTTGTCGCGAAGACGCGGGAACCAAGCATAGATCTGCTCAAGATCGTCGAGTAACGCCCGGCGCGACGGTTTTCGGACAAATCCGCCAGCGAGAATGTTCTCTTCGACTGTCAGTTGCGGGAAGCAATGGCGACCCTCCAGAACCTGAACGAGTCCTTTGCCCACCAGCCTTGAAGCTGACGACGTACTAACGGATTGGCCGCGCCAACTGATGCTGCCACGACTTACCTTACCGCGCTCGGAGCCCAAGAGATTGGAGATTGCCTTCAGGGTTGTCGTCTTACCGGCGCCGTTCGCGCCGAGGAGGGCAACTATCTTGCCTTCCCCGACCGAAAGCGACACATCCCGCACGGCGAGAACGGCCTGCCCGTAGACGGCCTCTATCTCCTTGACTTCGAGAAACCCTTCCGCCTGTGTGGCCATGTTACATATCCTTTTAGTGTTAGTTGACCGCGTCGGACGGACGGGGCGTGATGCTTTTTTCTTTCGCGTAGGCTGCGGCCCTGGCGTAGATGGCATCCTTGAACAGCGGTCGATCTCCTTTCAGCCAATCGGTTTTTGCCGTCCATCTCGTGCCGTCCCACTGGACGATCTTGGCAGCGGGACTGCCCTCGTGATCCTGTGGCGTCACCTTGATTGGGCTTATGAGGCCCGTGGCACCGAGTTCCTCGATACGCTCGGCGGTCAGGTTGAGATGTTCAACGGCCCACTGCCCTTCGGCTGAAGTCAAAGGCCGGTTTCCGTACTTGGCTTGTCCCGTCCGCAGGATCTCGGTGTAGAGGATCGCCTGCAGCAGGCCGGCATTGTAATAGACCGAACCGAACTTCGAGCCGTCGCTCAGATCTCCCTTGCCGGCATCGATGATGTTCTTCTTAATCTCCTGGCTGACCTTGAAATCTGTCCCAGACGGGAACACGGAGACCGCCAGATAATTTTTGGCGGCTGGTCCGGCGGGACGCGCGTCTTCTTCCGATCCGGTCCATATATCGCCTATGATGTGGTCGGCCGGGAAGCCGACGCGGGCCGCAGTCTTCAGGCCAACCGGCGACATCACGCCCCAGGCTCGGAAGAAAACCCAATCGACGCCGGCGCGCTTGATCTGCTGCCACTGCGCCTGCTGCTGTTGGCCTGGGTCCGGAACGGGGATCTGGATATTTTCGAAGCCGTATTTCTTGGAGAGGATCGCCATGGGCTGGATGGTTTCACGCCCATAACCCGAGTCGTGGTAAAGGGTGGCAATCTTCAGTCCCTTCAGCTTGTCATAGCCGCCCACCGTATTGGCGATGTGCTCGACGACGATTGAAGCCTCGGTCCAGTAGTCGAATAGCAGCGGAAACTGATAGGGAAAGACGCTTCCATCGACGGCATCGCCCCGACCGCCGGCGACCGACACGATCGGCAGCTTGTCTTGGCGGGCCTTGTCGGAGACGGCGGCGTCGAAGCCGCTCGATGTGGTGAAGAGCACAGCAACCGGAGCGCCGGCATATCCATTTTTATAGCGCTCGTAGCATTCGAATGCGCGTTCGAGCGTATACGCCGTTTCACATTCCTGAACGAAGATCTTGACGCCGTTTACCCCTCCGTTCGCATTAATATAGTTGAAATAATCCCGATAGCCGGCCCACTGCGGAATGCCGGATGGCGCGTAGGGCCCGGTGCGGTAGGAAAACAGGGGGAAGAGCTGCTGGCCACTTCCCTCTTCCGCGTGTGCGGCTGCGCCGAGAGTTGATAAAGCGATCAATGCTGTGGCGCTGAGCGTGATTGTCTTAGAAAAAAGAGACATGGTAACCCCTTGATGCGGTGGTTGAAGGATAGCGATGAGAATGATTGATCGGGGCGACCGCCATTTGCGCTTGTCGCCAACAGGCTTCATTCGGACCTTTTTGCCCTAAACATGCCGACCGCGCGGCGAATGAGCGCCGTCAGGCCGTCCGGCTCCTTGATCAGCAGGACGATGATGATGACGCCAAAGACGATGCGCTGCAGGTTTGTCAGGGCGCCTTGGTCACCGATGAAGGACAGGTGGGCTGCCAGGACGACGCGATCGAGCAGGATCGGCGTCAGGACAATGAAGGCGGCGCCGAGGAAGTTGCCGAAGATGGTCGCAACGCCTCCGATCAGGACGATGAACAGGATCTGGAAGGACTTGTCGAGACTGAAGGTGTGGGCGTCCGACGTACCGAGATAAGCGAATGCCCAGAGAATGCCGGTGATGCCAAGAAAGAAGGAACTGATAGCATAGGCTTGCAGCTTGCGCCGCGCGACCTTGATCCCGAGCACCGATGCCGCCGTCTCCATGTCGCGGATAGCCATCCATTCGCGCCCCAGGCGGCTCCGGACGATGAGCAGGGCGAGACCGACCAAAAGGGTCGTGACGCCGGTGGCCAGCAAATAACGGCCCAGCGGCGTTTGCAGGTCGTAGTTAAACAGGGTCAGACGCGGCGCCGAAATAGTCAGCGACTGACTGTCGTTGGAGAACCAGCTGAAGTTGCTGAACAGCCATTCGAAAAGGAACTGTGCACCCAGCGTTGAAGCGCTAAGATAGAAACCCTTGATGCGCAACGCAGGCAGGCCGAAGACAACGCCGGCAAGTGCAGCAACGAGCCCCGAGGCCAAGAGGACGACTGGCAGCGGCATGCCAGGAACTCTCAGGATGAAATTGTACGCGGAAAAGGCGCCGATGGCCATGAAGGCGGCAGAGCCAAGCGACACCAGCCCTGTATAGCCCTGCAGAAGATTGAGGCCGATGCCGGCAAGTCCCATGACGACCGTCGGGATGATGATGGAACTCAACCAATAGTCATTGGCGATTGCCGGTATGAGTCCGAAAACGACGGCTAGGCCGGCGGCGATCAGGAGGTATCGCGCATTGGGCGCAATACGCCCACTGGTGGGAAGGCTTGTATATTGAAATGCGGTCATCATCACACCCTTTCGATTTCGCGCTCGCCGAACAAGCCTGAGGGCCGAACGAGGAGGAAGGCGATGGCGAGAATGTAGGCGAACCAGGAGGAGACACTGCCGTTGACTAGCGGGCCTATGTAGATGTCGGCCAGCGCCTCGCTGGCGCCGACGATCAGACCGCCCGCAATAGCTCCCGGGATTGACGAAAAGCCGCCGATAATAAGTACCGGTAGCGCCTTTAGCGTAATGAGGGACAGCGAATACTGAACCCCTTGGCGTGCGCCCCAAAGTAAGCCGGCGACAAGGGCGACGATTCCTGCAACGCTCCAGACGATCCGCCAAATAGCGGGCAAGCGGATGCCGATCGATTGCGCTGCCAGCGTATCGTCGGCGACAGCCCGCAGCGAGATCCCCATGCGGGTCTTGTTGAACACCAAGGCCAGCACTGCCACCAATGCAACGACGATGAACGACGCGACGATGTCAAACTGGCTGATGAGGATGCCGCCGTAACTCTCGGCGATATCCTCGACACCGATGTCGAGCATATGGACGTCGGTGCCCATAAAGAACTGCGAGGCGCCGTCAACCACGAAGCTCAGACCAAGCGTCGCCATGAACAACGTCAACGGATCACGGTTGCGCAAGGGTCGCAGAACCGTCGCCTCAATCAGGACAGCCGCAGCTATCATCAGCGCGACCGTCAGCACGAATGCGATCCAGAAATTTACCCCATGTTCGACAAGCGTGACAAAGGCAAGGGCGGCGAGGAACACCATCGATCCCTGGGCATAATTGAACACGCCGGAGGCCTTGTAAATCAGCACGAAACCGATGGCGACGAGCGCGTACATTAGCCCCGCAAACAGTCCGGTGACCAAGGTTTCAAAGAAAAAGGACATGGGCTCTCCTCAATGAACCGTGCCGAGATAGGCCGCGATGACGTCTGGATCGGCGCGCACTTCAGCAGGAAGGCCGTCGGCGATCTTGCGGCCGTAGTCTAGAACGACGACATGATGAGCAAGGTCGAGCACGATGCCGACATCGTGCTCGATCAGCACGACGGTCGTCCCGAAGGTCCGGTTGACCTCCGCAATGATCCTGCTCATCTCATGCTTTTCCTCTTGGTTCATGCCGGCCATCGGCTCGTCGAGGAGAAGAAGTTTGGGATCAGCAACGAGGGCACGACCAAGGTCGACCCGCTTCTGCAAGCCGTAGGGCAGGGTCGAGACGATGGTCTCGGCATGCCGCTCGAGGCCGAGGAAGGCTAGTATACTTTCGGCGCGGGCAAGGAATGTCCGCCGCTCCTCCCAATCGCGCCCGATGCGTAGGATGTTCTCGACAAAACTTGCCTTGCCATGCCGTGAAAGACCGGCCAACACGTTCTCGCGGACCGAAAGCCTACGAAAGAGAGCATTATGCTGAAAGGTTCGCCCGATGCCGAGACGCGCGGCCTTTTGCGGCCGGATTGCCTCGAAGCGCAGGCCGTCAAAGACGACGTCGCCTGAATCGGCATGATAGACTCCGTTGATCACGTTTAGCAGCGAACTTTTACCTGCGCCGTTCGGCCCGATCAGGGCGCAGATTTCCCCCGGCTGCACCGAGAAGCTAAGGGCGCTGATCGCAGTAACGCCCTTGAAGGAAAGTGAGACGTGATGCAGTTCCAGAAGCGCCGACATTACAAGCCCGCAGTTCTAAGCTGTTGCGTTGCCGCCCGTTCAGTCTGGCGGCGCTTGAAAGCCTCGATGTCGCGATATGCGTCTGCGGGATGAGATTTGGCAAGATATGGACCTTCGCCGAACAGTTTTTCCCGCAACGTTCCCGGCCGGTACGCGGTTGGATAGACCCCGCGCTTCTGCAATTCCGGTACGAGCAGATCGACGGCCTGCTCGAAGCTTTCGGGCGTTACCGCGTAGGCAAGATTGTAGCCATCGACATCGGTCTCTTCCGACCACTCCTGCAGGATGTCGGCGATAGTCGACGGCGAACCCACGAAGACTGGCCCAACACCGCCGATGCCGCCCCAGCGGGCGAGTTCCTCCACGGTCCACGCCTTGTCCTTGCCAGCGAAATGCTCGACCATCGAAACGATCGCATTGGTTTCGACCTTCTTCAAAGCATCGGTCGGCGCGTACTGGCCAAAATCGATGCCGCTCCAGCCTGACATGAACACCAGCGAACCGTCATAAGAGCTATGGGCCTGGTATTCCTCGAAGCGCTTTCGTGCCTTCTCGTCCGTCTCGTCGATGATCAGCGTTGAGAGATTGTAGATCAGTACCTTGCGTGGATCGCGACCGGCATCGGCAGCCCGCTGGCGGATCTCGGCGACATAGGCTTTGAGCAATGATTTGGTCGGCGCGCCAACGAAGACGCATTCCGCGTGTGCTGCGGCGAAAGCCTTGCCCGACCCTGAGGCGCCAGCCTGGTACAGGACGGGCGTACGCTGCGGCGAGGGCTCGCTCAGATGATAGCCCGGGACATCGAAGTATTTGCCTTTGTGGCCAATCTCGTGCACCTTGCTGGGGTCGGTGAAGATGCCGCGAACCGCATCGCGCTGAACTGCGCCTTCCTCCCAGCTGCCCTCGAACAGCTTGTATAGGACCTCAACATATTCGGCAGCGATTTCATAGCGGTTGTCATGCCCCTTCAGACCAAGCTGGCCAATATTCTTCGCACCGCTTTCAAGATACGAGGTCACGATGTTCCAGCCAATGCGCCCCTTAGTGTGGTGATCGGCCGTCGCGAGGCGGCGCGCGAAGGTGTAGGGATGTTCGAACGATGTCGATGCGGTGATGCCGATGCCCAGGTGTTCGGTCGCAAGCGCGATGGGTGCCGCCAACTGCAGAGGATCGTTGACTGGAATCTGTGCCGCCTGCTCAATGGCGTGATAGTTCGAACCCTTATAAACGTCATAATAACCGATCACGTCGGCAATGAAGATGCCATCGAAGATTCCCCGCTCAAGTGTTCTAGCCAAGTCCTGCCAGTAATCTAAGTCTTTGTATTTCCAGGACCTATCACGCGGGTGTTTCCATAGGCCGGGAGACTGATGTCCGACGCAGTTCATATCAAAGGCATTGAAGCGAATTGAACGCGACATGGCGGCTCCGGCTGCTCGTTTTACTGA
This sequence comes from Rhizobium sp. L51/94, assembly GCF_019355555.1. Taxonomy (GTDB): domain Bacteria; phylum Pseudomonadota; class Alphaproteobacteria; order Rhizobiales; family Rhizobiaceae; genus Rhizobium; species Rhizobium rhododendri. The sequence continues at coordinate 724,090 of NZ_CP072142.1, forward strand.
ACGAGAATCTAATCGGCCGCTTTCCAAATGCATAGTTAGTATATATTTTTAATAGAGTACTTCGTAGAGTTTTTTTCTCCTTTTGCGCTGCCGGAGGTCATCTCTGACACTTGGTCAGCCGTGAGCTCGAATTATTTTCCATTGACTATAATCCTTCCACACATTGGCTAGCGAGCGCTTCAAGCCCGCTATAATCCAATCAACCATCGCCACTCATGCGGTTGATCGAGAAGCTTTCGTTCGGCGTCGGTTTGAAATTTAAGGGCCTCGCTGCGCTGTAGATTGCCACCATCTGGTAAAGCGGCCCAGTGGGGATGCCCTTGGCGATCCAGTTCGAGACTTTTTTGCGAGTCGGCGAGGCGGCGCTTGTCGTCTGAGGACGAGCCAGCCTTGTTGACCAGGCTGCCGATTTCCGGCCTTTTCGCGACTGTCCAGCTGCTGCCGGGGTGGAACAATGAGGAGAGGGCGTCGTCGGCATGCGCAGGAGAACGCGCTGATGGCGAGGGTGGGGCCATCTGCCGTCCCCTTCTGGATAAGCTGCAGAAAGGCGGGGTGTCGACCTGAACCATATCGGCATCGAAACCTAGGTCCTGCAATTCCTGCAGGATAGCTTCAGCAACGCGTTGGTCGAAGAACGCGCCAGTCGTCAGGTGTAATTTTAGGGGTTTGCCGGCTGCGGCGATCAGCGCCGTGGCTCTGTCGAGATCGTATTCAAGGCCCGAAACACTGTCGCTCCAGTCGAAATGCGCCGGAGTCACCATCTGCGCAAGCGGCTTGTTGAGGCCGTCGAGAATACCTTGTGTTATGCCGTCCTTGTCGATGGCATAGACCGGCGCTGACGCAGCGCCGAATTGTCGAATGGCGGCTTCTTTGAATTGATGCGGATACGGAAGCGTTGCGCCGAAGACAGTGCGCGCAGGCGAATTTTTCGGGCTCAGGTTCAAGGTTAGGCGTTCATTTCTTCAATCTACTAACTCTATCGACAATATTGGTATGTGGCGGCCGACCGGGCTGTATCTGGCACCCGCAAGCCGCAGATACCACGTCGACGATAGGATCATTCAAATGCTCAATAGACAGAAGGGGATCAGCATGAAGCCAAAATTTTTTGGACATTTGACACTGCGTCTCGCCACTCTTTTCGAGCGTGGACAGCGGCAGAAATTGCGCACCCCTGAGGTGTTTCCAGAGCACGAGCGCGAGCGCCCGACCAGTGAATACGAGATGTACTATTGGGGATTCAGCCCTGCACCGTGGTATTGAGGCCCATATATGAGCTATGTCATTGGATACACTTGGCATTTGCAGCTTATTCAGCCGGTCGATCTGAGGCGCAGCTTAGCGCGCTGCGCTGAGACGGGGGCGGTCGTCTTCGCATTCCTGTTCCTGTTCGCATTTGTCGCGGGACTGGTCTGAGGGGAGCTCAACGAGCAGGACCAGGGATTGTTCGCGTCCCAGAATCCTCTTGAGGGAGAAAATCAGGTCATGACCGCAGTCCTAATCTTGCCGGGGCTATTCGGATCGGATGAGGCACACTGGCAGCAGCATTGGTTGCGGGACCAGCCTGACAGCCTATGCGTCGTTCAGGATGATTTCAACAATCCGAGGCTCAGTGATTGGATGCTGCGTCTGGAAGAGGCGCTCGATGCTGTCGGCGAGGCTTATATCGTTGCCCACAGCCTTGGCTGCCTGCTCGCCGCACACCTCGCCGGGAGAGGCGCCGCCAGACAGGTCAAGGCCGCGCTGCTCGTCGCGCCCTGTGATCTAGAGCCGACCCACACTCTTCACCCCGGGAAAGTCCTCTTCGGCGACATGCCGATGGGGCAATTGCCTTTTCCCACTAAAGTCGTTGGCAGCCTCAACGACCGCTACATGTCGCTCGACCGCCTGACGCTGGTCGGCCGTTGCTGGGGCGCAGAGATAAAGAATATCGGTAACGCCGGACACATCAACACGGCCAGTGGCTTTGGTCGATGGAGCGGCGGTTATCAGCTGCTTGAAGGTATGAAGTCACGCACCCGCCGTCGCAGGTCAGTGGCCGAACTGCCGACGTGCCCGGTTCGGTGACGTCGGCGATGTCCGACTGGTAACACACTGATCACGATCGACTTGCGGTCATCTGACACGCTGCAGATTGTAACGACATATTCAGAAGCGCCAGGATTTCGCGTCTTTTAGCTTCAAAGGCGGGGGCTGTCCTGTCTCGCTTTCTTGGCAGCTGGATCGCAACCTCATCGAGTATCTGACCAGGACGTGGGCGCATGACAACGACCCGGTCTGCCAACGCTACTGCCTCCTCGATGTCGTGAGTAACGAGGATCAGCGTCGGCCGCGTATCATCCCAGATATCGAGAAGATGGTCTTGCAGATCTATTCGGGTAAATGCGTCCAAGGCCGAAAACGGCTCATCGAGAAGCAGGACTTTTGGGCGGGTCACCAAGGCACGCGCAATCGCCACACGTTGCGCTTGACCACCCGAAAGCTCCTTCGGCCACCGCGCCGCATAGGATGAGAGGCCGACCTTCTCCAGCGCCTCATTTACAAGGCCAACCCGGTTGATAGCGGTTTGTTTCGGCAATCCAAAGCCCACATTGCCCGCCACCGTCAACCACGGCAGCAGCCTCGGCTCCTGGAAAATCAGATTGATGCGAGGGTGCGGTTCCAAAATCGTTTCTGCGCCCAGCATCACACGGCCACGGCTTGGGTGATCAAGGCCGCTAACTAGACGCAGCAGCGTGCTCTTGCCGCAGCCGGAGCCGCCGATCACGGCGACGATCTCGCCGGGTCTCACCCGCAGTGAAACTCCCTCAAGAGCGTGCATGCCGCCGGCGAATGTTTTTGAAAGACCCTGCAACGACAACATCAGCTCTGCCCCCGGTTGAAAGTGTCCTGCCAGCGAAGCAAAGGGGCGGTGGCCAAGACCAGCAAGCTGTCGGTTGCCTTGCCGATAATTGCAAAACAGACAATAGCCGCCATGATCTGCGCCGGTTTCCCCAATTGCTGGCCGTCGACGAGCAGGTAGCCAAGTCCTTCGGAAGCGCCCATGAACTCTGCGGCGACAACGAACATCCAGCCAAGTCCAAGACCAGCCCGCAATGCAATCACGTAGGCAGGAAACACCGCTGGCAGCAAAATGCGCCCGACCATCGCAAAACCTGACAGCCGAAAGATGCGGCCGACCTCAACGATCTTGCGATCGACCGACTGCAGCGCGCCGGAAAAGCCAAGATAGACAGGAAAGAACACGCCGACGGCAATCAGCGCGATTTTTGATGTCTCGAAGATACCGAGCCAAAGGATGAACAAGGGCACCCAGGCGACTGAGGGGATGGCCCTTAACGCCTGCAGGGTCGGATCGAGCAACTGGCGAGCCAGCGGAAAATAGCCCGTCAGCGCGCCGGCAATGGTGCCAGCCACGGTTCCGATACAGAATCCCAGCAGGACGCGAAGCGTCGTGATCCACACATGTGTCAGCAACTCGCCACTCTGCAACAGTGCCCAGATTGTCTTCATCACCATCGACGGCGGCGGCATCAACCGTCCACCCATCCAGCCGAGATCGACAGCCACTTCCCAGAAAATGAGTAGACCAGCGGGAATGATAATTGCCTTGGCAATGCGCACGGAAAAAGCCGCGAGCGCCCGTCGTTTGCGGGCGCTCGCGGCTTGCTTATCGATAGTCTGCCTGACTTCGGCTGCATCCGTCATGGAGTGAACCGTAACCCTACCGAGTATCTGTGACGGCAAAGTCCGTATCGATTAGTTCACCTGCCACCTTCTCGACATCCGCCCCTGCCTGTATGACTCCGGCCTTCTGTAATGCCTTTCCAGCCGCGACAACGGTTTCCCTCTGGGCTGTACCGATGGTCGGCTTGGTGAGGTCGGTGCGCTCGAGTTGCTTGTCGATCACGTTTTCCGGTAGCTTCGCTGCCTCGACCAGCGCCGCCTTGAGCGCTTCAGGGTGCTTTAGGGCATCTTGGCGTGCCCGCTCGTATACCGCAATCACGCGCTTCACGATGTCTGGATGCTCTGCAGCGAACGTCTCCGTGGTGTTCAGCACGCCCCAGGTATTGTTCTCGGGCTTGCGGAAAAAGAGCTTCGCGCCCTCTTCGACCTCGGCCGATGCCATCAGGGGGTCGAGGCCCGCCCAGGCGTCAACATCGCCACGCAATAGGGCGAGCTTACCGTCGGCATGTTGCAGCAGCACAAGCTTGACATCCTTTTCTGTCAACCCGGCATCTGCCAGCGCGCGCACGAGGAATATGTGTGGATCGGTGCCACGCGTGACTGCGATGGATTTGCCCCTGAGGTCGGCTACAGACTTGATCGGGCTGTCTGCACGGGTGACTAGAGCCGTCCACTCAGGCCGCGAAAAAACATATATCGATTTGACCGGATTGCCGTTGACACGGGCAATCAGCGCCGCGGCGCCGGCTGTCGAGCCGAAATCGATCGAGCTCGCATTAAGGAATTCCAACGCCTTGTTGGATCCGGCCGACTGCACCCAGGTGATCTTGATGCCGTCATTCTTGAACTCCTTTTCCAGCAAGCCCTCCTTCTTGAGAAGCAGGCTTACCGGATTGTAGGTAGCCCAGTCGATGCGGATCTCTGAAAGCTGGGCCGCCCCTGCAGACCCGGCGACCATGCCGACGGCGACTGCAACTCCCAAGAATGTAGCTCTGATCGTCGACATCATCTGGGCTGCCTCTTGTTTTTGATTTGACGAAAAAATTGTCTTATCGCAATCGTAAGAGAAGGCACCCCGATGCGGGACGCAGATTTCTCTCATTCGGCTGCCTCAACAGGAATAATTTTTCGAGAATAGCTGTGCCGATGGCAGTGGACATCCCGAGCGGTGGGGATAGGCCAACTGATGTCTAGGCCGCGTGCCGCATTCACGGCGACAATGCCACGGGCAAGTGCTGGCCGATGTCGCAGTTGTATACCGAACGAGCCGCGAGACAGGGTCTGCGGATGGGATCGGAGACAAGTTGCAAGGAAAGACGATCTTACGCGTCGGTTGTTTTGCATATACCGACAAAAATAGCACACTAATTTAATAGAGAATATTGCGCCTGCAGCCGCATGCCGTACCCTTGAGAGGAATTCACATCAAGGGCTCTCCCATGCGCAACAAGACTACCTTCATGGCCGCAACATTCGCCGGCATCGCATCGCTGCTGTCATCGACTGCCTTTACGGCGGATGTCGCGAAACCGGTACCAGGTGGCACGCTGGTCTATCTCGAGCAGCAGGCCCACACCAATCTCTATCCGCCGGCCGGCGGCTTCTACCCGAACGGCGGCATCCTCAACCAGATCACTGACAAGCTGACCTACCAGAACCCAAAGACGCTGGAGATCGAGCCGTGGATAGCCGACTCCTGGACTGTAAACACCGATGCCACCGAATATGTCTTCAAGCTGCGCAAGGGCGTGACCTTCTCCGACGGCACGCCGCTCGATGCCGACGCGGTGGCCAGGAACTTCGATACTTTTGGACATGGCAACAAGGCACTGAAGCAGCCGGTTTCCGAAGTCATCAACAATTATGACCACAGCGAAGTTATCGATCCGCAAACGGTAAAATTTGTCTTCAAGAAACCGGCGCCCGGCTTCCTGCAGGGGACCTCTGTGATCGGCTCCGGGTTGGTGTCGTTGAAGACGCTAGGCCTGCCCTTCGAGCAACTCGGCGACGCCACGAAAATCATCGGTTCCGGCCCCTTCACGGTCGCAGCCGAGACCATCGGCAAGGATCTGACGCTGACGGCACGCGGCGATTACAACTGGGGTCCTCAGAAGCTCGTGCATCAGGGGCGCGCCTATCTCGATAGCCTCAAATACATAATTACCGGCGAAGACAGCGTTCGCATCGGCGCGCTGCTGTCAGGGCAAGCGGATTTCATCCGCCAATTGCAAGCCTATGACGAAAAGCAGGTCAGCGACCAGAGCTTCCCGATCTATGCCGCGCCGACCCGCGGCGTCAACGACAGCATTGCCTTGCGACCGGAGAACCCGCTGGTGGCCGACGTGCGGGTGCGCCAGGCGCTTCTGCATGCGACCAACAACAAGGAGATCGTCGAGACCCTGTTTTCTGCCAACTACCCGGCTGCCAAATCCGTGATTTCGTCATCCGCCGCGGCCTATGAGGATCTGTCCGATAAGCTATCCTACGACCCGGCGCTGTCGGAAAAACTTCTCGATGAGGCTGGTTGGGCGAAGGGGGGAGACGGCGTTCGCCAGAAGGACAGCAAGCCACTAACGCTGGCCGTCTACGAATCCCTGCCGCAGCCGCAGAACAAGGCTGTGCTGCAGCTCGTGGCGCAGCAGTGGGCAAAGGTCGGTGTCAAGCTGCAAGTGCTGGCCGGCACCTCGGGCAATGTCGTCGTCGACACCGTCAATCCCGATAAAACGCCGCTGGTGGTTGCCGAAGTCGGCCGCGCCGATCCCGATGTGATCAAAAGCCAGTTCTACCCGCTCAACCGCGATGCATTGCTGCAGAAGGGCGGTCTCAACGCCAAGGCGACCTTCGTCGATGCCAAGCTGAACGGACTCCTGGAAAGCGTTGCGTCGGGAACCGACAGCGCCCAACGCTTTGCCGCCTCCAAGGCGGCGCAGGCATATCTGCTCGACCAGGCCTATGTCATCCCGATCTTCGAAGAGCCGCAAGTCTTTGCCAGCGCGCCTTATGTCCGCGGCATTGCCTTTGAATCCGTCGGCCGTCCAAGCTTCTACGACACCTGGCTTGCCGAACACTGAAACATATCTGGCCCGGCCAGACGTCCGGGCCAATGCAGTTGATGAGGTCTGTCATGCCAAGATATATCATGTTCAGAGTAGGGCAGGCGGTGCTGGTACTCTGGGTAAGCTTCACGGTTTCCTTCTTGCTGCTGCAGGCGATGCCTGGAGATGCGGTGCTGATCAAATTTCAGAATCCGGACTATGGCCTCAGCCCCGACCAGCTGGCGGAGCTCCGTACCGCCTACGCTGCTGATGGCTCGATATTGCAGCAATATTTTCGCGCCATAGGCAAGTTTCTGACGGGCGATTTCGGCTATTCGTTCAAGGCCGGCGTTCCGGTCAGCTCCGAGCTTGCCACCAATCTACCGGCCACCCTGTGGCTTGCCGGCCTCGGCTTTGCGACCGCAACGCTGTTTGCCATGGTCATCGCCGTGCTCGCCAACATCGCCGGCTTCGGACGATTGCGCACCCTCATCCAGTCGATCCCGGCGCTTTTCATCTCTGTACCGGCCTTCTGGCTTGGGATCATGCTCATTCACCTGTTTTCGTTTCGCTTCCACCTCGTCCCGGTAATCAACCCCGGCCCCTGGCAGGGTCTGATCCTGCCGGTGCTGACACTTGCCGTGCCGATCTCGGCGCCGATGGCGCAAATCCTGTTGCGAAACATCGATGAGGTCTTGACGCGGCCCTTTGTCTCGGTGGCCCGTGCCAAGGGTGCGTCGCATGCCTGGGTGCTTTGGCGGCATGTCGCCAAAAACGCGGCGCTTCCCGTCATGACCGTCGCTGGCGTACTGTTCGGCGAACTTTTGGCCGGCGCCGTCGTTACCGAGACCGTCTTCGGGCTGAATGGCATCGGCAGCCTGACGGAACAGGCGGTCAATAGTCAGGATGTCGCTGTGCTGCAGGCGATCGTCGTTATCTCCGCCACCGCCTTCGTGGTCATCAACCTCGTCGTTGACCTCTTGTATCCAGTCTTCGACCCGAGGCTGAGAGTTGCTTTTGGAGGGATCCGATGAGCCTTCTCGATGTAGCCGGACATACCGTCGAAACAGCGGAAACCGGCGTTGGCGCAGCTGCGCCAGCACCAGTCCTGCTGCCCGAACATCGACGCTCTCGCGGGTTGATCCGTCGTCTCCAACCGGGCCTGATCCTTGGCATCATCGTTCTTGCCGTCGTCACTTTGTGGGCCATTGTGCCGGGTCTGTTCACGATCTACGACCCCTTTGCCGGCCAGCCGGGCCAGCAGCTCAAGGCACCGAGCGCGCTGCATCTGCTCGGCACAGATTCGCTCGGCCGCGACGTCTACGGTCGCATCGTCTATGGGTCGATCAATTCGCTGTCAGGCGCGCTTGCGGCCGTCTCCATTGGGCTTGTCGTCGGCACGACGATGGGTATTTTCGCCGGCTCGCTCAGCGGCTGGGTTGATGCCACCATCATGCGCTTCGTCGATGTGCTGCTGTCGATCCCGGCGCTGCTGCTTTCGCTGAGCGTCATCGCGCTACTTGGCTTCGGTACGACCAACGCCGCCATCGCCGTCGGCGTCACCTCAATCGCCAGCTTTGCCCGGCTGGTGCGCTCGGAGGTCGTCACCGTCCGCCGCAGCGACTATGTCGAGGCCGCCTTCGGCAGTGGCGGCACTTTCCTACAGGTGCTCTGGCGCCATATCCTGCCGAACTCCCTGACATCCGTCATCGGGTTTACGGCATTGCAGATCGGCTGGGCCATCCTGCAGCTGGCAACGCTTGGCTTCCTCGGTTTCGGCGCACCGCCGCCGACACCCGAATGGGGGCTATTGATCGCCGAGGGGCGAAATTATATCGCGACCGCCTGGTGGCTGACGGCCGCACCCGGCATCGTCGTCGTATTGGTCGTACTCTCTGTCAATCGTGTCAGCCAAGCCATTGGGAGGGCGCGGATATGACCATCGTTCAGACAGTTAACAACGCCGCCTTGCATGCCCTCGACGTCTCCGGCCTAACGGTCGGCTACGAGGACCGGAACGGATGGCGCACCGCTGTTCATGGCATCGATTTTACCGTCGCCGCCGGCGAGGTTGTGGCGCTGGTCGGTGGGTCCGGTTCCGGCAAGAGTTCCACGGCGCAGGCTATCATCGGGCTGCTGCCCTCTAACGGCCGGCTTGAAGGCGGCAGCGTCCGCCTTAATGGCCAGGACATTGCACGATGGCCGCAGAAGCGATTGAACGGTATTCGCGGTTCGGTCGTCAGCCTTATCCCTCAGGACCCGGGCAATGCGCTCAACCCGGTCAAGACAATAGGCCGACAGGTGGCAGAAATCCTCACCATCCACGGCAAGGCCTCGGGTGCGCAGGCCTATAAGCTCGCCATCGAACTGCTGCATCGGGTCGGCCTCAATCAGCCCGAACTTCGCGCCGGGCAATATCCCCACGAACTGTCCGGCGGCATGAAGCAGCGGGTGCTGATCGCCATCGCCATCGCTCTCAAGCCATCGCTGATCATTGCCGATGAGCCGACCAGCGCGCTGGATGTCACAGTGCAGCGGCACATCCTCGAGCTGATCGACAGGCTGCGGCAGGAATCGGGGACGGCGGTGCTGCTTGTCACCCATGACCTCGGGGTCGCCGTCGACCGCGCCGACCGGCTGGTCGTCCTGCAGCACGGCGTCATCCAGGAGCAGGGCCGCACCGCCCAAATTCTGCGGCAGCCGAAAAGCAGCTATACCCGTCAGCTCTTGGCGGATGCGCCGTCTCTTAACATCAGACGAAGGCTCTTTGCGGCCATTGCCGCGCAGCAGACAGACGATACGCAGCCGGCGAACGATCTCTCGAAGGACATCATCGTCGTCGAAAACCTCGTCCAGGAGTTTGGACAGGGCAGGGGTGCGGGTTTTCGGGCTGTCAACGACATTTCGTTCCGCGTCCGGCGCGGCACCACCCATGCCATTGTCGGCGAATCCGGCTCCGGCAAGACCACGACCATCCGCGCCGTCGCCGGCTTCCAGCGCCCGACGACGGGTAGGATCGTCATCGATGGGTTGGAGCTCGCTTCGCTGAAGGGCGAGACGCTGCGGCTTTTTCGCAAGAAAATCCAGCTCGTCTATCAAAACCCGTTCGGCTCGCTCGATCCGCACCAGACGATCCGCCGGATCGTCGAGGAGCCACTTTTGAATTTCGAGCGGATCGCGCCGGCAGAGCGGCTCGACAGAGTTGCGGCGATGGTGGAAGAGGTCGGCCTGCCGGCCGATGTGCTGCAGCGCCAGCCGCGGGCTTTGTCCGGCGGCCAGCGGCAGCGCGTTGCCATTGCCCGGGCGCTGGTCCTCGATCCGCAGATTCTTGTGCTCGACGAAGCTGTGTCCGCCCTCGATGTTACCGTCCAGGCACAGATCCTGACGCTGCTGGAAAAGTTGCAGCAAAATCTCGGCCTCACCTATCTGTTCGTCTCACACGATCTTTCTGTCGTCCGACAAATCGCCGACACCGTCTCCGTGCTCAACAACGGCAGGCTGGTCGAGGATGGCGCGGTGGAAGACGTTTTCGGCAATCCGCAAAACGCCTACACCCGCGAGCTGCTCGAAGCCATTCCGGGCAAGCGCTACCAGCTGTTGACGCGCGCCGCCCTTACCAGTGCAGGATAATCCCATGACCGCTTGCTCTCAGCCAAAGCGCCTTGGCTTCTTCAGCCGCGTACTCGACCAGACGGACGCACAAACCCGCTATCGCCTTGTCGGCGAACAGATCATCCATGCCGAGAAATTCGGCTTCGACAGCGCCTGGTTGGCGCAACACCACTTTAACGGGGAGGAAGGCGGCCTGCCGGCGCCGCTCATTCTGCTCGCCGATATTGCCGCCCGGACCTCGCGCATCCGGCTCGGCACCGGCGTCATCACCCTGCCGATGGAAAATCCCGTGCGGGTGGCCGAAGACACCGCCGTGCTCGATCTCTTGTCAGGTGGTCGGATGGAGGTCGGCTTTGGCACCGGTGGCACGCCGCAAGCTTTCTTGCCCTTTGGCCTTGAAAGCGCCGAACGCGGACCCGTCTATGCCAGCCACCTCGCCACCATCCGCAATGCCTGGAGCGGCGGCGAGTTGCCGGGGGGCAACAGGCTCTATCCGGGGGCGCCGACCCTCGGGGATCGCGTCTGGCAGGCGACCTTCTCTGTCGGCGGCGGCGAGAGGGCCGGCCGCGATGGCGACGGCCTGATGCTGTCGCGCACCCAACCGCGACCGGAGGAGGCACCGTCTGCAACCCTCTGGGACCTGCAGAACCCGATCATCGACGCCTATCTTGCGGCGTTGCCGACCGGGCGTGCACCCCGCATTCTCGGCTCTCGCAGCCTGTTTGTCGCCGACGACCGGCAAGAGGCGTTGCATCTGGCGGAAATCGGCCTTCAGCGCAGCGTCGAGCGCTTTGTCGCTAGCGGCCATGTCATCGCCGACCGGACGACCGCCGGCCTGATCAAGGCCTTCGACGTGCATGTCGGGACGCCGGATGATGTCATTGCCTCGTTAAAGGCCGACACGGCGCTGTCGCGCGTCACCGATCTTGTCTTCCAGGCGCACTCCGTCGATCCACCACACGCCTATATCCTGCGCTCGCTCGAGCTGATCGCCAGCGAAGTCGCGCCGGCGCTAGGCTGGAGCGGGCAGTCGATTCGACCGCTTGGGCGCCTCAGTGTGGCAACCATGTGATCGCGTTTTCAACAGAAAGGTATTCCCATGACATCGTCAACACCTGACGTCATCGACCTCCTGACCAGAATAAGCTCCGGGTCCAAGATTGATCGCATTCGCAGCGAGCGACCTGAAACACGCGCCAATGCCCAGAAGAGCTATCTAGAGCTGTTCGAGCCAACCGAGCCGGGCGATGTCAGTCGGACTGAGCGCCTGACGGTGGCCGCCTTCGTCGCGGGGCTGCATCGAGCCGATGCGGTGGCGGACTTCTATGCCTCGGGCCTGGCCGAGATTCCTGGCGGCGCGTCGCTTCTCGGCGCCATCAAGGCCGAGGTTGAAAAGGGACGGACGCAAGGGCCTTACGGACGCTTCCCGAGCGGGCCGCTTTCGGCGGAGGACAAGCCGGGGCCGGCCTTCGCCATCTCAGAATTCAACGCCGTGACGCTTGGCAAGACGCTGACGGCAGCGCTGCAGCACAGCCATCTGCTGGTGTTCCGGCCGCGCGAGGCCGGCCCCGCGGCGTTGCAGAGGCTGCTGGATGCCGGCTGGAGCACGACGGCCATCGTCACACTGTCGCAGATCGTCGCCTTCCTGGCCTTCCAGATCCGCGTGGTTGGCGGTCTGACCGCCTTGGCCGCTGCCGGCACCAAGCGACTGGCTGCTCCAAACACGACGGCAACCGTGAACACGTAGGAGACAACTTTGACCGAGACGATCATCCACACCGATATCGACAATCGCCCGAACGCCTTTACCCAGGCCGAGATCGGCTGGACACCCTGGCTTCAGCCATTGGAAGAGGCCGACCTGACCGAACGGCATTGGGCCGGCCTCGTCGATGCGGCCCGCGCGAAATCAAGTTATTTCATGCTGCTTGCCCGTGATCCCGACATCTTGGGCGCCCGCACCAAGGCGGACAAAGACATTTTCTACAACACCAGGTCCGGCTTGCCGCGCGCCGAGCGCGAACTATCCGCCGCCGCCGCATCGCGCTCCAATGGCTGCATCTTCTGCGCCTCGGTGCATGCCCGTTTTGCCTCGCATTTTTCCAGGCGAACGGAGGATGTGCAGCGGCTTCTCGATGAGGGCACCGATGCCGATCTCGGCAGCCGCTGGAATGCCATCGTCGCCGCCTCCGTGGCGCTGACGGCCACGCCCTCCGTTTTTGGAGCTGCCGAAATTGAGCGCTTGCGGACCGAGGGGCTGGACAATCTGGAAATTTCCGACGTCATCCATGGCGCAGCATTCTTCAACTGGGCCAACCGCTTGATGCTGTCGCTCGGAGAGCCAACGCCTGCGGCCTGAAGGGGCTTGCGCGTCCGACCTCTCCCACGATCCTGCCGCAAAGGAAACCAAGCCATGGCTTTTGCCCTCGACCATATTGTCATCGCCGTCAACGATCTGGCGCGGGCCGTTGCGGATTACCGGCTACTCGGCTTCACGGTTTATCCCGGCGGCGTGCATCATGGCGGCGTATCGCATAATGCGCTGGTGGTGTTTGCCGATGGCGCCTATTTCGAGCTCATCGCCTATCATCGGCCCGATCCCGGCAATCCGTGGTGGACGCTGCTTGCTGAGGCCGGCGAGGGCTTTGTCGACTTCGCCCTTGCTCCCGACGACACGCAGGCGGGTATCGCCGCCGCCCGGGCGCGGGGCCTCAGCTTAACAGAGCCCGCCTCCGGCGGACGCGTGCGGCCGGATGGCGTAAGGCTAGATTGGCAGATCGTTCGGCCGGAAACGCGCGACCTGCCCTTCTGGTGCGGCGATGTCACCGCGCGGGATTTGCGCGTGCCTCTAGGCGAGCACCGCAAGCACGCCAACCGCGCTGAGGGCATCGCCGTCGTTCGTGTCGATGTCGCTGACATTGCGGCGAGCGCCGGCCGTTATCGCGCGCTGTTGGGCGACGATGCCGTCACGCGATCCGGCGAGGATATCCGCATCGCCATCGGCACGTCGATTATCGAACTCGTCGGGCCAGACCATGGCGCGGAGCAGGGCCGTCTGCAAACGCGTGGCGAGGGCGTCTCCTCAATCGATCTGCATGGGGGCGTCGCCGCGGATCTCGACATCGGCCGCTCACATCGCGCCGTCCTGCGCATCCGTCCTTAGCGGCGGGTCGTTGCCGGATGATCTAGAGCCGAGGGTTGGCACCCGGTGGTCATCTTTTTCAAGAATTGCGACAGGAGCGGGGCTGCATTTCTTTAGTCTACTCGCTGGATAGACTAATTTGACAGAACCGTTTCCGCGGAGACATCCACGTCTGACATGGAGAACGCTATGAGCGTCCTGCGCTATTTCGGTCGCCTTCGGTCTTGCCGCGACAGTCTGGAAGACAGGCTGAATCTGCACGAGGCGCGCCGCTGCTTTGGAAGTGACGATTGCGAGGACGGCACCACCGACGAGCTGCTAGCGCAGATTTCCGAACTGGACGGCAGCTTGTCTTCTCTGCGCTATCGGCGGCGTCGTTAACGCACGGCCGATGCCTGCGCGACGAGCGCAGCGTGGTCGGCGTCGCCGATGATGCGCCCCTTCTCCATCGTTATGGCCTGGTCATATGTCCGATGACGCCGGGATCATGGCTGACCAGCGTCATGTCATGCGATACCGCGAGATCGTTGAGCAGGTCGAGAATGCCGGCCTTGACGGACGCATTCAGCGCCGAGGTCGGCTCATCGAGCAGCAGCAATGACCTCATTGCAACAGTATCTCGCTACTTCGATCCTGGCACCCAATGCAGAAAATAGCCCTCTTCGGCGACCTCTGCCAATGAACTGCAAAGCCGCACGAGATCGTCAAGTGGGCGAAACTCGCGCATCTTGAGCCAGCTTCCTGATGGTGACCTACTCTCTTTTGTTCCGCGGAGGTTTCGACTGACAGGAGCGTCAGCTCTTGCCTTTCCAGGGCACGAGCCATGCCTCCAAAGCACGCATCACCAGCGTAAAGGCAAACGCGCAAGCGGCGATGATGCCGATGCCGACGAATACCACATCCGTTGCCAGAAATTGCGAGGCCGACATGATCATGAACCCAATTCCGCGGGTTGCCGCGATCAATTCGGCCGCCACAAGCGTTCCCCAGCCGACGCCGAGCGCGATGCGGATGCCCGTCAGGATTTCCGGCAATGCCGAGGGCAAAACGATGTCGAAAAACAGGTTCCAGCGGCTGGCGCCCAGCGACAGCGCAGCGTTGACCCGCTCGATCGGTAGGGACCGCACACCGGCCTGGGCAGACAGGCAGATTGGCGCGAACATCGCCAGAACCAGCAGGGTGATCTTAGACGTCTCGCCAATGCCGAGCCAGATGATCATCAGCGGCAGGTAGGCGAGTGGCGGCAGCGGCCAGTAGAATTCGATGGGCGTGTCGAGTACGCCCTTGGCCCAGCGGTTCAATCCCATGGCCAGCCCGACGGGCACGCCGAAAAGACAGGCAACGAACGCGGCAGAGAGAATTCGAAACAGGCTGGCCGAGACATGCTCCCAGAGTGATGCGCCAGCATAGCCGTCATTGTAGACGGCGACTGCCTGCTTCACGACTTCTTCCGGCGTCGGCAGAAAGAGATGGGCGACGAGCCCAGATTTCGCCACGCCCCACCAGGCGGCCAAGAGCAAAATACCGGTGATGATGCTGATCGGTGCAGTCGATCGCTCGCCTATGCCGAAGGTGCGCATCTTGACGAGGCGATGGGTCGCCTCCGCCTCGGGATGGAGAATGCTCGCTGCTTCTGTCAGTTCGGTCATTCGGCAGCGCTCCTGACGTCGTCGGTGCTGTGGATGATGGTGCGGATCTCTTCGCGCAGATCGGCAAATTTGGACGATGTCTTGATCGCCCGCGCATCGCCACTTTTGGCAAGATCCTTGACGAAATCGAGGCTGAATCTAGCGACGACCCGGCCTGGGCGCGGCGACATGACGATCAGTTCTGTGCCAAGGAACAGCGCCTCCTCGATCGAATGGGTGATGAAGAAGATGCGCTTTCGCGACCGGTGCCAGATCGACACCAGAAGCTCCTGCATTTGCTCGCGCGTCAGACTGTCGAGCGCGCCGAACGGCTCGTCCATGAGCAGGATATCCGGCTCCGTCGCCAGTGCCCGGGCGATGCCGACGCGCTGGCGCATTCCACCGGAGAGCTCATGAGGCAGGGCGTTGCCGAACTCGCCGAGACCAACCAGCTGCAGCAGCTCCTCCGATTTCTCGCGGCGCTCGAAT
Organism: Rhizobium sp. L51/94; assembly: GCF_019355555.1. Taxonomy (GTDB): domain Bacteria; phylum Pseudomonadota; class Alphaproteobacteria; order Rhizobiales; family Rhizobiaceae; genus Rhizobium; species Rhizobium rhododendri. The sequence goes on from NZ_CP072142.1 coordinate 739,683, forward strand.
TTTCCGGCGCCCGCAAATTTCAGCCCCAGGCCAACATTGTCGAGGACCGACTTCCAGGGCAGGAGCGTATCTTTCTGAAACACGACGCCACGGTCGGCACCGGGCTTTTCTATCGGCCGGCCGTCCAGGGTTATCTTTCCTTCCGACAGCGGCAGAAATCCGGCGATGGCATGCAGCAAGGTCGACTTGCCACAGCCGGAAGCACCCAGTGCAACGACGAAACCCTGGTCGGGGATGTCGAGAGACACCCGGTCCAGAGCATGCACGGTGCGGCCATCCCGCGCTTTGAAATAGACGGAGGCGCGTTCGACTTTCAGCATATGTGAAATCCAATACGTTTCCCGCGCTGCGAATAACGACAGCGCGGCACAGTTGCTATCAGTTACTCGGCGCGACTACGGCGTCCGGCGTGACGAAGGCGGCGTAGCTTGGCAGGACGTCCGAGACCTTGCCCTGGTCCTTAAGGAACGTTGCCGTATCCTTGAGGATTTTGGCCGCACCGGACTTCTCACCACCGCCGAGCCAGGCATCGGAAGCCTGAACTTCAGGTGTCAGCAATGTCAGGTTCTTCAGTGCGGCAGATTGCTGTTCCGCCGTGCCGCCGAGCTGCTTGGCCAGCAGCTTGGCGTTGTCGCTGTCCGGCCCCCAGGCGGCCTTGTCGTTGGCGAAGGAAGCATAGGACGCGTTGATAACGCCGGCAAAGTTTTTCAGGAAACCGGGGTTCTTGTCGGCGAAGTCGGTAGCGGCGACCCAGGCGGAGAAGGTCGGCGCTCCTTTGTCGGCAACCTCCTTGGAGGTGATAAGTACCTTGCCGTTCTTTTTCAGTTCAGTCAGCGCTGGATCCCAAACGAAGCCGCCATCGATATCACCGCGCGCGAAACCCGCAACGATCTGCGGCTGGGGAATGGCGAAGACCTGAACGTCCTTTTCGGTCAGGCCGAGGCTCTTGATGAGAGCGAGAAGCTGGTAGTGGTCAGTCGAGACCGGAGCGGCCGCCAGCTTCTTGCCTTTCAGATCCGCCAGCGTATTGATCCCAGAGCCATTGCGCACGACAAGCGCTTCGTCGATGCCCGAAATCGACGAGAGGTAGAAGGCCCTGACGGCCAGGCCGCGCGAAGTCGCCGCTGCAAAGGGGCTGGAACCGACATAGCCGACCTGCACGTCACCGGAGGCGATGGCGGCAAAGATATCGGCGCCAGAATTGAATTTACGGAAATCGATGTCATAGCCGGTCGCCTTGGCAAAGGCGCCGTTAGCGATGCCGACCGACGACGGCAAGGCATCCGTCTGATAGCCGACGACGACCTTTTTGTCGGCCGCACTGGCTCCGAAGGCAGCAACCAGTGTCATTGCGCCGAACAAGCTGGCAAGCAGTCCCTTGTGGAGTTTCATTGTCCCGTCCCTACCCATGTGGCGCACGTCGCCGTTTCTTGAGCCGTCGCCTTTTGTGACGCCGGCGACTATAGGCTAAGCAGGGGCTTTGAGCATTTACAGTTCAAATATACTAAAATTCAAGATGAGTCGGGAAATAGCTTCCTGTCAAAGCTGCATCCGGCATCTTTACACGCAGGGGGATGCGGATGACTGCTTGACGACGTCGGCTGTTAGCCGACAGATCGAATCTGTTCTTTCGTCAAACCTAAGTGGTGTTCGCAGATGACAGCCGGCTATGGATTAGGCTTTCGACGGCGGGGTCCGCTTTGCGGTGCCCTGCGGTGACAACTCCGGTCGCCCCACGCTGTCGGGGCAGCTTTCGTTGGAGCGTCGACTATGAGACGACGCCAGGACTCGCAATCGGGGTCACTATGCACTATGACTTATACGTCTTCTTTGGATGTTGCGACCTTAGTCGTGCTGATCTGTCGGGAGTTGAGTGAATGCTTGAACGGGTCGAGCGAATGGATGCCTGTCGCGGAATTGACAGGGCTGTCCCCGCGTCTCCGCTCCTCATTTACGTTATCAATCTGGATCGCTGCATCGAGCGCTGGGATCGCCTCCGCACCCAGGCCGTCCAGCATGGCCTGAACCTCGTTCGGGTCGCAGCCGTAGACGGCCAATCTGTGCTCGCGGAGGAGCGGGTCGGCTTTCATCCCCGCTCCTTCAGTTATCACAACGGCCGCACGATCCTCGCCGGCGAATACGGCTGTTATCGAAGCCACCTGCTGGCTCTTGAAACCTTCGTTGCCAGTGGCGACGCGATGGCCCTCATCATAGAGGATGATGTCGACCTCAACGCGGCACTTATCCCGCGGGCCATGGCGGCCGTGGCGGCCGTGCCTGGAACCGAGGGCAGCGTCATCAAGCTCGCAAATCACCGAAAGGTCGGTTTCAGACCAGTCGCTATGACCACCCTCGGCGATGTCGTCGGCCGCTGCCTGCACGGTCCCCAGGGCTCAGCTGCTTGCTATATCGTCACGCGCCAGGCGGCACTGCAATTGGCAAAGACGTTGAATACGGTTCTGTTGCCCTACGATGTCGCTCTCGAACGCGGCTGGTCGACTGGTGTCCAGACGTTTTCGACAGAAGACAATCTCGTGACATTCAGTCCGCATCGAAGAGATACGACGATCGGCAAGAGGTCGCATTACAGGGCTGCCAAGCGACACTTCATGCTGCGCATGACAACCCACTGGTTCCGCGCTCACGACCAGCTGCGACGGTGGTTCTATGCGACATGGGGATGCCAGCGGATCAGCCGCTAGAAGTTTTCAGGCGCTCAAAGAAAACACAAAAGACCGCGAGCAGGTCTATGCGGCGGCCTCTCCCTCGCGTTCGCGAAACACCAGGTCCACCACATCTCCGTTCGGAGCATAGCCGGAGACCAGCATCTTCAGGATGCTCTGGGCGAGCGGAATGTCATTTTCATCCAAAGCCTTCTCCAGCGCCGCTAGGCGCTCGGACAATTCCGGCCACCTAAGAAAATCCTCGCGAGCCCGCATGATCCGCGGATGCGGCGTCGGCTGCGGGTTGTCGCCGATCAGCAGTTCCTCGAAGAGTTTTTCGCCGGGACGCAGGCCGGTAATCCGCAGTTCGATATCGCCCTCCGGATTGTCGTCGTCCAGAACGCTGAAACCTGAAAGCTCAACCATACGGCGGGCGAGATCGACGATGCGAACCGGCTCTCCCATGTCGAGCAGAAAGACATCCCCGCCCGATGCCATGGCGCCGGCCTGGATGACCAGCTGCGAGGCTTCCGGGATTGTCATGAAATAGCGGGTGATCTCCGGATGGGTGAGCGTAACCGGGCCACCGTCACGGATCTGCTGGCGAAACAGCGGCACGACGGAACCCGATGAGCCCAGCACGTTGCCGAAGCGGACCATCGAAAAACTCGTGGTCGTGCCGCTGGTGACGCGATCGGCGTCGAGGGCCTGCAGCACCATCTCCGCAAGTCGCTTGCTCGCGCCCATGATATTGGTCGGGCGAACCGCCTTGTCCGTGCTGATGAGGACGAAATTCTCGACGCCCGCCTTTTGCGCTGCCGTGGCTGCGGCGACGGTCCCCGTGACGTTGTTCTTGATACCTTCGGCAGGGTTATACTCGACGAGCGGCACGTGCTTGTAGGCGGCAGCGTGGTAGACGGTGCTCGGCTTCCATGCCGTCATGATCTGCTCCAGACGCGGTCCGTCGCGAACGGAGGCAAGAAAAGGGATAATGCGGATCTCGGCATCCTGGATCGCCAGCGCCGCCTTCTCGAGCTCGCCCAAGATGAGATAGAGGCCGAATTCGTTCTGCTCCACCAGCAGCAGGATCGAGGGGCGGTTCTTGACGATCTGGCGGCACAACTCGCTGCCGATCGAGCCTCCGGCACCGGTCACCATGACGACCTTTCCTCGGATGTTGCGGTCGAGCAAAGCCTGGTCGGGCGCAATGACATCGCGGCCAAGAAGATCCTCGATATCGAGTTCACGCAAGTCGGAGACGGCCACACGCCCCTGCGCCAAGGCGGTCAGGTCGGGCATCGTCCGGACAGTGACGCGGGCCTTGCGGATCGCCTCCAGGATCTCGTTGCGGCGTTGCCTTGTGGCATTCGGCAGCGCCAGCAATACATCGCGTGTTTCGCCGGTAGCAACAAGTGCCGGCAGGTCTGCGGGATCGTAGATCGGCAGCCCGGCCATGATACTGCCATGCAGGTGCCTGTCATCGTCGAGAAAGCCTACGACATTCAACTCCGAGCTATTGGACAGAGCTGCGGCGAGCTGCCTCCCGGAAGCACCGGCGCCATAGATCAAAACTTTTGCCAGCGAATTGCGGTTCAGAAGCCGCTGGTAAGCGTTGCCGAGCCAATAGCGGGTCCACATGCGCGACAGCCCGACGGCGATCAGAAGCAGCAACGGCTGCAATATGCCGACGGTGCGCGGCACGCCTGGAATGCTGATCGCGGTGAAGATCGTCATGAAGGCCAGGCCGTATATCGCCACCGCCTTGACCACCGTCATGAACGCCGAGAGGCCGGCATAGCGGAAGATCGCGCGGTAGAGCCCCAGCACGATGAAGATCGGGATCGCGAGCAGGAGCGAGACGAAGGCAGGGACCCATTCGACGCCCTCGAGGATCACCCACCCGTCAAGCCGCAGGCAATAGGCAAACCACACCGTAAGGACACAGAGGCTGGAGTCGACCAGAAGTGCAAAGGCGCGCTTTGTTACGCGCGGCAAAGCCAAAAAGGGCAGAACGAGCCGATCGGCAGATACCATCAACAATTTCCTCAGGCGCCGGTCATCCCAGTCCGCATTCATATTCCTGCACGGCGCATCGGCCATCTTCAGCACACCTAGTATGTCTTGCTGCTTCCAACAGCAAAAGGCAATTGCGCGAGACAGCCGCGCTGCGTTTTTCACACCGCTATAGCGCAATTGCACCGATGATCCGGGGACGGGCAATAACCGGCGGTCACGACCAGGACATCAGGTGCGGCTTATTCCTACCTACTGCAGATGGTCCGGTCGGTGGAGCACGGGGATGCCATTTGCGACGGCACCGCCGCTGACACCTGCCCCGAAAGCCCGAATGGCGGACGCCCACAGTCCAAAGGCTTTGGCCTCAGCGGCAGCCGAGGACGGTCATTCGTCCACCGGCTCGGTCTTTATGCGTTTTGCCATTCGCGCGATTGTGGAGTTCGAGCATCGGACCTTATTCCGCACGCTCTCCCAGGTCCTCCCACTTCGAAGCATCGCTATGATCTCGTCGTTGCGCCGCGTGTTCTCCGGACGGCCACGATAACCACCGGCCGCCTTGGTAGCGGCGATACCTTGACGCTGAAGCCAGCGCTTATTTTCTTGCGCTTTACGCGCAACGGTGGCCAGGACGTCGAGAAGGGTGCTGTTGATCGCCTGATTCACAGGTCCCCAGAGCTCAGTCGGTTCCGCCGATCCGAAAGCCCACGTTGTCGGCAGGGCCGGAGATACCACGAGAACACCACGGGCGTTGATTTCGGAGCGCAACTGATCCCAGGTTTCGACGTTCAGACGAGTAAGACGGTCAACTTGGGCGATCAGGAGGATGTCGCCGGGCTTGCAGATTGCCAATAGGTGGAAAAGGCCCGGACAGTTGTATGTCGCGCCGCCCTCGGTCTCGACGCTGGTGGTGGCAATCGTCCAGTTTCGTTCGCCAGCAAACTTTGCCAGCATCTCTTGGACGTCTGTCACCTCGTTTTTACCAATGTTTTTTTGCAGGTAGGCATGTATGGCCATAAGACAGCTGCTCACGAGATGCTATTTTTGAAATGTAGTATATTTTTGGTCTCAAGAACGGGCGTTTCCCCTTTGTGTGTGGGAATAATATTTCGGCTCAGAAAGATACGCAATGGCCAAGAGCGGTACGATATGCTTTTATTGTCATAATTAGACGTGAAAGAGAGACGTTTAATGCTTTGAGCGATAAGGTGGGATGCGCTGAAACCATAAACTGTTCTTATGCCGCCGGTACAATCGCACCGTGCCTCCAAACAGGCAGCGTCGTGCTGTTCTGCGATGCATGGCGCGCGACCGCGCAGAGCGGCTTGGACTTTGGCTGCCGACACCGTTCCTGAGACAGCGCTGCAGAAATGTAGATGGGGAGGGTAGCGAGATATTGAGTGATTGATCACGAAGCGATCGACCATTCATCTAAATGGCTTCGATCCGAGGCTGACTGGCGACGATCGGTCGGAGCTGGAGTTTCACGACAGGTCCGTGGTTCGTCATGGTTCGAGGCTAATGCCCGCCGCTTATGTCGTTGGAACGTCGACCGTGTCCTAGATAGGTCTGCCGTTAGCGCTGCAAAATTACATCCAATTGTCGCGCGCTATCGGCGTCGATCACGAGGCCTGTTATAAACCCAGCTTTCAAGATCGCGCGCGTGGCGTTCACCTTCGCAGTGCCCGCAGAGAGCAATATGATATCGCTTTTGAAAAGGTCCGAGAGGTTGGGTGCGCCCTGGCAAACGCATTGAGCCGCAGCCTCGCGAAATGGCACTCTACAATGAATTCTATCAGCAGTACCGGGTACTCTATCCGGTGCTGAAATCGGTTCTCGAACAGGGAGGTACACGGCATGGGTGATGCCGATTTCCGCCTCGACGGCAAGACGGCCGTTGTCACGGGGGCAGCGCGCGGCATCGGCCGGGCGATCGCCGAACGGCTGGCCGATGCTGGTGCCCGTGTCGTCATCGCCGACCTGGATCAGACGGAGGGCGACATTGTCGTCCGTGCGATCGTCAGGTCCGGAAGTGCGGCTGCCTTCGTCGCGCTCGACGTCACAAAACCCGCGATGGTCGCAGATGTCGTGGAAACAATCTATGCGCAGCATGGTTCTGTTGATGTGCTGGTCAACAATGCCGGTATTGTGCGCAATGCGCCGGCTCTCGACATGAGCCGAAACGACTGGCAGTCCGTGCTTGATATCAATCTCGGCGGTGTCTTCCATTGCGCCCAGGCGTTCGGGCGCCGCATGGTGGCTGCCGGGCGCGGCTGGATGGTCAACATCTCATCCATCTGTGGCGAGGTCACCGTCTTCCCCCAGCCGCAGGTATCCTACAACGCTGCCAAGGCCGGCGTGAATCTGTTGACCAAGTCGCTGGCGGTCGAATGGGCAAGGAGTGGTGTGCGCGTCAATGCCGTCGCACCCGGTTATGTCGCCACCGAGCTGACCTTGCGCGGCCGTAGCAACACGGAGTGGTTCGACACATGGATGCACATGACGCCGATGGGTCGCCTCGGCGAGCCGCGCGAATCGCCAATGCCGTTCTCTTTCTCGCCACTGACGCATCGAGTTACTTCACCGGCACGGTGCTGACCATCGATGGCGGCTATACAGCAATGTAGTCGCGCAGACCTAAGAAAATCTAGGGCCATGGCCTGATGTTCCCAGTCACTGGATCGCTTCTGATCAATTGTTTAGAGCGGCGATAAGCACGGCGTCGACGGCTCGCATCCCATCAAGCGCTACGACCGTCACGTTCGATTTGGGAAGCCTAACTCCGCTATGAAAAGCCGGTGACGCGTCCGTGTTGATGCAACACGAGAGCCACTGCACCAAGGACTGTGTCATCATTACCCAGAAACTTCCCATCCACGAAACGGGGTCTCGTTGTTTCAACCAGCTGGTCCGGCGGCTGGAGGGTGTGGCGCAAGAACTGCGCTCCATCGGCGTCAGGAAGGCTTCGCCGATTGCGACCAGCTGGCCAACTATGACGAACAGTGGTGGGTTGAGGATGGCGGCAGCGATGCCCATACCCCAGCCGGCCTTGTCCGCTGCATCGGCGATCAAGCGCCGATATCCAAGCCGGCCATCCCTTGCGTGCTCGACAAATTCATCAATAGTGACGGGGTAGCCGTCAAATTCTTCAGCGTGCCGGACGAGTTGGTACCCGCCGACAAATGTCTGAAGACATGCGAGGCAGTGATGTCCAGACAGCAAGTCTGTTTTCTTATGCGAGCTGCGAGGTACGCGTCCCGCCAAAACGATCCGCTGCCGCAATCCGCGCGATGTTACACCAGCCGTCGGAAAGTTTGTTGCCTGATTTGAAGCGATGTTTTCAGCGATCGGCCGCCCGTCCATCCCGCCGAAATAGCTACTGCGTGCGCTGTTGTTTCAGGCTTCCCACACGATCCGCTCAGAGCGCTAGCTCATAGAGCAGATGGAGGATAACCTGCTGTTTAGATGATTGAACGGCATGTCGATTGACGCGCCGAGCTGGGCCGTCATCGTGTTTGCAAGAACCGTGAACGCTTGTTGGTGGGCGACATCGCCGCCAAATTTCTGGCTGCCTTGTCAGCCAGCCGCGGGTTAGTGCTGCTGCCGAACGAGTGACAGCTGGAGCGACGCACAATGACACAACTTAAAGACTGAGGCGGGCTCAGCCCTTTTCCGGGCGTTAAGGTAGCGTCCCTTTGCTTCACTATTGGTTTTCGTCTCGGAGTAGTAAGAGCGATCTTGTCAGAATGCCGTCACGAAACATATTTCTCCAGACCACCACGGAGAACCAAATAATGTTCAATCGTCTGATAGCCTTAATGGAAGAGCCGGACAGGAAAAGATTAGTTGCCAACTTCGAGCCGGTCGAACTCCCCAGATTGTTCGAGATGGCGGAACCGAACAAAGCGGCAAAATACAGCTTCTTTCTGGAGTCGGGCATTGGATCGGTGGTGGCTGTCTCGCCAGCTGGACATGAGGTCGAAGTTGCGATCTTCGGTCGGGAAGGCATGTCGCCACCAAATAGTCTATTCGAGGACGACCAGGCCCCGTTCAAGGTCTTCATGCAGGTGGAGGGCAAGGGCAATCGAATATTGAACGACCATCTCTTTGAGGCGCTCGCCGCGAGTAGGGCACTTCGAAAGATTTTGAGTCGATACGCGCAGGCCCTTTTCGTCCAGACCAGTTTCACCGCACTGTCAAACACGACGCATTCCGTCGAAAAGCGGCTCGCTCGATGGCTTTTGATGGTGCATGACAGGACGGCTGGAAACGAGCTGCCTGTGACACACGAATTCCTAGGCGCAATGCTGAACGTAAGGCGGCAGAGCGTGACGACGTCTCTCCATCAGCTTGAGGGTGATCACCTGGTCTACAGTTCGCGAGGCCTCGTAACGATCCGGGACCGCAAACGACTTGAGGCGTTCGCAGGTGAGGCATACGGCCTTGCTGAGACCGAATTCTGTCGCTTGATAGGATCGATGGGCTAGCAACCCTACGCCACGATCAGCACTTTTCCACATTCCCGGCGCCTCTGTCCGCGGGCGGACGAACGGTTGCATCGGGCCTTCGTTGCGCTACGATCAGATGGTGACCGATGCAGGAGCGGAAAATGCGTCCAGATCCGTCCCGCGACCAAATAGAATTTGGCTTTCTAGATGTCGAAACACTGCAGAAGTGTCTTGAAGGATTTCTTTCCAGCGGTTGTTCTCGCGAGGCAGCAGGTAAAGAGGCTTCCAGCGTCAAGCTGAAAGTGGACGATCCCAGGAATGGTGATCATTCCGCCCATCGACGTCACGTTGACGACAAAGCCACTAAGCCGTCAGCGAAAATGAGGCAGGAATGCCTGGGTGACTGAAACGGCATCGAAGAGATTGGCTTGGAACTGACGCGGCATCTCTACACAAGGCGATTCCTTAAGTGCTCCCTCACGGTCATATCCTGCAGCGACAGTCTGCGGGTTACGACACCCCAAGGCTCAGGTCGATTGAGCGCATAGCCCTGCAAGACATCGACACCAAGATCGCGCAAGACATCGGCATGTTTAGGTGTTTCCGCTCCCTCCGCGACAACTTCAATCATAAGTGCGCGGGCGGATGGTATCGATCATTGCCAGGGAGAAACGTTCCTCTGCCGAGACGTCTGCGTTAACCGTGTCACCAAAAGGCGAGCAGGGCTTGGCTGAGGGCAAAATTTCACAAACTACAGTGGCCTTCCGGTTTCGCGTGGCGGTTTTTTGATTTGCAGACATGAGGCACTTGTCTTGGATACTCACACCACAACGGGTATATCCGAAAACGAAGTCTGGGCCGCATTTCTCATTCGCCAAGCCTTGGGGCGCGGCCGTAGCCGTCGAAGGCATAGCCGTTGAGGATCTGGCGCCCCTCAAAAAAACGTCGCTCAATTGCCGTCATGCCAGCCTCCTCGCAGATTAGTTGCCAGTTGGCGATGATTGCGGCGGTCTGATCATCGATAATCGTGCGAGCTTGCGCCTTTGATAGCAAAAACGACGGCGCGACAGCCAAGACGTTCATCAACTTCGCAGCGCGACTTCCTCCAGAGACAATCATTGCTTGATTGGCTTCTGGTGTTCCCCGGCGTTGCGGGGCGATATCATATGCGGGCGTCAAGTTGAGTGTCTTCCCATCCCAGAAGGCTGCATGATTTCTTGCATGGTCATCGGTGTTTCCAACGAGAATGTTGAAGCAAAGTCTCGAGAAAAGTTCGGTCAGGTTTTCCAATGGTTCGGAAAACCGAGCTCGAATGATCTCCGCGAGCATCTGATACGAGATATGATGGGCAGCGAGTTCATTCTCCTGTGTCCATGTCAGGGCGGAGACCATTGCACGCCTCTGCCATGATGTTTCGACGGAAATGCGGTCGAACCGTTCGACGAGAAGGACATCGCGATCCAAGACTCTATCTATTTCTACCGGCGCCACGGACATACCAGCACATGCTGCCAGGCGCATGGTTGCAAATTCCGCCTTGACCATCGCGAATGTGTCATTCGTGGCCGAGAATTTAGCGATCAGCTTCCTTGGTTTCCCCGCCTGGTGGTCACTGATGAGCGCCTTTGGGCGCGCACCGCCGATCGAGCTGCCATGAAGGATGACACGGTGCAAGCCTTCGGGGACCGGTTCCCCGGCTTCCACCTTATCGGCGAAACTCAGCAACTCCGTCAGCGTCGCATGGTCACCCTCGCGAGCAATGTGCTCCGTCGCGCTCTCCTGAAAATCCAGCGCACCGATTCTGTCTGAACCGGAATGGCGCATGAATGTCATCTCGCCAAAGGCGTCCTCGTCGATCGCGTCCTGCTTCAGTGCCAACAATTCATTGACTATAACGCGACGGCCCCATCGGTCAGGCAATGCGTCGCGCAGGGATGGTGCGAGAAAATGATCGGCCGGAGGTTCGATGACGCCCGCGCCGAGCGGCAGGTCGAGATCAAAAATGGCGATTGCCTTTTTTCTCTCCAGGTAGCTGCGACCATAGTTGAAGAAATAGCGATCCCTCTCACGGACTACGCGCCCCACGACGACTGGCTCGATTTCTCCCGGCAACCATATCCAGACGTAAAGTTCGCTGGGATCAGAAATCATCTTTCAGCTCCGGCTTTTGATATCGGACACGTGCTGGCAGAAGCTCGAGTTTTGTCTTAGTTTCCGAAAGCCGGGCTTTCGTCTCAAAGGGGCCTCCGAACAAGGCCAACCCGACCATCGTTGCTGCTTCGAAGATGTATCCGACTGCAACGGTTGGCTTGCCGGCTTCTATCGCGCGGATCGTCAGCCGCGAACATCCGGTTCGTTTGGCGAGATCGGCCTCTGTCCAGCCGCGAAGCTTTCGAGCTGCCTGAATCTCGGACGCAAGCAATTGCAACGCTGATCGACTCGTTAGCGAAAGTGACAAAAAGGAATTCGCATTCTCTGCCATGGCATACACAAGTGACGTTAATATCTACTTTAGGATATATCACATCGGAGAATAATGGCAAATATGCCGGCAGTTTTGTCTATTTTAGAAGCTATTGTAAACGACAATGTCTACTAAAATAGACAAACATTGAGATGGCGGTCAATGGGCGCCAAGACAGACGTGAATGTGGTGCATTTCGCTGAATTGCCAACCGAAGAACGTACATCGCGTGAGTACGGGACACCCCTGGACGAGAATTTCATACACCGCTTCTTGAAAGCAACCGCGGCCCCGGCCAAAAACCGACAATGTTTCAGTTGACATCCGTAGCTGCATACAAATCAAGCTGCGCCGTCGTCGCCAATCAAAGCAATCGGTGCAACTTTAACTGCCTGCAGCTCCTGTTAAGCCGGTTGCATCCCAACGTTGCACCATTAAGGGTTTACGCATAAATTGTAGTACAGATCAACGTATCCGGTGAACCGTATGAGTGCTTTTTTAAGGGCTTGTGGTTCATTCAAAGACATCGGCCACCTTGCATGTAATTGGCGGGTCGGATCGATTCTTTAGATTGCTGTACCACATCGAAAACTGCCCTAACGATATTACCTCGGCTGTCATCCAGACCGGCGGGTGTTCAGGATCGTCATATCTATTCTTATAATGGAGGATGAAAGTGTCCTTCGACCTACGCAGATCCTCAATTAGCTTCAAGAAGGCCTGAGCATATCGGTCTGCTCGGTGATAGAGGCCAGGATCAAGATAGCTGTGCGGCCCGTATTTCATCGCGACGTGATGCGCCCAACCGCCTCGCAAAGACACTTCGATTCTCTCGATCGCATCCATCACGAGTAGTCGAAGGCGCCTATCGAGAATGTGTAGCTCCAACACATCGTCGAAGGATGTTGTATATCAAAACCTATGTTCGCCAGTCGCGTGTGGGATACCCTCGAACGGAAGCCAGTAGTACCGTAGCGGGTAGTAGCTTATGTGCTGGAGCATGGGCTGCGTCGCCTAGATCCGGAACGGCCATTCCCCTTGCTTCGAGCCAGGCAATTTGATCGGGAATAGAAACGGATGGCTTTTAAAACTTCAACCATCTCATAGGCGGATTCGAAACCGCCAGAAAACAAAAAAACCGCTGGCGTGCGAAGTTTCGAAACCGAGGTTCCGTCCGAAGCGTAGCGGGTGTAGTTGATCATTGATATGGAGCACTCCCATTAAGAATGCAACAATGGCTGGGCAAAAAAGTACCCATTTTTGCCCGAACCGGACCAAGTCACGGATCAGAATCACGATTTTTTGGACATGCGGGCTCGCAAAAATTATGCATACCATTATCTCGGCAAATTCCGAGTTTTAACGACGTAAAGCATCGAAAGAGCCAGCGCCACGGGCGCACAAAAAGAAGAGCATTGGTAGGTACATAGCAATTCGCGCAGGTGACTTTCGGTTCGTATCCTATCAAGGCGAAAAGCTGTCTAACCTGTCGGCGACATCGCCGTCGAGACGCTCGACGAAGTCATGCGGGTGGGGCCGGGTTGTCAATACCTCGAGTCTCACGGTGCTCGGCGACGTTGAGCGGACGAGTTACGCCACAGCCAAGGCAGCACTTGTCAGCTTCACCCGGAGTTGGGCGCTGGAACTCGCTATGGACGGCATCACCGTCAATGCAATTTCGCCTGGACCCACGGAGACCGAATTGTTCCGTACAAATAACCCTATCGGAAGCAACGGTGAAGCGCGATACCTATCAGCGATTCCTATGGGCCGCTTCGGCAGGCCGAGGAAGTAGCCGGCGTGATCGGTTTCCTGCTCTCCGACGATGCCGCGTTCATCACCGGACAGACCTTGCATGTCGACGGCGGGGCTTCGATCGGGAGGTCAGCAATTTGGAACGTGCGGCCGGCGCTAAGACTGAAGCCAGGCCGATCACGGCGGATATCGCCAGGAGAAAATTCCCTATGACGACCGCCGAGGGATGGTCCCCTCGAAAGCAAAAGACGAAGAAGGTTGAGCCGTCTGTCGGATCGCTTATATTCACGTACGAGACCATCGCTGTTTGACAGGTCCAGGTACTTCAACACAGAGCCTTACGACTTGCCCTCCGAGATCGCCGCTCTATTTCCGGGAGCGGTTTATTGAAAGGACTTCAACGCCTGATGGTCTGTCATGACGGAAAAGAATATTGGGTGCCGCTCTAAATGTCCATGTCCAACACGAATTTCGCGGCCATCCTCAAGGGAATGCCTCAGCCATATCTGGTTCTCGACACCGACCTCATGATCGTCGGAGCCAGCGACGCATACCTGGCGCTGACAGACCGCAGCCTGGCCGATATCGTCGGTCAGAATATCCTGGTGGCATTCCCCGAAAACCCCGATGCCGAGGGAACTGTCGAACAGGGCCCCCTCGAAGTTTCTCTGCGCCACGTCATAGAGACCGGCAAGCCGCATGAGATGGCGGTCATCCAGTATGACATCCCCCAACCTGGCGGGCGATTCACGCAGAAGTTCTGGACCCCTGTCCACACTCCGGTCCTCGGTGACGACGGCGAGATCGAATACATCATCCAGAATCCCATGGACGTCACCGAGAGCGTCCTGAAGGCCAAGGAGGCTGACGCCGTCTTCGCGTAGCGCTCCACGCCGCCGACCACGCTAGTTGGGAATACGAACCGGAGACCGATATCTGGAGGCGCAGCCATTCGGTCGACGTGATCTTTGGTTTCGAGCCCGGCGAGGGCGGCCCCGTCGCGGCGCCGTTCTTTGCCAGGATGCACCCCGACGACCTGCTCTCCACGAAGAAGGTCGTCGCCGACGTGATGGAGTGCCCGGATAGAACGGCGATGAAGTTCGATTACCGTATCCTCCTGCCGTCCGGGGAAGTGCGGCACGTCACGTCGAGAGGCGAGGTTTTGCGGACCTCAACGGGAAAGGTACGCATGATCGGTGTCCTGATGGATGTCACCGCAGACCGTCTCAGAGAGGCCGAATTGAGCGCCGCCCTCGCCGCACAGGGGGAGCTGATCGAGCAGAAGGAACTTCTTCTCGCCGAGGTCAACCACCGCGTGAAGAACAGCCTTCAGCTGGTTATCAGCACATTGCGATTGCAGGCGCGAAAACTACGGGACCCTGCCACGAACGAAGCCTTCGCCCGGGCGATTTCGCGCGTCCGAGCCATCATATCCGTACACGAACGGCTCTATCGAAACCATAATTCGCTCAGCGTGGAAATGGCTGACCACTTGTCAAAGCTCTGCCTTGATCTCGTGGGCGACGGGCCCAGGGCGATCATCGTCGATGCCGACGCGTTGGAGCTGCCCACCGAACGCGCTATACCGATATCGGTCATCGTCAACGAGCTTCTGGCCGGGGCGTTGAGAGGGGCCGACGAGCAAAATCCGATTACCGTTTCACTGAAGACCACTGCCGAAGGTCGGATAGAACTAACGGTGTCGGGGTCGGACGTGGCCTCGCCAATGGGGTCCGACGAACTGGGGGGTAGACTGATAGCCACCATGGCTTCCCAGCTCGGCGGTGTTGTCGCAGAGGCCAATGCTCCTGATGGCTATCGCTTCATGCACAGGCGAGCCGCATCTTCGCTTCTACGCTGGCGCGATCCTCAAGACGGAAGACGATCTCCCTATCGGTACAGTATGCGTTCTCGGGTACGAGCCGATGGTCCTCGACGAGTTGCAGCAGGACACACTCCGTCTGCTCGCGCGGCAGGTCATGGCACAGCTTGAACTGCGTAAGGCCCTGCGGGAGAAATCGGAAGAGGCGGAGGTTCAACGCAGTTTGAGCGAACAAATGCTCGCACAAACGAGAGCCATGGCACAGGCGGAGGAAGAGCGAAAGTTTCTCACCGCCGAACTCAGTCATCGCATGAAGAACACGTTGTCGATGGTGCTGGCGATCGCTGCCCAGGCATTGAAAGACGTGACTGAGCGCGATGCGGTCGATGCGTTTACGGGTCGGCTTCAGGCGCTCAGCAGGGCACACGACGTGCTGCTTCGGGAGAATTGGTCGTCGGCCGAGATCGGTGACGTGATGCTCAGCGTGCTCACCCTTCACGCCGACGGGACGCGTCGGGACCTGGACGGCCCAAAGGTTACCCTTGGTCCCAAGGCTGGATTATCGCTCTCCCTTCTCCTCCACGAACTGGCCACCAACGCCATCAAGTACGGAGCTCTTTCGAACGGGTCGGGCCGGGTTTCTGTGAAGTGGTCGGTCGATGATCTTGACGGTGTCCCGACCCTGTCGATGGTTTGGACCGAAAGCGGCGGGCCGGAGATATCTGAGCCGATCAGGCGCGGGTTCGGCTCGAGGCTGATCCGCATGGGGATCGCGGGGACGGGACACGCCGAGAAGTCCTATCTCCCTTCGGGGTTCACGGCGACGTTCAGAGCGCCGATGGCAGCAGTACAAGATATCGGCTCGTAGTTCGGATAGGCCTCGACAATCAAAGGCCTGGCCACATGCCGCCATCAAGTCGCAGGTTCGCTCCCGTAATATAGCAGGCGCGTGGACTAACGAGGAAGGCGATGGCATCGGCGATCTCCTCAAGTGTTCCAACCCTTCCCATGGGGACTTGGGCAAACATCGGCAGCACTATTTTCTCGATTTCGGTCCATGGTGCGTCCAGCGCAAGGCCTTGCGCGGCGGCTACCTTGCGGAAGCCTTCGTCTAGCCTGCCGCTTTTAATTGTTCCGGGCGATACCGTGTTGGCTGTGATGCCATCCATCGCAACCTCCTTCGCCAAAGAGGCTGTCATCGCAATCCATCGCGGCCTTTGCGGCACCATAGTCGGGTCTTTTCGCAGGAGTCATCAATGCCGCCATGCTGGATATGTTGATAATTCTTCCCCATTGGGCAGCAGTCGAGCGGTCATCCTTACTGCCGATCGGAAATCGCCGTGTAACTTGATTTCCGCAGGCCAGCGCTCGCCGTTGATTACGTCTCGCGCGAGATCGGGAGCGTCGAGCGCGACGGTGGTCAGATGCCCCGTCCCGTCATAGACCTTGGCACATGCATCGGCGACAAGCGGATCAAAGTTTGTGGTCCATACGATTTTGGTGCGGCTTGCTCTCATGAAGGTCGCCAGAGCCATGTGGCCGTAAGACGGTTTTGCACCGGCGAGTTTGGCCGCGATGTACGTCCTGCGGTCGTTTTCGCTTGGATAGGCCGCTTCGAACAACGCCGCATATTCATCGGGAGCCCCTGTTGGTGGAAACCGATCGAGGCCGTCCATAAAGCTCTGCAATGAGCGACGGACCGCCGGATTTGCCAGGTCGGCTACGGTTTTTGGCGAGACGCGACGTTGACTTACATAAATTTGCTGTTTGAATTCCCAGATCATGTCCCAAGCCGTGGGAATACCGGCCGCGGCAGACGCTCCAGCCCCAAGTAGCCACATTAGGCCACCTGGCCGCATTGAAAATCGGCTTGCGAAGTCGTCGGCGGCGATAATCGGGTAAGAGCTGTCGGTCATTCCGCCTCCCAGACTTTGCGCCAGTCTGCGAACTCCGAGGGTCGGATCTGATAGCGCGCAAAATTGCCTTCATGCAGTCCCGTTACTTCGGCTTCGGTAATCTCGATGAAGCGCCGACGATCGGCGGGATCGACTTTCTCTGCCGCCCAAGCTGCGATGCGTTGGGCGATCTCCTTACGTCGGGTGCACCCTCGGATGAGGGTCGCGACGAGCTCGCGCAATTCGGCGCGATAGCGAAGCCTGAATGGATCGGGCTCGCCCAGCGATTGGCGAACAGCGGCATAGCGCGCAGCCGAGCGTTCATAGGCCCACAAGAAGAGGTCCTTGAGCAGATCCATCTGATTTAGCTCGTAAACACCGAGTGCCGCCTCTGTGTAGGCTTGCCGTGGTACGTCGTCAAAGGAGAGCGGCGAGAGGTTATGCTTGATAAACGGGATGTTCGCGGCAAGGCGGGAAACGCGCTTGTTCACATCGTCAAAGGGCTGAAGATAGGGCAATTGCACCATAACGAAAAATGCTTGCTCGAACGGGTCGGTGATGGCGTCGGCAGTGGCCAGGATCTGATCGAAATATTCCTCAATGAGCGGCGGCACTTCCAGAGGGTGGAACGCTGACCGCTCAATTCCGACCGCTATGTAGCGTAACCTTCCCACAGCTGATGGATCGACAAGCAGGTTATTGGCTAGCAGACCATGTAGATTGAGAATCGTGTAGCGGTTGAAGCCGATGTCATCGGCTGCGCTGACCAGGAACTCGATTGCGTCCTTGTGGTTGAGGATCATCTGCGCTTCGAGATGGGCTCGGCCCTCGGCTTCTTCACCGAGTTCAATGAGGCGCTTGGTGTCGAGCAGCGAATAGGTATTGCCCTCAAGCCGGCTCGAGTTCCAGGCAAGGTCGATCAGAAGCCTGCTCAAGATATGCTTGGCATAGGTTCCTGCTGGCTGCTCTGCGACCTGTAGCCGCCCGACCGACGTCAGATGGAGGCGCTCGGATTGGGTCAAATAAAAGGTAACGTTCGGGCGGTAGCTGTTGAGAAACTCGCGATTGTAACCGACCGGCTTACGGGCTTCGGACGGCTGTCGAACATAATCGCGCACTGATTTGGCTGCATCGGAAAGTGTAATGTCGAAAACCCTGTCCTCGCCAGGTGATGGAGGGGACGAAGCGTGGTCGGGCAGGCGATATTTTGCCCAGCGGCCTTCGCCCTCCATAATCAAGCGATCATCCGATACCAGCCGTTTCAGCCGGTATTGCAGGGTGCGTTGGGGGATAGGCGTTTGCAGAGCGCGAAGAATCTCTGATGCTGGAATAGCACCTGTGTGCTGGCTTACGATCTCTTCGATCGCAGCAAATGCGTCCTCAGGAATTTGGTTCGCCACGATTCGTTGCTTTTCTTGCGCCTAACGGAGTAGGCGCAAGAATGCCCAGATACGCGCAAATATCAAGTCTATGCGCAATCATAGTTGCGCTTATCCGGCGGAATCTTCGTTAGCATAACGTCATAAACCTGAAGCGCGTTGCGACCCTGTCCGTCACCGCCGTCGGTGAGAACATGATCGACTGCGCGTGTTGAGATGAAACGCATCCGCCAGCGTGGCCATAGGGCCGGACTGGCGACTCGCGCGAAAGCCTTCGTCCTTGCCGGCAAATGTCCCTGGCTCGGAAAATGTGGAAGCGTCGTTTCTCGTTTCGTCGCTAAAAACTCGGGCAGGCGGGGCAATAACGGCAAGGGGAGAACGCAGGCCTGGAGAAATGCTCTTGCGGTCGGTTGCGACTTTACGTGCTGACCCCATGCAGGTTTGGTTCTCAATGTCGCCGGAGGACCGAAGTTTATCCAAGGACGTTGTGCCGGCTTCATGTCTTTGGCTTCTCCATTTGTCCGTTTCGGTCGTGCGCTATCCCTCCAGAGTAAGAGGCGGCGTCTCACTTCGTGGACGTGGGAGGGCCGAGAGAGAGGCTTCCGGCACCCGTCCTGGAGTAGATCCTATGAACATTCAGGTACTGGACACCCCCCGTGATCAGAGTGGTGGCTTCAAGGTTGATCAGAGCCGTGGCCGACAGGTCGGTCGCGTCTCATCCGAATGGTATTCCCGCCCTCATGACGAGCGCTTCCTGTCGCTTGGCGAACTGGCTCGGATGGTGCGTGATCGTGCCGAACGCAGCCGGACCCGCGTTGTGCAAAGCGCGCTCATCCATGTCGAGGCGAGCCGCACCAATCCCGAGCGCCTGGAGTTGATCCTCCCCGGTGCAGACGCGCCCATCGCGCCGACGCACTGGAGTCTTGGACAGCTCGCTGCCCAGGTCGGTGCGCCGGCCGCCTATTTGCGCCAACTCCCCGCCGCGCTCGCCGGGATCAATCTGCAATACCGTCTGACCTCGCATCGGGCCGAGCAGATCAAGACGCTCGAAACCGATGGTGGTCGCGTCGAGCTGCGGGCGTCAACCGGTGTCGATTACGGTCGCATCTACGATCACGAACTCGTCGAAGCGGTTCAGCGCATCGCCTGCAATGGCACCGGTTACACGCGCTGGAAGGTGCCGGGTGTGCTCGACTGGTCGACCGGGATCTATAACCCGCGCGTCAATATCACCAAGGACACCACCACGCCTATGCCAGCGACCGCGACGTGTTCCTGTTCCTCGTCGACGATCTGAACCCCATCGAGGCTGGCGAGCTGCCCGGTGGGTCGCCCGACCTGTTCTTCCGAGGATTCTATGCCTGGAACAGCGAGGTTGGTGCCAAAACGCTCGGCATGGCGAGCTTCTACCTTCGAGCGGTCTGCCAGAACCGCAATCTATGGGGCGTGGAGGATTTCGAAGAGATCACCATCCGTCACAGCAAATATGCCGCCTCCCGTTTCGCCCATGAGGCCGCCCCGGCGCTGCAGAATTTCGCCAATTCCTCGCCAGTGCCTTTCGTCAACGGGATCAAGGCGGCGCGCAAACGGATCGTGGCGCGCCCACTGGCGTAGGCGGGCTTGGCGCAATCGTCGCCCTTCCTCTCGATGATTTTTTCAGACCGGACTTTGTCCTAGCGGCCCATAACGTTGAGATTGGCAGCACACGCTTGCGTTCGTAATTAACGTAGGGATCCCCGCCCGGATAATTGTCGCGTAACGCGGCAAAGAGCGCGCGGGAATCCGAGAAGAGCGCCCGAGACAGCGCGCGTGATGTGGCCCACATCGCGGCTACAACGTCGACGGACAATAAGGCGTAGGTATCGGTCATCAACTACCTGACGGAAGGTAGAGGCGGCAATCACCAAGGAAACACCTTTGAATTCTTTCCAATCGCAGCCCTCTTGCTGCCATGCTCCAGACCACAACCCCCAGTCCCCAAGATTTAATTTCGTACGAATTCCGATGCAATGTCTTCTCGTGCAATCGTCTAGGGCAAGCTTGGCGACTCGCGACCGCGAAATGAAGCTGGAATGTCGACAAACGGGAACCGTGGGCGATATTGTCGCTGTGGATTGCGTTTGCCAAGTTGTCGCTGAGGAAAAAGTACTTTAGAAAAGTAGCGGCAGCCCCGGCGGGGATAAGCGCAAACTGAGTTTGCGCGGGGCAGTAGACATTAGAGCTCGTGAGAAAACGCGCGTGTACGTGTCACTTTCACCACTAAGGTGTGCATGGGCGATGGGCAAAGAGCTACGACCCGTTGCCGAACATGATACTTTATATGGGAGTGTAGTCATGCGTATTGCCATCCTGGGAGCAGCTGGAATGCTCGGGCGAAGACTGACCGAGCGCCTTGCGGCCGAAGGAGAGCTTGCTGGAAAGGCCATCACGGCGTTTACCCTTCACGATATTGTGCCGGCGGCGCGTGTAAACGGTAACTTTGACGTCGATGTTCTGACGTCTGACTTTTCGGACCAAGGAGAGGCAGAGCGTATCCTGTTGTATCGTCCTGACGTGATCTTTCATCTTGCTGCGGTGGTATCGGGAGAGGCGGAAGCCGACCTCGAGAAAGGCTACCGGGTCAACTTAGAGGGGACCCGCGCGCTACTCAATGCCGTTCGCACGATCGGACAAGATTACCGACCGCGTTTCGTGTTCACATCCTCGATTGCGGTTTTCGGCGCACCACTTCCGGATGTCATTCCAGATGATTATCTCCCGCGTCCCCTATCAAGCTATGGCGCACAAAAGGCGATGGGGGAGCTTCTCGTCGCCGACTATGCCAGGCGCGGGATCATAGATGGCTTGAGTATACGCCTCCCGACGATTTGCGTGCGACCCGGTAAACCCAATAAGGCGGCGTCAAGTTTCTATTCGAGCATCATCCGCGAGCCCCTGAACGGCGAAGAAGCCGTCCTCCCCGTATCGCGCGACATTCGCCATTGGTTCGCTTCACCGCGGAAGGCGGTAGATTTCCTCATCAGGGCCGCAGAGGTTGCGGGCCCGGACCTCACTGTCCGGGCGTTGACGATGCCTGGCGTCTCAGCGTCGGTGGAAGACCAAATCGAAGCCTTGCGGAAGGTTGCCGGTGACGATGCAGTGGCCCTCATTCGCGAAGAGCCCGATCCGGCGATTCACATGATTGTCAGCTCCTGGCCCAAATCCTTTGACGCACGCCTCGCTCTGGATCTTGGCTTTGTCCCAGATGCCAGTTTCGATGAGATCGTTCAGATCTATTGCCGTGATGAACTCAAGTGCGGCTGACACACAGTGTTGGCCCTATCCGCATAGCAGAGGTACTTCGGCCGAGCCGCTTTGCTATAGACTTTGCCGCCAGAAATTACGAACGCAAAATCGTGATCCATGTATTCACTCCCAGCAGCTCCGGTATAATTTCTCTCCATATCGGCGATTTTCGGTTCCCCACGCTGTAAACCAAGACGTTCGGCTCAGGACATTTTAATTTGCTTGCGGCAGCATATTCTTTTCGGACCCAGATTTGGGTAGATAGCCAAGAGATTATAGCCTCTATCCTGACTATTCCTCGCGTGAAAAATGGCTCATTTTTCCGGTGTTAGGTAGCAACTGCCACCGACAATCTCATCGACTTCCTTGGGATCGTCTTAGAGCGTGCGAGCCGCTCCATGACCTGACCAACATGGCCGACAAGTAGTATTGTGGAATGCATGAGGCCGTGTCGGAATCCGTTCAAATGACGGAATGAGCGATAGCTCTTGTATTCGCCCAAAAGAACATATTTTTTCATAAAATCACCCTAAAGAGGAAATATAAGTTCATGTCAAAGAACTCCGCGTCGCTTGAGATCCTGACTGACGCGACATTGGTTGCGCTGGAGACGCTTGGCTCTCACCTGCGCATCGCCCGCGAGCGCAGAGGAGACAGTCTGAAGACTATGGCTACACGAATGGGGACTTCTATCCCCACGTTGCGCAGGATGGAGGCGGGCGATGCAAGGGTGTCTATAGGTGTTTATGCTGTGGCGCTTTGGATTTTTGGAAAGTCCGAAAAGCTTTCCGAGCTTCTCGAGCCTGGCGAGGACGAGTACGCCATAATGATCGACGTGAACCGGGCAAGCCGAAAGAGAGGGTAGCATGGGCGACTTCCGAGGAAATTCTCTTGCGGTCTGGTATCTTGAAAATCCGCTCGATCCGCGCCTTGTTGGGCAGGTGAAGCTTGAGGCGAGCAATCGGAGATGCCTTCTTGAACTGGATGACGAGTGGAGGCGTTCGGGATTTCCTCTGTCTCCAGACCTCACCCTTGACAAGAAGGTGCATGCACCATTGAAGGACATGGTGGCTCCTGGAGCAATCGAAGACGCCATGCCGGATCGCTGGGGTGAGCGCATGATCAGGGTCGTCTCGCGCCCATCGCGCATGAGTCCTCTCGACAAGCTCTGGTATGCGGGCGACCGGCGTTTTGGTGCGCTTGGGATGTCTTCCAGCTTCGACGAGTATCGCCCTGTCAACGAACAGCCACTGATGAGTGTGGATTCCCTCCAAGAGGCGGAGGCACTATTTGCACGCGTCCTTGAACGTGAACCTCTCACCGAACGTGAAAGGCAACTCATTGCGAGCGCCGGCAGCATGGGCGGTGCCCATCCCAAGATGCTAATCGAAGACGATGCAGGAGAGTGGATCGCCAAATTTCCGCGTGGCAGCAACGTGGATCAACTCCTTGTCGAGCATGCCTGCATGGAATTGGGCCGCCGAGCTGGCCTACATGTCGCGTCGTCACGGGTTATTCCCGGCGGGATCGACCATATTCTGATGGTTCGTCGGTTTGACCGTGTAGACGACCAGCGCGTGCATGCCGTTTCAGCGCGCACGCTGCTGTCTCCGGAGGCGGACGATAGTTATGCCACCATTGCTGCGATCATCCGGCGGCATGGCGTTCCCGACCGCATTCATTGCATGCAGCGTGAACTGTTCCGCAGAATGGCATTCAACATCATGATAGACAATACTGATGATCATACGAAGAACCATGCCTTTCTTCATGCCGAAGATGGATGGCTGCTGTCGCTGGCTTTCGACATTCCGACCCAGATGAACGGTCTCGGCCAGCAGGCGATCCAGATCTCCTCGAGTCCGAAGTTCCGGAACGACTTTAGCATCGCACACGCCGTGGCGGCAGCGCCGCACTTCGGCATGTCCAAAGAGGATGCCCGGCACGAATGGAACCAGATGGCCGGATGGATAGGAAGATGGCGTGACATCTTTTCAGAATGCGGTGTCACAGAGGGCGACATCGACTACCTTGGCGACATCTTGGATTCACCGGCGATACTCGAGCATCGCCGGGAGGCAATTGAGCCGTCGAATATCGGTTCATCTGATGATCCGGACGACGGATGTCGTCCCTAGGCTGGCGCTCTCGCGGGCTTCACTTGGTGGCATTTGCTACCTAATTTCGCATTTTTCGGCGTTCGCGATTGCCTTTACCAATGACAGGATTTTCCAGCGAACGTGCTCGTTGACAATCTGGGCAAAGGACTTGTTGAGATCGAGACCTTCGATAGTACCCACAAAATGGAATAATTCGTCTTTCTCGCTAAGCGGCTTTCCGATTATAGGCTCACTTACTTCGAAGAAATGAGACACGGGAACAGAGCTGGCTCGGGAAATCTGCACAGTGGGATAAGTGGAATTTTTGCCTGACTTCGGCTTAGATGTCGGGAACAGGAGAGACCATTACAAGACGACCGCGCCGGAACCATAGCCCGGCTTTCAAGGCAAAGGTGGCGCTCGCCGCCATCCGCAATCCGAGGCGAGCAGACGCTGGTGGAATTATCCCAACAGTTCGACGTGCACGCCACCCAAATCAAGCAGTGGAAAGACCAGCTCCTTGAGGGGGCGACAGGAGTTTTCGGTGATGAAGCTAAGGCGGAACCGGCGGGTCCAACCGGCGATGTCAAAACACTACACGCCAAGATCGGCGAGCTGACACTGGAGAACGATTTTTTTATCCGGTGCGCTTGGCAAGGCGGGATTGCTGGGCGGAAAGAAATGATCGACCGCGAGCACAAACTCTCCGTGTCACGCCAGGCAAAGCTTTTCGGCTTCAGCCGTGGCAGCGTCTATTATCGTTCTCGTCCGGTGTGTGACGGTGATCTGGCCCTTATGCGCCGGATCGACGAACTGCATCTCGATCACCCGTTTGCCGGAAGTCGGATGTTGCAAGGGCTCTTGAGAGGAGAAGGGCTGGAAGCTGGGCGGCTGCACATCGCCACGCTGATGAAGAAGATGGGCATCGAGGCGATCTATCGCCGCCCAAACTGCGGACAAAAGGTGAGCACCAGCGGCCGCACCAGTGACAATGATGCCCCAGAATGCCGGTCGGCAATCCTTCAAGGATCGCAGGCTCGGTCAAAGGCGGCGTGTCAGCAGGGTCGGATGCCTCGTTCGGTGTCGTCACCGAAGCCACTATCACATCAACATCGGCATCGCTGGCGAGTGAACCATGGTGCGTCACTTTATTGTGGCGGGCCCGATATCGGCGGCTGCGGGCTGCATGAGCAAAGCGGCCCTTCCGGCTCGTCTGATAACGCCTGGCGACATCCCGACGCCGCTCGGCACGGGCGACACGCGCGCAGCCTCCGGCGCAATAAATCTGTCCGCGGTCGCAGCATCGGCAGATCAGCACTTGTCCCCGGCAACGCTCGCACAGAAAAAAGCGTCCAGTATCGTGTTCATCTGCTCCATGGCAGCTGCCATGACATGGACGTGAAGCCCCGTCTGCGCCATAATAACCCGGCATTCGTGTTCCGCACGGTGTAGGGCGCGCCGCCGGGTAGAATTAGCCGTTCAGTCGGCGCTGTGCCTGCCTTCATCGATCATCACGAAGATTACGGCAGGCGCAGCGCCTGTACCAGTCCTCACCCCCATCACCAGAAACCCCTCCGGTATACTTCTCGACGGCCTGGCCCTGACTTGCCTGCGCGCAGGCAAGTCAGGGCCAGGCAATCCGTCGAACGTCTACTCCGAAGTCACGAAAAACCGCCATGGGCGGCTCGGCACCGAATACCCGCACTTCTCAACGACCGTTCACAACTGCAGGGTAAATATCATGATCTGGAGCTGAGCCGCCGAGCTCTCGACCGGCCGACAAGTTCGATAGACGATTTCATCTGGTCGGCCCCCGAGGTCTTGGTTCGGCCGAGATGGACAGCGACGTCCGTGTGAGCAGACGCACAATAGGTGCACAACTGCAGGGCACGCGATCATTGACAATCGACCCTAGGACGTTACGATAGTTGTATGACGCAACCGTTTGAGTGTGACTATGGTATCCCTTCAGCATTCTGCTCTTGTTGATCCTGTTCGTGCGGCATCACGCGATCTGGTGCGTGAATTGGGTTTTACGGGGGCGTCTTTCGCCGGTACTGAACTCCCTCCGTCTGCGGTGCACGCCTTGATCGAGATTGAGAAAGGAAACGCCACCGCAGTCGAACTCGGCAAAGCTCTTAAGCTGGAAAAGTCGAGCGTGAGCCGCCTGCTGCGCAAGCTGATCGTGTCGCGCATGGTGGGCGAGAATCCTGGAAGAGATGATGGGCGAGTGAAGCTTCTGTCACTGACGCCCTTGGGCAGGGAGCGCGTTGCGGCCATCCATGCGTTTGCGCGGGCGCAAGTGTCGGATGCTCTTGCCCATCTTCGCCCCCAACAGGCCCGCATCGTGCTGGACGGGCTGCGACTTTACGCCGCGGCGCTCGGGAAGACCGTGCCCGCTCCAGTCATTGGGATCGCCGCTGGATACCAGCCAGGTCTCATTGCCCGCATCACGCAAATGCACGCCCTCTACTATACCAGGACATCGGGCTTCGGACAGCGGTTCGAGAGCGTCGTGGCGAGTGGTCTCGCTGAGTTCTGTGGCAGACTGGACAATCCGCAAAATGCGATCTGGACAGTTTTGCGAGACGGGGAGATCGTCGGATCGGTCGCAATCGACGGAGAAGATCTGGGGGCGGGCATCGCCCATCTGCGCTGGTTCATCATCGATGATGGCATACGTGGTACCGGCGCCGGGCGAAAGTTGTTGTCTGCAGCACTGGACTTCGTAGACGCTCAGGCATTCGTCGAAACTCATCTTTGGACCTTTGGAGGGCTCGATGCGGCCAGGCATCTTTATGAAGCTTATGGGTTCTCGCTCATA
Source organism: Rhizobium sp. L51/94 (assembly GCF_019355555.1). Taxonomy (GTDB): domain Bacteria; phylum Pseudomonadota; class Alphaproteobacteria; order Rhizobiales; family Rhizobiaceae; genus Rhizobium; species Rhizobium rhododendri. Next base: position 766,330 of record NZ_CP072142.1, read on the forward strand.
GAGGAGCGGGCCGGCAACCAATGGGGAAGCGAGGTCTGCGAGCAACGCTTTGTCAGGGCGAGACCGTGACGGGAAACAAATGATTTCTGCTCAGGTTGATGGCGGGGCAAAGTTCGCCATGCAACAGGGTCATTTTTTGCACGACAAACCCTGTCGCAATGTGAGGCTCGACGGCAATTCCTGAACGGAGGTTTGTCGTATAAGTTGCTATAGTAGAAATAGTCGATATGAGCGTGCTTCGGGCTCCTCATACTAGGTGTCAGGGTCTTCAGGTGGCGATCGCTCTAGCGGCAGTTAGGACCGAATAGCGAGCGCTGTCGGGGTGTCGCAAGGTTTGTCGCGTTAGTCGCCCTTCATCGCACTCTAGCGACGCGAACCCTGGAGGAAAGTTCAAGTCAATTTTCTTATGACGCAATCCTAAAACTCTCCCTATATCGTAGGGGCGTCACACCGAGCTTGCGCTGGAAAGCACTACGCATCTGATCTGGACTGCCGAAACCGCAGTCGAACGCCACGACCTTGAGCGGATAGTCGGTTGCCTCGAGCAGGCTCCGCGCCTGATCTATTCGAATGCCCTCCACGAAGTCGTGGGGCGTTATATCCATCTCCCGTACGAACATTCGCGCGATGCTGCGCGAGCTGACACCTGCGATCTCAGCAAGCCGCTCGACCGGGAAAGCCTCGCCGACATGCTCCATGACATAAGCCTGGACCTTGGCCAGTGGCGTGACCGTCTCGCCTGGCGCTCGCAGCAGCGGACTGAACTGGGACTGGCCGCCTTGGCGTTGAGCCACGACGACGAGGCCTTTGGCACATGCCAGCGATACCGCAGATCCGTGATCTTCGCCGACGAGAGCAAGACTAAGGTCTATCCCTGCCGTGACACCTGCCGACGTCACGAGGCGATCGTCACGGGCGTGTATCCGGTCATGCTCCACACGAGCAGTCGGGAACATGGCTGCAAGCTGGGCTGAACATATCCAGTGGGTGGTCACCGTCCGGCCGTCAATAAGACCGGCGTGCCCGAGCGCGAATGTGCCGTTGCATATGGAGCCGTAGCGCTCGGCCTGTGTTCCCCAGTTTTGGAGCCAGGCCGACATAGCGTCGTCTGGCGCTCTACCGGGAAGACCGGGTCCGCCAGCAACCAGCACCGTATTGAATTCGCGACTGGCTTCTTCGTAGTCGAGATCGGGCATCATCCACATGCCGTTCGAACTTTGGACAGGTGTCTTGCTCCCAGCCACCAGCAGGCATCGATAGTGGTCTTCAGCCGGAAGAAACCCATTGGCTGCGGCGAACACATCGAGCGGTCCCGCGACGTCCAACGCCTGAACGCCGTCATGAATGACCACTGCCACCTCCCTTATTGCCATGGCCTACCATCCGATCGCAAATTTTACGCTGAGGCAGGTTATCACACACAGTTGGCAGTTTCTCAATGTCCGCCGTCGTTGCGGTCAGAACGCCCATCTGCGATCAAGGAGGGGCGGAACACAACGCCGCCCCAGCCCTGACAAGGCGTTCAACGAACAAACGATCGCAAGGCTCGCAACCACCCCGATTTTGGGATGGCGGAGGCGTGTCTGCAGGTACGGAGAGAAGACATGGCACAAGGCAAAACGTCGACGATATCAGAAGCACTTTTCTCGAAGCCGGAGATCGACGGGGTCTCGATTCCCGACAGCGCGCTTTGCCGCGCCGTCACCGAGTTCGTCAGGGACACCGAGACCGAACTGTTGTTCAACCATTCAAGCCGCGTCTACTTCTTCGGCGCGATCGCCGGCCAAAAGCGCGGTCTCACAGTCAATCGCGAACTACTCTATGCCGCGACGATGTTCCACGACGTGGGTCTGATGCCATCGCACAGTAGCCCTCACCTACGGTTCGAAGTTGACGGCGCAAACGCTGCCCGCGATTTTCTGACGGCCCACAACGTCGATCCTTCCGATATCGAGAAGGTCTGGACTGGCATCGCCCTGCACACGACACCGGGCGTGCCCGAGTTCATGCACCCCGTCATTGCGCTGACTACGGCGGGTGTCGAGATGGACGTCCTCGGTCTGACCTACGACCAGTATGCCGACGACATCCGCGAAGCCGTAGTCGCCGCGTTTCCGCGCACACCCGCCTTCAAGGAAGATATCATTCAGGCCTTCTACGACGGCATCAAACATAAACCCGATACGACTTTCGGCAACGTCAAGGCGGACGTCATTGCCGACAAGGAGCCGCACTTTCGCCGCGGCAATTTCTGCTCCGTCATCCGGTGCTCAGGCTGGAATGCCTGATCGCACCCATCCTCAACCTCAAATCCATACCCAAATCATCACGGAGAAATACAATGGTTTCCAACGTCATTCTGGTTCACGGCGCATGGGCAGACGGTTCTTGCTGGAACAAGGTCATCCCGCTGCTGGCAGCTACTAATCGCACGGTTACGGCCGTGCAGCTTCCGCTGACAAGCTTCGAACAAGACGTCGCAGCAGTCCGCCGTGCGATTGCACTGGCCGACGGCGAGGTCATACTGGTCGGCCATAGTTATGCCGGCGCAGTCATTGGCGAAGCCGGGAACGATCCGAAGGTGGCGAGCCTTGTCTACGTCGACGCATTCGCGCCCGACGGCGGGGAATCCGCCGGTTCGCTCTTCGCACAGTTCGAAGCAGCGCCGCTGAACGGTGAAATCCGTCCGGACGCGGAAGGCTTCCTGAAACTGACGCAAGTGGGCATTTCGACGCTCTTCGCACAGGACCTCGATGCCGCAGAGCAGGCGCTTCTATATGCCACCCAGGGACCGGTCAACGGTGCAGCGCTTGGCGGGACGCTGACCCAGGCCGCATGGCGCACCCGGCCGACCTACTACCTGATCGGTGACCAGGACATGGCCATCCTGCCCGTGGAACAGGAGCGAATGGCGGCCCGTATGAACGCCACTGTTGCCCATGTCGATGCCAGCCATGTGCCGATGCTTTCGCATCCGGACGTCGTGGCCAACTTCACCCTCAAGGCTGCCGCTTAACCGAAGGCTTCCGCGACGGCGCTCGACCTCAGATAGAAGGACTATTGCAATGGACATCCATTCGAACGGCATACGACTCCATGTCGAGGACCGCGGTGTAGGTGCACCGGCTCTCGTCTTTCTGCACTACTGGGGCGGTTCGTCGCGGACGTGGCGGCACGTCATCGACGCTCTGCCACCCGGCTATCGCACGGTCGCGATAGACCAGCGCGGCTGGGGCGAGTCGGATGCGCCCGATGACGGATACGCCCTGAAAGACCTTGCGAACGATGCCTCTGGTGTGATCGATGTGCTGGGCCTCGATCGATACATCGTGGTGGGACATTCCATGGGCGGCAAGGTTGCGCAGCTTCTTGCCGCCCGCCAGCCAACAGGGCTGGTCGGATTGATACTGGTCGCCCCATCGCCGCCGTCGCCACTCGGCCTGCCGCTGGAAGTGAGAGAGGGGATGGTCGGTGCGTATACAAGCCGCGAGAGCGTCATCGCAACGGTCGAGCAAGTCCTTGCAGGCAGCCCGCTTGATCCTGACGATCTCGTCCGCGTGATCGCCGACAGCATGCGCGGCGCTCCGGCCGCCAAGGCGGCGTGGCCGCTCGCCGCCAGCCAGGAGGACATCACGAAGGCTGTTGTCGATGTGACGGTCCCGACGCTGGTAATTTCCGGTGAACTCGATCAGGTTGACCCTCCGTCCGTCCTGCAGAGGGAACTGCTACCGCGCATCCCGCAAGCGACATTGCACATTCTTCCGGGGGTAGGTCACCTTTCTCCGCTGGAAGCGCCGCGGGAGCTGGCCGGATTGATCCGAACCTTTGCTACTGCCATGGCCAAGGTCCCAATCCGTTCGCTGTTTTGATCATGCAGATATTTTCGACCCAGCCGCGTCGACTGTTGGGGCTAGGCAAGCGACCACGAGGATACCACCATGTTCGAAACAGAGATTATCCGCATTCCCATTCTGCCCCTGAAGATGGTCAATGCGCACGTCATTCGCTGCGAGGCCGGGTGCATCCTCGTCGACGCCGGAATACCCGGATCGGAGGGCAAGATCGGCCAGGTTCTCGGCCGGCACGGATTGTCGTTTCGTGACATCAAGCTGATAGTTGTCACCCATGCCCATACGGATCACGCCGGGAGCGCCGCCCGCCTTCGGGCGCTGTCAGGTGCGCCAATCCTCGCGCACGCGGACGATGTCGATTTCTACACCCGCCGGCGTCCCATGACCTACTGTCCGACCGGTCTGGTGGGAAAGCTGTTTTTTAGGACGCCTGCCCCTCATCAGCCCTATGAAGGCTTCGAGCCCGACATGCTGATGACCAACGGCGAGACGGTAAATCTCCTGAACTTTGGCGTCGACGGACTGGTACGCCACACGGCAGGTCACACCGCAGGTTCGATCTCTGTGAAGCTGGGGTCGCAGGACGTCCTGGTCGGAGACCTGCTCGCATCTGGAATTCTCATAGGAGGCGTGGCGTTCACGGGCCGTGCGATACGTCCGCCTTTCGAAGACGATCCACACGCAGTGGCCCGAGAATTAAACCGTATGGTAGAGGGCGGGAAGAGGCGCTTTTATATGGGCCATGGCGGCCCGCTTGGACCAGAGGAAGTTTTGCGCCATACAAAACGACTGTCGCATACTGCATCTCAATGCGGCCAGCATGGCAACTGCAATCATACCCGCCTAGAAGGGCTATAGTGATGAGGTTGCTTCAAGGTAGCGTGTCTAGCGCAGCGCAGCGCAGTCAGGCTGTAAATCGGCTAGGGGTCCCGATGCCGATACGCATGATAAACGCTTGTTATTCCTCACGTTGATAGGGTCATTTCTGGGCTCTGACTCACACCGGAGGATAGACAACCTAAAAGGGTGACGGCGATCGATAGGGGAAAATCCCTGATGCGGACGCTCTTGCGGACAGCGGTTGCGACAACCCGCAAAGTCAGGGCAGCGATCTGATGCTGCCTCAACGTCTCAATCAGCGTGATCGTCAGTCACAATTTGCCATGCCTGCACGTCTTAGGTGTGTGTTTCGTCTGTCGGCCTCGGCAGATCTTAAATGGACGATGCTCTTCCATGTTAAACAAGAGAGCTTTGCCGACGCGTTGGCACCCTGCCTGGCGCTATGAGACGGAGAGCGCGGGACGAGGGTTGACGACATTTGCAACCCGGCGCGAAACAATTTCGACGTTATCAGTCTTCAGCGGCATCGGAGATCGGGTTCGTGACTGCGAATGACGTCAAGACTAATTGGCAACGGCCGTTCGATTTGTGAACAGTTGTATCATCGAGTAATATTTGGTTAACTATAGGGCGAATAAGGGCCGGCGCTCTTATTGGTCCGCTTAGTATTAGCTGCTAGAAAAATACTCGAGCTTGCATCGTCGTTTTTAGCAGGATACGCCTGTATCTTGTCGACACCATCTTTGATACACAAGGACAGTTATGAGCGCCTGTTTTAAAGCCGGCAGGAACGTCGACATTGAATTGCGACTGATCTCCTATGCGGACGCTGCCCATGTCGATCGCGTCGACTATCAGCTGTCCGAGGATTCGCGAGAGGCGGTGGCGACGTTCAGGTGTGAGAGCTTTGGAGACTGCGTGGTATTCCTGGAGCTGAGCGACGAGGCCTTGGTTACGGAAAGCGATTTGGCGACCATGGCCATGCTTGCCAATGCGGAGCTCGAGAGGATCGTCTGCGACAGCGGTTATGGCGCGGTGTTCGATATCATAAGACAGAGCTCTCCCGTAACAGTCCCGGATCGTTTCAGGATCGAATACAAGCAGTTTCAATAGGTCGCCGTACCTTTCCCACAGTTTGCCGGAATTTCCGTTCCGTCGAAAAAGCATGTCAAAAGATCGGCGGTGTGAAGACCGCGACTGCCATCTCGCTTTGCCAATGTTGGCGGGTCTGGACACGTGTTGAATGGTATCCAACTCGGCCACATCAACGTTCCCGGTACATAGGGCGCACGTCTATTCCGTCGCGCGACAACCAGAGTGTGAAACTGGTGGAAGCCCGCACGGCTCGCAGCCCTCGTTTTGCTGTTGCCGCCCGTTCACTGCGAAACCAGCAGAAATGCAAGCCATCGACGCCGGCGGCCAACCTAAAGTTGCGTGGCGAGGGGCTCGCGGCCCTTTGCAAATTAACCATATTGTGAACGGTGGAGGCGATCGATCGCGACGAGGATTGTTATGATTTTAATAAATCGTTAGGATCTTTTGGGGGCAAAGGAAAAGACGATGACGGTGCGCAATAAATCTTTACACCCTCTGGCTGCCACGACAAGCTTTGCGGCTCAAGGACTTGCCGCACTCAATCGGATTGAATACCGACGCGTCGTCGCCGGTAACGATCTCGAAGAGATTTTCCGCCTGCGATACAACGCCTATCGGCGCGAAGAACTGATCGAGTCCGATGCGTCCCATCAGAGCGCGGACGCCTATGACAGTTCGCCGAATGCCCAGATTTTCGGCCTCTATTTCGAGGATCGTCTCGCGAGCTCGCTTCGCATTCATTTCGCGACACCCACAGAGCGAACTTGTCCAACGAATTCGCATTTTCCCGGCGCTCTGGAGTCCCATTTTGACAGAGGTTTCAAATTTATCGATTCCAGTCGCTTTTGCGCCGATTCATACCTGTCCGGTATCCTTCCATTTCTGCCCTTCATGACGATACGGCTGACGGCGATGGCATGCATCTTTTTCGACGCAGACTTCACGCTGTCCGTTATTCGTCCGGAGCATGCAGGCTTTTATAAGCGTTACTACGGCATGAAAAAATGGAGAGGCAGCCAGAAGGTCGACTGGTTCGCCCATGAAGTGGATCTCTACGCCAATGGAAAACTCGAAAACAGCGATTCCATCCTGAGTCGACTTCCTTTCTTCAGATCCCTGAGCTCAGAACGCAAACGCCTTTTCAGCACGCCGCCGGAGGGTGTGGAATCCGTTTCGGTCATTCCGTCGGCTGAAGCCGCAATTTTGATCGCGCGTTAGATCTTTCGTTCCAACATTGCCTGCGACACCCGTTAACCGCACAGGTCGGTTTTTTTGTTCTAACAGGCAAATCGCGTCATCGTGGATGCCCCGATATCGTGTCTGACAAAAGGTCAATCGGACGCAATATAAGGCTTTTTATGCCGCCTTTGGCCGGACCTCTCTTCGCTCAATCATGGCAGGCGAGTGCGTGCATCTGAGCAAATACGACCACCGATGGCGGCATCAAGGCTTTTTGATCCGAACAACTTTCTTTCCCGTCTGCCCTTTGTCAATCGCCAGGAGTTCATCTATGCGCGCATTGATGTCGTCGTTCACCATCGGCCGCCCAAACAAATAGCCCTGAATGAGATCGACATTGGACATCTGTATAATATTAAGCTGCTCGAGCGTCTCCACCCCTTCAACCACGATCCCGAACCCAAGGGATTTGGTAAAGGTGACCATCGAGGTGAAAAACGTTCTGGCACGCTGATCCGTGACAATGTTCTCGACAAACGACCGATCTATTTTCAGTTTATCAAGTGGCATGTCGTTGATGAGCGCCAGGTTGGAATACCCAGTTCCGAAATCATCAATGGCGATCCTGATCCCCATATCTTGCAGATTGCGCAGGACGCCTGCGGCTTGGCCGCGGTCCTTTACGAAAACGCTTTCTGTCACCTCTATTTGCAGTCGATGCGGGTCAAGTTTAGCACTGGTAAGCGCAATTTTTATGACGTCGAGTATCCTGTGGTTGGCAAGGTCAACGGCGCTCAGGTTGACCGACACGCATATGGTCGGGTCGTGCCACCCGGCGCAATCCCTGCAGGCACGGTTCATCATGGACACTGTCAGCTCGTGAATAAACCCGTATTGCTCGGCGATGGGAATAAATCGCGCCGGCACGATGCTACCGAGTTCCGGGTGGTGCCAGCGCGCCAACGCCTCACAGCAGACCAGCCTGGCGCCGTCGGGCGTGTACATTGGCTGGTAGACTGGCGTGATGTAACCCTCGCGCAGGGCGATCCTGAAGTCATCCTTCAGCTTCTGTTCCTTGTGATACTCTGCAGCCATCGCCTCATCGAATTGCAACCAGCCGATATCAGGCTCTTTCTTGGCTGTCAGAAGCGCGACATCGGCCTTTTTCATAGCATCTTCGAGGACGAACGAGTCCTTTCTACAGATGACCACGCCGCCCGAACATTTGATATCAAGCTTGCTCACGCGCTGCATGACGACACCGTCATCATTGTCGCCATCGTCCGCAATTTCATAACGGCGGCAAAGTCGCGTGAAGATTTTGTCTAGCTCCTCCTTGATATGGCGCTCATCCTTGAGGCCCAAAATCGCGATCATGAATTCGTCGCCGCCCCAGCGCCCGCGCAGCATGCGCTCGGTCTCGAGCGCGTTGATCGCCTGGCCAACACTGCGAATGGCGGCGTCGCCCGTCGCGTGGCCAAAATTGTCATTGATGAGCTTGAACTTGTTGATATCGAGTTGCCCGATGGCGATCAATTCTTCATCGCCCATCCCTTGCACGGCTTCGTTGATCTGTTCGATCAGGTAACGGCGGTTTGGCAGCCCGGACAGGTGGTCGAAGTTCGCATTGAGCCTGGCTCTCTCATAGGCCTCGACCCTCAGTGTTACGTCCTCGCAAATAAGGACGGCACCGCCAATGGCCTCATCCTCTTTCGGGGTTCTCGTTGGTAGTTTGTTGACGGTCAACTGGATATGCTTGTCACCGATGTTGACCGTCTTTGAGGCCGAGTCGCCACCCATGAGGTCGCCAATTGCCGCCCTTAACTCGGACGCTTCGCCACGGGTCAGTTGATTGCTGACCATGCCAAGGGTGACCAGTCGCAAAAGGCGCGTCCTGTTGGCCACAACCGCCGCCTGGTCCGGGATGCCAAACATTCTTGCGGCCTTGAAGTTCATGATGGAGACCTTGTCGTTGTCGTCGATCATGATGAGGCCGCCAGGCATATAGTTCAGAGCCGCTTCGAACAGCTTCCGAAAAGCATTGGCGTGATGAAGGTTGGTCAAACTGCTGTACAGGATTCCACGGACCTGGCGCGCCATCTGGCGTGCAATCAGCATGACGGGAAGGAGCAGAAGGGCCGTGACGACCATGATTTTATCATTCGCCAAGACACCCTTGAGTGCCAAAGTTAACATCATGGGCGCGCAGGTGATGAAGACGAGAGCGTCGATGTTAAACTTGTCGCCGAAGTTCTTGCCGACCACCGAGTTCAATGTCCCGAGCGCCAGACCAATTGCAGCGAGCGTGGCAAGGGAACCGGGATCGATCCAGACGGTAAAACAGGAGATAAAAGCCAGGCAAAGGGCCGTGGAGCAGGAACCGATGATATAGCGGGCTCTCCAGATACGGATCTGGGCGTCCGTGACCTCATACCCGCGTTTGCGGGCCATCTGCCTATTGAAGTTGGACGAGTCCCACATCCGCACGGCGAGAATGAGAGTTAGGACAGCGATCAGATATAGGAATTCGCTGCGGCCAAGGTTGAAGTAGCCGAGCAGACAGACCGCGCATTGCGAAACCCAGCCCGTGACCAGCGTCTCTGTCTGCATGAAAAGTGTGTCGACGAAAGACTTTTTAATAGACGGCGGAAGGGTTTCTTGCGCGAAGAGTGTTTTCAATCTCGTGGCTTTCACCTGGATCACCTAACGACAGTAGTATTGCCCGTTTACCATCTGCAAAATTTATCCAAGAGATATGAAATATTCAGCACTCACGCAAAGGGAAACCCCCACTGCGCGATGTTACTTTGTACATCGTTAATAGAACCTGTGGCGTGAAGCTTTACTGCGCAGGCGTCCCATGCCGCTGTACGGAACTGGCACTGCTGGTTCGCACGTTTTCCTCACGGTGCCACACGTACTTGTCCCGAGCTAATTGTGTGTCCTCACATTGCTCGTCCTCGCAACGCGAGCATAGCCGAGGATCCGTTGCGGCATCGACTGGTTGTTGGTGTCTAATGGTGTCTGTTGGCTCACCGTCGTGCGTCCTCCCATCAGCCCTATAGTTTTCTGTATAAACAATGAGCGTCAGTAACCCCGCTGTTCCAAGTGCGTTTTAGGACCTTCACAGAAAGCTTTCTGCGGCAAAGCGCCTTCGTCGTGCGGCCGAAGGGGCAGAGAGCGTAAAAATCGCTTGCTACCCATGATTTCCGCTCAGGTCGGTCGCGGGGCAAAGTTCGCCATGCAACAGGGTCATTTTTTGCACGACAAACCCTGTCGCAATGTGAGGCTCGACGGCAATTCCTGAACGGAGGTTTGTCGTATAGGTTGCTATAGTAGGAATAGTCGATATAAGCGTCCCTCGGGTTCCGGATACTAGGTGTCAGGGTCTTGAGAAAGCCGAAATTGAGAGCTACGGCGTTTATCTAAAAGATAAATCGCGTTCACCGAGTCGCGGCGGCAACAAGCGCGCCTGGCACCAACACGTCATGGTGATCGCCGGAGAGAAATATTCTTTTCTAGCAGCATGGTCGGGCAAACTTGTATTCAAAGGCGAAACTGTAAACTTCGAGTGGGACTGGTATGAAACCCATAATCGTGCGTTACGCATTTCGGTAAGGTTTTTTGATATAAGGCAGCCAGATCAGAGAGACAGTTGCGTCGCGAGGACCCTTACCCCTTGGTCGGGATGCCTATCGATCTCTTCAGGATTGGCGGACTGTGGCGGAGGTTGCGCTCAGACTTTCGGAAGCGAATAGCAGGTGAGCACCGCGCTGTCTTCGCCCTCAATAGTCACTTCGATGACTTCGTTGACGAAGTCCTGCCCCACGACGAATTCTTCCAGAATGAGCGCGAACAATTCCTGTTGTAGGGCCGGTAGGACCTGCGGAACAATGATCACCAAGCCCGCATGAAACTCTTCTTTTGCATAGAGCTTGCGAAAGTCGCGAGTGTTGTTCGTTACGAATGTGAAATCCTCGGCCACGATCCGCGGCATTATCCCAGTCCGTTTCGCCGCTCAAACCCAGCCAGTTGACAGGGGAGCAGTCGTGGCCGGCACTTTGGGCCACGGCAACGAGCGACGTGTGAAGGCATTCGTCGATCATAAATTTCACGATGCCGAGCCGGACGAATTGGAAGTCGTCCCAACACGCAAACGCTTTGTGGATGTCGCCTTCAATCCGAGTTCAGACAGCTTTCGCGGCCGTCCCCTTGCCGGATGGGCGGCAGCCCAGATTTCAGCAGACTCAACCATTCCTGGGCTGAGAGACGGATAGCCTTCAAGAATTTCCGATGTACTAGCCCCCTGAGCTTTCATCGCGGCGATCATTCTCACTGGAATGCGGGTCCCTTTGTAAACTGGCTCTCCACCCATGACTCCCTTGACGATTTGTATCACCTGCTCTGCCTGCCTCAGTGATTCAGCCCGTGCTGCTAACTGTTTACGGGCGCGCGCAACATCCACGATGAGATAGTCGTCCGCCCGTACCGTATCCGCGTCGGGGTTCTGTTCGATGGTGTCGAACAGTCGTTTGCGGCGCTTGGCAGATAGGATTGACCCTACCCCATACCAAAGCTTCAGCCGCAACAGATCGTCATCATTGAGCGTACGCCCTTCGCCCCCGATAAACTGCGCAATGATTTGCTTGTCGATCGCGTTGTGCACCGACTTCACTGCGATCTCGCTCAGAGCTGCAGCTTCAGTCGGCGTATAGGCGCGTGAAACAGCCATAATCATTCTCCTTTTGGAGAAGGATATGATGCGACGAATGCTGGTGGTAAAGCCCTCATATTCGAGTTTTCTGCAATCTCTTTTCAATCACTCATCCAAGGCCAGGAGGCGATGGATTGGCACCTTTTGGCGATAGTGATGCGGAGTTGGAAGTGAGCGATGCTGATGGGTTCAATTCGAAATGCCCCTCGGGATAAGGGGTATCAGTCTTTCGCATCGATTGGCCAGATTTTCCCTTGCACCTCTAGTCGCTAGAGGTCGTAGAACTCTCACGGTGATAGTGAGGATTCCGAGATGAGCGATTTGCTGCAGACGAAATTTCGGGTAGGGGGCATGGACTGTGCGTCTTGCGCCACCAAGATCGATACGGCCGTGAGGCGCATCCCCGGCGTCACCGACGTGTCCGTCTCGGTCACTGCCGGAACGATGACGGTCAAACACGACGACACCAGCGATCTCGACGCGATTCCAAAGAAACTGTTCGGTCTCGGCTACAAAGCGACACCTATTCCGACGAAGTCCAAACCAGTCGCTGCGGAACCCGTCTATGCCCATGGTTCGGACTGCGCGCACGACCATCAACATGCCGACTCCCACGACCACTCGGACCATGACCATCATCACGATCATTCTGGTCATAATCATGCCGACGATGGCTATGGACCTGACCAGAACGCACCGCCACAGGACACGGCGCCCGGAACCCTGCAAGCCCGCTTTCGGATTGGCGGCATGGACTGTGCATCCTGCGCGGCAAAGATCGACACGGCTGTCAGGCGCATAGACGATATCGAGGACGTGTCCGTCTCGGTCACCTCGGGGACGATGACGGTAAAGCATCGCCAGTCGGCGGACATGAAAGCCGTCGAGAAGCAGGTCTCAGGTCTCGGCTATTCGATTGTCCCCATCCTCAAGGCGGCGCCGTCAGCGGGCCAGAGCGGCCCCCATTCGGGCCATGATCACGGATCCGCTTCGTCTGGTGCGGAGATCGAAGGCCTTCATGGCCACGACCATAGTCCGACCGAAGGCCCATGGTGGAACAGCGAGAAAGGCCGTCTGACCCTCATGGCGGGCGCAGCGCTTGTACCCGCCTACGGCATCGGTCATCTGTTCCCGGCCATCGCGACCTACGCCTTCATCGTCGCCATGCTGGTCGGCCTCGTTCCGATCGCCCGCCGGGCCTTCATGGCGGCACGTGCGGGAACCCCATTCTCGATTGAGATGCTCATGACGATAGCCGCTATCGGCGCAGTGATCATCAACGCCACCGAGGAGGCTGCGGCGGTCGTATTTCTGTTCTTGATTGGTGAACTGCTAGAGGGAGTTGCCGCAGGCAAGGCGCGCGACAGCATCAAATCCCTCACGGCGCTCGTGCCTAAAACGGCGCTGCTGGAGGAGGGCGGTAAGACCCGCGAAGTTCCGGCCGAGACCCTTGCGGTAGGTTCCATCATCTTGGTTCGCCCCGGCGACCGTATCTCTGCCGACGGAATCATCGTTGCAGGAGAGAGCTCGATAGACGAAGCCCCTGTCACAGGGGAGAGCGTGCCGGTCCGCAAGGTCGTCAATGACACCGTCTTCGCAGGCACCGTCAACGGCGACGCGGCACTCCGCGTGAGGGTCACGGCCGCTGCCGCCGACAACACCATCGCCCGCGTCGTGCGGCTGGTGGAGGAGGCCCAGGAATCAAAGGCTCCGACCGAACGCTTCATCGACCGTTTTTCACGCTACTACACGCCGGGTGTCGTCCTCGTGGCCGCATTGGTGGCCGTCGTTCCTCCGCTCGTCGGGGGCGGTGTCTGGAGCGAGTGGGTCTACAAGGGCCTTGCGGTCCTCCTCATCGGGTGCCCTTGTGCGCTGGTTATCTCGACACCGGCCGCGATTGCCGCATCGCTGTCTTCCGGCGCGCGACGCGGCCTTCTTCTCAAGGGCGGAGCCGTCCTCGAAGGACTCGGCAAACTTACTGCGATCGCCTTTGACAAGACGGGTACACTCACAGAAGGCAAACCCAAGGTAACCGACGTGGTGCCTTTCGTCCGAAAGGTCGATGAGGTCCTGCGCTACGCCGCCGCGCTCGAGATCGGGTCGAGCCATCCGCTCGCTGTCGCCATTCTCGACAAAGTGCAGGAGGACGGCATCGACGTTCCAGTCGCGACCGATGCGAAGGCGCTCGGCGGCAAGGGCGTGACCGCCGTGATAAACGGGGTCGAGGTCTTCTTCGGCTCGCCGAAGGCCGCAGCCGAGCGGGTCACGATGCCGGTGGCGCATTCGAAGGCGATCACGTTGCTTAACGATGAGGGAAAGACCGTCTCCGTACTTGTGATAGGCGACGTTCTCGCAGGTGCCATCGCCATGCGCGACGAACCGCGTGCCGACGCCGTGACGGGCCTCAAGGCTTTGACCGACGCTGGCATCAAGACGGTCATGCTGACGGGCGATAACAAGCGGACGGCCACGGCCATCGGCGCACAGCTCGGCATAGAGGTCCGCGCTGAGCTGATGCCCGAGGACAAGCAGAGGATCGTCGGCGAACTGAAGAAGGAAGGCTACGTCGTCGGAAAGATCGGCGATGGCATCAACGATGCGCCTGCGCTGGCGGCAGCCGACGTTGGGATCGCGATGGGCGGCGGAACGGACGTCGCACTTGAGACCGCCGATGCTGCCGTGCTGCATGGCAGGGTGGGCGACGTTGCCCTTATGATCGACCTTTCCAAGCGGACCATGCGCAATATCTTCCAGAACATCACCATTGCCCTCGGATTGAAGGTGGTCTTCCTTGTGACCACAATTCTCGGCATTACAGGCCTGTGGCCAGCGATCCTTGCCGACACGGGAGCGACCGTTCTCGTAACCCTGAACGCTCTGCGCCTGCTGCGTCCGATCCGGGGAGTGTGATGCACAGAAGGGCCGGGTCCGGCGGCATCATCGTCCTGGTCACCGCGTTGATCTAGTTCTGCCTTTTCGGCGTGATTGCTGTGTGGACGGACTGACATCCGCACTCATCGATCACGAGACCCTCCGCCGTGCTGGGTTCGGAGCACTTCTCCGGCCCGTCAGCCATCTGACGGGCCGCGACGGTTTTGAGATCAGTGGTGGTCGTCCTCGCCCTCATGCTCATGCTTGAGCCATGAGCACAGCTCGGCGGGCAATAGCTTCTCATAGGCGTCGTCTCCGCCGACGAATTCCCCAAGGTCTCTGGCGCTGACGAAGCCAACGTTTGGAAATTCCGTCGCGGCTTCCCGCAGAAACACGAAGTCCTCGTCCCCGATGCCGACCATCACGTAGTAGATCTGCGATTCAGCATGCTCTGCCTCCGAAAGCAGCCGCCAGGCCTTGTCGTGGTCCGAATTCACGCCGTCCGTTAGGAAGTAGTTGATCGCCGGAATGCCTGACCGCGTTTCCTCGCCGAAGCTGTCCCGCTTTTGCCCGAAGATCATTCCCAGCAGCCCTCCGGCGTTTCGCTCCTCGAGCAGACCGTAGGCCATGAGGTTGGAACGGATGACGGGTTCGTAATCGGTGCCGCCCCACAGGATGCGCTGCAAGGCGATATTTCCGGTTATCTCCCTTTCGACGTACCCGTCGTAGGTCGAAGCCGTTACCGGCGTAAGCGACGCCGTCTTTTCATCGTTAGAAAACACCCATGTGTCGATGCGGCCGTCTTCGTCGAAGTAAAGCGCTACCGGGAGGACACGCTCGAGCGCCGACTGGACCACACCTGCATCGTAAAGACCCTTCATCGACCCTGACACATCGATGTTCAGTCCAACCTGCGCGGGAATGCGATCGTGTATTCCCTGCTTTTCAAGCACGAAGCCAACCCTCCGAATCTCTTCTTCAGGCTTTTCGAGTCTGAATGTCGTCATGTTCAATTCCTCCGTGTCAGCGTTTTCACAAGTTTCTCGTAAAGGCTTCGAATGGGCGACGCGTCAAAGGACCGGCCCTCCGATCTGGCAATCAGCGCGGCAGCGCATGCGGTCTGCCAGACGGGCAGGTCGCTGTCGATCATGTCCTCCGCAAACGTCCGTGCGCCGCCAATCGTGGAAATGATCGCTTGCAGGACGCGTTCGCCAAGGGCTACCGATGACGCGGTCGATGCAAGCGACGCGAGCCTCGTTTCCAGCGCGCCTGTCTGTGACAGGCGATGCGCCGCAGCTCCGGGGTCGGGTAGGGGATGTTCTGCGATGTGTCTCGTCAGAAACCTGCCAGCAAGGAGGTGAGCGTCCAGTCCGACGCCGAGCGTGATCCATCTTTTCATCAGAAGGTTCGCCCGACGTTCGAATTCGGCGAACTCTTGACTACGTTCCTTGATCTGACGGGCGGTCTGCAAAACTGCTGCCGAACGTTGCTGAAAGCTTTCGAGTTCGGCGGACCGGGAGAGCGCCGCCTTCATGCCACCGATCAGGCCTCGATCCCGATCGAACAGGGATGCCGGATTGAGTTGGGAAAGTTGTGCGAGGAGGTCGGAGGAGAGACGCTTCGCCTCCTCGAGGCGTGCGTCGCCTGCCAATGCAAGCTGGTCCTCGGCAAGCCTCCCATGCTCCTCTTGCAGAGGCGCACCGAAACGCACGACGTCGTCAAATTCGTGATCGTCGAAGTTAACCGCATCGACGACTCTCTTGGCCTGCCGCAGAACCGGGTCGGATACCGCCGGATCGAGGGTACGAAGTTCATCGATGGAGCATGATATCCTGAGCCTGACGATGCCGCCGCCGACGATCCGCGGACCGTCGTCGAGGGTGCGGGGAACGCGTGCCGCGCCGAACGGTACCATCGGACCCGAAGCAGACCTCGGCGCGGGTTGCACCGAGTCCCGACCGAAGGGCACCCTCGGGCCTGAGCGAGTATCATCGTCGGCCGGGGGCACGCGAGCCACCTTCAGGCCAGATAGGCGTTGATGACTTCGCCCAGCCCGGCGTTCGAGCCCGCTCCGACCGCATGGAACTTCCACGACCCGTCCCTCTGCTTCAGGAAGGAGGCTACCTGTATGGTCGTCATCCCCGCGAACTCCGACGTGAGCTGATAGCGGCAAAGTTCGTCGTCCATCGCGTCGCATACCTCAATATAGGCGTTCTTTACCTTGCCGAAGTCCTGTCGCTTGCGCTCCGCGTCGTGGATCGTCGACCAGACGGCCAGTTCGGCGACCTCGGCCGGGAGATCGCCGAGGACGATCTTGAACTCCTCGCGGAAGCCTTCGCCGTGATGGCCGTCCTTTTCGTCGCCGTCATCATCGTCATGCTTCGCGGGGCCCCCGCCGCGGCCTGTCCGGTCGTCGCGCTCGTGCCACATCGAGCCGTCTTCAGTCTGGAAGGAGCCGTCGGGGTTCTTCTTCAGCGAACCTTCGATATTCGACGGGCCGCGCACGAAAGCGTAGCAAAGCGCATGCGAGCCGTCGTTGTAGAGACGCGCGCGCGAAGGATCACCGCCCGGATGCACGAGGGCGAAGCAATGGACGTCGAGGTCGAAGGCAGGGGCGGAGCCCTCCGGCGGATCCCAGACGAGACCGGAGTGAACCAGCTCCATTGCTTTTTCTATTTGAAAAGACTGCCCCTTCGAGAGGTTGAACGTGGCCATGCCTGCTCCGCTTTCTTCAGATCGGTCTGTCGGTGACGAGCACGCGTGCCTGCTCGAGCTTTGCGCGCGCCTCGGCAAATCTTTGTTTGTTCTTGTCTCCCTCAGCGACGACCTTGTCGGCGATCGCGCGAAGACGTTGCGCCGTGCCCAGCACCAGCTCTGCATCCTCCAGACGGTTCTCGCCGGACGCGCGGGCGGCGTTCACCGAAACGTCCTCGAGGACGTTCATACCGTATTTCTGAAGCGAAGACCTGAGTTGGCGGCGCATGTCGTTCATCTGCTGGATCGATTGCATCTGGAAAAGAACATGGAGCCGGATGAGGACGGACTTGATGTCGTTGAATTCCGCATTCGCCGCAGAGACTGTCTCCGCCAGTGTTGCCAGTGCCGCCCCACGGGCAATCCCGATCGAGTCTAGGTCGGCGGGCGCCTTGGCGTAGGCAGTCTCGAGAACGAGGAGGCGGTTGCGGAAGATGTCGAGCTTCTGGGCATGATCTCTCGCCGTCTGGACGAGAAGAGTGTCGCCTGTTGCAGCTTCGCGGGTCAGCCGGTCCAAGTTGGCCTCGGCCGTCTCGACAATCCTACGTCCCGCCGTCACGAAAACGCCCAGCGCTATGATCGATTCCCTGTAGGCATCCGCGAGCTGGCTCATGCGGGAGACTTCGCCAACGAGCTTAGCGCTCTCCTCTTCAACCTTCGCCTCCATGGGCTTTACCAGGTCGGAGAGGGACTTCGCCTTACTCTGAAGCATCCCGCGGACCTCGTCCGACACCCGCTTCAACCTCTCTGCGGGATCCCCAAGGCCTATGGCGTTGAGGAGCCTCTCGATGAAGCCGCTCTTGAGCTTTTCACGGATGTCTGCCTCAAGGGTCTCGAGATCGGCCCCCTTGACCCCGTCGCGGATCGTCCGGAACAGTTCGAAGAGTACGGGAGACTGCGCCTTTGTGATCTGATCGAGGATCGCGTCGAGTTTGGCGCCGAACCCAAAGACCGCCTCGTGGCCGAACGTCACAAGGGTGCTGGCCTCCATCGCATCCAAGGCAATCCGGTGCGCGATGACTTCGGCCTCGGCCACCCGTTCCGGGGGCAGCGTCACCTTGACGGTGGCAAGCGGCCCGCCTGCCGGGAATGCGAGCTGGTTCTGCGTGCCTGTCGCTGCTGGAAGGTCGTCGGGAATGGCCATATGCTCCTCTGGGCTGGTCGCAGAATGTAACGGAGGAGGGCTTGCGAGGCAATGATCTTAACCGGGCTAGCCATCATGCAACGGACGACAAGCAGACTGCGGACGCGTGTGGGAGGAGAATTATCAGCGCAGCGAGGCTGCCACTACTCGTAAGGCAATCTCGTGGTTCGAGGCGCGCAGACGGCCGATCATCGTATATTCGTTCACAATGGTCACCGGCGTCTTGATAACTGAAAATTCGCTGCCACACACTTTTTGTTATTTCTCGCAACTAAAACGAATCCGAAGGGGGCGGCCGTTCAGACCCTTTAAAGACCTTCTTTTTTGAACAGTAGAGTTCACGGATCACAATTTTTCAAGGCAAATCTCCGCGGCGACGCCATAGCGTCAAAGCCGTTCCTTCGTTTGAGCGCGACGACCTTCCGGCCGCTGCCAAATTTGCATTGACGGGGACGACGTCGCGGCTATGCGCCATACTCCAAACCGACTTCATTATAGATGTGGTATGACACCGCGTGAATAATACCGAAAAAGCGCCCAACCGCTAAACAGCATGATGGTCAATATGGCCACGAGCAGCACCCTCCTGTTTTGGCTAATCCTCTGATCAGCGGACATCTGAAACCTGTGACAATACGGGCAGACTGCAAGGTAATCAGAGATTTCTCGTTCGCAGTTATCGCAACTCTTCATCGAAGGGGCCTCCTCTTGCGGAAGGATGAGTGAGCGAACCGCCAGCGGAACAGTCTTGAACTTGGGGCGGCACCGCAAGATATAAGCTATAGGGTGATCAAACGCATAAGCTTTCTTTGCATCCCGAAGTCACCGTTGGCATCTCCTCAGTTGGCCTTGTGGATCCTCGTCAATCGAGTGAGCCTTGAGATAGGACACTATACGGTGAACCTTCCGGAGATCCAGCTGTGTGGGCGACGTTGATCTGAGCTATGATGAAAGGATGTGGATGCAGGATGCCGCGGATGAGGCGGGTCTTCTGCCTGACGACGACGCTTCCATTCCTGATGGCAACGGCCCAAGGAGGCGAGAAGCAGGCAGGTCAGCGATGCGAGCACGGACATTGGTGAGCCGGGCCTTGCGATCCTAGCTCGTTCAGCCGCACAGGAAGTTACTACATTGAGTGGCCGATGGTTTAGATTGCATGAGGTGCTTCGATATATGAACCATCTGCCGATGAGTTCGGCTATCCACCCCAAATTTGCTACAATTATCCTGAACTTAGAGGTTGATCTAGATCGTAAGTGCGCCCGTGGATTGCTAAAGGGCGCTTGCGGTGAATTTGTGGGGAGAATCATGTCTGTTTCGATCGCGACTTTGTCAGCGTTTTTCCTGTCCCTCGCAGCCTCAACCGCATTTGCCGGGACCAGCGACCCGGTCAAGTCCGTCACCCTATCTTCTGGCGGCTTGGCAGAGATCGTTCGTTCTGCCACAGTCGGTCAGAATGCCTGGATCAACATCGACGTCCCGCTGGACCAGGTTGACGACATCCTCAAGAGCATCATCGTTCGCGACAACAAAGGCCACGTAAAGAGCTTGTCTCTGGCTGGCCCTACTCCGGTCGATGAGACCTTTAAAACGCTGCCGTTCAAGCCATCCGACCTGACGTCCCTGCCGGCACTGTTAAATTCGATCCACGGCGGTCGCATCCAGGCCGGTGAGCAGCAAGGTGTTGTGCTCGGCGTTACTGAAATCCCAGGCAATGCCCAGACGCAACTGAGTTGGCAGCTGTCATTCCTGCGCGACGACGGCGCGATCTCGATGGTCCCGATTCCGGGAACCCAGATCACGATCATCGATCCGGCCATTCAGGAAAAGCTCAAAAGCGCGATGGCCGTCATCTCGAAAGCAAGCGCCGATAATGCTCGGACTATCAGTATCCAGCTGGACGGACCGGCGAGCCGCAATGTCGATATTTCCTATGTGGTTCCCGCTCCGATCTGGAAGACATCCTACAGGTTGGTTCCCGGCCAGGATGGTACAGTCCGGCTGCAGGCGTGGGCCATCTTCGAGAATGCCTCGGGCGAAGACTGGAATGGCGTCGGAATCACCCTGTCATCCGGCAAGCCGGTCACGCTGAGGCAGCGGCTGCATAGCCTGTTTTGGAAGCAGCGCACGGAGGTATCCGTTGACACCACCTCTGTGGCCGTCAATCAGGCCATGGCGGCCAAACCACTGGCCAGGAAAAGTATTCCAGCGATGGCCATAGCGGCACCGCCTCCGGCGCCAATGATGGAAAAGAGCAGCGACGCCTCGATGGCAGAACCGGCTGATCCCGTCCTGACGGGGGAGGGCTCTGTCACCTCGACCTTCGCGCTCGCGGGCACTTACGACGTCAGGAATGGCGACACGCTGTCCGTTCCGATCCTGGACCAAGGCGTGAAGGCGGAGATGGTGTCACTTTACCGTGCTGAAGCGGGGGGTGAGCACCCGACCGCCGCCGCCGTGATCGACAACGACAGCGGCATCAGCCTGCCTCCGGGCATCGTGACCGTTTATGACGGCAAACAAGGATATGTCGGTGACGCTAAGACCATGGGACTGCCGACAGGGCAGAAGCAGGCCGTCAGCTTCGCACTCGACCAGAAGGTCTCCATCACTTCACAACCCCGGTCCGAAACGACGATCACCCAGATCAAGGTGGCCGATGGCATCATCAACACCTCGTCGATGACCCGCGAGGATACGGTCTACCGGATCGTGGGTGCCAGTGACGCATCAAGAGTTGTGCTGATCGAGCAAATCAAGCGGCCGGGCTGGACCTTCAAAGCGGACGGCATGACTGATGACACACCCACAAAGGACCGCATCAAGACAGTTGTGAAGGCAGGAGAAACCAAAGTGGTGACGTCCACGCTGTCAATCGTCAATCAGGAAGGCTTTGCTTTGGCGGATGCTGGATCGGATGAATTGACCCAGTGGCAGGACGCAGCCATCGACCCTGCGATGCGGGCAAAACTCGATGACCTCGTGAAGGCGAAGGCTGCGCAGGATGCGGCAAGGAAGACGCTTGAGGAACTGAACCAGCAGTTCGCGCTGGTTGAGGCGGATCAGCAGCGGGCCAGGTCCAATCTGCAATCGGTTGGCAGCGGCGACACCAAGACAAGGTTCGAGAAGCTGCTGAACGGAACGGAGGACAAGCTGGAGAAGATCGAGCTAGCTCGGGCTGAACAGCGAAAAGTCGCCCAAACCGCAGACGCGAAGGTTGCGGCCATTATCAGATCATTTTGAAAATGTCTGGGGTGCACCGTTCGGATCCCATCAAGCGCGAAGAAGAATCTATATTTTGAATTGCTAGCAGCTCGATGGCTAAATCAGCTCTAGGCGGAGATCTAACCGGGATCGGCTCTACAACGTGTTTCACGAATGCCTGTTACTCTAAGAATTTGAGTTTACTCACATTTTTCGCTATTGTTTGTGTCGGCCGTTGGTATCTCTTCAAGAACCAAGAGCTCTGCATTCAATCGCTTGAGGAGTATACCGCAAGCCCCTCTCTCATTCACGACGGGTTTCCAATAGTTGGATAGATCGCCCGACCGAGGACTGCTGAAAACCGCCTGTTCCCAAAATGCCGTCGGATGCAATGTTGGTCAGAGCCACAACTGTCAGGCCGCGGCTGGGTCCGTGAACCAACTCTATCTACAGGCGCCGCCGCAGCACTACCACGTGCCGCAAGCCGCCGCAGATGCCACACAACGCTGGTCTTGCTTAGACTTAAGCTTTTTCGTCATAAGATTCTTCTCTCAATCCCTGTCGGGGGCGCCCAGGGGGAAATAACTACGGTAGGGTCGCGCATCTTCAACGCAACGCGCGACCGAAAGGCGGGCGAGCAAGCGAGTACGATAGGCTTTGAGCGTAACGTGCTTATCCGCGATCGGGTTCGTCCAGTCGGCATAGAACAGCGCGGGGGCGGCGGCGCAGTCGGCAAGGGTGAAATCTCCGCCGCACGCCCACTCTCGGCCCGCCAGTTCGCCGTCGAGCCAGGTATAGATCCTGTCCAGATCGGCGCGGGCCCGCTTGACACCGTATGGGTCGCGGTGTTCCTCGGGGCGCAGCGCGTTGCCAACGATCACTGTCATAACGTTCATCACGTAATTGTCGAATACGCGGTCCATCATCCGCACCTTGACTGCCGCCGCGGGATCGTCGGGTATCAGTTTCACAGGACCAGGGCGGACCGACTCGAGATATTCAACAATTGCCGTTGCCTCAAACACCGCGTCATCGCCGTCGACAAGCAGTGGGAACTTGCCAGCCGCCGAGAGACGGGAAAGCTCGGAACTATTCTTAGGATGATCAGGACCGATCATCCTGAATTCGAACGGCGTGTCGTTCTCGTAGAATGCTATCTGCGCCTTCCAAGTATAGGACGAAAATGGATGACCGAAGAGATGGATTACCATGTGCCGTCCTTTATTTTCGCCTGTCGCTCCTCCTCAAGCGCGCTCTCAATCGCGCCGAAAGACCCCGTTTCGACCGGACCCGCTGGTTCGTAAGTGGCGATGACGGTGCCGCCAGGCGATACCTGATGATCGACCAGCCGGAGCGTGCCTGGCGACGTGCCGTTGCCGAACAACCGCTTGCCGCTGCCAAGCACGATCGGAAAGGTGTACAACACCAGTCGGTCGAGCAGGCCCGCTGCGAGCAGCGCGGGATAGACCGTGCTCGATCCCTGGATCAACAGATCAGGGCCATCGCCCTGCTTGAGCCTCGCAACGTCATCGATGCAGCCCATCCGATGGCTGTTTGCCCATGGTAACGGTTGGCCACCTTTTGTCAGTACATATTTGTTCGCGGCGGTGAAGGCCTTGCCCATCGCTTCGCCGTCGGCGTAAGGCCAATAAGCGGCGAAGATGTCATAGGTCCGCCGCCCCAACAGCAGATCGTATGGCTGCGAAAAAAACTCGCCGATCACGGTACCAACCTTCTCGTCTGCGATGGGAAACATCCAGCCGCCATTCGCGAACCCGCCTGTGGGGTCTTCCGTCGGGCCACCCGGTGCTTGTATGACCCCATCGAGCGAGACGAACATGCCGCCAATAATCTTACGCATCGCGCGTCTCCCCAGCCCGCGCCGCTTCGATCTTGGCGATGTCAATCTTGCGCATCTTCATCATCGCTTCCATCACGCGTTTGGCAGCAGCGGGGTCAGGGTCGACCATCCCGTCCATCAGCGCGCGGGGTACGATTTGCCACGAAAAGCCCCATCGATCCTTGCACCAACTGCACATGCTCTCTGTACCGCCATTTCCAACGATCGCGTTCCAGTAGCGATCGGTTTCTTCCTGAGTGTCAGTGAAGACTTGGAAGCTGACCGCCTCGTTGGGGCTGAAGCGCGCGCCCCCGTTCAGTCCAACGAATGACTGGCCGAGGACAGTGAACTCGACGGTGATCTCCTCGCCACGCTTAGTCGAGGGATTGTCCGCAGGGGAGTCTTGCCCCGAGCCGACATGGCTGTTGGGGAACACGCTCGCATAAAATTCGGCCGCCTCGCGGGCCTTGCCGTGGTCGAACCATAAACAGGTGGTGATCTTCGCCATTGTCTCTCTTCCTACTTGCCGCCGACCAGCGCAAAAGCAGCGCCTTGCGGATCATTGCCCATGATGATGTGCATGCCGCCCGGCACCTCATGGGGTCCCATCGTCACTGTACCACCGCCCCGCTCGATCCGCCCTTGGGCTGCTTCGATCGAGGGAACGTTAAAATAATAGCTCCAGCGTGTCGGCCAGCCGGCGCCGGCGGTCATCGCAGCACCAATCCTATGGCCGGCATGATCGATGAAGCAGTACTCGCCCATTTCACTCATCGGCATCGTTTCGCTATTCTCCCAGTCGAACAATTCGCCATAGAAGGCGAGCGCGGCCCTGTGGTCACTGGTAACAAGCTCGTTCCAGCCACAATGCCCAGGCGTGCTAGCGTGAAACGCCCGGGACGCCTGCTGACTGTCGCCGCGCATAATGTAGGACACCATCCCTTGCGGATCGGCGACCATCGCATAACGGCCGACGCCGGGAATATCTTGCGGGCCCATTAGAACCTTGCCGCCGAGCGACTTGGCTTTCTCAGCTATACCATCGACGTCCTGAACCCCGATGTAGCAAAACCAGCCGGGTTTCATCGGGGTACCCTCCGGTAGCGTCAGTAGGCCGCCCACGTCTTGTCCGTCTGGCGCAGTCAGAATGCGGTAGTCGCGGGTGCCTTCCATTCCTGAAGTAGCGATGCTCCAGCCGACGACATCGGCATAGAATGTTTGCGCGCCGTCGGCGTCGGTGGTCATAAGTTCGTACCAGATCGGAGTGCCTGCTGGATTGGTCATTTCGTCGGTCCTTCTGCTGGATGATGATTGATCAACGGTCGCACGAAAGCCGCCTAAACGAGGCGCTAGTCGTCGAGCAGCATGGTCTTCCGCTTGACGACATTCTGAGGTCTACCATCGAAGACTGCCATCTGATCAAAATGGTCTGATCAGATGGCTCAGCAACGATCTAGCTGGCCGACTGGTGAATAAGAAACTCTGCCAATCTATCGAAAGTGCTGTTCCAACCCATTGAATGACTTTTTGCGCTCTGTACTGTTTTAAAACCGGTCTGGCTAAAGTGCATTCGCGTTCCTCCATTCGGCAATTCCTCGAGGCGGACAACGATGTGGGTCTGCACGTCAGGACCATCTTCGTGGTTCGGAGTCTCCCAGGCAAAGGTGAATTCCAAACGCTCAGGCGGCATTACGACGAGATATCTACCTGATTGCCAAAGGAGGATGTCTTCAGGATTGTCTGATTTGAGACAGGCCCGCCATGCTCCTCCTACCCGGACATCCGCATCGAATTCGGCGGCACGATAAAAGTGCGGGCCGTGCCATCGGATCGGCGCATCCGGCTGTGTCCATGCTCTCCATACTTGTTCGCGCGGGGCAGCAAAGTCCCGAATTATCGTCAAGGGACGCAGCACAGCTCTGTCTCCGATACTCTCGTTAGGCTCACGCATCTTTTGAAGCCTGGGCCTCTGGCGTTTCAAGATAGGCTGCCAGGCGATCAAAACTCCCTTCCCAATGAACACGGCACTTCTCGATCCAATCGGTCACTTCAGCAAATTCAGATGCTTGAAGCTTTGCCGGTCGTGCGATCGACTTGATTGGCTGACTGCGCGTGACGAAGCCCGCGCGTTCCAGGACGGCCAAATGCTTCGCAACGGCTGGAACCGTCATCTGCAAAGGTCTTGCGAGGTCAGCAAGGGTCAACTCGCCGAGTGCAAGGCGGGCCAGCATTGCGCGGCGTGTCGGGTCAGCAAGTGCTGCAAATTTCATACTTAGAGGATCGGTCATATGTAAACCATTTGCTATATTTACCGAGTGGTATAGATTGATGGAGGATCGCTTGTCAATATCGGGATAAGGGTCCGCGACAGTCGCGTGCATATCAATAAGGCCGACGTTCACGCATGACAGCTCGTGGAAATTCTGCATCTTCAGGCGTGCTTACCGAAACGGCGCAATTACCTGAGGAGAAAAATATGCCTAAGTTTGTCACAATCGGTTATGGCGACCAGGCCGGTAACGATCGAACCCCGCGCGCTGCCCGAGACATGGCGCGTGAACATGATGCCTCCCTGCGCCGCATGGGCGCGTTGATCGGCATCGCCGGCCAGCCCGTTCGAGTTCGCAACACCGATGCCATAAGAGTCGAAACAGAAGATGGAGCCTATATGGCTTCTTCCCTTCCAGTTGCGGGTTTTGCCGTCATTGAGGCAAAAGATCTTGAAGAGGCTATCGAGATGGTATCCAAAGCGCCTTGTGCCGTGGCCCACGGCGTCGTTGAAGTGTGGCCGCTGCAAGACGAGTGATCGCGTCGTACTGATTTGTTCAATGAGACCGGACGTTATTCCAACGTCATGCCGGACGCGTATCCGACGCAGAGCCGTCCAGGTTCAGCGTCTTTGGCAGCTATAGGAACCTAGTATGCCCATCTGTTGAGCGTCTTTGAGACGAACCGTTGGAGCGCTACACGATTTCATTAGGCTGCTCTCGAATACGTGGTAGGCTTCGATACGGGACTGAAGCTCTGTTGCTCAGTTACCGACGTCCACGCCGGGAAAGGCTTTCGCTGTGCGAGCCTCCGGGTTTTCAAGGACAATTTCTAATGACAATTGCTGCAACTCCTCCGCCGCAGGGCGCGATGAGCCTCGGTCTTGCTATTGTCGCGTCATCTAACGCGCCGATGTTACTGTTGGACCTCAAGCTTTCGGTCGTCGCTGCTAGCGACTCGTTCTGCGGTGAGTTTGAAATCGACGCCGACACAATTTTAAACAAGCCTTTCGCCGAAATTGGTCACGGCGAATGGAACTTCCGAACGCTGTCATTGCTGCTGGAAGCAACGGCGTCGGGCAGTGCAGCCGTTCAAGCGTACGAAATTACTCTCCATCGAGACGGAAAGCTGCCGAGATGCCTGGTTCTAAATGCCCAGAAGCTGGCGTACGGAGACCTCGAAAACGAACGCCTATTGCTCTCAATCCTTGACGTCACCGATGCCCGGCTTGCCGAAAAGCAAAAGGACGAGCTGATTGCGGAGAAGGCTGTGCTACCGCAGGAAGTCCAACACCGCGTTGCCAACAGTCTGCAGATCATCGCTAGCATTCTCTTGCAGAGTACCCGGCGGGTGAATTCCGACGAAAGCCGCTCGCATTTGAAGCTCGCTCATGGCCGGGTGATGTCGATTGCTGCGGTTCAGCGACAGCTCGCGTCGACCAACACAGGCGACGTCCATCTACGAACCTACTTTACCCATCTTTGCGACAGCCTTGGCGCCTCCATGATCCTCGATCCTGAGGAGATCACGATAGACGTCGACGTTGACGGCAGTGTCGCCAAGGCAACCGTTTCTGTGAGTCTAGGTCTGATCGTTACGGAATTGGTTATCAACGCTTTGAAGCATGCCTTTCCAAACCATCGGAGGGGCAAGATCATAGTGGCCTATCGCGCCAATCAAGCGGGATGGGTGCTGTCGGTGGACGACGACGGCGTCGGGATGTCACTTGATCCCGTTGTATCCAAACCTGGCCTTGGCACGGGCATCGTCGAGGCGATGGCTAAACAGCTCCAGGCTAAATTCACAGTCACCGATAATCATCCTGGGTCAAGGGCGAGCGTCGCCTGTCAAGTGATGTAATCAGCCTAACTCACAGCCGCTCTGCTTGAGGTGGCCGGACATGAATGGGAAAGCAATAAAATGGAAGATCGTATTGTGGTTCTTGTGGTGGAAGACGAGGCTATCATCAGGATGGCGCTTGTGAGCGCGCTGGAAGACGCGGGATTTGAGGTCTTTGACGCCCAAAATGCCGACACGGCTATCGATTGCCTGATCTTAAACACGAACATTCAAGTGGTGTTCACCGATATCGAGATGCCTGGTAGCATCGATGGGTTGAAGCTGGCTGCCGCAATCAGCGACGGTTGGCCGCCGATAAAGATCATCGTGACGTCTCGCTATCACGCCATTGAGCCAGGCACGTTGCCGGTCGAAGGGCTATTCCTAGCAAAGCCGTATCACACAGCTGATGTCGTTGAATCAATTCATCAACTAATGGCAGCCTAAGTTCCATAGATCACCTAAAACCATCGCGGAAATTCGCAAGTCACACAGCGTGTACATAGAACAGCGGCGACCAGTTGAGTCGCCACTGGAGTTGATAAAGCGTTCCCTTTGCTAAGCTATTTACTGACTGCCTTAGTCGCTCAAGACATTAAGGATGATCTTCCCTTTGTTTCGAGCTCTTGTTCCCTCCAACATCTCATGCGCAGCAATCGCGTCTGATAGTGGCAGCACGTCGCCGACGTTGGTTTTTAGAAATCCTTCATCGACCATTGCGGCGATCTCATTCAATTCGGCTGTCGATACTGCGACCAGGAAGAACGCTGCGGTGACACCGTGTTTTGATGCAAGCTCCTGATCGGGCTTGGACACTGCAGATACAAGCTTCCCGCCTTTTTTCAGGACAGCGAAAGATCGGGTCTGGGTCTCACCTCCGACGAGGTCGATGACGGCATCCACCTCGAATACCTGCTCTTCGAACCGACTGGCACGATGGTCGATGACCTGGTCGGCTCCCAGACTTTTGATTTCATCGACGTCCCCGGCACTTCCTGTTGCGATGACCCTGATGCCCGCTTTGTGCGCGAGTTGGACCGCGTAGGCGCCGACGTTGCCGGCAGCACCGTGGATGAGGACACTGTTTCCTTGCTTCAAACCGGCCTGATCGAACAGAGCCTGTTTGGCCGTGACGGCGATCACCGGAATCGAAGCAGCTTCGATGTCGTCGATTGTCTTCGGCTTGAGAGCGATCATGGTAGCGCTGGCGATGGCATAGTCGGCGTAAGCGCCGATGAAGCGGGGGTTCGTGACGCCGTAGACAGCGTCGCCTGCTTTGAAGGAGCGAACGTTTTCCCCGACGGCTTCGACGACGCCACAGATATCCGATCCGAGTGTCAGGGGCAGGGGCTGTGGAAGCGCACTGTGCCCAGAGCGGATCCACCCGTCCCAAGGACCGACACCTGCGGCGTGCACCTTCACCAGCACTTCGTCCGCTTCAGGAGCGGGACGCTCTATCTGCTCCGCGCGGATGACTTCCGGGCCGCCAAACTCATGGACGCGGT
Organism: Rhizobium sp. L51/94; assembly: GCF_019355555.1. Classification (GTDB taxonomy): domain Bacteria; phylum Pseudomonadota; class Alphaproteobacteria; order Rhizobiales; family Rhizobiaceae; genus Rhizobium; species Rhizobium rhododendri. The sequence continues at coordinate 795,434 of NZ_CP072142.1, forward strand.
AGGCTTTCATTGTGTTGCTCATTTCAGTTCTCCTGTTTTTCAAGGTGGGTTTGAGTTGGTTCCAGCAACTTCAGTTGGCTGCATTTTTAGCGGGACCGATGGAGTGGATCTTTTGTCATCGGGTCTGGGATGGACTGATTGGGACAAAATCGAAGTGGTTGCAGTGACGCGTTAGTGCGCGCCTCCACCGGACACCTGACCAGGCTTCTTCAAAAGGAGTGATGCAAGCAGTGCGATCACAAGGGCTACCCCGAGCAGGTAGAAAGTATCGCTGAAGGCAAGGATATTAGCCTGTTTACGTAATTTCAGAGCGATCCCGACCACGGCCTTGTGTGTGGCAAGTGCTTGGTCGCTGACGCCATGGCTCATGAAGTAGGCCGTCAATTTTGCCACGCGGTCCCGGGTCGCATCTTGGAATACCGAGACAGAACTCGTGAGAATGTTTGAGTGGAACTGCTCACGCTTGGTGAGAAAGGTCTGCAGGACTGCGATGCCGACGGCGCCGCCAAGATTGCGCATCATGTTGAAGAGAGCTGAGGCCGAGCCTGCGTTTTCCTGCTCTATCCCCGATGTAGCGATTGCGGACAGCGGTGTGAAGACGAGAGCCTGACCGACGGCGCGTACGATGTTCGGCCAGAACAGCTGGTCGGTGGCATAGTCACCAGTCATGTGGATGTTCATGAAGTTAGATACTGCGAAGAGGGCGAAGCCGACAATAATGAGCAGCCGGATATCGACCAGTTTCATCAGTCGTGGCACGAGCGGAATGAGAAGCAGCTGTGGGAGGCCGGTCCAGGCGAGAACCATACCGATCTGCTCTGCATTATAACCTTGTATCCGGGTCAAATAGATCGGCAGGACGAAGACCGAGCCGTAGAGAGCAACGCCGAGCATGAAGTTGGAAACAATGCCGAAGCCGAAGTTGCGACGAACGAGAAGGCGCAGGTTCAGTAGGGGATGGGCGGACTTCAGCTCGATATAGAGGAACAGTATCAGTGAAACGGCCGCGATGATCGACAGGCGACGGATGAAGTCGGAACCGAACCAGTCTTCCTTATTGCCTTCTTCAAGTACGGTCTGCAGGGCGGCAAGGCCGACGGACATAGTGATGATACCCGGCCAGTCGCCCTTGGCAAGCAGGGATAGGTTCATCGGTGCCCGATCGAGGGAAGCCCAGAGCATGCCTAGCATCAGTACACCTGGTACCAGATTGACATAAAATATGTATTGCCAACCCCAGTTCTCAGTAAGGTATCCGCCAATCGTTGGTCCGATGGCCGGGGCGAAGGTTGCGGACAGGGCGAAAAGCGCGAGGCCGATCGGTTGCTTGGCTTTGGGCAGAAGCGTGATGATGATCGTGAAAGCCATCGGGATAAGCACGCCGCCCGAAAAGCCCTGAATGGCGCGCAGGATGATCATCTGCTGAAGGTCGGCGGCAAAGGCGCAGGCGACCGAAAACAGCAGGAAGATGACGGCATTCGTCAAGAGATAAACGCGTACCGAGAACACACGGGCGAGCCAGGCGCTAAGCGGGATCACCACGATTTCGGCGATGAGGTAGGAGGTGGAAATCCAGCCGCCGTCATCCGAACCCGCACCGATCGCGCCCTGGATGTCGGCGAGCGATGCGTTGACAATCTGGATGTTGAGGACGGCCATGAATGCACCGAGGGTCGAGCCGATGACGGCGCTCCACATGCGCAGTGGGCTCATCGCATGGGTAGGCGGGGCGGCCGTTGCCGAGGGCCCCGAAGCTGAATTGTTGTTCACTGCGATCTGAAGCGTTGCCATTGCCGTTCTCCTTCTGATGCCGAGACAGTCTCACAGGATGGCGCTCGCGATAATTGCGGAAAGATTGGAAGGATCATCAAGCCAGACGGGTCAATCGCCGATCAGGCTGAGATCCTCCAGCCGAAGGGCCTGGAGTTCCCAGGCATTGCGCAGTGCTGGAAGCATGCGGTGGATGACCTGACATTGCGACGGCAAGAAGCCGCCGGCTTGCGCGGTTCCGAAGGCGACGACGCTGACCGACGGGAGGTCTTTCGCCGACGATGGGCTTCAAGGAAACGATGTCAAGCATGGTTTCAACTCCATTCGATGTCGCTCCGGCGCTCATTTGCCGCCCAGAACGGTCAGCTTGGTGTCGATGTCCGGCTCCACCGACATTCCCGAGCGAAGCAGACCAGCCAGACTGTTATCGTCAAAGACGATCTTGACCGGGATACGCTGGACGATTTTGGTGAAGTTGCCGGTCGCGTTGTCCGGCGGCAGCAGCGAGAATTCGAGACCGCTCGCGGGCGAGACGCTGTCGACGTGACCCCTGATTGTCAGGTCGGGAAAGCTATCGATCTTGATGACGACCGGCTGTCCGGCGCGGACATTCGTCAGCTGCGTTTCCTTGAAGTTGGCAACGACATAGGCGGAATGGGTCGGCACGACCGCCATCAGCTGGGTGCCTGAGGTCACATATTGGCCGACACGCAGGGACCGCGCACCGACGATGCCGTCGACCGGCGCTGTTATCGTCGTATAAGAGAGATTGAGTTTCGCTTGTTGCGCGGCGGCGGCAGAGCGATCGCGCTGCGCGACTGCCTGTTTACGCTGGGTCTGCAGCACCGGGATTTTCTTCTCAGCGGCGACGAGCGCCGCCTGATCACGTTCCAGTGCGGCGATTGCCTGCTGGCTCAGCGACTGGCTTTGTTCGGCACGGGACTGGGTGCCGGCGCCGTTGCTGATCAGCCGCGCGGATCTCGCGGCCTCAGAGCGTGCGAAGTCTAGCGAAGCCTGAGACGAGTCGATCGTGGCCTTCGCCTGGCCAATGACGGATTGCTGCAGTTCTATCTGGGCGTCGAGGTTGGAGATGGCGGCATCGGCTGCCGTGACGTCCGCTCTTGCTTGGGCCAGCGCCATCTGAAAGTCGCGATCGTCGATCCGTGCCAGAACCTGGCCGGCCTTAACCATATCATTGTCGTTGACGGAAACGGTGGCAATATAGCCGGCAACCTTCGGAGCGATGGTCGTGTAGTCGGCCTTGACGTAGGCGTCGTCGGTGGACTCGATGAAGCGTCCAACTGTCCAGTAATGGTATCCGAAATCCGCCCCGAAGGCGACGCCGGCAAGGAGAGCAGCCAGGATGAGGCCGCGCTTGGCGATCTTGCGACCATTTCCTGGCTTTGCCGGGACCTGTGCAGGTTGGACAGGAGCACTGTTGCTTTCGCTGTCCGATGGTGCATCCTGAACCTTCGCGATGCTCGTCTGGTTGGCTGCTTCAAAAGCCGCTGCGCGGGGTATTTCGACCATTGTCCTTCTCCTCATTTTCGGCCATTGGGCCGGCTTGTTCGATGAGAATGAGAATGCCCCGCAATATGCCTTGTGATAATCTGTCGATATCGGGAAGGATCATCCACTCTCAGCGGATAATCGGGGGTATGAATGGACAGGCTAACAAGCCTTATCGTGTTCGGTCGTGTGGTCGATTGCGGGGGATTCTCGGCGGCTGCGCGCAAGCTCAACATGTCGGTGACGATGGTGGGCAACCATGTGCAATCACTTGAAGAGCGCCTCGGCGTGCGGTTGTTAAACCGCACCACCCGCAAGGTCAGCCTCACGGAGACCGGCAAGTTCTACTACGAACGATCGACCCAAATACTGGGAGACCTCGACGACGCCGATCGCGCCGCCGGCGCCTTGAACACAACACCCCGCGGCACGCTGAAAGTCCATACCAGCACAGCGATTGTGCGATTTCTTCTGCCCGTCGTCAGCGAATTCATGGAGCTCTATCCGTCGATTTCACTTGACTTGAAGATCGGTGAACAGGCGATCGACATGGTCGAAGACGGCTACGACCTGATGATAAGAACCATACCGCCGCCGGACTCAAGCCTCGTTGTCAGGAAGCTAACGCCCTGGCGTCACATTCTCACCTGTTCGCCGTCCTATCTGGAGACGCATGCGAAGCCTGAAAGTCCGGCCGATTTAACGGCACACAATTGTCTTCGTTATGCCTATTACCCTTACGGAGAGGAATGGCGTTTCGAAGGGCCCGACGGAGGTCACCAGATCGTCAAGATTTCAGGAAACGTGGTATCGAACAGCGCCGAAACGCTCCGACACCTTGCGGCGACAGGGCGGGGCGTGTTTCTGGCACCCAGTTTTGTTGTCTTCGACGATCTAGCTTCGGGGCGGCTTGTCCGGATAATGCCTGACGTGAATGCGGTCGAGTTCACCATCAACGCGGTCTACCCTAACCGCAGCCATCTCCCGACTAAGGTTCGCCTGTTCATCGATCTGCTTGCGGATCGTTTCGCAGAGCATCGAAAGTGGATGACTTGACGAGGGAGTTCCGGCCCTTCATTGCAGGGGGGCTATCAGTCATCCGGCTCCGTCAGGTTGTTGTGATCGGAACCTACGATGAAGACTGCAAGCAGGCTGGCTAGGACTTTCTTGCGCGCCTTCTTGCTGATGCTGTGCTTCGAGCCAGGCAACTCAAAGAAATTTTCACCCGTCTTGTAGATGCAGACGGGTGCACTATCAACCTTGCTGCGGATCGAACCACCTGTAGTAGATCTTGTCAGGCGTGCCGACCTGCAGCAATTCCCCGTCCATCATCACCGCAATACGGTTCGGACATCATCATGGCCTCGGCCTGGTCATGGGTGAGATAGATAAAGGTCGCGCCCAGCGCGCGGTGGAGCTGTGCAATTTCGCTGCGTGCCTGGACGCGCATTTTGGCATCCAGATTGGAGAGCGGTTCGTCCATTAGAAAGGCGCTCGGGTTTCGCATCATGGCACGCGCCAGCGCCACCCTTTGCCGTTGACCGCCCGAGAGCGCCGCCGGCTTGGCTGCTTCAATACCTCGATCGACAGGGATGCACCCCGCGCCACCTCGCTATCGATGTCGCGCAATCGTTCAGCCGCTCCCGGATAGAGGACGCCCGAGAGACGGCAGGCGTTCGATGGAGTTCAGGCGGCGCATGGTCAAAGGCACTTCGATGTTCTGTTCCACGGTTAGATGCGGATAAAGCGTATAGGACTGGAAGACCATTGCAAGATCGCGGTCACGCGGCCTGACGGCGCCCACATCCGGATCGTTAAGACGGATGGTCCCGCTTGTCTGCGATGTCGTTTGAGGTTTGAGGTTTTGGGTTCGGCGGGCTGCGGGTCTCGGTGCTGGCGATAGGCGACCATTTCACGTTGTACCCTGCCGGCACGTCGGTTATACTTTTTTTGAAAAACAGTATAACCGTGGAGTCGAGCCTATGAAGTCCATCGACCTCATGTACCAGACAATCCTCGCCGAATTAGGCCAGCGCTCGCTCGATGCCGCGTGGACAGCCGACTTTCCATCGGAAGGTCGGTTCACTCCCGCGAACGTTAAGGGGCGGAGGTATTGGTACTTCGACATACCTGATGGGCATGGCGGCACGAAACGTCGCTACGTCGGCCCTGCAGACGACCCGGATGTCGCACGGCGTGTAGGCGAACACAAGCGGGACAAGGACGATCTGCGTGCTCGCAGGCGCATGGTCAATACGCTGACCCGCGAAGGTGGAATGATCGCTCCCGACGCCATGTCAGGTGACATTGTCGAGGCTCTGGCAGACGGCGGTCTCTTCCGGCTCCGCGGTGTTCTCATTGGTACGGTGGCCTTTCAATGCTACTCAGGACTACTGGGCGTCCGCCTTCCCATGGCATCGATCCTGACCGGCGATGCGGACATTGCACAGCATTATGCCATCAGCCCGGAGGTGGAGGACAGCCTGCCGCCTGTCCTTGAGCTGCTGCGGGGCGTCGACGCCAGCTTCCGACCGGTTCCCCATCGATCAGGATTTGCGGCATCGTCGGCGTTTCAAAATGCCAACGGCTACCGGGTTGAATTCTTGACATCGAACCGTGCTTCGGATGACTACATCGACCTGCCGGCGAAGATGCCCGCCTTGGGCGGCGCCAGCGCGGACCCACTACGCTTTCTCGACTTCCTCATCAGGGAACCTCTCAGGACAATGCTGCTCCACCGAAGCGGTGTGCCAGTTGTCGTCCCCGATCCATGCCGCTACGCGATCCACAAGCTCATCGTCGCTAGCCGCCGGCACACCGATGGGCAGGGGCCGGCGAAGCGGGAAAAAGAAGTTCGCCAAGCTGCGCTGCTTCTCGAAGCCCTGCAGCAGACAAGGCGATCCGCCGACCTGGCGCTTGTGTACAATGAAGCGTGGAAGCGCGGCTCTGCTTGGCAAGAAGGAATTCGGTCCGGGGCGGGCATGCTGCAAGAACAAGATGCCGAGCGGTTTGAAACGGTACTGATCGACGGCGCAAAGAAAAATAGGGAAGAAATCAAGCTTCCGTTTGGAGAATAGGGTATCCACCACTCGAAAGCCAAGCAGTTGACTTAATTCGACGTGAATAAGAAAAATATAGTGCCGAGGGTTCGGTTCCTTTCAAGCGCACACATTCAGATAGGCCTGACATCCCATCCATTAGGAAAGACCGTACCAGGCGCCGCGGCCGGCACCGTGCAGGACGAGGTGCCCTTGATTCACGAGTGCTTTGAGGTGATCTTTGATGGTGTGACGGCTTGCATCGGTGATCCGTGCAGCCTCCACCGTCTTGATGGAAAGCGCGTTTCTCCTCAAGGCAATCCTCGGTGTCGACACCTTCCTTGTTTGCCGAAGCAGCTGAGTCATCCGGAGCGCCATATGACGTGCGACCTGTGGGCGCATCTCGGAACAACGGGGCGTGCTTCATCAGAATCGGCACTCATCAGCCGAGGGGAGCAGCAACCTTTTGTATGGGATGTATTATCCGTGATCTAAAGTCACTCAAGGGCTCAGGTCTAGAAAACAAAAAACCTTGCAAATCGGTGCAGCCCACTGCGATCAAGAAGTCCCGTTGACCCTGAGTTTCGACACCTTCCGCTGTAGTCTCCTTGCCCAATGTACGGCTCAGGCCGACGATCGCGGATATGATAGCCGCACCCTCGGCGCGCGTGCCGAGTAGCCTGACAAAAGATCTATCGATTTTAATTCTGTCGATGTTAAATTGAATGACGTGGCTGAGTGACGAGAACCCTGTGCCGAAATCGTCGAGGGCGATACGAACACCGTGAGCCCGTAGCCGCGTTAGCGCGGCCAAAGCGTTCTCGTTGATGTTGAACAGTGTTGCTTCTGTCAACTCTAGTTCCAGCCGGGATGGAGATAACCCTGTCACAGCGAGTATTTCAAGCACATGACGATCAAATTCGGGATGCCGCATTTGCGAAGGCGAAACGTTGACTGCGATGGATATCTCTGTTGGCCAGTTTGATGCAGCTTCAGCCGCCTCTCTCAAGACCCATGCGCCGAGCTGATTGATAATACCGGCTTCCTCAGCAATCGAAATAAATTTATCAGGCGTTAGCAGCCCATGCGTCGGGTGGTTCCACCGGACGAGCGCCTCGGCGCTTGAAAGCTCGCAAATTTGGTCGGAACGATACACTCCCTGAAAATAAACCTCCAGATTGCCCTTATCGATGTCTGGCCGGCCGCTTTCCACGGAGGCAGACGAACTGCCTTCCAGGACGAGACGCAGATCCCTTTTGAGAGCCTCCCGTGCCTCGACTATGCTGTCCATTGAATGATCATAGGCAACAGCTCTGCCTCGACCGGCCGTCTTCGCCTGGTAAAGCGCAACGTCTGCGCGGCGAAGGAACTCATCGAGCGTCTGTCTGTCATCATCGAACGTCGTGACGCCAATCGAGCCTCCTACGCGAACAACGATGTCGCCGCCGCGAAGCTGAAAGGGATCACTCAAGGCCCTGATGATTTTTTCACAAAAGACGATCTGATGATCAGCATCTCCTCCACGCTTAGGCATTAGCAACGCAAACTCGTCTCCGCCAACACGGGCGAGGGTGTCACTCGAAGTTATCAGGTTGGAAATCCTTGCGACGACCGCAAGCAGAAGTTCGTCACCGGTGGCATGTCCGTATGTATCATTTACTTGTTTGAATCTGTCCAAATCGATGAGTGCGATAACAGCGGTGCTACGATCGGCCTTCATCGAGGCAAGACACGCCTCAAAGCGAGAGGTGAACAAAGCTCGATTGGGAAGTCCGGTCAACACGTCGTGAAGCGAGAGATGTTTTGCATGGTGCTCGCTAGCACTCAACTCATTCAGGCTTCCGCGCAAGCGCCCCATCAATGCAAAAAACGAACCTGCGATAATCAATCCCGCAATGGAGAGTACAGGGATCAGGCGTCCTAGAACTCTTGAACCTGGCAAGTCGGGCTTCCAAATGATGAAGCCTATAGGTTCACCTGTTGCCGTCGCATCTATTTCAAAAGCAACTTCAGTGGAATCCTGATCCGCACTACGCGCGTACCGGGCGCCGGCCAAGCCTTGTTCGCGACTGAGGGTGTCGAGCGTGACGCCATCGAGGAAACGAACGACCAAGAGATATAAGTGTTCTCCTTCTTCATCCCTGGCGGTCGTCGAACTTACTACAGGGATCACGCCCACGACAGAAGGGCGGCCCTCAAGTCGCATCAAACCAACGCGTCCAGAGGCAGTTAGCGGATCATGTTGCACCAACCGTTTTTCCAGATCGACGACAAGCGGTTGGAGCAGCGGCCTGACCCACTTGAAACGGCGCGTTGCTTCTGGGTCCGAGGTGAGGGCAAGCTCTCCCTTGGCGGTAGTTAGAAAAGCGGCATTGAAACCAAAGGCTGTCGTAGCAATCCTTCCGAAGGTTTCTGCAGATGCGGGTTTACGGCCTTCGCTTGGAAGACCAGTATCGCCCTTCGCTAAAACCGTATCGCCAATCAAAAAGGAAGCGTAGCCAGCGCCTATCAGTTGCATTTCTTGAGAGACACGCGTCACCTGATCACTCAAACGGCCGGTAACAAGTTGCCGCTGACGATCAAGGGCTGCAGCATCGCTTTCCGAACCGGCCCAAACGGCAGCCAAGAATACTAGCGCAAGGATCCCGAGCGCGCTAACAGCGAGCAGAATCAATATCGATCCAGATGATGTCCGCGTCACTCTATAAGTAAATAGATTTTGGATCGAATTGCCAAGCACGCGACTTCCCCCAGTCGACTGGACATTGACTTGTATTGATTACGAATTGCTTTTCAAGTCATGCTGAAATTAGCATACAGGCGAAAAAGCTCCTTAATAGTTGCATGATATGTATGACCAAAGCGATGTCAGGTCTTGGCAACACTGCCGAGCGCATCAGCATTGGTGAGACATGAATTTTATAAAAATCTTACTGGGATTTGTGTGTCTGACGTCGCTCGGATGTCTATTCGCCGCGGGCGTTGGCCTCGCTGGAGAAACTTCAGATTCCAAAAGCATCAGGATCGCCGTTGAGGGGGCGTTTCCGCCGTTCAACTATGTCGATTCCAACAATCAACTTCAAGGTTTCGATGTCGACATTGGAAAAGCGCTTTGCAAGGTTGCGGAGTTGAAGTGTGAGTTTGTTGTGCAAGAATGGACAACCATGATCCCTGATTTGCTAGCGGATCGCTTTGACGCAATTGTCTCGTCCATGTCGATGAGCGCGGAAAGACGAAAAAGCGTTGCATTCACCCAGAAGTACTATGACAGCCCATCGGTATTCATCGTTAGAAAAGGGAGCAATATTGCGGGTACAGGCATGGAGGACTTAAAGAAGCTCCGGCTAGGCGTGACGGCAGCCACTTCACAAGAAGCTTATGCGAGACGGTTTTACGCGGGTGTGTCTACTACTGAGTTTCATGCATCGCCAGACCTTTATAAAGCGCTTGTCGATGGAAGTGTGGATATAATTATTGAGGATAAACTGGCAATCTACGATTGGCTGGCAAACACAAAAGCAGGTAGTTGCTGCGAGTATAAAGGATCCGATATAAAGAATACGGAGTATTTTGGCGATGGCGCGGGGATTGCGGTGCGCCCTTCCGACACGGAACTGCTGAAAAAATTGAATTCTGCGATTGAGGTAATCGAAGCGGACGATACGTACGATACTATTAATGCCAAATACTTCCCGTTCAGCATACGCTAACGCTACCTGAAGAAATCTTACTAGGATGCCGACGCATTTTCGAAGTTGACATTGACACGGAGACACGACCACAAATAGTAGCTCGCCTGTCACAACATACATTTAGCCCGTTAGCCCGTGAAACTGGACCTGAATTCCATAAAATGGTGTTGCGCTATACACAGACACACAGGCCCTTTGCTGGTCACCGAGACGAGCCCCTTATAGACGTAAATCTTTGACAAGAGGGATTTTCGCCCTCATAAAATCTACTTGAAAGATGGCATCATTCTGACAGTGTTGATATCAACGCCATCGTTTTTGAGAAGGTGATGTCAGTGCCTGCTGTCACTAGCGGAAATCGGTCTGACGAAACGCATCATGCCCTACGGGTGCGGGCGGCTCATCATGGCCGAAGCACTGAAGCCAAGATACGTGCTATCATAGAGGCCGCCGTACGTCCCTCTGAGCGCCTCAAACTTGGTTCTCTCCTAGCTGCGATTGGTCGTGATACCGGGCTTGCTAAGGGCGATGTTGAGGCACTGCAGAAAAGTCGCGATAACGGACCTGCTGAACCGATGATTTTCGAATGATCTTGTTGGATACGAACGTCATTTCAGAGCCATGGAAGCCGGTTCCCGATCTGGCGGTGGTCGCATGGTTAGATGCCAAAGCTATTTAGACACTGTTTCTCTCAGCGATAACAATTGCTGAGCTACGCTTCAGATTGCTGCGATGCCCTTAGGGAAGCGGCAATCCATTCTCCGAGATCGCCTTGAAGGAGAGGTGCTGATGCACTTTCAGAGCGCATACTGGCATTCAATCTAGCGGCTTCACAGCTCTATTTTGAACTCCTGGTGCGCGCTCGGGTATATGGGAAGGCTATTGTAACCGCCGTCCACGTTTTGTCAGCCAGTGCCTGATCCAGCCGTACCTGCCCGAGCGCATAGGCTCCAAGCGCGTTGCCCTTCGACTCGACCGACGTCTGGTCCCACAGAACCGCATTGAGATTGTCGTTGGCCTGTGTTGCGACCAGATCGGCGGCCGATACGAACGGTGCGTCCAAAGTTCCAGGGAACAGCAGAAGCGCAGTACTTGCGGCGTAGCGGTGGATCTGTCTTTTCCTCATGCATTCCTCCTTGTGTTGAACCCTGCCATTTTTTTCGCGGCAACATCTTCGATGTCAACGCAGGTCTCGTTCGCGCTTGTCACAAATGCGGTTGCGTCAGGATAACGTCTCGCAACGCTTTCCCTGGTGGTCAAAGAAGTGAAGGGCCGTCTCCGGGGCCGCGATCACGACTTCATCGTTGATCCTGACGGCGGAACGTCCCGGTACACGGAACGTGATTGCCTGACGGTCTGGCAAGACTGCATGAACGTAGCTTTCCGCCCCGACCAGCTCGACCGCAAGGACGCGAACCTTCGCACGAAACGCTTGTTGGCCTTCAGCATCGGTCACCAAGAAATCTTCCGGCCTTATGCCAATCGTTGTGACCTGCTTGGCTGCGAGCCTATCTCCAAGACGGAAGTCCGGATTTTCCGGGACGCAGTTCAGGAGGTTCATTGATGGAGAGCCTATAAAGGTGGCAACGAAGGTCGTGGCAGGCTTCTCGTAAAGCTCGATGGGCGAACCCACCTGCTCGATCCGGCCGGCGTTGAGCACGACCAGCCGATCTGCCAACGTCATCGCCTCCATCTGGTCATGCGTGACATAGACACTCGTCGTTTTTAGCGAGAACTGCAGGCTCTTAATCTCGACACGCATCTGGACGCGCAGCTTTGCATCCAGGTTCGATAGCGGTTCGTCGAACAGGAAGGCTGCCGGCTCTCTCACGATTGCCCGGCCCATGGCAACACGTTGACGCTGGCCGCCGGATAGTTGCCGCGGCTTTCTTTCGAGAAAAGTCTCAATCTCCAGCGATGATGCGGCCTTTTGGATGCGGCTATCGATTTCGGCCTTGGGCATATTGCGGTTCTTCAACCCATAGGCGAGGTTCTGGCGCACCGTCATATGCGGATAGAGCGCGTAGTTCTGGAAGACCATGGCGATGTCGCGCTCGGAGGGCTCGAGTTCGTTGACGACACGGCCGCCGATAGAGATCTCGCCTGAGGATACGCTCTCCAGGCCGGCAATCATTCGCAGCAGCGTCGATTTCCCGCAGCCCGACGGGCCGACCAGAACAACGAATTCGCCGTCCCCGATCTCCAGCGAAACGCCGGAGATGGCCTCGATAGTCTTGCCATAGGTCTTGCGGACATTCTTGAGGGTGATTGCAGCCATTACTTCTCAGTCTCCACGAGCCCTTTGACGAACCAGCGCTGCATCAGCACCACGACGAGTATGGGGGGAATGATTGCCAGAATCGCTGTCACCATGACGAGGTTCCACGGTGTCGATGCGTCGGTGAAATCGACCATCTTTCGCAGTCCGATGATGATCGTGGTCATCTGGGCGTCGTTTGTGACCAGGAGCGGCCAGAGATACTGCGTCCAGCCATAGATGAACAGGATGACGAAGAGGGCTGCGATGTTGGTGCTCGATAGCGGAAGCAGAATATCCCGCATGAAGCGGAACGGCCCGGCATTGTCGATCCGCGCGGCCTCGAGCAGTTCGCCGGGGATCGTGAGGAAGAACTGACGAAACAGGAAGGTCGCAGTGGCCGACGCCATCAACGGCAAGGTAAGGCCGGCATAGCTATCGATCATTCCGAGATCGACGACCACTTTGTAGGTCGGCAGGATGCGGACCTCGACCGGCAACATCAACGTGATGAAGATCATCCAGAAAAACACCATGCGAAGCGGGAAGCGAAAGAACACGATGGCGTAGGCTGACAGGAATGAGATGACGATCTTACCTGCGGCAATCACGACCGAGACGAGGATAGTGTTCCAGAGCATTCGCTCCAGGCTGACGCCAACCACTTTCTCGACGCCGCCCGAAAGAGCGTCGCCATAGTTCTCCAGGAAGTGACTGCCGGGCAGCAGCGATATCGGAGGTTTCAAGATTTCCGCAGATGTCATCGTTGATGCGACGAAGGTGTAATAGATCGGAAAGGCGACAATGATAATGCCAAGGATCAGCATCAGGTGCCCGACAAGATTGGCGATGGGACGTTTTTCGATCATGAGCGAATCTCACGCATAGTGCACCCGCCGTTCGACGAAGCGGAACTGGAAAGCTGTCAGCCCGATTACGATTGCCATCAGGATTACCGATTGGGCAGCGGATGAGCCCAGGTTGAGATTTACGAAGCCATCATTGTAGACCTTATAGACCAAGGTCTCGGTCGCCTTGGCCGGGCCACCCTTAGTGACGGAATCGATGATGCCGAAGGTGTCGAAGAACGCGTAGACAGTGTTGACGACCAGCAGGAAGAAGGTCGTCGGGGCCAGCAACGGGAACACGATAGTCCAGAAGCGTCGGGCGCCACGAGAGCCGTCGATGGCCGCGGCCTCAAGCAAGGATTTGGGAATGGCCTGCAAGCCCGCGACAAAGAACAGGAAGTTGTAGCTGATTTGTTTCCAGGCCGCGGCAACGACGACAAGCGAAATCGCCTGGTCGCCTTTTAGCAACGGATCCCAGGCAAACCCATTGCGACGAAGCAGGTATGCGAACGTACCCAATGGCGGGATTGAACATGAAAAGCCAGAGCATGCCGGCGACGGCTGGCGCCACGGCATAGGGCCAGATCAGCAGTGTCCGGTAGAGGGTCTTGCCTCGCACCACCTTGTCGGCTGCTGTCGCCAATGCAATGGCTGCGATCATGGAGAGTGCCGCAGTCGCCACGCTGAAGACGACTGTCACCTGTAGCGAATGGAGGTAGCTCGGATCGCCGAGGACCTGCCAAAAGTTCGCCAGACCGACGAATCCACTCTTCATGCCGAACGGATCTTCACGCTGGAGTGACTGGTAGAGTGCCTGGCTGGCCGGCCAGAAGAAGAACACCACCGTCAGGATGATCTGCGGCGCAACCAGGAGGTAGGGCAGGATCTTGTTTGGAAAGACGACGTTTTGCACGGCGATCTCCTCGAAGGGGAGGGCGGTCCGCGAACAGGGCGCGCGGACCATGGCTTCCTGCATTCAGTTACCGTTCGCCTGTGCGATCGCTGCGTTGCCTCGTTCCACGGCCTTGTCGAGGGCCGTCTTTGCGTCCTGCTTGCCGGCAAGCATCGCCTCGAATTCCTCATTCATGATGTCGCGGACCTGTGGCAGATTGACGAGGCGGACACCCTTGGAGTTTGCCGTCGGCGGTTTGCCCATCATCTGCAGGATCGGCGTCTCCATGCCGGGGTTCTTCTGGTAGAAGCCGGACTTCTTCGTTTCCGCATAGGCGGCCATCGTCACCGGCAGGTAGCCGGAGACCTGGTGCAGACGGGCCTGGATCTTGGTCTGCGACAGGAAGTGGAAAAACTCACCGATGCCTTTGTATTCCTGATCGGTCTTGCCGGTGAGGACCCAGAGGCTCGCACCGCCGGGAATGGTGTTTTGCGGACGACCATCTCCCTCGTCATAGGGAAGCTGGCCAATGCCATAGGCAATGCCGGCCTTGACGATATCACCAAGGCCGCCAGAAGACTCCGTCAGGATCCCGCATTCGCCAGATGTAAAGAGTTGCTTGGCCTCTGATGTGCGGCCGCCATAACGGAACGTTCCATCCTTCGCCAAATCGGCGATTGCCTGGAAATGTTGGACAAACGGTGCCGAGTTGAACTCCAGCTTGACGTCCGTGCCGCCAAGACCATTTTCATTCGTGCTATAGGGCACGTTGTTCCAGGCTGCATAATTTTCCGTCTGAATCCAGGTGAGCCAGGTCGAGGTCAGCCCGCAATTTGCGGCGCCACTCGACTTGATCTTCTTTGCAGCGTCGAACACCTGTGCCCATGTCTTTGGCGGGATCGCCGCATCCAGGCCGGCTTTCTTGAAGATGTCCTTGTTGTAGTAGAGGATTGGCGAGGAGGAATTGTACGGGAAGGACAGCATGGTACCGTCCGGCTTCGAGTAATAGGAGACGATCCCCGGCAGGTAGTCTGCCTTGTTGAACTCGTAGCCTGCCTTCTTCAGAACGTCGGCCGCCGGCATGATCGCTCCTTCGGCTCCCATCATGACGCCGCTACCCGCATCGAAGACCTGCAGGATTGCCGGCGATTGCTTGGCGCGGAATGCTGCGATACCTGCGTTCAACGTTTCCGGATAGGTGCCCTTGAAGACAGGGACCACCTTGAAATCCTTTTGGCTCTCGTTGAATTCTTTGGCGAGATTGTCGACCACTTCGTTGTTGGCGCCCGACATAGCATGCCACCATTGAAGCTCTGTCGCTGCAAACGTGTGCGGGGCGCCTGCTATCGAAGCCATTGCCGCGATGGAGCATGTTATAATGAAACGATTGGTCATGTTTCCTCCCTGTCCTTCATCTTCAATCACATGCAACGGCGACCCTCCCAGATCACCATTGCAACTGCCGTACGCTCTCCAAAATCCCAGTGCTTCCGCTCTGGATGCAAAGGCGTTCACGGGATTTAGAGCAGCGTGGTTCTCCGTCCAGATGGAGGGAGATATTTATAAGCCAGCTATCGTTCTTGGCCAATCCCGGACACTTGCGCCGACATGCCTGGATTGCGGGATACCTCTCAGTTCATTGCGGAAATTGTCCCGCAACTCGTGAAACGAGGACAAGCCAAGCCCGACTGCCAGGCGCGATACCGCACTGGTAGGGACACCTGCAGATAAGGCGACGGTCTTGTATGACCCGAATGCCCTCCTGTCTGGATGCCCGAGCGCGCAATCGGCGAGGCGCATCAGTTGCTCCTGCAAAAGACCTGTCTTCGTCAGACAGACGAGCAGTTCGCTTCTGACTTGTGGAGGTCGCGATTGCAAGATCATCGGTATCTCCTGTACATCATGTTCCAATCAACCTAGTCCTGATTTACAAGCCAGCAATCTTTTTGAGATCATCAATCGCGCCCGGGGCTGCGGCAAGGACCTGGTAGCCCCTGGTCAGACGCTCGCCTTCTGTCGGAAAGGGGTGGTACCAGCCGCCGGCTTCCTTCACGAGGCAATAGCCCGCCAGGCAATCCCAGGCGTGCATGTAGGGCTCATAGTAACCGACGAGGCGACCTGCCGCGACGTAGGCGAGCATCAGCGCGCCGGAGCCGTTGCGGATGAAATTACCCCCCGCTTCGAGGATGCCTTCGACAATCTTGCCCACGGAGGCGGGGGTCACGTGGCTGTTGGCACCAAACCCTGTCACCGCATTCTGTATAGTGCGGCTTGCGTCGAGCGAGAGTGACTTGCCATTTAGTGTCGCACCTCTCCCGAGGCAGCCCGCGTACACTTCGTCGAAGCAGGGAGCGTAAATTACCCCGACGACAGGGATACAGTCATGAAGAAGGGCGATGGAAACGCACCAGTTTGGCATGCCGTTGACGAACGGGCTCGTCCCATCGATAGGATCGACGACCCAGGTATAACCAGAGGTTCCAGCCTGAAGGCCGTATTCCTCTCCCAACACGCCATCCGCGCCGTATGCCTCGCCGAAACGGGAACGGATTAGCTCTTCGACCTCACGATCGGCGATCGATACGACGTCCTGAAGGTCGCGCTTCGTTTCGATCACAAGCGTTTCGCGACGGTTGAAATAGTCGAACGCGAGCTTTCCAGCTTCAAGGGCAACGGTCTGGGCTAGAGTGAAGCGCCCTTCAAGGCCGGAGACGGTTTGGGAGGTCATTGCGATTTTCCTTGTGGGATACTGCACGGAATTGAAACGGCGGCATGCTTCATGCGCCGATGATGGCGATGCCCCGCTCCCGAAAGCCGATTGTCACCTCGGTCGAAGACGGAAGAGGCTTTTCGACCGCACTGTCGATAACGAACAGCGTCGACGACCGCGTCTTGACCTCATATTCGACGTGATCTCCCAGATATGCTGCATGTATGATGTGGCCGCTGAAGCTGCCGGGCGAGGCACCCGGCGAAAGCGTTATGGCGTTCGGCCTAACGGCGAGCTGGGCTGGGCCCTTTGCGGCCTTCAAGGTTGGCATCCGGTGCTGCAGACCCTCGACGTTGATCACCGCGTGGCCAGGCTCGATTGCGATCACATCACAGGGAACGACATTCGCCTCCCCCATGAAGTCGGCAATGAAGGCCGAGGCAGGTGTTTCGTAGAGATCGCGCGGTGCGCCTTGCTGGGCGATCTCGCCATCCTTCATGACGATAATCTGATCAGACACGGCCAGCGCCTCATCCTGGTCGTGGGTAACATAGACGGCCGTAAAGCCTAGACGTTGCTGCAACTCGCGAATTTCCGTCCGCACCCGTCTGCGCAGTCGCGCATCGAGATTGGAGAGCGGCTCGTCGAGGAGCAGAACCTGTGGCTCCAGAACGAGAGCGCGGGCGACAGCGACACGCTGCTGCTGGCCGCCGGAGAGTTCGGCTGGCAGCCGCTTGCCCATGCCGCCAAGCCCGACCAACTTCAAGCCCTCTTCGGCCCGCTCACGCGCTTCCTTCCTCTTCAACCCGGAAGACTCCAGACCATAGGCGACATTGTCGAGCGAAGTCATATGGGGAAACAGGGCGTAGCTCTGGAAAACCATGGAGACATCGCGCTCGTTGGCGGGCAGCATCGTCACATCCTTGCCGGCAATCAGGATGCGGCCAGAGGACGGATGCTCGAGACCCGCGAGCATCCGCAATGTCGTCGTCTTGCCGCAGCCAGAGGGGCCGAGGAGCGTCACCAGCGTCCCAGGCGCAATGGTCAACGACAGATCCGGAATGGCGGTGAAGGCGCCAAAGATCTTCCTGACACTCTGGAAAACCACGGAACCGGGTTTGATCATGCTCATGTTGGATTCTCCTGACCGATCGGCGTGGGTGCGATTACGACGGGGGCGGCGATCGTAACGCGGTTCTCGCGTCGCAGACGGCGTTCACCGACGATGAACTGGAAGCCTGTGATGACGGCGATCATCACGACGATCAGCGCCGAGGAGTAGGCGATGGCGACGCCGTATTCGCCATTTTCGACCAAGCCGACAATGAAAGCGGTGGACATGTTGTACTGGGCGCTGACGAGAAAGATGACAGCGCTGATCGATGTGATGGCGCGCACGAAGGAATAGACGAGTGCCGCCGTGATGGCAGGGCGAAGGAGGGGAAGGATAACCTTTCGGATCGTCCGGAAGCTGGTGGCGCCCAGCGTCAGGGATGCCTCATCGAGGCTCTTGTCGAGCTGGCTCATGGCGGCAACGCCGCCTCGGACGCCGACCGGCATGTTGCGGAAGACGAAGCAGGCAACAAGGATCAGCGCGGTGCCTGTCATTTCCAGTGGCGGCAGATTGAATGCCATGATGTAGCTGATGCCGATGACGGTGCCCGGAATAGCGAAGCTCATCATCAGTGCGAACTCGAAGATGTTCCGGCCGACGAACCGCTGGCGAACAATGATATAGGCGGTCAGCAGGCCGACAGCGGCCGTCAAGGGTGCGGAGATCAGAGCGATTTCCATCGTCGTCCAGAATGAGTTCCAGGCAACCCCGGACCATTCCAGCCCCCCGTCGTTGCGCAAGCCGATGGAGAACGCTTTGATGTAGTGTTCGATGGTCAGGCTGCTATCCAGCCCCCATGTTTTCACGAAGCCACCGAACAGGATCATACCGTAAACGACGAGCGTGAATGCAATCCACGGAATAACCATGGCGTGGACGGCGATCGACAGGCCTTTCGGCAGGGCAATGTGCGCACCCGAATCACCCTTGCCGGTCACGGTGGCAAAGCTCTTGCCGGAAAGCCAGAAGCGCTGCGTGATGAAGGCTGTCATCGTGAACACCAGAAGGATCATCGCAAGCACGGCTGCTCTTGACGGATCGTTCTGCGAGCCGACCACAGCGAAGAAGATTTCCGTGGACAGCACGCCGTGGCTCCCGCCTAGCACCATTGGATTGCCGAAATCCGCCATGCTTTCGATGAATCCGATCAGGAATGCATTTGCCAGACCCGGCGTCATCAGCGGCAGCGACACCCGCCAGAATGTCCGCCAGCGATTGGCGCGCAATGTTTGCGAGGCCTCTTCCATCGAAGGACTTACACCTTCGACGACACCAATCAGCACCAGAAACGAAATCGGGGTAAAGGATAGCACCTGAGCAATCCAGATCCCTGTTAGGCCATAGAGCCAACGGCTGGGTTCCGCACCGGTCAAGCTGCCCACCCATTCAGTGACGACACCGGAGCGTCCGAACAGCAGAATCAGCGCCAGACCGATGACGAAGGGCGGCGTGATGATCGGTAGGATAGTCAGCAGCCGCAGACCCTTTTTGAAAGGAAATCGGGTGCGGGTGGCAACAAGGGCAAAACAGAGCCCAAGCAGGGTTGCTCCCGTCGCAGTCAGGATCGCGAGGCAAAGCGTCCGCCATGCGACGCCGCAACTGTCGCCACCGACAAGGCAACTCAGGCTCCAGACCGAAGGATCCTGGATATTGGAGATGAAGCCGGTCGCGTCGAATGAGCCGTCGATAGACTGGAAGGCCCCGACGAACATGCTGCCGACCGGGTAGAATACAAAGATGGCCACAAGGAAGATCAACATGGTGATCGAGCCTATGACAAACGCATCGCCCTTCATCACACCGCGTTTCGCAAGGCCGAACGAAAAAAGCAGGACAAACACGATTGCTGTGACAATGGCGCCGGCGCCCATCGAGGGCTGCCCGTCCGACATGGGGCCAAACAGAGTTTCGCTGACGGACCAGCTCCAGCCGGAGAAGTTGATCGCAAGGCCTTGGAATATCAGATAGGCGACGCCGATTGCACCCGCCCAGGCAAGGACGAGCCCTTGACGCTCAGGCGCGCCGATGAAGCGCGATGCGCCCGCCACCAGAAGCGGAACAGCCGCAACCAGCAGCCACCAACGCCCGAACTCAAATATTTCCAGAGCCGCAGGGGCTATTGCCAGATCATTCGGATAGCTGGAGAGCCAACCAAAACTGTAGAAGCCGCCCTCGATCCCGTACCAGGGCAACACGATCATGGCCAAAAGTCCGACAATGAATGCGACATCCTGCCTGCGACTGGCTTGTGTCATGTCTATTTATCTCCGCTCAAGTTTTGTGAAGGCTGCCAAAGATCAGTTCGGCAGCCAACGGCACTGGGGCTCAGTTAGCCTTGGCGCCGATCTCCTTGTTCCAGCGGGAGAGCAAGGCCTTGCGGACAGTCGGATCGCCATATTTGGCGAAGTCGTAATCAATGAGCTTGATGTCGTCGAACTTCGGCGCTTCCTTCGGCACCTCGGCAAACTTGTTGGACGGAAGCTGATAGGACTTGCCGTCCTTCATGTGCGATTGCGCTTCTGCCGACAGAGCCCAGTCATACCATTTCTCGGCATTTTCCAGGTTCCTCGCGCCCTTTACGATCGACATCGAGCCGATTTCGTAACCCGTGCCCTCGCAGGGCGCGACTGTCTTGATTGGGAAGCCCTCGACCGTCTGGGCTACAGCATCGTGCATGAATACGATTCCGATCGTCGCTTCACCGCGCGCGGCGGACTTGACGGGCGCAGAGCCGGATTTCGTGTACTGGGAAATGTTTGCGTTCAGCTTGGTGAGATACTCGAAGGCCTTATCCTCACCCATGATTTGCACGACCGTGGCAAGGCTGTTGTACGATGTCCCCGACGAGTTTGGATTGGCGATCTGGATTTCACCCTTGTAGGAGGGGTCGAGAAGATCAGCCCAACATTTCGGTTCCTTAAAGCCTTTCTTCTTCAAGAGCTCCGTATTGTAGCCCCAGCCAAGTGCGCCGGCGTAGACGCCGACCGTACGGAACTTGGAGGTTTCGGCCTGCTTTTTGGCCCAATCCTGAAGTTGATCGAACAATGGTGATTTGTATTCCTGCGTCAAACCTTCGGCGGCGGCCTGAAGATGCGGATCGCCTGTCCCCGCCCACCAGATGTCGGTCTTCGGATTGCGGGCTTCGGCGCGGATTTTCGCGTAGGTCTCGCCTGCGGAGAGGCGAACCATGTTCACCTTGATGTCCGACTGCTTCTCGAACAGGCTCTTCATAACGTCGCAAACCTCGGGGTCCGCCGAGCAGATCATGTTGAGGTCGCCTGCCGCATGGGCCGAATAGGCGCAAAGGGACACACCCGTGGCAAGCAATGCCGCGGCCAATTTGATGGATCGCATAGTTTCCTCCGTTAATACGACGCCTCCACGCCGTTCGCTGTTTGCAAGCGTGTGCAAATGCTGCCTGCGAATACTAAGCCTGTCAACATGTTTGTCATAAAAATACCATTAAAGTCGACAGCACGCTTCTTGCACGGCTTTGCAAAAAGGTGCATGAATCTGTGCAAAACACAGGGAGCTAGGTGCGTGTCTCAAAAACTCTTCGTCAGTGCGGACGAGGTCGCCAAGCGGGCAGGGGTGTCGCGCTCGGCCGTGTCGAGGGCGTTTACACCTGGCGCGTCCGTGTCGGCATCGACGCGTCAAAAGGTGGTCCAGGCTGCCGAAGAACTTGGCTATCATGTCAATCATCTTGCCCGTGGCCTGATGCGCAACGAAAGTGGGATTGTTTGCCTCATCGTTTCTGATGTCGCCACACCCTATCGGTCGGCGCTTTTGCGGGAGCTGACGCAGCAGCTCCAGTTGGCAGGCAAGGTCGCCATGCTTGTCAATACGGATCGATCGGACGGCAGCGTTGATCGCGCCCTGCAACAGGCCATCCGATATCGAGCCGATGCATCGATCATCATGTCCGGTCTACCCGACAAGTCGATCGCCCAGCTCTGTTTGCGCAGCGGCCAAAGGCTTGTGCTGATCAATCGCGACGACGACCAGCCGGGCCCCTTGCGGATCAATCTAGATGATACCGAAGCGGCGCAAAGGGTCGTAACCGCATTCGTGCGGGCGGGATGCCGACGGCTTGCATTTGCCAATTCCGACGCGGGCACGCCAAGTCTGATGGCGCGTGAGACGGGTTTCGTTGCCGCAGCGAAGGCGCAGGGACTGGATGTCACCGTCGAGCGTTACGGTCTCACCGGATATGAATCCGGGAAGGTGCTGGCACAACGACTGCTTACCAAAAGCGAGCGCCCTGACGCCGTGTTTTGCGCGACTGACCTGTTGGCGTGCGGGTTTATGGATGCTGCCCGTCATCAGTTTTCGATTTCGGTTCCTGAGAGCCTCAGCATTGTTGGCTTCGACGATATCGAACAAGCGTCATGGTCTTCCTACGAGCTGACCACCTTCGCGCAGCCAGTGATGGCAATTGCAAGCGAGGCCGTCCAATGGCTGTCGGCGGAGCCGTCAGGCGACCCCGATCAGACATCAAAACGACTGCATGCCGAATTCGTGTGGAGAGGATCCGTCCGAGCGGGGTAGTCGTTCAGTCGCCCCTCAAGACTGGGCTTGCAAAATGTCGATCGCGGTCAACTATCTGTCTAAACGAGAGAAATTGGGATATATGACGTTTTGTGACAATGGCGCTTGCTTTATCGAGGAAGGTTGGAAACCATAGTCGGCTAACAGAAAGCCGATCGGGAAAGCCTTCCGGTTTTGCCTGGTTGGGTTTCTCAGAAGAGGGCTAGAATGGCATTTCCTTTCGGTCTCATTGCTCTTGTGACACTCATCAACACCAAGTACCGCTGAGCCGTCCTGGGTTGCGGTTCTAATGAGAGGCTTGCGCAAGCGGATGAAGCGTTCGCACGAGCCCACGGGTTTGGAAACGCACGTCACGGCTCGGCTGGCCGGGCACCACCTTACCATCATATCCAGGGACCGTCTGAGCACGCGCCCAAGCTAGCAACTGCTCAACAAGGGCACATGCATTTGATACGGCAACCGGCGCGCGCGTTTGTGATTATACCCAGGAGAAATTGGGAGAGCGTGCAACAATTATTTCATGCTAGATTGCAATCACAAATTTACCACTCGGCTCTGTGGCAGAAGCAGCAGGTCAACTGTTCTCATCCCATCAAGGCACCGAATAGTTTGAACGGAGTACGGTGTGGAAAGTTCACACTATACTCCGAGCTTCAATTCATGCCTTAAAACAGACCGAGCGCAGAATCACTCATCGACAACGGCATTCTTCAGGACGGCCAAGCCCTCTATATCCACCTCGATCACATCTCCGGCCTTCATCCAGAGCGGCGGATTTCTCTTCGCTCCGACGCCCCCAGGGGTGCCGCTGACAATCACGTCGCCAGGCTCGAGGCGGGTAAACGTAGAGATATATTCGATCTGCTTCGGGATATCGAAAATCATCTGGTCGAACTTGGCTTCCTGCACGACCTGACCATTCAAGCGTGTCTGAATGCGAAGGTCGCCGAGCGGGCCCAGTTCATCCGGCGTCATCATCCAGGGACCGAAGGCACCGGTATCCGGGAAGTTCTTGCCTGGCGTGAACTGGATGGTATGGCGCTGAAAGTCGCGCACACTGCCGTCGTTGTAGCAGGCATAGCCCGCAACATGCGACATCGCGTCCTCGCGAGTGATATATCGCCCGGCCTTGCCTATGATGACAGCCAGTTCGCCTTCGAAGTCGAGTTCGGCCGAAACTTTCGGACGGACGATCGGCGCGAGATGGCCCGTCTGGCTGTTGGCATAGCGAGCAAAAATCGTCGGGTGCTCGACTTCGCTGCGGCCGGTTTCCTTGCGGTGCATTTCGTAGTTCAATCCAACGCAGAGGATCTTGTCCGGGTTCGGCACCACCGGCAGCCACATCACTTCGGACAGTGGATAGGATTTTGCGCCTTCGAGCGCGGCGCTGATTCCGTCCAGTCCAGCCGATATCGCTGCCTTGAGATCGGGGTAGCGGGACGCCAAGGCCGCTCCGACGTCGAAGGCCCGGTCGTCTTGGACAACGCCCCAGCTCGTCTGGCCGTCGTGACTGAATGTTGAGAGTTTCATCTTGTGGTCTCCTTGGAGGCGGGCGCTGCCCTATGCTTGACGAAGACCCAGCCCCTTCAGGCCGGGGATGCTTGAAAACCGACTGAGCGTCCGCTCGGGGAAGATCAGTGCAAACGCGGCGATCGCGCCAATAAGAAGGATGCCGGCGGTGAACAGCATAGCATTGGCATAACCGCCGGGCCCGTCGGAGCCGGATGCCTGCACGATGCTGCCGGTTACTGCGTTCGAAACGAGCGCGGAAGCAGCGTTGCCCGAATAGATGACGATGATGAGCTTGCCGCGTTGGGCCGCAGGGGCGATGGCACCGAGCGTGACCGGGCCGTAGATCGTCGTCAGGCTCGGCGCCGCGAAGGCGATGGCAATCAGGACGAGCTGAAGGGGACCTGAGGCATATACGCCGAGCACCAAGGCGGCGCCGCTGACGAGCAGAGCCCATCCCGAAGCGCTTCCAAGCGTGGTGCGTCTGCTCCAGCCGGCGTTCAGCATCCGCTGGGCGAGCCACGATCCTGCGAGGAGTAGGGGCGACTGAAAGATATAGACACCAGAGATGATCCACCCCGTTTCACTGTGGGAATATCCAAGACCCTGTTGCAGGTAGGGCGGCAGCCAGGTCGCCGACATGCCGACGATCCAGTAGGACATCGTCGACATGATGATGACGCCGATGACAGTCGGATCGAGCCACAGCTTCGTTGCCGGAATGCGGGGCGATGTATCGACCACGCCATGATCCACGGTCTTGACGGCATAGGGACCTTCTCCGCCGATGAAGAGCCAGGCAGCGAGCCAGACCAGACCCAAGACGCCGCAGAACAGAAAGCCGCTGCGCCAGCCATAGGAGACAATCACATAGGTCAGCAGCGGGCTGCCAACCAGCAAGCCCACACTGATGCCCTGGAGGATGATTGCGCTCGGAACGCTCCGCTTCTCGGTCGAGAACCAGTCGTAGCAGGCGTGGATCGCCGTTGGCAGGCCCGGTCCTTCACCGAAACCGAGCAGGATCCGGCAGCCGATAAGAACGGTGATCGACGTGCTGAAGAAGATCGGAATTTGCGTTGCGGACCAGATGAGAGCCAGGATAGCCAAGATCCACCTGACCGGAACACGGCCGGTGACGAACAGGCCGACGAGAATGCCGGAGATGGAAAACAGCAGAAAGAAGCTGCTGCCGATCAGGCCGAACTGCTGTGGCGACAGCGACAGTTCCTTCATCATCGGAACGGCGGACAGGCCGAAGACAAGCTTGTCGAAGAAGTTCAGCGTCTGAAACAGAAAGAGCATGATCAAGACTGTGTATGGACGCCATTTTCCGGCGTGACTTGCGCTCGTTGAATTGGTCATGTTTTCCTCCCCATGACGTGCCTCGATTACCCCGCATCGCGTGACGCCACGCCGTCAGGCGAGCGCTTCCTCCAGCTCTGCGTAAAGTGCGTGAATTTCGTCTGCCGATTTCGCGGTCCCGAAGACGTAATGGTCGGGTCGCACCAGAACGGCACTGCATTTGTGGCTATCGAACCAGGCTGCCATGACCCCGTCCTTCTCGACGAGCCCCTTGTCTGTCGATGAAGCGCCGCCGTTACGCCGGCCGACCTGCGCCACGGAGATCTCGCGCCGTTCGAGCGTGTTTGGATCGATGTCGCCGGCGCGGCCATCCACAATCAGGCGCCAGCCGGCACCGGTCAGCTTGTCGAGAAGGACGGGTTCTTCCTCACCGTAGATCCAGGGCTGGGGCGCGAGCGTTCCGTTTGCCGGATTGGCTCGTTTAGCAAAAAAACCATCGCGAAGCGGCGGCACGATTTCCTGACGGGTGACAGTTCGGGCCGTACCCCCGCCTTCGGCGAGGATCCGCTCGTCGCGCGCGGCCGCAGCGGCCGGATCGCGCTCACAGATGACGTGGCCTATCGCCTTGATGCGCGTCGTCAGTTCCGTGACATGCGCCTTCCGCTCGACCTGATAGCTGTCGAGCAGCTCGAGGTTCGTCCGACCTTTCAGGACATGGTCAAGTTTCCAGATGAGGTTCGAGACATCCCGAAGTCCCTGGCACATACCCTGGCCGATGAATGGCGGCTGCTGATGGGCGGCATCTCCGGCGAGGAACACACGACCGAGTTCCCAATTGGCCGCCACCAGCGCATGGAACCGATAGCTCGCCGACCGCCAGAGTGTCGCATCTTCCGGCTTCAGCCAGCGAGACAAAAGCTTCCAGACATTCGCAGGCTTTTCCATCTCCCTGGCGTCCTCGCCGGGCAGCAGCATGATCTCCCAGCGCCGATGAGTGCCGGGGCCAACGATAAAGGACGTCGGCCGGGCCGGATCGCAGAACTGCGCTGCGGTCTTCGGCAGCTTTTCCAGAGAAGTCTCGTTGACGATGACGTCGACGACCAACCAGGGTTCGTCGAAGACAAGGTCTTCCAGCGTGAGCCCCAGCGCCTGTCGGACGCCGCTCGTCGCGCCGTCACAGGCAATCACATAGGAGGCCGTGACGGTTCGAGCGGTGCCGTCCTTCTCCTTCAGATGCAGCGTCGCCTGCGCCTCCGTCTGCGCAAGACTGATCAGCTCCGTGCCTAGTTGCACGGTCACGCAAGGATAGGTTTGCGCATGGGCCCGCAGAATGGCTTCGACGGGCGGCTGGGAAAACACCATTGTCGGGATGTAGCCGAGGGGATATGGCTCGGGCACCATGTCGATCCGGCGGATCAGCTGCCCCTTTGCGCCGAAATGCTCGGATGCGGGGAACGCCGCGATATGGGGCTTGATCGCATCCGCAATGCCGAGATTGTCCAGGTGGCGAAGAATTTCGTGGTCGATGGCTATGGCGCGGGGCTTGTCGTAGACGTCCTCCTGCCTGTCGATCGCGAGTGTGCGAATGCCCCGGCTGCCAAGCAGCGAGGCCGCAACGGCGCCGGACGGGCCAAAGCCTACGACCACGACGTCGTAATGTTCTGATGTGTTCGTCATTGTTCTGAGCCGCTTCAAAGTTGCAATGGAATGCCCGTTCGGATGATCACGCCTTGAAGGGGATGGCGAGCTGAGCTGCTTTCACCACGTCACTTTTTGGTGGAGCGATACCCCAATGATCTGTGCGGCCGGGCGGCCATGTCCACTGCTCAGGGCCCTTTGGCTGATAGGTGTTATCCACCTGGAGAACATCGGATGTGTATTCGATGACGACGCCCAGCGGATCGAGGAAGTAAGCGAACACATTGTCTCCCGGACCATGCCGGCCGACACCCCAGCCGATCGGATAGCCGTTGTCGACCATGCGGCCGGAGGCGCGCATGACGGACTCCGTATCCGGCATCAGGAAAGCAATATGGTTCAGGCCATTGACGTTCGCCTCGGCAAGCACGACGGCATGGTGATCGTCGTTGCAGCGCAGGAAGGCCATCATCTTCGATCGGTCAGTGAGCTGAAAACCCAGCAATTGCTCGTAGAAGCGCGATAGGCCATCGACGTCGGCGCTGTTGATGTTGACATGCGCCAGTCGAAGCGGCCGGTTGGCAACCGCAGCGCCGGTCTTGGTCATGTCGCCGTGGACAAATTCGAGCGTGCTTCCCTGCGGCTCCCGGATGACGAAGCGCTGGCCGCCGGCGGGACCGGGGCTTTGCTCGACAGGACGCAGCAACTGGCAGCCAAGCGCCACGGCTGATGCTGACAGTCGGCCGAGATCATCGGCGCTGCCGACGCTGAAGGTGATCTTGCGCAGTTCGGACCTGTCGCTGCCGATCAACTCGAGAACGTGATGATCGTCGCCGGAAGCGGCGAGGAACACCTTGCCGCCCTGCCGGGCGACGACCTCCAGTCCCCATACAGCAGTGTAGAATTCTTCCGAACGGTTCAGATCCGGGGTGCCAAGTTCGACGCTTTTTAGAGCGGTCACGGGAAACTGTGTCATGACTGTGCCTCGAGTGCCAGGAATGCTTCGGCATTGGAAAAAGTCAGTCTATCCCGGGTAAGGTCGTCGCCGAAGGCGGCCTCGATCCGGGCGAGGGGGGCTTTTTCGTGGAAGTTGAAGGGGTAGTCGGTACCGAGAATGACTCGCTCGTCGCCGAACATCGAAACGAGGTGCCGCAGTGTCGGCTCATCGTACACCAGGGCGTCGTAGTAGAGGCGTTTGGCCTGGATGGACGGTTCCTCAAGGATCGTCTCGCGCAGAGCCGGAAAGACCTTCCAGCCTTCATCGAGCCGAGGCAACAACGAGGCGAGTGTTCCTCCGCCGTGACTGAACGCCAGGCGCAGCCTTGGATGCTTGAGCATCAGGTTCGCCGTGATGACAGAGGCGGCTGCCAATCCGACGTCCGTCGGATAGGCCAGCACTTGCTGCAACTGTCCGGGACCGACCAGCCTGTCCATTCCGGTCGGTCTGACCGCGTGGACGAACACCGCAGAACCCAGCGCTTCAGCTTCGGCGAAAAAAGGCAAGAATCGCGGGTCTCCGATCGGAATGCCGTTGATGTTGCTGCCGATCTCCACGCCGGAGAAACCGAGGTCCCTCATGCAGCGGCGAAGCTCGTCGATTGCCTTGTCAACATCCTGGAGCGGAACCGAACCGAGACCGACAAACCGGCCGCCGGAGGTGCTTGCCATGGTTGCGATGGTGTCGTTCAAGTAATGGATAAGATCGTTGGCTGGGTCGATATCCATCCAGTAGTTGAACAATTCGGGCATCGGCGACAGCGCCTGCGTCTTGATGCCCATTCGATCCATGTCGTCCATGCGACGCTGTGAGTCCCAGCAGGCATCGCTGACGGTTCGATAGTTCTTGCCGTCGATCACGATCGTCCTGTGGCAGGCGTCCCGGGCCATCATGGAAGGCCAGTTCGAAGGCGGTGCCCCCTTGAGATAGGGCGCAAACTCCGAGGGTACGACATGGCAATGGACGTCGATGCCGCGGCACCCGCATAGC
Source organism: Rhizobium sp. L51/94 (assembly GCF_019355555.1). Classification (GTDB taxonomy): domain Bacteria; phylum Pseudomonadota; class Alphaproteobacteria; order Rhizobiales; family Rhizobiaceae; genus Rhizobium; species Rhizobium rhododendri. The sequence continues at coordinate 824,248 of NZ_CP072142.1, forward strand.
CTCGTCATAGCCTGCCTCTTTGCGTGGAAACCATCGCACCCTCCCAGTGAAATGTCATCGTCATCAAATGGATATTATACAATAGAGTCTCTGTAAGCAATAATTTATAAATTTGCACCAAGACGACCGGCGTTATATAAATACCCACATCGGCATCGTCGGGGAAAATCGCCAATGAATACTCTTGCAGTCACGAAGCCCGCCTTGTCGGCATCCACACAGGCCAGCTCCGTCTACGAGCGCCTGAAATCGGACATTCTCACCACAGTGCTGGAGCCTGGTCGCAAACTGCAGCTGCGGTTTTTGATGGACCACTATGGCGCGGGCCAAACGCCGCTAAGGGAGGCGCTGAACCGTCTGGCGTCGGAGGAACTAGTTGAAGGAAGAGATCAGCGCGGCTTCTTCGTTCAGCCTGTCAGCAGGGCGGAGCTCGTGGAGTTGACCAAGACGAGGTGCTGGGTGGAGGGGCTCGCCCTGCGCGAGTCGATGGCGAACCGCACACCGCAATGGGAAGAAGACCTTGTCGTTGCCCATCATCGGCTCGACCGAACTCCGCGCTCACTTAGAGAAGATAAATTCGAAGACAATCCGGAGTGGGAACGGGCACATCGTCGCTACCACCAAGTCCTGATTGCCAATTGTGGCTCGAGACCGCTGATTGCATTCGCCGAGCAACTTGCAGACCGCCTGTACCGATACCGCCAGATGTCGATCAGGAAGGTGTTCCGGACCCGTCACGTGACCGATGAGCACGAGGCGATCCTGAAGGAAGTGCTGAAGGGCAATGTGAATACGGCGTCGGAACTTCTGGAGAAGCATTACAAACGGACGGCTGAAGCTATTGTTGGTGATCTTGAGCAGTTTGGTTCTGAGCAAGGTTATTAAAGCCTCGAAAGGGCAAATATAGAGGAGATTGGGCACAGACAATCGGAAGGGTTCAACCGGAGGCCGCCGTCAAAACCGCATTACTTTACCCTGACGGAAGTTCGATACTGCAAGAGGAACGCTTGGTTGATGTTTATCCCCAGTATGCCACGGTGGTAGCCAAAATCGACCTTGATCATGCCAGGCAGGCGCAGTTCTTGCGGCTCTCAATCGAGCTTGAAGCCGTGAGACGCTTGACGGCAGATGCGTCGGCCGAAACGGCAAAGGATCTGCGAGAGGTGCTGGTACGGCAGGCTGCGGTTGCGACACAGGAAACCGACGACGTATTCGACAGCATCGACCGTGAGTTCCACAGAAAACTTTATGAGAAAACCGGCATCCTTGAGCTTTGGGCTAGTGTCAGACGTCAAAGTGTCCATCTGGACAGGCTCCGACGACTTCACCTACCTATGCCTGGGAAGATGCAAACCGTGCTTACTGAACATGAAGCAATCGTGGACGCCATCGCTTCAGGACGACCTGCACATGCTGAGATGGCTTTGCGAAAGCACCTGTGCGCTACGCTTTCCATAATCGATGTGATCTCCTCAGAGTTCCCCACATATATAAGGATTTAAGACTTCGACGCTCGGTCAAGCCAGCACCGAGCTGCGTAAGCGCGCCGGTCTCAACACCATCAATCTGGCCGCCTCCTATCATGCCGGCCCGTTCCTCCAGCCCCGCAGCTCGCACCAGAAGGTCTATTTTCTCGAGGACGGAATGCTCTACTGCCGCCAGAAGGAAACAGCCTGGGCGGGCAAGGAGATCAGGCCGCTGATGGCAAAGAACGCCAGCGAGCGCGGCGACAGGCCGGCCGCGCTTGCGGAGGCGCGTGACGCGGGCGGCATGAAGGTCTCCTACTGGCCCGGTTGTCTGCACGCGCCCATCTCGGGATGCCGCATCCAGCCCATGTTGGCCAGCTCAGGAGACCGGCTCTACCAACGCGCCGCAACCATCTGTCCGCACAATAGTCCATGCAAAGGACCGGGAGAGATTGGCCTTCATCGAGACCGGCTTGCGGGCTGGATAGCAGGGACTCTTCCAAGGCCTGTGTCCACTGGCCTCAGGGTTTACCGGACAGGCGACCATAGGCGCCCATGATGAAGCGCTCCGCCTGGTTCAGATATATTTCCATGGCGGCGGCAGCCTGTGTGGGTTTTTCCTCCTCAAATTCGGTCAGGATCTTGAGGTTCTGATCAACGAAGGGAGCATGCAGGAACTCGGGGTCGCGCAACAGCCCGAATACCAGGCGCAGTTCCAGCGATACTTCGCGGAAGAATGCCGAAAGGCGGGGGCTATCGGCCAGGTCGACCACCGCAGCGTGAAAGGCGATATCCGCGCTGCCAACGCCCAACCAGTCGCCCTCCGAGCGGCAGCGGCGGGCGGCCTCGACGGCGACACGCATTTTTCGGGCACTGGGATGGCTTGGGTGCGCCTGGGCAAGTGCGGGACACTCGATGATGCGGCGGACCCGGTAGATGTCGATGATCGTGGACATGCTAGGTGTCGTCACGAACACGCCGCGATTGGCTTCGTGCCGCAGCAGGCCCTCTTTCGTCAATATGCGGAAAACCTCGCGTAGCGTGTTGCGCGATACCTGCATCTCCTCGCTCAGCGCCAGTTCGGACAGATGGCTACCCGGCGTCAGGCGTCCTGAGATTACCTGCTCGCGCATGCGGCCCGCGACCGCCTCTGCCAAGGTCTGGCTGGCCGGCTGGCTGGATATCGGCCCCAACGTTTGCTCGTTTGGCAATCCGGATGTCCCGTCTGCTGCTTGGCTGATCACCTTCATCTCGTCTCGTCTATCTGTCGCGCATCCCATGCGGCGTTGCCATTTCTCAGCAGTTGAGTTCTCGTGCCGGAACGCATGTGTCAGTCGCTGCCTGTCTTCACTGCTTAGGCTCTTTCACGCGAAAACATCAATGGAAAAGACACGCCGATGCGCTGCACAACAAATGGGCAATATGCTATCTGTAGGGCAATGCATCGATATTGTTCAACACTCTGGACAGAATTGTCCTCACTTGATAGCCTCCTGTCAGTTTTCAATGGAAATGTTTGTCGGATGTGGGCAATCGACCTCAACAGCGACCTCGGTGAAAGCTTCGGCCCGTGGAAAATGGGCGAAGATGATGCCCTGATCGAAGTCGTGACGAGCACGAACGTGGCTTGTGGCTTTCATGCCGGCGATCCGGCCGGCATTCTAAGGACGCTGCGCTCTGCCGCCGCGCGCGGCGTGGCGATCGGTGCCCATGTCGGCTACCGCGATCTTGTCGGCTTTGGCCGCCGCAATATGGACCCGACGAGCGAAGAGCTGATCGGAGACGTCATCTATCAGATCGGTGCGCTGAAGGGTCTTGCCCAAGCTGCCGGAACGCGCGTCAGCTATGTCAAACCCCACGGCGCCCTTTACAATACCATCGCCACCGACACCCGGCAGGCCGCCGACGTGATTGCCGCGATCCGCGCGGTCGATCCGGAACTGGTGTTGATGGCGTTGGCAGGCGCGCCCCTGGTGGCGCAGGCGCAAGCCGCCGGGCTGCGGGTGGTGGAGGAAGCTTTTGCCGACCGTGCCTACACCTGCGATGGCCATCTCGTTTCGCGCCGGCAAGCGGGCGCCGTTCTACATGATGCCGAAGAGGTCGCCAAACGCATGGTGCGGCTCGTTCGCGAAGGGGTCGTCGACTCGATCGACGGCAAGCCCACGCGGATCAAGGCCCAGAGTATCTGCGTGCATGGCGACAGCCCCGACGCAGTGCGGATGGCAAGGACCCTGCGTCGGCGCCTGGAAGAAGCGGGCCTGACCGTGCGCGCCTTTACGGGCGCCGCATGATCAGGGGAGGGGCGGATCCCCAGAAAGCCTGCGATGCACAGATTTTGCCCATGCGGGCCGATTGCGTACTTGTCGAACTCGTCGATCTGGAAGCGGCACTGGACCTTTACGATGCTCTTCTGCGCCGCAATCTTTTGGGGATTCGCGAACTCATTCCGGCGGCGCGCACGCTAATGATCGAGTTCGATCCGTCGGTTCTCTCCACCGCGATGCTGAATGCTGCAATCGCCGACCTGGACCTGTCGAGGACCGGGCCCGCCTTGGGTCCGTTATTGGAAATCCCGGTTTGTTACGAGGGTGAAGACCTGCCGGAAGTCGCCGCCCTGCTGGGCATGACTCCGCAGGAGGTGGTCCGGTTGCATACCGGACATGACTATCTGGTTGCCTTCACCGGTTTTGCGCCGGGCTTTGCCTATCTCACCCAGGGCGACGAGCGCCTTAGCGTGCCGCGCAGGCAATCGCCGCGTACGCTGGTTCCCGCCGGTTCCGTAGGCCTCGCAGGCGCCTTCAGCGGCGTTTATCCCAAGGCGAGCCCAGGCGGCTGGCAACTCATCGGGAGAACCCCTCTCGACATGTTCGACATTGCCCGCGAGCCGGTCTCGCTGCTGCAGCCGGGTCAGCGCGTGCGGTTTTGCGACATGGCTACCGACCACGCCTACACCATTCAGACCAGGTCTTCCGGTCCGTCGTTTGCCACACGCCCCGCAACCGTTCCAACGGATGGCCAGACCGCCATCGAGATCGTCTCCGTCGGACTTCCCGTTCTGTTTCAGGATCTCGGACGTTCGGGGCTGGTACACCAGGGCATCGGCCGCTCCGGTGCCGCCGATCGGAAAAGTTTTGCAGCAGCCAATCGCCTTGTCGGCAATCCGGACCATACGGTCGCGCTGGAAATCCCGCTGGGCGGGCTGTCCTTCCGCATGCACGGCCAAGGCGTCATGGCGATGACAGGCGCGCAGGCAAGGGTCTCCGTCGCGACGGCTGAGGGAGCGGCGATCGAGGCTCCGCATCATTGTGCCTTTGCCGTCGAGGATGGCGACCTGGTGACGCTCGGCATCGCGACGTCCGGCATGCGCAGCTATCTGGCGATCAGAGGCGGCTTCGATGTGGTCCCCGTTCTGAAGAGTTGCGCGACGGACATGCTGGCGCAGATCGGCCCGGAACCGCTGAGGGTCGGGGAGTTCATTTCGATATCCAATGTGCAGGCTGGCTCTCATTCTGCGGTTGCACTCCTCCAGGAGCCGGAATTTGCCATGCCTCGCGCTGGCGAAACGGTCCGCCTCGACGTCGTGCTCGGCCCGCGCACGGACTGGTTCACGCCTGACGCAATCGAAAGCTTCCTCGCGCAGGACTGGACCGTCTCGCTGCAATCGAGCCGCGTCGGCATGCGCCTCGAGGGCGACGCGCTGGAGCGGTCCATCGTCAAGGAACTGCCGAGCGAGGCGACGATCCGCGGCGCCATTCAGGTGCCTGCGAGCGGTCAGCCGGTTCTGTTCCTCGTCGATCATCCGCTGACGGGCGGTTATCCGGTGATTGCCAATATCGCTGGCTATCATCTCGATCTTGCAGGGCAGATCCCAGTCGGTACGCGCATCCGCTTTGTTGCGTCCGCTCCGTTTGCCACGCAGCCCATAGCAGGAAGACAGCAGTGATGAAGAAGGTGTTGATAGCCAACCGCGGCGAGATTGCCGTGCGCCTCATCCGGGCCTGCCGCGACTACGGCCTTACCTCGGTTGCCGTCTATGCGGATGTCGATGTCGATGCGCTGTTCGTCGGACTTGCGGACGAGACCTATGCGCTTCAGGGATCGAGCCCCCGGGACAGCTACCTCGATAGCGAGAAACTGATCGCCATAGCCAGGCGTGCCGGTGCCGATGCGGTGCATCCGGGATACGGTTTTCTGTCGGAAAACGCGCGCTTTGCCGCCGCCGTCATGGCCGCCGGGCTCACCTGGATCGGCCCGGACCCTGATGTCATAGAGGCGCTCGGCGACAAGCTGAAGGCGCGCGACATCGCCCGCTCCGTCGGAGCGCCGCTGGTGGCCGGCAGCGACGGGGCCATTTCCAGTGCTTTCGAGGCACGGGCCTTTGCCCTCCGCTTCGGCCTGCCCATCGCGATAAAGGCCGCCCATGGTGGTGGCGGACGCGGGATCAAGATCGCACGGCATCTTGACGAGGTCGAAGACCTGTTTAATTCGGCGACCCGCGAGGCCGTTGCCGCCTTCGGCCGCGGCGAATGCTATGTCGAACAGTTTCTTGATCGCCCGCGCCATATCGAGGCGCAGGTTTTGGCCGACCGCCACGGAACCGTGCTCGTGGTCGGCACGCGCGATTGCTCGCTCCAGCGCCGCAACCAGAAACTGCTCGAGGAGGCGCCTGCTCCATTCCTCTCCGACGCACAGCGCGATGTCATCCACAAGGCCGCGCGCGATATCTGCCAGGCAGCCCGCTATGTCGGGGCCGGCACGGTGGAATTTCTGCTGAGCGCCGACGGCATCATTTCCTTCCTCGAGGTCAACACGCGCCTGCAGGTGGAACACCCGGTCACCGAGGAGACCACCGGTCTCGATCTCGTTCTCGAACAGTTTCGCATTGCAGAAGGCCAGCCCCTGGAGGTGTCAGAGATGCCGGCGCCGCGGGGCCATGCCATCGAATTTCGCATCAACATCGAGGACCCCGCGCGGGGCTTCCTGCCATTTGCCGGCCGGATCACGCGGTTCGCACCGCCCTCCGGTCCAGGCGTCCGCCTCGACACCGGCGTCTCCAGCGGCGCGGACGTCGCTGCCATGTTCGATTCACTGGTGGCAAAGCTCATCGTCTGGGCGCCGGATCGTGCGCTGGCGATTGCCCGGGCCCGCCGCGCAATGGCGGAATTTGCGATCGACGGCGTGCCCTCGGTGCTGCCCTTTCACCGCGCCGTTCTGGAGCATCCGGATTTCGCCGGAGCCGATTTCAAAGTGCACACCCGTTGGATTGAGACCGATTTCGCCGGTAATCTGGAAAGCCAGCGCCGTCCAGCGCCCGTCGCTGTTGAGGAAACGCTGAGCGGTCATGTCGAGATCGACGGCAAGCGCGTCGAACTGCGTCTGCCTGCGTCGTTCCTCAGCCTCCTCGGACGCGCACCGGCAAACGGCAAACATCCTGCACCAGACCCGGCGGACAAAACGGCCCTTCTCGCCCCCCTGTCGGGCAACCTCGTCCACTGGACGGTGTCGAGCGGCGAACACGTCGAACAGGGGAGCGTGGTTGCCATGATGGATGCGATGAAGATGGAAACCGCCGTCACTGCGCCATGGTCCGGCATTCTCACCATTGCTGTCGAAGCCGGCTCCTTCCAGCCCGCCGGAACCATCCTCGCGCATATAACGCCGGGCCCGGCCGCAGCTTCATCTCCACCCGATGCCAGCTCCCGGCCGGAGGCGCTGACATGACACCGACCAATGCGGGCCCGCCCCTGATCTCGATCGAAGGACTCAGCGTCGAATTCGGCGGCAACCGTGTCGTCGACAACGTCTCCTTCGCGTTTTCGCCCGGGCGCACCGTGGCTGTGGTCGGTGAATCGGGCTCCGGCAAGTCCGTCACCTCTCTCTCGATCATGCGACTTGCCGACATCATGGGCGCGACGTTTCCCGAAGGCCGCATCCTGTTTGGCGGGCGCGATCTGCTGAAGACGTCCGACAAGGACATGCGGCGCATTCGCGGCAAGGAGATCGCCATGATCTTCCAGGAGCCAATGACCTCGCTGAACCCGGTCTTCACCATCGGCGACCAGATCTGCGAAGTGCTGCTGCTGCATGAAAACATGAGCAAGACGGCAGCCACATCAGAGGCGCGCCGCCTGCTCGATAGGGTCCGGCTGCCCGACTCCAAGCAGATGCTGAAGCGCTATCCACACCAGCTTTCCGGCGGCATGCGGCAGCGGGTGATGATTGCCATGGCGCTCGCCTGCCGCCCGAAACTGCTGATTGCCGACGAGCCGACCACGGCGCTCGATGTCACCATCCAAGCGCAGATCCTCACCATCCTACGCGATCTCCAGTCGGAGCTGGGGATGGGAATGATCTTCATTACCCACGACATGGGCGTGGTGGCCGAGATGGCCGACGACGTCGTCGTCATGTGGAAGGGCAGGAAAGTCGAGGAAGGCCCGGTGGCCGAGATATTCGCCAATCCCAAGCATCCCTACACCCGCGCGCTTCTGGCCGCCGTGCCGCGTCTGGGCAGCATGGCGGGCCAGGATTTCCCCAAGCGCATGCCGTTTACAGTGCTTGAGGACGGCAAGCCCGTTCTCGTCGGCGTTGAGCGCGTGCAGGACACGGCGCGCTACGACGAACCGCCGCTCCTATCGGTCAACGATCTCTCTGTCACCTTCGATATCCGCCGGACGATGCTCGGCAGGGTGACGCATCGGCTGAACGCCGTGTCGAAGGTCAGCTTCGATATCTATCCCGGCGAGACGCTGGCGCTGGTCGGCGAGTCCGGCTCCGGCAAGTCCACCATCGGGCGCACCATCCAGCAGCTGCAGAAAAGCCGCTCTGGCGATATCGCCTTCAATGGCAAATCGTTCGCGAGCATGTCGGCAGCGGAACGCTTTCGCCTGCGAAAGGATGTGCAATATATTTTCCAGGATCCGTTCGCCTCGCTCGATCCGCGCAAGACGGTCGGGTTCTCGATTGCCGAGCCGATCAACACTCACGGGGTGCTGTCCGGCAAGGCCGTGCGCCGGCGGGTGGACGAACTTCTAGAGCGCGTCGGCCTGACATCGACCCATGCGGACCGCTATCCGCACGAGTTCTCCGGTGGCCAGCGCCAGCGTGTCTGCATCGCCCGTGCGCTCGCCTCCGACCCCAAGCTGATCATCGCCGACGAAGCCCTGTCGGCGCTCGACGTGTCGATCCAGGCACAGATCATCGCCCTGTTCATGGACCTGCAGGCCGAGCGGGGCTTGGCCTATCTGTTCATCAGTCACGACATGGCCGTCGTGGAGGAGATCAGCCACCGGGTGGCCGTGCTCTATCTCGGGCAGATCATGGAAATAGGCAGCCGCCGGCAGGTGTTCGAAACGCCGCAGCACGACTACACCCGCCGCCTGCTGTCGGCAGTGCCGGTTGCCGATCCAGGGCGCGGCCGCAGCACCACACTGATCGAGGGAGAAATTCCCAATCCTGTCCACAGGATCGACGAGGAACCCGACATCTTCCGCCACGAGGAAATAAGCCCAGGCCATTTCATCGCGAGACAGGCCTGAAACCTGCGAACAATTGAAAGCATCTGAAGAGGAACAGCATATGCACAGTCTCACGCGCGGCCTGACCGCAACCTTCATGGCCCTTGCCCTTTGCGGAACGGCCTTCTACGCCGCGCCGGCGGCGGCCGCCGGCAAGATGACGATCTCGTCGCCGCAGGATCCGGGCAGCTGGGATCCGATCGATACATTCCTGGTGCAGTGGGCATCGGTCGCCACCAACATCTTCGACGGCCTGACCTATCGCGGCCCCGATCTCAAGGTCGTCCCCGGTCTTGCCGAATCCTGGGAAGAGCTCGACGGGGGAAAGCGCATCCGCTTCAAGCTGCGCCACAACGTGAAATTCCACGATGGCGAAGACTTCAATGCAGAAGCGGTGAAATTCACCTTCGAGCGCCTGCTGGGCGAGCAGGGTGCCAAGGGTCCGCAGCGGTCCAACTACACTTCCATCGACAGCGTCACGGTCGTTGACGACGACACGGTGGACATGAAGCTGAAATCCCCCGATCCGGTGCTGCTGACAAAGCTTGCGGGCTATGGCGCGATGATCGTGCCGCCGAAGTACATCAAGGAAAAGGGCGAGGACAACTTTAATACCCACCCGGTCGGCACCGGCCCGTTCAAGTTCGTCTCCTACCAGCCGAAGGTCAACATAGCACTCGAAGCCAATCCGGACTACTGGGGCGGCGCGCCCAAACTGTCTCAGCTCGAATTCCGCTTCATCTCGGAGCCTGCGACCGCCGTCGCCGAACTGCAGGCCGGCCGCGTCGATCTCGTCATTCCGCCGACCATCCCAGTCGGCATGATCCCGGTGATTTCAGGTGATCCAAAGCTGGAAGTCGTCAGCGTTCCCGGCCCGACCGTCGATGCGCTGCGTTTCAACACCCGTGACGGCGTCACCGCCGATCCCAAGGTGCGCAAGGCCATCATCATGGCCGTCGACCGCTCGACCATCGTGAAATCCATTCTGGCCGGCCAGGCCTCGGAGATCGTCAGCTTCCAGAGCTCGCTCTCCTTCGGCTACGACAAGGACCTGAAGGGTCTCCCCTACGATCCGGCCGCCGCTAAAAAGCTCCTTGCAGAGGCTGGCGTGAAGCCGGGTGCCACGCTGCAGATCGATATACGCGGCAATGACACGACAATGAATGAAGTGGCGCAGGTCGTCGCCAGCTACCTGCAGATGGTCGGCATCACCGCCACCATCAAGCCGTACGAGACCAACGTGCTGCTGAACGATATCATCCCGCAGGGCAAGACCGGCGGCATGTTCCAGCAGAAGTGGGGAGGCTGGACCTTCGATTTCGACAACACGGCCTATGCGATGTACCACTCGGGCGAAAAGTGGAACCCCTACGACAAGGACGCAACCCTCGACAAGCTGCTGGAATCGCAGCGCCCGCTGATCGACAAGGCCGCGCGCGAAAAGATCCTGAAGGAAGTAGCAAACTACGCAGCCGACCGGGCGCTTGAACTGCCGCTCTACAACAGCAAGTCCATCTACGGCATTTCCAAGCGCGTAAAGGGTTTCATTGCACCGCCAGACAACCGCCTGAAACTGACCGACGTCACCGTCGAGTAGTTTGACGCACTGGCAGATGGACATCCTGCAGAAAGATCCATCGGGATCTCGGCAGCGATGTCCAAGTGTCGCCCAGATCCGGGTGGCACCCTGCCGCTTACCATGAAGGACAGAAATCGTGGCCAGTTTCCTTATCAAGCGTGTGCTGCAGGCGATCTTCGTCGTGATTGCCATCACGCTCATCGTCTCCTTCGCCATTCGCCTCTCCGGCGATCCGGCGACGATGATGTTCCAGGGAAGTGGCAGCATGACCGACGAAGATCTGGCACGCATCCGGGCAGCACTCGGCACCGATCAGCCGTTCATCGTCCAGTATCTGAACTTCCTCAAGGGCCTGGTGACGCTCGACTTCGGTCGCAGCTTTACAGGTGGCACGCCGGTCTCGCTTCTGATCGGCAATGCCTTGCCGGCCACGCTGTTGCTTGCCTTCATCACCATGGCCGTCTCGATCGCCTTGTCGATCCCGCTGGGCATCAAGGCGGCCACTGCCAAGGGCAGGGGCGCCGACCAGGCTATCCGGATCTTGTCGTTGATCGGCTTGTCGTTTCCAAACTTCTGGCTGGCGACCATGATGGTCTTGCTGTTTGCCATCACGCTGGGCTGGCTGCCGCCGAGCGGCATGTCGGGGGCCGCAAGCTATGTGATGCCGGCGCTCACCATGGGCATTATCCTCACCGCGACCAATGTGCGTCTTGTGCGCACCTCGATGCTGGAGACGCTGCAGTCGCAATACGTCATGGTGGCGCGGGCCAAGGGCCTCAGCGAAACCAAGGTGCTCTACAAGCACGCGCTGCGCAATTGCGCCATCCCGCTGATCACCTATTTTGGTCTGCAGTTCGGCGGCCTTCTCGGCGGCATCGTCGTCATCGAGCGGGTCTTCAACTGGCCGGGCTTGGGCACGCTGGCTTTCGATGCGGTGTCGGCCCGTGACTACCCGGTCCTGCAGGCCGTGATCACCGTCCTGTCGCTGCTGATCGTGGGCATCAACCTCCTGGTCGATATCGCCTATGGGCTTGTCGATCCGCGCATCCGTACGGAGTAATTCAGATGGCCACCGCCACATCTCGCCGCTCGCGTTTCGCCAGCCTCGAATTCATTCTCGGCGCCGCACTGACGCTGATCATCTGCGTCTGCGTGCTGTTGTCCGACGTGCTCTTTCCCGGTGGTGCCGACCGCCTCGACCTGATGGCGCGCCTGATGAGGCCCTTTGTCAGCCTGGCCCACCCCTTCGGCACCGATCCGTTGGGGCGCGATGTCCTTGCCCGGGTCGTGGCCGGCGGGAAGATCTCGCTGCTGGTCGGCTTTACCTCAGTCGCCGGCGCCGTCGTCATCGGCGTGGTGATGGGGCTGGTGGCCGGCTATTATCGCGGCTTCTGGGACATGCTCGTTATGCGCTTTGCCGATATCCAGCTGGCCCTGCCGTTCATTCTGCTCGCCATCACCTTCATCGCAATCGTCGGCGGTAGCCTGACCAACACCATCGTCCTTTTGATCGTGTCGCAATGGGTGCAGTATGCCCGGCTGGTGCGCGGCTCCGTGCTGACGTTGCGTGAGCGGGAGTTCATCCTGTCGGCCCGCGCCATCGGGGTCGCCGACTGGCGCATCATCTTCCAGCACCTTTTGCCAAACCTGGTCGGCCCGGTGATCGTGCTCACCACGCTCAATGTTGCCAACAACATTCTTCTGGAAAGCAGCCTGACCTTCCTCGGCCTCGGCGTCGACCCGACCATTCCGAGCTGGGGTGGCATGCTGGCCGACGGACGCACCTATCTGCAGACCGCTTGGTGGGTCAGCGTCTTCCCCGGCCTTGCCATTTTGCTGACGGTGCTTGGCCTCAACCTTCTCGGCGACTGGCTGCGCGACAGCCTGGATCCGACCGGCAGAACCTCGAGGTAGCACCATGACCGAAATTTTTAAGCACAGCATCATGCGCACGCTGGACCGGCTTCCCGCAACCCCCGGCGCCCGCTACGAGGCCTGGACCTTCGACGATGCCAAAAGCCGCAGGGCTGAGGAAGCACGGCTGTCCGCCTTGGGCGTCACCGCGCGCATCCGCAGTGCCTACAAGCCCTTGCTCACATTCTTTCTCGAGGACGTCGATCTTTCCGGCGTCGAGAGCATAGAGATCCGCTACCCCGTGCATCCGGCAGCGCCAGAAAACCGTTTTCGGCTGGAAGCCTATCCGCTGGCGGCGTTGGTCGGGGATGCCAAGATCGATTTCATCCCGAGCACCGACGACACCCTTGCCTACAATGTCACGCTGCTGCGCGCTGGCAAGACGGAAACCCACCGCGTGCTCGCCCCGAACCGCGTCCACCGCGACACCGTGGGAGAAACCAACCTGTCGCCAACCGGCTGGCTGCGTCACGCCGGCACCGACCCGGGAGAGCGGCTGGAGACCGATTACGAGGTACTGTTCGAAGCGGCTGTCGGCGCCGTCACCGGGCATGCTTGGGGGGTGGAAGAGCCCTATTTCGAGGAGCTCAATATCCGCGTCGACCATCCGGCCGAGGACGAGCCGCTCCACATCAGCCACGAGGTTCTGAGCCTTCGCGAAGCGCTGCACGAGGATCTCTATTTTTCCCTGCTGGAGTTCTTTCAGCAGAAGTCCGGCCGCACGCTTGGCGACCGGGGCCTGAAGCCCGGCCAGATCGTCCCTGAAATCGTCAAAAGCAAGGGAGCTATTTCCGTGACGATCTCGACGCGCTCCTTGTCGACGGATTTTCAAGACGGGGCCGATCAGGCGATCGACAGCGCGCGGGAACCACTGGCCGCACGCGAAATCGCCGACCGACTGGAGGCGATTGGAGGGCAGGCGTTTGCGGCACTCGCCCGCTCCGGCCGCGCGGTGTCGGCGCGATATATCCAGGGTCGCGATCTGCCTGTCATGATCAGTGCCGGCCAGCATCCGAACGAGACATCCGGCATCGTCGGCGCGCTGCGCGCAGCCGCGCGGTTGCAGGCGCGTCGAGGTGCCCACTTTACCCTGTCTCCCCTCGAAAACCCCGATGGCTACGCGGTGCATCAACGCCTGCGGCACGACAATCCCTGCCACATGCATCACGCTGCCCGCTACACGGCACTCGGTGACGATCTGGAATACCGCACGGTGGAAACCGCCGGCCCCCATCTGAATGAGAAGCAGATCAGGATCCAAGCGCAGGCGCTGAGCAACGCTCAGTTGCATGTCAACCTGCACGGCTATCCGAGCCACGAATGGACAAGGCCGCTCTCCGGCTATGTGCCGCGCGGCTTTGGCATGTGGACACTGCCGAAGGGGTTCTTCCTCATCATGCGCCACCATCCCGAGTGGGAAAAGCGCTCTGAAATTCTGCTGGATCGGGTTACACGCCATCTCGGACAGATCCCAGGCCTACTGGCGTATAACGACCGGCAGATTGCGCTCTACGAGATCCATGCCGGCGAAACCGGCTTTCAGATTATCAACGGCTTTCCCTGCCTGTGCTCGGTCGACGACCGCCACACCGTACCGATGACGCTGATCACCGAATATCCCGACGAAACCATCTATGGTGACGATTTCATCGCCGGCCACACGGCGCAGATGGAAACCGTGCTGTCTTGCTACGATGCCTGGCAAGAGATGGGGGCGGGCGAGACGGTCTGAACGCCTCGTGTGCTCCACGTCCCAAGGCGAAGCTCAGGGATGAAGCTCTCGGCTCCCTAACCGCACTGCCCTCCGGTTGCGCGTCGCATTCCTTCGTAAGCGCTGAATATATGCCATTCATTCGAATGGGTAACTTCTTGCGCAAATCCGACCGGCGCCATAGAACGCGCATGGACGTTTCGAAGCCAAAAATGGCCGCAACGACCGTTGACCGGTCGCTGGCTCCGACGCTCGACGTTTCAGCGCCAGGGCCTCGAACTCGGCAATCATATTCCCAAGGAGAGAGTAATGGGTTTCAAGACTTTGACAGGAGCGACATTCGCCGCTTCGATTGCATTTGCGCCCCTGGCCCACGCAGACGTAACAATTGGACTGATCGCGCCCCTGACCGGCCCCGTCGCCGCCTATGGCGATCAGGTGAAGAACGGTGTTGAAACCGCTATCGAAGAGATCAACAAGACCGGCGGCATTCTGGGCCAGAAAGTCGTGCTGGAAACCGCTGACGACGCGGGCGAACCCAAGCAGGGTGTTTCCGGCGCCAACCAGCTCGTCGGCCAGGATATCCATTTCGTCGTCGGTCCGGTCACATCGGGCGTTGCGATCCCTGCCTCCGACGTCTTCTCCGAAAACGGCGTCCTGATGGTCACGCCGACCGCAACGGCACCCGACTTGACAAAGCGTGGCCTGACGAATGTCCTGCGCACATGCGGACGCGACGACCAGCAAGCCGAAGTTGCAGCCCGCTACGTCCTTAAGAACTTCAGCGGCAAACGGATCGCCATCATCAACGACAAGGGTGCCTATGGCAAAGGTCTGGCGGATGCCTTTAAGGCGACGCTAAATGCGGCCGGCACCAAGGAAGTCATCGATGATGCCATCAATCCGGGCGATAAGGATTTCTCGGCCCTGACCACGCGCCTGAAGTCGGAAAAGATCGACGTGATCTATTTCGGCGGATACCATCCCGAAGGCGGCCTGCTTGTCCGGCAGCTAGCCGATCTGTCGGTCAAGGCAACGCTGATCGGCGGCGACGGCCTTTCCAACACGGAATTTTGGAAGATAGGCACGGAGGCTGCCGCTGGCACGATCTTCACGAATGCGGCGGACGCAATCAGGAGCCCCGATTCAAAGGCCGCATCCGATGCGCTCAAGGCCAAGAACATTCCTGCCGAGGCCTTCACCCTGAACGCCTACGCCGCCGTTCAAGTTCTGAAGGCAGGCATCGAGAAGGCCGGCAGTGCCGAAGACGTCGATGCGGTGTCAAAGGCCATCAAGTCCGGTCAGCCTATCGCGACCGCAATCGGCAATCTGACCTACGGCGAGACAGGCGACCTCACCTCGCAAAGCTTCTCCCTTTACAAGTGGGACGGCGGCAAGATTGTCGCTGCGGAATAAATAAGCGTTGCCGATCGGGCCCCTGCAGGCCCGATCGGTCCTCCTGAACACAATGTTCGACGCCGCGGCGAGAGAGCGTCGGATATCTGAATCAGTTCTGGTCAGGCTGCTCCAGCATGCCGTCAGCGGTCAGTCTACCTTGCCGCTTTCAATCGCCCAGAAGCTGGCGGTCGTCGCCGTCGCGATTGCGCACCAGTTGCTCCTTGATCGCGCGCAGCGACTTCAGGGCCGTGGTCCGGTCGGCATAGGCGACCATGTTTGCCAGGATGTCGATCGCTGCCAGATAGGCATAGCGGGTGGAGGTCGGGCGAAAGATGTTCTTGCCCTCCGGCATTTCGATCGCGATCACCACGTCGGCCGCAGCAGCGACTGGCGAACCGCCCTGCGTCATCGCGATGGTCGGGATCGAGCGCTCCCGCAAAAGCTCCAGACAGCGGACAAGCTCCATGTCGCGACCGGTGAACGACGAGCCGAAAACGACGGTGCCCGGCTGTGCCGAGGCAGAGATCATTTGGTTCATGCCATGGTCGTTGGATGAATGGATGCGGCAGCCGAGACGAAACAGGCGGTTGTGCAATTCGTTGACGATCATAGCCGAATTGCCGCTCGCACCGAAGGCCTGGATGAACTCGGCAGCCCGCAACATCTGAGCCGCCTTCTCGATGGCGGCAAGGTCAAGCTGCCGATGAAGCTCGAACAGCGAATTCTGGGCCTTCGAGACGATATCGTGTGCAACCTCTTCAACGGTCGCCGTCGGTGCATCGGGCTTCAGGTATCGCAAGCCGACATAGGCCATCTTGGCGAGTTGTACCTTGAAGTCGGAATAGCCCTGGCAGCCCAGCCGTCGGCAAAACCGCGTCACGGTCGGTGGTGACACGCCCGCGCGTGCTGCGAGCTCGATGATCGAGAAATTGACGACGGCATCCACATTCTCCAGCGAGAATTTCGCCAGCCTGGCGTCCAGGCCCGAGAGTTTTCCATTTTCATCGGAAAGAGCGTGAAACAGGTCCATTGGGTCTTTTCCTCGAAACGCCACAGGGAAACAGAAGGCATCGATGAAAATCAGTTTCACCGCCGCGAATTTTTCATAGCATGATGTCGGTAGGCATCAATCGAACTCGGCAGCCTGGCGATAATAAACGCAGGCGCCTATCGCCGGCCGTTGCGCGCGTGCATTCCCAGCGTTTGCTGCCGCGGCGTTTTCCGTAGCCGGAACCAGCCGCTTGGGCTCTCAGTGCAGGGGTAGGTCTGCGAAGCGTCCCACGCCCAATCCCCCCATCCAGCTCCTGCCAGAGCCCAGCCTCGGCTCAGTGATGACAATCAGATGCTTTAGGCTGGTGGCCTTTTCATTCTCGGTCAATCGGCGCCCTCTTCAACAGACTATCGCGAATGGCAGAACCTGTTGATTCAAAATAGGACGCAGATATCGAAGCGCCATGTCCGTTTCTGCGGCCGCGAGCGCGGTCTGAGAATTTTTCCAAGTTTTCCCCTGTCTAGAAAATAAATTACAGAAATAACCAAAAAATCAGATCGTCAATTGACTTCAAACGGCTTTGACGCATATTGGAGAAAATAAATTACACCGAAACGGTGAGTGGGAATTTTACAGAAAACAGGGAATCCCATGTCCGGGGGCACTTCGATAGTTGCAGTTCTGACGGTCGCGCACGGCGGCCCGGCAGGCGGGAACTAGACAGATAGACAATCTAACGTCGGTACCTGCCCCCTTGCGGTGGCTCGGAGCCCGGCGTGTATTTAGGCGACAGACATGCGCATCTTCACCGCCTCGCTGGCGACTGAAACGAACACCTTTTCTCCCGTGCCAACGGATATGAACGCCTTCAAGGCGGCATTTTATGCCGGGCCAGGCGAACATCCGGACACACCGACGCTCTGCTCCGCCGTTGTCCCGATCCTGCGCCGCCGCGGCAAGCAGGAAGGCTTCACCGTCATCGAAGGCACGTCATGCTGGGCGGAACCGGCCGGTCTCATCCAGCGGCAGACCTACGAGACCTTGCGCGACCAGATCCTCGCCGAGCTGAAGGCAACCCTGCCGGTCGATGGCGTGGTGCTCGGCCTGCATGGCGCAATGGCCGCTCAAGGGTATGACGATCCGGAGGGCGATTTCCTCTCGCATATTCGCGACATGGTCGGCCCGGATGTCCTCATCGCTGCCGAATTCGACCCGCACAGCCATCTGACGGCGCTTCGTGTTGCTAATCTCGATCTCATGGCCGCCTTCCTGGAGTTCCCGCATACGGATTTCGAACAGCGCGGGGAACATGTCGTCGAGCTTGCGCTCCAGGCCCTACGCGGACAGATCAAGCCGGTCATCTCTACCTTCGACTGCCGTATGATCACGATTTTCCCGACGAGCCGGGAGCCGATGCGCTCCTTCGTCGATCAGATGCAGGCGATGGAGGGCAAGGACGGCATCCTATCGGCCTCGGTCATTCACGGCTTCATGGCCGGCGACGTGCCCGATATGGGAACCCGCATCGTCGTCGTCACCGACAATGACAGGCAAAAGGGCGACGAACTAGCGGCAGCCCTTGGTCGCGAGCTCTACGGCCTTCGCCGCGAGACCGCGATGCCGATGGTCGACACCGAGGCGGGCCTCGACAAGGCGGTCGCCATCCGCGCCGCCCATCTTGAAAAGCCGGTCACCATCGCAGACGTCTGGGACAATCCCGGCGGTGGCGTCGCTGGTGACGCCACCCATGTCCTGCGCCGGATGATGGAACGCGGCATGGACAATTTCGCCGTTGCGACGATCTGGGACCCCATCGCCGTCACCTTTTGCCATGCAGCGGGCGAGGGCGCCGAACTTTCTCTGCGCGTCGGCGGCAAATCCGGCCCGGAGGGAGGCGAACCGCTCGACCTGCGCGTCACCGTGCAAAAAGTCTTCGATGCCGGTTGGCAGAGTTTCCGCAATTCGCGCGTCACGCTCGGCAGTGCCGCGCTCATCAGGCCGGTCGGTACCCGCATCGATATCGTCCTGATCACAAGTCGGACGCAGACCTACGAGCCGGATATCTTCTCCAACCAGGGTATCGATTTCGCCGGGAAGTGCTGGCTCCTGATCAAGTCGACCAATCATTTTTATGCCGGTTTTCAACCCGTCTCGTCAGACATCGTCTATATCGCCGCGCCGACTTCCTATCCGACCGATCCTGCAACGACGCTTTATCGCAAGGCGAGCCTCGAACTCTGGCCGCGCGTTGCCGATCCGCTGGGGCTGGATAGCTGAATTCTCGACCGGCAGAAACCGCGCCGAAAGAACTGGCCGAACCGAAAACAACAAGGGGATGACGATGAAACACAGTGCATTTGTTTTGATGACGCTTGCGGCATTGGCCGGTACGAGCAATCTGGCATTGGCTCAGAAAAGCGACGGCGTCTTGACCGTTGCCACGATCGGCGAGCCGCCGACGCTCGATGTCATGCAGACGCCGACCGATATCGTTCTGACCATCGACCAGCATATTTTCGAGACGCTCTATACCTATGACGCAGAATGGAAGTCGGTTCCGCTGCTCGCCGCTGCCATGCCGACGATTTCCGAAGACGGCATGACCTACAGGATCCCGCTGCGCGAAGGCGTGAAGTTTCACGACGGCAGCGACTTCGACGCCCAGGACGTGACCGCCTCGCTGAAGCGGTGGATGGCGATCAATTCGAAGGGCAAGCAGGTTGCCGCCATCATCGACAGCCTTGAAGAAGACGGCGATCATGCCGTCATCATCAAGCTGAAATCGCGTTATGCGCCGCTGCTGGCCACTCTGTCGCAGGCCTGCGTGATCATGCCCTCCGAAAAGGTCAAGGATACGCTCACCGATTTCATCGGTACCGGCCCTTACGAACTGAAGGAGCGCAAGCCCGACCAGTACACCCAGCTCGTCCGCTTCGACGGCTACAAGTCGCCGCAGGGCACGCCGAGCAACTATGCCGGCAAGCGAGAGGCGATCGCCAAGGAAGTCCGGTTCGTTCCTGTTCCAGATGCCAACACTCGCGTCGAAGGCCTGATTTCCGGGCAGTTCGATTATGCGGATTCGTTGCCTGTCAGCGCCTACGAGCGTGTCGAAAAGAGCGGCAACGCCAAACCCGTGATCTTCAAGAATGCCGGCTGGGCTTCGATGAACATGAATATGAAGCAGGGCCTTCTGGTCAATAAGCAGCTGCGTCAGGCGGTGCAAGCAGCCCTCAACGCCAATGACATGATGCTGGCCGCCTTCTCCGATGACCGCTTCCTCAGCGTCGATGGCTCGATTTTCCCGAAGGGCTCCTTCTGGCACACCGAAGCCGGCGTTGCCCGGTACGGAGAAGGCGATCAGGAAGCCGCTGGCAAGCTTCTAAAGGAAGCCGGCTATGACGGCACGCCGCTACGCCTCATGACCAGCCGCCAGTACGAATTCCACTACAAAATCGGCGAAGTCGCCAAGGCCTATATGGAAGCTGCCGGTTTCAAGGTCGACCTGCAGGTTGTCGACTGGGCAACGCTGACCACCCGGCGCGCCGATCCAAGGGAGTGGGACATCTTCATCACCCATTCCAACTTTCCGGGCGACCCTACCACGATCAACACCATCACCGACAGCTATCCGGGCTGGTACGTTTCCAACCAGAAGACAAAGGCTGTTGCAGCTTACATGGATGCAACCACCGATGATGCCAAGAAGAAGGCCTGGGACGGTATCCAGACAGCCATCTATGATGACGCCTCGCTCTTTAAAGTCGGCAACTTCAATGCAGTTTCCGGTCTCGCAAACGGCGTTTCCGGATACGAGCCAACCTACTGGCCGCATTTCTGGAACGTCAATCCGAAGAAGTAGGGCTTGGAACGACCATGGCTACGATCGCACAGGCACTTTTAACACGGTTGGGGGGCATGGCCGTCGTGCTCGCCCTCGTCGTAACGGTGGTCTTCATCATCGTTCGCGTGACGCCTGGCGATCCGGCCGCAGTCATGCTGGGGTCGGATGCGACCCCTGCGGACATCGCCCAGCTGCGCACCAAGATGGGGCTCGATGCACCGATGATCGTCCAGTATGGCCAGTTCGTGTTGGGCATACTGCATGGTGACCTCGGCCAGTCGATCTTCCTGAATCAGCCGGTGACGACGGCACTTGCCTCGCGTGCCGAGCCGACTTTCTTCCTGACGCTTTTCTCAATCCTGATCGCGGTCGGCATAGCCTTGCCTGTCGGCATCCTGTCGGCGGTCAAGCGCGGAACGATCTTCGACCAGATCGTCGTCACGCTCACCATGGTTGCGGCCAGCGTGCCAAGCTTCTGGCTCGGGCTGATGCTCATCCAGATCTTCGCCGTCGGTCAGGGCTGGTTCCCGGCCTCCGGCTACGGCGGCCCCGAGACACCCTTTCTCGAACGGCTGCATCATCTCGTGCTGCCGGCTGTCGCACTCGGCATCGTCAATTCGGCGCTGATCACCCGCTTCACCCGCGCTGCCATGCTTGATGTCCTCGGTGAGGATTATGTCCGCACCGCCCGTGCCAAGGGCGCCGGGGAAGGTCGCGTTGTCCTCAAGCACGCGTTGAAAAACGCGATGATACCGATCATCACCGTCATCGGCCTGTCGGTCGCCATGCTGGTCGCCGGTGCGGTTGTCACGGAGACCGTCTTTGGTCTGCCTGGCGTCGGCAATGTCGTGGTCTCGGCTGTCCTGCGCCGCGACTATCCGGTCATTCAGGGCGCGTTGCTCACAGTCGCCGCCATTTACGTTCTCATCAATTTCATCGTCGACATGCTCTATATCGTCGTCGATCCACGGGTGCGCCTATGATCACCATGGCTTCCGTCTCCATGCCCTTGTCCTCCGGCCTACGCCGCCTGCTCGGCAACCGAGCCATGCTTTTCGGCGCAATCATTCTGGTCGTCGTCGTCTTCGCAGCGCTGCTGGCCCCCTTTGTCGCGCCCTATGCGCCGAACAAGCTGTCGATTGTCAACAAGCTGAAGCCGCCATCCATGGTCCACTTTTTCGGAACCGACGAATTCGGCAGGGATATCTTTTCCCGCGCCATCTTTGCGGGCCGCATCTCGCTTCTGGTCAGCCTCGGCGTCGTCTTCATCTCGACCGTGCTCGGGGTGATCCTCGGCGTTGCGGCCGGGTTCTTTCGCGGCCTCGATGCGCCGATCTCTCGCCTGCTGGATGCAATGATGTCCTTCCCGGACATCCTGCTGGCGATCGCGCTCGTTGCAGCGCTCGGGCCGTCGCTCACCACCGTCATCCTGGCGCTTGGCATCACCTATGCGCCACGCCTGGCCCGCATTATCCGTGGCTCGACGCTGGTCCTGCGTGAACTGCCCTATATCGAGGCAGCCGTCGCCATGGGGCTCCCAACCTGGCAGATCCTTGTCCGTCACGTGCTGCTCAATCTGGCCTCGCCCATCCTCGTGCAGTCGACCTTCGTCTTTGCCTCGGCGATGCTCGCGGAGGCAAGCCTCTCCTTCCTCGGCGTCGGCGTTTCCACCGACATGCCGACCTGGGGCACGATGCTGGCGTCGGGGCGCGAATATATGAACAACGCACCGTGGCTGATGGTGTTTCCGGGCCTTGCCATCGTCTTCTCCGTTCTCTCCCTGCAATTGCTTGGCGACGGCCTGCGCGATCTTGTCGATCCGCGTCTCGCCAAGGAAAGCTGATCATGACCGACGCGACCACAAACAAGCCGGTCCTTGCAGTCGAGAGCCTGACGACCTCTTTCAAGACACCGGAAGGCTGGAAGGCCGTCATCCGCAATATCAGCCTGCATGTCGATGCCGGCGAGACGGTCGCGATCGTTGGCGAGAGCGGCTCGGGCAAGAGTGTCACCGCGCTATCGACAATGCGGCTTCTACCGGCCGGTCGGGCTCGCACTGAAGGCCGTATTCTTCTCGATGGCAAGGACCTGCTTGCTGCAAGCGAAGCCGAGATGCGCAAAGTGCGCGGCGGCTCGATCGGCATGATTTTCCAGGAACCGATGACGTCGCTCAATCCGGTCTTTACCATCGGCAACCAGATCGCGGAAGCGCTGGTCCTGCATCGCGGCCTGTCCTGGGCACAAGCCGAGGCCGAGACCGTGCGGCTGATGGAGCGGGTGCGGATCCCGGCGGCAAAGGCACGCCTCCACGAATATCCACACAAGTTCTCCGGCGGCATGCGCCAGCGCGTGATGATCGCCATGGCGCTTGCCTGTCGCCCGAAGCTTCTGATCGCCGACGAACCGACAACCGCGCTCGACGTTACGATCCAGGCTGAAATCCTTCATCTGCTGCGCGAATTGCAGCAGGACGAAAACATGGGCGTGTTGTTCATCACCCATGACATGGGTGTTGTGGCGGAAATCGCTGACCGTACCGTTGTGATGTTTCGCGGCGACACGATCGAGACAGGGCCGACGCAGGAGATCTTCGCCGCTCCCAAGGCGCTTTACACCAAGTCGCTGCTCGCCTCGATCCCGCGTCTCGGCACCATGGGAGCCGCGGTCGCGCCAAAGCGTTTCCCGGAGGTCGATGCGTCGACCGGCGTGGCAAACGATGGCCGCGAGATGTCTGCCGTTGCGTTGGGCGTCGAGCCGATCCTCAAGGTCGATCGTCTGTCCGTGGGCTTCGACCTGCCGACCGGCCGCGTCCATGCGGTCGAAGACGTGTCCTTCGATCTTCGCCCTGGCGAAACGCTGTCGCTGGTGGGCGAATCCGGCTGTGGCAAGTCGACGACCGGCCGTGCCATCATCCGGCTTATCAATCCGTCCGAAGGCTCGATCGTCATCGGCGGCCAGGATGTGACGAAAGCCGGCACAAGGGAGCTGCGCACCATGCGTCGCACCTCGCAGATGATCTTTCAGGACCCCTTTGCCTCGCTCAATCCGCGCCTCACCGTCGGTTCGGCGATTGCTGAACCGATCCTCGCCCATGGGCTGATGGGACGGCGGGATGCCAAGGAGCGCGTCGTCGAACTGCTGGAACAGGTCGGACTGTCGGCGGCGATGGCGGAGCGCCACCCGCATGAATTTTCCGGCGGCCAGCGGCAGCGCATCTCGATTGCCCGTGCCTTGGCACTTGATCCGAAATTCATCGTCGCAGACGAAGCTGTCTCGGCGCTCGACGTTTCAGTTAAGGCACAGGTTTTCAACCTCCTGCTCGACTTGCAGGAAAAGCATGGTCTTGCCTATCTCTTCATCAGCCATGATATGGCCGTCGTCGAGCGGATGAGCCATCGCGTCGCGGTGATGTTCCTCGGCGAAATCGTTGAGATCGGTCCGCGGGCGGCAATTTTCGACAACCCGCAACATCCTTATACCCGCCGTCTGATCTCTGCGGTGCCTATTCCCGATCCGGCACGCCGCGGCCGGACTGTACCACCTTCGACTGAAGAGATCAGAAGCCCTATCCGTCCATTCGATTACGTTCCGCCGAAGCGCATTTTTCGGGAAGTCTCGCCCGGCCATTTCATCCAGGATTCGCACTGATGCCACTCCCAAGGGGCAACGGTTCAAATTCGCATTGTAAAATAAAACTGAAAGACACTTCCATGACAAGCAACAAGATCATTCGTTACGATATCGCCGACGCCCAGGCAGGCGGCCAGAGCCGACCTTTCGCCAAGGCCGTGCGCGCGGGCGATTTCATCTACATCTCCGGTCAGGTGCCAACCATCGATGGCGAGGTCGTAGTCGGCAATATTGCTGTTCAAACCGAACAGGTGGTCGCCAATATCAAGTCCGTCCTGGCGCTCGCCGACTGCACGCTCGAACATGTGGTCAAGGTTAATGTCTGGCTCGACGACGCCCGCGATTTCTCCAGCTTTAATGCCGTTTTCCAGAAACACTTCATCGATCATCCGCCGGCACGCTCCACCGTCCAATCGCCGATGATGGTCGATGTCAAGGTAGAGAAGGACGTCATTGCCTACAATCCGCTGGATTGACAAGGTCTCGCCGGGCCAGGCAACCTCATGCGTCTTTTGTGGCGCCTGAGGCTGCCTTGAAGTCCCTCGCCGCGGGCTGCATGTCGGGCGGGCTGCATGTCAGAAAGCATCCTGTGATCACGAGGACGGCCTGGCGGAAAAATCGGCGCTGAGCCGAGTGGTCCGCGCGTCGATTCTCGGGTTCGACCCAGCCAGGGTCGGGACGCCGTGCTTTTCGAGGTATTGGCGAGATCCTACGCATACCAGAGAAAGGTTTGTCACGCGCCTGGCGACGGCATCGGGCTCCTCGACAACTCCTCTTATCACCAGATCGACCCGATCATCGATCATGTCCCGCCGAAGCTGCGATAAAACCAGATCCCCCCCCGGAGATGAGGATATTCGGCCAGCAAATTCGGAATGGTTGGCAGAATGTGAAGTCGACCGAATGTGGTAGGGGCTGCAATGCGGATCGACCCAGACATGTCGGCGCCGCTGCCCTTAACTTCTCGATCAGTAGCTTCGATCGCCTTGAGCAGTGGTTTCATTCTGTCGAAATATTTTTTGCCCTTGATCCGTCAAGGTGGCGTTCGGCGTGCTTCGATTTGAAGAGTGCAACCCCCCAGATGATTTTCGAGCGTACGGATCGCTTTGCTCACTGCCGGCTGTGCCGTGCCGGTTGGTAAAGCCGTTTTTACCCGGAGCTTGCCGCCTGGCAACTGGTCGACGTCGATCCGCCCGCACGGCTTGATGCCAAGGTGTTGCAGCAAACCCGCTTGAGTGTCGATGCCTTTTCATCGTCACGGCCAGGGAAGGCATGGATAGCATTCCAAATGCCAACGAAATCTGATGCCCTGCGTCAAAAGTGGTCACGTGGGAGACCGCAGACACGACAAGGCAATTCATGCTCGTGTTAGCAAAGAAGAGATCGAGCCTCGATCTATACCTTCCCTCGACTGTAGGCCAGTAACGCAACCGCGCAACTTTCCGGACGTACTTCACAAACCAACGCCCAATATTCGAGATGCCGACGCCGGTTAAGTAGTTGCAAGTTCATTTAAGTTAACTGGCTTTTAACCACAAGCGTAAGTCACATGATAATAAGGCTGAGTTAGTTTTCAAAGTCGAGGAAAGATTCAACTACAAAATATCGCTTATATTTTTTATCTGGGGGAGAGGCCAATGCCAATAACGAAGACCAACATCTCGAAGTGGCCTGTTGCTCTCTCCACTGCCTTGTTTGTTATAGTACTTGTCACTCTGGGCGCTCTGGCAACAAATGTCATCACAACCATGCGCCGCTCTGCAGATATCCGTGATGACGAGCGTGCGTCTCGAGCAGCCCAGTCGGCAATCCGGTCTCTCAAAGACCGGGTTTCGATGACACTTCTCGACAATGCCGGCTCGAGTGATGCTTACCAGGTTTCGCAAGCGGGGGAATTCTCTCGATGGGCCATTGAGAAATGGCGCGGAACGAGCGGAGCCGCATCTATCTACGATGGAGCGATCGTAACGACGCGCAGCGGTGCGACCGCTATGGCGAGCTACAAAGGCTCAACCTTCGATCCCTCGACTCGCTTCCGAGGTACTCTCCAGTCGCAAGCTTCGGCAGCTCTGAAGAATGAGGGAAAGCCGCTCGTCGAATTCGTCAAGACGTGGGATGGTGTTGATATCCTGGCATCGACAATCATACATCCAGACGGCGGCACGACAATTAGTACCCCTTATGCGGTTTTGTCGCTCTTCAGGCACGTGCGGGATTCTGACCTTGGCTTGCTTGCGGAGCAATATCAGCTTGAGGGCCTGCGTCTTTACGAGGAAGCACCTCGCAATATGCTCGTCGTCGCGCTGAGGAGTGCCTCAGGCCTACCCGTTGCTTACCTGGGATGGAATAGACTTCGACCGGGCACCCGAGTGTATCAGGAGGTCAGAAATGAAGTACTAGCCGCCGGCGTCATCTTGGTCGTTTTCCTTGTCGTGGTGGTAACTGCCGGAGGTGCAGAGTCCCGGCGGATGGCGAGAATGGCGCGGTTGGCTCGATATGAAGCGAGCCACGATGGTCTCAGCGGCCTTTTGAACAGAAACGGGCTTTTGGCGGATTTGGATAAAGCACTCGAAAACGGGGACGATGTTACACTTCATCTCCTGGATCTTGACGGCTTCAAGGCGGTCAACGACACCTGGGGTCATCAGATCGGCGACGTCCTTATCCAAAAAGTTGCTAACACAATTTCTCAGTGCCACCCGCAAATTGTCTCCGCGGCGCGATTGGGGGGCGATGAGTTTGCCCTTGTCCAGTGCGACCACGGTCCTTCATCGAATTTTTGCGCGCGGGTTCTGTCGATTTTCGAAAAGCCATTCGAAATCGAAGGTCGAACAGTAGAAGTTGGTGTTAGCATTGGCAGCGCGCGTTCGGTCAACGTCACCGACTCCTTCGAATTGCTTCGCCGTGCCGACTTAGCTCTTTATCGGGCAAAGCACGACGGCAAGGGAAGGGCCGTGGGGTATCGGCCGGAACTCGACCGCGACCGCGAAGAGATGGCCGTGCTTGAAAACGAGCTGAAACGTGCCGTTGTCAATGGCGATATCGGTGTTGCCTATCAGCCGCTTGTCGCCTCAGGGAGCGGTAAATTGAACGGTGTAGAAGCGCTCGCTCGATGGCAGAGCCCGACGGGTCCAATCAGCCCTGAAATATTCATCCCCTTGGCAGAGCGCTCTGGCCTGATTGATCAACTGGGCATGTTGATTTTACGTCAATCTGTAAGAGCGGCTGCCGACTGGCCGGAGCTTGGGCTGTCCGTCAATGTTTCTCCGGTGCAAATGTGCAATGCCTCGTTCGCACACCGGGTTGCAAGCCTCTTAAAGGAAGAGAACTTTGAACCCACTCGGCTGACCCTGGAGATTACCGAGGGTGTCCTAATGTCGAACCCGACCCACGCGCAAAGGGCTATCGATGAGCTTAAAAAGATTGGTGTCCGGTTTTCTCTCGATGATTTTGGCTGCGGTTATGCCAGTATCGGAGCGCTTAGACAATTTGGCTTTGACAGCATGAAAATCGATCGGTCTCTGGTTTGGGCATTCGACGATGGGCGTGGAAGAGACATATTGAAGGCGACGATCGCGCTCGCCGCGGCACTATCAATCCCCGTCACAGCAGAGGGGATTGAAAACGAAGGGCAGGCCGACTTTCTTCGAGATGCCGGGTGTGACCAGCTTCAGGGATATATGGTAGGGCGCCCGATGTCCGCGGAAGAGTTATCCCGTTTCAGAACGAACGCGAACGCGCGGCCTTTGAGCTCGCCGGCCGCTGCCTGACAATCCTGGAATGGATATCCAATCTTTGCGTCGAACTTTCAAAAAAGCGAACTCTCCTAATCTTGGGTTTCTCGGTGATGATCGTACGACAGACGAGCCAACATCCAATCCGATAGCAAGACTGTCGGCCGCCCATCCGGTCGCTGTCGAGCACACGCCGACGGTTAGCGCGATGGGACTCGGCTCTTTGGCGGCTTTGCCGCTCATTGCGTTGCGCTCCCTTGCGCGGCCTTTGCGTGAGTTTTGAGCACACACCGCGTGGCATGCGCTCGACCTGTGCCTGATGTTTGGCCGCTATCAGACCGAAGGTGCGGCGGCAACAGCCGACGGCATCGCCCATACAAGAGCTTGCCCGAGCCAGAATAAGCACTTGATTTGGATGAATCACTTTACCACGTCGGCGATCAAACTTAAACGGCGCCGGGTTTATAGTCGCGTAAAGTGTTGCTACCAAGCCGAATCTCTCTTATATGTAGGTACGTACCTACCTACTTACCTACTAGGAGGCTTTCGATGAGTATGACGAGTTTGTCCAGCCGTGAGGTTAATCACGACGTTAGCAAGGCAAAGAAAGCTGCCCAGATGGGGCCCGTTATCATCACAGACCGTGGTAAGCCATCGCATGTGTTGATGACCTACAGCGAGTTCGAGCGTCTGACGGGAAAACGGCGGAGCCTCGTTGACGCGCTTTCAATGCCCGGTCTCTCGGTGGTCGACCTGGATCCGCCGAGGGCAGAAATCGTGACCCGCGAGGTCGACCTGTTTTGAAATACCTGCTCGATACCAACGTCGTCTCCGAACTGCGTAAGGCCGGAGACGGCAAGGCAGATGTAAACGTTACGCGTTGGCTCAACTCGCAGCATTCGAGCGATCTGTTTATTTCTGCTATCACGATCCTCGAAATTGAGCGAGGGATATTGCTCCTTCAACGTCGCGATCGGTCTCAGGCGGCTCTCTTGCGGACATGGATGGACAGACGCGTCCGCCCTGAGTTCGAGGGCCGTATTCTCTCGATCGATGATGCGATTGCGACGCGTTGCGCTCATCTTCATATCCCAGATCGTCGAAACGAGGCTGACGCTTTGATCGCCTCGACTGCGCTGGTTCATAGCTTGACCGTCGTAACGCGTAACGTTCAAGATTTTGCCGGAACCGGCGCGATTGTCGTTGATCCGTGGCTGGGCTGACGATTTTACATTCTGCAACACAGCATTATGGTGGCAAATAGCCGCGTTCCCTTCCAAATCAAAGCCTTTGGCAGCGGCGGGAGCTGATTTTTCAATATCTTTGGCGGCGCAAGAAGGGTCGGCGGTTCATATCGGATCAAGCGCAAGTAGTGATCTTAGTCTCTTCCAAGCTTTCCTATCAGCACACGGTTACCCTCCCGGTTGCCGCACAAGCGACTGGGTTATCCTGCAACATCGCACAACTCGACCGCCGGAAGGTTTACTTTACGGAGCCCTGTTTTCGCACTCCTTTCGGAGAAAATTGTCCGATTTCATTCTTCATCAGGTCACTTTCGTGAAGCTTGAGCGTTCCCCACGGCATGCCTGAATTGGCTTGGGGAGAGATCTGTTGACTGTTTGAACTGATTGGAGAAATGGAAGGCTGAGTTGAAGCCTAGTAGCCCGGCGATCTCCTTGATCGATTTGTCGGTATTGGAGAGAAAGTCGTGAGCCCGCTGGATCCGGACGGTGATCTGGTACTGTTTGGCAGACATTCCCGTCTTCTCGCGAAAAATCCGCCGGAAATACGGATAGCTGATACCCAGCTCCGCCGCCAAATCTTCAACCGACTGGCCGTCCCCGCAGCGCTCCATGAGAATTGCACGAGCCCTATCCACCAAACGCGAGTTCGCCTCGGCCGCAAGGCCTGATGACCGGCTTAGCAATGCAAGCAGCTGCAAGCCGAGGGTCGATATTACCAATTGGTGCAAAACGGCATCTTCGCGGGCGAGAGTATGGATCGCGGCGAACACTGCCGCGATTTCGTCTCCTGCGGGGCTCATTGGCCGCTCTTTATTCAGCAAACCCGTGTGTAGCGCAAAGTCGAAAGCGTTTCCACGGCACTCTATCCAGTGCTCCGTCCAGCCACTCGGCCGATCGGGGGCAAAGCGATGCCATTCTCCGGGAAAAAGGAGGAATACCGACCCTTCCGTCACATTCATCTTCCGCCGCGATTTCCCGAATTCGAGCTTTCCGATCCCGCTACTGATGAACACGATTTGGTACGCGTGAAGGATACGGCCACGCGACCAGCTGAAATGATGGTCGTCTGGATGGCGGCTCGGAGGATAGCTGGAGTGTGGCGCTATAACCGAATATCCGGTCGAAACTGCAGTGCATCCCCAAGCATCGGATATTCGGTTTTCAGGCATGTAGACAAAATAATTATCCGCCATTTCAAGACCTCAGAGATAAGATCAATTTTTGTATGCAAAAGTCACTTTTGCGGTTTTTTCCGGCGTGTCAACACGCTTTGGCAATGCTAGCGTTGTGGTTGCTGGGCAACTCGATGCGATGGTGCCATGGGCAAAATTGTTATTTAGCCGCTGCCGGGGAGGGTAGCGGACGGGAGGAGAGGAACATGAGAACCCCAATCAGACTGCTCGCAGCGGTATCCTGCCTTTTAGCATCTGCTGCCTACGCCGACGATTTCCACGGTTTCGACCCGTTGAAATTCGACGGAAACATGCTTTCTGCCGAGACCCTGAAGGCCATGGTTCAGGATGCATCCAAGGTCACGCGACCGAAGAATGGTAACAAATACAGTATCGGCTTCGCCAATCTTCAGCGAGACATCGCCTTTGGCGTCCTTGTCGAAAAAGGAATACAGCAGAATGCGGATGCGGCCGGCGTGGAACTGGTCATCGCCGATAATCGTCTCGACGGACCGACAGCGCTTGCCAACGCCAAGTCGTTTGCCGAGCGCAAGGTCGATTACATCATCGAATTCCAGACCGACGCCAATTTCGGCCAGGCGGTCATGGACGTATTCAAACAGGACGGCACGAAGGTTACCGCGATCGACATCCCGATGCCCGGCGCAAATTTCTTCGGTGTGAACAATCCGAGATCTGGCTTCATGGGCGGATCTTATCTGGCGAAGGCGGCGGACAAGCAGTTCGGTGCCGATAGCGTGAAGAAGGGCTACCTCGTCATAGGCGCTTTGCCGCAATCGGGCGTCATACCGCGGATGCGCACCGAAGGGCAGCGCGCCGGGTTCCTGGCACTGAGCAAGGCTTTTCCAGCCGATCATATCATCGAGATCGATACGAAAAATACCTTGCAGGAATCCTACACGCAGATGAACAATGTCCTTGGCCGCATTCCACCTGAAGCGCCTATCATGATCATCGGTATCAATGACCAGGCGACAATGGGCATGTTGCAAGCCGTGCGTGCAGCGGGTCGCGTCGACCAGGCCATTGCGGTCGGCAATGGTGCTGATGAAGCCGAGGCGCTCGCCACCGATCCGAAGCTGATCGCGGCGACAGGGTCCTTTCCCGGCAGCTACGGCAACTATCTGATCCCGATCGCGCTTTCAGCGCTTGCGGGAAAACCCGTACCGGAAGCTATATTCGTTACGCATCAGATGGTTACGAAGGCCAACATCTGCAAATTCTACAAGGAATTCGAATGTGCAGGGGAAGCCGACGGCTATGTCTTCCCTGAGGCAGAGTTTGCAAGTTACCTCGCGGGTCTGAAGAAGGAAGACTGGCTGAAGGGTTACGAGGCGATCCTCCCGCAACAATAGGATGAGAGCGGAGGAGAGAGGTATGCAAACGCAACCAGTCATAGGGACCCGCGCACCGCGGCTCCGGATCACCGATGTCACAAAGGCATTTTCCGGCGTGCAGGTGCTGAAAAACGTCAGTTGCTCGGCAGACGCAGGAGAAGTCGTGGCCTTGCTCGGAGCCAATGGCGCCGGCAAGTCCACTTTGATGAAAATCCTGTCCGGTGTCTATTCCTGTGATGCGGGCCTCATCGAAATCGATGGCATACCCGTCGACATCACGTCTGCTCGTGCTGCCATCGCCGCCGGCATTCGCTTGATGCCGCAGGAACTTTCGGTACATCCGGACCTGTCGGTTGCGGAAAACATCGCTCTAGGGTCGATGCCCTTACGGAAGGTGGCCGGGATTGGTTTCGTCGATAGGAACGCCATGCGAAGCCAGGCCCTGGCACTGCTTTCGAGATTGGGTCTCGCCCACATCGTACCGGATCGCAGGATGGGATCCCTCTCTCTGCCGGAGCAGCGTATCGTCGAGATCGCCAGAGCGTTGGCCGGGAAAGCCAGAATTCTGATCATGGACGAGCCGACGGCTTCAATGGGAGAGGCTGATGCCGAAACGCTTTTCGGTGTGATCGATGCACTGAGCGCAGACGGCGTGACGGTCATCTATATCTCGCATTATCTCGACGAAGTCTTCCGGCTGTCGGATCGGATCGTGGTGCTGCGAGACGGCGAAGTGCGCGGGCAATTCCGGACCGCCGACACCAGCCATGAGGAAGTACTCAGGGCGATGCTTGGTGGTGACCTCGGTGACCTGTTTCCTCCGAAATCCGTCGCTCTTCCGGAAGAGACCGTCGTTACGGTCGACGGGCTCTCGCTGCCCGGTTGGCTTGAGGACGTTTCGTTTTCGGTGCGACGCGGCGAAATCCTGGGCGCATTCGGCCTGATCGGCTCCGGTATCGAGAAAGTGGGGAGAGCCGTCTACGGCGCGGAACCATCTGCAAGGGCGCGATCCCTGCGGATGGCTGACAAGGAGATCAAACTCTCCGGTCCGAAACAAAGCATCGAAAACAGCATCGGTTTTGTCGCGGCGGAACGCAAGCGGCAAGGTCTGATCGGCAATCTCACGGTCCGGACGAACACGACTCTCCCATACCTTGGATCCTTCACACGTTTTGGAGTGGTCGACACCGCGCGAGAGCGTGCGATTTCGCAGCACTGGATCAAAACCCTTCGCGTCAAGACCACGGGACCGGAGCAGGAGATACGCCTGTTGTCGGGCGGAAACCAGCAGAAGCTGTGTCTTGCTCGCTGGCTGCTCGGCAGCCCAAAGCTTCTAATCCTCGAGGAGCCGACACGCGGCGTCGATCTCGGCGCAAGGCGGGAGATTTACGACGAAATCCAACGCCTTGCGGTCGGCGGCATGGGGATACTTCTCGTATCGTCGGACGCCGAAGAGGTTGCCGGCCTCGCAGACCGGACCCTCGTTTTTGAAGACGGAAAAGTCGTCGCAGTCCTCGGACCACAGGCATCGGCGGCGGATCTGATGCAGGCGGCAGAAACGAGGTCCGTTTCGAGCGCCTCGAATGAATTGGAGAAAGCATGAGCAAGTCTGGTTCGATCGTGGAACATGGGCCAGCGGAGAAGCCCGGGCGTCCCTCTTTGGCGGACGGTCTGGCACGGCCGGCCGCGGGCATCGTCGTGCTGCTGGTATTTTACGTCGTCATTCTCGCCGCTTTCGCGCTGCTGTCGCCCTATTTCCTTACAGTCAGCAATCTTGCAAACATCGGTACCAACATGGCCTTCATCGGGTTGATGGCCGCAGCGGGCACGCCGCTCATTATCGGTGGCGGACTGGATCTCTCGGTCGCAGCCGTCGCGGGTCTCGCAGGTGTCATCGTCGCATTGATCCATGCGAACGGTATGAACATCTGGATCGGGTGTCTGGCGGCTTTATTCGTCGGCGCAGGGGTCGGCGTCCTGAACGGCCTGATCGTCACCAAGCTGCGCCTCAACCCGTTGATCGTGACATTGGGAACGATGAGCATCTTCTCCGGGATATCCATGGTCATGACGGGGGGCCTGAGCAAGCCGCTATTCGTTCCGGCATTCAACTGGCTGGGGTCCGGTCGTGTTCTTTCGATACCGTTCCCCGTCATCCTGATGCTGGTCGTCTTCGTCGTTCTTTGGCTGGTGCTTTCAAAGACGCCGTTCGGTCGTTTCGTCTATGCGACCGGGGGCAACCCGGAGGCAAGCAGCCTTCTTGGCGTACCTGTCGAGCGGACGCAGTTGATCCTGTACGTGGTCTCCGGCATTTCTGGAGCAGCTGCTGGCATCATTCTGTCAGCCATGCTCGGTGCCGCAGCGCCGAATGCCGCCAGTCAGCATCTGCTGACCATCATTGCGGCTATCATCCTGGGAGGCACGAGCCTGTTCGGCGGGCGCGGCAGCGTATGGGGCACGCTGATCGCCGTGTTGATCCTCGGAACGCTGAACAACGGCCTTACGCTCATGAATGTGTCGAGCTTCTGGCAGGATGTGACGCGCGGCGTCGTGTTGTTGTTGGCGGTTGGTCTCGATCAACTCCGCGTCCGCCTGCAAGGCTGAAACCCCATTTTTCCGGAGAACCAGAATGTCTGAGCGTCCCTTGAAGGCTGGCCTGTTTGGCATCGGCCTAGAAGCCTATTGGGCGCAATTCGAAGGGCTCGAGGCACGGTTACGCAGATATGTCGACGTCGTTGCCTCGAAGCTCGAGCGCCCTGGCGTGGACGTCGTGAATCTCGGTCTGATCGATACTCCGGAAAAGGCTCTGGACGCCGGTCATGCGTTCCGGGAGGCTGACGTCGATATCATCTTCCTGTTTATAACGACCTACGCGCTGTCTTCGACGGTGCTGCCTGTTGTCCGCCGCGCCAAAGTTCCGGTCATCATTCTCAACCTACAACCGGTGGCTGCGATCGACTATGCATCCTTCAACGCACTCGGCGACAGGACGGCTATGACGGGCGAGTGGCTTGCCCATTGCGCGGCGTGCCCGGTGCCGGAGATCGCCAACGTCTTCACTCGGGCGGGTATTCGCTTCCACCAGGTTACCGGCGTCCTCGAGGATGACCCCATCGTCGAAAACGCGATCGAGGAATGGATCGAGGCGGCCCGCGTTGCTCATATCATGGCGCACAACAGGCTCGGGGTGATGGGGCGTTACTACAACGGCATGCTCGATATCTACTCCGATCTCACCGCGCAAAGCGCCGTGTTCGGCACGCATATCGAGGTTTTGGAAATCGACGAATTGGCGCGCTTGAGGCGCGAAGTCTCCGACAGCGAAATCCTGGCATGCCTCGCTAAGATCAAGTCCGATTTCGATGTGCAGGCCGATTGCGACGAAGAGGAACTGACGCGGGCCGCAAAGACCGCCGTTGCCCTCCGCAAGCTCGTGGAACTCAAGCGCATCGGTTCTCTGGCCTACTACTACGAATCCGTTCCCGGCCATGAATACGAGAACATTATCACATCCGTTATCGTCGGGTGCTCGATGTTGACGGCCGAGGGTATTCCGGTTGCTGGTGAATACGAGATCAAGAACGCTCAGG
This sequence comes from Rhizobium sp. L51/94, assembly GCF_019355555.1. Classification (GTDB taxonomy): domain Bacteria; phylum Pseudomonadota; class Alphaproteobacteria; order Rhizobiales; family Rhizobiaceae; genus Rhizobium; species Rhizobium rhododendri. The sequence goes on from NZ_CP072142.1 coordinate 859,393, forward strand.
CGATGAAGATTATGGACAGTTTCGGCTCTGGCGGATCGTTCACAGAGTACTACGCAATGGACTTCAAGGCTGACGTCGTCCTCATGGGCCATGATGGCCCAGGTCACACGAAGATAGCCGAAGGCCGTACGAAGATACGGCCCCTCCAAGTTTTCCACGGTAAAGTCGGCTCGGGCGTCAGCGTTGAAATGTCCGTCAAGCACGGACCAGTCACATTGCTTTCCGTGGTCGAAATCGCGGGCACGCTCAAGCTGCTTTGCGCTGAGGGCTTTTCGGTCGAGGGTCCTATCCTGGAAATCGGAAACACCAACAGCCGATATCAATTCTCCATTGGCGCACGAGCGTTTACGGAGAATTGGAACGCGCAAGGGCCAGCACACCATTGTGCCGTCGGTGTCGGCCACATCGGCGGTAAGATTGAAAAGCTGGCAGAGCTTTTAGACATTCCATTCGTAAAGGTCTGTTGAGCGTTGGCTCAGCCTCTCTGTTTGATATTGCGATATTCTGTCCGCACAAGCGTAATAGCGAGCCGGACGTTCATATCCCTTCAAGACCTGAAATATCGGTTCGACTTTGTGCTCAATAGTGGCTGCGACCCATTCTCCATGGCAGCTTTGCGCCGTCATTTTGGCCATTCGAGCTGCTTTTCGATCTCCTATAAGCTGACGGTCCACGGAATCGGCCTGTCGTCTTTTGCTAGTCGTTCCTGAAAAGCCGACTTTCATTTTAATGACTAGATGTCCCGATCGAGCTCTTATCGGACCCGTTAATACAGTTGCGAATTCGGGCTATTTCGGCGAAAATTATGAGGGCGGCATTCGCTCAAATGCCTGTAGCGAAGGATCTATCTTATCCCACACTTGGCCGCAGACACTATATGTGACGACTTGCGGATTGAACCTGCCTGGATCGTCGAGACTGGCAGCGTGTACCACTATCAGTTCCGGCATCGCGGCAAATGTCAGGTAAACTGGAGTTCCGCAGGCCGGGCAGAAGGCGTGTATCTTTTCATTTCCGCTTTCGCCCGCAACCCGCCAGCTTTTGGCCTCGCCCAAGATTGCCACATCGGCGCGCTGCGCGAACGTCAGATAGGATCCATGCCCGGTGCCGCTGCGTTTCTGGCAATCGCCGCATTGGCAGTGATTCTCGAAGATAGGTTCGCCCGCCGTTTCATAGCGGATTGCACCACAGGCGCAGCCGCCGGTATAGGCTTTGGTCATGACTATTCTTTCTGAGAGTGAGATTTGACGCCGCCTGAAATCAGGCCGCCTTTGGCTTGGCGAAGATGTCCAGACCCTTGCCGGTTTCGAGAAGGGATTTCAGGCTGGAGAGGACGGTTGGCCAGCCTTTGCTGATGCCGTTCGCCATGCCGCTGCCCGCAATTAGGTCGTCATGGGTGACAGTCAACCTGACCATATCGTCATACTCTACTATCTCGAAGGTCACACGGCTGTGACTGGCCGGATCGGTAGCCTGCGAAGCATTCGCCCAGGACATGACTAGACGGGTCGGCGGAGAGATCTCGATGATCTTGCCGACAAGTTCGACGGAGCGTTCATCATTGGCACGAATGTGTTCCCACTTCGATCCGATCTTCCAGTCGGAAATATTCTCGTGGCCCCAGTAACGGCTTGCGACATCCGGTTTCGTTATTGCCTCGAACACCTTTTCGGGCGTCGAGAGAATATAGGTTACATAAACAAAGCTGGTCGTCTCTCTGGTCATTGCTACTCTCCTTCCAGTTCTTTCTTCAAGTCGTGCAGCAGGCTGAGCCGCTGGCGTTCGAATTTCTGCACCCACCGCTCGTAGACTTCGTGCAGCGGCACTGGATTGATAAAATGCAGCCTTTCGCGCCCACGCTTGACCGTGCTCACCAGATTAGCATCCTCCAATATACCGAGGTGCTGCGTGGCGGATTGCCGGGCCATGTCCAGGGTTTCGCAGAGCGCGCTGAGCGTCTGCCCGTTCCTCTCGCAGAGAAGGTCGAGCAGCTTTCTGCGTGTCGGGTCGCCCAGCGCTTTGAAAACTTTGTCAGCGTGCATTGGTCTCAATCTGTACGAGTGCATGAATATGCAGGTAAATACCTGCATGTCAAGGGGCGGGTGGGAGCATGCGCCCGATCCGCACTCGTGAACTTCCAACTACAGATACAAGTGTCCGCTTACGGAGAGATTGTCACTTGTCGGCTATGACTGGGATGAAGTCGGAAGCAGGCCTAGATGCAGCTCGCGCTCTTTGGCAGCTATTTTAGCCTAGACCACCAAAGCCGGACAGTCGCGAAGCGGCCCCTGTCAGCCATTTCCGAAAGCAAATAGCTGCCCGCACACCGAAATTCGGCGCGAACGAATGGGCCAACGATGGGGTCGGCGGTTCGAGCCCCGTCAAGGCGAGTAGTTCGTGCTCAGCCTTTGCCGATGCGAAGCGGGTTGATTATCTCTATGCCGTAAAAGTCTTTCTCATTGTCGGTCACGACGATGCATCCGTTCGCCTGGGCGGTGGCCGCTATGATGGTATCAAGGCCACCGCGTGATCGCCCGATTGCTTTTCCCTCGGCCATCAATCGCGCCCATATGAGAGCTGCCGTTTCGTCAAAGGGTAGGATACGATTGGCGAAGAGACGCTGCGGCCCCTCATCACCAACAAACCAGCTCTCGAGAGAAGTACGCTTCTTGCCGGCGGGCTTCTCCAAGATGCCTTTGTGGATTTCAGCCACAGTAAGGGAAGCGATAAAAAGACTATCGTCGGTCTGATCGGCCATCCATGTCATCAAAGCGACCGATGGCTCCGGCTTTGTGATGTTGCTCAGGATATTGGTATCGAGAAGGTAGCGCATTAAAGATCGATCTCACGACCTTCTTCACGTTGACGAGAGATTTCAAGGTTAGCGCCGACAAGTGGAGAGCGGCGAAGCGCTGCGAGAATTCCGCCTTTTTTTGGCGGTTCACCATTGATGGTATCATTTAAAGCCGCACGTAGTTTGACGGACTCCGGGCCATTTTCTGCGAGGCGGCGCGCTAACATTCTGATGAGGTCACGATCGGCGTCGCGGCCCATGACTTCGAAACGAGCGAGCCCACGGTCACTCAAGCGGGATCTGTAGTTTTGAATTGCGCGGGTCTGGGAACTAGACATTTTGACCTCCTAGCTATTCCCGGTAATATAGCTGGAAAGACCTCAGCGCACAAGACCAGTACTGGACTTGGCTAAGATTTGAAAGCCGGCGAATCTCCCGGTCGATGGTTCGATTCCTTTCAAGGCGTACACACGCGACCTACAGGGCCGCGCCTAACGTATTAGTTTATGTGATAACGAACATTATCATATATGAGAGGGTCGGCAATGCGCCGCTAACCGCGCTATAGATTCCGGGGCAAAAATCGGTATTCTGCGGCTGCGCAAAACTCGGTCGCGAAATTGAAATTTTAATCGGGAGTTCTGCGACAAGGAACACAAGGTAGGTTCACCCGTCTAGCTCCAGCCCCCCAGTTCATCGAGACCGTCATGCACAAGTTGAGCGTCTCAGACATTCGTCCGTTCATTCCCGCGAAGGATTTCGCTTTGTCCAAACGGTTCTATGCAGCGTTGGGGTGGGAAACCCGCGATGTTGGGCCGAAACTGGCGCTGGTGACACTTGGTGACAAACAGCATTTCTACATTCAGGATTACTACCTGAAAGATGTCGCAGAGAACACCATGCTCCACATCACGATCGATGACGCCCTTGCTTGGCATACGCACGTTACGGCAGTGCTAAACGGCGAAAGCTTCGCGGAAGCACGGGTGCAACCAGCATCAAGGCAAGCCTACGGTGCGGCCGTGGTCTTCGTTCACGACCCGGCCGGGGTCTTGCTGCATTTGTGCCAGTGGGACGGCTGACCTAGTCGCCGCCACGCGCTGCAAACGTTAGCTATAAAATTCGGGAGTTCTGCGACAAAACGAGATTGGTTCATGCGTCTATTCAATATCATTATCGCGACCCTAGGGATTTCCTTTCTTCCAGCAGCGGCCAACGCTCAATCGTCTCGGCAACAGTTCACCCTGCCAACCTCCAGCGGTGGGGTTCTGGTCGAGAGCTTCGGAGACTGCGCGAACGCAACCTGCCCGGCTGTTCTGATCTTGAGCGGCAGCAGGGGCTTTGGAGCGCCTGCTTACGACGACATCGGGCAGATGTTCCGGGCGGCGGGCTTGAATGCCTATCTCGTTCATGTCCTGTCGGCGGCCGACATCGACGCCATCGCCACGGCGGGTAGCGCGCGGGCGCGCATCACCTACTATGCGCAGCGGTTGCCGACTTGGACTTCCGCCGTTCAAGACGTGGCCGCCCGTCTTGAGGTACAACCGCGCCATGGCGGCAAGGTTGGTGTTCTAGGAATCTCCCTTAGCGCGCAAATCGCATCGGCGGTTTCGGTAGGGCGAGGCGATATTGATGCTCTGGTGCTGGTCGATGGCAGTTTCCCGAAGGGCTATTCGCAGCCTGTCGGCTCATTGCCGCCCCTGCATTTGATTTGGGGCAGCGCCGATCAGACTTTCCCCTTGCCGATCGGCCAGGAGCTGCAACGGATGGCGCAGCAGCTTGGTGGACCTGTCGCCCTTGATGTTTACGAGGGCGGAGCGCACGACTTTTTCTTGAGATCCGGGACCCGGAACGCTCGCGCAGCTCATCGTAGTGCAGCCAATTTTTCTGGCCTCGTATTTGTCGCGACAGCCCTGAAATCGGTTCCGTCACAGGGTAAGGTTACCGCAGGTGTATTTGCGAAGTGGAGAGCCACATGAAGACCGATTGGAACCTAATCCGGGAGATGATGGGCCGGGGTCTGAGTAGCGCTGTTACTCTGACCCCGGCCACTGGTCTCGGGCTGCGCGGCGCAGCGATTGCGGCGGGTGGCCGAATCGGCGGATGAAGGCGCGGCGCATTCGCTCTGGGTCGGTAAAGCCCACGGCGGTGGCGACCATTTCGACCGGCTCGATGCCCGCCTCTATGCGGGGTTTTGCGGCTTCGACCCGCAGGCGCTCGATCGCCTTAGCCGGGGTTTCGCCCGTCTGTGCGCGGAACAGGCGGTTGAACTGGCGTAGGCTGAGCGATGCCTGCTTCGCGAGATGTTCGACGTAAAGCGGGCGATCGAGATGCGACCGAGCATAGGCCAGCACACGCCCGATCCTTTCCGATTCTGAGTCGAGCGCGATCATCTCGGAATGTTGCGATTGGCCCCCCGAGCGCCGGTGTTCCACCACCAGCTCCCGCGCGACCGCCTTGGACAGCGCGATCCCGTGATCAGCCTGGATTAGCGCAAGCGCGAGGTCGATGCCAGCGGTGATGCCTGCCGATGTCCAGACGGGGCCGTCCTCGACATGGATGCGGTCTGCCTCGACCCGGATGCGCGGATAGTCACGCTGTAGCCGTGCTGCATGGCGCCAGTGTGTTGTGGCGCGCCGGCCATCGAGAAGGCCGGTCGCCGCCAGCAGGAACGCTCCTGTACAGACGCTCGTAATCCGGCGCGCGCGCCGGACGAGGCCGCTGATAGCATCGAGCTCGGCAAGGTCGGCCGCCCTTGCGCCGCTGCCGCCGACGACCACGAGTGTATCGAGCCGCACGGCCTCCGCGTCGACCCGCGTTGTCGAGATATCGATGCTAGCCGTTGTCGCAACCGCGTCACCGGTGCGGGAGAGAACGATCATCTCGTAGAGCTCCGTCGCCGAAGCGGCATTGGCCATCTGAAACGCCGCGAGTGGACCCGAAAGGTCAAGCAACTGAAAGCGCGGAAAGACGAAGAAGCCGATCACTAATGGCTTGGCGTGAATTGAGGGAACTATGTCATTCATGCCCCTAGCTACCCGTGATATCTGTCGAGTGTCAAGGAAAGGAATGACCCATGAACGCTCCCATCACCATCGTGATGCCCATCTATGACGGGGTCACGCAGCTCGACTTCACGGGCCCGCATCAGTTATTTTCACGGTTGCCAGGCGCCAAGGTCATAGTGGCATCTGTCGATGCCCAGGCGGTATCGGCCGATGGTCTGACCTTCTCGGCATTGGCCGACTTGGGTGGCCTAGAAGCATGTGATCTGCTGTGTGTTCCCGGTGGCAACGGTTGCACACAAGCCATCGCCAACCCACGCTACATGACCGAAATAAAGCGACTGGCGGCAACCGCGCTCTATATCACGTCGGTATGTTCGGGATCATTGATCCTGGGCGCTGCCGGGTTGCTTATGGGAAGGCGCGCGGCCTGCCACTGGGCGTTCCGCGATATGCTACCGCTATTCGGCGCTATCCCCGACCCTGGTCGCGTGGTGCGCGACGGCACGATCATCACGGGCGGCGGGGTCACCGCGGGCATCGATTTCGCGCTTGCCGTCATCGCCGAACTCGCCGGCCAGGAAATGGCAGAAGCTGTGCAACTCGGGCTCGAATACGCGCCCGAGCCCCCCTTCGGTGTGGCCCCGGGTCGGCCGGAGACGGCTTCCGCAGCCGTACGCGAGATTGTCATCGCACGGATTGCCACCACCATGCCGCCGCGCCGAGCCGTCATAGAGCAGGCGGCAAGGGATCTTTCATCCCGAGCCTGAGGCGAGTGGTACGGAACTGATTGTGCAAGCCGGATTGGGGATCGATGCTGTTAGAATACAACGTTTTCCTCTTCGATTAGCCATCCCTGGTAATATGTTAAGTCGTTGCCGCCGCCGCAACCGGACTCACGTCTAATCGGCTGGTTCATGACGTCCGTTGGTCAGCTGACATTTGAAGCCTTTTACAATACGGGCCCGGTCGACACCGGCATGGTCTTTGTCGCCGAACATCGGGATGACGATGTCTACGTCTGACGTTTCTACTTGGAATACTTCCCGATCCATCGCGCGTCGCGGTCCTTCCGCGCCAGCTTGGCGGGTTTGTCTTCCAGTCCTCAAGATGAGTCTCGTCAGGCTTGAGATTGACAAGTAAAAGGCTTCTGCGCACAATTGGTGCTCGGTAGATACAGCCTGCTGCTTGCGCCCCGTAGGGGTACGGTGAATGTATCGAGCCACTTATGGCTCCCTTTGCCCGAACGAACGGGTCAGCAACGCAAGCCCCTGACGCTTTCCGTTCGTTTATGCAAAGGATTATCTCATGCGCGATTTCCGCAATGCCAAAGCTATGGCGAAAACGCTACGTGAAGCACTTCACGCCAAATCTGTCACCTTTAGCAACAGTGAGAGCCAGGAACTCGTTGCTCGAATTCTTGGCTATCGAGACTGGAACGTATTGGCCGCAAGTATCCAAGCGACCCAGTTGTCTGCGGCTTCGGTGCACCCTAAAACGCCTTTTCCAGCCGGAGCGGATATTCCCATCGTTCCTATGCGGGACATGGTCCTGTTTCCGCACATGATCTCGCGGATTTTCGTCGCGCGCGACAAAACTCGGCAAGCCGTGGAGCACGCCCTTAACGGTCATCGGCGCGTCGTCGTTGTCGCCCAGAGGCGTGATGCCGACGATCGTCCCAGCACTCTTGATGCTCTCTATCCGGTGGGCGTCATTGCAAAGGTGGTCGATCGCCAGACACAGGTGGACGGGGCTCTCAAGGTCACCGTCTGCGGGCTTCAGCGAATAGGCATCGTCCGCCTTACCGATGGCGAGTTCCTGGCAGCGGAGGTTGCGCCGATTGAAGAGGAGGGCGGCCAGTCGAAGGAGGCCGCCGCTCTCTCGAATGCGGTTCTTAATGCCTATCAGACCTACGCCGATGTCGATTTTTCCGCGCTTCCGCCGGGATCAAAAGCCCGTTTTGGCCTGCCTTCGATCGGCGATCCGGGCCTGTTAGCCGATACAGTCGCACCGCTGCTATCGACCGGTATCGAGCAGAAGTAGCAACGCCTGGAAACCAGAAACGTTGTGACCCATCTCGGAAGACTCATAGAGTTGATGAGCGCTGGCCGCCACAAAGCGGTCGGATAAATACTAAATTTCGGACGCGGCATAATCAGCTATAGAAATCGAGCAACTGTCGGTAATTTTGCGAAATGGAGAGAACATGGCCGTATTGCGGATAGTCGCCAATCTTGCTGCTGCTGACCCACAGATTGCGCGCTCGTTTTATGAGCGACTTTTGGGCCTCGATATTGTCATGGATCACGGCTGGATCCTTACGTTTGCTAGTAAAGGAGACGAACGACCGCAGGTCAGTGTCGCAAGTGAGGGGGGATCGGGAACCTCAGTTCCCGATTTGTCAATTGAGGTCAACAATGTCGATGAAATCTACGAACGCGCTCAATGCGAGGGCTTTGAGATCGTCTATCAACTGTCGAACGAGCCTTGGGGCGTTCGACGCTTCTACGTCCGCGATCCCTTGGGCAAGGTAATAAACATCCTGTCGCACAATGCCTGATACTCGCGGATCTGGCCCGGCTCTCCGAGGTATAGGGTGATCAAGCGGACCAGCTCTCTATGCATCGCCAGGTCGTCGATGGCACCACGCCGGGCGGCATTATGGATCACCCCATCAATCGCGTCCGAAATCACGCGGGCGGCGACATGATCCGCCGGACTGGGCTGGCGCTTCCGGTACGTGGCGATGGCCTGCGCGTAGTAGGCAAGATATTCAATCTCGAATTCGCTGTGCGGGTTTCGATACTCTTCGGAGCTGGGCGCTTCGTCTAGCAGCACGCTGTGCAGACCCGGATAGGCGCTGTGTGCCGCGACCACGGCCCGAACCAGTTGCGCCGCAAACTCTGCCGGCGATACCGCGTCCGGGCGGACTCGTCGCATGACCGCCATGCTGTCATCCAGATGGCGGTGGCGGATTGCATCTACCAGGGAGAGCTTGTCGGGAAAATACTGATAGAGGGACCCGATGCTGACGCCAGCCAGCTCCGCTACCCTGTTTGTCGTGAACCCGGCCCAGCCTTCATCACTCAGAATGCGAGCGCCGGCCTGAACGATCGTTTCGACTGTTGCGCGGGAACGAGCCTGTCGTGGCTGCTTGCGCATTACGGATTGCCGCTTTGCAATGCGAGTAGACAAAAACTACCCCCCGTAGACAATGTGAAAGACTTGCTCACATTTCTAAACCTCGAAAGGATCCACGGCAATGAGCACCTTGCTCCAAACACTCTATGGCTATCACGCCTGGGCCAATGTCGATTTGTTCAACAAGCTGGAAAGCATTGACCCTGAGAAGAATGGGGCGGAGCTGCGAACCGCTCTCGGGCTGATCAGCCATTATTATGTGGTTTCACGGATATTCGCCGGCCATCTGCAAGGCGTTCCGCATGGCTTCACGTCGGACAATCTCGAAGAGATGGCGTTGGATGAATTGCGGGCCGCCGTCATGTCCTCTGACCAATGGTATCTCAACTACCTTGACACGGTCTCTCCCATTACGCTCTCCGAGGCAGTGGCCTTCAGCTTCACCGATGGCGACAAGGGCTATATGACGCGCGAGGAAATGCTGGCCCATGTTGCCTTGCATGGAGGCTATCACCGGGGCGAGGTTGGCCGCGTTCTCTGGCAACTTGCCATAACCCCACCCTGGGACACCTTCGCTGTCTATGTTCACCAGGCCGAACCAGCGCGACGGCGACAGAGCAACGGCGCGCTCGTTTCCGCCTAGATCAAAACGACTGTTCACCAGACGAAAACCATCGCAGAACTCGGTCGTGAACTTTGACTTTTGCGACAGAAAACCTCCTTTGATTTCATCGGCAACCGATCTGTCGCCAATATTAGAAATCTCCTGCAGCCAACGATCGGTTCCAGCCGCATAGGGTTTCGGATAGCAAATAGCTACTGGGATTAGGAGTTTGTTGCAAATCCGACGGCTAATACGTGGGCGTAGGTTCATCTCCATTCGAGGTGAGCAAGGTGCACTCCGACCACGATGTAACGGGCAGAGAAGCCTCTGTTTATCCCTCTCAAGTCCTTTCCGTTTCACGATGACGCTAGGAACGACTTTGGACCAAGGATCTGGCGCTGAGTCTTGCTCGGTGCACGCCAGCGGGATCGTAGCGCGCAAAACTATGGACGTGTGTGCCGAGCCAGAAATCAGACAGGCCGTTTGACCATAAGGGTCGATAATGCATGCGAGATAGACTCCTTCGACACGGGCTTGTTGACGACCGGCACGCCGGAAAACCTAGTCGGTACGGGGGCCTCATCACTATACCCTGTGGCAAACATGAACGGGATTGATCTGCGGGTAAGCTCGTCTGCAATAGGCGCGGAGGTTTCTTCGCCAAGATTAAAGTCGAGGATGGCCAGATCGGGTGAGTTGGCAGCGATTATCGCGATGGCCAGGGATACCCGAAGTGCGCTCGTAACTTCGTTACATGAAAGTTCCCGCAGCATTTCCTCGACATCCATCGCTATCAGAAACTGATCCTCGACGAGAAGAATCTTCAACCCGGTCAGGAGCGCTGGGACTGATCCAGGGATCGCCTCTACCGAAGGTGCAGGGACCACCGCGCGGAGATGGACAGCCGGAACAGTGAACTGCGCTTGTAGTCCCAAGGGATGGAAGTCGAGGTCGGCAGTGCCTCCAAGGTCAGAGGATATCGTTCTGTCGATCAAGCTCGACCCGAACCCTTTGCGCGTCGGTTTGAAAACTGGCGGTCCCCCGTCTTCCTTCCAATGGATTTTGCAGTCCCCCCTATCGTCAAGAAGCCATTCAACCGCCAGGGTCCCTCCTGGTTGGGACAGGCACCCGTACTTGGCGGCGTTGGTCATCATTTCATGCAGGAGGAGCGCGAAGACCCCGAAGGCCCGTTCAGACAATCCAACGGCGGGCCCGTTGATTGTAAAGCGCTCAGGCAGTTGCTGAAAGCGATGCATGCTGGCTTCCGCGTCAATCAGGGCCCGAAGCTCGCCGCCGTCGCGTCCGCCATAGGACTGGTCGTGGGCGAAGGAAAGCGCGCGTAGCCTGCCCTTGAACGATGTCGCAAATTCCTCGATGCTTTTCGAATGGATGCCTGTCTGTGCTGCGATCGATTTGACGAGTGCGAGAACATTCTTGACCCGATGGTTCAGTTCGGCGTTCAGCAACTCGCGCTGGGCTTCCGTTCTCGCCCGCTGCTCCTCGCTGGCATCACGGTGGAAGAGAATGAGGTCCCGGAAATAGCTGCGCACGCCTGCTGCTACGGTGAGGTTAGCCTCGGTCCATGGCAATGATCGCCCCCTCACGTTTTCCTTCCAGGTCTGAAAGCTTGCGCGAGGCGTCAGGTCGCCGGGGAGCGCGCCGCCTGTCTCTGATTTCCTGGGATTACCGGCCCACTCGATCTCATGTGCTCGTTCGCTACGGAAATAGATGAGGTAGGTCATTGGCCGCAACAATAAGGGAATGAGCAAAGCACCGGCCACGGTGCGGCCGATGACATCGGTCTCGTCGAGGTGGGAGCCGAGACAATGCTTTTCCCAGATGTCATAGGGACTGGCAGTGCTCTGGGCGGCGGACAGGAGCGCCGAAGTGTCGTCGCTCCCAAGGACCGAGCCACGATACGTCCACGCCCCGTCAACCCATACACCGACGCCGTCACTTGGAATGAGAGAAGCGAATTCCCTAATGCGCTGCTGCATCAGGATCTCGACGGCGTCGTTTGCGTCGATGCCGTTGATAATGGCGGCCATCCGGCGGCGGGCGTATTCTGCGGCGCGCTTGATCGATCGTGCTTCGGAGGCGGCAACCTGAAGTGAGAAAAACTGGGCGAACAACTCGGTCGCGACACGCAACGGGACGGAGAGAACCTTCGGAGTGCTGTGATGGCACGCGATCAAGCCCCACAGCGCTCCGTTGACAACGACCGAAACCGACATGGATGACGCCACGCCGATGTTCCTCAGGTATTGGCAGTGGATGGGAGAGACACTGCGAAGATGCGCAAAAGACAGGTCAACAGGAAGTTGCCCTCGTCCAGAGCTGGCATCAGCGGAACGGGTGTGTAGTCTGGATCGCCAATGATCCTGACCCAGTTTTCGAGATATAGCTGTCTCGCCTGGGCGGGTATGTCAGAAACGGGGAAGTGGTGACCGAGGAGGCTCTCGATAGACACTGATTTGGCTTCGGCGACAACCTTGCCATCGCCGTCTGCGAGGAACTGATAGATCATTACACGGTCGTAGCCCAGCGTTGCCCGTAGAAGCCTCGCGACGGATGAAACGAGATCGCCGAGCTCGTTCACTTTGTCGAGCCTCCGTACAAGCGCCTGCGTCAGACTAAGAGCGACTTCAGTGTCGGCGCCAGACGCGGGCTTCTCGAACTCCAGGATGAGGCGCTCGCCAAATCGGTGTATCGTGATGAACGCAAACGTGTCGCCGGTCCCGACAGGGATGTTGACCATCACGCCATCTGCCTGGGTGCCGCCAGCTCGAGCGGCGACGTTGACGATATGGTGGGCCAGCTCTGGACCAAGAACAAAAGGGAGGGCGCGACCGACCGCTTCGCCAGGCGGCAATTCGATGAAATCCGCCGTATTGGCGGAAGCGTACATGACAACGTGGCTTGCCGGATCGACAACGAGCAGTGCGCCGTGCGGCTGTATCGATCCCGGTATATGGATCGGCTCGCGGTCGCAGTTGGTCAAATCCACGTTCTGGGCAACGCTGTTCATGTTTGAATACGCGCTCACTGGCTAAAGAATTTGACAGCTGGTTTCCTGCGCGATTTCTGTCCAAACCGGTACAAGCCGCAGTGTCCGTTTTCCTGGAGAGAGCGAGAAACACCAATAGCCGAGATCATATGCAAAAAGTTGAATATTTGAAAATTAGCAACGTAAGATTGACGCGGCGTTAGCTCGTCACCATCAGACGCTCGTACTCACGCTCGGGCACCCCGTAGCAGCCACCTGCGATCTCAAGCATTCTTTCCCGATCGAGAATACGCAGATGCCCTCGTGTGGCTTTTATTAAGCGCTCACCCTCCAGGATTTGAATTGCCTCTGTTACGCCGGTGCGCCGTACCCCAAGCATCATCGCGAGAAATTCGTGTGTCAGCTCGAGATTATCGCCATCGGTGCGGCCGTGGCACATCAGAAGCCACCGAGCGAGACGCTCTCTGACGGAGTAGCGGCCGTTTGCCAAAGCCGACTGGGCGATTTGAATTTCGCAGTACTGAACATAGCGCAGGAGGAACCAGTGAAGGCTCGGCACATCCTCCAATGATCGAAGAAATTGACTTGCGTCCATTTGAAGCGCTGTTCCGCCCGCCAGCATGAGCGCGCCATTTGGCGTCTGAAATGAACCCAGAATGACGTGCGCCGCCGTCATGCCCTCCCAGCCAATATGCCCGACCTCGATGCCCTCATGTTCAAGATCTGCGGTCGTTACAATGGAAGCGATACCACTTTCCAAAAAGTGGACATGTGTGGTCTCCGTGTTTGGCCGCACGATGCTATCTCGCAGAGAGAGACCGACCGTCTTCAGATGTGGCCGAATGCGGTCGAAGCCTTTAGCGGGCATCATCTTCAGAAGACGGTTTGTCACCGCATATTGGGCGAAATCGGACATGGAGGACCTTCCGCAGGGAAGAGCCTGCCCTCAGCCTCTAATTGCGTCAGAGCGACAGCGCTAATCGCAATAGGGGTGCCACCATATGCATCTTCTCAACGCCAATAGCGATCTGATTTCGCAAATCGCTGGTTTTCATCTACTCAATCAATTTTCAGGAATACGCCATTATCAGAGGTGCCTAAATTCCATTTGAGAGCAATCCCAAAACCTCCGCAGCCATTGAGACCGTAAGCTTTGATTCCAAGAAACCCAAGGCTATGCGATGCACGGCTTCGGTGGGGGCGGCGCAGAAGTCGGAAAGCTCGGGCATCCAAAAGCCATCCGCGCCACGCGACATGGCAGTGAAGACAACGAAATTTCCGGCTGCCCCACTATTCAAACGGGTTTTTTACTCGACTCGCTCCATCTCGAATACAGAAAAGACCTCATGGATTTGATCCGAGCGATTATCAAAGCGGCAAAAGTTCTGTAAATTGACCTTACGCGCCGATTCCATCATTCCGTTAGCAAAACGTCTCATAGCGTGAGTGGACGAAGGTTCAGATCGCAACCACCGCAATGTCCTTATTCTGAGGCGGCGCACTCGGGCGCAAAGTTGAGAAAAAACTCGGGATCGTTCCGACAAAAACAAGGTGGATTCATGCGTCTGTTGAATATCATCATCGCGGCCTTAGCAGTTTTCTTTCTTCCAGGGGTGGCCAACGCTCAATCGGCTCGGCAAAAGTTCACCGTACCAACCGTCGGCGGCGGGGTTCTGGTCGAGAGCTTCGGAGACTGCGCGAACGCAACCTGCCCGGCTGTTTTGATCTTGAGCGGCAGCAAGGGCTTTGGCGCACCTGCTTACGACGACTTCGGGCAGACGTTCCGTGCGGCGGGCTTGAACGCTTACCTCGTTCATGTCCTGTCGCCGGACGACATCGCCGCCATTGCAATGGCAGGCAGCGCGCAGGCGCGCATAGCCTACTATGCGCAGCGGTTGCCTTCCTGGACTTCCGCCGTTCAAGGCGTGGCCACCCGTCTCAAGGGGCAACCTCGCCATGGCGGGAAGGTGGGTGTTCTCGGGATCTCCCTAGGCGCGCAGATCGCTTCGGCAGTTTCGGTTGGGCGAGGCGACATCGAAGCTCTGGTGCTGGTCGATGGCGGTTTCCCGAACGACTATTCGCAGCCTGTTCGCTCGTTGCCACCCCTGCATTTGATTTGGGGCAGCGCCGATCAGACTTTTCCCTTATCGATCGGCCGGGAGCTGCAACGGAAAGCGCAGCGGCTTGGCGGACCTGTTGCCCTTGATGTTTACGAGGGCGGAGCGCACGACTTTTTCTTGAAATCGGGAACCCGAAACGCTAGCGCGGCTTACCGGAGCGCAGCCAATTTTCTAGCATCGGATTTGTTGCGATAGTCCTGAAATCGGTTTCGTCGCAGGAGTGATAGTTGCTAAGGTTACCGCAGGTGTATTTGCGAATTGGAGAGCCACACGAAGACCGATTGGAACCTGATCCGGGAAATGATGGGCGCGGCGATTGATGCTTGTGAACGGATCGAGTCGACCGGCTACATTGAGAACGACCGAGACGCGCCCATAGATGTTGGAGGGCAGCAAGTCAGTGTTCATGACTTCCTTGTCAGTGCTTGGACGCTACCGGAGAACCTCCGCTATCAGATCATCCACGAGCGCCACGAGGAAGCAATGGAACTCGCCTACGTTCCAGAAACGGCCCGCGTTCTGATTGCGACGGCACAGGCTAGCGCTGAACTCATCGGCGCTGGCGAAACGTCGCCTGCCGAAGATAATATCCAGAAAATGATTCA
This sequence comes from Rhizobium sp. L51/94, assembly GCF_019355555.1. Lineage (GTDB taxonomy): Bacteria > Pseudomonadota > Alphaproteobacteria > Rhizobiales > Rhizobiaceae > Rhizobium > Rhizobium rhododendri. The sequence continues at coordinate 874,669 of NZ_CP072142.1, forward strand.
ATGGTTCGGCACCCATGCAGCGCCCGGTATTGAGCAAGCTATTGCCGATCGTCGCGGCGCTGTCGCATGAATCATTCTAATTTTGCAGCGGCCGGATGCCGATCTCGAGATCATTATCAAGAAGGTGCTCGAGCTCGAGCTTGCCGACAATTCGTGAGAGATGGAAATGACAACAGCCGCTTCGACTCCGATTTCGGGCGTAATGTTCCAAAGGCCCATTCCAATTCTGCGGATGTTCGACGTTGCGAAGGCGCGCGAGTTCTACTGTGATTTCTTGGGTTTCATGGTGACTATGGAGCATCGTTTCGAGCCGGGGCTCCCGCTTTACATGGCTGTGGAGCGAGGAGGGCTCGAGTTCCATCTGTCCGAGCATCATGGCGATGCAAGTCCAGGCTCCACCACTTTCGTATGGACGGTTGGCATCGCCGCCTACCATGCCGAATTGGCATCGAAGGAATACCGCTACGGGCGCCCCGGCATTGATCACCTGCCTTGGGGCGAACAACTCGAAGTCCACGATCCTTTTGGAAATCGCATCCGCTTCTGCGAGAAGAGGGGATAGCCGTGTCAATTTCAGACATAATCTATCGTCCGTTCGAAAATTTGATCCGCCCGTTAGATATACCCTATAGACCTCTTCCACCCACAGGGCCTGTCGCGGTTCTCTTGCATTTCATATCAATGTTTCGCGGCGTCCTGATGCTACTAGCATTTTCCGCGATGGCGATGGAAGCGATCAACTTGTCGATCGTTTGGGGGTTGTCGGTCATCGTCGATGGCGTAACCAGGCAGGGTGCTTCCGCCTTCCTGGCCGATGAATGGCCGTTGCTGACCTTTTTGGGGCTCCTGATCTTCCCCGCAATGCCGATCGCCTCGTTCTTACTCAACACGCTTCAATCGCATACACTTGGTATCGGCATGCCTGCGGCGATCCAATGGCAGGGCCACAAGGCGGTCGAGGGGCAGGATCTGGCTTTCTTCCACGAGCTATTTGCCGGACAGGTCGCCTCACGTCTGCAGCAGGTATCTTCCGCAGTTCAGCAGCAGATCATTGCTGCCTTCCAGACTGTTCCGCGCTTCTTACTGCAGATGATCGGTTCCGTGGTCTTGCTCAGCGCTCTGTCTTGGCAACTCGCCCTGCCTGTTGTCATCTGGATCGCGCTCAACGTGGCATACACCGTCAAAACAGTCCCCACTTTTGCAGAGCGCTCTCGCCGCACTGCAAAGCAGCGAAGCCTGGTTGCTGGCGCCCTGACCGATCTCTACACCAATATGCAGATGATCAAGCAGTTCGCGGCCGAAGACAGCGAGGCAGGCGCGATCCGTCGCACCATTCAGAAGTCCGTCCAAACGCAACAGAGCGAACAGCGCATTTACCGCACCTCCGAACTCGCTGTGGTTATTCTCAACACGCTATTGTGGCTAAGCATCCTGTCGATCGGATTTTCCGGGCTGGTCAAGGGCTTCCTCTCGGTCGGCCAGTTTGTCGGCGCCGTCTATATTCTTCAGCGACTCTCCACGCAGATCTTCGTCTTCTTGCAAATGGGCCAGCAGATCTTCCAGGCAGTTGGCACAATCAAGGACGCGATGCCGGTCATGACGACGCCACCCACAATCGTTGATCAGCTCAACGCTGCTGACCTGGTGGTCGATCGCGGCGAAATTCGGTTTCAAAACGTGTCCTTTACCTACAAGTCTGGAAAACCCGTGATCGATAATCTTTCGCTGACCATCCAGGCTGGCGAAAAGATCGGCCTGGTTGGCCTTTCCGGCGCCGGCAAGACGACACTTGTAAGCCTTTTGCTGCGGTTTTATGACATCCAGAATGGCGCAATCCTGATCGACGGACAGGACATCAGCGAGGTCACCCAAGGAAGCCTTCGCCGCAACATCGGTGTGATCGCGCAGGATGTCGCGCTATTGCACCGTTCTGTTGGTGATAACATCAGATACGGCCGCCCAGAGGCGACGCAGCAACAGATTGAACAAGTGGCAAAGACATCGCGGGCTGACATGTTCATAGCCGATCTCACAGATGGCGAAGGGCGCAAGGGCTACGAGGCATTCGTCGGCGACCGCGGCATCAAACTTTCCGGCGGTCAACGGCAACGCGTGGCCATCGCCAGAGTATTGCTAAAGGACGCGCCCATCCTTGTGCTGGATGAGGCAACATCCGCCCTCGACAGTGAATCGGAGGCGGCCATCCAGGAAAAGCTCGAACTGCTGATGGCGGGAAAGACGGTCATTGCCATCGCACATCGGCTATCGACAATTGCGATGATGGACAGGATCGTTGTTCTCGACCATGGCCGTATCGTGGAGGAGGGCAGGCCCGAGGAGCTGATAATGAGCGATGGCTTGTTTGCCCGTCTGTGGAAGCGCCAGACAGGTGGCTTCATTCCAGAGGATGAATAGCTAGCCCAGTCGATTGAAAATCTCGCTGCAAAAAGATTGCATTGGCAGCCATGCCTCCATATGGCGACAGAATTCCGCCACGATACGGCAAATCTCGAAGAGACATGAATAATGGAGGGCAACTACTCGCGCCTCATGCCGCAGCGTTTTGCGCGAGCGACATGTGCGATCCTCTTAACCTCACTCCTCCCTTACGGGTACCGACCCCAACAGGAGACGCAGCCGTTCGTCAGGATCAGGTTGCCCGCTAGAATCTCAGGAACATCACAACCCCGCTCTCAACAATTTCATCTATCTCCTCAGGCATGGGTGCCGCGTCATCGCCCATGGCTCATATCCAGAGCACGGCCTCATCGATCAGGTCCGGGAATTGCTTTGCGGCAATGCCGGGATTTGAGACCTCCAAGATGCCTCGTCCTCCTAATTCGGCGACATAGCTCTTCACCGCGGCAACGATGAGGGAAGCTGAGCAGCGGAGATGCGCGGCCACGACCTTCCAATTCGAGAATATCATCGACAACACCGATTTGAAATGATTGTGTTCTCTCATCGGCTGGCAGAAAACCAGCACAAATGAAACGATTATGCCGCGAGGTAGGAATGAAACGCCCCACTATCACGGATGTTGCCAAAGCCGCAGGTGTGAGTGTCGCGACGGTAGACCGCGTCTTGAACGGCCGCTTGCCTGTCCGTGAAGAGACGTCAAAAAAAGTGTTCGCCGCTGCAGAGCGCCTGAGCTTTCATGCAACGAATGTAATTCGTCAAAGGATGATGGCTGATTTGCCGATGTACTCCTTCGGCATTGTCCTTAGAAAGGAACGGCAGGAGTTCTACCAGTTGTTTGCCTCTGAACTCCAGATGGCCGCCGCCGCAGTCAAGGATCGCCACATCCAAATCACAATACAGTATTTGAAAACAGGCGAGCCGACAGAACTGTCGGAAATGATGCTGGGCTTGTCTGGAAAGGTATCTGCCATTGCGGCTACGGGTCCAGACCATCACGACGTAACCGCCGCCGTTTCTGCATTGAAGGCCAAAGGTATTCCCACATTTTCTCTATTGACGGATTTCGCTCAAGGGGTTCGAGAAGCATATCTCGGAACGAACAACATGAAGGTCGGCCGTAGCGCCGCGTGGCTGATCTCAAAACTCTCACCAAGCCCCGGCAAAGTTCTCCTTTTCCTGGGTGGTCACCGTTTCCATGGACATTCTCTGAGAGAAATGGGATTTCGGGCTTACATGCGTGAATTCGCCCCAGATTTTCAGGTATTGGACGCACTTATTAATCTAGAAACGCGTCACCTAACCTATGAGATGATGATGGATACGCTGTCACGTCATCCGGACCTTATCGGAGTCTATTGCATTGGCGGCGGTATGGAAGGCGTCATCGAAGCCCTCAATCAAAGTCCGCGCTCCGAACAGATCGCTTGCCTTGTCAACGAACTTACACCGCAGTCCAGACAGGCACTGCTGGAGCGCAGAATTTCCGGTGTTTTTCAAACCCCGCTGCGCGACTTATGCAGCGATCTGATTTCTACGATGATCCACACCATAGAGCACGGCATGGCGGAAAGTCCGGGGCAGCGATTTTTCCCTGCCCATTTATGGGTCCCTGAAAGTCTATGATAGTTTGATAGATAATGGCAGGCGCTGACTGTCTGATTCTATCACGGCTGAAAGATATAGCTGTCAAGGAGCTGTTGACCACATCATCTCTCTCAGACAATTGTGCCTTGCGACGGCGGAGACAGGAGGCCGTCGCCCAGAACTCAACAAGTAAAGTATCGCTCACGTTTCCGATTCCTGCTGACCGTTGCAAATCGGAGGAGGAGTAGTGCTGTCTTTTCTAAAGAGCGATGGTGACTGGTGACATTTTGAGGAGGAACTTCAATTGAAAAAGCATCTCATGGTCGTCGCATTTGCAACACTGCTGGCGACATCCGCTTCTGCCCAAACAATCGGCGTCTCTATGGCGCTTTTCGACGATAACTTTCTTACCGTTCTTCGGAATGGCATGACGGACTACGCGAAAAAGAAGGACGGTGTTACCCTCCAAGTCGAAGATGCGCAGAACGACGTTGGCAAGCAGCTCAGCCAAGTCCAGAATTTTGTTGCTTCTGGTGTGGACGCAATCATTGTCAACCCCGTTGACACGGATGGAACTGCGGCAATTTCGCAGGCAGCTGCCGCCGCAGGTATTCCGCTTGTCTATGTCAATCGACAGCCGGTGAATGTCGATCAGCTTCCTGAAAAACAGGCATTCGTGGCGTCCGACGAAAAACAGTCTGGAACTCTGCAGACGAAAGAAGTTTGTCGCATTCTGAAGGAAGCCGGCAAGAAGGAAGCCAAAGCTGTCGTTATGATGGGTGAACTGTCCAACCAGGCAGCTCGTACCAGAACCCAAGACATCAAGGACGTGATTGCGACACCGGACTGCAGCTTCATCAAGATTGTTGAAGAGCAGACGGCCAACTGGTCACGCACCCAGGGCGCCGATCTTATGACCAACTGGCTGTCGGCTGGAGTTCAATTCGATGCCGTCATCGCTAACAATGATGAGATGGCAATTGGGGCTATCCAATCGCTGAAAGCGGCTGGTAAGGATATGAAGTCTGTTGTTGTCGCAGGCATCGACGCCACACAGGATGCCCTTGCTTCCGTAGCTTCAGGCGATCTTGATGTCACCGTCTTCCAAAATGCTGCCGGGCAGGGGAGGGGCGCCGTCGATGCTGCGCTTAAGCTTGCTGGCGGCCAGACGATCGAGAAGAAGGGTTACGTTCCATTCGAACTCGTTACCCCGGCAAATCTCAAGAACTACCAGGCCAAGAACTAAAATAGCTCTGCGTAACGGAGGGGATGGCTATGCCTTCTCCTTCGGGACGGAGTGACGGAGGAAAAGCCATGGTCAGTCCCACAACAGCGGCGGCTATCAAACGGATGCTCGACGCTACCGAAGTTGATGGTCTGCTTTCAATCGAAGGAATTCGCAAGGAATTCCCCGGGGTTGTTGCACTGGATAATGTTCAACTGCGTGTTCGACCCGGAACGGTCCATGCCCTTATGGGCGAAAATGGTGCCGGCAAATCAACGCTCATGAAAATCATTGCGGGAATATACCAGCCTGATGCCGGTGAAATCCGCATTCGTGGCGTCCCAACAGTCCTGAAATCGCCGCTCGATGCACTTGAGCAGGGCATCGCGATGATCCACCAGGAACTTCAGTTGATGAACTGGATGACCGTGGCCGAAAACATTTGGATAAGGCGGGAGCCCAAAAACCGTTTCGGCCTCATAGACCATTCCAAAATGGTGAAGATGTCGGAGGAGCTTTTCGGTCGTTTGAACATTTCACTCGATCCTCGTTCGCAAGTGTCGGAGCTAACGGTGGCGCAAAAGCAAATGGTCGAGATTGCTCGCGCCGTGAGCTACGAGTCATCTATCCTTATCATGGACGAACCGACCTCGGCGTTGACCGACCGTGAGGTTGAGCACCTCTTTTCCATCATCCGCAGCTTGCGTGAACGCGGCATTGGAATTGTCTACATCACGCACAAGATGAACGAGTTGTTCGAGATTGCCGATGAGTTTACGGTCTTCCGTGACGGCAAATACGTCGGTACACATTTCTCGAAAGATGTTAATCGCGACGATATCATCCGTATGATGGTCGGCCGTGACATCACTGATATGTTCCCCAAGATCGATTGCCCCATTGGCAATGTGATCCTCGAAGTGAAAAACCTTACAATCCCTGGCGTCTTCCACGATATCTCCTTTACTCTAAGACGAGGTGAAATCCTGGGTCTGGCGGGCTTGGTCGGGTCCAAACGATCGAACGTCGCTGAAGCCATCTTCGGGGTTACGCCAGCGACATCGGGCCAAATTCTAATTGAAGGCCAGCCGGTCAGCATCGACAGTCCCAGCGCCGCGATGTCACAGGGTCTTGCGTTTCTGACGGAGGACCGCAAGGAAACGGGTTGTTTCCTGATCTTGAATTGCCTTGAAAATATTCAATCCGCGTTGATCACGCGCTCCCACGTCAAGGCGGGATTTGTCGACCAGGCGACGGTGACAAAGCTCGCCGAGGACATGGCGGCAACGCTTCGGGTAAAAACCCCGAACCTTTATGAAGCCGTTGAGAACCTGTCAGGCGGAAACCAGCAGAAGTTGCTGATCGCGAGATGGCTGCTGACAAAGCCGCGCATTCTTATTCTTGATGAACCGACCCGCGGCATCGATGTGGGAGCCAAAGCGGAAATACATCGACTCATCACCGGTTTGGCAGCTGAGGGGGTCGCTGTCCTGATGATATCGTCAGAACTTCCGGAAGTGCTGGGAATGAGTGACCGCATCGTCGTCATGCATGAAGGACGCGTCGCAGGCGTGCTCGATCGCGCTGAAGCATCTCAAGTCAAAATAATGGACCTAGCTGCACGCTAGTCGTGCACCGTGGGAGGAATATTGCATTATGAATATGACGACACAAACCAGTGCCCACGACGCGCCAGCCCGGCGTCGGTTGCCGCCCGAATTGACGATACTTCTCGTCCTTATTGGTATCTCCTTGACGTTCGAACTTCTCGGCTGGATCCTGCAGGGACAGAGCTTTCTTGGAAACACACAGCGCCTGTCGATCATGATCTTGCAGGTCTCGGTCATCGGGATCATCGCAATTGGTGTTACACAAGTCATTATATCCAACGGCATCGATCTTAGCTCTGGTTCAATCGTTGGGGCAACGGCGATGATCTCTATGAGTCTGGCGCAAGTTGGCTCGTATGAAAGAGCGCTATACCCCAGCCTGACTGATCTTCCCGTCATCGTACCTATCGTGGCCGGTTTGCTCGTCGGTCTTATTTGCGGTGCGATCAATGGATTGCTGATCGCTTACACCAAGATCCCTGCCTTTATTGCAACCCTGGGCATGATGGTGACGGCGCGTGGCTTTGCCAAATGGTACACCAAAGGCCAGCCCATCAGCTTCCCAACGGATAGTTTCGCAGCGATCGGCAAGGGTTTGGCGCCCGTTGCGATTTTTCTGGCGGTCGCGGCAATCATGCACGTCGTCCTGCGCTACACCCGGTATGGAAAATTTACCTATGCGATCGGCGCCAATTCGCAGGCCGCACGCGTATCCGGCATCAACGTCGAACGCCATATCGTAAAGGTCTACGCGGTGGCCGGTCTGTTGTCGGGGCTGGCGGGGATCGTCGTGGCATCACGCGGCCTGACAGCGCAGGCAGGTATGGGCATCAGCTACGAACTCGACGCCATTGCCATGGCCGTGATCGGGGGCGTCTCGTTGTCAGGCGGACGAGGATCGGTTTTGGGAACATTGATCGGCATGGTCATCTTCGGCGTCATTATCTCCGGTTTCACATTCTTGCGGCTCGATGCTTACTACCAGGAAATGCTCAAGGGCGTGATCATTGTCGCAGCCGTGGTGGCTGACATGTACAGGCAACGCAAGCGCTTGAAATCCTGACACCTAACCCCATCAATCCCCTTCGCCGGGATGTTTGGTAAATCTGAAAATCAGATCTGTTGAGTAATTCAATGAAGAAGTTTTTGATAACGGTAGCACTTTGCCTGATCGGTCTTCCTACCATGGCCGAGACTCGGGTCGCCGTCAGCATGACGTCGTTCGATAACCCGTTCCTGGCAATCCTATTGAACGGCATCCGCTCTGGAGCAGAGCACGCCGGGAACATCAATCTGGTTACGGAAGATGCGCAGTTAGACCCTGCAAAGCAGCTAAGCCAGGTGCAGAATTTCATTGCAAACGGGGTCGATGCCATCATCGTCAATGCCGTTGACGGTGACTCGACGGCGGCGATTACGCGGGCGGCTGCTGACGCCAAGATACCGCTCGTCTATGTGAACCATCCGCCGGCTGAACTCGATTCCGGTCTGCCCGCAGGCACAGCCTTTGTTGGCTCCAATGAAACGGATTCCGGCACCATGCAGGCACAGGCGGCCTGCAAGCTCATGGGCGGCAAGGGCCGGGCCGTTATCCTGATGGGACCACTCGAAAACCATGCGGCTCTGGTTCGCACCAAGGATGTCGAGGGCATCTTCGCTAGCCCTGACTGCAAAATCCAGGTGGCAGAAAAGCAAACTGCAAACTGGAACAGAACACAGGCCAAAGATCTGGTTTCCTCGTGGCTTACGGCTGGCGTGAAGTTCGACGCTGTAATTGCCAACAATGATGAAATGGCCATTGGCGCCTCACAAGCATTGAAGGCTGCCAGCGTCGATATGAAGGATGTCGTCATCGCAGGCATTGACGCGACGCCGGATGGTCTCGCGGCTATGAAGGCCAGCGATATTGACATCACCGTCTACCAGAATGCGACGAGGCAGGGCGAGGTCGCGATTCAAGCTGCCGCCAAAATGGCAGCCGGCGAAGATGTTGAGAAGACGCTCTGGGTGCCCTTCGAACTCGTCACACCCGAAAACCTGCCGACCTACAAGTAATGCGGCAAGGTTCAAACCTACCGTCGACCTACGGGAGCTTTCAATGAAACACACACTCGACCCCCATATGTTCCGGCATCTGTCGCTTGAAGACACCTGCAGGAAAGTTGCCGATCTCGGCTATGACTACGTGGAACTGTCGCCCCGTCCCGATTTCCTTTCCTGGTGGACAAGGCCGAAGGTTTATCCGGAGCGCGTCGCCAGCTTCAAGAAGGCGCTGAAGGATCACGGTGTTGGCCTTGCGACGCTCCAGCCAATGTACCGCTGGGCGAGCCCCTATCAGGATGAGTGGGATAATGCGATCGACAACTGGAAGCGCGTCATCGAGATCGCGGTCGAGATGGATGGCCCGATGCTCGTTTCTGAGTTCGGTCGCGGCGGCTCGCCGGACCGCAGCCTGAACGACCGCTCCGGTCTTCATCGTCCCGAAACCTGCGAGGCTCAGTTCTTCCGCGCCATGGATATTCTTGTGCCGCTCCTCGAAAAGGAGAGCCTTACCCTGTCGCTGGAAGCGCATCCGGAAGATTGGATCGAACAGATCGCACCGGCCGTCGATATCATCAAGACGATCAACTCGCCGTCTGTCAAAGCCTCGTTCATCGTGCCGCACACGTTCTTCTACGGTCCCGACATGGTCGCCAATTTGCGCGCGACAGAGGGGCATCTGGTGCATGTCAGGCTGGCAGACACTTACGACCACAACAAGTCGTCGGAGCTCCGCTACATCGTCAACCCTCCGGGTTCCAAGGTGCGCGTCCATCAACACACCGACTTTGGTCAGGGCGAGATCAATTTCGATACTTTCTTCGCGACGCTCGCAGACATGAAATTCGACGGTGTCCTCTCCAACTGCGTGTTCGCATGGGAAGACCGCGTTGATGAGAGCGCGCGCTTCATGCTCAACGAAACCCGGCGCTATGTAGCCAAATACTGGAAAGATGCCTGAAATGACAGTTAGAATTGGGGTTATCGGGACGGGTGCTATCGGGCGTGACCACGCGCGTCGGATCAATCACGTCCTCGGTGGGGCAAAGATCGTCGCCTTCAGTGATGTCAACAGGGCGTCGGCGGAAGCAGTCAAGGCAGACGTTGCGCCGGATGCGGCGATCTTCGATACAGGCGAGGCATTGATTGCGTCGCCGGATGTCGATGCCGTTCTCGTAACTTCCTGGGGCGCAACGCATGAACAATACGTTCTGGCAGCGATCGCTGCCGGCAAGCCATGCTTCTGCGAAAAGCCTCTGGCCACGACCGCCGATGGCGGTAAGCGCATCGTCGATGCGGAAGTCGCCCATGGAAAACGTCTGGTGCAGGTCGGCTTCATGCGCCGCTACGATGCGGGCTACGTCGCCCTGAAGAAGGTGGTCGACAGCCAGATCGGTGCGCCGATCATGGTCCATGCAGCGCACCGGAACCCGGCCGTGCCCGAGCAATACCTAACCCCGATGGCGATCCACGACACAATGATCCACGAGATCGACGTGTTGCGGTGGCTGCTCAACGACGACTACGTTTCTGCCCGCGTTCTTTTTCCGCGGGCCTCCGCCCGTAGCCATGCAAAGCTTCGCGATCCCCAGATCGTCATCCTCGAAACCGCCAAGGGCACAATCATCGACGTCGAGATCTTCGTGAACTGCCACTACGGCTACGACATCCAGTGCCAAGTGGTTGGCGAGGACGGCATCGCGAACTTGCCTGATCCGATGGCCATTCCCATTCGTCTCGGCGCCAAGCAGCAGAGCGAGATCCTGACGGACTGGAAGGATCGCTTCATCGCCAGCTACGATGTTGAACTACAGGATTTCATCCATGCGGCCGCCAAAGGGACCGCCTCCGGTCCGACTTCGTGGGACGGCTACGTCGCCGCGATCACATCGGATGCCTGCGTCAGCGCGCAGGAAGCCGAAGGTACGGCCATCGCCATCAACCTTCCCGCCCGTCCGGCCCTTTATAACTGAGGTCTTCCATGCGCTTTGCAATCAACCACATCACGGCTCCAAAGCTTCCGCTCGGGGAATTCTTTGACACAGCCCGTCGTCTCGGTCTGACGGAGGTCGAAATCCGCAACGACATTCCGGATGTCGTCAACACTATGGATCCCGCCGACGTCAAGGAGGCAGCAAAAAAGGCTGGCGTCGACATCGTCTCGATCAACGCTCTCTACCCGTTTAACGTATGGTCGGGGGACCTGCCCGCTAAAGCTTTGGCGCTTGCCGACTATGCGGCAGCCAGCGGTGCGAAGGCGCTGGTCATGTGCCCCTTGAACGATGGCACCAAGGTGTCCTTCGATGATCTCGTCGCAGCGCTGAAAGCCATGAAGCCCATCCTGCAAGAGCGCGGCTTGACCGGGCTCGTCGAGCCTCTTGGCTTCCCGATCTCATCGCTTCGGACCAAGAAGGAGGCCTTGCGTGCCATCGATGCTGCCGAAGGCAGCGATGTCTACAAACTTATGCACGATACGTTTCATCATCATCTCGCGGGTGAAACCGAGTTCTTCCCGGACAGGACGGGTCTCGTTCATATCTCGGGCGTCGTCGATCCAAGCGTTCGGGTAGACGACATGCTTGATGCACATCGTGTCTTGGTCGATTCACATGACCGGTTGGAAAACATTGCGCAGATCAAGACCCTCATAGCCGCTGGATACCAAGGCCCTTATAGTTTTGAGCCGTTTGCGGAGGAGGTCCACCAGCTCTCTGATCCCGAGACGTCCGTTCGCGAAAGCATGGACTACGTATCGTCTCAGCTTTGATCCAACAACGCCCGTGCCTGCGCGAAACGTGCTGGCACGGGTATGCCCACGAACTGCCGCGATGCCGGAGAATAGTATGAACAAATCACTGGATGTCATCACGATCGGACGATCTTCCGTCGATCTTTACGGGGCTCAAATCGGCGGCCGCTTGGAAGATATGGGGTCTTTCAACAAATATCTCGGCGGATCCCCCACCAATATCGCTGCTGGCACCGCGCGCTTGGGTCTGCGTTCTGCCCTGATCACACGGGTTGGTGATGAGCATATGGGGCGTTTCATTCGTGAGGAGCTTGAGCGCGAAGGTGTCGATGTCACGGGTGTGAAGACAGACCCAGAGCGGCTAACGGCGCTGGTTCTGCTGGGTATTCGTGACGAAGAAAAATTCCCACTTATTTTTTACCGTGAAAATTGCGCCGACATGGCGCTTTGCGAAGACGACATTGACGAGGCGCTGATTGCCCGTTCACTGTCGGTGGTCGCGACCGGCACCCATCTGAGCCATCCGCGAACCGAAAAGGCTGTGCGGAAAGCTCTGGAGCTGGCGCGAAAGCACGGCGCGCGAACCGCGCTCGATATCGACTACCGACCGAACCTCTGGGGCCTGGCGGGCCATGGAGACGGCGAGAGCCGTTTTGTTGAAAGTGGTTCTGTTACGGCCAAGCTTCAGGCGACGCTTCACCTCTTCGACCTCATTGTCGGGACAGAAGAAGAGTTTCATATCGCAGGCGGTTCGACCGACACAATCAAGGCTTTGCGTGCGGTGCGCAGTGTGTCGAGCGCAACGCTTGTCTGCAAGCGCGGTGCCGATGGGGCCGTCGCGTTTAGTGGCGCCATCCCCAATACGCTCAACGAAGGCGAAAGCGGTCCGGGTTACCCCATCGAGGTCTTCAACGTGCTGGGTGCGGGCGACGGTTTCATGTCCGGTCTCATTAAAGGGTGGCTGGAACACGCACCGTGGCCCCGAGCGCTGCAATATGCCAATGCCTGCGGCGCGTTCGCGGTCAGCCGCCACGGCTGCACACCCGCATATCCCTCTCTGCAGGAGCTCGATTTTTTCCTGAAACGCGGTGTCACGAACAGGGCGCTGCGCCACGATTCCGAGCTGGAGCAGATCCATTGGGCAACCAACCGTCATAATGACTGGTCGACGATGCGGGTTTTCGCCTTCGATCACCGTGTCCAACTGGAAGTGATGGAGGGTGCCACACCGCAAAGAATCAGCCGTTTTAAGGAACTGTGCCTTCAGGCGGCACTCAAAGTGCACAACGGACAGTCCGGCTACGGCATTTTATGTGACAATCGGCTTGGGCGCCGCGCTCTTCAGGCGGCATCCGGCACGGGTCTTTGGATCGGTCGGCCCGTCGAATGGCCGGCCTCCCGTCCCTTGACCCTGGAGCCTGAAATCGGTCCCGACTTTGGTGGGCTGGATGAATGGCCACTGGACAATGTCGTTAAGGTTCTGTGTTTCTGCCATCCAGACGATGCCCCCGATGTGCGGGACGCCCAGGAAGACACGATCAAAAGGCTTTTCGCCGCCGCGCGGCGAAACCGCCTGGAGTTTCTGCTGGAGATCATTCCGTCGAAGGTGGGCGGTGTTGATGACAACACCAATGCGGCATTGATCCGCCGGTTCTACAGCATTGGCATCTATCCCGACTGGTGGAAGCTGGAGCCGATGGCAAGCGGGGAAGCCTGGGAAAATGCCTGTAGCGCCATCACCGACAACGACCCAAACACACGCGGCATTGTCGTCCTCGGCCTTGATGCGCCGGAGGACGAGCTGGCCGCGAGTTTCAAGATCGCGGCAAGCTTCCCGCTGGTGAAGGGCTTTGCGGTGGGGCGAACGATCTTCGCGAAGGCGGCCCGAGAATGGCTTGCCGGTGAGATCAGCGATGTGGAAGCCGTACAGGATATGCAAGCGCGCTACCGTCGCCTCTGCGTCCTCTGGGACACAGCGCGGACGGCGGCGCAAGTAAACGAAGCGGCGGCTCCGTCGCAGGGAGGACTTTGACATGATCGACACCATTCGCCTGACGGCGGCACAAGCCATGTTCCGCTGGCTTTCCGTGCAGATGACCGAAGACGGGGACCGCTTTATCGAGGGTGTGTGGGCGATCTTCGGCCATGGCAATGTCGCCGGCATCGGCGAGGCCCTGCATGGTATTGGTGCAAAGTTGCCGACATGGCGCGGACAGAACGAGCAGACGATGGCGCATGCCGCAATCGCCTATGCCAAAACGAAGCGCCGCCGGAAAGCCATGGCGGTGACGTCTTCCATCGGCCCCGGCTCGACCAATCTCGTGACGGCCGCAGCGTTGGCCCATGTCAACCGCCTGCCTGTCCTCTTCATTCCTGGAGACGTCTTTGCCAATCGCCGGCCGGATCCGGTTCTCCAGCAGATCGAAGATTTCGACGACGGCACGATGAGCGTCACCGACTGCTTCCGTCCGGTCAGCCGCTATTTCGACCGGATCACCCGGCCGGAGCATCTTCTGACCGCACTTCCGCGCGCCCTGCAGGTGATGACGGACCCGACCACATGCGGTCCCGTCACGCTCGCCTTCTGCCAGGACGTTCAGGCGGAAGCCTACGACTATCCTTTATCCTTCTTCGACACGAAGACATGGCGCATTCGGCGACCGGAGCCGGATATGCGCGAGGTCGAGGATGTGGTGACGGCGCTTAAGGCTGCGAAGAACCCGATCATCGTCGCCGGTGGCGGCGTGCTCTATTCCGGCGCCGATGCAGAACTCTTGGGCTTTGCCCGCAAGCACAACATCCCCGTGGTTGAGACGCAGGCGGGCAAAGGGGCGATCGACTGGGAGGAGAGGCTGAACTTCGGCTCTCCTGGCGTGACGGGCACGGATTGCGGTAACGCGATCGCTGCGAAGGCCGACCTGATTTTGGGAGTTGGAACGCGCTTTCAGGACTTCACGACGGGAAGCTGGACGATCTTCGGCAAAGCAGACCGCAAGCTCGTGTCCATCAACCTCACCGGCTACGATGCAGCCAAGCATGGCGCCATTCCGCTGGTTTCCGATGCTAAGGTGGCGCTGGAGCGAATTTCCAAGGGTCTTGGCGAGAATCGTTTTGCCGATCCGGACTTTGCCGCCCGTGATGCCTGGTTCAAGGCGACCGATCAGGTAACTGCAGCCCCGGCGCAGACGAGCGAAAATGTGCTGCCATCGGATGCCCAGGTTATCGGCGCAGTGCAACGGGTCGCCGGAGCACAGACTGTCGCCATGTGCGCGGCCGGAACCATGCCGGGTGCCTTGCAGATCCTCTGGAGGTCGGCGGCCGGCGGCTATCACATGGAATATGGCTATTCCTGCATGGGCTACGAGGTCGCCGGAGCTTTCGGCATCAAGTTGGCGGCACCGGACAAGGAGGTCGTCTGCTTTGTCGGCGACGGCTCCTACATGATGGCGAACTCGGAACTCGCGACGGCCGTGATGATGCGCGTCCCCTTCACGATCGTGCTCACGGACAATCGCGGTTACGGCTGCATCAATCGGCTCCAGCAGGAGTGCGGCGGCGCCGAATTCAACAATATGTATAAGGACAGCAACATCGAGGTGCAGCCCGAGATCGACTTCGTGGCCCATGCCGCTTCGATGGGTGCGCATGCATTGAAGGTGGACGGTATTGCCGGGCTCGAGAAGGAGATCGTGCTCGCCCGCGATCGACGGATCCCGACCGTGATCGTCATCGACACCGAAGCGGAAACTGGTCCGGGTATCGGCGGTGCATGGTGGGATGTCTCCGTCCCAGCAGTCGGCGATACGGACAAGCTGAGACAAGCCCGCGCCCATTACGAGACCAATACCGCTCGCCAGCGCATTAACTGACATTTCGACAGGCCGAAAGGAACGACCATGATACTCTACGGAACAAACCCCATTGCCTGGTCGAATGACGACGATCAGACGATCGGCGCGCA
The DNA here is from genome assembly GCF_019355555.1 of Rhizobium sp. L51/94. Taxonomy (GTDB): domain Bacteria; phylum Pseudomonadota; class Alphaproteobacteria; order Rhizobiales; family Rhizobiaceae; genus Rhizobium; species Rhizobium rhododendri. The sequence goes on from NZ_CP072142.1 coordinate 890,259, forward strand.
TCTGACACTCGAGGACTGCCTGTCGGACTGCCGCAAGATCGGGTTCGACGGCATCGAGAAGGGCCATAAGATGCCGAGCGAGGGCGGTGCGCTGAAAGACGCGCTTGGCGCATTCGGCCTACGCTTCGTCGGCGGGTGGCACTCCACCAATCTTCTCGTCAACGACGTGGAGACCGAGAAGGCGGCACTGCAGGCCTTCATCGACATGACGAAGGCAGCCGGGGGCGACCACATCAATGCTTGCGAATGCTCCAACACCGTCCACGGCAGCGACGGCACGGCGGTCAACGACCGTCCGATCTTGACCGAAAAGCAATGGACGCGTTTTTCCCAAGGTTACGAGGCGCTGTCCGCATTTGCCGCCGAGCAGGGCGTCAAGATGGGATACCACCATCACATGGGCACGATCATCGAGAGCGCTGCTGATATTGACCGGTTCATGAGCATGGCCGGTCCCTATACGCGGCTTCTTCTGGATACGGGTCATTGTACCTTCGGCGGCGCCGATCCAGTCGAGGTGGCGACAAAGTACATGGACCGCGTGACGCATATCCATGCCAAGAACATTCGCGCGGACATTATGAGACGGGTGCGCTCCGAAAATCTCTCCTTTCTCGACGGTGTGCGCCTTGGCGTATTCACCGTTCCGGGAGATCCTGAGGGATGTGTGGATTTCGCCCCGGTCCTCAAGGTTGCGGCCGATCACAACTATTCGGGCTGGCTCGTCATCGAGGCCGAACAGGACAGCGCGGTCCGCGAGCCGTTCCTCTTCCAGAACATGGGCCTGAAGGCGCTGAAGGCGATTTCGCGAGAGATTGGCCTCGACAGGTCCACTGTCAGCATCCAAGGGGAACAGCTACAGTGAGCATCTTGCGGCGCAAACCTTTCGGCAGTCACGGCAAGGTCCATGAAATCACCCCCCAATCGGCAGGCTGGCGCTATGTCGGCTTCTGCCTCTATCGCCTGCGGGAAGGCGAAACCATCGATGAGGCGACCGGCGACCGGGAAGCGATCCTGGTGATGGTCGAGGGCAAGGCCCGCTTCACCGCGGCAGGCAGCGACTGGGGCGAACTCGGCGACCGCATGAACGTCTTCGAAAAGACCCCGCCGCATTGCCTTTATGTGCCGAACGGCGAGCACTGGGAAGCGCGCGCCACGACCGACTGCACGATCGGCGTCTGCCATGCCCCCGGCAAGGGCGGCCACAAAGCCCGACGGATTGGTCCGGATGGAATCGCGCTCACGCCGCGTGGGGTAGGTGCGAACGAGCGTTTTATCAACAACATCGCCATGGAGGCAGACAATTATTGCGACAGCCTTCTGGTCACGGAGGTCTTCACGCCCGCCGGCAACTGGTCGTCCTATCCGAGCCACCGCCACGACGAGGACGATTTCCCCCGGATCACCTATCTGGAGGAGACGTATTATCATCGGCTCAATCCCGAACAGGGTTTTGGCGTCCAGCGGGTCTACACGGAAGATGGTGCGCTGGACGAAACGATCGCCGTGAAGTCGCACGACGTCGTCCTCGTGCCGCGCGGCCATCACCCCTGCGGCGCGCCCTACGGCTTCGAGATGTACTACCTCAACGTCATGGCAGGTCCGTTACGAAACTGGCGTTTCATCCCCGACCCTGCCGTCCAGTGGATCATCGATCGCGACACTAAGGCGTGACCGCCTGGCGAAAGGACATATCATGCCGCTCATCAAGCTTCATATCCGCAAGGGCAGGTCGGAGCCCGAGATCACGCTGCTTCTCGACACCGTGCACAGGGTCATGCTGGACGCGTTCGGTGTGCCGGAACGGGACCGCTACCAGATTGTGTTCGAGCACGAGGACACACATTTCCGCGCGCTGGATACCGGCCTCGGCTTTACGCGAACGGATCGCTTCGTCCTTATTGAGGTCGTGTCGCGGCCGAGACCGCGCGTCGAAAAGCTTTCATTTTATGAGAACCTCGGCGTTCAGTTGTCAGAGCGCTGTGGCATCCCGACATCCGATCTTATGGTGTCGTTCGTTGAGAACAGCGATGAGGATTGGTCTTTCGGAGGAGGCGTCGCTCAGTTCGTGACGGGAGATCTTTGACGCCCCAGGCCGGCATCAACAAGCCTGTAGCAGAGAGAATTACCTCCACGTTGGCATCCTGCCAGCGGCCACCTAGAGATTTGGAAGAACTCCGCCAGGCTATCGCCGGCCAGTATGAAAAGCTGCCCAAGCGTTTGGCGCGTGTCGCTCGCCAGATAATGGACAGTCCGGTTGAGGTAGCTCTAGGCTCAGTTGCCTCTATAGCAGCATCTGCGCAGGTGGCGCCTTCAACCCTAATTCGTTTTGCGCAACTTTTAGGATTCGATGGCTTTAGTGCGCTGCAGGAGATTGTACTGCAGGCTGTCAGAGGAAAGTTAACCTCGCGTCTTAGCTCCAGGTCTATCAAGACCGAAACAGAGCTGTCGGAGCCTGGAAAACGTCTTCTCCACGACGCCATTGCTGCAGGCCATCTAGCGCTGGAAACTATGTCGGAAGGCATCAGTGCAGATGAAATTGAAACCGCGTCACGCATTTTGACTGACGCCAACTGCATTTTTATTTTCGTCGGGAAAGGTATGCTTCCGGTTGCATCATTCATCCGAAATTGTCTGACAAGCGTACAGATTCGCTCCGTTCTTGTGGAAGATGGACGAACCAACGACGTGATCGATTTCGCGACCAACCGCGATGCAGCTATCGCTATTGGTCGCGGCGAATTTGCGGAAGGAACAAGCGACGTGCGAAAACTAAAGCAGCTTGCCTTGCCACTGATAGTTTTTACCGATTCGGAGTTTTCGCCGCTCGCGGCAATGGCCTCAGTGAGCTTCAACGTGATCGAGGCCGGTGAAGGGGGGGTGCTTCGCATCACCGCGGCGATAGCGCTTAGCGAGGCTCTGGCGATGTCCACCGGCAATGTTCCGCAGCGCAGGGTGGATGAGAGGCGCTAGTTGGGCTTCTCGACCAGGCCCGCCTCGTGAAATGTAATGTTGAGAGCATTCCTGATCCCGTCGAGCGTTTGCATAGTCTGTAGCGATGCGTCAAGTGGGCGCGCTGAGCATTCGAGCTTGCCTTGCGTAATTGCCCATGCCACCTGCGCGGCCTCATAGAAGATCCCCTCATCATGCGCGCCGCGCGGTTCATCGTAGCGCAGCCGGATAGTACCGTCGCGCGACCAGACCTCGAAGGCACCGGGCAAGTGAAACTCCGTTTCGAACCGGATTGACCCCTTCGTACCGATAATAGCGGCGTTAGTGGGCGTAAATCCGTAAAGCGAGGTCGACATTGTTCCGAGTGCTCCCTGATGGTTGGCTAAAACCACGGAGAGTTGTCCGTTGACGCCTGCGCGGTCTGGTACGGCCAGACCGACAATCTTCTGGGGAACGCCGAGCAGCTTCGTTAACAGTGATACGGGGTAGGTACCGAGATCAAGGAGCGGGCCGCCGGCAAGCCGCGCGTCGAATATCCGGTGATCGCGGGGCAAATATTCGCCATATTCGGTGAAGACAGAGGAAATGTCGCCGATCATCCCCAGGTCGAGCACCTGCTGCAAGACGTCGAATTTCGGCAGGAAGTAGGTCCATAACGCTTCGGCGAAAAAAACGCCTTTCCGGCGCGCTGCGGCCACCATGGCGTCTGCCTGTTCCAGATTGAGCGCAATCGGCTTTTCGACAAGGACATGCTTTCCTGCGTTGATAGCGAGGAGGGCATGATCGTGGTGCAGGTTATGGGGTGTGGCGATGTAGATCACATCGATATCATCGGCGTTGGCAAGGGCGTCGTAGCTATCAAAGACCCGCTCGATTCCCCATTTTGCCGCGAAGATTTCCGCCGTACCCAGCGATCGCGAGCCAATGCCAACAATGTTTTGACGCGTGTGCGCCTTGACCGACCTTACAAAGGTCTCAGCGATCCAGCCAGAACCAAGAATACCCCACCTCAGCGGCGGCGCATCCATGGCGGGCAGGGTCCGTGCGGCAGGCAGGTTTTTTGGAAACGACATGATTTTGTTCCTCTAAGATGCAGGCGAGGACATCAGCGATCTGGACTTGCAGATCGTACTGCGCCTCTCGCTCAACCGGCGACCTTTTGCCAGCGTTCCGTCTCAACAGACCGTTCCATGGCATCGATGATCCGCTCGTTGGCAAGGCCGAACTCGAAGTTGGGGAAGCAGTCAGTCCCCCTGGCAATTCCTTCAATGAGGTCCCGGACCTCGATAACCTTGACGTCGAAATATCCAAGACCACCGCCTGCAAAATCAAACCCGAAGAAGGCCGAGAACTGCGGCACCTGACTGCCTGCATAAATCGTCTTGAAGCCGCGGTCTGGCTTCGGGTCGTTGAAGCGCGAGATCTTCAGTTCGTTGAACCGCTCACCGTCCATGATGATCGTGCCCTCCGTTCCCGATACTTCCCAATAGACGCCAAAAACCTTGCCCGCTGCGACGCGCGAGGCTTCAATCGTCCCGCCTGCGCCGTTCTTGAAACGGATGAGCGTCTGAATCTGATCCTCATTTTCGACAACCGCACGCGGTGCGTCGCTCACAGCAGTCGCGCCATAACCGGATCCACCTTGCGGAACCGGCCGTGTGGGAAAAAAAGTCTGGGTCTGCGCGATAACCGATTCGACATCGCCCATAAGATACTGTGCGACCGAGATGACATGGCTTCCGAGGTCGCCGAGCGCGCCGGAGCCCGCTTCCTTACGCGTGCAGCGCCAGGAGAACGGTAGATCTGGATCGTTGAAGAAGCCTTGGTCGAACCAGCCGCGGAACCGCATCGGTATGCCGATATCGCCTCTGTCAATCAGGATCTTTGCCAACATGGCAGCAGGCGTCTTGATATTGTTAAAAGCGACCATGGTCTTAACGCCCTTGATCTTCGCAGCCGCGGCCATTTCCTTCGCCTGCTGAAGAGTGACCGACAGCGGCTTCTCGCAATAAACGTGTTTGCCGGCACCAATCGCGGCCAGTGCCATTTCATGGTGCATGGCATTGGGCGATGTAATATCAACGACGTCAATTTCGGGATCCGTAACAAGCGTGCGCCAGTCACCGGTGCTGCGCTCAAAGCCGTACCGGGCGGCGGCCTGGGCGGCCAGTTCCTCCGTCGCATCTGCCAGGAGGACGAGGCGGGGAACGGCAGGAAGGTCGCGATAGAGCATGGCGGCACGGCGATAGGCGTCCGCATGAGCCTGACCCATAAATCCCGAGCCGATCAAGCCTATATTGAGGGTTTTCTTGCCCATTGGATTTTTCCTTCGTTACAATGTTCAGGCTGAAAATATTTTGGCGATGTGATTGATGGCGGCCGTGACGGCCGGAAGAGGCGGTACGGCGGCCGGATCCTGCTCCGCCTCGACCACCATCCAGCCCCGATAGCCGCTTTTCCGGACGTAGGCAGCGAGCGGGGAGAAATCGACCATGCCGTCCCCCGGAACGGTGAACATGCCTCTGCGGACGGCATCATTGAAACTCAGGTCCCCGTCACGCACGGCGACCATCACCGAAGCGCGGATATCCTTTAGGTGGATGTGCACAATGCGCTCCGCGAAACGCTCGATGAGGCGCACGTAGTTGAAGCCTGCCGCCGCGGCGTGACCGGTGTCGAGCAACAGCCCGACCTCCGGTCCCGTTCTGTCGAAAAGAGCGGAGATTTCATCGAAGGTCTCGGCCACCATCATCAGATGATGGTGGTAGGCGAGCGTCAGTCCGTATTCTCCCTTTAGCCGCCTGCCGAATTCAGTCAGACGCGCTGCGTAGGCGGTGATCTCCTCCTTCGGCATGACAACGCGGGACGACATTGCGACGTCCAGTGGCGCGCCAGACGCCATCATCGCTGTCTCTCCATAGACAAGGACCGCCGAGCCCACGGCGCGCAGGAGGGAAGCATGGGCAGCTACAGCCGCCATTTCGCTTTCGACGTCAGCTTGAGCCAGCTGTCCGGAATGTCATCCTGAAGCAAGCGCGAGGCTGCGGCTCTCAAGGAGCGGGGCAAGCAATTCATGCCGACGCGGCATCTTTCTCCCGAGCTCTACCCCTTGGTAGCCGGCAGCAGCGGCGTCGTCGAGGCATGTCTCTAGCGGGATATCGGCGCCGAGATCTTCCAGAACATCATTGGCCCAGGAGAGCGGGCTGACGGCAAGGCGAACGCCATCGGGAAGAGTGGTCAATCTGTCGTTCATGATGGTTTGTCTCCAAAGGGATGGGGGCGATGTTCAAGGGCGCCAGTCCGATCCAATCCGGACGGGATGGCCGCTTGTCATGGAGACAATGGCGGCCTCGGCAATACGCTGTGCCTCAAGCCCGTCGCGAATGGTGGCGAGCGGGGATAGTCCGGTCTCAAGCAGCGCGATGAAGGCCGCCATCTCGTTGCGATAGGCGTCGGCGAAGCGCTCGATGAAGTAGTTCATTGGGCCCGAGGCGCGAAAGCCATGTGCATCCGCGATGGTGACGCCGCGTTGTGGGCGATTCTCGACATAGAGAACTTCCTTGCTGCAAAGCGCTTCGAGCCGCTGGTCGTAGCCGAAAGGCGCGCGGCGGCAGTTGATCATCTGCACGAAGCGTCCAGAGACGGAGGTGAGCGTCACCATGGCCGTATCGATGTCGCCGGCAGTGCCGATCCCCGCATCGATCAGGCAGTTACCGACCGCATAAACGGTGTCGATTTCCTCCCCCAAAATGTAACGGGCCATGTCAAAGTCGTGGATCGCCTGATCGCGGAACATGCCGCCAGACCGCTCGACATATTCGCGCGATGGCGGCGAAGGGTCGCGGGTATGCATGACAATGTGTTCTAGTTTGCCAGCTTCGCCACTGGCGATCCGTTCGCGCACATAGCGGAAATCTGGGTCGTAGCGCCTTTGGAATGCAAGTAGGCACGGTACGCCAGCCGCCTCCACTGCCTGCGTGACTGCTTCCACGGTTTTAAAATCGAGGCTGACCGGCTTTTCGCAGAAAATAGCTTTGCCGGAGTGCGCGGCTCTAAGCAGTAGGTTTGCATGCGTGTCGGTGGAACTCGCGATAACAATTCCGTTGATTGAAGGATCTAAAAACACGGTCTCTTCAGTGACGATCTTTGCAGAGAGCCGGGTCGCTAAGGCGGTCCGCTGTGCGCTTTCAACCGGATCGACCAGATACTTAACATTTATCGATGGGAGGGCTGCCGCGTTCATCGCATGCACGTGGCCTATCCGACCCGCACCAAATACGGCGAGATTGGTCATTTATTCCTCCCAAGTGTTAGCGAAGCGGTTGCACCGCCTCCATCCCGTTGCGCAAACTGTAGCGCGCTGCTAATGGGGAAAAAACGTCAATCTTGACGAGATTTCTTCAAACTCGGGAGGCATAGTGGGCAAGGTAACGGCTCGTGATTTAGCGGCATCTGCCGGCGTTTCGCTTTCGACCGTGGATCGTGTTCTCAACGGCCGTGGTGGTGTCAGTGAAGACAAGGAGCAGCGCGTGCTTCTCTGGGCGCGCAAGCTGAAGATCGACCGAGTGCTTAACCATCAGTCCGCGAGAACGCTGCATATCGCTGTGCTGCTCCAGTCTCGCGTCAACCCTTATCATGCAGCAGTACAGGATGGTTTCGAAGCCGCGAACCGTGAACGAGCGCAATATAATTTTCAGTTCCAGATTTATCACATAGATCCGTCGCGACCTGAAGCCACGGCAGTGCTTATTACCGCACTGTCGTTTCGTTGCGATGCACTCGTCATCATCAGCCGGCAAAACGAAGAGATAGCTGCAGCTTTGAGGGCTTTCGGCAGGGGCGGGAAACCTGTTCTGACGTTGGCGACCGATTTGCGCAACACCGAGCGTCTCGCCTACGTGGGTGCAGACAACCGAAAGGCTGGGCGCCTCGCAGGTGACCTCATGGGCCGGCTGCTGGGAAAGGAAGGTGGCGAGATAGTCGTCATTGCCGGCATGCTCTCGATGATTGGCCATGAGGAGCGTGAAATGGGGTTTCGTGCCGTGCTGCGCGAGCGGTACCCCTCCTGCCATGTCGCCGAGGTTCTGGAGAGCATGGAACACGGGGAAAAAGCCGGCGATCTCGTCTTTAACGCACTCAAGAGCAATCCCCGCATTCGAGGCATCTACAATGTGTCGGCAGGCGCGCAGCCCGTTGTTAATGCCATGAAGAGGCTAAACAAGATCCACGATGTCGTCTTCGTGACGCATGAGTTAACGGAAGATCGCCGCTCTCTAATGCGCCAGGGCCTGATCGACGTGATCCTCGACCAGAACCCAGCGCTCGAAGTAAGTACAGCGATCGAGGTGTTGGCCGCGCATTTCGGTCGTAGGGAAGCGCCGCCCGCATCGATCCTGACAGATACAAGAATTTTCATGATCGAAAGTTTGTGAGAACGTTCATCGGCGGCGGACCATCATAGCCATCAGAAAATAAGCGACGGAAGGTTCCATAAATGGGCGTTACGCCCCTCGGCAATTACGGGGTCGCGGTTCAGATCCGTTCAAACGCAAGTAGTGATCTCAGTCTCTTCCAAGCTTCCCTATCAGCACACGGTTACCCTCGCGGTTGCCGCAGGTACACCGGAGCTTGCTACCCATGTACCTAAGGTATTGATTCCCATAGCGTTGGATAAATGCGCTTTTGTCCAGCCAAACAGTCTTCCCGCATATTCCGCATTTGGCTCCCAGCACTTCCCATTCCTTCAAGATCCGGATGGTGTCAAAATCGTAGCCATCGAACTCCCGAAAAATTGCAGGTTGAAATGGCGCCAACTCAACGCCGCGACGGTGTCTCATTTTCAAGCCTCCCGCTGGAAGTGGGGCTGCCATCCTTGAGCGAAAAAGCTACTGAGGATGCCGGGCGCCGTCGGAAGCTCGTTCTGTTCGAACGTGGCGTCCTCAATCACGGCGCGAAGCGCAGCGATCGCATCCCGCCCGTAAGCGGCAACCAAGTCTCTCACCAAGCATTCTTCGGACAAATCAATATCTTCATGGCAACCAATAGCTGACACGTCGGCACTCCCCAAAATGTAAGACACAATCCCAATCGCGGAATATGTTCCTATTTTGTTCCCTGCCGCTGAGAGAGTCAATCGGGCCTAAAAAAAATGTTTCGGCACGAACTTTTCCTCGAAGTCCGGCAAGATTTCTCAACAACCTGTCAACAACCTGATAGTGTGCCGCCAAGGGTGGTGACGCGATTGAGCGTCAGGGTTGGGGGTACGTCGTGGACGTTCGGAGCGAGGAATACGTAAAGCTGGACATCAATGTTCCAACTTCGTTTCTCCAATTTTTGGCAGACACAATAGTCCGTCTCGGGTTCCTGTATCCGGCGGCCCGTTTCTTCGTTGAAGCAAACCAAGTAGCGATCGAATGCCCCACAGAGGATGCTAACGCGATCCGACGCGATTTAAATTTCGGTTTGTATCGGCAAAAGGTCTACAGCGACAATCTTGCGCTTCGGACAAGGGTCATGGAAGGTGTGATGGGCAAATGACGGTGTTTCCGTTGAGATTCCGGCACGCTGCAGGCGAGGGCTTGTTGTTCGCAGATGATGCCGGCGCCTACTTCAGGTCTGACGAAGCTTTCCTAGAACGGTATGCGTATGACCAGCTCAGCGCCCACGACGCTCGATTTCTTTCCGAAAATGGCCATAGCTTCGCGGTAGAGGACGATCTCGATTTCACCGCCTTTGCCTACCGGTGGGCCAGGAGGCTACATGCGCCAACCGGGCGTCGTAACGTTAACCGCGCGGCGATTTGCCTGTGCGATTTTGCGGCATGACCCAAGCCGTTCGTGATCCCATTTATCGCCGCCACCGGTTCCCGGCTGAAGTGATTGCCCAGGCCGTCTGGCTCTATCTTCGTTTTCCGCTCAGTCTGCGGATGGTCGAAGACTTACTGGCGGCGCGCGGGATCATTGTCTCGCACCAGACAGTCCGCCTTTGGGTCGAGAAATTCGGTCGCCACTTTGCCAATGAAATCCGGCGTCGGTCAGCCGGAAAGCTTGGCGACAAATGGTATCTCGATGAAGTCGTCATCTCCATCGGCGGCAAGAAGCACTGGCTGTGGCGGGCCGTTGATCAGGATGGCTTTGTTCTCGATGTGCTGGTGCAGAGCCGCCGTAATACCAAGGCAGCCAAACGTCTTATGCGAAAGCTTCTCAAAGGACACGGTCACGCACCCCGTGTGATGATCACCGACGAACTCCGATCCTACGGCGCGGCCAAACGCGACATCATGCCCGGCGTCGAACACCGTTCGCACAAGGGATTGAACAACCGGGCGGAGAATTCACATCAGCCGACACGACGGCGAGAGCGCATCATGAAGGGCTTCAAGTCAGCTCGACATCTCCAGCGTTTCGTCTCCATCCATGACCCGGTCGCCAATCTCTTCCACATTCCACGCCACGATATCCCGTCCCACCATCACCGTGAACTGAGAACCGCAGCCATGCAAATGTGGAGTGAGGTCGCGCGACTGCAAGCTGCGTGAGAGGAAACGGCACTTGCCAATCTTGGCCGCAGCCCTTTAACTTTACGGTGCCGACAGATGTGCAAAAAACGGGTCATTGGGTTTTTGAGCAGTTCAGCCGCCACCAGCTACAGTGCCCGCGCCCCGGCGTTCCGGGGCATCACCCAATGATTTGCCCCGCTCCGGCCGGCTTTTTTGTCTCGACAGGGAGGGGCAGCCTTGCTTGCATATATAAGAACTGATATCATTCGCAGCAGTTAAAGGAGGTGCAATACCATGGCATCTATCACGATCCGAAACGTGCCCGACGAAGTGCATCGGGCGCTTCGGGTGCGCGCTGCTCAGCACGGTCGCAGCGCCGAGGCGGAAATTCGCATCATCCTGGAACAGGCCGCCAAGCCGGAAGGCCGAGTCAAACTCGGCAGCCTGCTCACACAAATAGGCCAGGAAGTCGGCGGCTTCGATCTGACGATCGAGCGAGACCGCACCCCGTCGCCGCCGGTGAGCTTTGAATGATCCTGCTCGATACCAACGTCATTTCCGAGCCGCTCAAGTCGCAACCCGATCCACGGGTGGCCGCATGGATCGATACGCAGGCCGTCGAAACCCTCTACGTCGCTGCGATCTCACTCGCGGAATTGCGCTACGGCATCGCCGTGCATCCTGACGGCAAGAAGAAACAAGCCGTGCAGGAAAAGCTTGATCGGTTGATGCTGCCTTTGTTCCGGGGCCGCATCATGCCGTTCGATGAAGCCGCCGCCCAGGCTTATGCCGAGCTGCGGGCCGCAGCGGCGAAGAAGGGCAAGGCGATCGGCGATTCAGACGGCTATATCGCTGCCACGGCCAAGGCGAATGGTCTGATGATCGCCACCCGCGACACCAGCCCTTTCGAGGCCGCCGGCCTGACTGTCATCAATCCGTGGGAGGCATCTAATGGCTGAAAAACTAACGCCTTCCGATCCAGCGGCGGCATGACGCGCAACAGTGCGGCGCAAAGATTCGGGGATAGACCATGATCGATTCGAGCATCATCGGGGTGAAGAATCTCAGGGATGGAGACAACATCAAAGACTTCTTCAACAGATTCTATAAAAGTGATCTCGCGCGGGACTTTGGGGTCTATCGTCTGTCACTGGACGTTCTTCGAGAAGAAATCCAAAAGCACATCGTAGAACACGGCCTTTCGGCGCTGTTCTACAACACCGTAACTTGCGACGAGATAATGCATCCGGGGCTTCACAACGATCAAATCGAGGGGATCGTTCTAGGGATTATGCAGAGGTTGGATGGAGTGAAGCACTGACATATGAACGCGTCCTGATAGTCCCGACCGCGCTCATCGCTAAGTTCATCGCATCTGGTGCCTATCTAGAGGCAAATTCCGCTTCCAGCTTCTACGTCGCAGTTACGAGAGCGAAGCGGAGCATTGCGATTGTTCTGGATAAGGCAGGCTCATCTTCGTTGCCTTTCTGGAATCCAACGGGGGCGAAACAGGAGGTACAGGCTGACCCCAGAAATAAATGTTCCAGCCATGAAGGACAAAGCGGACGACGTCGGTCTGGATATTCCGATTAGGCGCCTTCCAACCATGTAACAAGCGCCCGGTTTACTGCCTCTGGCTGTTCAAGCGTTGACCCGTGACCGCACTTCGGAATGATGACGAGGCTGGAGTCGGGGATGGCCGCTGCAATTTCCTCTGACAGAAAAGGAGGTGTGATGGAATCACAGTCGCCAACAAGAACGAGGGTTGGAACGGTAATATCAGCGAGATGCGGACGGCTGTCGGCGCGTCCAATGATTGCCTCTGTCTGCTGTTCAAACCCCTCAACACCAACCGTTAAGCCCATGCGAATATTGACCTCCAGCAAATGCTGATCATCTCGATGGGCAGGGTGCAAGAGTATCGACATTACTTGGCTCAAAAGCTCTTCGAAATCGCCACCTTTAGCTTGAGCTAACATGCCGCGCCGCTGCGCAACTTGCTCTTGGGTGTCCGGCCGAGCAGAAGTATCGAGCAATGCCAGTTTGCTGACTCGCTCCGGTGCCTGACGCATGATCTCCAAGGCGACATATCCGCCCATCGATAGACCGACGAGTGCAAAGCTCGGCGGCGCGTCTCTCAAAATGTTTGTAGCGATTTCCGGCATGGTTGTCCCGGATAGTGTCGATGCTACCGTAACGGGGCCGAACGGCCACAGCGCAGCCATCTGGGGAGCGTAAAGCTCTGCGGAGCACAGCAAACCAGGGATCATAACGATTGGGGTCATTGGAAATTGGTCTCGTTGAGGAAACATAGCGATACGTTATTTTGTGGTGTTGACAGTTTGTGTCAGCAATCTCCGAAGCCCGCGCGCGTAATGTGGTGATGCTCCCTTGCGACGAGACAGCCTCTACATTAGCCGGGGTCTTGGCGCGCGGATGGTTAATCGTGGTGGCGTTGTTTGACTGGTCGAGCGGTCCGGCGAAAATCACAGTCATTCATGGATCCAAATGCAGTAAATTTGTTTAGAAGCCTTGTCGTATCAATGATTTAGAAACTTGATTATCATCCGGCTGCGGTTCGAATGCCATCAAGGCGTCCAACAGCGCAAAGAGATTATCGAGATTTAGCTGGCTGCTATGTTTTTGGCCTCTAGGGCGATTGTGACCGCCAGTACAAGCGCGACGACGCTCGCAGAGACGAAAGCGATAACGAAAGCACCCGTCGCTCTCAGTGTTCCGATTTTGAGATCCTGCATAAGCCATCTTACCTGGGCTTGCGCATACCAGAGTGTAGCCGACGCGATCGTCAGGACCCCGATGGTGAGGCCCTGTTCGTGGGGCATGAACATGAAGTCGAACGCCAAGCCAATCATGAACGCAAAGGGCGCTGCGACATAGCACTGGCTGAAGAACGGTGGACGCAGTGAGTTCCGGGTAATCTTTGTCGACTGATGACGCAGCGCTGTGACTGCCATGCAAAGCGGATAGATCCCGAAGACCACGCCGCGGGCGATAAGCAGGTTTGATCCCGAGCCCAGCTCCTTGGCTGCAGTCGCCGTGTCATATATGGACGGAAAGGCGGCTGATAGGCCCTGTGACAGCAGCAGCGTGATCAGAAGAAAGAGAGGTGGGCTCAGTGTATCTTCGTACTGATCCGCAGGCTCGTCAGTGAGTTCAGCATCGGCATAACGCATCATGGTGAGGGGTCTGACGACAGAGCGCCACATGGTGAGCGGGTAAAACACTAGCCACGACACCAGCTCATAGAGGAGCTCTTCGAGCGACTTAAGCAGTTTCATAAAGTCCAAGGCGACCTCCTGTGCGGCTATAGTCATGTTGATAGCTCGTCTCGTCGGCTTTGCTAATGCCGCAGATCCAGTCTTTAATTCCCTCTGCCAATATCAACCCGGAAAGGCTTTGCAATGCGAATGATCGGATATCTGATGTTTGGTCTTGCGGTGTTGGCTGCTGTGCCTGCGGTTGCCGACGAGGTTAGACGCGCAACCGTGCATTTCTCCAGTGGCTCGTCAGGCTCCACCACTACGTCGAAGCTCAAAGGCTACCAGAGTGTTGAGTGCTCGGTCGGGTAACCGCTGGCTGTTTCAAGCATCCGACAGCGAGCGTGTGCGAGAGTTTCTTGCCAGGTGCCGATGATGGTCGCGTAGGAGCATCCAATTTCTAGTCGATCGAGGGCGGGAATTCATAGGGATCCAGTTGCTGCCCCGAAATTGCCGAAAGTAAATCGCGCAGCAAAGAGATTGATGACAAGCCGCGAGCAAGCGGCCCCTCCGTCGGATCAAACGGCGAACTGATCTCACGTTCCGCTTCTCTCCCCCAAGTTGTTCCAGAAGGCGCGACGCGCAGCGGGATGGGGCGCCGAGAGCCTTTGTAGAAATGGGGTATTCGCTGTCGCGTACAATCGATCGAGACAAATAGCATTGGATGACGTGCCTGCAATGCATCCGCCGCCGCCTTCCAATCAGTCACGAGAGTTCGACCTTTTATCTCTGCGACGATACAGAAATGCTTGGGACAACTATGATCGAAGAGCCAGAAGAAGTCCTCAACGACGCCAAGCGGTCGCGCTACGTCGAAATCGGTATCCAAGACGCTATCCCTTTCATTCTCGTCATCGGATTCTTATTGGCTGTAAGAAAGTGCTTGGATTGCAGTTGACCCAGTGAAGCCTCCGCCGAAACGCGACCACGTTTTGGACATCGCGCCTGCTACAGCCCCGCCACCATGGCGCGGCGATCACGAATCACTGTGGTGGAGACGCTGCTCGCTCACTGCCGTGCCTGACAGCGCTCCTGAGTAATCGCCCAGTCTTCAGTCGGTGGCATTCCAGTCACACGCAAACGGGGGATTGACGAAGCGTTGGTCCTTGGGGAGGGAGGCTATCAAAGAGAGGTCTTCGTCATCCAGCCGGATCGATGCCGCCGCGAGATTGGCCTTTTGGGTCTCGGTTCGTCCAGCCTTCGGGATCGCGATCACCCCGTCCTGGCCAAGGAGCCAGGCGATAGCAACTTGCGACGCGCTAACATTGTGTTTCCGGCCAATCGACTGCAGGGTCGGATCGCTCGCCGCGCGGCCCTGCGCCAAAGGGGCATAAGCGGTCAGCGCAATTCCCTTGGCGCGCAGGTACTGAAGCATGGGCGCCTGCGACAGATACGGATGGTACTCGATTTGATGAACCGCGATCGGAACCTGTATGTCTTCCACAACGTGCCGGATCATTGGCATGTTGAAATTGCACACGCCGATTGCTCTCGCGAAGCCATGTTCACGAAGACGGCCCATGGCAGTCAGGGTCGCCGCAATGTCCATGTCCGCCGACGGCCAATGCACGAGAAAAAGATCGACATAGTCCATCTTCAGCTTTTCGAGGCTAGTCGCGAAGGCTCGCTGCAAAGCACCCGGCGCCAGTTGATCGTGCCAAACCTTGGTCGTGACGAAGAGTTCGCGGCGATGAATACCTGAGCCTGCAATCGCCGTACCGACCGCCGCCTCATTTTCATACATTGCCGCGGTATCAATATGCCGATATCCGAGCGAAAGCGCGCTTTCCACCGCCGGTTGCGCGCCGGCACCCGGCATCCGGAACGTTCCGAGGCCAAGACGAGGTATCGTCACACCTTGCGTTTCGATCGTGTCCATTGGATATTTTCCTTCCACAACAACAAAGCTGGAGATGCAGGTGGGCGCCCCCCTGCATCCTAATCGTTCGATCAGGCGCGATCGTCTGTGTTGTCACCGGCCACGAGTGCGTCCACGACCTGCTGCAGCGAGGTGTTTCCCTTTTCCGCCAGGCGACCGCTGTCCTTGAACTCGATCCAGCTTTCATTGAAGCCGTCGAGCATGCGAATACGCGGCGTCGGGTTCTTCATCCCCTGCGAGCGGAACAGCTCCTCCCAAGTTGCGCGGTTGACAATTTCGACCTTCACCGGCCTGTTGAGCGCCACTGCGAAGGCTTGCGCGAGGTCATCTGGCGATACCCGTTGAGCAGCCTCCAACTCGACGACGCGTTTTCCGGTCCAATCCTGCTGGATCAGCTCTGCCGCCAGGATGCCGATGTCCTTCGTTGCGATCATCGGGAACTTTTTGTCCGCGGGCTGCAGGAAGCTGTGAAGAATGCCAGTGTCGCGGGCCGTGCCTAAGTCCCAAAGTGCATTTTCCATGAACCATGCGGGTCGGAGGAAGGTGACAGGCAGGTCAAGCTCGTTAAGGGCATTTTCCAGCATCGTGCGCTGGGACAGCAGATTGTCCTCTTTCGCGTCTGCGCCGATCGTCGACAGGCAGAGGACCTTTTTCGGGCGTGCGGTCTTTAGAGCGGCGACGACACTGTCGATCACCTTTTGCGCCTCGGGATAGCCAGGCTCAGGGTCGAACTCGGACGGCGGAAGAATGAAGACGGCCTCAGTGCCGGCAAAGGCCGCCGAAAGCGCCTTTCCGTCTTCCATCTCGGCTAGAGCGACATCGCAGCCGAGAGCGGCCCACGAAGTGCCCTTGGCCTGATCGCGAACGATCGCACGGACGGCTTTGCCGTTGGCGAGCAGAGTCCGCGCAAGAGCGCCGCCGACTTTGCCGGTGATTCCAGTGATTGCGTACATGTCTGATTTTCCATTCAGAAAGAGGAGAGATTAAGCGAGCCCGTCATAGAGCCCGCGTTCGAAGTCGCCGTAGAGAGCAACGACGCGGTCGTCATAGAAAGGAAGAAGCTGCGTAAAGAGGGACCCAGTCACCCGGCGAACCGGATCAATCCAGAAGTAGCAATTGAGTAGCCCAGCCCAGGATGCACTGCCTGCGGAGCGGCCGTGTGGCCCAGCCTCAGTGTTGATGTCGAAAGAGTAGCCCCATTTGTGCTTCTGATCCGGGAACTGATCGAAGCTGTTCGAATAGGCCGGTGCGGCCGACTCCATCTTGCGAACATTCAGATCCCCGATCTGGTTCTGCATCATCATCGCGACGGTCTCAGGCTTGAGGATCTGAACCCCGTTCAACTTGCCTCCATGGAGCAATGCCTGAAGGAGCATCATGTAGTCTTGCGGGGTGCTGTATGCGCCGCCACCGCCCATGAAAAATTCCGGCCTCTGAGGCATCTCGAACGGCATTGCTTTCAAGCCGCCATCAGTCTCTCTGCTGAAACATGTCGCGACACGGCGCTTCTGCTCGCTGCTGATCAGAAATCCCGAATCCTTCATTCCGAGAGGCGCAAAAATGTTCTCCCGGAAATAGACTTCCAACGACTGATCGCTGACAGCTTCGACCAGCTTACCAGTCCAGTCCATGCTGATGCCGTACTGCCATCGTTCCCCCGGCTCGAATTCGAGCGGCACATTGAAGGCGGCGTTCTGGCAGGTTGCGATATCGGGTAAACCGGTGGCGGTCTCGTAGCGCACTATCACATCGCTCCAGTTCGCATAGGTGTAGCCGGAGGTATGCGTCAGAAGGTGATGAACCTTGATTGAGTTCTTGGCGGAACGCAGCTGTGGCTGACCGTTGGCATCAAAACCTACCAGAATTTTGGGTGCAGCAAGCTGCGGCAGGTATTTCGATGCGTCATCATCCAGCTTGAGGCGGCCCTGCTCAACCAGCTGCATGCATGCTGTCGCTGTGATCGCCTTCGTCATCGACAAAAGCCAAAAGACCGTGTCAGGCCGCATTGCGGTACCGGTGTCCACGTTTGCCTTGCCGAAAAGGCCTTCGTAGACGATTCCCTTCTGCGTTGCAGCCATAGCGACCGCACCAGCGACCGTGCGGTCATTGACTGCCTTCTCTATCGCGGCATCGATCGAGTTAAACTTCGCATTTTTGAGGCGCGGGCTTTGGCTGGCCGCCTGAACAGCGCTTGCCCCAAGACATGCCGCGGCGGCGGCCATGGTGCCGCGTGTCAGCACCGCTCTTCTCGTGATCTCACTCATGATTGTTTACCTTGAATCCAGACGGATCGCGGGTCTGGTAAACCGCTCGCCTTCGAAAGGCTGACGGCGAATACCTACCAACAGCCGAGCCATGCTAAAAGATCATAATAGTCATATTCAAAATGACAAAAAATCACTGTTATTCGTTTTCCCGGAATGCGAAAGCTTTGTCATGAGGTTCGACGGACGTCTTCTTACTGGGGTAAGTGTATTCTTGGCAGTTGCCGACGCCGGCAATTTTGCCAAGGCCGCGGACGTATTGGGAGTGACCCCTTCCGGCATCAGCCGAGCAATCGGACGACTGGAAACAAGGATGGGCGTGCGTCTCTTCGACCGCACACCCCGTTCTGTCGCGCTGACCGAAGAGGGTCGTTTGTTTCGTCTACAAGCGGTGCCGCTCGTGGCGGGCCTGGAAGAAGCGGCTGCGACCGCCTCGGGATCGGCAGCAGCGGTCGGCGGGAGGCTGCGCGTATCGATCGACCCTTGGTTTGCAAGGATGGTATTAGCGCCCCAGCTTCCGCGGTTCACCGAGAAATATCCGGATCTGAAAATCGATCTTATGACGACGAACGCCCGTGACGACATGATGAGCGGGTTCGATGTGGCCGTCCGATTTGGATCGACCAATGCCGGGTCACTCATCGCAAGAAAGCTTCTGGATATCCGCGTCATCACGTGCGCGGCCCCCGCCTATCTCGAGAAATTCGGCGAGCCGGTCCGGCCGGAGGAGATAGGTGGACACGAAGTTATTCTGTTCCGAGACCCCGAGACCGGCCGAGCTTTCCCTTGGGAATTTCATCGAGGTGGTGAAGTTGTCAGCGTAAAAGTCGTCGGCAGGATAATTTTTGACGACCCATCCGCCGCGATCGCCGCCTGCATTGCCGGCCAAGGTATCTTTCAGAGCCTGGAGATCGGTTTGGATCCCTGGCTGAAAGGCGGCGGACTAAGACAAATTCTCAAAGACTGGTCGGACGAACATTATCCCCTCTACGCGTACCATCCAGCGCGCCATCTGCCGCCGGCAAAGGTCAGAGCTTTCCTCGATTTTGTGCAGCAGGTCGCCAAGGAGAAAGCGCGCGACGGCTGAGCGAAAGAAGATGATTGCGGGGGCTGTTAGAGAAATCCTTGTTTTTGCACAACACGGTGCGGTCAGAGCTGCGGACCCTGATTTTCACGCAGATGAATTGAAATATTTGCCCGGGGATACGCAGCTGTGGCCACATACGGCGTATGCGGCGCGGCGTTGGCAACGGTTCAGTTCAGTACGGCACTATCCTTAAGTCGGGGTTTTTTAGTCACTGGAAGGGTCTTCAGTCTCTTAAATCGCCGAGAATTGAAAAACGCGGTTCGATACCTTTTAAGGCGATGAGAGGCCCCGAAAGCGGCCTCCCATTTCACGAAGTTAATCAGACGAGCGCCGTCGTTAGTCAACGGCGAAGTCGGTCGAGAACGAGACGGTGCGCGATTCGGAGAGAATGGCAGCGTCTTGTGCGTGCTTTTTCTCGATCGCGGCGACCGTGTCGCTACCGAGCGGCAGGCGGACCGGCGGATTGGGGGCGTCAGTGAAGGCGATGAGCGCCTCTGCCAGCTTTTGAGGGTTGCCGGGTTGATTATGGCTGAGACCGGCGGTCTATGGTTCGCACCTTGCCGGAAGTGTCTGCATAATCGCCGATGATATTACCGCTGACGGACAAGGATGAGCTGTCGAGGAAGTCGGTGCTGAAATAGCCCGGCTCGATGACGGTGACTTGAATGCCAAGCGGTGCAAGTTCGTCATGTAGAGCCTCGCTCAGCCCTTCGACCGCGAATTTCGTTGGGTAAACATCGAAGCCAGCGACGCCGCGATAGCCGCCGATCGACGAGATATTCAGGATGCGGCCGGAACGTGCCCGGCGCATGAAGGGCAGGACGGCGCGGGTTACGTTGAGGAGGCCAAAGTTGACCTTAGTCAATGCCGGAACTGACTTCTGCCGTCACAGCCAACCCGGCCATACGGCAGGTTCGAGGAAGCTCGAGGGTATTTTAGGATGTTCTTGAAGGGGCTCCCGAGTTATGGCGCGACAATGACAGCAAGAATGAGCCGAGCTTGCTGTCCGGATGCGTGCTCGGCGACGAGGAGGCTGCATTTTTTTGTGACTGCAATCGTCCACATCCTCACAGTTCCAGTTCTGTGGGGTCATCTCGATAGCAGGGGCCGCGAGATCGAAACGAGGTCGTTCCACCAGGGCTCCTCTAGTTGTCTCTATGATCCACTGGATATTCACCCGGGATGCGCTAACTGATCCGACGTGGGGCAGTTTAGGAGAGAAAGTGAAAAAGCTAATATTGGTGTTCACCGCTATAACCAGCTGTATGTCCGCCTCAGCCAGTTACGCCATGCCTGCGGCCGGTCTTTCGGTCGCTCAATCGAACTCGGTTGTTTTGGTTGACCGTGAGTGTGGCCCGCGTCGCCATCTTGGACGCGACGGCCGTTGCATTCGGAATGGCCCACCACCGCCACCGCCGCGTCGCCATCTCAACCATCCGCGCCCTGGCGATGATCGTGGCTTGCCACCACCGCCGCCGCCACCCGGCGACGACAACTAAAAGAGATGGCCCCGCCTAGTCGGGGCCAGACACCGAGCGGCTTCTTCCATCATGTCGTTTGGACCTCAAAACCTATGTGAACACCTTATGAAAACAATGTTCTTGACTATAGGACTGACCATATAAGGCCTTGCTTCGACCGCTTCAGTGGCGGTGCCTGGTACCGTTAGCCCAGCGGGCGTGTCATTGTTCGTGCTGCATGTAGACTATGCTTTCGGGCGAGGCTGACACCTGGGTCCTGACGGGCCGTGCTATTTTAATCGTATGCCACCACCCCCGCCGCGGCGGCACTGGAACGGCTATGACGACGAACCACTGCCTGGTTTCAGGCGCGGGCCACCACCACGGCCACCGCCGGGGTTTGCACCACCGCCCCCAGGCGATTGTTGATGCGCGGCTGGCCCCACTTGTGTGGGGCCAATTCATCGTATATCTCGCGCAACAAGTGCTCCCAGCAACCCTTCTATCCGGATACGTCACGATCCAACTTCACCGGTATCTGCAAGCGTTGGATTAAAAC
Source organism: Rhizobium sp. L51/94 (assembly GCF_019355555.1). GTDB lineage: Bacteria > Pseudomonadota > Alphaproteobacteria > Rhizobiales > Rhizobiaceae > Rhizobium > Rhizobium rhododendri. The sequence continues at coordinate 911,236 of NZ_CP072142.1, forward strand.
TGATTGGCCACGTGGATAACGTCACGCATCTGCGATGCCTCATGGTGATTGGCCGAATGCCGAGACAGGCCAATTGCCAAGCAACCGACACCTGCCCGCTGGATGCTCGTTTATCGACCGTTGTCCGCAGAGGCAAGGGTGTGATAACCCCAAATGGGTTCGTGAGCTGGTAACGCTTGGCGTTTCCCGTATTGGCCTTTTCTCCCGCTCCATCCATCAGCTGAGCGATCGAGTTGGAGAGCCGCGCAACCCAAAAGATCAATATTTTAGCTTCTCTCGCTACAAGCACGCCAGTTCGAATCCTTTAAAGGCGTGCGTTTCTAGGTAATTTCAAAGCCGCCAAACTCGACAACAAGGTTTGGCGACTTTTCAGAGAGCATCTTTGAGGTTGTCCAATGGGCCAAGGAGTGCAGTACGCGGAGGAACTAACTGCGATGCAACGAGATGCATCAACGGGTGGGTAGAAGGCTGTTTGATGAGCTCGAAGGCCTTGGAAAGCATCCCTTCTACATCTTGCTTCATCATGAACACCGGAAAAGGAAGGAATGAAGCGAAGGGGTCATAGTCAAAGCACCCGACCACCAAATCAGCGAAAAGTTCGTGCGGGTGAGCCGACATGAAACGCAGCAAACCCTCGAAGTTGATAGAAGAGTTGACGAACAATGCCCTTGGAAGTTTCCCCGTACGCTGAAAATATGACTCAAAGGCAATCCGCATTGCGTTCGGAGAGTAGCCGGTAGATTGGGTTCCGTCTTCCACTCCAACGCCGAGCAGTTCACCGCGAGCATCTCGAAACCCTCGTATACGCTCACGCGTGGCGTGATCGTCACGCCCGCCGAACAGAAAGATCTCGTCAGCTCGCAACGGATCGTCCGCAGGGAAGTGCCGAATAATTGCCTCGGTAAGCGTCCTCGCACCCTGATAGTTGTCGCTGATCACCGAGTGGGTCTTCGACCCGGGCAGATCGATATTGACGTGTCTTAACCCTGCGGCTTCGCAGACATCATGCACACCATCAGGGTCGGTGGCACCGCAAATAAACAGCTCGTCGATTGAATAGGATATGAGATCCTCTGCCGTCTCGCGTTCTTCCTGAGGATCGCGACCCGAGCTTACGACAATCGGGCATTGGCCCCGTTGCCGCACGTGCGCTTCAAATGCCTGGGCCATCGACGAAAAATAGCGATTGTCGTAGACCGGAAGCATAAGGCCCACCAAGCCGGACCTGGAGCTGCGAAGGCCTCGTGCCTGGCGGTTGGCGGTATATTGATGCTTGTCGGCGAGGCCGCGAATGAGCGCCGCCGTACTTTCCTTGATGCGCCGCTTTTGCCACGTGCCGTTGAGAACCGCACTGACAGTCGAGGCGGAGATTCCCGAAAGCACAGAGAGATCGTAAATCGTGGCCTTTTTCTTGCTGTCGTCTTTCATGGTCGCTCCTTAATTTTCTCTTATCCTCCGTCCCCTCTTGACGAAAGCCCACATTAGATAGATGATATTTGCACCATCGATTGTGCAAAAAGAAATATCGATTGTGCTTCTGGTGGCCCCATCGGGAAGTGGGGAATGAGGTGGCGAAGGCTTCGGCCGTCGTCAGGGATGAGGAGAGGGCGCCTTCGTGGGCGTCTGCATGTTCCTGCGGGAACTGTGGAGGAGAAATCATGACCAAATTTATCGTTGCCGCGCTGGCCGCGTCGCTGGCGCTTTCAACGGCTGCAGCCGCCTTTGCCGCTGACGCCGGCAAAGTCGGCGTGGTCGTCAAGATTGGCGGCATCCCGTGGTTCAATGCGATGGAAGCCGGCATTAAGGAACAAGGCAAGAAGCTCGGTATTGATGCGACGATGGTCGGTCCAACGAGTTCTGACCCCGCACTGCAGGTTCGCGCCATAGAGGATCTGATTGCCCAGGGCGTGAAGGTCATCGGTGTGGTGCCGAACGACGCTAAGGTTCTGGAGCCGGTACTCACCAAGGCGCGAGAAAAGGGCATCATCGTCATCACCCATGAGTCGCCCAGTCAGAAAGGCGCCGATTGGGACTTCGAACTCGCCTCTTCGAAGGGCTTCGGCGAGGCTTACGGAAAGCTGCTCGCCGACAAGATGGGCGGAAAAGGCGAATACGCGGTATTTGTCGGTTCGCTGACGGTTCCCCTGCACAATGCCTGGGCCGATGCGGCCATTGCCTATCTGAAGAAAAATAATCCGGACATGAAGCTGGTCGGCGATCGCTACGGCGTGGCTGAGGATGTCGACAAAAGTCGCAGCACCGCTTTGGATCTGATCTCCGCACACCCGAATTTGACGGGTTTCTTGGCTTTCGGCAGCCAAGGGCCAATCGGCGCCGGCCGTGCTGTTGAAGAGCGGCGCAAGACCGGCAAGATTTTTGTCCTGGGTCCCTTCTCGCCCGGTCAGGGCGAGAAGCTACTGAAATCGGATGCGATCTCGGGCGGGATTATGTGGAATCCGAAGCAAGCCGGCGAAGTTTTCGTGACGCTCGCCGACAAATTGATGAAGGGCGAGCAACTGAAGGACGGCGATACGATCGAGGGTCTCGGCGTCATCCATCCTGATTTCACCAACCACAACATCATAGTCGACCAGCTTGTCCAGATCAACAAGGACACGGTCGCTGGTCTGGCCGCCATGGGCCTCTAGGACACTTGTTCCTCCCAGCAAGCTGGGCCTGCTTGGGCTGGCCCGGCTCGTTGACCATCCACCAAAACGGGCGAGCACATCTGAATGCATGAGATCGATAGTGCGACTGCGGGCAGCCGACCGCTGCTGTCGCTGCGCGACATCAATATTACGTTTGGCGGCGTCCATGCGTTGAAGAATGTCTCCTTTGATGTGCTGCCGGGCGAAGTCCATTGCCTTGCCGGCGAGAATGGCTCTGGCAAAAGCACCCTGATCAAAATCATCACTGGAGTATATCGTCCGGCGCCTGGGGCAATCATTGAATTCGATGGTCAGGCCTACCCGGATATGTCGCCGGTCACGGCACAGACAAAGGGCATCCAGGTCATTTGGCAAGATCTTGCACTTTTTCCGGAGATGACCGTCGCGGAAAACATTGCCTTCCAGACCGTTCTCGGTCGCTGGCCTCGATTCGTCAATTATCGCCACATGCGGCGGCTGGCATTGAGCGCTCTCAAGCGGCTTGGAGTCGATTTGAATATCGATCTGCCGCTCAAGGAATTTCCCATAGCGCAGAGACAGATCGTCGCGATTGCCCGCGCCCTAGTCGGCGAGGCGAAGATCGTCTTCATGGACGAACCAACCGCGTCGCTGACGCAATCGGAGACCGATCATCTTCTGAATATTGTGCGCACTCTGTCCGCCGACGGCGTTGCCGTCGTCTTTGTCAGTCACCGCCTAGCCGAGGTGCTGGAGATTTCGAGCCGCCTGACCGTCCTTCGCGACGGAGCCCTGGTCGGCGCCTACTCGACGGAGGGCATGACCCAGTCTCGCATCACCGAACTGATGACGGGCAAGAATTTCGACAATCACCTTCGGGCCACCTTGAAAGAAGACCAGCCGACCGTTCTTGAGGTCAAGTCGCTTAGTCGTCGCGGTCAGTTCGAGAATATCTCGCTCACCGTTCGACGCGGCGAAACGCTTGGCATCACCGGGCTTTTGGGCGCCGGGCGGACGGAATTGGCGCTCGCATTGTTCGGCATGAACCGGCCAGACTCCGGCACGGTGACGCTCGAAGGCTCGGTTGTCCGGTTTTCCTCCAATCGGGACGCCATCGATGCTGGAATTGCCTATCTGTCGGAGGACCGTCTGTCTCTTGGTCTCATTCAACCGCAGTCGATTGCCGACAATCTGGTGATCTCGTCACTCTACAAAATCCGATCCGGCGGATTTCTTTCGGACAAAAAGAAGCACGATCTCGTTGCTGGATGGATCCGCGAACTCGGTGTCAAGATAGGGCTTCAGGAAGACGCGATCTCGACGCTCTCAGGCGGTAACCAGCAGCGCATTGCGATTGCCAAGTGGCTGGCGACCGAGCCGAAGCTGCTCATTCTCGATTCGCCGACGGTTGGTGTCGATGTCGGCGCTCGGGCCGGAATTTTCGAGATCGTCGCCAAATTGGCGAAGACCGGACTGGCGATCATTCTGATTTCGGACGAGGTGCCGGAGGTTTATTTCAACGCAGACCGGGTGCTGCACATGGCGAAAGGAGAGATCGTCGGCTCGTTCGATCCGCGGCATTGCTCACTCCAGGAAATCGAGGCGGCTGTTTATGCGTAGTTTTATTCGTACTCACGCGACCGAAAGTGCGCTCATCGGCGTCATTGCCGTCATCTGCATTTATCTGTCGTTCGCCACCGATAATTTTTTCTCGCTCGGCAATACGTTCGATCTGCTCAACACAAGCTCGGTCAACATCATCTTCGCGGTCGGCCTGTTGGTCGTCCTGATCGCCGGTGGCATCGACATATCCTTCGCGGTTAGTGCGTCCGTCGTGCAATACGTCACCGTCATCGCGCTCGGCTGGATTGGCGGCGGCGGCTGGGTGTCTGGGCTCATTATCGCCGGTTCGGTCGGAATTCTCTTGGGCGCGCTCAATGCCTTTCTGATCCATCGCTTCCGCATCATTTCCATCGTTGCGACGATCTCAACCTTCAATATCTATTTTGGCCTGCTGATGTTTCTTACCGGCGGCGTGTCGATCTACAATTTGCCGGATTGGCTGACCAGCCGGGTGGTGCTTTTCGAACACGAGATGCCCAATGGTACCTGGATCGAGATCACGCTTCCGGTTCTCGTCATGGTGCTGTGCGTCATCGCGACCTGGCTGCTGATCACCCGCACGACGATCGGACGCCAACTCTACGCATTTGGCGACAACCCGGAGGGCGCGCGACGGTTCGGCATCAATGTCGGAGCGATGCAGTTCATCGCCTTCGGCTGGCTGGGGCTTATGTCCGGCATCGGCGGCCTTGTCCAGGCGCACTACGCCCAAGAAGTGGTTCCGAACGCTCTGTATGGCCGCGAGCTCGATGTGCTGGCGGCGGTTGTGCTTGGCGGCGCGCGCCTTGGTGGCGGAAAAGGATCGGTGCTTGGCTGCGTGCTGGGGATCCTGATGATCGCCATCATACAAAACGGACTGAACCTGATGGGCGTGTCGCCCTTCGCCTTCAAGATGATCATTGGCGCCATCATTCTGGTAGCCATCACCGTGTCGAACACGCGCATCGATCGGCTCATGCCGTTCCTTCGCAAGGAGGGTAAAACGCAATGACCGCTATCGTTGAAACTTTCCATAGGCGCTTCGGCAAGGAGATGGTTGGACCCTTCCTCGCGTTGATGGCCGTGCTCTTGTTCTTCAGCATCGCGTCGCCGCAGTTTTTAAGCCAGGCGACCTTCGGTTCCGTTGCGTTCCAACTGCCGGAATTGGGGTTGCTAACATTGGCGATGCTTTTGCCGGTTTTGACCGGTGGGCTCAATCTGGCGGTCACGTTCACCGCTAACTTCGCCGGGCTGACCGTCGCCTGGATCCTGCAGGCCAATGGCGGCGTGGATGCCAGCCCCTTCATATTCGCGGTCGGCTGCCTATGTGCGGTCGTAGCCGGCGCTTCCACCGGCTTGATCATGGGCGTCGTCGTGGCATACACGCGGGCGCACCCGATCCTGGTGTCTCTTTCCATGATGATCTTCGTTCGGGGCCTCGGCGAATTCCTCACGCGCGGTGGCGATGTTTCTGGCTTTCCTGATTTTATTCAGCCGCTGGGTCACGGCAGCTGGCTTGGGATTCCCATCCCGCTGATCGTCTTGCTCGGCTGCGTGCTGGTGTGGCACGTGCTGCTGACGCGCACGAAGCTGGGCTTCAACACCTATATGATTGGCTCCAATATCGAGGCCGCCCGCTATTCCGGCGTCAGCACGCGCAGGGTGGTTATCCTGGTCTACACCTTGTCCGGAGCGATGTGTGCCATCGCCGGTATCGTCATGATGGCGCGTTTCAACTCCGTCCGGGTCGGACATGGTGAATCTTACCTGTTGATTACGGTGCTTGCATGCTTTCTCGGCGGCATCAATCCATTCGGCGGTTTCGGCCGGGTCATTCCAGTCTTCGTCGCTCTCGTCGTTTTACAGCTTCTGTCTTCTGGCCTGAACCTGATGGGCGCAAATCAGCATCTGGCAACCGCCGTCTGGGGCCTGCTGCTTGTCGGCGTCATGATCCTTCGATGGGCCGCATCGCAGTACAAAGTTTTCAGCAGCAGAAGAGGTTAGGCATATGCAAGGGTTCGGCATTCATGCAAGCATATGGACGATGAAGTGGGACCGCCCCGGTGCGGAGAAAGCGATAGCCGGCGCGGCCGAGTACGGGCTGGATTTCATCGAAATACCACTACTGGACGCGACGTCGGTTGATGCAAGACACACGCGCCAACTTCTCGATAGACATTCCCTGCGCGCTGCTTGCTCCCTGGTGTTGCCGCAGGCGGCATGGGCTTCGGTTCGACCGGATGCGGCGATCGAACATCTCAAGATTGCAATTGACACGGCGGCAGCGCTGGGGGGCGAAGCGCTGACTGGTGTGACATACGGTGGTACCAACGAGCGGACCGGGCTGCCCCCGACGCAGGCCGAATATGACAATCTGGTGCGCGCCCTGCACGCCGCCGGCACCCATGCGAAGCTTCATGGCATCCAGCTTGGTGTCGAGGCGGTGAACCGCTATGAAAGCCACTTGATAAACTCCGCCGAGCAGGCGGTCACCTTGGTCGAACGGATCAGTCTGGACAACGTCTTCATCCATCTCGACACCTTCCACATGAATATCGAGGAGAAGGGCGCCGGAAACGGCATCCTGAACGCCGGCAATCATCTGAAATACATGCATATGTCGGAGAGCGACAGAGGCACGCCCGGCTACGGAAACGTTCCTTGGGATCCTATTTTCGCTTCTCTCGCCGCGGTCGATTTCAAGGGAGTCCTGACGCTGGAAAGTTTTGTCGGCATGCCAGCGGACATGGCGGGTGACATATCGACATGGCGCCCGGTCGCGCGCGACGTTGAACAGGTGATGGGCGACGGTTTGTCTTTTCTGCGCGGTAAGGCCGCGCAATACGGATTGTTCTCCCGTTGAAGTCAAGCCGGCATTTGCCGCCGGCGATCGCAGCTTGCACTCCGGCAAAGACGGACGGTCCGGCTGTCATGCGACGCTTCTAGGCAGGGAGGTAATTCCATTCGCAAGGAGGAGACGACGAATATTAACCCGATCAAATTTTCTCGACGGCTGGTCGTTCTGAACATCTGCATCTGAAAACTCAAGGAGGCTCCAATGAAGCATGGAATTTACTATTCTTACTGGGAACATGAGTGGAGCGCCAGTTTTGCTCCATACATCGAGAAGGTTGCGAAGCTTGGCTTCGATGTCATCGAAGTGGCTGCGCACCACATCAACGACTATAGCGACGCAGATCTTGCCCTGATCAAACAGAGCGCGGCAGACAACAGTATCATTCTAACCGCCGGCATTGGGCCTTCCAAGGCCAAGAACCTGTCGTCCCCTGATATTGCCGTGCGGCAAGCTGGTAAGGTATTTTTCCAGCAAACGCTCAAGAACGTCGCAAAGCTTGATATCAAGACAATCGGCGGTGCGCTCCATTCCTATTGGCCGGTGGACTATTCAACGCCTGTCGACAAGGAAGGCGACCGTGCACGCGGGGTCGAGGGCATTCACGGTATCGCGGACTTTGCCAACGACCTGGGCATAAACCTCTGCATCGAGGTGCTGAATCGCTTCGAGAACCACGTTCTCAACACCGCGGCAGAAGGCGTGGCCTTCATCAACGATGTCGGCAAGCCCAATGTCAAAGTGATGCTTGATACATTCCATATGAACATCGAGGAGGACAGCTTTGGCGATGCCATCCGCACCGCGGGCCCGCTCCTCGGGCATTTCCACACCGGCGAAAGCAATCGCCGTGTCCCGGGCAAAGGCCGACTACCTTGGCATGAGATCAGTCTCGCACTGCGCGACATCAATTACACTGGTGCCGTCGTGATGGAGCCTTTTGTCAAAACGGGTGGAACGATAGGCTCCGACATCAGGGTGTGGCGCGATCTGAGCGATGGTGCAGACGAAGCCAAAATGGATGAAGATGCGCGAAATGCACTCGCATTTTCTCGTTTCGTTCTCGGCTCTTAACGAATCTGGTCGCATATTCAGTTGATCATGTAGAATGCCATTCAGGCCTATGCTTCGTCTCCGGGCCCGAATGGCGCTTCAAACCTGCAAGAAAACACACGCCTGCTGATCAGATAAGTATCAGATTTAAGTTAAAATCATAGCGGCGCGAGTGAGGAGGGCGAGTTACGCTAGACGCGTTCGATGCGCGGGTGGTTTTTGATAGACGTTGCTGTTAATTGACTCGCAACTGCCTTGAGACGAACATGATATCTACGCGGCTGAGTACGCGCTAATCTAGGCTTAGCGCTTGGCCGTGTTGAAAAGCTTAGCCTTCAACTTGCGATGAAGGTCCTTTGATCTCCGCGCCCTGACCGTCTTTGATGTAGCGGCACCGCCCAGGTAGGTTTCATAAATGGGCGTAGCTTACTCCGTTCATGTTGCTTGCCTTTTTATTTTCTGCGGGTCGGCAGTTCGTATCTGTTCAAGCGCAAGTAGTAGACACGGGCGACAGTGCGGCCTCGTTTAGGTACGCAAGGATCGTCCGCTTTCCCGGTCGAACAAATGCATCTGGTTCATATTCACCGAGATCGGCATCGTCGTCTGGGGCCGCGCACCGCTGTCAGGGCTGATGCTGGCGCAGAGCGTGATATTTGCTACATCGAAATAGATCATCGTCGACGGTCCCAGCGGCTCCACCAGGTCAACCATCACGTCGATACTCGCAAAGCCCTCGCGCTCCTGTCGAGGGGATATCGACTCGGGACGGATACCGAAGGTAACGGCTTTCCCGACATGCGGCGCATAGCCGGCCAGACGTTGTGCCGGTATCGCCAGCAGCGTACCATCCGCCAGCCGCACGGCCGGGACGCCGTCGCGGTCGATGAGTTCTGCTTCAAGAAAGTTCATCGATGGCGAGCCGATGAACCCGGCGACGAACAGGCTCGCCGGGCTGTGGTACAACTCCTGCGGCGGTCCAACTTGCTCGACAAGTCCTGCATTCATCACCACGACACGGTCTGCCATCGTCATCGCTTCGACCTGGTCATGGGTGACGTAGACGGTGGTCGTCGGCAGGATCTGATGAAGCCTTTTGATTTCGGTGCGCATCTGGACGCGGAGCTTCGCATCCAGGTTCGACAGCGGCTCGTCGAACAGAAACACCTTCGGATTGCGCACGATCGCCCGGCCCATGGCGACGCGCTGACGCTGACCGCCGGACAGTTGGCCGGGCCGCCGATCCAGGAGTTCGGTGATATGCAGCGTTTCCGATGCGCGTCTGATCCTGGCCTCGATTTCGGGTTTTGCGAGTTTCTGCTGCTGCAGACAGAAGGCGATGTTCTCCCGGACCGACATGTGCGGATAGAGCGCGTAGTTCTGAAACACCATGGCGATATCGCGCTTGCCCGGACCGAGATTGGTGACGACACGGTCGCCGATGACGATATCGCCGGCGGTGATGTGCTCCAGCCCGGCGATCATCCGGAGCGTGGTCGATTTTCCGCAGCCGGAAGGGCCGACGAAGACGACGAACTCGTTGTCCTCGATATCGAGATCGATGCCGCGCACGGCTTCATAAATACCGTAGGATTTGACGACGCTTTTGAGTTGAAGCCTTGCCATCGCTCTTCTCCTAATTTTCCTGCAGCCAAACGAGCATCGCACCCGGCTCGCGGTTCGCCCAGAGATGATACGGAATTGCCTTGAATGGTTTCGGAACCAAAGCTGGCGGCGACGTACGGTAGAGGCTGTCGCTCCAGTCGCTGGCGTCCGCTTCCAGCGCTTCGCCTTCCAGCACCATGGCGCCGCCGAGAAGCTCCGCTTCGAAACGCGTACCGATCACCGCATCGGCAGGCAGACGAAGCCGCTGCGGTTCACCGCCGATGTCGGTTTCCTCGACGCAATAGACAACGGGACCGCGCCGCAGCGCCACGCGACCGCTGTCTTCGCTTGCCGCCGGATGGGCATAGAGCCGCTGCACCGGCATGTCGAACGAAAGGCGAATTTCGTCGCCGTCCCGCCATTCCCGGGCGATATACGCATAACCTTTGGTGACACACGCTCGAAGATCGACTGGCTCGCCGTTGACGGCGATGGTCGCGTCAAGGCACCAGCCCGGAATCCGCAGCTTCACGGTCAGCGGCGTGGCGTTTTCGAGCCCAAGACGCAGGCCGATGTCGCCATCCCAGGGATAGCGGGTTTCCTGCCTGAGACGGACGAAAGCATTCCCGACCGACAATTCCGCGGTATTGGCGCCATAGAGATGAACCGCGAGTTCGCCGTCCCTGGCAGAGTAAAAATATTGGCCCAGCGACGTGATGAAACGGGCAATGTTCGTCGGGCAGCATGGGCAATAATGCCATTTCCAACGACGGTTCTGGCCGTGGCTTTCGAGCACGTTCTCGTAGAAATAATGTTGTCCGTCGCGGGAAATGCCGGAGAGAGCGCCGTTGAACAGCACGGTTTCGAGACTGTCCGTGAACCGTCTGTCGAGGTCGATCTGTGCCATCCGATGGCCCCAGAACCCCAAGGCCACTGCGGCGCACGTCTCTGCATAAGCCGTCTCATTGGGAAGATCGTACTCGCGGGTAAAACCTTCGTTCGATGCCGATGGTCCAAGCCCGCCGGTGACGTAGAGTTGGCGGCTGGTCAGGTTGTCGAAGAGCCGATCGCAAATGGCAAACAACGCGGGATCGTTGTTCTCATGCGCCAGGTCCGCCATGGCCGAGAACAGATACATGGCGCGAACGGCATGGCCGACCACCTGCGTCTGCTCGCGCACGGGGATGTGCGCCTGGCTGTAGGCGTAGGTCTGATAGACGTAGTCGTCGGGGTTTTCACCGCGCTTGCGCGCCTCCTCGTCATAATAGGACGGCATGGCGCCCCGCTCGTCGACAAAGTAGACGGCAAGGTCGAGATGACGGGGGTCGCGGGTGACGCGGTAGAGCTTGACCAGCGCAAGCTCGATCTCCTCATGCGCGTCATAGCCGCGCAGTTTACCGGGCTCGGGGCCGAAAGTGTCGATGATATGATCGACGGCGCGGATCATCACGTCGAGAAAGCGCCGCTTTCCGGTCGCCTCGAAATAGGCTACGGCCCCCTCCAACAGGTGGCCCATGGAATACATCTCGTGCAGGTCGCGCAGGTTCGTCCAGCGCTTCTCAGGTTCGCGGCGAATGAACCAGCTGTTGAGATAGCCGTCGGCCATCTGGCCCTGTTCGAGTTTTTCGACGATCGCTTCGATCTTCGCCTCGATCTCGACATCGGGATGAGCCTTGAGCGTGTAGCTGGCGGCTTCGATCCACTTGCCGAAGTCGGAATCGAAAAAATGCTGCATCGACAGGCCGCTGGGCTGGATCGGGCGCGCAAGGGGACCCGGCGGCTTTCCGAAGTCGAGAACCTCGAGAAATCCTTCCTCCTCGAGGCAATCGTGCTGGGACGGAATGGTGACGCTGCGAACGGTCTCCGTCCAGCTCTGCCAGAAGCCGCCGCTGAATTCGACGCGGCTGTGGTCGGCGGGAACGAAGCGGGCTGGACGGCCGTCTGGCTCGGACGCGGTTGTCTTGTCGGAAACTGACATGGAAACTCCTGGCGGGGGAAGCCGCGAACTTTACTTGACGGCGCCGGCGGTCAGGCCGCGCACGTAATAGCGTTGAAGAAGGAAGAACAGCAGAAGGCAGGGGATCATCGTCACGGTGATGCCGGCCTGCAGGGCGCCCCAGTCGATGATGCCGTACATCCCAGAGGAGACATTGACGAGCATGATGGGAAGCGTGAACTTGTTTTGGTCCGAGAGGAAAATCAGCGCCGCCAGAAATTCGTTCCAGGAATTGAGGAAGGCGAACATCGCGACGGTCGCGACGCCCGGAAGCGCGATTGGCAGCATGATCCGCCGCAGGATGGTGGTCTGCGACGCGCCATCCATGCGGCCGGCCTCGATCAGCGCCTGTGGTACGGCATCGAAAGCATTTCGCATCATGAAGATCGAGAACGGCAGCTGGAAGGTCACATAGATAAGCACCAGGCCGACCAAACTGTTCTGCAGGTGGATGACCTTCAGGATGAGGAACAGCGGCGTCAGGATCGACTGAAACGGGATCATCATCGTCGCCATCACCATGATGAAGATCAGCGACTGGCCGGGAAAGCGGAATTTCGAAAAGCCGTAGCCGGCCGGCACCGATATCAGCACAGTCAGCACCACCGTGCCGATGGCGATGGCGACGGAGTTGAGAGCGTAGACATACCAGCCGGCGCCGACATGTTCGAGACGACGATAGTTCTCCAGCGAAAAAGCCTTGGAAAAAAGCGCGACCGGATGGGCAAGCGCCTCTGCCGCCGGCTTGAAGGAGTTGGCGAAGGACCAGACGATCGGCATGATGAAGAAGATCGAAAACACGATCGAGACAGCCAGAAAGGCGAGCTTCGCGGTCCCGTCGGCGCGCCGCCTCGGCGCAACGGTCGAAGGCACCGGGGTCATCGCTCGCCCTCCGGACGTTGGCGCAGGAACACGAATTGGATGGAACTGATCGCCACCAGCACGACCAGCAGCGAGAAGGAGATCGCCGAGCCGTATCCGAGACGGTAGGAGGAGAAGGATGCCAGATAGATCGAGTAGACCGCCGAGATCGTGCTGTTCTGAGGCCCGCCCTGGGTGATGATGAAGAACTGATCGAAGGCGAGCATCGACGAGGTGATGTTGAGGATCAACGCCAGCATGATCGAATTGCGCATCAGCGGCAGGGTGATCCGCCGAAAGCGGCTGAAAGGACTGGCGCCGTCGATCTTTGCTGCCTCGATGATATCGTCGGGAATGCCTTGCAACCCCGTCAGCAGGATCACCATGGTGAAGCCCGCCGTTTTCCACACGACCATCAGGATGATGACGGCAAGCGCTGTCCAGAAACTTTCCAATGGTCTTGGCGCGCTGTTGACCAGGCCGACGGCCTGCAGGAGTTCAGCGAAAACGCCATTGTCTGGATTGAGGAGCCACATCCACAGCGTCGATGCCGCGCCGAAGCCGATGACCACGGGAAGGAAGTAGATGGTGCGAAAGAAGCCGGCGATCCGCATCGGGCGATCGACCAGCAGCGCCAGCGGAAAGGCGACCAAGAAAAGGGCTGTCGTCACCAGAAAGGTGTACAGCATGGTGAAGCCGAGCGAATGCCAGAGCTGGGTATCGCCGGCGAGCTCGATGTAATTGGCAAGGCCGATGAACTTCGTCCTACCGAGTAGCGGCCAGTTATAAAAGCTCATCCAGACCGTCATGATCAACGGCAGAATGAACAGCAGCAGAATGAAGAGCGTGCTTGGTAGGATGAACAGCAGTCCCAGCCAACCCGTCGGCTCGGGCTTGTTGGCGCGTCCGTGATCTGCAGATGCCCGCATGCCTGGGTTTGAAGACAACTGAGTTTCCGCTTCGTTGAGAGCATTCAATGGGGATGGTGTGCTACCGCAGGACGGAGGGTGCCGCCCTGCGCCTGTGATTGGAACATCAGTTCGGGTTGGTGCGCTTCAGGATTTTCGTGAAATCGTCCTGCGTCTTGGCGATCGAACCATTGACGTCATCGCCGAAGATCGCGCCCTGGATCAGGTTGACGAACGGCCCCGTGCGGCTGACGAAGAGTTCGTCGGACGAGAAGGTGTAGGGCGTCCGGGCCTTGGCAAGCACATCATAGGCAGTGAGGTTGCGCGGGTCGAACTTGGCATAGGCTTCCTTGGCAAGGTCGGTGCGCGACGGCATGCCGGATTCCTGGGTGATGAACACCTGCTGGTCCGGCTGCATGTAGAAATTCACGAAGTCGAGGGCGACCTTCTTCTTCGCAGGAGCGATGCCCTTCATCAGCGCCAAGGTATCGCCGCCGGCAAAGCTGGACGCGCCGTTCTTCGGGCCGGGAATCGGCGCCACCGCGAACTTTACGTCAGGATATTTGCTGGTCAGCAGATTGACGATATAGGAGCCGGTCATCAGGATCCCGACCTTGCCGGAGGCGAAGGCTTCGACGGCGTTGTTGCCATTGCCCGAGCGCGAGGTCGGGTGGATGGCACCGGCCTTCCACATGTCGCGGTAGGCGGCGATGGTCTCGCGCATGGCCGGTGTGTCGACCGTGGCGGTCTTGCCGTCGACGCTCAGGATATCGGCGCCCGCCGCCCAGATATGCGGCAGGAAGTCATAGATCAGCCAGCTGCCGGAATTGGCGACAAAATAGAAGCCGTAGGTGCTGTTGCCGAGCGCCGTGATCTTCTTGGCATCCGCAGCGATCTCGTCGAGCGATGCCGGCGGCTTGGACGGATCGAGGCCGGCCTTGGTGAACAGGTCGGTGTTGTAGGCGATGATCGAGGCGTCGGGCAGGGCCGGGACGCCGTAGACCTTATCGTTATAGGTGGCCAGGCGAATATGCGAAGGGCTCATGGCGCTTGCGTAAGGGGCGGACTTGACGAAGTCGCTGATGTCTTCGAGGCTATCGGCCGCCGCGAATGTCGGCAGGTAGATCAAATCGAGGACAGCGCCATCGGGGGCAGCGCCGCCGGCGATGGCGGCGCCGAGTTTCGGCACCATCTGCTCGGCGGTGATTTGCGTGACGTTGACCTTGTCGGCATGGGACGCGTTGTAGTGGTCGGCAAGCGCCTGAAGCACGGCGCCGGACGAGGTCCTAACCCAGAGGGTGATGTCTTCGGCGCTTGCAAGCGACGTGCTCGCCAAAAGCGAAAGTGCTATGAGCGCCAATTTGATTTTGTGCATAAGCGTTCCCTTTTTTCGTTGCCGTCAAGCACCTTTGTTTGACGTTGCCATGACGCTATTCGAGAAAAATCGGTATGTCGACATTGTGTGTGCAAAAATATGCAAAAACCTTTTTGCAAAGTATATGTCCTTTGCTAAAACCTTTTGGCAACGAAAATCCGGGACCCCTATTTTGACAAGCCTCGCCCATCGCCGCCGTACCATCCGAGACGTCGCCAAGCGCGCCGGCGTTAGCATCTCGACCGTTTCGAATGCGCTGAACGACACCGGCCGCGTGAACGAGGAAACGCGCCTACGGGTAAAGCAGATAGCCGCCGAGATCGGCTTTCGCCCAAGTTCGCTGGCGAGGGGATTGCTCAGCAAGCGAACCTCGACGATCGGCATGTTGACGAACGACACCTATGGCCGCTTGACGTTGCCGATGACGGCAGGTGTGTCGGAGGCGCTTGTCAGCCAGGGCGTTTCGGTTTTTCTCTGCGCCACCAACAACGACCCCGCTCTTGCGAAACTTCATCTCGAAGCGCTGCTGGACAAGCATGTCGACGGCATCATTTTCACGGCGACCCGGCTGGATGTCGTTCCGCCAGTCGAGCTTCTCAATCTTTCGATCCCGGTCGTCTATGCTTTTGCGAAGGGTCCGGCCGGAAGTCTGTCATTCCTGCCCGACGACGTGCAAGGCGCGCGACTTGCCGTCGACCATCTGGTGGGGTTGTCGAGACGGACCATCATCCACATCACCGGTCCCGAGGATTATCTGGCGGCCCGGCTACGCGCCAGATCCTACCGGGATAGCTATGGCGCGGGGGCGGAAGTGCTGTTCGGCGACTGGACGGAGGAGTGGGGGCACGCGGCGATCGACATGATCTTCGAGCGAGACGCGACGCCCGATGCGATCTTTTGTGGCAACGACCAGATCGCCCGCGGGGTGATCGATGCCTTGCGCGACCGCGGGGTGCGTGTTCCCCAGGACGTCGCGGTCGTTGGCTTCGACAATTGGGAGGTCATTGCCGAGCAGACGCGGCCGGCCCTGACGACGATCGACATGGAGTTGAAGGAGCTCGGGCGGCGGGCGGGCCTTGCCATTCTGGGCCTCACCAAGGGCGAGGCGATTGCGCCCGGTGAGCGGGGCATTGCCTGCCGGCTCGTCGTTCGTCAAAGCAGCGGCCGAAACTGAAGGCTAGGCCGTCCCGCTCTTGTGGTATGGGATCAAAGCGACTCTGGCCGCTTCGATCCGGTGTCCTGCGCGTCGGCTTGGCTCTACTGCCTCACGCTGCCTTGGATTTTTCCAGCGACGCGAACTGCTTCGACCAATCCGCATACCAGGCCTGGAACAGGGCAAACTGTTTTTCGACGTAATCGCGCTGGCTGTCCGACAGGCTGTCGGTCTCGTTGAAATGCAGCGTAAATTCGGGATTGCCGGTGAGAACGAGCATGTGCTTGTAATAGAGCACCAGATCCGGGCCTTCATCGAAGCAAGAGAGCACGCCGAGGGCGCTTTCGAGTTCCAGCGCATGGGCGCGGGCAACCGCATCGCCCCCTGCCGCCGCCTGGGCGAGCGCGACCAGATGCAGGATTTCCTTGGGCAGAACATTGCCGATGCCGGTGATGGCGCCGGACGCGCCGCAGTTTACGAACCCGTGGAACACAGCCGTATCGGCACCGACCATGAGCGTCACTTGATCGTCGCGGCTGGTGATGTTTTCCGAAGCGTAGCGCAGGTCTGAGGGGCCGCCGAATTCCTTGAAGCCGATCAGGTTCTTGTGGTCGTTGCGAAGATCGAAGACCAACTCGGCGCGGGTCGCAAAGCCATAATAGGGGCTGTTGTAGATCACCGCCAGAAGGTTGGGTGCCGCCGACAGGATGGTCTTGAAATGGTCGCGCTGGGCAGACGCCGAGGTGCCGCGCGACAGGACCCTTGGAATGACCATCAGACCATGCCCGCCGACCTTTTGGGCGTGGGCCGCATGCTCGGCGGCGATCTTGGTGTTGACGGCGCCGGTGCCGACAATCACCCGCAGGCCGGCCGGCGATCATGGACGATTGCTGTCAATTGGCGAATGGCTCGGCCGGTCCTTTTGCGGGGGTCGTGAACCAGCGCGGCCCGGTTTCCGTCATGTAGATGTGGTCCTCCAGCCGGAGACCGAAGCGCTCCGGAAAGACGATCATTGGCTCGTTAGAAAAGCACATTCCAGGTGCGAGAACGGTCGCATTGCCACGGACCAGATAGGGCTCTTCATGAATGTCCAGCCCAAGCCCATGGCCGGCGCGATGCGGAAGGCCAGGCAGCCGGTAGTCGGGGCCAAGACCATATCTCGACAGTACGGCGCGCGCGGCGTCGTCGAGCGTGCTGCACGCCGCGCCGATTTTCGCGGCATCAAAGACCGCCTGTTGCGCTTCCCGCTCGATTGTCCAGGCCCGGGCAAAGTCTTCGTCCGGGTCTTCCAAGACGTAGGTTCTCGTCAGGTCCGAATGATAGCCGTCGATGCGGCAACCCGTATCGACGAGGACGACGTCGCCGGCATGGTAGACTTGGTCTCCATCGACGCCGTGGGGCAGGGAGGTGGCCTCGGCAAAGGACACGATGCAGAAGCTGGATCCGTCGGGGACACCGAGCGCCCGGTGCTGCTCATCGATATATTGCACAACCTGCGAGGCGCGGATGCCCGGCTTGATGAAGGCATTCGCGCGTCGCTGCACCTCGAGCGTCAGGTTCATGGCGAACTGGATGAGGTCGATCTCGGCGCTGGATTTGCACAGGCGCAGGTCGCGGATCATCCTCCCGCCATCGACGAGGCGTTCCGCACCAAGATTCTGTGCAAGCGCGTGATAGACGAAGAGCGGCAAGGCGTCGTCGAGCGCCAGGCGGCTGTTCGGAGGAAGCAACGCGCTGATGAGGGCGGCACTGCTTTCCTCCTCCTGCCATACGACGACCTCGCCCGGCAACCTCGCCAACGTCTCCACCCGGCCAAGCTCAAAGCCTGGGACGATGTAGTAGAGAGCGCTGGGCGTCACCAGCGCTCCCAGCAAACGCTCGCTCTGATGCCACACCAGGCCGGTAAAATAACGCAGACTTTCTGTCGGGCCGAGCAGGATGCCGCCGCAATCGGCAGCCGCCAGCACCTGTTGCAATAGCCCAACCCGCTGCAAGCGCTCCGGGTCATCGATCCTTGCGACGGGGAAATTCCATTCCATGTGTGGGCTCCTGCAGCGTTCGGCAATCAATGATTTGAAGACGTGGTGGTAATGGCGGTTTGGAATGGACCGTTACGAAAAGCGTCCAGTCCGAAACGGGTTTTCGGCAGCGCTCGACACGCGGATCACCCGTGCGGCGGGTGACGCTAGACGATCGTGATGCGACGGGCGTTGCCGGCATCGCGGGCAACATATTTCTGGATCTGCGCAACAATCTGGTCCGCGTGGCCGGTTGCCAGCGCATCGGCTTTCTCGACGTCCTGGGCCTCGATCGTGGCGATCGTCTCCTCATGCTCATCGACATATTGCCGTGGCAATCGGTCGTCGAACGTCGAATAGTAGAGCCTCAGGATACGGCGTCCCTCATCCAGCAGCCGGGAGAAGAAGGTCGTATAATAGTGGTTGCCGGCCAGTTCCGCGATTGCGACGTGAAAGTCGCGATTCGCCTCGATCATCGCGTAGGCATCCCTGGACGCCACAGCCTGAGCGAAATCCGCTTGGCACGCGCGGATGTGGGCCATGGCGGTAGAATTGCGCTTGTCGGCGGCACCGCGTGTCGTCACGCGATACATCAATGTCAGTGCTTCGAAATAGGTGGGAAGCGTCGCGAAATCGATGGCCGCGACAATGGTGCTGCGGTTCGGCAAGGTGGTGATCAGTCCATCGGCAGACAGCCGCAAAAGGGCTTCCCGGATCGGCGTCCTCGACATTCCAAAGCGCTCAGACAACTTGACCTCGTCGAGAGGACAGCCGGGCGCCAATGTCATGGCAAGAATCTCCTGCCTGATGGTCGCGTAGACTGTCTGGGTGCCAGAACCGCGTGTGCGGACCAATTCCATATAGCGTTCCCGTTATGTCAATGCAGCCGGAGAATGCGATCAGTGGCAATCTGCGTGCAATCTGTCGACAGGTATTTAATATGGAAATGTTTAAACGTCCAGCACATGCTTTTTGATTTATGTATTTCTTAGCATCGGGACCTGGCTAGGCGATGATGCGGTCTCACCTTCAAGGAGCGCACACTTCAGAAGAAGGGGTTTATCGGCTTCGGAAAACTCGCGGCGGCCCAAGATCATTTCCACCGCCGCGGCAGCGACCGCCGCTATCGGCTGTCGGATAGTGCTCAATCGTGGCGTCGTCATGTAAGAAAGAGGAATGCCGTCGAACCCGACAATGCTAAGGGCAGCGGGTATGGGAATGCCGAGGTCGTAGGCAGCCCGCATGCAGCCGATTGCCTGCTGATCTGAGCTCGCCAGGATCGCCGTCGGCCTCTCGTTGCGTGCCTGTGCCAGCAAATAACTCCCGGCCCGCAAGCCACCTTCATAATCGAATGTGGCCTCCACGACCATGGTACTACACGATTGGCCGCTGCTGCCGTTGAAAACCTCAACGGCCTCCAGATAGCCACTGAGACGATCATTTGCAGGGACAGAGTCGGACGGCCCGGATACGATACCGATACTGCGATGGCCCAAATTCAAAAGATATTCCGCGCCAAGCCTCGCGCCCTGACGATGGTTGGCAGCAACGCCCGGATAATCCTTAATTAGCCGGTCGAGCACGACGAGCGGCAAACCAAGAGGAGGTTTCGTTGCGTGAAAGCCGTCACTGGGAACAAGGATGATCCCATCGACCTTGCGTCCGACCAGTTGCTCCAGCCGGTCTGCTTCCTTTGCAACGTCATCGAGCGAGGTCATGAAGATGACATTGTAGCCGAACGATGCTGCGGCCTGCTCCGCACCCTGCACAACTTCGGCAAAAAAAGGGTTGGACAAATTCGGGATCACGATTCCGATCAGCCTGCTCACTCTGCTTCGCATGCTGCGAGCATGGGGGTCCGGTCGATAGCCAAGCTCCGCAATGACCTTATCAACGCTGTCGCGCACGTCCTGCGCCACGGAAGCGTGGCCATTCAGCACCCTGGAAACAGTCCCAGTCGCGACCCCGGCGCGCTTGGCAACGTCTCGTATCCCGACCTTCTTCATTTTCAGGCTCTGCCTATGTGCTTCGGAGACCGAACGTCCGATTTACCCTGTCTCATATCGATGGAGATCCGCGCGCTCAATAGCCGTCATTTGACCTGAGTTTGAGAGCGAACTTTGCTTCGCGCAATATAGAACCGGTTCATGTCACGCTGTCAATTTCCTGGCCAGATACATCTCCAAGTTGCATAACTGCGCGAGGATACGGCATTGACAGCGTATATATGACTTGGTATCCGTCGACGATTGGAAACGGTTCATACGGGCGAGGAGGCCCTGGTTTCCAAGACATTGGGGAGGTTTAAAATGTCGAATCTACGAATTCGTAGTGCTTTTCATATCAAAACCCGTCGCAACGTGCTGAAACTCAGTGCGGCTGGCTCGCTTTTTGTGGCCGTCGCATTGTCGATGAGCACTGCTCCGGCCTTCGCCGCTGACAAGCCGAAAGTTGGCCTCATCATGAAGTCGCTTTCCAACGAATTTTTCAAGCAGATGAAGGCTGGCGCCGACGATTACGCCGCCAAGAATAAGGACAAGTTCGACTTCAAGGCCGTCGGCATGAAAGACGAGCGTGATTTCGCATCGCAGGTCGATGCCGTCGAAAACTTTGTGACGCAGAAGTACGACATCATCGTCGTTGCTCCGGCAGACTCTAAGGCCATGGTAACACCGCTGGCCAAGGCGGTAAAAGCGGGCGTAAAGGTCATCAATATTGATGTTGCGCTCGATGAGGGTGCGAAGAAGGCCGCCGGTATCGATCTCGCTTTTTTCGGTCCTGACAACAGGGATGGCGCCAAGCTGGCCGGCGATGCTCTTGCTAAGGATCTCGGTAAGGGTGGCAAGGTCGTCGTCCTGGAAGGCAACCCGGAAGCCGATAATGCCAAGGAGCGGGCGAAAGGCTTTGCCGACGCGATCAAGGCCGGTGGTCTGCAGCTTCTCGACAGCAAAACCGCGCATTGGGAGACCGAAGAAGCTAACACTGTCATGACGAATTTTCTGACCAAATATCATGACATTCAGGGCGTCATGGCTGCCAACGACTCGATGGTGCTTGGTGTTGTGAAAGCGCTTGATGCGGCTGGCGTGAGCGGCAAGATCAAAGTTGTCGGCTTCGACAATATTCCAGCCGTTCAACCTTTGATCAAAGATGGCAAGGTGCTGGCAACCGTTGAGCAATATGGTGCCCAGATGGCTGCCATGGGCATCGATTACGGTCTTCGTGAAATGAAGGGCGAGAAGTTCACCGGCTGGGTCAAGACTGACATCAAGCTCATAACGAAGTAGCTTGTCACTTTGTAGTCCAAACAAAACCGGATGCGCTGGCTCATGGCTGGCGCATCATCTCCCCGGCAGGCATTTGCAAAAATTCCCGCTTATGACTAGCCGCGTCGATTGTTTAGAACCGTCGAAGTGCTGCTGACCCTCATCCGGATCGAACGATGCATGAGATCGACTTGGTACATGAAACCGAAGAAACGATTTTGAGGCTGGACAGGATCGGCAAACGGTTTCCCGGCGTTGTGGCGCTCAAGGACGTTTCCATCGAAATTTCCCGCGGCAGGGGACATGTGCTGCTTGGGGAAAACGGCGCCGGAAAATCTACGCTCATTAATCTTCTCGGCGGCGTGTTCAAACCCGACGACGGGCAGATTTGGTTCGACGGCAGGCGCTATGAGCCTCAGTCGCCCTTTGAGGCCTTCAGCGCCGGCATCCGCATCGTCCATCAGGAACTCCATCCACTATCGAATCTGACGGTTGCTGAAAACCTGTTGTTCGAGAACCTGCCGCGCCGCCACGGACTGGTCGACTACAAGCAGATGAACAGACGCGCGGCTGAACTGCTCGCCGAAGTCGGCCTCGACATAGCGCCAACAATGCAGGCCGGCCGCTTGAGTGTCGCACAGTTGCAATTGCTCGAAATCGCAAAGGCGCTTTGCTACGAAAGCAAATTCCTTGTGCTTGATGAGCCGACTGCGACGCTGACCTCGAAGGAGGTCGATCGCCTCTTCGAAATTCTCAGACGCCTGCGAAACCGCGGCGTAACAACGCTTTACATATCTCATCGTCTCGAAGAGATTTTTGAAGTCGGCGACGACGTGACCATATTGCGCGATGGCCAGCACGTGATTACCCGGCCGCTCGCCGGACTTGCCATTCCTGAAATCGTTGAGCTCATGGTCGGCCGAACGATTGCCAATCTCAACGTGTTCCGCAAAGACAGCCCCGTTTATGGCGAAGCGCTCGGAGTGTCGGGTCTCAGGGTAAGCCGCGATAGCCCGGAGTTGTCGTTCTCCGTTGCTAGCGGGGAGATCGTCGGCATCGCCGGCCTTGTCGGCAGCGGCCGCACGCAGGCCGTGCGAGCCATTTTCGGAGCCGATCTGAAAGCCGCCGGGGAGATCAGGGTCGATGGAAAAGTGGTCGAGATCAGATCCCCGAAGGATGCGGTGAACGCGGGCCTTTGCCTTGCGACCGAAGACCGCAAAACACAGGGGCTCATGCTCGACATGACCTGCGCCCAGAACTCGACGATAACCGACCTGCGCAAGATCTCCCGCAACGGACTGATCCTGAAGACGGTGGAAGACAGCAATGCCAGGCGTCTGGTGCAGGAACTGCGCATAAAGACGCCCTCGATCAAACAGGTCGTCAGAACCTTTTCCGGCGGCAACCAGCAAAAGGTGGTTATCGCCAAATGGCTTTTCCGCGGACCGAAGGTGCTCATTTTCGATGAGCCCACCCGCGGGATCGATGTCGGCGCCAAAGCCGAGATCTATGAGCTTGTCTGGAACTTGGCTGCCACGGGAAAGGGCATTCTCGTGGTTTCCTCCGATCTGCCTGAGCTGATGGGCATCTGCCACCGCATCATCGTTCTTTCAGCCGGAAAGATTGCTGGTCAAGTTACACGTGAAGAGTTTGACGAGAGCAAGATCCTCTCACTGGCCTACAAGGAGTATAGTCGTGTCCGAGAACACTGAAACCACGAGTGACGTGAAACGGGTGCGCCTCGTTGATACCATCCTGCGTATTTCAATGCGGGAAGCCGGTGTTGCGATTGCACTCGTCGTCCTCGTCATATTCTTCTCGGCCGCAGCCCCCTATTTTGCGACGCCCGAGAACTTCCTGAAGATTTTCGTTCAGACGGCGATCAACACCGTCCTGGCGTCCGGCATGACCTTCGTCATCCTCGTCGGGGGCATCGATCTCTCGGTGGGTTCGCTTCTAGCACTTTGCACGGTGGTTGGCGCCACCATCATGATCGATCCCCGTCTGTCCCCTTGGCAAGCGATCGTTTTGGCATCAGTTGCCTCCATGGGCGTTGGCCTCATTCTCGGCGGGCTCAACGGCTGGATCTGCGAGAGGTGGAAGCTTCCCTCGTTCATCGTCACGCTAGGAATGCTCAATGTCGCCAGCGGTCTGGCGCGCGTGGTCAGCGATAACTCCACGATTACGGGCCTGCCGCAGCCATTCGTCGATTTCGGAAATCTCATCTTCTGGGGCGTGCTGCCGTCGATCTTCCTGATCGCGATCGTCGTCGTTCTCATCGGATGGTTCATCCTGAAATATACGGTTTTCGGGCGCTTCGTGTTTGCCATCGGCACCAACGAAGAGGCCGTGCGCCTTTCCGGCCATACGCCGCGGCGCTACAAAATTGCAGTCTTTGCAATCTCGGGGCTGACTGCCGGGATAGCCGCTATGGTCTATCTGCTCCGGCTGAACGTCGGCAGTCCTGTCGCAGGGATTGGCTATGAGCTAAATGCAATTGCGGCCGTCATCATCGGTGGGACAAGTCTCTCGGGTGGCAAAGGCTCAATTGTCGGAACACTGGTCGGCGCGTGCATTCTGCAGGTATTGTCGACCGGCTTGCAACTTCTGGGCGCCGACGATAATGTCAAACCTATCGTGATCGGTGCCGTTATCGTCCTCGCTGTGATCGGCGATAGCTATCGTGGTAAGCTCTTGGGTATTCTGGAAATGCGGTGAGAGCCGTCGGGCTCATCATTTTCTTCTAGATTTTATCCGGAGTGGTGGGTGAGACAGGTTCGAGCCATCAAAAGCAATTGATGGTGGCAATCAATTCAGACCACTCTGATTAAGATTGAGAGCGAAGCTGTCCGACGGTGAGCGCTGACATTCAAGCGATTAGGTAAAATTCTTTTTTTTCGCGCTATGAAAACCCCAGATTCCATAAGTCGCATGACGCAATCTCTTCCAAGTCATTGATGTAAAAAAGTTTCTTCTGGCTCTCGGCGTGAGGTACCTCCCGTTGGCCGGGAAAGATCTAGGCTTGCCTGCTCTGGCGCGGGGCTTCCCAGCCTGACTTCAGGCGAAATCGGCTTGGATTGAGCGTTGAGAGAAAGCAACTGCTCAAGGCGGACTCGGGAAATGGCGGGGGGAGGGAAACGCATTATATTACTCAATTAACGAACCTTGATCCTGTCCAACTCCTGTTGATGGAGCAACCACCCCCACCTTCCGTCCCCCAACGAATTAAAAGTACGTGGGCCTTCTTCCGCCTCGGCATTGCAAGTCCAAAGTCGGTGAGGTCGCACCTCCGTGAGGCTTCCCTTTGCGGGCGAGGATGGTTGCTGATCAAAATATTTTCATGAAAAATACGAAAGGCGGGACCAGCCCGCCTTTCGCTGTACCTACTCACGCATCCCGACAGCTAAGCTAAGAACTCGAGCAGATCCCTGTTGAGACGCTCGGGGACCGTCGCGAACAGGCCGTGAGGCTCGCCGTCATACTCAATTAGGGTCGCCCCGGTAATAGCGGCTGCAGCAGCACGACCCGACGGACCGATCGGGACTGTCTTGTCGCCCGTCCCGTGAATGACCAACGTCGGCATGGTAAACGCTGGGAGATCGCCGCGAAAATCCGTTTTACCGAACGCATCGATGCACTCGATCGTGGCTTTGGGGCTTGCCATGATGCCGAGCGCAAACGACCAATCGAGCACACCCTCGCTAACCGGATTGGTCAGCATCCCGACCCCGTAAAAAGTTTTCGCAAAGGCCTGCAGGAAGGCGAAGCGGTCCTTGCGAATCTGTGCCTTCATATCCTCAAATACACTTGCATCCACGCCATCGGGATTGCTCCCGTCCTTCAGGAGATACGGGACAACAGAAGAAACCAACACCGTCTTTGCAACGCGTGACACACCATGGCGGCTGAGATAGCGGGCAATTTCGCCACCACCCATCGAAAACCCGATCAGCGAGACCTGCTGTAGGTCGAGTTCCTCCAGGACACTCGCCAAATCGTCGGCGAAGGTATCATAGTTATAGCCGTCCGCCGGATGGCCTGACTGACCAAAACCACGCCGGTCATAGGTGATGACCCGGTATCCGGCTTCCAGAAGTGCCAGCGTCTGGTATTCAAACATGTCGCCTGTCAGTGGCCATCCATGGATGAGAAGGACAGGACGTCCCTGGCCCATATCTTTGACATGCAATTGCGTACCATCTTTTGCTTTGACGAATGCCATTTAGAACTCCTTCAATTGACGGGGTTAAACCGTTGGGAGCTTGACATGTTCCTGTATCCTCAGCCGCTAACGCCAATTTGCGGGCGTTCCACCACGCCGTGGCAGGCGGCGACCCTGCATTTCGTCCGGGACGCCGCCAATCACGCTTTGTTCGCGGAATGGCTCTCGCCTTACCGTAAATTCCAAGCGACGCTGTGCAATCTTGATTTATACACATTTCGTGTGTGTATTCTCTCTCCGAAGAGCGTCGATATTAACTCTGCCTTGACGATTGATGTATGGTTTAAGGCTGCCAAGAAGGGCAGCCACGTCCAATTCAAACACCCGTCAAAGCTACGCCGGGTAACCGTTCCTCATCCTAAGCAAGATATCCCGTTGACGCTCAAGAGCATCGAAAAGCAATCTGGGCTAAAACTGAGGTAATCACTATGCGCAACTATATCGGACTGATCCACAAGGAAGCCGAAAGCGATTACGGTGTTTCCTTTCCTGACTTCCCAGGTGTCGTAACAGCCGGCACTGATTTGGTTGACGCCCGTCGCATGGCCGAAGAGGCTTTGGCTTTTCACGTCGACGGTCTTGTCGAAGATGGAGAGGCTGTCCCTGAAGCATCTTCCCTCACCGACATTATGGCTGATCCTCATAATTCCTCAGGTGCCGCCATTCTTGTTTCGCTAAAAAAGAAACGAAAAAGGCCATCCGCGTAAACATCACGATGCCCGAGGATGTCTTGCAGGAGGTGGATGCCTACGCAGAAGCACATGGTTTGACCAGGTCAGGATTTCTCGTTCAGGCATCAAAGCGGGAAATCGGGAAGATTGCGGCTTAGCGATATCCTTCAGATATAAGGCCACCTTGCCCGCCGCCGGCCCTTTTTTGCGGACTTGCGGCATGAGCCACCACTTCAATCTGACACGAGATCCGTTCCAAACCATTTTAGGCTCACCGCCTGCAGCGTGCCATCAGTTTTCAGTGTCTCGATGGCGGCAGTGAATTGACCGGCAAGTTCCATGTCATGCTGGCAAGCCAAAACAAGGCCGACGACATCGGGCCGGAACGGTCGGTCGACAAGGGGGAGACCTTTCGCGCGCTGTTCGTTGCCGGCGCAATGCCGTGGGCGCCGATCAACAGCTGCGCGTTGGATGGAAAACCACGAGGCCGTGCTTTGCGCTGAGCTCATTGCAGATTCTCATTTTCTTGAAAGGAGATTGCTCTGCGCCGTCACGAATTGAGCGACGAGGAATGGGCTATCATTGCACCTCTGCTGCCGAACAACAGCCGTGGAATTGAACGTGTCGATGACCGTTGGGTCATCAACGGTATCCTCTGGCGTTTCAGGACTGGTTCGTCTTGGCGAGATGTGCCGGAGCGTTATGGCCCGCGCACGACGCTTTACAATCGGTTCTCCCGATGGCGCAAGGCGGGCGTCTGGGATCGTCTTCCGGACGCCGTTTCAAAGCGTTAAGATGGAGACATAGTGATGGTCGACAGTACTTGTGTTCGCGTCTGTCGCAGTCCGCCGAAAGTCTGGGCAAAGTACGTGTTGATGGCGAGCATCAGTTACTGTGGCGATGTCTGTACTTTCGCTTTGTCACTATTACCTCCAGTTGCTTGTCGGCGCCGGAGAAGTCCGGCGTATTGAACAAATCGGAGGTTTAAAATCCATTCCAGCAGTCGGTATGCAGCTCATCCGTTATCGGCACGGCGAGTTTGGCCTCACAGGCCCACGTGTCTTGCTGCCGGTCCTCAAGATGATGGCAATGGCAATGACATCGGTAGGGGCGATGACGCTGCGACAGCGGTGTTCCTGCTGATGATGAGGCGATCATCCACGTCGTTCTCGGCCGACAATGCCGCGAAGCCCCGATACGGCCTCTCATCTCGGCTGGTCTGGCGCCGGTCGGGCCTTGGCCTGCAACGGCTTCGCCGACCTTCTTCCCCTGACCGCAAGCGGCCATTCCTCGCGAGCCAACAAGCTCGGCTACCGCCGTCCTCCGCTGGCGCTGTGGTCCTTTGGATGCAGCAGGCCAACCCGTCGCCTCTCGACCGCCATCGAGGCCGCATCGGGCGGCTTCGAACAACTCTCAGGAGGAACGACAATGGCTCAGATCGGCACCTTCACCCGCGACGAAACCGGCGCCTACAACGGTACCATCAAGACCCTCACCCTCAACGTCAAGGCATCAATCAAACCCTGCGACCGCGACAACGATCGCGCCCCGGACTTCCGGGTCACAGCAACGGGTGTCGAGTTCGGAGCCGGCTGGAGCCGGACCGCCCGGGAAACCGGCGCCGAATACCTCTCGCTCAAGCTCGACGATCCGTCCTTCACAGCTCCGGTCTATGCCTCCCTCGTCCAGGGCGACAAAGGCGAGCACAAGCTCATCTGGTCCCGCTGACCAGAAACACGGCGCTCCGCCCACAGCGGGGCGCCCTCATTCGATCACATAGCCCAGCGCGCGATAACCCACTCGTCGCTTTGCCGCCATCCGGGCCAGAACGGGAACGGTGCTATCGACGTAATCGACGACCAAGACGTCTTTCTTACCGTCATGCTGACGATGCAGACGTCCGACATACTGCGCCAAAGTGCCTTTCCAGGCGATCGGCATGGTGAGGAACAACGTGTCGAGCCGGGCGTCATCGAAGCCTTCCCCGATATAGCGGCCTATCGCAAGTATCAGACGCTCATCATCGTCTGCGACATTCAACGCCGTGTTGGCTTGCTTGCGATCCTTCGCCGACATGCCGCCACGTAGCACCACCAGATTTTTTACAAACGGTGAGAACTTCTGCTGCAGATAATCAAGGTGATCCTTACGCTCCGTCAGCAGGATGGGCGAACGTTTGGCCTCGAGGGACTTCAACACGTCATCGAATATCAGGTCATTTCGGCCTTGGTTCTGCGCAAGGGCCGCATAGATCGCTGGCATTGACGGGCGCTCTGCCGAGACGAGTGACGCTGGTAACTCAAACTTCGTCGAACGGTCGCGGGCACGGTGGCGCATACCACGCTCGGCAGCTTGAAGTCTTGCATCGACCCGATGGCGAACGGGACCGCATTGCATGAAGATGATCGGATGATGGCCGTCCTTTCGGGCGACCGTCGCTGATAGGCCAACCACGTATCGCGCCTTGGATCTGCGAGCGACAAGTTCAAAACTTGCAGCGGACAGATGGTGGCACTCGTCCACAATCAGATGACCGTAATTTCCCACGATGTCATCGACCTCGCCATTGCGAACCAGGCTTTGGATCAGCGCCACATCGATGATCCCTGTTGGCTTCCTTTTCCCGCCACCGATGATGCCGATCTGCTTTGGGTCGATGCTCAGGAAGGAACTCAGACGCTCTACCCATTGGGTGAGAAGCTCCCTGCGGTGAACAAGAACCAGCGTGTTGCGGCTTCGATGTGCAATGAGTGCAGCAGCGACAACTGTCTTGCCGAAGGCGGTCGTCGCGGCGAGCACGCCGTTGTCGTTGGCGACAAGAGCAGCAAAGGCCCGCGATTGTGGCCGTCGCAGTTCCCCTTGGAACGAGACGCCGGCGGGTAGCGCATCTCCGTCTTCGCGGTGATCCTCCAAAATGGCGGTCGCGCCATGGCTCTTGACGAGCTCAATTGCTTCGTCGAAGCAGCCTCGTGGCAGCGCGACATGGCGTGGATGAAGCTCGGCACAGGAGATGATCCGCGGCTTGCCGAATGTCGGCAATCGCATTGCTTGCGCACGATAAAATTCCGGGTTCTGGAATGCTGCCAGGCGCACGAACTGCGCAATCAGCGCGGACGGAAGCTCGGTCCTATCGATATAAACCTGATCGGCGATCACGACCTTGATGCTTTGCGGGATCGCAGCCTCAATTCGCCGCGGCTCGCTCCGACGTGACGGCAACATCATCCACGGCTCATCGGCATGTTCGTCATCGACCGGCATCCGGACGCCCAAGACCCGCCCCGACAATTCGGCTTCGTCGGCGATCCTGAAGACTTCGTCCGCCGACAACCTGGGTAAAGACGACAGGTATGCCCACTGGTCATCGTAGGGTTGCAGGTCGCCATCGATAAAAACGCTGTTTCCATTTTCGCGAGCTTTCCTTTGCAGGGGAAGCGCGATCAGATTGCCGAAGCCGCCAAGTGGCATGGTATCCTGGTTGGGAAAGAAACGGTCATAGGACGTGAAGCCGATCTCGGGGCGGTTCTCCATCGTCTCTGTGATCAGTGCGGCCCCCAGTTGTCGGGCGACCTTCGCGGGAACGGGTTCGGAGAAGAATATCCAGACATGGCCGCCGTTTCCCGACCTCGACCGTTCGAGGGCTGCGGCAATTCCTTTTGCGTGACAGGTTGCCAGCAACGCTCTGGTATCGTCCGCCCAGCTTTCCTTGTCGAAGTCAGCAGCAAGGAACCAGCATGTTTCGTCTTGCAGCAATGGATATACGCCGGCAACAAAGTCGCTTGAACGGGCATCGCCGCCACGAAGGTGCTTTTCGATGATATCCTCGGAATACGGGATGAACGCCTGATGCGGGCAGTCCCCACATTTCACCTTCGGCTTGCCGCAGATTCCTTTCGCCCACTCGTTGGAACAGGATGGCGAATAGCCGGTGCGTCCATCCTTTCTATTTTCCCATCGCACCGGAAAGACATCGGGGCGCCCGGCAAACAACTGCCGGAATAACTCCACCTTCTCCATCGACGGCGAGCTGTTGGTAACAGGGGCATCGGTGAAGGCTGGCTTTTCGGCGGCAATCTGGCTATCGGAAATCAGCTGTTGCTCAAACACTTCCAGCTCACGCTCAAGCGCCATCCGCTCTTCATTCAGATCGGCTAACCGCCGTCGAATGCGAGCAATGTTCTCCCAAGCATCATTCTTTTCCGCCAACTTTGAAGCTTCCGCCTAAATGATCATGCGGATCAGCATAGGCCAAAGACGTCCGCATTTTAACACGCACTATCCATCGCAGCGGCACAGAAGGCTCCGGAATTATGCGGAGTAAAATCCACCGCGAGCATCGGCAAAAGCAGGCTTCAGCGACCAACGCTCCGCATAATCACGCTCTATGCATAATCGACCTTATGCGGTGCACCGCATAATGTCGAATTCGGCGCAGGCTGGCAGAAGCAGGCCCGGGAAACCGAGCGCGCCTGCATCTCGGTCAAACTTGACGATCCGAGTTTTCCGGCCCCGATCTACGCGACGCTCAGTGAAATCCAGGGACACGAGGGACTGCAGCTCATCTGGTCGCGCAACACCCGCCGCTGATCAGACATCGAAGCCCCGCTCGATCCGGGCGGGGCTTTCCTCAGATCACTTGTTGAGCGCATCCTTCAGCGCCTTGGCTGGTGTGAACACCAGCTTCTTGGCGGCGGCGACCTTGATGGCCGCTCCGGTCGCGGGATTGCGCGCCTCGCGCTCCGGTGTATCTTTCACCTTGAATTTTCCGAAGCCGGGAAGGCTCGTTTCGTCGCCGGCAATCGCTGCGTCTATGATCGATGCAATCACCGCTTCGACGATCGCCTTTCCCTGGGCCTTCGTGAGACTGTGCTCGTCGGCGATCTTGTCGGCAATTTCATTGGTGGTCGTCATATCGTTCTCCCCATTGTCATTCGTGCGAAAATCCCTGACAGAGGATCACAGCCCTGTCATCGACCCACCCCGCCAAGAGCAGCGATTTGCTGATTTTTCCACAGCTACCGCGTATTTGGCGCATCACGGTGCATCTGTATTGGTGGATCCGCACGCGGGCATCGAGCCCACTTGCGGATCAATGGGCAGTACGGAGAGGGAATGTCTGCTGCGTCCAACCGAGGATGCCATGGCGGCATGAAGGCCTAGGACGAGCGGGTCCCCGAAATTTCTTGCCCGATCCTGAGGCCCGACCACAGAAGTTCGGCTCACCCTGCCGGCTCCGCCGGTCTCTATCGCGACCGTTGACCCCTCCATCCCTCCATGACCGCGGGCGTCGTCTTTAACAAACGTCAAGGAGACGACGATGGCAAACGAACTGGAACGGAGCATCGTGGAACTGCAGGCCGAGTTGCGGAACGCACACCCGGACGAACGTACACCCGGACGAACGTCGCCGGATCGAGGCGGAACTCGACCTGGCGCTGGCTGGGCGCGAAGTCCTGATGGCCGAACGGGAAGTCAGACTCAGCGCCGAGCCGCCCTTTTGAGGGTGGCTTTCACCATATCGCCAAGGCCACCCTGCCGGATCGACCGGCATGATAGACTGGAAGCTCCATGACGACCAAGACCCGTTCCGCCTGTCGGTCACGGAAGTGATCAGTTCCCACACGGCGCCTTTCGACGCTCTGTGATCGAAATCAAGACCGCGCTGCCGGACGTCGTGCCGCAACGCGACGCCGATAGAGTTTCCTGCGTCTTCGACTTCCTCACCGTCCATTGGCGTCGCGTCCTACGCTTGCACTACGGTCCTATTTCGCGGACTGCCCGTTATTCCGCAACGACAAATTTGGCCTGAAGCTCGCGATCAACAGTCCGTTCTTCGCCGAGATCAAGATCACGTTTGAATCCAATGGGCGAGACCCCGTCTCACGTTTACCGGAAGGCACGCCCTGGCGGTCCTCCTCTCGCAGCCGATCAGATGACGCTCTCCGGGCGGCCATGGGGCTTCGGTTCGTATCCATGAGATCGCCTCTTTCGCAGCAGTTCAAGGAAGAGGTTGCCAGCCTCCTCCTCCGGCGTGAAATGATGCACTCGGCTATGACCACCGGTGCCAAATGCGACCCCATCGGCGGATAAGACAGACCTCGCCGAACAGATTCGGCTCAATCGACATAGAATAGTAACAGGCCATGTTTTTGATGGGGGCCCTGCGTTCGACGTAGAGCTGATTTGGCTGGATGATAATGACAGGCAGAACCGGACACGGCGGATTAATATTAGATGGGATGGCAGACCGATGATCCGGGCGATCCGCCTGCGGCGGACGTCTCAATTCACCTCGCGAACGAAGCCCGCAAGCGGGTCTCCGCCGTTCCCGGTGACGATGCTCTGGCAGCGATGCATCGTCGTCGCTTGGCGTCGAGGGCGTTGATTAGCGCTGCGTATTGTCGGCAAACTGCGACGGCATCAAGATCTATCCGACACCCGCCCGGCCTGTCTGGCCGGTTGGCGGACGCAGCCCCGACTTCCTCAAACACGACGGAGAGGCGGAACGCTTTGCACTATGCCCGCATTCTTCGGGCATGCGCTGAGGGTGGTAATCCTCTCCTGCGTTGCGCTAGCCGTTGCCTCGTTCGGATGTTATTGATATCTCACCGTTTCGGTCACCGACATTCCGACACCTCACGACGACGGCCCGCTTCAGCATCTTCCACGAAATCGGTCTGGTCGCCATGTTATAGCAGTTGCGCGTTAGCATAGGTGGTCAAACTGATTTGGTCCGAGAGCAGGATAGGCTAACGGTATACCGTGCCGTTTCGCCCGCGGGGCGCAGTCGCTTTGGCGCGGCGATGATGCTCAATATGGCGGACGTACGCTGGCGATCAGTTGGGGAAAAATCGACGGTAATACCGCCCGTTTGTACGCAGATGCCTTACCGCAAAGGAAGGGCATCGCCGCCATTGGCGCGTCCTGGTGCGTCAGAACAACCGATTTGGGAATAGGCGAATGGGCTGAGCAGCAAGATGGCAATCCGGTGTCAGTCGTGACAGGCGTATCCATTTCTAAGCGAACGGGTTTTTTGGCGAATAAGCGAATCGGTGATGCGGAAAGGCCATTGTGTAGACCGCGATTTATACGATTGCGCAAACCTTCCTGTCCCCGAAAGAGTCTATCGGCTAGCACTACTTTGGCAGATTGGGGCAAGGCTGGTTTGAGATGATTGTGCTCTCTTCGTTGGGAGCGCGATATGGCAGATTGGGATACGGAGCTTTCAGCATTTTTGCAGCCATTTCTGGACAAGCTCGAACACAAGAAGCGACGACAGATGTGCCCGCTTTACGTCTCTGGGCTCATTGGACCGGGTGACCGCAAGAGTATCGAGCCGATGGCGGAACGGTTTGCTCCAGGCCAGTACGACCGCCTGCACCATTTCATTTCCGATGGCCTTTGGGATGCTGTTCCTCTTGAGACTGAGCTTGCGCGACAGGCAGACAGGATCGTTGGCGCGTTAGATGCGTTTCTGGTGATCGATGATACCGGCCTTCCCAAGAAAGGCGACCACTCAGTCGGCGTCGCGCCGCAATACGCTTCGATGCTGGGCAAGAGGGCAAATTGCCAGACGCTGGTGTCGGTGACGCTTGCCCGAGACGAGGTTCCTGTTCCGGTTGGCTTGCGTCTGTTCCTGCCCGAGGGCTGGACCAGTGACGAGGATCGAATGGCAAAAGCTGGCGTTCCCGAGCCGATACGCAAACCGCGCACCAAGCCGGAGATCGCTCTTAACGAGATCGATCGGTTGATCGTGGCTGGTGTCCGGTTTGGCACAGTGCTGGCTGATGCAGGCTACGGCCTGTCGGCTACGTTCCGAAAGGGGCTGAGTGAACGTGGCCTCACCTGGGCGGTCGGTATCCCCAAGCATCAGAAGGTTTATCCCGATGATGTCGGATTGATCTTTCCCATCTCCGGTCATGGTCGCCCACGCAAGCATCCGATCCCCGACATTCTGTCGGTTGCCTCGGAGACGATCCTGACGCATGCAAGCTGGAAGAAGGTCAGTTGGCGGCGTGGCACAAAGGGCCGCCTGACGGCACGCTTTGCAGCATTGCGCGTCCGGATCGCCGACGGCACGCCGCAACGCATTCTTGATAAGGGACAGCAACACATGCCGGGCGAGGAAGCCTGGTTGGTTGGCGAATGGCGATCAAACGACGAGCGTAAATACTACCTGTCCAACTTGCCGGCTAACGCCACGTTGAAAGCGCTGGCCGCCGCCATCAAGGCGAGATGGGTTTGCGAGCAAGCGCATCAGCAGATGAAAGAGGAACTCGGCCTCGACCACTTCGAAGGCCGATCATGGCAAGGGCTACATCGGCACGCTCTGATGACGATGATCGCCTACGCCTTCCTCCAGCACCAGAGATTGCAGACTGCAAAGCGGGAAAAAAAAGAAGCGACAAGCACGCAAGGGGCCGCCTGAACCCACCCTGCCTGCTATCCGTCGAGCCGTCATCAGCGCACTCGCCACGCCCATGACCACAATCCGATGTCCCCACTGCAAAGCGCACATTCGAACCGCAGAACCAGTTCTGCCAAAGTAGTGCTAGTGCGCGAATCGGCGATCAAGCAAAATCGCCCTTGCGCGAAAGAGAGTTTGGGCGACTAAGACGTCGAGCGTTTTCAATTTATCGGCTAAAATGACATCCCTGAATTTTCGGCGCGGGTGCGTCATCGTAACCTGCTCTCACTCCAGTCGCCGCATTTCGGCACCCACCCTGCCGCAGAATTGCCGGACCGCGCGATTCCGAGCGACGCTAGTACCGATAAGTTCCGGTTTCGACAGGCTCATGTCCCGAGAGCGCTACAATCACGCCGGATCGCATTTCCCGGCCGCTCAGCAAAGTCGGCGCCAGCACCATGCCGAGGCCGGCGACACAAGCATGGTACCAGTTTAATGACCTCAACCACGAGCAAGCCCAAAGGCGTACCGATGCTGAAGAAACCCTGGCTGTTTGCGACGTATACCCCACCGCTTGTTCGGCAGCCGAGAAACAGCGACTTAAGTCTGAAATAAGCAGCCTTAATAGTTTCAGATGACAAAGGCTTTGGGTCGGGCGCTGTTGGCGGGCCCGCTGCTGCGCTCGGAGCAACTTCTGTGCAGGCAAAGAGGCGGTCTCGGCCATAGTTGCGACTTGCGGCTCAAGCGCGAAGAATTTCGCCGTCTCCCGCAATGGAGTTTATGATACAGCTTCGACAACGAAACATTGGTGTCCAGATTTACAGCTGAGGATTGACGGGCGATTTCTGGGAAGACGTCATTTAAACTCGGCGGGACGGAAAACGCCGGCGGTGAGGTCCGCATCCAGGGTGAGATTAAGCGTTGCGACCATAATCCACTCACCCCCCCGATCAGCTACCCCGAGCAACAAGTCGAGATCCGGCTCGGTCATCGCGAGTGTCGGGCGGCAGTCATGGTCGAAGAGGCTGGCGGCCAGCGCACGCTTTTGTCTTTGAGCACGTCCATTTTTTCTTCAATCGGGTCGGCGGCAACCAGCCGGTAGACGAAGATCGGCTTAGCCTGGCCGATCCTGTGGGCCCAGTCGAGAGCTTGTTCCTC
The DNA here is from genome assembly GCF_019355555.1 of Rhizobium sp. L51/94. GTDB lineage: Bacteria > Pseudomonadota > Alphaproteobacteria > Rhizobiales > Rhizobiaceae > Rhizobium > Rhizobium rhododendri. The sequence continues at coordinate 947,009 of NZ_CP072142.1, forward strand.
GACCGCCGGGTTCCACCAGGGATCGTAGAGGATCACTGTATCAGCGGCCGTCAGGTTCAGTCCGACACCGCCGGCCTTAAAGCTTATGAAGAAGACAGGCATTTTTTCATTTGGAACGACATTACCTGCGCTGCACGATCGATGGTATCGCCGGTGAGCAAGGCATAGGCGATGCCCGCGTCGTCTAGTCGCTTCCCGATCAACTCCAACATGAAGTGAACTGGGAGAATACGATGACTTGCGGCCTTCATCGATCAGATTGGCGACCAACTCGATCAGCTGTTCGAGCTTGGCCGACTCAAAGGCACTTGCCGATAGCTTTTTCGGTTGCGTCAGTTTCAAGAGGCGCGGATCGCAGCAGGCCTGACGCAATTTCAGCAGGGCATCCAGAATGACGATATGGCTGGGGGCGAGCCCTTTCTCGGCGATTGCCGCCTGAACTTTTACATGCATCGCTAGCCGGATGGATTCGTAAAACGTCCGCTGACCTGCAGAAAGCTCTACTTTTTCGGTTATAACGGTTTTTGGCGGCAATTCGGCCGCCACCTCTTCCTTCGTTCGCCGCAGCAGAAAGGGCTTGATACGGGTTGCTAACAGCCGCGAGCTGGCCGTGTCACCCTTCTTTTCGATCGGCGTCCGCCACTGACGGGTAAAACTCTTCAAATCGCCGAGAAACCCCGGAGCAATGAAGTGAAACAGCGACCATACTTCGCCGCGGTGATTTTCCAGCGGCGTCCCGGTTTAGGCAAAAGCGATGCGGCGATTTTAGCCCATGTACCAGCTTCGTCGTCGCGGCATTTGCGTTCTTGATGACCTGCGCCTCATCAAGGAAGATCATGTGCCAACCGCGCTCGGCAAGGATGGCTTGGTCGTGTGCCAGCAGCGGATAGGTGGTTAGCATAAGATCAACAGCCTCAAGGCTTTGGAAATGCTCCTTGCGGTCGGCACCTTGCAGAACGAGTATGGATAATCCCGGCGCAAATTTTTCGGGTTCCGTCGCCCAATTGACCATGAGGCTGGTGGGAGCGACGACTAGAACGCGGGTCGATAGTCGCCCAGTGGCTTCTCGATGGCGATCAGGCCCAGCGCCTGGACCGTTTTTCCGAAACCCATATCGCCCGAAAGCATGCCGCCAAGCCCAACACCCTTGAGAAACGCCAACGATGCCAGCCCGTGCGCCTAATAGGGCCGCAATGTCGCATTAAGCCACGGCGGCAGGTCGACATCAGGAATGCCGTCGTGGCCGCGTAGCTTTTTCTCCAGCGCAAGCACTCTTTGACCGCCCTGCCAGACGGCGCCGGCGCCGGCGGCTCCCTCCAGATCGGCAAGGCTTGCAGCATCAAGCGACGACAACCGCAGTCGCCCGTCCGCACCACACCTCCAACCAGATTGAACAGATCGAACAACGTCCTGATGAGTGGCAGTATGCTGCCGACAGGAGCAGCCAGCACCTTGCCGCCTTGTAGCGGCAGGAACAGCGGCTCATGCTCTCCCAGGAGATCCAACGCTGACTGGAAAACCACGGACCGCATAACGCGCAGCTGGCCGGAAGGCCGAAATGTATGCGGCAGATGCGGCAATCATCACAAAAGATGAGTGGTCATCCGCGCGAGTTCATCGCGGATGATGCATCCACGGGGCCATTTGGCCCACCGCACCCGGAAAATAGAGGTGTCCAATTGGGCGGATCAAAGCTTGGCCGACCCGTGTCCTTGGCTGCCGCCTGAACGAAGCTGGTGTCGTAAGATCAATGTCGTCAACAAAAGCTTCGATGAAACGAACCGGGTTGTCCGGCCCTATGCTTTAAACATCGCAGGGTGCACTCAGCGAGAACGGCAGCGGGATTTACCATCAATCTGCAGGGGTCGGTGATGTAGAATTAGCACGTCTCGTCAGAAACGTTGCAAATACAACGGCGCGCGAAAGACTCAGTGTGCCCATAGTGCTTTTAGTCTGATATCTCGGACGCAGCCAATGAGTGGCCTCGTATTTCTAAAAACCTGTATTTTTAAAACTTTGATGGACAGTCGATTGATCGGGTCGACTTGCACATTCAAATGCATTGCTGATGGGGATTGCATGACTTTAACGGCTTTAAATAGAGCATTTTCAGTGCGGGCGTTGGCATCCACGCTGCTGTTTTCATCAACCTTATACGGGTATTCCAGCCTCGCGCAGGAGCAGCAGGCCGCTCCGGCAAACACAAATGGCCAGCAGACGACCACTGCGGCCCCACCTGCACAGCCGGCACCCGCGCCCCAGGCCCGCGTCCAGAAATTCGACGACTGGTATTACCGCTGCATCGACGGCAAGGCTGCCGATGGCGCTGCGACAACGAACTGTGAGGTCGCGCAGATTGCGACGGTAAAGCAGGGCGACCAGGATGTTAACGTACTGACGCTTGCCATCGCCAAGGCAGATGTACCGGCCACATCAGGCAAAAAGGGTGCAAAGCCGCCGGCAAGTGATCTCGTTCTCACCGCCCTTGTGCCGCTCAACATGTATCTGCCCTCTGGGCTAAGCATCGACGCGGCCGACAAGCCTGTGGTGCAACTCGCCTACCGCAATTGCACTCAGGCCGGCTGCTGGTCTCAGCAGAAATTGGACGCCCGCATGATCGCGGCGTTTTCCAAGGCAGCCGATGGAACCGGGCACGTGCAGATGATGAATGGGCAGAAGGTCAACATCAAATTCTCGCTGAAAGGATTGTCGGCGGCTTTGGATGCTTTGCAGAAGACTGATACTCCCTAAGGCAAGAGGCAGACAGAGTTATGAAGTCGGCCCGGCCCCCACCAGCTGCTCACCGCCGCAATCTCGTTTTGACCGCCAGCGCCCTGCTGACGGCAGCTCTTGCCGTATCGCCGGTCGCCGCCCAGACGCCCAATGACGACTTTGCGCGCCGGCAAGCGCAAGAGGCTGAACAGAAGCGCCTGGAGACCTTGGGACAGATGACGCCGAAGCCCGCGCCGGCAGGGCCTCAGCAACCAACACCATCCAGCAGTCAGAAGCCTGGACCGTGCTTTGCGATCACCCATGTCGAGGTGGATGGAGTGAAGCAATTTTCTGCTGCTGCCATTGCCAAGGTCACGGCATCTTATGCGAACCGCTGTGTCGGCATGGGCGAGATCAACGGACTGCTGCGCGACCTGACGCATCTCTACCTCGACAAGGGCTTCGTAGCCTCGCGCGTCTACGTGCCCGCACAGGATATCGCCGGGACCAAGATGCTGCGTCTGGTCGCCGTCGAAGGTACGCTGTCGGATATTTACATCAACGGCAAACCAGCCCCCGGCTCCGGCGTATTGGCGACTGCCTTTCCCGGCATGAAGGACAAGATCACCAACCTGCGTGATATCGAGCAGGGTCTCGACCAGATCAACCGTCTCCCGTCCAACAACGCCAAGACAGCCATGCTGCCGGGCAAGACGGATGGAACCACGATCCTCAATATCGAGAACAAGCCGGACCATCCCTGGCACCTGTCCTTCGGCAATAACAATCTCGGCCAGGAGCAGACGGGATATTCCAAGTCATCGGCCACGGTCGGCTATGACAGCCTTTTTGGCATCAACGATCAATGGAACTTTTCCTACGAGCATAGTGGCCCGGACTATCCATGGCCTGATGACGGTCAGGGCCGGAGCAACAGCTATTCCGGTAATGTCAGCGTCCCCTACGGCTATTGGACATTGTCGCTGAACGGTTCCTGGTATGGTTACGACAGCTCCGTCCCCGGCAATTTCGGTCCGCTGGAAACGTCTGGTACCAGCAAACAGGCCGGCATCGGCGCAGACCGGGTGATTTTCCGCGACAAGGATTCGATCACGACGTTCAATAGCGGCCTGACCTATAAGGAAACCAATAATTTCCTGCTCGGAAACAAGATCGAGGTCGGCAGCCGCAGATATACGGTCGGCGATCTCGGTATTTCGCATTCGCGCCGAATGTTGGGAGGGCTCTGGGTCTTCGACCTGTCCTACAGCCAGGGGCTCAATCTCTTTGACGCCGTAGGGCCGGGCGACGTCGGGGCAGGGGACGCAGATCCCCGGTTTTCCAAATTTACCGGCACCATCACGATGACCAAGCCGTTTGAGCTCGCCGAACAGCATTTTGAGGTCAACTCGATCATCACTGGACAGTATTCCCCGGACAATCTGTTCGGCGCCGAACAATTCTCGATTGGCGGATATTCCAACGTGCGTGGCACGCGCGAGACCATGCTTTACGGCAATAACGGCTTCTTCGTCCGCAACGATCTGGCCTGGCGCACACAGCCCTTCGCCAGTCATGCGGAGCTTGTAAAATTATTTGGCGAGTTTCGTCCCTATGTCGGTCTTGATTATGGGCGCATCCCTTCGCAATCACGCTACCGCATCGAGGGTGGCGACATGTTTGGCTGGACGGTGGGCGCCAAGCTCGCTGGCGGCCATGTCAATTTCGATATCGGCTATTCGGACATATTCGGCGGAACGGTTGACCGGCACAACGCCGGGCTTCTGTTCGCCAGCACATCCGTGAGGTGGTGACCATGACTGATCGCATCAAGATTTTGGGAAGCGCTGGCTTTTCAAAGCGCACCAGGCAAGGTTTTCGTGTGATCGCCGGACGATCGCTTGCGATGCTCTTGAGCGGCCTGCTGGTTTTCCAGCCGATGCTGGCCAATGCCCAGTCTGTCTCCGCTGCAGGATCAGCCCCCGCAGCCAATCAGCCCGGCGTCGGGACAGCGCCGAACGGTGTCCCGCTCGTCGATATCGTCACGCCGAACGGGACCGGTCTCTCCCATAACAAATACGACAACTACAATGTCGGCACGCCTGGCCTCATCCTCAACAACTTCAATGGCGAGGTCGGCACATCGAACCTCGGGGGGGTCACGCCGGGCAATCCGAACCTGAAGACTTCCGGTCCGGCCTCCGTCATCCTCAACGAGGTGACGAGCGGCAATCGCTCGGCGCTCAACGGTCCGACCGAAATCTTCGGCGGCAGGGCGGATGTGATCATCGCCAATCCGAACGGGATCACGTGCTCGGGCTGCGGTTTCATCAACACCCCGCGCGCGACGCTCACCACCGGGGTTCCAGATATCGGGGCTGACGGTCGTCTGACAGGGTTCACCGTCAATGGCGGCGATGTCACCTTCGAAGGGGCAGGGGCAAATCTTGCGGCTGCCCCCGGTGCCGTCGACCTGTTCGACGTCGTCTCGCGCCAGATCCACGTCAACGCGCCGCTTTATGGCAAGACAATCCGACTGACGGGCGGCGCCAGCAAATACGACTACGCCACAGGCGAGGCAACCGCGCTGACGGCGACCTCCGGCACACCGGAATATGCGATCGATGGCTCGGCGCTCGGCGCCATGCAGGCCGACCGCATCAAGATCGTCGTCACCGAGAAGGGTGCCGGCGTCAAGATGAGCGGCGACATGGCCGCCAATGCCGGTGAACTGTCCCTCTCGGCTGACGGCAAGATCTCGATCGGCAATGCGTCGGCACGCGATGGCGTGACCATCACCTCGAAACACCGGGTCACCGCTGCAAAGGTTGCATCGAAGCAAAAGGTCAATGTCCAGGCCGACGAGGGCATCACCTTGCAGTCGGTTGCGGCTGACAGCGATATTGCCCTGGTGAGCGGAGCCGGCCTCATAAGCGTGGTGGAAGACGTCACCAGCGGCACGGCCGTGCAGATGAGTTCCGGCGGCGGCATTGCTGCCGGCAGCGTCACCGCTGGCAATGGTGCGGCAACGCTTGTCGCCACCTCCGGCGATATCGTGATCGCAGGTGCTGCCAACAGCGTCGGTGATCTCACTCTGACCGCGACGGCTGGCTCGCTGTCGGCCGCTTCCCTGTTAAGCAACGGCAACATCGCGCTGAATGCCGGGCTGGATATTGCTGTCGCCGGTAACGTGCTGGCTGAGCGCAATCTCACTGCCGCCGGTCGGTCAGTCTCGACGGGCATGGTCGTCTCGGGCATCGATATCGATGCTACCAGTGCCGATTCGAACGGCAACGTGGTTCTCGGCTCCGCTGGCAATCTCAGCCTGACGGCCACAGGCGGCAATATCGCGACGGGCAACCTTCTGTCTGCCGGAGCGCTCACTTCAACGGCGGCCGGCACCATGACGGCCGGCAGCCTTCAGTCGACCACCGATCTGACGGTGGCTGCGACGTCGCTGACATCAAGCACGGTGATTTCCCACGGAACGCTCACTGTCGATGCATCGACCAACGTTTCCGGCCAGATCTTTGGGAGCAGCAATGTCCTGATCTCGGGCGCCACCATTCAAGCCGGCGCCATCGTATCCGGCGTGGATTTTGCGGCAACCGCTGCGGCCAATGGCAATCTTGTGGTTGGCAATGCCGGCGATATGACGTTGCAGGCCTCTGGCAGTCTGTCAGCAGATACGCTGCTTGCGGCAGGAACGATGTTTGCCACGGCCGCAGATCTCAACGTCGGGAATGTGACCGGCCACCAAGTCGTCACCCTGTCCGGCAGCTCCAGCCTCACGGCCACCGGCCAGCTTCTCGGAGCAAAGGAGGTCTCGATCTCTGGCGGCTCGGTCTCCCTCAATCAAGTCATCAGCGGTCTGGACTTTGCCGCAACACAAGCCAATGGCGGCAATGTCACCTTGGGCACGACCGGTAACCTGTCTCTACAGGCCGCCGGTCAGCTCTCGGCAAATGCTTTGCTTGCGGCCGGAACCATCACGGCGACAGCCGCGGATCTCAGCCTCGGCACTGTAACAGGGCATAACGACGTCTCGCTTTCGGGCGGTAACAACCTGACCGTCACTGGCCAAACCCTCGGGGCCAACGATGTTTCGTTGTCGGGTGGCACGATCTCGACCGGCCAAGTCGTGACGGGTGTTGATTTTGCTGCGATGGCGCAATCCTCGACCGGCGCTATCGTCATCGGCTCAGATGGTGACCTGACGATCAATGCCGTCAGCGCCACCAATGGCAGTCTCGGCAGCGCCACGACCGGGGCGCTGCTGGTCGCCGGCGATCTCAATATCACGGCCGGGTCATTCGCAGCGTCCAACGTCACCGGTCATGGTGCCGTCACCGTCGATGCCGCCGCCAATGTTTCTGGAACGCTTCTGGCAGCAGGCAATGTCGCAATCACCGGCTCGTCCATCACGGCGGGCAGCCTTGTCTCTGGCGTCGACTTTGTCGCTACAAACCAATCTACGGACGGTAGCGTTGTGCTCGGCTCAACTGGCACACTCACCCTAGAAGCCACCGCAGGCAATATCAACGCGTCCAATCTGCTGGCGGCCGGCGGGATCGGCGCCACGGCGAGCGGTGACATCGGTAATATAACGCCCGTCAACGTTATTGCCCATCAGAACCTGACGATGACCGCCGGCGGCACAATCGCTCTGGCCGGCCAATCCATGGCAGCAGACAGTGTCAACCTGCAAGGTCAGTCGATCTCAGTCGCTAGCCTGGTGTCAGGCGTCGATTTCGCTGCGACGCGTGCCTCAAGCACCGGCGCGCTGATGCTGAAACAGGGCAATGCCCAATCAGGCACAATGACACTCACGGCCACAAATGGCGACATAACCGCCAGCAATGCGCTGCTGTCCGGTGGCAACCTCTCGGCAACGACGAGCGGCGGTATCAGCTATGCGCTGCTGCAAAGCCTTGCCAACGCCTCGTTGAGCGCGCCGGGCACCATCACCTACACGAACAACAGCAACGTCACCGGCAACCTTACGATAAATACCGGTACGATCGATCTCTCGGGAACACGCGGCGCCAAGCTGGCTGTCGGCGGCACGCTGTCGATCACGGCCACATCCGCAAACCTCACCGGCAGCAGCCTCGTCCTCGGCGGACTGGCGCTCGACCTCAGCGGCCAGGCTGATTTGACCGGTGCGGCCGTGAAGACGGCCATGAATGCCGGCGGCTCCGGCGATATTGCCATCACTGCAGGCAGCCTTGCCATCAGCGACACGACGACGCTGCTGGCCGCCCATGACCTGACGCTCACCCTTCCCACCCTCTCCAACAGCGGACAAATTGCCGCTGCCAACAATCTGACGATCAATACCAGCGGCGATCTGACCAATACATCGACCGGTCTTCTCTATGCCGGTCGTGACGCTTCTCTCCTTGTCGCGGGGGCGCTGACCAACGATCAGGGCGCCATTCTCGCTGGCAATGACCTGACGATTGCGGGAAGTAACCTCAGCCAACGCAACGCTGCCACCACCAACATCTCCGGCCTCATCCAGGCGGGTGGTGACATGTCTATCCTGACCTCCAATCTCGTCAACAAGCGGTCGACGACACCAACCTGGGTAACCGGTCAGCTGGTCTCATCGGGCAATGTCGTCGGCACCTTCGTGCTCAACCCCGATGTCGCCGGCAAGCCGTTTGCCTATCTCGAAACCAGCGACCAGAATATCCACCAGCTTTACCCCGGTGTTGATCCGCCGGCCTGGCAGGACTACGAGCCGCTGCTCTGGTCTCAGGCGACGCTTGCGGATGGCACAAGCTATCATGCCTGGACCTGGACCTCCGCCAACGGGCCGACCGCAGTTGGACCGATCTACGACTGGATCAAGGCCCGTGTCCCGGTCGATGCCAACGGCACCCCGGTCCTCGACCCCACCAACCCATCCAAGTACTTCATCGTCGACCAGGTCATTCGTGGCGGGGTCGCCGACACCAGCACGACCTATACCTGGGATCCGACCAGCAATCTCAGCCAGTCGGTTTACGAAGACAGGTTTACGAGCACGCTAACCCCCGAAGCGGTGATCCGATCCGGTGGCAATCTGACCATCGATGCGACCAATCTCACCAATTCCTACAGCAGGATCGAAGCGGGTGGCAACGCGACGCTCTCAGGGTCGACACTCACCAACGAAGGGGTCGTCCTCAATCGCACCACGATGACGACCTGCAACGCCCAGAGCGCCTGTACAGCTTACAATGCCGATGGCACGGCCGATCCATCGCGCGATATCGCCAACGGATCATCTGTCGTATCGGGTTCGCAGGTCATTGGCGGTGCGGCTGGTACCCTGAAGGCAGCCGGCGCGCTGACCCTCAACTTTGGCACGGTCAACAACACATCCCTTGGTTCGACCAGCGGCAGCGCGGCCGTCAGTACGCCTTCGACATCGAGCGATCCGCTATCTGCCTTGAGCGGCCTGACTGCAGGCGGCGCGCTGTTCACGGTCAATAGCGCGCTCTCCAATGTGGCTGGCAACAGCGTGCCGACCGCCGGTGGCGGCCTGACCGCCGCGCTTGGCAACCTCACCCAGATCTCGCCAGCAAATGTCGCGCAGCTCGCTGCACTGGCAAAGCCGCAATCCGGTGGTGTCGGCGGCACGATACCCGGCCAGGCCTTCATCTTCGAGACCCGAGCAGCCTTCCTCGACGTCTCGAAGTTCTACGGATCGAGCTACTTCATCAGTCGGGCCGGTTACGACCCCGAGACCAGTATTCCGTTCCTCGGCGACGCCTATTTCGACAACCAGCTGATAGACACGCAATTGCGCCAGTTGGTCGGCGACGGGCTCGGAAACGGTTCCTTCATTCCAGGCAACAGTGCCATCGAGCAGATGAAGACCTTGCTCGACAATGGGGCTGCCTACGCCGAGGCCCATGGTCTGGCCTTCGGCCAGGGGTTGACGACCGAGCAGGCGGCCAATCTGCAGCAATCCATCGTGCTTTACCAGACGCAGACCGTGAACGGGGCCCAGGTGCTGGCTCCCGTCGTCTACCTGTCGGCTGCCGACCGGGCCAAGGCAGGGTCTGGCGCCGGCGCGATGATCGCTGGCAACTCCGTCAATCTCAACGTCGGCGACCTCAACAATTCCGGCGCGGTCGCCGCCGCCGGCGGCCTTAGCATCGCTGCCAGCTCGATCAAATCCACCGGCACCTTCTATGCCGGTGGCAACGCGAACCTGACCGCTTCCAACGGCATCACGCTTGCCGCCCAGACGATGACCATCGGCGGCCAGAACGTGGTCAACACGAATGCGGGGGTTTCGGCGGGCGGTAATCTCTTGCTCGCCGCCAATAACAGCGATCTCAATGTCAATGGCGCCAGCGTCAAAGCTGGCGGATCGGCTCAGCTCTCCGGCAACAATGTCAACCTCGCTGCGGTCAAGGTCGATAATGGCGGGCAACAAAATGCCACAGGTGCACGGGTCACCGCTGGCAGCAATCTTGCCATTGCCGCTAATAACGATGTCAATGTCATCGGCTCCTCTGCCAAGGCCGGCGGCGATCTCAATATCAAGGCCGCGAGCGGCGCCGTCAACGTCGTCTCGACCGATGTCGCGCGCAAGACGAACGATGGCTACACCAAGGCCTCCGGGACCGATCAGCAGGCGTCGCAGCTGACGGCCGGCGGCAATCTCGGGATCAGCGGCAACACCGGCGTCCTGATTTCAGGCTCGGATCTGTCGGCCAAGGGTGATGTCGGTCTGAGCTCGAACGGCGACATCAACGTTACCACCGCGCAGAGCCAGAGTGCCTCTGTCTTCGGAAAGAATTCGTCATCGTCGATCACGAACAATGGCTCCACCATCACCGCCGGTGGTGATCTCGTCGCAAAATCCAACAACGACATCAACGTCATCGGCTCGACGCTGGCAGCCGACGGCATGCTCGGCCTGCAGGCGAAAAACAACGTCACCATCGCCGAAGCCACCGATGGCTATACGCTCGACACCAAGAGCTCCAGCAAGAAGAGCGGCTTCTTCGGATCGACCAAGAAGGACGCTGGCGGCCATCTTGAGACGACCACGGCGGCAGGCTCAACCCTCTCCGGCAAGGATGGTGTGACGATCCTCTCCGGCGGCGATACCACCGTGTCGGCATCCAAGGTCACCGCCGGTGATGCCACCCATGCCTCGGATCTTAATATCCAGACCGGTGGCAACCTGATCGTCACCTCGGCCAAGGATACCGAGACCGAGCATGATAGTTCGAAGAGCAAGGGTTTCTTGCGCAAGGGCAGCTCCAGCTATGACGCCTATAACGAGACGACGGTCGGCTCTGAGCTTTCCGCCTCCGGCGATGTCAATCTCGACGCCGGCAAGGCGGCCGTCATCGTCGGCTCGAAGGTCAATGCCAATGGGTCGCTCAATGTTTCCGGCGAAAGCGTCAGCATCATCGGGGCTCAGGAGAACCATCAGTCCGACAGCCAGCGCAAGGACTCCGGCCTCTTCGTCGGTTCAGGTGGCGGCTTCATCTCGCTTTACGGCAAGAACGAAAAGCAGGGCGCACAATCCTCGACCGACAATGTCGGCTCCAAGCTATCGGCCGGGCAAGACGTCAACCTGACGGCGCGCGCCACCGATCTCAACATCATGGGTTCGCAGGTCACCGCCGACCGTGACATCAACCTGTCGGCGGCCCGTGACGTCAATGTCACGCCAGGGGCAGAAAGTGCGGCGCAATCCGAACAGCAGAAGAAATCCGGCTTTGGTCTCGCCTTCTCGTCCGGCAATGGCGGCTTCTCGCTCGGCATCGGCGCCCAGTCGACCAAGGACAGTTCGGCCCAGCAATCCGACACAAATGCCATGTCGGCGCTGTCAGCAGGTCGCGACCTCAACATCTCGGCCGGCAACAATGTCAACCTGCAGGCGACCAGCGCGTCTGCCGAGCGTGACGTCAATCTTTTTGCCGGCAACGACATCAACCTGCTCTCGGCCAACGATGTCACCAATTATGAGGAGATGCATGAGAAGACCTTTGCCGGTGTGACGCTCACGGTGTCGAGCCAGGTTGGCCAGGCAGCTCAGAGCATTATGAACTCGGCCGAACGTTTGTCGGACAGCGGCGGCGTCAATGCGGTGACGAACACGGCCATCGCCAGCCTTGGCTTTTACCAAGCCTACAAGGATCTGACGGGTGTCTACAGCCAATATCAAAAGTCCGGCGACATCGGTGTTAACGTCACTCTGACGGTCGGGGCCAACCATCAGGAAAGCCAGTCCTCATCGTCCACCTCGACACCCGTCATCACCGACATTCGTGCTGGTCGGTCGATCTCGATGGAGGCAGAGAACGGCTCGATCACAAGCGATGGTGCGCAGATCCTGGCCGGCTACGACAAGAACGGCATCCCGACGATATCCGGAGACCCTCTCACTGGCGATATCTTTCTGTCGGCGACCAACGGCGACATCAATCTCAACGCCGCGACAGGCACGACGGACAGCGCGAGCAGCAACTCCTCCTGGAGTGCTGCGGTCGGTGTCGGTGCGACTTTTGGCGGCGGAGGCAAAGGCACCAAAGATCTGGGTCTGGTTGCCAATGCGGGCTACGGTAAGGGCAGCGCCGATACCAGCGGCCTCAGCCACACGAACACTCACGTCAATGGCACTGGCGACATCACAATCGTCACCAATGACCTGACGCTGCGCGGCGCCACGATCACCGGTAATTCGGTCACCGCCGACGTCAAGAACCTCACGATCGAAAGCCAGGTAGACACCGCCAAGGCCAAGGCCGACCAACTCAGTCTATCGGCCCAGACCGGCTTCGGCTCGACTAGTGTCTCCGGCGTTACCCAGAAGGCCAGCGGTGACGCGGTTGTGGTCACCGAGCAGTCCGGCATTCACGCCGGGGCAGGTGGCCTCGATATTGATGTCAGCGGTCATACGTCGCTCATTGGCGGTTTGATCACCAGTGAGGCCGGGGAAGGACGCAACAGCTTCTCGACCGGGACACTTACGGTCGCCGATATAGATACCCATTCAACCTGGAAAGCCGACACCTACGGCGGCTCGATCGGTACTAGCGGCATAGTGCCAGCGCCGCCGGTGAAGGCCAGCGAGAATAAGACTGGTCAGGCACTCTCGGCCATCGGTGGCAATATCCCGATCACCATCACCGATCCGGCGCGCCAGACACAGGATATCGGCACGATCCGTCGCGATACCGACAACACCAATACCTCTCTGCCCGGCCTGCCGGACCTCGAGCATATCCTGCGCGACCAGTACAAGACCCAGGCTGACCTGCAGGCTGCTCAAGCCACAATGGCTGGGCTAGTCGGGGATATTTCCAGCGAGCTGTACAAGCAGGCTCTCCAACGTGGAGACGACGCCGCAGCTGATCTTTGGAAGGAAGGTGGCGAAGGCCGCGCGCTGCTACATGCGATCGGCGGCGGTATCCTCGGCGGAGTGAATGGTTGGGAGGGGGCAATCAAGGGTGCCCTCGGTGCAGGAACTTCGTCAATGCTTACACCGGCGATCGCCGCCCTCGTCGAGGGTATGCTGAAGGACAGCACCCTGTCGGATCAAGACAAGCAGACGCTTGCCAATCTGATCGGAACAAGCCTCAGTTCAGCGGTTGCTGGCGCCGTCGGCGGCGGAGAAGGAGCATCATACGGCAGCGCGCAGTATCAATTTAATTATCTCACGCACAAGGAACTTGATGAGGCCAACAAAGAGCGTGCTGACCTTCAAAAGAAGATTGCCGATTGCCAAGCATCCTTGGGCAACGGCTGCTCGGCTCAAACGCTTTCTGGTCTCGAAGACAACCTGCAATTCAGCATAGCCTACTACCGGCAGCTCTCTGACGCCAATAACGCGTCCTTAGTAAAGGCCTGCGCGGCATCCTTTTCCAGTGCAGCCTGCGTAGCTGGCAGAGCCGATCTTGCAAACGCTGTCGACGAGGAATCAGGGCTCCAGCAACACGTTCTTGGCACAAGCTCTGTCAATACGCCGGATGCTTTGCTGCTCGGCGTGCTCAGCGATGTGGCCGCAGGCCATATTGCATCCGATCAAATTGCCGCTCAATACCAACAGGCGCTGACTACGCACCAGCAGATAACAACTGGAGTGGCTGCTCTGGCCGTGCTCGTTGCTGTGGGCGTTACGGTTGGTCCGGAGGTGTATGCCTACTGCGCAGCGAATAGCGCCGCATGCGCGAACACGGTCACGGAGCTTCTGGATTGTACGGCAACCATCGCCTGCACGAGCACCGCCGGGGGTGTTTTATCGGCTACAGCGGCGACAAAAGTCGCCGGCGAGCTTGAGCAGTCTGCTGCCGCTGCAGCAAAAGCGGCTGGCACCCGTACGATTGTCGCATCTGATGGCACAACTGTTATCGTTCCTGCTGGATATAGGCCGCTGACCTCTGCTGGAGCCGCCAATGATGTGGGGGGTCTTCCGGAAGGTTTTGTCAGGGTCGTTGATGATGCAGGCAATATCGCCATCGCGGGACCGAACGGGGCGATTTATACTGATGTTGCTACTGCTCAGAGGGCGGCGGTTGCATCCAATAACGGTGGGAAGCTCCTCTGGGCAAGCTGGAAAGATTACCCTAAAGTGACAGTAGAGGGGAGAGAATATGCGCAGATTGGTGACCGCCTTTATACGCGTCATGCTGTTGATCGAATGCAACCAAGTGGGCTTGGTACACCTGTAGGCTCCGACGGTCCGGGCCGAAACGTTACCCCTAACATGGTTGAGGAGGTTATCGCCGGCGGCTCCAGATTGAGCACTACTGTAAATGGCGTTCTCCGCACAACATACACATCTGGAAATGTTACGGTCGTGACTGAAGATAATTCTAGAACAATAGTTACTATTTTGAGGAATAGCTCGCGATGAGCTCCAATTTAATTTATCCAGCCACAATAAGTGAGTTGAAGACCGCATGCTCCAAGCACCTAGAGGGGCAGGTCTCCGCTGATGAACTGCAACGGGCGATCCAAAAGGGAGAAATGGTAGTTGTTGCCATTGAAGAAAGCGATATCCGTGAATTTCTCACTGACCTCGAAGGGCGATTAGAACTAATTAAATTCACCGTAAATGACGATGAACAGCTTGCGGAAACCCAGAAAATTGCAAAACAAGCTCTCAGTTGGCTTGTGAAACGGGAACATGAAGCCCTGGATGAGGTCTATCCTGGCAAGCGCACACCTTTGATAAAGGCGCCAAAGCCATGAAATACATTCACTATGCCAAGAGCGGCCCAGTCACCCGCAAAAACCCCTGGTCCTAAGGCTCCGCTCAACCGCACCCGGCATGCCATGCTGTGGATCGCTCAGTATAATTTCCGGATCCCAAAGAGGATGGGCGACGAATTTTAGTAGCAATGCCTCTGGGGCTGGCCAAGGGCGGGATTTGTCGGCGCAGCAAGGGACCAAGCCTGCAGATAGTCGAGATCCGAGGTGAGGGCGCGCAAGGAGTTGGCACCCATCCCTTCATTGACCAGATGGCGAAGAGTATTGAAGTCCTCATCCGAGAGGATTTCAGCGAGCTCGTCCCGTCGCCCCATCGGCAGGACGGGGGTCGGTTCCGGTACGGGGCGAGATGACCCCGTAAGGCCAACTGCGATGTCCCAATTGAACCCTCGTGTATTTTGGTGCCGGAAGCCCTTGATTTGCAGGGGTCGATTTTTGTCCAGAACAGACTTTAGTTTATCTGGGACAGCTCGCATTTGGCCGCTTCGCGCCACAAGCGGTCATTCTTTAGGCGGTAGTTCAAGGCCGTTCGGCAGTGAAATCCAAATAACGGTCTGCGCCTCTGGCGAGTGACGCGAGAGGTGTCCCTTGCCGTGGGTGTCCGCGACAAGCACGAAGCTGCCCGCCGAAACTTGGCGCACCTCGCCATCGCTGGTCTCGTACTCCACAGAACCATCAAGCCGTACTGTCAACACAGGCTCCGGTACTCCATGCCACGCGACTTCTCGCATCCCTGCGGGAATATGGGCAATGCGCACCCGAGAGGCCGGGTAACTGGCTGTGACATCGAAGGGTACAGCGTCGGGGTGAACAGGCCGTGCGGTCGTTGGCAAATCGATCTCATCGAAATGAGACTCACCATCCGTTGAGGCGTAGATGCGCAGGCACTTCATTGATGGTTCCCTTATGAGAGAAGTAATGGGCGTGGCAACGGATGCGGAATACGACGCACACCATGAAAGTTCTATGACAGCGAACGACCGCTTCGGGCCAAAGGCTGACTTCGCTCGTTAGAGTGTCATTTCGCCCTCAGCCTGAACCGACCCCAACCAGGCGATTCCGGTCATCCAAGGCGACCGACATGCGCGTACAAGCAACCTGTACGCGTCACCTCCGATAAGGGATACTTATCGAAGGTGACTAGAGTAGTTATGATTAATAATTGATTACAGAAGTGAATGCCGGGTTCGGTGCCGCCAAATGACATGTGTCTTGTAAAATCAAATCACTAGGCGCCGGGAATTCGCGTAAATGACGTTTGAATTCGGGTGACGACCCTCGGAAATGTGCGGGGAGGGGACCTTGTGGAAGAATTCGTAGGCCGCGAGATCAAAATGCTCGTCGCTGCCCACTACCGCGACCGTCCAGAATTCTGACGTCGCACCGAACACTGTCGACACCTGAACGACCTCGGTGTCGCGGGGCTCTGCAACCGACCCACCTTCCACCGACAGGCGACGCGCCCAATAGAAGCGGTTCGGTTCCAGTTGGTCGGTGCCGATCGTGTTCATACGACTGTCCCTTCAGGCGTTGATGAAGGTTAGCTCAGACTTGGGGAAGAGTCTCGGAGGGTGGACGGAATTCACAGGATTTGGTAATTTCAAATTGCAGGAGGCGCAGACGACAGCCCTCGTCGACGGCGAATGGCAGCTAATCTACGACAATTATTGTCGCCGCAAACGGCCGGCGGCCACGCTCTATGAGGTCTTTCCGATATCAGCCGCAGCCAATGTGTAGCTATCGAAATACGCTCCAACTTTGTTATGAAGAGTTATAGAGCCGTTGGTATTTCTGTCTGTCCAGTAGTATCCCGACATCTGCCTACTATCCTTCAATATTTTATATTGAAAGCTGCCGTAATGGATTTGGCTGGCCGCGCCTCTTTGCAATATCTCTGGATCGCTCTGATAAACCCCATATAAGCGGAAACAGCCGTCGTTGTGGCGGGTGAATGAGTATGTCACGAGAAATGACTCAGCTTGCGCAGTCATTAATCTAATAGATAGGGCCGAAAAGTTTTGCCTTATTGCTGCGTATCCGTATGTCACGCCGGCCGGGGCTCCCGAGATGGGGTCGCGATAAGATGATTGAAGTTCTACCCGCCAGGTTCCATTCAAGTTGGGGACTCCACAAAATATTGAAACGGGCCACTGTTTCCAGAGGTATCGATTGAACGCCGCCCAGCCCGTCGTCAGAACAAACAGTGTAAGAGAGTAAGGCTTTACAAGCTGCCACGTAAGTTCGATACCCATCATCCAAAGAGAGGTGCCCCAAACAAGCACAGCTACGACAAGAAGAACTGAAATTGAAAAGCGAGTAACCAAAATGCCCTCGTTACAGTTCGATGAGTTGCGATCGATCCTGCTACAACTAAGGGAAAGGAAGCTACCCTTCCACCCTCTTATCTTAGTATTCTCAACAGGCATCGTTTCTAACAGCGAATGCGTGCCTATGGCTAGGGATCCAAGACCCGAGACCGGTCAAGAATTTTCGTCTGAAATTATCCAAGTGATTGCAAAAGCAATTTCAACCAATCCGAGTATTCACGACGGAGCAATTATTTTTACGCGAGAACAGAAGGCTGCCCGTTACTTTTTAAGTGCCTGGTCAATGAGGATTGTCAGCAATTTTTCACCTCAAGAGACAGAGCCTAACCGCGGTTCTGCTTTTAATAGCGCAGTGTCGCTGTCTGCTGAGCCCAACATCGACCTATGCTGCATCTTTTCCGAGAAAGACTTGTTCGTGTTTGCTGGCGGCCAGCGATTGGCGGCGGTCGATTGGGCCATGGACCGGAATTTTTAGATCCAGCGCGCCCGTAGCCGCGCTTTCGAAGGCTGTTGACCGCGTGCAAAAGCAAACATTGAATGATCAATGCTGCCAAAATATCGCAGCCGAACGATCAGTAGCAGGGCGAAGGTTATGGGTGAACCCGCAGCCGAAACCAGTTCGGTCATTGTTTCTATATCCCGGGTGCTTGGTCGGACAGAGAACGACGGGTGGGAATGCCATTCGCCAAGATAGTTGAAACGTTGATAGTCGTGACCAGTCTTCTCAAAAAATCCGTTGAGTGCATCTCGATGTTGGACCGGATCCCGCTCGAAAAAAGCGTTCGAACCAGAGTTGGGGTCCACCGAGAAGTCGACGATCTTAAAGATTCCAGGGCTAAGTTGCTCGGCAAACAGCATTCCACCAATTTCGCGGTTCCGGGCTTCCTTAAGGCTCCGCCGCAATCGTGCTTCGACACCGGCCCCCAGTTCAATTCGCATTGTTGCTTTCCAGAATCTTCGTCAAATATTCCAAAGCAACCTTTGCGTTTCCATCAACTAATGGCGAGCGCCACTCACCTTCGGGTGTGAAGTCGACGGGGCGCGTGTCAAATGGCTCCGTAAAAATCCACTCTGCCGACAGACCGATCGCGTAAGCGGGGTGGGGGAAGTCAGTCGCGGGGCCCTTAACAAGTACGTCGACGGCCATGCGAGCTGCATGCGCGGCAATAACGCCGACGTCGCTATCATCAGCGATCAAGGGAGGGACATCGTCTGCGATCTCGGCAGAGTAATCGACAGCGTCGGCTAGCCAAGGTACGCCCTGATCTCGGCACCATGCGAGATATTGGCGGCGAGCAGTGTGTGGTGGGGGCTCGATGTCTGGGCGCACCCGCGCCACAAAACCGCCAATGCCTCCAGCATAGACTTCCGCCCAGAGCATCGGCTTCAGTGATCTCCTCGCGACTGAAGCGATGAAATTGAATGCCTGAGCGTCTGCGGTTGCATCGATGATCAAGTCGCAAAGCGCTAGATTTTCCAGGACAGCAGCTGTGCTTCCGGATGCCTCTTGCCCGCCCAAGTGGACACGGGAGACGCTGACCTCAACACCGGGTGCAACAGACAGGAGGCGTTCTTCCAGTGCTTCAACCTTGTGAACGCCCAGGCTTTCCGCACCCAATTCATTTCTTACGAGATTTCCTGGGCTGAGAATGTCGTCATCTATCAGTAGAAAGTTCCGGACACCGCTCCGGGCGAGGCTGACGGCAATCTTGGATCCGAGTGATCCACATCCGACGATGCCGACCTTTTTGCACGCCAACGTGGCGTGGCCCGCAGGTAATCTTGAAGACGGCTCCTCTGCGATCTCGATGGTATGATAGGCAATGACTTTCCAAACGCCTTCAGTGAGGTACGAAAAAAAATATCTAACTGTGGTTAGGTCGGCCAAAACCGTGAACCGCGAGGTCTGGTCGAGCTGGACCGGCTCTGTGATGATCGCTTTCCCGACGACCTCGTCCAGATTCTCCTGGCTGGTAATCGAGATCTCCTTAACGGCGGGTACCCTGACTAAGGTACCAACGTGTTTATGCCCGACGCCCGCCGGGATGATATCTTCTTGCCAGAGAAGCATATCCTTCGGACCGATCGATGCAACATAGGCAGCCCAGGTTCTTTTGGGACCGCTGGTCTCACTGACGGAGCATGGATAGTTGAAGCCTGTCTGCAAATTGGAGATTTGAGCTCGGAGCCCGGGTGTTGAAAAACCTCTTGTACTACTGCCCCGTAGCCGTTGTCCCAACGACGCATGATGAGCACTCGGAACTACCGCGAGCTGATTATTCGCGGGGTGCTCGCCGGAAAACAGGCGATAGGCGCTTTCAACCATCATGACGCCGGTAACTGAGGGGTCCCAGTTATCGGTTCTATATTCCAGGCACAGCTCGCCGTCTTCGCCCCACTGGTGGGATGAATGCCGCTTTCCGTCGCGTGGCAGAATGGAAGGCGGCGTTTGGGGAAAAAAGTTGGGGTACGTCAACGTCAGCGGAATGATCTCATGGTCAACAAGGACGTCTAAATCGACTGCGAACTTAATGCCCGGCAAAACGCGAGGCTTAACCGACGATAACCACTCGACTTCAGTAGAGAGGCGTTCAATGCCCTCGACTTCCCGTTTTAAGCGCTCTGGATCGAGAATGAACCACATCAACCAAAGCCTCTTGGCTTGTCGTCAGCACGAGGGGCGTTTGGGAACGAGAATGCCCCAGCAGCAGGAGCGGTCGACGCCGCCCGGAGCAGGCTGGCTGACTTTTTCTGGGCGGCATCGTCGCGGTCACTAAAGAACGTCGACGCGAAGACCCGGTCCCAGCACTTCAGTGCGGTCGTTCTAGTGCAGTCGTTCTCGAAAAGCGGTTCCAGAATGACGAGCGCCTCGGCTAGGCGGGCGCGGAAGAAGCGAGCCTTAGGGTCGTCCGTTCCATTTGTGATAGTTTCATTCGGTGTGACGGGGTGGGCAATCACCAAGTTCCATTCCAGTCGATCGCGGATCGCCTTCATGGTGTTGAACAACGCCCGGTCTTCCCGCCAAATATCGCCTTGGAAGCACTCCGTGACGAGTTTGGTGATAGCAAAGCCACTTAGTATTTGCCCGCACCAGCTATCCCGGCTTCGAGAATACTTCTTCAGAACTCGGACAACTCGGCGTAGCTGTCGGCCATTTACGGTGTCGGGGCTCTTCGCGTTGTTCTGCTCTTCAAACCATTTGGATACGTCACGAGCATCGGAGCGTTTCCAGTCACTGCTGGCCAGTTCATGGTGGTACGTCTCACCACCCCAGATATCTTTGGTGACCACGCGCCTGTAGACCGGCACGTCCACACAATAGCCGACCTTATAATAGACACGCACACAGTTCTTCCTCGCCTCGGGTGGCGTGGTAAAGGAACCATCATCGAGAGCGTCGCGCACGATTTGCCGTGCCTGCAGGGCAGTCATTTCCGCGCCGCGCTCTCCAACAAGGACTGTCTTATCGAAGTAGGCGCCGTCATCGATGTCGTAATCAAGGGCGGGGTGTTGGGTCATCGTCTTCATGGCATAACTGCCCTGACTGGCAAATTCGCGCACGGCAGGCTTGCTTCCGTTGAGCAAACCCTTTCTCAAGCGTTCCCTATTGGCATCTCGCCTCTCACGCATATGGGTTCGTTCTGATCGCGGGAGCGTAGCCTGCTCATCGTGGTAGGCGAGGATGTCGTTGGCGCAATTATGCATTTGTCACCTCATAACGATCGTTGAATTTACTTTTGACTGCTTTCATTACGACGTGAAGCGAGCGGCTCCATTCGAGGCGGCGCTTGCATAAACAGGTCGCGAATGAGTGCGGCTTCAGCATCGGTATCTGCGTAAGCGCATTTGCTGTTCGTCATATCAGCGTCGGTCCGAGCTTGGTTGATGAGAGCCTGCATGGCCTCGTCCCGAGTTTCATCAAGACCTAGATATGGGATCAACGAAGCTGGGACCTTTTCGCTGGGAAAGCGGACGATTGAACATTTTCGGTTCACATGACGCGCAAGTTTCTTGGCCATGTGGTCGTAGGCAAACTGTTGTGCGTCGATTGCCAAGCCCGCTGCCTCACCTCCAAACTTCCATTCTCCCAAACCACGATTGACCGCATGTCTTGGAATGGCCTCGCCCGCAGGCATCGGGCAGGTGCCTAGGCTGAAAATTTGGATTTCCTGCCCAGGGACAGTCATATCAAGAGCATCTATGAGGCCGACCAATATCGGATTGTTCGCCCAGAGGCCGCCGTCGACAAACACGTTGAACCCATTGGATCCGCCGTCTGGGTGATCTACTACAGCCATCGAGCGATATATCGGTGCTGCCGAAGTCGCCAAACAGACATCGACCAGACTATAGTCGTCGTCGCGATGATTTGTCGTCTCTGTAAGGTGAGGGGTCTTAAAGACCCAGGCGTTATGATGGCTCATCTCCACGGCTGGAATGGCAATCGCAATCCCGCGCCTTTCGTAGATCTGTCCGATAGTGGTGGTGCCTAGCTGCTTTACGAGAGCAGCGCGGAGCGCGTCGGTACCTTTGGCGAGGGCTGTATGCCTATTACGGAGGTCCAAGCCAGCGCTCACTATTCCGTCAGGCAGCGGCCGAGAGAAAATAAGGGGACCGTGCTTCACATAAAGGTCCACGATTTCCGACAGGTGAATTCCCGCTGCCAAGGCGCAGGCGACAATGCCGCCGGTGCTTGTTCCGACAATGAGATCGAAGGCCGCTCCGATATCTAGCGACTGCTCGCCCCTGCGTTTTGCGAACGACGCAGCTACTCGATCCAGATAGGTCGCCGTATAGGTTCCGCGCATTCCGCCGCCATCAAGGCTCAGTACTCGGAAAGGCGAAGGAACTGCATTGCTCATCGTCGTTTCAAAACCTATAAATCTACACTTACTGCTAGAACAAGGCGATACTACCAGATGTAGTGCTTTTGAAGTTATTTTACAACCCAAAATATAAGCAGGTCTAATCGCAATGGTAGACGCCAGTCCCTTCGTTATGCGGCGTCGTGATTGTCGTTAAGTGGAACTTCACTTCAGCGCCAGACGGGCCAGTCCGAGCAAGCTTGAAGCTTGGCCGCAGGCACCCATCCTTTATGCGGCCGCCAATCGCACATTAAGTGTCAAAATCGAATCAAAAAACAGCAGACCCGCTTCGCCAAGCGTTACTCAAATCTGAAGCCCTAACAACTCCACGGCGGCTTACGACAAAGTCCAACCATATCGCTTCTGAACATAAGTACTTTCCGCGGCTTTCGGTATGTATAGCTGCTGGCCTGGCAGCCACTCGGCGCTGTCCGCTTTTTGTCTGATTGCGTGAGCTAGGAGTTGGTAATGTGAGATTAGCCTCAAAAAGCCGGAAGTCGCCGAGGTAACAGAGGGATGCCAGTGTCTTTTCAAAGATTCGAACCTACCCTGAAAGTCACTCTCGATATCGTCAAGAAGGGCACCCATATCGCCCTCAACGAGGGCGCCGACGACGCCGTAGTCCAAAGCGGTACGCGCTAAGGAGATCAATCCTTCCCCAGAATCACTACCGAAATTCCACTCTCCCCACCGTCGCAAAGCGCTGGACCATAATGTCTTGCGATGCTTCAAATCGGCATGTTTCCGAAATTCCATGAAACACCGGGTAACAACGGCGCGCGTTTGATCGTTAGTGATGTTCAATTCGAAGCTCTTTACATAGGCCTCGATCGCCCTATTCGAACACCGCGAGAGTGCCTTGGCGATTGCCGATTGCATGTGTGGACAACGGACCGGATAGCGATTGAACATGGATAGCCATCGAGGCCACCCGGCGTCGTCCTTCGAAAGCTTGATCAGGAAGACAGCCAAGGCTTTCTCCTCGAGCGGCATCAATACCCTACGCTCGCGTCGGGACACGCGCTCCAGGACAGCAAAGCGCAGGTGCGAGCTCGTGGTCGCAATTCCCAATCGAATTGCATCCAGCAGCGATAAAGGCTCGATAACTTGATGTGCTTGGAGCCACTGCTCGCAACCATTGGAGATACGCACGTAGCGCGGAAAATCCAGGCACGCGATTGCTCTCGCCGCCTGCCTGCCGCACACGTCCATGACCGGAAGGTGCTGAAATGCGGCCGCTCTATCACCGAGTGCCTGCCAATCCCCGGAAGCTTCCGCCTCCCGGAGGGCCGCTAGGTGCTCACGTTCCCAGATTGGTGCGCTCTCGACATTTTCCGCCTGAACGCCCCGATGCCGGAAGACGATTTCGAAACCCGCAACCGCCATTCTAGGTTCATTGAGCCGTTCCTTCAACGCTTCCCAGAAGCGTCCGTTGAAGTCCCATGACTGAACGGACACGAGCGCGGCTTGCAAAAGGAAGCCTTTGGGATCCTTTTGAGGATCCCAATCCTGAAACACCTTAAACGTCCACGCGAGCCTCTCCACAAGGTTGCTTGCGCGATCGGACGGGGCTACGGAGAGGTTTGCGATCTCCCGGCGGACATCGTCGAAGTCGATTTGGACAGCGGTCTCTAAATCGTCCCAGTAACCTGTGTCATCCCCTCCGGCGGCGCGATCCACGACAGACATGACGTGGCCTGGCGACGATAGGGTCGCGCCGTCCCAACGAGACAGGAGTTCCTTGAAGATAGACGCCTTGGCGATCATGATGACTTCCAAATCAGATGCTGAGGCTCATCCAGTTCATTCCACAAATCCTCGAACGACCCGGCGATCAGTTCCGGATTCAAGACCTTTTGCAAAATATGGTGCTTCTTGCCGAGGCTGTTCACGGATGTCCCCAGCGACCATACGAGAGGACCGTGCTTCGCGTTCGGGAAGATCAGAAACCTGTCATGAAAGCTCCATCCCTTCGGTCCCCTGCGGGTCCGGTATTCCATGTTCAATTGCTCTAAGTTTCCCCCGTGGCGGGCGATCATGGCGCGCTGACGGTCGGGGAAAGATGGCGTCGCCGCCACTGGCACCAAAAGTGGCGACGTTTCGACGGAATGATCGGCAGGCTGATCTTGGCCGTCTGTCAGTCCACGTAGTGACACATTTGCGAATGGACACCAGAACAACGTTTTGAGGAGATCCTCCGCAGTTAGATATGGATCCCAAAGATCTACACCAAGTACTCCATGTTTTCCAATCAGAAAGCGCACGTCGTCGAGCGCCCGGGTCCGCTCTTCGGTCGACCCCGGCGTTGGCCTGTATTGAACGAATTCCCGGGTCTGATCAAGCCTGTGCCTCTCTTCGATATTTTCCCGTCGTGTCAGCCAGTACTCAGGACCGCTTTCCGCCGCTTCCCCTACAAGCGTAGATCTGTGACTTATGAGCGAGACCCTATGACTGGTAATCGAACCGTTCGGGCTTGGGGAATTGAACACACGGGGTTCTGGTCGCAACTCGTTGAAACTCAATTCGACCGCTCGGATGGACGATGTTGGCGCGGTAGCGGCTATGAGCATGCCAGATCCGGAATCCCAGATCTCCATCTCAATGGGTTGCTTAGCATTATTGGCTGCGAGCTGGGCGTCGTTGCCCGGCAGATCGCTCGCTGAAGCACCCGTCAAAGTCCCGTCCCATCGGGTTCTCGCGGCAACATGTAGACTACGCGGCTGGACATCGTTACGCCACTTGCTTTCAATCTTCGTGGATTGCCCATCACGGCGAGAACTTACATCCGGGTTGAAAATTTCCACCGGGACCTGGATTATGACGTCACCGAGAAGGTCGGAAAGCCCGGCGATCTCCAATGGCACCACCTTCGAGAGCTCCGTCGAGAGCGACTGGAGCCGCCGCCTGTCGGAGAAGAATTGCCTGTGGGCAGTCTTTTCGCGGTCGCAGAGCCTCAACACGTGTGAGCCAGCCCAGAAATTGTTCTTCAACACGCGGTTGAGCGGTACTCTGGCGGTTCCGTCCGGTGGGACGAACAGCGGTTGCTCGGGATGAAGGGCCCCTGTCTGAAGCCCCTCCCCACCTAGCACCCATTTTCCCTCGTCCTGCAATGTCGCAAGAGCATCATCGAGCGCCGCAACCGGTTTGTAGCTTCGCTTAAGACCGAACCTCCATCCCGCGAAACCATCTATTTTGCTCGAGAGAGAGACAAGACCGGTGGGCTCAAGCGGCTTCAAATGTGGGTTCCCTTCGGATAGCACGGCTATGGAGAAAATGTTGATCGGCCGCGCCTTGGGCGGCGTTCCGAAAATTTCGAGAAGCTCGACGTGGTCAAAACACCCAACGTTCCCGGGGCTGATCAGCGTGCGAAGTCGGTCTCGGATGGTTTGGAAGGTGGTAGCGCTGACGTTGGTATCTACGTTCACGTGTGTCTCCACAAGAGAGGAGAAGTGCCGAAGGCAGAGGGGACGCGATCCAACCGGTAGAATTCAACCCGGATCTCAAGGAGTACTCGGAAAATTCGGGCAGCATCGGAGCTGAGGTTGTTTCCAGGCGATCCCACTTGGGGTCTCACCCTAAGCCTAACTGAAGGCCTGGTCAGGCGGTCCCGCGTTCCAATAGATGACCGAAGGATCATTAAAGCGCCCCTCCAAGGCTGTTTCCGAGGAAACCTCGCAGATTACCTGTGAGGTGGCTCTTCACTGACCAGACTCTATCGAGGTCGAGACCATGAGGTAGCATGGCCGCGCATACTGCCTTCCGCATTTGCTTCGTCCGCGCGTAGTGCGCTGCAAGAAAAAAGCAGAATGGGAATACGCCAAGCGTCGCTTCATCAGCGGCGCCCGAGACGTAGATAAAGTCAGGCCTCTCTTTGATCGACTTATAGTTTCTCACAACGTGCTAAACTCACTGGAGAGTTTTCGCGCGGCTTGTTCCCAAGTCAGGCGAGGGGTCAATGCTCTTCGCAATTTGGCCGCACGCTCGAACGCGGACTCGCGATCGAATAGCGCTGAATCTACTTTTTCTGCCCAAGCGCTCCTTGTGTCCGCGTGGGAAAGGTGAACCGGCGCAATACATGACTCCACTAACTCTGAAGGTAGCCCGTCGTATTTGGCGGCGGCCCGAAGATATTCGGCTAAGCCACTTGCGTCTGAAATCACCACCGGGACACCGGCCGCGATCGCCTCAAGTCCTGTTAGGCCAAACCCCTCTGCCACCGAGGGCATCAAAATCAACGCCGCCTTAAGGTAGCCTCTGGCCAATTTCAAAGGGTCTGCAGTGAACGATCGAAGCTGCACAAATTGGGCATAGTCCGAGTAGTCGCCAATATGTGAGAATTCTGTATTTGCGTCCTCCGAGAAACCGCGCATTATCAGCACCGGAGGCCCCGGCGCTGTCCAGGTTCGGCCGTGGCCGACGATCTTTATGACGTCGCACGCCAACAGGCCACCTTTAGCGACTGCATCCTCCATCCGTGCTGACATAACGCACATGTTGACACGCAAGCTGGTGAGATCCGGATTGAGCGCTAGCAAATCCGAGTTTAGCCCGGGCACTAGAACACAGACCCGCGGAGGGTCAATTGCTTCTGCAATAAAACGGGCCTCAATCCGCGGGCCAACGGCCACAACGAGATCGGATGCGCTGGCAAGGTCTAACTGGTCCTGGAGCTTGCTTTCACCCCTTAGAACGTTGAGTGGACGATCAGACCGCGGACGTTTCAAGCCTTCGTTCTCTTGAGGGATCGTGTGCAGGAAGTGAACGTACTTAGCTTGAAAACGCTTCGCGAGCGCTCGTGCAAAGCGGCCAGTGATATGATCGTGCCCAAGGATCAGCTCAGGCGGTCCTCCGATATCGGAGGCTTGGCAGAGGAGCGCACGGTCCATGCCTGCAATACCAACCGACTCTGGGCACCCAACCAAGGTGACCTTAACACTTCTCGCGTCATTCACGTCGGACTCCAGTGCATTCGGAACCAAGCAGATAACGGTGTGCCCCAAGGCCGCCAAAGCCTTGCAAAGCTCACGATTGAGAGTTGAGATGCCCCCGTGATGAGACAACCATTCTGTGGCCACAGCTAATATGGTCTTCCACTCTGCTTGCGGAAGTGGGCCTGGCTTGCTGGCTTTGGGCGTCGGAACATCAGTGTCTGGTCCAACGTCCGCCAAGCTGTCTGAGCCAGGATGCTCCGAAGGGGGAGGTGGTTCTTTAGATACTGGTGCGAGCCCCATACTCGCGATGCGGGCAAGAACATCTGCTGGATCCTCTAACCGAACGTAGTTGGCACGCACGTTTCGTCGCGCCTGCTCAATTGACCATTGCAAGGCTTCTTGGCCATCGGGTGTGGTTTGCTTGATGCGGTGCAGTTGTTCAAGCGAGGCATTTGTTCCACGCGACACGAGGTTGCGGAGCAGACCACTGCGGAGCTGGTCGACAAAATCTGGCGCGCGCAAAATACGCGCTCCTGTTTCATAGAGAGGACGCTCTGGAAGAAGAGCGACTAGATCGATATAGGCTTGGGCGAGTGCGTATTCGGAAAGCTCGTCAAACTTCGCCGGGCGATCATAAGCCACCTGTTCTGCAAACTTCGCCCATACGGTCCTAGCTAGGCCAGAATCCTTCTCTCGTAATTCCAGGAGCTTCAGCCAGATTTCCTGCGGTTCGCGAAACAGCAGCTCGACAGTAGCCTCCGCGGTCGTGTCCGCATCTGGCCGCTCCAGCAGCTCGCCACTCTGATCTTTTTCAAGCGCACCAATGACATCCGCCCTTGCTTGTGGGTCACCGTTGCGGGCGAGATAACTTAGTATCGAAGGACTATTACCTTCGCGCTTGAAACTGGGCGATTGCTCGAGTTCACGCAAAACGCCTGCCATGCGGGTATCTAGTGCCCCCTCAAGCAGGTCTAACAGACGAGACGTAATACCTCGCGAATCGCTACCAATGGCAATCTGCTTGACCGCGCGCACAACTGCATCCGGCGCTCTTAGATATGCGTCCTTGACGAGATGGCGCTGCGCGTCATCTTCGTAGAAATCATTGCCAGTGAAGCCAACCGTTGCTGCAGCCCAAGTGGACCAGGTTTCGTCGCTCAATTGAGCGTACGCCTCAGGATCATGCTCCAAAAGAAGCCTGAGGGCTCGGACTCCAGCATTCGCCGGTCGATGGCTCGTGCTCGTGCCAAGCCAGCTCGTGTCAGCGAGCGGCGCTATCAGCAGATACTCTAAGGCAGTTCGTATAATTCTTTCGTGCAGGCTGGCACTAAGTGCTGACCAACCGGGCGTCTTTGTGATGTCCGATACGAACTCAAATTGCTGATCGTAGCTGCCCGTTTGCTCGTAGAAGAGCTGCAGATTGAGTTGCCACCAAAGTTGCGAGTCGCCCTTTTCAATTCGGGAAAGAAGACTTTCGACCCCGTCTCGCCAAGTGGCTGCTGCCACTTCTGCTGATGCGCTTAGCCGCGCTGCATCGCGCTCCCTTTCAAATCTGCGCCGCATGAAGTCGGACGCTGGAGAACCCAGCTCGACTGAGTAATGCTGCGACAGCGTGTCTTGCAAAATCGAAATTTCTGAAGCGATGTTCCAAACGTCGCTGAGCGTATCGATCGGAAGCTGTACGGTGAGTTCTACGATAATGCGAGATAATGCCGCGCGCAGGGGACCATCGCGGACAAGGGTAAGTTTCTTAAGATATTCGCCGAGATCATCTGCTACAATGAGGTCCGGGAGGGTTTGTAGCATGAGTGCCACGCTGCGGAGCGGGTCTTGGCTACGCTGAAGGATCTTCTCTGCCACAGCTGCACGCGCTACGGATTTCTTTGGCCAATGTCCGGTCTTTTCACCCCGTTCGACGATGAAACCCGCTAAGTTGCGATCCGCATCTACAACGAGCGCGGCAACCGCATCGGCTACCTCAGGTGCTTCCACCTTGTTGGACGCAGCACAAAACAACCGTGCGACAACGTTCTCGAGATAGCTTCCCCTGTCGTCATCGTCATCAAGGCGTAGCTGCAACCATTCAACTGTCTCGAGGGCTTGCTCGACCGTCAGCTCTGGCGCTTTGAACCGCGATAGAAACAGTTGATATGGCCCGATCAGATTACTTCGCCTGGGAGCCGACAAAGACGAAAGCAACTGGTTAAACGAGAGAGCGCCGGGCCATGAGATCTGCAAAATGGTGCCGCGGAGGCGATCGTCGTTATCGCTCGTGAGATCAGACGAAAGAAGTGGAGCCAATAGTGCGCCGGCTTCCGGGCCAGCGATTTTCCGGATGGCTCGCGCCGCAATTGTCCGCAGGATCCCGTCCACGCGAGGAGCGGCGGCCACCTTAAGAATCGCGGGAATGAAAGACTTTTTTCCGGATTCCGCAGCAAGGTCGATTGCTGCCCTCCTTTCGAAAAGCGGGGTATCGTCGGTCAAGATCCGAGGAAGTAGCTGCTCTTCCAAGTCGTCGTGATCAAGCCGCCCAAGGAGCGGGATTATCTCGTCATACCGATCAACCAGATCCTCTTTGGCGAAACGGTCAAGCAAAGCTTCGATAACCCGGGCCCGATCGGTGGGTTCAATGGCCAAAGCCTGCGATTGGAGCAGCACATCGGGTTGTCGGTCGAGTAGCGCGTTGAAAAGGCCGGGAATCATCACGGCAGTCCATCCCGCGACCTCTGAGAGGTGAAGCGCGACGCCACCTGGGCCGCCAACCTCAGGCACGACTAGAAGCGAGAGAATTTCCTCTACTGATAACTGACGCTCGGCCAGATAACGTGCCGCTAGGAAGTCGCTGAATATTCGGTGCGACCATTCGAAAACCTTTGGCGCAACCTCGACAAAGAGGGGCGACTGTAGGCACAATGAGAATAGTTTCGGTGTCGCAATTATTGGTCCGTCTGCGGTTGGCTCGAGACCTCCGGCTATCCTGGAAACAGACAAGGCGTCGATTTCGGAAGAGCCAACTGTGGTCGTGAGCCTGCGCGTGTCCGAGAAAGTGCAAGCAGCAGCCAGCCGGGCGGCCATCGCCACTTTTATCTGAATTGACAAGCTTTCTATAGACCCAAGGGATGCGACAATTGCGGAGTTGATCAAATCAATTTGTCTGCCGGGCGAGGAAGTCCCAGTCCGATATTGTTCCAATAAAATTGCCAGCAGGATCGGTCGACCCGCGACCGCACGCATCTTTTTATCCGATAGGTGAACTTCCAGGATCGATCTGTTTTCCGCAGACACGTCGGAATGATCGATAGCTGCTTGTATTTGAATATCAGTCAAAGGTAGAAGCAACATCCGTTTGAATGCACGCGGCGGCCATCGATCTTCGACCATTTGATCTAACTGGTCCGTCCACGCTGCAGTCCGGCTCGTGAAGGCGACTTTGAGACTGCCGAGCTTCTTGTTGAGTCCGAAGAGGCGATCAAGAAACTCCTCGAGGACGAGTTTCGGATCGAGCCCGCCACCTAGTTCATCGATCCCGTCGATCAGGATATGCCACTCCCGATCTTCATCGATCCAACCTCGCGCGTGATCGGACAAAAGCAGGGTATCGAGGGTGTCGGGAAAGCTTTGGCCGCGAACTGAGATCAAATCGACTTGACGACCTTGATCACGGAGTGATCGTGCCAGCGCATCTAACTCCCACGACTTTCCCATACCTGGTTCGCTCAGGAGAATTAGGCAAGGGGTGTCCGCAACATCGAGCAGCGCTACCGGATCAGACTTGTTTTTTGTGTCATCGCGCGGAGCGCTCGTGTCGACCTCATGATTGGAGGGAATCGGAAACCATTCGCGGTTGCAGAGGAAATCTGTACGTTCGCCGATATTCACCAACTTCAAACACCTCAAGGAAATAGCTAAATCATAATAGTCATCTATCCGCTTGATACAACGAGTCTTTTCATTTCCCACGAAGTGGTGGGGCAGACATAATCAGTGCGCAACTAGGTTGCGCTGAACACAGTGTATCCCATCCCACGAGAGATCGCAGGTTTCGATACACGGCGAAGAGATGTCCATCCCAAGATACGCAAAGCAGTATTATACGGTTGACGTTTCTTCCACCGTGTTGATCTTTGAGCTCTAACTTCTCTCGGAAGGCACTGGCATTAGTTTTTGGGAAAAAGTCCCATAAATCTCGTGGGCTGACGGACGATGTGCCTGAAAGAAATGGCCGAGGTTTCAGACACCTATCGATTAGATGTAGTAAGTCGATGGTTCGATTCCGTTCAAGGCGATATATTCTGAAGCGCTACCGAATAACCGAATATATCTTGCAATCCTACACACGGGCTCTGATCTTTTAATGGCGTTCACTATATGAAAAGTCGACGGTTCGATCTCTTTCAGGAAAACGTCAATTCATTTTTGACAATCCGGAGACGAGCCTTGCAAGTTCGATCTGCCGCTGTGCGCCGGTCTTTTCGAAAATCGAATGGAGCTGGGTTCGGACGGTTCCAATCGATACGGTTCGCGACTTTGCAATTGTTTTCACATCACGACCCAGGGCGATTTCCCTGGCGACTTGCGATTCCGCCGGTGTCAGATCGTAGAGCGCCATGAGAATGCTGTCGTTGATGCTCGACGTTTTCGAAGCGATGGTGACCGCAAGAAGCAGGTCGGCAGCACCGAAAATGTCGTGCGCCGCCCCAGCGATCGGCAAAACGTGTACGACCATCGCCGCCTGTGATTCCGAGGCCTCGATCGGGAAGGAGCCACCAAGGCGCATCAGGTCGGGGCTCTTCAGCCGTTGCCAGCACTTTTGCGCGGATGGGCTCATAAAGGTGAGCCTGTCGTGCCGATCCTGAAGGACCGCCGGAATCAGTTTTTGGAAGCCGGCGCCCGCGGCCACCAGCTTTCCGTTCTTGACGGCGCCGGCGGCAAAGCCGATCGTGTCGAGCGCGTCTACCGTCGCCTTGACCTGTTCGAACCGGAGACGCGCGGCGATTAGCACCGCGCGCGCCAGATGTGGGCGAAGGGCCGTTAGGTGCTCGGTCGCCGATCGAGGCAGTGGTCCCTCATCATAGCTTCGATGTACAGACAACTTTATCACGTCGCCAGATGGCGCGCTGATAGAGGTCCCAGTGTGCCAATAGCAGCCATAGGGCCGCATGAAATCGCGATAATAGGTAGCGTTTTCCATCTCATCCGCGGACATCACTTCCGTATCCATGACGAAACGAGGCTCCTTGAATTTCTCTATGCGGGCGACGGTCTCGAGATATGGATTGAGCGCAACCCAATTGTCTCGAACATATACTTCCATCTTGCCGGCCGCGGCGTCATTGCTGACCCACCTGACCTGTCCGAACGGATCGATGGCGAAGAGAATTCCATCGCGACACTGGCCGATGCCAGCAAGCTTATCCAGGATACCAGCTCCGGCCCAACGCTCCGGAATTGCCGCCGCCTCGTATATTTCATCGACGAATTCCAAGGTCATACCTTTCCTGTACTGAGCGTCGGACCTAGCCCGGCCATCTCTACCTGCTGTCGTTAAGTAACACACCACAGGCCCCCTGCCGCTGCAATAGCAATCGTCGTGCTCGTCTATGAAGTGGTAGATGCCACCGCAATCCTGAAAGGCTAGCTAGGGTTACGGGTCCCTTCTTCGGGAGCAACATTTGAGAAACACGGCCTCCAAGACTCTCACCTTAGCGCTTTGTTACTGCATCTTTATTCTTTCGTCCTGCATCTCCGGTCTGAGCGAAACTCAACGGGCTTACGACGCCTGCACGACGCATTGGAACAATGAAATCAACTATAAGCCCGAACCGAAAGCCGCGGTGGCTGGGGTTGATGGAGATCGCACCAGCTGCTTCTGGGCTTGGTCGCAACCATCGGGAAAGGCAGCGGCGGCCCGTGCCCTTGCGGATTGTCGCAAGCAGTATCAGCGCTGCTTCGTCTACTACGAATCCGGCGGCGGCTTTTCGCCATGGGAGCGTCGCGTGAATGCGAACGGCGGGCATGCCCCGGACGCAGGCGGGGGCCAAGGCAACAACAGCAACGGTGGAGATGAGTTGGCAGCCGCGATGATAACCGGCCTGGCCACGGGGCTTGCGGCGGCCAACGGTGCCCGTGTGGCACCGCCGGTCTCCTACAACGCAGGCGCCGGAACGACGTATGGCGTCTCCGGCGCCTGCGACGACGCAAACGTCCAGTCTCAGATCGCGGCCCTGCAGGCGAGGGCGAGCAGCCTCGGCATTTGCCAGATGGCTCGAGAGTACGCGGTGGTGTTGCGGCAGGCCGCCACCGCATACCGTCGCTGCGGACAAAACCAAAATGCGTCGAACATGGATGCGGCGGCCACGCAATCCGACGCCACGGCGTCTCAGAGTTGCATGAACTGACGGATTTGCTGGTGGAAATCAAGACACCACAATCACGCCGGATCGATTTCGCTAACAATCACTTTTTCTAAAAACGAGGGCGTCTCATGAAACGGCTAGCATTGATCAGCGCCTCCCTGCTCCTGTGTGTTGCCGACCTGAGCCAAGCGGCGGAGATCGGCTGCAATTGCGCAATCAGGAAGGGATGGTGCAGCGGCGGCGCTCAAGTTGCGGGTGCGCTGATTAAGTTCACGTCCAACACCCGGCAATGCTCACAGATTACCTATCACCTTGGCGGCCAGTCCGCGACCGTGACGATCAAGAACGCCAGTGGAACTGCCGATCTCAAGAGCGATGCTGTGCCGGTGGTCGATTTTTGTACGGTATGCGCGGCGGGCAACCAGACACATGCGGAAATTCCGGTCCACGCCGTCCCCGAGAGCGACGACGTATCGACCGAAACGCCGCCGGATAACGCCGCCAGCACCACAGCCGACATGGGTGGAATGGATACGACAGCCGGAAACGCTCTCGTTGCTGCGCCTTCCGTCGCTGTTCCGGCAACAGACATCAACGACGGAGGAGAGGCACCGGGGCAGTCCTATGTGGCTCCTGGCGCCAGCGCCGACGCCGGAGACATGTCCAACGATGCAGATACAGGCGGCCTAGGACAGTTGCAGGCCGAGGGAGCCGGTGACGAGCCGGCAAGTGCCGATGTGGGGGACGGCGACAAGACGGTCGAGCAGCTCAAGGCCCTTGCCGCGCCGACGGAGGACATCATCAGGGCCGCGCGCGCGCGGCACGAGCGGGTAGCCGCCGCCAAGGCGGAAAAGCGCAGGCAGCAGGAAGCGAGGAAGACCGAGGAGAGAAGGCGGCAATTGGCGCGCCAGCAGGCCTATGCCCGCGCGGCCGCCGCGGCGCATCCTCCGGTCTATACGCAGCCCGCCAGATCTTATCCGACCGTTAACACTAGCGGTGAGGGCGAGGCATTTATTGGGGCGCTTGTCAGCGGGCTGACCGGCGTCGCCACCGCACGTCTGAACAGGCCCGTCTACCCGCCACCGCCGGCGCCGGTGGTCCATTATGCGGCGCCGGCGCCGGCAAGAACCATTGCACCCGTCTACCAGCCCTCAAAAGGTTCGTCGTTCAGCGTACCGGACCATTGCCCTGGTGCAATGGTCGTTCACGACCCCATCACGTGCAAGGCGTTGCACTAGAGCACGTGCTGCGACGGATGAATCGATTGTGAGGTGACAGCGTGGTTGGAAGCTAGTCCATTATTTATAGCGGAGACGTGGATGATGGGACAGGCCCCGGGTAATGATTTGCGAATACGGGTTTTGAAAGCGTCTGCGTCGCGCATGTCGACACGTCAGGCTGCGGCTAGTTTCAGTGTTGGCATTTCGTCAGCGATCCGTTTGATCGCGAGAGCCTAGGAAGTTGCGTTAACGCGTCGGCCACAGGGCTGGCGATGACCATCGGCAGTGGATGCCCACGAAGAATTCGTTGTCGCGTTGATCAACGACCGTGAGGATGTGACGCTCGACGAAATGGTTGACCGGCGAGCTTCGTTACTATTCGGCCGCGAAAGCTGAATTGATGCCGGCGTAAAGCATCGATCGCACAGGGCTTGAACAACCGCGTCGAAAATTCCCATCTTCCGCTGCGGCGCAGAAAACGGTAAATGATGCGCTTCAAGTCCACGCGACAATGTCAGCGTTTCGCCTCAACACAGCCAGATCGCCAATCTGTTTTTTCTTCATCGCAAATGCTTGACCGCCGCTGATCACAGCGAACTTCGTGCCCACGCCATCGCCACCTGGCGGGAGCTCGCACTATCGATCTGCGTATCAATAACCCAAAGCTCGACCCTTGGTACTCTGACTTCCATTAAGCTGATGCCACCTTGGCATCTTATTCGAAGACAAGGCGGCGCGGCACATTATGTAAAGATAACTGATGCACGAACCTTCAGCGCTGTCCTTTGCCGCTTGACGGTCACTCGTGTCCCTTGCGCATCATACGCTGACCTTTCACCGCACCAGCTTGCACCAAAACGATAGAAGAACGACTGCTCTTCATCCCGAAAGATGCGGCCCGTCTCTTGCGCTATCTACGGCGCAAATCTGATCTCATCTATCGTTTGGTAGATGTCCATGATGTAGGCTCAAGCTATCAGTATTGCGCAATACCGTTGGTTAATTGGAGAATACGCGACGATATCGCTCAGGATGTATATTTTTCCGGCCGCTCCCACCGTGGAATTTTAGAAATTGTTAAAGACGGCACCAAAGCTACTTGTGAAGAAGTAGTGATGGAATTCTGCCGCGCCAAAATCCACCTCTTTTCAAGAGCATAGCCTCAAGAAGATGCATCAGAGCCTTTCTCGTTTCGGTTGACACTGTTGTAGTTGGTGCTGTTGACGCAGACCGAATAGCGGTGATGCCGCATAATAGGGTTTTGCGTAGGGGGAAATTTAGAATGCGCCTTATCCGTTTGCTAACAAGCGCGGCATTTGTCGTCGCCGTTTTCGCTTGCCATTCCAGCTATGGTCAAAGTGCGGAGCCACTGACAAAGGCACCATTCTGCATGCCGGACAATGCTGATGCCCAGACCCCGACGCAGTTTGCGATATGCGCGGATCCGAAGGGTATTGTTCAGATCAATCTCGTATCCATCATCAACATGATCAACGACGAGTCGATACCCGACGCCTTGAAGGACAAGCTCAACGAACGGCTCGGCCTCCTTTACCAGCAGATGTCGTCGGAATGCGGAACTCAGGTTGCGTGTCTTGAATCCTACTCGGCGAAGTTCCAGAACGATACGTCACGCATGATATTGAAGGCGCTCGCTTCTGGAAGCTACCAGAAGCCAGATCCGAGCGCTGCCACGGCCGACGCGGCCTCTCCCGACACAGGGATGCAGCCCGCGCAGGCCACTCCCGACGCAATGGCGGATATGGCAACACCGACTGTCGACATGAAATCACCCAAGCCGCCGGTCAGGCTCAGCAATCTTTCCGTGAACGACATGAAGGCCCTAACACTGCTTAACGCCGTGAATGAAGGTGCAATCCAGGTCGGCGGCATCGAGATCTGGCTCGGCAAAGACGCCGAGGTCCGCGATATGGCGAACGCCATGATAAAGGACCACGGCGACGTGAAGAAAGATATCGCAAAGAAGTTTGCCTACAAGACGACGCCGAGCGAAACCAGCCAGTGGTACGTCAACCATTTCAAGGAAGTCACGCCCGAGCTCTCCAAGATGACCAAGGGCGAGGACGAGAAATATCTCAAAGGCGAGTTGGCACTTCACAAGAGAATTCTGGCCGACCTTAATGCCTTCAAGCCGGATGACACCTCGCCCGCAGTCGCCACCGAAATCGGCATGTCGATCAAGGTATTCACGCGTCATCTCCAGATGGCCCAAGCCCTTGTCAACCAGCCCAAGTTCGCCGGGAAGTGAGATGTGAGGAGCTTGCTGGTCGCAGCGGTGGCATGTATGGCCATCTCCTGCAATATGGCAGTGGCGCAAGAACGGCCGCTGACCCACAAGACCGTGAAAATCATCATCTCCGGAATGGACTACATTCCGGCGAACGCCAGGATCAACGTGGGCGACAAGGTGATCTGGGACAACGAGGACATCGTGTCGCACACGGTGACCGCCGAAAACGGCGCGTGGGATCTCGGCGACATCCAGCCGGGCATGGCGAAGGCTCTCATATTCAAAGCGCCGGGCGAGATATCCTACCTGTGCACCTATCATCCCGGCATGGTCGGAACTCTGACAGTTCAGGCTGACGACGCGCAGCAGCCACAGCCGCCACGAACTTCCGCGAACCCGCAGCAGCAACCAAGCACTGCGGCGAATGCGGCGTCCATGCCTGAAGCGATGCATATGCCGATACACCCGTCCGCTCCGAGGCGAATTCACCGCACACCGAAAGCCTAGCGGTTTTTGCTTGAGTCTGCCGATGCTGATGTCTACCCGGCGTCGGCTACCGCAGGGGAGCCGCGTTCCTGCCGGGATCGGCAGGGTCAGAACTAGAACTCTGCAAGCTTCATCATAGCAGGATGAAATGAGAGAATGGGCGCGGATTATGAGATTCCCGTTCCATGGTTTCTTCTGAAGTATTCCGGGGACATTCATTGACGGCGGTCTCGCGGTCGAAGGGCTGGCAGACCACGTCGACTGATCGCCGCCTTTAATTTAGGCTACATCATGATCTGCACGTCCACGGTATTGGCAACCGTTCTCGCTGGCTTCTTCGTCGGGGGTTGGCTCAACATGTATCCCATCGAGGCGGCTATCGTGACCGCCTGTCATTCGGGCTTGGGTGGTACGGGCGATGTTGCGATCCTGGGTGCTGCAGACCGTATGAGCCTCATGGCCTTTGCCCAGATCTCCACGCGTGTCGGCGGAGCTATCATGATTGTCATTGCTACATTTGCGATGAAGCTGGGGTATTGATTGCGATGTGCAAATCAGCAGGGAGACGGCAACAAGACGTCTTCCTGCTGATGTTAAGCGCTCCCGAATTCAAAGACCTACCTAACACGCTAAACGCTTTGGGCCCGCATCGTCTTCGATGAGCACCAAAATCAATAAGATGTCGCCGTCAGACGGGCGACATGAAGGTCGAGCGAGACGTCGAGATCGGATTCTATCCCGATTTCAGTTTTCCAATCGATCGGACATGTAAGTTTGCTACGTAACCACTCGACCGTAGCGCGTTCTCGCGTCGTCTGCTCGGCGGTATGCATTCCATTTCCCTCGTTGAACGGGCCCAAATATAATCCGACCGGAGACATGCCCATGTTTGCGAGGCGGTGCCTCGCTAATTTGGTGTGATGGCCCGTTCAATTTCCAAGACGTTCTATATGCGGTTGGGTTTTATGCCAGCAGGGCCAGAATTCGAACTTCATCCGGCCTTCACTTTCGTTTCCATCGCTTTATTCACGATTTTTTGCCTGAATTCGCCAAGGAGGATCAATTCGGTTTGAGCCTGCAAAGTACAAGAGCAACCGGTTGCCGCCCGGATCAAACAGCTCCGCTTCCCGCCAGAGCCAACTTCGGTCTTCAGGAGGTGTCGAAAATTTAATGCCGGCTGCCGTCAATTTTTGAAATGTAGCATCGAGATCATCGCATTCGAAGTACACCGTTGTGCCCCCGTCGACCTCTGCCCCTCGGTGTAAAGAGAACGTGCTGCCGCCATCAGGGCAGACAAAGCGGACGTACTCGGGCCTCGCATCTACAACGGGCACTAGACCGAGGGTGCAGTAGAAGCTCCATCCGTCATCCAAATCTGGCATTGTAACGGTTACCTGATTCAGGTTCATCTTGCCACCTCCTCTTACACGACGTCGAGATAGCTGATTTCTCAATCGGACGTCTGAATATACGCAGATTGCTGCAATATAGGAAATAAGGCAGACCGTCCTTAGACGCGGTTCAGGAAATTTCGTTAGAAAATGACCCTAAAGCGTCATCTATTTTCTTGGCCTCCTTAGCGAAGGCCGGGCAAAATATGCGGAGAATCAAATTCTACCCTGCTGAGATTATTTCGAGTTTTATGACGGTCTGCGCGGCTTCTGCGACGGCGCTCCCGACCCCGTCACTTTTTCTGAAATTGTGCTTCTGCCTTTTCGCGCCTCAACAACGATGTAAAGGGTAACGGCCGAGAATACCATTAGCCCTCCAGCAACCGTGCTGGTGCTTGGCGTTTCGTTGAATGCCACCCACACCCAGAAGGGCGCGAGTGGGGCGTCGAGTGAGCCGATTAGAGCTGTTTCAATCGCCGGAAGCAACTTGGCGCCGATCGTGAATAGGACGAGACCGATGGCCGAGTTCACCAGGCCAAACAGGCTCAGTAGGAAGAGGTCATGCGCGGACACCGCGAGCGGCTCTCCAAATGGCCAGCACACCAACCCACTGAGCAGGGCGGACGCGCAGGCGGCCGGTAGGATGGGAATAGTGTTGAAACGTCTGACAACCACCATCATGATGGCAAGGCAAACTGTCATGCCAAACGCCAGAAGATCGCCGAAGAGATTTCCTTCCACACTGAGCCTGACCATCACGACAATGCCGCTTAGGGCGGCAAAGCTGGCGATGACGGCGTTTCTCGACGGCCGTTCCCGCATTATCAACCAGGCGAGAGCGGCGGCGAAGAACGGGACTGTCGCATAGATTACCGCAACATGAGCGACAGTCGCGTGCCGGAGGGAGGTGATGAAGAATACCATGCCGAGCGCCGACACGGAGGCAAACGACCAACCGGGCAAACCCATCGCCAAAACCCTGTGCCACCCGCTTCGACCCTCTGAAGCAAGGATCACGATTGCGATGCCGAGTGCCCCGAAGATGCCTCGCCAAGCAAGCATGGTCCAGCTGTCCAGCGGGATGAGCCTTGTAAAGAATCCCGCCGTACTCCACGCGACGGCCGACGCGGTCACTAGCAGCAGACCCGCCCGATATTCGCCGACGTTCATCACGAAGAAACACTCATGTTCGTTTCCTCGCCCTTCTTTTTCCAGTCGCCAGTCGTGTTCCACCAGCGGTTCGGGTTGGCGGTATCGTCGAGCCCTTTGGAGCGGCTGGCCAGGATGGGTTGGATCCTGATAACCGGCTCCTGATAGCTGTGCATCTGAAAGATTGTCTCGATTACCTGTTCGACAAGCCGCGGATTGTCAGGAAGCTCGAAGGATACTTCAACCGTTCCGGGGCGCTTGCGGATTTCCGTTTCCGCACCTGCGGCGGCCCCCTCGAGCGGGCGATATCGTTCGATACCCAACCCGGATGATAGGCGTTGCTGTCGTAATTCCCCATGACAAGGGGAGCGACCTTGACCACCGCTTCCATTATGCGATCCACATCCTCGGCCGGCGCTTGAAATGTCAGTAGGCTCAGCCGCTCCATGCGCACCGACCGAGTCTCAAATCCTTGCATGATCATTTTCCTACCCTCATGATTGAAATGACGATCAGCATAATTGAGGCTATGCTGACATCCTGTGTCAGCATCATCGACGACAGTGGCCTATTTCCGAGGAAGAGCAGGATGGGGCGAT
This sequence comes from Rhizobium sp. L51/94, assembly GCF_019355555.1. Lineage (GTDB taxonomy): Bacteria > Pseudomonadota > Alphaproteobacteria > Rhizobiales > Rhizobiaceae > Rhizobium > Rhizobium rhododendri. The sequence continues at coordinate 987,527 of NZ_CP072142.1, forward strand.
CGAGCCGACTGTTTGAGATCATCCAAGTTCTCCGGCGAGCGCGAGCACCGGTAGCTGCTCATACGATTGCGGACGCGCTGGAGGTGAGTCAGAGGACAGTCTATCGCGACATCGTCACGCTGCAGGCCATGCGGGTGCCGATCGACGGCGAGGCAGGCGTCGGCTATGTCCTGCGCGAGGGCTTTGATCTCCCGCCTTTGATGTTCTCGGCAGAAGAGGTCGAGGCCATTGTGGTTGGCCTCTCATTGATCGGTCGCACTGGCGATGCCGATCTTCTAAATGCCGCTTCCCGCGTGAGCTTGAAAATTGCTGATGTTCTTCCTGGCGTAAATAACCGTGCGCTTGAGGGATCGCCCCTTCACGTGTCGCGCTGGAATGCCATTCCCGCTTCAGTGGTGGAGTATGGGATGATACGAGAGGCGATCAGGGAAGAACGAAAGCTTCAGCTAGAATATCAGGATGCGGAAGCGCGATGCACCGATCGCATCGTCAGGCCAATCGCGCTTGTCTATTATGTCGACAACATCCTTCTCGCAGCCTGGTGTGAACTACGGCAGGATTTCCGCCATTTCCGCGCAGACCGCATGCGCGCCTGCGCCACCACCGGCCACTTCTTTGCCGGCCAGAGCGAGGGGCTGCGGTCTGATTGGCGTGCCCGGCACGAGCTGTTTTCCAATCCTTGACCTTGCTTGTCGCGAAATCCCGGATTTTTGCCTTTTATGTTTGCCTGACTTTTGCGGCGCTGCAAAGTCAGGGATCCCGCGAATTTGTCATCGTATGATTTGGTCGAGGACCGGCAAACTGAATACGGCTGCCGCCGAGATAAGGCCATAGCAAATCCAGTGGAAAACGGTCTCGCTTGCCCGCCCAAAAAGCGGAATCCCGTGATCTCAATCTCACGCGACGCGAAGCCGACATTACGCTTCGACTTGCGAGGCCCACCGACGATGCTGGCAGCAGGGTGCTTTCTAAGCGCATAGCGACACTGACTTACGCCGCGTATGTCGCGAATGATGTTGATGCCGGCACGGAAAAACTACCCTGGCTTACGTATGAGGAGGGAATGGCGGACTTGCCGCAGGCCCGCTGGATTGCGAAAGTGGCAGAGAGCGGCGGCATTCTTTCGCCCCTTGCCGTCAATGACGCCGAGGCAATGCTTCAAGGCGTCCAGGTCGGGCTCGGCCGCGGTCTGCTGCCATGTATCGTGGCAGATCAGATATCGAGCCTAAGGCGCATACATCTCGATGAACTAGCGTTTCCTGAACGCGAGATCTGGTTGCTGACCCATCCTGATCTGCGTCATCTCACGCGTATAGCCGCGGTCCTTGCCTGGATAGAGGCGTCGATCCGGAAGCTGGAGCTCGCGTCGCTGTCCGCAAGGAAGCTGTGACAGGTCGCGCAGTGTCAGTGTTGTCGCGATTGCTATGACTACTTGTGTGGCGCACCATTCTCAGGAATTGTGCAGCCTGACGATGGCGGAGATACAACGTGCTAGTTCCCACATATACCCCCCGATATTTCGGATATTTGGATACGTGGCGCATTTCTGATTGGGCACTTAAGGTTATGGAATTTTGATAGCTGCTCCATGTCGGGAGCGGGCTGTCGATCCGCGGTTGGTCGCAGAAGCCCGCACGTTCGTAGAGGCCAATCTTTCTACAATGAATAACACTCCGCACTATTCTGTCGGATTTGTCATTTTGCATCACGGAAGTGCGGCCAAATGGCTATTGACCCAATGGTGGACGGATGAGTGCATCTGCCGACAGCATGTCGCCTATTCTGATCTGTCGGGATCTCCCGCATTTGCTCCGGCCGAGCCGGATCTTATGGCATGTGCCTACGAACTCGTTCCCATCGATTTTGAACGACGCGCCTGGGTTTCAACGGTGATGTCAGGAAAAACCAAGGACTACCACCTCGGTGCACTGCTCCCGGATGGTTTTTATTGATAGCGTCAATTCGACGACTGATGTTTTGCCCAACCACAAGGTCTTGCGACACGGGCAGACATGGAGCAACGTGAGACTTTCCATCATTCTTCCGCAGTTGTTGATTTCAAAAAAGGATTTGAAATGACACCTTTACCTGAAACCCAAGAAGGCATCATTCGAGATCTCGGCGTCAGCAAGGACTTCCACCCTGAACGTGAAATCGAGCGTCGCGTCGCGTTTTTGTGAGACTATCTCGTCGCCTCGGGCATGCGAAGCTACGTCCTGGGAATTAGCGGTGGCGTCGATTCCCTCACCGCCGGTTTGTTGGCACAAGAGGCGGTTACGCAATTGCGCAACATAATCACAGGCGCCGAATTCATCGCCGTCCGATTGCCCTACGGTGTGCAAGCCGACGAAGGCGACGCACAAAAAGCTCTCGCTGTCATTCAACCGGATCGAACGGTGACAATCAACATCAAGGATGCCTCCGACGCCGCTCTCAATGCGTCGAAGCTCGGCGGCGTTGTGTTTGCGGATGAAGGGCAAGAGGACTTCATTCTCGGGAATATCAAAGCCCGCCAAAGGATGATTGCACAGTACGCGCTTGCTGGCGCTTCGCGCGGCCTCGTCATCGGGACGGATCACGCAGCAGAGGCCGTCATGGGATTCTTCACAAAACACGGTGATGGCGCCGCTGACATTCTGCCGCTGGCGGGTCTTACCAAGCGTCAGGTCCGTTCTCTTGCAAAGACATTAGGGGCACCGGACGGCTTGGTGTTCAAAGTTCCGACCGCCGATCTGGAGAACAAAAGGCCACAGCGCCCCGACGAGGACGCGCATGGCGTCACCTATGATCAGATCGATGATTTCCTTGAAGGCAAGCCAATCGACGAAACTGCGCTGAGCCGAGTTCTCTCCACGTATAGGATCACGTCCCACAAACGAGGACTTCCTGTCGCTGCGAGTGGCTAATTCCGCGGAGTTGCCGCAAACCGCCCGAACAAGCTACTGTTGCAAGACTTTCATCGAGCTGCAACCACGGCTACGCCAGCGCCAACCATAATGCCACCGGCAGCACGATTGACTCTGCGAACGATGCGAGGGCTCCGCAACAGCGTCCGCGCCCGACTGGCGAGGATGACATGTCCGCCGATCACCACGACCTCGACAGCAAGAATGACAGCCGACAGCACGCCGACATGACCGAGGGTGAGCGATGCGCCAACCACGTTAGGCAGAAGCGCGACGTAGAACAGCGGCATTTTCGGATTACCGAGATTGAGGGCGACACCAGTTGCAAAGACGGAAAGCAGCCCGCGCCGGCCGGTGACGGGCTGCAAGTCGGGAACGACGGGCTCTGCCGTCCAGAGCTTCACACCCATCCAGATCAAATAGGCAGCACCTGCATAGCGAAGGATCGCCATAACGACACCCATTTCAGCCGCGATAATCGACAGGCCAAAGGCTGCAAGGGTCAGAAAGATCAGGATGCCGACGACGGTTCCCGCACCATAGGCGATGCCAGAGGCGGCGCCGTTGGAAATCGTGCGGGCAACGATCGTCATATTGTCCGGGCCGGGACTGGCGGCGAACACGAAAAAGGCCGCTGCGAAGGCAAGCCGTGTCGAATAATCCATGGAACCCCCGAAGGTTATGATCGCTCTCGGGTGTTCAGAATACGCATTTTCCTTTGATGCGAAAGGGGATGCTCTCGAAAGTAATCTCTACCTTGTCATGCTCGAAATACAGCAACAGGTTTCGCCACGCATCCGGCTCTTCCGAGAGAGAGGCTTGCCGCCAAACCGTGTCAGGCAAAGCCACGCTCGTGGATTGCAAACCCCTTCACTACGAGGACGAAATTGCCGAAATATCCTCCAGCACCTTCAGACCCAGCCGTTGGCCCTGCTTTGGCATTTTGCCTCGAGCTGCGTTCGTACAGCCCAAAATTGCAGCCATTTGTTTAGCTGCTGGCCATTTCCAAGTTGCAATCGACAACAGTTCGGATAACCATGGCGGGAGTTGAAATTCACATAACTCGGAATTATGTAAAGCCGTAACAGGCCCTTGAGTGACTACGACAGTCATGTGGTGTAAAATTTAGCAGCACTTTTGGTGGCAAAGAAGTCGTGGGCTTGGAAGCGACGGTTTAACTCCGTTCAAATCCAATCGTTCGTTGTCAATTTCTTGTGGCGCGTCACTCCCGGGATGGCCTATAGGAACTGCGACCATCCGGCTTTGCCTTGGGCCTTTGCTCGTCGCTCTAAGTCCCTATACCTTGCATAGCACCAGGGATGATTTCACGCACCATGTTTGTCTGCAGGAAAAATAGTGACTAAGACCCAGAGTTTATCGTCCGACATCTATGCCATTGCCGATATTCATGGACGCGCCGACCTTCTTGAGGCCATGCTTGGCTACATCGCAGCTGCCTCGGATGATCATCAATCCAAGCCTGTCGTGATCTTTCTGGGCGATCTGATCGACCGAGGCCCAGACAGTCCGAAGGTACTTGATCAGGTTTGTTCGACACTCGATCTCTATCCGGGCTCCCGGCTCATTCTCGGCAATCATGATTTTTACCTGCGTGAGCTCCTTCGCGGTACTCTCACCCAGGAGGACGCCGTCAACTGGATGGATTGGGGAGGCGTTGCGACAGTGAGCGCCTATTCCAGTTGTCCGGTGCCAGATTTTGAGAACATCGCCGCCGATATCCGCCGCGTCTTCCCACATCATGTGGACTTGCTGGAAAACGCGCTGACATTCGAAGAAATGGGGCGCTTCTGCTTTGTTCACGCTGGAATACGTCCCGGCATTCTGCTCGCCAAACAGGACGAATACGACTTGCGCTGGATCAGGACGGGCTTCCTCGACCACATGGACGTCTTTGGTCATGTCGTTTTGCATGGTCACACGATCACGAAGTCGCTGCGGCCTGAAGTTTATGCAAATCGCATAGCTTTGGACACCGGCGCGTATCGGACTGGACGGCTGAGCGCGGCAGTGATCAGGCGAGATGCGCTTTCACACTTCGTATGCACCGAACTGACCGACACCGGTGCGATCCACGTTGGTGAGTGGCAGCCCGGTTAATGGATAGGGGAGACCAATTTTCCGTGGTTGCTTTTGGAATGGGTCGATTGGTGTCGGCATGTTACATGTCGAGGGAAGGCGAGCTTGCCGCCTTCCCTCGTGTTTATTGACGCTTTTTGCGCCAGGGTGCATTCTTCTGCCAGTCGCCTGCCATAATGCTCCCGTAGGGGATCACCTCGTCAACCACCTCAGCCAGTCCGAAATGCTCAATTTGTGCCCGCACGTTCGCAGCGCTCTTGTAGGCACTCGGTAGTTCCGACACATCCGCGAAACCGGAGAAGAAGCGCGCGTCCAGACCACTTGTCTCTTTCTCGAGAATAGCTGCGATGTTGTTCGGGCTAAGCCCCCGCGAATCGGCACCATATTCCGCAGACAACTGCCTCATATGCGCGCTGCGCGAGAAGTTGCGGCCGGCACCATGGGGCGAGAAGCCGAGACCATTTGCAGCGTTTGTGCCGCGAACGATCAGGATCGGCTCCGCCATGTTGAGCGGAATGATGGTCAGATCGGTCGCATCGTCAGCCCAGTTGTCAAAGGCGGGCGTCGCACCCTTTCCGTGGTAGAACAACCCGTCCGACTTGCGGAAAACAAAATTATGTTCGTTCCAGAAGCGATCCGCAACCTTGGTTGAGAGCTTCTCTGCCGCCATGTCGTGAAGGACATAGTGGTTTTCCTTCGTCCATTGGCGGATGGTCTGCAACGCCGACCAATAGAGGTCGCCCTCCGCGGTGTCTGCCGGAATCCAGGCATTTTCCCGATGAGTCTCTGGCGAGATCTGCTCCCTCAATCGGTTGGCGACCTTCATGCCCTTGTCGTAGAGTCGTGCACCCGGTGCTCGCGATCCGTGATGGGTCACAAGTGCCGTTTCGCCGGTCGACTTCATCGTTCCGACATAGGCAAAATGATTGCCGTCCCCCTGGGTCGCGAAATGCTCAATGCCAACACTCAGAGCACCATCTCGCAGATATGGGTTCTGCTCAAAAGCCGAAAGCGTTGCGTCGGAAGGCTTTAGCTGGCTTCCGCGCGGACGACCGCCGGGACCGAAATGCGTCACGGCATGCACGGCGTCCAGCAGCGACTTCGGGTCTGTGCCGGGAAAGATCGAGATCGCCATGGAGCAGCAGATATCGGCCGAATGCATGCCCGGATGGATCGCTTCGGATGCTACCACGCCGCCAACCGGGATCGTCCCGACAGGACCCGCCGGGCAGGCGTCGGGCATGATCGCCGCGGCCCGAACGACCGGCGTGCGCACCAGCGCGCGCATCGTCGCGTTCACCTTCTCGACATTGTCCTGTTCGAAGGCGTTCTCAGCGCGGATGTTGGAATAGATCTCGACATCGTTATCTGCCCTCAAGGCTAGAGTTGGCCCCGGCTCGAATGCCTTTGCCGCTTCCAGGGCATCTGTCACCGAGCCACCCTTGCTCAAAACTGTGTTTGCCGCCTCAAGTGCCGGGCGGAACCACTTCCCCTGGCTAATGCCGGCGTCGATCAAATCCTGTCCGCTCACTACTGTTATCATTGTCTTTTCTGCCTCTGCAGTCCTTCTTGTTCCGTTGGTCTTCTTCACTCCACCTTGGGCGAGAAGCATTAGCGGAGATCCATCGCGCCGGACGCATTCCACAATCATGGCGCTATGCGGCCCCTGTTGCCATCACTTCATTCGCCCAGGGCCTTCTTCATCATTCCGGCGACAAGATGTGGCAGGACAATTTACTGAGCTACGCGCTCCATCGAAGCGCGGGATGGCTTGAACATCCGACCTGCCCACCAAAAATCCGGCGGGCCGCTCTTTCCCTGTAGTCCTGCCGGCATTCGCCGGGTTATTCCGCCCCGGTGGAACAGGGGTATTGTATGCCATGCAGCGGCGACGAGGATGGACGAAACCGGATGGCCCCGCTCGTGCCAGAGAGCGTATGCCCAGGAGGAGTCGAACCTGCCAGACCATCCAACTGTGGTGGCTGTAGTTCCGTCCGGCATTCGCCGCTGCATTTGGCCATGGCGACCAGTATTGAAGAAACAACCTGCTGGTCCTCCTCTAGGGATCGCCAGCAGGGCGGGGTTCGAACCCGCTTCCCGAAGGGTAACCAATGTAGTTTCCTCCGCATTCGCCATGTCATTCCATTCGTCCGTGACGACGAGGTCTGGTGAAACGTCCTGCTCTATCCGCTGAGCTACGCATCCATAAAGGGAGGACACGACGGGATTCGAACCCGCGACCCGGAGATTAACGATCTGTAGTTTCATCCGGCATTCGTCACGGTTCCCCGCGCCGTTCACGGCGGCGCGGGGGTATTGCTTTGTGTGAACCGGTCAGAGCTCAATCGCCTCGATGGCCTCTACCCAGCCAGCCGATCCATTCCTATTGGCCGCGAAAGCGTTGATGACCCCATAGACGGCATCCGAGAACCCGCCGATGTTGAGCACGTCCTCTCGCGTCACCGCCTGTGTCGAGGCGTGGGGCTGGATATCGAGACAAACCAGCTTTGCAGCCGGATTGCGTTTCTTGATCCTCGCCCATTCCGTCATCACAGCAGTCGGCTGGCCACCTTTGCGCGCGTCCACCCAGGACTCGTTGTCCGAGATGAACACCACGAGATCAACCTTGGCCTTCTCGTTTGCGAGCCTCTTTAGCGGTGCGGAGCAATTCGTTCCGCCGCCGCCGATTTTTGCCAGCTTGTCGGCATTGGTCATCACCGAATCTCGCCGGTTGAGACTGACGTTCACCACGTCATTCTCGAACGGCAACACCCTCGCCTTTGGATTGCGCTGCAGAAACGCCGCGGTCATCAGGCCGGCGACATCGATACAGCGGACCGCGGACGTCGCGCCCTTGCGGTAACCGGTCACTGGCGAGCCCATGGAACCCGAAACGTCGGGGCACAGCACCACGTTGCCCGTCAGGGACGGCACATTGGAGACGGCGATATCCATCGCATCCTGCAGCGCATCCCGCACGACATCCGGAACCTGGCCATCGACCATCTTCCACGCCATCATCAGCTGATAGGGAAAGACCTTCGCCTTGCGGATTTCCTCCGGATCGGCAAGCCGGGTCGCCAGCGCCTCGGCAAAACCCGCGACCTCGAAGACGCCGTTGCGGGCGAAAGTGTTGAGGCTCTGCCGCACCATCTGCCAGCTGCCCCTGCGGGCGATCTCGACCCAATGCGTCCGCGTCAGCGGCAGCGAGGTCAGCATCTGGAACGGCACGTCCGGCACCGGCACCGTCTGGTCACGTCGGAACGCTTCCAATGCCTTGACGAGATCCGGCAGCGCAGAGTAGTCGTGCGGCTTACCGATTGCCCAGGCATAGAGGGCTTTGAGCTCTTCCGTGGCCGGCTTAGGATGGACCATGCGGATGACATCGGCAAGGGATGGGTCGTTTCCTACCATCGCACGAAGGATCTGCTCTGTGCTTGCCCGTTCAAGCCACGCCTGCACCGACTTCTTCGGCCGTGTTCCCAGCGACTTACGGCCGGTAGCGCCAGAGCGCATGACTTGCACGAAGCCACGCAGCATCTTGCCGCTCTTCACCACCCGCGGGAACGCGCTGGCAAAAGCATCGCTCTGAAGGCTAGAGAGCATGGCGAGCAGCGTCACCGGCATGTCCTTCATGTGACCTCGCTCAGCCGCATAGACCGCCACCTTCGCGAGAAACTCCGGCTCGACCTGGAGGGCAAGCTCCTTTACCGCGTCAAGCTGTTCGGCTCCATCTGCATAGAAGGTGCCGTTGAATGTCCCGGTCACAGCATACTGCGCGAGCGCCTCACGCGGCGTCAGCCGATAGGCCGGCGCACCTGCATGATTTTTTGTGTCCGTTCCCGGAAGCAGTTTTCCGAGGTAAGTTTTGAAGATTGCCTTATTGACCATAACGGCACTCCTTTTTGTTGGTTCGTGCCAGCTACAATTCAAGTTGCGTGCCAGTTCTGGGAAATCAATTCGATACGCTGGCAATTTTCCTTCAATTATCTGTTTTTATGGAGGATTTTTTCACGCCATCGGCGGCAATCGTGAATTGCTAAAAATCACGGCCCTGATTATATTATCTCAAGAGATAGAGATTTATAATTTTGGATAGCACATGAAGCGCCGCGTCGCCATCAGCATGTTGGGAACCACTCTCGATGCGGGGAAGTGGGAAAATCGCTGGAGCCGATGGCGGCCCAATGTCGCGCTTTGTCAACAGTCGGGCATGTTCATCGACCGGCTGGAACTGATCCATGACAACCACTCGCAAGCGCTTTGTCACCGCGTCGTCGCCGACATCGGGACAGTCGCGCCGGCCACGGAGGTGCGCAGTAACGTCATCAATTTCCGAGATCCCTGGGATTTTTCGGAGGTCTACACCAATCTCAGAGACTTTGCCCGCGGCTACAGCTTCGACCCGGAAACGGAGGATTATCTTGTCAACATCACCACAGGCACCCATGTGGCGCAGATCTGCTGGTTCTTGCTGACCGAAGCCCGCATAATTCCTGGTCAGTTACTGCAGCTCTCGCCGCCTCGCGATCGTGAGCCAGAGCAGGACTTCGCCGGCTCGCACCGGATCATCGACCTCGACCTGTCGCGCTATGACGAGATCGCCAAACGCTTTGCGTCCGAGCGGGAAGACGCCGCCTCCTTCCTGAAGTCCGGGATTTCGACCCGCAACGCCGCCTTCAACAGAATGATCGACGAGATCGAGAGAGTGGTGATCCGCTCGAAGGCGCCCGTTCTCCTGACCGGGCCGACCGGCGCAGGCAAGTCGCAGCTAGCCCGCCGGATCTACGAGCTAAAGAAAAGCCAGCGAAAAATCAGCGGTCCCTTCGTGGAGGTCAACTGTGCGACCCTTCGCGGCGACCAGGCCATGTCCACCCTGTTCGGCCACGTGAAGGGCGCGTTTACCGGCGCGGCCGGCGAACGTGCCGGTTTGCTCAAGTCCGCCGACAAGGGCGCGCTGTTCCTCGACGAAATTGGTGAACTCGGCCTTGATGAACAGGCCATGTGCCTGCGGGCAATCGAGGAAAAGAGGTTCCTACCCGTAGGCGCCGATCGTGAGGCTTTTGCGGACTTTCAACTGCTTGCCGGCACCAATCGCGATCTGGGTGAAGATGTCCGTAAGGGCAGGTTTCGCGAAGATCTCTATGCCCGGCTCAACCTCTGGACTTTCCAGCTGCCGGCCCTGCGCGAACGCAAAGAGGACATTGAGCCCAATCTCGACTTCGAACTCAGGCGCTATCTGGAACGCGAAGGCGAAAATGTTACCTTTAACAAGGAAGCCCGCGATCGGTATCTTGCGTTCGCCACCGGCCCGCAAGCCATCTGGAGCGCCAACTTCCGTGATCTGTCGGCCTCGGTTACCCGCATGGCGACGCTCGCACCTCATGGGCGCATCACCACCGATGTTGTCGACGATGAAGTTCGACGGCTGAATTCGTTTTGGCGCAGCTCAAATGACGATGAGACGCCAAATGCGATCATTGAAGAGCTGCTAGGCGTCGAAGCAACCACTCGCCTCGATCGATTTGACGTAGCGCAACTTGCCACTGTCCTTCAATCCTGCCGAGAAAATCCTACAGCCAGCGCTGCCGGCAGAGCCCTGTTCGCGAACTCGCGACTAGAGAAGAAGAGCAGCAACGATGCCGATCGTTTGACCAAATATCTTGCTCGCTTCGGGCTCAGATTCGAGGATATTAGAGTAAAAATCTGACCTTCTATTCCTCTATGCCGACAACGATTTTCTTCGAGAGAGGATGCGATCCGCGGCGAAATATGACCAAGCTGATGAGGATAAGCGCAGCATAATCGGCAAATTTAAAGACCGATACTTGCGCGACAATTCGGAAATGCATGTGGCGGCCAGGAACTATGATGTGAGGGTAGTGGACACCTCCGACGCTGTTGCCGTGGCCACTCTCTTTGATGAGTTCGTAGAGCGGACGCTTGTACCGTCGCGGAACCACTGATTTTGGCCGCACCATACAAAGTCGGTTATAAAATCCGAGCGAATGTCGGAAGTTTTCAAAAGCGACACCGGAGGCAGAATTTGGAAATACCTCAGCGTTTTCACATCTTCGAGACTATCGGATGGCTTGTAAGCCACAGGATAAACTCCGCGCTTCCCGGCTATCTCATGGTCAGTTCAAAGGCTGACACTGATGATTTGTCCGAGTTGTCGGAAGGCGCGCTTTGCGAACTTGGGCCGTTGCTGGCGGTGGCGCAAAGGGCATTGAAACAGGAATTGCATGCCCAACGGGTCTACATCGGCCGCTACGGTCATTCACCCGGCTATCCGATCCATTTCCATGTGATCCCGATCTATGATTGGGTTGAGGCGCTGTTCTGGAAGGACGAGAGATATCGTCTGCTTGGCAACTTCGCGGAAGGACCGGGGGAAACCGTGACGGATGGTGCTGAACTCACGCTGTTTGTATGGCGAGAGTTTTGCGAGCGTGCGGCGCCGCCCACGATTGAGGGGCCAACGGTGTCAGAGGTCGTGGGATTGTTGCGAGAGGTGGTATGCCTTTCATCCCCGGCCCTGCCTGATCAGGAGATGATGAGATGCAACCGGAAGAGACGCTGAAGCAGTATGAAGCCCGGATCAACCTGCACGATTTCGACCAGCTGGTGCCCTTGATCTCACCAGACGCAATATTCTGGTTCAACGATGGCTCGCATGTCGGCCTGGATGATATCCGCAAAGCATTTGAGGCAACGTGGCGTAAATTTCCTCTGGAAGACTACTGGCTTGAAGACACGAACTGGCTCGAGATGGGCGATGTCACCGCCGTATGCACCTATCATTTCCGATGGAGAGCCACGATCGAAGGAATGACTTTATCGGGCGGCGGGCGAGGCACGACGATCCTCGGAAAGGAGCGGGACACATGGAAGATCGTCCATGAGCATCTCAGTCAACATCCTTCGCCATGAACGTCTTTGGCAGCGATACACTATATTCGCGACAAACGGGGGCCGTGGCTACCAGCGATCCAGGCGCCGCCAATCGACCGGTACGGGAGCCGGATCGAGTCCAATGTCGCGGTAAAGAGAAGCTGGCGGCGATGGAGGCCGCTTCCACTGCCACCATTGCATCAACCCATGAAAAAGTCGCATGATTGTACCGGCGTTACCTTGTTAAAGAAGGGAACTTTCGTGGGCTTTGACGGAAAATGGAAATGAAGTCTGATCATCCAACCCATGATGAAAATCGATGGATGCAGCGTGGGCTGCCGACGTGGCCGGTTCTCTTATCCTTCGTGGAAGTCGCCGCATCCGGCAGCGTGACGAAGACGGCCGATCGCATGAACTTGACGCAAAGCGCCGTCAGCCACCACATCGCTCAGATGGAACGGTTTGTCGGCGAGCGGCTGTTTGAGCGATCAGCCAAAACGATGAGGCCGACCGCAAAGGCTCAGATGCTGGCGAGACAATTGTGCGATCAGCTCCGCATGTTGTCGGAGACGATAGAAGCCGCATGTCCCCAGGCCGGCCGGCATGACTTGCACGTGGTCGTGGCGCCGGAATTTTTTCGCTATTGGCTTGCCAGTCGTCTCGACGCCTTTGTGGCGTCGCATGGCCATGTGGCATTGCGGGTGAGCCAGGATTATCGGCGTGACGTGTTTTCGGACGGCGACGCCGATCTGCAAATCCGGCTCGCACGGCCGATGGCGCAGGAAGACGGGTTCACCTTGCTGTTCGACGACGAATTCGTGGTTTGCTCCCCCGATCTCAAACGGCGTCTGCCTGCGCGCCAAGCGTTCTCCGCAGCGCCATTCCTGTCGCATTCCGATGCCTACCATACCAGTTTGGACTGGCGCCGTTGGAATTCCGAGTTTTTTGGCATCGAGGGTAGCCGCTGGATCGAAGATCGGTTGGCGGATATGGTCGTTCTGCAAAGTTTCGAGGATATGCTGGCCGCCTGCCGACGTGGCGAAGGTTTCGCCCTCGTTCGAACGATGCTGGTGACTGACGACATCGCATCCGGGCGACTGGTAAAGGCGGTGATTGAAAGCCTGCCTGCAGACAACAATTATCACGTGGTGCATAGGAGTGGCGTGGCACTCCGGCCAGCAGCGACGATGTTCGTCGCGTGGCTGCGCGAGCAAGCCGGCTAGTTATGCCGCTCGTTGATTTAGGGGCAAATGACAGCTTTGGGCCGGCTCTCGACGATGCTCTCGACCGCTTCGCGCCGAACGCGGACTTGCGGTTATGGAGCGAAACTTCTCATTTTGCGATGATCCAAGAGTCGTCGGTAGAATTGAAGATTTCGTCGGGATTTTTGGGGCAATAGCCGATGTCGAGGATCGTTATTCTTTGAAATGCAGGGGGTGAAATCCACGCTTGCTCGTAAACTTGGCGAGAAGCGAGGTCTTAAGCATGTCGAATTGACCGCAACGACTCCCATGTTGCCTTCTGGCTCGACGACGAAGGCCGCACGCGGATCGCACATCTCTGGTCCGAGGGACTCGTGTGCCTCCTCGGCCAGACGCCGCTCGACTTCTGGCGGCGACCTGTCTCGAGGCGCCCGACGCCCCTCGGCCGAAGGCGGCGCCAACGCCGCTTACCTGATCGCCATCGTTGCGTTCCAGCTTGCTGGGGGCAAGGGAAGCCATCTACGCTCAACGGACGTGGGGCGGTTTCGAGCCGGACGACTTGGTCGGGTTGGCACCTTCATCGGCACTTGCCGTCTCGGTTCCAGACTTTATCTTACCTCGTAATGCATATGCGAGGGGTAAGGGATGTTCGATACGCCGGCACAAGCGCATCAGGTAATCGAGGAGCGGTTTGCTCCCAATATGGTCGAGATGGTGGCGGGCGCGCTGCGACCGGCCGTGGTGTTTTCAGAGAAAAATGACGACAAGCTTGGCGGCAGCCGGATTGGTGGTACGCCGGATCTGCCCAAGTTGATCGAGTGGCCGCGGCGACCGGTTCCCGACGATATCGATGAGATTGCTAACCGCGCGGGCGAGCCTTTCGACGCGGATTTACGTCGGCATCTTGCCGCAAGCCTGCCCTATGCGTTCATCGCGCAGGTCGATCTGGGCGAGGCGGCGGGTCTAGGCGATGTGGCGAAATCTTTGCCCGATGCGGGCCGGTTGTTGTTCTTCTACGACATGATTGCCGGCCCGTTCGACACAGGCGAGCAGTCGGCCAGGGTGATCTGGGACCGCAGCCCGACCGACGCGCTTGCGCATGCCGCGGTGCCGGAAAGTCTTGTCACCGCCGCTTCTGCCTATCGCACGATGATTGACAACACCAACCGGCAATACGGCATACAGCCGGACGCTCGCCCGGCCGGTGCGCGTTTGCCGGGCACACCCTATGGCGGCCCTTCCCGACCGATGGCTCTGAAGGCTGCGCTACAGCTGCCATCCTTTTCCAGCCTCGAATTCCAGGCGTCCGGCCGGTTGGTCACGAACTATTCCGCGGATCAAGCGATGATCGGCACAGCCCAGGCGTTCAGCCAGGCCTATGACGCGCTTTCGGGAGAGGCCGACCGGGAAACCCTGCTCCTCGGCGCGCCGGTGCCTGAGCAGGACGATCCCCGTTACGATGCGGTCGTTGTCAGCGACTACAACACGCAATCTCTCTCCCGTGAGGACTGGGCGAAGAACAGGACCAAGGTGATGGAGACGGCAAAGGACTGGCGGCTTCTGCTGCAGCTCAGCGTGCCCGGCTGGATGCAGGACAGCGGGGAGGGCACCGTCTATTTCCTGATCCGCGATAAGGATCTTCAAGACCGGGCGTTCGAACGCGTCGTCGCCGTATACCAGCAAACCTGAGGGCGGGTGATACGTCGCCTGCTTTTCTCAGGCCCCGTCGTTCGAACGAATAGAGCCAATCACCTTCAGTCCACGTGAGATCATGGGACCCTAATCTTCTGAACTTTGCCGGCGTACCGTTCCCTACGTAGTTGGCAGCCTTGGCTCTGACGATGACGGAGTTTAATTCGTCGGTTTGCTTTAGCAATCCTCTCGCAGAACATTGCGAGGACATCCGTGCCGTCTCGTCAAGCAGGAAAATGTCGCAAACCCCGGCAGCGAAAGCGAGATGTCTGGGGCCGAGTTCCCCAGTTAACAAACACAGTGTTGCTCTGTTGCCACGGCCTCTCTGGGATTTCTACAAGCCGAATTTGTGACCTTGCCGATCAATTAACGTCGTGTATTTTGGCTCTACCCGCAATTCAAATCAGAGGAGACGTAAGATGAATGTTATTCAAGTGTTTATGCGCCTCTCTGGTGGAACAGCTATTGTGGCTTCGATGCGACCCGCATCTACCAATAGCTGAATTTGCTACCGAGGCTTCTGAGCCGAGGATCTTTGCCATTCGGCATATCCCCAACTTGACCTGACGTGACTTGCTGACGGAACGACTATTCGTTTTTCCACGTCCGCCTCCGTCCGTCATTTTACCTTCGAGAGGACCTGGTTGCTTTGTTGCACCGGGACGGAAAATCATGCGCAATAAACAATCTTTAGCTGTCGATACACCTGCGGCTGCGGCAATTCTGGATGAACTGTGCCAAAAGTTCGGCGTTTGGAAAACTGCACGCGCGCTACTTTTTGCCGCTTGGAGACATCGTCAAATGAAGAACCAGATCACTGAGCTGTCAAATCGTATGCGACGCGATATAGGCCTCCCGGAGCAAGAGGAAGTTCTGTCGGAAACCAGATTTCATCTTTGGGATATCCGACTTTAGGAACCCAGCGATGCCAGGCAGCGGCGACGGCGGAAGGTGAGCGAAGCGCGCCTTTCGCTTGTCGGGTCGATGTCGTTCGCCGTGTCCAGACGTTCCGAGCGCCGGTCACCGCGAACGGTGTTATCTAACTTGCCTTCTGAACGCGCCTTAAATGCTGGGTAGTCTGCGGGGTTCACCGATTTGGTATGGATCAATCAGAGCACTGACCAGAACACTCGACATAGATCGCTCAGGCCGTAGCACCGGTCGGATCAACGTCCTCACGCGGTTCCCCCTCGACGGCAGAGTGAAATGAGGCCAGAATCCGAGAACGGTTGAAGGCGGCAATCACCCAAGCGGTCAAGGCGATCGCAGCCGCGAAACAGAGCGACAGCCGCAAGCCGATATGTTCAGCCCCTATCCCTATCGCCAGGGTGCCAAGCCCGCCGGCCACCTGCTGGAACAAGAAGCGTGTACTCATCACTCGTCCCCGCCGCGCATCATCGACACCAACCTGTAAAATGGTAACTGTCGCAGTCCGCGCTGTTTCGCCGGCAAAGCCAAAGGCGAGCATCGCTATCGCAGCGGTGGCGAGGTTCGGTGAAGCTGCAAGCCCACAAACCGCGACCGTGAGGCTCAAAAAAGCCCATAAAACACGGAGCGGCGTAGCCAAGTTTGCGCCTCCATGAGCAAGCCAGAGGGCGGCAGTGGTCGCGCCCAAACCACCTGCACCGAGCAAAATTGAAACCCCTCCGACACCGGCCGCGAGAGCGGTGTCACTATAAGCTGGCATGAGTTGGTATACGGCCGCGACCAGCGCATCGCCAGCCAGCATCATCAGCAATAGCGCAAGAATGCCTTTGTGGCCGATGATATACCGGAGCCCTTCCGAAACATCGCGCAAGAATGAGGTGTTCTCTGATTTGCGCTGCTCGTAGCCATCCGGCGTGCGAAGCAGGCCGAAAGCGGCAAAATAGATTATATATCCGGCGACATTAGCGGCGAACGCCGCCACGATACCCCAATGGACCAGAATCCACCCGGCGACCGCGGGACCGGCAAAGATTGCGAATTGTGTATAGGAGGAACTGACTGCGATAGCCGAAGACAGGCGCTCGCGCGCTATGAAGCGCGGCATCATGCCATAGGAGGCTGGCACGCTGAACGCATGGATTATGCCGTGGAGAACCGCACACACGCAGATCACCGCAAGCGTAAGATGGTCGCTGAAGGTCAGAATAGTTAGTGCACAGGCCTTCAGGAAATCGAAAGCGTTCGCGGCCATCACCATCCTGAAACGATCGGTGCGATCGGCCAAAACGCCGCCGAGCGGCAGGAACATCACGTTAGCGACTATGGTCAGCAACGCGACAATCGCGAGCCACGCAGATGAATGCGTCATTTCCCATGTGGCCCACGAGAAGGCTATCTGCTGAACATAAAAGGTGATCCACGAAACGATGGAGCCCACCGAATAAATGCGGAAATTTCTGTCGGCGAGGGCTTCGCTAATACCTCCAAATCTCGCCATTTGGTTCGCCTATAGACATTGTATTTCGACAACACTACGATTGACCAATCTGAGAAGTAAATCCTTTTTCCATTATGTCAGCCATTCGAAAATTTGATCAGTTGATGCCCCATCGCCTCAATGAACTGGCATACCGAAAAAAATTGGATAACCGCCGGAAGCATTCCATCAATGCGCGCGTTCCGTCTAATGACCGGTTCCTGGCCTCCCAAAGTCCAGTCTCGCAACGTTGCCATGTAACGACAAATCGGACAATGTCCGGATTGATGGCAATGTGGACAAGCAATGTTGGTCGTGGCGGTTGGTTTTGACTAGGCTCGACCATTGAAAAGAAAACATTCCAAATTTCAATGGCCCGAATGCGGAAATTCAAGCATGGTCAGATCGGTGAAATTTAGAAACGCTACGTCAAAAGACCGTGAGGCGATCACGTCGCTTCATATTTCTGTAAGCAAGCAAACCTATTCCGGCATCCTCCCGGCGGACTACCTGACCGACCGAATGCCGGAAGAAAAGACCCAGCTCTGGGAGCGACGCCTTGCACAGGGCATAGACCCTGCTCGACTGGCCCTCATTCTGGCAGAGGAAGGATCGACCCTGGCAGGATTTGCATGTTTCGTGTTTGATGACGAAACGGATTTTGGGACGTATCTCCACAATCTTTATGTGGCACCTTCCCATCAAGGGAAAGGTGTCGCTCGTGGATTGTTGGCCGCCGGCGTCAATGGTTTTTCGGAGGAGCGCCTGGAACAGTCAGTCCATTTGCTTACAATCGGCGAAAATCATCAGGCGCGCGCTTTCTACGAGCGTTTGAGCGGGCGGATGGTTGAGGAGAGGCAGAACGTTATGACCCGACAGCCGCAAGTGCGTTTTGTACGCTACCAATGGCCCACTGCCCGCGCACTTCGAACAGCAGCGGAGCTGTCCATAAGACCCTAAGATGCTGAACGTCCTTTCGCCGCCGGTGAAAGACAGACGGAGCGAGG
Organism: Rhizobium sp. L51/94; assembly: GCF_019355555.1. Taxonomy (GTDB): domain Bacteria; phylum Pseudomonadota; class Alphaproteobacteria; order Rhizobiales; family Rhizobiaceae; genus Rhizobium; species Rhizobium rhododendri. The sequence goes on from NZ_CP072142.1 coordinate 1,005,729, forward strand.
TGCGCCTTGTGGCTGTAGCTCAATGTACAGTAGCAACGAGAAGGCGGTAAGATGAGCTTTGACGTTTATGTGCAGCGCTTCCATGCCGGTTCACAATCCACTTTCTCACGTCGCCATTTTGACCGCATCTTCGCGGAACGCCTGGTTGCGCGCGACACCGTCCATAGATGCATAACTCTTGGCTACCCTGACGGCGGGGGCGGGGACGTCTACATAGACCACTGTGAGGAGATCGGCGGCTTTACAGTAAACAGGCCGGGCGGGACGCAGCTATTCGATGACCTCTTCCAACTGATGAGAGACGTGGGTGCCGTTCTTTACTGGGCGGATGCTTCCCCTTGCCTTGTCGTCGCCGATCCAATGATCGTAACCGATCTGCCATCAAGCATGCTCACCGCCATCGGACCCGCAACCACGGTGTTTTCAGGCTCAGAAATAATCGCCGCGATCCGCAAATCGTAGACCGATGGACATCAAGCGCGTCCGTCGCCGATTTTGTCTTGTGTCGGATCTGATGAGACGCTCAATGTCCCGTCAGTTTGACGGAGCATAAGCATCGTGGTGGAGCCCATCATGGGGGCAGGAGCAAATTAAGGAGCCAAATTTTGAAGTTGAGAATGGCAGTTTATATTTTCCTTCCAACTATGTTGTTGTGCCTCAATGATCGTGCGTTCGCGGGCTCGGTGCGACTGAGCAACAGTTGACAAAATGCCTGAACGATCCGGACCACGCCTCAACGGGTGACCAAGATGATTGCGAGACGGCGGCGCTGAAATCCTACGACAAACGCATGAATTACGCCTATTCCAGGCTGCTCAAAAGTCTTCCAGCCGGAACCGCAAATGATCTTAAGGCAGCACAGCGCACCTGGATCACTTACCGAGATCAGGAGGCCCAAGCACGGAGCGCGCTGTTCAACGCTATGCAGGGGACGATGTACGCCCCTATGCAGTCAGACGCCGAGACGACTTTAACAAAAGATCGTGCCCTTCTTCTCGAGCAATATCTGCGGATCCTCAAAATTGACGGGCAGTGAAAAGACATCGATTGAAAATCGAGGCTCGAGGGGTATCAATACGCTGCAGATCTCCACGCTTAGCAGGTGCGTGGCTGATCAAAAATTCGGCCCATTATAAATTACAACTTTCGAAGATGCTTTGTGATTGCTATCGTGCGTCACCAGTTCATATCAAGCGCGCTACGGGTGGCGCCATAAAAGATTAGAGTTGTTACCGGTCCAGCACTTCGAAATAAGAGGCGCCCTTCGCCGTTAGCAATGGACGCGCTTCCTTCAGGGGTACAGTGATCATATCGTAAGAGCATGCAAATATTACATGCGGTAGACCCTGTAGCATGAACACCAGGCTGTCCTGTGTGAAATAAATACCGAGATTTTGCCCGATAAGATCATCGCGACCGCAGTCCCGTTCGCTATCGTCAGCAACTGAACGAGGAAAGCTCGAACTGGAGGCGCTGCTGTGCAAGGTACCGGTTTATCGGAGCACGGTTTCCTGCGCCGACAGTCAGCACCGTGGGATATTCAAGTCCGCCAATCCGCGCGTCCTGATCCATCCGATAGCTTAACGCACCGATGTTAGTGACCGCACCCAGCTTGAGCGGATTGTCCATTTTCAGAAAGTCATAGGGCAGGTCGGCTGGCTTTAAAACAAGCGGCTCGGGTCGTCCTGAGCCTGCCGCATCCGGTGACATGGCGTCGAAGATGTCGCCATCGTCTTGGATGGTGCGATTGCCTTTTGGTTGCAGTCGGATCGGTAGCGATTTGCCGCTCTCCTTGTCCACCCACTCGCTTGAGAGCTCGTTCTTACCTGCCTTAAGGGTCCAGATTGCCCCTATGGGCGCGTCGTCCACGACCTTGCATTACAGTTGCAATTTTGATTTCAGGTGAGCGCGTTGGGCGGCAGCTTGATGCGCTCGTCTCCAACATGACCATGCGATGATGTGGGCGGGCTTTATACGCCGCTGGGCAAGCTTATTCGCAATGCGTCGGACCTCTTGGATGGACCAGCGGATCAGATCGTGATGGTCGGCATCCTCGGTCTTTTTTGGGGTGCCGCATTATTGGCGCGATATCGGATCACAGCCATCATTGCGAAGGCGAGCATGACGAGCGAGACATGGCGATGCCAGCCATGCCACGAGCGGGTCTCGTTATGATCGAGGCCGAGTTCGTTCTTGGCTGTCTCGAAGCTATCCTCGATTGCCCAACGGTGACCTTCTACGGATACGAGCGTCTGAATGCCTGTTCCGGCCGGGCACCAAGTCGTGAAGAATGCGAGGTCGCCATCGCTGATATTGCGCCGGATCAACAAGCCACGCGTCCAAAGCCCGGTTTGCGTATCACTGTATTCGTCGGCATCGATATCGGCCAGTTCGCAGTAGGCCCAGTCATGAAGCCGCGCGCCTTTTGTGCCATCGCCAGCGGAAAGGCGATGCCATGCAGCCGGATCGAGATCACGGGCAATCTCAAGAGCGGTTCCTGCGACGAAAGGCTTACCAGACCAAGCGCCAAAATGATGGTCGGATTTAACCCCAAGAACGTAACCTTTGCAGGCTCGGCGCAGCGCTCCTTCGACGTCTCCGACGCCATACACCGCATCTGCTGCCACCCATGAAAACGGCACTTTGGCTGTCAGCGCCCGCCGAATCATATCGACAGCGAGGGCAGGCTTGGTAGCGAAGGCTACAGCTTCAGGAACATGAGCGGCGGCAAGCCTTGCCGGATCGCTGGTCCAACTCTTTGGCAAGTACAAGGCTCGATCGATAAAGGCATGACCACGATCGGAAACATAGGCGGTGAACACACCGATTTGGCAGTTCGTTACCTTGCCCGCTGACCCTGTATATTGACGTGAAACACCGCAAGATGTCTTGCCCTGCTTGAGGAAGCCGGTCTCATCAATGACCAGGACCGCATCATCTGTGGCAAGGTGCTCCACAACATACTCGCGCACAATGTCGCGAAGTCCGTCTGCGTCCCAGCGTCCACGACCCAAGATGGCTTGCTGTCGCCACGGACCAGGATCGCCAGCCGCCTCAGCGCGCATCCAACCTGTCTTACGGCGCTCATCACCTAACAAGCCGTCCAGGAAAAGGTTTGCAGATGCTGCAACGCGCTCCTGCGTAAACAATCCGCGCATACGCGCCTTAACTTCACGCAGCGACGATGCCCAAAGTTCCAACGTTGTCTCGATCGATGCACCCATCATCCATGACCTCCGAATCATGGAGGCCTATAGATTCAGAACTTGTAAAAATACGCAACTGTAATGCTAGGCCACGGACTCATTAGTTGAGGCGATCCATATCCTCGTCGCGACGAGCTTGAGGGCGGCCATGTAATTATCAGCGCGCCGGTCGTATCGCGTCGCGAGGCCTCGCATCTGCTTGATACGGTTGAAGAACCGTTCCACGAGATTGCGTTGACGGTAGACCCAGCGGTTGAAGCTGAATGTCTGCTTTCGATTGGCCTTTGCAGGGATATTCGCCCAACACTTGCGTTGCTTGGCAAAGTTACGAATTGCATCGGTATCATATGCCTTGTCGGCGAGGATCGTCGCGCCGGGCCGCAGGTCGCTCAACAGCTTTTCAGCCATCGGTGCATCGCCGGCTTGGCCGGCGGTGAGTTCGAGCCGAACCGGTCTGCCATCTGCATCGACAAGAGCGTGGATCTTTGTCGTCAGGCCGCCGCGCGAACGTCCCATGCAAGGATCGGCAGATCCCCCTTTTTAGCGTTGGCACCATGCTGGTGAACGCGAACACAAGAACTGTCGATCATCACGATGTCTCCATCGTAACGCTTTGAAACGGCGTCCAGAAGACGATCCCAGACGCCCGCCTTGCGCCATCGGGAGAACCGATTGTAAAGCGTCGTGCGCGGGCCATAACGCTCCGGCACATCTCGCCAAGACGAACCAGTCCTGAAACGCCAGAGGATGCCGTTGATCACCCGGCGGTCATCGACACGTTCAATTCCACGGCTATTGTTCGGCAACAGAGGTGCAATGATAGCCCATTCTTCGTCGCTCAATTCGTGACGGCGCATAGCAATCTCCTTTCAAGGAGATTGAATCATACACCGTCAATAAGATGAACCCCGTTTATGGGGACACTGCCTAGCATTACAGTTGCGTATTTTTACAAGTTCTGAATCTATAGGCCTCCATGATTCGGAGGTCATGGATGATGGGTGCATCGATCGAGACAACGTTGGAACTTTGGGCATCGTCGCTGCGTGAAGTTAAGGCGCGTATGCGCGGATTGTTTACGCAGGAGCGCGTTGCAGCATCTGCAAACCTTTTCCTGGACGGCTTGTTAGGTGATGAGCGCCGTAAGACAGGTTGGATGCGCGCTGAGGCGGCTGGCGATCCTGGTCCGTGGCGACAGCAAGCCATCTTGGGTCGTGGACGCTGGGACGCAGACGGACTTCGCGACATTGTGCGCGAGTATGTTGTGGAGCACCTTGCCACAGATGATGCGGTCCTGGTCATTGATGAGACCGGCTTCCTCAAGCAGGGCAAGACATCTTGCGGTGTTTCACGTCAATATACAGGGTCAGCGGGCAAGGTAACGAACTGCCAAATCGGTGTGTTCACCGCCTATGTTTCCGATCGTGGTCATGCCTTTATCGATCGAGCCTTGTACTTGCCAAAGAGTTGGACCAGCGATCCGGCAAGGCTTGCCGCCGCTCATGTTCCTGAAGCTGTAGCCTTCGCTACCAAGCCTGCCCTCGCTGTCGATATGATTCGGCGGGCGCTGACAGCCAAAGTGCCGTTTTCATGGGTGGCAGCAGATGCGGTGTATGGCGTCGGAGACGTCGAAGGAGCGCTGCGCCGAGCCTGCAAAGGTTACGTTCTTGGGGTTAAATCCGACCATCATTTTGGCGCTTGGTCTGGTAAGCCTTTCGTCGCAGGAACCGCTCTTGAGATTGCCCGTGATCTCGATCCGGCTGCATGGCATCGCCTTTCCGCTGGCGATGGCACAAAAGGCGCGCGGCTTCATGACTGGGCCTACTGCGAACTGGCCGATATCGATGCCGACGAATACAGTGATACGCAAACCGGGCTTTGGACGCGTGGCTTGTTGATCCGGCGCAATATCAGCGATGGCGACCTCGCATTCTTCACGACTTGGTGCCCGGCCGGAACAGGCATTCAGACGCTCGTATCCGTAGAAGGTCACCGTTGGGCAATCGAGGATAGCTTCGAGACAGCCAAGAACGAACTCGGCCTCGATCATAACGAGACCCGCTCGTGGCATGGCTGGCATCGCCATGTCTCGCTCGTCATGCTCGCCTTCGCAATGATGGCTGTGATCCGATATCGCGCCAATAATGCGGCACCCCAAAAAAGACCGAGGATGCCGACCATCACGATCTGATCCGCTGGTCCATCCAAGAGGTCCGACGCATTGCGAATAAGCTTGCCCAGCGGCGTATAAAGCCCGCCCACATCATCGCATGGTCATGTTGGAGACGAGCGCATCAAGCTGCCGCCCAACGCGCTCACCTGAAATCAAAATTGCAACTGTAATGCTTGCCATCGGATCCTTTGCAAAGAGCTTCGGTGCAGGGCTTTTCCTCCGAGATCGTCAGCGCGTCATTGCTTCCGGCTTTGACGTGGAGAGAGATGTCGGTGCCTTTGCTCATGTAGGCGTAACGGCCCGCTTCAAAGGTCCCGCTCTTTCCCGTCGCCAACTCGACGATGACGGAAAGCCTTCCGATCGTACCGGAATACGTCACAGCCTCAGCCGCTGCGCCATTTGAGGCGGCGAAAAGGACAAAGACACAGTTAAGGGCTGAACTGCGCATGGAAACTCCGGACATCGTTGCGATACGCTTTCTAGCAGCCTGGCGAATTCTACGATAGCTGGAAGGTTCTTGAACTCTTATCCTGACAGCAACGACGAAAATTGGCGATCGATGCACGCGCTTGTCGCGTCTACGGGCGCGCATGTATTCGGGGTCGGCATCGACACGGACGTCTCGACCGCATCCATAAAAGCTGTCTTGAGCGCGGCGAGTGCTTTAAGCCGTTAGATAGTGGGCCGCGCATGCGTTAGATGAGGCGGGTAGGGGATGCCGGGCGACGTAGCCGCCTCCATCGATGCGTCGTTCGTGTCGACGCACTCTGAAAGCAAAACCATGCGGGGCCCCATAAGCCTCCGCTTCCATTCCAGGTCTACCATGGAATGCCCTGAAAGCGTGGCGTGAAAGGGGCCCTCATCTACGGGGGCGAATATATTGGCGGCGCCCTCGGGGCCGAACGAAGCTCGTCTCCTGCGGAAATACCGACCGTGAATGCCGCGAACTTGCGCTTCAGTGGCTCGACTCTCCTATTCAAGGAGGACTGCTCCTTTGCCGCTGGCGCCGAGTATGTCGCCTGGGTTGCGCAAAGGACAGTCCTTGACGGACAGGCACCCGCACCCGATACATCCTTCAAGGTCGTCTCTCAATTGCGTGAGCTTGTCTATCCGCTTTTGAAGCGCGGCTCTCCACGAACTCGCCAGACTTTTCCAATCTTCCGCATTCGGTGTTCGTGCATTTGGCAGCGAAGACAACGCATGCCGAATTTCAGCAAGTGGGATGCCCGCCTGCTGGGCAATCTTGATAATGGCAACGCGGCGCAAAACCTCTCGTGGGTAGCGCCTTTGATTGCCGGGGTTGCGCGAAGCCGACAACAGCCCTTTCGCCTCATAAAAATGTATGGTGGACACGGCAACGCCACTGCGCCTGGCAACCTCGCCCACCGCAAGCTCCCGATGAACATCTATTTGTGTCGTCATGGCTCTTGACCTCAACCATAGTTGAGGTCGTATGAACCGTATCAGCTCATCAATCAAGCGTCGGCAACGGCGTTCAGTACGACCGACAAGGAGTTGATCCATGATCTCAATTGAAGGACTTTATGAAACCCACCTGACCGTTTCGGATCTTGGTCGCTCCATTAATTTCTACCAAAATATCGTAGGTCTGGAATTGGCGCACACTATCCCGGAGCGAAACGTGGCGTTCCTGTGGATCGGCGGGCGTGAACGATCCATGCTCGGTCTCTGGTCGATCCAGAGCTCTCCCTTACGAATGAAGCTGCACATCGCTTTTCGGACGACGATCGACCAAGTCACCAAAGCGCCCGCCTACTTGCGCTCGAAGGGCATCGTTCCTCGAAATGGCGCAGGAGACGAAATCCGGGAGCCCATCGTGTTTCCCTGGATGCCAGCCGCCAGCGTTTACTTCAACGATCCTGACGAACACTCACTCGAATATATTGCAATTTTGCCGAGACAGGCTAGGGCGGACATACCCGGTATAACTACGCTCTCGGAATGGAATCGACCACGCGATGACAAAGGATAAAGCATGCTCTGGGGAACATAGCGTCTGAACGAAATAGGGGATATTGCTGTTCAAAAATGCCTCGATCCGTTGTTTTCGTTGGAAAAGGCACTCTATGAGAAGGGGGCAATGGTTCGGTTCCTATCAAGGCGTACACACGCGATCTACAGGGCCGCGCCTAACGTATTAGTTTATGCGATAACGAAAATTATCAGATATAGAAGGCCGGCAATGCGCCGGCGACCGCGCTGTGGATTCCGGCGCAAAAGTCGGTATTCTGCAGCGGCGCAAAGCTCAGTCGCGAAATTGAAATTTTAATCGGGCAGACCGTGTCAAAAGTCCCGGCCTGGCTGACCTCTGCCAAGCGCAAGCTTTGAAACCAATTCGGCGACTGATTGCCGGACATCCTGCGCCGCAGTATCGACAACGAGTGGCCTTTGCCCCCAATCGTCATAGTGTCGGGCCATAATTTCTTCCCAGGTTGGCTTTATCAACCCCTGAACATCTGTTGCCCGCGTTTCCGCCCTTCGGCGATGTTCATTTTTGTCGGAACAGATAACCTATATTTCAACTGATGGCACTGCCGAGCGCGTGGCAACCGATAGCCAGGCATCTCGCGTGACCTCCAAGCAATTCACAGAATCCGCAATGACCGTATTGCCAAGCGCCAGATTGTCTTCCGCGATTCCATAGGCGACCAAATATCCCGCTGGGCCGACGTCCGCTTTCAAGACGGCAGAAGCTCGTATATTTTGCTCGACCGTATCGACGCGGACATAGCTCGCCCCGAGCTCCTTCGCCAAAGCACGCGCAATCGTCGTTTTTCCGGTGCCCGGCAAGCCGCCAAAAGTAATAAGCATGAATACTGACCTTCCGTGTGCTCATGGGCGCTGGGAACCCGACTGGAGGATTCCTGATAGCAAAATCTCATGGTATATTCTGCCATGGCACATTTATCAGGAACAGACCGCTCGCAAATGCTGCTTCTTCCAGAAGTGGTGGACGATTACGTCGGCCCAGACAACCCGGTCCGATTCATCGAAGCTTTCATTGACGGGCTGAATTTGCAGGCCTCCGGATTTGTCCGCGTCGAGCCCAAGGGGACGGGTCGTCCCGGTTACGATCCGGCCGATCTGCTGAAGCTCTACCTCTATGGATATTTGAACCGGGTGAGGTCGAGCCGCCGGCTTGAAGTCGAGACACATCGCAACATCGAAGTGATCTGGCTGCTGCGCCACCTGAAGCCCGACCACAAGACGATCGCCAACTTTCGCCGGGTGAACCATACCGCGTTTCGCCAGGTGTTCCGCGAATTCGTCATCGTGTGCCGACAGCTCGATGTGTTCGGGCGGGAGTTGCTGGCGGTGGACGGCACGCGCATCAAGGCGGTCAACAACAAGGATCGTAATTTCACGCGGGCGGCGCTGACAAAGTTCATCCGCGAGGCCGACGAACGGCTGACCGAGTATATGAAGCGGCTCGATGACGGCGATGCACAGGAAAAAAATACTGGCAGCGGCGGACCGCGGGCCAAAAACCTTACCGAGAAGATCGCTGCGATCAAAGGCAAGCGTGATCGCCACAAGGCCCTGCTTGATGAGCTGGATCGCACCGGCGAAGACCAGATATCGCTCACCGATCCGGATAGCCGCGCTACGGCGCGCATGACCAAGGTCGGCGTCGGTTACAACATCCAGCTTGCCGTCGACGTGAAGCACAAGCTGATCGCCGAACAGGAGGTCAGCAGCCAGGTCGTCGACATGGGACTGCTGACACAGACGACGCAGGCGGCGATGGACACGCTCGGCGTCGGGCAGATCGAGGTGGTTGCCGATCGCGGCTACTTCAAGGTCGAGGACATCGAGGCCTGCGAGAAGGCAGGCATCACCGCCTATGTCCCCAAGCCATTGCGAGGAGCCGCTGTCCGCGAGGGTTTCTTCTCCAAGGATGAGTTCCGCTATGATGCCGGGAAGGATGTCTATGTCTGCCCGGCGGGACAGCATCTTTCTCCACGCTATGAGAAAAAGACGCGCGACCTGAAGCTTGTCGAATACTGCAACCGTGATGCCTGCCGGTCCTGCGGGTTGAAACCTCACTGTACACACGGGTACCGAAGGGTTGGGCGTGTCGAGAACGAGGCGGTGCTAGACCGGATGGCAGCGCGCCTTGCCGCCAGACCAGAAGTCCTAGACCAGCGACGCGAAAGCGTTGAGCACCCGTTCGGGACCATAAAACAATGGATGTATCAGGGTGCTTTCCTGATGCGGCGGCTGGAAAATGTGCGCGGCGAGTTCAGCTTGACGGCACTCGCCTACAACATTCGAAGAGCCATCACCCTCGTCGGCGTCACCGGCCTGATAGCCGCTATCAGGGCTTGAGGGGAAGCTCAGCAACCCGAAAAGCAGTATCTTTCCCCTTAAAGAGTCGATCTGATCCCGTCAGAAACGGAATATCAAACGAGCAGGAGCCGACGCACCAAAGTTTCCATAGCAACGACCGCGCAAGCGCTAAAACTCATCGCGTCACGAGTTTTGACACGGTCTGCCTAATTTTGCAACGCTGCAAAAGTCCGGATAACATGTCGAACAAAATCCGGTATTTTCGCGACAAGCGCGTTCAAACAGAAATTTTGCTTCCCTTTTGTCGAAGTTCTCCTAATCCGAAATTATTCGTTTTGCGCTTCCCGCCTCGGCCAAACGTCACCGTCGAGGCAGTAGTTGCCTGGGCGCAATTGCGCACCCATCAGCTCCCGGCAATGAGAACGCGATCGAATAGACAAGTCTAGATGGTGGTGTATTCACCGGCGCGCATTAATAGAGCACGCGGTTGTCGTAAACCTAATAAACGGGGAGATGGCTGAAGATGCAAAAGCCTGCCTCTAAAAAAATCCATAAGAGTAAATTATACGCAATTTCAGCTTGCGTTTGCGGTTCGTCAGGCATAGCTTGACGCTTAAGGGTGGCACCGATCACCCACATAATAAGATCTCATAACGACATTTCAGCTTTCCAGCTGTGACCGGACAGGATTTACGTGCCGGTGAGCATTCGCAGGGATATACCCGGAGTGGTCACATGGCATTTGAAACGCTTGCGGCATTTTTCGCCGAACCTGTCAAAGCACGCGAGCAAATTATTCGTTCGCTGGGTCCGTTTAAGGCTCCAATTCCGTTCTCCGGATCGAGTTTTTTTATCCATCTTTCGGAATTATGCCCGGTTGCATGCGAGCACTGCATGTACTCGTCGGATCTTACTTCAAAGTCTTTGAAGGATGCACTCGATAAAGAGGATCTGGAAGATGCTTTGTGCTTCATCGACGAGAGCCACTCCCAAAAGCTCAATATCACGGGAGGAGGCGAACCCTTTCTCAAGTTTGGCAATATCCTTCGCCTTGTGGAAGCAGCTAAAGTTCCAGTCATCGAAATCGTAACCGCAGGACATTGGGCAAAAACCCAACAGCGCGCAACAACTGTGCTTCGTCAACTCGGCGAGGCAGGGCAACGCAACGGTGAACTGCGGGAACTAAGGTTGAGGCTCAGCCTCGATAGGTACCATGTTGGTGCACCTCGTCCTGTTCTCCTCGAATACTACGCAAATGCGGCACGCGCTTGGGCTAGTAATTCGGAATTCATAGGCCTTGGCTTTCGCAGCATACAACCTGACCGAGGTGTTCTTGACGCTGCGCTAGCTCAACTGCTGGGGGGACACACTGAGGTCGTCAACGACTGGAACCACGTGATCGTGTTCGGCGACAATAAGCGGCTTCCGATTACTTTCAACGTTATGAGATTTAGCGGCAAGGCTGAGGATCTCCACGACAGCGAAGAGCTCTCAACGAATTCAATGACTATCAAGGAATACTACACCCCATTCGAACGAGCGCCCGGTAGGCTGAACCTCGCGACAACAGTAAACGATGCAATCAAAAGCACTTACACCGTCAGTGAAGGAGTGGCCATTACGCTCAATTCCGACGGAACTTACTGGATTTTCAGCGGCACTTCGCCCGAGCGAAAACTCAAACTTGGGACGTTGTCGTTTCAGGAGTCCGTCGCGTATTTTTTCGAAGACCCCATCACCAGATTTCTGGTCGACGACGGCATATGGGCTCTCGCCGAAATGGTGAAGCGCCTTGATCTCGCACTGCATGACCGGGCATTTTTGAAAAATGACGTAGCATTTCTTGTCGAGGATCTGTTGGCAAATGCGCGGATCCGCCTTGCGGTCACTGTCTGGATTCTCAAACGGATGATTGATCGTGGCGATGCCGGCGGCAGTTCTTTGCCGATAATTTCGACACTCTGCAAATCGCGCGAGGAGGATCTGCTCTCGCGTCTGACAGAAGAACTTTCACGGAAGGAGCCATTTGATGTTGTCAGTCGAAATAGAAGATCGACGCGGGTTGTATAAGGCCGTCAGGTCTGGAGTGCCATCTCGGATCGGGATGCGGGAAAACCTCAGTGATCTGGGATTCAGCCTGGCACGACAGACCCGGGTGATTGTGATGGCCCAGCTTCCCGCACCCCAACGAGTTCTTTGCGTCGTGATCCTTAGGGGCGGTGGCATGCTTTATCCTGGCTTTCTCTCGGAATTCGTTGAGGCGGATTTTTGCATGTTGGGCCTGCAAAGAGGCGACGGAGGGCAGGGTGAAGCGAAATGCACATACTGCTCCCCGCTGGAATCGTCTCATTATGACTCGATAATTTTTCTCGACTGTATCTCGGCTACCGGTGGGACGATTCTTGAGGCGAGCCGATTTCTTCAAACCAGATGCGATACAGAAGCACGGCTTGCCGCGGTCATTTGCTCCTCCGCTGTCGGAAGCCGAGCTCTAAATGACAGCGGGATCGGCGTCATAGGTTTTAGTCTCCGTGAGAACATGAAGGGGAATGTCGTGACGCCAGATTTTGGTGAGATGGACGCAGGCGATATTTTTTTCCGTGCACAGGTTTCACCAACGCTAGATCTTGCAACGGCGGCACAGTGACTGAGCGATAGGAAGCAAGAGTGGCAAATATTATTCCGATCATCGTTGGAGGGGCTATTCCAGCGTTCCTGTGGGGAATGACGTCGATATTACAGCGGCAGAGCAGTATGTCTGGCGCAAGTCCATCTGTTTATCTGGCTATCTTCGGACTTTCGATTTTTGCTGCCGGCCTGGCTTCCTTGGCATTCCAGCCCCGTCAGTCAGTCCCATCACTGGGTGCGATTACCTACGCAATCATGGCGGGCGCGGGCTTTGCGGCGGGAACTGGTTTGGTTGGCATGGCGCTTTGGAAATACAACTTTCCGATTTCCAGGCTGGCCCCTATTTTAAGTACCAACGTACTCGTAACCGTGGCGGTGGGGCTGCTTTTAGGCGACGTCGAAAACGTCAATAGCGTCCGGCTGCTGATAGGGACCGCTTTGATAATCGCGGGTGTTGTGTTCGTCACCGTAAGCTAGGGCTTGAGAGGTGTTCGATGAAAGAATTTTCGGGGGTGGAGGCATTGATGAAAGCCGTGGCTCTGGCTGAAATCCTTCCTAGGTTCAACCGACTTCGGCCAGAGGAAATCTTCAATAAATCTGAAAATGATTACGCGACATCTGCCGACCGTAAAGCAGAAATGGCACTAGGTTCGGGACTAAAAGCACTCTTAAACGGGTCCGTCTGCCTTGGGGAAGAAGCAGTTCACGAGAATCCTGGGATTATGGCATCATTGGAAGAGGACGCGCCCGTATGGATCATCGATCCTATTGATGGCACTTCCAATTTTATACGCGGAGAAGCGGATTTTTCGATGATGGTTGCCCTTGTCCTAAATAGAAAAACAGTTGGTGGCTGGATTTTTGCACCCATTCTTGGGCTCATGGCTGAAGCGGTCGCCGGAAACGGTGCGCGTTTGAATGGAAAGGAACTGAAAATCACGCCTAATGAGAACGTCGTAGGCCGAATAGTGACAACTCACCCAGCTTACCGCAATGCTGAGGACGATCGCATGCTTGCACCGTTGGACCGCCACCAATCGATGAAGCTGCACGCTCGCGGAGCCGGTTTGGAATACGTCGATCTCGCTAGGAACCTAGCTGACGCTGCAGTCTTTACCTGGCAAAATCCATGGGACCATGCGGCCGGCCTTCTTCTTCATAGGGAAGCGGGAGGCTATAATGCTAGCCTTTCAGGCGAAAGGTTCCGATTATCAGGTGGAAATGATCTGCCTATTATTGCGGCGAGAAGTCATTCCGCTTTCAATAACCTTCGTGAGCTTCTCGCTATAGACCATCGTTAAGTTTCGATTTTTGACTGCCTAGATGAACCTTGGTAAACTCTCGGACACGCTGTAGCGGTCTCCCGCGGACCGATTAGCCTCAGCTACGCATTCTGGAGCTTAACCAGCCAGTTACCGCCACTTTTCATAAAGCGTTGTGTTACGAAGTACATTTTTCAGGAACTTAAGCTATCTGATCAACCCGTCGCCGGTTCGATTCCTTTCAAGGCGACGAATAATGCACTCTCCGACGGGTGGCGCAGGGAGCATCGGATCAACCCCCTTAAGGTCGTCCTCGCCCAGCTCGCCCATTCGCACTGGCCATTTCAAGCAACGAATCCCTGGGCCAAAGCCGCCGCCATGAGCGCTGCCTTACCCTATTCACACTGGGCGGTGTTTTGTTGACGCATAAAAGCTTGAAGCAACCGTCCGCTCTATCGAAACGCGCGATTGATAGCATCGACATACCATCGCATCCTTGCCTCGTCGACGAACCTGCGTGTCTGCAGAGGATTGATGGGTGGCCTCGAACGGATGAGGCTGAGATATTGGGGCCGGTCGTAACGAAACATGCAACAATTTCGGCATAGACACTTCACCGTTTATCACATGGGGCAACAGGATGGACAGGCTTACCGAGCTTGAGGCGTTTCTTGCGGTGGTGGAGACGGGCGGTTTCACGGCAGCCGGTCGCAGAACCGGTGCCTCGCAGTCCGCTGTCAGCAAAGCAATCGGTACACTCGAAAACCGGCTTGGCGTCGCACTTTTCAATCGCAGCACCAGAAACGTCACGCTGACCGATCAGGGGCAAAATTACTTCGATAGGATGAAGCCTCTCATCGAGGAGATCGACGACGCAAACCGCGAGGTCATGGGCAGCGCGGTCGACATGTCGGGATCGATACGCATTGCAGTGCCCACCACGTTCGGTCGACTTCATATCCTGCCCATCGTGCCGGACCTGTTGTCCGAGTATCCCAATCTCCAACTGGACCTTGTCTTGTCGGATCTCACGCGGGACATGGTCGAGGACCGGGTCGATCTGGCGATAAGGGTAGGAGCAGTCGAGGAGCCCGATGCTGTCGTCAGGCGGCTGACAAGGACCCCGCTCGTGTGCGTCGGATCCCGGCAATATTTTGAAAAGCACGGTATCCCCAAACAGCCCGCCGAGCTCGCTCATCACAACTGCCTTGTCTATGCGGGCTTCAAGGAAACGGCAAACTGGCCATTCGTCGGCCCGCAAGGTCGTTTCAGTATATCAGTGCGCGGCAACCTCTCCTCCAACAGCATCGAGACCATCCGCGCCGGCGTGCTTGCCGGCGTCGGGATCGGCATGTTTACCCGGGCGTCTCTCGTCGAGGAGCTATCACATTCTGACGTGGTCACGATACTCGATGACTATGTCCGGGATACCAGGGACATCAGCTTCGTCTGGCCAAAGCGCCGGCTGGTTTCCGCGCGGGTTCGGCGCGTCACCGACTTCCTGGCCGCCTCGCTCGAAGGGCGAGTCTGACGCGGCTCGCTGCCTGCCTTGCCAGCCAACGATTTGGCCTTCCAGTTTCGCCAAACGGTCAAAGTACAAACCGCAAAGTGCCGGAACCTATTCCATTTTCGCATTAATATCATGATGAATTGCGATATTATCGCCATTTTCAACATGCGTTACAAGCAATGATCGTCACAGTTCAGAAAGAATACGATCATGCACATTTCACTTGCAGGCCGCAAAGCGGTCATCACCGGATCCACTGCTGGCATCGGTCGGGCGATCGCCGAGGGCTTGGCGCGGGCCGGCGCATCCGTCGTCATCAATGGCCGCAGCGAGGCGCGGGTGGCAGCCGCGGTGGCGGAGGTGAAGGCGCTCTTCCAGGATGTCGAGATCACTGGCGTCGCTGCCGATCTGGCCACCAAGGAAGGCAGCGCGATTCTTGCTGATCAGGCGCCCGATGCCGACATTCTTGTCAACAATGCAGGCACGGCCAACCCCAAACCGTTCGCCGAACTCACCGACGGCGACTGGTTGGACATGTTTCAGCTCAATGTCATGAGTGGCGTTCGCGCGGCACGCCATTATTTGCCGGGGATGACAAAGCGGGGCTGGGGGCGGGTCGTGTTCATCAGCAGCGAATCCGCACTCGCAATTCCGAAGGATATGATCGACTACGCCATGACCAAGACGGCGCAGCTGGCCATATCCCGAGGTTTGGCCGAGACGGTGGCCGGAACGGGGGTGACGGTCAATTCGGTGCTTCCCGGTCCGACGAATTCAGAAATCATGTCCAACTGGATGGCGGGAACCGCTCGGGAGCAGGGCATTACTCAGAAAGAGGCCGAACAGCAATTCCTGAAGACGCTGCGCCCGACGACGCTCATCAATCGGTTCACCAGCACGGAGGAGGTGGCCAACATGGTCGTCTACCTATGCTCGGAGCAGGCATCCGGCACGACCGGGTCCGCCATGCGCGTCGATGGCGGTGTGCTGAGGCAGATCGCATAGCTCCATCCTAATCTGCAACCGTTGAAGGAGACTTGTCATGACAACAGCACAGCATGAATTGAAGCGTCCACAATCGCCGTCCTACGATCTCACAGGGAAACGCGTGCTCGTGGTCGGCGGCAAAACAGGAATAGGGCTCGGCATCGCTCAGGCAGCCCAAGCAGCGGGCGCGAGCGTCACGGTTGCCAGCCGGCGCTCGGCTCCCGCAGCAGACCATCCGGAGCTAGCGTCTTTCGAGCAGCTGGTGTTGGACATCGGCGATGAGGACGCCGTTCGGGCTGCCTTCGATACCATTGAAAGTCTGGATCATTTGCTCGTCGCCGCGGGTCCGACCGATGGCAGCTGGGGTGCATTCATGGACGAAGACATGCGGGGCGCGCGCAGCTACGGCAACAGCAAGTTTCTCGGCTCCTGGGCATGCGCACGCTATGCTGCTCCAAAACTTACCTCCAACGGCTCTATCACCTTTCTTACAGGCGGGATCGCGGCTCGTTCGAAGATTGGCATGACGAGCGTCACATCGACTTTTGCCGCCGTGGAGGCGTTGGCACGCTCGCTCGCGCTCGAACTCGGCCCGATCAGGGTGAACGCCATTCGGCCCGGATTCATCGATACCGACCTCTGGAACTTCCTTTCCCCGACAGACGCCGCGGACGTCCGCGAGAAGGTGCGCGCGAACTTCCCAGCGCGCCGGATCGGTCATCCAGCCGACGTCGGGCACGCCGCGGTCTTCCTGATGACCAACCCCTACGTTACAGGCACGGTGCTTGAGGTCTCTGGAGGAGAGCAGCTTGTCGATTGGCAGTTCTGAGCTCCACCTGACATCTGACCTGTCCGCAACTCAACATAATTTATTAAATACGAATAAAAAATATGCATCAGTACGGTAGCGCGCAAGCTACATTGAATTCCGGCGAGAAATGAAGAGTGCAAACGGATAAATGCCGGCTTCTGTGAACGCAATTTGGAATTCTTGGCGCAAAAGGCAATCACATCGCGTTGATAAACGGGTGTTTGAATTGGTGACATAGCCAACCGCCATTGTTCTCCTTCGTTAGTAACCAGTGCTGGTGCAATAGGTGCCGTGGCATCTGTGTGCTTTGAGCAACAGAGTGTATCCGTCGTTCAATTCCTACGGCTAAAATGACAACATCGCGATTGCAAGATTAACATAGCAGCATATTTTCTGTCACGGAAGCGGGGGTGGGTCGTCTTCTTAAGACACGGGAATGGGAGGAGAACGCCTTCGGGCTAAATTCCAGACCCGACCGAAACGTTTTTACTGGAGGAAATTATGAACATCAAAAGTCTACTTCTCGGCTCCGCTGCTGCCCTCGCAATGGTGTCCGGTGCTCACGCTGCAGATGCTATCGTTGCTGCTGAGCCGGAACCGCTTGAATACGTTCGCATATGCGATGCATACGGCGCGGGCTATTTTTACATCCCAGGCACGGAAACCTGCCTCAAGATCGGCGGCATGGTTCGTACCGAAGCTTATTTCCATGACCCCTACGTCGTTGGGCAAGGCGTCAAGAACGGCACAGAGTGGCACACGCGCGCTGAATTGAACGTCGATACTGCAACGGACACCGAATACGGTCCGCTAAAGACCGACATGATCTATCGTTTCGACTCGAGCGAGGGTACCAACCAGTCCAAGGTTCTCTGGGCAACCATCAGCCTGGGCGGGTTCATCGTTGGTAAGACCGATTCGCAGTACAACCAGTGGATCGGCTATGCCGGTAACGTCATCAACGATGACGTGATCGGCGATGGACCTTACGAACTCAACCAGCTCAGCTATCTTTACGACAGCGGCACCGGCCTCACTGGCGTTATCTCAGTTGAAGATAGCCAGTCCGGCGCGGGTGCAGTTGATCCAAACAATGGTCGTGATGAGTCGGATCATTATGCCCCTGACGCAGTTGCTGGTATTGGCTATAAGGCTGGCGCGTTCGGCCTGAAGGTTGTTGGCGGGTATGATTCAGTCGTTCAGGAAGGTGCTATCAAAGCGCGCCTCGACGTTGACTTTGGCACATTCAAGGCCTTCCTGATGGGCGCTTGGAATACGGATGGCAGCAAGATCAACCGATACGCCAACGGCGAGTTGGCTGGCGACATCAATGTGTCTACAGGCGATTACACCGTTTGGGGCGGCACGACGGTCCAGATCAACGACAAGCTTGATTGGAACACACAGGTCGCTTACGCGGATAGTCATCTATTCGAAGCCACGACGAACGTGGACTACTTCATTGCCAAGGGCTTCAAGATCAACCCTGAAATCACCTACGTCAAGTTCGACGGCGGCGGCGTCGATCACGGCGATAAGTTCTCGGGCGTACTGCGTTTCCAGCGTACATTCTGACCCAAACTGAGTTAATCATACGGTACAAGCCCGGATTTCGAACCGAGCTTGTACCAGTGTGACCTTCAAAAATCTAGCTGAAGTTCCATAAATAGGCTTTACGCTTCAATCATTTGATATTGTCAGAGAAACGTGCGTTGGCTGATGAGGTCAGCAGTTCAAATCCTATCAAGGCGATGATGTGCACCAGCCGGCGCCAGTTGCTCGCAAGCCGTGTCCAGGCCGCACGTGAGCAGTTGCTGGATCGGGCTGCGGACTCGGCCCGTTCAATGTCGAAGAAGCTGACGGGTGTAAAAACGCAGGCGACGGCAGTATTTAAAAGGTGATAATTATTATCATCTTTTCTCTTGCGCCCGGTTGCCATGCGATGATAGCAGCAATTTATGGACAGCGCGGATCACCCAGACATACTTGGTACCTTCATGGACGTGCGTTCTCGCCTGGCACACGTTATCTACCGTCGAGTGCAATGTTCAGCGACGACGGCGGATCTTCTGCAGGACACATTCCTGCGTTTCTGGGAACGACCGGGCCTGTTGCGCGAGGTTGCCGACCTTGCCAGCTATTTCGTCACGACAGGCCGCAATCTCGCCCTCGACCATCAGCGCCGCAAGAAACTGGCGCCCTTTGTCGACGGCATCGACGGTCTGGAAAGCATATCCGATCCCAGGCAATCCGTTGAAGCGACCACGATCAACCGCCAGGAACTGCGGCGCGTGCAGGCGGCACTCGGGCGCATGCCGCCTCGCGCCAGACAGGTTTTCTTGCTTTCACGCATCGATGGCCTCACCTACGTCGAGATCGGCGATCGTCTCGGCATTTCGCCGAAGACGGTCTTCGGTCACATGGTCGTCGCGCTTGAACGGTTGCGGGCGGAGATGAAGGCACAGGGCTGAATGCTCTCTGCAGCTTTATTTTCTCAGAGCGAGGCGGCGAATGCAGGACATGTCCCGGACAGAAAACTGTCCTGACGAAGATGCGAACGTATCGCGGTGCGCGGCCGAATGGTTTGCGCGGCTTCTCGATGAGAGCGCCACCGCCAACGACCGCGCATCATTCAGGGCTTGGCTGGAGCGCAGCCCCGAGCATGTCAAAGCCTATTCCGAACTCGAGCGTCTGTGGGAGGGGGCTTCGGCACTCCCCGAGGTCCCGGCGCCCTCGTCCATCAAACGCAGGAACCTCCTTAAGTCCGGCGGCGCATTGCTGGTGCTTGCCACGGCTGGGCTCAGTGCCAATGCCTATCTGCGGTCGGTCGCGGCAGACTACCGAACGGGCGTCGGAGAAACTGCCCGTATCACCCTTGCCGACGGTACTGTTGCAGAACTTTCTACCGCCACAGCCATATCGCTGGACTTCACACCCGGGCAACGGCAGGTGCATTTGTTGGAAGGCGAGGCATTCTTCACGGTTGCTCCGGACATGCAGCGACCGTTCGTCGTCGATTGCGGATTGCTGAGAAGTGCGGCGCTGGGGACGCAGTTTTCCGTCGGAATAGAGGAGCGAGGCATCGTCGTGGCGGTAGCCCAGCATTCAGTCAGGGTATCGTCTCCGACGCAGGAGCAGGTTGTCCAGGAGGGACAGTCAGTTCTGTATGCCCGCGACAGAATATCCAGCCCGGTGCGCATGGATGATGGTTCACAGCTTTCGTGGCGTGATGGAAAGCTGGTCTTCATTTCAACACCGTTTGAAAATGTGGTGACCGCACTTTCCAGATGGCGTCACGGCAAGATGATCGTCATGGACAGGGCCTTGGCGCGCCGGCCGGTCAGCATCATCGTCGATGTTCGACGAGCCGGTAGCATACTCGAGAACCTCGAAAACGGCCTTCCCATCCGCATCGCCCGCTACTCTCCCTGGCTGACATTGATCTATCCGCAAGAAAAAAGTTGAAAAACGACCGAGGTTTTTTGCGACCTGATGCGTCCCCTTTTCAGAAGCCCGGAAATGCCCGGGCCGAATTGCGTTTGCAGGGGGCAATGCGAATGACGGAAAATCAAATCGGCGGCAGTCGTCTTCGGCTACTTTGCAGCGTGCTGTTGGTAGCCTGCGTCGGCTTCGCACCGCTTTCCATATCGACAAATGCGGTAGCCGAAAGCGGCAAGAGTTACGCTTTCACAATCA
Source organism: Rhizobium sp. L51/94 (assembly GCF_019355555.1). Classification (GTDB taxonomy): domain Bacteria; phylum Pseudomonadota; class Alphaproteobacteria; order Rhizobiales; family Rhizobiaceae; genus Rhizobium; species Rhizobium rhododendri. The sequence continues at coordinate 1,026,313 of NZ_CP072142.1, forward strand.
GCGGCCAGCCGCTTTCCGCCGCACTGGTCCGCTATTCCTCCGTAACGGGCATCGACGTCGCGTTCGACGGTAATCTGCCCGCCAATCTGCGCACGAGCGGCATCAGTGGCAATCTCCCCGCCGAAGCCGCGCTGTCGCGCTTGCTGGCCGGGACTGGCCTGACGTACCGTTTCACGACGCCGACGACGGCACTGCTTGTCAATTCAAAGGCAGTCTCTCCGGATGCGGCAGCGGACGGTGACACATCCTTGCAACCCATCGTTCTCAAGGGGGAGCGAGGCCGAGGGCCGGTCGTGGGGTTTGTTGCCACGCAAAGCGCAACGGGCACGAAAACCGACGCCGCGCTCAAAAACACGCCACAGGCAATCAATGTCGTCACACGCGACCAGATGACGGCACAGGGATCGGCCACGCTGACCCAGGCGTTCCGGTATACGCCCGGCGTCATCAGCCAGTTCGGCGACGACAGCCGTTACGACTGGTTCACAATTCGCGGCTTTCGCCCCGGCCGTTATCTCGATGGCCTCCGGCTGCCGTTTGGAGCCAGAGGCTATGCCCAGCCACGTGTCGAGCCCTACAGCCTCGAGCGCGCCGAAGTTCTGAAAGGTCCCGCCTCGGTTCTCTATGGTCAGAGCGAGCCCGGCGGCCTGATCAACATGGTTTCGAAGCGCCCCAGCGCCACTGCGAAGAACGAGGTGGAAACACAGTTCGGCACCGATAATCGCATCCAGACTGCATTCGATCTGAACGGCAACCTCAATGACGACGACAGCCTTCTCTACCGCCTCGTCGGCGTCGGCCGCCTGACCGACACGCAGTATGACTTCGTGAAGGAGAAGAAAGGCTACATCGCGCCATCCTTCACCTTCAAGCCGGACGAGGGTACATCCCTCACGATCTACGGCAGCTACCAGCGGATCGATTCCCCCGGCGGTGGCGGCGCACCGGCACTTCCGGCCAATGGAACGCTCTATACCGGCAAATATCCGGAACTGCCGCGTAGCACATTCCCCGGGGAGCCGGGATACGACCATTACAAAAGCGAGCAGGCCTCGGTGGGCTACGAGCTCGAACACGAACTCGACGAGACCTGGACCGTCCGGCAGAACCTTCGCTATTCCTATGTCAGCACGGACACCCAGCGCGTCCAGCCCTACTGCCCTTCGGCTTGCAACCCTGCGGGCTTCTACCGTTACGCCTGGGCATTTCCGGAAAGCTCTCGAGCCGTCACGGTCGACAACCAGGCCGTGGGACATTTCTCGACCGGAGATCTGGCGCATACGGCCCTTTTCGGTCTCGACTATTCCTACGAAAGCAGCCGGTACGAAGAATCCGCGCTGTCGCCGATCTTTAAACTTTTCAATGGATTTGATCCCGTTTACGGGGCTACCAGCGTTACCCGCCCTGCGATTGCCACCAAGATCAACCAGCAGCGCAGTCAGACCGGACTTTATGCGCAGGACCAGGTCGAGTGGGATCGTTTCGTGTTCTCGCTTGGCGGCCGATACGATTGGGCGAATACCGACACCAGAACCCGCACCAGCGTATCCGACAACGGTATCAACCAGAGGGACGGCCATTTCACCTGGCGCGCCGGCCTTGTCTACAATTTCGACAATGGCATTTCGCCCTATGCCGGCTATTCGACGTCGTTCAATCCTGCCAGTGGCACGGACCGCGCAGGCACGGCATTCGACCCCACCACCGGCGAACAGTTCGAAGTCGGCGTCAAATACCAGCCGGTCGGCCGAAACAGTTTCGTTACCCTCTCGGCCTTCGACCTGACGCAGGACAACGTTCTTTCGCCGGACCCGGAAAATACCAGTTTCAACGTTCAGACCGGCCAGGTCAGGATGCGGGGCATCGAGCTTGAGGGCAAGGCAGAGCTCACCGATGCCTTCTCAGTTCTCGCATCGTATGCCTACACCGACAGCGACATCACCAAGGCCAACGCCAACGCTGCCGGCGTCAGCAACCAGGGCAATCGCTTTGCCTTCGTGCCGCGCCATCAGGCCTCGCTGTGGCTCGACTATACGCTACAGACATCTACAACCTGGGATGGCCTCAGCCTTGGCGGCGGCGCGCGCTATACCGGACAGACATATGGCGACAACGCCAACCTGTTCGACATACCCTCCTACACAGTCTTCGATGCCGCCGTGCGCTATGATTTCGGCAAGGCCAACCCGAAGATGGAGGGCCTGAAGGCATCGCTGAACGTGAGCAACCTGTTCGACCGGAAGTATGTCTCGACCTGCATCGCGGCCACGGGATGCTACTGGGGCGAAGGCCGTAGCGTCTATGCAACCCTCAAATACAGCTGGTAAAAAGCCTTGGCATACCAGTCCGACCACAATAACCACTGGCTGACGCGGCGGCAGTTTGCCGCTGCGTTGACGGCTGCCTTTCTGCCAGCCCAGGCGATGGCGGAACCAACGGCGCCAAGGATCGCGGCGCTGGACTGGGGATGGGCGGAAAGCCTTCTCGCCCTCGAGTTTCCGCCGTTCGCAGTGGCAGAGGCGCCGCTCTACGGCGCCCGCGTCGTCGTGCCGACACTCCCGGATGTGACGATCGACCTCGGCTTGAGGTCGTGGCCCAACATGGAGCTGCTCCGCGCCCTCAAGCCCGACCTGATCCTTTCCCAGGCCGGCTATGGCGCCTCCGCTGCACGCCTCAATGACATTGCTCCAACTCTTGCCATGCCGCTCTACAGCGCCGGGCGCCAGCCATTGAAGGCCGCCGAGACTGGCCTCCGCACAGTCGCCGCGCATATCGGCAGAGACCGGATTGCAGCGGATTACCTGCAGCGCTGCTATGCCCGGCTGGACGCCATAGCGCTGAAGGCAAAGATCTACGACGGACGGCCGCTGCTGATCGTCAAGTTCGCCGACGACAGGCTTGTCGACATCTATGGCGCCGGCGGCCTGTTCGACGATGTGCTGAAACATATCGGCATCGAAAATGCATGGGACGGCCCGACAAACAACTGGGGCTTTGCCACGGCGGGGCTGGAGGCGATTGCCCGATATCCGGATGCACGCGTGATCATCATCGAGCCGGGACCGCCCGGAACATTGCTGCACAGTGCGCTGTGGCAATCCCTGCCGGCGGTGCAGAAGGGCCATGTCGCGATGCTGCCACCCACCTGGGTTTTCGGAGCATTTCCGTCGGCGATGCGATTTGCCGAGGTCATTCAGCAAAGCATCTGCATCGCATGATATCTCCCCTGATGACACCTGCCCGCCTGAGCCTCATAATCGCCTTGGCAGCACTTTTGCTCTACGTCAGTGCAATACTTGGCTATGTTCCGGTTACCGACCTCCAGCATGCGCTCTGGCAGCCAGACCCCGCCTCCTTCGGCGAGGTCTATGTCCACTTCTCGCTTCTGCCGCGGATGATCGTTGCCCTCCTCGCCGGTTCCTCTCTCGCCTTTGCCGGCACGATCTTCCAGCAACTCCTGAAGAACCCGCTCGCCGAACCGTCGACGCTGGGCATCCTCTCAGGCGCGCAGCTCGCCATCACCGTCGTCTCGCTGTTAGCCGTCACCGTATCGGCAAGCGAGCGCGAAATAGCCGGTCTTGCGGGCGGTCTCGCAGCCGTGGCGATTGTTGCCAGCCTTGCGAAGAAGGCGAATTTCGCACCGATGACACTGCTGCTCTGCGGTATGATCATAAGCTTTTCGGCCGGATCGGCCTCCGTCATCCTGGCACTGTTTCATCACGAATATCTGCGGGGCGTATTCATCTGGGGCAGCGGTTCGCTGATCCAGAACGACTATTCCAACGCGGAGGCCCTGTCATTGCGCCTGGTCGTGCTCATCCCGGCGTTGCTGCTTTTCTATCGACCGCTTGCTGTCGCCGGCGTCGACGATGCGAATGCCCGCAGTCTCGGCATTTCGTCCGGTACTCTACGCGCAGCGGTACTCTTGATTGCTACCATTCTCTCAGCTGTCGTCGTCGCCCGGGTGGGCGTCATCGCATTTGTGGGCCTCGCCGCAACCAGCGTCGCGCGGATTGCAGGCGCGAGGACCTTCCGGCAGCGGCTATTCTGGGGGTCGCTGATGGGTGCCCTGCTTCTGGCTCTGGCCGATGGCATAGTTCTTGTCAGCGCTCCATTTGTTGGAGAGGTCCCGACAGGCACGGTGACAGCCATCACCGGTGCTATCCTGATGCTCTTCCTTCTCAAGGGTGTGCCGCACTCCATGGACGAGGTGACCCCGGCGGAAAGCATCCATGCGCAGCCTTTGTTATCGAGCCGTTTCCTCATACCTGCCTGCCTCGTCATCGCCGTGACGATCGCAATCTTTTCGCTGACCGAGCAAATCTTCACACACGGCATCGATCCGACGGTTCTCTTCGCAGGGCGATGGCCACGTGTTCTCACCTCCGCCAGCGCAGGCGCCATGCTTGCCCTTGCAGGCGCCGTAATCCAGGTCACGACGCGCAATCCGATGGCAAGCCCCGAGGGCCTCGGGGTCAGCGCCGGCGCGGGGCTGGGGATCATCGCCGCGTTTTTCCTCGACGGCATGGCATCACCACTGGTGCCGCTCGCAGGGGGTATCGTTGGCGCAATGCTGTCATTCGCCCTCGTGCTGGCGGTTGCACGGCAAAGGAACTATGCGCCGGGACCGGTCCTGCTAGCTGGCATCGCCGTCGGCGCACTCGCCAGCGCCATCATTTCCTTCATCGTTGCCAGCGGCGATCCGCGTGCAAGTTACATCCTCGCCTGGACCATGGGGCCAACCTTTCGCGCCACGGGCATTGTCGCACTGATCGCCGCCGGTTTTGCCATCGTCGGGCTGGCCTTGGCACCGCTCTTTCGCCGCTGGCTGGAAGTCCTGCCACTCGGCGATGGCGCGGCACGCTCTTTCGGCATTAATCCGGGCCGGTCGCGCGCCGTTCTGTTGCTGTTCGTCGCCACGTTGACGGGTGCAGCGACGATGATGGTGGGGCCTTTAAGCTTCATCGGACTGATGGCGCCGCACATGGCGCGGATGGCCGGCGTACGTGGCCAGATCCACTTGCTTCTGACGGCGAGCGCGATAGGCGCAACGCTGATGGTGGCGGCTGACTGGCTGGGTCGATCTGCCGACTTCCCTTATGAAATCCCGGCAGGCGTGATGGCGGCGTTCATCGGCGGACCATACTTCCTGTGGGTCATCCGTGGGCAGGGCAGAGCCGCGTCCCGTTCATGAAAAAAGAGGAATACGTGATGATTGACGGACGCGAAGATCATGGGAGCGATGCGATGTCGGCGGCACCGTTCCTTGCCCGTGCGGGAACCTCCGCCTTGTTCACGCTCGATCGCGCCGGTTTCTTCATCGATAAGCGCCCCCTGCTGGAACCATTGACGATAGATATGCCAACCCGTCGTTTGATTGGCCTGATCGGCCATAACGGCTCTGGCAAATCGACCTTGCTGAAGCTGCTGGCGCGCCAGCAGGCGGCGTCGACGGGCACAATTTGCTTTGAAGGCAAGAGCCTGAAGGAATGGGCAGACCGGCCGTTTGCCCGCAAGGTAGCCTATCTCCCGCAACAAACACCGAACGCCTCCGGCATGCTTGTCAGCGAACTGGTGGCGCTCGGGCGCTATCCTTGGCACGGCGCCCTGGGCCGCTTTGGACAGCACGACCGCTGCATGGTGGAAGAGGCGATGGAGTTGGCCGATGTTGCCATCTACCGCGACCGCCTCGTCGATACACTTTCGGGCGGGGAGCGGCAGCGTGCCTGGCTCGCCATGCTGGTCGCGCAGGAGACCGAATGCCTGCTTCTGGACGAACCGATCTCGGCGCTCGACGTCGCGCACCAGATCGAAGTGCTCTCGCTCGTTCGACGGCTCGCAGAGCAGCGTGGACTGGGTGTCGTCATGGTTCTCCATGACGTCAACATGGCAGCCCGCTTTTGCGACGAGATTCTGGCCCTTCATTCAGGGCGGCTCATCGCACGCGGTACGCCCGAAGAAATCGTGGTGCCAACCCAACTACAGGCCATTTACGGTATCGAAATGGGGGTAATGCGCCATCCCGACACCGGCATTCCACTTGCCTACGTCCGATAAGCAATTTTCTGACGCCTGGCCCGGAAATCACGGCTCTGCGTGCAGGCGGCTGTATGCACACACAATGAAGCATTCGGCTTGATGCAATTAGGTTAACATAGTCCCGGCAGCCTAATCGGCTTTCGACGGAATTTTCAAGTCATTAAATTCGTTCGGGAAAAGCAGGTTCTTTGCGGGATCAGTGGTTCACACTTCTTCAAGGCGATAATCTTGCAACGTAGCGCCCGAGTATCACGGTCTTTCAAAGGCAATCTCCCGGTCAAGGGCTATAGCGCCTTTGCCGGCCCGCAAACCGGCACCCCTCACCGAAGGTGTCGGCCTTTGTATCCTTTATGGCCGACAACCTCTTGCGCGATCCGCACAGGTGAGGGGGGTCTCGGCAACTTCGCGCTACGGCTCAGGGCTTTGCGGTACAGGTGGCAGCTGACATTCGCTTGAAAACAGCCGCGCACTGATGAAATCGACGAACACCCGGACTTTGGGCGACAGATGCCGGCTCGAGGGCCAGATCAGGTTGAACTGGCCGGGCAGATCGAGGTGATCGACCAACAGCGGCACCAGTTCGCCCGTCTTCAGAGACGCTGCCGCCAGAAAATCGGGCATACAGCCGATGCCCAGGCCGCGCAGCACCGCGCCACGCAAGGCCTCCATGTTGTTGCAGGTCAGAATATGGCGGATCCGGACCTCCGGCTCGTCCGCAGGAAGAACGAGCGGCCACTCCTGAACCTTCCCGCTATTGGGAAAGCGAAATCCGATCCCGACATGGGATGAGAGATCTCGCGGGCATGTCGGTGTACCCTCTCGCTCCAGATAGGCGGGGGACGCACAAAGGAGCAGCCGGAACGGCCGCAACGCGCGCATCATGATGCGGCTATCGGGCATCTGTCCACTTCGGATGGCGACATCGACGCCCTCGTCGATCAGATCGACGATGCGGTCGTTGAAATCCAGATCGAGTTCGATCTCCGGGTAAAGCTGCAGGAATTCGGAAAGCACCGGCAAGAGCAGATGATAGGCGACGATCGGAGCACTGACCCTGACGCGTCCGCGCGGGGTTCCCCGGGTTTGCAGGAGCGTCTCCTGCGCATCGTCGAGATCGTCGAGAATGCCACGGCATCGCTCGTGAAACGCCCGACCTTCCTCCGTCAGACGCAGGCTGCGGGTCGAACGTTGCAACAGTCTGATGCCAAGCTGGCTTTCGAGCTTTGTCACGGCTTTGCCAACGGCAGACGGCGACAGGCCGAGCACGCGCCCGGCGGCAACGAAACTGCCGAGATCGGCCGTGCGAACGAAGGCCATCAGGCCAGATAGTCCGTCCATGGGAAGAGGTCTAGTTCAATCCATTCGAGCGTAATGCTCCGTTATGAATGGAAGTGCGGCGATATTCCTCCGCATTCAAGCACAGATATACTGAGATGGAAACAGGCAGCCGTCCTTGCGGCTGTTTCCAGCTTCAGGAGCAATCATGTCCCCGCATTCCAAACCATCTGAGCGAGCCGCGAAATGGCTCGCGCTGCTCGCGGTGTGCCTTGCCGCTGCCGCCATGCCTTTGACATTCACAGGCACGGCGGTGGCACTGCCCTCCATTGGCCGGGTGCTGGGTGGCAGCCCCGTTGCGATCGCCTGGGTGACCAACGCCTTCATGCTCACCTTCGGATCGACCCTGATGGCGGCGGGAGCGCTGGCGGACAGCTATGGCCGCAAGCGGATCTTTCTGACCGGGACTGGATTGTTTGCAGTGTTCTCGCTGGCGCTTGTCGCAGCACCTGACATCCTGCTGTTCGACCTGCTGCGCGCGGCTCAGGGGCTTGCGGCGGCAGCGGCCTTTTCGGGTGGAATGGCGGCGCTGGCGCAGGAATTCGACGGTCCCGCACGGCTTCGCGCCTTCAGCATTGTCGGCACCAGTTTCGGCGTCGGCCTGTCGCTCGGCCCGGTCGCGTCAGGCTTGATGATCGAGGCCTTCGGCTGGCGCAGCATCTTTGTGGCTGTGGTGATCTTCGCCGTTCTCGCCTTTGCTCTCGGTTGGCGTACGCTGAAGGAAAGCCGGGACCCGGATGCAAGTGGCCTCGACTGGGGCGGTGCGCTGACCTTCACGGCGGCACTCGGTCTCTTCACCTATGGTCTTCTGCTTGCGCCCGATCTCGGTTGGGGCGATGGCAGGGTCGTCGGGCTGCTTATCGGCGCCGCGCTGTTCCTCATCCTGTTTGTCGTGATTCAACGTCGGGTCTGCCGACCAATGCTTGACCTCTCCCTGTTCGCCTATCCACGCTTCGTTGGCGTGCAATTGCTGGCGGCTGCTCCCGCCTATGGCTTCGTCGTGTTGCTGATCCTGCTTCCGGCACGCTTCATCGGTATTGAGGGCATGCGTGAGGTTGCGGCCGGAACATTGATGATTGCGCTCTCTGCGCCTCTGCTGATCCTGCCCGTTGCGGCCGGACTGCTGACACGCTGGTTCCACCCAGCGACGCTCTGCGGCACGGGGCTGCTGATTTCGGCAGGCGGTCTGTTCTGGCTCGGGCAGATCCCGGTCGGGACACCTGTCTGGACGACAGCCTTGCCAATGCTTGTGATAGGTACGGGCATCAGCCTGCCATGGGGACTGATGGACGGGCTGGCGGTCAGCGTGGTGCCGAAAGAACGCGCCGGCATGGCAACCGGCATCTTCAGCACCACACGTGTGGCAGGTGAGGGCGTGGCCCTTGCGGTCGTCGGCGCGATCCTCTCGCTGCTGATTGCTGGCAGGATGCATGGGCTAGCCGAGCGCGGCAGTATCGTCGTTTCCGCCCAGAGGCTCGCCGCCGGTGATGTTGTCATGGCGGCCAGCGCCATGCCCGGTACGGAGCGGGCAGTGCTTGGTATCGATTTATTCGGATGCGTTCAGCGATCTTCTTCTTCTGCTGGCCGCAATCACCCTTCTTACGGCGCTCGTGGTGTTCCTGTTTCTGAAGACAGAGGCGCATGACGCGCTCAAACCTCAGGTCGATGGCGCGGTGTAGTTGTTATTGAGGAGATCATCGCATCGTCACGCTCGTTTCGCTGTGGAGTGCCAGAAGGTATGTGGCGATATTGCTTTTGAGCCGACCGATGGAACGGCTCGACCGGCAGCCTTGACAGCGAGGTCAAGGCATTGCGTCACGCGTGAGCGGGATAGGCGCCGGCTCATGCTTTCGGAAAGACATAGGCATTCGGCCGACGATCTCTCAGATCTTGGAACCATCGCTTCAATGGTCGGTCGGTTTTCAAGGCCTTGGCCTTCATCTACGTCGAGGTATTCCGGCGCGTACCTTTCCTGGTGACGCTGCTGATGTTCTTCTTCGGTGCGCAGGTGATCGGACTGGATCTGTCGCCGCTTGCCATCACCGTGATCAGCACCTCGGTCATTTCCACTGCCTTCGTCGCCGAGATTATCCGCGCAGCTCTTGCCGCCGTCAGCCCGAGCCAGTTGGAAACGGCCGCGGTGATGAACTTTTCGCCGTGGCAAATTCTCTACCATGTCCGCTGGCCGCAGGCGTGGCCACTGATACTGCCGCCGGTCTTCGGGTATTTCGTGCTGTTTATCAAGGACACTGCGCTAGCCTCACAGATCGGCGTCCTCGAGCTGACCCAGGCCGGCAAAATTCTCAATACCAAGGGTTTTTCGGCTCTGCTGGTCTTCACGACCATCCTGGTTCTGTATTTTCTGATTTCCTATCCCTTGGCTCGGCTAGGGACTTATCTGGAGAGCTATATTGGCGCATCTCGACATTCGCGGTCTCGCAGCCCGTTACGCTGATCTCACCGTTCTGGACGGTATAGACCTGACGGTGGAGCGCGGCGAGATCGTCAGCTTGATCGGACCATCTGGGTCCGGGAAAAGCACGCTCTTGCGCGTCATCACGGGTTTGCTCAAGCCGGTGCGAGGCGACATAATTCTCGATGGCGAGAGGATAGACTACGCAAATCGGCGCTCGCTCCAGGCTGCGCGCGAAAAGCTGGCGATTGTTTTTCAGCAATACAATCTTTTCGGCAACATGACCGTGCTCGGCAATGTCATGATTGCGCCGGCAAAAATCCGCAAGCGCGACAAACGCGAGGTCGAGGCCGAAGCTAAGATCTGGCTCGACAAGGTTGGTCTCGGCGACAAGCTGAACGCCTATCCGGACGAGCTTTCGGGCGGCCAGCAGCAACGTGTGGCGCTGGCGCGCGCTCTTTGCCTCAAACCGGAAATTTTGCTGCTCGACGAAGTCACGTCCGCGCTTGATCCCGAGCGGGTGAGCGCGGTGCTCGACACGATCAAGCTCATCGCTTCCGAAAACATCACCCTGCTGATCGTCTCGCACGAAATGAGTTTCGTGCGAGAGGTATCCGATCGTGTGGTCTTCATGGCAAACGGCCGGGTTCAGGAAATAGGGCCTCCAAAGCAGATATTCGACGCGCCTCAAGTTCAGCGCACCCGCGACTTTATCGGTAAAATTGCACGGCCCGCACCTATCGATTTTATTGCCCCATCCATGGAGATCTAGTGGTTACCGCCTGACATAAGAGTCCTGTATGGGATTCCATTTGCTGGGTTGGCATGCGAGTCTGGCGCATGCGCACAGGAATATCGTTCACCGTTTCGCCAACAGATCACCAACGCCTGATGGCCTTGACCAGGGATCGCAATGCGCCCCAAAAGCACGTCTGGCGGGCCGAGATCATCCTGCTGAGTGCCGATGGCGTCGGAACTGTCGAGATTATGCGCCAGACCGGCAAATCGAAGACCTGCGTATGGCGCTGGCAAGAGCGCTTCGCCACAGAAGGCGTCGAGGGTCTCCTGCGCGACAAGACGCGGCCGTCGCGTATTGTGCGGCTCGGACCCGATGTCGCCGAGCGTGTGGTGGCCCTGACGCTGGCTGATCCGCCGGGCGAGACGACGCACTGGACGGCCGACATGATGGCGACGGCCGCCGGCATCAGCGCCAGCGCAGTCAGGCGTATCTGGAAAGCGCATGGCCTCGCACCTCATCGGTGGCGGCAGTTCAAATTGTCCAACGACCCGAAATTCGTCGACAAGCTGCGAGACGTTGTCGGCCTCTATGTTGATCCGCCAGCCCACGCCGTCGTGTTGTCGGTCGATGAGAAAAGCCAAATCCAGGCGCTCGACCGCACCCAGCCGGGCCTGCCGATGAAGAAGGGTCGGCTCGGCACCATGACCCACGACTACAAGCGGCACGGCACAACCACGCTGTTTGCCGCCCTCAACGTGCTCGACGGCACCGTCATCGGCCGCAACATGCAGCGTCATCGTCATCAGGAGTTCATCCGCTTCCTCAACGCCATTAACGCCCAGGTGCCGGACGACAAGGCCGTCCACGTCATCCTCGACAACTATGCTGCCCACAAGCATCCCAAGGTGAGAGCCTGGCTCGACCGTCACGAGCGTTTCACCTTCCACTTCACTCCGACTTCAAGCTCATGGCTCAACGCGGTGGAGGGTTTCTTCGCCAGGCTGTCGAAGCGGCGTCTGAAACGCGGCGTTTTCCATTCCGTCGTCGATCTCCAGGCCGCCATCAACCGTTTCCTCGTTGAGCACAACAAAAAGCCAAAGCCCTTCACTTGGACCGCCGATCCCGACAAAATCATCGCCGCCGTTAAACGCGGGCACCAAGCGTTAGATTCCATCCACTAGATATAATGAGACTAAAGATAACTGCTGGAACCTATGTGTTCAGTGCTGTGCTTGAGACCGAACGAGCCCCCGAGACATCGAAAGCGTTTCTGGAGCGCATGCCCTACGAAGGGAAGATCGTCCATGTGCGCTGGTCCGGCGAGGGCGTCTGGATACCACTTGGGGACTTCAATTTCGGAGTTGGCTATGAAAACCATACAAGTCACCCGGCGCCAGGCCATGTTATTCTCTACCCCGGCGGTATCAGTGAAACCGAAATACTAATCGCCTACGGCGGCGTGGCATTTTCTTCGAAGGTCGGTCAGCTTGCAGGCAACCACTTCATAACAATCACGTCGAACCTCGATAAGCTGTATGAGCTTGGCCGCAAGACTCTGTGGGAAGGCGCGCAGCCTATTACTTTCGAAGTGGTAGAGGATTAAAACGGCGATTTATCGGTGTTGGATAGCAAAGGGTCAGCTGGAGCGCTCGCTAAGTACTTGCCTTTATGACGTTCTCATCCTAACCGGTGGGAACGTCCGGCACCTCCGTAGAGAAATTTAGCACCGCTAAACTTCTGAGAGCGCCCTCTATTTGGTGATCTCACGCTCTTATCCCAGCAAAAAGCAAACCAATCCAAGGTCAGATTTCCGTCGATTGCAGATGTCTTCGAGCGAACTCTATCAGGCTGACGATGTGGCCAGCCACCGCATCCCGGGTAGATTTCTCATCTCCAAGCTCGATCGCTTCGATTATGACGAGATGTTCGGTCGAATCCGGCCGGAGGCGGTCCTTTAGCCGATCGATTTCGAACAACCGCGTCGTCGCCCGAAGTTCCCGCAGGACCTTTGCCATCACCGCATTGCCGCAATTGTCGATGATCATGTTGTGAAGGTTGTCGTCTGAGAACCAGTGCTGATCGGTATGATAGGCGGTGGCCCCAAGCAGTTCATGAACTTCTCTCCTGACTGTTATGAGTTGGCGACGGGGGATCGCTTTTATGGACAAGACTGCGGCTTCGGGTTCGATGAGCAGGCGAAGCCTCAGGCTTTGCAAATACTCGCCGATGTCCACATGACGAACTACGTAGTTCCGGCCATTGCCCTTGCGAACGAGACCTTCGCCCTCAAGGCGTTGAAGGGCTTCCCGCAAGGGAGTTCTCGAGATGCCAAGTGTCTCGGCAAGCCGAGCTTCCACGATGACATGGCCCCCCTTCAGCCTGCGATGCCTAATCATGTCGGATATGGCCTTGTAGGCCATGGATGCGAGATTATGCGCGCTCTTGTCTGGGGCGGTCTCCACCCGCCCGCCTGAAACGTTTGTCACAGTCCTGTCAATCTCCAATCCGCTTCCGCCCGATCTCTCGTGCGACGCGCCACTTCCTTCAAGATGGCTCTTGTTGCATATGATAACCGATATCGAAAAGGGACCAACATAATTGCCTCGTGACAATGAACTTGATGAGCAGGTCGATACCAGTCTTGCGGATAATACATACCGCAGCGTGCTGGCGGACATTCTTGCCGCCAGACTTGTCGGCGGATCGGTCGTGCAACAACGAAGACTGGCTGTGCAGCACTCGGTTTCACGGTCGCCAATGCGCCATGCACTGGGGAGACTGGAAGGCGAGGGGCTCCTTGTTCGCGACGAAAAGGGAGTTCTGTCTGTTCGGGTGATCAGCCTCAAAGACTATCTCGACAGCTTGGCGATGCGCGCCCTTCTTGAGCCGACAGCCGCTGTCCAGGCGGCTCTGCACGGTCGTCGAGATCGCGTTGAATCGCTCTCCGCCATGCTAGACGCGATCGAAGCAAATGCCGATCCTGACCCCGAAATCGTATGGCAATTCGATGATGCACTGCACGGTTACATCGCTACTGAGAGCGGTAATACATTTATGTCCGCCGCCATCGCGGAGATGCGGCGCTATACGACCATTTTCGAAAGGCAGATGGCCGTGGTTCGGGCGAAGCCCGGCGTCGGCGAGCACCGCGCAATACTCGAAGCCCTTACCAAGGGCGACGGCGATGCAGCCCGGCTGGCGATGATCAATCATCTCGAGGTGGTCAGGCAAGGCGTTCTCTCGAATTACTGAATGATCGGAACATCGCGCTTGCATCGCCAAAATTTTTTTGTATAAAAGTGGGATCCCATATGAATGCAAGCCTGGGAACCAAAGATAACAAAACTCCAGAGGACAATATGCTCCATTCTCACATCAAGCGCTGCATTCTTGCGGCATCCGTTCTTTCGATCACCGCATCGATCGCGTTCGCGCAATCCTGCCAGCCCAAGGTCGCCGCAGGTGAGCTGCTAAAGCCGGGCACGCTTGTCATGTCGACCAACCCAACGCTGCCGCCACTCCAGTTCATCGATTCCACCGGCGACCTCAAGGGGATGCGCATCGAGCTGGGCACCGAAATCGCAAAGCGTCTCTGCCTCCAGCCCGAATATGTCCGGATCGAGTTTTCCGCGATGGTTCCCGGCCTGCAGGCCGGCCGCTGGGACATGATCAATACCGGGATCTTCTTCACGGACGAGCGAACCAAGATCATGCAGATGATCCCTTACGAAGATCAGGCGATCAGCGTCTCTGTAGCGCCGGGTTCCGACAAGAAGGTCACGACAAAGGACGATCTCGCTGGCATGACTGTCGGCGTCGAAATCGGTGGGTTTGAAGAAACCAAGACCCATGCGCTCGACAAGGAGCTTCGTGATGCAGGCAAGAAAGGTCTCACGATCCAGACCTTCGACAACTTCGCATTGGCCTATCAAGCTTTGCGCGCTGGCCAAGTCCAGGGAGTCGTGTCGATCGACGCGGTCGCCAAGGACTATGACTCCCGTGGTGATTTCAAGCGCGCGATCAGCGGCCTATACCCAGCTCCGGTCGCATTGGCATTCAAAAGCCCCACCCTTGCCGACGCCGTCTCCGCAACGCTGAAGGAAATGAAGACCGACGGCTCGCTGAAGACCCTCTTCGACAAGTACGGCTTGCCGATGGTCTCAAGCGACTATTCCGTAAAGGGTCCTGGTCGCTGATCCAACGCGCGATTTGGTTTAAGAACGGGATGGCTCTTCCTGCGCCGTCCTTTTCAGGAAAGTCTTGCAAATGACGCTTTGGAACTGGTCCGGCTTCTTCGGGTACCTCGTCAATCCCTTCATTCTCGGCGGCGTATTCACCACGGTCTGGTTGACCGTCGTCTCGCTGATAGCCGGCTTGATAATCGGGTTTGCGCTTGCTTTGATGCGGCGGTCGCAGGTCCGGGCACTCTATTACCTCGCCAAGGCGTACATCTGGCTGTTCCGCGGGACGCCTCTTCTGGTCCAATTGATTGCGATCTACACCGCGCTTCCGCTCTTCGGCATCAAGTTCACGGTGCTTGAGTCGGCGCTCATCGGACTGGCGTTGAACGAGGCCGCCTACCTGGCAGAGATCATACGCGCAGGCATCGAGGCCGTGCCGGACGGACAGACGAGAGCCGCGCGGGCGCTCGGTATGACGGAGCGACAGATCATGCGCTACATCGTCATACCGCAGGCCTTCAAGGTGATCATTCCGCCGCTCGGCAATTCGGTCAACGGCCTTCTCAAGACAACCTCGGTTACCTCGGTCATTTCGGTCGAGGAGCTTTTAAGGAGGACGCAGGTCCTGATCCAGGAGCGGTTTATGGTGCTCGAGCTCTTCGCCGTCGCCGCGATCTACTATCTCCTTCTTACCACCCTCTGGGATTTTTTCCAGAATCACATCGAAAAGCGCTTGGGCCAGGCCGGATCGCGGCTATCGGCGAACCAACGACGCTAACCTCAGGAATTCAAGACATGACCTCGAAATTTCGCGGCGTTTACACCGTGATGATTACACCGTTGGACGAAGACGGTGCTGTTGATCTGACGGCACTCGCCGCCTTTACCGACTGGCAGATCCGCGAAGGCATTCACGGTCTCATTCCCCTTGGTTCCACGGGCGAGTTCCTGTCTCTCAGCGAAGACGAGCGGGATGGTGTTGCGAGGACCGTCATCGAGACGGCCGCGGGGCGTGTTCCGGTATTGATCGGCACTGGCGCGGAGGACACCAGGGAATGTGTCCGGCTCAGCAAGAAGGCGGAAGAGATGGGTGCGGACGGGGTAATGATCATCCCGCCATTCTATTCTACGCCTACCGATGACGAGATCGTCCATCACTACAGGACTGTCGCATCGTCGATCTCCATTCCGATCATGGTCTATAACAATCCGGCGACCGCCAATGTCGATCTCAAGCCAGAACTGGTGAAGCGGATCGCGGCGATCGAAGGCTGTGACTACATAAAGGAGTCGACACTGGAGGTCACCCGTGTCCGTGACATTATCCGTCTGGCCGGTGACAACATGACCGTATTTGGCGGCATCCTGGGTTTCGAGTCCTTCGTTCTTGGCGCGCAGGGCTGGGTTGCCGTCGCCTCGAACGTCGCTCCGGGGCCGATGGCGCGGATATTCGAGCTGGTTGTTGACGAGAAGAACATCGACGAAGCAAGAGCGCTTTATCTGAAGTGGCTTCCGGTCATCCAGGCCGTCGGAGGTCAGGCCTACGTTGCAGGATCGAAGTCGCTTCTCAATCACATGGGATTCGGAGCGGGACAGCCGCGGCCGCCGCGCCTGCCGTTGCCGGCTGCACAGGATGCTGCGATAAAGAAGATGGTTGCCGACTTCTGCCTCAGCTTCCACGCCTAAGGGACGACTGCATGCCCGACATTCTCACCCAAACTCCAGAAGTCGGGCTGATCAACCTCTTTGTAGATGGCGTCGGCATCGCCGTCGAGAAGGGCCTGTCTGTAGCAGCCGCGATCGAGGCATCGGGCTCTCACGGATTTTCCCGAGGTCTAAAGGGAGAGCCGCGCGGTCTTTTCTGCGGCATGGGCGCGTGTCAGGACTGCCTCGTCGCGGTCGACGGCAGACTGAGCCAGCGGGCATGCATGACGATCGTCGCGGACGGAATGCGCATTGAACGCCCTTCACCTCGGGCTGAGATCTCGTCGTCGGGCATCGCCGATCTCTGCGACGTCCCTTCGTCGCTCCCTACGCGCGTGATGGACATGCTGGTGGTGGGGGCGGGACCCGCGGGTCTCGCCGCTGCCCAAGCGGCTGTCGCGGCGGGCGCAAGCGTCACGATTGTAGACGAGCGAGCCACGCCCGGTGGCCAATACTTCAAGCAACCGTCGAGCGACCATGCGAAAGAGCATCTGCGTGGTGACGCGCAGGCGAGCCAGGGTGCCGATCTAATTCGCTTGCTCGAGAAAAGCGGCGTCGCCATTCTCAGGGGTACCATGGTCTGGGGTGCTCAGCTGAACGAGGATGGTAAAGCGACTATCGGATGCTTCGGGCCTGACGGTGCATTCTACTGCCAGCCGAAATTTTTGATCATAGCGACAGGTGCTTACGAACGACCCGCCGCCGTGCCGGGTTGGACCTTGCCTGGTGCGATGACAGCAGGTGCGGCACAGACGCTGCTCAGAAGCTATGCGACCGTTCCGGGAAAGCGGATCGTCGTCACCGGGAATGGCCCTTTGAACATTCAGGTGGCAAACGAGATCCGCAAGGCGGGCGGTATAGTTGTCGCTCTTGCCGATACGGCGGCGCCACCGTGGAAGTCGCCCGGAGCCGGCGCGCAACTCTTTGCTGCCGATGCCACGCTTGCGTTACTGGGCTGTCGTCAACTCTCGGCGTTGCGATCTGCCGGAACGAAGGTCTTCTGGGAGACCACCCTCAAAGCGATTCACGGGCGTGAGAAGGTGGAGAGCGTCACCATCTCGGGGCCAAAGGGTGAGCGAACTATAGACGCTGACGCTGTATTGATCGGCGGCGACTTCACCCCATCCAACGAATTGTCCCGACTGCTTGGATGCGGCCATGAAGTCGTCGATGGCGAGCTGTCCGCGATCTGCGGCGAGGGTGGCGAGACCACGATAGAAGGTATCCACGTCATCGGTGAAGCTGCTCGCTTCGGTGGGGCGTATGTTGCAATGGCAGAAGGGCGTCTAGCGGGCTTGGCCGTTGCGAAAAAGCTCGGTCTGGATGCCTCGCCAGATATCAAGGCGCAGCGACAACTCGGTCGCCATCGCGCATTTCAGAAGGCACTCTGGAACCTGTTCGCGCCAATCGAGAATGCGGTACAAATTCAGCCGCCGGAGACCATCGTCTGCCGCTGCGAAGGTGTCACTCTAGGGACATTGCAGGCAATCAGCGCGCGTAGCGCAAATGACGTCGCGACGGTGAAGCGGCTGTCACGTGCTGGTATGGGTCGTTGCCAAGGACGCTACTGTAGTAAGCGCGTGGCGAACGTAGTGGGCGAGACTCGTCGAGGCAGCGAAACTCAGGGTTTCCTTGCCCCTCAGATGCCACTTCGTCCTCTTCCGCTTGCAGCACTTGCGGTCGAGAAACCGGAATGGGGTGGTCATAAAAGGGCCATGCTGCCAGAGAGGTCACCCCATGTCGAGATTGTGCCTTTACCCATATCGAGCATTTCGACGCTAGTCATCGGGGCAGGGATCGCAGGCCTGTCCACGGCGCTTTTTCTTGCCAGAGCCGGCGAAGATGTCGCAATCGTCGAACGCGCCTTCCCTAACTCGTTGGCGTCGGGCGGCAACGCGGGCAGTCTTCACGCCCAACTGCTTTCCTTCGATCACGGCAGCCGCGCCGAGGCCGGGGGAGGGCCTGCAGTGCAAACTTTGCCGTTGCAGCGCGATTCCATTCGCCTGTGGGCCGACTTGCAGAAGGAACTCGGCCGGGATTTCGAAATGAAAGTGACAGGCGGCGTCATGGTTGCCGAGACCGACGCGCATATGCGCTTTCTTGCGGCCAAGGTGGCGGCAGAACGTGGAGCTGGCATCGACAGTCGACTGATCGACCGTGACGAGCTTCGCCATATCGAGCCGCATCTGTCGCCGGACTTCGTCGGTGCAGCCTATTGCTCGCAGGAAGGCAAGATCAATCCGCTCGTTGCCACGCAATACGTTCTCGAAGCGGCGCAACAGCAAGGTGCCCACGTGTTCGAGCGCTGCGAGGTCCTCTCCATCGCCTCGGTAGCCTCCGGAGGCTTCGACGTGAGAACGTCGCGCGGCAACATTCGAGTAAAACGCGTCATCAATGCCGCCGGCGCGTTCGCCTCACGCATCGGCGCAATGCTTGGTCTTGATATCCCCGTGTTCGGCGCGCCATTGCAGATGGTCGTGACCGAAGCAGCAGCGCCCCTTATCACCTGCCTCGTCGCGCATGCTGATCGGCATCTGACCTTGAAGCAAGCGTTCAACGGAAACTTCATCATCGGCGGCGGATGGACCGCAGGTCTCGATCCGGTTCACCAGCACCCCCGACCGTCGTTTTCCAGTCTTGAAGGCAATCTTTGGGTTGCCCAGCATGTCGTGCCCGCCCTTCGCAAGCTGAACGTCATTCGCAGCTGGGCGGCGATGAACATCAATATCGATGGCGCCCCGATCCTCGGAGAGCACCCGTCGCAGCCTGGGTTTTTCAACGCGGTCACATCGAACGGCTACACACTCGGCCCGCTGATCGGACATCTCACGGCTCAGCTGGTGCTTGGGCGCGAGACCGGTCAGGCGCTGCAGCCTTTTTCCATATCCCGCTTCTCGAAAGGTCGATCATGATCGAGATCACAGGCATCACAAAATTCTACGGCAGCTTCGAGGTGCTGAAGAACTGTTCCGTAAAGGTGGAAAGAGGCGAAGTCATCGTCGTTTGCGGGCCTTCAGGATCCGGCAAATCCACGCTCATTAAATGCGTCAACGGCCTGGAGCCCTTTGACCAGGGTTCGATCCGTGTCCACGGCATCGAAGTCGGGGATCCGAAAACGGATCTGCCAAACCTGCGCACCCGCGTCGGGATGGTTTTTCAGAATTTCGAGCTCTTTCCGCATCTGACGATCATAGAGAACATCATGCTAGCCCAGAAGATCGTCCTCGGTCGTACGGCAGTCAGTGCCGAAAAGAAGGCTATGGAGCTTCTCGATCGCGTCGGTTTGGTCGAACAAGCAAAGAAATATCCTAGCCAGCTTTCGGGCGGCCAGCAGCAACGTGTCGCGATTGCCCGTGCCCTGGCCATGGATCCGCTCGCCATGCTTTTCGACGAGCCGACCTCGGCACTCGATCCGGAGATGATTTCGGAGGTTCTCGATGTGATGACCGGGCTCGCGAAGGACGGAATGACGATGATGGTGGTGACGCACGAGATGGGTTTCGCCCGCCGAGTCGCCACCAGAGTCATCTTCATCGACCAGGGCGAGATCCTTGAGGATTGCCCGAGCGAAGAATTTTTTTCGGGGAAACACAATCCAAGGACGGAAGCGTTTCTCGGCAAGATTCTTCAGCATTGAAAGGCGTTGCCATGCCCGAACTCGATCTCGTCATCAAAAGCGCCAACGTGGCCACCGCGTCGCACTGTTCCTGGGCGATGTAAAAGAGCGGGACAAATACCGGCCATCTGCAACTCGGCCAGCCGAAAAAGATTATCACAACTGAAAAATAGAAAGATCGACAATGAAACTGAAAATTACCGCAGGCCCGTTCACTTTCGATGCCAAGCTGGAGGTCGAGAAAGCGCCGAAAACCGCGGAGGCGTTCTTGAAGCACCTGCCCTTCAGCGGGGAGATTGTGCACGTTCGCTGGTCGGGCGAGGGCGTCTGGATTCCGCTCGGAGACAAGGACTTCGGCGTCGGCTATGAAAACCACACGAGCCATCCCGCCCCTGGTCATATCATTCTGTATCCCGGTGGGATCAGCGAGACGGAAATTCTGCTTGCCTATGGCGGTGTCGACTTCTCGTCAAAAATGGGCCAGCTTGCCGGAAACCACTTCATCACCATCACCTCTGATTTGGACAAGCTCGCTGAACTGGGCGTAATGACGCTTTGGCGGGGTGCCCAGGCAATCAAGTTTGAGGTTGCGTAGAATGGGCAAACCGACACGCTACCGTCAGCGTGTCGGACATCATCGGATTTCCGAGTTTCCAGTGAATTGCGACTTGCAAATGCTTTGATCGGTGGCAGTCGTTCATACCCGGTGGGCGCCACCTAGCAGACTGTGGTTTAGACTGCACTGAGGCATAAAATGAGCGGCATTTAGATAGCCTCGCTAGCTTGCGCAGTATCATTTCTCTATGTCGAGGCACACGAGGTTGTGAGATGCCCGGAATTGGCCGCGTAGTCACTTCGCGGTCAGTCTTCCAAAGACTGCTGGCACCCCAGTCGGGAGATGTACCTCGCGAAACCGCGATAATTCAATAGCTTCACATTGAGGTCATTCGCGGGTCGCAGGTCCAAATCCTATCAAGGCGAGGTATTGCGCTCGACATCTCTACGTGCGCCGCCACCTTTCCAGGCGCCATGGTTGTGCCGGTTGCGCCGAGCCTTCGGGGCGAAGGCGATACCTCTGTAGCTTACCCTGATATCGAACCAGTAGAAATGCCTGTCGAGAGCGGCTATATGTGGTGAAAGAGCGATGTAATGGGACGGAAATGACTGTTGTTGCAGAAAGTTTTTGTGGACGTGTTGCTTCTCCCGGTCGGTTTCCGGAGTTGGAAACGCTGCTTGCTCGTATCAAGGCAGAATACAGCCCGATCGATGTCGTCCTCTATGGCAGCCGCGCCCGCGGGGAAGCGACTAGCCAGAGCGATTGGGACCTGAAAGTGATCGTTTCCGACGAGGCGCCGGAACGCTTTTTTTCGCCCATGTCTGGTTGGCGCATTCAGGAAGGCTCGGGCGTTTACGCAGATGTCTCCTGCATCAGGCTTTCAGAATTCCACGCTGACCTGGCCGTTGCGAACTCCGCATCCAGCCATATCGTCGTAGACGGCGTCGTTCTTGATGTCGGCTGATCTCCACATCGCAAATTATCTTCGGCTGGCGCATGAAGATTTAGTTGCAGCTCAGGCCCTTTCAGCAATAGACAACAGAAACGACGTCTACCATCTGCAGCAAGCTGCCGAGAAAATCCTTCTGGCGCTCCTCAACTCGGAAAATATCAAGGCTGAGCGTAGAGACTCGCATCGGCTTGACGTCCTAAGAGATCTCCTGCCCAACGAGAATGCGTTGAAGGCAAGAATGTCTCCGATCACCTTCCTCACTGTCTACGCTACGACCTACCGTTACCCAAAGGATGCCGGTCGCTTGCCTCAAAGAGGTGAAAAGGATGAAATTGAAGCTGCCGCGAAGATGCTGCAAGTGATTTTGGCGGACGCCGCTGCCCACTTCGGCGTGGGATTGACCGACTCCGACCGTGTGCCTGCGCAACGAACTATCCCGCCGAGGATATAGGCCTGCTGCTGATCAAACCGGTAGAAGGCAAAGGACCAGACGAGGGAGGGAGAAATCATTTTTTCGATGGTTTTCAGGGTAAAAGGCTGCGGCTAGATCACGGGTCGTTCGTTCCTATGCCTTCAAGACCCCATTGGCAAAAGGCAGTATGCCTGACGGTGCCGCAGCCCAGTTCACCCATGAAACCTGTTCCGATACGCGTTGGGGCCAACGCCGAGATGTCGGAGAAAGGCGCGCCGCATGGTCTCGGTCGAGCCGAAGCCGCACCTCGTGGCGGTTCGTATCACGCTCGCACCCTCCTCGAAGAACCGGCGTGCGCTTTCGACGCGGATAGTCTCGACGCTTTCCGCCGGCGTGCGGCCGGTGCATTTTTTATAGTGGCGGGAGAAGGAACGAAGGCTCATGCCCATTTGGTCGGCCAGAACACCGAGTGACAGGTCGCGATCGAGATGGTTCGCGATCCAGCCATGAAGCCGCTCGAATGTTTCGTCGGCTTCTTGCAGGGCGAGAGCGGCGCTGAACTGTGCCTGCCCACCCGGCCGTTTGAGAAACACGACGAGCTGGCGCGCGATGGCAAGCGCCAACGGTCTCCCCTGGTCGGCTTCCACCATCGCCAACGCCAGATCGATGCCTGCCGTAACGCCCGCGGAGGTCCAGATCGGTCCGTCACGGACAAAGATAGGATCGGGATCAAGTTTAACCGCGGGAAAGCGTGCGGCGAACTCGGCGCATCGCCCCCAGTGGGTCACAGCACGGCGACCATCGAGAAGCCCGGCTTCGGCCAGCAGAAAGGCGCCGCTGCAAACCGACGCGGTTCGCGTCGCCGAGACGGCGCGTCGACGGATCCAGTCGAGAAGGGCGGGGTCGCGGCAGGCAGCATTGACGCCGTAGCCGCCAGAGACGATCAGGGTTCCGGGGTCGCTCGCCGCCTGCGGAAGTGCCTCTGATCGCAGGACGATGCCGGAACTCGTAGCGACGTCGCTGTCAGCCGAGACGATGGTGATTGCATAAGGCTTCGGGGCGCCAGACGGGGTGAGGTCGTTGGCGGTAGCAAAGACCTGCGCCGGCCCTGTGATGTCCAGGAGCTGAGCATTCGCAAAGGCAAGGATTTCGATGCGATGAGGCGAAGCGTTTGGCATGAAACGAGCGATGATTGGCACAAAGGCCAAGTCATTGCGCGTTAAAGTCTGTCCGTCAAGACAGGAGTTGGTCCATGAAGTTTCGTTTTGGTATTCTGTGCTTCCCCGCGGTCCAACAGTTGGACCTGACCGGTCCCTACGAGGTCTTCGCCTCCGCTGATGGCGTCGAGGTGCATCTCGTGTGGAAGGACTTCGAACCCGTGAGGTCCTCGACTGGCCTCTGGCTAAAACCCGACACGCGTTTTGCTGACGCGCCGGATTTCGATGTTCTCTGCGTGCCCGGCGGAGCTGGTGTCAACGCGCTGCTCTCCGACCAGGAGACACTGGCCTTTGTGCGGGACAAGGCAGCAAGGGCTCGCTTTGTGACGTCGGTATGCACGGGATCGCTCGTTCTCGGCCAAGCTGGGCTCCTCAAGGGGCGCCGCGTCACCACCCACTGGAACGCGCTCGACTTTCTCGAGCACTTCGGAGCGTTGCCAGTAAAAGAACGGGTGGTCCGGGACGGATCCCTGATCACGGCGGGCGGCGTAACGTCTGGCATCGACTTCGGTCTCACCGTCGTCGCGGAACTTCTGGGGCGCGAGGAGGCGGAAACGATCCAGCTCTCGCTGGAATACGCGCCGGAGCCGCCCTTCGGCTCGGGCGGGCCAGAAACCGCCTCGTCGTCCGTGCTTGCGGCAGCGCGAGCCCGTATGGCGGGATCGCGAGCGGAACGCGAGGCGTTGCTCGCCGGCACGTCTATGTAAAAGCAGATTTCTGGACCTGACAGCGCCCTGCCTGACACCTTTGCAGAAAATTTCAGCCGCACTGGTCTCGACAGGGACTGTCTATCCTCACTGCAGCAGTATTTCCAGAGCCTTCTTCAAGAGGTGCTTATTGCCGGCTGCGATAACGGCCCCGCCTTGTTCTGGGCGGCCGCCGTCTAACGTGCAGCATTCACCGCCTGCGCCTTCTATTATTGGGATCATTGCAGCAACATCATAAGCTTGGACGCTGAACTCCACACAAATGTCGATCTGTCCGGCGGCCAGCATCGCAAACGCATAGCACTCACCCCCATACCGCGTCATCTTCACCGCTTGCGAAAGAGCTGAGAACCGAAATCCGGGGTGGCGGGTGACGTCCTCTGGCGATGTCGTGTGCAGAACAGCGTCGGTGAGATCGGTCGTCGATCGTGTTCGTAGCTGGTGTCTACTTCCTCCTGCAAGGAGGAAGCTTCCCGACC
The DNA here is from genome assembly GCF_019355555.1 of Rhizobium sp. L51/94. Classification (GTDB taxonomy): domain Bacteria; phylum Pseudomonadota; class Alphaproteobacteria; order Rhizobiales; family Rhizobiaceae; genus Rhizobium; species Rhizobium rhododendri. Next base: position 1,050,663 of record NZ_CP072142.1, read on the forward strand.
GGTCGGCCCAGAAGCGCTCTTTAGTTACGGGTTGGCTCATCATACCCATGATCGCGCGGCCCTCCTCGTATAGACCGATCAACGTGCCCCATACAGGTAATCCAAGAAGGAACGGGCGGGTGCCATCGATGGGATCGAGAACCCACTGGATCGGCCCAGAACCCGTGGCCCCGAACTCCTCACCCAAGATCGCCTGATCCGGAAATTGGTCCTGGATTGCAGCGCGGATAACTCGCTCAGCCTCTCGATCCGCCTCAGTCACTGGGTCAAAACTGAAACCTTCCTTCAGCTTTGACGAAGTTGCGAGCGATGTTCGAAACCTCGACATCGTCTCTCTATCGGCAGCGTCAGCAAGGCGATGGAAGAACAGTTCGTCCGGGTAATTCATCGGGCTGATCGCTCCTTGTTTCACATTTTGATTGCAGTTGCCGAGGCTTCTCGATCGGGCTACGGCTCGTCAACTGCCGGGGTGTCCGCCGGGTCGCGCTCAGCCCTGAGGGTTGCGAAACCTCCAGATGAAAGCTCATGCTCCCGATCAGCAGAAAGGTTACCCTCGACGATAAGGCAATCGACATCGGAGGCTCCGCATACAATATGCGGCGCGAGCTCCTGAAACTTCTCCGAGAGCGAGAGGACCACCAATTGGGAACTGCGCTTCGCAAGCGCCTTCTTAAACATGGCGTCGGAGTAGTCCTCAACGCTCACGCCGGTCGTCGCGGAGACGGAGCATGCGCCCAAAAAACATCTATCGATGTTCATGTCGTTTACGCAGGCCATGGCATTGGCATCCACGCTTCCACCGACATGTGGGTTGACCATTCCGCCGACCAAGATTAGCGGGGCATTGCCGCGCCGCAGAACCGCTGCCGCAATATCTATGGAATTTGTAGCGATAGTAATCTTGAGGTTAGCGGGAACAAGGTCAACGATTGCGAGGTTTGTCGAGCCGCTATCAAGAAATACGAATTCGTTGGGCAGAATCATCCTCGCGGCTGCCTCCGCGAGAAGCCGTTTACGCTGGGGAGCAGCTTCTATCCGAACCGCCATCGGCTCGGGAAGGGAACGAAGTGGAAGGGCACCTCCGTAGACCCGTCGGCATTTTCCTTCAGCTGCCAAGGCACGCAAATCACGCCGTATGGCATCTTCAGAAATATTAAATTCGACAGAAAGCTGAGATGCCGAGACAGCTTGGCCGCCTGCAAGCCGATTGGCGATGATATCCCGTCGAGAGAGAGGCAGCTTGATGTCCATAGCGAATGGTATCGTGCATAAACATGCACGTCAATAGGCGTAAACGCTCATCAACGTGCATGTGGATGCGCGTTCGAGAAAGGTGGTTGGTGAGCCAGCATCACACCCAGATCACTGCTCCATGCTCACGGAGGTACGGACGAAGCAAATGCAAGGCTCGGGCGGGCGTCTTGGCAAACGATCGATTCAATGTTGTAGTTTCTCCGGCCTGGCCGATTGCCAAGGAGCGCCAATAGGCGACATCATGGCTTCTGTAAGCCGGTTCCTGACCCAGAAGCTGCGGCTGAAGGTCAACGAGGCGAAGAGCGCGGTGGCGCGACCGGAGGAGCGGAAGTTCCTGGGGTTCAGCATCTCAAATGACGGGAGCGAGCGGCGCATCGCGCCAAAAGCTCTCGGCAAGTTCAAGACGCTGATCCGGGATATGACACGCCGGACCCAGGGCCTCAGTCTGCCGCAGCTAGTCAAAGAGCTGAAGCCATACCTCATCGGTTGGCGCGGCTACTTCGGCTTCTGCCAGACGCCTCGAGTACTCACCAACCTGGAAGCGTGGATCCGCCGAAGACTACGCATGTCTCTGGCGGCAATGGGGGAACGGGTGTTGTCAAGTTAAGCGGGCTGGGGGTTGCCTGCCCGACGTGTTGCGCATAGATTTCGGCGATGCAGACACCGGATATCAGTTTCAAACGTCACCGTTTTGCGCCGCAGATCGTTTCTCACGCGGTCTGGCTTTACCTGCGGTTCAACCTGAGCCTGCGTGAAGTTGAAGAAATGCTGCTCGAGCGTGGGATAGACATTTCATATGAGACGATCCGCCGTTGGATCGCCAAGTTTGGACCCCAGATCGCCCGCAACTTGAGGCGTCGGCAGGCGCCCCCCGGCGATGTTTGGTATCTGGACGAAGTCGCTGTGAAATGCGCTGGAGAAAAATTCTGTCTCTGGCGCGCAGTCGATCAGCACGGCGCCGTTCTCGAAGAAATATTACAGGAGCGGCGTGACAAAAGGGTGGCCAAGCGTCTGCTGGTGGCGTTGATGAGGCGCTATGGCTTTGTTCCCAGACGGATCATCACTGATAAGCTCCGCTCCTACCGTGCGGCAAAGGCGGACGTGGCTCCCGGCCTTGATCATTGGTCGCACAAGGGCCTCAATAATCGGGCCGAGAACAGCCATCTGCCGTTTCGAAAACGAGAACGAACCATGCAGGGTCACCGATCGCCGGGAGCATTGCAACGGTTAGTCTCCATGCACTCAGCGACCCGCAATTGCTTTTCTGTTCCCTGCCGCCGCCGCGCGGCACCAACAATTCGATACCATCGCCTCGAAGCATTCGACGCATGGAAAGCTGCTGCATGCCTCGCCTAAAATCCGAGAGCGTCAGCCCATTCTCGGCCTGCGCAACTTAACGTGACAACACCCTATTTACAGGCCCCACTTTGGTCCGTGAGGCGTCAGGACAATCTCAACCGGATCACCGCATACCTCCACTAGAGGGCCGCCGCTCTCATTCCAGCGGAATAGGTTGAGATGCCACCCGCCTGGTATCATGCGAGACCTGTCGATGATGCCGTCTGCACCCGCCGTTCGCGCGATATCGACAGTTCGCCACGAAGCAGGTTCTCGGCCTTCCGATAAAGCTGTCCGCCAAGACTCGTTGGACAGATCGCGATTTATCACAAGCTGCTTACAAGCCTCTTCGTCTTGCTGGTCAAGAACCATCGCGTCACCGACCTTGAGTGGAACGACAACTCGCGGGAGGCCGTCTTCGCGCATATAGCCAGCTATTGCCCTTATGGACCATTCTAGCGTTGCGCTCGTGTACAGCGTCGGCTCACCAGGACGATGATAGCGTCCCGCGCTGTTTGGTCCCGGTGGGTCCAATACTTGTTGAAGCCTCTCGGTCAGAACGGAGCGGTAGAACGTACCGGAAATCTTCTTGAATACGACACAGGCTTCGGCCATCGCTGCGAGTCTTTCTCGGGGGATCATTTATGCGTGTATGAAAACTTCATGACATCGACGTGACGGCCCCTGTGGGCCAAACGCGGGGGAGCCTTTCGCGGAAATCTCGACATTTGCTCGAAATCTTAGCCCGACTTTTGCAGCGCTGCAAAATTAGGACATTCGCGAACGGAGAACGCTATGCCGTCAGCCGTAATCCGCCATCACAAATGATCGTCTGGCCCGAAATGAACGTGTCAGCGATCAGGAAGGCGATAGTCTGCGCAATGTCCTCGGGCTTTCCGACGCGTCCGACGGGAGTCTTCGCGGCAAAGTCGGAAAACACAGTGCCCTTCTGTTCGTCCGTGAGGAAGTCCCACCAGGGCGTGTCAATAACGCCCGGCGACACTGCATTGACGCGCATTGGCCGAAGTTCAGCAGCGAGGATCGGCACGAGCGCAGCGACGGCGGCGTTGGCGGCACCAATGCCAGCGGTGCCGGGCATCGCAGCATGGGCGGTCACCGCCGAGATGAAAGTCAGGCTGCCATCCTTGGCAAGATGGGGAAGTGCCGCCTGCGCGACGGCAAAGTGCGCATAGACCTTTTCCTCAAAGCCGGCCTTCACATCAGCGAGCGGTACGGACGCAAAGGGACCCGCACCCTTGCCGCTGCCAAGCGCGAGAACAAGATGGTCGAAGCGGCCGATTCGCTCGAAAGCTCCGGGCAACCCGGCCGGTTCGGCTGCATCCATGACCAGTGTATCAAGGTTGCCGCTCAGGAGAGTGCGGGCTGCGTCCAACCGCTCGGCGCTCCGGCCGGTGATCGTGACCCTGTGGCCTTGGCCGAGAAGTAGCCGGGCGGTGGCGAGACCAATGCCGGACGATCCGCCGACGATGATAATATGTTGGGAAGACATGGGAGTTCCTTTCGTTGGGTTGAAAATGGTCACACGACAGGGTGTGAAAGCCCCGTGAGTTCGAAGCTGAGCGCCCGAAGCTGACGCCGCGCGTCGGCGTCAAAGGCCTGGCCTTGGGCGCGAGAGGGTCGCAGACCGTCGAAATACAGCCCGGATTTATCTTGGAGATCGGGTGAGATGGCCAGATTCAGGATCGCATCCGCGCCTTCATCGACGCTGCTTACGGGTGACACACCGTCGCCGCGCACCATGGCCGTTGCCATGTATGTTGCCGGGTGCAAGGCGTTCACGGTGACGCCCGTTCCCTTCAGTTCTTCGGCGAGATCGAAGGTGAAGAGAATTTGCGCGAGTTTGCTCTGGCAGTAGGCACGCTGACCGCTATAGCCACGCGTCAACATCACGTCGGAGAAATCGATCGCCTGTTGGCCAATCGAGGCGACGTTGACGATGCGTGCCGACGCACTGCGTTTCAGCAACGGCAACAGCAGCCGCGCTAGAAGGAAGCCTGACAGATAGTTGACTGCAAAGCGCAGCTCGAAGCCGTCCGGGCTTTCGCAGCGCCTCGGATAAGCGCCGGCAACACCTATACCGGCATTGTTGATCAGCACATCGAGACAGGAATGATCGCGGCGAATGGTGTCGGCCAACTCGCGGATTTCAGAGAGGGCTGATAAATCGGCAGAATAGAATGCTACTTTCCCTCCGGACTTGATGATGGCTTGAACAAGGCTTTCGCCACGATCCCGGTCGCGGCCGTGGATCAGTGTCGTTGTGTATGGGGCCGCCAGCCGTTCGGCCACTCGGCGACCAACGCCATCGGTTGAACCCGTGATTAGGATCGTTCTCGTTGTCTCCGCCATGACATCGCCTTCCACGTAAATCGCTGTTGAAGGTGATTTTCACCGAATCGAAAACGGCAAACAGTTCTGATATTATCCTGGTATCAATACTGCTATGATGATTGAATGATGGATGTTCTTGCTGACCACACTGACGCGCGGAGACGAGAGTTCGGGGATTTCTTGCGTTCCCGCCGCGAGCGGCTGACGCCCTCTGCCGTTGGCCTTCCCAACGGCTTCAGGCGGCGCACGCCGGGTCTCCGCCGTGAGGAGGTTGCCCTTCTCGCCGGGGTCGGCACCACCTGGTACACATGGTTGGAACAGGGACGCGACGTGCGGCCTTCGGCGGAGGTACTCAATGCGATTGCCGATGCCTTGAAGCTCGATCCGGCCGAATGCCAGCATCTGTATACGCTGGCTGATCGCCCATCGCCACAGACCCGTTCCCATGGCCCAGAACAGGTGCCTGGCGCGCTCCTTCGTATGCTCGATAGCATGACCGGACAGCCGGCCTATGTGCTGGGTCGCCGTTGGGACGTGCTCGCATGGAACGCAGCTGCGATCGATATGTTCGGCGACTTTGAACGCCTCGAAGGCGATGCCCGCAACATGATCCACCTAATGTTCGCGGACGAAGCGCATCGGCGGCTTCTGGCGGATTGGGACGATCTTGCGCCGCTATCGCTGGCGATGTTCCGGGCGGACAGTGCCCGTTATGCGGGCGACCCGGATTTCGAGCGGCTGATTGCCTTTCTGATGAAGGACAGTCCCGAGTTCCGCGCATGGTGGCCACGTCACGATGTATTGCTTCAGCCCTCCGCCGTGAAACGCATTCGCCACCCTTCAGCCGGGCAACTCGAATTCGAATATATGAGCCTCGACGTGAGTGAATCTCCGGGTATGCGTTTTGTCGTTTGTACGCCGAGGCAATTTTAGTAATTCTGCGACGACTACGCAAAGCTGAACAACCCGAGGCCGTCCCGAACCTCTTGGAGAGTTGCCTCCGTTATCTTTTTCGCGGCGGCGGTTCCTGTTCGCAGCATATCCATAACATAAGCAGGCTCGGCGGCGTAGCGAGCGCGGCGCTTCCTGATCGGAGCGAGCAGGGATTGTAGGATTTCCTCAAGCTGCCGCTTAACGACCATGTCGCCCAGTCCACCCCGACGATATCGGGTCTTTAGCTCCTGTATAGCGCCCGGATCGTCGCCAAAGGCATCCAGGTAGGTGAAGACAACATTGCCCTCAACCGTTCCGGGGTCAGCAGGGCGGATATGATTGGGGTCCGTATACATTTGCCGAACGGCATCACGGATTTCATCCGGCGAGGCGGAAAGCAGGACAGCATTCCCCTGCGATTTGCTCATCTTTGCCTTGCCATCGATCCCCGGCAGACGGCCAACGGTCGGGATCATGGCTTGAGCTTCCGATAAGAGCTCATGACCGATCTGCCGGTTCAGCCGCCGCACGATCTCGTTGGTTTGCTCGATGAGTGGAGCCTGGTCCGCACCGACGGGGACGAGCGTTGCCTTGAAAGCGGTGATGTCGGCCGCCTGTGCAACGGGATAGCAGAGAAATCCGACCGGTACGTCGCGTTCGAAGCCGCGAAGCTGGATTTCCGTTTTGATGGTTGGATTTCGCTCCAGCCGGGCGACACTCACGAAATTCATATAAAGCATGGTCAACTCGGCCAGTGCCGGCAGGGCCGATTGCACGCAGATCGTCGTCAGGGCAGGATCGATGCCCACAGCCAGATAGTCGAAGGCGACTTCGAGCACGTTGCGCCGTACCTTCTCTGGATCATGAGCATTGTCGGTCAAAGCCTGTGTGTCCGCGAGAAGCAAGAATTGCTCGTGGGTATGCTGAAGCGTGACGCGGTTCTTCAAAGATCCGACGTAGTGGCCGAGATGAAGAGGGCCGGTCGTTCGATCCCCGGTCAGAATGACCGGGCGTTTATTTGTAACATTGGGCATAATGGGCTCCATAAGGGAGCCGCCGTGATCGGAAAGACTATCGGGAAATGACCATGCCTGCCGGATCACGGCGGCAAAAGGTCCATTTAAGAAAATGACGAAATGCCGCTCCTAAAAGGAGCGCCACCAAATGCTGAGGCTGATATTGGCAAGATCTATCATGCTAGATTAATGCCACATGACGCCGATATCTCGCAAGTGCCTTTACGAGGTTCGTGAACTTAAGAAATTGCAAGAACTCATTACCGCAGGATTTGGTCAAGGACCGGCAAGCTGAATACGGCTGCCGCCGAGATAAGGCCATAGCAAATCCAGCGGAAAACGGTCTCGCTCGCCCGCCCAAAAAGTTGCGAACCGAGGTATAGGCCCGATCCGTAAAGCGGCCCCGTCGTCAACGCGAAAACCACGACAAGTTCGGTAATCAGGCCGCCGATAACGTAGCTCGCTCCGGTCAGCACCGTGGAGATCGCAAAATACAGCACGATGTTTGCCCGTACGATCGCACTCGGGATCGACCCACCCAGCCAGTAGACAACCACCGGCGGCCCACCGATCTGGGCCGCTCCCGTAAACATGCCGGAAACTGCTCCGACGCCAATTGTCAGCGGAGCTGATGGTCGACCGTGGTATCTCCAACCAGAGACCAGAAGAATGAGGAGCAGCACAACGACCAGGACGATGATCCACCACACCGCGAGCGGATCAATCATCGTCAACATAGCGGTGCCAAGTGGGACTCCCATCGCTGCTCCGACGGCCATCGTCCAGACGCCCCGGCGATCTGAGCGCCGCCATGCATCCGGAATGAGTCCGACCGCGGTCACTGCGTCGATGATCAGGAGAAGCGGTGCCGCTGACTGAGGACCAATGACGGCACTTGCCAAAGGCATGAAGATCAAAGCCGTGCCAAAGCCGGAAAAGCCCCTTGCGAGCCCGGCGACGAGAGCCGATGCCAGCAGAAACAGAAACTGCTTCCCAGACAGGTTTGCCAGAACCAGGTTGGTGACGGTCTCCATCCTAGTCTTGTCTCCCGCCACGGGCGCCATCGGCAAAGACCTGCGTCCAGGCAAGCACCCGTACGGAGCGACGCAAACCTGTCAGCCAGAGGGGATCTACTTGCACAAGTGTCTCCACCTGCTCTCGGTCATCGGCTTGCACCACCCAGAGGCCACCGGCCGGAGTATCGTCGGCATCCCTGAGCGGACCTGCTGCCCTGATGACGGAAGCGTTGCGTTCCAGGAACTCGAGGTGGGCGGGCATGTGCTTTCGACGGATGTCGTCTGCGCGGTTGGCATCATCTTCAAACAGAACGGCGAAAAGCATGATCGTATCTCCCTGCGATGCGGCCACCTTACAACGGTATTTTTGCCGCTTCACACCGAACTATTGCCGGGATAGGCTGCAAAAATGCAGGCACTCGATTGGAACGATTTTCGGTATGTCCTCGCTCTTATGCGGGAAGGATCACAAGCTGCGGCCGCCCGGCAGCTTCGCGTCGATCCGACCACGGTTGCTCGCCGGTTGCGGGCGATTGAAACAGTACTTGGAGCGTCTCTGTTCGAGCGCGGTGCGGACGGGAGTATGCGTCTAAACCAGGCCGGCGAGATGGCGGCGAGGCGCGCGGAGAACGTCGAGGCCGAGCTTGGTGGGCTGAGGGAAGCGCTGCAGGGAGCCTATGCCTTAGCCAGCGGCACGGTGCGTGTGACGGCCGTCCCGCTTCTGATCAACCGGGTCTTGGTGCCAGCCGCGGCTGAACTGATGGCCCGGCATCCACAGCTACGCGTCGAATTGATCGCGGAATCCCGTGATCTCAACCTTACCCGGCGCGAAGCCGACATTGCGCTTCGACTTGCGAGGCCCACCGGCGATACTGGCAATAGGGTGCTTTCCAAGCGCATAGGCACGCTTGCTTACGCAGCCTATGTCGCGAATGATGTTGATGCCGGCACGGAAAAACTACCTTGGCTTACGTATGAGGAGGGAATGGCACATTTGCCGCAGGCCCGTTGGATCGCGAAAGCAATGGAGAAGGACGGCATACCTTCGCCCCTTGCGGTCAATGATGCCGAAGCGATGCTTCAAGGCGTCGAAGCTGGGCTTGGCCGCGGACTGCTGCCTTGTATCGTGGCAGATCAGATTTCGAGCCTAAGGCGCATACATCTCGATGAACCGGCATTTCCTGAACGCGAAATCTGGTTGTTGAGCCATCCTGATCTGCGTCACCTTGCGCGTATAGCCGCGGTCCTTGCCTGGATAGAGGCGTCGATCCGGAAGCTGGAGCTCGCATCCATGGTTGCAAAGGAACCGGGGTTTGCGAATCCCGAATTTCGTCTGACTTCCGAGTCTGAGTAAAGTTTGGCGTAAAATCAAGATTTCTGCGATGAAGCGTTTCCCCATCTGGCCACAATAATCGTCCCTAGCATTGTCATAACGCCGCCGACTACTGTTGCCATAGGCGGTTCATCGCCGAAAAAAATAAAGGCCAGTAAGGTTGCAAATGGCGCTATCAGGTAGATGAAGTTTGCGGCCACTCCGGCAGGCAATTCACCCAAGGCATAATTCCAAGCCAGGTAGGCGATGATTGTCGGAAATATCGCCAAGCCTGTCACAGCGATCATCGTCGAAGGCGAAGCCTGCATAAATTCCGTGACTGCATCTTTCGACCACGGCAGGAGGAACAGCGCCCCGAAGACCATAGTGTAGGCTGTGCAGGGGAGTGCTCCGTAAATCAGCACCAACGGCTTTTGCATAACGAAGTAGACGGCTGAACACAGCGCCGCGAGTAGAATGAATGTAGACCCGGCCCCAAAAGTCAGGTCGCCCGGTTGGTTCATGGCAATTATACTGACACCAGTAAAGCTCACAAGAAAACCCAGCCAGCCGACCAGTCTGAAACGCTCCCCAAGCAACATCCAGGCGAGCAAGGCCGTCAAAATGGGAATGACGTTTTCAATGAAGCTGGCCGCACCGACGGAGACCGTCGTCTGACCCGTGTTCAGAAAAACACTATATAGCGTGAAGCCGAACAGGCCGCAGATGGCAAAACGGACCATGTGCCGCAAGGATGGCAGCTGCGGGCGCCTCCAGAGCAGCCAACCGAGCGCGATAAGACCCGCTATTGCGAACCGCGCTGTGGCCAGAGGAATAGGCCGCATTTCCTTTAGCGAAAATGCAATGACGAGAAAGGCGGAAGACCAGGACAATACCGAGATGGCAACCGCAGCAAAAGCCAGACCCGTTCTACGAGATTTGTGCTTTTCTAGCCGTCTAAGGAGGAAGCTGGCCATCGTCCTGGTCCCGTTTTCAAGATTGCCTCAAATGTTCGTAGGTGGAGTTGATGGGAGCCAATCAGTGGCTTCACGGGACTAACACGAGGGTTCCAGTCGTTTCTCCATGTTCTAGCGCGTCCTGCGCGTTGCCTGCCTCAGTCAGCGGGTACTCGCTTGAAGTATTGGATAAGATCCCGCTGCGGATCGCAGCAAGTACGGCCTGCGCCCCCAGGCGATAGGTTTCTGGTTCCGCCGCATAGGCCATGACGCTGGGCCGTGCGACGGAAAGCGACCGTATCGGCCCCAGTTCCTCGACAGCTATGGGCGCTATCGGACCAGCCGCTTGCCCGATTGAGGCGACGACGCCAAACCGTTTGACGCAGCCAAGGGTCTTCCGCAGCGTTTCACCGCCGATACCATCTATCGCGAAATCGACACCCTTGCTGTTCGTCAGCCGGTGAACTTCCGTGATGATGTCCGTATCGCGACCGACGAGGACATGGTCTGCGCCGTTTGCGTAGGCAATGTCCGCCTTTTCGGACGTTCCCGTCGTACCGATAACGGTGCAGCCGAGTTGTTTTGCCCAGCGGGTCAGGACTGTACCGAGGCCGCCAGCCGCGGCATGAACCAGCAAGGTCGTCCCGTGCCGACCGCGTAGGTACGGGTTAATAGCATATGCGCTGTCAACCCTCGCAAGAAGGAGGCGGCTGCTGTTTTAGAACTGATGCCGGCAGGTAGTTTTACGGCACGCCAAGCTGGCAGAAGGCGGGTCGCGGCATATGCGCCAACACTACCTGCGTAGGCAACCCGGTCACCGATATTGATACCGTCAACTTCGGAGCCTACTGCCTCGACAACACCTGAGCCCTCCACGCCAAGCACAGCAGGCAGCGGCAAGGGATAAAGGCCAATACGCTGATATATGTCGATGAAGTTGACGCCGATCCCCTCGTGGCGAATGCGAATTTCGCCAGGGGCAGGCTGTAGCGGTGGGCAGGCGCTGACTCTGAGCCCATCGACACCGCCCGTGGCAATCAATTCAATTTTCTTGTCCATTTTACCGTCTCCCAAGTTCGAGAGAAGCTTTGCATATAGAAAGGTGATATAATATTCCCCAAATACTAACCTCCAATGTGAATATTTTAACCGATGAATTGGGACAATCTCCGCCACTTCCGAGCCTTGGCCGCCGCCGGTTCCCTGTCCGCCGCCGCGCGGATGCTTTCGGTCGAACATGCCACCGTTGCACGACGCGTTGCAACGTTGGAAGAGTTTCTTGGAATCCCGCTTGTTGACCGGCGAGGCCGCCGCTGGACTTTAACAGGGGAAGGCGAGCGGATAGCCGCTATTGCCAACAAAATGGAGGCCGAAGCACGAGCTGTCGAGAGAGCTGCCGATGGCGCTCGTTCCGAATTGTCCGGAACAGTCACAATCAGCGCGCCGCCCGCCCTTGCCGCGTATCTTCTCACAGCGCCGTTAGTAGAGTTGCAAAATCGTCATCCACGTTTGACAATCAGGCTTATTGGCGAGGCACGCACTGCTTCTCTTTATGGAGGAGAGGCAGACATTGCAATTCGGCTGACTCGGCCTGATTCAGGCGATCTGACAATTACAAAGTTGGGGAAGATGGACTTCCGGCTCTACGCCACCCCAAGCTATCTGGCGGTCACGACTGAAGAAAACTGGCGCTTCATTGGTTATGACGAGCCATTTGCTCGTGCTCCCCAGCAGGCAGCAATCGAAGCGTTTGCAAAGGGGCGATCATTTTCATTTTACGCGAGCAACCTCGAACTGCAGCAGGCTGCAGCGCGGTCCGGTGGAGGCATTGCCGCATTACCAGACTTCATGGGAGAACATGATGCAGCGTTGGCAACAGTCCCTTCCGGCGGGCTGCTGATCTCTCGCGACATATGGCTCGTGGTGCATTCAGATCTGAAGCGGGCAGCGCCGATCCAAGTCATTTCAAAACGATTGGTTGCAGTCTTTGCAGGATCATGAACAAAATCAGTTGTCGCGGTAGTCCAAAGCGTTGCCGCTTTTCAATCGTGGGTCAGAAGTTCATATCCTTTCAAGGCGAGGGGCCACCTAGCCTGTCGCGGTGGCCCCATTCTCTGGTGAGTAGGCTGGCTATTGCCTCTTGTCAGCCGATCAGCCCTCCGCTCGCGATGCCCTTCGTCAGATCCAGTGCCTGGCGCTCGAAAAGCCCCCGGTAGATACCGCTCTCGCGCCGGATCAGGCTAGCATGGGTGCCTTCCTCGGCAATATGTCCGTGTTTGAAGACTAGCAGCCGATCAAGCGCCCGCACTGTCGACAGCCGGTGAGCGACGACGAGTGTTGTACGGCCCTCCATTAGCTTCTCCATTGCCTCCTGGATGAGCATCTCCGACTCTGAATCGAGACTAGAGGTCGCCTCGTCGAGGATCAGGATGGGCGCGTCAGCCAGGAATGCCCGGGCGATGGCGATCCGTTGCCGTTCGCCACCGGAAAGTTTGATGCCACGTTCGCCGACTAGTGTCGAATAGCCCTTTGGCAACGCCTCTATGAAGTCATGGGCGCTGGCGAGCCGCGCGGCCGTTCTGATTTCTGCTTGCGTAGCGGTTGGTCTTGCGTAGGCGATATTCTCCGCCAGCGAGCGGTGAAACAGGATGGGTTCCTGCTGGACAATGGCGATCTGGCGGCGAAGAGAGGTCTGAGCCACCTTGGAAATATCCTGCCCGTCGATCAAGATTATCCCACCGTTGATATCATGCAGACGCTGGATCAGTTTGATGAAGGTTGTCTTTCCAGAGCCAGAATGGCCGACGAGGCCCACCCGTTCGCCAGGCTTGATGGTGACCGAGAAATCTTTGTAGAGCGGGGCGTGGTGGTTGCCATAGTGGAAGGTGACACGATCGAAGGTGATCAAGCCAGCTTCCACATGGAGCGCAGGTGCCCCGCGAACGTCTTCGACCCCCAAAGGCTGGGCATGGATGGTGACAAGCTCCTCCATGTCGTTGACCGAGCGCTGGAGGTTACGGATATGCATGCCGATTTCGCGCAGGTAGCCCTGTAGAATGAAAAACGCGGTCAGGACGAAGGTGATGTCGCCGGCATTGGCCTTGCCATTGGCCCAGAGCCAGAGGGCAAGGCCCAGCACGCACCCACGCAACAGGCTAAGCAGCGCATTCTGCGAGGTGCCGTTCAGGGTGCCCCGCGTCCAGGTCCGTCGTGTTCGATCTTGCCACTTGCGAGTGACGAGGGAGAGGCGCTCGTCTTCACGGCTTTCGGCACCAAAGGCTTTAACCACCGCATTACACGTCACCGCGTCGGCGAGCGCGCCTCCAAGACGCGTATCCCAACTGTTGGCCATGCTGGCCATCGGCGCGACATAGCGCAATGCCATCACCGCAGTGAACACAATAAAGAGGACTGAACCGGCGCCGACCAGCACTCCCATCATCGGCCAGTACCAAGTCATCAGGATCGTTGAGCCGATGAGCATCACCAGCGACGGGAATAGCGCTACGAAGACGGTGTCATTGAGGACGTCAAGCGCCCACATGCCGCGCGTCACCTTGCGCACGGTAGAGCCGGCGAAGCTGTTGGCATGCCATTCGCTCGAAAACCGCTGAATATGGGCGAAAGAGTCCGCGGCAATCTCAGACATCGACTTCAGGGTGAAGCCTATAATGGCAGTGAACGTCGCATGCCGTAGCATGACGGCGCCGATCGACAGTCCCATCAGCCAACAAAAGGCGTTGATGGCATTGCTCCATGTTGTGGCATCGCTCGCCTGCCCGGATACCACGGCATCGACCAGCCGACCGGAGAACAGAGGTGTCAGCACATCCGCAAGCGTCGAGAGCATGACAGTAAACAACATGAAAAGCGCACGGCCCGGCTGATGCTTCCAATGAGCCCAGCAAAAACGGAAGACGCTGCGAAAAGCCCCGCTGCGGCGGGATTTGATACCAAAAGCCATTGATATATCCGGCTCACGCCGGCTCCTTCACAGGGAAAAGGATGTCCGCGCAGAAACGCGCGAAACGGTTTTGTGAGGAATGATCGACGGGAGGGTGGCACCAGCCAATCAGGTTCTATCGCGTCGAAAAAACGCTGCAGGCTTCAGGCGAACTTCGCGTAAGCTGCTCGGGAGTTGTGAAAATTAGCCATCGAAAACTCCCTAGAACCGTGTTGATGATTGCCAATCCTAGATCGATTGGGGACGCAGGCCAAGTCGAACTCGGCTAGATTTTTGGCTAATCTTTGAGATGCGGCAAAGTTGCAACAGATCGCGGGCGGCACCTGCTCTCGATGCATTCCGGATTTCCATGGCCGGCCGCGCTGTCAAGGCAGGCCCAAATCTAGCCTCGCTCTCATCATGTTGGCGTCACAGACCAGCGCTATCAACCTCACAAAAAAGAGGGTGATCGCATGTGCCACGATGATTTGACGATGTCGGAAGTTCTCCATGATCCGGTGATCCGGCTCATGCTTCGTGCTGATCACGTGCCGTTGGGTGAATTTGCGAAGATCATGGAAAACGCCGCGCGGGCTAGAAATCTCGCGTCTCAGGATAGACGCGAGCGGCTCCCGCTCGAGGCTCGGCAATGAGGGTATAATGGCACAACAGAGTCGTTCGAACTTTGAGGACTAGGAGTGGTCAACATGACGCCCGACCGTTTCAGAGAATGCCTGAACCTCATCCGCTGGACATCGATTGATTTGGTAAACTCGCTGCATTGCGACCTTGCCTGGATCGAGGCGCTGGAGTCGGGAGAAGTCGCCATTCCGGGTGATATCGCAACATGGATTGAGACGTTGGCGCAATGCCACAGCGAGAATCAGCCGCCGACAACCCACCGAGCAGTATCGTTGACGCTTCTAAACTCTCCGGCGTTAAAAGGCGTTGGTCATCGAAGTCAGAACGCTTGAACCGTCGTCCTAAAGGACGCAGCAGTCGGTGCCCGAAGGTCTTACTACAGAGGGACAGGCTGTCGTTGCCTGGCGGAGTTGGCGAGAATACGTATTCCATCAGGACCGCCGCCTCGCACCCAGCTAACTCATTTCTTTGGGACAGACTTCGGCTTCGGTTGATACAAGCGCCGTTTCACGTTGGAGCGCAACGCATTGCGCAGATCCTTGTCGGCAGTCGAAAGGTCAAACCATACCGGATCGAAGTAGCCACCGCACCAACGGATGGTTTCATCATACTCCGGGTCTTCCCGGTCGGCGATGATCTCCAGGAACCGCTCATATCCCGACACGCCGCCGACATCCTCCGGTGGTCGCGCCCTTGCGCCTGCGACACAGCTCCCGTGCTTCGGCGTAGCAGTGAGCGTCAAGAACTCTTCAACCACGACGGTGTGCTGCCAGTCGTCCCCGAAATCATAATGGTAGCTGAACACGGAACCTTGCTCGAAGTCCAGCAAACGGACCTCTCTCTGATCGAAGACCCGAGGATCGTCGTCGGTGGCATCCTCCGTCAGGGTCTCGACTTCCCCATACCGCAGACCACCGATCCGGAACTCATAGAGATGATAGTTCCACCAGTTGAATGCAGCCTGAATTCCAAGATGCAGATGCTCTAGGGTCCATTGGACCGGCAGGACCAGCCGGCGCCAGACGTCTGGTTCGATCTCATCGATAGAAACTCTGATCTGGACAGCATTTGCGGCTTTGAACATTCCCCGAATGAACAAGATAGACGAAAGATCGTCAAGTCGGTCGGGGTGCGGCATGCCGGGAGGTTTTGCGGCGGCATGTGTTCGTCTTACATCAAGGGTAGTTGATAGGTCCGTATGCGTGCCTCTTTCATGAAAACCAGCCAGAACTGCCTTCCCGACAAGCCACCGGCCTCCATCCGGCGATGGGCGTCCGATGTAGCCGTGAGCGGATATACCGCTCTAGTGACCGGCTTAATCTCGTGGACAACCCTCGGCAGCGTTGGCGCCGCAATGAATCTGTAAATCGGGCGGGTTCATGGGGAATGCTATAGGGAGGCTTGTCCTATATCCGAAAGTGCAGTTATCTTTCTCGTAATGAGAAGCACTCGTCAACGCAGAGAAACGGTGACGTATGAAAACGGCAATCATATTTGACTGCGAGTTTCTTTGCTTGGAAGGATCGCAACGTCGGTTTTGGTGTGCAGCCCACGATCCGGATCCCGTGATCGCGCAGATCGGGGCGGTCAGGCTAGGGCTTGAAGGTGAATTTCCGATTATGGGGACATACAAGGCATATGTCCAGCCGATCGACAGGTTTGGCAACAGGTATGCAATCGATCCGTTCTTCATTAAACTGACCGGCCTCCACAAACCCGCCAGATTTTTCCGATCTTCCGCATTCGGCGTTCGTCCATTTGGCAGAGAAGATAACGCATGACGAATTTCGGCCAGCGGGATGCCGGCCTGCTGGGCGATTTTGATGATAGCATTAAGGCGTAAAACCTCTCGCGGGTAACGCCTTTGATTGCCGGGGTTGCGCGAAGGCCGATACTAATGTCGCATTGAACAGGTAGGTGTCCTGGGCGTGACGCTATAAAGCCATCATTCTTTTTTTAACTGGCATTGCGAACTTGTCTTCAACGTCATACGAGGCTTCCATGCCAGGACAGCACTACGCCGCCACGCTTCAGCGCCAGATTTCTAATCTCGATGGGTTGATGGATTGGGAGAGAGCAGATCGCAGTGGCGGAATGGACGTCGCCGTAAACCCGCTTTCAGACCTGTTGGACCTTCTTGGTCAGCCGCAAAAGCGTTTTCGCACGGTCCATATCGCTGGAACAAAGGGAAAAGGTTCTGTTGGGGCACTGATCGAAGCTGGTCTAAGTCGCGCGGGCCTTCGCGTCGGTCGCTTCTCCTCACCTCACGTCGAGCGGTACACCGAGCGATTTACTTTGGCCTGCACGCCGTTCGACGACTCTCTTTTAGGAGAGATGATTGGTCGGGCACTAGAAGCGCGGCTGCTGGCTCAGCAAAAGGGGCGGGTCGGTGGGGAGGTGACTCGGTTTGATATCGAGGTGCTCGCATCAATTCTAGGCTTTGCGACTTTGGAGCTTGAATGGGTCGTTTTGGAGTGCGGCTTGGGTGGTAAAAACGACTCTACCAATGCGATTGATGGGGAAATTGCAGTACTCACAAATGTTGATCTAGAACACACCGCAGTGTTGGGAAATACCAAAACAGCAATCGCAACGAACAAAGCGGGGATTATCAAGAGAGGATCGACCTTCGTCACCGGCGTTCCACGCATGAGTGCCGAGGGACAGGCCGTTCACGAAATCGCTGCCTCAATGCAGGCGCGTGAAGTCTTCGTCGATCTGTCAACGGGGCAGACGATTGCCCATCGCAATCTTGCTCTGGCGGAAGCGGTGCTCCATCAAATAGGAGAGCGTGGTGTCAGGGCACGCGCTGATGACCTTCCGAATGATCCGGTCGGAGGATGGGTGATTGATGCGCAGGCACGCGAGGCATCGGTACTACCTGGAAGGATGGAAATATTCACAATCCGAAAACCCTTTCCCCTCCCGGTGGTGTTGGATGGCGCGCATGTGCCCTTCAACCTCGAACAGGTCTTATCCGATCTCAATGCAATGCCCATTCTGTCGGGGCCATGTACAGTCGTAGCGGGATTTGCGTCCGACAAGGCAGCCAGCGACCTCATTGCCCTACTGGCACAGCGCGCGGAGCGGATCATATTTACGAAAGCCAAGAATGGCCCTCCTGCTTTCGATCCAAAGGCATTGACGCTGATTGCGAAGGACTATGGCGTAGTGTGCAGCGCTGTCGATAATGCGCCCGACGCACTTGCTGAAGCGATCCAAACCTCACATGGATGGATCCTTGTGACAGGCTCTCTTCATTTGGTCGGCGAGTTGCGTGCTGAGGTGCGCGAGCTCACTGAATGACGCAGCCCAGCGCCCCCAGTAAAAGATATGATATGGATTTACCCGCTGCGGGTGCCGACCAGACACCGCTGTTATCAAATGTTCCAGCAGGAGCGTATCCTCAAGGCTCATAGGTTTTCTTCATTTCCAGCAAGCTTCCGTAAAAGGCAGATGTGAATTCCTCAAGAGTCATAATGTGACCGCGGGTAACGCGGGCGGCTTCGCGCCAAGTGACAATGGCATCTGCCCGCTCTTCTTCGGTGAGGGTCAGATGTATCCGCATCATCCCAGGAGGAGGAGAATACCGTTCCGCACTATGCCAAGTTTGGGTCATTTCCTGTATTGAGTCGCGGATGCGTGCGAGCGAATATGCCATCTGGCCGTCAAAGAGATCGCGGGCCTCCTCGAATCCAGCGCGTCTGAAAAAGTCTCGATCCTTACCCCCAGGTCCAGATAATCTCGCGTACCAGCATCGAATTGGTTGATTGCACTCTCGTCACTTCCGAAAATGTGTTTCAACTGAGCAATGTTCTCATCGACATAATTCTCAAAGTCATCCAATTGAGGGTTAACTGCGCGATCGGCACGAAGACGATCAGCACGGATAGCAAGGCTTACAAGCTCACGGTGTCGTCGCTCCTGTCGGACGACAGTCCGTTCCATTGTGTAAACCGTCCAGCTCGCGGCGGCGACGGCAGCCAAGCCAGTAAGAAGTGTTTGGAAGTCGAAGATGGTATTGCGCCAGGGGTCGCCGCCGATCACCTCATTTGTGACGCGTGGCTGACCAAATAGGATAGGAGGTATCAGCGCACTGCCAGCAACGACAGCGAGAAGCCAGAACCATCTCCACCTACGACTTTTCATGCCCCAGCCCTTGCGCACAACACACTCGAGATAGAATTGCATGGGCCGTAAATTATCGAAAGGCCGCATTCGGAAAATCGCGACCAGCGACCACTCGTGCACTGGTGGCCGCATGTTTACTGTCGATGCTTTAATTGCAGCTTGAAATTCACGACTGCTTTTCTCCGCGTCATATCCTTTAGATCGGTAGAAGTTCCATAAATCACCCTTACGCGCCAACTTCATGATATTGCTTGGAAAACGTCTCACAGCGTGAGTGGTCAAGGGTTCAGATCGCATCAAGACCACCTATAGACATCGCCAGTCCCTTGTCGTCGAACCGGTGGACGCGGCTGCGGTCCGGGGTCATGTAGACGGTCTCGCCGGCCTTGACCGGGAATTCGCCGGTGCCGCGCGCGGTGATGTGGCCGATGCCCTCGACATCCACATGCAGGAAGGTGTCGGAGCCGAGATGCTCGGCGACGATGACCTTGCCCTGCCACACGCCGCTCTCCGTCGACAGCAGAATATGCTCCGGCCGGACGCCGACCGTCGGCGCACCGTAGGGCTCGGCATAGACGCCGGTGACGAAATTCATCTTCGGCGAGCCGATGAAGCCGGAAACGAAAAGGTTGGCCGGGTTCTTGTAGAGCTCCATCGGCGAGCCGACCTGCTCGATGTTGCCGCGGTTGAGCACGACGATCTTGTCGGCCATGGTCATGGCTTCGACCTGGTCGTGGGTGACGTAGACCATGGTCGTCTTCAGCTGCTGATGCAACTCGCTGATCTCGAGGCGCATGTTGACGCGCAGCGCCGCATCGAGGTTCGACAGGGGTTCGTCGAACAGGAAGGCCGACGGCTGGCGGACGATGGCGCGGCCGATGGCGACGCGTTGGCGCTGGCCGCCGGACAGCATGCGCGGTTTGCGGTCGAGATAATCGGTAAGGTTCAGCACGCGGGCTGCTTCCGCCACCTTGCGGTCGATCTCGTCCTTGGCCATTCCGCCCATCTTCAGCGGGAAGGCGATGTTGCTGCGCACGCTCATATGCGGATAGAGCGCATAGGACTGGAACACCATGGCAAGACCGCGCTCGGAAGGGCCGAGGCTCGTGCCGTCCTTGCCGTCGATGATGATCTTGCCGCCGGAGACATCTTCGAGACCGGCGATCAGGCGGAGCAGCGTCGACTTGCCGCAACCGGACGGGCCGACGAAAACGACGAATTCGCCGTCCTTGATTTCAAGGTCGATGGAAGGAATGACTTGGGCTTCGCCAAAGACCTTCGAAACCTTCTGAAGGGTAATGCTGCCCATGGTTCTCTCCCAGATATCTTATTTGAGCGCGCGGCGCTGAACGCATCAATCAAAATGTTCGGAAACATACGGCGCCGATAACCAATCCCGGTGTTTCAGTCAGCAACCAGCCCGCGGCGTCAGGCCGTCTTTCGCGGCAGCGCTTTGATGATCTTTTCCGCCAACTCCAGATCGTCCAACCCGCCCTGGAGCGGTGTTATCGGGGTTGCCGTGTCATGGATGCAGGCGACGAAGTGCTGCCACTGCTTGCGGAACGCGGTGTCGGGGGTGCCGGGCAATATTCTCTCGCTCGAATTTTCGCCGGACGCCTCGCGAAGGCGCACGGTGGCTGCAGCATTCCTGACATAGGGGTTCTGGAACTCGATGCGCATCTCGTGGGCTTCGCCATGGACTGTCATCCACTCGTCCCACCATTCGTACTGTGCACCGAAGGCAACCTCCAGCAGAGCCGGGACGCGGTCGGGAAAGCCGAGCACGGCCATGATGTGAGTAGGGCCGACCGCTTGCACATAGTCCACCGCTTCTGCGACGCCGAAGGCGCCGCGCAGGACTGCAAGATCGTGACTGCCGAGCATAAGCAGCGTCATGTAGAGATCATGATAAGCAGCATGATCCTCGCCTAGGAAGCGTCGGACGTCAGAGGCGACATCCGACTGCGTCTTGGCGATCAGAGCCGTGTCGACGTCCTTGCCCCGAACTTGGGTATAAAGTTGCTGGTAGCGATCGAAACGACCGGCAAAGTCGTGCATGTGGATCATCTTCGGCCGACCGATCCGGGCAAGCTGCTCGAGGCCGATCCGGTAGCCCGGATCATAGAGCTTCATGTAGCCGACGATGGCGACAAGCCCGCTGGCTTCAGCCGCCGCGACAAGCGGGCGGGCCTCTTCCGCGGTGAAGGCCAAGGGTTTTTCAACTATAATATGCTTACCGGCTGCGATGGCCGCCGATACTACAGGGCCATGATCGTAGGTGCAGATGACTACCGCGTCGACGGTCGGGTCGTTCAAAAGGTCGCGATAGTCCCGGTAACGTGCCGCCACGCCGTACTGCGTTCCGAGCGTATCCAGCACCGTCTGAGACAAGTCGCAGATCGCGGCGATCTTCAGCGTTGTGAGTTCCTGGAGAATCGGCAGGTGCATGAGCTGGGCGATCTCGCCGCAACCGATGACGCCGACGCCGATAGGAACTTTGGAAGAAGGTGAGCTCATTGATATGGACTTTCTCTCAGGACTTGACGGCGCCGGCGGTCAGACCGGCGATGAACTGCCGCTGCATCAGCACAAAGACGGCGATCACCGGCAGGGTTGTGATCGTCAGGGCGGCAAAATAGAGATTCCACATCGAGCCGTATTGCTGGAAGAATGCCACAAGCCCAAGCGGAATGGTCTGTACTGCAGGCTCACGCAGAAGCAGGAAGGAGAGGAAGAAGTCGTTCCAGATCTCGATGAAGCCGAAGATGATCACCAGCGCCAGGCCGGGGCGCACCAGCGGTAGCATGATCAACCAAAGGATCTGAAGGCGGTTCGCACCATCCATGCGCCCCGCATCCTCGAGTTCAATCGGGAGCGACAGGAAGAAGCTGCGTAGGATGAAGATGGACAGCGGCAGATTAGCTGCCGCATGAATAAGCGCCACGCCCAGACGGCTGTTGATCAAGCCCAGATCGCGCGCTGTCATGAACAGCGGAATGGCCATGACCTGCGGCGGCACGAGCATCGCCAAGACAATCAGCGCGAGGATGAGGTTGCGTCCGCGAAATGTCAGCCGTGACAGGGCATAGGCAGCAGGCGTCGCTGCCATCAGCAGCACCACAAGTGCGACACCGGTGACAATGATGCTGTTAAGGATGCGGTCGCCCATCCCGGAGACGCGCCAGGCCTCGACATAATTTTGCCAGATGAAACTGGATGGAGGTCCCCAGACATTGGCGATCACCTCGTCTTTGGTCTTGAATGAGCCGAACAGCACCCACACCAGGGGATAGAGCGTTTCCACCAAAACGATGGCCAGTACACCATAGACAAAGACCAGTTCGGCGACCGACCGACCGGCAAGGCGCTCCCTCCAGCGCAGATGCCGCGTCCGTCTTCGGCTTTCGCCATCGATATCGGGAGAAATGGCTGGATCGAGGGTCATGGTCACATGTCCACCTTTGCGCGGCGCATTAGTCCGAGAAGTGCGACGCAGCCCAGTGCTACGATCAGGAATAGCGCATAGCCCATGGCACTGGCGTAGCCCATATTGCCATCCTGGAAAGCGGTTTTGACCATCAGCGTCATGACGACCTCCGTGGCATGATTTGGTCCGCCCTGCGTCAGAACCTGAACAATGTCGAAGTTGCGCACGAAGGCTCCGGAGAGACCAAGGATCACGTTAATCAGAACGACCGGCATCATCAACGGCAGGGTCAGGTGACGAAAGCGAGAAAATGCCTTGGCGCCATCCATGCGGGCCGCCTCGTAGAGCTCCTGCGGTATCGTCTGCAGTCCGGCAAGATAGATCACCGCATGGAAGCCGAGCCATTTCCAGATATCGACCGCGACGATCGAGTAGAGCGCGATATCCGCATCGCCGAGCCACGACTGCTTAAGCCAGGAAAGGCCGACCAGATCGAGTGCGGCATTGAGAAGGCCGAAAACCGGATTGTAGATCCACGACCAGAGCAACCCGGTTGCCGCGAAAGATAGGGTGACGGGAATGAACACGGCTGCGCGGATTGGTCCGCGCAGAAAAATCGCTCTATCGAGCAGCATAGCCAGGCCTAGACCGAGCGTGTTCTTGAAGATCAGGATCAGAACGACGAAGATCAGGTTGTTCTCGATAGCGCCGAGAAACACGTGGTCGTGCAGCAGTCTGAGGTAATTGGTCAGACCGACGAAAGTCGGATTGGAAAAACCATCCCAGCGCGTCAGGCTGATCCACAGGCCCCGAAAGAATGGCCAAATGAAGAACAGCCCGAGCAGCGCCACTGCCGGCACCAGCATCAATGTCGCCACGATCGGGTCGCTGTCGAGCTGGATGCGTCGTTTGGGCGAGGTGGCCACGGCGCTTCTTCCTCAGCCCTTGAGGGGGTTGAGAGAAAGGCCGAGCGTTTCCGTGAGGTAGGCGATGCTCTCGATGGCGCTCTGCTCGGCGGTCTTCTGCGAGGCATCCAGCTCGACGATGGCGAGGCCGTCATAGTCGGCGTCGATCAGGACGTCGGCCAATCCGGGCAAATCGACGACCCCGGCGCCCAACTCGCAGAAAGCAGCGTAGCGCTCCGGGCCGACGAGGCTGTCGTCGACCTTGGTGTCCTTGAGATGCATGTAGCGCACCGCCGACACATAGGTCTTTAGCGCGTCCACCGGATCGGAGTGCGTCTGGGCTAGGTGGGCGGGGTCGATGCAAAGGCCGGCGTGTCGCGTATCCAGCTCGTCCATCATCCGGTCGAGCTGATCGCGACGCTCGATGAAGGTGTCGAGATGCGGATGATAGACCGTGGCGATGCCGAGATCGGCCGTTCGCCGCCCGATATCCTCGAGGGCTCGGCAAAACGCCTTGTAGTCATCCGCTGTGTGCTTGTTGCCCGATGCCTCGGATGGCCCGCCGCCGAGCACGAGAACCGGTGCACCGAAGCCTTTCAGAATGCGAGCGAGCGAGATCAGGCAACCGCGTTCGTATTCCCACAGCACCGGGTTGACGAAGGTGGCATTGACATAGAGCGACGACAGCCCGATGCCGAGATCGCTTTGCGCCTCGGATAGAAGCGCATAACGGCGCAAAATGTCGGTATCGGTGGTCACGCCGGGAGGGGCAAGGTTGCCGAGCTGCATGTATTTCCGGGCGAACTGATCGGACAGGCTGGTGAAAGCGAGGATCTCGAACCAGTTGAAACCTTGACCGGCTAGAAATTCAAGCGCGGGCCGCAGAGGCTGACCGGTGAGGTCCCAGCTGTTGAGATGATAACCGATGGAAAAACGCTGTCTGGCGGAACGGGTCATGGCCTGGGCCTTTCGTGCTAAGGCGGATAGGCTCGTCACTGCGACGAGAGTGTGCGTAGATGCGCAACGGCGCCGTGTCAGGCCGCGGCTGCAGGAAGAGGGCGACGGCGCGAAGAGATCCCGCGCCGTTCGCATGCTCGGGACGTGTGTCAGTCCTTCGGCGGCCAGTTGCCGTCATCCACCAGTTGCTTGAAGGCCGCCTCGACACTCTTTGCCGCGTCCTGGGGCGTCGTGGTGCCGCCTACGACGCCGGCGATACCCGATGCCACGGCGCTCGTGACTTCGCTCGGCCAGACCCAGTCGAGGAATTTGACAGTATCGGGGAACGTGTTCGCGCGCAGTTCCTTGGCATAGGGTTCGTCAACGCCATCGACACCCTTGATCGATGTGGCGATCGGCTGGTCTGCGTCCAGATAGATTTTTGCGATATCAGGCTTTGTCAGATAGGCAATGAAGTCGAGTGCAGGCTTGACCTTTTCGTCCGGAATGGAGGCGCTAAGGCACATGCCGTTGTCGGCGCCGCCGCCATGCTTAGGCGCCCCGGGCGTTCCAGGCATCTTCGGGAAGGGGAAGACGCCCCAGGTAAAGTTCTTGACGCTATCTTTTAGGGACGGAACTTCCCAAGTGCCGCCATAATACATCGCGCTCTTGCCGCTGGCGAAAGCGGCCCTCATGCCCTCCATGTCGACGGAAAGCGAATCCTTGGACAGAATGCCGTCGTCTGTCCATTGCTTGATCAACTGAAAGGCTTCGATGCTCTTGGCATCATCGAACGGTTCATTGCCTTCGAGTTGCTGTTGGGTGAGGCTCACCGCGTCGCCGCTCGATTGAGACAGGGTCTCGAAATACCACATCGGCCACATGACCGAATTGGCGCCCTGGTGCAGAAGCGGGATGACGCCGGCTGCCTTGAGCTTCGGCACCGCCGCCTTGAGGTCTTCATAGGTCGGAGGCGTCGGAATGCCGAGCTTCTTGAACAGACCGACATTGTAGAAGATCGTCGATGTTGACAGCGAACTGATCGGCACGCCGTAGATCTTGCCGTTGACCGTAAATGCTCCAAAGCTGGTGGCGTCGACATTGGCGGCGAACGGCTTCACATCGTCGGTTATCGGCTTCAGCAGACCGCGGCGTACATAGGCTCCATTGACCCAGAAGGCCGAGCAGGCAACCAGATCCATTTCCTGGCCCGACAGCTTGGCAGTCATCATACGCTGCAGCGAACCGGCTTGCGGCCCCTGCGCATCCCATTCGATGCTGGCTACTTCCGGATGCGCCTTGAGGAATCCGGAGATGATTTCGTCGCGGATCTTGGTCTGGACCTCAGGTTTTTCTCGAGGCGCCAAAACGTCAAGGGAGGAGCCGCCGAATACTTTCAGCGTGACGCCCGCCGCCTCGGCGGATATCGGAAGAGCAATAGCGGAAAGGCTGAGGGTGACGCTAAGGATACGCGCCGTCAACTTCCGATTTCGGTGCGTCATAAAATAGGAAGAATGCAAAGAAGTCAGCATGATAGAACCCCTTTTTTGCTTTATTTCGATGCCTTTGCATCTCGACCATATCGTTGATGGTCATACAAATAAGGATCAAGCGTTTGCACTTGTCAAGCACTTCGAAGCTAAGATTTTTATCGATGTGCAAGCCTTTGGCGATTCGCATGTCAGCTTGCAAGAATCCACGCGCGCCGCTACCGCCGCTGCTCTTCAGACTCGTTCGATTGTCAACGATATTTCAAGGCGTTGCCAGGATCAATCGTGCTGCTGCCATGCTGGCATGCGCTGCTTGATTTCACTCTGCGTCCGTCAGTTTTCCAAGCAGCTTGACAAAAGTTGATCGCTCTCGCGACGACAGCGGCGCCAAAAATTGCTCCACGGAGTCGATGCTGAGCTTAAGCAGCGGCAGGGTGTATTCGATGCCGACAGGCGTCAGGCTTAGCACGGACAGCCTTTGGTCGGTGCTGGACGGCGAGCTTTGCACGAGGCCGCTCTCCATCAGCTTGCGTACGACAATGCTGATGGTCGAGCGATCCATCGCGGTGATGCGACCGAGATGGTTTTGCGACAATTCGCCGTGTTTAAGCAGCGTTGCAAGGGCTGCGTGCTGGGTCGGCGTCAGATCGTAGCCTGTCATGGCATTCTGGAAGCAGGTCGTCGCGCGCTGATGGGCGCGACGGATCATATGGGCCGGATGGGTATCGAGATCGTAGCCCGACGCATCGTAAAGCGCCGCGATCTCCTGCGGTGAATGGGGCTGCGGCGCATTTGCGCTCGTCTTGTCATTCCTTACCGATGCCATCCGCGATCCTCCTCCGTCATGCACATCACGACCAACTCTGTCGATGGAATAGCCATCAAAAGCCGTTTCTGTGAAGAGCGCTACAGCAAGAACCCGGCAATTGAAATCGAGAATTGCGATCTATCGAAATATGAAAATGGCTTATTGACAAAGGCCAGCAATTAGATTGGATTGTATGAGTATCAACGAGTTTTGCAGCCGGGTGGGCGCAAACTTCTCGAGTTGGCCATTCAATTTCTGTGGCCGGAGCGGAGATTGTCGTCGCCGCGCCGGAAGGAAGTCGTGCATGGAAGTCATTGATGTCGGATCGAACATCTTACTGGGGTGCGTTCTTGC
This sequence comes from Rhizobium sp. L51/94, assembly GCF_019355555.1. GTDB lineage: Bacteria > Pseudomonadota > Alphaproteobacteria > Rhizobiales > Rhizobiaceae > Rhizobium > Rhizobium rhododendri. The sequence goes on from NZ_CP072142.1 coordinate 1,077,476, forward strand.
GACCGCTGTGGTGAGCCACTGCCAGATCGCGGGCCTGGAAGTGCAAGGCCCTACCTGCAACGGCGCGTAGACTGCCGTCGCCGATTTCCATTCTCATTCCAATACGACCAGTCAGGGGGGCCTATGGCACCGGGAGCGAATACCTTGAATGACCGGATTGTCGCCGGGATCGATGTTGGCGGCACCTTTACCGACCTGATCATCATAGATGAGAAGGCGGGCAAGGTCGTCTTGGCGAAAACCCCGTCAACGCCGGGGGACCAGTCTAAGGGCGTGTTGAATGCGTTGGCGCAGGCGGGCTATCCCATCGCGAAAATCGACATGATCGTGCATGGTACAACGGTGACGACCAACGCGCTGCTGCAGCGCCGCATCGCGAAGGTCGGAATGATCACCACCCGTGGATTTCGCGACGTCATCGAGCTCGGCCGCCGCACCCGTCCGACGCCCTATGGCCTGTTCGGGACCTTCGTGCCGCTCATTCCCCGCGACCTGCGTCTCGAAGTTGATGAGCGGATGGAGGCCAGCGGCAAGATCCGCGTACAGCTCGACGAGGAGCAACTGCGCGATGCCATCGTCACCCTGATTGACGCCGGCTGCGAGTCTCTGGTCATCCATTTCCTGCATTCCTACAAGAACCCGGTCCACGAACAGCGTGCAGTGGAAATCGCCAACTCCCTGTGGCCGAATGTCTATGTGACGAGCGGCCACGCCCTGCTGTCCGAAGCCCGTGAGTTCGAGCGCGGGGTGACGGCCTCGGTGAACGCCGCAGTCCAGCCGGTGCTGGAACGCTACCTGCAAGGTCTGCGCACGGCGCTGCAGGACAGCGGATATGACAGGGATCTGCTAGTCATGAACGGCAATGGCGGGACGATCTCGTCACGTCTCGTGACCCGGGAAGCCGCCAAGACTGTCATGTCGGGTCCAGCGTCCGGCGTCATCGCCGCCGCCTACACCGCCAAGCGCGCCGGCTATGACCGGTTGATCACCTATGACATGGGTGGCACGTCGACAGACGTGGCGCTGATCCGCGACAACAAGCCACTAGTGTCCAACGAGATCGATATCGAATATGCGATGCCGATCCATGTGCCGATGGTCGATGTCCATACGGTCGGCGCCGGTGGCGGTTCGATTGCCGCCGTCAATGACGCAGGGCTGCTGCAGGTCGGGCCACAGAGTGCGGGCTCCTGGCCGGGGCCGATGTGCTACGGTCGCGGCGGTACGCGGCCGACCATTTCCGATGCCAATCTACTGCTTGGCCGCTTGAGCGTGAAGAAGCTTCTCGCGGTGGATCAGCCTGTCTCGGTGGAGCGGATCGCTAGTGCTTTTGCAGCCGAGGTGGGCGGCAAACTCGAGCTTGATGCCATAGAGGCCGCTGAAGCAGTGGTCGAGATCGCCAATCTCAAGATGGCCGGCGCCATCAGGATGGTGTCTGTCGACAGGGGTAACGATCCGCGCGATTTCGTACTGTTTGCCTTCGGTGGTGCCGGTCCGCTACACGCCTCGGCGATTGCCCGCGAGCTTTCCATCCCGAAAGTATTCGTGCCGGCAAGGCCGGGCCTGACCAATGCCATCGGCTGTGTCGTCGCAGATCTTCGCCACGACTACGTGACGACGGTCAACCGCTTGGTTGTCGAGACCGATCCGGCACTGATCGACGAGCTGGTCGAAAGCCGGACGGCCATGGGACTGCAGGCGATTGGCAGGGAAGCCGTCAAGCCGGTTCAGATCGTCGTCGAGCACAGCGCCGACATGCAGTTCTCCGGTCAGACGCATCTGATCCGCGTCAAGCTGCCGGAGGGCGCCGCAGACATGCAGACAATGCAGCTGCTGTTCGAGGAAGCCTATTACGATCGCTTCCGCGTGCGCCTTCCGGAAGTCCGGGCAAGAATCGTCAGCATCAACACCTCGGTCATCGGCATCCGCCGTGAGGTCAGCCTAGAGAACCTAATCCCCATGGCAGGAAGAGCGGCGACAGTGGAAGAGGCACTGGTGGAAACGCGGCCGGTCCGTTTTGGCGGCGCATGGCGCCAGACGCCGGTTTACGGGCGTGAGAAGTTGCCGATTGACGCTCGGATCGAGGGTCCGGCCATCCTTGAGCAGCTCGATGCCACAACCGTCATCAATCCCGGCGATGTCGCTGAAGGCGACGCGCAAGGCAATATAATCATCACCGTGGGGCAACGAGCATGAGCGGTATCAACGCCATCACCCTGACTGTCATCCAGGCCGGGCTGCAGCAGGTTTGTGACGAGATGGATCATACCTTTTCGCGCGCGGCCTTCTCGCCGATCATTTCCGAAGCTGATGACCGTTCCGATGGCATCTATGCCGCCGACGACGGCTCGTTGATCGCCCAGGGCATCGGCGGCCTTCCGGTCTTCGTCGGTACCATGCAGGCATCGACAAAGACGATCATCGAGTTCATCCGCGACGGCCGTTGTCTGCCGCCGGAGGAGCACGACATCTATGTGGTCAACGATCCCTACCTTGGCGGCACGCACCTCATGGACGTCCGCTTCGCGATGCCCTTCTACCGCAACGGCAAGATCTTCTGCTGGCTCTCCAACATCGGCCACTGGCCGGACATCGGCGGTGCTGTGCCTGGGGGGTTTTCCGCGTCGGCGACATCCGTCGAGCAGGAAGGTCTGCGTCTGCCTCCCGTGAAACTCTTCAAGAAGGGTATGCTCGATTCGGAGATTTATGCGATCATCTGCTCCAACATCCGCATCGCCGATCAAAGGATAGGTGACATCCGGGCGCAGGCCGCAGCCTTGCGGGTCGGTTCCGAGCGCCTGCATGCACTGCTCGATCGCTATGGCGATCAAACGGTGATCGATGCGATAGCCGAATTGCGCGTTCGCTCTGCCGCGCAGATGCGCGCCTCTATCCGCAGGATCGCCACCGGCACCTATCGCGGCGCCGCCTTTATCGATTCCGATGGTATCGTCAACGAGCCGCTGAAGATTTCGCTGCTGGTCACCAAGACCGACGACGACACGCTGATTTTTGACTTCGAAGGATCAAGCCCACCTTGCAAGGGCCCGATGAATTGCGTTCTGGCGACGACGCATTCCTCGGTGTATCTGGCGATCCGTCACATCTTTCCGGACATTCCCTTGAGTGCGGGCGCCTTCGAGCCGCTGATCATCAAGGATCCGGCCGGAACCTTTCTGCACGCGAAATACCCGCGGCCGGTCTCGGGCTGTGCGGCAGAAGTTTCCCAACGCATTGCTGAAGCCGTGTTCTCGGCGCTAGTGCACGCGCTGCCCGAGCTGGTGACAGCAGCGCCTGCCGGCTCGAGCGGCAATTTCGCCCTCGGCGGCCACGATCCGGAGGTCGGTCGCGACTATGTCATGTACCAGATTTCGGGCGGTGGCTATGGCGGCAACATCGCCGGCGACGGGCTGACGAATGGCTGCTCGACGATCGGGATTTCCAAGTCGCCGCCCGTTGAAATCACCGAACAGGTCTTCCCGGTGCTGTTTACTGAATATTCTCTGCGCGAGGCCTCCGGCGGTGCCGGCAAGACCCGCGGCGGCTTTGGCCTGACCTACGAGGTAGAATTGCTGCGCGGCGAGGCTAGCGCCTCCTTCGTGATGGATCACGGACGCGTCGGACCGCAGGGCGTCCTCGGCGGTCGCGATGGCGAACCAGGCAGCATCGTCGTCATCCGGAACGGCGTCGAATATCGACCGCCGCACATCACCAAGGAGCAGGACATTGCGCTGCGCAAGGGAGACCGCGTGCGTGTGGAGACACCCGGCGGCGGTGGCTACGGATCGCCATTCGAGCGTGATGTCGCCGATGTGCTGACTGATGTCGGACTTGGCTACTACAGCATAGAAGACGTGCGGAAGCTGTTTCGGGTGGTCATCGACCCCTCGACCGGAAAAGTCGTTGCCGACGAGACAGAGGCACTTCGCAACCCGACCCGCCACGTCGCCTGACAGGATCAGAAACAGGAGAAAATTGAATGCTGCCCGTCGAAGTTCGCAAATTCTACCTTCAGATCGAGGAGATCTTCCATGACGGTGGCCCGGTGGCCGACACGCCGCCGCGGCGCGGCGTCATCATGGCGGTCGTCGCAAATCCGTTCGCCGGCGGATATGTCGAGGATATTACCGGCTACATGGACACGCTGAAGCCTCTTGGCCTCGATATGGCACAGCGCCTGCTGGCAGCGCTTGGCGGTGATGTCGCGGTTATCGAGGGTTACGGCAAAGGCTCGATCGTCGGTGAGGCCGGTGAGCTGGAGCACGGCGCCCTTTGGCATGTGCCTGGCGGTTATTCGATGCGTGAGGTTCTGGGCAACGCGAAGGCAATCGTCCCTTCGGCCAAGAAGGTCGGCGGGCTGGGAGCAAGGCTCGACGTGCCGATCACTCACATCAATGCCTCCTATGTCCGGAGCCACTTTGACGCAATCGAAGTAGGCATCCCGGACGCCCCGAAGCGCAATGAGATCGTCTTCGTCCTTGCCATGACGACGGGTCCCCGGGTTCATTCGCGGCTTGGCGGCTTGGCAGTTGCCGACATCAAGGGCGAGGATGGGCTGCGATGAACCTTGAGATCAGGCGGATCGTCACCTTCGTCGAGGAGACGCTGAGCGAGCAGGGGCAAGTGGTACAGCCGCCCGTCCGGCGCGCGGTTGCTGCCGCGGTTGTCAAAAATCCCTATGCCGGCGCCTTCGTCGCCGACCTATCTCCGCTCTATGACCTGGCGACGCCGCTTAGTGAGATGCTGGTGCAAAGGACAATTGCTCTGCTCGGTGTACCTGCCTCAGCCATCCACAGTTTTGGCAAAGCGGCTGCCGTTGGCGAGGATGGCGAGCTGGAGCATGCGGCGGCCTTCCTGCACCCGAAGCTTGGGGCACCGATCCGCGCTGCACTGGCTGGCGGCGCGTCTATCATTCCGTCCTCCAAGAAGCGGGCAGGTCCGGGCGCCATCTTCGACATTCCGCTTGGCTACAAAGATGCGGTCTATGTCCGCAGTCACTTCGACGGCGTCGAGGTCCGTATACCCGGTGCACCGAAGGCCAATGAGATCGTCATCGCCATCGCCTTGACGACCGGTGGGCGGCCCCTGCCACGTGTCGGTGGGCTGCAGCGCGCGGACGTAATAGGAAAGGATGGACTGCGGTAACGCAAGTCTTTGGTCGACCTGTTGAGCGCCGGTTTTTTATCGAACGGTCGTCAATCCTTAAGGAAATAACCCAGGATCACTTTAGGAGTGCCAGCATTGCGAGGAATCGTCGCTGGTCCCTGGGTTTCAGCGGTGCCAGCACCTCGTCGCTAACCCGCTTTGCGATCGGCAAGGTTTCCAATGCGAAATCGATACCCTTTTCGGTGAGGGCAACCAAATTGACACGCTGGTCCTCATCCGATGGGACGCGTTGCAGGAGGCCCGGATCCTGCAGTCGCTGCAGCATAGGGCTCAATGTCGCAGTGTCGATCGCCGTCAGGCGGCCGAGATTGATCTGCGACATCGGTCCATAGCGCAAAAGGGTCGCGAGGATCGCCGATTGCGGTGGAGTCAGCGCATAACCTTCGAATGCTTTCTGGAAGATCGCCGTGGCTCTCTGATGCGCGAGCCGGATGATATGGGCATTGTGCTCCTCGAGCTTGTAGCCGATTTCGGCGAGCCGCAGGTCTATCGCCTCCCGCGATCTCGGCGCGTTATCCGCGGGTTGCTCGCGCGAACACTTGCCACCCTTCGGAGTTCGATCCTGGGTCTCGAGGGTTCCCATCGCTTATGCTTCGAAAATCTGGTTGGAAATCGCGATTTTACCGGCCAAGGCCGCGGTTACCGTCTCGGTGTCGGAGACCGTGCCGAAATGGGTGGCAATATCGTAAAGCGTCGAAACATGTTCGCGTGGTCCGGTCGCGGCACAGGCGTCGTGCGGCACGACGATATCGTAGCCCTGGAAAAAGCCGTCATGCACTGTCGATCGCACGCAGATGTTGGTGACGACACCAAAGACGACGAGCTGCGAGATCAGCATGTCTTTCAGCACGAGATCGAGGTCGGTCTGGAAGAAGGCCGAATAGCGGTGCTTGACGACGACGATGTCTTCGTCCTGCACTTCGAGATCGTCTATGACCTGCGTCGCCCAGGTATTCTCGACGCCATGCGGCGTGCGCTTCACCCATTCGCGATCTCGCCGCATGTTCTTGCGATGGGAATCGACGACGAAGATCACCGGCACGCCATTGGCTCGGGCAGCAGTGATCAGTGCCTTCTGCTGCGGCATCAGTGTTTCATAGCCGGGCAACACCATCCGTCCGCCGGGCTTGCAGAACTCGTTGATCATGTCGATGACGATGACTGCCGTCTTGGTCGGGTCGAGTATCGCTGCGTCATCGTGGCGGTGGGCGGAAAATACGTCGGTCATCCGAAAAACTCCGTGGTTCGTGGCGGGTCAGTCGCGCAGCAGCGTGTACATCAGTTCGAAGAAGCGGTCTGAATCGACACGGCTGGCCACCTTGCAGTTGGTCCCCAGTCCGCGCAGGTTCCAGTAGTCGGCAACCGTGGCGCCGAAAGTATGCGTCCCGGTCAGGTCGATCTCGACATGAGCGTCGCGCGTTTCAATCAAGGTCGGATCGATGACCACCGCCAGCGCCAGCGGGTCGTGTAGCGCGCCGCCGACGCCCATCTGGCCGCGATGCAGCTTCTCATAAAATTTCAGCCAGTCCAGAACGACCTCACCGAGCTTGGTGTCGATTTTCCGCAACTCGGCGAACTGCTCCTCTTCGACCAGCACGTGCATAGTGACGTCGAGACCGACCATGGTGATGTCGAGCCCGCTTTCCAGCACGATTCTAGCGGCCTCGGGGTCGCAGAAGATATTGAACTCGGTCGGAGTGATGTATTCCGTCCGCCGGTAGAAGGCGCCGCCCATCAGCACGATCCTGGCGATCTTGTGCTTCAGCTGCGGATATTTCAGCAGAAACATACCGATATTGGTCAAGGGTCCCGTCGGCACCAGAACCACCGGTTCTTCCGCCTCGGACAGCACCTTGGCGATGAAGTCGACGCCATGCATGTCGACGAGCGGCATCGACGCCTCGGGCAGATAGGTCGTGCCATCGAGGCCACTCGGCCCGTCAGCTGTGCCGAGCACGAGGGAGCGCGCCAGCGGCGAAACACAGCCGGCTGCGATCGGCACATCGGTCGCGCCGATGAACTCGAGAATCCTCCGCGCATTGGTGGTGGTGCGGTCAAGGGTGGCATTGCCGCAGACCGTCGTTACCCCGAGAAGGTCGATGGCTGGAGAGCGATGCGCCATGACCAGGGCGATGGCGTCGTCATGACCTGGATCGCAGTCTATGAGCACAGGGATTTTCTTCATCATCATTTTCCTATGCCAATGCGCCAATGGCGCTCTTAAACAATTTCAGGAATTTCTTGCCGTCGAGGTCCTGGCAGATGCGGGTCGTCGCAGGTCCGGAAAACGGCAGTATCTGTCGGCCGCGGAATGCCACCGTTTGGCCGCGCACCAAGCGTTCGCTGAGGGCAACATCTACGAACAGCGGCTCTGTCATGGAGAAGAATTCTGGATGCAGCACTGCACTCACCGCGATCGCGTCATCGAGCGGAAAGCCGACGAGCTTGAAGAACTCCCGCCAGATGTCGATGTAGATCGGAAACGTCCTCTGGACGTAGGACACCACGGTGCTGTCGGGATAGAGCGATCCGAGATCGTTCAGGTCGTCGCGCGTCAGCATGGAGGCAGCGACGCGGTTGTCCTCGCAGACGTCGAGCGGGACGAGGATGACTGGCGCGCCGCTGGCAAGCACCACGCGTGCCGCTTCCGGGTCGGCCCAGATGTTGTATTCGGAGACCGGTGTCATGTTGCCGGGCGTCTGGAAGCAGCCGCCGAGGACGACGATCTGCTTGACCAAACCGGCGATATCGGGGGCCATACGCAGCGCCAGGGCAACATTCGTTTGTGGTCCGGTTGCGACGATCGAGATCTCGCCGGGATTGGCCCGCACGGTATCGATGATGAAGTCCGTGGCGTGCTTTTGCATCGCCTGGCGTTTCGGGGGAGGGGCCTTCGGATTGAAGTCCCTCAGCCGGTCGCCAAAGCGCGCCTGCAACTGCTTTTCGAAATTCACGGGCGCCAGCATGTCAGCGGCCGAATTGCCGACGATTGGACGGAAGGCGCCAGCGGCGACCGGGATATCGTCGCGGCCTGCCAGCGATAGCGTGTTGAGGACGACGTTGGTAACCTGCTCGATGTCGCCGGCCGCCCCGGTGCAGGCAGTGACGCCCTCCAGTGAGATACCTTCGCATCCGAGCGCAAAGAGGATGGCAAGGATGTCGTCACCGGCCGAGTCCACATCCAAAATTATTCGTTCCATCATGGCTCCTTGGCCTTACGCCCGTTTGAGAAGAGAGAAGCTTTCAAGCGTTTCCCGGACGACCTTTGGCCGCTGGCGGTAGGTCAGCCCGAACAGTGCCAACAGCGACACCAGATAGGGCACCATCAGCACGAGGTAGGAAGAGACGCCGAAGGTCTGTAGCCGCAGCGAGGCGGCGTCGGAAAAGCCGAACAGCAGGCAGCCGAACAGCACCTTCAGCGGGTCGCCATTTGAAAAGATCAGCACGGCGACGGCCATGAAACCGCGGCCCGACGACATGTTCTCGGCAAACATGGTGATATAGCCGAGCGACAGATGCGCACCGGCCAGGCCCGCGAGCACGCCGCAGAGCAGCGAAGCAATGTGCTGCATCCGCGCTGATGGGATGCCGATCGCCTCGGCTGCCTCCGGCTTCTCGCCGACGACGCGGATATAGAGGCCGAGACGCGTGCGATAGAGGATCAGCCAGACAAGGAAGACGGCGATGAAGGCGAAATAGACGAGTGGCGTGTAACCGGACAGCACGCGGCCAACTTGGCCCAGCATGGCGATGCCAGGAATGTCGATCCGCGGCAGCCCGACAATGTCGCCGCGGACAATTGATCCACGCACGCCGAAGATCGCCTTGGTGAGCGAGATCGTCAGGCCGCCGGCGAGGATGTTGAGCGCCAGGCCGACGACAACCTCGTTGGCCCGTAATGTGACGACCAGCAGCGAGAACAGTCCGGCCATGGTCACGGCCGCTAGCACGCCGCATAGCACGCCGCCCAGCGCCGAGCCGGTCCAGATTGAACCGAGTACGGCGCAGAAGGCACCCATCAGCATCTGTCCCTCAAGGCCGATGTTGAAGATGCCGGCCTTGGTGGTGAAGGTGCCGCCGAGCGCGACCAACAGGATGGGCGCGGTCGTGCGCAAGGTTGCGGCAATCAGCGCCAGATTGAAGATCTTTTCTAGAATTTCCATCGACGCTCTCCCTGACGGCTGTCGCGGCGGCGGCGCACTAGAATCTGCGCCGAAACGCAGAGAATGATCAAGGCCTGGATCACCGTGATGATTTCGCGCGACGCCGTCGTCTCCACCTCCATCAGCAGCGATCCTGCCCTGAGCGCGCCGAAGAATAGCGCCACGCCGACCATGCCGATCGGGCTGCCATTGGCAAGAAGGGCGGCGATCACGCCATCGAAACCGAAGCCCGGCGCAAAGCCTTCCATGAAGCGATGGTGCACGCCGAGCGTCTCGACACCGCCGGCCAGCCCGCCGACTGCGCCTGACACCAAAAGGATGACGAGGATGTTGCGCTTGACTTTAACGCCGCCATATTCGGCGAACTTCAAATTGGCCCCCATGGCGCTCATCGAGTAGCCGGCGCTGGTCCGCTTCAGGAACAGCTGCAGGCCAAAGGCAAGCGCGATGCCAATCAACAGCCCGAGATTGACACGGGAATCGTTCATCAGATGCGGCAGCTCGGCGGTGGCTGCAATGGGCGCCGTTTCCGACCAGCCGCCCGGGCGCTTGAAGACGCTGATCGTCAGATAGGACGTCAACAGCACGGCAACGTAATTGGCCAGGATGGTCGAGACGACCTCGTTGGTGCCGTAGCGGGCCCGGAAGAAGGCCGGTATCGCGACCCAGAGTGCACCCGCAAGGACGGCTGCCGCCAGCGCAACCAGCAAATGAATGACCGGCGGCAGAGTAAAGCCGAAACCGACCCAGGCGGCGGCAAAACCACCGACATAGAGCTGGCCTTCGACGCCGATATTGAACAGTCCGCCACGCAAGGCAATGCAGGCTGCCACACCGCAGATGATGATGGGGGTCGCCTGAAGCAGCGAGCCAGCGATGCGTTCGCTATTGCCGAACGCGCCGCGCAATAACGTCGCGAACACATGCGTGGGATTTTCGCCGACGGCAATGATGATGATCGCACCGCCGATTAGCGAGATGCCGATAGCCAGCATTTGGCCGAACATGCCCTCGGCCCAGTCGGGGAATTTCATACGGCGCTTTGGTGCGACCAGGACCGTTTGTGCGTCGTCGCGGCTCGCGGTCATGAGGCCACCTTCATTTCACCGGCCTGGCGTCCGGCCATCAGGAATCCGATCTCGTCCTCGGTCGTGTTGTCCGGATCGACTTCTCCGACGATACGCCCGGCAAACATCACCAGGATACGATCGGCCAGCTTGAGAACTTCGTCCAGCTGCACGGAGATCAGCAGTATTGCGGCGCCGATTTGCCGTTGCCGGATGATCTCGTCGTGGATTCCTTCCATGGCACCGATGTCCACGCCGCGTGTCGGCTGATCAATGAGCAGGAAGGGTGCTCCACGGGAGAATTCACGGGCCAACACGACCTTTTGCATATTGCCGCCGGATAGCGTCCTGACCGCGGCTCGATGGCCGGTCGCACGGATGTCAAACTGCTTGATCAGCCGTTCGGCTTGCTGCTTGACATGCGTCCAGCGAATGAAGCCGCACTTGGCAAACGGCGCTGAGTGCTGCCGTCCCATCAGGATGTTCGACGCGATGGAAGCCGAGGCATCAACGCCGCGCACCAATCTGTTACCTGGCACATGCGAGAGCCCGGCGATGCGAACGGTTAGCGGATCCTGCCCCTGCACGGGCGTCTGGCATAGTTGGATGACGCCGTGGCTCGGTTGGCGTAGGCCTGAAATCACTTCCGCCAGTTCGGTCTGGCCATTGCCATCGACGCCAACGATGCCGATGATCTCGCCGGCCCTGACCTTGAAATTGATGTCGCTCAGCGTCGGCAGGCCGCGATCGTCGCGGGCACAGACCTCGCGCAGATCAAGCACCGGCTCTCCCGTCACCGCGCCTCGCGGCCGGCGATCGAAATTGACGGCCCGGCCGACCATCATCCGGACGAGCTCGTCTTCCGAGACTTCGCTGGTCGGCCTGGTGCCGACCACGCGGCCGTCGCGAAGCACCGTGATCGTGTCGGAGACCTCCATCACTTCCGACAGGTGATGCGAGATGAAGATCACCGTCATGCCTTTTTCCGTAAAGGATCGCAGGATTCGGAATAGGTCCCGGCTTTCCTGCGGCGTCAGTACGGCTGTGGGTTCGTCCAAAATGACAATCTTCGCACCGCGGGCGAGCACTTTGAGTATCTCGACCCTTTGCTCGATACCAACCGAGAGCTCTGCAACGCGACGATCCGGATCGACCTGAAGGCCGAAGGCTGTCGACAGTTCGCGGACCCGTGCGCTCTGCGCTTTGCGATCGATGAGACCGCCTTTGGTGATTTCCATGCCGAGAAAAATGTTTTCGGCAACGGTCAGCGACGGCACCAGCTTGAAGTGCTGGTGCACCATGCCGAGACCGAGCGCGATCGCCTTGCGCGGCGAATCCATCACCACCGGTTCACCATCAATGCTCAGAACCCCTGCGTCTGGCTGGTAGAGGCCGAAGAGGACATTCATCAACGTCGTCTTTCCAGCACCGTTCTCCCCGACCAGCGCATGGATCTCGCCCTTGCGAACCGCGAGATTGACGTCGCTGTTGGCCGTCTGCGGGCCGAAGCGTTTTGTGACGCCGGACATTTCGATCGCGTAAGCCATCAAGCTCTCATCGTTTTCAACGGCCATTGACCTAAATCAAAAAGGAGGGACTTGGCGCGAATAGAATCGCCGCGCCAAGTTGGACCAAGATTCCGAACTGGAGACCCGATCAGACCCTGGGCTTTGCTCTACTTGTTTAGAGCCACGGAGATCGTGCCGTCGGCGACGCCCTTGCGCATAGCTTCAAGCTTGGTCATGACATCGGTCGGGATCTTGTCCTTGACCTGATCACAAACCTTCAGCTCGACGCCGCCTGACTTGATGCCGTAGAGTACGGAGCCGTCCTTAATAGGATCGTCGCCACTGACCTGGCCTTTGATCATGTTGTAGACTGCGATGTCGCCACGTTTCATCATGGATGCCAAGATGTTGCCCGGTGCGGTGGCGCATTGGTCGATGTCAACGCCGATCGCGTATTTGTTGGCGGCCTTGGCGGCTTGAAGAACACCCTCACCAGTCGGCCCCGCTGCCTGGTAGATTATATCGATGTCCTGACCGTACATAGCCATCGCCACTTCGCTGCCCTTGGCCGGATCGTCGAAGGTGCCAGCAAACACACTGTTGACCTTCACGTCCTTGGAAGCTTTGGCGACGCCCTGCTCCATACCCATAAGAAAGTTATGAATGACGGGGATGTCGCGGCCGCCGATGAAGCCGACTTGCGAAGAGTCGGCGAAGCCGTCAACTTTTTCCGCTGTCAACATGCCCGCAAGGCCGCCCGCGAGGTATGAACCCTCTTCCTCTGAAAATTTGACATAGGTCATCGTCGGGCTATCGAGCACGCCATCAATGAAGACAAAGCGTTGCTTTGGGTAGGCGGCATGCGACTTCTGGAGCGCGTCGACCAATTCCCAGCCCATGACGAAGATGACATCGTAATTGCCATCCTTGGCCAGGTTGTTGAATTGCTCCTCATAGTCGAGCGCGCGATTACCGGTGTCAACGATCTTCAGCTCGATGCCGAGATCCTTCTTGGCCTTGTCTAAGCCATTGACGATCGAAATGCCGAAGCCCTGCGAGAAATATCCCGAAATCGCCGCGACCTTGAGCTGAGCGGCATCCGCAGCCGTTGCTCCGAAGGCCAGAGTGGCGATCATCGCCGAACTGGCAAGCACTTTCCTGAAAATCGAAATCATGATCGTTCCCACTCTGTTGTTGTTTGTTAGCCCGAACTGCCGTTTCAAGCGCATCCCAGTCAGCGCAGGTCGATCTATATAGTTCGTGGACGAACTAAACTGAGCCGCAAATTCAACGTTTGTCAAGCAGGGTGCAATCAGAAATATTGTTGGACTACGGACGGATTTTTCGCTTAACTTGCTCTGCGACGCGGGGTCGGCGGAGGTAAATGCAGGGATGCATATCTTGGTGACGGGGGCTGCTGGACTGCTTGGCCGCCATGTGGTGGAGGCTTATCGTGCCGCCGGCTTTGCCGTTACGGCCATGGACATCGTCGGCAACGAAAGCGGCGATATAGTCGGGGCCAACCTTTGCGACCTTCCTACAGCGACGGCACTGATCAGGGACGTTGATTGCGTGGCGCATATCGCATCGATACCGCGCCCCGGAGGCTACGCGACAGATGATGTCTTCAGAACGAACATGGCCCTGATGTTCAACGTGCTGACCGCCATGGAAACGGCCGGCATAAAGAAACTGTTGTTTGCCTCATCCTTTAGCATCATCGGCCTGCCGTTTGCGCCGGCTCCGGTGCAGCTCGATTTTCTGCCAATCGACCAGTCCCACAGAGCCCAGCCGCAGGACATCTATGCCGTGACAAAATGGCTGGGTGAGGAGATGGTTGAAGCCTGGGTCAGACGCACCGGCGGGACGGCAATGAGCATCCGGATGCCCTGGATACAAACACCGGAGAGTTTCTTCCGGGATGTCGGGCCGCGCCGCCAGAGCTCTGATGCGCCTCTGGATCTTTGGGCCTATATCGACGCAAGGGATGCCGCAGAGGCTTTCGTCCGGGCTGCCAGAGCAGAGGCGACAGGTCATGAACGCATCTTCATTTCGGCCGACGATACCTATAGTGAAACGCCGTCACATCAACTGCTCGAGACGCACTATCCGGATGTGGAACTGCGGGAATATCTGGATGATCACGGTAGCCTCCTGTCGAATGCGTTGGCGAAGGATCTTCTGGGGTTTCAACCACGTTATTCCTGGCGTTCTTACCCTGACCCGCTGGTTGCACACGAGATCTGAATCAAGAAGAGGCGTGCATCGAAATGACATTCGGACAGGATTTTGCGGGCAAGACAGTGCTTGTCACCGGCGGTGGCGGGGTCATAGGCAGTACGGCCGCCAGGATGTTTCTCGAGCGCGGCGCGAACGTCGTGCTGGCAGATATCGACGGGCAGACATTGGAAAGTAAGGCGTCAATGTTCGGGGTCGGGGACCGACTGGCAATTGTTGCTGGCAACTTGTCCGACGAGACCGCGGCGAAGGGAGCGGTCGATCTCGCTCTCAGAACATTCGGTCGTATCGACGTTGTCTTCAACAATGCGGGCATTTCGGGCATCGTCGCGCCGGTACATCTGCTCGAGGCGTCGGACTGGGACGCCATTGTCAACGCCAATCTTCGTAGCATGTTTCTTGTGTTGAAGTTTGCGGCAGCGGCGATGGTAAAACTGCAGATTGCCGGCAAGATCGTGAACATGGGATCATCAATGGCTGGATGGGACGTCCTTTCTGGAGGCGCTGGCTATGCCGCCACCAAGAGCGCCGTCGTCGGCCTGACCAAAGTCGCCGCCCTGGATCTGGCGCGCTATGGTATACGAGTGAATGCGGTATGCCCCGGTGTGATTGAGACGACGCTCGGTGTGCCCGGCATGCGAGGGGATGGAGACATTAAATCGGCGGTCGAGCATTTCGCTGAGCGGATTCCGCTCCGGCGGATCGGTCAGCCGGAAGACGTGGCAGAAATCGTTCTGTTCTTGGCCTCGGATGGGGCGCGCCACGTCAGTGGCGCGGCGTGGCTGGTGGATGGTGGACAGACGCTGCAAAGCTTCTCAAATGCGCCGACAAAGGGCGTGTATCCAAAGCGGATCAGGTCGATGGATGACTAGATTGATCGATAACGCTGCTGGGGCCATTAGCTCAAAGTAGGTGGTGAAAAGAGCTCGGAGAATTTAACTCTGAATTCCGCTATGAATTGCGGTGAAACAGAGAGTTAGCCGCGCCTGCGCTGTTCCGTAGATAAGGCGGATGAGCTGTTCATCGAACACGTAACTCTGGGCTTGGCTGCATCTTTTCGATGGGGGCAGGCAACGCATGTTTTTCGAACCACCACCAGAAGACGTACCGGAGAAGACCATGTCCAGGCGAATTGCAGTGATCGGAGCGGGCATCAACGGCCTTGCCGTGGCCCGACAGCTAATACTGGATCATTCGGGCATTGCCGTCACCGTCTTCGAAAAGGAGGCGAATGTTGCCCAGCACCAGTCGAGCCACAATTCTGGCGTCGTGCATGCCGGCCTCTATTACGAGCCGGGCAGCCTGAAGGCGCGGCTTTGCACCCGCGGCGCCGAACTAATTCGCGACTACTGTGTCGCCCACGCGCTGCCCTATGACGAATGCGGCAAGCTTGTGGTGGCGCTCAAGGACGAAGAACTGCCGCGGTTGGAGGCGATCCACAGGCGGTCGATCGCCAATGGCGTGCCTGGGGTCAGCCTGATCGGGCCTGAGCGGATGCGCGAAATCGAGCCGAACGGCGTCGGCATCCGGGCGCTACACTCGCCGCGCACGGCCATAGTCAGCTACGAGGCGGTAGCCAGGCGCATCGCCGCCGAAATCAAGGAGTGGGGCGCCAGCCTCAGGCTCGGGACGAAGGTCGCCAAGATCACCGAAAGCAGCGACGGCGCCTATGTCGAGGGTGCCGAAGGGCGGCTCGACGACAAGCCCTACGACCATGTCATCGCCTGCTCAGGCTTGCAGTCGGATCGCCTGGCGGGCGCCTCGGGTGACGGGGATGAACCGCGCATCGTGCCGTTCTTCGGCCTCTACTACGTCGTCGACGCCGCCTTCAGAAAGCACGTAAAGGGGCTGATCTATCCGGTTCCGGATCCGCGCTTTCCCTTTCTCGGGGTGCACTTCACTAAGCGCATCGACGGCGAGATTACTATCGGCCCGAATGCCTTCATCTCGCTCGGCCGCGAAAACTATTCCGGCCGCCGCTTCGACCTGCGCGACATCGCCAATTTCGTCACCTTTCCCGGCTTCTGGAAATTTGCGGCCCGCAACAAGGCGGTGGCCATCCGAGAACTGAAGACCGTCCTCAGCCAGAACACCTTCGTGGCTGAAGCGGCGAAATATGTTCCGTCCCTTGCAGACGTAAAGGTAGTGCCCGCTACCCGAGGTATCCGCGCCCAAGCTATGAAGAACGACGGCCGGTTGGTAGATGATTTTGTTATCCGCAAGACGCGATATGTGACCCATATTCGCAACGCGCCGTCGCCCGGCGCCACATCATCCTTAGCAATTGCCGAGCACATCGCGAAAGAGATCTGGGCATTCCAATAGGGTTCATAAATTTGGTCTGGCAACTAGCGTTGAGCCAGTCGATGTCCCTGATGACCGAATCTCAACTCGATTTTCGAACTCATGAGGTTCCATAAATGCGCATTACGCGCAAAAAGCGCGCCTTTTCAGACGCTTATGTAATTTTGGCCAGCCGGTCGCGGGTTCAATACGGTTCAAGGCGAGGATTAACGGAAATTGTTTACTCCAAATGAGTTATGCTGACCGATAGATATCGCGACCTATTCCATGTCAGCGGATATGTGGCGCCTGCCGATCGAAGATCCAAACCCGTTCACGCCCAACCATCTGGCCGCTACACGCGGAAATTATTTCCGTATGAACAGGTGGCGCAAATTCGAATCTCATCAAGAGCGCTCTTGTCCAAAAACGCTACATCGAATCAGGACGCGCCCATCGTCACTACCCGCAACTGATGATGCAAGGGATCTGCTGAGGGGTGCAGCAGCAATTCGTTTGGCAGTGCGGTCTCAACGCGATTCCGCCCAAGGGATTTCGCCCGGTACAGCGCGCCATCGGCGCTTGCGAGCATCCCGGCGAGGTCGTGGCAGTCCGGTGCAGCAAGGCCGATACTGACGGTGGCCCCGGTTTTCAAACCCTCTGCCCGAGCGGCTGCTTCGGCGAACCGGCTTGCGATCGCCGAGCCGCGGTTGAGAGCCTGGGAATGGTCGCAACGAGGCAGAAGCGCAGCGAATTCCTCACCGCCCAGCCGGACAATAAGCGCGTCTGGCCCCGCCTGTTCGCGGGCGGTTTCGGCGAACAACTGCAAAACCTTATCTCCGGTTGAATGTCCATAACGGTCGTTGATCGCCTTGAAGTGGTCGAGATCGAAGGCGAGCAGGGAGACTGGGTCTCCATGCCGCTCCCGGAGGATCCGAGATGCCTGCTCAAAAAAGGCGTGACGGTTTGCAAGCCCGGTCAACTGATCGGTTTGTGACATGCGGAGCAGATGGAGCTTTTCCTCCTCTCGAATAATCATCAGAAAGGACATCGGCATCGCTACCGAGTACAAGACGGCCTCGTACATCGTCGCCTTCCCAACGATGGAGATAATATCTTGCCCGTACCGCTGAAGGAGAACAGGGGCAATGAACGCTCGGCCGAGGTAGAACACGGCATGGACGGCCGAGATCGATACAGCGATCGGACGTGAGCGCAATCGCTGGGCCGTGCGACTGCGCATAATTATCCATGCTGTCAGGCCGCAGGTCAGCGCGATGGGGATAGACGAGACATGGTTCCAGAAGGCGGCCGGGAAGTGCGTGCCAGCGATCGCCCAGGCGATGGATAGGAAGCTCAGGGCTGCGACGGACGACCAGAGATAGCGGTGACCGTCGAGGCCGGCGATCGCGTTAAGGACCAAAAGGTAGCCCAACATCATTAGGATGTTGACCGCCCCCATGCCGAGCGCGACCGGAAAGTGGCTCCGGTTCATTGCAAGCACGCACCCGAGAACGAACGCGAAAAGTGCCGCGGCCAGAACACCGAGCACACGTGCGCGACCTGGATGTGCCTGCCTTTCCCAAAGGAGAAGCGACGCTGACACCAGCAGCGTTCCGACGGTTAAGTACCAAAGGGTTTGTAAATCGATCTGCATTGCTCTGCCTGCCTTACTTCAAAGCCTAAAGGGTGGTCTTTATAAGATTCTTTACGTCGCCTCTGATTTCGCCGATATGGTTGGCGCAACCTTAAGCATGCTGTTGAGTGCCGGCGTTAAATCTGGGGTGCGTTCCGCGAAAGGGCTTGCCGGCCGATCGAATGCGACGGTAGCTGCAGCGGTTCAAGGTCTGGAAGCGCATCTCTGTCGTTCATGCGCTATCGTATTTTTATAAACCGTATTCACAAGCAATGGGCCATGTCGCGGTTCGCAACGTCTGTAGGCACGATTGAATATAGGCGATGTAGGCGAAGGCGCCGGAGCCAACCGATATAAAGGTAGACGCAAATACGCCGTGGTGGATATCGTAGCAAATCCTTGACTCACGGATACTGGGTGGCCGGCAAGTTCATCTTCTACTTGTCCTCTCAAAGAAATTTACAGATCAGCCGGACGTTGAAGCGGCAAAAATGCTGGCGAAATAGATAACGGGTCTGTTGATGCAACGTAGAGCGATTTGCCGAGACATGCCAGATTGGCAGCCAGTTCTCCCGTGAATGTTCGATCGCATGTGGCTTCAAAATCACCACATGTTCCGGCAAATCGTAGTCCTCGCTTGAGTGACTGATCGGCCCTTTCGACAGGCAAACAAACCGCTGTCAATCATTCGCATACCACAAAGGCGGGGAAGCCGCTATTTCGTCCGATAGCCCGCCGCTTCCAAAATGAGGTTTGCGACACTCTGGGCATGTGACAGCATTGAGACATGGCTGGAGGCTAATTCAACCGTTGTTGCGCCCATACGCTTAGCAAGAAACCGTTCGAGGTCTGGCGAACTCGTCTTATCATTTTGAGAAACGGCATACCAACTAGGCTTACTGTGCCAAGCAGCCTTTGTCGTCTTAACCGTATAAAGAGAATCCGAAGCTGGTCCCTGTACTGCGTAAAGAGCTCTTGCCTGCAAAACGGGTAAATCACCGACGAAGTCTTCTATAAACGCTTTTTCACTCAACTGCGCGAACCCACCTTCATGGATCGTACCCTGGCTCGCTGGAGTGGCCGGAAAAGTCTTACCTAATGCAGCGAAGTCCTCGCCAGCTTCCGGTGCTCTAGCAGCGATATAGACAAGCGCGCTGACCTTCGGATCATCCCCAGTTTCGCTGATAACAGCCCCGCCATAGGAATGTCCAACGAGTACCGTAGGGCCATCCTGTTGTGCTAGAATGCGATCAGTTGCGTCCACGTCGTCCTTGAACGAGGTGAGGGGGTTCTGCACCGCAGTAACGTGCAGGCCTGCTTTCTGTAAAGCGGGATCACCTCGGACCAGCTTGAGCCGTCGGCATAGAGTCCATGCACAAGAACGACGTTGTGAGCCTTGATAGGAGCCTTTGTTTCGGCCATGGCCGGGACCGCCATGAGCGCGACAAAGGCTGTCGAAGCGACGAAGCGGTTTATTTTGATCCAAGATTTCAATGAACTGATCCTTATAGTCACATGGAGTGGGATACTCCAATAATGGTATTCGGAGCGCACCTGCTGTTCGTTACTCCGTCACGCGAACGTGATAATATCCGTAACCCGCATATCAAATCTCGAGACAGGCATAAGCACTGGTCGTACCGGCGAGAAAACGCCAGCAGAGGACCCTGGATGCCCGGCAAACGATCACTAACCAGCAAGCAGGATTGTACATGGGATTGACCAAAACGCATCGCAACGAGACGGCAGCAGCCATGGCTGGCTTCAGCGCCAGCACCGCGTCACGACTTGCTAAAAAGCGTCATGTGCCTCACGGGTCGTAGCGACTGACTTCGAGGCCGCTGCCGACCGGCAGCATCACGCTACTGATGCCCGGCATGGCACGGATGCGGGCTGCATATTCCTTCATATTGCCGTCGCCACCGCGCACCATATTGTCGGCGACAATGATCGCGCCGCGATTGAGCTTTGGATAGAACACTTCCAGGCAGGGCACATAAAGATCCTTCCAAAGATCCAGCAGTATGAAATCGATCCCGTCAGGCAGCTGCGAAATCATCTCGATGGCATCGCCGACTTTGAAGTCGATGAAGCTATCAAGTCCTGCCCTTTCGGCCATCTTGCGCGCATAGTCGGTCTTGTATGCGTGCAGTTCCATGGTGATAAGCCGGCCGCCGGAAGCCCTCGCTGCTTCTGCGAGCCAGATGCCGGAATAACCAAAGGACGTGCCGATTTCGAGAATGGTCGGTGCCTTGATGCTTTTCGCAAGGACGTTCAGCAGTTGACCGGTTGCAGGCCCGACAGCGCGCATGCGCTGGTCCAGCCCACCATCGCGCCCGCCCGGAGGCATTTCGCGCGGCTCGTTCTGCTGTTTGCGGATCACTTCGTGATAGTGGTCGAGGGCAGCCCGGACTTTATCATCCATATCTTTTTCTCCATAAATATCGGTACCACAAGCAGCGCCGCAGCACTTCGAACATCTTCATGCTCGCCTCACTCCATTCAGGAAAATTTCCAATCGCTTTTTGATATGCAGTTTTCGAAGCTCCCGGTCCGCCGCCGCTTTCAGGCGCCGGCGTGGCAACAATGCACCAAAAACGATGTCCATCAGCATTCCCGAACAGACTGCTGGATCCTCGATTGTCAAACGGCCGGCTTCGTTCTGGGACCTTAGCCACTCGATCAGATCCTCGCGGGCGCAGATGATGCCGTTGTCGTACAGGTAATCGCAAAACTCGGGGAATTGCAACGATTCACGCATGATCAGGTGCAGCAGCGCCTCTCGACGAAGCTCTGCGGCTTCATCGATATCGAGCCGGAATAGTCGCATCAGGGTGTCGAGCAGGGGCAACTGCTCTCGGGAGGTTCTTGGCAGGTCAAGAAAGATCGCGCCCTCGTTCCGAATGACCTCCGCAAACATTGCCGTCTTGTCGGTGAAGACTTCATAGATCGATCGCTTCGAGACCTTTGCTTTGGCCGCAATCACCTGTGTCGTCGTTCGGGCGAAGCCGAGTTCAACGAAAGCTTCCTGAGAACTTGAGCAGCATCACGTGCATCAAATATTATGCGCTCTTTTGAGATTTGAGCACTGGGTAGGAGAACAACAGGCACGTTCCATTCGGAATTTTCCATGCCCATACAAATAATCCAAGCGAATATTGTTCCTTCGCCACCTAAAGAAGTGTTCGATACCAGTTATAAGGATCGGTTGGAATTCTAAGCTTTGGTGGTGATCTAGTTCGTAACCGCCGCTGCCGACTCTTTACGAGATCGGGGTTGACGGTCCTGATCCATTCAAGGCGACCGACGGCAACGGTGATCAAGCTTAGATCATTGCCGCCCGCACAAGGTTCCGCAGTTCAAGTCTCATCAATAACATCTCTCAGCGTGCTTTTCGCCCACAATGCTAGACGACAGCGAGCTGTGAGCGCGCCTTAAACAGGGTGACGACGTTATCAAACATCTGAATCTTACATTAAGGAAAACGTGTAAGGGGTATAGTCTGCGTTGTAGCCAAAATACCGCGGTCCAACGAGGGCAATACCCGCTGGCGTCTGCCACTGCGGATTGCACGGAAATGCCAGAGCCACCAGCCGCAGCCCGTATCGCAACGAATCGGCGGTGACAGGATTGCCGCTTTCGGCCTCCAGCAGCGTGATGAGGTCAGGCGTGGTGCAGATCATCGTGCCGTCCCGCTCGGCCATCAGGAACTCGTTCTGGAAATCCAGCTTGAAACTATGCCCCTTCCAGTCATCCAGTCCGTCGAACCGGGCGCTGCCTCGGGCAAATCCACCGACGGTCCGACGATCGATGTCCCTGACGCGACCGGTGAAGACGACGCTAGCGCCGAGCATCTTGGTGATGGCGCCCACGGGATCGCCATGGGCTGCCCGCGTTTCACGCAGCGTTCGCCCGAGATTGGCGCAGAGAGACAGCGTGCCGCGCACGACCGCCTTTTTCGCCACGTCGCCGCTCATCGGATAGAAGGCAAGCAAGGCCGAGCCACCCATCTCCACGGTTGCAGCGCGTGCCAATCGCTCTGTCCAGCCGTTGCTCACCGTTTCGAGAACGAGCGAGTTGCCCTTGTCGTCGCAAAGCACCATCGGCGTTGCGGACACGCCGTGCAACGTGAACGTCACCATCTGCAGCTCCGGATAGGCGCGGCCCATGCCGTCTCCATCGACCAGTGGAAGACCGGTCGCTGCGGCAACGACGAAGGGCATCGTCGAATTCACCCCGCCTGCTTCGCCGCAAAGAACTGCGTCGATCTTGCGCCCGAGCAGCTTCTCCAGCTTTCGGAACGCCAAGACCAGTTCGTCACCCTGTGGCAACTTTTCCGTCATGACTGTCGGTGCGCCCATCATGCAGACGGGAACGACGAGCGCATCGTCGGGCAGTTCCTCCACATCCACCAGCTTGACCGGCCCGTGCTTGCGGATCGCCTGTTGCGCCATCAGCTTGCCGACATAGGGGTCGCCGCCGCCGCCGGTTCCGAGGATAGCGCCGCCGATCGCGATGTCTTCGAGATCTTCGGCGTGGATCGTTCTGAGGATCTTCATTGGCATAGCCTTTATTCTGCAGCCTGATGCACGGTCAGCGGTTCGAAGGTCAATTCCGGAAAGCCAAACGCCTTCGGCCCGACGATCTCTAAGGCACGCGGCGTTTTCAGGAGGGCGTGGGCCGGAAGCCCGATCACCGCAACACGCTGGCCGTAGCGCAGCATTTCCGTGGTGATCGGCTCACCGGTGTCGATTTCGAGGTTCATGATGAGATCCGGCACCATGACGACGGGCGTCTCGTCGATCCAGAGCACCAGGTTCTCGTTCTGGATCGCGATGCGGGCCTGCGCACCGGTCCAGTCTCCCGTGCCGGCGATGATGGCATGACCGCGCGCAAAACCGCCGGTCAGCTCACGCCTGATGTCGATGATCTTTCCGGTGAAGAACAGCCTGGCACCGGTGGCCTCGACAACGCGCTCCACGACGTTCTGCCGTTTCGCGCGGGCATCGAGCACGGTCCGGCCAATCTCGAGCGCCTGCGAGACGGTGCGCGGGACGGCTGTGCGCTTGACGAAATCGCCGCGCATCGGCGCCACCGCAAAGCCGGCGCCGGCACCCATCGCCACCGCCACATCGCGCGCGAAACGCTCCAGCCAGAACATGTCGACGATATCCTTGAAGACGACGACATTGCCTTTTTCATCGGCGATGGCGGCAGGCGATACATCGGCGCCATAGATCATGTAGGTCGTCATCTGCACTTCCGGGAAGGCGCGGCCCATACCATCGCCATCGACGACCGGCAGGCCTGCCATTGCGGCGGCAATGATCGGCTCGATGGAGTTCGCTCCGCCGATCTCGGCCGAGATGACGGCAGACACCCTAACGCCGGCCGTCTCTTCGACCGCACGCATGGCGCGGTAGCACTCTCCGCCTTCCTCGATCTTCTCGACGCCGACGACAGGCGCGCCTATGCCGCCGACCTCGGCAATCCAGGCGTCGTCTTCCAGCGCTTCAAGCGGAATGACGCGGACCTGAGCCCCTTTGCGGAACAGCTCCCTGGCGCGCAGCATGCCGACATAGGGATTGCCGCCGCCTCCGGTGCCGAGCAGTGCTGCGCCGATCGACAGGGGCAGGAGATCTTCTTCTTTCAGCAGGTAGCCTTCAGCGGGCATTGAGCTCTCCCACGGCCTTGACGCGGATACGCGTGGCATTGCCGGGCAGATAGGCGAGCGGCACGTCCTCGACATCGACAATCTCGATCGACTCGCGCGAGGCGCCGGCCGCGACAGCCGCATCGATGGCGCGGCTCTTGGCATCCTCGAGCGACTTCTCGCGTCCGAGCTCGGCCAGCGCATAGACCCGGTCGACTTCGCCCGACACCTGGGCAATCGCAGCGCCGACGGCGTTGGCCACGCCGAAATGAGACGGCTTGATGACTTCGAGCCCTGCAAGCGAGCGGGTGACCAGGATGGAGCCGCCGCCGACGACGATGACGGGCAAGGGATCCGGCGACAGGCGCGACCGCTCGACGCAGTCCTCCAGCATCTCATGGATCTTCGCCTCGGCGCGCTCCAGCAGGTCCTTCGACAGGTGCGAGACCTTGGAGGCATCACCAAGGTCTGCATGACCGGCAGCGACCGAGATATCAGTCGTGGTCATTGTCCGGCCGCCGAAGACCAGAGCTTCCGTCTTGATGCGGTAGCCGACCGAAACCGGGCCGATCTTCAGCCCCTGATCCGTGTCTACCACATGCGAACCGCCGCCAAGTCCAATCGAGAACACGTCCGGCATACGGAAGTTGGTGCGCACACCGCCGACCTCGACTGCGACCGTCGCCTGGCGGGGAAAGCCCTTGTGCAACGAGCCGACATCGGAGGTCGTGCCGCCGATGTCGACCACGATCGCATCGCTCACACCGGACAGGAACGCGGCGCCCCGCATGGAATTGGTCGGGCCGGAGGCGAAGGTGAGGACCGGAAATTTCTCGGCAAAAGACGCATCCATCAGCGTTCCGTCATTCTGCGTCAGGAAGAATTTGCCCTTGATGCCGGTCTCGACGATCGCCTTGCGAAAGGCATCGATGACATGGGCGGACAGATCGCGCAGGCACGCGTTCATGATCGCCGCATTTTCGCGCTCGAGAAGTCCGATGCGGCCGATATCGCTCGACATCGTGATATGAACACCGGGGATGGCCTTCTCGAACAGGGCCGCCGCACGCTTTTCGAAATCGGCACTGACCGGCGAGAAGACCGAGGTGATGGCAATCGTGTTGATGCCCTTCGCCTTGATGTCCTCGGCAATCTTCAGAAGCTCGTCTTCATCGAGCGGCGAGATCACGCGGCCGTCGAACTCGTTGCCGCCATGGGCGAGATAGGCGTGATTGCCGATCGATTGCTTGAGATCTTCCGGCCAGTCTACCATCGGCGGCAGCGAGGCCGTCGCCGGCAGGCCGAGGCGAACGGCAGCCGTCTGCGCCAGGTCACGACGCTGGACGACGGCGTTGGTGAAGTGCGTCGTGCCGATCATGACGAAATCGACGGCTGATGCTTCCATGTCGGAGGCGGCGAGAACATCGCGCAGCGCATTGACGACGCCGCTCATGACATCCGCCGTGGTTGCGGACTTCACGCCGGCAACGACCTCCGGCCCATTCATGATGACGGCGTCCGTGTTGGTGCCCCCAACGTCAATACCAATTCTTATCATCAGTCCTAACCTCGTTCTTGACTTGCTGCTGACCGGCCTGCCGCAGCGCGAGCAGTTTCTCGGCTGTTGGAATTTCTCCGTCGATCAATGGAATTTTCGGACGCATCGCTTCTTCCTCCTTCGAGATGACGGGAACGGAGGCGAGAAGAAGCCGGGTGTAATCGTGGGTCGGATGCTCGAAAACGGCAGCAGCCGCTCCCGTTTCGACGATCTGGCCGCGATAGAGCACGCCGACGCTGCGGGCGAAGTTGCGCATCAGGCTGAGATCGTGGGAAATGAAGAGATAGGTGAGCTCCATTCGACGACCGAGATCGGCCAGCAGATCGATAACGCGGGCCTGGACCGAGACATCGAGCGCCGAGGTCGGCTCATCGAGAACCAGAAGCTTCGGCTCGACCGCCAAGGCCCGGGCGATCGCAACGCGCTGCTTCTGACCTCCGGAAACCTCATGCGGATAACGCTCGGCGAAATCCGCCTGCAACTGGACCATCTCCAGCAGGTCCGAAACGCGCTGGCGCCTGTTGCCGGCATATCCGTGCGCATCGAGCGGAACGGCAATCGACTGGCCGACGGTACGGCGCGGATTGAGCGATGAACCCGGATTCTGGAAAACCATCTGAACATCCCTGACGTGACGACGCGACCGTTTCGTCAGGCTTTCGCCATCGATGAGAATCTCTCCGCCGTCGGGCGTTTCGAGGCCCATGATCATCCGGGCGATTGTCGATTTTCCGGATCCGCTCTCGCCGGCAAGGCCGTAGACTTGGCCCTTTTCGATCGCAAACGAGACACCGTCCACAGCCTTCATCTCTCCGGTCTTGCGGCCGAAAGCATTGCGGATGGGAAAGGATTTGCGAAGGTCGACGATTTCCAGCATCGGCGCACTCATGGTGTTACCTCCCCGCCGAAGCGCATGCAGCCGGTCAGCCGCGGCACTGCTTCGATCAGGCTCTGCGTGTAGGGGTCGCGCGGCGCCTCGAAGAGGCCGGCGGTTTCGCCATGCTCGACGATGATGCCCTTGTTCATCACGTAGACATAGTTCGACGTCTCTCTCACTACCCCGAGATTGTGGGTGATCATGAGCAGTGCCAGTCCGCGCTCCTCGACAAGATCCTTCAGCAGCTTGAGGATCTGCGCCTGCGTTGTCACATCGAGCGCAGTCCCGGGCTCGTCGGCAATCAGCAGCTGTGGTTCGCTCAGGAGCGCCATGGCGATTAGCACACGCTGACGCATGCCGCCCGACAACATGATGGGATAGGCGCGCGAGATCCGCTCGGGATCGCGCATGCGGACCAGTTCGAGAACCTCGTGGACGCGCGCAGTGCGGTCCTTCCGCGACCGTGCGCGACCGAGGCGCTTGTCCGCATATTTCAGGATGGTACCCATCTGGTCGCCGATCGTGAATACCGGATTGAGCGAACTCATCGGGTCCTGGAACACCATCGACATGGCCGTGCCCCGCAGCCGCAGGCGCTCGCTGTCGGGCATGGTAAGCAGATCGGCCCCGTCATAGTAGATCGCGCCGCTGACGATACGGGCTGGCGGCTGACGCAGCAGCCCCATGATGGCCTTCATCGTCACGGTCTTGCCGGACCCACTCTCGCCGACAAGGGCGACCTGCGAGCGTGCCGGCACATCCAGGCTGACATTGTGCAGCACCTGGCTGGTGCGGCCGTAGGTCGAGAAAGACACCGAGAGATCCTTGACGCGGAGAAGGGGGAAGCTCATCGGACCTCCTGCACATCGAACAGATCGCGCAGACCGTCACCGAGAAGGTTGAAGCCGAGGGCGACAAAGAGGATGGCGCTGCCGGGCAGAACCGACTCCCACCAATAATCGGGCAGGAAGGCGGCGCCTTGGGCGACCATGGTGCCGAGATCGGGCGTCGGCGGCTGGATACCGAGGCCGAGGAAAGAGAGCGACGCTCCGACCAGGATCACGAAGCCGCAATCGAGCGAGGTCTTGACCGCCATCGCGGAAACGCAGTTCGGCAGGATCTCGCGGAAGAGAATGTGGAACTTGCTCGCCCCAAGCGTCTCTGCAGCCTCGATGAACTCCTGGCTGCGGATCTGCTTGGTGATCGAGTAGATCAGCCTGGTATGCCAGGTCCACCACAGGGCCGAGATCGCCAGCAGAGAATTGACCAGGCTCGGCGACAGCACCGCAGCGACGGCAAGCGCCATGACCAGCGGCGGAATGGCCAGCGCGATATCGGTCAGGCGCATGATGATCGCCTCCACCCAGCCACCGAAATAACCGGCGAGCATGCCGAGCACGGTGCCGACGGGAACGGCGGTGCCGAGAACGACGAGCGCCAGCAGCAGCGAGATGCGCATGCCGAAGACGACGCGCGTGAAGATGTCGCGACCGACATTGTCCGTCCCAAACCAGTAATCGGTCGATGGCGGCAGGTGACGGGCTCGAAAGTTTACCGTTGCACCCACATGTTCGGGATGCGGGGTGATCCAGGGTGCCAGTAGTGCCCCAAGCACGCAGACGATGACGATCACGGCGCCCATGACAGCTGTCGGGTTGCGAGAGAAACGATACCAATTCTGGTAGGCGTTGGAGAGGCGCGCGGGCTGACCGCGCGTTTCTAGGGATGCATCGGACATCAGCGTCTCCCCCTGATGCGGATGCGCGGGTCGACGATGCCGACCAGGACATCGATGACGAGATTGACGACGACAAAGAAAACGCCGGAGACGATGACCACGCCCATGACGGCATTGAGGTCCTTTTGCATGATCGTGCGCACGCCATAGGCCGCCATCCCCGGCCAGGCGAACACCAGCTCGACGACGAAGGCATTGCCGATGAGGGATGCGAATTCGAGGCCGGAGATGGTCAGCGGCGGCACGAAGCTCGGGCGCAGCATGTATTTGAAGACGCGGACACGCTCAGGAATACCGAATGCGCGGCTCGCCTCGATATAGTCTTGGCTCGCGACATCGATCATCGAGGATCGCGTGATCCGGGCGATCTGACCCATGGTTGCCGCAGCGAGCGCAAGAGACGGCAGCAGGAGATAGCGGAATGCTTCTCCGAACACGTCTGGGCGACCGCGCAGCAGCGAGTCGATCGAAATGAGGCCCGTGATATCGGCCTTGAAAACAAGATCCGGCGGCAGCCGACCGGTCGTCGGTAGGATGTGCAGAATATAGCCGGCAAGGATCTGGAGAAGGATCGCAAGGAAGAAACTCGGCGTCACGGCCGCAAAGATGGCAATCAGGCGAACAAGGTTGTCCGGCCAGCGATCTTTCCATCGGGCAGCAGCAACGCCGAGCGGGACGCCGAGGGCAAAGGCGATGGTGATCGTCGTCAGGACGAGTTCGAAGGTCGCGGCAAACGTCTCGCTGATGTCCCTCGCAACGGGGCGCTTCGTCAGCAGCGAGAGACCGAGATCGCCCCGCGCCAATCCGAGGGCATAAATCCCGTACTGCTCGATCAACGGCTTGTTGAAACCCATGGTTTCCCGCAGCTGCTCGACCTGCTCCGTGCTGGCGCGGGGACCGAGCGCAAGGCGCACGGGATCGCCGGGCATGCCGCGGGCGATCGTGAAGATCACCACGGAGAGCCCAAACAGGACCAGCAGCGACCAAAGCACGCGCCTGATCATGAAGAGGAGGAATTCCAATGTTTCGGCCTTGTCTCACATGAGAGAAGAAGTAAGGGCGGCCCGAAGGCCGTCCTGTTTCAAGCGGTCCAGAGGGGCAACTGCTCGAAAGACACGCCCACTGCTACTTGCAGGTCCAGCTGTAGCGCGTGAACTTGTAGTCGAAGGATTGCATCGGCACGGCGTGAAAGCCTTCCAGGCACTTGTCCATGGCGTGCTGGACGGTCTGCGTCTGGAGGAAGACATCCGGCTGCAGGTCGACGATTTTGTGCTGCAGTTCCTTGTAGATATCGGCCTGCTGCTTGGCGTCGGTGGTTTCCCGCGCTTTGTCGATCAGGGCGTCGATGGCAGGATCCTGCAGCCATTCGGCAGACGCCCAGGTGCCGGCCGCCTTCGAATGATACTGCGTAAAGAACATAGAGTCGGGCGACGGATAGGTCGGGCCGAAGAAGATCTGGTTCACGGCGGGCGTGGTGTCCACCTTCGTCGAGATCTCGGTAATGCGGTTCCATGGATCGGCTTGCTGCGTCACCTTGAAGCCGAGCTGTTCGAGATTGGACTGCATCAGGAGGCTGATTTCTTCCTCGAACTTCGTGCCTGCGACATAGCCGAGCGTGATCGGGATTTGTTGGCCGGCATATTTCGACTGCGCGATTTCGGCCTTCGCCGCTTCCAGATCGAACTTCGGTGCCGGAAGGTCGCTGGCATAGAAGTCGGCAAAACCTGCCGGCAGCGGGCCGTTCAACGGGCCGCCGGGTACGATGACGTTGCGAACCGTATCGTAATCGGTGGCAAGGGCGAGTGCCTTGCGGATGTGGATATCGTCCGTCGGCGCCACTTTCGTGTTGAGCTTCAGGTAGAAGCCGATCGTCGTATCTTCGCTGACAATGTTGAAGCGGCCCATCTCCTTCAGCGCCTTGTAGGTCTCCGGCGATTGATATTGGCTGCTCATGGTCAATTCGCCAGACGCGGCGAGCGAGCGCACCGTTGCTTCGTCATTGGTAATGATCCAGCGGACCTCGTCGATCGGGCCGGGGCCGAAACCCTTGTAGTATTTCGGATCGCGCTCGATGGTCATCGACGCGCCGCGGTCCCATTTGGTGAGCGTGTAGGGACCGGCGCCGGCCGTCTTGGTGGCGAGATACGTCTGCCCGTCATCGCTGCCGGCATTGGCCTTGACGACATCGGCGTTGACGATGAACACGGCCGGAACGGTGCTGAGGAAAGGCGCGAATGCCTTGGCCAGACTGAACTTGACCGTATGCGCATCGACGGCGGTCACCGATTCGGGCTTCAGCACGCCCGCAAAGAGGTTGGAGGGCCCCTGATTTATCTTCAGCAGCCGCTCGAAGGAATAGACGACATCGGATGCCTTGACCGGCGAGCCGTCGGTGAAGTGTGCATCGGCGCGCAGCTTGAAGACCACCTCTTTGGCATCCGGTGAAATTGTCCAGCTTTGGGCGAGTTCAGGCTGCAGTTTGCCCTTGGAGTCGATGGTGATCAGACCATCGTAAAGGTTCACGGCCGCCATGTAGTCGGTGTAGTCGGAGATTTTTGCAGGATCGATGGTGCCGAAGATCTGCACGGTGTTCATGGTAACGACAGTCTTCGCCGCAGCGGTGCCGGCGATACCGGCAATGAGCGCGGCGAGCGCGGTTGAAGCAATCAGTCTGGACTTGCTCATGGTATCTCCCGGTTCAAGGTTCCCTGCGCGGCCTTGGGGCCGCTTTATTCATTGAGGTTTGTTCCGGCATCTTGCCGTGCCTGTGGAATGGACCATCTAAAATCACTTTCGGGACGTGGGTCATGGACGGCGATCAGGTCGCCGGCCGCGCCAATCACGCTCGCCAGGTCTCCCCTGCCATGCTGCCCGGGAAGGCCCGCGAGAAAGATTGCATAGGGAAAATTGCCTGCCAATAAGCGCAAGGTCTAGGTTTTTGAATAAATGGTATAGGTTTTTTATCGAGGCGACGGCGTCGGCCTCATCTTTGCGCCGCTACTTCACGATACCCAGCGCACGCGCAGAACCGATGGCTTCCTGGCGGTTGCGACAGCCAAGCTTGCGATAGACATTTCCCAGGTGAAACTTCACAGTCGCTTCGCTCAAGCCCAGCGAGTGCGCAACATATTTGTTGGCCGCGCCTTCGGAGATCATCATCAGGATCTTGCTCTCCCGCCGGGACAAGTCATTGCGCTTGCCCGAACCGGTCGAGAGCCGCCCGCTGTCCTTCAGCTTTCGGATGATCTGTTTCGTTGCGAGCGATGTGGACAGAAATGCGCCGATGCGCTCGTTTCCAATCAATTCGTCCAGCATCACTCGCTCTTCGGACAAAGGCGCAATCGCACCGAGCCGCGCGCAATCCTCGAATGTTTTTTGAAGGAGGGCACGAGCACGGGTCAGATTTCGCTGACGCTTTGCAATATAGGCAAGCCAGATCTCCACGCCGATCCGCTGGCGATCGGTAAGGCTGAGATTGCGCATGATCCCGGCAATGAGATCGTCCAAGCCCTTGCGTCCGGGCTGCTCGTAGACCACTTGGCGCATCCAGGCTAAGGCCAAGGCGATGTCATCCCGGTTACCGATCTGCGCGAGCGTATGATCCGAGGATCCGAGCACCCAGTTCCGATCGATACGCGAGTCAATCGCACTCAACCGCTCGGCAGCCTCCTGCCAACGATTGGCGTTCTGTAGAATGGTCGCCTCGCGGATTTCGATCATGATCTGAAATTGCCGGTTCGACACCTGGTAGACACGCCAGCGATCAAGAAAGCTGCGCGCCGCGATCGTCGAGAAATGGTCGCCGAGCGCCTGGCTTCCGTAGTGCAAGGCAAGCTCAAGCAGGCTCGGCCAGATTTCGCCATGTGAGAAATCGTCGATTTCCAGGCTTAGAAACCTCGCCAGCGGCTCGGCACGGCCGGTCTCGTAGTCGACGCAGGCTTCGAGCAGCGCCTGCAAGCGCGCATCGCTCGGGCTTTCGAATGGAATATCAACAAGGCACTTGGCCGAAAGCGCCGTATATTTGCGCGCAGCCAGCACATCGCCCGTCAGGAGGCGGATCAGCGCCCTGTGCAGACTGATATAAAAGCAGAGCATTGGCGATTTGGCGCATTCGTAGTGGTACATGGCACGCTGCGCAACATCTTCTGCCTCCGCAAAGCGCCGGTTGCGGATATAGAATTCAAGAACCGAGTTGTAGAAACTGCCGCGAAAGAGATGCTCATCGAGCGGAAACTCGGCCACGAGCGCAAAACAACGCTGCAGCAATTCTTCGGAAAAGAAATAGTCCTCATAGATCAGCATCAACAGACGGAATGCGCGAAACTCTCTTGAGAAAACCGACCGCGGAGAAAACACTGCTTCCGGATCGTTGGCGAGATCGCCGAACCGGTCGGAAAGCAAGTGCCGTGCTCTGGACACATCGCCCGTCTTCAGCGCTTGCAATGCCATCGACAAGACGAGGGTCTCTGTCTGTAGCGCAAAACTACGTGGAAAGCCGTCGAGTACCCTCGCGAAGGCAGCGGGACCATGGAAATAGAGGAAAAAATCTCCATGTTCGTCGTTGAAAACACGCAGCGCGCTGTCGAAGAAACCAGCGCGTTGGAACATCAAGATTGCCTCCACGGGGCAGCCTCGTCTTTCAAATGCCTCCGCAATGGCTTTGGATTCAGCCGGAACGTGGAGGCGTTCGTTGATTGCCATTTCAAGCGCCTCGTCCAACTCGTCAACTATGGCAGGCGTATTGAGGCAGCCGCCGTTTTCGAACGGGAGCAATGAATCTTGCTCGCTTAGCCGGATCCCACGTCCCTGCAACAGCAACTGCATATCGACGAGAGCAGCAGCCGGCATTGGTCGCAACATGTCCGTTACAAGGAAGGAGATCAGCGCGTCACCGCTTAAATGAGCATTGAACGCGACCAAGGGCCAACCGCCTATGCGCTCTTGCACTTCGGTCAAGCCTCCGAAAGCGGCAATCAGTTCCTCATTTGACACCAGCAAGATCTTCGGATCGGCGACATAGGCTTTGCCATAGGCGATTGCGCGGGAGAGACCGGGCAATACGACTTCAGCCCTTTTGGCAATAAAGATTCGAGCGGCGCCCGATACGAAAATTTCGGGAAGCTCAGCCGGTTCAAGGTAAGGCGGGATATCCCAAATGATAACATCACCCGGCCCAGCGGCTACAGGCGCGTCTCCGATATGCACATTAACGCCGAGCTCCGCTGCGATTTGGCCGAGAATGACCGATTTCCCCATCCCAGCTGGCGCTGACAAGACTACCACCGGTTCTTGTCGATCCAACAGTTTTATGAGAATTGCGGATCGGAGGAAGAGATCGTTCATAGACTAACCACGTCGAAATGTTGCTACTGACTGGGGCGAAGAAACGCGGTTGTCACTACGGTCTACTATGCCATCAGAAGTGCGATAGTCAGCGTAGAGGCTGCCTCAAATGAGGTGGTTGTCTTAGCAGGTTTTGGTTCTTTCGGATTTGCAAGGATTCGATGGGCATCTCTGTGAACTGAGCCAAAATTACCTTCTGCAATATGCCCGACGAACGGCAAGCTGTGCAAGAAATATGACGGAGCGAGAATGGGGGCTAATCAAGCCTTTTATGCTGCACCCCGGCGTCTGGATCGTCCCCGAAGCATAGGCAATGCTTCCCATGCTTCTCTCCCAAAGTTCTTATTTGATACTGCCGAAGATCAGGTGGACCGCTTGGCGCCCTCGCTAAAGGTTTTTCGAATACCGACCATGTAATGCTGTTGAGCTTCTCCAGCGGATCGCCGACGGCACTCAGCCGTTCGCAACGATCATCCAAATCCCAAAAGCCCGGTTGCCCACGCCTCATCCGCTTCCAGCAAATCACACTGGCCGGATTGAGAATCATGAAACGCGGAAAATGGGGAGGTTTTTGGAGTTGTCCGATTGTACGAGCCTTCGTAACCAAGGCTCATCAGTTCGCCGTACAACTGATTCAGGGTCCGCTCTGTTTGCGGTTCTTTTTGGACTCCGCCTTCAGCCAAGCTGACAACCGATCAGCAAACGGGTCCAGCTTTCTCGGCGGCTCGGGAACCTGAAGCAACGGCTCTAGGCCGTTCAATCGCAGGTATTTGCGAATAGTGTCCCGGGATAAGCCCGTCCTGCGGCAAAGCTCCGGGATCGATAGATGGTCTCGAAAATGCCAGTGTCGGATCACGCTCAATAATGCCATGTCGATCACTCCATAGCCCTCGCTGTAAACACGAGGGAAGGTTCAAACATAGGTCACTTCTCGATGGAAATATCCTGTGCCGCCGGGTCACTTCTCATGTTTGGATGCCCCTTTCGATGCAAGGACTTTTCTACCGCTAGAGCGACTGATCGGGGTGCGCACATGTTTCAGACCTCATATTGCGGCCGTGACATGCCGCGGGCCGGTATGGTGATACGCGGACTGGACTCCAAATCAGTGGAACGAGCTAGAAGCTCCCTGAGAAGTACTGGTTTGCCCAATCCCGATCTGTTCGATCATTTGCCCATGCGGTTTATGTCCTCCTCACATCGCCGTCTCTCCGAATTGAGGAGTCTCCGTTAGCAGACCGCCCCAGCCGGATCTCTATAATCTTCGTTGCGTGCAAGCATGGCCCAGATCATGCGTGCCATTTTGTTTGCCATAGCAATCGCCACCAGCATGCGCGGCTTTCGCGCCAGCATGTTTGAGAGCCACGAACCCGGTCTGCCGCCACCGCGTCCTTTCCAATGTACTACGGACATAGCGCCGATGATCAACAGCCGCCGGATGTCTCGCTGCCCCATCTTAGAGGTGTGACCGAGCTTCTGCTTACCTCCGCTCGAGTGCTGCCGCGGAACAATACCGAGCCAAGCAGCAAAATCGCGACCAGACCGGAATTCCTGCATCGAGGGTGCAAAGGCTGTGATTGCCATCGCGCATACCGGCCCGATACCTGGCATTTTTTGTAATCTACGAACGACATCGCTTTTACGTGCTTCAGCGGCAATATGACGGTCGATCTCGTCGATTTCGCTATGTAACTGCTCTATCTTGCTTAGATAAAGCCGGGCCATGCTCTGCACCAGCTCGGGGAGATTAGCCGACGTGATCAGGGCTGTGAGGCGATCGACTTTATCGAGACCCCTACCAACTATAATTCCATGCTCAGCCAGATGCCCACGCAGTGCGTTGACCATCTGCGTACGCTGACCAACGAGCAGGTCGCGCGTCCGGAAAACCATGGCCCGCGCCTGCTGCTCAGACGTCTTTACAGCAACGGTTCTCATTGTCGGGCGCATCGCAGCTTCTGCGACAGCCTTGAGGATCCTATCTGCGTTGTGCGGCTCGTGTTTGTGAGACATGAGTTGGTGTATATCGTATAGCTCTGAAAACACATCGACGATGCTTTCGTTTGCAAGCGCAGGCTCGCGTCCGAGGGCCTCAAGCGATCCTTCGAGACCAAGGCGCAGATGCGTTCGCCCAGGTACACGACCCGGCTTACCGATCTTCCGGTCGTTCGCGCACAGTTTAGTCGTCGTCAAAAAGCTCGGGTTCGCCCATCGCTTCGGCAAGTCGGCGCAACTCTTCACGTCTCTCCGCAGTCGACAGAGCTATCTCTGAATCTGATTCTGTGAATCTCGTAGTGAGGAAGGGCAGGATGGCTGGATGCAACCATTGTTCGATCGGAGGATGTAGGTTCTGCCTGTTAAGATGCCAAAGACGTACTCTCTCAAGTGGAGTGAAGAGGTCGTCAATTTGTGTGGGATCAGTGTTCATCAACCTCTTGGTCTGGTCCGCCGACAAAAGGCGCATCATCGCGGATAGCATCCAAAGAATATCGACATTGTTCGCCAGCATGAACCTCCGGAGAAAAGACATTACTCCATTAGCTGTCAATCCTGCCCGCGCGAGTGGTGCGGGATATTTTTTATTAGTATTGTATACCCCCTCGATCATTGTTCCAATTGCATTGCCTATGCTTTGCGTTGCGCCGTGGAAGCGCTCCTCTGGGTAATACTTCATGTAAATCGACGAAATGTGTGTTCCGAATGTAACAAGTGCCATCATGACCTTGGCACCGTAGAAATCAGCCCAGTATTCAAGCGCTTGGTTGTCGGCGGGATCTGGAGTTTCCTCGAGGTGCCGATGAACAAGGTGCGCAATCTCATGACCGATGATTAGTAGGTGTAGATGAAGGCGGTCGGGGCCAACAATTACCTCGCTGGCCATATCTGGCGTGATTACAATGCGTGCGTTAGCGCCAGTGCCACGGATGCACGCGCTGTGAGCAGGCTCCACAACGATTTTGACCAGTACGTTACCGTCAGGGTGAAAAAAGCTCTCGAAATCAGCAGCCGCTAGACGAGCTAGCTTCTCACCAGTCAGCACTTCCTGGGGATCCAACGTTTTTTCGTCTACTTCCATTTCACCCCGCCAGATAGTTTTTGTTCCAAGCGTGTAAGCCATCAGCAATCACCGTCAGTTCCATAAATTACGGTTACGCTTTAGGCGTTTCGTTTTACTTACGTTTTTAATTTCTGTACGCGTCGGTAGTTCGCATCTCTTCAAGCGCAAAAAGAGCAGGGATTCCGTGAAGTGCTCCGGTCTCATGCGGAGTTGGAGTTCGCCGTTGCGGCAAGCAGGCACGGCGAACGGTAGGTGCTGGCCGCTCATGAGCGACTTCACCTCGTGGTTCGCCGGCAGCACGTTCTTCTTGGGGATGGCAGAAGTCCGCCACAGACAGGGTATGGATCTCATCAGCCTCAGCGTTGCGGGCCGGATTGCGAACGCTCTCCAATAAGTGAACCGCATTATGCAAACGTCCTTGACAACCCGCGGCAAACCCGGCCAATTTGACGTGTGGTATCAATGTTACTTGGCAGTCAACCTCCAAAAGAGATCAAGTCCTTTGCCCTGCAGCGAATGGCTGAATGAGGCGGATAGATAATGACTTACACATCTCACGATGACTGTCCCGAGGAATTCAGGCTTACCCGTCGGAAGTTGATGGTGGGTGGCGTTCTATTCGCCGGAGGCGTGTTGCTGCCCCCGGAGGTTTTGGCTCAATCTTTAGATGTGAGCACGCCGGATTTTTCGCCAAAATTCATGGAGGTGTCGTCTCTTCTGATCGACCATCGTTTGGATCCTGAGGTCGGTGGACGCATGGCTGCGGCCATGCTGCGTATAAATTCAGAGATTGCGCAGGATATTGGGGCGATTATTGACATCGCAAAGAAAAAGAATGCCAAGATCGTTGAGGATTTCTTCGCGGATATCCCGGATGGACGCCTCAAGAATAGCGCCTTGGCCATCATTTCGGCCTGGTATACGGGCGTAGTGGAAAATTCAGCTAACGCGGAGGTCTTTGCCTTCGAGACGGCGCTTATGTACCAGC
Organism: Rhizobium sp. L51/94; assembly: GCF_019355555.1. Classification (GTDB taxonomy): domain Bacteria; phylum Pseudomonadota; class Alphaproteobacteria; order Rhizobiales; family Rhizobiaceae; genus Rhizobium; species Rhizobium rhododendri. The sequence continues at coordinate 1,114,752 of NZ_CP072142.1, forward strand.
CGACCCATGACGTCATGACAATCCCGACCTACGCTATATCCGGTCCGAATGGATGGAATGCGGAGGCCCCGCCGCTCGGCGACATGCCGACATTCTAACAAAAGCCGCCACTTGCATGAGACCGCCGCTGGCGGCTTTTACGTAAGTCGAGCAAGAAGCCCTCTCGAGGACAGAGCCCTTTGACAGGGTTAGGCGGGGTTGACGTACCTACTCGGATCCTTGGATAGTTGGAATTAGTCAGATGGCAAACAATTATAGTGCGGACGTCATTGTCGTTGGAACAGGGGTTGTAGGTTGCCTCGTCGCCGAGCAGGCACTGGACGCAGGCCTGTCTGTTCTCATGCTGGAAGCTGGCCCTCGCGTCGAGCGCTGGCAGATTGTTGAAAACTATCGCAACGTACCGCCTCGGTTTAAGCAGAATTGGAATGCGCCTTATCCGGCGAAACCCTGGGCACCGCATATTGAATCAGAGCTGGCAGACGCCACGACCGACTACCTGCAGCTACAGGGGCCGAACGGGCGTGCATATCGGCAGGGTTATGTGCGTTATGCTGGCGGCGCTACGTGGCATTGGGCGGGCATCTGCTGGCGTCTGCATCCCGACGATATGCGGATGAAAAGCCTTTACGGCGTTGGCCGGGACTGGGCGTTTAATTACGACACGCTTGAACCGTATTACACCCGCGCCGAATACGCTTTGGGAGTGTGCGGTCCGTCCGAGGTTGACTTGCAATGGCCTCCGCTGCCGCGCTCCAAGCCCTATCCAATGGGCCGCATTCCTTTTGGCCAGGGAGAGCAACGGTTTACGGAGGCTGCTGCACGAGTTGGCATCACCAATCTTCCTGCCCCGCAGGCACGCAATAGCGGAGTTTCCTACGATGGACGACCGCCCTGTTGCGGCAACAACAACTGCTTCCCGGTCTGTCCGATCTCCGCGAAATACGATGCGGCCTCGGCCTTGCCAAGGATCGAAGCAAAGGGTGGCAGGATACTTGCGAATGCGGTTGTATACCGGGTCGAGACGGACGCAAAGCAAAACATCCAAGCAGTTCATTTCTTCAATCCCAACAAGGAATCGCAAAGGGTCGTCGGCAGGCTTTTCGTCATTGCCTGCAATGCCATAGAGACGCCGAAACTGCTTCTGATGTCAAAGGACGAGCGTAACCCGAACGGCGTTGCAAACCATTCGGATCAGGTCGGACGCAATCTGATGGACCAGCCCAAGATCAGCGCGCAGATGGTGCTCGCAGAGCCCATGTGGACGGGCGTCGGCCCGGTCCAGGGCAGTAGCATCATGATGACAGGGCAGGGCGATTTTCGAAGCCAACATGCCGGCGCTATGCTTCGCTGCGAAAATGCCGCTCTCAGTGCCGTGGGCGGTCAGGCTGCGCTCGCCAAGGGACTGGTTGGCAAAGCGCTGGACGCCGAGATCCGCAGGCTCTCGGCCTGCACCGCGCGGCTGACGATTGAGCACGAGATCCTGTCGGATCCCAATAACCGGCTGACGTTGTCGGATAAGAAAGATTGGCTAGGCCTCAACAAGCCCAACATCTACTATGATGTCGGCGAATACGTCCGCCGCAGCCATCAGGAATATACCCTGCCACTGCTGAAGAAACTGATCGCGGAGCTTGGCGCCGTCGAAAGCAACATCGCCACGACGTTCACCAATAGCGACCATATGATGGGGAGCTGCATCATGGGCACCGATCCCACCGACTCAGTCGTCGATGTCGATTGTCGCGCGCATGATCATCCGAATCTTTTTCTGCCGGGTGGCGCGGCGATGACGACGGGCGGATGCGGCAACAGCACCATCACCATGGCGGCTTTGGCCATGAAGGCCGCCGATGCCATCGTTGACCAGTTGAAGCGGGGCTGAGCATGGACACTCTCCTCCGGCTTTTCGGTGCTGCAATCTGTCTTATGTCTGCGAGCTCGGTGGCCTTCGCTGCTGACGATGACGAGCAAGCCGCCTCAGTTAAGCGGGGGGCCTATATCGCAACCGCTTCGGACTGTTCCGCCTGCCACACCGCGCCAGGTGGCAAGCCATTTGCCGGGGGGCTGCCCATCGTGTCCCCGGTGGGTACGATTTTTACGACGAACATCACGCCTTCCAAGACTGCGGGGATAGGGCAATATACGGAAGCGCAATTTGCCCGGGCCGTGCGGTCGGGCGTTCGAGCCGATGGTTCAAACCTTTATCCAGCAATGCCGTACACATCATACAAAGTGTTGACGGACGCAGATATACACGACCTCTACGCTTACTTTCAGCACGGCGTCTCGCCCGTCGATACGGTGCCGACGCGTACCGCACTGCCGTTTCCGATGAATGTCCGCTTATCGATGATGGGGTGGAATCTCTTGTTCCTCGGCGACGGTCATAGCGAGACCGATGCTACACAATCGCCTGATTGGAATCGCGGCAAGTATCTTGTCGACGGGCCAGCGCATTGCAGCACCTGCCATACGCCGCGCGGCTTTCTAATGCAAGAATTGTCTGGGCATCATCTGGGTGGTGCCCAAGTCGGCCAATGGTACGCGCCAAACATCACCTCGGATACCAACAGTGGGATTGGGAGCTGGAGCAAGGACGACCTCACTCGCTATCTGTCGACGGGCTCGTTGCCCGGTAGGGCCCAGGCTGCGGGTAGCATGGGGGAGGCAATTGAGCACAGCTTTTCAAAGCTCAGCCAGCAAGATATCTCGGCGATCGCCACTTATATCAAAACCGTGCCGCCGCTGCACGATGCGTCGGACGACCAATCGCGGTTTGGCTATGGGAAACCCGTCTCGCAGCTTGCAAGCTTGCGCGGGGCGAACCCGCTCCGCTCGGATACGGACGCGCAGGCCAGCGGAGCGGTACTGTTCTACGGCAATTGCGCCTCGTGCCACCAACCTTCCGGCCAAGGCAGCAAAGATACCTATTATCCGAGCCTATTTCACAATTCGGCGACAGGTGCGGCCAATCACATCAATCTGATTGCCACGATTCTAAACGGCGTTGACCGGACTACGCCCAAAGGCCAGGCATTCATGCCCGGATTCGGCGGCAAGGCGAATGACATCAATGCATTGAATGACAGCCAAGTCGCCACGTTGGCAAATTACGTGATTGATAACTACGGCCGGTCCGGCACGCCGGTCATGTCTTCGGATGTCGCCCAGGTGCGTGCTGGTGGTCCGGCGTCTTCGCTCCTGCTTCTGGCACGCATTGGTATTGCTGTGGCTGTCGCTGTGGCTTTCGCGATTGTACTGCTGCTTGTTGTTTGGTGGCCGCGACGGGCCAAGGCGGCTTGACCGGCATCTCAGCCGGTTCTGTCGCGCGCGCATCAGCAATATTGGTGTCGTAGCCGCAAGCAGCTATGACAAGTCTGTTTCGTCAAAAACTTAGCTCACTAGAGAAGTGTCGTTGGTTAAGATCCCCTCAAGGCGGGAGAATGATCTCAGTCTGTTCCAAACGTTCGTATTAGCCACCAATACGGTCACATTCATTCAAGACCAACATCGCGCCGATCAAAGACTATGGGCCATTGCTGCGCCGCACGGTGGCTGGCGCCCACTCACTTTCCTCGGCCTCAACGGCTATTTCGGGCCGCAATAGCCGGCTTGGTATGGCTTTTTACCGGTTGGATTTAGTCGCCCTTGTGCCGATGCAAACTGACGGACTTTCCCAGCGCCTTCTCAGCCGCTTTTTCCTCAAGCAGTGCGGCGTCCTTTTCAAGTTTATCGCTCATCTCACGGAGTTCGTCTTCGCTTAGCTTCTCGGCGCCAACGAACTTGTTCGAAGCCTTGCTGCTGAGGATTAGCTCATCGAGTTTCGCTTGGAGCGCCTTGCCATCCCTGTTTTGAGAGTTCTGTAGGACGAAAACCATCAGGAACGTTACGATTGTGGTCGAGGTGTTTATTACCAGCTGCCACGTTTCCGACCAGTTGAAGATCGGACCAGTCGCCGCCCAGGCCAACACGAGGAAGAAGGCAACGACAAACGCCACCGGTTTCCCTGACCAGTCGGCAACGACGTTGGCGAAGGTGGAAAAGAAGCCTTTCTTTTTGGCCAATTGATGAACCTCCAGTCGAAGCGATGATATTTAGGCGCGAAGTGTGCTATATTACAACCGCAGCGTGAATACTCGTCATACATGAGGCGAAAATGATGCTTGTGATCCGATAGACAGAAATGACCCTATCAACGTTACGAATAACAAGCGCATATCATGTGTTTCGGCATCTGGACCCCTAGCCGAGTCACTTTAGCAAAAGACCCTGAACGCTGTCATGGCGTTCAGGGTTTTTAGTGGGTCAGTATGTGCAATAGTTGCGCCCGATCATGTGGGGCATTCACGGACACCACAAAATATCAGGCTAAGCTGATGTAAAACTGAAAGCAGCAGCCGTTTTCGACAAGCATTCACCCGGCTGACAGCAACGATACCTGATCTCTGACAGACTTCGCGCCTCAAAGGGGTCTTCAGCTTCGGGCGCTTCCAGAACAATCAACATTTTCAATTTTTAATTCCACTGAATAGACAGTCACCGGCTCCCGCCGGTTAAGGAACGAAATTAAATATTCATATTTTATTTCCGGCTCAGCTAAACTTCTCCAAAGCTGCCATATTTGTTGTTACTTTCGAATAGCTTAAGGTTATATCCTGTTATTTACTAAATTATCACGTTTTGGTTCTAGGGTTTTCGCACGTAGTACCTGTGCCATCATATGCAACAAGCGATCAACGGATTTATAACACTCATGTCCTTCCTTCAGAATGCGAAAATCCGAACCAAGATATTGTCAGTGCTGATTACAATATGCGTAATCGCCGCCGCCGGCGTGCTGACGATGTCACGCAATTTCCAAAAAGCCGATGACCACTACTCAGACCTAATTTCGCAAGATGAAGTAGCAACGGTCGCGATGGCTCGAGCGAGCCAAAGAGTCGCGGCCATTAGCTACAACGCCTATCAGATCCTCGCATACAGCTCGAAGGATCCGGAGATGGCAGGGTTAAATGACGACTATATAAAGAATAGAAAGACGCTCTTCGAATTATTCGACGTAGCCAAGGAGCACGCACAGGAAGACGCCCCGAGCGTGGATCCTCTCGTGCGTGCCGCTAACGAAATTGTTGCCATTACGGACGAGGCTGTGAAGGCGGGTTTGGCTGACGACAATGATAGAGCGAAGTCGCTGCTGAAGCAGGCGGACGTGAAAGTCAAAGAGGAGATCCTGAACGTTCGAGCCTGGATTGAGCACAAAAGTAAGAGTGTTGAAGAGCAAAGCGATGAGCTGACTGCCGTCACGGAAGGAACTATCTTCTATACGTTGGCGATACTCGGGCTAGTTTTTGCAGCTGCGCTTGCTGCAGGGATTGTTGTTTCATCGCGCGGCATTACTACGCCCATTGTCAAACTGAAGAGCCGCATGGAAGCTCTGGCGCGTGGCGAAACTGAAGAGCCTATTTCTGGGCTGGAACGAGGTGATGAAGTCGGCCAGATGGCTGCAGCCGTCGCCGTGTTTCGCGACAACGCTATTGAGCGCATACGCCTTGAACGGGAGGCGCAATCCAACCGCACCCTGTCAGAGCAGGAGCGAGCAGAGCGAGAAGCGCAGAAAGCGCACGACGCCGAAGCCACTCGCCTGGCCGTCGACAGCTTGGGAACGGGATTGGGCGAGCTTTCCAGCGGCAACATGTCTTACCGCATTGAGACCCCGTTCGTTTCCCATCTCGACGGGTTGCGGGAGAACTTCAACGGCTCGATGGACAAGCTTCAGCACACTCTCAGAGCCGTCGCCGAAAATGCTCAGGCAATCGATTCCGGCGCCAACGAAATCCGTGCGGCAGCTGATGATCTGTCGAAGCGCACGGAGCAGCAGGCAGCCTCCGTGGAGCAGACCGCCGCCGCACTGGAGGAGATCACGACGACGGTGAAAGATTCCACCAAACGCGCTGAAGATGCGGGGCAACTGGTCGGGCGCGCGAAGTTGGGTGCGCTGAAGTCGGGCGAAGTCATGCGCGACGCAGTTGCCGCCATGCAGGGCATCGAAAAGTCCTCAAGCGAGATATCCAACATCATCGGCGTAATCGACGAGATCGCCTTCCAAACAAACTTACTGGCGCTCAATGCCGGTGTGGAAGCCGCACGAGCAGGTGAGGCCGGTAAGGGCTTTGCCGTTGTTGCCCAGGAGGTGCGCGAATTGGCGCAGCGCTCCGCCCAAGCAGCCAAGGAAATTAAGGCGCTGATCTCGACATCTGGATCTCAGGTTAAAAATGGTGTCGAACTTGTGGGACGAACTGGTCAGTCGCTTGAACAGATCGTCAAGGAAGTTGAAGAAATCGACCAAAACGTCCGTGCTATCGTGGAAGCGGCACGCGAACAATCGACCGGGCTGGCGGAGATCAACACGGCCGTGAACACGATCGACCAAGGCACCCAGCAGAATGCGGCGATGGTTGAGCAGTCTACGGCCGCCAGCTACAGCCTCACCAAGGAGGTGGCCGCGCTGAACGACCTGCTGGGCCAATTCAACCTGAGAACCAGCTCAGGAGGCTTCGCTGCGAATGCATCGCCGACCGCTAGGGGCACGAGCCGCTCAGCTCCTCACCTTGCATCAACTCACTCCCCTGTTCGTGCCATTCAGGTGAGGTCCCCTCATGCGGGAGTGTCACCCGTTGCGTCCCCGGCGCGATCCATGCGCTCGAAACTTGCCGGTGCCTTTAACGGCGGCACTCAGGCAGTCGCCACGGCCAGCGAGAACTGGGAGGAGTTCTAGCAGGCGGGTGTAAGATTGGCTAAATTTCCTGCAATTAGCATGGGTAGAGATTTTTAATGAGCACCCTCGTGGAGGTTGAATCGTTTGGTTACAAAGGCGATCTTGTCGAGACGTATTTTATTCCAATCCACCAAATTTGCGGCATTCGAAACAGTCGCAATGGATGTTGGATACATGTGGTTGGCATGATGGCCAATGCCAAGCCAATGGCGTTACGGTCGAAGATCGATTTTGCGGAGCTCAAGTCTCTTTTTGACAAGCTTTGAGTCAACCGCGTCAGGCATAGATCTGAATACACTTGCACCCAATATGTGAAAATGTTCCATCAATCGGTGTTACGCTGCGCGAAGTCCTATTCAATCAATTACGTCGCTCATTCGAGTAGGGTGTCGCCGGTTCGCATTCCATCTCTTCCAGCATTTCCAGCGCAGAAAGGCCGTACCGTCCTACCTCAGACGGATGACGAGGGCGATTTCCGCTCCAAGATCGAGAAGCTGCAGAGCGGTGTAGAAGCCCCGTATGCATTCGCCGAGGACCGCAGGTTCAGCTTTTCTTTCGCGATCGGCGCTTCCATTTTGCAGCTAAGGCCTCGACGTTTTTGCGGAGATTGGCGGCGTCGACATCGCCAGGATCGTAGTGCGCATCGCCCCACCATTCCACAAGTTCGTGGTGACGCTCATGGTTGGTGTCCGCAATGGCCTCGCGGAACTCTTCATAACCCCACGGACCGCCGACATCCTCCGGTGGACATCGTCCGACAACGTCAAGCAGGAAGGGATCGCCGAAGCCGGCGGTCGCCGGTAAAACCTTTTCGATTTTCACGGTGTGCGTCCAGCCGTCGCCGAAGTCATAGAGATACTTGAATGATTTCGCGCCGATATCTTCGATGGCAGCAAGAAGCGTTTCTTTGCGTGCATCGATGGGACCATCAAAGCCGCCATCAGGCACGCCGAACCCGATGTCACGGATCCTGAACTCATACAGATGGCTGTTGGTCCAGCCGAAAGCCTCTTGAAGAACCTCATGAAGCCGGTCAAGCCGAATGCGGAATGGGACGACAACGCGCCGCATCACCAAGGGATCAACGTCATCGAGCGTGATCTTTAAGCGAACGAGAGGACCTGCCATCAGGCCGCCTGCCTCAGTGGCGATGTTGTGGTTTCCCGCCAATTCCAGGGGAGAAGCTCATCAAGACGGCTGACTGGATGGTCGGCGATGCGGGCAAGGACATCGGCAAGCCAGGCCTGTGGGTCAATGCGATTCATTTTCGCGGTGACGATCAGGCTGTACATGGCCGCCGCCCGCTGGCCCCCTCGATCGGAACCGGCAAATAGCCAGGCTTTCCGACCGAGCGCCACACCGCGCAGAGATCGCTCCGCACAATTGTTCGACAGGCAAATGCGCCCGTCGTCGAGGAAACGAATGAAGGATTCCCAGCGGTTCAGCATGTAGTCAAACGCCTTTGCCAAGTCATTGTCGCGCGACAACCTGGCGCGGTGTTCGCGTATCCATATCTCCATGTCGTCGATCAGCGGTTTTGACAACTGCTGGCGGATTGCTTTTCTCTCATCGGCCGTACGGCCATTGATATGGCGCTCGATTTCGAACAGTGCGTCGATCCGCTGCACCATGTTCAAGGCGACCGGCGAGATGACGGCGGCATTTTTACCCTGCGCTTTTCGGCGCGCGTTGGCCTCCAAATCGGCTTGCGCAAAGAATGGTCGCCTCGCATGCGCCCAACACGCCGCCTCATGAATCGGGCCCGGACTTCGATCAGGAAGATAGAGCTGGCCATAGCCCGTATAGGCATCCGCCTGAAGGATGCCGCTATAATTGGCCAGATGCGCCTGTGGATGTTCGCCGGCCCGGTCCCGGGAATAATAGAACATCGCCGACGGAGGCGCCGTTCCGCCAAACGGAGCATCGTCCTTGACGTAGCTCCATATCCGACCGGTGACGGTCTTGCCGAGAGCGAGAACCGGCACGGTCGTATCATCACCGTGGATCCGTTCAGACGCGAACGTATGGCTTTCAATCCGCCTCACAAGCGGGGCAAGGACCTGGCAGCACGCGCCAATCGCGTCTGCTGCTGTCGACAGACTGACTGGCACACCTTCCAGGGCAAAACGTTCGACCTGGCGATTGAGGGGAATGTGCTGGCCGAACTTGTCGCAGAGCATCATCGCCAAAAGGCTCGGACCCGCCCATCCTCTCGGTATGACATGGAAGGGTGCAGGTGCCTGACTGATCTTCTCGCAGTCACGGCAGGTGAACTTTTCCCGCACCGTCTGAATGACCTTCCAGCTACGCGGTACGCTCTCCATCGTTTCGGTGATGTCTTCGCCGAGCTTGCGAAGCCGTTCACCGCCACAGCAGCTGCAGGCAACCGGACCAGGCACCACGACACGCTCACGCGGAAGATGTTCCGGGAAAGGCTTCTTGACGGGCCGCTTGCGCGTAAAGCCGGTGACCGCAATCGCAGCAGCTGCAGCAACGGCCATTTCGGCGGCAAGCTCATCTTCAGTCGCCGCCGCTTCGGCGTCCTCAAGCATCAGCTCCATCTGCGCGATCAGCCGCGCTGTCCGTTCCGACTTCTGACCGCGCAGTTCCCGTTGCAGCTTTTCGATATAGACTTTCTGGCGAAGAATGATGGCCTGATCGTCGGCCTCCTTGGCCTTGGCAACAGCCAATTCGGCCAAAGCAGTAGCCCGTTCCGACCGCGCAATCGCTAGCTCTGCTTCCAGGGCTGCAGCATGATCACGGTGATTTCCCGAGCCGGTTTCCATGCTCGAAGTGAATCACAAAACCACTGATTTGTATAGCTTTTCTTGGTGCTGCCGCACGCAATCCCGCCAAAAAAACGCTATCCCGCGCTCGTCGGGCGCCATGTCTGCTGCGGGTTTCGCCAGTCAATTCCCTCAAGCAGATAGGACATCTGGCCAGCCGTCAGCGCAATCGCTCCACCCTCCGTCGCCGGCCAAATGAAACGGCCGCGCTCAAGCCGCTTTGCGTATAGCGAAAGGCCAATTCCGTCATGCCAAAGAGCCTTGATCAGCCGGCCACTTTTCCCCCGGAAGACAAAAACGTCCCCCTTGAACGGATCACGGCCCAGACCTTCCTGCACGATCAGAGCAAGACCCTGCATCCCTTTGCGCATATCGCAATGGCCGCTCGCAATCCAAACACGCACGCTCGAACTGATCGGGATCATTTGAGCGCTCGCATTACTGCTGCGGCAAGATCACAAGGTGCCCCGGACGAAATCCTCACCTTGGTACCGTTCGCAAAGTCCACAGCGATCGTCGCCGCAACGACATCGCCACCGCCCGCGGCACCCACGACCGTCGCGGGCACGAAGGCAGGACCATCCGTCACCGCAGCCGACAGCGCCTGGCGGCGCCACGTGTAGAGCAGCCCCGTCGAAACATCAAAACGACGCGCTACCTCCGACACATTTGCACCCGGCGCGAATGCTGCCTCCAGAATTTCCAGCCGATCAGCCGGTGACCAACGACGACGCCGTTCTTGACCCGTCAGCAAAATGGCCTGTGCCATAGTTCCTCATTGCGCTCTTAATTCCACTCTCAAGAGCGCAAAATCACGATATCGCAAAAAACTCGCAAGGCGGTCCACGCCGTAGGGATACGAAGCCCCCGCAGCCGATGCGTATCACCCGTTGCGAATATTGCAGGCGTTTTCCCGTTGTCAGCGATGCATCGAGCTGCCAGATGCGGTCATGATTGACCCCGCCGATGACGATGACGCGATACATGAAGCCTGCCGTTAATTATCTGCAAAACCCGGTGCGAGCGCCTCGACTGGACAGCGCTGGGGGACAGCAATAGCACGAGGACGGGCGCAACCAAAAGCAGGTTTGTCGCCATTAGCGATCCCCAGGCTCGGCTCGATCGGTTTCTTCTAGATGGGCGAACATGGCGATGCCGATCGTCAACGTTTTTTAAGCGGCCATCGAGCACGAGCTGACCCCAGAAATAAATGTTCCAGCCATGAACGAGATAAAGCGGACGACGTCGGTCTGGATAGGCCGATTAGGCGCCTTCCAACCATGTAACAAGCGCCCGGTTTACTGCCTCTGGCTGTTCAAGCGTTGACCCGTGACCGCACTTCGGAATGATGACGAGGCTGGAGTCGGGGATGGCCGCTGCAATTTCCTTTGACAGAAAGGGAGGTGTGATGGAATCACAGTCGCCAACAAGAACGAGGGTTGGAACGGTTATATCAGCGAGATGCGGACAGCTGTCGGCGCGTCCAATGATTGCCTCTGTCTGCCGTTCAAATCCCTCAACACCAACCGTCAAGCCCATGCGAATATTGACCTCCAGCAAATGCTGATCATCTCGATGGGCAGGGTGCAAGAGTATCGACATTACTTGGCTCAAAAGCTCGTTGAAATCGCCACCTTTAGCTTGAGCTAACATGCCGCGCCGCTGTGCAACTTGCTCTTGGGTGTCCGGCCGAGCAGAAGTATCGAGCAATGCCAGTTTGCTGACCCGCTCCGGTGCCTGACGCATGATCTCCAAGGCGACATATCCGCCCATCGATAGACCGACGAGTGCAAAGCTCGGTGGCGCGTCTCTCAAAATGTTTGTAGCGATTTCCGACATGGTTGTCCCGGATAGTGTCGATGCTACCGTAACGGAGCCGAACGGCCACAGCGCAGCCATCTGGGGAGCGTAAAGCTCAGCGGAGCACAGCAAGCCAGGAATCATAACGATTGGGGTCATTGGAAATTGGTCTCGTTGAGGAAACATAGCGATACGTTATGTTGTGGTGCTGACAGTTTGTGTCAGCAATCTTCGAAGCGTGCGCGCGTAATGTGGTGATGCTCCCTTGCGACGAGACAGCCTCGACATTAGCCGGGGGCTTGGCGCGCGGATCGTTAATCGTGGTGGCGTTGTTTAACCGGTCGGGCGGTCCGGCGGAAATCACCGTCATTCATGGATCTAAATGCAACAAAATTGTTTAGAGGCCTAATAATATCAATGATTTAGATACTTGACGATCCGCCGGCGGCGGTTCGAATGCCATCAAGACGATGGATTTGAATGCCATCCTTCAAGGCTTCAGTTTGGCGCGATGGTGGGTGCATACAGCGAAGCACCCGCTTTTTGTGCCGCGGCAGCTAAGCGCTTGTCTCTGGTCCATAACAACGATCGCCTGTCGAGCAGTGTCGAAGCCAGCAAATGTGCATCCGTGTAGCCGATCCCCATGCTGAAAATCGAGTGCCGATCGATCATCTTCATTACTTCATCATGGCTAGCGACAAGTGCCTCTCGCTGCGCCGAAAAGAATGCCATGACAACCCCGCGGTCGCGAAGACTGCCGAGCGCCAGTTCACCGATAACGACGGGGTGGCAGAGTAGCCGGTCGTCCGCGATAACTTTGCGCAAGTCCGCGTCACTATGGCGGAAGTGATCAATCCAGATCGAGGTGTCTACGAGTATCACTTTGCCGCTTCGCTCCGGCGGCGAGGGGCTGCCTCTGCGTCTGGCATGGTACCTCCGAGCGCAGCGAGGCGCTTTCCGGATTCGACCCTCACAAGTGTCTCTAAGGCTTGGCGGACAAGCGCAGCTGTTTCCTTTGTTCCAGTCAAGGATCTCGCCTGTTCCATGAGGTTGTCATCGAGATTGATAGTGGATCGCATGCGAAGACTCCTACCTTCAGATCGCTTGGCTAGCACCATTTGGTGCTAAAATCCATGCCTCGCTAATGCGCCAATCCAAAATATGTTCTATCAAAACTGTTCCGGCGCCGTGAGTTCAGATCGCTACAAGGCGTGTGATACTCACGTTGAATTCGGAAAATCTAATTACGCGCTGAAAAACCGGTTACTCGGCCGTGTTGATGCAGCACAAGTGCCACTGCACCAAGGACTGTGTCATCATTGCCCAGAAACTTCCCAACGACAAAGCGTGGTCTAGTTGTTTCAATTAGCTGGTCCGGCGGCGGGAGGGTGTGGCGCGAAAAACTGCGCTCCATGGGCATTAGGAAAGCCTCGCCGATTGCGGCCAGCTTGCCGACAATGACGAACAGTGGCGGGTTGAGGATGGTGGCGGCAATGCCTATACCCCAGCCAGCTTTCTCCGCTGCGTCCGCAATCAAGCGCCGGTAACCAAGCCGACCATCCCTTGCGTGCTCGACAAACTGATCAATAGTGACGGGGTAGCCAGTAAACTCTTCAGCGTGCCGGATGAGATGGTAGCCGCCGACAAATGTCTGAAGGCAGCCCCGATTTCCGCAGCGGCAAAGAGTGCCATTGGGATCCAAAACGAGATGGCCAAATTCAGCCGCACTCCCGGTAAAGCCCCGCTGAACCACGCCGTCCCGCACAATCGCCCCACCTACGCCAAGGTCGAACTTGATGAGGACAAAGTCTTTCTCGCCAATCGCGGCCCCCCATGTCATTTCTGCTAAAGCACCGCAGTGGCTCTCGTTTTCCGCATGTATCGGACAGTCAAGATAATCCGAAAATAAGGCCGCGATATTGACGCCACCCCAAGTGGGCAAGACGTCCCCGTTGAGCACCCTCCCATCGTAGCTGAGGGGCGCTGAAATCGCCAGGCCGACCCCAAGAAGATCGGCGATGGCAAAGCCAAGCAAGGCGCATTCCCGCGCAAGATTAGCCTTGATCTGCTGTGCTGCAGCTTCTGGCGCGTAGTCGCGCGGCATTTCGAACCAGACATCCGAAAGCACCGAATGCGCAAGATCGCAGATGACGATACGGATTTCGCCTAATCCCAAGAGGACTCCGGCACAGCGTCCAGTTTCTGGATTGAGAGAGAGTAATTGCGACGGGCGACCAAAACCATTGCTTTTGGTTGAGAGATCGAGAACGATTCCGCTATCTTTCAACTCCGAAAGAAGTGTCGAGACCGTGGAGCGCGCAAGCCCCGTCGATTGCACCAGCTGAATAGCCGTGGTTGATCCTATTGCGGCGATGGCGCGCACGATCCGTCCCGACGGCGCTTCCCTATCCAGAAACAGCTGCGTAATGTCCTGCATGGCTTCATCCTTCGCGACGCATTTAGGCAAATCTCCAAGACAAGCGCAATAGAATAAAATGAGAAGCACTCCAATCGCCTAGAGGAAGCAATCAATCTGAATACGAAAAAAAAGCGATATTTTTTATTAGTCTTGCAAGCGCCTTAATTCATGAATGAAAAAAGGAATTGACAAAGCTTGGTGCGTCCGCGAATTTCAGGTCGCGGGGAGGACCGCGTCAGGGAGGATTAAATGCGAAAGAGCAATGTTTTTGCTGCTACGCTGTTAGCGGCGACGTTAGGACTTGCAGCCAGCGCTTCTGCGGAGGAGTTGAAGGTCTGGACGTTGACGTTCGACAATGATGCCGCGAATGTCGCCTGGGACAAGATCGTCAAGGATTTCGATGCGGCCAATCCGGGCGTGACGATCTCGCGCGAGGGCCGCTCGGTCGACGAGCACAAGGCGGCGCTGCGTGTCGCGTCGCAGTCCAGCCAGGGGCCGGACGTCTATTTCATGTGGGCAGGGCTTGGTCTTGGCGGCGAGTTCGTCAAAGCCGGCCTGTCGAAGCCGCTCGACGACTATTACAATAAATATGATTGGGACAAGCGCCTGACGGCTTCGGCGGCGAGCTTTTCCAAAGTCTATGAGGGCGGCCGCCAGGGCGTGCCCTATACCTTCCATGGCGAAGGGCTCTATTACAACAAGGCGTTGTTCCAGAAGGCGGGCATCACAGCGACGCCAACCACCTATGATGAACTGAAAGCCGATGCCGCCAAGCTCAAGAAAGCTGGCATCCCGGCCATGACATTCGGCGGAACGGTCAACTGGCATCTGATGCGGCTCATGGATTTCATTCTGGAGGCGAAGTGCGGTCCGGAAAAGCATGATGCGCTGATGACCATGAAGGCGGACTGGTCGGCGGAGGCCTGCGCCAGTGCGAGCTTCACTGAACTGAGCGACTGGTCGCAGAATTACATTCTCAAGCCGTTCATGGGCATCGACAATAATCAGGCTTTCAAGCTGTTCCTTGGCAACCGTGCGGCGATGATGCTTGAAGGCGACTGGCTTGTCGGCCAGCTGCGCACTGCCAAGCGAATGGATGACTTTGATGTCTTCCCGCTTCCAACCGGGGCAGATCGGCTCTACGGGTTTGCCGAATATCTCTATGTTTCGAGCAAGAGCGCTCATCCGGACGACGCGGCAAAGTTCCTGGATTATCTGCTTTCGGACAAAGTCCAGCAGGACAATCTCGGTGCGTTCGGCTCGATCTCTGTCAATGCCAACGTCAAGTACGACAAGGTCGATCCGCTCGACAAGAAGTGGATCGATATTTTCGCCAAATACAGCAAGGTGTTCGTCAATGGCGACCAGGCATTCCCGCTAGACGTGACGACGGAGTATTTCCGCGTCATCAACAACGTGGCGTCGGGCGATATCAAGCCCGAGGACGGCGGCAAGACCTTGCAGACGTTTATTGCCAACAAAGGCTAACCTCCCAAGGCGGGGTTCCGGGCGCAGCTTCGGAACCCCGCGCCGACCTCGGTGAGAAACCATGTCCAGAACGCGCTTGTCTTTGGGGCCAAGCATGCAGGGCTATGTCCTGCTTGTGCCCGCCCTAATCGTTTACCTGCTGTTTGCCGTCTATCCGATGATCGATGTCGTCAGGATGTCGTTCTCGTCGTGGAATGGTCTCGCGCCCGAAGCCAAATTTGTCGGTGTCGAGAATTACCGGGCAATTTTCACCCAGGACCCGGTGTTCTGGGGCGCGCTTTGGAATACGCTTGCCTGGACCTTTTTTGCCGTTCTCATCCCGACGCTGATCAGTTTCGGTCTGGCACTTGCGCTGAACCAGAACATTCTGGGCAAGTCTTCGTTAAGGGTGATCTTCTACCTGCCAGTGATCATCGCGTCGATCGCGGTCGCGACGATCTGGAAGTGGATGTACGATCCCTTCTTCGGCCTGTTCAACACCATCCTGACCTATTGGGGTTTTGTCGACTGGATCATGGACTGGCTCGGAGACAAGAAGGTGGCCCTCTGGTCCGTCCTTGTCGCCCATGTCTGGCAGTCGGTCGGCTTTTCCATGGTGCTGTTCCTGGCGGGCCTGCAGGGCGTGTCGGCGACGTTGATCGAGGCTGCGCGCATCGATGGCGCGGGACGCTGGGGCGTATTTAAATATGTGACGGTGCCGGCACTCGGCCCGACGATCACCGTCGTACTTGTCCTGTCGCTGATCAATTCCCTGAAAGCCTTCGACATCATCTACGGGATGACCGGCGGGGGCCCGGCGCAGTCGACCCAGATGCTGGCCATGTGGGCCTACACGCAATCCATGCAGCTAGGCGTCTACGGCAGAGGTGCTGCAGTCTCCGTCGTCCTGCTGCTGATCACCCTGGCGATCGTGATCCCCTACATGCGGTGGATGTTCAAGCGCGAGGAGATGAAACGATGACGATATTCTCGCAGGCCTTCCGGCCGATCGGCTCGAGCAAGGCCGACCCAATGCTCATTGCCCTCTGGATCGGGCTGATCGTGCTGGCGCTGATCTGGATCACCCCATTCGTCTTCATCGTCTTTACGGCGCTAAAATCGAGCGAGTCGGTGATGAATTCGAGTGCGTTCTCGTTGCCAACGGACCTTGCCTTTGACAATTTCATCTCGGCCTGGAAGCGCGGCAACTTTTCGACCACTGCCTTCAACGGCGTCGTCATCACTGTGATCAAAGTACCGCTCGGGCTCTTCATTTCGGCCATGGCGGCCTATGCGCTTGCCAAAGTACCGATGCGGCTGAACAAGGTCGTTTTCGCATTGTTCGTGTTTGGCACGATGCTGCCATTCCAGGTCATGCTGGCACCGATCTTTCGGCAGGTGAACGCCTTCGGCTTAATCAATACCTATCCCGGTATCATCCTGCCCTATCTGGCCTTTGGCATACCCTACCAGGTCTTTATTTTGTACGGGTTCTTCCTGGCAATACCCAAAGAGCTCTCGGAAGCGGCTCGCATCGATGGCGCATCCCATTTCACGATCTTCTGGCGGATATTTCTGCCGGTTTCATTGCCCGTCCTGTCGGCGCTGCTGATTCTCGATTTCGTTGCCACATGGAACGAGTTTGCCATGGCGCTTGTCATCCTCCAGGACCCGAAGATGTGGACGCTGCCGCTGGGCCTGATGAATTTCCAGAGCCAGTTCCAGAGTAACTACGGCGAACTCAATGCTGCGATCATCATGACCGTGCTTCCCGCCGCCATTGTCTATCTCATGTTCCAACGCTATTTCGTCGCCGGCCTTACGACCGGGGCGGTCAAGGAATGACCATGACCCATCTCTACGACATCCACGAAATCCGCCTCGACGGTCCTGCCGCCGGCAATCCTTATCTTGACGTCACGCTGCACGCGCACTTCAAACAGGGCAATCGTTCCGTTCGCGTCACCGGCTTTCACGACGGCACGAACCAATACCTGCTCCGTTTCATGCCGGATACAATTGGGGAGTGGGACTACACGACGACTTCGTCGGCGCCGGAACTCGACGGCAAGGCCGGCACGCTGACGGTGACGGACGCCCGCAGCGGCGTGCACGGTCCCGTTCGCGTTCGCAATCGGTTCCACTTCGCCTACGATGACGGCACGCCCTACTATCCGTTCGGTACCACCTGCTATGCGTGGACACATCAGCCCCGCGAGATGCAGGCCGAGACGCTCGAGAGCCTGGAGATGGCCGGGTTCAACAAAATCAGGATGGCCGTCTTTCCGAAGGACTATCCATTTAATACCAACGAGCCATTGCAGCCAATATTTATGGAAGATGGCAAAGGTGGTCTCGATTTCGATCAGCCCAATCCGGTAGCCTTCCAGCACCTGGAACAGCAGATCGTCAAGCTGGGTGACCTGGGCATCGAGGCGGATCTAATCCTCTTCCATCCTTACGACCGATGGGGCTATGCGACGATGAGCGAGGAACAGAACCTGCGCTTTGTCGAGTATGCCGCTGCGCGCCTGTCCGCCTTCCGGAATGTCTGGTGGGCGCTGGCCAACGAGTACGACTTCCTGCTCGACACCATTCCAGTCGCGACGTGGGACCGCTTCTGCCACATCCTGGAGGAGAACGACCCCGTGCAGCACCTGCGGTCGATCCACAACGGCGACCAGAATATGAATTTCGACCACCGCAAGCCCTGGATCACCCATGTCTGCATCCAGAACTGGGATGTTAAGCGGACGCCGGAATGGCGCGTTGCCTACGGCAAGCCCGTCGTCAACGACGAGCCGGAATACGAAGGCAATATCTATCCGTGCTGGGGCAACATCACCGCTGAGGAGCTGGTGCGCCGCTTCTGGATCACTGTGACGCGCGGCGGCTATGCCGGTCACGGCGAGACATACGCCCACCCCGAAGATCTCATCTGGTGGGCGAAGGGCGGCAAGCTGCATGGTACGAGCTGGCCACGCATCGGCTTCCTGCTTCGCCTAATGCAGGAAGATGGCCTGCAGGGTCTTGAGCCGATGGGCATGAACGACCAATGGCCCTGGAGCCGCGTGTCCGGAGCCCGCGACGTGGGCGGCAAGGTCAGCTACATCTATTTCGGCGAACACCAGCCGAACCAGTGGACCACGGGCCTGCCCACCGATGATGGCGACTACGAGGTCGATCTCATCGACACATGGAACATGACGGTCACGCCTGCCAAGCGAATCGCGGCTCTCGTCCCCCATCCCCAGCGCCACGGCAGCATCACCCGCGGCGGCAAGGCAGACGCGGTATTCGGCATCGAACTGCCGGGCCAACCCCATCTCGCACTACGTGTGCGCAAATTAGGCTGAGGTGATCTCATGGCGTCCGTCGAAATATCAAATGTGAAGAAGTCCTACGGCGCGGTTCCTGTTATGCACGGGGTCGACGTGCCGATCGGCGACGGCGAATTCGTCATTCTCGTGGGCCCCTCCGGTTGCGGCAAGTCGACCCTGCTGCGGATGATCGCCGGGCTGGAAACGGTCACCTCGGGGGACATCGCCATCGACGGACGCCGGGTCAATGATCTGGAGCCGAAGGATCGGGATATCGCCATGGTCTTCCAGAACTATGCGCTCTATCCGCAGATGACGGTGGCCCAGAACATGGGCTTTGCTCTCGAGCTCGCCGGCCGCAGCAAGGCAGAGATCAAGGCGGAAGTAGAAAAGGCGGCCGAAATCCTGTCACTGGTGGCTCTTCTGCACCGCAAGCCGGCGCAGCTCTCGGGCGGCCAGCGACAGCGCGTCGCCATGGGCCGCGCAATCGTGCGGCATCCAAAAGTCTTCCTGTTCGACGAGCCGTTATCAAACCTGGATGCCAAGCTCAGGGTCAAGATGCGCGCGGAGATCAAGGCGCTCCACCAGCGTCTAAAAACCACCATCGTCTATGTTACCCACGACCAGATCGAGGCCATGACGATGGCAGACACGATTGTCGTAATGAACGCGGGTAGGGTAGAGCAGATCGGTACGCCGCTGGAGCTTTACGACCGCCCCGACAATCTGTTCGTCGCGACTTTCATGGGAAGCCCGGCCATGAACATCTTCCCCGCGGAAGTCACCCACACCGGAGTGAAAATAGCGGGTGTCGCCGAAGTCGCCAACAAGCTCAACCTCGCCGCGGGCAGCGATATTTCATACGGCATACGCCCTGACGACATCGTCATCGGCGGGGACGGAGCCGTCCCCGTCGACGTCCTCGTTGTCGAGCCGACAGGCTCGGAAACGCACATCACGGCTCGCCTGGCCGGGCACGAGCTTACCATCATATCCAAAGACCGCTTAAGCACACGCCCAGGTGAACAACTGCTGGTCGACCTCGGCTCACCAAGGGCACATGCATTCGACACCGCAAGCGGCGCACGCGTCTGAGACTTTTGGAGACTAGGGAGAGTGCGGAGCCACTAGGTCGTGCTAGATTGCAACTGCAATATACTACTCGGCTAAACGGTGGCAATAGCAGGTCACAGGTTCGATTCCGCTCAAGGCGACGGCTGTCACTTTTGACCAGATCTGTCTGGCATCAATTTGTACTCCACCTTTTCAGCTGCTTAAAAAGCAGGATCACTGCGTCGATGCAATAATCTCGAGGAAATACTTCGCCAAAAAGGCCTAAGATTTATTGAATTGATGGGGATTGGAACATGCTGGATGTAGCGATGACCGCAGCGCGCGCCCTAAAACAGCTGAACGATGAAGGCCTTCTAAGGTCTGAGCCGTTTATCGATGGGCAGTGGCAGATATCGAGGAGTGCGACTGGTGTCGCCGATCCTGCAAGCGATGACGAAATTGCCCGCGTCGGCGATTGCGATCTGACGATGCTTGATCGAGCTATTGACGCTGCCCAACGCGCTTTCCCATTCTGGCGGGCGCTCCTTCCGCGTGATCGGGGCAGGATCATGCTAAATTGGGCAAAACTCATCCGCCTGCATGCTGGCGATCTTGCCACGATACTGACCGCCGAACAGGGTAAGCCTCTTTTCGAAGCCGAGGCAGAGATCCTCTACGGCGTCGGCTTTATCGAATGGTTCGCGGCCGAGGGCGAACGGGCATATGGCGAGACGATACCGAGCCACAAGCCCGATAGCCGTCTGTTCGTCTCGATGCAGCCGGTCGGGGTCTACGCGTCTCGGAGAAAATGGACAGCGGCATGGTGGGTCTGAATCGTGGCTTAGTCTCCGATCCGGCGGCACCGTTTGCCGGGACCAAACAAAGCGGCCTTGGACGGGAAGGCGCTCACCACGGAATTCTGGAGTTCTGTGAAACCAAATATATCGCTGTCTCTTGGTAAGCAAAGATTACCGCCAAGACGGCCTGAAGCTGGAAACATAGGTGACGGTGCCCAGAGTTTCCGGGCACCGATCGCGCCGTAGGCCCAAGAACACCAGCGTCGAACTGTTTTTAAACAGACGTGTCCAAAAAATCGGGAGTGGGCTCCGGTGATTCCCTTTGGAAAAGCACTTCAACACGTGTATAACGCCTTCTCCCGAGATCATCTAATCTGATCGCGAATGAGGGAACACTGAGAAAGAGCAAGCTCGCCAGCCGGATGCCGACGAACCATTATAGTCGCTTTTAACGGAAGGGCATCATTTGTGGTATCCTTCGTCAGGATCGATCTTGCCGCGAAAAACCCCAGTAGGCGTAGAGGGCTAGTAGCAATGGAACGGAAACCCTCACAAGGTTCAGCTTTCCCGGACCGGGGGGGTGTTACACGACGCGAGAATATTCAACAGGTGGCTGCATTAGCTCTATCGTGATACCATCCGGGCCGGAGATGTACGCGACCATTGTTCCGCATCGGGGGCCGGCTGGTATCGGCTGCGGCGAACCCTTCACTGCCCACCCCGCCGTCTCAACCCGCGCGATGGCCGAGCGGATATCCGTAACCGTGAAGGCGATGTGCGCGGCGCCGATCGCACCCGCGCTACGAGGTGTCTGGCCCAGCGTACGGCCTGTCGAATACTCGAGAAGCTCGATAGGGTAGCCATTAGGAGCCGTCACCAGCGCCATTCGGCAACGCGGATCGTCAACCCCCGTGGCCTCCCGTAGGAACTCCACACCCATCTCTCCTCGCCGAGCAAGGTCGAAACCCATCGCCTCAGTCCAGAACTGGATCGCCTCCTCCAACGAGGCGACCGAGAACCCCGTATGGTCCACAGCTATCACGCCCGCATTTTCGGCCATTTTTTTAATCCTCTCATATCGAACAGTTGCGTCACGCTACAGTAAGCCACTCGCCTAACAACTCACAGCACTTGCAATCCCTTTAGCCATTTTTTTAAGCTCCGGTTCGATTCCCCTCACAGCGATAGGCTCTGTGTGAAACACACAGGAATTGATAACTCGGATGATTGCCTTTACTAACTTAACGAACTTGACGAAATGACAATGGCTGGCTATGTTGTTCTCAAAAGGTTGATTGTCATGCCCGTCACGAAAACGTCAGCAAGCGAAACTCCAAATATAGCGCTATCGATGAAGCTGCCCCGCAAGGCCGATTTCGAAAAAGCGTTGCTCAATCAGTATACCATGGCAGTGCAACTGAGCCAGAAGGCGGGCCATCAGGTGAGTTTCCGCGTCGTCGTGGATCCGCGCGCCGGAGCGCAAACAATTTCGATTGTCGAGAAAGACCCGCTGATTGGCGACGGTGCGTTTCCGGTCGAAGAGGCTGGCGAACCGGACGACGAACTGATGGCAGCCTTGTCCTCCGCACGAGCGCGCGGCCATCGCCGTGTTGCAGAGATCCTCAGCGAAGACGATATGCTCAGAGCCAACGCCTTTTCAGATCTTATTGGCGTTTCGCGGGTCACGGTCAATACAAAGCGTCAAAACGGCCAGGTGCTCGGCCTGGATGGCGCCAAGCGAGGGTTCCGTTTCCCGGCGTGGCAGCTTGACCAGGACGGCCGACCCTATGCGGCGCTTCCAAAACTGCACGAGATCCTGACGGGTGCCTGGGCCGTTTACCGCTTCCTTGTTTCGCCCCACAGTGCGCTTGACGGTCGCACCGGGCTCGACGCCCTGAAGCGGGGCCAGGATGGCGACGTGATCGCCGCAGCCGAGGGCATTGCCCGCGGTGACTTCCGCTAAATGACTGGTATCAAACCGCCTGCCTGTTTCGAACGTCAGCCGCTCGATATCGGAACGGTTCCTTCAGGGCGTCGCTTTGGCCGGATTTACGCAAGCGTCTTTTCGGACCCGTTAGGATTTGGAAAAACGCCGAGCCGTTTCAGCGACCCGCGCCGACGTGATGCAACGAAGCGCTTCGGCGTTCTTTATCTCGGCGAAACACTCAAGGTCTGCTTCCTAGAGGCGGTTCTGCGTGATCGCCGCGACGGTCTTGTCGGCGATCTTCCGATCGATGAGAAAGAGATCTATGCGCGGCGCTACGCTGAGGTCGAGACGATCGCAGACCTCAGCCTTGTTGACCTGCGTGACGATCACCCGATCAGGATGGGGGTTCCGACTGACGTGACGAAATCATCACGTCAGAGCCTTGCGCGCTCCTGGGCGCTGGCTTTTCACGAACACCAGTCGCTTCCCGACGGTATCATCTATCCATCTCGCCTGAACGGGCATACGAACATTGCCGTCTTTGGGCGTGCCGTCTCCAAGCTGGCGCCGGCACGGGTCGTACCATTGATCGGCGCACCAGGCCTCGCCGTAGTCATCAATGACCTGCGGGTGAGCCTCGTCGATTTCCCTTGAAGCTTTGCTGATATGGGCGCCGGTCGCTATTTCCCTGCTCGGTTTCGGGCCCTCGGTCTTGACGGCCGCCTGAAATCCCGGTGGATCGAGGTGGACGAGGAAGCGCTCGATGATGAGCTCCGCTATCTGAGAACCGAAATCCATCGCTATTCAGACGCCGATCCTCCCGTTAAACGCCCCTTCTGCCTCCGACTGGTTCCGGGCCCGATAGCCATTTCTGCCCATCTTATGATCGGACCCATGCTTTGAGTGCATGGCCGACCTGAGTCTTTGCGTCTTATCTATGGGCGCGCAAGGGCCTATATTTCAATCATCGAAACGACGTTGGGACCAAGTAGGGTTGCTGGCGTCAAGAGACCTCACGAAAGGGGATGATCATGAACGTAGCACGCTCTTTCAACACTTGGCGCAAGTATCGTCAAACCGTAACCGAACTCGGCCGCATGAGCTCGCGTGAGCTACAGGACCTCGGCATCGATCGCGCCGACATTCACAGCGTAGCCCGCGCATCGGTTGCTCGCTAAGCGTTCGTCTCCAAGCCAATGTGATCGACAAGACGCCCGCTGATGATGCGGGCGTTTCTATATTTGGCCTGCGACGAAACCCAGGGCTGGGGATTGCTTTCGTCGGAAAGAGGCCGTGCATTTCCGCATAGCTGTTCTGCAGCAAAGTCTATTTAATGTGCGGAGAGAATTGGTATGTTGGTCCCATCGAAGCGACGCACCTCCTCCCGCAGAGCTTCGAATTCAGACGGCCCACTCCTCCTCCCAAGGGGCGTCTGTCGGAACAGCGGCACTCCTCCTCCCAGCCGTTGTTCGGTTCTTTTCGGAAAGCCTGCCGCACCTCCTCCCGCGGCAGGCTTTTTCAGTTTAAGGCCCGGATTCATCAAAGTCCTAGATCGAGCTGCAGTTCTTATCCTCTCTCTTAGGTGTTGAGCGACGAAAGGTTGGCCCCCAAGAGACGCACTGGACTTTTGAACGGGAACACGAGGCGAGCAGGGTCTCTGCAATCTCCAGCACCCTGGATCGGCGCAAGACAAGTGGGACGATCATAGGGCTGAAACTTGCCGGCAAATTTCGCACTCGACATCGCGCCGCGATCCGCATAAAAAATATCACCATAGGCCAGAATTTTCTGGCGATAATCTTCAAAGGTGATCAATGAGTGTGCGTGAAGCGGTTGGGGGTGACGTGGACTTCATCGCGCGGGCATACGCGTCTGCGTTCGCTTTCACCCGAAAACGCACCGTTGACTACATAGAAGACACCGGGCTCCCAAACTTTCATATCATCGAGCAGGGAACCCGATCAGCGGCCGTGTTTGCGCTTGTTGAGACGGGACATTGGTTCGGTGGCAAAGTCGTGCCGGCGTGCAACATCGCCCACGTCGCAATCAGTCCGGAGCATCGGGGCTCCGGCCTTGCGGCAACAATTCTAGACTTCGCCTGCGACGATGCGTTGCGACGAGGTGCCGCAGTCGCTAGTCTCTTCGCATCGACCCGACCGGTCTATCGCAAGTCAGGCTTCGAGCTGGCAGGCTCGGAAATGATCTACGAGGCAGACACTTCCGAGCTCTACAAGATCAAGGCGAATTTCAAATGCCGCCGTCTCGCGAGCGAGAGCGCGCGATCGACATTGGGTGACATCTATAGCGAGCACTCCTGGGATCAGAATGGCGTTCTGGCACGTGATGCTGCTCATTGGAACGTGCTGCTCCGGGCAACTGATGAGGAACTTTCTACATTCGTATTTGAAGCCGACGGCAAAGATGTCGGCTACATCGTGCTGGACACAGGTAATCAGGATTGCTTGGTGCTCCGTGACTGGGTCGCGCTTTCGGGGCAAGCTGCCCGCGAAATATTGAAATTCTTGGGGACGTTTTCGACGGTCTATCCGCGTGTTCGGTGGCACGGCAGCCCATCCGATCAACTTATTTTTGCGCTGCCGGACAAGGGATCGCGGCTCGTGCATCAGGAGGAATTTCTAATGCGTGTGCTGTCTCCTAAGAAGGCACTCGCCGCCAGAGGCTATGGCCATGCCTCGGGAAACCTAAGAATCCACGTCGTTGGAGCGCCCGAGAATCAAACGTTGCTCCTCACCGTCAAAGACGGCAAGGCCACTTGCCAAGAGGACCTTGCGGGAGAGGTCGACATCACGGTCGGGCTGTCACAGTTTGCCACGCTGTTCACGGGCTTCCGTTCGTCGTACTTTCTTCACAAGGCGGGCTGGATTATCGGCGACGCGGAGGCAATAAAGCGCTGTAATGACATTTTTAGCGGCCCGGCTCCCTGGGTCGGCGAACATTTTTAAGGATACGGTCTTGGATCCCGCACCCCAGATGGCGCTCATTGCGAGCATTCGATCGCGCGCTCCCAACATGACGCGCGCCTTGGAGCGCGTCGCGAACTACGCTCTCGAAGACCCTTCGGCCGTTCTCTACAAGAGCATCACCGAGCTGGCTGAGGATTCCCAATCGTCGGAAGCGAGTGTCATGCGCTTCTGTCGCGAGCTCGGGTTCGCTGGATTCCAGAACTTCAAGCTGGCGTTGGCCCAGGAACTCGCCACCCAGCAGCCGCCGAACGCAAGCAGCGGGAAAGGCGATACCGTGCTGGACCTGATCGAGACCGCTCGAATGGCTCTGAACGAGACCGAGAGACTATTGGACCGGCGTACCATCGAGGCAGTCGCGAGCGAATTGCTAAAGGCAACCCATATCGAAATCTTCGGAGTTGCCGCGTCTGCCATCACCGCGCAATATCTCGAGTATAAGCTCGCGAGACTTGGCCTCCACTCGCATATAGCCCGTGACGCCCATCTGGCGATCATGACGGCCGCTACCTCGGGACCTTCGGACTTGTACTTCCTGGTCTCGAACTCGGGTTCGACGATTGATACAGTCAAGATTGCGGAGCGGGCCCATAAACGAGGGGCGAGGGTCGTAGGAATCACTAGCCGCGTGAAGAGCCCGCTAGCCGCGGTCTGCGATTATATCCTCCTCGCGTCTTGGCCCGAGACGCCGCTCACCGGTGGCGCCTATCCATCAAAGATCAGCGAACTCCTGATCGTCGATGCACTGGCAACCTACATTACGAAGGCCGCTCCAGAGCGTATCGATATCGTCCGCGAGACCGCCCAAAGCGTCACTGATCGCAGTATCTGAGCCATTTTTCCCAGACGTATTTCAAAGCCGGGTAAACAGATTTCTGTTTTGACGGAAATTTTCATCAAGAAAATTATCTTGACGGATACCGTCACTGCGCCTAGCTTCCCGCTAACAAAAAAACGGGAACTACCAATGATCGACATCCTCGAAGACTTACGGGGCGGCCTAGCTGTGTCCTGTCAGGCAATTGAAGACAGTCTGCTGCGTGAGACGCATCGTCGCGCTGCCGCGTGCTCCGATCATGGATGGTGAAACTCGTTCGCATCGAAGGGTAGTTCCGTCATTACCTGTCCTGACGTGATCACACGTCTAATTTGCTGATGCCGTTGCCGGCATCGCAGCCTGACCCACACCAAAAGGGAGAAATGAAATGAGCAGCAAATTTCGCGTAGCAGTCATCGGAGCCGGTTTCATGGGCTCGATGCACGCACAGATCTTCGCGAACGAGCCGCGTGCCGAACTCGTGGCCGTTGTCGACCAAAACATCGACCGAGCCAAGGAACTTGCCGGCCAGCTCGGCAAGGGCGTCAAGGCATATGCCACCCATCAGGACCTTCTTGCCGCTGAACAGCTGGACTTGGTCAGCATCTGCACGCCTGACCATCTTCACCTCGAGCCAGCTCTCGCTATCGCTGCCAAGGGCGTCAACCTGTTCGTCGAGAAGCCGATCGCTTCCACCATTGAGGACGCGCAGAAGATAGTCGACGCGTGCAAGGCCGCGAACGTCAAGCTCGGCATCGGCTATCTGCTGCGCTTCGATCCACGCTACTACAAGGCTCGCGAACTCATCACGTCGGGTCAGATTGGCACTCCGATCCACATCTATGCTCGTCGCAATAGCGCGCGCACGGAAGGACCCAAGCGTTACGCCGGAACGTTGCCACTCGCTCTCCATGTCACCGTGCACGACGTCGATATGGTCCTGTGGATGCTCGAAGGACAGAAGCCCGTCAGCGTTTATGCCCAGCAGACTGATATCCTCCTTGGCTCGATCGGTACTCAGGACACAATTGCCGGCATCGTCCGCTTCTCAGGAGGCACAGTCGTAAACTTCGAGAGCGCGTGGTCTCTTCCCGGTGGCGCGCGACACATGATCGACGCCCGCATGGAGATGATCGGCACTGCAGGCTCCTTCGAGGTCCAGTGTGGCGACAGCGGCCTCTATTTCGCAGACAACCAGACCTCCCGCGAGATCGACACCCAGCATTGGCCGATTATCGAAGGCCGCGTCGGCGGCGACCTCAAGCTGCAGCTTGCCAGCGTCCTCGAGTGGCTCGACGGCGGTCCTTCGCAGGTTGCGAGCGGTGCAGAAGCCGTCCAGTCGCTCGAACTGACACGCGCACTCATTCGCTCCGCTGAAACCGGCGAGGTTATCAAGCTCTAAACCTGGTCCAAGCAACTCAAACGCAGCTCACGGTAACTGAAAAGGGGAATAACATGAAAAGAAGACACCTACTTGTGTTGACGATCGCACTCTCGGCCTCCGCCGCCTTTCCTGCCTTCGCGCAGGACGCAGCCAAGCCGTACGCTGGAACGACGCTTGCAGTGCTGATGGAAGGTCATCCGACGACGGACGGCATTCAGGCGTTGCTTCCCGAATTCACGAAGGAGACTGGTATCGAGGTCAACCTCGAGATCATTCCGGAATCCGACATCACCGCGAAAGAGCTCCTGGAATTCTCCTCGGCTTCTGGTCGCTACGACGTCGTCCAGAACAATATTATCTTCATTCCGGGCTTCGTGAAGGCCGGGTTTATCGACCCGCTGGACGATCTCGCCAAGAAGTTTCCGAAGGACTACGACAAAACCGACTTCGTTCCAGGCTACCTGAACACGAACGTCGTTGATGGCAAGCTCTACGGTCTGCCCGTCTATGGTGAGAGCACCTTCCTGATGTACCGGAAGGATCTTTTCGATCAGTACGGCATCACGCCGCCAAAGACATTCGACGACGTCGCTGCTGCCGCCAAGACCATCAAGGAAAAGTCTGACGGCAAGACCGTCGGGATTACGATGCGAGGCGCTCAGGGTATCCAGAACGTCTACGTTTGGGCAGGCTGGCTCTGGGGCTATGGCGGTGAATTCATCTCGAAAGATGGTAAGTCGGCTCTCGGTTCGGATGAGGCTGCCAAGTCGCTGGATGCTTTCGCCAACTTGCTCCGTAGCTACGGCCCCGTTGGTGTCGCCAACTTCGGCTGGGAAGAAAACCACACGCTGTTCCAGCAGGGCAAGGCCGGCATGACCATGGATGCCACTGTCAACGGTGCCTTTAACGAAGATCCGTCTGTTTCTTCCGTCGTCGGTAAGGTCGGGTACGTTCCAGTTCCCGCTCAGAGCGACAAGCTCAAGGGTGGCTCCTCGTCGCTGGCCGTGCATAGCTTGTATGTGACGTCGGCATCCAAGCAGAAAGAGGCTGCCTGGCTGTTCTCTTCCTGGGCAACCGCCAAGGAACAACAGCTCAAGTCCTTCGGGATAGCTCCGAACTCCGGCGTGACCTCTCAGGGCGCGATGAATTCCGAAGAATTCAACAAGCGTTACGGAGCTTTCAAGGAGGCGATGCTCGCATCGATCGCCAAGGGGAATCCTCAGTATCTTCCAACCGTGCAGGCCGCTAACGAGATCATCAACAACGCCGGTATCGCGGTGTCGAAAGTGCTCGCCGGAACGGCGTCGGCCAAGGACGCGCTCGCTGAAGCGAACGCGGCCAACGACGAAGCCCTTGCACGCTAAAACGCAAGCGATACCACGTCCCGGCGCAACCCGGACGTGGCCAAAATCCGGGGATCATAATGTCCAGAGACGCAACAAAATTATTCTATCAGCCGGTCATCGCTTTCTTCAGCGCGGTGTCGGTGGTGATCACTGTCTACGTGTTGTGGCTCACCTTGCACAATATCAACCTGATGCGGCCGGGTGGCGAGAAATTCGTCGGTTTTGCAAACTACACGCATCTCTTTTTCGATTCCCGCGGTTTGAATGCGCTCTGGCGAACTGTCCTCTTCACCACGGTTGCGACCGCTATCGAGCTTGCACTTGGTCTCACAATCGCTTTGCTCCTCGATAAGGAGTTCCTGGGCAAGAAAATTGCGCGGGCCATCATGCTGGTTCCTATCGTCATGACACCTATCGTCGTCGGGCTGACCTGGCGCTTTATGTTCGACCCGTCGAGCGGCATGGCAAACTACCTACTGTCCCTAGTCGGCCTCGGTCCCGTAGACTGGCTCGGCAATCCGAACGTCGCGATCTTCTCCGTCATGATCGCCGATATCTGGCAATGGACGCCGTTCGTCGTGCTCCTGACCATGGCCTCCCTGGAATCCCTGCCAGGCGACCCGCAGAATGCGGCCCGTGTCGACGGTGCTCGCGATTGGCAGGTGCTTTGGCACATAACCCTACCGGCCCTCCAGCGCGCCTTGATGGTCGTCGCACTCATCCGGGCGATCGACAGTGTGAAGACCTTTGACATTTTCTACATCATGACCCGCGGCGGACCGGCGCTGTCGACCGAGACGCTCAATCTCTACGGCTACATCTCGGCCTTCACGAACTTCGACATCTCCTATTCGCTCACGATCGCGATGGTGCTGACCATCTTCACCAACGTCGCGCTGCTCCTGCTTTACAACCTTGCCTTCAAAGCACCAGCGGGAGGAGCCGCCTAATGCGCAAGCTGATATTTTACTTTGCCGTGGTAATCCTGCTGATCGTGGTTCTGTTCCCGCTCTATTGGGTGTTTGTGACCTCAATCAAATCGACCAAGGACGCGTTTGCCATTCCACCGGTGTGGTTCTTCGAGCCGACTTGGGAGAACTATCAGCGGGTCCTGAACAACGGCAGCTTCATCCGCGCTTTCTTCAACAGCGTCGTCATCTCGTTCAGTGCCAGTCTGATCTCCGTGGCTGTGGGTGCTTTGGCCGCCTACGGCCTGGTGGCACAGGAAGAACCTGTCCGTCGTAAGAATGAGAAGTTCGTGCTTAGCCTGCGTATCGCGCCGCCGCTGATCTTCATTATCCCGACCTACTTCTTGGCAGCGCAGTTGAAGCTGCTCAACAATCACTGGATCATCATCGCTGTTTACGCGTTCGTCAACGTGCCGTTCGCGATCTCGCTGCTCATGACCTTCTTCGAGGACATTCCAAAAGAGTTGCGGGATGCCGCAAGGGTCGACGGGGCACGTGAACTCACCATCTTCTGGAACGTGTTCCTGCCGGTCGCGAAGGGCGGCATTGTCGCTACGCTTATCCTCTGCGTCCTGTTCACCTGGAATGAGTTTTTCATCGCCCTCGTCCTGACAGGACGGGACACCCAGACATTGCCCGTCAGCATCACCTCGTTCCTGACGTTCCAAGGCGTCCAGTGGGGACCACTTACCGCGGCCGCAACACTCGTCATGCTGCCGATGCTCGTGCTTGGCATGCTGGTTCAAGGACAGGTCGTGCGCGGCATGTCTCTTGGGAGTATCAAAGGATGATCGGCATGACTTCAGCGATCAAGAGTTCACTATCCCTGCGCAAGATCACCAAATCCTATGGTCCGATCTCTGTCCTCAAGGGCATTGACGTCGAGGTTTCGGAAGGCGAGTTCATCGTTCTCCTCGGACCTTCAGGCTGCGGCAAGTCCACGCTTCTGCATGCGATCGCCGGACTTCACCCGATCGACTCCGGTGACATCGTGATCCAGGGCAAGACGGTTACGGATACCCCGACACGCGAGCGCGACGTCGCAATGGTGTTCCAGAGCTATGCGCTCTACCCCAACATGTCGGTGGCGCAGAACATCGGATTTCCCCTCCGGATGCGCAAGCTGTCCAAGCAGGAGATTGCGAAGAAGGTCGCAGAGGTCGCCCGCCTGTTGCAGATCGAGCCGCTCCTTGATCGCAAGCCCCGCGAACTGTCGGGCGGACAGCGCCAGCGAGTGGCCATCGGGCGAGCCCTTGTCCGCGATCCCAAGGTCTTTTTGTTCGACGAACCGCTGTCCAATCTTGATGCGACGCTTCGCGTCGAGACGCGCGCGGAGATCAAGAGACTGCACGAGCGCACCGGCAAGACCATGGTCTACGTGACCCATGATCAGATCGAGGCCATGACGCTTGCGACCCGGATCGTCGTCATGAACAAGGGCGACATCCAGCAGATCGGCACGCCCTACGAGATCTATCACAAGCCGGCGAACACCTTCGTTGCCCGCTTCGTCGGATCGCCGTCCATGCAGTTCATCACCGGACGCCTTCTCAAGGATGGCTCTGGCGTGCGCTTCACCGACGGCAAGGACTGGACGCTTCCAATGCCCTTTCCGGAACTCGCAGCCATTGGCAGCACAGATGTCATCCTGGGCGTCCGACCGGAACACATCAAGCTCGTCCCGTCGGATCAGGAAGGTCATGAAGCCTTGGTAGACCTAGTCGAGTCGACTGGGCCCGAGGATAACGTGACGCTGTCCGTCAACGGTCAGAAGGTCACGGCACGTCTTGAGACCGGTGTTACGAAAAGCGGGCAGACGGTCAAAGTACAGATCGCCACAGACAAGGTCTCGCTCTTCGATGCGGCGAGCGGAAAACGCATAAACTGAACGGAACAGACATGAAGATCATCATCAAGGACACGGCTGCGGAGGCATCCGCTGCGGTCACGGAAATCCTGTTGCAGCAGATCGGTGCAAAGCCGGACAGCATTCTCGGGCTTCCGACCGGTGGCACGCCGCTTCCGGTCTACGCCAGGCTCCGGGAGGAATTCGAAAAGGGTCATGGATCCTGTAGATCGATCACGACATTCAACCTTGACGAATATATTGGGCTTTCGTCCGATGATCCGGCGTCCTACGCTCGCTACATGCGCGAGAACCTGTTCGAGCACGTAGACATCGATTACAGCCGGACGAACATTCCGAACGGCTGGGCTTCCGACGCCGATGCTGAGGCAAAGCGCTACGAGGTTCTGATCGCGTCCTCCGGAGGCATCGACCTCATGCTGCTCGGCCTCGGCCGCAATGCTCACATAGGGTTCAACGAGCCGGGATCGGCCCACGACTCCAAGACACGCCGCGTAGCTTTGACAGAATCGACACTCGCTGCGAATGCGGCCTACTTTGCGCCCGGCGTAACGCAGCCGACCCACGCGATCACGATGGGCATTGGCACCATCCTGGAGTGCCGAAGGATCGTTGTCCTAGCGACCGGCTTTGAAAAGGCCCAGGCCGTGGCTGCGAGCGTGAACGGGGTTGCATCCGAGGCCGTGCCGGGCTCTGCGCTGAGCCACCATCCAAATACAACTATCGTGCTCGACAGGGCCGCCGCCAGAGATCTCGGCATCGCTCAGCCTGTGGAGCTACGGGCATGACACAACAATCCAGGGACAATGGTAGGAACGTGCTAAAAGATATTCTCAAGAGCGCCTTGATCGTCTCCTGCCAGCCCGTTCCGGGCGGCGCGATGGACGAAAGCCAGTATGTCGTCGGCTTTGGACTTGCGGCACTGTCCGCGGGTGCTGCCGGACTGCGCATCGAGTCCGCGCGCTACGTCGCCGCCGTTCGTGCGGCCACTGATGCCCCCATCATCGGTCTGATCAAACGTGATTTGGACGACAGCCCGGTCCGCATCACACCATTTCTGCATGACGTCCAAGCCCTTGCTGAGGCCGGGGCGGATATCATTGCTTTCGACGCCACGGACCGCGTCCGGCCGGTAACGCTTGAAGCGCTGGCCCAGGCTGTCCGGGATGCTGGCAAGCTCTCTATGGCCGACTGCAGCTGCGTCGAAGACGCCCGCCGGGCGCTCGCCGCTGGTGCTGACTTCGTCGGGACGACGATGTCCGGCTATACCGGCGGCCCTGAGCCAGTCGATCCCGACATCGCCCTCATCGCCGAGCTTCGCGCGCTGACACCCTTCGTCATCGCGGAGGGCCGTATCCGGACGACTGAACAGGCACAGGCAGCGGCACGGGCAGGTGCGGCCTGCGTCGTGGTCGGATCCGCCATCACCCGCACAGAGCATGTGACCACATGGTTCCGCAATGCGCTGAACGAGGCCTACGCGGCGGCTCCGGTCGTCCTGGCCGTCGATCTGGGCGGCACGAAGATCATGGCGTCGCTCGTGCAGTCCGGCGAGGTCCTCGACACGGCAGTGTTCGCCACCGACCGATCGGGATCTCCCGAAGGCTGGCTCGCCTCTATCGTTGAAGCGACGGCTCAATGGAAAGGTCGCTACACGGCCGCTGGGATCGCGGTCACGGGTGCTGTGCGGGACGGTCACTGGCGTGCGATGAACAAGGCGACGCTCGGTATCGGGGGCGAGTTTCCACTTGAGCAGCGGGCCGCGGAACTCCTCGGCGTGCCGGTCGTGGTGGCCAATGACGCCCAGGCTGCGGCATGGGGCGAGTTCAAGGCATCGTCCGACCGTTCTGACCTCGTATTCATGACGGTCTCGACCGGGCTTGGCGGCGGCATCGTCGCGGATGGCCGGCTAATGCGCGGCGTTGCCGGACATTTCGGTCAGATGTCGAATGCCAGCGGATCGAAGGTGGAAAGCCAGCTTTGCGGGCCATGGATCGCGGCCGAGGCCAAGCGTCTGGGACACGCTTGCGAGCCAAAGGAAGTTTTCGCGGCGTCCGACGCCGGCGATGCCTGGGCCGTCGGGATCATCGACAGCCTCGCCAAGCGATTTGCGCGCCTGTGCTGCGACATCCAGTTGGCGATCGATCCCGCAAGGATCGTCATAGGCGGAGGCGTCGGCCTTGCAACCGGCTTCCTCGACAGAGTCACAAAAGAGGTGGGAGCCCTCGAACCTTCCGCAGTGCCCGAACTACACGCGGCAATCCTGGGGCCAAGGGCAGGGATTGTCGGGATCGCAGACTTGGCAGGCAGACAATAACAATCACAAATCCAGAAGGGAAACGTAAAATGACAAAATTGCATAACGTACTTGCCGCCAGTGTGGCGGCTGTATTCTGCTTCGTGGCTCTGCCGAGCATCGCCTCGGCAGAAGTCACGGTTCTCGGCTGGCCGGGCGGTTCGGAAGAAACCGCTCTTCGCGCTTCGGTCGACGCCTACAACGCGCTTTCGGGCACCGCTTCTGACGACAAGGTGCAGCTCCTGTTCTTCAACCGCGACGGTTTCTACGACAAGCTCCAGGCAGACCTCGCAGCCGGTTCGGATGCATTCGACATTAACCTCATTGCGACCTATTCGATCGGCCGATACGCGCCCTTCATGGAGCCTGTCGATCTCGGTGCCGACGCGGAGAAGGTTTTCGGCAAGACCGTTCTCGAGACCATGCAGTTCGAGGGCAAGCAGTATGGCGTGCCGACCGATCTGTCGCTGCATTTCATGTACTATCGTAAGGATCTTACCGACGCCCTGATGAAGGACGATGCGGCGAAGAAAACCTACGGTGATATCGCCCAGAAGTATCTCGGCAAGTCGCTTCAGCCGAAGGATCCGGATAGCTGGACCTGGGACGACTGGGCAGCGACGGCGCTCTATTTCACCAAGTCAGTGAACCCGAGCAGCCCGGTGAAATATGGGACAGTTCTTCAGATGAAGAACCTGCTGTTCAACATGATGGTCTTCCAGTCGCTTCCGCGCTCGTATGGTGCCGACTGGACCGATGAATCGGGCAAGGTCACCGTCGACTCCCAAGCCTACCGGGCTGGTCTCGAGCTCTACAAGAAGCTGTACGACGCTGGCGCGACGCCGAAGGATTCGCTGAGCTACGAGTATCCGGAAACGAACGCCGCATGGGAATCAGGCCAGGTGGCAACCGCACTGCAGTGGAATGCGGCTGCGAGCGAGCTGACCAGCACCGACAAGGATCCGGCTGTCGCGGAAGACACTGCCATCGTCGCCCCGCCTGCCGGCCCCGATGGTCGCAAGGATCACATCCATGGCCTTGGCCTCGGCCTTAACAAGAGCTCCATGCACAAGGAGGGTGCGACCAAGTTTCTCAAATGGCTGGCAACTGAGGATGCCGCGCTGACCTACGCCAAGGCTGGCGGTTCGCCTGGATTGTCGCCGTCGTCGGTTGAGAAGATTGCAAAGGATCGGCCCGATCTCGTCCAGCTCGGACAGTTCGCGGGTAGCTACGGCTACGTCATGCGTGGTGCGACGTCCGCCAAGGCGCTGTCGGTCTACGAGGCGCAGGCCAAGGAGTTCACGGCGTATTGGGCCGGTCAGAAGACCCTGGATGCCGCGCTGTCGGCTACCACCCAATCGATGACAGAACTTCTGAAGTAAAACGAGCGTGCCTGGTCGCGATGACGCGCCTGGGCATCCCATTTGTGGAATTTCTTAACATGCGAATGACACACCAACAGCGCGAGGGCAGGCTCCTTGTTATGCCGCTCGTCGTCTTCCTGCTCGTGTTCCTGAGCTTTCCGGCGTTGGTCGATATCGTCTATGCGCTGTCGGACGTGACTTTCCAGACGATGCGTTCGCCGCAACTTATAGGGCTCGGGAACTTTTCGGCAGTGATTGGCGACCCGGAATTCTGGTCGGCATGCTGGTTCTCGCTGCGATTCGGTCTGCTGACCGCTCTGCTCGAATGTGCCCTGGGTCTTTCGCTTGCGATCTTTCTGTCGCCCATCGTCAAGCGACACGGTTGGACGACCGCTGTCCTGATGCTCCCAATGATGGTCGCACCGTCGATGGTCGGTCTCATGTACCGTTTGGTGCTGCATGAGTTCGCTGGCCCGCTGCCCTACTATCTGACGCTATGGTTTGGAAACAGTCCTGCGTTTCTCGATGCCGATCATGCCTTCTGGACGCTGACGGTCGTGGAGACATTGCAATGGACGCCATTCGCGTTCCTGCTCTTCCACGTCGCCTACATCTCGATACCGTCGGAAATCCGGGAGGCTGCCGCTATGGACAAGGCTGGCGTCTGGCGACGTCTGTGGCGCATCGAGCTGCCGATGATGAAGACGACGATCGCCATCGCGTTCGGCATCCGCTTCATCGACGGCTTCCGCGTGTTCGACAACGTCTTCACCCTAACAGGGGCGGGCGCTGGAGGATCGACCACATCGCTGTCGATCTATATCTATCAGGCATTTTTCAATGGAGGCCAGATCGGGCGTGCGGTCGCCGCTTCTGCTCTGTTCTTCTTCGCCTCGCTCATTGTGGTCTACGGCGGCGGAATGCTGAAATCCTACCTTGAACGCCGGAGGCTTGCCGCATGAACATCCTACGTTGGATCGTGTTCGCCATCGCGGCCTTCGCCATGAACTTCCCTGTGATCGTCACCCTGATCACCTCGTTCAAAAGCGCCAAAGAGATTGCCACCAACCCTGGTCTGATCCTCCAGGCTCCAACCATCGCCAACTATGCCAAGGTGCTGACTGACACGAGCCGCTTCAATATCTACGCCTTTCTGCTCAACAGTACGGTAGCGGCCTTCATTGCCTCATTCCTGGCACTCCTTTTATGTCTGCCTGCGGCCTACGCTATCGTAAAGACCGACGTCGGCACGAAACACCTGTTGCCGATCGTCGCCAACCTGCGTGCCGTTCCGCTCGTCGTGTTCGCGATCCCGCTATACATGATGTTCCAGTTCGTAGGACTTCTCGACACCAGAACCGGTCTCGGTCTCATTCTCACGATCGTGAACCTGCCGCTAAGCCTGATGATGATGGTCAACGCGATCGTCGAGATTCCACGCGAGATCGACGAGGCAGCCCGTATGGACAAGGCGAATGCCTTCGCAATCCTCCGGAGGATCGTCGCCCCCGTCATAAGGCCAGCGATGGTCACGGCCCTGATCTTCGGTTTCATCGCGGCGTGGAACGAATACCTGTTCGGCCTGATGATGACGACGAGACAGGCAGTGCCGATCACCGTCGGCGCTTCGTTCTTCTTCTCCGCCAGCGGCGGCGGTATCCAGTGGGGCGCTGCGTCTGCCGTCATGATCCTCGGTGCTTTGCCGCCGGCGATCCTCGGATGCCTCATCTATCGACAACTGACCGGATCCATCACCGCTGGCGCAGTCAAAGGTTAATTGGCAAGCAATTGAATGGGAGTGACAATGTCACAGATCAGACTTGAGAAGACAAGCAAGGTCTTCGGCGCCACCACTGTGATACCTCCGCTGGATCTTGAGATCGGCAAGGGCGAGTTCGTGGTCTTCGTCGGCCCGTCGGGGAGCGGCAAGTCGACGCTTCTCCGGCTGATCGCCGGTCTTGAGGAAGCAAGCGGGGGCAAAATCAGCATCGAGGGAAGGGACGTCACCAATGTTCCCTGCGGCGATCGCGGCCTTGCGATGGTATTTCAGAGCTACGCGCTATATCCGCATCTTACGGTCCGCCAGAACATGTCCTTTCCATTAGAAATGGCCGGGGAGTCCAAGGAAGCAATCGTCCGTCGGATCGATGAGACAGCCCAAATACTCGATCTCACAAGGTTCCTGGAGCGTAGGCCGGCACAACTCTCCGGAGGCCAGAGGCAGCGGGTCGCGATCGGTCGGGCAATCGTCCGCAATCCGACGGCGTTTCTGTTCGACGAACCGCTTTCCAATCTTGATGCCTCGTTAAGAGGTACAATGCGCCTCGAGATCATGAAGCTGCATCATCAGCTCGGAGCGACGATGATCTACGTCACGCATGACCAGGTCGAGGCGATGACGATGGCGGACCGGATCGTCGTGCTAAATCACGGCAAGATCGAGCAGGTCGGTACTCCGCAGGAGCTCTATGAGCGCCCGGCCAACCGGTTCGTGGCCGAATTTATTGGTGCGCCCCGGATGAACAGAATCGATGGAGCGGCCGCGGCGGCACTGGGTGCTGCAACGATCGGCGTCCGTCCGGAACACATCCGGGTCAATCAGGATGGAGGCCTGTGGCCTGCCACTGTAGAGGTCATCGAGAATCTCGGCGCGGAGTCTTATATCCATGCGCGCTCCGACGCTGCCGGTGCGCTTGTGGTGCGGGTACAAGGCCTGGCTGGGGTCAAAGTCGGAGAACGGATCGGACTATCCCCCACCGATGGCTTCATCCACAGGTTCGACGACCACGGTCTTGCCATGAGGTAATTCCAGCCAATTCTTGAAGAAGTGGCTGCAGACGAAACGGCTTCTTCAAGGAGCCATTACGCCACCGGGATCGTTAGATACGTGAATGGGAAATGGAGCAAAGCTTACGTTCGTGGAAATGAGCGGCAACCGGTCTTGAGCGCTTCAGTTGATGGCTTGGATCAACGGTATCAACATTGTCCATCAACCGGTTCTGAATCATTAATTCATCGTGGAAGCTCCAAACTTGGTAGGGGAAGCGATCCACCACGGCCGAGGGCACGCCGCTTGCAGAGCGACCATCGAGAAAGAAAACGAGGGAAAGCCTCTCGGATGGGCGGCACCCGGCACCGCTCGTTGAGCGGCTGTCGAGTGAATAGGAGCCGCGACCACTATGGTTAATATGAACCTGGCGCCTATTGAGACTGCATGTTTGCGGTGGCTCGCGCGCGGACAGACTATCGCACAGATCGCTTTGCTGGAGGGGGGTTACCGGAGCGGAAATTGACACTCATATTACTAGGGCGCTTAAGGCTCTCGGTTCGAACACAATGATAGACGCACTGAAGAAACCGGACCCTGGTGACTGAGCAACCGCTGAAGTTCCATGAATCACTATTACGAATCTTTTGTAACCACTACTTTCGTTATATTTTTAGAGAAACATGGGCGGTATGTGAGAAACCTTTGGCGAAGGCGCTGGATCGGATCGAAGGGCGGACGACCGCCATTTCCTATTTGTTTGCTCTAGAACGTGGTTCAGTCCCTCACAGGGATCTTGCTCGCGTCACGATGTTCAGTCTTACCTCAAGCGTCCGAAAATCCGAACGGCGTGCGTGTCCTGCGGCGTTCGTCGCCGAGAATCTGGCGTCCAATAGGCGGTTCTGATCGCGCCGTACAATTGATCCGGTGGCACAAGCGACACGTCGTCCCCACGAGCGTCGGCCGACGCTGCCTCTCCGGTTCTTGCTGATGATAGACAAGACGATCGGCATGTTGCGCTTCGCAGACGAGGGCGACGGCTCTCTCGACGCGCAGTTCGCCGAACGCCCCGCCGCCGGTGCTAGCGGTCCGAGCTATCGAGAAAAAGCGTTGTCCGTCCGGGAATTCCAGCCACTGCGTCAGCACCTCGTCCGGCCGCCTGAATGCGTGATGTACTGTCCAGAGCGGACAGCTGCAGCCATGGAGCGCGAACGGAAAGTTGGCGCCTTCGAGCCGCTTGGAAACATTGCCGGCCACATCCAAGCGAATGAAGAAGAAGGGTACCTTCTCCTGGCCAGGCCGCTGAAGGGTCGTCAACCTGTGGGCTGCCTGTTCGAAGCTCACGCCGAACTGTCGGGAAAGCGTCTCGACATCGTATTTACTGACGTCCACGGCCTTGGCAAAGGCGGCATAGGGCATCAGGATCGCCGCTGCGCAGTAACTGGCCAAGGCACGGCTGGCGATCCGCATGCTGCTCTCGTCCCCGAAGCCTCCCTCATTGACGGCGCTGGCAATTTCCTTGCCGAATTCCAAATGCGATACCTGGATCGCGAGCTGAAAGGTCTGGCTGGCCACGTTCATCGTGTTGTCGAGGAGGATATCCCTGCGATGACGATCGTGCCTTCGCAGCGACTCCGACATCACATCGGGCGGCATTCGGCGAACCTTCAGCGCATGTCTCTCGAGGAGATAGGCTTGGAGACCGCCCTTCTCTGCTATCTTCGCCCCTAGCCGCTCGGCGATGGCATCGAGCGCGGGAAAGCAGTTGCGTCGTGCCGCCAGAAAGCGCCTGGTCGCGGCCAAAGGATCGACCGCTTCCGATCCCCCCTTACGCGGGTTTGGGCGGTTGTCCGCCAGTGCCAGCTGCGCCTCGCGGTGGGCGGTATAGAGCCGCAGCATAGCCTCGCTGAAGCTCGGAAAACTGCTGACGATGTCGGCTATCTCACTAGAATGGAAGTCGATGTCGGCAAAAAGCGGATCTTTAAGCACGGATCGCAGCCGCGCCGAGTGATCGGCAGTTTCGTCGCCGACGAGATCCGACATGTCCATCTTGTAGGTGCGTGCCAGCTTCAGCAGAACTTCAGCGGTTACGGGCCGCTGATTACGCTCCATCAGCGCGATGTAGGATGGCGAAATCTCTAGGTCCGACGCCATCTCCGTCTGGGTAAGGCCGAGATCCCGACGCAGCCGGCGCAGCCGCGGGCCCAGATAGACGCCCTTGTTGCTGGAAGAAGGAGCCTTCATGATTGTTACAATCTCACAGCCAAGTTCTGTAAAGTTTGACAAGTGCACACTGATCTCTCTGGCGCCGCTGTCAAGTAGTCGCGATGCTCGCCTGTAGTAGCAGGGAGAAAACCAATGCAATATTCAGACAGTATCGCAGAACTTAATCGTCTGCTCGACGGGCAGAAGAGCTGGAGCGGCGTCAGTGCAGAGGCCGTTACGCGGATGCGCCTGCAAAATCGCTTTCGTACCGGGCTGGACATCGCCAGGTATACAGCCTCGATCATGCGCAGGGACATGGCCGCCTACGACGCCGACCCAACGCAATACACCCAATCGCTCGGCTGCTGGCACGGCTTCATCGCCCAACAGAAGGTGATCTCCATCAAGAAGCATTTCGGCACCACCGAGCGTCGCTACCTCTATCTTTCGGGATGGATGGTGGCGGCCCTGCGTTCCGAGTTTGGACCGTTACCCGACCAGTCGATGCACGAAAAAACCAGCGTTCCGGCCCTTGTCGAAGAGCTCTACACCTTCCTCAGGCAGGCTGACGCTCGCGAGCTCGGGATGATGTTCCGGGATATTGACACGGCGCGCCAGGCGGGCGATCGGCTGCGCGAGGCTCAATTGATCCAGGCTGTCGAGAACTATCAGACCCATGTGGTTCCTGTCATCGCCGACATTGACGCGGGCTTCGGCAATGCCGAGGCGACCTATCTTCTTGCCAAAAAGATGATCGAGGCGGGGGCCTGCGCACTGCAAATAGAAAACCAGGTTTCCGACGAGAAGCAGTGTGGCCATCAGGACGGCAAGGTCACGGTCCCGCACGAGGACTTCATCGCCAAGATCCGGGCTTGCCGCTACGCTTTCCTCGAACTCGGTGTTGACGACGGCATCATCGTCGCGCGCACCGATTCACTCGGCGCCGGGCTTACCAAGCAGATCGCCTTCAGCATGGAGGCTGGCGACATAGGCGATCTCTACAATTCCTTTCTCGACTGTGAGGCAATCGACGAGAACAGCAGTGGCAACGGCGATGTTATCTTGCGACGCGGCGGTAAGCTGGTACGGCCCAAGCGCCTTGCCTCCAATCTTTACCAGTTCCGGGAAGGAACAGGGGCAGATCGCTGCGTGCTAGATTGCATCACGTCGCTGCAGAACGGCGCCGACCTGCTCTGGATCGAGACCGAGAAGCCCCATATCGACCAGATCGCCGCGATGGTCGACCGCATCCGGGAGGTCGTGCCGAACGCGAAGCTCGTGTACAACAATTCGCCCTCGTTCAACTGGACCCTGAACTTCCGTCAGCAAGTCTACGATGCGTGGCTGGACGACGGCGTCGACGTGGCTGCCTACGATCGGGCGAGACTGATGAGCGTCGACTACGACACGACGGACCTCGGCATCGAGGCGGACGAGCGAATTAGGACATTCCAGCGCGACGCCGCCTGCCGCGCCGGAATCTTCCACCACCTGATAACCCTGCCGACCTACCACACCGTGGCGCTGTCCACGGACACCCTGGCGCGGGAGTATTTCGGCGATGCCGCGATGCTCGGCTACGTCGCCAATGTCCAACGAAAGGAGATCCGCGAGGCTATCGCCTGCGTGAAGCATCAGAACATGGCGGGCTCCGACCTCGGGGACGACCACAAGGAGTATTTTGCCGGCGAGGCCGCCCTGAAGGCGGGCGGCGGCCACAACACGATGAACCAGTTCGCCGCCTGACACGGCAACATTCAAGGGCTGTCGCCCGGCATTCAAAGGAGGAGGAAGACATGGCAGACGAAGACAGGATCTACACGCCCGAGCCGGAGCGCTCGCGTGCGGTCTTTTCACAGCAGGATTTCAAGCTCATCCGCACGGCAATTTCACACTATCTGAAAGAACTGGAAGATCAGAGCGAGGTGAAGAAATATTCCAACCTCCATCATCGCCTTGGTCGTCTCGTCTAGAGGAATGACGGCCCCGCTTTGAGCAGAGCGGGGCTTCGGCAGTCCACGGCAAGATTTAGGTTGGTGGCAAGCCCAACGAAAGGGAAAGAGCTCAAGGCGGATCGCCACCGGATCCACTCGTGAAGGCGTCAGTGCATGGACCAATCTCAATAGTTCCCCATAACATCGGGGACTCCTCGCTGATTGCACTACGACGATATTGTCGTCCACTCCTGCGATGCTTGGTGCAAACTCCAAAGTCAGCCCAGGCGAATCTTGCCCATCGGACGCAGAGATTGAGCAGATGGGTTGTCATCAACAAGGGCGCGCATGATCCGCATTTCTCACATGCAGCGCCGAAATTCAAGCGGCGCCTGGCCAAACGTTTCCCGAAATGCACGCCCAAACTGACTAGCACCGTTGAACCCGCAGACGCTGGCTATGGTCGATATGGACAATTGGGTTCCCACAAGCATTTGCTTGGCACGCTCTACGCGCCTTACGGTCAGATATCTGTAGGGTGGCTCGCCAAACGTAGCTTTAAAGGCGCGGGAGAAATGGAACCGGGTCAAACCGCAGACAGCGGCGAT
Source organism: Rhizobium sp. L51/94 (assembly GCF_019355555.1). Taxonomy (GTDB): domain Bacteria; phylum Pseudomonadota; class Alphaproteobacteria; order Rhizobiales; family Rhizobiaceae; genus Rhizobium; species Rhizobium rhododendri. Next base: position 1,157,633 of record NZ_CP072142.1, read on the forward strand.
GTCGTCCAGTCCAATGTCGCTAGCCAGATTTTCTTCTATGTAATCATGTACCAGCTTCATCTGGGCCTTAGTCAGCCGGCCAGATTGTTTAACAACCATTGTTGCAGTGTGGCTAAGCCTGAACATCTCCAACGCGGCAGTCAGGCCGACTGCTTCTGCATGAATTTTTGAGACCGGGCGTATATTGTCTGCCATCAAGCTGCCAAGCCTGCGCATCGTCGCGCCAAGTTCGTCGGCTTTGAAGTAGATGTGCGGTCTTGCATCAGGCGCGTTGAACTCTGCCTGAAGCTCCTCCTCCATGGTGGCAGGATCAAAACAAACCACCGTGAATGCGTTGAGCCTGTTGGCAGGTCTTGCCCAACCGTCTATCTTGCGGCCTGCTGGCACGTACGTGATCTGATCCCGCAGATCACCGCCGGAGATCGGTCTTTCACCACCTACCTCCATTTCTCCCTCGATCAGCACTAGGTCATGATAGGCGAGGTAATGAGAATGGCCATCCCAGCTAAATTGATATTCTGCTGGCAAGCGTAGCCGAGAATACTGGACGGAAATGCCGCGCCAGCCCGCAGAGGTATGAATTTCGGCTTTTGGCTCCGGCTCCCTGAATTGCAGCTGTAATTCGTTCAGTCGTTTCATGAGTGCTATTTACAAATTTTGGGTTGCGCGTGCCTTGCACAATCATTTCAACGATATTTCAAACCTGAATATAGCAATAAACATCCAAACCTCGCAATATAGGTAGTATTTTATTAGAAACTTCACACACTTTAAAGATCTAGGTCTCTAAATTAGCGGCCATGGGAAGACGATCAACGTTGCTTCGAGCACGAGCCTCTCCCATCGATTGGGTTGGAAATTGGGAGGATAATATGCTGGGATTTGGCTCCGGGGCCGACGCAAAGGCCGTTCTAGACGCAATGAGCAAGTCTCAGGCGATCATCGAATTAAAACTTGATGGCACCATTATCACTGCCAATGAGAACTTTTGCCGCACCCTCGGCTATCAACTGTCCGAACTTGCCGGTCAGCACCATCGCCTGCTTGTCGATCCCGAAGAAGCCGCAGCCCCGGAGTACAGGGAATTCTGGGCCAAGCTGGCGCGCGGAGAATTTGATCGCCGTCAGTACAAGCGGATTGGCAAGGGCGGTAGGGAAGTCTGGATCGAGGCCTCCTACAATCCAGTGTTTCGGGGTGGCAAGCCTTACAAGATTGTGAAATTTGCGACTGACATCACCGAGCAGAAGCTGAAAAGCGCCGAGGAAGCCGGTAAGCTGGACGCAATTTCCCGTGCCCAAGCGATCATCGAGTTTACGCCTAAGGGCGATATCCTCACCGCAAACGAGAATTTCCTCAATACGGTGGGCTATCAGCTTTCGGAAGTCCAGGGCAAGCACCACGCGATGTTCTGCGAACCGAGCTTTGCCAATAGCGAAGAGTATCGCCGCTTCTGGAGCAGACTTGCCGGCGGCGCGTTCATAGTGGAAGAGTTCGTGCGTATCGGCAAAGGTGGCAAGAAGGTTTATCTTCAGGCTTCCTACAATCCCATCCTCGACATGAACGGGAACGTCTTCAAGGTCGTCAAATTCGCGACCGACGTCACAGCGCGTGTGGGCAACGTCGATCAACTGGCAGGGTGCCTCAAGTCCTTGTCCGAAGGCGACCTCATGCAAACCCTCGATAACCCTTTCCTGCCGACAATGGAAAAGTTACGTCTGGATTTCAACGAGGCTTCCACCAAGCTGCGCGTCACCCTGCAGACCATCTCTGAGAACGCCGGCGCTATCGCGGCCTCGTCACAGCAGATCCAGTCCGCTTCCAATGACCTTGCCAAGCGGACCGAGCAACAGGCAGCTTCCGTCGAAGAGACCGCCGCCGCGCTGGAGGAAATAACGACCACCGTTGCGGACTCCAGTCAACGCGCCCAGGAGGCGGGCCGGCTTGTTCGCACGACCAAGGAAAATGCCGAGCACTCAGGCAAAATCGTCGGTCAGGCGGTCGACGCGATGGGCATGATCGAAAAGTCTGCACGGGAAATCGCCAACATCATCGGGGTGATCGACGAGATCGCATTCCAGACAAATCTTCTAGCGCTCAACGCCGGTGTTGAAGCAGCGCGGGCCGGCGAGGCGGGAAAAGGTTTCGCCGTTGTTGCACAAGAGGTGCGTGAGCTCGCCCAGCGCTCGGCCAAGGCCGCAAAAGAAATCAAGGAACTGATTAGCACGTCGAACGGGCACGTTAAAAGCGGCGTGGAATTGGTCGGCAGCACAGGCGAGGCCCTGCGGGAGATTGTCAGTCAGGTCGTCAGGGTCGACGGCAACGTCGGCGCCATTGTTGAAGCCTCAAAGGAGCAGGCTACTGGCCTCAAGGAAATCAACCTTGCCGTCAACACGATCGATCAGGGTACGCAGCAAAATGCTGCAATGGTCGAGGAAACAAGTGCGGCAGCTCATAGCCTTTCCAGAGAAGCGGCGCAGTTGTTCGAGCTTATCGGCCAGTTCAATATCGGAACCATGGATGCGAGACCTCGGTCCGCACCGGTGGTTGCCAACCAGCAAACACGACCGGTTGTGTCCCCCGCCCGACAGATGACGGCAAAATTAGTCCATTCGTTCAACGGCAACGCTGCCGTAAAAAGCGGCGATAGCTGGGAAGAGTTCTGACGTCAGAGACTGAGAGGGTCTAGCGTCATGATCAATCTTACGACGAGAAGTGCTCTCGAGGCCAACTTTATTGAATAGACACTTGGCGGTCTTGCCTAATACGGCGCCGCCAATCGATTCAAGCGTTCTATTCGAGCGATAATCAAAGATTGCGTTTGATGTTTCATGGCTGAGATTTCCAAATTGGAATTCAAGGATTTTATAGTCTCCAGTAACATTCTCCTGGCAGCCATGGCGCATCCCAAACGACTTCTAATGCTGCAAATTCTGCTTGAAGAAGAGCTGTCCGTAACCGATCTGGCCAATCGATGTGGAATTAAAATAGGCACGGTATCTCGGCACCTGACGATACTAAGATCTGCTTGTTTGGTGACTTGCAAACCGTACGGCACAACATGCTATTACTCCTGCAGATCTTCGGCCGTGACCAAAATGACGAGAACGCTAACCGATATTCAGTTTCCAGACGCAGATCCGATGTGGTCTTAGATTTCCAGCAGTACGCCAACTTGCTCAACTCTCGACATCAAGTCCACTGGCAGTCGGCAGCAGAGGCTTGATCGAGATGCAGTCGGCATCTAGCGCGAGCATAATGGATGACGTCAAGTCGCCCTTTCCCAAGTGGGAGGCTAGCGAGAAATCTCGGCAGCATCAGGATGCTCAGAATTCCAACAGTGAGGGCTTGGTTTCCCGTAAGAGCCTGATGCCGATCGTTTCTGCACGACCACAGCAGCTTGCAACAAGACCTGCGGCTTGTTTCGCGACACATTTCCGGCTTACGAACTCTCGGAATTCAAACGCTCTTGTATTTCCTTTCCGGCCTTGAAAAATGGCACCCATTTGTCATCGACAAAGACGGTTTCCCCGTTTCTCGGGTTGTGCCCGGATCTCGGCGGGCGGTGTCGCACGGAGAAGCTCCCGAACCCACGAAGCTCGACCCGGTTGCCCTTTTCCAGGGCCTCGGTAATTCCCTCGAGAATGATGTCGACGATCCGCTCGACGTCTCTATGATAGAGGTGGGGATTACGCCGCGCGACAATTTGGACGAGTTCCGATCTTGTCATCGTTTGCCTATAAAACCTCGTGGCTGAACGAATGCTGGTTACTTGTCGGAAGCTGGCACGGCAACCGTGATTACGCAACGCTGCTCGCTTTTGGCCTTTGCGGCCGCTTCAGCACAGGTCGTGAGCGCTTGCTGATTGGCACGCACGAGAGCACTGGCATCGGCAATGCCACGCCATCCCTCGGGACTTGACGACTGCATCAGGGCGATCCCCGCATCCCAGCGATCGGCATTCATGACTGTGGCGGCAATCGCCTTGTCGATCGATCCTGGCAGCAAGCGCGGCCCAAGAGTGAGGAACACTCCACCCATGACGATGCCGACGGCCAGAGCGCCGAGCAGCCAGCGATCTTGGGTCTGCCGGTCGCGGGCACTGCTGACGACCTCTCTGATATCGGCCTCTACCCGCTGCAGACCGCGCTCCCGGTTCTCAAGTGTCCGAACGGCGTTTGCCGAAATGCGATCGGCGGCGATTTCGATCAACCGGGCATAATGCTCGGGGCCGTTCTTCAGGGCCGGAGACTTTTGGATCATCGTCAGGTGCTTGCCGATCAGCACCAGGCTCTCGGCGATCTGGCCGATATCCACGCTGTGGTCTGTGGGTTGCTGGAACGTCTCGAACCGTTCGAAGGCGGCCTCCACCCCCTTGCGGATGACCACCATTTCGCCACCGAGATCGCGGGCGAGCTTCTCCACGGTCCGGCGCAAGGCCTCGAAGGCTTCGGTCGCCTCATCGATTTCGGAGGGCATCGCCCGCTCCTGATCGTCGGTACTGTCAGTCATACGCACTCCTATCGTTCAAGCCCTTGGCTACGCCCGCGGGAAATCTGTCGGTCGATCTCGCGGGCGATAGTCTGTTCCTGGCGGATATTGCCGATGCCGAGCTCCTGGGCGCGGCTGCGCACGATAGCCTCCACCTGTGGATCCTTTTCGATCTGAGCAGATACCTGGCGCATTTGCCCCTCGACCTTGCCGCGGGCCTTGTCATGGGGCCAGCCGCGAAGGCCCTGGCGTTCCGTCTGTAGTTCCTGCCAGCGATTGATCAGCCGGTCGGCCCGAACGTTCGGATCGGCCTGCAGGGCCTTTTCCTTTTCCATACCGGCGATCAAATGACTGACGCGCTCGCGGCCGGTATATGCTCGCATAGCTTTCAAGATATCCGGATCATATCGGGCGGCTGAGGCCATGAGTGCCGGTGACCCCGGCTGGGCCTGCTCCATCTGTCGGCCGGCTCCCTGCAGTTCCAATTTCTGGCTCGCAAGAATGGGCAGCCCCTGATCCTGCATCTTCGCTGCAGCGGTGAAGGCGCGGGCATACCGGTCGACCGCCTGCTCGAACTGCGACGGCCGCCGCCATGCCTCAGGCGATCGTGGAATATCTGACCTGTCCGGCGGCTCACGCTCCCTGGCGGCAGCATTCAGCTTCAAGCCGGCAAAGATGCTGCGCTTCGGGGTTGCCGCCTGCGGAGGGCGCTCCTCCGCCGTTTTGGGACGATCTTGGGATGGCTGGGGTTGCGACGCTCCCCTGTGCCCGAGCTTCAAGCCAGCAAATGCGCTGCGACGCGGAGCCTGCTGGTGGTCGGAAACAGCCCGAGCGGGATCGCGTTCAGGACCGGCCTGCATTGGGGGTCGCACCTCATCAAAGGCACGCAGTGCCGACCGGTCCTGAACCTCCCGTGCCGGATGGTCCGCACGGGAAACCAGTTCTTGGACAAGCTTTGGGGCAGGAGCAAGATCAATCTCGCTTCTGATGCCAAAATGCTGCGCGACGCCACGGCGCTCGGCAAAGTCCCTGGTATAGTCGAGCGTGGTTTCCTTGGCGCCGGAGCGGCTGAGCCGGCTTTCCATCTGTCTATAGGCAAGTTCGCCGGCGCCAGCGACTTTCCAGGAATTGCGCTCGGCCGTCGTGCCGTTTGGAAGGTGCACCGTCTGGGATCCGCGATGCTCAAGCCCGATCCTGTCTCCGATCTCTGGCTTCGCCTCAGCCATTGCCCGACCGAGATCGACGCCCCACGTCGAGTGCTTCTCGCCTCGATCGTTTTCCAGCGTCGCGAAATAGCTGTCGCGGTTACCGGCCTTGTGTTCGAAGGGCGCAACGCCATGCGCGACCAGACGACCTCCATTGCGATTGAACTCGTCTTGGCTCCCATAGAGCTGCACCTCGTCGCGATGGCGGGTCATGGCGACGTAGGTCAGATGCCGGTCCATTGTCGCGGACGCCATGACGAATGCCCGGTCCACTGTCGCACCCTGGTTCTTGTGGATCGTCGTCGCATAGCCATGATCAAAACCTTGATAAGAATTTGTGTCTATCCTCACCAGGCCAACTCCATCCCCTGGCGACAGTACACTGCCGTCGATCTCCACATGCAGTGCGTCGGCCTCGACGGCCTTGACTGTCCCCAGCATGCCATTCTTCACACCGAGATCGCGATCGTTCTCCAGGAAGACCAGCCGGTCTCCCTCGGCAAAATCGCGGCGGCCATCATTGGTCTGATAGGTGAAGGCCTTCGGCCGCTCCTGCTCCTGGGCGGAACCCTCTCTCTCCAGAAGATCGCCACTGTCGCGAACCTTGGCAAGCGCACCGCGCGCGTGCAGCTCGCTTCGGATTGCATCGTTGATGGCGCGAACATCGACACGCCGATGCGCCATCGCCACACGGCTGCCGTCCGGCCGCTGCTCCCGATCGGCAAGATAGTCGCGAACGATCTCGGCGCGTGCCGCTTCGCGCGTCTCGCTGAACGAAACCTTGCCGTTGTCCCGATAGGCAGCCAGACCGTCCACTGTGCGATGAGTGGCAAAGGCAACGGAGGCCTCGCGCTGCTCATCGGAAAGATGCGCCGTCTCCAGGCGCCGGTCGCGATCTACCGATCCATCTTGGCCCACTCGATCTTGCCGGCCGTGTTGCCGATGAGACTTGTGCGGATCGCAATATCCCGCTTGTCTATTGCACGATCGACATGATGTCGGTCGACGCCATGGCTCCGTGCATGTTTCAAGACCTCCGCCCGGCAGGCCATGGCGTGCTCGACATCGACCATTTCGCGCGTCGAAAACCGCGGAAGGGCGATCTCCCCGTCGCCAAGTCAGTCCGCGTCGCTTGCAACTCGATGAGAACAGGCGGGTCCATCAAGGACGCAAACGCGTTTTGAAATGCTACCGGATCCTTGTTGATAGTTAATCAGGATCCCACGCGACTACTGCCTTGGCCAGCCCCGGCTTACCGGCCTTTAGCGGCTTCTTAGAAGGCGGCTAGGCATCGAGTTAGGTACTCGTGCGCGTGGGGATCGTGATTTTCGTCCTGACGCTCTCATCGGCCGTAACAGTGAAGGTTATGTTTTCGTTATCGCAAATTTCTCCATAAACTTTTTCGGAAGCGGTTGCTTCATCATCCGCCTCGACTAGCGCGGTGTAAGAGACCAGGAAATACGGCATTCATCATCCTTGAAACCTGCTTTGATGGATAAGCGTAGGCAGAATCGTGGGTCGCTACCGTCTGTATCTACTACCTCCCGAGCCGGCGAGAGCAATGGCTCGATCGCTGTCACAGCGGCGGGTGCTTGAAGACCATTTCCCTAATGCGCCAAACAAGACTGCACTGCGACACGGTCTCAATTTGCCCGTGAGGCGATCCCAAAACGTTCCAACATCTGCCTAAGCTGTGCATTCTGGTACCTCAGTTGTTCCGCGAGGAGCCGCTTCAGGCGGAGGTTTTCGGCAGAAAGCAATGCCAAGTCATCGGAGTGGGTCCCGACTACGTCGACCGCCATCGCGACAGAAGGCGCTGCGATTGCATCCTTGGCAACAGACCTGCGACGTGTGTAACGACGCTTAAGCGCCTTTACTGTCTGGCGTGTCGGCTCACTGGCCGGCACCTTCACGACCTGACTATTATTTGGAACCGCATCTTGATGATTTCGCTCAATCTGGTCGGAATCGATTGCCGGCAACAGACTGTGCGTTTCTCCACCGACCTTGCTGACATCGGCGACTTCGATCTGCTTTTCCAGGTCGGTTGGCAGGTTCTCACAACTGATCGGGGTTTCCGAGTTGGCGTTGTGCAGAAACGGCAGGGTTGCCTCGGTATCTCTCACCAGAGCCGCGAAATCGGTGTTGCCCCAGATGGATTTCGGCTGTGTTTTTAGTCGCCGGCGTGCCGATTTGATTTCGACGACGAAACTGCGCTGCTGTGTTCTCATATTTTTCTCTGACTGTGGTCTACGTACTCAGGAGCGTTCGAAGCGCTTGAGCATTTCTCTGAGCTGGGCATTTTGAATACGTAGCTTTTGCGCCAGCAGATCCTTGAGGTGTTTGATGTCTTCATCCAGGCTTGTCGGGGTCTCAAAAAAAGGGTCCGCGGTCGAAGATGCGGCATTAATGGGCAAGTCCGCGATGGCACCAGGAATTTCATCTGGCGAGCCGACGCGGACTTTCGTTGCGGACTTCAACCTCGCCTGCCGAAGCTTCGGCGACTGTGCAGCAGCCTCTACCTCTAGCCGCTCTTCTAACAGATCGGAGTTGGACTGCGCTTTCTCCTTAGTCACCTCGGCCTTAGCTGTTTCGAGGTAGTCCAATTTCAGATCGGGCGTCTCAGGAACAATTTCGTTCTCAATCGCCGCCAGCGCCGGTGCTAGGTCTTCATGCTTGCCCTCGTTCACTTGCACGGTTCCAGAGATTGCCTCCTGGGACGAGAGCAGGATAGTCGCAGTTGGCCGCAGTTCTATTTCGACAAGCTTTTGAGCGCTGTCAGGCGCGCCTGCTTCGTTTGCTGTCTCGGAGGATTTTTGCCGAGACAGCAGCTGCGCTAGATATTTCCAAGGTGGTTTCATAGGACTTCTTTCTGAGCCGCAGATGTGACAATTCTGACAGCTCCGTCCCGGCTCGAAATCGAGCCAAGATATTTTAAAAGCTAAGATATTTGATGGTTACGGAGATAGATTGCGCGAACAGCGAGCAACGTTGAAGCGAGATCAAACGCCGAGGCGCTTGCGCAGATCAGCATTTTCAGCGCGCAACTTTTCGGCCAAGGCCTGACGAAGTTTCTTGTTGTCTTCCTCAAGCTGAAGAAGATCAGCCATGTCATCACTAGCGGTGAGAGGTGCTGGCGGTGTTGCCGGCTGCCTGACAGGCTTGGGATTTGCTGGACCCTTGGCCTCTGTCTTCGTCGTCGCAGCGGATACGGTAGTTGTCCCGCGCACTGGTCCGCCTTCAGCCTTGCCAATCCGCATCTGGCGGACCTTCGGTGTCTTTGCAGCTGTAGCGGCTTCAATTTCGGCCTTAGAACGACGAGGCGCGCGCTGTTTTTTAGATTTAGGCGCTTCTGGCGGAGCATCCGGTGCTACAACATCAATCTGCGCGCCTGTTTCGGTTTCGTCAGTCATTGCTATCTCCATGAGCGGGTGAGATTCTTTTCGACTTCAGAACGGCTGGTGTCAACAGAACTGCACTTCATTACCGTCTGTTTCAATCAATGAGGCAGAAATCTAGCGAAATTTCTCATCTGCAGAATTGCTTCACAAGGGGTGGTAGGCCGCGATTGCATCCTGGCTTAAGGGACATCTTGCTTCTTTAGGTAGGTTTGATGGATTGGATTAATCGTGAACCTCCGCGGCTCGGTTGTCCAGATTTTGCAGATGAATTCGTATGGCGTAAGGCCTCGAAGGGTCTTTAGTCGTCGGCCAAAGTTGTAGGCATCGATGAAGTCCATGAGATGACGTAGCTGATCGTGGTTGTCGTAGTGGAAGCGTTTCATCCTTGATGGTACGGTTCATCCGCTCGACTTGGCCGTTGGTCCATGGATGTCGAGGTTCGGTCAGCCGATGTTCTATTTCGAGATCAGCACAGGCCAACTCGAACGGATGGCAGCGAAATGGCAGATTGTCCCGGCGCATTGCGTTGATATCTTCAGGCGTCCAGCCATCATCGGTTGGGTCTAGACGTGCCCGTCTGATTAAGGCTCTATAGCCAGTGGATTACTGCCAGGCCATCCGGCCTCCGGTCTCGATTTCGGTGATGTGGCGATCGCGTATCAATGGTTCTAACGCTGATTAGGAGCTTTGAACTGCCGTCTTGGGCGGCGGAATAATGACCTCCACAGTCTCGCCAAAGCGTGTTGCCATAAGATCGCGGGTTGACGATTAGGCACATCGTAATGGCCATGTCAGAGTACTTCCGCTGACCACCTCGAGAAGGGCCGCTGTTGGGACAACATGCCTGCTCGCATAGCCGCCTCATTAAACGCCGGTTTTGGGCACCTCCAGTTCGCCCTCATTCAACGCCGTGAAGAGTGCCTCGATATCTGCTTCGGCGATTTCGTCGCCGATGTACCAACTCAACGTGTCATAAAAGCCGAGGAACGATCCGTCGAGCTTGTTCAGGAGCGCAGTGGCATTTGGCTCGGACATATCGAGTTTTGCCATCAGCAGTGCCGTCAGCGCCGGGGAGGCTTTTGCGTTTGCAAAGACAAGCGACGGTGGCGATAGCGTCGATAGCGGCACCGGGGGAAAGGTCTCGGAGACGCAGCCAAGGCGGCATTCCAGGCGGATGTCGCGGGAGGACGCGGCTGCTTCGATCACAAAGGCCTCCGCTTCGAGCACCCAAGTGCCGCGGGAAACATCGAAATACTGGAAATCGCGCGGTGCGAGCGGCAGGGCCACAACCGTGACCTCGCCGGGGTGGAGCGCGATCTTTGCAAATGCCTTGAGTTCCCGGATGGGCCGCCTGAGGCCCGGCTTTACGGGGCGGACGTATAGCTGGACGATCTCCTTGCCGACAACTGATCCCGAATTGCGGATGGTGATGCTGGCCGTACAAGTCATCGAGGGACCGATGTCCTGTCTGTCCAGCACCATCTCCTCGTAGGAAAATTGGGTGTAGCTCAGGCCATGGCCGAACGGGAAAAGCGGCGGCATGGCCTTGAGGTCATAGAAGCGGTAGCCGACGAATGTTCCTTCGCTGTAGAGATGCCGACTATTTTCGCCGGGGTAGGTGTGCCAGCCGGGGATATCCTCCAGGCGCGCAGGCATTGTCGTCGTCAGTTTCCCGCACGGATTTTGTTCGCCGAACAGCACCCGCGAAACGGCCTCGCCGCCGCCCTGTCCTGGGTAGAAGCAGGCAAGAATGGCATCGACGCGATCGAGCCACGGCATCTCGACCGCATCCGGCATGGTGAGAACGACGATGACCTTCCGTCGGGCATCGGCGAGGGCGCGGATGAGTTGGTCATGGCCGGCGGCCAGTCTGAGGCTGTCGCGATCGTTGCCCTCTCCATTGCGGGCCTTCTCGTTCTCGGCAAAGACGATGACCACCTGGGCCGAAGAGGCGGCCGCGAGGACGGCCTGCGTTGCAAACCCCAGCGTCGCGTCCTCCGCCCCCGGAAAGGGAACGTGACGCACCGTCAGATCAGGGGAAGCACGCGCGGCGATCTGCGTGAACGGGCTGTCGACCCGAAATGGGTTGGTCGTCGCGGAGCCCGATCCCTGGATCGTCGGAAGTAGGGCGCCGTCCCCGACGACCAGTATATCGCCGGAAGCGGTCGCATCGAGTGGTAGGGTCTGATGCTCGTTGCGCAGCAGCACGATGGATTCTGCGGCGATCTGGCGGGCGAGGGCATGGTGGAGATCGAGGTCCGCCGGCACAGCCGGCTGTGCGCCAGCCTGGCAATGATGGGCGAGCCCGATAACCCGCGCGCAGGCCTCGTCGAGTCTGGCTTCGTCGACTTTTCCAGCCTCGATGGCGGCGAGAAGGCGGGCCTTGCGGGGCTTGCTTTCCGGCATGTCGAGGTCGCTGCCGGCTGCCAGCGATGCGGGCCGGTCCTTGATGGCGTGCCAGTCGGACAAGACGAGGCCATCATAGCCCCATTCGTCGCGCAGCACGTGCTGCAAAAGCCAGGGGTTCTCCGCGGCCTGGACGCCATTGACCGGGTTATAGGCGCTCATGACCGTCCACGGGGCGCTTTTTGCGATCGCCCGTTCGAAACCCGCGAGATAGATTTCCCGCAAGGCTCGCTCGTCCACGTCGGAACTGGTCGTCGTCCGCTCGATCTCGGAATTGTTGCAGGCGAAGTGCTTCAGCGATGCGCCGATGCCATTGTCCTGCAAGCCGGAAATCAGGGCGGCGGCAAGCTCGCCATTGATCACCGGATCTTCCGAGTAATATTCATAAGCCCGTCCGGCAAGCGGCGTGCGCCGCGTGTTGATGCCGGGGCCGAGGAGGAGTTGGATGCCGAGGCTTCGGCATTCGCGCGCCAGTGCCTCGCCCATCCGGTAGAGCAGGTCGAGGTCCCAGGAGCAGCCGACAAGGTTTCCGTTGGGAAAACAGGTCGCAGGGCGTGCCGTGCCGAACATGCCGGCTGTGTCGTCGGCTTGCTGGTTCACCACATCCAGAAATGCGGCAAGGCCATTCTCCGCGTCGTCGCCGGCATCGATCTGTGTCGTCGAGTAGCGAACGCCATAGGTTCCATCGGTCATCAGGATGGATTTTATCCCCAGCCTGTCGATTGCAGCTGTCCTCCAGAGGCCGCAGCCGCTGACGAGCTCGACCTTCTCTGCCGGCGTCATCGCCGCGACCAGCGAGCGGATTTCCTTTTCGTCAGCGGGAGACATGGCGGATTTTCCTTTGTCGGCATGCTGGAGGGAAGGACCGCGCGAGTCCCGTCAACAGATCTTCTGGAGCAGTTCCATCAGCATCATGCGTTCTGCGGCCGTCAGCGGGCCAAGGGTCTGCTGCGAGATCTCCAGCGCGATGGAAAGATTGCGCTCGACCATAGCCCGGCCTTCTTCGGTCAGCGTCAGCACGAGACGCCGCGCATCCGCCGCGTCAGGCGCCGTATGCACCAGGCCGCGCTTCACGAGTCGGTCGACGACGCCCTTGATGGTCGCCATGTCCATCGCCGTCTCGCGGCCGAGATTGCCCTGCGAGCAAGGTTGCAGGTCCTTGAGCTTGACGAGCGCCGCCCACTGGGTGGTCGTCAGCTTCTCGGCGATCAGGTTGGCGAAAATCGACACGTGGCGCTGGTTGGCCTGGCGCAGGAAGAAGCCGATCTGCTCGCCCAGCGTATACTGCGCCTGGTCGCGTTTCGCCGCTGGCGCTGCTGTACCGTCCGATTCCCGGGCGTTGCCCTTGAGTGGAATGTCCATCTTCTCTCTCAACCTGGCTCATGGCTGCCGAAAGCCGGCGACCCATGAAAAGCCGTTATGCGGACCACCAATCCAGAATGGCGTCCGTCGTCAAAATTTCAATCTGCTCCAAGAACCTCGGCGCCAGCCGCGTCAGCACCATTTCATGGGCGACCATGTCGCCGCTGGCTAGGGCATCGCTGGCAAGGATCACCTTGTATCCGAGGTCCACGGCATCGAGCGCGCTGGCATAGACGCACACATCCGTCTCGACACCGGTGAAGACGATCGTATCTATACCCTGTGCATCCAGGCGCTCCACGAAGCCCGGAGTCTCGAAGACAGAATAGGTCTTCTTGTCGACGATCGAACCCGGCCGTGCCAGCGACGCCAGCGGCGCGACGAGGTCCAGCATTGCCGGATCGAGTTCGTCCAGCGTCACTGCCTTCCAACGCTCGTAGTAGCTCTGCCATTGTCCCCTCGCATCCGCCGGCTGTTGGGGCACGACGAACCGGGCGAACACCGTCCTGTCCGGCTGCGCTTCGGCAAGCTTCGACACATTCGGCACGATGGCGGCGAGGCCAGGCGTGAACCAGGCCGTCTCTTCGGCAAAGAGCCGTTGCATGTCGATGACGACAAGCGACACGTTGCCGGACAGCGGCGCGCCCGTCATCATCAATCCAGTACGCTGACGGTGTGTTCCGGCGACCAGTTCAGTGTCACCGTATCGCCTTCGCTGAGCAAGGTGCCGTCCCTGTTTTGCACGAAGAGCTTGAGAGGGATGCCATCGGCTGTTTCCAGCAGATAGGAAAGCACCGCTCCGGCATAGATCACCGTCGTGATGCGTGCCGTCAGGTTGTTGCCTTCGCCATTGCCGGCGGCAATGAACATCTTCTCGGGGCGGACTGCCAGCGTCGCCTTGGTGCCGTTGGCCGGCAGGGGGCTGGCGCTGCGCACAATTGTGCCATCCGGGAGCTTAACTCCGCCGTCCTCGACGGTTCCGGTGAGGAAGTTGGAATCGCCCAGGAACTCCGCGGCAAAGCGCGTCAGCGGCTTTTCGTAGACAGCGTCGGGCGCGCCGATCTGGATGATGCGGCCCTTGTCGAGGATGGCGACCTTGTCGGACAGGGTCAGGGCTTCCTCTTGGTCGTGGGTGACGAAAATTGTCGTAAGCCCGCTCTCGCGCTGGATGCGCAGCAGTTCGACCTGCATCTCCTGGCGAAGCCTGCGGTCGAGCGCTGACAGCGGCTCGTCGAGCAGCAGCACGCTCGGCTTGATGACAATGGCGCGTGCCAGCGCAACACGCTGCTGCTGGCCGCCGGAGAGCTGCTTCGGCATGCGGTTGGCAAAACCGGGCAGGCGCACCATGTCGAGGGCGCGATCGACTTCTTTGCGGGCCGCCGCACCCTTGATGCCGCGGCGCTCGAGACCGAAAGCCACGTTCTGGGCGATCGTCATGTGCGGAAACAGCGCGTAGGACTGAAACATCATGCCAATGTTGCGTCCCCAGACGGGCACGTTTGTGACATCCTTGCTGCCGATGGTCACGACCCCCTGGTCGGGCTTGATGAAGCCGGCGATGATGCGCAGGAGCGTCGTCTTGCCGGAGCCGGACGGTCCGAGAAGGCTGGTGAACGAGCCCTCCGGGAATTCGGTGGTGATATCGGCGAGAACAGGCGTTGTGCCGTAGGTCTTGGCAACGGAATGGACGTTAACGTTTGTCACTTGTGTCTCCGGGCTTGGCGAAGCGCGCAAAAATCAGGATCACGGTCATCGAACCGAGAAGAAGAACAGTCGAGATCGCATTGATTTCAGGGGTGAAGCCCTTGCGGATCGAGGAGTAAATCTGAACCGGCAATGTTGTGAAGCCGGGTGTTGCGAGGAAATAAGAGATCACGAACTGGTCGAGCGAGACCGCGAAGGCGAACAGGGCAGCCCCCAGGATGCTGGGATAGAGCAGCGGCAGGGTCACCGAGAAGAAGGCATGGACGGGCGTGGAGCCCAGGCTCATGGCGGCCTCCTCGAGGTCGGCCCGGATCGTCCGGAAGCCCGTTCCGACCACCAGCACCACATAGGGGATGGCAAGGGCGACATGGCCGATGATGATCGCATGCATGCCGCGACCGATACCGGTCCAGTAGAAGAAGATGAGCATGGCCGTGCCGGTGATCAGCCACGGAATGGCGATCGGCGGCAGCAGCATGATCTGCAGGAAGCTTTTGCCGCGGAACGTGCTGCGCGATAGGGCAACCGATGCCATCGTGCCGAGCGTGGTCGCCAAAATAGCGGTGATGACGGCGATGATGATACTGTTCATGCCTGCGGTCAGCAGGATGCTGTTGTTCCAGAGCGCCTCATACCAGCGGGTGGAGAAGGTGAAGGGCAGTTCGTAGAGCGGCGAGGCGTTGAAGCCCATGGCCATCATCACGAGGATCGGAGTGTAGAGGAAGACAAGGATGGCGATCAGATAGAAACGGCCAAGCGATTTCATTCGGTGTCTCCTCCCTAGGCTGTGGTGCCGCGGCGCAGGACGCCCGAGAACGTTGCAAAGATAGCCAGCACGACGGCAAGCAGCGTGAAAGACAACGCGGCGCCAAGCGGCCAGTTGAAGGCCTGCGTAAACTGGTCCTCGATGACCGTGCCCATCGTCACGCCGACGCGGCCACCGAGAATGCGAGGTTCCATGAAGGACCCGATCACCGGAATGAAGGTCAGCACGGCGCCCGAGACAAGGCCGGGTGCTGCCATAGGCACGAGGATCTTGAAGAGAATGGTCCACCAGCGCGCACCGAGACTGGAGGCAGCCTCGATGATCGCCTCATCGATAGTCACCAGCGCGATGTAGCAGGTGAGGATCATGTAGGGCAGGTAGCCATGTACCAGGCCGACGACGATCGCGTAACGACTGTAGAGAAAGCCGATCGAGCCGGCTTCGGGAAAGACGATGTGGAACAGCGTGTCGAGGAAGCCGTTCTCGCGCAGCACCATCGTCCAGGAAAAGACGCGAACCAAACCGTTGGTCCAGAACGGCAGGAGGATGAGGATCAGCAGCATTTCGCGCGTCTTGCCGAAGGTGGAGCGGGTGAGCGCGACAGCCGCCAGAAAACCGATCACGGCGCAGGAAAGCGTCGTCCAGAAGCCGATCAGCAGCGACGTGACAGCAATGCCGACCAGATAGGGCTGGTCGATGAAGGCCCGGTACTGTTTCAGGGTGAAGACGATTGGCGCCTTGCCCATCGGAGTGGCCGACATGAAGCTGAAGACCAGCATGGTCAGCAACGGCAGGAAAACAGCGAGGGTCAGCCAGCCATAGGTCGGCATCAGCAGGGCCGTCGTCGAAACCCAGGATGGAAGGGCGCGTCTTGAGCGCAGACCCGAGGGTCTGCGCTCCGACGTCAGTGTACCGGTCTCATTCCGCATAGAAGGCTTTCACTTCCTGCCACAGGTTGTTGAATGCTTCGCGGCGATCATCCGGGAGAGCCGACATGATGCCCATGGTCTTGAGGTATTCCGGCTTGTGAACCTGGCGGCTCAGGTCGTCGGCCGGAAGAGCGGCCAGTGCTGCCGAGTTGGACGATGCCGGCGCGCCGACCTTGGTCGCCCATTCAAGGTAGAAGGTCGGGTCGATCAGCCAGTTTGCGAAGGCCAATGCGCCTTCCGCATTCGGCGCGGATGCCGGAATGCCGAGACCGTCCACCCAGCCGATGCCGCCTTCCTTGGGAACGACGAAATCTACAGGCAGCTTCGAATTGCGCTTTGAGCGCACGGAGCCACCCGACCAGAACAGCGAGAGGTCGAATTCCTTGGCTGCGAACGACTTGTTCCACTGGTCTTCCGTCGACCAAAGCAGCTTTACGTTCGGCTTGATGGACTTCAGCGCATCGCGGACGGCGCCTAGATCCTTGGGATTGTTAATGTCCTGGCCGGTCATCAGAGCGCCGGCGGCAACGCAGATGATCGCGTCGTCGTCCATGGCAACGCGGCCCTTGTAGGCCGGATCAGCCAAGACCTTGTAGCTGTCCGGAACAGGCATGCCGTCACGGATCGCCAGCGAGGTCATGCCCCAGACCCACGGAACCGCATAGCCCTTGCCGTCCTTCAGGAAGTTGACGTTTGAGCGGAGGTTGGGATCGATCGTGGCGGCGTTCGGAACCTTGCTGAAATCGATCGGCTGCAGCAGATCTTCCGCCGTTGCCTGCGCGCAGCGGGCGGCGTTCAGGATGACCATGTCGTAGGCGCCCGGATTGGTGCGCAGCTTGGTCAGCATTTCCGATTCCGAACTGTAGTAGTCGTGGACGACTTCGATGCCGGTCTTTTCGGCGAAGGCCTTGATCGACCAAGCTTCGTCGGTGCCGTAGCCCTGCCAGTTTAGAACCGTGATCTTGCCGGCCGAAAAGGCACGGCTCGGCAGGCCCGAGAATGTTGCACCGGCAATCATTGCGCCGGACATTAGCTTCAGCGCGTTGCGTCTTGTGATTTCAGTCATTGTGTAACCCCTCATGAAAATTCTCTGTTTTCAGTGTCCACGGCCGAAGCCGACGACCCAAGCGATATAAAAATCAAAGGCAATTCGCGTTTCACAAAACGCGCCATATGATTTGTATACAAACTAATATAGGAGAGGCGAACAACCTGGGCATGCGTCTCTGAAGGCAAGCGTCGTCGCAGCGCCGTTCGCAACAGCACCAAAATAACGCAATCAATCAGCCACAGTCAGTAGAATGTCTCCACCACGAGCAGAGCGCCCCGATGCGCAGACTTCCGTTCAACCCTCTTGCTCTTTCGGCAGTCTTTTTACTTTGTATGCAAAGTAATATGCGTATTTGTCACATGTCAAGTTCCATCAACTGCCATTGACGCCCGCGCTGTCAAAAAAAAGAGATTCAAGTTCCGGCCTAGGGCGCATGGCGAAATTTCGACGCGGACGCCGTCCGCAACCGCCTCGAAAGCGAGCTCCTCGCCACCTAGCCGCGCCGCCACGATGCTGCCGGTAGCGACGTGCGGCAGGCTGATGAAACCGGCGCCATCCACCGGTCCGATCGTGCAGGCAAAACGTGCGTTGCTGAAGGCGATCTGCGACAGGGTGGTCTGGAGATCGGTCGTGAGCGACAGGCGTCCGTCCAGCGTCATCTCCAGCAGGCCGCCGGCAACAGATAGCGACATCATGCCGGAAGGAGACAGCATCGGCCCGATCGAAAGATCGGCACGCGTGTTGTGCAGTGTCCAGCCGGTCCACGGATCGAAGTCGACAATCTCACCGACGGCCATCAGTGGCAGCAAGCCTGCCCAGATATAGAAGGGATCCGTATCGCCCTGGTCCATCGCCTCGCCGGTCACAGCATTGTAGTTTTCCGACGCGATACGGTTCTTGCTCCAGTTCTTCATGAAGAGTTCATAGCTCTGACGCGCGAGCTTGCTTGCCTCGGCCGCAAAACCGTAGCGGCGCAGGCCGAGCCAGACCATGTAGTTGACGTTCGGCCAGATGCGGCCGCGCCAGTATACGTTGTCGGTAAACGCCGGGTCGTCGCGCGTCGCATTCGGCAGGACGTAGTCGCCGCCAAAGGTGCTCTCGTCATTGAGGTGCCCAAGCAGCCGCTCGGCCTGCTCCGGGCTGGCCGCGCCGCACAGGAGGGGATAGAAGCTAGTGGGCGAAAGTGAGCGGACGAAGCCGCCGTGGCGCTGGCGGTTGGCGAATATGCCTCTGCTCTCGTCCCACAGATGCTCCGAGATCAGCTTCCGGCACCGCTCGGCAATCTCTCCGAATTCACGGGCATCGTCATCATTGCCGAGAACCGCGGCCATTTTCGCCAGCATTTCGGCATCGAGCACCGCGGCGCAATTCAGCCCCAGATCGAATGTCGACAGGGTGCGGGTGACGGGATCGTAGATGGCCTCGTCATGGGTGGAGGAATTGTCCATGCCGGTCTCGTTGCGCGCGGCAAAATGCGTGCCCTTATAGAGACCTTCGCCGACATCGGATGTGCCGCAGGACAGCAGCCCGAACGTATCGGGATCGCGATGCTCGCGCCACCAGCGTTGATTGCGGGCCAGCGCGTCGTAGCTTGCGGCCAGCAGCGAGCGTTCGCCGGTGCGCTGGTAGAGCTGCCAGGCGACGAGCGCGCCGTTCGGATGCTGGCTGCGATCCACCCAGGCATCGTTCGAGGTGACGATGCAGGCGATGTTGCCCTGGGGCGTGGCGCTCGCCATTGCCGTCGCCATGTTCTCGCGCGCCAGATCGGCATCGAAGACGCCGGCGAGCAGTGCCGCAAACAGCTGGTCGTTGTACCAGACTGCAAATTTTCCGAGATTCCAGATGCGTGTCACGGCCGTGTAGGGCCGCGCATTGGTCTCGTCCCAGATGGTGTTCCAGGCAACCACATCGCGGATCGCATCGAGCGATCCTTCATAGTTGCCGTCATGGGCGCTTGAAGCGGCGGCCGCCTTTCCGGCGGCGAGGCAAGCCTCGGCCTTTGCGATGGCAAGCTCCGCACTGTCGGCCACTGCGGCGGCATAGGCGCCCTGGCGCATCATTTCCAGATTGAAGCGCAGGCCGATGACAGGCGCAACGTTCTTCCGGCTCGCGGTGTAGAAATAACCGTTCGCCTCAAAATCGGCCCTGAGCGCCTCTACTGTGTCATGGCCCGTCACATGCACCGGCGCCTCCGCAGTGGCGACTGCCACGAAGCGCGTGCCGATCTTGACGAGGGTAATGCCGCGGACTGCCTCGTAAGTGACCATTTCGCCGCTATCGGCCGAGACTGCCAGCGTCAACCAGAAGCGCAGGCCCCATTCACCCGCAGCCTTGCCCTCCCAGCTGCCGCGAACCGCGAAAGGATCGGCCTTATCGGTCCTGAACGCGACGGTCGTGCCGCTGTGGTCGGTTTCCAGCTCGATCAACGACCCATCGAGCGCGTGGCGGCCCAGGCGCACGGGGTCACGCCGCGGCTCGATGATGGATGTTGTGCGGCTGCGCGTGGAATAGAGAACGGGCGTGATGCGCACGCCGAGCGGCAGGAACACCATTTCTGCGGGTCTGTCTGACCAGCTATTCCAGGCGCGCATCAGGGGAACTGTCGAGTGTTTCAGCATGATCTCATTCCAGTCGGTTTCGCAGCGGCACGAGGCGAGGCGGGGCGCTTAACCCGCTCTTGTCCAGGGTGCTGCCGAGATAGGGTGTGTTGTGGTAGTAGCGGTTTGCCGCCGTATTGGCGACATGAAGCTCGAGTTGATGCCTGCCGGCGGCAAGGCGACTAAGCGAAAAGCGATAGGGCCGCCATCCGCGCCGTCCCACTTGGGCTCCGTCGAGATAAGCGGTTACGACCGTATGCACCGCCAACAGTTCCAGTATCCAGTCGCCTTCGTCGTCCACGCTGAAGGAGAGGCGATAGATGCCGGTTCCGCTGAAGGCCTCAAAGCCTTGCACCTCCCAGCCGCTTTCGACGGATATGGATATGAAATCCTGGCCTTGCCCGGCCGAGAACGTCCATCCGGCTGCCAAGGCGACTGTCCGGCTTCGGTCAAGCGGCGGCTGGCTCGATAGCCGGCCAGATCCGGCAACCGCCTGCGAAGCTGCGCAAAGGCGGATGCAACGGACCTCGTGCGGCTCAAGAAGGACAGCCAGGCGCCGGACGCCAGCGAACGTCTCCGCAGCGCCTTGTTCCGGATCCCATGTTTGGTAGGCGAAGCCCTCACCAAGCGCGATCTCAAAACGCATCTCTTGCGTGCCATCGTTGAAGACAACCATCCGCCACCAGCCTTCCCGATCGTAGCCGACCCAGTGCCTTGGTTTGCCACCCTGTATCTGTGGGCCTGATGAAGCGATGGTCGAGAGCAGCGCGGACATTGCCTCCGCATCCGGCATTGCCTCCAGATGCCTGCTTGCCTCGATGGGACCCACCGCCTGCTGCCCGGCGCAGACCCCTGACAGCCTTTCGCCGGACGACCACACTTGGCCGCCGGCATTCCGGAATGCATCGAGCCTCTCGATCGTCGCTGCCGATTGCACCACGGTGGTGGACGGCAAGACAACCGCGTCGAAAGCAAGACCGGATGCGAGCAGGCACCCGTGTTCAAATGTTGCATCGGCGACGTCACGCTCGCTTACGAACATGAAGTCGCAGCCTTGGGCCAGCAAATGCTCGCACCAGGCTCCAATATGGGCGGCATGGCTGTGCCGGGGCCCTTCGGCAAAGGCTGTAAACAGGGGATAGAGGATCGCGACCGGTGTCCGCGGCGTGGCCGGCTCGATGAAAGCGGAGACGCGCGCGATCTCCAGTGCAAAGAGATCGTGATAGCTCCACCACGGCTCGAAGTTGATGCCGGGGGCGAAGTCGAAACGCGGATTGGTGAAGGGCGTCGGGTCATTGTCGCGACCGTCCGTCAGGTAGACGCCGTGCCAGAGGAACTGCCGGGCGCCGAGGCAGGCGAGGCGGATGGCCCCAGCGCGTGCAGCCTCAAGCGTCACCTCCCACTGGCCAGCAGCTCTGACCTCAGTGCGTCCGGCACTGAAATAGGTCTCGACGACGCAGCGGCTGCGCCCGTTCGAGCGGGCGACGGAATCGCCCAGCTTGGCGGAAAGCTGCGGTTCGAGGTTGTTTGCATCCACCGCCGTCTGATGGCGGAAGGCATCGATGCCGAAGAAGTCGACGGCAGGCGCGACGCGCGGATCGATGCTCGTGAAGCCGCCATTGGGCGCCCAGGAACCGACATGGGCCAGCACTTCATGCCCGGTCAGGACGATACGCGTTTCCTCCGCCCATTTCCGGAGCGTGCCGAAGAAGGCTTCATTCATCAGGGCGGAATAGGCGGCGTGAAACCGTGCACGTAGCGGCAGCGTCCGGGGTCCGACGTCACGGACGACCGCAAGCAGGGCATGCGCGAAGGGTGCCATAGCATTTGCTTCAACATGGTCCCGAAGGCCAGGCGCATACAGCAGGCTGTTGCCGAGATTGCCGACCATCTCGTCCCAGCGGTAGAAACCGGGGGCGGGCTGATCGTAGAATACGGATTGCACCGTGCGCGGCACGTGTTCGCCCAGTGCCGCGACGAGGGGCTCGAGGCCGACATCGATGAAGCGCTCGGCAGCCTCGGGCAGCAGGTAGTTGATGATCCTGGAGGTCGCGGAGCGTGCGCTGACGAAAACCGTCAGCATGGAGCCTGATGCGATCTCGCCATCATATGCATAATGGCAGGCTATGGGATTGGAGTCGGTGATGCGGACGCGCGAAGTCACATCGACTATCTCGTCCAGGCTGTCGATCGTAGCGGAAGGATGCAGCAGCGCCGCCTCGATCGTCCATTTGCGCCACTCGATGCGCCCACCTTCGTATTGCCAGGCAATGATATCGGCACCCATCGTCTGCGTGAAGGATGGACGGATGGCGCTGATCCCCCCTTCGCTATGCAGGGCTGACGACCAGAACAGGTGGCGTTCCCGCAGATCGTCCCGTCCTTCCACCGTGCGGCCACCGGCGTGACCGCTGATCCAGTTATACTCGTCGTACATGCCGAGTTTCAGCTCGAGTTCAGACGCGACATCGGCTGCATCCCGGTAGGCGACCAGATAATCGGATGACAGATAGGCTTCAAGCGGCAGGGCAAGCCGTGCCTGGATCAGGATGGTGCCGATACCCTTTGCCTGGAAATCGACAAGTTGCGTCCGGCAGGTCGCCTTGTCCGGAATACTGTGCCAGAACCAGTAGGCGGATGGGCGAAACGCATTTGTCGGACTCTGGAAGATCGTCCGACTATCGATATTCGCAATGGATGCTGTTTCCGGCAATACCTCTTCCTCAGTGTGCGGCGGCAGGAACGCGTTGGATAGCGGCCGAAGCGTCGTTCCATGCCGGCTTGTCCGGTGCAAAACGTGCCCGCAGATAGTCGGTGAGATCTTTCAACTGGGTCTCGTCGAGCGTGTTGCGGAAGGACGGCATCGACATGACTTCGGGTGCCTCGCGCCCTGTCGTCGCGGCAAGGATAGCCGGCGCTTCGACGCCGCCGAGAATTGCTTGGATGACATTGTTGGGCGTATCGGCATGCAGGTTGCTGTTAAGCGCCAGAGATGACAGGACTGTGTTGCCGGCATGGCAGGTAGCACAGGCGCCGTTGAAGATCCGCTCGCCCTTCGGCGAAACCAACGCTGCGTCGCGCGTAGCGCTGTCGCTGGCAGCAATGGCGGTCTGGCTTTGAGCCGCGGCCCTGGCGGGATCGCCGTCCCCGTTGAGGCTGGCAAGATAGTTTGCCATCGCGCGGATATCCGAATCTGGGAGCGGCTGCATAACCTCCACCACATGGGCCATCGGACCGGCGGCACTGCCATGGTCACGCGAATGGCCGCGGCGCAGGTAGTCATAGAAGGCGTCTTCCGTCCAGCCGACGGGCCCCTTGGCCATCGCATTGAGGGCAGGGGCCTCCCAACCATCGACAAAGCCGCCGGACAGGTGGGCGCTTCCCGTCTTTTCGGCACCCAGCGCATTGCGTTCACTGTGGCAGGCGGAGCAGTGGCCGAGCGTCTCCACGAGATAGGCCCCCCGGTTCCAGGTGGCATCACGCGTCTTGTCGTAAGTCATCGCCGACGATTTCAGGAAGAGCGCATTCCATCCGGCCATCATCATCCGGATGCCATAAGGGAATTTGAGCCTCGTCTCTGGCGCCTTTTTGGAGACTGCTGTTTGCGTCATCAAGTATGCATAGAGCGCCTGTAGGTCCGCATCTTCCGCACCGGCAAACGATGTATAGGGATGGGCCGGGTAGAGGTGATGGCCATCGCGGCTGATGCCCTCGCGCATGGCACGCTCGAAGGCCGGATAGGACCAGCCCCCGATACCGTTGGTCACGTCCGGGGTGATATTGGTCGCGTAGACAGTCCCGAAGGCAGTATCGAACCGCCGCCCGCCGGCAAAGGGCGTTCCGTCACTGCCCACATGGCAGACATTGCAGGCGCCGACTGCCGCGGCCAGCCTACCTCGCTCGATGGTGGCGGCGCTGTAGACGTTCGTATCGGGTCTCTCGATGGTGGCGATGGCCGGGCGCCAGGGCGACGCCATCGTCGCCAGGCCGGCGATCGCCGCCACGGCACCAGCCGCAGACAGACCGAAGTTCCACCATCGCTTCTTGGGCGCAGACGTCGTGGTCGGCGCTGCGGACGCATCGCCCCTTAGTGCCGACAGCACCAGCTCCGGTGTCAGCGGCAGTTCGCGGAAACGGATGCCAGTCGCATCGTAGACCGCGTTGGCAATGGCCGAGGCACTGGGGACAGAGGCGGATTCGCCGACACCCAGCGGCGGCTCGTCCTGACGCGGCACCATCAGCACGTCGATATCGGGCAATTCCGGGAAAGTGATCAGCGGATAACCACCCCACTCCTTCGAGGTAACGGCGGTGGAGGAGAATTCGACGCGCTCCTTCAGCACGCGGCTGGTCGACTGGATGACGTTGCCATGGATCTGGTGCTTGACGCCGTCGGGATTGATCATCATCCCGGAATCCTGCGCGCACGTTACCTTCGTCACCGCGATCTCGCCGGTCTTGGTGTTGACCGCAACGTCGGCCACCCAGGCAGCCCAGGCAGCCGCCTTGCCGGGGAAGGGACCGTGGATATAGACGGCATAGGCAAAACCGCGCCCGTAGAGCAGGTCCCCTTCGCCACCGAGCGTGCCCCATTTGGTGTGAGGTACCCAATTGGCCCGTTCCGCAAGCGCATGAACCAGGTCGACCGCGCGGGTATCGTGCAGGTAGCGCAGACGGTATTCGATGGGGTCGACTCCGGCCGCGGCCGCAAGCTCGTCGATATAGCATTCATGCGCGAAGGTATTCGGCATGGCCGAGACGCCGCGAAACCACGAGGCGCGCGCGATCGGCGGCATGTCGTGCACGGTGACCCGTAGATTGCCGTAGGCATAGGGCGGGATCGCCGTGCGGTCGCCCATCTGGACCACATCCGATACCGGTGGCACCTTGCCTGTCAGGATCAGCGACAGGGTTGGCGCGAGATTGGACGGATAGCGCGTTTCGAAATCATAGGCGGATGGACCGCCTTCCAGATCGAGACCGCCGCGCACGTCCATCACCTGCGCTGCCCCCTTCGGTTCCCATGCATGCTCCTGTTCGCGTGTCAGCTGGACGCGTACGGGCGCCCGGACTGCCCGGGACAGAAGTGCTGCATCGGCGGTGACATCGTCGGCGCAGTTGCGGCCATAGCAGCCGGCCGCCTCCAGACGTTCCACCAGTATCCGATCTTCCGGCATATCCAGGAGCAGCGCCAGATCACGGCGCATCGGAAAGGGATTTTGCGTGCCGGACCAGACGGTCAGTCGGTTATCGCCATAATCCGCCACTGCGCATGACGGACCGATCGAGCCGTGCAGCTGGTAGGGCCAGACATAGGTGCGGTTCATCGGCTCGGCACTGCCGTCCAGCGCCATATCGACGTTGCCCCGATCGATCAGCTTGCGCGGGGTTGAGGTGTTGGCGCGTAGCGCCATCTCCGGCGCATTCAGATCCGGCCGTTCCGGCGGAGCGCGCCACACAACAACAAGCGTCTTTGCAGCCTCCATGGCGATTTCTTCGCGCGTTGCGACGACGCCGACGAAATCACCGATGGCCACGACGCCGACGACTCCGTCGATGTGGGCGATCGAGCCTTCATCTATGGAGATCAGACTGTTGCCGACGTGCTCGCCGTGATCGAAACCGGCATAGAGCGGCCGGATGACGCGGCCATGCAGCATGCCGGGCACGCGCACGTCGTGCACGTAGGTCCACTCACCGGTTGCTTTTGCCGGTATGTCCACCCGTGGCAGCGAGACGCCGACGATCCGGTAGGTCGATGCAAGCTTCAGCACCGCTGTCGCATCGATCGACAGTCGCACATGCTCGCCGGCCACGAGCTCTGCAAAGGTGAGGCTCCAGTTCTCTCCGCCGTCGGCGCGTATGATGCCGTCATGCAGGATGAGATGTTCGACCGCCGTGTCCTTCAGGGCCGCAGCCTTCGCCATCAGATGGTGTCGCGCGGTCGCGGCGGCCTGCCTCAGGGGCACCGCCGTGATCTGGATCGTCTCGCTCGCAATCGTGGCACCTTGGTTAGGCGCCGCAGAAGTCGCTCCCAGCACCATATCCACATGCTCGAAGGGTACGTCTAGTTCCTCCGCGACGATCTGCGCCAGCGATGTGCGGATACCCGTTCCGAGATCGACATGGCCGTTGAAAGCTTTGACGCGACCGTCCCGGTCGATGGCGATGTAGAGCTCGGCCTCGTCGCCCTGGAGTTTGTCCGAAACGACAAGAAGAATGTCGGAGTTCAAGAAATAGGAGGATTTCGGCGCTTCGCGTTGGGTGTTCATGGCGAAACCTCGTTTCGTGCCTCTGCCGATGCGCCGACTGCGCGATCAGCTTTGGCGTAGGCGACGGCGCGGCGTGCCGCAGCGAGTATTTCCATATGGGTGCCACAGCGGCAGAGATGATGCCGAAGAGCTTCACGAATATCGGTTTCGTCAGGCTCGGGGTTGGCTTCCAGCAGCCCGACGATGGCAATGATCATGCCGTTCAGGCAGTATCCGCACTGTGCGGCGGCCTCCTCGATGAAGGCGCGCTGTACGACATGCAGACAGCCAGACTTTGCCAGGCCCTCCAGCGTCGTCACCTGCCTGTTGCCCAACGCCTTCAGCGGCACGGTGCATGAGCGAACGGGCCTGCCATCCACCAGCACCGCGCAGGCGCCGCACTCACCGAGCCCGCAACCATATTTGGGGCCGTTGAGGCAGAGATCGTTTCGGAGAATATAGAGAAGTGGCGTTGCGCCACCCGCTTCGACGGCGATGACGGCGCCGTTGACGTTCAGGCTGAATGAGCCGACCTCCTTCAAGAGCCGGACTCCAAAGCACGGGCGCAGGCCGAAACCGGTCCGCCGGCACTCATGCACACCATTATGCTGCAGACCTCGCATCGAGGCCCGCAAAACATAATGACATGATCGAAAATCACGTCACGCATTTGCTGTTCCTTGCTCATTTATAAAGCGTATGCACTTTATATGACCGTTTCTCCGTGCTTGTGCACGTGCCGGCAAGCATGACGATAGCCATATTTTTGGGAAAAGCTAGCCGGATTTTTTGCAAAAATGCAAAAGCCAGACTTGCTATTTATAGCGTATGCGCTAAAAATTTCGTCACGTCTCGAATTGCAAGATTATGCGTCAACATGACAGCTAGAAGGGTCGGCCATGTCCAACGGTAAGGAAAAGATCGCGATTATCGGGGCCGGTCTCGGCGGCGCCGTGGCGGGAGCGTTGCTCCAGCAGGCGGGCTTCGACGTTAATATCTACGAGCAGGCCCCAAGCTTCTCGCGCCTCGGCGCCGGCATCCACATGGGGCCGAATGTCATCAAGATTTTCGAACGCCTCGGCGTTGCGGAAAAGGTCGTCAGTATCAGCAGCACGCCCAGCCACTGGTTCAGCCGCAACGGCATCAGCGGCGATTATCGCTCCCGCATTCCGCTTGAGGGATATGGCGCGACCTATTGCACCGTCCACCGCGGCGATCTCCAGGCAATCCAGTGCGATGTGCTGCGACCGGGAACCCTGCATTTCGGCAAGAAGCTGACACACATCGACGACAACGGCACGGACGTCCTGATCGAGTTCGAAGACGGCACATCGGTCAGGGCCGACATCGTCATCGGCGCTGACGGCATCAACTCTCGTGTTCGTGAAACGCTGCTGGGCGCGGAGAAGCCGAACTACAGCGGCTGGGTCGGGCACCGCGCGCTGATTTCTTCCGACAAGCTCAAGAAATACGACCTCACCTTCGAAGACTGCGTCAAGTGGTGGGGACCAGATCGCCACATGATGGTCTATTACACGACGGCCCGGCGCGATGAATATTACTATGTCACCGGTGTGCCGCATGCCGCCTGGGAATTCGAATCCGCATTCGTACCAAGCAGCCGCGAGGAGATGTTCTCCGAGTTCGAGGGTTACCACCCGATCATCCAGGCGCTGATCGAAAGCACGGATGAGGTGACTAAGTGGCCGCTCTTCAACCGCAATCCGCTGCCGTTGTGGAGCACCGGCCGCCTGGTGCTTCTTGGCGATGCCTGCCATCCGATGAAGCCGCACATGGCCCAGGGCGCGGCAATGGCGATCGAGGATGCCGCCATGCTAACGCGCTGTCTGCTGGAGACCGGCATCAACAACTTCGGCACCGCCTTCGCGCTCTACGAAGCCAACCGCCGCGACCGCGCGACGCGCGTGCAGACCGTGTCCAATGCCAATACTTTCCTGCTCAACCAGGAAGATCCGTCATGGGTTTACGGCTATGACCTTTACGCAGAACCGTTGAAAAGCGAGAAAGCAGCATGAGCAACGGCCCCCTCTACGGCGCGAACGTCTATGCCAACGGCATCCGCCAGCATTATCTCCGCTACGGCGGCAAGGGCCCCGTCGTCATCCTGATCCCGGGCATCACTAGCCCGGCCATCACCTGGGGTTTCGTCGCCGAGCGCCTCGCCGAAACGAACGATGTCTATGTCATCGACGTTCGCGGCCGCGGTCTCTCCTCCACCGGCCCGGACCTGGAATACGGCCTGGACGCGATGGCTGAGGACGTCGTCGGGCTTTCGCAAGCCCTCGGCCTCGATAGGCCGTCGGTTGTCGGCCACTCCATGGGCGCCCGTATCGCCATGCGCGCCGCCGCGTCGGTGCCGGGGGCCTTCTCCCGCCTGGTGCTTGTCGATCCCCCGGTTTCCGGTCCCGGCCGCCGGCCGTATCCGAGCAAGCTTGCCTGGTATGTCGATTCCATCACGCTTGCCGAAAAGGGCATCGATGCAGACGGCATGAAGGCATTCTGCCCAACATGGACGCTCGAGCAGCGGCAGCTGCGCGCCGAATGGCTGCACACCTGCTATCTGCCTGCCATCGTCACCGCATTCGAAGACTTCCACAAGGACGAGATATTCGGCGACTTCGGCAAGCTCAAGCAGCACACCATGCTGATGGTGGCGGGACGCGGCGGCGTGATCGAAACCGTGGACGAGCAGGAGATATCCGGCCTGAACGGCGCCATCGAGATCACCCGGGTGCCTGATGCAGGTCACATGATCCCGTGGGATGATTTCGACGGCTTCTTCGTCGCCCTTGGCGACTTTCTCTCCCGTTAAATGCGATGGTGGAGCCACCAGCTTCACCACTTGCCCGTCTTTCGCCTTCCATGCCGCAGAGGACTTCATCCGTGCAGAAATATTACCGTATCGGCCAGATCGTACCGAGTTCCAATACCACGATGGAAACAGAAATTCCGGCCATGCTGACCGCGCGCCAATCGATCCGGCCCGAGCGGTTCACATTCCACTCCAGCCGCATGCGGATGAAGAAAGTCGTCAAGGAAGAACTGGCGGCCATGGATGCGGAATCCGATCGCTGCGCCGTCGAACTATCGGATGCTCGCGTCGATGTGCTCGGCTATGCCTGCCTCGTTGCCATCATGGCGATGGGCCTCGGCTATCACCGCCAGTCGGAAAGGCGCCTGACCGGCCGCACGCAGGAGAACGGCACCGACATTCCCGTCGTTACTAGTGCCGGCGCCCTGATCGAGGGCCTGAAGGTGATGAAGGCGAAAAAGATCGCCGTCGTCGCGCCCTACATGAAGCCGCTCACCGAGCTCGTGGTGGACTACATCCGGGAAGAAGGCTTCGAAGTCATGGACTGGCGTGCGCTGGAGATCCCCGACAATCTCGATGTCGCGCGTCACGACCCGGAAAATCTTCCAGCCATCGTCCAGACGCTCGATCTCACGGATGTCGACGTCATCGTTCTGTCCGCCTGCGTCCAGATGCCATCGCTGCCCGTGATTGCCAAAGTGGAAGCCATGACCGGCAAGCCGGTGCTGACAGCCGCCGTTTCCACGACCTATTGCATGCTGAAATCACTGGGTCTGGAAGCTGTCGTGCCGGGTGGCGGCGCGCTACTGTCCGGCGCCTACTAGGAGGACGACGATGGAAACTGCCGAAGCCAACTATCAGGGTGTCTGGGGTAACCGCATCGGCTTCGGCCAGCGACCGGCGCTCCTCGTCATCGATTTCCTGAAGGCCTACACGATCGAAGGAGCGCCGCTCTATGCGCCCGGCGTGGTCGATGCCGTGGCGCAGACGCCCGAGCTCATCGCCTCTGCCCGCGCCGCCGGCATTCCCGTCATCCACACGCGCATCCTCTACCTTGCCGAAAATTGTGCCGATGGCGGCATGTGGGTCAAGAAGTCGCCGGTCATGAAGGCAATGGTCGAAGGCAATGTGCTTGCCGAATTCTGCGAGGGCGTCGAGCCGGCAGCGGGTGAGCTCGTTATCGTCAAGCAATATGCCAGCGCCTTCTTCGGCACCAGCCTTGCCTCCCACCTGCACGCCCAGGGCATCGATACCGTCATCATGGCCGGCTGCTCGACGAGCGGATGCATCCGCGCGAGCGCCGTAGATGCGGTGCAACACGGGTTCCGGGCCATTGTCGTGCGCAATTGCGTCGGCGACCGCCACCAGGATCCGCACAATGCCAACCTCTTCGACATCGACAACAAATATGGCGACGTCGTTTCGAGGGAGGAGGCGATAGCGGAAATCGCCAAGGTCAAACCCGGCTGTTCTTAACCGTCCGCATAACCTGAGCCTTCAACCAACAAGGGGAACGAGCATGGATCAATTCAGCTTCACGGAAATCTGCCTGCATCAGTTAAAGATGTCAGGTGTCAAGGAGGGCGAAAAACTCATCGTCCTGACACAGGGCAACGAACGCCTCGATTATGCCGATGCCTTCATGGGCGCTGGCATGCGCCTCGGCGCCAAGATGTATCACATGCGCTTGCCGCCGGTGCCACCAGCGGGTGCATGGGCAGTCGGCCAGACAGGTCTTGCCTCGATGCCGGACGCAGTGGAGGCGCTCAAGGCTGCCGACATGCTAATCGACTGCATCTTCCTGCTCTTCAGTCCCGAGCAGATGGCAATTCAGGCGGCCGGAACCCGCATCCTCACGGCGGTGGAGCCGCCCGAGGTTCTGGCCCGCATGCTGCCGACAAAGGAGTTGCGCGAGCGCGTCGAATTTGCGGGCGAGCTGCTTTCCAAGGCGAAGGTCATGCGCATTACCTCGCCGCACGGCACCGATGTCACTTACAAGCTCAACACCTATCCCGCCATCACCGAATATGCATGCACCGACGAGCCCGGCCGCTGGGACCACTGGCCGTCCGGGTTCGTCTTCACCGGTGGCGACGATGACGGCGTCGACGGCACCATCGTCGTCGCTCCGGGCGACATCCTGCTGCCGCAGAACATTTACGTGCGCGACCCCATCACCTATACGATCGAGAACGGCTGGATTACCGATATCAGGGGCGGCCTCGATGCCGATCTGGTCAAGTCCTACATGCAAGGCTTCGACGATCCGCGTGGGATGGGCATGAGCCACGTCGGCTGGGGCCTCAACCAGAACGCCAAGTGGCATCGCATGGTGCCTGGGGAATTCCCAGGTGGCATGGGCATGGAAGCCCGTTCGTTCTACGGCAACGTCATGTTCTCCACAGGCCCCAATAACGAGCTCGGCGGTCCAAACGACACAGCCTGCCATCTGGATATCCCGATGCGCGGTTGCTCGCTGTTTCTCGACGACGAGCCTATGGTTCTCAATGGCGATATCGCCGTGAGGGAAATGCAGTATATCCGCAAATAGTATAACAATGGCCCGCTCTGTCGTGTGAAGGGCGGGCCAAGCCGGCCGTATGGTGAATCGGCCCGGCTCGGGGATGTTCGGTTCGGGGCGGATCGTGTAAACCTGCCGCCAAACAGAGGCCTGGCGGTAAAATGAGAAAGAAAAGCAACGATCAATTGAAAGATGCCACGCCATCGCGCGCCGACTATAAAGTGACAGAGCAGGTCGGGCATCTCTTGCGAAAGGCATACCAACGGCACCTTTCGATCTTCCAGGAAGGTGCGATTGATCCTGACCTCACGTCGGTGCAATTCGTCACCCTGTGCGCACTGCACGATCTGGGACCACGTTCGCAGGTTGAGCTTGTGAAGGCCACCTCCGTTGACCAAGCGACAATCCGCGGCATCGTAGACCGACTGAAGGCGAGGGGGCTGATCGAACTTTCAAGGGATGAGGCAGATGGCCGCAAAGTTATCATCGGCATCCTGCCCAAGGGCGAGGCGCTCCTGCAGACCATGTATCCACAGGCGAGCCTGATCAGCGAGAAGACGATGGCGCGCCTCAATCCGGCCGAACGGGTGGCATTGCTGTTCCTGCTGCGCAAGATCGCGGAAGACGAACCGTCTGAAGAACAGTCGAAACCTCTTGAGAATCGCCCAAGCTGACCTGCCCATTCTCGCGAGAAATGGTTGCTCTCATGCGGCGTAGAACACCGCATTCATCCCGGAGCGCTGGGATAGCACTTGTTACAAGTGGCTATTGGATGTTCGCGTTCCAGGAGGCTCTGGTAAATTGGCTTGTCGGAGGTTATGTCGTCCCGACCAGTTTATCGGCAGTGTCTCACCTTGCCAATCGCCGCGGTGCTTGGCTACATGCAGAAGCAGCGTGAGCCCATGAGTGGCGGGCGGTAAATTTTCGGGGCACGTCCGGAAAGCTCAACACCGTCAGCGAGACGCTGACACTTGGCATTAGCAGCAAATCCATCGTCATCAACTGGGCTAGACCATTGGTTCGCGTGACAAACCATCTGGATTATTTCGGATCGCTTCAGGCTTTCACACCAGCGATGATCGGAGATGATATGGTCGGCAATAAGCCGTAACATTGCGGTGACGATGATTTCGTGGGGATGCTGTCAACCGGCATGTTGCTGAAGGAAATCCGGTGCGTCCAGGGTGCCATAAGTAGCCTGCCCGTAGGAACAGGTCTGTTTGACGAGACGCGTTGCCAGAATATCCCAAAGGTTATGCGTTCGGTGCTGTAGTAACCCCTTGATGGCGCCGGGGCCGGTATAGGGATTGTTAAATTCCATAACGTTGGATCATTGTTCCCAAGACCTTCCTAAAATTCCATTGAGTGGCAAGTCGCATTTTTACCGTTGTTACAAAGACGTACCAGGCGTCTTACCGAAACTTGCAATCGAGCACGTGAGGCTATCCACAACCAGCCGATCGCCACCGAAAACAACGGTTATGACGATCGCAACGCCCGTCTGACCGCGCTCGCTTGGATCCGAGACGGCCGCGCCTCGTTTTCCAAGGCCTCTTCCAAGGAAAACCTGTTCGACAAAGTCGCCAGAAACCATCCCAAGCAACTGAATATGCTGATAGAAAGGCCGATGTTCAATTAAGTCAACTGACAAGATTTGGTGCTCTCATGTAATCATTCGGTGACTGGATGAAGGGACTTAATATTCCACGGCTAGCAGGGGTGACTAAGCCCGCCAACTCCGATTCACTGTTTGTACCGTTGCCATGTCTCGAAATTTGGTGCGGCCGATAGAAGAGATGAGTATAATCGTGCTGCGGGTTGCCGAAGATTGAGAACAGGATCCAATCGCACCCATCGACCTTACGTTCATGACAGCAAGTCGTTGGCTGAACCGCTCGACCACCGCCATATCGCGCGAAATGAAAAGGTAGTAAAACCAGAGTTCGTCCTACAACTCGATCCTCGGATTGACGACCTGTGCTTGGAATGACACATCCAGCGCCGATGCGGCTCTATCGCCGATTATCCGCCATGGCGACACTTCCTGGGCCTGGGCAACAAAAAAGCGCTGCCGCTGACCGCCGGAGAATTCGTGCGAATAGCGATCGAGATGATCTTCGGTCAGGCCGACGCGCTGGTAAGGCCCGATGCCCCTGTCTCGAAGCGCCGCTTATTGACCTCGGATCAATACCACCGCTAGTGCTGGTTGGATGTTTCGCAGCTTGCGTTTCAGCCGGTTTTCAGGGGCGCGCACCGGAAGACAGGCAGTGCACCAGGACTTGGAAGACGATCTGCATATCCAACCGTGGCACTTGCAGCTGTCGTGCGCCAAGGGAACGGATACGCCTGGTCGGCAAATTCGACGGTGCCCAATCTAAGCTCTATCAGACGAACGATGAAGAGGCCGACCGTCAATTTGCGCAACCGGACCTGCAACCAGGCAGTCTTCGTTTCCCTCTGTCTATTCAGGATACTTCCGTTACGCATGGCGAGACGTTATATGGCTGCACTGACTAAAGAAATATGCCCAATATTTTCCTCGTCAGCGGCACGGATCAAAGCTGCGCGAACAAGCGCTGGCGGCGTCGCTTTGTAAAGCGCGTCATGGCAAGTCATGATCGCCTCAAAGTAACAGTCGCCGTCGTCAGTTGGCCATTCTCCCAACAACATTTCGGCTGCCTCATGCACCGTTCTGATGCTTTTGTATTTTTTATGACCCTTCAGGACGAGCCTGACGGTTGGAAACTGATTTGATGTGTGTCGCTGCATGCCAGATACGAGCTCCGCCATTAAGACAGCGATAAACAAGCAAGTCGCATGCCGAGACAGGTCCGGCGGCGATTATTTCGATGCGGCCACCTGTGGAAATTTACGGTTGGTTAACCAGCGCCAGACAAAACAGCTGAGTGCCGGTGACGTAACTGCCAAAACCTTTTTGTCAAAAGCGCCATCGGCGATTCGATCTTGGTCCCGGAAAACGGCTGCTCCAGGGCTACTCAATGTCACCCGCGGCACTTCGAATAGATCATGAGAAAGCCCGGTTTCAGCGGACGCCGTCCCCGATAGTGAACGCTCCCCTTAAGTGCACGGAGATTGAATGAGCAACGAAAATCGTATTGAAGACGCCGATAAGTTGGTTCAGTTAGCGGCGGCGATTACGGCAGCCTATCTGAGCAACCATGTCGTCCCCGTCAACGATATCGCCAATCTGATCATCTCGATCAAATCTGCACTTAAAACAAAGTCTGGAAGCGCCGTTCTTCCCGTCGCCGAAAAGCGAAAGCCCGCAATCTCCGTGAGGAAGTCGTTGCAAGATGACCGGATTACGTGCCTGGAATGTGGTGAAGCTTTCAAGTCTCTCAAACGACACATCATTACGAACCACGCACTTTCTCCAGAAGCATATCGTGTAAAATGGGCGTTGCCTGCCGACTACCCCATGGTCGCTCCGGCATACTCCCGGGCCCGCTCGCAACTAGCAACGGAAATGGGCCTGGGTCAGCGAAGGAAGAAGCGCTTAGTCTGAGCTCGTTGTTCGATTTTGCAAACGTTTCCTAGCTTAGCTTAGGGCTACAAAGCTTTGTATCGCTAGCGAGCCTCCAGTGCGTAGCTCCGGTGGGTGGTGAGGCCATAACTATCAGTCACCGAAAATTACCTCGAAGCAAAGCACGGCAAAAAATTTACTTTTGCGTCGCCCCAATTGTTGAGCCACCCGCTTGTGGGGCTATCAACGGCCCGTCCTTTTGAAAGACGTGATCCATCCACCACGTGAGCATGCTCCGCAAGTCCCGGCTTCCTTTTCAAATTTAACCAGACTAATCACTACAACCAAAAGTCCAAAGCTACGCAGCAATCCGAAAAATATCTTTTTAGAAATCGTTGCACATCTTACTTCAGTCGCGCGAGCTGTCGGTTATCATGGCCCTGTGATACGCCAACGTCCAGAGATACGCCGGGTTGCCCGTTTCAGCCCTGCCATCATGCCGTGATTCCGACATCGGTTCGGTGAGTGACAATTCGGGAAATCACTTCATCGAACGCGTTAAGCGATCCTTCTGGCCCAGACCTGTATCTTTCGCCAGCTGCGAGCGAGTCTCTGCGTAACTTGCCTCCACCATAAACAGCGGGCATCCCATTTTCTCGATAGTCGTCCCGTGATTTGTGAATAGGCATGGAGCGCCCCGCGAGCCCAGTTTCGGCGTTCCGATCTGATCGTCGGGCGCGCTGCGCTCCTTTTGCGCGAGCTTAGCGGGCTTGTCATTCTACTCTTCAGGGGTCTCGCCCGCTTTGATGAGTTCTTTCCCCGCCTGACCGTATGTTGGCTTGGAGCATGAATGATCGTGGCACCGACGATGCGTCCCGCCCTTGGCCAAGTCGCCAGATCGCCGGAGATGTTTGTTGAACTGCCTGCGAGCGGGCCACCCATAGCGTGAGGTGCTTCGCCTCTCCGCTCGACGCTCGCTTTAAGCCCCAGTGAGTCGAAAGTTCCCCCGGCACTTTGCCAATCGTGGGGTCGCAGCTACGCGCCATGCTCGCGGGCACCACCAGTGGACGTGGATCTCGCCGCCATATTCAAGATGTCGCTGGCGAGTGCTTCGTACGGGAATCTGCGGCCTATAACTCCAATTGGGAAGTCGGACTGTATGCAAAAGTTGCGCGTCAACCGATGATTTAGTTCGGTTCTGTTGACATCCGCTGTCTAGCAGTCGAAAAGAATCCATACCGTCATGGAGAGAGCAATGGCAGACGAAAGCGAAACAGGCATCCCAAGTGAAGTTGCAGAATTGGAGGCGCCGCAAGAGGCGGCTGTGACCAAAAAGCAGCGTGCTCCACGACGGTCCAAGGCCGAAATCGAGGCTGCTGCTGCAAGCTCACCGAAGGTTCGTCAAAAGCGCACCCCGCGTGCTGAACCCGTTCCAGCGGATGGCGAAAAGCCTGCCCTTGGCACCGCGAGGAAGACGGCCGGCAAAGCGGCCGCAAAAGCTAAGCCTATCACTCTGCCAACGCCACACGCCGCCGCCACTACGAGCGACGAGATGGTTGATCTCATTCAGCTTGAGGAAGAAAACAAGCGGCTTCGCCAGACCCTGGCCGAAAAGCTGCGTGCGGAAAATGCTGATTTACGCAAACGCCTCGGCGTCTGATCTGGGCAGATACCTGCCGGCGGTGCGCAATCGACCAACGCCACCATTTTCGAAGCTCGTGTTAAAGATGTTCCGGCTCGCCCTGCGAGCCGGATTGGGGCTGTCAGAACCACCGCGTTGTCTGCCGCCCGGAAAGACTTACAATGAAAGCACCTTGGCAATACCTCGCGCGATTGATGTCCCGGCAAAAGACGTCTGATACGAAAGATGGCGGACGTGCCGGCAATGTCGAGGTAGAACTACAGCCCGCTCAGACTATTCTCCTCTCTTCTCCGGAAGGCGCCACCGGGCCTGGGGATATGGATTCACCTGTCGCCGACGTTCAAGTGCCAACGGCGGCTGCGACCGACGGTAAAACCGATCCAGCAGCACCCGCCTTGCCATTGGACGAGATACATGCAGCGACGGCCAAGGCGACTGGGGATCAAGGGCAGTCCATCTCCGATCCGCGAGACCCGTTACCTGCAGGTGAGGTAGATGTTCAGTCGCTCAAGGCACCCAAGACGAGGGGCAAGGGGTTAAGGCAAGTCCGCGGCGATCTAACACCTGAGACCGCCGTTGGCGCCGCGGAGACGCCCGTTGCAGGCCTATCGTCGCCAACGAACGTCCTTTCCAACGACGTCATAGATCTCGACAGGGACATCAAGCATTTGAGAGACCAGCTTGCACAAAAGCTCCGGGTGCAGAATGCCCAGCTGAGAGCAATGCTCGTGCGCTTCGACCGCTCCTGAGCCTGCAAGACGATCACCAGAGAATTCAGCAATGAAACCACAGCAACGCAGTTTCGTCGTCGAAATCAAATCGGCGCGCCGGCGGTTGAAGACTCGGCCGAAATCCATCTGGGGCGAGACCGATTTTGGAGCACTTGTGCGGGAAGCGGAAGCAAAGCTCCCGTTCATGCAGAACGCCGTTTCGCAGGCGCCCATCTCCCGTGTTGATCAACCATTCGAACCGGAGGATGCTACCGATATCCATGAGGCCGGTGAAAACCAACTCAGTCTGCTGCCGTCGACCGGGCCCGACGATATCCGACGGCATCAGCAAGAACAGGCTTGCCTGGAAAACACCGCGTTCCATCCGGCAGAAGACAAGTTCAAACCGAAAATGGCAGGGACACTTAAGCATGGTCGGAGAAGTCAGTTGGAGAACGCCCGGGGTCGCAACTCAGCGCCTGCCGCTACGGTGAAGGCTGCGAGTGTGGACACCCACATTGACGAGTTGCCGTTGCTCGATGCCGAAAACCGACGCCTGAAGCAGTTGCTGGCGGAACACCTGAAACAGCAAAACGCGCAGCTGAGGGCGATGCTAAAGCGATTTGAAGGCCGCTGACGGTCCACCTCTTTCAGCCGCCCTGGGTTTGCCGGAGGCCCCAACTCGCGGGACGTGGGGTCTATGACAAGCATGACGACGAAATTCTTTCCTGAAGTGGTGCGGTGCCGTACAAATAGTGACGAAGCGGGTCACATGAAGCGCAGCATCCCTCGCGCTGGGCAACTGCCTTTGATCGAAGCGAGGATAGGCTGCTCGGCACATACGCATTATCAGTTGACGACGAGGTCCGAGGTCGACAGCGGCAAGCGGGCAGGCCTATCAAGCGACGTTGTCTAAAAGATGGAGGCTCTGGACCGGGAGCACCTCCGTCAGCGTCGGTCACTCAACCGGAATTGTGCAGCGGAAACGAGTGATCGCCGGCAAAGTAGGGAAGGCGGACCCAACGCCAGCTTGGTGCTGTCGGCGATCATTGAGACATGCGCGCCGCGTTCACTATCTTTGAGCCTCCCCGACATCCACTGAGATCTTCACAGTAAATCTAGCTGGACTTTGTGCCCTTTCTGCAACATCACTTGCCGAAGGACTTCCTAAATCAGCTTTGGCGAAAGAAGTCGTTTGCGGTCGAGCGATTACAAAGCCATGCTTACTAATGAAGGCGCAAGTGTGTTTGTTCGACTTCGCGAACATGGGGAGCGAGCCCCAATGCAGGCTGTGCCGGATCTATTCGCAACATTGAACTGGAGGTCAATCATGAATATCAAGAGCCTACTTCTCGGCTCCGCTGCTGCCCTGGCAGCAGTATCCGGTGCTCACGCTGCAGACGCTATCGTCGCTGCTGAGCCCGAGCCGCTTGAATATGTCCGCATCTGCGACGCCTACGGCGCTGGCTACTTCTACATCCCAGGCACGGAAACCTGCCTCAAGGTCGGTGGCATGGTTCGTACCGAAGCGCTGTGGCACGATCCCTACGCCTTTGGCGTTCGCCAGAAGACCGGAACCGAGTGGCATACCCGCGCTGAACTCAACGTCGACACAGCAACGGACACCGAATACGGTCCGCTGAAGACCAACATGATCTACCGCTTCGACTCGACGGAAGGTAACAACGACTCGAAGGTTTTGTTCGCAAGCATTAGCCTTGGTGGTTTCATTGTTGGTAAAACCGACTCGCAATACATGCAGTGGATCGGTTACGCCGGAAACGTTATCAACGACGACGTGATCGGCGACGGACCTTACGAGCTCAACCAGCTCTCCTACGTTTACGACGGCGGTAATGGATTGACGGGCGTTCTATCGGTAGAGGACAGCCAGTCTGGCGCTGGTGCAACCGACCCGAACACGGGCCGTGATGAGTCAGACCATTACACTCCTGACTTCGTTGCTGGCCTCGGCTACAAGACCGGGATGGTCGGCCTGAAGGTCGTCGGCGGCTACGACTCCGTTGTCGAAGAAGGCGCCATCAAGGCTCGCCTCGATCTCGATTTTGGGACGTTCTCGGCATTCCTTATGGGCGCCTGGAACACGGATGGCGACAAGATCAACCGTTACGCCAACGGCGACGCCAGCGGCGCAAGCACGGGCGACTGGACTGTCTGGGGCGGCACGACTGTCAAGTTCAACGACAAGCTCGACTGGAATACCCAGCTTGCCTATTCCGACAGTAAGACCTTCGAAGCAACCACCAACGTAAACTACTTTATCGCCAAGGGCTTTAAGGTTCAGCCTGAACTGACGTACATTAAATACGACAACGCAGTTCGCGACGCCGACACGTTCGGTGGCGTTCTGCGCTTCCAGCGCACATTCTGATCTGATTTATCTGACATTAAAAGCCCGGCCTCTGAGCCGGGCTTTTTTGACAGACGGATATTGGCGATCGGCGTTGCGATCTTCAAATTGTGCCTGTGGCAGTCGCCCGTCCAACGCGTTTTTCCCACCCGTCCGGTAGGAGCCCGAGCCTCACTATAGCCACCCGTTCCTTAGTCTAAGCTCATCTTCTCTGCCGTCGCCCGCCCTAACAGAGAGTGCTGGCTTCCAGACGAAGTGCTGTTCCGCTTGTCTTCATAAGTACACCGTTTCGCGGCTAAAGCGAAATTAGAAGGCCATCCGACCATGGCGAATTTTACTGGCTGAAAAGACGTAAAATGTCTTCCCGTCCATCACCGAGACGAATCTGTCAGCTTAGAAAATGTGAACAGGCCTTGCATTGATCGCGCACCACCATAACACCCGGTCGGGTCTAATGTGGCGACGCGATTGCGGCACCGTCGTCGCCAGACTTAATCATATGGGCCGGAACCGGACGACCGACGTGATAGCCTTGAACTTGATCAATCCAGAGCTCGCGCATTAGCGTCATATGCTCCTCGGTCTCGACACCCTCGACAAGAACGTCGTCCACGTGGTTGCGCAGAAGGCTTACCATGTCGCGCAACATGGCCTTACCCCTTGGCGACGTCGCGTCGTTCAAGAAGGATTTATCGATCTTCACCGTGTCGAAATCAATCACGCGAAGCCAGGACAACCCAGCAAAGCCGGTACCAAAGTCGTCGAGCCAGATTGAAATACCCAGCCCGCGCAACTCTTCGACACACATCAACACCTGTGCATCGACGTCAATGTCCAACCCTTCCGTGATTTCGAACGCCAACCTGCTGCCTTGAACCCCAGTTTCCAAAAGAATGGCCGCGACAGACGCAGCAAAGCCTTCCGACTTCAGCTGGACCGGGGAGATGTTGACTGAAACGGTCTGAATTCGATTGTTTGCTAGCAGCTCGATGCAAACGGTGCGAACGAGCCAGCGCCCTAGTTCGTGGATGAAACCCGTATGCTCAGCGACAGGGATGAATGCGATGGGAGGGATAGAAACGCCATCAGCCGTCTTCAAGCGCATCAGGGCTTCCACAGTGTTCGTTGAGCCAGAGGCGACATCGTGGATCGGTTGATATACGAGCGATACCAACTCCTGCCGAAGAGCCACTCTCAGCAGTGCGACGAGGTCCTCCTCGTCATCGCGGCATGCGGGATCCAATGCATCATATAGCCTTGTGCAATTGCGTCCGCCAGCCTTGGCCGCATAAAGGGCTCGGTCTGCTTCATGAATGAGCTTTTCGACCTTTGTTGCGGAGTGCGGACCGGTCAGTGCAGCGCCCACGCTCACGGTAACAACCGGTGCCCCCTGCGGACGCATTTGGGGTGAAGGCGTCATCTCCTCTACGGCTTTGCGAATGTTTTCTGCAAAAGCAAAGCACTCTTCGGCAGATGTTGTATGCGTCAGCACTATGAATTCCTCGCCCCCGTAGCGACCCAATGAGCCGCCGAACTTTTCAACGGTTGCCCGGAGCACTTCTGCAACGCGAACAAGACAGTCATCGCCATCCTGGTGGCCATACAAATCGTTGAATCTTTTGAAATGATCGACGTCGATCAGGATTGCGGTGAAGCTTTGTTGGCTGGATCGCCACTTCTCCCAGAACTCGCGAAGCGTGCGATCAATGGCGCGCCGGTTGGATAGACCTGTCAGGGGATCGGTAATCGATAGCCTGAGCAAAGCTTTGCCGCGCTCGCTCGCCTCGTGATGCTGGGCGGCCGCCTCG
Organism: Rhizobium sp. L51/94; assembly: GCF_019355555.1. GTDB lineage: Bacteria > Pseudomonadota > Alphaproteobacteria > Rhizobiales > Rhizobiaceae > Rhizobium > Rhizobium rhododendri. Next base: position 1,199,162 of record NZ_CP072142.1, read on the forward strand.
AGTGAGTTCAGGAAAACCTGATAGCGTTCGGCATTCAGCTTCCAGTTCACATAAGAGGTAAATATGAAGCAGCAAACATAAAATATGACGAACGAAAGCGTATGATAGATGTCGCTCGGAAAGAAACAAAGGGAAACTAAAAAAGAACCCAAAACGGCAGCTGAAGCACTTAGTGCGAGGGAAACTCTGAAGTCAAAGAAAAGATTAATGCCCATCATGAATATTGCGCCGAAGACCATGTAATAGGAGAGATTTGATATCTCTCCGGATGCCATCGCCGGCAACAGCCAGCCCACATATCCTAACACCAGGGCGGCGGCGCACGTTATATCGAGACTGTCAGCCTTTTGGCCGAAGCGGTACTGAAGTTCGATCACGGCTAACGCGGAAGCCCCAACCACAAATCTTGCTATGATCGTATAAGGCGCAACGTCTGCGATCAAAAGCAGGTCTGTCAGTGAAAACAGGAGGTAGACGAGAACGGCCAGCCACAGCCCTTTCCTCGATACGGCACGGCGGGCTTCTGCCTGCTTTTGGCGATAGAGGGCCTTCAATTCTTGGGTCGCCGGTTTTGGCTTTTCCACGACAAAATCAGCGTCGGAGATTGGCGCCGAAGTTTCGTTTGCCCCGAAATGAACCGCCACGTCAAGACCTGCGTGCCCGGATTTAAGCTGCGTCACATTCCCTAAATATCCGGATTTATTCTGATAAATCATGAAGATACCACGGCTATTGATTTGAGGGTATGACGTCGTCCCCATCGATATGGGCGACCCGTCTTTCAATTCTCGGTATATGAGCAGTTTTTCCACTCGCAAGTTGCCCTACCTCCCATTAGAGTTACGACTCTGTTAACGGGAGTCCCGCTTTGAACCGCACCTCCACGCAACTTGATGGACAAAGTCTTATCACCCCCGAACTGATCGCTCGCGAGTTTGAGCATCAGCATCAACCGCTTCACCAAAAGATAGCCGTTGGAAAAGCCGAGCTGGCCCTGGCATTGGAGATTGCGCGGCAACAGTTTGAGAGCGGCGTTGAGCCGTCTCTCGTCATCGAGCGGCTCAGCAAACAGCTTCACCTCACGCGCAGAAAGTTTTTCCCCGGCGCTTGGCCTGAACTCGTTGATGTTGCACGAAGCCATCCTGTCGCTGCGGTCTTCCTGGAAGACCCCTTCACGCGCTGGTCATTCGACAAGCCTAGAGGATATTCAGGCGACGCACACCTTCTAGACTTCATCTACCGCCACCCGAGCGTAAGTGGATCGCTAGAGCAAGCATCGGCAAGGGGACGGTCTCTCTACGAATTCACGAGCAATGCATCCTCATCAGTCGCGGTTCGTGAGCGTCGCGACATCCTGACCCGTCAGGTGGATGAGATCACCGCAAGTCGTGGATCCGATGCCGAAGTCCTTACCATCGCCGCTGGTCATTTGCGGGAAGCAGAAAAATCGAACGCGCTAAATGGTGGAACGATCAAGCGATGGGTCGCTCTGGACCAGGATCCGCTGAGTGTTGCTTCCATGCACGCGGAGTATGGGGGAAGCTGCGTCCAGGCCATGGGTGGGTCGGTACTTGAAATTCTCACCGGACGAAAGAAACTCGGTCAGTTCGACCTGATCTATGCCGCAGGTCTCTACGATTATCTGTCCTTCAGTGTAGCCGTTAAGCTGACCCGCCATTGCTTAGGGATGTTGAAGCCGGGTGGGGTTTTCTTGTTTGCTAATTTCTCCGACGAAGTCGGCGTGGATGGGTACATGGAGACCTTTATGAATTGGTCGCTCCTATTAAGGCCGGAGTCGGAGATGTGGAAAATATCGAACGCGGCGAACGATATGAGCAAATTCGACGGGGCGGTCTGGTCAGGGGCCAATCGCAACGTCGCCTATGCGTCGTTGAGACGGCTGTAGACTTCTGTCTGCGCGCTTTCGGACTTTTTCGCGATAGTGTTGAGATTGACCGGGCAGGGGCGGGCGAGCCAGTCATTCACGCGGCTCTTTTACATACTGGTTGCGTGGTTGCCCCTCGATGTACCAGGAAGGCTGAGGCCGGTGCCAGGAAGGATTGGGTCCGTCCCGGGCTCGACAGGCCGCAGCCGCAGCAGGCTATTCCGTAAGTCGACCTATCTGCTTTATCGTGTCCGCACTCTGGGTGTGCCGGCCCTGGGCCACGTCACTACAGGAAGGCGAGTTGTCGTTGGTCGAATTACGACCTAACCAAATCAAAGTTCGGCCAATCTTGGAAAAGTAAAAGTTACAGTCGTCTGATTTCGTGCGTCATTCAGAACTAAATGATGCGTAGTCTGACAAAACCTCTAAGGGATGAACGGCAACTACATGACAGGTCGCTTCCAGACACCTCCCCGGCGCAACGCTATCCCTTGAAAGCAGATGTAGAATGTTCCTCATATTTTACCAACTGGTTGCGTCAGTATTCCTACCATCGAATTTGATAGCTTTACTCGGGCTTTTAGGGATCGCAGCGTTACTCCTACGATGGAAATGCACCGCCTTTTGGTTGCTCGGCACGTCATCCGTACTGCTTTGCATAGCGGGCTGGTCTCCGGTCGGCCCCGCTGTCCTCACAACGCTGGAGGACCGGTTCACCGCCCCCGACCTTCCCGATTACGTGACAGGTATCGTGATGCTCGGTGGGGCTGAAGAAGCCCATATTACAGCGAGTAGAAACAGCCTTACACTCAACAACAATGCCGAGCGGATCTTTCAGACTGCCGCGCTTGCACGCCGCTATCCCCAGGCTCGCATTATCCTGTCTGGTGGCGGTGGCCACCTCGTGCTCGGAGAAATTCAAACCGAGGCGGAGATTGCCCAGCGCGTGCTTGTGGACCTTGGGATAGCCTCAGAGCGCATTGAAACTGAGCGCCGTTCCCAGACAACTTATGAAAATGCCGTTCAAAGCATGGCGGTGGCCAAACCACAGCCGTCCGACAATTGGCTGCTCGTCACCTCAGCCTATAATATGCCGCGTGCGGTGGCGTCCTTCAGAGCGGTTGGATTCACCACCGTTCCCTATCCCGTTGATTACCGCACACGAACTGCAGAGTTCAAACTGCCGTTTAGTACTATCGCCGAAGGACTGGATGTTAGCGACACCGCCGCTCACGAATGGTTGGGTCTGGCCGCCTATCGCCTGACCGGCAAGACGCAGACGTTCTTGCCGGCTGCGAATTGATGCAAGCACCAGCAGGCGGGATACCGGAAGGGAAACCGACGGCGAAGGGCGAGCAGTCGGCGCACCCAGGGAGCCAGTCCGGCGGCTTCCCGGGTGTGCGGGGCCAGCAAGACGGCGCGGCCCCCGCGCCGATCGGCGAGATCCGGCCTCGCCAGATTTGTCGTCCATATCATAAACTTGCCGCATCGCCGGGATACGCGAAGGCCGTGTCAATGGCGCCACCTGTATAGATCCATTCGCGCGCAGGGACGGGCGACAAGGTGTCGTTTCAGAAGCGGACGCTCACGAGGCCGAAGGGTTTCAGAGTGGATGGCATATCCTCAAGTTCGGCTTCCAATGCGTTTGTAGCCCTGCATGTGCGGCCATCCGGCACGCAGATCGCATAGGAACCGCGCCTGCCAACCGCCTCGGAAAAACGCAGCACATAGCCATCACCGTCCTCGGCGGGCTTCAGCGCGTGGATGCGCACGTCTTGGTCAGAGATGGTCACAGGCGACAGATCATAATCGGCATCTGCGGTTGCCACGGTGAAGCGCAACGGATCGCAGACGAGATCAACCTCCGCCTGCACATCGGCGCTCCACCAGCGTCCGTCATGTGGCAGCAGCGCATAGGTGAAGCGCTGGTGCCCCTCATCGGCGAGCATGTCCGGGAACATCGGCCCGCGCACGAGGCTGATCGTCAGGACGTTGCCCTTGGCTGAAAAGCCGTATTTGTCGGCCGACAAGAGGGCCGCGCCCCAGTCCGTTTCCGACAGCGAGACGAAGCGATGGCCGCAGGCTTCGAACTGTGCCTTCTGCCAGGTGGTATTATCGTGGGTCGACCGACGCGTCACGCCGATCGCCTGGTCGAACACCGCCTCTTCGGCGAGCACGTTCAGGGGAAAGGCCGCCCGCAGATAGGTGCGTCGGTCGTGCCAGTCGAGATCGGTGACGATCTCCAGACGCGGACTGTTGGCCCACAGCCGCAGGCGTTGGGTGATCGTGCTGGCGCTGAAGCGCCGGACCAACGTGATCTCTGCACGGTGCGGGCCGGATTCCGTCACTTCACGGCTTTCCAGAGACAACAGCTCTTCCTCGCCGAGCTCGAAGCCGGGTTCGATATCCCAGGCGTCGAAATTGCGGGGAAGGTCGTTGCGATAGAGCATCAGCCGGTTCGCGGCGCCATCGATCAGTTGCCGGCCGCAGCGCTTGTCAAGGAGGCTCGAAATCCGACCCTGCGCGTCGAGGATGACGCGAACGAAGGCATTCTCCATCCGACTGTCGTCAACGACGAGGCTGCTGATCGGTCCCGTCGCCGACACGAAGCCGAGGGAAAGCGCCTGGAGCGGTCGGTCGAACGTTACAACGTAGCCGGCTTGACTGTGCTGCGGCGCCAGTCCGGCGGGGAGGGGCGCGCTGCTTTCGAGCTGCCACTGCCGTTTGGCCGAACCGGAGAGATTGGCAACAAGCAGCCCGCGCCGCGCGCCGCGCCTGCGCGATGCTAGTGCTTCCAGGCGTTGTCGCCACAGACGGTCGGCACGGGCGACGACCCCTTCTAGCTCCGGTTCCGTCTGCTCGTAGACCTCGCGGATGGAGGAGCCGGGCAGGATATCATGAAACTGGTTGCGCAGCATGAGCGTCCAATCGAGCGCAAGGTCCGGCATGGCGGTGACGCCGCCGTCGAGGGCATCGATGACGGCCATGGCCTCGGCGGCAACCAGCGCATGCTCGGCCCGGCGGTTGAGCTGCTTGGTGCGACCCTGGGTGGTCAGGGTCGCGCGGTGATATTCGAGGTACAGCTCGCCGGCCCAGACCGGCAGGGCTGCATCCGATAGCGCCACACGTATCTCGTCCAGATGCGGCTGGATGCGTCCTTGGCGCACATGCGGGATTGCCGGCATGGCGTTCAGCAGTGGCATGATCTCGATTTGGTCCGGGTCGGGGCCGCCACCACCATCACCCCAGCCGTAGCTGGCAATGACGGTTCCGACGAGATCCTTGGCCCCATGCTTCTTCCACACCTCGCACAGCGCCATCGGCGTCATCAGCATGTTGTAACCGTCATTGTCATAGGCGTCGAACGTATGGACAAGCACCCGCGAGCCGTCGTTACCCTGCCACTGGAACAGGTTCTCCGGCAGACGGTTCGTCTCGTTCCAGCTGACCTTGATGGTGACCAACGTATCGATGCCGGCATGGCGCATGATCTGCGGCATGGCGGCCGTGAACCCAAAAGTGTCCGGCAGCCAGGCCGTCGAGCAGGTGATGCCGAACTTGGCCTGGAAATAGCGCTGGCCCAGAAGAAACTGGCGCGTGAAGGCTTCTGCCGAGGGCATGTTGGTGTCGCATTCCACCAGCATCCCGCCGATGATCTCCCAGCGACCTTCCGTCACGCGCTTGCGGATGTCTGCAAACAGCGCTGGATCTTCATCCTCGACATGGCTGTAATAGAGCGAAGACGATTGCAGAAAGTGAAAGTCCGGATGGCGCTGCAGCAGTGAGTTGACGCTGTTGAACGTCCGCACGATCTTGCGCACGGTCTCCGGCTGCGGCCAGAGCCAGGCGTAGTCGATGTGGGCGTGCCCGGTGACCAGCACGTCGCCCTGCTTGGGATAGGCCTTGCGCAGATCATCGAGCATCCCATCCAGAAGTTCGCAGGCACGACAAACGGACGCCAAGGCCTCCTTGCCGAGTGCTTCGGGCCGGTCCGACGGCTCGAAGCTGCGCTCCCAGATATCGCGTGCCCAGGGGCGGCCGGCGACGCGCGGCGCAACGGCGGTCGTGGCCGTGGGAAGCCGCAGGCCGCTGATGGCAATCTCGCCAGCTTCGAACAGGGAGCGCGAGAGTTCGACATCATCCACGCTGTTGGCGGTGTCGCGCAGTACCATCAGGCGGCGACGCAAGGCGCGGATTTCGGGATGAAACAGAACAATCTCGGCCATTGCAAAACGCGGCTCGCGGTTTGGGACGCCGAACAGGCTGCGCGCGGCCACCTCGGCCACAATGCGCAGCGACGTCTCCTGCGGCACCTGGAAGCGACGGTGGCAAGGATTGGCGGCAAAGCTCTCCAAGACCTGCCCATCGTCGCCATGCAGACGCACCAGGGCCTCGCCGCCGAAATCCAGCCGCAGCTCGACGCCGTCGCCGGGGGGAACGGAAATGCTTCCGGTCATTTCGAAGCGGTGGATGCCGAACCGGTCGTCCCAGGCGCCTCCGGTCGCTATCGGCCGTTGCTGGCCCTGCGGGTTTGTCGACTGCCAGCCGGTAAGGGCAAGGCGCTGGCGCATCTCGAAGGCTTGCAGTTCCTCTACCCAGACTTCCATGTGGCGCGACAGCTGTTCAAGGCTACGTTGGCGATCGCGATAAGCCCGCATCTGGAACTCCCCCAATATTTAATCATCAATAAAGATATAAGATATTTTCATTTTTGGCCACACAACTTGGTCCTCGCTTGATAGAAAAACTTCTCCATGGAAATTCTGCTCACACTCTCCCTTGACATCGCCGATAAAATTCATGGTAAGTATTTAATTAGAGCAGGCGGAGATCTGCAGCCACCGGGAACGACCAGGGCAACATATCGGCATGCAAGTCATTTCACAGCCCGAAAAATGGAGGATAGCATGAACATTGGAAGACGTGAGTTTCTGACAGCAACGACAGCTTTCGGTGTCGGAATCATGGCCGGCGGCATCCGCATCGCCTCGGCCGCCCCGGGCGTTCTGGATATCTTTTTCAACAGCGACACCAACGTCATCGATTTTTGGACCCAGGTCGTCAAGCCAGGCTTCGAGGCGGCCAATTCGGGTGTGACGCTCAATCTTGTCGCCGGCGGTGGCGGCTCGGCCATGAACACCTTGGCCGACCGTGCAATGGCGGCCTTCCAGGCCAAGAAGGACCCACAGGTCGATATGCTGGAGGCGGTGACGCCCTTCTATCCGACCGATTCCATCAAGGCCGGTCTCTGGGTCGATTTCAGCAAGGCCAATCTTCGAAATTACGCCAAGGTCGACCCCGTCGTCCTTCAGGATACGACGCTTCTGCCCTATCGCGGCTCGCAGGTCGTGTTGATGTATAATGGCGACAAGGTTGCCAAGGCACCACAAACCTTTCCGGAACTGGTGGCCTGGATCAAGGCCAATCCGGGTCAGTTCGCCTATGCCCGTCCCGACCTCGGCGATTCCGGCGCCTGCTTCATCGAGCGCGCGCTGCAGGAAGTCACCGGCAAGAAGCCGGAGCTTTTCCAGCCGGAAAACTACTCCGCTGATACAGCGACGCCGATTTTCGAGAAGGTGTGGCCACTCCTCAAGGATATTGCACCCTCGCTCTACAATGGCGGCGAATACACGTCCGGCAATACAGCGTCGATTCAGCTCCTGGCGAGCAGCGCCGTCACGATGACGGTCGCCTGGTCCGACATGGCGCTGCAGGCGATGAGCCAGGGCGTGGTGCCGCCGACGACCGCGATTGCCCAACTCCAGGATTTGGCCTTCACCGGTGGCTTCTCGGGGATCGTGGTGCCAAGCGTCGCTGCCAACAAGGGCGCGGCGCTCAAGCTTGCGGACTATCTGATTTCCCCGGAGGTGCAGAACCAAGTCGTCACGGCGCTCGGTGGCTTTCCCGGAATAAAATGGGAGTTCATGGCCGCCGAACTTCAGGCGAAATTCGCCAAGGTCGCGCCGAGATCCATTCCGGTCTTCCCGGCCACCTGGGAGCCGGCGCTGTTCGAAGCCTGGTATCGCAACGTCGCCTCGACCATCCAGCGCTGAGGCCCAGCCGATGGATGCCGCCGCCCGGACAATGACGGCAAAGCTTAAGGGCTTGCTCCTGATCGCCTTGCCCGTCCTGCTGATCGCCGTTTTTCTCTTCTATCCTGCCGTGCTGACGATACTCAGCACGGTGCTCAGGAAGTCGCCGGACGGTGGCACCAGGCTGACATTTTCCAGCTACGTCTTCTTTTTTTCCGACCCCTACAGTCTTGCCAACTTGATGCGGACGTTCTGGACCACCTTCGTGAGCCTAGCGCTCCTGATCGCGATCACCCTGCCAATCGCGCTCTACATGCGGTTTTCGCGCGGCTGGCTGGCGTCTCTCATCCAGGGGCTGGCGTTGTTTCCGATGTTCGTGCCGGGCATCATCGTCTGTTATGCGCTGATCCGCTACATGGGCCCGAATGGCTGGCTTCAGAGTCTTCTCACCAAGGTCGGGATCCCGGGCTACCACTCGCCCTACCTGACGCCCTGGGGCCCGGTGATCGGGCTGATCTGGGACGGCATGCCGCTTGCGCTGCTGATCCTCGTCTCCGGCCTGTCCAATATCTCCGACACGTCCATCGAGGCTGCAAGGGATATCGGCGCGCGCAAGCTGCGCATCCTGCGGAGCATCATCCTGCCGCAGATGAAGCACTCGCTGCTGATCGTCGCAGCGCTCAATTTCCTGGGCTTTTTCGGACAGGCGCTGATGCCGTTCATGCTGGGTCCGACCGCTCCGGAGATGATGGGCCCCTTTATGCTGCGTACCTTTGCCAGCGTCCGCGACCCCGTCCAGGCCGCCACGCAGGCGACAATCACCTTCATGATCTGCTCGATCGCCGGCCTTGCCTATGTGCGCTCGGTCTCGACCCGCCGCGCGGAGGACATCCGATGACCTTCAACCGCCGCGTCGACGTCTTCGGCTGGATCATCCTCGCCTTCCTCGTCCTGTTCGTCGCCCTGCCGATCCTCACGGTCTTCCTCTGGGCCTTTGCCGAGCAGTGGTTCTACCCGGCCATTTTGCCGACCAAATGGGGCCTGAAATACTGGTACGCCGTCCTGGGCCGACCGGAAGTCTGGGCCGCCTTCGTGACGTCGCTGCAGCTCTCGACGATCGTGACGGCCTTGTCGGCGTTGATCTGCCTGCCGGCGGCCTATGCCTTCGCGCGCATGAACTTTCCCGGAAAGGCCGGTTTCATGATGTCCTTCCTGATGGCCAATGCCTTTCCCCGCTTTGCCCTGATCATATCAATCGCGGTTCTGTTCCTCTCGATGAACCTGGTCGGGACCTATAGCGGGGTGGTCATCATCCAACTCCTCAACACGCTGCTGCTGATGATCTGGCTTCCGACGGCCGCCTTTAGGGCCGTCAGCCGTGAGATGGAGGAGGCGGCGCGCGACGTCGGCGCCGGGCCGTTCCGGGTCTTCTGGTCGATCACCCTGCCGCAGGCGCTTCCCACCATCGCCGCCGCCCTGCTGATGACGTTCGTGTGGACCTTCTATGAAACGGAAGGTGCCTGGCTCGTCGGGGCACCCCGTATCCGCACCATGCCGCTGCTGATGATGTCGATGATCAACAACCAGCTGGTCGTGCAGTATGGGGCGGTCCTGTCGGTCATGCTCTGGGTGCCGTCGCTGGCGGCAATCCTGCTTGCGCGCCGGGTCATCGGCGGCGACGCCTTTGCCAAGGGCCTCGGCGGCTGACGCGCAATCCAAGAGAAAGAAAATACGCATGGCAACGCTCCGCCTCGACAATATCTCCAAGATGTATGGCCCCATCAACGCCATCGAGCCGCTGTCCCTGGATTTTCCCGATGGCGAACTGGTGTGCCTGCTCGGGCCGTCCGGATCCGGCAAGTCCACGCTGTTGCGCATCATTGGCGGCTTCGAGAGCCCCTCGGGCGGCAGGGTGCTGATCGACAATTCAGACGTCGTGTCGACCCCGCCGGAACATAGGCCGACGGCCATGGTCTTCCAAAGCCACGCTCTGTGGAGCCACATGACGGTGTTCGAGAATGTCGCCTTCGGCCTGAAGCTGCGTAAGATGAGCAAGCCGGTCATTGCCGCGAAGGTCAAGGAAGCGCTTGATCTGGTGGGTCTCCAGAACCATGCCGACCGGATGCCGCGCCAGCTTTCCGGTGGCCAGCAGCAGCGCGTGGCGATTGCGCGCTGCCTGGTTCTCGAGCCGAAGATCCTGTTGATGGACGAACCCTTTGCCAGCCTTGACCAGCATCTGCGCGACCGCCTGCGCGAAGAGGTCAGGCAGATCCAGCGTAAGCTCAAGATCACAACGGTGTTCGTGACGCACGGCCAGGATGAGGCGCTATCCATCGCTGACCGCATCGTGGTGATGAGCACGGGGCGTATCGAGCAGGTCGGCAGCCCAAGCGAGATCTACGAAACACCGCAGACCGCCTTCGTGGCAAGCTTCATCGGCGACATGAACATGTTCGATTGCGCGGTCGATGCGGGGCGCATCCGGATCGCGGGGCTTGAGATCCCGACATCGGTCACAGCGGGCGCCGCAACCCTTGCGGTTCGTCCCGAAGACATCGTCGTCGAGGGTCAGACCGGCGACGGCGGCGTGCTCGTCACCCGGACCGTCAATCTCGGATCCTTCATCAAGGTGGAGAGCCAGGCGGACGACGGCACGATGGTGCGGATCCAGGTGCCGAAAAGTGCGGACATAGCCGAGGGACAGACACTGTCTATCCGCGTCTCGCGCTTTGCGCTGTTTCGCGAAGGCAAGGTCATCTCAACCGTCCCGTCCTGACGGCTGCAGGTGCAAGGCGCTCCCGCAATTGAGACGCGGCAGGGCTTTCAGACCGGCGACGCCCCGTCGAATGGACGTTCGTCGCCCAGCACCTGGCGGAAGTAGAGGTGACGGAAATTATGGCTCGTGTTGACGAAGATCGGCAGCATGGCCGCTCCGGTGACGGCCGCATCATGGATCAGGATCGCCGGCATCAGGCGCGGAAACGCGCGGTCGCGCCGGGCTGCCGGCGTCGGCCGGAGCGGGTAGGCGCGATCGACCAGCATCTCGACGATCGCGCGCGGCAGCGCCCCGCCCACCGCGATGAAGCCCGGGTCGAACATGACCTCGATGATCGCTGTCGCATCGCGCACCACGGCAGCCGCACTGGCCAGCCAGTTCATCAAGCGATGATCCCTGAGGGCACACAGGCGGTTGAGCTCATCGTTGTCGACAGTCTCCTCCGTCATGCCGCAGGCATGGGCAAGACCCGTCAGCGACAGGATATCCTTGGCGCCGGTCTCAGGCCAGACGGGCGATCCATCAAGACCGGCGATCGGCAGCAGCCCAAGCTCGCCGGCATTGCCACCGACGCCCTTGAACGGATAGCCGTCGATGATGAGGCCGGCACCTGTCCCGTGGCCGATGTAGAAATAGACGAAAGTGGCATCCTGTGCGCCTGACCGGTGGATGCGCTCGCCGATCGCTGCCGCGGTCGCATCGTTTTCCACCAGCACCTGCAAGCCGCAGAGGCTCTGCAGGTTCTCGACGAAGGGCACGTCGCGCCAGGCTTCCCAATGCTGCATGGAGAAATCAAAGTCGTAGACATCGGAGCCGAATGTCGGCAGCACGAGGCCGATGCCCCAGACCTTGCCGCGCGGAATAGCGTTGTCGTCCAGCGCCTGCGCGATGCCCTCGGCCATGCGGGCAACCGTTTCTTCCGGATCGCGGGTGTTGCACGAGATTTCCAGGCGCGCGCGCGCTCTGCGTTTCAAGTCGCAGATCATCAGCTGGCAATGGTTGCGGTCGATGTGGATGCCGACGGAAAAGCCAGCGTCGGCATGGGGTTCGAGGTAGATCTGCGGCTGGCCGCGAAGGCCGGACGAGCGCCCGGCTTCCGAAATAAGCCCCTGTTCCAGGAGTTCGCGGGTGATTGATGAAATCGTCTGCGGTTTCAGCCCGACAATGCCGGCAATCTCGACACGGCTGATTGGAGCGCGCTGGAAGATCGTCTCGAACACGAGGCGCCGATTGAAAATCCGCGCATCCTCGATGCGGCTGCCCGCGATCCGGACATCCTCATCCTTGATCGGCCTGTTGTCTTCCTGCTCCAAATCGCTTCCGCCTGCTGCCCGTTTTCCTGCCGCGCGATCGCCATGCGATACCGCTTCAGAGCCCGAGGCTTTTGAGCACCTTACGGTTATGAAGCGCAATCGGAAAAGGCTTTTCGGGCGGACACGGATACATATCCTGCTCGTAGACGACATAGCCGTCGAAATTCCGAGCCGCAAGGAAATCCCGCACCTCGCGAAAATCCACGATGCCCTTGTCGAGTTCGCACATCACGCCGGATTGGAAGCCCTTGATAAAATCGATATTCTCGTCGCGGATCTTGTTGAGTAGCGCAGGATCGACATTCTTGAAGTGATAGTAGGGGATCCGCTCGGCATAGCGCTTCATGAAGGCGAAGGCATCGGCGCCGGTATAGGCGTGATGGCCGAAATCGAAGCAAAGGCCGACAAGTTCGGCCGGCGTTTCCTCGACCAGGCGGATGACCTCTTCTTCCGTCTCGACGCCGGAGCCGACATGCGGGTGAAACAGGAGATGCAGGCCGTGTTCCTCGGCCACGTAGCGAGCGGCTTCCCTGACAGTCGTCACCATTCCCTTCCAGGCATCCGCCGAAAGCGCGCGCTGCCCGCCCGCCGGAGGAAGGTCCGAATCGTCCATCAGCACGACCCACTCCGACCCCATCGCCTTGAGCAGGCCGCAAGTTTGCTCAAGGCGCGGTCGCAAAGTGTCCATCGCATCCCTTGGCGCAAGAAGATGCACCAGAGCCGACCCGCATACGGAAAGTCCTCTGGCAGCCAGTTCGTCGGTGAGACGCGCGGGATCGGTCGGCAGGTAGCCCCAGGGCCCGGTTTCCGTCCAGGTGAAGCCGGAATCGCGCACCTCGTCAAGGTAACGCGTCCACGGCGTCTGTTTCGGGTCATCCGCATACCATACGCCCCAAGCGTCCGGAGCCGTCGCAACCTTCATCGTTTCCATCTCCATCGAGAATTAAATCCTCGACACATCTTCTATTCCAGAACAGCAAGTTGGGAAAGGGAGTCCATGCTTTTTCTTTAACTTTAGGACTTTTATAGGAGAACGGGAGCATTCCCCAGCCGCGATCCCCTTAAATTGTCCAGAATTCAGGATTTTTCGGATTGATAAAATCCTCAATGCATATTTATTATGTAACAGGCTCGCCGCAGTACGGGCCCCGCATCACTACGGTGCGAGTCTAAGGTCTGCGCCGATGCGGCGCCCCGAGTGAAAAGGTAAAAAAACGTGCTCAGACTTGGTTTGATCGGCCTTGGGGAAGTGGCTCAACTCATCCACCTGCCGATTTTGCAGCGACTGGGAGACCAGTTCGCTCTGGCTGGCGCCTATGACCCGTCCCCGTCTGTCGCCGAAGCGATTGGCGCGCGCTGGAACATCGCCCGGCTATTTTCCACGCCCGGCGCGTTGATCGCCTCAGGCGATATCGACGCCGTGCTGGTGATGAGCCCCGACCAGTATCACGGCCGCCATGCCCGCGCGGCCTTGGAAGCAGGCAAGCATGTCCTGGTCGAAAAGCCGTGTTGCCTGACGCAGAGCGACCTCGACGAGCTCGATGCCACGGCACGGGCCTCCGGCCGTGTGGCGATGGTCGGCTACATGCGGCGATACGCCCCTGCCTTCCTTGAGGCAAAAGCACGCCTACCGAAGCTCGACGACATCACCTATGTGCGCGTGCGCGACGTCATCTGCGAGGGGCCGTGGTTCTTTCGGCAGACCGACCGGGTCATCACGCCGCAGAACGACATCGCCGCGGCTCTTGTCGCGGAAAGCCGTGCGCTGCGCCAGGCGATGGTTGCCGATGTCTGCGGCGCCGATGCGCCGTCCGATCATGTCACTGCCTATTCCGTGCTGACGGGCCTGTCATCCCATTCCCTGTCGGCCATGCGTGACCTTCTCGGCGTGCCCCAACGGGTTATCGCGACAGAGATCAAGCAGGGCGGCACACAGATCACCGCGTTGTTTGACTACGGTCACTTTACCGCGCTCTACGAATGCATGATTGGCGATGTCGTGCGTTTCGAGGCGGGCTTCGAAATCAACACGCGAACCGGACGTCTCGCATTCGAATATCCGACCCCCTATATCCGCAATCTGCCGATGACGCTTGATATCCAGGCGTCCACGGAGAAGGGCAACGTCCTCACGAGACTCGGTCCCTTCTACCAGGATCCGTTCGACGCCGAGCTGCGCGCCTTCCATACGGCGGCAACGCAAGGTGGAGAGAACCGGACGCCGCCCGCAGAATCCAAATTTGACCTGGCCCTGTTTGAAGCCATGATAAAAGCGGCGGCGCGATGAATATCGGGACCCCTCTGGCCGTCATCGGCAATGTGAATGTCGATCTGATACTGGGGCCCGCAAGCCCCTGGCCCCGTCCCGGCACGGAGGTCATCGTCGATCATGACGAGCTGCGGGTCGGAGGTTCGGCTGGCAATACAGCGCTCGCCTGGATGGGTATGGGGGTGGACTTTGCGATTGCCTCCAGCACGGGTGAGGACATGTTCGGGGAATGGCTGCGAAGCGCGTTCGGTTCCTACGCGGAGACATGGGTGCGGGCGCCCGACAGGACGGCGATCACAGTCGGTGTGACGCATCCAGATGGCGAGCGGACCTTTTTCAGCACGCGCGGCCATCTTGGCCGGTTCTGTATCGACGATGCATTGGTGGCGCTCGATGCACGACGGCTGAAGGGAGGACATCTGCTGCTGTCCGCAGCTTTCCAGACCGAGACCCTGGCCCGCGACTACGACCGACTGTTCGATTGGGCAGACCTACACGGTATCACGACATCGATTGATCCCGGTTGGCCTGACGGGGGCTGGACCGCGGCGAACAGGGCACGAACGATGGCCTGGCTGGCCCGGGCTGGCTGCGCCCTGTTCAACGAGGCTGAGGCACTGGGTCTATCAGGTCTTGAGAGCGTTGAAGGCGCTGCCGCCCAGTTGAAGACGCATATGCCCGCCGGTTCGCTTCTTGTCGTGAAATGCGGGCCGTCGGGGGCGATTGGCGTCGATGCGCGGGGAGCCCTTCACCGCACTGCGGCGCCGCATGTCGATGCGGTGGATACGGTCGGCGCAGGCGATATTTTCAATGCCGCCTTCCTGGCTGCCCTGAGCGCCCAAAACGCTTTTCCCAATTGCTTAGAGAGGGGCGCTGCCGTGGCTTCCCGAGCCATCTCGACGTCACCGCGCCAATATGATGTCGGCCTGCCTCACGGCAGCGGCCCCAAGGTACTGCGCCCGGCCTAGTCTGGGACGGTTTCAAACCGCGCTGCCGCGTGGCCCATTGCGGCTCCAGTCGCCGAGGCTGATCACGGCTCGTCAATCGAACGGGCCAACCCGTCGTCGTGTTACGGCCAATGGCGTGACGTTGCGGCGGAGGCGTCGAGATGGGTCAGGAGGGAGTCGACCGCGTCCCTTTTCGCTCGGCGCAAGGGCGATTGGCCATCCCCGCTGCAGGGCGATTTGCTCCAGCCGATACCCGAGGGAGACGAGCACTCGCCAGAAGGCAGGCTGCCCGGCCCAGAGAAGACAGGATTTTCAACTTGCCGCATAGGCCAAAACCAGAGCCTCTCTAGCCTAGAATTGAAAGGGGAAATGACGGTCCGAAAACGGGGCTCAAAATCCTAACCTTTGAGTTAGGTTTCATATGCCACGCCACATTCAGACGGGAGAAGGCGGCGAATTTTCCAAGTCACAGGGTGTGAAAACTTTCACCGCCCCCACATTGCAAGGACGGTGAGGGAAGCGCTCCGTGATCGACGCTTTCCGGTATCCGTCCTTCGACCGGGACAAAAAAGTGCTAGGCTCCACTTCATCAAGACGTCCTGCAATCCCGCTATCCCACCAGACAATAGGCTCGCAGTCCGTCCATTGCTCATGGCGAACGCGGTCGCGTCGGGTCATGACCCGGCATAAACGGAGGGTATCAAATGTTGGAATCCACCCACTCTACGCGTCGCCAGGCCCTGAAATTCCTCGCTAGCGTCCCCATGCTGCCACTCGGCGCTTCGGCCGCCAGCTCGCTTCTCGCTCTCGGCGCGGCGCGTGATGCCGCCGCCGCGCCGTCAAACTTTGTCTCGGCAACGTTCAGCTCGATGGCCGCGCCCTCTTTGGCGGATCCGGCGGCCATGGCGACCACGACCGTTGCTTCGCAGCTGACGGTGACGCTCGAAGACGGAAATACGCAGGCGTTCAAGCTGTCCTATCAGCCCTTCTTCATGACGGGTGACATGGTGCCGGACGGCAAGGGCGGGGAAATCCTGGCCGGCGGCTACTACGATATCCACAACAAGCCGATCATCGACACTTCGGTACCGGGCAGGGAGCGCCAGTTTTTCTCCGACTGTCCAGACGGGACTTCGCTGCTGGCACCGATCGCCGGCGCGAAGGTCGATGGCGTCAAGGGCAATACTGTATTCGCCGTCGTCCAGTTCGAGTACATGTCGCGCGACCAGAAAGGCGACGACACCTATGGCCGCATGCCCTCGCCAATCGCCGTCCTGACACTCGATCAGGATCCGGGCACCGGCAAGCTCGGCCTGGTCAAGTACCACAACGTCGACACCGCTCAGGCGCATGGTCTTTGGATCACCTGCGGCGCCAGCCTCTCGCCTTGGAACACCCATCTGTCGAGCGAGGAATACGAGCCCGACGCCTTCGCGGCCTCATCGAACAAGCAGCTCCTGGCCTATAGCAAAAATCTGTTTGGAGACGAGAAGGCTGCAAATCCCTATCATTACGGTCACCTGCCTGAAGTCAGGGTCAATGCCGACGGAAGCGGCACGCTGACCAAGCACTACTGCATTGGTCGCATCTCGCACGAACTGGTGCAGGTGATGCCTGACCGTCGCACGCTGTTGATGGGCGACGATGCGACCAATGGCGGCCTGTTCATGTTCGTCGCCGACAGGGAAGCGGACCTTTCCGGCGGGACGCTCTACGTTGCCAAGCTCGGCGGCACCCTGTCCACCGACACAGCAGCACCGGCCGACACGATCACCTGGATTAAGCTCGGCCATGCCACCAGCGCGGAGATCGAGAAACTCGCCGACACGGTGAAGCCTGAGGCCATCATGGAGATCGCCAAGGAGGATCCCAAAGATTTGCGCTACGCGCGCATCGCCATGAGTGGATCCTTCCATTGGGTGAAGCTCGCGCCAGGCATGGAAAAGGCCGCGGCCTTCCTGGAAACACACCGCTATGCAGCGCTTATGGGCGGCAGCATGGCCTTTACAAAAATGGAAGGCACCACCGTCAACGCGAAGGACAAGTTTGCCTACTCGGCGATTTCCTACATCAAGGACTCGATGGTCAAGGGCGGCAAGGGGTGGTACCAAACGTCAGGCATCGGTTTCGACAAGCCTCTCGAGGCAGGCGGTATTCTCGCGCACTCCATGGGTGGTGCCCAGAAGGACAGCGGCGGAGAGGCGATCGCCAGCGAATGGGTGCCGTTTGAGACCCGATTTGTCCTGACGGGCGAGGATATCGCTACCGACGAACTTGGCAACACTGCCAATCCCGACAAGATCGGCAATCCGGATAACATCAAGTTCTCCGAGCGCCTGCGCACCCTGTTCGTCGGCGAGGACAGCGGCATGCATGTCAACAACTTCCTGTGGGCCTACAATGTCGACAACAGGCAGCTGTCGCGCATCATGTCGATGCCGGCCGGCGCGGAATCGACGGGCCTCCACGCGGTCGACGAACTCAATGGCTGGACCTATGTGATGAGCAACTTTCAGCACCCGGGCGACTGGGAGAAGCTCCACGCCAAAGTGAAGGATAGCCTCGATCCGCTGGTTCGCGCCAACTACAAGGACCGCTTCGGCGCGGCCGTCGGCTATCTTACGGCGGATGCGACCGGCATCAAGCTCGGGAAAGCCTGATGCGGCCAGCGGGCGCCGGACATTTTTGGGCGGGCGGCGCTGTGACGGCGCAGCCGATCGTCGGCAAAACCGAGCGGCCTTGAATGCCTGAGCAATCACGGGCTTTCGGCGGTTCAGCCCAATATTTGGGCCTGGGGCAAGACCGGCGGTGGTGGTCATCGATTGCGCCTCTTGCAGAGACCGCACACCCTTGCCGTTTTTCTCAAGACAACCTGTGGACGGGAAGGAGCCCTTCTGGCGCCTCTCTCGTTGCTTCTCAACTTGGCACGGGACGCCCTTTCCTAAGAGAGACAACCGACAGGCCGACCTTGGTCCCCATCCGCTCGCAGATCGCCTTCCGTTTGCCGGGCTGATTTCCCGACGAGACCTCGCTGGCTGAGACAGGGATTAAGTCCGATTTTAGAGAGCCAGGCCAATCACAATTCAAGGGAATTCTATGACGCCGGGTTCGCAGAAAGCGTTATCCGCTTGGCGGCCATTGCGCGAGGAATTTTGGCGCTCGGATTCGATTCTGTTCCCGTGGATGTTCTTCGGAGATGACTATCCCCTCCTGTCGCATTACATGGCCTCGGTCCTTGGTGCGCCTGTCCTGACCGACGGGATCATTGGAGGTGAAGCTCCTCGCAAACTCGTAGATTGCTGGAAAAATGCTGAATATTGCCGCCTATGCGGGCCTGTTCTCAACGGCATTCATTGCTGCCACCATCTTCCCATTGCAGTCTGAAGCTGTTCTGGTCGGCATGCTCCTTTCGACAAAATTTTCGGTCGTGGGCGTGGTTATCGTTGCATCTGTTGGCAACACTCTCGGAGCCATGGCGAACTGGTTTCTTGGGCGGTGGATAGAGCGCTTTAGAGAGTATCGCTGGTTCCCGTTGAGCGACAAGGGATTGGAACGCTCGATAAAATGGTATCGGCGATACGGCAAATGGTCGCTTTTACTGTCATGGATGCCAATCGTCGGCGATGGCCTCACCGTTATCGCTGGTGTTCTTCGGGAGCCACTTCTTACATTCACAATCCTTGTTGCCATCGCGAAAACCGGGCGTTACGTCGTGCTTGCGCTCGCTACCCTTCACCTGATTGGTTGAAGGATGTTTTGAAGCGAGAAGAGATATCACCGACATGCTGTCTTTCGACGTCACCCAATCGAACACGGCTGATCAAAAAGCGACCGCAGCAGGCACCCAACGGAACTTCACGCGCCTGTCGCTCAACTCTTGCAAGAGAGCGCTTAGCCAAGCAGACCGTCCGCTTCGAGTAAGATGAGGGCATCGCAACGCCTTCGCCTCGACCATGCGTAGCTTTCGCTCTGCGATAGCCCCGGACAGAGACAGTCAATTTTACCCGATGAACGCATACACGCGATTTCAGTCAGTTTCCGGCTGACCCAACAATACGCGCCCAAAATTCTCGGCAGAGATCCTGCGGGCGCAATCCGATTGCCTCCATGACAGGCATTGTTGAAAATTGTGGCTGGCGGGCGCGACCCCGGAATTGAAGTTCGCAGAAAGGTGAATATAAGAAGAGAGCGGCTCTTCCCTGGACGATGCGCGCCACCGATTTCCAATTTGCGCCAAGCATTGCAGCGGAAGACGAACATGCCCAAACAGAAAAAGCCTACTTTTGTCAGTACGGGAATTACCGGGCTCGATGAGATTTTGCGCGGCGGCCTGCCAGCGTCGAACCTTTATATGCTGCAGGGAGCGCCGGGATCGGGTAAAACGACAGCCGCTCTGCAATTTTTGCGTGCAGGTGTCGAGGCCGGCGAAAGCTGCATATACGTCACGCTCTCGCAGACCGCCGCAGAGCTTGAAGCTATCGCCATTTCGCACGGGTGGACGCTCGATGGGATCCGGGTCGAGGAACTGTCGACATCCGGTACCGTCAACGAAGCGGACGATCAGAGCATCTTCCTGACGGCCGATCTTCGTCTGGACGAAACGAGAAAAGCTATCGAAGCGGCGATCGAGGAACACAAGCCGCGCCGTCTCGTCTACGACTCCCTTCTCGAAATCAGGCTCATCACCGGCGATAGCCCCCGTTTTCGCCGCGAGTTGATTGGCTTTAAGTCATTCCTTGCCAAACAGAACGTCGTGGCCTTGCTGCTCGATACCCAGACCGCTGGCCCCGACCGCAGTGGCGAGGAGGTCGAGGGGCTTGCTCATGGTGTGATCCGGTTTGACAAGTCGCTCGAGGAATATGGCGGTGTGCGCCGCCGCATCGAGGTCTCCAAGATGCGCGGCGTACCGATTGCCGACGGATATCACGACATGGCTATCCGCGAAGGGGAGGGCGTCCTCGTGTTCCCTCGAATTATGTCCAGCAAGGCGTCGGAAAATCCGAAGCCGCAACTGATCAAATCCGGTGTCGCAGAGCTCGACGAAATGTTTGGGGGAGGCCAGGAGGCCGGGACCACGACACTCGTCATCGGGCAGTCGGGCACCGGCAAGTCGACGATGTCATCCCTCTACGCCACAGCAGCGCTCGAGCGCGGTGAAAGTGTGGCGCTGTTCCTGTTCGAGGAGCGGCTGGAAACCTTCTTCCGCCGTTCCGAGGGCCTGGGTATGGAACTGAGGCAGTTCCATAAAGACGGCAAACTCATCTTGCGAGATTTCAATCCCAATGAAATCTCGCCGGGAGAGTTCGGCCAGATCGTCCAGGATGCGGTCACACAGAACAAGTCGAAGGTGGTGGTGATCGACAGCCTGACGGGATACCTAAATTCTCTGCCGCACCGCGAGAAAGCGGTGCGCGATATCCAGTCCCTCTTGAAGTATTTGGCCCGCTCCGGTGTCCTGACCATGTTGATTGTCGCTCAACACGGCTTGATAGGCCAGAATGTTGGCATAGATGTCGATGTCAGCTTTCTTGGCGATACCGTCCTGCTGTTGCGGATCATGGAGCATGAGGGGCGACTGCGCCGGAATATAACCGTGGTCAAGAAGCGCCACGGCCCGCATGATCTCAATGTACGTGAACTGCTGATCGAAAGCGGTAGCGTCAGCGTGGTTGCCTATAATCCGCTTCCAGATCCAAAATGAATGATGTTCCAACCGACAGCGAGCTGGACTGGGTGCTCGTCCTGGCTCCCTTTCGCAAGGATGCCGATTACATTGCAGCATTTCTTCGGGAACAGATGATCGAGGTCATGCCCGCAAAGGCCGGCGACGAGCTGGGTGAGCACCTAGCCCGTTCGCCCGGCATCATTGTCATTACCCATGAGGCGCTCAATCCAGAGGCAGTTGCGCGCATTGCGGAGCATCTTGCAGAGCAGCCCGACTGGTCGGAAGTACCCATCATCGTCCTCCTGGAACGTAGCGCGCCGATTGCACGAATCCGTGTCCAATTGCAGAATTCCTGGCCCGGAGCACGTCTCCTGTTTCACACGCGCCCAATAGCCCCGCTGGAACTTGTGAACGGGATCCAGTCAAACCTCCTGGTACGACTGCGCCAACGTCAGGTCCGAGATTCCATCGAGCGCGAAAGAGAGCTTCGTCTGGAGCTCAATCACAGGGTAAAAAACATCCTGGCAAGCGTTGGCTCGATCTTTCAGATGACTCGACGCGGAGCCACAACCGTCGAGGACCTCGCCAGCAATTATACCGGTCGCCTTCAAGCGCTTTCCGACGTGCATACGGCCGTTTTCGAAGCCGGTGGCGAGGAGGTCGCGCTTTCCGCAGTGGTTGACCTGACTGTCTCTCCTTACAACAAGGATGGCGTGAGCCGCATAAAAGTCAGTGGGCCGGGCATCGTCGTCAGTCGCAACGCTGGAACGACGATAGCGCTGTGCCTGCATGAGCTCATCACCAACGCCATCAAATACGGTGCGCTCTCCCGACCTGAGGGGCATGTAGAGATCGTCTGGACATTCGCAAAAGACGACAGTTCCGATTTCTCCGTGAACTGGACCGAAGTGGGCGGGCCCATGGTTCGCGAGCCGACGCGGCAGGGATACGGCACGCGATATGTGAGGTCTGCGTTGGGATCGCTGTTCGGAACGGCTCCCGAAATCGTTTTTGCTCCAGGTGGCTTCCGATGCAGCGTAAGCGGTCCGGTGAAAAGGATTTCGAGCGGCACCACAGGTTCATGACCATTTCCGCAAGCGGCGCGTGATCGAGATTTCTCGTAATACTTTTGCAGATAGTTGTTGGCCAAGGATCGATTTAGCCGCCTGCGCGTTCCTTTCTCTCGCGTCAAAAGGACACCGTTAAGTGGCCCTATTTTCTTTTTAGTTCCATAACCTACCTTACGCAGCTTTGACATGTAGCTAGTAATGCGACAGTTGAGCCAGTTAGAGATGCGACAGTCTCGCCTTTCGATGCACTGGTCAACATCAATGTTGGGAGCAAGGATGACGACGTCCAGCCTGGTGGAGACCAGGAGCGAACGGAGTCGTCATGTCCTGTTTGATCACCATGTCGCAGAAAGAATTGCATCGCCTCGAAGTCATCCAGAAGATCCGGGATCATCGCTTGAGTGTAGTTCAGGCGGCCGAACTGCTTGCTCTCTGTCGCAGCCAGGTCCACAGGCTGCTACAGGCTTATGACAGTGCCGGTTCGGCCGGCCTCTTGTCGAAGAAGCGATCACGATGTCCGCATACCTGAAAAGAGGCCGTCGCCGTCCTCCTCTCCATTGCTCTTGGCGGCGAAATGATCGTTGACCATGACGGAGACGTGCATCATCGCCAACACGGGATGGCGTCTGGCATTGCCCTCGGCGATGGGGGTGACGTACTTGGCCGCGATGTCGAACAGGACTGTTGCCATTGTCCGCATCGATCACGGCGTCCAGGAAGCCGTCGACATCGATGGTGCGCGTCTGAATGTTGCACAGGGGCCGCCAGGAGGGTCTTGGACGCTATTTGCAGTCAGTTCCTTCGCGCCGCTGCCGATTTCAAAATAATCAAAAAATCGCAGATCATGTTATTTATAATCAAATTTCCACACTAATAATCGATTTTCCATTTTTTTGTGTTTATAGCCGTAATCAATTCTCCGCAAAAACCGCACAAAATAACCGAAAATAAATGAAAGTAATCCACTCTCCACATTGACACGTGATGGTAATCGTATTTCCATATCTTTAATTGATTTCCTACACGGAGCCAATCATGACGTTCCGACCATTCCCCCGCATATTTCAGGAACGTTTGGTGCCGGCACGCGCCACCCTTGTCGGCTGGAGCGCTCTGATAACCGAATTTTCGGTAAAGGCTCCCTTGAAAACACCAACAGCCATTTCAGACGTCACCCTCAGGGATACCAAACGAGAGATGGACGGCTGGAAAATCTACGATGCACGCTATGCGCCCGCCAATACCCTCGCTGGTCACCTGACGTTCGCCCTACGTTACGAAGGCGTCGACTTGCTGATTCTCAAGCGTCTCCTTACCGCGGCACCAAAACGTGAAATCGAGGAATTGGTGCTCAGCGAACCGACGGGGGCGATGGCCCGCCGCGTCTGGTTTTTCTATGAATGGCTGACAGATGAAAAACTAAATGTTCCAGATGCCGGTCGCGGCAACTACGTCGATGCCATCGATCCGGCCGCGTATTTTACATCTCTGCCGGCCAATTCGACCCGCCACCGCGTGAGGAACAACTTGTTAGGCAACCGCGAGTTCTGCCCGATGGTAAGAAGGACGCCTACACTTGACAATGCTGTCGGCAGCCATTGGGACGTGCAGACAAAAGACCTGATCGGCGGAGTCAGCACAGGCGTTATCGCGCGCGCGGCCAGCTTCATGTTACTTGCTGACACACAGGCCTCCTATCAAATCGAAGGTGAACGCCCGCCCCGAAATCGGCTTGAACGATGGATGAGAGCCGTTTCCCAAGCTGGCAAATACCCACTTTCCGTAGATGAACTTGAGCGCCTGCAAACCATCGTTATCGAAGAAGACCGCTTTATAAAACAAGGCCTGCGTGACGAAGATGGATTTGTTGGTGTACGAGACCGAGAAAACAATCCACTGCCAGAATTCGTGTCAGCCCGACATGAAGACGTTAAAGCTCTTATTGAAGGCATAATCGATGCTGGGCAGAGAATGGCGGAAAGCGGAGTAGACGCCGTTGTGCAAGCGACTATTGTGGCGTTCGGCTTCGTCGCAGTGCATCCGTTCGTTGATGGGAACGGACGACTACACCGCTATCTGATACACCATGTACTTGCCGAACGCGGCTTCACGCCGGCAGGATTGATATTCCCAGTCTCAACTGTTCTGCTCGATCGCGAAGCCGACTACGCAGCGCACCTACGCAACTTCACCGGACCCCTTCTACCGTATATCGAGTGGGTGCCGACTGCGCAGCAGAACGTTTCCGTCCTGAACGACACCGCCGATCTTTATCGCTACGGCGATTATACATCCCTGTCGGAATTCTTATACGCGTGCGTCATCAGGACAATCGAAGAAGACCTTCCCAAAGAAATTGCATATTTGGCTTCCTACGACGAGGCGAAACAAAGAATACAGGACCTGCTGGAAATGCCAGATTCGATGATTGGCTCGCTTATTACGTTCGTTAGCCAGAACAACGGTCAACTCTCCCAAAAGCGAAGAAATAGGGAATTCGTGAAGCTGACGGACAAAGAAGTGGCCAACATCGAGCAGATCATTGCCGATGCGTTCGAGCCGGAAGATCACGAGAGCACACAAAATCACTGAGAACCCGCTGGCCGGTGATCGTACTCAGGACTCGTACACCACACCGCCGTCCAACATGTTCACGGGTAGAGTCGAAGGAAATTCGCAAATATAGTCGGCGCGCCTGAGGCCTCTCGGAAAACCTCCCTGATATCAGCCTCTGCCCTCCTTCTCGGCAGAACCCCTCGTCTTCGCCATACACCCGCAAAGAAAGATTCCTGCGCATAGCTCGGCCCGCTGCCGTACCTCTTCTAACGAGGGAGGCTTTTTCTGATTGAGCATCACACCGCGTTGAGGCTCGAACACCATCATTCCACGGAGCATGCCGCCCGCCAGGGAGATGTCGGCGATAGCGATTTCTCCCGTCCGGCAGCGAGATTGCAGCCACCCCTCGACGACCTTGGAAGTACCCAGAATCGCCCGTTTGTAGAAAGCGTCTGCGACCTCCGGAAAGCGGTCGGCCTCCGTAACAACGAGCTTGTAAATGCCGATCGTATCGAGATCGAGAGTTAGCCGGCCCAGTACCTCCAGCAAGTGGACGAGGCTCGTATGAATGTCAGCAGACGGTTGCTGGCCTGTACTGGCTTCCAAGGTGAAGCGCTCTATGCGACCCGCGCAAACGCTCTCGAATAGGTCCGATTTGGCGGGGAAAAGCCTATACAGTGTCTTCGTAGAGACCCCCGCTCCTTGAGCGATATCGGCCACGCACGTCGCGGCGTAGCCCAAGTCGTTGAACATGCGACTGGCTGCTTCCGTAACCACCGACCGGGTCTCATCATCCGAGCGAACCCGCGGCCTTCCGCGCGACCTCTTCTTCTCAATAATTTCTACCATGACAGTTTTCCAAATTCCGATTGACTTCTGCAACATGCCTCCTATTTTGGAAAACAACACGTTTCTAATAACACAGTTGTCCGCAGCCTCTCCATGACGGCGACCTCACTGAGGAAAGCACAGATGGATGAGACGCTGTACCTGGTCGACAAAGGTGGCCCCGCCTCGCTTGAAACGGTCAATGAGGTAAAGATCAACGATCCCTCCCACAAAGAGACTGCGTCCCCAACCCCGACCGACGTGGCCGTATCGACACCTGCGAGCCGCAAGGGCGGCGGTCGCCTCGTCCTGTTTGCTGGGGGCAGCGTCGTTCTGCTGGCTGCTAATGAATTCGGCTGTCTATGCGTCAGGAAGGCCTGATCTGGCATCAAGTTTGTGATAGGCGTGCGTCTAGGAAAAATCCTTAGAATAAGGCCGAGGTCGTCCAAGCGGACGCGGATGAAAATCGCTTCCGGAACCTGGTAGCAACGGGCGCGACATCGGCAACGATTTATTCGAGGGCAAAGGCTGCGGCCGACGTTTCCCACGCGCAGCTCGATGCAGCGCAAGCGCAGGTTCGAGTCACCGAAAACACCTCAAGCTACTCTGTCCTGACCGCGGATGCCGACGGGGTCGTCGTGGAGACGCTGGCAGAGCCTGGGCAGGTCGTGGCCGCGGGCCAGACGGTCGTGCGGCTGGGAGCGTCGGGCCCGCGCGAAGCGACCATAAGTCTGCCCGAGACGTTTCTGCCTTCCATCGGCTCGAAGGCCACTGCGGTTGTCTTCAACGGCAAGGTCTCCGGAGAAGCCATGCTGCGGCAGCTTTCGAATTCCGCGGACCTCCAGACAAGAACGTTCGAGGCTCGCTATGTCCTCGGTGGCCTCGCGTCTGACGCTCCGCTAGGCTCGACCATAGACATCGCAGTTCCAGACAACGGTGTCGCCAACGCGCTGCAAGTGCCGCTCGCGGCTGTTTTCGATATAGGCGGTGGCCCCGGCATCTAGATCGTCGACGACAAAACGTCGAGCGTCTCGTTCAAGCGGGTGGAGGTCGCGGCTATCGGCGTCGAGACCGCTACCGTTTCCAATGGGATCAAGCCCGGCGAGCGTTTCGTTTCACTGGGAGCCCATCTTCTGCACGAGGGTGGACTTGTGGTCAAAAGTCCGGCTGGCGATGTCACAAACCTCAAACCGCCAACCGTCACCGCTGACAAATTGGATACGCCGTACGACCTCATCGTGTTGAGCTGCAAAGCCTATGATCTTCAGGCTGCAATCAATGACCTGACACCTGCGGTCGGTCCCTCAACTCGTATTTTGCCGCTTCTCAATGGCATTCTGCATATGGATATTCTTTCCAGTAGATTCGGAGCGGAACACATCCTTGGCGAGACTTAACGTTTCGGGACAGCCAGCAATCGACCTGCCTGCCGATCTCGGAGAGGGGCCGGTGTCTCTACTCGGAAAGAAATTGCTTTCATTATGCGATGCGGAACAAATGGTTAGATGAATGCGTGTCACCCTGCATGTGCGATACTCCCCCGAAAGGAGGGGGAAGGCGCGGGCCAAGCCGGCCCCGACACTGAACGCCCGGCCGATACCGAGCAAGCGTCGTGGGACGCTGCAGGGCAATCGGCCGGGCGCAAAGGTCAGCGAAAGCCGCCGCTCGCGGTCAGTCGTTCGCCCGTCAGCCAGCGCGCGTCGTTCGAAGCGAGGAAGACCGCGACATCGGCGATATCGTCCGGCTGGCCGGTGCGGCCGAGCGGGGTCTGGGCGACGGCGGTAACCTCGAAATCGGATCCGACGAAGCCGGCCGTATGCGTGCCCTCGGTTTCGACGATGCCGGGCAGGATGGCGTTGACCCGGATCTTGCGCGGACCCAGCTCGTTGGCAAGGACGCTGGTGATGACATCGACGGCGCCCTTGGTGCCCGAATAGACGGCGGAGGTCGGCGGAGCAAGGCTCGTCACCGCAGACGAGATGTTGATGATGCTGCCGCCTTCGCCGATGTGCTTGACCGCTGCCTGCGTCGTCAGCAGGACGCCGAGAACGTTCACGTCGAACATGCGACGATAATGCGCCTCGGTGATGTCCTCGATCGCGCCGAACTCATAGACGCCCGAGTTATTGACCAGCACGTCGAGACGACCGAACGCCTCGATGGCGGCGTCGACGAGCCCCTTTGCCTGATCGGCTTTCGTCACGTCACCCTGTACCGCAATGGCCTTGCCGCCGGCAGCAGCGATGGCATTAACAACGGCGTCAGCGCCCTCCCGGCTCGAGGCGTAGTTGACGACGACCTGTGCGCCCTCGGCAGCGAATGCCTTGGCAATTGCCGCACCGATCCCCTTGGACGCACCGGTCACCAGAGCCACTTTTCCCTTAAGTTTAGACATGATCGTTCCTTTCGACACGGACGCCATCGCTCTCTCCGGCCTGTTCCGTAGTTCAGAATTTCGGAACTGTTGATCTGCTTTTCAAGTGCCCCTATATAAAGTTTATGAGACCGCTCGTGCACCCCGCGATAGACGACATCCGGCCTGAGGCCATCCTGTACGCGCTTTCCGATCCGGAACGGGCCGCGATCTTTGCGCAGATCGCCGGCGTCGGCTCCAGCGGAACGTGTACGGCGCTCGCCTGCCTTGGTGAGCGCGTCATTCCGAAGTCGTCGCTCTCCCAGCATTTCAAAGTCCTGCGCGAGGCCGGCCTGATCCGCTCCGAGCGCCGTGGCATCGAAATGAGGAATCATTCGCGCTGTCAGGAAGTGGACGGCCGTTTCCCGGGGCTCATCCTGGCCATTCTGCGCGCTTACGGCCAGCAGCCTGCCTTAGCTGCCGGCCCGGACACCTGATGTGTCATCCCTGCCGGCAGCAGACCGAAATTCGAGCCGCGTTGCGGCGACGGTAAGAGACATGCCGCGATAGATGGCTGGCGAAGTGCGTCGGCCCATGGTTCGACCAAACCGGTCACGACAAGCCCATGGGATCGTTTAAAGTCCGCTACCGGCCCGAAGCGGTCATCCCATGTCTTTCTGTGCCGCACAGAGTATGGCGGAAATGAAAGCAGTTTCTCTGAGGTACAGCGATCACCATGATACGGAACTGCTCCGCAAGATCAGCTTGCAATAATTTTTATTGGCGTTCAATCAATAGGATGAGTCCTATTGCGACACGGACCATGTTGCGAATCGCGCAACGCAACGCTAGCTCTTGGATACCGATGCGGGCGAACTCCTGGGTCTTCAACCAGATCGTCTGTATATCACAGACTAGCCCCTTCGGTCGCGCTCTCAGCTCTTCTTGAACCTCGGAACCAAGTTCCATCTACTGAGCTTACGCTTGTCGTAGCAGCTACCGGTGATGTCCGGCCATCCGGTCAGCTCAAACGCCAGGCGGGTCAAACGCTTCTTCGTGTTGCTAATCTCTTCCAGCTCGTGTCGACCATTCCTGTAAGCTGCCAGCGCTCCCAGAGTACAGTCCAACAGCTGCAGCATGGGCTCACGCTCCGAACTACGGGGCTGGACAATTTTCACCACGCCTGGCTTACCGCACAAACGTTTACCTACGAAATTCAGCGCTCCGATCTGGTCTTTCAGCTGTGCCGTGCAATTGCCGTCGTCCGGATGAATATGGATATCTGCTTCATGGCCATAATAGGCGACTGGCCGATGCAACAGGAGCTGAAAGAAGCTCTTGCTGACCGTGTCGATTTTCCGGCGTGGACCGGACAGCTTGTGATCCTATTCGTCCATTCGGGCAAACTTGATATGGAGATGCAGTCGGTTTTCCTCGATTAGATCGAACAGCAATCTGATGTAGGCCTCATGGACAACGCCATTCCTCGACTTAGCGTTCTTCCATTTCACCTCACCTTGTTTCCCATATTTCTCCCGGACAGCGTTCATCTTTCCCAAAATGTACGGGATCGCCTCTTTAGCCACGGCAATGCCAGCGACGGCCATGTAGGCGTCGTCGCTCTGACTGCTTTCATCGCAGAAGTAGAGCAGTTGCTTACGCGGCTTTGCCTCATTGACGGGCTCGGCAGGCTTTGGTGACAGCAATGAGATGGCAGTGGCTCCGGCGATTCATCTGAACCGGAATATACAGGCCAATGGTTGTTGCGTGAAATTTTTCGCGTCGGTGCGCACAGATAAAAGGTTCTTTATTCTTATTAAGTTCTAGGTCGGCCAGGAAACCTTCTCGCATATGCCTACAGCTATACAAGGCGCGTGCCGGTTTTCCTTCAGGTCGTCCACGTAGTGGGTAGTGCCATCGCATGCCTAATGGCATCTTATCGATGCCCGGCTGCCGAAACCAACTGTCTGGACGCAGCCTCAATCGGACAATGCGTCGTCTTGCGCAAATTTCCACTGTTGGCGCACGGGGCCAAGTTGTCGCAAACCTCTAAAACCTGCTACGTTGCAGGTCTTGTCGCGCAAGTCAGCTTGGGCCTGGAGCCTTGCTTCCGACGACCCCTTGTAGCGCGTTGGTGCAATCGGCACAGGCGGTCAGTTGCTTGACACTGACCTCGCTTTAAATTCGCGGTTTGGGCAAGTCGGGAAGACTCAGATCGATATGAGTGAGGCAGGATGGGTAAAAGGAATTTTCTAATCGAAGGGGTCTCGGGCGCTGGAAAAACGTCTGTCGCGACAGAGCTGCAGCGCCGGGGCTATCACGTTCTGCACGGTGATCGTGAACTCGCTTACAAGGGCAACCCCATCACTGGGGAGCCAATTGACGTATCAACACTCGATAGCGCCCAGTTAGACATGGCTTTTGGACACCTGCACCACTTGTGGAATGTTGCCTTGGTTAAGGCACTTGTAGAGGACGACAGCCATCCGGCTTCCTTCTTCTGTGGCGGTTCAAGGAACTTTAACAGCTTCATCCATCTTTTCGACGCGGTATTTGTCCTCGACATTGATGCGCAAACCTTGGCGCGGCGGCTTTCGGAAAGACCTGACGACGAGTTCGGCGGCAAACCGGAAGAACGGGAATTTGTGTTGCATCTGCACGCGACGAAAAAGGATATTCCAGGCGATGCAATTCTGATTGATGCAACCGCGCCCCTGGATACCGTGGTGGACAGCATTCTTTTGAGATGCTGAGCGTTTTCTAAAGCTATGTCCGCTGTCGGCCCGAAGCGGCCATAGATACTGGGCTCGCTATTTATGGTAAAAAGCCTAACGTTGAGGTCATGGACCGTTTTTGGGGGTGCCTTGAAGAAAATCACATTCCGATACAAACCAGACGACGATCATCATGGTGAATTAACCGCCGTCGTGCAAAGCGGAGACTTTGCCGGAAAAAGCGCTGCATGGTTTAGCCTTGCCGAACTTCGTAAATTCGAGATGTCCCTTGGGGCATATCCAATAGGCCAAGGCAACGCCCGACCGTTATTGATGGGTGGCTTCTTCGAGGATGACTCGATTGATCAGGCACATCTCAGCCTCCAAATCGTTCCGATTGGCCCGAGAGGATTGCTGAGTGTGAAGGTCCTCTTGGCTACACCAGTGCGGGAAACCATGCCGACTGAACAAGAGCGGAATACTGTTAGCGCAGATTTTTCTGTAACTTACGGGGACGTTTCGCGTTTTCAGTCGTCGCTTCAAACCCACCTCAGTGGAGAACGTGACGACGCCGTTTTAGAGCAGTCGTCTACTTAGGATGATAGAAGCTTTCGGCGGCGCGGTGATGCCTCGTCGGACAAATTACTTGCTAACGTCCAAGCATCTGTCATCTCCAACTGAAAAGAGTAATGTCGTGCCAACATTCGCTGCTGTACTTTTAGGAGTTGGATGCGGGATTGTTCTGCTGGCAATAGCTTTTCGGGTTAGTTTCCGTAGGAAGGCTACAAAGAAAGGAGGATTTCGATCAGCGCAGAACCACGACGTGTTCGACAGAGACCCAAGCTTCTACAGCTCGTTGGATAAAGACAAAATGGGGTCGCAGAGGCGGCTCTGATCACGTTCATTATCGGTCCCCATCCTTCCGGTGACTAAGCCAGTGAGCGCCTGAAAAAAATGGCCATGAGCGACCTAAACGATGGCTGTGCGATGCCCGAAGGGGGTATCATCGTCGAAATCGACAGTTCCGATCAGATCACTTTCCCCTGAAAGCTTTTCTTTCTCATCCTTGTCAGCGACTCTAAGCCCTTCACGTCCGGTATCGCTTCCACCATGGGAATGATGATCGGGAGAAACCTACATTTCATCATCGGCCACACCTGAGTATCGGGCCATATCTGCCTGAAGTTCCGCGTTCGCCTGCTTCAGTGCGACTTGATCTGAATCGATGATCGACTGACGTGTGGCGACCCACTTGTTGTCAGGTTCCGATGTTATCGAAAGACTGCGGTCAACCTGGGTGGGCGACGTTGCTGATGAACCGGTAATCGGTCTAATGGCATCGACCATGGTCGGTTCACTCCGTTGCGTTGCCGAGCAGCGCTCAGTCCGGCCCTATACGTATATCTGCGCCCCACGTCCTGCAAGCAAGACCGGACAGTTGGTCGAACCGAAGTCAGCACGTCGCCGTTATGGCCGTTAGAAGATTGAGACCATGCAAAGCGACTGTCAATCTCCTTGCCTTATGAACTTACCGAGGCTTACCGTTCAAGGCCGAGCCGGTTAGAGGAACGACAGCGGGTCGGTCCACCTTCACTTATCTACCGAGATACCGGAACTTTGGACGCTGAGACCTGTTTCTGTTTAAAAGGAGACCGACATGTCGACCAATGATCAGAACGCCTCCCCCGAGCAAAAGCGGCCCAACGATGTTTCTCCGAGACCGAATGACGAGAAGTTTGCGGATGAAGAGTCTATGGCTCCGCCGACTGTGCAGCCAGCGGGCTCCAAAGACGAGAGCGAGCGCCCCATCGTAAGTCCAGTAACGGGCGGCGCGCTTTAGCACCCTTAATTAGAACACAATGACTAACTAATTGAAGAATGTCGGCTCGCTAGGAGCGCTGAAATGATTTCGGCGTTCGTGAAGCCGCTGTCGCTTTCAACTTCTGACCACGGATGTACTGGCAGGACGAGTAGACGATGATGAGGAAGGTCGGTGCAATTTTGCCCCGGCCTTTTTTGTTTCTGAAAACGCATTGGGCGAGGTTGGTGACCGACCATCAACCGAACATTTCGTCTCCAGTTGCCAGCCTGACGAAGCGACGTCTAAATCATGTCCCAGCGAAGCGGCCGTGGCCGCTAGACGTTAAACCCACTCCTTCGCTGGCCGCGTTTCCGGAGCCATAGGCCACGAGATCATTCGCGGTCAAGTCTCGACCAACTCCACTTGGTCTTTGATCAGGGCGCAATTTCTCCAATGCGTCCAGAGACCAGCAAGGCAGTGAGGACAGATGAGGTATGGAGCGCTTGCTCTAGAAAGCCGTGGTGGAGTTTTTTGATCACTTCTCCAACCGGCATGCGGTGAACTGTTAGACCGTCTTCACCAGCGTCGAGCAGTTGTGTTCCGCCGGGTTCCACTTCAGTCGCGAGGAACGTGTGTAGGCGGTTGGTGTGAGAGGCTGGATTGGGGAAAAAGGTTGCTATGAGTTCAATCTTTCCTGCCCGATAGCCTGTTTCTTCCTCAAGTTCTCGACCGGCTGCGGCGCATGGGTCAGGGTCATTGGCGTCAATACCACCACCCGGAATTTCCCAAAACACCCTACCCGCCGCATGTCTATATTGCTTCGTCAGCAGTACGTGCTCATCGGTCGTGATGGCCACGACGTTTATCCAGTCTGAATAGGTCAACACGTAGTATGGGCTGATTTCCTGCCCGCTCGGCGTGCGACATTGATCGGCGCGAAGGTCAATCCATCGATCTTTCACCAACGTTTTTGACGCAAGAGTTGTCCAGACTTCTTCCATACGAGTTATCCCTGCGATGCCTCCCGCTACACTAGGTAAATTTGGCGCTCGGGCAATTGTGGAGACCGGCTACTACGTGACCGCTATCGGCCCAAAGCGGCCATCGACACTCACTGTATTTCTCATTTTTCCGAGTCTTGCAATATCCTCAACTCTCGATTTCATTGCCACACTAAAGTGATCTGGGAGACACTGATGACGGAAGCGGAACGCGTCGATCAACTGTTCGAGGCTTGGAACACTAAAGATTCTCCCGGCTGCGCGGTTGCAGTCATGCGGGATGGCGAGGTTATCTATAAGCGCGGCTTTGGCATGGCCAATCTGGGCCATGGTGTCGCGATCGGGCCGTCCACCGTCTTTCATTCAGCATCCGTCTCCAAGCAGTTCACGGCATTTGCCATACTGCTGCTGTCGGCCGAAGGAAAATTGTCACTTGATGATGTGGTGCATTTATACGTGCCCAGCCTGCCTGATTTTGGCGTGCCGATCACTCTGCGGCACCTCATGCAGCATACGAGCGGCCTGCGCGATCACTGGGAATTGCTTAGCCTCGCCGGCCGGCGATACTCCAAGGATTTGATTACTGATGATGACATCCTTGCCGTCGTCTCCCGCCAGCAGGACCTGAATTTCCAGCCGGGCGACGAATACCTCTATTGCAACACCGGATATGCCCTGGTGGCGCAGGTCTTGAAGAGGGTAAGTGGCCAGTCGCTGCGGGCCTTTACCTCGGCACGGATTTTCGAACCGCTCGGCATGAGCAACACGTTCTTCCGAGACAATTACGCCGAGGTCATCAGGAATGTCGCCGAGGGCTATGTGGATACGGAGCGGGGTGTGGAGATTTCCGACACCAATTTGGACACCGTGGGCGCGACCAGCCTTTTGACGACGGTCGAAGATCTCGCGCTCTGGGACGAAGATTTCTACCATCACCGCGTCGGAGGGCCTGCCATCATTGCTCGAATGGTCGATCGTGGACGGCTGAACGACGGCAGTGACATCGACTATGCCTCGCGTCTCGGCCTCGGTACCTATCGCGGCCTGGCGATCGTCGAACAACCGGCGGCGACGCCGGCTTCCGCTCCGATATCATCCGCTTTCCCGAGCAGCATTTCTCGGTGGCGATCCTTGCCAATCTCGGGTCGATCGTGCCGAGCAACCTCGCACAGGGGATCGCCGATATCTATCTGGCACATCTGTTGCAGCCGGTGCCAGAGCAAGTGCCGAACACGTTCCCGCAACCCGACGCCGATGCATTGGAACTGCTTACCGGCTATTACACCGAACCAGAACTGGCCGGCGGCGTTGCCCGCCTTGTGGCGCATAAGGGGAAGCTACTGATAGGCTATTACAGCCAGCATGGCACCTATCGTCCGGTCGAAAACGACATGCCCTACGGCGTGAAAGTTCAGGAGGCGGGGCTGGTATTTAAATCCGTGAAATCCCGAGAAGTAGCACTGACAGCCGTCGCTCCGGGCCATTTTCTCGGTAACGGCGACCGGTTCACCTTCACCCGCGATGGAGAAGGCCGGGTCACCGGCATGCTGATGAACGGCGGCCGTATTCGCAATTTCCGCTTCGAGCGGCTTTGAAGCGATCGCAGAGGCGAATTGGGGAAGACCGCTGTTGGCGCTATCCGGCGTGACAGCATTCCTCAGGGCATCATCTATATCGGAGTGGAGAGTCCAACTGACCGATTAATTTTTGGCCAGTCCCTTTGGCCGCAACAAATACAATGCATATAAAAAATTGGGTAGCAGGAAAAGCGGAGCTACAAAGGCGTATGCTGGCAGTGGCTGATTTGGGCTCCCGCCACCGGTATGGCACGCAACCAGCAGCAGCAAACAATCCCACACGGCATGCAGAAGTATGACCGGATAAAGCGAACCAGTTCTCAAACGAAGCGCCATCAACATGAAGCCAGTCTGAAACGCCGCCACTGCCTGAAGGGTTGCGACTGTCCATTGCGCAGTCGCTAAAGCATTCAGGACGTGAACGAACCCGAAAAGTCCACAACACACCCAGAGGGATGGCCATAGCCTGAGCTTCGAACGCAGCCCGCTGAACAATATTCCCCGGAACATCACTTCCTCAGACATACCGACAAAAACCGTGTTGATGCCTATGAAAATCGCGCTTCGCAGCGGCGGCAATCCGACTATTGCCATTAGGACCCCAAGTGCGGCCATGTAGACCATGGGCAGCCAACTCAGCTTGAGCGCCGTTCTCACCGAGAATGCAGAAAAACCCAGGTCCCACCACCGGAACGTGGAGATTACTATCGCCAGGAAAACCACCGCGAAGACCATTGGCCACGCGATGCCTTGGCCGACAAATTTGACCACCGAACGTTCGCTGCCCGCGCTTAAATGGCCAGCGACCCCCATTATCACGAGCCATCCCAGCAATGTCGCCAGAGATAGCTGGAGCCGGTAGCGAACCCCGATACGCTTGAAATATTCGATCCTGAAAATGGGGTTTCCGTTCTTTTCCAGATGCTGAAAGTTTCACGTTCGATGATGAATCCGATTCGCGGAGAAGGAGCAAATGACGCACTATTGCGACTGCCGCTTTTTAAACATAAATCGGCCACCAGTGTACTGCAGACGCCATATCCAGTCTCCGCTGAGGAATACCCTTTGAAGTACAAACTGCCACTCGCCATTGCCGCGTCTGCCATCGTTTTTCTTGGCGTAGGTATCGGGTACATCTGGGATCGAAACGGAGCCTACGGGTTCAATACCATCCTGAGACGAGGCGGAACCTACTGGATCACCATCGAAAAAGACGATCCTCGGCTTTCTCCGTCGATGCGTTTGGCTCTTCAGGACAATCCCCCAATCGGTATCGCTGGCGCTTACGAGTGGCGGGAGGTAGAACCTGGGTACGAGGTCGCCGAGATGCCCGTGATTGCAGACGGGAAGGAAGCCGACCGCGTTCTTCTCAACCGGATCGATCCCACCCGGTTCAAGTTCATCGCCCGCAATGCTCCAGCTGGCGACAAGGGCATAGACGAATGGGAAAAGGCACTGCCGAATGCCGTGCTCATCGTCAACGGGAGCTACTTCGACCTCCACGCGCTTCCAGACACTCCGATCATCAGTGAAGGCGTCGCGATGGGGCCAACGACATACGATGCCAAGGCCGGAGCATTCGTGGCGAGCGACGGCACGGCGGATATTAAGGAACTTGCCGACCAGCCTTGGCAGACCGCCATTTCCGGGTCGACCAACGCAATGGTCTCGTATCCCCTGTTGATTGGAACTGACGGGCAGACGCATGTACCGACAACAAGCAAATGGCTCGCGAACCGAACCTTCGTTGGGAAGGACGGCGCTGGCAGGATTATAGTCGGCACCACAAAGGAAGCCTTTTTCCCGCTCGCGACCCTTGCCCAATTCCTGAAGTCTTCGCAGCTCGACCTGAAGGTCGCGCTGAACTTCGACGGGGGGCCTATCGCCTGTCAGAGCGTTAGACTGAATGGCTTCGCGCGAAAGTTCTATGCAAAGTGGGAATCGCAGTGGCATGAAGACAAAGTAACCCTGCTGCGCTGGCCATTTCCCGATGCCTCGTGGGCAATGCCAATGATCCTCGAAGTGGAAAGACGATAGGCAAGTCTCGGAGACTTCCACATTGTCGGCGGACGGACCATTAAAGCTTATGCACCGCAATACAGATCAGATGCACGATACCGACGGAGCGATATAGTGATCTGCGCAGCGATGAGGAGCAAAACGACTACTGTCGGCCCGAAGCGGCCACTCGACCCAGGGCATCCGTTTGCTATACGGTCGGACAACAACCCACACCGGACGCAACGAATGCCCTATGGGATCAGTGTGAAATGCTGCAACGCTACAGCGGTTGAATCAGGAACCTATGGGAGGAAGCGAGCATCTTCGAGCCTTCCGCCTCCATGCAGGAATTAGGGTATCCGCCCCATCTGACGCTTGCAGTTCTAACTGAACGGCCAGTCGACATCAGCATGATCATGATCATGACGGCGGTGTTTTCAACGCAAGAGAAGCTGTCAATTACTTTTGACGCTGTGAATTATTTCGATAATGACCTTATGGTTCTATGGGCAAAACCCGTTCGTGGAAGAGTGATCTTCCTGATCTAACCGCATCAGGACCTCACCGGCAGAGATGTCGCCGCCTGCCTCTGGAGGACCCGCTTTCCATTCGCGAAACCCTGCGGCTAAGTAGAGCAGCCTAGCTCGCCGGTTCGAGAACGTGACCGCCAGCACGATGGTTGGAGATCGCTCAAATGCATGAAAGATCGCAGCCTGAAGAAGCTGTCTGGATCGTCCAGATCGGCGAGCGTGAGTCCTCAGGTACATGCCCGAGAGGACGGCGACTTCGTTGCCGGCTGTGGTCTGGCGCAAATCTAATGCCACCGTTCCCGAGAGCCAGCCGCCGTGATCGAAACCTCCGAGAACCAAGCTGGTAGACAGACGATTGAGATACCATTGGTCGGTTCGAGCGAATTCTTGTTCCGCGGCGATCCCGAACTCCTCCGGACATTCCATAACAGCTTCCTGTCGGATGTCTCGATAGGAAGGCAAGTGGCGGTAGCCCAGCCGGCGGATTTCGAACAGAGTTTCCGTCGCT
Organism: Rhizobium sp. L51/94; assembly: GCF_019355555.1. Classification (GTDB taxonomy): domain Bacteria; phylum Pseudomonadota; class Alphaproteobacteria; order Rhizobiales; family Rhizobiaceae; genus Rhizobium; species Rhizobium rhododendri. The sequence continues at coordinate 1,236,988 of NZ_CP072142.1, forward strand.
TGCATTCGACGCCCTCCCATTGGCGTTAACGAGCAGCGTACCACAGATATTCGTGCGGATCGGAAGAACGCAATACGTTCCGGTCGCGCCATCGTGACCAATGCGATCTGGTGGAACACTTAGAATGGTGGTTGGTTGCCCGCACGACCCTCAAGCGAACAGGACCAAGCCGTGCCTTAAGCGCCATTACGTTTGCCAACTTGCGACCGAACGTAAGTCGTTTGGATGGCGAACGTCCGGAACAGCCAATCTCGATCCTAAGGCTGGCATAATATTCTACATGCTTAGCATTTAATGGCATGGGCTTCCTCGTACTCCCGCGACTTGCGGCTATCGTTTGAACCGACGATCGGTAGGAGACGACCATGGCACCAACTTTTCAGGAACTGAACCTCACCGTGGCTGCCTCCTCGCTTGCTTTGATCGCCGCCGGACAGGTCTTTGCAGATGCGCTACCTACCGAAGTGCCCAATGGAACCGCCATTGTGATCGGCGACCAGAACGAGCAGCTCCAGACGCTGATGACGGCTTCCGGTGAACAGGACAGGCTCTCCTCAAAGGCCACATACGCGAACTTCCTCGGCGGCCCGGCTATTCTTGAAGCTTTCCGGGCGGATGCGCTCGACGTTGCGACGGTCGGCAACGTGCCGCCGATCCAGGCGCAGGCCGCGGGTCAGGAAGTCCCCATCGTCGCAGCCGTCAAGATCGCCGAGACTGACTACGAGTTGCGGTGCGGCCCGGTCTGAAGATCGACACCCTCGAGCAGCTCAAGGGCAAGAAGATTGCCTATGCCGAAGGGAGCGGTCGTCAGGCATTCGTCCTTAACGCACTCAAGGCCGCTGGACTGACCCGCGACGACGTCGAGCTTATCCCGCTCCGTGTGGCCGACTTCCCTGATGCGATCCGGACGGGACAGGTGGATGTGGCTTCGCTCAACGAACCGCATTATTCCCGCTACCTCTCAGATTACAAAGACCAGCAGGCCAGCGCCATTCCCCACTCCCAGCACGACCGCTTGCCCCGTGGCGTCTCATATCTCTACGCGGGCGGCGACTCCTTGAAGAATCCGGCCAAGGCGGCCGCGATCCGCGATTTCGTGGCGCATTTCGTCCTCGCCACTCAATGGCAGAACACCCATCCGGCCGAGTGGGTCGATGCCTACTACGTCAAGGGCCAGCACCTGACGAAGACGCAGGGCGACGCCATCGTCGCCAGCCAGGGCAAGGCCACCCTTCCCTCGCTGACAAGCCTCATTCCTTATCAGCAGAGCCTGATCGACGTCATCTATGATGCAGGCGACCTGCCAAAAAGGCTCGACGCCAAGGCGGAGTTCGACATTCGTTTCGACGAGGTCATCGCTCAGGGCGAGAAGTCCAACTAGGAGATCTGGAATGGGTTCAGTACCGGCAATAGGTCCACTTCGCATCCAGCGCGGGTCGCCGTCGAAGAACGCCGCCAAGCGATCGGCGCTGACGCCACGTGTCCTTGGACCGGGCGGTCTTCTGGTCGCGCCACTGGTCCTGTTGCTGGTATGGGAGCTCGCCTCACGGACGGGAATCCTTCCTCAGCGCCTCCTCGCAGCTCCCTCGACCGCATTGGCGTCTGGCTGGGACCTTGCTCTCAACGGCACTCTCTGGAAAGCATTCTATGCATCGGCATTACGGGCATATTCCGGCCTTGCCATTGGTGTCGCCGCTGGCGTCGTTCTCGCTCTTCTTTCCGGACTGACCCGCGCCGGAGAGGCGTCTATCGACGGCATTGTGCAGATCAAGCGCGCCATCCCCACGCTTGCACTCATTCCCTTGGCAATTCTTTGGCTCGGTATCGGCGAAACGATGAAGATTGCCATCATCAGCCTCAGCGTCATGATACCGGTCTATCTCAACACGCATGCGGGGCTGCGCGGGATCGATCTCCGCTTCGTCGAGCTGGCGCGCACGGTACGGCTCGACCGAAAGACTTTCGTTCGCAGGGTCGCCCTGCCAGGCGCGTTGCCGAGCTTCTTCACCGGGCTTCGTCTTGCCGTGACTACATGCTGGACGACTCTGATCGTCCTCGAGCAGATCAATACCACGAACGGCATCGGCTACATGATGAGCCGGGCACGCGACTACGGGCAGACCGACATCATCGTGCTCGGCCTCGTCATCTATGCCGTGCTGGGCCTCGCATCGGATGCGGTCGTCCGCGCAATCGAGCGCCGCGCTCTCAGATACAGGAAAGTCATCGGATCATGAGTGTCGTATCGATTTCTCATCCTGTCACCAGACGTTCCCCCGTCGAGCGGCCTACCTTTCCAGTCGCCGTCAGGACAGACCGGCTTAGCAGGAGCTTTGCCGGTCGGACCGTCCTCAACGACGTCTCCCTCGAGGTCACAGCAGGCGAATTCGTCGCACTCATCGGTAGGAGCGGCTGCGGAAAGAGCACTCTGCTGAGGGCGCTTGCGAGCCTCGATGACGATGCCGACGGCGACGGCGAGCTAGCCGTCTCGGAAAACGTCTCGGTGCTCTTCCAGGATGCGCGTCTTCTTCCTTGGGAGTCTGTCGTGACAAACGTCGGCCTTGGGCTGGACGTCGTCCCCCGCAAAGAACTCGCCGAGCGCAGCCTCAAGGCACTTTCCGACGTCGGCCTGTCCGCCCGCGCCGATGCCTGGCCCGGAACGCTTTCGGGCGGCGAGGCGCAGCGTGTGGCTCTGGCGCGATCTCTGGCACGGCAGCCCGCTCTTCTGCTGGCCGACGAGCCGTTTGGAGCGCTCGACGCACTCACTCGTCTTCGAATGCAGGACCTCCTCCTCAAGCTGGTATCCGAACAGCGGCCAACCGTGCTGCTGGTCACCCATGACGTTGAGGAGGCACTCGTGCTGGCCGACCGGGTGCTCGTGATGGACAGCGGGCAGATCATCAACGAGGTCAGGGTCTCGCTGCCGCGTCCGCGCCGGAGATCCGAAAAGGCTTTCGAAGAGATGCGCGAGCGGCTTCTGTCCGCTCTCGGCGTCGACCAGTTCCACTGAGCGGAGGAGACCTCCATGCCACGTCAACTGCATCTCAACCTATTCGTCCATGGCCGCGGTCATCATGAGACCGCATGGCGTCATCCGAAATCCTCGCCGCTGGCGCTGACCGACGTCGACTATTATGACGAACTTGCCCGCAAGGCTGAAGCAGCCGCCTTCGATGCTATCTTCTTTGCCGACGCGCTGGCCGCAGGCGACGGGCTCTCGCATGCGGCAGGCGGCGGCCTGGAGCCAATTACGCTGCTGGCTGCCCTCGCCCGTTCCACAAGCAGGATCGGGCTGATTGCGACGGCTTCCACCACCTACACGGAGCCCTTCAATCTGGCCCGGCAGTTCGCGTCTCTGGATCATATCAGTCATGGCCGGGTGGGCTGGAACATCGTAACAAGCTGGGTCAACGGGGCCGGCCCCAACTTCGGATACGACCAGCAGATTGAGCATGCCGATCGGTACGAGCGCGCCTTCGAGTTTGTAGATGTCGTATCGAAGCTCTGGGATAGCTGGGCTGACGATGCGGTTCTTGACGACCGCGACAGCGGCGTGTTTGCCGACGCGTCAAAGCTGAAGCGTATCGACCATAAGGGCAAGCATCACTCCGTCCGCGGCCCGCTTAACATCGCCCGCCCGCCCCAAGGCCGCCCAGTCTTCATCCAGGCCGGTTCTTCCGACACAGGACGACGCTTTGCCGCCGAGCATGCGGAAGCCGTGTTCACCGCGCACCTCCACAAGATGTCCGCCAGCGCTTTCTACAAGGATCTAAAGACCCGCGCCCTTGCCGTCGGACGATCGTCCGACCAGATCGTCATCCTTCCAGGGATCAGCGCCACGATCGGCTCGACCGAGACGGAAGCCTTACGGATCGCTCAGGATCTGAACGAGTTGTCAGAACCGTCGGTCGGACTGGCGAGGCTCTCCAACCGCTTTGGCGGCTTGGACTTGTCGCACCTGCCACTGGATGGTGTCCTGTCGCCAGATGACTTTCCCGATCCGAAGACCGTCCAAGCTGCCCAAAGCCGGGCCGTCTCGATCGTAGACATCGTGCGACGAGAGCGTCCGACGCTTCGAGCCCTGCTTCATGGGCTTGCAGGAGCACGCGGGCATTTCGCGACCTCGGGGACGCCCGAGCAGATCGCCGACATCATCCAGGACTGGTTCACGACAGGTGCAGCCGACGGCTTCAACGTCATGCCGCCGATCCTGCCTGACCAATTCGACGTGTTTGTCGCCGAGGTTCTCCCGATCCTTCGCGCTCGCGGGCTGTTCCGCACGAAGTATGAGGGATCCACGCTACGCGAGCACCTCGGTCTCACGCGTCCCGAAAGTCAATACTTCGGTAAAGCGGAGCTGCGGGCGAAGGTGTCCTAGACAGTCGGAACTCTCGCTGACCCTCAACAGCTCGTCCGGAAGCTCTCGATGAGCGCCTCGAGTGCGTACATGCTCTCTGCCTGCGACCAGCCTGCCCCTTGAGCTTCGTCGAGACGGCGCAATCACAGAAGCTCCAAGGCTTCCTGGCAATCCATATCTGTGTTCTCCTACACGGCTGTGTGGCGGGCTGTCGGATAGGCATAATTGGACCCTATTGATGGAGCGGACCTGTCGCGCCCAATAACAGGCTTTATGCTAATATTGATATGCCTCCACTATAATCGAAATCATAGCAGCGCGAGATACGATCTGCCCAGGCCTTCGATGTCCTATCCCCTTAGGGTTGACAGGTGCTCCCTAAGCGGTCGTGAGCGGCCAACGGGGAGATGCTTGCACACGGCTTTGGCCTAACAACCGGCTTGCGCGGCTCGTCAACCACCCGACACCCGGATAGCGCCTGCGTCGCCGAACGTACGCTGACCCTTGGCGACCTGGCTTACAGATATGTCCGCAGAAACCCCGATTTCGCCACCTAATGCTCCATCCTCCCAGCTCTCAGACTCGTGCGACAGGTCGCCCCCCCGATGGCCTTACACCGGCCGAGTTCCCTTCGGTGATCGATTGGACGAAGATGTCCGGCCGGGAGATATTGTGCCCTTAAACAAGATGCTCGATCGCCAGGTCGGCCGCCTCGCGGGTCCCGAAGACGGCCTTGATTGTCGTGGTACGGTCTTCGGACATTGGAACCTCGAGTTTATTCTCAATTTGCAACGCCCACACGCACCGATGGTTCGGGCGGGCGCATGTTCGCCGAGACTTGCCGGTTGGCCAGGCAGACTGGGACGCGAGCGCGGTTTTACGTGAGCGGACGTCGGCAAATTGATTATTGAAACGAAAGTTGCCCGACCCACGGAACGGAAAGACCCCGAACACCGTTGCTTTGGCGAACAACAAACGGTGTCATCGATGTCCACAGTCGCTAAACTTGCTTCTATGTTCACCCTGGGTGCAGTTCTGGTAGGCACCGTTCTGACACCCGCCTATGCCTTGCGGATGCCGGTCAACGACGAAAATGAAGCGACGCGAGAGAAGTCCGTATCGGCATACGCGGGCGACTATAAATCAGAATCTAGCTCGGAACCGTCGATCCTGACCCCATATGAAATCAGACACATTAGATGGTGTGCCGGGCGATACACTATGGAGTACGACGCCGTGAGCGACACTTACTCGGCTGCTGGAGGCATCCGGCAACGGTGCCGCTCGCCGCGCTAGTCTGACGATTTCACTCTGAGATGTGCGATCGGACATCGCCGCCTGTTAGGTGGTCAGGTGGCGAATCTCGTTTTTCGAAACACTAGCGCCTTCTGCGCATAAAAGATCGAGATGGTGTGGCCGACGCCGGGCTCGATATCGAGCGTCTCGTCACACCCGGCGGCGTTCAGTTGTCCGGCCGCCGCTCCGGGTGCCCTTGACGGTATATTCTCGTCTTCCTTGCCGTGCAAAAGCAGAATTGCCATTCGCTCCGTTGCGGGCAAAGGCGGCAGCGGCCAGTCGCCCAGCAGACGATGCGAGGGTACCGATCTTCCAGCGTCCCGACGCGACCGCATCGAGCGCTATGATGGATCCTTGAGACATGCCAACGAAGGTCACCCTCCCCAACCCATGAGCGAAGCCTTCCTGCTCGACCACATCCATGACCACTTTGTCTCAGGCTTCCCTCACCATTCCGACACTCTCCGGTCGCAACTCCTGGCCGTCGACCCCGAACCACTAACGACCGCCCTGGCTACGTGGGAACGGAGCGTCGGCCGCTGCGAAACGCGCCGTTGAAAGCTTCCAACGCCAAGGCGAAACCACCGGCATCATCATCAGCGAACCGGTCCGTCACATGCCGTGAGGGAGTGCGAATTTGTCGGGGTCCGTATCCACTTCGGACGCGAGCAACCTTCGCGCGTCGCATCGTCGGAGACTTTGTAGGAGGTCGCATCATGAACACACGGACCCCCGGAGCCATTTGATGGCCGGCATAATCTAGGGCATCTCGAGAGCGCTCCATGAAGGGGCGAAATTTGATCGCGCCACCTGGCGCTGCGCCAGCCGGAACCAAGTGACCAGAGGTCTGACGGGACGGTCGGGTCCATTTGAAACCGGCGCCGAGCGATCGCGCGGTGCACTTCAAGATAATGTTGGCTGGCTGCCCGTTGCCTTCTTGCATCGCGCCAGCAGGAACCTATCGCACCACACTTTGCTAACTATTTTTTGCCAAGACGGACTTAACAATCGGTGATCTACGATTTCCAGCAGTGCGGACCTCGCAGCATGATTGACGTTCAGGCTCCCGAAGGAAAAGGCGATGAAAAAGCTTTCGCGAATTGGACTATGCATCACCGCCGCAATGCTCCTCGGCCTGCCTTCTTTCGCGAGCGCCCGGCTCGAGAACTCTCAGCCTGATGCGCATGAGCAAGCCAACGTCACCAGCTTCAACATGGTTCTGGCCTTCTCCCAACGCGTCCGCCTGAAGGAAACGATCGTGGAGATCAGGAACTCGCGCGGCGCTCGCGTGACGATCGGCGACCTCCGTACCGGCGAGAATGGCACCGATCTGGAAATCCCCCTTTCAACCCCTCTTCGCCCGGATACGTATTCGATCCGCTGGCGGGCGGTCTCGATCCAAGGCCTGGTGGACGTAGGCGGGTACGATTTCGTCATTGACCCCATGCCGACAGGAGTTCCGGGCGTTGCCCAGCAGTAGATCAGCCCCGCCCGGCCTTTCTCATCGGCATGCTGTCGATCAATTCGAATAGTTTGCCGCCCGTCACGACGTCGAGACTGCGCAGCTTGACGCCGCCGTCCTTGCCAATCAAAACAGCCTCGAACGTCTTGCCGTTGATATCGGCTTCCTGTCTCAGCTTGCGGGCATCGACGCCAGTGGCATCCCCATGCACCGGTCTTACCTCGTCCCCAATTACGGTCATCACCACGACGTCGCGCTCGGCGAGACCGCTCTCCTGGGTTTTCAAGACCTCGACCTGTTTCGCGAGCTTCTGGTCTCCTGATCCACCGAACAGGATGATGACGCGGTTCTGGGACCGGTATTTGGCGAGCTCGTCCAGAGCGAACACCTGGCTAACTGAAGCTGCCGCGATTACGATGGCGGATGCGATAAGGAAGGTTCTCATGTTCGATCTCCGTTTCATCCGAAGAAAACGCCCGAAAACCCGCAGGGTTCGAGTTTGTCGGGGCACGAATGGCGTCGCTTTTCCGCTGGGTTGCAAATCAGGGCGAATTTTGCGAGAATCGTGAGGACGATGCGCAAGTGCCGCGTCAGCGAGCGATTTGCGAGCTGTCTTCCGCATCTATTTGCGGTCGCGCGTTTCCAACAATTTCTCAGAAAATGTCCAACATCAAGAGAACAATATGCAATCAGGAACCGTGAAATGGTTCGACGCCGCTAAAGGCTTCGGATTCGTCATCCCGTCAGACGGCGGTGCCGACATCTACATCAACCTCAAGGTGCTGCAGAAGGCCGGCCTTGGGACACTCGAGCCTGGCGCAGCGGTCAATTTTTCGGTCGCAAACCGTGGAGGTAAGGAGTTTGTCGAAGAAGTCGCAGTTATTGCGGCACCGCTACCATTGATCGAGCGTAATGATCCACCGAAGGCTATGGCAAAGACGCAACTCCTAGATGAGGAGGAGCTCTTCGAGCGCGAATGGGGTTTACGCCGGGCGTAGCCTGCCAGAAGCGATCCTTCGCGGTTCATTTCCCAAGCCATTGGTATTCTGCAATCGAGGCTCGCCCCGACTTCCTCTCACAGAAGAGAGCACTCCAAGGGGCCTTACTGGATGCGCAAGACGGAAGTGCGAAAGCCAAGGTGAATTGCCGCCGCATTGAAGACTGTATTCCTCATCGAGATGTCCCCTGATCCGTATCCATAGGCGGCCGGATAGCGGGGCATCGTGACCAGAAGACGGCGTCAAAAAAAGGCGTTCCCATATCGATGACATCGAACGGATCTTCGCCGAAGACATTAATCGTAGACAGGAAAACGGGTCTTTAGCGCATATGTCGACGGCGTCACTGGGAGACCTGTCAGCGAAGATGCCGAGGCCAAGGGCTATGCCCGCGGCGAGAGCGACCACGACATTCATCACCAATAGAGACGTCGACAGCGTGGCCCTTCAGAGCACTCGCACGACCGATCTCGAGATGTTCGCGCCAAAGGTCTCGGTCCAATGGGTCTATCTGGAACAGCCACGTTACCTGACCCCGAATGAACCAGTCGGCCAGGAGGCATACTCCGTTATCGCGATGCTATGGCCGCTTCCAACGTCGTTGGCGTCTCTTGGCTGGCGCTCGGATCCCATAGAAGGGCAGTCGCCCTTGAGCCGCGCGGCGAAGACATCGTGCACTCGACCCTGCAATACGAAGATGAGGTCCGGGCTGAGGATAGCTACTTCGAAAGCTTTGCTGGCGAGGCCGAGCCGCAAATGATGCCGCTCGTGCAGCTTATCAAGCAACGGAAAAAGGTCTGGTCGCCGGTTATGGTCGAGGACCCGGGCTACGAGGGCCTGCTGGCAATGATCGCCGAGAAAAAGAATGCCCCGAAGCCTGTTAAGAAGGGCAAACCGGCGCCCTGTCCGACCATTCAGCCGGGAAGCAATCTCATCAGCATTACGGAAACGCTGCGCCAGAGCATCGGGGCGAACGGTTGATCTTTGAGCCCCTCAGCGCGAGGACATCGACCATGTGACTTATGCCCGTTTCAAGCTGAAGCTTGTTCCCTCTGCAATCCTATCGGAACGGCCTGCTCAACGGCCGTCCAACGGAATGGTTGGCTGAGCATCCTCGCCTTTGACGTTTTTTCGGTAGAAGATGAATAGACCAGCAAAGACGATGATCGCAGCGCCGGCTAGAAGTTGGGCGTCAGGAATGTCGCCGAAGAACACAAACCCAAACACGACCGCCCACAGCAAAAGTGTATATTGCAGTGGGGCAAGCAGTGAGGCCGGCGCGAGTTTCAGTGCGCGCGTCAGCAGAAGATGGGCGCAAGTACCGACGACACCGAGGAAAAGCATTGCGATCCAAATATCGAACCCGGCCTCCCGCCAGTCGCTGACCGAAAGAATTATGCCCACTACCATAACCAGGAGCGTCTGCGAGGTGACAAGAGCGGTGTCGCTTGTCGATCGAAGATAACGGCTCAAGATAAGTGTCAGGGCGAAACCGATGCTCCCGGCGACAGCAAATAACGAAGGCAGGGTAAACATCGCGGTCGATGGCCTCAGCGCGATCACCACACCCGCAAATCCAACCCCGACAGCAAGCCAACGCCTCCATCCGATCCTCTCGCCCAGAAGGAAATGCGACAGAGCAGCGACATAGATCGGTGCCGCCATGTAGAAGGTGATCACGTCGGCAAGTGGCAGATAGGCCACCGCCGCGTAGAAAAGGGATACATCCGCAGTCGCCATGACGGCGCGGCCGAACAGCAGGCCCGGTTGCCGAACATCCAGCAACGCCCTCGGCCCCTGCCGTGCAATCATTGGCATCAGGACGATGAATGAGCCTAACGACCTCATCACGAGTACTTGGCCCAGAGCAAAGCTCGCAACAAGCCACTTCCCAACGGCGTCGTTTACCGCAAAGAGAAGGTCGCCGAAAAGCATCAGGACCACGCCGAGCATCACGGCATTGCCGAGGTTCCCTTCGGTTACTGCAGGCTTCATACGAATTCCTCCCAAATAGCCGGCGGTCACCATCGCATCAGGCAACATTATCGACCAAGTGCGCCACTACCATCAAATAAGGTAGCCGCGCCAGCCCATCTGGCGATCTCAGCGAGCTGACAGAAGGAGGGCTGGAATCCCGGCTTCAATCAGCAACGGAAGCCACGACGCAACACGAGTATCTGTTTTAAAATCGTCAGCCTTTGCTGGACACATCGACGACAAGGGGAATGGCATCACATCCGTCGGCATCGACCTGTAAGGCCAACCGCTCGGGTCGGTGGTGCACTATCGACAGCGGCCAAGCTGGAGGCGGTTTGGCTAGCCATATACGATTCTGCCGAGGAGCATTGATTTGAACACACGTTAGACTCTCATCCTAAGCGTGCGGATATGGGCGTGGATCCGGTTGACCCTTTCGATCTCGCCGGTCGCCTGTTCCCTGGGTGCGAAGGTCGTCGCAGAGACGAACCGGGCAGTCCTCCGGAAGCGTCCAAGCATGTCGTCGCGGAAATTCGAGTGATCCAGCCCCGCACGAGAGCAAGTTAATGGAACATCTGAAGGGAGAAGCATTGAAATGCCGCCGACAAGCATCGAAGGAAAATCGCCAATGGACCCGCCAGCAGACAGAACCGGGCCCGAACAGTCCGGAATCGCCTTTTGGCTGGTCGTATTCGATGCGGCCTATCTTCTGACCAGTAAGGCTCAGGACCCGTCGTTCAACGGCAGTTCGGACAAAATCTCTCAAATCATAGCCTCGGCCTTCGAATTGTTGATGTCGGGCAATACGTCTTCCGCGATCTCCTGCAGCACTTCGTCCACCGACCTAGTGCGAGGAACGATATTCAGCATGACATGGTTTGCACCAAGGTTCCCGATCTCGTCGAGATACCGGATCAGCCCCTTTCGTCCGGTGCGAATACCGAGGCCGAGAGGTTCGGTGCTCGCGTCCGGATCGTCGACGAGTTCAAGCACCATGGACTGGCTGAAACTTCTAAAGTCAGTGGTTACCTTGCCGATTGCGGTCTTCCACAACGCGATGCGATCCGCCTGTGCTGCCAAGGGTCGGTAGTATGTGGCCCAACCTGCGGCAGTCCTGGCTATCCATTCCAGCGACTGCGAGGCGGATCCAACAGATAGAAACGGAATAGCGCTTTCTGCTCTCAACGGCCGAATTGAGAATTCAACTTGAACCCTACCGTCACCGTCCAGCACCTCACCGTCAGGCCCCAAGGCCGCAGCTAGACGTCTCCAGTTGCTTCGGAAGATCTCCTTTCGCCGATCGAACTCTTCTCCAAATACCGCGAATTCAGAAGGACGATCGCCAGAACCGAGACCGAGGACGAAACGTCCGCCCGACAGAGCGCCTACGGAGAGCGCGGCCTTCGCAATATGCAAGGGATTGCGAAGCGGCAGGACGATTGCACCGGTAACAAGTTGGATGTTTGTGGTCGCCATTGCCAGAGCGCCTAGGAGCACCCAAGGATCGGAATGACCTACGGGATCAGGATAACTATCGCTGTTCAACGGCACATCGCGCACCCAAAGTGCATCAAATCCGAGTTCGTCGGCCTTGCGCGCGATCGCTATCTGACTGGGATAGTTAAAGTCATGGGTATGGCTGGTCTGAATCGGCAGGACTATGCCGAGTGTAAGGCGACCGGGCGTTAAAAGCATTTCTCACCGGAGCTGTGGTTCTAGGGCACATGATCTCAAAACGATCTGGTCACCACCAGAATGGCGTCGAGTATCGATACCTCACATATCGGCGCTACAAAGCGAAAAACAATGCGAGCCCCACACGAACATGAGGATCTATTGTAGCGTCTCCGTGAATGAAGCCGGCGGGCTCATCGGCGGCGCTTGTCTTGAATGCGATAGGCGCTGAGGTCTCGATACATGCAACGCTTCAATTGCGAGGGGCATTCAGCTTGCATCGTGGACCAGCTTCGGTGCTTGAGCGTATGTTATGCCGGCAAACTGCCTGGTCCAGGAAGTTCTTTGTTGCGGACTGGATGTTGCCCAGGCCGCAATCAAAGGGGTCTCCTGCAGAAAATAAAGTGTGTTGTCTTCGATTGCAACTTTTGGGCGCCTTGTTAGAGGAGGAACTCATGACCATTAACCGCTTCAAGGTTTAGCTGCAGAATTGAACCGCCTCGCGGCTGAGATCGCGGCGATCAACTCCCAGCCGTTCAACGTCGGGATCGATCTTGGCGCTGAGGCCCTGATTTCCGGCACGGTAGATGAACCGTCTCGTATGGAGCCGACATCACTCAGCCGCTTGAACTACAGCCTTCGGACACGTCAGTAGTGCCTGTTGCCGAACGATTGTCTTTTCCAACTTTGAAGCGTCCTCTCTCGGCGAGAGGGGCTTTGCCATTGAGATCGCTTGGGTATTCCAAGATGGAAAATCATGCTCTTTCCTAAACCGTCCGGCTGGGGGCTGGAATATCGTATCTAGACGAGAAGGTTTCCCAGTGCCTTCGAGATCTCCAAAACAGTAGGCGTTGCCTTCGAAGGTTCCACCAGTATTCGCCGCTGGTGTCTGTGCGCGGACGGCGGATCCTTACCATTCGCCGCAGTATCCTCCCGTCTCACCTAGGCTAAGGAACATTTTGAGTGCTCCTTTCGTTGCGCTCTCAGCGGGGAGGGTATCATGGACGTCGAGCGAATTTTTCTTCAGCCCAGCGGTTGGGTCCCAAACAACACCAAGCTTCCGGTGTTGCTATACAAATCGGCCATCGACCCAATGGACGCTGCCAGTGGGTTTGAACAGCTATTTGCCAAGAATGGCTGGGAAGGAATCTGGCGCAACGGTGTTTTCAATTATCATCATTATCATTCGATGGCGCATGAAGTGCTAGGGGTTGCCTCAGGGGAAGCCGATTTGTTGATTGGAGGTATGAGCGGGTTTGAGGTGACCGTAAGATCTGGCGACGCCTTGGCGCTCCCTGCAGGTACTGGGCACAAGAAGCTCAGTTCGACCAGCGACTTTGTCATGATTGGTGCATATCCGGCCGGTCAAGAAGCCGACATCCGGACCTCGGCCGCTTCTGAAGCGCAACTCAAGCAGATCGCGCGGGTAAGGATACCGGGAAAAGATCCTATCATGGGACGTTTAGGACCCCTGATCAAAATATGGACAGAATAGCGGGACGCTCCCCCGACTAACGCGCCAAGCATTAAAAACGAGTTCGGCCGACTATTCATCTGGTCCGAAGATCGCAATTACTTTTGAGGTCGAATATGGGCAATCAAGACACCCAATATACGCAGAAACTTCGTACAAACTCTATGTTGGCCTACGCACGGGAACGAGCTGCGCTTTACGGAGGTAAGGCACGTATGTGGCAGCGCCGGTACGGAGAGGCCAACCCGCGATCGGCAGCGGCGATCGCCTCGGTTTGGTTTTCCGCATACCCCAGCTCTATCATAACCGACCGCGACGGGTCGGTGCTCGCGGCCCTAGGCGATGCGAAGCTATGGTCCAGCCTTTCTAACGTCGGGATAAAAGCAATTCATATCGGGCCGACGAAGCAGGCGGGTGGTTGGAGGGGCGACGAACTGACGCCTTCTGTCGATGGTCATTTTGACAGGATCGGTGTCGGCACGGACCCGGCCTTCGGGACCCAAGAGGAATTCGTGAATCTCGGGCGCATGGCAGCGGCGTTTAACGCCGTAGTGCTCGACGACGTGATCCCCGGACACACTGGTAAAGGGCCAGATTTCCGATTGGCGGAGAGAGCCTATGAGGATTACCCCGGCCTTTATCACATGGTCGAGATCGCCGTTGAGGACTGGGGCCTCTTGCCTGAGGTCGAGGAAGGCAAGGACGCGGCAAATCTGGGCGGTCCGGCCGTCGACGCCCTCTGTGCAAAGGGCTACATCGTCGGTCATCTGCAACGGGTCATCTTCTTTGAACCCGGCGTCAAGGAAACCGACTGGAGCGCGACCCCGCCCGTTCTAGGTGTCGATGGCGTAGAGCGGCGATGGGTTTACCTCCATTATTTCAAGGAAGGCCAGCCGAGCCTCAATTGGCTCGACCCTTCGTTCGCAGCGCAGCAGATGATTGTCGGAGACGCCCTTCACTCTATCGATGTGCTCGGCGCACGAGGTCTGCGTTTGGATGCCAATGGCTTCCTTGGGGTCGAAGGTTTGGGCTCCGGAAAAGCATGGTCGGAAGGACATCCTCTGTCCGTCGTCGGCAATCAACTCTTGGCGGGTGTGATCCGAAAGGCAGGTGCATTCTCGTTTCAGGAATTGAACCTCGCGGTCGACGACATCGCCACGATGTCCAAAGGGGGGGCAGATCTCTCCTACGACTTCGTTACGCGACCCGCCTATCACCATGCCTTGCTTACTGGCGACACCGAATTCCTGAGAATGATGCTGCGTACTGTCCACGAGTTCGGGATAGACCCTGCGAGCCTCATCCACGCTCTTCAGAACCATGACGAGCTGACACTCGAGCTTGTCCACTTTTGGACGCTGCACGCCGACGACATCTACACGTTTCAGGGGCAAACCTGGCAAGGAAGAACGCTTCGAACCCACCTGCGCGAGACGATGTATGAGAGACTGAGCGGAGCCAAGGCAACTTACAATCAAAAGTTTGTGACGAATGGCGTTTCCTGCACGACAGCTAGCGTGATTGCAGCCGCTCTGAACATCGAGGATCTCACGCAGCTTTCGGACGATGACGTTGAGCTGATCAAGAAAGTCCACCTGCTTCTAGCTATGTACAACGCATTTCAGCCGGGAATCTTTGCGCTTTCCGGATGGGATATCGTGGGGGCGTTACCACTGCCCATCGAAAGCGTCGGGTCACTCGTGGCGGACGGGGACACACGGTGGATCCACCGTGGCGCCTATGACCTCATGGGCACCCTGCCCCATGTCGAGCGTTCCTCCCATGGCCTTCCTAGGGCAAAGTCGCTGTATGGTTCTCTTGCCGATCAGCTCGAAAAGCCGGGCTCTTTTGCATCTCAACTCAAGAAGCTGCTGTCGGTCAGGGAAGCATATGGCATTGCAATGTCGCGCCAGATCGCGATCCCCGATGTTCACTCACCGGGGCTTCTGATCATGGTTCATGAGCTTCCGGAAGATCGCGGGACGCAGATCACCGCGTTGAACTTTGGGAACACACCCATTTCGGAAATCGTCAAACTGGAAAATCAGGCTTCCGGCCCTGTAATCGACATGATCCACGAAACCATCGAAGGCGACCTGCCGGAGACTGGAGAGCTGACGATAAACCTCGAACCTTATGAAGGACTTTCACTTCGCGTGGTCGCTGCCTTGCCGACATTGGGCCAAGGATAGACGATGGACGAGCCGACAACGTCAGGGTCAGACCCATGGAACAATCACCAGTTCAAAAATGAAAGCCAAGGCACCACGGGCGGAGGCATGCCAACATCCAACCGCAGAGTCAGCCCAATTCCACGGAACATGTGACACTTTCAGTAGCTATTCAGAGGCTGTTTCGAGGAGATAATCACGGCATTTGTGAAAACAAAAGATGGCGTGCAACTACACGTGAAGGAATGGGCAAGGGTCGCCCCGCGGTTCTCATTCATGGTTGGCCGCTGACCGGTGATATGTTCGAATTTCAGACCCTACCCCTGTTGGAGGCTGGATACCGTGTTATCACATATGACCGGTGTGGCTTTGGCCAATCTGGACATCCGGCGGATGGGTACAACTAGGACACGTATGCCGACGATCTTGCCGCCGTATTGGAAGCACTCGATCTCAATGAGGTTGCTCTCGTCGGCTTCTCGATGGGGGTGGCGAGATTGCCCGCTATCTGAGCCGCCATGGCGCATCTCGCATGCCCAAGTCCGTCCTTATAGCGTCCCTTGCGGGCTATCTTCTGAAGGACGACGAGTGTGTTCGAGGGCATGAAGTCCCAGATCCGCAAGGACCGCGTTGTCTTCCTTCAGGAATTTGCGAAAACATTCTAAGCCTTTGGATAGGTTACCAGCCCTGTGAGCGGTGGCATCCTCCATTGGTCGTTCACTCTCGGAACCATGGCCAGTCCCAAGGCCACGCTCGACTGCGTCGACGCCTTCAGCCGAACGGACTTTCGTAGCGATTTCGCTTCCTTTACAATCCCAACCTTAGTCATCCATGGAACAAACGATAAAAACCGTACCAATCGGCCCCTCCAGCCGCACAGCGGCGGCCGGTATCGTGGTTGCCCGCCTGATCGAGTATGAGGGTGAGCCTCACGGGCTTCTTGCAACCGTTCCTGATCGCCTCAATCGACATCTGCTTGACTTTTTGGCTAAGGTTGTTCGGTCAAAGTTTTTAGTGTGACGCCGCCATTTGCCCGTCGAAGCGCGTTAAGCCGCATTCGACCACCACATACAGCCACCCCGGGACAAGAAGCAATTATTTCATGGAAATTTCCTTAAGCACCAATCTATTGATCTCGATGCTTTCAGCCGAGGGAGCGGCCATATTGGAACGGCAAGTGCAGCACGGCTAGCGAGCCTGATCCACCGCCGCTGCGACAAGAATCTCGGCCACGAATCGAAGAGCATCACTCAGCTTCCGCTCCTTCTGCCAGATAATAACATAGTGATATACTGCTCCTGGCTGGAACGGCCGGAACTCGATGCCGAAACTGGCATATTCCTTCGCAATAATCTCGTTCGAAATGGAGATGCCAATCCCTGCCTTTACGTAGCCGACATCGTGACCATTCGAGTCATATTCAACGACAATTTCCGGCTGAATTCCTATATGTCGCAGCGCATTGACGCTCATCTGGTGAGACGCAACTTGCGGGTCGATGTCGATAATGGCTTCACCGACAAGATCTTTGGCGGTGACCACATGCTGTAATGCGAACCGATGATTTGGTGGGAACAAACACACGTTGGTCGCCGCACCAATTGGCATCCAATCGAAGATGCGTTCGTCTAGCGGCAACCGTGAGATCCCGAGATCCACCCTACCGCTTTGAACATGGTCAGCAATCTGCTGATAGCTGCCCGATTTGACCTGCACTTTATAAGAACTGCTTGTCTCTCTGACGCTCTTGACAACCCTCGGTAAGGTCCCGAACGAGAACGCGCTCGGCGCTGCGATCCCAATCACTCGCGTATCATTGTTGCGCAGAAATTCGATCGACGGTCCAATCCGGTCTAGCCCCGCGAACGCCGCATCGATTGTGTGCAGAAGTTCCCATGCCTTGTCGGTAGGACTTAATCTGTTTGTCTCGCGACGAAAGAGTGCAAAGCCGATCGCCTCCTCCAACTGCCTGACGTTCTGACTAACCGCCGGTTGCGATATTCCCAACGCTCGCGCTGCAAGCCTTTCCGATCCCGCGCGCAGGACCTCCCTCAGGACTTGAAGCTGACGGATCCTTACCGTTGATCCAACGATCTCCATAGGCGTCCATCCCCCAGCCCATATCGCGCAACGCAATGGGCCATAAGCCATACTTATCGATATTTCTCTCATCTTATAAATTGACGGCCGAAAGGCAAAGTATATTTTTAGATATAAGCCACATTAATCATGAGTTAACACAGACTGTTCTTTCGCCATATGGTTACATGTACAGCGCAAGTGAAGTAATGAGTAGTATGTATACTTATGAATATCTACTATTCGCTATGAAAATAGGAGCTTAGGATTTGTTAGACTTTACGGACCAGTTCCTTCAGGGCTTGACGAACACGCTCATCGTCTTTTTTTTGAGCTGCGCACTTGGAACCACATTAGGGTTGCTTATCGCAATTCTCAGAAACTCAAGCCGAAAAACTCTCGCAGGCGGTATGCAGGCCTATACGGGGATTGTTCGAGGTGTTCCCGAACTCCTCATTATTCTCCTTATGTATTTTGGTGGAACGGCTCTCCTCAGCGCGATTGTTGGTCGCTACGTCGAGATCAATGCGTTCGGCGCCGGGGTAACGGCTTTGACCGTCGTGTTCAGCGCCTATGCTGCAGAGATATTCCGTGGGGCTATCAACGCAATTGCGGCGGGCCAAAGGGAAGCGGCCATTTCACTCGGGCTCTCCCGCTGGCAGGTATGGCTCCTGATTATCATTCCCCAGATGATCCCAATCGCCTTACCCGCGTTCTGTAATCTTTGTATCTCCCTGATCAAGGATACGTCGCTGATCTCAGTCGTGGGGCTGACGGATGTCATGCGTGTCGCCTATGTAGGCGCAGGTTCCTTGCGCGCGCCCCTTCCCTTCTACCTCGCCGCGTCCGCAATCTACCTTACGCTCACGAGCCTCTCCCTGCTCTCGTTCAAGCTGATCGAACGTCGGTACTCCGTTTCCTGCGCGAAAGGCTGACGTGATGAGTACCTCAGTAGCCCTCGAAGCACTTTTCACCCTTCCCAGAGGCCTCCTCTTGACGATGGCGCTCACATTTGCATCACTTGCTTCGGGCTTTGCGATCTCGATACCGTTGGCTTTCCTGCGCGCGTCATCCAACCTCTGGGCCTCTGCACCCGTGCTTGCCTACACCTATGCCTTTCGCGGCACACCACTGCTTGTGCAGCTTTTTCTGATGTACTACGGCGTCGGGCAGCTTCCGTTTATCCGGCAGAGTTTTCTCTGGCCCTTGATAAGAGAACCGTTCTGGTGCGCATTCATTGCCTTCACTTTGAATAGCGCTGCCCATACCACAGAAGTTCTTCGCGGCGGAATCCGTGCGATCCCGCAAGGCCAGGTAGAAGCGGCCAAAGCATTGGGCATGTCGCGCCTGCATATGGCTCGGTTGATCATCTTCCCGCTGACGATCCGCATTGTTCTTCCAGCCTACACGAACGAAGTCATTGGCATGCTGAAGGCAAGTTCACTCGCGAGCACGATTACCTTGCTGGAGATAACCGGCCTCGCACGCCAGTTGGTCTCCGAGACGTTCGCTCCGTACGAAGTCTTCGTTGTCGCCGGCTGTCTTTACCTGTTCCTTACCCTCGTGATCACGAAGATTTTCGGGTTTCTCGAAATGCACTGGGCGCGCGCAACCAAACCCCCCTCGCCATCCCGGGCCGTCCAAAAGAGCGCCCACCAAAGCCACCCTTCGCTACCGCTGGAACGCGAAGCTAAGCCCGGGGTTACCGCTGGCTTATCAGAACCGTAAGATTCAAACCCAATGATGAAAGGACTATCGTCGTGAAACGAACCACCATGCTCGCTCTATTGTCCCTGCTGATTTGCGCCGCCAACTCAGTCGCGATGGATAGAAAGGCAATCACCATCGCTTCCGAAGGTGCGTCGCCGCCCTGGAATGCCATCAATGCCGAAGGTAAGCTGTTCGGGTTTGACATCGAGGTCGGGCGTGAACTCTGCCGGCGGATGAATGTGGAATGCACTTTCGCAGCGCAGGACTGGGACGGCATTATACCGGCGCTGACCGTTGGCAAGTTCGACGCCATCATGTCAGGCATGGCGATTACGGAAAAGCGAAAGAAGTCCATCGCCTTCTCTCAGCCCTACGCCGGAGGTTTCAACCAACTCGTCGTGCGCAAGAACCTCAACCTGCCTGCGACCGATACATCAAAGAAATTGAACCTGACGAGCATCGATGCCGAAGAGCAGACTATGCTTGATCAACTTCGCATGGCGCTCGCCGGCAAAACCCTTGGCGTTCTGCGATCTTCGAATTCGGAGGCCGTGTTGAATGAGCTGTTCGGTAAGGTCGCGACGATCAGGAGCTACGATTCCCAAGACAATATGCATCTAGATCTCGTGGCCGAGCGGATCGACGGCGGCCTTGCCGATTACTTCACATGGAAAGCATTCCTGGATAGCAAGGATGGCGAAACCGCAACGTTATACGGTCCACAGCTCTCGGGCGGTCTGTGGGGACCGGGCGTCGGTGTCGGCCTGCGAAAGAATGATCAGGACCTGATCACCGCGTTTAATAGTGCCATCGAAGCTGCGACGCGAGACGGAACGTTGAAGCGGCTGAGCGAGGAATGGTTCAAAATTGACGTCTCACCGCAGGCTTCGAACTAGAGGCGCGCTCCGCGCTCTTTTCCTTGGCCAATTGGCTGAATGCATAGCTGATCGATTATCCGAAAATCAAGGGAGACTTCATGTCCTCGCCCTTTTCCATTGCCCTGACTGGTCAATCACTAATCCGTCACGATCTGAGAACAATAAGTGACCCCAGACTGCATGACATCGCACAGATTCTTAAGGCCAGCGACGTCGCTTTCACCAATCTTGAGACGACCATTTATGGCCGCTATGGCGGCTGGCCACTCAAGGGCTCATACTTCGGCGCCTCCGCACCTGAGGTTTTGCCAGCTCTGAAGGAGTTAGGATTTAACAGCCTCGCCTTGGCAAACAACCATGCCTTTGATCTCGGCCCGTCCGGAATCCTTTCGACGCTGGAGGAGGTGGCGTTACAAGACTTTCTTCATGCCGGTATCGGTGCGGATAAGAGTCGTGCCGCCAAGCCTCAGAAAAAAACATTCGGATTAAGGAGCGTGGCACTGATTGCTATGGATGCCGGCCCAGGACCGTCGTTCATGTATGCTGAGGATGCAAGCCAGGGCCGGATGGCAAGGCCCGGCATCAACAGACTGAAGGTCTCAAGAGTATTCGATGTAGAGGTGGAAACCTTCAACATACTTCGCTCCATACAAAGCCGATTTCTAAGTTCAAATCTGGAAAGAGCCAATTATGCCCAACCCGAGGATTCGCCTGAGGTCGATGACAACATCGAAATAGATTTTTACGGAACGACATTTCGTAAAGCCGATCACAATGTCCGCCATATCGTGATCGACAGACATAGCGCCTGGGCCCAGCTTTCCGCGATCGTGGAAGAAGCAAGCACCGACACATTTGTCATCGTGTACCTGCATCACCACCATTGGGAGCCGAGCTGGCAGCAGGTACCCTCTTGGGTCCAGGAATTTGCCCATCAGTGCGTGAACGCAGGCGCAGGCCTTTTCGTCAGCCATGGCGCACCAGTTCTGCAAGCAATCGAGATATATCGAGACACACCGATTTTCTATGGCCTCGGAAATTTTCTGTTCCACACCCAGAAGGAGGAACGAGAATGGAGCCCGGCGGAAGTCTGGAAAAGTGTCGTAGCGACCTGCAACTACGGCCCCGGTGGGCGATTGCAAGACATCAACCTGCGTCCAATCGTGATCGGCGGAACCGAGGCACTGGCCGACCAAGACCGCGATCGACTCCCCTTTCCTGTTTTGGTCGACGGCGAGATGGCGGACGAGATTCTCAAAGATCTCGCCGACCGTAGTGCCGGCTTCGGCACTCTCCTGTCTCTAGAGAACGGTATCGGTCGGATCGTTCTGTAAGGCTCGAAGCGGAAATAAGAAGATCTGACGTTGTGCGTCTCAATCTCAAGGAGTGGCGGCTCTACAGCCGCCAATTTCACACTCGTCTACACTAACGATCCGTCCCGAGTTGCTCTTCCATTTCTTCCTCAGCAATTGAGGTGACGAGAGCGACAACGCGGCTGCGGACACGCGCCGGAAGCAGCAAAACGTCCTCAATCAGACGACGCCCTTCCGCAGTGGAAATATAGGCAATCCTTTCATCGATCTCGGTTGTGATTTGGCTGCCCTCAGAGTCTACCGGATCCGGAAGGCCTTCGAAAAACTTTGAAACAGGGACGCCGAGGCGACTTGCAACCTCGTAGAGCATCGAGGCGCTGACACGGTTTCTGCCACTTTCGTATTTCTGTACCTGTTGCAGACTGACACCGATGCCGGCACCAAGATCTCCCAACGATACATTCGACTGTATCCGGCGGATCCGAATCTGCTGCCCGACATGGAGATCGACTGGATGAACCGTGTCGTGTTCAGTTCGCGATAGCGTGCCTTGCGCCCGCCTCGATGATCGGATCTGAATGGCTGCTATGTGGCTATTCATGTTCGACACCCCGACTGGAGAGTTTCATGCGGTACGCCCCCGCTGAAAACTCGCTTAACCCACTGATCGGGGAGTTAGAACACCGTGCTAGACGGCCCAATGGCCTTTAGTTCCGAGGAACCTGGACATGCGCCACAGGCTCCCCGACCACAAAGGTTAAGAAGTGTGATGCCGTACCGGCCGGCACCAACCGCTAGCAGGGGGTTCTAATCCCCAAGGCAGCGCGTACCGCCCCGCCGAGAAAGATAGTTGAAATAAGCTCGCTGCGCAACCGAATTCGTCACAAAATTCAAAGACTTCGGGTCAGGAGTGCGAGTTCGTCATCGAGCCAAAGCTCACAACCTCGCAGATAAGGTGTCGCGGTGGATTGTTACAGCACGATCAGGAAAATGCCCATTGCTGGCAACCCTTGCTCACCTTTCCTGATGCGAAAGCTGCGGCCAGCTCCGCCCATAAAGGATCCTTTGTGAAGCTTGTCAGCGATCCGACAGCTTCGTCAATACGCATGTGGCCGAACCGGTCGAGAAGCGTCTCAACGCCGGCGTCGCCGACGGTGTTCAAGAGCGAAAATGGCTCGCATGGCGAGGAGATGATTCGGTGGGCCCACGCGCCCGGTCGCTCGTCCTCGGCCAGCGCGGTGAGAAGTTGCGCATCATGATCCTGGCCTCTCAGCGCTTCACAAAATGCCCAGCGCATCAAAGGATAGTAGACGGTGTGTCGACTTCCGCCAAGTGCACGAACGCCGGGCAGAATCGATGTGACGATAAACATTAGGAGGAGGTTCGGTACGATCCGCCGCTTCGCCAAGGCCTCGATCAGACCTTCCGATAGAAAGTCAATTCTGATGTCATCCGCACCTCTCGAACGGAGAACGCAACCATCGAGCCAGAGCGGAATTAGCCGCCCATTAGTAGAGCCCCAGAAAAAGTGCGTCGAGTTCTTAAGCCAACCCTGCCACGTCGAACCGGCGAGTTGATCGATGCAATCGAGCAGCTTGACAGCAAAAGGTCTGTTCTCGATCAGCCCCGTCCGCAACCAGGACCGCTCATTGCAAAGATGATCTCTCACGAGATCGGCAACATCATCATCATCGAACTGAAGGAAGTCGATCCGGCGGTCGAAATAGCGATTCCAGAGTTCGATGTTAGCCGCCTTGATTGCCTCAGATGCTGAAGGGAACGCGTCGGCGGGCAAGCTCGCACGTAGGTAGGAAATTGCGTCTGAGTCGGGGCCGGGCTTGTCGGCATTTTGAAGTCGGAAGCTGTAGCGATTGTTTCTGCCTAAAATGCTGTAGGGGATCATCTTGCTGCGCGACAGGCCGAAGACATTGATCGCCTCGCCTTCAATTTGAAGCCAAGCAGGACCCTTACGGCCGCGTTCCACGAACTTTACGGTCGAACAACCATAGGAGATGTAGCACCTCCTGCCATGGGCGCGCAGTCCCATCAATGAGAAAAGATGGGTATAGAATGCATCAGGCTCAATCAAAAGGTGAAGGTGCGGACCGGTCTGCAGGACGGGCGCGAACTCAATCTCTCTTTCAAGTCGAGATGCTTGTTCTTCCGAAAAACCCCGGCGCCGCGCCACCGCACCAATCCGTGACTGCAACAGCGACATGGCTTGGCTGCGAGCAGCGCAAGCGGGATGATGGCGCGCAACAGAGAAGACCGACTTGGCATAAGCTTCCACCGGCGCCTGCTCGAACGGTCGAGCCCAGGGTAAAAGCTCAAATATCAGAGCCAAAACCTTGCCCTTGGATACGAGTTCTGCTTCGCTCGACATCTCTACTCCTCAAACAAGCCGGCTTTTCAGCGGCCCTCCCCGATCCATCCTAAAGTAAAGGACGAGAGCAACGGCGATCATAACCGCGCCGAAATACGCGAATATTTGTGAAGGCAGGACGGTGTTACCGAAAAAGCCGATGATTCCATAGGTTAAGAGCCCGACAGCCATGCAAAGTGTGTGGATCTGGCTGCGAGCACGTCCCAGCATACTAACTGGGACAACGGATTGAACCTGCACGTCGATCAGAACACGCGCGATATTATAGCTCATACCAAGAATCGTCATTTGAAAGACCGCCAAGACAACGCCTGGGACCATCCAAAAACCGAGAAGAAATAGGCCAGCAAGCCCCAAATGAACAAGAATGTTCTGCCACCAATGCCCACGGCCCAAAAAAAAGCTCGCAGACCCAGAGATTGAACCAAAGGCCCATCCCGCCTCAAGATAGCCAAATTGCAGCGCCGTGCCGTCCAGTTCATGGATCACATATGCTGAGGCGAGCACGCTCACAAGCATGCCCATTGTGTAAATCAGAGCGTATATAGACGCGTTGGCCTTCAGCGACTGAAGTGTGAACGTCGTTGGCAAGAGGTCGAGGTAACGAATGCCGCCGCTCATAGCGAGCTGTTTGGAAGAGTAGAGTTGCCTTCGGCTGCGCATAGCCCGCAACGCCAACAGAGAGAGAATAAAGCAAGCGCCAGGTAGGACAGGCACCAGATCCATGCCCATAGCGGTCAGAGCGGCTCCCATGACAATGGCTGCGAGCAAATTGCCTGCTTGCATTCCAACATACGAGGCAGAGTTGAATGACTCGAGCTTTTCGGCACCGACAATCGACGGAATCATGGCTTGTAATGCCGTCGAATAGGTTCTGACGATGACAGCAAAGATGATCCATGAAATGTATAGGATGAGGAGGGGGTCCACAAACGAAAAACCTACTCCGGTCGATACCATCAGCGCCACCCGCAGCAGATCACAGATCATACAGACAATGCTGCGATCAAATCGATCGACCACCGCGCCGCCGACATTACTCGTCAACAATTCGGCGGCACTGCCGAGCGCGAGGAGAATGGCAAGAGCGCTCGCCCTGTGGCCAATATCGACGGCGATCCATGCCGTTAGCACAAAATAGGCATTGCGGCCGACAGACGATGCCACTACGCAGAACAAAAAGATGCGGCAAGCGGCCTTCCGCTCGATTGCGCCGCGTATCAATATCCCGACCCCATCAGCAAGCCCTCTGGCAATAGAATGATTTCATTCTAGTCCCCTCAGGGGCCTGCGGCTTTCATGAAATTGATATTATTCTTGGCTCGGAACGAGCAGGTTCCCTCCAGACAGCACGGTATCCCTCAGGAGAAATCCCCGTATCGCGTCGAAATCTGGTCGAGAGATGGCTTCCACTCGCATAGCCACAGGCAAGCGCCACCTCCGTTACAGTCATCGCTGTCGTACGAAGAAGGTCGCTGGCGCGCTCGAGGCGACGCATATTGTAAAAGGCGTAGGGTGTTATGCCTTGCGAGTACTTGAATGCGCGGCAAAAGTGCTCGTAGGTCACGCCTGCTTCTTCAGCGAGCAAGCGCACGCTTGGAGGTCGCTCGATATACGCATCGATTTTTTCAATCACTCTCTTGAGCAGCGCCGGCGCCAGGCCTCCGCGGTGCGCCTTGCCCGATGTTCGAGAGCCACGTTGCAAAAGTCCAAAGATGGCCGTTAGATGTCCTTCGACGATCAGGTCGGTAATAGGATCGTCATTCAAGAGCTCGCGGGCAATCTGACGCACTAAGCATTGTATCGGCAGATCCCTGAAACCGAGCTTCGGACGCAAGCTTTCCGCACTCGGCAACCTTGCAGATAAGTCGGACAAGAACTCGCTCGCCACTATTATCATGAGATAACAGGCCTCGCAGTCGCCCTCGTCCCAACCACTCCAGCGGCAGCCAGGCGGAACGTAAACGAGTGAGCCGTCCTGACGCGGAGTAAAGCCGACATTTCGCCCGTCAATATAATTTTCGCCGGACTTCGCCGCACCGCGTATGTTGAGAAAAATCAGGTGGTGATCCGTTACCACGTCGATTTCCTGCCGAGCTAAGCCGATCCGACGAACGACATCGGCCCGCGCGTGGCTCCAACGACCTTGCTTGTGAAGGATGACCTGCGCTTGCGACTGCTTTATTTTTTCGGGTTGGACGGCCGGAACGATCCCCAAGTTGACTGGCTTCTCCTGTTTAAGATCGGTGTAGAGGCAAGCATATCTGACTAAAAGTTGCCGATCAAACCTCCTCTAACCTGAGGTCGAATTTCATATCAATTTCATGTAAGCCGATCAAAATCGTGGATGCAAGAAACCAGAGCGCGCGGTCATGTTTCGGCCGAGCATTGTCGCAAAAAGGGCGTTGGTGTCGTTGATCATCCAAGATCAGCGCCGGCGCGTCGAATTTCTGAAGTTCGTCTTTCAAATGAGCAGGCTGCGATAATGCGAGAGAAAGGCAGGTCTTTCGCATGCACGGATTTGAAGATTTCATAGTGGAGTGCGACCGCGCACCCCGTCTCAACGAGCTCTCGGAATTCTTTTCGACAACGGCAGCCGGTCAAACTGGCATGCCCATTCGGCCACCGAAGCTCGACTATCGGCTCTTCCCGCTCGACTCAACATTTAAGCGCTTTTCAGCTCTTCATCCGCTACGGCAAGGGCCATTCGATCAGCACTATCTCGGCAGCATACCCTATAGGTTCGAAGAGGAATGCCGCATGGGCTGTGCAATCCTCAAATATGCCCGAGCCAGAAAGGGACGGTTGAAGCTCTACACATTGGGAACAGCAGAGGGCACGATGGCGCGCGTGATTGCCGAACTCGGCAATGGCAGGATAGACACATTATCTTGCAGCCCAAATGTCGAGAATCTGCGAAGTTTCTACGCCTACGGTGTTCCTCCGCATGCCACATTTTTTCACGGACCATTTCATCATCTGACTGCGCGAAAAATCCAAGATGATGATGAGCTACGCGCATTCACTGGCGGCTTTGACATCATCGTCGAGGACACGACGTTTCAGATGTATTCGCCCAATCGCTTCGATCAAATTCGCTTTGTATCGCAGCATCTCAGAAAAGACGGGCTTTTCATCTTCATCGAAAAATTCAGGCACGACGACGCCGAGGAATACCATCGGCGCGAGCGGCAAAAGGACCACGGCTTCAAGGCTCGGTTTTTTACCCCTTCCGACATTCGAAAAAAAGAAGAAACTGTTTTAACACGAATGAATCGAAACGAAGTCAGCTTGGCGAACATAGCCAAGACACTGAGTCGCTTTTTCGAGCACACATTCGTCACATGGAACAGCGGCAATTTTTATTCGCTTGTGTCCAGCAACAGCGCAAAAAATCTCGACCTCTTTCTATCGAAGCTGTGCCCGGCCGCAATACCAGGAGAATATGTCTATACTGACCTTCCTCATCGGCTTTATCCGAATCCGAAGCAGCAAACACAAGGTGTTAGGCTTTAGGCAACCATGACCAGACATGGCGGCGAAACAGCCCCCGACTCGTTAGCCAGCGTCTGATTATATGTGCACACTTCAAAAAGGCGGGACCTTGTTGGCCCCGGTGGTCAAGGTATGATTTGCCAAATACGAAGAATTGCTTCTGCCGGCCTAGTTATTTTTGAGGAAGAAGGTCTCCTCCTGAGGCATAGAGGTGTATCCAGAGACATGACGCTGAAGGATATCAATCACGAATTCGTCGAAGTTCTAAAACAAATCCGAGAATTTAACGTTCACTTTGGCTTTATCTCGCGCCGCAGTGAAGGGGACGGAACATCAGAAATTTCGACCGTGATGGCAGTCCTCTTTGAGTTGCTTTCCATTCGGGGAGCACGACCCGATTTCTGGATCACGGACACGGATTCGTCTCAACCAAACGGAACCGAACTTCAAGGTTCAAACAAATCGCGACCCAATACCGCCACGCGCATGATTTTCAGAGCCATCGAGTGCTATGGGGCCGATAAAGGTAGTGTCGTGATTGTCAGCAGTTTAGTGAAATCTATCCGTGCGGCAAAAGAAGCGGGCATCTTGGGAATTTTATGTTCTAGCCGGCGAGGCGATGAGAATATTCTCAACGAAATTAAGGCGCAACCTGATCGAATTGAAATTACCGACATGGACTCGCTTTCCAGCGCCATCGGACGAACCCTAGGCATCGGGGAGAAATTGGTGTTTGACGTCGACCATAGTGGGCGGTGGCGGTAGAATCGAGATTGAGATCGGTGGGTAGCAGTATGGCCGTTGATTGGGATCAGATCGGAACGCTGAGCAATAGGGTCGGCGGCTATGACATTCGAACTGATCGTCTCTGGATTTTAGTGATCACGGCTAAGCAAGGTCATGAGGGACCGCTTGATGAAATGCATATTCGGATGTCGGACGGAAAGGCCTATGCACCAGATGGCATCGAAGTTTTGGCGCTCAGCCCGGATCGGAAACGTGGCTGATATTGCCGGAATGAGAGATGGTTGAATCGAGGCTGCTAGTTGGGGGCAGACTTGGGCTGGGGCGATCTCACTGAAGTGGAATGGCGGGTTCTGAAAGACTTGCTGCCGTTAGAGCCTGAAAGCCGTGGTCAGGGGCGGGCTCCTGAGCAAAATCGAACGATCATCAATGGTATCCTTTGGCGGCTTCGGTGCGGAGAGCCGTGGCCCGATTTCCCGCCCAAATATGTCAGTTGGAACTTGATCTATCGTCGTTTCCGGCGTTGGAGCAAGGCCGGGGTTTGGGAAACCGTGGCGGTCTAGGCTATCCCGAACAAGCACGGCTAAAACAATAAGGATGAGATGTGTTTTTCTGCAGCAATCGGTCAGTTTTTTAAGTGTGACCCGATCGATCGTCGGTAGCCCCTAATAACGACATCAGCGGCCGCGGTCTCTGTCCTTTTCCTGAGGCGGGCGAAGCTTGATGGATTTCGGAATCTCCCTATCGCGCTGCTGCACTTTTGACCGCTCGCTATCCGAACGATCTTTTTCAGGTCGGTCGCGCTCGGCATTGGAGCGAGCGACGCGAGCTGCATCGATAGAGCGATTGTTCGAGCTCTTGTTCACTATTCTAAGCTCGTCGATGTGGTCACGACCGGAGGCCGATTTTGTTTCAAGGGGTTCCGACTTACGCTTGACCTGGCTTGCATCGATACGATCCCGCTGCTTTGCAACCCTTGCATCCAACTGTAGTCCGACAACCTTTCCTATGATCTTCGTCGCCTGCTCAAAGATCTGCCGATCGGACGAATCCGTTATTTTTGCTGCCGCATTGCTGGCGGTTGTTGCTATCGTTTCCTTGGCTGCCTTTGCCTGGTTGGCGCTGATGGGTGTGGACCGCAGCATGTGTTCTTCACCTTTTTCCCGTGTGGGATCACGGCCCTCGCGGACCGCTGCTTCAAGCCTGCCATACTCGCGCCGAAGACCGATGCAGAGATCATGGCTCACTTCTCGTGCCGTACTGGGTGCTGATCTGTCCCTGGCGACCCCTTCAAGCATCTGAATGACGCGCTCGACTGAACGTCGGCTCTGGTCGAGCCTCACCCGTGCGCCTTCATTCTTCGGTGCGGTCGGCGTGTCGCGGATCTTCGACCTAACCTTCTCAATTACATTTGACGGCGCGGTTGCTCCCATCCGCCGAAACATTTCCCATTCCCATCGTTTGACGGGCGGCGGGGCTGCACGGTCGACGCGCTTCTGAAGACCGATTGCGATGCCACGCTCCCACGCCCTCTCCGCAAAGCGCGAGCGCCATTCGGTGAAGTCGCGGATGTTGGGGTTAAGCATCTTTCCACTGGTGTTGCGCAGCGCAACGATGACATGCAGGTGTGGATGCTTTCCGTGATCGGTACGGTTATGGATGGCGTAGGCATAGCGATGCCCAACAAATTGCTGCTTGAGGAAGTCACGCCCGGCGAGGACGAACTGGTCGCGATCGACATTGGCTGGTCCAGACAAGAGCAGGTGCATGAAGTCCCTCGGCTGGCGGGTCTGCAGAAGGGCACCGATAATCTTGCTTTCGGCCGTCAGCTGTTTGTGATCCTTTGTGCTAACTTCACGCCGCGCCGTGCCCTGCTTGTAGCGCCCGCTCGCGCCAGGGCGTTCCTCGACATGCGTCTTCGTCGAGATCGTCACCTCCGCATCTCCTCGCTGCATGGCGTGAAAGGTCTCAGTCAGGCCTTTCGGGCCAGATGAAAATTCAACCGGACAGCGCGAAACTGGTGTGATGCCTTCCTGCCTCAACACCTTGTTCAAACGAGCGTCGATCGCACCTACGTTGTCGATTTCGGCGGCGATGCGATTTCGGCTGCTGCGGTCAGATCGATCCTTTTTCTCATGGGCAATCACAAGAGCGAAATGCAGACGCGTACCACCCTTAACACTCGCGCCCACACTGAATGCATAGGTCCGGTCGATATCGCCGACCTCGCGAAACCCTTCGTCGGCGAGGGAGCCGAGGGCGCGGGCAACCCGCTCCCGGTCTGCGCTTTCGAGCTCGTAAGCCAAGCGAAGAATATCATCGCTGCCTTTCCGATTTCCAAACTCGCGCTCCCATGACCGCACCGTGGCATTGAGATCGGACACTTCACGGCCGTCCTGGTCGCGCGCCTTCTCCTCCTTGCTTTGGTAGGCAAGGACGTTGCGCATCGAACTAGCACCGGCACCATAAGACAGGACTTTGACCACAACGGCGTTGTTGCCGGCGGCTCGACTGAATGCCGTAGCCGCCCCGCCCTGTCTCGTCAACGGAGCGGCCAGTCTCGCCGGTATCGACCTTTTTACGCCCCCGCCCCCGCCGCGTCGACGCAGTTCGTCGTTGATCAGCTCGAAATAGCTTGGCAGCCGACGACAGCCCGGTCTAGATCCGGAGCGACTTCTGGAAAGGTCGTTCATCGTGTTTCCCGATCAGGTCGGCGATATAGGTTGACGGTCTGACAAAAGCTGCATCGCGAATGGCGTCGAGAGCGGCCATGACCTGCGCAAGCTTGTCCATAATCGGCTCGACTGCCGCAATCTCGGCTCCCTTGTCGGAGAGAAACGCTTCGTTTCGAAAGGCCAGTTCGCGCAGAAACTGGTGCATATTTGCCAATTGCCGGTCATGTTCTACGAGCATTGCAGGAACATGCATGATTTCCCGCGTGACGATCAGCTTGGCGACAATGTTGGCAGACACATCGAGCCGTCTGGCAAGGGCCTCCACATTAACCAGGACGTGCGGTGGTAGACGGAACATAATAGCCGGTTGGCGCATCTCTCCTATAGCCCCCTCGCCTGCAGAGCCTCAAGTATCAACCGGTGCGTAGCCGATGACAGTTGCTCGTGACGCTCGAGCGAAACCCGAAAGATCTTTGTGAGCACGTCGTCGTCGAGATAAAGCGAAATACGTTTTCGTTTGGTGATGAGGCTGCCCGCAGGCGGATTCTTTCCCTCCTTTGAAGGGCTGGTCCGGACGTTTTTGCCAGACGTACGGCGCTGTTGCGGTGCGCCGCGGACGGTTGCCTGCTGTTCTTTTGTTCGAGGAGGTTCCTCGGGCATAAGCTTTCCAAGATCGACGTTGGTTGGCATATAGAAGGTCGCCGTCTCCTCCACGTCCTTCGCCCGATCTTCTCTAGATCGACCAAGAGCGAGAATGTTTCCAGCCGGTATTCTTTCCCTCGACATTGCGCTATGCGGCCTCCACCTGCAGTAGGTTGATGAATTCGTTGTTGATCCTTTTTACAAGATCGATCGCGTCGAGAACGCTCTCGGAGGCGCGACGCTTTGCCGACGGCGTCAGCACCGGATTATTCTCTATGCTGGCGAGCTTCGAATAGAGCGAGCCGAAGCCGGCTCCGACATCGCTGAAGTGGTTGCTCTTGCGAACAACAGTGTCCACTACCGGAATTCTGCCGCTTGTGAGGATGGCGTGAACCTCGGGCAGCGAGCGGTTGTGTTTGAGCGCGATCATGTCGACATAGTTCCAGATCGCAGCGTACGGAATTGGTCCCTCAGCCCGCTTTCTGGAAATCTCCTTCAGGATTGTCGCCACCTTGATGGCCGAGGTCGCGGCCGTCGGCTCCGGTATAACCGGGATAAGAACAGCATCACACTCATAATAAACGTCGATTGCGCGTTGATGGACATATCCGCCGACATCATAGATCCGGATATCGGCCTCCGGTGCGTCGGCCAGGCGATCCACAAACCTGTCCTCCGGAGCCACGCGTAGATGCAGCAGGGTCCCGTTGGTCGGAAGAAGTCCCCTTTTCGTGGAGACATTGTACCAGCGCGTCGATGACTCCTGTTCATCGCAATCGATCAGCAGCGTCCGGTGTCCTTGTTGGGCAAATTCGGCTGCGAGATTGATGTTCAAGGTCGATTTTCCGGCACCGCCCTTGAACGTCGAGATGGCGAGCGAGAGTGGTTTGACTGTCATGGCGTCGTCATTCCCGAAGCTTCGCTAATCGTTGCTGCCGCGCAGCGATCAGATCGTTATTCTGCCGTGTCGCTTTGCGCTCACGCGCTATTTTCGCTTGCGAGTCTCTGGCCGGCCAGAACTTCAGGATCGGCAGTAAAAGCAGCACGAAACAGAATGTGGTTGCGGCGCTGAACCAACCGGATTGGGCATAGAGCTCTGCCGCCCAATGCCAAAGCCCCCGGGTCCACTCCGTCGGAAGGAAGGCGTATGAAATCGTCAAAGCAAGACCGTATGAAACGAATGCTGCCAACGACACCCAGACAGCCGATACGACCAAAAGGTTCGTGATCAAAATCAGGACCCACGCCGCCCGAAATGGGAAGGTTATTAGCCTGAGAGCCTTCCGGTATGCTGACATCGCCTTTCTCCATGCGCATGTTCCGTAGTCCCAAGAGACATAACCCAATCGCCGATGATTTTCCAGACTTGCACTGCAGTATAATTTTGTGCATGTTTCAGATTGCCAACAGATTACGGAATGCGAGCATGAATCCTGGCGCGTGGTGGTTTAACTGCTTATTCTTCTGCACATTTGCCAATGCGACGATGGCCATTGCGCTCGCAGCACAGGATGATACGGCTGCGAAGTTCGTCAGCGAATATCAAACGGCCTATGCCCAGGGGCAAGATCTTGTTCCTGCATCGCAGACGCCCCTCGATACGTCATCGCTTGCCACGCGACTTCATCTTCAAACAATCAGACCTCAGAGCGCGTTGGGCGGCAGCGCGTTTCTGGCCTCCGACGGGACGGTGGTTAAGTTGGCTGGCGCTCAGGGTTGCCTTTCAACCGAGCAGATTGCATTTGCAGGCCTACAGGCGACGTGCGCCATGATCTCGCTGGCCGGGTTGATCGCGGTACTCGCCGAGGCAAAGGCGGCGGCAGGCGACGCGTTTCCGTGCCACGTCCTCGGCCAAAATCGGGGCACGCCGCCGGTGCATTATGCCGAATGCTTCTTCAACAAGGATGGTGCAGTGCAATCGATATCCGAGACGCTCATCGGCAGGGGACTGGCTTTCGCCGCACGTGACCGCGCCGGCTGGCCGATATTTCCAGACTATGCCAAGGTTGAGGAAGATGCGCACAGGAAGCGGGTCGGAATCTGGGCAAATACCTATTTCGTCCACCCCTACGGTGAACGCCATCGCGCCAATCCTTCCATGAAATGATCCGGATGAGGTTCCTGATATTGATGTCGACGCTCCTAGCTTCTGGCTTCTACGCCGGGATCACCATCATGCCCATGCTTGGAGGCTCGACCCTTCCTGGAGCGGCACGCCCTGCTCCGATCACGCTGGTTCAGGCGCATGGAGGTGGAGGTCTAGTCGAGGACAGCAAGATCGAGGGTCAAACTGGATTTGCTCCCTTTCCAGCGCAGGCGCAATTCGAAACAGGCGATACCTGGGTTTCAGGCGGACGGCGATATCGTCTCTACGGCCTGCAGACGTGTCTTCGAGGGACGTCTGTCACGATTTCCCCGGGCGCTGTGCGAGACTGTGGCCAGCTCAACCTGATTATGGCGCAGGCAATGATAAGAGACACCAGGCCGGTCTGCACGACGATCAGAAATATCGACCAGAACAACGCTGTGGTTGCCTGCCAGACGACGACAGGTGAACGGCGTTATGATCTGGCAACCTATATGATTGCCCAGGGATGGGGATTTGCGGCGATTGACGACACCGGTCAGTTGATCGTCCCCGGATATAGGGTGGCGGAGGAGAGTGCGCGATCAGCGCGCGCGGGCCTCTGGGCGTATTCGGATATGCCGCACCCGATCCCGGTCCTCACAAAAATTGCCGGAGCGCAGCGATGAGAACTGTACCGTTCTCAATTATATTGTTCACACTGACGGCGACAGGATCGCTAGGGCAGAACCGTCCGGCCGACCTGCCCCGGCAGATCTATGGAAAAGTTCAGGTCGTCGATACCACGACGTTTGAATTCAAAAGGAGCGGACAGGTGGTGCGGCTTGCCGGATATGAAGCCCCTCGCATCGAACAGACGGCGTTGAGCGATGGTGTAACGTGGCCAGCGGGTCAGGTTGCGCGCGCATGGATGATCCTTCGTACACTCGGACACGACGTCAATTGTACTCCGATCGACCGCGACGGAAGGGGCATGATCCTCGCCCATTGTTTTGTCGGGGAGACGAACCTTGCCGCGACGGCGATTGCAGAAGGCATAGGCTACGCATTCAACTATCGCGGCGAGCCTCAGGTGCCGGCCTATTTCGATATTGAAAGGAAGGCCAGAGGGCTCGGTTACGGCGTCTGGTCCTCGCCAGATCTGCTTCCTCCATGGCTTTACACCGCATCGGTGGCCACTGGAGACACGGCTAAAGGCCCTTCGCCAGACCACGACAGCGGCTTACCTCTGCCGTTGCCTGTGAGCCCGAACAATTCCCTGTCGCTCAGTAACACGCACGGAGGCTTAATGAGCCACTTTCCAAAAACCGCCATGGCGATGGTGCTGCTGTCCGGCTGTGCTTCGATGGCGACCGGACAAGAAAGCACTAGCCGGACGCAGATCGAGCAGCGTAATCCAGACTTTTGCGGTGCCGCAGGCGCCGGCTGCGATCCAGCGGACGTGCAGAAGTGGAAGGCAGTCGGCAACACGCTCGCGGATCTCTCTTCAGCCGACCTCAGCCAATATGCCTACGCCTGCGCCCAGCATGTCGACTGGAAAAAGGATTGCGAAACCAACCCGGCCATCGTCCTGAGGCGGCTGGGCGTCGAGGGATACTGACTATGACGGCGAACAAGTCCGTCGGTAAGCTGTCGTGGTGGCTTACGTCTTGTTGTTGGAACAGCTGCCGGCTACGCGGTCAACGAGATGGCGCGAAGCCGCCAGGCGTCAGAGCTTGAGCATGAGATCTTACGGCTGACGGATGAGGGTAAGCAAAAGTCGCAAGTCGACGCTCCCAACGATGAGGAGGCATCAGCTGCGATTACCAGATCCGACCGCTCGATCCGGATTTCGAAGTGTAAAGCGCGTCAAGCCGAACCGGGCGTGACCTGCACCGACTTGATCACACCCGCCAGGGGCTCATTCGCCGGGGCGACACAACCTGGAATGCTGTCGTTCGCGATAATCGGCGAAACAGGGGCGCAGGTCCAATGACCATGGGAAAGGAGCCATAGAGTGAGACCGTTCGTACTTGCGACCATATTGATGGTGGGCTCGACCTCTGTTTCGGCTGTCACCGCCGCAAAGGCCGACGACGTGTCCTGGGGATGCCAGGTTCTGCTATGCGCGGCATCTAAAAACCCATCCTGGCATGGCGTTCCCTACTGCGTTGCGCCGATGACGCGCCTTATTGCCGCGATAAATGACCCGGCCTTTTCGTGGCCGGTCTGCCATGAAGCCAATGCCGGCAAGCCCGGCCATGTCATCTTTGAAGACTGCCCGGCCGGAACCACGGCCGGTTACAGTTCGCAAGGCGACGCCGGTTTGCGGGGTGAACCCAACCAATGCATCAAGACCGTCGATTTATGTCGGTCTCCAAGTCAGCGTGGATCCAACGCGGCGCTCAAGGTTACAACTGTACGACGCGTTTTCGGTAACCAGGGCGACAGCTGTATCGAACAAATTGCGACACCAAGGCCGCGACGGAATGAGCCCTACTTTTTCGATATCCCGAACGACAAAGGTGTGAAGCAGCGATTTTGGTTCGATTTGGACCATTAGTGGCTGGCGCGACATTGCGTCCACGGCAGCGATACTCAGGACAACGGCTTGGGGGGCTTCCTCTGGCTTCGGCGCGCCTTCTTCGCAGCAATGCGGGCGAGATCGTCGTCAGTAACCGTGAACAAATCCTCTATCGTGACATTCCACTCTCGGGTCATCTTGTCGAGCGTGGTCAGCTTCACGTCCCGCATTCCGCGGGTCACTTGCGACATATAGGCTTCCGACACGCCGAGTTGCTCGCCGAGCTCCTTGTTCGTCAATCCGCGCTCGGATTTCAAACGGTCCAGACCAATGGCAAGTCTTTCCTGAAAGGAAAGAGATGTCAGGCGCGAGACGTCTTGCCGGTCATTGGAGGCATCGCCCTTCAGCCGTGGCATCGACAGCCATCCTCCACCGTGGATCGCATTGGGCGACGGCCGTATAGTATGTCGCAGCCATGGAACGTGGCGTTGCGGCGACCGATGGGGAATGCTCTCGAGGTTTCGCTGCTCATCCAATTCCTGTCGTCGTTGCGAAACGATAGGCTTATGCCTAAACGCTATTTTGACTGTCTCTCAGTACCTGTGCACACGGTCCTCACGGGTCTTACACTGCTGCGCTCGGCCCGTGCAAGAGGACCGGCGGTAGCATGGCATTCCTTCCTCTGCCAAACGTGGATTTCGAGTGACGGCTTCGCGCTGTGCAGGCTTACGCGCAGCCGGTCTGCAAGTCCTCTAGCGATGGTCGACGAACAACAAATAGAGAGATGATCTCGTCAGTCCCGTCTTTTCACGACGGCCGCCCCCTGTTCGCATCGAGTTCTGCGTTCGCTGCCTGGAGCAACGCATCTTGAACAAGAACCCTCATCTCCGGCGGACAGCCTCCAGCGATGGACCACACAAGCTCGTCTACCAGCTCAGAGATCGTCGGTGTCAGGCGCCTTGGAAATAGCCTCTCCATTTCGCCGGGGTTTGCCCCCAGCCTTTCGAACTCGACCGTCAGCGCGCGTGTCTCCATTGCGCGCTCCTTGATCATCAACCAAAGGCCACCGTCGTTTCTGGCAGCGTCGACAATTCGATCGAGGCTTTCCTCTGTCGAAAGACCTCCACGCCTGAAGTATTTGATTTCCGCCACGGTATCTCCCCTTTTTGGCAACTATTGTGGACCCTGCACGAGGTCTTGGACAACAGAACGGTACTGACAAGCCAACCCTATCAGCTAGTCGACGCCACCATCGGTCTCGACCTGCGTCCTCTCCTCACCCAGCGGATCTCGCGCAACGTCAGCGAACTCCTGCAGAATGGCTTTTGAACTCTCGCTCGCCAGGCGTTCGCAGAGACGTCCAATCAAAAGCTCGACATCGGCGTTCAGCGTCGCTGGCTCGAATGAGGCGCCATCAGCCCGTTGGAAAATCACGTCATTCAAGGCCTTGATATCCGCTCCGAATACCTCCCGGACCTCTTGACGTTGAAGAATGGCCGGGCCGATGGAGCGCTCGCCGCCTTGGTCACGAGAATCCGGAATGCGACCTGGTGGATTTCGCGCTTTTCCTGGAGATCCTGAATAGACGCTACGGGCCAGCTTCTCCCGATCGATATCAATCTCGACATCGCTACCCTCCTCGGCAAGGAGAGGAGCACGGTTGCCTCCGGCGTCTTTCTCCTGCCGGCCGGCCGGCCCGTTCCTTCGGCTATCAGGTTCCCGCACGCCGTTCCCCTTGGGCAGGTCTTCCGGACTGACACCGGCCTCACGTTTCTCGTCGAGATCCAGGCGATGACGAAGTTCGTCGAGCGATGATATATAGACGTAGCGTACCCCGTCCTTGACGATGAAGCGCATATTCTGTGGTTGCGGCGGTCGCTGCACGGCGCCTAAGTCGATCTCGCTTTGAGTCCCGGGCGGCGGGCTTCTCGTTTTCGAAGGGATGGCCGCCTCAGGGTCCGCCACGATTGGCTTGACTGCGTCGCTATCAGCGATCGTCCATTCGACCGGCTCCATGCATGGCCGTGTCGCCGGCTTGAACTTTCGCGCCTTCGAAAACATGCGCTCGCCACCGGAGTCCAGTTTCATGATACGCATTAGCGGCATGCCGGTGACCTGGAGGATCGCCTCCTCGGGTTTCATCATCATCAGCGTATTAACCGGCAAAAGATCGACCGAAACCGGCACCTTTGCAATCGATCGATCGCGGCGACCATGGCGATGGGTATAGGATGACTGCTCGACCCACTCCGTCGTCCTGCCAGCTGCCATCGACACCGCCGTCGCGTCCTCCTGGTTCTGGAAGTTCATGAACAGCTTGATCGTCGATGCACCCATGAGGATCTTTTGGCCAGAGCGCTGGTAAAGCCGTTCGAGTTGGGCGCCATCCTGCAGAATGAACACGAAGCGAACGCCGTTCTTGCGGATCAGCGGAGCGAGTGTCAGGACAGTGTCGATGCGGCCACCATTGCCGAACTCGTCGAGCATCATCAGTACTTCGTGCTCGCCGTTGCGCAACCGTCCCATCTGCACGAGCTTGTCGGCCATTTGCTGGATAAACATCGAGATCAGCCGTTCGTAGATCTGAATGGCATTCCAGTCGGCCTGAACGTAAATCACCACTTTCCGTTTTCTGATGGCGTCTATCGGGATTGACGTAATCGATGTCAGTGCCTCGACCAGCGGGTTCTGCAGAAAATTGAGCTTGGCGACGATCTCCGCTGCAATGCCCTCCCCGAGCTTTTCGTGGCGCCCGGCGAATTTGGTCAGTTGCATACGGGTCTGGTCGGACAGGACGGCCTCGTAGTTTTCCAGAAGCTGAATGATCACCTTGCGCTCATCCGACATCGAGTTGAGGATACGGTAGAGCTCGCTGAGCGACTTGCGGGTATCAGGGCATTCGAGCACGAAACCCAGCATTGCCGTCAGCAGGATCCTGGCGCTTTCCTCCCAGAAATCGGAGGAATCGGATCGCAGACGTTCCGGGAGCAGCATCTGCGTGAGTTTCTGCAGGTCTGTGATCCTCTGGTTGGGATCGGCACTGATCAGATCCAGCGGATTGTAGCCGTCGGTGAAATTGGACCCCGGTGCAAGCAGGAAAATCTCGTAGCCCCTGTCCTTAAGGTAGCCTGAGGTTTCCTCGAAAAGCTCACCGCTCATATCGAGAACGACCTGCGAGCCCTTAAAACTCATCATGGTCGGGATGACGAAGCCGCGCGATTTGCCCTGTCCCGGCGAGCCGATGACCATCACATGCTGGTCGCCGTCATTGCGCAGAAGCAGCCCCTGTTTCAAGCCGAGCACGATGCCATACTTGTCACGCAACTGAAAGTCGGCGGCATCTTTCAAGGTTGCCAGCCGCGCTTTGCCCATGATCATCCGTTGGCGTTTCTGGATCGCGGCGCCGATTGGAACCCCGACTAGCGCGCCTGCTGCCCCCAGGCCCGCCAGTGCGCCGATCACTGTCTGTCGCGAGGGCTTCCGATATGCGCCTGCCGCGTCGGTCGCACCGAAGGGTGCCTGATACATCGCTGCAAGGTGATTGCTATAGTAGTCGGCAATATCGACATGTCCGCCGGCCCTTGTCGCCACGAGGTAAAAAACGATCCCGTAGACGGCGACACCGCCATAGGCGGCGGCGAAAATGAGTGCCGAGTGTGCAATCAGGGTGAACATCGACCTGATGTGAAGGAGATAGAGGATCTTCCGCGATAGCGCCCTACCCCCTTTCAGCATCCACATGCACAGCAGGAAAAACAGGAACGGCGTGGCGAGGGACAGGGCGAGCAGCGACAGCCCGACCGTGTTGCGGGCCCGGACGATGGACCATGTATAAACAAGGCTATCGAGGAGACGAGCCTGAGCGATGTAGTCGTAATAGGAGGTCGATCCGAATGACGTAACATAGGCGTCGTAGATCAGCGTGAAGAACAACAGCCACACCGCGACGGCCCCGAGTACGGCGACCGGAAAAGTGAAGGTCGAAGCACTCTGAAGCTCCGTCCACTTCGGGCGATCAGCCTGCGTGTCCGTGTCGACGCTTGCCATCTTCATCCACCTCGTCGGCAAAGTAAATCTCGCTGACACCGCGGCCACCGGCGGCATCGCTCTTCTTCAACTGGACCACGATCGGAATGATCGAGCGGATGTAGCGGATGATGTCGTCGCGCTCCATGCGGACGTTGCTGTTGAGCACCAGCGTCGACAGTCGGTTAAAAGCGTGATGCGGCGAGTTGGCGTGGATCGTCGACATCGAGCCCGGATGGCCGGTATTGATCGCGTTGATAAAGTCGAAGGCCTCGTCACCGCGCAGCTCGCCCATAAAAATGCGATCCGGCCGCAGGCGCAACGCCGACGCAAGGAGATCGGTCATCGTCACCCGGGCCTCGCCCTGTCCTCCTTTCGAAACCAGCAGCGAAACGACGTTTTCCTGGCAAGGCTCCAGTTCTGCAGTATCCTGCATCAAGACGAACCGCTCGTTGTTCGGAATGGCGGTGAGCATGGTGTTGAGAAACGTCGTCTTGCCGGTCGACGTGCCGCCAGAGATCAACATGCTGCGGTGATGGACAGCCGCGAGCTCCAAGAATCCGCGTGCCCTTCCGGCCCGCAGCAAACGTGACAACTCGATATCGACATCGTCGATATAGTCGTCGCCGGTGACCTTGGTGAATCGGAAGGCACCGGCCTTTTCGTAGTCGCCGAGATCGAACCGGCGTATGAATTGCTTGCGGATCGAAAAAGCATGTCCTGTCGCCGAGGTCGGATTGAGGACGAACTGCACGCGCTCGCCATCGACCAGGGTAGCGGACAGCAACGGGTTCTCGGCATTGACGGTTTGCTTGGTGAACGACGCCGCGCGGGACGCCATGTGACGGATCGCCTCCTGGTCGAGCCCATCGACCGCCTGCCTCACCATGCTGAGCTGACCGATGCGTTCCAGCCAGATCTCATTGCTGCGCTGACAGGAGATCTCGACCACACCGGGATCGTCGAGAAACGTCTTGATGGGCTCGAGCGCCTCGGACAGGAAGTGTTGTTCGGCGGAGATCGATAAACAAGCATTCATTTGCCGAGCTTCTTTCTGCGCAAGCGCTCGAACGCTTCGCGGACCGGGTCTGGATAGAGATCGGAGAAATCCAGATCTCGTGTGACGAACACGGTGATATCGGAGCCTTGGGCGATATGGATCGTCGGCTTGATGTTTTTAGTGTCCTGGAACGCCTCCGTCGCAAGCTGCTGAATGCCTGACGCGATGGTCTCTGCAGCGATCTCGCGTGCGCGATCCTGCGAGGTGGTTCCGTTGTCCTGGGGAATGCTGGTCACGGTTCCGTCCGTATTGACGATCGTGATACTGCGATCCTGTTTCTGACCGAGCTGAGCGATGTATTGAGTCACGCCGCCGATGATCGTCATCAGCGCCGGCGGCCCGAACCGCTCCCAATATTTCCGGTCGACGACGCCGGTCATGCCGGAGCGGCCGAGACGGTCGGTGCCGTAGGAGCCAAGTTGGACCGAAACACCATCGCCACGTATCATCC
This sequence comes from Rhizobium sp. L51/94, assembly GCF_019355555.1. GTDB lineage: Bacteria > Pseudomonadota > Alphaproteobacteria > Rhizobiales > Rhizobiaceae > Rhizobium > Rhizobium rhododendri. The sequence goes on from NZ_CP072142.1 coordinate 1,278,442, forward strand.
GGGTCCAGACGATGAAGAGGCGCTCCTGCCCGCGTTCGACACCGGACTTGTAGTCGCCGATCAACGAGGAGCCTGCGGGAATGAGGATGCGGCGGCCGTCGAAGGAATAGACATCCTCCCGGACGATCGCCTTCACCATGCCGGCGAGATCGGAATTCACAGCCGTTTCGAGCGTACCGCGGATCATCGTGCCCTGCGGGATCCAGGCATCGATGCGCCGGTTCTCAGTGGCCGTCGAGACCTCCACTCCCTGGCCACCCATCGCCTTCAGGAAGGCGCGGTCGCCATCTGTAGCGCCGCCGGCATCGGGGTTTCCACCGTAGGGCGCCCCAGACGGGCCGTTCGCGCCGACCAGGCCGGCTCCCGAAGCATCGGAGGAAGCCGATGCGGATCCTTTCCTCTGCTCGGATTGATCGAAGACGACAGCGGACGAGCGGACACGCTCGAGAAGCTTCGCCTTTCGGGCGAGCTCGATACATCTTGGATTGTCGGGATTGTTTCCCCTGGAGCAATCGACATCGACCGGCGGCGCGATCTGGACCGGGGCCGGCACGACTGGTTCCGGCAGCGGGGGTTGCGGGGGCGGAGGAGCCTCTGGTACCTGGACGGTCGGCAAGGGCGGCGGCGCCGGCGGATTGAAGCCCTCGTTCCTCGGCGCCTGAACCGGGCGGAATTCTTCCCGAGGCGTCGTGTCGACGGTCGGTTCCCGCTCACCGCCGGAAAACAGGAAGTAGAGAACAACGCCGATACCGGCGATCGCGACCACCACAGCCATCGGACGCATCAACCCGATCCCGGATCGCCAGACCTGGCCGCCAATTGCGGTATCGGTGTCCATCGAGTGATAGTTCGGATCCGACATCGTGCCTCCTATCGTGACTTGGGTTCGGACCGGAGCCCACCGGAGCCGAGCCGCTTTGGCGCCACGGCACCTTCGATCGGGGCCGGCACATCGGCAGGGGCTGTGCGAAGATTGAACAGGCAGGTCTCGTTCTCAGTGCCGTAGCGCAGCGTCCATTGCCGCGAGACCGTGTCGATGACGATGTAATCCGCCTCCCGTCGATAATTGACGAGGCTTTCTCGACGTTTGGCGTCGACGATGAAGATGGCGGGCACATCGCCTGTGAACTTCATGAAGGTCTTCAGCCCGTCGTCGAAGACCCAGAGCGGCTTGGCTGCATCACTGCCCTTGAAGCCGTAGTCGTAATTGACCTTGTCGCGGCGAATATTCTTGATGTTCGGATTTCGCTCGGCGTCCTGGGCCTGCTTCCAGAGCTCTGCCGTTCCCTTCAGGCCGGTATCTTCCGGGTAAATGAATCGCAGGTTGTATGTTTGGTTCTGGATAGACTTGCTATCGTTCACTTCGAGGTCGAAGGAATAGGCGCGTTTGGTCGTCACCACCGAGAGGTTGGTCGGGGCGTCCTTTTCCATCGGTTTCAGGGTCAGCGAACGGCGATCGGCCGATGTCAGGATCTGCCAGGACACTGTATCCCCTGCGACGACCTGCGTGATCTGTTCGTCCGCGCCGAACAGGATTGTCGTGACCATCCCGTAGGTGCCGGTCAGAACAAACACCTGCTCTGCCGAATACGGCAGTGTCCGCACCCGGGGGTCGAGCCTGCCGGGGCGGGCGAGAAGTTCAGCCTGGGCAGCCGAGCTCGCCAAGAACAGCGACAGGGCGGTTATCCACATCCTGCGCTTCATTGAACGAGCCCCGAAGGCATGGTCTCGGGGACCTTCACATATTCGGTGACCACGAAGCCCAGCGGATTGTAAAGCCGGACCCGATTGCTGGCGGGAAGGTTGATCTGTTTATAGCGAACCGTTGCGGACCACCGGTTGACGACCTCGCCGCCACGCTGGCGCTCTCTCGTTTCAAACCGGACCGACATCGTCGTCTGATTGAGTGGATTGACCGACAGGATTTCCGGTCTGATCTCACCGGTCGTTCCGAGCGTCTTCACCGGACCTCTGGGATTGGAGGGATTCATCCAGTCCGAATAATCCTTGAACGCCGGCGAACTCGGCTCCGACCACAGCGCAATCATGTCGAAGTTCTCGGACAGATAGCGTGGGTCGTAGGTTTCGCGGCGGATGACATAATTGCCGACGAACGAGGCGCGAACTGCCTGGATCTCGGAGACGTTCGTGCGGTCCTTGTCGAGTGTGGTGACGGTTTCCATGTAACCGGTGTTTTTATCGACGATCAGCGGCACGACCTCTGTGCGCACGAGCGGAAACAGTTGCGCCACCGAAAAAGAAAGCACGCCGGCGACGATCCAGCCGGCCACTGCGAAGACCAGCAGGATGAGACCGATCAAAGTGCGAAGGGAGCGGTTCTTCTCGCCCCAGGAAAGATGCTGGTCGTAGATATCCTGGGGACCGGGGACACGGTCGGCTGGCGCCGCTTTCAATTGCCGTCTGAACAATGCCAAGTCTCGAACCTCGAAGTCGCTATTTTTGAGAAATTTAAAGCCGTTCTTGCTCTCTTGGTCATTCGCTGCTGCGCCGACGATTGGTCAGCATCCGACCGAGGGCGCCGGCGCCGGCGATGCCGCCGCGACCAGCAAGAGCTGCTGCCGTAACGGCCCCTCTCGGTCCAGCCAGCATGCCGAGCCCGACTGCAGCTGCTTGGCCGGCGCGTGAATTGCTGGAGGCCAACTGTCTGCGGGTAGCACTGTATGCGGTATCAACCCCGCCGCCGCCCGGAACACCAGAGAATGCGGTGCCGTAGGAAAACGTGCGCGCAAAGTCGGGGACCTGGAAGATGAAATAAGAGATCAGAGCCAGATAAAGCACCATGGCAAGCACGATCGCTAGCGCGTTTTCCTTGGTGGCCATGTCGCCGTTGATCGTGTCCATCATGCCGATCAGGAACCCGAACGACAGCCCGGCCATGATGTAAGTGAAGAGCAGCATGAACATGCCATAGGCGACACCCCTCACCCATGCGTCGAAGAGAAACCGCGTGATTCCGAAGAAATAGGAAAGGATGGCAATCGGGCCGATCGCCAGCATGACAGCGGTGATCATCTTGGCAAACAGCGTGACGCCGGTGAGGATCAGCAACATCGGCAACAGGCCGAACACAAGAACGATGAAAACGACGACGGCGCCGGTGACGTTCGGCAGCCATCCGGATTCATAGGAATTGAAGAGCTGCATGGCAAAGTCGTAGACCTTGCGCGCCATGCTGGCGACTTGGCTCGCGATATCCGAACCCGCCGACTGACCACCCATTGCCGAGGAAATGGCTGAGCCAAGATCCTGCGGTGCCGACAACACGAACTGGCCGATATTGTCGTAGAAATTCGCCCATGACATGATCAGGGCATAGGCGAGTGTAAGCTTGAAGGCGGTAAGGGCCATATCCTGCAGGGAAACGCTGGATAGTCCGAGCGCGCCCCAGAGGAAGTAGAGGATCAGGAAGATCGCCAGTATGCCGGAGACCAGATTGCTGTTCTCGGCAAACAAACCCCATGCTCTTTCGAGAGACGCCTCGTTGATCTTGTCGAAATATCGAAGCGCATCACCATAGAAATTTATCGCGTAACTGACGGGATCCATGTCTCATCCTGGAATTGATTGACAGGGCGCATTGGGCCGCAATCGTTTTTGGTTGCCGCCTCGACCGCCACCTCCGCAGCTGTCGGCTTCAGCTCTGTCCCGTAGCTGGGTGCCGGCACAGGGTTTTCGTCGGCCGAGCATTTCGCCATCTGCTCGTATTTCCCGGCGCAACCGGTAAGCGCGACAAAGCCGATCGCCAGCAAGTGGGTGACCCTCAATGGTTCTGCTCCTCGAAAGCCTTCAACTGATCACGAACCGAGCTGCCCTGTGGCGCGGTTCCGCCGTCACGCATCACGCTGTCGGGAAGCGGAGCGAAGGTCTTGAGGTTCTGCGATGAGGTGGCGAGCGCTGCCTTGTATTGTTGGTTCAGCAGCATGACCTGGTTGTTCAACGAGCCGACGGCTTCGTTGGCGGTCTGGTTCCCCTGAAGCACCATCTGGGTGTTTTGCTCCAGAGCCCCTTTCAGGTCTTTTGCCGTTCCGATCTGTTGCGTGGCCTGCATGAACGAGTTCTGCCGGTCTTTCGTCGCGCTGTTCATCGCGTCGGTGAGCGCGGTGAGCGTGGTGAGTGCATTGATTCCCTGCGAATAGACTTGGTTGGCGCCTGACAGCCCGCCGCCCTTGGCGCTATCGACCACCATCTTTACCAGGTTGAGGCCGTTGATCAGCTTGGCCGCGGTGTTCTGGAACTGGCCGCCGATCCCTCCGAACACAGCTTGGTTGCTCGATAGGATAGTGCTGAAATCCGGCGCCTGTCCCATGCTGAAGCCATTGCCGGTCGCAAGCTTGGCAAACTGGCTGGCATCCTGCGTCCGGTCGCCTGTGATCGCTGCCAGAGTTTTCGTGGTGTTGTCCTTGACGACGGATGTGTCCTGCTGGATCTCCGACGATAGTCGTTTGATCTCCTCGCTGAGCGAGATGTTTTCCGAATCCTTGACAGGGACCTGTGCCTGCGCCTGAGCGACAACCAACAAGCTCAAAGTCGCCGCTAAGAGTGATATCTTCATGTAACTGTCCTCTCCTGTCCGTTCACTTCGCGGTGGGTCTGGCATCGACGACTGTTACGAGGCCCAAGGCGGGATCTTGCATCACCGAGAAAGTCGCGACGTTGCCATCGGCGCGGGCCTGTTCCTGCAGGTCGAAGAGCCAGCGCTGGATCTGCTCGGTACTCGCGCTCGACGGCACCGCAAAGCAGCGCGTGCCGCCGGTATCAATGATATTGGTCGGGCATTGGATCTGCGCCATCGCAAGCGAGCCGTCGTAATCTTTGGCATTGCCGCCGCCAGTCCCGCGCAGGCTCGCTGATGACGACTGAAGGCCAGCCTTTAGGCGCTGAAGATATTGCTGGTTCGCTTCGGTCGATTTTCCGAGCAACTCGTTCCAGACCGAACCGCGCTCGACCTGCGCCTGCGTATTCCGGTCAACGGCTTTCTTGATTTGCTCGCCGCATCCGTTCCCGTAGCTGACGGTTTCCGGCTCGCCGGCACCTTGCGTCGGGGTGCGGTCACCATTCTGAGCCTTGTTGCGCGCATAATAGGCAGAGACCTTTTTGACGTAGTCCTGGGTCTCGGGAATGTTGGGGACCTGGCCGTTCTGCAGCGACTGCCGATATGGGCCGGCATTGTAGCCGGCGGCGATCAGGTCGTAGCGGTCGCCAAACATCCCCTGGAGTTGCTTGATGTACTTCACGCCGCCGCGAATGTTGTCGCGTGTATCGTAGGGATTGACGCCGAGCTGAGCGGCTGTCCCTGGCATCAGCTGCATGACGCCGGTGGCTCCGACCGCAGAGCGGGCGGATTGGCGAAAGCGGGATTCCTGCTCGGCGATCGCCAGCGCGAAATTCGGATCGACGCTCTGCCGGATTGCCTCACCCTCGACCATGCTGGCAACTTCCTGCTGGCTCGGCGTGCGCTGAGATGGCGCCGCCGGCGCGGTGCCGCCCGCCATGCCGTCCGCCGAGCAATCATCGGGCGCGCCGGAACCCTGACCGGGTGCCACGCTGTCGGCCGTGCCGCCCGAGGCGCCTTTCAGCTTCCGGGTATCGGCCTGATAGCCCTGGTACCAGTTCAACGTCGCCTGCTGGATCTTCTGGCGCGCATTGTCGATGACCGGCACCTGCGCATGGCTCGTACTGCCAGCAAGAACCGCAGCAAGGGCCAAACAGCCGACTGCAACTCTCTCAAGACGCTTTGCGCTGCTCATCGACCGCTACCACGTTCCAGTCGCAGAATTTCGACAGCCAGTTCTTCGGATCCTCTCCATGCTCGTCTAGCAGCATCTCGACCTCACGCACTGTCTCCTCCCGGCCTGACAGCACCTTGATGAACTCGGGCATGTGGGACATGTCCACGCGGGCAATCACGCTGTTCTTCGCCTGTTTGATCAGCATGAAGCGCGAATTCGGATCCCCGTTCTTGACCCATTCGAACTCGGCCCGGGATAGGCCGAAGTGCTCCATGTAAGAGCTTTCGTCAGCCTTCGGATTGGCGAAGAAGATGTTCGTCGACGTCTGCTCGATGATCGTGCGGCTGACGCTCGAGCGCACCACATCGTCGGCCGACTGCGTGCCGAAGATCACCAGACCGTTCCTTTTCCGGATGGTCTTGAAGTAATCCTTTAGCGTGCGCTTGAACTCATCGTCATCGAGCAGCTTCCAGGCCTCATCCATCAGATTGATGATCGGCGCCTTGCCGTCGTAGATTTCGTCGAGTCGATGGAACATGTAGAGAAGTGCTGCGGTGCGCACCGTAGGATCGTCGAGGATCGAAGTCATGTCGAAGCCGATCATCGGCCTCGAGATATCGAGAATATCCTCGGCATTGTCGAAGAGCCAGGCATAGGGCCCCTTGTCGACCCATTTGTCGAGCCGGGCGATCAGGCTGCCCTCCGTTCTCTCGCTGCCGGCAAGCAGTGCCCGCAACGACGAGAGACGGCGGTACGACCTGTCCTTCGTCTTGAGGACAGATTTGATCGCGCTGCGGATGATTGATTCTTCTTGCGGCGTCAGGCTCTCGCCTTCCTTCGACGGCTTAAGCATGAAGCTCAAAAGCCCGTACAGGAAAACCCGGTTTCCCTCTGTGTCATCGAGTAGCAATGGGTTCCAACCGGAGGGTTTGCCGGGCTCCAGCGTCATGTAAGTTCCGCCCGCCGCCCGCACCATGATGTCGAGGCCGCGATCCTTGTCGAAGACGATTGTCTTCAGGCGCGGGCTGACACGATAGGCCTGCAGAATGAGGAAGCCCATGATGACAGTCTTGCCGGATCCCGTCGGTCCGAACACTGTCGTGTGCCCGACATCCCCCTGGTGGAAGTTGAAGAAGAAGGGCGTGCCGGAGGTCGTCTCAAAGATGGTGATCGCTGGGCCCCAGTGGTTGCCGTCCGGCTTGCCATAGGGATAGGCATGGAAGCTGCTTAAGCCCGCGCAGTTGAGTGTCGAGATCAAAGCCCGGCGCGCGATATAGGCCTGATTCCCGGGAAGCTGCGCCCAGTAGGCCGGTTCTGCATTCAGATCCTCTCGGACATATGACGCTCCGAGCGCACCAAGTTCGTTTCCGATCAGTGCCACCGCGTCGTCGAGCTGCGTTGTCGATTTGGCAATCGGCATGATGGTCAGATGATGCTCGGTGAAGGCGACGCGTTTGCGTGCGAGCTCGTCGCGAGCGATGTCGAGATTGGCCTGCACGCTGGATCCACCTTCGTCGGCCTTCGACATCTGGCGGTCTAGTCGTTCTATCCGACTGCGCGCAGCCATATCATCGACGAAGGACATTGATTGGGTCAACACCAGCTCGAACGGCAGCTTGAGGACATAGTCGAGCATGCCTGCGCCGGTCTCGGGCGGATACTCCTTCAGGGAGACCATCGCCGCATAGCGGTCGTCATCGGGCGTGTCGCCCTGCAGATGGATGATGCGGTTGCCGATCGATGTCCTGCGCGCTGGCAGCAACTCGTCGGCCGGGATCGTCCCAAGCCTGATCGGCCGGACGCGTCCGCCATTCAGAAGTGTGTAGAAGAATTCGCACTGTTCGGAGAACCAGACTTTTTGCGCGGTCTCATCGATCACCATGTCTTCCGACACATCACGGAATATCGTCCTGCTATTCCCGAGGTCCGCGTGCACGCGCTGCACGTCGCGAAGGACCCTCGGACCGTAGATGCCAAGCGATTTCTCCAGTGCCCGCGTCGCCTCGACCAGCTTGTCGCGCATCGCACGGAATTGTTCCTTGCGCACGATGGTGCCGCCGGCGCCCATGATGCGGGAAAGAGCTGACCCTTTCTTGAACATCGGCCGCACAACCAGCGAGACATAGGTGTCGTTCACGAACATCTCGTTCTTGGAGATGCTCTTCTGATAGACATGGTCGAGACACTGCATGAAAGGATCGGCGAAAGCCGAGGGTAACGAGGGCGCCACCTTGCGCCGAACGACATGCGTATAGAGCGCAAAGCTGCCGATCGAAGAGATCGCGCGGAAGGCGGCGTTGCGCTGTCGCTGCAGCATGTTGATTGTCTCGATGTCGGCCGTCTCGAAGGAAAAGCCGGTCAGCTTTACGGTCGAGACGAGGCAGTCGTTCTTCAGGCGGATGATGCCGTTCTCGACCGGCACATAGAAAGGGACATGCGTCGCGACACGGCGATCCGCAAAGATCTCCCAGCCCCTCGACAGACTTCCTTTCAGCGATCTCGCCATCGTGTTCATCGCTTACACCCCGTAGGTTCTGACGCCACCGCCGAGCTTCCGGCCAAGAGGATTGACGCCGCACATGCTCAGCCGACCGACGATCTCAAAGAACCAGAGGTCGAGTTTTACGGTAAGCACGTAGAGGATGCCGTGCAGAATGGCGAAACATGCGGGGAACCATAGGATCGATCCCAAGATCAAGAACACCATCAGCGAGATGAAGCATTCCGCCAGGAAATATGTGTAGGGTATTCCCATTACTGTTGGCGGCCGCGTCAGCGCGAGAATAACCGGATGGGATTCGATGTAGTCGTCACGCCCGTCGGAATCATTACCCGCCATGCTCACGTCCCCCCGCCGGCGAGGAAGTCAACGAGTTCGGCTGCGGCAAACATACCGGCAAGGCATCCGCCGACACGCAGGAGCGCCCCCCACGACCAGTATCCGAAGGCCGCTGCGAGGAACATGCCAATGAAGGCGATCGCGCCGACCGAGCGGCCGAACGGGCCCGTAAAGAATTGCACCAGCCGATCAGCCGCCTGCTGGAGACGATCGAGGTTCTGTGCCGCCGCCGGCTCGTACTGGGCGGCGAGCAGAATCAGGCTTGCCGCAAGCACAATGGCGGCGTTGCCGAGCCATTTTCGCCGAGCCATGGAGGACCAGGCAACGCTGCTATAGAGAGCGGCCGTGTGGGCTGCGAACGCGATGGGATTCATTTAGACACCTCTTCCTTGACGATTTTGACTGGTCCGCCAACATCTCTACGCCCTTCCTCACGCTGAGGACGGGCGTCCGGCGGGATCGGCTGTGCAGCAGAGAAGACAAGCATTGGGGATCTAACTCGCTCGGCAGGCCCGGCGCGCGGCGAGATGGGTACGGGAGCTGAGGGCGGGATAGCTTGCGGATGCCTTTGCCTGACCACTGTGCCGGTATAGTATCCGACGACACGTGTGACAAAGTCGGCGGTCTCGCGGTTCAGCGGCAGGGAGTGGCGAAGGTCGACGTTGGGTTCGCCGGCATTATAGGCCGCGGCGATCAGCACCGGATTTCGGTACTTATCGATAAGGAACCGGAGAAACCTCGTGCCTGCCTGGATGTTTTGTTCGGCATCGGTCAAATCCTTGGCACCGAAGGCTTTGCCTACGCGTGGCATCACCTGCATTAGTCCGATGGCGCCGGCAGAACTCACCAAGCCTGGATCGAAGCCGCCATTCTCGGCCCGCATGACCGAAAGCACCCAGTTCGGATCAACTCCATCCGTCGCGGCAATCGCCAGCGCGAGCCTCGCAAAGTCCGTGGGGATGCCGGATAAAAGATCGGGGCGAGCCTGTGCTGTTGACCCGCTGGCATCGACATTCAAGCTGGTGTCCAGGTCCGTGACCGGAGATGCTGGCGGGCTCTCAAGAGAATGAGCACCAATGGGCGACTGCACGGTGCGTTCGCGCCGTGCAGTCGCGCTATCAGGCGCCTTTCCAGGTAAGCTCGAGGGATTATTATCCGACTCTCCGTCCACCTCAAACAGAAGAGCCCTATCCCACTTCCGATCTTCGTCGCGCGGCCCTTCAAAGCGCTGGTTGAAGTTCGTCGCTTCAAGTGCCGGGACGGCAGCCTGCTTGATCGCGACAGATCCAGACGCTGGGATTGCCACCGACAGCACCGCAGGCTTTCTTACAGTCGCGCCTACGCCACTAGACTTATTGACCTGTGTAGATAGTCCCGGAGCGATATGATGGTTGCTGTCAGAAGGGCCCGATGCAAAGCCGGTGAGCAGGGCAGCCGAAGCGCCGGCAACCCACAGTCTTCTTGGCGACCAAGATATCTGCGGTCTGTTCACAGGTGAAAGCGGAATACGATCCATGGCGAAACCAACGAAACTTATACTGCGGTATAAGTATTTGAACCGCATTCCGCCACGGAAATCAACTGCAAATTTCACTGGAGTATAATTATCTGGAAGGAGCTACCCGGGAAGGAGCGCTTCCTGAGGCATGTCAATTGGGGCGACCAGTTATCCGGCGCCTAGGGATACTGAGGTTGTCAGAGCCCCCAAATGCGAGCAAAGCGGACAGCTGTCCCGTCCTTTACCAGCACCGAGCTTGCATCAGTGTCCGAGCGGCCAGCAGAGATCCGGCACACGAAATTAGGCAATTCCGTCTGTATCGTCGACATATATTGCTTATCGGAGGTGAGATGTACATGTTGATCGTACGCATGACGGTGTCGTGGTATGATCGTTTTCAACCTGAAAGCGGATGATACGATGGCCCAGACGCATTACAAGATCAGCGAGGCGCGTAAGAACTTTGCCGAGGTTCTTGAGCGTGCGAACCAGGGTGAAGAGATCGTCATCATGCGCGGCAATGAAGTTTACGCGCGCATCGGTCCGGCGGCCGACGGCGGCAAGCGTCCCTTTGGCCTTCTGCGCCATCGTGGCTTGCCCGACGATCTGTTCGATACCACGGATGCCGAGCAGTCCGCCATCGATGCAGGCGACTGGAACGATGATACCGGCATATGGCAAGGCAAATCCGACGGTAGCGAAACCACGCAATGAAAATCCTGCTCGACAGCCACGCCGTCTACTGGCGGACGATTGGCAGTGATCGCCTGTCCACAAAGGCACGAACGATGATTGAGGACAAGGCGTACGCTGTCCTCGTCAGCGCGGTCACGTTCTATGAGCTGGACAACATGATGCGCCTGAACAAGCTCGACCTCAAGCCACAGGAACTTAGGGCCGCCGTCACAGCAAGCGCACTGCAGACCTGGGCCATCAGCGATCTGGATGCCGAGCTTGCAGCCGTGTTCGGCTGGGATCACCGCGATCCGTGGGACCGCACACTCGCCGCCCAGACGCGGCTGGAGCATTCCACCTTCGTCTCGACGGATCCGGCGTTCGACACGATATTGTATGAGCGGGTCTGGTAGGAGGTGTAACAGATGAAGATCCTCGCGGAACCTGTCGAGGCGGCCGAACGGCTTAAGGAACTCATCTCTCTTGCCGAGTGGCGTGTCCTTCAGTTTTGCGCCGACAGCAGGTCCTCTGAGGAAAGCCTCGGCTCCCATTTTACGCTCGATATCGGGCTCGTATCCTCTGCTCAAGTAACGAACGCAACATGAATTATACCGAGAACGATATCCTGCAGGCTGTTGGCCACAACGCATTCACGGCAGGCAAAACCTATCAGCGCCCGTCGCCATCGAACTCGAGGTCTCCGGCCGTCACATCGACCTTATCGAGGAGAGGATCGAAATCGCGATCCACATTGGCCAACTTTCCGACTCCTCTATGGTTGCTCGACGAATAGGCGACATGCGAATGATAACTTTGGCCTCCGCCAGCTATCTCGCCCGCTACGGCACGCCGCAAATGCTTGAGGAGTTGCACGCGCACCAACGGATTGGCAACGTCCATCAGGGCCATATTGTCGGGTAGGATTTTACTGTTGACGGTAAGCAGCTTACCGTTGAGAGCGCGAGCTCGTTCCGCACCAACGATGCGGAACATGTCCGGGGCGCGGCCCTCGCGCGTCTAGGCATCGCTCACCATGCAAGTTGGTTACTCACAGCTGTGCTAGCCTCCGGGGAAGTGGCGCGAATTCTCGATAAGCACACGCCGCCCCTTCTTCCAATCAACGCAATCATTGCCGGAGGACACCGCATGCCTTCCCGGGTGCGGCATTTCCCAGAGTTCCTAGCCGATATCTGCGCAGGGGAGCCCGAGTTACGTGTTGGCTAGCCGTCCCGGATGTGGACCAACATCAACTTCTGTTGGCGCTACCTGGCCTTTACCGCTGTGGCCCGCAGCGCACATTATCGGGCATGTGCGTCTCCGGCAATGCAGTCTATTCCTCATTCGTCAAGGTAGCGTTCTGTCAACCGCGCCCACATCGCTGCGCCGGCGGTCAGGCTGTCGTCGGCAAAATCATACTTGGCACTATGTAGTATAGCCGATTTCATGCCGTTGCCGAGACGCAGGAAACTGCCGGGCTTATGCTGCAAGAAATGCGAAAAGTCTTCGCTGCCTGGAATGAGCGGACAAAGCGCAACGTTTCCGGCACCCACCAGCTCCTCGGCCACCATCTTGGCAAACTCGGTTTCCTTCTCAGAATTGACCACTACCGGATTGCCGTAGGTGTAGTCGATTTCGACGCCTGCGCCGAAGCCCTCGACGAGAGACTGCGTGAGTTTCTTGATGCGAAGTTCGAGGGTCTCACGAACCTTCGGATCGAACGAGCGTACCGTCATTAGCAACCTGGCGAATTCAGGTATGACGTTGGCGACCTCGCCGGCGTGGATGGCGCCGACTGTTATAACGGCCGTCTGGGTTGGGTCGATGTTGCGGGAGATCACCGACTGCAGCGAAACGACCAGGTTGCAGGCAACCAGAACCGGGTCAATAGTTAGATGCGGGCGCGAGGCGTGGCCTCCCTTGCCGGTGATCCGGATTTCAACAGTGTCGGCTGCCGCCATCAACGGTCCAGAGCGCATCAGCCAACTGCCTTCGGGCGCGCCCGGGTGGTTATGGAGGCCGAAGATGGCGTCGAATGGGAAGCGCTCGAAAAGGCCGTCATCAATCATCGCCTGGGCGCCGCTAAAGCCACCGGCTTCTTCGGCGGGCTGGAAAATGAGATTGACCGTGCCGTTGAACTTTCGCGTGCGCGCGAGATATTCGGCAGCGCCCAGCAATACCGTGGTGTGACCGTCATGACCACAAGCGTGCATCTTGCCCGGCACTTGGCTGGCATACGCCTTGCCGGTCTGCTCCATGATCGGCAGAGCGTCCATATCGGCACGAATGGCGATGCTTTTTTTGCCGGCTCCAGCCGTCATACGGGCAACGATTCCGTGGCCACCGACATTGCGCGCCACCTCGTAGCCCCAGCCTTCCAATTTGTCGGCAACGAAACGGGAAGTCTCCACCTCCTCAAACGACAGCTCGGGATGGGCGTGGAGATGCCGGCGGATAGCGCGTAGTGTGTCGTCCATTGGCTCAAAATCCGAAAGGCGGGCGAAATCGTTATCGATGGTCATTTTAGTTCCAATATTTTTGCATGCTCTGTACCGAGACGACCGTGCGATGGGGCCGGCTGTTCTATGGGCCCGACGTGAGAGACCGCTGAGCACGCGGCCTCACAGGAATCGCGACAGGAAGGCCTGCGTGCGCGGGTGTTGCGGGTTGCTGATCACATTTTCAGGCGTGCCCTGTTCGACGATATGGCCGCCATCCATGAAGACAACCCGATCGGCAGCCTCGCGGGCGAAGCCGATCTCGTGAGTAACCACGATCATCGTCAAGCCCTGCTTTGCCAAATCTTTCATCGTCGCCAGCACCTCACCGACCAATTCGGGATCAAGCGCGGAAGTCGGCTCGTCAAAGAGCATCAGCTTTGGTTTGATCGCCAAGGCACGGGCAATCGCTACGCGCTGCTGCTGGCCACCGGACAGCTGGCGGGGATAGGCATTGGCCTTCTCCGACAAGCCCACACGTTCCAGCAGGCGCTTGGCGTTCTCGATTGCAGCCTTGCGGTTTTCGCCGTGAACGCCAACCGGCGCCTCGATGATGTTTTGCAGCACCGTCATGTGCGGGTAGAGGTTGAACTGCTGGAACACCATGCCGATCTTGCGGCGCTGGCGAGCAATCCCATTTTGGGAAAGCTTTTGGAGCCGATCGTTACGGACCGTGTAGCCGATCTGCTCACCATCCACCTCAATGTATCCCTGCTGGATGGCTTCGAGATGGTTGATGCAGCGCAGGAAGGTGGATTTCCCCGAGCCTGACGGACCGAGAACGACCACCACTTCGCCCGGCATGATATCGACGTCGATACCCTTCAGCACTTCGAGTTCGTTGAAAGATTTGTGGACGTTACGGGCCTGCACCAGCGGTCTTGCGGTATCGCCAGCTGCAGTGGATACTGCGGTCAATGGCTCGCCTCCTCTTTGGGAACTGCGACAGTCTTTGTCGTGCCGCCGGGCCGACGGTCGCTGCGACCGTAGTAAGCTTCGATATAGCTCTGGCCGATATTTAGCACCGATGTAATCAGGAGGTACCAGAGAACGGCGACCATCAGCATGGGTACGATCTCAAAAGTCCGGTTGTAGATCGACTGTACCGAGTAGAGCAGGTCAGCCATGGCAATGACGCTGACCAGCGACGTGGCCTTGATCATGCTGATCAGCTGGTTGCCGGTCGGCGGTACGATCGAGCGCATGGCCTGCGGGATGACGATCCGCCGCAGGACGCGCGCCTTGGTCATTCCGAAAGCCTCGGCCGTTTCCGCTTGGCCGCGATCAACCGACAGGAGACCTCCGCGGATGATTTCCGCCATATAGGCTGCTTCGTTGAGCGCGAGGCCGACGATTGCCGCGGTTATCGGGGTGATGACCGAGTTGGTGTCCCAACTGATCAGCGACGGGCCGAAGGGGATTGCAATCGAAAGCTGTGGGAATAGCGTCGACATGTTGTACCAGAAGATCAACTGCACCAGCAGCGGCGTGCCGCGGAAGAACCAGATGAACAGCGAGGCAAAACCGCTTGCCAGCCGGTCATCGGACATTCGCATGATGGCGATCAGCAGGCCGAGCACAACGCCGATGACCATGGCGATCACAGTCAGCCCAAGGCTGACATAAAGGCCGCTGATGACGGTTGGATCGAAGAAATACTGGGCGACCACGGGCCACCCAAAATTCTTATTGTTGGCGACGATCCAGGTGAAATCCGCAACAATGATCGCGATGACCGCCCAAAGGGCAAGGCGCCCTTTCCTTAACGGTGTGTAGGCCGTTGCGACATCGCGGAAGTCTGCACCGCCCGAAGGCGGTGCATGGGGTTCGATATTCGTGCTCATTTGGGAAGCTGTCCGCCGAGATTGATGCCAGGCGCCTTGATTATATTGTTCTCGAGGCCCCACTTCCTCATGATTGCGGCATAGGTGCCGTTGTCCATCAGCACCTTTATCGCATCCACCATGATCGGACCGAGCGGCGACCCCTTCGGCACGACGGCGCCCTGGAAAATATCCTCAAAGCCGTTCTTCTGTCCAATGCCGGTCAGTTCGAGTTGGCCATTGGCCTGACTAACGAAATAGGTGAGCGGTGCCTGCGAGGAGAAGAATGCATCGGCGCGCTTGGAGCGGACGGCTAAAATCGAGCTCGGCTGGTCGGTGTAGGACTGTACCTGGACAGCGTTCTTTCCGTCGGCCTTGCACTTGTCAGACTGGGCCTTGATCACCCGCTCGGCAGATCCGCCTGCCATGACCGATATACGCTGCCCGCAGGCTGTATCCAGTGAGGTGATACCCTTTGGGTTACCCTTCTGAGCGGCGAACACAACGAATTCCTGCACCCAATCGACAAAGTCATTGGACGTTTCACGATCCTTGTAGTCGCCGACCGGCCCGAAGGCGAACTGGTAGCGGCCGGAATTCACGCCGGCTAGCAATGCCGGAAGACCACCAACGGTTTCGTGCTCGATCTTGACGCCGAGCACTTTGCCGAGTGCTTCAGTCAGATCGGCGCTGGCACCGGTCATCACGGTGCCGGTTACTATCTCGTAGGGAGGGAACGAACCGTTGTTGACCGAGATCATCTTTCCTGACGTCCTGATGGCATCAGGAAGTTTGGCATGCAGGTCCGCGTTGACCGATAGCTTAGGCAAAGCCGCGTCCTCAGCCATCGCGGCGCCCGAAATGATCATGCCTACCAAGGCGAGGTAGGAGGTCATTGTTTTCAGCGACATGGTCATTCCCCTTTTTGATGGCTGTCCTGGTGGTCGAAGTTACGCTGCGAGGGCGGTTCGGCTGCCATCGGTGTCGAATTTGAAGAGTTCCAGCAGCGAAAGCTGTCTCGGCAGGATGCCCTGCGCGTGGAGTTCGCCGGCGAAGTCGACAATCATCTTGTGGTTTGCGGCAAGGCCGCTTGCGCTCCAACCTTCTGGCAGTTCAAGCGAGGACTTAAGCAGTTCGTCGAACATCCAGGGCGAGGTATCGGCATATTTGCGGCGCTTGCTCAACCAAACGCGCTGGGATTCGTCGATGACCTCACTCAGTTCGGAGATGATCCAAGGATTTTCTTCCACGATCTCTGCCTTGATGCCGATGAGGTGCATTCCGGGCACATATCCCACCTCTTTGAAATATCGACGCTCGGCGCTTCGGAAATCGGAAAGAAGCTGGCGAAAGGGGGAGTCTTTGGCAAAAAAGCCATCCGGCATGAAAGGTGTGAAGATGGCGTCGAGCGTGCCCTCCATCAAGAGATCAATCATGGGTCGCTCGCCAGGAGTTGCCTCGATGCGACCTTCCCGTCCGAAGCCATCAAGACGATCTGTGATCGGGTGCGCCTCGGTGAGTCGCCCCGCGAACCACATCGCGTCTTCGACATCGACACCTTCGCGGCGAAGAGCGGCACGCGTCCATGTGTTGCCCGAGTCACGCCAGCCAGTCACTCCGATTCGCTTGCCGGCGAGTTGCGAAAACTCAGTAATTGGGCTGTTTTTTAGGGTGATAACGCAACGATGGCGGAAACCGCGCATGATGAAATTCGGAATGCCCACCACGCTCTTGTCTCCGTCGAGGCAAAACTGCGCATAGCGGCTGAACGACATTTCAGCCGCGTCGCATGTATCGCTTTTGCCGACATGGGGGACGAGCGTGCCGACGCGCTCGACCTTGATATCAAGCTTCGACGACGAAACATCTCCAAGGATAAGGGGCGTCATATAGTCCCAGTCACGCAGGGCAAGTCGAAGAGTAATCGTCATCGGTATCCACTCAGAAATATTTTTGTAGGCCGATGATTAAATGTTCAAATCAAGCTGATCAAATGGTATTACGTTATTGAACATTAAATATGATGGAAAAATGAGCGAAATTCGGGATGCAATTTGGCTTGCTGAAAAAATAACCGATCGGACGATCCGGGGTATTGCGATCGAGACCAGCGCGCTCATCCGCGGCGGCGCGTTGCCCGTCGGCACCAAGCTGCCTGCCATCCGCGATCTCGCTTTTGCGCTCGGTATCAGCCCCGCGACGATCTCTGAAGCCTGGAGCGAGTTGCGACGCCAGAAAATTATCAGCGGCCGTGGACGCAACGGCACATGGGTGCGCGGCGATCGTTTCATCGCAAAGCCTGAACGGCTTGCAAGCTCCGGCAACTACGGCATGGACGTGCTGAACCTGACGGCTGCGGTACCGGACATAGCCTTGCTTCCAAAGCTCACCGAAGCGATGGTCTATGGGGCATCCGCAGAGAATCTGAACAGTTATGAACGCAGCCGTATCTTGCCGGAACTGGAAGCCGCCGTCCGGGAGACCTGGCCCTACCAGCCCGAGGCTTTTCTCGCAACCAACGGCGGCTACAACGCCGTTTATACGATGATGAACGCTTTGGTCATGCCAGGCGACGCCGTAGCGATCGAGAATCCAACCGCCATGCGACTTTTAGACATTCTGGAAGATCGTGGTGCCCGCATTGTTCCCGTCGAATGCGATCGCCACGGCCCCCTGCCCGCCTCCCTTGAGGCAGCTACGAAGTACCGCCCCGTAGCCTTCGTCTTTCAGCCGCGCGTGCACTCGGTCACCGGCCAAAGCGTCAGCGCCGAGCGAATGAGCAGCCTAGCCGAAATCCTTCGACACACCGATACGCTGATCGTCGAAGACGATGGTGTTGCCGACATTGCCGACCAGCCTCGGCAGTCGCTTGGGCATCTCTTTCCCGAGCGGGTCATCCACATCCTCTCTTTTTCAAAGACGCACGGACCGGACTTGCGTCTTGCCGTACTTTCGAGTTCACAGGCGATCGTCGAACAGATCCAATCCTACCGCAGTTTTAGCGCCGGCTGGACGAGTCGCATTCTGCAGGCCGCCGGCGCTTGGCTGATTCGCGATCCGGCAACACAAGAAACTCTCCAGCGCGCCAAGGCGATTTATGCACAGCGGCGCCGTGACCTCGTCCAGGCGCTGCAGGATCGGAACATAGATGCAGCACACGGCGGCGGCCTCTGCGCGTGGGTACCTGTTTCATCTGAAGCTTTCGCGATGGTCACTCTTGCAGCACGCGGGATCGCCGTCTATCCCGGAGCCAAGTTTTCGCTGTTGCCGGGCAACTACCTGCGGGTTGCGACCGCGACGCTCTCCGATCGCTGCATCGAGGTCGCAGATGCGATCGCCCTCGGAGTGTCTCATGATTAAGCCTGAACTGAGCTCCAAGCTATGGCGCCTCGTCGATTTCTGGTCACCCCGATGACATCTGTCATCCATTGGACGAAGCGCGTCGAAACCACGCCTCATGACGCGGCATCTGCGGTCTTTTTATCGATGTCACAGACTTCTACCAACCTTTAATAATGCCGAATCTTGGGATTTCCAAAATCCGGCGAGTCTGTATCGATGGCGCAAACGGGGGTTTGCGATGGGTTCGGCGATTTCGTTGCGGTCAGACGATGACGGGGATGGGTTGCGGCGTCTGGCTCGGCAGAGGCGAGATACCGATCGTGCTCGGCGGCTCTCGCACAAATGCTGCTCGGATCGGCAGTGTGACAGTTCAGATCGTGCGCAACTGGCTGGTACGCTCAACGCACGCGGTCCCGACGGGCTGATTAACGAAACGGCTCCGGGCAAGCCGTCACTGCTGAATGAAGACCAGCGCACACCTTGCACAAAGCATTGAGCGCGGCCCCACGCCATATCTGGATGGGGTTGTGCGGTGGCGTCTTGGTGATCTGGCTCAGTGGATTTGGGACGGGTTTCGGGTCTCTATGCGTTAGGAGACCCTGGGTCGCCAACTGCGTTTGAGGGGCTGCCACGAGCTCTCGGCTCGCCTAAGGCATCATGCGCAGCATGCTGAGCGGCTGAGGCATTTACAAAACGTTCCCCGCCGCGGTGGCGGAAAATGCCGCCTCTCCTGCCGAGGTCAAAGTGAAATTAGGGTAGAGGCAGGATACGTGTAAGACCGGTCAAGAAGAACTTTGGGCTGCTGGTTTCATCGCCTGAGATCCTCGACTCTCAATTCTGCCCACATCCATGAGAAATCATAGGTGTCCATGGGGTCGTCTGCGCCGATGCTGGCGGATCGAGTTTCCGGATATTTGAGCCACTCGGCGACCTTTTCGCGCTCGACCTTGGTACCGGCGGCGGCACGCGGGGACTTGTTGCCGAGCATGCAAACGGGCTCGTCGAGGATGGCATGGTACTGCTTGTCGAGCGTGTCATGCACGAGTGGCGGCGACATCCAATGGGATGTCGTCAGCTGTCGTTTGCCGACCCGCGTAGGCTTGTTCAGCCTGTTCCATTTTCTGAATGCTGGTGAGCGGCGTGCGCACCATTTTGCCGAGAACGTTCTGCAGGAGCTCGATGCCTCTCCGCGCCCTTTGGGCGGAATTGACCATGAGAACCAGGAACCGCCCCTTGATTTCCAGACTGCCGAGGACCGGCGTACCGTCCTCCATGGTCATCGGTGAAGGCCGCAAGCGTTTCGATTTCTCTGACCAACCGCGCAGGAGTTTCGGCCGGCCAAGATGTTTTTGCGCGGGCGGCGGCTTTCATTCCGGCTGACCCACTCGCTGAACAGGGATGGCTCCCAGTTCGGCCATGGCGCCAATGATGGTGGACATGGCCCGGCCAATCGGGCTGGCGGTATCGATCTGATCCTGGACGCTGATGAAAGCGGATGCAGCGATGGTCGAACTCTTCGAGAGCGGTAGGGAGATGGCGCGTGGAGCGTGCGAAGCGGTCAAACTTCCAGACCAGCACACAATCGAGATCGCGGTTGCGGGCGCTGGTCATCAGGGCGTTGAGCCTCGGGCGGCCTTCCTTGGTCCCGAGACGGCGATGTCGCAATAGTCTCCGACTATATCGAGACCGGCGCGCTCGGCATAAGCTCGCAGTCCGTCACATTCAGGTCCGGTTTCTGGTCGGGCGTGGAAACGCGCAGATAGAGCTCCGAATGGTTTTGCTGCGGTGTGGATGCCGGCTTAAGCCGTCCTTTAACGTATTCCTTTCCGGACGGCGGAACGCTATGCCCCGCAGCCTTTGATTTAGGCAGTTTCCACGACCCCTTCGGCATACGCTTTTCCGGACACCTTTATGACAGCGATCGACCGCACTGCCTACCCTCGCTCCGACGAGCGTCTCACCCGCTAGGAACTGGGACGCCGATACGGTCTGAGTGAAGTCGATCTCGTCTTTATCCGCGGCAAAGCGCGGGATGCTTCCGGCCGCCTGACGCTGGCGGGTTTGCTGAAGCACGCCAGGATCTCCAGACCGCCCGCTATGCCGTTGGCATCGCCAGCGCCGACACCCTACGCTGGCTCAATGCCCAGCATATCGATGTAGTCAAGCTCGAGGCTCCAATGACCTACCTGATCAATGTCTATGACCGTGTCGAGCTGCCGAAACTGTGGGACGCCGGTCAGGCGGTGATCGCAGATAGCGCTCACATTTCGTTGCGCGAAAACAATCTGCTGGACTGGCAGCACATACGCTATGGCGCCCACGGTGGCATTGCCTACCACCATATCTCCGACAATTACATTGCGCTGTTCATGACCTTCATTCCACACGGCGTCTGGGAGGCCATCCATCTCCTCGATGGCCTCCTGAAAAACCGCTGCACCGTCCAGCCGGACACCCTGCATCCCGACACGCAGGGTCAGAGCGAACCCGTCTTCTGGCTGGCGCGCATACTCGTGACCAAGCTGATGCCGCGCATGCGCAACTGGGTAGACGTGACCTTCTATCGTCCCGATAAATCGGTCTCCTACCAGTACATCGATGCGCTCTTCTGCCGCGAGATCGACTGGCAGCTGATTTCTTTGCTATCCCTGCCTTTACGGTTGGCCACTGCCGCCGGCTGCCCCGTACACCTGACCAGTCGCATAGCTCGCATCGGCCGCGGCGAATTGGACGTAGATTGACGCCAATTCGGCAGGCTGGCCGGGCCGGCCAAGCGGGGTGTTGCCGCCGAAGGACATGAGTTTGACTTGCGTGGCACCTCCACTTACCTGCAACGGTGTCCAGATCGGTCCAGGGGCGACGCCATTGACACGGATGCCTTTCGGGCCGAGCTGTTTTGCCATCGACTTGGTGAAGGACATCATCGCAGCCTTCGTCATCGCGTAATCGACCAGGTCTTCGGATGGGTCGTAAGCCTGTTCCGACGTTGTCTGAATAATAGCCGATCCTTCTGGCAGATGCGGAAGCGCCGCCTTTGTCAGCCAAAACATCGCATAGAGATTGGTCTTCATCGTTGCATCAAAATCTTCGCTGGAGAGATCGAGAAGCGACGGGCGCTGTTGTTGTCGACTGGCGTTGTTGACGAGGATATTGAGCCCACCAAGCTGGCGCACTGCCTCCTCGACAATCTTGCCACAACGCGCTTCGTCCCGGATGTCGCCGGGTAGCGCCACTGCTACTCTACCCTCTCGTTTAATGAGCTCTATGACTTGACGGGCATCAGGCTCCTCATCGGGCAGATAGCTGATTGCAACGTCTGCACCTTCACGCGCGAACGCTATGGCTGCCGCGCGCCCCATGCCGGAATCTCCCCCGGTGATCAGGGCCTTGCGGCCGGCAAGACGTCCCGATCCCTTGTAGCTAGTCTCGCCATGATCTGGCTTGGGATCCATCTTGCTAGCGAGGCCAGGCCAAGGCTGCGTCTGTGATTTGAACGGTGGCTTTGGATAGAGCTCTGTCGGGTTGCTGATTTTCACCTCAGTCGGATTTGCGGTAGATGGTTGCGCCGCGTTTGTTTGGCGTGATGCCAAAGCCACAGTGGCTACGACTGCAGTAGCACCGCCTACGACGGCCCGGCGGGATAATTTTGGTGGCGACGTCTCGGCACGCTTGGTCATTGCATATTCCTTTTTTGAGTCACGGGACAACCAGTTATGAGCCGTTCCGTTCCAGGGCTCCGTCATCAGGCATTTAATCGGGACATAGTTGGGAAATAGCAGGGATACCAAAACCCCGAGTGGTCATTTACGGGTGCGGGCGCTCGATCTTAAAGGGTGGGCAGCTCTGCAGCTTGGCTTAAGTTGGTGCTGTATTCGATCACCGCCGGCGACATCCAAGCCAAGAAGCGGCCGTCTTCATGCCGGCGCGGTAGCGGGTTCGGCGCAAAGCTTTGGCCGTCCGGACCGAGGCCAGAAGGTCTGACGACGCTAGCTCTTGAGCACGAGTGCAATAAACATAAGGTCGGGATCTTCATAGTAAAAGCCGCTTAGCACCAGCGACTTCCGCCCTGACCTCGTTCGACACTAAGTCCACAAAAGCACGGACTTTCGGCACACGAAAACGGCTTGCTGGCCATAACATCGTCAGGACCCCGTTACGGTCGACCTCATTTTCAAGAATGCAGCGTAGCCGTCCGTTTGCCAGCCCTTCTCGCACGAGAAATTCCGGAAAACATCCGATACCCCCGCCGCGCTGAGCTAGATCGAGGAGCGGGTCGATGACGCTTGCGCTCAGACTAACCGGCACCTGCTGTCCCGGCGCAGATTTCAACGGCCACGGGGCTATCCGTCCGGACGAAAATTTTTGGCGTAGGCAGACATGGTCAAAAAGCTCCCGTGGCGCTCTCGGCTCTCCGTGCTTCTCCAGGTAGCTGGGTGCTGCCACAAGGAGCCAGGTAAAGCTACCGAGGGTTTTGTGAAGCAGCCGGGAGTCTCCGGTGTCCCCGGTCCGGATCACAACGTCGAAACCTTCCTCGACAACGTCGACGATGCGATCGCTATAGTCCAGATCGAGTTCGACGTGTGGGTACTCGGCGACAAACGCCGCGAGCGCTCTGGTAAAGAGCGAGCCGGTCAAAGGAAGGCTGACGCGCAACTTGCCACGTGGGCTTCCCGCCGCTTCCGCCAACTCTGCTTCTCCGGCGTGAAGTTCTTCCAGCATCCTGCGGGCGCGGACCAGGAAGATGGCGCCCGACTCGGTCAGCGAGATGGTGCGGGTCGTTCGATGGAACAGCGTCGTCGCCAATTGTCCCTCCAGCCGCGCAATGGCCTTGCCGATTGCCGAGGAGGAAAGTCCGAGCTCCTGGGCCGCCAGTTTGAAACTTCGGGTGTCGGCTGCGGCCACGAACGCTCGGAGCGAGGCAAGACTATCGACGGGCTCTGCCATAAACCACCTTTCTTCCGCAATGATCGGAACTGTAGCCTATAAATATTTTGCGCGACAGGCATTATTAAGATGGTCAGTTGGAAACGAGGACACCGCATGACAGATCTTTTCACCCCATTCAATCTTTCCGGATCGCAGCTTGCCAACCGGGTGGTCATGGCACCGATGACCCGCTCGCGCGCTCCACACGATGCTGCCGACGCGACAATCGCCCTCTATTACGCACAGCGTGCCACAGCCGGGTTGATTGTCAGCGAGGGCACTCCGATTTCGCGTGAGGGTCAGGGCTATCTCTTCAATCCCGGCATCTTCACGCCCGAGCAGATTGCCGGCTGGCGTCTGGTGACACAGTCCGTGCGTGCCGTGGGCGGCCGGATGTTCGCTCAGATATGGCATGTCGGCCGTGTGTCCCACCCTTCGATCCAGGCAGGTGGCATCGATCCCGTCAGCGCCAGCTCGAAAATCGCCAAAGGCGCGACCGCCTTTGGATACGATGAGAACGGCATTCCGGCCATTATCGAAACAACGAAACCACGCCAGCTTTCGACAGAGGAGGTCGAGCGTGTTGTTGGCGACTTCGCCAATGCCGCCAGCAACGCCATTGAAGCAGGCTTCGACGGCATCGAAATCCACGGTGCCAACGGCTACTTGCTCGAGCAGTTCCTCAACCCCGAGGTCAACGATCGCAAGGACCGCTACGCCGCCGACACGATGGAAAACCGTCTGCGGTTCGCGCTCGAAGTTGTGGATGCCACCATCTCCCGGATCGGCCGCGAGCGTGTTGCAATCCGCCTGTCGCCCTTTGGCAAGCTATTCGACATGCCGCATCACGGTGAGATCGAGGAGACCTACTCGGCACTGGCCGCGGCGCTTGGCGAACGGCGCATCGCCTACATCCATATCATGGACCAATCGGGCTACGTCGGAGGCGAGGACACCAAGGGAGAGACGGTCTCTGACAGCATCGTTCGTCTGCTCGGCGACTTCCGCAAGAGCCTTCCCGCCACGGCGTTGATCCTGGCTGGCAACATGACACGCGCGCGCGCCGACAAGCTGATCGCAGACGGCACGATCGATCTGGCCGCGTTCGGCCAGCCGTTCATCTCCAATCCGGACCTCGTGGCCCGGCTGCGAAATGACTGGCCGCTGACCCCACCGGATCGCACTACCTATTACGGTGGCGATGCGCACGGTTACATCGATTACCCGCCCTATGCCGCCGCGTGAACTGTTTCTCGAGGTCGGATCACGTCCGGCCTCTTGTGACTGCCGCGGGAGGGGCCAATATTGTATCTGAAAGTCCCCAGCCACGGGCGCTCGCCAAACTCCTCAACCTACGGGTGTACGCTCTCGGCATCCGCATGATGCGCAAAGCCTGACGCAAGTTCTAACGATTAAGCCTGAGGCAGAGGCCTGAATGAGGCAACCGCATCAAATATCACAAATGGCAAATAGCGTTGGCGACAGAATGAAGGAGCCCGCAACAGCGGTTCAATTCGATTAGCAACGTCGAACCGGCGGGATCCTTCTTTGATAGTCATCCTAGACACCTGCCCATGAGTGCGCTTTTCTGCAGTTGAGTTCCGAGGCAAAAAGGAAAAGATATGGCGGACGTCATTATGGCAACGGGTTCGGCGTGCGCAGTCGGTGTGAATTCTCCAAAGAATGGAATTGGCGGCGACGGGAGGCAGAGTGATGACCCGCATGGCTTTAGGGACGCTCTCGACCGATCGGCAAGTGATCAGGATGGCAAAAACCTGACGACGCCGACAACGGGCGATGCAAAGGCCATCGCTGCAGGAAGCGCATCAGGCGATCAAAATCAGGCGAATGCAGCGTCGTTGGCAGTGCCGTCAGTTGCAGTGCAATGGCCCGGCAATGACAGCGTGAATGCTTCCGCGCAATTTCTCGCCGCGGCAGCCAACGCCGTCAACGACCAGACATCCAGAGCCTCGGTGAAACCGGGCGATCTTGAGGCAACTTCGCCACTTGGACTTGCCCAGCAATTGGCCGATGTCGTTGCCGGCGCGGCGACAGGCGAGCCAGCCACACCCGTCAAAGGTGACATTCCGGGCGTCAAGGGCAGCAAAAGCGGCGCTGCCTCCGACGATAACAAGGACGCCGATGCCAATGCATCAGACGCCAGTGTCGCCAGCGGCGCGGTGGCTGACGTGCTGTCGCTGCTCGGAGCCAGTTTGTCGGCCGCCGTCATCCCCGCACAGACCTCAGCCAGCGTCCTTGCCGCAGCCGGGCAGCTCCACACCGGCAATGGCAAGATCGATCCCGGCGCGGCCTCTGTTGCAAATGCGCTTCCGGCCGACGCCGCGGACGACAGCGGCGACGCCGTTGCCGTAGGCATGGCGATGCTGGCGCCGTCAATGGGCAGCGCTGGTCAGGGCAATGCCGTTGCCGGCACATCTACCGACGGTGACGCCCCCGTAACGTTCAACGTCGATCGGGCGAGTGGCAAGGTACAGTCGCTGGATCTCTCAGCGAGCCGGAATGCGGACGATACGCCTCAGCTCGACATCAAATCGGCAAGCGGCGACACCGGGGCCACCGTCACTGTCCTCGACTCCCGACGCTTCGTCGGCCTCGCCGATGGCTCGAATTCGGCACTGGTCGCCAATTCACTGACGGGCAACAAGGACTGGGCGGCGGCCATGCAGCCTAATGCGGCGCTGACCGGAGCATCGGCGACGACCAGTGCCAGCAAAATTATGAACACTCTGAAAATTCAGATGAATCCGGATAACCTCGGGATCGTCACCGCGACCATGCGGCTCTCGGGCGAGCAGCTTTCCGTCGATCTCAAGGTCCATTCCGCTGAGGCCTACAGGCAGCTCAGCAACGACCAGAGCGCGATGATCGATTCACTGCGCCAGCAGGGCTACAGCGTCGATCGCATGACCGTGACCTACACAGCGCCGGACACATCGAGCAACAACCAGCAGAGCCCCCAGGGTCAGCAGCAGCAACAACCCGGCACAAGCCAGGGGCAGGGCAGCGATGGCCAGGCTCGCAGACAGAATTCAGGACGACAGGCCGGTGATCAAGATGGTATCTCGCGCGCAGGCAACGTGGGTACGGACGATAGCGTTGCTGGCGGTGCTCAGCGAGCTCGTGCCGGGGGCGTCTATCTCTGACACTTTGACCACGCCTTGACCAAATGTTGCCTGGCAGTCGAGTGGTCGGCTCATCTACACTTCGCAGGTAGCGAGCGTTACACAAGTTTGACCGCACATCAAGCCTGCGATCTTCAGCCGATGTCGTGTCGCCCGTCGCAACAAGGTCGGAACGGTCGCGAGTGACCATCGAGAGTGGAGCGCCGGTGATTGTTGCAGAGTTGCCGGCACTCCAGCCACTGGCGCAACTGCCCTCCAACAAAAGCCGCAAAATTTTCATGGCAGCATCTCCTTTCGATCCTAATGAAAATCGAGAAGGGCAACCGCCGCAAGCTATTTAAGCGGCTCTGAGTCCGGGCGACACGCGTGGCCCTGGCAATTGGGCGCATAGAATGCGCCCAATTTTGGCACTACATCTTTGGCAGAAGTACCTTGTCGATGACGTGGATGACACCATTCGACTGCTTCACGTCAGCGATGGTGACAGTAGCGGCCGTCCCGTTTTCATCCGTCAGGGTGAGCTTGCCCATGTCTTCCTTTGCCGTGAGCACGCAGCCTCCGACGGTTTTGATGTTGTGGCTGCCGCCGTCGTCCTTGATCATCTTTTCGACGGTCGCCGCCATGGCGTCGGCAGCAACCACGTGGCAGGTCAGGATCTTGACCAGCTTGTCCTTATTCTCAGGCTTCAGGAGCGTGTCGACCGTACCTGCCGGCAGAGCCGCCAAGGCTTCGTTGGTTGGTGCGAAGACGGTGAAAGGCCCTTTACCTTCCAGGGTTTCGACGAGGCCCGCCGCTTTGACGGCTGCAACCAGTGTCGTATGGTCCTTTGAGTTGACAGCGTTTTCGACGATGTTTTTGTCAGCATACATTGCCGCGCCACCAACCATTGGGTTTTCGGCATGTGCCAGCATGGTGCCTGCTGCAAGCGTAGCCGCGACTGCGACTATGCGTAGTGTGGACTTGATCATGGAATTCTTCCCGGTTTTTCTGGCCCCTCGAATAAAGGCCTCTCCCTAACGCCGATGGCGCGTATCCGTCATGGATACAGCGATAGCTACGGCCCTTCGCTAACAATGGTTTCAAAGCAAATATGAAATTTTGACGACACACGAACGCAGCACTGAGAGCGAATTTTTTGTTGCTCGACAAGTCCACCCTCGTTACGGCACACGTGTGAAGGTCGCGCGATGGAGATTGCCTTAAGCCGGCGTCGCCGAATGGGAAGACATAGGGATCAAGCACGACGTCTCCAAGTCGACGAGTCCGATCACCTAACGAAAACCGCACTGTTGCTCTCATCTTGGCATCTTTACCGTTGATCCCTGTTTCGCAACTGTGCTTTTGCGATACCGCGGCTGCGCGGCAACTGGCCCGCCCTGCATTTCTGTCCGCCATGAAGGTGTTTCTGCAAATGTTGCGATTATCGCTCTCGGAATGGTCATCGCATTCCTGGTGTGCTGCGGCTGACGTGGCAAAAGTGAGAGCGTCGGGGATGGGACGTGCGGACCCTGATGTTTCCGCTTCTGAAGTAAGCGTATAATGACGGCACAGAACGTCCTCGATGAAGCCACGAAACGATCGTCGTAAGGGCAAATGCCCTGCATATCTGTCAAGATAGACTGAGATAATAACCAAGGTATTTCTTAACAAACTCGGAGAATTTCGGCCGGGATATGCATGAACGGCATAAGACTCATTGCTCATTCCAAGGCTATTCAATAAATCGATAACGGTTGACCGTCGATCTGAAAAGGAAAAAGATCATTTGACCGCGAGTTCGAAACAACCAGATCCGGTCGATATTGAGGTCGGGAGGCGCATTAAGCTGCAGCGCAGGATCAAGGGAATGAGCCAGACTGTCTTGGCTGATGGTTTGTTCGTCACGTTCCAGCAAGTGCAGAAATATGAGAAGGGGTCCAACCGCGTCAGTGCCAGTCGTATGAGCAACATCGCTCGGATCCTCGAAGTCCCCGTCTCTTATTTTTTTGAAGGAAATGAGCCGCAGCCTGATCACGACGATGGCGATGCGATATCCCCGCTCAGGGACTTGACGCAATTCGTTGCCACCATTGAAGGCAGCAATCTCAACCGTGCGTTCTCAAGCATCCGATCGTCAGAAATCAGAAAGCGCATCATAGGACTTGTCGCAGCGCTGGCAAAGGACCACGCTGAAGATTGATTGCTAAAGCACCCACCGAGTGTGTCGTCGATAATCATCGCCATTCGTCCGATACGGCAGGCTACTCCACAGCCTGTCGCCGACATTGGCGGCGTGACGGGGCTTTGTCTTACCAATGAATAAACTTTCGCGGAGAATACCGTAATTCGACATGTGAGGCCACTTACCTGCGGACAGTCCACGCTGACGGTACGAAAGAATGGTTCCATTGGGACCACAAAGGTTCTCGCATCCATTTAAGGATGACGATCTCGCCGACTTCGGTGAAACTCTGCCGCGCATTGGGCAAAGTTTAAAGGTTGGCAGCAGCGAGCGTAACAGGCCAAGGTCGCCCATCGACGCGCGAGGTGCAGGATTTACAGGATTTACAGGATTTACAGGATTTACAGGATAAAATTATCGGGCGGAACCCTTCGCAGTACAACCCAATAAATTGTCTTCAAGAGTTAGAAATCTGCCAGCAATCGGCATGCTGGAACACTCAATATCATATCAAAACGTGTCATTTGATCTGAAAAAACTGGCAATACTATTCGGAAATATTCCGCCGAAAGGCAAACCAATATATAAGATGAATGCGCTTTCATCTTTATTGCATAATCCTTCGGGATAGTTAAATAAATTTCTCAGGTGCACAGATTTTATGTAGACGGTGCAATTTCATTTATATACCTTCGAGAACGTTTCTTCATTCGTCGCAATCGTTCATCTGTATTTGGATAAAATATGGTATATATATATGATAGCTTCAAGACTTTCTATCCAGCCAAGGTAATACGCGCACGATCTATAGATGATGTCATTCGCGCTGTATCTTATGCGACATCTTCTGGTTTGAAAATTCGGCCTATGGGCCTTGGATACTCTTGGTCTGAACACTCTTTCACAAAAGGAATTTCTCTGCAATTGGATGGATTGCGAAGGCTCTGTGTCATCGATAGGGCTGCAAAGACCATAACGGTCGACGCCGGCGTGCGCATGGGCGATATTACACGCGCGCTCGGTCGGCGAAACCTGTGTCTACCATCACTCGCTTTTCTTCCAGAAATGACCGCGGGCGGTGCGGTGGCGACGGCGACGCACGGCACAAACCACCGGAGCGGTACAATGTCCGATTTCGTTGTGTCGATGGACGTCGTGCTTGCCTCCGGTGAGCTCAAGACTTTCGATAGAAAATTGGTGTCTGAGGCCGAGATGTGTGCGGCCAGGGTCTCAGTCGGCATGCTTGGGGTCATCACCAAAGTCGTTTTTCAAGCAATTGATATGCCGTGGGTCCGCTACACCAAACTTGAGATCGACCTCGACGAATTTATGGCGACCCGCACTGCCGTGTTGTCGCGATACTCGCACGTCTGGGTCCACTGGTCGCTCGGCACAAACAAGATAAAGGTCGATTGCCTGGAAGAGCGGCAAGATAGGCATGAGGGCTTCAATCCCTATGTCAGCCATCGAAATGCAGTTTGGGAGCCAAGACGGCAGTCGATGCTGAGATCGATAATCCGCCCGGCTGTGCATTTGGCTCAAGACATAATACGCTCAAACGTGCCGGCGACAAAAGCACGATCAAAAAGTGACGTTCGGATCAGTATGCAATATTCGGTCGACACGAAGGACTGGGAGCGTGTTGTGGATCGTATCGCAGCAAGTCAATTTGCTAGCAGAAACTTCGGAAAAATTATGGAAATGAAATTCGTCAAGGGCAATAACCTGTCCTACCTTGGCCCAAATGCGGGCCAGGATGCTGTCTGTTTCAATATTTATTGGATGATTAAACGAAGCGAACAAGATGAGATCCTGCGCCCTTTCGAGGATCTCATGCGCTCATTTTCAGCCCGACCACACTGGGGAAAAGATCACAAGATTCCGGACGAAGCCTATATGAGATCGGCGTTTCCTCAGTGGGAAGCATTCGATTGCGTCAGGCGCTCGCTGGACAAAAATGACCTCTTCACAACCATCCGTTAACGCGGCGCGCGTCACCTTGCCTTCTACCGGGTGCCACATGGTTGTGACGGTCAGACTGTGTGATTTGATCGGCCAATTGTCTTTCAAGACAATATCGGTGGGGCCAGTTGTCAATTCCCATCGCAACCAACAAGGGCTAAAGGTGGCTATTATCGAGCGCTTAACGGAGCACAGATGACATCCTCACCAGATTGGGAAGGAAAAAGATTTTGTCATGTGTCGTTGGAAATATTCGATCAGCACATTCAATCAGGCTAAGATCCGGACCGATTTTTTTGACTGGACGAGCGTCGTTCTTTGACCGCCGTTCTGATGTAGGTGAGATAAAAGATACAGTGTGTGCACACATACCCAAACTGCAGAAGCGCGCCGTAGATGAGGCACCAGACCAACAGTTGTCCGGCGGAAACATAAGACGACTGAAAAAGGACTGCGTAGACGCAAACGCCGGCAATCACGACAAGCGTGAAATGGAGTATTGGAAGTCTGATGGCGCACACCATGCCCACCAAAATCCAGACTAAGAAACTCCAATGCATCAACAGTTAGCTCCGAGACCCGCCAACAATAGCAGTGCCATCTTGTCTATAGCAGCCGCCCGATTTATGCAAATCTCTGCCCGCGCGCAGCGATAAAAATCGATGAACTTAGAAGACCGATTCTAAAAACCGTCGCGTTTTTGGTCTGACGGGCCCGGCCTGCGAGAATTTGTCTGCGGCGCACCGAGATTTGTCTCGGGCAATTTTTCAACCCGGATGAGGTCGCCGGGTTCGACCGCGTCATTGTCGCCCACCGCGAGGGTCCTGGTATGACCGTTCACCAGTCGATCAATCGTCGTTTCAAATGACTGCAACCCGTCTTCCACGGCTGAGTTGGCGACCATAGGCGCTTGTAGCGCAATATTGTCTAAAAGCGCGCGCGTTGTCTGCACTTTCTCAGCATTGGCTCCAATCTTCGCCCTGACGTCCGCTGCTTCGGTCAACGCATCCACACGGTAGCGATTGCGTAAATCGGTTATGTCCCGATCAACCTTCGCAACGTCTTGCTGGGCTTTCAAATTGGCCAGCGAAACATCAAGACTTCGACTTTCGAGGTCTGCCAGATTCTGGCTGGCGCCCAAGGATCGCGCCGACACGCTCAGTCCGGCAGATACCAGCTTATTGACGGTTCCAAGATCTTTACTGGCCAAGTCAATCTGCTTTGCCAGGGACGTGGCTTTCGACTGCAGCGCCTCGATCTGGTTCGAAGCAAGAACTCTTGCTTCATTGAGTGCGACGATCTCAGCGCTGATCGACCGCTGGCGGGTATCGAAGAGGTCTGCCTCTTCTTTCATGATGCGATCGACAATTGCCTGACCCGAATGGGTCGTTAGTTCTGGAGGAAAGACAACGGAAGGCTGATTGTTGATGATGGCATCGACCCGCGCTTGGCGGGCAAGGAGCCCAAAACGCTCGATATTCAAAGCACGAAGATCACCCCGCATTGTGAGCACATCACGTTGCAGACCCATCACGTTCACATCGACAGGACCTGTCATCCCCCCTGCCATGGAGAGCGCCTGAACCACCGTCAGCCCAGGACTATAAGCGTATTTTCCAGGCTTGGTCACCAGACCTGCGATGAAAAACGGCCGATATTCCGACACTTCAACCGAGGCGTTAGGTCGCTTTTGCATACCGACTTGGTTCTTCAACCGCTCGCCAATCGAATCTGAGATCTGATCGACGGTAAGCCCACTCGCCGGTACCACTCCGACAATCGGCAGCGACAGGGTTCCTGCGGCAGAGATAACAAACTCGCCGTTCAACGGGACCCATTCAAATGCGGTGCCGGTTACCGGCCGCCATTCGAACACCCGGATCTTCAATTTATCTTGAGGACCGAGGATGTAATCTTCCGCGAGGGCAGAATACCCACTTTGGATCGCTAGGCCGAAAATCGATCCAAGCAGCAGGCGCCAGGTCGGGGTTATACGCAGCCGTCGCAATGGCTGGCACAACAACAAGACGTTAGACGTGGCTCTCTCCCAAACTGCTGAACGCATGGTTACACCCCAATTGAACTTTGATGTTTGGCAATCTTCGCAATCAGCATCTTTATGCCGTCCTCATCGCACGAGCGGGACTGATCGCCTCATCGACAAAAGCGCCAAACCTCTCCACGAAGGCATTGGTGGTGAAGTCTCCGGCACGCCTGACAGCAGCGGCGGGATTGAAATCAATCTTTTCGAGCCTCTCGATGGCGTCTATAAGCGCCTCCGTGGTCTGGACATCGAAAAAGACCCCGCTTTCATCCGCGATAACCGTTTCTGTCGCCCCTCCTCTCCCGTAGGCGATAACAGGACGACCGCTGGCCATGGCCTCCACAGGAACAATCCCAAAATCTTCCTCCCCTGGAAAGATGAGCGCGCGGCAATGGGCATAGTGGTGCCTCAATACGTCAAACGGTTGCGGCCCCAAGATCGTCACAGTCGGTCCAGCAAGTTTTCTTATTCGCTCGAGCATCTCTCCGCCGCCAATCACGACAAGCTTGGCTTTCAGGAGGTTGCAGGCAATCACGGCCAAATCCGGCCTCTTGTAACTGACCAGTTCTCCGACCATCAGATAATAATCGCCGACATCATGCATGGCGGCCGCCTTGAATGCATTGGTATCAACAGGAGGATGGATTACCTGGGCGTCGCGCCGGTAGTAAGTTTTGATACGCTGAGCAACGGTTGCGGAATTAGCAGAGAAGTGATCGACCCTGTTAGATGTCGCAACATCCCAGTTGCGCAAGTAGTGAGCAAGCGGAGGCATCAGCATTCGCGTGACCAATCCAGAGCTCTCATAATATTTATTATACATATTCCAGATGTATCTCATGGGGGAATGACAGTAACAGACGTGAACCGCGCCCGGCATAGGCAGAACTCCTTTTGCTGGCCCCGATTCACTGCTTATCACAAGGTCATACTCACTTAGATCAAGTTGCTCTAAGGCCATTGGCATCAATGGAAGGTATTTTTTATATAGCTTAGTAGAATATGGCAGTCGATTTATAAATGTAGTGATAATTTTATGACTCTTTATTACTTCTGATATGACCGTTGGGTCATATGCATGTGTGTAGATATCAGCAGATGGATACATCCTGCAGAGTGTTTCGAGGACCTTTTCGCCACCACGCATTCCAACAAGCCAGTAATGTATTATAGCTACACGCAAACGCAACCCCATTGATTATGTTATTGAATTGTGCTTCGCGAATATGAAGCAAAAGGACCATAAACCATACTTTATCCAAGAACATATTCAGTTTGCTTCACCTAAATATATCGGACGACTCCGAATTTTGATTAACTGCATACCTACGTTTAAATGTCGCGAGGAAATGATGCTGTTTAATTATGTTATTGTCAAACCCTTTACTACTTGTTAACCTATCTTCAGAGTGTAAAGCCGAGCCTCCGTAGGTGGTTAGCGTTGTCTCATTGAGGAGTATCGAATGAAAAGCGTCGATCTGATCACTGGCTTTGACGCATCGGAGGAGCCTACTGCGAATATTGCATCTATCCCGCCGCCGGTAACTGTAGATCACCGAAAAGCAGAGGATAGATTTGGAATTTTCTTCAAATACCTGATAGATGCCTTTTTAGCCTTAATCGCTCTGGTGGCGTTGCTGCCATTGATCACAATGGTGTCCCTGATTTTACTGGCGACCCAGGGGGCGCCTATCCTGATAGCCCATCGCCGCATCGGAAAGCGCGGCGTGCCGTTTCACTGCTTCAAGTTCCGCACTATGGTGAAAAACAGCGATGAGATCCTGGAGAAACACCTGAAGGATAATCCGGAGATACAAGCAGAATGGAATGCGAGTCGAAAGCTCAAGAAAGACCCTAGGGTAACGGCGTTTGGGCGCAGTTTGCGTCGCAGCAGCATCGACGAGCTTCCACAGCTATTGAATGTGCTTCGTGGGGATATGAGTTTGGTGGGTCCTCGCCCTATCACACAAAGCGAGACTTTATTCTACGGACCTCACATTGCTGACTACATAGCCGTTCGACCGGGATTGACGGGTCTCTGGCAGGTGAGCGGCAGAAGCGAGACAAGCTATTCCGAGCGTGTCGAAATTGACGTTCGCTACGTGGCAGAGCGAAGTTTAGTTGGCGATTTCGTCATTATGGCAAAAACTATTCCGGCCGTTCTCAGTACGCGTGGCAGCTATTGAGCATGGGAGATGACAACCATTTCCCGCCTCTTCACTCTCAAGAACAAGTGCTGTCAAAGACCAACGCTGTCGTGCCATGCGGTCGGTACGACGACCAATAAATAAACGCTACGGCCGGCGCGTGGTCGCAGCCTAAAGACTACCGATAGAGGTGAACCGATGTCGACCTCTGACA
Organism: Rhizobium sp. L51/94; assembly: GCF_019355555.1. Lineage (GTDB taxonomy): Bacteria > Pseudomonadota > Alphaproteobacteria > Rhizobiales > Rhizobiaceae > Rhizobium > Rhizobium rhododendri. Next base: position 1,313,461 of record NZ_CP072142.1, read on the forward strand.
GGCATGTCTCACCAGACATGGACGCGTCGACGTGAGGCTCACCGAACCCCTGAAATATCGTGTTTAATAGAGTACAGTTGATGGCGGTGGTTCGAAACCATTTCAGCAGATATTTCTGGCTTCGCCATCAGTGTGTGGCGACACCGTTGCGTGTGCTGGCATGAGTGTCGAGCCGATCGGCATTGCAACGATCTTGATAGGATTTTATTGCCTCCTTCGGGGAAGTAACACAACAATTATCGCGGCGGCCATCGCTTCGATTTTCGGCGCATCTGCGGCAATGCTCGTTGGCGCAGCGAATATCCAACCAGGCCACGTTATTCTTGGTTTTCTGGCATTGGGTGTCATGACCCGGCGCGAGGAGGCGCGCGCCCTTGTCCAGGCATTGCGCCCCTCCGAGCCTGGCTTTTGGCTTGCTGGTCTGGTCATCTACGGACTGATCAGCGCCTACTTTTTACCGCGCCTGTTGGAAGGCGCTACACAGATCGTGCCGCTCGGCAGCACAGTCTATGGCGAAACTCGATCCACCGTTCCCCTGACCACTGTGTCCAGCAATTTGACGCAAAGCGTTTACATGGTTGGTAATTTTATTTGTTTTGCCATCACCGTTGCCGTTGCATCAACTCATCGAGGCTTCAATTCTCTTGTCGCGGGGTTGCTGGCTTGCTCGGTGCTCATTGTCGTATTCGCCTTTCTCGATATCGCAACCTTTAGCACGGGAACTCAAGCGGTTCTGAGCTTCATGAGAAACGCACGATACACGCTTCACACGGATGAACAGGTTGCAGGTGTCAAGCGCATCGTCGGATCATTTACCGAAACGTCATCGTTCGCACGCACGGCGCTTGGTACGTTTGCTTTCTGCACAACGCTTTGGCTGTGTGGCAGACGCCCTTTTTTGACCGGACTTACCGGTTTGATCTCGCTTATCCTTGTCGTTTTGTCCACGTCATCGACAGGCCTGGCCGGCGCTCCTGTGATCCTCGTTCTTCTTTATGTGACCGCCCTGTCGTTGAGCGGTCGTCAGAAGACTCGCAGTTTAACAACAGCGGCAATTATTTTCCTTCCCATCATCATGCTGGCGGTTTGCCTCTGGGTCGCTATCGACCCTGTTTTGTCGAAGATCGTTTACAATTACGCCGACCTCGTTGTTCTTGGTAAAGCGTCAACCGATTCAGGGATTGAACGCAATTCTTGGAACGCGCTCGGCATTAAGAATTTTGTAGATAGCTATTACTTGGGTGTTGGTCTGGGGACCGCGCGTACTTCGAGCCTGCTGCTCGCATTGCTGTCAAATGTCGGGCTACCGGGATTATTTTTCTATTGCGCTTTTACCTATGGTGCTTTGCTCAAGCGCCGCGGCCTTCCTGGAAGTTTCACCGCAGATGTCCGGCTTTCGGCCCGTAATGGCTGTCTAGGATTGATGTTCGGAGATCTCTTGGTGTCTTCGGCAATTGACCAAGGCTTGTTCTTCTATCTGCTGGCAGCCTTAGCCACAGCAGAGCCAGAGCGCGCGACACGGACAGCCGCAATACCCTATCCTTTCCTAGGAGTTAAGTCATGAGTGAGACGGCATCCTTCACGATCAACGGTCGCTTCCTTGTCCAGAAGGCAACTGGCGTGCAGCGGTACGCGACAAATGTTGTCAAAGCGTTGGATGAGTTGTTGGCAACATCTGCGAAGCGCGTGCAGATTGTGTCGCCACGGGGCGCTCGCGATCTCGGCTTGGCGAATCTGAGCCTCATTGAGGCTGGCCCACTCGCTGGCCACTCCTGGGAGCAAATCATACTGCCAGCGCGATGCCAGGGGCGTCTTTTGAACCTGTGCAACACGGCGCCGCTTTTAAAGACCGATCAAATCCTTTGTATTCACGACGCAAATGTCTTTGCGTCCCCTGAGAGCTACGGGCGCACGTTCCGCGCAGCCTATCAGACGCTGCAGCCGGTGCTGGCGCAACGATCAGCCCGCGTCACCGCCGTGTCTCACGCTGCAGCCCGCCAAATCGCACGGCATTTGCCCGTCTCCCTCAAAGATATTGCCGTTATTCCCAATGGACATGAACACGCCTTGAAATGGGATCCGGCAAAAGCCCAGATTGCACCTGACTTCATTCAAGTCCTGGAAGCAACGACAGGACGTCCGTTTGTACTGGTTCTGGGATCACGGGCGCGCCACAAAAATCTGTCGTTGCTCGTCAATGCGGCGCCAGATCTGGATGCGATTGGAATCAATCTTGTGGTTGCCGGTGGCGGAGATGGAATCTACGCGGCCGACATTCTTCAAAGTCGTCCCAACGTAAAATTTATCGGGCGCGTGACAGACGACGATCTAGCCTATCTACTCGACAATGCCCTCTGCTTAGCTTTTCCATCGTTTACGGAGGGCTTCGGCCTTCCGATTATCGAAGCTATGGCGCGCGGCTGCCCGGTTGTCGCGTCCGACTGTGCCAGCATGCCCGAAGTCTGTGGAGATGCAGCTCTAATGGCGTCGCCGAACGATGCTAAGGCTTGGGTCGACAGCATTCGGGCCCTGGTGCTTTCGCCCGAATTGCGTACCGATCTTGTCGGGCGCGGTCACGAGCAAGCGCAACGCTTTCGATGGTGCGACGCAGCTGCAGTTTATCTCGATTTGCTCGAGAGACCCTCGTCGCAGGCACAATCCTATAATCCACCGCAGCCACGCCTTCCCCGCACGGCCGTGGTTGTCGCGACAAGGGGACGGCCTGAGGTTGTGAAGGCGACTGTTCAATATCTGCTTGGTACGCAAACATTTGCGCCTGAGACATTGATCGTCTCATGTGTCAATCTTGCAGATGCCGGCGATCTTGTTGACAACCCGGCGGTGACCGTGTTGACGGGCCCTCCAGGTCTTGCCGCACAGCGAAACACCGCGCTTGGCGCATTGCCGCCGACTGCCGAGATCGTGGCTTTTTTCGACGACGATTTCATCGCAGATAAAGAATGGCTTAGGAAGGCCGCCGCGACGTTTCGCGACGAAAGCCAGGTCATTGGCTTTACCGGTCGCGTCCTCAAAGATGGCATCACTGGAGATGCCGTCTCCTTCGACGAGGGCCTCCGTCTCATCGATTCCGCCCCGCCTTGCGATTGGACATGGATAGAGCCCTACAGTCCTTACGGCTGCAATATGGCGTTTCGCGTCAGCGCCATTGGCGACACGCGCTTCGATGAGCGGTTGGTACTGTATGGCTGGCTTGAGGACCGGGATTTTGCAGCAGCCATTGCAAAACCGGGCGGTCGGCTCGTCAAGGGCGCTGATGCTTTCGGCGTCCATATGGGAGTCAAAAGCGGCCGCGTCGCAGGAGACCGCCTCGGCTACTCTCAGATCGCCAATCCCATTTATCTCCTATTGAAGGGTACCATGTCGTCAAAGCGGGTCTTTACGCACATCGGTGCAAACATGCTGAGCAATTTCGTAAAAGCCCTGAAGCCGGAGCCGTTTATTGACCGACGCGGGCGAGCCAAGGGCAACTTGATTGCCATCGCAGATGTGGTGTGTGGGAAAATCACGCCTGAGAAGGCCGCAATGCTGTCCTCTGCAAGCCGTACGCTTAAAGTCAATGTAGGAGCGAAGTCGAGATGACGAATAACAGTCCGCAACCTTGGGAGCGCGCTTCGCGACTATGGCGCTTTGACACTACCCCCGCAGAAACTGTCAACGAAGGACCACTTGCACTTCTACGCTCAGCTGGGGTGCTTGCAACTCGTCATAAATATAAACTTGTCGTCTTTACCACAGTCGGTCTTGCGTTCGGAGTGGTCTATGCGCACTCGCTTCCGAAGGTTTACACAGCGACGGCGACCCTTCTCCTGGAACCTCGGCGCCAAGCTGCCGTGTCTGGTCAGGACGGCGGTGCACAGGGGCTCGATTTGAACCGCGCCGACAGTGAATTGCAAATCATTCGTTCCGAGCGTCTTTTGAGTACCGTGTTCGACACGCTCGAACTGCAGAAAAATCCGGAATTCGGTCCGCGCCCTCCATCCAAGGTGAGCGTACTGCTCTCCAGTTTAAGGGCTGTGGCGGAAAGCCGGTTGAGGTCCGCGTTTCCCTGGACTTCCACGGCACTCGACATGGAAGAGGCCACTCCCACCCCTGTCGGCCTGGGGGGAGAGGAAGAGCTTAGAAAGACAACCGATGCTCGCCAGGCGGCATTTTTGAACTTTACCAGACACATCGAGGCTCGCCGTCTTGGCCAATCCTATGTCATAGAAATAGACTTTTCATCCTCTGAGAGAGATTTGCCGGCAGTTGTAGCGAATGCGGCCGTCTCAGCCTACATCTTGCAATCCGTCGCCTTTAAATTGCAGATGGCAATCTCCGGTACCGAGGCCTTACAATGGCGTCTCGATGCACTCAACGCGCAGGTTGACGCTGCCACAACAGCGATCAAAAACGGAGCGTTACCAGCGATCGGAACGCCGGACGCGGATGCCCGCGTCATTGGCGCAGCCTTGGCGCCGTTGAGCCCGTCCGGCCCCAGGACCTCACTCATCATCGCTTTGGGAGGAGTGCTGGGTCTATTGATCGGGTTGTTCAGCCTTGCACTTAACCTGGCCTTCAACCGCAAAATTCGCAATGCCAAGGAGTTGGCACGAGAGACGGGTGTAGTCTGCCTCGGCATCCTTCCGGATGCAGGTAGCCGCAGCAATGCAACTTGGCGGTCAGATGGCTACAGAGCTGCCATGGTTGTTGGTCAACCCCGCAGTCCATACGCTGCTGCAGTCCGCAATCTTCGAACGTCCATCGAGATTGCTTGCTCGTCGGTCCGCAGCGAACGAAGCGTCGTCGTTGCCATAGCCAGCTGGGACGCACCGAGCGGAGCGTCCACACTTTGCTTGAGTTTGGCCCAATTAATCAGCCATAGCGGCCGCCATGTCACACTGTTCAAAGCTGATGTGAACGAATTGCCTGACAATGCCTCGCAAGAGACATCCATGGCGACGAATCTCGCGGACATCTTGATCGCAGACGTGAAGCCCGAGGAAGTCATATTTACACATGGCGACTGTGATGACATCGCCGTCCTCCCTATTCACTCGAAGAATGCGGAATCAAATCTATTCGCCGACTTCAGAGATCGTCGAGTCTCTCGTCTCATTGAAACAGCTCGCATCTCCAGCGATGTCTTGTTAGATCTGCCACCGCTGACAGGATCGACAGACGCGTTGGCGTTGGCCATACATGCTGATGCTGTTGTGGTGGTCGTTACTGAGGGACGCACGACAATCGATGAGGCCATTGACACAATTCAACAACTGCGCAGGGCCGGAGCAAATGTAATTGGCACCGTCCTTAACCGTGCCAAGGCGTAGTAAAGGCGAGCCACCGCCACCTGAGAACCAGCAAAATGCTGCGGTGGTGGCGCTCGACCAGATGAAAGACGAAACCTTGATCGAAGGAGTGCTGTCTCGCTCGACCGCTTCAAGACGCAGCCCGCGACGTCCCGCGTCCACTGCCCGTCAGATTATGCTTACAACCAACTACCAGCGCGGTGTGCTTGTTGATGCAGCGCCCTGAACAGTGCTGTTTCAAGTTGAGGAAATTCCGGGGCTTTCAAATCGACCCTAACTATTCCTTGTCCTATGCTTGTTAGCGCGTTACTTCACCATCAAAATTCGGGCAACGGAAAAGTAATGAAGCGTTTTGGCGGCTTCAACCCAATGAATCCCGGTCCCCGCTAGGGTGAAACGATCAGCGCCGACGGACGAACTGGCCGACCACACTAGCGGTCACGTCAACCGGTTTCGCGGTCAAGCAGGGCTTCATGCCTGGTCAATGATTTCGAACCTGCCGCGGCCGACGGAAAGTCTCATCCCCAGTGCCAGAAGGGAAAGCGTATAGGCGACTGCTCCAGCCGCAGACACCATCACCAACTCAACGGTATGGTTCAACGGATACCCGACAAGTTGGTAACGCAATGCTAGAACGATGACCGCCATGCACCCGTTGGCTGCCCCCACTTTCCAGAGATTTTTTAACTGAACACCTATGTTGAGCGACAGCAATCGGCGAGCCTCCAAAACGTAGAAGCCGAACATGATGACAGACAGGAGCACTCTCGCTACGCTCGCGCCTATGTAGGAGTAGAGCAAGATACCCGTCGAAATTAGAATAATCCGCAACATCAGGTCTATGGCATTTAGTTTGAAGAGAATATTTGGGCGATTCACCGCCAAACCCACCGAATAAAGGGTTTGGAAATACGGCGTCGTGATCACTGACAGGGCGAGGATACTCAGTGCCGGCGCAGCACCTTGCCATTTTGCACCAAGCAATATCTCCGTCAGCAGATCTGCCGTCAGGGAAATCCCCACGCAGATCGGCAACGATATCAACATCGCAAAACGGGCAGTCTTTAAAAATGCGAGCCTGAGACGCTCCACATCCCCGGAAATACGCGAAAATGCTGACATGACAGACTGCATGGCAGGCCCAATCACACTCTGCGATGGCAACCCAGCCAAATCGCTTGCAATCGCGTATCGGCCAAGTGTTGCATTATCTGTGGCCGCTCCGATGAAGACGCGGTCGAATTGCCAATTCAACGCGGAGACAAGCTGAGACCCACTGAACCAACCTATAAAACTCGAGAAGTCTGAGAAGCGTGCCAGTGAGAATGCCGGCCTGTAGGGTGCCAGTACATAGGATACGATTGCCGAAATGATGCAGTTTGACACAAAATTCGCAGCAATCGCCCAGTATCCACCGCCCAATAAGACGATCGAGATCGTCAAAAAGAATGAGAAAAATTTGCCGCTGAACTCCATCATGAAGGCCCGTCTAAAGTCCAAATCACGCGCGAAATGAACCATCGCGGGGCTGTTGAAACCTTTGACGAAGGGGCCAACCGTCAAAACTGCGACAAGGGGTACAAGCGCGCTGTTATCATTGAAGAATGAAAAGGGCCATGCAGCGCAAAAGATGATGATCGCAATCAGTACGCTTCTCAGGATGCTCAACGTAAAACCCGTATCGAGATGCGTCTTATCGATTACGTCTAAGCGCAATAGCGCTTGGGTCACGGGCATCTCGAGCACAGTGTCCACCACTGCAACAAGAGACATACCCAAGGCGGCTAGCCCGAAGTCCGACGGTGTTAAAATCCGTGCCAAAACTAGCAATGTAAAGAAGTCGACTATTTTTCCTGCGAACCGCGAGACGATTAGCCAGCTAGCACCCTGAACCGCTTTAAAGGCAAGCATTGTGGCTCACTTGGTTGGCACGTGACAAAACGCAGCCACGCAACGTTACTTTCACAAAAGAGCGTCGGCCAATGCTGAGCGAAAAACAGCAAGCAGGGCGAATCTTCGAACGCGACCTTTCTAGAGAGTATCCTACCGGCAGAAAATCGGCCGTCACCCACAATCGAGCTTTGGACTTGGGGGCATCAAGGCGTTGGCGCTGCACTTATCCATCCTTTGATCGCGAAAATATCAGCCAAGTACGAACGGAGACGTCGAAGAACACTGGAAATGCATCACCAAGACGTACCACGTTTTCCTACATATAGGCTACCGGATATAAAATCGGTCCGCTCAGCCATAGTCAAAGAAAATCTCGGATATTTGGACAAATAGTGCGCTACGATCAGAACCAAATTCAACAACGATGCAGATATCTCGCCTGTTCTGCCAATTAGACTTTAAAATTCTTTTTTTTGAGATATCATAAATATAGCGGTGGAGCGGGGACGTTTTATGACCGACAACCTTATTCATCAGGACCGCGCATCCTATTTCCTTGAGGAAGAATTTGACGCAGTTGTACTTGGTGCTGGAATATCGGGGCTCGTATCGGCGGCCATTTTATCGCGTCAAGGACACCGTAACATTCTCATCATTGACGACTATGAGCACGTTGGTGGAAATCACCTGGACTGGTCTTCAAATGGTTATACTTTTGATATTGGCAGCTTAGTTTTCCAGGATGATTCACCGCTCCTGTTCTATTTCCCAGAATTGCTACCTCTGTATCTACCAATTGAGCCGGAGTGGGCGCGATTGAACCCACAGGGAATGGTGACGAGCTATCCAATCTCGATCCGCGATGACATCTTTGGTAGTGGCCCCGTGGGCACCGTCAGGATATTCGCATCGGTCATCTTTTCTCGTCTCTTCAGGCGGCGAATGGACAATGCGCACGACTTTGCGCGCTTCTGGATAGGGGAATACCTGCTGGGACGTTCTGGGCTGGAGTCGTACATGCAGCGCTTCTACGGCATCTCGACCACAGAGATCGATATCGATTTGGCCAAAAAGCGCATGATGTGGATCAGCGAGCACGCGTCGTTGCGAAAGCTACTATCGCGGTTGCTCCCGCGACGACCTTCGGGCAAACCAAATCGGCAATTGGCCAGGCCGAAAGCCGGCTTCAGCGCTTTGTATAAAGTGGTTGTTGACAAGCTTGAGACCGAGGGGGTCGCTGTCAGTTTGTCGGCGCAAATGAGAAGCATTGAGAAAGCCGGAAGTCAGTTTCGGTTGCGCACGAAAGATCGGATCGTCGTCACCAGCAGACTTATATCTACCATTCCGATCGAACGGACGGTCGCACTATGCGGCTTGGACCCCGGCCCTCCTCTCGAAACAATCACGCTGATCGGATTGTTTTTCAGTTTCAAAGGCGACCGCGGTTTCCGCCAGCCAATTATCTACAATTTCTCGTACAAAGGCGCTTGGAAGCGGCTGACTATGCATTCGGATTTTTACGGCCTGGTTGACGCTCGAGAGTATTTTGGTGCCGAGGTCATCGCCCATCACGCAGGCGGTACGATTGAGAGCGCTGAAGCAGATTTTCGTGAACACGTCTCTGAAAACGGCCTTTTCAAAGGCGAGCTTAGATTGGAAGGCGCCCGCGTGCTTAGCCATGCCTATCCTATCTACAGACGGGGAGCCGCCCAACATGCAGCAGAGGCAATAGAAAAACTGCGCGTATTCGGCATTGAATCTTTCGGTCGACAAGGCGGGTTCAATTATCAACCCACTGCACGATCTTCAACTGTGGAGGCCGAAGAAGCGCTCCGTCCATCAGCAGCTTAACCGTTTGCTTCAATTTACGCCCGGTTCTCTGACCTGACGTGGCGGCAGTCCGAAAGTGGCTTGAAAGTCCAGCAATCACCACAAAATGCCCGGAGGCGTATTTGCGCATATTGCATATTCTCAATCACACAAATCGCTCCAACGGCCATGTCCATGCAGCAGTGGATCTTGCTTGCGCTCAGGCCAAGCTGGGACATAATGTCTGTTTGGCCAGCGGGGGCGGAGATTTCGATGAGCTGCTATCTAAAAACTCGGTTTCTCAGACCACTCTCTCCCATCAGCGCTCGCCCCTGTCCGCACTCAGGTCAGTTGCTGCCTTGCGCGCTTTTGTCCGAAATTGGCAACCTGATATCGTTCACGCCCATATGATGACGAGCGCAGTGCTCGCATGGCCGGTGTGCAAGATCGTGGGCGTTCCCCTCATCACAACTGTCCACAATGAGTTTGAGAAAAGTGCTATCTTGATGGGGTTGGGTTCACGCGTCATAGCGGTGAGCGACGCGGTTGGCGCTTCCATGATCAAGCGTGGCATCAGTGCTCGACGCCTGCGTGTGGTTTTGAACGGAACAATCGGTTGTGCCCGTTCCGGGAACCGAACACATGTTGAATTGGCATTGCAATCTCCCAGCGTCCTTTTCGTCGGCGGCCTGCACCCCAGGAAGGGGCTCCCAGATCTGCTCGAGGCGTTCCAAATAGCGCACCGGGATGTCCCGAACTCGAGGCTGTATGTGATTGGCGGCGGGCCGTTCGAGCAAGAATATCGCGACATGGCTTCAAGGATGGAGTGCGCCAGCGCCATCCTTTTTATGGGTCCACAAGATGATCCTTTCAGTTGGATGGCAAGTGCGGACATTTTCGCGTTGCCTTCGCATGCCGACCCCGCGCCCCTTGTGCTTTCGGAAGCGCGGGAGGCCGGGTGTGCAATCATCGGAGCGAACGTCGATGGCATACCGCAGTTGATTGAGTTCGGTGCGGCAGGATTGCTTGTCGAGCCGAGAGATATCGTCGGTTGGGCAAGAGTACTTAGATGTTTGTTTGAAAGCCCGTCGCTGGTTGAGGAATGGCAACGCAAGAGCCAGTTCAACATTGAGCGCATGACTATAAAGCGCGTGGCTGCCGAAACGCTCGACGTTTACAAGAGCGCCCTGCGTGACAAGTCGCCGATCGTAAGCGGCTCCACGCACCCGGCAACAAAATGAAACTGATAGACCTGGAGGATACGATGGCAGTTTTGAAATCCCGGCGCGACGTGTTGATTGGATCGGCAGCGCTTGCAGCGGCAGGCACCTTGATCATGATAGGCACTGATGTGCAAGCTGATGAAACCGAAGACCCCACCAAGGACATGTCGCTGACATTTGATGAGAACTTTGCCATGTTGGATCCCGCCATATGGTACGCCGGCGCAAAACCAAGCACATCTGATACAGGCTTTTATGGACGATCAGCGTTCAGTCGGATCAACGGCGAAGATGGCTACAATCCATATGCGATCATTGACGACCCCTCGACAGAAAATGGCAAGGCATTGCAAATGTCGGTCCGTCATCTGGGTCGCAAAATGAATGTGCCAAATTATTATGGCAACGATAATCCAGAATATCAGTGGGTATCTGGGAACATTCAGACAGCCAAGCCCGATGGGACAATCCTGCAGGGCTGGCGAGAGGGATATTTCGAAGCAAGAATGTGGTTTCCGGCTCATTTCCTGACGTTCCCCGCATTCTGGCTGATGAACGGCAGAAGCATTCTTCACCCACAGACCACTGTCGAGCTCGACATCGTCGAGCAAAAGGGATCGGAAAGTGATCTATACGGGGCTTACCTGCACGAATGGGGACAACCGAACGAGCATCACCAAGGCGTTGGCGTTCCGACCGGCGTCGACATCACCAAGGGATATTTCCGCTACGGACTTCTTGTGAAAGACGCAAAGTTCAGGCTCTATTTCGAGCGCAAGCCAGTTATCGACCCCAAAACTCTCGAACCTGTAAACTGGACGATCGGAAGAGCAGCCGAGATGCAGTCTAACAACGATGTGTACTGGCCGATACTAACATTGGCGCTGCGGGCCGACGTTCCCTATCCCACTCAGCTAGATCCAAACGATTATGAGGCCCACATGCGCGTCGACTATGTCCGGGTCTACACCTGAACTAAGACCGTTATTGGTGTCGTGCCGCTCTTACTGATTTTGACTAGGACCTGGGTAGAGCGAAGAGGTTCGACCACTCATATAATAGCCAACCATGCCTATCCATTCCTTCGCAGCCACGCCAAGGAGTGATGCGTTTGCCTCCGGCTGAGATATGTCAAATCGCAGGCTCTCCGTTCCAATTGTGCGATAATCGGTAACCCATGGTATCACATCGATACCCAGTTTACGGAATATACCAACAGACCGCGGCATATGGAAGCCAGAGGTAACGAGAAGGCAGTGGGACAAACCATTGGCATCGAGGAGTTTCTTGGTATTGATGGCGTTCTCGAAGGTCGTGCGGGATGTGCTGTCTTGCAGTAGCCTGTCATGTTTGATTCCAAAGACAGTGAACATCCTCTCGGCGATAATTCCATCTCCCAGGTAACCGCCGGTAATAAAACCGTCCCCTCCTGATACGATAATGCGCATAGCAGAAAACTTGTTGGCCAGTCGGAGTGCTTCCACAAACCGGTCTCCCGCATCCGTCATTTCGTATCCCCCTCGGACTGTATCAACGTCGTTGGTAAAACCACCCCCCAATATGATGGCGCACTGAACGTCGAGTGGATCAGCAGAAGGGCGCGGAAAGCGATCCTCCAAAGCTTCAACCATGACAACCCCGGTCGTTGTGAACAAAGCGACAAGAAGAATGGAAGCCGGCACCAGGACAAGCAACAAGCTGAGCCGCCGTCTGCGGAACCAGATGGCAACAAGTGCGAAGACGCAAAAAATGAGAGAAAGAGAAAAAGGTTGCAGAAGTATCCAAATGACTTTTGAAATAATGAACATTTTGTTCGCCTAAAAAGGATTAGATTTCCTGGAAGTCGGAGCGTTCGGACGACGTTCCCACCGTGAATTGACTTGCCAATGTCAAAGTCCCCGTCAACGATTGGACTACGGTCAGCCAACCGTCTTAGCTACCTCATTATCGGTTCTCACCGGTTTCATGTGATGGCCGGCTAGAGGGCTCGATAGCCTTGCTCTGCCGATTGGTTCGAGGGACGGCCAAACCTGCGCCACCGGCTTTCACACTTTCTAACCGATCACCGAGCCTCGAACGCCGGTACGTCTCCCATTTTCACTGGTGCCCTGCCCGCGGCTGTCAGTATCGCCGCTGCATGGACATCAACGATCTGATCGACGTCAAAGCGAGAAACATAAGCTTTCCGATAATCTGAATACGTTTTCTCATAGCGGAGATTGTCGACGTAATAAGCCATAGCGGCCACCAGTTGTTCAATCTTATCAGCCTGAACCAGGCGTCCCAGCTTTTCGTCGGTGAGGATGTCGCTAGGACCGAACTGACAATCAGTGGAGACCACCGGCATGCCAAATCGCAGAGCTTCGCAAATCGCCAACGACCATCCTTCCCAGCGCGATGTTGAAACAAAAACATCGCTCGCTGACAACGCGGGAGCTGGATTGTCTGGAAGATTGTCAAAAGTAATCACAGATTGCATGTTCAGTTGCAAAACTTGCTGGCGCAAGGCGGCCTCGTCTTCTCCGTATCCGACGATCTTCAGCCTTACGTTTTTTCGTATTCTTGCCAACTCCGAGAATGCAGATATCAGAATATCCTGCCCCTTCTGGTGGGTAAAGCGCCCCACATTGACGAAGGTCACAAAGTCCTGATCGATGGCACAATTCGATTGATCGTCGAACCGTCTGACGGGATTTGGCAGCCAGGTCTGGCGCACCTCACTGCCAAACATCTTTCTAAAGCTTTCCAGCTGCCGCGGCGAAGTTCCAAAAACGTCGGACACGTGCCGCAAAAAATAGAACTTCATGAGGAAGAATAACACCTTCGCCTTCCAGTGACTGCATTCCCTATGCGGATTTCCATGCAAATAGACGGCGATACGTTGAGGGATACCAAGACACGCGATCATCACTAGAACTGCAGGTTCTATCTGAGGCACGACGACGAGCTGGTAGTCCTTGCATGCCACGGTGCGCCGGCAAATTTTCATCATATGAAGAGTATTTCGACTGATGTGGGTGATCTCATTATAAGCGGGACGGGATTTTGGTCTATTCTTGTGCTCGGATGTGTAGAGGACATCCAATTCGATCGAAGCACCAAACTTGCGACTAATCTCAGAGCAAACTGTATCCACAACGTGTTCCACGCCGGCAAATGATTTAGTATTTTGTTGTATATATAATATTTTTATTTTCTTATTTGCGACGATTGACGACATTAGCGACATAAAACTCCGCCTAAAGATAAATTACCGTAATAGAATGTTCTTTCAGGCCATTTTTCACAAAATAACGTCTAACTCATCACCTTGAGGAGGAGTGCCTCCGCAAGTTCCAGAGCTATTATCTTATCTACTCCTAGTGCAAATCAACGGGCAATTGAATTCTTATTTCATTCGAAACAGAATGACTGCGAATTATGACTGATCAAATTCCAAAGAGGCGGGGTGCGAATAATGGTGCCCGTGACCTGCTCAAGACGGTTAGAGCGCCGTCTTCGGTCACACCACGAGAAATCATTGGCATAAAATATCGTCCAGCTTACCTTTTTGTAACGCGTGCACCATGGGTTATATGCTAAACGCAGCTTGCAGCGCCTTCCGCTTTTATGCATGCCCGCAACACAATTTACAATATTCAAGATATCTCATATTTAGAAATAGGGCTATATTCCATCTTCTAGACTATCTGTACTCTCCATATGCCCTATACAGCTACGACTGCGTAATTCCGTCAAAGGTTTTTTTGAATTACAACTTTCATTCTGTAATTCCATACTTGAATGATACGTTTTATTAACCCATTAATGGCTTCATCGACGGAGCGAATGGTTTTGTGAATTTCGATTCGAGGCGCAGCAACACGATTCAGGTGGTGATAACCAGAGCGGTGCGATCTCCTCGCTGAAACAAGCTTTTGGGGGATCTGGCGTGGTTTTTATTTCAAGGTGCGCTCCTGCCATCCTCCTGGTTCTTTCGGGCTGCGTCAGTGGCCCTGATTATAAGCCGCCAATCATGCCTTTGCCGGCCACTTTTTCAGAGCCGAGCGCCGGATCTTCTGATGGTATCGTCTCCAGGGAATGGTGGCGCGCCTATAGCGACGAGACACTGGAGGCGCTTGTCGCCAGGGGACTCTCTCAGAATATTACCATTCTATCTGCGATTGAGGCGATCAACGCAGCCCAAGGTGATGTCATCGTCGCTGGATCTGGTGGGTTGCCAAACATCGCAGTTGGCGCGGACCAAACCATAAGCGGTGAAACGGGAAATCTCCGCACAGCGGCGAGCAGCACCAGTACGTCTCGCGGGGGAGCAACGTCTTCATGGCTACTCGATTTCTTTGGGCAGTACCGTCGAGCCCGTGAGGGTGCGTTGGACTCGCTCGATGCTGCCTTTGCGACTGTCGATGTCGCCCGCCTGGCTTACGTGCAGGACGTGGTCACCGGATACATAAATGCGCGCTACTATCAGATTCGTATTTCGATCGCCCGGGAAAACCTAAAATCTCGACGAGACACGCTCAACCTTACAAAGTTCCAGCTCACTGCCGGCGCTGCTTCGAGGTTGGATGTTGTTCAGGCGGAGGGACTGGTCAACTCGACACTTTCGGAAGTTCCCGGTTTGGAAGTAAACTATCGCCGCGAGGTTCACCACATCGCGGCCTTGCTTGACGCGCCAGCAGCCGAAATTCTTGAGCTGATGAAACGCGGCGAAACGCAGCCAGTATACAAAGGTGGCGTCTCTGCGGGTGTCCCAGCGGATTTGATCCGCAATCGTCCGGATGTGCGTCGTGATGAAAGACAACTCGCCGCCGCTGTCGCACAGATAGGAATCGCTCAAGCCCAGCTGCTACCTAGCATCACACTCAATGGCAGTATCTCCCCCTCTTACATCCATACGGCCGGTCGCGGCGGAGGCTTGACCACCTGGTCTTTCGGCCCGGCCTTAAACCTGCCAATTCTCGATGGTGGCCTGCTGCGGGCAAACGTAAAAATCGCCGAATCCAACGCCAAGGTTGCCTACCTGACATGGAAAGGAACTGTGCTTACCGCCGTCGAAGAAGTCGAAAATGGTTTGGTGGCCGTCAACCGCGACCCGCAAACAATAGCAGCACTGCGTGCCCAGGTTAGGTCTTATCGCGACGCTGTATCGCTGTCGACGGCAAGCTATAAGGACGGAGCTTCCTCATTACTAGATGTTCTTGACGCACAACGCTCCGTTACCAATGCCCAGCAAAATCTGGCTGCTGCAGTCCAGCAACTTGCAACCGACTACGCAGCTTTAAATGTCGCCATTGGCGCCGGGTTTATCTTACCGACGGATAGCAAGGGTCAGTCGCGTCCCGCAGCCGAAAAGCATGTTGCAAAACTCGGCGTTTCTAACGAGTAGTCGAAGTTGCCTGTAAAAACAGGGATCATCGCCGAAACAGCCGTTTGATCATCGTGCGTAACGGCGAATTTTTTTTAGGATTTATCCTGAACTCAACAATGGCTCGCGCAGCACTGTTGGGCAACAGAAATAACACTACGGCGACCAGATATCGAGACAGGGTCTCGACGCTCGAAAATGATTGCGCAATCTGCTGACAATACCGACGAATTAGGGGGAGATCGATACGTTGTCCCTTGAGGATTTGCGCAAAAACCTCATGCTCCACCAGATACAAATAATCAGGCTTCATCTCAAACATCGCGCCGTCCAAGAGTTTTCCGTCCCTGCTCAGCCTTTCAAGATGTGCAAGGCGCAATCGAAATACCCGCATCGTCTTCTCCATCCCGAGGTGAGAACTTGAACCAAACCCAGACATATTGTTATTGTGGATCCTGTATTTTCCCAGAGCTTGATCAATGTGCACCACCCGGCCCTTGAAAGGGGCTGCTAAATAAGCAATGCCATCAATTCCGAAATCGTAGTCGATGGCGCCAATCGTCAGGTACACATCGCGACGGTAAATATTGCCCGAGGTTGGCGGCGTAGGATAATATCCGTGACGATTGATACTCTCGATCATCTTTTGATTGTCGTAATCGGGAGTCAAACGCGGGAAGGCGTCCCCTATCTCTTGTCCCTGTGCATCTATGGGCTGCAGCATGTACTGAATTTTCGTGACATCGGGCTCCAGATAGGGGGACACAGTCAGAAGAGCTTTTTCGTCCAAGATATCGTCGGCATCAAGGAAGAGGACGTATTGACCTCGGGACGCCGCGAGACCGGTCAGGCACGCGGAAATAAAGCCGCGGTTTTCGGTATTAATTCCTATTATTCTGTCTGAATAGCGGCTGATGACACTCCACGATGTGTCGGTCGATCCGTCATTGACCACAATGAGCTCAAAATCAGCAATCGGCTGATTGAGGACACTCTCGATAGCAATGGCCACATAATCTTTATAGTTGTAACAGGTAATAATAACACTAAAACGCGGCTTGCCGTCGACGATCATTGATCTCACTCCAGGCACACAAACTAACCACGATGCCCACGCTGTCGCTGAGCACCTATGCCATGATCGAGAAGTCGTAGCGGACCACGATGTGAACAGAAACGAAATGCAACTCGAACGATGATGGACACGTGGCTTACTCCGGCAGAGATTTCAGTTGGCTTTTCTTCGATCGAAACGCGCAAAGCGATACGACATTGGTGGCGTCGACCTGTGGATGCGAATGCTGATAGTGTGCCCGAAGCAACACGCTTTTCAAATCCGTGCAAGGCAAACCACCTATCGGCTGGTCTGGAATACTTATATTCGGCTTTCCCGGCACATGAGAAAACAACGCGCTTTTCACAGTCGCTCTTCGCACAAGGATCGGGTCAGCCTCATCTTTAATGAGGATGTCGATCATGGAGGCCATCCCTGCTGCGCGTAGCGTGACCTGCTTGATTGACGACCAATAAATAATCTGACCGGAGAAACGGTGGTAGACGATCCCGTCGGTCCTCACTGTGAAGAGTGGCTTCCACGGATTTCGTTTACCCACAGACCAACCCAGAATGCTGAGGAACACACAAAATAGACCTGTGACCCAATGGTTTAGCATATCGCTCTCGCGAAAAAAATCGTGCTGCTGAGCCGAAATATTGGCTGTGTAAAAGGCGACGAGCACCGCGCACACAATCACAGATCGCCATAGTTCTCTATAGGAACCGCAATAAATGACGATCTCACCGGGGTACGTGGCCCCTACCAAAACTGGATCATTTTGTTCAAAGACGACAGTGCTCAGGGTTTTCGATCTGCTAGGACGAATTATGGCCATTGCCTGTCCTTTTCAGTGAAGCCACGCCACGATAACCGCCGAAGGTGTCGAGGACTGTTACGGCGTCAGAAGCTCGGTCTTTCCTTGACCATTTGCGCATCATGACGGTTCAGATGCCATCGGCTGACCTGGCGCGGCGATCGGCAAGGTAAGCGACTTCAAGGCGTGCCTGACGGCTGCCGTCAGATAGACGGGTTGGACCGCGTTGCGGTACCGTCCGATGAGATCGCCCGCAATTCGCATCGAAAGTCGTGGACCAGACAGATGAACTCCCCTGATATCCACACCAGATAAGACACGTATGCGAGGCACGGCGACGCCATTGATCAACGAGTCACGCTTCATGCGTGTCCGCCCGAGGGTGGAGACCAGATCATCGTTTGCGGTGTTGCCCCCGACCTTTTTGATGAGCTGGTGCAACTTTCCGCCAACAGGACGTGTATGGCAGACGGTCACGCTGTCAAGAATAGCAACAGATTCGAGCTTTCCGCTGAGTTCAACCGCCAGTTTTGGCCAAACGAAATCCATTCCGAAACCGCTCTTGGAATCCTTTAGACTTTCCAGGGTCTCTGCCAAAATCGCTCGACTGAGCACCGGCACCATAATCTCAACGAAGTTGCTATACCGCAGGTCAAAGCTCGGATGCTGAAGCGTGATCAGATGAGAATAATAGGAATTGCGATCCAAAGACGGCTGATACACCAAGAGGCCATGACTCCGACCCGCAGCGAACAGTCTATTTACATCACTGGTCGTGGCCCTGATATCGTCGTCTGGAAACCAGAAGTACTCATAATTTGCCAGCGTCTCAGGATGCTCTTTAAAAAAGCCATAGATCCCGTCCCACTTCCCGCCCTTGCCGCGATGCACGTAATTTGCTTCAGGAAATAGATTTGTTTCGTCCGATCCGAAGTAACTTACCGCCACATCGAACTGCCGTCCTTCTCCGCACCAACTGCCATGAAGACTTTGGTCTCCGCAGCGCACTACCGCCAATGTGGGTGCCAATACAGGAGCCACGCAAACCTCCGACCGAATAATATTGGCACAACGTTGGAGATCACACTATCGCACAGTCTCAATATTTCAAGCTTAATTTCCGATTAAAATTGACATAATTCACTCTTCCCTCGTATATTAGTCTGCACGATGGACAAGAATAATCGTAAAAGGAAGCTTACGTTGCGCTTTTGTTGTTCGGATAGATCAGCGATAGCCGTCACAAACCCAACTATAAACGCTTATCTGATGAAATGGCGAACTCCACCAATTCCAATTAGAATCGTAAGTCCTGCAATTGCGGAAATTTGAGCATTCAAGACAGCAATCCCAAGCAACGCAGAATAGATAGCCTTATGAAAATGCACAATTACTCAGAGATGCAGACTGACGACCTCATTAGCAGGTGTGGTGGAGACCCTGGCGCGATCATAATGAGAACGTGTATTGCATCCTGTACCTTCTTTTTCCTTTATTTCAGTTTGTATTTTTATGGCCTAGCTGGAAGCTTGCTTTTTTGGGGCTCCTGTACCTCAGGGGCGCTTACTTGTTTTATTCCATTGGCGGGAATGCAAAGTCGGTTTAAATCCCTATAGAATAGACTTGGTAATGCACTTTTACAGAATTTAATTCCGTTGCCGGGTGCAGTTTGCGAGCGCGCTTCTTCACAACGCTCGGCAGTTCGACGGTTGTCGACGCAGCCCATCTTCAGGCGAGCTTTGCAGCCATCGGGCATTTTCCTGGGCTGGGCTCTCGACCGAGAAGTGCGTGTCTATTCAAGATTGGGCTGGGGCGCAGGAGGGTGCATCCGTCGCGATCATGAGCGGTAACGCAGAGATCCATCGCCATCCCGGCAGCATCGACCACCTCGGTGGAGGTTTGAGTGATCGGGACGATGGCTATGCTGCTTTCTCGAAGCCTCATATTGTTATCGCAAAGTGCCCAAAGAACCTGTTGAGCGCGTGCGGGCTCTGCCATAGACCGCGCTATAGTTTAAATATAGGTTGGTTATGGAGAACCGATCCAAATTCGATGAGGCGCGCCCTTTCATCTGCGACAGCAACTCAGGGTCTCTCAAAAGGATTTCCAATTTTTCCGTGAGATCTTTTGGATCGCCTGGCCGAACCAGAAACCCGGCCCGCCCTTCATCGAGTGCTTCGGGAATCCCTCCGACCTCTGTTGCAACGATTGCGCATCCAGCGCTACGGGCTTCGATATTTACGAGACCTAATGGTTCAGCAAGGGACGCCAGCACAAATATATCCGTTTTAGCTAGCACGGTGGCTGGATTGTTGATCTGACCCAAAAATCTAACGCGACCGCTTAGGCCAAGCTTTTCGGCTTGCCTTTCCAACTCGTCTTTGTCGGGTCCATCGCCCACAACGCAAAGTGTGATGTCATATTTCGCCGCCAACACAGCGAAAGCGCTGATTAAAAAGTTCACACCTTTTCGCGCATGAAGGCCGCATACCGTCGTTATAAGTATTCCTGGCGGTTTTTCGAATACGGCCTTATCCGGTAAAAGGCTTGTCCTGAAGCCGCCCAGTGTTGCGTTCAGTACCACATCAACCTTACTTTTCTTGAAGCCCATTTCACGAAGGCGGGCCGTATCTGAATTGCTGACCGCAACGATCCTATCGCCAAGTTTCATGATCGACGAATGTTTGTCGAAGGAATTGTGAACCGTCGTGACCAGCCTAGCGTTTGAAAATCTAGTCGCGAAATAACCAAAGATCGCGCCGGCCATCATGTGCGCATGGACAATGTCATACTTACTCCGCCTTACCAGAAGCGAAAGAAAAACAAGCGAAGCCGCCAATTTAAATGGATTTTTGCCGCGCTGCATAAGTTTAATATGATGCGCCCCCATCGCGCTTAGACCCTGTTCGTACTCGCCCCCATGGCTCGCGTAGCCCACAAAGTCACCACTCGCCGCCTGAATGCAGGCTAGATCAACAGCAAGGTGAACGTTTCCATGTCCATGATGACAATGATTGGCCAAATGAAGAATGCGCATTTTCCGATACCCCCCTAGTAATCCGGCACCATTCTGAGGGCAGCACCGTCGGCAATCTTTAAATTGCTACTCCCTTGCAAGATATAAGCTTAAGGTAGTGATTTTGTATACCTTCTTATAATCCACGAAGGAAAGCAGATAACCAGCAAGCCTTACCGCATGCGGCCTCTGTCATGATGACGCAGGGTGAAGGGTGTCCAGGCCATTCAATATTTCCGTTTTTGTCGCAAAATACAAAGAATCTGATTGCCGCCCTTCACTCAACCCCGCATCCGTAACGCCATTCTTGAACAGACACTGAACGACCGAGATCGGATACGACTTGGCTTGCCATTGCCGCCTCGAACGCGCAAGTCCCTGCCACACGGGGTCCGCATCGTTTTCGTGATTGTCAGGTCCAAACACGAACATGCCGCGACCAGTCGTCTGCATGTAAGCTGTTTCTATCATGCACTTTAGAAGGTGCGACGCGGCACCACCGCCGTGATCCTCTGCCGCTGCGGCCTCCATGAAGAACATGATCGGTCCAAACGTAATGCCCATAAAGCGAGCCAGCGTCTTGTCACCGCTGACGTTCCGAGCGGTGAAGCTAAACTTTGAGGTGGTAAGGACCCGGCTCAACGACCGAATGACCAGGCTTGCTCGTGACGTCAAAATACGCTTTTTTTTAAAAAGGCGAAGTCTAGAAAGCTCAAGTGGAACGAGGTCCCAGAAAATCTGCCATTGGCGGCGGATTGCAAAATCAAGGCCTGGATAGGACCGTTCGGCTCTCTGGACATTTCGCCGGGCATTTTTGCTGACCTCCTTGTAAAAAGCATCAAAACTCTCCCACCGCTTGAAATCAATCGCAATCATATCGACTGCCGCTGTCGATATGACGGACACTCCAGGGAGCGCGTGGAGCTCCGCAGATCGGCATTTATCCAGACACCAGTCAGATCCATAGCGATAGTATCCATCTCCCAGATGGCTAAGCACCGCCCGCATCGACAACGACCAAAGATGCCGATAGTCCGGGAGCACCTGAATGGCATCGCAGAACACATGGTCGCTCTTACGAATTCCGACCGCACATTGACCGATTTTCACCTGATCATCGGCGGTACACAATATAATGTCCAGCCGCACCAGTCTCATCAACGGGTTGTAGTCAATCTGCCACATCCGGGATGCATGAAAGGCGCAACGGAAAGACGCTTCGCATCTTTGAGCGAATGCGTCCCAACTGGTAGCTCCCTGTGTAAACGCAAAAACCCGGATTGCCACTGGGCCTTCCTGCAATTTGCGCGACGCGATATACAACTCCTGCGTCAATTCATCCACAACACATTCCTGCATAAAAACAGATGGATAGCTTTTCAGACATTTTTAGCCGCGTTCACTGGGAACTAGTTTTGGCTACACATAAGCATGTCAGTGTCATTATTTTAACCGGGTAAGATTAATTACTCATGGAGTCAACCATACCGGAATAACTTTACTCCAAAAATATTGCGAAATGTCAAGTGATGCCTGTTATTCTGGCCGAGATATCTTCCAGCCACCCCATCGAAACCCAATACTCTCTTCTATCGGAAATATTTGCTTTTGCCAGATGATGCGAGCGGCGGGTGGTCGGCCAATCTCTGACAGGGACGGTGTCCGCGCGCCGCGCAGAACGACGCGATCTCTGTGGGCCGCAATAGGTGCTTACTCTCGCAGCTCTTGGAGGACGTAGCGAGATGGAGTTTCGTTCTGCACGAGGGGCATGCCAGATCTCATACTGTTGGCATTTTCAATGCCGTCGCCTTTTATGGGACGTCGATCGAGCAGACATCGCACAAGATGTCTCCTCGTGCGGCTTGGCGCAAGGTTCAAGACGTACGGTCTGCTCTTCCGTGTTGTAGAACACTTTTAGGGTTAGCGATGATCGCACTACTTTGTATTCCCGCCGCAGCGTCGTCGATGTTTGTTCTGCTAGCGGTTTTTGCGCCGAGACTGGCACCATTGGTTGACGACTTCGAGGAGAGCAATGTTCTGCCCTTTAGGAAGCCCCATAGAACCAGTCATCTATCAGACTGACAGGCGTCAAGCGCGAGTTCCGTTGTCCCATTTAGGGAAAGAAAAAGCTAGCGCGGTGAGAGCCTTCTAGACGCTTACGTCGTATTTTCCCTTTGCATTATTTCGCGAATGCGTCGACTGTGGCAGTGAGATAAGGCCTAGGTTTCAACCGCAGATCCACCTTCGAAAAGCGGTGCAAGGTTCGGGGAGCTTCCCTTGATAAGGTGCATCGCCACAGCCGGTCTCGTAACCCTTACCATCTGCCTTTTCATTCAGTTATCTACAGTCGCTGCGTGGGGAGGTAGAGCTAGCCCGGCTTGTCTTTATTCGATGGTTGACGCCCCAGGTCGGGTACTTTGCATTCATGCCGGAAGCTTGAACCGCGACATTTGCAGCGCGATGGAAACCTTTGCGACGAGAAGCCAGCTACCGCCTGACTTCTTTGCACGTCTAATATGGCGCGAAAGCCGTTTTAGGGCGGAAGCAATCAGCCCAAAGGGTGCTCAGGGCATAGCGCAGTTCATGCCGGCTACCGCAGCGCTTCGTGGTCTGAAGGACAGCTTTGATGTGTTGGAGGCCCTCCGGGCTTCATCCCAATATTTGATGAAGCTTCGGACCCGCTTCGGTAATCTTGGACTCGCAGCTGCAGCCTATAATGCTGGAGAGCAGCGTGTTTCGACATTCCTGCTTGTCGGAGGCTTACCGTTGGAATCCAGGAACTATGTTTTTGGGATCACGGGGCACACCGCAGACGAGTGGAGGCGCTCGCCGAGCGACCTGATCCTTCCGCCACTTGACGAACACCGCGCGTTCATGGATGCCTGCGTCGCGCTTGCTGCCACACGACGTCTCGTGGAGCCAGCAGATCAATCTGAAGGTGTTTGGATGCCGTGGGGAGCACAATTGGCAGCAGCACCAAATAGTGTGACTGCGCGGGCGTTATTTACACGGATCTCTGCCAGGTTGCCGGCCCCTTTGAACACGGAGGCACCTTTGATTCTGCGCAAGATAGATCGGGATTTTGGATATAAACCGCGCTATTCTGCTCGAATAGGAAGGACGCAGCGTAGAGATGCGGAAGACGCCTGCAAAATTGTGGAGCGCGCCGGTTTTCCATGTTTGGTGTTCAAGAACTTTTAATGCATGAACGCGTAGAAATCCTGAGCTAGCGTGCGCAACGAACAGCATCTCGTGCGTTTGCACGGGATATGACCGGGCGACCAACGCTCTGGAATAGCCAAGGTTGGCATGCGCCACCTGCAGCTCTGTTCGCTCGCTTCCAATGATCGCCCAGTCCTCCGACAAAACGAACTGAAATGCTTCGCCAGGCGCGAACGTTCCAGCCAATCGCCTGCAGCTCGATCTGCAAAGCGGCGCTCCACTTGCAAGCGAACGCTGCACTGGATTGTACTGGCCTTCATAACCAAGGCTCGTCAGTTCGGCGTCGAACTGCTTCAGGGCCGCAGCCTCTTAGGCGATGCGGCGAGCTTCGTTAATGTCGTCGTCGAAGACCTCGGCAAGTATGTCGAGAATTTTTAAGACCGGCTCAGAATTGCATGAGTAATAGACATTTCGCGCATCACGGCGCCTCTGGACGAGATTGGCGCTCCGAAGCTTTGCGAGATGTTGTGACAGAACAGACTGGCTGAGGCCGATGGTTTTGGCGAGATGCCCCACAGACATCTCGGTTCGGCAAAGTATATCGAGAATATGGAGTCTGTTGGCGTTCGCCATAGCATCGAGAAGCGCGGCGGCCTCCTGGATGTTCAAAACAGATTGGTATCGTCTCGTAGCCATAGACATCCTATCCTATCCTATCCAATCCTATCCTGCAGGCAGCCAATCTCATGATTGTTGCTTTCCCCGCGCGAAACGCGCAATGATCACCAACCTGACGCGACGCAAACATTATAAATCTTACATTAAACTCCGCTTTAAGAAGTGAGAGTTTTCACATGCCTCGCGTGAATTAATTTACGTCTATTCAATCGAATGAGACTTGCGCCGCCTCGATAATCCGGGCGGCGGCCTTGTGGTTAAGGAACTGCGTCCAGAGACTCATGCATTGCTAATCAAATGGTCTTCAGCGATCGGGATGTCAATCGAGCTGTCAGAGTTGGTGCTCTCCTGGAGCGCTTACCGAAACAGTCAACGCCAACGGCATTCTGGAACCGTCCCGATCGGCAAAGGTTGGTGCACAGGTCACGGGGTAATTATAGGCCGTCCACGCCTCGCTTGGAGAAGAAGTCAAGGAAGGAGATCTGATCGCCGAAGTCGAATCTCTACAGGAGCAGAACGAGCTGCGGCAGGCAAAGGCGTCGCTGGCAGAAGCGCGCCAGTATCAACTCGAAAAGGCCAAGCGCGGGAATACGGGACCAAGGAAAGGGCATAGCTTAATTCTCGAAAATGTTGGCCTACGCGGTCATCAGGAGGAGCTAGTTCGAAGATGATCAAGCCACATGCGAAAGTGCCCGCAACATCCGGATGATCGTCTGGTCCAGCGGCGGATCAACGGGCAGCGTTTGCGAGGAGAGCTTGACGATGACTGTTTCGTGCGCCGGATCGACCCATATCCATTGGCCGTGTATGCCGATGGCGGCAATTTCGCCGCCGCCTGTTTCGTACCAACAGTTGCGGTAGCTACCTTCGGGAAACAGATCCGCCTGGTCGCCGTTCTTCCAGGCCATGCGGTTGCCGTCGGTCCAGAGGCCGGCAATGAAAGCCTCGGCGACAATGCCGCTGCCTCCGGTTCGCACCAGCTCGCCCAGGCGGGCGAGATCTCGAGCCGTGGCCGAGATGCCGCCGGCGGCCCGTGCCGTACCGATGCGATCGACGGTGACCATGGCATCCGATCTTGCGCCCATCGGCCGCCACAGGTGCCCGCCCATCAAGGTGGCAAAGCGGTCGCCGCCGGCGCGCTCCAGTACGATGCCGGCAAGGTCGGTATCTGGGGAGCGGTAGGCATGCTTTTCGCCGTGTTCGCCCTCTCCCTTGCCTATGGTGCAGATGAAACTCTTGAGGTCCAATGCGGGGTCTTCCACCTTGTCCGGGTTCCAGCCAGTCGACCGTCGGTAGCGGTCGAAGCCGCCGCTGCTGTCGAGATAATCCTCGATGAAATCGGTGCTGATCTCCATGTCGAACAATTGTTGAACGGTGGCGTCCGCATAGGCCGAGCCAGCGACCTCCGGCATGTAGTCGACGATCGGCCTGTCGAAGGAGAGGAGGCCCTTGCCGGCCAAAACCCCTGCCAATAGGCCCGTTAGCGACTTGGACACGGAGAAGATGATGTGCGGCTGCGCCGGGTTTCGATGCGGAGCCAACCATTCCGCGACGATCCGGCCCCCCCGCATGACGACAAGTTGGTCCGTTTCGCTCTTCTGAAGAAAGGCTTCTAGCGATCGCGCGTCAGCGTCCGCTTCGCCGAAATTAAGGTCTGACAGCTCCCCGAGAGATAAAGCGCTGTCCTCTCGGTGCCTGTTGGCGATAATCGTAGCGGAGGGCACGATCTCGCTGACATTCTGGAAAGACCAGCGCGAGTGCGGCGCGTTCCGCCAGTTTGCCAGTGTCACATCGGAGCGCTTGAACTGCATCCTAATCACTTTCGAAACCGGTCAATACGCCGACGGCGTTGGTGCCAATTTCAGCAACCGCATAGCCGCCTTCCATCACGAAAAGTGTCGGCAGGCCAAGCTGAGCAATCCGCTTGCCGATTTTTGGATAGTCCTCCGTCTTCAGCTTGAACTTGCTGATCGGGTCCTTCTCGAACGTATCGACGCCGAGAGAAATCACCACGGCATCGGGCGCGTAGTCTGCAAGCCTCTTGCAGGCGTCATCAAGCGACTGGCTCCAACGCGCCCAGTCGGTACCGAAACGCATGGGATAATTGAGATTGTAGCCTTCCCCATCGCCCGCCCCTCGCTCGTCGGCATGACCGAGAAAGTAAGGATATTCCTGCAATGGGTCTGCATGCAGGCTGATGACCTGCATATCGGCACAGGCGTAGAAGATCTCCTGCGTGCCGTTGCCGTGGTGGTAATCCACGTCGAGGATCGACACGCGCCTGGCTCCCTTGTCGCGCAAGGACTGTGCTGCAACAGCGGCGTTGTTAATATAGCAATAGCCGCCCATGAAGCCCGCGCCCGCATGGTGGCCGGGCGGGCGGCAGAGGGCGAAGGCTGCCCTTTCGCCAGCATGGACGAGGCCTGCTGCCGTCAGTGCGACATCATGCGACGACTTAATGGCATCCCAGGAGCCTTCAACGATGCCGCAGCCGGCGTCGAAGGAATAGTATCCGAGCAGCCCGTCGATGGATTCCGGCGGCACGTCGCCGCGCAGGCCGCGGGTTGGCCAGGTGAAAGGCAAAGCTGTTCCATCCCGTCCTTCCGACGTCCAGCGGCTCCAGATGGTTGGTAGGAAGTCGAGATAGTCGCTGCGATGGACGCGGCGCGCAGTCGTCAGGTCATGCTCCTCGGGCGGTATGACTGGACCAAGGGCAACCGCCTGCACTTGGGCCCAGACATATTCGGCGCGCGAGACGAGTTCAAAGCCGGGCACGATGGCACCGGCAACCAGCTCCAGTTGCTCGGCATGCCCGCGATGGCGAGGAGAGAATACGGTTTTCATGAGAGATCCGTCGGCATGTGTGAAACCCATCCCGCCAGTCAGGCGGGATGGGTTAATGCGAAGCCTACTTCTGCAGCTCGGTCCAGATCTTGGTATAGAGGGCCTGGACGTCAGGGGGGCACGTCTGCGACGGCACACCGACAGAGGCGAATTGCGCGGGCATTTCAATTTCCGGCGCGCCCTTCATATCGGCCGGCATATAATTTTCCGAGCCGGCGATGCCGTTGGCATAGCGGTGGAAACCGGAGTTCATACCGGCATTCTGCGGGTCCATCATGAAGTTCTGGAAGAGCTTGGCATTCTCGGCATTCTTGGCGTCCTTCAGCACGGCCAAATTGTCGCTCCAGTTGACGAAACCTTCCTTCGGATAGCCGAACTTGATGGCCGGGTTTTTCAGCCGTTGGCGAAAGGCAGAGCCATTCCAGTCGCTCGATGCGGCGAAGTCGCCGGAGCCCATCTTCTCGATGGTTCCGTATTCCATCGCCACCCAGTCAGGTTTCGCCTTGATCAGCGTGTCGCGCACTTTTTTGAGGATGGTGAGATCGCCGGTGCACTTCTTGCAGCCATTGTAAAGCACGGCGGCATCGATGACGTCAGTCATTTCCGGCACCACATTTACCTTGCCCTTCAGTTCGGCAGGGGTATCGAAGATGATGCCCCAGGTATTGATGTCACCCTTGTAGACGTCCGTGTTCACGACGGTGCCGACAACGCCCATTGCCCAAGGCACTGTGTATTTGCGGCCGGGGTCGAAATCTGGATTTGTCCATTCCTTGGCGACGTTCTTGAAGTTCTCCATCTTGCCTGGGTCGGTCTCGAGCAGGAGACCTTCCGAAATCCAGATCGGGATATAGTTCTGCGACGGCACCACCATGTCGAAACCGGAGCCGCCCTGACGAACCTTGGCGAGCGCCGTGTCGTTGGAATCATAGTCGGTGATCGTCACCTTGACCTTGTAGGTGTCCTCAAACTTCTTGATCATTTCGGGACTGGTGTAATTGCCCCAGTTGTAGATGTTGAGCTGGCCATGCGCCCACGCCAGGCCGGACTGCGCAAAGACTGCGACCGTTATGGCCAGGCTTGCAAGAATATGTTTCATGGTGCTGTTCCCTTCCTTGTTGTTAGACACGTTTTCGGCTCACGACGAAGAAGACGATGACGACGCAGATGGACATGAGGAGAAATAGCGCCGAGATTGCATTCATTTCAGGGGTGATGGTGCGGCGGATCTGGCCAAGCATATAGGTCGGCAGCGTATCCTGCCCGGCCGATTTGACGAATTCGGTAATGACGACATCGTCCAGCGAAATCACGAAGGCGAGCATGAAGCCCGCAAGAATACCCTGCCACAGCAATGGCAGCGTGATGTAGCGGAAAGCATTCCATGGCGTCGCGTAAAGATCGGCGGCAGCCTTCTCCAACGTGCTATCCATGTTTTCGAGCCGGGCCCGGATTGGTAGATAGGCGAAGGGAACGCAGAAGGCGGTGTGGGCGGCAATCAGGTAGCCGAGGCCGGTATAGCCGGTCCAGATCTTGATGCGGGCAAAGAAAATCAGCAGCGCCACCGCCGTGACGATTTCCGGGACCATCAGCGGCTGGTTGATGAAGGCGTATTTTAGCGTCAGGCCGCGATAGGGATCGGTTCGTGTTGTCGCAATGGCTGCCATGGTGGCGGCGACCGTTGCTGCAGTGGCGGCGATCGCGGCAATCTGCAGCGAGCGGAGTGAGGCATCGACGACCTGCTGGTTGTCGAACGCCTTCCAGAACCAGCGGAGCGATACGCCCTGGAAGGACGACAGCGAATCCGCCGAGTTGAATGCATAGAAAACGAGGACGACGATCGGCAGATAGAGAGCGAAGAAGCAGGCGATCGCGATCGTCGTGAAGCCGCGCTGGCGCTGGACGGAAAATCTTCTAGCCATGGCGGCTCCCCTGCGACCCGACATTGCGGACATAGACGAGCAGCGCCGCGGTGACGATCAGCATCAGTGTGATGGACAGCGCCGAGCCGAGCGGCCAGTTTCGGCCCTGGCCGAATTGCAGCTCGATCAGGTTTCCGAGCATGAGGTTCTTGCCGCCGCCGAGGATGCTTGGCGTCACATAGGCGCTGAGGGCGGGGATGAACACAAGGATCGAGCCTGCGATCAGGCCGGGCTTGGCGAGGGGAATGATGATCTTCGTCAGCACCCTGAACGGGGTTGCGTAGAGGTCGTAAGCCGCCTCGACCAGCCGGAAATCGAGCTTTTCGAGGTTTGCGTAGACTGGCAGCACCATGAGCGGCAAATAGACATAGACCATGCCGGTGAGGATAGCGCCATCGGTGAACAGCATCTGGATGGGAGCCGAGATCACCCTGAGCCTCATCAAAACGCCGTTGATCAGCCCATCATTGCGGATGATCTGCAGCACCGCGAAGGTACGGATGAGCAGGTTGGTCCAGAACGGAATGGTAATCAGCAACAACCACATTTCCCGTGTCCGCTCCGGCCGCGTCGCAATGAAATATGCGGTCGGAAAGCCGACAAGCAGTGTGACGACTGTTGTTACCAGCGACAGCATCACCGAACGCATCAGGATCGAGACATGAGCATCCGCGATCGACAGCGTCTCGGTGAACATGTCCCGTTCCAAGAAGACGCCGATCCAGCCGTCCACGGAAGGTTGCCATAGCACGTCGCCATAGGGACCGGGGCTCAGAAAGGAATAGAGCACCACGATCAGCAGGGGGCCGATTGCCGCAGCGAGCACGATCAACAGCGCCGGTAGCGAAAGCAGCCATCGCTTGCGGATCTCGCGCCTTCGTTCGGCGTCGTTGGTGCCCGCCTGGGTGCCCGGTTGCGTCATCTCAGTTCCTCAGGACGCGGGCGGCGTTCGCTTCGAGCAGTATGCGGACCTTGTCCCCGATGGCAAAGCGCTGCCGCTGCAGCGGCTTGTTCTGTTCCCGGAGCATGAACTGCGTCTCTCCGTCCTGGAGGCGGACGTGATAATGCGTGTCGGTGCCGAAATAGACGATGTTCTCCAGCGTGCCTGTGGTTTGGCATGGCGCAGGATCATCGGCTGGCGAGAGGCAGGCATGTTCCGGTCGCAAGACGACGGTCACTTCACCCTCCTGCGCGATGTCCGCCGGCAGGGTCGCTGAAATCACGCCTGCCATGGCGGTTTCGACCTGTGCAATGCCGCCCTCGACGCTGCTGATCCGGCCGCGCAGAAAATTTGTCTCGCCGATGAAGTCCGCCACGAACCGGTCCGTCGGCGCATCATAGATCGCGCGCGGCGTATCCACCTGCAGGATCTTGCCCGCCGACATGACGGCGATGCGATCCGACATGGTGAGCGCCTCCTCCTGATCATGCGTGACGAAGATGAAGGTGATGCCGGTCTCGGCCTGCAGGCGCTTGAGCTCAATCTGCATGTCCTTGCGCAGCTTGAAGTCGAGGGCCGAAAGCGGCTCGTCCAGCAGGAGCACTTTCGGCTGCGGCGCCAGCGCACGCGCGAGTGCCACGCGCTGCTGCTGCCCGCCGGAAATCTGGCTCGTCCGCCGGTCGGCAAGCTTTTCCATGCGCACCAGCTTCAGCATGGTGGCGACGCGGTCGCGCACCTCCTGCTTCGGCCGGCCCAGCATGGTGAGGCCGAAGCCGATATTCTCGGCCACCGTCATGTGCGGGAAGAGCGCGTAGCTCTGAAACACCGTGTTGATCGGACGCTTGAACGGTGGCATGCTGGCGATGTCTTCCCCGTTCAAGACGATCTCGCCTGATGTCGGAAACTCGAAGCCTGCGATCAGCCGCAGCAGCGTGGTCTTGCCGCATCCGGACGGTCCCAGAAGGGTGAAGAACTCGTTCTTCCGGATCGATATGGATGCATGGTCAACGGCCGAGAAGGCAAATTCACCGAACCCGAATACTTTCACGACGTCGCGGATTTCCACCGCATTCGATTCCGCCATCTGCGGCACACTCACCGTTGCTATTAAGTTGCTGTTCCCTGCCTTTTTGGCTTTGTGGTAGGTGACCACAGCGCCTGCGGATTAACAATATGTTTCTATTTGAGCAGCACTTTTTTTTCGTCGGCCGAGAACGTCAAACGTCCGCCACATATGGTTTTCAACGCGCCCAGGCTGTGCAGCTTATCCGGCGTCACATTTTCGATGTCCCCGTCGAGCACCACGATATCTGCCAGATAACCAACCCTGATCCTGCCTTTTCGATCATCCTTAAATTCGGCATAGGCGCCTTCCACGCAATAGGCCGACAAGGCCTCCATGAGCGAGAAGGATTGATCGGGATCGTCCTCGGCCCAGGGCTTGCGGGTGACGGCTGCCTCAATGCCAATCAGCGGGCTGATCGGCGAGACCGGCCAGTCGGATGCAAAACAGACAGGCGCGCAAGCCTCTTTTAACGTCCGCCAGGCATAGCTTAACGGCCAGCGCTCCCGCCCAATGCGAGAGACCGTAGGCTCCAGCGGTACCCCGGCACAGCCCGGCGGATGCGGCGGCTGCATGGAGGCAATGACGCCAAGCTCCGCGAAACGAGGAACGTCGTCGGCATGCACCACTTCGATATGTTCAACGCGGTGGCGGCTGTCACGCGGGCCGTTCTGCTCTCGAGCAGCCGCGTAGCCGTCGAGCACGGCGCGCACCGCGCCATCGCCAATGGCATGCACGGCAATCTGCAGCCCACGGCGATCGGCCTCGATTGCCACCTCACGGAATTGCTCCCGAGTGAACAGGCCTTCCCCGCAATCGCCAGGCCTGTCGGCATAGGGTTCGACCATCACCGCGGTCCAGCTGTCCAGCACGCCATCAAAAAAAACCTTGACGACACCGGAAGACAGCCAGTCACTATTGAAGCGCCGGGCAAGTTCTGAGGCCTTTTCCAGCATGTCGATCGACATGAAATTCTTGAAATGGAACGGAATGACCACCCGGCATGGCAGACTGCCGTCCTGCGCCTCGATCGCTGCGAGCACTTCCAGCTGGTAAAGATTGCCGTCCATGTTCTGGATCGTGGTGATGCCATGCTGCGCACAGTAACAGAGCCCGCGTCGCATCACCGCGAGGTCCTTCTCCCATTCTGTCTGGTTCGGATAAGGGTCCGGTTCGCCGCCGGTGCTGAGCCCCAAGCGACAGCGGTCGAAGCCACCGGCCTTTTGTAGCGGACTGAAGGCCTCCATCTCGCGCAGCTCCCCGGTCGCCATGCCGTCCGGGTCCATGACAACCTCGTTGCCGGGACCGAGCTTGGCACCATGGAGGATGCCGACCAGTTGCAGAGCGCTCGTATTGGCCCATGCCGTGTGATGATCCGGCGCAAACAGCACGAGCGGCTGGTCTGCCAGTATGGCGTCGAGATGGTGCCGCGTCAGTCGCTCTTTCGGGCCGAGGATCGTGTAGTCAGCCCCCTGTCCAAAGAGCACCGTCTCTTCCGTTCGGGTCGCGGCATAGGCTTGGACCGCCTTCGTCAGCGCGGCCAAGCCTGCGACGCCGGACAGCTGGAGATGATCCAGCTCGGCCGCACCTGAAAACAGGTGCATGTGATTCTCCGAGAAACCGGGAAGCACGGTATTGCCCAGGGCGTCGATCACCTCGGTGTCCTCGCCCCGCAGTTCCTCGATCTCAGCCTGACTGCCCACCGCGAAGATGCGCCCGTCCGCCAATGCCACTGCCTCGGCATGCGGACTGCTCTCGTCGAGCGTCAGCACGCGTGCGTTGACGATGATGATATCTGCCTGGGTCATGGGATATGTCTCATTGATCCGAGTGGGCGGGAGGCCCAGCTAATCTGATCCGGCCCCGGAGTTCAACCGGGTCGTCGGCCGTGCGGTGACGCTTTTACCACCCTTCGTTCAGCCCCCGCTCCAGCATGTCGTCGAAGAAATAGGCACCTGGCACGCAAGGCAGAGCGGCGGCTTGATCTTCAGCACGTTGAGGTCATCGCCGGTTGGCTGCAGGATCACGCCGAGCTGCAGCAGCCGGTCGCATATGGCCGCCGTTTCGCCCGTGGCCGGCGCCAGGGTCTCGCGATAGCGCACGAATTCCAGCCCCAGATAGAGGCCCATGCCATGCACG
>NZ_CP072143.1 GCF_019355555.1 Rhizobium sp. L51/94
CTTTGAACGATGTCAGAGCGGTCACCAGAACGAGTGCCCCGGCCAATGTCATTGCATATCTCATCGAAGGCTCCCCGGTTCAGTGGTCAGTCGAGATACTGCTCGTCCGAGACCTTCTCCATCCAGGCGACGTTCGTGCCGTCCTTCATGTTGGTGATGGCGATATGCCCGACGCCAGTCGTTGCGGTCGCACCGTGCCAATGCTTCACGTCGGGCGGGCACCAGATGACGTCACCCGGCCTCATGACGCGCTTCTCAGCGCCTTCCTCCTGCACCCAACCCGTCCCCGATGTGACGATCAGGATCTGGCCTGCGGGATGCGTGTGCCATGCCGAGCGGGCGCCGGGGTCGAATGTAACGTGGCCGCCTGTATTGCTCGTGTGCTCGTTGTTGGCATAAAGCGGGTCAACCGTGACTGAGCCCGTGAAGTTGGCTGCCGGTCCCTTCATCGAGGGCCGGGAGCCGCCCTGCGAGAACTGCGAAGTTTCGGCATGGGCCGAGGTCGATGCGAAGAGGGCGAGAGCGATGGCAGTTGCTGTAAGCTGTTTCATGGTTCGTCCTTTCTTGTGCGGTTAAATGGGTGCAGTCTCAGGCCTTGCGGCCCGCCGACATGTCGATGACGAAACGGTAGCGAACATCCTTCGCCATGACCCGTTCGTAGGCGCGGTCGATCTGGTCGGGTGTGATCACCTCGACATCGGCCTTGATGTTGCGGGCCGCGCAGTAGTCGATAACCTCCTGGGTTTCGGCGATGCCGCCTATCATCGAGCCCGCAAGGCTCTTGCGGCCGAACCCCATCAGCATGCCACTGAGGCCGCCTTGCAGCGTGCCGAGCGCGCCGACATTGACCATGGTGCCATCGAGCTTCAGCGTATCGATGAAGGGCTGCATCTGGTACGGCTCGGGGACTGTCGAGATAAGCAGGTCGAACTGGCCGGAGAGCCGCTTCATCGCTTCCACGTCCGTTGACAGAACAGCGTCCTTCGCGCCGAGGCGCTTGGCATCCTCGACCTTTCCGGGCGTGGCGGTGAAGACAGTCACCTGTGCCCGCCGGGCGACGGCGAGTTTGACGGCCATATGGCCAAGGCCACCCAGTCCAACGACACCGATCTTCTGGCCGGGTTCGAGCTCCCAGTGCTGCATCGGGGAGAAGGTGGTCACGCCCGCGCACAGGATCGGCGTGAAGGCAGCCAGATCGACGGAGGGCGGCATCCGGATGACGAACTTCTCGGTAACGACGACGGCGTCGGAATAGCCGCCAAACGTGCGACCGCCACTGATCTTGTCCGGCGCGTCGTAGGTGAATGTCGTGCCGTTGACGCAATTCTGCTCGCGGTCTGCAAGGCAGTTCTCGCAGGTGCCGCAGGACGCGACCATGCAGCCGACGCCGCCGATGTCGCCGACCTTGAACTTGGTGACGGCGCGGCCGACCGCGCGGACACGTCCGACGATCTCGTGGCCTGGCACAAGGGGATAGTTCGCCGGACCCCAGTCACTGCGGACGGAGTGGATGTCGGAATGGCAGATCCCGGCGTATAGGATATCGAGAAGCACGTCGTTTGGCCCCACGGCCCGACGTTCGATCTCGATCTGGCTGAACTTCGATGTCGCGCTCGTTGCGGCGAAAGCTCGAACCTTGCTCGGTCCAGTGTCGACGGGCTGAGACTCCGCGCTGGACTGCGCATTGGCACTTCCAACCATCGCCATAAGAGGCGCGGCCGCCAGTCCTGCGCCACCGATCAGCAGGCCACGGCGGCTCGTTCCAGCCCCATGCGTAAAGTCACCACACGCTTCGCACATTCACGATCTCCTTCTTAAGGATTGGACAGCATTCTCCGATCCCGCTCCGGAAAGCCTGGCGGGTTCGATCGTCGGAATTCGCTAAATTCAGGTCAGCCCTGGTACTGGTCGTCCGTGACGTGTTCCATCCAGTCGACTACCTTGCCGTCGACATGCTCCTGGATCGCGATATGCGTCATCGCGGTCGTCGGGGAGGCGCCATGCCAGTGCTTTTCGCCCGGTGGAAACCAGACGATGTCACCGGGACGGATTTCCTCGATCGGGCCGCCTTCGCGCTGCACGCGTCCAAGGCCTGCCGTCACAACAAGCGTCTGGCCGAGCGGGTGCGTATGCCACGCCGTGCGCGCGCCCGGTTCGAACGTGACCGTTCCGGCCGAGCCGCGACGGGCGTCGTTGGCTGCAAACATGGGATCGATGCGCACCGTGCCCGTGAACCAGTCTGCCGGTCCTTTGTTCGAGGGCGTGGTGCCGTTTCTCGTGATGTCCATGGCCTGATCCTTCCTGCTCTTGTTGAGAAGAAAGTAGCGCAGCACATTCAGAAGGATTAGATGTCTAATTCTGCAAAGACATATGGGCACAGCACATGAATAAAATATCGCGTCGTGGCGAATTTCTGCTAGATTGACGTTCGATCGATGCGAGGTGCCCATGAATGCTGCGTGAGAATGTCAACGATCTGCTCGCGTTTCTCGTCGTCGCCCGTGAGCGTAGCTTCACCAAGGCTGCAGCGAAATTGGGTGTCTCGCAGTCGGGCCTGAGCCATACCGTCCGCGGCCTCGAGGAGCGTCTCGGCTTGCGCCTCCTGACGCGAACGACCCGCAGCGTTGCGGCCACGCCGGAAGGCCAGCGCCTGCTGACAATGGTCGGCCCGCGCTTCGAAGAGATCGAGCGCGAACTGATCGCGCTGACGGATCTGCGGGAGAAGCCTGCCGGAACCATCCGCATCACCGCAGAAGACTTTGCGATCGACCATGTTCTCTGGCCGAAGCTCCGAGAGGTGCTGCATGAGTATCCCGACATCAAGGTGGAGTTCGTCGTCGACTATGGCTTGGTCGACATCGTCGCCGAGCGCTTCGATGCTGGCGTCCGTCTCGGCGAGATCGTGTCACAGGGAATGATTGCGGTGCGGATCAGTCCGGAACAGCGAATGGTGGTTATCGGATCGCCGGATTATCTTGAGCGGAACCCCGCGCCAGTGGTTCCACAGGATCTGACGCACCACAACTGCATCAATCTCCGCCTGCCGACCAGGGGCGGATTGTATGTCTGGGAGTTCGAGAAGGAGAAGCAGGAGCTCCGGGTGCGGGTAGATGGCCAGATGACCTGCAACGGCATTACTCAGATCAGGAACATGGCGATCGATGGATTCGGTCTGGGCTTCATTCCCGAAGGGCTTGCCGCACCTGAGATCGAGGCAGGACGGTTGGTCGAGGTGCTGGGTGATTGGTGTCCTTATTATCCAGGATACCATCTGGTCTATCCGAGCCGGCGACAGTCTTCCGCGGCGTTCAAGGTCGTCGTCGATGCCCTCCGTGACCGATAGTGATCGTGCCCGAGTCACTCGGAAGGGGGCACGATATCGCCGCGGCGAGATTAGCTCGGCCGCTTTTCGAACACGTCCTTGACCACGGGAACAGCGGAAAAGACGTTTGGCCATCCGGCGTAGAAAGTGAGCTGGGTCAGCATTTCCGAGGCCTGATCCTGTGTCAGCCCGGCATTCATCGCGCGGTTGAGATGGTAAGTGATCTGACCAACCTGGCCGGACGCGATCAGGGACGTTACGGTGATGAGGCTGCGATCGCGTGGCGCAAGACCGGGACGAAGCCAGAGATCCCTAAATAGGACACCGTTTGTATATTCCACAACGCCCTGTGAAACGGGTCCGACGTTATTCTCGACCCCCTTTGCGCGCTCGGCATCTGCAGCTTCATCTAGTTGGAGTGGAGCAGGGGATGCGTCGGGGATCTGGTCCGCGCCGATGCCGCGTGCGGCGAAGACCTGAGCGGCCACAGTAACTGCGCCGGTTGCGTTCCCCCAACCCGAATAGAAGGCGAGGTGGGTAATGATCTCCGAGAGCTCTACTGGCGTGACCCCGTTGTCGAGCGCCAGGTTGAAGTGGTACGGCATCTCGACTGGCTGGTTCCGGGCGATCAGGGCTGCAACCGTGATGACGCTGCGGTCACGCGGCGAAAGACCTGGTCGCTTCCAGAGGTCGCCGAGCAGAACTCCCTGCGTGTATTTGGCCAGAGCGGGTGAGACCGACTGAACGTCGGCCATGGTGACGGGCACAGACCCGAGACGCTTCTTGTCCTCATCGGCAAGCGCCGGGAGCGAGGCAGCTAGCGTCATTGAGAGAGCCGTAGCGGCAAGCTTGTTCATTTCCGTTTCCATTCAAATATGGGCTCGTTCGGAGCCGGGCGGCGTCCGGTCGATTTCTCGGCATGATTACCAAGCATAGGCTTCCGGTGCGCCGACCCCGTATCCCGGCCAGATCTCGTCGAGGCGATCGAGCGTGTCTTGAGACAGGGTAACGTCCAACGCTCCGAGATTCTCGATAAGTTGCTCGACGGTGCGCGGACCAGTGATGGGAGCGGTGACGACAGGATTTTGCAGCAGCCAAGCCAGCGCCACGTTCGCAGGCTGCTCGCCGATGTTCCGGCAGAGCGCCTCGTAGGCTTCCAGTTGGGGACGGAACTTATCGATCTGCCTCGTGACCTTGGGTTTGGAGCGGCGACCATCAGCCGCCTTCTGCAGGATCCCTCCGAGCAGTCCACCGCCAAGCGGGCTCCAGGCAACCAATCCCAAACCGTAGTGGCGGCAGGCCGGAATGACTTCCAGTTCGACGGTCCGCGCCGTCAGATTGTAGAGGCTCTGCTCGGAAACAAGACCGAGGAAATCGCGGGCCTGCGCCTTCGATTGAGCCGTGGCGATGTCCCATCCGGCGAAGTTGCTGGATCCGACATAGAGAACCTTGCCCTGTTGAACGAGCAGTTCCATCGCCTGCCAGATCTCCTCCCACGGAGTGTTCCGGTCGATATGGTGCATCTGGTAGATGTCGATGTGGTCCGTCTGCAGACGGCGCAGACTGTCCTCGCAGGCCTTCCGAATATGGTAGGCGGACAGGTATTTATCATTCGGACCAACCTCCATCGGCTGGTAGACCTTGGTGGCGAGAACGATCTTCTCCCGGCGTCCGCCTTGGGCAAGCCATCGTCCGATGATCTCCTCGGAAATGCCCCAGCCCTTCTTCATGTCTGGCGCGTTCGGTCCGCCATAGACATCTGCGGTGTCGAAGTAGTTGATGCCGACCTCCTGCGCCTTATCCATGATCTCGAAGCTCGTCGCCTCGTCGGTGAATTCACCGAAATTCATGGTTCCCAAGCAGAGCGGGCTGACTTTGAGGCCTGTGCGGCCGAGATGTCTGTATTCCATGTCAAAGCGTCCTTAATATTGCATTTAAGATTCGGTTGGAACATTGAGCAGAGCTCTGGCGACGCATGGTGACGCCAGGAGGTCGTCCACTTAGTTATTTTGGAAGCGCAAAGGCCACGACGTAGTCACCCATCTTCTTGCTGGCACCCGTCCCGCCGGCGCTGATCAGCACGAACTGCCGACCGCTTTGCGGCGAGACATAGGTCATGGGCGTCGTTTCTGCCCCGACCGGCAGGCGCCCCTTCCACAATTCCTGGCCGGTGCGCACATTGATTGCGCGCAGGTAGTAGTCCTGTGTGCCAGCCATGAAGATTATTCCGCTGGAGGTCGTCACGGGGCCACCGCGCGTCGGCATTCCGATCGGAATGGGCAGGTGTGTCGGCATGTTGAGCGGGCCGAGATCTTCCGCGGTGCCCATCGGCATCTGCCAGGCGATCTTGCGCGTGGCGAGATCGATGGCCGTGAGAGTGCCGAACGGTGGTGCCTGGCAAGGCGTGCCGAGTACTGATGTGAATGTGCCCTGCTCGATGCCCCAAGGCGTACCTGCTTGCCTGCCACCAGCTCCTTCCGACCCTGGACCACTGTGGGTGGCGTCGAACTCAGTGCGAGGGACAAGACGGCTGGTGGTGCCGGTGCGGATATCGTTGACGATGAGATAGCCGAGGTTTTCCGCAATAGAAACAGAGCCCCAGTTCATGCCGCCAAACCAGCCGGGAAAGTGGATGGTGGTTTTGGCGCTAGGAGGCGTGAACGGGCCCTCGTATCGCGCCTTCTTGAAAGCGATGCGGCAGGCCAACTGGTCGAGCGGTGTCATCCCCCACATACGCGCCTCGGTGAGATGCTCCACGCCGATGGTGGGCATGCCCAACGAGAACGGTTGCGTCGGCGAGGTGTGATCGTCGGCGACGCCGCCTTGAGGAACAGGTCGTTCCTGAACGTCGGCAATCGGACTTCCGGTCCGCCGATCAAGCATGAATATCTGGCCGGTCTTGGTTGTCTGGATCAGGGCTGGAATGGTGCTGCCATTGCCATCCGGGACATCATAAAGCGCCGGCTGCGACGGGACGTCGAAGTCCCAGATGTCGTGATGCACCGTCTGGAAGCGCCACCGCTCGCGACCGGTTGCCAGATCCAGTGCTACGATTGATGAAGAATATCGCTCGTCCGCTTTGGTGCGATGGCCGCCCCAGAAATCAGGTGTCGCGTTCCCGGTCGGCAGATAGATCAGCCCAAGTGCATCGTCATAGGCAGGTGTCGACCAGACGTTGGGCGTTCCGCGCGAGTAGTCTTCGCCCGCTGGCGGGAGGCCTGTAATGTTGGGGTTGCCAAGATCCCAGGCCCAGACAAGCGCTCCGGTGCGCACGTCGAAAGCGCGCACGACGCCGGATGGCTCATTGACCTCTGCATTGTCCCACACAAGACCACCGACGATGATCAGATTACGGGCAATCGTTGGTGCGGCAGTGGGAAAGTAGAAGCCCGGTTTGACGTTGCCCATGCCAGCGCCAAGATTGACAACGCCGTTGTCGCCGAAGTCGGTGCATGGCGCGCCCGTCGACGCATCGAGTGCCACGATGCGCGCATCCACCGTGGTGGAGATAATACGGCGGGTGCACAAGGCAGAGCTCGATGATGCTGCGGAAGCCCGCTGCGTTCCGGTCGATGAGGCGTCGTGATATCCGACGCCACGGCAACGCGGACGGTTGTTTCCGGTCGCCTTGGCATCGAACCGCCAACGCTCCTGCCCAGTTTCCGGATCCAGCGCGAAGATGGCGTTTGATTGGGTGCAGCCATATAGCAGCCCGTTCACAAATAGCGGCGTTGTGACAAAACCCTCGCCCTTGTCCGGGTTG
Source organism: Rhizobium sp. L51/94 (assembly GCF_019355555.1). GTDB lineage: Bacteria > Pseudomonadota > Alphaproteobacteria > Rhizobiales > Rhizobiaceae > Rhizobium > Rhizobium rhododendri. The sequence continues at coordinate 7,086 of NZ_CP072143.1, forward strand.
GGGATTTCACCCGTGCGGTAGGTCCAGGCGACTCGCAGGCCTGAGACATTGTCAGGAGTAATCTGATCAATTGGGGCATAGCGTGTGCCAGAGGGTGTTCGGCCCCAATAGGACCAATTGGTGCCTGCAGTCGGACCAACAGCGGCGCCAGGAACAGGCTGCGGCGCGGCATCTGCGGTCACGATTGGATGAGGCTGGAAGGCCGAATATGTGGACGCGGCAAGAGCAAGAAGGATAACAGCCGCCAAACCGTAGGAAGGAGCCTTGAACCGTCGGCGCGAACCACGGAGCAGGGCAGGCGTAACCAGCAGAACGGGCAGAGCAATGACAGCAGGCGCAAAAAGCCGGGACACGAGCGGCCAAAAGTCGAACCCGACTTCCCATATCGCCCACACAATCGTAGCGGAAAACACGATAAGGAAAACAGCGGCCCCTGAAGGTCGCCGTCGAGCAATGAGATAACCGGAGGCAAGGAGTGCCGCACCAGCCAGAGCGAAATACCACGATCCTCCAAGAGTGATCAGGTATAAGCCGCCAATGGCCAGGAAAAGGCCGATTGCGATGATGAGAACGCCGAGGCCAGCAAGCGCAACTACCCCAGCTCGTGTGGAAAGTGAATGAGAAATTTTTCTTCTCCCTGTATTATAGGCCCGGGCACGACGGCGCGCGCCGGCCATATGCCTTGAAGCTAACATGGAGGATTCATGCCGACTATTTCGTGATTCATGCATAAACATATGCACGGCACGCATGAATTGAGGTATTTGGGTTCAGATGGAGATCATCGTTGATGGAGCGCGCATTGTTGATCGAAAAGGTGGCCAGCCCTCTGCGCTAGATGCGATACCGTAGTGCATCAACGAATGCGGAAAACGCGGGGGATGCCTGACGACGGTTCGGATAGTAGAGATGAAATCCTGAAAAATACGGGCACCAGTCAGCTAGAACTTCTTACTAGCCTGCCGTCTGCTAAATGTGGAGCGGCAGGTTCCTCAGGCACATTGTTAGTCCTAACCCTTAGATGGCGCCGTTCATGACATGCATGATAATGGTGAAAACGAGTTGTCCGTTGCCCTTGACCGTAAACTCCTTTCCATCCTGAACAAACTCCCAGGCGTAAATCGCGCCGGAAGGCTTGTGGCGAATATTGACGCACGCGTGATCGATTATTTTATACGGTGTGACAGGTACATTGTGACGCTGAAAATACAATTGGCAAGGTCGTAAGTAGTGCTGTGAGGCTTCAGCAATCACGTCGCCTAGATTGACCTGCCGGTTCTGATCTTATGGCATAGTGTGGCGACCTTCGTGTTGACCACGGACAGAAGAATGATTCTGGTGACGAGATTTTGGCATCGGAGGGTACTGACGAACAAAGGCCCATTACAGAAGCACTACTTTGGCAGTTTGAGGCAAGGCTGGTATGCGATGATTTTCGGTCTCTGCATTGGGAGCGCGATATGGCCGTTTTGGATACGGAGCATTCAGCATTTTTGCAGCCATTTTTGGACCAGCTGGGAAACAAGAAACGATGACAGATGTGTCCGCTTTACCTATCCGGGCTCATCGGTCCCGGTGACCGCAAGAGCATCGAGCCGATGGCGGAACGGTTTGCTCCAGGCAAGTATGACCGCCTCCACCATTTCATTGCCGACAGCGTTTGGGATGCTGTGCCTCTTGAGACCGAGCTTGACAGGCTGACAGGATCGTTGGTGCATCCGATGCGTTTCTGGTGATTGATAACACCGATCTGCCTAAAAAGGGCGATCACTCGGTCGGGGTCGCGCGCAACGGGCAAGCCATTTTTCTTGCTGCGATGAGCATTCGACTTGTTGATCCGCGCCGAACCGAACCGGTTTTTCCCGGATCGAGTACCTCTGAGTGCGAAATCGTCAACCCGTCAGAATGCAGGCGATCCGCTCTACCAGCCGATGGCAAAGGACTACGATACTTCCATCGCGTTCCAGGCGGCGCTGGAACTGGTGCTCGAAGGCCGCAATCAGCCCAACGGCTACACCGAGCCTGTCCTGCACCGCCGGCGGATCGCGCTGAAAGCTGCGTGAGCCCATAGCTGTTGCCAGAGTGGGCGGTAGGTTTCTGCTCCACTCTGGCATTCACGTCAGGCTAACGTTCCATGATCTCCGGGCCGGTCAAGTCTTTGCCGCTTTGGCAAACGTCGGATCGAAGGTCTTGCTGAAGGGAACATCGGCATTGGCAAGTCCTGGATCGAGCGTCTTCAGCACGCCCATCATCGAGTCGTAGCCTTCCTTGGTGACCAGACCATCCAGCGAGTACATCTCTTTCGAGTTCTTGAACGCCTGCATGTACAGATCGCGGTTACCCAGCTGGTATTCCGTTGGCACCACGCTGGCCACATCCTCGGGGCTGGCCTGCCCAATCCACTTCAACGCCTTCATGAATGCGTTGACGGTGCGCTGCGTGGTCACCGGATTGGCGACAGTGAACTCCTTCTTGAGATAGACCGTCGCAGCTGGATTAGGGCCGCCGAAGAGGGACCGGGTGCCGGCCTCTGTGCGCGTATCGAGGAGAATGGCGATGTCGTTGTCGTATTGCAGCTGCGCGATGACAGGATCGACATGCGATAGGGCATCGATCTGACCGCTCTTGAAGGCTGCGAGTGCGGCTGCACCTCCGCCGATCCCGATCAGCGAGGCATCGTCGGCCTTCAATCCGCTCTTCAGCATCGCGTACTGGACCATCAGCGCTGTCGAGGAGCCGGGCGCGGTGATGCCGACCTTGCGCCCCTTCATGTCGGCCATAGACTTGATCTCGCCGGCGAGATCCTTGCGCACGGCAATGACGATACCGGGGAAGCGGCCGAGATTGCATATCCCGACGATATCCTGTCCCTTGGTCTGCATGCGGATCGTGTGCTCGTAGGCACCAGCGACAATATCGAGCGAACCGCCGACCAGACCTTCGAGTGACTTCGAACCACCCGAAAAATCATTGATCGTGACGTTCAGGCCCTCCTCCTTGAAGAAGCCTTTGCGTTCCGCGATTGTCAGCGGCAGGTAGTACAACAGGGGCTTGCCGCCCACTCCGATAGACACGTCGGTCTTTTCAGGCTTGGCGTCCTGTGCCATCGCCGACGGGATGCCGTTGAGAGATGCGCCGAATATCGCACCCGTCGTTCCGATCAGAAAAGTCCTGCGTTTCATGTCTGCTCCTTGGTTTCGGTTTCGCTACAGGGTAAACGGTCAAGTAACTCATTGGCCGCGCGAGGCTGTGACGGGTACGGTGTCGCACTTGCTCCGCGTATCTCTGATGGCCCAGCAGACCGTGATCACAAATTTGTGATGTGCCAAATGATGATTTTGTGACGCCCTAAGCAATTGCAATTATTAGATAACATGGGGTATATGCTAATACGTTGCCATGGATCTCTGCCGTATTTATGCCCTAAAATCCCTCTCTAACCAGACTCTCTGCTTTATACATTGCGACTGGCGTGTTGACGGTATATTCGCGCCATTAGTCTCCGCAGGCACACAGGCCGCCGAGCATGCGGTTGCGAGGAGTCTTGCTATTTTCTGTTCCACCGTTGTCACGTCAATGCAGCTGTCGCTGGAATCATGCATTTGCGAGAGCTAATACTCCCATCCGCTTGCTGTCTCGTCCATGGTCTAGCGAGTGCAACTTTCCACTTGGTGGGAGCTCCGCGTCTCCCTCCATCCTTTGAACGGCAGCAATAACTGTCCGGAAAAACGGCCTCCATCTTGGCCAGTCAGCAGAGCGAAGACCTCGGTGTACAGTGTGTCAGCCTTGCGCCCGCATCCTTAAGAGCGGCCATAGATCGGATATCTCCTCTTTTGCCATCTTTTCGGTTCGTCAACGCGATTTCTGGATATCCATTTTAAGGGTGGTTGCCATGAGTATATAGCGATCGTCACTCGCTCGCCCGTAACCAGCTTTCTCGGTCTCGAAGACACGCCTCGCGGGCTCCGGCACATATTGCAAATTTCGTACGGCCTGTAGGAGGGCCCTGCGTTATCGTTGCCACGGCGCTGACTTCCGCAGGGTTTTCCCCTTGTTTAAGAGATTGTCCCGTGTAATTGCGGATGACAGGACCTAGCTGCTTCAGGGGGAGGACGAGAACATCGCTAAGGCTCGGCTATCGCGCCGCCTATTCCTATTGACGTCGCTGGCCCTAGCCCCGGCGATGGCGATCCTTTTCTACAATGTCGCGTCTACCCGCATAGTAAAGGAGCGCGAAATTCAGGTTGAGGCCCTGCGCTCGGGTGAACTGGCTTCCTTGGAAATGACGCGGATCATCGATGGTTTACAGAACGTGATGGCCACCCTGGCCGCCGCTCCGGTGGTTCAGGAATTCAACGTTGATGGCTGCAACACTTATTTGCAGCGCCTGGGAAAGAGCCTGCCGCAGTTTGCCAGTCTCGGTGTGGTCGATAGTGGTGGCACCGTGCGCTGTATTCAGGACGGGAAGGGCCTGGGCATCAAAATTGGCGACAGGCCCTATTTTCGCGAAGCCATGAGCAAAGGCACCTTCATTGTTGGCGAATTCACCAAGGGTAGGGTCTCCGGCACCAACGTTCTGCCTTTGGCATTGCCGATCACGACTGACACGGGAGGCATCTCCGGCATTGTCGTCGGTGCGCTGGATCTGAATTGGCTGGCAGCACGCCTGAAAGAACGCGATTTTGGTCGTAACAATGCACTGACCGTCGCGGATCGCAACGGCGTCATCCTGGCGCGGGAACCGTTTCCGGAAAGATTTGTCGGCACTCGAATCCCTAGCGCATACCTGGGGCTAGTCAGCGCTTTTGCTCCCGGCACACTGGAAGTCAGCAGCCAGGACGGGACAAACCGCATCCTTGGCTATTACCCGCCTGCAAGTAATGCGGCAGGCCTCTATGTCAGTGCCGGCATCTCTACCGCTGACTTCTATGCCGACCTGAACCGCTCGACCTACATCAGTCTGGCGATCGTTTTGCTGGGCGTCATTGCTGCCTATTTTCTAGCCTGGTTCACAAGCACCCAGCTCGTGCGTCGGCCGGTTAGCCGCTTGGTCACAACCATCAAGGCCTGGCAGAAGGATGATGTCGGCGCGCGCACCGGCATGGACGAACGGGATGGCGAGTTCGGGGTGGTTGGCTCGGCGATCGACCGGTTCATGGATGAGCTTGTTGCCGCCCGCCAGGAGCGGCGGCGCTCCGAGAAGCAGCGGGAATTGCTGGTCGGCGAACTCGACCACCGCGTCAAAAACCTTTTAACGACGGTCCAGGCGGTTGCTCGACAGACCTTCCGGGACAAGGAGCGCACGGACGAAGCGCTTGAGATTTTCAGCAAACGACTGACCGCGATGAGCGGAGCCCATCAATTGCTGATGAAGGACGACTGGCAAGCCGCCAGTCTTGCCGAGCTCGTGGCGGCAGCCGTCACACCCTTCGATAATCCGGAAGCGTCTCAGTTCAGCGTCTCGGGGCCGGATCTGATGATTCACTCCAAAGCCGCCTTGGCGCTTGGGATGGCCTTGCACGAGATGTGCACCAATGCCGTCAAGTACGGGGCCTTGCGCGAGCCCTCCGGGCGTATCAGGATCACTTGGTCTTCTGGCTCTGAGACCGGCGCTCCCGACCCTGAGTTCCGGTTCACCTGGTCCGAGCATGATGGCCCACCGGTTCGGCCGCCCGAGCGAAAAGGGTTTGGATCAAGGATGATTCAGCAGATCCTGGCGATCGAAATGGCGGCTGATGTCCATGTTGATTACAAAGTGACTGGCGTTGTCTGTCAACTCACGGCGCCATCTGCTGGATTGCGAGCCCCAAGATAGTAACGCCATGCGCTGCCCTGTCAGGGGCGGCTCCGGGTTTCCAAATCAAATCGTCCAGCCGATGTCCGCCGCTCGTGGGGACATCGGTCTGTTGCCGGACAGAACTGGAAAGCTGTCTAGACCGTCCTAACTACTCAAGTCTCGGACAAATTCATTCGTTAGGGACGGAGTAAATCATGGAAGAGAAAAAACGACGCCTTCAATTGACGAAAGAAGAGCGGCGGCTTTTGGCTGAAAAATCTAAGGAAATCGCCTTCGCTGCGGAGAGCAGGCGCCTGGCCGAAGCAGCTGAAAAGACCGCAAGACTTCGCGCCCTTAGAGCCTCACACGTTTCAAACGCATAGAGGAGAAGAAAATGAACAAGATCGCAGTCACTGCAATGTTTTTGATGATTTCAACTGGCGCCTTCGCTCAGTCGGCTGCCGAATCCACAGGCGTGAACTCTCTGTTGGGCAGCGCTCCCAAAACCGAAGATTTCGTTGCCGAGGCCGCTACCAGCGACCTGTTTGAAATCGCTTCCAGTAAGCTCGCGGTCGAGCGGGCTGACCCCTACAAAAACGTTCGCGCAACAGATGATTACTGATCATACCAAGACTTCGACCGAATTAAAGCAAATGGTCGACGCAGGAAAGGTCAAGGCAGTTATTCCCGCCGCCATGACATCTTCTCAGCAGAGCATGCTCGACAAACTCAACGGCTTGCAGGGTGACGATTTCAACAAACAATATCACTCCGAGCAGGTTTCCGCACATAAGGACGCGGTGGATCTCTTCAAGCGGTATGGCGATGGTGGCGACAATGCCGACCTGAAGACGTGGGCAGGAACCACCCGACCTGCCTTGGAACATCATCTGATGATGGCGCAGGATCTCAAGAAATAGGTGTCTAGGAAGCGGCTGCTCGTCGGCCGCTCTTTTGCCAGGTCTGGTGCTCTGACATCCGGTGACCTATGCGTGAGGGCTTTGTAAGTTCGAAACGAAGCCCTTCGTGTATTGTAAATCAGCAAAGAGTCCCAATGCCGATACGCGTAATAACCTTTGGTATTCCAAACGTTGATAGGGCTATTTATGCCGAATCACAGTGAGGGTAGAATGTCCGGTTCCAGGTGCCCGTATCTCCCATCAAACTCTCGATGAACGGCGCGCTGCGGCGCTCGAAGACGAGCCGCGAGCTGTTCATTCGCGCTTTGCTCGATGTCATCGCCGAGCGTGATGGTTTAAAGATGCGGGAGACGGCATCTTGGGGGAATTATGGAGCGGCCGAAAACTGGACGCTTCCGCCGGTTACATTGGAGGCCCTGCTACCGGAAGGGTGATGTGTGTATCTGATAATCTCCATCATTTATCCCTCCCTGTTGGCGAAGCATGCCAGCGGTCCCCCAATAAGGCTGGCCGCCGGGCGGGTCCCGTTAGCGCTTGACGGCGATCCGCATGACCTGCATCTGCGCCTTTTCAGTCTTCGGCAAGGTAACGGTCAAAATGCCGTTCCTAAAGCTGGGATCAACCTTGGCCTCATCGACTTCGACGCCGACCAAGATGCGGCGCTCGAAACGACAGTAGTAGAGCTCGGAGAACTGACGATCCTTTTCCGGGAATGCTGCTATCAAGGAAAACTGGGAAGAATTTTAGTGCCTGCCGCGACTCCAGCGATGGTCAACGGGCGGAAAGGTTACGACATCATTGCCTCTCCGTCTGCCGCTCGAATCGAAGCCTCAACTGGTTTCCCCTAGCGCACCGAAGAAAAGTGACGACCCAACTAATTCATGAATTCATGTTTAGTATGCTGCAAAACAACGTGAGCAAGAACGGAATTCTCCAGGGTCGTGGACAAACAACAACAAACGCTCTTGAGCGCACGGCGATTACGCTCGGCAAGATTGCACGCGCGATTACCCCAGCCATCGCGCAGACGGACAACGTGGACAATCAGCGACATTGTCGTGCGGCCTACCGCGCAGGCATGAGCTACGTCTCGACTATCTGTGAAGCTTCACCGTTTAAAAGCCTACCAAAACATCTGAGAGAAACTCTTGCTGTTGGACCGGAACATCCGGCAGGCGGTAACCAACCATGACAAGACCTTCAAGCTGATGATCGGCTGTCCTTTCCTGACACGCGATCGGGCAGGCAAAGCTGCCCGATTTTTTCACATTATCACCGTCGAGACCAGCCGGCAGCTCCTCGGTTCCCGAAGGGGCTGCCGGCAATCGACACAGGATCAGGCGGCGAGCGCTTCGATTTGGGCTTTGGCGGCGGATATCGCTGCTGCCTTGGCATCTTCACCCAAGGCAAGGCCTTCCGCGCGAATGATAGTCACGTCGGTGAGGCCAATAAAGCCGAGCACGCCGCGTAGATAGGTTTCCTGATGATCTAGACCAGCGGCAGGGCTGCCAGCCGAGTAGACACCGCCACGGGCCGACGCGAGGAAGACCTTTTTGCCCTTGACCAGTCCTTCGGGGCCATTGGCACCATACTGGAAGGTGCGGCCGGCAACGCAAACGCGGTCGATCCAGCCCTTCAGCTGCGTCGGAATGGTGAAGTTGTACATCGGTGCGCCGATGACGATGATATCCGCAGCAAACAGATCGTCGATATAGGCTCCGCCGGTGGCGAGATCCTGGCCGAGGGCGGGATTGCCGATTTCGCCACCCTGAAATACAGCCAGATGGGCATCCGATAAATGCATTGCCGCGTCAACGACCAGATCGCGACGGATAACCCGCGCGTCCGGATGCAGCGCTTCCTGCTTGGCGACGATTTCAGCTGTGAGCGTTCGGCTCACCGAATATCCCCCGAGAATGCTGGAATCGATGTGGAGGATGGTTGTCATGGGAAAAGTCTCCATTTGCCCGGATTGATCGGCTTTGGCTGTGCGTGTGAAAAAATGTCTGAGCGTCTTTATCATCAAAGATCCATCTCACGTGGCTCTGCATCTGAAAAGCCATGACGTCTCGATGGTACCCATCGGTAAATTCGATATGTTTGCCAATGATAATAGATCGGTGCCAGACTTGCACTGGGGGAGTTAGCCTTTATGGTTCGCTAAGACCTATCGGTTCAGCCGATATTGGAGGATGGCATGCTCGATGGCCTATCGCTCGACCAGTTGCGGACATTCGTAGCGGCCGCCGACGAAGGGAGCTTTTCTGCAGCGGGCCGCCGGCTGCGCCGGACGCAGTCGGCGGTCAGTGAAACGATCGCCAACCTGGAGGCCCAGTTGGCAGTCATGCTGTTCGATCGGACCGGCCGTTACCCGCGGCTGACGGCGCAAGGCAACGCGCTGCTGGTCGACGCACGATCCGTCGTCAGCGCTGTCGACGGCATGAAAGCGCGGGCGAAAGGCATAGCAGGTGGACTTGAACCGGAGCTCTCTGCCGTCATTGACGTTTTCTTCCCCATTTCGGTGATCGCCGATGTGTCGCACGAGTTCCGGAGGGAGTTTCCCGCTACTCCGCTGCGGCTTTATGTCGAGGCCCTCGGCGGGGCTGTGCAGCCGTTGATCGATGGTCGCGCCAGTTTCGGGCTGGTAGTTTCGCTGCCGACATTGCCCTCAGGGTTAGTTGGAGAGGGTCTCGCCAGCGTTGAATTTGTCATGGTCGCCGCCTCAACCCATCCGCTCGCCGCGTATGAAGGCTTGATCCCCAGGCAAGATCTGGCACGACATGTCCAGCTAGTACTGGCGGATCGCACCGACCTGTCAGCAGGCCGTGAGTGCGGTGTCATGTCGCCTTTAATCTGGCGGCTTGCCGATCTGTTTGCCAAGCACGCATTTCTCATCAGCGGCCTCGGCTGGGGTGGCATGCCCCTGCATGCCGTGCGGAAGCACATCGAGGAGGGACGCCTCGTGCAACTCTCCATCCAGGATATTCCGCCAGGCGGCCTAAAGCTGCCGATGTCTGCCGTTTACCGGGTCGACGCGCCGCCCGGTCCTGCAGGGCGCTGGATGATCGACCGTCTCAAGCAATGCTCGGGGACTAAATGCTAAAATTGGGTCGTAAACACTCCCGTAACACCGGTTTTCTACGAACACCACTGAAGGCGACAGTGTTCCAAAACAGCGGTTAAGTTTAAAAATTTGATCCGGAGGAAATATCCAAGCTACCGTGAGTCGGCCGGTTAACTTCGGATCTTCTTTTGCCAGCGATTCCGGGAGACTGACACCACGAATGCCGCAGTAAGGACGTGAATTGCGTCTACCTTCCAGCGTCCAAGCAGATGCTCAATCCACTGATGCCCCGCGGTGTACGATCTGCCCAAAGAAGTGCAAGGGAGCAGGCATTGTCATGCCCTGGTGCGACATGCAGGAAAATAACGAACATCTTTCGGAAATCCGTGCCGAGGTCGATCCCGATGCGCACGCGGTGCTGATCCTTGATCAGGTGGGCTGGCACTCATTGGCCAAGCTGATCGTGGCGAAAAACATCACCTTGCTCTTCCCGCAGCCGCGTTCCCCTGAACTCAACCCATTAGAAACGTATGGCAATTCAGGCGCTACAACTGGCTGCCAACCGGTTTTCACATAGTATGACGATATCGTCGATCACTGCTGCAAGGCTTGTAACAAGCTCATCCATCAACCAAGGAAGATCATGTCAATCGGATTACGCGATCGGGGCCATCGGGCACGATCAATGCCCATTTATATAAGATCGATAACTTGGCTCATTCGCTCAAACAACGAAGATGAATGGTAGTAACGGCATTTTTGCGTTTGCCGGCCTGGCCCGGCCAATCGAACAAATCACATCTGCTATGGCGATGCCGCGTCGCCGATTCCATATTCCGGTCGTGCCGACGAGATCGGTGAAATGGCGACGGCCGTCGAGGTATTTCGGACAAACGCAATTGCCAAATCGCGTCTTGAACAAGAGGCTTTCACCCAACGCAGTATGACGGACGACGAGCGCTGTCGAAATGCCGAAGCTGATCGGGTAAAGGATGAGACCATGGCTGAAGCGACCGCAGGTCTCGGCGAGGGACTAAAACACCTATGCGTCGGTGTCATGTGCTTTGTCGGCGAGGATCGTCGCGCCGTGCCGCAGGTCGCTCAACAGCTTTTCAGCCATCGGTGGATCGGCAGCTTGGCCAGCGGTGAGTTAAAGCCGAACCGGTCTGCCATCTGCATCGACAAGAGCGTGGATCTTTGTCGTCAGGCCGCCGCGCGAACGTCCCATGCAAGGATCGGCAGATCCCCCTTTTTAGCGTTGGCACCATGCTGGTGAACGCGAACACAAGAACTGTCGATCATCACGATGTCTCCATCGTAACGCTTTGAAACGGCGTCCAGAAGACGATCCCAGACGCCCGCCTTGCGCCATCGGGAGAACCGATTGTAAAGCGTCGTGCGCGGGCCATAACGCTCCGGCACATCTCGCCAAGACGAACCAGTCCTGAAACGCCAGAGGATGCCGTTGATCACCCGGCGGTCATCGACATTTTCAATTCCACGGCTATTGTTCGGCAAAAGAGGTGCAATGATAGCCCATTCTTCGTCGCTCAATTCGCAACGGCGCATGGCAATCTCCTTTCAAGGAAATTGAACCACACATCGTCAATAAGATGAACCCCGTTTATGGGAACACTGCCTAGACTAGACGGATGACGGGGAAGGTCGCGAAGGCGTTCGGCGGCAATGTCGCGGTCGAGGACACCTGGGAAGAATTCTGGCGTTTTGATCTCGGCAGCTTCCCACGGCTTGGAACCGTTAAGGGGGTACTATCTTATTGGCGTGCGTTCGACGGACTGCACATTCATGAGCAAGGAAATCGACAAGCGTCCGAACCGATGGAAGGAGCCCGCGCCGCGAGGGGAAGATAGCGTGAACTATACCTGCCTCCGGCCTCCAATCAGGCAAAAGATGTATTAGGCGCCCTGCTTTTATATCATCGCAAATGAAGACGGTCGGAAGTTGTACGGCACCAGCACCCGAAAGAGCCGCATCACGAAGGGTCGACATGTCATCTGTCACCAATCTTGGTGAATGGGGAATAATTGCAACTTCACCGTTGGCGTGGTGCAGTTTCCAAGCGTACTCTCTTTGTGGTCGTCCCAAATCAAGGCTGGATAGTCTCTTTAAATCGACGGGCGATTTGATTTGACAACTCAATAGGTTAGGCGCCGCAACAAGACACTGTAAACTCTCGTCAAGCTTTTTCATAACAAGACCGGTCGGCTCAAGTGGGGGAAAACGAACGCGGATAGACAGGTCGAACCCCTCTGAAATCACATCAACGCGACGGTTTGTCCCGTCCAACTGCACTTGGATGTTAGGGTTTTGCATCATGAAACGCGCAATTATTTCGCTGAACTGCAATGAAAGTAGTCCTGAGGGGCAACTCATGCGCACTACACCGCACGGTTCTGATTTAACCGCTGCCACAATCTGTTCGGCTTCTTCCGCTTCAATCAGCATCGCAGTGCATCGCTCATGGAAAGCGCGCCCCACCTCGGTTACAGAGAAGTGGCGGGATGAACGGTTGATGAGACGGACGCCCAAGCGTTGCTCTAGGAGAAGCACGCGGCGGCTCAATCGAGATTTTTGAATTCCGAGCGCGCGCCCTGCTGGCGAGAACCCACCGTGGTCGACGACAACCGCGAAGTAGTACAGATCGTTTAAGTTTTTCATCGTCCCCTCTATAGGACGCTGCGTCGCGTTGGGCAAGCTTTCAACGCTATCGTTGCACTGGTATGAAATTTCCGGAACGATTTTTGTCAGCGAAGAACAGATAGCGGCGCGCTTATACAAAGACTGCCTATGAAGTCCGACGCCGATCTGCCAGCAGGCCATTCGACCGCGATTGTGGTGCCGACGGAGCAACCGTTCGAGACGGACAAAAGCCAAGCAAGGTTAAGACAGGGCTCTTTTGACCGCAAGTTCAGGATGGAGGAATTAAGATATTGAACCTGTCAAGTGGTCGTTCAATCCGAACCGCCCAAGATTTAACAACCGGCCTCACTGCAACAGGAATTGTATTATTGAGACCTACTTGGACTATGCGCCGGCTACCTTTTCTCTGTGAAAAAGCGTTAGCTTACCCCTCCACTCGATAAAGGGCCCTGGCCCGACTTCAGCGAAATGTCTAATAAAGGAAATGTTTCATGACTAGTGAAGCAATACGCAATGCCAAGACTGATCATCTCCTCACCCCGGAGAATGCGGCATTTATCATTATCGACTACCAGCCGATTCAAGTCTCGTCGATCCGCTCAATGTCACGCGACGAATTGGTTTTCAACATTGTGAGCACTGCCAAAGCCGCTGTGAATTACAACCTACCAATTATCCACTCGACCGTTAACGTCGTGTCGGGACGCAACAAGCCGCCAATTCAGCAATTGCAAGACGTTCTTGGCCACCTGCCGACCTACGACCGCACTTCGATCAACAGTTGGGAAGACACGGAGTTCAAGCAAGCCGTAAAGGCGATCGGCCGCAAGAAGCTTATAATGACGGCGCTTTGGACAGAAGCTTGCCTGGCGTTCCCTGCACTCGACGCTCTACAGGAAGGCTATGAAGTTTATGTGCCGGTCGATGCGGTCGGCGGCACCTCGCTCGCCGCGCACGAGGCGGCACTGCGTCGTGTCGAACAGGCTGGCGCTAAGCTAATCAGCCGCGTCCAGATGTATTGCGAACTCCAACGTGACTGGTCGCGCGAGGCAACGGTACCGGGCTTCATGGACGTCTTCGCTAACTCCGACGGCTTCAACCCAGAGACAGCAGCTGATCATTCTGAATGACGATGAAATGGATTATGCGGCGACAGAATCGCTGTCACCGCACAGTTTCAAGGTAGGCAAGCAACGAGTGAACTACGCAGAGATCTGTTGGCTCCTTTAGAAACCACCGTTCCAGAGGATCGTTTTTATCATGTTCCATCTAATGTCCTCGTCAATGTTATTTCTATAAAAGCGGCAGGGGTCATCTAATTTGAAAAATTACCTCGTTTTGTCAGGCGGTGGCCAAATCCCATCTCTTTAGCGAGGCGAGATCTTGCTTCAGAGTAAGCAGGGGCGACCATGGGATAGTCGGCCGGTAACCCCCATTTTTGTCTGTATTGATCGGGGCTCATTTTGTAGTGCGTCATCAGATGGCGCTTCAACGATTTGAATTTCTGCCCATCTTCAAGGCAGATTAGAAAGTTGTTTTGAATTGACTTTTTGATCGTGACTGGCAGTACCAGCTTGATTGGAGTAACTTGCTTTGGCAGCTCACCGCTGGCGCGACGGAGCGCGAAATGAATATCCTGTATTAGCTTTGAAAGCTCGCCGACGGGAACAACGTGGTTCCCAACATAGGCTGAAACGATGTCGGCGGTGAGCTCTGCGGTCAAAGTAATCGAGATCTCATCAACTTGGGTAGTCATTTTAGTCCTTGTTAATGGTTGTACGAAGCATCCAACTCGCTAGGGCACCACGGCCTATAGCCGACAAATCTTAGAGCGCATCACTTAACCACCATAATGTTATAACATCACATTGCGCGACGCAAGCGATTTAGTGTTTCCACCGGTTGCCGCCAATTATAGATAGCTTGAACGTTAGAGCATCAAGATCACAAAAATGCCGGTTGATGTGGTTGGTTATCTGCTTGCTAAGTGGCACTGGCCAACTGCACCTCGAAACACAAAACAGTTGGCAAGTTATGTCGGCCTCGCGCCCATGCCGCACCAAAGTAGCAATGTCGATAGAGACTAGCGCATCGGTCGAGCACGCAACGCTCGGCGCGACGCTATCGCCTTTGCCGCATGATTTGCAGAGATGCAAAAAGAATACCGAAAACTTCACACCCTTCGAAGGTTTTGATCGAGCCTGCAACATTTCTCAATATCAAAGGACACACCGCAATAGCGAAGGGGCGCATAAAGATGACGTCGTGCATTGAAGGTTTCGACCCCATCGCGACACTTACCGAATTTGAACATTGTGCGTGTTTGGCAGCTTCAAGCTCGGACGGCACGAAGTACGATCCGAGTGACGCTCAGATGCTTAAAGCATCACCAGACCAAAGGAGGACGTCAATGAAAAGCATAATCTCTGCGCTTAGTATGGCCGCATTCATCACAGTTGCCGGGGTCGCTCCCGCCCTCTCACAGGTGGTCATCAACAACGATCCTTATGCCGATCCCAACTCGGATGATGGCGAAACCGAGTACAGGTTCCTTAGGACCTGGAACCACGAGCACGACACGAGAAATCGATGGCAAGAACGCCGGACGAGTTTCGGGCCCCAGGATGTCATTCGATTGCTTGAGGCTCGCGGCTATAGTGTCAGAAACGTCGAAGATGTAGGGATGCGGTATCTTGTACAAGCTTCGCGCGGTGGCGATGATCTGCTCGTGAGCGTGTCGCGCAGCGGCGACATCATGGGTGTAGTGCATGATCGGCGTTGAGGTCGGCGATCAACTCTGGGGTTCATGATTTGATCTGCGGTCATCTGAAAACCATTCAGCGTGAAGCCAGAGGCAACGTTTGTGCCGCAAAGCAGCACAGTTTGGATGCCGCGACTCTTCACATTCTATCAGAAGTCCCACCTCCCTTCGAGAAAGGAAATAACATGCCTAATCATCTTAATGGCGACTTGCTGTTGGCCTCCAACGTCCCAACTTGTGAAGTCATCCGCGCCCGTAGGTTGTGGCAGCACCGTCACGAGATTGACGTTATTAATTTCAGGCCGCGGTCAAATCGCCGCCGGGTTCTGGCGGCCGGGACATTTGCATGCCTGCTCTGCGCGTTTTTCTATGCCCAGCCGATCGCCACTCCTGCTGTTACCTTAAATGACGAAAAGCTAGCGGTGCCAGCAACGACAACCGTTGCCACGGTCGGTTCAACGAAACTACAGGGGGCCGTCGATGTGGCGCCCGCCTCGTCTGGAGAAATCAAGTCCGAACTTCCATCTCTTCCCGTCGTTGCTATCCCAACTCGGCGTCCCGTTCCGGCAGTAAAACGCGCGGCCGAGGCAGGCGGCGCGACCGGTTCAAAAGCAGAGTTAACGGCAGGCGTGGCTCGCTTCGATCAATGCAAGCCGCGGTGCGAGGCCCAGCATCCATTGATCTCGAGCTCCTCGTCTTCAAAGAAGAACCCGGTCGCCGTCACGATAAACACTCAGACCGAGGAAAAACAACCCATGCCATCTGCGGTCTTTGATGGTGCTCGTTTCGTTCTGGTTCAAACCGCTGTCGCGCCTCTTACGGCCCTCAGAGTGGGTCGAGATGCTCTGGGAAAGATGGCCGGTTTGAATTGAATTGGCGTTGATCGGCGCCGCCCAACACAGCGCATGCACTCGAACACGCCGCAAGAGCAAACGGCCTTCTTCAGAACATGCAGTTAGGAGTATCGCATGGCGAAAGCCTTCAAATTAAAGCGGCGCCGCCCGGTTATCGTGTTCTTGCCAGAAAGCAGGTCAGGGGTTGTGGTTTCGACGCTAGTAACGAATGGATTCCACGTTGCGGAAGTATGGTCTGTACCAGAGCTTTTCGACGCTATTCGGTCGGGCCAATGCGCAGCTGTGGTCACTTCGGACACGTCTATAGCCCTCGTCCTCGCGATCGGCTCGATAAGGGTAATGGATGCCAATGTTTATTTCGTCTTGTCCAATCAGAGATCGACGTTCGACCAAGCCGGTTTCTTGAACCGAATAAGTCTATTGGTCGACGCTGACGGACAACGCCACGGTGCCGTCTGCGACGTGACACACAAGAATGTCTCGGGCCATTCGCTCGGACGGCTGCTGAAGGCACTGAAGTTGATTATTTTTGGTCGCGCGCATCCCCCAGCTCTCAAGTGAAAGGGGAGCCTTTCGAACGTCGGCCACGATCTCCATCACATCTATCAGGGCCGTTTGGTATCCGTGGATTAAGGTGGCTCAATGTAGGAGAAGCCTTGCATAATGGCTTTCCCAAATAGGCTTTTCGGCTGCTTCAGAGCGGCACGCGTTCCCATAGCAGGACGCTCGCGCGCGGAATGCTGGCCTGCTCGGTCACGCGACCACACGCTGTGCATTCACCTCGATGCGATGCAAAGCTACTACCACATTTCCCAAACAACATATCCCTAAAAGAGAAGCATATGTCAAATTATCACAATGGCCTATTCTTAACCTTGCTGCTTACAACGCCACTGCTGACTGGTTGCGTCAGCGACGAAGACGGCTATGGACGACCCTCAATTTATTACCGAGATTTCAACGGCACACCGGCGAGCCGCGATCGTGCTCGTGAGGCCTGGCAGCGTCAGGAAGCGCGCCGCGACGAGATTACTCGTCGGCAAGATGCGGACAATCGACAGGCCAGTGACCATCACCGCTTTTGCCGAAGCGCACCATCGTCGCTATTCTGCCGCTATGACTAGAACAGCGGCACTGCCCACTCTTGCCGCATCTTTCGGTGAAAGGGACTATGCTTGTTCTCCCCCAGCTTCCGAGCCGATTAATCGGAAAGTGGCCACGCGCCTGTTGTGGGATGAAGGTATGAGGCGTCTAGTCGCGAGAGTCGCTGTTGGGCAGGGAGGGGAGAAAGGAGAAACACATTTCTGACTCCATATGCAAGGTTGCATTTAAAATACAACGTTGCTTTTAAAGACGAAAGGACTTTGCCAATACAATCCCGCCGCTTTCGGTCGTTTTGACGCTTCGACTGTCGATCGGCGAGGCTTCCCTGTCCCTACAGCTCTCACGTCCCCATAACGAGATGATGCTTGATCCGCCGCCACAAGCCAGTCGCGCACCAATCGTAGAAATAACTGTGTACGGCTGAGTAGGGTGGAAATCCATTGGTAGCATACGGCATTGGCATCAGCTCGACGCGATATAAAAGCAATGCATTTAAAACCTCGCGCAATTCCGTCTTGCGCGGTCGACTGAACCGGCAGGGCGTGGGAATAAACGGAGCAATCAGCGACCAGCCCCTGTCCGTCAGATCACTTCTTTGGTTGACACCCGGAATGCAAAGTTTTTGATCGGATGCGCATATGATCGAGTGCGGTCTTCTGTGAGGCCTGCGAATGCGGCATGTTCAGAAGCCGCTGTCCGTTATGGTGATCTGCGGATCAGGTCCGGATCTTGCATTCGAGCTCCAAAGCTCAAAGCTCAAAGCGATCTACTGGCTTCCTTCACCCCGATCAGTTCGCCCATTCGGATCGTCGCCTTCTCACGCCCCCTTTATCCGGCCTTGGATAGTCTGTGCTGCAAGTCGTGCATCAACGAATGCGTGCGTTGAATGTCGATAATCCTCAGTCTTCGTCAACATCGCCCATATCACTCGCGCCATCTTGTTCGCGAATGCGATCGCCACGAGCATTTTCGGCTTTTGCGCCGCCATGCGTTCTAGCCACGAGCGTTGCGGAATGAACTTCCGGCCCATCCATTTCAGACGCGACATCGCACCAATAATCATCAGTCGACAGGCGGCCGAGCCGCTCCTTTCTGCCTGTCGAAAATTGCCGTGGCCGAGCTCGAGCCAGACTGCGAGGTCGCGACCGCGCTAGAAACAGTTCATAGGAGGCGCAAATGCTTCAACGGCCAGGGCTGTTCATTGGTCCAATTCCTGGCATCGTCTGCATCCGCCGCGCCGTGTCATTGTCAGTCGACTGAGCTTTGATTTTCGCTGTACGGGCATCGATGCGGACCGTCGTTTCGGCAATCTGTTTAAGCAACTCCAGACATTCCTCCCGCGTCGAATAAGCTAGGTCGCTGTTAAGGTCGCATAGGAGCTCTTCGATCTGCCTGGCCATCGCCCATTTCAAAATATCCTGTTTCAATGGGATGAAGACGGCACATACGATAAGCGCAACATATCTCAACATGAAAAAACACTCCGCAATATCGCGTTGCGGCATAGTAGCGATTGAGGCCGCCGATCACATCTCAAGCGGTTCCACTTGAAGAAAAACGAGGTATTTTATGCATTTCAAATTTGTAATGATAGCTACCCTAGTAGCTGGGTCGGCCATCGCGGCGCCGGTTTGCGCGGCTGATATGGTGGAGCAGGCCGCCCCTCAGCCCGAAGCAACGGTAAGTTCTGACTACGACTGGTCCGGATTTTACATCGGTGGGCAGGGCGGCTACAACTGGAATGACGCCAAATTGTTCGGTGAGGCGCAAAAACTAGACAGCGGTTCGGCAGGCGTACATGCCGGATACAACTTTCAATCCGGCAACATCGTCTACGGTATCGAAAACGATTTCAACTACAATTTTGAAAAGAACAAGGGAACAGATTTGGAGTGGGACGCATCCGGACGGGGCCGCGTTGGCTTTGCTTTCGATCGTACCTTGGTCTTCGCCACCGCGGGCATCGCCGCAGCCAGTGGCAAGGTTGAGGTGCCAGCGGCTGGAAAGAAGGACGATATTCTTATCGGGTGGACGGCAGGCGGTGGCCTCGAACACGCTTTAACAGATAACATTCTCGTTCGTGGCGAGTACCGATACTCTGATTTTGGCAAGAAAGATTTTGGGTCCAGCATCGGTGACTTCAGCGCTACGCAAAATAAAGTCCTCATCGGCGCGAGCTACAAGTTCTAATCCGATCGGGACTGAGCATTCATGAGCTCGTACACCAGCAAGGCGATGAGAAGCGGCCAAACCTACGACTCCTGTTCATATTGCCAGGCGGCTGAACTCAAGCCGCCATCGGGTTATTGTCAATCTCGCGGAGAAAAAGCCGCCAAGCGACTTAACTGCGGGTGTCGGCATGAACATTGGGATACCCCTATTTCTCCTTCCACCGGCGACGCGAGAGAGATAGGGGGTATCCGTACGCGGAAGGCCGCGGAATCACCTCGCGCGTAGGTGCACGGCCTGGAGTATAGTGAGGCTGCTAGGTCAGGCGATGCGGTCCTGCGCCTTTTCGGCCTCACGGAGCCTTTTCCATTCCCACGGCAACATCTCGTGCAGACGAGAGGCAGGGTGGTCGGCGATGCGTTCCAGTACGTCGGCGAGCCAGACCTTTAAATCGATGTCGTTGAGGCGGCATGTTGTGATGAAGGTGAGCATGACGGCGGCACGATCGGCCCCACGCTGGGAGCCGGCGAAGGTCCACTTGCGGCGACCAAGTGCAATGCCTCTCAGCGCGCGCTCGGCTGCATTGTTTGTGAGACAAATCCTGCCATCGCCAAGGAAACGAGCAAAACCATCCCAGCGCTCCAGCATATAGTCGGGGTCCAATCACCTCGGAGGATTTACTGAGCGTCACACGCTCCCGTTTCAGGCACTCGTGCATGTCATCGAAGAGCGGCTTGCTCCTCTCTTGCCGGACAGCCATTCGTTCTTCAGCGCTCAGTCCGTTGATCTGGCGCTCGATCTCGAACAGCGCGTCGTACCGTTGGACTACCTCCAGGGCGATCGGCGAGATGGGCTTGCCCTTTCTATTTCGGTCACGGGCACTCTTCTGGATATCGGCCAGCTCAAAGAATTTGCGTCGTGCATGCGCATGGCAAAAGGCAAAGGTGATGGGCACCGCCTTCGTTTCGGCAATACTGAGTGGCTCGAAGCCATTGTAGCAATCACTCTGCAGAATGCCGCTATAGCTGGCCAGATGCTGTTGCGGATGTTCGCCGCGCCGGTCACTCGAAGCGTAGTCTATTGCAGCTGGCGCTGCCTTGCCCCCGAAGGGCCGATCATCACATACGTAGGTCCATATGCGCCCGGTCGTGCATTTGTCTTTGGCCTGGATGGGAATGGTCGTGTCGTTGCCGTGAAGGCGCTTAGCCGCAAAGACATGAGCCTCGATCAGATGAAAGACCGGCATAAGGGCCACCGCCCCAAATCCAACCTGATCGGCTAGCGTCGAGGTCGAAAGCTCGATGCCCTCGGATTTGAACCGATTGCTCTGGCGGTTGAGAGGGCTATGCATGCCGAACTTGTCGAAGAGGATTGTCGCCAGCAGATGAGGGCCGATAAAGCCGCGCGGCGTGACATGGAACGGCGCTGGCGGCTGGCTGATCGCCTCGCAGTCACGGCAGGTAAACTTCTCCCGCACCGTCTCAACCACGATAAACCGACGCGGGATCTCCTCCAGCGTCTCGTTGACGTCCTCGCCCAGCTTCGACAAACGCTTCCCGCCGCAACATGCGCAGGTGGTCGGGGGATCGATGACCCGGCGCTCGCGCTCGACATTCTCCGGCCAATGCTTTCGCACCGGCCGTTTGCGCGTGAACGATCGCACGCTCGAAGCCTTGGCGGCAGCCACTTGCGCTGCAACCTCATCCTCTGTCGCCGCCATCACCAGCTCTTCGAGCTGCAATTCCATCTGGTCGATCAGGCGCGCCGTGCGCTGAGATCGCTGGCCGCGCAGTTCGCGCCTCAGCTTCTCGATCGCCAGTTCCGGGCGGACGATCAGTGCCTCACTATCCGACAGCATGGCTTGCTCATTGGCGGCGTGTGCCACCGCAATGTTGCACTCAGCGACAACGGTATCGCGTTCAGCCTGCAGCATCTCACGCTCGGAAAGCAGCGCCAGATAGGCGCTAGCAAGGTCCGAAGGAAGATCGATGGGCTTCGAATTCATGAAGCTATTCGGGTAGATTCCATAAACATTGTCAATGGGATAACACTATCCAACTCGCGTTGGACAATACGTTTCCTGCGGATTTCGCCAGTCGATCCCGGACAACAAATAGGACAATTGCGCCGGTGAGATTGCGACTGCACCGCCCTCCGTATTCGGCCAGATGAACCGACCTTTTTCCAGTCGACGGGTAAAAAGGCATGCCCCCAGGCCATCATGGCAGATGATCTTCAAGATATCAGATCGGCGGCCGCGAGAGCCGAACAGATGTCCTGACAAAGGGTCTTGCTTGTACTTGAAGTGCCAAAGAGGGAAAGCCGCAGCACGTGTCCGTATATCCCGTCGAAAGCCAGACAAGGTTCGACATTAGCAGGGCCATCGTTCCGAACCAGAGCTTTCCAAAAAGCTCTGGTTGCAACATTTTAGAACATAACGAGACCTCGCGTAACATCGGAGTCTGCTATCAAGAGAATGGAAAAACGCGGCGAGGAATTCGCCACGAATTCCTGAGAAAATAGGGCATCACAAATGACGACGATACAATTCGCGTTAGCAGCAACTATATTTATTTCGTGGCTGTGGATCACGCTGTACGCAGTTAAGACGAACATCTTAGGCATTGACAAAGCATGGTAGCTATCCCTGCCATGAAAAAAGATTCTTGCTCGATTAGTTTCGTGCTATACGATTGCCGACTATGTTGCGGGGCGATATGACCTCAAATCGACGTCTATGCCCGTGCTGGCGAGGGGCTAAGCTAACATCACTATTGATCGCGCCGCTGCCAAGTTAGCGGAGATAATGCGACAGAGCGCCGAATTTTCAATTAAAAATAATCGGGTCGAAGGGGTCGACGAACGGCTTTTACGGATTATCACCGATCAAAACCCATTCGCCCATTCTCTCCGTCCGATTGACATGATCCGCCAAGGTTGGATTTCGAGCTTTCGCCAAGTATCACAGCAGTGATCGACGATGTCGTCGTAAGATTTAAAGACACGGTTCAAGAACCATTTTCGCGCATGAAGTCCCAGAGGTTTTCGACCGGGTTTAGCTCCTGCGATTTCGGCGGGAGTGATAGGATGGTGATGTTTTCAGACACGACGAGATTGTTGGACATGTGCCAGCCTGCCTGATGCATGATGAGAATGGTGTGGGCATCCTCATCGACATGGCGGGCGATTTCGCGCAGACAGGGGCCGGAGCACGAGCGGCCCAAATCGTCGCTGAGGTCGAACATACGATGAACGTCATGCGGCCCGAAGGATCCGGGGTCTGAGTAGATGTCGTAATGGGCATCGGGGCAAACATTAGCAGGTCCGATCTCTTAATATGTTGGCTTGAGGGCCTGAGTGGTTCAGGCCGCTCGTATTGCCGTGGCGACCACCGGGTCTCCAAAGACAATCCCCATTCGCCTACGCTGCGGTTGGAGGTGATGAGGATCGAGCCCTTTTCATAGCGCCGCGACACGAGCTGGAAGAATAGATGTGCGGCATTGGCCTCGAACGGCAGGTATCCCAGTTCATCAAGTAATGTGTAGCACAACATTACTTGATTAACGTTCACTGCGCAGAGATGTGGAGTTGATACCGCATGAGCCCGCAACTGCGCACCATTCCAACGATACCACTCCACATAACTGAATCATCGTCCGCCTAGATTGACCGCTCCCCAAACCCAACAGGAGAGCGCCATGCTAAAGGTTTTATTCCCGAAGTCTTGCCATTACCAATATTCGCGCTTCGGCGCGGAGCTTGAATTGTTTGCCCGGTGGTTGCTCGCAGTAGGGTATCTCCCTGGTGCTGCGGCACGCCGTCATGTCCGCCGATTGAAGCGCATCCTCGAGGCCACAGCGGCCCTTGAGTGTGGCCAGTTTATACGCGAAGCCGAATTGGAAGAAGCGTTAGCCCTCGTTCCTGGCGCTCTGCGCGACGCTTCCACTGAGCGGGCATATCGCCGCTTCCTAGAGGCAGAAAGACGGCTTGAAGAAACAAAGCCGAAAGGGCCTCTGGAGCACTTGCTGCTACGATATCGAGAATATCTTCGAGACGTAAGGGGGTTAGCACCAGCGACGAGTGGCCAGCATCTGGCAACGATCGAGGTTTTTCTGTCCTTGTCGGCTGGACCAGCACAGGACCTTTCCGCACTGACATCAGAGCACGTCGAAAACTTCATCCATACCTTGAGCCGCAGAGTGCTGCGCCAAACGCTCCAGCATAAAGTCGCCCATCTGCGCGCTTTTTTGCGCTTTTGCGGCGATCGTGGTGAGACTGCGCGAGGGCTTGAGCGCATCGATACGCCCAGAACCTATCGTGGAGAATTGCCGCCTCGTGCCCTTGGTTGGGAGGTGATCGAAAAATTGCTGGCCTCGGTCGCCGGGACTGATTATCTCGGCCGACGTGACCATGCGATCCTCCACCTCATGGCCTATTACGGTCTGCGGCCTTCTGAGATTGCAGCGCTGACGCTAGACGCGGTCAATTGGAAGGGACGTACTCTGCGCGTAGAACAGCGCAAGACTCGTTCCACTCTGGTTCTTCCTTTGGCTGACCAGACCCTTGAAATCCTCGACAGATATCTTGCCGAAGGGCGTCCCTGCGGTACGGTGACGGACGTCCTGTTCCCGAAAGCGCGTAGTCCTGTGGGAGCCCTGACGAGCTGGGGGATATGCGACATCTTCACTAAACGGGCACGGCAAAGCGGCCTACCGCTCGATGGTGTCTCATCATATGCATTGCGACATTCGTTTGCCATGCGATTGCTAGGCCGAGGCGTCGGGGTAAAAACGATCGGTGACCTGCTCGGGCACCACAGCCTTGAGAGCACTTGTGTTTATCTTCGCATCGAGACGGACATGCTGCGTACGGTGGCTCTGCCAGTACCTGGCACTGCTGCTCATTGAGGAGAATGGCAATGTTCACAACCATCTCTCCGACACCCCTCGATCAGCCGATTGTGGCATGGCTTGCCCATCAGCGTGCTCTTGGCCGCCGCTATTACCCGGAGGAAAGGGTTCTAGTGACCTTGCGTGAATTTATCAGCCGCACCCCGGGACAGGATCTTGACCGTGCAAGCTTTGATCGATGGTGTGCCGCATTCCCTCATCTGGCAAGCAATACCTTGCGTTATCGCCAACGCGTTGTCCGCATGTTCTGCCTTTATCGGCGGCGCAAGGAGCCGGGCTGCTTTGTCCCCGATCCCTTGTACTTCGCGCGGCCCCGGCCGTACCGGCGTCCCGTTATTGTGGAGCCCGGGCAAATAGCCAGAATGCT
Source organism: Rhizobium sp. L51/94 (assembly GCF_019355555.1). Classification (GTDB taxonomy): domain Bacteria; phylum Pseudomonadota; class Alphaproteobacteria; order Rhizobiales; family Rhizobiaceae; genus Rhizobium; species Rhizobium rhododendri. The sequence goes on from NZ_CP072143.1 coordinate 31,672, forward strand.
GACCGCCGCTAACAATATGCCCGTCGCTTCTGGATCGCCGCTGCGGCCTGCGGTTTATAGGATGGCCGTCATTCTGCTGTACACGACCGGGATGCGTCGCGGCGAACTGTTGCGCCTTACGCTGGCAGACTGTGAGCCTGAAAGTGGAGTGTTACGGGTTCGGGAGTCCAAGTTCCACAAATCAAGAATATTGCCGCTGTCGCCCGACGCACATACCGAATTGTGTAGCTACCTTCGAAAACGTCTCGCCCCGCCGTTCAGCCGGGATCCCGACACGCCACTTCTTATCAACACGGAAGGCGGTCTTCGTTCCTATACTGGCACTGGGATCAGTGGCGGAAACCATGCCCTGTTCAAGGCCGCAAATGTTGAGGATAGCGAGGGCCGACGGCCCCGCATTCACGATCTGCGTCACAGCTTTGCAGTCGGGGCGCTCATCCGTTGGTATCTGGACGGCGCCGATGTGCAATCGAATTTGCCGAAGCTGGCTCTCTACATGGGTCACGTTAGCATCGCGTCGACGGCATGTTATCTGCACTTCCTTCCGAAGCTGAGAGCGATCGCCAGTGACCGCTTTGAAGAGGCTTTCGGCGGTCTTGTCAGTGAGGTTGTGGCATGAGGAAACATCAATCCACGGCATTGGGACGAAGCATGGCACGCTTCTTTCAAGAATATCTTCCCGCTCTCCGCGGCATGAGCCATCATACGATCCGGAGCTATCGCGACACGATGGTCCTGTTCCTGCGATTTGCAGCGGCAGAGACCAAGGGATCCGTCGAAAGCATCGACGTCTCCGACATCAATGCCGACAGGATCGGTAGCTTTCTCACGTCGCTTGAGGTCGAGCGTGGCAACAGCATTGCGACCCGCAATGCAAGGCTGGCGGCGATGCATACCTTTGCGCGGTTCCTGATCTCAGAGCATCCCGAACATATGGATAACCTGTAAATGGTGTTGACACTTCCCTTCAAAAGGGGCGCGCGGGTGGCACCTGTCGAATATCTCGAAGAGCCAGAAATCAAGAGCGTCCTGGCGTGTATCGACCGCCGCACGCCTTCAGGACGGCGGGATTACGCACTGTTCTCGCTGATGTTCAATACGGGTGCACGAGTTCAGGAAATTCTGAACCTTCGCATTTGTGACCTTCGTCTGGTATCGCCCTGCCAGGTGCGCCTGCATGGCAAAGGCAACAAGGTTCGCCTCTGCCCGATCTGGCGAAACACGGCCCAGCTTCTTCAGGAATTGATCAACACGCAGCATCCGCCCTCGGATAATCCCGCCGAGCAACGAGTCTTTCTCAACGACCGCGGCACACCGCTGACCCGGTTCGGTGTTCGATACTTGCTGCGCAAATATGTTGATATGGCCGCGCGGGAAGAGTCCACTCTGGCCGAAAAAAGCATCCATCCCCACTCGCTGCGGCACACAACGGCCATCCACCTTCTCAAGGCGGGCGTTGACATTGCCACCATCAGCCAGTGGCTCGGCCACTCGGGCCTGAACGTAACGATGCGCTACGCGCGAGCCGATATCGATATGAAGCGGCAAGCGCTCGAACAGGTCTTTCCGGACGTGATGTCATCTACAAAAGATCAGACGATCATTGCTTATGATGGCGGGATGTTAGGCTGGCTGCGCCGCTTATAGCAGCTCAGTTATGTGGAGTGGTATCGTCGGAAAGGTGCGCAGTTACGGGCTCATGCGGTATCAACTCCACATCTCTGCGCAGTGCACATTAATCAAGGATGAGCAGCTCCGGCCGGGACAGGAGCGTCAACTGCTTGTCGAGTACGCCGTCGTCATGGGCCTTGGCCAGTGTCGCCACCAAAGTGGCGGCCGCGATAAACTGGACATTGTAGTTCTGGCGGATCGCTTCGCGGCCAAGGCTCAAGGCCAAATGGGTTTTCCCAGTGCCGGGCGCCCCCAGGAATAGGACCGTGTCACCGTGAGTGATCCGGCGGCAAGTCGCAAGCTCTCTTATCTGCCTTTGGTCCAGTGATGGCTGCGCGCCGAAGTCAAAACCGTCCAACTCACAGACAAAAGGGAACTGAGCGATTTTGCACGACGTCGAGATCCGCCGTTCATCACGACGAGCAATTTCTCGCGACACCAGGAAAGCCAGAGCCTCGCGCAATGTCCATCTTCGAACGCGCGCTTTCATCGAGGAGTGTATCCAGTTGATCGCGGATCGCAGTCAGCTTCAACCGATCCAGTGTTGCGATCAATAGGTCATGATCTACTGTCGACATCACCAGCCTCCTCCAATAATAGCTTCATACTGGGCAAGCGGTCGCAACAGCATAGCAGGTTCGGTCTCAATACATTCGGCGTTTACCCGCCCGTCAAGCCCGCAACGCTAACAAAATGCGCCGATCCACGATACGTTGTCGTCGACCAAGACATAGCGCATGGTCCGCAACAACCTGACCACCGTGGCGAACAATGTCGCGGCCGCCCATAACGACAACCTGCACGCTCACCGATCAGACGCCAGGGTATAGAATAACTGTTCGTATCGAGGTCGACGGCACAATCAGCCTGAACCTTACGGATGAGATCCCGCAGTTGCCCGAAGGGCGCACGTCCAGAGAGAGGTCGTAGCGCGCCGGCCTAAACGCAGGGGAATGCGGCGAGCAAAGGTCGCATTGGCGCGTAAGCTGGCGACAGTGCTCCATCGCATCTGGGTCGATGGAACAGAATTAGTCTGGGGCCAACAACTGGCGAGCATGGTTGCATAACCGGAAACCGAAAAGTTTGGGCGAGAAAGAAACCTCGCCCCATCAGGTCCCGTCGCCGGGGATCGGTCATCCCCCGTTCGAATCCCGAACAAGTTGACATTCTTATTGGATGAACGTTGCTGCATGCGTGGGTCGTTCAGTTTAACGTCCAGCATATTCAAAAAGCGCCTGATCTTCGGAGATAGCCACAATGTATCCACCTCCAATAAGGCTTGTCGGTGTTCGAATGGTTTTTTCCAATGCCTTGGTTGTTGTGTTTATGACGGAGATGAGACCGTCGCCACCATGCGTGGCAAATGCCCATTTTCCGTCCGGTGTAATAGCAGCGTATCTGCCTTCACCGGCAACAGGTGTGGATCCGGAACGCGGCCGTTTTGTCAAGGATTGCAAGGGAATGTTGCCCACGATTGAACGAAATCCAGGAGATTGACTTTCGACATTAATCAATTTCAGAAAATCACCCTCGGGTTCGATCGTCGCGTAGGCAGCAAGTGTTGATGAAACTCCGCCTCTGCTGATGAGGCCTTTTGACAGCGGCGTCCTTTTTTCCGTGGCTGTTCTGATGTCGATCCAAAGGATATCCACGGATGCCGTCGCCCAGTCTGCGGGAATGACTACGGATACCGTCGGGCCAAACACTGTCTGTTGATCGGCAGTCATGCGCTGGCGATAATTTTGCCCGCCCGCTTTTCCGGCTACATCCCATGACACAGTCTTTTGCAGGCTCAGTCCTGCGGCTGTCAGCGCGCATATTACCATTCCCTTTGTGGTCGAGACACTTAGCGTCTGGGACACACTGCTGAAGCTTCCTCCATGCCCCACTCCCACCGATAGAGAGGACTCCGGAGGAAATGTGCTTGCCGGCAATTGTGTAACAACACCCTTCAGAAGTTGATCGAATGGGTACGCTTCGAGATTTATTGAACGGTTCAGTATGACCTGCGCCGGAGAACCACCGACGAGGACCCCGAGCTCCGGCTCTTGTTTGGTTGTATCAACGTTTACTTGGCGTGACAGCTGTCTCCGGATATCGGCTAGGGTCAGAGTCTCGATTACATCCTCATCGTTATCTGATGTTGCAGCGACAAATCTTTGACTGGTGTCCACGGCAATCCACCCGAAGCGAGCGCCATGAACTAGGGGCGCTGACATCCGAACGGCGATTCTGGGCACGTCGCTATTAACATCAAGCACGTCCATCTCTTCGCGCTTTTCGTCCATGAATAGCAGTTGGTTATGAGATAATGAAATCGTCCCGGCATGACTGCCAAGCTTTATACCGGGAAAGTCGGCTAAAAGCGTCATTTCGGGTACGGAATAGACGAGTAAATGCTCTGCCTGCGTGTCAGCGACGATCAGCCTTGCCTCTCCAGCAGCAGCAGAATGGGTGAAGCAAATCAAAAAAATAGCAACCATATGTGAATTTAATAATCTCATCCCAAAAACCTATCTAGAAGAACTTCTACTCGTCGGCGCGGCACCTGTCAGTGTAATGATATTTCATTACACGGGTATTGCAAATGATTTGTTGTGGTAGGCGCAATTTACGGCCGACCTGTCGCTTACGAGCAAAGCCAGAACAGGGTTTCGCAAATCCTAACGGATCTCGCGCGTCGTAGCGCCGCCAACCAATAGGAGTTTGAGAATGTCAGAGATCGAAAAGTGTGACACGATGCACGTTAGTTCGTCTATCGTTGACACTCTTAAAAGGGTGTGCGCGCAAATTGATGCAAAAATCCTGGTCGAAGAGACATGGAATTGCGTCGGTCAGATAACCTACAAAAGCGGAGTTCGTCGCTATTTTCGGACGTCGACGTTCGATCTAAACACTATGGGCGCATCGTCAATTGCTCGTGACAAGCAATATTCGCGATTCTTTCTTCACTCTATGGGTTATCCGGCTACCGAGGGGGAAAGCTTCTTTTCAGAGACGTGGGCTAGGAAAGTGAAGGCTTCGGACCGGGGATATATCGCAGCATTAGCATACGCCCGGCAGATTGGATTCCCCGTCTTCGTTAAGCCAAACAGTAAGAGTCGGGGGGTGGGCGTAAGCTTGGTCCGCAATGAAGGCGAGTTTAACGAATCTGCAAGGATCGCTTTGCAAGAGGATAAGGTTATCCTCGTCGAACGCCCGGCCGTCGGCAATGACTACCGCGTAGTCGTGCTGGACGGCAAAGTCATCTCAGCATACCATCGCCTCCCGTTAACAGTCACAGGGGACGGCCAGTTGTCACTTCGTGAACTAGTCGATGGCGTTCAGCAAGAGTTCCGCCGGAACGGCCGTGGCGAAACCATTGATTTAGCGGACTTTCGGATCAGGCGCACTTTGGAAGCAGAGGGGCTAACATTTGAAAGCGTCCTTGAGAGTGGCAAATCACTGAAGATGTTAGAAAATGCTAACCTTTCGTCAGGAGGTACAGCGATTGACGTCACCGACCGAATAAGTGAGGGTTTCACGAGACTCGCAAGGGATGTTTCGAGGGATATGGGCCTCCGTTTGGCGGGTGTCGATTTGATGATCGACGGGTTGATCGAAGACACCCCGTCGGCTAGTCCGCACCGGATTATTGAAATCAATTCTGCCCCTGGACTGGACCACTACGCTTCGCTTGGGATCGCTCAGCGGAAGATCGTGGATGACTTGTATTATAAGTTGGTGATAGCGATGGAGCGCCCGGGAGAAAGGTTTTTGTGACGACCAATTTTGCGTGCAGCTTTGTGCTTTCGCACGAAGATTGCTGTCGAGCCGTGGAAAACGACGGTAAATATCTTAAAAATTGTAAGCCTCGTTTCGGACGTCTGGATGTCGAAGGCGTTAAGCTACGCATGGGCGCTGCCAGTCGGGGTATTCTGAGGTCTTCCCGTGATGTGACTCGCCGACCTGCGGTACCCCTCTAGTAGTGATGGTTGATCGAGGAGTTGCCTGCAGAGATCGATACGATCCCTTTTAAAAGTGATAGAGCTGCAACAAAATCGAATATTTCTACACACACCGCTGCAAAGACATGAGGTAGTTCTGTTAATAACCAGGAGTAATTATTGTGACGCAGCAGTCCGAAATTGAGCACCGCAGCCCAATCCTCGTCTTTCTTACAAAGCGCGCAGCTGATGTGGTGATCTCACAGCTTGAGAAGCATGGATATACAGCGGTCGCTGTCTACACTGTCCCTGCATTGTTCGATGCACTCCGCTCAGGAACTTATACCCTGGCAGTAACAACCCGGCCAGGTATCGCTACGGTTCGAAACATAAAGCTCATTCCCGTCTTGAACCTTGAAGTGTTTTTTTATGATGGCCACATTGATCAAACAGATTCCACCGCTTGGCCAAGGCGATTTGATGGCAATGCTTTCATGGAGCGCCTCAGAATCTTGAACGTTCCGAGGCTAACGCGCGGATTTAGCAAATATGACAATCCTTCCTCAGAGCACCGCCGAAAAGTTGGGCTCTTCTCTACGTTGTTGAATGCTAGCATTTCATTTTATAACAACCGGCTTCCTGCGATGCGAGTTGTTAAAAATGAACGTCGTTAGGCAGAAGAGCCTTGGGCTAGATGAGGCCAGTGATACAAACAGCAAAATAGACCAATCGCTTGAAGCGGAGAAGAGTCCGTTTACGATTGCTCGGGAGAAACCTCGTCTCTGGATGTCCACGGTGGATGAGTTTCAAAATGCAGCTTTGAAGCGGGAGCTGCTTCTTTATGGAGGTTGCATCATCATGATATTGGCAATCGGCGCGGCTTCGACCGCGGGGTTAGTTATCACTGCCTTTTTCGTCCTCATTTCGATTGGCAACATCTTTAAGAAAGCGGTTCTCTCGGTGATAGGCGAAATACGTAATCACGTCGCTTTGAGGCGCTAAGCGACTGGGCTAGTTCCCATGGCATTTTTTTCCTGTTTGTCGCGCGCGCTTGCTACATTACCATCGTGCTTATCGATAGATAGATTAGGCCCAAACAGTAGCTGGTTCTATCTCACTACCGTTCCGCGACCGAGCCGCCACAACATACCGCAACATATTCGCATAGAACTTTGCAAGACAATCGACACCTTTTCTGATAAAGCGCTCCAGCCATCGAATTCCATGGGAATGCTCTAGTCACTGGGCGCGAGGAGCCACTACGTCCAGCGGAAGGGACTTGTGTGGGATCTCGAACAATCAAAGATCTGATTGCCGCCCGCTGCAGACATTGAGACTAGGACGAGTGCAAATTAGGGCGACCAAATATGGCGTACGATATGGTGGTTTCGGACCAGTCCAATGTACTCATCGTCGAGGATGACCCTGACATCGCCGGCATGCTAGTCGAACTGGTTCAAGGAAATGGCTTTCAGGCGATGTCGGTCGCAAGTGGGCTCGAGATGGACCGACTTTTGCTCATCCAAACCTTCGATCTTATCGTACTTGATGCGATGCTTCCAGGCGAGGACGGTTTTAGCATATGTAGGCGATTGCGATCATCACGGTCGGTTCCGATCCTGATGTTGACCGCGATGCGTGAGGACATCGATCGTATTCTTGGCCTGGAGCTCGGAGCTGATGACTATGTGACCAAGCCTTTCAATTCTCGTGAATTAATAGCGCGGATAAAAAGCATCTTGCGTCGAAGCGCACACGGGAAGGATTCGGAACCCGATCTAGCGCCTATGACATTTGCAGGCTGGCGTATCGACCCCAAGAGCAGGCAGCTTCATGATCCAGATGGAGTGCAGGTTTCCATGACGACAGCTGAATTTGATCTACTCCTCGCGTTTTGCTCAAACCCGAACAAAATTCTAAACCGCGAGCAACTACTTTCGATGACCCATGCGGGATCTGCCGGACCCGTCGAGCGAAGCATCGACGCTCATATCAGCCGGGTTAGACAGAAGATCGAGCCCAATCTTAAAGATCCCACCTTTATCAAAACGGTGCGGCTTGGGGGGTATATGTTTGCCTCTAAGGTTGAGCAAACCCGATGAGAAATTTACGTCGAGCTTCAATACAGCAACAGATCCTTACACTTGCGACATTGCTTGTTGTGCTGGTTTCAGTCGTCGCTATGTTCACCGAGCCGTTCATATACGGTAGACAAGATCGTGAGTTCCAAAATGGCCTGTTCGCTGGCCGAGCGGAAACGCTATTCGTATTATTGAAAGATGCCAAGACACCTCAGGAAGAAAAAGCTGTTCGGGATACAGCGGCAAGCATGGGGATTCTGGTCGAAAAGCTGCTGGCGAATGAGTTGTCGACTTCGCAGGTTGTTATCTCCTCTCCCGATGAACTCGTATCGCGGGCGAAAGCTCTAACAGCGGGTAATATACTCGAGTCCATCAGCTACTTATTTTTAGGCGAAATTGTGCCTAATGTTTTGACTGTGCGCGTCGATACAGAACGTGTCTTTACATTTTCCGTACCCAAGTTTCCTGCTGAAGTGTGGTTCGCGCCTGCCGTCGCGAGCGGACTTCTGAAAATTGTTGTGCCTCTCCTTGTCCTTGCCTATTTCAGCAGCCTGTTGATTACCAATCCGCTGCGGCGTTTCGCGGCGGCTGCAAAGCGAGTGAGTTTGGACGACAGCACTGACGAGCCGTTTCTGGCAGATGGTGCGTCTGAGATACGGAGCTTGGCGGAGTCATTGAATGTCATGCGCACCCGGATTCAGACCATGGCGGAATATCGAACCCGCGTCCTGAGTTCTGTCGGGCATGATCTTCGTACCCCTCTGACCCGTCTTAAAATGCGGGCCGAGCGCTCAACCGAGCCGGAACTCAAACAACTTATGTTAAGTGACATAACAACCCTAGCCTTTATGGTGGACGAATGTCTCGCCTACTTCAATGATCCATCTGCTACTGAAAAGGCACGTAAGGTCGACCTGTCTAGTCTTTTGCAAACAATCACATCCGACTTTGTCGATACCGGCGTTGACGTTACCTATATAGGACCTAGGAAGTTAGTATATGTTTGTAAGCCGCAGGCAATGACCCGCGCGCTCAACAATCTCATCGAAAACGGCTCTCGATACGCAACGCGCATCGAACTGAAACTCAAAAACGTTGTCGATGGTGAGATCGAAATTCAAGTTTGCGACAACGGCCCGGGGTTATCGGGGGATTTGAAAGCAAAGGTCTTGGAGCCTTTTTTTAAAGCTGACGAATCGCGCCAAATTGGCATCAAGGGCGGTCTCGGACTCGGCCTTACGATCGCACAAGGCATTATTATAAAGGGGCATGGCGGGCGGTTCGAGCTGCGAGACAGTGTTCCAAATGGGCTCACAATTGCTATCAAACTCGTTCCGCAGCAGAGCGACCGTTTATAGCTGGTTAGGCGTCGTATAGTCGCCGAACATATTGAAACATTTCAGAAGACACCGCAACACGTAGATCGAATACAACAGGCTCCAGCAAACGATGGTGTCAGAACACCCTTTCTTGGAGCCTATAGAGAACATGAAATTTATTCAGTTTAGTATCGGGTTGATCGCAATCTCTGCCGTTGTCTCGGGGTGTACGACCGCTGACCCGACAGTCTATGCTGGGCTTGCTTCAGCTTCGCAGCTTCGACCCGCCACCGACGACGCGAGCGGTCGGGTGCCTTATCGCTACACGAGCAACGTTGACTGGCGGCAGTATGATAAGATCATCGTGGATCCCGTCACCATATATTCAGGGCCTGACAATCAATTCGTCAAGATCGCTGACAGGGATAAGGTTGTCCTTGCTAATTATATGCAGAATGAATTCACAGCAAAGCTGAGGACGAAGTACGCGGTGGTGAGCAATCCCGGGCCCCGTACTGCGAGGCTTCACCTGACCTTGACCGGCGCTAAGGACACAACGCCTGTTCTCGGCCCGTTTTCGCATATTGACGTAGGCGGGGGTGTCATCAACGCAGCTCAGGCGGTTCGCGGTCGTGAGGGGACAATGGCGGGTTCTGTCAGCTACGCCGTGGAACTTTATGATGCTTCGAGCAATCGGCTTCTATCTTCCTATGTCACCAAACAATATCCAAGCGCGATGAACATCGGTGCAACCTTTGTGCCTCTTAAGGGCTCCAAAGTCGGGATTGAAAAAGGCGCTGACGCGCTGTTGGAACAGATGTCGAAGCCTGTGCTCATCGCGGGTAATTAGCCGCGGTTATTCGGAAAGGGATGAGCGTCGGGCAATTCGCGGTAAATTTCTGTTCCGATTATTTCAGCGGCAACAAGCGCAGGCGTCAAAAATGCTCGTAGCTCGGGTGAGGTCGGTGAAACGCGTCCCTCGTGAATAAATCTTCATCACGATTTGGCGAAACGACACCGTTTCGCGCTCGCCAAAAATGGGGTTTTCGGATCTTTCACCCAACGACGAGATATCGGGGTAATTTATGCCGTTTCTGCTTCAAACCACGCGCGCCGCCTTATTGGCGTGCGCCGTCCTCCCGCTGGCGGCCTGCAGCAAGGAGAACAGCGATAAAAAGGCTTCGGCAGCACCACCAACACCTGTGTCCGTCGTGCAGGTGAGGCCGGAAACTCTACCGGTGGTCAGTGAATTGCCGGGGCGCGTTGCTTCGATGATTACTGCTGACGTCCGTCCGCGCGTCACGGGGCTGGTGCTGAAGCGCGTTTTCGAGCAAGGAGCTGGCGTTAAAGAAGGCGATCTCCTTTATCTGATTGACCCGGCCCCCTTTCAGGCCAAGGTCGATTCAGCACAAGCTGCAGTTGACAGCGCCATAGCGGCCCGGAAATTGGCTTCCCAGAAGTCCGATAGACAAACACAGTTGCAGCAAAGGGGGGTTACCAGCGCAGACGACAGCGAGACGGCAATCGCAACGCTGGCCCAGAGCAACGCGGAGGTCTCCCAAGCGGAAGCGAATTTGCGCTCGGCCCAGCTCGACCTTCAATATACGCAGATCAAGGCTCCCATCACCGGCACAATCGGCCGCGCGCTCATCACCGAAGGCACGTTGGTCAGCCCAACCTCCGACGTGATGGCGACAATCCAACAGATTGATCCAATTTATGCTGACTTCACCCAGCCCGCCGACACACTGATACTATTACGAAATGCTATCAAGACGGGTCAGCTTAAGGAGGAGGGCCGGGAGGGGGTAGCCATGAAGCTCGTGACGGAGCAGGGCAGTCCGTACCCGCACGAAGGCAAGCTGTTGTTTTCTGAAGCAAGCGTGAATGCGCAGACTGGGCAACTGATCCTTAGGGGCGAGTTTCCAAATCCGGAACACAATCTGCTTCCGGGCATGTATGTTCGCTCAAAACTGCAGCAGGGTTCTCTGGAAGGAGCATTCGCTGTGCCGGAGCAAGCAGTGCAACGCGATACTGCCGGAAAACCTCAGTTATATATTGTCGACGCCAAAGGCAAAGTCGAAGTTCGCAACGTGACGCTCGGCTGGATTGTTGAAGGCCGCTGGGTTGTAGTCAAGGGTTTGGCCCCTGAAGACAGGGTCGTGGTGGAGGGATTTCAGAAGTTTGCCCCCGGCGCGGTTGTCAAGGCTGAGCCGTGGCCCGGGACAGCCTCGACAAGCTCCTCCGCAGAGAAGTAGGGATAATTTCGATGCCAGCCTTCTTTATCGAACGTCCAGTGTTCGCTTGGGTTCTCGCCATCGCAATTATGCTCGGGGGGGCGATCTCGCTCTTCCTACTTCCTATTTCCCAGTATCCAGATGTAGCGCCGCCTCAAATCACCGTCACGGCCACCTATCCTGGCGCTTCCCCGGAAGATACTTACGAAGGCGTGACGCGCCTGATGGAGGAGGAACTGAACGGCGTTCCTCGGCTGCTCTATTATGAATCAACATCCGACGCGGCTGGTTCGATCAAGATTACTGTGACATTCGAGCCGGGAACGGTTCCTGAAACGGCGGCCGTCGACGTCCAAAACCGCATCAAACGGGTCGAAGCCAGGCTCCCGGCATCGATTGTTCAACAAGGAATCAACGTCGACACAGCGGGGGGCGGAACGCTGCTTTTGGTGGCGCTCACCTCTAAAAGTGGTTCGACGGACGGCATTTCACTCGGCGATTACATGAGCCGAAACATTGCCAATGAGTTGCGCCGTGTTCCGGGTGTCAGCAACGCCCAACTGTTTGGTAGCGAGCGCGCCATGCGCGTGTGGCTCAACCCCGACAAATTGCTTGGCCTCAATCTGACGCCCGCCGACGTCACAGCAGCTATCCAGGCCCAAAATGCGCAGGTCGCTGCAGGCCGTCTTGGCACGTCCCCATCTTTGCCGGATCGCCGCACAACAGGCTCCCTATTGATCAAAGGCCAACTCACCACGCCGGAAGAATTCGGTAAGATCGTGCTTCGCGCAGAAACTGACGGCTCGACTGTTCGACTTGGTGACGTGGCGCGAATTGAAGTGGGTGCAGATAGCTATGCGACATCGGTTCGCATCAATGGGAAGCCTGCCGCTGGAGCTTCCATAGAACTTGCCCCTGGCGGCAACGCGCTGAAGACAGCCACCGCCATTAGGGCTCGCCTGACCGAACTTGCACCCTCCTTTCCGAGTGATATTGAATATTCCATACCCTACGACACCACACCGTTCGTCAACATTTCTATCGAGCAGGTGCTGATGACGCTTGTCGAGGCAATGGTTCTCGTGTTCGCCGTGATGTTCCTCTTCCTCCAGAACTTTCGCTATACGATCATTCCAACCATTGTGGTGCCAATCGCTTTGCTTGGTGCTTGTGGCGTCATGTACGTGCTTGGGTTCTCCGTCAACGTTCTCACCATGTTCGGCATGGTCCTCGCCATTGGGATTCTGGTGGATGACGCGATTGTCGTTGTCGAGAATGTCGAGCGGATCATGACCTTAGAAGGGCTTTCACCCAAGGAGGCGACAAAGAAGGCGATGACTGAGATCAGCGGGGCCGTCATTGGCATCACACTGGTTTTGACAGCCGTCTTCGTTCCTATGGCGTTCTTCCCCGGCGCTGTCGGCGTGATTTACAGGCAGTTTTCTTTAACAATGGTCGCTTCCATTCTTTTCTCGGCGTTCCTAGCCCTTTCACTGACGCCGGCACTCTGCGCGACGTTTCTTAAGCCCGTCGAGAAAGGCCAGTCTCACACAAAAAAGGGCTTCTTCGGCTGGTTCAACCGAGGCTTTCACCGAGGGTCGAAGACGTATAGCGGATGGGTGGCAAGCCTTCTGCGAAGGGCAGGTCGGGTGATGCTCGTATATCTCGCCGTGGCTGTGGTGACGGCGTGGATGTTCCTGCAGCTTCCATCGTCATTCTTGCCCAACGAAGACCAGGGGACGTTGCTGGCTCAGGTCCAGGGGCCAGCCGACGCGACAGCAAAGCGTACGCTCGATTCTATCAAGGCCATGGAGAAAATCGTCACCTCAGAACCATCTGTTGAGCGTCTCGTCGCGATCAGCGGGTTTAGTTTCTCTGGATCGGGCGAAAACGCAGGACTCTCGTTCATCACTCTCAAGGATTGGAGCGAGAGGACGGCCAATCAGTCGGCACAGGCACTGTCGGCAAAGTTCAATGCCGGCTTCCAGATGATCAAGGATGCAAGTGCCTTCGCATTGTCACCACCTGCAATTTCCGGCCTGGGGAGCACCAACGGCTTCGCATTCCGGCTCCAGGACCGAGGAAATCTGGGGACTGCAGCGCTGAACGAAGCGCGCGACCAATTTCTGGCAGAGGCCCGCAAGAGCCCCGTTTTGATTGGGGTGATGGTTGAGGGCCTTTCGGACGCGCCGCAAACTGTGCTGACAATCGACCGCGAGAAGGCAAATACTTATGGCGTGACATTTGCCGATATCAACCAGACAATCAGTATTAACCTCGGCTCGTCCTACGTCAACGACTTCCCGAACTCCGGACGGATGCAACGCGTGACTGTGCAGGCGGATGCGGGAAAGCGTGGGACCATCTTTGATGTGATGAAACTTACCGTCAGAAACGCGGCGGGCGGAATGGTTCCGATTTCAGCATTCGCGAGATACGAATTCACCAAAGGATCCGCACAGATTGTCGGCTACAACGGTTTCCCGGCAGTCCGGTTCAGCGGGCAGGCAGCAAGCGGGTATTCATCCGGTGACGCCATCACGGAGGTCGAGCGCATCGCCAAGACGCTTCCAGCAGGCTTTGGCTACGAGTGGACCGGCCAGTCGCTGCAAGAGATCCAGTCGGGATCGCAAGTTCCGATGCTTCTTGGCCTTTCCGTGCTGCTGGTGTTTCTTTGCCTTGCCGCGCTCTACGAGAGCTGGGCTATTCCACTCTCTGTGCTGCTCGTCATCCCTCTCGGTATTATCGGGGCTGTTGGCGCGGTGATGCTGCGCGATATGCCCAACGACGTCTACTTCAAGGTCGGCCTGATTACGATCATGGGTTTGTCGGCGAAGAACGCTATTCTCATTGTCGAGTTCGCAAAAGACCTAAGGGCTGCTGGCAAGTCGTCAGTTGACGCTGCGGTCGAGGCGGCGCATCTTCGCTTCAGGCCAATTTTGATGACCTCACTGGCATTTTCCCTTGGCGTTGTACCTCTCGCTATTGCCACTGGAGCCGGGTCAGCCAGCCAGACTGCTATCGGTACCGGCGTCCTCGGCGGAATGATATCGGCCACACTTCTAGCAATCTTTTTCGTTCCAGTCTTCTTTGTCTTCGTGATGAAGTTTACGAAAAGCCAAAAGCAAGCTCAGGCTGTTGAGCGCCCACGAATTGCAGTAGAGTGACGCCTAGGCCAGATATTCACTGGTCAGTGCTTGATGCCCTTCATGGGAAAAACTGAAGCCCGTGCTTGGTCGGAGGATTAATTCGTCTGAATGCAACAATAAGTCGTTCATCTTCAATCGTAAGCCGATTTGTTGATCGGCCGGCTGACTGCTTCAGTCTAGGACAGGCTTAATTGGAATGTCGGACTGGCTTTGTGAAACAATGAAAGCAGCGACCCACCAATGTGTGAGCCGCTGCAATCAGTTGAAAGTTACTACTTTACGGCTAGGAATTTGTCAGCGTTCTCGGATGTGACATAAGTCCAGGGAACCGGATAGAGCTTGGCGGTGCCATCGCCCCAAGGCATTTGAGGATATTCACTCCAGCAATCCGACAGCGGCTTATAGGAGTCGCCAATAACCTTGCGCAGCGCAACGTCAACGGCCCCTTGTGCTTGAGTATGGGCGTCCTGGCGTATCGACAAGATCATTTCGCCATTCTTGACGGCTCTGATGGCGTCGGTCACACCATCGATGCCGACAACCGGAATTGTCTTAGGGTCTATACCTGCCGCTTTCATCGCAGCGATCGCACCTAGACCCATCTCGTCGTTCTGAGCAAGGACTCCCTGTATCTTGCTCTTGTGCGACGTGAGCCAATTCTGCATCAGCACCATGCCCTCGGAGCGCGACCAGTTGCCGGTCTTGCGTTCAAGAACGGTGATATCCTTGTTGGCATCGAGGGCGGTTTTGTTACCTTTCGTCCTCAACTCCTGGCCAAGGTTTCCTTCAGGTCCGATGAGCACAACGATATTGCCTTTGCCGCCCATCGCCTTGAAAAGCACTTCCGCTTCATATTGTCCAGCCGCGACGTCGTCCGAGCCAACGAACGACACAAGCTCGTCGCTCTTCGACGGACCATTCGAGCCGACGACCGGGAGACCGCGCAATTCGGCTTTGTGAATCACGCCCTTGGCGGCATAGCTGTCGATCGGGATGTAGATCGCCACGTCATACTTCTGCGTCACCATCAGGTCGAACTGCGAAGCCTGGGTGGAATGGTCGTAGTTACCGTCAAACACTGTGATCTCCGCCAAACCATTGGAAAAGGCCGGGTGTTTCTTGATTTCGCTTGCCCAGATCTGGGCATATTCGTTTTTCAGACCATAGACCGCGGCTCCCACCTTCACGGGCTTTGTTCCCGCTGCGAACGCTGCCCTTCCGGCCAGCGGCAGCATGCCCGCCGCGGCTAGCAGCCTCAGTGTATTTCTCCGAGTAATCATCGCTTCCTCCAATTATGTGCAATGACGCGGGTGCACATCTCCCGAACGTGAGCGAAGAGGGCGACCCCTCTCCACAATGATGGTTGGTTTCGACCAGCGGCTACCGAGGCGATCGCTGCGTTTATCTTGCCCGCGCTCGTACGGTGTCCAGAAACACAGCGGAAACGATCACCAGGCCCTTGATGACCTGCTTGTTGCCCGAGTCGACGGAGAGAAGATCGAGGCCGTTGTTGATGACGCCGATCAGCAGGGCGCCAAGAATCGTGCCGACCACGCCGCCGCGGCCGCCGGCAAGGCTGGTGCCGCCGATCACCACAGCCGCGATCGCATCGAGCTCGTAGCCAAGACCGGCCTGCAGGGAGGCTGACGTCGCGCGCGATGTGAAGATGATGCCGGACAGCGCGGCACAAACGCCGCTGATAAGATAGACTGAGAATTTGATGAAGCCGATATTGACGCCTGCCGTCCGCGCACCGCGCTCGTTGCCGCCGACGGCGTAGACGTAGCGGCCGAAACGGGTGAACTTCAGGACCAGGAACGAGATGATGGCGACGACGGCAAAGATATAGACGGAGTACTGAATGCCCCAGAGCTGCCCGTTGCCGATCATCATGAAATTGTCGGAGAGATCGGAAATCTGCGATCCGTGGTTATAGATCTGCGTCAGTCCGCGACCGGCACTGAGCATCCCGAGGGTAACAATAAACGGAGGAATGCTTCTCGACCCGGCAATGATCGCGCCATTGATCGCACCCGCGGCTGCGCCGACGGCCAACCCGACCAGCAATGCCGCAGCCATCCCGAGGTCGAGATCGGACGCGGTCACGACACTCGCGGACACGATACCGGCGAGCGCCAGAATGGAGCCGACCGAAAGGTCGATGCCGGCTGCCAGGATGACGAAGGTCAGCCCAACTGCCATGATGCCGTTGATCGACACCTGTGCCAGGATATTGCCGATGTTGTCCCAAGTCGCAAAATACGGGCTGGCAAACGACAGGAAAATGCAGAGGACGACAAAGCCGGCGGCAATTCCGTAGCGCGAGGCCATGTCGATCAGGCTTGCATGGTTGATTCTGGACATGAAATTGTCTTTCACGATGCGAGATGAAGAAGGTGTTCGTGGGTGGCGTCGGCGGCGAGGATGTCGCCAACAATCCTGCCGCGCCGGAACACCAGAATTCGGTCTGCGACCTGGAGGATTTCGTCGAGCTCCGACGACACCACCAGGGCGGTTTTCCCGTCTGCGACGAAAGTCCGCAGGAATGCGTAGATCGCCTGCTTGGCACCCTCGTCGATGCCACGTGTCGGCTCGTCGCACAGCAGGATGCGCGGGTTGGTTACCAGGCATCTGGATAGGACGACCTTCTGCTGATTACCCCCGGAGAGATCCTGGACGTCGTCTTCCGCCGATCCCATGCGCAGGGAAAAGGCCTGCGCCATCTCCGCGACGATCTTCTTTTCGCTGCGACGCTTGACAAAGCCGAACGACGAATATTTGCGCAGCGCGGACAGAGAGATGTTCTCCCGGATAGGGCGACACAGGATCAGGCCGGTCTCCTTCCGGTCTTCGGTCGCGAGCGCCATCCGCTTCGAGATCGCGTCTTGCGGCGAGGAAACCGTGACGCGTTTTCCGTCGATTTGGAGCTCGCCTTTATCCTGTTTTGTGATGCCGAACAGGGCATCCAGAAATTCGCTTCGCCCGGCGCCCATCAGCCCGAACACGCCGAGAATTTCCCGCTCGCGCAGTTTAAGGCTGATGTTCTGGAACTGGTCGCCCCTGGAGTAGTCCTTGACCTCGAGGACTGTCGCCCCCGGCTCGCGCTGATCCGCCGATAGTGGCTTGACGGCGCGGCCTACGATTAGCCGCACCAGTTCCTCCCGGTCGATGTCGTGAAGCTTGCCGGCTTGGACGAAAGCGCCATCGCGGAAGACGGTATAGTCTTCGGCAATCCGGAACAGTTCGCTCAGGCGATGCGAGACGTAGACGACGCCGACGCCTTGTCGTGTTAGTGACCGAATCGCCTCGAAGAGGATATCGGTTTCCGCCTCGCCGATGGCCGAGGTCGGTTCGTCCATGATCAGAACCTTGCTATTCTGACTGATCGCCTTGGCGATTTCGACCAGCTGTATCTTGGCGATAGACAGGTCGCCGGCGCGTGCCCTCGGATCTATCGGGAATTTCAACCGATCGAGTAACTCTTGCGCGTTCTTGAATAGAGTCGGGTAATCGACGACGCCGAAGCGGGTGGGCTCACGGCCAAGAAAGATATTCTCCGCGACCGTCGCCTCGAGAATGGGTCTGAGCTCTTGGGTGATGATCGCGATTCCGGCCTCCAGCGCTTCTCGCGGCGACCCGAAGTGCACAGGCGCACCATCTAGATCTATCTGCCCATCGTCGGGACGGGTCAGCCCCATCAGGATGCTGAGGAAAGTCGATTTTCCAGCGCCATTGCCGCCACACAATGCATGCACCGACCCTGGCCGCAGTTCGAGACGTCCATCGGTCAGCGCTGCGACATGACCATAGGTCTTCTTGATGCCGCTGGCCGACAACAGGAGGCCTGGGACGGCGGCGGGGATGCCGTGCCGTGGCGCTGTTTCGATAGAATTCGCCATACGATCTCCTCCCGAAAAACCTTCAAGTCTCCCGCTTGAAGCGCTTTCATAAACTACATGCAAAAAATCTGCAACATTTCGTTGGGTAAACGTGCAAATATTAGTCATTGCGTTGCAGCAGAATGATGTCTGTGATAAAAGCATTGCGATTAACTGTCCGAAATTGCTTATATAAACGGCGTTCGCAATTGCAAACGGCAACTTATGGCATAAAATTTTCGCTGTTCCTGCCGATTATTTAGTTGCATTAACATACATATATGGCCTAATCAAACGTCATGTACAGCATAAGCTACGGAGGTAAGGGCATGCGACGCTTGGGAATTCACTCATTTGTATGGACTGGCGGCCAATCTCAGGACGGGCTGGAGATGGCGCTCAGGAAGACAGCCGAGCACGGCTATCGCACGATAGAGTTCGCCTATCTGCGGCCCGAGATATTCAACTTAGACAAACTCGCAAAGCTGGCACAATCGCTCGACGTCGAGATCGGTGTGACGATGGGCCTGTCGCTGGACAAGGACGTGTCGAGCGAGAACGCCGAAGAAGTCGCCGGCGGCAAAGCGGTGTTGGCCGATGCTATCCGGGCGGTCCGTGACATCGGCGGCAACAAGCTTGGAGGCATCCTCTATTCAGCCCACACCAAGTATAACCGCCAGCCGACCAAAAAGGGCTGGGACAACAGTGTTGCAGCGATCGCAAAGACCGCGGATGTCGCCAAGGAAGCCGGCGTGGACCTCGTTCTCGAACTGGTCAACCGGTTTGAGACAAATCTGCTAAACACCACGGCGCAGGGGCTGCGCTTCATCGAAGAAACCCGATCCGATCACGTTCGGCTGCACCTCGACACCTTCCATATGAACATGGAGGAATCAAACCCGGCCGCAGCGATCCGGCTGGCCGGCGACAAGATCGGCTATTTCCATATCGGCGAGAGCAATCGCGGTTACCTCGGCGATGGTACGATCAACTTCGACTTGATCTTCGATGCATTGCTAGACATCGACTACCAACGCGACATCGTGTTCGAAAGCTTCTCGACCGCCGTTGTCGACGAAGGCCTGTCTCTGGCCTGCGCGATCTGGCGCGATACCTGGACCGAGAACGACCCCCTAGCCGCGCATGCGAAACGTTATATCGAGCTGAAGATGGACGAAGCAAAGCGTCGCCGCTCCACCAACGCGCGGCTCCGTTAAACCTTTAGACGATCTGTCCCGACGGTGTAGAGTTGGGACAGATTAACATTTTCGGATTGAAAAAGTGAACGATATCGCCTCACCAGGAAGCTCCCCTCGTCGCATCAGGCAGACCAACGTCGCTGCAGCTCTCAGGAGCCTGTACACGTTCGGGTGCATGAGCCGCGCGGATTTGGCCAGACGGCTTGGCCTGAACCGATCGTCTTCGGGACAGATCGTCGTGGAACTGACCGAGAGCGGTTTTGTCCATGAAGTCGAGGAGTCCAGTGACCGTAAGGGCGAGCAATCCCGTGCCGGGCGACCGGGGATTCTGTTGGAGCTTGTGCCGGATGCGGCTTTCTTCTTCGGCATCGAAATCGGCGTGGAGCATATCGCCGCTGTGATTATCGACCTGTGCGGTCAGGTCCATTCCTTCCGCACCCAGGCTTTCGACGCCCCCAGCAGGAGCGTCGAACAGGCGGTGAGGCAAGCATTCGAGCTTGCGCTCGGCGACATCGAAGGCAAAGTGCTGCAGCGCTGTCGCGGCCTCGGGCTGTCGGCGCCCGCCCATGTCGACGCGCATGGATTTGTCAGCCTGGCGCCGATCATCGGCTGGCGCAACGTGCCTTTGTCGCAGATCGCCAAGGCAGCCTTTCCTTTCGACGTGCCGATCATCATCGAAAACGACGCCAACGCCTTCGCCATCGGCGACAGCTACAAGCACGGCCATTCCGGCGTGACGCTGTTCCTGTTGATGGAAACCGGGGTCGGCGGCGGCGTGCTCGTCGATGGCAAGCTGTTCCGTGGCGGACACGGTCTGGCGGGTGAAATTGGCCACACGCTGGTCCCGGGCAGTGGCGGCCAGAGATTCGAACAGTTGATTGGACGGGAAGCGCTGGTCTCGCAATATCGACTGGCGAAGGGAGACGGCACCGTCGACTTGGCAGAATTTCTGGATGACGTCCGGGATCGGGTTCCCGCGGCCGTGACGATCGCCGAGACTTGGTCGAGACACCTGGCGCTTGCGCTGACGCAGGCCTGTCGCCTGCTCGATCCCAACAGGATCGTGCTGGGCGGTTCCGTCGCATCCCTCTACCCGATGGTCTCCGCCCGGGTGGCCGTCTACATGGCCGAGGGCCAGGAAATCGCCTTTCCGGCGCCGCAGATCGTCGTCGATGAAGACGCAGAGCTCGGCTCGGCCTTCGGCGCAGCCTGTCTTCTGCATCAGCGGTTTCTGTCGCTCGAGAGCGACACCTTCGCCGGCGAAGACACAACGCAAATTGGTGCGGCCGGCGGCGAAGCGCCGCCGCCGACGAATGACGAAAGACAACGCACATGAATGCCAATCCCTTGGCGCCTAACAGCCTTGGACCGACGGTCTGCATCGGAGAGATCTTGGTTGAAATCGTCGCCACCGACGTCGGCACGGGCTTTTTGGATGCGCAGCCGCTGGTCGGTCCCTATCCCAGTGGCGCGCCGGCGATCTTCATCGACCAATGCGGTCGGATAGGCGGCAATGCGGCGATGGTCGGGGCCGTCGGCAACGACGATTTTGGCAGGGTCAATGTCGACCGGCTGTTGCGGGACGGCGTCGATGTTTCGGCGATATCGGTCGACCCGGACTTCCCGACAGGTAGCGCCTTCGTTCGCTATCGCGCCGACGGGTCGCGTGACTTTGTTTTTAATATCGCCAAGTCGGCGGCGGCCCGTTTCGGATGGACCGACGCCGTTCAAAGCCTGATCGAACGCAGCGGCCACCTGCATATCATGGGCTCGGCGCTGCCGATGGCGAGCGCGGTGGAAGTGATCGACAAGGCGGTGGGCGCGGTCAAGGCCCGCGGCGGAACGGTGTCCGTCGATCCGAACATCCGCAAAGAACTGAAGCTGGACGAAGCCACAGAGCGTCGGTTCACCAATCTGATCTCGATGACGGACCTGCTGTTGCCCTCTGGCGAAGAGCTCGAGCGCGCGGCTGGCGTCGAGGGCGAAGACGCGGCAATCGCCCGCCTTTTCGAAATCGGCGTCAAGGAAATTGTCCTGAAGCGAGGCGCTGACGGCGCAAGCTATTTCGGTCGCGGTCAGGAACGGATCGATGTCGCGGCCTTTGCCGTCGAGGAACTGGATCCAACCGGCGCCGGCGACTGCTTCGGCGGTGCTTACCTGACATGCCGGCGCCTCGGAATGTCGCCGTCGCAATCACTCACCTATGGCGCCGCCGCCGGGGCGCGAAACGTGACGGTCCGCGGACCAATGGAAGGCGCGGGCAGCCGCGAAGAGCTGGACTCTTTCATTTCTAAGACGAAAAGGCGCTCCTGATGCAGGTAAGATTGGCAGAATTGGCGACGCTGCGACGCAACGGAACGCCAAAGGGAGTGACGTCGGTATGCTCGGCCCATCCTGCGGTGCTGCGGGCGGCACTTCGCCACGGCAAGGCGACATCGACCACGGTACTGATCGAGGCGACGTGCAATCAGGTCAACCACCTCGGCGGGTACACGGGCATGCAGCCTTCGGACTTCGCGGCCCTTGTCTATCGGCTGGCCAAGGAAGAGGGATGCCCTGCCGAACAGATCATTCTGGGCGGCGATCATCTCGGCCCCAATCCCTGGCGCCACCATCCGGCGGAAGACGCCATGGTCGAGGCCGAGGCGATGGTCACAGCCTATGTGACTGCGGGCTTTCGCAAGATCCATCTGGACGCCTCGATGGGTTGCCTGAATGAACCCGCAGCCCTTGACGACGAGACGACGGCTCGACGTGCCGTCCGCCTTGCCGCCGCCGCCGAAGCCGCGGCTGAGCAGGCCGGCGGTCAAAAGCCTGTCTACGTCATCGGAACCGAGGTGCCGCCACCGGGTGGCGCCGACCACACATTGACGGCAATCGAACCGACGGCGAGCGACGCGGCCAAGAAGACGATCGATATCCATCGGCGGGTTTTTGCCGAAGCCGGCCTATCCGACGCATTCTCGCGCGCCATCGGACTGGTGGTGCAGCCGGGCGTCGAGTTCGGCAACCGCAATGTCATTTTCTACGACCGAAGCAAGGTCGGCGCCCTGACGGAGCTGTTGGCCGACGAACCGCAGTTCGTGTTTGAGGCGCATTCGACGGACTATCAGGGGACAGCCTATCTCGGCGAACTTGTGAAGGACGGTTTCCCGATCCTGAAAGTCGGGCCGGAATTGACCTTCGTGCTGCGCGAGGCACTTTACGCCCTGGACCTAATCGCCTCCGACGTCTCACGAGATTATGGCGATCGTCCGCTGTATCGGGCGATGGAAGCGCTGATGACCGCCCATCCCGACAATTGGAATCGCCACTACCACGGAAGCGATGAGGAGACGCGGCTGTTGCGCCATTATTCCTTGTCGGACCGTATCCGCTATTACTGGGCGATGCCCGATGCGAAGGCGGCGGTCGAAAGGCTCTATGACGCCCTTCGCGGACAGTTGCTTCCGCGGCCACTGTTCTGGCAGCACCTGCCTGACGCCCAACATTTCGCCGACATCCCCTTTGATCCGGAGGCGGTCCTGGTTTGGCGTGTCGAAAAGAGCCTGGCCGCCTACCAACGCGCCTGTGGCCTGGTTTCCTGAAATCGAAATGATCCCAGACTATCGAACATGAATTCGGAGGAAAAAACATGAACGAACTTCAAGGGAAAGTCGCCGCCGTCACCGGCGCTGCATCCGGCATCGGCCTTGCATCGGCAGAGGCCATGATCAATGCGGGGGCGACGGTGGTGTTCGTCGATCGCGACGAAAAGGCGTTGCGGGCGGTCTGCGACCGGATCGGCGCAAGTGCCATCCCGCTGGTCATCGATCTTCTGAACCCTGAGGACTGTGCATCGCTGCTCGACGGTGTGCTTGCCAAGACAGCACACCTCGACATTCTGCACGCCAACGCCGGAACTTATATCGGCGGCGATCTGGCCGAGGCCAATCTGGACGCCATCGACCGTATGCTGAATTTGAACGTCAACGTCGTCATCAAGAACATCCGGTCGGTCGTCCCCCATATGATCGAGCGGAGCACCGGCGACATCATCGTCACGAGTTCGGTGGCCGGCCATACGGCGGTGCCGTGGGAGCCGGTTTATTCCGCGTCGAAATGGGCAATGACAAGCTTAGTCCAGACGATGCGCCGGCAGCTGCTCAAGAACGGCATCCGTGTGGGATCGGTCTCGCCCGGACCCGTTATCAGTGCGCTGCTCGCCGACTGGCCCGAGGAAAATCTGAGAAAAGCCAAAGAGAGCGGCGCGCTGATCGAGCCAAAAGAGGTCGCCGAGGCGATCATCTTCATGCTCACCCGACCGCGAACGGTGACAATTCGCGACGTGGTTATCCTGCCAAGCGCTTTCGACATTTAAGGATTGCACAGATGACCTATCAGGAACGGTTTCGTCTCGATGGTGAAGTGGCTGTCGTCACGGGAGGCGGCCGGGCGATCGGCCTTTGCTGCGTCGAAGCTTTGGCGGAAGCAGGGGCGCGCGTTGTCGTCATCGAGCGCAGCGAGGCCGATGCCTCTGAAGCGCTGGCGCTGCGGCAAAAGGGCTATGACATCGACCTTTTGATTGGCGATGTCGCGAATTCGGGACGTGTCGAAGAGATGGCCAGGCAATTGGCGGACGAGGGGCGTGCGGCGACGATTCTCGTCAACAATGCGGGGATCGGCCAAAGCGGTGTCGCGTCCGAGGATATTGTGGATGCCGATTGGCTGAGGATCATGGACGTCAATGTGAATGGCGTTTTTTGGTGCTCGCGCGCGTTCGGTAGGCACATGATCGACATGAAGCGGGGTGCAATTGTAAACCTCGGCTCGATGTCCGGTCATATCTGCAACCGGCCGCAGCCGCAGACCCCCTATAACGTCTCGAAGGCGGCCGTCCATCACATGACGCGGTCCATGGCAGCGGAATGGGCGGCTCACGGCGTTAGGGTGAACGCGGTCGCTCCCACTTATATCGAAACTCCCATGGTCGCGGCTGTCGAAGCCAACCGTGATCGCATTCCCGTCTGGCTTGCCGATACGCCAATGGGAAGAATGGGGACGCCCGACGAGGTCGCCAGTGCCGTCCTTTTCCTGGCGTCCAAAGCATCGAGCCTGATGACAGGCGCTATTGTCAACGTCGATGGCGGCTTCACCTGCTGGTGAGCCGCTAAAAGGCAGATCAAACTTCAGATTTGAGAGCAGCTGACGTGCTGACGTAGGTTTGCACATAGCACAGGCATGCGCAGTCCCTAGCATATTTAAATTATTGATATCGTTTCATAATATTTGATTTCAAGGTGTTTTTAGCTTGACGCTTCTCTATTTGTTGTGAAAACATACTAATTTAGTGGGAGGCCCATTAGCAATGAAAACTGACCTGCGCAAGCGGGCTGGTTGGAGAGGCTTCTGGGTGTGGAGAAAATGGAGGGGAACTGATGGCCGAAGGCATTGTAGGCACGCATGGCGAAGAGTCTGTTCAACCGTTCCTTTTGTCGGCGTCGCACGTCGCAAAAAGCTTCAACAAGGTTCCCGCGCTCATCGATGGTCGCATCCGCCTGAGATCGGGCTCGGTCAATGCATTGTGCGGCGGCAATGGCGCGGGAAAGTCGACCTTTCTCGGCATTCTCATGGGACTTTTGCAACGCGACAGCGGGACAATCGCAATCAAGGGCGACGAGGTGAGTTTCGCAACGCCGTCGGCTGCTCTCGACCGCGGGATTGCGATTATCACGCAGGAGCTCAGTCCTTTCCTCGACATGACAGTCGCAGAAAACCTCTACCTCGGCAGGGAGCAACGGCGCGGCCGCATTTTCGTCGATGATCGGCAGATGATTACGGATGCGGAAGACATCCTTACGCGACTAAAATTCCCGATCTCGCCACGCGCCCGCCTGCGGGACCTTTCCGTCGCGCAGGCGCAACTGGTCGAAATCACCAAGGCGATCAGCCGTCGAAGCGAAATCCTGATCATGGACGAACCCACCTCCGCCATCGGCGAGCGGGAGACAGGCATGCTCTTCGATGCGATCAAGACCTTGACGGCGCAAGGCGTCGGTGTGATCTACGTTTCGCATCGTTTGACCGAAATTTTTGAGATCGCCGATGACTACACGGTCTTTCGCGACGGACGGTTCGTAGAAGCCGGCGCGATCACCGATACCGATCGGCAGGGGCTTATCCGCTCGATTGTCGGGCGGGATCTTCTTGACCATCGGCGGGAGTCGAAGACATCGGAAGACGCCAAGCCACTGCTCGAAGCGCATGGCTTCGCCTCCCAGGGGAAATTCGACGGTATCGATGTCACCCTGCACGCGGGGGAAATTGTCGGGTTGTACGGCCTGCTCGGTTCCGGCCGCAGCGAATTTGTAAACGCGCTTTATGGCATCGCGCCGCGCGATGGCGGCGCTATTCTGATCGACGGACTGCCGGTCGTGCTGAAGACGCCAGCCCAGTCGATCGCCGCGGGAATATCGCTCGTCACCGAAGATCGGAAGCAGACGGGGCTCTCCCTGACAGCGTCGGTCGCTCACAACATCACGATCGCGAACCTTTCGAACTATTCCAGAGCCGGCTTCATGAGCGCCGCAGCCGAGCGGAAAAGTGTTCGTGAACGCATCAAGCGCTTTTCCATCAAGACGGCATCACCAGACCTTGAAGTCCAGAAACTCAGCGGCGGAAACCAGCAGAAAGTCGTGTTGGCCCGCTGTGTCGACACAAACCCTCGGGTGCTGATTTGCGACGAGCCGACGCGCGGCGTCGACGAGGGGGCAAAGCGAGAGATCTACGCTTTTCTTTCCGAGTTCGTCGCCGCCGGAAACGCAGTGCTCATGGTCTCCTCGGAAATACCCGAAATTCTCGGCAACGCCGACAGAATTATCGTGTTTCGCCGCGGCAAGATCGCCGGAACCCTGTCGGGGGCCGAGGCGAACCAGGAAGCGCTCGTCCATCTGGCATCCTAGCCATCGAAAGTTCGTGGAGGTTTTTTTATGAATGCTATGACCCAAAGAATTGGCGATTCCCCTGCCGCGACCATTATCGCGCGCTACGGCATCGTCATCTCCTTCGTCCTCCTGTTCGTCGTTCTGTCGATGGGTTCACCGAATTTTCTGTCGGCCAACAATCTCATCAACGTTCTCCGACAGGTGTCGATCAACGGTGTTCTTGCCGTCGGCATGACCTTCGTCATCCTGACCGCGGGGATTGATCTTTCGATCGGCTCACTCCTGGCGCTGGCGGGTGCCGCAAGCGCCAGTTTGGTGACGGGGCCGGATGCCCTCAATCCGGCGATCGCCCTCGTCGCCGGTGTCATTGCCGGCTCGTTCTGCGGTGCGGTCAACGGCGTGTTCATCGCCCATTTCAGGGTTCCGGCCTTCGTCACCACCCTGGGAATGCTGAGTGTGGCCCGCGGGGCGACGCTTCTGTATTCCGGTGGGCGGCCCATCCCGAACCTCAGTATCGGCTTCCGTTGGCTGGGGCAGGGGTCGATCGTCGGCATCCCGGTTCCGGTGATCATTTTTGCGATTGTCTTTGCCATCGCCGCCGTCGTCCTTCGCTACACGGTTTACGGCCGGCGCATCTATGCGGTCGGCGGAAATCCACGCAGTGCAAAGACGAGCGGCATCAATGTCCGCGCGATTACCTTTTCCGTCTACATGATCATGGGCGGCTTGGCAGGCCTTGCCGGCGTGATGCTGACGGCACGTACGACATCCGCGCTGCCGCAGGCCGGCGTCGGCTACGAACTCGATGCCATTGCGGCCGTTGTCATCGGTGGCACCAGCCTCACCGGCGGCGTCGGACGCATCGGCTACACGCTCGTCGGTGTCCTGATCATCGGCATGATCAGCAACGGGCTCGATCTGATGGGCGTGTCTTCATACTACCAGCAAATCATCAAAGGTTCGATCATCGTCATGGCAGTGCTGGTCGACAGATCCCGGATGCGTGGCGAATAATATCAATCAACGGCAATGCTGCCTTGAACAGTGGAGGAGAAAAGCATGAAAATAACGAGACGAGTGCTTCTGGGAGCGGCTGCGAGCCTGGCATTTATGACGCCGATGGTATTGGCGGGCGTCGCAAACGCGAAGCCGTTCAAAATCGCCGCCATCGTGCAAAGCCTCAACACCGAATACAATGTTTTGTGGGCCGATGCGGCAAAAGCTCATCCGGCGCTAGCCGATGGCACTGCAACGTTAACGATTCTGGATGGTCGACAGGACGTGCTGACGCAGTCCAACCTTTTTGACACCGCGATCACCGACAAATACGACGCCATCATATTCATCCCCATCGATATCGACGCCGGCAACGATCCCATCCAGCGCGCGAAGACCGCCGGCATCCCGGTGTTCGGCTCGAACACCGTGGTGTCCCAGGCAGAGCTTTACGATGCTTACATCAACTCAAACGACGTCGAGGCCGGGGAACTTCTCGCAAAGGCAGTCATCGACAAGGCCGGCAAGAATGCCAAAATCGTTCTGCTGGAAGGCATGCTGGGCCAGTCGGCGCAGGTTCAGAGGCTCGAGGGTATCCAAAATGTCCTAAAGGCCAATCCCGGCGTTACCGTGCTGGGACAAAACACAGCAAATTGGTCGAGAGCAGAAGCGATCACCCTGATGGAAAATTTTCTCACGTCGCATGGTGAAGATATCCAGGGTGTCATGGCCGAAAACGATGAAATGGCGGTCGGCGCGATTGAAGGTATCCGCAGCCATGGCCTCGATCCCAAGAGATTGCCGGTCGTCGGCGTGGACGGAATTAAGGATGCACTGGAAGCCGTCAAGCGCGGAGATCAAGCAATGTCGATCCTGCAAGACGCCAAGGGTCAGGCACAGGGCGCAATCGACCTCGCCCTCAACAAACTGGCTGGCAAAGGCTACAAGCCGCGTGCAGCGGTCTGGGATGTTAATAATGGCAAGCTTGTTTGGAATGGCGGGAAGGAACAGCACTACTACGTCCCGTGGCTCGTCGTTACACCCCAAAATGTCGATGAGGTTCTTGCTACAAAATAGCGGCTCACTGAGGTAACATTTGCGGCTGATAAACCTGGGATGATCGCGACGCGATCGTCTCAGGCTATTGAACGATTTAACCCCGCGAAGTCCAATGCCCCCGATGGCATGGAAAAAGCCTTGGACCGCTTGTCAGTTCGGGTCGTGAGCCAATGACCGCTTGTTTTCAAGCATCACAGCAAGGCTTTTTGATCGACTACCAGCCTGGCCATCAGCGAACAAGGCCGCTCCTACGACCGCAAGGTCCACGTTAAGACCATTGAGACGATCAAAATGTTCGGTAGAGATTTTTCCGTCGACAATAGTGTAGAGCTCCGCGGGAAGCTCCTTTAGACGATCAAACGCCGTCCGGTCGAACTCTCCGCCGCCGGCAGGAGCGGTCAACATCAAGCACCCGTCGATGTAGCTGAGGAGTTGGTGTAGGGCAGACGTCGACGTCGTATGGCGGAGCGCAGCGTAAGCTTTAACGCCATTCGTCCTGGCGATCGCCACTAATTCAGCAAAATCCACGTTAGTCGATTCGAGGTGTATGGCGATCGAACGCACGCCCATCTCGGAAAATCGAATAACCGAACTTGCCGGATGCTCCACCATCAAGTGAACATCGAGTGGAACTGCGGTCCTCTCCAGCAGCTCCTTAGCGACCCGCGTGGTGAGGCCGAACTCCGGCGCAAACATTCCGTCCATAATGTCCAGGTGAAAGGATTCAACGTGCGGCGAGACGGCCTCGATTTCCTCGACAAGGCGAAAGGGGTCGGCAGCATAAAGGGAAGCGGAAAGGGAAGTCATGCGGCGGTCGCCCATGCGGCCTCGCGGAGTTTGGGAAGCGACCATTCCGCAACGGGCTTGCTTTCGGAGGTGCAATAGCCGTGCTGGAAGATCGCGATACGGTCGCAGATTTCCATCAACTCCTCCTCTTCGCTGGAGACCACGATGATGCAACGGCCTTCGTCGGCCAAGCGCTGGATGATCTTGTAGATGTCGGACTTCGCGCCGATATCCACGCCTTTGGTCGGCTCGTCCAAAAGAATGAGGTCCGCGTTCTGCTCTATGATGCGGCCGAGCAGGACTTTCTGCTGATTCCCGCCGGACAAGGACTTCACGGGCGAACCCAGCTGCCCGCGCGTGCCGATCGAAGACAGCGTGCGTCTGGCAGATGCCTGGGCTCCGGCGACGTCTACGAAGCCGCCCTTGCGATATCTTTGAAGCGTCGAAAGGACCACGTTCTGAAACGAAGACATCAGGGGGATGAAGCCGTCTACCTTGCGCTCTTCCGTGAGAAACGCGATCCCGCTTCGGAGCGCCGTCTGCGCGTTCGTTGGGTGGTATGGTTTGCCGCCGAGCACCACCGTGCCGGAAGCAACGCCCTCGACGCCGTATAGCGTCCGAAGGAAGCGCGTGCGGCCTGATCCGACTAGGCCGTAGAGGCCGAGTACCTCTCCCTTGCGGGCCTGCACGTCGGCACCTTTCAGCCGGGTTCCCGACAGACCCTTGACCGTGAGGAAAACCTCGCCAGCTTCGCGGGTGGCGCGCTCACCACCGCCATGCGCGACGTGAGCGTCACCGACGATTGCATCGACGATGGCTTGCTTGGAGATGTCCGAACCGGCGGCATGGTGGACGACCCGGCCACCGGAGAGGACGGTGGCCTCGTCGCATACAGCGAGGACTTCGTCGAGCTTGTGCGATACCAGAACCACACCGATGTTACGTTCGAGAGCGATGCGCCGGACATTGGCCAGCAGCTCGTTGGACTGCTTTCCATCGAGAGCGGTCGTCGGTTCGTCGAGGAAAAGGTAGCGAACCTTTCCTTCAAGGTTCGCAATGACTTCGATCAATTGCTTCTCGGGATGCGAAAGGCCCTTAACCTGGCGCTTTACGTCGATGTTCAGGCCATAGCTTTTAAGCAACGTCGTGCTGTAGCGGTTCATCTCCGCCGTTAGCTTCAGGCCACGCAATTTGATCTCGCGTCCGAGGAAGAGATTTTCCGCGACCGTCAGATTGGGTATGAGACGGAGTTCCTGGTAGACGCACCCGATACCTTTGCCCAACGCTTCTCTCGGCGAGGATAGGACGGTGATCTGGCCATCGACCGTCAGTTGGCCGTTGTCCTGCGATTGCGCACCGGCCAGAATTTTCAAGAGCGTGGACTTGCCCGCACCGTTATGGCCGAACAGGCCGTGGATGGTGCCAGGCCGGACTTCGAAGTCTATCCCGTGCAGGACGCTGACGCCGGAAAAGGCCTTGGTGATACCGGTTGCTCTGTAGCTCGCCGTGGACATTTGACAATACTCCCATGAGAGAGACGCGCGGCGCAGGGCCGCGCGCCGATGTCGATATCAGTATGCCTTGTCGGCCGTATCGCCCGCGTTGGACTTGTTAACAAGCAGCGGGGGGTTGTCGACGACAGGCTCCAGCTTCTCGCCGGCGAAGAACTTTTTGATGTTCTCGACCTGGATCTGTGCGAGCTTGGCGGGTTCCTGGATAGCTCCGGCCTTTAGGATGGAGTTCTCCTGGATATTCTGGACCCCGAGCTTGTCGACGAAGGCATAGAGCTTCACGTCATTACGGCTCAGCTGCTGGATCGCGGCAAGAGCGCCAAGAGCCGACGGTTCCGTGTCCGAGTAGACGATGTTGATGTCGGGATGACCCTGAAGCATTTCGGTCGTCACCTTCAGGGAAGTCGTTTCTTCGACCTTGCCGTTGACTAGCGCGACGAACTTCACGTTCGGATTCGATGCCAGAGCTTCTTTGAAGCCGTCGTCGCGGGCGATGGCGGCGACCGACGTCGGCTCTCCTACGATGCCGATGACGGCCTTGCCGTCCTTGCCGATATCGTTGAGTAGCTGCTTGCCGATATAAGCTCCGCCGGCCTTCTGGTCGGTCTGCACCGCCTGTTCGACCTTGAGGCCCTCGGCCTTGAGGCCCTCGGGATCCGGGAGCAGGTTGATCGTGAAGACCGGAATCTTCGCCTGATTGAGTTCCGACACCGATGCGACGCAAGGGCCCGACGATACGCAGTTCAGCGCGACGGCTGAAACGCCCTGCTGAACAAGCGTTTGTACCTGCGAGAGCTGCTTGGCGTCGTCGTTGTCGGCGATCAGAACGCGCACTTCGAAGCCCTGAGCCGCGCCATTCTGCTCGAAGCTTTTCTTCATGGCGACGTAGTAGGGATTGGTCAGGTTCGGCAGCGCCACACCAAGGACTTTCTTGTCCTGTGCGTGTGCCAGCGAAGCGCACACGGTAAGGCTAAGCCCCAACACGGCGCATGCGGAATTCCTCCAGAGTTTTTTCATCGTAGTCTCCTCCTATTTTGATGAAATCGAACGGTATTCGTCGCCCGCGATCTCGCGGGTTAGACCTCAGGCGCTGCCGGAAAGCTTCTTCTTCAGAATCTTCGCCCATGGCAGGGAAAGACGGCTGGATGCCCGCATGGTGTCAAAGGTGACGCCGACCAGAATGATCACGCCGATGACGAGCGGCTGCCAATATGCGCTGACGTTAAGCACGTTCATGAGATTGGAAATGGTGGCGATCAACGTCGCACCGATCATGGCTCCGTAGACCGATCCGATGCCGCCAAAAAGGCTGACGCCGCCAACCACGGCTCCGGCGATCGAGAAGAAGAGCTCGTCGCCGCGTCCTGCCGTCGGATATCCGGTCATCAGGCGGGAGCCATAGATCAGGCCGCCGCATGCACCGCAAAAACCAGAGATCGCATATACGAGGACCGTGATCCGCGAGGTGTTGACCCCTGCCAGGCGGGCCGCTTCGGCGTTGCCGCCGACCGCGAAGATATGGGTTCCGGTCACGGTCCGCTTGATGAAGATGGCGGCGGCGGCGATTGCGATCGCAAGGGCAATGACCGGGAAGGGAATGCCGAAGATACGAGCCTGACCGATGAAGCGGTATCCGAACTGCATGACGCGGATGGATTCGGCTCCCGTGACGATCTGCGGGATCGAAGCGGCGACGCCCATCATCGCGAAGGTCACGATGAACGGCGGCACGCCCGTCTTATCGATGATCAGGCCGTTGACTGCGCCGACGAGCGCGCCGACTGCCAGCACCGCTACGGCCGCCACAGGCCAGGGAAGACCGAGGCTGTCCATGAAGACGGCTGCAAGCACGCATGTCATCGCGACGATCGAACCGCACGAGAGGTCGATACCGCCCGTAAACAGCACGAATGACTGGCCGAGGCACAGAAATCCGATAACCGCTCCGTTGAGCAGCAGGACAATGATGTTGGAAAGCGTCAGGAAGTTGGGTGACGCCAAGGCTCCGCCTATCATGACGACGAGGAGGACGAAGGCGATCCCGGCTTCGGCGGGTATCTTGATGCCGCGTGCCTCACGTGGTTGAAGCTGTGTCATATCAGTCATTGTCCTCTCTCCCCGTTGCGAGGCGTTGGGCCTTTCTGTAGGCCTCGCGTACCTCCTCAGCCCGGTCGAATGCGTGCGCGTTCGGCTCGGCGACGATCTGATAGTTGGGCTGCCATTCTTCGGCGACCGCCGACGTGTGTCGTCCACTCAATGCTGCTGCTGCCTGGACCGCGGCACCTGCGGCGGCGGCCTCGGCGACATCACATGTCCAGACGGGCTTTCCGGTCAGGTCGGCCAATATCTGGCGATAGGCTCTCGACTTGGACGCGCCTCCGGTGACTATCAATCGACCGTCCGTCTCAAGTCCGAGGGATGCCAGCAAGTCGCCGCCTTCGAGTAGGCCGCAGATCACTCCTTCAATGGAAGCTCTTGCGATCTGGCTAGGCTCGACATCGCTTCGCAGGCCCATGAGATGCCCGGTCGCATCCGGGAAATTGGGCGACCGCTCGCCGTCCAGGTAAGGAACGAGTACAAGGCCACGAGCACCGGGCGTCGTGTCCAGGGCCAGCGTATCGAACTCTTCCGTTGATGCCCGAAGGATGCGACGGAAAGCATCGGTGACCTTCGCGGCGTTCAGGGTCGTGATCATGGGAAGGAAGCCGTCGGCGGCATCGGCATAGCCGTTGATCGCACCGGTCTCGTCCTTTATCCCTACCGAGGTGCGCCCGTAGAACGTGCCGCTGGTGCCGAGGGAGATCACGGTGTCGCCCTTGCGGATACCCATTCCGAGAGCGGCCGTCATGTTGTCGCCCGAGCCGGCCCCAACCACAGCGCCTTGCAACGCTTCCAGACCATCGATGCGCTGGACCGGTCCGGAGACTGCGCTGGAGTCTATAATGTCGGGAAGAACGCTTGCCCAATCGATGCCGGGAACCGCCGTGGCGGCCAAGTCGAAATCCCACTGGTTCTTGAACGGATCGAAATAGCCCGTCCCGGAAGAAATTCCGCGCTCGGAGGCTGACCGACCCGACAGACGGTAGAGAAGATAGTCCGACGGGAGCATGATGCGCTTCGCTTTCGCCACCAGACCCGGGAACACCCGTTCTGTCCATGCGAGCTTGCTGATCGTCAGGGCCGGGGCGGGATCGATCCCGTCTTGGCTGCCCATTCGGCGGGCGAGACCTTCTCGCGCAGCCGAATGGCATCTGGCGCTGATTCCGTGTCGTTCCACAATTTCGCATCGCGAAGCGGACGGCCCTCTGCGTCGAGCATCACAAGCCCGTGGCCCTGGCTACCGACGGAAATGGCGGCAATCCGTGGAAGGTAATCGGCGAGCTCTTCGAAGGCCAGGCACAGGGCATCCCACCATGCATTTGGTGATTGCTCGCTATGAGGTGGCGTGGTTTTGGGATGCGGCTTGCGTGCTTCGGCGACCACCTTGCCATCTTCAATGCGCCGCAGCACGACCGTGCATGACTGCGTCGACGAATCGATCCCGGCGACGATATCCCGAGCCATGATCAGCCCTCCGCCTTCTGCAGACGCTCCAGGCTTTTTTCGGCGTCGCGGCCAACCGCGCCGGAGGGGTGCGTAAATAAGACTTGGTCCCAGCTATAGCCGCGAGCCACGCGGCACACTTCAACAAGCGCGTCAGTGATCGCGGCGGTCGCGAGCGAGCTGCCCGTGGCGACAACAGCACCTAGATCACTTTCCGGGGGAAGCGCCAGATGAACGACATGATCCGACATCAACGCCAATGCCGAGTTGGGGTCGGCGGTAATGGAGATCAGGCCTGCGCAAAGCGTCTTTGCCCGCTTGCAGAAATCGTTCAGTTCGTCGGAGCTTCCGCCCTTGGACAAAGCCAGCACCAGATCGTCCGCCTGGAGAACGCCGAGACCGCCATGGAGCCCGTCAGCGGGCGGAAGGTAGAAGGCCGGAGTGCCGCCAACGGACAGCAGATGCGCGGCCCTGCTGGCGATCGCGCCGGAGGTTCCGCTGCCGGTGACGAGTATCTTCCCGTTGCACTGGCTGAACTTCTTCGCAATTTCAAGGAACGTGGCATCTACGCCGTCGAGCGTTCCGAGAACGGCGGCCGCGTCCGCGCGGATAACCTGTCTGGCGCGGGCAAGCCAATCGTTTTCTTGTTGCATGAAGTCCTCCCTTACTGCGGAGAGGAAATATATCAACTTCGCAAATACGTCAAGTGAGTGCCTGCGTGCTCATTTGAGCGCTACGAACATTCGGTCAGTTTTCGAGCGACGCCTGCGTCGGTGATCAGGGTCGTGATCCAGTTGCCTTTGAGAACAGCCCGGATCGCATCCGCCTTTTCAAGTCCGCCTCCGATCCCGATGCGTTCGGGAATTTTGCGAAGCTGCTCGGTGCTGAGGCAAAGTCCGCTCTTGTCCAGTGGGCTGGGGATTGCTGATCCGTCTTCGGATATGAGAGTCGCGCACACGTCAGCAAATACATTGCTTTTCAGAGCATCTCGACGCCAGTCGTCCGGAAATCCAAAACTGAGGCAGGACTCCTGAGGACGCCAAGATCCTATCCCTACGGCAAGAACATCGATCTTGTCATAGCGAGACATGGCGTTTGCAATCGACGTCTCGTTGCGAAGCTTTGCGATCAGGCCCGGATCGTCGACCCACATGGGGCCGAACAAAGGATAGGCTGTCCCGCCGCTGGCACTGGCGAACCTGCGAACCAGCTCCGTGGGATTTTGGGATAGGTCCAGGCCTGCGGGACTTCCTCCTGCCTGAACGACATCGACTTTGGGAATTCTGGTCAGTGCCTTTGCTGTAGCGGACAAGGTACGACCCCATGAAATCCCAAGCAGTTGTCCGTCTAAAAGGGACTCCTCGAGAAATTCGGCGGCTAGAAGCCCTAAGGGTTCAAAAAGGTTTTTCGCCGCCACATCTGGTCCATCGAGGACAAGTGCTGCCTTAAGATGGTATTTCCGCCTGAGGTTTTCCGCGAGTTCGGTGTTGAGATCGCCCTGGTCGTTAATCTCAATCTTTACAATGCCGTCGGCGAGGGCGGTATCCAGTAGCCGTGCTACTTTGAACCGTGAAATGCCGAGTTCGTCGGCGATCTGGGATTTCGTGTGTTGCTCGATATAATATCGACGTGCAACGAGCGAAGCCTGGAGCTTCTGGAGTGGACGTCTTGGCATTTGAGAAGCTCCCCGCTCATTTGATGCGATGCGCTCTCTTTTGGCAGAAAGGAGGTGTGAGGGCAACTGAGGCTAAGATCAGGAACTACAGAACTCACACTTTCACGCCGCCGCTCATCACCCATTGGTGCGGTAGACAATATGACCCGAGCATTCCGACCGAAGAGATTTCGGTTCGGCCCCTACAAATGCACAATAGTTACTTTCACCTCATTCCCTCCTAGATTTTCGACGGCTAGGTTTGTCTTTCAGGCGAATAGCGATTTCGCGAGATAATCCACCGGAGTCCATCTGCGAGCCCGCCATTTTCACACGTCCCGCCAATAAAATCCGCTACATGCTTGACCGGCTCGATAGCATTCGCAACAGTCAACTTCAGACCCGCAAAATTTAGCATGGATAGGTCGTTTTCACCGTCGCCCGCAGCGATGCATTGCGCTGGAGAAATTCCGAACATTTGATGATGCAGCGCCTTTCGAGGTAGTATCGGCGATAATTTCTAAATTTCTTTCGCTGGACTGAACAAAAGTAACACCTCGAGCTCGATTTCGGTTGAAATCAACTACTCTTGCTCGTTTCTCCTCGTCAGCACCAATGCTCATTATCTTATACGGGTTTCCCGGCAGCTCAGCATTTCGAGAAACGAGATTTAGGACTTCGCCGGTGAGATCGATTTCTCGCCGAATGTTAGGGGTCTCCCGCAAGGCGAACGCGCCTTCATTGGTGTACCAAAGCGCGTCCATTTCGAGCTCCTCTATACAATCCATAACCGCCAAGGCAGCTTTACGAGGGACGGGGTCCTCAGAAATCGCTAGCATTGAGTCAAGGCTGCCAATCCATGCACCATTAAAGCATATGCAGAGATCGGTGCATTGAAGAAGCGTGGCATACGGCCTAAGTGCAAGTGGAGATCGGGCGGTTGCAAGAACGAATTTCAAGCCCCTGCGCCTGATATCTGCGACTGCCTCCAGCACTTGCCGTGGAATTCTATATTCCTCCGTCAACAATGTCCTATCAACATCACTTAGCAAAAGCCGATAGTGATTGATATAATTTTCAATATCTGTTGCCTTGAGCATTCCATTATTTCTCGTGTATTCTGGTGTCCAACGCTGACAGAATGCCTTGCGCTGGGTAGATACTGACAAGGCTCTCTACTCAGAGTGTTTACTTGAGTAGTGCTGCTCTCGCTCGATCCCGTAGCAATCATTGTCTATTAGTTAGTCAAACCGCTTCAAAAGAGCGAGTTGTCTTTGAGAGAACTCGAAAATTGTCGCGGATATATTCTGCTGCTCGCAATGCTAGTGCTGAGATTGTGGGCGTCGGATTTACGACGCCCCCTGTCGTCAGAACACTGCCATCTACAAGGAAAAGATTTGGGACATCCCATGACTGGTTCCACTTGTTGACGACAGAGTTTTCCCGGTCTGCGCCCATCCGACAGGTTCCCAGCATATGCCAGGCGGGCGTTCGGTAGATCCCCTGCTCATCGCGGAAATCCTGCAGGCTATACTCGAAAGCCCCGGCGGCATTGGCGATATCTTTGATCCTGTCGAGCATGTAGTTCATCATCCGCTTGTCGTTTTCGCCCGGCTGATAATGTGTGGCTGCGGCCGGAACGCCGTCAGAATCGGTGAGATGAGGGTCAAGCGTCACGCGGTTGTTGGGATTTGGCAGGTCATCGCCAATTGCGAATATCCCCATGCCGTGGCCGAAATGACGCTGGAACCACTTGTGATGATCACGACCCCAAGGCGCCTTTGTCGGCGAAAACCATCCAGCTGCCGTTTCTCCAGCAGAAGGCGAGCTGGTAAGACAATTGAAGTTGAAACCATTCACGAACCCGCGCGAAACGTCCGTTTCTGCAAACTCTCGTGAGATGAGCGAAGCAACGTAGCCGGTATGCCCGTCAACGGGCTCATCCACCCAAATCTCGCCGGCAACGAGTGTGTGATGGAGAAGATTGCGGCCCACTTGATCGGACTGGTTGGCCATGTTCCCCGAGGCAAGCAGCAACCGTGGGGTGCCGACACCATTTGCCGCCACGATGACAACGCGCGCTTTTTGGAAATATGTCACACCTGTTTCGCGGTCGATGTAGTGAGCGCCCGTCGCACGACCGTCAATACCTTTTTCAATTCTCAGAACACGAGAATTGATGCGAAGTTCGGTACCTGCAGCAAGCGCCTTTGGCCAGATCGACCGGGCATAGTTGCTCATCGAGCCACGCGGGCAACCATTGCAGGTGCCGCACCCATTGCATGCCGGGCGACCGTCATAGTCTTGCGACACGACACCCGCTTCGGCCGGCCACCAGTGCCAATCCAGTTTGTCGAAAGCTGATGCCAGCCGTCTCGCGACCTTCGAATGTGGTAGTGGGCCGGTAGGACATTGGTCGCGGGCTGGCATTGCAGGATCGCCCGTTAGCCCAGACACCCCAACGAGACGGTCGGCCCACTCGTAGTAGGGTGCAACATCCTCATAACTGATCGGCCAGTCCGGCTGCAACCCATGTTCGGTGCCCTTTCGGAAGTCAGATGGCCGATAACGCGGCCAGATCGCCCCATAAACATTGGTCGAACCGCCAACCCCATTCCACATCAGAATCTGCGAGGAATCCGACTTGACCGGATAATCTTCTCTCCGATCCCGTCTGTTCACGTCCGGGTTCCACTGCGTTTTCCGCTGCCAGGTCCAATCGGAATGTAAATGTGGCAGATCTTGCGCCGATACCCATGAGCCCTGTTCGAGACAGACCACATCGAGGCCGGCCTCAGAAAGCACAAGCGCTGCAAGCGAACCCGTAGCGCCTGCGCCGACGATCAATACATCGCATGTTCTCGACTCGTTCATCGCAATACTCCCCATTGTCTGGTTTTATTTTCCTCCAGGCGCAGCTGCGATATGTCGAGGGGCCGGACTGATTCCGTCGTCAAGAAAAACCCACGGCCATGCTCCGGCCGGTCGCTGCTCATGTCAAATGGTGCCAAGGGGTAGCCTGTGACATGTGGGCGAATGGAATACGGCCGGCCTGTCGCCTGAATCGCGGCCACGACAGTCGGCTGCTCGTAGTAGGCAAGCACACTTGCCGTGTAGATCCAGTCAAACAAGCGCGGCTGCTGCCTGAAGAATGTCTCAACGATGGCGATGCGTGCTTGGTGGCGATGTCCTGCTAGCGGGCCGCCAGCGGCGGCTATCGCTGCTGTGAGTTCGTGAAGACCATCTCGAAAGAGGTTTTCGGAAATGCGCATGGCCAGCACGCCATGCACACCGAGCGACGACGCGGATGGCCATACTTCGTCGCCTGGAAGAAGCACATCGACGAGATCAGCCAAGAGCTGGGACGCGTCAGGTGAACTGAGATGATGTTCCACAGCAGGTAGATCTGAGGATATGTTGTCACGCATGTGGCACCATAACCGTGAAGGACGCGAAACGGTCCAATGACTGGCCGGGTTCAAGCATCACCAGTCCGTCTAGTTCGCCGGCTTGGCCGGGCGAGGGTTTATGCGACGTGGGCTCGAAACAGAAGAATGTCGCCTTTGCTGGGGCATAGATAATGTAGTCACTGCAATCGGAAGAGAAAGCTAGGCTCCAGGCGCCGTCTGCGGCCTCCCAGCTGTAGTGCGCCTCGCCAGTCCATCCCCCAAAACCATGATCGATGTCGCTGTCTGGCAGTGGTCGTGCCTGACTGAATTGCCATTCCGGTTTGGGTTTTTCAGCGTATGTTGGGATCTTGTCGGCCCCCGATATCCAAACAAGTTCAGCCGGTGCGTAGAGGGTTCCGCTTGCCCTTCGTGGCAGCCAGGGATGAAAGCCGAGACCGAGACCGACTGGCCGGTCCAACTTGTTTGTTACCCCAAGCGAGATGGTGAGGTTGTTTTCTGACAGTCGGTAATCCATCTGTGCTGAGAAGGGCGGTGGCCCCTCGTGCTCGAGGCCGAGGCTCAGGAAGTCGGTGGATTGCGAAAGAACAGTCCATTCTGTGTAAGCGCCCCAGCCATGGATCGGGAACTCTTCATTCGGCCGATTGGCGGGAATATGGAGAGATCCGTCAGAGGTCGGCAGAACGGCGGGTGACAACCTGCTCACCCAAGGTACGAGCGGGTAACATGACGATGAGTTGGGATCGAACGGTACCGTATTCAAGTCGGACTCCGCGCTTGGCCTAAAGATTGGCTCAGGCGAACCTATAATGCGCTTTGCCTCGAAGCAAACCGCCGCCCCGCCGAGTGCGGGTGCGACCGATAAACGAAGGAGACTATTTTCAAGACTGACGATATCTGCCATTTTGTGTTGTCCATTCTAAATTGGCCGCGGGCTTGCTTTGTTGGTTCAGTTTCCCATGACAGGGTGCGATGCTGAACTCACGAAAGCCGGGCTGTACTGACAGCGTCAAAAATGTGAGGTGTTCCTACCACGGCAATTCCGACCCGATCACCGGGTCGTACAGACGTGCGTCCGGCAATCACTGCCACAGCACGTTCTCCGTGCAACCGCCCATGAAGGTGAGTTTCCGCCCCCGTTGGTTCGACAAGGTCGACGTCGAGAAGGAGATCCGGTTCTGTATCTGCCACCGACAGAATTTCTGGACGAAGGCCGATAATGATGTCCTGTCCGCATTCAGCGCCATCGGGCAGGGAGAGCACCTTACCATCTGCCGTCCGTGCGAGGTGGCTATCAATAGTATCGACGCGCGCGGGCAGGAACGTCATTGTTGGAGAGCCGAGAAAGCCAGCAACAAAAATGTTCTCTGGTCGATCATAGAGTTCGATTGGTGTGCCAATCTGTTCAACTCGGCCCTTATTCATAACAACAATGCGATCCGCCATCGTCATGGCCTCGACCTGGTCATGTGTCACGTAGATGATCGTCGTTCCAAGCCTGGCGTGCAGACCTTTGATCTCGGCGCGCATCTGGACACGCAGCTTTGCATCCAGATTGGAAAGCGGCTCATCGAAAAGAAAGACCGACGGTTCGCGAACAATGGCGCGACCCATTGCGACGCGTTGACGTTGGCCGCCCGAAAGCTGGCGAGGGTACCGTTCGAGATAATCATGAAGATTGAGGATAGACGCTGCCTTTTCAATCTTGGCGGGGAGTTGCTCAGGGGGTTCCTTGCGCACTTTCGGTCCATAGGCGATATTCTCCCGGGCCGTCATGTGGGGATAGAGAGCGTAGGACTGGAAAACCATGGAGATGTTGCGCTGTTGTGGCCTTAAGTCGTTCGCCCTCACACCTCCAATGTGAAGTTCGCCTTCGGTGGTCGTTTCAAGGCCAGCCACCATGCGCAGCAGGGTTGATTTCCCACAGCCTGACGGGCCGACAAGAACGAGGAACTCACCGTCTCTAACATCAAGATCGAGGGCCTCGATGATATGTGCCCCGTCGTAACGTTTCCCGATTTTCCTGAGTGAGATTTGTGCCATTATCGTCCCTCAAATAGCATTATTGTTGCGTGGAAAATCGCCGCGGATGCCGACCAGACGTGGGCTTGGGCCTTTTGATGGTGCAGCGGCTGTCGTCTCATTTCACCGCTCCGCTGCTCAACCCACCGATAAGAAACCTCTGTAGCCATGCGAACAGAACGGCGACCGGAAGTGTTGCGACGAGCGTGGCGGCCATCACGTAGTGCCACTCGACCTCATATCGCCCTGCCACCATCGAGAAGATCTGGATTGGCAGCGTGAAATGCTCCTCTTTGCGCAGCAAAGTGAGCGCGAGCGCAAACTCATTCCACGCATTGATAAATGTGAAGATCCCGGTCACTGCGATGG
This sequence comes from Rhizobium sp. L51/94, assembly GCF_019355555.1. Taxonomy (GTDB): domain Bacteria; phylum Pseudomonadota; class Alphaproteobacteria; order Rhizobiales; family Rhizobiaceae; genus Rhizobium; species Rhizobium rhododendri. The sequence goes on from NZ_CP072143.1 coordinate 73,402, forward strand.
CGGGCACTGAAAGTGGCAAGAATACCGACCGCAACGATCGCAATCGGGAGGCACCTTCAAGCCAGGCGGATTCCTCCAGATCAGCGGGAATGGAATCGAAATATCCACGCATCATCCAGACTGCAAATGCGATCTGAAACGCTGTGTAGATCACCACCACCGTACTGATCGAATCGACAAGACCAAGCCAGACGACAAGCCGGAACAGTCCCAACACCAGAACGATCGGCGACAGCATCTGCGTAACCAGCAAAAAGTCGCTGTAAGGCTGCTTGAAAGAAAATCGAAACCGAGACATCGCATAGGCCGCCGGTATGCTGATCAGTGTTGCCAGAAGGGTGGAGCCGACCGAGACGTAGAGACTGTTCCAGAGGGCTTGCCCAAAATTCGACGAATGCCACATGTCAATAAAGTTTTGCCAGGCAAACCGGTGCGGCAGCCATTCGACGGATGCCACCACCTCGTCCGCCGGCTTCAAGGCGGTGAACAACATGACCGCGAATGGAAACAAATTCAGGAGAATAAGGGGCGAAAGTGCCAGCCAGCAGAGCAGGCTTCGTCCGACATGTCCGCGATCAGTCATGGCTTTGGGTTCCTCGTACAGCGCGCAGATACAGGAGCGTAAAGACAAGCAACGAGCACATTGACGGCTTTGCCGTCGCCTCCCTGCTCGACGCCATAGCTATTCGCAGGGCGGGTCCCCTGAACCCGATACTTCTATATCCGGGCGTGACGATTTCGGCGGCAGCAGTGGTCGAAAGCCTCGACCTGATCATCAGTGTTTCTAGCCTTGATGAGCTCCGCCAATGGACGGCCGTCATCGACCGGCTGCGGGTGTTCATCAAGCTTGACCTTGGGTTTTTCAGGGCAGGCGCTACGCCTGCGCAGGCCAAGAAGCTGATTGCAGCCGCCGCCACTGATCCCAATATCCGCCTTGAGGGGATTTACGCTCATATGAGTGAACTGCCGAGCGCGCGGCCCACCGATGCGACCATTCAACATCGACGAATGACTGACGTCATCCGCGCTCTTGACGATATCGGTATTCACCCACCGCTTGTCATGATGTCGAGCACCGACGGTGTCCTGAACCATCCTGAAATGGATTTTGACGCTGTCGATCCCGGAGCGTTGTTCGTTGGCATCGGCGAAAACTCGGCACGTGCACGCAAAGTCGAGCTCCGTCCCGCTCTGAAGGCAATTTCGACACACCTCGTCAGCGTCAAGCGCCTCGATACGTCGCTTGGTCCAGTGCCAGATTTACCAGGATATATTCCTGGCATGATGGTCGGCGTCATCGGGATGGGATGGGGTGATGGTGTGCCCCGCCAAAATACGAGAGACACGTTTGCTCTTGTCCGTGGGAGTCGTGCCAAATTGCTGGCACCGGCGCATCTTGAGCACATACGGGTTGATCTGACTGAGATCCCAGACGCACGAACCGGAGATGAGGTCGTTCTTCTCGGCCAACAGGGGTCTGAAACGATTATGCATGACGAAGTCTGCGCCGCTTGGGGAACAGACATCGTCGGTCTTTACGCCGAGCTGCGAGACCATATCCCGCGGCGCTATCTCTAAACCAAATCTCAAGGAACCCGATGACCATATTGACACGATCACTCACCCTGCTGTCCCTTTTGATGGTCGCCGGATCGGCCTTGGCTGATGAGCAGCGATCAATCAAGATCGCAACCGAAGGCGCATTTCCGCCCTGGAATGCGGTCGATACGTCCGGAAACGCGACCGGATTTGATGTCGACGCCGGGAAGGCAATCTGTGCACGTGCTAGACTACGGTGCGACTTCGTCACCCAGGCATGGGACGGTATCATTCCGGCTTTGACGGTCGGCAAGGTGGACGCGATCATGGCCGGCATGTCGATCACCGAAAAACGAAAGGCTGTCATCGGGTTTTCTGAACCTTATGCCCTCACATCAAATTATTTTGCTGTTGCAAAGGCTTTAAAACTTCCACCCATGGACACCACAGCCCGGCTCAACCTCAACAACGCAGAGCCTGCTTCCCTGCTGGCCTTGAAGTCCAACCTCCAAGGCAAAATCGTTGGGGTCCAGGGCTCGACGAATGCCGAAGCCTTTGTCCGCGCCTATCTTGGCGATTCCGTAGAAGTCCGCGTCTACGATAAACAGGACAATCTCAATCTTGATCTTGGCGCTGGGCGTATCGATGCGGGATTGGCAGACTATTCAGTTTGGAAGGGTTTTCTTGAGACCAATGACGGGAAAGCAATGACGCTATACGGCCCACGAATCTCCGGCGGCATGTTCGGTCCAGGCGTTGGCATAGGCTTGCGAAAGCAGGACATGGAACTCGCCGGCCAATTCAATGCCGCCATCGAGACACTGAAAACTGATGGCACGCTGCGGGCGCTGAGCCTAAAATGGTTTGGAACGGATCTCGTGTCGGATTGAAGTGGTGGGTCATGCCGCAAGTCCGCAAAAAGGGCTTGGCGGCGGGAAAGGTGGCCTTATATCTGAAGGATATTGCTAAGCCGCAATCTTCCCGATCTCCCGCTTTGCTGCCTGAACGAGAAATCCTGACCTGGTCAAACCATGTGCTTCTGCATAGGCGTCCACCTCCTGCAAGACATCCTCCGGGATAGTGATGTTTACGCGGACGGCCTTTTTTGTTTCTGTCTTTAGCGAAACAAGAATGGCGGTACCTGAAGAATTATGAGGATCGGCCATAATGTCGGTGAGGGAAGAGGCTTCAGGGATAGCCTCTCCGTCTTCGACAAGACCATCGACGTGAAAAGCCAAAGCCTCTTTGGCCATGCGACGAGCATCATCCAAGTCAGTGCCGGCTGTTACGACACCCGGGAAGTCAGGAAAGGAAACACCGTAATCGCTTTCAGCTTCCTTGTGGATCAGTCCGATATAGTTGCGCATAGTGATTACCTCAGTTTTAGCCCAGATTGCTTTTCGATGCTCTTGAGCGTCCCCATCGGGATATCTCGCTTAGGATGAGGAACGGTTACACGGCCTCGCTTTGTCGGGTGTTTAAGCTGGACATGGCTGCCTTTCTTGGCAACCTCAAACCATCCATCATTCGTCAAGGCAGAAATAATATCGACGCTCTTCATAGGAACCATATACACACGATATGTGTATAATTCAAGGTAGTGTAGAGACGTTTCGGTTTTGCGGTAAGCCGAGAGCCATTCAACGGAAAACAAGGCGTGATTGGCGGCGTCGCGTACGAAATGCACGCGCGCCCGACGACCGACCCGGGCAACGGCTTCAAGAGATTTACCGAGCAAACCTTTTATGCTCCGTCTCGGCGTGGCCTGGCTAAGTGCTCCGCAAAGGGTATCGTCTGCCCATCAACAAATTGAATCGATGGAGATCGCCTGATTCAAAAGTGTCGTTGGACGTAGGAACCTGTGCTAGCCAATCTAGCCTCATGATGATCACCCAACCCTACAGCGTCTACATCGAGCGGACGGACAAGGCAGAGAACAAAGCGCGCTTTTATGCAATGTCGATAGAACCGACATTGTTCGGCGACGCGTCGCTGTTGCGACGGTGGGGTCGGATCGGATCAACCGGGCGGCAGAAAATCCATTGCTTCGAGAATGAAAGCCAAGCTGTAGAGCTGTTTCTAGCCATCGTCCGGCAAAAGCGAGCCAGGGGTTATAAGCCTAGGCTCGCTGCCCGAGTTAAATTGTAAGCGCCGCCATGACGCATCACTTCCCCCACGGTTTGCAAGCGAATGGGATGCGATTGTGATCCGTCAGTCAGCAGGACCACGCCCAGCAGGGAGCAACCGTTTCCTAAGGCAGAGTTTGCAGAATGGATCCGTAGAAGTCCTGCAGATGTGAAATTTAGCGAGATTTTCAGCCGCATTGACTGAAACCGACGGCAATAAAGGGCAGTTCTGTTGACACTAGCCGTTCTGCAGTCGAAAAGAATCTCACCCGCACATGGAGATAGCAATGGCTGACGAAACCGAAACAGGCGCGCAAATTGATGTTGCAGCACCAGGGGCTCCAACTGAGGCGCCTGCGTCTAAAAAACAGCGCGCGCCTCGTCGTTCTAAGGCCGAGATTGAAGCCGCTGCAGCTGCAAAGAAACCAATGGTTCGCCAGAAACGGATTGGCAAGGCTGAAGCCGCACCAGTGAGCGGAACAACGACCGTAGCGGCTGCAACGAAGAAAACGGTGGCCAAGGGTCCTGCAAATGCCAAGCCTGTTAGTCAGCCGGCAACACCGCCAGCGCCTCTCACTGCTGCTGATGAGATGGCTGATCTTCTTCAGCTTGAGGAAGAAAACAAGAAGCTTCGTCAGGCTTTGGCCGAAAAGTTGCGCGCGGAAAATGCTGATCTGCGCAAGCGCCTCGGCGTTTGAGCTGGCTGCAGCGTTGTTCGCTGCTCGCGCAATCGATCTCCGTTACTAGCGAATAGCTTAGCTTTTAAAATATCCTGGCTCGGTTTCGAGCCGGGACGGAGCTGTTAGAATCGTTACACATCTGCCGCTCAGAAAGACGTCCTATGAAACCACCTTGAAAATATCTAGCGCAGCTGCTGTCCCGGCAAAGATCCTCCGGGACGGCGGACGAAGCAGGCGCGCCTGCCAGCGCTCAAAAGCTTGTCGCAATAGAACTGCGGCCAGCTGCGACTATCCTGCTCTCGTCCCAGGAGGCTATCTCTGGAACCGAGCGAGTCGACGGGGAGGAGTCTGAAGACCTCGCACCGGCGTCGGCGGCGATCGAGAACGAAATCGTTCCCGAGACGCCCAATCTGCCACTGGACTAACCTGAAGCAGCTAAGGCCGAGGTGACAAAGGAAAAAGCGCAATCCAACTCCGATCCGTTAGAGGAGCGGCCAGAGGTAGAGGCTGCTGCTCAGTTGCCGAAGCTTCGGCAGGCGAGGTCGAAGATCGCAAAGACAGTCCTCGTCGGCTCGCCAGTCGAAATTCCTGGCGCCATCGCGGACTTGCCCATTTCTGCCGCATCTTCGAATAGGGACCCGTTCTTTGAAAACGCGACAAGCCTGGATGAAGACATCAAACACCTCAAGGATCTGCTGGCGCAAAAGTTACGTATCCAAAATGCCCAGCTCAGAGAAATGCTCAAGCGCTTCGAACGCACCTGAGTACGCAGACTATAATCAGAGAAGAAAATGAGAACACAGCAGCGCAGTTTCGTCGTCGAAATCAAATCGGCACGCCGGCGATTAAAAACACAGCCGAAATCCATCTGGGGCAACACCGATTTCGCGGCTCTGGTGAGGGATACCGAGGCAACCCTGCCGTTTCTGCCCAACGCCAACTCGGAAACCCCGATCAGTCGTGAAAACATGGCAAGCGACCTGAAAAAGCAGATCGAAGTCGCCGAGGTCAGCGAGGCCGGTGGAGAAACGCCTCGCGCGGTGCCGCCAGTCGATCCCGACAAAAATGAGCAGAATCAGCAAGATGCGGTTTCCAATGATAGTCAGGCCGTGAAGGTGCCCGCCAGTGAGCCGACACGCCAGACAGTAAAGGCGCTTAAGCGTCGTTACACACGTCGTAGGTCTGTTGCCGAGGATGCAATCGCAGCGCCTTCTGTCGCGATGGCGGTCGACGTAATCGGGACTCACTCCGATGACTTGGCATTGCTTTCTGCCGAAAACCTGCGCCTGAAGCGGCTCCTCGCGGAACAACTGAGGCACCAGAATGCACAGCTTAGGCAGATGTTAGAACGTTTTGGGATCGCCTCACGGGCAAATTGAGGCCGTGTCGCAGTGCAGTCTCGTTTGGCGCATTAGGGAAATGGTCTTCAAGCACCCGCCGCTTTGACAGCGATCGAGCCATTGCTCGCGCCGGCTCGGGAGGTACTAGATACAGACGGTCATTTCGGAGCGACCGACAATTCTGCCTACGCTTATCCATCAAAGCAGGTTTCAAGGATGACGAATGCCGTATTTCCTGGTCTCTCACACCGCGCTGGTCGAGGCGGATGATGAAGCAACCGCTGCCGCGAAAGTTTATAGAGAAATTTGCGACAAAGAGAACATCACCTTCACTGTTACGGCCGATGAGAACGTCACAACGAAAATCACGATCCCTACGCGCACGAGCACCTAACTCGATGCCTTGGGCGCGTTCTGCGAACTCACCTGAATCCAGTCGAGCGAGGCACCTCAACGCAGCAGTCGGGGGATCCTGATGAAATATATCAACGAGGATCCGCCAAGCATCTTAAACGCGTTTGCGTCCGTCATGGCCTCAACTGTTCTGGTCGAGTTGCAAGCGAAGCGGACGGACTTGGCAACGGGGAGATCACACTTGCGCGGTATTCGACACGCGACATAGTCGAAGTCGAGCACGCCATGTCCTACCGCGCAGAGATCTTGAAACATACACGGAGCCATGGCGCCGACCGACATCATGTCGATCGTGCAATAGACAAGCAGGATATAGCGATCCGCACAAGTACATCAGCGACACCGCCGAGACCGGATGGTCTTCCTGGAGAACGATCGCGATCTCGGCGTTAAGAATGGCACGCTTGGGACTGTGAAGGCCGTCGAGCCCGACGCACTACATGTGGAGCTCGACGGCAGTATGCTGTCGCCAGGGGATGGAGTTGGCTTGGTCAAGATAGACACAAATTCTTATCAAAGTCTTGATCATGGCTATGCGACGACAATCCACAAGAACCAGGGTGCGCCACGGGGATCGATCGACAAGGCGGTTGCCGCCGCTGTCATGAACGCCGCTCGCTGGGATGAGGGGATTGCCGCAGTCGGCAAGCCCGAAGGATGCGTGTTATTGCCGATGCCAGTGCTCTCGTGCGTGCCAATCAGCAGGCGTTCACGACCTGTGCGGAAAAGAGGTGGCTGCCAACGCAAAGAGCGAGCTGCCTTGCACGCTCGCGGCTGCCGTGCTTCCTTCCGACTAACTAGCATTCCGTCAGCCACCAGATTTTACAGGCCAAACAATGATAAAATCGGAACTCGTCCAAATTGTCGCGAGGCGCAATCCCCACCTCTACTACGGAGACGTAGAGCGCATCGTCGACATCATTCTCGAGGGAATTGCCGGGGCCCTGGAAAAGGGCAGCAGGGTCGAGCTTCGTGGGTTCGGGAGCTTCTCCGTTCGACACCGCCCGCCGCGGTCCGGGCGAAACCCGCGGAACGGGGAGACCGTATTTGTCGATGATAAATGGGTGCCATTTTTCAAGGCCGGAAAGGAAATGCAAGAGCGCTTGAATTTCGAGAGTTCGTAATCTGGAGCGTATCCCGAAGCGAACCAAAGGTTTCGATGCGAGCGCTGTCGCCGTGCCCAAAGGATCGGCATCAGGCTCTTGCGGGAAACCAAGTCCTCACAGTTGGTATTCTGAGCATCGTCGTGATGCCGAGATTTCTCGTTAGCCTGCCATTTGGGAAAGGGCACCCTTTGACGACATCCATTCTGATCGCACTAAACCGACTACATCCCTAGCAAGCCGTTGCTGCGACTGCACGTGGACTTGATGCCGAGAGTTGAGCAAGTTGGCATACTGCTGGAAATCTAAGGCCACACCGGGATTGCGTCTGGAAATTGAACATCGGCCAGCGTTCTCATCATTCTCGTCACGGCCGACGATCTGCAGGAGTAAAAGCATGTTGTGCCGTAAGTTTTGCAAGTCACCAAACAGGCAGACTTGAGTATCGTCAGGTGCCGAGATACCGTGCCTATTTTAATTTCACATCGATTGGCCAGATTGGTTACGGACCTCAGGAATCCCCTCATTCAAATGATCCCGAAAGTACGTTTGAGGATTTGATGGTCGCGGAAGAGCGTCTCGAACTGTAGGATGAGAGGGCGTAATCTTTCCTCGGGCATGTTGGGGATCAGTTGATAGTACATCACGCCCTGCCGGAAGAGTGAATGCACGCGTCGCGATGTCGTGCTCGTGCGCAGATGGCGGTCGTAGCCGATGGCCTCTCCGGCAGCGCCCAGCAGGGTTAGGAGCACAATGGCAAGAGCGGCGATCAACCACAGCCTGTCGCGCCGAGCGGGCGTGGAGACGCGGGTTGCCGACATGCCCATCCCGAACCGCCAATCCTTGGCATCGCGAAACGCGCATTCGATGCCCCAGCGCCGGGAGTAAAGATCAATGAGGATCTTTGCCGTCACCTTGGTCAGGCTGGTTGCGAGGCACCATGGCTCTTTCATGTCCTTGGCGTGGACGCACACGACCGCACCGACGGGGCATCCCTGCGCCGTGACTGTCGCCTCGCGCAGCAGCCTGGCACGTCCCGAGGGGCCGATCCACTCCTTCGCCGGACGGCTCTCACCGCCGGTCGTCACCTGGATGTTGCCGCGAAAGCGGATGACATAGTCGAAGTGCAGCTCGTCCTTTAGGACGCCGTAGAGCTTGGCGTCGCCAAAGCCGCGATCGGCGACGAGCAGCACCTTCACTTCTGTTGGCAACAGCTCGGCAAGCCGGGTCACGATCCAGTATTCATACTGATTGCGCCGCGCTTTCAGCTCCGCCTTGCGTACCGTCAACCACAGGAGTGGCGTCGCCCGGCCATGTTCGGTAAGCAGCGACAGCATCAGGGTCGAGTGCCCGTCGGCATCGAAGTCGGTCCAGTCCATGGCGACGACGATATCGGTGCGGCTACCAAGACAATAGTCGGCCCAGTCGGCCATCAGCGCGTCGACTTCGATCCCGTCGTTCGACAGCATCCGGTCGACCTGCTTGATCGCATGACGCGAGAGCCCTCCTTCGGCCAGCGCAAGACCGTGGCCAATCGCGCTCACCGCCAGCGACGACGCCTGCAGCGTGCCAACCGTCGCCTTCGCCAGCGAAGTTACCCGCTTCGCGTGCAGGCCCTCGCCAAAAAGTTCGTCAACAAAGGAATGCACCGCTTCAGAAGAAAACTCCGCCTTGCCGTTCATCTGACTCTGCTCTCCGTTCGAACGGAAATGCAGAATCATCTTTCCCGCCCTACGTCATCTCAAAATGAGGGGATGCCTGAGGTTACGGACAGCTCTTCTTCAAGCAAAAATTTGCAAAATTAGAATCCGTTTGGGATGCGCCATGGCTGCCAGGAGTGTGCTGCTGGAGACTATAAAATCCTTGAATTCTGCCGTAGAAAGCTCAGTCATGAAACATTCAACGCCAATCTTTGATTTAGCGCTCGTATGGAACGCTTGGATCTATTGGAAGCACCGTACTAGGAAAGGCCGCCGACAGTCTATTCAATAAGGTTGGCCTCGAGCGCAATTCTCGTAGTGAGGTTGATCAGGGTTCTAGGAGTGAATTAGCAGAGATTGGCCATTCACAAGGGTGCCCAACTGCCGCCTTTGCGTCAACAGTGTTATTCGGCTTAGGGAATCTGTATGCTGAATCACAGACGAAAGGAAGCGCCGTGCGGCAATCGTCAAAAACTCATAGCCCATCTAAGTTTCAACGCACCGAAAACCAGCGCTGCCAAACGGCTGACCCTCGCTGGGAGCTGGTTTTCCTAAGAAGATTGAGTGACGCTCGAAAAGATAGGACCCTTGCCAGCTGAGCCTTATGCTAATTGCGTTACGCGCGCAATTTTGAGCGACTTGGTAAGACGTACGCCGTTCAGATCCACTCAAGTGCCTCGGCACCAGACTGGGGGATGAAGGCCTTAAACTGGATGATAGCCCAAACGATGCCAGCTTCATCGACAATCTCAAACTGCTGACCGCCGATGGGTTTTCCGGAGGCGGTACTGTCCGCAACGATCTCCTTTACGGATCGTTGCGCCTCGTCGATAGCTGCTTCAAGATCCTTCACTATACTTCCTTCCAAATCCTGGAAGAAGATTGGCCCGTTCCGGACGTGGAAAAAATAGCGTTTCATCCTGAGTATCTACCGCCGGGGGATCATAAATCAATAGTTGCATGTCAAGATCATGCAACCAATCTCCAAGGTAAGGTTCAATAACCCCCTCAATTCGCTGGGGACAGAAGGTCTGGGTGATTGCACCATCAACAAGAGTTGGCCAGGATCAAGGCTCGTTAATCGAGAGATACATAATGCGTTTCCCTGCCCAAGCCATTTCGCGAGCCCGCCTTGAGCAGTTGCTTTCTCTCAATGCTCAATCCAAGCCGATTTCGCCTGAAGTCGAGCTGAGAAGCCCCGAGCCAGAACAGACAAGCCTAATGCCTCCCGGCCAACGGACGGAACCCGTCTTGTATCAGTTACTTAGCGGAAAATACATAATAGTAATTATGGAACTTAGATTCACCTCATCGGATGAACTCTTGACGACAACGCGGCTACGATCGCCACAGTATTGGTTGGTTTAAATGACAAGCCAACGAACGCACTTGAGCGGCATGCTGTGTGTTCCGGGCGCTGCACTGAGCACATAACCGAGTAGTTTCTGATTGGATATCCGGAACGCGCGATCCTGATTGCTAATGCTATTGAGCGAAACGTGCCGCTCGCCCAAGCCCGGCTGGCCCAGATGTTTTCGAACCTCCCCGGAAGCTCTCTGCAGAGCATTTGGTGCTGGTGAATGCAAACTCTGAAAGCCAGGGATTTGTGCTCTTGGTAGAAAATCGCGTAACAATGATCCCCCAGAAAGCTCGCCAGAGCCTCTTTCAGCCATTAAGGCGCTGCTGGCGCAGCCGATAGGCAAGATCAGTCGCCTGCTCTGCTGGTGAGGATTCCGCGTGGAACTCAGGTATGGCGGTCAAATTTGTCTCTCGTCTTTCTTCCGGGCGTTCATCACGCGTCGGTCTGGTCAGCGGAGATTATTGAGCGCTCTGCTGAATGAACAATGGCGCTGTCCGACCTCGAAACCTCGGACCATGTCGCCCCTATAACAGCAATCAGCGCCTCAGCATCATAAGGCTTTCCCAGAATTCCAGATGCGGCCTCATTCTTGACGCTTGGGGTGTCACCCGTCGCAAACACGATTGCGGCCTATGGGCGCACCGCACGCGCACGACCTGCCAGTTCTTGACCGGAGGCACCCGGTAGATTGAGATCGGTGACGAGCACATCGAACGGCACAGTTTCGAGCGCCGCCATAGCTTCTTCAGCGCTGGCCGCTTCAACGACGATATAGCCGGCATCCTGCAAGATCTCCGCGGTGTTCATGCGGATCAGCGCGTCATCCTCGACCAGCAGAACCGTAAGCTGCGAAGTGACCAGCGGTCCAGCCAAGGTGACGACTTGAGTGGGCTGTGTTTGCGTGGTTGGTAAGATCTCTGCCCCCGTTGGCACAGCCCGCTGCTTGCCATTCCCCAGCAGCATACGGAATTTTCGCGCCAGCGCCTTACGCGTGTAAGGTTTTGACAGCAGCTCAACGCCAGCATTTAGCTTCCCACCATGAACGATAGAGTTCTCCGTATAACCAGACGTGAACAGAACGGCGATGTTGGGCAGCCGCTCGCGTGCCTTGCGGGCCAGCTCCGGGCTTTTCAATTTTCCGGGCATGACGACGTCGGTAAACAACATGTCGATTGGAATGCCACTTTCGATGACGTTGAGAGCACTTGACGCATCGACCGATTTCAAGACTAGGTAGCCGAGGTCAGATAGCATCGCGACGACCGTTTCGCGGACCGCGTCGTCGTCCTCGACCACAAGAACGGTTTCTGTACCGCCTAAGATCGGCCCGGTATCGACGGCGACCTCGACGTCTTCGGACTGCCAGGCGCGCGGCAGGTACAGCTTCATCGTTGTGCCCTCGCCCACCTCAGAATAGATTTTGACGTGGCCCCCCGACTGCTTGACGAAACCGTAGAACATCGACAGGCCAAGACCGGAACCTTTGCCTTTGGCCTTGGTCGAGAAGAATGGTTCGAACACCTTTTGAATGATGTCGGGTGACATGCCGGAGCCCGTATCGCTGACCGCCAACATGACATTGACCCGGCGTGACCTCGTCATGCGCCAGCGCGTAGGCGTCGTCCAAATGCGCGTTGGCCAGCTCGATAGTCAGCTTGCCTTGTCCGTTCATGGCATCGCGGGCATTGATTGCAAGATTAAGCAATGCATTCTCGACCTGTGCAGGATCGATAAATGTGTTCCACAGACCTCCGGTGACAACCGTTTCCACTTCGATCGCCTCGCCGATCGCCCGGCGCAGCATGTCGTCCATGCCGCGCACGAATCGGCTTACATTGACAACCTTGGGCTCAAGTGCCTGGCGCCGACCAAAAGCCAAGAGTTGGCTAGCCAATTTTGAACCGCGCAAAACGCCGGCCATTGCATTGGCAACCCGGGTTTCAGCGCGCTGATTGCCGGCAATATCCTTGCCAAGCAGCTGAAGATTGCCTAAACGACCTGAAGCAGGTTGTTGAAGTCATGGGCGACGCCGCCGGTCAGTTTTCCGACAGTCTCCATCTTCTGCGACTGGGCCAATTTGGCTTCTGCCTTACGCCGCTCGTCAATTTCGGCAATGACCCGAGCTTCAAGATTTTCATTGACGTGGCGCAGCTGTTCTTCTGCCCTCTCGCGATGACGCACCTGACGCGCAAGAGCTTCCGCCTGCTCGCGTAAGGCGGCTTCAGCCGCGCGCTGATGGGTGATGTCGGTATGCACGCCGACCCACTCGATGATTTCGCCAGCTGTATCCAGAATGGGCAGGCCTCGGATAGCATATTGCCGCCAGGCACCATCGTGACGCTTCACACGGTGCTCATAGATGAACATGCTTTTCGCTGCAACGGCTGCCTGCCAGGCTTCAACCGTGGCGGCTACGTCGTCCGGATGCACCGCGCTCGACCAGCCGAAGCCCTGATATTCTTCTGGCGTCTGGCCTGTCAGTGTAGCCCAACCACGCTGTTCGCCGACCATCTTGCCGTCGGAGCTATTGGTCCACAACACGCCGTGGACAGCATCCATAGCGGTCCGAAACCTGCTATTACTGATCGCCAGGGCCGCTTCACGCTGCGCACGTTCCTCTACGTCGATGCCGAGAATATTGACGCCCGGAACCGAACCATCTGGATCGATGTGCGGCACGTACCTGAACTCGATCCGACGTAAGCCACCATCTTGGTGCGGTAGCTCAGTTTCAGAAACAATCGCGTCCCCGGCGAGAGCCCGCACAATAGAGTCCTTGCGTTCTTCATAAGCAGTCTGGCCGATGACATCACGCACATGGTGACCGATCATGGTCTCAGGTTCAGCGCCGAACCAGTCTCGATAGGCGCCATTGGCAAAGCGATAGACGTGATCCCGATCAACATAGGAGATCAGCATCGGCACGGCATCTGTCACCCTGCGCAATTCTGCTTTGCGCTCGGCAAGCCGAGCTTCAGCCAACACGCGGGCGCTGGTGTCAACGATAGTGCACATCACACCACCGACATCGCCATCGCCGTCATAGACCGGCGTATAGAAGAGATCGAGGAAGAGGGTTTCCGGCCCATGAGCCCGGTTGAAAACGATCGGCTGGTCCCGGTGGGAAACCGTTTCGCCTCGCAAACCGGCTTCAAGGATCGGGCGATTCCAATCCCAGACTTCCGGGAATGCCGCGGAAACAGGGGTTCCCAGTGCCATCGGATGGCGCTCGCCGGCAATTTCGCGATAGGCATCGTTGTAGATCATGACATTGTGCGGACCCCACATCAGCACCTTGGCAACTGGCGAATTGACAATATTAGCAACCGTCGCCCGCATCTCGGCGCTCCATCCTTCGATGGTGCCGGCCAGGCTTTTGTGCCAGTCTTTAGAACGTACCAGTTCGCCGCATTCACCGCCGCCTTTCGGCCAGGTCTTTCCGACCGGAAGTGGCGCTTTAAAGCCGCCACCGCGCAAGCTGCACAAAGAAGCGCGGACAACCTCGCTGGCATTGGCGTAGTCGCCGGTTGCCAGGCTGTCGTTGATGAAACCCTCCAGTTCGGGGAAACATTGCGGGATTGACGTTGGGCCATACTGTCCTTTGACAGTCGGAAATGGCTGTGTCAACAAATGCCATCGTCAGGTAGAGGCGACAAATAGATATCGCTCCGTCGGGTCGGCTGAATGCAACACATGAGAAACAATTAGTCAGGCCGCCTATAATTCATCTTTTCAATTGCGATGCCTCACAATGATCTGGCAGAACTTGGTGAACAAGGTCGGCTGAAAATGGCTCGGCGATGAATCTCGCATTTTCTGGAATATCATTTGGCCCTGGCCTTGCGGCTCCCAACGCCACGATGACGCAGATATGCGGCCAACGTTCTGCTACAAGCCTTGCCAGCTGGCACCCGTCCAGGTCGCCCGGCATTTGCACGTCGGTGAACAGGAGCTGAAGCGAGGAATGTTTCTGCAGGAACTCGAAAGCCTGATCCGCCGTCCCTGCCTCAACGACCGCATAACCTTCGTCGGAGATCATGTCTGCCGTATCCATTAGTATCAAAGGCTCATCGTCAACAACGAGCGCGATCGGTTCTCTGAGACTGGCAAAATTTGCGGTTTCCATAGCTTTCAAAGTTACACGAGCGCTAATTGTTCCAGGATGCCCTCGGATACTGGAAATTAATCGACTTCAATCATCTCGTAGAGGCGTAACGAAAAAGCCCGATCTTCCAACCGGGCTTCTGGAGCGTTCTTGATTAGTGTGCCGCGACAAGCTTCATCACATGCATCTTGTGCATCTCGAGCTTGGGAAGCATCTTGGCCGCGAACTCCTCGACCGCCGGATCGTCGCCCCCCTTGGCATAGGTCGCAAACAGGGTCACGGCTTCCATATGGGCTGTCGTCTGCATTTCAATATAGAGTGGCTGGAAGTCCTGGGCGGATGCACCCTTTAGAGTATCTAGCATCGCTGCATGTTTCGGCGACAGCATTGGTGCTTCGTCTCCGAGTTTAGCGGCTTTCTTCAGTTCCTCTGCCGCCATCGTGTGATCCCTGATCATCGCTGCCGCGAACTCCTTAACGTCGGCATCCTTGGCTTTCTGCTCAGCAAGCTTGCTTGACTCGATCTCGAATGCGTTCGAGCTTGTGACAACCTTGACGAAAGACGCCTTGTCGACATTCATGGCCGCTGCCGCCTTGTCCGCACTTTCAGGCATAGCCGCCATTGCTGTGGTGGACATCATAAGCGAGAGCGATAAGAGCGTGGCGGAAATTGTTCTGTTCATCTTGGCTTTCCTTACTTGGCTTTGGCGAAGGCTGCGGTGAGATCGGCGACAGCGAGGTCAAGCGCTTGCTTGGCTTCGGGTACCACCTTGACCATGCCGAAGAACTCATGTGTCACGCCCGCGAATGTCTTTGCGTCGACAGCAACCCCCGCCTCCTTCAGCTTGGCAGCATAGGCCTCACCTTCAGAACGCAAGGGATCGATCTGGGCGGTGATGACGGTCGCTGGAGCCACACCTGCAAGATCATTCCGGCCGATCAGATTCAGGCGCTTGTCGGAGGTTTCATCCATCGAACTGAAAGTGTTCTTCACAAACCATTCCATGTCAGCCTTACCGAGTGGCTTGGCGTTCGCATTCTCGTTGTAGGACGCCGTGTTCATGTCGTTACCGGCCACCGGATAGACCAGAAGTTGGTAAACGGGCTGCTTGTTCTTCATCTCTTTGGCCATCAGAGCAACATTGGCTGCCAAATTGCCGCCGGCGCTTTCGCCAGCGACTGCAATCTTGTCGGAATTGCCATTCAGCTCGTGGATGTTCTCGACAACCCACTTGTAGGCGGACCAGGCGTCTTCATGGGCTGCAGGAAATTTGTGCTCAGGCGCATGACGATATTCGACCGAAACCACGATCGCATTGGTGCCCAGTGCCAGCGCACGGGGTGCGCCGTCGTAGACGTTGATGTCGGCAACTACCCAGCCACCGCCGTGGTAGTAGACGACGACCGGGAACGGTCCCTTACCGCCGGGAATGTAAACCCGTGCAGCAACGCCGCCTTCCGCCGTTGGAATGGTGATGTCCTTGGTCGTCACTTGCGCTTCTGGATTGGACGACAAGCGTTTGTCCCACTGGACGGCGTGGGCAGCGTCCGCCGGTGAAGCCTGGGTGCGGGCTTCAGGAACAGTCAGGGTGGAAAACGGCTTGGCGCCCAGAGCCGCAAGCTTATCGAGGACCGCCTGCATTTCGGCGGTGGGTTTTGCCATCTCCTGGGCGAGCAACGGGGTGGCGGTTGCCATGGGCGCGAGAAGTGCCAGTGCGATGGGCAAGGATCGGCTAAGTTTTCTGATGGTCATTGTCGGGCTCCGGTTTCGGTGTGTCTAAAACAAGGAGCGTAAGACTTCGTTCCGTAACGGATAGTTTAAAGGAAAACATCCTAAAATCTGAAAATAAACCAACAAGTTCTCCGCAAAGGAGCCGCCGAAAACCTGCGAATCAAGGGGCTAAGACAATTGCGGGATCAGTGACGGCTCGATTGCGGAGACACAGGAAATCCTCCACTTCTGTGCGAGCACGGAATCTCGTCCGAAGTTCAGGTGATGCCGATCCAGCAGATCAACGAAGCCCAAAAGTAGGTTACGATGGTTTAGACGGATCCAAGGAAGAAGTCGAACACCGGTTCAGCCTGCCCCTGTTCCGCCACGTGCAGGACCGGCATGTCATCCGCTGTTGCTTCGGCGAGTTCCGCGAGCGACGTTGGCGACATTCCCAGTGCAAATGAAAAAACTTGCGGTGAAACCGTCGTCAGACCTCGCAACAGTGCACCAGCACGACCGGCGTGGTGACTGGCTGCAGCGCGTTTACGTTCCCGGATTTTAACGCCCGAGGCTGAGAGCAAAATCAACGCCTTGAGAAAATCGCGTAATGGGCTTCCCCTCGCCGCTACCTGCCACAGCCCTTCCCAAGCCTCATGAGCTTCCCAATAGTACCCATGATTGAAAAGATCTTGTCCCCAAGCGAATTCCTCGGATTCGAGCGAGGCGATAAACCGGACAGGCTGGACCGAGTAGCTATGTCCCGCAGGGTGGCGAACAGGATGCGGGCCACGGCCCGGCAAATAAGCGTAGCTTGGTAAAGGCCGGTGGGCGAGTAAACGAGGGCGT
This sequence comes from Rhizobium sp. L51/94, assembly GCF_019355555.1. Taxonomy (GTDB): domain Bacteria; phylum Pseudomonadota; class Alphaproteobacteria; order Rhizobiales; family Rhizobiaceae; genus Rhizobium; species Rhizobium rhododendri. Next base: position 90,328 of record NZ_CP072143.1, read on the forward strand.
GCCATCAATCCAACGTTCCTGATGCAGCTTCCAGAGTGCCTATGTCATACCACAAACGATCCGAAGCGCCGAGCAGTGATGCTGGCGTTCATTGGCCTCGAGCGGTGTCCATGCGGGGCGTTGATGTCGTTGCTCTTTGGGGCACCGGTATCATAGGCCTAACTTCGCCCCCTCGGCATCGTCGTGAACAGCGCTGAAAACCAGAGGGTAACCCACGCCTTGAAAGGATTCGAAACTTCAATCCGACGCCCTAAGGCCTAACCGTATGAATATATTAATATTCTTTTTAGAATTACGGTAGTGCCGGATCGGGAACAAGTTTTCGGTGTGGGGGCAAAGTCACTATGGCTTCCTGACCACCGATCCGAACGGAGTAGTCAAACCTATCCATGAGAAGGCTAGGTCGGTCCTTCTGCTGACGAAGGACGAAACGGAGACTTGGATGTGGGCGCCTTGGCAGAAAACTCAGGATCTCGCCCGCCCTCTGCCGGACGATACGCTGATCATTTCTTCGCGCGAACCTTGTGGATCGTCGATCGTCTCGAAATCCCGTGAAATCTTGGTCCCTCACTTGGCGTGTTGGACATAGATAGGGGGCCATTTAATAGTTCGAAATTGGATAAGGCATTTCCTGCCATACTCGGGCTCTACGCGCGTAGCCCATCCAATTTTTCCACGAACTATATGAAACATTCCACCTATAGACGTCTTCTTGGCTTGCGCATGGGCAGCCGGGCCATGATCATCTGAAGTCAGATAATGGAGGTGCTGGCGCAGATCGTCTTTGAACTCCTTCGTAAGACGAGGTCTTTGGCCATCCACAAGCATTCCTAGAACAATCCGCCGCGCTCCTGGACCACGGATATGGGTCTTCCGCAGGTTGGGCCGAAATCCGGCGGCACTGAGTTCAGTAAGAACTTTCCGTTTAAATCGCCTTATTGATTCGAAATCATGAGGCTTTCGAGCTGAAAATGTTAGATCATCGGCATAGCGAGTATAGGATATGCCTTCCGAGGTTGCCAACTCCTGAAGCTTTTCGTCCAAGGCGAGCATTGCCAAATTGGACAACATTGGGCTTGTCGGAGCTCCCTGCGGCAGAAAGCCCTCGTATCTTGATTGGTAAGCGGGGATGGCAGGCCATCGACGTTCAGAGAGCCCCTCCGCGAGCTCGATACCTTGCGCTGTAACGGTGGTAAGGCGGGCTAGTTCGAAAGAAACAAGGTCCGAAAAGCCAAGATCACAGAATATGCGACTGATCTTGCCCTCAGTTACTCTGTTGAAGAAATCCTGAATATCAACTTTCAAAAGATAGTCACAGCCGCAGTGAGCTTTCGCTGCAAACTCCGGGCGTGACTTCGGATGATAAGCGAAGCTAGCGCGATGCGAGCGCGTATGCCGCAGGATGTTCCTGACAATCCAATCTTGTACGGTCTTAAGCTCTTTACTCGGCACGCAGATTAATCGATAGCGAGTGCGACCCGGTACGTTTTTTCGCAAAGAAAAAACGCGATACTTTTTTCGCATCATCGAACGTGAAATCACCGAGCGAAGAAAGCCGTATTCGACTCCCGACATTTCGCTCAAATGGCGCAAAGTGAGAATAGGAGTGACATTGGAATTTTTTGCTACAATCAGCTCTATGCGGGCTATAGCGTTGTCGATGGTTTCATCCTGAACACCGTGACGCTCCGCTTCGTAGCGATAGTGCTGAGGGCTCCATGCTTGCATTACTTTGACCCCATTCGGTGGGTACTGGCGCGAGGCGTACCTAAGACGCCGCCGGTAAAGGCTCGGGCCAGTGCGCAGCATGAAAAACAAGCTACGTGAAGCGAGCATCGAGAATCCAATGCTCTGGACACCCGGGGTGCCCATCGCCGCTTCCGCGGCGCATTCCTACTTGCTGTCATGGAGCCCTCAGCTGACTCGGATAGTAGAATGGATTCGTATCCGAGGGGAATACTGTTTTTGGACGTAAACGCCTTCGCAATCGCTTAAGCTCCAGCCGGCCTAAGAGGGTAAGTCGCCCTTTACCCGCGATCCAACCAGCCATCCGGCAGAGCGTTAGTTGCGAGCGCGCCTCGCGAAGCGGTATCCCCAACCTGGCGGAGACTTCCCTCGCACCGCGCGCTCCATCTTCGCTCACCGCCAAAATCGCCATAGTGGAAAGCCAAAGCCAACCGTCTGGGGCATCTAATCGTTCTCGCGCACTCGTAGCTTTGAGTACGCGCTCCGCTCGCTCCCTCAGCAAATCATCGTCATCAACATCGAAAGCTTCTTGCGCGGCCAAAACGGTGCGACCTGGAAATATTGGTTTCCATGAGTTCGCGCGGGTCCACAGGATAGCAGGTGCGTTATTGGGGCAACCATGAGAGAACGATATCAGAGCTCCACCACCTTTCCATCCGAAGGGATCGCCGCGCCTTGCGGGGGGATATCTTCGACAGAGGCTGTAAGCTAGCTCGCGTCGCGCCCCTCTGAAGGCTGCATAAAGGGTCGCACAACTAACCACCGACTGAACCTCGTGAGGCAAGGCATTGTCTGAAGGCGTCGCAGACCGGGGTCCGTTGAGGCATAAGCGACGACGATAAACTTGATCAGTCCATATGATTGCCAGCTCCGAAGGGTTGCCACACGGCCGAATGATTCGAGCATCCTATAAATGCGATCGCCCGAACCTATAAGGTCGGTCACAAGCACAATGTGGCTCACTCGATCCTTTCGCAGCTTAGTTGGCCCAGGGTGTGACAATGCAACCCGTGGGTTCGCGCGGCAGTAAGCCGTTATCAGCTGTGCGACTATGCCTTCGCTGCCAACCTCCTGGTCTTTCGGATTGACGACAATCGGCGGGACGCCCGGCCCCTCAGCTCGACCGTGCCGAGAGTTAGGGAAGAATGCAGGGACATCTCCCCACGCTAATTTCATCGGCCTTTCCGAGTAAAGCGCGATTTTCCGATCCTTATCCGATCTCTCCGCCGCAATCTCATCAATGAGCTCGATAATTCCATCACTGAACTTCCGAGAGGAAACAAGTTGAACCTCGTCGAGCACCATTCGCGCAATATCGCGATCCTCTGCTTTGAACTGCTTCAGCCATTCCTGCGAGAAGGCCAGTCCTGATAATACACTCATGGATTCCGCCCCCGTTACTCTAGAAGGCCGATCGTCATCGCCCGTTACGATTGCGACATTAGGCCCCCTTTGCGAGATCTACGACCTTCCATCCTTGTTCTTGTGCGATGTCCGCAAGCGCAACGAACTCCGACTTCCTTAGCGCGAGGCCCAAAACCTCTCGAGGCCGAGTGACAGCAACGAATATATTCGTTGCTGCTGAAAGTCCTATTTCCGATAGCGGAACTGCTCCCTTAGCTCCAAACGCAGTCGGTAGGACGGTTGCCAGATCGAGGCATGATTGGCCATTTGCGTGCCCTTTCCAGACCTCGCTTTCCATGACCAAGATACCATCGACCGTCTTCCCTTTAACCGAATGGATAGAGCCGAGACGGATGGTTGCTTGCGAGATTGTGACCTGCTTCGTTGCCTGCCTAGCGGGCTCCACCGCATCCGCCTCTTTACCCCCGACGAAACCACAATAGTCGGACACCTCCCCCGGAACAGCCTGCCCATCGCCTGAGTCAAACATCGCAACCAACGCTCCGCAGAATTGCTTCCAAGCGACCTCCTCCCACGCGGCGTTGCCAACCAATATGTGCTTGTGAAGAAGCGATCTTATCCTTCGAGGGAGTTCGCCTGTGCGCCGACCAAGGGTCACCCAAAGGCTTCTTGCCGAAATCGGCGCCCCGTTTGAACCGGTCCAACCGTGAAGCCGCGAAAGCTCGGCAATAGCTCCACAGAAAATATCCATGATTTCGGACGGTGGACGAGCAGCCGCATGAAGGAGTGCCGCTTTTTGAAGCTGTCTGCAGAGCAGATTTGCCTCTTTGGCCGTCCCGGCTTCACTGCGATAAGCGGGATAATAATCAACGAGGCTCTTTGGGTGCCATGGTCCCTTGACCCTTCCGGTGACATTATGACGTGACGCTACCGCCCAGATCTCTTTTTCCGAAAAGGTTTCGGGCCAATGAGCTCTGGCTTCTTCTGCGAAAGCGGCCAGCACCCCACCAATCGTCTTTTCGTCGAAGACGATGACAACCATCAGCGTACGCTTACCGTCAACGCTTTGAATTTTCTGGGGAAGCTTGGTGGTCAGCCGGCTCGCAAAGTCAGCTATCGGCTGTCCGAACCGCCGACTTTCGTCAAAAGGAATGCAATTTGCGCCTGGTGTCCAGTAGGATGCTACCGGGGCATCGTCTTGGTATAGGGTCTGATTGCTGTCGCCAAGACGCTGAAACGCCGTGCCTCCTTCGGCGAACAAGTGCTCTAGGAGGTTCAATTGCTTGCCGTTCGTGTCTTGTGCTTCATCCAGGATCACAAGGGGGAAGCGGGAGCGCAGCCGCTCTGCAATTTTCGGGTTCTCTTTGAGCGCGCGCAACGCGAGGGCAGTCATATCGGAATATCGATAGAGCCCTTTCCTCACCATGGATGCTTTGAGCTTGGCGAGCGCCTTTCCACAGCCTGTGTCGGCGCCGTGTTGCCCTTTTCTGCGATGGACCGCCAGCGACTTAGGCAATTCCGAACCGGTCACGAAATCTACGTCTAGATCCAAGCCCCTGACCCACGAGTCTACCATCGCCGGAGCTTTTTTTGCTTGTGCTTTTAGTTCCCAATAGTGAGGAAGTGCTCGAGCCGCTTCCGCAGCAAAGACATCATCATCGATCCGCCGGATCGGCCAGCCAAGTCCGTGCAAATAAGGTAACGCCAGGAACTGGTTGACGAATGCCGTCACAGTTCCTGTGAAATGAGGATACGCCATAAGTTGCGAAGCTGTCGGGTGGCGCGAGATCTGCTGCTCGACTTCCGTGCGTGCCGCATTAGTATGAGAAATAATGCACACGCCTTGGCTGCGGCTGTCCCAACTTCGCGAGAGGAGAGCTAGCTTTGCCGCCAGCAGGGTGGTTTTCCCATTACCGGGTGCCGCCTGCACGTCACAGGAGGCCATGCTTGCAAGAAAGTCCGAACGGCTTTTGTCCGTAAAGTCACAGCCACCGAGCTCGGCGCCAAGCTCGGCCAGAAGTTCGGGGGTGATTGGCGCGATTTCCAGCACGGCTACGACGTCTCCGTCACTGAAACAGGTTCGGGCACGTCATCTTCCTCGGCGGCGTCCCCAAACGGCGGCTTTCCAGCCTCATATGGTTCGGTAACGAAATCGACGGCACGGACGAGATACGGGGGCAGCCGGTCACGCATTTCGGCTGGTGTGTCCGGTCGGGCCCGAATGATGGCCGCCAGTTCTTCGGCGACCTCAGCTTTTGATGCATTGCCGTTGAATACAGGATCGTAGATTTTTACCGCGATTTCCAGATCGGAGAGACCATCGTCTTTCCACTGCTGAAACTCCTTGCTCGCGGTCTCAACAATCCTCTTCCGCCATTCGGGCCGACGCGACGTAGACTTCGCGAGCAGGACGGCCTGATAGACGCTTTCAGCCAGAAGCGGCTGCAATGCCAAATCGAACTCAAGGGTCCAGCAGTCCGCAATAAAGGCGTCGACCGGATCGCCAACATCGCGGCGCAGCGTTTTCATGCGTGCCGTGATTGCATCTGCGTCCAGCTCGTCTTCGGTCTTTCGTTCGCCGACCAATGCTTTCGCTTCTTTCGGCGGTATATCGCGATCCGGTATCAAGGCGACCGGAATACCCATGGCTGGCCCGGCCTTGCTCTGAAGGATACGACTGTACCGGAAGAGCCCCCTATGACCGACATTAACGATCGAGACGCCATGGCGACTGAGCGGACGCCCCAGTTTCTCGGCAATTGCTGGCAAGAGGAGGTTCTCACCATCTCCTTCAACGACTATTAGGGCACGAGCGAAAAAGAGATTAGCTTTGGTTGCATCGAGAAAGCGCCGGAGGAATTCATAGTCGCTAATATCGAGACGAGTGTAGGCGGCAGCCAAGGGGAAGGCTTGATGGCCGACCATAATGGTCATCGTCTCGAGATCTGCGCCCGCTGCTAACTGAGGGCTGTGTGTCGTCAACACAACCTGAACTTGCTTCTGCCCTTCACCAGACTCAACCACCGCGCGTGCTGAAAGGACCTCCATGAAGAGCGTCTGATGCTGTGGGTGGAGATGCGCCTCAGGTTCTTCGATCAGCAAGAAAGGGACTTGATCCGGATGGGACTGCAGAAGCAGTAATTCGGCGGCCATAAAGAGAAGATTGTTGTAGCCAAGTCCGCGTTGAACTCGCCCTCCGCCGGTTTTGGCGTTGAGATAAAGTTCGAAGCGCTCAAGCACCTGGTCGAATGAGCCATGCGCGCCAAGGTCCAGAGTAGCGACAAGGGGATCATCGGCAAACGAAAGCTTGTCGAGGAAGTCGGTGTTAACGTTACTCGCTATACCGCGGACAGCCGTATTGTCGCGCACATCCTTGTCGGCTGCTTTGAGCGTATCAAGCAACGTGAATTTTCCACCGACAGCACCCGGCTTGCTTTCGGGCCCCATCTGCGGCATGGCGCCTAAGATGCGGGAAAGGCGGGATCGACGACCAGCCCTCAGTTCGCGCTCGGCATCCCGAAGAGGCTTCAGGTATGTCGCCTTGAGATATTCGCGCACCTCTCCGTCGATCGGGAGGCCTTCGCCATCCTTGCCGGCTCGATGTTGCGTTGCGATGATGCTGCCCCCACCTGGTGAGAGGCGTCGCGTGCTGCGGATACAGATATGGAGACGGAGCTTTCCCTTCTCGTTCGTGCACCACTCGAGGAACCGGGATTCCTCGTCCGGCGTCAGCGCATCGAACGTGCAGGTGATTGTAAATTCTGAGGCTCGCACGCCTGCCGCATCGACGTAGAAGTCCAGCTCATCGGGACGGAGATAGTCATCTCCACGTGTCCAGAGAGTGTATCGTATCGCATCGATGATCGCACTTTTCCCGGCGTCGTTAGGACCGACAAGAATGTTGAGGCCAGGCGTGAGTTTCAGCTGCAATGGAGAAGCGGGCTCGAAGCATCGAAAGCCCCGCGCAAAGATTTCTGAAATGAACACTGAATGCCCCCACGACTCACACCCAGTATTACTTCCTCGTTTGCAACTTGTTGAAAAGGGATGGCTTCCGATTGAACACCGAAAATTGCGGTCACTTCGGTGAATGCATGTAGAACGTCAAGCTCTTCTCAACGCCAGGCACGAGGCGAAGCGGAGCGCCCCCTTCGCCCAGACGTCACTCTGGGCAGCACTTCGTTCAACCGTCTCCAGGCTCGTCAGCAACCAAGTCGGCAATTTGGGCTGGCCAACGAGGTTCTTAGCTTTGCTGCGGCACTGCTCTATGAATGCTTCCATCCGTTCATGGATCTCCTCGGTCGTAATCAAAGCGGTCAAAGGGCCGAAATCCCCAAAAACTCGACATCGTAGAAACGGAGGCAGAGCCCCGGCAAGATCCCAGCAGATCAACGGGACGTCAGCTGCGGGAAAACTCGAATCCTGCGGCAAATAGTGGGGACCGATATCGACCAGCCGTCCAGCCGCAACGACCCAGTAATGCGCGTGCCCTTCCGGCGCATTTGCGAAACCTTGCATGCCTGCTTGTTGGCCAGATCTGGACACCATAAAGGCGACTGCGTCGCCGCCCTGGATCGATGCTTCGTGCCCAAAATCCGACAGCAGCTTCTGCATCCCAAATGCCGCGTACATGCATCGCTTGTGATAGTCGGCCGGGAATGAGCGACGCAAAGCTCGGTCAACGACTGAAAATGAGCGCGCCACGGCCTTTTCGAACAGCATTGTCTAGCCTCCCAAAATTAAGTCCCCGAACGGCGCGAACTCATAATGTCGCGTAATTACGGTAGCTGCTCAACGCCGCCCTTCGATGCCCCGAGCCCTGTGCACAACGCTGCTACCATCGGGCGAAGCTAGTTTGCTTGCACGACCAAAATACGTATCATGCATGCCACGTGAGCAATCGGTAGATTGCGCGAAAAAGACATGGAAATCATATGACGGTCTCGCCTTCGGACACTCCAAAAGAACAGTTCAAGCTCTTTTTCTCTTCGCAGACGCCCTCCGACGCCCGATCGATCGAAAATAATACTATTCTGATCACCCCGTCTGGAGACAGTTTCGACGATTTCCGCTTCAAGACTCGGATCAATGTTTTCGTTCGCCGGGACTCTGCTCGCCTGACAGCCGAAATTTCTGGCATGATCGGCTTTCTCCAAAGCTCGAATGACGAGGTGAATGGCGCTGATCTGATCAAGAGTGCGGCTCCAGACATGGCGGTGGTCCCCGGGGACGACTTTCCGAAATTTTTCACGCTACTGCCCGACCTCGATGCCTATCGCGGGCTCGTTGCAGATGTAGACGTCGATGATGCTCGCGAAATCCTGCTCAAAATCTGTGATCTCGTCGCTCTGGGTGAGTTTTCCGCAAACTCTCCGATTGTGCGCGACGCGCCGAACACTGCGGTTTTCCAGTATTCCTTAACGCGTACCGCGGAAGCTTTTTTTGCCTTCAAGAACGCAGGACCGATCCTGCGAGGTCTCGGCCATGAGGAAATCGGTCGAATGTCGCCGACGATCGCCGTGTCGTTCAAACTGACGGCTTTTGTAAACGAGCACGAGCTCAGATTCAACTTCGACCACACCGGCTTCTTGCCAAAGCGGATGGCGATCATCATCGGGAAGAATGGTGTTGGGAAAAGTCAGGCTCTTAGCACTATCGCGAAGCAGGCCATAAAAGGTGGCGGGCTGATTGATCCACAAACGGGGGAGCGCGCTCAGTTCAATCGAATGCTGGCGTTTGCCCCGACGAAAGAGGCGCTCTCTATCTTTCCAAGCACGGCGCGACGCCGGCAATATGTTCGCTATTCACGCTATGCCCTGGCGCGATCCTCCCCGACCCGAAAAGCCGGCGGTCTGATCAGCGCGATCGTCAGCGTCGCTCGATCGAACCAAGCGATCAAGGATCGCAGCCGATGGCAGATTTTCCTCAATGCACTCGAAGCGCTGGGGGACCCGAAATCCATCTGTGTCTGGACGAACGACGGCATCATTCCATTGCGCTCATTGAACCAAGGCGGCGAACAGGAAAAACTCCGACGGTTTGCGTCGCTGAACACCCGGCGTGATCCGGTTCGTTTCTCCGATGGCAATGCGCTTCGCCTGAGTAGCGGCGAAATCTCTTTTCTCAAGTTTGCGGCATATGTGAGCTTGGAAATCGACAATAGCTCTCTTCTACTCTTCGATGAGCCCGAGACCCATCTACACCCAAACTTCATAGCGCGCTTCGTTTCGATCCTGGACAGCCTGCTGGCGCAGACCGGGTCCGCAGCCATCATCGCCACGCACTCTGCCTATTTTCTCCGAGAGGTTTTCAGGGAGCAGATCTCGATCCTAAGGGCTGACGCCGATAGAAGGATCGAAGTCCAGAGACCGCGCCTCGCGACCTTCGGTGCAGACGTTGGAGAAATTTCTTACTTCGTTTTTGGAGAAGACGAACCCTCGTATCTCGCGCAGGAGTTGGAGAAAAACATCCAGTCGTCGGGGATGACCTGGGATGAGATCCTCGAAAAATATAGCAACGAGTTGTCGCTGGAATTCCTGAACGAACTTCGGGCAAAGATTTCCGGCTGATGCGCAAACTCCCCTTTCCGATTTTCGATGACATCGCAGGCGTCGATGCGCTCGTCGACAACCACCGGCTTGGAAGTTATCCAGGCCTACAGGCATTCCGGCAAGCCCTGAAGGCCGGCTATGTGCAGTATGACAGCGTCTCGGGGAACGCACAGGCGGTCGTGCATGTCCCGATCCCGGGTCCATTGGATAAATGGCTGCGCAAACACTACAAAGATTTGCCAACCAGCCACCGCCCTATCGATGACATCCGCGAGGACAATCTTGCACTACCATGTTCGATGTGTGGCTCGTTGCATGCTCACACGCTGGACCACGTTCTGCCAAAGGAAGATCATCCGGCATTTGCGGTCTTCTCCAAGAATCTGGTCCCAGCATGTGATTGCAACCTGAAGCGTGGCCAGAACTATAAGGGCAATGCCGTGGGAGCGCGCATCCTCCATCCATACTATGACGCGTGCATGGACGAACGTCTTTACGCAGCGAAGTTTTCCGGCATGGATGCAACCGTGATCGTAGACCTCGAAATCCTGGTTGCCCTTACCCACTCGGACAGGCCCGCGATCGAATACCACCTGGACAATGTGATCAAGCGGACCGGCGTGCTAAACTGGCTGAGGAACCAGTGGGTCAAGTTCGTGCGCGCGCCGCGAAAAATCGTCGGGTCCCTGGACTTCATTCCTGCGAACCAAGCTGAATTGATCGCGGCTATCTGCGAGCATCGAGCGACGCGTGACTATGCTCAGGGTTCTCTCAACAACTGGGAGTCGATGTTCGCCCAGGGCTTGCTCGATCCTGCAGTCATAGCCTGGCTGTTCCCGAGACTGTCAGCAGCCGATCGCGACGTCGATGACCCGGTGATTGCTGTGGCGACGTAGACAGCTGGAAACTCGCCCCTGAAGACCTAACGCCTAGCCCAAACGAGCGCTGAAAGCACCCTTACCCATGCTGATCAAACAAACGGACTATCACAGGATCTACCGGGTCATTAACAGCCTCGTTGTCAACGAAGGCGGCAATCCCGCATATGCCTGTATGTACTTCAGCACCTTCGGCGCCTTTATCCTCGAGCATCACTACAAGATCAAAGCGGTGCCCAAAGGCGGTCTCGCCGCCTACAATCTTGGTGGATCGATGCTCCTTTTTGCTGATCACCGCGACGACGGTTATGTCACCGGCGCCGGTGAGAGCTTCCATTGCTGGATCGAGGCCGACGGCTGGGCGATCGATTTCATGGCCCCTGCTTTTTCAGAGACGGCCAGTCCACTTGGCGTGCCGTCAAAAATGTTCCAAAGACCCATTTCGGCAATGGCGCCGTCGATCGATGATCTCAACCGTTCGGGCTCCTTCTTTTACCAATCGGAGCCTGAAGCGACAGCCGACCGGTTCGCGGATTGGCAGAATCTGCCGATGATCGGTGACCTCGCCAGCATCGCGGTGAAGTGGTTTCGTCGATCTCCCAAGCAGATGCTTCCCTCGATTTCCGTGGGAGACCAAAAAGGGAACCTCAAAGCAGTACCCTTGGTTGGCAACCCTCTCGCGGGTTCGTGGTAAGCCTGTTGAAGAGATCCGAACCGACGAATCTCGGGGCGATTGACACCAAGCCACTGAAAATATGTGATGATGTTCTTTGTCATAGATAGGATGTTGTCATGACTCGGGATGAATACGAGCGCGATATTTGTGTTAGGAGCGAAACCGCATCCTTTGTAAACGTCAAGCGCGATGCAGGGTTCGACGGGTGGGAGCCGAAGGTCGGAGGTTGCCACGACAACGTCGATCACTGGGTGAAACACCACACCGGACATACCGCGGTTCGAGGATGGATAGCATACATGAGCGGCGGACCCGATCACGTAGTTTATACAGCGCATTCCGTAGTGCGCGGCCCAGACGGCGAACTCTTCGATATTACACCCCTCTATAACAACGACGAACTGCGCGGGCGATTCATCACCCATACCAAGGATGACGCGACGTTTCTGGCAATGAGAATAGGGAGCCTGATCGATATCAGATGCCAGGGTAACTGCCCCGAACCGCCGTTCGACCCTATGTGGGCGTTGCAGCATTATGAACCGGAGCCAGAGGAAGGGCTCTGAACAAGATCAGATTGACGCTGCCAACCACATTTGCAGCCCAAGTCTGATGTTGGGCTGCCGTTCAACGCAGTTCGCGATATTCGAAAAGGGGTCGAGATGAAAAGCTTCTATGTTTCGTGAAGGGATAAGAACCCCAGCCATGAGCTCAGTTCAACGAATTGATATGGATTGCAGATGGCGCGAACACATCAACGCCTGCTACGGCAGCTGCAGGCCGGCGTCCAGCAAATCGTCAAGGTATTCCTCGCGCGACAGGAATGATCCGGTGGTAGTCGCTTCAATCAACGCGCATACCACCCGCCGGGCCAGCGAGCGCGTATCGACGCGGTCCTTGCTGGATATGGCGCCCATCGGACGGCCGTGCAGAAATGCGCTCCTGATATTGAATAGCCTGTCGAACTGATCGCCGAAGGTCCGGTTTCCCAGGAGGCCGCCGACACGATGGCGCAGGCGTTTCGTCGCTCCGATTCCTTTGTGACGATCAGGGGAAACACGACGCGATTGGTCATAGTCGGCGTGCAGCCCCAGTGCAGCATCGATGACGATCATATGTGCCAGGAACTCGTCGATGCCATCGGCAAAGAAGGCGCGGGTGAAGAAATGAACGATCGGAGTTTCAAAGAGAACGGATTTGCGAGCCCGTTCCACGATTTCCCAGTAGGGTTGATCCAACTTTGAAAGGTCGGTCTCGGCTTGATCCTCTAGGTTACGGACCAAGGGCACGTCTTCCTCGATTTCGCCACCGAAACCATCGGGGAAGATGGCTATGGTCCAGTTGAGGCTGTCGGGAGAAGGGGGCGTAGCCCTTCGTACGAAGATGTCGCTGTCGATTGTGTGGACCCAAGGTACCTGGAAGCCGCGCCAGTCCAACTCCAGCATCGCCGCCCACTCCTCCCATGGCGAAAGAAGCAGGAAGAACAACACAGCCTCGATCGCTCCTGAATGCCGAGCTTCGTGAGGTTCGATGCGACCGAGGTCCTGACTAAAATCTATCAGAAGGTCGGGGAGGACGCGCGCGCCCTTGTCCTGCTCGAACTCGACGGTCTCTTCGACGACGAGCCATTGAAACTCGGCGAACAGATCGGCGTCGAGTTTATGCTTCGGATACGTTCGTCTCAGCTGCTCTTCGTTGAACAGTTCACGAATTTGGTTTGGGGTGAACCTCCCCAAGCGGGCTCTGCCGAATGTAAGCGGCGGCAATCGGTCGGCCAAGTCCATAGGAATGAGATGCAGTTTCTTCGAATGGGTCTGCAGAAAGGCCGAGTGAAGGGCACCGGCGGCGTCCTCAGGTCTCGAGGGCAATCCCTTGGAGTCCTTCGACAGACTGCAAGGGAGTCCAAGCGCTCTTAGAGCCGTCGCCAGCGCGGAATTGAAACCCAGCGCCCTCGTATACGGGTGCAGAGAGGCGCAACAATCGCGAAGTCGGAGGAAGTTCCGATCCGCGAACAGATCGGGCGGCCCTGGTGGTTTCAATCGCCAGAGATCGATCACGGCGGCGATCATCTCCTGGCTGGGGCCGGGAAGCTCACGCTCTGACATCGACAACCTCGCCGCGGCTTCCGATAAGCGCGATCTCTATCCCCGCCAGCGCACATCGCGGCGCCAAACGTTTAGCAAGCCTCATCGTGCCCTCTGTCAACGGAACGCATGCCACTTGGCGGCCGGACGCCGGCGTCGCCATCAACATGCCGACTGCTTCGCACAGTCCCTTGTAGAGCCGCGAGACCTGTCCAGGATGCCGCGTGTTAATGATGCCGCCCTTGCACTCGACCGAAACCGTTCCTCGCGGCGTATCCGCCACGACGTCCCCCAATCCGGACTTCGGGTCGACCGTGATGATCTGCCCGATTGAATTGCGGTATTCGCCGCCATAGGCGGTGCTGCCTAAGGCGGACAGCTTTCGAAAGCCGCGCCTTTCGAGCCAAACCGAAAAGTCGAACCGCTTTCCATGTTCTCCGTCGGGGTGGATCCGCACATGCGTGGTTTCCTCTGAACGCAACAGATGCATGGCGAAGGCGACCATGACGGCGCCTTCGTGAAGATGATGTTCGTGCGCCCCGTTGACCCGTCCAGCACGGTTCGGGGGCGGCTCCAATGCCGTAACCAGATCGTCGAAATTCAAATTCCCCTCCCCATCGCCGTCGCAGAAAAAGTCTGGCGCCGCGCCGCGCCCGCACCGGATTGCCAAACGCCTCCGTTACACAATCAAACGCATCGCAGTTTCGTACCTCTCAGCGCCTGGTGTTCAAAAGAGCTTCGACCTGTTCACGACCCAAATGGGGCCGTCCGTAGGCTTCCATTATCTCGCTGCTGACATCGACCATCAGGTCCAAAAGCGCGCCCGCGTCCCATCGCCTCCGACTGTGCGTGACTCGAAAGGTATCGAGCAAAGCATTGCTGCGCTCGTGCGCGAATTGTCCGGGCCAAGTCGTGCCGAAAAGACCGACCGCTCCGACTTCGATCCGGATCTGGCCGGTTGCTCCGAAGGACTCCAAGATTTCGAGACACGTACGAACGAAATCCATGAGGTCGCCCAGGACGCTGCCGAAGTAGAATTTTCCGTCTTCCAATCGATACGTGTCGTACGACCAGATCTCGCCCGTTTCCCGAAACCACTGGGTCGCGGACCAGGTCTCGCCGCCGTTGCCCGAAAGCGAGTAGCGGAGTACTCCGTCGGTGTTGAGACCACCGTCGGCGGATGTGTAAGGCCCGACCGGCCGCAAGGCCGTTGCCCCCCGGTTTCCTTGATAGGAATGGACGGCGGCGGCTTTGGGATTGCCGTTTGCTAAGGCCTCCGGCACCACTCGGGCGTAGATCCGCCTCGCCTCTGTCGGCACACCTCCTGTCTCGAACCTCCACCGTGCCAGGGCTGGTGTTTGAGGGGCGTGCCTTTCTCGAACCAGACGGACGGATCGCCGGATCTCGATGGCTTTCCCGAAGGCCCCGGCGTGCTCGCTTTGGTTGCCAGCCAGTCGGTCAACGACAACCGCAGAGCTTCTCTCAGATCCTCTGAAAGTTTGACTGTGGTCGCTTCGATGGTGTCCGCATCCGCGTCCTTGGCGAGCTGGTAGAAGACGACTGCGCGGCGGTGGCGAATGTCGAACGGAAGTTGCTCCGGTTTCTTCGGACCATAATACTTGTTGGCGACGAGAATGATGTTTTCATGGGAGAGGTGCGCCCACGCCCAGCCGAGCTCGATTAGCACGTTCGGATTCGGCAGATCCCGCCCGCCCTCGGATTTCCCCACGCTTGTCACATCGCCAACGAAGACGGCGGATTGCCTGATCTTGTCGAAGATCGTGTCGGCGATGGCCGCCATGCCCGGGGAATTCTTGGTGTCGTGATCAAGCTCCGGTCGATCGCTCGGAGCGAGTTCGAGTTCATCGCCAAGTGCCAGCAGTGCTCGTCCGAGCGCGTCATGCACAACGTTTCGGGTGACTTTGCATGTGCGGTCGCTCTGCCAGGACCAAAAGATCTTCATATTCCCCCCGGTAGGCCGCGGCGGCGGCCTGCTGCTGCGTTCGGCTTCCTCTGATGCGTCGATGTTGGTTCACGTCAACCTAAGCCGATTCGTGTTGCCGCTCGATTTCAATTCGCCGCTCGATAAAGCGTAGCTCGCTCTTTGCCCAGAGCGATAGTGCCCTGACAGGATGGTCGGCCCAGGATCGGAGCGGCGCAAGATAAACCTCCAAAATGGGTACGATAGAACCGGACCAAGATTTTGGCCGAAGACGCTGAGACAATGCCGCCAGAAACGCTTTCGATTTCCCGTAGCGTTCGGCGATCTTCTCAAGCGCTGGATGCCAGACGAATTCCTCTTCCGTTCCCTCGGCAATCATTGGATAGAAATCGATAAGCAGCGCCGATCGTTCAGCGGACGCGTCCGCCCATTGAAATACGAGATCCTCCGGCACTCCGAAGAGCGATCCCGCCTCCCGGGTCTCGCTGCCATCGAAGCGCTCGTTGGACGGGCCGATGAGGCGCTTGAGCCGGTTGCGCTCGATCGGTGTGGACGTTTCGTAGAAGTGCGAAATGTGCGACCACAAGACGCCCGGTGCGTCTTCGCGAAGGATCGCCACGACGGTGCGCATCGTATCGTCGAGCGCGGAGAAAAGTTCGTAGTTTTTGCTTCCCGCCAAGGTGACGATCTGCGCTGCCAGGCGGTCGGCGAATGCGGCATCGATTCCGATCGTGGAGCGGACGCGCTTCAAAAGATCTTCGAACGTGTGACCGTCTCGCTGGCTCCCTCGGCTATGTTCGAGCAGAAGGGGGTTCGTCAAAAGGGTCGCGACATATCGTGCCTTCGCCGGATCGATAGCTTTTCCATAGCGGTACATCATCGCAATTTCCAAAGCCGCCCATGCCCCGTCACCCTCTTGAGACGACAGCGGCTCCAGCAGCTTGGCGACGTCGTCTAGATCTAGTTCGTCCAGACCCCTACCATGCGACAAGACCGTCCAATATCCAGGCGCGACCCTGCGCGCTTTGACATCGATGATGACGCGCTCCAGGCGCTCTTTGTTCATCGCGAGGGCCGTATAGAGACCGACGACCGCCGTTTCGCTTTCCAGCGTCGCGAGTGCCTTTTGGAGGCAGTCATCGGCGAGCTTTTTGTCGGCTCGATCTATGCCGGCGAGCAGGCCTCGCAGGAGGTTCAAGCCGGTGGCATTGGTTGCGACGATATCCAGTGTGACCTTAAACGCCTCACCTTTGTTTGCGGCTCGATACCCAAGCTCTTCCGCAAACGGATACACGCTCTTAAGGTCGAGGGGCGTCATGCGCCGGATCGCCTCGAGCACCTGAGACTCGTCGGAAGCGATCTGCCGTGACATCTCGCGCGCCGCGCGCTCGGAATAGTCGAAGTCGTTGTCGCCCTCCCGGTAAATCGCTTCGGGATCCCGGATGTCGGATCGCCAGAATTTCGTGAAAACGATCGCGCGGTCGACGAGCGCTGCGGGAAACAGTCGATCATACAGCGTCCGCACGTAGTCGCTCCGCTCGGGCGGTGCACCTTTTCGGTCGAAATAAAGCCAATCTCCGACGCTTTCGACAGCCTCCGGCCAGAAGCCTTTTTCAATGGCGATTGCAACGAGGCGTTCACCGAATTCCTCGTAGAGGCTTGTGTTGAGCATTCTACGCGACGCACGCGACATGATATCCTCACATCGCTTTGCGAATTCCGGATGCTTTTCGCGTACATGGATCAGTCGATTCAAGCCCTCGCGGTAGAACTCATGAACTTCATCCCAGGTTGTCGGGAACCAATCGACAAGCGGAGGGCCGGAGCCTATCCGACCGCTGTCTCCGTATCGGATGTAATCTCTTGCAAAGACGCTGGAAAGAGCGTCCACGCAAATGCCGAGCGTCGCTGGATCGGCGCGTTCCAGCCCCTCGTCAAGTACGAAGAACCGCTCGGCGGGAGGAACTTCCGTTCCGCTCAACTCGAGCTGAAACAGCTGTTTGAACAGGCTCGTCGCGTTGTTTGCCCACTCTTCCGTTTCATTGGCGGCCAATCGCAGAAGAAGTCGGGCGGCAATTGCAAACGAATGTGTACGGAATGCCAGTTTGGACAGCGCCTCTACCAGACTTCGGCGAGCATCAATGCTGAGCTGGAGAGCGTCGTCTGAAAGCGGAAGCACGGTAAAGCGCAAAAGGTCGGCGACCCGATCGGGCACGAGATGAACGAGGGCATCGATCGCCGCGCAGCCTCTCTCGGAAAGGATCGCCTCGATGTCGGACAGCTGTTCGCGAATGAAGCGCGAGCTTGTTTCGATAACGATCGGCAACGCGTCCAGATGTCGCCAGCGGCCGAAAAGAGCCAATAGGAGATCGTCGGTCGCTTCGGCCATCAGTCGGTCAAGCAAGGAGGGCCGGAGAATTCCGATCAGGCGCGACGCCAGATGATTGGCTACTGGTGTCGGTTGCGCGCTGAAGTCATTGCCGTTCTGTCCGACGAGAAAGCGAGATTTCGCCCGCGCCAGATGCTCATACATCTCGTCGCCCGTCATCCTGCCGAGCCGCTCAGCGACAATATCCAGTTGGGCCGGCCCCGGGTTCGCCTCGATACCGATCCGTTCGAACATCGCAAGCGATCGGAGAGCCCGAACTTCCGCTTCGCCGACAATGCCTGCGCCTTTGAGAATACGATCGACGACATCCGCAATCGTTTCGACGTCTGCAAGTCGGCCGTTTCCACCCTCCTCCGTCGCCAACACTGCGAACCGCGGAAAGCCACCGAAGATTTCGCTCAGTCGAGCGACGGCGTCGCTATCGAGGGCGGGATTGCGTTTTCGAAGAATGGTTTCGACGAGGACCTTGTCGCTCGGCACCAGTGAGATCTGCAAAACCCTCCCGTCCTCAAGAGGCCGGTCGTCAGTATCTATGGCTATCATTCGGAGCTGACTTCCGACCGACCCTGCAATTTCAGCGAGTCTTATTGCAATATCCCGCGGGCATTCGTCAACCACAAGAAGGGTCTGGTTCCCGCTTTCGGCAAGACGAGTCGCCACGCCGAGCAAACTTGCGGCGACAACATTATAGTCCGCAAAGATTGCGCTGCTCTTGAAGACTTCGCCGATCTGGGTGCCGGAGGCGCGCAGCGCCTCATAGACGAAACGGCTTTTTCCGAGGCCTGACGCTCCGACGACGCGGACCAAGCGACCTGGTTCGGCGAGATGCTCGAAAATCTTGGCCGATGCTTTGGCCGCATCGACACGGTTTTCTGCGCCGGTTGGATCTCGTTCTTTCCTCGCCCCGATGAGATAACGGTCGCCGGCGTCCACCACGTAATCGATTCCGGCGAAGTCGCTGCGCGTCCCCCATCCGTCAACGGTTCGATATCCCGCCAGAGACTGGCCGGAACCTCTCTCTGCAAGCCAAATCGCAACGGACGGATGGCGCTCCGCCCATGATGCGATCGTGTTGGCGTCGTACAGACGGATTGCGGAGAGTTTCTTCGGATCGCCGCCCGCTTCCTCGATCCCTTCCGCGATCGCCTTGATGTAGTCGTCGCGTTTTTCTCCCGTAAGGGCTTCGATCGTGAAACCCAAGTAGCTACCGCCGCCAGCGACGATCGACAGCAAAGCGGGCGTCAGCGCCTTCTTGACGCCTTTTTTATGCGTCGATTTTGCCCAGCACTCTTTTTTCCAGCCGTTGCGGCCGATCTTGCTCGCCTTGCACTGAAAGAAATTCGAGCGGGATGGCAGAAAATCTGTCGCGTCAACGCCGCCAGTCCATGTCATTCTTCCGTCTTCGCCGCCGTCGGCAACGGTGATCTGCAGCGGCACCATAACGCTCGCCAATTGCAGACCCGAAGCGAGCGCCTCCGCGTGAAGCAACCCTTTCAACAACAGCACAAGTTGCATGCTATCGAGCGCCTCGATCTGGGCAGGTTTGACCTCGAACATCTAGTCTTTTGCCCCGCAAACATAAAATCGCACGTTGAACATTGACTGCCATGACTATCCGGCAACGCAGGCTTCGACAATAACGTCAAGGACCGTCACTATTTTCTCGAAGGGGTATGGGTCACCGGCGGCCGTCTTGAGGAAAGCATCGCGCTGTGCGCTCTTTTCGGCTCTCGTTTGATCGATAGTGCCGTGATATTCCCCGACCTTGGCGTCAAAATTGTTCCACCGGATCCGATAGTTTTCGGGCAGTTCAAGATAGCACTCGATGGCGGCAGCCCGGCCATTGATGTCAGCGCGTTGTTCTCCGCCAGGCCCTATGGTCGAAAATGCTTCGAACTCTGCCATATCGGGAAGCTTTACGGCCTTGATGTCCGGTATTTTGGCAAGCTCACGCAGCGAACCGAGGCCAGCCGTGTCATTATCGAATATTGCCAGCACACCCACCGCCATTCCGATACTGTTCAGTCCCTTCATGAAGTTCAGCAAGTCGCCATGGCCGCCAAAAGGATAGTTTTTCTCCATGTCGACGTAGCGAAAGAAATCGGCGACATCTGGCCGAAGAACGCTGAATGCGTGCCGGATGATCTCGGTATCGCTCGTTCCTTCCGTAACGAGCAGGTGGCTGCCTCCAATCGAACCGACTGTGAATTCTTCGCGCGAAAAGTAGCCACCATGGACGACATCCATGAAGTCCCACACGATCATCAAGTCCAAGTTCTCAGGCCGCTCGGCGATAATCCGCAGGGTGTCGTATGCCGACAACCGTTCCAAAAGCGCCGACAGGTCCCATCCGTGATACGGAAAGAGATCAAAGTGATCCGGTTTCGATAGCCGCGCCTGAAATTCATACGGCAACAAGCCGGCTGCGGCCGGGTCGACGCGATCGGCTTGAACCGTCGAAAGGTCGGTCTGTTTCACGAGCATCACGGCATCCGAGAAACAGATGTCATGGTGAGGATCGTAGCTAACGTATGGGTCGGAAAACCGTCGTTCGATCCCTTGCAAGGTCGAGCCCGAAAGCTCCAGTCTCGTAACCAACTCGCCCAAGCGAGCCTGGTATACTTCAGTTGTCGTGACCGCCCCGTCAAAGTTGCGCTCGACAACGGTTCGATGTTTCTCCTGGAAAATTGTCTGATGCGTGATCGTGGCGAAGTTGCCGCTCGATTCGAGCGCCATCGGTCCAATACGAAGATCGGCATACGAACCCAAAGCGTTCATCTCCTCAATAGGCGAGCTCGAAATCGCGCCTGATCGTTTTTCTTCGTCCGCAAGTTGGCGAGGTCGTACATCGCCGAACCGGCGCAATGACTGACTAAACCAAGAGGTGAAGCTCGTCACCATGCGGCTACAGCTGTCCACATGTCCCGGAGAAAAACAACCGCGGATGGATTCAAGGTTGATCGGACAGAGCCCGCGCGCGGAGACCGTAGAGGCGGCGTCGGCCTTACGGTTGGCAGGCGGGTCTGTTGCCGTAAAAATTCCAGGAGCGCTTCTAACCGGGCATTGCCAGAACTTGTGAATAATCCGACAATCGAACGGAAGGCTCCTTTTGCGAAGTGGACTATCTTATGGAGATTGCAGTTCTAGCCTGGGGATCGCTGATCTGGAATCCAGATAATCTGCAGGTTCGAAATCCATTCGCCGAGGGCGGCCCTGCTTTGCCGATTGAGTTCTCGCGCATTTCCAGGAATGGAAGGTTGACGCTCGTTATCGACGAGACTGACGGACAGGTATGCAATACCTATTTCGCGATGAGCTCGTGTACGGAACTTGGTGAAGCTCTTGAAAATCTGCGGGTTCGAGAAAACATGGAACACGTGAACGGCGTCGGTTTTATCGACTTTGTATCGGGAGAGGTGAGCCAGCGGGCGCGCGAACGCCATCCCAACGCAATCACGGTAATTTCGCACTGGGCCGCTCATCGAGATCTCGACTCAGTCATCTGGACGGCACTCGCCGGGAACTTTTCCGAGAAATTGAAAAGGCCATTCGGGATTGAGGAGGCGCTCTCCTATCTGGAAAGCTTGCCCCGGGAGAGCTTTGCGCTTGCCGCTCAATACATCAACAGTGCCCCCGCGACAGTCCAAACCCACCTCAGAAATGCATTTAACGAGCGGTGGCCTCACAACGGCTAGGAGCGAACCGAAAGTTCAACAAAATGGCCTTTCCGTACGGTTTGACTTGAAATCGTACGGTTTGTGCGTATATTCGATGGGTAGATGTCCAGGAGTTATGTTGATGGCTGACAAGCTGAAGTTTGGAGAGGCAGTCGGCCCCTTCGTGGATATGATTGAAGATACCGAAATTAGAGGCGACATCAAGGACGCTCTCGCATTGATGCGAGAGTTCGATATCGAACTCGTTCCGGCGGAAAAGGCCAACAAGGGTGTTCCCACACTTCGTAAAGCATCGAGGAACGGAATTGCCTCAGTTATCGTCAATCGTGGGACCATCCGGTCTTTGAAGGACGCCGATATCATGATGTCGGTAGATCAGCTCGTCAAACTCATGGGTGCGGTCTATGACCTGGCCGGCAGGCAGGTTGCCAACCGGCGCGCGGCCGATGCTCTGCTCGAACAACTCGAGCCCACACATCTTTCACTGGCCAAATTGAGGGTTGGGCGTCGCCACTCGGAACAGACTCTCGGCGGACGTAGGCGTCTCGGTTAAGAATGACGCCCTATCTTTTGAGCGCACAGACGGTCCTCGACATCATCAAACGGCTTGATCTGCCCGCTGAACGATGGCTCGCATCCGTCGGCGAAAAGCACGTGTTCGAGGACGATATATGCATCAGCTGTGTCGTGCCGATGACGATCATGCACACGATCGACCAATGGATTGCGCACGCGCGCGTCGCACGCGATCCACAGCTTCCCAGCCTTGGTCTCCTTAAGAAGAATGCACAGATTTACCTTGCATCGTTCATGCAGAACGAGCGTATCATTCCGATGGATGAAAAAATCGCCGAACGATGGGGCGAATTGCTGGACGTTGACATCACCTTCCTTGACGAAGACGGCACCGACTTCGCCGTCGGCGCGTCCGAGAAGGTGGAGCTTGCGACCGCATCGATCGGACGACAGGGCGTCCCGTTCATCTACGTGGACCGGCGACAGGAGGCCCACGCTTCCGTCCCTGGCCTCGTTATCGAATGCCCGGTTGAATACGTTACCGCGCATGGTGGCTGACGTGAACGGCAGCCAGCCACGAAAGGACCGATATCAAATCCTCGCACTGAGCGGCGGGGGATATCGCGGTTTATTCACGGCCGAATATCTTCAGCGCTGTGAACGCGCGTTTAACTGCCAGATCAAAAGCAGGTTCGACTTGATCGCTGGAACCTCGATTGGTGCGCTGCTGTCCGCCGGCTTGGCCCTCGGCATACCGGCCGCGCAGCTTCGCGCGGCGATGGAGCAACACGGTCCATCGATTTTCCAGAGATCGGCGACAACCTTCGCGAAGCGATTTCTTGTTGCGTCGCCCTACAGCACCGATGCGCTTGAGACGGCAATCGAGGCAGTCCTGACGCTGGACGGCGCGGATCTCCCGATGAGTTCAGTCGATTGCCCGCTGATGATTACCGCAGTGAACTACACGACCGGTTCGGCGGCGATTTTCCGCTCGCACGGTCTCGCTGGCGGGCGAGCGGATAATGTGAGGTTGAGGGATGCCATTTTGGCAAGCGCGGCGGCACCCACTTATTTTCCGTTGAAGAAGATCAATACCGACCAGTACGCCGACGGCGGACTGATTGCGAATGCGCCGGACATGGTGGCCATCAGCGACACGATTGCCACCCGCCGTGCCAGCCTCGATACCATCTACACGCTCTCCATTGGTACCGCAGCACGCCGAAATGGCGCGGCTCTCCATGCGCGACCCTTGAGGCCGTCTATTGTGTCGTGGTTTTTCGTTCGGGGCTTGATCCAGACGGTCATGGCAGCGCAGGAAGACCTGTCGCTTCGCCAGGCAACTCAGCTTCTTGGCGATCGGCATCTGCGCATCGACGAGGAGCCGGCCCAAAAGCAGGTCAAGGCGATCGCCGGGCTCGATCATGCTACACCTCAGGCGACCGCCACGCTGACCTCTCTTGCCGGCGCTGCGTTCGAGCGCACCAAATCGGACCGACGCCTGCGTGCATTCTTCTAGCGCCGGGGACCTGTTGTATCCTCGAGGATCTTGATCCGCGAGCGTTCCCAGTTGCTGTATGCCTCCGGATCCGCCAGAAAACCGTCCACGCTTCATTCAACCGCTCCGACCAGCGCGTCAGCGCGCCGGGCACCGCAAGATTAACGTTCATGCTGTCGACGCCGGCATGGGCGAGATCGACGATTGTCTGGAGCAGGTTGTCGGGGAAACATTGGCGGTACTCGGGCTCAGCGCGCTCACCGCGGAGCGCGAGCATGTCGGACCAGGCTCTCGCCAGCACAATGGATTCTTCGCCGAACCCAAGCTTTTGCAGGGAAAAAAGAATTATCCGCATGCGTGCATCGTCGGGCGGATGCGTCTGCTTCTTGTTGGTGGGGGTCGAGAAGGCGCCGTCACCCTGTTTGATTGCGAGATGGTAGTGCGACCAGGCGTAGGCTGGTCCGCAGGATAGTGCCGCAAAAATGTCGCAGAAGAACTCCTCAAGCCAGTATTTTTGCCAGGCTTGACCCCAGAAAAGGTATTGCAGCTCGACGGCAGGCGGTGCGCGCTCTCTCTTGGCATAAAGCACCGCCGATCGCGTATGCTGGCTAACCGCCACCATCGCTGCCTTGAAGGCGTAGCGGTAACCGTCAAGCACGGAGCGGTTCTCATAGCGTCCGTGCAGGAACGGGTGCGCTAACTCATGATAGATATCCGGCAGGTGCAAAAGGTAGCGGCTCTCCAGAAGCGGAACGATCAGCAGATTGTACTCTGCGTAGATGCCGAAGTGAGAGGTGGACATATTGGCGACCGTCGGGGGAACGAGCGGGTAGCCAATATCGTCGCAGATTGCCCGGACCGTTGCGTTCAGAAAAGAAGCCTCTTGCTGCGCCATTGCCAACGCCGTCGCGCCAATCGTCTCGATCTCTTCCAACTGCTCGCAATTTCGTTTGAAAACACGAAGCCGTCTGGGCGTCTGGATCTCCTCGTTGACGATCAATTCGCGCTCAAGGGCAATCAGACTGTCGAGCGTTTCTTGAAGCCGCTGCGAACAAAGGTGGCGAAGGCCGTCATAATGCTGAGGGTAAGGCTTGTCGATGACGAGGCTGAGTTGCCGTGCCCTGCTTATCATCTGGATGATCGAACCCTTCAGGTAAGATTCGAGCATCAGCGTCTCATACGGTGAGCGATTGCGGCCCGTTCCTTCTCCAGGTGACTGGATAGGGCAGAGACCCTGCTTAGAAGCGGGACATCGCGCCTGCCCGCCTGCAACTGCGCCACAAGATCGGCGAAATTATCGACCGGTCGGCCATAAGCATCGTTCAGCATGTAGGAAAACTGGATGGCGCGCAGGGATGCTCCGCCATCGGCTCCATTCTGGACCTCCGAAAGAAGAGCGATCAGCCTTTGGCATTTGTCTGTCTGCCCGGTGTCGCTTTGAAGCTCCGCTATGACATCATCGAGCAGCGTCGCATACTCCTCGAACGACGAATGAACGCTAGATAGCAGCCCGAGGTCGCTCATGCCACGCTCCCGTCGCTGGAAGGATTGGCGAAATTAAGTGCATCGACGTCATAGTCGGCGGCATCCTCAAACAGAACGCGGTCACACAGTTTGATTGACGCGGGAAGCCGGGTGCCTCCGTCAGGCGACGACCAAGCAAGGCAGGACAGCTTGAAGACATCCTCTACGCACTGATCGATGGTCATATCTCCACTGACACGGACGACATGGAGGGGACGCGCGGTCCCGCGTCGTCCAAAAGGCTCCCCTGTCGTGCAGACGAAGCCTTCATTGTCGTTCAGTTTTTGCCAGGCACCCACAGTCGGATTGTTTGTACGGCGCCGCCCGTCTGACGACGCAACGTCGAACAATCGCAGTGTCACAGGCCCCGATTTCTTGATCTCGATCACCGTAAGATTGAACGCAGACGATATCACGCCTTGTTCGGCCAGCCTCGCGCAGGCGTTGCGCAAGCCCTGGATTTCGGAGGGAAAGGCGCGGCCGTCCCGATGAACAACGATCTCGCGTGGCGGCGTGCTAAAACTCCGCGCCTCGATCCCGATCAATTCGACGAGATATTTCTCGACCTGCTCGGCAGTCAACTGCTCCTTCTGCCGCGACTTCCAGGTCTTGCTGTGGATGATGCTTCCACCATCAGCCACCAATGAAAATGCCGCGGTATTGTGTTTCACGTCGATGCCGACGAACACATGCCCGTTGGTCGGCGCATTCAACACAAACGGAACCTTGCCATTTGCCAGCAGTACCTTGCTCAAGGCGACGTTGCGCAGATACGAGTTGAAGCGATTTCTCTTTGCTGGATCGGCCTCGTAGACCGGCTCGTTCTTGCCGACGGCAAAACGGTAAGTCTCCAAGGCAGTCTTCGTATGGATGACCGATGCCACAAGGTCGAACTCGATCGGAAAGTCCTTGACGATCATGGCTTCCAGCTGGTCGGCGACGCGCGAAGCTCGATGTGAGAGATCATGGATCATGACAAGGGCGTTGCCCGGCTTCGCGTTGGCATGCGCCAGCGCGGCCTTGATGGCGCGTGCCTGCTCAACGAAATTGCGCCGAGCGTTGAGGTCGTCATAGACAATGATCTCTGGCTCGTAGGGGCCGCCTTGCGGATAGAGTTGCGACACCGTCCGCTTAAGATCGTCGGCAAAGGCCGGTCCCACACTGTTTGCCACCGAGGTCGGTAGGACGAGGTATTGCCGGTTGAGGGGCGTCTGGCTGAAGAAGCCGGCCCTTCCGTCGTCAAGCAGCGCGCTTCGACGGCGGCCGAGGTCCTGGAGGCGTATCGCGTTCCTGTCGCTTGCGGGATTTCCGGTTACAAGAACGTAGTTTCGGCCAAATCTGAATTGCGGGATATCAAAGCTTTGGCCATCCGACTGCACGGGCTTGTTCGACACCTTGAGGATGACATTGCCAAGCTGAAGTCTGCTCAAGTGTTCCGATATGAATTTCTCCGCCAAATTGACGCGCACATGCGGCGGAAGAATAGCTTTGGACTGCAACCGCGCGCCGTCTTTGGTATGGGGATCTTCAACGAGATGGCAAAGACCGGCAGGAGCGTATTTCGCCGCCGGACCCTCGGTGCGATAGAAAATCGCCGCGCCTGCGGGATCGAGATTTGCAAGTCCGGCCGGGACCGGTTTTCTGGTTTTCAGATTCAGGTACTCGAGAAGACTGACAACCGCGTCGCCCTCCGGCAGGAAGCGTTCGCTGATATCGATGTCCGTGACACCTTGCAGCGTGACCTCGAACCATTGGTGGCCAAACCGGTAGACAAGGCTCCGTCCAACGAAGCGCTTTACCTCTTCCGCCGTCAGCCGTTGGGAAAGCGGTCGAGCACGAACCAATTTGGACCGTGTATCGACGCACAAGCCCCAGCCGCCCGCCGGCGAAGGAACCACCCTCAGGCTCGATCCATGGAAGAGCTCGATACCATCGATCGTCTCGTGCGGTGTCTTCTGAAAAAACGCTTGTCCGCTCTTCGGCTGCCATAGGCCACTGCGATTGCGCAATGGGGACTGAATGACAAATTGCAGGAAGCGTTGCCGTAAACTATCAAAGCCATCCGCTTCATGCCCGAAGTCGAGATCGATCGTCTCACCGGTTGGTTTGAGAATGGCGGCCGCGCCAACAAGCTTGACGATCGGCGGCTGCCCCGCATCCGTGGGGATGACGATATGGCGCTCTCCATTTCGCTCGATCGTCGTCACCGGTGCTTTCATCGCGCGGCTTAGACGATCGATCAGTGTCTGGATATTGCCGTGGTAGCTGGTATGGGTCGGCGTGAGGCCGACGATCTTGAACACGGAATATTGGACCGAGAGCTTCGATAGCCCGTCGATCGCATAGATATTTGTTTCGATCGTCATTCGGAAACCTCCCAGCACAACGGTTTATAGCTGCAGGCATCACAGGCCTCGGGTGAGCGTGCCTGATGGAATTCTTCGGGCTCGATTTCACCGTATGCTCTGTCATCAACAAGGCACGACATTTCATAAGCCGTCGACATCATGAAGTCCTCGGCCGTCGCAAAGTCCTCGTCCGTCAGCCTATGTTCGCGTACGACATTCGTCAGCAATTGAACCTCGAGAAGCCGTATAGTCTTTGCGTTTCGCTCTATCCCCTCGAAGAAGTCCTTCCAGTCGCGATGAGGCTTGCAGCGTTCGATGGCGAGCGCGTAGATCGCGAGCTGCATCCAGGCATCGTAGGTGCCCTGTGCGTGGACCTTCCAATCGATGATGGTCGGGCTCTGGTCCCACTCGAAAGCAATAAGATCGGGAATGGCGACCGCTGTTACATTGTCGAGGAGCGGAAACTGCAGCGATCGCTGACTGAACAAGCGATCGGCACCCTTGACGACCGATTTTACCGCTTCCGCGCGATACAAGCTATGCAGCGCTTGCTTCATCTCCGATCGAGCAAGAGCAATATCTGCGTCGGTTATCGTCTCGCCTTCGCGAAAAAGCGCAAAATTCTCATCGTCACCCCTAAGTGAAATATCCGTGGGGACGTGGTTGCGCGCATATTCGAGTTGCGCATGAAAGCGCGCATCGGCGAGTTCAATCATCTGCCTGAAGGTTGGGAACGGCCGACCTTGTGCATGACGTGCAACAATTTCATCTCCGATCAAGCCGTCAACCAGGCGGCCGCGCCAGGCGCTGATGCTGTCGGTTTTACCGAGGAGATATACCTTTCGACGCTCGGGCGCCTTGGCTTGGCCAACACCAACAATGTGCTTGTAAAACCACTGGCGCTGGCAGGCCCTGAACGAACGGCCGCCCGAGTAGGACCATTTCATTCGAGCCTCTTTCTGCGTGCCCGGATGAACTCGAGATATTCGACGAGCTGATCTTCCTCGTCGCTTGTGACGGAGCCGATGCGCGCTGCGAGTCTGGTCGGGGATCCGATCTGGGTGTCGTTTGGTTCGGCTGTCGGATAGCCCGCCATCTCCATAAGGAGAGCATAGGGAACCGAGTAATAGGCAGCGAGACTGTGAAGGTTTTGCGGGGCCGGCGTCTTTATTTTTCCGTTTTCGAGCTGACTGAGGTAGGCATTCGAGATTCCGGTGCTGGCTTCAACCGAACGAAGAGAGAGGCCAAGCTTGCGCCGGGCCGCACTTAAAAAAACGCCGAGGTTTTGTTCACGATTATGCATGTAGCAAAGAATGCTACGCACTGCTAAGTTTGTCAAGCACTCGGGATAGCGCAATCTATCAGAGGGTAGAATGGGGTAATGTCAGTCTTTTAGGAAATACGCCCTGAGGTGATCCTTTACGAAACGTCGCAAACGTACCCGCCCAAGATCATCGAGCACCGATGGCGGCAGGCGTCGGCCCGCCAAATCAAGTATGTCGCGAACAGGATGATTATCATCGAGCAGATTGAGCAGCTGCCGGGCTTGCTTCGGGTGTTTCGGGTTCATTTCGACGACACCGACCAGCAGGAGTGCTCGCGTCGCGGCCGCTCGGCCAACGCCTTCAAGCACAGCGACCGCATCCTGTAGCTGCAAGTGCCGGGTCAAGAGGACAGTCGTGGATACCGCTAGCGGTCCTGCGAGTCGATTGAGCCTTTTTGCTGCCTGCGACAAGATATCGGCCTCTACTAGCAGGCAATCTGTCAGCGCATCAATCGCGTCAACACGCACCCAAGCTAAATCGACACGCATCGCCGTCTGCCAGATCAGGCCACGAATGGCTGCCGAACCGCACCTCCCTGCCGTTGTCAGCAATGATTTTGCCAAGGCCCGGTCTTCTCGCCTAGTGGCAAGTGCAACTAGGCGCTCGCAGATTGCATCATCGAGAGTGCCGTACTCACAAAGCCCTTCGGACGCGGCACGAGCGATGGGGTAGGATGGCGGCTCGCCATAGTGATGATCAGCGTTCGACCAGGTGTCGTCGGTCAGGCGGACGAGCACGGGCAGATGATTCGGGTGAGGCCGACCTTTCAGCGCCGCCACGAGCGCCGTGCGGACCAGTGCGCTCGGATCCTTCTCCATCAACAGGATGTCGGCTGAAAATGGAACCGGCGAGTTTTTTATAAGGTGCTCCAGCGCTATTGTGCGCGCTTGTCCACGCTGGTGCCCCTTGGCTTCGGCAACCAGGGCAGGATTATCAAGATCAACGGCGGCCGACGCGGCTTTCTCTGCCGACCCCTCCCGGACAGCTCCATTCAGCCAGCGGTGTACGATCGCGACCGACTTCACGCCGCTAGCCATCATGATCGGACCGATCAGATCCAATGTCTCTATCTGGCAAGTGGTTGCCGCCGCTTCCAGAAGCCCAAGGGCCTCTTGATCTCGGATCGACGCGCTGCTCTTAACCCCAGACGCCTTGAAGATCTCCAGCTCAGCCTTGTTAAGGACGGACGATATCTTCGCCTGAAGTGCTTTCGTTTCCGCCTTTCGCAGATTTCTGCTGGCATGCCGTAGATCGAAGATGAATCCGACTACTGCAGACGGCCGTTGTCGTACCTCGCTGACGCACTGCTGCAGAAATTCTGGCGAAGCCCGCAGCGCGCATTCCGCCAAAGCTTTCCTCACGCTGTCATCGACCTCAATTGTCAAAATCCGCTTCAGAAGCAGGGGTTCGAACTCGGATTGCCAGTGGCGAATTGCCGCCGACCAGGCATTAGCCTCTCCGTCAGAACTAATAGCCGCGGTGAGTAGAGATCTGATCTCGTCCGCTTCGACCTCGTCTTCATGCAAGCAAGCATCCTGCGCCCAGAAATGGACAAGGCCGTCGGCATGCGGATGCTGAGCGAGGCTGCGCCACCGGCCCTCTCCCCTCTTGGCAGAGACATAGCCGCTCACGATCCGAGACGAAGCGTAACCAAGATCTTCGCCGGCTGAGGAGTGATATTCCTCAATGTAGGAGTCGACCTCCCGGTCTTCTATTTTCCGCCACTCTTCGACCCGTTCCGCGTACTGCGCTTCGATCTCTTTGAGTTCAGCCAATGCAGCCGTGACGACAGTCTCGTACGCGTCGAGATTCCGAACAGCGCCTGCAACGGCGACATCTACGATATCAGTGCGGGAGGATCCAACCAGTCGAGAGGCCACGTCCAGGAACGCGGGTGTCGTATTTGGTGCAAGGCGATCGAGCAGTGTTGGAAAACTGCGGCCATACTGCACATGATGATCATTGACGAAAAACTCGCGGATAAAACGGTCGACAACCAAGGGCACTCTGCCGTCGGACGAAATCCTCTCGTACCATTCCGGGCTAAACTCCGGCGGATGCCAATCATCATCAAACCAGTCCCCACCTCTTTTGAAGCCCTTCAAAAACCAACGAGCGAGTTCGGAAAGATTGGAAGTGCGGGTACCAACGTTGGCAGCCAGATTCAAAACAGCGGAAAAGTCTGCGGACGGCTCCAGAAGTGCATGCTCAAGCCATTCGTCGATTACCCAACGACTGGCATTATCGAATTGGCCGACCGACGACGACAGTCCACTGTCAAAGCCTTTCACCACGCCAATAATCTGGGCTGCCGTCTGGATTGCCCATGACCGGGATTGGCCTTTCAACGTTGTCAGCGCAGAGACAAGGGCCACGACCTGCTCTTCGGCAGATAGCCAGTCCCTACGAATAAATGCTTCAAAACCCTCTTGCACGCTTGGATGCGCGAAGGAAACCGTGCGAGCTGGTTGTCGCAGATGACCTGTTGATACCAAACGGTCGATTACGCGATCCAAGCCTTTCGGGGTCTTTCCGGACGTCCTAAGTTGCCGCTGTATTTCAACGAGTTGATCTCGATCGAAGCTGCCCCTCGCCTTGAGTATTGCCCAGACGATCGCCGCTAAGCTCCCGTCATCGATGCCGACCAGATATTTGACAACGACGTCCTGAACGGCACTACGATGAGCAACCTTCTTTATGCGCCCCAGAAACACATGATCGAGCTCGCCGGGCTCTGGTCCGTCTTGCAGCTTCCTGAAGAAAAGATCGAGTTCGAGCGGAGTTTCCAGCTCATCGAGAATTTCCTTGCGAAACTCCAGCGCCCTCGACTGCATATCAGTACGCAGAAGATCCATGCGCTTGTCGTAAATTTTCTCCAGCTCACCATTCCGGTAGGCCTCACTATCGAGATCAATCGACCAAGGCCCCAACGCATCAAGGCCCTGTGCCTCTCGGAGGATGTCCGTACGCGAAGTCACAACGAAACGGAAATCCGGCCGAGCCATGCTGAGCAGCCTTGGAAGCTGGTCTGTCCAGCTCTTTGCCCCCTTTTCCAGGTCGTAGCTTCCCCACGGGTCCTCAAGATAAATCAGTCTTGGACCAGTATTCGATAGGGCTCGAATAGACGCAGGCTCGTCATTGGACCCCAGGAACAACAGGTCCATTCTCCCGTCGGATTTCTTGATGCGATCACAGAGCGCAAGAGCGGCAATCGTTTTCCCTGTTCCGGACGGACCTCTGATGACGAGAGCATTCCGCTCCCTGACCAAGGCCAGCATTTGATCGAAATTTCCCGGTCTCACGAAAGCTTCCAACTCCGGAGCACTCGACAGTTGGCCGCCGTATTCGCGGATCGTCGCGATTAAGTCTTCCCTTGTCCATAGGCCGGACGTCGTCCCCTTCATCCGGGTCTTCGCCTCGTCGCGCAACTTCTTGCGACAGGGCTTCCACCGTTTCAGGGAAACTTTGAGAATGTCGCAAAGGATTATCCTCATTTCGAGGTCGATCACCTTTTCCGTCAAACCTTCCCAGACGGCTACACGCCCCTCCGACCCAACTGGCACGACCTTCTTGATTTCTGCAGGCAGATCGAGGGGATCCGGCGGCAAAACGAAGTCCTCCACGAGCAACTGTCTTGCCACGCCCTTCACGCCCGCACTTGTTACCAGAAGGAAACGTGTGTCGGGATCGTCGAGATGGTCTCGGGCAGGACGCCGCCGTTTGCCGTGATTCAGCAACCTTGCTAAGTCCGCAGCGGACCACGGCTCACCGCTGCTGAATTTCACTTGTACAACCAGCTTGCCTGCCTTTGTTTGGGCGCTTGTCTCGACCCTACCCGGAGCGAACCGATCAAGATCGACTTCCAGGTCCTCATCGTTCGAAGGCTCAAGCACTATGCGCGAAGCAGACTTGTCAACTAGCAGTAACTGCAACGCCGCGTAGACAGACACATCAAGCTGGTACTCGTATCCAGCCAGCGCCGCCTTAGCACCCGTGATATCGGTCACTCTACTAGCTGGTTTTGCCTTCATTTCGTCATTCCTCGATGGCCGCATCTAACTGCTATTCAGTGAGGATTCTCAACTGAATTCAACTGCTACGACAAGGAGGACAAGAATGATAGAAAGCTGCGCTGAAACGGAACTTTTATGCGCCGCAGCACTTATGGAAACGTCAACCGTGAAAGGACGCCACCATGTCAGACTTGAAGGTTGGTGAACCGATCGCCACAGGCGTTCCCGTAGCGGGCCGGTCAGCAGCATAGAAGTTCAAGATGGCGCCAACGCCGTAGCGCTGCCTTTCCAAGAGGCTGTTGCCAGCACCACAGCCGCCTATTCAGACACCTCGTTGTTCAATCAGTTGCTTCTTTTTCCGATGAAACTGGGCCTATCGATCGCGCTGGCATCGACCGCGATGATCCTGAGTCCGGTGCCCATGACAAAGCGGCTGGAGACAGCCGGCGTCACTCGGTAAGGACGATTCCTCGTTCTTCTCGCTTTCGCTGCCCTCTGAGGCGGCGATTTCGTTTTGCACGGCATGCCTGCTCAGAAGACCGGCGTCCTCGACGCGCTTCGATGTTCGGCAGGTCGCGCAATGTCTCCATGCCGAAGGCCGAAAGAAAGTGTGACGTCGTCACGTAGGTATAAGGCGCGCCCGGCGTTGGGCTGCGCGGCCCGGAGCCGATGAAACCGGCACCACGCAAATTACCGATGACGTCGCGGCTGACCTCCTTGCCGAAGATCTTCGACAACTCAGCGCGTGTGACCGGCTGAAAATATCCAATCGCCATCAGCACCATCGCCTCAAACTCCGACAGCGCCGCCGCCCCGCCCCGCGTCGGCGCCGACGAAGCGCGGATCGTTTCGGCGAAGCGCGGTCGCGTCCGGTGCTGCCAACCACCGGCGACCGACACCAGTTCATACGGCCGGTCTCGCAGCTCTTCGATGAGATCGTCGATCAGCAAATCGACGGTGCAATCCTTGCCGACCACCCGCGCCAAACTCTCGCGGCCGACCGGTTCAGCCGAGGCAAAGATCACCGCCTCGACCCGCATCATCCATTCGCGCCAGCGCATTTCCGGCGGCGGGTCCTCAAGCTCCCGGTCGTACAGACATTCGTCTGCGGCGATCGCTTTACGACGGGAGGGTTTGGCTGCGCTCGCTACCGCCATCGTCACAACCCAAAGAGCCGGAAAGACGAGCGGCGCGAAAGCTCGCGCACGGCGTCCAGACTCTCAAGCCGCTCGAACAGCCGGTTGGCCGCCCAGCGCGATAAGTTACTGCCGGGCGCCGAGGCGGACACGGCATCCTCGTCCAGCAATTTTTGGATCACCGAATCCGCACCCTTGGTGCGCAACTTCGGCGTAACGGCCAGTAGCCGGGCGGCGCGGCGGTCGATCTCGCTTGCTGAACGCAGTGCCGCGTCGACGCCGTCGACCAATGCAAGGCAAATCGCTTTGGGATAAGCTGGCTCGCCCGGCCGGACGCGGCCTCTGCCGCCGATCGTCCGAAAAGCCGGCCCATAACGTTCGGGTAGCAGCAGCGGCACGGATTTCGGCCAATTCAGCTTATGGGCCAGAACGGTTTCGGCCAGCCCAAGCGCCAGCACCTCGGCATCCGGGCGAACGGCAGAGATCGCCGTAATAAGGTCCGCCACCGCGAAGGGTGCTGCTCGCCCGGACTGATTTATAGAATCGACGGTTTCGGGAATTGAGGCAAGACCGTCGTCCCACCGAAGGCCAAAAAGATCGGCGATCTCTTTGACGAAGGAGGTGGTGACTGGTTCGGATCGGCGCGTCAGCATTCGTGTCGCCAGAAACAGCGTTCCAGCCGGGCCGGGATCGTCGCCCGCGACGCTCAGCCGGAGTCTAAATTATGCGCGCGGTTTTAGCCAGCGATATCGAGCTAAACCGCACCGCCCGTCGCTCAATAAATATGTCCGATAACGACCATTTACGGCTATGCGTGGGTATGGACCGAGGACCAGGCGCGGATGCGCAGCGCGACACGCTGAAGGCGGCCGGCGTCGCCGTGCTGTTCGAAGAGAAGGCGCGCGATCGGATCGCCCACACTTCGCGCGCCTGCTGAAGGCGCTCGCACTGGGCGACGTGCTGTGGTCACGCACCTCGATCGACTATCCCGCTCGACCGTCGACGGCCCAGCATCCTTGCCCGGCCGCCGGTGCGGAAGGGAGCATTGTCTGCCGAGATATCATCGCGATAATCGAAACCCTTGATCGCGGCAGCCTACGAAGTAAAAACTGAGTGGTGAGAGGTCGAGGTGGGTCGGGCTCGTCTGACGCGACGTGTGCGCTCGCCGCGATCGAAAGGTGGATCAAGTCCGCCAAACTGGCTATCGGCTTTTTACTTCCGGGTGAAGATGCATGGAAAAGCTGTTGGTGCTGAACTGCAAGGAAGTGGCGCGACTGGTAAAACGCACGGCCGTCGTCGCTGGCGCTCGTGGCGATCTAAGCGAGAGCGAGCGGGTCTCGCCTCCTCCACCGAGATCGATGAGAGTGATGTCCAAAAGCAACTGGGACACACGCCTGCGGGGCAGACCCGGTGGTATCAGCGGCGAAGTAAGCGTTTTCGTGTGAATTTGACGAGAGCCTCGGGGCTTTGGGGAACGCCTATTCTTATGCTATAAGATCATCTACATACCTGGTGAGAAAATGCTTATTATAAGAAACGCAGCAATACAGATTGGTTTACTATGGAACAACTTTTCTATGAGACTGAAGCTTTAGAGGCGATGTTGTCGCATTGCGCCGAGATCCTTGACCTTGATATCGATCCCGACAATTTGGTTCGGCATTTAGCAGAAGACGAAAAAGTCCAGCTAAACAACTCTCTGTGCAGTCTATTCTCCGGATTACCGGAAGTGGAAGTGAGTACTGAGGTGTTGTCTCAGACCCAGGCCCGCCACTTTGCGATGCGGATCAGTCAAACAGGGCCGTTGGGTGCGCCAACTAGAATGAAATTTTTCAAAGTAAAACCGGCCGCCAACACGATAGCTATCAATCTTGTAGGTTTCCTGATTGCGGCGGTAGCATTGCAGCCGAGCGCATTTGTGTCCGCGCTTAACATCATGAAGTCGATTGCCGACAATCTCGTGACGCTCAAATCTCCTGCAGACGACCTAGCAATGCGACTATTTGAAATGATCGTTAAAAAGCGGATACAGAGCCAAGCGGAAGAGAAGAGCATCGGCTCGGTTCCAACTGCCGATTTATTGTCCGAAGCCAAGTCACCTGAGACAGATTGTTTCATTGCGCTGGCACGTCTCAAAGATCTAGGCCTGATCGACGCTCATTGGGCTGGAATCTCTGGCGATGTCCAAAACAAAGATAACATGTGGCGAACAACAATTTGAACCGGGATATGATCTTTCATTCGGGCGTCGATTCGAACATATTTGGCACTTATTATCACCAACATCTCGCAGTTCGCGTCAGCTCTGAAGATTTACCTTTGGACGATGCCGAACTAGACGCCCTGTTGAAATCGGGTCCGCAAATCGAGCGGTTGCTTCAGATAGCGCTCCAGGAAGTGGCTTGGCTACACGAGGTACGTCACTTTCACGACTGCTTCGGAACTCTTGCTGGCATCACTTTATTCGATGCCCATATGCACCGCCTTATGGCGTTTGCCGAAGTTTGTGCTCAGTTGAAACGTGATAATATACCATTGCGGTTACCTTTCTTAACGTGGGCTAAAAGTGCGGATGCGCCGTCCTATGTAAAGCTATTTGCTGATCGTTTGGACAAGGGATTATTTCTTGAACAGATTTTCTTAGGCTCGTTCGAACTTCCAACCACTTCCGGCCACGACACGCGATGCTGGTCTAACTTCCCGACAGTAAGAGTCCGCGGGGAAGTGCCCGCATTTCCGCTCGCGCTCGCAAGCGGCTACGAACGCGATGACGGAACGCTAGAGCTACTCCCTGGAGGGTCGAACAGATGGGTGCCACTCGGATTTGAAGTTTTACTCGAAGGCTCTGCTCAAGCTCTTCAGCGCTCTATACTCGAATCTCGGTGGCCTAAGGAGGTATCCGATCTGCTTTGGAAGCTTACCACGACAAGTCGGGGCGCCAAAGGCGGACCAATCCCCGAAGCCCCTAATCTACCCTACAACATTATTGATTTGCTCGTGTCAAAATACCTCCGGAATGAGCATGATATAAGTCAGTTTCCACGAATCTATATTACCGAGCTTATCGACCGCGCGCTAATGCTTTCCCAGGCGCCGATATACGGTTCGACACAAACAATGCTGCAGCCGGGCGGGGCTTTCATTATGGCCTTGGAACTTGCAGATTGGAAAAAACCTGCAGTTAAGCCGCTCACACCCCCTACGATTAAGCGAAAAGACCTAAAAGCGCTCATCGACAATATATCCACAACACTTTCCGCAAACGCGGAAACAACACAAAGTCCTGCCGGGATTGTCCGAAGCATGAGAGATTATGCACTTCGCGAGATCACAATTCCTCTTTTACAAGCACGTTTGCGCTTTGGCGATAAACTTTTTTATGACCACACCATTTATGGAAAGAATATTACCAATCTTCCGCTTCCGCCAATGTTTCTAACACCCAGTGGTGTCAAAATTGGGGATCACTCAATCCTACAACTATGGACCAAATATGTGTTGTTTAGTGATATCTCACAGCAGATTTGGTCTAACTCTGCCATCCTAGAATGTGGCAAGGCAACCTCGACAATACCGGAGTTAGCTCAGTTCGAGCTCGCACCGGTGGTTGGCTGCACACCGCATTTAAAATCAAGGAGATGTCTGCATTGGTACAGCGGGAGGGAGTCCGCAATGCCGGATTGTATTGTGACTGCCACATTGCGTGCTATCGGATTGGACGTCATTTAAAATGCCGTAATGTGGTTCAGTATCCGCAAGTGTTCCTGGACGCGCTTGATAAAGCACATCGACTACTTTTGCACTTGTTAGGTACGCCTCCGAGGAAGGCCGCCTTGCTGAGAAGTGAGGCGAACTGGATGCTGTGTCTATATGGACGTCAATATAGACAGTGTGAGCAGCGTGGATTTATCGATAGAGAAGCGGCCGCAAGTTAGCCGTATGGAGATTGTCGATAGCGGGCGGCGTCGCCGTTTCAGCATCGAGGCCAAACTTGCGATCGTGGCGGAGAGTTATTCCGCCCCGCGTCAGGTCACGGCAACAGCACGTCGCCATGGGATCACACGCTTTCAGTTGAACGATTGGCGTAAAGCAGCTCGCGAGGGACGGCTCGGCAGTGGCCGTGGGAGTGAAGGGTTTATTCCTGCACTGTTGGTCCCGGAGCCAGGCATTCCGGTTGTTGCGCCGACCAATTCTTCGACGGCACATAGTGGGCTTATGGAGGTTGTCAGCGCCAATGGTCGCCGTGTGATTGTGGGACGCGATGTCGACGTTGAAGCGCTGCTTCGGATCCTGCGCGGACTGGAGGCGCTGAGGTGAATCCGTTTCCGATGGGAACAGGGGTCAAGGTCTGGCTTTCGACAGGGTATACTGACATGCGCTGTGGCTTTCCTTCTCTGGCGCTTCGGGTGCAGGAGGTTCTGAAGCATGATCCGTTGTCAGGGCATCTCTTCGTCTTCAGGGGTCGCAGATCGGATATTTTGAAGATCATCTGGCACGATGGTCTGGGCGCCTGCCTTTTTACCCGGCGGCTGGAGAAGGGCCGGTTTATCTGGCCGAATATGGAGGGCGGCGCGGTCGCGATCTCACCGGCACAATTGTCTTATTTGTTGTCCGGGATCGACTGGCGCAATCCGCAGGAAACCTGGCGTCCGACACGGATCGGATAGCATTATTGCATTGAAAATATTGAATGAATCTGATCGAATGGCTTCATGACTTCGAAGCCTGTGGACCTTCCTGCGGACCTTGCGAGCGCCTATCTGGCGCTGCTTTCCGAGCGTGAGATGTTACAGGCTGAACGTGATGTCGTTGTTGCCGAGCGCGACACCGTCGTCACTGAACGGGACATTGCGGTGGCGCAAGCCGCCAATGCGCAGGCCATGCTGTCGGACAGTGAGGCCTTGATTGCCAGTCTGGAGCTGGCGATCGAAAAGCTGAGACGCGAACTGCGCGGAAAGCGATCTGAGCGCACGGCGCGCCTGATCGACCAGATGGAATTGCAGCTCGAAGAACTGGTGATGGCGGCGACGGAGGATGAAGCCGCAGCGCAGGCGGCTTCCGCCAAGACCTCGAGCGTGCGTTCGTTCACGCGCAAACGGCCGGTCCGAAAGCCGTGGCCGGAGGATATCGAGCGCGAGCGCGTGGTCATCGATCCCCCGGCCACTTGCGCATGCTGCGGTGGATCACGGCTTTCCAAGCTGGGCGAAGACGTCACCGAGACGCTGGAAGAGATTCCGCGTCGGTTCAAAGTGATCGAGACGGTGCGGGAGAAATTTACCTGCCGTGACTGCGAAGCGATCAGCCAGCCGCCGGCGCCGTTCCATGCGACGCCGCGCGGCTTCATCGGTCCTCATCTGCTGGCGACGATCCTCTTTGACAAGTTTGGAATGCATAGCCCGCTGAACCGCCAGAGCACCCGGTTCAAATGCGAGGGCATCGAGCTTTCGACCTCGACGCTGGCCGACCAGGTCGGGTATGGAACGGCCGCGCTCCTGCCGATCTTTGATCTGATCGAGGCGCATGTCTTCGCGGCCGAGCGCCTTTTTGGCGACGACACCACTATTCCCATCCAGGCCAAAGACAAATGCACGACCGGGCGAATATGGACCTACGTATGCGATGACCGTCCCTACGGCGGCGCGGCGGCGCCGGCGGCCATATACTATGCTTCGAGCGACCGTCGCGGCGAGCATCCGCAGAAGCACCTGGCCGGGTATGGCGGCATTCTCCAGAGCGATTGCTACAATGGCTTCGAGCCGCTCAGTGTCGCCGAAAAGAAGGTGGTACCGATCACCTTTGCCTTTTGTCATGCGCACGCGCGGCGCAAATTCTTTGAACTGGCTGACATCCAGAAAAATGCCCGCGATCGCAAACGTAAAGGCAAGCCGATCTCGCCGATCGCGCTTGAGGCCGTCCAACGGTACGAGGCGCTGTTTGAGATCGAACGCGAGATCAATGGATTGAGTGCCGAAGAACGGTTGGCCGCGCGGCAGGAAAAGAGCAAGCCGCTGTTTGACGACATGCACGAGTGGCTGAAACGGGAGCGGGCCTCGCTCAGCAAATCGTCCGAGGTGATCGAGCCGATCGATTACATGCTGAAGCGCTGGGATGGCTTTGCCCGTTTCCTCGAAGATGGCCGGATTTGTCTCACGAACAATGCGGCCGAGCGCGCTCTGAGAGGAATTGCACTCGGGCGTCGAAACTGGACCTTCGCCGGTTCCCAGCGTGGGGCTGATCGAGCCGCCATCATGCTCTCCGTCATCACGACCTGCCGCCTCAACGACGTCGACGCAAAGGCGTGGCTCGCCGATGTGTTCGCCCGCATCGCCGATCTTCCCGTCTCCCGCCTGCACGAACTGCTGCCGTGGCAGTGGAAGGCCCACAAAGGGACGGCTATCGTGGTGGCCGCGTAAACAGCTCCCGGAACAATGCTTCCGAACGCTCCAAGCCTTCATCGGTCAGGATCAATGACTTCGACTTGTTGACCGGGTCGCCGATCATGCCCTTCTTGTGAAGCCGATCCGTCGTTGCCCAGTCGAAGCCCTTCCAGGCCCAACGCTCGTTATGCAGCGTCAGCCATAGCAGCGCCAAAACGGCATCGTCGATCTTGTCCTCATCGATCTCCATGAACCGACGTTACCACGCGCGGCGCTCAAAATCTTGCGGCCCTGCTCGGATGGATACCTTGTTAGTGCGACTGGCCAACAGCAGGAGCGATATGTCCAGAAGCAACTGGGGCACGCGTCCGCAGACATGACCCGCAGATGTCAGAGACGACGGGATCGCTTCCGCGTGAATTTAACAAAGGCTTCAGGGCTTTAGCTGACCCCTCCCCTTCTCCGCATGAAACTGTAAGCGAATATTTTGATGTGGGAATTTTCGCTTAGCGCTTCAATTGAATCGGGCGCTAAAAGCCACAGCGGCATAGGCGAGTTCGAATGAACGTCCGTCCTTGTTGCCATTCGCGCCACGAGGTTATGCTTCGAGGTCGCTGAGAATGTCGTCGTATCTCCTGAGTCGCCTGGAGACCAGATCACGGCTGTACCTACCGATTCTATCCGTCACGCTTGCGCGCCCTAGTTCGACGCTATTTTCGGAAGCGATCCAAACCGCTCCGAGACGACGTGGTTCCGCCACCGCTCGCCGCTGCCCGACATGAGCGCACGCTCGGTCTGACCCGGCGTCCATTCCGGACCAAGGTGTCGGCTCAAGGATTCGATAGCCTCACAATACCTCCCGTAGTCCTCCGCAGTGTTAGCATCACTCACACGAGAACTGACAACTCTCTCAGCGCTTTTGCCTTTGCGCTTCCACAAGACCTGCTCGTCCATTTTCACCAATTCCCTTCCAGAAATGAGGTTTATCGACAACCCTGCCCACTGGTCGAGGATGTAGCCGCGCCCCGGGGCCCGAGGCATCAGGAAGTAAATAAGTTTCGTGAAGTAAGCCGGCCCCATGCCCCTCATTGGCCCATCCTTGTTCGACCGGAGCATGGCAAAGCGCTCGTAGGCACCCCGTCTGTCAAGCTCACCCGACCTGACGTCTTCAGCGACGTTAAGCCATCGGCCGGCGTCGCGTTCGAAAAGGTGATTGCGGTTAGCGGGCCGCATGCCTCCCCAAGCAAGCACGCTGACACAGATCCGTGCAGTGCCAACATCCCGATCGGCTGCCATCGAAAGGAGGCGGGCTCGGTTGGTGCTGACATCTAAGTCTCCGCAGACGACGTTGTGCCTAAGGTCCTTCACAGCTTCGAACCAGGATCGCGGCCCCTCGCCCTCGGTCGCCGCCTCATCGAAAGCTGGCGGCGTCGCGTTGGCTTCAATAAGGAACGCGACATGCTTCTCGATCATTTTCACTTTTCAGCCTTGCTCTGCATGTGCGGGAAAGAAGATCTTCGACTGAAAATCCGTGAAAGTCTCGATAACTCCCCCATGCATGGCGCAATCGCTTCCGTTTGTACTACCCATCGATCTGTAGTGAACCCTTTAGCACAATTTTTTGACCGTAGCGCCAGGCGCGAGAAGGTCAAATGGCTTCTGCTATCCCGCCGGCCCATCCAACCCGCAGAAGTATCTTTA
This sequence comes from Rhizobium sp. L51/94, assembly GCF_019355555.1. Lineage (GTDB taxonomy): Bacteria > Pseudomonadota > Alphaproteobacteria > Rhizobiales > Rhizobiaceae > Rhizobium > Rhizobium rhododendri. The sequence goes on from NZ_CP072143.1 coordinate 132,074, forward strand.
CCTTTGCTCAACCGATAGGTGCCATATGCATTCTATGTGTTCGGTTAGGAAGTTTCCATGATTTTGTATAAATATCGGTCACTTGCTCGAGAGAGTTCCGAGTTCACTCTCGACATCATTCATAACTGCAGGCTGTACTGCGCACCGTGGCACGAACTGAACGATCCCATGGAGGGTATGTTCGAGTTTTTCACCAACGACGAGAGGGACGCCGAATATCTCGATCAGGTTATCATGCATAAGCATGGCTACCGGGTCTGTTCGCTGTCCAGGACCAAATACTCTCACGTGATGTGGGCTCACTACGCGGACCAGTCACGAGGAGTGATGATTGCCGTCGACGTGCAGGTCCCCTCGGCGAATTTGGTCGACATCTATTATCGGTCCTCACACTCGCTCTCCATCAGACGGAACGGCGCGGACACGAATAACGTTGCCAGGAAAATCCTATCCTCCAAGCACAAGGAATGGAGCTACGAAAAAGAGGTCAGGATTCTTTCGGATCAAGCTTTTTTCAATGCTGCGGAAATTCACCATGTGACGCTCGGGATACGGACGTCCACTTCAGATGAGAATGAAGTAATACGCGCCTGTAGACGTCGCGAGATCCCTCTCTACAAGCTCCGTCTGGGCGACGAAGGGCTCGAGGAGCGCCCTTTTGATGAGTACCAGCGCGCGCAACGACGTCGCGAAAGGTGGTGAAAGAATTGGTCAATCTTCACAACCGGCGTCAAAAGCCAGTCGCATCAGGGCTGTCATGCTGATTTTCGCGGGATCGTAAGCCATTGAAATCATGGTAAATGATTTATTAAAGGAACTCTATATAAATATTGCGGTTCGCCACATAGTACGATTGTGGGTTGGTACGCTAACCATCGATAAGTACGCCTTATCGGAGGTGAGTAGACCAACTGCTTGACCGACTTCTTTGAGCAATATAGTCTCGCCTCAAAATCCATTGCGGAGGCCTGTGCCAATGACGAAGACCGTAAAAATCTCCGAAGCAAAGACGCATCTGTCCGACCTTCTCGCGCGCGTCGAGGCCGGCGAAGATTTCGTCATCGCCCGCGGCAACGACCCGATCGCCCACGTCACCCGTATGCGCAAGGAAAGCGATCTTCAATTGCTGCTCGCCGAAGTCCGCGCCGCGCGATCGAAGGCGGCAGCGGTGACGCATGACGAGATCCTGTCCTGGCGCGACGAAGGCCGCCGCTGATATGGCGTTCGTTCTCGATGCCTCCATGGCGGCCGCCTGGTTGCTGCCGGAGGAGTATTCTGACGCAGCCGAGACAGTGATCGCCACGATCGAGGCCCCCTGCCCTGTCCCGTCGCTGTTCTTCTTCGAGATCCGCAACATTCTTGCCATGTCTGAACGCCGTGGTCGCATCGTCGTCGGCGGTGCTCTGGTCAACATGGAGCGCGTTCGCCGTTTGCCGCTTGATGATGCAGGCATTGGCGGAGATGGTTATGTACTGCTTCTGGCGGCCAACCATAATCTGAGCGCCTATGACGCTGCCTATCTGGCGCTTGCCCTCAACCGCAGCATTTCGCTTGCCACGCTTGATCGCAAGCTCGCCGCTGCCGCTCGCAAGGAGGGCGTCAAGGTTCTTGGGCCTTTCGCCCATGGCGACTAATCGGCCAACCGGTGACGCAGTTGAACGTCGAGCCGATGAGCTCGACACGATAGCTGCGTCATTCCGCTCGATCGCCGCGATGAACTCGCCGAACTGTTGACTGACCAGGATGTCGAAACGCTCCGGCATTTGGTCAACGAGGGCATGGGCGAAAACACCCTTCGGGCTCTGATGTCTGATCTGGCTTATCTTCAGGCTTGGTGCTTGGCGGCGACAGGAAGATCTCTACCATGGCCTGCACCCGAAGCCCTTCTCCTGAAATTCGTCGCCCATCATCTCTGGCAGCCGGAACAGCGCACCATCGATCCTCATCACGGCATGCCAGCTGAGGTCGAGCAGAGCCTGCGCGAGCAACGCTTCCTTCGATCGTCCGGGCCGCATGCGCCCGATACCGTGCGCCCGCGGCTTGCCAGCTGGTCGACCCTGACGAAATGGCGCGGGCTTACCGGCGTCTTCTCCTCCCCTTCCCTGAAATCCGCGATACGCCTTGCCGTCCGTGCGACGCCGCAGCCAAGGAAACGCAAGAGCGCCAAGGCAGTTACTGGCGATGTTCTTGCAAAACTGCTCGCGACCTGCAGTACTGATAGCCTTCGTGACATCCGCGACCGGGCAATTTTGATGGTGGCTTTTGCCTCGGGCGGACGGCGTCGCAGCGAGATTGCTGGCTTGCGAAGGGAGCAGCTCACGGTCGAGCCGCCGATCACAGTCGAAACCGGCCCTCTCCTCCCCTCTGTTGCCATCCATCTGGGTCGCACCAAGACATCCGGCTCCGAGCACCATGAGGTCGTCTACCTGACTGGTCGGCCGGTGGATGCGTTGAACGTATGGATGGCGGCGGCGAAAATCGAAAGCGGGCGCATTTTCCGGAAGGTCGATCGTTGGGGCAATGTTTCGAAACGGGCGCTGGAGCCGAGTGCGGTCAACCAGATCGTCAAGCAGCGGGCGGCGATGGCGGGGCTGGAGCCTGGGGAGTTTTCGGCGCACGGGTTGCGGTCAGGTTATCTCACGGAGGCCGCCAATCGTGGCGTCCCCCTGCCCGAAGCCATGGAGCAGTCCCGACACAGATCGGTCCAGCAGGCGTCCAGCTCCTATAATCATGCAACAAGGCGAACAGGACGGGCTGCCCGCCTTCTGCCGTAACCGATTATTCCATAGGGAGACGCGACCGCACCGATGTAATGCTGCCAAAACAGCTTCTAGGCCGAGACATGCAAAGGATCGCGCGTACGCACAACTTAACGCGCCAGCCGAACCTATTGAACTAATGTCAACATTTGGTAACTCAGGATTACTGGGCAGCCCTATAAAACATTGCCCGTCCGGTCGGGATCAACTGCAGAAGGTAATCAAAGTCGCTGACGTTGGCTGTGAGGACGGTAAAGCCCATCTTCTGTGCCTGCAAAAAAAGAACACAGTCGTGAAGCGCCCGCAGGCGCGCATCTTTTTCATAGCCCTGAAGGCGGCACAGCATGCCGGAAAGAAGTGCTGCCCGTCCCAGCACGTCAGGATCAGGCGCGAAAACTCGGTGCGGCTTCATGTCCATGATGGTCACTCCGATCTGCCGCACCGCTCCTTTGGTCCCTGGATGTTTGGGATCCAGGACGCCAACAGTGTGCATCAACTCCTGAATAGCCACGGTCGAATGATTGCTCACCCTGATATCCAGCAGATCGGCTACGACATCGGGCGCACGTCCCTGCAAGCCGTCGATATAGACACACGTATCGAGAAGAAGATCCTGGCCGCTGTCCGCCCGATCGTTGAGGAACGGGAGTTCATCGTCCCGACGTCGAGCAAGAGTTCGACAGGGGTCGAAGCGAGCCCAGCGGACCGCAGCGTCGAAATCAAAGTCAGACAATTTAGAAACCCAGCTTCAGATCGGGGTCTACCGTGCCTTGCGTCTTCCGGAACGTGGCTCCGAAATTGTCGTCCAAGGCAACATTCGCCAATGCGAATTCGATCAGATCCGTGTCGGTTTCAATACCCGTATGTTTTTTCGCCTGTTCTATAAGAGCAGGACTGATACGGCCGCCTATCCGCTTGCTCTTTTCACCCAGCAAGCCGGAGTGCTCAGCGGCTCTCATCACGGCTTCGAACCGGGCCTTGCTGACTGTTACAAATTGCTCAGCCTTCGCGGATCGGGCAGCCGTCGACAGAACCGCATCCGCCGGCAATGATGTGATGTTTTTTTCGCGGCTCTGTTTTGTCATCGACGTCTCCATAAAGGATAGATGTTAGACGTTATCACATTTTGTCTGACAATACTCGATTTGTATCTGGTGTTCAAGGCTGCAGAACCTCGCCGCCAACCACGGCGTCGGCTTGACATCGCGGGAAGAGCCTGCAGCCTCGATTTCAACGGAAGCCCCGCAGGTCGTGCGCGACCAGATGCTCCGTGATATCCCGCGTCACGCGCTGCGTCTCGGCGCCCGAACCGAACTCATCATTCTGTTTGGCAAGCTTCCGTTCGATCCAGCTCATAACTGCAGGTGGTGGAATGGAGCCAGGAGAGAGCATTTCTGAAGCCGCACTTCGCGAAATCAAGGAGGAGACTGGCCTCACAGATATTCGACTCGGCCCTGTCGTTTGGTATGGAGAAGACAGTCACCGGAGTGGTAATTGGGGCGTAACATTCAAGGAGCATTTCATCTTCGTCCATTCAATGAGCGAGGATATTCAGAATGATGGATGGACCGAGCATGAGCGCGGCCAAATCCTAGAGGTGCGCTGGTGGTATATCCAAGACATCGGCGATTGTAGTGACCCCAAATCAGCAGGCTCCAGCCGTTCAGCTTCGCAACGCGGCTCGGGTCGAGCCTCGAGCCCATCGACAAATAGCTTGCCAGATGTCCTTTAAGGAAATCGTCAGATACGCGCGTAGGGCTATCGGCTTAAAGCTTACTGAACAACTCGCCAGCCGCCGTAGTCCGGTCCTTGGGGGTTTCGATCCAAAAAATCGGCGCCCGCGCTTTCCAATTCCTCCTGCGACCCATACCCCCAGAGGACGCCAATCCCGAGGATTCCGTTCGCATGTGCACCGGCGATGTCGTACCGCCGATCCCCAACCATGACGCAACGTTCCCGGTCGAGATTGTTTTCCCGCATGATGTGGCCCATCAGTTCCGGCTTGTGATCGATGTTTCCGGCCGGTGTCGATCCGGAAATTCCGGCAAACATTCCGTCGAGCTTCTTACTCTAAAGGATACTGCAAGCGACTGGATCGAATCCATCGGACAAATCGACCACCCGATCGAGCAAGACACTATAGGCGGCAAGTGTCGCCGGAGGTGTGATCGACGCTCCCTGACGATACTCCTCGAGGGCCGTTTGCGGGGCTCGGGAGAGATAGAGAGCTTCTATTCCAGGACGATTGAAGCGTCCGCCATCGGTCGCAGCGCCGGCTCCACTAGTTGGAAGATGGGACCACCGTGGCGTGAGAAACCGGTGAAAGACCTCGCCGGGTGGGCCAAGACTCGCGAGTTTCAACCGCGAGCGCCATTTGCGAGATCCCGGATGTACGCCAGAACAGCCTCGACATGCCCCTCTGCAACAAGTTCGGCCGCCGTCTTATGATCGTAATCCCAAATGGGCTCGTTCCGATACCAGTAGACCGCCTTATCGACTGCGCCTGACAGTTCAGCGGCCGCCGAAATCACCTTGATCAGTTCCCGCATGCGGCCTTGCAAACGCTCGGACGAAGGATTGCGAAGGGTGTTGCGATGAACGCCTGTCAATGCAGCCAGCCCGGTCACCGGGACGCCAAGCGCCTCGGAAAGGCGCTTCGGCGAGATATAGGGTGTTCGCGGCTCCTGCAAACTATCGACGAAACCTGAAGCCACACTCGCATGCGCCATATCCGTCCCTTCCTCAACTTCTATGCACAATATATGCACATTTTTGCGCATATCAAGGCGTATTTGATAGGCAGCAAAAGTAGCAAACAAAAGAGTAGAACGGTTTTGCCAAAGCAGTGACGTCACGGCATTATTCCCGTATTGTCGGCATAGGTCGGCTTCTAGGAGTCTATGCGACCACCCTTGTTTCGGCCCAGAGACTTTGCCTGATAGAGATTTTCATCAGCGGCCTTGGGGGAGGCCGGTGGATCGAAGCCAGTCCAGCAATGACAAGCGCCAATGCTCGCCGAGATCTTTAATTGTGAGCCGGAGTGTGTTTGCAAAACAATACTGGGGATTTCCTCCCTCACCTCCTCGCAACGAGCAATCATTTCATCGAACGTTAAATTGCTTTGAAACAGACCAAATTCTTCACCGCCGAGACGGCCCGCGAAATCTGACTGGCTCTCGTAGCGGGCCAGGATGCGGCCAGTGCAGCGAAGAGCTTCATCTCCGGTTGCATGGCCATACCGGTCATTGATCGATTGAAATAATCGAGGTCCAGAAACATCAGGCCCCCAGGCACACCATGTTGACTGATCGTCTCCAGATCTTCCATTAAGGCTGCTCGAGTGAGCACGCCCGTTAGACCATCTCTGCGCGACTGAACGCGAAGGGTATCATAAGCATCGGCAAGCTTTTTCAAAGCCTGCGCCGTTTCAGCCTCTGCGCGTCGAACTCTTTCCGACTGACACAAGTGCAGCGCCGACGCCGGGATCGATATAGCCAGCGGGCAAAAGATGGTCATGAACAGGCCTGCGCCCGCAACTCGCCCGTCCAGCAACGGCACGATGCTGGACGAGAGAGCCAGTGTGGCCGATACCGAAAACAGCCCGGTTAAAATCGATTTCTCCACAATACGACGCATCAATATCACCCTGGCAGATATGGTTTGCTATCCGCTTCATGAATTTAAAATGGTTTGAAATCTTGGGTAAAAGTTGAGTCTTGTGTCTCGTTCGCCGAAGTGCGCCGGGATGGTTGTCGTACGCTGGCGGCATCTTAAGCCGACCGCTCCCTTGCGTCCTAAAGGGCTGCAATCCGATTGATGTTGAGTTGACCAGCCTAGGAAATCCCCGCGGCTTCAGGGCTCAATATTCCCGGCATCGAAAGCTTCAAGCCGATGGTAGCGAATTGTTTGCGCGGCACGGCCGCTGAATGAAACTGAAAAGCAGGTACGGTTGGCAGCGCGGGAAGATCTGTGGTGTGGACCGCGTTCCTAGCAGAGGATGGCTTCGAGGCTAGTTGGTCGACCGAAACTGTCCACGAGATCACAGCCGAGGTCGGGATATGTCATCACAAATCGCGGAAATATGGTGTTGAAACGCCGATTTCGAAATTTTACCGACCATCAAACGCGAAAAAGCTCTTGGGTCTCCTACCTCTGATGTCGGCAGCAAACAACTGGTTGCCGGCAGCGTTCAGTCAGGGTCCGATATTTTGAGGTCTGTCGCTGTCAGGCATCAACGGGACCTCTTCGAAGTTTGCGAGGATGCCCGCTTTCATCAGAAATCGTCTGACATTCTCACGGATTGCATGGACAGGAAATACACCTTTCTCGGCCATCCGGCATGCTTTCATGAGGACCTGATAGGTGTCACCCTGCTGTTCCTCGGGCCATTCGTTGAGAAAATCGAGGACGCTCTCAAGACTGGCAAGCTCCTGAATATGGAGCGCTTTTTTCACAAATAGAGGTTTGTCAAAAAAAGTGTTCGCCACAGCGGCCCCCTCTACTTAGCCGTTGGTTTAACTGGGAACAACTTCGTTGTTTTCAACAGCTCGGGTTCGAAAAAGGAACTCTTGCGATCGGTACGTCAAGTTGATCGCGGAAAAAAAACAGAGCGCCGCCCCGGTTTTAGCGAATTTGCACTGCAGCGCGAACGAACCTTGCGCGCTGGTTTGATACGTAGGCCATGGTCCTCGTCTCAACGAAATCCTGTCGCCTCTAGCAGGTCACGGAAATATCGCCGATTTTTCCGCCGCTGCCCGCTAGAGGGCTCGAAGGAGAGCGGTGGAGATGGGCCGCTTTGAATGCGCTGCAGCCGTGCCGGAGGCCAGCAAGCATGCGATCAGCAATAAAATAATGCGCTTCATTTGAACGGTCGTGAGGTCGGCAATAAGCCGGCCTCGCTTCACCTTAGCGCAACGCTAGCGCGGCCGGACGGTAATTACCGCTTTCGGCCAACAGCTTTTCAGCAAGAAAGCCGAAAGCAAGAGATAGCACTGTCCAGATGATCGCCTGAAGGCCGATCGTTGCGATCCGGAAATTGTAAAGCGTCATCGCTGAGAAGTTTTCGGGAATTTCGTTGATCGATGGCATCAGCGCCTGCGCGATCGCGAGGAAGGCGACGTAACACAAGCCCGCAAGAATCGCGCCGTTCCATGTACCGAAGCGAACGCGCAGGTTTCTCGCCAACGCGAACGCGGCCGCCATGCTGCAGAGAGAAATGACGAGCATCACGAAAAATAGCCCGGTGCGGATGCCAATTGTGTCTGGACTTCCGACGGCTGGGGGATTTGGCGCATACTTAAGGTCAGGAACGACCACCATGGCCACGAACGCGGCAAGACCGATAACCGCAGAAAGGGCGCGGGGACTGAGCTTGCTTCTACGCCCATATATGAAAGCGAAAACCAGCGAGAAAATTCCTCCGATGGCGACACTGTAGGTCATAACGCCGGTAAACAAGCCAATTCCCGCCTGTGTTTCACGGCTGACCAGTTCCGGTTCGGCAGGTGCGTTTGTCGCCGCTGCCATTTGCTCTTCGAAAGCGATCGCCCTGGCGACCGGGGGCTCCCCAAAAACGCGGGCAAAGCCAAAGGCGAGCAAACCCGCTAGGACACCTGCGATCAGGCCTCTTGCCAAAAGTCTTCCCATCATAGACGTGTTCCTTCAGTGGCAGGGAAATCCGAGCAGGTGACGAGCGTCATGAACGAATTCATGTACCTCCATGCCGGGGACGATTTGCATTGCACCCTCTTCCGTGCTGATGAAATACAGAGCGATCATAGCCAAAAGGCCCGCGAAAATCGCCCAAGGAACAATTTGCCCGACCGGGATCGGTTCAACAATGGTGCCTGTAGTGTAAGTGGCAGTGGTCATTCGGTCCTCCTGAATGGCGCGTTCTGATATGGACTGTCGGTTGTCGGGGTCTGGCTTTCGACCATGGTTTGTCGATTACAGTGGCGCGACCGCTCCAGAGTTTCACTGGCTTCCCGAATACTGGCCACTTTTTTATAACAGGCGTCAGGTGACGCGGCAACGTGCAGTATGTCGAGCAACTTGGTGCTCATGCAGGGGGATAGGATGAAGACATCAAGAGCCACTCGAATTTCGCTGATATGCGCCGGCAGGAGTGCGGGGGTTCACACATCGACATTTGGCAATCTGGGTCTGCTCCCGGGAGAGGAGGTCCGAATCCAACAAGTGTTCGCCTCTATCTGCAAGATCACGACACCTATTCTATCGGCTCCGGAGGAGAATGCGCTCCAGACGGCATCCATGATCACGGAAACCTTTGAGGTCGAAGAAGCTTTGGCGGAGCTTGACCACGGCCGCTGGAAAGGTGCGACGCTCCAGGCGATCGCAGCAGCAGAGCCAGAGAACTTGCAAGCCTGGCTTACGGACCCCAGCATTGCGCCACATGGCGGCGAAACAATCGTTGCTCTGCTTGAGAGGGCACGCATGTGGCTCGGCGGCCGGATGGAGCGCGGAGGACGGCATGTGGTCATCGCGAACCAGTCCATGGTGCGCGCCCTGATCCTCGGGATCATCGAGGCCCCCGCACAATCATTTTGGCGTCTTGAAGTAGCACCGCTGAGTACCACAGAGGTGAGCTCGGACGGGCAGCGCTGGACAATCCGAACCATGGGTGCCGTGGCAGGGAGTGGCTAATCGGACGGACGGTCCCAGCAAGCGGATTCAGATGGGGTGGTTGCCCGCATGGACATTACGCACGTGCCTAATTCATTGGGCGGGTCTTCACTGGAACGCCGCCTATCTCGGCCGTGCCAGCGCCCATCTGCGCCAGCTTGGCCGAAATATTGACAATGAGTTGCTCAAGCAGGTCTCGCCGCGGAGTTGGGAGCATATAAACTTGTTCGGCGTCAATTCCTGGGACATCGAGCAGCGGTTGGGCGAAGGATTCAAGCCGTTGCGGCTTCCGCAAGGATGCTCCGGGCCGCATGACGTTCATCGTATGTTCGACCGCAGCGCGGGAATATAAACTGATCGTGTTCCGTCCCATAGGGGGTAATGCGTTCGCGAAAGCCAATAGATGTCATGGCGGTCTACTTTTTCCCGCAGAGCCTAAAAAAATCAGGCATTTCCGAAGCTATCCCTTCATCACAGGCTCTTGACCGATCCGTTGTGGCGCTCGCTTCGCAGGACAATCGACGTTGTGGCCGAACCGTAATGGGCAACGGCATCGACGATGCGCTCCAGGTCGGCTGGCGCAGGCACGATCACCTTGAGATGGAAACAGTCTTCTCCTGTCAGAATGCTGTCTGTGGTTGATAGGCGGTGCAGGATTTTGAACTACTCTTGTGCTGACCCTGACGGCATCCATCAACGGCTCCGGCGCAAAGCGAAAATTGATCGCGACACAAAATATGACAATTTTACTCAACAATGACTAGACGGGACCGTCCCGTTTGATTATAAGGCAGCCGAGAGGTTGGTTCACGCGGCTGACAGGACGCGGACGTGCCCCCTGCCCCACAGATTGGACAATCGCCAAGGCCCATTCCTTGCTGGGAGTTTTCCCGGGCTTTGCACATCGCCGCACAGCCTGGAAGTCAGTTCAGAGGCATTAGAGAGGCTTTATATGCCGAGGATAAATCAGCGCATCGAATCCGATCACTCGAGAGGTCGAGCATCGAGCGAACCCGTTTCTGACGAGGTAGATATCCTCGGAATTGGGTTCGGCCCCACCAATCTGGGCCTTGCGATCGCAATAGAGGAACGTAGCCGGGACACGGACGGCGAGAAGGCGCTGACGTCGCGCTTCGTTGAGGCGAAGCCGGAGTTCGGCTGGCATGACGGGATGCTCCTGCCGAACGTCACCATGCAGATCAGCTTTCTCAAGGACCTCGTTTCCCTGCGAACCCCCACAAGCCCTTACACCTTCGTGAATTACCTTCATGAAAAACAAAGGCTGTCCGACTTCATCAATCTCAAGACGTTTTTCCCCTCCCGCAAGGAATTCCATGACTACCTTCGCTGGGCCGCCGACCGGATATCCGTCCCGGTTTCCTACGGCGCGGTAGCGCGGGGTATTGAATGGCGCGGCGGTCGTTTCGCGGTGAGCGTTGCGCGGAGCGCCGACATCGATGTGCCCATCGAGACGATCCACGCCCGCAATATCGTCGTCGGGATGGGCTATCGGCCGGTTCTGCCGGAGGGCATCGTTCCCAGTCTGCGGATATTCCACAATTGCAACCTTCTTCCGAGCCTCGAGAAACTGCCGTCGAGGCCGAACATGCGGTTTCTCGTGGTGGGAGCCGGACAAAGTGCTGCCGAAGTCGTGGCATATCTGCATGAAACCCGCGGCGATGCCGAGGTCCACGCATCTCTCAGGCGCTTCGGCTACTCGCCTTCCGACGATACGCCCTATGTCAACCGCATCTTCGATCCATCATCGGTAGACGAATTCTATACGGCGCCTCCTGAGCTTAAGAAGAGGCTGCTTGCCTATCATTTGCCGACGAACTACTCGGCCGTCGATGCGAACCTGATCAGTGATCTGTATCGGCGGGAATATGAGGAGACGGTCGCCGGATTCAGGCGTCTGAACATACACAGGACGACCGATGTCGAACAGGTCGTCGAAAACGAGGACGGCGTCTCGGCGGTCATCCGCGATATCGGCGGCAGACATCGCTCGCAGTTGAAATTCGACGCCATCGTCTTCGCAACCGGCTTTCAGCCGTTCGACCTGCGGGACATGCTTGGATCGGGTATCGACGCGGACAATGCCTTCGATGGTCCCGTTCCCTTCGTGAACCGGGATTATTCGCTTGAACTTCCGACCATACCCGGGCGCATCTATCTCAATGGCGGCGTTCAGCACAGCCACGGATTGACGTCGTCGCTGCTGTCCAATGTCGCGATGCGATCCGCCGACATCCTAGACGCCATCGCGGCCGACGCGAGGTACGAGCCCTGCGAACAAACAATCGAACGCAAGACCTTGGGAGCCCTATGATGTCCGTAAATCCATTCGATGACCAGAACGGCGTTTTCTATGCCCTAGTCAATGACGAGGAGCAGTATTCGCTCTGGCCGACCTTCAAGGCCGTTCCCAATGGCTGGAGCGTCGTTCATGGCGGGCCCGACGGCGCACCGCGCCAGCAGGTGCTCGATTGGATCGACAGGACATGGACGGACATGCGGCCGAAATCCCTGCGCGACCAGCTGGCCGCCTCGGCATCGGGTCCGGGCAGCCTATAGAAGGAAGCTTCGCCATGACCCTTATCACATCAGGCATAGCGCAACCGGGAACGACGCGCATGGTGCCTCTGACCGTGGATATCTTCACCGCGGCAGGCGCCCTTGCCCGGGCCGTGGACGGCAGCGTTTCGCACGTGCCGGAAAGACGGCAAGATGGTACCGGCGCTGAGCCGCAGCCTTACATCCTCTACGAAAAGGCCGGGGAAATTGTATTTGCGGCGGGTTGCGCGACGGAGATCCGGCTGGATCGGGCGGGCCTTCATTTGACCACGCCTGCTGGCTCTCGAACCGAGCCTCTCACCGACCGACCGCTGCATCAGGTTCGGGCGATGGTGGCGAGCGTTCTTTCCCATGACAAGGGCGAACAGCTGCGCATCTTCGGCTGGGCGGCGTTCGAACTCTCCTACCTGTTGCAAAGCCTGCCTATCGGCGATCATGCCGGAACGCTGCTCTATCTCGTTCTGCCGCAACATGAGGCACGGATCCGCGCCGGCGAGGCAAAGCTCGTTGTCTCCGATCCTGACATCGCCGATCTTTGGGAGGCGGCGCTGCGCGAGGCAAGGCCGGAGGAACCGGCCAAAATCGTGCAGGTGGACGAGATCAGCGACACTAGCGGTTATGTGAATGCGGCCCGCGGTGCTATCAGGTCGATCGACGGCATCAGGCTTCGCAAGGTCATCCTCTCGCGTCGGGTGTCTGTGTCTCAGGATATCGATCTGGTCGCCAGCTACCAGATACTTCGTCGCCATAATACGCCAGCGCGGTCCTTCCTGCTGCGGCTTGGCGGCATTGCGGCGGCGGGCGTCAGCCCGGGAGCAATCATCGAGGTCTCGGCGACCGGCGCCATCGTCGCGCAGCCGCTTGCCGGCACGCGGGCCTGGACGGGTCAGCCTGAACGCGATGCCGCGCTGCGGGAGGAACTCCTCTGTGATCCCAAGGAGATCTATGAACACGCCCTGTCCGTCAAGCTGGCGCAGGACGAAATTGCCGAGGTCAGCGAGCCGGGAACGGTGTTCGTCGAGGATTTCATGGATGTCGTTGCCAGGGGCAGCGTTCAGCATCTGGCCTCGCGTGTCCGCGGCCAGCTGCGAAGGGACGCCAGTTGCTGGGACGCCTTCGGCAGCGTCTTTCCGGCAGTGACCGCATCGGGAATTCCCAAGCGCGACGCGTGCAGGGAGATAGGCCTCCGCGAGGATACGCCCCGAGGGCTCTACAGCGGCGCCGTACTGTCCATAGACAGCCAGGGCGGACTGGATGCGGCCCTCGTTCTGCGATCGGTCTACCAGTCCGGGGGAACCACCTGGCTTCGCGCCGGCGCCGGCCTCGTCTCGCAGTCCGATCCTGAACGCGAGCTCGAGGAGACGCGCGAGAAGATGCGCAGCGTCAGCCGCTTCCTCGTCGCACGAGCCGGGAGCGTCGCGTGATCACAGCTCAAATCAACGGCATTCGCATCGCCTACGAGGATACCGGCGGCTCCGGCCACACGGTGCTGCTGGTGATGGGAACGGGAAGCCCTGCCCGCGTCTGGCACGTGCACCAGACGCCGGCGCTCACGGCTGCCGGCTTCAGGGTCGTGTCCATGAACAACCGGGGAATTCCGCCAACGGACGAATGCCCCGACGGATTCACGATGGCGGACATGGTCCAGGATGTCGTCGGGTTGATCGAGCACCTGGGCTGCGCCAGGGTATCGCTGATCGGCACTTCGCTCGGCGCCAGGATCGTAGTCGAAACGGCGCTCGCCAGACCCGATCTTCTGTCCAGCGTCGTTGCGCTTGCCGCGCATGCCCGTCTGGATCCCGTGCAGCAGGCTATGACGCGCGGCGAGATCGCACTCGCCGAAAGCGGCTTTCCGCCACCCGCCGATTATCGTGCCGCCGTCATGGCGTTGCAGTACCTGTCGCCTGCAACCCTTTGCAACGAAGGTCGGGCCCAGGACTGGCTTGATATGTTTGCATTCGATGACGGACGGATCACCGCCGGACACAAAGCGCAGCTGCAGCTGTCGCAGTTCCTCGACGACCGCCGCCCCGACTACCGGACCATCTCCGTTCCGATGCTGGTCGTCGGCTTTGCAGACGACGCCGCCATACCACCCCACCTGAGCCGGGAGGTGGCGGATGTCGTCCCGGGCGCGGAATACGTGGAAATCGCCGATGCGGGCCACTTCGGGTACCTCGAAAGACCTGAAGAGACGAACCGCCTCATCATCGACTATCTCAGACGGCGGCCCGCTCGGGCCGGTGCGGTCGAAGCTTCAGCGGATACCGGGGTGCAACATGCCTGAAACGACTTTCCAGACGTGGCCGCTTGAATTGGCCGAACGCTATCGCGAACTGGGCTACTGGCGCGGGAAGGACCTCACGGCTTCGGTCCGCGAGCAGACGCGGATCAATCCGGACAAGATTGCGCTCATCGATACCGCTGGACGGAAGCTGACTTATGCGGAGCTTGATCGGACGACGGACCGGGTGGCATCGGCGTTGCGCAAATGGGGTCTGCAGCGCGGTGACCGGTTCATCCTGCAACTGCCCAATGTTATCGAGCTCGTCACCCTGCTGCTTGGGTCGATCCGGGCAGGCGTGATCCCCGTCATGGTGCTTCCGACCCACAGGGAACAGGAGGTCAGCCATCTCGCCCGGGGGTCGGGAGCCGTCGCCTATGTGGTCGCCGACGTCGAGGCGAGCTATGATTTCCGATCGCTTGCGCGCCGCGTGAAGCAGGCCGCGCCGTCGCTGCGCCAGATCCTCGTCGTGGGCGACACCGGCGGCGATCCCGCGTTGAAAAGCTATGGCGAGCTTGTCGATCTGGAAGCCGAACCCGCGGAAATCGACGATATCGATGCCTCGTCTGTCGCGCTCTTCCTGCATTCGGGCGGAACCGGCGGGCTTCCCAAGCTCATTCCCCGAACCCATAACGACTACGAATACAACGCGCGCGCCAGCGCCGAACTCTGCGGCTTCGACGGCGCCACGGTCTATCTCGCAAGCCTCTCCGCGGCGCATAACTTTCCCCTCGCCTGCCCCGGCATACTTGGCACCTTCATCGCCGGCGGCACCGTGGTGCTTGCGCGCGAGCCCAGTCCGGACACCGTCTTCTCGCTGATCGCAAGGCACCGGGTGACCGTCACGGCTGCGGTTCCCACCCTGGCGGCGCTGTGGCTGGAGGCGCGCGAATTCGATGATGCCGATCTGTCCAGCCTGCGCGTTCTCCAGGTTGGCGGCGCAAAGCTCGCCCCGTCCGTCGCCGCCCGCATCCATGGTTTCCTGGGCGTGCGCGTCCAGCAGGTCTTCGGAATGGCGGAAGGACTGCTGAATTTCACGCGGGACGAGGATCCGGTCGATTTGGTGGAAACGACCCAGGGCCGGCCGCTGTCGCCGCATGACGAGATCCGCCTGGTGGACGAACTGGGCGCCGACGTGTCGGACGGCGACGTCGGCGAACTCTGGACGCGCGGTCCCTATACGATCCGCGCCTATGGGGCGGCGCCCGAAGTCAACTTGCGCGCCTTCACCGCCGATGGTTTCTATCGCACCGGAGATCTGGTGCGCCGGCTTCCCACGGGCCATCTGGTCGTCGAAGGGCGCGCCGGCGACCAGATCAATCGCGGAGCCGAAAAATTCTCGTCGGTCGAGATCGAGGAGTATCTGCTCGATCACCCGGCCGTGCGGGATATCGCCGTGATCGGCGTGCCCGACGTCAGCCTTGGCCAGGCGTCGTGCGCCATCGTGCGCCCGGTCGAGAGGCCGCCAAGCCTGCGCGATCTCAGGGATTTTCTGAGGAGCCGCGGCGTGGCGACCTACAAGTTTCCCGATACCATTCGCATCGTCGATGAAATCCCCCTGACGCGCTTCGGCAAGATCGACCGGAAGCGCCTCCTGGAAAGGTTCGGCGAGGCCTTGCCGGACCCGACGGGCGCGCCGGCCTAGGCCGCACCACCCTCGAAGACCAGCATACGCAGCAACTGTCCAAGATCGGTGCAGCCGCCTACGGCGCTGCAGCCGCGGGACGATTACGCCCTCCAGACATGCTGCCTTGGTCGGGACCGATGGACGGACGCGTGGGTCGCAAGGGGCCGTAGCTGGACATGAACAACGCATCCCCCCGATGATTATACGGAGATAGTCATATGAATGCCCGGTTCGATCTGACAACGCCTGAATACCGGCTGCGCACCCGCGGCGTCGCTCAGCGCATATGCCCAAAAGGTTCGGACGGCGCTTCCGTCGCGGCGGCCGTCGCGGTCGCTATGACGGCCATGAACGACAAGACGCAAAACGCCACCAAGCCAATCGTCGTCGGCCTGGTGCCCTTCGACGCCGGCGCGCAGGCTGTCTTCTACATTCCCGAGGAGGTCGAATTTAGCACGGATTACCAAGCGACGCCGCTTCCGCAGGACGCACGGAGCAACGCCTTCGAGGTCCATGGCGACGACCCTCCCGCCTATCGGGAGAGCGTCACGGAAGCGCTCAGGCGGATCGAGTCGGGTGACTTGGAGAAGGTCGTACTTGCGCGCAGCGTGACGGTCGATTTCGGCGCGCCGATCGATATCGATGCAGTCTACACCCGTCTGTGCGCCAGGAACGGCAGCGCCTATGTCTACCGGGTGGATCTGCCGGATGGTCACAAAAGGACATCCTCCGTGTTGCTGGGCGCGAGCCCGGAACTGGTGTTAAGCAGCAACAGAGGCAGGATTCGCAGCACGCCCCTGGCAGGCTCCATACCCCGCGCCGTGAATGCACTGGCGGACGAGGAGGCCGCCCGCGGACTTTTGCGCTCAAAAAAGGACCTGGCGGAGCATTCGCTGGTCGTCCAGTCCGTTGGCGAGACATTCCGACAATTCGCCGACAAGGTCGACGTGCCCAGTGAACCGCAACTGGTACAGACGCCGGTCATCTGGCACCTGGGAACCTACATCACCGGCATGCTGCGGGAGAATGTATCGCCCATCGCCCTTGCCTACGCTCTTCATCCGACGCCCGCCGTAGGCGGTTGGCCAAAGGACGCCGCTCGGCGGGCGATCGCGGAATTAGAGGAGTGCGACCGCGGATTCTACGCCGGTCTCGTCGGATGGATGGACGCGGAGGGAAACGGCGAGTGGGTTCTCGCCCTGCGATGCGGGGTCGTCAACGGAAACAGGGCGACCGTGTTTGCAGGGGCTGGCATCGTTGCGGGCTCCGATCCGGAAACGGAATACCTGGAAACCAAAACCAAGCTGCAAACCTTCATCAATGCGCTGGGATAACGCTGTCGTGGATAGGTGCGCCTCTAAAATATGAGAATCGTAGTCAACATTCACTAGACGGGACCGTCCCGTTTGATTATAACTCGCCTGCATCCTGGCGCTGCCGAGCGACGTCAAAGAGCAGACGTTCCTCGCTGCAGCGAGGGAGGACTTTGTGTTGTCGGCACCCGTCAGTAAGCCGGGTGCTGTTCAAGAGGTCGCGTCGCTAACGCGACATGAAAACCCATCATTTCAGAGCATCAAAGAGGCTACGCATGCCGACGATACAGCAGCGCATCGACCATGCCGGTCCGGCCGGAATCCACCTTCCCGGGAGGGCGAGATGAGCACTCTTCCGGAAAGATTCGCGCATTTCGCTGTCCGCTATCCCAAGGCGATTGCCGTCACGTCCATGGAACGATCGCTGAGCTACGCGGAGCTCGAAGCAAGCGCGAACCGGCTGGCGCGGAGGCTGATCGCGGCAGGTGCCGGCCCGGATCGCGTCGTCGGCGTCTCCCTGCCGCGTTCGACCGATCTGATCGTCGCCCTTCTCGCCGTCCTGAAATCCGGTGCGGCCTACCTGCCTCTCGATCCCGCCTATCCTGCCGCGCGCCTCGACTATCTCCTGTCGGACGCCAGGCCGGTGACGATCATCAGCGCTCCCGGCGTCCGGATCCCGGAGCACGACCTGCCTCGGCTCGATCTCTTCGCCGATGAGGAGGAAGGGACATGGGATACCTCCCCCATTCGGGATAGCGAGCGTCTTTCAGGCCTGCATCCCGATCAGCCGGCCTATGTCATCTATACCTCCGGCTCCACGGGCCGTGCAAAGGGGGTAGTCGTTTCGCACCGGTGCGTGCTGACGCTTCTCGACGCCACGATACCAATGTTCGACCTGGGTCCCGCCGATGTTTGGACCGCATTTCATTCCTACGCATTCGATTTCTCGGTCTGGGAGATCTGGGCGCCGCTGCTGACCGGAGGACGCACGGTCGTCGTTCCATCGGAAGCGACATGGTCCGGCGATGAGTTTCTGGCGCTGCTGGAAGCCGAGCGGGTCACCGTCCTCAATCAGACCCCGTCTTCCTTCGCATCGCTGGAGCGGGCCGACGCCGATGGCGCGAAGGCGCTCGACGCTCTGAGGCTGGTCATATTCGGCGGCGAGGCGCTGGATCCGGCAAGACTGTCCGCCTGGTTTGCCCGCCGCCCGTCCCGTCCGCGCATGGTCAACATGTATGGGATAACCGAGACGACCGTGCACGTCACCGCGATCGATATCCTACCGGAGATGAGCCTCGCCTCCAGCGAAAGCCCGATCGGCCGGCCGCTGCCGGGCTTTCGCGATCATGTTTTCGACGAGGGATTGCGTCCGGTCGCCGACGGCCAGGTGGGCGAACTCTATCTGGGCGGTGCGCAGGTATCGCGCGGCTACTTCGACCGTCCCGCCCTGACCGCCACGCGCTTCGTGGCCGATCCGGACAGCCACGGCGGCCGGCTCTATCGGACGGGAGACCTCGTGCGGCCCCTTCGCGGCAACCTGAATTTCATCGGCCGCGCCGATACCCAGCTCTCATTGAGGGGGTTCCGGATCGAGCCGAACGAGGTTGAGGCAGCGCTCGATGCCTATCAGGGCGTCACAGCGAGCGCGGTCACCGTCAAGCCGGATCCTGACGGAAACGAAGGTGAGGACTGCCTCGCGGCCTATGTCGTCATGGCCGGCGGGACGCTCGACGAGCGGGATCTGCGGGTACACATGGCGCACCTGCTGCCGGCGCATCTTGTTCCAAGCCACATCATGCTGCTGGCAGCACTTCCCCTCACCCCCAACAGAAAACTAGACCGGGCCGCGCTGCCCCCGCCTCCGCCGCGAAAGACGGCTAGGGCGAATCTTCGCGAGGAATTGCTGCGCCGCCGCCTGGGCAATCGTCCCTAGTCATCACCGAGGAAACAACAGATGAACATAAGCAACGAGCGGTGGATACGTGATGTCGTCGTCGAAATTCTCGGCGAGGAGCCCGCGACCATTTCAGACGGCGAAAACCTATTTGAAGCCGGGCTGGATTCGGTCGGACTTCTGCGGCTTGTCAATCGCCTGCGGCGTGGCGGGCTGCAGGTCAGCTTTGGGGATTTAGCGCGGGAGCCGACCCTTGCGGCATGGGACAGATTGGTCGGCAGCGAAAAGGCCGCAGACGATGGCGCCGAACCGGCAAGCGATCATGCGGCGGATGCCCCCGATGAAGGCGAGGCCAATAGCGAGCCGACACAGCTGGGCGTGATGCAACACGCCTATTGGGTGGGACGAAGTGCGGGGCAGAGGCTCGGTGGCGTTGCTGCCCATCTCTATGCGGAGTTCGATCATCCCCCCACCGGCACCGATCCGGCAATCGATGCGAACAGGCTGAAGGCTGCGCTGGAGCGTGTGCTGGAGCGCCATGAAACGCTGCGCACCCGCATCACCTCCGACGGCAGGCAGGAAGTATTGGCGAAGCTTTCCGCCGCGCTCGCCGTGCACGACATGCGCGGACATTCCGAGGCCGACGTGCAAGATCATCTGTCCCGCATGCGCGATGCCTTCTCCCATCAGGCCCTCGATATCGACAATGGCGAAGTCATGTCGGTCGCGCTGACCCTGCTGCCCGATGGCGCGACGCGCCTCCATCTCGATGTCGACATGATCGCCGCCGATGCCGTCAGCTATCGGATCCTGCTCGCCGACTTCGCGGCGCTCTACGGCTCGCCTTCCCTCAACCTTCCGCCCCTCGGCCTAAATTACCGGGACTATCTTGCAGGCACGCGATCCGGCCACGCACAGCGCGTACACCAGGCCGCCGAAGCCTGGCGAGAGCGATTGCCGACATTGCCGGGGGCGCCGATCCTGCCCGAAGTGATCGAAGCGTCTCGAGATGCAACCCCCAGAGTTGCGCGCCGGCATCTCTGGCTGGCACCCGGGCAAAAGCAACAGCTTACAGAAATTGCCCGTCGCAACGGCGTGACCGTGGCCATGACCGTGGCGACCGTGCTTTCCGAAGTGGTCGGGCATTGGAGCACGACGGATCACTTCCTGCTCAATGTCCCGATGTTCGATCGCGCCGCTGACCACCCCGATATCGATCGGATCGTCGGCGATTTCTCCAGCTCGGTCATGCTCGAGGTCGATTTGCGGCAGCCGCAGACATTTGTCGACAGGGTCCGGGCGCTGCAGGCCCGCATGCATGCAGATGCAGCGCATGCGTCCCATACCGGTCTCGATGTGCTACGCGATCTCGGCCGCCAACGGGGCGAAACGGTACTGGCGCCGGTCGTGTTCACAAGCGCGCTGGGGCTTGGCGAGCTTTTCGCGCCCGCTGTCACCGCCGTCGTCGGCCGGCCCGTCTGGGTCATCTCGCAAGGTCCGCAGGTTCTTCTTGATGCGCAGGTCACCGAATTCGAGGACGGACTGCTGGTGAACTGGGACACCCGGGAGGATGCACTGGCGCCGGGCGTTGTCGATGCCATGTTCGCCGCGTTCGGACAGGTCTTGCACAAGGTTATCGACGAACCCGCGGCATGGAATCGACCCATCCGGATTTCCACCGCAAACGCGCAGCGTCGCCGGTCTGGCGATCGTGATGTCCGCATCGTCGATGCCGCGGGATGCGATCGTCCCGATCATGTCGCGGGCCGCCTGCTGTTTGCCGGCGAAGACGAGCAGGGTCGCCGGCGATGGGGACGCGCGGACAATAGCGGACGGGTCAGGCTGCTCGGTGACGATGACGAGCGCGTGGACGTCCATGGGATTCCGGTATGGCCCGTCGAGGTGGAGGACGCAATACGATCCGATGGTCGCATAGGCGAGGTCGCCGTGGTGCGGCATGACGAGAGCCTTGTCGCTGTGGTCGAGTTCGAACCGTCCACGGAAGCGGATACCAGAATGACCGGCAAGGCGTTTCGCGCCCAGCTCGCAAGGCGGATTCCCTCGCACCTCCTGCCGAGTCGGATCATCGTCGTCGACCGATTGCCGCGTAACGCCGATGGCGAGGCGAACTCGGACGCCCTGGACCGATTGATCTCGGACCAATCAGAGCGATCCGACCATGTCGCGCCCCGCACGGATCTTGAGCGCGTCCTTGCCGGCGCATGGGAGGAAATTCTAGGTCTGGAAAATATTGGCGTGAACGAGGAGTTCATCGCGCTGGGGGGTGATTCCCTGCTGGCGGCAAGAGTGGTCTCGAGATTGCGGGAAGAACTCGACACAAACGCAGTGACGCTCCGCACCCTGTTTCGCTCTCCCACCATCGCCGAGCTTGCGGAACAGCTCCGCAAGGACGACGACCCCGCCAGGCTGGACGAAGTGGCGTCCATCGTCCTCGAAATCCGAGCCATGTCCGATGACGAGGTCGCCAGCCATCTCGGCGAGACGGCATCCGACACGAACTCCCGACAGACCGGAACGGCGGCATGATCGCGGACCGCCAAACGCTGCTTCGGCAGCGGCTCGCATCGGCGGGGCTGGGGGGAGCGGCGAAAGGCGATGGCATTCCGCGCCGGGCCCATCCTCGCCAGGCCGTTCTCTCCTCTGCCCAGCAGCAAACCTGGCTTTATCAGCAGGCTTTTCCAGGGAGCGTCAGCAACAATCTCGGCCTTGTCATCACATTCAATGGACAGGTGGACGAGAACAGGATTGCAGCAGCCGTCGATTGCATCGTGGAGCGGCACGAAATCCTTCGGACCACCTACCATGGCGGGCCGGATGGCGTTGCCTATCAGCACATCAGGCAATCCATGCGGGTTCCAAAGTCGTTCGCCAATGTCTCCGGCGAAGAAGCCGTGGCGCTGGCCAAGGCCTCGTTGCTCACGCCGTTCGACCTGGAGACGGAGGCGCCCCTCAGACTGCTGTTCTTCCGCACCGGTGTTGACGAGATCATGTTTGCGCTCGTCGTGCATCATATCATCTGGGACGGAGCCACCTTCGACCTGTTCTCGAAGGAACTGGAAAGGGCCTACGAAGCGGGCGCTGCCACCCTTCCGGCGCTGCCCGTTCACTATGCCGACATCGCAGAATGGGACCGGCACCGTCAGCCCCGGATCGCCGACGATGACAGGGAATACTGGATACGCCGCCTCGCCGCTCCCCGTCCGCCGAAGACATTGAGGACGAACACCGGCGACATTGCAGCCGACCTGGAATCGGCCGGCCGCGTCGATTACCGGCTGGCGTCACCGCTTGACCTGACGCGACTTGCCGCCAGCCACAGGGTGACGCCCTTCATTGCGTTTCTGGCCTGCTGGGCCGCAGTGCTCGGCAGGAAAGACACCGACGAGGTAACGGTTGGCACGACGGTGCTGACCCGCGATCATATCGAGGCGGAAAACCTCATCGGCAATTTCGCCAACCACATCGTGCTTCGCCTGCCGGTCGGCACCGCGTCGGCCTCCCGGACGCTGATCAGGGCAGCCGCCGCGGAATTCGAAGCAGGCTTTGCCCATCGCAATCTGCCTTACGAGACCGTCGTCGAAGCCCTTGGCGGCCAGGAGATCGCGACGCCGCCCGACCTGTTCGATTCACTGGTCGTCTTCATTCCGAGCGGAACGGAAGGTCCGCGCCTCCCGGGCATTGCTACCCGATGGCAGCGCCTTCACAACGACGCGACGCAGTTTCCGCTCGTTCCCCTAGGCCTGGAAGTCTTCGTGCGCGGCCGCGGCGCGCAAACCGTCATCGATGTCGAGGCCACCTACGCCCGGAACGCCTTCTGCAGAGAAACCATCACCGAACTCCTTTCGCAGCTGGACAACACCATCCGCGATGCAGTCCAAGAGGTCTGGTAAAATCTATGAATTCGCGAATTGAACTCCTGCACCGACGGCTCGACCAGAATGGCGTGAAACGAACGGCGATCCGCAAACGCCCGAACGCCGAGGCGGCACCGCTATCGGACGCCCAGCACAGGATGTGGCTGCACCAGAAACTGCATCCCGCCAGCGGCGCCTACAATGTCTGCATCCGCATCGACCTTGCCGGCGCTCTCGATGTGTCCAGATTGCTCGCCGCGCTCGCCGCCGTGGTCGATCACCACGAAGTCCTGCGCACCACCTATCCGACGGACGCGAAAGGCCAGCCCTACCAGCGAATTCACGCCCAATTATCCCCTGAGGTGCATATCGTCGAATACGGCGACCCCGAGCGCGTGGCGCGCGACAGCGCCTGCACACCGTTCGACATCGCCTCCTCCGGGCCGCTCCGTGCGCATCTGGTCAAGATAGATGAAGCCAGATGGTCGCTGGTGCTGACGGTACATCATATCGTCTGGGACGGCGGATGCTTCGGTGTTTTCAGTCGGGATCTCAGCCTTGCCTATCGTGGGCTGGCGATCGAGCCCCTGTCGATCCAGTATGCCGACATCACGGCGCATCGGAGCCCCCCCAATTCCGACGCAGATCTTGAGGCGCAGCTCAGCTACTGGCGTGAAACGCTGACGCCATTGCCGCCGGCTTTGCCCCTGCCGACCATCCAATCGTCCGGCCCCCGCACCAGCGAAAGGGCAAGCCGCCTGGATCGCGTCATGCCGACCGACTGCGCCACGGGCCTGCGCGCGGCGGCCGCCAGCCTCAAGACAACACCTTTCGCCGTTTTCATCGCCGCCTATGCGCTCCTGCTCCATCGCTGGACCGGAGCTTCCGATATCACTATCGGCACGACTGTCGCCAATCGGCATGAGCCGGGAAGCGGCGCGCTGATCGGCAACTTCGGGAACACGGTCCTGCTGCGTCTCGAAGTGTCTGCGGACGCAACGTTCCGCCAACTCGTCAGGCAGACGGCGCGTGTCGTGACAGACGCGGTCAGCCATGGCGACGTCTCGTTCGAACGAATCGTCTCCGCGCTCGCGCCTGTGCGCGAGGCCGGCCATGGCTTCTTCACCGACACGCTCGGCCTGTTCCTCGACCGCGACATCGGTGGCCCCGACCTGCCGGAGGTCGAGGTTCGATGGAGCAATGTGTTCAATGGCTCCTCTCCGTTTGCCCTTACCTTCCAGGGCTTTCTGACAGGCGACGCTCTGGAGGTGGAAGCGACGTTCCGCAGCGAGCTTTTTGCGACCGCCACCGTGCTCGACATGCTTGACCATCTGGAATCGATATTGCTCGCGGCGACTGCCGACTCCGCGCAGCCTTGCTCGACCGTCAGCCGTCTGCCGGCCCCGCAGCGTGACCGCCTTCTCCGGCTTTCCCGCGGAGGCGAGATCGATCTAAACCCGGTTTCCGTCCTCGACCACTGGCGCCGCCAGGTGAAGAGCAAGCCCTCGCGAATTGCGCTCGTCAGCGGCTCGGATCGTTTCCGTTTCCTCGAGATCGACGAACAGGCCAATCGACTGGCAGCGCACCTGATGGCGCGCAGCATCCGGGCGCAGGATGTCGTTGCGGTCGCTGCAAGGCGCGGATTGATCACCGTCGTCGCGCCGCTGGCGATCTGGAAATGCGGGGCGATCTTCCTCCCGCTCGACCCGCGCCATCCCGAAGTCCGCTTGCAGAAGCTCGTTCGTTCCGCGAATGCAAAACTCCTGATCTGCGATTCCGACGTCGCGATCGATAATCTGCCCGTCGTCTCCATCGACGCATTCATGGCTACGGCAACCGAGCCTACCATCGATCCCGGCCACAGCCCCCATCGGCTTGAAGCAGCCCATATCGGCTTCACATCGGGATCCACCGGCCAGCCGAAGGGCGTCGTGACCACGCATGGCTCGCTGGCGGCTCGCACCGTCTGGGTATCGGGCCATTGGCCCGGGGGCGTGGGCGGCACCCGCCTTGCCAAGAGCGCGCCGACGGCGATCGATGCAACGGCGGAGCTCTGCGAAGCTTTCGTCACCGGCGAATGCATCGTTCTTGCGACCGATGACGAAGCCAGGGATGCGGCAGCGCTCGCTCGCCTTCTGAAAGCCCACGGCATAGGGCACTTCATGGCGGTACCGGGGCTGATCGGGGCCGTCGCGATCGCGGCGCCGGATGTTATGTCCGACAGGGATCGGGTTCTTTCCACCGGCGAGGCCCTCCTTCCCGGCGTCGCGGCCTCCATCTACCGGACAGCCGAAAGCGTGCCGCTCTACAATTCCTATGGATGCACGGAAACCACCGGAGACGTCACGGCCGGAAGGATAAGCAGCAAAGATGCCGCAAACGGCGTCATATCGATCGGCCGGCCGCTCCCCGGGTCCTGCTGCTACGTGCTGGCCGCAGATCTGACGCTGTCTCCGCCGGGGGCGCTCGGCGAACTCTATGTCGCAGGGCAACAGCTCGCCCGCGGCTATCTTACCCAGCCGGCATTGACCGCGACCCGGTTTATTGCCAGCCCCTTTGCCGGGCACGACCGCTTGTACCGCACCGGGGATCTCGTTCGCTGGCGCGAAGACGGGCGGCTTGAGCTCGCCGGCCGCATCGATGATCAGGTCAACATACGCGGCTACAGGGTAGAGCCCGACGAGACCGTCGCGGAACTTTACGCCGTCCCCGATGTGAAAGAGGCGGCCGTTCTGCCGCGTAGGATCGGATCCACCATGGAACTCGTCGCCTATGTGTCGGGCGACGGCCTGCGACCGCAGGACGGGCCGAGGCTCCGCGCACGCCTGGCCGATCGCCTGCCGGGCCCGCTTGTCCCGGCCGAGGTGGTCGTGCTGCCGTCATTGCCGCGGCTCGAGGGCGGCAAGATCGACCGGCAGGCCCTGCCGCGGGGAGTGGTCGCGCCGGATGTTTCATCGAGACCGCCGCGAAACGATCGCGAGAAAAATCTGACGCGCATCCTGGCGGAGCTTTTCGGCTGCGGGTCCGTCGGCATCGACGACAACTTTTTCACGCTTGGCGGAGATTCGCTGATGGCCTTGTCCTTCGCGGCCTGCGCCAACGCTGCCGGATTTGAATTTCCGGCGGCGGCGGTGTTCCAGTATCCGACCGTCGCCCAACTGGTGGAGCAGCTCCCGCCATCGGTCGAAGAACAGGCGAAGCCCATCTCTCTTCCGGCGCAGGTACATCGCTTCCGGCTTTCCGGCTTGCCCCTGTCCGAATTCGTGACGTGGGAGCCACTTCGAGGTCCAGCCAAGCCCGACCGTTTGCGCGCGGCGCTGGCGGAAGCCATATCGAGCCATCCGACGCTTCGACAGGCGATTGTCGCCAGGGGACGACTGTGGCGCGCCACGCGGATGGCCGGGGACGGGTCTGGCGCCAAGGTCATCGAGATCGCGAGTTCCGACCCAGCCAGGGTGATAGAGGCGGCGCGATCGGCGATCGATATTGCCGCGGGCGCCGTGATTGCCGTAGTCCTCACCCCCGGTGCCGCCCTGCTGGTCGCGCACGCCGCCGCGATCGATGGCCTGTCGCTGAGGCGAATAGCCTATGACATCGATAGACACCTTGCGGAGGAACACACCATGCCGACGCGCGCCGATCACGCGAGCGGTCGCGGTCAAGCCGCGATGCATCCTTTCGCGCCGGCTCCAGCAACCATTCACCACGACTGGCAATCGATCATTGACCTGGGCCCGAAATGCCCATGGTGGGTCGGACCGGACGAGATCCTGTCAAAGGGACCTGATGTCAGGGTTAGGGCCGCGATGGACCTCTCCGCTGAAACTCTTCACATGCATGCCCTGCTGTCTGCCGCCCTCGATGTCTCCAAAGGCGATCTCGTCGTTGCGGATGTCGAGGTCGAACCCGACGGGATCAGCCCACTTCTTGCGGCGCCCGTCCTGGCGCGCGCTGGCGCCCGGGACGCACCCGGCGACGGGGGCTCGTATATCGCCTTTATCGATCGCCGCAGGCCTGTCGCGGGTGGCCCCGGCCTTCTCGTACGGCGTACCGTCACGCCGCGATCGTGGCCGGACGCCGGCATGGTCCGGGGTACGGATCGCCTTTACCGGATTGTCGCATCCTGGCAGGAGATCGAAGGCCAAACCGAGTTGGAGATCGCGGCCGGCGATACGGACATGGCGCGGGCACTGCTGAACGCGTGGATCGCTGCAATCTCCCGTCAGGATTCAGACCGTGCGTAGTGGCGACCTCAATACGCCGCTGGCAACACATCTGGCACAATTCACGCGCCATGGACGTTGCCACAATTTTCACGCGGTGCCGTGGCCAGCCATCCTTGAGGCTGCATCCCCGGAATTCGCACAGCAGTATCGCGCAATACTCGGCGCCGACCTTTCGAGGACAGACGCAAGTTGGTCGGGCAGCGCCGTTGATTCGTTCTTCACACCCCACGGGCCGCTTGCCGACGCACAACAAAGGACGGCCAGGGCTTTCGGCGCAGATGCAACGTTCTTCGGCACCAGCGGCACGACGACCAGCAATCAAATCGCCCTGGAATCGCTCCGCTTTCCCGGCGCTGACGTGCTGATAGACTGCACAGCTCACCAATCACTGCTCTTTGCCGCCGAGGGAATGAACGTCGTGTCCTCGCCTTGCGCCGGCACGGTGGAAAACCCGTGTATCGACATTGAGGAAACGGCGAGGCTGCTTGCGCGACGCGCCTCCGAGGGTCGACCACTCGATATCCTGGTGCTTTCAGCCACAAGTTACGATGGTCGAAAGCTGCGTCTTGATCGCGCTCTGCCAGTCATGGTCGCCTCGTCTCCGACGACGGCAATCGTCATCGATGAAGCCTGGTCGGCACTGCACGCGTTTGTTCCTTCGCTTGTCGATTCCACCGCCCTTGCCGTTGCTTCCCGTCTGCCACTGCTCGCACCCGTCCTGGTGACGCATTCGGCGCACAAGACGATGGCAGCGCTGCGTCAGGGTTCCTATCTCCACGTCCTCGGCTCTTCCTCCGATATCGAGAAAGTGCGCCTGGCGCGGTATCGCATTCACACCACCTCCCCGTCATGGCCGATCCTGACCTCGCTCGATCTTGCGCGCGCGTATGCCGAGCAATTCGGCGCCATCGAGTTTGCCAATGCCGTCGTCCTCAAGACGAAACTCGAAGCAATGCTGCGCCAAGACCCTGTCACCGCCGACATTCTGGCGTCCCCGTCGCTTGGCCCCTACTACGAGCTTGATCCGCTGGTGTTATGCCTTCTTGTCGGGCCGCGCTCGCGTATCATCAGGGATCGGCTCTTAAGCGAACACCACGTGCTCGTCACAGTGGCCGGCGATCATCTCGTCGTGCGTCTGCATTTTGGCGTTACCGAGTTCGATCTGCTTGCGCTGATGAAAGGCCTGTCGCTGCTGGCGTCGGAATTCAGATTGCCACCACCCGCTCCACGACCGGCCGGCCCGCAGGATTTCGTGCCCGCCATTGGCTCGCATAGCCGGAACTATATCATTCCCTATCCTCCCGGCGTTCCACTAGCGAGGCCTGGAGAGCTCTGGACGGACCGGCACGCCAAGGCGCTTACACAAGAAAGAGCGCGAGGGTCTGAAATCTATTGCTTGGCAGCAGGCGGCGGCGGCGTGCGTCGCGCCACGGGTGCGGTCCCTGTGGCGCTCGACCCGATAGTCAGTCCGGCCACCGAGGACGAGCCCATGTGACCGAGGCTTTTTGCGACAGTTTGCCGGCAACCGCGAAGCCGCCCTTCATCCCATGCGACGCCTATCCGCAAAGACGACTGGCCAGCCGGGTCTCGACACCCCATTCGACGGCCTTCGCCGTGATCAGACAGGAGAAATGAAATGATGTTTTCGGATCGCAAGCAGCAGCTTTTGCTGCAACGGCTCGCGGGCGCAGGTCTTCTGCACTCGGAGCAATCCGTCGCCAACGATCGCCCGCGGCGCGAAGAGCGCGACGGGCCCGCTGTCCTTTCCAACGCGCAAAGGCGGATGTGGTATCACTCCCAGCTTGCCGAAGGGTCCGCGGCCTATAATTTCTGCCTGGTGCTCCGGCCGGACGAAGACGCATCCCTTTCCGTCCCGGCCCTGACCGCAGCGCTGGAGCAGGTAATGCTCAGACACGAGATATTACGGACGAGGTACCGGGCCGGCGCCGACGGTGCGCCGCAGCAGGTCATCGAGCCCTATCTTGCGCCGGACGTGACGGAGATCGATCTGACGCCGGCATCGAACGAGTTTGCCGGGACGATCGAGGAAAGGCTGGACGACCTCGCATGCCGGGCCCGCGACCAGCCCTTCGATCTAAAGGTTGATGCGCCCCTGCGCGCGCTGGTGGTGCGAAGCGGCGCGGCTGTTATCGCCATCATCCTCGTCCTGCCCCACATCGCCGGAGACGGAGGGTCATTCGGAATCGTGCTCGCCGATCTGGAGCGGGCCTATGGGCATGGCGCCGGATCGGATGCGTCGCCGCCTGCGTCCAGCATCCGCTATTCGGACTATGCCTTGTGGGAGCAGCGGCATCTCGGCGATCCCAAAACACCGGCGAGCCTGCACGCCCGCCAACTGCGCTTCTGGGAGACCCAGCTGGCCGACCTTCCCGCGGAGATCCCGCTTCCCTTCGACCGCCCTCGCCCGACTACACCGAGCTTCTCCGGCAGCCAGGTGAGGGAATGGCTCGGGGAAGGGATGTCGGCAGCCCTGCGGCGAATGGCCGGAACCTACGGCGGTACGCCACTTGTCGCGCTACAGTGCGCCGTCGCCGTTGCTCTCGGCCGCGTGGGCGCCGGACAGGACATTCCCCTCGGCGCCGCAGTCGACCTACGCCATGATTCCTCGCTCGACCAGCTCGTGGGCTTCTTCAGCAATACGGTGGTCGTGCGTGTCGATCTAGGGCGGGATTCCGAATTCTCGGAGCTGTTCCAACGCGTCCATGACACCGGCCTCAAGGCCCTCGACAACAGCGATGCACCCTTTGAAAGCGTCGTCGAGCACATCAATCCGCCGCGCGCCGTCGCGCGAAATCCGCTCTTTGGCGTCATGGTGACCGCCACCAGACCCTGGCCCGTTCTGCGGTTCGGCGATACGACCCTGCGTCTCGAGGAGCCGCGGCAGACCCAGGCGAAGTTCGATCTGACCTTCGTCGTCCATGACGAAGGAGCGGGCGGACGGATCGGCGTGTCGCTGCTCTATGCCCGCGATCTCTTCGATGAAACCACGGCGCGACATCTGCTCGATCTGGTGATCGGCATCCTCGGGCAGGCAGCCCATCACCCACAGTTGCGGCTATCGCAATTCGCGGAATTCGGACACCGGTACTTGACCCCGCAGGCCTCCTCCCTTGCAACGATACTGGCGGCGCGTCAGGGAGCCTCCTCCACTACGATGCGCTCCATCCAGCTGGCCGACGGGGTTCGGCAAGCCGATGTCGTTGCGGCCCTTGTCGGCCTGCTCGGGCGGCACGACGCGCTGCGCCTGCGCCGCGACACGGAAAACGGACAATGGGACCTTGCCGCCACCGCCCGGCTCTGGGAGGCCCCTGTGCTGCTGGAACAGCCTGCAACCGCCGAGGATGCCGAGCGATTTGTCGCCTGGTTCGAGGTCCTTCCGGGAAGCGATTCCGCCACGCCCAAGCGCTTTCTGAAGCTGCAGGCGCCGGGGCGATGGATAGATGACGAGTCGTGGAACGTGCTGCTGGCGGAGCTTTCTCCGCTGCGGTCGGATGGCAGGTCCACGGCCCCGAACAGGGCGGCATCCTACGCCGACTGGTTGACCCGCACCGCCGACTTCGCGGCGGAGACGGCCATGGTCGCCCATACCCAATCCTGGCTCGACATGCTGGATGAGGCCGCCGATCGCGCGCCGACGGGCGGATTTTCCGACAATCTCTTCATATCGACCGAGCGCCGCATGGCACTCCCTGGCCTCGGGGAGAGGCCCGATCCGACGGCGCTCCGGGTTGCCACGATGGCTGCCCTCATCTGGACAAAGCGGCGGGCAGGCGCTCCGCTTCTGCTTGAGATCGATGAAGCCGATCGAGATCGCTTCGCCAACACCACCACGGGAACCGCCGCCGGATGGTGCAGACGACGTTTTCCTCTTCTCGTAGCGGCTCCGCAGGAAGGCGCCGCGGAAAGCCAGCTTTCGCCGCAGCGCATCGAAAGCTTCATCCGCGCCGCCCGTCATGTTCAAGGGCTCGATAACCCCGAGCCGGTGAGCGGCGACTTCGCCGCAAGCTATTTTCTCGCGCGCGACGTCAGCGCCGATGTTGCCGGCGCGCTCGATGATACGCCCCGACCCGACCTGACGCTTGCCATCATCATCACCGACGAGGGCGATGCACCGATCTCGTCTGAAGCTGATATCCACGAGGAAGGAGAGCGGTGGACGATCAGGATCGACCTGCGACGCAAGCAGGCATGGCTTGGCATTCGAGCGCGCCGCAGCGCCTCCGAAATCGACGCCCTCATCGACGCGTGGCGGGGCGTCCTTGCGGAATTCCTGGCAGCGGCCGCTCCCGCCGATGGCGGCGGACGATCCGAAAACGACGGAATCCTGGAATTGTCCCCCTGGGATCTGTGGCGTCTCGAGGAATCCTTCGGCACCGTGCGCGCGGTGCTGCCGCTCTCGCCTCTCCAGGAAGGCCTGCGCTTTCACGCCGTCGGCGCAGCGGAAGGCTCGAACGAGGTCTACATATCCCAGACCTCGTTGGATCTCATTGGCGAAATCGACCCCGATCGACTTCACCGGGCCGTCGAAAAGGCGATCAAACTGACGCCGACCGTTACCGCGGGCTTCGCGGAAATTGGCGGCAGGATGGTGCAGGTCGTGCCTGCCGATGTGAAGATTCCTTGGCGCTTCGAAAGGGCCGCCGACGAGGATCGGGCGAGGCTGATCGCCGACCAGGAATATGCGGCCCGGTTCGATGCCGCCCGTCCGCCCCTGATCCGGTTTGCGCTCATCGGCATGCCGGACGCCGACGCCGGCGGTCTCAATCGGCTTTTGTTGACGGCGCACCATATCCTGCTCGACGGCTGGTCGATCCGCCTCCTCTACCGCCTCATCGTCCAGCTCTACCTGGACCCCGCTGGCACGGCGCCTCCACCGTCCTTCGGGCGGTATCTGCGATGGTTCACGGGGCAGAATATGGCGGATGCCGAGACCGTATGGCACCAGGTGCTCGCCGGCAGCGAAGCGACGATCCTCTATCCCGCCGCCCGCGGCCTGGAGGCAAGCGTCGAGCACAGCCATGAGCGTGCACTCTCCATTGACGCCGGAACGACCGCGGCGCTTTCTCGGCTGGCCCGCTCGGCATCCACGACCCTTAGCACCGTCCTCGAGCTTGCGTGGGGCACACTCCTCATGCGGCTGAGCGGCGCTTCGAACGTCGTGTTCGGAAACGTCGTATCGGGCCGACCGGCGGACATCGAGCAGGTGAGCGAAATCATCGGCCTCCTGTTCAATACGGTTCCAGTGCGTGTGGAAGCCGCGGGACCGCAATCGGTAAAGGCGGCGCTCGGCGCTCTTCACGCGCAAAAGGCCGTTTCCCTTCGTCATTCTCATGTCAATCTCACGCGCCTGCAGCAGATCGCCGGGCATAGTCCGCTCTTCGACACGCTCTTTTCCGTCCAGAACCTGCCCGTTTTCGAATCTCCGGGAGACCAGGCCATCCGGATCGGGCATGCCAGTGTTCGCGACGCGACCCATTATCCCCTCAGCATGTCGGTCACGCCGAAGGGCGGGACGATCGATCTGCGGCTGATGTTCCGCAGCGACATCGTCGGGCGGGAGCAGGCCGAGGCGATCATCCATGCCTACGAGCACATATTGAACGCCTTTGCCCGGGATGCGGACCTCCCGCTGCTCGCTGTGAACGCCTTGCCGGAGACCAGCCTCCTGCTGCCGCGATCCATCTCGGGAGAAAACATGGAGATCGGTTCCCTCTCCGTTGCCGATCTGCTCGTCAAACAGGCGCTGGCCACGCCGGATGACAATGCCGTCACCTCCGGCGATGCCAGGCTCACCTTCGACCAGTTGGCGACAGCGGCGCACCGACTGGCGCATCTTCTCCAGGCGCGGGGTGTCTGGCCGGAGCATCGAGTCGCGCTGCTTTTGCCCCGCTCGGAGCTGATGATCGTGGCGCTGTTCGGTGTTTTCGCCGCCCATGCGGCCTATGTTCCGATCGATCCAGAGACGCCCGTCAGTCGGGTCCGCTCGATGCTGGACCAGTCGCAGCCAACCGTCATTCTCAGCGTCAGCGAGATGACGGCGCTTCTGCCCCCCGAATATGCTGATGACCCGCGGGTTGTGCTGCTCGACGACCCCGCCACGAAGGCCGAGCTTGAACGCCTCCCGAATACTCTGCCGGAAAGCGAGCGGCCGGCAGGCCTGAGGCATCTGGCCTATATCATCTTCACTTCGGGATCGACCGGAGAACCGAAGGGCGTCGCCGTGCCCTATATCGGGCTCACCAGCATGTTCATCAATCACAGGAAGGCCATCTTTGCGCCTGTTCTGGCCGCCCAGGGTGGCCGCCGGCTGAAGATCGCGCATACGACTTCATTCGCCTTCGACGCGTCCTGGGAGCAGCTGCTGTGGCTGCTGGCCGGGCACGAGGTGTATGTGATCGACGACGAACTCCGCCGGGATCCAGACCGGCTGCTGCCGTTATTCGATCGCGAGGAGATCGACGCCTTCGACGTCACCCCGACCTATGGCGGGTATCTTCTGGAGCACGGACTGCTCGAACGGGACCGCCCGCAGGGAAGGGACGGAACCGGCGTCGTCTTCGTCTCGCTCGGAGGCGAGGCGGTCGGCCAGGATCTGTGGACACGGCTGCGGGAGGCGCCAGGTGTCGGCGGCTACAACCTCTACGGTCCGACCGAATATACGATCAACGCACTTGGGGCGGACCTTGCCGAAAATTCCGAGCCGACCGTCGGCCGGCCGATCGCCAACACGGACGCACATATTCTCGACCCGGGACTGCATCCGGCGCCTGTGGGCGTCACCGGCGAACTCTATCTCGGCGGCGTGGGTCTGGCCCGCGGCTATGTCGGGCGGCCAGCAATGACGGCGGATCGCTTTGTTGCAAACCCCTTCGGCAATGCCGGAGAACGGATCTATCGCACCGGCGACCTGTGCCGCTGGCGGCCGGATGGGGGCATCGACTATCTCGGCCGGTCCGACAATCAGCTGAAAATTCGCGGCTATCGCATAGAACCGGCCGAAGTCGAAAACGCGCTGGTCGCGCAGACGGGGGTGAAGCGCGCCGCCGTCGTGGGAAACACCACCCCGGACGGTTCCGTACGCCTCATCGCCTATGTGGTATCCGACGCTCAGGTGGCCGACGCGGACAGCCTGCGCGAGCGGCTCCGGCTGCAACTCCCATCCTACATGGTGCCCGCCGTCATCGTTTTCGTGGAAGACCTGCCTAGAACCATCAACGGCAAGCTCGACATCGCGTCGCTCCCCAATCCGGCGACGGCGGAGGCCCGGACTGCGCTGCCGATCAACGAGACCGAGCGGATTATCTGCGATCTCTTCGCTTCCGTGCTGGACCGCCGGCCGATCGGCCGCTTCGACGACTTCTTCGAATCCGGCGGCCACTCCCTCCTCACCGTCCGGCTTGTGGGCCTGCTTCGCGATGTGATCGGCCCGGGCATCAACGTCCGGCAGATATACGATCACCCGACGCCCGCAGCCCTCGCCCTGTCCCTTGGGACGACACACGGGATCGCCCCTGTGCAGGCAGGCTCCGCCGATGCGGATCGCGAGACGGCGCTCATGCTCGCGGATCTGGTCCTGCCGCCCGACATTGCCGTCCCCGATCATGGGGGCATTACGCCACGGCCCGCTCTGGCAACCATCAACTCCGTGCTGCTCACCGGCGCCGCTGGCTTCATCGGCTCCTTCATCCTGGCCGAGTTGCTGCGGAATAGCGAGGCCAGGATTCATTGCCTAGTGCGCGCAAGGGATGAGGCGGGTGCCACGGCGCGGATGCGCCAGTCGCTGACCCTCCATGGCTTGTGGGACGATGTCTTTGAGCACCGAATCGTCGGGCTTCCCGGCGACCTGTCGCAGCCTCGTCTCGGACTGACTGAGGAGACGTTCGCCGCGCTTGCCGACGACCTCGATGTGATCATCCACAATGGCGGTGCGACGAACGAATTCGATCCATATTCGCGCCTCGCGGCGATCAATGTCGTGGGCGCGAAGGAGATCTTGCGGCTGGCAGCCGGGGGAAGCCGTGTCACGCCTGTCCATTTCGTCTCCACGGCTTCGGTCGTCGCGCGGCGTGGGGCAAATCCCCCCGTCATCGGGGAAAGCACCCGCCTGCCCATCGGCGAGGTGGAGAGTACCGGATATGTCCAGAGCAAGTGGGTGGCCGAAGAGCTGATGCACGCGGCCGCGGCAAGGGGCCTGTCCGTCACCATCCACCGGCCCGGTCGCGTTAGCGGACACAGCGTGACGGGAGCCTGCAGCACCAGCGTCGGCTTCTGGCATTTCATCCGGTCGATGCTTGTGCTTGGGGCAGTCCCCGCCTTGCGATCCGATCGCCTCACCCTTGCGCCAGTCGACTACGTGGCCAAGGCACTCGTTGCGCTTGTCGAGCGCGGGGATCCCGGCGCCACCTATCATCTCTCCAACCGCATGCAGACCAGCATCGGCGCCATTGTGGAGGCGGCGCAAAGGGCTGGCCATCATCTGGAAATCATGCCCTTCGAGGCTTGGCGCGAGCGCCTGGCACAGGCGGCGGAAGAGCGGACGAGGCGGGACGACGACTCCCTGTCGTCCATCCTGCTCCTCGTCGAGCACCTCGACAAGTATGACGGTCCGGCGGTGGAATCGGCGCTCGGCCAGGAAGCAGTCCAGGCCGCCTTGGCCGGCCTGGACATCGCGCCACCGCCGATAACGGATGCTGTGCTCGACCGCTACGTCGAACATTTCATCGCCACGGGCTTCTTTCCTCCCGCCGATGATGGGCGGGCAAGGTCTGCCCTTGCCTAATCGGTGCGATCGGACCTCTGCGCCGTCGACAGACGTGGACGGCGCAGGGACTGGAACAGCGCAGCCGAGCCGGCGCGCGGTTCCAGCATATGGCGATCCAGGATCGCCCATGTCCTGGCAAACCCGCCGTCGGTCTCGAAATCGATCCGGATCTCCGCGTTTTTGGGCATGCATTCGTCCAGCGACTGCACAATCGAAAAGCGCAGACGATCATCGTCGCCGATTCCGTTGAAGATGGCGGCGTCGAACCCGAAGAATTGCCGGACGACGGGATGCAATGCCTTGAAGATGGTTTCCTTGGCGGAAAAAATCAGGGTAGCCAAGAGAGCGGCGTCAAACCTCGTCTGCCGAAGAACCCGGTTGCGTTCCTCCGCGGACAGCGCCTCTTTCAAGATCGCGTCGAGAGCAGCGCCCGTCGCCACCTTTTCCACATCGATGCCCACCAGTCTGTTTTCATCGGCAACCAAGAGGCAGACGCATTTCCCGTGCGAATGGCTAATCGACCCGGATATCCCGATCGGCCAGACGGGCGCGCCCTGGTCACCAATGGCGATCGGAACGTTGCCGCGGCGGAGGCACTCCAGCGCGGCGCGCGCGAGAACACGCCCCGCCAGAAATTCGCCTTGGCGTTTCGCCACCGCGCCCGCCAGCCTTGAGGGAAAGTCGATATCGCAGGCCACGAACAGCGACGGGCTGTATGCTTCGACTTTGTAGTCCGCCTCCAGAGCGATAAGCCTGTCGGTCTCCATGCCGAAGATAGCGATCGCGCTCAGGAAGGGGTCTGCACATGCCGGCAGCTGAGAGAGATATCGCGATACAGGCTTCACATCCATGTTTCCGTCATCACGCAGCGTCCCGCCGGAATTCCGCTACGAAGTCCTGTTGCCACCCACGCCATTGATGAGCCAGCGCCATGTCCTGTCAAAATGCGCTTCCACATCTTCACGTGCGCTGAATTCATTGCTGCCCATCATTGCCGCGGCCGTCGGCAACGCGACCATACAGTGAATGAGATGGTTGGCGATATCATTTGCAACCCCCGCGCAGATCGCCCCGGCCTCCTGGGCTTCCTCCACCGTCCTTATCAACTTCGCCATGATCGGATCGGGCTGCGGCGGTATCGGTGCGGTTTTTTCGAACACGACGGTTTCGCTAAAGGTGATCCGCTTCAGCGCGATCAGCTCCGGCTCCATGTTGACGTGCAGAAGCTGCAGCAGCAGGGACTGCAGCCGTTTGAGAGGATCGCCAGTGACCAGCGGCAGTTCCGCGATCTTCGCGACGGCACTTCTGTGGGCGTGCTCGACCACGGCCTCGAACAAGGCCACCTTCGAGGAGAACCGGCGATAGACGGTGTCCTTGCCCGCGCCGCAATGGGCCGCGACCTGCTCCATGGACGTCCCGGCAAACCCCCTGCCCGCGAAAAGCTCCGTTGCGGCAAGAATGATCCGCTCGGCCGCCATATCCTGGAACGCTTTCGGGGGACGGCCCGGCCGCACCACTGCACTCACACTTTTTTCCATTGCCTTTTCCTGCGTTTAACCCCGTCCGACTATTGTGAGAACATCCCTCTGACATCAACAGATAAAAGTTGAGTGATGCATTCATATTAACTGGACAGGACGTACCCGTTTGATTATG
Organism: Rhizobium sp. L51/94; assembly: GCF_019355555.1. GTDB lineage: Bacteria > Pseudomonadota > Alphaproteobacteria > Rhizobiales > Rhizobiaceae > Rhizobium > Rhizobium rhododendri. Next base: position 169,709 of record NZ_CP072143.1, read on the forward strand.
AGATGTACCATAATCGGATTGCTCGGGCCATGGGGAACGTTCGTGAATCGTCATATTTCTGTTACGCAAATTTTGCTGGTGTCTACATTTCTGGTTCCGGCGCCGCAGGCGGCCTCCCAGGAAAAAGCCACGCCCTTGGCGCCCATCGTCGTTCAATCGCCGGGCAAGGACGATGACACGGCAAACAAGGTTCTCGCCAAGTCCACTCCATCCGCCACCAAGACCGCAACGCCGGTAATCGAGACGCCGCAATCGGTGACGACCGTCACCCGCAGACAGATCGATGAGCAGAACCCGCAGACCGTCAGCGAAGCGCTGCGCTATACCGCCGGTGTGCTCTCCGACAGGGACTCCAATGCCCGCTACGACTCGCTGTTCATTCGCGGGTTTGGAGCCTTCGGGACCGCAACCAGCTACGTCAACTACCTGGACGGCCTCAAGCTGCAGCGCGGTCAGGCTTTCGCCACGCCGTCCATCGATCCGTTCTTCCTCGACCATATCGATGTCCTGAAAGGTCCGTCCGCGCTGCTCTACGGACAGGTCAGCCCAGGCGGCCTGGTAAACCAGGTCAGTCGCGCGCCATCGGATGTCCAGTCGAACGAAATCAGGATCGAAGGCGGAACCGATGGTCGCATCCAGACCGGCCTTTATTCGACAGGGCCGGTCACCACCGACGGGACGTGGCAATATGGGCTCGCCACCGTCGGCCGCTCCTCGGGCACCCGCTACGACGATGTCGACGAGAAGCGTTTCGGCATCGCGCCGGCTCTCAAGTGGCAGCCCGACGCGACGACGTCCCTCACATTTTCCGGCTATTATCAGCGGGATCCCGAGGGTGGCTACTTCAATTCGATTTATCCGAAATTCCTGTCTCCGGCTGGCCTTGCCGGCTATCTCGGCCCCAAGCTCAATGTCGGGGACCCCAGCTATGACAGTTTCGAGCGCGAGCAATACGGGGTCGGCTACCAGTTTGAACATAGCTTCGACAACCAAGTGACGGTCCGCTCCAATTTCCGATATTCCGGTGTGAATTCCGAGCTGCATTCACTTCAGATGAACGGCCCGATGTCGGCGGCGGGCATCATTCCGCGCTGGGCCGTCGAGTCCATCGAGGATGCCAAGGGCTTCTCGTTTGACAACCAGGCGGAATTCAAGGTCGATACAGGTGCTGTGAACCACACGCTTCTCGCCGGCGTCGATATTCAACGCACCGACAGCAGTTGGCAATATCTGCTCGGCGGGGCAACGCCGCTTGATGTCACAAACCCCGTCTACGGCCAGCCGGTTGGACCGTTCGTGAAAGCGAACGACACCGACCTGTCCCTGCGCCAGACCGGGATCTACCTTCAAGATCAGATCGAACTCGGCGGCCTGCGCGGCGTCTTCGGCGTGCGCCACGATTGGGCGGACCAAGAAACGGACAACCTGCTCGCCGGAACATCGTCCGACCAGTCGGACAGCGCGACGAGCTATCGGGCCGGCCTTCTCTATCTCTTCGATAACGGTATCGCGCCCTTCGCCAGCTATTCCACCTCATTCGAACCCTCCACCAGCACGGGCGCGGGCGGCGCAGCGTTCAAGCCGACCGATGCACAGCAATATGAGGTGGGGATAAAGTATCAGCCCACGGGGTTCGACGCGCTATTCACCGTGTCGGCCTTCGATATCCGCCAGCAGAACGTCGTTTCTTACGACGCCGCATCGGGTTTCAACGTTCAGCAGGGCGAGATCCATTCGCGCGGGGTGGAATTCGAAGCGAGGGGTAATGTAACGAGCAATATCGAGCTGATCGGCGCGTTTTCCCTTCTCGATACGACGGTCTCCAAATCGTTCGACACATCCCTCATCGGCAATCGTCCGCAGGCCGTGCCACGGTATTTCGGTTCGCTCTGGGCCAATTATACCGTTGACAGCGGTGCACTGGAGGGACTGGGCATTGGCGGCGGCGTGCGTTTTGTCGGATCGAGCTACAGCGACGACGCCAATACGGTGAAAGCCGATGGATATACCTTGCTGGATGCGGCGCTGCGGTACGACTTTGGTGCGAAAAACCGGAAGCTAAAGGGTCTTCAGGCGACGCTGAACGTCACCAATCTGCTCGACAAGGAATACTATTCCTCCTGCAGTTCCGAATATTATTGCCAGTACGGAAACGGCAGAACGCTTCTCGCGGGCCTGAAGTACAAGTGGTGACGAACGTTGAAGATCGATAGACGCCAATTCTGCGCCTCCATCGCCGCCGCCGGCATCCTGCTGGGCGCAAGACCGCTCCTGGCGGCGGAACCGGTCACGGTCGTCGACTTAGCCGGGCGCACGGTGCGTCTCCCGGCGCCGCCCAGACGTATCATTTTGCTGGAAGGCCACGATCTGCTGACGATGTCACTCCTCCATCCGGATCCCGCAGCTCTCGTTGCGGGTTGGGCGGCTGTCGACAGGATCGACAGCAAGACCCTGGAAAAGCGACTGCGGAACAATCACGCGCTGGCGGAGGTCGGCAAGCAGGGGCCCGACACCGTGTCGCTGGAAGGCGTGATCGGCCTCATGCCCGACCTCATCGTCACCACGGAGTTCATGACGCCGGGTGGCGACGGGAATCCGCTGCTGGAGCGTCTGAAGCTGCTCGATATTCCCGTCGTTTTCAGTGATGCCTCGAGCAACGGACCGGTCGATGGCCAATCGCCCGATCCGATCGCACAACTCGAAATCTCGATGCGAATGTGGGGCACCCTTCTCGGTAAAACGGCGAAGGCGGACGCGTTTACAGCCTTCGTGAGACGGCAGATGGCAGGCATCGCCGCACGGGTTTCCGGCAAACCGGCCGTGACGACCTATCTCGAAGTCCAGTCCACGCTCGATGATTGCTGCTGGGCCGCAGGGCAGAAGGTCTGGGGCGAATTGCTGGCCTTGGCCGGCGGCGCGCCGCTGCCCGGCATCACCGCGCCGTGGTTTCAGAAGCTGTCGCTCGAATACCTGCTATCCACCAGCTTCGACGTCTACATCGCCTCGGGCGGCGGGTGGGCGTCCGGCAGCAGACCTGCGATCGGTCCGGAGATCGACCCCAAGGAGGGCCAGGAGGGATTGCAGCGCCTGATCGACGGCCGGCCCGGCTTCGATGCCTTGCCGAGCGTTCACGCCAGGCGCGTGCACGGGATCTGGACCGGACTGATCACCAATCTGCCTCTCAACATCCTGTTCGTGGCGCAAGCGGCGAAATGGCTTCATCCCGAAGAATGCGCCGACCTCGACACAGCGGCGATCCTCGACAGCATCAACACCCAGTTCGCAGCCTTTCCGATCGAGGGACCTTTGTGGACCTCGATATAAGCCTATGGAGCCAGTCCGGATGTTACCGAGTTCGTTGAAGACATATCGAGCCACCGCCGTGGTGCGATTTCCCGGGATCGACGCGTACGTGGATCCGATCCTTGAGGCGATCGCCACCCACGACATGGTCGTGGAGGCGGCGGAGGGGATACATCATTTCCGGTCGTCTTTCGGCCATGCCACGCTCGAAGTCCTCGAGGACGGCTTCCGGCTGACGGCCGAGGCTCCGGACGCCGGCGGTCTCAACCGGGTGAAACATGCGCTGGTCGGGCCGATCGGCTTCATCGCCGCCCGAGAGACGATGGACATTCTATGGGAGGGCGATCATGCGGAGCCTGCATTGCCCGACGATCTACGGATTCTGCAGGTGACGTTGATCGAGGACATTGCTCCACGCCTCCGCCGCATAACGTTTCGCGGCGAAAATCTGGAGCGCTACGACCGCGCCGATCAGTTGCACTGTCGACTTATTTTTCAGCCCCGCGGCATCAGCGAGCCCCTGTGGCCCATGCTCGATCACCGCGGCCATGTTGTCTGGCCGGACGCTGTCGCGGTGCCGACGCGCGTCTACACCATCCGGCATATCCATGCCGCCCGGCGGGAAATCGCCGTCGACTTCGCCCTTCACTCAAACCCCGGCCCCGCAACGCAATGGGCCATGGACGCCAGACAGGGCGACGTCGTCGGCATTCTGGGTCCGGCCGCGCACGGGCCGAAAGATGCCGGGTTCTATGTGCTGATCGCGGATGAAACAGGATTGCCGGGGGTTGCCCGGATCGTTGAAACCCTGCCTGCCACGGCAACCGGCCTTGCATTCATAGAGGTGGATTCCGATGCCGACGAATTGCCGATGCGCTGTCCCGAGGGGATGTCGATCGTCTGGCTGCACAGGAACGGCGCCGACCCCGGCACGACGACCTTGCTGCAGGATGCCCTACGAAGGGTAGAGTGGCCCGACAATGCGGACAGGACCTTCGTATGGGGTGGATGCGAACACAAGGCGTTCAGCGCCATTCATCGGCATCTGAAAACGGAAGTCGGGCTGCCGAGAGACCGCTTCCTCCTGTACTCCCACTGGCATCGGTCACTCAGCGAGGAAGAAATCATCGCAATAGGCGGCGAGGCATATCTCCCGGAGTAAGGCCAAGCGTATGATCGATCGAAAAGGGCAGCATTGACCGGCCTGCTTGCGTGTGGCCGATCGCCTTTTTGTGTGTGTCGGCTGTTATAATGAGCGGATTTAAGCGACGAGCGTCTCTACGCGAGGCGCATGAGCTGGCCCTTTATACGGCGGAGCCTGCTCGGCATGCCGTCGAATGGTATACGCGCCTTGGCTATCGCTTCATTGAAAATGCGCAGTGGTCGTATACGAACTATCGAAGCGTAATCCTCAGCAAGCCGCCTGCAAGCGCTCTAGAACGTTAGCATGCTGCATTTCGTTTACCTTTCCGACCTTCATCTTTTCCCGCCGGGAAGCGCGGGCGTAATATCTCTGTGAATCGGCATACATAAATGCCCTTAGTAACGTGGGGGATAACAAGCGTTTATCATGCGCATCGGCATCGGGACCCTTCGCCGATATACAGTGAATGATTTCGGCCGGTAATATGCTAAACCCGACGGCCGCGAGGCCGCCAGAAACACTGTTCCGAAGCCCGGCGATGCCCAAGAAAGCCTTGCCTCCTGTTGAACGCCGCGCCGAAGAACTCGACACCATCGCCGCGGTGTTGCCGCTCGAGCGCCGTGACGAACTGGCCGAGCTTGGCGCGCTGCAACCGGCATCCAGCGAGATTGATAGATGTGGGGAGGAACCGAGTTAAGGCTTTCGGCAGTGAGCGCTCAGTATTTTCGGTTTGCTGTCGACCTGAGATGTTCGTAGCGATGATTACCATTTAAATTGACGGCGAAGTTCTGAACCTGGCGAATGCCCGAGAAGCCCCTAACCTTCGGAAACTCACCGGCGGCTTTGACGCCGGGAAAGCGCTCGGCGAGCACCGTGAGGGCTTCCTCCAGCTCCGCCCTCGCCAGCGCTTCCCCGAGACAACGATGCGCCCCTCCGCCGAAAACCGGATGCCATTTCAACTGCTCGCGGGAGATGTCGAAGCGCTCCGGCTCCGGATATAGCTTTTCATCCCTGAGGGCGGACATGGTCACCAGGGAACACGCTTTGTGGGCTGGAAGAACGTATCCGTCGAGTTCGATATCCATCGTGGTGACGCGGGGCACCGAGCCGATTGCCGGTTCATAGCGAAGGCATTCCAGGACCGCGTTCGGCACCAGATCGCGATTTTCAACGACAGCGTTCCACTGATCCGGATGCTGGAGGAGCAGGGAGAGCTGAATGACCATCGCGGAGCGGGTCGTGTCGCTGCCACCGACAATCAGGGTCATGATCTGGGTGATGGCTTCCTCGGCCGTCAGCGATCCCTCCTCTTCGACGTTGGACATAAACTCGCTGACGAAATCATCCGCCTTTTCATGGCTGCGCCTGGTCACGATCTCCCCGACATAGCGCCGAAGATCGGCCGCCGCCTGCTGCAATTCGGGCACGTCCTGCGCAAGCCAGGAGCCGCCCAGCAGCGGGCTGAAACGGTAGACGATCTCTGAAAATTTGCCCACATCGTCTCGCGGCAGGCCGAGGATCGACGCAATCACCCTTGCCGGAATAACGGTCGCGAAATCGTCGAGCATGTCCATGTAGCCGTTGGGCGTTACGGCATCCGCAATCTCGGAAATCGTCTGCCTGATATGCGGGCGCAGCGCAGCAATCATCCTGAATGCGAATGTCTTTGCCATCGGCGACCGCCGCCGCGTGTGAGCATCGCCATTCGAGGTCAGCATGCCGTTTGTAATGAAATCCCAGATCGGCCCGTCCTTGACGCCCCGCAGAGTGATCAGCTCTGTTTCCACCTGCCGCGTCTTGGCATCGCTGTAGAGGTTGAGAACATCATCGGCGCGCAGGACCAGATAGACGCCGGCTTCGGACCGGATGAACGGCAGTTCGCCTCGAAAGTGGCGATAAACCTCGTGTGGATTGCTGGCGAGGGTCTCCATCGAAAGCGTCGGGACGTCGCTGGCATCGGATCCGCTGGATGATTTGAAACTGGTCATCGAATTCCTGCCATGTTGATATGAAATGCTACGCTTAAAGAATAGCGCCTATTAATTCGGTGCAGTGAGGCTTAGGCTGATTGCTCTCGCCCTTCAGCCATAGGGGCTTGAAAACGACAAACTTGCCGACTTCAGGGTGGAGCACCTCAGACGCGCCAGTCATATCGTCACTATCGTGCTTAGGTGTCCGCCCATCGGTAAGACCCAAATCTTGCATTCACTCTGCGGGATACACTTAGGGTCTCGCTTTAAGCACTTACATTTCTTTACAACCGGGATCCTAAAGCTTCCTCGAAGCCAACTTAAAATCCGGGCGGTGAAGCGCGCGCTTTGCCGCATCTTCTTCTGCGTCTCGTTGTTTCAACCTCAGCCGAGAACGTGATCACAAACCCGTGATGTGACAAATGATAGTTTCATGACGGATCATGTCATTGATATTTAGGCATACTTTTTTTGAATCGTGGCAGCACGCAAAAATTCTCGCCGTATTCTTGCCGTAATTGCTGCGACTGATAGCGAGATCCGCATTTTTGGTGAAGGGCGACGATCAGACGAATCCGTCCCATGAAAGCCGCACCGTTTGTGCTTCGGCATGCCTGACGTGACGCGCTCTTTCGTCTCCCGATCACGTTGCTCGTCGATCAGGAGTTGCGAACAATAACTTTAACTTCTTGTCCTTGAAGGGTCTAGACGCTGCAGCAATTGGCGAACTGGTGTGATCGAGAGGTGAGGACGGGCATAATTCAATCTTTTCGCCCGTGCTCTTTGGGCTATATCAAGTGGTTAACGCCTGACATAAGAGTCCGGTATGGGATTCCCTTTGCTGGGTTGGCATGCGAGTCTGGCGCATGCGCACAGGAATATCGTTCACCGTTTCGCCAACCGATCACCAACGCCTGATGGCCTTGACCAGGGATCGCAATGCCCCCCAAAAGCACCTGGCGGGCCGAGATCATCCTGCTGAGTGCCGATGGCGTCGGAACTGTCGAGATTATGCGCCAGACCGGCAAATCGAAGACCTGCGTATGGCGCTGGCAAGAGCGCTTCGCCACAGAAGGCGTCGAGGGTCTCCTGCGCGACAAGACGCGGCCGTCGCGTATTGTGCGGCTCGGACCCGATGTCGCCGAGCGTGTGGTGGCCCTGACGCTGGCTGATCCGCCGGGCGAGACGACGCACTGGACGGCCGACATGATGGCGACGGCCGCCGGCATCAGCGCCAGCGCAGTCAGGCGTATCTGGAAAGCGCATGGCCTCGCACCTCATCGGTGGCGGCAGTTCAAATTGTCCAACGACCCGAAATTCGTCGACAAGCTGCGAGACGTTGTCGGCCTCTGTGTTGATCCGCCAGCCCACGCCATCGTGTTGTCGGTCGATGAGAAAAGCCAAATCCAGGCGCTCGACCGCACCCAGCCGGGCCTGCCGATGAAGAGGGGCCGGCTCGGTACCATGACCCACGACTACAAGCGGCACGGCACAACCACGCTGTTTGCCGCCCCCAACGTGCTCGACGGCACCGTCATAGGCCGCAACATGCAGCGTCATCGTCATCAGGAGTTCATTCGCTTCCTCAACGCCATTAACGTCCAGGTGCCGGACGACAAGGCTGTCCACGTCATTCTCGACAACTATGCTGCCCACAAGCATCCCAAGGTGAGAGCCTGGCTCGACCGTTACGAGCGTTTCACCTTCCACTTCACTCCGACCTCAAGCTCATGGCTCAACGCGGTGGAGGGTTTCTTCGCCAGGCTGTCGAAGCGGCGTCTAAAACACGGCGTTTTCCATTCCGTCGTCGATCTTCAGGCCGCCATCAACCGTTTCCTCGTTGAGCACAACAAAAAGCCGAAGCCCTTCACTTGGACCGCCGATCCCGACAAAATCATCGCCGCTGTCAAACGCGGGCACCAGGCGTTAGATTCGATCCACTAGCACAGGGCAATATGTGATAATAACTTTCAAAGCCCGTCTCCTACGCATGAGGCTTTGCGCGAGGTTAACTTTACGCAACCCTCGATACCCTACACATTGTGAGACAGGTCCCCAGCCCCGGGCGAAAATTTCGTCTGGCGCGGCAGATTGCGAAAGATATGTGCTTGGTAAGGAGCATTGCTACGCAGAGCGGTACGCGGTGGGTTATTGGTCAAGTTGCCCGGTTGATAAGACCTACAGCTAATTACAACGCTCGGTGCGTAGTATTCTACGGCGTAGAGGATACGTTATATAGGGGACCTTAGGACGCTGACTGGTTCGTGTTTGCGTAACCCTACCCCACGCTGCACATAATGAATAGGAACCAGATGTAGGCTGTCCTAAGGGCCCTTCTGTCTTTGGTAGGTGGTGATGTAAGTTTCCGTTGTGAGGCTCCGCACAGACGCTCAACCGCAGCAAGCTGCTGTACCTCGTCCTTATGGGTCTATCGAATTTTCGTTCGGGGCACTTGCGGCGGCTAGACACTTAAACATCGGCATTGGGGGATGCAATTGCACTTGAAAACAGTACTGCGGCTTTGGCGACGTTTTCCCTGTCTCACAAGGTCGACTATCAGGTCTCGCTTGCAGGGTGGCTTGGATTTCAAACCGAAGGCAAGGGAGGCAGTCCGATCAATGATCTTAAGTCGATCAACCCGGAGATGGTCCAATGCATCTATGGCCAGGATGACAGCCACGATAATGCCTGTCCGGCGTTGCGGGGCACCGGAATAACGGTAATCAGCATGCCCAGAGGACACCATCTTGGCGGAGATTACGAAAGGCTTCCTCAACATATTATCGCAAGCATGAAAGCACGCATGAACAAGTGAACTTCCTGCAATCCGTCCAGCCTAGCCGGCCACATTAGCTGTGCGGGCATATAAATTGCACGCAATTTCTCCGCTGCCGTTGTTCAGGAAATATAAACTTTGAGGTAACGAACATGATTGCCGCCGGACACTTCGAACTCTGGAAAAATACCAGACTTGGCAAAGCCGCTGCGAACAGCCAAAGCTCTGGGGTTCATAGATAACTTCACTTTCGACCTCAATTGCAATTTGGCACGTTAAGTCCGCGCCGCCCGGCATCAAATGAAAACGCACCGTGATGGAGGCCGCATGTCCTGGCGCACATGTATTTTGTCGTTCATAGCACTTTCTGGCATTTGGTTTTCGATAACCCCTGTATTATTACCATCGGCGTCTACCAGCACGACTTATGGCGATAAGGACGCCGCGCCTCCAATCTCTAACGAATTTTCTGACGCGTCTTCTTTGGCTGGTGGTACAGGCCATCACAACGAAGCAGAGACGATTAAAGTCCCGGAGAGAATTGGTTTAAAACTTGTTTATGGTCGCCAAGGTGACCACGGAAATCAAGACAGCAAAACCAGAAAAGAAGAGACTACCGGCGAAGTTGACGATAGGCCGGGTGATGGTTCCAGCGCTGATGGAGATGGTGAGAAAGCCGGTGCGGGGGAAGCCGCTGGCAATGGGGAGCCGCCCGGTCAGGGCTGTGATTTTTCACAAGTTGAAGAACGCTGTGAAAACTCTATAACTCCAAATGACGAGTGCTGCGCCGGGGAATGACAATCAGCGTATGTTTTGTGAGCTAGAGTGGCGCGTTGCAACACTTGGCGCAGGTGTCGTGTTGGGCGATAGTCCCTGAAATTTCCAAGGTAGATTTCGCTGTCAGCAAGCTGGTTGCAACTGCATCCTGATGTTCGAGAGCAACGTTCCAACCTGAGCATCTGTCAATTTCGCGCCTTCTATGCACGTAGACGAGCCGATGCTTTCGACTATCGCGACTTTGCGCAAGGGATGGAGACGATCCGGGCGATAAAGCCTTCAGGGCATTCCAACGGCCTTTGAACTCATCGATTTCTCCGATAAGCTCGACCAGGTCCTAACCGAGAAAGAATGATCGCTCTTTCATATCGGGATATCCAATTCCATGCCCGATTTAGCTATTTCTAATTTCCATTCAACGTACACCAATTTGGAAATTCAGTGAAAGTGGAGGAAGCGGTCTGGAACACGGCTTCCAAGATGAGGTTCGACTTATCATCTACCCCGCGAAACGAGCCACTGTGAGACCGACCAACGGTGTAAGATCGGTCGCCCTGACGGAAGCACCTTCAATCTTGATTTCCTAAGGCACGCAATCATCCGAGCTTATCGATGAGGTCGAATAGCCGAAATTTCTGGCGAGCCGATATCCATTCCTTTGTTCAATCCCGCCGGAGGCGAGAGAACATTTCTCTCCGTCCCGAATCCCTATTCCACAATCGCGAAAGCGCGCGGAGGTCTAGCCCCAAGCCGTCAGGCCGCAGGCGAAGCAAGCGAGGGCTTGACGAACGCAAGTGTGCGATAAACTTGAAAAGTAACCGATGAGAATTCAGCCGATCTGTGCCTGCCTCATGCTCCTTCAAGATGCCGATGATCTGTTCGTCTGTAAAACGGTTGCGCAGAAGGAACGTGAATTTTGACATTCAGCATCGGGACATCACCACAAAGAGGGTCAAAACGCGGCCCCGGTTCGTTCACCCTTTGGTTGAGCCACATTAGAATGTTGCACCGCAGATGGAACACTTGGCGAACGCGTTGCCTGCTCGTGAGTAAGGGAAATGACTGAATTTCGGCCTCTCAAATTGAGCTATACTATTACTCGACTTTTTCATCCTCAAAGTGTTCCAGACGGCGACCGCAAAGCCACGAGCAGCGGTCTGAGCTTGTGCTTGCGCCGATGCTTTTCAATCAGGAAATCGATCCTCGCGATCCAGTCGTCAAAGCGACCGGCAGCGTCGTAGGCGAGCGCTGCCTTTTCAAGCCATTGGGCCGCTAACACGTATTGCCCCGAGTGCCCAGCCTCCATGATACTGCCAGCCATGCGTTCGGCGATACCAATCACCCAGTTTGGATGGCTGGCATGCGCCACGTCCGCAAGCCGCATCAAAACCGTGTCGGACGGATTTCCCGGCAAGGTCTCAAGGTCGACGGACCGCATAGCCTCCTCGATCATGCCCTCGCTGAGGTAGATTCTCGTTCTGTCCCAGGCATGGCGCGCAGCCGCAAGGCTGGTCAGCAGGCCGGCACGTAGTTCGATCCAATCAGGTCCAGCCAACGTCGCGGCGACCTCGAAATCCTCAAGCGATAGACTCTCCTCAAAGGCTCGCCGCGCCGCCAACACTGCCAGATCCTTTCGTCCCACCAAACCGGCATTGTCTCTCAGCCAACGGGCCAGGCTGGCCGCTCCCGAGAAACGATTGCCCTCAGGGTCCAGGCTTACCCCCCACTCGGCAAGGTCTAGCGCCGCATCACCATAACCGGCTTCCTTGAGCAGGCGCCCAAGCTGGAGCGTCTCCTCGCCAGAGCGGAACCATTTGCGCGCATGGTCCCCCGCTTCATCGATGCGTCCGAGCTTGACCAACATGGCCGTATAGTCGCCATGGAGGCCCGCCGCATTCGCAAGATTGAGGAATGCGTCGATCCGTCCACTGATGTCGAGGACACGCAGCCGCGCTTGCGTCAACCGCTCAGCCGTCCAGTCACTTTTTCCCGAAGGCGGCCAGGAGCGGCTTCTTCCCGCCAAGGCGTCGTCAAGGCCGATCTCATCCCAGCCTTGATCGAGGGCATCAACCGCGACCTGCAAATAGGCATCCAGCCCATAGTCGTCGAGCATGCCTTGCCAGATATCGAGCCGGACCATCAGGTCATCGCGTTCTTCCAGAGGGAGGTCACACATGAGGACTGCCTCGGCGATGAGCTGTCCAAGCGGGGAGAAAAACTCGTGCAGAGTCTCATCGAAATCAGCCTGGTCTATCCAGGCGGGCACCAGCGCTTCCATCAGCGGCACCAAAATCTTCAGAGCATCGCCTCCTTTGCCGATGTCGAGGAACGGCCTTGCGTTGTCGATCAGCGCTGCGAAGGCCTCTTCATCAACGGCACCTACGTCATCGTCCCAGCGACGCCGGCGCGAATAGCCTCCCGACAACAGCCGCTCGGCCTGCCGCCTGACGAGCTCCGAATCGACAGCAGTTGCGACCTTGCCCGTCGCCCCCGGTTTTCCGGTTTCCAGTTCTGCCTCGAGCCAGGGTTCCAGTCCAGGATCCTGTCCAGCCCTCTTGACCAACAGGGCCATCAGAGCCTGACGATCAAGGTCGGCAACCATGTCAGCAAGAGAGGGACGTTGGGCAACCGCTCCGGGCGCCTCTCTGTATTTCAGAAGCGCGGCGACGATATGTTTGCAGGCACCCCCCCAGTCATACGAGCAGGAGCAACGCGTCGCGGCCACACCACCATCATGAAGTTCTATTGTGACGGCATAGGGTGTGAACTCGCTCCCTTCGACCTCGGCAATGATCCGCTCACCGCGGCGCTCCAAGCCGGAAACCGCACCGCGACGAAAGTACTCCCGGCCACGCGTGAAGGATTCCACCGTCGCCAGCGCGCGCACGTCGCTCTCGTCGAATATTGCATCCTTCATGGATCGTCCTCCTCGTCAAACCGAACCCGCGGCCGCAGGCTTCCTCGGCTGCATCTTCCTCATGCGCGTGCTCGCCATTCACCGGTTTCTTTCAACCATCGGCCGCCCGCAGCTTTTTTCCTGCTTAGTAACCCCGTATCCTCAAGGCCTCGACATTTGGCAGGTCGCGCAGCGTCTCCATGCCAAACGCGGAAAGGAAGTCAGGGGTCGTCACATACATATACGGCGCACCGGCGTTGGACTGCGTGTCCCCGAAAAAAGGAAGCTGCCCCGCGAAGCGTGGCGACGACATCGCGTCCGCTATCTCGTGCCGGTCGAGTGCTGAGAACGAAGCGGCTGGTGCCAAATACTTGCAGCAGTAGAACCGGCTTCGACATTGATTTGAAATACCTCCCTCGGATGTGGTGGTTGACCACGGACGGCCACAAGATAATGCGAAATGCGGCAGCGTGCGCCACACATCTCTCCAGATTCGGTCAAGCAAAGGACTCTAATCATAAATAGCATCCCTTTCTGAACAGTCGGCCGATCCTTTGATTGGCCCGATAGCCTGAAGGATCTGAAATGACCCCTGCCCGCTTCCGAGAATGCCTACGCTCAATCCGCTGGACTTCGGTCGACATCGTCAACGCTCTGCAGTGCGACCTGGCCTGGATCGAGGGACTGGAGAGCGGGGAGATACGGATCCCCGAGGACGTTGCCAGCTGGTTAGACAAGCTTGCGTGCTTTCATGCTGAAAACCAGCCGCCCACAACCTGCCGAGCTAGATCCGTCTATCCTAGAATGTTGATCGACGCCGGGCGACCAAATGCTCGCCAAGGCTAGACGGTCTGGCTCTGCGGCATCGACATCATCCCATGAGGTGGACCGGTCTTTGACTCTCAAAATATCAAGCGGGGATCGGTCACTCCCACGTTCCACTATTGTAGATCGTGCTCGCTGACCGAGCTCGCCCCCTCTTGCCGGCACCCAGCCCCGCATATTTGTCGTCGGGTTTTCGGGACAGCGGCAACAAGATGACTTATATGTTGCCGTGGGTCTCTCAGATGCCGGGTTGGAGGCCGTCCATTCAATAAAGCCGTCGTTAGGGACGCGACAGCGGGTTGCAAAATGCAGCACTCGCAGACAATCCAAAATGGTTAGTTCCTGCTAACTTTATCGCAGCTGACGAGATGATATCTTTAGGCTTCTGGTTTGAGGACTCCAGAGTGCCGCGTGCGTTTGCACAATTTCGACCTGATTGTCTCCCAAGGCAGAATAGCCGACCGCAGCCGCAACGCCATGCGAGGCGCTCGCCTGACGGCGTCTGCTCTTGCCGAGCGATATGGATTTCTCCAAACCGTAGTCGGAACGCCGCGATCGCATGAGATCGACGGCTGGGCGCTCAGCCTTCGCCAAGCCAGCACAACGCTTGCCGCACTTAACGCGGCCGTCAGGTATACGCTGAGCGCCAATCGTGTGCCGCTCCTAATTGCCAACACCTGCTCTGCCAGCCTTGCGACACTTCCAGCTGTCGCCTCCCGGCTACCGGATATCAAAATCTTCTGGGTTGATGCGCATGGTGATTTCAACACGCCGTTCACAACGGACACAGGCTATCTCGGCGGCATGGTCCTCGCGGCAGCATGCGGTCTCTGGGACAGCGGGCACGGCGCAGGCGTTGCGCCGGAGAACGTCCTCATCGCCGGTATCCGGGATAGTGACGAGGAAGAAGCGGCTAACTTACGGAGCGCTGGTGTCCGCCTACTAGCGCCTTCCGAGGTCGAGCCTGAAGCAGTCGCCGACTTCATTGGCAGCTCGAAGCTCTGGATCCATATCAATTGGGACGCTCTGGAGCCGCGCCACGTACCTGCCGCCTATGAGGTTAGCGACGGCTTGATGCCGCAACAGCTTCGGGATGTGCTGATGCGGATCCCGCACACCCAGATTGTGGGTATAGAACTTGCCGAATTTGAAGCGCCAGACAACGAGGCTGAATGTTCAGCAGCAATTATGACCCTTATGGAGATCGTTTGCCCGGTCCTAGACCGGTTTGTTTGAGCCGGTTCAGAGATGTTCCGCTGTTATGCTCCTTAACAGATCAGGAAGTGAACAGCTGGCTCAAGCCAAGATCCCGCAAAGCACGCGCGTCATTACGATCAGTCTTGTTTGGCATCGTCGACCCTATTGCGGAAGCGCTGGACTATATGGCCCGCTTTCCGCAGTCCGACGAACTGCTAGCCTCCTTGCAGAGTATGGATGGCTGATAAGTTTCAATGTGCATTTGTGCGGTGGGCGAAGGCGGGTTCGATAAGGGTCAGGGTTGCCATGATCTGTCGTTCAATCGCCACCGGGTCTTCGCTCTCGGTCAGGCGCCAATAACTCCATGTCGCATTTACGAGAGTGTATATGCTGATCCCCAAGTCGAAAAGATGGTCCTCCGGCCACGATGAGCCCAGCCTTTGCAATAGTCTCACATAGTTCGAGGCAAATAGCATCGAGTGGGAGCGCGCGATGCGCAGCAGGTCCTCGTAATAGTAGGAAGCGTCAACGATCGTTCGGTCCAGTCCGATTGAAAGCTGGTAGGCCCAAGTCGCACGGATCAGTTCCGCGAGTTGGTCTTGCCAATCGTCGGGGTTAATCGCCTCCGAGCCTCGTTCCAGAAAAGCCCGCACTTGCCCGAGTTTCTCTTCGTAGATTTCAGCGATGATGGCTTCCTTGTTGGGAAAATAGTCGTAGATCGATCCGACCTTTACACCAGCACGCTCGGCCACCGCATTGGTGGTGATCGCACGTATGCCATGCGTGCGCATGACTTCGTGGGCCGCATCCATGATGGTTGCCTTGATTTTCCTCGATCGTGCCTGAACCGGCTTTCTCTTGACCGCCTGCAACTCGTCGTCAGCCATATGTGTCTCCCTTCGTGACGACACCCACCATTCTGGCCAGAAAATTGCAAGACTGAAAATATGCCTCTTGCATCGCCCTCTAATCCGAGTAATCATCCGGATTAGAGGGCGTGACACCCTCTCGCACCTTATTGGGTGTCACGGAGAGAATTCCCTCTCAAAAAGGGGAACTTCCATGCTTAACCGCCGCCAATTTTCGTTGTTTACTGCCTTGTCTACCGGAGCCCTGATGCTTGGCGCGTCGCCCAAGGCCTGGGCAGCAGTGCCTCAGGTGGCACGTTTTCGCCTCCCGATTGATCCGGAAGGCCTATATAATGTGCAGAGCATATCGCTCGTCGTCAGCGGTGTTCTCGGCAACCACCTCTTGGAAACGCTGATCTACATTGATGATACGGGAATGCCCCAGCCTTGGCTTGCCGAAAGCTGGCAGGCGAGCGACGACGGCAAGGTCGTCACATTCAAGCTGAGAGGCGGCAAGACGTTTCACGACGGCACGCCCTTCGATGCGCAGGCTGTGAAGTTCCTCTTCGACACAATCCTGGAGCCTGCAAACGCGTCTCCCAGCAAGGGCATCATTGGTCCGCTCTCGAAAGTCGAAACGCCAGACAGCATGACGGTCGTCTTCACCTTCGCAAAACAATTTGCACCATTCATAAACTTGCTCGGCCAATCTTTTTTCGGCTTCAATTCACCAACCGCGGTCAAGGCAGCGGGCGCTGCCTATGCGCGCCATCCGGTCGGCACGGGCCCATTCATGTTCGATACCTGGCGCCCGGGCTCTAGCACTACTTTGGCAGAACTGGTTCTGCGGTTCGAATGTGCGCTTTGCAGTGGGGACATCGGATTGTGGTCATGGGCGTGGCGAGTGCGCTGATGACGGCTCGACGGATAGCAGGCAGGGTGGGTTCAGGCGGCCCCTTGCGTGCTTGTCGCTTCTTTTTTTTCCCGCTTTGCAGTCTGCAATCTCTGGTGCTGGAGGAAGGCGTAGGCGATCATCGTCATCAGAGCGTGCCGATGTAGCCCTTGCCATGATCGGCCTTCGAAGTGGTCGAGGCCGAGTTCCTCTTTCATCTGCTGATGCGCTTGCTCGCAAACCCATCTCGCCTTGATGGCGGCGGCCAGCGCTTTCAACGTGGCGTTAGCCGGCAAGTTGGACAGGTAGTATTTACGCTCGTCGTTTGATCGCCATTCGCCAACCAACCAGGCTTCCTCGCCCGGCATGTGTTGCTGTCCCTTATCAAGAATGCGTTGCGGCGTGCCGTCGGCGATCCGGACGCGCAATGCTGCAAAGCGTGCCGTCAGGCGGCCCTTTGTGCCACGCCGCCAACTGACCTTCTTCCAGCTTGCATGCGTCAGGATCGTCTCCGAGGCAACCGACAGAATGTCGGGGATCGGATGCTTGCGTGGGCGACCATGACCGGAGATGGGAAAGATCAATCCGACATCATCGGGATAAACCTTCTGATGCTTGGGGATACCGACCGCCCAGGTGAGGCCACGTTCACTCAGCCCCTTTCGGAACGTAGCCGACAGGCCGTAGCCTGCATCAGCCAGCACTGTGCCAAACCGGACACCAGCCACGATCAACCGATCGATCTCGTTAAGAGCGATCTCCGGCTTGGTGCGCGGTTTGCGTATCGGCTCGGGAACGCCAGCTTTTGCCATTCGATCCTCGTCACTGGTCCAGCCCTCGGGCAGGAACAGACGCAAGCCAACCGGAACAGGAACCTCGTCTCGGGCAAGCGTCACCGACACCAGCGTCTGGCAATTTGCCCTCTTGCCCAGCATCGAAGCGTATTGCGGCGCGACGCCGACTGAGTGGTCGCCTTTCTTGGGAAGGCCGGTATCATCGATCACCAGAAACGCATCTAACGCGCCAACGATCCTGTCTGCCTGTCGCGCAAGCTCAGTCTCAAGAGGAACAGCATCCCAAAGGCCATCGGAAATGAAATGGTGCAGGCGGTCGTACTGGCCTGGAGCAAACCGTTCCGCCATCGGCTCGATACTCTTGCGGTCACCCGGTCCAATGAGCCCAGAGACGTAAAGCGGGCACATCTGTCGTCGCTTCTTGTGTTCGAGCTTGTCCAGAAATGGCTGCAAAAATGCTGAAAGCTCCGTATCCCAATCTGCCATATCGCGCTCCCAACGAAGAGAGCACAATCATCTCAAACCAGCCTTGCCCCAATCTGCCAAAGTAGTGCTAGGCCACGGACTCATTAGTTGAGGCGATCCATATCCTCGTCGCGACGAGCTTGAGGGCGGCCATGTAATTATCAGCGCGCCGGTCGTATCGCGTCGCGAGGCCTCGCATCTGCTTGATACGGTTGAAGAACCGTTCCACGAGATTGCGTTGACGGTAGACCCAGCGGTTGAAGCTGAATGTCTGCTTTCGATTGGCCTTTGCAGGGATATTCGCCCAACACTTGCGTTGCTTGGCAAAGTTACGAATTGCATCGGTATCATATGCCTTGTCGGCGAGGATCGTCGCGCCGGGCCGCAGGTCGCTCAACAGCTTTTCAGCCATCGGTGCATCGCCGGCTTGGCCGGCGGTGAGTTCGAGCCGAACCGGTCTGCCATCTGCATCGACAAGAGCGTGGATCTTTGTCGTCAGGCCGCCGCGCGAACGTCCCATGCAAGGATCGGCAGATCCCCCTTTTTAGCGTTGGCACCATGCTGGTGAACGCGAACACAAGAACTGTCGATCATCACGATGTCTCCATCGTAACGCTTTGAAACGGCGTCCAGAAGACGATCCCAGACGCCCGCCTTGCGCCATCGGGAGAACCGATTGTAAAGCGTCGTGCGCGGGCCATAACGCTCCGGCACATCTCGCCAAGACGAACCAGTCCTGAAACGCCAGAGGATGCCGTTGATCACCCGGCGGTCATCGACACGTTCAATTCCACGGCTATTGTTCGGCAACAGAGGTGCAATGATAGCCCATTCTTCGTCGCTCAATTCGTGACGGCGCATAGCAATCTCCTTTCAAGGAGATTGAATCATACACCGTCAATAAGATGAACCCCGTTTATGGGGACACTGCCTAGCATTACAGTTGCGTATTTTTACAAGTTCTGAATCTATAGGCCTCCATGATTCGGAGGTCATGGATGATGGGTGCATCGATCGAGACAACGTTGGAACTTTGGGCATCGTCGCTGCGTGAAGTTAAGGCGCGTATGCGCGGATTGTTTACGCAGGAGCGCGTTGCAGCATCTGCAAACCTTTTCCTGGACGGCTTGTTAGGTGATGAGCGCCGTAAGACAGGTTGGATGCGCGCTGAGGCGGCTGGCGATCCTGGTCCGTGGCGACAGCAAGCCATCTTGGGTCGTGGACGCTGGGACGCAGACGGACTTCGCGACATTGTGCGCGAGTATGTTGTGGAGCACCTTGCCACAGATGATGCGGTCCTGGTCATTGATGAGACCGGCTTCCTCAAGCAGGGCAAGACATCTTGCGGTGTTTCACGTCAATATACAGGGTCAGCGGGCAAGGTAACGAACTGCCAAATCGGTGTGTTCACCGCCTATGTTTCCGATCGTGGTCATGCCTTTATCGATCGAGCCTTGTACTTGCCAAAGAGTTGGACCAGCGATCCGGCAAGGCTTGCCGCCGCTCATGTTCCTGAAGCTGTAGCCTTCGCTACCAAGCCTGCCCTCGCTGTCGATATGATTCGGCGGGCGCTGACAGCCAAAGTGCCGTTTTCATGGGTGGCAGCAGATGCGGTGTATGGCGTCGGAGACGTCGAAGGAGCGCTGCGCCGAGCCTGCAAAGGTTACGTTCTTGGGGTTAAATCCGACCATCATTTTGGCGCTTGGTCTGGTAAGCCTTTCGTCGCAGGAACCGCTCTTGAGATTGCCCGTGATCTCGATCCGGCTGCATGGCATCGCCTTTCCGCTGGCGATGGCACAAAAGGCGCGCGGCTTCATGACTGGGCCTACTGCGAACTGGCCGATATCGATGCCGACGAATACAGTGATACGCAAACCGGGCTTTGGACGCGTGGCTTGTTGATCCGGCGCAATATCAGCGATGGCGACCTCGCATTCTTCACGACTTGGTGCCCGGCCGGAACAGGCATTCAGACGCTCGTATCCGTAGAAGGTCACCGTTGGGCAATCGAGGATAGCTTCGAGACAGCCAAGAACGAACTCGGCCTCGATCATAACGAGACCCGCTCGTGGCATGGCTGGCATCGCCATGTCTCGCTCGTCATGCTCGCCTTCGCAATGATGGCTGTGATCCGATATCGCGCCAATAATGCGGCACCCCAAAAAAGACCGAGGATGCCGACCATCACGATCTGATCCGCTGGTCCATCCAAGAGGTCCGACGCATTGCGAATAAGCTTGCCCAGCGGCGTATAAAGCCCGCCCACATCATCGCATGGTCATGTTGGAGACGAGCGCATCAAGCTGCCGCCCAACGCGCTCACCTGAAATCAAAATTGCAACTGTAATGCTAGTATCGAACTTGTCAGAAACCCGAATTTCAAGCAGTTCCGTCCAGATGCAGCAAACCAGGGATTGCCCCATTTGGACCGCGTAATCCTGAACGTCATGCCGGAAGAAGGCGTTGTCAGCTCCGCATTGCAGACGGACGAACTGGACGCGGCTCTCCTGACAGCTGATGCGACAAAGCCTTTTGCCAGCGATCCGCTTTACAAAGTCATCAACGACCAGAACGCCAAGAACCTGATGTTCATGGAATTCAACTACAAAAAACAGCCATTTGGTGATCGGGCATTCCGCGACGCGCTGAGCTACGCCATCGACCGGGAATCGGTTCTGGCAGCAGCATTTGGCGGCAATGGTAAGATCGCCCTTGGCCCCCTTTCGCGCGGCATTCCGGGCTACGACGATGCCGTTGCGCAGGCCCATGGGACGCCTTACAATCCTGAAAAAGCAAAGCAATTGCTGGACGCAGCCGGCTGGGTTCTGTCGGGATCTACCCGCTCAAAGGCTGGCATGCCGGCCAAATTCACCGTCCGCAGTTATGCCTCGAGCAATACAGAGAGTGCCCTTGCCGTCATTCAAGCCAATCTGGCCGATGTCGGGATCGCCGTGGAAGTCAGCACGGCGGATTGGGGCACGTTCTATCCGGGTCTCCTGAAGCCTGACTGGGATATGGATCTCAACCGTTGGACGTGGTCGGACCCCAGCGTGTTGTCGCAGCTGTTCCGTTCGCCCGGGCATCGCCAGTTGCTACCGGCCAATGCCGCGATCGACCAGGCACTGGACGGGGCCGATACCGCGCTTGATCCCGTCAAGCGCCTGCAGTTTGTGAGCGATGCCCAGAAAGCCCTCCTCGAGGACAGGCTGATCCTGCCGATTCTGACCGACTGGCCGATTAACGTCGTGCGGACTGCCCTGGAGGGGTACCGCGTGGACTACCTCGGCAATCTTTATGCTGCCGATCTGAAAATGGTCGGTTGACCTCGGATGCTCCAGTATATTGTGCGACGGCTGCTACTGCTCGTCCCCGTGATCGCCGGTATCCTCATGATCACGTTCCTGATGAAGGCGCTGATCCCGACGGATGCAGTGACAGCCATGTATTCCGGGCAGCTTTCGGAGAAGGATGCCGCCGAGGCCATCGCCGTGATGCGTGCAAAATATCATCTGGACCTTCCCTGGTACCAGCAATTCTATGTCTACGTGCGCGATCTCCTGGGAGGTAATCTTGGGGAATCCATCCGGTTGCGCAAGCCGGTGATCGACGAGATCGGCTATCGCTATGTCAACACAATCATCCTCACGGGCGCGTCTCTAGCGATCGCGCTGGTGGTAGGTTTGGCGGCGGGCATTCTGGCCGCCGTCAAACGCAATAGCTGGCTGGATGTGAGTGCGACCACGGTCGGCCTGTTCGGGGTCTCGATGCCGGCCTTCTTTTTCGGCCTGCTGCTCATCCTGTTCTTCTCGGTCTGGCTTCGCTGGCTACCGGTCGTGCCGCGCGGCCCGATGTCGCTGCTCCTGCCGGCGTTGGCACTTGGCCTGATAGAGGCGGCTCCGCTGTCGCAGGTCGCGCGTACCAGCATGATCGATGTATTAGGCCGTGACTATATCCAGGCCGCACGAGCCCGCGGGGCTAGTGAGATGGGGCTGATCTTCCGTCACGCGCTTCCCAACGCGCTGATCGTGGTTCTGACACTGGTCGGGCTGCAGATCGGAAACCTGCTTGGCGGCGCCTTCATCATCGAAACCATCTTCGGGTGGCATGGCATCGGCGAACTTGCCGTCAACGCGATCCAATGGCGCGATTTCACCCTGACGCAGGCGGTCATCCTCGTCAGCGCCGCCAGCTATCTCGTCATAAACCTAGCGGCCGACATTCTTTATGCCTGGCTGGATCCCCGCGTGGAGTTGACGTCATGAGCCTTATTGCCGTCGATAAGCCGATGTTCGTTGCGACCCCGCGTTGGCGTCAATTTTGCGGGAAACTGGTGCGCAACCGCTCGGCGATGATCGGTGGCGGCATTGTTTTGCTGCTGTTGCTCACCGTTGTTCTCTCACCTCTGGTCGCGCCGTTTGATCCGCTAAAGGTCAATCCGATCCAGCGCCTGAAACCGCCGAGCGCGCATAACTGGATGGGCACAGACGAGGTCGGCCGTGACCTATTCAGCCGGATCCTGTTCGGCACCCGCTACTTCGTGCTGATCTGCGTCGTCACAGCGTCGATCTCCGCCTCCATCGGAACGCTGCTGGGGCTTGTTGCAGGTGCAGGCTCCAGCCTGACGGACAGTATCATCATGCGCTTCATCGATGTCCTACTCGCTTTCCCGTACATCCTCATGGTGCTGGTCGTCGTAGCCGTTCTGGGGCCGAGCCTCTGGACCGGAATGGTGTCGATCGGCATTGCAGGCATTCCGGGCTATGCGCGGCTGGTACGCAGCGCGGTGCTCACCGTCCTAGGTGAAGACTATGTGGTGAGCGCCCGCGCGCTCGGCGCCGGCGAAGCCGACATCCTGTTCGGCACCGTGCTTCCTAATGTGCTGTCCCCGCTCATCGTCTACTTGTCTTTTTCCATGCCGCTCGCAGCGCTCCTCACATCCTCACTGTCATTCGTCGGCCTCGGCACCCAGCCGCCTGCACCCGAGTGGGGCGCCATGCTGGTCAATTCGCGCACCTACCTTTTTTCCGCCTGGTGGGCGGTCGCGGCGCCGGGAATGGCCCTGTTCGTGTCGATCTTTGGCCTCAATATTCTGGGCAACGGTCTGCGTGACGTGCTGGATCCGAGGAACTGACAGGATGAGCGCGATCTCTGTTCCACCACCCCTGCTCGCGATCCGAGACCTGCGGACGGAATTTCGCACCGGTCGCGGTACTGTTGCCGCCGTCCAAGGGGTCGATCTGACCATCGCGTCGGGAGAGATCGTCGGCCTCGTTGGCGAATCCGGTTGCGGCAAGTCCGTGCTGGCGCAGTCGATCATGCGGCTTGTCCAGGCGCCCGGCATCATCACCGGCGGCGATATACGCTTCGACGGACGAGACGTCATGCAGATGTCGCGCAAGGACCTGTCCCGGTGGCGCGGGCGCGATGTCGGCATGATCTTCCAGCAGCCGCACAGCTGCCTGAACCCAGTGCGCCGCGTCGGCTGGCAGGTGGCGGAACCGTTTCTACTGCAGGAAAAGATCAGCAGAAAGGCGGCTTGGTCGGCAGCGATCGATCTGCTGCGCTCTGTCGGCATCCCGGCGCCCGCTGCAAAGGCAATGGCCTATCCGCATCAGCTCTCGGGCGGGCAGGCGCAGCGGGTTATGATCGCCATCGCGCTGGCGCTGAAGCCCCGTCTGCTTATTGCCGACGAACCAACCACGGCCCTCGACGTCACCATTCAAGCCCAGATCCTCGACCTTCTGCGCGACAGCTGCCGCATGCTCGGTACGTCGCTGCTGCTCGTCACCCACGATCTCGGGGTCGTCGCCCGGCTTGCCGACCGTGTCGCGGTCATGTACGCCGGCTGCATTGTCGAGGAAGGACCGGTCCTGCCAATGTTGACCGCTGCTGCCCATCCCTATGCGAGCGGTCTGATCGATGCTGCGCCACGGCTCGGACAGATCGGCCGGCTGAAGGATATTCCAGGCGGCATACCCGATCTCAGTCGCCCGATTTCGGGCTGTGCATTCGCGCCACGCTGTGAACGGCGGCTGGAACTCGCGCTCACGCGCTGTCTTAGCGAGGCGCCACCTTCGGCTCTGCTGGACGCTGCGCATCATGCCCGATGCTGGGCGCCACGGACGACGTTAAACCAAGTCGACCCTCTCCATGGCCCGGAGACCAGACCATGAATGTCCCACCGCTTCTCAAGGTCGATGGTCTGGAGGTGCGCTACCCCGTGCGCAAGGGGCCATTCGGCCGGGTGGTCAGCCACATTCATGCGGTCGATAAGGTCAGCCTCACGCTCGACCGCGGCGAGACGCTGGGTTTGGTGGGCGAGTCCGGGTGTGGCAAGAGCACGCTTGGCCGGACACTCATAGCGCTTCAGACACCCACGGCCGGCACGGTGCTGTTTCGTAATCAGGATCTGTTCGCGCTGACACCGGGTGAACTGAAACAACAGCGCCGTTTTGCCCAGATCGTCTTCCAGAACCCGCGCTCCTGCTTCGATCCGCGCCGCACTGTCGGCGCGTCGGTGCGCATGGCGCTCGACGTCCAGCAATTGCTTGACCCGGCGGACCGTGACGTAGCTGTGGCGGACATGTTCGCGAAGGTCGGCCTTCGCCCGGAACACCGGTCGCGCTACCCGCACGAGCTCTCGGGCGGTCAGCTCCAGCGCATCGGGATTGCACGGGCGCTGATCCTGCAGCCCCACCTGATCGTCTGCGACGAGCCAGTCTCGGCGCTCGATGTTTCCGTACAGGCGCAGATACTCAACCTTCTGCGTGACCTCAAGACCGAACTCGATCTCGCCCTGCTGTTCGTCTCCCACAATCTTGCGGTTGTCGAATACATCGCCGACCGCGTCGCCGTCATGTACTACGGCCGGATCGTCGAGACAGCGCGAACCCGGGACCTGTTCAGCAATCCGCAGCACCCCTATACCCGCGCACTGCTTTCCGCCGTGCCTTCACCCGATATTTCCCGCCGCGACGAGCCCATGCCAAAGCTCGGTGATCCGCCCGATCCGGCGCAATTGCCGAGTGGCTGCCGTTTCCGCACCCGGTGTCCGCTCGCCTTCGAGACATGCGCCGCGATCGATCCGGAAGACATCGAGGTGAGCTCTGGCCATTCGGTTGCATGTCATGCCGTGGTGCACCGATGAACGATCCCGATAAGACTGGAGGACGAGCCATGACCCCATGGTTGAATGCCGCACTCGCCTATGTCGAGCGCTGGATGGAGTATCAGATGGCGGCAACCGAGCTTCCGGGATGCCAGCTTGCAGTGGCCAAGGATGGCGTGCTGGTGCTCGAGCGGGCCTTCGGCGTCGCAAACCTTGCAACCGGTACGCCGCTTACAGCGGCGCACCGGTTCCGCGTCGCGTCCCATTCGAAGACTTTTACCGCCGCTGGCATCATGAAACTGCATGAGGAACGCCGGCTGCATCTCGACGATCTGGTCGGCACCTATGTGCCGGGCCTGCACCAAAGCGTCGCGGACGTCACCATTGGCCAGCTTCTCAGCCATGCTTCGGGTCTGATGCGGGACGGAACAGAGGCTCCGCACTGGCAGGTTCGCCAGCCGTTCTTCGATGCGGAAGAACTCGGCATGCAGCTGGCGCATCCCCTCGCAATCGACGCCAATACGCGGTTCAAATATTCCAACCTGGGCTTCGGGCTCCTCGGATCGGTGATCGAGGCGATCACCGGGGAGACTTATATAGACTGGATCGCCCGTGAGATCGTCGTGCGGAGCGGTCTTGAGCAGACCGTGCCGGACATGCCGCTGGCAGAGGGCGTTCCCGTTTCGAGCGGTCACAGCGGCCGCGTGCCGTTCGGACGCGGCAGCATCCGGGGCGACAATCCGACGTTCGCTCTGGCGGCGGCCACCGGCTTTGTCAGCACTGCTGGCGATCTCTCCCGGTTCTTTGCCAGCCTCGATCCGGAGGCCGAGACAAGCGTGCTTTCGGTGGCCAGCCGGCGCGAAATGACACGGCATCACTGGCGTGTTCCGCAACAGGCGGATGCCAGCCATTACGGTCTCGGCACGATCTCGATGGACATCAAGGGCCATGCGCTGTTCGGCCATGCTGGCGCCTTTCCCGGCTTCATCAGCCGGACCTCGGTGGTGCCGGAATGGGGTCTGAGCCTGTCCATCGTTACCAATGCGGTCGACGGGCCGGCAAATGAGTGGGTGGAAGGGATCGTCTCTATCTTCGATACCTTTGCAAGTTATGGGGCGCCTAACCCGACGAATGCCGACTGGGCAGGACGCTGGTGGACCCTCTGGGGGGCAGTCGATCTTGTGCCGATGGGCGACAACGTCCTCCTTGCAGATCCCGCTGCTTTGCAGCCGTTCAACGATGCGACCATGCTTGCCATCGATACGCCGGACAGCGGACGGATTGTAGAAGCAAGCGGTTTCGCAAGCCATGGCGAAGGCATCAGGCGCACCCTGGCAGCCGACGGAAGCGTTCAACGCCTGTATCTTGGCAGCAGCGAACTGGTCAAGGAACCCGCCGATTTGGCAATCGAACGGCAGCCGCCACGCCAGGCCCCTGCCCCCCAATAGACGTGCCGTCACATCACTCTGCCATTGCCGTCATCCCTCTTAGAAAGTGTCATCCGATATGCCTGCCATGGAAAGCATTGCGGCGCGAGCCGACGAACTCACCGCCATCCGACGCGATCTTCACCAGCACCCCGAAATTGGCTTCGAAGAGGTCCGAACGTCGGGGATCGTTGCGGAACAGCTCGAAAGCTACGGTATTGAGGTCCATCGGGGCATCGGCAAAACCGGGGTGGTGGGGATCGTCAGGGGGCTCAAGGGCGAAGGCAGGACGATCGGTCTGCGTGCCGACATGGATGCGCTGCCCATGGAGGAGCGTACCAACCTTGCCTATGCCTCCAGGAACGCCGGTCGTTTCCATGGCTGCGGCCATGACGGCCATACCACCATGCTCCTGGGAGCTGCCCGCTACCTCGCAGAGACCCGCGCTTTCGCCGGCACGGCGGTGCTGATCTTTCAGCCAGGCGAAGAGGGCTGCGGCGGCGCGCGCGCCATGCTTGCCGACGGACTATTCAGACGCTTCCCATGCGCCGAGATCTACGCTCTTCACAATTCTCCGCAGGACGATCCCTACCGCATCGGAATCAAGCCCGGCCCGGCAATGGCCGGTGCCGATTTCTTCGACATCCGCGTGCGCGGGCGGGGAAGCCACGGCGCCCACCCTGAAACCTCGCGCGACCCCATCATTGTCGCAACTGCACTCGTCCAAGCGCTGCAATCGATTGTCAGCCGTAATGTGAGCCCCCTAAAGCAGGCGGTTCTTTCCGTCACTCAGGTTCACTCGGGCAGTGCCTATAACGTGGTGCCGGAGGATGCCGTGATCTCGGGGACAGTGCGCTTTCTGGACCGTGACGTGAACGATCTCATGCGCAAGCGCATACGAGAGATTTCGACCGGCATTGCTCTGTCCTTCGGCGTCGAAATCGATGTGGACATCCGCAATGTCTTCGATGTTCTGATGAACACCGAAGATCTGGTCGAAGGATTTATGGCAGCGGCACGCGACATCGTCGGCGACGACCAGGTCTATCTGAAAACGGCCCCTGTGATGGGGAGCGAGGACTTCGCAGATATGCTGCATGTGTGCCCTGGGGTGTACTGCACCATCGGGCATGCCGGCACGGTGCCGGTTCACAATCCGGCGTTCATCCTGGACGACGGCATCCTGCCGGTCGGTGCAAGCCTGCTGGCACGCATCGTCGAGCGGCGGCTGCGATCAGCAGCCACCTGAACGGACTTTTAGAAGGCACAAAGGCCGCGGTCCGCCCTGAAGCACGGCTGGGTGTGCGGCTAGTGCTTTTGCCAATTTGATTGAACGTACAGCATCTCGAGGTCTTGCCTTCACTTGGCCGTGGGGCTCTGGGCCCAAATTTGGTAAGCATTTTGCCAATGATATCTAGAAGGCATCGGGTGGCATGCCTTCACTCTAGCAACCCAAGACATAATCCAGAATTTGCCCCAGGCAGTGTCCCCATTAACGGGGTTCATCTTATTGACGGTGTGTGATTCAATCTCGTTGAAAGGAGATTACCATGCGCCGTCACGAATTGAGCGACAAAGAATGGGCTATCATTGCACCTCTTTTGCCGAACAATAGCCGTGGAGTGGAACGTGTCGATGACCGACGGGTAATCAACGGCATCCTCTGGCGTTTCAGGACTGGTTCGTCTTAGCGAGATGTGCCGGAGCGTTATGGCCCGCGCACGACGCATTACAATCGGTTCTCCCGATGGCACAGGGATAAGATTAGCGAGTTCGCCTTCGATTCGCCATGGATTTCGACCAACGATCCGGGGATGCTGAACACCTCTCTTTCGAAGGCGTTCCACCATGATCACCGGCATCCTATCCGGCCTCGCCACGGCTCTGTCGCAAATTTTTGCAAAGTCTGCACAAAGAGCTATAGCTGGACACAGCTATTCAGCGAGCGCAGCGAATTGTTGACATGCGGATTGGCCACAGGTTGGAAATTGCCGCTCGCGGATCATGTGAGCCACCTCAATGCCATCCAATGTCGCTGAAGCCGACTCGAAGGATTTGAAGCCTTTCCTGGACAGGGTCAGCATTTTGATAAACCGGTGATCTTGCTCGATCATGTTATTGAGATATTTGACTTGGCAAATCTCGATCAGCCAAAACCATCCATGCTGTAGCAGCAGCCAGTTGATGTTTTGCAATCCGGCAAGGTTCGCGCCGCTCTTGTCGAAGACGACCTTTTCGGGCCAACCGTTGTTGTCGATCGTGCGAGCGAAGAAGGCGCTGGCTGCAGCCTCATCACGATGCTCGGACAGCATGAAATCAAGGGTTTTACCGAATTTATCGACAGCGTGCTAGAAATAGGTCCACTTGCCTTTGACCTGAATATCGGTCTCGTCCATCCGCCATGGGCGGCAGTGGTCCGATCCAGGAAATCGAAGGCACCGGCGGCACGAAGTACGGCTAAGTGGAGGTCGGGAGCGGCCGCCAGGCCGCTCCCGTATTTACTTATGGTTTACTCGGTAAAAAAAGAACCTGCGTTTGGCATCCTGTAACGATGATATCGTGATCTTGGATTTGCTGACGGATCAGTTTCATATCTTGAATGATCTACCGGCAGAGCGGCTGAATGTGGCACTTAGGGGAGAAGACGTCACCCTCGCTGAGGCGCTTGAGGACAGGGACCTTATTGAGCAATCTGAGGTCTATACGCCAAACGAAGCGCACAGAACGAACGGTTTCTTTGAACACGCGAGCCAAAAATCTTGCGGAGAAGATTGCTGCGATCAAAGGCAAACGTGATCGCCACAAGGCCCTGCTTGATGAGCTGGATCGCACCGGCGAAGACCAGATATCGCTCACCGATCCGGATAGCCGCGCTATGGCGCGCATGACCAAGGTCGGTGTCGGTTACAACATCCAGCTTGCCTTCGACGTGAAGCACAAGCTGATCGCCGAACAGGAGGTCAGCAGCCAGGTCGTCGACATAGGACTGCTGACACAGACGACGCAGGCGGCGATGGACACGCTCGGCGTCGGGCAGATCGAGGTGGTTGCCGATCGCGGCTACTTCAAGGTCGAGGACATCGAGGCCTGCGAGAAGGCAGGCATCACCGCCTATGTCCCCAAGCCATTGCGAGGAGCCGCTGTCCGCGAGGGTTTCTTCTCCAAGGATGAGTTCCGCTGCCGGGAAGGATGTCTATGTCTGCCCGGCGGGACAGCATCTTTCTCCACGCTATGAGAAAAAGACGCGCGACCTGAAGCTTGTCGAATACTGCAACCGTGATGCCTGCCGGTCCTGCGGGTTGAAACCTCACTGTACATATGGGTACCGAAGGGTTGGGCGTGTCGAGAACGAGGCGGTGCTAGACCGGATGGCAGCGCGCTTTGCCGCCAGACCAGAAGTCCTGGACCAGCGACGCGAAAGCGTTGAGCACCCGTTCGGGACCATAAAACAACGGATGTATCAGGGTGCTTTCCTGATGCGGCGGCTGGAAAATGTGCGCGGCGAGTTCAGCTTGACGGCACTCGCCTACAACATTCGAAGAGCCATCACCCTCGTCGGCGTCACCTGCCTGATAGCCGCTATCAGGGCTTGAGGGGAAGCTCAGCAACCCGAAAGCAGTATCTTTTCCCTTAAAGAGCCGGTCTGATCCCGTCAGAAACGGAATATCAAACGAGCAGGAGCCGACGCACCAAAGTTTCCATAGCAACGACCGCGCAAGCGCTAAAACTCATCGCATCACGAGTTTTGACACGGTCTGAGGGAGTTTTGCGGCAGTCGCAAAGTCCGTTGTCGGCGCGCATTCCGGTCAATCCTGTCAGTACCGGAGCAATACTCCCCAATAGGAGGTGCGGCATTGACAAATCCGAAAGATTCCACTGATCCTGGTAGATAATTTATCACTAAAAGAAATTGATTCCGCATTAATCGAGCTGACTTACACGCTCTGGGCGGCGCGGCGGCTGATCTCATGTGCTTGCTCGACTTCCTGCTGCTGGATCCCGTGCGCTCGATCCTACTCCACAATAGCGGAGTTCCCGCGCATCGTTCCCGATGCGCTACGCCGTCCACAAGTTGATTGTCGCCACGCCGCGTCAAAACGACGACAACGGGATACAGAAGAGCGAGAAGGACATCCGGCAAGCCTAATTCGCTCAGTAATATTCGCCGTGACGATAGTTCCAGCTTTCGAACTGCGATGCGAGGTTAGACATGATCCGATCAACATCCAAGCCCTTGCGGATCAGTGTGGGAGCAGGCTGCACAGAGCGTTGTCCCCGCTGTTCAGGGACAAGCTTTCCGTCCGGATCGACCATGGATATCATAACGCCTTGTTCATAGCGTGTGCCGGGTGCTTTTTCAGGTTGGATCGAGGCGACATAATCATTGGCCGAAATTATAAGATCGGCCTCATTATAAATCCGCTCGCCTATCCCTTCAACAAGCCCTCTGTTGCCCTGGCCGGACGGATTTGCCGAGCTTGCAAAGGTCAGCTTGCCATGTCTTTCCCATAGAGCCTTTGCAATGAGTTCAGACGGAGTGCCAAACTTTATGACGAAGCAGCTTGTCTGTCGGGTGTCCATGGCCAAATTCGCTGTCTCCTCGTCCGGGAGATATCTCGTCGCGTCCTTTTTCCACGGGAGGATGCAGCCAAGAAGGATATTGTCATCCCAATGACGGCAATAGAACGCATCGATTTCATCCGTCATCGCGGCCAGATTTCGAAGTTGTTCAATTGAACTGCACAGGACGACACCAGGCTTGTTCAAGCTGCGCTGTTTTGCGGAAAACTTTCGTTTCAGACCCTGACCGTCGCTCGTCATCAGGATGTAGCCTACCTTTGTCGGACTCACGATCATGCCGCCTCCGACAGCTAGGAGTTTGACAGCTTCGTCTTGAATTGCGCCATTCCAGGCAATGGTCTTGTCGGCCATAGAGTATCTCTTTCGTCTAAGGAACCTGATTTGCAGGCGTAGGTGAGACGCGTTTGCGACGGTGCAGGCACAGACATGTCAGATCTGCGTGTTGGGTTGGGTCTCGTTTTGTTAAGAAATGTTGCAGGACCTCGGCAGAAAAATTGGACTGCCTTAATTCGGGCGCCTGCGGCGTCCTGGGTTTAGCCGGCAATGAGCGCTCTTCCCGTTAGAGAATTATTTAATTGGGCCAGGCGCTCGGCAGCTTTGCGCCAAAAACCGTCATTTAAGTGATCATCTTGCGAAGCTGGATACTCTCATGACCGTCACTATCGAAGGTGACAGGCGCGTACCCTAACTTCAGATAAATCCTGATGCGGCGGGAAGTGCGTGGACCAGAAGCTCCTCGATTCTTGCGAGCTCTTCCATCCGCTCCATAAGCGCGGCGCCATGTCCCGTTCCTTGCCAACACCGACGAGGCAGCAATCGTCGGTGTTCAAGCCTTTCAACGTACCGTTGTTCGACCGCAATCCCAAGTTTTTGGCTGCCGATATGACTTGCCCCAGCGCGGCAGCGAAATGACACCGATTATGGGCTCAACTTTTTCGATAAAAGCCAGTGAGACGCCTCATAAAGGACGGCCATTCAGGAAATTGGTCGTGCCATCAATAGGGCCGATGATCCTGTGATTTCCTGTCGCATCCCCACAAAACTCTTCGCCGATTAACGGCTCTCCGGGGTAGTACTCTGCCAATAATTTGATTGCCAAAGTTTCGACCTGATGATCCGCCTCTGACACAAAGTCCCTTAGCCCTTTAAAGTCCACCGCCAAGTCCTTCCGTGCGCGGAAATAGCCAAGGGCCACCTCCGCGCAGGTTGCGACGATTCTCTCTGCATCCAGTAGCCGTCGTTCAAGGTCACTCATTCTGTTACCATCCGCGAATTCGAGCGGCGGGCATCGAGAACCATGTCATGCAACTGCACCGCGGCTTTCATCGCCTTTTCGTAGAAGGGGTACTCCTTGAGGCTGTAGCGATCGAATGGCGTCTCGAAGTTCAGCGGCAGCTCGTAAGGGGAATCCGCAATCAAACTCATCGTCTTCTGCCAATCGATCACTCCGTCGAACGGTAGCAGATGGTCATCTTTCGCACCTCGGTTGTCGTGCAAATGCGTGGCGATTAAGCGAGACCGAAAACGTTCGAGCAACGTGAAACCGTCGGGATCGATAACGCGGGAATGTCCAGAGTCATAACAAAGGCCCACGAAATCAGGTTCATATCGCGAAAACAGGTTCTCAAAGAAGTCAACGAACTGGTTAATGCCACCGCCGAAGATATTTTCTACAGCAATCGCAACGTTCTTTTCCAGGCAGTATGGCCGAACAGCGTCGAGGGATTCGAAAAAATAGCCGTAAAACTCCTCGTTCGCCCCGCGTCCGCTAGGATCAAACGCATCGATGTCAACATGAAGGACCATGTTCGGCGCGTTCATGGCGGCAGCAAGATCGACGCGGTTGATTAGCAGATCGATACCGGCTTCACGCTGCCATTTGTGCGCAGACGCGATGTCCTTGCGTGTTTCCAGCGCCGCGGCGTAACTCCATTCGGTTCCTTTGTTGCGCCCGTTCGAAGCGTGAATGGTGTGCGTCTTCAGGCCTGCATTCGCAACGATTTCGGTGATAAAGCGGATTTCGGACGGTGCATAGACATAAGATGATCCGGAGTCCGGGTTCCAGTTGATATGAGTGAAACCGGCATCCTTGATCAGACGGAGGCTGTTGCGAACGCCCTCGTCATACCAGCGGTCGCCGTGATCGGGATGCCACACGGTCATGCAATACATATCTATTCTCCTTGAAATCAGGCTTAAGGTTCAGGCTCGGCTCACGCGTTCCGAGCCAAGGCGGTCGGCTGCGAGGATGATAGTGAGGGAAAAGGTAAGGAGCAGGACCACGTAGACCATCGAGATGGCGATCTGGTCCGGTCCATCCGCGCGTGCCGCATTCTGGAGCGCCACGCCGAGCGGCGTGTTGTTGATATTATATAAAAACACGGAAAGCGTGTATTCCGACAACGATTCATTGAAGGACATGGCAGCGACAAGGGCGATGACCGGCGCGAGGAGCGGTGCCGTCAGGCGGGTGAAGCGATATAGGCCCGAAGCCCCAAGCGAACGGCCCGCGTCGTCTATGTTCGGATCGATCCCGGCCAGTGCCGCGCCGAGCATGCGAACCATCATCGGAATGATGACGATCACATAGCCAATCGGCAGGAGCCAGTAGCTACCGACAAGAGATCCGCCAAAAATCAGCATGGACGGCTTGCTGTATGCCGCGATCAGCCCCATAGCCAGGATCATTCCCGGCAGAACCCAGGGAATAAAAAGTGAGAACTCCAGACCGTCGCTCACAATGCCTTTTGAGGATCGGATCCGAACGGCCGCGAAGACGCTGATCGCCAGAGCCGCACCAACAGCCATGAAGGACAAAACGAGGCTGTTGCCCAGAGGACCGAAAGCGCGCGGATCAGAAAATACAGTTACATAATGCTGGAGCGTGAAGCTCGATGGAAATGGGTCTTTTAGGATGCTCTCCGTTGGGGCGAAGGAAAACGCGACGGTGATCAGAATGGGGGCCATGTAAATCACGAACAAAAGATAGGCGATGGCATGGACCGTGACGTTCACGTAACCATTGCGAATTTCAGTCTTTCGCAATGGCGACTGGGTTTTTGACGTTGAGATCTTGCCGCCGCGCCGTTCCACACGCTTCATCCAGAGGAAGATCACTAGCGAAATCGCGCCCAGGAGCAGGGACAAGAGGGCAGCCATGTCCGTACGGCCGAGACTGACCAAAGACTGGATCATCGAACTAATCATGTAGAAGTCGCGTCCGCCCAGCATGGCGGGAGCGGCAAAGGAATTGAGCGAGCCCAGTAGGACGAGCAGGCTGGTTGCGAGCAGAACCGGCGCAAGCATCGGCAGGACGATTTTGACGAAGGCGCGAGCGGGCGAAACTCCGAGACTTTGAGCCGCCTCCACAGTGGAGAAGTCGATGCGTCGCAAGGCGGCACGCACGAACAGAATATGATAGCCTGTCATAGTGAAGGTGTGGACGAAGATGACCGCGAAGGCACCGGTGAACCAGTTCGGGTTGATATTCGGGAAAATCGTCAGCAGGACCTTCGTGATGAAGCCATGCGACGAGTAGACGAAGTTGTATCCGGACACAGCCGCGACGCTTGAGAAGACCAGCGGCGTCGAGAATGCCACGAGCAGAAATGGGGCTAGTCTCACCTTGAAGAACTCGAGCACCGCCACCTGGAAGATGCCGACGATGTTGACGGTGATGACTGTCACGACCGTGACCAGGACGGTGCTCCAGATGCTGCGTGTCACGCGGGCAGACCCGGCGAGACGCTCGACCGCATCCGACGAGAACTGTCCGCCGGGAAAGAAAGCCTCAACTAGGACGTAGATCACTGGGTAGAAGAGAAACGTAACGACCATCCATGCGATGGCTAACAGACCAATCGCGTCGGCAATTTTCCCGACGGAGGCTTTTGACGCAATTATCACGACGCCCTCCGGGCAGGACGCAGCAGTGCGTTTTGCTGGAAGGAGACCGCGTGCTGGCTACCGACCGGGAGCCTTTCCTCCGCGCCAGACATGACAAGGTCGAAATGACCATCGGCAGCCTGCATTCGGTAGCGTACAAGAGCACCAAGGAACACCGAGTTTGCGACGGTTGCAATGATGCGATAATTGTTGGGGTTTTCACTGCCGATCGACATGTCCTCAGGCCGGACGAAAGCGGGGGCATCGCCGCCGTCTGCACGGATTTCGGCCAGCATCGCTGGTGTCATACGATTGGCTTCGCCGATGAAATGGCAGACAAACTCAGTCTCCGGCTTATTGTAGATAGCTTCCGGCGTGCCTATCTGTTCGACGCTACCACTGTTGAGGACTGCGATACGGTCCGAAAGCGAAAGGGCCTCTTCCTGGTCGTGTGTCACATAGATCGTGGTAAAGCCTATATGCTGCTGCAGGCGCTTGATCTCGTCGCGCATTGAGACTCGCAGCTTGACATCAAGATTGGACAAAGGCTCGTCCATCAGCAAAATCTTCGGCCCCATGACCAATGATCGGGAAATGGCGACACGCTGCTGCTGGCCACCAGACAATTCCGCAGGCCGCTCTTTCGCGAGCTCGGAAATCCCGGTGCGTTCCAGCATGTGGGCGACCTTGCCAGCCACCTCAGCCTTGGAAGCGCCGCTTGCCCGCAGACCGAATGCAACGTTCTCGGCTATGGTGAGATGGGGAAACAGGGCATAGTTTTGAAAAACTATTCCGACCCCGCGCCTCTCGGCTTCAATCCGGGAGATATCACTGTCGCCGAGCATGATGCGACCTTTCGTAATCGGTACGAAGCCGGCGAGGCATCGCAGGATGGTGGATTTACCGCAGCCGGAAGGCCCAAGAAGGGTGAAGAACTCCCCCTCTTTGATCGAGAGATTTAAGTTCGGGACGACCAGCTTGCCGTCATACGCGATATCGACTTGTTCAAAGCGGATCATCATAGGTCTCCAACGGAAGGCCGCAGAGCGGAACGTCCACCCAACCGCCACCCGAGCCTCAGGGCATGATGTTTAGTTGAATGTTTTCCAACCAGCCGTTGAGCTTGCCAGCCGCAACCGCCCAGTTGATGGGCTGCGGATGGAACTGTGAAACTCCGGCACGGATCGCTTCGGGCGAGTTTGCCAGAGCTTCCGGATGGGCCGGGGCCTGATTGAACCTGGCGCCATACTCCGCCATGAACTTCGGCGATCCAAACCATTCGACGAATTTTTTGGCCTGCTTCAGATCGTCGGTCCCCTTGATTATGCCAATGGACTCAGCAACCATCGGCGTCCCGCCTTCCGTATCAACGAAGGTCACAGAAACATTGTTTTTCGCGGCATTGTTGACGACGCCACCGAACCACGACAGTACGATTGGGATTTGACCGCTGGCGACCGCCTGCCAGTAGTCCGCTCCTTCGGGAAGAACGCGCGAGTTCGAATAGATCCGCCTGAGAAGGTCCCAGCCTCCACTTGAGACTTCGCCCGTTTTCGGGTCGGCGAAGCGCCACAGAAGTCCGGCAAGGATCATCCGCGTGGTCTGGCCGGTTATCGCCCCGACTGTGAATTTGTCCTTGTATTCCGGCTTGGCAAGATCCAACCAGGATTTCGGAGCCTCCATTCCTGCAAGACCATCGGTCTTGTAAGCAAGAACAATTGGCGTCTGCCACAACATATGGAAACTGCCGTCGGCGTCCTTGAAGTCAGGGCCGAGCGCAGCAGCCCATGTCGGGACGAACTTTTCGAAAATGCCCTGCGTTTTAAGAATGTACATCGAAGGCTGCACAAGGCCAAGCACGATATCTGCCTGCGGGTTACTTTTCTCGGCTATGAGTCGGTCAAAAAGCTCGCCGCCGCCGCCGCCTAGGAACTGGATGTCCAGACCGGCTTCCTTGGCCTTCTGGGAGATGAACGTGCCGCGCTCATAGCCCCCCTGGGGGGAGTAGATCGTAAGAGATTTGGCATTCAAAGCAAATGGAATGGCTGTGAGTATGAGAGCGGCAATCACAGACTTGATCGACATTAATATGCTCCGTGTTGAATTGATGACCATCTCAATAGCGTTAGTTCGCGACGGTTATATTACATTGCGTAATTTAATAGAAAGATTAGTTCTTTGCAAAACGGAGACGGATATGAATCTCTCACTCAATGAGCGCCAAGTGCTAGAATTGGTTTTCCT
Organism: Rhizobium sp. L51/94; assembly: GCF_019355555.1. Classification (GTDB taxonomy): domain Bacteria; phylum Pseudomonadota; class Alphaproteobacteria; order Rhizobiales; family Rhizobiaceae; genus Rhizobium; species Rhizobium rhododendri. The sequence continues at coordinate 206,841 of NZ_CP072143.1, forward strand.
TGGAACCGTGACATCTCGCGTCGAGATGGCCCATACACTCGGTCTTACAGGCGCCTCGATAACCCGAATCGTTTCGCGCCTTATGGACGACGGGATCGTAGAGGAAAAAGCTGAAAAGACGGGGCAACAGGGACAGCCGCGCCGCATTCTGTCCATCGTTGCTGGCCAACGCCTCAGCGCTGGAGTGAATTTCTCGCGAAAACAGGTTCAGGTCGCGCTCATTGATCTTGCGGGCCACGTCATCGGAGTTGAGAATTCCCCAATCGCAGAACCCGAGGCAAAGCAAATAGTCTCCGCGACAAAACGCGGGCTGGCAAAACTCTTGGACCAGAATGCACTGACCCGAGCCGATCTTGTCGGCTTCGGCGTTTCTGTTCCCGGAAATTTTGGACGAAACTCACGAGATTTCCGCGCACACGAACTTTTCCCTCAAATTGAAGGGTTAAGCTTTGGCGACGATCTCGCGGCTCTTTTCGAAGCACCAGTGTTCTTCGAAAACGACGGTGCCTGCGCGGTGCTTGGCGAATATATGTTCGGTGCCGGGCGCGGTATAAGTCACGTATTCCTGCTTCATGTCGGCCACGGTTTGGGCGGCGGCGGCATCGCCGAAGGCAGGCTCTTCAGAGGAGCGAACGGTAATGCCTGCCTGCCGGGCGCGATATACCCGGTAGGAAGTCCCCGCCCATCTGGCCAAGATCTACTCGATCACCTAGCCAGGAATGGTTTTTCGGATCTCGAACTAACCGACGACACTCTTGAAGACGCTGTGACAACCCCGCTGATTGATGATTGGATCACTCGCGCAGGTGAACAACTTGGCCGATCCGCCCAGATCATATCAGGCTTATTCGATCCAGCCGCGATCCTAGTTGGCGGTCGCCTGCCCACATGGATCAATGAGGCACTCGCTGGTCGCGCGGGAGAGTTCATCACCCAAAATCCCGGGCCGTCTCGTGGCCTTAAAACGATCGGTCTTATTGCAAGCAAACTCGGCCAATCCTCTGGCTCCGTGGGGGCCGCAAGCCTTCCCCTTTTCGCCAGATATTTTGCGGGAGCAGTCAACGACACGTTCAGTAACTATAAAAACGGCTGGCGAGTGAATCGGTAAGGACCGACGTTATCAGCCCGAATTGGCTGCCGCCTGCGTGTCTTAAAGAGCAGCATTATGCGGCCCCTTAACATCTGTGGACACCCCCATAAGTGCAAGAGAATTTTTCAGGCAGGTACTTTGCGCGTAGTCGGGTGCTGACATCTGTCCGGCCTCTGATGCAACCTTCAAGATGTCGCGCGGGCCCGCATGGCAGTTCGCAGATCGGTGCCAAATCATTGAAGCGTGCTTTGAGGCACTCCGTTCACGCCTCGTTTTCCAATCCCGCCTCTATCGACCGTGCGCCATACCGTCCTTTCGACCCTCCTACACCTTCGACGCCCCTTCGCGACCAGATTACTTGGCCGCGGCTGGAATCCCGTAGACTCCGCCTTTCGCTAACAGCGCCCAAACGATGCGGGCGAGCTTGTTGGCAAGGGCAACGATCACCAACATACGTGGCTTCCGCGCCAGCATACGTCTGAGCCACGAGCCTTCTGGCACACCCCGATGAGCGGCTTGCCGGACCACGGAGCTAGCTTCGAGAATGAGCAGCCGTCGCAGTGTTCGCTCGCCCATTTTGGATGTCGCACCAAGCTTCTGCTTTCCGCCCGTTGATCGTTAAAGTGGCGTCGGGCCAAGCCAGGCGGCAAAATCCTGTCCTCTCTTGGATGACGATGCCGCGGGAGCCAAAGCTATCAATGCCGTCGCTGTTATCGGCCCCACACCACCCCATCATTAAAGGTGTAAATCGGCGAGGGGGTCATGATGCCGATACGCATGATAAACCCTCGTCATTTCTCGAATTGATAGAGTCATTTCTGGGCTATGACTCATATTTGCTGCTGTTACGGACGACGCTTCTGCTGGTTCAATCGGAGGATCAGCTATGCAACAACGATTTAAGCGCGCGAAAATCTCGATAACGCGGAAATCCGCAGGCGGATCGCTGTTGGCGCAACGAAAGCCGCAGCCGCCCGTGATCTGTATGTTTCCAGAATGACTGTCTACCGAGCCGTGGAGGGGCAAGGCTCGCAGTCAAATGCTGTGTGATCACGGGTTCACCGTCTGTTCTTTGATTAGGCAAAAATCGGAGCTTCCCGCCGACTGACCCATTTAAATTAAGTTGCATTTACTTTAGACTCTTGCTTACCTGCGCCCTAGCAGAAGGAAATCTTGTGAAGGAGGAAGTCTGATGCGCATTATCGGTATATTGATCTCGATCACCGCTCTGACGGCGCCCATGGTCGCGCAGAGCCAAACCGTCCTGCCAGTGAAAATATCGCCCTATCTGGTTAGTTCGATTACAGGAGCGATGTTCGGCCCCCCTGATCCAGCATCGGATCTAGTTCTTCTCTCGGCGCATCGTGGACTCTGGGAAACCTATCCCGAAAATTCCGCGTACGCCCTTCAGGAGGCGTGGAACGCCGGAATAGAAAGCGTCGAGATCGATGTCAGATTTACCTCGGATAAAGAGGTTGTGCTTTCTCATGACTTCACGATCGAGCGTGAATCAACGGGAAGCGGCGCAATATACGATCAGACGTATACGCAGTTGAAGAATACGAACCTTCGCGATCGACACGGTAGAGTGTTCAAGGATCCGAGCGGAAAAAATGCCAAATTTCTGACCTTTTCCGACGCACTGGATCTCTTGGCCCAGTATATCAGCACTGACGGGTATGGTTATGTGATGATCGTGGACGTCAAAAGCCGTGCGACGGGTACAGGTTCGACCGACGCGATCGAATTGATCCAGCGGTGTCTCGATATTCTCTCCGCAAAGAACAACCCAAAACTATCGAAAGCGGTGGTGATCAAAACGAAGGCCAGAGACGCCGTCGATCTTGCTACCTTTTTGAATCGCACGACCTACGATCCCACGTCACTTGGAGGTCTCGTGCTGACGACAAATCCCGACGATGTAAACGTGAAGGACTCGAGTTACGACCCGCACCAAGACGTGGCGTACACTCAGTGGAACACAGCGCCATTTCCGGTTCAGTTTGAGATGAACCAATATTACCGGGGCGATGGGCTTCAGAAATATTTTGACTATGTTGATCAGAAGCAATCATTCTCCACGTACCATGAAAGCAACACCTTTCCAGAAGGCGTGCCTATTGGCTCAAGCAAATGCTGCCATCAGCACATAACGGACCCGAGGTCTTCGTCCGCTGATGGCATCATCCCGGATTACCGCGGTGATCCAGAGATGGCCATCATCAACCGTACGAACCTTATCACCACCGACTATCCCGATGTCGTGGGCGATATGTTGAAGCAGATCGGGCGTCGTAACACAAGCAAGCTCGGAAACTAGAAATCAACATAACTCGGATCAATAGGAAATTGTGATGAAGATGTGGAAATCATTAGTCGCACGGTGCTCGACGCTGGCCATTTTGATCGCTGTCTCGGCCCCTGCCCACGCCCAATCATGCACGGATCAAGCGGATTGCGCAAAAAAGGCGACCGATAAGGTATCGCAAGCCCTTACCCCCAAGCTTGCGCCTGTATTCGGCGACTATCCAAAATTTTTTATCCATGACTCCCTTGCAAACGTCGATTATCCTGCGCCGAAGGATACGGCGACGTTCTATGATGCATCGACAGGCCGAACCGGTTTCAATTTTCCTGCGAACTCGTCACTCGAAACGACTACCCTTGCACAGGTTGATCCGAATACGGGCTTTACCGTGATGCTCGTCCAGAAAACCCGCGACAACACTGCGCCGACGGGTGGATCAACGCTGTCACTCCTGAGTTCATCCGGCAACGATGGCTATTTGTCGTTCATGCTAGGCGCCCAGCCCGCAGCTTCAGGTCAAAAGTGGGCCTTCGGGAAGAGCATGCTTCAGACCGGAAAGCCTACCACCGCATTTTGGCAGCAGTCCTGGGATATGGATTTGCTGGGACCCACCGGCACATTCTGGGGTGTTGAATGGGTTTATTACACGTTCACGCCAGACGGCAAAGTCCGTGTCGACCGGTTTGCCCCATACACATACTTCCTCGCCTTCACTGCCTATCAATGGGATCAGGCGCTTTTAGATTCGGGCTTCCCGCATGTCCCGTTCCCCACCGGAACGCCAACCGGAAGGCCCAACCCTTTGACGTTCGGTGGCGTGGGGCCGTGGGTCCTCGGAGCCGCAAGCGCACCTGGGCAGGGATCGCCGACGATTAACCCCATTAAGGCCCTGCCCGGTTACGAGACCGCGACGATCTTCTCCTCGCCGCTGTCGCCGCGTGAAGTCGTGGCATATCAAAACACGCTGAAGGGGAGCTATTTCCTCGATGTCGACATGCAGCCATGCAATTCCGGGAAATTTCTCGACAGCACGATAAAGACACCATGTGGCACGGCAAGTCCAGGAAATCCGCCTTCTGACGTCGCAACCGCGGCACGGACGGGGTTTACTGCGAACGTCGATCCGAACGGCGTCATTTTGCAGGGCGAAGATGGTAATGGAGGTAGTTTCTCGACCATCCAAGCTGCAATCAACGCACTTCCTGCCACAGGCGGAACGATCCGGATTCCACCGGGCGTCTACTCAGAAACGATCAATATTACGCAGCCGAACGTCAAGCTCATCGGAACTGGGACCGACGCGACCAAGGTCGTTATTACCGGTAATCATTCGGCGGGCGCGACCAATCAAGCGACTGGCCAACCTTACGGGACTTCCGGCAGTTATACCGTCGCGATTAATGGTGATGACGCCTATGTCAGCAATTTGACTATCCAGAACACCGCTGATTATGAAAGACCTGGATATCAAAATAATGCGCAGGCGGTAGCGCTTCTTTCGAATGGCGATCGGGCAGTTTATCGTGCCGTTCGGGTCCTTGGAGGCCAGGATACCCTGTACCTATCTGGCCTGAAAAGGGCCTATTTCAGCAACTGCTACGTCGAAGGATATGTCGACTACATTTTTGGGAATGGAAAGGCGGTTTTCGATGGTTGCACGTTGAAGACCAAGCTTCACGGCAGTCTTATCGGTGAAAATACCATTACCGCTCAAAAGCGTGAGACCGAAAGCGAAGATAGCGGGTTTGTTTTCAACAATACACGGTTTCTGTTTGACAGCCCATATATGACCAACGCTTGGCTGGGTCGCCCATGGGGTAGTCGTTCGACGGTCTACTTCCTCAACTCGACAATGGGGCCACAGATCACCGATGATGGGTGGATTGAGTTTGTACCGCCTATGAATGGGCAGCCGGGGACGAACAATCTGCCCACTTCTACCTATCGCGAATACAACACGAAATACGGTGATATCAATGGGCAGGGATCTTCGCCGTTCGATATTTCCCAACGTGAATCCGCGTCTCCCAAGAGCAACGTGCCCTTGACGGCGAGTGAGGTGGCGGCACTGGCACCGGGAATTTATCTCGCGGGAAGCGATGGATGGCAACCTACGCTGGTCAGCGACGGTTCGAAGCTCAACGAGCAGAACGTGCCGGTAGAAGTGCCCGGGATCGGTGCACCTAAGGCGCCGGTTATCACCGCCGACGTCGGCGGAAATGGAAACGTCCAGGTGACATGGGCTGGGCAGCCAGCACAGCCGGCAGAACAGGGCTATTCGGTGACAGCGCGTCAGCACGGCCGGGACTACGGTCCTTTCAACTTTCCGGCCTATGCCTACACGGCCTATGTCGAGGTGGCTCGCAATGACGAGCCGGTAACTGTTCAAGTCAGCGCGTTCAACGCTCAGGGGTCGAGCGCACCTTCGGACGCGGTTCATGTGACACCCACCAGCCATGACCCCAGCGTGCCAACAGATATCGTCATCACTCCGGCATCCAAGACGGCCGCTCTGAGCTTCACGGTGGACAACGAAGGTGTCCAGCCTGTCTTTGGCGGTGCAGTGCCGCATGCGGGAGCGTACACGGCGCTCTATGCCAGCGAACTCGACGCCTATCAGGGCAAGGCTATCGCCGGCACCAGCCACGGGTTCACGGCCAAGTCCTGGAATTTCACCAACCTCAGACCCAACACTACCTACTGGATGTCTCTCCGAGTCTATAACGGCTTCAACAGCCCGACTGTCATCAAGTCCTTCAAGACAAATCCGTAATAGAGTACCAACTGAGCGGCATGCCGCATGTAGTTTATATATTGACTTCGATAACGTCATTGCATGCATGATTGGCGGATCATGCATGCAATAGATCGAATATAGGGACTGACGCTGCGCCGATCGCGCCGGCTTCTGCGCCCAGCGACGAAGCGCGAACGACTGGGGGGGACCCCGCGATCTGATTCTCCAGCGCTTCCAATGGCAGACCGGTAGCTTCTACGATCGCCGAAAGGATCGACGCTGGCAGCCGCCCTCCAACGATGATGAATTCCGGGTCGAGAACGTTGGCGACATGATGTAAATAAGGAGCGAGTTGGGTTCCAGCGCGCGTGGTCCATTCTGCGATTACCGCGGCTTCGTCCGATCCTGCTTCCTCGAGCGTGTCGAAATCCTTCGCCGAAAAGCCCGCCCTGCGTAAGGTTTCTAGCAAGTCCTGACCCGAGGGGCGAGGCTGATCGATCGGGAAAAAGGTGTACAGCGGACCGGCGTTTAGATGGGCCCCTCGATAGAGACGGTTGTCAAGGAACAGGCCGCCACCCACGCCGTGGCCAATATGAACCAGCATGAAATCGCTATGCCCACGGCCAACCCCCGCGAGCCGCTCGCCCATGATGCATGTCCGCCCATCATTCTCCACGAAAATACGTTCTTCGAACCGTGCCTGGAAGAATGACTGTGCGTCGAGCTTATCGAAGCCGGGAAAGTAAACGTGGGCCGCCAAGAGCGCTTTCCCAATCCAGAAATCACCAGGCATCGCGAAGCCGATCCCCAATAGGCTCATGTTCTTGACTGACGCTTCGGCTTTGATAGCAAGTAAGGCTGTTTGAGCGACTTTTGCGACAGTCTCGGGATCGGGCGATGTAAGGGGCAAGCGCTTCTGACCGATTGGACGCCCGGTCATGTCTATGATTGCGGCATCGAGGTACGTTTGTGAAAAACTGATGCCTCCCGAATACCCCGCAGCACCACGGATACTGATTGGGCGCGCTGGTTGACCACGTAGTCCTCTGCGGCTCGGACCTTCCTCCACTAGGCCAAAGCGATCGAGGCTGGCCACCATTTGGGTGACGGCAGGACGAGTCACGCCGGTTCGATCAGCTAATTCAGCCCGAGACATTGGTCCCGAGTCAAGGAGCAGCGATACGATCCGTCGATCTGATGGAGATAGTGTCGAAAAGGTGGGTAAAAATTGAGGCATGGCCAACCGTACCATCGCTGCATGCGAGGGCAAGTGCACGATTAAGTTCAATAGACTTATTGTTGTAAAGGTTTAGGTCTAGGCATGAGAAGCGGGAAAACCCAGATTTAATCGAGGGGGGTATCTGTGATTAGGCTTGGGATGGCCCAGATCAATCACTCCTCGCACGGCAATCTCTGCGACGGCCCAAATCCTAGGATTACACGCGCCGGGTTGCTGGTCGGTTACAAGTTCTGATCTGAAGTGATCCACATCAAGTTGGCCCAGCCGTTGGCTTGTCTCGTGGGCAATCAAGCGTTCCTCTCGAGCCAAGTGTGGTTGGAGCATGGCTGGCCACGCCGGGTATCTTCGCCTCTGAGTAGACCTCATGGGTTTCCATCGGTGAGCCGTCACATCCAGAACGTGACGGGGAGCTAAACGCCACACTTGCCGAGCGAATGCGAATTTTTCCATAGTCTTTTTCTCTGGCGCCCCCTATCGCCCCTCCCCTCCTCCGAATTCCGTGGCTTTCAGGATTTCCGCCACGAATGGCCACCAGAGCGCGTTAGGCTTGTGGACGACCCATTGCTTGTGCGAGGTGACGCTACGAGTCTGGCGGGGCCGCATTTCAACCATAAAACACGCTTGCAACAGGTCATTTTCTCACGCATTCATTATTTGTACAAAGCATCGGAATACTGTGCGAGAAAACCATGGCAAAACGGCACGCCGCCAATCCGCCGCCGGCCCCAAAACGTCTGATAGGCTACCTGGCGAAATGCATAACTACCGAAAGTAAATCTGCGGGGGCGTTCTCACACCCTGGTGATAGCTGGCCTGTCCGCCCTCGACCGAATCGGGGCTCTCCGTCACCCTAATGTCACCTCACCCTGTCCGCTGGCGTCTGCCGCCATTGGCCCTTGCGAGCGACATCAGCATCGGACCGATGGCGAACTCGCCGCGCTCCGTCCTGCGGGTGAGGTCGCGCAGATATCCGCCCGCCGACGTGATGCTGCCGGCTCGTTCCAACACGCAAGCCATGACCGTCGCCGCATTCTCGGGCCCCATGATGGCGCAGGCCTCCTCGTAGGCGCTGGGGCTGACCCCCAGCATCGAGCGGACGACGACGGCCGCCGCCATCAGGTCTCGCCAGCTGCCGATACTGCCATCCGGGCCGTAGGACAGGATTTCCGGGCAGGCCTGCAGCACAAGCCCGAGCGGAAACGCCTTCAGCCCCGGTTGATCTCCGCCGGCCGCAGCCAGCCTTCGCGGTTTCACCAAACGGGCATCCGCCACGCTTTTGTGCTCGGCGCCCTCATCCGTTGCAACGGTGCTTCCCATCGGCATATCCGGCGCCTGTGGTTGGATTGCCGATGTTTCGTTCTGCTTCTTATCCGAAGCCGGTTCAAGATCAGAGTTAGAGTCGGGATTTGAATTCTGTATGTGGCGCTCAGCTTGGGACTCATTGCCGTGCATATTTCCAACATTTATGCGAACTTCCAACAGGTTGAGCACTTCTTCGCGCAGCATCTCCATCTCTTCGACAATAGGGGTGATGTCATGGATGTCGGGAGAGCGCGGGATCCGAGCCACGAGATCGCGGAAATGGCCATGCACCATCGTCCAGTCACCCGGCACACCCTCTTCCAGAGCCGTCTCGATCAGCTTGGCAATGTCACGCCGGCAGAGCGACAGGCGCTCGCGCATCGCCCTGAACAGGGCGCGGTCGACCGTGACCTGCGCTGCCAATGCCTGGATCTCATCGGCACGAGCAATCAGCGGAGCGATATTGAAGCCATACGCCTGGTCGACCTCCCCCTCCCCGTCACGGCGCGCAAAGCGCTTGCCGTTCGGGCTATCCTTGCGCACCAGCAATCCGGCCTCGACCAGGGCAGCCAGATGGCGGCGCAGCGTTGCCGGCGCAATGCCGTGGGCGCGGATCGACAGCTGGGCGTTGGAGGGAAAGACCACGAGGCCGTGCTTTGCGCTGAGCTCATTGCCCGGATAGAAGCTCAGCAGCGCGTTCAGCACCGCCAGCGCCCTGTCGGACAGGCCGAGCAGCGGCTTTGCTTCGCAGAGCGCACGAAAGATCTTCCACTTGTCGACGGACTGTTCCGGCGCGATGTCGTTGGCCTTGTACTGGCTTGCCAGCATGCTAAGCGTCATCGGCCGCCGCCCAAAGGGCGTCGTCACACTTACACATTGCATTTTTCTTCACCTTTCTTGAGGCAAAAGAAATCCGCTCACCAAAACGATGCCAAAGACACTTGACTGGGATTCATGGAAATGCGATTCTCGATCTTGCTTAAGGAATTGAGAGAGGCTTCCACGACGGAAACGTTTAGGGGGCCTTTTTCTTTTGTAACGGTCTCTCCTTCTCGACCGGTTGATCTTATGACAGCCACACCGTTCAGTGAATGGAGCTGTCCTGGTGATTGTACTCGCGCAGCAAATCCGGCATTCGCTGTGCTAGCCAGCGCGCGAAAGCGTGTTCCTCCTTAGGGATGGTCACGGTGGTTCCAGACGATGTGCGTTTCATGCGGCCAAACAGCCTATCGCCGACGGCAAAATCGCGCATCTCTTCCTGGCTTGCCTCGCTTAACTTTTCGGGCGCACCGCTGGCAGCGCGAATTGCAAGTGCGACACGTTCTGAACTGTGCGCCTGTTGAAAGGCGGTCGTTTCTATAAACCTGCGAACAGGCTCCACTTTGCTTGTATCTCTCAATAGGTCCGCAAAGGTCGTCCATTTCGGCCGTCCGACGCCCTTGGCTCTCCCGATCGCGAAAACGATGTCTTCCGGGATCACATCCGTGACACGAAAGAGGTGAGACACTGCTGCCTCTGAGAGACCAAGGATTGGGCATATCGCGCGATGGGACAGCCCGGCACTTTTCAGCTGGACGGCCCACATAGCTTGCTCAATCCAGGTAAGGTTTTCCCTGACACCATTTTCGAGGGACTGTTCCTCAACTAACTGGCGGTCCGTCAACTCGCGGACGTAGGCTTTGATCCTGATGCTCTCTGGCCGCTCAGTTTCCGCCATTATCGCCTTGATCGCTGCCCAACGACGGTAACCATATGCAAGCTGATAGTGATCGCTTTTGGTGGGATGCGGCCGGACTAGCACAGGGATCTTCTGCCCTTCAGTGACTATCGACATCTTGAGAGCGTCCAGCTCCTTTTCCACCTCTTCATCGCTGTCGAAACGATCCTTGTATGGAGAACGCTCCAATTTATTGGGATCGAGAGAGATGATGCTGTCTTCGCTCAGTTGGGTCAGTGCTCGGCCAACATTCGAAATCACGGGCGACGAATGGCGCCGCGACGGCAGGGACTTTTCTGACGTTTCGGCACTGGAGATGGAACCGCCGCGGCTCTCGGCGTCAGCCATTTTTTGAAGGATGCTCTTTTTCATGGGATACGTCCCCAAACCTTGTGGATCAGATCAAGAATCTCGAAGTTGACGCGATCGGCACTTTCGATGGCCCGCTTCAGTGCCTCTCGTCCAACTTCCCCGGCTTCCAGTTCGTAAAGGGTCTTCTTAGCAACCGCTGCCCCGGCGATGGCAGTAGACTCAAGCGCTTCCGAAACCAGCACGTCGTCGCCAAAAAGCCGGCGCATGACACCGGACATGTATTTTTGCGGACCATCGTTTGGATTTACACGTGTCAGCAAGAACCGAAAGAAATCATGTTCGAACTTCGCGCCGAACTGCGCGAGTACCTCAGAGAGGTCAGAGATCATGATGAGGAACTGGTTGCACGAGGCAACATCAAGCATTGCGGGATGAACCGTGATGATCAAAGATGTTGCCGCGTAGAGCGCTGCCAGCGTCGAGTATCCAAGCGACGGGGGTGTATCGATGATTACGATATCGTAGCGATCATCGACACGAGCCAGAGCATTGCTCAGGCGCTCGAAAAAGAGGCCGAGATCATCCCTGTTTTTCGAGGTCAGATAAGACGGAGTGTCAAACTCGAAATCCATCAGCTCGAGATTTCCGGGCACGAGATCAACGCCCGGGAAATAGGTCGGTCTGATAATATCCACTAGGGACCGGCGCTCATTGTCATATCTTATGGACGCATATGTAGTTTCGTTCTCGCCGAGATCGAATTCTGGCTGAATACCAAAGAGTGCTGTCATTGACGCCTGTGGATCAAGGTCAAGGCAAAGAACACGGTAACCTTGGAGGCCAAGAAAGTGGGCCAGGTGAATGGACGTCGTCGTCTTTGAACTGCCGCCTTTGAAATTGGCTGTGGCAATAACCTGCAGCTTTTCGCCCATGCGGCGATGAGGCAACAGTTCACCGGCATCGTCAGGGCGGAGTTTAGCGAGAAACGAACGCAGCTCCTTAACCTGGTTCACGGTATAGGTGCGGCGGTTGTTGTCCGCTCTTTCCGGCACGGGCCCCTTCCCTTCGATTGTCATTTGTCGAAGAGTGCTTTCAGGAACATTTAACAGCCGAACAAGATCAAGTGTGGAAAATGTCCGAGCGAATGTCTTCTGCGCCGAAGGCGGATAGACGGCTTCACGCATGTCGTTGAGTTCTGCAGAGAGCTTCGAAGTGTAAACTCCGATTTTCGATGCCGTATCTCTGACGTTCTGAGAAGCCGGTTGAAGCATTCTGTCCTCTTGACGGTTACGATCACTAAACGAGATCATTACCGTCACGGATGACAGAGAGAGTCCGATTCTTCAAGGGATTTTTCGTTAAGCAGAAATTAACGAGCGTAACTCGCACAAGGACTTTACAATTGTAAAGTTCGGGGACCCGCCAATACGTCATAGAAGGGATGTTAGGGGCCGGATGAACCCCATCGCCTAAGCCTAAGCCAATGGATGCGGCTTGGAGAGAGGCGCGCCGGGTATGGCCCCGCGCTCTATGAGAGATGCCCTGGATGCTTCCGCATTACTGCATCTCCGCCAGGGCCAGTTCAAGCGACAACTTCTTGAGTGAACCTCGCCGGGCCCTCCGCCAAGAACCGAAGCAATGCAGAAAGAACGAACTAGGTCTTGGAAATGAGCGCCGCATTGATTGATCTCTCGCATCTGGTCAAAGTCAGTTATATACATTTGGTTGCTGAGTCAGGGTGCTTTCGCTTATCCCCAATCCGGTTGAAGCATAACAAGCGTCCCATTGTTCTCTTCGTAGTGCGGTCTATGCATCTCCGCCACCACTACCCGGGGCCTTTCGCCTCATATCCAGGGGCCGATGCAGTGTACTTACGCGGTCTTCGATCCGCATCCAACTGTCTCATATTCGTCAGACCCGGTCCGGTCACGTCCCTCATGGCCATTGAAAACTATATCCGCGAGTGAACTTCAAAAAAAACGGTTGCAAAAGGCTTTGCCGCCCGGCACGGCTTGGAGATGATCCTCACTCTTCCAAAGCCCAAACAGCAGGACGGCCAATTTGCGTACCACCGCCGATCGCGCCCGCTTTGGACCCAATCATTTCGCCAAATTTAACTCCCAGCTTCGCAAGGCGCACGGCGCGGTCACCGCTGCCAGGAGGCAGCCTGCTGCCTCATAGAGATAATACCGTAAGATATCGTCCCCGGCTGGAGATCGAACCTGTCACATCTCGATCGCCCGACTGGTACCTTTTGGGTGTCACGCCAACGTAAGAACCGTGGATCGGCTTTTCCCAAAGCGCCGCGGATTTTCCGCCGGCGCCACCAAGCGTAGGGAGGTCAGCGGTCCGACGCCAGGCGCCGACATCAGATGCCAGCACGCTTTGATGCGGCCGATATTTGCCGCACCTTCTTATCCAGGCGGGCCAATTCCACCGAAGCCCTGCGAGCGTATCAAAAAGTGCCGCAATCCCGATATAAAGACCATCATGTCGGTGCAGGAAGATCGCACCTCCCATCGAATTGCTTACCTCCGGCTCAAGCCGAATTTTTGATGCCGAACGGTCGCAGCAGCCCACGAACTTGCCTATAAAGCTGGCGCTTGACGTTGACGAGTCGCTCGCGCGCCCAACAAGGCCTTTAGCCGATGACTTTCCATGGTCTTCCATATAGAATACCAGCCGCTCGCCAACATCTCGGCCAGTGCTTGCGCGTCCGCCTTGTCGGACTTCTCAGGCCGCGCCTTCGGGGCATCGGTCGCCCGCCGCACATCCATACAAATGATAGGAAAGGTGCAATAAACTCCGCTGACAGTTGAGTAAGTCGAAACGTGAGTCGCCAGTGACAAATGATAAGCAATCTTATCTAGAAGCCCGTTCGGCCTGACGGCGTAAGTCGTTGCTCAAGTCGGCCGGCATGCTCACGGAAGGTCGATTAGGTTCACAGTCGCCAACGAAATCCGATCGAACTGGTGGCTGATGGCCTGGCGAATAAACTTCAATCCGTACCAAGTTATGAGTGAGGTTCTACGGGTTTCCGGCCGGCGCTGTTTCCAACTTACACCGGCCGAGGCCTGAGCCTGCGCCGCGACCCCGAAGCCGTGATAGACGCGTGGAGATGATGCCTTAGGCGCTGAGCTCTCGGTATTCGTAAAATGTCGTAGAAATCCGCTGGTGCACTAAAAATCTGATCCCTAGTCGCCAACTATGCAGCATGGTTTTCGTTTCATATCTACGTGTAGCAATAGACTGGCACAGCAGAAGTTCATTCATCGGAAATTAAAACATCGGCAGGAAGCAGTCAGATGGCGGGAATGAACGAAGACGCTCGTTATGTCCAGATCTCGGAGCGGGTTGATAACCACCCGAGGGCGATTGCCGGTATCGATGTGCAGATGCGGCGAAAGTTTCATCGACATCGCGTCATAGCTGCGCGGCCCAACCGATGACTTCAGGGGCGGCTCTCGAACGCAATGGCCGCTGCTCATCGGATTCAGCGCCGTGGCAATCACCATTCCTGACGTCCTAGCCTATCTCGCGCTGCAGCCGATCAAGGACAACCCAACCCCTGTTCGCGGAGTCGCTTGCATTGAAGCATCCAATACCAAGCAAAGCCTATCGACGGTCGTCACGTCCATGGTCCCCCAGCAGGCGCTTAAGTGGCGTACCTAGCGTAGCTATGAGAACCGCAGGCACCCGACGGCTTGGTCTTATCTACCCAACTGCCGAGGTGACGCGTGCGGAGCTCAATCGCGTTTTCTCTGGCTACGATCAGCGCTTCCTGGCTCTTGAGCGTCAAAATGACCAGAGAAATAGGGACGCGGCAAATATTCTGCTAGAGACCTATTTCTTGAGCTTCGCGAGCGGCGCGACCGCGTAGAGCGGGAACGCGCGAGGCCTACCGGGCATAGAGCGCGCTTGACACCTCCAGCGCAGTGGCGACGGGTCTCGAGGCTTTCAGGCGGGGCAACGGCTGCGCCAGCTGCGCATGTGACGGCACCTATGCATCTGGCCTGGATCGTCGCGCCATAGGTCCGAAGCGGCATTGAAAAGTAGGTAGTCGGGCAAAATACCAAGAACTTCGTAAATCTGTATTATGGGCGTTGCGGTCAGTTCCGTTTTGCCATTTTCACACTGACCATACGCGGCTGGGGCGGAGCCCAAAAAATGGGCCAACTCGGCGCGGGTCAGATTTCTAGCAGCACGCGCCCCTTAAGTGTGGCGACAACCTTTCCGTCGATTTCTCCGGGCTTCAGAAATTCGTCAATTCGGGCCCGCCTGTAACAGGCCTGTGTATTGGTATCATCACCGGCACTGGGACGACGAACAGGCCATGTATCGAGATGTGCCAATGTAAGAAGATCTTAATAGCCGATCTGTCAGCGCTCGCGTGAGAGGCGTATGATATCGAAACGCCGTCTGATTTCCTGCAGGTGATCTCGGCCAGCTTGGGCATCTGACCGTCACAGCGCCGCCTCTTCGGTGGCGGCCGACTACGCGCGGTCGGACTGCAATCGGGCTGAGATCTCATCTAGACGTGACTCTCGTTCCGATCGAGAATCGACAATTTGCCCGAAGCCGGGTCAGTCGTCGCAATGCCCGATACTAAGGCGCCCCCGGCCGCCTTCACCGCTTGGCTATAAGACGCCGGGCTGCGTTTCCTTGGTCACGGCGTCGCCTGGACAGCAGGGCGTATCGCGGCCTTCTGCGACGGAGGAGAGAAGACGCGCCATTTCGTCAGTGTCAACAAACTGGCAAGCCGCCGGCGCACCGTGTCGGACCCGACGATCGAAGGAACCGTTGGTAGCGCGGGTTTTGCTGGTCATCGGCTGGCATACCGCGAGGTGAGGATCGATGTCGCGCTGTTCGGGTAGCCAGAGATGGTGGACGACGAATTTCAGCAGCAGCGCCTCGGTCGGTTGCGGACTAGGGGAGGGAGGCGCCGGTCGCGGCCAGCGACTAGGCCCGTAGGCAAGGTCGGAGGTAAGCGCGCGCAGCTGATATGCCCGACGCTCCGTTGACCAAGTGGCGCAGCTTTTCGATGTCCTGGTGGGTCAACAGTTCGTCCAGTTTCGTAGGCGCGGCGATCGACGACAGCATTTGAGGGTGACCGCATGGTCATAAAACCTGCAGATCAATGGTCTTGACCGCCGATCGATAGTGCACGTATCTAATTCGTTGTTTTGCGATTCAAGTCAGCCACCTCCATCGATAAGGGATACTTATCGGAGGTGATAGGGCAGTTATGGTTAACAGCTCCTGACGGAAGTAAGGTCCGATATTGCTACTGATTAGCGGTGATAAACAAGGTTTGCAGGGGTATGCGGGCGTTTTTTAATGTGATTTCTTACGCCCTTTTCAGGCAGATTTCGTAGTCTTTTTTCAAATAAGCGGTGTTGCTCGCCCTTCCGCCCTTTACCTCCATGCTCTTTGGCGTCGTGCTCTGATGACCGTGAGTTTCTAAAGGGGCGCAGCTATTCGGTAGACCGATCATATAGAGAACGGCAGGGGCCGGAAGCCGGTATCGTCGAGCGCAGGCTTGTCCTCCCATATGGCCATATCGGCTCGGAGCTCCGATTTTGGCCAAGTTGAAGACTACTGCCTTGCTCCGGCGATGAGCGCACGCACCCCATGAAGGTCGGACGCGAAGGCGACACTGAGATCACGCATCTCCGCAGTCGGCTCCATCAAATCTGGGACCATGACAGTCATCATGCCAGCCGCAGCCACCGAGCGAACCCCGTTGTCAGAGTCCTCTAGGGCGTGACACAGGTGAGGATCTGTCTTCAATAGCTGCGCAGCTTTGAGGTACGGATCGGGCGCGGGCTTGCTGGCTGCGTAGTCACCGTGCGCAACAATATGATGGAATCGACTTTTCATTCCAAGTCGATCCAGATGATGGTCAGTGCTCTCCCGAAACGAAGATGTCGCGATCGCGCGAGGAATATTCAGCCGGTCCAGTTCATCTAGCAATTCAACAACGCCGGCTTTGATTGCAAGTCCTTCTTCCGCCATCAAACCAAAGTGCCGGAGCCATGAGGCCCGGAAAGCGTCTATGGGAAATTGAGCGCCGTAGTTCTCCAGCATCTGTGTTCGTATGGCTGCCCAGGGACATCCGAGCATTTGGCGGTGGATATCGTCTGTCATAACGTGGCAGCCTTCGGCTGCGGCTGCAAACAATGCGTCACGATAAAGAATCTCGGTATCGAATATGAGGCCATCCATATTGAAGACGACGGCTGCTGGGAATCTTGGAAGCTTCATTTGGTCGGCAATTTACTGGGTTTTGGAAAGAGACACCATCTTTCTGCCTCGATTGCGTCCGCGAAACAAGCCTGCATAAGGCGAGCTGGACCTTTCGACCTTGGTCGAGGTCGATCCGACGTTGTCCGTCATAGGACCGTTTAACGGACAGATGTGCAAAAAACGGGTCATTGGGTTTTTGAGCAGTTCAGCCGCCACCAGCTACAGTGCCCGCGCCCCGGCGTTCCGGGGCATCACCCAATGATTTGCCCCGCTCCGGCCGGCTTTTTTGTCTCGACAGGGAGGGGCAGCCTTGCTTGCATATATAAGAACTGATATCATTCGCAGCAGTTAAAGGAGGTGCAATACCATGGCATCTATCACGATCCGAAACGTGCCCGACGAAGTGCATCGGGCGCTTCGGGTGCGCGCTGCTCAGCACGGTCGCAGCGCCGAGGCGGAAATTCGCATCATCCTGGAACAGGCCGCCAAGCCGGAAGGCCGAGTCAAACTCGGCAGCCTGCTCACACAAATAGGCCAGGAAGTCGGCGGCTTCGATCTGACGATCGAGCGAGACCGCACCCCGTCGCCGCCGGTGAGCTTTGAATGATCCTGCTCGATACCAACGTCATTTCCGAGCCGCTCAAGTCGCAACCCGATCCACGGGTGGCCGCATGGATCGATACGCAGGCCGTCGAAACCCTCTACGTCGCTGCGATCTCACTCGCGGAATTGCGCTACGGCATCGCCGTGCATCCTGACGGCAAGAAGAAACAAGCCGTGCAGGAAAAGCTTGATCGGTTGATGCTGCCTTTGTTCCGGGGCCGCATCATGCCGTTCGATGAAGCCGCCGCCCAGGCTTATGCCGAGCTGCGGGCCGCAGCGGCGAAGAAGGGCAAGGCGATCGGCGATTCAGACGGCTATATCGCTGCCACGGCCAAGGCGAATGGTCTGATGATCGCCACCCGCGACACCAGCCCTTTCGAGGCCGCCGGCCTGACTGTCATCAATCCGTGGGAGGCATCTAATGGCTGAAAAACTAACGCCTTCCGATCCAGCGGCGGCATGACGCGCAACAGTGCGGCGCAAAGATTTGGGGATAGACCATGATCGATTCGAGCATCATCGGGGTGAAGAATCTCAGGGATGGAGACAACATCAAAGACTTCTTCAACAGATTCTATAAAAGTGATCTCGCGCGGGACTTTGGGGTCTATCGTCTGTCACTGGACGTTCTTCGAGAAGAAATCCAAAAGCACATCGTAGAACACGGCCTTTCGGCGGTGTTCTACAACACCATAACTTGCGACGAGATAATGCATCCGGGGCTTCACACCGATCAAATCGAGGCGATCGTTCTAGGGATTATGCAGAGGTTGGATGGAGTGAAGCACCTGCTTATCATCGATCCATACTTCTATGACGACAATCCAACGTCCTTGACGCTGCTTGGGAAGATTGTGGCCTCGATGGCGAGCCGGCTAGTGGATGGAATCTAACGCTTGGTGCCCGCGTTTAACGGCGGCGATGATTTTGTCGGGATCGGCGGTCCAAGTGAAGGGCTTTGGCTTTTTGTTGTGCTCAACGAGGAAACGGTTGATGGCGGCCTGGAGATCGACGACGGAATGGAAAACGCCGCGTTTCAGACGCCGCTTCGACAGCCTGGCGAAGAAACCCTCCACCGCGTTGAGCCATGAGCTTGAAGTCGGAGTGAAGTGGAAGGTGAAACGCTCGTGACGGTCGAGCCAGGCTCTCACCTTGGGATGCTTGTGGGCAGCATAGTTGTCGAGGATGACGTGGACGGCCTTGTCGTCCGGCACCTGGGCGTTAATGGCGTTGAGGAAGCGGATGAACTCCTGATGACGATGACGCTGCATGTTGCGGCCGATGACGGTGCCGTCGAGCACGTTGAGGGCGGCAAACAGCGTGGTTGTGCCGTGCCGCTTGTAGTCGTGGGTCATGGTGCCGAGCCGACCCTTCTTCATCGGCAGGCCCGGCTGGGTGCGGTCGAGCGCCTGGATTTGGCTTTTCTCATCGACCGACAACACGACGGCGTGGGCTGGCGGATCAACATAGAGGCCGACAACGTCTCGCAGCTTGTCGACGAATTTCGGGTCGTTGGACAATTTGAACTGCCGCCACCGATGAGGTGCGAGGCCATGCGCTTTCCAGATACGCCTGACTGCGCTGGCGCTGATGCCGGCGGCCGTCGCCATCATGTCGGCCGTCCAGTGCGTCGTCTCGCCCGGCGGATCAGCCAGCGTCAGGGCCACCACACGCTCGGCGACATCGGGTCCGAGCCGCACAATACGCGACGGCCGCGTCTTGTCGCGCAGGAGACCCTCGACGCCTTCTGTGGCGAAGCGCTCTTGCCAGCGCCATACGCAGGTCTTCGATTTGCCGGTCTGGCGCATAATCTCGACAGTTCCGACGCCATCGGCACTCAGCAGGATGATCTCGGCCCGCCAGACGTGCTTTTGGGGCGCATTGCGATCCCTGGTCAAGGCCATCAGGCGTTGGTGATCTGTTGGCGAAACGGTGAACGATATTCCTGTGCGCATGCGCCAGACTCGCATGCCAACCCAGCAAATGGAATCCCATACAGGACTCTTATGTCAGGCGGTAACCACTAGAGAGGGTCACGATCATCACCAACGGCTCACGAGCAAACAAGCGCGAAGCAGTGCACAGCGTTTTCCAGAATGTGGTGCCGATGATCCAGATCAAGGACAGTATTTCGGATGAATTTCATGACCGCTACTGGCTCGATATTGACAGTGCAAAAGGAATCGTTGTCGGCACTTCCCTCAATGGGATAGGAAAGAAAATCTCCATGATCGACTACGCCACATCCGCAGACTCGATGGAGATTCTGCGCCTCGCGGCGCATCTGCTCTAGGTAGCAAAGCGAGACAAAACTGCAGCTTGGACGCGGGCGTTACAGGACGCAGGAGGACAAATGCGATGAACCAGCGATCCCCGATCGACACCATGACGGCCGATCAAGAGCGTGCCTTTCTGCACGAGCTGGAACGCAGCAACGACGCCGAGGCCAAAGCGCACCTGGCCGGTGGTGCGTCGATCGTCTACCGCGAGCAGACCACGCCGCCCGGCCACATCATCCGCAAATATCCCGATGGCCGCCGCAAGCTGCTGCACTACGTCGGCGGCCTCCCCATCGTGGTGCGCGAGCTGCCGCCGGCGAAATGAAAAGGGCCGGGATGCCCGGCCCTTGTTGCGTTCCTCACTGGCGTTCGACCTAGATGCTTCGGCCGAGGTTGTCGGTTTTGGGGTCTGAGTAGCAACGGAACAGAAAACATAAACCAGCTCGCTGTCATGCATTTCTAATGGTGCGCTATGTCAGGTTCAGCCCGCCATCCGACAGCAAAATTTCGCCGGTCAGGTAGTCTGAGGCTACCAGCATAGCGACGATTTGGGCGATATCCTCCGGTCTGGCGGCTCTGCGCATGGGCGAACGCTCACGCCAAAGCTGTTGAGCAGCGGTCCAATCCGCCGTCAGAGGCGTATCCACCAAACCAGGGGCAATGGCATTCACTCTGATATCCGGTGCAAGCGATACTGCAAGCAGGCGAGTCACGTGGTTCAACGCGGCTTTGGATGCGGCATAAGGGATTGATGCACCCTTGGGCCGGACGCCAGCGTGTGAGCTGACATTGACGACACAGGCAGGTCGACCGTGCCGGGCTGCATCTCTTAGAGCGGTTTCGGCTTCCGCCACGAGGCGAAATGGGGCTACCACATTGACCTCATGCAGCTCGTTCCAGATGGCAGGCGAGGCGTCCATAAGATTGGCATGGGGAATAACGCGGCTGATGCCGGCATTGTTGACAAGGACATCAAGCCGATCTCCTCAGGATACAGCCTCCCGCACAAGCCTGATCCTGTCAGCATCATCGGCCAAATCGGCTCGGATGTACGTAGCTTTTCCAATTCAGCGGCTAACGTGAGTCCAGTTCCAGCAGAACTGCGCTAATGCAGAACTACGGCATACCCTTCGCTGGATAGCCGGCGGGCTATCGCGGCGCCGATGCCGGACGTGGAACCAGTCACGAGGGCAACGGGCGAGGCACTCTTTAAGGTTTGGATCAAAGAATATTTCTCCGTTTTGCGGCAAGAGGGCTGAGAAGCACCGGAACAGAAAAGCCTTCACAAGCTCGCTGACAGGTACCATCAACACCGGCTGCGGCCATTGCGGGGCGGCCGGAGTTCATCACATATGACAATCTAAGGTGGACAGGGTTTCAGCGGCTATAGGTTTCTGCACTGGATTTGAAGAAGAATAAGCAGACCTCAGCGATACCACGCGCCGGTGACCGCTTTTGCAACAAACCCCGGTTTGATGCAACGATGGGGAGCAGATCGCAATGGCTCCCAGAATACCTCCGAATTTCATAAATACCCGTGCAGAAACCTATAGCCGATAAACTCCCTGCCGTCTAAGTTAATGTGGAACGGGGAGCGCCGATGCTGATTGGTTATATGCGGGTTTCGACCAGCGAGCAGAATCTCGATCTCCAATGCGACGGTCTTGAACGCGCCGGATGTAAGAAGATTTTCGACGACGTATGCTCGGGACGTGCAACAGAACGGCCTGGTTTGGCTAAAGCGCTTGAGATTGCGCGGGCTGGTGACGCTCTGGTGGTGTGGAAGCTCGATCGCATCGGCCGCTCGCTCGCCCATGTGGTCGAGCCTGGTCAGCGACCTTCAGAAGAAAGGGATCGGCCTGAGGTCCTGACCGGTGACGTGGACACCACGACGACAACCGGCCGCCTTGTCTTCGGCATCTTTGCCACCCTCGCGGAGTTCGAGCGCGATCTCATCCACGAACGCACCATGGCGGGGCTGGCAGCGGCGCGTGCCCGAGGTCGGGCTGGCGGGCGACCGCGCGTCATGACACTGAAGAAGCTGAAGGCGGCCATGGCTATGATGGCAGATCGCGACAACGCTGCGCGTGATGTCGCGGCTGAACTTGGCGTGTCGTTATCAACGCTCTATGCCTACGTTGATGCCAAGGGAAAGCCCCGCGAGCGGGCAAGTGATCTACTGGCAAGCAAGCGTCGAGCGAAGCGCGACAACAGCATACAGGTGTAAAAGACCGTGCCGGTAGGATACCTGAGCGAGAGCCAGGCGCGGGAATATGGTCGTTTTCCCGACGAGCTTACCCCGGACCAATTGGCTCGCTATTTCCACCTCGATGACGCCGATCGTGCGTTCGTCGCCGTGCATCGCGAGGATCACAATCGTCTAGACGTCGCCGTCCAGCTCGGATCGCTACGCATGCTCGGCACCTTTCCGGAAGACCCCACAGCGGCACCAGTTTCAGCTCTGCGCTTCACCGCCCGGCAGCTTTCGCTCACCGAGCCCGAAGAGTTGATTGCCGAATATGCCCGCAGCGAAGGGCGCTAGCGTCATGCGCCTCGCATTCGTCAGCACTACGGCTACCGGACCTATACCGATTATGGTGTCGCGTTCCGTCTCAACAGCTTTCTTTACGCCCTGTGCTGAACGGGATCGGACCGACCGTCGGCTCTCTTCGACCGGGCCGTCGCATGGCTGCTAGAAGCCAAGGTCCTGCTCCCGGGTCTGTCTGTGCTGGAAAGGGCCGTGGCAAGGGTTCGCACACAGGCGAACAGGCGGCTACATAGATTGCTGATCGAGGCGATGACGCCAGAACAGCGGGAACGGCTTGATAGCCTGCTCGCTGTTCCGGAGGGCGCCCGGCAAAGCCCGCTCGATCGGCTGCGCGACGGGCCGTACATTCAAAGCGGACGGGAGATCAGCCTTGCACTCGGCCGTCTGGAAGAGATCCGCAGCCTCGCAAGCGGCCTGCCGTCGCTCGATCGGCTGCCCTTGGGTAAAGTCACGGCGCTGGCGCGGTTCGCCAGCGCTGCAAAGGCTCAAGCCGTTTCGCGTCTGCCGGCCGACCGGCGCGCGGCAACCCTGCTGGCCTTTATTCGAACACTCGAAGCATCCGCCGGGGATGATGTCATCGATCTGTTCGATGCGGTCACGACATCGATGGTGTCGGAGGCGTCGTCGGCTGCCAAGCTGGCAAGATTGCGGTCGCTGCGAGACCTGGATGCAGCGGCACTGAAGTTGCGCGACGCGGCGATCGTCATTCGCGATCCCGAAACGCCCGACGATGCAGTCCGCACCGCAATCTTCGACCTGATCGACAGGCAGGCGCTTGACGCGGCCGTCGAGCGTGTCGGCACCCTCGCGGAACCTCACGACGACACCTACTTTACCGAACTCAGGAAGCACAATCGCAAGATTGCCTATACGCCGGGACTGCTCGCGGGCCTCGTTCTCGGCGCGGCTCCCACCGGCCGGCCCTTGCTGGAGGCCATTGATTATCTCCGTGTGGTTCATTCCGGTCGCAAGCGCGCCGGCCCACCACCAACAGCCTTTGCGCCAAAGGCATGGCACACCCAACTGAAGACTGCCGATGGCGCCGTCGATCTGACGGGGTATCGGCTCTGCATCCTGGACGAACTGCGCCGCGCCATTCGCCGGCGCGACATCTTTCCGGTTCGCTCACTGCGGTATGCCGATCCGCGCAAGGGGCTACTATTAGGTCCGGCATGGGAAGCTGCACGTCCGACGGTCTGCCGCACCGTCGGAGTGTCCACCGTTGCTGATGAAGAACTCGGGCGTTTGTCGAGCCAGCTAGACCGAGCCTATCGGGAAACCGCCGATCGTGTCCCGCTGAACCCGGCCGTCACCATCATCAATACCTCGGAAGGCTCAGACCTGTCCCTTGATCGCCTGGAAAAGATCGAGGACCCGCCTAGCCTCACCGCGCTGCGCGCCGCGATCGATGCGCGTCTGCCTCGGCTCGATCTACCCGAACTGATTATGGAAATGCATGCGAGAACCGGCTTTGCCGATGGCGAACTTACGTTCGACCTTATGGCCGACCCATATCTGGCAGTTGGACCAATAGCGCAAAGAAGTGATCGATATGATTCGCATGACATGGTTGGGCCAAGCAAATCAAGTCACCAGATTATCGCCAGAATCGACAACCTGATAAGCTGATAGATAGTGTCGTTAGTACGTGTGTACTATTCGAAGTTCTCCCATTGAAGCGAATCTGTGGTCTTTTGATCACAACCTGAGATTATTGAAATCGAGGCCAAAGAATGGCATTTTTCTGCTAATAAAACTAGGGCATGCATCGGATATCTCATCCGCGGGATCCCAAGCGCCGGAGTGTCTTTGAGGACATGCGCATGAACATTTCGTTGTTTCTATCAAAGTGGGCAGCAAGGCTGCACATCTCGGCAATCCTCTTGACTGCGTTTTTTGCGATGATCTCTTCCGAGACTGCGAGCGGGGCCACCTCGCCATGCCCGACTTTGAATGCGACCGTGGTTCAGGGCGGTTCTGTGGTCATCGACGTTTCCAGCTGCGATGGTCCAGACAATTTCGGCATCGGCTGGAACGGAGTGCAGCCCGCTCACGGAACGATCTCGATCAGTTCGCAGAGCGGGTCGGGCACGCAGACCGTCACCTATACCCACAACGGCGATTCGGCCACCAGCGACACCTTTCCGCTGGAAGACGAAGACGGCAACAACATCACCGTCAACATCACCATCACCCCGTCGCGGTCGGCGAGCATCGCGGTGAGCCCGTCCAGCCGAAACGAAGACAGCGGCGCGGCCTTCACCTACACGGTGACGCTGAGCCAGACCAGCAGTTCGGCGACCACGGTGAACCTGACCAGGAGCGGGACCGCGACCAGCGGCACCGACTACAGCGGCGCTGTTAGCAGCGTCGTGGTGCCCGCCAATGCCACCACCGCCAGCTTTCCCATCACCCCGGTCGCGGACAGCACGGTGGAGCCGGACGAGACGGTGATCTTCAGCGTCGCCAGCGGCACCGGCTACGGCATCGGCAGCCCTTCCAGTGCCACCGCCACCATCCTCAACGACGACGTGCCCACCGCGTCGATCGCGGTGGCTCCGTCCAGCGTGGCCGAGGACGGAGCGGCCAACTTGATCTACACCGTCTCCCTTAACCAGGCGGCGCAAAGCGCAGTGTCGATTGCTTTCAATGTTGGCGGCAGCGCGAGTTCCGGCACTGACTACGCAGCCGTCAGTTCGCCGCTGGTGATCGCCGCCGGGCAGACCAGCGGTACCATCACCATCAATCCGACCGCCGACAGCACCGTCGAACCTGACGAAACCGTGGTGATCAGCCTCGCCGCGGGTAGCGGCTACAGCGTGGGCTCCCCAAACAGCGCCACCGGCACCATCCTCAACGACGACCAGCCGTCGCTGTCGATCAACGACGTGTCGTTGAACGAAGGCAACGCCGGCACCAGCAACTCCACCTTCACCGTCTCGCTGAGCCAGCCGGCCGGAGCCGGTGGCGTTAGCTTCGATATCGCCACCGCCGACGGCACCGCAACAGCGGGCGTGGACTATGTCGCGTCCAGCCTGACCGGGCAGACCATTCCCGCCGGCAGCAGCAGCGCCACCTTTACCGTGCTGGTCAACGGCGACCCGCTCAACGAGCCGAACGAAACCTTCTTCGTCAACGTCAGCAACGTCTCCGGTGCCAGCGTGGCCGATGCGCAGGGCGTGGGCACCATCGTCAACGACGACGCGGTGCCGTCGCTGTCGATCGACGACGTCAGCGTCAACGAAGGCAACAGCGGTACCAGCACGGCCACCCTCACGGTGAGCCTGAGCGCAGCCAGCGGGCAGACCGTCTCGGTCAACTACGCCACCGCTGACGGCACAGCAACGGCCGGCAATGACTATGTCGGCCGCTCCGGCACGCTGACCTTCGCGCCAGGCACCACCGCGCAAGGCGTGGCGGTGACGGTCAATGGCGACATTGCAGTGGAGCCCAGCGAGACCTTCAGTGTCGGCCTGTCCGGTGCCAGCAACGCCGGCATCGCCCGTGCCACCGGCACCGGCACAATCCTCAACGACGACGCGGTGGTGACGGTCGGGCCGGCATTGCTGCCAGCGGCTACCGCGGGCAGTGCCTACAGCCAGACCCTGAGCGCCAGCGGCGGCACCGCGCCGTACACCTTCGCGGTCAGTGCCGGCACGTTGCCGGCCGGGTTGAGCTTGAGCCCCGCCGGCGTGCTGTCCGGCACGCCCACCGCCAGCGGCAGCTTCAACTTCACCGCGACGGCGACCGACAGCGCCGGCAGCCCCACCAGCGGCAATCGCGCCTACACGCTGGCCGTGGCCAGCCCGACGATTACCCTGCCGGCCACTACCCTCGCGGGCGGTACTGCTAACCAGCCGTACACGGCTGCCATCAATCCGGCGACCGGCGGCATCGCGCCGTACACCTATGCGATCAGCGCCGGCGCGTTGCCGGCTGGAATCACGGTCAACAGCGCGACTAGCGCACTCAGCGGCACGCCGACCGTGACCGGTAGTTTCAGTTTCACCTTGACCGCGACCGACAGCACCACCGGCACCCCCGGGCAGGCGAACCAGAGCTACAGCCTGAGCATCATATCACCGACGCTGACCATCACGCCGTCGACATTACCGGCAGGCGCCATCGGCGCGGCCTACAGCCAGACCCTGGGCACCAGCGGCGGCACCACGCCGTACACATATGCAATCTCCGCCGGCGCTTTGCCGTCTGGGCTAAACCTGACGACTGCGGGCGTGCTCTCCGGCACGCCGACCACAAACGGGAATTTCAACTTTACGATCACTGCGACCGACGCTAACAACGCCACGGGATCTGCCAGCTACAGCCTTGCTATTGGCGTACAGGCCCCGATCGCGGGCAATGTCGTAGCTACGGTGTCGGCCAACTCCTCGGCCAACTCGATAACGCTTAATCTGAGTGGCGGCTCTGCCACATCGGTCGCGATCGCAACCCAGGCCAGTCATGGCATGGCAACCGCATCAGGATCGTCGATCACCTATACGCCGACGACCGGCTATTTTGGATCAGACAGCTTCAGTTATAGGGCAACCAACGCAACCGGCACGAGCTCGGCTGCGACGGTGACCATCACGGTGGCGGCTCCAACCTTCACCTTCTCGCCTGCAGCCGGGACGCTGACGGCCGGAACGGTGAACGTGACCTACAGCGAGACCTTGACGGCCTCGGGCGGTACGGCTCCCTACAATTACTCTGTCACGACAGGCGCTCTGCCGACCGGCCTTACGCTCAATAGCTCGACCGGCACCATTACCGGTTCGCCGACCACAAACGGCAACTACAACTTCACGATCACTGCGACCGACGTCAATACCGTTACTGGATCGGCAACCTATGCCATATCCGTGACGACCCCATCGGTCACACTCGCCCTGTCCCCGGCATCGGGGGCCTTAGCGGGGGCAGCGGTCGGAACCGCCTACAATCAATCGATCACCGTGACCAACGGGACGGCACCCTATACCTATTCGGCGACCGGCCTTCCGGCAGGGCTCACCCTCAATACATCCACCGGAGCGATTACCGGCATGCCGACGACGGCAGGCAATTACACCATCGCGCTGACTGTCACTGACAGTGCCAACCCGGCCGATACTGGCAATGCGTCTTACACGCTTGCGGTCGCTGCAGCACCAGCAGTGACATTCAGCTTCTCGCCGGCTGCAGGCACGCTCCCTGAAGCCATGGCGGGCGAGGATTATAGCCAGCAGATCTCCGCCACCGGCGGAGCCACGCCGCTGATCTATAGCCTTGCGTCCGGCATTTTACCGGATGGGCTGACGCTGAACGTCTCGACGGGCGAACTAAGAGGTCCGATTAGCGCAACGGCGACGGTGAAGGATTATGCATTCACGCTTCAGGTCCGCGATAATAATGGTGCCACCGGGACCGCGGCATACACGCTGACCGTCAAGGAGCGCACCGTCAGCGTCACCGACAAGGTGGTGACTGTGCCAGCGGGCGGAACTCCGAACAATGTCGACCTCACAAGCGGCGCGACGGGCGGCCCGTTCGTCTCTGCAGAAATTGCCTCCGTAGAGCCGGCGAATGCCGGAACACTCTCCATCGTTCGCGGCGAGTTCGCGCAGGCGAGCACACCGACCGCGCTTGGGTGGTATCTGAAGTTTACTCCTAATCCGGCCTATTCCGGGCGGGTGCAAGTTAACTTTCGCCTGAGCAGCGCGCTTGGTACGTCCAACACCGGAACCGTCACCTATAATATCGGCTACGATGCCGCCAAGGTCGCCAGCGACATCGATACTCTGGTGCATGGCTTCGTGCGCAGTCGCCAAAGCATGATCTCATCGACGATCTATGTTCCGGGCCTTCTTGAACGCCGACAGATGGGGCAGTCGACCGATCCGGTCACCGCTCGCATGATGCCATCCGAAAACGGTATGACGGTCAACTTCTCGACCAGCCTTGCGCAGATGGAATCAGCGCGTGATGCGGATGAGGACGCCGGCGGTGGGTATTCCTCGCCGTTCAATATCTGGATTGACGGCGCGTTCCTCGCCCATAACGACAAGGATATTAATGGCAGCAAGTGGGGCCGCTTTGCCATGCTAAACCTGGGCGCTGACTATCTCCTCACCGAAAAGGCCTTGGTTGGCCTTTCCTTCCATTACGACTATATGACCGACCCGACGGATGAGGACGCGATGCTCACGGGTAACGGCTGGCTCGCCGGTCCCTATGCGTCGCTCGAGATTGGCAAAGGTGTGTTCTGGAATGCCAGCCTGCGCTATGGCGGATCGAGCAACGATATCGATACCGTATTCTGGGATGGAACCTTCGACACGACACGCTGGATGGCCGACACCTCGATAGTGGGGCAGTTCAATGTCGATCAGGAGACGACCCTCTCTCCGAAACTTCGGGTGGTATATTTCTCCGAAAAGGTCGAAGACTACACTGTCCAGAACAGCGGCGGCGACGCGATCAGCATCGACGGGTTCAAGGAAGAACAGTTTCGGGTCAGCCTTGGCGCGGAAATCGCCCGGTCGTTCACGCTGGAAAACGGCGGGAAGCTTACTCCGAAGCTTGGGCTGACGGGCGGTTTCTCTGGTCTAGACGGGTCCGGCGCGTTTGGGCAGATCACCGCCGGTCTTTCAATGCAGACAGCTGAAATGTGGTTGCTAGATGCAAGCCTACTCTTCAATCTCGAAGGCGAGGGTGAGAAATCAGCCGGCGCTCGTGTGAGGGCAAGCAAGCAGTTCTGAAGGACGAGACCAAAGGACCACCTTCTGACGCCGATGCGACGCGTCGGCGTAGACGGCCGCGGTGCAACGACGAGACATAGGTATCCACCAGCATTGATAACTAGCGTTGGTGGGCTCATCGCTATCTTCGTTGTGATGTTTGTCGTTCCGAACGATCGCGCTCGTTGGTGAAATGTTGGTCCGCGACCGCACTAAGCGGGGTGATTTCTCTCTTATTAGGCGAGCATAAAATAATCATCGCGTAATCCTCTATTGCTTTTCTTCCCTATTTGTTCCTTTCGCTAGTGTCTCGAGCGCGGCAGAGTTGAGCATTTCACTAACACACATGCGATCGGCGTTGCAGCTACGGGGTGTGATTTTAACCCCGTTTTGAGTACGAAAAGGTGATCGACTGTGGTAATTTAAAATGCGAGCATTGCTTATGAGAAAATTTGTGCCGGGCAAGCGAAGGGATGAAGAATTCGATACGGAGAAGGCTCAAGCCTTAATCCGGATTATTATCGTCACCGGAGCGATTATTTATACAATCGTGCCAATACTGGCGGGCACCGCGCCGGTGGAGGCCTGGGGAGTGCAGATCCTCTACTGCTACTTCTGGCCATTTTCAATCGTGGTCTACTATTGGATTTCAAAGCGACCAGGAGAAAACCTAGTTCGTAGAGGCATAACGATCAGCCACGACCTCAGCGCGCTCACTTACACGATCGCGGTTGGGGGGGCCACGTTCCTCCCGCTCTTTGCGATCATGCTCTGGGTGACGGTTGGGAATGGTCTGCGCTACGGGCAAGCTTACCTCGCGGTGTCAACTTTAGGTACGCTCATTGGGATTGCAGTAATCACACACTTCAATTCCTATTGGAACGATAACCCCTTTATGGTCCTCACCTTTGCGGTCACCACTGTGTTGGTGCCCGCGTACATCTATGCTCTGCTCGGACGACTGCATAAAGCTTACGCTGCCGAACAGGAAGCAAACCTTTCAAAATCGCGGTTCCTCGCCCAGGCGAGCCACGATTTGCGGCAGCCAATCCATGCGATTAGCTTGTTCACGGCGTGCCTGCGCGATTCCAGCTTGCAGCAAAAAGAATTGCAAATGGTGGAAAACATTGACCGATCGTTGCAAAGCGTGTCGCGCCTGTTCAAATCTTTGCTGGATATTTCGACGCTGGATAGCGGCACGGTCACGCCGAAATGCGAGAACATTACGATCGCCGAGGTCATTGAAGATGTCCTGCGGCAAAACTCCGAAGCGGCACATCTGAACGCCGTTGAGCTGCGCGTCGTGACCTGCGATGTCGCTGTCGAGATTGACCGTGCTTTGTTTACTACGATGTTGCAGAATATCGTCAATAACGCTGTCAAATATGCCGCCGGCCGGGTCATCCTCATCGGTTGCCGGCGCCGCTCAGGACGCTTGGCTGTGCAGGTCTATGATCGCGGCCCAGGCATCCCATTCGAACATCAGGCAAAGGTCTTTGAAGAGTTCTATCAGGTCCGTGAACGGGGCGACAAAGATGTGGAAGGTGTAGGCCTTGGTCTGCCGATCGTCCGGCGACTTGGGCACCTGCTCGATATCGACGTGGACCTGCGCTCGGTGCCAGGTAGTGGAACTTGCGTGACACTGGGCAATCTGCCAATCGTGCGCAAGGAGGCGCGGATGGAACCGAAGCCCGTCGCAGGACAGCCGATGATAGTCAACGGGCTGCGCGTGCTTCTGGTTGAGGACGACGAAGCCGTGTTGGCGGCGACGGCAAGTCTTCTACGCAAATGGGGATGCGAGGTTCAGGCGGAACCGGCGATACCCAAAAATCTGGCGGAATGTGATTTGCTGATAACCGATTTCGACCTTGGCGGTGGCATCACCGGGACGGAGTGCATTTCATTCGTTCGCGAGCGGAGCGGTAGGGACATCCCGGTTGTGGTTATGAGCGGCCATGACGAAGCACGCGTCAGAGAGGATCTAGGGTCCGCAGAAATCCCGATCCTATCCAAACCGGTTAGGCCGGCCGAACTGCGCTCAATCATCGTGGTCAAGGCGCTGGAAGCCCGCAAGATGATGGCGATGGGCTAGACGACCCCTCCTAGACGCATCGCAACCAATGCTGCGCGGGGCTTTATCGACAGCGAGAGGCTCGTTGCAGCCGTAGGTCGTGGCCGGCTCGCTAGTACATGTGAGCTAGTTCCCCCCGCTGGCGGTTCGCGATAAACGAAGGGCAGGGCCATTCAACTGGAGGTAACCCGCCTCCCAGGGCCCAGTACCACTCGTGCATCGTCCTCATTCGTATTTAAATTTTGGAGAGAGATAGTGAAGCGTTTAATTATGATCGCCGGCCTGGCGATGCTTGCAGGATGCGTGAACCCATATGTCGGCGGCAATGTGGATAAGATCAACCCGGAATACGCACGGCAGCATCTGATAAGGGGCAAAACAACCAAGGAAGAAGTCCGCCGGGCATTCGGGGAACCATCGCCGAGCTTGTCTAGCATCCAATCCAACGGTACCGAGGATTGGGTATACACCGCAGAAAAGGGCACCAATATGCTCGACGCTGCCAGCTCTCTTATTCCTGTGGCGGGCATCTCGACTGCCTCTCATATCGCTCAAAGTGGACGCCGGGACAGCCAGTATCAGCTGCTGAAAATCTGGTTCGACAAGCGGGGGATTGTCGATCGCTGGGGCATGTAAGGATTTGACGACGTGCGAGGCTGCAAAAATGTAGCCTCGCCAGTTCGCCCAACCGCGTGAGACGTTTTAGGATTACCAGGAACCGGCGCTCGAAAGGACACCTTCCTTGGGTACTGAGTGCATTATAATAGCGGACGATCACCCCGTATTTCGCGACGGCTTGTGCTCATTGATTGCACGTCTTGTGCCAGACGCGACCGTGCTGGGCGTGGATACGTACGAGGCGGCCGTTGCGCTGGCGAGAGCAGAGCCTCAGCAACCGAGCATGTTCGTCCTCGATCTGTTTTTCTCGCGCACCAACATCCGATCGGAGCTCGAGGCCCTTCGGCACGAGTTCGACCGTTCCACGATCGTCGTCGTCACCATGGCCGAGGATCGAGCGACAATGCAGGCAGTACTTGCCTGTGGCGTCAACGGATTTATCAACAAGTCCGTCTCCCCAAAGGAATTGACCGATGCCCTTTTGGCCATGCGCCAAGGGGAAATCATCGTCCGCCTACCGGCCAATGCTTATACGGCCAACGTTAAGGAGGTACACCTGAGCGAACGTCAAGCCGAAGTCTTGAACCTTGTCGCAGCCGGCAAGACGAACAAGGAAATCGCTTCGGCTCTTGAGATATCGCCATTTACCGTTCGCATCCACGTCTCGGCAATGATGCGCGCGCTTGGCGTTTCTTCACGCTCCGCGGCAGTGACCAAGGGCATCAGTGAAGGCTTGGTCAATGTAGATGACAAACAGCTCATGTAACGGGGCCGCGACTGTAAGCCGCCCCTCAGGTGGTTCTCACGGGTAGACTAGTACAGCTGTCCTAATTGCGCCTTGGACTCTTTTCTTGTTTAGCTTTTGGCGGTGCACGCGCCTCCAGGCCGTGTGCTTTAATGTTATCAAAAGAGGAAATAACATGGAACATTCAATGGTTTCGCGGGAAGATGCGCACTCGAACCTGCGCGAGCTCACCGATCAGGAACTTGACAACGTCAGCGGTGGCTGGGAGTTGTCAGGATTTGGCTACTCCATCGGAAAGACCGACGTCGCGGGCGGAAGCTGGTCCTATATCTACAAGGGCCAATCCCTCGTCTATTCGGAACTCTGCATGAGATAAGATTGCGGCGCGCAATCCTGGGTCATTACTGATCTTAAGATCGCCCTCAAAGATTGAGCAGCGGCAATCATGGTGAGCCATCTTGATTGCCGCGCTTCGAATGAACCGTTCAAATATCGGTCGATGCCATCCTAGCAACTTGAGTTGCGCAAATAACGGGGCGTCGTCTGCGTCGCTGGCTGTTTACCTCTGTTGCATACTTAGACCAAGACCCTGCCTCCAGCCTCCTAGCCGTTTTTTGCAATGGCAGCGTCTGCAGGCAGAGGTTGACCCACATGGAAAAGCATGTCGGCGACAGCAAGGGAGGAGGGCCGATGAGCGACAATGACGCGTGTGATAGGCAGTTGCCTAATGGCGTGGTTAACACGCTCTTCGTTCTCCTCATCCAGATGGCTTGTTGCTTCGTCCAGGAGTAGAATCTTGGGTTTTCGGTACAGCGCTCTTGCGAGCACGATCCTCTGCCTCTGCCCTCCTGACAAAGCACTTCCCATGTCGCCCACCACGGTGTCGTATCCCATTGGCATGCGAATGATATCGGTGTGGATGGCCGCGACCTCGGCGCAGAATTGCACGTGCCTAAAGTCAACGTCTCCAGCAAAACCTGCAATATTGTCCGCGATGGATCCCGCAAACAGCCTGTCCTCCTGAAGGACAAACCCGATATGATCGCGGAAATTTGCAAGCCCGAGTGATGCGATGGACTGGCCTGCGAACAATACCTCGCCCCGTGTTGGCTTTATCAACCCGCCCATGATTTTAAGCACGGTCGACTTTCCGGCCCCTGAAGGCCCGGCGATTCCTAAACATCCGCCGGCGGCCACATCCAGATTTATCCCGGTCAGAACATCTGGCTCATTCTCCGAATATCGGAAGGCGATGTCCCGCAGCGCCAAGGCCCCATATGCCGAAGTGCTCTTATCGACCTCAACAAAAGGTGCCGGATAGGTTTCCTCGTCAGTGGTCAACGCAATATCTGCAATTCTCTCGCCATGCAACGATAGCATGCGCAGCGAGACCGCTGTGTCGAGAAAACTGTTGATCCTCTCGGCAAACTGATCCTTGTAAGTCAGGAACGCAATGAACATCCCGACCGAGAGCGTTCCTCCGAGAATGGCGTGACCGCCGAGATAGATCATGAGGATTCGGTCCAATCCGAACAGGGCTTGCGCTGCTGCCTGGAAAACAAGGTTGAATTTTTCCGTCTGGATATTGGCGCCGACGCGTTCGACAAGATAGTTGGTCCAAAGCGAGCGGCGTTGCTTCTCGAGGCCGAGCGCCTTGAGGCTTGCCGCGCCGCGCACGGTTTCCATGAAATGGGATTGTTCTTTGGCTTCATGAATGATCGCCTCGTCGGACAGCGCGCGATATCGGGAATAGGTGAGTGAACGCAGTACCGCGTAGAGGCAGACGGACGCGATCGCGACGAAGACGAGGCTGCCGCCATACGCAATCATCATCGCAACAAGGGCAATCGACATCACGCCGTCAACGATGGCAAAAATAGCCTTGTTGGTGACAGTTCTCTGGATTTCATCCAGGGAACCGAACCGCGAAACGATGTCTCCCACATGCCGTTTTTCGAAGAAATCGAGAGGCAGCTGCATCAGTTTGTCGAACAGCCCGACTTTCCACTGAAGAGTGATGCTGGAACCGACGATAAGCGCTGCCCTTGATCTGACAAATCCAAGGAAGACTTTCAAGAACAGGAGACCGAACAGGCCGATGGCAATCAACGCCAGAAGGTCGTAATCCGATGTCACGACCACCTGATCGATGACGAGTTGGAACCCGATCGGCATCGCAATTGTCACGGTCTCCAGCAGAAGCGAATGACCAAGGATGGCAAGGACGACTTTACCGAGTCCCTGGGTTCTCGACACCATCCTCCAGATACTGACCGCGTCTTTCTCTGTCTTCATCTCAAACTGTTCGGTGGGCCACGCTTCGAGTGCGACACCGGTAAAATGCTTCGATGCTTCGCCAATGTTGATGACCCGCCGGCCGTGGCCTGGGTCATGGAGGACGAGATTGCGCCGATCGACCTTGGTCAAAACAACGAAGTGGTTACGATCCCAATGAAGGATGCAAGGCAATCGCAGCTTCGAGAGCGCGTTTAGCTCCGCACGCAGAGCTCGGGTGGCGAGCCCAAGGGCAGTGCCCATCGTTACCAGATTGCGGATCGTGACCCCTTTGAGGGATGTTGGGAACTTGCGTCGGATTGCCGGCAAATCGATCTGATAGCCATAATACCCGGCAAGCATGGCCATGCAGGCCAGGCCACATTCCGTCGCTTCGGCCTGGATGATGATCGGCGGCTGCGATCGCAATCCGCTGGAGATCTTCGACGTGAGAAGGGACAGGACTGGCGGCGCGTTCATCGGTCTATTCCGTCCGTGGACGTTGCCCGTCCCAAGCTGTAAAGCGGATCCAGTACCCACTGATAAAGAGGGCGCGTGTCAGCCAGAATGCTTGCTTCCAACCGCATCCCGGGCTGAACCGTCGTGGATTTTCCATATGCTTGAACAACTGGATGGTCGGGCTGGACTGTGATCCGATACATCTCCTCCCGTTGGCCGGCTTCCGGTCTCGCCAAACCGGAGATCTGTGTTTCGTCGGCCGATAGCGTCGTACCAGAGACGGCGGCCACTGTGCCCGGGTATTGGCCAAACTTCTGATAGGGGAAGGCATCGTAGCGCATGAGGACGCGTTGTCCTTCTTTGACGAAGCCGATGGCGCTGCTGGGAACAAGCAACTGCGCCGCCAGGGGATCGCCTGCGGGCAGGACTGAAAGAAGCGGCGTACCGGTTGAAACAGTCTGTCCCGCATGCGCGATCAGCGCTGTAACCGTTCCGTCCCTAGGCGCAGTGAGTGTGATTTCCCACTTTGCCTCGCTCTCGGAGAGTCGTTGTTCGACCTCTATGATGTCCTGCTTCATTTTGCCGATCTCGGAGGCCGCGTTGAGATCGAATGAGGCAAGCTGAGCCAACGTGTCTTGCAAACGCGTCTGGATTTCGGCCCGATCGCGCTTGAGTTGTTCGATCTGTGCTTGCTGAGACATTACGTTTTGAAGGCGTGGTTCGTAGTCGGAATCCTTGGCGAAGCCGCGTTTCAGATTGGCTTTCTGCTTTTCCGCCATCGCCTTCAGCAGTACGGCATGTTCCGACGCCAAGGCGATCTGGTCGTCAATCTGCCGTCCCTCGGCCTCGATGCTCTGGCGGACGCGCTCCAGGCCCGTTTTTTTCTCTCGGTTGATCGCGTCCTGCCGATCAAGGTCAACGCGCAAGATTTCTCTCTTTTCTCTCAATAAAGCGATGACAGCTTCTTCGGTCGATCCGTTCGACGTCGTGTTATCGAGGCGAAGGGTATACAACGGCTGTCCCAGCCGAACTTTGTCGCCGTCGTTGACCCATTGCTTGGTGATCCATCCGTTCTGGGGCGAAGCGATGCGGCTGATTCCAGTCGAGGGCATCATTACCCCTTCTACTCGGACCCGCCGTGTGTAGTGTCCGAACACGGTCAACACGACGGCGAACGCAACGACCAACAGCGAGACCGTAGCGCTTAGCTGAAAGGGTAAGTTCTGTATGACAACCGGTCTGCCCACCCACCCCAGAGACTGAGCTTCACGAACTGCCGGCCGGAAAAGATGGGAAGGTTCGTGTTTCAGTGTCGGCTCCTGGCGGTTGGGAGCCTGAACTGCGATGCTCCGTAAGGTTCTAACCCATCGCGAGCGGTCATTAGCCGCTTTGTAGTACCCGGCTGCAGCCTGATCGAAATGATGCGCACTATTATCGCAGATTGCATTAGAGCGTAACTAGTACAGGTGTCCTAGCGCCGGTGATATCGGGGCAGTCTCACGCCAGATTGGCGAACGCGACGGTAGAAAAGCGCACGATTGCTCATCTATTTCTCGACCAGTTCGACCCGACGGTTCTTGGCCCGGCCCGCATCACTTAGGTTGCTGGCAACAGGCGCGTAGGGACCAACGCCCTGAGCGGAAAGCCGGCTGGCGTCGATGCCAAATTTGTCTGTAAGGGCTTTCACGACTGCGGCGGCACGCGCCTGCGAAAGCTCGATGTTGTGCTCGATCGCCCCTGAACTGTCGGTATGGCCGACAATGTAGACCTTTCTCGTTGCATCGCGCACCAACATCTCGGCCATTTGTGCCAGCGTTTTGTCCGACTCCGGCTTCAAAGTCGCACTACCAGTTTCGAACTGGATGCCATTGAGCGCAATGTGGCCGGCTTTGCCCAGGCCATCGCTCATCGCTTTTGCGTCCACAGTGACCTGATTTTTCTGCATCTCGCGGCCTTCAACGACTTGCAGCAACACACCGACCTGCTTCCCACTGTCCTGGCTTACCAGCACGGAAACATCGACCGGTCCCTCAACGCGGTCCAGACGGGCAGTCATTGCCCGCACATCGCCGTTGGTAGCGTTAAGAAGGTCGATTCTGAGATTGAAAAGGCTGGACCCCATCGCTTGATTGACCGGGTCGACAAGTGCAGCGGCGAAATCGTAGCCGCCGCAGGTCTCGCCTTCGCACTGGTATGACGGCTGGAACCCGGCCGCGCTCAATGTTTGTTCGTAGTTACGGTAGACTTCCAGCGCCGTTTTCCCCTCGGGTACGGCGTAGGCGATGCTGGTCAGGCGGCCTTCGGCGGCCTGGCTTTTGGCAAAACGGTTTTTCTGACTGGCGTCATACGGCCCCAAGGGCAAGGTTACTGCCGCATAGTCCTGTTGCCGGTAGCCGATGATTGTCGCACCGACAAAGCGCGAGACGATTGGATTGTCTTTACCTCCCTTGATGTCCTGCGTCGGCGTTTCGGCCGCGGCGAATGTAAATAGACCCGTGACAGCAATGAGGGAGATGGTCGCGAGACCTGTTCGGAATCCAGACATATCGAAATCCTTTCGTTGGTGGATATTGCCAACGCTCCGAGATTCACGGGCGACCAGGCATGAGACGCGCAAACTGGCCTCAATGCGTCGGAAACGGCGGCTGTGTGCCTACAGGGCATACATTCCAGGGAGGCAAATGCAATTAGTATGCTTGCACTAGTTGCCTTGTCCTGGCCCCGCCGGTTCCGTTAGTTTGCATTTTGCAATGGCGAAGAATCCGGTCTACTGAAGGCGTACTTTTTGAGAACTAAATCTAGCGGTGATTGCCGCTGGCCTGCAGATCTGCAGAATAGAATTTCTGGAAAGGTATGGTATTGGCAAAGTAGGCGAGGCGGGATCGTAGGCGGAACAAGAGGAATTATTGGCCAGAGGCGGTGTGAAGACAGATGGCCCACACCCGATCGATATCCATGTGGGTCAGCGGGTACGGATGCGGCGAAATCAAATAGGGATGTCTCAGACAACCCTAGGGGAATGTCTCGGAATTACATTCCACCAAGTTCAGATTATGAGCGTGGAACGAACCCCGCATCAGCACATCCAAGGTCTACGAAATGGCAACCGCTCTCAGTGTGCCAATCACATATTTTTTCGAGGATTTGACGCCAGGAGGCAAAATCGAAATCGAACCAATAGCGAAACTGGAACGCCACAGGGAGTACCTTTCGAGCAAGGAGGGATACAAGCTCATTGATACGATGAGTACGCTTCCCCGTTTGCCAATCTGTCCTCCCATACTGGCTGTGTATGCTTACAAAATTGGCTGTCGTAAGCAAAGCGCATCCGAAATAATTAATAAACGCTTAGGTAGTGCGCGCTACTTTATTAGAAGCTGAAGTCCGCGTGGCGAGTCGCCGATCAGCTGTGATTGACGACGGTGGAAGATGCAGCATACCGGTGGGGTCGGCAAGCTGGTTCCAACCGAGGCCATCTGACCGTTTGCGACGCAAATGATTTGCTAGCGGCACCCTTTGCAAAGATTCATTACGCCGGAGTTACAAGTGAAACACGTATCTATCATTGGAAAATTTCTAATCATTATGGCTGGCTTCGGGCTGTTCGCGCTCGGCGTATCGCTCTATTCGGGCCGGCAGCTCAGCATGGTCGATGCAGGCTACAGCTCCCTGCTCGATCGCGAATCAGCCGCTGCGCTCGCAACAGCAAGAGCCAACCAAAGTCTCCAGGCTGTCCGAGCCTCGGTTGCAGACCTGTTGATGTCGAACACCGATCAGCTCAATGCCGCTGCGGAGAACGCGATTAAGGAGAATCAGGACGGCTTCGTCAAGTATATCGACGAGGTCATCGCGGCCTTGCCTGACAGGGCTGAAGCACCCGCGTTGAAGGCAGAAGGCCTTCAGCTTCTGACAGGAAAGTGCGCTGCAACGATTACCGCGGCTAGGGCTTCTACTACCCCCGCAGAAATCTCAGCCTCGGAACAAATCTTTCTAAATCAGTGTCAGCCAGGTTTTGCTGAAATTTCGCCCAAGATCACTGCATTGGGCAATAGCATTGCCGACTCAGCGTCTAAAGAAAGCGACAGGCTGACCAGCGTGACCAACAGCACGATCATGACGACGCTCACGATCGTTGCAGTTGGACTTGTCGCGGTGCTCGTGCTTGGATTCTTTGCCATTCGTTCCTGGCTTGTTACGCCAATCCAGCAGTTGGCGAAGACGATGAACGTGCTTGCCAGTGGCGATCTGACAGCAGCGGTCGACGGTGCTGACCGGCGCGACGAGGTTGGCAACATGGCCAAAGCCGTTCAGGTATTCAAGGACAACGGGCTTCGTGCGAAAGAACTCGAACGAGATGCCGAATCGACCAGAACCGCCAGTGAATCAGAACGGAGCCGCGTCGCCCAGGCGGACCGCCAGCGCGCCCAGGAGATGGCCCAGGCAACCTCCGGCCTCGCAGACGGGCTCAAGCACCTTTCAAGCGGCGATCTGACGTTCCGCCTTGGGGAGGCCTTCGCCAGCGACTTCGAGAGCCTGCGAGCCGATTTCAATGCCGCCGTCGACCAGTTGGCCTCGAGCATGCGCTCGGTTTCAATAGCGACGGGATCCAT
This sequence comes from Rhizobium sp. L51/94, assembly GCF_019355555.1. Classification (GTDB taxonomy): domain Bacteria; phylum Pseudomonadota; class Alphaproteobacteria; order Rhizobiales; family Rhizobiaceae; genus Rhizobium; species Rhizobium rhododendri. The sequence goes on from NZ_CP072143.1 coordinate 246,722, forward strand.
CGACAGCGGTGCACGCGAAATCAGCCGGAGCGCTGACGATCTCTCTAAACGCACGGAACAGCAGGCGGCCTCACTGGAAGAAACTGCAGCTGCACTCGACCAGATCACGATCAACGTTTCGAATTCTTCCAAGCGGACTGAAGAAGCCCGTCACGTAGCCATCGAGGCCAACAAATCGGCACGGCGCTCGGGAGAGGTCGTCTCCAACACGGTCATTGCCATGCAGCGTATAGAGCAATCTTCAAACCAGATCTCAAGCATCATCGGCGTCATCGACGAGATCGCCTTCCAGACCAATCTGCTGGCCTTGAATGCGGGCGTCGAGGCGGCCCGCGCTGGCGAGGCAGGTAAAGGTTTTGCTGTCGTGGCGCAGGAAGTCCGCGAACTCGCCCAGAGGTCAGCGCAGGCTGCCAAGGAGATCAAGGATCTGATCCGCAACTCCGGCGAAGAGGTCAGCAACGGCGTCAAGCTCGTGCAGGAGACCGGACAGGCCCTGAAAGTCATCGAGGAGCAGGTCATTTCGATAAACACGCAGCTGGACTCGATCGCAACATCCGCCAAGGAGCAGTCGGTAGGTTTGGCCGAAGTCAACACCGCTGTCAACCAGATGGACCAGGTTACTCAGCAGAACGCTGCTATGGTAGAGGAATCGACTGCGGCGAGCGCCGCACTTGCCGGCGAGGTCGATCGCCTGCGGGAGATCATCGCTGAATTCAACGTTGCCGGTGCCCGTGAATCAACTGCGTCGCGTAGGCCGGAGGTTGCCCATAGTCACCATAAGGCGGTGGCTTCTCCCGCGCGACGCATGCTTGCAAAAGTGGCCGGTGCTGTCGGCATGGGGGGTGCCAGTGCCGCCGCGGCGGAAAGCTGGGAAGAGTTTTGATCGCAGCTAAGCGAACGACGAGCGGTACGGTTTGCGTAGCACCGTGTGCCAATGGCGGAAGCTCTTTCAACACCATCCGCGGCTCTCGCGGATGGTAGAAACAGAGGCTCCGACAGATTTGGTGCCCGGCGTTCCAACGTTATAGAAAGGGATCAATGTGGAAGGCAATGTTATACTCGAAATGAAAAATTTTAGGGCTGCACACCCCGCTCATCCCCCAGAGTCAGAGTTGACTGATCAGCTCAAGAAGCTGAGGAATTGTATGGAGAGGATGCATGGGGTCGTTTGTCATATGATCCATGACGTAGAATCTCTTGCCGAAAGCCAGATGACCCAAGAGGTTGGTGTAGAGCCGAACCCGTCTCATGAAAACCATCGACCACTCTCAGTCCTCCAAGGAAGCGCACTGCCAGAAACACCTTCTGTCTATTCAGTTGGTCCGCTGGAAGTGTCAGGTTCGCACACCTTTGCTTGAGTGCGTCATCTGTCCGGTAGCCAGCCGGTCATCGCGGTGAGTCACATTCAGCTTGGAAAGCTTCCAGAACAATTAATGAGTTCAGGTCGTCGTTTTACTGGATAATTTCCTCGCCGGCCCGTTCCGGTGAGGAAATTGACACGTCGGCAGCGTCAGAAAACATACTTACGGACGGCACCAGGGCGCTGTTGTGATGCTGCGTTCAGTGCGCGACCAAAAAGAGACCCTGAACGCGATCATGGCGTTCAGGGTTTTTAGTGCGTCAGTATTTGTAGTAGTGCGCCCGATCATGTGGGGCATTCACGGGCAGACTTAAATATAAGACTGAGCTGATGTAGAACTGATGGCAACGAAATCTTCGACGAGTCTCCGTCCGAGGTAACATCAAAGTGATAGCCCGCCTCTGATCGGCCTTACGTCTCAAGCGCCTCTTCAGCTTGGGGAGCTTCCAGGCACACGCCCGAAAGCTTCAGACAGAACCCCGACGGCGTGGAGGGCACGCACCCCGGTCGCTGGCGGTTCAAGGCACAACGGCCTGAACGAAGTTACCCGGAAGCCGTATATGGGCTGACAGCGAACAAGCTGCCCAATTATTTATACAACCATTGCCATGGAAAGATTTCTCGTTATTCAGCCTCGGCTCATGTAGCCCATTTAGTAGATGGCTGGCAGCCTGATTGCGATTAGGCAATTTCTCAAAAACTCCAAACGAAGTAACGCGTTTGGAGTTGTTCGCGTTTCTCTGTGATTGCCTGTATATTATTTTAACAATTCAATGAGTATTTGCTACACTCAATACGGGTTTAAATATAATTCGTGCTCGGTAGGTTTTAAATTAAACGTTAACCATACAAATCTATAGCTACAGCTAGCAATAGCAATTATCCTTCGTATTTCTTGTTTAATAGGCATGACGCCGAGCGCTATTTCCGGGCCCGAACCGGAATGTCCCTTCCATCCTCCAGTGCCAAAGGGGCATTCAATCCCATGACGAGTATCAAGACTAATAATGCCGCAATGTCGGCTCTCATGACACTGCGCAACGTCAATAGCAGTTTGACCCAGACTCAAAGCGCGGTTTCTTCTGGCTTGCGCATTTCCAAGGCATCAGACAACGCGACCTACTGGTCCATTGCGACAACAATGAAGTCCGACGTCGGTGCTTTGGGCGCGGTATCCGACGCTCTTGGTCTCGGCGCAGCGAAAGTCGATACTGCATATACCGCAATGGACAGCGCTATAAGTATCGTTAGCCAGATCAAAGACAAGCTCGTCACCGCCAAGGAAGGCAGTGTCGATAAGAGTAAGATCCAGGGAGAGCTTACCCAGCTCCAGGCCCAGCTGAAAAGTGTTGCCACTTCAGCTTCCTTCAACGGTGAAAACTGGGTTGTCGCTGCTTCAGGCGGGTCTGCTTCAGTTGTTTCCTCCTTCATCCGCAATGCCTCTGGCGGCGTCTCAGTTACCACGTCAGCCTTTGCCTTCAACGCCGGATCGCATGGTAACGTTCTGTTCGGCTCGGATGGTGCCGGCGGTGCTGACATGAGCACGGGGATCCTTGGGAGTGCTGAATCGATCGGATCTTCGAGCTTTTCAGTCTACAGCCTCGATATTAGCGGAATGACAGGCGGCGGCATCGATAGCGCCATGAATATGGTGGAATCGGCAATGTCTTCGATGACAAGTGCTGCAGCCCAGCTCGGCTCGTTGTCGAGCCGTATCGATTTGCAGACGACATTTGCATCGTCGTTGAGCGATAGCATTACATCAGGCGTCGGCAAGCTGGTTGATGCCAACATGGAGCAGGAATCGAGCAAGCTGTCCGCCCTCCAGACGCAACAACAGCTTGCGGTCCAGTCTCTCTCAATCGCCAACTCTTCGGCGCAGAGCATCCTCAGCCTATTCAAGTAAATGGCGCCGAATAGTGGGCGTATTTGAAAGCTGCAGATGGGGAGCACGGCTTGAGGATTTAGACGTGCTGATCAGGATCAGAATGCAGCTGTGGAAGCTTCACAAGAGTTATGGTGAAGTCGGCTTCCTCGCTACACAAGCAGCGAAAGCATCAGGGCCAAATCGGAAATTCCTCACGAAATCTAGAAACAGACTTAGTCGCAGGGATTTAATCTACCTCCTGCGGTCTACTTTATCCTTCCAAAGGGAGCGCACTAATCGGTCAACTTATTGAGGTCGATTTACTCGACCATAACGGGGAAACGGTGCAAACGTTTTTCATCCCGACCCATCAGATTTGTGCAATACGGCCCAGTGCCAAGGACGTATGCTGGATACACGCGGTCGGGATGACTATTAATCAAAAGCCAATGGCTCTCCGCTCGAAAATGAAATTCGCCGAAGTAGAAGCCATCATCTCACAGGTTTAGTCTGGAGATGTCTCTATCCTCACCGGCACGGGTTTTTGCCGGTGAGGGAACGGTTATGCGGGCCACCAGTTGAAGCGGCGACTGAAGAAGGTCAGGCGCAGGACGGTCGAGATCATAAAGAGCTCTGACAAAGCGAACGGCTTTGAAGTGCTGCCCCGGCGCGGGGTCGTTGAGCGGACCTTCGCGTAGTTTGGCAGATGCCGGAGGCTGGCAAAGGATTTCGAAAAGTCCATCGCCTCCTCAGACGCTGGATCATGATCGCCCACATTCGCCTGATCATTCGGCGGCTTGCAAGGCATCGATATAATTGAAGGCTTTTTATAGCGCGGCGATCAGGATGAGACGTGTCTCACCTTGATTGTCGCCGCGCACTTTTCGAGTCCGACTCTGAGCGATTATTCCAATCATCCAGTTCGACCAATTCCGAATGAAGAACACCAGTCCATCGGGTTGGGCTTGTCGTTGCGCGGGTCCATGGCATGACAATGGGTCTTTTTGTGTTGCGGCATGGACCAGTTTGCATGTCGGTTGATTAATAGGCAATCGCCCGGCGACGGTATCTAGTCGGCTGGACGAAGCTCGAGCTTGTCCACGCTCCAGAGCCTTAATCGGCACCGTAACGTTAACCGCGGATCGACCAAAGTGTAGGATCTGGCGGCATCAACAAATTTACCCGTGATCCTCTTTATCGTCGGCATCCAGCGGAAGTGATTGCCCAAGCCGTTTGGCTGTATTTCCGGTTTCCGCTCAGCGTGTGGATGGTCGAGGATCTGCTAGTAGCGCGTGACGTAATCTTCTCTCACCAGACCGTTCGAATTTGGGCCGAGAAATTCGGCAGGCGCTTTGCCAATGACAGCCGGAGGCGATCTGCCGGCAAGCTTGGGGACAAATGGCACCTTGATGAGCTTGTCATCACCATCGGTGGAAAGAAGCACTGGCTTTGGCGCGCCGTTGACCAGAACGGCTTTATCCTCGATGGGCTGGTGCAAAACCGCCTCAACGCCAAGGCGGCGAAAATATTTGATGCGCAAGCTCCTCAAAGCACAAAGCCGCGCGCCGCGTGCAATGGTCACTGACAAGCTACGCTTCTACGACGCGGCCAAGTGGCAGATCCAATTATTGTCCAATTGTCTGACCTGCGTGATGAAGAACGCAAGCCAAGCGCGTAAAGCCTCTACGGATCGCCTGCTCGCACGTGCAGCCATTTGGCGAAATTCAGTCTCATATCATTTTAGCAATATATAACTTGCGTGCGCCTGCCATAAAGGGCGCTGGCCTATGAAAGCGGTTAACTCTGATGGAGGCACACAGCCGATATTACATATGTTGGTTGATCTAGGTAATTTCTCTTCATCGGTTGATTCTGGGATAAAAAGCGGCCGAAGAAAAAGCAATAAGTTTTCCATTCGCGGAAGCTGCGGATCGGTTTCTCACTACTCTCTTTCGAGCACACTGATGAATGTCCCCGATGCCGAACTGCTCACGCAATCTGCACACTCGCCTCGATCAAAGAATAGTCGCCTATTCTGAAATTATCCCGCAACATTTTTCGTATCTGAAACAGCGCCGCATCCCAGGGTGAAACAATGCTAAAACGGATCGGTAAAGATCAACTGCGCATCGGGATGTTTATCGAGGCGTTGGAAGGCGTTTGGCAAGATACCCCAAACGCTGGCCGTCGTTTCCAATTGAACCGCGAGGATTTAGCGACAAGTCTAAAAGATAGCAGGATCAGCGGCATTGTCATCAACACATCGAAAGGACTTGATGTTTCTCCGTCGAGCTCGATGCAACTCGGGACCGATGTCCTAGCTCCTCCTGTCAGGACGCTATCGACCTCTAGTACCCGGCAAGCGCGCGTTCTGACGGCTGAGAAAATTAAACGTTCCTCTGCGCTGTTAAAGGACATTTTCAACGGCGTTAGCGCCGGATCTGCCGTCACGGTCGAAATGGTAGCGCCCGTCATTGAGGAAATTACCAGCTCAGTGGATCTTAATCCTTCAATCCTCATCAGTATGACGCGGCTGAAGACAAAAGATCAGGCGACCTTTCTACATTCCTTAGCGGTCGCGGCTTTGATGATCCGGCTGGCGCGACATCTCAAACTCGATGCGGCAATGGTTGCGCTACTTGGAATGAGCGGCCTAGTCCATGATATTGGAAAGATTGGTATGCCAATCGAGATTTTGACGAAGGCCGGCCCCCTCACCGATAGCGAGATGGACCTCGTTCGTCGACATCCTTCGCTCGGGCATCACATACTCTCGCGTGGCAAGGGCATGCCGGACGTTGTGCTCGACGTATGCCTTCATCATCACGAACGACTTGACGGAAAAGGATATCCCATCGGCCTGACGGTCCCGCAGCTCAGTTTTTACGCAAGAATGGCCGCAATCTGCGATGTCTACGATGCCCTCACGTCTGCGCGACCCTATAAGAAGCCTTGGACGTCCTTGGATGCGGCATCATGGATGCTGGATACAGAAGGAGCCTTTGACCGACCTCTCCTCCATCAATTCATCGATGGCGTGATTAGAGCATGACATCGTCGATCCGATTTACAACATCAACGTACAACGGCGTACTACGCAGAGTAGGCGGATATTGGACGAATATATGTCGCACTAGTATCTTTTTCATTCCGACGACCTCAAAAGGTCCAGTCGCCGGAAACCTATGTGGGCTATGCCCGCGCCGAGAACTTTTTGCCGGAAGACGGTCTCGTTAAGCATGCCGCTCACGACTATCAACTCCAGAACACCACTCTCAATCAGTGGGGCCTGACAGGAAACTGAACAGTGGGCGACGAGATGGCCGTGTCGAACACCAGAGATGGCGGTATTTTTTACACATTCCACGCACGGGATCTGCATCTTCTACTCGGACCTGGCGCCGATGGGAAGCCTGTGCGGTTTCAGGTGATGATCGACGGCAAGGCTCCCGGCGAAAGCCACGGAACGGACACGGATGCCGAAGAAAAGGGAACGATCACGGGCCAGCGTCTGTATCATCTGGTCCGCCAGAAGGGGCCGATGCCCGATCACACGTTCCAGATCAAGTTCCTCGACCCCGGTGTTCAGGCCTACGCGTTCACGTTCGGCTAGGACGGACTTTGATGATGGAGAGACGATGAAGCTGTTTATGTTTTATATCGGAGGCGATTGCGGGAATTCAAACATCGAATTGCACGATGTGAGGTTTTCGATCGGTGAGACTGCGGAAGATTGCCGCGACGATCTGCGCAAGCAGTGGTGGGGAGAGCCCAAGAGCCTGCACCTTGATTGCTGGGGTGAGGTCCAACAGGCTGATGGCTACGATGTGACGCTGACGACCAAACCGTTGGCGTCGGAGCCGGAGACGAAACTGTTTTTCGTCAATCTGGGTGGCTATGATCCCAGCGAGTTTGGTGAGTTACACCGCAATATTCTGCTTGTCGCGCCGGACGCGAAAGCGGCCACGAAAAAAGCTCTTCAGCAAATCAGAAACTGGAAGCTCCCGCACAAGGACAACGTGTTTGAGGTGGAGAAGGCGGTCGATGTTACAGAGTTGATGGGCCGATATGGATATTGTCTCCAGCTGACTGAGGAGACAAGCGTAAAGCCATTTGGGTTCACCTGTGCTTATATTCGAATTGGGGTTTAGGCCCGTCTAGGTGGCACGCCAGATGGGCGCGTTGACGACATACCGCTGACTAGCTGACCTACTCAGCGAAAACAGCAAAGTAGTTGAGTCAACTTTCTGAGCGGAACTTCCGTGGTCTGGCGTTTACCGGCGCATCGGATGACAAATAGCCATCCGCCACATATCCATGCCCGGCCAAGGCGAGTTTTGTCGTCGGTGTGAATAAGTGATTGCGGAACAGCGCGGCCGATCCCGCTGCGTTCCGACGCAACGAAACACCGTATTGTGCTGTCGGTCCCAAAGGTTCGGGAAGCGGAACGACAACGACGTCCGGGTCACCTTCACTGAGCAATCCGTTGGATGCGTAGCTGATAAATGCGTCTACTGTTCCTTGTCCGATCAGGTAACTGGCGGGTGTCGCGCCTTTCGGGATCGGAGCGGAATTTCGCCCGCCCACCAACGCCTGGGCCTTGCCAGCAAGCAATCTTCCTTTGCCGGGATGACGACGCTCGACGTTCTGGAAGAACTCGACAGCGTAGTCTCCGGAGGGATCAGCCTTCGGAGTAGATGTTCCCAGCCTCACTTCCGGATCCGCAAGCACATCGATCAGATTTCCTTCGTTAACTGCAAGGCTTCGGCGAGCGATCACGCATAGACGGTTTTGCGCAAAGCAAAGGGCCGGGCCGGTTAGCCCTAGCGAATGCAATTTTTCCGGATGAGTCATGTTGGCGGATGCGAAGACGTCGAACATAGCACCTTCCTCAATCTTCTCTCGAAGTAGGCTTGCCGGACCGTGTTCAATGTGCACAGGTATTCCCAACTGACGTTCGAACTCCGAAATAATTTCGACGAAGACGTTGCGAAGACTTCCCGCTGCTAGGACGACAAGAGGCGTCGGCTGGGTCCTGGTCTGCATGGGTGTTTCCTGTCTAAATCCGTGAAATTCGGTCTCTAAATATGGGCACGATGGAAGTGTACCCATTTCCATCGTGTGTAAAAGTTACGGAGCGTATCGGGATGCCGTATAGCGCCGAGAGATTTTCGTCCGTCATCAGGTTTCCTACTGGCCCCAGAGCCGCTTCGGTTTCATCAAACAGCATCAGAACATGATCGGCGATCGCGAGCGCATGATTGGGCTGATGGGTTGTAAAGGCCACCGCAAGGTTTTGGCTCTGGGCAACACCCCGCATGAGGTCCAGCACGCCTGCCTGATTTTTGAAATCGAGGGCAGATGCGGGTTCATCAAGCAGGAGGCACTCGTTTTCTCCGGCTAACGCCCTGGCAATGAGAACGAGTTGCTTCTCGCCACCTGAGAGGTGATTGAAACTCATTTGCGAAAATGACTGCATGCCCGTGGTGGCCAGGGCGTCGAGAGCGATCGCTTCGTCGGCCTTGCTGGGGCTTCGGAATGTCGAGATGTGGCGAGCGCGCCCCATGAGGACGATGTCAAGCACGGAATAGGGAAATGAGCCTCCAAAATCCTGAGGGACGAAGCCGGTTGAGCCGGATCGCTGGATGCTGCCGACCGTCAGCTTGATCAGGCCAGCGAGTGCGCGAAGCAACGTCGACTTCCCACGCCCGTTTGGGCCGAGGATGGCCAGGATCTCGCCTGAACGAAGCTCAAAATCGAGATTGTGAAACAGCCAACGCTGACCGTCGTAGCTGTGCCCTGCATCCCGGATCGTTACAATGGAACGGCTCATCTGAAACCTTTCGATCTGCTGTGGCGCAGGAGAACGGCAAAGACTGGCGCTCCGATCAACGCCGTCAGTATGCCGAGGGGAATTTCGGTGGCTGACAGGGTCCGGGCGACGTCATCGATGAGGATAATGTAGATGCTACCGATCATCAAAGAAGCCGGAAGCATAAATCGGTGGTCGGGTCCCACAACGGTACGGGCCATATGAGGGACGATCAGGCCGACCCAGCCAATAATGCCGCTCACTGCCACTTGCGCTGCGACGATAACGGTGACGAGGCAAAGGATCAGCCAGCGGAGCACCTCCACCCGCACACCGAGGGCCTCTGCATCTTCGTCGCCAAGCGACAGTAGGTTAATCCGCCAGCGAAGCGCGAGGAGGAAACCGGAGGCCACCAAAACTGGGATAGCGATTAATTCAAGCTTTGAAGCGTTCGCGGTTGCAAAGCTGCCGAGAAGCCAGAACACGATTGCCGGCAACTTCTCGTCGGTATCGGCCAGATACTGTACGAGGCTTACCAGCGCGCCGAAAAACCCGCTGACAACAACGCCAGAAAGAACGAGCGCGAGAATGTTTTTCCTTCCGACAAGGGTGTTCAAGCCATAGACGAGAAAGAGAGCTAATAGTCCCAACAGAAAAGCACTTGAGAGCAGGCCATAGCTGGGGAAACTCAACAATATTGCCAGAGTGCCCCCGAAAGCTGCGCCCGAAGATACGCCGATGATTTGCGGTCCAACAAGAGGATTGCGAAACACGCCCTGTAGTGTGGCACCTGCAAGCGCCAGCCCACCTCCGGCGAACATCGCCAGAAGGACCCTCGGGAGGCGTACGGTGAACACGACGCTGCGCTCCACCGCCGAGACTGTCGGGGTTGCCGAGATGATGGGATCAATCAGGATGGCCACGACCCGTGCTGCAGAAATCCCGTAGCGGCCGACGCCCAACGAGCACACTGCCACCGCAATGAACAGAGCGGCTAGGCCGCATAACACCAATCTTGGTGCTGCGAACGCGGCTGTTAGTCTTCCGCTCACAAGGCCGACTGATAGTCGGTGCGGTAGAACTTTCGGTAGTACGCGTCCGCTTCGCTTTTCATATCGATATCGGCAAAGCGGTCGGGATAAAGCTTTTTCGCCATCCAAAGCTCACCCAAAGCCAGCGCTTCCGGCATCGGATACCCCCAGGCCTTGGCATATTCCGGCATCAGGTAGATCCGGTCGTTCTTAACAGCATCGATGGTCTGCCAGGAGTTGGAAGTTTTGATATCCTTGACGACCTCGGGGTAACGCTCCTGGACGAAGATCGCGGCCGGGTTCCACGACAGAACGTCCTCCATTGTGACCTGCTTGAAGCCGGCAACGCTGTCGGCGACATTGCGGGCGCCGGCCTTGGCCATCATCAGTCCCGTGTACTTGCCATGGCCATATGTGGTTAGGTCAGGATTTGCCATGTAGACCGGAACGCGCATCGCCTCATCGAGCCCTGCCAGCCGATCTGCGACCAGCTTCCGGTTCTTCATCGCATAAGCGATCAACTCCTCGCCCTGCTGTCTCTTGTCCAAGACGTCGGCGATGACCCTGACACCGTTGGCAAAGCCGGTATCGTAGGCTTTCGGCTCATCAGCCACTGATGGGCTAAGTTTGGTAGCTTCCGATGGCGGCACGTCGAGAAGCGAGATCGCGACGACGGGGATACCCGTTCCCTCGATCTGGGAGATCATCTCGGGAGGCGCATAGTTGGTCACGATCACCACGTCGGGCTTCAACTTCAGCAACTCCTCGATGTTGACCTTCGTCAGGCCACCGGGCATCGGCATCTTTGACAGTTCCGGAGCAAGGCGCAGATAGTTCTTTCCGAGCTGTTTTTGCCATTCGTCCAGCACACCCACGACCTTGGACATGGCGTTAAGCTGGACTGCGATGTTGAGACTCTGGTGCTGCAGGATGACAACCCGGGCGACAACCTCTGGCAAGTGGACGGTCTTTCCAATTTGGTCGACGACGACTCGATCTGCCCACGCTGGAGCCGAAAAGAGCATAAGCAGAAAGAAGGATGTAAGACGAAAATATGTGGGCAAACGGTTAAACATGGTGAAAGTACTCGGATGCGAGGTGTGTGATAGGGCGTATCATTATGTTTCTGCGGATACAACGCTATTACAGCATGTGCTCTGTGGCCCTAGACGGCATATAAACGGGTCAAGTTATTCGAGTGCAGTGGGTACGACAGGAACGCTGGCTCGATTGCTTTGCCTTGATCGATGAAAATTTCCCAGTTCCCGACGATACTGGGATTTCAGAGCACGACAACCTCTGTCGTATCAAGGGGGATGCTGAACGTGAAGCAAGTCCGGCCCGTGTCTGACGAGGCTTGAAGAACACCGCCATGCGCCTTCGCGATCTCACTCGCGATATATAAGCCGAGCCCCAAGCCTTGCTTGTGAATGTTGTCTTCGCCCCGATAAAATGGCTGAAACAAGCGCTGCATCACGGCTTCTGGTATCGGCTCGCCGCCGTTGCCTACGGTGAGTTGAAACTCGTTCTCCAACACCCTTGCAGATACGGTTACAGGCTCTTCCGCTGCACCGTGAGTGATCGCGTTTCCAAGTAGGTTCGAAAGCAGCTGTTCCAAGCGGGCCTGGTCTACATTGATAGGCCGATGCAAATTGAATTCGGTCTGGATAATCCGCTCCGGATGCGCGGCTTGGATTTCGTTGACGATTTTCGCAAGCATGGGCTCGATCCGTCCTCCCCGCGTTATTTCCAGGCCGATCCCATTACCCAATCTTCCGCGGGCAAGATCCAGCAGGTTTTCAATCAGGCTACCCATGCGCTGCACGCTCTCGCCCATAAGCCGCAAAACACGGGTAGATTGACGGTCGTTCACGTCTTTGGTGATAATCCGAAGGCCGGCAGACATGGAGGCGAGCGGATTTCGCAGATCATGGCCGAGCACGGCGATGAACTGTTCGCGTTCGCGGGCGATCCCGGCTAGTTCCTCGTTTGCTTTTTTCAGATTATCCTGTGCCTGTCTGGCTTCTGTGACATCGAAGATGACACCAACATAACGGTGACCGCTGCTTTCGCTGTCAACGACATATTCCCCGCGACGCGCCAACCATCGCTCTTGGCCGTCATCAGCGCGCCGGATCCGGAACTCGATGCTTCGCTCCTCTTGACGCCCATCTGGATCCCTCAGGTCAATAATTCGCTCATCGTCCGGATGGATGAGATCGTTCAAAATAATAACCGGTATAACGCGCGACGGGTGCAGCCCAAACAGTCGGCAGAACTGTTCCGAGACATTGACCGTCGCCCACCCGATCTTGTGCTCAAACGTACCGATGCCTCCTGCGGATTGTGCGACGCGCAACTCCTCAGTGATCCGCTTCTGATCCGTGATGTCGATCAATATTCCAACGAAGCTCGCGGGCTCATCATCCTCGTCGAAAATACCGCGGCCTTTGGCGTGAACCCATCGGTACCCGCCATCTGACTTAAGCAACCGATACTCTTTCGAGAATACCTCCGAGCCAGCCAACATTCCAGCCACGGCAAGCTTGACCCGCTTGAGGTCGTCAGGGTGGATCGACTTGAAAAATTGGTCGGTCGACACGCCGTCAGCGAGAGCGACCGGGTCCTGTTGCGTAATGGCCGCGAACCGGACGTCTGCCACGAGCCTCGCACGGCGGATATCCCATTCCCACGCACATGGCGCTCCTGCCACGTCAAGAGTGAGCTCCAATTGTCGGCGTACCATCGCAAGTTCGCGGCGCGTGCGCTCCAGTTCCGGGTCATCGTCAACGCGTGCGTTCATCGTCCACATGCAATCCGCTCATGCCATCACCCGATCAATGAAGTCGGCAATGAGCTTTTTCAGCTTTTCCAACGACGGCAGGTCCATCAACATCGCGATGTATCCACGGATCTGTCGGTCTTGGACTGAGAAGTTGATGTAAAGAAAGAGAACAAAACTCTCATCAGCAGCGCGGTCGAGAACGCCGAACAAGGCGGTACTGTCGCCGCGATGCACCTCGGGCAGTGACATTCTGAGGGTGTGCTGCAACATGTTAGCCATTGAACCAAGGCAACCGTTCAAGATGACGTTGCCAGTTTCAGCCAGTGCCTCGTCTTCCATTTCGGCGAGAGTTGCCTCGTCCATTTCATCGCCGACGATCGCGCGCGCAAGGGAAAGGCCATTACTCTCGGGAAAGATCAGCATGGCACGGCCAGAGAACGGGCCTTCGAATTGCTGCTGGACAGCGATAAAGTCTTCGCTCTCTCGTTGCCCAATCAGCGAGGCAGCGGACCGTCTCGTGACAATTTCGACGGAAGGGACCGAAAGGATCACCTGCTTATTGACCATCTTTCGCAGGCTTGCGGCCGCGCGACTAACGCCGATGTTGACAAGTTCGGTCAGCGCATCTCGTTCAAGTTCGTCGAGCGCGGCAGTTTCATCAGTCATGCCAGGGCCTTCCTGAGCCGAAGTGCGGCGCCAGAGATGAAGCCGCTGATGGCATCCTCCGTCACCGGTTTTGCCACGAATGTGGCATTCAGCTCGCGAACTCTGGCAATGATTTCATCCTGAACATTGGCCGTAATCACGGCGATTGGCATATTCGGATGGGACGCACGCAGTTCAGCTGCAAGCACAAGTCCATCTTTATCAGGCATGTTGAAATCAAGGAGCGCGAGGTCAATCTGCTGACCAGCGATGATCGCCAGAGCATCAGCGGCATTTGCGGCTTCTACCCTTGTCCAGTCGGGCTGCAAGCCTGCAACTGCCTTGCCGGCAACTATCCGAGCAAGCTTGCTATCATCCACAATAAGAAAGTTGACTGTCATATTGCCCCCAAAAAAAATGCGGTGACCTTCATCCCCGTACATGCGTTATACTTATTTTGATGACGATGTTTAAGCAAGTTCGCCATTATGATTTCATGCCTTCGTAATATACAAATAGACTGGATAGAACCCTATCTACTGTCGAAGATGACGCCGGAGTTCCGATTATCTTTGGACGGAAAACCATCAATGCCTGCCAATGAGCTGTATGAATAGCGGTGGCGCCAGCAAGATCAACGGTCGTTTCCGGCTGCTCCTCGAGAAAATTCATGAGCGTTTCAACTTCGTCAACGCCACAAACTCCGGTCATCAAAATGGCGTTTCCGTCCAGAGTGACCGTCATTGCATCAATTCCTCGATATCGAGCACAAGCAAAACTTTGCCATCGCCGAGCAGCGTCGTACCGGACACACCTGCGACACCTTGCAACAGGCCTGATAATGGCCGCGTCAGCGTTTCGGCCCTCTCTGCAATTGCATCGACAGCAACCCCGATCAGGTCGTCTCCCATTCGGACGATCAGCACTTTCAAGTCCTCGGAAGAGGGCCATTTCTTTGCCAATTGTAGCAAATCGGAAAGATAAAGAAGGGGCACCGTCCTGTCGCGGAGAATGAATGCGTGGTTACCTCTGACAGATTGAACAGCGTTGGCCGGCAGCTTGTGCGTTTCTACGACATCAGAAATCGGGATTCCATATCGTTCATTGCCCACCTCGACCACCATCAGCTGGGTCATCGAGAAGCTGATTGGAAGCTTTAACACAAATGACATTCCCACCTCCGGGGTGCTCTGCATCCCGAGCGTCCCACCCAATCGTTCCACGGAGCGCCGCACCACGTCTAAGCCGACCCCTCGGCCGGACAGCTCTGATACGGAGGATGCGGTCGAAAATCCCGCAGCAAAGACCAGTTGGAACATGTCTCTTTCGGATAGAGCAGATGCTTCGATCGCCGGTATAAGACCACTGTCGATTGCCCTTTGTCGAATATGCTCAGTCTGCATACCCCGGCCATCATCCTTGAGTTCGATCTCAATTTGATCCCCTCGTTTCTGCGCACGAAGGAGAAGGCGCCCCCGTGCTGGCTTGAACGCCAGCAGTCGCTCTGCGCCAGGCTCTATGCCGTGATCGAGACTGTTTCGAACGAGATGGAGCAGCGGCTCGAACAGGTTTTCAACGATTTCGCGGTCAGCTTCAACGGTTTCGCCGTCGATAATGAGGTCGACAGCTTTGCCGAGTTTTGCCGCAGTCTCACGCACCAATCTCGGAAACCGGCGAAAGGTCTGTTCCAGAGGGACCATGCGCGCCCGGGTGACGGCGCTGTAGAGCGACGCGACCAACCGCTCAATTTCCTGGTGACTGGACCCGATGCGTCTGGCAAGCGCTCGGTTGCCGCTCTTGCCCGCTTCTTCTGCCAAGGGGGCAAGGCCATTTTTTGCCGTGATAAGTTCGCCGGCGATCTCAATCAGGGTGTCGATGCGCGCCGAATCGACACGCATCGTCGTTGTTTGGCGTCCGGCGCCCCTTCCTGAAAATAAGCCTGATTCTGAGGAAGGCGATTGTTCGACTTCTTTTTTTAGCGGCACCACGATCACCTGATCGGGGATGAGCCGAAAAAGAGCCTGAATCTCGCCGGGTGGCCCACTGCAGACCGCCTCGATCACCATGTCGCAACGAAAGGGATCGTAGTCCCGAGCCGAGGGCGATGGCTCCTTCAGGGAAATTTCGAGGTGCAGAACATTGGGTAGCCGCGATATCATCGCAAGTGGGTCGTCGCCGTTGAAGAAACACTCCGGGTGCGGTTCGTAATGGATGGCAACCAAGTCGCCATCGCCATGACCGGGGGGAAGGTGCCTCCGCAACAAGACCGCCCAATCCGGGACAGCATTGATCTCGCCAACGTCTCCAGCAGTTTCGCGCTCCGTCGTTTCACGCGTCAGCTGCCGAAGGAGCCGTGGCGCCTGCGCCTCCTGCGTTTCCAGGAGACGCCCGGTCTCCATGATGCCTTCGATGCTGCCGTCGACCCACCCGATCACAGCCAAAAGCGTGTCTACAAGAGCCGGATTGACGACGATGGCACCTCCTCGGGCCTGAGACAGAAGATCTTCCGCGCGATGCAGAACCCCTTGCATCGGGCCGAAATCGAAGAGCCCAACAGAACCCTTGAGCGTGTGGACCGCCCGAAAAACGCTTTCCAACCGCTCGCGGTCGCTCGGACTTTGCTCAAGCGCTAAAAGATCGTCTGACGCTTGCTGAACCAGTTCGCGTGCCTCGAGAGCGAATTGTTCGATCAACTCATCCATCGCAAAGTCTCACAGCTTCTCGATAAACAATGGCATCAGGAAACCGAACAGCCTCGAACGTCTGAGATATTCGCGACATAGATTCTGTATGGCCGAGGCAGACGTACCCACCCGGATTGAGCAATTCATGAATGTTGCGCGCCGCCAGCTCACGCGCCGCCTCGTCGAAATAGATCAGGAGATTTCGGCAAAATATCACATCGAAGCGACCAAGTGCTCCGAGGCTCTGCCGGTCAACGATGTTGCCTTTGGCGAACGTAACAGACTCCCTCAGATCGCGGATCAACTGACGCTGCTGATCAACCTCACGTTCGAAATACCGGTCACGGACTTCCGGAGAAAGCCTTGAGAGCGACCTTTGCCCGAAATAACCGTCTACCGCTTGGCGTAGTATAGCCGTATCGATGTCTGATCCGACAATCTCGATATTGTAGGCATCAACGAGTGGCCAGTTTTCAAGAAGCCATATCGCAATCGAGTACGGTTCCTCGCCGCTTGAGCAAGGCATCGACCAGATTCGGATACGATCGCCGGGACCCTTTTTTCTGATGATGTCTGGAAGGATCGATGTGCTGAGACAAGCGAGCTGGTGTTGCTCGCGGTAGAAATAGGTTTCGTTGACGGTGAAGCTGTTGATGAGCAACTCCGTCTCGTTCAGGTCGCTCCGCAAGATGGAAATGTAATTTCTGACGGAATGGGCCTGTCGCTGATTGACAAGGTCGGCAATTCGACGCTCTATGTAATAGCGTTTCGTCTCGCCGAAAACCATTCCGCTGCGCTTGTAGATGATTGCGCAGATCTCCTCGAGATCTCCCGGTGAAAGCGGGACGCCGCTACTGTTTGCCGGGGCCACCGGACGGATCACCATCAGCGGAACCGATCCAGCAACGTTAGTCCAATCTCGTCGACTCGTTTGATTTCGTTCGCACCGCCGAGCCGCACCAGTTCGCCCGGCATACCCCAGACAACGGCGGTCTCCTCGGCCTCGGCGATGGTATAACCGCCAGCTGCCTTCAACTCGGCCATAGCCGCGGCGCCGTCATTTCCCATGCCGGTCATCAACACACCGACCAGATCGACTGCCGGAACGTGCTTCATGGCCGAACGCACCATCCGTTCTACGCTTGGGTGCCATCGGTAGGCCTGGTCACTTGGAGCAGCCAGCGCAACCAGAGCTCCGGCGCGTGAGGCAATCAGAATATCCGCGTCTCCCTTGGCAATGTAGATGTTGCCTGGTTCAAGTCTGGTCTGCCGGATCACCTCCGAGACTGTCAGCGCACATAACTTATCAAGGCGTCGGGCGAGCGGTCCGGTAAACGAAGCTGGCATGTGCTGAGCGACTACAACCGGCCAGGGAAAGTCACCTGGCAACTCGCCGAGCACCGCGTCCAATGCCGGCGGACCACCAGTCGACGTGCCGATCACAACAAGACCCGGCTTTCCGACTACGAGCGCGGGCTGCCCTGGCTCGGTTCTGCGAGCCCGTGTCGCAATGCTTTGGGGTGACGGCATGGGTTGAACCAGGCGAACTCGTTCGGCAAGCCGCCGACTGCGGCGGATACGCACCGCTGCAGCCGTGCGAACCTTCTCGACGAGACGCGGGGTCAATTCGTCAATTCCAAGTGAAATCGCTCCGCTCGGCTTGGCGATAAAATCGACAGCGCCCATTTCAAGGGCGGCCAAAGTCTCCTCTGCACCGTCTTCCGTCAGCGACGACACCATCACCACGGGGCATGGATGTTCAAGCATGATGCGATCAAGACAGGCCAAGCCATCCATCAGCGGCATGTGGATGTCGAGTGTCACCACGTCCGGCCTGAAGCTTGAAATGATCTTCAGGGCTTCCGTTCCGTCCCGGGCAAATTCTATCTCGAAGTCTTTTTCGGCCGAGAAAATCTGGCCAAGCAGTTTCCGCATCAGGGCGGAGTCGTCAACGATGAGGAGACGGATCAATCGGCCACCGTCGTCTCTTGATGGGCGATCGCTGCCACCACATCCCGTTCCGCTCGCGTCAGAAGCTCTTGCGGATCGACCAACAGGATCATCCGGCCGTCCGCCTCGATGTGAGCGATGCGATCGAAGACCCCGGTTTGTTCCGAGGAAAATTCGGGCGCTGCGGACAACGCGGCCAAAGGTACGGCTTTTAACTCGGAGACCGCGTCCACTACGAAACCCGCCTGGAGCGCCCCAAGCGTAACGACGATCGCGCGTGCCTTGGTGCTTTGCGTGGAGTTCGGCGTGTCGAAACGGCTGCGCTGGTCGATCAGCGGGATGGCTTTACCACGCAGGTTGATCACGCCCATGACGAAGGCAGGGACGCCGGGGATGCGGGTAATCTCTCCGAGAACGCGGATGACTTCGTCAACCGAGCCAACAGGAAGGCCATAGTTTTCTTCGCCGAGCTGGAAGATCAGGAACTGTTCGACCGCATCAACTTGTTCAGCTTTTGTCTCCATCGACTTAGCTCCCGTGTTCTGGCTGAGGGCGTGAGCGACCGCATGATGACCGAAGAGTTTTTCGGGCGACAGGATGGAAATCAGCTTTCCGCCTTCGGCAATTCTGCCGATCGCCTCGATCTGCGCATCGCCACGGCCTCTCTGAAGCACGGCCGGCACAGCGTCGATCGCCTGATCGTCCAAACGGTGGATGACGTCCATCTCGTCGACGACGAGACCGATTAGCTCGCCATCACACTCGATGATGACGATACGGGAGCTACTATCCATCGTGCGGAGAGGATCAAGGCCCATCAGAGACGCAAGCGAAACCATGGGAAGGACGCTTTCACGCATCGGTATGAGGCCGATGACAGCATCCGATGCGCTCGGGATGGCGGCGAGATCGCCGCCAACCGTGGTGACTTCGCGAACATATTGCAGCTGCAGGCCATAGAGCTGACCCGCTACCCGGAACGACAGAAACGGCTTTGGTTTGGCACTCGTCCGCTCGGTTGAACCTTGATTCTTATGGCCTGCCCGCTCTACCGGCGCTCGCCTTGCAACCTTGAACGCGGCGTCCAAAAGTTCGTTCAAACCCTGCAGCGACGTTGCCGTGGTGTTTCCCGAGAGCCGAACCACGTCATCAACCAGAAGTCCGACCCAACCGCCGTGATCGTAAATGATGATCTTGGCATCTTCTTGAGCGATTTTGGTGCCACCATTCAGGATCTGGTCCATTGACAGCACTGGTATCGGCAGGCCGCGAAGGTTGGCTATGCCTTTCAATGCCTTGGGACCACGTGGGACGCGGTTTATATGCGGCACTCTGATGATCTCTCGTACGAGGCCGGCATCAACCTCGTAGTTGTTCTCGCCAACACGGAATACCAAAAGGCGCTTCGCGTCTGCCGCTGCTGAGGCTTTCATAGCATCAGTTTCCTGACAGTTGGAGTTCATCCGCAAGCGACGCAATTTCCTCGACCGCGGCTGCCAGGTCCTCCGCTCCGCGCGATTGCTGTTGCGCTGCGGTGGCAGCCTCTTCAGAAGCCGCGCTCGCCTCCTGAGCGACAGCAGCGATTTGCTGTGTCCCTGTCTGTACTTCTTTTGCCGCGACGAGAATCGCCTGCGTCGCATCAAGGATCGACGCGTTGCTCTGCACCATCACGTCGACGTCAGCTTCAGCCGCTTGTAATCGATCGACAATCTGCTTGTTTTTGGAAATCTCCGCTTCGGATGCCAATGCGATCAGCTCAAGCTCCCGATGGACAGCGGCAATCTGGAGCTGGATCAGCCTCACCGAATCCTTGACGCCATCTATATTCTCGGCGGCATCCTGGGCGAGCTTCCGGATATCTGTCGAAACGATCGCAAAACCACGGCCGGCATCGCCCGCTCTTGCCGCCTCGACTGAGCCACTGACTGCCAACATGCTCGTTTGCACCGCTACAAGCACGATCCGGTCAACCGTGCGCTCAATCTGGAAACCGATCTCGCCAAGCGCATTCAGCTCCACCAATGCGTTGCGGGTTTCCTCAAGGGCATCGGACACGCCAGATGCTATGCCGTTCAGCCCGGTTTTGTTCTTTGCCAGGAGCGTTTTGATCTCGTCGGCACGCTTGGTGGCCTCCTTGGCACTTTCCTGGGTCTGGGAGGCGCTCTTTTCGATCTGCGTCATCGCGGTGTTTGCTTGCTGCGTGGCAGCGGCCTGTGCTTCCGCGCCACGGCTGATCTGCTCGATAGCAATAAGGATTTCGCCAGCAGCACCGGATAGCTCCTGAACGGTCGCCGACAGTTCTTCGGCAGCAGTGCTCAGCTCTTCCGCCCGCGATGCCCGGCCGCTTTCGTTCATCAACTCATCGGCAAGGGTCGCGAGCGACTGTGCCGTCTGCTGGCTTTCTTCGAGTGCCGCACTTTGCTGCTGGACCGCTCTCTGAGCCTCCGCAGCCGCAGCCGATTGCTGTTCCGCCGCCGCTGCGACGGCTTCAGCGCCTTTTTGCGATTCTCGGGTCGCCACTTCGGCCTCAACCGCGGCGATCAAGATCATTTGGCTATTTTGCGAAAGGCCGCTTAGACCAGAACGTATAGTATGGAGGTCGTCGGAAACTACTCGACCCGAAACAGTTTGCTCCTGCGCCTTGCCTGCAGCCGTCTTTATGCGGTCTGCTATCCGGCGAACCCCATCGACGATGACGGCCGCATGTTGGCTGACGTCGCGCGAGCTGCGCTCAGCGATCTCCGCAAGCGATCGGACTTCGTCGGCAACGACGGCAAATCCGCGACCGTGGTCGCCGGCACGTGCCGCTTCTATTGCCGCATTCAGTGCCAGAAGGTTAGTACGATCCGAGATATCGGCTACCGCAACCGTCGTCGCTCCGATGGTTTCGGCTTGCGATTGCAGCTTGCCGATGACGGTCACGGACGCGATCTGCCGGTGAGCATTGGCATCGATGGCGGAAATAGACGCATCGATATGCGCGGTGGATTCCAAAAGCGAAGCCTGAAGTTCTTCGGTACGCCTGCGCGCAGCTTCAGCCTCAGACCTCGCTTCAGAAAACCTCGAAGATAAATGCGTGGTAGCCGAGAGCGACTGATGCGCTGCTCCCGCTGCTTCCTCAGCTCCACCGGCAATCTGCTCCAGAGCCCGGCGCAGTTCTTCAGCGGCGGCTGCAGCTTCCGAGACACCTGTCGTCAGTTCCTCCGTCGCAGCCCCTATCCGCTCGGCGGCTTTCTGCTGCCGGACCCGGGACCGGTCTTGAGATCGATTTGTTAGTGGTTTCGCGGCAGGCACTATGGACGAGGTTGAAGCCTCCTTTGCTAGGCCTGCTTTTGCGCCGAGTTGAGACGTTTTCACGAGTGCCATAGGTAGCCCATTCTTATACCCTGAAATGCACGGGCGACGAAGGTTGCCGCCGTTGATTAAATGCCAAATACCCTATCTCCTATGACCCAAGGATGGGGACAAAGCAAACTATTCGAACACCAACTACTGCGGTTTGGACTGCGCCAGCAATTTGTCCGGATACCTACAACAAGACCGCAAAGAATGCCCGCATCATTCACGGCGTCACATCCTTCGGCATTTATTCGATTTCGCTCCATTCGCCCCACCACGCGACCGGAGGTAGGATCGGCTTCCGCCGTCTCAACCACTACCTAATCGCTCGTGAACATCGAATGACGACTGTGCGCGACGGACTTACGCGGGTCAACATGTCGTAGAGCGTCTTGCTGCTGCAAGGGTGCTAGTGTCGAGGGCATCTGGGATCTGTCGCATTACCAGATCACGTCGGCATTCAGATTTCATTCAAGACATGACTACAGCTTACACAGGGGCTAATAAAACACCCGAACGTCAAGGCGCTACATTGCCCTGCGAGGGCAGCTTTACAGCAAAGATATCTTTAACAAATTGATCCTATAGACCAACAGCTTCATCATCCTTGGGGTTTCAGGAACAAAACGCTGTCCCGCAGCTTTAGGGGTGCATGGAAACCGCAGAATTCGAACAGCTTGTTAAACCCATCGCCCTTGTCGTTGACGACGAGCCGCTCATCCTCTTGGACACGGCGGATATGATTTCTGACGAGGGATACACAGTCGTGGAAGCGTCCACGGCCGATCAGGCGTTCGCGTTTCTTGACAGACTTTCATCGCTTCAGCTTCTTTTCACCGACGTTCAGATGCCCGGCGACCTGGACGGCTTCGGTCTGGCGCGCATCGTCGCGGAGCGCTGGCCGCACATCCATGTCGAGATCGCGTCCGGGGCGATCGTCCCCGGTCCAGGCGACCTTTCAGCCAACGCGAAGTTCATACGCAAACCGTTTACGGCGGAACTCGTCCATCAAACACTGGTAGAGCATGGTTTTAGCAAACAAGACCCTGATGCCTCCATCTAGTTTTAGCACTGATCGGGATCGTGATCCCGAAAGCATAGGACCTTCGATGGACCCGATTGTCGATTGTCCGCCCTAGCATTCTCCCCAGGCGCGGAACCGCTGTAGCCATGGCCTGATCCGGAAGAATCTGTCGGTGGATCCATGGCTATCGGCTGAGTTGGGGCGGGTGGCTATAAGCGACGCCGCCTAGACAGAAGGCCTGTGGAGCGTTCTCACCTGAGGTAGTCGGTCCCGCCTTCCGCGTTGCGGCGCTATGCTAAGGCTCCCGCGGCTACCCGGGTACCGGCGAGACCGCTTCGAGAATTCCCGCTTTCCCGCCCGGTTCGGCCGGCGCTATACTGAAAGCTGCGATACTCTTCTTTATCCTCTTGAGGCTTTGCTCCCACGCTGTAAGAGTCTGTTCAAGAAAGCGGGTATCGAGCGAGCCTTCTTGTCATGAGCTTGATCATTGCTGTTTGGATGAAGGCTAGGCTTGTGGCCGAGAAACGCTCGAAATCCTTTGCCATTCGGCGGTTTATGCCGAGCCAAGCCAGCGTTCGTTCGACAATCCATCGCTTCGGTAGCACCTGGAAACCGGCCTGGTTTCGTTTGATAATCTCCATCGGTCGCGGGCTGGCCTCTTCTACCGTTGTGCCCTGATAGCCGCCGTCGCCACAGATTTGATCGTGTCCCGTAGCGTGGTGTAGCTTTTGACATCCACGGCATATCCCGGTTTTGGCCGGAGGGAATATCAGCGAGCCACCGCTGGCATTCTGATGAGGGGATCATCGCTCATTTGTGCGATTGTTTCCAGCGTCATATAGCGGGACCGCTGGACGGCCCATTCATCGTTCTGTTCGAGGAGCAGAGCGCCGACGAGCCGAATGATGGCATCCTCGTTTGGAAAGATGCCAACCACCTCGGTGCGGCGCTTGATCTCACCGTTTAGGCGTTCGATGGGATTTGTCGAATGCAGCTTTGCCCAATGCTGTTTGGGAAAGGTCATATAGGCCAGCACATCGTTCTCTGCCTCATCCATCAGATTGGCAAGTTTGGGCACCTTGAACCGCACCGGGTTTGCCGGAGGCTCCAACTTCTGAGAGAGTGGAGCCATCATGAGCAAGACAACGAACAAGTTTTCACCTGAAGTCCGTAACCGTGCCATCCGTATGGTGCTGGACCACGAAGCCGAGCATCCATCACGCTGGGCTGCCGTTTCATCTATTGCGGCCAAGATCGGCTGCTCGCCAGCCACGCTGCACGAATGGGTCAAGAAGACCGAGGTCGACAGTGGTAAACGAGTAGGCCTGCCGAGTGATGTCGCCGAGAAGATGAAGGCTCTTGAGCGGGAGAACCGAGAACTTCGCCAGGCCAACGAGATTCTGCGCAAAGCTTCGGCCTATTTCGCCATGGCGGAGCTCGACCGCCCCTTCAAGCGATGATCTCGTTCATCGACGAACACCGTGGTGTGTTCGGGGTCGAGCCGATCTGCAGACTGCTGCCGATCGCCCCGTCAACCTACTACGAGAATGTCGCCAAACGCCTGGACGTGGATCGCCTATCGACCCGCGCCCGCAGCGATATCAGTCTGAAGATCGAGATACGTCGTGTCTTCGAGCAGAATTTCCGCGTCTATGGCGTTCGCAAGGTCTGGCGGCAATTGAAGCGTGAAGGCTTCGATGTCGCCCGTTGCACTGTCGCCAGGCTTATGAGGTCGATGAGCCTGCAGGGGATCATTCGAGGAAAGCCGGTCCGCACGACGTTCTCGGACAAGACGGCTCCGAGCCCGCTTGACCGGGTCAACCGCCAGTTCAAAGCCCCAGCACCAAACAGGCTGTGGGTTTCGGATTTCACCTATGTCGCCACCTGGCAGGGTTTCGTCTACGTGGCCTTTGTCATTGACGTCTTCGCTCGTCGCATCGTCGGCTGGCGGGCGAGCCGGACGGCACATGCAGGCTTTGTCCTTGATGCCCTTGACCAGGCGCTTCATGATCGGCGTCCAGTTCATGGCGGCGGCCTCGTGCATCACTCGGATCGCGGCGTTCAATACGTGTCCATCCGGTATTCTGAGCGGTTGGCAGAAGCTGGCATCGAGCCGTCTGTCGGAAGCGTCGGCGACAGTTACGACAACGCCCTCGCCGAAACGATCAACGGTCTCTACAAGGCCGAGGTCATTCATCGGCGCGGACCATGGAGGAGCTTCGAGACGGTAGAATTCGCCACCCTGGAATGGGTCGACTGGTTCAACCATCGACGGCTTTTGGAACCCATCGGGAATATACCGCCAGCCGAAGCTGAAGAGCGGTATTACGCCATGCTGGACGAACCAGCCATGGCCGCATAACTTAAACGAAATAGCCTCCGGCAAACCCGGTGCGGTTCACCTTCGGCCTGATTTGGTCGGCGACATTGCGCCATTGCGTGCTGGCAGCCTCCGGCGTCTCCTGGGCAAACGCTGTGGCGACGAAGGCGGAGACGACGCGTCGCCCGCTCTTTCCCGCATGCGCCAGGGCATTGCGCATGAAGTGAACGCGGCAACGCTGCCAGGTCGCATTAAGCACCTTGCTGACGGCCGTTTTGATGCTCTCATGGGCGTCGGAGACGACGAGCTTCACACCCCTCAAGCCCCGGCGCGTCAGCTTGCGCAGGAATTCCGTCCAGATTGGCTCAGCCTCGGACGTCCCGATCTCCAGCCCAAGCACCTCCCGGCGTCCATCTGTGTTGGCACCGACGGCGATGATGGCCGCCACCGACACGATGCGTCCACCACGCCTCACCTTGAGATAGGTGGGATGAGTAGGCGATGCGCGCCTTACCGCATTACGGCGGCAGGTTTCGCATCGCCTCTCGCCGAACCGGACGTGCGCCTTTCGTTACGCATCCGGCTCTCCAGAAGACATGGCAAAGTCAGGCATGTCCATCCACGCGAGACGGTATCGCTCGACAGGTGTCCAGCCGAGCACGTGTTGCTCAATGGACCCTTCTCCCCAAACCCGTCTCGTCGCCCGGCGCCTGCTTGGCTGTTTTGAGCCCCACAGTTCGCTGGGTGTTCCCTTTGGACGTTTCTTACGTAGCCAGCAGTAAAGACGCAGGCCAATATACCAGTCGAGATCGACAAATACGCGGCCAGCGCCGACACAGTAGCGATAATAATTCGCCCATCCGCTGGTGATGGAATTCACCTTCCGGAGCTTTTCGCCAAGACTGACGGATATGCTGTCACGCTGCGTCAGTTGCTTGACCTTGTGACGCAGGTTGGCGGCCTTCGCCTTGGGTATTTCAACGCGCGGGCCATAGCCGTAGCGTTTATCCCAATGCGCGCTGAAGCGGAATCCGAGAAACTCGAAGCCCTCTGTCATGGCCGTTACCTTTGTCTTTTCCGGCGACAACGTTAGCCCGGTCGTCGCGATCAGGTAGTCGGCCAGAGCGGATTTCTCTGCCATAGCCTCCTCCAGCGATCCAGACACCAAAACCACGAAGTCGTCGGCGTAGCGCACCGGCAGAAACACACAGCGTCCTGCTATGCGATCACTGTCGCGGGCGCTCGCCGCTGCCGCCACCCCGTTGCTTTTGCGACGGGCTTGGGCCTTTCGGCGGTGATAGGCCACCTTTCATACCGCTCCTCGATCGCACTAAGGGCGATGTTCGCAAGCAATGGTGAGATGATCCCGCCTTGAGGGGTACCGGCGTCCGTCCGTAAGAACTGATCCTCCGTCAAAACACCGGCCTTCAGGAAGGATCCGACCAATCGCACCACTCGTCGATCGCCAATACGCTTGCGCATCCGCTCGAGCAGGTGATGATGATTGATATTGTCGAAGCACCCTTTGATGTCCCCCTCAATCACCCAAGGGTATGGCAGCCGGTTTCGCCGGGTGTCCTTGTCCCGTTTTTGGGGCAAGGCTGCCCGACGAATGTACTCCAAGGCACCGTGCGTGTTTCTACCGGGTCGGAACCCATAAGAGACATGCCAGAATTGCGCCTCGAAGATAGGCTCCAGAAGAATCTTGACCGCGCCTTGTACGACGCGATCTCTGATGGTGGGGATGCCCAAGGGCCGGAATTGCCCTGGTTTCCCAGCCTTTGGAATCAGTTTGCGTCTGGCCGGACTTGGCTGATATGCACCACTGCGCAGATCAGCTTGAAGATCGACCAGGAAGCGATACTCACTCCGGTTCCGGATGCGTCCCACCGTCATCCCGTCGACCCCGGCAGTGCGTCCTCCTTTGTTGGAGGCGACACGATGCCAAGGCATGGCGGAGCACTCTGAGGTCGGTCAACCAACCCCACATGTCGCGCCACTGGTCGTCGGGATTTGCCTTACTCCACTGATAGAGTTTGCTTTGAATGCCGAGTACCCAGACTTTGTCTGCCCGATGATCCATGTCCACAGATCACTCCTCCGTTTTTGCAATCCTATCGTCTTCCTGCTTTCCTTCGCCCTGTATGCGGCTTTCCCGCACTCCGACTACTACGAAAGCTCCGCCCTTGGTGTCGTCCATATCTGGCCGTCGCAGCGAGCCCGGCTTCCGACCGGGCAAACGATCCAAGTTCCCGTGTTCCGATTTCCAACCTTTGTGCCGTTAGGCGGTGAGCTCTACCCCGTGCAATGCGGGAGATGGGGCATAGGAGCCAGTCCCATCTCGGGTCTCTTCGAGAACCCGGCAGTAAGGATAGACGAGCCTTACCGCCTCTGATCGCTCTTTCGTGCCTCCACGCCATCACGCTAATGAAAGCGATTTCTGTGGTTCGAGGCTTCTGACGCTCACTTCGTTGTCTCGCCATGGGCACTGCGGTAGCCCGGCCCGCGGTTGATGGCCCGCATCCGGTACAGTTAAGGCCAATCTGCTTATGCAACCCAATCGGCGACGCCCGATTAGGCTTCTTGGCCCCCTTCGATCTACTGCTCCTGCAAATCGGACGGCATCACAGCCGTCGGTCAAAAATCGGCAAGCTTGAGAGGTCACGCTAACTCATACGCACCTCCCGCGCCGCACGGCGCACCATCGATCCACAGGTATGGCCATTCGCCCTCGATGGGGCGGTCGAGGAAGGCTTTGACCTTGTCGTCAATCTCTTCGCAGAGCCGTGAAACCTGGCTCTTCGAAATGCCCGACATGCCCATGGCCTTTACGAGGTCATCGACGGACCGCGTCGAGATGCCCTGGATATAGGCCTCTTGTATAACGGCCGTCAGAGCCTTCTCGGCCATGCGGCGTGGTTCCAGGAAACTCGGGAAATAGCTACCTGTTCGCAGCTTGGGAATGCGCAGCTCCACTGTCCCGGCTCGCGTTTCCCAGTCGCGATCGCGGTAGCCATTGCGCTGGGCGAGACGAAGCGCTGTCTTCTCGCCATAGCCAGCACCGGTCGCGGCCCCAACTTCCAGTGCCATCAGCTTCTCGGCGGCAAAGCCAATCATCTCGCGCAGCAAATCCGCATCGGCGCTCTTCTCAACAAGCGAGCGCAGGTTCATCATGTCGTCGGTCATCGGTGGTGTCCTTCAGGTTGGTCATAAGCAACCCGACCCTACCGGAAAACACCGATGGCTATGAAACCCAGATACACCACGCGCTGGGACACGATCCGTCTTGCGTCTGCGGCCCAGTCGAGGCTGCCTCGGCATGAAGGGCTCGATCAAGCTCCACTCACGGTCATTCAGATCACTTGCGTAGCGCATGCGGCTTCTGTCATGGTGACGCCGGGTGAAGGGTGTCCAGGCCATTCGATCTCTCCGTATTTGTCGCAAAATACAAAGAATCTGATTGCCGCCCTTCACTCAACCCCGCGCACGCCCGCCATTCTTGAACAGACACTAAGAGAGCGGAACCTGTCCTGTTACGCCTTCTTGGTGGAATTTCCGGTGGAGCTGGATCACCATCTGTTGATCGCCACTCGTGCCAGATCTGTTATTCAACACGGATACCCGCAGGCCTTCCTCGGTGAGTACCGCGGCATATTGATGAGCGACTGCTACACCGCCTGGCGCACGTTGGTTGGTGCAACGCATGTTGGCTGCATGGTTCATTCCAGACGGCGCTTCGTCGAAGCCTTCAAGACCAGAAAGACAGGAGGCGGACTGCCGGAACAGGCCCTCCGGTTCTTCGAGCAGCTCTACAGAGTTGAGAAGCGGGCGCGAGATGCAGAGGCGCAGAACGGCGAGACCATAGCCGACCGGATTCGCCGCTTCCGCCAGCAACACAGTGTCCCCATCCTCAACGCCCTCAAGAAATGGCTCGACGAAATCAACCCGAAGGTCTTGCCCGACAGCAAGCTTGGCGACGCGATATCCTACACCCTCAATCAATGGGACTATCTGACCCGCTACATCGAGGACGGCAGGATGCCGATAGATAACAACCTCCTGGAACGCGACATCAGAATTTTTGCAACAGGCAGAAAGAGCTGGCTCTTCAGCGATACCGTGGACGGAGCTAAGGCAAGCGCCGTGATCTACAGTCTGATGCTGACCTGCCTGGCCTGTGGCGTCGAGCCCCTAGCGTGGCTGCGTCACGTCCTCATTGAGCTGCCTCAGCGCCCCGCAGACGCAGATCTTGGTGACCTATTGCCATTCAACTTTGCTCAAGCCAAAGCGGCCTGAACGCCCCGACGCATACAACGCAGAGCGGCATGGTCAGCACAAAACGTCAACGCGCGTAGAAAGAGCGCTTACTATTAAGTGACCGAGCTCAGACCAATTTGGTCGTAATTGCTCACCACAACAAACGTAAACAAGAAAATCGAGCATCCCAAGCGCGTTAGCTTTGAGAAGAACAGAAACTGCTCATGGAAATAAATTTGTCGACCCTCTAATATTCATAATTCACGTAGTATTTGAAGCTATCCTGCCTCTGAAAACAGCAGCTGCTCTGATGAAAAGCTATGTAGTCTACCAGCCGGTAGGACGTGTCACCTCAAATCACCGAGATCTGTCTTAAATAAACGCGACACCGAAGGGTGGCCTCACCAACCCGCGACACCAGAAAAGTAGGTCGAATATGAAACGCATGTCTGTCGGACTTTTGCTCTCCTTGTTGTTCTGTATCATCCTGGTCGTCGTGATAGTGCAGGGAGCTTATTCAATCATATCTCTGCAATCGATTGAACAAAGCTCGACACAGATTGTTCAAAAACGCGTACCGTCGTTCATAGCGCTTGGACAATTAAATGCCGACATTGGTGATGTTCGTATCGCGCAGAGCGCGTTGCTAATCTCCGGCAAAGATGAATTCGACGGGCGCCGCGTAGCACTTGGTAAGGCAGAGCAAGATGTTGCAAGTGACCGGGCCATTTACGAGCCCTTGATGGTCGACGAAGGCGATCGAGAGCTCTATGGAAAATTTGCGGCTGCATGGACATCGACCCAGGAGCTCTGGGACAAGGTTGTAGCGACTAAGCAAGCGGATCAAGTAAGTGCATCAGCGTTATTTTATGGCGATTCGTTCAAAGCCTACACTACGGCGTCAGACGACATTCAGGCGGCTGTAAACGATCTCGCTCAGAATGCCAAGGATGAAGGCGCTGCAAGCCAAGAAGCGATTTCGTGGACCAAAAGCGCAACATACATTGGCCTATCGATTGCGGTTGTGCTCGGTATTTCCGCGATGGTGATGAGCTATATCCGGATCGTTCGGCCCGTCATTTCGATGACAAGCTTTATGACGCAGTTGGCGAATGGGGACACGACCACTGGCGTCCCCTCTCTAGGGAGGGGTGATGAAATTGGTGCAATGGCTGCTGCTGTCCAGCATTTTAAGGATGGCATGCTGCGCAATAGCGCGCTTGAACTCGAGGCGGAAGCCTCTCGTCGTCAGGCCGAATTCGATCGTGCTCGACTAATTGAAGAAGCAGAGACCGCCGCTCGGAAACACATGCAGGAGGCAACGGCCGGTCTGGCGTCTGGCCTTAAAAGACTGGCAGCTGGCGATTTGTCGTTCGAACTAACTGAGACCTTTTCGCCGGACTTCGAGGCCCTTCGTCACGATCTGAATGGGGCAGTTTCCCAGCTTGCGAATACATTGCGATCCGTCGCACAATCGACCAGCTCGATCGACGGCGGTGCACGCGAAATAAGCCGTAGTGCCGACGACCTGTCGCGCCGCACGGAGCAGCAGGCTGCCTCCCTCGAGGAAACCGCCGCTGCTCTCGACCAAATTACGGTTAACGTTTCGAACTCGTCAGAGCGTGCTGATGAAGCGAGAGCCGTTGCAATTCAGGCCAATGCGAGTGCTGCCCAATCTGGAACAGTGGTTGCCAACGCCGTTAATGCCATGCAGCGAATCGAAGCGTCGTCAACACAAATCTCCAACATTATCGGCGTCATCGATGAGATCGCCTTTCAGACCAACCTTCTGGCGCTGAATGCTGGGGTCGAAGCAGCCCGAGCCGGCGAAGCCGGCCGTGGATTTGCCGTCGTTGCCCAGGAGGTCCGCGAATTGGCCCAGCGTTCTGCAAAGGCAGCTAAGGAGATAAAGGGGCTAATAAGCACGTCGACTGCGGAGGTCGAGAGCGGCGTCAAGCTTGTGCGAGCGACCGGTGATGCGCTGAAAACGATCGAGACCTATATCGTCACCATCAACCAGCACATGGATTCGATCGCCACGTCGGCGCGCGAGCAGTCGACAGGCTTGGGCGAAGTCAATACCGCCGTCAATCAAATGGACCAGGTGACGCAGCAAAACGCTGCCATGGTTGAGGAGACGAATGCCGCGAGTGCCACATTGGCCGCGGATGCCGTCAACCTTCGTGACGTGATTTCGCAGTTCAACCTTGGCGGCAACGCCGTCAGAGCGTCAAACGTTTCCGCACTCCGCGAGACAGCATCAGCTATGGCAAAGCCTTCGCATGTGCCACAAAGGCAGGTCCCAGTTCCAGCGCGCAAGATGGTTGCTAACACCGGTCGCGCGGCTGAAAGCTGGGAAGAGTTTTGATTCCCATCGAACTCACTATACCGCTTGAGACCGAGCGAGCACGCTTCGAAGGGAGCATTAATGAACATTGGCGAGTTAAACGAACGTGTACGCGAAGCAGATGACTCCCTTCGGCCCTCTGAACGGAGGGTTGCTGACCTACTCCTATCGGATTGGGAATTTTTAAAGACGGCTTCCGCATTTGATTTTGCTGTTAGGGCGAACGTCAGCGAGCCAACAATCGCTCGGTTTTGCAAGGCGATCGGGATGACGGGAACTAGACAGTTACGAAGAGCGCTTGTCGATTCTGATATTGTAGATGCGGATCAATTGGCCTGAAGATATCTGTACTGCCAAGCGCACATAACCGGACAGTGGCCCAGATTTTTCGATTTGGGTATCAATCGAGCCCATATTAAGTCATCTCTATATTAAGAACCGCGTACGGAGTCGGAGTATGACGCTGGGATTGTCCAATCGAGATGCCACAAATTTCCTGGAACGGATTTCTGCGACAACAATTGTTAACCATGCCTGTTGGAGATGTACCGTAGCGGGACTGCCAATTACGCGCGACAACGTAAACCTCTTCATTGGCGATTTTGCCAACCCTAGTGAGCCCAGAGCAGCGAGTCTTATTCGTCGTGTTGAATTAGTGGTACGCGAACTCATCGCCACCAAAGACTTATTCGAGCGAGCTTCCAATTTTTTGCAGTAATCTTGGTGGGCGGTGAGGCTGGAAATTCTTCACAAAAAATATCGGCGTGGCTGTCCTAGAAATTGCTAGACCGTGCGTACTGTTGGAGCAAATGGCGATGCCTACGAGAAAAATCCTCAAGACTGCGGACTCAAAACTCAAGATGATCGAGGAGAGTATTGGGGTGGGAACCTGGACATGGGACCTTGATACGTCGGAGGTGGCGTGGTCGTCCGGTCTTTGTCAAATTTTAGGAGTTGATTTTCACACAGTTATCCCAAGCATCGACCTCTATCAATCGCTGGTCTATCCAGACGACCAAGTCGATTTCGACGACGCCATTGGGATTGTAAACGAGCGCAGGCTCGAAAACAGAAAATTCCGTATCATTCGGCCTGACGGCATAGTTCGTTGGCTCCAGAGCAAGGCGAGACCGCATTGCGATCGGACTGGCAAAACGGTGATGCTAACGGGCGTTATCCGGGATGTTACAAGCGATGAGGATATGCAGGCCAAGTACCTGAGTCAGAAAAAATCAACAGCGATCCTGACAAAGCTCTTGGGCGGCTGGGTTTGGCGGGCGCACCCGAATGGCAAACTAATGGAAACAACGCACTGGACCAAGCTCACTGGGCAGACTTTACAAGAGGCCCATGACTGGGACAAGCTGGACGCAGTTCATCCGGATGACCGGCAGTGTTTTCGCGATACCTGGTCCTCCGCAATTAGACATCAGGATAGGTGTGAGGTTACGGTACGGGTAAGAACAGCAGAAGGGAACTACGTAACCATGCACAGTCGCGCGCTCCCTTTGACAAATGTTGACGGAAACATCTTGCTATGGCTAGGCCACTCTGCTTTGGTTGAGGAAGCTGCCAAACAAGGCGAAGTGGTATTGTTGGACAGCGCGCAAATTAGGGCGTCGAGATCGCTACTCAATTGGACAGGCCCAGAGTTAGCAACGAAAGCAAATCTGTCATTTTCAACTGTCCGCCGGATGGAGCAAAATTCCATTACGGTCAAGTCCGACAACCTTGTGAAAGTGCGTGCGACCTTTGAAGCTGCAGGCATCATGTTTACCACGAACGCTTGGGGTAATGTGGCGATGAGCTTAAACCGATCTACAGGACTCGCCCGCAGGGTCGAAATGCAAGCTAAGCCTTAGTGTCTGTTCAAGAATGGCGGGCGTGCGCGGGGTTGAGTGAAGGGCGGCAATCAGATTCTTTGTATTTTGCGACAAATACGGAGAGATCGAATGGCCTGGACACCCTTCACCCGGCGTCACCATGACAGAAGCCGCATGCGCTACGCAAGTGATCTGAATGACCGTGAGTGGAGCTTGATCGAGCCCTTCATGCCGAGGCAGCCTCGACTGGGCCGCAGACGCAAGACGTCGCTTCGGGCGGTGATGGACGCGATTTTTTATCTGCTGCAGTCAGGCTGCCAATGGGCATTGCTGCCGCATGATTTTCCACCGAAGAGCACGGTCTACCATTATTTCAAACGGTTTTGCCGGGACGGGACGTGGCGTCGTATCCATGACGCGCTCTACTGCCGAACGCGGCAGCTTGAGGGGCGAGAAGAGCAACCGTCATTTGCCATCATCGATAGCCAATCAGTGAAGACCGGCCCGGATGCTCGTCTCGATATCGGCTATGATGCGGGTAAGAAGATCAAGGGCCGCAAGCGGCACATTCTGGTCGATACTCTTGGCATGCTTCTGAAAGCCGAGGTCCACTCGGCAGGAATTCAGGATCGTGATGGAGCAGCACTTGTTTTCGACAGGCTCGCCAACCGTTTTCCCTTTATCGAGAAAATCTGTGGCGACGGCGGCTATCAGGGCACAACGGTAGAAGAGGCCAGCCCGCGACCGATGGAGATTATCAAACGAAACCAGGCCGGTTTCCAGGTGCTACCGAAGCGATGGATTGTCGAACGAACGCTGGCTTGGCTCGGCATAAACCGCCGAATGGCAAAGGATTTCGAGCGTTTCTCGGCCACAAGCCTAGCCTTCATCCAAACAGCAATGATCAAGCTCATGACAAGAAGGCTCGCTGTATCCATCCGAGGTGAACCGCAGGATTTTTGCTTTTGCGCGTGGTAAATTGGCGGGATGGAGATCGACGAAGGCAAAATCGACGATGCTGTGCTGGCGCTGCTATGGCTGACGCTTCACAACGAGCGTTGCGCCTGGAAGGGTTTTGACTGGGCTACGACGGATCGGTTGCATCAGAAAGGCTTGATTGGCGATCCGGTGAACAAGTCGAAGTCGCTGGTGCTGACGGATGAGGGTCTACGCCGATCGGAAGAGCTTTTCCGGCAGTTATTTACGCAGCAACCGCAATCTCCGCCGCCTTGATCCTCTTCCATTCCCATGGCAACAATTCGTGCAGGTGGGAGACGGGCAGATCGGCGATGCGAGCCAGCACGTCCGCCAGCCAGGCCTTCGGATCGATATCGTTGAGACGGGCCGTGGTGATAAGGGTCAGCATGATGGCAGCCCGGTCTGCGCCGCGATCGGACCCGGCGAAGTTCCAGTTTTTCCTTCCGCAAGCCACGCCGCGCAGAGCTCTTTCCGCCGCGTTGTTCGTCATGCAGATCCTGCCGTCATCGGCGTATCTGGCAAAGTCCTGCCAGCGCGACAGCATGTAGTTGATCGGCTCAAGCACCGGTGAGGATCGCGACAAACCTTCGCGCTCCTGCCGCAACCAGGTCTCCAGCTCTTCGAGCAGCGGTTTGCTCATTTCCTGGCGCACGGCAAGTCGCTCACCGGCGCTCTGGCCGTTAATGTCGCGCTCTATGTCAAACAGCGCATCGATACGCTTGACCGCCTCCAACGCCGTCGCAGAGACAGGCTTTGCCCCTTTGCCCCGCCGGGCACTTCGCGAGACATCTGCCAACTCGAAGAACTTTCGGCGCGCGTGGGCAAAACAGAAGGCCGGCGTCACCGGGATCTGTTTCTTGGTCCGATCGAAGAGCGGCCTCTCGGCACATGCAAGCATGCGCCTGCCGGCTGAGAGATTGAAGCCATTGTAGCAATCAGCCTGCAGGATACCGGTGAACTCGGCCAGGTGTCCTTGCGGATGCTCACCCCGCCTATCACTGGAGGCGTAGAAGACGGCCGCCGGCGGTGATAGCCCACCAAACGGCCTGTCGTCGCAAACGTAGGTCCATATGCGCCCCGTCGTGCACTGGCCCTTGGCGAGGATCGGGATGGTGGTGTCGTCGCCGTGCAACCGCTCGGCCGCAAACACATGGGTCTCAATGAGATCGAACAGCGGTGTGACTGCGGCGCTGACGTAGCCAACCTGGTCGGCAAGCGTCTGGGTGGACAGATCGATCCCTTCACTGCGAAAGCGACGGCTCTGGCGGTTGAGCGGCTGATGCTCAGAGAATTTGTCGAAGACGATGGTGGCGAGTAGCTTGGGGCCGAGAAAGCCACGTGGCGTTGCATGGAAGGGTGCGGGCGATTGGCTGATGCAGCCGCAGTCCCGGCACGTGAACTTCTCCCGCACGGTCTCAACGACCTTGAAGCGGCGCGGGATCTCCTCCAGCGTCTCGGTGGTGTCCTCACCGAGCTTCGACAGGCGTTCGCTGCCGCAGTGATCGCAGGCACTGGGCGCGTCGATGACGACGCGCTCGCGCTCGATAGTCTCTGGCCAAGGCTTGCGCACTGGCCGCTTGCGGGTGAAGGCACGCACGACTTGGGTTTTGGCGGCAGACACTTGTGAAGCGAGCTCGTCCTCGGTGGCATCGGCAACCAGCTCCTCGAGCTGCAATTCCATCTGGTCGATCAGCCGCTGGGTGCGCTCCCGGCTTGGACCATGTTTGTCGCGTTCCAGCTTGGCGATCAGCAATTGCAGATGGGCGTTGAGCGCCTCGATGCTGGAAAGTTTTGCCTTGGCGCTGGTGGCTTCCGCCTCGGCCCGCAACCGTGCCTCGCGTTCTATCAGCAGCGCGGCGTGGGCGCTGGCAAGATCGTCAGGAAAGGAAAGCGGTGGTAACGACATGCCAGAATAAGAGCATATTTCTTCAACAAATTCAATGATGAAGAAACTCAAACGCGTGTTGGACGCCAAGTTTCCTGAGGAGCTCGCCAGTCAATTCCAGAGAGCAAATAGGAAAGCTGCGCCGGTGTGATCGCCACCGCGCCACCCTGCACATTCGGCCAGATAAACCGGCCGCGTTCTAATTTTTTCGTGAACAGGCATGCGCCCTGGCCATCATGCCAGATCAACTTTATCAGGTCACCGCGGCGGCCCCTGAAGCAGAACAAATGACCGCCCAGCGGATCATGCTTTAAAACTTCCTGCACCCGAAGGGCCAAGGATGGAAAGCCACACCGCATGTCGGTATGTCCGGTCGACAGCCACACCTTGATCTCCGCCCCCATCGGAAACGGATTCATCGCAATGTCTCCAAACCACGCATGATCCGTAGCAAAACGTCCACATCGATATCCTGGCCCATGATCACACGCCGGCCGTTCGCACTCACCACCTCTATGCGACCCCGGTCGGTGATGGGAGACGGCACCGCGACAGTTTCCGCAGGAGGCGTGCTCGCAAAAACAGGCTCGGCAGCAACGACAATCGCTGGAACAAACTCGTTCGTCGAGCGGTGGACAAGGCGTCCTTCCCGCACGGCCCTGCGCCAGGCATTCAACTGCCAACGCGTGATCCCGTGACGCTGCGCCGTGACTGTTACCTGCCGCGGGCCAGCATAACTCTCAGCCACGATCGCCAGCTTCGCTTCATCCGTGAAACGCCGCCGACGCCCGCTATCGACAATCTCCATCCGGCTGAAACGCCCCGAGTGATCGCTTGTGATGTCCATGAAAGCACCGTCTATATTGCCGTCTATATAGACAGAGCATCCACACGATCACTCAAATCCGCAATCCGGTTCAGCTCGGATGCGTACGGCTCGCTCGATACCCGCTTTCTTGAACAGACTCTTAGGGCTCTTTGCAGATGTTAATCAAGACTAGTCGGCCTGTGGCCAAATCTCGCTCAATCTGGCCGAATGGGCAGCTTTAACGTGCGAGCGGTGGAATTTCGATTTCTAGTCGTTGACCTACCACTCCTGCGGATCGATGTAATTGAGCTTTGCCGTCATGATCGGTACGGCCATGAAGGCACGATCAGCGCCACGATCTGATCCTTTGAAGAGGCGACATTTTCTGCCGAGTGCCATCACATGTTCATTCTGCTCATGTCGGGCAGGTGGTTTCATTATCGCTGGCACCCATTTTACGGTGGTTGGTTTCGGCAGGATACCCGCCTCGGGCCGTATAACAAGGTTCGCGTAACGCCCGCCTCATATGATGGTTCGACGCACCTTGGAGTGATTTGAATGCCGGTTAGCGCCCTGTCGGTCCTCGCGCCCAACGCGCTGGATGGCTTTATTGACCTTAGATCGGTCCCGAAGCATAGATACTTCGGTAAGAACGACATCATAGATAGGCTGCGACGGGCGGTATCGTTTGACTATATCGCAGTGTCGGGACTTGACGTCGACCACTATCGGTTTGGGGAGGGCTTCTCGATCGACTCCGATCTGCCGCCCGCTTTTCTCGAGGCCTACGACGCCGATCAACTCTATCGCGACGACCCGTTTATCCAAGCGGCAAAATCGGCGACGTCGGTGATCGCCGAGAACGAAGTCTATAGGGAGAGGGAGCCGCTTCAGAGGCTTTTATACCTTCAGCGGACCTTCGGCGTTTTCAATCGGACCATACTCCCGATACTTCGTGATGCCACCGTTTACGGAGCGGTGACATTCACCCGGTCGACGCCATTTGACGACGACGAACTTACGTTCCTGGCACTCGTGGCGGAAACCATCCATACAGCCGTGACCAAGCCTTTAATGGAGAAGTTCGCGGCCGAGCACCTGAGACTGTCGAAGGGCGAAATGGCCTGCCTTTCCAATGCCAGCCTCGGCCTTACGAGCGATGGCATAGCCAAGGCCACAGGGTACCAGGTGGACACTGTTAACAGCTATGTCAAATCAGCCGTGAAGAAGCTTGGCGCAGCGAACCGAACCCAGGCGATCGCCGAGGCGATACGTCGACGTCTTATCGCCTGATTTACCAAGTTACACGACGACAGACGAGCATTTTCGAATATGCCGTATTTATCAGATGCGATTAACGCTCGCTAAACGGTTCGCCCCTATTTCTGGGGTGTCCATGCAAATCTGCTGACGCCGATATGATATCGGCGCTGACTTTCGGGCGTAAATAACGCTGTTGAAAGCCTTGGACGAGCCCCCACGGCATGTCGTTCCGGCCCAGCATCGAAATCTGACAAACAAGGTGTTCAAATGCGCACATACGTTCGCACGGCAGCGATTGCTGCCGTGATGCTTTTTCCTGCCTGCTCCTTCGCACTCGACGCGCCGAAGGGTGACGTGGTCCTTACCGTCACCGGGAATTTGGATCATCCCAATGTCGGCAAGACAGCCCAGTTCGATCTCGCCATGCTCGAAGGATTGCAAGGTCGCAGGGCGACGATGGCCACCCCCTGGACCACAGGCAACGTAGAGTTCTCCGGGCCACTTCTGCGAGCCGTGCTGGATGCGGCTGGTCTTCACGGTACGACGATCAAGCTGGTCGCGCTGAACGACTATGCCGCAGAAATACCTTTTACCGACGCTACCGCGATGGACACAATTCTAGCAACGCGGATGGATGGACAAACGATGCCTGTCCGGGACAAGGGGCCCTTGTTCCTCGTCTATCCATTCGACAAGGATAGCTCCCTCTACAACGAGAAGTACTTCTCGCGTTCCGTCTGGCAGATCAAGACGATCGAAGCCAAGTGATGAAAGGAACCGCCCGACAGAACGGCGACGTGATACGCCGCGTCAGCAAGGTGACTGCGCTGCTGCAGCTTTTCTCGGCGCTCCTGCTGGTCGGGGTCATATATCTCCTTTCGGGTATCTACCACCGGTATGAGGCGCTTCAGGACGGAATACGCGAGAACGCTCTCTGGTCCGTTTACCAACTCGATCGGGAGGCGCGTCGCCTGAGCGAAGTGGCCAATGCGATGGGCATTCGTCGGGACATTTCACCCGGATCGCTCGAGGAGCTGTCAACACGCTTCGACATTCTCTATTCGCGCATGGCCATTCTGAAAAAAGCCAACCTCGATCTCAATCTGAAGAGGGTGCCGGAGTTAAGCCAACGCGTCGCTCAAATCGAGACGGCGGTTCTGTCCCAAGCCCCGTGGTTCGACGCGATAGCCGCAAAGAAAGATGCCAGCCTCGCCCAATTGGATGAGTTCGTCGTCATGCTCGCACCTTTGCTTTCGGAAACGGAAGAATTGCTGACCGGCGTGAACAGCAAGGTCAGCGCGGAGAGGGCCGACGCCAGAAATGCCGTTCAATCGCTCCAAATCCAGACCGGGATCGTCACGGCGTTGTTGGCCATGTGTGTCGGCGTGCTCGTTCTCACACTCCATCGGCAACTGCGGTCCGTCCGTCTCGCTGGTCTTGAATTCGAGAACATCGCGCGCGAACTGACCGACGCCTACGCTAGGGCCGAAGCCGGAAACCAAGCCAAGTCGCAATTCATGGCGACGATGGGTCACGAAGTTCGAACGCCGCTGAACGCCATTCTAGGGACCGCGGAGCTTCTGGAACTCGGCGACCTTCCGGACGGCACGAGGATCGGCATCCAGACCATCCGCAGGTCGGGCCAGGCGTTGCTCGAAGTTCTCAACGAAGTCCTTGATTTCGCCAAGCTGGAAAACGGCAAGATCGACGTCCACCTCGGACCTGCGGATATCGCCGGGCTTGTGTCCGCTGCTGTCGAAATGCTCCGCGACAGGGCGGCTGAGAGGGAGAACACGCTTGTTGCCGACATTCCCCGAGAGCTGTTGAACATGCTGGTGGTGACGGACGAGACGCGCGTCCGGCAAGTCGTCCTGAACCTCCTCAGCAATGCGATCAAGTTCACCTCTAGGGGTGTTGTCGCCGTCAAGCTCTCGCAGGAAACAATTGCCGGACGCAGCAAACTGCATTTTGCGATAAGCGACACCGGGATAGGCATAGACGAGGAGGGCCAGACCAAGCTGTTCAAACCCTTTTCGCAAGTCGACGCGTCTATATCGAGGACATACGGCGGGACGGGTCTCGGCCTTACCATCTGCAAGGAGATCACTGAGTCACTCGGCGGCAGGATCGGCGTAAGAAGCGCGAAAGGGCAGGGCAGCACCTTCTGGTTTGAAATCCCGGCTGAGGCGGCGGATCGTGCGCTAACCCCGGTACCATTGGTGGACCCGATCGCGATTGGCGATCTCGGGTGCCTCCGTGTCTTGCTGGTCGAAGACAACGCCGTCAACCAGCAGGTGGCGGCGGGGTTTCTGCGCCATCTCGGACAGCAGGTCGTCATCGCCAATGACGGGGTGGAAGCGGTCAAGGCGGCGGAAGCCGCCGACTTCGATCTGGTGCTCATGGACATGCAGATGCCGCACATGGACGGGATAGAGGCGACCAGACGCATTCGGGCGGGCTCTCCCTGGGGGCACAACGTTCCCATCGTGGCGATGACGGCCAACGCCTCCGATGACGACAGGCGTCTCTGTGCAGCTGTCGGAATGACGGGTTTCGAGACCAAGCCTGTCACGTTGCGCCAGCTTTCCCAACTGATCGGGCGAACCGACAGGAGCGCTTTGCCCGGGAAGAAGGATCGCGGGCGTCTTAGTCCGGTTTCTGACACTGACCAAGGGAGCAGCCACAGGCGGGACGTTTTGGAAGCTCTTGGCGAGCAAGCGTATGGCGAACTTCTCGACGGCTTCTTCGACGACGCGGGCGTCATCCTCGTCCAGCTGCGAGAGGCCATGGCCGCCAGTAGCAACGGCGACCTCGATCGGCTGCTTCATAAGCTCACCGGCGCTGCGGCCAATCTCGGATTGGAAGACCTCGCGTGTCGTGCGCGGGCGTTTGCAAGTCGACCGTTTTCGGTCCGGGAGCTGGAGGCGCTGCATCTGGATTTACAGAACCATAGACAGTTGATTGCCTCTTAGGGAGCTACGCATGCGCATACTTCTCGTCGACGACAACATAACGAACCTGAGTTTCCTGACGAAGCTGGTCGCCAAGATCGGTGGCTGCGAGGCAGTGACATTCAGCGATCCCGGCGATGTCCTCGCAGCCATGCCAAAACTTGATTTCGATCTAGCGGTCGTTGACTACCAGATGCCGGGTTACAACGGTGTCGAGTTACTCCGAGAAATCACCATGTTCGAGAAATACCGCGGAAAGCCATTCGTCATGGTGACCGCGGACACCGATATGGCGACCCGCATGGCCTGCCTCGACGCTGGCTCCATCGACTTCCTAAACAAACCCGTCAATCCGCTCGAATTCCAGGCGCGGATGCGTAACTTGATTGCACTGGTCGACGCGCGTAACAAGCTCGCGGATAAGGCCGAATGGCTACGCCAGGAAGTCGACAAAGCAACTGCGGAGATCAGGGAGAGAGAGGAGGAGATTATCGACCGCCTTTCGATAGCCGCCAGCTTCAAGGACATCGAGACGGCGAGGCATACAAGGCGCGTAGGGGCATATTCAGAGGTGATCGCGGAAGCACTGGGCCTGACCCGGAGGGAGTGTGCGGATATCAAGCTTGCATCGCCGATGCACGATATCGGAAAGGTCGGCATTCCGGATGCCGTGCTTTTGAAGAAGGGTAAGCTCACCGAGCAGGAGTTTGCCGAAATGCAGACTCATACGCTTCTGGGATGCGACATCCTGCGCGCCTCGAAATCAAGCCTTCTGAGACTCGCCGCTGAGATCGCCGCCACCCATCATGAAAGGTGGGACGGCCAAGGCTATCCGTCCAGGTTGTCTGGGATAGACATTCCCATCGCCGGAAGAATTGTCGCATTGGCCGACAACTTCGACGCATTGACCACGGCCCGTCCGTATAAGCACGCCTGGTCGGTCGAAGAAGCTGTCGTGCACATACTGTCCCGATCAGGCTCTCAGTTCGATCCCGCATGCGTCCAGGCGTTTGAGGTCGCACTTCCGCAGATCATCGAAATCAAAGTTCGTTTCGGGGAGGCACCCGACGAGATTATGGCATGTTTTGAGGACGGAGGCCGAGAGGTCGCCGCCTGACGGCTATATCCGTTACTCAAAAACGGAGGCCAATTGCAGTCACTTCGCGAACATAGCCGAGTTTGCTCCGATCAGCCTAGAATTCAGCGCAAGCGTCTTGTTTTGTGAGCGCAAGCACTATGAGGGGCGCAAAGGCTGCACGAGGAGCCAGGCCAAATAGGAAGGGAAGTCCGACGCGATAGACGCCAAAATGACCCAAAGGAAAAAGCCAGCTCAGCGGTATCGAGAGGGAATGGCAAGCCAACGTCATGATCGCACCTGCAGCGCGGGGCGAGCGCATCTGCTCGGTGGGTCATGAGGTGAACTTGATTGAGCCCGATGTCCGAAGAGTTCGGCCTCAGGGCTCACGGCGGCAAAGGCTGCGCGGGTACGCGAGCGCCGAAGACATCGAAACGAAGACCGCAGCCCCCGTTGTCGCCAGGCGTGTCCGCATTGATCGCCTCGAAAAGCCGTCAAACCCCAAGCAATCAAGGCATCTCCATGTCGGGTGTATCTATCCGCCGGAAAACAGTGTTCGACACCTGTTTCAGCGGTAGATTGAACCCCGTGATCGATTCCGAGTGGCCGATGAACATGTAGCCACCTTTGGCCAAGCAGTCGCATAGGCGTGTGAGGACCACCAACTGTGTCTGCTGGTCGAAGTAAATCAGCACGTTGCGGCAGAAGATGATGTGCGCGGGTTCGCCCAGAGGATACTTCTGGTCCATCAGGTTCATGCGGGCAAAGCCGACCCTCGACCGCAGTTTTGGAGAAATGCGCACCTCGCCGCGCCCCTGCTGCTTCGGTACCATGACATATTTCTTGCGAAGCTTGCGCGGAACGGGGGAGATCATGTCGACCGTGTAGATGCCCTTGCGGGCTGCCTGCAGCACGTCAGTGCTGAGATCGGTTGCCAGAACGCTGTAAGCGAGGTCGTTGCGCCCCTCCGTAAATTCGGCAAGCACCATCGCCATCGTATAGGGCTCGGCGCCCGTCGAACAAGCCGAGCTCCAGGTCTTGATAGTCCTGATCCCGCTGTTCGCCAGCGCCGGCAATGCCGTTGAAAGCATATATTCGAAGTGCTTTGTTTCGCGGAAGAAATCCGTCTTGTTCGTGGTGACCGCGTCGATAAGGTAGACGGTCTCCTGGTCGAGGCCGCCGTGATTGAACAGGAAATCGCAATAGTCGTCAAAGCTCGCGTGCCGGGTCGCCCGCAGACGCCGGCGCAGCCGCCCTTCCAGCATGGTCAGCTTGGTAGGCGGCATCTTGATGCCGCTGTAATCGTAGATGAAACGAGCCAGCTTGTCGAAATTTCGCTTGCTGATTCGATCTCCCGGCGACTGCGATTCGGACTGCGCTACCCTCATATGCCTGATGCTCCGAATTTAGCGCTGTGCGGCCGACAAGGCCGATGTGTCCTCGCGTGACAGGAGCCGCGCGAGATCGACGATGACGACAAAACCGCTGT
Source organism: Rhizobium sp. L51/94 (assembly GCF_019355555.1). Lineage (GTDB taxonomy): Bacteria > Pseudomonadota > Alphaproteobacteria > Rhizobiales > Rhizobiaceae > Rhizobium > Rhizobium rhododendri. Next base: position 290,415 of record NZ_CP072143.1, read on the forward strand.
CATGATGAACGACGCCGGCGATATAGCCCGATCGCCACCTCACACCGATATCTGGGGCGGCCCCGATCTGGGCATGCTGGAAGCTCGTCACCTCGTAGACGCGGTCGGCGACGAGGCCGAGCGACAGCAGCCGGTCTTCCACCGGAACGTCGAGAACGAGAACCCTTGTGTTGAAGGTTGGGATCGTCTTAGACATTCCAAGTTTCAGCCGGAGATCAATCGTCGGCACACCCTGGCCGCGGACGTCCCGCAGCCCGAGCAGATAGTCGGGACCGTTCGGAATCTTGAAGGCCTCGGCATAATCGAGGATCTCCCGCACTACATCGACTGTTACCGCGAACATCTCGTCGCCAAGACTGAATGTCACGAATTGAGCTTCTTGAACGTTTGAGACCATTGATGTTTTTCCCAGAGAAAATGAAACGGGGTTGTCCGGAGCGGCTAAAAAGCGCCGAATCACTTTAAGCGATATCGCGGAAGTCCCCCCTGCCGCTTCAGGTCCTCTCATCGCCAAATCGAGCGCGAAACGCTTGGCATGAGACTGCTGGGGTGTATTGTGTTGTTGGATGACGTGGAAGCGGTGTGCAAGGAACGGCCGCGCTGGGCTGCAGCCGGAGCCGAACAAGCAGGATTATGGGGGAGGGCATGTTAAGTACCTTTCGAGTGGCCGCCCGTGTGATTTATGATGGTTTTCATGATAGATTTTCTGTTCCCGTCGAACGGGACTTTTGATGAATCTCGCTGTCGATACTGCGCCGGCCCTTTGCAGATGTTGTGGCTACAATTAGATCTGAGCTGCCCTGCTGCTTCGCCTGGTAAAAATGGCCTGCAGGTTGGGAAGGATGATGAATTCGCCGCCGCGCTTGACGAGGTAGCTGATGTAGTCCGGTCGCCAGCGCATGCCGACGCTCGGAGGCGCTTCGCTGGAGGCTTTCGCCAGCGTGGTGACTTCATTCACCTTGTCCGTTCGCAACCCGACCAGTGTCGGTTCGTCCTGGATCGTCAGGGAGATGACGACGATGCGGCTGTCGATGGTCGCTGCTGCCGCTTCCATGCCGAAGGCAAGGCGCAGATCGGCGAGCGGAATGACTTTGCCGCGAAAGTTGATGACGCTGGCAACGAAAGGCTGGCTTCCCGGCACCGCAGTTTCCGGCAGGAGGTCGAGGATTTCCTGAACCATTGCCGCCTCGAGCGCAAATGTCTCGCCGTTCAGATCGAACGTCAGGACCTCGAGTTCATCGGTGTCGTTCCAGTGATTATCGTTCTGAAGGGACTGGTTCATCCTGCTGCACGCAACTGCGCCTCCTGTTGCTGACCGGCGGCGACCAGGTGGACGACGTCGAGAATAAGCGCGACATTGCCGTCGCCGAGAATGGTGGCACCGGAGAATGTCGAGACATCCTGATGCAGCTTGGACATCGACTTGATGACCGTCTGGTGGTCGCCGATGATCTGGTCAACGACGAGACCAACCCGTTCCGTGCCGGTCGAGATGACCACTACCTTCTGATGCACATCCGGCTTGGTGCCGGTGCGGAACAGCTCGCGCAACCTGAGGAAAGGCACGAGGCTGTCTCGCAGCGAGATGAAGCTACGACCGCGCGAGCGCAGATCCTCTTCCAGCGACAGTTCGAGGCATTCCTCGACCGCTGAAAGCGGAATGACATAGCGACCGGTGCCGACCCGCACGAGCAGGCCATCGATGATCGCCAGCGTCAGCGGAATGCGCAAGGACACTTCCGAGCCCTGCCCGTCATGGCTGGTGACGTCGATGGCGCCGCGCAAGGCCTCGACCGTCTTCTTGACGACGTCCATGCCGACGCCGCGGCCGGAGAGATTGGTGATCTGCGCGGCGGTCGAGAAACCGGGAGCGAAAATCAGCTGCAACAGGTCACTGTCCGTCAGCACCTGGCCGAGCTGGATTAGCCCGGAGCTCTCGGCCTTGGCACGCACCCGCTGGCGATTGATGCCGCGACCGTCGTCCTTGATCGAGATGATGACCTCGCCGCCGGATTGGCGGGCCGAGAGTGTCACGGTGCCACCCTCGGACTTCCCGGCCGACAGGCGCTCGGCCGGCGGCTCCAGGCCGTGGTCGATGGAGTTGCGGACCAGATGCACCAAGGGATCGGCCAGCCGCTCGATGACCGTCTTGTCGACTTCGGTGGTTTCGCCTTCGGTGACCAGTTCGATGACCTTGCCGGTCTCGCGGGCCAGATCATGGGTCAGACGGCGAAAGCGGCTGAACAATGTGGCGACCGGCACCATGCGCAAGACCATCATCGTGTCGCGCAGTTCGCCCGACAGCCGCTCGATTTCCTCGGAGACGGAGCGCAATGCCAGTTCGGCGCTGGAATTGGCCAATTGCCGCAGCCGCGACTGGGCAATGACCAGCTCCCCGACACGGTCCATCAGCTCGTCGAGCCGTTCGGCCGGAACGCGGACACTTTCGGATGCCTTGGCCTGGCGGGCATCGGCGGGCGGCGGCGATGATGGTGTTTCAATCTTGACTGGCAATGTCTCGGCAGCCGGGACAATAACAACAGCGGCTGGAACAGCGACCGTGCCTAGTGGAGTGGCCACCGGCAGTGGCACGACGATCGCAGGCTGTTCGGCAACAGGGGCTGGCGCCACGGCGTCCGTCAGCGTCTCGACCTCGAACTTCATGTCGTCGATGACAAAGATGAAAACATCATCGATGGCGGAGCGCGGCTGGTCGGATGTCAAAAACACCTCCCAGGAGAGATGCAGTTCCGTCGGCACCAGCAGGTCGAGTGGCGGAACTCCGGCAGTATCGGCAACGATCCGGCATTCGCCGAGATCGCGCAATTCATCCAGCAGACCGAGCGGGTTGGTGCCGTTGATCATAGCGTTGTGCGGCAGGCTGAAGCGGATGCGCCAACGGTTCAATGCGTCCTTTGCAGCAGCTACGACCGGCTCTGCGGATTTGCCATCGACGGCAGCGCGCAGCAGTTCCAGCAGGCGATCACCCGCCGCCTGATGATCGCCGTTCGGCGTCTCGACCAGGGCACGCATGTGATCCTGCGCCGCGAGCACCGCAGCAACCAGTTCGGCAGTTGCCGGCACTTCACCCTTGCGGACACGGTCGAAGGCCGTTTCGCAATGATGGGTGAACGCGGCCAGCGCGTCGAAGCCGAACATCGACCCGGAGCCTTTCAGCGTATGCAGTCCGCGGAACACCGCGTCGATCTGCGCCTTGTCGTCGAGCCTGCGGGTAAGGTCGAGGAGGCCGCTTTCGATCTGTTCGAAAACCTCGGCAGCTTCAATGCGGAAGACGGCAACCGGATCGAGCGTGTTCATCGGCCGAGCACCTTGCGGGTTATCTTGATCAGGTTTTCAGGATCGAACGGCTTGGTCAGCCAGCCGGTGGCACCGGCCGCCTTGGCGCGGGCCTTGAGGTCGGCATCGGATTCCGTCGTCAGGAAGATGATCGGCACGCCCATGTGCTCGGGCAGCTTGCGCAACTCCTCAATCATCGTCAGGCCGTCCATAACAGGCATGTTGAGATCGGTGATGATCAGATCGAAGGAGCCGCTCTTGGCCTTGGCCAGGCCATCGGAGCCATCGACCGCTTCCGTCACCGTGTAGCCGGCGTTGGACAGGGAGATCTTGGTGGTCATTCGAATGCTGGCGGAATCGTCGACTGTGAGGATTTTTGCCGACATCACACGGCCTCCTTGCATAGCCAGAAATCCGCCGAGGGAGACGCGGCTTCCAGAAACCCTTCGCGTTTAAGGACATCGAGTGGCACGCGGTTTGCCGGAGCGTTCATCCGCAGACTCTTGCCGCTGTCCTTGGCGCTCGTTCTCGCAACCTCGATCAATTGAACGAAACACAGGTCCGCCTCAGCGCCCTCGGGCACAGACAGTTCAACGACGGAGTTCTTATCCAGCAAATCCGCGAGCAGAGTCTGGATCGCAACGATCTGCGGAAGGCGCATACTATTCGGCAGCAATGTCGTTTCGCTCATTTCAAATTCCTCGTGGCAATGGTTTGCGCAACATGATCAAGTTTTCTGCGTTCGCGGGGTCCTACGCTTGCCATCGCCTGTGGGCTGTGATCCGTCCCACCCGAGTAATGTCTCGATCGCTATGGCAGGATCCAGGCCTCAACTACGACATGGGAAAGCCGATATGAGCCGCTTTTCTGTTTCCGCCATGTCAAGCCGTGCAGACCGATCCTTGGGACGTTTGCTCGCACAATTCCGCGCAGACCCGGAAAGCAGTCCGGAGATGCGGAAAGCGCATTCGTCGTCAAGCATTTCCTTGGCCACCTCTACAGGACTGCAAAGCATTCATCCTTGAGATCGAACGTCACATACGGTGATTTAAAGGCGTTCGTAGCCCCGATCATGCGCTTTCTTTAAAGTCAGAATCTTCGGAATCCGGCCCCCCCATCGACATATCGAGCATCAAGCCCTTAACACGAGCCTGCTGGCTTGCAACCGTTTGGCCAAATTTGAATGTTGGTGCCTTGGCTGCCGGTCTTGCCGGGATGTTACTCTTAAGCCAAGCCTTGGCCGGCTGACCACGAGATGCCTGCATTTTATCACTCCCGGCATTGTCGACCTTAAAGAAGGCGATAGAGGCCTGAAGTTCCTCGGCCTGTGCGGCAAGTTCTTCAGAGGTTGCCGACATCTCTTCGGAAGCACCGGCGTTTTGCTGGGTCACCTTGTCGAGCTGCTGGATTGCTTCATTGATCTGACTGGCGCCGATATCCTGTTCGCGGCAAGCAGCGGAGATTTCCGATACCAGCTCTGCCGTCTTGCGGATGTCTGGCACCAGTCGGGTAAGCATCGCACCGGCGTCCGTCGCAATGCTCACCGTTTCACTCGAAAGGCCACTGATTTCGGCAGCGGCAGACTGGCTGCGTTCCGCAAGCTTGCGCACTTCGGAGGCAACGACGGCAAAGCCCTTGCCATGCTCACCCGCACGGGCCGCCTCCACGGCTGCATTCAGAGCGAGAAGGTCGGTCTGGCGGGCAATCTCCTGAACAATGGAAATCTTCTCGGCGATCGTGCGCATCGCAGCCACGGCCCGGTTGACGGCCTCGCCGGAAGCTTCGGCATCCTTCGATGATTGGCGTGCGATCTTTTCAGTCTGAGCAGCGTTATCAGCGGTTTGCTTGATATTCGACGCCATTTCTTCCATTGAGGCCGCGGCCTCTTCAGCCGCTGCGGCCTGCTCGGTGGCACCTTGCGAAAGTTGCTCTGAACCGGACGATAACCTCTGTGAACCCACTGATACATTGTCACTGGCGGTCAATGCATCGGCAACGACTCCGCGAAGTCGCTCGACCATGGACAGAAGAGCGATTCCCAGCGTGTCCTTGTCGGAAAGCGGCTCTGGTTCAACGGTCAGGTCGCCACTGGCGATCTGGTTGGCAATGGCTGCAGTGTTACGCAGATTGTCGACCATATTGTTGATCGCATTCTTCATACGCTCGTGATCGCCTTTACATTCGGTTCCCACATGCTGGGTAAGGTCACCGACACTCACCTGAAGAAGCACGCGATTACCATCTGAGATCGGAAGAATAATAGCGTCCAGCATGCCGTTGATTCCGAAGATTACCTTGGCGAAATCCCCAACGAAACGATCTGGAGCACCGCGCTCTGAAAGTTTGCCGGCCGTAGAAGCCGCAATCAGCCGGTGAAGTTCAGTAATAATCGCCCGCAAGTTTCCACGCAGGGTCTCGATCGTCTCATTGATGAAAGCCTTCTTGCCGGGGAATAGCTCGAGCGGCGCATCAAAATTGCCCTCGCCAAGTTCCTTGATGCAGGCCATGGCCTTTTTCTTGACCGCGATATGGCCGCTGACCATGCCGTTGATGCCCTTGGCCATGACGGCAAAGTCACCCTTGAATTTTTCTTCCGGTACGAAGACATCAATATCGCCCTTATCGTGCTCAATAGACATCGTATTCATTTCGGCAATCAGGCCTTTGAGGTTGGCGCGCAAGGTTTCGATTGTCTCGTTGATAAAAGCCTTTTTGCCTGGGAACTGCTCAAGTGGCGCTTCGAAGTTGCCCTCGCCGAGCTCCTTGATGCAGGCCATGGCCTTTTTCTTGACCGCGATATGGCCGCTGACCATATCGTTGACGCCCTTGGCCATTATGGCAAAATCGCCCTTGAACTCCTCTGAGGGCAACATGACATCGATGTTGCCCTTGTCGTGATCTCCTGACATACGCGCGATAGATGCTCCGAGCGTCTGCATCGGCTCCATGCTCTCCTCCAGCAACCGGTTGATAGCGATCAACACCTCTCTGGCTTCGCCTGTCGCTACATCGAGATTTGCACGCTCGGAGAGGTTCCCGCGGGAAACGCTGCCACAGAGCCGCTCTATTTCGTCCAGAACCACCCGAGATCTGGAAGATTTCTTCATTTGTGTGTAGAAAGACATTCTATTTCCCCTATCGGAAGCTGTTTTGGGACTTGATTTATCTGATATCGTCGCATACGACCGCTGACGTTGAGAACAGACTGGCCAGGCTTGTCGAAGCCGAGCAGGTCATCAGAGCCATCTGGAATGACTCGATTCATAAGGCCCCAAGCCCTCGCCCCCTTTGATAGCCCTTCATGAGAGCGAAAAGCTGATATCTTGCCTTCAATGTCGAAACGCGTGAATTCCTGTCGCCGCCTCAGGAGACGACCACCCGAACTCAGTTCTAAAAAACGTGATTTATTGTCGCGTCATGCGAAGGGACCATCTCGACCAGATGTTCTACAACCTTAGTTAGAAGCTGTAATAGTTAACTATTTGCTAAAGTATCGCCCCAATTTGTAACGCGGGTCAACTGGGGTTGTGTCATGCCGCGCATAGTTCACAGACTGTACGAAACCGGACTACTCATTCAGACATGACGATTTTTAATACTTTATAGACGCCGTCGTCTCAGACTGAGAATCCTAATACAATGGTGGGTTGTCGTCTGCGTTTCGCGGGAAACCGACAAGAAGACGCTGCACGGCCTCATGGTCGGACGGGTGCGTTCAGCCGACTACTACAAGGAAGCAAGGCCCGGCGGGTTAAGGAGACCTGCGGCGCTGGACTTGCTGATGATTGCCAATGTCCCGGCTTCATCAACTTGTTTGATAAAGATATTTCGTGTTAATGACGGATGGTCATAATGTAGTATGAGGTAGCCGAGATGACCGCACGGATAGCCGCTTTGCAGCCTGATACGCTGCGCCGTCAGAGCGAAAAAGCTGTTCGTGATAATATCACGTCCGGACGTTATGTTCCGGGTTCCCGCCTGATCGAACGCGAGCTGTGCGAAGATCTTGGTGTCAGCCGCACTTCGCTGCGTGAAGCGCTCCGCAAGCTTGAAGCGGAAAAGCTTGTGGAGATCGTCCCTCATAAGGGTCCGGTCGTCGCTATCATATCGCTTGAGGAGGCGCGTGAGCTTTACGCGCTTCGCGGCGTGTTGGAAGGCTTCGCCGCGCGAGAATTCGCCCAAAATGGCAGCGATGCCTCCATCGAAGAGTTCGCTAAAGGAGCGGAATTCCTAAGACGTGAATCACAATCGGGTGATACCACTCGGGTAATTGACGCGAAAAGTTTGCATTATAATATCATGCTCGCACATTGCGGAAATCACCTCCTCAAAGAGGTGCTGCAGAGTCTGTTCTCGCGAATTAACATTCTGCGCGCCACATCGCTGATGCACCCGAACCGTATTTCGCAAAGCCTTACAGAAATCGACGACCTCGCGGCTGCACTGAGGCGCCGGGACGCACCTGAGGCGGAGAAATTGGCGTCGCTTCACGTGCGGAATGCTTGTGTGGTAGCCATGCAATTGTTGGAAGAACAGCGTCGGCTCATCTTGAGGTAGATTGACTGGCATGCCGACGATCGAAACAAATCGGAAAGCTTAGCCCCCGCGCTAACTCCAAGGCCATAAATTTCCCTCGGCCCGTAGTATGCTATTCTACCTGCCAATCATCGTAAATACCGCTACCCGTGCGAATGCCGGGTAGTTGACGCGGGATCTACAACTGCCGCGTCCAAGTTCCATAAATGCGCATTACGCGCAAAGAGCGCGCCTTTTCAGACGCTTATGTAATTTTGGCCAGCCGGTCGCGGGTTCGATTCCCTTCAAGGCGAGGGGCAACCTCGCGTGCCAGGTGAGCCCATTCTTCGGGGAGAAGGCTGCCTGTAGCCTCTTATCAGCCGATCAGCCCCTCGCTCTCTATGCCCTTCGTAAGCTCCAACGCCTGGCGCTCAAACAGCCCGCGATAGATCCCGCTCTTGCGCCGGATCAGGCTCGCGTGGGTGCCTTCCTCTGCGATATGTCCCCGTTCGAAGACCAGCAGCCGATCAAGCGTCCGCACTGTCGACAGCCGGTGAGCGACGACGAGTGTCGTACGGCCCTCCATTAGCTTCTCCATTGCCTGTTGGATAAGCATCTCCGACTCTGAATCGAGACTTGAGGTCGCCTCGTCGAGGATCAGAATGGGCGCGTCGGCCAGGAATGCCCGGGCGATGGCGATGCGTTGCCGTTCGCCACCGGAAAGTTTGATGCCACGTTCGCCGACAAGTGTCGAATAACCCTTTGGCAACGCCTCTATGAAGTCATGGGCGCTGGCAAGCCGCGCGGCCCTTCGAATTTCCGATTGCGTGGCAGTTGGTCTTGCATAGGCGATATTCTCAGCTAGCGTACGGTGAAACAGGATAGGTTCCTGCTGCACAATGGCGATCTGGCGGCGAAGAGAGGTCTGAGCCACCTTGGAAATGTCCTGCCCGTCGATCGAGATTATCCCGCCGTTGATATCATGCAGACGCTGGATCAGTTTAATGAAGGTTGTCTTTCCAGAGCCAGAATGACCGACGAGGCCCACCCGCTCGCCGGGCTGGATGGTGACCGAAAAGTCCTTGTAAAGCGGGGCATGGTGGTTGCCATAGTGGAAAGTGACACGATCGAACGTGATCAAGCCAGCCTTCACATGAAGCGCTGGCGCGCCCGTAACATCTTCCACCCCCAAAGGCTGGGCGTGGATAGTGACAAGCTCCTCCATGTCGTTGACCGAGCGCTGCAGGTTGCGAATATGCATGCCGATTTCGCGCAGGTAGCCCTGGAGAATGAAAAACGCAGTCAGGACGAAGGTGATGTCGCCGGCTTTGGCCTTGCCATTGGCCCAGAGCCAGAGGGCAAGGCCCAGCACGCACCCACGCAACAGGCTAAGCAGCGCATTCTGCGAGGTGCCGTTCAGAGTGCCCCGCGTCCAGGTCCGTCGTGTTCGATCTTGCCACTTGCGAGTGACGAAGGAGAGGCGCTCGTCTTCGCGGCTTTCGGCACCAAAGGCTTTAACCACCGCATTACACGTCACCGCGTCGGCGAGCGCGCCTCCAAGACGCGTATCCCAACTGTTGGCCATGCTGGCCATAGGTGCGACATAGCGCAATGCCATCACCGCAGTGAACACAATAAAGAGGACTGAACCGGCGCCGACCAGCACTCCCATCATCGGCCAGTACCAAGTCATCAGGATCGTTGAGCCGATGAGCATCACCAGCGACGGGAATAGCGCTACGAAGACGGTGTCATTGAGGACGTCAAGCGCCCACATGCCGCGCGTCACCTTGCGCACGGTAGAGCCGGCGAAGCTGTTGGCATGCCATTCGCTCGAAAACCGCTGGATATGGGCGAAAGAGTCCGCGGCAATCTCAGACATCGACTTCAGGGTGAAGCCTATAATGGCAGTGAACGTCGCATGCCGTAGCATGACGGCGCCGATCGACAATGCCATCAGCCAACAAAAGGCGTTGATGGCATTGCTCCATGTTGTGGCATCGCTCGCCTGCCCGGATACCACGGCATCGACCAGCCGACCGGAGAACAGAGGTGTCAGCACATCCGCAAGCGTCGAGAGCATGACCGTGAACAACATGAAGAGCGCACGGCCCGGCTGATGCTTCCAATGAGCCCAGCAAAAACGGAAGACGCTGCGAAAAGCCCCGCCGCGGCGGGATTTGAAACCAAAAGCCATTGATATTTCCGGCTCACGCCGGCTCCTTCACAGGGAAAAGGATGTCCGCGCAGAAACGCGCGAAATGGTTTTGTGAGGAATGATCGACGGGAGGGTGGCACCAGTCAATCAGGTTCTATCGCGTCAAAAAAACGCTGCAGGCTTCAGGCGAACTTCGCGGAAGCTACTCGGGAGTTGTGAAAATTTGCCATCGAAAACTCCCTAGAACCGTGTTGATGATTGCCAATCCTAGATCGATTGGGGACGCAGGCCAAGTCGAACCCGGCGAGATTTCCAGCTAATCTTTGATATGCGGCAAAGTTGCAACAGATCGCGGGCGGCACCTGCTATCGATGCGTTCCGAATTTCCCTCGTCGTCCGCGCTGTCAAGAGGCCCAGATCTAGCCTCGCTCTCATCATGTTGGCGTCACAGACCAGCGCTATCAACCTCACAAAAAAGAGGGTGATCGCATGTGCCACGATGATTTGACGATGTCGGAAGTTCTCCATGATCCGATGATCCGGCTTATGCTTCGCGCTGATCACGTGCCGTTGGGTGAATTTGCGAAGATCATGGAAAACGCCGCGCGGGCTAGAAATCTCGCGTCTCAGGATAGACGCGAGCGGCTCCCGCGCGAAACTCGGCAATGAGGGTATAATGGCACAACAGTGTCGTTCGAACTTTGAGGACTAGGAGTGGTCAACATGACGCCCGACCGTTTCAGAGAATGCCTGAACCTCATCCGCTGGACATCGATTGATTTGGTAAACTCGCTGCATTGCGACCTTGCCTGGATCGAGGCGCTGGAGTCGGGCGAAGTCGCCATTCCGGGTGATGTCGCGACATGGATTGAGACGTTGGCGCAATGCCACAGCGAGAATCAGCCGCCGACAACCCACCGAGCAGTATCGTTGACGCTTCTAAACTCTCCGGAGTTAAAAGGCGTTGGTCATCGAAGTCAGAACGCTTGAACCGTCGTCCTAAATGACGCAGCAGTCGGTGCCCGAAGGTCTTACTACAGAGGGACAGGCTGTCGTTGCCTGGCGGAGTTGGCGAGAATCCGTATTCCATCAGGACCGCCGCTCGCACCCAGCTAACTCATTTCTTTGGGACATACTTCGGCTTCGGTTGATACAAGCGCCGTTTCACGTTGGAGCGCAACGCATTGCGCAGATCCTTGTCGGCAGTCGAAAGGTCAAACCATTCCGAATCGAAGTAGCCACCGCACCAACGGATGGTTTCATCATACTCCGGGTCTTCCCGGTCGGCGATGATCTCCAGGAACCGCTCATATCCCGACACGCCGCCGACATCCTCCGGTGGTCGCGCCCTTGCGCCTGCGACACAGCTCCCGTGCTTCGGCGTAGCAGTGAGCGTCAAGAACTCTTCAACCACGACGGTGTGCTGCCAGTCGTCCCCGAAATCATAATGGTAGCTGAACACGGAACCTTGCTCGAAGTCCAGCAAACGGACCTCGCTCTGATCGAAGACCCGAGGATCGTCGTCGGTGGCATCCTCCGTCAGGGTCTCGACTTCCCCATACCGCAGACCACCGATCCGGAACTCATAGAGGTGATAATTCCACCAGTTGAATGCAGCCTGAATTCCAAGATGCAGATGCTCTAGGTTCCATTGGACCGGCAGGACCAGCCGGCGCCAGACGTCTGGTTCGATCTCGTCGATAGAAACTCTGATCTGCACAGCATTCGCGGCTTTGAACATTCCCCGAATGAACAAGATAGACGAAAGATCGTCAAGTCGGTCGGGGTGCGGCATGCCAGGATGTTTTGCGGCGCCGTGTGTTCGTCCTACATCAAGGGTAGTTGATAGGTCCGTATGCGTGCCTCTTTCATGAAAACCAGCCAGAACTGCCTTCCCGACAAGCCACCGGCCTCCATCCGGCGATGGGCGTCCGATGTAGCCGTGAGCGGATATACCGCTCTAGTGACCGGCTTAAGCTTGCGGACAGCCCTCGGCAGCGTTGGCGCCGCAATGAATCTGTAAATCGGACGGGTTCATGGGGAATGCTATAGGGAGGGTTGTCCTATATCCGAAAGTGCAGTTATCTTTCTCGTAATGAGAAGCACTCGTCAACGCAGAGAAACGGCGACGTATGAAAACGGCAATCATATTTGACTGCGAATTTCTTTGCTTGGAAGGCTCTCAACGTCGATTTTGGTGTGCAGCCCACGATCCGGATCCCGTGATCGCGCAGATCGGGGCGGTCAGGCTGGGGCTTGAAGGTGAATTTCCGATTTTGGGGACATACAAGGCATATGTCCAGCCGGTCGACAGGTTTGGCAACAGGTATGCCATCGATCCGTTCTTCACCAAACTGACCGGCATTACCGAAAAAAACATCGAGGCCGACGGCGTATCCTTGCAAGATGCCCTCACTGGGGTCGATAGCTTCTCGGAGGGTATGCGGTTTTGGTCATGGGGCAAGGACGAGCTGAACATGGTCGCGATTAGCTGCTATATCGCCGGTATCCAACCTCCCATTCCGGCCCACCGTTTTGATAATGCCGTCAAACTTCTGCTTGCAGCAGGTATGCCGGTCGAGGATTTGGCGAAAACACCGAGCAACAAGCTTGCCGGCTACTATGGAATTGAGCATCACCCACTGCAGGGCCATGACGCACTCGATGATGCCCTTTCGATATCCTACACCTTGCAGCATCTCATGATGGCTGGACAGTTGGCGCCTGAAGTCTTTGATCGCCGGTAGCTGTCTCGGGTGTTAGGAGAAACTGGCGACACCCTTGCGCGTGCGGCCGCCAGGCGTTAAGTTTATGTCGCCATGAAAACATTCGCTCTCAACATCGCAACGGCCTTCTTCGACGCCTAAGGGCGCTCCCCTTGCCGGAGGGGTTCGAAGCAGGTGCATCGCACCTGGGTACGTTTTAGCCAGCCTCGCATTGGCGAGCTTGTAATGCTGGCTGCGATTCTGAGAGACTTCCATGAAATTCGTGCATTCTCGCACCGATCTTCCGAGCGAAGATCTGGCGAGCGGTAAGGTCCTGTTCAGCCGACCCGGCCTCACCGCCTTTCCCGTACGACCTGCCAGTGAATTGTTTCTGCGAGCGACCTCCCTTCTGAGGAGGGAGGGCCGGACGTCGCCTTACCACCTGTATGATCCAACTTGCGGAGGCGGCTATCTCGCCACGGTGTTGGGCTTTTTGCACGGCGACCAGTTGAGAAATATCAGCATGTCGGACGTCTCGGCCTATGCCGTTTCGGTCGCAGGAAAAAACGCGGCTCTCCTTACAGAGGAAGGGCTATCTGAGCGTCTCAGCGAGCTGAGCCACTTCGTTGCTCTGCACAACCGCCAAAGCCATCGTGCCGCGGTTGAGAGCGCCAACCGGCTTTTTGATCTGCACGGCCATCTGTCTACACATGTCATTCAGGCCGATGCGACAGATGCTGAGCTCCTTGCCTTAAAGCTAGCCAATCTGCCGCCTGTCGATCTAGTGGTGGCAGACGCGCCTTACGGCAAACAAGAGTATTGGCGAAATGGAGCACACGAAGCCGCTCTGCTGGCCTCGCTAGCCAGCATCAATGTTCCGGTCGTCATTCTGGCGACTGCCAAAGGAATTAAATTCGACCATCCCGGCTTTGGGCGCGCCGGCAAATATCATCATGGCCATCGCACTCTATGGCTCTTCCGAAACAGTAATTTAGCAGTTGATACTGCGATATCATAAGGGGAAGCTTATGCCACTCGTCATCCTCACCGGCGCATCCGGAGCTGGCAAGACAACAATTGCTGAGGCGATCGAACACCGACATGGCCAGGAGTTCGACGTTTTCTACAAGGACCGTATCGGTGTCCCACCCGTGCGAGAGATGATCGACGAATTCGGCTCAGTCGAGGGATGGCAGAGAGCGGCCACTTTCGAATGGATGGTCCGATTGTCTCCACTATTATCACAAGGCCGCAACGTTCTTTTTGAAGGTCAGTCCCGATTTTCGTTTCTGGCTGAGGCCGCCGAACGGGCAGGCATTGCTTTCTATACCGCAATCCTCGTCGACTGCGACGACGAGACCAGGACCGAACGTCTTACGATCGATCGAGGTCAGCCTGATCTCGCCAATGCGGACATGATGAACTGGGCCAGCTTCCTCAGAAATGAGGCGTCCCGCCACGGGTGTGAAATTCTCGATACCTCGGCACTGACCTTGAACCAGGGGATCGAACGCGTGCTTTGGTATTTGAGGAGCGAAGATGTTTAATTTCGAAACGTGTGCGGCGAGCGCGAAGGCAGGGAATCTTCAGAATTGGGTTCTCTCCTATCTCGCGACCGGCTATTGGGCGAACTTGGGTCTACGCGACGGGCTCCACGCCTATCTCGGATCTTTGGCAGAACGATGTACAGGGGGTAAAGCTCGCGAAAATAACCTTTGTATGAGCAAGAATATGGCAACAGCCGCCAAGCTCGATAAAAGGCCCCATATGGGCAAGAGAAGGTAATATTTCAGAGACAGCATTGGCAACGGTAAAAGGTTGGATGTGGTATGCCATAGCGTACAATAGACGAGAGCAAAGGCCGGAAATTCGGCTTTTAGATACACATAACTAGTTGCGACATGAAAAACCTTTGTGAAGATCAAAAAATATAAAGCCAGTAATATTGACGCGATACCCGGGTCGACTCCGAGGTAAGCGAAATGGCGTGATACTGAGGAAAATTGTGTTAATCCCTCGAGGAGGGCGAATGGGAGAAGTGCGATAACTGGGTACGGCGTACGCTTGAACACCCACACGATCAGAAATTTGATACCTTCTTCTAGGAAGGCGAGCAGCGTTGCTTTGAATATTATAGCAAAGTCTAAGGACACCGCCGCTCTCCCACTCTTAATGAGCTTGTGCTGAGCGCTATCTGCCCGGTCCGTCCCGACCATTGCCAGTGGGGGCTCCCCCACCGCCGTAGTCTCCCATAACGGTATATCCCGCTGGATCCGGCGCACCGTTCCCGAGCATAGAACCAAGAAGAGAATTGCTCCAACCAGGGTTATTGCTCGGATCTTTCGATGCTGCCACCTGGCCGTCGAAACTGTATCCGTCTTTGACGCCCATCCCTACACCTTGGGACATAGAGCTTGAACCGGATGAATTTGAAGAGCCACCCATTAAACTTCTCCTGCTGTTGTGAACTGAGCCGAAATTTAATTATGTAATGCATTCACAGTGATAAATATTTGTGGAAAATGCCTTGGCGATCACCCCCAAAAGTGGCCTTAGATAGGAAAACAACCGTTGGACGAGATCCCAGCATCACTGTCATGGTTCACAAAAACTACTGGGAAATACACTGCGCATATATTTGAACTTTCAATAATCTCTATCGTAATGCGCCTCCTAGGGCTTGTTCAGCCGTTTGTTTTGAAGGCGCTTATCGACAGAATTCTCCCGTTTCAACGAGAGGCTAGCCTTTACATTGTCGTGGCTCTGCTCGTTGTAGTCGCCCTTTTTCAGAGCGCATTTAAATCCGTGTCGACATATCTCGGCGTAGATCTGGTCAATCAATTAACGCGCGAATTTAGCAGTCGCATCTATGAACACGTCCTCCATCTGCCGCTGCGCACGCTGCAGAAATGGCAGGTGGGGGAGCTCTTCGCGCGCATGGGCGAAATCGAGACCGTCCGCCGATTTCTCACTGGAACCATTTCTGGCGTCGTCATCGACATCGTCTTTTCGTTTATCTATCTGGGCGCTCTTTTTTCGATCAGTCCATCGCTTACGCTGATAATAATTGTGGTCCTGCCGACACAAATGGCAGCAATTGCAATAGTCGGTCCCTTCTTGCGCCGCCGCCTGAAACAGGCGTTTCTGGCAAAATCAGCACACCAGTCCCGGATGATCGAGACATTTAGAAACGCCGAAACCGTGAAAGCGCAAGCAGCTGAGAACCGGTATGCAAAACGTCTCGATGGAACGATGTCTGCGTCCTTGGATCTAGGCTTCAAGATTACGAAGTTGCACATCTTCAACGGCATCATCAACGATGCCTTTAACAATGCGTTTGATATCCTGATCGTATTCTTTGGCGCCGGACCTTCTCAGGGAGGTGCATGAATGGACCGGATTTGCAGACCAGTTCACGCATGTCCGGACGGGCGATGCGCCGCAGAACATCTCCGCCATGCTCGCCGGCGTGTTGGCGGATGGCACCAATCTTGGCCCAAAACGCATGGCGGGAGCCTCCAAGGGGATCAGTGCACATCAGATCGGTTGGATGCGCACTTTTCATGCCCGATCCGAGACCTACAGGGCGGCCCAGGCCTGCGTGACGGATACCCATGCGCGTCATCCGCATTCGCAGCTCTGGGGAGACGGAACGACCGCCTCATCCGATGGACAGTTCTTCCGCGCCAGCGACCGGGCCGCCAAGCGCGGCGACATCAATCTCCATTATGGCAGCGAACCCGGTTCGAAATTCTACAGCCATCTCTCCGACCAGTACGGATACTTCGGCATATTGCCAATCAGCCCGACCGAGAGCGAAGCGGTCTATGTCCTCGACGGTCTGTTCGACCACGATACGATTCTGGAGATCGAGGAGCATTTTACCGATACCGGTGGCGCGAGCGATCATGTCTTTGCGCTGTTCGCCCTGATCGGCAAGCGTTTTGCACTCCGGCTGCGCAACATCAAGGAGCGGAAATTCCATACCTTCGAGAAGGCCGATGCCTATCCGGCGCTGGAAAACCACATCGGCGCCCCATCAACACCGCGCTTATTCTCGAACATTGGGACGATCTTCTGCGTCTGGCCGCCTCGATCACGACGCGCACCGTCGCACCGTCAACGATCCTCAAGAGGTTCTCCGCCTCATCTAGATCCAGCGATCTCGCCAAGGCCTTGCGCGAATTGGGCCGCATCGAGCGCACCCTGTTCATGATCGAGTGGTATTCCAGCCCGGCGCTGCGCTGGCGTTGTCAGGCCGGTCTCAACAAGGGTGAAGCTGCGCACAAGCTCAAGCGCGCCGTCTTCTTCCATGAGCGCGGCGAAATCCGTGATCGGTCCTTCGACAGCCAGGCATTCCGGGCTTCCGGCCTCAATCTGGTCGTCAGCGCCATCGTTCACTGGAACACCGTCTATCTGAGCCGCGCCGCAGCACTTTTACGAGAACAGGGCCGGGATGTTCCTAACGAGCTGCTGAAACACGTCTCGCCGCTCAGTTGGGAGCACATCAACGTTACCGCCATCTATTCGTGGGATGCTGAGCAACAGATGGCGGAGGGCTTTAGGCCCTTGCGACTTCCTGGCAGGATGCGGCGGGCCGCATAGCGGGATTCGAATTTCAATTGCTCATGCGAACCTATCGAATAGTGGTTGACACAGTTTCCACCTTGATACACTTTCGCCAAAGGTAGATACGACCTGCTGGTTGCACCCGTCAGGGAATGGTGAACGTATCACGCCTCGATGGCCTTCCCTTTGCCCGAGCGACTAAGTCAGCTAACGCAACCATCTGGCGCTTTTGTTCGCTCCTGCAAAGGACACGTCTATGCGCGATTACCGCGAAGCAGAAATCATGGCCCAGACTCTACGTGAGTCTTTGGCCGCAAAAGACCTCGTCGTCAGTCACAGTGAAAGCCTCGAGCTTGTTTCGAAAATGCTGGGACTTCCCGATTGGAATACGCTATCGGCAAAGATACAAGGAGGTCGCGACGGAGCGGCCTTGCCCCAAAATAACGCCGAAAGTTTGAGGGATTCGATGGATGAACGCAGCCGCAAATTAGCAGAACAGGCCGCACCCTCAGGAATCCCCTCATTCAAATGATCCCGAAAGTACGTTTGAGGATTTGATGGTCGCGGAAGAGCGTCTCGAACTGTAGGATGAGAGGGCGTAATCTTTCCTCGGGCATGTTGGGGATCAGTTGATAGTACATCACGCCCTGCCGGAAGAGTGAATGCACGCGTCGCGATGTCGTGCTCGTGCGCAGATGGCGGTCGTAGCCGATGGCCTCTCCGGCAGCGCCCAGCAGGGTTAGGAGCACAATGGCAAGAGCGGCGATCAACCACAGCCTGTCGCGCCGAGCGGGCGTGGAGACGCGGGTTGCCGACATGCCCATCCCGAACCGCCAATCCTTGGCATCGCGAAACGCGCATTCGATGCCCCAGCGCCGGGAGTAAAGATCAATGAGGATCTTTGCCGTCACCTTGGTCAGGCTGGTTGCGAGGCACCATGGCTCTTTCATGTCCTTGGCGTGGACGCACACGACCGCACCGACGGGGCATCCCTGCGCCGTGACTGTCGCCTCGCGCAGCAGCCTGGCACGTCCCGAGGGGCCGATCCACTCCTTCGCCGGACGGCTCTCACCGCCGGTCGTCACCTGGATGTTGCCGCGAAAGCGGATGACATAGTCGAAGTGCAGCTCGTCCTTTAGGACGCCGTAGAGCTTGGCGTCGCCAAAGCCGCGATCGGCGACGAGCAGCACCTTCACTTCTGTTGGCAACAGCTCGGCAAGCCGGGTCACGATCCAGTATTCATACTGATTGCGCCGCGCTTTCAGCTCCGCCTTGCGTACCGTCAACCACAGGAGTGGCGTCGCCCGGCCATGTTCGGTAAGCAGCGACAGCATCAGGGTCGAGTGCCCGTCGGCATCGAAGTCGGTCCAGTCCATGGCGACGACGATATCGGTGCGGCTACCAAGACAATAGTCGGCCCAGTCGGCCATCAGCGCGTCGACTTCGATCCCGTCGTTCGACAGCATCCGGTCGACCTGCTTGATCGCATGACGCGAGAGCCCTCCTTCGGCCAGCGCAAGACCGTGGCCAATCGCGCTCACCGCCAGCGACGACGCCTGCAGCGTGCCAACCGTCGCCTTCGCCAGCGAAGTTACCCGCTTCGCGTGCAGGCCCTCGCCAAAAAGTTCGTCAACAAAGGAATGCACCGCTTCAGAAGAAAACTCCGCCTTGCCGTTCATCTG
This sequence comes from Rhizobium sp. L51/94, assembly GCF_019355555.1. Taxonomy (GTDB): domain Bacteria; phylum Pseudomonadota; class Alphaproteobacteria; order Rhizobiales; family Rhizobiaceae; genus Rhizobium; species Rhizobium rhododendri. Next base: position 309,341 of record NZ_CP072143.1, read on the forward strand.
ACTCTGCTCTCCGTTCGAACGGAAATGCAGAATCATCTTTCCCGCCCTACGTCATCTCAAAATGAGGGGATGCCTGAGGGCCGCACCGCGAACTGCGGTTCCATTCGCTTCTCAACGTTTCGACAAGTTCGTTGGCTACTATCAACTTAAGCCCGGCACTTTGTTCCGAATATATCGCGAAGGCGAAAGATTCTTTTCCCAAATTACAGGGCAAGGACCGGTAGAAATCTACCCGGAAAGCGAAGTGAAGTTCTTTACGACCATCGTTAACGCTCAAATAAGCTTCATCATAAATTCCCAGGGCCGGGTAACTGATCTCATTCTCCATCAGGATGGCTTTGAGCGATCATGGAAGCGCATCGATGGGAAAAGCGCAGAACGCCAAATCACGAGGCTTGAGGAGCGTATCAAAAATAATCTACCCGACCCGCGTACAGAGAAGGCCCTTCGTCGATTTGTCGAGGGGATAATCTCAGGAGATCCCAACTACGACGAGATGGCCCCCGAGCAGGCCCAAGCTATCCGTGACCAACTGACTGGCTTGCAGTCTTTTATTCGAGAGAAGGGGCAAATTAGGTCGATTCGGTTTGTTGGTGTTCAAGAAAACGGCGACGATACCTATCACGTCGAGCATGAAAGGCGGCTCTTCCGCTGGACTATAGGTCTCGGTTCGGATGGCAAAGTTGAAAGGTCATGGGTCACCTCCGGCGGTTAAAGGGCTAGCCCTTTAACAGCTCATCAAAAGGTAGAAGCACGATAGTGGCAACGATATCGCCATAGGCATGCACGTTGCCGCCATTAGTTTACGATCCGTGGGTGGACCATTTTGGGAGTTCGTAGCGCGGTTCACGCTACGTTCGACCTTAGCGCAGGATTTTGAACTGCTCTTGTTCCGCCCCCAATGTGCCCGGCAATAGAACCATCCCATGGCCGAGAATGACATCGATCTGTCGGGCCTGAGCAAGGGCCATGATCTCACGGCGTTCGGCTCGATGTAGCTTCGCGCCGGAACCGGTCTCTTAGAAAATTCCGGTGACACTTTGACCGGCGCGTCTAGCAAGCCCTACCGCGACGAATTGAAAAATTAACTTGACAGATTTACTCAATTTCAGGTGAGTTTGGATTGTAGAGATTGTTCTCGAGTGCTTTCGTAAAACCGATTATTGGGAACGGATGTGATTGATATTCGCAGCAAAGAGTTCCGGGCTAGTACGCGCTTTCGGAACTCGATTTTCACTGTAGTCATCGTATTAATATCGTTATTAGTCGCAGACTCCATCTGGATTAATCGAGCAAGCCCGTCGATTCCCGAAGGTGTCTTATCGCAACAGATTTCGCGCGGGGCGGTCAGAGAAATAGTTCTAGCCACCGGCAAAATCTTGCCTCGCGCATACGTCGATGTCGGGGCTCAGGCGTCAGGAACACTGAAAAAGGTTCACTTCGAAGTAGGAGATCCGGTCAACGCCGGAGACCTACTTGCCGAAATCGACCCTGCGGTCCAAGCTGCAAAAGTAGATGCTGATCGCGCTCAATTGACGGAATTGCAAGCAGATCTCGTTGCTCAACAGGCTGAAGCTACCTATGCCGCAGCCCAACTCCAGCGAAATATTAGGCTTGCACCAACGAGCTCTATTTCACAGGCTGCTTACGATCTTGCGGTACGCGACGCCAAAACAACAGCGTCGAAGGCCGAATCTATTGGTGCACAGATCGCACAAATGCAGTCGGCTATGAAATCCGACGAAGCTCTTCTTGGCTATACCAAAATTTACGCGCCTATGGCAGGGACGATTGTTTCAATCGATGCTCGCGAAGGACAAACACTTAACGCAGCATACTCCACCCCAATGGTCATGCGAATAGCAGATCTTCACACCATGACGGTTTGGGCTCAAGTCTCGGAAGCGGATGTACCTCAACTAAGGGTAGGCATGGATTTGTCGTTTACGACACTTGGTTATGGGGAAAGGCGGTGGGTTGGAAAACTTCGGCAAATATTGCCGGCTCCACAGAAGCCAGATCAGCAATCGGGGCAAGGAGCCATTGGCGGGGGAGCTCAGGCCGCCTCAAACACGGTTGTTTTATATACAGCGCTATTTGATATCGACAATACGAGCGGTGACTTACGATCAGAAATGACCGCACAGGTATCATTTATCACCGCCAGTGTTGAGAGCGCGATTGTCGCTCCCATGAGCGCATTGATGATTTCTCCAGGAGAAAACAACAAAGCCCAAGTGACAGTTATTGATGCCATCGGTCATAGCGATCTCCGCACAGTGAGTATTGGCCTGCGTACCCGTTTTGAGGCACAGATTTTAAATGGCCTAGCGCCGGGTGATCGCGTTGTGGTGGGACACCGTACAGTTAAAAGCGGCCGCTCCATCTTTGGGCTACAGCTATGAAGGCTGGTGATGGATCAATGCCATATCCCTTGATCGAACTAGCTGCTGTTGGAAAGGAATTTCCGGAATCCGCAACCAGCTCAACCAGAGTGCTACGCAATGTCTCATTCACTATTGATGCTGGTGAGTTTGTCGCGATTATGGGACCGTCCGGTTCTGGAAAGTCGACATTGATGAACATCCTTGGCCTTCTCGATCATCCTAGTGACGGAAGCTATCGAATCAACGGCCGTGACGTCACATCCTTAACCAACAACCAGTTGGCGGCCCATCGGCGTCAGACGTTTGGCTTTATCTTTCAGCAATATCGCCTCATAACTTCGATGACCGCCATAGAGAATGTAGAAATGCCGGCTGCCTATGCCGGAGATCCTAAAGATCGGCGGCGAGATCGTGCTTCTTGGCTTTTAGGAAAGCTTGGCCTAGCGTCATTCCTTCATTATTATCCAGGGCAACTCTCTGGAGGACAACAACAACGCGTTTCGATTGCCAGAGCTCTGGTCAATGGGGGACAGGTGATCCTCGCAGATGAGCCAACTGGTGCACTTGATAGCGAAACCGGCGGCGAAGTCATTGCGTTGCTAAGCGATCTTGCAATGCAAGGTCATACTGTGATCCTTATTACACACGATCGTAAGACCGCTCAATCCGCAAGACGTATCATTGAGATACATGATGGGAATGTCATCACTGATACACGTCAACCTTCCCAAAACGCTACCACGGCTGACAAAGTAGCTTTGTCAGCTAATCAGGTAAATTCTCCGGTTGCCACTATCCGGAGCAATGTAACGGAGGCGTTTAAGTCTGGAGCAAGGGGACTACGTGCCAATCCGTTCCGGACTTTTCTCACCCTTCTTGGTGTCATTATCGGCGTAGCATCGGTTGCAACACTGATGGCAATCGGAGAGGGTGCCCGACGTGACGTCCTCGACCGGATGGCTGTATATGGCGCCGGCCGAATATATGTTGTGCCTGGTGGTGAGCGAAGCCGTGGAGCCGGCGGCAGGTTGCTTGCCAGTGATGTGGACCTGGTTCGAACTGTAACAAATGTCTCGGCGGCGATACCATATCTTGCAGGTCGCGTCACGGTGCGGGCAGGCAATGTAGACTACCTGACGACTGCTGCAGCAAGTACGGACGACTTTCCGATGGTCCAGAGCTGGCAAGTCGATCGCGGACGGTTCTTCACAAATGACGATAATCGCAAACTGGCAACGGTTGCCGTCGTGGGAGCCGCAGTTGCCAGCCGGCTATTCCCCGTTGGCTCAGACCCTCTCCAACAAATAATTCTCATCCAGGGAGTGCCATTTCAAATTATCGGCGTCTTCGCCGTTAAGGGAGGTGACGGTACGGGTACAAACAACGATGATTCCATCGTTGTTCCACAAAAAACGGGTCAAATACGGCTGTTTGGCACGCAAGAGCTTACGTGGATCTCCCTGATAATGGAGAATATTCATGCGTCAAAAGATACAGAGGACGATATTAAGAATGTGCTAAATCAAGCCCATGGCGGCGATGATTTTCGCGTCCTAAATCAAGCCGCGTACATCGATGCTGAGACCAAAACTCAGGATACTCTCAAACTACTTCTTACGTCCACCGCAGCAATTTCGCTGATAGTTGGGGGCATTGGTATAATGAACGTTATGCTCATGGCTGTAGCGGAGAGAACGCGTGAAATCGGAATTCGTATCGCTGGTGGAGCAAGAACTTTAGACATTTTGATCCAGTTTCTGACGGAAGCTGTAACGATGACGGTGTTTGGCGGCCTATTGGGGCTGGTCTTGGGGTTGGCGGCGGGAGCTGTCGCAGCATTCGGGTTTGGAGTTCCTGTGATCTTCACTGGCGTCTCTTTGGCGGGTGCCCTGATCAGCGCAATTTTGATGGGATTGATATTCGGCTTCGCTCCCGCTCTTCGTGCGGCAAGGCTGAAACCTGTTACCGCGCTTGCAAGAGAGTAATCTTGCAAGGCCAGTTTTCGCGGTGCATGTGCTTCGGCGCTTCATTTTTCGTTACATTCGAACGCAAAAAGCAATCACGTCTATTTACATAACTTGAGTCACAAGGTAGACTTTTACCGCTTATCGACGAAAGCGTACTGAAATACACAACCTCAATTCATGCAATTAGATCTCAACGCTAGCGCTGAGGGGGACGAACTGTCTTTGCCTTCAGCTGAAAGGAATTGACGATGATTTCTGTAAAGGCTCTGATCTTTTCTGGGGTCCTACTTGGACTTTCAAGCTTCTCCGCGACAGCTGGGGAGTCGCTAGCCCATAAGGACCTTAACGTCGCACGCTCAGCAGACTTAACCTGGAAAGTTAACGAGCTTCACGCGGCCGATAGCCAAACGAAGCATGCAGCGATTGTCGACGTAAACGACCAGTTCGTTATTAAATCCAGTGCTGACAATGGGGTTACAGCAGTAAAATTCGGAATACTGGATGGTGAGCGGGCAGCATTTGGCTCATGCACAAGCCTCAGCGCTAGCGACTATCATCCTAACTCTGGCCAGAGGCACACAACATGGGTGCAATTCTCGTACTCTCCGCGTGATGGTGCTGGACGGAGGAACATCACCCTCCAAAAGACGGCCGATTTTTACGGGCATGCCAAGGTCTACAATTTCCTGACAACCGGCAAAGCTCACGAAATTGCTCAACTTGATGAGGGTGTTACTGTCCGGATTGATGGTGACCAGCTCACTTATACGCAGAATGCCGGCCCTATTGGAGCTTCTGGAAATATCGACGTACTACGGCTCGCGTACCATTTGGCCGACGACCTGAAGGAAATTGACGCAAACGTCGTATTGAACGACAAAAGCTGGGATGTGGCGACTGCCCGCATTGCTGACGATATTCCAATCTATAGCGTCAATGACTTCAAGTCCCCAACAGTACTTGAGGACCGGTCAACGGTGGCCGCCTCTTCCACTCCCGTCATAGCAGAGCCGACCATTATGGCAGTGGAGGCTAGCGGAACACTGGTAAACAAGGTTAAATATTCCGCTGACTTGAATGCTGAGACCTCGATCGGCAGCCCGGCAATTACTAAAGAAATTAAAAACAAGCTCTCGGCAGTTTCACAAATTTCTGAGTTCAAAACATACCAAGTGGCAGAGAGGAATGCAATGCTCAAGGATGCAGCAAATTTGGTGCCCCTTGCTTAAGAGACACGTTTGCTTGCGTATGCAACATTTTGGACAATAGTGGAAATACCGGCGTGGGTGCATGCCTAATTTAGCTTCATGGGTGAAATATTGAGCGCGCTGCCTGATCTTCAAAAAGACAAGCCGTTACGATTACTTCCTGGAGATCAGGCTCCGCCACTTGAGCTCTCTTTGGCATTTAACGCGCCTCTCCCCGCAAAGATAGAGCTGAATCGTATCTCGTTGATAGTCCTTTGGAACGCGGGTTGCCTTTCAAGCCTACCATCGTTCGAGAAGCTATCTCGGGTCTACGAAGGTCGCGGCATTCCCTGTTATGGGGTGGCCATAATGGTGAGAGACATAGCTAGAACTGCGGCGGCGGCGGCCTCGGTTGACAGTAGTGGTCTGATGGCGCTCGAGGCATTTTCGCAAGTACCATCTCCGCTATCGCGCGGATTAGTGACACGCCGTTGGTTCGAGGACAGTGGTCAGACAGGTATACCGGTTGCTTTTCTAACGGATAGGGCTGGGATAATTGCGTGGATTGGCGACCCCAGTGAGGTTGATGACGTCCTTCCGAAAATTGAATCCGGTAAGTGGGATGTGGAAACGCATCGTAAAACCTGGCAACAAAAGAGAGCAGACCAGGATGTATATGACTTCCGGCTACTTCAAGATTTGGCTGATGCTGAGTTTGCGGGAAAACCTGCCGAGGTCGCAGACCTTATTTCGGTCGCGGAAAATACGTCTGTTCAAATCTCCAGTAACCCGAGATTTTCCAACTTCAAGCTACGAAGTCTTATGGCCAATGGCCAGATTCGGTCTGCGACACAATTCTATGATTGCATTTCCGAGCAATTCCGGGGCTCTGTTTCGACCCAATGTGACCTTGCACGAGCAATCTTAAGGGCCAGCAATTCTGATCAAATTATGCTAGAATTGCTCCTCGGAAATCTCGAAAACTCCTTAGAGTCTACTACCAACCAAAGCAATCTAAGCGGCATCAGCGATCAACTAGTGGTTACCGCCTGACATAAGAGTCCTGTATGGGATTCCATTTGCTGGGTTGGCATGCGAGTCTGGCGCATGCGCACAGGAATATCGTTCACCGTTTCGCCAACAGATCACCAACGCCTGATGGCCTTGACCAGGGATCGCAATGCGCCCCAAAAGCACGTCTGGCGGGCCGAGATCATCCTGCTGAGTGCCGATGGCGTCGGAACTGTCGAGATTATGCGCCAGACCGGCAAATCGAAGACCTGCGTATGGCGCTGGCAAGAGCGCTTCGCCACAGAAGGCGTCGAGGGTCTCCTGCGCGACAAGACGCGGCCGTCGCGTATTGTGCGGCTCGGACCCGATGTCGCCGAGCGTGTGGTGGCCCTGACGCTGGCTGATCCGCCGGGCGAGACGACGCACTGGACGGCCGACATGATGGCGACGGCCGCCGGCATCAGCGCCAGCGCAGTCAGGCGTATCTGGAAAGCGCATGGCCTCGCACCTCATCGGTGGCGGCAGTTCAAATTGTCCAACGACCCGAAATTCGTCGACAAGCTGCGAGACGTTGTCGGCCTCTATGTTGATCCGCCAGCCCACGCCGTCGTGTTGTCGGTCGATGAGAAAAGCCAAATCCAGGCGCTCGACCGCACCCAGCCGGGCCTGCCGATGAAGAAGGGTCGGCTCGGCACCATGACCCACGACTACAAGCGGCACGGCACAACCACGCTGTTTGCCGCCCTCAACGTGCTCGACGGCACCGTCATCGGCCGCAACATGCAGCGTCATCGTCATCAGGAGTTCATCCGCTTCCTCAACGCCATTAACGCCCAGGTGCCGGACGACAAGGCCGTCCACGTCATCCTCGACAACTATGCTGCCCACAAGCATCCCAAGGTGAGAGCCTGGCTCGACCGTCACGAGCGTTTCACCTTCCACTTCACTCCGACTTCAAGCTCATGGCTCAACGCGGTGGAGGGTTTCTTCGCCAGGCTGTCGAAGCGGCGTCTGAAACGCGGCGTTTTCCATTCCGTCGTCGATCTCCAGGCCGCCATCAACCGTTTCCTCGTTGAGCACAACAAAAAGCCAAAGCCCTTCACTTGGACCGCCGATCCCGACAAAATCATCGCCGCCGTTAAACGCGGGCACCAAGCGTTAGATTCCATCCACTAGAATTAAAGTTGTTGATTGCTGAAACGTTGGCTCGCCTAGACGATGAAAGAGCAAACAAAAGCATCAACGCGATCCAGTGCTGGATCGAAGATAAGCCTTTACACGACCTGGAACGGAAATGGGCCATCGCGGAAGTTGAAAGGTTGTCTAAAATGTGAGTTGCACACTGCTCGGATCGATAGACCTGATATCGGCTTGGATGCCGGGAACATGAGATACCAAGACGAAGCGACCGGGCCGGAACCATAGCCCGTCCTCGTCGAGCGGTTTAAGCGGCCGGCGTTCCGAGCGATGCGCTCTTTGAACCATAATGTTAATGTCGATTTCGGTTGATGCCGCAACCATAGCCAGGCGAGCTCGACCATGGTGGCTCGCAAACGCGGATTTCCCGCCTTAGACACGCCCTGTTCGCGATTGACGTTACCGCTTTGCCAGGGGGAGGGGGCAAGACCTGCGTAAGATGCAATTTGGCGTCAATTGTCGAAGTGTCTGAACAGGCCCTCCGTGTGAGTATCGTAGCGAATTCCGGCCCTATTCCTTTGATGCCTAAAAGCGCGGTCGCTTCTTTCGGCGTTTCCGGCGTCTCCTGAACGATCAAGGCATCTCGCTCGGCCTCAACAGCCTTGATTTGTGTGAGCAACAATCCGAGGCGATCGAGTTCTCTGCATATTTCTGCTATCAAATGTTTTGAGAGCGGTCGACCATCGCCAGTCCGAAGTTCTTCCAGACGTTGGCGGCGATCTCGATTGACAGGTTGGTAATCCCGAATTCCTTGCGTGAAGAGCAGGCCCTTTATGCGATTGACGTGGAAGACACGTTCCGCAATCAGAGTTTTCCGCTCCCGTCCAATTCGTCGATTGTCGTCTTCCTCGGGTGTAAGAAGTTTGACCATCGAGCACGCACGAGGCTCGCCACGTTTCCATGCCATCAAAGCGCGGATCAGCGTTTCGCCGTCGATACGGTCGGTCTTCGCCCGGCGATGGCGGCGCGGCATGGCAATTGATGCGGCTTCTACAATGTGGCTCTCAATCCAAGCTTCCTTGCTGAGCACTCGTCCCAGCCAGAAGCCATCCAGCCCGGCCTCCTGAATCACTACCAGTGGGTAAAGTATGTTCTTTCGCCGGGTGGCTTTCTGACGAAGCGCTGCAAAGCATGCGAACAAGCCGGCAATATCCCCTCCAGTAACGGAGTGGCGGGACATCTTCTCGCTGCCAGGTGACAGAGCTGTCACCAGCCACGTCGATTTACTTAATTCCAACGAGACGAATATTGCGCCAAGATCGACGGGGGTATGCGATGAGGTGAAACGTTTGGCATGAAATGAGCGATGATTGGCGCAATGGCCAAGTCATTAGGCGTTAAAGTCTGGCAGTCAAGACAGGAGTTGGCCAATGAAGTTTCGTTTCGGTTTCTCTGCTTCCCAGCGGTCCAGCAGTTGGACCTGACCGGCCCCTATGAGGTCTTCGCCTCCGCTGATGGCGCCGAAGTCCATCTCGTGTGGAAGGACCTCGAACCCGTGAGGTCCTCGACTGGCCTCTGGCTGAAGCCCGACACGCGTTTTGCTGACGCGCCGGATTTCGATGTTCTCTGCGTGCCCGGCGGAGCTGGTGTCAACGCGCTGCTCTTCGACCAGGAGACACTGGCCTTTGTGCGGGACAAGGCGGCGAAGGCTCGCTTCGTGACGTCAGTTTGCACGGGATCGCTCGTTCTTGGCCAGGCCGGTCTCCTTGAGGGCCGGAGGGCCACCACGCACTGGAACGCGCACGCCTTTTTGGAGCGCTTCGGCGCGGTACCGGCAAAGGAGCGGGTCGTTCGAGACGGATCCCTCATCACCGCGGGTGGCGTGACGTCTGGCATCGACTTCGGACTTACTGTTGTCGCGGAGCTATTGGGACGGGAGGAGGCCGAGATAATCCAGCTCTCGCTAGAATATGCGCCGGCGCCTCCCTTCAGCTCGGGCCTGCCCGAAACTGCCCCCTCGTCCGTGCTTGCGGCAGCGCGAGCCCGCATGGCGGGATCGCGAGCGGAACGCGAGGCGCTTCTGGTCGGCAGGTCTGTATAGAAACAGACATCCGGATCTGCGCATCTTAACCCGATACCCCAGTCCGTCCGCGTGCGACGGAAGCAATGTTCATCCCGCCGATGCCATGAGCGGTCCAGGCGCCGATATCCAACGAAACGACAAGCCTTAGTTCCCTGTCGAACATGCGCAGACCCGCTTCATATATATGATACAGGACAGTCAAGCCCACATGTAGTTCGCCATAGCCATGCCGAAAGCGCAATATTGAGTAGCATATTTACTCATAATAATACGTTTAGATTACAAATATATTCTCTCGCGCCTTTGGATATATTAAAGATATATCGATCGAAAGTAAGGCCTAGAGGTAGGCCGCCCTAATAGGGCGGCTCGGCATTAATCAGGCAGTCGAAATGCGTTCTCATCCTTGGCAAGGCGCGCTTCAGCTACCGCTGTCGATTTCAGAAGACGGGTTCAGTTGGCGATCAAAAAAGCATTTCAGTAAGGGCGTCACGTCAGAAAATTAGGCCGCACCCGCAATGAATATCATCTCATCAGAGGCGCCTTCATCGAAAGGCTTTTTGTCCCAGGGAAGGTTTCCGTCATCGCCATGAACGGTATGGCGTTCGACCTGTCGTCTCCGCATGGCCGCATGCTCGCGACCTTTCTCTCGGGCATTGCTGAGTTCGAGCGTGATCTCATCAGTGAGCGGGTCAAGTCCGGCCTCGCCGCAGCAAAGGCACGCGGCAAGAAGCTAGGCCGCCAGACCGGAGATCGCCCAAAGTCGGACCGCCTCACGCCGAAAGTCATGGCAATGATTACGGAAGGCCGCAGTTACCGCTGGATCGCGCGCCATCTCGGCATCAGCAAGAATACCGTTGGCGAAATAACAAGGCGCAACAACCGACCTGAGAAAAACTCGTCAATGTCATAACCATCGATACGAATTTTGGAGTGTTCTGAATGTCAGTTTGGCCAGATCTGTTCGCGGCAGAAGGCAATTTCGCATCCGTCGTTCCGCTTACGATGGAGCATCATGATGACCTGGTCGAAGCCGCCGGCGACGGTGAGTTGCATCGGATTTGGTACACAAAAGTACCAGAGCCAGAAAATATGGGGGTCGAAATTGAAAGACGGCTTGGGCTCCGCACTATCGGCTCCATGTTTCTATTTGCCACTATTGAACGGGCAAGTGGCAAAGCCGTTGGAATGACCACCTATATGAACATCGAAGCTGCAAACAAAAGGCTGGAAATCGGGGCTAACCGCGAGTCCCACGCACTTCTGCATGCCAACAAAGCGTGCTCCGAGCTGCACAACCATAACTCGCGCACCCGCTGGCGCAACCGGTTGCCGCCACCACAGATGCCGGAAGGCCGTGCCGTCACAATATCTCGAAGCCATAATGGCGAAACGAGCCCGTCACCTACTCTTATGTTCTATCTTGAGTATGCAGACGAGGCGGCAATGCTAATTATCGTATAGCCTGGCCAGGAAGCCAGATTCGCTCCGATCTGTTTGCCGAACTGGATGTATTGGTCCACTCGTTGCCAAGTCGTGCCTCGCCGCGAAGGGTGGCGACCCTAACTTTTTTGGCAATATTTCCGAACGCGCGCCGCAGCTAGTCTCCTGGAACTGAAATAAGCATCATTCTGTTTTCTTCTGCAGCAGCCTCGGCAGGAGGTCGAGTGATCATGAGCACGCGAGCAGACATTTGACGCTGAGTGAGGGAGATGCTTCCGGTGATCAGTCGCGAAAATCGCGGAACGCAGGTCGACCGACCAATCGACGGACCAGCCATCCGCAGCGATATGGTCGCGGAGCGCGTTGCCGATTATGAAATTGTCTTCCACTAACAGTACGGGCACCTATTCGGCTCCAGCTTCGGCAGTCAAGATGCACCGGCATGCTGACATCCACCTGAAACCGGCTCGTTAAGGCTCCTGTCAGCTAGGTTTGCGAGACGACGACGCGGCGAAGTCCTCTTTCGATATTGGTGACGCGGGCCTCTCCATCCGCTGCACGTCCGCTCGGTGACCAGCTCCGCATCCGGCCGTTCATTCCTTCCAAGATCGCGCACGCAAGGCCGAATTCATGATTGAACAGATCGCAATGGCGTGGATCCTCGGCCTGGTCGAGGGTCTGACCGAATTCATTCCCGTTTCTTCCACCGGGCACCTGATACTTCTCGGCCATTTCATGGGCTTCAAGTCTGCCGCGACCTTCGACGTGCTCATTCAACTCGGCGCGATCTTGGCAATCCTGCTCGTCTATTTCCAGCGCCTGGTAGGCATTGCAAAGGCCCTACCGACGGACAGACGCGCGCGTCACTTCGTGCTCGCCATTCTGTTTGCGTTCCTGCCGGCGGCGGTGATCGGCGCTGTAGCCCACGACTATATCAAGGCTGTGCTTTTCGAGACGCCGATGCTGGTTTGCATCGTGCTCGTTCTCGGCGGCTTCGTTCTGCTGGCGGTCGACAAATTCGCATTCAAACCTCTTTATCGCGATGCCATGGACTATTCCTGGCCAATGGCGGTCTGCATCGGCTTCTTCCAGTGCTTGGCCATGATACCGGGCACATCACGGTCAGGGGCGACGATCGTCGGCGCGCTGTTGCTTGGCGGAGATAAGCGGTCGGCAGCCGAATTCTCTTTCTTTCTGGCGATGCCGACCATGGTCGGGGCCTTCGCCCTCGACCTATTCAAGAGCCGGCACGATCTCAGCGCCGATGACGGGCTACTGATCGTCGTCGGCTTCGTCGCTGCCTTCGTCTCCGGCCTGCTGGTGGTGCGATCACTGCTAAATTTCGTGTCGACGCGCGGATTTGCGCCGTTCGCGTGGTGGCGGATTATGGTTGGAGTGATCGGAATGATTGGCCTATTGACGGTTGGCTAGTGTCGTTCGTCTGGCGACCGCCTCATTCGAAACCGATGCGACGGCCATTGTCTTTTCACCCCATCCAGGAAACAAAGCTGGTAATCCAGCGGAACGGTTCGTTCTTGCCATCGATATTGAAGACCACAGGCCTGCAATCCGGTGACATCGGCCCTTTCAGCCTTTCGGTTGCAAGTGGAGAATGTCTGGCTGTGGCCGGTCCTTCCGGATCGGGGAAATCCTTGCTTCTGCGAATGATGGCCGATCTGCTGCCCCATGCGGGGTCCTGCTGGCTCGATGGCCAGGAATGCACCGCCATGCCCGCACCGCAATGGCGTCGGTTGATACGCTACAGTGGATCGGAGCCCGGCTGGTGGGCACCGACGATCGGGGCGCATTTTCGCGATACACAAGGCAATAGAGGCGGTGCCGAGCATCTGGGTCTTTCACAGGCTCTGTTTGACGCAGCGCCCGACCGACTGTCGACCGGTGAGCGGCAGCGCTTCGCGCTGCTGCGGGCGATCGAACAGCGGCCACGGTTTCTCCTCCTAGATGAACCGACCTCGGCTCTCGATCACAATTCCACCCTGCAGGTCGAGTCACTGATCCGCGAACTCATCGCGGAGGATATCGGCATCGTCATCGTCTCGCACGCGGCCGACCAGGTGCAAAGACTCAGCAAGGCCGTTTTCACCATGGGGACAGGCCAATGAGCGGCATGACCTTCGGGCCCATGGAACTGGTGTTGGCGAGCGGGCTGGTGCTGCTCAGTTCAGGTCTCTCGCTGGCCCTGTCCCTCGGCATCCATCGGCAGATCCTGATCGCGGCGTTGCGCACCGCCTTGCAATTGCTGATGATCGGATTTGTGCTGCGGGCCCTGTTTCAAAGCGCCAGCCACCTTTTGACGGCGCTTCTGCTGATCGCCATGATCGCGGCCGCCGCCTTCGAAGTCGGTTCGCGTCAGCAGCGGCGCATCGCCGGGATCTGGCACTATCTGATCAGTGGTGTGGCGGTCAGCCTGTCGACGACGGCAATCGCGGCCTTTGCTCTCGTGACCCTGTCAACCAGCCAAGACTGGACGACCCCTCGGATCATCATTCCGATCGCCGGCATCATTCTCGGGACATCGATGAATGCTGCCAGCGTGGCGCTCAACAGCCTGTTGGGCAGCATTTCCAGTGAACGCAACGCCATCGAAGCGCAACTTGCGCTCGGTTATACCCGTTGGCAGGCGGTGTCCTCGGTCATGCGCCGCGCCGTCCATGCGGGTGCCATTCCGATCATCAACCAGATGGCCGGTGCCGGTATCATCACCTTGCCGGGGATCATGAGCGGCCAGATCCTGGTCGGTCAGGACCCGATGGCAGCCGCGCAGTCGCAGATATTTTTGATGTTCCTGCTGTGCGCCGCGTCGGTCGCCAGCATCATCATCACCGTCTTCTTGTCGCTCTCGCGGCTGACCGATGAGCGCCACCGTGTCAGACTTGATCGCCTGACCAACGGCTAGTCGCGATTGCCGAGTCCGATGCAAATACGTTGGTGGTGGATGCGGAACATCTCAAGCAATTCCCCAGTGCTTTCAGGTAGCTGTCAGTAGGCTTCGCCATAAGCGACAGCACGGTCAATGGTGGACTTTACCCATGAAGTTTTTTTCTAAACGCTTGAAAAAAGCCTTCGCAGTTTCCGGTCTTTCGGCGCTTGCCGTTGCGGCATCACTCGGCGGCTATGCCTGGGCGCTGCAACTGACGGGCAATTTTCATACTGTCATTCCGGGCGAGCTTTATCGGTCGGCGCAGCCATCGCCGCAACAGCTTGCCGATTACGTGCAGAAGAACGGCATCAAGACGGTGATTAATCTGCGGGGTGAAGACGAGGCCGCAAAATGGTACGGGAGCGAGCTGGCGGAGGCCAACCGTCTCGGCGTCCAACACATCGATTTCCGCATGTCGTCATCGCATGAATTGTCGCCGGATCAGGCGGACCGCCTTTTTGCGATCATGCGGTCGGCCCCCAAGCCGATCCTGGTCCATTGCAACAGCGGTGCCGACAGAACCGGCCTGGTTTCGGTCATTTACAGCCAGCAGATCGCCGGCGTCGATGAGGAAACGGCCGAACGGCAACTTTCCTTCTACTATGGCCATGTTGGCTTGCAGGCGGTTTCTCCGACCTACGCTATGGATTCTAGCTGGACGAAGCTCGAAAAGCATTTCGGCGTCAAGGAACAGGTTCTGGCGCCCCCGAATTCGAAGCCAGTCAGTGGGTGATTTCTTTCACAGCCTTTCATCGCGTCCCGAGCTGCCTGCGAACCGACGCCGGTGTCCGTCGTTGCGTATCGACACCAGGGGCTTGAAATGATTTCCTCCTCTGATCGACGCGAGAAGTCCGGCATCGGACTGAGAATTGCCCGGACTTCGATCGCTATCGGATCGCTTCTGTTCGTGTCGCTGATGGTCGCCGTGGTGAATGGTTGGACAGAGCGTTTTGATCATGACGTGCTGCTAGTGATCCGCCACAGGGACGATACGTCTGTGCCACTGGGTCCATCGTCACTCGTCCATATCTTCATCGCCATCACCGACCTCGGCAGCAGTGTCGCACTTGGCATCATCGCCGCAGCCGTCGCGGGATATCTCTTCATCGTCGGGAAAAGATCAGATGGCGTGTTTTTGCTTTTTTCGGTGATCGGTGCCTGGTGCCTCTTCAACATTATCAAGCTTGCTGTTGGGCGTCCAAGACCGGACATAGGATTGCACGTCGTTCCAGCGAGCGGCTTCAGCTTTCCAAGCGGGCACGCTACCGATTCATCCGCCACCTATCTGGCCCTTGCGCTGCTGTTTGCCGCCACCCAGTCCTCCAGTCGGCTGCGTGCCTGCGGATACGCTCTGGCGCTTGTCATGATCGCCCTCATTGGGTCGAGCCGAGTGTACCTTGGTGTTCATTATCCGATCGATGTCGTGGCTGGCTGGTGCTGTGGCGTCGTTTGGGTCCTGGTGTGCTGGCTGGTGACAAAACGCCTGACGCTGGCGCGTTCGCGCGGATAGACGTCATCCGCTCCGCTTCGTCTCCAATCTATTTTATTTATCTCCACCCTAAAATCGATCCAGGAAGTCCCGTCAAATGGTAGATTTGTGCCGCAAGCCCGAACTGAACATTGTGTATCTCGAGATGGGGGCTTCCAAGGTCCCTGAGGTCACCGCGCTTTTTTGGATCATCAAGATCCTGACTACGGGTATGGGTGAAACAACGTCCGACTACCTCGTCACCACCATCGATCCCATGGTCGCTGTCGGATTTGGCGGCGTTGCCTTCGTGGCATCGCTGGTGCTTCAATTGCGGGCCAAGCGCTACATCGCCTGGATCTACTGGCTGGCGGTCGTCATGGTCTCGGTATTCGGGACAATGGCCGCCGACGTGGTGCACGTCGTGCTCGGCATCTCTTACGCGATCTCGACGCCGTTCTTTGCTGTCGCGCTGGCTTTGATCTTCGCGATCTGGCAGCGGACCGAGGGAACGCTGTCGATTCACAGCGTCTACACGACGCGGCGCGAACTCTTCTATTGGGCGACCGTCTCGACCACCTTTGCACTCGGAACTGCGGCCGGCGATCTGACCGCGACAAACATGGGGCTCGGCTATTTGCAATCCGGCATTCTGTTTGCCGTCGTGTTCGCGCTTCCTGCGATTGCCTATTGGAAACTCGGCTTTTCAGAAATTGCGACCTTCTGGTTCGCCTATGTCGTCACCCGGCCTCTGGGTGCCTCGTTCGCGGACTGGATGGGCGTGAATGCCGCCCGCGGAGGCTTGAATTGGGGAACCGGTCCCGTCAGCCTGGTTCTGGCGATCCTAATTTGTGCGCTTGTCGTCTATTCGTCGCTGACCAGAAAGAGATCGAAGACTGAACTACCCGCCGGTGGGTATTGAAGTCGATGCCGCGGCGCGCGGCTCGGACCCGCAGGAGGTCAAGCCAGTGCCAGTCAAAAGACGCTTTCGGTGTTGGCAGCCGCATGAACGTCAGACACGGAAAATTGCACGACGACGGACAGTCCCGGTTGATTGTCTTGTAACAGAACTATTGCACCATGCAGTTCTGCGATCGCCTTCACGAGGCTCAAGCCCAGCCCGCTGCCCGGTGTCGTCCGGCTTTTGTCCAGCCGATAGAGACGCCGGAAAACCAGGGCCCGTTCTTCTGGTGGAATCCCTGGGCCGTTGTCCGCGACGACAGCCTGCGGACTTTCACCATCCCTGCCGGACCTTATCGATATGACGGTGCCCGCCGGACAATGGGTGATGGCGTTTTCAACAATATTGACAAACATCTGGGTCAGCAATTCAGGATCACCCAGCACCCACTGCGACGGGCTTGAACTCGGATCGAATTGTATCGACTGTCCATTGTCGATCGCGACGTCGCCATAGATCTCCGCGATGGAGGCTAAAATGCCCAATAGGTCGACGCGTTTAAAACGCGTCTTGCGTGCGCCAGCTTCGATTTGTGAGACACGCAGCAGGGCTTCGAAGGTGGCGTTGATATGATCGGCTTCGGCACGCGCCTCGAGCAACAGGGCCAGTGTCTCTTGTCCACTCTCGCTTTGCTGTATTGCCTGTTCGACGGTCATCTTCAGGCGGTTCAGCGGGGTCTTGAGGTCATGGGCGATATCGGTGCTGACCTGCCGCATGCCTTCGACGAGGCCGGAGAGGCGATCGAGCGCGTGGTTCATGTGCGTGGCGACGACATCGATATCATCGCCATTTCCGCGTAGCGGTATGCGGTCGGTTAGGTTGCCCCCGGAGACCTCGACCATTGTCCGTTCGATGCCATCGAGACGGCGTTGCGCGCGACCAGCGAGCCACGCGCCACCGGCCACGGCCAAGGCGACGATGGCGACGGAAGCCCAGGCGAAACTCACCAGGGCGATCCTTTCGAGATGGTTCGTTTCGACATAGCTCTGCCCGATGATCAGATGATTGGGTCCGACATTTCCGGCGAAACTCCGGAATTGGCCATCGCTTGCCATTCCGACGTCACTGGCAGGAACGGTGGAAAAGCCCTCCTGGAAACGGGCGGCCGGAATATTTCCCGCCACCCTTCTGCCATCGGGATCGAGCAGGAGAAAAATGCGATTGTTCGAGCGGCTAAGGCTGGCATAGGTGCCGACCGCTGCCGTCAGGTCCTCGAGATCGTTGGCGACGTAAGTCGAGGCAACAACGGAATAGGTTTCCCGGATCGACATGTCCAAAGCGCGCGACAATTCCCGCCTTAGCAGTTCGTAGGTCACCGCGCCGGCGATCAGAAAGGCCGTAATAAAAAGGATGCCGAAGGTCAGCGCCAGCCTGAACGGCGTGCTGCGCAACAGCCTAGCGCGGCGCATGAAGGCAATAGCCCGTGTTACGGACCGTGTGCAGAAGCTGGACCTCGAAGGGTTTGTCGATCTTGGCGCGAAGCCGGCTGATATGGGTTTCGACGACGCTGGTCTTCGGGTCGAAATGAAAGTCCCAGACCCGCTCCAGCAACATGGTGCGCGTCAGAACCCGGCCTTCGCCGCGCGTCAGTACCTCGAGCAAAGTGAACTCGCGCGGCTGCAGCTCGATCACCTGGCCCTGACGGGTGACGAGCCTGCGGACGAGATCGATTTCGAGGTCGGCGACGCGAAGGACAGTTTTCTCCTGCTGGATCGGCGGGCGACGGGCAAGCGCGTTAACGCGCGCCAACAACTCGGAGAATGCGAATGGCTTGGTCAGGTAGTCGTCGCCGCCGGCCTCCAGTCCCTCGACCCGGTCGTCGACCCCTCCGACCGACGTCAGAAAAATTGCCGGCGTTTTCACCTGCGCGGCGCGAACCGCCCGGACCATCGACAGGCCGTCCAGCCCCGGAATCATCCGGTCGACGATCATCACATCGTAAGGGTTACGCGTTGCTTGAAAGAGCGCATCTCGTCCATCGGCGATGATGTCACAGACATGCCCCATCTCCAGAAAACCCTTGGAAATATATTGCGCCGTCTTGGGGTCGTCCTCGACGACGAGAATATGCATGGGCTGTTGACGTCCTTCGCTTCAGACGGAATCCGGGGTTGCGCGCTTTGGTATCGCAGTATTGTGTCACCAACCTTAGCCGCACCTTACAGATTCGTAACATAAGCCTCTGGTTTGCCTTACGAAACCGTATTGTTGCGGACAGAATGTCGTATGCGCAACCCAGTATAGCTTGATCTGCCGCCGATCAGAAATCGCATCGTGCGGAAGATCAATCACCGCCAAGTCGGTCATTCGGAGCTATTCACATGAGAACATCAATTGCCGCTGCCCTTTTTAATGTCGTTGCCCTGGCCGGCCTCGTTGCTCTTGCCATTCCTACCCACGCCGCTTCGGTGCCCTGCGAGGAAATGCTGAAGGACATGCGGGCGACCAAGGCCTCCGCAAAATTGAGCGATGCCGACAAGACGAAGGTCGACGATCTTGAGGCAAAGGCCGTCGAGCGTTGCAATGCGGACGATGACACCCGGTCCGACAAGTTTCTGTCGGAAGCCATGAAGATCATGGGCAAGTGAAGAACGCTGCGGCCAGGAGAGACGTCATGAAAACAATTACCCTCATGGGCCCGGCGGAAGCGCTTAACCGTGTCCCGCGCGTCACCGTCGATTTCTGGCTCATCAAGTTGATGGCCGTGACGATGGGTGAAACAGCCGCCGACTATCTCGCCGTCAACCTCGGGCTGGGCTTGACGGCGACGACGCTAATCATGACTGGTCTTCTCTTCGTCGGTTTGCAGATCCAGTATGCCCAGAAGCGCTATATTCCATACGTATACTGGACGGCGGTGGTGATGATCAGCATTGTCGGGACTTTGGTCACTGACAACCTCGTCGACAATTTGGGCATCCCCCTGTTTGCGACGGTGATCGGGTTCACCATCGCCTTGGCCCTGACGTTTGTTGTCTGGAGGGTGCGTGAGGGTACGCTTTCGATCCATTCGATCTCGACTGACAGGCGGGAGATCTTCTACTGGTTGGCTATCCTTTTCACCTTTGCACTTGGTACGGCCGTCGGCGATTGGATCGCCGAGGTGATGGGCCTTGGCTATGTGACGACGGGAATTCTGTTCGGCGTGATCATCGGCGCTATCGGCCTTGCTTACCGTTATCTGAAGCTCGACGCCGTCGTCGCCTTCTGGCTCGCCTACATCCTCACCAGACCGCTTGGCGCATCGTTGGGGGACTATCTGTCTCAGCCTATGGAGTATGGCGGACTTGGGCTGGGAACGATCTACACCAGCCTGCTGTTCCTCGCGGTGATCGTGCTCATCGTGGTCTATATGACGGCCCGATACGCTTCCGAGGCTGACATGGAGCAGAAAGCTTCAATTTAAAGTCGATCTTCCTCCACGTTCGAACATCGACGCTAGCTAATAAGCAGACCGCGCATCAATAAGGTACGCGGTTTCCGCAAACTTAAAGGAGCTTTGGAGTCAGCATTGGTATCACGAGCACGATTCGGCTTCCCTGGGCGGGCTGCTCTATTCCCAGTGCCATGCCATGCAGCCGGGCTATAGCCGATACAAGGCTAAGGCCCAGACCGTTGCCGGGCGTATGTCGGCTCGGCTCTGCTCGGTGGAAGCGGCGCAAAACAGCTTCCGCTTCGGTGGGCGGAATTCCGCATCCGGTGTCTTCGACGATCAGACGGATAGCACCATCGATCTTCTCGAGTGTGACCGTCGCCCGTCCGCCAGCCGGGGTGAACTTAATGGCATTGTCGATCAGGTTGCCAATGGCCTCGAACAGCAGATTGGAATCACCCGACAGAGTCACGGCTGATCCCAGATGATTGCGGTAGGAAAGCGCGACATCGCGTTCCTCGGCGAAAGGCTCGTAGAACTCCATTGCGTCCTGTGCGATCTCCGCCAGATCGACGGGAAGAAACCCGGACCGCCGTATCCCGTCCTCGACTTCCGAAATTCGCAACAGTGCGCTGAATGTCTTTAAAATGCCCTGCAGCTCGACCACGGCCTCGTCTACATATCGTCCGTAGTCCTCGACGGTCACGGCGCGCCGGCGTGCCCGTTCCAGGCCAGCCAGCATGCGGGTCAACGGCGTGCGCATGTCATGGGCGATATTGTCGCAGACGCCTTTGACCTCGTGCATCAGATGCTCGATCTCCTCCAGCATGTCGTTAACGACCGCAGCCAACCGGTCGATATCGCCACCGGCTCGGCCTGTCGGCAAGCGCTGCGCCAGATCACCATCCATGATCATCCGAGCGCTGCGGGTGATGCGCTCTATGCGTCGGATTGAGCCTGCTCCGACGAAGGCCGCTCCGAACAATCCCAAGACCGCTGTTACCACAGCACCTAGCAGCAGGGCGTTCGACAGCTGCTCGTTGAACTCGTGCTGTTCGGCAACACCCTGAGCAATCAGCAATTGCTCGCCGTGTTCAAGCCGCCTGACTACACCGCGAAACGGCAAACGGCGATCGCCGACGCGCACCTTAAAGTCGAACGGTGTTGTGGCGCTCGCTGCGTTGGATGGTAGGGGAATGTCGCTGCCGGCGAGCAACTTTCCGTTCGCGTCAAAGAGAGCGAATGATCGCTCGAGACTGAGACCGTTCGCCTGACGCGCGACCAGTCTTGTCCGGATCACATCCGGCGGCACATCCTGGAGCCCGGACATCTCCTTCAGCAGCCACTCATCCGTTCTCTGCGAGATGAAGTCGGAGGTTTGCCAGGCGACGAAGGCGAAAAGACTTGCCGCCGCGATGCTGAACAGGACGAGGAATGTAAGCGCCAATCGGAAGCTGGTCGTCCGAACGAGTTCAATTAGCCGCATCTAGAACATATCCTGATCCACGCATCGTCTTGATCATCGGCGGCAGGCCCGCCAAGTCGACCTTTTTGCGTAATTTGCTGATATGAACATCGATGACGTTGGTGGGTTCGTTGTAGCGATAATTCCAGACCTCCTCGAACAGCATGGTCCGGGTGACGACCTGGCCAGAATGGCGCATCAGATATTGCAGCAGCTTCATCTCCCTTGGCAGCAGATCGAGCAATCGTCCCGCCCGCCTGACAACATGGTTCAGAAGGTCGACTTCGAGATCGCCGACCTTCAGCACGGTTTCATGGGCGACGCTGTAGCGGCGGCGGACGAGGACATCGATCCTCGCGGTCAGTTCGAGCGCCTCGAAGGGCTTTGTCAGATAGTCGTCGCCGCCCGCCTTCAACCCCCGGATGCGTTCGTCGACTGCCGATAGCGCACTGAGGATCAACACGGGAGTCTGAACACCCGCCGTCCTCAGGGTCGCCAGCAATCCCAAGCCGTCCAGGCTGCCCGGCAACATTCGGTCGAGAACGATGGCATCAAAATTTTCAGAGACGGCTTTCACCAGTCCCTCGCGTCCGTCGTGCGAACAGGCGACCTCGCAGCCATTGTCGACCAAAGCCGCTTCGATCTCGGCAGCGGTCTTCACATCGTCCTCGATCACCAAGATTCTCGACACATTTTCTCCAAGGAGCAAGCCTTATACGGCTGGCATATGGTCAGACTGCTGTGCGACCTTATATGTGCGAAGACTAATCGGGTTTCGCCCAAACATGAAAATATTTTAATCTAACGGTTGGGATGCCATGCGGGTGCTAGTCGTAGAGGACGATGATAAGACCGCTCACTACCTTGTACGGGGTTTGTCGGAGGCCGGAATGGTCATCGACCGCGCCGCGGATGGCGAACTCGGCCTGGCACTCGCCAGCGAAGACATCTATGACGCGTTGATCGTCGACCGCCTGCTGCCGAAGATGAGCGGCATTGATCTGGTCCTGGCCCTTCGTTGTCAGCAAAACCCGGTGCCGATCCTGATGCTGAGCGCGCTCGGCAATCCGCTCGATCGGGTGGAAGGTCTTCGCGCCGGCTGCGACGACTACCTCGCCAAGCCTTATGCCTTCGGCGAGCTGATGGCGCGGCTGCAGTCCATCGCGCGGCGGCATGACGGTGCCGCGCACGGGGCGGTGCTGACGGCCGGCGATCTCACCCTCGATATCCAGCAGCGGATCGCTATGCGGGCCGGAGGGGCTATCTCGCTGCAGTTTCGCGAATGTCTGCTTCTACAGACGCTGATGCGGCATGCCAATGCCGTCGTCACCCGTTCCATGCTGCTGGAGGCGGCCTGGGACTATGCCTTCGAGCCGCGCGGCAACATCATCGACATGCACATCCATCGGCTCCGCCGCAAGATCGACCATGGCCATGCCTTCGACTTGATCCAAACGATACCGGGTGTCGGTTACCGGCTGGCCACGGGGCCGGAGAGGGCGCAGCCTGCCGGCAAGACAGCGGCTCCTTAAACTTTTTTTCATCTTCGCGCGATTTGCCGTCCATGCGCCGACCCGCACTGTGATGCTGCGATGCACCAATCCGTATCGCCAAGTCCAGTTGAGCGAGCGCCCCATGAATCATGATGCAATTCCGACGAAACCCGCCGTTGACACCAACCCGCGCCGCCCGCGGGACAGGGCCATCCTTGGCAGCCTCGCATTCCTGCTGGTTGCCGGAACCACCGTTTCGGTCTTCTGGCCGGCACAGAAGAGCGTGTCGGCACAATCGCCCAAGGCCGCTGCCGCAGCGATACCGGTGGACACCGCGTCCGTGACGATGCAGGACCTGCCCATCGAGCGGTCCGGCCTCGGCGTGGTGACGCCGCTGACCGCCGTCGACGTCAAGGTGCGTGTCGATGGGCAGCTGCAAAAGGTGCTGTTTTCCGAGGGCCAGACCGTCCATGCCGGCGATGCCATCGCCCAGATCGATCCGCGCCCCTATGACGCCGCCCTGGCGCAGGCGCAGGCGAGCCTGCAGAAGGACATGGCCCAGCTCGCCAGCAACAAGCTTGACGAGGCGAGGGCTAGGCGCCTGACCACCTCGGGCGGCGGCACGACCCAGGCCGCCGATCTGGCGACGGCGCAGGTCGCGGTCCTCCAGGCGACGGTCGATGGCGATCAGGCGGCGGTGGATATCGCCAAGCTTAACCTCAGCTTTGCCACGGTCACCGCGCCGATCTCCGGGCGTGCGGGTCTGCGAACCGCCGAACAGGGGGCAATCGTCCACAGCAGCGATACGGCCGGCATCGTGACGATCACCCAGATGCATCCGATTGCGGTCGAGTTCACGCTGCCGCAGGACGAGGTCCCGGCCTTAGTCGATGGCCAGTCCGAAGGCGTTCTGGCGGTTTCCGTCGACAGTCGCGATGGCTCCAAGCATCTGGGGGACGGCAGACTTTCGGTGATCGACAGCCAGGTCGACACCACGACCGGCATGATCAAACTCAAGGCCGAGTTTGCCAACGGCAATCTTGCACTGTGGCCGGGCGAACTGGTGACTGCGCGGATTGTGCTGAGAACGGAAAAGAACCAGACGGTCGTGCCATCGGCGGCCATCCAAAACGGCCAGACCGGACCCTATGTTTTCGTCATGAAGCCGGATCAAACCGTGGCCACGTCATCGGTCAAGACCGGACCGGTGGTCGATGGCATGACGAGCTTGCTCTCCGGCGCGGCAACTGGGGACAAAGTTGTCATTTCCGGCCAATCGAGGCTCACGGACGGAACGAAGATCGCACCGAAGTTAGCGGTACTGCAAAAGGTCGCCAGCGCCGGGAAGATCGCTCAATGAGCATTTCCGAGGTCTTTATTCGCCGCCGCGTCGGTACGTGCCTGCTGGCGCTCGGCATGATTTTGTTAGGCTCTGTCGCCTATTCGAAACTGCCCGTCGCCTCGCTGCCGCAAGTCGATTTTCCGACGATCGAGATATCAGCGACATTGCCGGGGGCTAGCGCCGATACGATGGCAACGTCTGTTGCTACCCCGCTGGAAAACCAGCTCTCGACCGTCTCCGGCGTGTCGCAGATGACCTCGACGAGTTCGTCCGGCCGCACCAGCATCACCATGCAGTTCGATCTCAACCGTGACCTGACCAGTGCCGCCCAGGACGTGCAGGCGGCGATCAGCGCCGCCAGCGGCCAGCTGCCGAAGGATCTACCAAGCGCACCGACATTCCACAAAACCAACCCCGCGGAAGTAACCTTCCTGACCTTGGCGCTGACATCTGACCGGCTACCGCTGACGGAACTTGATCACTACGCCGAAGACATCATCGCGCAGCAAATATCGCAGATGAGCGGCGTTGGGCTTGTCGACTATCACGGGCCGCAGCGCCCTTCGATCCGCCTTCGTCTCGATCCGGACAAGCTCGCGTCGCGTGGGCTGACGCTTGAGGACGTTCGCACGATCGTTGGAACGCAGACCCTGAACGCGCCGAAGGGATCTGTGTCCGGCGACGGTCGCACAACGGTTCTTGACGCCACTGACCAGATTGTCGACGTCCCGGCCTATCAATCGATGGTGGTCGCCTACCGCAACGGCGCGCCGATCTATGTCAAGGATCTTGGAACGGTGATCACCGGGCCAGTGGACACGCACCAGGCGGCCTGGCTGCAGGACAGCCGCTCGGTCATGCTCGACATCCACAAGATGGCCGGGTCCAACATTCTCAGCACGACGCAGGCCATCAAGGACCGGCTTTCGGCGCTTCAGGCCGCCCTTCCTGCGGGCATCACGCTTTCCGTCGTCGGCGACCGCACCCAGATCATCACCTCCTCCGTCTCCGACGTACAGATGACGATGCTGATCACCATCGGCCTCGTAGTGATGGTCATCTTCGCCTTCCTGCGCAATGTCTGGGCGACCGTCATTCCCGCCGTGACGATTCCGCTGTCACTGGTCGGCACCTTCGCGGTCATGTACTTGCTCGGCTACAGCCTCGACAACCTGTCGCTGATGGGGCTGACCATCGCCGTGGGCTTCGTCGTCGATGACGCGATCGTCGTGATCGAAAATATCGTCCGGCATCTGGAGCAGGGAAAGTCCAAGCTGCAGGCGGCGATCGAAGGCGCGAGGGAGGTCAATTTCACCATCATCTCGATGACCATCTCGCTGATCGCGGTGTTCATTCCGATCCTGCTGATGGGCGGTATCGTTGGCCGGCTTTTCCGGGAGTTCGCCGTCACCGTCAGCGTCGCCATCCTGGTGTCTGGTCTGGTGTCGTTGACGGTGACGCCGATGCTGTGCGCCTGGCTGATCAGGCACGATCACCAGCAGACGCATGGCAGGCTCTATCTGTGGTCGGAGCGCTTCTTGGACGCCTGCACGCGGGGATACGGGCATTGCCTGGACATAGTCCTGCGCAATCGCCTGCCCACGCTGTTTGTCGCATTCGCAACGCTTGCCGCGACGCTCTGGCTGTATACGTCGATGCCCAAGGGCTTTTTGCCGCAGCAGGACACCGGCTACATCCAGGCGCAGGCGCAGGCGGCCACCGACATTTCCTTCGAGGCGATGTCTAAGAATATGCAGGCACTCGGCAAGATCATCACCGTTGATCCGGCCGTCGAGAACGTTGCCTACTGGATCAATCCGAGCCCGTCGGCCGCCGTCGGTCAGGTGCAGATCAACCTCAAGCAGTTTGGCACGCGAAGCCCGGCCGCCGACGTGATGGCGCGGCTGAAGAAGGCGACCGCCAATCTCGAGGGCCTAACGATCGGCATGCAGGTGCGTCAGGACATCCAGGTCGGCGGGCGGTCCTCGGCCTCGCAGTGTCAGTATACGTTGCAGGACCCGGACGCAGCCGAACTCGACAAATGGGCGGCGGTCATGGGCAAGACGATGGCCGCCCTGCCGGAATTGCAGGACGTCATCTCCGACCAGCAGACGGCGGCGACCAGCGTGACGCTCGACATCGACCGCACCACGGCCTCGCGGCTTGGCGTCGATGCCGAAACCATCGACAACACGCTCTACGACGCCTTCGGCCAGCGGCAGGTTGCCACCCTGTTTACCCAAGTCAGCCAGTATCACGTCGTCATGGAGGTCGACCCACGCTTTGCCCTGACGACGGAGGCGCTCAGCCATCTCTACGTCCGCTCGTCGACTACCGACAAGCTCATTCCCTTGAGCATTCTCGGGACATTGAGAAATGGCGTCACGCCCGTGTCGGTCAATCACCAGGGATCGATGCCGGCAACGACGCTGTCGTTCAATTTAGAGCCGGGCTTCGCGCTCAGTGATGCCGTGACGTCCATCCACGCGGCAGAGGTGTCCGTCGGAATGCCCGTTACCGTGATCGGTTCGTTCCAGGGAACGGCGCAGGCTTTCCAAGACTCCATGGCAAGCGAACCCTATCTGATCATGGCCGCCGTCATCGCCGTCTATATCGTTCTCGGCGTGCTCTACGAAAGCGCGATCCACCCGCTGACGATCATATCGACACTGCCGTCCGCCGGTCTCGGCGCGCTGCTTGCCCTAAAATTGTTCGGTCAGGACCTTTCTATCATGGGCATGATCGGCATCATCCTCCTGATCGGTATCGTCAAGAAGAACGCCATCATGATGATCGACTTCGCGCTGGAAGCCGAGCGGCATCAAGGGATGAGCCCGGCAGAGGCGATCCGCCAAGCTTGCCTGCTGCGCTTCCGGCCGATCATGATGACCACCCTTGCGGCGCTCCTTGGTGCCGTCCCACTGGCGATCGGGGCCGGACCCGGCTCTGAGCTGCGGGTGCCGCTTGGCATCGCCATTGTCGGGGGTCTGATCGTTTCGCAGGTGCTGACGCTGTTCACTACGCCGGTCATCTATCTGATGCTGGGGAGGCTGACGCAAAGAACTAGCAGGGAGCCGTCCGAGGCGGCCATGGCCCACTGAGGGCCAACGGTCCGCCTACCGCTTCTGCGGCGCGATAGAGACGCCATCCTTCGAGCGTCTCTATCGACATTACCAAATGGTATGGTGCGAGCGAGGTGTCCGTAAGCAAACCGCTTCATTGTGCACTGCAGCGTGGCGCCTTTGCTGCGCGGTTCAAACCGAGGCGACGATGAAAAAACTGATGCTGATCCTCTCTATCCTGGTGCCTCCGGCGCTGATGGCGACCTCTCTGCCGGTGACCGCATTTGCTGCGGCACAGAGCGGACTTGGCGATCTCTCGGCCTTCGAATCAATTGCGGCCGATACGCTTCGTCTCGTGAAAGCGGGCGACCTGGGCGGTGCAAAAAATCGCATCACTGACTTTGAGACCGCCTGGGACGCTGCCGAACCAAAACTGTATGCAGCAGATAAGCAACGCTGGGGCGTAATCGACGATGCAGCCGACGGCGCGATCTCTTCGCTGCGCAAGGGAAAGCCCGACGTACACAATGTGGAATCTGCGCTAATTAAACTCACGAATACATTAGGAAACTCCGCTTCCAAATAGCGGAGAATTCCTTGGAGAGAGGAACGCGTTCACTCATTGCATGGCATGAAGCCCGGCGAATGCGAGGATACGCAAGCCGTTAAGTTCGTCCGCAACAACGGGCGCCCCGCTCAACAACCGTGATTGACGGGCCTCCGTCCATAATGAAAGCTCACCAATGAATAAGTTAGGCGCGATAAATAAGATCGCCGAAATTACTGTCTTTTTCTGGGTTGCTAAAATCGTCGCAACCACGCTTGGCGAAACGGCAGGCGATTTCATCTCTCAGACACTGAACCTCGGTTACGTCGTAGGCCTTTTGATAACAGGGGTGCTGCTAATCGCTATCCTCGTTTTTCAGGTTAGATCAACGGTTTTTCACTCCGGTCTGTTCTGGGCAGCAATCGTCGCCACAACGACCGCTGGAACCGAGGTTTCAGACATTATGGATAGGACCTTTGGACTTGGGTATGTCGCCGGATCGTGTGTTCTTGTTGTAGGTCTCGGGCTATCTCTGGCTGTCTGGTACTACCGCAAGGGAAACTTGGCTGTCGTTCCGATCGCGGACCGGGACACCGAAATTATGTTTTGGATTGCTGTGATATTTTCAAACAGCTTAGGCACAGCGTTTGGCGATGCACTCGTTGATTTTATTGGCTTGAGCTATATGCAAGGCGCACTCGTTACCTCTGGGGTGATCGCGCTCGTTCTCATGCTGCATTACTTTACGAAGATGAACGCGGTCTTTCTCTTCTGGGCGGCATTTGTTTTCACGCGGCCTTTCGGCGCAACCTTCGGCGATTTCTTGACGAAGCCACTTGAAAAAGGTGGTCTGGAACTGGGCACTTGGCAGGCCTCAGCAGTATCGACAGCATTGCTGATCGTCGTCGCCTGGCTTTCTACCAGGTGGCGAACAGATAGGGACCCAGCCAGGCAGGGGTCTTGACCTATTCAGCATCGAATTTCGTCGGACGCGTGCAGGAGAGCGGTGTCATGCCCACTGAAAGTCGCACTCGTTGACATTCATTGGGCCGTCGAGGTGAGTTCAGGCGACTGTCAGCTTGTCCCGCCATAACGAAATACACCACGGGTTAAAGGCATTCGCATGATTATGAAGGAGTGCCCTGCCTCGGGATAGGTGGACACACCCTGTGAGGGCTAGGAATCACCGAGCATTCTACGAAACTGGACACCTCAGAGAGCCCCGCAGGTCAGAACGATCAAAATTACAACTCACTACACGGTAAACCAATCATCGTTCGAGCCAACCATTGGCTGACGTGCGCAGCAACGACGCTGTTTTCGGCGCATTCATTCAGAGAACTGTTGATGGATATAAAAGTCCCAGATATGGCCGGCTTTAGGATTGATGAACACTCGGGCAGGTCAGTACGCCACTTACTTTGGGTAACGTTGACAGCCCTAGCGATCGATGTCCTAATCTTCGAGATACTTTTCGAGTCTAGTGTTGGTTTCCTGCCTGCGTTGACGATTAGTTTCGTCTGTTCCTCCGTCTTCAGCTATGTCGTTTGCTCGCAAGCGCCAGCCATTCCGCGGTCTCCAGGAGCCAAGGTCTCGGCAGAAGCCGCGCGCTTCATCGCCATCTGCGTTCTTGGTTTCGGACTGCGAGGAGGCGTCCTTTCGGATGCGAGTCAATTCCTGCACTAGCCACCGCTGGCATCGATTGTCGCCGGGGCGGCCGCATCGGCGATCGTGAGCTATTTGGGGAGCCGATTTTTTGTTTTTCAAACTTCTGCGGATTCCCTGTCAGACGATCGCTGGCGGCTGGCGGCCTTCGGCGTAGTCGGCTATATGCTGGCCTTGCGGCTGGCCTACCTTGGGCTTGTGAACCTTCTCCCGGAAGAAGCCTATTATTGGAATTTTTCACAGCACGTCGATATTGGCTACCTCGATCACCCGCCGATGGCCGCATGGACGATCTGGCTCGGCACCAGCCTGTTCGGGAACACGGAATTCGGGGTGCGAATCGGAGCCTACCTTTCGTGGATCGCAGCAGCCTTCTTCCTCTACCGGTTAACTGCCAACCTGTTCGGCAAATCCACGGCCATCATTTGCATCGTTCTCACTGCCACGCTCCCCGCTTTTTTCTACACGGGCTTCATAATGACGCCCGACGTGCCTCTGACGGTTGCTTGGGCGGGTGCCCTCTATTTCCTAGAGCGTGCTCTTATCGCTGACAGGCGACAGGCCTGGTGGGGCGTCGGAATTTGCGCCGGCCTTGGAACGGTTTCCAAATACACGATCGCGCTTCTTGGTCCCGCAGCGCTCATCTTTCTCATCCTCGACCCCAAGGCGCGCCGCTGGCTCAGGAAGCCCGAGCCCTATGTTGCCGCCACCCTCGCCTTGGCACTGTTTTCTCCCGTGATCTACTGGAACGCCATTCATGGTTGGGCTGCATTTGCGTTTCAGAGCACCCAGCGGCTGGAAGACCCTGCAACGTTTTCAACTCCGTCTTTGCTGGCAAGCGCTGCACTCTTGCTGACACCGCTTGGGCTTATCTCCGCGCTAGCCGTCTTCGTATCACGTCGTCGCCGGTCCGTTCTCGCCCCGATCGCCGACGTCCAAACTCGCAGAAAGCTGCTGCTCATCACGGTGTTCACCGCAGCACCTTTGTCCGTCTTCTTGGCATTCAGCTTCGTGCATCAGGTCAAGCTCGACTGGACAGGCCCCGTCTGGTTGGCGATTCTGCCGGCCATAGCCGCCATGCTCTTCCAGTCGGGCCAGAGTTCCAAGTTCGAGGTCGCGATCAACAGTTTGTGGGGCCCAACGCTGGTAGGAACGCTGGCGATTTACGCGGTTTTTCTTCACTATCTGGTCGTCGGACTGCCACTTGTCGGTCATCTCGGGAACATCCGCACGCTTCCTGTCGCTTGGGACGCGTTCGGCCATCAGGTCGGCCTCGTGCAGCAGGCTGTCGAGAAGGAAATGGGACAAAGCGTGCTGCTTGCAGGAATGGACAAGTACTTCGTCGCCAGCGAGATTGCATTCTACAACCGCCAGGGTCCCGATGTCATTCAGAAATCGGTGGGTGCCGGTCCGTGGAAACGACAGCCTGATGTACGGCTATTGGTACAAGCCTGCCGATATGCAAGGACGGACGATCATCTTGTTCGGGGTGAAAAGCGGGGACGTCGAACAACAGGACCTCGGACGCTATTTCGATCGGCTGACGGATATCAGGAGCCAAACCGTCAGGAAGAATGGAGCTTCTATCGGCCAGTTCTACTACCGCGTCGGTTACGGATATCGGGATTGCTCTATGGTGCTGATCTCATGCTCGACCAAGTGACACCATGGCGGTTAGTTTTCCAATTCAAGTCCTCTGAAATCCGCGCTAACACCGTAAAAAAATCTGAATAATATCGATGAAGGAGAAACGGAGTTCAGTTGGCTGTCAGGGTTGAATGAAAGAACCACCGCTTAAAGTAAACCGTCGGTCTTTTACCTCGGTTTGGGGGAATTCTGTCGCTCAAACGGCTGATGCGGAAAATCGGGCTATTCGTCTCGCTTCTGCTCGAAGGACATAAATTTTATGAATTCAATTGCCGCTTCTCGCCTCACTAAAGACGATCCGGATCTTTCGATTGCCCAATCGTATCTCCACAATGCCGGGCCGTCGCTTTCCATTGTTATTCCGACGTTGAACGAGAGCGAGAACATACCCACTCTTGTTGGGCGACTGCACGACACACTCGAAGGCATCGATTGGGAGGTCATTTTTGTTGATGACGACTCCGTCGACGATACGATGGAGAGGATCAGGCAGCTCTCGGTATCCGATCGACGCATCCGTGGCCTCCGCCGTGTGGGCAGACGAGGATTGGCTGGCGCGTGCCTGGAAGGAATTCTTTCCAGTTCCGCTTCCATTGTAGCGGTCATGGACGCCGACCTCCAGCATGATGAGAAGCGTCTCACTGAAATGCTTGCCGTAATTCGTCGTGGTGAAGCCGACCTGGTGGTGGCCAGTCGATATATCAGTTCGGATGGAGCGTCGAACGGACTCTCCAAGATCCGGCATGCAGGCAGCCGGCTGGCGGTCGGATTGGCGCAGTCGATTCTCGGAGTTCGCCTGAGCGATCCGATGAGCGGTTTCTTCATGATCCGCAGAGAGTTTGTCGAGGAGGTCGCACCGCGCCTTTCTCATCAGGGCTTCAAGATTCTTCTAGATATCGTTGCATCGTCGACGAAGCCGATCAGGATTGAAGAAGTCTCATATTTATTCAGTCAGCGTCTTTACGGCGAGAGCAAGCTCGATGCTAGCGTTGTCTTCGAATATCTTGGCCTGCTTATCGCCAAGGCCTCGCGAGATAGGGTTTCGGCCCGGTTCCTGGCGTTTTGCATGGTCGGCTCGGCTGGGGTTGCAATCCATCTGAGCATCCTGCGAATACTACTAACGTCCGATGTAGCCTTTCCAACGGCGCAGGCCGCGGCGATGCTGATTACCATGACCTTCAACTATACGCTGAACAACTCGTTGACCTACAGGGATCGCCGCCGCCGTGGTTGGCGCTTCCTGACGGGCCTTGGAATGTTCGCGGCCCTCTGCAGTTTGGGCGTCGTTGCCGGCGTGGGTGTCTCATCAGCTTTCTATCAGAACGAACCACGTTGGTGGGCGGCTGGCCTTGCGGGCGCAGCGATTGGCGCGGCTTGGAACTATATGACCAACTCGGCCATCACCTGGCGCAAGCTGTAGCGAGCTGCCCGCCCGTCGGTGCCGATGGCCGACCAATTTCGGTGCGGACGGCAGGAGAACGCATGCTTCGCAGTTGAATGACTGGACGATGTCGCTGGCCAGCAGGCCCTCAGCGCAGGGCAATCCACGACAGCTTATTATGCTTGATTTTGAGAGAACCAGGAGCGGCACCGCGTTCCGCAAAGTAGTGAAGTGAGCGTTTAGTTTCGTCGGCAAATGGCATGTCTCCACCACCTTTTGCCAAATATTCTGAGAAAGATCGGATCCATAGCAAACCTCCATTTGAAAAGGCTTGCTACCCAGCCGTTGAATTATGTGGCGTCAAGAACCCAATGACGGCTTTGCGGCAAAGCATCAGAGGGATTCCGCAACATAATTTCGGCCGCAACATAACGGCTATATCCATACCCATCTGGATGAATGCTGCGGTATTCTTCCCAAAGGATAAGCAGCGTAACGCCTGGCTTCTTCAGCTCTATTGAAAACGGGCCCCAATCGGGCTCTTGGCGCAATCGCTGGCCCTGCTTGACGCCGGAGTGGACGAAAAGCTTGGCCTCAAGAACATCGTCTGTCAGGTCGCTGGCGAGCGGCCAACTCAGCCCTGCCATCGCAGCCCGCTTCAAATTGTCCTGCTCGGTGCTGCGAGCAATGCCAAGTATCACCGCGATCTCGTGGCTACTCGTTCCGCTACCCGCAAGCCGCAGCATTTGTCGAATGTGTCGCATGGTCAGCTTTCTTTTTGCAGGCATTAAATTCCCCTCGTGGATATCGAGGGGACACATGCCAAGGTTGCTGACCCAAGGGAATTTAAGTGCCGGAAACTGGCCGGTTATTGATTGGAATGGTGGCCGGCTTCAAATCGGAACGGTGGCCGGTCAATGATTGGAATGGCGGCCGGCTTCAGAGCGGAATTCCCAGGAAGGTCGATATCAGGCTGACGTATCGAGCGGTCGAGATCTTCTTTGACCACAAGCGGGTCGCCAGCCACATCCGAAGCTCCCAGCGTTCCGGCCATATCACTGTCAATGAGCATATGCCGAAAGCTCACCAGCGCTATGCAAACACGACGCCTTACACGTTGCGCAAGGAAGCGGCGAAGGTTGGGGCCAATACTGCGATATTTATCGAGCGTCTACTCAGCGATCGGCCGCACCCGGAGCAAGGCTACAGATCCGCTCAGGGCATTCTCTCCCTGGATCGTGTCCCAGGGCGTTCTCTAATCGCGGTTGTCAAGCTGGTCGCAGCTGGCATCGCAGGTCAGGCTCATGGTTCTCTTCGAGGTCGGCACTTTGACCGCCTCATCATGGCGTTGGATAGGCTCAGTCGACCAATGTGGTGTTCGCGGTTATCTGGACGAACCAGCACTCGCATTCCTGGGATCGGTCTTGACTGCGCCATCGTCCTGACCGGACGATCTCGCTGGTCTCAGCTAACTAGGGATAACGGCGTAAATCACGCGAGCTCACTCGGCTCTTGCGATGACCAGCGGAAGGGTTCCCCGGAGATCCACATCGAGTGAAGGATCACGGCGAGCTTTCGGGCGACAGCGACCTTCGCTTTTCGATAGCCGCCACGCCGGGCGATGCGTAATCCCCAGCTCTTCAAAGGGGAGAACTGAGGAATACGTGTCAGCAGCGCATTGGCTGCCTCATAAAGGCTGCGTCGAAGAAAGTCATCGCCCCGCTTAGACACCCGCCCGGATCTCATCGTCTCACCGGAGGCGTAGATGCGAGGCGTCAGCCCAAGATAGGCTCCGGCGCTGGATGATCGTTTGAAGCGTGTCGGGTCATCAATGGTTGCGGCGAAACCGAGCGCAGTGATAACGCCGACACCAGGGACCGACATCAGCCGTCTGACGACATTGTTCTGCCGCGCTAGCGAGCGAACCTTCGCCTCAAGATGACGGATCTGCTCAAGGATGTTGGCACGTGCCCGCATCAATGCTTCCACGACAGCCCGGATTGTCGGCGACGCATCGAGCTCGCCATCGATGATTTCCTCAGCACGCCTGGCGAACCCACCAACCCGTTTGCCAAACAGGATACCAAAGGTGCGAAGGACACCTCTGATCTGGTTTTCCAGGTCGCAGCGCGTTCGCACAAGTTGGCTACGAGTGGCAAGGAGCGCCCGAGCTTCGTGGCTTGCCGTCGACTTGACATGAACGCTCTTGCACCAACCCGTGCGAACGATCTGCGCCAAGCCGATGGCGTCGTTGCGATCCGTCTTGGCAGGCATCATCTTTAAGGCTGCATTGGCATGGCGAGCATCCATGCAGACGATGGGAACGCCGCGTTCCTTCAATCCATTCCATAGCCAGACCGACAGGGGACCGGTTTCCAGTCCTGCACGTGTTACCGAGAACGGTTCAAGCGCTTCCCCAATCGCGTCTGGGCACGACGCTACCTTCCGCTCGGCAACAATCTTGCCTTCGTCATCAACGATGCAGATTGAGGTCGTTTGCTGGCTGACATCCAGTCCGGCATAATACTTCATGGCGGTTCTCCTCATAGCTTCGGCACACTGGCCACAGTTGACAAGGGACAGTGTGGAGAGCCGCCGCCTGGAAGGCTAGGCCCTGAGCGATTACGCTATGTGGTGTAGCTGACAGGGTGATCACCGGTGATTTCCGGTAGGGTCGGGTTGCTTAGAGCCAACCTGAAGGACACCACCTATGACCAACGACATGATGAACCTGCGCTCCCTCGTTGAGAAGAGCGCTGATGCTGATTTGCTCCGGGAGATGATCGGCATTGCTGCCGAGAAGCTGATGGCTCTCGAGGTCGGCACGAGGACCGGCGCGGGCTATGGCGAGAAGAATGGCTTTCGGCTTGCCCAGCGCAACGGCTATCGCGACAGGGACTGGGAGGCGGGCTGGCACCGTCGAGCTTCGCATTCCGAAGCTTCGCACCGGCAGCTATTTCCCGAGCTTTCTTGAGCCGCGCCGCATGGCCGAGAAGGCCCTGACGGCTGTCATCCAGGAAGCCTATATCCAGGGCGTTTCGACCCGATCCGTCGATGATCTCAGCGCAAACGCAGTTTGTCGCGGTCAAGGCCATGGGCATGTCAGGCATCTCCAAGAGCCAGGTGTCCCGGCTCTGTGAGGAGGTCGACGACAAGGTCAAAGCCTTCCTCGACCGCCCCATCGAGGGCGAATGGCCATACCTGTGGATCGATGGTGCGCCGTGCGGCGCGGGAGGTGCGTATGAGTTAGCGTGACCTCTCAAGCTTGCCGATTTTTGACCGACGGCTGTGATGCCGTCCGATTTGCAGGAGCAGTAGATCGAAGGGGGCCAAGAAGCCTAATCGGGCGTCGCCGATTGGGTTGCATAAGCAGATTGGCCTTAACTGTACCGGATGCGGGCCATCAACCGCGGGCCGGGCTACCGCAGTGCCCATGGCGAGACAACGAAGTGAGCGTCAGAAGCCTCGAACCACAGAAATCGCTTTCATTAGCGTGATGGCGTGGAGGCACGAAAGAGCGATCAGAGGCGGTAAGGCTCGTCTATCCTTACTGCCGGGTTCTCGAAGAGACCCGAGATGGGACTGGCTCCTATGCCCCATCTCCCGCATTGCACGGGGTAGAGCTCACCGCCTAACGGCACAAAGGTTGGAAATCGGAACACGGGAACTTGGATCGTTTGCCCGGTCGGAAGCCGGGCTCGCTGCGACGGCCAGATATGGACGACACCAAGGGCGGAGCTTTCGTAGTAGTCGGAGTGCGGGAAAGCCGCATACAGGGCGAAGGAAAGCAGGAAGACGATAGGATTGCAAAGACGGAGGAGTGATCTGTGGACATGGATCATCGGGCAGACAAAGTCTGGGTACTCGGCATTCAAAGCAAACTCTATCAGTGGAGTAAGGCAAATCCCGACGACCAGTGGCGCGACATGTGGGGTTGGTTGACCGACCTCAGAGTGCTCCGCCATGCCTGGCATCGTGTTGCCTCCAACAAAGGAGGGCGCACTGCCGGGGTCGACGGGATGACGGTGGGACGCATCCGGAACCGGAGTGAGTATCGCTTCCTGGTCGATCTTCAAGCTGATCTGCGCAGTGGTGCATATCAGCCAAGTCCGGCCAGACGCAAACTGATTCCAAAGGCTGGGAAACCAGGGCAATTCCGGCCCTTGGGCATCCCCACCATCAGAGATCGCGTCGTACAAGGCGCGGTCAAGATTCTTCTGGAGCCTATCTTCGAGGCGCAATTCTGGCATGTCTCTTATGGGTTCCGACCCGGTAGAAACACGCACGGCGCCTTGGAGTACATTCGTCGGGCAGCCTTGCCCCAGAAACGGGACAAGGACACCCGGCGAAACCGGCTGCCATACCCTTGGGTGATCGAGGGGGACATCAAAGGGTGCTTCGACAATATCAATCATCATCACCTGCTCGAGCGGATGCGCAAGCGTATTGGCGATCGACGAGTGGTGCGATTGGTCGGATCCTTCCTGAAGGCCGGTGTTTTGACGGAGGATCAGTTCTTGCGGACGGACGCCGGTACCCCTCAAGGCGGGATCATCTCACCATTGCTTGCGAACATCGCCCTTAGTGCGATCGAGGAGCGGTATGAAAGGTGGGCCTATCACCGCCGAAAGACCCAAGCCCGTCGCAAAAGCAACGGGGTGGCGGCAGCGGCGAGCGCCCGCGACAGTGATCGCATAGCAGGACGCTGTGTGTTTCTGCCGGTGCGCTACGCCGACGACTTCGTGGTTTTGGTGTCTGGATCGCTGGAGGAGGCTATGGCAGAGAAATCCGCTCTGGCCGACTACCTGATCGCGACGACCGGGCTAACGTTGTCGCCGGAAAAGACAAAGGTAACGGCCATGACAGAGGGCTTCGAGTTTCTCGGATTCCGCTTCAGCGCGCATTGGGATAAACGCTACGGCTATGGCCCGCGCGTTGAAATACCCAAGGCGAAGGCCGCCAACCTGCGTCACAAGGTCAAGCAACTGACGCAGCGTGACAGCATATCCATCAGTCTTGGCGAAAAGCTCCGGAAGGTGAATTCCATCACCAGCGGATGGGCGAATTATTATCGCTACTGTGTCGGCGCTGGCCGCGTATTTGTCGATCTCGACTGGTATATTGGCCTGCGTCTTTACTGCTGGCTACGTAAGAAACGTCCAAAGGCAACACCCAGCGAACTGTGGGGCTCAAAACAGCCAAGCAGGCGCCGGGCGACGAGACGGGTTTGGGGAGAAGGGTCCATTGAGCAACACGTGCTCGGCTGGACACCTGTCGAGCGATACCGTCTCGCGTGGATGGACATGCCTGACTTTGCCATGTCTTCTGGAGAGCCGGATGCGTAACGAAAGGCGCACGTCCGGTTCGGCGAGAGGCGATGCGAAACCTGCCGCCGTAATGCGGTAAGGCGCGCATCGCCTACTCATCCCACCTACCTGAAGGTTCGTCGCGGGGGGCGCATCGTCTCTGTCGCGGTCATCATCGCGGTGGGCGTCAACACCGATGGCCGACGTGAGGTGCTCGGCATGGAGATCGGCACATCCGAGGCCGAAGCGATCTGGACGGAATTCCTGCGCAAGCTGACAAGGCGAGGACTACGCGGCGTCAAGCTTGCTGTCTCCGACGCCCATGAAGGCATAAAGGCCGCCGTTTCAAAGGTTCTTGCCGCCACCTGGCAGCGCTGCAGGGTTCACTTCATGCGCAATGCATTGGCTCATGCCGGGAAAGAGCGGGCGGCGCGTCGTTTCCGCCTTCATCGCCACCGCTTTCGCTCAGGACACGCCAGAGGCCGCAAGCACCCAATGGCGCAATGTCGCCGATCAGATCAGACCGAAGGTTCCCAAACTCGCCACCCTCATGGACAGCGCTGAGCAAGACGTGCTCGCCTACATGACCTTTCCCAAGGCGCACTGGACCAAGTTACACTCGACAAACCCCATTGAGCGATTGAACGGCGAGATCAAGCGTCGCACCGAGGTTGTCGGTATCTTCCCCAACGATGACGCCATCGTCAGGCTCGTCGGCGCGCTCCTTCTCGAACATAATGATGAGTGGGCCGTCCAGCCGTCTCGCTACATGACACTTGAGACAATCGCCACGATGAGCGATGACCCGCTCATCAACCTCCCCGCTGCGGCAAGCTGATCCGTTCCCGGCTTGTCCGGAAGGCACGGCGATCGCCGAAGCTACACTACGCCCTGGGACACGATCTCTCCCTGGCGCGTCGTTACGAAACCGATCGGCTGGAATTGGCCTGTGAGCGTGCGTTGGTCATCAATGCGCTGACCTATTCGTCTGTCGCCAACATTCTCAGATCTGGTCTCGATCAGGCTCCTGCCGCAAGCGAGACCGTGAAGCCGGCACCGCCGCACGGCAATATCCGCGTAATTTCCCCACGAGTCTCCATCATTGAAAAGCGCTGCGTCCGCGTTGAAAAAAACTGACCCTGCTTGCAGCCGGCTGTACCGAGGCCAAGCAAGAGGAACGCTTTCAATCGAGTATAGCGACTGCTCGTGTCCATCCTGCCGATGCCGCCCGGATTTTTACCGGGAAGCAAGCGATGATGAATCCCGTCGCAGGCAGCTTTTCAAGATTGTGAAGCTTTTCGAGATGGCAGTAACCTATTTCGCGCCCGGCCTTGTGCCCCTCCCAAATGAGGTTTGCGTCACCACTTTCGGAGTATCGTCCCGCCGTTTGCACGAAAGGCGCGTCCCAACTCCAGCCGTCGGTACCCGTCACGCGTACGCCGCGCTTTGTCAGATAGAGCGTCGCCTCGCGCCCCATCCCACAGCCTGATGCGACGTAGTCAACATGTCCGAAGCGTTCGCCCGCGCGCGTGTTCACAACGACGATATCCAGCGGCGAGATAACATGGCCGATACGCTCCAGTTCGGCCTCAACGTCAGCAGCTGATGCGACGTATCCGTCAGGGAAATGCCGAAAGTCTAGTTTGACACCGGCTTGAAAGCACCACTCTAAGGGAACCTCGTCTATCGTGATAGCGCGGTGTCCCCCGTCCATCGTAGACGCATAGTGATAAGGTGCATCAAGATGCGTGCCGTTATGCGTCATGAGATTTACCCGCTCTATGGCCCACGCTTCCCCATCTGGAAGGTCGCCAGCCGTAAGCCCTGGGAAAAATCCGAGCAATCCCGGCAGTGCTGCCTTGTGGTCAATGTACTCGATACTTGGTCCATGCCCAGGGGGATCGGACATCACATCGTTTTCCAGGCAGACCGAGAGGTCAACCATTTTCCGTTTCATACGCCAATCTCCACTATCGCTAATTAATCTGCAATTGCAGCATCTTGCGCCGACAGTTCCTTTCCGCGGCACTTCGCTCGAGATGCGTCGGTTGCGTGATACCGACCGGCACCCGCGATTCTTGCTGGTCGAACTCACGACGGGTCAGCACCTGGCCTTTATAGATTGCCGGCAGTGGCGGTATGACAGGGTGATGGCATTCCCGGCGATAACACAGTCGCTGAGTTGCTGTCTGATCTAGCTCTGGCCCAAGGGATCGGTGCCGATGAAGACGATCTCGTGCCGGCGATCTCCTCAACTGGACCAAGAGAACATTCCATGGCCATACGCTCGCCAGATCGCTTGGCCAGCGGTTGCGCGGCACTGCGACCGCCACAAGCCCATTCTGGAAGTCCGCAACATCGCGGCCGTCTGGCTTTCTTCCGACATGCTGCTTCAGTTGCACCGTAAACTAGAAAATTCTTTTCCAACAGTACCGCACCACGGACCATCAAGAATAGCCTGGAGCTTGATCGGATTGGAAGTGCGCTCTTCGCGGTCGAGAAACGATCGGATGCTGTATTCGTCGCTCTCCGGAGTTTTGTCCTTTGAAGCTACTTTAAACCAAAGGTCCTTTCGCTCTGTCCATATTGAATAAGCCGGAAAATCGGTGCCGTATCAATCTTTATCCCGCTCATGTCCTTGTTAGTTATAGCAATACGAACCCCAGGTTCAAAGAATTTTATTGGGAAGGAGGGCTTCCGGCGCCGAGGAAGCCAGGAAGCAATGTGAAGGAAAGCTGTTTGTCCATCGCTCGCTCGTTGTATGTTATAACGTAACTTTTCCTAAAACGCGGAACTTGTCAATCTCGATTTTTTCATGATCCACGGCTAATAATTTTCGAGACAGAGCTCAATGGTTCGGCTCTATACCAAGGAGCGCGGTGTGTGACGCTGTGTGTGTTCCTAAAAGTCGACGAATGTTCTGTGGTTGCCGCCCGTGATGCAAGAAGTCTTTGAACCGAAGGTCATGTGATCGAGTGCGGTCTTCTGTGAGGCCTGTAGATACGGCGTTTACAGAAGCCGCTGGCCGGTATGGTGATCTGCGGGTCTCCTCGGATGGCGGCGAGCGCCACCTTTGCCTTGAAAGTCGGGCTGTGGTTCCGGCGCGGTCGTCTCGGCATGGTATCTCCTGTTCCCGGCATCTAAGCCGAAGTCAGGCAGAAATTCCACTTACCCTAGCTGTGCAGATTTCCCTAGCCAGCTCTCATAAGAGACGAAGACCACGCACTAGTCCTCATCAGGAATAGCAACTGCAAGCCTGAAGCAGCTCCCGGCAACCGCCGCTGTATCACCTCGCGGACGCCGCTGAGAGGAAGCGGATTTCCAAACAAATAGCCTTGAACCTCGCTGCAACCTTGTTCCCCAACGCAGCTCAACTGATCGCTCGTCTCACCCCTCCATGGTCGTGATGCCAAGGCTTGCGCCGATCAACGACCGCTTTAATGATGGCGCGCAGTCGTTGGAGTTACCAAGCTCGCGAATGAAGGATTGGGCAAACTTGATCTTATTGTTCAAGCGACTGTCCAGTTCGTCCTACAAGCTCGACAACTACAACAACCGGCGGAGGTAAACATGCGCTCCTCCAGTTCCCACCAAGCGCACTATTTTTAGGGCATCGTGCGTATCTTGTTGGGGGACCAAACTCCGCGCAGCCGACATTTGAATCGCAAATCAAATCGTGGGACGTCGTTGGCCGATAATAATCTCCCGAGATACCGCGAGAAACCGGGCGACACCTACCAGGCAGAGTTTCATTGCGCAAAAATTCTGGCGGTTTTCGCTATCGCATTGTTCGTGCTGTGCCCATCTGCGGCGACGCTGATAATATCCTCCAGTAGATTTGTACCAGCTCCGGGTCGGCTCTCTTAAGTTTGAACCTCGACAAAGCGGCCGCTCGGACAACCCCGAGGCTTCGGTCTGCGTGTCAACAGCAATGGTTCGCTAACCATATCAAATTCGGGCTTGAAACCATCGGTTCTGACACCCGTTTTTTGGTTTATGCAGAGCAACATCTCCCATATACTTCACCGCTGTCGGGCAGTTCGCAGCTACCG
The DNA here is from genome assembly GCF_019355555.1 of Rhizobium sp. L51/94. Lineage (GTDB taxonomy): Bacteria > Pseudomonadota > Alphaproteobacteria > Rhizobiales > Rhizobiaceae > Rhizobium > Rhizobium rhododendri. The sequence continues at coordinate 351,259 of NZ_CP072143.1, forward strand.
CGCCATGTACGCGGTCGCGGTCGAAATCGAGAATTCGGACGCGCCAGTTGAAAGCCTAAAACAATCGGCTTCTAAGGTCGCGACGACACTTAGACCTATAATCGATCATCCTCTTGCCCCGGCGGCCACTCTCAGAGACGCCGACGAATCCTTCAAGGTGCTCACGAGGATCATTGAGACGATCGTACGTGAGTAGCTGCGCCTAGCACTACTTTGGCAGATTATTTGATGCGGGCTCGGCGATGAGTTTATCGCAGTGGGGGCATCTGTGGGGTGTCGGTCGCATGACGAAGTCGAGAATGGCTTGCCTGATGGCCGGCATGGTCGGCTGAGGCGGTGGCCCCCCGACTCTTTTTTTTCCGTCCCGCTGCTTTGAGGCGGCGGGATTGGAGAAATGCGAAGGCAATCATCGCCATCAGACAATGTCGGTGCAATCCGGTCCATGATCTGCCTTCGAAGTGATCAAGCCCAAGCTCTTCCTTGAGTTGCTGGTGTGCCTGTTCGCAGATCCACCGTGCTTTGATAGCCGCGGCAAGCATCTTGAGTGTGGCGACGGCAGGCAGGTTTGACAGGTAGTATTTCTGCTCTCCAGTTGTGCGCCTTTCGCCGACGAGCCAGATTTCCTGTTCACCAGGCATGGCCTGGACACGGCCGTCACTCATTCGGTGCCTGTGGCCATCTGCAACCCGAACACGGCAAGCAGCAAACTGGCAGGTCAGCTTGCCTTTGGTCCCGCGTCGCCAACTGACCTTCTTCCATTTCGCATCAGCCAGCATCGTTTCGGCAGAGACGGCAACATCGTCAGGGACGTGGTATTTACGCCGCCTTCCGGTCGCAGCTTCCGGGAATATCAGTCCGACGTTCGCCTGATACACATTCTGGCGTCGTGGTATGCCGACTGCCCACAGCAGGCCGCGCTCGCTCAGGGCTTGGCGGAACGGCCCGCTCGACCCATAACCGGCGTCGGCCAGCACGCAACCGAACCGGGCACCAGAAGCTATCACACGATCAATTTCCTCAATGGCAATCTCCGGCTTTGTCAGGGCTACCTGGCGTTCTTGCGGAACCCGGGCTCGATCCATACGCTCGGCATCATTGGTCCAACTCTCGGGCAAGAACAGGCGCAGCCCCACCATCACTGGCACTTCGCGCGATGCAAGCGTCACCGAAACAAGCGACTGACAGTTGGACGTCTTGCCAAGCGACGAAGCGTATTGCGCCGCCACCCCGACCGAATGGGTGCCTTTCTTCGGCAACGCTGTGTCGTCGATGACAAGATACCCGGACTTGTCCCCGACTAGGCGGTCAGCCTCCCTCAGGAGAATAGCCTCAAGCGGCGCGCTTTCCCACACGCCGTCAGCGACAAAATGATGGAGTTGGTCATAGCCAAACTCAACATCACGGGCTGCCATCGGCTGGATACTCTTGCGGTCACCTGGGCCAATTAGGCCTGCAATATATGCAGGACACAGTCGCATCCGGGTTTTATGCCGAAATACCGAGAGGAATGGCGCCAACCATTCCGCCAGATCGCCACGCCAATCTTCCGTCATCGCCAGCCTCCCAAAAAGCTGGCTTCCTATGAATCAGGGAAATCACCTCAAGGGAATCTGGAGGGTTATTTGAGGTCGCATGGGACGGTGCGGCGGGTTCGGGCGACCTCATGTAAGCCGGATTGAACTAAGACGCGGGTTGTTTGACGCTGCTATGGGGAATTGAGAAGTGGCCCTATGTCTGCAGAGCCGGAACCATGCCGTCCCGATTGCTCCGAGGGTGTCGCTGATCCTGAGAATCGACATTCCTGAGCGTTTTGCCGGAGACCTTGCAGACCTGTGGGCCAAATGTACCGGGATCTGACGCGGTTCGGTCTTGCTGGGGTCGAGCGATATCGATCGCCGGCACAGCGGCGAGCGAGTGGGAATATGCTGTAATGTTTGCGGTTGTCTGACATCATGAAGTATCGCACCAGAAGGATGATGGCCGAGGCGGTGAAACAGGCGCGACGGTGACGCCAGTTCGACGCATGGGGTGCTGGCAATCGGGGCATTCGAAGGAATGGGCCTGTTGAGATTTTGTCGAATGGGATCGCTCGCCTATCGGTGATAGTTGGCCGAGGAGGCTTCTGCAGAGAGCGATACGATCGCGCCGGTGACAATTGGCGAGAAAGCCAAAGTGGCGCATGCGGTGGAAGCCATCCGGAAGCACATGAAGGAGAAAGCGCCGGATGAACTCGTGGGGATGAAGACGCATGATCTTCTCACGGTCGCGACCGTTTCCACGATAATCCTTCCATCGGAAGGCGACATGGTCGTCATCGACATGGACGATGCGGCTGTTTGCGATGGCAACACGATGGGTGTAGCGGCCAAGATAGGCGAGCACTTGATCCGGACCACCGAATGGCGGCTTCGAATAGACCACCCATTCGATGCTGCGAGCGCGGGCAAGATGGCGGGCGAATGTCTTGTTATCGTTGAGATGAGCGAGTTCGTTGAAGAATTGCAGCTCGTCTTTGGCAAAGGCATCAGCGAGAGCTGTCAGGAAAAGCCGGCGAAACAGACGTGACAGCACGCGAACGGGCAGAAAGAAGCCCGATCGGCAATTGATCCACCTTGTTCGATCGGGTGAGAGGCCTCCACCCGGTACGACACAATGGACATGGGGATGGTGGGTCATGGCCTGGCCCCAGGTGTGGAGCACAGCGGTTACACCGATCTCTGCGCCCAGCCACTTGGGGTTAGCTGCGATGGTCTGCAGGGTCTCGGCCGAGATCCGCATCAATAATGCATAGACGACCGCCTTGTTCTGGAAGGCGATCTCAGCGACACCACGTGGCATCGTAAAGACGACATGGAAATAGGGGACCGGCAAGAGATCGGCGATGCGAGCATCGACCCATTCCTTGCGAGCAGCTCCCTGACACTTTGGGCAATGACGATTGCGGCAGGAGTTATAGGAGATGCGGGTTTTGCCGCACTTATCGCAGGCATTGACGTGACCGCCAAGCCTGGGTGTCCGGCAGGCTTCTATCGCTCCCATGACACGTCGTTCGCCGCGGCCAAGATGACCGGCGTTCTCGCGTCTGTAAGGGCCACCATGCCACCGAAAGATGTCGGCGACTTCGAAGGCGGGACGCAACCTGCTACGCTTCCGGCGGGGTCACCTCCAATCGCAAACGGTCAAGGGGACTGGCGGTCGACCTGATGGTGTCGGTGGACACCTGTGCATAATGCGCAGTGCTGGATAGATAGGCATGGCCAAGCAAGACCTGGATGATCCGGATATCGGTGCCATTCTCCAGAAGGTGCGTTGCAAAGGAATGCCGCAACGTATGGACGGTGACCCGCTTTGAAAGGCCAGTAGCGGCAACCGCTGAACGACAGGCGGCGTTCAAAACGGTCGGTTCGATCGGCCTGTCGGCATCGCGCCCTGGAAAAAGGAACCCGGTGGGTCGCGATAGACGCCAATAACTGCGTAAAATGCCCAGCAGCTCGTTTGACAGCATGACGTATCGGGCTTTGGCGCCTTTGCCATGACGAACATGGATCACCATCCGGGAACTGTCGATATCCTCGATCTTCAGACCACAGACCTCGCCGACCCTGAGGCCAGCGGCATAAGCTGTGGTCAGCGCTACACGCGCCTTGAGACTGGAGACGGCCTCAAGAAATTGGGCCACCTCGTCCGCCGACAGAACAACGGGGATCTTGCGGGGTTTGCGCGCGTATGGAATCCGCTCAGGGACATCGTCTTGGGCCAAGGTAATGCCATAGAAAAATCGGAGAGCACACACGATCTGATTTAACGATGCCCACGATATCCCCGTCGAGACAAGGTGAACCTGGAACGTGCGAATGTCGTCGAGATTAAGCCGATCAGGTGATCGGGAGAAATAGCGGCTGAACTTCCGGACTGCACTGATGTAGGATCTTTGGGTCGCCGGGGACAAATTGCGGATCGTCATGTCCTCAATCATCCGGCGGCGAAGAGGGCTTATCTCAGCCATCGGGGCCTCCTGTCTGAAGGGTGGGTTGCAACACAACCATCCTCTCAGTCAGGGCGCTCTCGTCAAAGCCCGCCGCAAATCGCCGCGATCAGCGGCTTAGTTCAATCGAAAAATCAAATTTATGCCAAAGTAGTGCTAGGGGGCAGAATCCTGATATTGCCTTCCCGTACGTTGTTTCGATGTAGCGTCGGCTCCGCCTCAATCGTCACGGGTTGCTCCGTGACACAACTGGTGAAAGCGCTAGCACACCCGCGCAGTTGGGTTTTCTGTCTTGGCTGTTTATGCCACATCCTATGTCAGTCACTCCGCCCGCGATCGACTCGCAATATTCCTTTTTAAACGTCCTCCAATCGCTGTTTCGGCAGTCCGATTTGGTGCCAGGCGTGGGATGCGGCCGTGCAACTCACGTGAACCGAAAGGGACCGGGAGAAGCGGCTGGCAAGTGATGCAACTGGTATCGCATCCCCAACATCGATGAAGTTTTGCGGAACAGAGTGTAGTAGATACCCATCACCTTCCATCAAGATTAGGACGACCGCTATGACCAAAGTCCCCAATGCCATCGATCTGCAGGTGGGCGCAAATATGCGCTTCCTACGCGTCCGCCTAGGCATCTCTCAGGAAACCTTGGCGGAGCATCTCGGCGTAGCGTTTCAGCAGGTTCAAAAATACGAAAAAGGGGCGAACCGGATCAGTGCAAGCAAAATTGTGATGGCCTCTCGCCTGTTTGGCTGCCCCATCGTGGACCTGTTCTACGGTGTCGAAGACGTCGACTTGGGTGCTGTGACTACCCCCCGTGCCAAGGACCAATCCAGCACTGCAATAAAGGCGATGAAACTGTTCGATACTATCCCGGGAAAGCAGCGGACCGCACTACTAGCACTCATTCGCTCACTCGCGGTGTCTGATTTGGCATCCGAAGATGCGGATGGATCCCATGACTAGAGCGTCGGGCGGCCTTTTTGAATCCGGCGATTTACCTTGGCTTCGATTTATGATTCAACATGGCAGGAGGACTTGCCATGTCACGCGCCTGCTCTTTGGACCTTCGCCAGCGGATTGTTGATGCGATAACCCAGGGCGCAGATTTGGATCTGTCGTTCCAAAAAATATGCAATCAAGGGCTCTTTCCGGCCAGGGAGACGAGTTGAATATTCATTTTCGGCTCAGCTAGACCTCTCCGACTTAGCCACAGTTGTTGTTACTTTCGAATATCTTAAGGTTACATTCTCTTATTTACTAAATTGTCAGGTTTAAGTTTTAGTGTTGTCGCACGCGGTGGCTGTGCCGTTATGTGCAAACGGATTTATGACCAAGATGTCCTTCCTTCAAAATGCGAAGATCCGAACCAAGATATTGTCAGTGCTGATCCCGATTTGTGTGATCGCGGCCGGCGGCGTGTTGATGATGTCACGCAATTTCCAAAAGGCCGATGACAACTACTCAGACCTAATTGCGCAGGATGAAGTAGCAACAGTTGACATGGCTCGAGCAAGCCAAAGAGTCGCGGCCATCAACTACAATGCCTATCAGATCCTCGCATACAGTTCGAAGGATCCGGAGATGGCAGGATTAAATGACGATTACATACAGAATAGAAATTCATTGTTCGAATTCTTTGCCCACGCAAAGGAGCACGCACAGGACACCGCTCAAAGCGTGGATCCTCTTGTAGATGCCGCCAAAGAAATTGTTTCCATTACGGACGAAGCCGTAAAGGCAGGTCTGGCTGACGACAATGATAGAGCGAAGTCGCTGCTGAAGCAGGCGGATGTGAAAGTCAAAGAGGAGATCCTAAACGTTCGTGGCTGGATCGAGCACAAAAGTAAGAGTGTTGAAGAGCAAAGCGATGCTCTAACTGCCGTCACAGAAGGCACAATTTTCTACACTTTGGCGATACTCGGGCTAGTTTTTGCAGCTGCGCTTGCTGCAGGGATTGTTGTTTCATCGCGCGGCATTACTACGCCCATTGTCAAACTGAAGAGCCGCATGGAAGCTCTGGCGCGTGGCGAAACTGAAGAGCCTATTTCTGGGCTGGAACGAGGTGATGAAGTCGGCCAGATGGCTGCAGCCGTCGCCGTGTTTCGCGACAACGCTATTGAGCGCATACGCCTTGAGCGGGAGGCGCAATCCAACCGCACCCTGTCAGAGCAGGAGCGAGCAGAGCGAGAAGCGCAGAAAGCGCACGACGCCGAAGCCACTCGCCTGGCCGTCGACAGCTTGGGAACGGGATTGGGCGAGCTTTCCAGCGGCAACATGTCTTACCGCATTGAGACCGCGTTCGTTTCCCATCTCGACGGGTTGCGGGAGAACTTCAACGGCTCGATGGACAAGCTTCAGCACACTCTCAGAGCCGTCGCCGAAAATGCTCAGGCAATCGATTCCGGCGCCAACGAGATCCGTGCGGCGGCTGATGATCTGTCTAAGCGCACGGAGCAGCAGGCGGCCTCGGTGGAGCAGACCGCCGCGGCCTTGGAAGAGATCACCACGACGGTGAAAGATTCTACCAAACGCGCTGAAGATGCGGGGCAGCTTGTCGGGCGCGCGAAATTGGGTGCGTTGAAGTCGGGCGAAGTCATGCGCGACGCAGTTGCCGCCATGCAGGGTATCGAAAAATCCTCAAGCGAGATATCCAACATCATCGGCGTAATCGACGAGATCGCCTTCCAAACAAACCTACTGGCGCTGAATGCCGGTGTGGAAGCCGCACGAGCAGGTGAGGCCGGTAAGGGCTTTGCAGTTGTTGCGCAAGAGGTGCGCGAGTTGGCCCAGCGCTCTGCCCAAGCCGCCAAGGAAATTAAGGCGCTGATCTCGACATCTGGTTCTCAGGTTAAGAATGGTGTCGAGCTTGTAGGACAAACTGGACAGTCGCTTGAACAGATCGTCAAAGAGGTCGAGGAGATCGACCAAAACGTCCGTGCTATCGTGGAGGCGGCACGCGAACAGTCGACCGGGCTGGCGGAGATCAACACGGCAGTCAACACGATCGACCAAGGCACCCAGCAGAATGCGGCAATGGTTGAGCAGTCGACGGCCGCCAGCTACAGCCTCACCAAGGAGGTGGCCGCACTGAACGACCTGCTAGGCCAATTCAACCTGCGTACCAGCTCAGGTGGGTTCGCATCTAATACAACGCCAGCCGCTAGGGGCACTAGCCGCTCAACTCCTCACGTTGCATCAGCTAACGCCCCTGTTCGCGCCACTCAGGTAAGACCAGCTCATGCGGGAGTGGCGCCTGTTGCGTCCCCAGCGCGATCCCTGCGCTCGAAACTTGCCGGTGCCTTTAACGGCGGCGCTCAGGCAGCAGCTACGGCCACCGAGAACTGGGAGGAGTTCTAGGGCCGCCGAGTGCGGCACTTTTTCCTAAGCTGTCCGCTACGGCAAAGGTGGGTTGATAGCGATTGCCACATATATTGGTTCGATGCCGACCTTTGACGACCCACATCTTCCCGACATGTCTTCAGCTTGGTAAGCTTGCAGACAGTCAAATTTTTAGGTCGTTAGTTTCACTGACTATTTCCCTCGCCGGCCCGTTCCGGCGGGGGAGCAGCCTTATACGATATACCGGTCCAAGTGCATTATGACTGAGGAAATTTCCGCGTCGACATCAACCGGAAGATCGATAGTCACGGAGAGAGGATTTTTGCTGGTTGCGGCTCTTTTGAAAGAAGCCACAATGTTCCATTTTGCGTTACGCTGTCGATTTCGTTCGCAAGTTACAGCTGGGGAACGGAACTTCGCAACGACGGTCGTCGTTTGCAGCAGAGCAACGTGATGAGTGATTATCAAACGACGAGGCACTTCCAGTGTTCTATTTCTCAATAGCCGCTATTTGGGCGGTTGCGGCGATCACGCCGGGACCGAACTTTTTCGTTGTCGTCCGCACCGCCCTTGAGGGATCGCGGACCACCGCCCTTGCGGTTATTGCGGGTGTCATCCTTGGGACTTTTTTCTGGGGAATGGCGGGGTGGCTGGGTATCAGCGCGCTGTTCACGGCAGTGCCGTTTGCTTACGCCCTTTTGAAGGTCGGAGGCGGGCTATATCTTCTTTACTTGGGGGAAAGGCTCCTCTGGCAAAGTTACGCAAACAGCGGGCAGTCACCCACAAAAAACTCAGAACCGGCCATCTCTCCCAGGCAGGCATTTTACTCGGGTCTCGCGACGAACTTGGCGAACCCCAAATCAGCGTTCTTCGTCGCGAGCCTATTTGCCGCAGCGTTACCCGCCAACTACTCCTGGCAGCAGGGGATGGCAGCCGTGATAATCATGGTCGTAATTTCCACTCTATGGTATACCTTCTTGCTGACAATCATGCGGAACGCGTCCGTTGTTGCTGCGTATACTCGTGCCAAGAGAGCAATAAACGTCTTTGCGGCCGTAGCGTTTATGGGGTTCGGAGCCAAGATGTTGGCATCTGCAAGGTAGATTTCTTAATGGCCCCTCTATGCACATCGATCTGAAAAATGTCTGACCAGCTGTGATAAGCGTCGAGGATAAGCGGGCGGAAAAACTTGTCGATGAGTGCGCCCGCGATGAAGATACTGGCAAGCGCGACAAGGCCGAACACAAGAAGAACGCAGTCTGTTTGGCCGACAGCTCCGAGGAACTGAAGGAGCGGGGCGATGTAGGTGTAGAGGATATTGTGCGCGAGGACGAATGCCAGCGTTACGAACAGCGACCGGCGAACGCTACGCATCGTGAATGCGGACAGTAAGGATGGCTTATCACCCTCTTTGTCCTCGTCCGCGAAGTCCGGAACCTTCCACATAACTCAAAGGATCTAGAGCACCGAAATCGCGCTCGTCAGCCAAAAGGCTGATTTCCAGCCGAGTGCGAGCCTAACAAAGGTTGCCGCTGGGATGCCGATCGAGAGCGCGACAGGCGTGCCAGCCAGTGTAATGGTCGTTGCGCGTCCCTCCATTCCAGGAGGTGCCATGCGGGAGGCGTAACCCGCCATCAGCGCCCACAGCAGACCAGCGGACACGCCGCCGACAAACCGGGCGACGAGGACGACCGCATAGCTGTCCACAGCCCCTGTCACCGAGTTTGCCAAGAAAAAGCCGATTAGAGCCGAGACGAGAAGAGGCCTGCGGCGCACGTTCGGGTCGCGGCCGTCAGGGAAATGGCTGCAAGAAAGGAACCGATTGCATAGACGGTGACGAGCTATCCAGCGGCGGACTTATCTATGCCAAGGCCTGCAGCGATCTGGGTAAGCAATTCGGCTGGAAGCGCCTCATTCAGGATGGTCAGGAAGCTCGCCGTACTGAGGGCGAGCATGCCTAGCATCGGCAAGGAAGACGTTTTCGGAGCGGGGCTAGCGGTAGCAGTTTTTCGTCCCAGACCATCGTTGAGATGAACAGGGGCCGGGTCGTGGGGGTGGTCATGAGGGCTGCCTGTAAGTTGAACCGAGCTCCACTTAGCCCCACTCAACGACCCGAAAAAGGACTTCGCTTTCCATTCACTGCGGAATTGAATTCCGGTATCGCGTTCTCAATGGAGCACCTCGGGACACTTAACGCCTTCGTCCATGCCGCCGACACTGGCAGCTTCGTTGCCGCCGGGCGTAACAGGGGCTTTCCGCATCGGCCGTCGGTAAGGCGCACGCGTCTTGAGAAACGCCCTGGAGTACGCCTTTTTCACCGCAACACGCGCAATGTAGTACTGACGGAGGAGGGCCGAGTACTGCTTGAAAGATGTCGCCGCATCTTCGGCGAGATCGAAGCGGCCGAAATGGAAATGAGCAAGATCGCATCTGAGCCCAGCGACGGCTACGGGTCAGCATGCCATTGGTCGGAATGTTGCTAACTCCGGTCACTGCGGACCTCGACTACAGCGACCGGATCGTTGACGGGCTAGAAGAAGGCTTCGACGTGGTGATCACAACAAGGAGCCGCGACAGACAGCCGTCTGATGCGCCGGAGCCTGGGGCGGTTCAGTGGGCGGATGGTCGCGTCTCCGGTATACCTGAAAACGCGAGGGCGGCCCGACAGGCCGGAGGAGCTCACCTCGCATGGATGTCTCCGTCAGCGCTCGCCTGCCACAGGCAAGCTTTCGGAATGGCCACTCATGGTGGCCAACAGTGGTCATTTCACCGTCCCAGAGACCATGAGCGCAACTACCATCGAGCCGCTGATCTATCTGATGGAAAAGGGGATTGGGATAGCGTTTCTGCCGCCCTTCGCCGTGGACAGGCAGATCGCCGACGGCGCGCTCGTGTCTCTTTTGGACGACTATTCGCGAGACAGGAGAGTTCGCCGCGCTCTGGCCAACCAGAAGTCAGCTTTCACCACGCATCAGCCTTCGTGAACTTCCTTGCGGAGCACCTGCATTGCGATACGAGAGAGACAGAAATTTAAATGAAGGGATCTTTGGTCCGTTCATTCGACACCCATAGGTCACGGAGATTATTCACGTTTGCCGCATTCGTATCGGCATGGTCGACGGCTCGTATCACATAAACTCAGGGGTACGGATCCCGGCGAAAGTGTTTTTAAATATAACGCACTTGCCAAGCAACCAAGTCCGCTGATGGCAATCACTGCTCCCATCGGCCATGGCGTTCCAGTTGCGAATGCGCCAGCGACTGCCGATCCAACGACGCCGCTGCCATACTGGATAGAACCCATCACGGCCGACACAGCGCCCGCTCGTGTCGGATGGTCGGAAAGCGCTCCGGAGATCGCATTGGCGCTGATGAAACCGTTCATGGCGGTAAATAGCCAAAGGCTCAAAGCCATGCTGGAGATTCCGCCGATATCCGTTGCAGTAAAGAACGCGAGAAGCAATCCTGCCACGGCTGCGCCAATGGCTCCAAGCCTCAGCATCCGGTCGCTTCCGTAGTGCCCAACCAAGCGTGCGTTGACGAAATTCAATGCCATCAGGCCCACCGTGCCGACTGCAAACACGAGACCGAACATCTGCGGCAACAGGTGGTGGTAGTCGATATAGGCGAACGACGAACTCGAAATGTTTGCGAAGACACCCGCGTAGAAGAAGCCCAGTGCTCCGACATAAGCGATGATGCGTTTCTCGGTGATCAATTTGCCGTATGCCGCAAATGCTGCGGCAAGCGTTTCGGTGCTGCGTCGATCTCGCGGCAGTGTCTCGGGAATCGTGAACAATGCGACGAAGGTGACGAAGCCAACCAACACAAGGGTCCAGAAGATGGCCTGCCATTCTGCTACCTTAAGGATTAGGCTTCCCACCGACGGTCCCAGCAGCGGCGCGACGGCCATGATCGTCATCAACGTCGAGAGCACACCAGCGGCTCGTTCCCGACCATAGTGGTCGCGAACCATGGCGCGGCCCAACACCACCCCTGCGCATGCGCCAACCGCTTGTAGGACCCGAAACATAATTAGTTGGATGACGTCTGTGGACAGCGCGCAACCAGCGCATCCGAGCATGAACAGAACCAGCCCGACGGCGATAGGGACGCGCCGACCGAAACGGTCGGAAATTGGCCCCCAGATCAACTGGCCAACGGCGAAGCCGACGAGGTATGCTGAGACCGTATACTGCAAATTTCCCTGCGTCGTATTCAGGGCTGCACTCATGCCGGGCATCGCAGGCAGATAGAGGTCGGTCGAAATCGACGCGAAGGCAAGCAGCACGCCCAGCACGGTCATGAGCCAAATCTCCGAAGCTTTCGAAGCTGGTTCTGGCTTTGGAATCGCGTCGATATCACGTGTCATCGGATCGTATCCTCGTTGCCGTTCAGCGGACCGTATAGCCGCCGTCGACCGGGAGTGCGTGCCCGATCACGAATGTCGACGCAGGGCTAGACAGCCAGAGAACCGCGTCGGCGATTTCCTCGGCCGTACCGAGGCGACCGATCGGAACATCCTTCATCATCACGTCCATCGCTTCCGGCTGCGTCTCGAGCATGGTGGTGACCATCGGTGTCGAGATGATCCCGGGGCAGACGGCGTTGATGCGGACGCCCTTCGGCGCGTATTCGAGGCCTGCACTTTTCGTCAGACCGACGACGCCATGCTTGGAGGCATGGTAGATGCCGCGCTCGGCAATTCCGACGATACCGCCGAGGGAGGAGTTGTTGACGATGGTGCCGCTGCCTTGTTCGCGCATGTGGAGCAGTTCGTACTTCATGCAGTTCCAGATACCGCGCAGGTTCACGCCCATGACGAATTCGTAGTCGGAAGCTTCGGCCAGCGCCGTCTCCGCCACGGGACTCTGGACGCCTGCGTTGTTGAAGGCTGCGTCGAGACCGCCGAAGGTGGCGATCGTCTCAGCAACCATCGCCTCAACCTCTTGCATGTTCGCGACATCGCAGCGGATGCCGATGGCGCGGTGGCCTTCTGCTGCCAGTTGTGCTGCCGCAGCCTTGACCGCATCTTCGTTGACATCGGCGAGGGCGACGGCAGCACCCGCGGCAGCGAACTTCTTCGCTGTGGCCAATCCCATGCCGGATGCAGCGCCCGTGACGAGCGCCACCTTGTTCTGAAAGTCGAATGTCATTTTTGGTGATCCTGTCGTGTTTGACGTGTTGGTTAGACTACGGCTTCCGGGTTAGTTTCAGCAGCCGATCCTCCGACGGGCCTTCCGCCCGCGGGGATCTGTTTGTGGTAATGAGGTAGATGTCACGGCCGACGGGGAGAACGTCGCGGATCCTCTCGCCGGTCGTGAGTATTGGCTTGAGGGTCTTCGCCCGTTCGTCGAACGCGTACAGTCCCTTGCCGACGAGCGTTGCGACAAGCAGTTCGGTGCCCGCGAATACGATGCCGGACGGTGCCCAGGTCTGGTTGCCGGAGTGCAGGAGCGGTCGCTCCATCCCCTGACGATCTTCATCGCCGAAAATGATCGGCCATCCGTAGTTCCGTCCGGGGAGTACCAGATTGATCTCGTCATGGGCGGACTGCCCGTGTTCCGCAACAAACATGCGACCTTCAGGATCCCAGGCAAGTCCCTGAGGGTTTCGATGGCCGAGGGAATAGACGTAGGAGCCGGGAAAGGGATTGTCGGCCGGGACCTTTCCATCGACCGTCATGCGCAGGACCTTGCCTGCCAGGCTCGAGACATCCTGGGGGCGGTGGCGGTTCTCCGTCTGTCCGGTCATCACATAGAGATTTCCATCCGGACCGATGGCGACCCGGCCGCCGTTGTAGAGAAGGTGCCCGGGAATTCCGTCGATAATAACCCGTGTCTCGCGCCATGAGTTTCCGTCGAAGCGCGCCTCGATGACCTTGTTCGCGAGTCCACCGCTAGCCCGGTAGGTCTGGTAGAAGTAGGCGATGCCGCTCGTGTCGAAATCCTTTAGCAGCGCCATGCCGAGCAGACCGCCGCCGCCTTCGCGGGCGATAGGATCCGAGGTCCTCACAGGGTGACGTGCCAGGCGGCCGTTTTCGATCGACACGACGTTGCCCGCGGCTTCCGTGATCCAGATCCGACCGTCAGCCTCCTGTATCTCCCAGGGGTAATCCAATCCTTCGGCCGCGACTTCGGCTATCCAGTCCGAGCTGGAGGTGGCGGAAACAGGCGACACTGGACGAAGATCCTGAGCCCGAG
>NZ_CP072144.1 GCF_019355555.1 Rhizobium sp. L51/94
TGAGACGGCACATTGAGCGGCGCCAAGATGGTGACCGGCCCGATTTCGACGGTTTCGCCCGGCTTCGTTCCCTCGCAATTGCCACCGCCTTCCGCGCCGAGATCGACGATCACGGAGCCAGGCTTCATGCCGGCAAGCTGCTGTGCATTGATCAGCTTTGGAGACGGGCGGCCGGGCACGGCGGCCGTGGTGATGATGAGATCGGCCTCCTGGATGTGCTGCGTCAGGGCCGCATTGACCTTCAGCTTCTCCTCGGCAGTCAATTCCCGGGCATAGCCGCCCTCGCCGCGAGCATCGACGCCGGTCTCGACGAACTTGGCACCGACGGACAGCGCCTGCTCCTTGGTTTCGGGGCGAACATCGTAGCCTTCGGTGATCGCGCCAAGGCGATGGGCCGTTGCGAGTGCCTGTAGCCCGGCAACGCCGAGCCCCATGACCAGCACCTTGGCAGCCCTGAGCGAGCCGACCGCGGTCGTCATCATCGGCAGGATTCGCGGCATGTTGGCCGCACCCAGCAGCGGCGCATAGTAGCCGGACAGTGCCGACTGGGTCGAAAGCACATCGATGGACTGGGCGCGGCTGATGCGGGGCACCGTCTCCATGGCGAATGTCGTGATCTTGCCCTCGCACAGCGCCTTGACCAGTTCCTGCTCGCGGTTGGCATAGACGAGGCAGATCAGGATCGCACCGGGCTTCATCATCTTGACAGTGGCAACGGCTGGAGCCTGAATGGAAAGGACGATATCGGCATCGCCGAGCAGCGCCTTCAGGTCTGGCTCGAACGCGACGTCCTGAAAGCTTGTATCGGGGAGCTTTGCCGCATCGCCGGCACCAGACTGCATATGAAGTTTGGCGCCGAGCTTGACGAGCTTGCCCGTCACCGCCGGTGCCAGCGCGACGCGCTTCTCGCCCGCCCTTGTTTCCTTGAGCACTGCAATCTTCATGGGGATCGAACTTTCACGGTTGTCCGGGCTACAGCATTCCCTCCCCCGGGAGAATGCTGTAGCTACGGTCTGGATAAGGGACTGGTGATAAAAATGCCTAGTCGATCTGCAGAACGATGCGGCCGTCGATGCCGCCTTCTTCCATTCGGGCAAAGATGGCGTTGATGTTCTCAAGCTTGTCCCAGGAGAAGTGGGCTGCCACTGCGCCGTCACCGGCAAATTCCAGTGCTTCCTCGAGATCCTGCCGCGTGCCGACGATGGAACCGCGCACGGTGATGCGCTTCAGGACCGTGTCGAAAATCGGCATCGCAAACTTGCCCGGCGGCAGGCCAACGAGCGCCATCGTGCCATGCGAGCGCAGCGCACCGAAGGCCTGCTCGAAGGCTGCCGGCGACACCGCCGTGACGAGAACGCCATGCACGCCGCCAAGACGTTTTTGCAGCTCTGCAGCCGGGTCGACCTCACGGGCATTGATGACGATCTCCGCCCCGAGCTTTGTCGCCAGAGCGAGCTTGTCGGGATGAACGTCGATGGCTGCGACATGCATGCCCATCGCCTTGGCGTACTGGACCGCCATGTGGCCGAGACCGCCGACGCCTGAAACTGCCACCCACTCACCGGGCTTGACCTCGGTTTCCTTGAGCGCCTTGTAGACCGTCACGCCGGCGCAAAGGATAGGTGCTGCCGGACCCCACTCCAGATTGTCCGGCAGGCGGCCGACATAGTTCGGATCGGCGAGCGCATATTCGGCAAAACTGCCATTGACGGAATAGCCGGTGTTCTGCTGGTCGGCGCAGAGCGTCTCCCAGCCGGTGCGGCAATGGGGGCAATAGCCGCATGCCGTATGAAGCCACGGAACGCCGACGCGGTCGCCTTCTTTGATGCGCTTGACGTCGCGTCCGATGGCGACGACAGTTCCGACACCCTCATGGCCCGGAATGAACGGCACGGTCGGCTTGACCGGCCAGTCACCCTTGATTGCATGGAGATCGGTATGGCAGACGCCCGTCGCGGCAATCTTGACCAGGATCTGGTCGGCACGCGGCTCTGGCACTGGCACATCCTCGATCACCAGAGGCTTGCCGAATTCGTGGAGAACAGCGGCTTTCATCATTTTCGTCATCGGATGCTCCTTGGGTTATCGCCAAGTAGCATGCACCTCGACTGGCCAGCTTGATCTCAATCAACCGACGCTGGGCATGGCCCCGACCAGTGACGACCGGAGCCTCCAGCGTCTCATCATTGCAACACATAGGCAGCCTACCGTTGCGATCCCTCGTCCGGTCAGCGAAGCAACCGTCTCGTTTTGCCCTATCGGGCCATGTCCGATACTGCGGTATCTGACATCTCGACCATCAGGTTGTAGTCCGAGACAATATTCTCGAGACTTTCACCGGCTCCCTTGCGCGCATCGCCTTTGGCTTTTTCCAGCAGTGCATAGAAGTCGCGCATCTCCGAAAGCATGGTATCGGGCCGCGATTCAAATCCAATGAAAGCGCCTGGGTTCGCGGAGGAAAAATCGTCGAACTCGGTCGTCGCGGCCGTATAACCGTCCAGTGCTGTCTTGAAGGCCTGCATGTCGACCACGGGGTTTTCTGCATTCGGCAGGAGATTGATCATCGTTTCGGCATGCATCATGGTGTTGCGAACCTGCCAGGCCGCCTTCTTGCCTTCAGCCTTCTCGATAGCCGCGAGAGCAGCCAGATCGGTCTTTTGCTTTTCTACGCGCAAGGCGGTCTCTGCGTCCTTCCGACGCGCTTCGTAAGCGGCGCCTAGCGGTGCGATATCCTTGTGGAGGGCTTTGCCGCCTTCCATTTTATCCACCTTGTAGTCACCGCGCTCGTAATAGGTGTTGGCTTTTTCGATCACCGGCGCCAGCTTCTGATAGGCATCGAGATACGCCATCATGGCGGCATCGAGGTCGGGCATGGCAGGCTCGGAGACAGCAGCTTTTTTCACGGCGTCGATCTGCTGGCCAACATCATACAGAGAGTAGAGACCGTAAATGTTCCTCTCCTTGCCGGTCGGTCCCTTGCTCATGTTGACCCACAAGCGATAGCGCTGAAGCGAGTCCGTCGCGCGAAGCGTGTCGTTCATGAATTTGACGTAGGCGTTCATCTTGGTCACCGCCAACTGAGTGGCGCTGACCGACGCGCTGGCGTCCTGCGCGTAGGCTGGCTGCCACACCAGAGCTGGCTGCGCACCGAGTGCGAAGACTGCGGCCCCCGCCGCCAAACCCAAGGATTTCAGATATCCCATCAAAGCTAATCCCCACGAAAATCTATTTTGAATAAACGATACAGATCAACTCGATGTGGTGCTGGAGTCAACAAGGTCAACCGCAAGTACAGGGCATCCTTGCTATTTGGCAAAACGACGGATCGGCTGTGACGCCTCGCCTAGACGGCGAGGAAGCCGCCGTCGACATTCAACACGACGCCCGTCACCATTTCGGTGTCTGCAGACAGCAGCGTCGCGATGGTCCGTGCGACGTCTTCGACTTCCGCGAAGCGGCCGATGGGATGGCGCACCATCATCGGCTCCGACTTCACGGGGTCGCTCCAGGCTCTGAGGGCAAGCTCCGTGAGCGTGATCGTCGGGGCGACTGCGTTGACGCGAATGCCGTGCGGACCGAACTCCTTGGCCATGACCCGCGTAGCGCCTTCCAGCCCCGCCTTGGACGCAGCGTAGCAAAGGTGCTCGGCAAAACCGCGATGTCCCGCAATCGATGTGATGTTGACGATCGCGCCGCCGCCACCGGCTGCGACACGCGCCCGGCCAAACTCCTGACAGGTGATGAGGGCGGCACGAAGGTTGATGCCCATGACCGCCTCGTAGCCCTCCTCGGTCATGTCGAAGCTCGATTCGAGCACGTTGATACCGGCGCTATTGATCAGGAAATCGGCGGTGCCCGCTTCCCGCATCGCCGTCCGTGTCGTAGCCGGGTCGGCAAGATCGACCACGATCGAGCGTCCGCCGACTTCCGCTCTCAGGCTCTCCAGATCGGACGCCGTCCGGCTGAGGGCAATGACCTCGGCGCCACGCTCCGCCATGATTTTCGCGCAGGCGCGACCGATGCCCTTGCCTGCGCCGGTGATGATGACGGATTTCCCGGCAAACTGCATATCTCTCTCCTCCTCAGACATAAAACTTATTTTGAAAGCGGCTCGGCATCAGTGCGGATTTTCCGGCTGACCGCCTGCAGATCGAGAAAGGCGCGGTATCGTCTATCGTGCAGAGCGCGGATCGGACCGGTCGCCGGCTGGCATTGCAAGGCGATGACGGACATGGCCGGCATCGCTGCCTGCAGGTCGGGGTAGACACCGGCAGCGACCGCACCCAGCATTGCCGACCCCAGCAGCACTGGCTCCGGACTAGCGGTAACCTCGATCGGCATTCCGGTTGCATCGGCCAGCATCTGGCGAATGAGAGGATGCAGCCCTGCGCCGCCCGACACCGAGATAGTCCGGATCGCCACGCCCTTGGCGGCCTGCGTGTCGACGATCTGACGCAAGCCGTAGCCGAGTCCGCAAATGCCGGCGATGTAGAGCGCAACGAGACTGTCGGAACCCGTCTCCATGCCGAGCCCCATGATTACCGCACGGGCCTGCGGATCGGCAAATGGCGCGCGATTGCCGAGGAACTCTGGCACCACGTGCAGATGATCGGCAAGACGGACAGCTTCCGATGGCTCGGTTGACAAGGCGAGCGCCCGGTCCGCCAGCCATTGCGGCAGGCTCTTGCCTTCGCGCGCCGCCGTGGCGGTTGCCTCCGGACTGGCCGGATGCATCCTGACGAGCTGGTCTATCGCGGCACCGGCTGCGGATTGTCCGCCTTCGTTGAGCCACATGCCGGGAACCATGGCCGAATAATAGGGGCCCCAGACGCCGGGCACGAAGGTAGGCTCTGCGGTGGTTGTCATCGTGCAGGACGACGTTCCGAACACATATCCGAGGCATGTCGTCGGGTCTTCCGCCCCTCCCCTCGCCGCCACTGTGCCGATACCGCCGGCATGGGCGTCGATCAAGCCTGCCGCAACGGCAATGCCGGGCCGCAGGTTCATAAGAGCAGCAGCCTCGGCGCTCAGTCCCTGTCCAAGGGCGGTGCCGGGGTGGACGACGCTCCGGCCGATCCGCGCAAAGCCATCCTCGACAAGATCTTCCAGCCCGATCTGGCGGAAGAAGCTCTCGTCCCAGCGGTTGTCTTTCGCCAGGTAGGTCCATTTGCAGGTGACGGTGCAGGACGACCGGTCGAGGGCGCCGGTCGCCTTCCACGTTAGGAAGTCCGTGAGGTCGAAGAAGTTCACCGCTGAGCGGTAGATCTCAGGCAGGTTCTCGCGCAGCCAGAGCAGCTTCGGCGTCTCCATCTCCGGCGAAATCGTGCCCCCGACATAGGACAGAACCTCGTGTCCGGTGGCATTGATCCTGCTGGCCTGATCGAGGGCGCGATGGTCCATCCAGACAATGATGTCCCGCTCGGGATGGGCACTGTCCCCCACCCCGCCGCTGGCACCATCGACGACAAGCGAGCAGGTCGCATCGAAGCCGATACCCGCCACATCGGCTGGATTGACGCCCGCCAGATCGACGGCCTCGGAAACCGCCTCGCAGACGGCCTGCCAAACCTGTGCACTCGATTGCTCGACATGGCCGGAATCGTCTCGGAAGATCACCAGATCCCGTTTGGCATGAGCGAGCAGCAAGCCCTCGCGGTCGAACACGCCTGCCCGTGCCGAACCGGTGCCGACATCGACGCCGATCAAGAACCTCGTCATATCATTCCTCCACGCTCTGCGAACTCGCCTTCAGCCGTCTTACACCCGGTCGAAATTCGTCGGAAGGACGATCATGTCGCGGATCGTCACCGTGCGCTTGCGGGTAAGAATGTATTCGACAGCATCGGCAACTTCGCTCGGGTCCATCAGGCTTCCGGATTCCTTAGCCTTGCGGAGGTTCTCCTCCGGCCAGTCGGCCAGCAACGCCGAGACGACGGGACCGGGCGATACCTGGGCAACGCGAATGCCATGCGGAATCATCTGGCGACGCATGGTCTGGACGAAGCAGGTGATCGCCCACTTCGAGGAGGCATAGACCGGCTCCCAATAGGTCGGATAGTGGCCGGCAATCGAGCAGGTGACGACGATGTCGCCGGTGCCGCGCTCGATCATGTGCGGGGCAACGTCATGGACGTTCTTTATCACGGCGTTGACGTTGAGGTTCAGCATCTTGTCGATCGCCTCGCCAGTCGTCTCCGTCAGCTCGCCGCCGATATAGGTGCCTGCGTTGCAATAGAGGATGTCGATGTGATCGACCTTCTGCAGGATTTCAGGCACCATCGCAGCGCAGCTCTCGGCATCGAGCAGGTTCGTTACCTGCGCTATCGCCTTTTCGCCCAGACGATCCGTCAGCTCTTTGAGGCTGGTCTCGTTCCAGTCCACCATGACCACGGTGGCGCCGGCGGCGAGCAACTTTTCCGTAGTGGCAAGACCAATACCCGAAGCGGCTCCAGTGATGACGGCAATCTTTCCTTCAAGTGACTGAGACATTCGTGCTCTCCTTTATGTCCGGAATTATCAATATGGTTACGGGTCAGCGCCACTCGCGGGCGATGTAGATGGCAAGCAGGATGATAAAGCCCCGGATGATATCCTGCAGATAGGGGTTGATACCCATCAGGTTGAGGCCGTTGCTGAGGATGCCCAGCAGCACAGCGCCGATCAGGGTCCCGATGATGAGCCCGCGACCGCCTGCAATGGCGGTACCGCCGAGAACGACCGCTGCAATGGCATCCAGCTCGAAGCCGACGCCGGCATTTGGCTGGCCGGACATCAGGCGTCCGGTGAGGATCACCGCAGCCAGGCCGGCGGTCAGGCCGGAAATGGCATAGACAGCGAGCTTGACCCTGGCGGTCTTCACGCCGGATAGCTTGGCTGCCAGTTCATTGCCGCCGATGGCGTAGACATGGCGGCCGAAAGGCGTGCGCTCGAGCAGCACCCAGGCGAGTGCATAGATGACGACCGTGATGATGACGGGCACCGGGACGATGCCGACGCGGCCGACGCCGAACCAGGAAATCCAGGACGGCAAGCCCGAGATCGGATAGCCGCCGGAGTAGATGAGCCCGATACCGCGGGCGATCCCCATCGTAGCAAGGGTGACGATGATAGCCGGCATCCGTCCCCAGGCGACCAGCAGGCCGTTGAAAATCCCAAGCCCTATGCCGAGAACCATCCCGGCCAGCAGACCCACCCAGCCCGGCAGGCCGAAATGGACCATAAGGCCCGCAGCCATCGTTCCCGCCAGCGCCATGACCGCGCCGACGGAAAGGTCGATGCCGCCGGTGAGGATGACAAAGGTCATGCCGACCGCGAGGATCGCCACGACGGAGACCTGGCGGAATACATTGAGGATATTCGACACCGAGAAAAAGCTGTCGGACGCAAAGCCCATCAGGATGGACACGACGACCAGCCCGGCGAGCGGCAGTGCCAAAGGCGAGTGAATGAGCGATCTGAATGCGGAAATTGCTGCGCCTTTGGCGCGAGTATCGCTTTCAGCGATCCCATCATGCGACATCTTTTATCCTCCCGGTGGTAGCGTGGATCATGATCTCTTCGGCATTGATGGCTGAGCCTTCGACTGTCGCGACGATGCCGCCTGACCGAAAAACACACACCCTGTCGGACATGCCGATGACTTCCGGCAGTTCGGAGGAGATCATGATGATGGAATATCCGCGCGCGGTGAACTCGCGCATCAGCTGGTAGATTTCTGTCTTGGCGCCCACATCGATGCCGCGTGTCGGCTCGTCGAAGATGAGCACCTTCATGTTGTGATTAAGCCAGCGGGCGATGACCACCTTCTGCTGATTGCCGCCGGAAAGCGTATCGACACGCGCCATCGGCCCCTGCGCCTTGACCTGCACCTGCGCCATCGCGGAGACGGTATCCTCGAGCTCGCGACGGCGATCGATGAAGAAATGCCCGAATAGATATTTGCCGTAGTTATTCAGCGAAACGTTATGGAGGATGGAGAAGCTGGTGATCAGCCCCTGTTCCTTTCTGCTTTCGGGCAGCAGCCCTATGCCGCTTGCAAGCGCCTCCGCTGGATCGGTAAACCGTCTCTCGACGCCATCGAGCGACAGCTCGCAGCGGGTGGCGCGGTGGGCACCGATCATCGCCAGCGCCGTTTCAGTCCGACCGGAGCCGACCAGCCCGGCAAAACCGAGAATTTCGCCTGAACGCAGCTGGAAACTGGATATCGGCCCTCCCCGCGCCAATTGTACCGCCTTGACGTCGAGGACGACCGGAGGGTTTGTAGTCATTACAGGTTTCGGCGGAAAGCTGTTTTCAATTCGCCGGCCGACCATCAATTCGACGAGACGATGCTGGTCGACCTCGCTGACATCGCAGGAGGTGACATATTCCCCGTCGCGGAGCACCGTGATGCGGTCGCAGATCTCGAAAATCTCTTCGAGGTGGTGCGAGATGAAAACGATGGCGACGCCCTGCTGCCGAAGACCCCTCATTACCCTGAAGAGATGCTCGACCTCGGATGGCGTCAGCGTTGCTGTCGGCTCGTCCAGCACCAGTATCCGGGCATTCAGCGCCAGAGCTTTGGCGATCTCGACGAACTGCTGCTCGGCAACGGAAAGAGTACGGACCGGCACATTGAGGGGTATATCGATGCCGAGTTGAGCGAGGATTTCGGCCGCGCGCTTGCGCATGACGCCGCGCTTCAACAGGCCGACGGCGCTACGCAGCTCGCGGGCAAGAAACATGTTATCGACAGCATCGAGATAGGGGATCAGCGAGAACTCCTGGAACACCACGCCGATACCGTTGTCGATCGCCTCGTTGTAATCGGCAAAGCGGTGACGCTCGCCATCGATGAAGATTTCCCCCTCGCTCGGTTGCAGGATGCCGCACAGCACCTTTGTCAGTGTCGACTTACCCGCACCGTTCTCGCCGAGGAGAGCATGGATTTCACCTGCGCGAACGGTCAGGTCGACCCCGTGCAGGACCGCAATCCTGCCGAAGCTCTTCTTGATACCCTTCAATTCCAGCATCGCTCGCTCCCGCGTTTGAATGGATGGCGCGCTCCTGCGAGGTGGCAGGGGCGCGCCGACGACTATTACCAGCTGAAGCCGGCAGCATTTTCCTTGGTCACAGGCTTCACGTCGATCGGAACTTCCTTCGGCACGACGCGGGCTCCCCACTTCTGGGCGAGCGCCATGGCAAGACCGACACGCACCTGGTCACGCGGGAATTGCGCCGTCGTCTCGATGAAGGCCGTGCCGTCGGCAATCGCCTTGACCGCTTCCGGAGCGCCGTCGACGGAGGTCAGCTTGATGTCCTTGTTGGATCCCTGGATGGCCGAGAGCGCGCCCATCGCACCGCCGTCGTTGACCGAAAAGATGCCCTTTAGGTTAGGATGCGACTGGATCATGTTCTCGACGACGCCGAGCGCAACCGAGCGATCCTGGCGACCGTTCTGCGTGTCGACCAGCTTGATGCCGCTGAATTCGGCGAGCGCCTGCTTGCAGCCTTCGACGCGCTGCAGGATCGGCACGACGGCAATGCCGTCGAGAATGGCAACTTCTCCGGTGCCATTCAGGGACTTGGCCAAGAACTGGCAAGACTGGTAGCCGGCGTCCTTGTTCTTCGAGCCGACGAAGGTGTCGACCGGGCCGTTGGCATTGGCATCGACGGCGACGACGATGACGTTCGCATCCTTGGCCATCTTAACCGCGGATTCGACGCCGGCGGAATCGGTGGGGTTGATCAGCAGGATGTCGATCTTCTGCTCCAGCATGTCCTCGATATCGGAAATCTGCTTGGCGACGTCATGGTTGGCATCGGTGACGACAACATCGGCGCCAATGCTTTTCGCGGCTTCCTTGAGAGCCTCCTGCATCGACACGAAGTAGGGGTTGTTCAACTCCTGAAACGTCATGCCGATCTTGAGCTTGGCTTCCTGCGCCATGGCTGGCGCGGTGGCCATTGCCAAGGTCGCAATCGATAGCGCGATCAAAGTCTTCTTCATCTCGGTCTTCCTCCCTTAGATGACGACAGGCAAAGCCTGTCCCTTTCCGGAAAGCACCATGCCTTCCGAATGCAAACCCCTTCCGGGGTATCGGGTTTTCGCTGTTACTCCGCCGCCATCAGCTCTCCGTTGGCAGCAAACGTCGTGCGGAATTGCGATGGCGACATTCCCTTCTGCTTCAGGAAATGCCGGTTGAAATTGGATATGTTCGAGAAGCCGATCTCGAAGCAGACCTCGGCGACCTTCACCTCCGGCTGCGTCAGCAGCATCAGGCAGGCGAGATCCACGCGCAGCTGGTTTTTGTAGCGCACCAGCGTCGTGCCGGTGTGGCGTTTGAAAGCGCGCGAAAAAGAACTGGGGCTCTGTCCGACGAGATCGGCCAGTTCGCGCTCGTCGATGTCGTCCGTCAAGTGGTCCCGCAGATGGGCGATGGCGCGGTTTATGCCACAGTCGTTGATGCTTGGGAGGTCGAGTTCATAGCTCAGGCTGGCAAGCACTTCCGGTTCGGGGGCACGGGCGAGGATGTCGAGGATCTCCCAGAATAGCGCCAGCCGCTTCATACCCTGCGCTTCGATCAGTTGCTCCATCAACGGCTGCACTTCCACGCCAGCAGCCGGATCGAACAGCAGTCCGCGACTACTGCGTTTCAGGAGCGGTCCGAGCGCCTCCATCTCGGGCAAGCTGGCGATGCAATCCTGAATTAGTTTTTCGGGAAACTGGATGACCAGATTGCGCGTCGGAACGATCTCGCCCGGTGCGATCTCGGAAATCCAGTTCTGGGGAAGATTGGGGCCGGTCATGATCAACTGGCCGGGCTCGAACCGACCGATGTGGTCGCCGATATAAAATTGCCCGGACGTCGCAACGACCAGATGGATCTCATATTCGGGGTGATAATGCCAGCGCACCGTGCGAAACGGGTATCCGTGCTTCCACGCGGCAAAGGACTCGCCCTTGCGGATATGAACCAGTTCGAGATCCGGCTGCATGTTTACTCCTCCCACTCACGCCTTCCAGTTTCCTGGCAAAATCTGCAAACCTCCAAATTCGCAGATCCAACGCTTGCCATAACGATATCCCTCATTTGCCGGGGCCTCTACCTCAGCGCAGATCTATTAAAGATACTTTTTTGACGCCTTGATGTGGTTGAGTGCCCAATCTCCATTGATCATCTACCAATCACGACACCAGAGCTTCACCATCTGCGATGACCATATCTCCTGGCCGGCACTCTTCATCACGGAACGGTGAGGACCCTCTTGCGTTGTGGATGTGCAAGCAAACAACGGAGGATATCCCATGAGCATTTTCGACCGCATCAAGAACGCCATTTTCGGCCAGGCGCAGGCTGCAGGCACAACACAGGCATCGACTGCCAGCACGACCGCGGCGGCAACCCCGGTTTCAAATCCCGCCCCCGGCGCCGCCACACCGGCACCATCCGCGCCATCGGCATCCATCCCCGCACAGTCCGTTGACGTCGCCCCGATCCTCGATGCCGCTGTTCAGAAGTCCGGCCAGAGGCTCGACTGGAAACACTCCATCGTCGACCTCATGAAGGCACTCGGCATGGACGCCAGCCTTGAAGAACGCAAGGAGCTCGCAGCTGAACTCCATTACCAGGGAGACGTTCACGACAGCGCCAAGATGAATACTTTCTTGCACAAGGCTTTGCTGCAGAAACTGTCTGAGAATGGCGGCAAGGTCCCACCCGAACTGCTCGACTAATCCAGAAGCGTGCAACAAAAACAGACGCCCTTCGGATTCGGGGGGCGTTTTTTTGTGCTGGTAGCTTGTAAGGAGAATGCGCGGCGGGCCGTGGCGTTAGCTCGGAGGCTCTAAATGCCGACGGATGACCGGAGACTGACGGTTGCGAGGACCCGGCCGGTGCCGTCCGCCACTTCCAGAATTCTGTCGCCAATGCATTTGCCGGCCAGAATGCGCTCGACGACAAGGGCACGCGCTGAAAGTGCAGCCTCCAGTTCTGCTGCATGCAGATCCGGTAGCTCGGAGCCATCCGGATCCTCGATCACTATGTCGCCTTCCCGGATATGAAAGTAAAATCTCGCCATACAGGACAAAACTGTATCGGACGAATTGGTTCCGGATAGCTATCTCATGCTTCCGATAAGCCGCTCGAATTCCGCTTCGGCAACTCCATACGCATCGCCCGCGAAAGCCTGCAGCCCATCCCGGTCTCTGATTGTGACCAAGCCGCGCGTGTTCGAAATGAAATGCTCGCCTTCAAGCACGTGCAGCGAGTCCGTTACGCTCTGGCGTCTGACGTTCATCATGGAAGACAGGAAGTCGTGCGTCAGGGGCAAGGCAGCTCCCTCTGACCTGTCATGGACCATCAGCAGCCAGCGCGAAAGCCGCTTCTCGACAGAGTGAGTGGCATTGGAAAGCGACGTATAGGCTGTCTGGACGAACAACGTCTGGGCATAGCGGCTGAGAGTTCGTCGGAGAGAGCGGCTCTCTGCCAACAGGTCAAACAGGATTTCGTTTTTGATGCTGTGCCCGTGGCCTTCCACTTGCATGAACACCTTGAACGGCGCTTGGGTGTCTTCGAACAGGCTGTTCGGCGGTGACATGCCCTCGCGACCGAAAATGGCAACTTCGACTTCGCTGCCAGCCGGCGAAATACCTATGATCGACCCGATGCCCGTTTCCGGAAAATAGCTGTAATCGGCCGGGACATGCGGCTCGGCCATCACCAGAAGTCGCGGCAGCGTGACCGGTATCAGGTGCGGAACCAGCAATTCCCTATCTCGACTGTCCAGATGATTTATCAGGCGGTTGAGCATGTTTGCCGTGCTTGGTGATGTCATAAACGCAAGCTAACGGCGCTCTCTCCGCAACGCAAGGCAATATGCGCTTGTCCCGTAGGTACGCACTGCTGCAGCGCTGTCGTTGTTGTGCAAGACCTCAGCTCTGTTCTCACCACGTGGAAGCAAGGTGGGGAGACGCAAGGAAGCTGCCCGGAAGGGCGGCATTGGGCGGCGGTCTGCAGACGCTTTCCTGGAGATACCACAGAGCGTTCATAAAGCCGTGACGGGAGAATGGCTTCGGGATGACACCATGGGCTCCCGCGAAATCGTCCGGTATCTTGTTGGGATTCGCCGTCACAAAAATGATGATCGTGTGGGACCAGCGCTTCTGGATATGCGCGCACACATCCAGCCCTGTCGTGTTGCGGGCGAGTTGCATGTCGACGAAGGCAATGTCTGGGGCCTTAGGGGGCTCCAGTTCCTCCACCTCGTAGAGCGATGCCGCCTCGCCTATGACGGTATGCCCAGCATCCTCGACCATCATTCCCACATCCATGGCAAGGAGGGCCTCGTCTTCGACGATCAGGACACTCAAGGGCGGCTTGGGGCGTTCCATCGATTAATTCCCGTTCTGCAGAGACAGCGTCACGCGCGTGCCGGCCGATAGCGTCGACCAGTCGACCGTCGCGTCCGTCTGTCTGGCAAGTCTGTTAATAAGGGTACGACCCAAACCTGTCGGCGGTTCGCTCGGCATGCCGATGCCGTCGTCTTCGACAGTAATCGTCGCCCTGCTTCCCTCGGAGCGGCCGGTAACCGCAATCGTCCCTGCCCGGCCATCGCGAAGGCCGTGCTTGATGGCGTTGGTGAGAATCTCGTTCAGAACCAGGCCGAGGGAGGATGCCTTGCCGGCCGGCACGAGAATGGGGTCCACATCGCATTTCAGCACAATGTCCCCTCTCCCGCTCGACCCGATGACATCCTCCGCCAGTTTCGTGGCGAATTCGCCGATGTCGAACTTTGTCACGTCGCCGGACTGGTACAGGGTACGGTGCACCGTCGCCAGGGCATCGATCCGCTCCATCATCGCTTCCAGCTTCGACGTAATGACCGGGTCGCCGATCGTCCGCGCCTGAAGCCTCAGCAATGAGCCAATCATCGTCAGGTTGTTCTTGACGCGGTGATCTACTTCGTGAAGCAACACCGTCTTTGCCTCGAGAGCCGCTTCGAGTTCAGCAGTCCGTCGCTCGACTTCCTTTTCTACCAAAGCCGCCTGTTCGAGGACCGTCCTGCTGAAAGCCACGTGCTTCGTCACATCGAGCTGCGAGGCAAAGAAAAACTGGATTTCGCCGAGATCGTTGCGCACGGGGCTGAGATACAGAGCGTTCCAGAATGTCGATCCATCTTTTCGATAATTAAGCAATTCGACGGAGACGCTTTCTCCGCCGGCGATTGCAGCACGAATCTTTGAAACCGCAGAACGGTCTGTCTCAGGACCCTGGAGGAAACGGCAGTTCCGACCTAGCACTTCGTGCTGCGCGTAGCCGGTCAGTGCCTGGAACGCCTCGTTGCAAAAGACGATCGGGTTGTCGGGCTGAGACGGGTCGGTGATGACCATCGGCATTCTAGTCGCGCGCACTGCTGCGGCGAAGGGGTCTCCCCTGCCATGCGCGTAGTTGAGTCTGTCGGTCAGGTGCCAGTCGTCGCGCTGCTCCACAGTAACTCCACACATCAATTTAATTTCACGAGCCGATAAACGTCTCCAAGCTTCAGTTGGTTCCTGGCAAATAAGGCGCGTGAAGGTAGTGGATGGAAAGAAGGGAATCGACCAACTCGACAGCTGGTGCCATCGACCTCAAAGCGAGGGTACGTGGGGCAGATTCGGTGGCAGCGTTTCGGCGCCGTGCCTAGAAAGTGTGCATAACCGCACGCGTTGATAACTGTTTCTCGGCTTGGGGGATTCCCTGAGCGGGGCAAATCATGATTCGATTCCATCATGAAGAAACGGCTCCCCTCCCCCGAGCATGCCGACACGCTTTCGCTGAATGCGTTGCGCGGGCTTGTGACGGGTCTGCTGGAGCGGTCGCTGCAAGCGGAAGCCCGGCTCGAGAAGCTTGAAGTCGACAACATCCAGCTTCGCGAAGAGAACGCCGCCCTTCGCCTGGAGAACACCCGGCTGAAACTCGAGAACCAGCTGCTGCGCGACGAGATCGCCCGGCTGAAGAACCTGCCACCCCGGCCGCCGTTTCGCTCCTCCGGCATGGAGAAGGCAACGGATGCCAAACCCGGCGACATATCGGCGCATAAGAAAAAGCCCCGTGGCCCGAAGCTGGATGTGAAGCGGGTGAGCCGGCAGGAAGTCCTGCGCGTCGATGCTCCTGTCGGGTCGCGCTTCAAGGGATACAGAAGCATCTATGTTCGCGATCTGGTGATGAAGGCGGAGCTTGTGCATTACCGCCGCGAATGCTGGCTGACGCCGGACGGAAAGACAATTCTTGCGTCCTTGCCGGCGGGGATCACTGCTGGCTACGGCCTCAACCTCAGGCGTCTTTGTCTGATGCTCCATACACAAGGGCAGGTGACGACCGGACGCCTCACGACATTGCTGAACGATATCGGTCTCGATATCTCAAAGCGCCAGGTGGTGCGACTTGTGACCGGGCAACTGGATGGCTTTGCAGCCGAGGATACGGCGGTGCTGCATGCCGGGTTGGTATCGTCGTCTTACGTCACTGTTGACGACACCGGCGCCCGTCATTGCCATAATAACGGTTACGCCACACACATCGGCGGCCCGAACTTTAGCGTTTTCCGCACGACGAAATCGAAATCACGGCTGAATTTTCTGTCGCTGCTACGCGGCAGTTACCAGGATTATGTGTTGAACGACGCTGCTTTTGAGTACTTGGAAGAACGCCGTGGTGGGTCACCGTTGACCGCCGGACTGAGGAGTTTTGAACCGCAACACTTCAGCAACCAGGTTCCGTTCATGACGCATCTGGCTGGCAAGGGCGTCGACATTTTTGATACGCAAGCCGTTGGCCTGCTTGCCGAAGCCGGGCTCTGGGGTGCCATCCGCCATCATGGTTTGGTGGGTGACATGGTGATCGTGTCCGACGATGCCGGCCAGTTCCGCGTCGGCAATCATGCCCTCTGTTGGGTGCATGCAGAACGTCTGGTGCAAAAGTTGATGCCGGCAACCGCAAAGGAGGAGCGATGGGCCACAGTCGTCCGCGATCTCATCTGGCGATACTACAAAGCTTTGAAAGCCTACAAGCAGAACCCTACCCCAGCATCCGCTCCCGCATTCCGACGACGGTTCGATCGGATCTTCACTCTACGCACCGGTTATGAGGCCCTCGACAAGCTTCTTGAGCGGCTGCATCGAAGAAAGAACGAACTCCTGAAGGTGCTCGACTATCCCGACATTCCGCTGCACACCAACGCATCGGAAAGCGCCCTGCGGACGATTGTGACCAAGCGGAAGATCTCTGGCGGCACGATGAGCCGAGACGGTCGCATTGCACGCGATACAATGCTCGGTCTGATGCAGACGTGCCGGAAGCTCGGCATCTCATTTTACGACTATCTTGGCGACCGGCTCGGCATTGGTGGCGAGGCCATCCCGCAATTAGCAGGCCTTGTCGCGGCGAGAGCCTGAGCGTTGCTAACGGCTGCCGGGCTTCGTGAATGGCAGCACGCGCCCATCCTTGGGCGTCAAGTCCTCCAAAACATTCCGCCCGATCAGCCTAACGAGCGTTGGTGAGACATTCCAGTGCTTCTCGTCATCAGAATGGATCGTCACGGTCTTGCGATTGCGACGGATGACGATACCCGTGATCGTTATGCCGTCGTGTGTCTCGAACATCACAGCACTGCCGATCTTGATCTGCTGCAACGCTTGGTCTGTCTTTTGCCGATGCAGAAGATGAAGCCGTTCGACGATACGCTCGTTCAACGCTAGCAGTTCGGTCTCATCGAGCGTGTCGATATCGATGTCGGTCATGGCGCAGATCCATCCTCCAATGGCAGTCTTCTTCAAGGACGATGCCGATTATGATAGAAGGAAGTCAGCGACACAATTGCCTGACAAACCGGCAGCGCCACCAAATCTGCCCCACGTACCCAGCGAGGCTTAGGTTTTAGCGGTCTCGCACAACGCTATATCGTTGTAAGCGTGATATTTTCTTCTGTATACGAACCTAGCAAGTAAATTACTTCCGTAACACTTGGTTAACCATAAATGGGGAAGGGACCCTGTGGTTGTACGCTGAACTTTTCCGAGCTCACAATACCTTTGAGCTCGAACTCCGCCCTACCGTCGATATGTTTCATTCCGGGACTAAGCAACAGGCGTCCCATATCGACGGTGCAAATTGCCATCTTGCAACCGCATTTCGACGCCCTACCTCTACAAATGGTCTATTGCAAGCACGCTGATGCAACGTCATGGCGCTTCAATATTGGTCACAACGCCGCTTCTAAACGGCACATGGAAAACAAGACTAGAAGGAACTACGAAATGGCTTCCGGCACTGTGAAATGGTTTAACAGCACCAAGGGTTTTGGCTTCATCGAGCCTGACAACGGCGGCGCAGACGTCTTCGTGCACATTAGCGCTGTCGAGCGCTCGGGCCTCGGAACATTGAAGGATGGCCAGAAGGTCAGCTTCGAAATCGTCCAGGACAAGCGGTCCGGGAAATCTTCTGCCGAACAGCTTCAAGCCCTCTAAGAATTGCGGACCTGACGTCCACGCAAAAGAAGGCCGGAAACCCGGCCTTCAGCTTATTCGGAAATATTTGAAAATCAGCGCAGCTTTTACGTGGTTTTCTTGAACTTTGGCTTACCGCCAGCTGGCCTCGCGCCATCGCGTGCAAAATCAGGCTTCTTGCTCCAAGGCTTCTTTTCACCCGGTGCTGCCGGTGCGCCTTCGGACCTGCGCTCGAACTTCGCTGCAGGCTTGGCGTCCGTCCGCGGACGGTTGTTCTTTTCCGCAAAACTGCGCTTCGGACCATCGTGGCTTTGGCGTCCGGTTTCAGGCGCACTGTCGAGAGCCTTGACGCGGATACCCTTCTCCAGTGTCTTGTTCGGTCCGATCGCAGCAAGGAAACGCTCTGCCGCCTCGCCCGAAAACTCCACGAACGTTTCGTCAGGCTGCATCCTGATCGCGCCGATATCGCGCTTCGTCAGGTCGCCGTAACGGCAGATCATCGGAATCAACCAGCGTGGTTCTGCACTCTGCTTGCGCCCAACCGATAGCGAAACCCATTTGCCATCGGTGAAGTCGGCGCGCGTCTCGGCAGGATGGTCGTCACGGGGCGCAGAAAACTCATCGCGGCGTGGCTTCTTGCGGTCGTCAGGGACCGCAACATCGAGTAGATCTTCAGGCGCGGAGTGTGCAGAGCGATATTGGCGCAGGAACGCAGCAGCCACCTGCTCGGCGCTGTGCTGCTCCAGCAGCTTCTTGACGAAATCAATCTCGTCTTCGCGAACGGCTTCGGTGAACAAGGGATCGGCGAGCAAACGTTCATCGTCACGGCGCGTAACATCGTCGGCCGACGGTGGCTTTGCCCATGTCGCATTAATACGCGCAGCCTCGAGCAGACGCTCCGCCTTGCGACGACCGCTGGTGGGCACGATCATGGCGCTAACGCCCTGGCGACCGGCACGGCCTGTGCGACCGCTGCGGTGCAGCAGCGTTTCCGGATTGGTCGGCAGATCCGCATGGATGACGAGGTCGAGACCGGGCAAATCGATACCACGAGCGGCGACGTCGGTGGCGATACAAACGCGGGCGCGCCCGTCACGCATAGCCTGCAGCGCGTGAGTGCGCTCGCTCTGGCTGAGTTCGCCGGAAAGGGCAACGACCGAGAAACCACGGTTGTTGAAACGGGCTGTCAAATGGTTGACGGCTGCGCGCGTCGAGCAAAATACGATGGCATTCGGCGCCTCGTAGAAGCGCAGGACATTGATGATCGCATTTTCGCGGTCGCTTCCGGCGACGGTCAGGGCGCGATACTCGATATCGACATGCTGCTTCGTCTCAGCGGCGGTGCTGATACGCACTGCATCACGCTGGTAGCTTTTGGCAAGCGCCGCGATCGAGCGCGGCACGGTGGCCGAAAACATCAGCGTGCGCCGCTCGGCTGGCGAGTTCTCGAGGATAAACTCCAGATCTTCACGAAAGCCGAGATCGAGCATTTCATCGGCCTCGTCGAGGACAACGGCCTGCAGCTCGGAAATGTCCAGCGAGTTACGGCGAATATGGTCGCAAAGGCGGCCAGGTGTACCAATGACGATATGAACGCCACGATCGAGCGTACGTCGTTCTGTTCGCATATCCATACCGCCGACGCAGGAAGCAATCGTGGCACCGGTCAGCTCGAACAGCCATTCGAGTTCGCGCTGCACCTGCAGAGCCAATTCGCGGGTCGGAGCGATCGCCAGCGCCAGTGGACGACCAGCCTGGCCGAAGCGTTCACCCTTGCCAAGCAACGTCGTGGCAAGAGCGAGGCCAAATGCCACGGTCTTGCCCGAGCCGGTCTGCGCGGAAACGAGAACGTCCGAATTGCCGAGCTTGGGATCAAGCATCGCCTTTTGCACGGGGGTGAGCGCTTCGTAACCGCGTTTGGTCAACGCCTGCGCAATCGGAGGAACGATGCCTTCGAATTCAGTCATATCTGGTCTTTCGGAATTCGGTGTTCGCGCCGGCAGAAAAAAACCCGGAAGGCGCAGATCGCCGCGGCCAGCACGTCGCAGGCCTCTTCATGAGCCCGGCATATACGTGGTCTCCGTTCAAAAGTACAGAGCAGTCCGCCATATACCGGCATGCTATCCACGTGAAGCTTAACGGTGCAAGCGGGGCGAAGGCAATCATGCTGACCTCCTGTCTTCTAAGCCATGGCTACGAGCCAGCGCCAAGAGCATTGGCCCAATGGCAAATTCCCCTCGTTCCGCCCTTCTGGTCAAGTCGCGCAGATAGCCGCCGGCCGAGTTGATTTGACCGGATCTTTCCAGCAGGCAGGCCATGACAGTTGCCGCATTCTCCGGTCCCATGACCTGGCAGGCCTCCTCGTAGGCGCTGGCACTGACGCCGAGCATCGATCGGACCACAACGCCGGCCGTCAGCATGTCGCGCCAACTCGAGATCACTCCTCCCGGGCCATACATCGCAATCTCGGGGCAAGCCCGAAGCACGAGGCCGAGTGGAAAGGACTTCAAACCGCCCAGATCCGCAAATTGCCTGCCGCCGCCCTCCACCGGTTGGCGGCTATTATCCTGCTGGTCTTGTGTAACAGGCACAAGGCTTAGCTTTTGCTCTGCCCCCTCAGCGTCGCCCTGCTTTATTTTTAAAGCTGGTTCAAGTTCAGTGATAGATTCGGATTTTGAATTCTGTATGTGCTGCTCATTTCGGGACTCATTGCCGCTTTGTTTTTGTGTTTTTAGACATGTTTCCAGTAGGTTGACGACTTCATCACGCAACATGCTCATATCTTCCAGAATAGGTTGGATGTCTGCCGCTGTCGGTAGGCGAGGAATTCGCATCACAAGGCGCCGAAAGTGCTCGTATATGCTTGACCAATCGCCGGGTGCCCCCTCCTCCATGGCCGTCTCGATAAGTTTGCCGACATCGCGTCGGCACAATGTGAGCTTTTCTCGCGTGACACGGAGAAATTGACGTTCGGCGACCACTTCAGCCGCCAGCACATTGATTTCTTCAGCCCGGGAGATCAGCGGAGCAATACTGAAACCAAAAGCCTGCGCAACTTCACCATCGCCGCCCCTGCGGACGTAGCGCTTGCCGTTCGGGCTATCCCGGCGGATAAGCAGGCCTGTCTCTACGAGAGCGGCAAGGTGTCTGCGCAATGTCGCAGGCGCTATACCGTGGGCACGCAAGGCCAATTGCTCATTGGAAGGGAAGACCACCAGTCCGTTGGCTGCCGAAAGCAAGTTACCGGGGTAGAAACTCAATAATGCGTTCAAAACAGCCAGCGCGCGATCGCTGACCCCGAGCATCTGCCGCGCTTCGCACAGCGCTCGAAATAACTTCCATTTGTCGACCGAGGCGTCAGCGTCGATCTCACTCGCGTCGTACTGGCTTGCCAGCATGCCAAGCGTCATCGAACGCCCACCAAAGGGCGTCGATATATGTCCGGTCTGCATCGTCCTTCACCTTTTTCAAGGCAAAAGAAATCCGCTCACCCAATTTGGTGCCAAAGACTCTTGACTAAGATTCGTGGAAATGTGATTCTCTAAGCGCCAACTACGAGAAGGGCTTCCACGACGGCAACGTTTGGGGGCCTTTTTCTTTTGCGTTTAGTCTCCTGCTTCCAACTTGGTCTCTTCCTGAAAGGCCTGGTAAAGCCGATCAAGATTTTTGGTGATATAAGCGCCAAAGGCCGGACCGTTCTCCGCCTTCAAGGCAATCGTATACTTCTTGCCACCAGCCTTGATTTCCGCTTTTGCAGCACCGCTTTGCTCGCGCCACTCCGAAACAGGTTTCACGACGGTCGCAGACCTCGCCTCTCCCCGTCCTGCAAGAAATGCGCTCAACAAATCAAAGCGGTCGTCTGCTACGGCACCAAGAAATTCCGGACGCGTGATAAATTCACCCGCTCGCATGACATTCTCGGGCGTGTCGAAACGCGTCGCCAGGTCATGCCAACGGTCGCGGCCAACAGCCAAGGCCGGTCCAATTGCATCAACAACCGCGGTGGGGATGCGGTTGATGACCGACAACATCTTCGAAACCGTAGTCTTGTCGGCGCTGAGCGCGGCCATGATCGTTTCGCGGTCAAAGGCTCGCTTCTCCAGCCGACCTGCAAACATGGCGCGTTCGATAAAGGACAAATCTGCCCGGGCGCTGTTTTCTTGGCCCTGCGCGATGACATGATCGCGATCGTCCAGCTTCTTGACGACAGCCCGGACAGGGCGGCCCAGTGTCTTTGCGGCGCGAGCACGGCGATGGCCAAAGGCTATCTGGTATTTGCCGTCTCGGGATGGGTGAGGACGCACGAGAATCGGTGAATCCTGGCCGCGTAGACGTATTGCTTCGACCAGTTCGTCGAATTTGGCATCCAACTGCACGAGGCGGTCGGACACGAAGGAGTCCTCGATCATATCCGGATCAAGCTCGATGACCACCTCGCCGGCCGTGAGCTTTGCCTCGATCGCCTTGGCCGCATCGGCTTTGGCTGCAAGCGCGTCGATACTGCGTGTCACTGCGCCAAGTGCCCCAACGCCCTTGTAGCCGCTCGTCTGGCGCTCAGGCACGGAGGTCTGTTGACTGGAGTTTACCGCAGTAAACTTTGCCTCGGGTTCGGAAATCAATCCGGAAAGGACGTTCTTCCTGGCCATAATCAGCGACCCCATGCTTTGTGGACCAGCGCGGCGATCTCAGCATTCACAGCCTCCATCGATTCCAACGCACGGTCGTATGTGGTGCGCGTGAACTGGCTGCGATCTACTTCGTAGAGGGTCTGGTTGGTAAGCGCAGCATCGGAGATCGCAACGCTTCGCAGCATGGGGTTGGTGAGGACGTGCTGCTTGAACATCGATCTCATGAACGCCACCATCTGCGTTTGCGGTCCATCGGTCGGATCGTAGCGCGTCACGAGATAGCGCATCCAGTCGAGGTTCATATCGGCGCCCGCACCCTTCAAGGTGTTCAGGATTTCCCCGAGCATCTGCAGGAATTGGCACATGGACATCACATCGAGCATCTGCGGATGTACCGTGATGAGCACCGCCGTGGCGGCGCAAATCGCGCTCATTGTCAGAAATCCAAGCTGGGGAGGGCAGTCGATAACGATGACGTCGTAATCGTCGGATACAGATGACAAGGCCTCGTCCAGCCGTGCGAAAAAGATGCGCCCGTAGTCGTTGCCCTGCCCCTGCGCCAGGATACGCGGTGTATCGTGCTCGAACTCCATAAGTTCGAGGTTGCCCGGCACGATGTCGAGACCCGGAAAATTGGTTTTCCGCACGACTTCCCTAAGCGGTCTCCGACGCTCGTCATAACGGATCGCAGCATAAAGCGTCTCGTTCTCATCGAGATCAAATTCGGGCTGGAAGCCGTGGATCGCCGAAAGGCTGGCCTGCGGATCGAGATCGACGGCCAGAACGCGATGCCCGGTCAAAGCCAGATGCTGGGCGAGGTGGGCCGCCGTGGTTGTCTTGCCCGACCCGCCTTTGAAATTCACGACCGCAATGACCTGCAGATGGTCCTTGGCGCGGCGATGCGGTACGTAGTGCTGGCCGGCGCGACCATTCTGCTCCAGATACTGACGCATCTCCAGCAATTGCTCCGCCGTGTAGGAGCGACGGCCTGATGGTGTAACCTGCGGCAGCGGCCCCTTTGATTCGAGCGACAGGTTACGCAGATGGCCACTGGTGACGCCAAGAAAATGCGCGGCTTCGCTGAGATGAAACTGCCTGAGCGTCTTCTGCGCGGTCGGCGGAAACATCTCGAGCCGGTGCTGCTTCAGCTTGTCGGACAGCTCTCGGGCTTGGCCGATGATAAGCTGGTCGACCTCCGAAATAGGCTTTCCGAGCGTTGCTGCCATATTCATCTAATTTTCTCGCAAATGCGTTTTGTAAGCTACTTGGCTTCTCAAAGCGCATTTGAGACCGATTCTCACTGGCGGGCAAGGGCTTTATCGTTAACGACGGCTATGGACACATAAGACCGGTGGAGAAGTTTACCGCAGTAAACATGTCGTCCCGCTTATCAAGCGATGGTTCCTGAACGCGCCAAGTGCGAATTCTTAGGATTTCCTGCTCTCTTTTAATGATCGCCGTCTCAACGATCTTTATTATGTGAGCCCAGCTAACCGATACAGCGAGCAGACCTGCACCTGCGTTTGAAATACCGGCCCCTAAAGAAAACAACAATCCAGACGCGAGTGTCCGCCAACGGACGATCCTGAAAAGCGATGAAACCTTCCGCGGACCTTCGCATTAAACAAAAGTCGCCTTATCAATGGCGAGTGCATCCGCGCGCTTGACCGCAATGGGGCTGGCACGTTGCGACCGACCCACGGAGGATTCAATGGAAGAGCAGAAAAAACGCAGACTTCAGCTTTCAAAAGAGCAGAAAAGAGTGCTTGCGGACGCTGCAACTGAGGCAGCATTCGCAGACAATGAACAGCGTCGGAAAGCGCGCGAAGAAAAAACAGCCCGGCTGCGCGCCCTGCGCTTGGCGAGCGAGGCTAAAGTCAGCGAAAGAGCCTGACCCATAGTAGGCTGTCTCGACAGCACTGTGAAAGATTCAAGCTAGCCTGTGGACTGCAGCGATCAGATATCGCGAAAAGCCTCAACGTGGCACAGAGTACAGGCTAGCGCTTTCACCCCAACAAAGTCCAAGCCACTTGGCCCGGACCTCCAGCTTTAAATCGACATCAATCAACCCTGACGAAATAATTTAGATTTCCCATGCGGAGCAGCGCGCAGGTACGAGGGCGGAACCTCGATGGTCGCACCGAGCTCCGCCGCAGCATGCCATCCCCAGCGTGGATCGTAGAGCATCGCGCGTGCGAGTGCCACGAAGTCAGCCTTACCGCTCGAGACGATCTCCTCCGCCTGTTTGGCCTCGGTGATCAGACCAACCGCGATAGTCGTAACGCCTGTTGCTTGCTTGATCTCGTCGGCGAAGGGCACCTGGTAGCCCGGTCCTGCGGTGATCTGCTGCAACGGCGACACGCCGGCCGAGGAGACATCGATCCAATCGACCCCGCGCTTTTGCAGTTCCTTGACGAACGCAATGCTCTGAGCGACATCCCATCCACCCTCGACCCAATCCGTTGCGGAAATTCGCACGCCAACGGCCTTGTCGGACGGGAACGCCGCGCGGACAGCGTCGAACACTTCGAGCGGAAAGCGCATGCGGTTTTCGAGAGACCCGCCGTACTCGTCCGTCCGCTGGTTGGAGAGGGGCGACAGAAATTGATGCAGGAGATAGCCGTGGGCGGCATGTAGCTCGACACCATCCAGCCCAAGTCTTGCTGCCCGTGCAGCAGTCGCTGCGAAAGCATCGCGCACGCGCGCCAATCCGGCAGCATCGAGAGCGGTTGGCTCGCGCTCGCCATCCTTGTGAGGAAGAGGGGAGGGGGCAAAGTTCTCCCAGCCACCTTCAGCAAGCGGTATGAGTTCGCCACCTTCCCAAGGCAAATGGCTGGACGCCTTGCGGCCGGAATGACCCAATTGCATGACGATAGCCGTCTTTGAGACGAGACGAATAGCATCGATCGCCGGTTTCAGGGCAGCTTCCGTTTCGTCGTTCCACAGGCCGAGGTCGCCGGGCGTGATACGGCCGGCTGCCTCCACGGCTGTCGCTTCCAGAAACAGCATGCTTGCGCCCGAAAGCGCCAACCCGCCGAGGTGGACTTCATGCCAGGCGGTGGCCTTGCCGTTGTCGGCGACATACTGGCACATCGGCGAAACGACAATCCGGTTGGGCAGGGTCAGATTGCGAAGTTCAAACGGTGAGAAAAGGGTGCTCATGGACGGTTTCCAATAACGTGACGGGAGGAGGGGGTAGGGGAGGCGTAGAGAACAGCGAGCAACATGGCGCACAATGACAGGCCGGCAATGATAGCCGATCCCACATCGACGGCGAAGTTCAAGCCGTAGAGTGTGGCAATCTTCCCGAGCAGGAGTGCTGCCAGCCCCTGGGCGAGATAGGCAACCAGGAACAGCGCCGACAAGGTACCGCCGCGATGGCGTGGCGGCGCATTGGCGTTCAAGAGCCCAAGCCCGCCGGAAAACAGCAGGCTGTAGGATATGCCGCCGAACACGAGCGCCGTTGCAAACAGGCTGAGCGAATGCTGGCTGGCGGAAAAGGCAAGCAGGCCAACTGCAGTCAGCGAGGAAAGACCTCCGATCAAGATCGTGGCGGACGACTTCAGGCCTCTGGCGGGGATAGCAACCGCGCCACCGACGAAGGCGAAGAGTGCGATGGTGGCGCCGTTGACCATGGCATTCGGCGAGCCGATCACGTCATGGGCGATCTGTGCCCCGAGTGACAGGATGATGGTGCCCATCGCATAGGACGCAGTGACGGCGATGGTTGAAGTCGCGAAAATCTTGCGCAGGCCGCGCGGGATGACGATGGCCTTGAACCGCCAGGGGCCGGAGGCCTCCGTGCTGAGATGGCGGGGAAGAAACCAGGTCGCCGCAAATATGCCGGCAAGAACCACGAGAAGCACGATGAAATTCAGGCGCGTCGGAAACGGTGCATATTGTATCAGTGCGCCGCCAACCAGCGCTGCGCATATCAGGCCGGTGACCTGGGCGAGCGTAGTAATGGCGCTGGCTTTTTGACCTTGACCCGGCGCGCTGAATTCCACGAGTGCGGCAGCCGACGGCCCGGCAGAAAGTCCGACCCCGATGCCCATGAAAGCGCGTCCGACCAGTACCCACCAGACATCCGGCGCCACCGCGAACAGCAACACACCGATCAGCGAAGCGGCCAACCCGAACAACATCGTCTTGCGACGACCGACATAATCGGAAATATCGCCGAAACCCACAAGGACCAGGACCACCACGATGGGATAGATCGCAAAGATTGCCGTCGTGGCAAACGGCGTCAGGCCCCACTGCCTGGCATAGAGCGGGTAGGTCATGGCCGGTGCAGCACTGGTCCATAGCGTGTGGGCAACGACTGCAGCGGCCGTCCAGAAGCTCGCCCGGCGACTGAAAGTGAAGCGATTGAGCATGTCTAATCCCTGTCGATACTGCGAAACCCAAGACAGGGCATCAGAAGAGCATGGTGGAGCCGCCATATGACGGCTTATCGATTGTCGAATCGAATACGTAAGGTGCGGCGATAGGCCGGATATAAGGCTGTGTCGCGCTCAAAAGTATCTCGCGGAAAATATGGTAGGCTAGCTTTCGTTTGCAAGTGCATTGGCTGCAGGTGCTGGCGCAGCATCGATAATCCTTTCAGCCGCTGCAACGCCTGTCTCGAAGGCGCCATGGGCCGTGGAATAACGCGCCACGGAACAAGCTTCGCCGGCAAACAACAAGCGTCCGTCGACGGGCTCGGCGAGCACGCCGCGCGCAGAAACAGCGCCCGGCCTGGCATAGGCATAAGCGCCACCGATATGCGGTGATGTTGCCCAGCCGGACATCGTCACAAATTCCAGATCGCCGCGAATTGCGCTTCCGAAGACGCCTCCCAGTTCATCGCGCGCAAACGCCAGCGCCGCAGCATCGCCCGCCCTTTCCAGATCATGGGCAAGCGGACCGGCGAAGTAGGCCTCGATGATCGGCTGACCAAAGGCGCGGATATGATAGCTGCCAGTGGCACTCGTCGTGGCTGAGCCGTAGGCCTGCGTATCCACCGGCAAATCGAGATCGGAAGGCAAGCGCAGAAAAAGCTTGTTGGCGAGGCCAAGGGGCAGGGAGGCCGCCGCCTCGATCTTGTGCGGCAAGGCTGGCGTAAAACGTATGGTCTCTCGCGCCACCATATCGGTGGACAGCGTGACGATCACCCAGCGTGCCATCAACGCCCCCCGATTGGTCTCGACGACGACAGACGTGCGAGAGCGGTGGTCTATGCCGGTCACGACTGTATGAAGCGAAATGGGCAATGTACCGGCGTAAGTGCTGATCAGCGCCCCGTAGCCCTCACGCACCCGCCAGTCGGGACCCTCGCCAGGCGCGTAGTTGGCATAGTCCAGAAGGGAGGACTGATCCAGCGCTGCGCCGTTCAGATAGGTCCCGATCGCCTCGATCCGAGGGTTCCAGGGGTTATCCGGCTCGAGCAAGTCCGAAAGGGGTTTGTCGGACTCTCCCCGATAATTCTCGGCGCGCTCGAAGAAGTCACCGATTGCCGCATATGCCGCTTCGTCGTTCTGCAGCCGGCGGCCGCCGTCGCTCCATGGCGCCGGTGTCTGGTCAACGACCAGCCCCAGGTCACCTGCAACAGAAGTCCATGCATTGGTTTGGGCGCCATGGAGCCAGCCGCAACCGAGATCGACAGGTTGTCCTGCCAGGAGTTTCGGTCGAACCGTGAGCGCCCGACCACCGATATGCGCGCCGGCCTCAAGAATTTGCAGCGATAAGTCCGGACGGACGGTTTGCAAGTGGCGTCCGGCGGCAATGCCGGCGGCGCCGGCGCCGATGATGATCACGTCCACCTCGCGGCGGACGACTGCCTGCGACAGCATTTGTGTCTCCGATTAAAAGGACATCATTAAACACGGGATGCCCCAGATCGACAGGGGGATTTACGCGGCGCGCATTCACCATTTCGGCACCAGATCGGTCTCACTGCCAGAACTTTTGCCGGGGCCCAGTGTCAGCCGCCTTGCCGACAATCGAGGAAGACTTTTTTACCGATAAAAAACGTCGGCCCGTCGCAATTTTCGTGCTTAAAAGGCGGCATCCGTTTAAAGGAAACAACTACGGGCGATAGCCATTGTCTATCGTAAGACAATATTTGAAAATGCAGCGTCGAAATCAGAGTGAATGCTATGCCGATGAGAGAGTTGCACGAGCGGATGGGCGTTAATCTTGTGCTCCTGGCCCGCCTTTACCGTAGGGCCCTGGATGGTGCTCTGAAGCCTTACGAGCTATCGGAGGCCACCGTTCTGCCAATGCGCTACATTGCCCGCCTCGGCGACAACATCCGTCAGGGCACTCTTGCCGATGTCCTCAATCTGGAGGGACCGACGTTGGTACGGGTTCTCGACCAGCTTACGGAGTTGGGCTATATCGATCGTATCGAAGACCCGCAGGATCGACGCGCCAAAACGTTGCGTCTGACAGCCGCCGGACAGGCGCTGAACACCGAGTTAAGCAACGTATTGGCAAAGCTCCGTGCCGAGCTTTTCGAGGGCGCAAGCGAAGACGATGTGAATGCAACCCTCCGCGTGATGTCGCAACTCGATGCCAATCTTCAGCGCCGGCGCCGGCTCGAGCCGACAGCGGATTAAGCATGGCGACGGACAGTCGACGGATCCGGCAGAAAGGTCAGCGTCGAATTAAACACGAAACGGCCTCATTGGTTGTATACACCTGCCTGAGATGGCCGCATGGGATATACGGGGATCGTCCGGCGAGATAACATCGGTCTCGTTTCATAGGCAGATAGTTCCACACTGTCAGCTAGCTCTTCCTTCCATTGCGCAGAAAGTCCAATGCCGGTGCATAACGCCACGACTAAGCCCGCTCTTGCGGACGTTTCATCCGCTCCTGCTGATATTACCAACGAAAAAGCCTGGCTCAAGATCCTGTCGAAATATCGCCAGCCACGCGGTACTCGTAGCGCGTTCGAACTGGCAGTGACCGTCATCCCCTTTATCGTTTTCTGGGTACTGTCCTGGATCGCCGTTCACTACAGCTTCTGGCCCGGCCTAATCCTGATTGTTCCGGCAGCGGCGTTTCTGCTGCGCCTGTTTATGATCCAGCACGATTGCGGCCATGGCTCGTTTTTCGCCCGCCGTCGCGTCGACGACTGGACGGGCCGTATCATTGGCGTGCTGACGCTGACACCTTACGACTATTGGCGTCGCGCCCATGCCGAACACCACGCCTCTGCCGGCAATCTGGACGAACGCGGCGTCGGTGACATCGCCACGCTGACGATTGCGGAATACAAGGCTCTGTCGCTTCGCGGCCGCATGACGTACCGCCTCTATCGCAACCCGGTGGTCATGTTCGGCATCGGGCCGATCTGGCTGTTTCTCTTCAAGCAGCGGCTGCCATTCGGCATGATG
This sequence comes from Rhizobium sp. L51/94, assembly GCF_019355555.1. Lineage (GTDB taxonomy): Bacteria > Pseudomonadota > Alphaproteobacteria > Rhizobiales > Rhizobiaceae > Rhizobium > Rhizobium rhododendri. Next base: position 29,478 of record NZ_CP072144.1, read on the forward strand.
CGCTCCGGGCTGCAGCCATGGGTATCGACGATGGCGACCAACGCCGCCGTCGCGGTGGTCGCCGGCCTGCTCATGTGGGCCGTCGGCGTCGTGCCGTTCCTGCTGGTGCACTTGCCGATCGTCGTGCTCGCCGGCGCCGCAGGCATCTGGCTGTTCTACGTCCAGCACCAGTTCGAAGAAACCCATTGGTCCGAGCCGCCGGAGTGGCAGTTTCCCCACGCCGCCCTGCACGGTGCATCGAATTACGACTTGCCGGCCCCGCTGATGTGGATCACCGCCAATATCGGTATCCATCATGTCCATCACCTTGCCAGTCGAGTCCCTTACTACCGGTTACCGGAAGTGCTGCGCGACCATCCGCAATTGCGCAATGTCGGGCGTATCACGATCATGGAAAGCATCCGCTGCGTAAAGCTCGTCCTCTGGGACGAGAAGACCCGCCGCCTCGTGTCGTTCCGCGACGCAGCCGCCCTGCCAGCATAAGCCAAAAATCGGCCGGCGGACCTTCCGCCGGCACCTCACAGCCAACTGAATACCTTGTCGCAGTCAGCGAGGCCGCAGCAGCACCATTGCGGCTGCACAGGCGACGAGAAACGCCACGCACCAGAACAGTCCGCGTTTCAATTGACGCAGCCGACGCGTCCGGCCGCCATACCAATCATACACCAACGCCTTACTCCACCCGTACCCCTATGCGGGAGGACGATAGCCCTTTCTGCGCGCTCGGCAAGCGGCGGCTTTCGCACGCGACGCACAGCAAAGCCGTCTGGATCGCTGGTAGAACTCACCCAATCGTCGGAAAGACTGCAGCACAACGCAAATAGCCGGCCTTTCAAGGGCCGGCTAGTATTTGAATTTGCTGTGGAAAACCTAGCGCTGGCGGGCCTTGCGGGCTGCATAGCGGCGGTCGCGTTCGGCCTTGCGGGCGGCCTCGTCGGCGGCCATCTGCTCGACGCTCTTTACAGCTTCGGCTTCCTGGGCTTCGGCATGAGCCTTCGCTTCGGCACTGGCGGCAGCGGTCTTGGCTGCGGCTTCGGCCAGCTGGCGCGCATATTCCTCGCGCTTTTCCTGCTCGCGTTCGGCACGGCGCGCTTCACGCGCTTCCGCTGCTGCCGCACGCTCCGCGCGCTTGGCGACCACATCCGGGTCGGTCGGCTTCGGAGCGGTGGCGAATTTCGTCAAAAGCTGCTTCTTGGCTTCGGTGGCAGCCTTGCGGCGCTCGGCAAAGCCATTATCGTTTACGTGTCTCAAGCGGTCGTCGTCCTTATTGGTGGTTTTGCCTCATGGCTTCTCAGCGCTTTGTGGCTTTCTTCGGCTTGCCTACCTGTGGCACAGCATTGGCTTCTTTTTCAAGTCGCAATTCCCGAAGACGGGCTGTCTTGGCGTCGCGATCGGCGGCGACTTCGTCGATTTCGGATATTGTCCTGGTCCGAGCCAGGTATTCCGTTTGCGTCTTGCTGAAAGCGATTTCAGCCTGTTCGCGGGATTTCGAATTCTCCGTCACGTTTCAATCCTCCTCAAAGCGTGTCGTCGGTATTGAAGCGAAAAAGGCCAGACTATAGGTCTGACCTTCCCTTGGACTAAAGCCCCTGCATCATGCCAGTACATCCGTGGTCATGGCGAGGCTAAAGACCGTTAAGCAGCCTGGAGCTGGCCGGCAGACATTTTGCCAGACTTGTTGTCACGCTCAAGCTCGAAAGAAAGCTTCTGGCCTTCGACAATTTCGCGCATCCCTGCACGCTCGACAGCCGAGATGTGTACGAACACGTCCGCGCCGCCGTTGTCAGGCTGAATGAAGCCGAAGCCCTTGGTGGAGTTGAACCATTTTACTGTGCCGGTGGTCATGACGAACCCTTTCCATTGCAACATCGTTTTTCGCAGAGCGATACTCGGCGAATAAATTTTCGATTTTTGAAAGGGGAATTTCGTAAAGAAAGCGTCAAGCGCCAGCAAACACAAATATCGCAAACAACTACCGATGACTTTTTAGTAGCCGAACCGCTCCTCTTTGTCAACTCTTGGCGCACCCTTCGGGCTGCCACACCGCGTTTACAAGCTCCAGCTAAATTTTTACGGCATTATATATTGTCCTCTAATATGAACGGGAATGACGTACGAATCGGATCATCGCTTCCATGACCGGCGAAAAAATATAGCATGGCCGCTTTTCCAGAATCGATGCAGCCTCCGGCGCATGCAGGCTGTGAAGGGCATTTGAACGATGACTGTCTTTTCCGTCAAACATATCACGGTCTACCGCTATAAGAAGCCAGTCGCTTTCGGGGAGCACCGGCTGATGTTCCGCCCGCGCGACAGCTTCGACCAGCGGCTCCTCGAATCGACACTGCTCGTCGAGCCGAAACCCAGCAGCGTCCGATGGATTCTCGACGTCTTCGGAAACTGTGTCGCGCTGGTGAACATTTCCGAGCCGGCCAGCGAGTTGCGCTTCGAAACAAGGATCCGTCTCGACCACACGCCCCAGGTGGCCCTGAACCTTCAGATCGACGACACCGCTCTGCAATATCCGTTCGCCTATGACCCCGACGAAGTCGCAGACCTCCGGCCGACCATAGAGCGTCACTATCCTGATCCGCATGACATAGTCGGCAAATGGGCGCGCCAGTTCGTCCGCATCGGGCAGCCGACTGCGACCGGCCAGTTGCTGATGACGATGTGCTTTGCCATCCATGAAAGCTTCGCCTACGCACGCCGCTCTGCGCGCGGCACGCAGTTGCCGATCGAGACGCTGAAGCTGCGCAAGGGAACCTGTCGCGATTTCGCACTGCTGATGATCGAGGCGGCCCGCTCACTCGGCCTCGCCGCTCGCTTCGTCACCGGTTACGTCTTCGTTCCCAGCCGCAACGATTCAGCGATACGGGGCGGCGGCTCCACCCATGCCTGGTGCCAGGTCTATCTGCCCGGCGCCGGGTGGGTCGAATTCGATCCGACCAACGGAATTGTTGGAAATCGCGATCTGATCCGTGTCGGCGTTGCTCGCGATCCGCGCCAGGCAATCCCACTCACCGGCAGTTATGACGGAGAAGCTGAGGATTATGACGACATGACGGTACAGGTAAACGTGACAACCGAGCGGAGTGCAGGTACGCTTCCGGAAAGGGCCGAAAGAGCCATGGAACAGTCTCTCTCCTGCAACGTTCAACGGTAGCTCATGCCAATTTGCATGGGTTTCCCATAAACAAAGGCTAAGTGATGAAAATAAGTGCCGGCTTCAGCATTGCGTACGACTGCCCGCAGCCAACTCCTATGTTGCTGTGCCTGAACATTCACCCGTCGCGGCGCATTGACCTGTTGTCCGACCAGGTCCTTACCTTTGACAGGGACATCGAAGCTTCAGGCTACACCGACAGTTTTGGCAACGCATGCACACGCATCGTGGCGCCCGCCGGCGTAACGACAATTTCCACTGCCTTCGAAATCTACGATACCGGCCTGCCGGACAATATTCCGGTGGATGCCGTGCAGCACGAGATCAAGGATCTGCCGAACGACGTGCTCGTCTACCTGCTGGGCAGCCGCTATTGCGACACAGATCGGCTGGCGAACTTCGCCTGGTCGCAATTCGGCAATACACCTTTCGGCTGGCAGCGCGTCAAGGCGATCCTCGATTTTGCCCATAACCAGATCAGGTTCGACTACCAGCAGGCCGATTCCACCCGCAGCGCCTATGGCGGCTTCATAGATCGGGTCGGCGTCTGCCGCGACTACGCGCATCTCGCCATCACGCTTTGCCGCTGCATGAACATTCCGGCGCGCTATTGCACCGGCTATCTCGGCGATATCGGCGTGCCCATCGATGTTAACCCGATGGATTTCAGCGCATGGTTCGAAGTCTATCTCGGTGGCAACTGGCATACGGTCGATGCTCGTCACAACAAGCCGCGCATTGGCCGTATCCTGATGGCAACCGGTCGCGATGCCACAGACGTCGCCCTGACCACGAATTTCGGCCCGGCGAACCTGGTGCGGTTTGAAGTGGTTACTGACGAGATTGCTGCCGAGTAACGGCTCTCCCCCCAACACCCACAGAAGTCCCTCCGGCGAATGCAACACCCGTTGCATTCGCCGCTTGCGTTTGCGAGCATGCATCTTTGCACGGCCCCGACAAGAGATTGGATTTCCATGACAACGCTGACCCGCTTTTCCATCAAGCCGCTCTCCACCATGACGCGCACTCTTGCCGACGTCGCCTCGGCGCGTCGCGAGCCCGATCTGGTTATCAGCGATGCGCGCGTGCTCTCGACCTATTCGGAACGCATTCTGCCCGGCAAGGAAATCTGGATCTCCGGCGGCCGCATTGCTGCGGTCAAACCGAACGGCATCTATAAGGGGACACAGGCCAAACGCTACGATGCGAAAGGCGGTATCATCGCCCCCGGATTGGTCGATCCGCATATCCACATCGAATCGAGCATGGTCACGGCCTGCGCCTATGCGGAGGCCGCTCTTCTGAACGGCACGACGACGATTTTCTGCGACAGCCACGAGATCGGCAACGTCATGGATGTCGCCGGTGTCGAAGCCATGCTGGAAGACGCGCGACAGGCGCCGCTGTCGATCTTCCTGACGGTGCCGAGCACCGTGCCGGCAACCTCGCCAGTGTTCGAGACGGCCGGGGGCGATCTGACGCCTGCGAAAATCGCAGCTCTGTTCGACAAATGGCCCGAGGCGGTCGCTCTTGGCGAGAAAATGGACTTCGTCCAGGTCGCCATGGGTGACGAGCGCAGCCACGCCATTCTTGCTGCGGCGCTGGAAAGGGGCAGACCGGTGTCCGGGCACGTCTACGGCCGCGAATTTGTGTCGGCCTATGCTGCGTCCGGTGTCACGGACACCCATGAAGCCATCGACCGGGACATTGCCGACGATATGCTGGAGGCAGGCATCTGGCTCTTCCTGCGCGGCGGCCCGCCGACGACGCCATGGCACAGCCTGCCGCTGGCGATCAAGACCATCACCGAGCTCGGCGCTTCGCACAAGCGCATCGCCGTATGCACCGACGACCGCGATGCCGACGACCTGCTGCTGTTCGGCCAGGACTGGGTGACGCGGGAGGCGGTGAAGGCCGGCATGACAATCGAGCAGGCTTGGTCGATGGGCTCGCTGCACGGCGCCACGCGCTTCGGCATGGAAAACGAAATCGGCGGCCTCGGCGGTGGACGGCGCGCCGATCTCGTGCTGCTGACCGACGAACTGAAGCCGGTCAGCACGTGGTACGGTGGCGAACTGGTCGTGGACAACCGCAAGATCACCGCTGTCCTCGACGAGGCGCTTTCAAAACCATACCGGTATCCCGAGGCCGCCTACCATACGGTGAAGCTGCCGGCCAATCTGAAACTGACGCCGGACCTCCCGACCACGCCGGTGCTAGCACACACCATCAAGACCGAGCTTCCCGGCATCACCCTCGGCCATGTCACCGTCAGTCTTGAGCCGGCGAACGACTGGCAAACGCATTTCGAGCGCCACGGCCTGTGCTTCGTGACAGTCATCGAGCGTCACGGAAAATCCGCCGGCAATGTCGCCCACGGACTGCTCAACGGCTTCGGGCTGAAGAAGGGTGCGGTCGCGTCGTCCGTCGGCCATGATAGCCATAACATCATCGTCGCCGGCACCAACGAGGCAGACATGCAGGTGGCGCTTGCGGCCATCGAGGAGAAGCAGGGCGGCGTCTGCGTCGTCATGGATGGCAAGGTGACAGCCATGGTGCCGCTGCCGATTGCGGGGCTTTTGTCCGACAAGCGGGTCCACGAGGTAGCCGAAGAAACCAAGCTGCTGAAGATCGAGTGGGAAAAGGCCGAGTGCACCATCGCCTATATGGGCTTCAACCTCATACCGCTTTCGGTCATTCCGGAAATCCGGATCACCGACAAAGGCCTCGTGCTGGTGCCGGAGATGGAGATCGTCCCGCTGTTCGAGCCGACCTGACAATGCGTCGCGAAGGGCAGGGGCCTTCGGATTAAGCGACCGGCACCTGTTGTCGCTGCCAGTACGCGGTGACACTGAAACGATCGCGGTCATAGGCGATTTCCGTTTTCAGGAAAATCCGGATCGCCCGGGCCTCTGCCTGTTCGCAGGCAACCCAGACGAACGGCTTCTCTCCTCCGGCGGCAACCTGCTCGCGCACAATTGCCTCCAGCCGCCCGGACAAGCCATCATTGCGATGAAGCCAGACGACTTGGGCCCTTGCCGCCGTTGGCAAAGGCTGTTCGTCCGCCTTGCCGGACACCTCCACGAATATGCGCAATCGGGCATCTGAAGGTGCGGCTGCGGCAATGCGGGCGATGGCGGGGAGGGCGGTTTCATCGCCAACCAGAATGATGTCGCCGACATCCGGCACATCGCCGCCGCCTGGCCCCAAGAGAGCGGCGCGGTCGCCGGGCTTCGCGGACAGCGCCCAGGCTGCACCCGGCCCATGATCACCCTCGTGGATGACAAAATCGATATCGAGTTCGCCGCGATCCGGATGCAGATTGCGGATCGTGTAAGGACGAACGATCAGCGCATCATCGCCCTTCGGCCACTGGATACGTCCATCCGGCATCGTCTGAGGCCAGACGGGTTGACGGTCACGGGGCGATATCAGCAGCCGGACATGCAGTCCCCCGCGGCTGAAATGGGCGATGTCATCGGTGGCGACAGTGACACGGCGCATGTGGGGCGTGATATCGTGGGCGCCGACGACGGTGATTTCGCGCAAATCCGGCACTGCTGCTACCTGCGGGCCATCCGCCCAGCGAAGATCGAGTTCGTCGTTTTCAGCGGACTTGAACAGGTGCTCCGCTACCATGCAGCGAATGGTGAACAGCATCGAGGCCGTCGGGCATTGCAGATTGATGATCAGCCGGTTGTCGGCAAGCGCTATGTCGCCGCCACCTATCGTCGTCTCGATAGTTGCGCCGTCAGACGTGCGGACGACGTAGTCCGGCAACTGGGCACAAAGCTGGTCCAGCAACTTCGCTGCATCGGCGGGAATGGCAACGCCGGAGGCGGTAAACACAGCGGCGTTCATCATTGAGTATCTCCTCGTTCTGCGCTGTCGGATGAAAGGGGGGCGCCAGCCACCCGCTTCCGGTCAGCCGCCTACCACTTCTTGCTGAGTTTCAGGGTAAAGGTCCGAGCATCGGCGTAACCGCAGGTATTCACCCCGGCGCAACCCGAGACGTATTCCTTGTCGAAGACGTTGGCGACGTTGAGCGCTGCGCCCCAGCCGTTCTTTTCGTAACGCACGGCGGCATCGAAGACGGTGGCCGAGGGCACGCGCAGCGTGTTGGCGGCATCGGCCCAGGACTTGCCCTGGTAGCGCATGCCGGCACCGAGGCTGACGCCCTCGAGTGCACCGTCGGTAACGGCGTAGTCGAGCCAGAGCGAGGCGGTCGAGTTCGGCACCAGATAGGGCGAATTGCCGACGATGCTGGTGTCGAGGTTCTTCGTGACCTCCTGGTCCGTGTACGAGTATGAGCCGAGCAGCTTCCAGTTCTGGTCAAGATTGACCTTGCCTTCCAGTTCGACCCCGCGCGAGCGCACCTCGCCGAGCTGGTACTGCAGGAAGGTGGCAGGATCGGTCAGCGCCATGTTCTTTCGGTTGATGTTGAAGATCGAGGCGGTAAACAGGGCGTCCATAAAGGTCGGCTGGTATTTGATGCCGGCTTCATATTGTTCGCCCTCTTCGGGGACCAGTCCCGCACCGGTAGCGGTCGTGCCGATCAGCGGGTTGAAGAATGTTCCGACGCTGACGTAAGGCGTGATGCCGTTGCCGAAGTCGTAGGCAAGACCAGCACGGCCGCTGGGCGACTTGCTGTTCGAACCGGAATCCGTGGAGATCCGGGAGTCGACATTCTCGTCGACGAAATCGTAGCGGCCGTTGAGGGTCACCAGCCAGCCGTCGCCGAATTTCATCTGGTCCTGAGCATAGACGCCGAGCTGCTGCTGCGTCATTACCTGGTCGAGATAGACGAAGTTGGCGCCCTGGGTGCTGTTGTAGACCGGGTCGGTGGCGCTGATAGGGTTCGAGCCGCAGCAGGCTTGCACGTTATCGAGGCGATAGAGCGCATAATCAGTGCCAACCAGAAAGTTGTGGCTGATGCCGCCCAGGTCGAACTCACGCTGGGCATTGTTGTCGACCGAGAAGGAATCGGCCTTGCTATGCTCCGTGAAGCCGATACGCGCCAGTTCGTAGCTCGGGTCACTGTAGCCGGCAGCATTCGGGTCGCCGCCCACATAGCCATTGAGATACGGGCCTTCCTCGTCCTTCTTCAGATGACCGTAACGCAGGTTCTGCGAAAGCTTCCAGCCACCATCGAATTCATGCTCGATGGAGTAGCCGACCATTTCCTGGCTATAGGTTTCCTTGTCGATGCTCGGTTCGCCGTAGAAAGCCTTGCGGTCGATCTTGCCGAACGGGGCATCGACGACGGTGCCGACATAGGGGAAAAAGCCATTGCCGCTGTGCACTTCGTCGAGGCCGCTGACATAGGCATAGACCGAAAACTTGGTGGATTCGTCTGGCGAGATGGTGATCTGCGGCATAACGAAGCCACGCAGGTCGTGTGTGAAATCGCTGTACTGGTCGCCACCGGCGACTTTGCCGGTCAGGCGGTAGCTCCACACTCCGTCGGCGCTGAGCTTGTCGGAGAAGTCAAAGCCGGCATAGGCATTGCCGTTGTTGTTGATCCCGATCTCCGTGTAGTAAAGCGGCTGATCGGTCGGTTCCTTGCGGACCATATTGACGATACCGCCTGGATTGGTGCCGCCGTAGGTTACTGACGAGGCGCCCTTCAGCACTTCGATGCGTTCGAGCGAGAATGGATCGATCTGGAAGCCGCCGAAGCCGTAGCTGAACAGCGTCAGGCCATCGAGAAAAACGCCTGTCTGGGTCGCATCGAAGCCGCGGATATAAAACCAGTCGGTGTCGCCGTCATTGCCGAACGGTTGTGTGTTGACACCCGGCGTATAGCGCAGGGCTTCATCCACCTTGTTTGTAATACCGCGATCCTGCATTTCCTGCTGACCGACCACCGATACCGACTGCGGCAGGTCCTTGATCGGAATATCCGCTTTCGATCCCGCCGTCGTGGTCTTGGCAACATAACCCTTGACCGGATCGCGGCCGGTCGTATCGCTTCCGGTGTCGGTCGCGCCGGCCTTGCCGCCCTGACCGCCCTGCACCACGAGTGGCTTGAGTTCGGTCGGCTGCGTCTCCTCTGCCGTCGCCGATGTGACAAGCGCAAGGCTCGCCATCGCCACGCCCGCTGCCAGCCGCGCCTTGAATGAAATTCCCTTGGTCAAATACGTCATGTCCTGCGCCCCATTGCGCGCCGCCCTTCACCCTCAAGGCGGCGCCGTCTCAATATAAGATGAGTTGTTAACTCATATTAAATCGAAGGGCTTGTCGCAATTTCGCAAAATAGAACGTTTTTGGGCAATTGTGGCAGATGTCGGCATTTGCCCGGGCCCTGTGTCAAAAGCCTCACACAAGCTGGCTCTTCCTCCAGTTTGCCGGCGTCGTGCCGATGTGCTTGCGAAAAACACGGGTGAAATGCGCCTGGTCCGAAAACCCTGTCTCGACGGCCACATCCGTCAAGGGCGTATCCGAAATCATCAGTTGCTTGGCCCGATCGAGCCGAGCCTTCGTCTGCCATTGGTGCGGGGGAATGCCGGTCGAGGCCTTGAAGGCGTGGCTGAAGTGCGATTGCGACATGCTGGTCAACGACGCCAGTTCCTCCAGCCGAATATTTCTGAGACAATTTTCCTCGATGTAATCGACCACCCGGCGCAATTGCCAAGCAGCAAGTCTGCTGCGCTTGCGCGGTGCTGTGCGGGAGAGTTGCAGCACATCGATCAACAGCGAGACCGCCAGTCCGTCGCCGTAGAGATCGTGCAGCGGCGCGGGATTTTCGCATTCCGCCGCGATAAGACCTGCCAGCGCCAGCACGCGCGGATCGGAAAACAGCAGGCGGGGATTGCCCAGCCTGGCGGGATCAAGGTCCTCCATCAGGCGGCGGCTGAGCCCTTCCGCGCTGAAGTGGATATCGAGATGACGGACGAAATCGATATCCACCATATCGGCCCACATCTCCAGCCCGGCCGGTATGTAGGAGGCACGCGGCGCATTTCCCTGCTGCACGCCGGCCGCTTTTGGCGACAGCTTGAGGCTGCATTGACCGGAGCCGCGCGCGTCCAGGAGGACGAACAGCCGGGGATCGTCGGAAACGTAGTAGCCGCCGGCATAGGGGGCGCAATCGACGTCCCAGACATCGGCGACGATTCCATTCCAGACGCGACGGTGAACCCCGCCGATGACGGAGAAGCCTTCAATCTTGTTGTCCATGCGTGGGTGAAATGTCATCGCTCATTCCAGCGGCCGCACCAGACGACGGCGGCCAATACCTAACTCAATAAGTCAGGTATTGGCCACCGTCAATTCCGGGGCATGTTTTGGCCTGCGAACTCAGCGCTCCGGGACGGATGCCTTTGTTTCTGCAGACCAGCGCAGGAACAGCGTAGACAGCGGCGGCAGCATCACCGACAGCGACGCATCCTGGCCGTGCGCCGGAATGTCCTCGGTCCACACGCCACCGGCGTTGCCGATGTTGGCGCCGCCGTAGACGGCTGCGTCGGAGTTCAGCACCTCCGCCCAATGGCCAGCCTCCGGCACGCCGACCCGGTAGCCGTGGCGCGGCACCGGCGTGAAGTTGCAGAGAACCAGCATCATCTGCTTGCCATCGGCCGAGCGGCGCAACATGCCGATGACGGAGTTGACCGCGTCGTCGGGCACCGCCCACGAAAAGCCCTCGCCATGGACATCGCTGAACTGCAGCGCGGCTTCATCGCGATAGAGGTGGTTCAGGTCACGCACGAGACGCTGCATGGCGGCGTGTTGAGGCTGGTCGAGCAGGTCCCAGACAACCGAGGCGTCATGGTTCCACTCGGTTGTCTGGGCAATCTCACCGCCCATGAAGATGAGCTTTTTGCCCGGATGACCCCAGAGGAAGCCGAAATAGGCACGAAGATTGGCAAAACGCTGCCAGTCGTCGCCCGGCATCTTGCCGATCAGCGAGCCCTTTCCATGAACAACCTCGTCATGCGACAGCGGCATCATGAATTTTTCGGTGTACTGGTAGACCAGTCCGAACGTCATCATTCCGTGGACGTATGAGCGATAGACCGGATCCTTCTCGATGTAATCGAGCGAATCGTGCATCCACCCCATATTCCACTTGAAGTCGAAGCCCAGGCCACCGTCTTCCGGCGACTTGGTGACGCCTGGCCAAGCGGTCGATTCCTCGGCGATCATCAGGGCATCGGGGCATCGCTCGTGGACGATGGCATTCAGGTGCTTCAGAAAATCGACGGATTCGAGATTTTCACGGCCACCATATTTGTTGGGGATCCATTCGTCGGCATTGCGGCTGTAATTGCGGTACAGCATCGATGCAACGGCATCGACCCGCAGTCCGTCGATGTGGTAGCGCTCGATCCATTCCAGAGCGCTGGAAATAAGGAAGCTTTTCACCTCGTTGCGTCCGAGGTTGTAGATCAGCGTATTCCAGTCCCGATGAAAACCTTCGCGCGGATCTTCGTGCTCGTACAGTGCGCTGCCGTCGAAACGGGCAAGACCCCAGGGATCTGTCGGAAAATGCGCCGGCACCCAATCGAGGATGATGCCGATGCCTGCCGCATGGGCGCGGTCGACGAAATAGGCGAAATCCTCGGGGGTGCCGTATCGCCCCGTCGGTGCAAACAGGCCAAGCGGCTGATAGCCCCAGGAGCCGCCGAAGGGGTATTCCATGATCGGCAGGAACTCGAGATGAGTAAAGCCCATGTCGCGTGCATAAGGAATGAGCCTCTGGCTGAGTTCCATCCAGTTCAGATGCCGGTTGCCTTCTTCGGGGATCCGGACCCAGGAACTGAGATGCACCTCGTAGACCGACATCGGTGCGTCATCGTCCTGTCGCGCCTTGCGGGAGGCCAGCCATTCGGCGTCGTTCCACTGGAAGGGCGTGCTGCGCGCAACGATAGACGCGGTTGCCGGCGCAGCTTCGCTGGCCCGGGCCACGGGGTCGGCCTTCTGCGCAAGGACAGTACCGCCGGAGTCGATGATCTCGTACTTGTAGTGATCGCCGGGACCGAGGCGCGGCACGAAGATTTCCCACACGCCAGCATTCGGGCGCAACCGCATCGGGTGGCGCCGACCGTCCCAGGAGTTGAAATCACCGACCACGGAAACACGCCGAGCATTCGGAGCCCAGACCGCAAACCGGACGCCGGCAATACCCTCGACGGACATCGCCTGCGCGCCAAGAACCTTCCCGAGTTCGTAGTGATTGCCCTCGGCCAGAAGGTGCAGGTCAAGGTCGCCTAGTAGCGGGGGGAAGGAATAGGGATCTTCCGTCTCCTGGATAGCGTCCGGCCAGTGGATGCGCAGACGATATTCCGGGCGTCCTTCGACTGCACCCGCAAACAGACCATTCTGGAAGACCGGCTGCAGCTGCGCAAGGATCTCGCCACTGCCGGCTGCAATGACGTCGACGGAGATGGCACCTGGGATATAGGCGCGGATCACGTATCCGCTGCCGAAACCATGCAGCCCGAGGACGGAAAACGGATCGCCGTGGCGGCCCTCAACGAGAGCATACAGGGCGTCATGATCTATTCCCGCCAGAAGATCGGCGTTGGCAAGCGTCATAGGTCGTTCTCCAGCAGGCGATCGACAATCATCGACAGGCCACGCAACGGGATAGGAAGCCATTTCGGCCTGTTGCCGGCCTCATAGGCGATTTCATAGGCAGCCTTCCCGATCAGGAAGAGATCGAGGATGCGGCTACGCTGCTCCGACGGCATCGCCAGCTGAGGCGAACTTGCCGAGGCTGCGAAATATTCCTCGAGGAAGCGGACTTCCGCTTCTGCCGTAAACTGGTCGATCATCGCGCGGCGCGTTTCGCCGGCACTGTCGACGAGCACCTGCTTGTCGCTGTCGGCAGACGCGGCCACATAGTTGAGCGAACGCAGGAAACCGGCGACATCGCGTAGCGGGCTGGTCTTGGCACGGCGTTCCTCGAGATCGCGCGTCGGCTCTCCCTCGAAATCGATGATGTAGGCATCGTCCTCCGATACCAGGATCTGTCCGAGATGGAAGTCGCCGTGGATGCGGGTCATCAGGGTGCCGACAGCGGCATCGGCGAGCTTGCCGATAGCCGGAATGATGCGCTCGCGGCGCGACAATACCCGGTCGGCCAAAGCCATCCCGGCAGGATCGAGGCTGTCCTGCGACTGCTCGATGATATCGAGAGCGTTCGAGAGCTGTGACAAGACGCTGTCACGCCATTCGTTCGCGGTCGCCTGATCGACCTTCAGAGGCGCGAAGGCCGGGTTATCGCTCGGGGCGGCAAGGGCTGCGTGCAGTTCGCCAAGGCGGCGGCCAACTACGGCAGTGAAGTCGCCAAGTGGGCGGAACGGATTTTCGCTCTCTGCGTGACGTTCTTCTTCCGAGACCAGCAACTGATCCGTCGTCAGGCGCAGGCCGTCGAGCATCCAGTTCCAGGCATCGCCCTGATTGCGGATGGCGCCCTGGACGATGATCAGCGTGTAACGGTGACCGTCCGCATCGGTACGGGTCACTTCGCCCAGCAGCGGTGCGCTGTGGGTATAACCGACCTCCGTCAGATGGCGGGTCATCTCGACTTCGGGATGCACACCTTCGAATACGTGGCGGATCAGCTTGACCATAGCGAGGTCGCCAATCACCAGCGAGCTGTTCGACTGTTCGGCCGAGAGCCAGACGATGGGCAGGTCGCCGTGCAAAGCGATTTCATCGAGCTTTTCGCTGCCGATGAAGTCGAGAGTGCCGGCCTTGCCCGAAATCGTCGAGCGTTCTGCCAGAGCCTGCAAGGTCGCACGCGCCATACTTTCCATGGCGAAGCCGTCGGTCAGCAGGCCGACGCGACGTCCCTGACGAACGCGAGCGAGCGCCAGCTGCTGGGCGAGAATAGGCGGGTGCATATCATCCCAGGCAAAGCTGAGCGGCAGGAAGTAGCGTTCCGAGCGATCGTCGAACTCGACCTCCAGCTCGGACATGATCACACCGTCTGCAAACGGCATGGGGGTCGCCGCGACCAACATCGCGTTCTTCACCCTCTCTCCCTTGGCGCCAAACCAGCGACGACGAGCGAGATAGGAAGGCAGGATATCGCGCGACAGCACAGCCGCGTTGCGACCGTCTTCCATCAGTTCCAGCAGGTTGTGCTTCAGAACAATGGTGACGAATTCGTCCATCTGCTCCGGTGGCGGAGTGCGCCATACCGGGCCGTCGGTCTCGCCCGCGAGCTTGAACCAGAAGAAGCCATATGGCTGCAGCGTCAGGAGATAGGTCAATTGGCCAATGGGCGGGAAGGCTGACATGCCGGTCATCTCGACCGGTATCCGGCCCTCGAATTCGGAAAGGTCGAGCTCCACCGCCTGCGGCAGGCGAGACAGGTTGACCACACAGAGGATCGTCTCGTCGCCGTACTCGCGCAGATAGGCAAGAATTTTGCGGTTTGCAGGTTTCAGGAACCGGATCGTGCCGCGACCGAAGGCCGTGTGACGACCGCGCAGCGCAAGCATGCGCCGCGTCCAGTTCAGCAGCGAATGGGCGTCGGTGTTCTGCGCTTCGACGTTGAGTGCACCGTAGCCATAGATCGGGTCCATGATCGGCGGCAAGACGAGCCGTGCCGGGTCCCCGTGTGAGAAGCCACCATTGCGATCGGGTGACCATTGCATCGGCGTACGCACGCCGTCGCGGTCACCGAGATAGATGTTGTCGCCCATGCCGATCTCGTCGCCGTAGTAGAGGACCGGCGTGCCGGGCATCGACAACAGCAGCGCATTCATCAGCTCGACGCGACGGCGGTCACGCTCCATCAATGGCGCCAGCCGGCGGCGAATGCCAAGATTGATGCGGGCCCGACGGTCCGAAGCGTAGGTGTTCCAGAGGTAATCGCGCTCCTCGTCGGTCACCATCTCGAGCGTCAGTTCGTCATGGTTGCGCAGGAAGATCGCCCACTGGCAATTGTCCGGAATATCCGGTGTCTGGCGCAGGATGTCGGTGATCGGGAAGCGGTCTTCCTTGGCAATTGCCATGTACATGCGCGGCATCAGCGGAAAGTGGAATGCCATGTGGCACTCGTCGCCATCGCCAAAATAGTCCCGCGTGTCTTCCGGCCACTGGTTCGCCTCGGCGAGCAGCATCTTGCCGGGATGGCTCTCGTCCATGGCGGCACGGATCTGCTTCAGGATCGCATGCGTCTCCTCGAGATTCTCGTTATTGGTCCCCTCGCGCTCGACGAGATAGGGGATTGCGTCGAGGCGGAAGGCGTCGATGCCCGTATCCAGCCAGAAGCGCATCGCCTTCATCAACTCGTCCATGACAGCCGGATTGTCGAAGTTTAGGTCAGGCTGGTGCGAATAGAAGCGATGCCAATAATACTGGCCAGCCGCCGCATCCCAGGTCCAGTTCGACTTTTCCGTATCGATAAAGATGATCCGGGTTTCCGGGAACTTCTGGTCCGTGTCCGACCAGACGTAGAAATCCCGTTCCGGCGAACCCGGTGCTGCCAGCCGCGCACGCTGGAACCAGGGGTGCTGGTCGGAGGTGTGGTTGATGACCAACTCGATGATGACGCGCATCCCGCGCTCGTGCGCACCGGCAACGAACTCGCGGAAGTCGTCCATCGTCCCGTAGTCGGGGCTGACATTGGTGTAATCGGCAATGTCGTAGCCATCGTCGCGGCGAGGCGAAGGGAAGAACGGCAGCACCCAGATGGCGGTGACGCCGAGAGCTGCGATATAGTCAAGCTTCTGGGTAAGGCCCTGGAAGTCGCCGATACCATCGCCATTGCTGTCGAAAAACGACTTGATGTGCAGCTGGTAGATGATGGCGTCCTTGTACCAGAGCGGATCCTGGCCAAGCTTTTCGTTGATGATGATATTGTCCATTTAAATCTCCCGAACACTGCTACGCCAGATGGAAAAGGGCACGCCCGGCTCAAACCGGAGATGTTGCCGCTTGCCTGTCCAGGTCATTCGATTGCCATGCATGAGGTCTTCGACGAAAAGGCTGCCGTTATCTGGAAGGCCCGAGGCCCACAGCGGAATTTCGACGTCGGCTTCCTGCACGTTATGAGGGTCGAGGCTGACCGCCACGAGCACGACGTTGTCTCGACTCGGCGTCGCCTTTTCGAAGAAGAGAATGTTATCGTTCCAAGCCGGCAGCAGGGTCAGGCCCAGATGCGAATGCAGCGCCGGATTGTGCTTGCGGATGCCGTTCAGCCGGGTGATCTCGGCGATGATGTTGCCCGGTCGATCCCAGTCCCAGGCCCGAATCTCGTACTTCTCGCTGTCGGCATATTCCTTGCGCTTGGCATCCGGACGGCCCTCGCAGAGCTCGAAACCGTTATAGACGCCCCAGAGACCCGAAAGCGTGGCAGCGAGTGCAGCACGGATCAGGTAGGCGGAGCGCGGCGCGTTCTGCAGAAAATCAGGGTTGATATCGTGGGTGTTGACGAAGAAATGCGGGCGGAAGAAATCCTTCGGCGCCGTTTCCGTCAGCTCGCGCATATAGGCCTCCAGCTCCCACTTGGCATTGCGCCAGGTGAAGTACGTATAGGACTGGGAGAACCCGACCTTGGCGAGGCGGTACATCACCTTCGGCTTGGTGAAGGCTTCCGACAGGAACACCACGTCTGGATGTCGGCTGCGGATATCGGCGATCATCCACTCCCAGAAGGGGAAAGGCTTGGTGTGCGGATTATCGACGCGAAACAGCTTCACACCGTGATCGACCCAGAGCTGGACGACATCGCGCAACGCGGTCCAAAGCCCCGGCACAGCGTCCTTGGCATAGAAATCGACGTTGACGATGTCCTCGTATTTCTTCGGTGGATTTTCCGCATAGCGCACGGTCCCGTCCGGCCGCCAGTCGAACCAGCCCGGATGCTGCTTCAGCCATGGGTGGTCTGGCGAGGCCTGGATGGCAAGGTCGAGTGCGATTTCCAGGCCGTGCTCGTGAGCCGCCTCGACCAGCCGATCGAAATCGGCGAAGGTACCGAGTTCAGAATGGATGGCATCGTGGCCCCCATCGGCAGCGCCGATGGCGTAGGGGCTGCCCGGATCCTGCTCCGACGCATTGAGGGTGTTGTTGCGACCCTTGCGGTTCGTCTTGCCGATTGGATGGATCGGCGGGAAATAAAGAACGTCGAAACCCATCTCGCGGATGGCGGGCAGACGGCCGATCACGTCGTCGAATGTGCCGTGACGGTTCGGATCGCCGCTCTGCGAGCGTGGAAAGATCTGGTACCAGCTGGCAAAACCTGCTGCCTGCCGTTCGGCGTCCACCGGGTACGCTGCGCTGCGCACTTTGAACGGGCGGTGATCCGCCTGTTTCATCAGCGACGATGTTTCGCCAGCCAGCAAAAGCTGCACGCGAGCCTTGTCGTCCGCCTTGGTGAGACTGTCCGCTAACGTTTCAAGCCGCGTGGCGATATTGCCGCTATTCTTGGCGATCGCAGACTTGACGAGACCGAGGCCTTCCTGAAGTTCAAGCTTCAGGTCGAGCTTGGCGTCGTTCTTCTTCACGAGTTCGTAGCGGAAGATGGCAAACGGGTCGCGCCAGGCTTCGATGACGAATTCATGCCGGCCCATGCGCTGAAGTTCGAATTCCGCCCACCAGCGATCATTGCCGATCAACTGCATGCGGACTTCCGACCAGGAGTCCTCATCGACGGCGCGCCACAGGAGGGATGCCGAGAGCGGATCGTGGCCATCGCCGAAAATGTCAGCCTCGACACGAACTGTCTGTCCGACAGTGGTTTTCACCGCGAAGCGACCGTCATCTACCGACGGCGTCACCTCTTCTATCGCCAGTCGTGGCGTCGCGGCAGCGTCCGTCGCCGGCAGGTGAGCTTGCGACAAAATCGCCTTGCTGGCCTTGCCCTCGAATACCCTGACCTCGCCGGGAAGCAGACTGATGATTTTCTCAGCGTCCAGCGTCGCGCCATCGGCCAAGCTCAAAAGTGGGAGGAAGCCAGCCGAATTTTCGGAAAGCATTCCCACTGGCAACAGCGCAGATTTGCGCAGGTCGCTATTGACTGCAATCAGCCTCTGCGTGCTGGCAAAGCGCGCATCGGCGGCGTCTGAGCGGATGAGGATGGAGACCGGCGTCGACGAGCCGACGACCACGCGGACCGACTGTCTTTCGAACGCCGCGTTCTGCTTCTGAAGGTTTGCATTGACCCGCCGGACCTCGCCCGAAAGGTCAAGAAGACCATCGTGACGCAAGGAGGAGATGCCGCGTCCGTTGCCGGCCGTCATGTCGAGGGCGAGAGACGCGCCGAATTCGAACCCCATCGGTATCAGCAGACCGTCGCCGAATTCAGCTGCTATCAGCAGTGCACGACGCGCTTTGCGCTCGATCGTCTCCAGGTCTTCCGCACCATGGGCGATCCGGCGACCGAACGGTGCTTCTGGAAACGCAATGTCGAGACCGATTGCGCGGTGAAGATCATGCTCCTCGACGATCCAATCGCCACGCTGGTCCCACCAGCAGATAGACGAGAAGGCACCGTCAAATCCCGCGCTTTGCAGAGCGCGGCGGACAGAGAAGGCCGTGCCCGGGGTCCAGGCATAGAAATGGGTGTCTGGCGCAATCTCGCGGGCAGCGCTGATCAACCGTGTGCAGGCAGATGAAGGTACCCTGTCGATGCCGAGGCAGCGGAAGCCCGAAATGCCAACCGATACCAGTGCATCGAGACGGACCTGCCATTGGCGCAGGTTTTCCTCCTCCGCCTCGCTGCCGGTTGAAAAGTGCTTGGCATGCCTCTCCTCGGGCGAAATGCGCGGATCGGAAACTACGCCGCCGTTCGTCGATTCTACAGTTGAAATGCGATCTATGACGATGTCGATCATGAAGTTGAGGCCGCGTTGGCGGGCCGCGGCGGCGAGGGCCTGAAGCCCCTCGACGGTATTCCCGAGGCTTTGCAGCGATGGCGTCAGCCGATCCGGGTCGCTGGGAACGAACACGCTTTCGCCCGGCAGTGTCAGGAACGGCGGGGCTGAAAGGACGGTGTCGAAACCCAGGGCTGAGGCGTGATCGAAGACAGCCGACCAGGCGCTCATGCCGTCGAGCATCAGGGGATGGACGTAATAAATGCGTGGTGGTCGACGCCGTGTTTGCTGATCGTTCCGTAAGGTAGACGCTTGCATCGTTCTCGGCCCCGCTGGCCGAGCCGGAGGGCTGCGACCGGATTTTGGTTTGCCAAGTGGAACGGTAGGCAGCCTCCATTGTTCCGCCGACGAGCAGGTTTATCCTCCGGCAGAAACTTTTCGGGCGGGCAGGAAAATTGATTTTCAGGGCATATTGGCCTGGAGCGTCAGCCATCTGCGGAATTCTGTCCGCATAGCTCCGAAGTCGTTGCGCTCACTTCAAGAAATAGCGCAAAAGCCTTCAGTGAATAACGATGGGGTGGCCGGGGCAGATCGCCTCGCCGATCATCTGGTCCATATGCTCATCAGCCACTTCGACCAGCGAAATTGCGATATCCTCGGGTTTCCAGCCTTCATCAAGGGCCTCACGCACCACCCTTTCCACCGCACGGCGAAGAGACTCCCGGCAGCGCCAGTTGCTGTCGTCGGCAAGCAGCAGAGGGTTCTTCGGCGTTTTTGGCATAGCGTCCCCTAGCGCGAGGCCTTGGTTTGACGGGTCGTTGCTGTCTTGATCGATACGCGGCGCCGCCATGGCTGCCAATCGTCTCATATACTATCTGTGGTAACCGCCACTCTTGGCAAGACACGAAGACGCAATCCCGGCCAAAATCGCCGACGGCGGGGAAGTGCAACGAGGAGGCTAGCGCTGGCGCGTGCGCTGATGCCATAGCGCGCTGTAGTCATCGAGCGGGGGCAGGGGGAAACCGGCCTGGGCCCGCACGGTCAGACCCGCCGGCGCAATGCCCGTCAGCAGTGCAGCACCGAGGCTGGTGCCCGTGGAGCCCGGCAGCGCGACGACATCGAGGCCGGTCAGTGCGGAGAGCGCCGCTATATAGATGCGGTTGAGCGCGAACGGTCCTTCGACGACAATGCTGCCGCCGGCGCCGATCAGATCGAGGCAGGCCTGCGTCATGAGGGCGAGATACAGTCCGGCGGCAGCACACCGCTCTGCAAGTGTCGCCTCCGCGTCGTTCAACCATTGCATTTGTGCGCCGGGAAAGGGACCTGAACCGGGGACCACGTTTGGTAACAGCATCAGACGTCGCTCGATGACGGCACTCACCGCCTTCTCGGCATCCTCGGGGGCGACATCGCCGAACGCTCTCGCCAGCACTTCGAACTCCCGACCGCCCATGAACCGCGACGAGGGAACGGCGCGACCATAGGCGTCCACATTGGCGAGCGTATCGCGGCCAGGATCGAGCCCGTCCATATCGCCGCCAACCGCAAAGCTGACCACCCATGTCCCGGTCGAGACTACAGTGAAGGGTGAGGGGCGGCCGATCAGGTGTGGCAGCAGCGAAGCGTTGCTGTCATGGATGCCGCAGAAGACAGGAATTTCACCGCCAACTCCGATCTCGGCGGCAATCGAAGCAGAGATCGGCCCAAGGACATCGAACGCCGAACGGATCGGCGCCATTTTGGCACGGATGCCAAGCAGGTCAACGAGCGGCGAGTAGTCTGAGGATGCCGGCAGCCACAGATCCGTATGACAGCCGAGCGATGTCATTTCGTTGGCAGCTACGCCGGTCAGCCGCCAGGCCCAGTATTGCGGATAGGTAAGAATGGTCGCAACCCTGGCAAAGGCCTCGGGAAAGACCGTCTTCTGGTAATGCAACTGCGCACCGAGATTAAGGCCGACGGCAAGCGAGGGCGAGAACGTTTCGGCGAAATCCGGGCGCAGAGCGAGGTACTCCGCGCGAATGGCCGGGTCGTAGGGATGCTCATAATCCAGCACGGGCAGCGCGAGCGCGCCCTCGGCATCGAGCAATGCGGCACAAGCCCCATGGGTGGTGATCGACACAGCATCGAAACCCGGCGCAACCGCGAAATCGGCCAGCGCTTTCATCGTGAAGCGCCACAAGGCTTCGATATCGTAGTGGGGATAGGGGCCGTCTTGCAGTACGCCGTTGCCGGTCTTAACGACGGCGACCTCCCTACCGGTCCGGGCATCGAGCACGACCACCTTGGCATTCGTCTTGCCGATGTCGAGGACGGCGATGCGCCGGAAGGCCGCGCTCATGGCAGATGAAAGAGCGTCACGAGATCGCTCTGCTCAGGCGAATTATCCGGATTGGTGGCCATGATATCGGCCATGTGCGCCCACCAGCGCTGCATCACCGGGTGGGCCGGAAGGCTCGCCATCGTGTGACCCTTCGGCCGCGTCAGCACGCCGAACAGCGTGTTGGTTTCGCGGTCGAGATGGATGGAATAGTCGCTGGCCCCGGAAATGTGTAGCAAGTCGACCAGTTCCGGCCAGATCTCGTCGTGACGCCGGCGGTATTCGGCTTCCATGCCGGGATTGAGCCGCATCTTGAAAGCGTACTTTTCGAGTTCGCCGGTCATTTGCCGCCCATGGCCTTTATGCGCCGCACGATGATGGGCAGCGCGATGGTGATAATCAGCAGCAGGCCGATGAAAATCGACATGACGATGCCGGGAACATTGAGCAAGCCGAGGCCGAAGGTGACGAGACCCATGACAAAGGCAGCAATGACGACGCCGCCGATAGTGCCGGAGCCGCCGAGGATGGACACGCCGCCGAGCACGACCATGGTCACCACTTCCAACTCCCACCCTTGCGCTATCGACGGCCGCGTCGAACCGAGCCGCGAGGTGAGGCAGACCGAAGCCAGGCCGCTCATGACGCCGGTCAAAAGGAAGAGGATGAACTTTATCCGCTCGACCGGAATGCCGGAGAACCTCGCTGCAAACTCGTTGTTTCCGATCACATAGACCTGCCGTCCGAAATTGGTGGCATGCAGCAGGATGGCAAACAGGATCGCAAGCACGAGGAACAGCACGAACTCGAATGAGAAAACCCAGACGACGTAACCCTGTCCGAAGAAGGCGAAGTCCTCGGGATAGCTCCCGAACGCCTGGTCCCCGAGGACGATGTAGGAAATGCCGCGAAACAGGCTCATCGTGCCGATGGTAACCACAATAGACGGCAACTTTAGCACGGAGACCAGAATGCCGTTGAACAGCCCACACAGCAGCCCGACACCGAGGCCGATGGCAACCAGCCCGACGGTATCGACGCCGGCCTGCGCCGCATAGCCCATCGCCGTCGAGGCAAGCGCAATGATCGCTGCCACCGACAGGTCGATTTCGCCGGCAATGATCAGCAGCGCCATGGCAAAGGCGATCATCGCCTTTTCGGTGAAATTGTATGTCGCGTCCGAAAGATTGTAGGCGTCTAGGAAGTAAGGCGAGGCCAGCGAGTTGAAGATGAAGATCAGGATGGCGACGCCAAACAGCAGCACCTCCCAGCTGGCCATGATACGCCGGAAGGGCGTTCCCAGCCGGTCGGGAATGGCGCGTCGCTCGGTCTGTGTCTCGGGAACGGCACTCATGCTGCCACCTCGTTGGTGATGGTGTCGCGGGCCGCCTTGTCGCGCAGGATGATACGGCCGCGATTGCGTTCACGGCGCGCATTGAAGACGACGGCGAGGATGATGACGGTGCCGGAGATCGCCATCTGCGTGAACGGCGAGATACCGATCACAGGCAGCGCGTTCTTGATGACGCCGAGAAACAGTGCGCCGAGCACGGTGCCGGCCACAGAGCCGACGCCGCCCGCAATCGAGATGCCGCCGATGACGCAGGCGGCGACGCTGTCGAGCTCGAAGCCGTTGGCAATATCGACATAGGCGACCGCATAGCGCGACACCCAGAGATAGCCGCTCAGGCCCGCCAGCGCTCCCGACAGCACGAAGGCAAAGAAGCGCGTCCTGCCGACATCGACACCGGCATAGACGGCAGCAACGGCATTGCCGCCTGCGGCATAGGCGGCGCGGCCGAAGGGCGTGAATTTCAAAACAAAGTATATGAGCGCGACGACAACGATACCGATCCAGCCGAGCACCGGCAGGCCGAATATCATCGTTCGCGGGACGTTGAGAAAGACCGGCGTCATCTGGTGCGCGTTGACCCACGCCCCGCCCGACAGCACGAAAGCCATGCCGCGATAGATAGTCAGCGTGCCAAGGGTAACGACGATCGGCGGCATTTCCAGCGCCCAGACGAGGTAGCCGTTGATAGCGCCGAGTGCTGCACCGATGACGATGGCGACCAAGATGAGGGCCGCCAGCGGAATGCCGGGGAAGCTGGAATTCAGCATGGCAATTGCCATGCCGGTCAGCGCAAGGTTGGCGGCAACAGACAGGTCGATGGACTTGGTGAGGATTACCGTCATCTGGGCCAGTGCCAGGATGATGAGGATCGAGGTGTCGTTGAAGATGTTGGAAAGGTTGCCGGGCGCGGCGAAACCCGCGGCGCGGGTGGAAAAGCCTGATATCATCACCAGAATGATGATGAACAGCAGCGTTTCGCGCTTTTTCAGGAGACGGGACATGGGTTTATCCTAAACATTGCCGGTGGCAGCGCGCACCAGGGTTTCCGGCGTCAGCGCATCGCGGTCGAACAGGCCTGCCGACAGGCCTTCCTTCATGACGAGCACCCGGTCCGCCATGCCGATGATTTCAGGCAGCTCCGACGAGATCATGATGATGCTCAGGCCCTCGGCGGCCAGTTCGCTGATGAACTGGTGGACGGCAGCCTTGGAGCCGATATCGATGCCCTTGGTCGGCTCATCGAGAATGATGACCTTCGGCAGCGTCGCCAACCATTTGCCGATCACCACCTTCTGCTGGTTGCCGCCCGACAGCGTGCCGACAGGCACGGACAGGGCAGCCGCGCGCAGGTCCAGCCGCTCGGCGTATTTGCGGGCCAGTGCCAGCTCGCTCGCAGCGTTCAGGAAACCCTTGCGCGATGTGCGCACCAGAGACGGCAGCGACATGTTCTGGAAAATCGGCATCGGCAGAGCCAGCCCATGGCGGCCGCGCTCTTCCGGCACGTAGACGATGCCGGCCCGGATCGCATCCAGCGGCGAGCGAATGGCAATCTCCTTGCCGTCAAGCGTCAGCTTGCCGGAAAGAGGTTTGGTAATGCCGAACAGCGACTGGCAGAGTTCCGAGCGGCCGGCGCCGATGAGCCCGTAGATGCCGAGGATTTCGCCACGACGGAGCTCGAAGGAGATGTCGCGGAATTCCGTCGCATGGCAATAGCGCTCGACGGCAAGGACCGTGGCGCCGATGTCGACGGCCATCTTCGGAAAGGCATCCTTGACGTCGCGGCCGACCATCATGCGGACGATCTCGTCCTGCGGCGTGTCCTTCAGACGGCCATGGCCGACGGCCCGGCCATCGCGGAAGACGGCAAAATTGTCGGCGATCTCATAGACCTCATCGAACTTGTGGCTGATGAACAGGATCGCCTTGCCCTTCGCCTTCAGGCCCTCGACGATGCGAAAGAGATCGTCGATCTCCTTGCGCGAGAGGGCGGCCGTCGGCTCGTCCATGATGACGATGCGCGCCTCGATGGACAGCGCGCGGGCGATGGCGACGAGATGGCGCTGGGCAATCGACAGGTCCTTCAGGCGGATCGTAGGATCGATGGCGCTTTCGAGCGAAACGAGCAGCGCCTTGGCGCGGCTGTTCATCGTCTTCCAGTCGATCGTCCGCCATGCCGTGCGCGGCGCGTGGCCGAGAAAGATATTTTCCGCCACCGTCAGTTCGTCGAACAGCACGGTTTCCTGGTGAATTGCCGTAACGCCGGCGTCGATCGAGGCCTGGGCGCTGGAGAACGTTGTTGGCTTGCCGTCTACAAGGATCTCGCCTTCGTTCGGACGGTAGATGCCTGTCAGGATCTTCACCAGCGTCGACTTGCCGGCACCGTTCTCGCCGATCAGCGCCGTCACCTTGCCGGGATAGAGCGCGATACTGACGTTATCGAGCGCCTTGACGCCCGGAAAGATCTGCGAAATTCCGCGCATTTCCAGGATCGCCGTCTCCGGCGCTGGCGGGCTATCCACGACGGGGTATTGAAGGGCAGCAGTCATCAGCGGTCTACCGGTTAAGATTTCCAGTCCCGGCGGCACGGTGCCGCCGGGTGGTGAGCTTTGGCTGAGAGCCGATCAGAAGACTTTCGAGAACTGGTCGATGTTGGACGCGTTGTAGACGAAGGGATCGGACATGGCGGCTTCGCCCTTGTCGTCGACCTTGATCTTGCCCATGCGGCCGGCCGGGATTTCGCTGCCTGGCGCACCCTTGGTCTCACCCTTCACGAGGCGGTAGGCGATCTGTGTGGCCGAATAGCCAAGGTCGATCGGATTCCAGATGGCGAATTCCTTGGTTGCGCCGGACTTGATGGCGCCGGCCATTTCGGAGGGCAGTCCGAGACCGGTGACATAGACCTGGCCGATCTTGCCGGCATCCTTGACAGCCTGCGAGGCGGCGAGAACACCCACGGTGGTCGGCGCAACGATGACCTTGACTTCAGGATGCGAGGTCAGGATGCCCTGCGCTTCGCGGTAGCTCTTGTCCGACAGATCGTCGCCGTAGACGGTCGTGACGAGGGTCATGCCCGGAAAGTCCTTCATCTGCTTCTTCATCTCGGCAATCCAGATGTTCTGGTTGGTCGAGGTGGTCGTGGCAGACAGGATGGCGAAGTCACCCTTGCCGCCGTCGAGATGATCCTTGACCAGCGTCAGGCACATCTTGCCGATCAACTCGTTGGACGACGGGTTGAGCTGCAGGATACGGCCGGCCTTTGCGACGCCGGAATCGAACGAGATCACCTTGATGCCGCGCTGGGCCGCCTTCTTCAGGGCCGGTACGACAGCATCGGGATCGTTGGCCGAGATGGCGATGGCATCGACGCCCTGGGCGATCAGCGAATTGATGACTTCGATCTGGCCTTCGGCCGTCGTCGTGGTCGGGCCAGTATAGATGACCTCGACGCCGCCGAGTTCCTTGGCTGCTTCCTGAGCGCCCTTGTTGGCCGCTTCAAAGAAGCCGTTGCCGAGCGATTTGACCACGAGGCCGATCTTGATGTCTTTGGCGTTTGCCGTGCCGGACATCAAGGCTGCGACCAGCGCAACGCCGATCGCCAGTTTCTTCACAATATGCATGTCTCTTCCTCCCGAGTTGATTGGTCTGCGTCACGCCACGCCGGTTCGATTATGCGACCGACGAGGAATCCTCCCTGCCCGACTGCGATGCCGCGACGCTCGCAATCACGAGCCCCACGCCTGCGTCTTCGATCATTCTGACGGACTCCTCCGAGATTCCGTCGTCGGTGATAACGGTCGTCACCCGGTCGAGCGGGCACAAGATCAGGCTCGACCGGCGATGGAACTTGCTGGAATCGACCATGACAATCAGTTCGTCCGCCTGATGCATAAGCTTTTGTTCGCTCTGGATGATCAGCGCATCGGCCTCCATGATCCCCAGCGGGCCAACGCCCTGGGCACCGATGAACATCCGGCGGGCATAGAAATTGCGCGTCGTGTCGTTGTCGAAGGGCGAAAGGATCAGGCTCTGCTCGCGGTAGATCGCGCCGCCCGGGACCGTCACCGAATTTTTCGAATGCTTGACCAGATGCTCGGCGATGGCAAAGGAATTGGTCATCACCTGCAGTCGATGGGCGGCCATGAAATGCACCATCTGGAACGTCGTCGTACCGCCGTTGATGATGATCGCATCGCCGGGGTCGCAGAGCTCGACAGCCTGGCGGGCAATTGCGCGCTTCTTGTCGATATTGACGGATTCGGACACACGGAATGGACGGCCAGCGAGATTGCCCAGCTGCGGCGGATGCACGGCCTCTGCACCGCCACGGACGCGGCGAATCTTGCCCTGTACGTGCAGGGCAGCAATATCACGGCGGATCGTCGCCTCGGAAGCCTCGGTCAATTCGGCAATATCCTGAATTGTGACGACCGACTTTTCCTGGACTGCGCTGATGATGATGCGATGGCGTTCGCGTTCGTGCATCGTCCCCTCCTGGCGCCGTTTATTTCTTAACGGTGACAATGTGTCAATCAGAAACGATCATAAAATTTCATATTGCGCCGCAGCATAACCGAATATGATCGTTTTCGATTGACAAAGAGAGTTTCAGTGAGCGATACCCTCGCAACAATGGGCGGCAAATTACGATCAGAACGCCCGGATACGACATGGGAGGAAGACATGGCTGATATCAGGCTTCTCGATAATCGTTGGGACGATAATTACGCTGCCGGGCTGGATGAGCCGGGCAAGCTGCTCTACCGCTCCAACCTGCTCGGTGCCGACAAGCGCATCACCAATTACGGTGGCGGCAACACGTCAGCCAAGGTGATGGAAACCGATCCGCTCACCGGTGAGAAGGTCAAGGTGCTCTGGGTCAAGGGTTCCGGAGGCGATGTCGGCACGATCAAGCTCGATGGTTTCGCCACTCTCTACCAGGACAAGCTCGACGCCCTGAAGGGCCTCTACAAGGGTCTCCATGACGAGGACCGCATGGTTGGCTTCCTGCCCCATTGCACTTTCAATCTCAACAGCCGCGCCGCCTCGATCGACACGCCGCTGCATGGCTTCGTGCCTTTTACCCATGTCGACCACATGCACCCAGACGCCATTATCGCCATTGCGGCCTCCAAAAGCTCGAAGGAACTGACGCAACAGATCTTTGGTGACGACATCGGCTGGCTGCCTTGGCGCCGGCCGGGCTTCCAACTCGGCCTCGACCTCAGTGCCTTCGTCAAGGACCATCCGAATTCCAAAGGTGTCGTGCTCGAAAGCCACGGCCTCTTCACCTGGGCTGATGACGCCAAGGCCTGCTATGAGCTGACGCTCGACATCATCAACAAGGCAATCGTCTGGTTTGCAGCAGAGACCGAAGGAAAGACGATTTTCGGCGGCGCGGTGACGACGAGCCTGCCGGCAAGCGACCGCCGCGCCATCGCTGCCAAACTGATGCCGGAAATTCGCGGCCGCATCGGCAAGGCAGAGCGCAAGCTCGGCCATTTCGATGACCAGGATGCCGTGCTCGAATTCGTCAACTCCAGGCATCTGGCACCCTTGGGTGCGCTGGGCACGTCGTGCCCCGACCATTTCCTGCGCACCAAGATCAAGCCGCTCATCGTCGACTTCGATCCTTCCATGCCTGACGTCGATGCGGTCATTGCCGGTCTCGACAAGGCACTGGAAGACTACCGCGCCGATTACGCCAGCTACTACGAGAGCTGCAAGCATCCGAATTCCCCAGCCATGCGCGACGCCAATCCGGTGATTTTCCTCATCCCCGGCGTCGGCATGCTGTCTTTTGCCCGCGACAAGGCGACCGCCCGCATTGCCAGCGAATTTTACGTCAACGCGATCAACGTCATGCGCGGCGCATCGACGGTCTCCGAGTATCAGGGCCTGCCGGCGCAGGAAGCATTCGACATCGAATACTGGTTGCTAGAGGAGGCCAAGCTGCAGCGCATGCCGAAGCCGAAGAGCCTTGCCGGCCGTGTCGCCTTCGTCACCGGCGGTGCTGGCGGCATCGGACGCGCCACAGCCTCG
This sequence comes from Rhizobium sp. L51/94, assembly GCF_019355555.1. Classification (GTDB taxonomy): domain Bacteria; phylum Pseudomonadota; class Alphaproteobacteria; order Rhizobiales; family Rhizobiaceae; genus Rhizobium; species Rhizobium rhododendri. The sequence continues at coordinate 58,127 of NZ_CP072144.1, forward strand.
CGGCTGATAGCAGAGGGCGCATGCGTCGTGCTCGCCGACATCGACGAAGCGGCGCTTGAAGCAACAAAGGCTGATTTCGCAAAACAGTTCGGCGCCGATACGGTGCGCGGCGTCAGGCTCGATGTCACCAAGGAAGAGGGGGTCATTTCCACCTTCGCCGACGCCTGTGTCGAATTTGGCGGCATCGATATTCTCGTCTCGAACGCCGGCATTGCCTCGTCGGCACCGATCGAGACCACCGAGTTGTCGATGTGGAATCGCAACATCGATATTCTGGCGACCGGCTATTTCCTGGTGTCGCGCGAGGCCTTTCGGCTGTTCCGCAGGCAAAATCTCGGCGGCAATGTCGTATTCGTCGCCTCGAAAAATGGGCTTGCCTCGTCACCGGGTGCGGCAGCCTATTGCACGGCCAAGGCGGCAGAAATCCACCTTGCCCGCTGCCTGGCGCTAGAGGGTGCAGACGCCGGTATCCGCGTCAACACCGTCAACCCGGACGCTGTGCTGCGCGGTTCCAAGATCTGGAATGGAGAATGGCGCGAGCAGCGTGCGGCTTCCTCGAAGATAGAGATAGACGATCTCGAGGAGCACTACCGCAAGCGCTCGCTGCTAAAGCTCAACGTTTTTCCGGAAGACATCGCCGAGGCAATCTACTTCCTGACGTCGGACGCGTCGGCCAAGTCGACCGGCAACATCATCAACGTCGACGCAGGCAACGCGCAGGCTTTCACCCGCTGAGGGCTATTTCCGGAGGATCACCCAGAGGGCGTGGATAATGCCCGGAAAGTAGCCGCAGAGGGTCAGCAGGATGTTGAGCCAGAATTGCAGGCCGAGACCGACCTGCAGGAAGACGCCAACCGGTGGCAGGAAGATTGCGAGCAGTATGCGTATGATATCCAAGGTCGCCTCGTTCATGAATTGGGAGTTCGGGCGGTAGAACGCAGGGGGAGCCCTTTTGTTCGCCGCACCAAGGGAGGATTTTATGGTTGAGCTGAAGATCGCGCAGGATGTCGTTGCGCAGGAGAACGAAAAACGTGCCAGCGCGCTGGACGCCGACTATCAGGCGCTCGGCGCCAGCCTCGATCGCCGTGGCATCGACATCGAGGCCGTCACGCAGAAAGTCTCCGAATTTTTCGTCGCCGTGCCGTCCTGGGGCGTCGGCACCGGCGGCACGCGCTTTGCCCGCTTCCCCGGCACCGGAGAGCCGCGCGGCATCTTCGACAAGCTCGACGACTGCGCGGTCATCAACCAGTTGACCCGCGCAACGCCGGCTGTGTCGCTGCATATCCCGTGGGACAAAACCGACGTCCGCGATCTGAAGGCCAAGGGCGAAAGCCTGGGACTTTCCTTCGACGCGATGAATTCCAACACCTTCTCGGACGCGCCCGGCCAGGACCACTCCTACAAATACGGTTCGCTCAGCCATGTCGACGCAGCAACGCGGACGCAGGCAATCGAGCACAACATCGAATGTATCGAGATCGGCAACGCGCTCGGCTCCAAGGCGCTGACCGTGTGGATCGGCGACGGTTCGAACTTTCCTGGCCAGAGCAATTTCACCAAGGCATTCGAGCGCTATCTCTCGTCCATGGCAGAAGTCTACAAGGCGCTGCCGGACGACTGGCGTATCTTTTCCGAGCACAAGATGTACGAGCCGGCCTTCTATTCGACCATCGTCCAGGACTGGGGCACCAACTACCTGATCGCCCAGACGCTCGGTCCAAAGGCTTTCTGCCTCGTCGATCTCGGCCACCATGCGCCGAATACCAATATCGAGATGATCGTCGCGCGGCTGATCCAGTTCGAGAAGCTCGGGGGCTTTCATTTCAACGATTCGAAATACGGCGACGATGACCTCGACGCCGGCTCGATCGATCCCTACCGGCTGTTCCTGGTATTCAACGAACTGGTCGACGCCGAGCACCGTGGCGTCAAGGGCTTCCACCCGGCGCACATGATCGACCAGTCGCACAACGTCACCGACCCGATCGAAAGCCTGATCTCCAGCGCCAACGAAATCCGCCGCGCCTATGCCCAGGCATTGCTCGTCGATCGCACTGCGCTATCAGGCTATCAGGACGCCAACGACGCGCTGATGGCATCCGACACGCTGAAACGCGCCTATCGCGCCGATGTCGAGCCGATCCTGGCCGAGGCCCGCCGCCGGGCTGGCGGCGCCATCGATCCGGTTGCGACCTATCGGGCCAGCGGATATCGCGCGATGGTCAGCGCCATCCGGCCGGCGTCTACCGGCGGCAGTGGCGGGATCATCTGAGAGCCGTGGAGATACACTTCGCCCGCTGCGATATCCCGGGATAGGCTACCTCCGGATGTGCCGAAAAAATCGCTAAAATGCTCATCTTTTGCGCCTCTGCCGCCAATTTAATCAAGGAGTTAGTTGGCAAAATATTCACGTTTCGCGCATACTTTCTACCGTCAGTCGGTGCAGTGCGGCAACGGGCAGATGTCCATGCGCCTGCCAGCGATTGCGGTGGAGCGGGGCATTGGGGAAAACGAAGCAATCGAAAAGTCACGAGCTCGGACCGCACGCGGCATCGTCCGATGACGACTTCCGTTCGCTGTTTGCCACCCATCCGAGCCCGATGTGGGTCTATGATCCGATCAGCCTGCGGTTCCTGATCGTCAACGAAGCGGCTGTCGAACTTTACGGATACAGCCCCGCAGAATACCTGCAGATGACGGTACTCGACATTCGCCCGGCCAGCGAGCGCCAGCGGATGATCGAAGCCGTCGCGGGCGGCACTGATATGGAGCGCGTCAAGCGCTGGCAGCACCTGAAAGCCAATGACGAGGTCTTCGAGGTCGTAACCTACGGTCGCAGCGTCCGCTTCGAGGGTTCGGCAGCTATTCTTGCCGTCGTCCAGGACAGGACCGAGGTCAACGCCGCCCACCAGCAGGCGAGCGACACGCAGTCCCTGCTGAACAGCATCGTCGAAAACCTGCCCGTGGGGGTCTTCGTCAAGGACCTGATGGATGAAGGTCGTTACGTGCTCCACAACCAGGCGAGCAGCGATATCGTCGGTCTGTCCTCGGGCGAGATCGTCGGCAAGACAGACAAGGAACTGTTTTCGCCGCGCCAGTCCATGCGTTTCAGCGAGCAGGACCAGGTGATCCTCGACGCCGACAAGACATTGACCGTCGAGGAAGAAGTGGAAGGCTTCGACGGGGAGAAGAGACTGGTGCGGACGTTCAAACGCGCCCTTCCGACCCCGGACGGCGTACGTCCCCGCTATCTTCTCGGCATCACGGAGGACGTGACCGTCGCGAGGGCGGTCGAGGCGAAGATGGCGCATATCGCCATGCACGACGCTTTGACCGGGCTGCCGAACCGGTCGTTCTTTTCAGACCGCATCCGCGACCTCGCCGATCAGGCGACGGAAGAAAACCCGATTGCCCTGCTCTATTTCGATATAGATCACTTCAAGCATATCAACGACAGCCTCGGCCATCCCGCCGGAGATGCGCTTTTGCGCGAGGTTGCGACCCGCCTTCGACGGATCACACGCAGCGACGACCTGATAGCCCGTCTCGGTGGCGATGAATTCGCCGTTGCCCTGCAGGTTCATGCTGGCGTCGACCGCGCCCGTGAGTTCGCCGACCGGCTGCTCGCATCGCTAGCACAGCCGATCGATCTGGAAGGAATCCAAGAATACATCAGTTGCAGCATCGGCATTGCCGTCGCGCCCCAGGACGGTGGTGACGCCGAGGTGCTGTTGCGCAACGCCGACCTCGCCCTCTATGCCGCCAAGGCGGCAGGACGCTCGACCTACAGGTTCTATGAAATTTCGATGCGGCTGGCCGCAAAGCGTCGCCACGATCTCATGGGCGAATTGCGCCAGGCGATCGACCAGCAGCAATTCGAATTGCACTATCAGCCGATCGTCTCGCTGCAGGACGACACCCTGGTCGGCTTCGAAGCGCTGCTGCGTTGGCGCCATCCGCAACGCGGCCTCGTTGCGCCGCAAGAATTCATTCCGGTAGCCGAGGAGACCGGGCTGATCACGACCATCGGCGCCTGGGTCCTTCGGCAAGCCTGCGCTACCGCTGCCAATTGGCCGGATCAGTTGCGAATTGCGGTCAATCTGTCAGTATGCCAGTTCCGCCATCAGGGCCTTCTGGCAACCATCACGTCCGCGCTCGACGAGACCAATCTCAGGCCGGATCGCCTTGAGATCGAAATTACAGAATCGGTGTTCATCTCCGACAGCGCCCAGAGCGTTCCCCTGCTACACGAGATGAAGGCTCTCGGTATCCGCATAGCAATCGACGACTTTGGCACCGGTTATTCATCGCTCGGTTATCTCCGCGCTTTTCACTTCGACAAGATCAAGCTCGACCGCAGTTTCGTCTCCGGCATAGAAACGGACCCCGGCAGCCTGTCGATCATCCGCGCCGTGGTGGGGATCGGTATCGGCTTCTGCGCGACGACGACAGCTGAGGGCATCGAAACCGAAGAGCAGATGCGAGCGCTGAAGGCCGAGGGGTTTGGGGAAGGGCAGGGCTATCTGATCGGGCACCCCATGGCGCGCGCGGATGCAGAGGCTTTTATCGAGAACCGTCGTGCTCGGCAGGATATCGCAAGGCGCAAAGCCGAGCCCGAAAAGCCGAAACGCAAGGTCGCGTGACACAGACGATCGCTTTCGTCGGAGACTTCTGGCCCGACCTGTTCTCCGGAATCAAAAAGGGCCGCTTGACGCGGCCCTCCATGAGCTTTGGTCTGTGAAAGACCTGGATTGCAGTGGCAATCCTCAGGAAGGTAGGATCAGAGCGAGGGCTGCCCCGCTTCGTTCCCAACAATTCCCATGTCCATCACGAGTACCGAAATCTCATTAGACATTGGATCACCTTCCTTTCGTTGCGTTAATGATGAGATGAAGATAATCGAAAATTTGGGTTATGCAAGACCGGCGCACCGCTTTGTCCGCCAACCGTCGTTCTCGCTATTCGCCGGCACCTCTTGCAACCGATAATAAACGCCACGAGAACCTTGCCAATCGACGGCACTTTTATATTTCTCAAAGCTGTCCGTCGCCGCCCTTGGAAAGGCGGCACGTCATGCGAACAGAGAGTATATCGATGCAGGGGATGCCCGTAGACGCCGGAAAAGGCGACCAGCCATGACCGAGGGCGCGGAACCAACCAAACCGGCTCCTGCATTCCTGGCTTCAGGGGGCGAGGCTGCCTCCGTTATAGCCAGTTTCGACTGGTCCAAAACACCCCTTGGACCAATCGAACGATGGCCGCATGGACTTAAAGCGACCTGTAGCCTCATACTCGGCTCGCCCGTACCGATCGCGACCCTTTGGGGCGAAGACGGCATAATGATCTACAACGATGCCTATTCGGTGGTGGCCGGAAAACGCCATCCTGCGCTGTTGGGATCGAAGGTGCGGGAAGGCTGGCCAGAAGCCGCAGATTTCAACGACCATGTCATGAGGACCTGTCTCTCCGGAGAGCGCCTGGCCTACCGCGACCAGGAATTCGTCCTGCACCGGAACGGACAGCCGGAGCAGGTCTGGCTCAACCTCGACTACTCGCCATTGCTGGGCGACGACGGCAAGCCTGTCGGTGTTATCGCCATCGTTGTCGAGACCACTGGCAAGGTACGGGCAGAGCGGAGGCTGAGAGGCGAAAGCGATCGTCTGCGCAAGATGTTCGAGCAGGCGCCCGGCTTCGTTGCAACAGTCTCCGGGCCGGACCACATTTTTGAGATCGCCAACAAGGCCTACCTCGACCTCATCGGCAACCGCGACATTTTTGGCAAACCAGTTCGCGAGGCCCTGCCGGAAGTTGTCGAGCAGGGGTTTGTGGATCTACTCGACAACGTCTTCAGGTCGGGCAAGCCGTTCATCGGTCAATCTGCACTGATCGCGCTGAAGCAGCGTAATGGGGAGCAGGCGGAGCGTTATATCGATTTCATCTACCAACCTACGTTCGACGAGTGGGGCTCAGTCACCGGGATTTTTGTGCAGGGCAATGACGTTACCGACCGCCGCGTCTCCGAAGAGGCGCTTCGGGAAAGCGAATCCCGGTTCAGACTTATCGCTGAAAACGCTCCGGTGATGCTCTGGATGGCGAATGCGAACGGACAGAGTGTCTATTTCAACGCCCGAAAGCGCGCATTCTGGAATATTTCCGAGGCGGCAGTCCCGACATTTGACTGGGGCGCGACCGTGCATCCCGACGACCGGGAAGCGTTCCTTGCCAAGCTCGACCGTTCGATGCGCCATCAAAGCCGGGTCACCCTAGAGGCACGGTATCGCGATGCTATCGGCAACTATCGGCTGATCCAGACCGAGGCCCAGCCACGCTACGACGTGGCGGGGGCCTTCCTGGGGCTGATCGGCGTCGACAATGACATCACCGACACGCGCCTGCAGGAAGTCTATCGCTCGGCGCTGATTTCGCTCAACGACAGCCTTCGCGACGTCGGCGACCCCGCAGATATTGCATTCAACGCCGCCAGGATCCTCGGGCAGACAATGAATGTCAGTCGTGTCGGCTATGGGACAATCGACCCGCTACGCGAAACCATCACCATCGAGCGTGACTGGAATGCCCCCGGCATAGAGACGCTGGCCGGTGTGCTGCATTTTCGCGACTACGGCAGTTACATCGAGGACCTCAAGCGAGGAGAAACTGTTGTTTTTTCCGACGCGACGAAAGATCCCCGCACCTGCGAAAATGCGGCCGAACTCATTGCTATCAGCGCCCAGTCGGTCGTCAACATGCCGATCTCCGAGCACGGTGGACTTGTCGCGCTGCTCTATCTCAACCATGCGACTGCGCGAGACTGGAAGCCCGAGGAGCTTGTCTTCATCCGGGAAGTCGCCGAGCGCACCCGCACCGCCGTCGAGCGTCGCCGCGCGGAACAGGATCTCCAGCAACTCGCCAGTTCGCTGGAGCGACAGGTGGCTGCCCGTACCGCCGATCTCGACCGCGTCTGGCGAAACTCCCGGGATCTGCTGGTGATCATCGGAAGCGACGGGCTGCTACACGCCGTAAATCCCGCCTGGCCGGCAGTGCTTGGGCATGCCAAGCTTGAGGTGATCGGCCGATCGTTCTTCGATTTCGTCTGGCCGGACGATCTGCGGCTTACAAAGCGGGCACTGCAAGGCGCCGCATCGGTCGCAGATCTCGAAAGCTTCGAGGCTCGCAATCGCCACAAGGACGGCTCGCCCCGCTGGATTTCCTGGCGGATCTCCTCCCAGGACGGTATGATATTCGCCTATGGACGCGATATAACAGCGGAAAGAGAGCAAGCTGCGGCGCTCGATCGGGTCGAGGAACAACTCCGCCAAGCCCAGAAAATGGAGGCCATAGGCCAGCTTACCGGCGGCGTGGCACACGATTTCAACAACCTGCTGCAAGTGGTATCGGGCAACCTGCATCTGCTCAGCAAGGAAGTGGCTGACAACGCTCGGGCACGGGCGCGCATCGACAATGCGCTGGCCGGCGTCAACCGTGGTGCAAAGCTCGCCGCCCAGCTGCTGGCTTTCGGCAGGCGCCAGGCTCTGGAGCCGAAAGTGATGAATATCGGCCGGTTCGTCGCCGGCATGGGAGACATGCTGCGCAGGACAATCGGCGAGGCGATCGAGATCGAGACCATCCAGGCGGGCGGCCTGTGGAACACATTCGTCGATCCCGCGCAGATCGAGAACGCCATACTAAACCTTGCCATCAACGCCCGCGATGCCATGGACGGCCGCGGCAAGCTGACGATCGAAGTCGGCAACGCCTTTATCGACGAGGCCTATGCACACAAGCACGTCGACGTCGATCCGGGCCAGTATGTGATGCTGGCGGTGACCGATACCGGTACCGGCATTCCTGCCGACATCATCGAAAAGGTCTTCGAGCCGTTCTTCTCGACAAAGCCGCTCGGCAAGGGAACCGGCCTGGGCCTGTCGATGGTCTACGGCTTCGTCAAGCAGTCCGGCGGACATATCAAGATCTATAGCGAGAACGGCCAGGGAACGACGATCCGTATCTATCTGCCACGCTCGATGCAGGCCGAGGACCGGCTGACCGAGACGGAATTCGGCCCCGCCAGTGGCGGAACGGAAACCATCTTGGTGGCGGAGGATGACGAGGATGTACGGGCGACAGTGGTCGAGATGCTCGGAGACCTCGGCTACCGGGTGTTGAAGGCCGTCGATGCCGCAAGCGCCCTGACCATCATCGAGAGCGGGCTGCCGATCGATCTGCTGTTTACCGACGTCGTCATGCCCGGCCCGCTGAAGAGCGCGGAACTGGCTCGCAAGGCCAAGCAGCGACAGCCCGACATGGCCGTTCTTTTCACCTCGGGCTACACCGAGAACTCCATCGTCCACGGTGGGCGGCTAGATGCCGGGGTCGAATTGCTGTCGAAGCCCTACAGCCGCGACGCCCTGGCCCGGCGCATCCGCCAATTGCTAGATCAACGGCAGATCGACATGGCCGCCGCAGCCGAAGCTGCGATCACGCCGCCCCCTGTCTCCGCTCCAGCGCCCAGACCACTAAAGATACTCGTCGTCGAGGATGACGCACTGATCAGGCTCGATACCGTCGAACAGCTCCAGGAGGCTGGCCACGACGTGGTGGATGCCGGTAGCGCCGAGGAGGCGCTGGTCCTGGTAAAGTCCGAACGCTTTGACATCCTGCTGACCGATCTCGGCCTCCCGGGCCTCTCCGGCGGCGAACTGGCCGAGAAGATCCGGACAATCTACCCACAGATGGGCATCATCTTCGCAACGGGCAATGCGGACATGCCTGCCGTTTCCATCGGTCCGAAACCTGTTTTGCTGCAAAAGCCCTATAACAACCGCAGCCTTCTGCGCGCAATCAGCGCCGTCTGACCAACAACAACCGACCGACCGTCGACAAAAAGGACGAGCCCATGAAGAAGACCATCGATATCACGACCGCCGATGGCGTCGCCAAGGCAGCGATTTTCCGCAGCGACGCACAGTCGGCGGAAGCCCCCGCGCCCGGCATTCTGCTCTACATGGATGCACTCGGGCCACGGCCGGCGATGGATGGAATGGCGCAGCGCCTGGCAGACGCTGGCTATATCGTGCTGCTTGCCGACCTCTTCTATCGCTATGGTGCATATGGACCGTTCCAGTCGTCGGCATTTGCCGATCCTGTGATGCGGGACCAGATCATGGGCATGCTGCACGGCACGACCCAGGCGATGACGAAAAGCGATACAGCCGCCTTTCTCAAGACCCTCGACGACGAAGGTGCCACGGGGCCGGTCGGGGCCGTCGGTTATTGCATGGGCGGCGGCCGTGCACTGACGGCAGCCGGCGCCTATCCGGAGCGGATCGCAGCTGCCGCCAGCTTCCACGGCGGTGGTCTTGCTACCGATGCGGACGACAGCCCGCACAAGGCGGCGGCAAAGGGCAAGGCCCGGATTTACGTCGGTACGGCGGGCGTCGACGGAAGCTTTCCGCCGGAGCAATCGGCTCGTTTGGCAGAAACTCTGCGGACTGCCGAAGTCGATCATGTCATCGAGAACTATGTCGGCGCCGCTCATGGTTGGACGATCCCCGACCATGCCGGCGTTTATAATGAGAAGGCAGCGGAACGTCACTGGAAACGGCTACTCGACTTCTTCGGTGAGACGCTGCGCTGAGAGAGCAGGAATAACTCAAGCGTTGTCGCCAACTTAACGCATCAAGAGGCCGCTCAACGGTGGATGTGGCCCGCATGATCCTGGAACAGGCCGAAGGGCCTGTCCATCGGCAGCGAGGAGCGTGAAACCTCCGGTGTCGGCACGTCAAGGTAGCTCATGATGCTGTCGACATGATCGACCTGCGATCGGAGGCTGTCGAGGGAGGCACCGGTCAGGTTTGTCCCGGCCGGCAGCTTGGCCGTCAGCGGGTTTTCGTAGCGGCCATTGACGCGGAGTTCGTAGTAGAGATGCGGGCCGGTGGAATAGCCGGTCGACCCGACATAGGCGATCACCTGGCCCTGCTTGACGCGCTGCCCGACTTTCAAGCCGGAGGGCGTGGCCGAGATGTGCGCGTAGGTGGTCTCATAGCCGCCATCGTGGCGGATGCGGATATATTTGCCGTATCCGACCTCGGTGGAGATCAGTTCGACCGTGCCGTCGCCTGCCGCCATGATCGGGCTGCCCATCGGTGCGCGGAAATCGACCCCGTTGTGGAATTTCCGCACTCCGAGGATCGGGTGGATGCGCCAAGCAAAGCCGTCTCCCAGCTGTCCGTTGGGGACAGGCTTGGGATTCAGCACCTTGGCGACCGAATGGCCTTTTTCGTCATAATATTCAGACGAGTCTGTTCCGTCCTTGTGCAGATAAAAGCGGTGCGCCTCGTCACCGGAGTGAAACTCGATGAACATCAGCTCGCTGTCGCTGTCATCGGCTTTGCGGAACAGCAGATCGACGCTGTCAGGCGTACCGGTGGTGCCGGCCAGCGGAATGCCCTTGGCAGCGGCAAGCTTTACGAGGCGCTCGATTGCCGTGTCCGACAAGCCGGCTTTCGTCAGGCGCTCCCGCACGTCCTTCTGGTCGCCACTGCCGAGATCCTTCAGGTCGACGGCAGCGACTTCTGAGGAAGACGGCGCATCCGGCTGGCCTTCGCTGTAAAGCGTTGAAAACAGCCGGTCATCTGCCAGCGGCTTGAACCCGTTGGAATCGTCGCTGGCCACCACCCGCTCGCTGCCGTTCTCGCTCCGCAACTTGGCGAGCACCAGCTTTGGCGAACCCTCCGCGCGGCCCTTTTCCATCAGCAGTTCGAGACTATCGCCCGGCACGACCGTATCCGTTGCCAGCGCCTGGACCAGTTGCTCACGACGGTCCTCCGCGATACTGGCGGTCTTCAGGATATCGGTAAGATCCTGGCGGCTTTTCGGCATGGACACCAGCCGCTGGAATTCCCGGTGCGGCTGCGTGGTACCCGCCGTCGCCACACTGACATTCAGCGGAACGCCGCGTATCGGGAAACGCGACCGGCGCTGCGAGGCAAAATTTGCCGATCTCGGATAGATGCTGTCGGCAAAAGTTGCCACTGCTGGCGTCGCAATCGGTGTGTCGGCCTCGTTTTCCTCGGTGAAGGAAGAGGCGACCGGCGCATCCCGCTGCTCGCTATCGCCATTGAAGACCAGCGTCAGCCGGTGATAGGTGAAAATACGCGTTTCCCCCGTCGACAGCTTTTCGGCCACCTGGGCAAAGCGCGAGCCGTCGAAGTGACGCTTCGCCTCGAGACGGTTGCCCTTCAGTGCGAGAGGCATCGGCTGGACGATCTGGGCGGGAGGAACGAACACCGGCAACGCCACGGCGCTGCGGGTGATCAGCGGATAAAGCACACCTGCCAGCAGCGCCATCGATCCGGCGCTGGCAAGTCCGAGCGCGATGAGATGACGTGCATGGGCGGAGCGCGGAAAAAACGGCAGGTGGAATGTTTCATGATGCGGCTGCGCCGGTATCGCCGCTTCCGCGGGGAACTGGACGTAAAGCGGACCTTCAGTCATGAAAACGGATTGCCCTCGGATTTAGCTCGCCCCAAATTATGGGAGAACGTGGCCAAAACTAGGCGAGCCGACACCCGTCGTCAATATACACAGCCTGACACAATCCCTGCGCAAGTTTCGAGACGCTTACACATCCCAGGCGCAAGTTTCAGCGGAGTTGCGCGGCGAGCTGCCTTATTCTGCCACGGCCTCCGGCTTCGAGATACTGTCCCTGACGACGCCATACTGGCTACCCCAGGCGTCCGTCATCGAACAGCGGACATCCCAGAGATCGGGGAAAAAGCGGTGCCGGGCGCCGGCTTGCAGAAGATCTACCGGCCGACCCTTCAGCGATTTTGATCCAAGCCCGATCGAGCGGTGGATGAGGTAGACATGGTTGGCGCGGAACTTCTGGAAAAGTTCGTCGAACTCTATCAGCGCCTCGGCCACCACATAGCTGTCACCATGGTCGTACTTGCCGTCATAGACATCGTCGACGGTGAGGCCCTTTCCATCCAGATAGGTCGCCTTGAAGGCTCGCCAGAGATCGGCAGGCATACGCAGCAGCAGTTTGAAGCCCGGTGACTCCTGTCCGCTGCCATTGCCGAGTTGAAGGCGGATTTCCTGGTATTCCTTCGGCGACATCGTTTCCAGCATATCGAGTTGCGTGGTCATCATCCGCATCAGCCGGTGCACCCGGCCCATCAACGTGACGATACGGTGGGGATTGTCTTCCTCGATGTAGCCGATCACCTCGACCAGCGTGTAGGCGATGAGCTTCATCCACAGCTCCTCTACCTGGTGGACGATCTGAAACTGCAGTTCGTCTGCATTGGCCATTTCAGACAGAGGCTTCTGGCAGGTAAGCAGCTTGTCGCACTGCAGATAGACGCCGTAATCCTTCATATCGGGTGTCTCGATACGCTCCCAGTATTCCTGCTTATCCATTTTGGTCCCCTTATTGAGCAGCTCTTTTTCGGAAGAATACGAAATATTCTCTCGAACATTGTTCCTTTCTGTCATGCAGTATGCGTAGCTGATAGAACGATCGCTCTGTTTTAGCGCGAAGAGAGAGAACGATGATCTTAAGCCCGGTGGATCTCAAAATCGTTTCGGCGCTGGAAGGCGATGCCCGCATGTCGTTCGCAGCGCTGGCCGAGCAGGTCGGGCTGAGCAAGACGCCCTGCTGGAAGCGCGTCAAGGCTCTGGAGGCTGCCGGTCTCATCCGGGGATACACCACGACGCTCGATCCGGCCCAGCTCGGCTTCGGCCTCGAGGCGTTTGTCCAGGTATCTATCGATTTCGAACTGTCGGACGCGTTCGAGGAAGCAGTCCGGAAAAACCCGCTGATCTGGCGCTGTCATGCGACGACCGGCGACGCCGACTACCTGCTACATATCCTGGCCGTCGACATGGTGGCACTCGATCGCCAGCTGCGTCAGGAGCTCAGCCGCCTGCCGGGCGTGCGCCGAACGGTCACGTCGATGTCGACGCGGGAGATCAAGACTGAGATCTCCTTCGTGGCCGCTGTCCGGCACGCGAGTGAAATGCAAGGGCGGTGAGGCAGGCACGTCGGCAAGTCGATGATTTTCCGGCATGACGCGGGTACTTACGACGCATTCTGACGAGGAAACGTCGATATTTTTCAGCGCCATGCCCTTTTGTCCCTTGCAGAGGCCTGCCCGCGCGCTCATGTTGAATAACGGGCATGGAGAGGTACATGGCAAAAGACAAGATTTTGGTCCGGAATTCGCAGCCATCTCCGATGGACTCGGGAGTTTTCACCTGGGATATCGAAACCGACCAATTCTTCGCCGATAGCGCTTTCGCCTCCCTTTTCGGCCTAGATCCGTCAGAAACGATGGTCGGCCTGCCGATGGAGCGATACCTCGATCGCGTCCATCCGGAAGATAAGGCGCGTGTGGCAAAAGCCGTGCATGAAGCCGTGGTTTCGGGGTATCCCTGCCAGCAAAATTACCGCGTCCGGTCTGCAAGAGGTTTTTATACCGAGATCATGGCCTTCGGCCGCTGCTTTCGAAACGCAGACGGCACACCCTCGCAATATGCAGGCATCGTTTTCCCCGTCGTGCCCGTCGTCGAGGAGAGCGCGACGTTGCAGGATCTCTGCTCGCAAGCCCACCGTGCCGCGCTGAAAAGCGGTCGGCTGGATATCGCAAGGACACTGCGTGACGTTCTCGACGACCTTGCCGAGGAGCCGGCGCCAGCGCGGCTTCAACACCACCCGCACTGAGGGCCAGGACGGCTTTTGGGGCTGGGACTAGGTGAGATTGATACCGCCGTCCAGCAACAGTATCTCTCCCGTCGCATAGTCCGAAGAGACAAGCATCCAGACAGCGTGCGCGATGTCTTCCGGTGTCGCCGCCCGGCGCATCGGCGAATGGTTTCGCCACAAATCCTGTGCGGCAGTCCAGTCCGCCGTCAGCGGCGTATCGACCAGACCGGGCGCGACGGCATTGACGCGGATATCGGGTGCCAGCGACAGGGCCATCAGCTGCGTCGCATGGTTGAGTGCCGCCTTTGCAGCAGCGTAGGGGATGGAGGCACCCTTGGGGCGGATACCGGCATGGGAGGAAATATTGACGACAGAGCCCGGTCGTCCCGTGCCAGCGGCTGCTCGCAGCGCCGGTTCTGCCTCGGCCACCAGCCGGAACGGCGCGACGACGTTAACCTCGTAGAGCTCATGCCAGATCGCCGGCGTGGCCGCAGCCATATCGGAATGGGGAATGACGCGGCTGATGCCGGCATTGTTCACAAGCACGTCGAGCCGGCCCCATTGGGCAACCGCCCCGGCGACCAGCCTTGCCCTGTCGGCATCGACAGCGAGATCGGCCTGGATATAGGTCGCCATCGGCAGCATGCTTGCAAGCGCCAGCCCGGCGTCAACAGACGACCGGGAATGGAGGACGATTGCATAGCCTTCTGCGGCAAGCCGCCGGGCGATTGCCGCACCGATGCCCGATGTCGAGCCGGTGACGAGTGCGACGGGAGGTGTCATAGCGATATCTGCCTCGAATGAAACTGGCTACGTGTTCTCACCATCTGCGCCGCAGATGCCGGCTTGTCCAGCCATCCCCGAGGTCGTAACACCGCGGCATCAAGGAGACAGATCCATGCCACTCTACATCAAGGACGATGCCATCGACCGCCTGGCACGTCGCTATCAGGCGCTGACCAAGGCGCCATCGAAGACCGAGGCTGTCCGCAAGGCGCTGCAACTGGCGCTCGATACCGAACTGGCAAAGCCGGTGCTGGAAGATATCGCCGTGGCCTTCTGCCGAAACCTGCGCACGAAGACCAACGTGCGAAACGCCGATGCAGAGCCGCGCTGATGTTTATCGATGGCTCTGTACTGCTGGCAATGATGACCGACGAGGAAGCCGCGCGCGAATTTGCAAGGCGGATGCAGGCGTCGACCGTGCGCCTCACGTCGCCAATGACTGTGGCTCGAACGACACTGGCGCTTGTCGCCGAATTGGAAATTCCGGTCGATGAAGCGTCCGAGGCTGTCGCCACCTTCCTGCAACTGATGAATATCCAGTCAGTGGCTGTGCCCCCGCGAGCCGCTTCACTGGCGGTGGAGGCCTACTCCAATTTTGGTAAAAACGACAATTTTGGTAAAGGCGGCGCCGGTCTCAGTCTCGACGACTGGCTGACATATGCTTGCGCCAAATATTACCGCCAGCCGTTGCTTTTTTCTGGCAACGGCTTTGCTGCTACGGACATAGAGGCCGCTTGAGGCGAGACCGCGCCACGCCGCCCTTACGGGCAGTCAGAAAGCGGTGCAGCATCGAAAGTGTTGCTGCGCATCACAGACGTCGTCGGGTTTGAATCGCACTGGATACGGATCGGCGTGCGGTTGGTGGTGCCCGTGAACGGCAGGTCGACATTGATGATACCGCTTGGCGAGATTGCATCCTTGGAGTGATCGATAACGGCGCTGTAAACGGTAACTACGCGCGGACCTTTTGGAGTGACGCGCAGGGTGAGCGGCTCCGCGACAACAGCGGTAGCCATGCTCAAAGCGAGTGTCGAGGCGGCAAATAATTTGAGAAACATCATGCTCTCCTGTCATTGTGATATGCGATGGCAGGGGAACACATGGAGCGGGGCTAAGTTCCGTGCCCCGCTGCGATCACGGTAAAATTGAAGAGCCGACAGGCGTCACTCTCGGCTCAATTGCGCCGAGTGCGATTGAGATGTCGGCAAATTGCCGGCGTAATGTCGAATTCAGTCTTCCGTGTAGCGCTGCTCCCGCCAGGGATCGCCGCGCATGTGATAGCCGTTCTTCTCCCAGAAACCGGCCTTGTCCGATTTCATCAGGTCGATGCGGCGCAACCATTTGGCGCTCTTCCAGAGATAGAGATGCGGCACGACGAGGCGCATCGGTCCGCCGTGATCGCGGCTAAGCGGCTGGCCTTCCCAGGCGGTCGCAAGGATCGCGTCCTCGGCAGCGAAATCGGCCAGCGGCAGGTTGGTCGTATAGCCGTCATAGCTGGTCAGCATCACATAGTCGGCATCCGACTTGGGCATGACGTGATCGAGAAGATCGCGGGTGGAAACCCCGTCCCATTTGTTGTCATAGCGCGACCATGTGGTGACGCAGTGCATGTCACTGACCTTGCTGCTTTGCTCAAGGGCGCCGAATGCCGCCCAGTCGAGCGATAGCGGCGCCTCGACCCGGCCACCGACCTCCAGCCGCCAGCTGGAAAGCGCGATCTCCGGCTGGGTGCCGAGATCGAGCACCGGCCAGTTCTTCACCAGATGCTGCCCCGGCGGCAACCGCTCGCTCTCCGCCCGGCTGACGCGACCGGTCAGAAACTTGCCCTCCGCCGCCCACCGCCGCTTGGAAGTGGTCAGCTTGCTATCCAAAACCGGCTCGTCCGTCATCCTGATGTCCCTCGTCATTCCGCCGCGTGGAGAACAAGAACTACCCGACCATACGCCCCGCGACAACGGTGTCTGCACCCGCGAGCGGTGGTGGATTTTTTTTAGGCTGGGGCGTTGGTGCCGCGGTTCCTTTTGTTTTTCGTTGAAAGACCGGGATCAAGCCGTTTCGTCAATCAGAAAAAACTACGATATCTGTGATAAAGACCCGAGCTTTCATAGCTCTTATGACATCCATGACAAGTGAACGAAAGTCACGTAATTAACGTCACGACCCTGCCTCGAATGCCTTCGAACTTGATTACAAAAATCGGCCGCTCTTCCCCGGACCCCGATCTTGGCCTATTATGCCACCATGACAATCGATGCCGATATGATGATCGTTCCTGCAGATTACCCGGAGCTTGCCCTGATAGTGTGGAGCCGGGATGCGACACGCCCGGTTGCCGCAGCCGAGGCGTTTGCAATTTACGAGCGGAACTGGCGCTTTGTCGATCGGCAGCGACTGACACCCAGTGAGAAAGCCCTTATCGAAGAGCTGACCGCTCGGTTCGGACACGGGGAACTATTGGTTTCAAGTTAGCCGCCACGCACCCGGTCGCCACAGAGGGCAGGAACCACATGACTGACTTCCAGCGACCGGAGCATCGGATAATTGCCAAGGCATTGAGGCTTATGGATCCGACACTTCTCGTGTTAAATCGTTGCTGGTTTGCCGGAGGCACGGCCGTTGTCATGATGCACGGCGAATACCGTCGTTCCCTCGACGTAGACTTCCTTTGTGCCGATATGGATGGCTACCGCGCCATGCGCAGCCTCGCCGTCGAAAAGGGTGTCGGTGGCCTGTTTGCGGCGCCGGTTACAGCCTTACGCGAAGTGAGGGCAGATCAGTATGGCGTACGCACGCTGCTCTCGCTCGACGAACAAACGATCCGTTTCGAAATCGTTCGGGAAAGCCGCATTCCGCTGGACGGCATAATGAATGCTGGGCTCGGCGTACCAGTCCTTTTGCCGAGCGACATGATGGCGGAGAAATTGCTTGCCAATGCCGACCGGTGCCAGGATCGCGCAGTCGCATATCGCGATGCAATCGATCTCGGCATGCTGATAGATTATCACGGCGCGATTTCGCAAGACGCAGTCACGAAGGCGGAAAATGCCTATGGCGGCGATATCGGACGCAAAGCTTTGTGGGTCGTTGACAGGTTGGCCGACAGGGTGGAATTACAGCACGTTTGCGATGCGTTGCAGATGAAACGCCAAGATGCTGCGCGCGCCATGGCGGCGTTGTCACGCGAAGTTCTCCGCTTTTGGCACCGGTCCTAGATCACCAGCGGGACTTACTCGCGTCGTGCCGGAAAAATCGCCAATCCACGCCCCGCTGCGACTCAATCCCCCAAGGCCGCCACCAAAGGCGGCGGCCTTTACTGACCTCGCGACCTCAGTTGCCGAGAATTCCCGGCAGGCGCAGGCCCTTTTCCTTGGCGCAGTCGATAGCGATGTCGTAGCCGGCGTCGGCGTGGCGCATGACGCCGGTGGCCGGGTCGTTCCAGAGGACGCGGGCGATGCGGCGGGCGGCGTCTTCCGAGCCGTCGCAGCAGATGACCATGCCGGCATGCTGTGAAAAGCCCATGCCGACGCCGCCGCCGTGATGGATCGATACCCAGGTGGCGCCCGAGGCGGTGTTCAGCAGGGCGTTGAGCAGCGGCCAGTCGGAGACGGCGTCCGAGCCATCCTTCATAGCCTCGGTTTCGCGGTTCGGCGAGGCGACGGAGCCACTATCGAGATGATCGCGGCCGATGACGACGGGCGCCGAAAGCTCACCGTTCTTGACCATTTCGTTGAAGGCCAGACCGATCCGGTCACGGTCGCCGAGACCCACCCAGCAGATGCGGGCGGGCAGGCCCTGGAAGGCGATGCGTTCACGCGCCATGTCGAGCCAGTTGTGCAAATGGGTATTGCCGGGCGTCAGTTCCTTCACCTTGGCGTCGGTCTTGTAGATATCCTCCGGATCGCCCGACAGCGCCGCCCAGCGGAACGGGCCGATACCGCGGCAGAACAGCGGCCGGATATAGGCCGGGACGAAGCCGGGGAAGGCGAAGGCATTCTCCAGGCCCTCGTCTTTCGCGACCTGGCGGATGTTGTTGCCGTAATCGAGCGTCGGCACGCCGGCGTTCCAGAAATCGACCATGGCGGCGACGTGGATCTTCATCGAGGCGCGCGCAGCGGCCTCGACTTCCTTTGGCGCAGTCTCCTGTTTGGATTTCCATTCCGCCACGGTCCAGCCGAGCGGCAGGTAGCCGTGCAGCGGGTCGTGGGCGGAGGTCTGGTCGGTAACGATATCCGGTCGGACGCCGCGCTTGAAAAGCTCGGGGAAGATTTCGGCAGCATTGCCGATCAACGCGATCGATTTTGCCTCGCCGGCCTTGGTCCACTGATCGATCTTGGCCAGTGCCTCGTCCAGGCTGTCGGTCTTTTCGTCGACATAGCGCGTGCGCAGTCGGAAATCGGCGCGGGTTTCGTCGCATTCGACGGCGAGGCAGCAGGCACCGGCCATGACCGCGGCGAGCGGCTGGGCGCCACCCATGCCGCCGAGACCGCCGGTGAGGATCCATTTGCCCTTGAGGCTGCCGCCATAGTGCTGGCGTCCGGCTTCGACGAAGGTCTCATAAGTGCCCTGGACGATGCCTTGGGCGCCGATATAGATCCACGAGCCGGCCGTCATCTGGCCATACATCGCAAGGCCCTTCTTATCAAGCTCGTTGAAATGATCCCATGTCGCCCAGTGTGGCACGAGGTTGGAGTTTGCGATCAGCACGCGCGGCGCATCCTTGTGGGTGCGGAACACGCCGACCGGCTTGCCGGATTGCACCAACAGCGTCTCTTCTTCGGTGAGCGTCTTCAGGGTCGCGACGATGCTGTCGAAGTCTTCCCAGGTGCGTGTCGCCCGGCCGATACCGCCGTAGACGACGAGTTCGTTGGGGTTTTCGGCGACGTCAGGGTCGAGATTGTTCATTAGCATGCGCAGCGGCGCTTCCGTCATCCAGCTCTTGGTGTTGAGATCCGGCCCGCGCGGCGCGCGGATCTCGCGGATGTTGTGGCGTGAATTGGTCATGACGAAATCCCCTTAGCTGATGAGGTCGAGCGCGATCTGTTCGATGCGCGACAGGATGGACTTGAGCGGAATGCGCAGCGCCTCGGCCTTTTCAGGATCATAGGCGAAGGGCGGAGCTTCGGCGGCAAGATGGGTCGATTGCGCCAGCTCCATCTGGATGGCATGAACGCCCGATGCCGGCTGGCCATAATAGCGCGTTGTCCAGCCGCCCTTGAAACGGCCATTCAGCGTGCTGGTGTAGCCGGCGGCTTCAGCGGCGATGGCAACGGTTGCAGCCTCGATCGCCGGCGCGCAGGTCTTGCCCATGTCGGTACCGATGTTGAGATCCGGAAGCGTGCCCTCAAACAGGAAGGGAATGTCGGCACGGATCGAGTGGCAGTCATAGAGCACGGCAATGCCATGGATCGCCTTGACGCGTGCGATCTCGGCAGCGAGGGCCGCATGATAGGGTGCATGGAAGGCGGACAGCCGGGCTGCGGTATCGGAGTCGGAAGGCTCGGCGCCATTCTTCCAGATCGCCTTGCCGTCGAAATCCGTGCCCGGGATAAGGCCGGTGGTATTTTGACCGGGATAGAGGCTTGACCCATCGGGATCGCGATTGGCGTCGATGACATAGCGGTGGAAGGTGGCCCGAACCGTCGTCGCGTCGTCGAGCAGGCCGTCATAGAGCCGGTGGATGTGCCAGTCGGTATCGGCGAGGATGCGCCCATTGTCGTTCAGCCGCTCCCAGATGTCGGCTGGTACGTCTGTGCCGGTATGGGGAAAGGCGAGCACAACGGGCGAGGAGCCCTGGTGGACTTCGAAAGCAGGAGCGCTCATTGAATGGTCTCCTTGGCGGTTGTCGGCCTCTGCGTGCGCAAACTGCCGCTTGGAATAGCCTCCATAAGATCAGCCCTCCAGACCCGGCAGGATACCCTCGGACACCGCTGCATTCAGTGTGCCAGATGATACCAGGTCGCTGGCTGCGGCAAGGTCGTTTGCCATGTAGCGGTCCTCTTCGAGCGTCGGCACGACGCGGCGGATGGCGGCGACGGCGGCGGTGAGTTCGGGGCTGGTGACCAGCGGCGCGCGGAACTCGATCCCCTGGGCCGCCGTCAGCGCTTCGATCCCGATGATGCCAAACAGGTTGTCGGTCATCTGCAGCAGTCGGCGGGCACCGTGACAGGCCATGGAGACGTGGTCTTCCTGGTTGGCCGAGGTCGGTGTGGAATCGACCGAGGCCGGGTGCGACATCTGCTTGTTCTCAGACATCAGCGCGGCAGATGTTACCTCGGCGATCATCAGCCCGGAATTGAGCCCGGGCTTTTTGGCAAGGAAGGCCGGCAGGCCATGCGACAGCGCCGGATCGACCAGGAGCGCAATGCGGCGCTGGGCGATGGCGCCGATCTCGCAGACGGCGAGCGCGATCTGGTCTGCGGCGAAGGCCACGGGCTCGGCGTGGAAATTACCGCCGGAGACGACCGAATTGTCTGACAGCACCAACGGATTGTCGGTCACCGCATTGGCTTCGATCTCCAGCGTTTTTGCCACCTGGCGCAACAGATCGAGGCAGGCGCCGTCGACCTGTGGCTGGCAGCGGATGCAATAGGGATCCTGGACGCGCTCGTCGCCCTCGATATGGCTTGCGCGGATGACCGAATTGTCGAGCAAAGCCCGCAGAGCCGCCGCCGTGTCGATCTGGCCCTGATGGCCGCGCAGGGTGTGGATATCGGCATGGAACGGCGCCGACGAGCCCATCGCCGCATCGGTCGACAGCGCTCCTGTGATCAGCGCCGCCTGGGCGGCCCTGTGGGCGCGGAAGAGGCCTGCGAGCGCCAGCGCCGTCGAGGTCTGAGTGCCGTTGATCAGCGCCAGGCCTTCCTTGGCGGCCAGCACCATCGGCGTCAGCCCGGCCTTTTCCAATGCCGCACCGCCACTCATTCGTTCGCCGGCTAAAAATGCTTCGCCTTCACCCATCATGACCGCCGCCATGTGGGCGAGCGGCGCGAGGTCGCCGGAGGCGCCGACAGAGCCTTTTTCCGGAATGACGGGGATAACGCCCCTCTCAAGCATCGCCTCGATCAGCCGCACCATTTCGAGCCGCACGCCGGATGCGCCGCGCCCGAGCGACACCAGCTTCAGGGACATGATCAGCCGGACGATATTCTCGGCCAGGGGCTGGCCGACGCCGCAGCAATGGGAGAGGATCAGATTGCGCTGCAGCGTCGCGACATCGGCACGGTCGATCTTGATCGACGCCAGTTTACCGAAGCCGGTGTTGATGCCGTAGACCGGCGCATTGCCGGCGGCAATCTCGGCAATACGGGCGGCGGCGCGCTCGATACCGGCGTCGAACGAGCGATCGAGGACGACAGGTTCGCCCGTCCAGTAGATAATCGAGAGATCGGCGAGCGTCACCGAACCTGGATGGAGTGTGATGGTCATCGATCGATCCTCTCGCCCTTGAACAGGTGCGCATAAAGCGGATTGAAACCAATCCGGTAGACAAGTTCGGCCGGGCTATCGACGTTCCAGGTGGCGAGATCCGCCGATTTCCCGACCTCGATAGTTCCGGTTTCAGCAAGCACGCCTAGGGCCCGCGCGGCCTCGCGGGTCGTCCCGGCAATGCACTCCTCGACCGTAAGGCCGAACAGGGTCGCCGACATGTTCATGGTGAGCAGCAGGGATGTCAGCGGCGAGGTGCCGGGATTGCTGTCGGTGGCAATGGCGATCTTCACCCCGGCGTCTCGCAACAGCTGGACCGGCGGCTTCTGCTTCTCGTTGATGGCATAGAAGGCGCCGGGCAGCAGCACGGCCACCGTGCCGCTCGCGGCAAGTGCAGCCACGCCTGCAGCATCCAGATATTCGAGATGATCGGCCGACAGGGCCCCGTAGGATGCAGCGAGCCTGGCGCCACCGAGATTGGAAAGCTGCTCGGCATGCAGCTTGACCGGCAGGCCGAGCGCCTTGGCAGCGTCGAACACCAGGGCAATTTCGGACGGCGAGAATGCGATACCTTCGCAAAATCCGTCGACGGCATCGATCAGGCCTTCCGCCGCGCCCTGCCGCATGCCGGGAAGCACAACCTCGTCGATATAGGCGTCGTTGCGCCCCTTGTAGTCGACGGGCGTCGCGTGTGCTGCGAGATAGGAGGTGACGACGCGGACCTGACGGATGCGCTCAATGGCTCGGGCGGCGCGCAATATCCGCAGTTCGGCATCGACGTTCAGCCCGTAGCCGGATTTGATTTCGATGGTGGTGACGCCTTCGGCCAGCAGCGTGTCCAGCCTCGGCAAGGCGGCCGCCACCAGTCCTTCGACGGACAGGGCATTTGTGGCATTGACCGAGGAAACGATGCCGCCCCCGGCGCGCGCAACCTCTTCGTAAGTGGCGCCCTCGAGCCGCATTTCGAACTCGCGGGCGCGATTGCCACCATAGATGATGTGCGTGTGGCAATCGACCAGTCCGGGGGTCACCCAGCGCCCTTCGAGGTCGAGGATATCGGCGGTCTCGATGGCCCAGACCGGCAATTCACTCTCGGGGCCAGCATAGGCGATGCGGCCATTTTCGACGACGATTGCAGCCTTTTCGATAAGGCCGAGGCCGGGCAGGCGGCTGTCCAGCGTCGCAAGCCGGGCGTTGCGCAGCAAACGTGGGCGGCCTAGAAATGCGGTATTCTGTTCGGAGGAATTGTTCCCGGTCATCAGCTTTGCGCCTTTCTTTATGGCCTAACATGTATATACATAATAGTCGTGTGACAAGCAAAAATATGGCAGCTGGCGAGGAACCTAGGACGGATCGCCCGCAAATAGAAGGGGAATGCCGATGGTCGGACTTCACGCAGGATCAGCCCTATTGCCAACCGGCTGGCAAAAGAACGTACGCATAGAGATTGCCGACGGGCGCATCGTCAGCATCGCTGCGGGCGTACCGGCCGAGGCCGCCGACGAGCGCCACGCAGTGCTCGTACCCGCCATGCCAAACCTGCACAGCCACGCTTTCCAGCGGGCGATGGCAGGTCTTGCCGAAGTGCGAGGCCCCGGCAGCGACAGCTTCTGGAGCTGGCGGACGGTGATGTACAAATTCGCCCTGACGATGACGCCCGAGGATGTCGAGGCGGTCGCGGCCGAACTCTACATGGAGATGCTGGAGGCCGGCTTTTGCCGCGTCGGGGAATTCCACTACCTGCACCACGACAAGGACGGCAGGCCCTATGCCAATATTGCCGAATTGGCCGAACGTATCGGCGCTGCCAGCAGTCAAGCCGGTATCGGGCTGACGCTGCTGCCGGTGCTTTACGCGCGGTCCGGTTTCGGAGGCGGTCAGCCGATCGAGGGCCAGCGCCGCTTTATCAATACGCCGGATAGCTTTGCGACACTGATGGAGGGATGCCGGCAGGTGATTGGCGCACTGGAAGGCGGCGTGCTCGGCCTTGCGCCGCATAGCCTGCGGGCGGTGACGCCGGAAGAACTGAGTTTTGCCGCAGAGCTTGGGCGGAACGGGCCAATCCACATCCACGTCGCAGAGCAGGTCAAGGAAATAGAGGACTGCATTGCCTGGTCCGGCGCACGGCCCGTCGAATGGCTGCTCGACCATGCCGATGTCGATGCGCGCTGGTGCCTGATACATGCGACACATATGACGGAGGATGAAACGACACGCATGGCCAAGAGCGGCGCGGTGGCAGGCCTCTGCCCGATCACCGAGGCCAACCTTGGAGACGGGACATTTCCTGCCCCGCAGTTCATGTCAGAGGGAGGGCGGTTCGGCATCGGCTCGGACTCGAACGTCCTGATCTCGGTGCCTGAAGAGTTACGCCAGCTGGAGTATTCGCAGCGCCTCGACCTCCGCGCCCGCAACGTGGTGGCACCTCAAAACGGCTCGACCGGTCGTGCGTTGTTCGATCAGGCATTAAGAGGCGGTGGTATCGCCCTACAGACCGCGACAGGACTGCAAGAAGGAAACTACGCCGATCTCGTATCGCTGGATGTATCCGCCGTGCCCTATCTGGAAGGCGACCAGTTGCTCGATCACTGGATGTTTGCCGGAGGCGTGAAGATCGACAGTGTCTGGGCACTCGGGCGCAAGCAGGTCAGCGGTGGAGTGCATGTCGGGCGGGACCGGATCCGAAAGCGTTTTGTTGCCACCATGACCCGTCTGCTTTCGGCTTAGACGAGAAGCATGTCATCAGAGCGCAAATTAGTTGATGGAGGCTTCCAGCTTGGAACCCTTGCCGGTCATCTCTTCGCCGGCCGGTGTCAGCATCGACAGGCTGAGAACAGACACCACCATGATCGTTACGACGGCTATCATTACTCGCATTGGACTTTTCCTTGTGAACTTGCCCGACAAACGCACCGCGTAGCAGACAGTTCCGTAGGTGGGGTCCTGGGCCCGACAATACCAGCTTACTGCTGCGGATTTGCACCAGGTTGCTGCGGCGCAAAGGGTTCGGCCTGGCGGATGGTGTGCGTCGGATTGACCAGCAGAATGCTGAGCACGATCATCACCAGCGCAAGAATGAGAGTGAGACCGATCAAGAGGGGGCGAATGGCCATCGGCGGCTGTCTCCGTTCATCACCGAAATTTGAGAATCATAGGTCTATCAGAAATGCTTGAAGTTTCTGAGGCATATCCGGCATTTTCATAAATATAGACTTATGTCGCAGCGAGGCCTATGCGAGACGCAGACTGGATCGCCCAATCATTGAGCAGCAATCAAATTTGCATATTAAATAAGGGGCGGCTTGCCGCGCCTCCGAAATCTCATATGGTGCATTGGCTTTAAACCATTTTACACCGAGGCCATGTCGAGGCAGCAACCCGGCACAGACCGGCAGTGCAACGACGCGGCCAATTTTGCCCCCAGAGGAGAGACCATGAAAATCAATGCATTGCTACTATCGGGCGCCGTGGCGCTGGCCACCCTTGCCGGACCTGCCGCCGAAGCCAAGGATTGGAAAACCGTCACCATCACGCTCGAAGGCGCTTATGCGCCCTGGAACATGACCAATGCCGACGGCACGCTGGGCGGCTTCGAGCCGGAGTTGGCCAAGGTGCTCTGCGAAAAGGCCAAGGTCGAGTGCAAGCTCGTGGCCTCCGACTGGGACGGCATGATCCCGGCGCTCAACGCCGGCAAGTTCGACATCATCATGGATGCCCTGTCGATCACCGACGAGCGCAAGCAGGTCATCGACTTCACCGTTCCCTATGCCGCCACCCCGGCAGCCTTTGCCGTCGCCAAGGACAGTCCGCTGGCGAATGCCGCCGGCACCGGCAAGACCATCACCATGACGCCCGGCCAGACCGGCGTGGCTGAGATCGATGCCCTGAAGAAAGCCTTCAAGGGCAAGACCATCGGCATCCAGGCGGCCACCGTCTACGCCAAGTTCGTCTATGACAACTTTGCAGACATCGCCACGATCCGCGAATACAAGACCGGCGCAGACCGCGACCTCGACCTGCAGAACGGCCGCATCGACCTCGGCTTCGACGACGCCGTCTATTTCGAAACCGCCTTCGAAGCAGCCAATGGCGCGCTCGGCTTCTCCGGCCCGCAGATTGCCGGACCCATCTGGGGTATCGGCGAAGGCCTCGGCGTTCGCAAGTCCGACACAGACCTGCGCGACATGTTCAGCGCGGCGATCAAGTCGGCACTCGCCGATGGCACCGTCAAGACCCTGTCGATGAAGTGGTTCAAGACCGACGTCAGCCCGAAATAACTTTTCCAACAGATGCCTCCGGTCGATAGGGCCGGGGGCGTCACTGTTTTCGTCATTTCGGAATAACAGATGTCGACATTGCAACTGCTGGGCTTCGGTTCGACCGGGTGGGGCGCCCTGCTTCTCGTGGCAACGCTGCTGACGCTCGCCGTCACTGCAGCGGCGCTGGCGATCGGCGCCGTGCTCGGCACGCTCGTCGCCGCAGCCAAGCTTTCCGGCAACCGGCTCCTATGGGCGCTCGGCCATGCCTACACCACCGTCTTTCGCGGCGTGCCTGAACTGCTGATCATCTATCTCATCTATTTTGGCGGCTCGAGCGCCCTGACCTCCATGGGCAAGGCACTGGGCTACGACGGCTTCCTTGGCCTGCCGTCCTTTGCCGCCGGCGCCCTTGCCGTGGGGGTCATCTCCGGCTCCTACCAGGCTGAAGTGTTTCGCGGCGCCTACCTGGCGATCTCGAAGGGCGAACTGGAAGCCGCCTCGGCGATCGGCATGGGCACGCGACTGCGCTTCCGCCGGATCATCCTGCCGCAGGTGCTGAGGCTTGCCATCCCCGGCCTCGGCAATGTCTGGCAGCTGAGCCTCAAGGATTCAGCCCTGATCTCTGTTACCGGGCTTGCCGAACTGATGCGCACCAGCCAGGTGGCGGCCGGCTCGACGCGGCATTATTTCCTGTTCTTTATCGCCGGCGGGTGCCTCTACCTGATCCTGACCAGTCTTTCGGACCAGGTTTTCAACCGAGCCGAGCGTCGCGCCAACCGTAGCATGCCGTCGGCAACGATGGGGAAGGCTTGAGCCATGGATATCGCCTTCCTGTCATCGACCATGGCCACGCTGCTCGCAGCCTTGCCGATGACGCTGGCCCTGTTCATCACGTCGATCACCCTTGGCGGCCTGCTGGCGCTGGGGCTCGTCTGGATGCGCACCGGCGGCAATCCGATCCTTTCGGCCTTCGCCAAGGCCTATATCTTCGTGTTTCGCGGCTCGCCGCTGCTGATCCAGATGTTCCTGATCTTTTACGGCCTCGGCCAGTTCGGCATCATCCGCTACTCGTTTCTCTGGCCGCTGCTGCGCGAGCCCTTTGTCTGCGCCGTGCTGTCGCTGGCGCTCTGCACGGCCGGCTACACGGCAGAGATCTTTCGCGGCGGCATCCGCGCCGTTTCGCCGAAGGAGATCGAGGCAGCCCGCTCGATCGGCATGTCCGGCTTTCTGCTGGTGCGCCGCATTCTGGCGCCCATCGCCTTCCGCCATGCGCTGCCTGCCTATTCGACCGAGATCGTGCTGATGTTGAAGTCGACGGCGCTCGCAAGCCTCGTAACCGTCTGGGAGGTAACCGGCGTCGCACAGCGGCTGATCTCGCACACCTACCGGACGATGGAGGTATTTCTCTGCGCCGCCGTCATCTATCTCGTCCTGAATTTCATCATCCTGCAGGCCTTCGGCCTGCTAGAATATCGCCTCTCCCGCCATCGCCGCGCAGCGCCGCAGGCTTTGAAGGCGTAACGCAGTCTGAACTGGAGCGACCATGGCCCGCGTCAACCGACTTTCGGTCCGCAATATCCGCAAGAGCTTCGGCACCCACGAGGTGCTGCGCGGCATCTCGCTGGATGCCGAGGATGGCGACGTCATATCCCTGCTCGGCGCTTCCGGCTCCGGCAAGTCGACATTCCTCCGCTGCATCAACCTTCTCGAAGTCGCCAACGACGGCGAAATCTGGGTGGATGGCGAGCAAATCCGCATGATCCACAAGAACGGACGGAGCAAGCCGGAGAGCAACCGGCAGGTCGACCACATCCGCTCGGAACTCGGCATGGTGTTCCAGTCGTTCAATCTCTGGTCCCATATGACCATCCTGCAGAATGTCATCGAGGGCCCGATCCACGTGCTGAAGCGGCCTCGTGCGGAAGCC
Source organism: Rhizobium sp. L51/94 (assembly GCF_019355555.1). Lineage (GTDB taxonomy): Bacteria > Pseudomonadota > Alphaproteobacteria > Rhizobiales > Rhizobiaceae > Rhizobium > Rhizobium rhododendri. Next base: position 86,232 of record NZ_CP072144.1, read on the forward strand.
ATTGCTGACGCCGAGGCGCTGCTCGAGAAGGTCGGCATCGCGGACAAGCGCCATGCCTATCCGGCCCATCTTTCCGGCGGCCAGCAGCAGCGCGCGGCGATAGCGCGGGCGCTGGCGATGAAGCCGAAGGTGATGCTGTTCGACGAACCGACATCCGCACTCGATCCGGAACTGGTCGGCGAGGTGCTGCGCGTCATGCGGGCGCTGGCAGAAGAGGGCATGACCATGCTGGTCGTCACCCACGAGATGAGCTTTGCCCGCAACGTCTCCAACCGCGTCGTCTTCATGCGCGAAGGGCTGATCGACAGTTCCGGCAGCCCGGAAGAGATGTTTGGCGGCGGCGGCTCGCCGGCTTTCCGCCAGTTCATCGGCAATTTCGGAAGCTGATCCCATGACCGTCACTCTCGAAGCAAAGCTCGGCTGGCGCGACGTCGCGGCCATCGCAGGCGGCGAAAGCCTGTCGCTCGCCCCCGCAGTCTGGGCGCGCATCGACAATGCCAGCCGCATCGTTGCCCGCATCGTCGAAACGGGCCAGCGGGCCTACGGCATCAACACCGGCGTCGGCGCCCTATCGGATACAGTGGTAGACCTCGCATCGCAGAGCAAGCTGTCACGCAACATTATCCTCAGCCATGCCTGCGGCGTCGGACCGCTTCTGTCCCGGCGCGAAGTCAGGGCGATCATCGCCGCCCAGATCGCCAATTTTTCCCACGGCTATTCCGGTGTGCGCCGCGAGATCGTCGACCACCTCCGGACGTTTCTCGACAAGGACTGCATTCCAGACGTCCCCTCCAGGGGATCGGCAGGCTATCTCACCCACAATGCCCACACGGCACTGGTGCTGATCGGCGAGGGTGCGGCCCATGTTGCAGGACAGCCGATGACCGGTGGCGAGGCGCTTGCGGCTATCGGCCTTGTGCCGCTGGTGCTGGGCGCCAAGGAGGGGCTCAGTCTCGTCAATGGCACGGCCTGCGCCACCGGGCTTTCTTGCGTGGCACTGGCGCGTGCAGCCAATCTTCTCGAATGGGCGGATGCCATTGCCGCGCTGACGCTCGAGGCAGCCGGCGGACAGATGGCAGCCTTCGACGAGACCGCGCTCGCCCTCAAGGTTTCGGATGGCGTCCAGAAAGTCGGCGCATCGTTACGGCGGCTGCTCGCCGGCAGCGGTCTGATTGCGGCAGCGCTCGGCAAACGCACTCAGGATGCCCTCAGCCTGCGCGCCATCCCGCATGCCCATGGCGCGGCCCGCGATGTCTTCGAAAATTCCGCCCGCGTGGTCGACCAGGAACTGGCCTCCGTCACCGACAATCCGGCCGTCTACGGCACGCCGGACAATCCCGTCGTCTCCTCGGAGGCCCATGCCGTATCGCCGGCACTCGGCCAGGCAGCGGACGGCCTCGCGATTGCGTTGGCGCAGATCGCTGGCATGAGCGAACGCCGGATGGACCGACTGGTCAATCCACTGGTGAGCGGCCTGCCGCCGTTCCTCGCCAGCGACGCAGGCAGCCATTCCGGCCTGATGATCGCCCAGTACAGTGCGGCAGCGCTCGCCAACGAAAACCGTCGACTGGCTGCTCCCGCCAGCACCGATGGCGGCCTGACATCGGCGTTGCAGGAGGATTTTCTCGCCCATCCGACCGCGGCCGCCAACAAGTTGCTCGCGGTGCTCGACAACGCCGAGTACATCTTTGCGATCGAACTGATGGCAGCCGCACAGGCACACGACTTCCTGTCTAAGGTGGCAGCGCGCGCCGATGGCACAGAGACGATTTACCGGCTTGTCCGCAGCCGCGTCGCGCATTATGCCGACGACCGTCCGCTTGGCGGCGACATCGAGGCGATCAGGTCGCTGATCCGCGACGTGCCACCGCCGCCTCACTGAAATCGGGAATGTAGCCATGACACCGCAATTCGACGTCGCCGTCATCGGTCTCGGTGCCATGGGCAGCGCGGCCCTGTCGCATCTTGCCGCCCGCGGCGTGCAAGCCATCGGCATAGATGCCTACTATCCGGCCCATACGCTGGGCTCTTCCCATGGCGACAGCCGGCTTATCCGGCTCGGCTATTTCGAGGACCCGTCCTATGTGCCGCTGCTGCAGCGGGCCTATGCCAACTGGCGGGCACTGGAAGGGCGGCTGCGCAGCGAAGTCCTGACAATCACCGGCGTGCTGCAAATCGGCGCGCCCGACAGCACTATCGTGACAGGCACGCGCGCCTCCTGCAAATTGCACGATCTTACCATCGAAGAGCTGGACCGGGCGGCGATGAAGGCGCGGTTTCCGGTGTTCTCACTGGATGCCGGCGAGATCGCCCTGCTCGATCCTCAGGGAGGCTATATCCGCCCGGAAGCGGCTGTCGCGGGCTATATAAGGCTTGCCGCCGAAGACGGTGCCGTGCTGCATTTCGGCGAGAAAGTCACCGGGATCGAGCCTGACGACGCCGGCGTGACTGTTACGTCTGCCGTGGGCAAGTATCGGGCAAACAAGGTGATCGTCGCCACCGGGTCGTGGATTTCTGAACTCGTGCCGCAGTTGAAAGAGCATGCAGTGCCGATCCGGCAGGTGGTCGCCTGGTACCAGCCGCGCGACGGCTTCGTGACCCAGCCGCAGCGCATGCCCGCCTTCATACGCGACGAAGGCGACGACGGCTCCTATTTCGGATTTCCGGCCATCGGCGTCGACGGGGTCAAGATCGGTCGCCATGCGCATTTCCGCGAACCGATCGATCCGAACGAGCCCAATCCACCGGTGAACGACGCCGATACGGCGCTCCTCGACGCCTTCATCGCCAGGCGCCTGCCCGCTGCGAACGGGCTGCGCGTCAACGCCATTACCTGCCGCTACACCATGCTGCCGAGCGAGGATTTTCTGATCGACCTGATGCCCGGCAACCCGCGCATCGTCGTCGCCTCGCCCTGTTCCGGCCACGGCTTCAAGTTCACCAGCGTCATCGGCGAAATACTCGCAGACCTCGCTCTCGATGGCCGAACAGACCTGCCGATCTCCGCATTCTCGTTTGGCACGATGGAGAGATTTCTCGCGGCGCGGAAGTGAGGGTCATGGTGATGGCTTGCGTGCCGTTTGCGGCCACAGTTTTTATGAGTCAGTGCGCGGCCCGTTATCTGGCTCAGACGACATTGCACTCTTTTTCAGGTTGGGAAGCACTACGGTCTGGGTTTTGCTCCAATCGAGATAAAGCGCGGAATCGTTATCTTCCCAGAACGCGCGCTCTTCCGTTTCATTTTCGAATGCAGGTATAGCAGCAATAGGCTTGTTCACTTCGATGCCTTTCCTGCTGACAGCATAGTGGGCGGAAACGACACTCTTGGCTTTGCGCCGCGGAAACACTCAAGGCACATTGATTGAGAAATGGGTCGAACTCAAACTATTTCGGTCCGTTGCCCCCTATCGACACGTTGCCAGCGATGCGCGAGCATCTGAGGAAGAGCGCCTAGGCAAGTCCAGAGCGATGCACCATCGAACGAGGAGCAATATATGCACACCGATCTCACCGAAACATTGAAGGCTGCACGGCAGACATTCCTCGGCATTCCTGCTGCAGTCATGCCACACGCCGGCTCGGTTGCGATCTTCGGTGCCGTGCACGGCACACCCTATCCAGATGCCACTCGCCAGGACGGCGAGACAGGTCCCGAGGCAGTTCGCAGGGCAATTTCCGCTGCGTGCGTCCATCTCGAAAACTGGGACTTCGATTTCGGCGGCCCCTTGCTGAATGACGGCGCGCTCGAAGTCATTGACCTCGGCGATGTCTTCACCGATCCACAGGATGCGGCCGCCAACCGCGAAAATATCGAGCGCACGACGCGCGCCGTCCTTGCCGCCGGTGCCATTCCCGTGCTGATCGGCGGTGACGATTCCGTCGCCATCCCGTTCATGCGCGGCCTCGGGGCAGCAGGCCCGCTGCATGTTCTCCAGGTCGACGCCCATATCGACTGGCGCGACAACATTGGCGACGAAAGGCTCGGTTACTCCAGCACGATGCGCCGGGCGTCGGAACTGCCGTTCGTTGCATCCATGACGCAGGTCGGCATCCGCGCCGTCGGCAGCGCACGGCGGCCGGAGGTTGAAGCCGCAGAAGCCTGGGGCTCGCGGCTGGTGACGGTATCTGAAACGCGACGGCTGGGATTGAGTGCCGTGATCGGCGGCATCCCGAGAGACGGCGCGGTGCTGATCCATATCGACTGCGATGCAATGGATCCCGGAACGTGCCCGGGCGTCAACGCTGTATCGCCGGGCGGATTTTCATTCGAGGAAATGACCACGCTGATCGCCGAAGTGTTACGAGGTCGCCGGCTGGCCGGGTTCTCCATCGTCGAATTCCAGCCACGGGCGGATATCAACGACATCTCCGCCATCGTGGTCGGTCGCCTCGTCTGCCATGTCCTCGGCCATCTGGCCCGAGGCTCTCTCAGCCCGTGAAAAACAGAAATAGGTAACGGCGGCCGGGGGCGGAGAGTTTCAGCAAAACTCGCCTTCCTGTCTCACTATAGATTGATTGGCTGCTCTCGCACCTGACCGATAAGATATTTGTATTGCGCACGACCGAATTTGCTTTTTGGCCATGCGACCCGAAATTGGCATGGGAGCAGGTGCTCGATTGCCGGAAGTCCGTCCGGTTGGGCGGTCAATCAAGGAAGAAAATCATGAACAGCAAACAGATGAAGACGGGCGCCCTGGCGCTGGCCGCCGGACTGATGATTTCCGTTGTCGGCCCGCAGGGTGCGCAGGCTGCCGACAAGATCCGCGTGCGCGGCGTGGTCGAGAGCTTGAGCGGCGATACGCTGAAGGTAAAGTCGCGCGAAGGCAAGGATGTGATGATCATGCTGAAGTCCGGCTGGGCCGTCAACGGCATCGTCAAGGCAGACGTCAGCGACATCAAGCCGGGCGATTTCGTCGGGATTGCTTCCATGCCGACCGACAGCGGCGTCAACGGCGCGCTCGAAGTGCTGATCTTCCCGGCCGCCATGAAGGGCACCGGCGAAGGCGACTACGGCTGGGACCTGAAGCCAAAAAGCTCGATGACCAATGCGACGGTTGCAAGCGCGGTGACCTCCGTTAACGGTCCGACGCTGTCACTGACCTACAAGGGCGGCGAGAAGAAGATCTCCATCCCGCCAGGCACGCCTGTCGTCACCATCGCCCCGGCCACCAAGAGCGACATCAAGGCTGGCGCCGGCGTGATCATCAACGGCACCACGGCAGGCGACAACATGGTCGAAGCCGACCGCGTCGTCGTCGGCATCAACGGCGTCGTTCCGCCTATGTGATCCAGCGCTCATGCGCTATCGTCATACGGCCCGGCTGCACCATGCAGTCGGGCTGTTCTGTTCGTCCGCCACAGCACCGTCGCACTTCAAAATGATCCGGCTGCGTCAGCGGCATCGCACGAGGACTGTCCATGGCCAGCATCGAAGACATCGGGGTCGCTCCGCCGCCAGAGCCGGCAAAGATCTACATCAGGCGCCACTCGGTCGTCACCCGCATCACCCACTGGATCAACGTTCTCTGTCTGACGCTGCTGCTGATGAGCGGCATGCAGATCTTCAATGCCCATCCGCAGCTTCACTGGGGACAATACGGCGCGGTCGAGGACCCATCCTGGTTCGAGATTGCCAGCGTCGAGGACGGTGACAAGATCATCGGCACCACCCGCATCGGCAGCGTGACGCTGACCACCACCGGCGTGCTCGGAGCATCCCGGGTGGATGGCGAGATGACAGCGAGGGCCTTTCCGGCCTGGGCCACCATTCCGAGCTTCCAGGATCTGGCGACCGGCCGCCGCTGGCACTTCTTCTTCGCCTGGTTGTTCGTCATCAACGGCCTGCTCTACGTTCTCTACGGCCTGATCGGCGGCCACTTCCGGCGCGACCTCGCACCAACCGCCCATGACATAGCCCCGCGCAATGTCTGGCAGGAGATAAAGGATCACGCCCGGCTGCGCTTTCCCAAGGGAGAGAAGGCGCGCCGCTATAACGCGCTGCAGAAGCTGACCTATATCCTCGTGATCTTCATCCTGCTGCCGCTGATGGTCGGCTCCGGGCTCACCATGTCTCCGGCGATGGATGCCGGCTATCCCTTCCTGCTCGACATATTCGGCGGCCGCCAGTCGGCCCGCGGTATCCACTTCATCGCCGCCTGGAGCCTTGTGCTCTTCGTCGTCGTCCATGTGATCATGGTCATTCTGTCCGGCCTCTGGAACAATATGCGCTCCATGGTGACCGGCCGCTATGCGATATCCGCGGAGACCAAGCCATGAGCAATATTCTCTCCCGTCGCCGCTTCCTGATCGGTTCGGCCGCAGGCCTCGGCGCCATCGGCCTTACCGGCTGTGACGATGTCGCCGGCAACCAGCAGGTCCAGAAGGTGCTGGCGATGGCGGAAAAACTGACCATGGGCAGCCAGCGCCTGCTGGTGTCGCGCCAGGCGCTGGCGCCAGAGTTCACCGAAGCCGAGATATCGCCGAGCTTCCATCCGAACGGCTCGACCCAGCCAAACAGCCCGGATTACGTCCGCATGAGCGAAACAGGCTTTGTCGACTGGCGCCTGAAGATCGACGGCATGGTCAACCAGCCAATGGAATTCTCGCTGGCCGACCTCAAGAAGCTGCCGTCGCGCACCCAGATCACCCGCCACGACTGCGTCGAGGGCTGGAGCGCTATCGGCAAATGGCAGGGCGTGCCGCTCGGGCTGATCCTGCAGACGGCGGGGCTGAAGCCGGGCGCCCGCTATGCCGTTTTGCATTGTGCCGATGAACTAGAGCAGACGCTCGACGGCAGCGGCGTCTACTACGAAAGCATCGACCTCATCGACGCCTTCCATCCGCAATCGATCCTTGCCTATTCGCTGAATGGCAAGGATCTGGCGGTGGAACACGGAGCACCGCTGCGGCTGCGCGTCGAGCGCCATCTCGGCTACAAGCACGCGAAATATCTCATGCGCATCGAAATCCGCGACCGCTTCGACGATCTCTGGGGTGGCAAGGGCGGGTTCTGGGAGGACAGGGGCTATGAGTGGTATGCTGGCATCTGAGGCAAAGCCGCAGCGCTGGGGCGCACGCATCCCGCTCGCCGTGATCTACGCGGTCGCCGGTGCGTTTCATCTCACTGTCCCCGACGTGTTCGTCACCATCACCCCGGCCTGGGTCCCCAAGCCGCACGAGGTGATTATTGTCACCGGGCTCTGCGAACTTGCCGGCGCCGCAGCCCTGCTCACCGGCCGCACGCGCGCCATCGCCGGCATCGCTCTCGCCGCCTACGCCGTCTGCGTCTACCCCGCCAACATCAAGCACGCCATCGACAGCCTCTCCGCCCCCACCCCACCCGTTCTCGGCTGGTGGTACCACGCCCCGAGGCTCGCCTTGCAACCGGTGCTGGTCTGGTGGGCGCTCTATGCGGGCGGGTTGGTGACGTGGCCGTTTAGCAGACGCAGAGAGGGTGAGGGCGGGTCTTGAACGACCGTCGGGAAAGGAATACTTGTTTCCTAGATATAATTGAGGCTTGCAATGAGCACGACCGTTACCGCCAAAGGCCAGGTCACCATTCCGAAGGCAGTCCGCGAGCTGCTTGGGCTCAAGCCCGGGACGCAGGTCGATTTCCGCCAGACACCAGACGGCAATGTCATCATGGTGCCGGCTCAAGGCAAGGTCCGTACCGACGGGTTTGGTAGTCTGCGTGGACACGCTGGCGCGGGGCTGACAACCGACGAAATCATGGCCCTGACGCGGGGTGACATTGTAGCGGAATCTAAAGTGCGCCAATTGCAATAGATTCAATTTTCTTGGAAATAAGTATCAGTGTCGCCGTGCTAAAAATGCACGAGGACTGTTTTGCGCCCTCGCTTCAGTCACTAAAGCTACCTTGGATCATCCCCCAAGTGGTGACGGGAAAATGAACGCCTCTGGATGCGAAAATGGATTGCACTTCTTACACAAAAGCTAATACATCGCCTAACTTGAATGCGGGCATTTTGGCTAAACGGAAAAATCATCAAAATGGCGTTGCTTTAGGTTGCACCCAGCTTATAGAGCCCTTGTAGCTTTCCCTCAGCACCGTCCGTAGAGACTGCCGCGATACCAAAAAATATCTCCGCCTGAGGGGAGCCACGGATTTGGATCCCGAAGCTTTTAGAGAAAGCTAGCAAACAAGCTTCGTTCTCCACGAGGCTAGCCATGAACATGGTGTAAATACCAGATGGCGCGCGCGCGCATCGGTCCGAAATGTCGATCCTAATATCTTCACCGTTCACGACGATCTCGACTAGCGGGAAGCTCATCAGCTCCTTGTCCCTTCCCATCGTTTCGATGAGAGCTGCAAACGAGAACCCGTCTGTTTTCGAGTATATTAAAATGACCTTGCCGTGCCCCCACAAAGAGTCTCTTTCGCCACGCACCCACGTCGCTTCTGGATGGATTTCGACACCCCAAGTGGCTTCCGTCATACCTCCAGTGATGACTTTCAGACCTTTAAGCTGTTCTTCGCTGACGAACGTTATTTGGTCTCCGCGCGTGTTAGCTGAAAGCTCTAAGAAAGTGGCGGGGATCCCCATATCGGCGATGTAAGCCGCTATTGCCGCTGAAAGGCGTTGTGAACGCTCCATGCTTTCTGGCGACGGGTTCTTAAATGAAAATTGATGTACACCAAACTTTGATCCATCTGGATAATAACGGAGCCTCCCTCCAAGAAACATGAGTGTTGCAGCACTTATGCATTTTCCTGGCGCAAACTTACGAGGGATTATCAACTCGTCAGGCTGCTGGGGATCTAGGATATAGGTGCCAATGGAAGTTGAGAACCATGCGCCACGAATCAACCTACCGATAGCAATTGCTACTTCAAGGTGACCGCCTCCTGAGTTAATGTAGACTGAAGTTCTAGGAGGAGGTGCAACTCGCTCAAGAAATCTCTGAAATTTCTCGTCATCGCCCTCCTCTATTTGCCCAAAGGCACTTATGTGGAAAAAGCCGCCGAAAAGCCCCTCTATATGCGTTTGCGGGTCAGAATATTCGAAATTCATCCGGCCGCCTCCGCTGTTGGCTGACAATTGCGTGTGCCACTATCATTCATTTAATGAGAAAATACTGAAGACAAATAATCAGTGGCCCGCGCATGCGCGGAGTTCTGAATTCACAATAGCTTGTCATAGATGGTGATTTCGGAGACCGAGCTATCTCGCGTGTGTATCCGGAACCTGCCTGTAAAACTCCAGCGCAACCCAGAAGGTGAATAATAAAAACATAATTTAAGTTTCTTAGCGTAAAAATAAACTGCGAAACCGCAATAGCTATCCAGGTGCTAAATCGGTCCCGAGGGAGATTTGACACTAAACTCTACTCTTCTCGCTGGAAAAAATTGACCAAATTTCAGAAGACGCGGTTCGCAGTGCTTTCCGATTTCTTCATCGGAGCCCACGCAGTCGTAGCGGCAATTCCGTTGCTGACATGCGACATCGCGCGCTATCGTACATATTTCCCGTCAATCGAGATCATCCCCGAAACGCGCTGCCAACACACCGCTACCCCTCGACAATCTCGAACCTGTCCGGTGGCGAGGCGGCCATTTCGGCCCAGTCTAGCTCCTGCTCGAGGGCGTGGAAGACGTCGTCGTCGATGGAGCCGGTGCGGCGGAGTTCGGCGAGTTTGACGCGTTTGGCCTTGATGGAGCGACGCCGGAGGCTGTCGAGTTCGCTTTTTTCGCGCGGGTGGATGCCGTTGGCGGTGAGCTTGCGGTCGCCCTCGTAGATCGCCCGGAGCGTTCGCACCTCGCCTGTTTCCTCCAGCGTGTCGAGGTCGGCAAGGGCGGTGTCGAGCAGCGTCATGCGAGCATTCGTGATGCCCTCGCGCATGGAGTCGTCGTTGCCGAATTTCAGGATGCGGATGAGCGGCCCGAGCGTCAGCCCCTGGAGTATCAGGGTGCCGAGGACGACCGTCAGGGCGGCGAAGACGATGAGATCGCGGGACGGGAAATCCGCCGGAAGAGCAATCGCCGTTGCCAGCGTCAGCAAGCCGCGCATGCCGCACCAGCCCGCGACCAGGCTCATGCCGACGGTCGGCGGCTCCTCGGAGACCAGCTTGCGACGTGCCAGATAATTGATCACGCGGTTATAAAGCATCACCCATCCGAGCCGGACCAGAACGACCACAAGCAGGATGGCGCCACCGAAGGCAAAGGCGAATTCAATGTTTTTCGGGTAAAGCTGCTGGATCGTCTCGCGCGCCTGCATGCCCATCAGCAGGAAGGCGAGCACGTTGAACATGAAGATCGTCGCCTCCCAGACCGAATAGGAATGGATGCGATTTCGCGCCGTCTGGCGTTCCGGCATGTAGCGGGCGATCACCATGGCGTAGGCAACGATGGCGAGCACCGCCGACAGATGCAGGCGCTCGGCAATCACCCAAGTGCCGAACGTGGCGACGAATTCGAACAGCGAGCCGCCCAGCGTGCCTGCGAGCCGCGGCGCAATGAAGATGTAGAGAAATCCAAGCGCTATGCCGAGCACCAGGCCTCCGGGGGCTGCCAGCGCCAGTTCCGGGATGACGACGGACGCAGAATTTCCGCCTGTGGAAAACGCCACGGCAGCGCCGAAGATCAGCAGCGCCACGGCATCGTTGAGCAGGCTCTCGCCTTTCAAAACCGCAAATGTTCGGCGGGGCAATGCGAACCGGCTGAGCATCGCGCTTGCCGCCGCAGCATCCGGCGGCGCGACGATGGCTCCGAGCGCAATGGCAGCGGCAACAGGCAGCCCGGCAAAGGTAACGCCGACGAAGGCGACGGCTGCCGTCGTCAGGATGACAGCGATGGCGGCAAGCGAAATCAGCGGCACCCAGTTTTCACGCAGCGCTCTCGGCGGCAGGTCGTAGGCGGCATCGAACAGGGCCGGCGCGATGAAGATGGCGAGCGCCAGCTGCGGATCGATCGAGATCGTCGGCGCCCAGGGAAGGGTCGCCACCAGCAGGCCGGCGACAGCCAGCATCGTCGGATAGGGAATCATCAGCCGGCGCGATGGCTGCAGGAATACGATTGCCACCAGCAGCAGCGTCAGCAGGCTCTCGAAAAACGCCATGGTCTAAATTTCTCCAATCGCGCTATCTTGGTCGAAAGCAGCATTCGGCAAGCGCCAGGCTGGAGAAATCGTCGGGAGACGTTGGATCTAAGAGGGCTGCCCGTCGCCCGGACCCTCGGCGAGCTCTTCCAGGATCGGGCAATCCGGACGGTCGTTGCCGTGGCAGGCGTGCACCAGGGTTTCGAGGGTGCGGCGCAGCTCGCTCAATTCGCGGATCTTCCGGTCGATCTCGCTGAGCTTGGCGCTGGCGATCTGGCGCACGTCGGCACTGGCGCGGTCGCGATCCCCATAGAGCGCCAGCAGCTGGCGGCATTCCTCGACGGAGAAGCCGAGGCCCCGGGAGCGCTGCAGGAAGCGCAGCTTGTGGATGTCGGCCTCGCGGTAGTCGCGATAACCGTTGCTGCTGCGGTCGGGGCTGACAAGGCCGATCTCCTCGTAGTAGCGAATGGTCTTTGCCGGCAGGCCCGACCGGTCCGATGCATCGCCGATGTTCATGTCGCCTCCTGAAGCTTTTCGTGGCGCAGCCGGAGGGCATTGGCGATCACCGAGACGGAAGACAGGCTCATGGCCGCTGCCGCGATCATCGGCGACAGCAGCAGGCCGAACACCGGATAGAGACTGCCTGCGGCCAGCGGAATGCCGAGCGCATTGTAGCCGAAGGCGAAGATCAGGTTCTGGCGGATGTTGCGGATCGTCGCCTGCGACAGGCGTCGGCCCCTGAGGATGCCGCCAAGATCGCCCTTCACCAGCGTGATGCCGGCGCTCTCCATCGCCACATCTGCGCCGGTGCCCATGGCAATGCCGACATCGGCTGCGGCCAGCGCCGGCGCATCGTTGATACCGTCGCCCGCCATCGCCACCCGGGCGCCTGCGGAATGCAGCGCATCGACCAGCGCCTTCTTGCCCTCCGGCAACAGCCCGGCATGAACCTCGTCGATGCCCAACTGCCGGGCGACCGCCTCGGCCGTCGCCGCCGCATCACCCGTCGCCATGATGATTTTCAGGCCGCTCCGGTGCAGGGCAGCAATCGCTGCTCCGGCCGTCGGCTTCATCCGGTCGGCCACAGCGAGCAGGCCGGCGAGCTTGCCGTCGATGGCGAGGAAAACCACAGTCCTGCCGTCGCGGCGCAGGCTCTCTGCCCGGTCGCGGAGCGGTGCCGGATCGGCGCCCAGCGCCTCCATCATAGCCCCATTGCCGAGGCCAGCGGATGTTGCCTCGATGATGCCGCCAATGCCCATGCCTGTTGTCGCCTTGAAGTCGGCAACGGCGGCCGCAGCGATGCCCCGTCGCTTCGCGGCCTCGAGGATGGCTGCTGCCAGTGGATGCTCGGAGCCCTGTTCGAGACCGGCAGCGAGCTGCAACAGCCGGTCCTCCGTCATACCCTCGACGGCGATGATATCCGTGAGCTCGGGCTTGCCCTCGGTCAGTGTGCCCGTCTTGTCGATCACCAGCGTATCGACGCCGGCAAAGCGCTCCAGCGCTTCGGCATCACGGATGAGCACCCCCTCGCGCGCGCCACGGCCGGTGGCGATCATCACCGACATCGGCGTCGCCAGACCCAGAGCGCAAGGGCAGGCGATGATCAGTACCGCAACCGCCGCCATCAGCGCATGGGCAAGCCGAGGTTCCGGTCCGACCGTCATCCAGATGCCGAAGGTGAAAAAAGCGGCCAGTACGACAGTCGGCACAAAGACCGCCGAGACCCGATCGACCATGCCCTGCACCGGCGCTCGCGTGCGCTGCGCCAGCGCCACCATGCCGACGATGCGCGACAGCGTCGTATCGGCGCCGATCTTCTCGGCCACCATCACCATGGTGCCGTTACCGTTGATGGTGCCGCCGGTGAGCATTGCGCCAACCTGCTTTTCGACGGGCAGGGCCTCGCCCGAGATCATTGATTCATCGACCGTCGAGCTGCCTTCGGCAACCGTGCCATCGACCGGCACCCGTTCGCCGGGACGCAGCCGCAGGCGATCACCGAGGCGCACCAGATCGAGCGCCACCGTCTGGTCCGTGCCATCTGGCCCGACCCGCTGTGCCGTGTCAGGCGCGAGGGCCATCAGGGCGCGGATGGCAGAGCCGGTCTGTTCGCGTGCCTTGAGTTCGAGCACCTGGCCGACAAACACCAGCGCCACGACGACGGCCGCAGCCTCGAAATAGACCGGCACGCCGGTGCCATGGGCCGTCATGGCCATCGGAAAAAGATCGGGCGCCAGCAGGGCGACGACGCTATAGAGATAAGCGGCGCCGACGCCGAGACCGATCAGGGTCCACATGTTCGGGCTGCGGTTGAGCACCGAATTCCAGGCCCGGCGGAAAAAGGGCAGGGCAGCCCAGACCACCACCGGCGTTGCCAGCAGAAGCTCGATCCAGCCAGTCAGGCGCTCGCCGATCAGGGTGTCGAAAGGCAGGCCGACCATCGGCCCCATACCGAGAACAAGTAATGGCACAGCAAGGACCACACTCACAAAGAGCCGGCGCATGAAGTCGGCAAGCTCCGGGTTCGGGCCTTCGTCTGCGGCCGGAACGCCCATCGGCTCCAGCGCCATGCCGCATTTCGGGCAATCGCCGGGCTTGTCGCTGACGATTTCGGGGTGCATCGGGCAGGTGTACTGGGTGCCCGCAGGCATTGCCGAAGCGGCAGGGGCCGCTCCATCGACATAGGCTGCCGGGTTGGCTTCGAACTTCGCCTGGCAACCGGCCGAGCAGAAATAGTGTTTCGCGCCCTCGTGCCGCAGGAAATGCGCCGCCGTCGCCCGGTCGACAGACATGCCGCAAACAGGGTCTCGGGCCGTCAGGAATGCACCCGGGTCAGCCTCGAATTTCGTCCGGCATCCGTTGCAGCAGAAATGGTATGTGCGGCCTTCGTAAGCCAGATGCGGCTTACCCGCATCGGGATCGACGATCATGCCGCAGACGGGATCGCGGGTGACGGGCTGCATGCCATTGCCGGAGGCATGGGAGTGACCATGATGCGCGTCGTGATGGTGGGCGTTCGATGCCATGGCAGTACTCCAAACCCCGTTGAGGTTTCGCTTTATGAACCTTCCAGCGACTGGAGGGTCAAGCAGTTTCTTTGCATTGGACAAACGAGACCGGCAACTACCTGGAAGCCAGCTCGTGTGTTAGCTTCAGGCAATCGACACGTGCGAAATGATTCCAATGCGATATGAGCTTTCTGCGGCACAGATGTCCGCCCTCCTTCCGGCCATCATTCATGCCGAAGACCGGTTGGCCCGGCTGGACGAACGGGTGCTGCGCCACGCCATCGGCGACGGATTTCGCGAGCGCGGCCATTTCTTCGATGCCGTCGCGGCTCTCTGGGTTGGCGGTGAACTGGTGCATGTCGAGGATCTCGTGCTGCACGACGCCCATATGGATGCCCGCACGCCGACCCATGAACTGACCATCGCCCACGCGCTGCTCCGCACGCGGCGCCGGCTGTGGCAGGCGGAGCCCGGCTGGGGGCTCGATCCAGCCGGCATTGCAGCCTTGCGCGGATCGGGCGAGACGGGCGGCAGCGAAGCTTCGACTGCGACCGCCGATCCCGAGTCGGAGACCGGGGCCGAAGATGCCTTCAGCCTGGAGATGGCAGCGATCGATGCGGTGCTGGCCCGCTCGGACCGGCTTCTGGAGGAGACCAAAGGCCGCGCGCCGGAAACCAAGGCAGCCGTAGATCACGATCCGCTGGGCCTGATCCACGACGATGAATGGGATGAAAGCGAGCGCCTGCGCGAATGGCGTTCCGTGATCGGTGATGCAGACGGGATGCCGCCTGCACTGGGCGCAGCGGTGCTTTACGATGCCTGGGAACGCCTTGAGCCGCTGCGTCGGCAGCACTGGCTTGGGGGGCTTCTGACGGCCAGCTATCTCCGGTCGCGCGGCAAGGTGACCTCCCACCTGTTCTGCCTCAATGTCGGGATGAAGGCCATCCGCTTCGAGCGACGGCGCGCACCCGACCGCCTCACGCGGCTGACCGCTTTTCTCGAGGCGATGGCGGAGGCGGCCGAGGCGGGGCTGAAGGAACTGGACCGGCTGACGCTGGCAAGGACGCAGATGGAACGACGGCTCAAGGATCGCCGCTCCAACAGCAGCCTGCCGGCAACCATCGACCTCGTACTGTCGCGACCGATCGTCTCAGCCGGCATGGTCGCCCGCCATGCCGGTATTACCCCGCGCGGCGCCCTCAACCTTGTCGCCGATCTCGGCATCCGCGAAATGACCGGGCGCGGGCGCTACCGAGGCTGGGGCGTGCTTTGAGCGGAGGTCAAGGCCTGATCAGCCGTCCGCGCGGCCGCTCGAAAGTCTTGCGGCCGCCTTTCCAGCCAGCCAGTACCGGCCTGATTTCGCGAACGATCTCAGCCGGATCGTTACCATCGATGAGGATCATGTCGGCCGGCGCGCCGATTTTTATATGACGCTCCCGCCCCATCAACCGCGCAGCGCCGTCGGTGACCATTGCAAAGACGCCCAGCATGTCCGCATCGAGCGAAACCTGCGCCACATTGGCGTAGAGATTGGCCATACGGATCAGCGACGCATCGCCATAGGGGGTGAAAGGGTTCATGACATTGTTGGTGGCGATCGATGTCACCACGCCGAGCGTTGACAGATCCAGCGCCGGGGCGACGCCGCGCGGCACCAGATGATCCCGGTCGCGGCCGGTCAGGAAGAGGTCTGTTGACGGCAGCACCGTCACTGCCACACCGGCGTCGGCTAGCCGGCTACCGATCTCGGAAACCGCCTGCGGCGGCATTGCCGAAAGCTTGGTCACATGGCCGACCGAGACCCGCCCACTGTAACCGCGCGCCATCGTCTCTGAAATCACCGAGGGAAGGTTGGAGTTCTCCGGGTCCAGATCGAAATCGAGGTGGAAGTCCACCGCTGTGCCGAAACGCTCCGCGAGATCGAAGATACGGCGGATATGCTCCGTGGGGTCGGGATCGGTGTAGGGACAGCCACCGACCAGATCAGCGCCGTCGGCAAGCGCCTGCGCCAGCATAGCCTCGGTTTCCGGCTCCTGTGTCAGCCCCTCCTGCGCAAAGGCGCAGATCTCGATATCGATGGCCCATGCATAGTCCGCTTTCAGCTGGCGGATAGCATCGAAAGAGCGAAACCCGGCGCGAGGGTCGATCTCGACAAAAGTGCGCAGAAGGGTCGTTCCCTGCAGGATAGCGCGCTCCAGCACGATGGCTGCGCGGGCATAGACGTCCTCGACGGTAAAGCCGGCTTTCGCCCGCGCCGTTTCCCGCACTGCTTCGGCAAGCGTCCCCTCGCAGATGGTGCATCTACCGAGGATGCCGGCCTTGTCGAGATGGATGTGGCTGTCGACGAACCCGCTGCAGAGATATCCGCCGCTGGCATTTTCGACAGGGCCTTCGAATGTGAGGGAGGGAGCGATCGCGGCGATCAGGCCGTTGGCGACACCGACGTCCACGGGCGTCGGTTCGCCGGGCAGGCGGGCATTGGCGATGACGACGTCGAGTGGCATGGGCATCCCCGGAAAAGACTATCTCCGAGGTTTAAAGGGGCAGGGCGACCCCAAGCAAGGGCCGCCCTGTGAAAATCGGTCAGGCATTAGGGTGGATGACCACCTTGACGCAGCCATCTTTCTTGTCGCGGAAGGTCTTGTAGGCTTCCGGACCGTCTTCGAGGCCGATGCGATGGGTGATAATGAACGACGGATCGATCTCACCCTCGAGGATGCGCTTCATCAACGGCTCGAGATGGCGCTGGACATGAGTCTGGCCCATCTTGAAGGTGAGCGCCTTGCCGAACGCCGCACCGAGCGCAACCGGAACAGCCGCGCCGACGAAGACGCCGGGCAGCGACACCGTGCCCCCGGGACGGCAGGCCATGATTGCCTGCTGCAGTGCATAGGGCCGCTCCATCGAAGTGAGGTCGGTCTGCAGGGTTTCCATGATTCCGCCTTCGCCATGGCTTTCCATGCCGACGGCTTCGATGACCGAATCCGGTCCCTTGCCGTTGGTCATTTCGACGATGCGCTGCTGGAGGTTACCTGCCGCATAATCGAGCGTCTCGGCGCCTGACTGGCGAGCCAGCGCCAGGCGTTCCGGAACGGTGTCGATAGCGATAACGCGCTCGGCACCGAGCATGAAAGCCGACTTGATGGCGAACAGGCCGACCGGTCCGCAGCCGAAGACGGCAACGGTGTCACCGCGCTGGATGTTGCAGTTCTCGGCCGCCTGGTAGCCCGTCGGGAAGATATCCGACAGGAAGAGCACCTGTTCGTCGGAGAGACCTTCCGGCACCTTGATCGGCCCGACATCGGCATAGGGAACGCGGAGGTATTCGGCCTGGCCGCCCGGGAACCCGCCATAGAGATGAGAGAAGCCGAAAAGGCCGGCAGTGGCATAGCCCATCTGCTTGGCCTGTTCGGCGCCAGCAGGATTGGAGCGTTCGCAGAGCGACCACATGCCCGACTGGCACATGCGGCATTCACCGCAGCCGATGGTGAATGGCACGACGATCCTGTCGCCCACTTTGAGCTTTTTGTTGTCCGAGCCGACTTCGACCACTTCTCCCATAGTCTCGTGGCCCATCACGTCGCCCGACTTCATGCCGGGCGCAAAGCCGCCCATGAGATGGAGATCAGAGCCGCAGATGGCGCAGCTTGTGACCTTGATGATTGCATCGCGGGAATGGAGAATTTTCGGATCCGGAACAGTGTCGCAACGGATGTCTTCTTTGCCGTGCCAGCAGAGTGCGCGCATGGGGAGGTCCTTTCGAAGGTTCAGGCGGTGGAGCCTGAAAATCGAACGACGACCTATTGGATAGGTTCCCATTTTTCGAGGAAAGCTGGTCGGACAACCTCGGGCAAAAAGGTCTGTTGGGCCAAATGCCTTCAAGCCTGTATGAGAGATGTCCCAAAAATATCTGCCGAGATCGCCTCCCCAGCAGGGCCAACGGGAGACAAGCGGCATGGTTCTGGGGTAGAGTACACAATTAGCACGCGTAAAAGTGGTTAAATGCGCTCACGTTAATCAGTCCGACATTTTAGATTGGACTTTATTAGGTCCGGATGCTAATTTTTAAACAAATTTTCAAGGAATTTCATTTTGGAAAACCCTATCTTCGAGCAAAAGTCAACGTTCCTGAGCGCTATGGCCAACGAGCAGCGGCTGCGTGTTCTCGATATCCTGACGCGGGGCGAAATGCCGGTCGGCGCATTGGCCGATATGATCGGGCTTAGCCAGTCGGCGCTGTCGCAGCACCTCGCGAAGCTTCGCTCGGCCCACATGGTGAAGACCCGCCGCGATGCGCAGACGGTCTACTACACCGTCAATTCGGAAAGTGTTCGCAAGGTCCTGGCGCTGCTCGAGGAAATCTTCGACGCCCCAGAGGTCAAGGCAGAGGAACTCAAGGCGGGCTGATTTAAAGTCGGCTGGCTTTTTCAGGTTTGCTGCAGCAAGACACTAGGTCTTCAGCAGCGAGCTGATCCTGCGGATGGCCAGTTGATAGCCTTCCGTACCGAGACCGGCAATAACGCCGTCTGCGCGGCTCGACACGAAGCTATGGTGCCGAAATTCCTCGCGCTTGTGAACATTCGAAATGTGCACTTCGATCACCAGGCCGTCAAAGGCGTTCAGCGCGTCGAGGATGGCAACTGACGTGTGGGTGAATGCGGCCGGATTGATGACGATGGCAGCCGCCTCGTCGCGGGCCGCATGGATCCAGTCGATAATCTCGTATTCCCGGTTGCTCTGCTCGAAGCGGATCGTATGGCCGAACTCCTGCGCCACCCGGTGGCAATCGGCTTCCACCATCGACAGGGTCTCATGGCCATAGACCTCCGGCTGGCGCTTGCCGAGCAGGTTCAAGTTGGGGCCGTTCAGGACGTAGATCAGGCTCATGGTAATTTCTCGACTGTCGCGGAGGCTGATGCCAACTGCCGACCCCAAGGCTACAGCATCGTACCCGTTGCTGTCGACCACCGGCTCGACGACACGTTAAACTCTCAGGCGAGATCAGCCCTGCTTTTCGGCCGGCGCCTCGACGTGCTGGCGATCTTGGTGGCGCCGCACGAGCTCGGCCTGTACCTCGTCCTGGAACAGCATCACCTGGCGGCGGACGTCATCCTCGGAAAGACCCACCGCCGTCAGCTGCGCGGCCAACCTTCGGCATTCAGTTTTCCAGTAATCGACAGCGTCGGTGCCATGCTTGTCGTCCAGTTCACGCGCACAACGCTCGATATCACCCGCACGACTTGCCACCGGAAACACCACGATATTGCCATTGCCAACGACACTCAGCAGTTCACTCAACTTCGACGCCATGCGACTCAAAACCCTCGTTTACTGCTCCCTGTTTACGCGCAGTTGGTTAACGGTCTCTTGGCGAGGTAACCGGAATGGCACAACCGCGCCCTCTACCTTTCCATGATATCTGCCTTATGTCTAAAGCAGGCGAAAAGCGGTGGAGGAAAGGGTGCAAGGACTTGGGCTGAAGCCAGACAACGAGGCGGAACGGCTGATTGCCGTCCGTTCCCTGAGTTCTGCACGCGGTGGCGCGACCACCGAAATGGAAGCTCTGGCAGGACTTGCCCGCAATGTTTTCGGAACTGCCTTTGCGGCCATCAACATCGTAGAGGAGGACTGGCTTCGCATAGCCGGTCAGGCGGGCCTGGTGCTCGGCGATTGCGGCCGCGACCAGTCGATCTGCACACGGGTCGTCTACGGCAACGACCTGCTCGTCGTCCCCGATCTGAAGGAAGATCCCGAGCTCAGGCATCTCCCCTTCGTCGACGGCGATCCCTTTTTCCGCTTTTATGCAGGAGCACCGGTCGAGCTCGATCCGGGGTTGGCAGTGGGCGCATTCTGTATTCTCGACACCCATCCGCGCGAGCTCGACGTCTTGCAGATCGAGACATTGCGAAACTTTGCGGTGGTCGCCAGCGCTCTGTTGCGGCTGCAAAAGTCGAATATCGTCATGTCGCTCACCGAGCAGGATCTCCGCACGGCGGCGATGACGGACCCGCTCACCGGTTTCTTCAACCGATCGGCGCTGCCGGCCTTCGTCGATAGCGCTTTGACAAAGGCCCTCGAATCCGACCGCCCGTTCGGAGCGCTCTATATCGACCTTGACGGGTTCAAGGCGATCAATGACCGGCTCGGCCATCACGGCGGCGACGATATCCTGCGCCAGGGGGCGGAGCGCATCCGCGCAGTCATCCGCTCGAGCGACATCGCCGTGCGCATGGGCGGCGACGAGTTTGCCATCTTCTCTCCGGAACTCGGCAGCCCCAGAGCAACAGCCGCATTGGCGGAACGGGTGGTCGGGGCCTTCCGCGAGCCTTTTGTGATCGAGGGGGAAATGATCCGCGTCAGCGTCAGCGTCGGAGCGGCCGTGGCACCGGAGGCCGGCAATGATCGGCAGACGCTTCTGAAGAATGTCGACGACGCACTGTACCGGGCGAAATCGGCAGGACGCGACCAGTTCGCCTTGTACCGCCAATAAACAAAAAAATGGGCCGCGACCCTTTCAGGAGGCGGCCCATCGATGACGCAACAGACTAACCTTATGCGGCGGCGGAGACGCTGCCTTCGGTCGGAACTTCTGCAATGGTCTTCAGGATCTGCGAAGCGATCTGGTAGGGGTCGCCCTGCGAGTTCGGGCGGCGATCTTCGAGGTAGCCCTTGTAGTCGTTCTTGATGAACGAGTGCGGCACGCGGATCGATGCACCACGGTCGGCAACGCCGTAGGAGAACTTGTTCCACGGAGCAGTTTCGTGCTTGCCGGTGAGGCGCTTGTCGTTGTCAGGACCGTAGACATTGATGTGGTCCATCAGGTTCTTTTCGAAGGCTGCCATCAGGGCTTCGAAATAGGCCTTGCCGCCGACTTCGCGCATGTAGGCGGTCGAGAAGTTGGCGTGCATGCCCGAGCCGTTCCAGTCTGTGTCGCCGAGCGGCTTGCAGTGATATTCGATATCGACGCCGTACTTTTCGGTCAGGCGCTGCAGCAGGTAGCGGGCTATCCACATTTCGTCGGCGGCGCGCTTGGAGCCCTTGCCGAAGATCTGGAATTCCCACTGACCCTTCGCCACTTCGGCGTTGATGCCTTCGTGGTTGATACCGGCTGCAAGGCAGATGTCGAGGTGCTCTTCGACGATCTGGCGCGCGATGCTGCCAACGTTCGAATAGCCGACGCCCGTGTAGTAAGGACCCTGCGGAGCAGGATAGCCGGCTTCTGGGAAGCCCAGCGGACGGCCGTTCTCGTAGAAGAAGTATTCCTGCTCGAAGCCGAACCAGGCGCCGGCATCGTCGAGGATGGTAGCGCGGGAATTGCTAGGATGCGGCGTGACGCCGTCCGGCATCATGACTTCGCACATGACGAGAACGCCGTTCAAGCGCTCACTGTCCGGAAAAACGGCAACGGGCTTCAGCACGCAATCGGAGCTGCGGCCTTCGGCCTGCATCGTCGACGATCCGTCGAAACCCCAGAGAGGCAGTTCCTCGAGAGTTGGGAATGCGGCGAATTCCTTGATCTGCGTCTTGCCGCGCAGATTGGGAACCGGCGTGTAACCGTCGAGCCAGATGTACTCGAGTTTATATTTCGTCATGGCGAACCTCTCATAGGTTTACGAAGCTAAGGTCAGTAAAGTCTATCGGCGTCGGCGGCCTCGGATCGTGGCCGTCCACGTTTGCCAAGAGACATGCATTTGCTATGCCAGTTTCTGCGCCAACCCCTTCGCAACGCCATCTTCCAGCGGTTGGCACACTTCTTTAACCAGAATATTCTAAAATTCACATATTAAAGAGGCCAGCGCGCTGCGCTGGTGGCGACATCTGCGGCCTTTTCCGCATGGAAGCGCATCTTCCGGTTCGCTTCGCTCACGGCATAGGCCGGCACAACGCTGACAATGATCTGTCAGCGTAAATTTACGCCACAATATCACCACGATTTCCCTTGCGGAAAACGGCGAATTGCCTACATATTCAACATAATGATTTCTTTTTAATCATTTCGAGCAAATGGCAGGCAGACATGTTACATTGAGAATGCCGGGAGTCGTGATCTCCACGGGGAAACGAAAGATAGACATCAATGGCAAACACACACGCAGAAACGGCAACGATCTACCAGTTTCCCATCATCACCCGTAAGGTCCGACGCGACCTCGGTGGTGACGCGACCGTCGTATTGCTCGATCGAAAGCTCAATCGGTTTTCCGAAGGTGCGTATGCGGATGCTGCCTATGGCGGCAGCTGGTATCATGACGCGGCTATCGAAGCCGAGCACAAGCCGAAGTCCTGATCCCCAAAGCCGGCGCAGACGTCCAGAAGCTTCCGCTGCTCCGTGGCTTGCGATCGAAGTTATGAGCTGTGCCTACATATGCGCGAACCGAAACCATCACGCTCCTAACCATGGGAACATATCCCATCCTGACTGGTTGCTGCTTTTCAACCTCAGGAGGACATCATGGCCGAAGAATTCACACCGAAACCCGCTACGCCGCTAGGCATCATCGAGCCCTCCGACGCGCCGCTCGTCGATGAAGCCCTGGCGCAGCCGAAGTCGGACTTTTCAGATACCGTCGCCGACCAGGTTGAAGCGCTAAAGGCCGAGGTCGCCAGCCTGTCGACTTACATAGCCGATATGACAGATGCGGCGCGCACCAAGCTCAAGTCAAACGCGAATGCGGTAGAGGCGGTGGTCGACGAGACCGTCAGGCTGCACCCGGTCCTCAGCGTTCTGACCGCAGCCGGCATGGGATATCTCCTGGCACTGGCCGTACACGGCGTCAACCGCCACCGCTGATCCGCCCGCAATCCTTTCGTCTCCCTCGCGCCAGACTCCGGCGCAGGGGGCGAAAGTGAATCCGGGCACAGAACAAAGGCCACGCGCCTGTGTTGTGTCGATGACGGAACTCTGGAGACACCCATGGTCGGCGACGAAAATCTCAAGACCTATCGCGCCAAGCGAGATTTCAAGAAAACGCAGGAGCCGAGCGGCGAAACGGAGATTGCTGCCTCGAACAGAAGGCGGTTCGTCATCCAAAAGCACGACGCGACGAGGCTTCACTATGACCTGCGCCTGGAACTCGACGGCGTCTTCAAGTCCTGGGCAGTCACCAAGGGTCCGTCTCTCGATCCCGGCGACAAGCGCCTTGCCGTCGAGGTCGAGGACCATCCGCTCGACTACGGCGACTTCGAAGGTACAATTCCGAAAGGCCAGTATGGCGGCGGCACGGTGCTGCTGTGGGACCGCGGATACTGGGAGCCGGAAGGCAGCAAGACCCCGGAAAGAGCGCTTGAAGACGGCGATTTCAAATTCAGTCTCGAGGGCGAAAAGCTGCATGGCAGCTTTGTGCTTGTCCGCATGAAGCACGACCGGAACGGCGGCAAGCGAACCAACTGGCTGCTGATCAAGCATCATGACGATCATGCCGTGGACACCGGCGGCGAGAAAATTCTCGAGAAGGATAGCTCCGTCGCGTCCGGCCGCTCGTTGGAAACGATTGCCGCAGGCAAGGGAAAGGCCCCCAAACCTTTCATGCTTGCTAAGAGCACTTCGTCCGCCGGCGCTGTCTGGGACACCAGCGAGGGACTGGCTGCAGAAGAACGCGCTACCAAAGAGCCAACGCGCAAGTCAGCCAAGGCCGAGGTCAAGGGCAAAGCCGGCGCAAAGGAAAGCAGCTCGGCAATGCCGGATTTCATACCGCCGCAGCTTTGTGACACGGGCGCACGGCCACCGTCCGGTAAGGGCTGGGTACACGAAATCAAGTTCGATGGTTACCGCATCCAGATGCGGATAGTGGGCGGTAGCGTCAGCCTGAAGACCCGCAAGGGCCTCGACTGGACGGACAAGTTCAGCGCGATTGCCCGCGCCGCAGAGGCTCTGCCCGATGGCATCATCGACGGGGAAATCGCCGCGCTCGACAGCCATGGCGCGCCGGACTTTGCCGCCCTGCAGGCAGCCCTTTCAGAGGGAAAGACTGAGGATCTCGTTTTCTTCGCCTTCGATCTGCTGTTCGATGGCGGGGAGGACGTGCGCGAACAACCTCTTTCCGAGCGCAAGATTCGCCTGCAGAAGATCTTGGACAAAGCAAAGCCCGATGCCCGCATCCGGTTTGTCGAGCATTTCGACACCGGTGGCGACGCGGTGCTGCGCTCCGCCTGCCAGCTTTCCCTTGAAGGCATCATCTCGAAGAAGCTCGACGCTCCCTACCATTCCGGCCGTAGCGCCTCGTGGTCGAAGTCGAAATGCCGCGCCGGCCACGAGGTGGTGGTCGGCGGATGGGCAACGACCAACGGACGGTTCCGTTCGCTGCTGGTTGGCGTCTACAGAGGCGATCATTTCGTCTATGTCGGCCGAGTAGGCACCGGATATGGCGAGGCGAAACTCAAGACGCTCGAACCAAGACTGGAAGCCGTCAAAGCTGACAAATCGCCATTCACCGGCATCGGTGCCCCGCGCAAGGATGCGAGCATTGTCTGGGCAAGGCCGGAGCTCGTCGCCGAGATCGAATTCGCCGGCTGGACGAATGACGGGCAGGTTCGACAGGCGGCGTTCAAGGGCCTGCGCGACGACAAGCCCGCATCCGAGGTCGAGGCCGAAAAGCCTGCATCGCCTGTAAAGGTAGAGGTGCCGCATCCGGAAGAGAAAGTCCACGCAACCCGGCGGGGCGCAGCAGCCCGGGCGTCGGTCATGGGCGTGGCGATCTCCCATCCAGACAAGGCCATGTGGCCTGACGCCGGCGACGGCGAGCCGGTCACCAAGCTGGATCTTGCCCAGTATCTGGAGGCGGTCGGTCCATGGATGATGGACCACATTGCCGGTCGGCCGTGCTCGATAATCCGGGCGCCCGACGGCATCGGCGGCGAGCAGTTCTTCCAGAGGCATGCAATGCAGAGCACATCGAACCTGCTGGATCTTGTCACCGTATCAGGCGATCGCAAGCCCTATCTCGAAATCGACCGCATCGAAGGCCTTGCCGCGGTGGCGCAAGTCGCGGCGCTCGAGCTGCATCCCTGGAATTGCCTGCCGAAAAAACCCGAAGTGCCCGGAAGACTGGTATTCGACCTCGATCCCGGCCCTGACGTGCCATTCTCGACCGTAGTCGAGGCTGCGCGCGAGTTGCGCGACCGGCTCGAGGAGCTAGGCCTTGTCAGCTTCTGCAAGACCACCGGCGGCAAGGGCCTGCACGTCGTCACACCTCTGTCGGAAGGCAAGACGGCGCTGACATGGCAGGAGGCGAAGACGTTTGCCCACGACCTCTGTCTTCAGACGGCCCATGACGCCCCTGACCGCTACGTCGTCAACATGGCAAAGAAGCTTCGCAACGGACGCATCTTCCTCGATTACCTGCGCAACGACCGCATGGCGACGGCAGTCGCCCCGCTTTCGACACGCGCGAGACCGGGCGCGACGGTGTCGATGCCGATCCTTTGGTCGCAGGTCAAGTCCGACCTCGACCCGAAAGGCTTCACAATCCGCACCGTGCCCGCCCTGCTGAAGAAGAGCTCGGCCTGGGAAGACTACAACGACGGCGCCCGCCCACTCGCCCCGGCGGTAAAGCGCCTCGCAAAATCGCGCGCGGACGCGGCCTGATGGCGGTGAAGGCAGGCCGGAAAGGCAAAAAGGCTGATGTCAGCAAGGGAGACCTGCTCGGCATCGCGCTCGATACATCACCGATGGAGGCGCGCTCCGCCGAGGCGTTGCCGCAGGGCGATGGCTGGCAATACGAACCGAAGTGGGATGGCTTCCGCTGCCTCGCGTTCAAAAATGGCGAGGAAGTCGCGCTTCATGCGAAATCCGGCAAACCGCTCGGACGCTACTTTCCCGAGGTTCTCGCACTATTGGCCGAGATTCCGGCCGAGAGATTTATCATCGACAGCGAGTTGGTGATCGAAATCGACGGTCACCTCTCGTTCGAGGCGCTGCAGATGCGCCTTCATCCGGCGGAAAGCCGCATTCGAAAGCTCGCCGCCGCCACGCCGGCTCGCCTCGTCATGTTCGACATGCTGCTGTCTTCGGACGGGATGCCGCTGGTCGACCTGCCGATGTCCGAGCGCCGTAGCGCACTCGAAAGCTTCGCAAAGCAGAACCCCCGTCCGCGACAGATGGTACTGTCGCCCTTCACGACCGACCTTACCCAGGCTGAGCGCTGGCTTTCGTCGTCGGGAAATAGCGCCACCGACGGCGTCGTCGCCAAACGCCGAGACGGCGCCTACGAGCCGGGCATCCGCGCGATGCTGAAGGTGAAACGCCTGCGCACCGCCGACTGCGTCATCGGCGGCTTCCGCTACGAGAGCAACAGCGCCGAAGTCGGCTCGCTTCTGCTCGGCCTCTACAACGAGGACGGCAAGCTCGATCACGTCGGCTACACCTCGACAATTTCGGACGAGGAACGACCGGATCTCACAAAACAGCTCGAGGCGCTGCAGGCACCACCAGGTTTTGCCGGCAAGGCGCCGGGCGGCCCCAGCCGCTGGACGACCGAGCGCAGCGCAGCGTGGCAGCCCCTGCGGCCGGAGCTTGTCGTGGAAGTCCGCTTCGACCAGGTGACAGGCCGGCGTTTCCGGCACGGAACGACGCTGGTGCGCTGGCGACCGGACAAGGACCCGCGCCAGTGCACATTCGAGCAGATAGCGCCGCCTCTTGCACCGGATGAGGTCGATTAGGGGCCGGTACAAGCCGTCCCTTCACGAACGCTAGCCGGCGTTCGCGGTCAGCCATTCGCTGACATGGCTAACGGTATCGCCGTAGAACGTCTCGTACAGCGACTGCGAGACGTAGCCGATATGCGGGGTTGCCAGGACGTTGGGCAGTGTCCGGAATGGATGATCCGGCAACATCGGCTCGACGTCGAAGACATCCACCGCAGCACCGGCGATGGCCTTGCGCTTGAGTGCATCGATCAGCGCTGCCTCCGTGACGATAGGGCCGCGCGAGGTATTGATGAGGAAGGCGGAAGGCTTCATCAGCGCAATCTCGTCGGCCCCGACCAGTCCGCGACTGCGATCGCTGAGCACCAGATGTACGCTCAGGAAATCGGATTGCCGGAACAGCGCCTCTTTAGAGACCAGCGTCGTCCCGAACTGTTCGGCCTTATCGGCCGTCAGGTTCTGGCTCCACGCGATGGTCTTCATGCCGAATGCCTGGGCGATGGTCGCGACCCGCGAGCCGACATTGCCAAGCCCGAGCAATCCGAGCGTCTTGCCGTTGAGATCGGAACCGATCGAACGCTGCCAGCCGCCGGATCGAAGAGAGGCATTCTCGCTGGCGACGTGACGGGCAACGCCGAGGATCAGCGCCCATGTCATTTCCACGGTCGCCGTCGATGCATAGCCCGTGTGCTTGACGACGATGCCGCGTTCCGCTGCAGCTCCAACATCGATCGAGGCATTACGCGCGCCGGTCGAGACGATGAGCTTCAGGTTAGGCAATTGTGCCAGCAACTCGGCCGGCAGCGGCGTGCGTTCGCGCATGACGCAGATCACATCGAACGGCGCCAACCGCTGGACGAGTTTCTGCCGGTCGGCGAGGTGATCGTTGAAGACGGTGACCTCGGCCCGCGCGGTCACATCGGACCAGTCGGCAAGCGTCAGGGCTACATTCTGATAGTCGTCCAGGACTGCGATTTTCATCTGTGTTCCTTCAAGGGCTGATAAGCCTAACCTAGGAACGAAGAACCATTTTCACAGGGCCGAAACGCGGACGGCGGCCCATCAGCCGCCGCAGGTGCGCAGCTGGCTGTTGTAGGTCGAGGCGATGCCGGCGGCCCGGCGGGCGGTGCGCTGCAGCTCGCCATTGGAGCGGAAGCTGCCGCGGCTGTAGCCGTCATGGCCGACATAATAGGCCATGTAGAGATTGTAGGTATCGTTCAGCGCGATGCCGTTCTGGAGATGGCTTTGCGCATGGTACCAGCCGATGAAATTGATCGCGTCGGCAAAATTGGTCCGTCGGGCCGACCAGTGGCCGGTCGCCCGCTGGTAGCGCGACCATGTTCCATCGAGAGCCTGGGCATAACCATAGGCGCTGGAAGGCCGCGTCCATGGGATGAAACCGAGCAATAGTGTGCGCGGTGGCCGTGCATAGGGCTGGAAACCGGATTCGACGTAGATCGTCGCCATCAGCACCGGCACGGGGACCCCGTACTCGCGCGAGGCCTTGTCGGCTGCCCTTCGCCAGTTGTTGAAAAGGCCGTCGCGCTGCTCGAAAATGGCGCAGCTGTTGCGGATCTGATGGGGCGCCGTCGCGCAACTGGACAACACGACAAGGGCGGCGATAAACAATTTTCGCATCGCAAACTCACTCTCTTCCGAGAGATGAATAAGCGGTAAACGTTAAAAACGGGTTTTTATCGAGTCCGGGAATCGCACAGCGTGATTTTTGGCGAAATGCGCCTGCAAACGGGGAGAAGACAATGCCGGAAACCATCCGCCCGATGCCAGGCGAGGCAGGCATCCTCGAATTCCTGCAGCTGTGCGACAGCTTCTACCCGGCCGATGCCGTCGATGCGTCGATTGGCCAGCAGCGTCTCTGGTACGATGCACTCTGCGCCCAGTTCGAGAGGCGAATGCCGGACGGCATGACGGCAGAAGATTGCCCGATTGGCACCGTCCCGACCCGTCGATATCGCCCCGCCGACGTGCGGACGTCGACGAAACTGCTCTATCTGCATGGCGGCGGCTATGTCGTCGGCTCGCTGTCGAGCCATCATTCGATCTGCGCCGAGATCGCCGACGCTGCGGGCGCCGAACTGATTGCCGTCGATTACCGCCTGGCCCCGGAACATGTGTGGCCGGTGCAGACGGACGATTGCTTCACGGTGCTGAAGCTGCTGCTGGGCGATGGCGAGACGGTCGTCCTAATCGGCGACAGCGCCGGCGGCAACCTCGCGGCAGGCCTGACGCTCAGGGCACGTGACGAAGGGCTGGATGGGATCGTCGGCCAAGTGCTTATCTACCCGGCGCTCGGCGGCGACCTCGTCTCGGGCTCCTACCAGGAGATGGCAGACGCTCCGGGGCTGACAACCGCCGATGTCGCCTATTATCGCGCCATCCTCAAGGCACCTGCAGACGAGCCTGTCGCTCATCCGCTGCTAACCCGGACCTGTGCGGGCCTGCCGCCAGCCTACATCACGGTCGCCCATTTCGATCCGCTGCGCGACGACGGAAGACTTTATGCCGGACGGCTTGCCGCTGACGGCGTCGAGGTCTGGTTCCGCGAGGAGCCGCAGATGGTGCATGCCTGGCTCCGGGCCCGCCATATGAGCAACGGCGCACAGGCAGGCTTTCGCGCAGTCTGCATCGCGGTCAGCCGATTTGCCGACACGCTCTGATCACATCATGTCGCGCGGCACGGCCTTGTCGAAGGTCTTTTCGAAGACCTTCGTCTCGCCCTCGTAGCCGATGACCGAACCGCCGATCAGCCATTCCGTCGCCGTGCAGGCAATCGTCGCGGTCGAGACGGTGCGGACGAACCAGCCGGGCCGCTGCATGTCACAGGTCCACACCGATTTGCCCTTCATCGACAACGGATCGTTGGCGGAGATCGACCACACCTCGTCGCGCAGCTGGCGCGTCGACAGGCCGGTGCCGGGATGCTCGAACAGGCCGGTGTCTTCATAAACGCAGTAATCGGTGCGACCGGCGGAGAGATCGCGCACCACCTGGCGCTTCGTCTCGCTCGGCTTGTGCTCGATATACTTCGGCAGCGGATCGGGGTTATCCGGCTGCTTCATCTCGAACATCTGGTGCTCGCCGAGCAGCGGCATCGCAAGGCCTATAGAGGCGAGATCGATGGTCACGCCTTCGTCGACGGGTGGCGGCAGCAGCATCGGCCAGTAGGCAGTCGACAGCGACAGGCGGATGCGGTGGCCGGCCTGGAATCGATAGCCGCAGGCATCGAGCACCAGACGGATCTGCGTCGGCTCGCCCGGCACCATCGGCTGCGGCTCGGCATTACTGTCACGATGGGCGAGATTAAGAACGCCGAAGGTCACTCGCGTCGCGGTACCGTCCGGATGGATATCGACGAGGCGGGCGCAGAGATTGGCAAGCTCGGCGTGAGCGCGGACTGTCAGCGTCAGTTCGGGGCGCCCTAGGAAGTCATGGGCTTCCGTCAGCACCGGCGTCTGGAACACCAGCGAGCCGCCATCGTCGCCGCGCTGGTCGAGTGCCATCTCGGCATCCGGCTTGAGGGTGAACCATTCGCCGGATGCGGTGCCCGTGTCGAGCGGCGACTTCAGGAAGACCGGGTGCTCCGGCGCATGCGGGATCGGCATCCCTTCCATCAGCGTACCGAATTGCTCGACATAGAAGCACTGCATATCCGGTTGCTGCCATTCGGGCTTGGAAACCCAGAAGCCGGGATCGACATCGCGGCGGGTCGCGGGCTTCGGGGCATCGAGCATGAAAGCGCGCACCTGCGGCAGGTTTTCGATACTGTTGTCCTCGCCGCGCAGCCAGCGGTTCCACCAAGCAATTGCCTCGCCATGGAAATCGGCACGCGGTTTCGGCCAGGCGAAATGTGGATATTTGTGAACCCAGGGGCCGATCAGCGCCTTGGCCTTGTCGCCCAGTCCCTCGACGGCTTTCAGCGGCGTATTGCGGTAACCATCGGCCCACCCGGCGATTACAAGGGCCGGAACCTTGAAGGCCGAGAAATCGTCGCCGATCGATCCATGTTGCCAGAATGCGTCGCGACGCTGGTGCTGCAGCCACTCCTCCATGAAGAACGGCTCGTTCTCCAGCCGCTCCATCCACATCTCGCGCCAGCGCTCGCCGACGATCTCGGGGTCGGGCGCACGTGACTGGTAGGCGAGCATGGTCGCTGCCCAGGAGAGCTGCGCCGACAGATGGCAGCCGTCCTTGTAGTGAATGTCGTCATTATAGCGATCGACGGTCGAGGCGATCGAGATCACCGCCTTCAGCGCCGGCGGATTGAGGGCTGCCACCTGCAGGCAGTTGAAGCCGCCCCAGGAAATCCCCATCATGCCGACAGACCCGTTCGACCACGGCTGGGCGGCAATCCAGGCGATCAGCTCGCAGGCATTGGCGAGCTCCAGCTCGGTATATTCGCCATCGATGACGCCATCGGATTCGCCCGACCCCCGGATATCGACGCGCACCCCGGCAACGCCGGCAGCCGCAAACACTGGATAGGTGGATTCGTCTCGCGGGCTGGTTCCATCACGCTTGCGATATGGCAGGAACTCGAACACCGCCGGCACCGGATCTGCCTCGGCATTGTCAGGCATCCAGATACGGGCAGCGAGCCGCGTGCCGTCGGCAAGCGTGATCCACTGGTTTTCGATGACGGTGAAGGGGCGGTCAGTCATGGCATTCCAATTCCAAGGCAATAGTCAAAGGCAATAATCAGATGTCGAAGAACTTGATAGGTATCAGTCTTTCGTTCCAGCAATAGCTACTCGTGCATGACCCCTGCCTCAGCACTCAGCCGAACGCCTGGAAGATTTTGATAGTCATCATAGGATAGAATGACCGCCGACTTTTCGCCATCGCGGGTGATGATGGTGGGCTTGCTTTTCAATGCGTCTTTAACGAGGGCGGACAACTTTTCCTGTGCCTTCTGAAGTTCAATCTCACGCATGTTGCACCTCCAAAGAGTATAGTTGATCTTAGCACCGCGCCCTGTCCTTTCACGGCGCAGACGCGCCGTGGCTGGATACCTGTGACGGGCACAGGTATGAGGAAGACTTTGAGCCAGCGCCGACAGACACCAGCATCATAGCTCAATTCCCCGCGCTCTCCATCTTCCGCGTCGTCAAGACCTTCTCCAGCCAGCCGATCTCCATTTCCGGCACCGATTTCAGCAACAGGTCGGTGTAGTCGTCGAAGGGTGGCGAAAGGACCGTCGATTTCGGCCCGAACCGAACCAGCTTGCCGCGATGCATAACTGCGACGCTGTCGGCGATGGCGCGCACGATGGCGATGTCATGGGTGATGAAGATGTAGGAGAGCTGCTTTTCCTCCTGCAGCTTCATCAGCAGGTTTAGGATGCCTTCCGCGACCAGCGGATCCAACGCCGAGGTCGGCTCGTCGCAAAGGATCAGCTCCGGATTGGCGGCAAGCGCACGGGCGATGGCGACACGCTGCTTCTGGCCGCCGGAGAGTTCGGCCGGATAGCGATCGACGAAACCGGTGCCCATCTCGATCTGCTCGAGCAGCTCTTTCACCCGGGCTGTCTTTGCCGCACCGCGCAGGCCATAATAGAAGGTCAGCGGCCGGCCGATGATATCGCGCACCGTCTGGCGCGGGTTCATCGCCGTGTCGGCCATCTGGTAGATCAGCTGGATGCGTCGAAGGTCGTCGTTCGAGCGACCTTTCAGGGCAGGGGACAGCATTTTATCGCCGAACGAGACACTGCCCTGCTGGGGCGGTAGCAGGCCGGTAATGACGCGTGCCAGCGTCGACTTTCCGGAACCGGATTCGCCGACGATCGCCAGCGTCTGGCCCTTCGGCACATGCAGCGTGACGTCGAACAGCACCTTGAAGCCGTTGGAATAGCCGGCAGTGATGTTCTCGACCTTCAGCAGCGTGCCGGTCTGGACGGCAGCCTCGGTCCGCAGCGCCTGGCGGACGTTGACGAGCGCTTGAGTATAGGCCTCGCGCGGCGCCTCGATGATCTGCTGGGCGGTGCCGTATTCCACCGTCTTGCCGTTGCGTAACACCATGATGTCGTCGGAAATCTGGGCAACGACGGCAAGGTCATGGGTGATGTAGAGGGCCGCCGTGTTGGTCGCCTCGATGGCGTGCTTGATAGCGGCGAGCACGTCGATCTGGGTCGTCACGTCGAGCGCCGTGGTCGGCTCGTCGAAGACGATCAGCTCCGGGTTGGAGCACAGTGCCATCGCGGTCATGGCGCGCTGCAATTGCCCGCCGGAAACCTGATGCGGATAGCGCTCGCCAAACGTCTCGGGGTTGGGAAGGCCGAGGACGCGGAACAGATAGAGCGCGCGGGCCCGGGCCTCTTCCTTGGTCATCAGGCCGTGCTTGACGGAGGCCTCGATGACTTGTCCGCCGAGCCGGTGCGCCGGATTGAAGGCGGCCGCAGCCGATTGTGCCACGTAGCAGACGCGGGCGCCGCGCACGCGGCGGATGCCGGATTTGCCGAGCGCCAGAAGGTTCTCACCGTCGAGCAGCACTTCCCCGCCGGTGATTTCGGCGCCCCCGCGACCGTAGGCAAGTGCCGACAGGCCGATGGTCGACTTGCCCGCACCGGATTCGCCGATGAGGCCGAGCACCTTGCCCTTGGCGAGATCGAAAGAGACATCGTCGACGATAGTCACGCGCTTGGGCGGCTCGCCGGGCGGATAGCTGGTGGCCTCGATCTTCAGGCCGCGTACCGAAAGCAGCTCAGGCATCGCCACGTCCTCCCTTGAGGCTGGACGTCCGCTTCAACAGCCAGTCGACCACCAGATTGACACAGATGGCGAGCGCCGCGATGGCCCCGCCGGGCAGGAGCGCCGCAGAAATGCCGAAGATGATGCCGTCCTTGTTGTCCTTCACCATGCCGCCCCAGTCTGCAGTCGGCGGCTGGATGCCGAGACCGAGGAAGGAGAGGGTGGAAAGAAACAGGATTGCGAAGGCAAAGCGCAGGCCGAATTCAGCCAGGAGCGGCGACAGCGTGTTTGGCAGGATTTCGCGGAAGATGATCCAGATCTTGCCTTCGCCACGCAGCTTTGCCGCCTCGACGAACTCCATCACCGCCACGTCGAGCGCCACCGCGCGACCGAGACGGTAGACGCGGGTACTGTCGAGAATAGCCATGACCAGGATCAGCACGACCAGGTTCTGCGGCAGCACCGCCAGAACCACCAGCGCGAAAATCAGCGTCGGGATCGACATCATCAGATCGTTGAAGCGCGACAGCACGGTGTCGATCACGCCGCGCGAGACGGCTGCGGTAAACGACAGGATGATGCCGAGCGAGAACGAGATCAGCGTCGCACCGAGCGCCACGGACAGCGTCGTCCGGGCGCCGAAGATCAGCCGCGAGAGAATGTCTCGGCCGAGATTGTCGAGCCCGAAGTAGAATTGCCCGTCGGCCGGCGCCCAGACCTCGCCGACGACCTCGGTCTCGCCATGCGGGGCGATCCACGGGGCGAAGATAGCGCAGACCAGCGCCAGCAGGATGCCTGCCATGCCGACCCAGGCGGTGATGGGGATCTCTCTCAATCTCATCGCGGATGCCTCAGACGGGGGTTGGCGACAATGGCAAGGATGTCGGCCACCATGTTCAAGAGGATGTAGACGGCAGCGAAGATTAGGCCGCAAGCCTGGACGACGGGCATGTCGCGCACCGTCACGGCGTCCACCATGTACTGGCCCATGCCGGGATAGACGAACACCACCTCGACCACGACAACGCCGACGACGAGATAGGCAAGGTTCAGCGCCACGACGTTGATGATCGGCGCCAGCGCATTCGGCGCCGCATGCCGGACGATGGAGCGGAAGGCGCTAAGGCCCTTCAGTTCCGCCGTCTCCATATATGCGGACGACATCACCGAGAGGATCGCCGCCCGCGTCATCCGCATCATGTGGGCGAGCACGACGAGAACCAGCGTTGCCGTCGGCAGGGCAATTGCTTGCAGCCGGTCGTAGAGGCTCATTTCGGCATAGACGGTGGCCGGGAAGGTGGCGACGCCGAACTTTACGGCGAAGAACATGATCAGCAGGTAGCCGATGAAAAACTCAGGCAGCGAGATCGCCGCCAGCGACACGATGTTGATGATCTTGTCCGGCATCCGGTTGCGGAAATGCACCGACAGCATGCCGAGCCCGACGGCCAGCGGCACGGAGATCAATGCCGCAAATCCGGCGAGAAACAGCGAATTACCGAGCCTGAGGCCGATCTGCTCGCTGACCGAATTCTGGCTCGCCCAGGAGGTACCGAAGTCGCCGACCATGGCATGGCCGAGCCACGACAGATAGCGCGACAGCAGCGGCTGGTTGAGGCCCAGCTGATCGCGGATGTTGGCGATTGCCTGAGGCGTCGCCGACTGGCCGAGATAGGTGGAGGCGAAATCGCCGGGCAGCGCCTGGAGGCCGACGAAGATCAGCAGCGAGACGGCAAACAGCAGGACTATGCTGAGGATGAGACGCTCGAGGATCAGCGCCGCCAGTGGAAACTTCTCGCGCAGCCTGCGGCCGGGAAGACCGTCGGTGTCGATCGAATTGGACATGGGCTGACCGCCTTTTCTGAAACGGATAGGGCTTTTCTGAAACTTGAGGGGGTGGATCGGGGGCGAGACGTCCCACGATCCACACTCCAGTCTGGCGGGCGGCGCATCGGCCGCCCGGTTTCAGTCTCAGGCGTCGAGCCAGACGCGGGTGGCGACATAGCCGTTCGACATGTCGTTGCCGATGTCCTGGACATAGTTCATCAGCTTCTTCGAACCGGCGTTCACGAAGTCGTTGAACATCGGCAGGATGGTGCCGCCTTCGTCGCGGACCATCATGGCCATCTGGCGATAGAGGTCTTTGCGCTTGGTCTCGTCCAGTTCGGCACGGGCCGATACCAGCAGCTTGTCGAAATCCGGGCGCTTGAAACGGGTGTCGTTCCAGTCGGCGGTTGACAGATAGGCGCCGGAATAGAACTGGTCCTGCGTCGCGCGGCTGCCCCAGTAGGAAGCGCTGAACGGCTGCTTGTTCCAGACGTTGGTCCAGTAGCCATCGGCCGGCTCGCGCTTGATCTCGAGGTTGATGCCGGCCTTCTTGGCGCTCTGCTGGAACAGCACGGACGCATCGACGGCACCGGGGAAGGCAACTTCGGAGGTCCGCATCAGAATCGAGCCGTCATGGCCGGACTTCTTGTAGTGGAACTTCGCCTTGTCCGGATCGTACTTGCGCTGCTCGATGCCATCGGGGAACAGCGCATAGGTGCTGTTGATCGGGAAGTCGTTGCCGAGCGAACCGTAGCCGCCAAGGATGCGCTTGACCATTTCCTCGCGGTCGATGGCGTATTTCAGCGCGAGACGCAGGTCGTTGTTGTCGAACGGTGCGGTGTCGCAGTGCATGATGAAGACGTAGTGACCGCCGCCGGCCGTCGTCAGAAGCTGGACGTTCGGGGCGCGTTTCAGAAGGTTGACCGTCTTTGGATCGATGCGGTTGATGCAGTGGACCTGGCCGGAGGTGAGGGCGGCGACGCGGGCCGTCGCGTCGTTCATGGTGATCAGTTCGACGCTGTCGACATAACCGCGATCCGTGCGCCAGTCGTTCGGGTTCTTCTCAAAGGTCATGCGAACGCCGGCCTGGAAATTGGCCACCTTGTAGGCGCCGGTGCCGATCGCTGCCGTCGGGTTGTCCATGCCGCCGTTCGGCTGGATGACGAGGTGGTAGTCGGTCAGGAGCGCCGGCATGTCGGCATTGCCCTGGTCGAGGGTGATGACGAGATCGCCGTTCTGGTTCTCGATCTTGGTCAGCGACTTCATCATGCCGAGAGCGCCGGACTTCGACTTCTCGTCGGAATGGCGGTGCAGGGTGGCGACGACGTCGTCGATGGTCATTTCCTTGCCATCGTGGAACTGCACGCCCTTGCGGATCTTGAAGGTCCAGATCTTGGCGTCAGGCGACGATGTCCAGGATTCGGCAAGTGCCGGAAGTGGCTTGCGGGTCTGCGGATGGGTTTCGACCAGCGTGTCGCCCCAGGTGCGTACCGCGACGAACATGACCTGCGAGGTGGCCGAGGCCGGATCGATGCTGTCGGTCGACGAGCCGCCCTCCAGCCCGAGCTTCAGGTGGCCGCCCTTTTTCGGCGTCTGCGCCATGGCGCTGGTGGCAAACATCGCGTCGGCGGCGGCAAGCGTGATACCGGCGGCCATGGCGCGACCCATGAATTCGCGGCGGTTCATGCCCCCCGAGGTGACACGACCGGTCAGATATTTCGTAAACTCGCTCATTCCCTGTTCCTCTTCTCTGGTTGTTATTAGACTTCGTATCCCGGCTGCCGTTTTCGGCGTTAACTTCCCGGTCCGATCCATTGCCGACGACTATACGGAGATAGCAGCCAATTCAAACCCTTGATCGATCTCCC
The DNA here is from genome assembly GCF_019355555.1 of Rhizobium sp. L51/94. Classification (GTDB taxonomy): domain Bacteria; phylum Pseudomonadota; class Alphaproteobacteria; order Rhizobiales; family Rhizobiaceae; genus Rhizobium; species Rhizobium rhododendri. Next base: position 123,338 of record NZ_CP072144.1, read on the forward strand.
TGATAAATTCGCCGCATCTTTTCGTGACCGGATGCGCGGCAATCCTCGACGTGTATCGGCGGATCGGCTGGCCGCCCGCCATCGGTTTCACCCTGCAGTAATGGCGGGTTCACCACCGATTGCAGCGGTTGAACGCGACAGAAACTACCCCCGATGCGACGATGCGGACCGGCATCCCTGCCAATCCGCCCATCGATCTCCAGGCTGTCGCCTCGCGGCCCGAATCCCGGGCCGGCGGCACCGATTGCGATACCCATTCTACCCCTGTCGTTTCTGCCCGACATGCCGTCCCACTCCCTCCGGCGGAGGCAGCGTCGCATGGGCACCGGCGATGGCCATGATTCTGTTCAAGATAATTTCCGGCGCCGGCATCGCCTTGCCAGCCTTGGAGTCCACGTGCAGCAGCATCTGCTCTGCGGTGGCGATCGCTTCGCCCGTCTCGCTGTTGTGGATCGTGTGGAAAACCTGCAGCCGCTTGTCGTCGGCGAAAAGAATCTGGCAGGTGGCATGGATCGGCTGTCCGAGTTTCGCTTCACCGAGATGCCGGATATGGGTCTCGACGGTGTAGTAGCTGTGACCGTCCCGGACATAGGCGAGATCGACGCCGACGAGCCGCAGCAGCGCATCCGACGTGTCGCCGAACACCTGCAGATAGCGGTGTTCCGTCATGTGGCCGTTATAGTCGACCCAGGCCGGGCTGACCTTGGTCTCCACCAGTGTCAGCGGCCGCGCCGTGTCGTGCAGCGTATCGCGCTTGCCGCCCTCGGCCCAGAGGCCATCCTCGAAATCCTTCAGCAGCTTGCCGGCACCCCAGCCATTGCCGCCGTCGCCGCCCTTCAGCGTCTGCAGGATGCCGACGAGGTTTTCGTCACGGATGCGCTCGAGTTCGCGGATCGAGCGACCGCCGGCCTGCTCGTCAGATTGCCGGCCGATCTTTTCCACCAGCGCGTCGTCGAGATCGACGACATCGGTGAGCTTGCTCCAGGGCCAGGCGAGGCACGGGCCGAACTGCGCGAGGAAATGCCGCATGCCGGCTTCACCCCCGGCAATGCGATAGGTCTCGAACAGCCCCATCTGCGCCCAGCGCAGGCCGAAGGAATAGCGGATGACGTCGTCGAGCGTTTCGACCGTGCAGATATCGTCCCTGATCAGCCACAGCGCCTCGCGCCACAGCGCCTCCAGCAGGCGGTCGCCGACAAACGCCTCGATCTCCTTGGCGATATGGACGCCCTTCATGCCGATGGGCACCAGACGCTCCATTGCCGCCCTGATCGTTTCGGCGGAGGTCTTCTCGCCACCGACGATCTCGACCAGCGGCAGCAGGTAGACCGGGTTGTAGGGATGGGCGACGAACAGGCGTTCCGGGTGGCGCATGTCGCGCTGCAATTCGCTCGGCAGCAGGCCCGAGGTGGAGGAGCCGATCAGCGCGTCCGGCCGGGCGGCCGCATCGATCTGGTTGAGCACGCCGCGCTTGAGGTCGAGCCGCTCCGGCACGCTCTCCTGGATCCAGTCCGCATCGGCAACCGCCTCCTCGAGGCTTGCCGTGAACGTCAGCTGACCCCGCGCCGGCAGCGGCGCCCCGGTCAGCATCGCATAGGCCCGCTCGGCATTGGCCAGCACTTCGCCGACAATCCGCTGCGCGTCCGGATGCGGATCGAACACCTTGACGTCGATGCCGGCCAGAAGAAACCGGGCAATCCACCCCCCGCCGATAACGCCACCGCCGATGCAGGCCGCTCTATTGATTTTGGTCATAGTGGTTCCTGCCATGCTCTAACTTCCGTCGTCCGACCCATATTGCTACCGCTTTGTCAGCTTCAGCTTCCGCCGGACCTCGTCCGGCCCGATAATGCGACCGCCCATGCCTTCGACGACGGTGACGGCTTTTTCGACCAGCTGGGCATTGGTGGCGAGCTTTCCCTTGCCGACATAGAGATTATCCTCCAGCCCGACGCGGACGTTGCCGCCGGCAAGGATGGCGGCTGCCGGATAGGCCATGGCGTTGCGGCCGATCGAGAACGCCGAAAATGTCCAGCTCGGCGGCACGTTGTTGACCATCGCCATGAAGGTATTGAGATCGTCGGGCGCTCCCCACGGGATACCCATGCAGAGCTGAATCAACACCGGGTCCTCGATCAAGCCTTCCTCGACCAGCTGCTTGGCAAACCAAAGGTGGCCGGTGTCGAAGGCCTCGATCTCCGGGCGGACGCCGAGGTCGGTCATCTTCTTCGCCATGGCGCGCAGCATGCCCGGCGTGTTGGTCATCACGTAGTCGCCAAGCGAGAAATTCATCGTGCCGCAGTCGAGCGTGCAGATTTCCGGCAGGCACTCGGCGACGTGGGCAACACGGTCCGTGGCGCCGCCCATGTCGGTGCCGACAGGATTGAGCGGCAGTGGATTTTCGACGTCGCCGAAAATCATGTCGCCGCCCATGCCCGCCGTCAGGTTCAGCACGACGTCGACCTCGGAGGCGCGGATGCGGTCCGTGACCTCCCGATAAAGCTCGATGCGGCGGCTGCCGGCACCGGTTTCGGGATCGCGAACATGACAATGGACGATGGCAGCGCCGGCCCTTGCGGCATCGATGGCGGATTCGGCGATCTGCTTCGGGGTAACCGGCACATGGGCGGACTTCGAAGCCGTATCGCCGGCACCGGTAACGGCACAGGTGATGAACACATCGCGATTCATGGCAAGAGGCATTTGGGGGTCTCCATTGGTTGACCGGATTACGCGGCATGACAGAGAGGATTGCTTTGCATTTTCGGAAGTAGATTATACATTATCGGAAACGGACCGCGATCCCTATGCTGACCTCGTCGAATGCCCCGCTGGATATCGACCTGCTGATCCTGCCGGAGACCAACCTGATCCTGATCGCCTCGGTCATCGAGCCGCTGCGAGGCGCCAACCGCATTGCCGGCAGCGAGATCTACCGGTGGCGATTGTTCACCCCCGACGGCGCTCCGGTGCAGACGACGAGTAATATCCAAATCCCTGTAGACGCCGCCTTCCGTCCGGCCAGGGAGACGACGCCGCTGTTCGTGCTCGGCGCCTACAACTGGCAGCGCAGCGCCACGCCGGCCCTGAAGATGCAGCTGTCCCAGACCGCGCGTTATCGCACGGTCATCGCCGGCATCGAATCCGGAACATGGCTGCTGGCGGAAGCAAGCCTGCTCGACAACGTGGCGGCCACGACCCATTGGGAGGATTTCGACGATTTTGCCGCAGCCTATCCGCAGGTACGGATGGTGCGCGAACGCTTCGTCATCGACGGCAAGCGCATCACCACCGGCGGCTCGCTGCCAACAGTCGACCTGATGCTCGAAATCATCCGGCGGCGGCAGGGCTATTCGCTGGCACTGGAGGTAACCCGGCTCTTCATCTACGAGCAGGCCGGTTCCCGCAGCAACACGCAGGTCATGCCGTCGACGGCAGCGTTCGGGATGAACGATCCCCGCGTCGCTCACGCGGTGCGGCTCATGGAAGAGACCGTCGAGCAGCCCCTGTCGCTCACCCGCCTCGCCAGGCGCGCAGGGCTCAGCGCCCGTCATCTGCAAACGCTGTTCCGCGAAAGCGTCGGCGTTGCGCCCCACGTCCACTACCTCGCGCTCCGCCTCAACGCCGCCCGCCGCAAGGTGATCGAGACACCCGCCACCTTCGCCGACATCGCCGCCGCCACCGGCTTCAACTCCGCCTCCGCCTTCTCCCGCAGCTACCGCACCCAGTTCGCCGAAAGCCCCTCCCAAACCCGCAACCGCATCGGCCGGAGGGTTTGAGCGGGCCATGGGAGAAGAAGGGAGAAGAATATCGGCGGGTAACCAGGCTTCAATTTTTGATTGTACCTATTGATATACTCGCGCAAAGATACGGCGATGAAAGGCTACGTCTACATACTCGCATCGAAACGCAACGGTACGCTTTACATCGGCGTGACTCGGGATATGGCCGGCCGGCTTTACGACCACCAGAATGAACTGACCCCCGGCTTCACCTCGCGACACGGTGTGAAAACGCTGGTCTGGTTCGAGGAGCACGATCTGCTGACAGCCGCGATCACCCGCGAGAAAACGATGAAAAAGTGGCCCCGACAATGGAAGCTCAACCTGATCGAGACCACCAACCCCGATTGGCAAGACATCTCCCACTATCTTCACGGCCTGTAGAACGGTGGAAACCCGGCACGACGGCGCTGGAGTCGCCCACAAGCGGTAACCCTCGCACGTGTAGGCTCGTCACAAGCATAGGTGTGTGGCGCGGATCCACAGACTGAGCAGGTATTGAAAAATATATCCATAACTGCCAAACGCTTCAAACTCCAACCTTGCCCTGACGCCCCCGGCTCCCTCATTCCTGTGCTCGTCACAGGAATCCAGTCACGGCGCGTCTGCGCCGTGAGAGGACTCTCTGTTGGTGAGAAAAGTGTTTATCGCCCAAGGACTTGGGCGGCTGGATTCCTGTGACAAGCACAGGAATGAGGGAGGTCGGGGTGGCTCTTTCCGGTTTTGTGATCTTTCTGATTTCTTACACTCTCTCTCTCCTCTCTCGCTTCCCTCCATCGCCCCTGCTCGCAGCACCTCATGGGGATAAACCGTTGGGATTTCCGTTTGGAAACAATGCCGGCATCATAGTTTCATCCCCGCTTTTGCGGGTTGATCTATAATCACCCCGTTCCGCCATCGGATACACCGGTCCGCGTTGCCGGCGAGGTGGGGCCGGGTCTTGGAGGGGTTGCCGTCTACGCAGGCGACTTCTTCGAGGGTCCGCAGAAAGTGGATCCCTTCGAGCCCCTTAGGCTCGGCATGCCTGTGTGGCGTAACTCCGGCAGCTTTTCCCCTCAACGGGATCTGGGTCGGAAACAGAGGATCCGGAGTTGCGGATAAAAACTGTCGAACGGGGCACATCGCGTGTCACTTCACTAAAAAATCATCAGGCACTCGGTGTGCCCCGGCCATCAGAATTGTCATGACACGGACCGAACAGGTCGCGTGAACGGGATGGTGCGGATGCTGGGCCGGAGGAGGCGGGCGTGCGGGGATATCTTCGCTTGCGGGTTGTCCTCCCCCTTGAATTCGAGAGCTGTCTTTGCCAAGTCAGAGGCCCCAATGACATCGACAACGCCTGAAGAGATTGCCATGACGACTGCTGCCGAGACCCCCGTGGAAAATCACGCCTTCGAAGCCGATGTATCCAGGCTTCTTCACCTGATGGTTCACTCGATCTACTCGGACAAGGACGTATTCCTGCGCGAGTTGATTTCGAACGCTGCCGACGCCTGCGAGAAGCTGCGGTACGAGGCCATAGCAGCGCCCGAACTGCTGGCCGGCGACCCTGCCTCGAGGATCAGGCTGACGCTCGACGAGGAGAACCTCGGCTTCGTGCTCGAGGATAACGGCATCGGCATGAGCCGCGACGACTTGATCGAGGCGCTCGGCACCATCGCCCGCTCCGGTACCCGCGCCTTCATGGAGATGGTCGAGGCGGCCAAGGGCAAGGACGGCGCCCAGCTGATCGGCCAGTTCGGCATCGGCTTCTATTCCGCCTTCATGGTTGCCGATCGCGTCGACGTCATCTCGCGGCGCGCCGGATCGGATGAAGCCTGGATGTGGTCGTCCGACGGCAAGGGCACCTATACTATTACCGCCGTTCCCCTCGAGCAGGCACCGGCGCGCGGCACGCGGATCACGCTGGCGCTGATGGAAGATGCCCAGTCCTACGCCTCGCGCTGGACTGTCGAGCGCATCGTCAAGGAACAGTCCGGCCATGTGCCGGTGCCGATCGAGATCGTCGAGAAGCCCGGCGAGGAGCCGAAGCAGATCGCCGACGGCTCAGCGCTCTGGACCAAGCAGAAGAGCGACATCAGCAAGGAGGAATACACCGATTTCTATCGCGGCCTCTCCGGCCAGTTCGACGAGCCGGCCGTCACCGTGCATTTCCGCGCCGAGGGTCGCCACGAATATACCGGGCTTGCCTTCGTGCCGAACTCGCCTCCCTTCGATCTCTTCGATCCCGACCGCAAGGGCCGCATCAAGCTTTACGTCAAGCGCGTCTTCATCACCGACGACGCCGACCTTTTGCCGCGCTACCTGCGCTTCGTGCGCGGCCTGATCGATACGTCGGACCTGCCGCTCAATGTGTCGCGCGAGATGATCCAGCAGAGCCCGATCCTTGCCGCCATCCGCAAGGGCCTGACCAGCCGCATCCTCACCAGCCTCGAGAAGCTGGCCGAAAGCGACAACGACACCTTCATCAAGGTCTGGGAAGCCTTCGGCACCGTGCTGAAGGAAGGCATCTACGAGGATTACGAGCGCCGCGCCCAGCTGATGGCTCTGGCCCGCTTCAAGAGCACGGCGTCCGGCGACGGATACCGGTCGCTTGCCGACTACGTCAAGGACATGAAGGAAGGCCAGACGGCGATCTACTATCTCGCCGGCGGCAATACGGCCCAGCTGGCAGCTTCCCCGCATATCGAAGGTTTCCGCGCCCGGGGCGTCGAAGTGCTGCTGCTCACCGATCCCGTCGACAGCTTCTGGGTGACCAATGCACCCGATTTCGATGGAAAGAGCTTCAAGTCGGTATCGCAGGGATCAGCCGATCTCGCCGACATAAAAAAAGCCGATGGCGAAGCCCAGCCGAAGGCCGAGACGACGCAGCTGGTCAGCGACTTTATCGCCTTTGCCAAGACGACGCTCGGAGATGCACTCTCAGATGTCAGGGCCTCCGACCGGCTGACCGAAAGCGCCGTATGCCTCGTTGCCCCCGAGCATGGCCCGGACCGGCAGCTCGAAAAAATCCTGCAGGGTGCCGGCCGCCTCGACGCCGCCGCCAAGCCGGTGCTGGAAATCAACCCGGACCACGCGCTGATTACCGCGCTTGCCGGCACTGCCGGACAGGACGCGGCGTTCCAGACGGATGCCGTGCAGTTGCTGCTCGACCAGGCGCGCATCCTCGACGGCGACAAGCCCGAGGACCCGCGGGCGTTTTCTGATCGCCTGTCGCGGGTGCTGGAGCGCGCCCTGAAGTCGTAACATCCGGGACGACTCGACGAATGCCGCAAGAGCCCTAGTTCGACGGGATAACAGGGGAGATCGACGGGCGTGGGCGAACAGGATGGGACGGCGGCTTTGACCGAGGGACCGGCGTTGGGCGAGGCTGGACGCGGGCGAGACGCCGAGACGCCGAGCCAGATCCCGATGAAGGGCCTGAAGGACGTCCTCTGGCGGGTCGTCTCGGAAGTGATGGAGGACCGGGTGACGCTGATTGCGGCGGGCGTCACCTACTATCTGCTGCTTGCGATGTTTCCGGCGCTGGGCGCGCTGGTCTCGATCTACGGTTTCGTGTCCGATCCGACGACCATCGCCACCCATATCGGTTTCCTGTCGCAGATCTTCCCGCGCGGCTCCTTCGATCTCATCCTGTCGCAGCTGACGGCTCTGACCCAGCAGAAGCCGGGGACGCTGAGCATTGGCTTCGTCACCGGCCTGCTGATCGCGCTGTGGAGCGCCAATAACGGCGTCAAGGCACTCTGCGACGCCATGAACGTCGCTTACGGCGAGGAAGAAAAGCGGGGAATCGTCGAGTTCAACCTTCTGTCGCTCGTCTTCACCTTCGGGCTGCTGATCTTCGCCGTCGTACTGATCTTTGCCATCGGCGTCATTCCGGCGATCCTCTCGTTCATCTGGCTCGGCGAATGGACCGATCTGCTGACGAGGCTGGCGCGCTGGCCGATCATCCTTGGCCTGGTGATGTCGGGCATCATGCTGCTTTATAACTACGGCCCGAGCCGACAGCCGGCCAAGGTCGTCTGGCTCAGCTGGGGTGCTGTCTTCAGCACGCTGCTATGGCTGCTGTCGTCCTTCGTGTTTTCCTATTACCTCGACCATTTTGCCGACTACAACGCCACCTACGGCACGCTCGGCGCGCTGATCGGCTTCATGGTGTGGATATGGATCTCGGTCATCATCATCATCGTCGGAGCCGAGATCAACGCCGAACTCGAACACCAGACGCGCGAGGATTCGACCACCGGCCCGCCGCGCCCGATGGGCGAACGCGGCGCCTATGTCGCCGATACGCTCGGCAAGACTGCAGACTAGGGCAGTCTCAGCGGTTTTCGGCGCGGACTTCCTTTGCGGCCGGATCGCCGGGGTCTTCGAGCGTCACCAGCGCGGCCTGGCTGTCGGCGGAGGCCACCGCCGTCGGCAGCGACGTCTTGCGCTTGCGTTCGCGCAGCAGCGTTAGCAGGCCCGAGAAGATGATCAGCACGATGCCGACAGCCATCGGCGCATCGATGTGATCTTCGAAAATCAGGTAGCCGAACAGGATCGCCCAGATCATCTGGCTATATTGCGGCGGCGCCACAAGGCTTGCCGGCGCCATCTTGGCGGCATTCATCAGCAGCACGTTACCGGCAGCGCCGAGAAGGCCGTAGCTGGCGAGAAACACCCACTGCCGCGGCGTCGGCAAGGCGAGATCGGTGAGCATCAGCAAGCCGCTGATCACCAGCACGCCGAACAACGCCGCGCCGTAAAGCGAGAGGCGCTTCTCGCTCGGGCCCATGGCCCTGAAGATGACGATCGAGATGGCGGCGGTGAGACCACCGGCAGCCGCGCAGAAATGGCCGATCGTCAGTTCGCGGAAGCCGGGCCGCAGCACGATGAGGACACCGACAAAGCCGATGGTAACAGCCGTCCAGCGCTGCCAGCGGACGTCCTCCTTCAGGAAGATTACCGACAGGATGGTCACGAACGACGGCAGCAGGAACAGCAGCGCGAAGGCTTCGGCCATCGGTAGCTTGGTGAAGGCAACAACCGAGCAGATGGAGCCGATCGCCCCACAGACGAAGCGCAGCATCCAGAGCGGCCGGTTCGACGTCTTGACGATATCCGACCACGTATCGTTCTTGGTCTTCAGGAAGGGCAGGGCGGCTATCCCGAACAGCGCGCCGATGAAGGTCACCTGATAGGAGGGCAGGGCGCCGTGCAGGATCTTGATCGACGCATCGCTGAACGCGAAAACGGCATAGGCGGCGAAAGCGACAAGCACGCCGCGGAGGGGAGAATAGGGTGCCGTCATGATTCCATATCTGTGATTGACATCAGCAGGACCGGACTTGGCCGGACAACGAAAAGCAATGGCTAGCGACGAACGGCAATCGGCTCGACCGCATTTCCGGATGATTTGCTTACAGAATCAATGCCAGATTTTCTTTGGTGCGTCGCCCCCTTTTCGCCCGATGCCGCAGATTGTGGCTTCGTAACAGCGTTCCAGGGCGGGATTTGAAGGGTGTCGCAGCAATTCTTCAATTTCTGATATTTGGGGGGTCGGCGACGACGCGAAAGTGTCTTAAGTTTATCGCGTTGACAGATGAAACCCGTCCGGAATGTCGCCCTCGACAACAAAGGAACTGCGCATGAAAACCTTGAATCTGCCCAAGCGGTATATCTGCGGCATCGACGAGCTGGCAGCGCGGTCCGGGCATGGCATTACCCATGTCCTGTCGCTGGTGGATCCGGAGCTTCCGGAGATGGAGCATTTCGAAGCCTATGGCAGCACCCGCCGCCTCGTCTTGAAGATGCACGATATCATCGAGCCCAAGCCCGGCATGATCCTGCCGGAAAAATCGCACATGAAATCCATTCTCGAATTCGGCCATCTGGTCGAGACCGAAAGCAACTCCTTCGGCTCGCTGCTGGTCCATTGCCATATGGGCGTATCGCGCTCGACCGCTGCGATGGTAGCGATCATGGCGCAGGCCCATCCGGAAGAGGCGGAAGATCACGTCTTCGAAACGCTCCGCCGCATCCGCCCGCAAGCCTGGCCGAACTCGCTGATGATCCGCTACGCCGACGAACAGCTCGACCGCGAGGGCAAGCTCACCGCCGCGCTGCGCCGCCACTACGCCGTGCAGCTGGCAACGACCCCCGACGTCGGCACCTGGATGAGCTCGCTCGGACGCCAACGCGAAGTCGACATGGCAGAATGACGCATCCGTGGCCGGCGAACACCTCAATGGTCGCCGGTCACACCGTACTGCATCAGACACTTGCGAGCCCAGCGGCGGAATGACGGCGAATCACCACGGCGTCAATTATGGAAGCTGCCGGCTCGTTTAAGCCAAAAAGTAGCCAACGCAGCGATCGCGAAAATCCCGGAGAACCAGAAGAAAAATTCAAAAAACGACATCTCGGAAAAAATGAATTTGGAATACGTAAAGTTTTTGTTAAGACGTTGCGTCGATACAAGTATGGGCCATACCAAACAGGAGGCACCTGCCGTTGCGGACGCATAGTGATTGGATGAAATCCTTCGTGGGGATTTTTGTTGTCGGACTGACTATGGCAGGGTGCACGACCATGCCGAAGCCCGAGACCAAGCCAGTTACCCGCACGAAGACCGCCAACGGCGCTGTCAAAGTGACCTACAATTACACCCGCGAAGACCGCGAATGCCTGAAGCGGGCGATGTACGCGGAATCGCTGGCCTCCGACCCCGATGGCTATCTGGCGGTCGGCACCGTCGTTGCCAATCGCCTGACCTCGCCGGCTTACCCGAAAACCATTTGTGGCGTCGTGGGCCAGGAAAAGCAGTTTGCCCCCGGCGTCATGAAAGTCGTCATCAAGGACCAGGCCGAGCCGACCCTCGATGCGGCCGCCGATGCCATCCTGCATGGCGAGCGGCATCCGGCGCTGGAAAGCGCGATGTTCTTCCATACGCAGGGACTGAAATATCCGTATGGCAACATGCACTACGTCGCCGTTGCCGGCGGCAACGCATTTTACGAGAAGCGTGCCAAGGACGGTACGCTCGAGACGCCGCCGCCGCTGCCGGCCTATGAAGTCGCTATGAACTACGTCGGCAACCAGCAGGCTTCCGAGCAGATCACATCGCCGCAATTCGATCACCTGCTGCCAGCCACAGGCCCGGTCCCGGCCTTTACCGCCGCAACTGCCTTTGCCCCGACAGCAATGAAGCCGATCGATACCGCATTCACGGTGCCGCAGAAGGTCGTTGTCCCGATAGAGCGTCCGGATTACGCGATCTCCGGGCCACTTAACTAAAAGCGACACGTCAGCGGGTTTGCGACCTGCGAGCCCGCTACCAGTTTCCTGGATCGGCTGTATGGTCGATCTCGGCAAATTCCTCCGCCACCTTGCGGTCGAGAACGATTTCCCCGGACACCTGCGCGCCTTCCATCAGGGTATATATCAGGGGTGCCGCCGCCTTGCTGAGTTCCTGATACATCAGCAAAGCCGCTTCATCGGCACTGTCGGCTTCGATCTCGCGGATCACGGCGATCTTGAATTTCTGCATGGATTTTTCCTTTCAGGGCGCCGACGCCATCCCGACCGGACGGCGCCGTTCTGTCGTCCTTGCCATGTAAGCCCGTGCCGCGAAAAGGCCAGCGTCTCAGACGTGCTGCCCGCCGCTGATGTGGATTTCAGCACCGTTAATGTACGAGGATGCAGCGGTGCAGAGGAAGTGGATCGTCTCTGCAACCTCCATCGGCGACCCCAGTCGCCCCATCGGCACATCGCGTCTGACGATGTCGTCTGTCCCCGGGGACAGCATCGACGTGGCGATTTCTCCGGGGGCGATAGCGTTGGCGCGAATACCCATCGGTGCAAATTCATGGGCCAGCTCGCGGGTCAACGACGCCAGCCCGGCTTTCGATGCAGCATAGGCAACGCCCGCAAACGGGTGGACGCGAGAGCCGGCGATGGAGGTGACGTTGACGATCGATCCCTTGGCCTTTTCCAGTTCCGGACGAAGTTCGCGCGCCAGTAGGGCTATCGAGATGAGATTGACGTTCATCACCTTCGTCCACGTCTGGGCATCGGTCGCGCTGACGCCGAGCCGGGTCTGATCCGGCCCCTTCGGCGATATGCCGGCATTGTTAACCAGCGCATGCAACGCACCCTCCGGCAACCTCTCGCGCACCGTGGCGGCAAGCCGTTCGATCTGGTCAAGCTCCGACAGATCGGCCTGGATATGGCTTTCCCGCGCGGCCGGCCAGGGGCAGTCCTCGGACGACTGTCGCGATACCGTCAGGATCTGCCAGCCTTTTTCCGTGAAGAATTTGACCGTCGCGTGCCCGATCCCACGGCTTGCGCCGGTCAACAACATGATATTTCTGGTCATTTCTTTCCACCCACCGCAATTTCAGGAAGCCGTGACGGGGGCGCCACGATCATTCGCCATTGCACGACTTGCAGACGTTTGATGCGTAAAAGCAATGCATTTTGCAAGCATCGCCACGGTTCTCGACGGTCGCGCCTGAGCGGCTCCCGCTGCTGCTGCCGGGGCGCCCGCAACACACTTGCACCATTGCCGAAAATTTCGTGCCCCGGCGCCGGGCACGGGGATGAAATTAACACTCTGTTAACCAAATCGCCCTTAAACATCGTCAATGAATTCTTAACGCAGATGACCAAATTGCTAACAGATGCTCGCTCGATTCGCATTAAAGGCCGCTCGTTTCTGGCGGTCATGCTATCCCCCGATCTGCCGTTTGACGACTGGCTGATCAGGCTGGACGATCTGGCCGCGCGCTCTGCAGGCTTTTTCCTCGGACGTCCCGTCGTCCTCGACGTGACGGACCTGCCGATAGACCGGGCACAGCTGAAGGCTCTGATTGCCGAACTTTCGAGCCGCAACGTCAGCATCATGGGCATCGAGGGCGGACGTCCCTCGATCCTCGGGCCGGGCATGCCGCCGGCGCTGAAGGGCGGCCGTCCCGTTGCCGACTTCGAGGTTGCCTCGAAGGAGCCGGACGCCGATGCACCCGCCAAGCCGGTAGTGACCGAGCCGCGGCCTGCGACACAATCGCTGGTCATCCGCGAGCCGGTTCGCTCCGGCCAGTCGGTGATCTTTCCGGAAGGCGACGTCACCGTCATCGGCTCGGTCGCCTCTGGCGCCGAGATCGTCGCCGGCGGGTCGGTGCACATCTACGGAACACTCAGAGGCCGCGTCATGGCGGGCTCTGTCGGACACGCCTCTGCGCGCATCTTCTGCCGGAAACTCGAGGCCGAGCTGGTCGCGATCGATGGCGTCTACAAGATGGCGGAGGACCTCGCTCCAGAGCTTCACGGGCAAGCCGTGCAACTCTGGCTCGAGGACGACAGGATCATGGCAGAGAAACTCAATTAAGCCGGATGCCGGCAGGGACATAAGGAGAGCGAGATGGGGAAAGTCGTCGTCGTAACATCGGGCAAGGGCGGAGTTGGCAAGACCACGTCGACTGCAGCTCTGGGGGCAGCCTTGGCGCAGCGCAACGAGAAGGTCGTGGTCGTCGATTTCGACGTCGGCCTCAGAAATCTCGACCTCATCATGGGCGCCGAGCGCCGGGTCGTCTACGATCTCATCAACGTTATCCAGGGCGATGCCAAGCTGACGCAGGCGCTGATCCGCGACAAGCGGCTTGAAAACCTGTTCCTCCTGCCGGCTTCCCAGACCCGCGACAAGGATAACCTGACGGAAGAGGGCGTCGAGCGCGTCATCACCGATCTGAAGCGCCATTTCGACTGGATCATTTGCGACAGCCCGGCCGGCATCGAGCGCGGCGCGACGCTTGCCATGCGCCATGCCGACGTTGCCGTGGTCGTCACCAATCCGGAAGTTTCGTCGGTGCGCGACAGCGACCGCATCATCGGCCTGCTGGATTCCAAGACTGCCAAGGCCGAACGCGGCGAACGGATGGAAAAGCACCTGCTGCTGACCCGCTACGACGCCAACCGCGCCGAGCGCGGCGACATGCTGAAGGTCGAGGACGTGCTGGAAATCCTTTCCATCCCTCTGCTCGGCATCATTCCGGAAAGCATGGACGTGCTGCGCGCCTCGAATGTCGGCGCGCCCGTGACCATCGCCGAAAGCCGCAGTGCCGCTGCCATGGCCTATTTCGACGCCGCCCGCCGTCTTGCCGGCGAAGCCTTGCCAATCGCAATGCCGAGCGACAAGCGCAATATTTTCGACAAGCTTTTCGGTCGGAGAGCAGCATGAACATTTTCAAGCTTTTCAACAGGCAGAGAACCGCTCCTGCCGCCCGCGAACGGCTGCAGCTGCTTCTTGCCCACGAACGGTCGTCATCCGGCTCGGACCTGATCACCCTGCTCAGGGAAGAGATCCTTGCGGTTATCTCCAAGCATGTGCAGCTCGACAACGACAAGGTGCAGGTGAAAATCGAGCGTTCGGAATTCGTCTCGACGCTTGAAATCGACGTCGAATTGCCGCTCAATGCAGCGATTGCTGCGTGATGCAACAGGGGCGTGACCGGCAGCGGTCATGCCCCCCAGCCGTTGTTTTCCGCGCGTAAGATCAGACGGGATCCCGATGGCCGAGACATTCAACCCACCCTCCGTTCGCCGCCCTTTCGGCCATTACAATCACGGCCTGCTGGTGCCACCCGGCGCCTCCTTGCTGGTGACATCCGGCCAGCTGGGCATCGCCGCCGACGATACCATCCCCGACGGCGTCACGGCCCAGGCCGAGCTCTGCTTCCAGGCAATCGCCGCTATCTTATCGGAAGCGGGGATGGATTTTTCTGACGTTATCCGCATCTCAGGCTTCGTCACCCGCCGCGAGGACTTCGCCCCCTACATGGCTGTCCGCGATCGCTACACGCTCGACCCCAAGCCGGTCTCGACGCTGATCATCGTCAGCGGCTTTACGCGCCCGGAATTCCTGGTGGAAGTCGAAGTGACGGCAGCCAAGGTCAACTGACAGGCGCCGCCCTGGCTAGAAGCGCTCCATCGCCGTCTTCACCCTTGCCATGAATGCCGCCCGGGTTTGCTCCGTGCAGTTGTTCATGTCGTAATGGGCCAGAAACGTCACCGGCTTCACCGGATTGATCTGCGCACGCAGCACCCGCTTGACGATTTTCTTCGGCGGGTTGCCGGCGACCAGCGCGCGGAGCGGCGTTGCGCCGTAGGTCAGAACCGCTGCCAGCTTGCGAATGTGCCGAAGCCGCGACTTTACCTGCCCGTCGACGAGCTCGAATGAGACGCCGGGGAGCCAGACGCGGTCGAAATAGCCCTTCAGCATCGCCGGAAAGCCAAAATTCCAGACCGGCGTGACGATAACCAGGCCCTCGGCCTGCCGTAACCGCTGGACATAGGGCTCAACCAGTTCGGTATTCTGCGGGTAGTCGTGGTAGATCAGCCGGTCGTGTCGCGAGAGAACCGGGTCGAATTTCTCCGCATAGAGATCGCAACCGTCGACCGTGTGCCCGGCTGCCTCCAGGCTTGCGACCGTCTGCCGGTAAAGGGCCGCCCCATAGCTCGATTCCACCGGATGCGAATGCAGAACCAGGACCCTCATCACCCCTCCATGACACCAGCAAGCCCCGGAAAGAGATAATTCTTTCCGGCAGTAAAATCGAAATCTGGATTGTCCCAGGCGATCATCTTGCCGGGATTGAGCAAGCCCTTCGGGTCCGTCTCGTGCTTGAAGGCCAGCTGTATCTTGTCGGTGCGCTTCATGCCGCCTTCCTCGAGCGTGTAGCGATGCGGATTGAAGACCGGGCAACCGTGATCCTGGTGGATCTGGATGATCTCCTCCAGCCGCGCCTCCGTCGTGTAGCGCACCAGCGGCAGGCCGGAGCACTGGACCTGGCCGTCGAACCGCATGAATTCGAGATGACCGGGCACCTCGTCGCCGAAGATCGCGGTCATCTCGGCGACCTTCGCGACGTGGTCGGGGCCGGGATACTGGATCTGGAGGTAGGTCAGACCGGGGTCGACCTTCAAAGCGCGCAGCGTAGTGTGGTTCCAGGCCAGCTCATAGGCGTGCGGGATGCCCTTCATGCTTTCGACCGTGTCGGAGCGGAAGATCACCTCGGCCTTCTGCGACGCTGCGAAGGCGAGGAAGGCATCCATCGAATGAGGCGCGATCATAAGCACCACGACGGACTGGCCCTCGCGGATGTAGGGCTTGTGGCGGGTGAAGTAGTCGTAAGGGATAGGCGCTGCGATCGGGGCGATTTCCTTGACAAGGATGCCGTTGCATTTCGCCAGCGCATCCGAAAAGCGCACCGACGCCATGAAGTCGTCGTAGCCGACCAGCACGTCGATCCAGTCGTAGGCCGGCGCCAGCGGCATTTCGATCTCGGTGATGATGCCGTTGGTGCCGTAGGCATGACTGACCTTCTGCAGGTCCCAGCCGGTGAGGTCGAGGACGCGGGGTTCGGCCTCCATCGTCACGACCCGCAGCCGCAGTATGTTGCCGATATCGCGAAGACCGCCCCAGGTAATCGAGCCGACGCCGCCGGAGCCGCCGGCGATGAAGCCGCCAATGGTAGCCGTCTGCTTGGTCGAGGGATGGAAGCGTAGCTCCTGGCCGGAATGGGCCTTGGTCTGCTTGTCGAGATCGGCAATGACGATGCCGGGCTCGCAGATGACACGGCCGGGGTGGATTTCCTTGATCTTGTCCATGCCGGCGAGATTGAGGACGATACCGCCGGAAAGCGGCATGGCCTGTCCGTAGTTGCCGGTGCCGGCACCGCGCGGCGTGACCGGCACGCCATGGGCGAAGGCCACTTTCAGGGTCCGGATGACCTCCGCCTCGGTCTTCGGCGTCACCACCAGATCGGCGGTTACATTGTCGAGTTGCGCCTTGAGGATCGGCGAATACCAGAAGAAATCTCGGCTTTTCTGGCGCACCAGCGCCGGATTGTCCTCGACCGCGATGCCCTCGAGTTCCTGTTTGATCAGTTGATAATCCGGCATGTCAGGCTCCAACGACGCTATCGAGTTCACGGTAATCGGGCAGGTTACGATCGATCATCTTGCCACGCCTGAGCACGACGCGATCGGATTGCGGCCTCGACAGAAATTCGCTCCAGCGACGGGCACTGAAGAGGACGAGATCGGCCGGCGCGCCGACGGCGATAAGCGCCATATCCGGCCGTCCGACAATGGCGGCAGCCGATGTCGTGACGACGCGGGCGGCCGTGTCCAGGGGGTGGTCGAGATGGAGGATCCGCACCGCCTCGCGGAACACCTCGACAGGATCGAGATCGCCGTATGCATAGAAGGGATCGCGGGTGTTGTCGGAGGCAACGGCTGTAGCGACGCCCGCCGCCGCCAATTCCTTGAACAGCGTTACGCCGCGCCAGCGGGGCGTGCGGTCCGGGTAGCGGTCCTGCAGGTACATGTTGCACATCGGCAGCGAGATGACCGACAGTCCGGCCTCTGCCACCAGCCCGACCGTGCGGCGTGCGGTCTCCTCGTCCTGGCGGGCCAGCGAGCAGCAATGGCCGGCCGTCACCTTGCCGGTAAAACGGTTGCGCAGGACGGCTTCGGCAACGGCCTTCAGGGTCTCGGCGGCGGGATCGTCGGTCTCGTCGATATGCAGGTCGACATCGAGCTCGTTTTCGGCTGCGGCCCGAAACAGTGTGTCGAGTTGCCAGGTGAGATCGGCGCTCATCTGCGGGACGCCGCCGAGCAGGCCGCGCTTTTCCCGCACAACGGAAACGAGGTCGGCGAAATAGGCAGCATCGGCCATCGCATCCATCGGGAAGAGGGCGACGGCCTGCAGCGCGATCTTGTCCTTCCAGGCATCGCGTACCTCGTCGAAGACATCGAAGGAGATCCGGTGCTGCGGGCTCAGCGAATCCAGATGGGTGCGGATCAGGCTGGTGCCGTGGGCATAGGCCGAGCGCAGGGAGAACTCCATCCGCTTCCGGACATCGTCCGAGGACCAGTGGGCCTCCCGATCGGTGCGTACTGCATCAAGCGCACCGGCAAAGGTGCCGTCCGGATTGGCGTGGCGGGCGGAGATATGGCCCTTGTCGAGATGGGTGTGGATATCGGCAAAGCACGGCCAGACCATGCCGTCCTTCAGGTCGGATCGGGCAAGCTCGATGGGTGCCGTCCCCGGCGGCAGGATCGCTTCGATCAGGCCGTCGTTGATGACGATATCGGCCTTCACGAGGCCCTCGTCGGACGCCGCGGCAAAATCCTCGACGGCAACTGCCGGCAATGTCGCATGACTGAGCACGAAGCGTCCGGCATTGGGAGGAGACAAAAAGGATGTCGACATCAGTTTTCTCGCTTCAGGCTGCTCTCATGCCATCGGTGCAGGCTCACCCAGGAAATGAAAGAGGTAATCGCAAAGATCGCCACGCCGAGCATCGACAGCATCAGCAGGGCGGCGAACAGGCGGGGGATATTCATGCGGTATTGCGCCTCGAGCAGCCGGAACGCGAGGCCCGAGCCGGCCCCGGCCGAGCCGGCGGCAAATTCGGCGACCACCGCCGCGATCAGCGCCAGCCCGCCACCGATGCGCAGGCCGGTCATGAAATAGGGCTGGGCTGCTGGAAGCTTCAGATACAGCAGCGTCTGCCAGCGTGAGGCGCCATAGAGTTCGTAGAGATTGATCAGGTTGTGGTCGACGCTTTTCAGCCCCTGCACCATGTTGGACAGGATCGGGAAGAAGGCGACGAGGAAGGCGCAGATCAACAATGCTGCCTGCGTCGAGGGCGCGTAGATCAGGATCAGCGGCGAGATCGCCACGACAGGCGTCACCTGCAGGATGACTGCGAGTGGATAGAAGGCGAGCTCGATCCAGCGCGACTGGACGAGGAAGATCGCGAAACCACCGCCGCCGATCAGCGCCAGCAGCAGCGAGATCAGTGTGATCTTCGTCGTCACCCAGAGGGCGGGCGCAAGCGTACCCCAGTCGGAAACGAAGGCATTGGCAACAGCGACAGGACCCGGAAGGATATAGGGCGGAATGCCGGACAGCCGGACATAGGTATGCCAGATCAGCACCAGTACGGCGATGACGGCAATCGGCACTGCAATGCGCAAGGCGAGATCGCGTCGGCCGGTATTGGTGGTCTGCTGGCCTTCCGGCAACGGGTGTGTTTTGGGCTCGTTGCTCATCACGCCTCCTCTGCCGTGTTGATGGCTGCGATCAGCGACCGGGAGACGGTCTCACAGGCCCGCCGATACTCTTCCGACGTGCGATAATGGGCGTCGCGCTCGAGACTGGTGACCAGCGGAATATCGGCATGGACGCGTCCGGGCCGCGACTTCATGACGACGATGCGATTGGAAAGGTAGGCGGATTCGAACACCGAATGGGTGACGAAGATCACCGTGATGCCCGTCGTCTTCCAGAGCCGCAGCACATCGTCGTTGAGCTTCTGGCGGCTGATCTCGTCGAGGGCTGCAAAGGGCTCGTCCATCAGCAGGAGCTTCGGCTTGGTCACCAGCGCCCGGGCAATCGAGACACGCATCTTCATGCCGCCGGACAATTCGCGCGGATAGGCATCGACGAAGTCGGCAAGGCCGACTGTCTCGAGCGCTTCCATGATCGGGCCGCGGGCCGCAGCTTTCGACACGCCGCGCAGCCGGAGGGGCAGGTAGACATTGCCGAACGCCGTCTTCCAGGGCATCAGCGTCGGCTCCTGAAACACGAAGCCGATATCGCCTTCCGGCAGGCCCCGGGCATTGATGCGTGAGCTCGGCCAGTCGATGCTGCCGCTCGTGGTGCCGCCAAGGCCTGCAATGATCCGCAGCGCTGTCGACTTGCCGCAACCGGACGGGCCAAGCAGGCTGACAAACTCGCCGCTTTCCACCGTCAGCGACATGTCGGACAACGCGACGGTGCCGCTGGAAAACACCTTGGACACCGACTGCATCACGACCAGCGGACGCTTGCGCGCTTCCGTCGATCGGGACGCCTGGGTTTCGGCTAGGGACATGGACTGGCTCTTCCTGAAGGCAGTTGCGGTTCGCAGCCTCGCGGTCGCGAACCTCGCGCGCGCGGCGTTTATTTCTTGAGCGCCATGCCGACGCCCTTGCAGACGAATTTCGTCGTAAAGGCCTTGGTGTAGTCGGTATCGGCCTTGACGACCTTGATGCCGACCATCTCCTCAAAGAACTTCTTGTAATGGGCATCCGTCATGCAGCCGATGCCCTTGTCGAGGGCCTCGCCGGATTCGGCGATCCCGTATTCCTTCATCTTGGCGATCGAATAGGCGATCTGTCCGTCCGTCATGTCAGGATTGTCGGCCTTGATCAGGGCGTTCGCCTTGCTGTTGTCGCCGTACAGATAGTTGTACCAGCCCTCGATCGAGGCGTCGACGAAGCGCTGGACGACATCCGGCTTGCTGTCGACCATCTTCTGCGAGGTGGTGATCATCGTCGAATAGGGCGAATATCCGTTGTCGGCGAGCAGGAAGACTTTCGGTGCGACGCCGGTCTGCTTCTCGATTTCGTAGGGCTCAGACGTCAGGTATCCCTGCTGGGCCGATTGCTTGTCGGCAAGGAACGGACCGGCATTGAAGGTATATGGCTTGTACTGCTCGTCGGCAAAACCTTTGAAGTTCGACTTCATCCACTCGAAATAGGTGAGGTAGCCGTCCTTGCTCATGAAAATAGTGTGTAGCTTGGCCAGATCCTCGAACTTCTCGACACCGGCATCGGCATCGGCATGGGCGAGCAGCACCTGCGGATCCTTCTGGAAGATGGCGGCAACGTCGAGGATCGGAACTCCCTGTTCGACCGCCGAAAGCTCCTGCTGCGGGCCACCCATGTAGAAGTCGATCTTTCCGGCAATGAGCAAAGCGCTGTTGGCAGCGTTCGGGCCGCCCTGGACGATTTTGACGTCAAGGCCGTGCTTGGCGTAGGTGCCGTCGGCGACGGCCTGGTAAAAACCGCCATGCTCGGCCTGGGCCAGCCAGTTGGTACCGTAGGTCACCTGATCCAGCGCGTAGGCGGGCGCGGTCAGTGCGCCGACGAGGCCGAAGCCAAGGGCTGCGGAAAAGGCAATGGTGTTCATGAGCTTCGACATGGCAGGCGTTCCCCATTTTTGTGGCCACCAGTCGCCTTGGAAGACGCCGGATTTTCTGCATTTGAGCGGTTGCCTTGCGCTTTGAAAAGCATCAAAATTCGTGCGCAACGATGCCTTTTTGGCATCTCAAGACGCGCCTGTACCGAAATTGTGCGCGCTGCTTAAAATTAACGCAAAGAGGCGCCCGTGCTGCATTCCAGGAAGCTTCTCTACATGAACGAAATCGCCCGCTGCGGCTCGATCCGCAAGGCGGCGGCGCGGCTGAACGTGGCTTCGTCGGCGATCAACCGGCAGATCCTGGCGCTGGAGGAAGAAATGGGCGCGCCGCTTTTCGAGCGCCTGCCGCGCGGCCTGCGCCTGACGGCCGCCGGTGAACTCTGCATCGAGCATATCCGCGAGGTCTTGAAGACCTACGAGCGGCTGGAGGGGCGGATCCGCAGCCTGAAGACGCAGCAGGCCGGCAAGATCCGGCTGGTGACCACGGTCGGTCTCGCCTCCGGGCCGCTGCCTGAAATCATCGCCCGGTTCCAACTCAAGCACCCGCGCGTATACCTGCAACTGCGCAACGACGCAGGCACGACGACGGTCAACCCGGTGCTGACCGGCGAGGTCGACATCGGCCTCGGCTTCAACATTCCGGCAACGCCGGGCATCCGGACGCTGGCCAATTTCGACATCCCGATCGGGGTCGTCTTTCCGCCCGGCCACAGGCTGCTAGCGCCGGGGCCGATCAACCTTGCCGACGTCGTGCAGGAGCGCCTGATCCTGGCACAGCCGGGAACGAGCCTGCGTGATGCCATCGACCTCATGCTGGCGCGTCTCGACGTGCATGTCGAACCGGTCCTCGAAACCAACGCGTCCGAGATGCTGAAGAAGCTGGTGAAATGCGGGGCGGGGCTGACGATGCTCAATCCGCTCGACGTCATCACCGAATGCCGCTCTGGCGAACTGGTGTTCCGGCCCATCGCCGAGCCGCATACCCGCCATCAGCCGATGAAGCTGTTTGCCCGGGCCCGCGCGCCGCTCGACGCCACGACCAGCCTGTTCGTCGAATATCTGCTCGCCGAACTCGCCGGGCTCGTCACCGAGTTGCAGGCCAAGGGCCACATCGCCCCAGACCGCCCGGCAGCCGCCTGAAAATTACCGAGAGTAGAGGTTAGAAAGCGGGTAGGCCTTGAGATCGTATAGCATCTCGACGAAACCCTTGACCTGATGTCGGCAGATTGCCGCTCCCTTCTCGGCGGTGCCGAGCGATGCGTCGCCGACGACACCGTTGGGGTTGAGATCGTGGGCGATCCAGGCCAACGAGTGCGGCGGCAGCGGTTGGATATATTGGGATTGTTCGCGCATCCATTCGGCTTTCGAGACGAAATTCTGCGCCTTGTCCATCCGCACCAGGTCGGGGCGGAAATGTAGCATCAGCGATGTCTCGACTTCACCGCCGTGAATACCGTAACGGGACTCGTGATCGCTGATCAGACCCTCGGGATTGCCGAACCGGCCCCATTGCGTCGACATGACCGCCATCTGGTAGCGGACGCGCAGTTCGCGGGCGACGATGCTCATGATGTCGACATTGCCCCCATGGGAATTGACGATCACCATCTTGCGCAGGCCAGCTTCCGCCACCTTGGCACCGATCGCCGTCCACACCGGGATCAGCAGTTCGGCACCCAGCGACAACGTGCCGGGACCGTAGACATGCTCGTTGGCCTTGCCGATTTCCTGAGTTGGAAGCACCAGAATATCGAGATCGTCCTGCCGCTGGGCGCGCAATTCGGCCAGCATGCCATTGGCTATCGCCACATCCGTCGCCACGGGCAGGTGCGGGCCGTGCTGCTCGGTGGACGCGATCGGCAGGATAGCGATGGTCGTGTCTGGCGACAGCCCGGCAAAATCGTAGGTATTCAGCTCGTTCCAGTAAAATGGCGTCGGCATCGACCCGTCCCTCGTTGTCTGTGGGGTATGGGTTACGGAAATCGACCGGGCACGAAAAGCATCAATTTGTGGCCGTGCTGCTGCCTTTTTGAGGACGATGACACCTAGCGCCGCCGCATGCCCGCATGCAGCTGGAAAAAGTAAAGCCCGATGCCGGGAACGAGAACTATTGTTCCGCGTAATCATGGTGATATCAGTTTGGCCACCTAAGGCTCCGCCGAAACAACTTGCCTAAGCCTTTTTGACCCCCGGGAGTGCAGCCTTGCTCACCATCCACCGCGATACCACCCCCTCCGTGCGCCAGGCCAACACCGGCGTTGACCTCCCAGACAAGGTCATCTGGATGGACCTCATGGATCCGACGGCGGAGGAAATTGCATTCGTCGAGGCCGGAGCCCATATCAAGGTCCCGTCGCGGGATGCCCTGAGCGAGATCGAGGCATCAAGCAGGCTCTCGAGGCAGGGCGACCACCTCTATCTCAGCACTCCGGTCATCGGCCACGCGACGCTGGACGATGCTGAACTGTCGCCGGCCGGCTTCGTGCTCGGCAAAGACATTCTCGTCACCATCCGCTACGCATCGCTGCCGACGTTCGACGCAGTTGTGGAGCGGATGAACAAGGATGGCACTATCGCCAGCAGCGTGGGGGTATTCACCTCGCTGCTGGAAGCCATAGTAGACCGTGGCGCCGACGCACTCGAGCATCTCGGGGCCGCCATCGACGAAGTCTCAAGATCGATTTTTCGTGGCCAGATTTCGGGTCTCAAAGACCCTAGCAAGGCGACCGCAACGCTGCACCGGACGCTGTCAAGGATCGGCGGCCTTGGCGACCGCCTGTCGAAGGCGCGGGACGTGCTTCTCGGCGTCGGGCGTATTGCATCATTTAGCGGCGACGTTGCCCACGAATGGCTGGCGCCGGAATTCCGCGACAGGCTGGCCGCGGTCTGCAAGGACGTCGTGTCGCTCAGCGACTACGAGACGCACCTCTCCGACAAGATCCAGTTTCTGCTCGACGCCGTGCTCGGCTATATCAACATCGAGCAGAATGAAATCTTCAAGGTGCTGACCATAGCCTCAGTCGTCGGCGTGCCTCCAACCCTGCTCGCGGGTATCTGGGGCATGAATTTCAAGTCGATGCCGGAGCTCTCGTGGACATGGGGCTATCCGATATCGCTGGCACTGATCGCCCTCAGCGCCATCCTGCCACTCGTCTGGTTCCGCCGGAAGGGCTGGTTCTGACGCGGCCAGGGTGTGGACACCGTGACCGCTCTTCGCAGACCTCAACCCGCCTTCGCCGGACCGACCGAGCCGCGTTCGATGATCGACGTCGGCAGGACGATCCGTTGCGGCGCATGCGTCTCTCCCTTCAGCCGGCGGATCAGCAACTCTGCAACCGCCTTGCCCATTTCATAGACGGGTTGATCCACCGCCGTGATCGGCGGCGTCGTGACACTCGTCCAATCGGCATCGTGGAAGGTGACCAGCGACACGTCCTGCGGCACGCTGAGGCCGAGATCGCGAATGGCCTTGTAGATCTCCAGGCCGATGATGCTGTCGGAGGCGATGATCGCGGTGGGGCGATCCGGCTTCGCCATGATATTTGCCACGATCGATGCCGTGCGGGCTTTCTTGGCGCCGAACATGAGATAGCGTTCCGGATCCGGGATATTGGCTTCCGCACAGACTGCGAGCAGGCCGGCAATGCGCTCGCGCACGGTTGACGTCGGTATGTGGTTGAAGTTCCAGTCCGGGCCTGCCTCCGCCTCGGCCGCCGTGAAATAGGCGATCCTGCGGTGGCCTGCGGCCACCAGCAGCCGCGCCACCCGGCTGGCGGCATCCCTGTCATCGACGGTCACGGTGTCGACGTTGAAATCCTGCAGGGGGCGGTCGAGCAATGCCAGGGGACGGCCGGAGCGGTCGATGTCCCTGAGATGGGCGATCTCCCGGCTATCCGATGGCGAGACGATCAGTCCATCGACCCGCTTGCCGATCAGCACCCGGACTGCGGCCTTCTCGGCCTCGAGTTCTTCACCGGAATTGGCGAGGATGACGTTGAAACCGGACGCCCGTGCAACATCGCTGATGCCGCGCACCGCAAGGCTGAAGAAAGGATTTTCGATATCGCCGACGACCACGCCCAGCAGGCCGGACTTTCCGGTCGTCATGCTCCGGGCCAGTTCGTTCGGCCGGTAATCGAGCGCCTTGGCCGCAGTCATGACGTCCGCATGGACCTTGTCGCTGACGACGCCATAGCCGCCGAGCACGCGGGCCGCCGTCGCCTTCGAGACATTGGCCGCCCGGGCCACATCCGCAACCGTCACGGCGCGGGTTTTCACGGATATTTTTTTCATCCCGGCAACGACTACAAGAGATGTTGACGAACCGTCAATCCGAATATACCAATTATCAATGAGACCGGTCTCACTAACGTAGAAACCGGTCTCATCCGCATAAAAGTGAGTTTTCGGGTAACAAGAACCATGCAGCTGAACGTCGGCGCGAGCCTTCCGACGGTGCCAAATGGCGTGCCCGTTCGACCCAAAAAACAAGTTCAGAGGAGAACGACATGCGCATGATGGGAATAATCAGATTTGTGAAGCCGGCAGCTCTATCGGCCGCGCTGGTTTTTGCAGCGGCTTTGGCAGCCGTCGGCACGAGCCCCGGGGCCTTTGCCGCAGACGACAACAAATACGGCCTGATCGACGCCAAGCAGATCAGCGTCGGGACGATGGGCGATGCCAAGCCTTACGTCTTCACCACAGCAGACGGCCAGTTCACCGGTTTCGATATCGAGCTTTTCCTCGATGTCGCCAAGCGCATGGGCTTCACCAAGGAGCAGGTTATCTTCACCGGCCAGGACTTTTCGGCGCTGATACCCTCGGTCGCCAACGGTCGATTCGACGTCGCGGTTGCCGCCATCGGCACCACCGCCAAGCGCAAGGAAACCGTCGATTTCTCCGATGGCTACCTTGCCGGCTACCTCTCCGTGCTGACCGCCGACAAGGCGATTACCGGCGCGGAAGGCCTGAAGGGCAAGCGGCTCGGCGTAGTCCAGGGGACGCTGCAGGAAATCTATGCCGCGAAGACTTTCACCAGCACAGATCTGGTGAAGTTTCCCGACAACAACTCTGCGGTTTCCGCCCTGAACAACGGTACTGTCGACGCGCATTTCCTCGATTACGAAGCCGCCAAGCAGTATTCAGAGCGTTATCCAGCGCTAAAGATCGCGGTCAATATCCCGTCCTTCGATGCACCTGCCGGCTTCGTCATCAAAAAGGGCAACGATGCCTTCCGTGAAGCACTGAACACCGGCCTCCACGCCGCGATGCAGGACGGCACCTGGAAGAAACTTTACGAAAAATGGTTCCCGGGTTCGCCGATGCCAGCCGACTATCTCCCGAAATAACGACGCCTGGCCGGCTGCCGGCAATAACCAGGCAGCCGGCACACCATCGATAGCAAGGGGATAGGAATGGACTGGCTTGAGAATTTGCGTCGCAGCTTCCTCGACTGGAATGCGATGCTCGAGGTCCTGCCGGCGATGATCACCGTCGGACTGAAGAATACGCTGATCCTCGCTTCCACGTCGACAGTACTGGGTGTGGTCATCGGCATGATACTGGCCGTCATGGGTATCTCGCAGTCGCGCTGGCTGCGAATTCCGGCACGGCTCTATACCGACATCTTCCGCGGCCTGCCGGCGATCGTCACGATCCTGCTGATTGGTCAGGGCTTTGCGCGCATCGGCCGCGAACTTTTCGGTCCGTCTCCTTTTCCACTCGGCATTCTTGCTCTCAGCCTGATTGCCGGTGCCTATATCGGGGAGATCTTCCGCGCCGGCATCCAGAGCGTGGAGCGCGGGCAATTGGAAGCCTGTCGGGCGCTCAGCATGAGCTACGGGCAGGGCATGCGGCTAATCATCATTCCGCAGGGAATACGGCGGGTGCTGCCGGCGCTGGTCAACCAGTTCATCGGCAACGTCAAGGATTCGAGCCTCGTCTACTTCCTCGGGCTGCTGGCTTCCGAACGCGAGATCTTCCGCGTCGGCCAGGATCAGGCCGTCGTCACCGGCAACCTGTCGCCGCTGCTTCTGGCCGGCGTCTTCTATCTCGTCATCACCGTGCCGCTGACCCATGTGGTCAACGCCATCGACACCAATCTCAGGCTCGGCAAGCACAAGGGCGGCGAGCCGACCAGCGGGCTCGCCGAAGTCAGCGAACTGGCGAGCGTGGTGGATACGGGCTCCGGCAGTCCTATACCACCAAACGGCCCGAAATTCCGGGGCGGCAGCCTTGAAGTCAGCAATTTGTCGATGGCCTACGGTAATCTCGAGGTCCTCAAAGGCGTCGACCTCACGGTCAAGCCGGGCACGGTGACCTGCATCATCGGTCCGTCCGGCTCGGGCAAATCGACGTTGCTGCGGTGCCTGAACCGCCTGGTCGAGCCGAAGGGAGGCGATGTGCTTCTGGATGGCGCCAGCATCCTGACGATGAAGCCGGAGAAGCTGCGCCGTCGGGTCGGCATGGTGTTCCAGCATTTCAACCTCTTCCCCGACCACACCGCCCTCGAAAACGTTATGCTGTCGCTGACCAAGATAAAGGGCATGGGCAAGCGCGAGGCGGAGGCGATTGCCGAGGCCCGGCTGGCGGATGTCGGACTTGCGGCCCGCAAGCACCACCGTCCGGGCGGCCTTTCCGGCGGCCAGCAGCAGCGCGTGGCGATTGCCCGGGCGCTGGCCATGGATCCGGAGGTGATCCTGTTCGACGAGGTCACCAGCGCACTCGACCCGGAACTGGTGAAGGGCGTCCTCAACCTGATGGCCGATCTCGGCAAGCGCGGCATGACCATGGTCGTCGTCACCCACGAAATGGGTTTTGCCCGCAAGGTCGCCGACCAGGTCATCTTCATGGACGAGGGAAGGGTGATCGAGGCGGGCACGCCATCTCAGATCTTCGACACCCCAAGCAGTCCTCGTCTCAGACACTTTCTCGCCGAGGTGCTTTAGCGCAAGAACCCCGGTGCCGTTCAACCACCACACCGCCAGCATCAACTACAAAGGTTATCCCAGAATGTCAGTCTCATCCGCCAAGAAGGTCATCGTTGTCGGCGCCGGTATTTTCGGCGTGGCATCCGCCGTCAATCTCGCCCGCCTGGGCGTCCAGACGACGCTGGTCAATGACGGTCCGCCTGCCAACGGCGCATCCGGCCGTTCGCTGTCATGGCTCAACTCGTCCCGGAAGCGCTCCGAGGCCTATCACCGGCTGCGCATGGTTGGCATCGACCGTCACCGGACGCTTGCGGCCAAATATCCCCAGGCTTCATGGCTGCGCTTCGACGGCGGGCTGACCTGGGATGCCGACGACGCATCCAACGAAATCCGCGAGGCCTTCGCGTTCGAGCGACAGATCGGCTACGATGCCAAGCTGCTATCGGCCGACGACATAGCCGATGCGACGCCCGGCGTCGATGCGCGTCCGGTCACGCCGCAGGGGGCCATCCTCAATCCCGGCGAAGGCTGGGTCGATCTGCCGAGCCTGATCGAAGTTCTGCTGGCGGAGTTCGCAGCCCTCGGCGGCACCGTCGTCACCGATGCCGGGAAAGTCACGCCCCGCAAAACCGGTGGCCGCGTCGATGGCGTCACGACCTCGAGCGGCCGTGAATTCGATGCCGATACCGTGTTGCTCGCCACCGGACCGGCCGTCCCGCGCATGGCAGCCGAGCTTGGACAGACCATCGCCGATGGCACGCCGGTTTCGCTGCTGGTGAAGACCAAGCCTGTCGACCTGCCGCTGAAAGCAGTCCTCAACACCCCGCGCGTCGCCGTCCGCCAGACACCGACCGGCGCCCTGGTGCTGGATTCCGGTTGGTCGGAAGAGGAAGTGATCGTCAAGGCCGATGGCAGCTACGAGGTCAAGGATTCGACGGTTCAGGGCCTTCTCGACGAGGCATCCCTTGTTCTCGAGGGCAATCCGAAGCTCGAACTCGATAGCTACGGCGTCGGCCCGAAGCCTATCCCGGGCGACGGAGAGCCGGTTTTCGGGGCGCTGACGAAGGTACCGGGCTGTTATGTCGCCTTCAGCCACAGCGGCGCGACGCTTGGGCTGATCGCCGGTGAATTGATTGCGGACGAGATTGCCACTGGCAATCTGCATCCGTTGCTGGCCGAATTCCGTCCGGAGCGGTTTTCCTGATCATCTCCCGGATATTTTTCGTGCGTTATACGAACAAATCTCGATTAACGCACTAATATCTTGCTGCCCAGCCCTTGCGCCGGTATTCCAGACGATGACCGCAGATAGATTTCGGTCATACGGTCGTCGGAGGATCACGCATGGACAAAACAATCGGCAGCACCGCAGAAGCCGTCGCTGACATCGGCGATGGCGCAACGGTTATGATCGGCGGGTTCGGTGGCTCTGGCGCCCCGATAGAGCTGATCCACGCCCTGATCGACAAGGGCCCGAAAAACCTCACCGTCATCAACAACAATGCCGGCAACGGTCGCATCGGCATCGCCGCGATGATCGATGCCGGCATGGTGCGCAAGATGATCTGCTCTTTCCCGAGATCTTCCGACCCGCGTGCGTTTACCGACAGATATCTGGCTGGAGAGATCGAACTGGAACTGGTTCCGCAGGGAACGCTGGCCGAGCGCATCCGCGCCGGCGGCGCCGGCATTCCGGCATTCTACACGCCGACCGCCTTCGGCACAGAACTCGCGGAGGGTAAGCCTATCGCCGAATTCGAGGGCAGGTCCTATGTGCAGGAGCGCTGGCTGAAAGCCGATTTTGCCATCGTCAAGGCCCATGTCGGAGACGCCCACGGCAACCTCACCTACAACAAGGCTGGCCGCAACTTCAATCCGCTGATGTGCATGGCGGCAGCAAGCACCATCGTCCAGGTCTCGAAAATCGTCGCCGCCGGCGAGATCGATCCGGAGCAGGCCGTCACACCCGGCATCTTCGTCAACCACATTGTCGAGGTCGCCGACCCCCGCCAGGAAGAAGACCTCATTCGAGCCGGAGTGGCCTACGCATGACAATCGATACCCGCGAAGACATCAAGCTCTCCAATGCCCAGATCGCCTGGCGCGCGGCGCAGGACATTGCCAACGACGCCTATGTGAACCTCGGCATCGGCTTTCCCGAGATGGTGGCGCGCTACCAGCCGCCCGGCCGGCAGGCTATCTTCCACACCGAGAACGGTATCCTCAACTTCGGCGAACCGCCGGCTGCGGGCGAAGAAGACTGGGACCTGATCAACGCCGGCAAGAAAGCCGTGACCCTGAAGCCGGGGGCCGCCTTCTTCCATCACGCCGACAGCTTTGCGATGGTGCGCGGCGGACATCTGGATGTCGCCATTCTCGGCGCCTACCAGGTTGCGCAGAACGGCGACCTGGCGAACTGGCGGGTCGGCAGCAAGGGCGTGCCGGCAGTCGGCGGGGCGATGGATCTCGTGCACGGCGCCAAGCAGGTTTGCGTCATCACGGAGCATGTCACCAAGGCGGGCGAACCCAAGCTCGTCGAGAAATGCACGTTTCCCCTGACAGGGGTCGGCTGCATCACGCGCGTCTATACAAGCCACGCAGTCGTCGACATCGTTGACGGCCGCTTCGTGTTGCGTGAAAAGCTTGCCGCCATGTCGCTCGAGGAGTTGCAGGCCATGACCGGGGCGACGCTGCATATCGACGGCAAGGTCGGCGATCTCGTCGTCCCCGAACTCTGAGGAGAGCCCCATGGCTGATGCATTCATCTGCGATTATATCCGGACGCCCATCGGCCGCTTCGGCGGTTCGCTGTCCTCTGTGCGCGCTGACGATCTCGGCGCCATTCCGCTGAAGGCCCTGATGGAGCGCAATGCCTCTGTCGACTGGGATGCCGTCGACGATGTGATCTTCGGCTGCGCCAACCAGGCAGGTGAAGACAATCGCAACGTCGCGCGCATGTCGTCGCTGCTGGCCGGCCTGCCCCATTCGGTCTCGGGCACAACCATCAACCGCCTCTGCGGCTCCGGCATGGATGCCGTCATCGCGGCCGCCCGCGCCATCAAGGCGGGAGAGGCGGAATTGATGATTGCCGGCGGTGTCGAGAGCATGTCGCGCGCACCCTTCGTCATGCCCAAGGCCGAAACGGCGTTTTCGCGCAGCGCCGAAATCCACGACACGACCATCGGCTGGCGCTTCGTCAACCCGCTGATGAAGAAGCAGTACGGCGTCGACAGCATGCCGGAGACTGGCGAAAACGTCGCGGAGGACTACAAGGTCAGCCGTCACGACCAGGATGCCTTTGCCGTTCGCAGCCAGGACAAGGCCGCCGCCGCCCAGGCAAGCGGCCGGCTGGCACGGGAGATCACCGCCGTCACCATCCCGCAGCGCAAGGGTGACCCGATCGTGGTCGACAAAGACGAACATCCGCGCGCAACGACGATGGAGGTGCTGGGCAAGCTCGGTACCCCGTTCAAGAAAGAGGGCGGCACCGTCACCGCCGGTAATGCGTCCGGCGTCAACGACGGCGCGGCATCGCTCATCATTGCCTCGGAAGCGGCAGCCCGGAAATACGGCCTGACGCCCATTGCACGCATCCTCGGCGGCGCTGCTGCCGGCGTGCCGCCACGGGTGATGGGCATCGGCCCGGTACCCGCATCGCGCAAGCTGATGGCGCGCCTCGGCATGACGCAGGACCAGTTCGACATCATCGAGCTGAACGAGGCATTCGCGAGCCAGGGGCTCGCTGTCCTGCGCGAACTCGGCATCGCCGACGACGACGCCCGCGTGAACCGCAACGGCGGCGCAATTGCGCTCGGCCACCCCCTCGGTATGTCCGGCGCACGCATCACCGGCACGGCAGCCCTCGAGTTGAAGGAAACCGGTGGTCGCTACTCGTTGTCGACCATGTGCGTCGGCGTCGGGCAGGGGATCGCAATCGCCCTCGAGCGGGTCTGATCTACGCCCGGTTTGAGAGCGCAAAACGCTGGCAGAGCAGGCCAATATGACGGCCGGCGGATCTTTTCATGCAAAGTGAATCCGCCGATCCTGACATTTGTTGACACGGAAGAAATGACCTGTCAGGAGGAGTCATGGCCCCACGTCAATCTCGTAACGTCTC
The DNA here is from genome assembly GCF_019355555.1 of Rhizobium sp. L51/94. Taxonomy (GTDB): domain Bacteria; phylum Pseudomonadota; class Alphaproteobacteria; order Rhizobiales; family Rhizobiaceae; genus Rhizobium; species Rhizobium rhododendri. The sequence goes on from NZ_CP072144.1 coordinate 155,177, forward strand.
GCTGACCCCCGAGCTAGAAGCTTTCATTCATGAAAGCCTGGCTACGGGTGACTATGCCAACGCCAGTGAAGTGGTTCGCGCCGCCTTGTGCAGGCTGCGCGACGGGGCAGCAGTGCCTGCGACTTCATCTGTCAAGGACTGGCCCAAAGGCGGCGGCGAATGCGGCGCGCTGATCCGGAGCATGGACTGGAACAAGAGCCTTCTCGGCCCCATCGAAGGATGGAGCACGGAGATGCGGACAACCGTTGCCAACATCGTCAATTCGCCCGTGGCGAAAGTCCTCATGTGGGGCCGCCACCACGTCATGCTCTATAACGACGCCTACCGGGAGATTGCCGGCGAGCGCCACCCTTCTGCCTTCGGAACACCCGTTGCCGTAGCATTTCCCGAGGTATGGGATTGGAACCGTTCCATTCTCGAAGCGGGTCTGCGCGGCGAAATCGTGACGCATCGCGATCAGCCTATCGTGTTCAACCGGCCTGACGGCCCGCAGACCATGTTTCTCGATCTCTTCTACACACCGGTGTATGACGCGGACGGCCATGTGGGCGGGGTCATGTGCACCATAGTTGACAACAGCGCGCGGCTCCTGGCCGAAACGCGACTGGCGGAGAGGGAAGCCGAGCTGCGCAGCGTCACCGACGCCGTGCCCATGCTGATTTCCTACGTCGATCAGGATCATATCTATCGATTTGCCAACGGCACCTACCGCGATTGGTTCGGGGTCGATCCCCAAAGCATGGTCGGCCGGCACGTAAGCGATGTCATCGGCGAAAAGGCCTATGGAGATCGCCGCCAATCAATCGTTCGCGGCCTCGCCGGCGAGACTTTCGCCTCTGAAGCGCAACTTGCCTATAACGGTGGCGCCCTGCGCCGCATCGAGATCCGCTATGTCCCGCATTTCGGAGCAGATGGCGCCGTCCTCGGCGTCCACATTCTCGGCATTGACGTCGAGGAACGCGCGCAGCGTGAAACCGATCTCGCTGTCAGCAACAAGCGCTTCCGCTACGCGATGGACGCTGTGCACGGCGTGCTTTGGACCAACAGCGCCGATGGCCGGATGATCGGGGAGCAGCATGGCTGGTCGAAGCTGACCGGCCAGACCGCAGAAGAATATCAGGGCTACGGCTGGTCGAATGCCGTCCATCCCGACGACGCGGCTGCGACGGTAGAAGCCTGGAAAGAGGCCGTGGCGACCAAGAGCATGTTCATTCACGAGCACCGGGTGCGCCGCCACGACGGTTCCTGGCGTCAGTTCGCCATCCGTGGCCTGCCGATCCTCGACGCATCCGGCGACATCGTCGAATGGGTCGGCGTCCATACCGATATCACCCATCAGCGCGCGGCCGAAGCAGCGCTTCGCGAACAGGCCGAGGTGCTGTCGCGGCAGGTCCGCCATCGCGAACGCGCCGAGGAGCAGCTGCGACAGGTCAACGAGAATCTGGAAGCGCGGGTCGTTGCCGAGATCGGCGAACGACGCGCCGCCGAGGCGAAGCTCGCCCAGGCGCAAAAGATGGAGACCGTCGGCAAGCTGACCGGCGGCGTGGCCCACGATTTCAACAACCTGCTGCAGGTCGTCTCCGGTAACCTTCAACTGCTTGCAAGGGATATTGCCGGCAACCCGAGGGCCGAAACCCGAGTGGCCAACGCCATGGCGGGCGTATCCCGTGGCTCGAAGCTTGCAAGCCAGCTTCTGGCCTTCGGACGCCGGCAGGCGCTCGAGCCGAAGGTCGTCAATATCAGCCGCTTCGTGCGCGGCATGGACGACATGCTGCGAAGGGCTATCGGCGAGGCAATCGAGGTGGAGACCGTCGTTACCGGTGGGCTCTGGAACACCTTCATCGATCCCGCGCAGGTCGAAAACGCGCTTCTCAATCTCGCCATCAACGCCCGCGATGCGATGGCAGGTCGCGGCAAGCTGACAATCGAGCTCGCCAACGCCCATCTCGACGACAGCTATGCGCTGGAGCATGACGAAGTCACGCCCGGTCAGTATGTCATGCTTGCGGTCAGCGACACGGGTACCGGCATGTCGCCAGATATCATCGACAAGGTGTTCGAGCCGTTCTTCTCCACTAAGGCAGAAGGCAAGGGTTCGGGCCTCGGCCTGTCGATGGTCTACGGCTTTGTCAAGCAGTCGGGCGGCCACGTCAAGATATACTCCGAGGTCGGCGAGGGCACGACGATCAAGCTTTACCTGCCACGCGCGATGCAGTCCGAAGACATGGAAGTCGCCGTCGATACCGGTCCGATCACCGGTGGCACGGAGACGGTGCTGGTTGTCGAGGATGACGATGCCGTGCGCGACACCGTCGTCAACCTGCTCACCGACCTTGGCTATCGCGTGCTGAAAGCGATCGATGCGGCAAGCGCCCTGAGCGTGATCGAGAGTGGCATACCGATCGACATCCTGTTCACAGACGTCGTCATGCCCGGCACCCTGAAAAGTCCTGAACTTGCCCGCAAGGCTCGGGAACGCCTGCCAGATATCGCCATCCTGTTCACGTCCGGTTATACCGAAAACTCGATCGTCCATGGCGGAAAGCTCGACGCCGGAATCGAGCTGCTTTCCAAGCCCTACACACGCGAGGCAATGGCCCGCAAGTTCCGCCACGTACTTGCCAACCGAAGCCAGCGGTTGAAGCCCGCAGAAAGCATACCCGCCTCGAACCCGTCTCTGGAAGCGCCGGCATCGAGCGCATCGGTCACGACGCGGCTGACGGTCCTTCTGGTGGAAGATGACAACCTCATCCGCGTCAGCACCGGCGAAGCGTTGAAGAACGCCGGCTGCATCGTTGTCGAGGCAGGCAGCGCCGAGGAGGCCATGGCTGCCCTGGAGACAGTCCCATTCGACGTGCTGGTTACCGACGTCAACCTGCCAGGGGCGTCAGGCGCCGAATTGGCAAAGCGCGCGCGTTCTGTGCGACCGTCGGCGGCGATCGTCTTTGCAACGGGCGATCCCTCAAGCGTGAAGAGCGAAATCGGTGCCGTTGTTGTCGGCAAGCCCTATCATGCCGAGGCACTAATCGCGGCCGTCGAAAGATCCTGGGCCGCAGTGTCGAACGGCGCTAGCGCCGAAACCGAGACCTCCCCTCAGCAAAGCGGACGTTTCAGCAACTCGACATCGACGACGAACTGATCGGGAACACTGCGGTGTAGCAAACCCGACCTCCCGTCGAATTTTCAGTTACCGAACATATTGCTGAAATAGACGTTGAGAGCCGACTGGAGGAAAAATCAATGACGAAACAATGCCAAGGCTGCAACGATGGCCAAAAGTTTCCCTTTGATTTCTCGATGGCATTGCAGCCGATCGTCAATATCACGGATGGAACCGTCTACGCCCACGAAGCATTGGTGCGCGGCGTCAACGGCGAGGGAGCAGCCACTGTCCTTTCCTCGGTGGACGCCGAAACCCGCTATGCGTTCGACCAGCAGTGCAGGGTGAAGGCTATCGAGCTGGCAGCGAAAGTGTTCCCGCAGCAGAACCGGCCGCGCCTGTCCATCAACTTCATGCCGAACGCCGTCTACGAGCCACGCGCCTGCATCCGGTTGACATTGGCAACTGCTTTGAAAACCGGGTTCCCGGCAGACCACATCATTTTCGAGTTCACCGAAGTCGAGGAACTCGACACCAAGCACATCCTCGGCATCCTCGAGACCTACCGCGAAATCGGCTTCAAGACGGCGGTCGACGATTTCGGCGCAGGTCACGCCGGCCTGGGCCTACTATCGAAATTCCAGCCCGATATCGTCAAGCTGGACATGGAACTGGTTCGGAATATCGACAGCCATAAAGCCAAGCAGACTATCGTTCGCCACACCGTTGCGATGCTGAAGGATATGGGCATAACTCCCCTCTGCGAAGGCATCGAAACCCGTGCCGAACAGACGGTGCTGGAGGATCTAGGTGTCGAGCTGATGCAGGGATACCTGTTTTCCAAGCCGGTCTTCGAGGCTGTAGCAGGTGAAATTCACGGTCTCGGCGGAAGATCAATCGAGACCTGAATTTCACCCTGAAGAGGTCAGGCGGACCCGAGCCCTTTCGTCAGGAGCACTGCCCTTATCTTGGAAATCGCTGCCTCCCGATCCGTTCCATAGGGGATCAAGCCCTTCAGCCGTCCATCGGCGCCAATCATCAGCATAGTGATGGTGTGGCTCATATGGTAGCTGCCATCCTCGCTCGGCACTTTTTCAGCGCGGATCATCCATCCGTCCATGACCTTGCGCATTTCCTCAGGCCTGCCGGTCACACCGACAATGCGATCGCCGAAAGCGGAGACATAATCGTGCATGATGGCTGGCGTGTCGCGCTCCGGATCGACAGAGAAGAAGTAGGCGGCAAGCTCCTTGCCCTCGGGACCCAGCGTCTGGAGCCAGTCCGTGACCTCGAGGAGCATCGTCGGGCATATTTCGGGGCAATTGGTGTATCCGAAATAGACAAGGGCCGGACGGCCGTGGAAAACGCTCTTGTCGACTGGACGCCCGCGATCGTCGATCAACGAAAACGACGCGTCGAAGGGCCCGCTGCGTGGTTCGGACGCGTAAAGCCAGACCAGCGAGCCAACGAGGCAGGATACGAACACGCCTGCGGCCATCGACGCGCTTAGCAAAAGGGTGCGTGGCCTCATTTTGAATGCCCCGCGTGATCGGTATGCCCACTGGCAGCCTTATCCAGCATCACTGTTCCAACGAAGCTCGCAAACAGCGCAACCGTCGTTGGATCGAGTGAATGCTCAGCCGTCGCCAGCTGGCCGGTCAGCGCCTTGGCGTCCGCCGCATCGACGCCCAACGTTTGAAGCACTGCCGGGTCCTTCAGACTGTCGCCGCTGCAGAGCAGCGCTTCGAACCCATGCGGACCTTTCCTCAGCAACACCCTGCCGCCACGCCCATCCTGCTGCCAGGCGGCAATGGCCCAGTCGTTCCGGACAATGATGGGGTCCGTCGTCAACGGCTTCTCTGGCGTCTCGAACTGCTTGCGCATCGTCTGCCGGATCTCCTGCTTCGGATCCATCGACATGCCCGGCATATCCATTCCGCCCATATCCGTCTTTCCCATGTCCATGCCAGGCATGGCGTGATCGTCCCCAGCCTGTTCGGCACCAGCAGCCGGGGCGCTCATGTCACCGCCCGCACTGCCGACGGCAAAGGCGACCTCGACAGCGCCCGCCTTGGCGAAAGTCAGCGTCGCGGTGATTGTTTCGCCGCGCTTGAAGGGTTCACGGACATCCATGAACATCAGGTGGTAGGCGCCCGGCTTGAACAGGATGGTCTTCCCGGCCGGGATCTCGATGCCATCGCGCAGCTCGCGCATGATCATGATTCCATTGTCGATACTCATCTGGTGCAGCTGGACGCTGCTGGCACGGGGGGCGGTCACCGAAACCAGGGTGTCGCTTTGCGGGCCGGTATTGGTGATCGCGAGATAGCCGCCTCCGACCGTTGCGCCCGGCAGCATGGCGCGTGCCTGGGCGTTGTCGATCCTGATTGTCCCGGCCGCAAAGCCCGGAGTCGAAAACATCGCCGCCAAGGCGAAGAGAGCGGCTGCGATTGTTCTGTTCATGACGAAACTCCCGACTGGAAGACCCGGCTTATGGCGGGAATGAAGCGGATGACGACCTGGTCGATGACAACCATGGCAACGATGGCAAGGCCGGTCAGGGGGAAGAGGACGCCGAAGACGATGGCGATCAGCCAGAGGCCGAGATACACTGATTTGTCCTGTGGCATCGGTGGCACGCCGAGACGCCCTGCCGGTCGCCGCTTCCACCCCATGGCGACGCCGGTGACGCAGGAAAGGACGATCGCAATGCAGGTCGCCAGCATCACGAGCTGGTTGAACAATCCCCATTGCTGGCCCTGGTGGAGGTTGATGCCCCACTCGATCGCGCGGCCCAGCGCCGGGTACTGGTCGTAGGAGAGATCGACGAGCGGCTTTCCCGAATACTGGTCGATGTGGACTGTACGTTCCTTGCCGAGATCGCCGAAATAGTGGCTTGCCGTATAGACGCCGGTGTCGGTCGAAGGAATGGCGAGGTCGGCACCCCGAACCATCCCCAGCTCGTGCATGATCTCCACAGCCCTGTCGAGGCCGATGGGTTTCACAGCCTGGGCTGCGGCGATGTCGGAGAGCGGAACAGGTGCGTTTTCAACGACCCATCCGGCCCGCGCGACGACATCCTGCGTCACCTTGGTCGAGACCGGAACGTTGTCCCAGAGCGCTGCCGGCGCGCCAAGGTCATGGGCGGTCAGCCAGGCGTTGACATTGGCGCCCCAGTAGCCGGACCAGGGCAGGCCGCTGAAGGCGAGGAAGAAAATGACGATGCCGGCGATGGCCCCGGTGACAGCATGAAGGTCGCGCCAGAAAACCCGCCGCGACGGTGTCCCACGGACTGTCAGGACACCGCCCGTCTGTTGTCGGGGCCACCAGAGGTAAATGCCGGTGACGACCAGCACCAGCGCAAAACCGGCGACGATCTCGATGATCCGGTTGGTCCATTCTCCGAAATATTCGAGGCTGTGGATCCGCTTGACGACCCAACCGAACTCCTCCTTGGAATTGACCGTGCCGAGCACAGCACCGTTGTGCGGATTGACGTAGACGATGGTAGACACGCCGTCCTTTGCAACGGTGACCTCGGCGGAGCGGGTCGCAGATGCAGCCTCCCGGTAGCTGGTCACTTTGGCGCCCGGAATACTCCCGACCGCGACATCGACGATCTGCTGCGGCGACTGCATCGGCCCCAAATCGCTGACGATATGGCGATGCGCGTAGAACGTATCGGCGATCTCATCCTTGAAAAGGTAGAGCGATCCGGTGATCGCCAGATTGAGCATGAACGGGATGACCAGCAGGCCGGCGAAAAAATGCCAGCGCCAGATGGCCCGGTAGAGCGAAACATGGGTAGTAGACGGAGCCGACGGGTCGGCCGCTGCAAAAGCAGACATGGAATTCCCCCTGGGGATCGCGACGACGCAGATGATCTCGTGCGGGGGAGGAAATGACCGTTGAGGTCATCGCCTTGTGCAGCCCCGCTGCGGCGTCCGGAACGAGCAGTCCGATACGCGACAGGCAACCTGCAAATGGCATTCTCCCGCAGCCTTGCGGGCTCTCCGCCCACGATCATACGGCCGCCGTTGACAGAACGCGTCACGGCTCAGGCCGCAACGCAGGCTCAGGCAACGATCGACAGAAGTGGTGGGGCGCGGGGGCCGCTGTTCGGAGGATAGAGCCGGCGGTGAAAGGCGACCGAGAGAGGCGCCGCCAGGCGGGCGAAGACGAAGGGGAGGTGGCCGTAGTCGAAAACGGGTGCTGCCGGCAGAAGTGCGGCCGGAGCGGTCTGGCAAAGGTAGCATCCGGGAATATGGACTTCGCCATGCGCCTTGCCGTCTGCGTCGCGATAGGTGATGCAGAAGATCGGCAAGGTGCCATCGGGCAGGCGGTACTGGGCGAGTTCTGCCGGGGTCAGTTGATCGGGGCTTGAAATGGCTGGCTGCGCACCGAAGCCGACAAACACGACAGCCAGCGCGCACAGCAGGCGCACCGTCCATTGCCTTATGTCGGAAGAAACCGTCCTCATATCGCCCACCACATCGACCGTAACGGTGGTACGTCATTACGCTGGCGAGCTCAATGCGGCAAATTGCACAGATCGGCTCGTGGACGGCAGCACCTCAGCATACCGACAGCCGCGCACATTTCTGCGCGCGGCTGCATTTACGGCTGGCTTACTGGACCGGAGGACGGACTGGCTGGGCGGCAGGACCGTTGAGGCGATCCATCAACTGCATCAGCGTGTCCGAGCAGACCTTCATCGGTTCGTCATCAGCGCATTTCACGTCGATCCGGGTATCACCGTGGTCGATATGGAAGTGCGCAGCCTTGGACGGCGGTGGTGGCGGGGGTGGGCGGTGGCCGCGAGGTCCCATGTCGCCATCCGGTCCGCCGGGAGGAGGACCCATGCGATCCGGGCCGCCATCAGGGCCACCAGGACCACCGCGCATTGGAGGCACAGGCGGCGGCGGGGGTGGTGCGCCGGGATCGACGACAGGTGCGGGGCCGCCGGGCGGAGGCGGGGCCGGTGGCTGCTGGGCGAAGGCGGTTCCTGCCAGGGCAGCGAACGCGATTGCAGACAGAATATATTTTCTCATCGTATCGACTTTCTGTGAGGTTGAGGATGGGTCAATCGGGATTGCTGGAGTGATCATGGACCCGGTCTGTGGATCAGATCGCCGAATGGCCCGTGCGGTGGAGGACCGGGCGCGCGCAGCGCTTCGGTCTTCCCGTCCTTGTCGACCAGGAAGCTCGCATGGACGAAGCCCTGGTCGAAGCGGCCCTGGACGGTGACCGCTTCATTCTGCTTGACCAAATCGCCACCGTCGCCGGCTGGTCCGGTTTCCACCAGGGCCTTGCCGCTGGTATCCTGCAGGATGAACTTGTTGCCGTAGATCTCTGTGACAGTGCCCTTGATGGTGACCAGGCTCGAAGCCGGCATCGTCGAAATGGAAATCGGCGTCATCGGGGCCATTTCCGCCGTCGGACGAACCATCCGCATCGCGCCGGCCCCGCCTGCAGCACCGACTGCAAGCGCAATCGCGATCGCCGGAAAGACGATCCAGTGGCGGCGGCGCTCATGCGGAGGAACGTGGGCGCCGCCCTTGCCGGGGCGCTCGCTGCTGTCGTGATCAATCGTCATCTTGGTGCTCCTTTGTGAGTGACAACCGCAATCTAGGCCCCATGTGCCATCACACGGCTGAACCTCGCGGTTCAGATTCAGTTCAGGCAATTTCGCTAGGACTGGGCGATCATTTTGCAGCCGAAAGTCACCTCATGCGCGTACTGCTCGTTGAAGACGACGACGACCTCAGCGGCCGCATCGCTGCGGCCCTCAGGTCAGAAAATTTCGTGGTGGATATTGCCCGCAACGGCGAAGATGCCTTGCATGCCGGCCTGACCGAGATGTTCGACGTCGCAGTCCTCGACCTCGGGCTGCCAAAGATCGATGGCGTGACGGTTCTCAAGGGATGGCGGGAGAGCGAACGCAATCTTCCCGTCCTCGTGCTTACCGCCCGTGACGGATGGCCGGACAAGGTTTCGAGCTTCAAGGCGGGGGCGGACGACTTTCTAGGCAAGCCCTTCAAGATCGAGGAGCTCGTGCTGAGGCTTCGCGCCCTCGTCAGGCGTTCTACAGGTCACGCCGCCTCGCGCGTCAGCTGTGGCGGCCTCGTCTTCGATGCCCAGCTCGGCACGTTCGAACTAGATGGCCTGCCTCTGAAGCTCACGGCGCTGGAATGGCGGGTGCTTTCCTGCCTGATGCTGCGCAAGGAGACGGTTGTCGACCGGCGGGAACTGAACGAACGGGTCTATGACGGGGATGCCGAGGTGGATTCGAACTCCATCGAGGTCATCATCGGCAGGCTGCGCAAGAAGCTCGGGCCAGACCTCATCGAGACGGTGCGTGGGCGGGGCTATATGCTGACTGCCGCGTCGATGCCATGAAGCTATTTTTCCCCGCGCGACCGAAATCGATAGCCGGCAGACTGCTGATATTTTCGGGCATCTTCGTGACGCTGGCGCTTGTGGTCGCGTCCGCAATCCTGTGGCTGGCACTGAATGCCGTTATACGCGAGCAGATCGATCAACGCCTCGACACACAGATCGGCGCGCTCGCCTCCGCAGTGACACACGGGCCGGACGGACGGCTTGAGTTGTCGACCACCCTCGATGCGCCGCCATTCGATCGCCCGGGTTCCGGCTGGTACTGGCAGGTGGAGGGCACGGGCCAACGCCTTGCATCGCATTCGCTTCTGAATGGCACGATAGATGCGCCGCCCCCGCGCCAGGACTTTCTCCACATGCTGACGGCCATGCCGACACCCGGGGAGGGCAGGCAGAACGGCCGCAAGCTCTATCTTCGCCAGAGCTCGCGCGATGTCGACGGCGAGATGGTGCTGATCACTGTGACAGCGCCAGAGGGTGCGTTGGTCGATCCCGCCGTGCGCGCGCTTTTCTGGCTGGTGCCCTGCATGCTGATTTTGGGCGTGGTGCTGCTGGCCGGAACGCTCTGGCAGATCCGCTTTGGCCTGCGCCCGCTGAAGTCCATGGCAGCCGGCATCGACGCGATCAACCGCGGGGAGCAGTCGCGGCTTGCGAACGAGACCACCGTCGAACTGGCACCGCTCGCCTCGAAAACCAATGCGCTGATCCAGTCCAACGACGAAAGGCTGGCGGCCACCCGTATCCAGTTTGCAAACCTCGCGCATGGCCTCAAGACACCGGTCGCAAGCCTTTTGCTGGCGCTCGACGGCCGCAATGATCCCGATGGGACGCTGCGCGACCTCGCCCTGCGCATAGACAACCGCATCAAGCATCACCTGAGCTCCGCCCGGCGGGTCATGGCGTCATCTGGGACGGTAGCGCGAACAGAGGTTGCGAAGTCCCTAGCCGACATCCACGGCGCCATCAGCCTGATCCACGCCGAACGCGGCATCGCGTTCAAGGCGGACGTAACGAACGGGCTAGCTGTCGCCTGCGAGGAAAGCGATGTCGAGGAAATGCTGGGGAACCTGATGGACAACGCCTTCAAATGGGCATCGTCGCGCGTTACCGCTTTTGCCGTCAGAGACGGCGCCTTTGTTCGTATCACCTTCGAGGATGACGGACCCGGTATCCCCCAGGAGCGCATAGAGGCAGTGTTGTTGCCCGGTGTCCGGGAGGACGAGCGCGTTCCGGGAGACGGCTTCGGGCTGACCATTGTAACTGAAATGGCCGGGCTCTACGGCGGCTCGCTGGTGCTGGAACCGGCGTCGCCGGCCGGCTTGCGGGCTGTTCTCCGCCTCCCCGCCGCCGTTTACCAGGCGTAGGGGAGACGTTGATCTAAAAGCGAAGAATATCAGCCAAGATTGGGCTGAGTGGCTTTATAGCTCGGCAGGGCCTGGATTGCCGTCCACCAGTCGCTGAAGCCCGGAACGTCGAAAAGGGCGCTCTTGTCGGGGGTCAGGGAGATGTAGAAGGCTATCGGCGCGAGGTACAGGTCTGCGAGACTGAGCTCGTTGCCCGCGATGAACGTGTCGCCGGCTCGTGTCGTCATGATGAATTCGAGCACCTTGCGGCCATTCGCGATTCCCTCTTTGCGGCTGTCTTCATTCTTGCCGCCGACGAAATCCGGAAACAAGTGGTAGGCCGCGACGCCACCGAGAAGCGCTCCGTAGCCGTAGGAATCGATGATGCCGACGGCCATGTCCATGCGGGCGCGATCCTTGGCGTTCGCCGGAACAAGCGATTTGCCCGGCAGGACGTCATCGAGATAGCGCGTGATCGCCGCAGTCTCCAGGATCGTAATGCCGTCATGCTCGAGCACGGGAACCTTGCCGAACGGGTGGCGCTTCAGATGCTCCGGCGACTTTGGCTCTCCCTTCAGGACGTTGAGCGGGATCTGCTCGAAATCGGTGACGCCCTTTTCCGCGAGAAGCATCTTTACGGTGCGAACGTAGGTGGAGCCGTCGAAGCCCCAAAGCTTGATATTGGCCATATCTTGTCTTCCTCGTGTGATCTGTCTGCACGATGCAGGCAGCAAGCGAAACTTACTGACGTATTGTGGGCGAGATGGACTTCAGTCCGTGGGACCGGGTCCGCCACGCGCCAGCATTCGCTGCAGTGTGCGGCGATGCATGTTGAGCAACCTTGCTGACTCCGACATGTTCCCGCCGGTCGCCTCGAAAATGCTGACGATGTGTTCCCAGCGAACGAGATCCGGTGGCTTCAGCGCCGTATTCGGCTCGCTTGCCGACTTGTCGACAAAGCCCAGCACCTCGAGGATCTCGTCGGCATCCGCAGGCTTGCTGAGATATTCGGTCGCCCCGAGCTTCACGGCTACCACTGCGGAATGGATATTTCCGTAGCCTGTCAAAACCAGCGTCTTGGTGTTCTTCGACAGCGTGTTCACCGCTTCGATCACAGTAAGACCGCTTTTTTCACCGATCCTGAGATCTGTGATGACGATGTCGAGATGTCTTTTACCCACGAGGCCCAATGCATGGTCTACGGTCTCGCACACTTCCACGTCGAAGCCCCGATCCGAGAATGCTTTTCCGAGCCTGTGGCCGAAAACGCTGTCGTCATCGACGATGAGGAGGGAGAGGGGCGCGGCGTCACTATTGCCCGACACGCCTTCGAAATTTGCAGCTAGATAACTCATCGCATTCTCCCCCACAGGAATGGGCATTGGGCAGAAGATGCCTGCCGGATGATCACGTCACGCATTCAGAAGGGCCGACGGAAGTCGACGTCTACCCTCAGGATTTCGCTGCGACCTGGCAATGGGCGAGCCGCGCGAACCGCCATTTTGCAAAGATCGGATATATCGCCCTCAAAGCCGCATTGATGGGCGGGAAGCTTGCAATCTTCGCAGCGGTCCGCCACCGCGGTATGTGCCGCCAGATCAGCAGGAAGGCATCAACGCCGACATGCATTCGGCCATTGTCATCCTTGCCGTGCAGCTCCATCAGCGCGTCGGCGAGCGACACATTCTCGTTTTCCAGAGCAGTTCCGTCCTTCATGACGTCCACCCATTCGAAAACGCCAGCAGGAGCAACCTTACGGTAGTGGTTGATTTCCCGCGAGCACATGCCGCACGCGCCATCGTAAAAAATCTTGATCATGCATGGTATACGGCCGGTTCGACTTTCAGATCATGGCCGGCGGGCTAAGGCGGCGGGCTTCACCACGGAATGGTCGTACCGTCGTAGGCAAAGAATTTGCCGGTGTCGTGTGGCTGAAGGCCATCCAGCGTTCGCAGGATCTGGTGTGCGGCGTCGTCCGGTTCGGTGCGGGGATGACCGGACGAAAAGGGATCGGACAGGCCGGTCATGACGGTGCCGGGATGGATGGTGACGACGGTCGCCAGAGGGGAGCTGCGCGCCACCTCGATGGCGGCGGTATGAACGATCTGGTTGAGGGCAGCCTTTGCCGAACGATAGGAAATCCACCCGCCAAGACCGTTGTCGCCGATCGAGCCCACCCTCGCCGACAGGAACGCCATGATGACCCTCTTCCGCTTGGCAAGGAGCGGCACGAAATGCTTGAGGACGATCGCCGGACCGGCGGCATTGACGGCAAACTGCGCCATCATCGCATCCTGCGATATATGCCTGATGGATTTTTCCGGACCCACACCGTCGATGGTCAAAGCCCCGGTCGCACACAGGATGATATCGAACGCCTGAGGTGCAAGGGCTTCGGCGGCGCGCTTGACAGAAGCCTCATCCGTGATGTCGAAACCGTCGTTCCGGCGTGACAGCAGCACCAGCTTTTCACAATTTCCATCATCGGCCAGTTGTCCAGCAAGGGCTCCACCAATGCCGCCGCTGGCGCCGATCACCAGGGCTCTATAGCCGACATCGAGCGATGTCATCAACGCGTCCGACATGTACCCCTCCATCTCACCCCTCCAGCGCTTATCCTCTTGCGAGCGTGATGAAGCGCGCCTGGTCCGCCGCCGACATTTCAAACGTTCCCGTAAAGCGCGTCGTCAAAGTCTTCGCACCCTGTTTTGCAACGCCGCGCATGGCCATGCACATATGCTCCGCCTCGATCATGACAGCCACGCCCTTCGGCCGCAGGCTCTCGTCGAGCGCCGTGGCGATCTGCGCCGTCATGGTTTCCTGTGTCTGCAGGCGTCGGGCATAGACATCGACGAGGCGCGCCATCTTGGAAAGGCCGAGCACGCCCTTGTCGGGCACATAGGCGATGTGGGCCACGCCATGGAAAGGTACCATGTGGTGTTCGCAATGGGAGTGGAACGTGATGTCCTTGACGATCACCATGTCATTGTACCCGGCCACTTCGGAGAATGTCCGTGACAGGACGTCTTCCGGTTCCATGTCATAGCCGGCGAACAGTTCGCGATAGGCCTTGGCGACGCGCTTCGGGGTGTCCAGCAGGCCTTCGCGCGTCGGGTCTTCGCCAGCCCAGCGGATCAGCGTTCTGACTGCGGCCTCTGCCTCCTGTTGCGAGGGGCGCTCGAAAGCGGCGAGGTCGGCATTGGCGAGCATGGCATCCATTGCTATTCTCCAAATTCATAAACGACATTGCGTACGGGAACTTCCAGGCTTCAGATCAATCGACAGATTTTGAACCGTTCAAAGCTGGGCTTTGATCCGGTCGGGCAATGGCACCGTATTGGCTGAAAATTCGACGGGTGGATTTGTGTCACGCAGGATCGCAATTGTTGGAAACGGCTCGTTCGCCAGCGCCCATGCTGGCGTGATCGACTCGTGCGACCTGGTAATACGCTTCAACGACTGCCGTTCGGTCGGCGAGGGCGGCATGCGCACAGACGTGGTTGCAGTCTGCAACACCGGGCGGCCCGCGCTGGCCATGATCCGCAGCGCCTCGTGGCGCGAGCTCCCGGCGGTCGCCTCAGCCTCCGCCATCTGGTGCGTGCGCGACTATCACAAATTCGCGGAGCTGAAACCGAAGCTGGATCCCGGTCTGGAAGACTTCTGCGACGACTACACGGCGGAATTCGCACGGTTCGCGGCCATGACCGGGAAGAGCTTCGAGATCATACCGCGCCATCACCACGACCGGATCGACGTCGAGTTACAGCGCATCATGTCGGGCAGCTACATCGTGCCGAGTTCCGGACTGATGGCACTCGCCTATGTGATGGAAGAAGCCGCAGGCCCGGACGATAGGGTCATCCTGGCAGGTTTTGACCACAAGGGATGGAACGGACATCCTTTCGATGCGGAGCGCATCCTGGTCGAACGCTTCATCGCGGAGGGCCGTATCAGGCGGCTTGCGGCAAACGATTTCCGATACGCGGAATGCGACGCCTGACAGACCGAGACCGACCTGCCCATCCGACCTGACAGAGCCACCAAGCAAGACTGCAGGTCCAGCAAACCGGAAACCATATGGCAATACGACCACGAGTTGGCATCATCGGCGCGGGAATGGCGGGACTGACGTTGGCCAAAGCCATTTCCGAGGTCGCATCCGTGCGTGTGTTCGAGAAGAGCCACGGCGTCGGCGGCCGGATGGCAACCAGATGGATCGATGCCGTCTCCTACGACCACGGCGCACAGTACTTCACGATCAGGAATGACCGTTTCCACGATGCACTGGAAACAGCGCGCGCGAACGGCGTGGTCGAACCCTGGAACGGCCATGTGGTTTCTCTGACAGAGGACGGCCTGCTGGAAAGACCGAAGTCGGACACCGTCAGATATGTCGGCACCCCTTCGATGAACGCGTTGCCGAAATCGATGTCCGTCGGCCTCGATATCCAGCCGGAGAGCACTGTCGGCGCGATCACCGGCGAACCCGGCCGATGGTTCGTCAACATCCGCGACCGGACGGAAGGCCCCTTCGACTGGGTGATTGCCACAGCACCGGCCCCGCAGTCCGCCCTCATGCTTCCGGCGAGGTTCGCTCATCACGACAAGCTCGGCCATGTCCGGATGAACGGATGTTTCACGCTGATGGTCAATATCGCTATGAAGCAGAGAGCACGGATCCCTTTCGCCGCAGCCCATGTCGACGATCCCGTCATCAACTGGATCTCGCTCAACAACAGCAAGCCGGGCCGCCCGGCTTCGCCCTGCCTGGTGGTCAATTCCAACGCGGTCTGGGCTGACCTCAACATGGATATGCCCCTCGAAAAGGTCAGGCAGGCGTTGATCGAGGCGATACGGCACTACGTGCAGATCGATGCAGGAGAGGCCGATACCGCCATCGTTCATCGCTGGCGATATGCAAATGTCGAACGTCCGGCTGGCGAGCCTTATCTGCTCGACAAGGATTCGCAGCTTGCCGCTTGCGGCGACTGGTGCATCGCGGGGAGGGTGGAAGCCGCATTTCTGAGCGCAGCCGGCCTCGGCGATGCCTTGGGCGCAGTCATGGGAGCGGCGGAGTGAACGGCGTTTTACGCAAGGTATCGACAGCGCTTGCCTTTGCGGGCGCCTTGCCGTTCTGGTTCTTCGCGCTCGCCCCGGAGACCATCGCCGGATTGAACTCCGCCTCCGTCTTCGTCACCTACGGCGCCATCATCAGTTCGTTCATGGCGGGAGCCCTCTGGGGACGTGCCCAGAATGGCAAGGCGGACATCGCCCTGCTTCTCTCCAGCAACGTGCTGGCGCTCGCCTCCTTCGCGACCGCCGTCTTTTCGCTATCGCCTGTCGCGCTGGTGACCCAGCTTGCTGTCTTTGGACTGCTGCTTTTTGCCGATTACCGCGTCTATGCCGGCAACCCGGAGCAGCGATGGTACTGGAAGCTGCGCCTCTGGGTGACGCTGGTCGTGTCGTTCGCCTACGACATCATGCTGCTGCACTACGTTCTCGGTCCCTGCTGGTAATCATGGCCGTCGGTCGGCACAACGACGCCTATGATCCGTCTTTTGATAAATGGCGTATATCGGCTATGACAATATCGGAGCCCGCCCAATCTGTCTCGCTTCCCGTGTCGGCCGCCAGTATGGGGATGGGGCGGACGGCACCGCCGTTTAGGAAGGTCCTGCCTTTGGCAGAAACACAAGCCGCACTCGACCGCAAGCGCATCAACGAACTGATGGCAGCGGTCGCCGAGCATCGGGACGTGGATTCGTACGAGATGCTGTACAAGTATTTCGTACCGAAGGTCCGCTCCTATATGTTCAAGATCGGCGGCGATCGCATCATGGCTGAAGAAATGGCGCAGGAAGCCATGTTGTCCGTGTGGCGAAAAGCCAACCAGTTCGATCCGGAAAGGGGCGCTGCCTCGACCTGGATTTACACGATCGCCCGAAACGTTCGCATCGATGCGTTGCGTCGTGGGCCCCGACCGGATTTCGACCCGAACGACCCGGCCTTCGTTCCCGACGATACGCCTGCCGCCGATGTCGCGTTCGACAAGGAGCAGGATGCCGACAGGCTCAGGCGGGCGATGGCCTCGCTGAAGCCGGACGAGATTAAGGCGCTGAAGATGTCTTTCTTCGAGGACATGGCGCATCCGGCAATTGCCGCTTCGCTGGGCATCCCCATCGGGACTGTTAAATCAAGGATAAGGAATGCATGTCTGAAGCTGCGCAACATACTCAAGGACGATTGATCGTCGTGCATCACCTCGGTGACGAACTGCTGATGTCCTATGCTGCGGGAACGCTGTCGGAGGGATGGAACATCGGGGTCGCGACGCATCTGTCGTTTTGCCCTGGCTGTCGCGAGCGCCTGGCCGAGTTCGAGACGATAGGCGGATATTTTCTCGAGTGCGAGGAGGTCACGCCCGCCGAACCGGTCGCATGGGAAGACATGAAGAAGCGCATGGAAATTCCCGAGCAACCGTCGGTGCCCGCGCCGAAACGCTTGGACCCGCTGCTTCCGCAGCCGCTGCTCTCCTACGTGGATGCCGCTGGCGGACTGAAGTGGCGCTCGCTCGGCAGCGGCGCATCGCAGATGAAGATACCGACATCCGACCCGAGCACCATCGTCAGGCTCCTGAAGATACCGGCCGGCAAGCCCGTTCCCGAACATGGACATCGGGGCCGGGAACTGACGCTGGTGCTGGCCGGTAGCTTTGGTGATTCGGTTTCCGTCTTCAACCGCGGCGACGTGGAGCTCGCCGACGACGAACTGACGCATCAGCCGGCGGCAACGCCGGGGGAAGACTGCATCTGCCTTGCCATCACGGAAGCCCCCCTGCGGTTTACCAGTCGCATCCTGCGTTTCATCCAACCTTTCATCGGCATCTAGAGGCCGGAGGAGCCGTTTGCTGCGGCTTCGTATGTTCGACGCTTCGCTTCTGGATATCCACAGAGCGGCGTCGGTCCCACACAGCTGCTCAGTCTCATTTGCTTCCTTTTGCGGAAAAGTCTGGAACCCGGACGGCCGGAAATGTATGAGGGGCTAAATTAGAGCGGCGGGACATATCATTGGTGGCAAGTGTGGGACAGCCAGGTCGTAAAGCAGCCCGCGCATGCGTGGCTATGATGCGTGCTCTGGCAATCGTGGCGACCCTGTTGCTACTTTCCGGCTGCGGTGGGCGCCTGATCGGCGTCATGACGCCGAGCGGCACAGTCGTCAGGGGCACCTCGCAGGTCCGCCTGCTGGCAGCAACCACGAGAGCGCCGTCTGACGACAAGGCCATCCTGTTCAGCGGCGAGCGCGGCAGCGACCTGAAGATCGATGCGATCACCGTCTCCATTCCGCCCGAAGCCAACCGCACGGTTGGCCAGGTGCAATGGCCGGCGCGCCTGCCTGCCAATCCGCTCAAGGAGTTCTCGACCGTCAATGTCGTGCCTCTCGTCTCGAAGGCGGAAGACGAACGCTGGTTGAAGCAGAATCTTACGAAAAGCCATCGCGCGCTTGTCTTCGTGCATGGATTCAACAATCGCTACGAGGATGCCGTCTATCGCTTCGCACAGATCGTCCACGATTCCGGCGCCGATGTCGTTCCTGTTGTCTTCACATGGCCATCACGCGCCAGCATTTTCGACTATAACTACGACAAGGAAAGCACCAACTATTCACGCGACGCGCTGGAGGATCTGCTGCGGCGGATCAGCGCCGATCCGTCGATCAGCGAAGTCACCGTGATGGCCCATTCGATGGGGACCTGGCTGGCAGTGGAAGCGCTTCGTCAGATGGCGATCCGCGATGGCAGGACACTGCCGAAGATCAAGAACGTCATTCTTGCCTCTCCCGATCTCGACGTCGATGTTTTCAGCCGGCAGTTTCTTGCACTGGGAAAGAACCCGCCACATTTCACGCTGTTCGTATCCCAGGATGACCGGGCGCTCAGCGTGTCAAGACGCATTTCAGGCAATGTCGATCGTCTCGGCCAGGTGGATGCCAATGCCGAGCCTTACCGCACCCAGTTCGAAAAAGCCGGTATCAGCGTTATCGACCTAACCAAGCTAAAATCCGGCGACAGCCTGAACCACGGCAAATTTGCCGAGAGCGCCGACGTGGTCAAGTTGATCGGCCAGCGGCTGATATCCGGGCAGACCATCACCGATTCCGATGTCGGTCTCGGCGAAGCCGTCGGCGCCGTGGCGCTCGGTGTTTCCAACACCGTTGGCAATGCGGCAAGCGTCGCCGTCAGCGCGCCGATTGCCGTGTTCGATCCGCGCACGCGGCGCAACTATGGTGAGCAGGTTCAGCGCCTCGGCCGATCGGTCGGCAACACGCTGGGATCCGTTGGCGATACCGCAGGCGCTGCAGGCTTTCCCCAGGATACCAACCAGTCGGGCAAGCAATGTCCAGGCAACCAGTCAGACCGCCGCCCGGGCTGCCCAAACTGAGGTTCGGTCCGTAGTCCAATATTGGAAAAAATTGCCCTGTCAGCGCGAGATCGCGTAGGCAGCAGCGACATCACCCAGTACGGAGAGTGCCAGCGTATTGGCGTCCCGGGCCTTGGCGATCACGCCGATCGGCGCCTTGATCCGGTCGATGGCAGCTTGCTCGTATCCAAGCTCTTTCAGCGCCGCCGAGCGCCGCTCGTGGGTTTTACTACTGCCGAGAGCACCGATGTAAAACGGGTTTCCGTCCAGCGCTGCACGAAGGACCGGCAGTTCGAGATCGAGATCATGGTGCAGGAGGACAACCGCTATATCGGGGTCGGGCAAAGCTCCGTCCAGCAAATTTGCACCATCTTGCCGGCGAACGACCTCATAGCCGGTGGAGGCTGCGAGTTTGGCCGTGCGCTCGGCCTCAATGGACCTGCCGCTCAGCAACAGACGAGGACGCGGACGATAGCCTCTCGACAAATGCTCTCCGTCCCAGGCGTCCTTTGCCGGAAATGCTGCAACCTCGAGTGACTGCGCGCCAGCATCGTATTTCAGCCCCATCCGACGCCGTAATTTCAGGCCTTCCAGCACGGTGCGCAGACTGAGATTGTCCCTGAGCACATGGATGGCCAGCGTGATGCCGCCGCCGCAAGGCAGGACGATATCGAAGAAACGCGACCCTTCCCCCAATCGCAGGAACCGGTCATTGCCACCAGCGATGGCCTGCAGAGCCTCTGCCGCAACGGCAGCCTCCGTACATCCGCCCGAAACGTAGCCGCAATAAAGGCCGTCCCGGCGAACTGCCATTTGTGCCCCGAGCGCCCGCGCTGCACCGCCACGGATCTCGACTAGCGTGACAAGCGCCGTCTCGAAGCCTTCGTCAAAAGAGTCGGCCGCGAATTGCAGGATCTCCTGGGCGTCGTCGGTCATCAATGCCATTTGCGGCACCGATATTTCGGGTCTGGGGAGCACAAGCGACATTGATTGATCTCTGGCCTCGGACGCGAGCCCGGAATTGACGCAGTTTCTGCAGCGGTTGAAAATTAAACTACAGCTTCGACGATAGGTTCCGAACTCCCCCGTTGCAAACTGACCCTGTCATGACGCCTTGGCCGACCCGGACGCCTGCGGGTACGAGACGCAAGCGCTGATGACGCCTCAGTTTTGAGGCCGCGTCAACACGTCGTTTGCAGATTGCGTGCCGGCGGAGGTGGGATCTGCGGAATAGCAGACGCAACTCGAGTTCGAACGAACTACGCCCGACCGGAATTGCCGGTTCATCGCAGACGATGGATCAAATGCGCGCGGCCGTCGAATTGGCCAGCGACAGGGTTGCTTCAAACATCACGCGGGCGCCCGTCACGATGTGCTCTGGGGCAACATATTCCGCCTCGTTGTGGCTCAAGCCATCGCGGCAGGGGACGAAAATCATGGCCGATGGCGCCACGCGGGCGAGAAACAGGGCATCATGAAAGGCGCCGGATACCATGCGCTTGGCTGTCAGGGACAGGCTTGTCGCTGCTGCCTCGACGGCACCGGTGACAATCGGCGAGAACGTCGCCGACGGCATGTCGAAGGTCTGCAGGATACTGTAGCTACATCTCTCGGCAATGGCTCGACTGTCGCAAACACGCCGGACCTCGGCCTCGATGCGATCCAGCCTGTCCGGATCGGGATGGCGGATATCGACGCTGAAGGCGACCGAGTCCGGAATGGCGTTTATGGAGCCCGGATGGATGGCTATCCGACCGACGGTCAGGCGCGCATCCGCGTCGTTCTGCATCACGGTTGCCTGCAACTCGTGGAGGGCGGAAGCGGCTGCCACCATCGGATCGCGCCTGTAGGCCAGTGCCGTGGTGCCGGCGTGTCCGGCCTGCCCGGAGAACGTAACCTGCAGCCAGCGCGTGCCCTGCACACCGATGACGACGCCAATAGGAATGTTTTCCTTCTCGAGGGAAGGACCCTGTTCGATGTGCAATTCGAGATAACGCGACACCGGCGTGCCGAGCGGGCGCATGGTGGCTTCCGGCAGCGCCGAGAGCGTAGCGGCGAGTTCGTCGGCAAAGGAACCACCGTCGGCGCCGGAGAGAAAATTCCACCCGGCGGGATCGGCGACGCCCGCGAAGGCCATCGAGCCCATCGCCCCAGGAGAAAATCGGCTGCCCTCTTCGTTGGTCCAGGCGACGACTTCGACTGGAACTTCGGTATCTACGTCGAAATCTTCCAGCGATTCCAGTACCTCGAACGCCGACAGCGTGCCGAGCGCACCATCGAACCGGCCGCCCGTCGGCTGGCTGTCGAGGTGACTTCCAATCAGCACCGGCGCATGCACCGCGTTGCGTCCTTCGCGCCGGATGAACAGATTGGCCATGCTGTCCTGGAAAACGCCGAAACCGCGTGCCAGCGCGAGTTCCGCCAGCAGCCGGCGAGCCTGGCGATCGCCATCGCTCAGCGCCTGGCGGTTGACACCACCGGCAGGCGTGGCTCCGATTGCGGCAAAGGCCTGCATTCGGGCCAGCAACCGTTCGCCGTTGATGGAAGCCGATGTCACGCCCTGATGCCCGTTATGAATGACTGGACGCGCGACAGTTCGACCGGGTTCCACCAGACGCCGTCATACTTCAGCGAACTTGCGACGATGACGCCGTCGACGATGCCGAGAATGTCGTTGACGTTGTCGGGCGTGACGCCGCTGCCCACCAATGTCGGCAGGCCGGCCGCCTCCTTGATCATCCTGATGTAGCCGAGGTCAGCCGCATGGCCCGTGCGCTGTCCGGTGGCGATAATCGCATCGGCGTCGAAGAACACGAGATCCTTGACTTGCTCCTCGACCGGGCGGTCGGCAACGATGGCGTGGGCGCCGTGCTTGACATGGGCATCGGCGAAAATACGGATGCCGTTGGCGCGCAATTTGGCGCGAAACCGCATGGCGCGCGCGGCCTCGCCCTCAATGAAGCCTTCATTGGCGACATAGGCGTTAGCCCATTGATTGACGCGTACGAAGCCGGCACCCGAGGCGCTGGCAATCGACAGCGCCGGGATCGAGGCATTGGCCAGCACATTGATGCCGATGGGTCGGCCGAGTTCGCGGCGGATGCGGTCGGAAACCACAGACATGTAGGCCGACGTTTCCGGGCCGATATCGTCCGGCTTGGCAAAGGGAATGTCGCCGTGGTTCTCGACGATCACACCGTCGCATCCGCCGTGCAGATAGGCTTTTGCGTCATCGAGGCCGCGCTGGTAGATCGCTTCCACCGTCTCGCCGTCGTAGCGGGGCGATCCCGGCAGCGGCATCAGATGGACGACACCGATAACGGCCTTGGGCTTTCCGAACAGGGAGACCAGCACGTTGTCGGCAACCTGGCCGATGCGGTTCGTAGGGGCTGTCATGTGTTTTCCGTTTCCATTTCCATATCGATAAGGTGTGCCATCTCCTGCTGGCTGGGGCAGGACTGCATTGTACCGGTGCGGCCGACGGACAGTGCCGCAGCAGCCGTGGCAATGCGGACGGCATGACCGAGTGGGATCTTTTGCGCAAGACATCCGGCGACACAGCCGCAAAAGACATCGCCGGCACCGCTGGTATCGACGACATCGGCGCGCAGTCCCTCGACCCACTGCGGCGCACCGCCCGCCCTGTTGACAACAAGGCAACCGCGCGCGCCGAGCGTAACGACGACGGAGCCTGCGCCCCGGGAGATGAGGTTGCGGGCGGCCTCCAGCGGATCGGCATGCCCCGAAATCCCGGTAGCCTCACCCTCGTTGACAATCACGATATCGGCCGCCGTAAGGTCCGGACTGCTGCCCGGTGCGAGTGGGCTTGGATTGAACACTGTCGTTGCCCCGCTCGCCTTGGCGGCCTTCAGACAGGCGATTGTGACATCGGCGCGCAGGTTTCCTTGCAACAGCACGATATCCTGATCCCCGATCGAGGTCGCGAGGCCGGTTTGAAGCAGGGGATCAAACGCCTCAGCGCATGTGACGCCGCTGACGATGATGTTTTCACCGCTGGCATCGACCATGATCGTCGAGCGGTCGGTCGGCAGCTCCAGGGCCGGCATCAGTGCTGTGTCGAATTCCTCCGACAGCATCTCGCGGATAGTTCTGGCCGCAGCATCCGTGCCGGTGGCAGCGAGAAAGTCGACCGGAGCACCTGTCCGGGCGGCCGCGACCGCCTGGTTGGCCCCCTTGCCGCCGATACCGTCGCTATGGCCGTCCGCATTCAGCGTTTCCCCCGGCCGCGCAAAACGGCCGAGGCGGAACGTGGTGTCGATGCAGACATTGCCGACGACGTGGACGCGCATGGATCAATCCTTGGTGGTTGCCCAGGCCAGCATCTGCTCGAACAGCGTCTTGTAGCCACTCCACGCAATGAAGCTCTGCGGTAGCCAGTGGGGGCCGACATCCGATGTCCAGGCGACGGTCCGACCCTTGCCGTAAGAGCCGGCAACCAGCAGCGGCAGCGAACCATAGTCCGTCGAAACGGTCGCCAAAACTTCGGCACCGGGCTTCACCGTAACTTCGTTGAAACCGAGCAGGATTGGCCAGTCCTTGCCGAGACCCTTGAGGATGGGGTGGTCCTCTGAACCGTTGACCGCCGGTGCAAAGCCTTCCGGTACCTCGACGCGGTCATCGACCGAGAGGCAATCGACCGGCAGCACATCCTCGATCGGCGTATTGTGATAGCGGGCGCCGCCATTGATACCCTGGAAGCTGTAGTAGCCGCCGAACATCAGCAGGCCACCGCCGTTGCCGACGTAGTCGCGCAGCAGGCGCAGGCGGTTTGGGGTCGGCTTGGAATGGATCCATGTATCGGGATGCAGCAGCAGCGTGTTGGCGCCGATATCCGACAGAACGATGGCATCGTAGGCCGAAAGCGCCTCGATGGTCTGCGGGAAATCCCGCTGGGCCTCATGGGCCGGCATGAAGGTGACGTCGAAATCGCTGTCCTTCAGGGCGGTCAGCAACTCGTCGGCGCCGGTGTGGTAGGTGACGGTCGGGAACTGGTCGAAGCCCTTGATGTGGGTGGCGGTCGACACCCAGGATTCGCCGGCGAGAAGAACCTTCTTCTTGGGCATGCTTTACTCCTTCGATAGATTGCGATTGCGGCTCAGGTGGCCGCGGAAAAAACCGATTTCGGATTATCGACCAGCATCCGGTCGATGGAGGCCTGATCGACGCCGTGGCGCTTCAGCCGCGGCACGAAATGCTTGAGGATGAAGCCATATCCGAACCCGCCATAGCGGGTCAGCATGATCTTCAGGAACACGTCTTGCGACAGCAGCAGCCGGTCGACGAAACCCATGTCGATCAGCGAGCGCAGAGCGCGGGCATTCTCCTCGTCGGACGGCGACTGTGCATCCTGGTCGGCGTAGTAATAGTCCATGCCGATCATGTCGTATTCCAGGAAGGCGCCGCGCTCGGCGAGGCTCTTCTGGTAAGGCAGGTCGCTGTGACTGGGGTTCATATGACAGAGCACGGTATGCCTGAGATCGGCCCCTTCCTCCTCGACGACGTCGAGCACCTTGTGAGCGAGCCGCTCCCAGCCGGGCAGGTGGATGGTCAGGGGCAGGCCGGTGATCCGCGATGCGCGCGCCGAGGCCCGCAGCGACTTCAGCTCCTCGGAGGTGAAGTCCTTGCTGACGCCGACCTCACCGATAATGCCGGCCATGATTTCCGGCTGCGTCTCGCCACCGCCGACATCGTTGACGATGAACTGGGTCACCGCCTCGACATCCATCGCCCTCAGCCATTCCGGATGCGTATGCTGCAGATAGAAGCCGGTGCCCATGATGATCTTCATGCCGGACATGCGCGATATACGGGCGAGCTTCGGGGGGTCGCGGCCGATGCCGATATTCGTCGCCTCGACGACGGTATGGCCACCGAGCGCCTGGAACTTCTTCAGTTCCGTGAGCGCCAGGTCGCTGTCGTCGAGCGAGACGTTGTCGCGGTTCATGTAGGGGTTCATCCTGAGCTCGCCGACGATCTCGATGTTGACCGGTTGCTCGGCGATCAGCTTTTCGTCGGGATGACACGGGCATTTCCAGGTGCTGGCGCCATCGAGCAGGATGTGCTCGTGCATCAGCGTGATTCCGAGGTCGTCCACCGCGACGGGCCCGAGAACCGTCATGGCCGTCCCGGAGCGGACGCCGATTTCGGCGCGCTCGGCGGGCTTTGTATCGAACAGGTGATCCATGGCTCAGCGGCTCCTCACCGCACCCTTGAAGATGCGGAAATTCAGCCAGATGGCGATCAGGATGATGGAGCCGGTGACGATCGGCGTCAGGAAGGGAGACATGTGCGCAAGGATCAAGCCGTTGGCGATGACCGCAACAGTGAGGGCGCCGAGCACGGTGCCGAGGATCGTGCCGCGACCGCCGAACAGGCTGGTACCCCCGAGCACCACAGCGGCGATGACGTCCAGTTCGAAGCCTTGGCCAGCATTCGACGAACCGGAACCCAGACGGGCAGCAAGGATGATGCCAGCAGCAGCAGCAGCGGTGCCGGAAATGACGTAGACCAGCAGCGTCGTCAGGCGGGTATTGACGCCGGCGCGGCGCACTGCCTCGGCATTGGCCCCGACGCCGGTCACATAGCGACCGAACGGCGTCTGGTTGAAGACGATAAAACTGACGACGAGAATGACGAGAGCGATCAGCGCCGGCACGGGGACACCGAGGAACCAGGCCCGGCCGAGAGCGGTGAACGGGTTTTCCGCATCGACCGGGATCGAATAGCCGCCGGTGATTAGCAGGGCGAGCCCGCGAATGACCGAGAGGCCGGCCAACGTGACGATGAAGGACGGGATGCGCTCATAGGCGATGAAGAAGCCCTGCAGCGCACCGACGAAGCCGCCGAGGGCCAGCATCAGCACCACGACCACAGCCCACGGAATACCCGCCTGCAGCGAGGCCGCCGAGAGCGTTGATGTCAGCGCCAGCACGGAACCGACGGAGAGATCGATGCCACCCGTGGTGATGACGAATGTCATGGCAGCGGCGACGATCAGCAGCGGTGCCGACTGGCGCACGACGTTGAGCAGATTGGGCGCCGTCAGGAAAGCCCCTGTTGCAACCGAGAAGACGATACAGACGACGAGGAAGAACAGCGCAATCGAGATGATGCTGCCATTCGCCATCGCCTTGTCGCGCAGCCGGGTCTTGTGAACACGCGGCGGTGCAGCGGCGTGCAGGGAAGGTTCAGTGGTGGAGACGGTCATGCCGGGATCCCCTGGTCTTTGTGGCCGGCGGAGCGGGCGTTGAACTTGCGGCCGACAATCAGGTTGACGACCTCTTCGATGCTGGTGTCCTCGATCCGCCGCTCTGCAACGTTGCGGCCCTCGTACATCACCTGAATGCGGTCGCAGACGAGGAACAGGTCCTGCAGGCGGTGGGTGATGAGAATGACGCTGACGCCACGGGCGCTGACGGTGCGGATCAGCTCCAGCACGGCCTCGACCTCGGCAACGGCAAGCGCTGCCGTCGGTTCGTCCATGATCAGCACCGAAGGATTAAAGGACGCCGCACGGCCGATGGCGATCGACTGGCGCTGCCCGCCGGAGAGATTTTCAACCTTCAGCCGCGTATCGGCAATGACGATGCCAAGCCGCTCGAGCATGTCGCGGGCCTCGTCGTGCATTTTCCTGTTGTCGAGGAACGGGACGCCGGCGATGTGTCGCCGCGGCTCGCGACCGAGGAATATGTTACCGGCAACGTCGACGCTGTCGCAGAGCGAGAGGTCCTGGTAGACCATCCCGACGCGTGCAGCACGGGAATCGGCCGGCGAGGCGAAGCTGACGGTCTTGCCGTCTATCTCGATGGTGCCAGCGTCGGGAATAACGGCGCCCGAGAGTACCTTGCTCAGGGTCGACTTGCCCGCCCCGTTGTCGCCGACGAGACCGAGGACTTCTCCCGGCTTCAGGTTCAGCGACACATTGTCGAGAGTCTGGATCGTGTTGTAGCGCTTGGAGATACCGGTCATCCTGACGCGGTAGGTATCGGCATTGGTCATATGATTTCACCTGACAGGGAGCGTTGCTCCACGGCTGTCAATTTGACCGCGGCTGTTGCCGGCCGCGGTCACACGGTTCGGGAGATCTTACTTGAACATGTCCTTGAACTTGTCGACATTGTCCTTGGTGACAATGGTGACCGGGACGTTGATGATCTTGTCGACCGAGCCGCCCTTGGAGATCTTGTCCAACGCTTCGACGGCAGCCTTGCCTTCGCCGGCCGGATCCTGCTGGATCACGCCCGCAACCCAACCGGCATCGATGCCTTCGATCGCCTGCTTGGTGAGGTCCCAACCGAAGACCTTGATGTCGCCGGTGCGACCCTGGCTGGTGACGGCCGAAACGGCGCCGAGCAGGGCCGGTTCGCCGGTGGCATAGAGCGTCGTCATGTCGGGATTGGCGGTCATCAGGTTTTCAGCGGCGCTCAAGGCCACGTCCTGGACATTCTGGCCATCGACGGTGTCGAGGAAGGTGACCTTCTCGCCGCTGTCGGTAACAGCCTTCTTGAAGCCGTCGAGGCGCTGGTTCTGGATGAACGAGTTGAGCGCGCCGACGACGCCGATCTTCGCCGACGCCTTCATATTGGTCTTGACATAGTCCGCGTAGAACTTGCCGATATCGCTGCCAGCCTTGGTGTTGTCGACGCCGACGAAGGCGATGTTGTCGCCGTCCGGGATCTGCGCATCGATGGCGATGACCGGGATGCCGGCTTTCTTGGCGGCAGTGACGGCCGGCTTGACGCCGTTGACGTCGATAGCGACGAGAATGATACCGTCGACCTTCTGGGTGATGTAATTTTCGATTGCGTCGTTCTGGGCGCTGGGCACGTTGTTGGCGTTGAAGATGACCAGGTCGGCACCGGCGGTCTTGGCAGCAGCCTTGGCACCGTCATTGATCTGGTTGAAGAACAGCGCCTGCTGGTTGATAGTGACGAGCGCGAACGTCTTGGCGGAGGCTGCGGCCGAACCGACGGCCATCGTCACCGCGATGGCTGCCGTGCAGGCCATCAGATATCTGGAAAATCGCATGTAGTTCCCCTTTTCGGATAGGCCCGTGACCGGGCTCATTGGCTTCAAGCCCAATCATAATTCAAGAGACTTGAATGATTGTCAAGATACTTGAATTAGCTTTAGCCGCCGAAATGAAGAACCTCCCGGAAGCTAGAAGGTCGCCGGTGTGTTGACCCAGAAAATACTGGCTCGCTCGCTACCGACGTTGCGGTACCAGTGCGGCATTTCCGATTTGAAGACGAAACTATCGCCTTGCGCAAGCCGAAAGGTCCGCTCGCCGACCATCAACTCGATTTCCCCGGCAAGGAGATATCCGACTTCCTCGCCCGCATGCTGGATGGGACCGGCACTCTCGCCGCCGGCCTCGATGTGATGGATGTTGCACTGAAGCAGGTGGCCTGCCGAATAGGGGATGACGCGCTCGAGGGAAATGCCTTCGCCACGGCGCAGCGGATCGAGCGCGATCAGCGGCCTGTCGCCGGCCCGGAAAATGATGCCCTCGTCGCCGTCGGCTTCCTCGAACATCCAGCCGATATTGGTGCCCAGCACGCCCACCAGCCGGTGCAGCATCGGCAACGATGGCGACGCCTTGCCGTTCTCGATCTTCGACAACAGGCTTTCCGAGCAGTCCGCAGCTGTCGACAGCGCCTTCAGCGTCATTCCCAATGTCTGCCGCGCCAGCCGCAGCCGCACGCCGAGTTGCGAAGGCGCGAAGGTCTGGCCGTCGTGGGCTGCCGGTTTGTCCATCTTGTTCATCTGCGGTGCCAGGCTGTTGTTTTGAAGTACCGATGAGACAGCTTACGGGACGAGCGCGCCGTCTGTCCAGAGATTGCGTTGCGGCGAGAAAAGGCTCGATTGCCCTTCCACCGGCGGCGATCAGGCGGGTAATGGGAGATCGTTTCGACAGCACAAAATTACCCTTGAAAGCATAATAGTTCTCTGGTCGCACGATGCATAATCGGCATAATCCCGGCCAGACAAGAGTGCCGAACGATCCGCCGAGGAGAGGCGGGAGGACGCGAGCCTGCAGCGATGCAAGGCCGTTGGAGACCACGGGCAAGGTTGCAGCAGATGCAGTCGCGCATCGTTCGCTTGACAGACAGGGTGAGGATCATGAGTTTCAAAATCGCTATTATCGGCGCAGGCAGTGTCGGCTTCACGAAGAAGCTTTTCACCGACATCCTTTGCATTCCAGAGTTCCACGACGTCGAATTCGCTCTCACGGACCTCAGCGAACACAATCTCGGGATGATCAAGGCGATCCTCGATCGCATCGTCGAAAGCAGCAAGCTGCCGACCCGGGTGACCGCCACGACCAATCGTCGCGAGGCGATCGAGGGTGCCCGCTACATCATCAGTTGCGTGCGCGTCGGTGGCCTCGAAGCCTATGCCGACGATATCCGCATCCCTTTGAAATACGGCATCGACCAGTGCGTTGGCGATACGATCTGCGCCGGCGGCATTCTTTACGGCCAGCGCAATATTCCTGTCATACTCGATTTCTGCAAGGATATCCGCGAGGTTGCCGAGCCCGGTGCGAAGTTCCTGAACTACGCCAACCCGATGGCGATGAACACCTGGGCGGCTATCGAATACGGCAAGGTCGACACCGTCGGTCTCTGCCACGGCGTCCAGCACGGCGCGGAACAGATCGCCGAAGTGCTTGGAGCCACGTCCAAGGACGAACTGGACTACATCTGCTCGGGGATCAACCACCAGACCTGGTTCGTCGACCTCAGGCTCAGGGGCCGCAAGATCGGCAAGGACGAATTGGTCGCCGCTTTCGAAGCGCATCCCGTCTTCTCGCAGCAGGAAAAGCTGCGCATCGACGTGCTGAAGCGCTTCGGGGTCTATTCGACCGAGAGCAACGGCCATCTGTCCGAATACCTGCCGTGGTACCGCAAGCGGCCTGAAGAGATCGGCAAGTGGATCGACATGTCGGACTGGATCCACGGCGAGACTGGCGGCTACCTGCGCCACTCGACGGAGACGCGCAACTGGTTCGAAACCGAATTCGATCAGATCCTCGAATCCGCCTCCGCACCGATAGATCCGGCCCGCCGCTCCAACGAGCATGCGAGCCATATCCTCGAAGCGCTGGAGACCAACCGGGTCTATCGCGGCCACTTCAACGTCAAGAACAATGGCATCATTACCAATCTGCCGTCAGATGCGATTATCGAGTCGCCCGGCTTCGTCGATCGCTTCGGCATCAACATGGTGGCCGGCATCACGCTGCCGGAAGCTTGCGCCGCCACCTGCATCGCCTCGATCAACGTCCAGCGGATGTCTGTCCATGCTGCCGTCACCGGCGACATCGACCTTTTGAAGCTGGCCGTCTTGCACGATCCGCTCGTCGGTGCTGTCTCGACGCCGGAAGAGGTCTGGCAGATGGTCGACGAAATGGTGGTCGCCCAGGCGCGCTGGTTGCCGCAATATGCCGATGCCATCGAGCCTGCGAAGGAAAGGCTTTCGCGATCGAAGGTCAAGACAGGCGACTGGAAGGGCGCGGCGACACGCAATGTCCGGTCGATCGAGGAACTGCGCGTAGAAAAGGCCAGCCTGAAACAGGCCAGTTGAGATTGCAGGGACGAACGGTGGCGGAGCGCTTGAGGAGAGGCGCCCGCTCATACCGTACGCCCTGATTTGGAGGAGCGGAGCTGTCTTTGAAGGAGGCAGTTCACGACAAGGGGAGAGACAATGAGCCATTTCCGATCCATCAGCCTGGCAGCGGGTCTGGCGCTTGCGGCGTCCGTCATCGCGATGAACGCCCATGCCGCCGAGCCGACAATTGCGCCGGTCGCGCCGACTTTTCCGGCCGAAGGCAAGATCAAGTATGTCGCGCGCGACTCCATCCTCGAATTCAAGGCGCTGCCCGAATATCACGAGCCGGACTGGGTGACGGAAAAGTTCGTCAAGACGGGCAAGCTGCCGCCCGTCAAGGACCGCCTGCCGAAGGAGCCGATGGTCTACAAGACCGGCAACATGACCGACGGCATCGGCGTCTACGGCGATACGCTGCGCCATGTCATCGGCGGTCGGCCGGAGGGCTGGAACTACGGTGCCGGACAGAGCCAGGGCTGGGGCGGCATCGATATCGGCCTGTCCGAGTGCCTGACCCGCACCGCGCCGCTGTTCCAGGTCGAGGCCAAGGATACCGAGCCGCTGCCGAACCTTGCCAAGAGCTGGGAGTGGTCGCCGGATGGCCATAAGCTGACCATGCACCTGATCGAGGGCGCCAAATGGTCCGATGGCGTCGCTTTCAACGCCGACGACGTGATGTTCTACTGGGACGACGAAGTGGTGGACCCCAACGTCTCGCCGCTGAACGGAGCCACGCCCGAGACCTTCGGAGTAGGCACGACGCTCAAGAAGGTCGATGACTATACCGTCGAGTGGACGTTCAAGGAAGCATTCCCGCGGCAATATCTGTTCGCCATGGCCTACGGCACCTTCTGCCCGGGTCCGTCGCATATCTTGAAGCCGCAGCATCCGAAATACTCGAAGAACACCTACGATCAATTCAAGAATGCCTTCCCGCCGGAATTCATGAACATGCCTGTGATGGGCGCCTGGGTGCCGGTCGAATACCGCCCTGACGACATCATCGTCATGCGCCGCAATCCCTATTACTGGAAGGTCGACGAGAAGGGTAACCAGCTGCCCTATCTCAACGAGGCCCACTACAAGCTCTCGACATGGGCGGATCGCGACGTGCAGGCCGTGGCCGGCTCCGGCGATATCTCCAACCTCGAGCAGCCTGAAAATTTCGTTGCCTCGCTGAAGCGTGCCGCGCAGCCTGACGCACCGGCGCGCCTCGCCTTCGGTCCGCGCCTGACGGGCTATAATCTCTCCATGAACTTCTCCGCCAACGGCTGGGGACAGCCGGATGCACGCGAGCAGGCCATCCGCGAACTGAACCGCAATCTCGACTTCCGCAAGGCGGTGACGATGGCGCTCGATCGCAAGGCCATCGGCGAGTCCCTGGTCAAGGGGCCGTTCACGGCGATCTATCCCGGCGGGCTCTCCTCCGGCACCAGCTTTTACGACCGCCAGTCCACGGTTTACTACCCTTATGATCTCGCCGCAGCCAAGGCCGAACTCGCCAAGGCCGGGCTGAAGGATACCGATGGCGACGGCATCGTCAACTTTCCGGCTGGCACTGCAGGCGGCAAGGATGTCGAGATCGTGCTGCTGGTCAACAACGACTACGGCACCGACAAGAGCCTTGCCGAGGGCGTGATAGCCCAGATGGAGAAGCTCGGGATCCGCGTGATCCTCAACTCCCAGACGGGCACCAAGCGCGACGACGCCAATTACGCCGGTCGTTTTGACTGGATGATCATGCGCAATCACACCGAACTGTCTTCGGTGGTCCAGAACACCGAGCAGCTTGCGCCAATCGGCCCACGGACGAGCTTCCATCACCGGTCGCCGGAAAGCGGCGAGCTCGACCTGATGCCCTTCGAGCAGCAGCTCGTCGACATCGTCCGCAAGTTCATCACCACCCAGGACAACGATGAGCGCACCAGCCTGATGAAGCAGTACCAGAAGATCTACACCGAGAACGTCAACACGGTCGGCCTGACCGAGTATCCGGGCGCGCTGATCATCAACAAGCGCTTCTCGAACATCCCTCAGGGAACGCCGATCTTCATGTTCAACTGGGCCGAGGACGCGATCATCCGCGAGCGCATCTTCGTGGCAGCCGACAAGCAGGGCAAATACGAGCTCTTCCCGCAACAACTACCGGGCGCGCCGGGCGGCAAGGGGCCGATAGACTAGCCTCCCAAGGCAGTGAGGTATCCGGCCGCAGAGCAAGGCGGCCGGATATCTCTGAAACATGCAGTCCGTTCCACAAACCCGAACTGTCAGACGGCAACAAGAGAAGCGAAAAATCCCATGTTGCGATTTCTAATGGTCCGCATCGCCTCGGCGATACCGATCCTGTTCATCCTCAGCCTGGTGACCTTCACGATCATCCAGGCGCCGCCGGGCGACTACGCCGACTACATCCGCTCGCAGGCTATGAACCAGGGCGGCGCATCCTTCGCGCAGGCCGATGCGCAGGCGCAGGCCTATCGCACGGAGCACGGCCTCGATAAATCGCTGCCGGTGCAATACCTGAACTGGATCGGCGGCATCGTCACGCGCGGCGATTTCGGCTACAGCATGTATTACAACAAGCCGGTGGCCGATGTGGTCGGCGAGCGTCTTCCGAGAACGCTGATACTGGCGCTTGTCTGTCATATCCTCGCGTCGATCCTCGGCATTTCTTTCGGCATCATCGCCGCCACCCGCCAGTATAGCTGGATCGACAGCGTGCTCTCGGCGGTCGCCTTCCTCGGCATGACGGTGCCGCGCTTCCTGATGGCGCTGATCATCGTCTATCTCCTGGTCTTCCAGCTCAATGTCGCGGAAATCGGCAGCTTCTATTCGCCGCAATATGGCGGCGCACCGTGGTCATTCGCCAAACTCGGAGACCTCATCCATCACGTCTGGCCGGTTGTCGCCATCGCCACTTTCGGCGGTCTTGCGTACAACATGCGCATCATGCGCGGTAATCTGCTGGATACGCTGAATGCCCAGTATGTCGAGACTGCACGCGCGAAGGGATTGAGCGGCGCTGCCGTCGTCATGCGCCACGCAGTGCCGAATGCACTGCATCCGCTGGTCATGTATCAGGGCGTCGTGCTGCCTTATATGCTCACCGGCGAAATCGAGACGGCGATTATCTTCGCGCTCCCGACCGTCGGCCCGGCCATTGTCGGGTCTATGGCCGTCGGCGACGTCTATGTCACGGCGACCTTCATGATGGTGCTGTCAGCCACCCTAATCGTCGGCAACATCATCGCCGACCTGCTGCTGGCCCTGCTCGATCCCCGCGTCCGCCAACAGGGAGGAGCTTTCTGATGGGTGCCTTCATCAAAACGGACTTGCCCCAGCCAGTCGTCGAGCCTCAGGTCGAGAAGGTCAAGTTGAGAGGCGGCAACGAGAGTTACCCGGCCCTCGTCTGGCGCCGGCTGAAGCGCTCGTGGACAGGCATGGGCGGGTTGATCCTGGTTGCACTGCTGCTGCTGATGTCGATCTTTGCCGAATTCGTGGCGCCGATGGATCCGAAGGCCACCGACAGCGGCTTCGCACCGCCGCAGATCATCAGCTTCCACGATAAGGATGGCGGCCTTGTGCTCCAGCCACGCGTTTACGCGCTGGCTGAAACCGATGCCCTCGATCCTGTCACGTTCCAGCCCGTCGTCGGTCCGGACTACAGCAATCCGCGACTGATCGGCCTGTTCGTCAAGGGCGACAGGTACGACCTGTTCGGCCTGATCCCCGGCAACCGCCATCTGTTCGGCTCGACGGACGGCCAGGCGGTACATTTCCTAGGCACCGACAAGTTCGGCCGCGACGTGCTGTCGCGCGCCATCTACGGATCGCGCGTGTCGCTGATGATCGCGCTGACCGTCGTGTTCATCGTCACCGTCGTCGGCACGACTGTTGGCATGGTGTCCGGCTATTTCGGCGGCACGTTCGATGCCTGGATGCAGCGCTTCGTCGACCTCGTACTGGCCTTTCCGCAATTGCCGCTCTACCTGGCGCTGACGTCGCTGATCCCCGTCACCGCGCCGACCAATGTCTTCCTCGCCTTCGTCATCTTCGTCATGTCGGCACTCGGCTGGGCGCAGATGTCGCGCGAGGTGCGCGGCAAGACGCTGGCGCTCGCCCGCATCGACTATGTCCGGGCGGCAATGGCCGTCGGCGCCACCGACCGGCGCATCATCATGCAGCACATTTTTCCCAACGTCATGAGCCATGTCATCGTCTCCGTGACGCTCGCCATCCCGAGCGTCGTGCTGCTCGAATCCTTCCTTGGCTTCCTCGGTTTCGCCGTCAAGCCGCCGCTGATCTCCTGGGGCCTGATGCTGCAGGATACCTCGACCTATTCGGTCATTGGCTCCTATCCCTGGATCCTCACCCCCGTCGCCTTCGTGCTCGTCACCGTCTTTGCGTTCAATGCGCTCGGCGACGGTCTGCGCGATGCTGTCGATCCCTACTGAAGGAAGACGCACCATGGCTCTTTCCGTCGTCGAAAATTTCGCTCCCGTGCTGCGGCTCGATCATCCAAGCCGAACGACAGCGCCGATCATCGATGCCCGCAATGTCGCGGTCAACTTCAAGGTCGAGGACGGTATAGTCGAGGCTGTGAAGGATATCTCCTTTCAACTCTACCGCGGCGAGACCATTGCGATCGTCGGCGAATCCGGGTCCGGCAAGTCCGTCACCGCCCGCACCGTCATGGGCCTGCTCACCAAGCGTGCCATCGTCGCACCGCAGTCGACCGTCGCCTATGACGGGCGCAACGTGCTGAAATTCTCCGAGCGCGAACGCCGCAAGCTGCGCGGCGACAGGATCTCGATGATCTTCCAGGAGCCGATGAGTTCACTGAACCCGATCTACACCATCGGCAGCCAGATCGTCGAAGCCATCCGCGTCCATCGCCGCGTCAGCCGGCAGGACGCCTACAAGCGGGCGCTTGAACTACTGGAAAAGGTACAGATTCCAGACCCGAAGGCCCGGCTCAACCAGTATCCGCATCAACTTTCGGGCGGCCAGCGGCAGCGGGTGATGATCGCGATGGCGCTTGCTAACGATCCGGACGTGCTGATCGCCGACGAGCCGACGACGGCGCTTGACGTCACGGTGCAGGCGCAGATCCTCAACCTGATCCGCGACCTGCAGAAGCAACTCGGCATGGCGGTGATCCTGATCACCCACGACCTGACAGTGGTCAAACAGTTTTCCGACTACGTCTACGTGATGCAGCTTGGCGAAATGCGCGAGCACAACACGACGGCGCAGCTGTTCGCCAATCCGCAGCACCCGTACACCCGCCATCTGCTCGGCTCCGAGCCAAAGGGGCACGCCAAGCCGCTGCCGGAAGGTTGCGAGCCGATCCTCGAAGCCAAGTCCGTGCGCGTTTCCTTCATGTTGAAGCACGGCACCTTCTTCAAGCCGGAAATGCGCGAGCTGGTCGCCGTCGGCGGCCTCGACCTCGAATTGCGCCGGCATGAAACGCTCGGCATCGTCGGCGAATCCGGCTCCGGCAAGACCACGTTCGGGCAAGCGCTGCTGCGGCTGATCAATGCCGATAGCGGCGAGATCTATTTCGACCGCCAGCCGATCCACGATCATTCGCGCAACGACATGCGGCCCCTGCGCTCACGCATGCAGATCGTCTTCCAGGATCCGTTTTCATCGCTCAATCCGCGCATGCCGGTCGGGCAGATCATCGAGGAAGGGCTGATCGTCAACAACATCGGCGCCAACAAGGCGGAACGGCTGGCACGGGTGAAGGAGGCACTGGTATCGGCCGGCATGCCGTCCAACATACTGTCGCGCTTCCCGCATGAATTTTCCGGTGGCCAGCGCCAGCGCATCGCAATCGCGCGGGCCATCGCTCTCGAGCCGGAATTCATCCTGCTCGACGAACCGACATCGGCGCTGGACCTTTCCGTCCAGGCCCAGATCATCGACCTGCTGCGCAAGCTGCAGGACGAGCGCGGCCTCAGCTATCTCTTTATTTCGCACGATCTGAAAGTCGTGCGCGCTCTTTGCCACCGCGTGATCGTCATGCAGAATGGCAATATCGTCGAGCAGGGCCCCGTCGAAGACGTCCTCTCCCACCCCAAGACCGCCTACACCGAACGGCTCGTCAAAGCCGCATTCGAGGTAGCTTGAACATTTTTTGTCCGGAGGCTTACATGGCAAACAACCCCAAAATCACTTTCATCGGCGCCGGTTCAACCGTCTTCATGAAGAATATCATCGGCGACGTGCTGCAGCGTCCCGCCCTGTCAGGCGCCAGGATCGCGCTGATGGATCTCAATCCACAGCGTCTCGAAGAGAGCGCCATCGTTGCCCGCAAGCTGGCGTCGACACTAGGCGCCTCGGCCACGGTCGAAACCTTTACCGATCAACGCCGGGCGCTGGACAAGGCGGCTTTCGTGGTCGTCGCCTTCCAGATCGGCGGCTACGAGCCCTGCACTGTCACCGACTTCGAGGTGCCGAAGAAATACGGCCTGCGCCAGACCATTGCCGACACGCTCGGCGTTGGCGGCATCATGCGCGGCCTGCGCACCGTCCCCCATCTGTGGAAGATCTGCGAGGACATGCTGGCCGTCTGCCCGGACGCGATCCTGCTGCAATACGTCAACCCGATGGCGATCAACACCTGGGCAATTTCCGAGAAATACCCGACCATCAAGCAGGTCGGCCTCTGCCATTCCGTACAGGGCACGGCAATGGAACTCGCCGAGGATCTCGAGATTCCCTACGAGGAAATCCGCTATCGCTCGGCCGGCATCAACCACATGGCCTTCTTCCTGAAGTTCGAGCATCGCCAGCCGGATGGCTCCTACCGCGATCTCTATCCGGACCTGCTGCGCGGCTACCGCGAAGGCCGGGCGCCGAAGCCGACATGGAACCCGCGCTGCCCTAACAAGGTGCGCTACGAGATGCTGACGCGGCTCGGCTACTTCGTCACCGAGAGTTCGGAGCATTTCGCGGAGTACACCCCCTACTTCATCAAGGAAGGCCGCGAAGACCTGATCGAGAAGTTCGGCATTCCGCTCGATGAATACCCGAAACGCTGCATCGAGCAGATCGCCAAGTGGCAAAGCCAGGCGGATACATACCGGAGCGCCGACAAGATCGAAGTCGCGCAGTCGAAGGAATACGCCTCGTCGATCATCAACTCGGTCTGGACCGGCGAACCCTCGGTGATCTACGGCAACGTCCGCAACAACGGCTGCATCACCTCGCTGCCGACCAATTGCGCCGCCGAGGTCCCTTGCCTGGTCGATGCGTCGGGGATCCAGCCCACCTACATCGGCGCCCTGCCGCCACAGCTGACGGCCCTGATGCGCACCAACATCAACGTGCAGGAACTCACGGTCCAGGCGCTGATGACGGAGAACCGCGAGCACATATACCATGCCGCCATGATGGACCCGCACACAGCCGCCGAACTCGATCTCGACCAGATCTGGTCGCTGGTCGATGACCTGCTGGCAGCCCACGGCGAATGGCTGCCGGAATGGGCCCGCACCAAAAAAGCCGCACAGGCGGCCTGATCTACCGCTCTCCTCCCCGAAGAATGGGCGTCGCAGCTATGCTGCGGCGCCCACCTGGTAATTTCACCACCGGAGCAAGCGGTTGCCGAGCAGTGCGCCGATGCCGGTGACGAGGGTGACGGCCATCATGTACCAGGATGCGACGAACAGAGGGCTGTCGTCGGGGCAGTGCCAGGCATAGATGGCAGCCGCGATACCGCCAGCCGCAAGGCCGGCGACAGCGCCCGCCAGCCGCGGACTTTCCGGCGCTCCATGGCGGAGGGCGAGCATGAAGCCCGCGAGCGGCACCAGCGACAATACCGGGATGAATATGAGGCAGAATGCGGCGTGTTGACCCATCATGCTGGATTTCCACACGACCTCGGGAACGACCATCAGTTCGCTGGCGACTGCCACGACCAACGCCGCAAGCGGCAGCAACAACCAGCGCGAGATCGTCAGCGATGCACCGGGGCGGCCGATCCGAAAGACGAGGACGCAGGCGATAATTGCCAATGTCAGTGTCAAGAGCAGCTTGAAAGCGACACGCACCGTATCGATCGCATCCGCCATATCGGCACGCATGCCGATGGTCGACAGTAGCAGGACGGCGGATCCAACGATGCCGATCGCCAACGCCAGCGCCAGTCTGCGGCCGAGCCGTACACGGACCGGGGCGTCTTCCGCCAGGAGGCTGATCAGGTCATTCGTCTTCACGCGTTTCACTCCGATAGAACAGGGCCAGGGACTTCAAGGCCCGATGCAGCGCAACGCGCACCGCACCTTCCGTCATTTTAAGCCTTGCGGCCGTTTCGCCGATGCTCGTTCCCTGCAGGGAGATAGAGCGGACTATGTCGCGCTGCGGATCCTTCAGATGCTGCAGAATCCGTTCCGCGTCGAGCCGGTCGAACCCATCGCTCGACGGCTCGGCTTCGAGCGTTTCGATGACGTCCTCGATCGGCACGTTGACCCTGCGGCCCCTTCGCCTAAGGCTGTCGATCAGCTTGTTGCGGACGATGACCGACAGCCATGGACCGATGGGGCGGGCAGGGTCCCAGGTTCCCCGCTTCAGGTGCACAGCAAGAAGCACTTCCTGAACGACATCTTCCGCTTCGCTCGGCGGCGCGCCAAGCTGCTCGCAGCGTCTTCTCGCCATGGCTCGCAGATAAGGTGTCACTGCCGTCAGAAATCGGGTGTAGGCCTGCGTGTCGCCTTCGATGGCGCTGCGCATCCACTCCGCCCATTGCTCTTCGCGCGCTGAATAATTCAACCCACATCATCCCCTACGGCGAGACGCACAATCTTGTTACCGATGCTGCTACAATCTTTTGCACTCTGCCAATATCCTTGCAGGCAAGCCTTGTCCCGCGCATTCGCCAGGACGGCAAGGGCCGTTTGCAAAAAGATTTCGAACGGCCTGTAACAACCCTCGGGTCGTCGCCGTAGTCCCTGTTGCGAGCCAATCACGGCTCATCGACGGGAGACAAAATTATGAAGAACAGCATCGCTACACTGGCACTGGCCGGCTCGCTGGCATCGGCACTCGCAACCATTACCGCCCCTGCAGCCTTCGCCGCCGACACCAAGGAAAAGTGCTACGGCGTCGCCATGAAAGGCCAGAACGACTGCGCTGCCGGCAAGCACGATTGCGCCGGCAAGTCGACGATGAGCTACGACAAGGCATCCTTCAAGCTCGTACCGACCGGCACCTGCGTTTCGATGAAGACGCCGCATGGCCATGGCATGCTGAAGCCGGTCTGAGCCGAAACGCCCGCACAGCGATCCATTCATCGGAGTTTGATATGACCAACCTTACGACAACCGTCGTCGTCGCCTCTCTGGCAACGGCCTTGAGCCTCATCGGCGCCGTCTCGGCCTCGGCCGCCGATGCCAAGAAGGAAAAATGCTACGGCGTCGCCCTCAAGGGCCAGAACGATTGCG
This sequence comes from Rhizobium sp. L51/94, assembly GCF_019355555.1. Classification (GTDB taxonomy): domain Bacteria; phylum Pseudomonadota; class Alphaproteobacteria; order Rhizobiales; family Rhizobiaceae; genus Rhizobium; species Rhizobium rhododendri. The sequence goes on from NZ_CP072144.1 coordinate 195,519, forward strand.
CCGCCGGTGCCGGCACCACATGCGCCGGTACCTCCAAGGTCGACTACCAGCAGAACTCCTGGAAGCTCGTTCCCGCCGGCAGCTGCGTCACGATGACGACACCCAAGGGCCACGGCACGCTGACCCAGGGTCCGGCCCCGATCTGAGCCTACTGCGAGGCGACCTCAGCCAAGAGCGGCGGCACGATTGTCGTGCCGCCCCCGTTATCGAAGGGAGAGTGCCATGAAATCCCCCACACTGCCGGGCCGTGCCGGCGTCGGCTTCAAACCGGAGCATTTTTCCGCCATCGATGCCGAGCGACAGCCGATCGGCTTCTTCGAGGTGCATGCCGAAAACTACATGGGTGCCGGCGGACCGCCGCATGCCCGCCTTAGCCGCCTGCGCGAGGATTATGCCCTGTCGATCCATGGCGTCGGCCTCTCCATCGGCTCGATGCAGGCGCTCGACACCGCGCATCTCTACAGGCTCAAGATGCTCTGCGATCGCTACGAGCCGGAGAGCTTTTCCGAGCACCTGGCCTGGTCGAGCCACGACAGCGTTTTCCTCAACGACCTGCTACCGCTTCCCTATACGGAGGAGACGCTGGCCCGTGTCGCGGAACATATAGACGAGGTGCAGACGACGATGAAGCGCCAGATGCTGCTGGAAAATCCGGCCACCTACCTGCTGTTCGAGGAGAGTTGCATCGACGAAACCGAGTTCCTTGCGGAACTGGTCCGTCGCACCGGCTGCGGCCTGTTGCTGGACGTCAACAACGTCTTCGTCGCCTCCACCAACCATCACATGAACCCCCGCGAGTACCTTGCCCGCTTCCCGCTGCAGGCCGTGCGCGAAATTCATCTGAGCGGCCATTCCGAAACCACCGACGACGCCGGCGCGCCGCTGCTGATCGATAGCCACGACACGCCGGTCAAGGATCCCGTCTGGGCGCTCTACGAAGAGGTAATTGCCCGCACCGGCCCCGTAGCGAGCCTGGTGGAATGGGACAACGACGTTCCGTCCTGGGCTATCTTGCGTGCCGAAGCGGAAATGGCCGATGCAATCCTGCAACGGGCCGCTGCCCGCCAAGCAGCCTGAGGTCGCCATGTCCCTCGACACACAGGCCCAGTTTGCTAACGCCCTGGGCGACCCGCGCCGCGACATGCCGGACGGCCTGACCGCCTGGAACGGGCGGCACCCCGCACGGCGGTTCGACGTCTACCGCAACAACGTCGCCATGGCCCTGACAGGCGCGTTGTCGGCGCGGTTTCCGGTCACTGTCGAGATCGTCGGCGAGGCATTCTTTACAGCCATGGCGCTTGAATTCGTCCGCTGCCATCCACCACTTTCGCCTCTGCTTCTGGCCTACGGTGACGATTTTGCCGCCTTCGTGGTTGAGTTCGAACCGGCCCGGGAATTGACCTATCTGCCCGATGTCATCCGCCTGGAGGCTGCCCGCAGCATGGCCTATAACGCCGGGGACAGCATGCCGCTCGACGGCGCAGAGCTTGCAACGGTTGCGCCGGAGCATCTCGCCGGGGTCATTATCCGACCGCATCCGTCAATGTCCGTCCTGCGCTTCACCACGCCGGCCGTTACCATCTGGGCGATGAATGCGGGGGAACTGGAGCTCGCGCCGATAGACGATTGGCGCGGTGAAGACGCGATGATCGTCAGGCCGCAAATGATCGTCAATATTCATCGCCTGCCACCGGGCGGAGCAACCTTCGTGACGGCGCTGGCCGAAGGCCAAACGCTCGGGACGGCGGCAGTGGCTGCCATCAATGAGGCCCCAGACTTCGACCTGTCCACCAATCTCGCGGGCATCCTGCAATCCGGCGCCTTCGCCGCAATCATCTGATCCATCTGGAGACACATCATGACCGACGATATAACCCTGGCCGCAAGGCCGGACCGCACGCTGCTGGGGAAAAGTCGCGCCATACTGCGTCTCCTCGATCGTATTCCGCACGACGCAATCGCATTGCTTTCGCGGCTGTCGATTGCCGCCGTCTTCTGGCAATCGGGCGAAACGAAGGTCGACGGCTGGCATGTCACCGACAATGCCGTCTATCTGTTCGAGACGGAGTACAAGCTGCCTTTCGTCGATCCATGGCTTGCAGCCCACCTGTCGGCATTCGCCGAACATTTTTTCCCCCTGCTGCTGGTGATCGGGTTTGCCAGCCGGCTCTCGGCACTGGCACTGCTGGGGATGACTTTGGTCATCGAGATCTTCGTCTATCCCGACGCTTGGCCAACCCACGGCACATGGGCTGTCTGCTTCCTCGTCATCATCGCCGGCGGACCCGGAAGACTGTCCGTCGATCATCTCATCGCCCGTCGTACAGGCGTCACCATCTGAAGGCAAAACTATCCGTATTCGGGCAAGCCGGTATTTGTTTCTACGAGGTTGCTCGCCATCGCAAGTCAAGGAAATCAGGGACTTGTTAACTAAACTTGGCCCCTGTAAGCTTCTTGTAATAAACACTCGCGATGAAGCTTGCACGGTAATCACCGTGCAAAAAGGAGGACGTGTCGATGAATGTCTTGAAAATGACTTTTGCCACTGTTGCGGCAGTAACTCTGGTCGCCTTTGCTTCGCCCTCATGGGCCGAGACGACGATCAAGGTGGTTGAAACCGGCGAGGGCGGGGGCGCTATGGGTCTCAAGCTCGATCCGATGACCGTCAAGGCCGGCCCGGCTGTCCTTTCTGTTCACAACGATGCAGCGACGGAAAATCACGAGATGATCGTGGTCAAGCTCAAGTCGGCCGACCAGAAGATCCCGTTGAACACCGCCAAGCACCGGGTCGACGAGAAGCAGCTGAAGAGCCTTGGTGAAGTCTCCGACCTGAAGCCAGGCGCCAACGGCGAGCTCAAGGTCAATCTGAAGCCCGGCAGCTACCTTGTGTTCTGCAACATCAAGGGACACTATGAAGCTGGCATGGCTGCAACCTTGACAGTCACGCCCTGAAACCAGCCGAGGTCGCCCCCGCTCGATGGCGCGGCCTCGACCCCTCGTCGTTGACAGCCAGCAGGTTCGCGAAACGCCCGACAGTGCCTTTCCGGCCACCACCTGGACAGAGTTCCTCATGATCGGAGACAAAGCTATGCGCGCCAAAATGATGATGACTACATTCGTCGTTGCAATGGGATTGACTGCCGCCTTCGCTGCTGACGAGGGAACCAAGCCTGCCCGCGAGGCCATGATGAAGAAGATCGGCGGTTCCGTCGGCATCATGGCGGCAATGGCAAAGGGCGACAAGCCATACGATGCAGCGGCAGTGAAAGCTGCTCTCATGACGATTTCGGAAACGGCCAAGGCCTTCCCGGACCAGTTCAAGCCGGATTCGGACAAGACCGACAAGGCTGCAAGCCCGAAGATCTGGGAAAACCCGGCCGACTTCAAGGCGCATGCCGACAAGCTCTCGGCCGATGCCGAGATGATCGCCATGAAACTGCCGGCAGACGCTGCAGCCCTCGGCCCGGCATTGAAGCAGCTCGGCGCGGATTGCAGCAGCTGTCATCAGGTCTACCGGCAGAAGGAGTAGCGCGCCTCCGGTTGCAGCGGCGCGTTGACTGACATCGCCAAATCCGCCGAAACTGAAATGGGAGGAAGACCTTGATCCTGAATTTTCGGCGGGTCCTGGCAATCATTGCTGGCGCCGCCCTTGCTGGCGTGGCGGGATTTTATGTCCTGACCAAGCCAACTCCACTTCCCGATAGCCATTGGGCCAACCTCGGAACTCCGGACGTCAAGAAGGGCGAGATGGTTTTCTGGACGGGCGGCTGTTCGAGCTGCCATGCGGCCAAAGGTGCGGAAGGCGATGCAAAGCTCGTCCTCTCCGGCGGCCTCGCGCTCAAGAGCCCGTTTGGCACGTTTCATGTGCCGAACATCTCCCCGGATGACACCGCAGGTCTTGGCAAGTGGACACTTGCGCAGTTCGGCAACGCCATGAAACGCGGCGTTGGACCCGACGGCGAACATCTTTATCCGGCTTTCCCTTACGGCTCCTACAGCCGCATGAGCGATGCCGATGTGAACGACCTGTTCGGCTACCTGAAGACATTGCCGAAGAGCAGCAACGTCGCACCACCCCACGAGCTGCCGTTTCCTTTCAACATCCGGCTGTTGCTCGGCGGCTGGAAACTCTTGTACTTCAGTGAAAAGCCACGCGTCGTGCTGGACAATCCGAGCGACAAGGTGAAGCGCGGACAATACATCGTCGAGGGACCCGGTCACTGCGGCGAATGCCATACCCCGCGCGATCCGCTGGGTGGCTTCAAGGCCGACAGCTGGCTTGCGGGCGCCCCCAATCCTGAGGGAGAGGGCAACATTCCCGATATCACGCCCGGCTCAAAGTCGATCGGATCCTGGAGCGAAGCCGATATCGCAAGCTATCTGGAAACCGGCATGACTCCGGATTTCGACAGCGTCGGCGGTTCCATGGTGGAGGTCCAGCAGAACCTCGCCCATCTGCCCGCCTCGGACCGCGAAGCGATCGCCGCCTATCTCAAGGCGATACCGTCGAGGTGACGCGGGCGAGACGTCATTTGTCCCAACCGCTTGCTTTGAAACCCGATCATTGCGCTGCCTGGCAACCGCTGGACAGGATATTGCCTGCAGCCCCGGAGACGGCAACGACCGAATAGTCGTCGATGACCCTCGTCCCGGCACGGCGGGCAACGTGCTCGACGGGGCCGGTGGATCGGAAGCATTTCAGATACTGTGCCAGCCGCCCTTCGCCGGTGCGCACCACCAGCAAGGCAGACTTTTCCGCAAGAGAGGCGTCGGGGCTTTCGAATGTGTAGCGCTGCCGATCGACGATCGATTGAACCTTGTCTGCTTGATGCGAATAGAAGGCGATTTCGCCTGTGAGCCCATAGTCGGTCGTGGCGATCCATGCGGCACCGGTTTGCTGCCTGCGGCCTTCCAGCTCCGTCGTCAGGTCTTGCCAGCCGATGACCGTGTCGGCCGGGCTCGTAAACGGAACGCGCTCGCCCATCGGCGTGGCGAGGTAGAGAGGGAGCAGGGACGACAGTCCTATGCCGACCGGCACGACCCAGAGCCGGAGACGCCTCAGATGGACGTTGCCCGAAGCCTCACCTGCCACCGCTGCGGCAATGGCAAGCGCCGGGTAGGCAGGGGCAGGCCAGTTCGGATGCACCCAGTCGTGCAGCGAGTGAATGATCAGATACGCGACCAGGGGGGCGGTCAGTGCGACCAGAAAGATGAAGGGGTCCGACCGGCGATTTTGGCAATGGCGGCAAAACCGCCAGACCGCAATACCCGCGAAGATGGCGATGACCGGGTTCATCAGTCCGAATTGCCCGCCGATGAATGTGGCAAGCGAGTTGAGCGCCGGATGATGATCGCCGAGCCGGCCGAACTGCTTGGCAAAGGACGCCCAGCCATGATCTGCATTCCAGACCAGCACCGGCATGAAGACCGCAAAGGCCGCCAAGCCTCCCAGCAGGATCCATGGGCTAAAGCGCCAGCGTACGGCCCTGGGATCAAGTAAGAGCCACAGCAGGATCCCGGGACCGATGAAGAAGTTGGTGTACTTGCCGACGCAGCCGGCTCCGGCAAGTACACCGACAACGATCCACCAAAGCGGATTTTCCGTGCGTCGCAGGCGCGCCAGGGCCCAGATTGTCAGGGACCAGAACATCACAGACGGCGCATCTGGGGTCGCGAAAATAGCCTCGAGCCCCACCAGGAACATTGCGTTCAGCCAGACCGCAGAACGAAAAGCCAATCGGGTGTCGTCATAGAGTTCGATGACGGTCGCATACACCGCCAGCGATGCCACGGAGACCGACAACACGGGTAAGGCGCGAACGCCGAGCGCGGTATCGCCGAAGACATGGGTGGACAGCCATATCCACCAGGCGATCATCGGCGGATGATCGTAATAACCGGCCGAGGGAACGCGGGACCAAAGCCAGTAATAAGCCTCGTCGGAATTGAGGTCGGTGTGTGCCATGGCAAAGAGCCGAAACGCCGCGAGCACCGCAGCCAGCAGCATGACCGGCCACCAGTTACCGACGCGTATCCCGCCGGCTTTATAGTGCACGCGGAATGACCTTAAGGATTGCGGACGCGCGTGTTCGGACGTCAACAACTGCCGCGGCGGACTTATGCAGACACGTCTTTTTCACCAACACGCAAGCGTTCCCTCGATAGGTCCGGTGGCAGGGTCCATACCAGACCGGATTCCGAAATGCGACGGCCATTGAAGGCCAAAACTTACGCCAGACTTACATAGACAGCTTATCAACCCTTTATTGCATCGTTACGAATTTACAATTTATCGAATAGTGTTCAGGTCGATGTCAGCTGTTTGGTATCTTAGCTTTCACCAAGCAGATCACCCAACCTGAAAGATCCCGTCTTGGAAAATCACCATTCAAATTCGTTTTCGCTGCCGCAGCGTGTGCTTCACTGGCTGACGGTTCTCCTAGTGTTCTTCAACCTGTTGCTTCCCGATGGCATGAGCGAGTGGAACCGCGCCATCGAGGAGACCGGCTCGGCGAGCGCAGACCAGATCGCAAGCGCCAATATCCACGCCTATGTCGGCATAGCCATATTCTTCATCGTCATCGCACGCCTTTTCCGCGCTTCACCAGCGGCGCCCCGGCATCGCCTTCGCAGGAACCGAAGATTTTCAGCATCGCTGCCAAGTTCGCGCATGCAACGCTCTACCTCCTGCTGCTTGCCATGCCGCTGACCGGTGGGGCGGCCTACTATTTCGGCATCGACGTCGCAGGCGGTATTCATGCGGATGTGCTGAAGGTTATCCTCTGGGTGCTGATCGGCGGCCATGTGCTCGGAGCGCTGGTCCACCAGTTCTACTGGAAGACAAATGTCCTGCGCCGGATGACCGTAGGCTGACGCTGGCAGCAGCCGTTCCCGCATAGAAAAGCACCACAAAACTTAAACTTCGCCATCTGGAGAACCGTTGGATGCGACTGCTTTTGGTCGAAGACAACAGCCGCCTCGGCAAACTGACCTGCGGTGCGCTGAAGGCGGCAGGCTTTGCAGCCGATCTGTTTTCGAATGCCGAGGAGGCAGAGGCGGCGATGGCTGTCGTCGCCTACGATGTGATTGTGCTCGATCTCGGCCTGCCGGATCGCGACGGCGCGTCGCTGTTGGAGCCCGCCCGGCGGCACGCGCCATCCGCGCCGATCCTCATCCTGACAGCCCGCGACGATAGCTCGTCTGTGATAGACCTGCTCAACCGTGGCGCCGACGACTACCTCTGCAAGCCGTTCGTCATGGATGTTCTGATTGCACGGGTTCGCGCGCTGCTGCGCCGGCCGGGAACCATGCGCACGTCGGTCCTCAGCGAGCGCAACGTGGAGCTCGATCCCGCGCAATATCGCGTCCGGGTCGGCGGGCATGATCTCGACATCAGCCGTCGCGAGCTTTCGGCGCTGGAACTTCTCATGCGACGGTCCTCGCGCGTTATATCGCGCGCCGATTTCGAGGAATCGATGTACGGCTTCGGTGAGGAAGTCAGCTCCAACGCGGTGGAGGTGCTCATCCACCGCCTTCGACGGAAGCTGGAAGGGGCAGGGGCGGAGATCGAGATCCACAATCTGCGCGGCCTCGGCTACATGCTGGCAGAAAAGCGGCCATGAGCTACCGAAAACTATCGCTGTTTTCGCGGCTGGTGCTCTCCATGTCGCTCGTGGCGACGCTTGCGGTCTTCGCCAGCATCGGTTTTCTCTACATCCGCTTCGCATCGGCCAACAATCGCTTTCGCGAGGAGACGCTGCTGACCTTTGCCCGGGGAATGGCCAAGGAACTGCCCTTGCAGCAGGGCGGCTTCAAGTTTGTGGTGAACCGGCTTGGCGAACTGCACGGCCAATACGCCGTGCTGAGCGGTGCGAACGAGTTGCTGAGCGCATCCGACGGTGTTTCCGGACCACTCGTGCCCGCCGACGATGTCGACCAGCGCTATTTCTCACTGCCTGCCCATGACGGCATCCCAAGACTTTTTGGCCTGTCGCTGCGCCTTGCCGACAAAGGCTTGGCTCGCTATGTCCAGGTTGCCTTTCCCAGCAGTCATCTCGTGTTCGACAGCGTCCTAGAAGAATTCGTCGGGGACATAGCCTGGATCTGGCTGCCCTTCGTCGTGGCGATCCTCGTGACAAACATCGTGGTTGCCAAACTCGCGCTCCGGCCACTCACCCGCGCGGCACGCGAGGCGGAAGGGATCAGCCCGGCCAGCATCAGCGTTCGCCTGACCGAAGGCGACATGCCGCCCGATGTGCTGGCCATCGTCAAGGCTGTGAACAACGCGCTCGGCAGGCTGCAGGGCGGCTATCTGGCCCTCGAGCGCTTCTCCGGCAACATCGCCCACGAGCTGCGCACGCCGATGACCATCATCAAGGCGCAGCTTTCGGCATCCGACGGAGCGTTTTCCCGCGATCTCGAACGAGACTTCGATGCGCTGGAGCGGATTGTCACGCAGCTGGTGGACAGGGTGCGGCTCGGCGGCCTTCATTTCGAAACGGACGACTGCGTCGACCTCTGCGAGATCGTCCGTCGCGTCGGCGCCTTCCTCGCCCCGATCATAATCCAGAAGGGGAGGTCGATCGAGATCATCACGCCAGACCACCCTGTTCTCATCAGCGGCGCCAACGACTTCATCTTCCGGGCGCTGCGAAACCTGATCGAGAATGCGGTCGAACACAGTCCTGTCGCCGGCACGGTGACGATCACCGTCAGCAACGAGCGCGAAATCTCAGTCACGGACGAGGGGACAGGGTTTCCGCCCATCAAGCTCGATCCGGTGGCAAGAAGAACCCAGCAGTCCGTCAGCGATCGTTCCGATGGACTGGGCCTCGGCCTCTCCATCGTCGACGAAACAATGATGGCGCATGGGGGATTGCTGATCCTGTCTAACCCGACCGGCGGCGGAGCGTCTGCGCGGATGGTCTTTCCGACACCCTCTTCTCCTCGAGCTCTGTAAGTCGCCTGTAAGCTGCAGCCGCCATAACCGGCGAAGCGATCGATTGGCTCTCATAGCCCGTCGCCAAACGCGGATGGATGAACCGTGCGCTCAATCTGGCTGCCCCCGACGCATGATGCGAAGGCCGGCCAAAGGAGATGCGCCCATGTCTGCAATTTCATCCATCGCCGCCCTTTCCACCACCGCACCCGTCCAGGCACGACCACCGGTTTTGCCAGCTGCATCTGCCAATCCGCCGGACATTTCAAAGCCGACCGTTGGCGCCTCATCGGCCGCCAATGTGCCATCGGCCATCGCAGCACTCTCTCTGCGTGGCGCGTCGGATGGCGATTCAGACGACCGCTAGCACGCATGAAAGTCGCGGCGGGATGGCCTGCTGCCGTGTCGCCGCTATTCCGTAAGTCAGCTGTAATTTCTGCCGCCAATAGCTGTGGCGGCAAATCGGCGAATGTGCCGACAAGAGATCGCAGCGGGTAATGACGACATGCACCGGGTCAATCGCGAGACACTTACCGTCCCTGTCTATCTGATCAATCTGGACAGGGCGCCCGACCGTCTGGAACTGATGACCTCGATGCTTTCGGATCTGTCGTTGCCGTTCGAGAGGGTCTCCGCCATCGATGGGAGGGCAATCCAGTTCCCGACCGCCGATTTTGCCGAGCGCGCCTATGTCCTGCGCCACGGCAGGCGGCGGAACCCGGCCGAGGTCGGATGCTATCTCAGCCACATCGAATGCGCTCGCCGGCTGCTGGCCTCATCGTCGGAGCATGCCCTCGTGCTCGAGGACGACGCGGTTCTTCCCGACGATATCAGCGACCTGATCCAAGGCGCTATCGAAGCCGGCGAGACCTGGGATATTCTGCGGCTATCGAGCGTCAACAGCGGCAAAAAGCATGTTTTCCGCAAGATCACGCCCCGCCGGAGCCTGGCGATCGCGCTGACGCGCGAAAAAGGTTCGGGTGCCTATGTCATCAACCGTCGGGCGGCGGAGTGGTTCGTCACCGGCCTGATGCCTATGCGCCTTCCCTTCGACATTGCCTTCGATCTTGAATATTTCGCAGGCCTGAAGGCAGCCTTCGTCGTTCCCGTACCAGTCATTCAGGATATCGGCCTGATATCACAGATACAGGGCCACCGTCGGGCGTTTCATCTTTCGCGCTGGCATTATCTATCTGTCCAGCCCTACAGGGCATGGCTGGAGATCACGCGTCTGCTCAGCCGGTCTGCGCGGTTGCTATCGGCCCTCGCAAGGGACGACGCCGAACCTGATCGGCACGCCTATGATCGAGCGCTTCTCGGCGAAGACCGATACCTGCCAGACATGGCTGTTTCAACGGACCAGCACAGCAGGCAGCGGCGACCAGGACGCCGACGTGCATGATACCAACGGGATCATCAACCTTTCACACGGGCGCGGTAGGCAGATGCCGGAACGCCGCTGGGTTGGCACAGCAGGGCGAGGGTGCGGGGGGCTGACAGCAGTGTGCAAGGGTGCAGCCAGATTTCCTCTGGCGCTTCAGGCTCCTGTCAGCGTCGAGCGATATCCAGCAGTATAGCTGCAGATGATCGTGGGCGTCGAACGCAGCAAGGCAGGTGGGATAAAACACCGTAAGCGAGAATATTGTGCCGATGTCTGATTTGACGAGCGTTGCTGCCCCGCAAGCCTATACGGCGAGAAGCCGCGTCATATTTATGGTCACGTTCGTTCTCTGGTGGGCAATCCTCGCTCTGTTCAACGCCTTTCCTTCCATCGATATCGCCGTCGCACAGCGGTTCTTCACCGGCACAAATTGCAGCATATTCGACGCCGTCGGCCGGACCTGCGGCAGTTTTGCCTACGATGCCAGCCCGTTTTTCACAGCCGCGCGCAACGTGCTCTTCGTGCTTCCCTACATCGCAGTCGCCGTCTTGATTGCCGACCTTGTCCGCTGCAAATTCACTTCCGCTGCGGACTGGAAGAGCCCGAGGGTGATGCTCAGCCTGACAGCGCTGATGTCTCTCGCGCTCGGTTGCGGCCTGACCGTCAACCTTTTCCTGAAGACGTTTTCAGGCCGCCCACGCCCGCGCGAGACGTCCTGGTTCGGAGGCCAGCTGGATTTTGTCCAGGCGGGTTCGTTCGCAGGGAAATGTCTCAAGAACTGCTCTTTCGTGTCGGGAGAGGCATCGTCGGCGGGATGGCTTTTCTGTCTCATCCTTCTTTTGCCGGCACGCTGGCGCCTGACGCTGGGATTGCCCATGGCCTTTATCTCCCTCGTCATCCCCGTGATGCGCGTGCTCACGGGCGCGCACTATCTCTCGGATGTCATCCTTGGCTGGTTATCGTCCGTGGTGATTTTTGCGGGAGTTCTGGCGGTGGCCGAGGGCATGACCAGCCGCCGCTATCTCTGAGCGTCCACGGTCAAGCCAGAAAATTTTCAATCAAAGTGACTGACGCTCTTCTTTGAAACGCCATTTACCGTGCGCAATCCGCATCCGGCGATCGTCTTCAGCGACGGCCACCAGGGTGAGATCCCCTGAGGCCTGGCAAAACGGCGAATACGGACAAGAGCATCGCCAAGGTCGAAGGGCTTCGTCAGGTAGTCAATCGCACCGTTTTCCAACCCCTCGATCCTGTCGGAAGCTTGGTCGTAAGCGGACAGGATAATGACAGGGATGTGCGGCGACGTCTGCTGCAAGGAACGGAGCAGACAGAGCCCGCTTCCGTCAGGCAGATGCAGATCCAGCAGCACCAGAGCGTACGACCCCTCGTCTGCGGCGACGCGGGCGGCCTCAAGGGTCAGCACCCAGTCCACGTCCCATCCATCCGCTACGATGTGGTCGTGCAGCGCATCGCCGATGAGGAAGTTGTCCTCGACCAAAAGAATACGCAAATCCGCTACCCCCGAAGCATTAGCGTCGGTAGATGCACGTTTATACTGACATTCACCTGAAATTGTTCTCGATCAATGCGCCCCGCCAAATACCGGTGACACTCGACTGGGGCGCGCTGTTTGCCTCCCCGGAACAGGCAGGTTCAGGCGTCTGTCAGCTTTGCGCAAGATAGTGAACGGCAACCGTCATCGGTCCGTCTTGCTGTGGTCGACTTCAAAGTGCCGCCAGCCCAACAGACTGGCCTCAGAGAAAGCCGTACTCCGAACATGACCAGTTTTGCCCGTTTCAACCTGTTGGTCCCCGGTCTGTCGTGCGCGACGTGACGACGCCTGCGATGGTGGCCGGAGGTACCGGCTCAGTTGCCAGGCAAGCGCTCGACATTTCCGTGGAGCAACGATCCGGGCTCGCAGCACGTCCTCTCCTCTGGGTGAGCTTGACGGCCTACGCTATCGACGTGCTGCTCTTCGAGATACTTTTCGGTCTCGGCATCAGCCTGCCGGTGGCATTGGCCGCGAGCTTTGCTGTGGTGTCGACCTTTTCCTACATTCTGCACTCCAGAGCGGCAGCCGGAGGAGGCGTCTGGCATCAGCTTGGCCGCTACGTGGCAATCTGCTTTCTGGGGTTCGGACTACGCGGCGGGGTATTTGCGGACGCGATGGCGTTGCTGACATGGTCGCCGTCAGCCGCAATCGTCCTCGGTGCCGGCGCTTCTGCGATTGCGTGCTATTTCGGCAATCACTTTTTCGTCTTCCGGATGACGTGGCCTTCCTCGGCGCTGGCGCGCTGGCAGTCGGCGGCAGCTGGCGTGTTGTCCTATATGCTGGCGCTGCGTCTCGCATATATCGGCGTCGTCGATCTTCTGCCGGAAGAGGCCTATTATTGGAACTTCTCCCGCCATATCGACATCGGCTACCTGGATCACCCACCGATGTCCGCGTGGATGATCTGGCTTGGGACCGCGCTTTTCGGCGATACCGAATTCGGCGTCCGCATCGGGGCCTACCTTGCGTGGATCGTTACGTGCTTGTTCGTCTACCGCCTGACAGCCCATCTTTTCGACAAGACGACCGCGATTGTCGGGCTTGTCCTCACCGCCGTGCTACCCGTCTTCTTTTACACCGGGTTCCTGATGACACCGGACGTGCCCCTGACTGCGGCCTGGGCAGGGGCGCTGTACTTCCTCGAACGGGCGCTGGTTGCAGACAAGCGCAATGCCTGGTGGGGCGTGGGGGTCTGTGCCGGTCTCGGCATGCTGTCGAAATACACGATTGCGCTGCTCGGCCCCGCAGCCCTGATCTTCATGCTCATCGACCCGCGAGCAAGGCGATGGCTGATGAGGCCGCAACCCTATCTTGCAGCTGCGACGGCGCTTTTCCTGTTCAGCCCTGTCATCTACTGGAATGCGACACATGGCTGGGCGTCTTTCGCCTTCCAGAGCACCCAGCGTCTCGCCGACACGCCGGCTTTTTCCCCCCCGGCGCTGGTCGCAAGCGCGGCATTGCTGCTAACGCCGCTTGGGCTCATCGTCACAATCGCAGCGCTGGCCTCATGTCTTCGCCGCCTCGTCACGGCGCAGAAAACCGATGTGCAGATGAGACGAAGGACGCTGTTCATGCTGGTGTTCACGTTGACGCCCCTGTCGGTTTTTGCAGCGTTCAGTCTCGGGCATGAGGTGAAGCTCAACTGGACGGGACCGGTGTGGCTCGCGATCCTGCCCGCCGTCGCCGCGACCATCATCGACGCCAATTCCGGTTCTTCCAGGATTGCCGCAGCGCTGCGCCGGTCCTGGGCGCCGACGCTGCTTGGTACGCTGGCCATATACGCCGTGTGTCTGCACTATCTGGTCCTCGGGCTGCCGTTCGCGGGCCATCTCGGAAACATCCGCACATTGCCGGTGGCCTGGGACGATCTCGGCCGCGAAGTCGGCCTGATCGAACGGTCTGTCGAGGAGCAGGCGGGCCAGAGCGTGCTTGTGGCAGGCATGGACAAATACTTCGTTGCCAGCGAACTCGCTTTCTACAACAGGCGCGACGGCAACGTTGCGGGCAACTCCGTCGGCGCCGGTCCGCTTGGCAACGATAGTCTCATGTACGGATATTGGTACAGGCCTGCGGAAATGCAGGGCCGCACCATCATGCTGGTCAGCCTGAAAAAGAGCGACGTCGATAAACCCGGCGCGGGACGCTACTTCGATCGCCTCACGGATATCCAGACGCATGGCGTCAGCCGGAATGGCGTTACCATCGGCAAGTTCTACTACCGCATTGGATATGGCTATCGGGACTGCGCCTCGCCGGCGGCACAATGCCCGTCGCAATGAGCACCCCGATCGAATTCGCATGCAGCGCTTCAGTTTGTCGTCAGGGTAAGGGTGCAAGAGTGACATGATCAGACAGTCCGCGTCGCCGACAGAGACTGAGCTTGGTGTTCGTATTCCGGCAGCCGATCCAAAGGCCTGATGCCACCGCCGGATTAACGCTCGAAGGTCGTAAGATTGATGAATGTAAGTGTCTCTGCCGCGCGCCTTGTCGAGGACGATCTCTCGGCCATCAGCGCTCAAATTAGCCTCGATCACATCGGTCCCGAGCTTTCCATCGTCATTCCAACGCTGAATGAGCGCGAAAGCGTCGCCATTCTCGTCGATCGGCTGCGCGCGACGCTGGCCGGTATCGACTGGGAGGTGATTTTCGTCGATGACGATTCCAGCGACGACACCATCGGCCAGGTTCGCGCCCTTTCCGTCAACGACCGGCGCATCCGCGGCTTGCGCCGCGTCGGCAGGCGGGGGCTCGCCGGCGCCTGCATAGAAGGTATCCTATCCAGCTCCGCACCCGTGGTTGCCGTCATGGATGCCGACCTCCAGCACGATGAAACCCGGCTGGCGGAAATGTTCAACGTTCTGCGCACCGGCAACGCTGACCTCGTCGTCGCCAGCCGCTACATTCAAGCGGACGGCGCATCGGACGGGCTTTCGAGAATTCGCCATGCCGGCAGCCGGCTTGCGGTGGGAATGGCGCAGTCACTGCTGGGAGTGCGGCTCAGCGATCCGATGAGCGGGTTTTTCATGATCCGTCGCGAATTCGTCGAGGCAGTGGCGCCGCGCCTGTCGAACCAAGGCTTCAAGATATTGCTCGACATCGTCGCGTCGTCGCCGAAACAGATGCGAATCGAGGAAGTGTCCTACGCATTCAGCCCGCGCTTGCACGGTGTCAGCAAACTCGATGCATCGGTGGTGTTCGAATATCTCGGGCTTCTCATCTCCAAGGCTTCTGGCGACTTCATCTCTGCGCGCTTCCTGGCCTTCTGCCTGGTCGGCTCCACGGGCCTCGTGGTCAACCTCGCCTTTCTGCGCATACTGCTCGGGGCAGGGCTGGACTTTCCAACGGCGCAGACTGCCGCCATGCTCATCACCATGGTCGTGAACTACACCCTGAACAACGCTCTCACCTACAGGGACAGGCGCCGGCACGGGTGGCGGTTCGTGACCGGGCTCGGCATGTTTGCAGCCCTCTGCAGTTTCGGCGTCTTTGCCGGTGTCGGCGTGTCGACTGCATTCTATAATAGTGAACCACGCTGGTGGTTGGCCGGCCTCGCAGGTGCCGCCATCGGGGCTGCCTGGAACTACTTCACCAACTCAGCCATTACCTGGCGCAAGCGCTAAGCCGGGCCGGAAACCAGGCATTGGTCTGGTTTCCGGATTTTCTCATGACTGCTGGACTGCCAGCCTGCGGCCACGGGCGCGCGGATCAGGTGCGGGAACGGCGGCCAGAAGGGCCTGCGTATAGGCATCCTTCGGCGTCTCGAACACCTGGCGGCGCGTGCCGCTCTCGACGATTTTACCGTAGCGCATGACCACGACATGGTGCGACATCCGCTCGATGACCGCCATGTCGTGCGAAATGAAGAGATAGGCGAGACCCATCGTCTCTTGCAGTTCGAGCAGCAGGTCGAGAACCCGCGCCCGCACGGAAACGTCGAGCGCTGCCACGCTTTCGTCAGCAACGATCAGCTTCGGTTCCAGTGCCAGGGCGCGCGCGATACAGATGCGCTGGCGCTGGCCGCCGGAGAACTCGTGCGGATAGCGGGTTGCGGCATCGGGCGTCAGGCCGACGCGGCGCAGCAGCTCTGCCACCCGGTCGCGACGCTCCGATTTGCTGCCAATGCCGTGGATAATCATCGGCTCGGCAACCGCAGCCCCCACCGCCATGCGAGGATCGAGCGATGCATAGGGGTCCTGGAAGATCATTTGGGCGGAGCGGCGAACCGGCTGCATGTCGCGCTGGCTGAGTCCCCCTATATTGCGACCGTCGATCACAACGTCGCCCTGGTAGGGAATGAGGCCGAGCACGGCTTTGCCCGTCGTCGACTTTCCCGAGCCGCTTTCGCCGACGAGACCAAGCGTTTTGCCGGGCAGGATGTCGAAGGATACGCCATCGACCGCTGCCGCCGGCTTGGCTGTCTTGAGGAGCCAGCCTGACTGGCTGCCGTAGGTAACGGTCAGATTGCTGACGTTGAGCACCGGCGTCCGGTCGAGCGGCGTCGGTGCGACCAGGCCTCTGGCGGTGACGCGCGGTGGACCGTCCGTGCCGGCATGGGCGCCAAGACGCGGCACGGCCCCCAGCAACTCCTGCGTATAGGCGTGGGTCGGGCGCTCGAAGATATCGATCGCAGCTCCCTTTTCGACCATGCGGCCGTTTTGCATGATCACGACGCGATCCGCCATTTCCGCCACAACCCCCATGTCATGGGTGATGAGGATGATCGAGGTCCCGAACTCCGATTTCAGCTCTCGCATCAAACTCAGGATCTGTGCCTGGACAGTGACATCAAGCGCCGTGGTCGGTTCGTCGGCGATCAGCACCTTGGGGCGGCAGGAGAGCGCCATGGCGATCATCACCCGCTGTCGCATCCCCCCGGAAAGCTCATGGGGAAACTGCTTCAGCCGCCGCGCCGGATCGGTGATCTGGACGGCGTCGAGCATGCGCAGGGCGGAAGCCACAGCGCTTGCGGTGTCGCTGTCCTGATGCTCGCGGATCGCCTCTGTCAGCTGGTCGCCGACTGATATCACCGGGTTCAGCGAGGTCATCGGCTCCTGGAAGACCATGGCGATCTCGCCGCCGCGCACCTTGCGCATCGCCCGCTCCGGCAAGGACAGCAGGTCGCGGCCGGCGAGCATGATCTTGCCGGACGCCACCTGCAAGGATGCTTTCGGGAGCAAGCCCATGACGGCGAGCGAGGTTACCGACTTGCCGGAACCCGATTCGCCGGCAAGGCAGAGGGTCTCGCCGGTCATGAGATCGAAATCGATGTCGTCGAGTACCCGCCGCCGGCCTTCCGGCGTGCGGGCATCGACACACAGGTTTCTCACCGAAAGCGCGGCGGGCGACGAGGCTGTTTCCGTCACGCGAACACGATCCTCGGGAAGTAGAACGACACCACCCAGTTCGGCATGTCGACGATCTCGCTGATCCGGAGGTCGCCGCAGACAGAGCACAGCATGTAGGCATCGACCGGGCTCATGCCATGCTCTTCGCCGAGCAGGTCGATCATCCGCATCAGGGCTTCCCGCGCACCGGTCATCAGGTCCGGCCCGATGCCTGTCGTCACCTCATAGCCAGCGCCGTCGAGATGGCGGGTGACCGGCTCGGTTGTCGTAAAGCGCGGGCTCTTCAGGCGCGCATCCTTGACCAGCTCGATCGTCGCCTCGACATTCATCTGGCTTTCGATAGCCGTGCCACAGACCTCGCCGTCGCCCTGCGCGGCATGGGTATCGCCGATCGAGAACAGCGCACCCTCCACTTCGATCGGCAGGTACAGCGTTACGCCGGCGCTGAGATCCCGGATATCGAGATTGCCGCCGACATTGCGTGGCGGCACGACGGAGTGCAAACCTGGGGCGGCAGGGGCGACACCGATAGTTCCGGCAAAAGGCTTCAGCGGTACGCGACCGCCGGGGCCATAAAGGGCGGGCGTCATGGCGTTGGCATCATAGGACCACATGTGCAAAGCAGGGTCGGGAAACTGGTCGGCCAGAAGTCCAAACCCTGGAATATTGGCGGTCCAGCCGAGGCCCGACGGCACGAAGCGGCGGAGCGTGACCTTCAATGCGTCCCCCGGCATCGCGCCCTCCACATAGACAGGGCCGGAGACCGGATTGATCTTGCCGAAATCGAGTTCCTTCAGCGATGCCAGGGTCGCGTCGGCGCCCAGCTGTCCGCCGGACGAATCCATGCATTCGAAATGGATCGTTTCACCGGGTTTGGCGACGACAGCGGGTTCGAAATCCCGGTTCCAGCCGAAATTATGCTGGGCGCGGTGAATGGTGTGGGTGCAGACGATGCACATGCTTGCCTCCGAAGATTGAGCCTCCCCGGGGCAGTGCCCAGGGAGGTATTGAACCGATCGGCTTACTTCTTGACGAAGATCGCTTCGTAATCGATGACGCGGGTCGGATCGATGTAGATCTCATCCGGTCCGCCCATCCGCTTCGACTTGGCAACAACCCGGCGCTCGTTGAACACGGGGATCCACGGCGCATCCTTTTCCTGGATCTCGGTGAAGATCTTTTTCCAGGCTTCGTTGCGCTCCGCAGCCTTGGCAGGCAGCGGCATGGCGTCGGCCGCCTGGGCGCGCGGTTCGATTTCCTTGTTGCAGTACCACGACCAGTTCCAGCCACCGGCGACGGCACTGCCGCAGCCGAGGATCGGTCCGTAGAAGTCGGAAGGATCCGGGAAGTCGGCGATCCAGCCGAGACCGCCCGACCATGCCATCGGCGCCTGGCCCTGCGTACCGCCGGCAGCGATGACGTTCGGATTGGCAAGCGCCTTGATCTCGACCTTGACGCCGACGGCGGCGAGATCCTGCTGGATCGCCTGGGCGATGCGCGGCTGCGGATCGGTGTTGGAGGTGTAGAGCTGGGTCGTGAAGCCATCCTTCAGGCCGGCCTCGGCCAGCAGTGCCTTGGCTTTCTCGACGCTGTAGGCATAGCCCTTGTAATCCTTGTCGTAGCCCGGCATCAGCGGCGGCAGTACCTGGTTTGCCGGCACGGCGCGACCGTTGATGATGCGAACGATGCGCTCCTTGTTGACAGCCATGTTCAGCGCCTGGCGGACCTTGACGTTGTCGAGCGGCTTTACCTGCGTGTTGAGCGTCACATAGCTCGTTTCCAGCTGCTGACGATCCACGATCATGCCTTCGAAATCCTTCGAGTTCTTCATCTCGAGGTATTTGGCAGGCGGGATACCGTCGCCGGCAACATCGACTTCGCCCTTCTGCAGACGCAGCAGCGCCACGAGCGGCTCCTGGCCGATTTCGACCGTGTAGCCATCGATATGCGGGCGGTCCTTGACGAAGTAGTCAGGGTTCTTCTCGAACACGAGGCGCTGGCCGACCGTCCATTCCTTCAGGATGAAAGCGCCGGAGCCGACCGGCTTCTTGCCGAAGTCGCCGTTCGCCGCCTCGACTGCTTCCTTCGGAACGACGGAAGAGAAGTTGAGGGCGAGCACATTGAGGAACGTCGCGTCCGGCTGCACCAGCGTGAACTTGACGGTGTGGTCGTCAACGACAGTGATGCCATCGAGCGTCTGTGAGGTGCCGGCGGTCATCGCGTCGGAGCCGACAATCGAGTGGAAGAAGCCGGCGCCAGGGCCCTGCGTCTTCGGATTGACGGCGCGCTCGATCGAATATTTGACGTCCGCGGCGGTCACTTCGCGGCCGTTGGTGAATTTAACGCCAGCGCGCAGCTTGAAGGTGTATGTCTTGCCGTCCTCGGACACCGTGTAGCTTTCGGCCAGCGAAGGCTTCAACTCGGTCGTGCCGGGCGTGTAGTCGACAAGGCGCGAGAACATCGCGTTGATCATCGACCAGTTCTGCCAGTCATAGCCAATGGCCGGATCGAGCGTTGCGATGTCGTCCTTGTAGGTGACGACTATCTTTCCGCCGTCGACAGGCTTGTCGGCAGCCTGGACGGCGAGCGCCGGCACCAGGGAGGTGGTCGCGAGCATGGCAGCCAGAGCTGCACGTCGCAGGAAGGTTTTTGTCATTGGTGAACTCCTCTGTTGGTTTTTGCTTGGTTATTGCGCGCGGATACGCGGGTCGATGAACGGAGCGACGATATCGGCGATCAGGTTGCCGATGACGATGGCGAGGGCCGAGACGATGGTGACGCCCATGATGATCGGGATATCGACCTGCTGGATGGCCTGCCATGCGAGCTGGCCGATGCCTGGCCAGCCGTAGACGGCCTCGACCACGACGACACCGCTCATGAACTGGCCGATATCGATGCCGATCATGGCGATGATCGGCAGGATGGCGTTGGGCAGGGCATGACGAAAGATGATCCGCGACGACGACAGGCCCTTAGCGCGCGCCGTGCGCACATAATCCTGGTTGAGCACGTCGATCATCGCCGAGCGCACCATGCGCGCATACCAGCCGGCACCGAGGATGCCGAGCGTGACGGCCGGCAGCACCACATGATTGGGCGTGCCGTAGCCGCTCATTGGGAACCAGCCGAGCGTCGCCGCAAAGACGTAGAGGAGCAGCAGTGCAACGACGAATTGCGGGGCGGACACCCCGACGAAGGACGCCATCATCACCAGCCGGTCGACAAAGCCACCGCGGCGCACGGCGGCAATGGTCCCGAGCGTGATACCGAGGACAACTTCGACCAGGATGCCGGCCGCCATGAGGATCAGCGTCGCCGGTAGGCGGGCGAGGATCAGCGGCAGCACGGATGTCTTCTGCGTATAGGAGCGACCGAGATCGCCATGCAGGATGCCACTGAGATAATGCAGGAACTGCAGCACCAACGGCTGGTCCAGCCCCAGTTCATGGCGAATGGCGGCGACGGTTGCCGGTGTAGCGCTGCGGCCGGCGATCAGTACGGCAGGATCGGCCGGCAGTGCGTAGAGCAGCAGGAAGGTGATGGCGCCGACGCCGAGCAGGATGAGTGCCGCCTGAACAAGTCGGCGGAGAATGAGAAGGGCCATCAGCCGCGCCCTCTCTGGGTCGGATCGAGAATGTCGCGCAGCGCATCGCCGACGAGGTTGAACGACAAAGCGGTCAGCAGGATCACGGCGCCCGGAATGAACACCAACCAGGGGGCGGATTCGAAGTAGCTCTGGCTCTCGAAGATGATATTTCCCCAGGAGGGCTGCGGCGGCTGTACGCCGATGCCGAGGAAGGACAGCGTCGCCTCGAGCAGCACCGTCGTTGCGATACCGAGCGTGCCCCAGACGATCGCCGTCGGCATCAGATGCGGCAGGATGTGCAGAAGCAGGATACGGCCGTGGCCGGCGCCCAGCGAGCGCTCCGCCATCATGAAGTCGCGCTCCACCAATCCGCGCGTCTCGGTATAGACGATGCGCGCGACCTGCACCCAGTTGACGAGCGCGATGACCATCGCCACGATCCACAGGCTAGGGTGCAGCAGGGCCGCCAGCACAATGGCAAGCAGCAGGGCCGGAAATGCCATCATCAGGTCGGTGAAGCGCATCAGCAGATTGCCGAAGAAGCCCCCCACATAACCAGCGACAATACCAATGAAGAGGCCGATGGCGACCGCAATGCCATTAGCAACAAGGCCGATGACCAGCGAGGTGCGAGCGCCGAACAGCAGCCGGGAGAACAGGTCGCGGCCGAGCGTATCGGTGCCGAGCAGATAGGGGCCGCCGGGCGGCAACGGCGCGCCATCCAGCGACAGGCCATCGAACATCTGGTCATCGGGGCTGAAGGGCGCCAGCAGCGGCGCCGCGATCGCCATAACGACAACGGCGATGACGATGATCAACCCGAACAGCGCCGAGGGCTGGCGAAACATCGATTTCAGGACACGCATCAGACGGCCTCCGGCAAGGGTTCGGAGCCGCCGAGAATGAAGGCCGCCAGTTGTTCCATTGGCAATCTACGCTGCATGGCCGAGCCGCGCAGGATCGTATAGGCCTGCTCTTCCCCGACGCCCCGCGCCTCCATGATCTTTTGCACGGCGGCATGAACGAGCGGTCGCATGCGTACGCGCTCCTCCAGACGATCCATCTTCGAGCGCGTCGCCATTCGCTCCTGGTGGATGGAGACCGCCATGACCAGCGCCGGATAGACGGCCGAGCTTGCAACCGGCTTGGCAATGATCGCGCCGGCACCCTGTTCGAGCGCCCAGGCAATGCGGCCCGGTGCTTCCGAACCCAGCAGCGCAATCACAGGCACCGCCGGATGCGCGGGTGCCGAGGCGAGCAGCCCGTCCCAGCCCTGATCGGCATCGACGATCACGAGGTCCGGACGTTCCATGGCAGAGAGCGGCTCCCAGCGCAGCGATGTGCTGAGGCCGAGAAGTGTCAGCTGGCGGATCAAGCGCTCGGTGTTGCTGTCTTCCCTGTGCAGGATCGCGGCGTGCCAGCCAGTGAAATTCGGTGTTTCCCTCATGAAACCACCCGCAACTTCGGCTCCGCAATCGTGTGACGCGCAGTCAGATATGGGTCGGCAGGGATGGCCGAACGCGAGGCGATGACATCGAAACCATTGCCGGCATTGATCCGTCCGAGATGAAATGGGAGGGCCGCGTGGTTGGTCTGCCGGTCGATCGCGAGCGGACCGAACAGGCTCGGCCAAGACGCGCCATGAAGCGCCCGTCGCACTGCCTGCGGCTCGTCGCTACTGGCTGCGATTATGGCCTCGACGCAAAGTTTGACAGCAGTATAGGCGCTGGCAAAAACGCTGGACACGCCGCGCTCCGGCCCGAAAGCCGCCGCCACGCGGCTCTTGAACTCAGCATTTTCGGGCGACACGATGCTGGCGAAATAGGAGGCGGCGCAAAGCTGCCCGACGGCCGCACCTGCGGCGATATCGGCAAGTTCGCACTCCATCAGATCGCAGCTGACGACCGGGCAGTTCTCCGGCAGGAAGGCCGGGTCCCGGTCTGAAAGCCCGCGGATGGCCGCCAGAAATGCATAGCTGGAGGGGCCAATCAAATTGTTGAGGATGAAGCTCGGCCGGCGCTCGGCAATATCCGCGACGATGCGCTCAACCGCAGTCTCCTCGAGCGGCAGATAGCGCTCGCCCAGCACCTCGCCGCCAGCCGTGGAAATCAACTCGCGGGCCAGCCGGTTCATTTCCCAGCCCCACACATAGTTGGCGCCGACGAGGTAGGGGCGCTTGCCGTACCGGGGGATGAGATGCTGGAAGAGCGGCAGCAGGTGCTGGTTCGGGCAGCCGCCGATATAAATGACGTTCTCGTTGGCCTCGAAACCCTCGTAGGGGCACATGTACCAGAGTAGGCCGTCATGCTTTTCGACCAGCGGAATGATTTCCTTGCGCGCCGCCGAGGTGATCGTGCCGACGATATGGCGGCAACCTTCGTTGCGCAGCATATGGCGGGCGCCATCCAGATAGGCGGAAAGATCAGCGCGAGGATCGGCGAAGACGGGCTCTAAGCGCAGCCCGCCGGTGGCAGCAAATTCCTCGATGGCACATTCGGCACCGTCGCGCGCATCCCGACCCATCGACGCATAGGGCCCGGTCGTCGAAAAGAGGATGCCGATCTTTAGTGCGTCGATCATTGTTCAATACCCAAACGCGAAAAACCCCACGACGCGGATCCCATCTTGGATGGGGCATCATGGGGGCGAAACTGCCCGGCGACATCGAAGTCATGTGTTAAGATTTGCCTATTCGGCAGGCCTGAGTAAAATACAGGCATGCCGTCTTTGTCAAGCGTCCTGGCGCGCGTTTAAAAGCAAAGATGCGCGCAACCCCTAAACGTTGCGCTCTATGATGATCTTCAGGGCATTGCGGTTGCCGTCCCAATAGGGAAGGGCCGTTTCAGCGTCGTCGAAGGCTACCACCTTGCTGATCAACGCATCGGCGCTTTCGCCGATTTTTTCGAGATGCGTGGCGACGGCCAGGAAGTCCTGCATCATGGCATTGCGAGACCCCATGATGTCAAGTTCCTTGAGATTGAAGAACTGCGTCTGGTAAGTGACCGGCGCCTTGGAATAACCGACATAGACGACCCGACCACCAAAGCAGGCGATATCGACAGCCTGGGTGAAGGTAGCGGGCAGGCCGACCGCCTCGAACGCGACATCGACGCCATCCTCGTTTGTCCACGCCATGACGCGCGCCACCACGTCCTCGCTGCCGGCATCGATCGTCTCGACGGCGCCGAACTGCATGGCGAGAGCACGTTTCTCCGGGCTGAGGTCGACCGCGATAACTTCAGCACCACGGGCGACGGCGGCGATCAGTACGCCCATGCCGATCATGCCGCAGCCGAGCACTGCGACGCGGTCGCCACGGGCAACGCGGCCGCGCTCGACGGCGTGGAAGCCGACGGACAATGGCTCGACCAAGGCGAGATGGCGGGGCGGCAGCACGTCGTTGAGGATGAGCTTTTCAGCCGGCAGGACGATTTCCTCGGCGAGGCCGCCATCCTGCTGGACTCCCAGCGTCTTGTTGTAACGGCAGGCATTCACCCGGCCTTTTCGGCAAGAGGTACACTTGCCGCAACTGGTATAGGGCATGACAATAACGCGCCGGCCTGCCGCATAGTCGGCGGAGACGCCTTCGCCTACTTCCATGATCACACCGCCAATTTCATGGCCCGGGATGCGCGGAAGCTGGACCAGCGGGTTCAGACCCTTGAAGGTGTTGAGATCGCTGCCGCAAAGGCCGATATGGCGGACGCTGACGCGCACTTGGCCGGGCCCGAGAGGCGCGGCCTCGATCTCCTGAAAACGCGTTACGTTTTCCGCTTCGATACGCAGTGCCTTGATCATGATCCCTCCCTGTCCCGTCACGTCTCCCGAACGGGCATGTCCTCTGAAGCTGTCATAGCGACTTCCTCCCGGAATCGCTACAGCCCGGGAGCGGTCTTTTGACGGCTCCCGGGCTGTGCTTTCAGTCTCGTTTTAGTGGGTCGCTTCCGGCTTCACGTCCGGTGCTGCGACATCCTCTTCAGGCTTCTTGCCCTTGAAGATCCGCCGTGTCGTGACGAACAGCAACGGAATGAAGAATACGCCGAGGATGGTGGCCGCAAGCATGCCGCCCATGACGCCGATACCGATCGAATTCTGGCTGCCGGAACCTGCGCCACTGGCGATGGCAAGCGGCATCACACCGAGGATAAACGCGAGAGACGTCATCAGGATCGGCCGCAAGCGTTGCCGCGAGGCTTCGAGCGTTCCGTCGATCAGGCTCTTGCCATTTTTCTGCTGCTCCAGCGCGAACTCGACGATCAGAATGGCGTTTTTGGCGGCCAGGCCGATCGTCGTCAGCAGGCCGACCTTGAAGTACACGTCATTCGACTGACCGAAGAGGGTCGCCGCCAAAAGGGCCCCGAAGATGCCGACCGGCACCGACAGCATGACAGCGAGCGGGATCGACCAGCTCTCGTACAAGGCTGCAAGCGCCAGGAAGACCACAAGGATCGAGATGGCGTAAAGCTTGCTCGCCTGGCTGCCTGACAACTCTTCCTGCTCGGACAATCCTGTCCATTCCAGGCGGAAGCCAGGTGGCAACTGCGACACCAGCTTGTTGACTTCGTTCATCGCATCACCGGAGCTGACCCCCGGCGCTGCAGCACCTTGGATCTCGACTGCGGAAGAGCCGTTATATCGCTCGAGACGAGGAGAACCGAAGCTCCAGCTTCCCGTGGCAAAAGCTGAGAACGGCACCATGGAGCCTTCGGAATTTCGAACATACCAGCGATCGAAATCCTCAGGCTGCATCCGGAAATCCGCATCGGCCTGAACATAGACCTGTTTGACGCGGCCCCTGTCGATGAAGTCGTTGACGTAGCTGCCGCCCCAGGCGGTTGCCAGCGTGGTGTCGATGTCGGCTAGCGAGATATCCAGTGCGCTCGCCTTTTCCTGGTCGATCTCCACCTGATACTGCGGCTGATCCTCCTGGCCGTTCGGTCGGGTACCGACCAAGAGCGGGCTTTTGGACGCCATGCCGAGCAGCTGGTTGCGGGCTGCCATCAACTTCTCATGGCCTTGGCCGTTGACGTCTTGGAGGTAGAAGTCAAACCCGCTGGAAGAGCCGAAACCGGGAATAGCCGGTGGCGCCAACGCGAAGACGCTACCGTCCTTGATTTTCGAAAACGCCCCCATGGCGCGACCAGCAATTGCCTGGGCCTTGGATTGCGGAGTCGTGCGGGACGCGAAATCCTTCAGCTTGATGAAGGCGAGACCGATGTTCTGCCCCTGGCCACCGAAGCCAAAGCCGGCAACGGCAAAGACGCCGTCCACATAGTCTTTCTCGGTATTCAGATAATAATCGCGCACCTGTCCCAGCACTTCCTTAGCGCGGGCATCGGTGGCTCCCGGTGGCAAGGTGACGCTGGTGATCAGGATGCCCTGGTCTTCGTCCGGCAGGAACGAGCTCGGCAGACGCGTGAACAGAAAGCCGACACCGACGACGATCAGCACGAATACGACGAGGCCGACCCAGCTGCGCCGGATAATGCCGCCGACGCCGCGCTGATAGGCATGGCTGCCGCGATCGAAATTGCGGTTGAACCAGCCAAATACGCCCTTGGTCTTCGAACCGTGCTTCGGCTTGCGCAACAGAGTGGCGCAAAGTGCCGGCGTCAGGATAAGCGCGACGATGACCGAGAGGATCATGGCCGACACGATGGTCACGGAGAACTGGCGGTAGATGACGCCGACGGAGCCCGCGAAGAACGCCATCGGGATGAACACAGCCGATAGCACAGTCGCGATACCGACAAGCGCGCCGGTGATTTCGCCCATCGACTTGATCGTCGCATCGCGTGGGGAAAGGTCTTCCTCTTCCATCACGCGCTCGACGTTTTCAACCACGACGATGGCATCGTCGACGAGCAGGCCGATCGCCAGCACCATCCCGAACATGGTCAAGTTGTTGATCGAGTAGCCGAACAGCGACAGGATGCCGAAGGTTCCGAGCAGCACCACCGGTACAGCAAGCGTCGGGATCAAGGTTGCCCGCAGGTTCTGCAGGAAGACGAACATCACGATGAACACGAGGACGATGGCCTCGATCAGCGTCTTGACCACGTCTTCGATCGACAGCCGCACGAAAGGCGTCGTGTCGTAGGGATAGACGACCTCGACATTGGCCGGCAGCGTCTGCTTCAGGGCGTTGATGGTCGACTCGACCGCTTCAGCGGTGCTGATAGCATTCGCACCGGCTGCAAGCTGGATGGCAAGACCGGCAGACGGATGGCCGTTATATGTGCTCGAGCTTGCGTAGCTCTTTGCGCCGAGTTCGACGCGCGCCACGTCGTTGATGCGGACAAGCGAACCGTTCGGAAGGCTTTTCAGAATGATGTTTTCGAACTGCTGCGGTGTCTGCAGGCGGCTCTTGGCCGTTACAGTTGCGTTCAGTTCCTGGCCCTTGCGCTGCGGCAACGCACCCAGCTGGCCGGCTGCGACCTGGCTGTTCTGGGCTTCGATGGCGGTTGAGACGTCGCTGACCATCAGCTGGTACTTGGCCAGCTTGTCCGGATCGACCCAGATGCGCATGGCGTAGTTAGAACCGAACAGCGTCGTGTCGCCAACGCCCTCTACACGCTTGATCGTATCGTTCAGGGTGCTGTCGACATAGTCGGCCAGATCGTTGGCATTAAGCTTGTCGTCCATCGACACGAAGCCGATAACCATCAGGAAGTTGGAGGTGGATTTCGAGACGGTAATACCGGTGCTGGTAACGGAATTGGGCAGCTGCGACTGGACGAGCGACAGCTTGTTTTGCACCTGAACCTGTGCGGTATCAGGATCGGCGGCATTGGTGAACGTCAGCGAAATCGAGGTCTGACCGGTCGAGGTCGACGTCGAGGTCATGTAGTCCAGGTTATCGATACCTGTCATGCCCTGCTCGATGACCTTGGTCACCGAGTTTTCGACCGTCGACGCATCGGCACCGGTGTAGTTGGCCGTGATGCGCACTGTCGTCGGAGCGATCTGCGGATACTGCGAAATCGACAGTGTCGTGATCGCAAGTGCGCCCGCGAGCATGACGACGATGGCGATGACCCACGCGAAGATGGGGCGGTCGATGAAGAAACGTGACATCGTGCAGCTTACTCCGCGATGCCGCTGGCGGCACCCTTGTCGGTATTTACGAGGCTAGCCTGATCCGTCGACTTTTTCGGGTCAGCCGAAGCCTGCTTGATGTTGCCGGTCGCGTCGTCGATGGTCACCATCGAAACGTTGACGTCCTGCCCATCCTTGACGCGCTGGCCGCCTTCGATGATCACCCGATCGCCGTCCTTCAGGCCTTCGCTGACAAGCCAGCTGTTGCCATAGCTGCGCTGGACGACCAGCGTCCGGGCCTGGACCTTGCCTTCGGGCGTCACGAACATTGCTGTCGGTTCGCCTTTGGTGTTGCGAGCCACGGCGCGCTGCGGAACGAGGAAGCTGTTCGGAGCCACACCCTCTTCGATATTCGCCCGCACGTACATGCCGGGCAGAAGAGTGCGGTCCGGGTTGGGGAAGATAACCCGGACGCTGATCGTGCCGACGGTTTCAGCCACAGTTGCGTTGGCAAACTGGAACTTGCCCGTTTCCTTGTAGGTCGAGCCGTCTTCCAGCGTCAGGTGCACGGCAACATTGTCGCCGCTGGTCTTCAGGCGGCCTTCGTCGACAGCCCGGCGGAATTTCAACAGGTTGGTGCTTGACTGCGTCACATCGACATTCATCGGATCGAGCTTGTTGATCGTCGTCAGCGCTGTCGTCTGGTCGGCAGTCACGAGCGCGCCGACGGTAACGGTGGATGCATCGACGCGACCGTCGATCGGAGCGCGGATCTTCGTATAGTCGAGATTGATGCGGGCGGTTTCAAGTGAGGCCTGGGCCGACGCGACGTCTGCCTTCGCCTGCAACAGTGTCGAGTTGGCGTCGTCGAAATCCTGCTGGCTGACAGCATTCTGCTGGCTCAAACCCTTGTAGCGATCGACCTTCGCCTGCGCGCTGGGAAGTGCACCCTGCGCCTTCTGAAGCGCCGCCACGGCGCTGTCGTAGGATGCCTGATAAGGCCTGGGGTCGATCTCGTACAGGATATCGCCCTGCTTGACTTCGCTGCCTTCCTTGAAGTTTCGGCTGCGAATGATGCCGCCGACCTGCGGGCGCACGTCTGCCGTCAGGTAGGCGGAGGTTCTTCCCGGCAGTTCCGCCGTAATCGCGACGGATTGCGGGTGCAGCACTATCGCGGAAACCTCGGGCTTAACCGCCGGCGCGTTGTTCTGTCCGGATTTCTGCTCGTTGCAACCGGCAACCAACAGGGCCATACCAAGGCCAGCCGCAGCGAGCGCAACTACCCTGCCAATCGACGCGCTCCGGCCCCGGGCCGTCGGAGCAGACGAGCGTTGCGACACATGCGAAGAGGAGGCGGAGTTTTGCACGTTGCGGTTTCCAGTCCTGTTATTTACAGTACGACACGGTATGGCAAATATATCTGTAGCCGTTAATGTCAATTGCTCCCGGAGTTTGTCAATGAAAAATCAGACTCAAGGAACGGTTGCTGCAGAAGCTGTCCGTCGCCCGCGTGGCCGTCCGCAGACTGCAAGCGACGACACACGGCGCAGGATGATCATTGCCGAGGCTCGCAGCACCTTCCACCAGATGGGTTACGCCGGTACGACAATGGATCTGGTCGCAATGCGCTGCAAAGTCTCCAAGCAGACACTCTACAAGCTTTTTTCCAGCAAGACAGAGCTTTTCATGGCGATGATCGACCTTCATCGCGCATCGATGGTGGCACTTCCGCGCGACGAGACAGAGACACTGCCGCTGATGGAAACGCTTGAGCAAATCTTCATGATCGACATCGATGAGGAGGTCGACAGGGATCGCCAGGCGTTCATTCACTTTATCGTGGGAGAGGCGGAGAGGTTTCCGGAAATCGGCGGGCTGCTGCACAAACACGGCCTGCAGCAATCGCGAACCCTCCTTGCGGAATGGCTGCGGATACAAAACGAACGCGGGCGAATCAGCATCCGGAATACCGAAAGCGGTGCCCGTATGCTGCTCAGCATGGTGATGGGAGCGCTGGCTCCCATGCCGGGCAATCTAGACCACTGGCCAAGCCGCGAGGCGAGAAACGAACATCTACGCTGTTGTTTCGAAGTCTTCCTCAAGGGCGCGCTGCCGCGCCCTTGAGGAAGCTATGCGGACGGATCAGTGGCGCTGCGCCATGGCGCAGACCTCGTCGTCCATTTCGCCCATCAGAGACTTTGGATCACGGGCCGCATACATTTCCTGCAGCACGGCGCCAAGCGCCAGATCCAGGCACCAGACTGGAAACTCGGCATTCATTCCCTTGGCGCTCTCGCGGGCATAGGTGATGAGCCGCGCAATCGATGCCAGTTCCTTTAGGGTGTCGGAATCGATCTCTCTGTTTTCATTAGGAAGTATCGTTGTCATTGCTGCCCCACATGCGCTGCCGAAGTTGTTCGCATTCCGCGGTTTCTATAGCGCAGACACTGGACATTGGCGCGTGACAACAGCCGTGACACAGCGTTTGGGTGCGGCTCATTTTTAGTTACAACTTTAAAAGGAATTTATAGATGAGAGACTCGCCAATACGCCTGTAAAGGCATGTGGTGTTATCAAAAAAAACGCACGCCCTGATTTCATAGGGCGCGCGTTCTGGATCAGCTCAGCGGTCAAACGACCGTGCGTTCAATGGTGCAGTGTAATGGGAGCTTCTGTCGTCACAGCGACTGCTGCCGGTGCGGCTTCGGATGCGTCGGCAAGGGATGTCACGAGCGTCAGGATTGACTGGCGAATGCCGGCGTCACCGATTTTCATAAAAGCCTTGTTCAATCCCAGCCCCTCTTTCGAGGTCAGGAATTCGGAGAGGTCGTCGAGGCCGTTCAAGTGCCCGATGCCATCCGTCGTGATGGACTGGGAATTGTCCTGCTGGAAGAAAAAGCTGACCTGGATCGCCAAAACGCCGGCAATTGTCTGCAGCCTGCTGGCACCAATGCGGTTGGTGCCTTTTTCGTATTTCTGGACCTGCTGGAATGTAACGCCGATCTGGTCGGCAAGCCTCTCCTGGCTCATACCCAGCATCAGGCGTCGCATACGAACTCGTGAGCCGACGTAAATGTCGATTGGGTTTGGTACTTTTGCAGTCACTGCACAGTCTCCTGGATCAAAAGGCGATGACAACCCTAACATTCAGCCACTTGGAATGCTCAGGAAAACGCTGCGGTACGATATATGCCAAATTTGTTCGAAAAACGACACCTGTTGCGTAAAAAACGCGCTCTGTATGCAAATTTCACAAACCGCATATATTTTGATCAGCGAGCGCAGCGCCTATCGGGGCTGGATAGCCGAGGATGAGCGGCAGTTTCGAACCGGGCAGCTGGGATTGTCGCTGGTCGGAACATAGGCGCTGGCGGCATAGGATCCGAAGTCGCATTTGGCGCTGTCTGTTACGTAACGATCATAGACCTGTATGTTGCTGCGGCGCGAAGAATAGCGCAGCAGGACTGCCTTTTCCCTGGCAATAATCTGCTGCACGTCGCCGCATGTACGGTCCGTGGAGATGTAGCGCGATATCGCCAGCGCGGGGGAGGCGAGGCAAAGCAGGGCCAAGGCTGCAAGCGCAATTTTCATGTTTGTCCCTCTTCGGTCGTCAGCAATATATTCGGTCTAGCGCTTTCGCGCAGGCATCGCGAGTAAAGATTACGGGATGTGTCGCGTAAGTTTTCCACTGAAAGCGGAATGAAAGGTTGGAGCGCTAAGTTGCAGACGCATCGTGGAGGAGCCCATGCCCGACAAGGGCTGAGAACGGTGCCAACAACAGGAGGAGATATTCCATGCGTTCCAACGCATTTTTTCATTGCGTCGCCCTTTCCGCCATCATGGCCGCTGCATCGCTCGGCGCAACCACCGCTGCAAAGGCTGCTGACAAGATCACCATCATGGTCGGCGGTTTCGAAAAGCAGATCTACCTGCCGGCCAAGCTGACGGAAGCACTCGGCTACTTCAAGGACGAAGGCCTCGATGTGGAGCTGCTGAACGAAGCGGCCGGCGTCGACGCCGAGAACCAGCTGCTGGCCGGCGCCGTTCAGGGCGTGGTCGGTTTCTACGACCATTGCGTCGACCTGCAGGCGAAGGGCAAGTTCGTGGAATCCCTCGTGCAGTTCAGCCAGGCGCCCGGCGAAGTCGAGCTCGTGTCGACCAAGCATCCCGAAATCAAGTCGCCAGCCGATTTCAAGGGCAAGAACCTCGGCGTCACCGGCCTCGGCTCGTCGACCAATTTCCTGACGCTGTACATGGCATCCAAGGCAGGCCTGAAGCCGGGCGACGTTGTCACCATTCCTGTCGGCGCCGGCGGCACGTTTATCGCCGCGATGCAGCAGGACCAGATCCAGGCCGGCATGACCACCGAGCCGACAATTTCGCGCATGCTTAAGACAGACGAGGCGAAGATCCTTGTCGACATGCGTACCGTCGAATCGACTCGCGCCGCCCTAGGCGGCACCTATCCGGCAGCCTCGTTTTATATGGAGAATGCGTGGATCGACAGCCACAAGGAAGAGGCCCAGAAGCTGGCCAACGCCTTCGTCAAGACGCTGCGTTTCATCAACACCCATTCTGCAGCCGAGATCGCCGACAAGATGCCGAAGGATTTCTACGTCGGCGACAAGGACGGCTACATCAAGGCGCTCGAGGCCGGCAAGGGCATGTTCACGCCTGATGGCGTGATGCCGGAAGATGGTCCGAAGACAGTCCTGACCGTGCTCTCGGAGTTCTCGAAGAACGTCAAGGGCAAGCAGATCGACCTGTCGAAGACGTACACGACGGAATACGTCAAGAACGTCAAGTAAACGCTTTTGCCCGCTTCCGGCAGACATCGGAAGCGGTCCATCGATCGTCCGGGGCAAGGCGTGCACGCCCCTAGACAGGCACGCACCAGGTATGAAAATGCAACAGGATAACGCCCAGGGACCGGCGATCGAGCTGATCAATGTCAGCCGGCGCTTCGTCTCGCCGACCGGCAAGTCGCTGACGGCACTTCGCGATTTCAACATGACCGTGGAACGCGGCGAATTCGTCGCCGTCGTCGGCCCGACAGGCTGCGGAAAGTCAACGACCCTCAATCTCGTAACCGGCCTTAACAAGCCGAGCGCCGGCGAAGTCCGCCTGATGGGCGGTCCGGTCGACGGCATCGATCCGCGCGTCGGCTTCGTCTTCCAGACGGATGCGCTGTTTCCGTGGAAGAACGTCATAGACAACGTCATGGCCGGGCCGCTGTTTCGCGGCAAGTCGAAGGCGGAAGCCGAGCGCCTCGCCAAGGACTGGCTGGCACGCGTCGGTCTCACCCGCTTCCTGCACCATTATCCCCACCAGCTTTCAGGCGGCATGCGCAAGCGCGTCTCGCTGGCCCAGACCTTCATCAACGAGCCGGAAATCCTGTTGATGGACGAGCCCTTCTCGGCGCTCGACGTGCAGACACGCACCGTCATGCATGAAGAACTGCTGAAGCTTTGGGCCGAACGCAAGGCGTCCGTCGTCTTCGTCACCCACGATCTCGAGGAGGCCGTGGCGCTGGCCGACAAGGTCTACGTGCTGACAGCAGGACCGGCGACGGTCAAGTCGGTCTACAAGATCGATCTGCCGCGTCCCCGCGTCGTCTCGGAAATCCGCTACGAGCAGACCTTCATCGATTATTGCAAGACCATCTGGGAGGATCTCCGCCAGGAGGTCGAGACCAGCTATAGCCGCGCCAGCGAAGCAGCCTGAGGGAGGATCGGATCATGTCAATCACCACACTCGAAACCGGCATCGCGCCGATTTTCCGCGCCGGCACCTCGGATGCCGAGATCGAAGCAGCAGCGCTGAAGCTAATCGCCCGGCGCAAGCAGCTTGTCCTCTTCTGGCAGATCGCCATTCTCGTCATAACGATCGCGCTCTGGGAACTGACGTCACGTTTCAACATAATTGACCCGTTCTTCTATTCCAGTCCGAGCTCCATCGCCTCGCGCCTCTACGAATGGGCGACCGAGGGCACGACCGAAGGTTCGCTCTGGTACAATCTCTGGGTCACCATGGAAGAAGCCCTTATCGGCTTCTTCGCAGGCTCGATCACCGGCGTCCTCGTCGGCGTCGGCCTTGGCCGCAACCGGTTCCTGGCCGACATCTTCTCGGTCTATATCAAGGCGATCAACTCGATCCCACGCGTCGTGCTTGCCCCGATCTTCATCATGATCATGGGCCTCGGCCTTGCGTCGAAGGTAGCGCTCGCATTCATCATGGTGTTTTTCGTAGTTTTCGCCAACGCCTTCCAGGGCGTGCGTGAAGCCGACCGCAACATGATTGCCAATGCCCGCATCCTCGGCGCCTCCGACTGGCAGGTAACACGGGAAGTGATCGTGCCATCGGCGATGAGCTGGATCTTCGCCAGCCTGCATGTGTCCTTCGGCTTCGCGATCATCGGCGCCATCGTCGGCGAATTCGTCGGTGCGCGCTACGGCATCGGCCAGTTGATCTCGATTGCCAAGGGCACCTTCGATGCCGCCGGCATGTTTGCTGCAATCATCCTCGTTATGTTCGTCACACTGATTGCCGAGTTCATCATGACGATGGTCGAGAACCGACTGGCCAAGTGGCGGCCACAGCAACATATGGATGCCCAATAGGCATCAGATCTTCCTATCTATCCAGAAAGGGCCGGGCTCCAACCCGGCCTTTTCTATGGCAGGACGACTGCCAGCGGCAGGCGAATGGTGACCAGCAGACCACCCGCCGAAGCCTCGCTGAGTTCGACCGTGCCGCCAGCGCCGTCAACGACCTCGCGCACGATGGCCAGGCCGAGACCGCTTCCTTCCGATTCAGTGCCCATCACCCTGTAAAACCTTTCGAACACCGGTCCACGCTCCGATTCCGCGATGCCTGGACCGTCGTCCTCGACCGTCAGGATCGCCGTCGCACCATCGCGCTGCACGCAAACGGTGACGACGCCGCCCTCGCGACAGCCGTAACGCAACGCATTGTCGACCAGATTGACCAGCATCTCGCGCAGCATCGTGCCGTCGCCCTCGACATGCACTGGCCCTTCGGCCTCCAGGCCCAGATCGATGTGACGGCGCAGCGCTTCCTCCGCCTGGCTTTCCAGCACCTGACGAGCAGTGGCGGCGAGATCGATGACATCGCTGCGTGGGCGTCGACTGCCGGGCTCGGCGCGCGACAGCGTCAGCAGCTGGCTGGCAAGGCGCGTTACCTGTCGGGTGCTCAAACGCAACGCCTGCAGCGCCTCGTCGCGCTTCGTCTGGTCGCCTTCACGCGCGGCGACGCTTGCCTGCGTCGAAATCAGCGCCAACGGCGTGCGCAGCTGGTGCGCGGCATTGGAGACAAACCGGCGCTGGGCCGCCATCTGGTTCTGTACCCGCTCCATATGGTCGTTGAGCGCATGGACGAGGGGTTGCAGCTCGCTCTGCACCATATCGGGCGACAGCGGATCTAGCCGATTGCGACCGCGTTCCCTGACTGCATCGCGCAGCCTGAGCACCGGCGCCAGCCCCCGCTGCAGGCCGATG
The DNA here is from genome assembly GCF_019355555.1 of Rhizobium sp. L51/94. Lineage (GTDB taxonomy): Bacteria > Pseudomonadota > Alphaproteobacteria > Rhizobiales > Rhizobiaceae > Rhizobium > Rhizobium rhododendri. The sequence continues at coordinate 230,879 of NZ_CP072144.1, forward strand.
ATCGTTACCAGGCTGGCGATCACCACCAGCGCCAGCTGCTTGGTGAAATCCGAAAGCCAAAGGCGGCGGCGCATGGCGTATTGGCTGTTATGGGTGACGGCCACCGTCACCGAAATGGTCCCGTCCTCGCCGAGACCGACGATCGGGTGGATCAAGGTCATGGCCCGCACCGGATCGCCGCGGAAGACGCCGTCCTCGGCCAGCTGCGGGGCCTTCGGCTGCGGCAGGTCCGGCAGGCCGGCCACAAGGCCGCCCCAGGCGGTGATGACCTGATAGAACACCCGGTCGCCGAAACCGGTATCGAACATCTCGAGTGCTGCCGGCGGGATGTTGGCCTCGACCGTGCCTGATGCATCGACCCGCATCGCCTCGGCGATCACCCGCGTCGCGGCAAGCAGCGTGTGATCGGTGACGAGATCGGCCGTGGCCTCCGCCGACTTGTAGCTTAGATAGAGATTGACGCAGATAACGCCGGCGAGCGTCAGCAACACCCATGTCAGCAGCTGGACGCGCAGACTGTCGCGCAATCTTGCGAATACTCGGGTTGGCCTTGCAAAGAAGCCGGTGTCGCCCTCACTCCGCATGGCGCAACATATAGCCGAGGCCGCGCAGGGTGGCGATCTGGACGCTGCTGCCCTCCAGCTTCTTGCGGACGCGATGCACATAGATCTCGATGGCGCTCGGATCGGCAGCGTCATCAAACCCGAAGACGCTTTCCGACAAGCGGTCCTTGCTGACTGTCACGCCGACCCGCATCACAAGATGCTCCAGAACGGAGTGTTCGCGCGGCGTCAGTGCAAGGAGATCGCCCGCCAGCTTGAACTGGCGCGTCCCGCCGTCGAAGAACAGATCTCCGACGACAATCTCGGGTGCTGCCCGGTCGTGACCGCGGCGCACCAGCGCGCGGATGCGGGCTTCGAGCTCCGGCATCTCAAAGGGCTTTGCGAGGTAGTCGTCAGCGCCGCTATCCAATCCGGCAACGCGACCGTCGAGGCTTGCGTTCGCCGTCAGGATAATGACGGGCACCTTGTTGCCGCCCTGCCGCAGGCGCTTGAGCAGCGTCAAACCATCGAGCTTCGGCAATGAAAGATCGAGAACGACGGCGGCATAAAAGGCAACTTTCAGCGAATGCTCGGCATCTTCGCCATCATGGACGATGTCGACGGCATAATGCGCCTGTCTCAGCGCCTTGCCGAGCCAGGATGCGAGTTCGCGATTGTCTTCGACCAGGAGAATCCTCATCCGGCGACTATAAGGCCAAGCTCGCCATATGACGAGAGCCGGCACCGCTGGCCTGCCTGCCGTCCGAGTTCTAGGACGACACGGCGGGCAGGCTGTCGGCACCGTTGTGAAGCCGGAGCGCCAGCCGCAGCATGAAGGGCATGGGCGTCCACCATCCCGTGGTGAGACCCGCGCGCCGCAGCATGGCCGCAGTCCATGTATTGCAGCCCGCAATCACATTGAAATACCCGTTGGCCTCGTAAAACGCGTCGTAGGGACCGTAGGCGAAGCCATTCAAAACGGAAGGGGCGCCGGCGCTTTCAGCAAAGCTCCGACGTACCGCCTTGCGCAGCTCTGCCATGCCGGCGTCATCGAGATTGACCGTCATGGCATAGGGGCTGCCCACCGGAATTTCTCCGCCGAGTTCCACATGCATGACGGAGCGATCAAGGGTCAGGCTTTTCAGCACTGGAATGGTCTTCAGCTCCGACCATGTCGGCGTCTCCGTGTAGAACGCCCGCCCGCCCCATCCGAAGATGACATAGCGGACACCATCGAGTTTAAAATCGAGACCGGCGGATGGCAGGAAGTCGAACTCGCTGCGAAGTTCGTCATCGACTGGAATGGCGATATCGGTGTGGATAGGGTTGCTGAGGATCAGTATGCGATGGTTTCTGGATGCGTCGGCGACATCTCGGGCAGGCGGGTGGGGTACGAGCACGCCGAGTATGCCGCAAGCAACGACCACACCGGCCAGGATTGCGACGACCCGCAAAAATTTCAAAAGCAAACGCATGACCGTCTCTATCCAGCCCACTCGTCCCGTCAGCGAAACGCTTGTTGCACAGGCGCTCGATAACCTCCAGCACCCTTGGCAGGAGCGCCTTCACCGCAATGAAAAGCCCCGCTCGTGAAAGCGGGGCTGAAGCGGTTGGTATATTTTTCGATCAGGTTTCCGGGCAACCGGGGCGATTGGCGAAGGTGATGCGGTCGAGACCCTCTTCCGTCATGCCTTCGACCACCACGCGGCGATCGGTGACGCGAACGATGCGCGGATGACGGTATCCTTCGTCGCGCGCAGCGGCCATGGCTTCGCGGGGGCTGCACTCGCCGCGTGGGCCGTGGTCGCGGTCCTGGTCACGGATGACCGGACGTATGCCGTTCGGGCCAACCTGGATGTCGAGGTTCTGGGCGCTTGCAATGGTCGCCGAGCCGACGAGAATGCTGCCGGCGAGAGCCAGGCCGAGGCCGGCGATAGAAAGCATCTTGGACATGTTTGAACTCCCTATGCGTATATCGAGCCGATTTCGGCTGAGTATCACAGGGTCTGTAACCCGCCGTTGGAACAAAGGTTCCGATGCAAGGTCACACTTGTTCACTAATTCGTGACTGCAAGGGAGCCTTATTAAATGTCGAAAAGTCGTTCGCGGCCGAGTGGCAGGTCTGCGTCAAGAAATCCGCCCAATCGCTTGCCCTAGCGACGCTGTCGTTGACAACAAGGCGCGCTGCTGCACTGTAGACAGAGGATGATTCAAGGAGACGCTCGTGACCTATAAAGCCAATTCCGTCGAGGCGCGCGATGCCGCCTACCACATGCATTCCTATACGAACGCGCGGAAGAACGAGGCCGAAGGGCCACTGGTCATCGAGCGCGGCGAAGGCATCTATGTCTACGACAACGAGGGCAAGAAATACATCGAAGGCATGTCCGGCCTCTGGTGCGTCGGCGTCGGCTTTGGCGAAAAGCGACTTGTCGAGGCTGCGGCCCGGCAGATGGAGAAGCTGCCCTACTATCACACCTTCACGCAGAAGAGCCACGCACCCTCCGTCGACCTGGCCGAAAAGCTGATCAGCATGGCGCCTGTGCCGATGTCGAAGGCGTACTTCACGAATTCAGGCTCTGAAGCCAACGATACCGTCGTCAAGATGATCCGCTATCGCGCCAATGCGCTGGGCCTTCCCGCCAAGAAGAAGATCATCTCCCGCGTCAAAGGCTATCACGGCGTAACGCTTGCGAGCGCCAGCCTGACGGGACTGCCGAACAACCATCGCTCGTTCGACCTGCCGATGCCGGGTATCCTGCATACGGGCTGCCCGCACTACCGCGTCTTTGCCAAGCCCGGCGAAAGCGAGCTGGCCTTTTCGGCGCGGCTGGCCGCAGAGCTCGAAGAAATCATCATGGCCGAAGGGCCGGAAACGATCGCAGCCTTCATCGGCGAACCGCTGATGGGCGCCGGTGGCGTCATCGTGCCGCCGGAAGGCTACTGGAGCGCCATTCAGGCAGTGCTTGCCAAGCATGACATCCTGCTGATCGCCGACGAGGTGATCTGCGGTTTCGGACGTACCGGCAACATGTTCGGATCGATCACATACGATATGCGCCCCGACATCATGACCCTGTCGAAGCAGCTTTCCTCATCTTACCTGCCGATCTCGGCATTGCTGATCAACGACCGGGTCTACCAGCCGATAGCCGACGAATCCAAAGTCATCGGCACCTTCGGTCATGGCGTGACGGCCGCCGGCCATCCCGTTGCTGCGGCGGTGGCGCTGGAGAACCTGGCGATCATCGAGGAGCGCGATCTGGTTGGCAACGTCCGCGATCTCAGCGGCAACTTCCTGTCGCGCCTCAAGGGCCTGGCCGAACACCCACTGGCAATCGAAGCCCGTGGCGCCGGCCTGATCGGTGCGCTGGAGCTTGCGCCCCGCGAAGGCTTTGCACCCGGCATGCTCGGACCGAAACTGTTTGCCATCCTGCAGAACAACGGACTGATTGCCAGGGCCATCGGCGATTCGCTGGCGCTGTGCCCGCCGATGATCACCACGCAGAGCCAGATCAACGATATCTTCGACATCTTCGAGCGCTCGATCGAAGAGTTCCAGACGGAACTGTCGACCCACTGATTTAGCCTCCGTACCCTCTCTTTCTGTCGACGATCGCCCTGATGGTCGACAGAAGGGCGAGCGCGTGCGCACGGACAGCAGCCAAGACCAGGATGGAATGATGAAACGCCTACTGATTGCCGAAGGCAGCGAAGAGCTGGCTGCCCTCTTCAAAGCGGCACTTCCCGCCCACGAGATCCTCATCGACATGCCGCAGCTGGGCGAAGCGCCGATCGACTATCTCGTCGTCGGCCGTCCGAAGGCCGGCCTGATGGTCGCATTGCCGGAGGTGAAGCTTATCCTCAGCCTTAACGCAGGCATCGAGCACCTGCTGCGTTCCGGCGAAATCGCCGAGAAGACGCCGATCGTGCGGATGGTGGACGATGGGCTGGCGGAAGGGATGACGGAATGGGTACTGGCAGAGGCGCTGTCCTGGCACCGCAACATCCGCCTCTACGAACGGTTCCAGCGCGAATTGCGCTGGCAGCCGCAAGCCGAAAAGCTGGCCCATGAGCGCATCGTGACCATCCTCGGCGCCGGTGCATTGGGAACACCCGTTGCGAGGCACTTCGTCGCCTTCGGGTTCAAGACGCGCGTCTGGAGCCGCAGCGGCCGCACTGTCGAGGGTGCGCAATCCTTTGCCGGCAGGGATAGCCTGGTGGCTGCAGTCACCGGCGCCGATGTTCTCGTCAATCTTTTACCCCTGACGTCAGAGACGGAAAACATCGTCGGTTCCGACCTGTTCAACGCCCAGGCCAGAGGTGGCTTTTTCATCAACGGCGCGCGAGGCGGCCATGTCGTCGATGCCGACCTGGTTGCTGCCGTCGACAGCGGCCAGCTCAGCGGCGCCGTCCTCGACGTCTTCCGCATCGAGCCGTTGCCCGAGAGCGATCCATTCTGGCGACATCCCGATATCCGGGTCAGCCCGCATGTGGCGGCGCCCACCCATCCGCGCATCGCCGTACTGGAAATAGCCCGCAACGTCATGCGTTTCGAGCGCGGCGAGGCCATTCCGCACCTGGTCGACAAGACGCGCGGCTACTGACGCGCCGGAGCAATGCGGGCCGGAAATAGCGCTGCAGCATACCCATCCCGTTTATGTGGATGAATGAGCAATATTTTCCAAGTCGCGGCCAGCGATGCCAATCCATACCTCGTATCGCGAGGTGGGTTGGCATAATTTTGCGGCATAGTTCAGAATTTCCCGGGGGTTTTCATGTATCGGTCCTTGATGTTCGGCGCAGCCTTGGCTGCTGCTCTTTCCGGCGCGGCTATGGCCGAAACGCCGGACAAGATCCTCAACGCATCCTACGATGTTTCCCGCGAGCTTTTCGTCGCGGTCAACAAGGCATTCGTCGCCAAATACAAGGCCGACACCGGCCGGGACATCACGGTCAAGCAGTCCCATGCCGGATCTTCCGCACAAGCGCGTGCCGTCATCGAGGGACTGGATGCCGACGTGGTGACGTTCAACCAGGTGACCGATATTGACCACCTCGCCGAAAAGGGCGCTGTATCCGCGGATTGGAAGCAGCAGTTTCCGAACGGCGCCTCGCCCTTCTACTCCTTTCCGTCCTTCCTGGTGCGGGCCGGCAACCCGAAGAACATCAAGAACTGGGACGATCTGGTGCGTGACGACGTCAAGGTCGTCTTTCCCAACCCGAAGACATCGGGCAATGCCCGCTACACCTATCTTGCCGCCGTCGCCTTCGCCAAGCAGGCCTATGGCAACGATGATGCGAAGGTGGCTGCCTTCGCCAAGAAGCTGTTCAGCAACGTACCGGTCTTCGACACCGGCGGTCGCGCTGCAACAACCACCTTCGTCGAACGCGACATCGGCGACGTGCTGGTGACATTCGAGGCGGAGACGCGCGGTATCGCCAAACAGTTCGGCGCCGACAAGGTCGCCGTGGTGACGCCCGCAGTCAGCCTGCTGGCGGAATTCCCGGTCGCCATCGTCAACAAGGTCGTCGACAAGCGTGGCTCCCGCGACGTAGCCAAATCCTACCTCGACTTTCTCTACACAGGCGATGGCCAGCGGATCCTGGCGCAAAACGGCAACCGCGTGAACGATCCCGCCGTCACCGCCGAGTTCAAGGCCGATTTCCCCGACGTCAAGCTGCTGAAGGTCGAAGACGTCTTTGGCTCATGGGACAAGGTTCAGAAAGAATATTTCGCGGACGGCGGCCTGCTCGACCAGTCGTTCGGCAAGCACTGATAGACCTCCAGAACGAACAAACCCGCCGGGCGACCGGCGGGTTTGTCATGACTGCCTGCAGTAGCCGATCAAGGAATGATCTGCATTACCTTGCGGCTTGAGGGCTCAACGATCACCCGCTGGTTGTTGACGATCGCATAGGCGTAATTCGCATTGTCCGGCACCGGCACCAGGATCACATGCGACGAGAGCGCCTGCCCAACGACCACGGGCTCCTCGACAAGTGCTGTCGACACCGGGTTAGGCTGCCCCTCGACAAACGAGACCACCGCACCCGGAGGCGCAGCCATCGTCTCGACACCAGCCGCACCCGCACCGGATGCACTCGCTGCGTAGCCGATAACGGTAAGAGTTGTAAGCGCAAGAGCGCCTGAGACTATCAGGGCCTTAACCATCGTATGCTCTCCAAAATGGAATTGTCATAACGAGAACGGTTGTGGAGCCCTGTACGTTCCACCCCGGACGCTCAGGAGCCATCACGCTTTGCGATGGCTGTTATGGGAGGTGAAGGAGGGGGTGGCGCGGGAGTCTCGGGTGAGCGCGATCGGCCAACAGCGGCCATTAGCCCGTCCCATCAGGGAAATGGACTCCCCGATCCATGTTCGAGAACCGAGATGTGGCTAACCATAGTGCCAATGCCCCAAGGCTAAACGTTGCTCCCAGCGCGCTGACACCTGACCAATCAAAACGGGCATAGATCGCTGTCGTTGCAATTGCCCCGACCGCACTGCCGACTGAGTAGAAGACCATGTAGCCTCCGATCAGACGACCGCTCTTTTGCAAATTCAAGGCTACGATGATGCTCAGGCTGGTGACATGCACCGCCTGAACTGCCAGATCGAGTAAAACCACTCCAATCAGCAGTATTGGAATTGAAACTGGAAGAAAGGCGATCCAGCCCCAGGATATCAGCAGGAGCAACAGGGAAATTCCCGTTGTCCAATGGGCATGTCCTCGGTCGGCCAGCTTGCCCGCATATGTCGAAGCAACCGCGCCTGCCAGCCCGACGAGGCCGAACAGACCGACTTGGGTATGGCTGTAGGAGAAAGGTTGATTTGTAAGGGGAAGAACGAGCGCTGTCCAAAACGTGCTGAACGCAGCAAAAATGAGCAGTGCGAGGATGCCTCGGATAAGCAGTACCGGTTCACGCAGGATCATGATCGGCACCGAGCTGACCGCAGAAATGTAGGTTTCTGACCTCTGTTCAGGATGATGTGAAGGCAAGGCCCGCAAGAGAAGGCAGACCATCAACAGGGTAAGCGTTGCAGACAGCATGTAGACCGCACGCCAACCGCCGAGGTCGGCCACCGAACCAGCAATGGATCGTGCGGCAAGAATGCCCATCACGATGCCACTTGTGACCGTACCGATAACCTTGCCTCGCTGGGCAACCGTTGCCAACGCGGCGGCGTATCCGACAAGAACCTGTGCGACCACAGCCAGAAGCCCCATGGCGGCCATGCCAGAAAACAGGATTGTCTCCGTCCGGGCTGTCGCCACGACCATCAGGACAATTGCTGAAAGGACGCCCTGGCCGACGATAAGGCATCGACGGTCAAAAAGATCGCCAATCGGTACGATGAAGATTAAGCCCAGTCCGTAGCCAATCTGCGTGAGCGTGACGATAGATCCAGTGGCCGCGGATGACATCCCAAAATCAAGTGCCATGATATCGAGCAGTGGCTGGGCATAATAGACATTCGCCACGCTTAGACCCGCGGATGCTGCGACGATCAATGTCTGCGTGGTTGACAAGCCCTTAACCTGTTGTCCGAGTGCCGCGTAGGTCGATCCGTCTTCCATCTTGCAATCCTCTGCATGAATTCAATCCTGTTGTTCATGAGACCCGCTGGATTGCGTTATTTCTAGTTCTAAGTTAGAACCAGAATGATTGCATGGAGTGAGAGCCGATGGTCAAGCGCGTCAGTCTTTGGAATTCAGGGTGCCCGGTAGCGCGTTCCTTGGATGTGATAGGGGATTGGTGGTCTTTGCTCATTATTCGCGACGCATTTGATGGCGCCCGCCGTTTTAGCGAATTCCAGACCGGATTGGGTATCGGCAAGGGCGTATTAGCGAGCAGGTTGCGCGACCTCGTGAAGCGTGGAATCTTTGAAACTGCGCCTGCCTCGGATGGCACAGCCTATCGGGAATACGTGCTGACAACCAAGGGAAGCAGATTGTTCCCCGTCATCGTGGCTCTTCGCCAGTGGGGTGAAGAAAATCTGTTCGCTCCCGAGGAAGAGCGATCTTCACTGGTGGACAAGAAGAACGGTGCTCTTGTTTCCCGCCTCGAAGTGACATCGGTGGATGGTCGAGAACTCATCTGGAGCGACACCCAGGTCCAGAACCCTGTTATTCCAAAGCCTAGCAAGGTTCACTTTTCGAACACGCGATGATCGCCTCTGGTGCAGCACGGCTGCCGAGGCGATGCTGTCTCCTGTGAACGACTGTCTATTCGGCAAGATTCTTGCCCATTGGCAATATCCGGCACCACCTCCCGCCACCAACCTCACCTCACCCGCATATGGTTCCTCTTGGCGAGCTGTGTCGTTACCGCCTCAATCTCGGCTGACACCCGCGTCTCATCCCAGGCGCGCATCACGGCTACGGTGGCTGCGATCCGTTGCAGGTCGTTCAGCGTCAGCGATCCGGTGATGGCGAGCGTCGTGCGGCGCATGACGATGTCGGAGAGGTGCTCTACACCCTCGTTCTGGAGGATGTAGTCGATTTCCGCGAGGCTGTGATCCGTCGAATCCGGCAAGCGGTCACGGTCCGTCCATTTGCCGCGGTGGCGGGCGATCTCCCGGGCCTTGGTGCCGTAGCGCGTCAGGAGCTGGTCGAGGCGAGGGATATCGAGGCCGGTCTCGGCGCTTTCCCGCTTCAACCATTCGGCACGGGCCGCAGCGGTGGTGGGAAAGTCTTTACCGCCGCCTATCGGCATGGCGCGCGTCGTGGTCTTGCGGCTGGCGCCCATGCGCTTGAGGATGGTGTCGGTCACCTCTTCGGCAAAACCACGAAAGGTCGTCCATTTGCCGCCGATCAGCGAGATGATCGGGAAGGGGCGGGCCTTATCGGGTTCGGCGACAGGTGCGGAATGGTCGCGGCTGATCAGACCGGGGATGGATGCGTTCGAGGCCGGCAGCGGGCGAATACCGCTATAGGCGTAGACGATCTGGCTGTGATCGAAGGTCATGCCCGGCAACAGTCCACGGAGGCTGTTGATCATATAGTCGATTTCCTGCGGCTCCGAGACGACACTGTCGGGGTTGTCTGCGGGGATATCGGTCGAACCGACCAGCGCAAGTCCGAGATAGTCGTAGACGAGGCAGATACGCCCGTCATCGGCCTCGAAGTAGATCATCCGGCCGTTCAGCGCCTTCAGCAGTTCGTCGTGCTTCAGGAGGATATGCGATCCCTTGGTGCCGCCGATCATTTTCGACGGCGCGCCGAGGGCGGCGTTAACATGGTCGATCCACGGCCCGGCGGCGTTGACGACGAACTTCGGCCGCATTGAAAAGGCTGGGCCGTTCTCCGGCTGGAAGGTCAGGACACCGTCTTTGGCGGATGTCAGCGTCGTGTAGTTCGCCATGGCGGAACGCGGATTGGCATCGAGGCCATCGGTCACCAGCTCCAGCACCAGCCGTTCCGGGTGGCTGATCTTGGCGTCGTAGTAAGTGCCGGTGGCGACGATTGACTTTGTCATGGCCGGAATGTCGCGCAGGGCCTGCTTGCGGCCGATAAGCTTGTGGCGTGGCATGACCCGGTCGCGCGAGCCGTAATAGTCGTAGATGGAAAGGCCGATCTTGATGAGGATCGCGCCTCGGCTGCGGGGTGCGCTGGTGGAGCCGAACAGGGTGCGCAGCGCCGCGAAGATGCCCTTGGTCCAGGAGAAGATCGGAATGATCGTGGGCAGCGCGGTGACGCAATGGGGAGCGTTCTTCAAAAGCAGATTGCGCTCGAGAGTCGATTGCGCCACCAGGCCGAATTCACCGGTTTCGAGATATTTGAGCCCGCCATGGATCAGCCTCGAAGGTGCGGCGCTGGTGCCTGCGCCGAAATCCGTCTTTTCGACGATCAGGCAGCTGATACCCTGGGCGCAGAGATCGCGGAAGAGACCGGCGCCGTTGATGCCGGCGCCAAGGATGACGACATCGACACTGCCATCGGCGGTCATCGTCGCAAGGCGGCTGGCGAAATCGACCGATGCTGTTTCCGGGGAAGTCATGATGCCATCCTTACGATTTTCAGCCGTACACCGGCCTGTTCAAGCTTTTGCGTTGTTGCGTCGGCGATGCCGTCGGTGACCAGCACGGCGTCGAATGCCGTCAGCTCGTCAAACACGTGCAGCGCCATCCTGTCGAATTTGCCATGGTCGACGAGAAGCAGGCGGCGGCGGGAGGCGGCCATCATCGCCTGCTTGACCCGCACGACCTGCTGGTCCTGGATGAACCCGGTCGTGCCGGTGATGGCCGAGGTGGAGCAGATCAGGATGTCGGCGCGCAGCCGCGAGATGGCATTCTCGGTGACGAGGCCGATAAAGGCGTTGTAGGTGCGGTGATACTGGCCGCCGAGGGAGATGAAATCCATGTCCTCGACATGGATCAGCATTTCGGCCGTCGACACGCTGTTGGTGATGACCGTCAGCGGCTTGATCTCGGCCAGCAGCGGCGCCACGGCGCTGGCCGTGGTGGAATCATCGAGCATCACCACTTGTCCGGCCTCGACATATTCCAGCGCGGCGCGGGCCAGTGCATCCTTCTCGGCCCGCCCGACTGTCATGCGGTAGCGGAACGTGCTTTCATAGATGCCGGAGGGCTGCACGGTGACGGCTCCATGCAGCTTTCGCAACACCCCCTGCTGGGCCAGCTGCTCGATATGTCGGTGAATGGTCATCCGCGACACGCCGAAATGCGTCACGAGATCATCGATGCGCACCTGACCGCACTTTATGACATAGTTGGCGATTTCCTCGCGCCGTTCGTCGGCCTTGATCACGCGACGGTCTCCGTCGGCATGCCCAGCCGCTCGATAGCCGGCCATTCCGATTTCAGGGCTTCGGCGAGGCGCGAGTAAAGGCTAAAGCGCTCGTTGAACACGGCGCTGCGGGCGGCATCCGGCTGATAGGTCCGGCTGGTGGCGCCGACGGTCAGATGCGGTTGCTGCGGAGAGGCGTAGACGCCGATGGCAGTGCCGGCACAAAGCGCGGCGCCGAAGGCCGCCGGCTCGTCCGTCGAGGTGACCGTCACCGGCAGGTTCAGGATATCCGCAAACATCTGGGCGAAGGCGGGGTTGCGCGAGGCCCCTCCGGTCAGCCGCACCTGGGTGAAGGAGAAGCCGTCACGGAGCGCATCCACATGGGTGCGGTGATTGAAGGCGATCCCTTCCAGCACCGCCTTCAGGATGTCGCCCCGGTCGTGCCAGCCGTGCAGGCCGAGGAAGCTGCCGCTGGCAAGATTGCCGTAGGGCGAACCGAACAGATAGGGGTGGAAGAGGATCGTCGAGCGCCGCTGCAGCGCCGCGTCGATCTCGGTTGCCAGCAGCGCATGAATGGAGCCACCCTCAGTGGCGGCGGCGTCCTGCTCCTTCCGGCAGAAGGTGTCGAGAAACCAGTCGTAATTGGCCGTCGAGGCCGGAGAAATCGACATGGCGTTCCACTGGCCCGGCGCAATGGCGTTGCGGCAGAACCAGCGGGGATCGGTGAGCGGTTCCGCCGAGACGACCTCGTTGATCGAATAGGTGCCAGCAACGATGCTGATCACACCTTCGACATGGCCGCCGATGCCGAGCGCAGAAGCAGTGACATCGTGCAGGCCACAGGCAACGGGGGTGCCCTCGACGAGCCCGGTAAGAGCTGCGGCCGCGGCCGTGACATGGCCGACGATATCACTGGAATCTGCGACGGGCGGCAGGGCACTTTCCACCTGCTCCAGCCCGTAGATGCGCAAGGCCTCGGCCGAATAGGCTTGCGTCCTGACATCGGTGAAGGACGTGCTTGCCTCGGTCCGGTCCGTGCCGATCGTGCCGGAGAGGCAGAAGCGCAGCCAGTCCTTGCAGGCGAGAACATGGCCGATGCGGCCGAACCGCTCCGGATCGTTTTCCTTCAACCAGGCAAGCAAGGCCGATGGCGCAGATGCATGCGGCACCTGGCCGGTCAGGGCCAGCGCTTCGTCAAACAGCGATCCTTCCGACCAGCGGTCGACAATACCGCCGGCGCGACTATCAAGCGAAAGGATGCCGGGGCCGAGCGGCTGGAGAGCGTGGTCCAGAAGATATATCCCGTCGCCGTGGGCAGTGGCGGCAACGGCCTTGATGTCGTCGGCCGGCCGGCCGGAAAGGGCTATCGCCTCCGATATCGCCTCTGCTGTCGCCTGCCAGAGGCCTGCCATGTCGCGCTCGACAAAGCGCGCCCGGGGTATCGACTGCGGCACCCGGCGTCGCGCCACCGAAAGCTGCGTCCCGTCGATATCGAAGATGACCGCCTTGGTGACAGTCAGGCCGTTGTCGATCCCTAGCAGGCTGGGCATGGTTTTCGCTCCCTTTTACGACCGGGTGCGGGAGCGTCAAGACGAGCGCTCGTACCACAGCTGCAACATCACTGGATCATATAAACATGGTAAGTTCACGTCAAGTGATGTTACATTTAGCAAAGGGTAAAAAGGTGCTTCAACCGCCTTGTTTCAGTGACGTGACAGAGAGCTATCGGGCCTGGGGATCGTATCGCTTCAGCGCGGATGCATGGCTTGAGCCGCGCGTCGGAGCCACAACAACATTGATGCCCTTGTCGCGCATGCGGGCGATATGGACCGGCGGCGTACCGTCGTCGACGATAACGATGTCGAAATCGGTAAGCGGCGAGAACACGTGCAGGGCACGTCGGTCGAATTTCGTATTGTCGGCGAGAAGGATGCGGGTGGAGGCGGAATCGAACATCGCCCGCTTGGTATCGACCATCTCGAGAAACTGGTGAAAGACGATATCGTCGGTGATCGCAGACATCGACATGAACAACGTGTCGGCCCGCAGCTGCGAGATCTCATGGGTGGTCATGCGGCCCATGAAGGCATTGCACCAGTTGTAGTACTGGCCCCCAAGGCCGAGCAACGTCAGGTCGCGGATACCCTTGAGATCGTTCATCAGCGTCAGCGAGTTGGTGATGACGGTAAGCGGCACGGCGGAGGGCAGGAATTGCGCCATCTGCAGCACAGTGGTGGAATCGTCGAAGAAGATCGCCTGTCCGGGCTCGACGAAGCGCATTGCCGCAAGCGCCAGCGCACGCTTTTCGACCGACTGGCGACTGGAGCGGTAGACATCGCTGGATTCGATCAGGCTTGTCGGCGCCGCCGAGGCAATGCCCCGCGTCTTGCGCAGGATACCACGGCTGACGAGTTCGTCGAGATCCCTGTGGGCAGTCATCAGGCTGATACCGAAGCGTTCGGCCAGATCCTCGATGCGTACCGAGCCTTCCGCCATGACGGTCTCGGTCATCTGCTGGCGGCGGGCCAGCTGGCGCGCCAGCCGCGTGTCGCTCGGAACCTGCTCCTGCATCAGTGGATTGTCCGCAGCTTCGCCGGTATCGTCGTGGTCAGCCATGATCACCGGCCCACGCCTGCCACGCCGTCGGATGCGACCACGAGCAACGTCGCAGAGGCATCATGTACATCACCCGTCGTCTTCAGCAGCTGCGAGGACAGTATCATCACGTTCGGGCCGGCATGCTCGAGTTCACTTGGGCGGTTGTCCCGCCCGGCGTCCATCATCTATGACGCGAACAGGGCGTCGTCACAAACGGTAATGCGTCGCGACTGACATGCCAACGGTCTAGAGTGTGGACAAGTCGGGCTATCCCGGGCTTTCGTCATGAAGAGAGGAGGCGGCCCGAAGGCCGCCCCCAAAGTCGGATTATTCGGACAGAGTAAACGGTGCCGTATACTTGGCAATGTTGTCCTTGTTGATGATCAGGCAATCGAAGAGCTGCTTCTCGGTGTCGACACCGGTCTTGCCCGTCTTCAGGAACGAATCTGCCTGGTCGACAGCCTTTGCCGAGAACACGGCGACAGGCTGCAGAACGGTGTACTGCAGTTCTCCGGCCTTGATGGCAGCCACAGCATCCGGCGAACCGTCGAAGCCGCCGACCTTGATGCCCTTGAGCTTGCCGGCTTCCTTCAGCGCAGCGATAGCGCCCAGTGCCATTTCATCGTTGCCGCTGATGACGCCGGTGATGTCCGGATGGGCCTGCAGCAGGTTCTGCATCTTGTCGTGACCCTGGGTACGATCCCAGTTGCCAACGTCGGAACCGACCTTTTCGAGGTCCGGATACTGGGTCAGCACGGTCTCGTAGCCGTTAGAACGGGTTGCGGCGTTGTTGTCGGAAGGCGCGCCGAGCAGTTCGACGTATTTGCCCTTGTCGCCGACAGACTTGATCCACTCCTGCGCACCGAGGGCAGCGCCCTGGGCGTTGTTCGACACGAGCTGTGCCTTGGCAAGACCGGCCTGGTTGATTTCAGCATTGACCAGAAACACCGGAATGTTAGCGGCAACGGCCTTCTTGACGGCACCGACGGAACCGCTGGCATTGGCCGGATCGAGAATGATCGCGACCGACTTGTTGGTGATCGCGGTGTCGATCAGGTTGCTCTCGGTGTTGGTATCACCCTTGTGGGCGCCGACATTCGAGGTATAGCCGAGCTTCTTGGCTTCGGCAGCAGCAACGTTGCCTTCGGTCAGCCAGTAGGGGTTGGCCGGGTCGTTGACGATGATCGAGATCAGGCCGTCGGCAAATGCCGAGGTGGACGATGCGGCCATAAGCGGTCCGGCGAGAACGACAGCCGACAGCATGAGAAGTCTTGTCTTGTTGAACATGGAAACTTTCCTCCTTGGTTGATGGTAATGCCCGGTTACCCGGTATTCTTCTCGGCTGCGGAACAAGCCTTCACGCTTTACCTCCCAGTTGCGGAGAAGTGGTCTGGCCGCCCGTCGAGACGGGTTTCTTGGCGCGGCGGCTATACTGGATGGCATTGAGCAACACCGCGAGCACGATGACCGCGCCGGTGAAAACCGTCTGCCAGTAGGACGAGATGCCGATGATCACCAGACCGTCGGACAGGAAGCCGATAACGAAGGCGCCGAGCAGCGTGCCGCGGATATTACCGCGTCCACCGGTGAGCGCCGCGCCGCCGATGACGACGGCAGCAATCGCAGTCAATTCGTAGGACGTACCGGCCGTCGGTCCTGCCGACGTCAGCTGCGAGGACAGGATCAGGCCGGCAATCGAGGCGCAGACGCCGGAGAGCACGTAGACCAGGATCTGCACGCGCTTGACCGGAACGCCCGAAAGTTCGGCAGCCCGCTCGTTACCGCCGGAAGCGTAGAGCCAGCGGCCGAAGGCAGAGCGGTTGAGCATGACGCTGACAAGGAACGCGATGACGACGAGCACGACGACGCCGAGCGGCACGCCGGCCAACCGGTTGAAGCCGAGCCAATCGAAGCCGGTATTGCCGAGTTCGGGCTTGCCGCCGAGGTTGTTGTAGGTGAGGCCGTTGGTCATCAGCAATGCGACGCCGCGCACCATGTACATGACGCCGAGCGTCGCCACGAAGGCTGGAACCTTGAAGCGAGCAATCAACACGCCGTTGACCAGCCCGACGAGCACGCCAAGGCAGCAGGCCAGCACGGCGACAACCCAGACCGGCGGAAACAGGATGACGCCGAACACCTTCAGCGTGATGCCCTGCATCATGAAGCCGGCGATGCAGCCGGACAGGCCGAGCGTCGAGCCCACAGACAGATCGATGCCGCCGTTAAGGATCACCAGCAGCATGCCGACCGCGAGGATGCCGAAGATGGCGACGTGCGAGGCCATCGTCAGGAAGTTGGCGGTCGAGAAGTAGTAGGGCGATAGCATCGAGAAGACGACGATGATGAGGATCAGCGCGAAGAAGGCGCGCCCCTCGAGCAGCAGGCGGCCGAGATCGAAGCCGCCGCTGAAGAGGCTAGGCTTGGTGGTTGTGCGGGATGGACCAGCTTCGCTCATGGTCATGGCTCCGTTCTTCTTCGTCATTGTTCGATCACGGCTTCGCCCGAGGCGGCCATGATCTGCTCTTTTGTTGCGTCGGACCCGAACTGCGCCGAGATCCTGCCCTTGCTCATCACGATGATGCGGTGGGCGATGCTCAGGCATTCCGAGACTTCCGATGTCGAAAACACCACCGCAAGCCCCTGCGCTGCCCGTTCGGCGAGCAACTTGAAGACCTCGGCCTTGGCACCGATATCGATGCCACGGCTGGGCTCATCGAGGAGAATGACGCGGGGATGGGTGGCGAGAATCTTGCCGATGACGACCTTCTGCTGGTTGCCGCCAGACAACGACCCGATTGGCGCGCCGCCGCCCGCCGTCTTGATGTGGACATTGCGGATGGAGTCGTCGATCAGCGCCTTTTCGCGGCTGTGCGACAGCAGCATGCCCTTGACGAAAGTGCCGATGCTGGCGAGCGACAGGTTTGTACCGACCGACATCGTCTGGACGAGCCCGTCCCGCTGGCGATCTTCGGGAACAAGCGCCAGCCCGCGACCGATGCGATCTGCGATGCTGAGCTTCGACACGTCCTGGCCTTCGAGCATCACCTTGCCGCCGGTCGACGGGACACGACCTGCAACGCATTCGAGCAGCTCGGTACGACCGGCGCCCATCAATCCGTAGATGCAAACGATCTCGCCGGCGCGCACGTCCAACGACAGGTTATCGACGACGGAGTAGCCGGTGCCCGTGGCATCGGCGACACTGACGCCGCTGACCGACAACGCGACATCGCCAAACTCGTAGCCCGATGGCGGCGAGCCGAGATCGAAGTTTTCGCCGACCATGTTGCGGACGATCCACTCGAGATCGATGTCCTTGACGTCGGCCTTGGCCGTCATGGCTCCATCGCGCAGGACCACCGCATAGTCGGTGATCTGCAGCGCTTCTTCGAGATGGTGGGAGATATAGACGATGGATACGCCGCGGCTGGTGAGATCGCGGATGACCTTGAACAGCACCTCGACCTCGGTAGCGCTCAGCGCCGATGTCGGCTCGTCCATGATCAGGATGCGGGAATCGACCGAAAGGGCGCGGGCGATCTCGACGATCTGCTGCTGCCCGAGCCTGAGCTCCTCGACGCGGGTCATCGGATCGATGACCTCGTTGAGATCGGCCATCAGCGCCTTGACCTGGCGGGCTTCCTCGGCGAAATCGACGCCCATCGGGCCCCTGATCTCGCGACCCATGAAGATATTGTCACGGATGCTCAGGTTGGGCGCCAGGCTGAGTTCCTGGTGGATGATGGAGATGCCACGATCGCGGGCATCCGTCGATGAATTGAACACCACGCGTTCGCCATCGAGCACGATATCCCCGGAGGTCGGCGTCACCACACCAGACAAAATCTTCATCAGCGTCGACTTGCCGGCGCCGTTTTCACCAAACAGCGTCGTCACCTTGCCGCGCCTGATATCGAAATTGACGCCCTTCAGGGCATGAACGTTGCCGTAGGACTTGGCGACGTTATGAGCCGAAAGAACGATGTCGCCGTTCTGCGGTGCGGGCTTGAGGGCGGCGCTCATTGGACATCCAGCTTGGCCGGCGTGACAAGCCAGCTGTTCGGGTTGATGAGCTGGAAGACGCCTACGACCGACACGGTCTTGCCGGTGAGGTTGGCAGTGTCGATCTTGGAGAGCACCTGCGCCTTCATTTCCTTGTTCAGGGCCGAGCCGGCATTCTGGTATTCGATCTGGTTGGTGAATTGGTCGAAAGTCACGGTGCCGGTCGAATCACGCAGGTCGGTGCCGTTGATCGCCGGCCCAGTCTGGACACGGATCGTCACCGTGCTCGGAACGCCGGGAACTGCTACCGTGTAGATGCCGGACTTGGCCGCACCGACGACGCCGGTGAACTTGACCGAAATTTCGGGCCCTACACCACCGGGTACGCCGTACTGCTTAGCCGCCGCGTCCTTGTTCGCTGCAATCGCCGTTGCCAAGGTGTCCGCGCTGACTGCGCGCTTCTCGATAGCCGCCTGGATCTTCGGAAACTCGGTCGAACCGAATGTTTCGGGCGAGAACGCATTGGGCTGCGCGCCCGCCTCCGAACCGATCTTCACCACCTTGGTATCGAGCGCCATGGCAGCGACCAGCACGACGATGGCGACGGAACCGATGATCAGGCCGAGGCGGGGCTTGGGAGGATTGGGTATCGAGGTACCGACCAGATTGCTCATGGTGTGACCACCTTTGACTTGACGATGCGGGAAGGGGAGAGGCTGCCGCGCCAGAGCGCACTGCCAATGGCGACAGGGGCAGCGAAACGATGAAGACGAACGGGGTGAGGCGCTGAAACTTGCATGGTCGCCCCTCCTCCAAGCGGCGGATTGCGTCAGGCTCCAAATGGAAAACCCTCTGCATTATGAATGTCACTTGAAGCGGAGTTTCCTCAACCCGCCGATACCGGCTGTGGTATATTTATGTTATCAGCCACTTTCAATATGTGATATACCCAGGATGTTGTCAATTACCTCGGAACCCTTACAGAGCACAAAAAACAAAGTTCCGGGCCGAGCGTGCAACACGAGAGCGTGATGCGGAGGCTCAGGATACACTGGACTTATACCGCATTGCGCACGAGATGCGTCTATTCGGTATGCAAAATTCGTCAATCCATGGCAATTTTCCGCTTCAAATGCCCAGTATTTATGCATTTATTGGCAAATTCGGGTTAGTAAGACCTGATTGAGCATTCAGACTACCGCGTGATGGAAGGGAGACTTGCAAGAGCGGGACCGCTCGCAGCCCATCCGAAATTCCCCCAAATACGACATGTGATAATGTTGACTTATGTTATAAAAACGTGCAAAAAATTACGCTAAGCGACAATAATTTCAGTTGAACCCGGAGGCGTCGGAAAGCACATGGCGCGATTTGCCGACAAGCGCGACAATGAAGACAGCCTCGCCGTGCGCGCGGCCTGGCTTCATTACGCTGCCGGCCTGACGCAATCCGAAGTCGCCAACCGCCTCGGCATCACCAGCGTCAAGGCGCACCGCTTGATCGCCCGCGCAAACCAGAATGGCGCCGTGAAGGTGACGATCGAAGGCGACATCGCGGAGTGCGTGACACTCGAGCGCCGGTTGGAGAGCGACTACGGCCTCACCTACGCGGAAGTGGTTCCTGATCTCCATGAACAGGGGTTGCCTCTCAAGGCACTCGGCATGGCCGGGGCCGGCTTTCTGCAGCGCGAGATCGAGAACTTCCACGGCGGCGTGATAGGCATCGGCCATGGCCGGACGCTGGCGGCGGCCGTCAAGGAAATGGCCCGCCTCGATGCCGGCCGGGTACGGTTCGTATCGTTGCTCGGCGGGGTAACACGAAACTATGCGGCAAACCCGCATGATGTGATGCATCGCCTCACCGAGAAGACGGGGGCAGCCGCCTACGTCATGCCGATCCCGCTGTTTGCCAACACCGTGGAGGATCGCGAGGTTCTCCTGTCGCAACGCGGCGTGCGCGAGATTTTCGAACTTGCGGCAGGCGCCGATCCGATGATCGTCGGCATCGGCACCGTCGAGCCGGACGCGCAGCTGGTGGCGTCGCATATGATAGAGGCGGCGGAGATCGCCGAAGTCCGCGAACTTGGAGGCGTCGGCGAAGTGCTCGGGCATTTCTTCGACAAGACCGGCAAGGCAGTCGAGACATCGCTGTCGGCGCGAACATTGTCGCCGGGTCTCGATGCTATGAAAGGCCGGCGCATCGTTGCGATTGCCGGCGGCAAGAACAAGGTCGGGGCGATCGCTGCGGTGATGAAAAGCGGATTGCTGAGCGGACTGATCACTGACGAACGCACCGCGCAAGCGCTGCTGCGAGATGACCTGGCCTGAGGGACGGGCGAGGGGGGAGAGTTCTATGGACGACAGCATGATATCGAGCCGCACCGAAACGGGAACCAAGTTCCATGGCTGATGCCGGACAGGACATCCTCGTCGGCATCGATGCCGGCACCTCGGTGATCAAGGCCGTGGCATTCGATCTTGCCGGACGGCAGATCGCCTCGGCATCGGTGGCAAACCGCTATAATTCGGGACAGGACGGTTCGGCGACGCAACCGCTTGCCCGAACCTGGGATGAATGTGCCGCCGCACTCCGGGGACTTGGCGAAAAGGTGCCGGGGCTTGCCGCGCGGACTGCCGCTGTCGCCGTAACGGCACAGGGTGATGGCACTTGGCTGGTGGGCGCCGGCGATACCCCGGTCGGAGATGCCTGGATCTGGCTCGATGCGCGCGCAGCGCCAACGGTCAGAAAGCTGGTCGGCGCATCCGGCGAGCGCGCGCGCTTCGAGACCACTGGAACCGGCCTCAATACCTGCCAGCAGGGCGCACAGATTGCGCACATGTCTGCCACCGCGCCCGAACTGCTCGACCGCGCCGAAGTGGCGCTGCATTGCAAGGACTGGCTCTATCTCAATCTCACCGGGGTTCGTGCCACGGACCCATCCGAAGCGTGCTGGACCTTCGGCGATTTTCGCAGCCGCGCCTATGACGACGGTGTAATTGCGGCGCTGGGGCTTTCATCACGCCGGCACCTGCTTCCGGAAATCATCGACGGAACCGAGGTAACGCATCCGCTAACGGCAGCCGCCGCTGCCGCAACTGGCCTCAAGCAGGGCACGCCTGTCAGCCTCGGCTATGTCGACATGGTGATGACCGGCATGGGGGCAGGCGTCTGGACCGGTGACCTCAATGCCGCCTGCACCGTCATCGGCTCGACCGGCGTTCACATGCGTCCGGTCGCAACAGCCGATGCGCAACTGAATGCCGAGGGAACGGGCTATATCATGGCTCTGCCGGTGCCAGGCATGGTGACGCAGATGCAGACCAACATGGCAGCGACACTTAATCTCGACTGGATCCTGCACGTGGCCGCCGATCTGATCGGCGAGGGTGGCACTGCACCTTCCCACGCAGAGATGGTCGCCCGCATCGACAACTGGATGGCGGCGAGCCGGCCTGGCGCCGTTCTCTATCACCCCTACATCTCCGAAGCCGGAGAACGAGGCCCGTTCGTCAACGCCAGCGCGCGCGCCGGTTTCATCGGGCTGAATGCCGGCCATCGTTATCCCGATCTCCTGCGCAGCGTTATCGAGGGTCTCGGCATGGCAGCGCGGGATTGCTACGTGGCGATGGGTGCACTGCCGCGCGAACTGCGGCTGACGGGCGGTGCTGCCCGTTCCAAGGCACTGGGCGGCGTGCTTGCTGCGGCTACCGGCGCCAGTGTCCGCGTCTCGGCGCGCGAGGAGGCGGGGGCTGCCGGTGCGGCGATGATGGCGGCAGTGGCCGTCGGCGTCTACCCCGACATGAACGCCTGCATCGCCGAATGGGTCACGCCCTTGCTCGGCGCGGGTACAGCACCGGACCCGTCGCTGGTGCCGGTCTACGACCGGACGTTTCCAGCCTACAGGCAGGCGCGCGAGGCACTCGAGCCCATATGGGACCTGCTCGCGGCTCAGCAGGTGCCGGCTGCATGATCCTCACGAGAATGACCCCGATCGACAATCACATCCGGCAGAACCGGAACAAGACACTGGCACGTGCCGCAGGAGAATGCAGATGAGCGATATTCAAACGGTAGACATGTTCATCATCGGTGGCGGCATCAATGGCGCAGGCATCGCGCGCGATGCTGCAGGCCGTGGATTGTCGGTGATCCTCTGCGAAAAGGACGACCTGGCACAGGGCACGTCGTCGCGCTCCGGCAAGCTGGTGCATGGTGGGTTGCGCTACCTCGAATATTACGAATTCCGACTGGTCCGCGAAGCCCTGATCGAGCGCGAAGTGCTCCTGAATTCGGCGAGCCACATCATCTGGCCGATGCGTTTCGTGCTGCCGCACAGCCCCAATGACCGGCCAGCTTGGCTGGTACGCCTCGGCCTGTTTCTCTACGACCATCTCGGCGGCCGCAAGAAACTGCCGGCAACCCGTACGCTCGACCTCAGGCGCGATCCGGAAGGCGCGCCGATCAAGGACGAATATACCAGGGGCTTCGAGTATTCCGACTGCTGGGTCGACGATGCCCGACTGGTCGTGCTGAACGCCAAGGACGCCGCCGAACACGGCGCCGAAGTGCTGACGCGCACCGTCTGCAACTCCGCCCGGCGCGAGGGCGATCTGTGGCGGGTTCAGATGACCGACACGCGCACCGGCGCCAAGCGCGTCGTCATGGCACGGGCTCTGGTCAATGCCGGGGGCCCCTGGGTCAACGACATCATCGGCCGCGTCGCCGGCACCAATTCCAGCCGCAACGTTCGCCTGGTCAAGGGCAGCCACATCATCACACCGAAATTCTGGGACGGACCGCAAGCCTATCTGGTGCAGAACCACGACAAGCGCGTGATCTTCATAAACCCCTACGAGGGCGACAAGGCCCTGATCGGCACCACCGACATCCCCTACGAAGGTGCGCCTGAAGCCGTTTCGGCCGACGAGAGCGAGATCGAATACCTGCTCAACGCCGTCAATCGCTACTTCAAGCAGACGCTCCGCCGCGAGGATGTGCTGCAGACGTTCTCCGGCGTCCGGCCGCTCTACGACGACGGCAAGGGTAACCCTTCCGCCGTTACCCGCGACTACGTCTTCGACCTAGACACGACGGGCGGCGCGCCCTTGCTGAATGTCTTCGGCGGCAAGATCACCACGTTCCGCAAGCTCGCCGAGCACGCGATCCAGAAGTTGCAGGCGACCTTCCCAAAGATGGGACCTGACTGGACGGCCAAGGGTATCCTGCCGGGTGGCGACATCGAGGGCGCCGACGTGCCGCGCTTTCTCGAAAAGCTGCAGCGCGATTATGCCTGGCTGCCACGCGGGCTCGCCCGCCACTATGCCCGCCTTTATGGCGCCCGCACATCGAAGCTGATCGGCGGTGCCACATCGGTGGCAGCCCTCGGCCAATGTTTCGGGCCCAACTTCTATGAGGCAGAAGTGCGCTACGTGATCGAGCAGGAATGGGCCGAAACGGCGGAAGATATCCTGACGCGCCGCACCAAGCACGGCCTGCACATGAGTGCCGACGAAAAGGCCGCTTTCGGCGCCTGGTTCGATGGGCAGATGGCGCGCTCGGCCTGAGCGCTTCGATTTTTTACAGGCGTGGTCGACGAGATCGGCCACGCGCCGTTTACAGGAGCTACCGATGGGGCTGACGCTGTCGCTCAACACCAACCCGCTGGTCAACCGCTACGCCGAGCCGGCCGACCTGATCGGCACAATCGCACATGACCTGAAGATCCGCGATGTGCAGTTGACGCATGAGTTCATCAACCCATCCTGGCCAGCTGCCGTCATCAGGCGCCTGACGCGCGACATGCGCGCCGCCCTGACCCGTACCGGCGTATGCATCACCTCCGGCATGACAGGGCCCTATGGCCGCCTCAACCATTTCGGCCATCCGGATGCGGATGTCCGGCGCTACTATGTCGAATGGTTCAAGACCTTCGCCGACATCACCGCAGATCTCGGCGGCAGCTCCGTCGGCACGCAGTTTGCCATTTTCACCTATCGCGATTTCGACGATGCGGCGCGGCGCGAAGAGCTGATTCAGATCGCCATCGATTGCTGGGCCGAAGTGGCCGAGCATGCCAAGGCAGCGGGTCTGAGCTACGTGTTCTGGGAGCCGATGTCGATCGGCCGCGAGTTCGGCGAAACCATCGCCGCCAGCTTTGCCCTTCAGGATCGCCTGACCGCCGCCAACATGGCGGTGCCGATGTGGATGATGGCCGATATCGACCACGGCGATGTCACCAGCAGCAATCCGGACGATATCGACCCCTATGCCTGGGCACGCGCGGCGCCGCCGGTGTCGCCGATCATCCACATCAAGCAATCGCTGATGGACAAGGGCGGCCACCGTCCGTTCACGGCGGAATTCAACGCCAAGGGGCGTGTGCAGCCGGAGCCGCTGCTGGCCGCTTTCGCCGAGGGTGGCGCGAAAGACAATGAAATCTGCCTGGAGCTGTCGTTCAAGGAGCGCGAGCCCAACGACCGGCAGGTAATCGAGCAGATCGCCGAGTCGATCGCCTTCTGGGCACCGCACATCGACACCGGGATTGCCGACCTCAACCTCTAGCCGGTCACCGCCTTGACGGCGCCGGTTGTCACCTTAGCAGCATGAATTTGGGCGCAACCTTTAGCGCCGGGAGAGAAGACCATGACCGAGACGCCTTTCTGGATCGGCACGAGCTGGAAGATGAACAAGACGCTCGCAGAGGCGCGCAGCTTTGCCGAGGGGCTTGCCAGCGCCGAGATCGTCAACGATCCGCGCCTGCAATGTTTCGTCATCCCGCCGTTCACTTCTATCCGCGAAGTCAAGGCGATGCTGAAGGACAGTGCAGTGAAGGTCGGTGCCCAGAACATGCACTGGGCTGAATCCGGCGCCTGGACAGGCGAGATTTCGCCGCTGATGCTGGTCGACTGCGGCATGGATGTCGTCGAACTCGGCCACTCCGAGCGACGCGAATTCTTTGGCGAAACCGACGAGACGGTCGGCCTCAAGGTCGAGGCGACCGTGCGGCACGGGATGATCCCGCTGATCTGCATCGGCGAAACGTTGGCCGACCGCGAGAGCGGCCGCGCCGACGAGGTTCTGGCCGCCGAAGTGCGCGGCGCGCTGGGCAAGCTCAGCGCCGAACAGCGGACAGCACCGCTGCTGCTCGCCTACGAACCCGTCTGGGCCATCGGTGAAAATGGCATCCCCGCGAAAGCCGATTATGCAGACGCCCGCCAGGCCGAGATCATCAAGGTCGCGGAGGGCATCCTCGGGCGCCGCGTGCCGTGCCTCTACGGCGGCTCCGTCAATCCCGGCAACTGCGCCGAACTCGCGGCCTGCGACCATATCGACGGCCTCTTCATCGGCCGCTCGGCCTGGAATGTCACCGGCTATCTCGACATCCTGGTCCGTGTTTGCGCCGTTCTCTGATCAACCCCATATCCAGTTCACACACGAAGGAGAAAACCCATGAAACTCGCAATCGCTGGCGATAGCGCCGGAAACGGGCTCGCCCACGTCCTCGCCGAATACCTGAAGGACCGCCACGAGGTCTCCGAAGTCTCCAAGCCCACCGATGGCTCGGACGAATTCTACGCCAATCTGTCGGCTCGCGTCGCCGCCGATGTGCTGGCCGGCAAATACGACCGCGCCATCCTCGTCTGCGGCACCGGCATCGGCGTGTCGATCTCCGCCAACAAGGTCCCCGGCATCCGCGCCGCCCTTTGCCACGACACCTATTCGGCGGAACGCGCAGCCCTCTCCAACAACGCCCAGATTATCACCATGGGCTCGCGCGTCATCGGCAGCGAAGTCGCAAAATCCATCGCCGATGCCTACCTCGCCCAGACCTTCGACGAAAACGGCCGCAGCGCCTCCAACGTCGCCGCCATCAACGAACTCGACAGCAAGTTCCGCGACTAAAGCACAACCTCCACGGCCTCAGCCAACTGAGGCCGTGGATGCTTGTCCGGGCGTTAGTTGAACCAATTCCTTTCGAATGCGTTAACGAGCGCAATCGTAAGGATTTACAGATGGAACTCCAGGACAGAACGCTCGAGGAGAGCACGTCGGAAACACCGATGGACACAGCGCCGCTGCTGCATGCCGGTCATATCGTCCGCGAGTTTCTCGTCTACCTGAAAGCCAACCCGATTGCCGAGACAAGGCTTGTAGACCTGGAAGAACTGCCCTCACCGAAGGGCACCTTGGTGAACGCCTTCCGGCTGCTGATCGCCAATGAACGCCGGATGCAGCAGCGCTCCCAGTTGCAGAAAATCGGCCTCCTGATCGCCCAGTTCCAGCCGATCGACGACCCTTCCGACCAGGAACAACCACGCGACCCCCTCGCGTCATGGATAGACGATGCTGCGGAAGCAAAGGCTGCCAGCGAGCAAAACTGGCTGTCGGCCTACCGCGAGCATCAGGAACTGACGGAGCTCTTCGATCTCTCCGCGCGCATGGCTGAGCAGGGTACAGCTTCCACGGACGCAACGGCGTCTGCGGAGCAATCGACGGAACTGCGGGCGCACTGATCGCGCCAAGCGTCAGGCTTTATACTTTGATATTGCGCAAGAAGCCTTATCGCGTCGGCCCACAACCTTGACTTGATCACTACCATGCGATTTTCCCCGCATATCGTTCAACCATAAGGCTGGCACAAGCTGCAGCCCCTCCAATGACCTCGACAGCGCGACTCATGGCTTTGCTGTGGCGCGGCCATGCAGCGATAGCATGTGCCGATCGGTGATCTCGGGCAGGGGCGGTAGAATGGGCACGATTGCCAGAAGCAGCATCCTTGCTCATCGCGGCAGCTGGAATGACAACGTCGCGAAAAATTCGCGTACCGCCCTTTGCAGTGCCCTTCTCGCCGGGTTCGGCCTGGAAACCGACATTCGCGATCTCGATGGCGCACTCGTCATCTCCCACGATCCGCCAACCCGTTCCGACGACATCATCACCTTCGACTGGCTACTCGATTTCTACGCCGTCAATGGCTGCACGGGAACGCTGGCGCTGAACATCAAGGCCGACGGTCTTGCCGAAATGACCCACCGCGCATTGCGCGCCCACGGCGTCACTTCCTATTTCGTCTTCGATATGTCGATCCCGGACATGCTGGCGTACATCAGGGCTGGAATGCCGGTCTACACGCGCGTCAGCGAATACGAGCCGACGCCCGCGCTGGCGGCAGAATCGGCCGGTATCTGGCTCGACAATTTTACCGGCGATTTTCCCCAGGTCGACGTGGCAGAGCGACTGTCCACGAATGGCAAGCCGATCGCGCTGGTTTCGCCAGAGCTGCACAAGCGCCCGTACGAAACCTTCTGGTCTTCCCTTCGGGATCGACCAAACCTGGATCTTACCTCCATGCTGCTCTGCACGGATTTTCCCGATGCCGCAGCTGTTTATTTCGGGAGTGAAGCAGCATGATCAAAGCCGTTCTATTCGACATGGATGGTGTCCTGATCGACGCCAAGGACTGGCATTACGAGGCGCTGAACCGCGCGCTCGAGCTGTTCGGCTATACGATCAGCCGCGAATCCCATCTGTCCACCTTCGATGGACTGCCGACACGTCGCAAGCTTGAGATTTTAACGGCGGCTCATGGCCTGCCGCGCGGGCTGCACGATCTGCTGAACGGGCTGAAGCAGAATTACACCATCGAGCTCACCCATCTGCGGTGCAAGCCGGTCTTCCACCACCAGAAGGCGCTCTCACGCCTGCACAAGTCGGGGCGCAAGATTGCCGTCTGCTCAAATTCGATCCGCAATTCCATCGAAGTCATGATGCGCCTCGCAGCGCTGTCGCCGTTCATCGATGCCATCGTCTCCAACGAGGATGTCGCAAAGGCAAAGCCCGATCCGGAAATGTACCTCTCGGCAATGCAGCGCTTCGGCGTCGAGCCGCATGAGTGCCTGATCCTCGAGGACAACGAGCACGGCATCCGGGCGGCGCGCGCAAGCGGCGGTCATGTGCTCGTCGTCGGCACGCCCGCCGACGTGACCTATGAGCGGATCATGCAGCGCATCAATGAAATCGAGCTTGCAGACATGGGCCGCATGCTGGGGCAGGGCGCCGCCGATCTCAACCCAGCAAGGCCTGAAGCGGCAAATGCCGGCACATCCGCAATTTCCCATCGCAAGACAGCGTAACACCGAGCAGGATTCTCCATGCAGATTCTCATGCCGATCGCCAGCCGCTCGCAGTTCTTTCCAGAGCAGGAGTATTTCTTTCCCAAGCCGCTGATCGAGATCGCCGGCAAGCCGATGATCGACTGCGTCGTCTCGGCGCTGCGCACGACGATTGCCGACGCCCGCTTCTGCTTCATCATTTCAGCCGACGATGCACGACGCTTTTCGCTCGATGAGACCCTGATGATTGTCGGCGGGCAGGGGACCAAGGTCATCCAGCGGGTCGGCGAGACCAGGGGCGGCCTCTGCTCTGCGCTGCTGGCCGGCGACGAACTGGATCTGGAGGCGCCTCTCGTCATCTGCAACAGCGACCAGATCATCGATGCGCCGCTGATGGAAATCCTGGAGAAGTTTCGCCAAGACGACGTTGCCTCTGGCGTCGTCACCTTCCGCTCCGTCCATCCGCGCTGGTGTTATATCGTGCCCGAAGGCGACGGACGTGTTGCCCAGGCGGCAGAAAAGCGCGTCGTCTCCGATATCGCCGTTGCCGGCTTCTATTACTTTCGGAGGGCAGGTGACTTCTTCGCAGCGGCACGCCGCGCGATCCTCAACGGCGATGACGTCGAGGGCCAATATTACTTCTCCGCCGCCCTTAACCAGATCATCCTCAGCGACGAACAGGTCGCCTATGTGAAGATCGAGGCCTCCAGATATTACAGCTTCTATTCGCCGGAAAAGATTGCCGAATTCGCCGCCACCGAGCTCGCCGCAAGCCTGCGCGACCAGTCACGGGATGACCGGCCGATCAACGTGCTCATCCCGGCGGCCGGCGAGGGCAGCCGCTTTGCCCGGCAGAACTGGCGCAAGCCTAAACCGTTCATCGATGTCGATGGAAGGATGATGCTCGAACATGTCATCGGCAATGTATGCCCGCCGAACGCCACCCCCACCGTGCTTCTGCGTGCCGAGCACATGAAGGCATGCGATGGAGACGTCCAGCTCTTGCGGGCAATGGGCACCACGATCAGGCCCGTAGACCGCCTGACGGAGGGCACCGCCTGCACGGTGCTGCTTGCCCGCAGCAGCTTCGACAACGACCGGCCGCTGCTGATTGCCAACTCGGATCAGTGGGTCGATTTCGATTGCAGCGCCTTCATCAAGGATTGCCTGCAGCGCAAGCTCGACGGCTCGATCCTGGTTTTTCGCGATGCGCAGATGGACCCGAAATGGTCCTTCGCCAAGGTTGACGACCGGGGCCTGGTCACCGAGGTGGCAGAGAAAAAGCCGATCTCCGATCTCGCCACCGTCGGCATCTATCTCTTCCGTCGGGGCTCCGATTTCGTCCGCGCCGCCGTCGACATGATCGCTTGTAACGACCGGGTGAACAACGAGTTCTACACCTGCCCGGCCTACAACTACATGATCCGCAACGGCGCCAGGATCGGCGTCTACGAGGTCAGCCCGGATGCCATGAAGGGCCTCGGCACCCCGGAGGATCTCAACGCATACCTCGCCGCAAGCGGCTTGCCGTCTTCGGCCGATGCGCCCCTCGCCATGGCCTCGTAACGCCGATGAACATCTCCGGCCTCAATATCGTCGTGCCCCTGGCCGGTCCGGACTTCGTATCCGCCGACGGCAGTCTCAAGGCACTCATGGATATCGGGCAAGCCGACCCCTTCCTCCTCGCGACGTTGAAGCAGCGGCCGTGGGCGAGGGGCACCGCCCCCTCCAGCTACGCATTCGTGCTCCATGATCGGGCGGAAACACGGGCCTTTGCAAGCGACTACCTCCAAGCCTGGTTTCCCGGTTGCCGCGTCGTCTTCCTGTCGCACTTCACGACCGGCGCAGCCTTCAGCAGCCTTGCCGGTGCAGCCCTGCAACTCGGCGCCCACAACAATCCTGTCGTCATCGATCTCGCCGACATCCTCTACTCGACCGCCCTCGATCCAGCACTCCACTTTGCCCGGCACGCTGACGTTGGCGGCCTCGCGCTGACCTTCCAGAGCCAAAATCCGCTCTACAGCTATCTCCGCAAAAACGACGACGGCAACGTTGTCGAGGCGGCCGAGAAAAAGGTCATCTCCAGCGAAGCCTCGGCTGGAACCTACGCGTTCCGTTCCGGATCCGTCCTCCTGAAAGCGCTCGCCCACGCCCTCGAAAACGCCCCAACCCAAACCCACCGCGACCTCTTCTTCGTCTGCCCCCTATTCAACGGCATCCTCGCCCAATCCCTCGCCGTAACAACCACCAAGGTCGAAAACGTGAAGGATATGAAGTAGATGGGCATTTGAAGGTTTACGGGCGAGGCGGCGGCAAGTCGCACTTCATCCTTGAACCCACCCGGCTACACCACAAAAATGCGTAATCAATCTTATGGAACTTCTATATTGTAACGATGCCGGTTCTGGCTGAAACATATCAAAGCAGCCCCGACAGTCCTTTGACAAGCGACAATCTCAGCCACCTGTCAGAACTGGACGCTTGCCGACAATACCGCGCTGAAAGGCTCGCCGATCTGGTTTCCCAATGCTGTCGTGCCGATCGATGAAGTGTAATAGGTTTTGTTGAATATATTCTTGAGGTTGAGCTGGAGCGTCAACGGGCGGTCGTTCTTCCAGGTGTAGGCTGCAAATGCGTCAGCCACCATATAGCCCGGCAGGTAATAGGCGTTCGTGTTGATCCCGGCACGCCGTCCAACAGCACGAACACCGCCTCCAAGCTTCAGTGAATCACCACGGCTGTCGATCTCGCCAAAATCGTAGGTGAGGTAGAGCGAGCCTGTATGATGCGGTACATTGACCGGCTCGTTTCCGGCGTAGTCGGGGTCCTCGAGGATCCGCGCGTGCGTGTAGCCGTAGCTTGCAATGAAACTCATCTCATCGGTGATTTCGCCCGCCATATCGGCTTCGATGCCGCTTGCCCGCACGAGGCCTGCCGTCTTCACGACCGTATCGCCCGTCACCGGATCGAGGCTGGAATAAGCGACATTCTTCTTGTCGCTGGTGTAGAGCGCGACGTTCGCGGTAATGCCGTCAAGCACGTCGAATTTGGCACCGACCTCGTAGGCCACGCCTTCTTCAGGATCGAGATTGCCGTAGTAGCTGGCGATGGAAGACTGCGGACGGAACGTCTTGGCAGCGTTCGCATAGAGCGAGAAGTCCGGGGTCACTTTGTAGACAATACCACCGCGTGGGACGAAAGCAGTGCCAAAGCTGTCGGTATTCTCGTTGAAAGGGCGCCCTTTGCCGGCCATCAGGTCATAATATTGATAGCGAAAACCGCCGACCAGTATCCATTGATCGTTGAGATGCAAAGCGTCCTGAGCGTAGAAGGAAGCTGTCGAGATCTGCTCTGTCTGGTCACTGTCGGCAGCCGATACGGTGGTGCACTCCGGTAGCGTGCCGTAAGTCGGGTTATTGATATTGAACCCGGTGCGATTGGCGCAGCGGATCAGTTTGGTCCGGAGCGTATCCGCATAGTCGTAGGACGTCCCGAACAGCAGCTCATTTCGGAAACCGGCAATATCGACGTCACCGGACAGATCGGTGCGAACGGCGTGATTGTAGATCGTCGAGCCCTGCGTGGCATCCGCCCGTCGCGTCAGGATCCCCGTCGCTGCGTTATAGGAGATGAGGCGTGCCTGGTTATCCGAATAGGTATTGATGCTGTAGGTGTAATCGAATGTCAGCTTCCAGTCGTCGCCAAGGTCGCGCTTGACGTGGACAGACGCAAGGTTCGATTGCCCCTTGCTGATGTTATAGGGTTCGTCGAAGCGGATCTTCGGGTCGACATCGACGGCATGGCCGGTGGCGAGATCAAAGATCGTCCCGCGGTCGAAGGGGACACTATAGTCTTCATGCGTGTAGGAGACCGTCACTTCGGTATCTTCACCGGACCATGTCAGCGATGGCGAGAGTACCCAATCCTTGTTGACGCCGAAATTGCGCCAGTAGTCGACGTGTTTGTAGTCTCCGACGACACGATAGCTCAAATCTGTACCTTCGATCGGGCCTGTGAAATCAAACCCTGCAGATCCACCGCCGAAGCTTGAAACGCTGGTATAGGTCTTGCCGCTGAAAGTCTGCTCCGGCTTCTTCGTCACCACGTTGATCATGCCGCCGGGATCGAGGATGCCGTAAAGTGTCGACGCCGGGCCTTTCAGAACTTCGACACGATCGGTCGTCGCATTGAAGCTGCGAGACATCGCGGTTTTCATGCCATCGATGAGGATCGAACCGTCCCTGTTGTCCCCGAAACCGCGCCGGATGATGGATTCTTGCGTGCCGCCAAGCGTATTCGACTGCGCAACACCGCTGATATTCGCAAGTGCGTCGTCCAGCGACCGCGCATTCTGGTCTCTCAGGACGTCCTGGCTGACAACGTTCACGGCCTGCGGGATATCGAGCAGAGGTGTATCCGTACGCGTCGCGGTTACGGTGGAGATCGGTTGATAGCCCTGCGTCGCGGCATTGCTGCCTTTACCGACGACGATCGGCTTCAGCACGGTGTCGTCCTTTATCCGGCTTTCCTTGGGAAACACATCGGTCGCCGCCGTTGCAGCCGGTTGAGCGTCTTCGCCGAATGCCGGATAGGCGGCGCAGGCAGCCAGCGCCAAGGCAGTAGCCCTCAGGATATTGGGACCATAGCGCCCTGCGGCTCGCCGTTCAATCATGTCGTACCCCCATATCCTTGCGGATATCTTCGTCAGAAATTACCCCTTGCCCGCCTGCGAGCCGATGGCAGGTATGATTTCATGAATGTAGTAGTCAACTTTAATTGGTGGAATATCCGCAATTTTATGCCCGGCGTGCTCGCCTGCGTTCCCGTTGCCGTCAAGCTCTCGACCCTGAGATACCCCTAATATATAAATAGAAGCAATGTGTTGAGCGTGCGCCTACGGGAGAGGTGAGCCGCGATATGGCTGTCACGCAGGCACAACCAACAACGGCAATCGCATCTTTTCGAATTTAAAATTGACTACTACACTCAAGAATTCTCTTTCTCGTGCGGTTTCCAGACGGTAGGAGAGGTCGGATTTTTAAAACAGGACTGCCGCGGGCATGACGGACAGATTGAACTCGAAAGCTCGAGGAGCCGAGCGAGGGCATCCCCTCTCCGCACGCGACGTCTCTGCCGGCTACGGACGGCAGACAGTCTTATCCGGAATATCGCTCGACATCGGTGCAGGCAAGTTGACCGCGC
The DNA here is from genome assembly GCF_019355555.1 of Rhizobium sp. L51/94. Lineage (GTDB taxonomy): Bacteria > Pseudomonadota > Alphaproteobacteria > Rhizobiales > Rhizobiaceae > Rhizobium > Rhizobium rhododendri. Next base: position 264,092 of record NZ_CP072144.1, read on the forward strand.
TGGTTGGCCCCAATGGCTGTGGCAAATCGACGATGCTGGCGACCATCGCCCGCCTGATGAAGCCCAGCGCTGGCAATGTGCTTCTGGAAGGACACGACATTCACGTTTTGCCGACGCGGTCGGTGGCGAGGAAGCTGGGCCTTCTGCCGCAAAGCCCCGTGGTTCCGGAAGGTTTGACGGTCTATGACCTCGTGTCGCGCGGCCGCCATCCGCACCAGGGTTTCCTGAAACAGTGGACCGACAAGGACGAGCAAGCGGTCAGGCAAGCACTCGAGGTTACAGACCTTTCCGATCTCCTCCACCGGCCGGTGGACAGTCTTTCCGGCGGTCAGCGGCAGCGGTGCTGGATCGCCATGGCTCTCGCGCAGCAAACCCCGGTTATCCTGCTGGATGAACCGACGACCTATCTGGACCTCCACTATCAGGTGGAGGTCATGGAACTGCTGAGGGATCTGGCCCGGGATCACGACCGGACGATCGTCGTCGTGCTGCACGACCTGAATTTCGCCGTCCAGTATGCCGATTGCGTCGTCTTCCTGAAAAACGGGTCCATTCGGCACATTGCGGAGGAGCCGGGCACCTGCACCGCCGAACTCATAGAGGACGTCTTCAGCGTGCAGGTCATTCGACTAACCCATCCGCAGACTGACAAACCGGTTTTCGTTCCTGCCCATGGCGCGGGGCCGATCACGTGAATTATGTCATGTCCTCGGATACCAGGCGCCAGCCCTCGAGCGGGATTCGCGTTGGCCTTGTAACGGGCGCGCTTCTCCTGGCGATCCTCACACTGGCCTGCATCCATATCAGCATCGGTGCCAGAGCGGTTTCACCGCTGACCCTTTTTCAAGCGGTCTTCCATTTCGATCCCGCTAATTTCGATCATCAACTGCTGGTCAAGTTGCGATTTGCGCGCCTGGCAGCCGCCCTCCTCGTCGGTGCGGCACTCGGCGTCTCCGGGCTTCTCCTGCAGGGGCTGCTGCACAATCCGCTGGGCGAGCCTCATATTCTCGGCCTCAATGCCGGTGCCGCATTGGCGGTCACGGCGACAAGCAGCGTGCCTTTCCTGTCTGGTGGTCTCAGTCGCCCACTGATCGCGTCCGTTGGCGCAGCCACCCTGTTTATTCTTGTGCTGGCAGTGTCTTCCGCTGGTCGGTCCGGCCCGACGATGCTCAAGGTTACCTTCTGCGGCATCGCGCTGTCTTCGCTGGCCTCGTCCATCACCTCGGCCATACTGCTTTTCGACGAGGAGACGCTGCAATCCTTGCGCTTCTGGCTCGCGGGCGATCTGGCCGGCGTCAGCTACGGCACTATTGCCGCAGCGCTCGGGCCGATAGCTGTTGGCCTCCTGCTTGCGTTTTTCATTGGCCCACGACTCAACGCGCTGGCACTCGGCGTTCCGATCTGGACAACGCGGTTCGTTGGCCTCTGCGCAACGGCAATTCTCGCGGGAACTGCTGTCTCCATCGCAGGACCGATCGGGTTTGTCGGCCTGATCGTGCCTGCAATCGCACGATGGTCTGCCGGCGGAGATGCCCGCATCGCCCTGCCGCTTGCCGCACTCCTGGGTGCCGCCTTGCTCGTCGCCGCCGACATAGGCGCACGCACGCTGTTTACGCCGTACGAGTTGGCAACCGGCATCATGACCGCCATGCTGGGAGCGCCTCTCTTCGTCGCCATCGCCTCGCGGGCTCTCAAATGACCGGTTACGACACTCCGAAGCCGCACCTAGTCGTCAGCGGTCCGTTTTTCTCGAGACGCATTCATGTGGCCACCTCGATCACTATTCTGGGCCTGGCATTCGGCACACTTTGCCTGACCCTGTTTGCCATCCTCGCCGGAAGCCAACCGATAAACCTCAGGGATGCCTTCAATCTCGTCGTGGATCCGGGGCGCCTCAGCAATCAGACCATGCGCATCTTGTGGGATCTGCGCCTGCCACGTGTCTTCCTGGCACTTATGGTCGGCGCCATGCTCGGGCTTGCCGGCACGGCAATGCAGACGCTGACGCGCAACGGACTTGCTGATCCGAGCCTGCTTGGCGTCAAGGAAGGTGCCAGCGCCGCAGCGATCGTCTTTTCGCTTTACGCCCCTTTTGCCGGGCTTTACGGGCGGACTGCTGCCGGCATGGCGGGCGGGCTTGCCATTGCGCTCATTGTTGTTCTCATCGCCCGCGGCGTGACCCGCATGCGCTTCGTGATGGTCGGCATCGGCACGTCCTGGCTTGCAGCCGCAGTCGTCTCCGTCATCGTCACGACTGCCGATATCCGCGATGTCCAGGCGGCCCTGGTATGGCTTGCCGGAAGCCTGAACGGCGCTTCATGGGAAGCTGTGCCGATCGCCTTTGCCGCGATGTTCATGGGTGCGTGCCTGCTCTTCCTGACTGCAGGCGCAGCCGATGCCGCGATGCTCGGCCCTCAGGCAGCAGCGGGCCTCGGCGTGTCGCTGAAAACACTCGCAATAATAAGATTCACGGCACCTGTGCTGCTGACGTCTGCCTGCGTTGCGCTGGTTGGAAGTCTTGGCTTCGTGGGTTTGATCGCCCCCCACCTCGCCCGGCTTTCGGTTCGTGGCAGCCAGGGCGCGTTGCTGGGCGCAAGCGCGCTCTGTGGCGCGGCACTGGTTCTGGCCGCAGACACGATCGGGCGCGCCGCATTTGCTCCACACCAGTTGCCGGCCGGCATCGTCATGTCGATCGTCGGCGTCCCCGTTCTCTTGACGCTTCTCTGGAAACGCCGCGATCAGCTTTAGGATGACAGAATGAAAAGATCTACCGCATTTGCCGCCGCCATCATCGCTCTGTCGATGGCCTCGTTTACTGCAGCCCACGCGGCAGAGATGCGCTCCTTTACCGACGACGCCGGCAGGGTCGTCGAAGTGCCGAAGCGCCCGCTTCGGATCGTCTCGATGCACGACCTCGATATCACCATACCGCTGATTGAACTCGGCGCACCCCCTGTCGCCAGCCATGGCCGCGCCGGCGTCGACGGCAAGCCATATCTGCGCTCGAGCCCGATCCTGACAGGTGTGGATTTCGACAATTCCGGCATTCAGTACATTGGCGCTGTCACCGCCGACATGGAGGCTGTGGTCGCGGCAGGACCAGACCTTATCATCACCGAACCGGGGCGCACGACGCCCGTCGAACAACTCGCTAAAATAGCCCCGACAGTCGTCATCGACGATACCTCGGGCGGGGCGCCGCACATATACGAGAAACTTGCCGACCTGACGGGAACTCAAGGCCGCCTTGCGGTGCTCGACCGGCGCTACAAGGTCCAGATAGAGCAACTGAAAAAGCTGGTGGATACCTCCAAGGTCACCGTCTCCGTAATGCAGGCGCAGAATGGCAAGGTGAGCATCTACCACACCTATCGTTCGCTTGGTCGTGTCCTTCGAGATGCCGGTTTCAGGTTCCCCGAGATCATCGACAGCATTCCGGAGGGCGGCCGCGTGGAAGTCAGTGCCGAACGACTGCCGGAGCTCGATGCCGACTATATCTTCGATACATATCGGTCGGATATCGGCGGCACGCCTGCAGACGAGATCGCTGCCATGAACAAGATACTGCCGGACTATTGCCGCTTCCTCGCAGCCTGCCGCGAAGGCCGTTATATTGTCCTGCCCAGGGAGGAAGCGATCTCCAATTCATACGCGGCACTTTCGCTGATGGTCTCCGTCGTCCAGTCTCAAATTTCAGGCCGGCAGCCACCGATGCCGTCGAAATAGAACCGTGTGGGGCAAGACGACGCTTTGGCCTTAAAACTTTGGGAATAGACGATGCCAAAAGAACCAGATGGCGCGCCTGGCGGGACACGGCGGCCCCGACGCATCGATCGCTTTGGCGAGAGACTGAAGAGCCGCCGGGGGTCTCTTTCGCCAAGCCTGATCAGCGTTGTGGACTACATCGATCAGCACCGGCATGCGGTCCTTGGAAAATCTGCGCTCGAAATTGCCGCTGACACCGTGACCTCGGATGCAACCGTCATTCGCGCGATTCAGGCGCTCGGCTTCGAAGGCCTCATCGACCTCAAGGATACGCTCGAGGCTCATATCGGCGAAACGGACTCGCCTTCCGAAAAGATGGCCGCGACGACGGAGGCACTCGACAGCGGCGCGGATGCCGCGATCGATTTTGTCATCGACGATCATCGAAAGGCGATGGCGGCACTAGCGGAACCTTCCAGTCGCGACGCCCTGAAATTGGCGGTGCCCCTGCTTCTCGAGGCACGATCCATCGGGGTCTTCGGGATAGGCGCTTCCGGCATCATCGCAAGCTACGCTTCCCGTCTTTTCCAGAGAAACGGCTACCGGTCCTATACGCTGAACGCTACAGGGATCGCTCTTGCCGAGCAGTTGCTGTCGATGGAAAGCGGTGACGCGCTCATTATGATGGCATATGGCCGACCACATCGCGAGGCCATGGCCACGATCGGCGAAGCCAAGCGTCTCGGCATCCCCATCGTCATGCTGGTAGGACAGCCCGACACCGTGTTGCGCCGGTATGCGGACGCATCGATCGTCATTCCCCGGGCGAAGACGGAACACGTCGCTCTGCACGGCTCCACCATGGTTTGCATCGAAGCGCTGATGCTGGCGCTGGCCACAGTTGCGCGCGACAGGACACTGCAATCGCTTGATCGCCTCATCGAGTTGCGCAGCGCCGTCAGGCCGAGCAAGAAATAACGCCGCGATACGATCGGCTCCGGAAGCTTGCCGTTTGCGCTCAATGGACTAACCGCTTCACCACTCCTACCACTGGGCATGGAAATGGTGCACCGGACCCCGGCCCTTTCCGATCCGCAGATCCTGTGAAGCGGCCAGGGCTGCGTGCACGTATTCCTTTGCCATTCCAACAGCAGTCGGCAGATCGTGGCCGTGTGCGAGTTGGGCGGCAATGGCTGCTGACAGGGTGCAGCCGGTTCCGTGACCGTTGAGTGTTTCCAGACGAGGGGATCTGAAGGTATGGACCGCTCCGTCGATGGTCAAAAGGGTGTCGACGCATTCGCTACCCTTGCCATGACCCCCTTTGATCAGCACCGCACGTGCGCCCTCGTTGCGTAACTGCAGTGCCTGCCGTGCAACGTCTTCAGGCGTGTCCGCGACAGGCAGGCCTGTCAGGATTGCCGCCTCGAAGAGGTTCGGCGTTATGATATCGGCTCGCGGCATCAGTGCTCGTTTCAACGCAGCCACCGCATCGTCGCGGAGCAACCTGTCTCCGGATGTTGCCACCATGACGGGATCGAGCACGACAGGTCCGTCGAAGCCCCGCAAGCCCTCGGCAACGGTCCGGATCGTGTCCTCGCGCGACAGCATGCCTATCTTGATCGCGTTGACGACGAGATCAGCGAGCACCGCCTGCATCTGGGCTGCAACCATGGAAACAGAGATATCCTCTATGGCCGAAACGCCCAACGTGTTCTGCGCAGTGACGGCGGTCAGCACGCTTGCGCCGTAAACGCCGAGGGCGGAGAATGTCTTGAGGTCCGCCTGGATACCGGCGCCGCCGCCGCTGTCCGATCCGGCGATGGTAAGGGCTATCAGCGTCATTTCTCGATTTCCCCAAGTCTCCACGGTGCCGTTGCTGCAAGCCATTGCCGTGTCCGGCCTTCCGGGTCTTCATGAAGGGTGATGTCGGTAACGACAGCTGCGCACGCAGCCCCATGCTCCAACACCAGCGGTGCCCGCTCGGCAGTGATGCCGCCGATGGCAACGAGGGGAAGATCGCCGATACGACGCTTCCACTCGGCAACCCGTTCGATCCCCTGTGGTTGCCATTTCATCTTTTTGAGGATGGTCGGCCAGACCGGCCCAAGCGCGACGTAATCCGGTCGAGCGTCAAGCGCCGTGTCGAGTTCGGCGACATCATGGGTGGAAAGCCCGAGCTTCAATCCGGCCGCGCGAATGGCGGCAAGGTCTGCCCCGGCAAGGTCCTCCTGTCCGAGATGGACGAAGTCACATCCTTCGTCGATCGCCAGTTGCCAGTAGTCGTTGACGATAAGCTGGCATCCGTGAGCCAGGCACACGGCACTGGCGCGCCGGATTTCCCGCCGCAACTCGGTCTCAGACTTGTCCTTGACGCGCAACTGCACGAGTTTCACGCCGAGCGGCACCAGGCGCTCGATCCAGTCGGCACTGTCGACGATGAGGTAGAAGGGATCGAACTTCATTGAAACACCGCCTTGCCGATGACGGGCGTCGAGGGAACGGCCATGTCACGCGGCTCCAGCATACCGGACAGATAGGCAAGCCGCCCCGCATCGACTGCTTTCGCAAACGCCTCGGCCATGACAGGCGGATCGCCGGCCATGGCGACAGCGGTGTTGAGCAGAACGGCGTCGTAACCCAGTTCCATGACCGCGGCCGCATGCGACGGCCGCCCGAGGCCGGCATCGACGATCAGCGGGATCGCGGGGAAGGCCGCCCTGAAGGCAACGAGCGCCGACGCATTGCGCGGACCCGCCGCCGAACCGATCGGCGCGCACCAGGGCATCAGCACCTGACAACCAGCGGCCAGCAGTTTTTCCGCAACGACGAGATCGTCCGTCGTGTAGGGAAAGACGCAAAACCCTTCGCCTGCGAGGATCCGCGCTGCTTCGACAAGCTCGAACACATCCGGCTGCAGACTGTCGTGATTGCCGATGACTTCCAGCTTGATCCAGTCTGTCGCGAAGATCTCCCTTGCCATCCTGGCAGTCAGAATGGCCTCCGAGGCACTATGGCATCCGGCCGTGTTGGGCAGGACACGCACCCCGAGTTGGCGGATGAGTTCGAAAAATGCACCGCCTGCCCTGCCGCCGGAGGTTTCGCGGCGAAGCGACACGGTGACGATCTCGGCACCCGACCGCCTGACCGCCTCGCCAAGCACCGCCGGAGACGGGTAACGCGCCGTTCCGAGCAGCAGGCGCGACGACAGTTCGGTATCGTAAAGTTTCAGCATTGATCAGCCCCCCTGCATGGGCGACAGGATTTCGATCCGATCGCCGTCTTCGAGGCGCCTGTCCGCCCTATCCTCGCGGTGCACGAGATCGCCATTGACTGCTGTGGCCAGCCACTCGCCTTCGTATTCCAGCACGGCAAGTAGCTCCGCCAGCGTTGCCGCCTGCAGAGCCTGGGTTTCACCATTGACGATGAGTTGTTTCATCGGGAAAACTCCTTCCTGGTGGACGTTCCATTGGAGAGGTGTGTTGCGGCCTTCACGGCCATGGCGGGCGCCAGCAGAAAGCCGTGGCGGTGCATGCCGGCAATCGCCAGCCCCTCCCCGGTTTCAACCACGCGCGGGACATTATCCGAGAAGGCCGGACGGATGCCGACACCAGTTTCCACCAGCCGCGCCTCGCCGAAGGCCGGGTGAAGCGCATAGGCCGCATTGAGCAGCTCCATCAGCGAACGTGCCGAAATCGGCCCGTCATCCTCCGTCTCGATCATCGTCGCGCCAACCATAAAACGGTGGTTGGCGCGCGGCACGACATAGATGGGATGGCGCGGATGCAGCATCCGCACCGGACGCGACAAACTGATCTCATCGGTTTCCAGATGCAGCATCTCGCCCCGTACGCCACGCAGCCCGGTAATGTGGGGGATAGCCGCCGGTCCGGTGCAATCGATTGTGGAAGTGTAGTGCCGTTCCGGCGGTTGGCTGGCACCGAAGTGAAACCGGCTGCCACCCCGGACGAGAGCTTCGGCCAGGCAGGTCAGCGCCCGCCGCGGATCGAGATGGGCTTCAGACGAAGAGAACAGCGCCCTTTCGAAGCGACCGCCAAGCGATGGCTCGAGTTCGGCTATACCATCCCGGTCGAGCCAGACGTGGCCTGTCGTGCGGGAGGCGAACCGGACGAGATCCGGCAGGTCGCGCGGCTGCGCCACCACCAGCGTGCCGTTGCGCACGACCTCGCCCGGAACGGCGTCGCTCCACCAATCGGCCGCCCCGCGACCCAGTGTCAGAACGCTCTCGTCCGCCGCCTCGCTTTCGCAATAGGGCGCGAGCATTCCGCCGGCGAAGGACGATGCCCCGAGCCCTGCCGCATCCCGGCAATCGACAATATCGACCTCATGGCCGCGCTTGCGCAGCTCATAGGCGACAGCCAGTCCGGCGACACCGGCGCCCCTGACGAGCACCCCTGCCATCAGGCTTCACCTACCACGTGTTCGGCCGCGTTTTCCACGGGCATGTAGAGATCGCCGCCATCGCGATAACGGGCGGCCATCGCCTCCAGCCCCTCCTTCTGCGCTTCGGCTCGGATATCGTGCGAAATCCGCATCGAACAGAATTTGGGTCCGCACATGGAGCAGAAATGCGCCACCTTATGCGCCTCCTTAGGCAGCGTCTGGTCGTGGAAGCTGCGCGCCGTATCCGGGTCGAGCGAAAGATTGAACTGGTCCTCCCAGCGGAATTCGAACCGGGCGCGAGACAGGGCATCGTCGCGCAGGCGTGCGCCCGGATGTCCCTTGGCGAGATCGGCGGCGTGGGCGGCGATCTTGTAGGTGATGACGCCGGTCTTGACGTCGTCGCGGTCGGGCAGGCCCAGATGTTCCTTCGGTGTCACGTAGCAGAGCATAGCGGTGCCGAACCAGCCGATCATCGCGGCGCCGATTGCCGACGTGATGTGGTCGTAGCCGGGGGCGATATCGGTGGTCAGCGGTCCAAGCGTGTAGAACGGCGCCTCGCCACAGGTCTCCAGCTGCTTGTCCATGTTCTCCTTGATCTTGTGCATCGGAACATGGCCCGGTCCTTCGATCATCACCTGGCAATCCTTTGCCCAGGCGATTTTCGTCAGTTCGCCCAGCGTCTCCAGCTCCGCGAACTGGGCGGCATCGTTGGCGTCGGCAATCGAGCCCGGACGAAGTCCGTCGCCCAGCGAAAACGTCACGTCGTAGGCGCGGGCGATATCGCAGATCTCGTCGAAGTGCTCGTAGAGAAAGCTTTCGCGGTGGTGGTGCAGACACCACTTGGCCATGATGGACCCGCCGCGCGACACGATGCCGGTCACGCGGTTCACGGTGAGGTGGATATAGGCGAGACGGACGCCGGCATGGATGGTGAAATAATCGACGCCCTGTTCGGCCTGCTCGATGAGTGTGTCGCGATAGACCTCCCAGGAAAGATCCTCGGCAATGCCACCCACCTTTTCCAAAGCCTGATAGAGCGGCACGGTGCCGATCGGCACGGGCGAATTGCGGACGATCCAGTCGCGGATATTGTGGATGTTGCGGCCGGTCGACAGGTCCATCACCGTATCGGCGCCCCAGCGGATCGCCCAGACCATCTTCTCGACCTCCTCCTCCATGGACGAGGTGACAGCAGAGTTGCCGATGTTGGCGTTGATCTTCACCAGAAAATTACGGCCGATGATCATCGGCTCGCTTTCGGGATGGTTGATATTGGCCGGAATGACGGCGCGGCCCTCGGCCACCTCGCGGCGCACGAATTCCGGCGTTACGAAATCCGGGATGTGAGCGCCAAAACTTTCGCCATCCCGCAACGAGGCTTCACGGACAGCCTGGCGTCCGAGATTTTCGCGGATGGCAATGAATTCCATCTCGGGCGTGATGATGCCGGCGCGAGCATAGGCAAGCTGGGTGACGGCCCGGCCGGGAGCGGCCTTCAGAGGCGCATTGCGAACGGGAAATTCCGGCGTCAATCGCTCGCCGGTGGCAAAGCCGTTATCCTCCGGCATGACGTGGCGGCCTTCGTAACGCTCAACATCGCCGCGCGCCAGGATCCAGTTTTCCCGCAGGCGCGAAAGACCGCGATCGATCGCAACGATATGGCCTGGATCGGTATACGGGCCCGAGCTGTCATACACGATAACAGGCGGCTCCCCCGCAGTCGGATGCAGGGAGATTTCGCGCATCGGCACGCGAATGTGGGGATATCGCTGGCCTTCGACATGGATTTTGCGGGAGGCCGGGAATGCGCCCGAGGTGACCGTCGGGCTCTGGTTTTTAGCGGCAATATTCATCGTGAGGCTCCAAGTTTGCGTTTGGAGACCCAGTCCTAGAGCCGGAATGATGGAAGAACGCCGACACGGAATCCGGGATGCGGATCTGTAACTGCAGCAGCGCTTTGCACCGTCCCTACGCCAGTATGAACTGGATCAGGTTCAACGGGTCACTGCGCGCGATAGCAGAATCTCAGCCCCTTGACGGGACACCCCTGGTGAATACGACAAAGCCTATGGCAGCCCGACGAAGGCGTCAAGGGGATGAAAGATGATGTCATTGCCACAGTGCGAAACACAGCCGCGGGGCTTGATGAGAGCTGAACCGGTGGAAGTTGGAACTCCTGATGCGGGCAGAGATATGCGCTGGCCGGGCGCTGCGTTTTAGGTGCGCGCGCATCAAGGCCCATTGCGACCAAACGGCCACTACACCCGCACACGCATCCTGGCGTGGTTGCGAAGTGTCATACAAGTGAACCGGAAGGCACTATTTCTGCGACGAAGGGCGTACAATATTGCCCTGACATAGGATATAATCTGACGAAATGCCTCGGCTCGGCCGGGCGTTCTTCAGATAGAGGCTGTGCCATGCTTTCTACCATTCGACGGGACCTGAAAGACAATATCGGTGACCAGTTTCGGGGCTTCCGGCATCTCATCCACACGTTGAGCTCCGAGGCACCCGCCATCAGCGTCGCCAACCAGCCATTGCCACCCCTTCCGGCAGAGCTAAGCCGTCTTGTCGGCGGCACTTTGCAGACGGTGGATGGGGTGATGACAACGTTGCAATCGCTCGTCACGCCTTTGCGGGATCTGCGGGCGCCGGAGGCAGGGTTCCGGGAGTTCTCCTTCTACTTCGGTGCAGCGGGCGGAGCAATCTCTGGCGACGAGGACGAACTCACCGACGACCTTTACGCGGCGCTCAAGCTCATCACCAAGGGCGTCGGCCCGGCCCGGCTCATCCTGAAAGCGCGTGTCACGGCAGCGGCAAGGCAAGTCATGACGATGTCCAGAAGCGAGCGATGGACCGTGGACGACCTCGGCACCTGCTGCGCAACAGTTTTCATCGCGTTCGTAAAGCACGAGCCAATCGCGAGCGTCGGTAATGCCCATGACAGCGAAACCTGGAAACTCTACGCGGCCCTGTCGCTTGCGTTCGCACTTTCGATTTCAGATCGCCTCACGGGAAGCGAGTTTCAGTCGTTTACGCCGGATGCGATCACGGTTTGCAATCTCCGCAGCGAGGTCTTTCAGGAAGCCATCAGGTCCGGCTCGCGAACCGAAGCGCTGATTAAAACCTGCACGAGCCTTCTCAGACACCTTCCCTGAAGCTGTGCGCTGAACATTTGACAGTTTCTTATGCATATTGTACAAATTAAGCGCAACATTCGGGATAATTTGTCCTGCCGGAGTTACGCGCTTGGATCTGCTCACCCAGAATGAGATTGCAGCAGAGCCTGATTTCGGACATCGGCTCCGCCAACTCAGATGGTTTCGAAAGTCATTTCGCAGCAGTGCGCAGACGCTATCTGCGCGTTACGGACTGTCTGTCACCATCGACGAGGACAAGCTTGCAAAGGTATTCATCGACTGGGTCGAGGTGCTGGATGCGAAGAAGAGCCTGGCGACTGTGAACCGTGCGGATTTCATCGTTTTTGCCGGCGGTCTCGCATTGAAAGAACTGATCAAGGCGCGGCCTGCGAAAGTCGATCTGGTAGAGGCAAAAAGTGCCGTTCCGGTCCCCGGGATTGTGGCCTTCTGGCCCGAGGGTTTTCTTTATACCAACTATTGCATCAGTGCGGTCATAGCGGTGCATCAGCAGGAATTCCAGTCGACATTACCCCTGTCGGGCGGTGTGGATGATCTGCGGACCTGGTGGTCGTTCAAGGAGAACACCAGCGAGATGCCTGCCTATGCGGTCGCATTTCTCGATAAGTTTTTTGGCGGCGAGCCCAACTGGGCGACACCTGATCTGCCAGAGATGCGCGTCGGCATGCTCGCCCGGCAAAATGCGGAAAACAAGCTCGATCGGGCCCCGAGCACAGAACGGCTGGTAGCGCCGACAATTTGAGCGCCGCGGCGATCGGCCTTCATGATCGCTCCGGCATGGAAGTTAGACTTTTCCTCCAGGCTATCTTCGCAAAGAGACTTTGGGGCATCCGGGTGAATCTGATCCACCCGGACTTGCACTATATGATCATCGCCATCGGCGTTTCGATGTATGTCCTGAAAGCTCCGATCAACTCTGCCGCGAGCGCGCCATCCACTGCACGGTGATCGGTCGATAGCGTCACGGTCATCAGCGTCGCGGGTACCACGGCCTCCCCGGAGATCACGGCGCGTCTTTCTCCGGCGCCGACGGCAAGGATGGTGGCGTGCGGCGGATTGACGATGGCTGCGAATTCGCGAATGCCGAACATGCCAAGATTGGAGATCGCGGCGGTCCCCCCCTGGTACTCCTCGGGCTTCAGCTTGCCTTCCTTGGCGCGGGCACCGAGGTCCTTCATCTCGGTCGAAATGACAGACAAGGTCTTTGTCTCGGCATTTCGCACGATCGGCGTGATAAGCCCGCCGGGTACGGATACGGCAACGCCGATATCTACATGCCGATGGACGATCAGGCTGTCGTCAGTCCATGACACGTTGGCATCAGGAACTGCGGCGAGTGCCATTGCGTAGGCCTTGATGACCATGTCGTTGACGGAAAGCTTGTTGGCTGGCTTGCCGCCGATCGGAAGCGTCGAGGAATTCACCTCGGCCCGCAGTTTCAAAAGAGCGTCGATGTTGCAATCGATCGTCAGATAGAAATGCGGTACGGTGCTCTTTGCCTCGACGAGCCTGCGCGCAATCGTCCGGCGCATGTTGCTATGGGCGACCTGATCGTAGCTTCCCTCGGCAAAGAGCTTGCGGGTCTGCTCGCTCGACGGTCCGGCAACCACAGGCTTCGGAGCAGCGGTAGGCGCGGCAACGGGTTCTTCCTGCTGAACAGGCGGTGTGTAGCCTTCCACGTCGGCGCGTGTCACCCGGCCATTTGGTCCGGATCCGGTTATGCGGCTGATGTCTATCCCGGCATTGCGCGCCAATCGCCGGGCAAGCGGGGTGGCCCGGATGCCCTCGCCCGTTTCCACGGTGCTTGCAGGGGCTTCAACGGATGCCGGCTGCTCCGGAACGGCCTCAGTTTTTGTTGCCTGGGGCGCGGCGGGTGCAGCGCTGGAGCCCGGCGAATAAGCCTCGCCGTCTTCGTAGATCCACGCCACCGGCGCTCCGACGGCGATATCGACACCCTCGGCGCCTACCACGTCGCGCAGGATGCCGCTTGCCGGGGCATCGATTTCCATGGCTGCCTTGTCGGTCTCGATCTCGAAAAGCACATCGCCTTTCTTAACCGTGGCGCCGCTTTCAAAAAACCACTTGGATATCCGGCCGGTTGCCATGTCCATGTCAACCTTCGGAAGAATGACTTCGATTGCCATGGCTCAGCGCACTCCCTTCACCAGATCGCGTGCCGCCGCGAGAATGCCGGCGACTTGCGGCACGGCTGCCTTCTCCAGCTCGGGATTGTAAGGAATGGGTGTCTCGGCGCCCCCAAGCCGCACGATGGGTGCATCGAGGTAATCGAAGGCATCGCTTTCAGCGATCATCGCACTGACCTCGGCACCGACACCGAGGGTCTTGACGCCCTCGTAGACACACATCAGCCGGGAAGTCTTCTTGACGCTGGCGATGACGGTTTCCCGGTCCATCGGGCGAATGGTGCGAAGATCCACGACTTCGACATCGATACCCTCGGCCGCCAGCGTATCGGCAGCCTCCAGCGCCTTGTGCACCATGATCGACGTCGCAACGATCGTCAGGTCGCGGCCTTCGCGCGCGATGGCAGCCTTACCGATCGGCACGATATAGTGGCCTTCGGGAACGGGTCCCTTCATCTTGTAAAGCAGCTTGTGCTCGAAGATCATCACCGGGTCCGGGTCTTCGATGGCCGCCAGCAGCATGCCCTTCACATCGTGCGGCGTGGCCGGCTGGATGACCTTCAGGCCGGGAACGTGACCGAGCCATGCCTCGAGGCTCTGGCTGTGCTGTGCTGCCGCACCGGTTCCCGAGCCTGCCGGAAAGCGCATGACCAGCGGTACGGAAACCGCTCCACCCAGCATGTAGCGAATTTTCGCCGCCTGGTTGACGATCTGCTCCATGGCCAGGGCCGCGAAGTCGGAAAACTGGAATTCGAAAATCGGACGCATACCGGTCAGGGCAGCGCCCACCGCCACGCCCGCGCCGCCGAGTTCGGAGATCGGTGTGTCCATGACCCTGTCGGGGCCAAACCGCTCGATCAGATCGCCGGTCACCTGGAAGGCGCCACCGTACACGCCGATATCCTCGCCCATGAGAAACACGCGCTCATCGGCTTCCATGGCAATCGCCATCGCCTCCTGAATAGCCTGGGAATAGCTCAGCTCTCTCACTGCCGCATCCATTACGACTGCTCCGTATATACGTTCTGTCCGAGATCAGCCGTTTCGGGCGATGGGCTGGACTTGGCAAATTCGATGGCTGCTTCAATCTCCTCGCGAACGCTGTCGCGAATGCCTGCCAGCGTCGCCTCGTCCGCTATGCCGAATTCGGCCAGCTGCTTCTCGAACATGTCTATCGGGTCGCGATTGGTCATCCAGTCGTCTATCTCGTCCTTCGTCCGGTAGCGGTTGCGGTCGCTCTTGGAATGGCCACGATGCCGGTAAGTCTTGCACTCGATGAGCGATGGCCCCAGACCGGATCGCGCCCGCTCGACGGCAGCCTGCGAGGCTTCCGCGACATCCGACAGGATGTTGCCGTCTACGATGACACCCGGCATCGAATAGCCGGCCGCGCGATCGGCAATGTTCGGGACGGCGGTCGAGCGCTCGGTCGAAGTCGACATGCCGTATTTGTTGTTCTCGCAGACGAAGACGACCGGCAGCTTCCAGACCGCCGCCATGTTCAGCGCCTCATGGAATGCGCCTTCGTTGTTGGCGCCGTCGCCAAAGAAACAGACGACGACCTTGCCGGTTTTCATCCGCTTCGATGTCAGCGCAGCGCCGACCGCAATCGGAATGCCGCCGCCGACGATGCCGTTGGCACCGAGGTTTCCAGTCGTCACATCGGCGATGTGCATCGATCCACCGCGACCGGCACAATAGCCGGTCGTCTTGCCGAAGAACTCCGCGAACATGCGCTTCACATCCGCACCCTTGGCAATGCAATGGCCATGACCGCGATGCGTCGAGGTGATCTGGTCTTCGTTGGTCAGCGCCAGGCAGATGCCCATGGCGCTCGCTTCCTGACCGATGGAAAGATGCATGGTGCCATGAATCAGACCACGCGTATAACTCTCCTCGGCGCCTTCCTCGAACTTCCGGATCAGATGCATCTTCCGCAAGGCTTTCAAGAGCTGCTCGCGGCTGAAATTCCTGTAGAGAAAAGGCATGTTGCCTGTTTCAGCAACAATTGCCTCGGCTGTCGGACTGTTTGGCATCCTTAAGCTCCTGCCCCGTAAACAAGCTTGTCCTGACGCGCCCGCAGCGCTGCGATCTTCGAGCCCGGCGCCACTGCCGCGTTGGCATAGGTGATCAGCTCACCCTTTTTGATGGCGGCCGTCACAGTGCCGCCCTGCAGCAAGCCGCAGGGAATGGCCGACGCGCTGCGCGCCTCTGGCGCCGTCATAATCCAGGCGCGGTAGCAATATTCGCCGATTGCATCGAGTTTTTCGCCCGGCTTCATATCCTTCTTGGCGACAGCACAGACCTCTGCGACCGGCTTCGACAGGGGCACCATGTCGGCCTTGCCGTAAAGCACGACGCGCGCGCAGGTCAGCGGCACTTCGAGAGACGTCAGGTGGTAGGGCCGATGGAATGTGAAGTACGGGCCCTTGCCCATCTTCAGGTCTTCCATTCGCTCCGAAATCCGCGGATGCGACATGTCGGCAACGACGAAAACGCCGGGCGCCACACCCTTGCCGATGGAATAATCGACGACTCCGATGCGCGACAGCACGCCACCGTCCTTTTCAGGCACAAGCGTCTTTGCAAGCTGGTCGAGCGTTGCTGCCGGGCCGTGCATGCCGGGTTTGTCAGGAACCAGCCCGGTCGCATTGGCGATTGCCGCCATCTCGACCATCGTCTTCGATCCATCGACGAATTCGACGAGCATACGGACATTCATGTGTCGGCGCGCGGCCTCCTCTGCATAGTCGTCCGGTATGGCATCGATGTTCAGGGGATTGTTCTTTCCCTTGCCGGCCGCAACGATCGGATGCCCCATCGCCGAGACGAATTCGATCAGCTCCATGCAGGAAGACGGTTCATCGCCGGCGCCCAGCGAGTAGGTAACGCCAAGGCGCTCGGCCTCGCTCTTCAGGAAAGCCCCTATCGTCACGTCGGCTTCGACGTTCATCATGACGAGGTGCTTGCCATTTTCCATGGCGGAGAGGCCGATTTCAGCGCCAACGGCGGGCACGCCGGTCGCATCGATCACGACGTCGATCAGGCCATTCTGCAGGATGAGATTGGCATCGCTGGTGACGGCGATCTTGCCGCTTTCCATCGCCGCCGTCAGCGCGCTTGCGCTGTCGGCTTCGCGTGCATGTCCGGTTTCCTGGTAGGCAATGTCGACCGCGCGTGACGCGGCGGGAAGATTGAGATCGCAGATTGCACCGATCTCGATGCCCGTCATGTGGGCTACGCGAGTAACGATGTCGGTTCCCATTTCGCCTGAGCCGATCAAGCCGATACGAACCGGACGTCCTGTTTCAGCGCGTGCAATGAGGTCACGCGCCAAGCCCGTTGGCGCGACGTTGATAGCCATAGAAACTCCTCCCAAGTTAATTAATGACCGTGTCTTTCAGTACGACTGTATTCGTACATTTGTCTTTCTGTCAACGCGAATGTTCATTTCGAGACCTCAAAGATGCGCTGCTCCGATCAGGCAACAGCGTACGCATGCCACCGATGTGGGATCGGCCGGCTCTCGAATTTCACGGATAAATGGGTAGTTCAGGCGAGGTTTATGGCGCTTCTGCTGCCAGGAAATCATCTGCGCCCTGCAACAGGCGCCGTGCACTTTCCTCATCGGTGATGAGGACCGTTGGCTGGACAAGGCGCATGGCGCCGAGCATCGATTCGCGCTTGTCTATTCCGCCCGAAGCGAGGATCCGCAAGGGAGTTCGGCGGATACGATCGACCTCGACCGACATGATGAGATTGTTGATCGGATGATTCAGCACATCGCCATTTCGATCGTAAAAATGGAATAGCAGGTCGCCAACCGCGCCCAGCTTTTCCAGTTCGCTTCTCTGCTTCTCGGTAAGAAAGCCGCCGCGATAAAAGGTTGTTGCAGAATCGATGCCGCCGACACTGACAACCACCGCATCCATATTGTCGGCCATGTCCAAAATATCCTGGAGACCGCATCGCTTGATCAGCGCTTCCTTCGTTTCCAGGCTGTCGACCATCGCTGGCGCCGGAATGAGGTAGCCGTCGCCTTGGAACACCTGGGCAAAGCGCCAGGCAAATTCGGCAGGATTGAATCGGCGCGCCTGGCTGACACCGCCCAGAAGCGAAATCACCTTGAAATCCTGAAGATTACGGGCATTGATCGACGAAAGACAGGCAAACAACGTCCTGCCCCAGCCGACACCGACCGTCATTCCCGGCTTCATCGCGTTAGACAGAAACGCACCGGTTGCTGCACTGATCGTCGGGATGGGGTCCGCTTCCGGATCGGACAAAGGTGCCACGACCACCTGCTCTATTCCGAAGGCGATCTCGAGCGATCGCTCGAGCCCGACGATTTCCGCAAGCTCTCCCTCAATGGCGATTTTTACTTCGTTGCGAATTCGCGCCTCCGCCAGCATGCGAACGACGGTGACGCGCCCGACGCCCAGAATATCCGCGATGTCGTTCTGGGTCATTTGCTCGACGAAATACATCCAGGCAGCCCGAATGCGCATTCTGTCAGCCCGGTTGCCCGAAGTCTGGCCGGCCGATGGGGCCTGATCTTCTGCGCCTTCGGATTTTGAGATGTCTTTCTTCGAACGTGCCAAGTTGGCTCCCGCGTCTTAGGAAGTAAAAAACTACCCTTAACAACAGTAGGCGCAATTGGAAATCGTCATTACGGTTTCGATATCCGGCTCCGGCAGATCAACCGGCGCTTGCGGAGCCGAGTTCCGAAATGCATTTCTTCGCGCGCGGAATGGAGGCGGAGCTCATGCTGAGTTCGGTCAAACCGAATTTCAGGAACAACGGGATCAGGTCCGGGCGGGCAGCGGCCTCCCCGCACATGCCGACCATGATACCAGCCTCCTTGCCGGCCCTCGCTGCCATCTCGATTGCCGTCAGGACTGCCGCATTGCCGACGTCATTGAGTGCCGCCACCTGCGGGTTCATCCGGTCGGCCGCCATGATGTATTGCGTCAGATCGTTTGTGCCGATCGAGAAGAAATCGACCTCTCTTGCCAGCGACGGCGCAATCATCACCGCTGCGGGCGTCTCGATCATCACGCCGAGAGCGAAGCTCGCAAAAGGCTTTCCTTCCGCGGCAAGTTCGCGCGTGCATTCGCCGATCAGATCCCGCGTGCGCTTGACCTCTTCGATGGTGGATACCATCGGCAACATCACCTTGATATTGCCTTGCGTTGCGGCGCGCAGCAGTGCCCGCAGTTGCGGCTTGAAGATATCCGGCCTGTCGAGACACATGCGCACACCACGCCAACCCAGGAACGGGTTCTGCTCCTCGGGAAACACGATGCCCGACACTGGCTTGTCGCCACCGATGTCGAGCGTCCGGATGATGACCGGATCGGGTGCCATTCCCCGCGCTGCCTGAGAATAGATATCGAACTGCATGTCCTCGCTCGGCAATCCGCCGTGCTTCATGAACAGGAGTTCGGTACGGAACAGGCCGATGCCCATCGCACCGGCTTCCTTGGCGGCTTCGAGTTCCTCGATGGAGCCTATGTTTGCGGCAACCTCGATCGGCGTGCCGTCCGCGAGATGCGGCCGCACATCCTTGAATGCACGCAGACGAACTTCCTCATTCGCCGCCGCGTCAAGACGCCGGGCGAACGTCTCGCGTAACGCCGCATCCGGATCGGGATAGATAAGTCCCTTGCCGCCATCGATGGCAACGTCCGTGGCCGCGACGAGGGCGTCGATACCATTGCCGAGACCGAGGACAGCCGGAATGCCGTGCGCCCTTGCAATGATGGCGATATGCGACGTGGCGCCACCGTGGGCGCAGATAACGCCCTTGATCAGTTTAACCGGTGCGCGCGCCAGGTCCCAGGCGCCGATGTCTTCCGCCAGCACAATGGATGGCTCCGTGATTTCATCGAGACCGATATCTCGCTCGCCGGCAA
Source organism: Rhizobium sp. L51/94 (assembly GCF_019355555.1). Lineage (GTDB taxonomy): Bacteria > Pseudomonadota > Alphaproteobacteria > Rhizobiales > Rhizobiaceae > Rhizobium > Rhizobium rhododendri. Next base: position 283,418 of record NZ_CP072144.1, read on the forward strand.
GCGCCAGACAGATCTGTCGCGCAATGGCTTTTACGTCGTCGGCTCTTGCATTCAGATAGGCATCGGAAACGCGACCGAAGGAGGCTGCCGTTTCGTCCGTAACCTTCAAGACGGCATCGGTCGCATCGAGGCCCTCGCCGATCGCAACCACGACGCCGTCGATGATCTCAGGATCGCCGGCAATCTCGACAAGCGCGGAAATGATGCTGCTGTCCGTTTCAGACAATCCCTTGGCAGCGAGGGCTGCCTCCATCTGCTGTCTGACAGACGAGATCGCCTTCTCGAATCGCTCGATTTCGAAGAGGATTTCATCGTCCCGCAACCGGCGTTGCATAGGTTTGAATTTCTTCGGAAAATAGCGAAATATCTTCGCCAGGCCGACGCCCTCGCTGGCGGCGATCCCCTGAAGCACGCCGGCGCGCTCAGGCGCTGCATTGCCGGTAGCGTCACTTGCAGCTGGGGCCGCAGAGGCATTTGTGACGCCGTCGAGACCCGACTCCGGATTCTCCAGGAACTCCACCAGTGCATCCAGCGCTTCCAGTGCGTCGGCGCCAGTCGCTCGCAGCGCCACAGAGTCATTTTCCTTGACCGCTAGCAGCATCAATTTTACCGAGCTTTTCGCACTGACGACCTTCGCATCCTTGACGATCTCCACTTCGCTCGCAAAGCTCTTCGCCAGCTTGACGAAGCGAGTTGCCGGACGAGCATGAAGACCTTCCTTCACGCGCACAATTGTTGAGCGTTCCATAAAAACATCCATTCACTAGATAATCAGCAACAGTCGAGATCAATCACCGATGGTGATCGTCGTCCCGACGGAAAGCGCGCTTTTCAACACATCCGCGTCGATTGCCGCAGCGCAGATGGCACCCGGGCTGTCGACGGTCGTAGCGTCGTTGAAGTTGATGACGACGTGGCCGATTTCCAGCACCTTGTTCCAGGCAATCGGCCCGATCGCCGTGATCCGACTGCTGGCAGAACCCACCATGATCGGCGAGCCCACGGAAGGCTCCTGTTCGGTGGGCCCGACATCGGGCAGATGGAGGACGGACACTTCGGCCAGTTCGGGCGGAGCGCCGTCGGCAAACAGAATGAGGACCCCGCCATCGGCCAGATCGGCCACGTCGGGACCGACGGCGGTAATCTGCGTCTTGAGGTGCAGTGCCATGGACAAATCCTTCTCTATAGAAATAGCTCGGCCTGGTGTTGTAGCATTGGGCGTGCGGGCAGTCTGCTGGACGTCCGCACGCGTTGGCTTAGAACACGATCAGGCTGGTAACCCAGGCAATGAGCACAGAAACCGGGGCCATGATCTGGCGACTGATGAGGACTGCGGGAACGCCGATCTCGATCGTCTTGGGTTTTGCCTCACCCAGCGCCAGGCCCACAGGCACGAAGTCGCAACCGACCTGCGCATTGTAGGCAAAGAGTGCCGGGAGGGCCATTGCGGGCGCAATGGTGCCGTTTGCGATCTGCGGGCCGATGATCGCCACGCCAATGACCTGGGCGATAACCGCACCTGGGCCGAGAATAGGCGACAGGAACGGCAGGCCGCAGATGGCGGAGATGATCAGAAGGCCGACGATATTGTTGGCAAGCGGCCCCATCGGCTCGGCAAGCACATCGCCAACGCCGGTATACAGAATGAAGCCTATCAGCATGGTCACAAATGCCATGAACGGCAGCACGTTGCGGATGACCTGGTCGATCGTACGGCGTCCGGCATTGAAGAAGATGCCGACGACGCGGCCCATGACGCGACCGATGCCAGCAATCAGGTTGATGAAACCACCACCGCCGGTCTCGACAGGTATCGTCTTGGGGGCGGCGGTTGCCTTCGGAGCCCCTCCGGCCGCTGCCACGGTAACCGGCTGGGAACCGTCGGCCATGGTGATGTTCTGCTCCTTCACCCCGGAGACATAGATGTCTTCGGTAATGAATTGCGCCAGAGGTCCCGACTGTCCGACAGGCGTGATGTTGACGGTGGGGATGCGCTTGCGCGGATAGACCCCGCATCGCGCAGTACCGCCGCAATCGACGACGACAACGGCCATTTCGCCCTCGACCGGTGGCGCCCGGAAACCGTCGACGGCTTCGCCGCCGGTCAGTTCCGCGATCCGCCGCGCGACGGGGTGAATACCGCCGCCGGTGACCGAGACGATCTTGTTGCGCTGCATGGTCGGCTGGATAACCAGCGGGCCACCCCAGCCCTGGGGACCCCTCGAAATATTTACTGCCTTGTATTCAGTTGCCATAATAGCCCCTCCTCCCAAGTGGCAATCAGAGTTCCACGCCTTGACGGCGGGCCATGATCATTGTGATACGTTCCGTCAGCATGCCCTTCAGCAGGATCACCACGAGGCCAACAATGGCGTACCAGATGGCCATCTTGATGTGGTATCCGCCCGGGACGACGCCGCGCTTTTCCAGCTCCTGCAGCGCCACGAGAACGCCGCCCCAGACGAAGTATTCGCCGGGATTGATATGCGGAAACAAGCCGAGCGGCGGATGAACGTAGGACACAGCTGCATCGTAAAAGGCAGGCTTGTGCTTTTCTTCCAGGAACGCGCCGAAGGTATAGGCCATCGGGTTGGTCAGGAAGAACACCGACAGCAGCGGCAGCACGGTATAGCGCGTCAAGGCAATGCGCCCGGCGCCGCGAGCAATGCCGTGCACGCGCTCCTCGCCGACCATTTCGGTCAGGGCATAGAAGGCGGTCATCAGCACGACCAGCGTCGGGATAATTCCTGTCACGAAGCCTGCGAAGACCTCGCCGCCCTTCTGGAAAATGCCGATGAAATACTTGCCGATATTCGCCAGTCCGCCGAGCTGCTCTTCTTTGTTGACGCTGTTCAGCTTTTCCTTGAATTGCTCGACGGAAATGTCGGAATTTGCCTGGGCCAGAACGATAAGCTTATCGGCGGCTCCCTTGGCAACCATCTTTCCGTGCAAGGCAGCATCGGAAAACGTCGACCCTAAATCGTGTATAGTGAGATGGCCATGATCGGCCAGCACTGACGCGAATAACATTCTCTCCTCCTTGAATGCAGTTCGGTTGATCTGAAATAGCTTTGGTTTTTATGCCGAGGCCAGCCTGAGGCGCGGCGCTGCCGGCCCCTTGCCCTCTCGAACGTGCTCGACCTGCTCGATTGCCTTGGAAATGGCCGCGTGCGTGTTGTCCGCAGCAGCGACGGCTTGCGCAGCTTTCAATGCATTGAGCGACTGGCCTTCATATTGCTCGTTTCGCTTGAATTTGGCGAAAACGGAACGTCCGGTCATCGTCATGAGGCGTTGCACCTTCATGTCCTGGCCGACGACCAGCAATGCAATCGTGCCTCTTCTGAGGCGACCGCGCGCGTGTCCGGCACCCACGTATCCGTCATTATATTTGCTGGTTATTCCTTTGAAGACGTCTGTGTAGTGCCGCATCTGCAGCCAGACGCCAATCACTTGCAACATCCACACCGCGCCCAAAGCGAGCAGCGCCCATTGCCATATAGCCATCTTCACCCCTCCCGAAAGTGTCGCTGCCCAGTCATTCATCCTCACGTCATAAATGAACATTTGTATTGTGGTATGTCAATATGTATAAATTCGAAGCGGGGAGCGAGACGAACTTTTCTTTAGCAAAAGGCAGTTAGCAGCATCTCCAATGGATTTCCGCACAGTGTCCGGGGAGGGACAGGGATTGGCAAAAGACCGGCTTTTCATATTCGATTGCGATGGCGTTCTTGTCGATAGCGAGCCGTTGGCTGCCTCGGCCTATGTTCGGGTGTATGCAAGGCACGGGCTGACAATCACCCCGGACGTGGTCGGCAAATGCTTTGGAATGAAGCAGGCCGATATCTTCGCCCGCATACATGATCTGACAGGACAAGATTACCCTAGGGACCATGTCGAGGACGTCTGGCTGGAAACCAAAGAGGTCTTCACCGAGCAACTCGAAGCCATGAAGGGCGTGGCGGCTTTTCTGTCCGCTCTCGATGCACGATGCTGCGTCGCCTCGTCTTCCTCGCTGGAAAGAATACAGCATAGCCTGTCGCTGACTGGACTGATTTCGTTTTTCGGCGACGACATTTTCAGTTCGTCCATGGTGAAACACGGCAAGCCCGCCCCGGACCTGTTTCTCTTCGCAGCCAGCAAGATGGGGTTCGCTCCGTCTGATTGTCTCGTCATCGAAGATTCGTTGTTTGGCGCGCAGGCGGGACGTGCGGCCGGCATGACGGTTTTCGGCTTTACCGGCGGAGGCCACTCCTATGCTGAGCACGAGACACATTTGCTTGAAGCGGGCGCCGACAAGGTATTCAGTTCATTCGAGGGGCTTTCAAGGGAAGCCATGATTTGGGCGAACTTGCCGAAAGGACGGTAAATATCCGAGCGCGAAAGCTGTGCGCCGATAGGCAATTGACACAAATTTCTTTTTGAATCATAAACTTTCGTATTGTTGGAGGAACAAATGTTCTGATGCGGCAGAGGAGCCGCCTGGAGCATGGGAGGGGAGAATTCGCATATGGACACTTTTCTGAGTGGCTTGAAGTCGGCCGTCGATACGCTTGGTCCGACTGTTCTTTTGCCTATCGTTATTTTCATCATTGCCGTCATTCTCGGAGCGAAGGTCGGCAAGGCATTTCGCGCGGCGGTGACAATCGGCGTCGCCTTTATCGGGATCAACCTTGTTCTCGGGCTGATGTTCAACTCGATTGGCGCAGTTGCCCAGGCGATCGTCACCAACACCGGCATAAAGCGGGACATCGTCGACGTTGGCTGGCCATCTGCTGCCGCCATCGCGTTTGGTTCGTCGGTCGGCTTGTGGGTCATTCCAGTCGGCATTCTCGTCAACGTCGTCCTGCTGCTGCTGCGCTGGACCCGCACACTGAACGTCGATGTCTGGAATTTCTGGCACTTCGCCTTCATCGGTTCGCTGGTCGTGGCGGCAACCGACAGCCTTGCCTATGGCATCGCCATAGCAGCCCTGGCGGCTGCCCTGTCCTTGCTGTTTGCCGACTGGTCCGCCCGCGCAGTCCAGCAGTTCTATGGCGTCCCCGGCATCTCGGTGCCGCATATTGCCTCGGCACAAATTCTGCCGATCGCAATCGTCCTCAACTGGATCATGGATCGCATCCCGGGCATCAACAAGATCAACATCAGCACCGAAACCATCGAGCGTCGATTTGGCGTTTTCGGCGAGCCGGTCGTGCTGGGCCTCATCATCGGCCTCATACTCGGAACCATCGCCTTCTACAACGCTGGCGATCTCGGGACCGTTCTTTCAAAAATCCTCAGCACGGGCATGACGCTCGCCGCAGTCATGCTGCTCCTGCCACGCATGGTGAAAGTGCTGATGGAAGGCCTGCTTCCGGTTTCAGACGCTGCACAGGCGTTCGTGCGAAAGAGAACCGGAGACCGCGAACTTCTCGTCGGCCTGGACTCCGCCATCCTGATTGGTCATCCGGCGGCGATCTCGTCGTCGCTCATCCTGGTTCCGATTGCGATCATCCTCTCGGTTATCCTGCCGGGTAATCGCGTCATTCTGTTTGCCGATCTCGCGGTCATCCCTTTCATCGTCGCCCTGACGGCACCGCTGCTCAAGGGCAACGTGTTCCGCATGGTCGTGGTTGGAACCGTGACGCTTGCCATCGGCTTCTATGTGGCGAATGCGCTTGCACCGTTGTTTACCAGCGCTGCCGTCTCATCCGGCTTCAAGCTGCCGGCGAACGCTTTGCAAGTCACCTCCGTTGTCGACGGCTTCCTCTGGATCCCCTATGTCATCATCAACGCGATCCAGGGGCTCGGCGTCTTCGGCATCGTCCTGCTCGCGGCCATCATCGCGGCACTCTTCGCCCTTTATCGGCGCAATAGTCTTGCCTGGGAACGGGCCGCCGGGGCGGAAGACGAGCCGGTGGAAGCTTCTGCGGCCTGAGAGAAGGCGTTGGTAAACCAGACCGGCAAAGACGACACTCGCACTCTAAAGTCCTTGTGCGGGTGTGACAGAAACTGGAGAGACGACATGCCTACCCTGTTGGACATACTGGAACCGGAAGCCATCCTGCTCGATGTTCGGGCTACCACGGCGGAAGAGGTAATCCGGCTACTCGCAGCCCGGCTGCAGACGCTCGGATATGTCAAGGCTACCTACGCGGACGCCGTTGTCAGCCGCGAAAAGAACCTGCCGACAGGACTGCCGCTGGAGCGGGACGAAAATGTCGCCGTGCCGCACACCGACCCGGAGCACGTAATCAAGGCAGGCGTTGCCATGGCGACCCTGTCGACGCCGGTTGTGTTCGCCAATATGGAGGAACCGGAAGAACTGCTCCCTGTCGGTACCGTTTTCCTGCTTGCCATCAACGACAAGGACAAGCAGATCGAAACCCTTCAACAAATTATCGAAGCCATTCAAAGCCCGACGACGCTCGATGGATTGAAGCGCGCCAAAACGCTTTATGACGTCAGGGTGCTTCTCGGCTCACCAAAGGAATCCTGAACATGGCCAAGCAGAAAACGATCCTTTTCGCATGCGGTACCGGAATTGCCACGTCGACGGCCGTGAACGCTGCAGTGACCGAAGAAATGAAGAAGCGTGGCCTGTTTTTCAACGCCATGCAGGCGAAGGCGACCGAGGTCCCGTCGCTTGCCGACGGCGTCGACTTTATCGTCTCCACCACGCCCATTTCCGCATCCGTCACGAAACCGGTGATCAAGGGCCTGGCCTTTCTGACCGGGATCGGCAAGGACAAGGTTCTCGACGAGATAGAAATGGCTCTCAGAAAATAATCCCTATGGCATCTGCCCAGACGTAAAATACCGCCAGCTCCATCACGTCGAATGCGGCAGGCGATCGGCACTATCGACGTCCTGACGCGGCAACAAGCCTAGCCCAGCGTATTGGTCGCCCAATCTGCGGCGATGTGCGGATGGGTGGGGGTGGGTTCGAGATCGTTGATCAGGCGCAGGACGCGCGGCGGCGTTAGCGGCAGGCTGGAGACCGGCTTGCCGATTGCGCGCGCAACCGCACAGGCGATGGCCGAGCCGACGGCAAGGATCGGGACTTCACCTGCTCCCTTTGTCCCGAGCGGGCCCATCGACGGCGCGCCCTCATAGAGATCCGCGACGACAGGCACGACATCCCCGGCCAGGGGCACGCGGTAGGTCTCGAAGCCGTCTTCCGCGATCCGGCCGTCAGCGGTGATCGTCACTTCCTCGTGCAGCGCATAGCCGAGGCCCTGGACGACGCCGCCCTGGATCTGGCCCATGATGGCCCGACGGTTGAGCGCGCGTCCAACATCCTGCACCACCCGATAGGCCAGAACCTCGACATGCCCGGTATCCGGATCGACGGCCACTTCAGCCTCGTGGACCACGAAGACGGGAATATCGAGCGCGTCGATAAAGTGGCCCATCGCGCAGCCTGCCATTGCCGGCGTGTTCTTCGCGGTGAAGCTGCCTGTACCGCTGATCGGCCCCGTGGTCGATTGCGCATGGGCGACCACCGTCGGGATGGAGACCCCGGTCCCGGGTCGCCCGGCAATTTCCACCCGCCCTTCGCGCAACACCAGGTCGCTCGCGGCGGTCTGCAACATCTCACTGGCCGTCCGCAGAAGCTTTTCACGGACTTCGGCCGCCGCACCCACACTCGCCGCACCGATGGAGACGGTCGTCCGCCCGCCACCGACCCCGACATCCAGCCCGGCGGAATCCGTATCCGCCTCGCGCACCACGACCTGCTCCGGTCGCAGCCCAAGCTGGCCGGCAACGATCTGCGGCAGCGCCTGCACCATTGTTCCCGAGCCGATCTCGACGCCGGACGTCACCAGCGTGGCGCTGCCGTCGGCATTCAGATTGATGGTCGCAGCAGACGGCCCGACGAAGATGAACCAGGTTCCCACGGTGGTGGCGCGGCCGTAAAGGCGACCGTCGGCCCGGGCTTCCGCCGTTCCCGTATTTTCCCGTAGCACCTCCATCCGCTCCAGCATCGGACGCAGGACATCACCCTCGAACACCTGCCCGGTCGGCCCGAGATCGCCGTCGCCAAGCACATTACGCTTGCGGAACTCCATGGGATCCATGCCGATTGCGGCGCATATCTCGTCGGTATGGCGCTCCAGCGCAAAGCCGTTATAGACGCCGTTGCAGGCCCGGAAGGCGCCGTTCGGTGGCGTGTTGGTGTAGACGGCGCGGCTGACGAGGCGGGCAGCACCCAGCCGGTAGCTACCTCCGAGGGTATGGGAGGTCATGGTGGTGAGAAAGACCTGCTCGCCACCATAGGCCCCGCAATCCATCAGCACGACGGCCTCGCGCCCGACGATCTCGCCCTCTGCCGAAACGGCCGAGCGAATTTTGATCTCTGCATTCTCCCGGCAGAGGCAGGTTGCCATCTCTTCCTGTCGGGTGTTCTCCAGCATGACGCTTCGGCCCGTCATACGAGCCAGCAGAGCTGTGATGGGCTCGATCGACGCATCGAATTTCAAGCCGAATGCACCGCCGACCGGTGGAACGGTGACGCGAACGCGGCCCGGCGGCAATTGCATGACGCGACCGGTCACATTGCGCACGGTCCATGGCACCTGCGTCGATGTCTGGATATGCGCCCGGCCGTCCTCCCAGCTGCCGATTGCGACACGCGGCTCGAAGGGAACATGGCTCTGCCTGCCGACGACGACATTGCTTTCGACGATCGTCACATCGGGGCGGGCAAAGGCGGCATCGACATCGCCTCGTACCGATTTCGCTTCCCAGGCAATGTTGCCGGATCGTGCACCGCCCTCGGTCAGCACTTCATATGTCCGCCAGTCCTCGTGCAGCAATCGCGCTCCGGGCGCCAGCGCCTCCGCCATCGTCAGCACTGGCGCAAGCGATTCGATCTCCAGAATGATTGCCGCCAGGGCCGCCCGCGCCTCGGCCTCGCTTTCGGCGGCAATCGCGGCGAGCGGCTCGCCATTGTAGCGGATCACATCGACGGCAAAGAGCGGGTGGTCGGCGATACCGATGCCGTAATTGCCGGGCGCATCCGCTGCGGTCGCAATTCCCAGCACACCGGGGCACTCGAGAGCAGCGGACACATCGAGCCGGGTAATGCGGCCGGCGGGCACGGTGGACCGCAACAGGACAGCGTGCAGCATATCCGGACGGGCCCTGTCATTGGTGTATTTCGTTCGTCCACGCAGCTTGTCGCGGGTGTCTCGGCGGGGAAGATCCATCACGGTCGTCGAAACATCAGTCATGGACGTGCTCCTCGGCCTGCTGTCCGAGGACATCCATCACCGCATCGATGATCCGTTCATAGCCCGTGCAGCGACAGATGTTGCCCACCATCGCCGATTTCACATCGTCCCGGCTGGCCGCGGGGTTGTCGCGAAGGAAAGGCGCAAGGCTCATGACCATGCCGGGAAAACACATTCCGCACTGGACCACATCCGCTGCCTCGAAGGCGGCCTGGAGAGGATGCAGCGGTCCATCGCCGGTCGCCATCGCCTCGATCGACACCACGGTGGCGCCATCGAGCAATCCCACCGGGCTGAGACACGACATGATCGCCTCTCCGTCGACGCTCACCGTGCAGGCGCCGCAAAATCCCTCGCGGCAAACGGCCTTGGTACCTGTCAGGAAACGTTCCCGCCGCAGTATATCGACCAGCGGAGTCATCGGATCGCCGTTGAAACGGTAGCGGGAGCCATTGATGTGAAGGGTGACGGTCATCGGGTGGCCTCCGTCTTCAGAAGTGCTGCCATGCATCGGCGGACAAGCGCCGGCAACACCTGCCGCCGGTACCAGCCATCCGCCTCCATTCCGTCGCGGCCCCGGAAGTCGTTGCAACCGGTAGCAAGGGTATAGGCCGTTTCGGCTTCAGCGGGCGATCCGCCCGGCTCGGCTGCAAACGCCTGTTCAAGCGAAAGCCAGCGCCGCGCCACATGCTCGACCGAGCCGACGGCAACGAGAATTCGGCCATCGAGGCGGCGCGCCATCGAAACGATGGCAACCGGATAGTCGCCTGCCCGGCGCAACGGCAGCCTCACATGCGCGCTGGCGGCGCTGTCGCGGTTGATGATCACCCTGACGAGGATGGCATCGGCGAGCAGCCGTTTCCGATCCGTGAGAAACGACACCATCGGGACACGCATTGTCCCTTGGTCGCCGTACAGCTCAACTTCCGCCTCGATGGCCAACAGCGGGGGCAGAAGATCGGCGGCGGCGAAGTCTTGCGTGCAGAGATTGCCGCCGACAGTCGCCACCCGGCGGATTGCCGGGTTGGCAGCACCGGAGGCAGCTTCAGCCACCGCCTCAAGGCCACCTATGCCCGCAAGTGACCGGGCAAGCGCATCATGGGTTACGGCAGCGCCGATCGTCACGCGCCCGGTCTCGATGTCGACGCTGGTCAGCCCGGCAATCCTGTGGAGCGACACTAATGCATCGGGCAACGCGTGGCCCCGACGGGGATCGCGCATCAGCCACGTTCCGCCGGCGAGGATCGCCGCACCCTGCCGGCGCGCGGCAAGCGCCTCATCGATGCTGCCGGCAACGGTCAGGGACCGCCGCAGATTTTCGGACATTGACGTTTACCCCTTCAATCGCCGTCTTTGCGGCTTTCCAGCATCATTTCAGAGGCAAGCCTTCCCGTGAAATAGTAGTTTCCTGAATCTAGTATCGTAAAAAGAGATACAGCTTCCCGAGCTCAACCGAGGCAATGCCGCTGGCGCTCACTTCCAGTGTGCTACGCTGCGCCTCTCGAAGCTCTCGCGGAATTGCCGGGTCGTGTTCTCGAGAACGTTGCCGCTCTCCCAATCGAGAATGACGGCGAAGCGACGAACCGCATCCATGGAGTCGATCTCGCCCGACTTGTAGCGAGCCGATACCATCGCCGGATCCGACCGCGCCCATTCCTTGCGGTTTTGGCGAATCTCGGTGCGGGCAGTTTCTGTTGCGGGGAGATCGATTTCGTACTCGCAGAGATCGCGATCTATGACCTTCAACACGACGCCGTAGTCGACCTTGGCGCGCTCGATGGAGACATAATCGTCGATCACGTCCTCCAGCACATGAAGCGGATCGCGCTCCAGCGGATCGCCGAAGCCGCCGCCACCAGCTGTCGGCCGGGCGAATTGATCGCCCGTGAACACCGGATAGTCGGAAAAGACCGAACCGAGCCAGGTGTCGACCTCCTCGCCCGCGCGGCGGATCGTCAGCCCGTGCGGCATAGAGGGGAGCCCGCCCTCGACACCCCAGACCACGGCGCGCTCGCGATCGCAGATATAGGACATCACGGCATCTTCGGCCGCCAGCAACACCGAGGTCTTCTGCACGCCGACACCACCGCGCCATTTGCCGGGACCGGCGGAATCCTGCTTGATCTGAAACTCCGTCGTCCGCGTCGGGTTGACGCGCTCGTTGCCTTCGTTCGGCTGCGACATCAGGCCGGTTCCAAAGCAGGCAGTCGTCACGTCGGCGCCGTCCTTGCCGTTGCGCCCGCCCCATCCGCCCGGAAGCCACTCGTAGAACATGAAGATCGGCTTTTCCGGTTTGCGCGCGTCGCGACCGCCCGCCAGCAGATATTCGAGATTGAAAGCGCATGCGATGGCGCGTTCCGGCATGATCTGCGACCACATCTCGAAGATCGAATTCATGATTTTCTCGAACGGCATCAGGAATCCGGTCACTGCCACCGGCCACTCGGCACTGACCACGCTGTTCTTCGGCGCGGTCACCTCGATCATGCGATAAAAGCCGCTGTTGAGGGGCAGATCCGGGAAGAAGGTCTTCATTCCCGCGACCACTGCTGAAAAGGTAGCCCCCGGTGCGGAATTGTACATGGAGCCGATCGTCTTGTGGCTGCCGGTGAAATCGTAATGGATCGTGTCGCCCTTGATTGTCATTTTGATGTGGATGGGGATCATCCCTTCCCCGCCGCCGAGATCGCGGTCGATATAGTCGACACTTTCCCAGGTGCCGTCGGGCAATTCGGCAAGGCGCTTGCGGACGGCCCGCTCGACATAGTCCTGAACCTCCTCCATACCGCGCACGACGGTGTCGCGGCCGTATTTCTTGACGAGACGCAGCAGTTCCCGCTCCGCTACCTGGGTCGCCTGGGCCTGCGAATGGATATCACCAATGATCGATGCCGGATCGCGGGTATTGGCGGCGATCAGATTGGCGACATCGGAGCAGAAGCGGCCGGCACGGAATAGTCTCACCGGCGTGATACGCATGCCCTCCCGGAACATGTCACGGGCGGTGACGTCGAAGGAGCCGGGGACCGACCCTCCGAGGTCCGACCAGTGCCCGTTCGACTGCGAAAACCCGATCAACGTGTCTTCGTCGAAGATCGGACGCACAAGCCGCACATCGCTGAAGTGGGTTCCGCCGGCGTAGGGATCGTTGATTGCGTAGACGTCGCCCGGCGCCATGTCGCCTTCGAATACGCGGATTACTTCCTTGCAGGTATTGTGCAGCGTGCCGACATGGACTGCGATGTCGTAGTTGCCCTGTGCAACCGAGTTGCCGTCAGCATCATGCAACGCATTGGAGAAGTCGCGGTTGTAGATGACGAACGAATAACAGGTGCGCAGCATCTGTTCGGCCATCTGGTCGACCGTGGTGATGAAGGAATTCTTGAGCACCTCGAAGGTGACCGGATCGAGGCTCTTTTCGGTTTCCACGAAGTTGGTCATTTCTCAGCCTTTCGTTCCGATAAGAATATTCAGGAATGCGTCCACCCGGGCGCTCATGCCTGGCGGGACAACCGTGGTCGAATCAAACTGTTCGACGATTGCGGGGCCGGAGATGGTGGCGCCTGCTTCAAGCACCTCACGCTGATAGATCGCCGCATCGTAGGATTTGCCGTCGAACCAGACCGCGCGTCGGCCGAGGGGCGCAGGCGCATGGTCGCGCACCGGGTATTTCGGCAGCTCGGCCTTGGGCACGAGACCGATCGCCTTGATTGCGACGCGAAAGATGGCGACCGGGGCTTCGTCGCGGCGGTAGTTGAACTCGCGCTCGTGCTCCGCGTGGAAAGCATCGATCAGGGACGCAATACTCACGATCGGGGCGGGTGCGCTGACAGCGAGCGAGCGCCACTGGCCCTGATACATCATCTCGACGGTCCGCTGGAGCGCCATATCCTGCGGCGCTATCCCTTCGTGCAGCAAGCGCTCGGACGCTTGCGCCTCCATGCGCTGGAACGCAGCCTCCAGCTCCGCCGGCGCAACGATGGAGGCGTCGGTCATGAAGCTCTCGGAGAAGTCGTGCTGCACATCGACAAGCAGGCAACCGAGGGCCGAGGTGACGCCGGGATTGGGAGGCACGATCACGGTCGGAATGGAAAGCTCCCTTGCGACAGCCGCCCCGTGCAAGGCGCCGGCACCCCCGAAGGCAACGAGCGCGAAGTCGCGCGGATCGTACCCACGGCTGATCGACATCAGGCGCACGGCATTGGCCATGTTTGCATTGGCGACGGCGACGATTGCCTCGGCAGCCGCGTGAAGCTCCATGCCGAATGGTGTCGCCACCGTTTCCTGGACGGCCTCCTCGGCGAGCGCCGGATCGAGGGTGATCTTGCCGCCTGCGAGGCTGCTGCCGAGACGGCCGAGGACGACATTTGCATCTGTGTTCGTGGCAATCCGATTGCCGTTTCGATAGCAGGCCGGGCCGGGATTGGCGCCGGCCGACTGGGGGCCGTTGCGTAGCGATCCGCCCTCGTCCTGCCAGGCCAGCGACCCGCCGCCGGCACCGATCGTCAGCACCTCGATAGAGGGAAAGCGGATGGGATAGCCGAACTCGATATACCAGTCCTTGGTGATACGAGACTGACCGTTCCAGGCGAGCGAAACATCCGTGCTCGTTCCGCCCATGTCGAAGCCGATCGAGTTCTGAAACCCGCAAAGATTGCCGATAAAGCGGCTGGCGATGGCGCCTGCCGCGATCCCCGATCCGGCAAGCCTGGCGGAGAAGTCTATGACACTCGCTGGCGTCATCACGCCGCCGCCGGAATGCAGCAACAGCAGGTCTCGCCGGTAACCGCCGGCAGCCAGCTTTTCGCCGAGCCGGGAGACGTAATCGACAACTACCGGCGCGCAGACGGCGTTTGCCATCGTCGTCGAGAAGCGCTCGTGCTCGAAGATCTCCGGCATGACTTCGGAGGAAATGGACACCGGCACCTCCGGCATCGAGGCCTTGAGGATATCGCGCATGCGCCGTTCATTTGCGCCATTGACGTAGGAATTCATGAAACAGACAGCGATCGATTTGATGCCGCGCCTTTTCAGGATCGCGGCAACACGGTGGGCATCGTCCTCGTTGAGGGCTTCGAGTACCGTGCCCTCGGCGTCGACACGCTCGCCAACCGTCAGCCGGTCGCGGCGTGGAATGTAGGGCTTGGCGACGTCCTTGTAGGTGTCCCAGAGGTCCTCCTTGTTGGCGCGCCGGATTTCGACGACATCGCGAAAGCCCTCGGTGCAGACCATTGCCGTTCGTGGCAAACGCCGTGTGATCAGCGCATTCGTGGCGACCGTGGTCCCGTGCGAGAACATGGTGACCTCGGAAAGCTCGATGCCGCCCTGCTCGATGCCGTTCATGATCGCCTGCATCGGATCATCCGGGGTCGACGCCGTCTTCTCGATACGAATCGCCCCGGTCTCCTCATCCATGATGCAGATGTCGGTGAAGGTCCCTCCCACATCCACCGCAACTCTCGTCTTCGCCATGATCTGTCCTCTGGATGGTTCGACCGGACAGCAGTCTTCTTTCGCCAACCCGTCACGGAATGGCGCTTCGATTGTCCGGTAGTTGCGAAAGTCCGGATCGGTCGCCGGACGGCGTCAAATTTCCCTTGCCGCTAGGCCGAAGTGGCTAGTGCGGCTTTTTCCCTGGGTGGGTCCTGCCTGCCCGAAGCAAGGCCTCGCGGCGCGTCTCGCTCGGCGAACAGCCAAATTTCGATCTGTAGTGACGGCAGAACTGCGACTGGTCGGTAAAGCCCCATCGATAAGCGATTTCGGCAATCGTCGTGGTGACGGTCAGCGACATCAGTTCCTCGGCACAGCGCTCGAGACGGCTGTCGCGGATGAAACCGTTGATCGACTTGTTGCTGTCCTGGAACAGGCCCTGCAGGTAGCGCAACGAAATGCCGCCAGCTTCCGCTACCGATTGCGGACCGAGATCTGCATTCTTGATATTGTCGCGAATGTACTGCTCGGCGCGATGCAGGTGCCCTGCCCGTATCGAGGAGATATTGCTATCGAGCACGCGGTCGTCGCTGACGATCGACAGGCAAAGCATTTCGAGAATGTGTCGGCCGGTCAGTTCACGCGCGACGTCGTCGATGTCGTCGACATGGTTGATCGTGGTCCGAACCGTATCGAGAAAGAGAGCGGCGACGCCGCGGGTCCCGTCAAAACTGAGCGCGCTGAACCGATCCGTCGAGCCGATCCGCGATCGGACGCTCGCAGCCGGGACCTTCAGCACCCAGAGGGCATTCGGGCGGCCGTGCCAGAATTCATAGGGGGCATCGCCACGCTCCAGAATGAAGCCGCCCGGCTTGCAATTGACGCTGCGCGAGCCCTGCGAGAAGTCGACTTCGCTGACTTGCGGAATGGTAATGAGAAGACTGGCATCGCGTTCGTTGAGAAAGTGGCGGCGATGGCGACGATAACTGACGCCGTCGCACTCCATCCTCGACACACCGACGAGGCCTAGAGACCATGTCTCCAGCACGCCCCTGAATTCCCGCCTGTTGCGGTATTCGGTATCGAGTGGAAAGTAGGTTTCGGTCACGGCAGCCTGCCAGGCATCGCCCCCGGCTTGACCGCTGATATCATCGACGACGTATCTCATGCATCGACTTCCCCTTGTAGGCCGGCTTTTCCCGGTTCCTGCTATTGAGGGCAGAGTACATCAATTCGGTGGGTCGTATTGCTAAAAAACGCATAAACTTATGAGCATGGCCGCGCTGCGAGACGGACAGGGACTGCGACCCAAACAGGCAGCCAGCCCGGAAACCTCAGCGGGGGACGGCCACCCTTGCACGCTCGTTGTGAAACCCGAGCTTGTCGGAGATCTCGTTCGCGGCCGTCAACAGGCTCTCCAGATAGGAGTCGCGGTTGCGCAATCCATCTTCCCGAGGCGCGACGAGGCAGAGGGTGGCAATGCAGTTGCCACCGGCCTGGTAAATCGGCACGGCGAAACAATGGGTGAAGTTTTCCACCTCGCTGTTGAAGGTGAAATATCCGTCACGAGCTGCAGTGCGCACCTCGGCCAAAAAGGTTGCAGGATCCAGCTGCCTGCCGTCCGGCAGCGTGAAATCTTCCGGCGGGATCAAATCGATAATCTGCTCGTCGGTCAGGTGTGAGACGAGCAGCCGTCCCGACGCCGTCCAGGGGATCGAAACTGTTTCGCCTACGTTGGAGGAAATACGGAAGGGTCGAATGCCCTCGCGCATCATCGCGACAGTGTACTTGTTTCCTTCGAGCAGACACATCTGGGCAGTTTCGCGCGTTTCCACCGCAAGCCGGGTCAGCATGCGCTCGCATTCCCGCATCAGATCGAAATGCTCGGCATAGGCTGTTCCAAGGAAATACAGACGACGGCCGAGGAACACCCGCCCGTCGTCTCCCTGATAGTCGAGCATGCCGTGGCCGAGAAGCAGGTTGACCAATTCGTATACCGAGGATCGCGGCGCGCCTATTTCTGCCGCGATCTCGTTGGGCCTCATGGGCTGGCGCTTGGCGCGCAGAAACTCCAGGATCTCGAAAGCGCGATCCAGTCCTCTGGTGCGTCGCGATGCGATCTCGACAGCAGCCTCAGCCATGCATTTCTCCAATACTTAGGCGCGATCCGAGCGATAGGCGACGCAATCCACCTCGACCTTGCAATCGACCATCATGCGCGACTGGACACAAGCGCGCGCGGGAGGATTCTCGCTGAAATATTCGGCGTAGACGCCATTGAAACTCCAGAAATCCCGCGGATCGTCGAGCCAGACACCGACGCGCACCACATCCTGAAGCGTGTAGCCGGCCTCATCGAGGATGGCTATCATGTTGTCGATGGCCTTCCGGCTCTGGGTGACGATGCCGCCGGGCACGATCTCGCCATTCTCCATGGGCACCTGGCCGGAAACATAAAGCCAGCCGCCGGCTTCCGTGGCTCTTGCGAACGGAAGGGGTTGACCGCCAGCGCCTTTTTCTCCGGCGCCATAACGTTTGATCGTCATAATATTTCACTTTCCTGCTTAGTTGAAACTCGAGGTCTTTAAAAACTCGGCGAGCCGCTCGGTCTTCGGCTGTACGAACATCTCCCTGGGATCGCCCTCTTCGCAGATGACACCCTGGTTCATGAAGATAACCCGGGACGACACCTCATAGGCAAAACGCATCTCGTGCGTGACCAGCAGCATGGTCATGCCATCTGCCGCCAGCCCCTTGATAACCTGCAGTACTTCGCCCACCAACTCCGGGTCCAGCGCAGAGGTCACCTCATCGAACAGCATCAGGCGCGGGGACATCGCAATCGCTCGGGCAATCGCAACGCGCTGCTGCTGGCCACCCGATAGCTGGCCGGGATAGTGATTGCTGCGCGCCGAGAGGCCGACGCGATCGAGCCAGCGCTCGGCAAGCGTCCGGGCTTCGGCTTTCGGCATCTTCTTCACCTTGATGAGACCGAGCATGACATTTTCGGCCGCTGTCATATGGGGAAAGAGATTGAATTGCTGGAAGGCCATGCCCGTCAGCGCGCGCTGGCGTGCGATTTCCCGTTCGCTTTTGCGGCGGCGCGAGCTGCCTTCGATGTGGTAGCCAATCTCCTCGCCATCGAGGTTGATGGTTCCGCCCTGGAACTCCTCGAGCATGTTGATACAGCGAAGCATCGTCGTCTTGCCGGAACCCGACGAGCCGATGATCGAGATCACCTCGCCTTCCGCGACGGAACAATCGACGCCCTGCAGCACCTCATGGTGGCCGTAGGTTTTCCGCAGGCCTTTGATTTCAAGCATGGTCCTGGCCATTGGCAAGCCTCCTCAGGATGGCAGCATGGTCTTGCGCTCGACGAATTTGCCAAAGCGCTCGATCCCGAAATTGACGACGAAATAGAGAGCGCCTGCGAGGAAATAGAACTGCAGGCTCATGAAGTTGCGCGAGATGATTTCCTGGCTGCGCAGCAACAGCTCGGCAACGCCGATGACCGAAAGCAGCGTCGACGCCTTGACGATTTCCGCAGCCGTGTTGACCCAGGCCGGAAGGCACTGGCGCAAGGCCTGCGGCCAGAGCACGGAGGTGAATGTCTGCGTGAATGTCAGGCCGATCGCCTTGGCAGCTTCCGTCTGGCCCCGGGGGATCGCCTGCAGCGCGCCGCGCACGATCTCGCCGACATGTGACGAGCAGAAGATGGCCAGTGCCAGCACGCCGGCAGAAAAAGGACCGAGGTCAAGACCGACGGCACTCGAGACATAGTAGCTGGCCAGAACAAGCACGAGAACCGGCGTGCCGCGGATGATGTCGGTATAGGCCCGCACGACAAACCGCAGCGCCATGTTGCCATAGGCCAGCGCGAGCCCGACGAACACACCGACGACCGACCCGGCAAGGATGGCCAGCAGCGAGATCGATATCGTCATCATCAGCCCACTGACGATCACATAGCGGGCAATCCAGAGCTGTTCGAGGAAACTGTGGGACATCGGCTTACCTCGGCAGCGCCAGCCGGCGCTCGAAGAAGCGCATGACGGCAGCAATGAGAAGACAGGTGGCGACATAGAGAGCGGAGGTGACCATCCATGTCTCGATGACACGGAAGCTTTCGACATTGATCTTGCGGGCGGCGAAGGTCAGTTCCGGCACGGCAATGGTCGCTGCAAGCGATGTGTCCTTGAACAGGGATATGATCGTCGAGGACAGCGACGGCAGCACGTTCCGGAACATCAGCGGCGCGATAATCGAGGTGCGGATCTGGCTTGAGGTCAGGCCGATGGCGAGGCCGGCTTCGGTCAGGCCCTTCGGAATAGACAGCAGCCCGGCGCGAAATACTTCTGCCAGATAGGCGCCCGAATAGAGGGAAAGCACCAGGATGAAGCTTTTCACCTTGTCCAGCCTGAACCCCATCTGCGGCAGCGCGAAATAGGCAAACAGGACCAGCACGAGGATAGGCAGGTTGCGTATCAGCGTCACATAGCAGCGCGCCGGGATCGCCACGAACCGCTGTTTCGACAGCAAGGCAAATGCAACCACCAGGCCAATTACGGCGCCAATCACGATCGAGATGACCGCCAGGCCGAGGCTCAACGCCAAACCGCTCCAGAGAAAATCAAAATTGCGCCAGACCGCAGAGAAATTCAGCGTGTAACCCATGGTCGTCCTCGCAGAAACAGGGAGCGAGAGATGCCTCGCTCCCCTGAGCCAATTACTTGAATTCGACCGGGAAGCCGATCTGCGGCGGCGTCAGGTCCTTGCCGAACCAGGTCTTGTAGGACTTCGCATAGGTATCGAACTCGACGCCGGTCATCGCTTCATGCAGCGCCGTGTTAACGAAGTTCAGCCAGTCCTGGTCACCGCGCTTGACGCCGCAAGCATAGGTCTGCGGGTTCCAGCCATAGCCGGCGTCCTTATACCTGCCGGCGTTCTGGGTCATGTACCAGGCGAGCGATGACTGGTCGGTGGCGACAGCATCGGCCCGGCCGGATTCCAGGGCCTGGTAGATGAGATCGACGGAGTCGTACTGGTCGACCTTGGCGTCCGGAAGCGCCGCGTGGACCATGGCTTCGGCATAGACATTCTGCAGCACAGATACGGTGACCGACGAGCCTGCCGCTTTCAGCGCGGCATAATCAGCATACTGGCCGTCAGCCTTCAGCATGAGGCCGACGCCTTCGCGGTAATAGGGAATGGTGAAGGCAATCTGCTGGGCGCGCTCGCCGGTGACAGTCATGAACTGGCAGGTGATGTCGACCTTGTTCGTGGTAATGTTCGGAATACGGGCGTCGGACGACTGGTTGACGTATTCGATCTTGTCCGGGTCGCCGAACAAAGCCTTGGCGATGATGTGGCCCATGTCGACATCGAAGCCCTGCAGCTTGTCGTCCGCACTTTTGAAGTGCCACGGCGCATTGGTGCTGCCGGTACCCATTACCAGGTGGCCGCGTGCCAGCACTTCATCGAGCTTGCTGCCGTCGGCAAGAACAGGGCTGGAAAGAGCTGCTGCTGCGGCCAGGGCGATCAGGCCGGCACGAATAGAAAAGGTCATGACGTTCCCCTTAAGAAGATGATTTATTGACTGTCCAATATACCGGACATGCGTCTGTTTTACTGGATTTTGATAAAGAGCTTTATTAGCCATGAATTGTCAAGCGGACGACGCTAAAAAATTCGCACCGTTTTTCAGTGGCTAAATTTGTGGCAGTGCAGCAATTTGGGGGAACCGGAGGCCAGTCGGGAAGTGTCGGCAAAGGGCGTGACGTTGCCCTGAAATCTGCGGCTGAGGGTGGCAAGCGCAACACCGGGCATTTTCAAAATATGCCGAACAGCGCTAACCGACCAATTAGCCTGTATTCTAGAAATACTTGCGTTTCAGCGGCCGGAAGCATGTCGCGTGCCGTCGGGCATGCCAGCGCTCAACAGTCTCTCTCCAAGCTCTGGCTTGGGACGGCTGCGTCAGCCCTAGGGCTTGCAACCGATGCACGCCCGGTCCTTGCAAGGTAGACTTCAATACCGGCACGGGTCAGGAAGGATGCGAGACCGACGAGGATGGCGACCACGCGGATAAGCATCTCGTCCCGATCCACCTTTGTCTGTCGGGCGGCAAGAAGTGATTTTTCGGTTTCGGTCACATCCCCAATGACCCGCCGGATGCTGTCCATCGTGGCTTTCTGCATCATTTCGAGTTCCATCGTCCTCGCCGCCTCGAAACCCTTGACGTCGTGCGTGGTTATCGATTGCTGCAAGTCCGCGAGCTTCTCGTCGATAAGACCGTTCAGCCTGCGCACCCGTTCCACCTGAACTGTGTTGTCGGAGATCGATACCGCCAAGGTCGCGCGCAGTTGCGTCAGTCTCGTCAAGGCCTTTTCGTACGGATCCAGATAGCGGCTATCTCCGCTCAACAGGTATCCCCGCTGTCCCGTCTCGGCATCGTCGAGGCCGATCAGTACGTCTTTGGTGGTGTCTATGACCTGATAGGCGTGGACGACGAGTTGTTGATGGTTGCTCAGCAAACTATGCGTCCAGCTGGTGGCAACGACGCCGCATGCGATGACCATACCGACCGGAATAGACCGCAGCAGCACAGGCGTCGTCAGATATGAGCGCCTCAGCCCTTGCCACGACCAGTCCATCATTCACCTCCCGTCACGATCCTGAAACACGCAATACCTCAGGCTCGAATCCGCCCTTACTTAATGGTCATCGTGCAGATAGCGTGCCTGGCGGGGGAGTCTTAGGGCGACGAGGAAGGCGATTATCATCATGATGGTGACATACCAGTAGAACAGCTGCTCGTTTCCGGCGTTCTTCATCGATAGCGCCACGAATTCTGCGGAGCCGCCGAATATAGCGTTGCCCACGGCATAAGCGAGACCCACGCCGAGGGCGCGCACTTCGGCCGGAAACATCTCGGCTTTCACGATGCCGCTGATCGAAGTGTAGAAGCTGACGATGGCGAGTGCGACCACGATCAGGACGCCTGCTATGACGGGGTCGGTGACGTGCTGCAGCGTGACGAGGATCGGCAACGTCAAAGAGTGCCGAGCCCGCCGAACAGCAGCATGTTGTTGCGGCGGCCGATCCGGTCGGACAAGGCACCGAATATCGGCTGCATGCACATGTAGAGGAACAGCGCCACGGTCATCACGTAGCTCGCCGTTTTCACCGGCATGTGGACCGTATTGACGAGATATTTCTGCATGTACGTGGTGAAGGTGTAAAAGATCAGCGACCCGCCGGCGGTGTAGCCGAGGACCGTCAGGAAAGCGGGGGTATGATTGCGGAAAAGTGCCGAGAGCGAGCCTGCTTCCTTGCTGTTGCGGGTTTCAGCATTCTGGGTCTCCGTCAGGGTGCGACGCAGGAAGATCGATACGACGGCAGCGACGGCACCGATTGCAAAGGGAATGCGCCAGCCCCACTCGGTGATCTGTTCGCTGGTCATCAGCGCCTCGATGATGACGATCACCAGCACCGCCAGCAGTTGCCCGCCGATCAGCGTGACATACTGGAAAGACGAGAAGAAGCCGCGCCGGCCGCGCAATGCGACTTCGGACATGTAGGTTGCGGTCGTGCCGTATTCGCCGCCCACCGACAGACCCTGGATCAACCGTGCGACCAGCAGCAGGAAGGGCGCGAGGACCCCGACCTGCGCATAGGTCGGCAGGACCGCGATCATCAGCGAGCCGCCGCACATCATCGATACCGAGATCAGCATCGAGGTCTTGCGCCCGAGACGATCGGCGACGCGGCCGAAGAGCCAACCGCCGATCGGCCGCATCAGGAAGCCCGCAGCGAAAACCCCGGCCGTCTGAAGCAGCTGGACCGTCGGATCCTGGTTGGGGAAAAACGAGCTTTTGAAATAGAGCGCGGTGAAGGCGTAGACGTAGAAATCGAACCATTCCACAAGGTTGCCCGAAGATGCAGCCATGATCGCAACGATGCGGTGGCGGGTTTCCTCGGCCGTGTAAGGCACCGTGGTCGTGGTGGCTGGGTCTGACAAGATTTCCTCCTCCCGGATCATGCGGATCAACATGCAAAGCGCGTTGCGGAAGAGATCTAGAACCGCCAGCGGGAGATGCAACCTAAAAACGTAATGTTTGCGGGATGAGCCTGCCTTTTACCCAAGGTTATGAGAGCCCACGCCGGAGCACCCCGCACTGCGCACAATTGCTCTGCGGCGTCTTCCGGCGATGCGAGAATGCTCAGGAGTTTGACTGCGGCAGGCACCCCTGCATGAGGTCCACAAACGGCGACCTGCATCGCCGTTCGGAGAAACCAGGAGACCTGCAGCTATCCGCCGATCATCAGCTTGACGATCTCGTCATGAGTGGTTTCGGCAATCTTTCTTTCGCCGGCAACGATGCCGCGACGCAGGACGACGATCCGGTCGGAGACGGCAAAAATATCCTGCAGGTTATGGGAAATGAAAACCACGCCTCGCCCTTGCGCTTTCAGGGATTTGATGAGCGCCACGACCTTGCGCTGCTCGGGCACGCCGAGGGCTGCCGTCGGCTCGTCCATGATCAGGATGCGGGCATTCCAGTAGACGGCACGGCCGATTGCCACCGCCTGCCGCTGGCCGCCGGAAAAGTTGCTAACCGGCGCATCGAGACGTTTTACATGGAAATCCAGTGTCGCCATCGTCTTGCGGGCAGCCTCGGCCATAGCCTGGCGATCGATGACCGGCAGGAAGCCGAAGGCCTTTTTCATCGGCTCGCGGCCGAGGAAGATGTTGGCACCGATGGTCAGGTTATCGGCAAGCGCCAGGTCCTGATAGATCGTCTCGATGCCTTTTTCCCGCGCGTCCTGCGGCGAGGAAAACGACACAGGCTTGCCCTCGATGAGGATGTCTCCGGAGGTCGGCGGATAGACGCCGGAAATCGTCTTGATCATTGTCGTCTTGCCGGCGCCATTGTCTCCAGCCAGCGCTACCACTTCGCCGGGATGGACGACCAGCGAGCAGTTTTCCAGCGCTTTGACCGCGCCGAAGCTGCGGGACAGGTTGCGGACTTCGAGCAGAGGGGTCTGGCTATTCATCTTGCTTTGCTCCGGTGAACCGGCGCTGGGCCTGGTCAATGAGAACCGAAATGATGATGACGACGCCCACGGCGATGAACTGCCAGAAGGGTTCGACATTGAGGAAGACGAGACCGTACTGGATGACGGCGATGACCAGCGCGCCGGCAACGGTTCCGAGGATCGATCCGGATCCGCCAAAGAGGCTGGCACCACCGATGACCACGGCCGCAACGCAATCGAGTAACAGCGGTTCGCCCGCCTGGGCAGCACCTGCCGTGAAGCGCGCGGCATAGAGCGCACCGCCAAGGCCAGCGCAGGCCGCCGACAGCATGTAAAGCCGCATCAGATGGCGCTTGATATCGATCCCGGCGCGACGGGCAGCCTGTGCGTTGGCGCCGATCGCGTAGTTATGCTGGCCGAAGCGGGTCTGGCTGAGCAGGTAATGCATGAGCAGCACAAACACCGCCGTGACGATGACCAGGTAGGGAATGCCGAAGATGCGGCCGTTGCCCAGGATGGCGAAATAGTCGTTGTTGACAGGCACCGTCGTTCCACCGGCGAGCAGGAAAGCCGCGCCGCGTGCGACGCCGAACATACCGAGCGTGCCGATGAAGGGCGGAACTTTCAGCCGCGATATCAGCAGCCCGTTGACGACGCCCGGAATGGTGGCGACCAGGATGGCGACGAGAATGCCGAAGATCATGGCAGCCGGCAGCGGCATGTAGAGGCCGGCTATGTTGGTCATGTGCGCAGCCACCACGGCGGCAAGCCCCATGATAAAGCCCATCGACAAATCGATGCCGCCCGAAATGATGACGAAGGTCTGGCCGATGGCAAGAAGCAGCGGCGCAACGGCAAAGATCGCGATCGACTGCCAATTGAAAGGCGAGAACACGAATGTTCCGCCGAACGAAAGGCGTGACCAGATCTCGAACACGAGGATCAGCGCGGCGAGAAACAACCAGGCACGCAATTGGGCGATCCGCGTGATCAGGCTTTTGGTCTGGTCGGCATGGTCCGCCTGAGGCGCGACATGCAGGTCCGCCTTCGGCGGGGTTTCGACAGTGCTTGTCATTTTTTCATCCAGGAGCAGGGCCTGCGGCCTAAGGCTGCATGCGTTACAAATTGACGCTGGAAACCGCCCGCGGAGGATAGAGACCGACCGCGGGCGCCCTTTGGATTAGTCAGAGTAGATGTACTTCGCGACCTTTGGGTCGGACACATTGGCCTTGTTGATGATGGTAAAGCCCGTGCCGATTGCGGTCGGGATGGAATTGCCGGTCAGGTGCGCATAGGCGGCCATGACACCGAAATAGCCGATCTCGGCCGGATGCTGGGCGATGGCAACATCGACCAGGCCGGACTTGAGATTGTCGACCATGCTGGTCGGTGCATCGAAGGCGACGACCTTGACCGCGCCCGTCTTGCCCGCCTGCTTGACGCCTGTGGCCGATCCGAGAGCCGAAAACAGGTTGGCGCCGAACACACCGACGAGATCCGGGTTGCGGGCAAAGACTGCCTGAACCTGGGACGCTGCCTTGTTGGCATCGTTGTCGTTGAACTGCGTGTCGAGCACTTGGATATTCGGATGGTTGGCGGCCATTTCCTTCTTGAAGCCCTGCTCGCGCTGGTCGGTCGTCGAGACGCCCGGCTTGACGTTGGAGACATAGACCTTGCCCTTGTCGCCAACGGCAGTTGCCAGCGCGCGGGCAGCGATTTCACCGCCGAGCACATTGTCGGATGCGATGTAGGAGAGCGGGAAATCGGCATTGCCGGCGCCGGTTTGATACACGCCCGTGCCGATGAACGTATCGACGGTGATAACCGGAATACCGGCGTCGCTCGCCTTTTTCAGCGGCTGGACCAGCTGGTCCTTGTCGGTCGGGGCGATCAGGATGGCATCAGGCTTCTTGGCAATGACCGCGTCAAGCACCGGCACCTGCGTGACCGGATTGAAATCGGGTGCACCCTGGAACACCAGTTGAGCGCCAACAGCCTTGGCAGCAGCCTCGGCACCCTTGCGCATGGTGATGTAGAAAGCGTCTGTGGTCAGGCCGGGTACGAGTGCGATTGTATATTTCTTGTCCGCAGCACCGGCGTGACCTGCGGTCAGGGCTGTGGATGTTACAATTGCCGCAGCAGCGGCAACCTTGAAGAATGAACGACGCTTCATAGTCTCCTCCATTATGAGCTAGTGTTCTATGCTAGACGGCGTCCCCTCCTGGAAACCGGCCAACACGATCCTCATGCCGAGATGCACCTCTCGTCAAGTGAAATTTCTTCCTGAAACGAATTTCCTTATTTTTGAATGAATGCGAATGGACTTTCCGAGATGCTCAGCGTGTCGCTTCCGCGCGCAGAATGTCGAGGATGGCCTGCGCGGTGGCGGTGTCCGTAACGAGGGCATTGATCATGCCCGCGCGCACTGCGCCGATGACGCCGGCCGCCTTCTCGACGGTGGCAACGACGCCGATCGCCAATCCGGTACGACGCAATTGCTCGGGCGAAGCTGCAATCATCCGCTCCTCGCCTACCCAGGTCAGCATCCGGCCATCGATGTCGACATAGTGGCGGATGACATCGCCGACGGCACTCAGCGCCTGCTCGTTCAGCGTGGCGGCACTCGCTTCGGGTGGATTTATGGCGTGGGGAAGTCCTATTCCGACGATGCAGCAATCCATGCGGTCCCAAAGACCAGTGGTCTCGCGCACGAAGGGGTCGCTGAGAAATGCCTCGCGCAGATCCGTCGAAGAGAGATACGGCGCGTGCAGGAAACGGGGCGTGCCGCCGACATGTTCGGCAGCCAGGCGGACAAACTCATTGATCTGGAAGTGCTGCGCCGCCTGCTGCATGCCGCCGTTCAACGGCACCACCAGCATACCGGGAATACGGGGCAGGCCAACCATCAGCACTTCGCGAATAGCCCTCCCCCAGCCTATGCCGAGCACCGAGCCGGTTCCGAGGCCCTCATCTTTCAGCAGGTTTCCCAAGGGGGCAGCGAGAGACCCCAGAACCCCCGAGGCCGGCGTATCGATCACCGCAGCGCGCTTCAGCTTGAGCGCCTCGATCAGTTCGAGCCTGATCTCGTCCGGTGAGGCGAGGTCTAGAACTTCGATCCTGACAATCCCGACTGCACGGGCCTTCTGCAGCAGGCGGGACACCGTCGCCGTCGAGACACCCACCTTCTTGGCAATGTCAACCTGCGACATGTCTGCCTCATAGTGCAGCTTTGCAACCATGTGCAGCATGGCGCGCGATGCCGGAGTTTCTTGCGAAGGCTGCGGAGGCACTCTTGCAATTCCTTTCTGAAACGTGTTACATGAACGAGACTTGGAGGAGTTATCGCTGAAAAGCGGCTAAACCGCAATCCTGCCGAAATGCCTAAAAATCAAGGCTATCCCATCGCCAACCGCACCCGGTGGCGCATCGCAGAATTGTGACCGTTTTCAGAGGCTCCGTCGAGCAATTGATCAGCAACCGCCCATAATTCAGCGGACAGGGAGTAGATGTGATGACAGCCATGACGACAGCGGAACAGCGCGCGTATCAGCAAATCTGCGGAGCCAACGGCGCAATGATGGTGATCGCGTGCGACCAGCGTGGCGGAATGCGGTCGCTTCTCGCCTCGACGCCCGAGGAGCAGGCGAAGATCGGCAACGACATGCTCGGCGATACCAAGGCCGATATTACCCGCCACCTCGCCGCCCACGCCGGCTGCGTGCTGGTCGATCCGATCTGCGCCGTACCGCATCTCGTTGATCGCGGCATTCTTCCGCGCGACACCGGGCTTCTGATCGGCCTCGACGCATCCGGTTGGGACACATCGCCGGAAGGCTACCGCATTTCCAAGATGGTGGAAGGCATCGATGCCCGGCGCGTTCGCCAACTCGGCGGCACCGGCGGCAAGATCATGGTCTATCTGCGCATGGATGTTCCGGAGGCCAACACGCAGAACCTTGCAACATTGAAGCACTTCATCGAGGATTTCGGTCGCGAGGATCTGCTGCTCGTCGTCGAGTTCCTGACCTACCGGCTCGAAGGTGAAAGCCCTGCGGAATACGAAGCGAAAGTGCCGGCCCTGATCTTCGAAGGCTCGCGCGCATGCCTGGAATTGGGTTCCAAGGTGCTGAAGATCCCTTACCCTGGCTCGGAAGAAGCCTGCGCCAACATCACCAAGCTTGCCGGCAACGTTCCATGGGCCGTGCTGTCGGCCGGTGTCGATCACGAGACCTTTCTCGTCCAGGTCGAAGCAGCCATGAAGAACGGCGCTTCGGGCGTCATTGCAGGCCGTTCGCTTTGGAAGGACTGCATTTCGATAGACCGGGAAATCTCGGAAAAGAAGCTTTCGACGATCGCGGTTTCGAGATTGAAGGATATCCAGGCGATCATTGCGCGCTATTACAATACGCGCACCAGCAAGGCAGCATAAGGTCCGGTCGCAGACATGAAAACGCAGCAATGTGCAATCGGCGTCGATATCGGCGGTACGAATATTCGCGCTGCACTGATCTCCGCGACCGGAGAGATCCTGAGCAAGAAGATCGTTCCCGGGAGCCGCGACCGGGAAACGGCCATCGACATCATCTCAGGCCTCATCCGCGAGATCGATGGTCCACAGGTCGTGGCCATCGGCATCGGCGTTCCCGGGCGCGTCGATGCCCATGCGGGGGCCGTGCTGTCCGGCGGTTATCTCGATCTGTCGAGCTGCGATTTCAGGACGCTGATCGAAAGCGCGTTCGGCAAGCCGGTGGCCATTGCAAATGACTGCAGCATGGCGCTGCTCGGCGAGACCGGCGTCGGCGCATCACGCGGCGCCCGCAGCGCCGTGATGCTGACGATCGGCACTGGAATCGGCGGTGCGGCGATGGAAAACGGGCGTATCGTCAACGGCAAGCAAAGTGCCGGGCAGCTTGGCCATATCGTCGTCAACCACGGCGGCCGGCAATGCATCTGCGGACAGGTCGGATGCGT
Organism: Rhizobium sp. L51/94; assembly: GCF_019355555.1. GTDB lineage: Bacteria > Pseudomonadota > Alphaproteobacteria > Rhizobiales > Rhizobiaceae > Rhizobium > Rhizobium rhododendri. The sequence goes on from NZ_CP072144.1 coordinate 312,073, forward strand.
CGAAACCGAATCTTCGGGAACCGCGCTTGGGCGCCACCTTGACGAAGCCGGATATCCGGCCGGAACGCGGTTCGAGGATATCCTCAGCCAGGCACGGGACGGAGACGACCGCGCCCTCGGCGTCATCAGGAACTGGGCGGGACCGCTTCGCGCGGCGCTCGGAACACTATCGGCAGCCTTCGATCCAGCCATGCTGCTGCTCGGTGGAGGCATGGGACAGGCGGCAGTCGAGGCGCTGGCGTTTCTTCCGGCCGTGTCAGGCTGGAACTGCACGCCGGTCAGAGCCGCAGCACTCGGTGACGATGCGGGCATAGTAGGCGCAGGGCTCGCAGCCCACGAACTCGCCAGGCAGCGGCAAGGCTGGCCTTCGCGCCAGGCCAGCGGCAAACGCGTGCTCATGGTCAACGGCATACCCGCATCGGGCAAGAGCCGCCTCTCGCATGCGGTGTCCGAGGCAACGGGATGGCCGATCCTTGCCCTCGACACGGTCAAGAACCCATTTCTCGAATACATCGAAGACGTCGACCGGTTGTTCAACCGGACGCTCGGCAAGGCGAGCTATAAGGCGATATGGTCGGTTATCCGCGATGCGCCCGACGGTTCGACCTTCATAGTCGATGCGTGGTTCGGCTTTCAGCCGCTCGAACTCCTTAAGGAGCATATAGAAATGTCCGGCGCCACGGACATTGCCGAGATCTGGTGTCACGCGCCGGGAGAGATCCTGGCAGAGCGATATGCTGCCCGGCTGGAGAAACGCCTTCCCGGCCATCCCGGGGCTTCCTATATCCCAGAACTGATCGAACTGGCCAAACGGGCCGGCCCTTCCGCAATCGGCCCGGTCTACGATGTCGATACCACGCAATTTCCGGATGACGACGCTGCCGTCAGATGGGCAAAATTGGTGCTCTCCGGGATGACGCCAGCGTCATAAACCGGAACCGAGCTATCCGCTCTACTTCGCAAGCCGCAACGGATTGACGACAAGGGTGACCACAACGCCGCCCTCGAACCATTCGTACTTGATGGAACCTTGAAGCTGGCCGGTAACGCTTCGCTCGACGAGCTTGCTGCCGTAGCCTCCGACGCCGGTGGGTGCGCGGACCTTGGGTCCCCCGCGCTCTGTCCAAACGATCGTCACGGCTTCGTCATGCGCCGAGCATGAAACATCGAGTATCCCGGTATCCACCGACAGCGCACCGTACTTCAGGGAATTGGTTGCCAGTTCATGGACGATCAGCGCCAGGATTGTCGTTGCCGATTCCCCGACGCTCATGCGCGGTACGGAAACGCGGATACGCCCGCTGAATGCGCCGAGATCGTCATAGGGCGCAAGCAGAACGGTAAGCAGGTCGCCAAGAAGCGCCGACGCTTCCTTCGTCTGGCCGGGTACGGGCCGCACCAGATCGTGGGCACGACCGAGAGCCGTCAACCGCAGTGTCAGCTCTCGCGCCATATCGTTGGTGGTCTCAGTCGAGCGGGAAGTGATAGCCGTTAACCCTGCAGCGATCGCCAGAAGATTCTTGACGCGATGGCTCATCTCGCCAGCCAGCAGTTCACGGCCTTCTTCCGCCTGCTTGCGTCCGGTGACATCGATAAAAATACCGAACATGATCCGCTTGACCATTCCAGCATCGTCACCTTGGCCGCGCGCCGAAATCCATTTGAGCTCTTCGCCGATTATAACGCGGAAATCGATCTCGTAGGCGCCGATGAGAGCCCTTGTCGCCGTGAAGGCAGCCCGCACGCGATCACGGTCAGCCGGGTGGATGTGGGCAGAAAGGTCTTCGAAATTGATATCCTGGCCGCGCGGAATTCCCCACAAGTCATAGGCATGATCGTCCATAGCCAAGGCATCCGTGTCCACATTCCACGACCATAATGTGACGCCGGCCGCCTGAATCGCGCGTACCAGGTTTTTGGGTTCCCAAAGAAGAGGTTTCAAGGCTTCTGCTGTCGTGGTCATGGAAACTCCGGAATCTGGCTGCTGGCAATGCAATGCGGTATAGCTCTATGCGCAGTTAAAAGTCCAAATTGTCAAAAACACTCTTCATTGGCAACCTCGCCATGATTGCATCCACGAGTAGCGATACTCATCCGCAATCCAGAAGAGAGTCACCCGAGCCCGGAGAAAGTAACCGCAGGGTCCCGCGTGCGAAATCGCATCTACTCGGGAAACAGGCTGGTGAAACGCAACGCCCTGCCGCCGGTGGCGACCACTTCGTTCATCTCTTTTTCCAGCAGATCGCGATCGTCGGCGCCGCGCAGCAAACGCCCCGACAGCGCATCGAAGCGGCCGCTGGCGATATCGACGATGAGGCCGGCGGCACGCGACGGAGGCACGTCTACGCCATCGGCAAACAGCTGCTGGATTGCGGGAAGGTGCTTTTTCCCTTCCTCCGACAGGAGCTGCATTTCCGTCATAGTCGTCCGCACCAGTCCCGGATCCACCGCGAAAGCGAGAACACCGCCTTCCCTGGTGGTATCGTTGAGACATTCGGTAAAGCGCATAATCGCTGCCTTGCTCGACGCGTAGCCGGAGCCGTTCGGAAAGCTGTTGCCGGTGCCGCCGCCGACAAGGTTGACGATGCGGCCCTTGCCGCGCTCAAGCATCGCGGGTGCAAGCGATCGCGACGTATGAAAGCTGCCACGCAGATTGATTTCGACATCTTGCCACCAGACATCGGGATCGCATTCCCAGATCGGTCCGAACGCACGGAAGGAGCCGTGATTGTTGACCAGCAGGTCGACCGGGCCGAGCTTTTCGGCGATGAGCGCAGTCGCGCGCTCTACCGCATGCCGATCGACGAGGTCGACTGGCAGTGCGAACGCCGTCCCGCCGTCCTCGCGGATCAGCGATTCCGTTTCGGCAATCTCGCTGCCAGTCCGTGCCACGACTGCGACTGCGGCACCGGCTTTGGCGAGATGACGAGCGATTTCGCGGCCTATGCCCCGGCCGGCACCTGTCACCAGGCACACGGTTCCATCCAGCTTGTTCAAGAGAGCCTCCTCGTTCCGACCGGCATCAGGGCAACACCCATCCAGTCCATCCCGGACTGGACATATGGCGTGTCCGCCGAAATTCAACGCGGCAGCCCCTACATTGCCGAGCGGAGCGCGCAGCTTTCAAAAGATCCGGTAACGCCTCGACAGCGTAAGGGATTGCACCAAAAGATGTCCCTCACCTGAAAGCCCTGCGATGAAGCCCGTCCGTCACCTCATCTTCGTTCTCGGCGATCAGCTGTCCGCCTCCCTTTCGAGCCTCGAAGGCGCCGATCCGGAGCAGGATGTGATCCTGATGTGCGAGGTCATCGAAGAAGCGAGCTATGTGCCGCATCACAAGTTGAAGATTGCGCTGATTTTCTCGGCCATGCGGCATTTCGCCGAGGAACTTCGCGCCAGGGGGTTCGAGCTGCGATATACGCGACTGGACGACCCCGAGAATGCCGGCTCGTTTACCGGCGAACTCGCCCGCGCCGTCGCCGCCGTGTCGCCTCAGGGCGTCGTCGTCACCGAGGGTTCCGAATGGCGGGTCTTGCAGTCGCAGGAAGGCTGGAAATCGACCCTCGAAGTTCCCGTCGAGATCAGGACCGACACCCGCTTCCTGTGCTCCGTAGCGATGTTCCGGGAATGGGCGGCGGGAAGACGCTCACTGACGATGGAATATTTCTATCGCGACATGCGCCGGAAAACCGGCCTGCTGATGCGAGGCGCGGAACCCGAGGGCGGCAAATGGAACTTCGATGCCGAAAATCGAAAGCCGGCAAAACCGGATATGTTTCGCCCGAAGCACCCGGTTTTCCAACCTGACGCGATCACCACCGAGGTCCTCGATCTCGTCGAGCGGACATTTGCCGGGAACATGGGCTCGACGAAGAACTTCGGATTTGCCGTCACCCGCGCCGATGCAGAGACCGCATCCGAGGCTTTCATACGTGATTTTCTACCGAACTTCGGCGAAACCCAGGATGCGATGCTGAGAGACGAGCCGTTTCTCAACCACGCACTGCTATCGTTCTATATCAACATCGGCCTGCTCGACCCGCTGGCTGTCTGCCGCGCAGCAGAGCGGGCCTATCTCGAAGGATCGGCGCCGCTGAATGCGGTGGAAGGCTTCATCCGCCAGATCATCGGCTGGCGGGAATATATAAGAGGCATCTACTGGCTGAAGATGCCAGGATATGAAAACAGCAATGTCTTCGAAGCCAGCCGGCCGCTTCCGGCGTTTTTCTGGACCGGCGACACCGAGATGACCTGCCTTTCGACTGTCATCACGCAAACGATGACCCATGCCTATGCGCACCATATCCACCGCCTGATGGTGGTCGGGAATTTCTCTATGCTGGCTGCCCTCGATCCCCACGCCGTCCACGAATGGTATCTGTCTGTCTATGCGGACGCCTTCGAATGGGTGGAGCTTCCAAACGTGATCGGCATGAGCCAGTTTGCCGATGGTGGCTTCATGGCGTCCAAACCCTATGCCGCCAGCGGCGCCTATATCGACCGGATGTCCGATTACTGCAAAGATTGCCGATACGACGTATCGAAGAAGGTCGGCGACGATGCCTGTCCGCTGAACGCGCTCTACTGGGACTTCCTCGATCGCAACAAATCCGTCCTGTCGAAAAATCAGCGTCTGGCGCAGGTCTACGCATCCTGGAACCGCATGGAGGATGGCAAGCGACAAGCATACAGGGCCAGCGCTGCAGCGTTTCTCCAGAAACTCGATACCGGCGAGAAAGTCTAATGAAGCCCCGCCTCTCCATGACGAGACCCGCACCATGCCGAAAATGAAAAAGAAGGCGGACCTGCCGACGAAAATCTGCGCATCATGCGGCCTGCCCTTCACCTGGCGCAAGAAATGGGCTGCCAGCTGGAGCGATGTCAAGTTCTGCTCGGAGCGCTGCCGCCGCACCAGGTCCGACACCAAGCCGACCCCCGTCAGTTGAACGTGCCGTTTGATGCACGATTGAATAAATCAAAATTCTCGATATAGAAGATCATCCATTTCCTGAAGGCTGATCGGACTTTCATGAGCCGCAATTTCCTTGTCGTCGACCCCGTGGAAGACATGTCCGTGCTGAAGGGCCTCGCCTCGCCTGCGCGGGTTTCCATCCTCAAATTGCTGCACGAAAAGGGGCCTCTCAATGTCAACGAGATCGCCGATATCCTGTCGCTGCCGCAATCCAGCGTATCGACGAATGTCCAGATGCTCGAAGAGGCCGGCCTCATCCGCACCGAGACGCACAAGGCTCGAAAAGGCAACCAGAAGGTCTGTTACAGCGTCTACGACGAAGTTCTCGTTGTCTTCAAGAACGACATCAAGGAAACCGAAGCGGACGCCGTGGAAGTTTCCATGCCGCTTGGTCTCTACACCAGCTTCGAGGTGACAGCTCCCTGCGGCCTCTGTTCGGTCGATGGTATCATCGGCTTGCTCGATGTTCCCAGCACCTTTCTCGACCCCGACCGGATGAAAACAGCGCTCATCTGGTTCACTCGCGGCCATGTCGAATACCAGTTCCCGAACAACGCGCGGCTGACCAATACCAGCGTCCGCGAAATAGAATTCGTCATGGAACTGAGCTCGGAAGTGCCCGGCACCAGCGCCGACTGGCCTTCGGATATCACTCTCTCTGTCAACGGCGTCGATGTCGGCACTTGGACGTCTCCCGGCGATTTCGGCGACAAACGTGGCGTTTTCACCCCCGATTGGTGGAAACTGAAGGGATCGCAATACGGAAAGCTCAAGAATTTCCGCATCACCGACGACGGCGCCTTTGTCGACGGATTGCGCATCTCCGACATTTCGCTGGCAGACCTGAAACTCGAGGAGCACCACTCCATCCGCCTGCGTATAGGGGTGCGGGACGATGCCAAGCACCCAGGCGGGATCAACATCTTCGGACGAGGGTTCGGAAATTACGACCAGGATATCCTGCTGAGACTGAAGACCCGCCGCGAGCCAAAAGCCTCATAAAATTCCACTTGACCCCGCCAGGGGCATCCGCTTTACTACCCTAAATCGTGATACAAATCACGAAATAAGATATAGTGGAGGATGCCATGAAAGTTGCGGTCACCGCGCACAGCCGATTCACGATTTCCGAAATCGATCCGCGCCTCTACGGCTCGTTTATCGAGCACCTCGGCCGCGCCGTCTATACCGGCATCTACGAACCGGACCATCCGACCGCAGATGCGAACGGCATGCGCCAGGACGTCATCGATCTCGTCAAGGAGCTGAACGTTCCGGTCGTGCGCTATCCCGGCGGCAACTTCGTCTCGGCCTATAACTGGGAAGACGGCATCGGGCCGCGCGCGAGCCGTCCGACGCGGCTCGACCTTGCATGGCACACATCCGAGAGCAACCAGGTCGGCATTCACGAATTCGCCGAATGGTGCAAATCCGCCAACACCGAGATGATGCTCGCCGTCAATCTCGGCTCGCGCGGCCTCGACGAAGCCCGCAATTTCCTCGAATACGTCAACCATCCCGGCGGCAGCGAATGGAGCGACAAGCGACGCGACAATGGCCGCGCCGAACCTTTCGACGTCAAGCTCTGGTGCCTCGGCAACGAGATGGATGGCCCCTGGCAGATCGGACACAAGTCGGCGGACGAATATGGACGGTTGGCGCACGAGACCGCCAAGGCAATGAGGGCCTTCGACAGTTCGCTGGAACTGGTCGTATGCGGCTCGTCCAACGCCCACATGCCGACCTACCCCCAGTGGGAAGCCACGGTCCTCGATCATACCTATGACGAGGTCGATTATATCTCGCTGCATATGTATTTCGAGAACCGCGCTAAAAACACTGCGAATTTCCTCGCAAAAAGCGTCGAACTCGACAATTACATCGGTACAGTCGCTGGCGTCATCGAGTACATCAAGGCGAAGAAGCGCTCGACAAAGAACGTCTATATTTCCTTCGACGAGTGGAACGTCTGGTACCATTCCAAGGAACGCGACAAGGCGATCCTCGAAGGCGCCAGCGGTTGGCCCCATGCGCCGGCGCTTCTGGAAGACGACTACAATTTCGAGGATGTCCTGCAGGTCGTCTGCATCCTCAACACCTTCATCAACCGCGCCGATGTCGTGAAGATTGCCTGCCTTGCGCAGCTGGTGAACGTCATTGCCCCGATCATGACCGTACCGGGCGGCCCGGCCTGGCGACAGACCATCTACTACCCCTACTATTTCGCATCGGTCTATGGCCGCGGCACCGCGCTGAAGCTGATCGTCGACAGCCCGACCTATGCAGCCGATGGCCTTGGCGACATCCCCTATCTCGACATCTCCGCTGTCCATGACGACACGTCCCGGACGATCACTTTCTTCATCGTAAACCGGCACCAGCAGGAAGCGCTGGATCTGGGCATCGCCCTTCTGGAATTCGGCACCCTGACGGTGATCGACGACCAGGAGATTGCGCACCCCGATCTCGCAATCACCAACACCGCCGGCAAGCCGGACAATGTCGTCCCGCGCAAAGCGGCCGGTGCGAGCGTGTCTGACGGAGCTCTCAGCGCGTCGATTGCGCCGCTTTCCTACCGCATGATCCGGCTTCAGGCCTGATTTTTATATATCACGATAGGCGATACATATCGCCTATCTGTTGACATTGTCATCATTTGTCTTAACGTCTTTGCAGCGATGCCTGACGTCTCTGGGAGGAGAAGATGGAAGCAATAGCTTCTATTTTGGCGCAGTCGTGGACCGAGAAGAACTTCGCCGCAACGGCTGGCAGGTTCATCTGTAACGGTTGCTGCTCGCATATCGATATCAGAATTTCCGTTTCAGCGTCCGGCGCACAGGTGCCGACATGACGGCTGATATCGAAATTCTGAATGTCAGCAAACGTTTCGGCGCCCTGACGGTGCTCGACAGCTTGTCGCTGACCATCAAGGCCAACGAGTTCATGGTCTTCCTCGGGCCTTCCGGCTGCGGCAAGTCTACTCTTCTGCGGATGATTGCCGGGCTCGAAACCGTCGACGAGGGGACGATCTCGATCAATGGGCAGCGGATCGATACGCTTCCGCCGGGCCAGCGCGACATTGCCATGGTGTTCCAGAGCTACGCGCTCTATCCGCACATGACCGTCGCAGACAACATGGCTTTCGGCCTGCGCAACATAAAGGTTGCAGCTGATGTGATCGAGGCCCGCGTGACGGAAGCAGCCCGCATGCTGGAAATCGGCCATCTGCTCGATCGCAAACCTGGTCAGCTTTCCGGCGGCCAGCGCCAGCGCGTCGCCATCGGCCGCGCCATCGTCAAGGAACCGAAAGCCTTTCTCTTCGACGAACCGCTGTCGAATCTCGATGCGGCGCTGCGGGTGCGCACCCGGCTTGAACTGGCGCAGTTGCGAAACCGCGTGCAATCGACGATGGTCTTCGTCACCCACGACCAGATCGAAGCCATGACCCTGGCCGATCGCATCGTGGTGATGAACAACCGCCGGATCGAGCAGATCGGCTCGCCGATGGATATCTATACAAGACCGGCCAGCCGTTTCGTCGCAGCCTTCGTCGGTTCGCCGACGATGAACTTCCTTTCTGTGAAGCTGTCGGAGCGCGACGGTTTTCTTCAGGCGACCCTTGCCGATGGCAGCACGGTGGAGACCGCCATCCGGCCCGGTGGCATCGCTGCCGGAGGCGACTACACGCTCGGCATCCGCGCCGAGGCGGTGAAGCTCGCCGGATCGGCGCCAGCTGCCGTGACGGGCAAGGTCGATGTGCTGGAACGGCTCGGCGACCGGACGCTGCTGTACGTGCGGCTGGCTGACGAAAGCATCATCGTCGCCGAAGACATCGGCAACAGCCGAGTGGCTGTCGGCAATACCGTCTCCCTCGCCATCGACGGAACCAGAGTGCATCTCTTCGATGCGGATGGACGCGCGTGGCATTGCGAGGAGAGCCTTCATGGCTGAGGCCGCGCTGTCCCTCGCACGTCCTGCGGTATCAGCGGTTGCACGCCGCCGTCACCTGGGCGTCAACGCTCCGCAGTGGCGCAATGCGCTCTTCATCGTGCCCTTCCTGTTTTTCTTCGTGACCCTGCTGGTGGTGCCGCTGTTCTGGGGCATGTGGCTGAGCGTCCACAAGGCGGACACCTTCGGCGTCGGAAAATTCGTCGGCCTGGGCAATTATCTGAGGCTCTACAACGACAAGATATTCTTGCAGTCGATTGGCAACACCTTCTATTTCGTTGCCCTCACCGTGCCGCTTCTCGCGGTCATGGGCCTGCTGCTGGCGTTGGGGCTGAACCGCAAGACGCGCACCGCCACCATCCTCCGCGCAGTTTATTTCTCCTCCTCGGTGCTGTCGGTAACAATCGTGACGCTGATCTGGCGGATCGTCTTCGTGCCGAATTTCGGATTGCTGACGACCATCTACGGCTGGTTCGGGGCAACCGCGCCCGCCTTCCTGTCCAATCAGGACCTGGCGATGATCGCCATTGCCATCGCCACCATCTGGTGGTGCATCGGACTGCCGATGATGCTCTTCCTCTCGGCATTGCAGCAGATACCCGGCGATATCTACGAGGCTGCGGCGCTCGACAATGCCAGCCGCTGGCGCGTGCTGTGGTACATCACCCTGCCCTCGATACGGCGCACCTTCGTGCTCGTGGTCATCATCCAGATCGTGTTGCAGTTCCAGCTGTTCGGCCAGTCCAAGTTGCTGACCCAGGGTGGCCCCAACAACGCTTCGAAGCCGATCGTCTATTACATCTATGAGACCGCCTTCACCAAGTGGGATCTCGGCCTCGGGGCCGCCGCCTCGGAGGTGCTGTTCGTGCTGATCCTGATTGCGGCCATGGCGCAATACCTGTTCTCTCGCCGGCAAGGGGAAGAAGGATGAGCATCAACCCGACATCCACCACGATCGGAAGCTCCGTCGGCGACCGCATCATCCTGGGGCTGGTGATTGCCGTTGCCATCGTGATGATGGCGCCGGTGGTCTGGGTCGTCGCCCTGTCGCTGAAGGAAAACAAGGAACTGATGACGGATATGAATGCCGTCTTTCGGGCTCCCTACACGATCAAGAACTATATCGACATCCTCGGCACGTCGTCGGTCTTCCGCTGGATCCTCAACAGCCTGATCGTGTCGGGCACGATGACCATCATGACCCTGATCCTCGCATCGCTCGCCGGCTATGGCTTCGCGCGGCTGAACTTCCCCTACCGCGACGTACTGTTCATCATCGTGCTGCTTGGACTTGCGGTTCCCGAGCAGGCCGTGCTGATTGCCCGCCACCAGATCTTCAGCTGGCTGAAATTTCACAACACCTATCAGGGGCTGATCCTGCCTGGCCTTTCGGCGCCATTCGGCGTGTTCCTGATGACCCAGTATTTCCGTGCTATTCCGAAGGAGCTCGACGAGGCGGCTTTGCTCGACAATGCCAGCCGGTTCAAGATCTTCTGGAAGGTCCTGCTGCCGCTCACCATCCCGGCACAGGCGACCCTCGGTATCTTTACCTTCCTAAATTCCTGGAACGAATACCTCTGGCCGCTGATCTCGGGCACGCGCAAGGACATGTTCACGCTGACCGTCGGCATGGCCTCGACGCAAAGCAATTTTGCCCAGTCGGAGGGACTGGGCTTCCTGATGGCGCAGGCCGTCTTTGCCGGCGCGCCGGTGCTCGTTCTCTACCTGTTTTTCCAGAAGTACATCGTCACGGCGGTCTCGGGTAACGCCGTCCGCTGAACTACCACGCGCCTGACACGTCAAGACAATGCCCTGGGAGGGGCCAACAGGGGTTAACGACCCCACGAGGAGGAGATGATATGACGCATATTTTCAGGAGATATCTGCTAGCGGCGGCTTCGGTCGTTGCTCTCGCCGGGGCAAGTCCTGCCTTTGCCGCAACCGAACTCTCTGTGCAGCGCTTCTTCGGCGCCTGCGATGCGGATTTCGGCACCAACACCGATGTATCCAAGGCGGTGGGCGAATGCGGTATCATGACGTCGCTGATCAACAAGTTCAACGCAGACAATCCCGATGTGCACGTCAGCGTCACCACTGTGGAATGGCCGGGCTACGACCAGCTGACGGCGCAGTTCGCCGCTGGCGACCCGCCGGATATCGTCACGATCCACCAGTCGGTGCTCGGCGACTATGCCTCGAGAGGCCTGCTGATGCCGCTCGACGATGTCCTGAAATCTGTCGGCGTCGCCTCTACCGATTTCACCGAGGCAAGCCTCAGCGGCGTTACCAAGGAAGGCAAGATCTACGGCCTGCCGATCGACAACTGGACCATGCTCTTCCACATCAACATGGGTCTCTTCAAGAAGGCCGGTCTCGTCAATGCCGACGGCACACCGATACTGCCGAAAAACGTCGACGAGCTTCTGGCGCAGGCAAAGCAATTCCGGGAAAAGACCGGCAAGCCCTATTTCGTCCAGAACCTTGCCAACGAGGTCGCTCTCTATACCCGCAATCTCTACACCTACCTGTTTCAGCAGGATTCCGATTTCTTCGCCGATCCCAAGCATGTGAAACTGGATACGCCGGAAGCCAGAAAAGTCGTCGAGATGTACAAGGCTATCTTCGACAATGGCGACACGACCAAGGATCTCGACTACTCCGCCAGCATCAATGCATTCCTGGCCGGCGAAGGCGGCGTTCATCTGAACGGCACGTGGATGATCGGCGACTACACTGCGTCGTCGGAAAAGGCCGGAACCTCGCTCAATGCCGGCGGCTATGCCGTCTATCCCTATCCGCAGCTTTTCCCCGGCAAGAAGGCACAGTATGCCGACGGACATAGCTGGGCGGTATCGCAGAAGGATCGCTCGCCGGAACAGATGGCCGCCATCGGCAAGTTCCTGAAATTCTTCCACGACAACGACTTCGACTGGTCGCGCACCGGCCATCTGCCGGCGATCAAGGCCGTGCTGACATCCAAGGAATTCTTGGCACTGCCGCATCGTGACACCATTTCTTCGATCACGACACTCGGCACGCCGCTTCCCTCCGCAGTGCAGCGCCAGTTCGCCATTCAGGACATCATCGGCCAGGAAATGAGCTCGGCCGTCACCGGCCAGAAGGATGTGGGCGCTGCCCTCAAGGATATGGAGTCGCGCGTCAACGACCTCCTCGGCAACCTCTAGCCAACAACGGTACCCGAACGACCTATGCCCGCCAGCGTATTCCTGGCGGGCATAGGCATGTCGATCAAAGGGAACGGCTCGCCAAGGCGCCTTTCCCCGACCGTCGCTTACGGCCGCACGAGCGCAGTTTTGCGCATTCGCCGCTGGCGAAAATCTGCTCCTCCGCTCTGCGCTCCTCTTTCCCATGGTTGAACGGATGACTGCCTGATGCACCCGTGTCACCAAAAATTCACCCCAGTTTCAACGACGTGACATCCAGCGAGCGGATACCCCTCCCCTGCGACGAGGCGAAATGCCGCTCACAGGAGATTACCATGATTTCACTCAATCGGCGTGCAGCCCTCGGTTTGATCGGCGGGACCGCCGGCAGTCTCATGCTCCCGAAACTGTCGATGGGCCAGGGCAAGCGCCCGTCCATCACGGTCGCAGTCCAGAAGATCACCATCAACAACACGCTGGATATCTGGTACGAGCAGTCGAACGTCGGAGAGCGCATATTCTTCCCCAATCTGTGGGAAGGCCTGATCGTCCGCAACTGGATGGGTAACCAGGAGCCGATCCCGGGTCTTGCCACCGAGTGGAAACGCATCGACGAAAAAACACTCGAACTGACGCTCCGCCAGGGCGTCAAATTCCACAATGGCGACGAGCTGACTGCCGATGACGTCGTGTTCAGCTTCTCGCCGCAGCGCGTCTTCGGCAACAGCCAGCCTGCAGGCGGCAAGACCATTTTCGAGGCCGACAACAAGCCGACGACGGCAAAGGAACTGCCGGCCACCTTCCCGGGCGTCGGACGACGTCTCTGGCCGGCACTGGCCGGTGTCGAGGCTGTCGACAAGTACACGGTACGGTTCCACAATGTCACGCCGGATGTCACGCTCGAAGGCCGGCTTTACGCCTTCGGCAGCCAGATCGCCAATCGCCGCGCCTGGGATGAAGCCCCCTCCTATCTCGACTGGGCACGCAAGCCGATCACGACAGGCGCCTACATGGTCGGCGAGTACAAGCCAGACGTATCCCTGACGCTGCTGGCCTTCGACCAGTACTGGGGCGGCCGCCCTCCGCTCGAGCAAATCCGCTTCGTCGAAGTGCCTGAAGTCTCGTCGCGCGTGAACGGCCTTCTCTCCGGCCAGTTCGATTTCGCCTGCGACCTGCCGCCGGACCAGATAGGTGCCGTCCAGGCAACTTCGGGCTTCGAGGTTCAGGGCTCGACCATTTTAAACCACCGCATCTCGGTTTTCAGCACTCAGAACCCGGTGCTCGCCAATCCGCTGGTGCGCCGTGCCATGACCCATGCGATCGATCGCCAGGCCATCGTCGATGCCCTATGGGCAGGCAAGACGAACATCCCGGCCGGCCTGCAATTTGACTCATATGGCGAGATGTTCATCAAGGGATGGACGGTTCCGGAATACAATCCGGAGATGGCCAAGGATCTCCTGAAGCAGGCCAACTACAAGGGCGATGCCATCCCTTTCCGCCTGCTCAACAACTACTACACAAACCAGACGGCCAACGGCCAGATCATGGTCGAGATGTGGAAACAGGTCGGCATCAATGTCGAGATCCAGATGAAGGAAAACTGGGCCCAGATCCAGGATGCAAGCAGCATGAAGGGCGTACGCGACTGGTCGGCATCCCCCGCCTTTAACGATCCAGTCTCCTGCATGGTCAGCCAGTTCGGACCGAACAGCGATACCCAGCAGCAGAAGGACTGGTTCAACGCCGAGGCAAACCAGATGGCTGGAATCCTCGAGACATCGACAGACCGCGCGGCCCGCAAGAAGGCATTTGCTCGCATGCTCGAGATCTGCGAGCGCGAAGATCCGGCCTACCAGGTCCTCCACCAGAACGCGGTATTTACTGGCATGAAATCATCCCTGAAATGGAAGGCAGCGCCCGCCTTCGCCATGGACTTCCGCGCCAACAACTGGGCCAGCTGAGACCCCAATCTATTTGCCTCGGCTGCATGATGCTGCCGGGGCATTTTTTTGTACCAGACACGGCCTGTCCAAGCGCCTCCCGCCCGGACTTCGATACGAGCGCCGTCATTTAGAGGGAGACCGTTCCGTTGCAAACCAATCTCGTAGAGCTCCGCAATCTGAAGGTCGCCTTCGACGGCGTTCCTGTGCTTCACGGCATCGATCTCGACATAAGACGAGGGGAATCGGTCGGGCTCGTCGGTGAATCCGGCTGCGGCAAGTCCGTGACCTGGCTCGCGGCACTAGGCCTGCTGCCGCGCCGGGCCCAGATCAGCGGCTCCGTGACGCTCGAAGGCCGGGAGCTTTGCGGCGCCCCCCGCTCAGTGCTCGAACAGGTCAGAGGCGGTCGCATCGCGATCATTTTCCAGGATCCGTCGAGTTCGCTCAACCCCGTGCAGCGCATCGGTCGGCAGATTGCCGAGGCTCTTGCGCTCCACCGCGGACTGCACGGAGCAGCGGCAGCGGCCGAAACACTGCGGCTGCTGGACATCGTCGGCATCCCCGACGCCCGCCGTCGCGTCGATCTCTATCCGCATGAATTTTCCGGCGGCCAATGTCAGCGACTGATGATCGCCATGGCGCTGGCCGGCGAACCCGATCTGCTGGTTGCCGACGAGCCGACAACGGCGCTCGATGCGACGATCCAGGCGCAGATTCTCGATCTGCTGATCCAGATTCGGGCGGAGACCGGTATGGCGACCGTGTTCATCAGCCACGATCTCGGCGCGGTCTCACAGGTCTGCGAACGGATCTGCGTCATGTATGCCGGCCGGATCATCGAAGAGGGCAGCATTGCCCAGCTCTTCTCTGAACCGCGCCATCCCTATACACGCGGCCTTTTCGACGCCATTCCGACCATCGACGGACCACGCAAGCGCCTGGTCCCCATTCCCGGCACCGTCCCGAACCCGAAGCAGATGCCATCCGGCTGTGCATTCTCTCCACGTTGCGCGCGCGCCGTGGAAAACTGTCGCCACGAGATGCCGGCTTTCGAAATGCTGGAGGATGGCAGGAAGCTCGCTTGTCTGCGCCCCGTGCCCGCGCGTGAACTGGTGAGCTCTCCGTCCCGAGTTGCGGAAGAGGTTACCTCGTGACGCCGCTTCTCGAGGCCAGAAACCTCGTTCGCACCTATCAAATCCCGACCGGTGCTTTCGGCAGGCCCACCCCTGTGCGGGCCGTCGACGGCATATCGCTATCCGTCAACGTCGGCGAGACGCTCGGTATCGTCGGGGAATCTGGGTCGGGCAAGTCGACGCTTGGCCGGATGCTGCTCGGCATCGATCCCGTCCAGTCGGGCGAGGTCCTGTTCGAAGGCAAGCCCATGCCGGCCGTGGCGACCCGCCTTTGGCGGGCATGGCGGGCAAAGATGCAATTCGTCCACCAGGATCCGCTGGCAGCGCTCGACAAGCGCCTGACGATTTCCGCCCAGATCCGCGAGCCCCTCGAGATCCACCGGCTCGTGCCCAAGGAACAGCGCAATCTGCGTGTCACCGAGTTGATGTCCGCAGTCGGGCTGCGCCAGGACCAGGCCGATCGCTATCCCCATGAACTTTCCGGCGGCCAACGGCAGCGCGCCGTCATCGCCAGGGCGCTGGCCTCACGCCCGAAGCTGATCGTCTGCGACGAGCCCGTATCGGCGCTCGATGTGTCGATCCAGGCCCAGGTGGTGAACATGCTGAGCGACCTGCAGGCGGAAAACCGGCTCGCCATGGTGTTCATCAGCCATGACCTGAAGGTCGTTCGCAACATCGCCGACCGCGTCGCCGTAATGTATCTCGGGCGGATCGTCGAGGAAGCCTCCTCGGACGTGATCTTCAGTTCGCCGCAGCATCCCTACACCAAGGCTCTCGTCTCCAGCGTGCCTGTTCCGGGCAGACAGCTTGAGGGTCGGGTGATCCTGCAGGGCGAGCCGCCGAACCCTGCCAACCGGCCTTCCGGCTGTGCCTTCCATCCGCGCTGCCCGATTGCAGCCGAGATATGCCGCACGACAGTGCCTGCCTTGCAGACCATCGGCGATGGCCGTACTGCCGCCTGTCACCTGGTGAAGACCGGCGACGCCTCGATTGCCGCATAGCGGGAGATAAACATGCTGCGTTTCGTTCTCGTCCGGATCCTTCGGGCACTGATTACCATTGTGGCAGTCGTGACCTTCGCCTTCGTCGTGCTGCGCATGTCCGGCGATCCGGCGCAGGTGATGCTCGGTCCCGACGTCCCCAAGGAAGCCGTGGATGCGTTTCGCAAGGCATGGGGTCTCGATCAGCCCCTGTGGGTCCAGTATTTCGCCTATATGAAGTCCATCCTCACCGGTGATTTCGGCGTTTCCATGCGCGACAGGGCCTCTGCCCTGCATCTCGTCATCGACCGCATACCGGCGACACTGGAACTGACTATCCCGGCTCTTTGCCTGCAGCTCCTGATCGGCATTCCGGCGGGTGTCTATGCCGCCCTGCATCGCCAGAGCTTTGCCGACCGCAGTGTCATCATGGCCGCGATCCTCGGTTTCACCGTTCCCTCCTTCGTGATGGGATTGCTGCTGGTGCTGATCTTCTCGGTGATCCTCGGTCTGCTGCCATCGGGTGGCCAAGGCACGTGGCAGCAGATGATCCTGCCGATCGTGACCATGAGCATCGGCTATATCGGTATCCTGGCACGCTTTTCGCGCAGTGCGATGATCGAGGTGATGGGCCAGCATTATGTCCGCACAGCTTCGGCAAAGGGCCTGAAATGGCGCGACGTTGTGTGGAAACATGCATTGCCGAACGCCGCCGTGCCGATCGTGACGATCGTCGGCTTCTTGGTCGGCACGCTGATTGCCGGCGCCGTCGTCGTGGAGTCGATCTTTTCATGGCCGGGCATCGGCCGTCTTCTGGTGGTCTCGGTCAGCAACCGCGATCTTGCGGTCGTCCAGTGCATCCTGCTGCTGATCGCCGCGACGATGGTTATCTCCAATCTGATCGTCGACATGCTCTATGGCTGGCTCGATCCACGCCTGCGCGCCCAGTCGACACATTGAGGACTTCAGACATGACGACGGTAGATGCGACATCCATTCCCGTGACGACGAGCAGGAGACGGGGGCCGCTCGGCTGGTTATGGCGAAATGTCCCCCTCAGCATCGGGCTCGGGATCGTCTGGCTTCTGGCGATGATATTCGTCGCGATCTTTGCCGATCAGCTGCGCCCCTACGGCATCACGGCGATGGACCTCAGCAACCGGCTTGTCGCGCCGGGCCATTTCAAGCACTGGGCCGGTACGGACGAGCTTGGTCGCGACGTATTTTCGCGGTTGCTGCAGTCGATCAAGGTGTCGCTGATCATTGCCTTCGGGGCTACGATGATATCGGCCTTCTTCGGCACGGCGCTCGGCTTTGCTGCCGCGAAATTCCGGGGCATCGTCGAACATCTCGTGCTGGTGCTAGCCGATTTCCAGGCCGCCTTGCCATTCCTGATCATGTCTCTGGCGGTGCTGGCGTTCTTCGGCTCGTCGATGACATTGGTCGTCTGCCTCATGGGCTTCTACGGTTGGGAACGCTACGCCCGTATTGCCCGCGGGCTGGCCATTTCCGCCAGCGCCCAGGGTTATGCGGCAGCGGTCGTGCAGCTCGGCGCATCCCCGTTCCGCGTCTACCTCCGTCACATCCTGCCGAACGTCGCCTCGACACTGATCGTTTCGATGACGCTGACATTTCCGGAAATCATCCTGATGGAAAGCAGCCTCTCCTTTCTCGGCCTCGGTGTCCAACCGCCCGAATCCAGCCTCGGCAACATGGTCGGCTTCGGGCGAGAATACCTGACCCGCGCACCGTGGATCATGCTGGCGCCCTCGGCCGTCATCATGCTTACCACCCTGTCGATCTCGCTTGTCGGCGACTGGCTGCGCGACAAGCTCGACCCGACAACACGCTAACATCCACTCACCAGGAAATATCCTCAATGACACTCATCACCGGCCACCGCGGCGCCCGCAATCTCTGGGCCGAAAACTCGCTGACGGGCTTTCGCAACGTTCTCGATCTCGGCGTCGACGCGGTGGAATTCGACGTCCACCTGACCACGGCCGGTGAACTCGTCGTCATCCACGACGCAACGCTGGACCGAACGACGGATCATACCGGCCCGGTTCGCGCCCTCTCACCTGAAGCCCGCCAGAAGGTGATGCTGAAGGATACGCAAGAGGCGATGCCGACGCTTTCCGAGGTGCTCGAAGTGGTGGCACCGGCCAACCGGCTCTCCTTTCACATCGAGATCAAGTCCGACGAGACCGGTACGCCCTATCAGGGCATCGTCGAGGGGGTCGCTGGCGAGATCGAACGCTTCGGCATCGGCAGCCGCAGTTGCCTGACATCCTTCGATACGTCGGTCCTGGAGGATTGCCGCCGCCATGCGCCGGCCATCGCCCGCCTCGTCTCGATCAGCGCCATATCGGCAGAAAAGCACGGCGGAATCTCGCAATTCCTCGAGAAGATCGACGGCCTCGCCAAACTGGTCGCCGTACACCACGAATTGCTGGAGGCGGAATGGGACATCATCACCGGCGCTGTTCCGATCGAAGACCTGTGCGTCTGGACGGTGAACGACGAGGAGACCATCCGCAGATGGCTTGCGCGCGGCATCGGTCACCTGACCTCGGATGCCCCGGATCTGGCGCTGAAACTGCGCGGGGAAATGACCGCGCTTTAGGCGAGGTCCGAGATTAGCGCAGCATGGTTCCCGTCGTCTGCTTGCGGATGTGCCACGATAGCGCCTCTTCGAGCAGGTGCGGGGTATGGCCGCCGCGCGCGGTGGCGCGTGCCAGGTAATCCTCGAGTTGCTCGCGATAGGACGGATGGGAACACCGGGCTATGATCATCGCCGCCCGCTCGCGCGGCGCGAGTTCGCGCAGGTCTGCGAGGCCGTGTTCGGTGACGATGATATCGACATCGTGCTCGGTGTGGTCGACGTGGCTGACCATCGGGACCACCGAGGAAATGCTTCCGCCCTTGGCAAGCGACTTCGTGACGAAGATGGACAGATAGGCATTGCGCGCGAAATCCCCGGAGCCGCCGATGCCGTTCATCATGTGCGTGCCATTGAAGTGGCTGGAATTGACATTACCGTAGATGTCGACCTCCAGCGCGGTGTTGATCCCGATTACCCCGAGACGCCGGATTACCTCCGGATGGTTGGAGATTTCCTGCGGGCGCAGCACAAGCTTGGCCTTGTATCTGTCGAAGTCACCGAACACCCGCTCGGCACATCCGGCCGAGAGCGTGATCGAGGAGCCCGAGGCAAATGCGAGCTTTCCGGCATCGAAAAGATCGAAGGTGCTGTCCTGGAGGACTTCGCTATACATCCTGAGGTGATGAAAAGGCCCCTTCCCCAATCCTGAAAGCACCGAGTTGGCGATCGTACCGATCCCCGCCTGCAATGGCTGCAGCGAAAGGTCGAGCCGGCCGCATGCCACCTCCTGCTCCATGAAGCGGATCAGGTGCCCGGCAATTGCTTCCGTTTCCGTGTCCGGTGCCTCGACGGACGAGAAGCTGTCCTTCTGCCCGGTGATGACGATGGCGGCAATCTTGTCCGGATCGATCGGCACATAGGGAAGACCGACGCGGCTATCGCAGGAAACGACCGGGATAGGCTCTCGCGACGGGCGCTTGGTGGGGATATAGATGTCGTGCAGGCCTTCGAGCGCCAGCGGCTGGCTGAGATTGATCTCGACGATAATCTGCTTGGCAAGGATCGCGAAACTCGCCGAGTTGCCGATCGAAGTGGACGGCACGATGCCGCCCTCTTCGGTAATCGCCGTCGCCTCGATGACGGCGTAGTCGATCGGACCGAGCTGGTTGGAGCGGAGATGTTCGACCGTCTCGGACAGATGCTGGTCGATGAACATCACCTCCCCGCGATTGATCGCGGCACGCAAAGTCGTGTCGACCTGGAACGGCATCCGGCGCGCCAGAATTTTAGCCTCGGTCAGCATCCGATCGATGTCATGGCCGAGCGATGCGCCGGTGATCAGGGTGATCTTGAATGGATCGGTCCTGGCACGTTCGACCATGGCGAGCGGCACCGCCTTGGCGTCGCCTGCCCTCGTGAAGCCGCTCATGCCGATGATCATGCCGTCCTTGATCAGGGCGGCCGCAGCCTCCGGCGTGGTGATCTTGTCCAGCAGCGATTTGCGACGGATGCGTGTCTCGAACATTCTGGCCCCGGGGTTGGATAGGTCTGAAGAGGAGGGGTAAGGCCTCCCTGTCGTGGCACCGAAGCATCGGCTACGACAGGGAGAAATTTCTGCTCAGAAGGGTGCGTCTATGTCGACGATGTTGATCAGCTTGTGGTTGACGAACTCCTTGATCCCGAGGTCGAGTAGCTCCCGCCCGTAACCGGAGCGACGGACGCCGCCGAAGGGCAGATCGGCCTTCACCATCGTCGGATGGTTGACGAACACCATGCCGGTAGAGATCTTCGCCGCAACTTCCGCACCGTGCTTGGTGTCGGAGGTGAACACCGAGCCACCGAGGCCGAAAGGCGAATCGTTGGCGATGCGGATCGCATCGTCTTCGTCACTGGCGCGAAACAGCATGGAGACGGGACCGAAGAATTCCCAATAGCGGGCGGGATTCTCATCCGAGACGTTGGTGAGGATCGTCGGCTGCACGAATGCGCCCCGGTTGGGAACGCTGGGCCCGACTTCGGTGGCCGTGGCGCCGAGCGCAACGGCTTGCGCGATCTTCTCGCGGATTTCATCGGCAGCAACCTGCGACGACATTGGCGCGAGCGTGGTTTCCGGTGCGAAGGGATCGCCGGCACGCAAGGCTGCGACGCCTTTGATATAGCTCGCGAGGAACGCATCGTAGACGCCATCGAGGATGATCATGCGTTTGGAGGAGACACACACCTGGCCGCCGTTCCAGTGCCGTCCGAAGACTGCCCATTTGACGGTCTTTTCCATGTCGGCATCGGCAAGCACCACGAAAGCGTCGGCACCGCCGAGTTCCATGGTGGATTTTTTTAGGGCCTTGCCCGCTTGGGAGGCGACAATGGCGCCAGCGCCTTCGGAACCCGTCAGGGCGACGCCATGCACGCGGGGATCGTTGAGAATTATCTCGATCTGCGAGCGGGTGGCATAGAGGTTCTGGAAACCACCGATGGGCAGGCCAGCTTCCTTCATCAGCCCCTCAAACGCCGCTGCACTTTGCGGCACGTTCGAGGCGTGCTTGAGCAGCATGGTGTTGCCCGCCGACAGCTGCGGGGCGATGATCCGCGCGATCTGGTAATAAGGGAAATTCCAGGGCTCGATGGCGAGCAGGACGCCGAGGGGTTCGTGCACCAGAGTGGCGTCGCCTTCCGCAGGGTCGGCCACCGGCAGCTTTTGTGGGGCAAGCAGCCTTTCAGCGTTGTTCGCGTAGTATTCAAAGATAGCTGCCGACAGTTCCACTTCTGCCCGGGCTTCCGATATCACCTTGCCCATCTCGAGGGTCAGCAGATTGGCGTAGCTGTCGACATCCCGACGCAACAGGTCGGCCGCATTCTGCATGACCTCGGCGCGGTCCGCAAACGGTGCCGTTTTCCACGACAGGAAGGCGGCGTGCGCTTTGTCGATTGCCGTGCCTACCTCGGCGTCCGTGGCGTCGGCAAAGGTTTTCAACGTTTCGCCCGTGTAGGGATTGATGGTTGCATATGCCATGTTACTTACCTTTCGCAGTGTGTGGCGCGTCCGATTTCCCATGGCGCCACCGGTTAGAAGCGGATGCCGGATCAGCCTCCGAGCTCCTTGATGGCCTGGACCATCTGGGTAATCACGGCCTGGGCGTCGCCATAGACCATGTTGCAGTTGTCGCCGTAAAACAGCAGGTTCTCGACGCCGGCATAGCCTTTGCCCTGCCCTCGCTTGACGACGTAGACCTGGTGCGCCTGATCGACATTGAGGATTGGCATGCCGTAGATGGGAGAGGACTTGTCGGTGCGCGCCGCCGGATTGACGACATCGTTGGCGCCGATGACAAGGGCGACATCGGTCGTCGCGAACGCATCGTTGATGTCCTCCATGTCGAAGATGATGTCGTAGGGAACGCCAGCCTCGGCAAGCAGCACGTTCATGTGCCCCGGCATGCGACCCGCCACCGGATGGATGGCAAACTTCACATCGACGTCGGCCGCCTGCAGCATCTTCACCAGTTCGTAGAGCTTCTGCTGCGCCTGAGCGACGGCGAGGCCGTAGCCCGGAACGATGATGACGCTGGAAGCATAGCGCATGGCGATGGCCGCATCGCCGGCGTCTGCCGGCTTCATGCTACCGGCGATGTCTGATGTCGAGGCGGCGCTAACGTCCCCGAAGTTGCTGAAAAGCACATTTGCAAGCGACCGGTTCATGGCCTTCGCCATCAGCACGGTCAGCATCGTGCCGGCCGAGCCGACCACCATGCCGGCAATCATCAGCGCAGGATTTTGCAGGGCATAGCCTTCGAGCGCGACAGCAAGGCCGGTAAAAGCGTTGTAGAGCGAGATCACCACCGGCATGTCGGCGCCGCCGATCGGCAGCGTCATCAGGATGCCGAACGCCAGCGCGCAGCCGAAGAACAGGAGCGCGATGACAACGGTGGGCAGGCCATCGTACTGCAGGACAAGCAGGGTCCCGAGCGCAATGGCGAGCAGGAACACCAGCCCGTTGACCAGGCGCTGGCCCGTGAAGCGCCATGGCTTGTCGATGCGGCCGTCGAGCTTTGCCCAGGCGATGACCGAGCCGGTCAGCGAGATAGAGCCGATCAGCGCACCGGCGATGGTGACGGAGGCATTCAGCGGCTCGGCCGTGGCAACCTTTAGCAGTTCGACTGCAGCAACGGCCGCCGCCGCACCGCCGCCCATGCCGTTATAGAGCGCAACCATCTGGGGCATCGCTGTGACGGCGACCTTGCGGCCATTCCACCATGCCCAGCCACCGCCGAGACCGAGCGCAAGAACGGCAAGTACGATATTTGCCGGCATGCGCGGCTGTGCTGCCTCTGGCAGATCGGCCAGCACGAGAAAGCTCGCGGCGACGGCTATGACCATGCCGATCCCGGCAACGACGATCCCCGAAAGTGCCGTGACGGGGGACGACATGCGTTTTAGCCCGAATATGAAGAGAGCTGCGGCCACAAGGCCGCTCAGCCCCTCGATATGTTGAAGGAACATGATCAAACCTTCTTTTCGGTGCTGGGACGGAACATGGCGAGCATCCGGTCAGTGACGATGTAGCCACCGGCGGCATTGGCCGCACCGAGCATCACAGCGACAAAGGCGAGAATCTGTGCGATGGTGCTTGTCGCCGTGAACAGCGCATGCAGCGCACCGACGACGACAATGCCGTGGATGAAGTTGGAGCCGGACATCAGCGGCGTGTGGAGGATGGAGGGAACCTTGCTGATGACCTCGTAGCCGGTGATGGCGGCGAGCATGAAGATGTAGAGGGCAATGAGCCAGGTAAGGGATGTGTCGGCGATCATACGGCTGCTCCTTCGGGGGTCTTCACCGGGACCACGCTCGGCATTGGCTGGTTTCTCATCTGGCCTTCATGAGTGAGGACTGTCTTGGCGATGACCTCATCGTCAAAATCGAGCACCACCTTGCCATCGCGCACGATCAGCTGGAGGAGATTGAGGAGGTTCTTGGCGTAGAGTTCGCTCGCATGCTGGGCGAGA
>NZ_CP072145.1 GCF_019355555.1 Rhizobium sp. L51/94
CCAAATGGATTGCGCAAGACGACCCAGGCAGGGCCCGTGCGAAGCCAGCCGATCTGACTTGCGCCATAGTAAATTAGAAAGAGCTGGACCAGCAGCGGCGTGCCACGAAACAGAAAGGTGTAGAACTGAACGGGAGCGGAGATGAAAAATGCTGGCGAGGCACGCAGCAACGATAAGGGAACCGCTATCAGAAATCCGGCAGCAATAGCCGTGACCGTCAATTCTATTGTCAGCAGAGC
This sequence comes from Rhizobium sp. L51/94, assembly GCF_019355555.1. Classification (GTDB taxonomy): domain Bacteria; phylum Pseudomonadota; class Alphaproteobacteria; order Rhizobiales; family Rhizobiaceae; genus Rhizobium; species Rhizobium rhododendri. The sequence continues at coordinate 240 of NZ_CP072145.1, forward strand.
ACCATCAAGCAGGTGCGGAAGAACATCGAGAATGAGAAAGAGGTTCATGAGCACTCCTTATCGACCGAGGCCACGGCCCGCGCGCCGCTCGAGAACCTGCAGTGCCGCCAGCGACAGAGAGGTGAACAAGAGATACAGGAAGGCAGCGACCAGGTAGAATGTCAGGGGATCATGGGTCGATCCAGCCGCCGTGCCGGTCTTACGCATGAGATCCTCAAGCCCGACGACGGAAATGAGAGCTGTGTCCTTGAGCAAGGTGAGCCAAAGATTTCCAAGACCCGGCAGGGCATAGCGCCACATCTGCGGCAAGACGATAAGATACGAGACACAAATTCTGGAAAGTCCTAGCGAGCGCGCAGCCTCGATTTGTCCGAGGGGCACAGCAACGATGGCTGCCCTCAGCACTTCCGTTGCATAAGCACCAAATACGATAGTCAATGCGAAAACGCCGGCAGCGAATGCATTGACCTCCACATAGCGTCCGAACACTGCCGTCAGGGCAACGGTTCCGCCGAAGTACAAGATGAGAAGAATCAACAGCTCAGGAATGCCTCTGACGGTCGTGGTGTAAGCCTTTGCTAGGGAGCGTAGCACCGGCAACCGACTGCTCTTTGCTGCCGCACCAAGCATGCCGACACAGATCCCCAAGACAAGGGTCGTCGATGCTGCCTGAAGCGTTGTGATCGCGCCTGCGGCGATCTGTGCGCCGTAACCTTGTAAAAGCGTCATCCGACAATCCTGTTGCCGGACCCGCTAGATCGGAGAGTCGCTCCTGCAGTATTGATGAGCCGTGTCTTGAGCGGGCCGAAGCGCTTTGCCATAGCCACGATGTGCAATACCGTGTGACCCGCTCGGTGGGACGTCGTCTGCACATCCGATAAACTGGCTTCTCTTTCCATGGCAACATCCGCAAGTGAGATGCTGACATCGTTACCCCGTCAACTGGCCCGCGCTTGCAGGATCTTGATGCAGGAACAGGATATGATCAGAGAATCAGCTGAACGCGCGACCAGACCACGCAGCGCGATAATCGAGCGGCGTGGTACCGACCTCTTTTCTGAAGACGTTGGCGAAATGACTTGCGCTTGAGAAGCCGCAGGAGAGCGCGATTTCGGTGACGGAAAGAGTGCTGTCGCGCAGAGAGTGTTTCGCTCGCTCCACCCTACACTGAATGATATAGCTATAAGGCGGCTTGCCGAAGCTTTGCTTAAAAGCCCTGCAGAGATGCGGTATGCTAAGCCCGGCCAGATCCGCCAGCTGCTGGAGCGAGAGGTGATCGTCCAGCTCGTCTTCGATTTTCTCCATGATGCGGGTCCGAATTGCAGGCGAAAGTCCGCCTTGTCGCCGGCTCGGCAAGCTATTTTGCCTGCGCAACAACTGCGTGAAGATTGTTGTAACGTAGCTTTGAACCAGGATGTCGCTGAGCGGGCTTTTACCTTGAAGTTCAGCACCGATCCCGCGCATCGCGTTCATAACGATCTGGTCCTCAAAGCCGAGGTCCGGCGACAGGCTCGACCGCGTATTGAGCTTTACCGGCGCAAACAGATCATCAAGCTTTGCGGGATCGACGGTCAGCGACAGATAGGCCGCATTGGACGCTCCTGTTTCCCAGCCCCGCCAGTTTGAGCCAGCCGGGATAAAAAGGATCGCGCCCGCCCTACGGCGCACGAAGCCGGTTCTACGGTTGTCCAGAAAATGCTCCCCTCGTTCTGACTGGCCTTGCAGATTGAGAAGCACAAGATGCCGGTCCGCCATGATTTGAGTCTCTTCCCGTTCCAGACCCGTCCGGCGCACCAGAGCAGCGTGCATCTGGCTCCAGGATTTTGTCTGGTGAGATACGGTGCGGCATGGCCCGTGCTTGAAGGTCGGGTGGAGATCGGAGGCAGTCATGCGCCGCCCCTCTTCATCATGGCCACCATTATGTTCGAAGGGGCCAGCCAAAGAGTATTCGGAGGCGTAAACGGCGTTGATGCCGACATAGCATCGGCTTCCACAATGGACGCAACAATATGGTCGCAATTTAGATGAAGGGCGTGAGGTAACATTTGTTGCTCCCCGTCGAGCGAGTTGTCGCGGTACGTCCCCGCGATAGACTCACTAAAACCTCCGAATGATCGGGGAGTTCGAAACTGTGCAAGACAGCCCTGCGGCCTTTAGTTCCGGGGAACCTGGACATACGCCACAGGCTCCCCGACCCGAAAGGTCAGAGAGTTCGATGCTGAATCGACCAGCATCAATCGCTTGCAGGGGTTTCGACGCCCCAAGGCAGCACGTACTGCCTCACAAATAGAATAAATGAGATAACAGCGCTTCGCCAGCCCGCGATCGCGAAAAACGCCTAGGCTTCTCGATTGGCAGTTGGTAAAAAAATCAAAAAGCAGCCTGCCACTTGCATCTGACGCAATACTATAGCGCGTCGGGGCGCCCCAGGATCGATCAGTGCTTGCTGCGATGAGGGGGAAGTTTTGCCAGGAGGCCCGTACTCAATACGACGAAGGCGGCAAAGATCAAAAAAACAGTCGATGGTCTGACATTACTCGACAAAAACGACACGATAACAAACAGTAGCAGACCAAAGGCAACAGCAACGGAATGCATCAGTCCTTTGGCTCGCCCGAGTGCCTCTCGCGAAACACACGCCTGCAGCGCGACTTCCACGGAAACCCGCCCTAAATTGTAGGTGGCGCCGAGTATTGCGATGACGAGCACGCTCCAGGAAAACGTCAAGAAAGCTGTGGCTGCAAACAGACCCGCCATGACAACGAGAACCATGAGGTGCAAGCTGGAAAGTGAGGTTGCCCGCGCGATGGGGACCAGCAGCAGAACCCCCAGAATAGAACCTGCTGACCAGGCACCTTCCAAATGACCGAAATCCAATGCATTTCCGAGATGCTCCTGGAACACAAAGCTGGGCCCGATCACACTGATGAGTAAGCCGCCTGCGTTCAAAAGGGCATAGATGCCGGCGAGCCTAAGCAAGGTAGCGTCCAGCGGCATAGATCCTTCCACTGTGAAATGTGGACGAACAACCCGGCCCTCCTCTGGCACCGCAACCATGCATACGCAGGATAGGCAAAAGCAGCAGGCGATGAACACCAGCGTTATCCAGGATGGCCAAGCATGGAGCAGCAGGCCGATGGCAACTGCGGCAACAAGGCCCCCGCACTGCAAAAAAACGAATACGGCCGAATTGGTTTTGGCACGCGATCGCCCGGCTGTGAAGGCAGGGATCATGGACTGTGTCGCCGTTAGGGACAGCCGGTCACATACCCCGAATACAATGACGGAAAGTACGATCGCCCAAAAGACATCGGTCGTCATGATCACAGACGCCAATACCAAAGCCCCAACCAACCGCAGAAGATCCGAGGCAATCGAAACAGTTCTGCGGTCATAGCGATCGCAGAGCCATCCGGCGATCGGACTTGCCGCCAGTTCGACCACGCACGTGGCGGCAAAAAAGATGGCAACTGGCAACGTACCATGGCCCGATGCGACGAGAAGCCACGAGCATGCGAGACTATAGCTGTTGCGGCCGACGGATACAGAAAAGACGGCGGCGAGAAACCAGAAAAGAGGTACCCGTCCCGTGTCTGCGACAAGGCGTGGTCGAAACATCAGGCACCTTCCTGAGCATCATCGTGCCATGGTGGCGAGTTGCAGACCGCGTGCTTTCACAATCGTGCCAAAGCATCATAATCGTGCCGCAACCCACGCAATGGGAGAAGAGCGAGGCAGGCGTCAGACGCGCCACCCGCGGCGATATTCCAGCGGACTAACGCCGAACGCGCGTCTGAAGGCAAAGGTGAAGTGGCTGGAACTCGAAAATCCGCAGGCCAGTGCAATCTCTGTGGCCGTAAGCTCAGTCCCGCTCAACATCGCAACTGCCTGTTTCATTCGATAATCTGCCAAGTAAGTATACGGTGCCTTTCCCGTTGATTGCTTGAATGCGCGGCAAAAATGGCGACGGCTGACGCCGATCGCGGTGGCCATTTCTACAAGGGAGGGAGGGTTCGCAAGCCGCTCCTCGATAAGCCCCACGACCCGCTTCAAATCAAAGGGAGGCAAGCCGCCCTTCGTGAGCGTCACGTCGGCGCCATTCAGCCGGGAAAGCTGGACGAAAAGCTGGATGACTTGGCTCTCCGCCATCACAACGCTGATCGGATCTGGATTTTTCAACTCCGATGCGATCCGGTGAAGGCACGCCTCCACCGTAACGTCGCGGAAACCGATAGCTGGTTTCAATGCTGTAATCCGATGCGACCCGATCGTTCTCTCGACGAAGCCGGAATTTATGGATACGAAGAGATAGGATCCGATCATATCCCCCTCGTCCCACCCGCGCCATTCGTGATGGGCTGGAATGAAAATGACCGAACCCGGCCGGCGCGGCGTGAACGCGACCGCCCTTCCCTCGATGAAATCCTCGCCCGCGCGCGCCTCGCCGCGCAAGTTGATCAGCAGGCAATGGTTTTCCGCTGATACCTTCGTCTCCTGGCGTTTTAGGCCCGTTCTCCGGACGAGGTCAGCACGAACGATGCCCCAGTCGACATGATGATGGATCAGCTTTCGGTGATCCGAACGTCGGGCCTCGCTGGGGCTGAAGTCTTCGGTCTTCATCAAAAAGGGCGATACTCCTGCGTAAAAACCGCAAACCGCCGTTCTTATAAATCGATTCACGCTTTTCGAACAACAGGCGCTCATACGCCGTCATCCGAACGTGGCACTTTGACGACAAAAAGGCATGCTGATGAAAGCGCTGCACAAAATGCAGCTCTAGGACAAGGAGCGCGGCTCAGCCGATCTGCCTCCGGCCGTCTCCGATGGCCAGACCCTTTATCCGAGCCGTCGCATTAGAACCTTATTATTCAAAAGGCCTAGCGATGCAGGATTTCAGCAGTTTTATTCTCGAATGCGACCAAGCTCCGCGATTGAACGGGTTGGCCCGCTTTTTTAATGAGACGGCAGCCGGCGCCAACGGCATGCCTGTTCGTCGCCCAGTTGCCGACGTGCGGCTTCTGCCGAACGACCCGTTGCTTCACAGGATCGTCGAGCTCCATTCGCGCCGCCAAGGTTTTTTCGATAAGCACTATCATGGCAGCATTCCCTATCGATTGGAAGAGGAGTGCCGGATGGCCTATGCTCTGCTCCGTTATAGTCAGTCGAGTTCAACGGATGTTCTATTCTACAGCCTGGGGACTGCCGAAGGCACCATGGCTCGCGTTCTTGCAGAGCTCAGCGGCGGAAAAATCCGGTCGTTATCGTGCAGCCCCAGTGAAGATAACTACAAGTGCTTCATGGCCTTTGGCGAGCCGCCTCATGCAAAGTTCTTCCTCGGTCCGTTTCATCGCCTGTCCAAGGACTATCTGCGGTCCGAGGGGCATCTGGAGGACTTTGTAGATGGCTTCGACTTCATCCTTGAGGACACCACATTTCAAATGTATTCCCCAAATCGGAAGCAGCAAGTCGAATTCGTTGCCCACCACCTCAAACCCAATGGAATTCTCCTGTTTCTAGAGAAATTTCGAGCGACCGATCCGAAAGATTACGCAGCGCGAGAAGCGCAGAAGGACTTTGGTTTCAAGGCTCAATATTTCGGTCCGGAAGAGATTGCGCGGAAGGCCAAGACAGTACTGAATACCATGCATCGCAACGAGGTCAGCCTGCCGGAGATGGCGCGCGCGATCTACCCACAATTCAAGCATTGCATTGTGACCTGGAACTGCGGCAACTTTTACGGGCTCGCAGCCAGTAATAGCGCGGAGAACCTATCTCGCTATCTGGGCTTGATGTCTGATCCCGCAATCCCCATCGAATATGTCTATCCGCCGCAACCCTATACCGATTTCGCCAAATACGTTGAGGCTAATTCCCAGTCATAACTAGGTTTCTATCCGACTTTCCGAAAGCCTCATCAAGGACGACCATGGAAAAATGAGTTCGAATATTGAAGGTGCCGACAATACCCTTGTCGTGAGTGTGCCCCATATCGGTTTGGGCAAGCATAGCGCGCGGGGTTTTGCGCTCGATCAATTTGCCAGACAGCAGGGCTATCAAACATTCGCAGAATGGTCGGTCCACTGCTTTGATCAGGCACTGCAGATCTCTGGTGAAGTCCGTGAAAGCGACGCTATCGACGTCGCCATCGCATCGGACGAGCCGCCAGGGATGCTGCTCAAGACATTTGGCTACGAGGTCGTTCTCCGGCTGCAAAAGGCAGAGAGCTGAGACTAGCACTACTTTGGCATAAATTTGATTTTTCGATTGAACTAAGCCGCTGATCGCGGCGATTTGCGGCGGGCTTTGACGAGAGCGCCCTGACTGAGAGGATGGTTGTGTTGCAACCCACCCTTCAGACAGGAGGCCCCGATGGCTGAGATAAGCCCTCTTCGCCGCCGGATGATTGAGGACATGACGATCCGCAATTTGTCCCCGGCGACCCAAAGATCCTACATCAGTGCAGTCCGGAAGTTCAGCCGCTATTTCTCCCGATCACCTGATCGGCTTAATCTCGACGACATTCGCACGTTCCAGGTTCACCTTGTCTCGACGGGGATATCGTGGGCATCGTTAAATCAGATCGTGTGTGCTCTCCGATTTTTCTATGGCATTACCTTGGCCCAAGACGATGTCCCTGAGCGGATTCCATACGCGCGCAAACCCCGCAAGATCCCCGTTGTTCTGTCGGCGGACGAGGTGGCCCAATTTCTTGAGGCCGTCTCCAGTCTCAAGGCGCGTGTAGCGCTGACCACAGCTTATGCCGCTGGCCTCAGGGTCGGCGAGGTCTGTGGTCTGAAGATCGAGGATATCGACAGTTCCCGGATGGTGATCCATGTTCGTCATGGCAAAGGCGCCAAAGCCCGATACGTCATGCTGTCAAACGAGCTGCTGGGCATTTTACGCAGTTATTGGCGTCTATCGCGACCCACCGGGTTCCTTTTTCCAGGGCGCGATGCCGACAGGCCGATCGAACCGACCGTTTTGAACGCCGCCTGTCGTTCAGCGGTTGCCGCTACTGGCCTTTCAAAGCGGGTCACCGTCCATACGTTGCGGCATTCCTTTGCAACGCACCTTCTGGAGAATGGCACCGATATCCGGATCATCCAGGTCTTGCTTGGCCATGCCTATCTATCCAGCACTGCGCATTATGCACAGGTGTCCACCGACACCATCAGGTCGACCGCCAGTCCCCTTGACCGTTTGCGATTGGAGGTGACCCCGCCGGAAGCGTAGCAGGTTGCGTCCCGCCTTCGAAGTCGCCGACATCTTTCGGTGGCATGGTGGCCCTTACAGACGCGAGAACGCCGGTCATCTTGGCCGCGGCGAACGACGTGTCATGGGAGCGATAGAAGCCTGCCGGACACCCAGGCTTGGCGGTCACGTCAATGCCTGCGATAAGTGCGGCAAAACCCGCATCTCCTATAACTCCTGCCGCAATCGTCATTGCCCAAAGTGTCAGGGAGCTGCTCGCAAGGAATGGGTCGATGCTCGCATCGCCGATCTCTTGCCGGTCCCCTATTTCCATGTCGTCTTTACGATGCCACGTGGTGTCGCTGAGATCGCCTTCCAGAACAAGGCGGTCGTCTATGCATTATTGATGCGGATCTCGGCCGAGACCCTGCAGACCATCGCAGCTAACCCCAAGTGGCTGGGCGCAGAGATCGGTGTAACCGCTGTGCTCCACACCTGGGGCCAGGCCATGACCCACCATCCCCATGTCCATTGTGTCGTACCGGGTGGAGGCCTCTCACCCGATCGAACAAGGTGGATCAATTGCCGATCGGGCTTCTTTCTGCCCGTTCGCGTGCTGTCACGTCTGTTTCGCCGGCTTTTCCTGACAGCTCTCGCTGATGCCTTTGCCAAAGACGAGCTGCAATTCTTCAACGAACTCGCTCATCTCAACGATAACAAGACATTCGCCCGCCATCTTGCCCGCGCTCGCAGCATCGAATGGGTGGTCTATTCGAAGCCGCCATTCGGTGGTCCGGATCAAGTGCTCGCCTATCTTGGCCGCTACACCCATCGTGTTGCCATCGCAAACAGCCGCATCGTCCATGTCGATGACGACCATGTCGCCTTCCGATGGAAGGATTATCGTGGAAACGGTCGCGACCGTGAGAAGATCATGCGTCTTCATCCCCACGAGTTCATCCGGCGCTTTCTCCTTCATGTGCTTCCGGATGGCTTCCACCGCATGCGCCACTTTGGCTTTCTCGCCAATTGTCACCGGCGCGATCGTATCGCTCTCTGCAGAAGCCTCCTCGGCCAACTATCACCGATAGGCGAGCGATCCCATTCGACAAAATCTCAACAGGCCCATTCCTTCGAATGCCCCGATTGCCAGCACCCCATGCGTCGAACTGGCGTCACCGTCGCGCCTGTTTCACCGCCTCGGCCATCATCCTTCTGGTGCGATACTTCATGATGTCAGACAACCGCAAACATTACAGCATATTCCCACTCGCTCGCCGCTGTGCCGGCGATCGATATCGCTCGACCCCAGCAAGACCGAACCGCGTCAGATCCCGGTACATTTGGCCCACAGGTCTGCAAGGTCTCCGGCAAAACGCTCAGGAATGTCGATTCTCAGGATCAGCGACACCCTCGGAGCAATCGGGACGGCATGGTTCCGGCTCTGCAGACATAGGGCCACTTCTCAATTCCCCATAGCAGCGTCAAACAACCCGCGTCTTAGTTCAATCCGGCTTACATGAGGTCGCCCGAACCCGCCGCACCGTCCCATGCGACCTCAAATAACCCTCCAGATTCCCTTGAGGTGATTTCCCTGATTCATAGGAAGCCAGCTTTTTGGGAGGCTGGCGATGACGGAAGATTGGCGTGGCGATCTGGCGGAATGGTTGGCGCCATTCCTCTCGGTATTTCGGCATAAAACCCGGATGCGACTGTGTCCTGCATATATTGCAGGCCTAATTGGCCCAGGTGACCGCAAGAGTATCCAGCCGATGGCAGCCCGTGATGTTGAGTTTGGCTATGACCAACTCCATCATTTTGTCGCTGACGGCGTGTGGGAAAGCGCGCCGCTTGAGGCTATTCTCCTGAGGGAGGCTGACCGCCTAGTCGGGGACAAGTCCGGGTATCTTGTCATCGACGACACAGCGTTGCCGAAGAAAGGCACCCATTCGGTCGGGGTGGCGGCGCAATACGCTTCGTCGCTTGGCAAGACGTCCAACTGTCAGTCGCTTGTTTCGGTGACGCTTGCATCGCGCGAAGTGCCAGTGATGGTGGGGCTGCGCCTGTTCTTGCCCGAGAGTTGGACCAATGATGCCGAGCGTATGGATCGAGCCCGGGTTCCGCAAGAACGCCAGGTAGCCCTGACAAAGCCGGAGATTGCCATTGAGGAAATTGATCGTGTGATAGCTTCTGGTGCCCGGTTCGGTTGCGTGCTGGCCGACGCCGGTTATGGGTCGAGCGGGCCGTTCCGCCAAGCCCTGAGCGAGCGCGGCCTGCTGTGGGCAGTCGGCATACCACGACGCCAGAATGTGTATCAGGCGAACGTCGGACTGATATTCCCGGAAGCTGCGACCGGAAGGCGGCGTAAATACCACGTCCCTGACGATGTTGCCGTCTCTGCCGAAACGATGCTGGCTGATGCGAAATGGAAGAAGGTCAGTTGGCGACGCGGGACCAAAGGCAAGCTGACCTGCCAGTTTGCTGCTTGCCGTGTTCGGGTTGCAGATGGCCACAGGCACCGAATGAGTGACGGCCGTGTCCAGGCCATGCCTGGTGAACAGGAAATCTGGCTCGTCGGCGAAAGGCGCACAACTGGAGAGCAGAAATACTACCTGTCAAACCTGCCTGCCGTCGCCACACTCAAGATGCTTGCCGCGGCTATCAAAGCACGGTGGATCTGCGAACAGGCACACCAGCAACTCAAGGAAGAGCTTGGGCTTGATCACTTCGAAGGCAGATCATGGACCGGATTGCACCGACATTGTCTGATGGCGATGATTGCCTTCGCATTTCTCCAATCCCGCCGCCTCAAAGCAGCGGGACGGAAAAAAAAGAGTCGGGGGGCCACCGCCTCAGCCGACCATGCCGGCCATCAGGCAAGCCATTCTCGACTTCGTCATGCGACCGACACCCCACAGATGCCCCCACTGCGATAAACTCATCGCCGAGCCCGCATCAAATAATCTGCCAAAGTAGTGCTAGCATTACAGTTGCAATTTTGATTTCAGGTGAGCGCGTTGGGCGGCAGCTTGATGCGCTCGTCTCCAACATGACCATGCGATGATGTGGGCGGGCTTTATACGCCGCTGGGCAAGCTTATTCGCAATGCGTCGGACCTCTTGGATGGACCAGCGGATCAGATCGTGATGGTCGGCATCCTCGGTCTTTTTTGGGGTGCCGCATTATTGGCGCGATATCGGATCACAGCCATCATTGCGAAGGCGAGCATGACGAGCGAGACATGGCGATGCCAGCCATGCCACGAGCGGGTCTCGTTATGATCGAGGCCGAGTTCGTTCTTGGCTGTCTCGAAGCTATCCTCGATTGCCCAACGGTGACCTTCTACGGATACGAGCGTCTGAATGCCTGTTCCGGCCGGGCACCAAGTCGTGAAGAATGCGAGGTCGCCATCGCTGATATTGCGCCGGATCAACAAGCCACGCGTCCAAAGCCCGGTTTGCGTATCACTGTATTCGTCGGCATCGATATCGGCCAGTTCGCAGTAGGCCCAGTCATGAAGCCGCGCGCCTTTTGTGCCATCGCCAGCGGAAAGGCGATGCCATGCAGCCGGATCGAGATCACGGGCAATCTCAAGAGCGGTTCCTGCGACGAAAGGCTTACCAGACCAAGCGCCAAAATGATGGTCGGATTTAACCCCAAGAACGTAACCTTTGCAGGCTCGGCGCAGCGCTCCTTCGACGTCTCCGACGCCATACACCGCATCTGCTGCCACCCATGAAAACGGCACTTTGGCTGTCAGCGCCCGCCGAATCATATCGACAGCGAGGGCAGGCTTGGTAGCGAAGGCTACAGCTTCAGGAACATGAGCGGCGGCAAGCCTTGCCGGATCGCTGGTCCAACTCTTTGGCAAGTACAAGGCTCGATCGATAAAGGCATGACCACGATCGGAAACATAGGCGGTGAACACACCGATTTGGCAGTTCGTTACCTTGCCCGCTGACCCTGTATATTGACGTGAAACACCGCAAGATGTCTTGCCCTGCTTGAGGAAGCCGGTCTCATCAATGACCAGGACCGCATCATCTGTGGCAAGGTGCTCCACAACATACTCGCGCACAATGTCGCGAAGTCCGTCTGCGTCCCAGCGTCCACGACCCAAGATGGCTTGCTGTCGCCACGGACCAGGATCGCCAGCCGCCTCAGCGCGCATCCAACCTGTCTTACGGCGCTCATCACCTAACAAGCCGTCCAGGAAAAGGTTTGCAGATGCTGCAACGCGCTCCTGCGTAAACAATCCGCGCATACGCGCCTTAACTTCACGCAGCGACGATGCCCAAAGTTCCAACGTTGTCTCGATCGATGCACCCATCATCCATGACCTCCGAATCATGGAGGCCTATAGATTCAGAACTTGTAAAAATACGCAACTGTAATGCTAGGCCACGGACTCATTAGTTGAGGCGATCCATATCCTCGTCGCGACGAGCTTGAGGGCGGCCATGTAATTATCAGCGCGCCGGTCGTATCGCGTCGCGAGGCCTCGCATCTGCTTGATACGGTTGAAGAACCGTTCCACGAGATTGCGTTGACGGTAGACCCAGCGGTTGAAGCTGAATGTCTGCTTTCGATTGGCCTTTGCAGGGATATTCGCCCAACACTTGCGTTGCTTGGCAAAGTTACGAATTGCATCGGTATCATATGCCTTGTCGGCGAGGATCGTCGCGCCGGGCCGCAGGTCGCTCAACAGCTTTTCAGCCATCGGTGCATCGCCGGCTTGGCCGGCGGTGAGTTCGAGCCGAACCGGTCTGCCATCTGCATCGACAAGAGCGTGGATCTTTGTCGTCAGGCCGCCGCGCGAACGTCCCATGCAAGGATCGGCAGATCCCCCTTTTTAGCGTTGGCACCATGCTGGTGAACGCGAACACAAGAACTGTCGATCATCACGATGTCTCCATCGTAACGCTTTGAAACGGCGTCCAGAAGACGATCCCAGACGCCCGCCTTGCGCCATCGGGAGAACCGATTGTAAAGCGTCGTGCGCGGGCCATAACGCTCCGGCACATCTCGCCAAGACGAACCAGTCCTGAAACGCCAGAGGATGCCGTTGATCACCCGGCGGTCATCGACACGTTCAATTCCACGGCTATTGTTCGGCAACAGAGGTGCAATGATAGCCCATTCTTCGTCGCTCAATTCGTGACGGCGCATAGCAATCTCCTTTCAAGGAGATTGAATCATACACCGTCAATAAGATGAACCCCGTTTATGGGGACACTGCCTAACATTACAGTTGCAATTTTGATTTCAGGTGAGCGCGTTGGGCGGCAGCTTGATGCGCTCGTCTCCAACATGACCATGCGATGATGTGGGCGGGCTTTATACGCCGCTGGGCAAGCTTATTCGCAATGCGTCGGACCTCTTGGATGGACCAGCGGATCAGATCGTGATGGTCGGCATCCTCGGTCTTTTTTGGGGTGCCGCATTATTGGCGCGATATCGGATCACAGCCATCATTGCGAAGGCGAGCATGACGAGCGAGACATGGCGATGCCAGCCATGCCACGAGCGGGTCTCGTTATGATCGAGGCCGAGTTCGTTCTTGGCTGTCTCGAAGCTATCCTCGATTGCCCAACGGTGACCTTCTACGGATACGAGCGTCTGAATGCCTGTTCCGGCCGGGCACCAAGTCGTGAAGAATGCGAGGTCGCCATCGCTGATATTGCGCCGGATCAACAAGCCACGCGTCCAAAGCCCGGTTTGCGTATCACTGTATTCGTCGGCATCGATATCGGCCAGTTCGCAGTAGGCCCAGTCATGAAGCCGCGCGCCTTTTGTGCCATCGCCAGCGGAAAGGCGATGCCATGCAGCCGGATCGAGATCACGGGCAATCTCAAGAGCGGTTCCTGCGACGAAAGGCTTACCAGACCAAGCGCCAAAATGATGGTCGGATTTAACCCCAAGAACGTAACCTTTGCAGGCTCGGCGCAGCGCTCCTTCGACGTCTCCGACGCCATACACCGCATCTGCTGCCACCCATGAAAACGGCACTTTGGCTGTCAGCGCCCGCCGAATCATATCGACAGCGAGGGCAGGCTTGGTAGCGAAGGCTACAGCTTCAGGAACATGAGCGGCGGCAAGCCTTGCCGGATCGCTGGTCCAACTCTTTGGCAAGTACAAGGCTCGATCGATAAAGGCATGACCACGATCGGAAACATAGGCGGTGAACACACCGATTTGGCAGTTCGTTACCTTGCCCGCTGACCCTGTATATTGACGTGAAACACCGCAAGATGTCTTGCCCTGCTTGAGGAAGCCGGTCTCATCAATGACCAGGACCGCATCATCTGTGGCAAGGTGCTCCACAACATACTCGCGCACAATGTCGCGAAGTCCGTCTGCGTCCCAGCGTCCACGACCCAAGATGGCTTGCTGTCGCCACGGACCAGGATCGCCAGCCGCCTCAGCGCGCATCCAACCTGTCTTACGGCGCTCATCACCTAACAAGCCGTCCAGGAAAAGGTTTGCAGATGCTGCAACGCGCTCCTGCGTAAACAATCCGCGCATACGCGCCTTAACTTCACGCAGCGACGATGCCCAAAGTTCCAACGTTGTCTCGATCGATGCACCCATCATCCATGACCTCCGAATCATGGAGGCCTATAGATTCAGAACTTGTAAAAATACGCAACTGTAATGCTAAGCCTCCGATGTGGCTCAAAAACCGATCCCGGCGGGACCCGGCGGGATTGCCGTGCATGCTGCCGGAACGCCTCCTAGGTGTCACGAATGCGCCCTCCGCCCTGCTGCGGCCATCCCGAAGAGCGATCGGCTTAATCTGAGTGTCCCCCGCCTGCTCCGCTTGACCAGTTCCCGCAGATATCCACCCGCATTGGAAACCGAGCCATTCGCACTTCGCTCAGCGGTCAGTGCCAGCGCCACGATAGCGAGATCTTGCCCAAGCGCGCCTACCGCCTCCTGATAGACTAACGGGTTGACGTGACAAAGGCGGCAAAGTAGCCCGCCTGACGAACGGAACACCGCCCAATGGCTGAACACTTCGGGCACCATCTCCGATAGTTGCAAAAATGCCGACCGCAAGAGCGGCAATGAAACGCAGACGATGTCGTCATCCCGGCCCACCGGCCGCCTTCCTTGCTCTATTAGCGCCGCTGCTTCCGAAGGGTTTTCCTCAAAAGCCTTCGCGCCAATGTCGCCGGCCTCACTGATGCGGTTCGCGTCGGAGCAATTCCTCAGCTCACTACAAGATTCAGAACCTAGAGTTTCGGTTGTAGTTTGTAGGGGCCGAAATTTCACCAGCACGGTGTTAGAATCTCGGCTCTCATAAAGAGCCTCCAAGAGCTCCGACGCTTCAATGCGCAGGGCCTCGAGCGCGTCCACGACCTCGGTCAATTCCAGGGATCCTTGAGCGCGCCGCTCGCGTAGTCGGTCAAGGCGGGCCAACAGCAAATTCCACGTCTCGTTCAGCGACCCTAATTCCCGTCTCGCCGCCTCGACGATTGCCGCAGTGGACCGCCTGAGCGACGTGCGCCGATAAGAAAGAACCTTGCATTGCCTTGCTTCAAACTCCGCCGCATCCGCGAGATCGAGCATTTCGCGGTAACGAGCAGCAATTGGCGATAAATTGATACCATAGGCCTCGACGATATGGCCGTCCTCACCGCGCCGGCCGCGCCGTTGATACGTGGGATGGTCCGAGTAACAAATCAGGCCGACGTCGACCAAACCAGCAAGGTGGTATTTCAGCGTCGATATCTTGATGCCGAGACGGCGGGCCAACAGCTCATTTGAAGGCCAGACGACAGGGTCTATGCCAATGTCGGACCAATCCACGGCCTTGGTGAATGCAAACAACTGGTCGATCAGAGCAATCTTTGCGGCTTTCAACCCGATTGCCGATGCAAAGCGTTTGGCCACCTGCAGGGCCTGTGTTCGCGACGGATGGCTCTTGCTGCACCCACTTGCTTTATCCGTTCGGTAAGCCGTGAGGATACGGTCTGTCTTGATGCTGGCGGCACTCACCCGCCGGTGTGTACGTTCATAATGAGAATTGGGCGTGCTTATCATTCGCGTCCTCTTCCAAGGACACGGCAGCAGAAATCCGCTCGCCAAATGGCGTCGATGCTTGACAACAATAGGGTTTTTGGAGATGATCGCGACATTCTTGTGGGTGATCAACCCCTTATCCAAGCATTGAGCTTTGACGGATCGACCTTGAAAGCGGCAACTTTCGAGGTCGTTTTCGTTTTGCCGTGCGCTATCCTTTCACCTGATTAATTAATTCGCCAAGGGACCTGGCTGATCTCATAAATCGTTGATATTGAAGCCTTTCAATTTAAGCGGCTTAGGCAGCCTGCTTAAATGAGCAATATAACAAACGATGCGGTGAATACAAGCGCGTGACGTCTCTCCCACAGTCGATGGGTAAGCACAGCGATCTTGAAAAATATTCTCAGGGAGGCGTGATGTCGTCGATCGCTTGTCCCGTCACCTCGACGTGAGCGGCGTGCAAGGCTTTAAGTGCGTCCTGACGGATACTGAAGATCTTCGCAGCCTTGCCTTTTCGAACCGAGGAGGCACTCCTAACGTCAATGACGCCCCTCTCCTTCATCGTCTTCGCAAGTCCAGTAATCTGCGAGACGTGGTTATCCGAGCAATTGGCAATCGAGCTGGCGGTAGGCTTCCGGCCGGCGGCAACCTCTGCCGCCACCGCTGCCAGGAAACCGACCTGTCGCAGACGCGTAGATCCTGTATCACCAGGAAAACGCGAAGCCAGCACGACATAAAATAGCTTGTGAAGATTGTCGGCCGAGACGACCTCGACGCTGTTCGCCGTTTCAAGAGACTCGGCCCGCGGTTGGTCGGAAACGGTGGGTTTTTCCTGCACACGTTCCTCAGATACCGCTATCTGCGCGACAACCAGCTTCCCCAGGACGAAAGGGATTCGCTCCTCAACCTCCGCCGCAAAACGCATAACCCATTCGTGGGCGTCCCGGGGAAGGAATACTCGAGATTCGGTCAGGTGTTCACCGAGCGATTTAGCCCACCAGGCCCGACGATAGGCGTTGTATTTTTCGCGTGATGTCATGCTGATCTTGAAGCCAGGAGCCAAGCCAATTGGAAAGGAGGGAGCGGATATTTACTCCTCGAATCATATAGGTTGGACATGCGGCCCGCAAGACAACAGCTTTCGCGGGAAATCGTGGGGCCCGGACCATGCCAACCAGCTGTGATCGTCAATGGTCACAAACAAAAAAGGCCAGTTTCCGGCTCGCATGCGTGAGACGGATCGATGTGGGCAATGCACGCTCAGTGAGACAGAAACTACATTCGGTGCGACGGACGCGCAATGCTGATCCGCCCGTTCGCGGGTGACAAAAAGTAGTGTTTTGCTGCCGTCTGCGTGCTAAACAGGGCTGGGGGCGAGCGAATGCACATTTCAGAAAACGACGGCACCTTTACTGCCCAGCACGTGACGGGCCCGACACACAACATGCTTCGTTTGAAGATAGGCAGAGGCAAGCCACTAGAGTTTGTAGTTTCGGTTCTTCCTCCTATCGGTGAATGTCGACATACCGGCGGCCTGGCTGTTGAAGAGATTGCTTTAGCGATTAAAGCAGGTCTTGCAGATGCGAATGTAGCTTTGAAATGCTGACTACATCGTAGAGGCTGCTGCCATTGTCGAAAATGACACGCGACAGAGCGGCGTCTATGAATACCTTACCAAGAAAATCATCGAGACGGCGGCAGCGGCAGAGAGAGCATAGCGGCCGCTATGGGCTCACTGCCGTTCAGAAAACAGGCAGCCGGTTTTCTTCCTCAAATTCCGTCATCGAATGGTCCAATGCGCCTTTGAAACTGGTCAGCGCGACCGCAAGCGCGTTTGGATCGTTCACCTGCTTGCGGCTAGTGGCGGCCTCCGCAATGCCCGCAACCTGGGCGACGACCTCTTTGGCCGATGAAAACCCCATTTGCAGACGGTTGGCCTCGTCCTCTCCCTCGTCGACCTTGATATCGCTCGCCTCAGAAGGGTTGCCGCCTGGCGCAAAAAACAAGCCCTCATGGTCCGCTGTTTCGGAAAGTCGGGCCGCGATGACAGCCCAGCGCGCCTCAGAGATAGCATTGCGCAGTGGCCAGACCGACGCCAGTGCCTCCTCCCTCATGCGTCTGTCCTGACGGCCCAAGCGCCCCTTCCCACCCTTGAGTTTTCCGATCGTCTGAGGTGCTGTTCTCAGCCGAAACAAAAGATCGGCCGCCGGCTGGTCGTCCAAGGCCGATACCGCCCATCGAAAGACATGCATGAGCAGCGCGGGTTCGACGAAGACGGCGCTCGCGTGCTCCAGGACGACGAACTCGTGGTCAACCCCCATGGGTTCCCGCTGTTCGGTGTTTGCTGCAGGCAATTCCACGACCTGCGCCGGCGGCTGAGGCGTAAACAGCGGCCACTCTGCGTGGATCCTGATCTCTGGGATCACAAGCTTGCTCTTCCATCCTGCGACGTCCCTCCGTCGCGCGACGAACCGCGCATCGCTGTAAAAGTTGAGCTTGTTCAGGATTGCGCCGTAGCCGCTGCGCACCTGCAGGATCGTACTGTCATCATCCAGCCGCTGGACCGAGCCTTGATCCATCAGCGGCACCAATTCAAACCGGCCGGTCGAAGCCTGCCTGCCGAACAGAAGCCCTGTCTGCCTTCCCCAGCCTTCACGCTCGACATATTTGCGGCCAAGGTTGTCTGAGACGATCTTGGCGGTAGCGTCGTCGCCAACGGCGATACTGAGCTTGACGTCCATGTTGCCGAGCAGCGCATTTCGGGTCTGCTGTCCGTAACGCTCGTCGATTTGTGGAATGTTCTGGGCAACGAGGGCGATCGTCAGTCCGTAGCCCGCAACCAGGGGAGCGCGTTTGACGATCTCAGGCAGCCGCTCGAACTGGTAGAACTCGTCAAGCATCATCAGGATCTTATGCGGTTCATCGGGCGCAGGGAGGGATCGCAGCATCACATCGTGGATTTGCTGGATCAAAAGCCGGATGATCGGCTCGACCGTCGCGAAGTCCGACACAGGGGCTGCAATGAACAGCGAGAACGGCTTGTGACGCAGGTCGCGGATGTCGAAATCGCTTGCTGAACAGGCCCCAGCCATCAAAAGGTTGTTGAAGGCGGCCAGTGCCGTCGTCACGTGACTCTCGAACGATGGTCGTTGTTCCTCGTCACGCGAAAGGTGCTGGCGAAAACTGCCGAGAATAAACTGATCGAGCTTCGGTTCAGTGTCGATGATGTCTTTCAGCACGTCCGAGAACGGCCGGCCGGTCGAGAAGAGCCGCAGCACGGAACGTAGGTTTCGCCTGCCCTCCATTGTGCGGGACTCCAGCACATAGCCGAGAGCGCCTGCGAGCAGTCCTCGTGCGGTCTGTTTCCAATAGGCCTCCTCCCTGTCGCCGATCGGCAAGAGGCTGGCTGCCAGATTGACCAGATCCGTCGAGCGCTCAGGCCATCCACGGACGAAGTCCAGCGGGTTCCAGCGATGCGAGCGGGCCGATCCCGGCGCAAAAACAAAGCACTGTTGTCCCATGGCCAGACGCGCCGGTCCGGTCAGCGTGTAGTTCTCGAGCTTGACGTCGAGCACGACGACCGATCCCTCGTATTCGAGCAGGTTCGGCATGACGAAGCCGCGGCCCTTGCCAGAGCGAGAGGGCCCGTTGACGAAGAAGTGGCTTTCGCCGCTATAGCGGACGTCCACCGCCGAGCTACCCTTGCCGAAGGTGCCGAGCAGAATGGACATGCCAGGCATGCCGCCCACTAGCCCCGCGCGCTCCAGATCTTTCAGCGTTGCAAAGCGCGATCCGTCGGCGGGAGGCCGGACTTGCCAGGGTCGCTTGATTGCGAGCGTTATCCCGACAGTGACGACCGCACTCAAGGCCAGCGTCGACATCGTCGCGAATGACACCAGCTTGGTGACAACAGGATTGCCAAAATAGACCCAGGCTTGTCTTATCGGCATCAGCACGTCGCCGCCGGCAAAGCTCTTCCACATTGCCGAGCTTCTCAGTGAGAAGTACGAGGCTGCGGCGTAGCTGGCAGACCAGGTGTAGAAGGTGGCCCCGAGACCCAAGATCGGTCCTGCGACCAGCACTACCACCTTCTCGAAGCGTCTCATCGACCGCTCCATTTGCTGAAATAAATCTCGCGAACGCCACGCTTCATGGTGACGGGATCGCGAGCCACCTGGATGACGACGGGCACGACGAAGCGTACGAACTCCATCAGCTCCACCTTGGTCAGGCCAAGGCCCGCCTGCATGGTCGCCATCGCCAGGCGCTCATAGGCGCCACGTGGATTGTCGGCATGCAGCGTCGAGATAGAGCCTGGATGCCCGGTGTTGACCGCCTGTAGGAAGCTGAAAGCCTCAGCGCCGCGGATCTCGCCCATGAAAATGCGGTCGGGCCGCAGGCGAAGTGCCGCCTCGAGGCATTCCTGGATGGTCGTGCGGGCCCTGCCCTGTGCACCCTTTGAGGTCACCAGCGCCAGATAGTTCGGCTGCGAGGGTTTGAGCTCGCGCGTATCCTCGATCGACACCAACCGCTCCCACGCCGGCACGTCCTTCAACAGCCCGTTGAAAAATGTGGTCTTGCCGCTCGACGTGCCCCCGGAAATCAACATCGTGACGCGATTTTCGACAGCAAAACGGAGCCACTCACGCCGTGCCGCCGGCGACGGATCCACCAGGCGCGCGACCAACTCGTGTTCGAGATCGCTCAAGCCCTCGGTATCCTGCATTCCGACCCCGCTCACCTGGATACCATCGAGACCGCCAAGCGCGAGATAGTCGTCCAGCGTCATGTCGCGGATCACCTGTTTGCGGATGGCAAAGGCGCCGCCCATGACGGCCACGGGAGAAAGCACTGCCTGGAAGCGCTCGCCATGGGGCATGGCGGCTGACAGAAGCGGGGTTTCCTCGTTGACGCTTTGCTGTGTCGTTCCCGCAACCATCTGCGCCAGCGCGGTAATCGCCTTCGCATCGAGAGCTGGCACGTCGTGTCGGCTCATATGACGGCTGTCGAGACTCTCGATCCAGATCTCTCCTGGGCGATTGCACATGATTTCGATCACGGCTGGATCCTCCAGCCAGCGGCGAATGGGTTGAGCCGTCTGCCTGACGTAAATGGGCAAGCTGTCCCACATGGACTTCGAGCGTTCGGCCTGCTGCGGTTGAGGCTCTATCACGTCACGGACCGGGCTTTGCGACCGAATGCCGTATCTGCGCGCGGCGAAGGTCATTGACGGCTTGCCTGACCGGATCGGGATAGAGCGAGGAGAAATCGAGATCCTTGCGCACGAACACCATGATCTCGGTTCCCTGGTCGACATAGATCGTGGGAGGGATGCTGATTGAATCCTTCAGCGCCATGTTGGCCATCTCTGCCATGGTCTGGGACAGGGTTTGTTGCGCCTGGCTCTGCGCGTTTGAGCCTGATGACGAAGAGGCGGAACTGCTGGACCCGTCGCTGTTCAGGCCTGCAACGAAGGAGGAGACGCCTCCGACCATGCTGAGCACGGCGGCCGCACCGAAGCGCTCGAGATAGTGCTTGTCGACGAAGCCCGCGAGCCCCGAACGTCCAAGGTCGTCCGTTCCATAGGACCCGAGTGCAACGGACGTTCCGTCACTGCGCAGCGCCCGCGTCCAGACGACCAGCACCCGCGTCTGGCCGCGCGCCATACCGCTTCTATATTCGCCCGTCAGCATGGTCCCTTTCGGCAGCAGGATCCGCCGGCCATCGAAGGAATAGACATCAGTCGAGATAATGGCTCTGACCATGCCGGGAAGATCGGACTGGATTGCCGTTTCGAGCACCCCACGGATCAACGTTCCCTGAGGGATCAGGGCGTCGATGCGATCATTGCGTGAGGCCGTCACCGTCTCGACGTCTTCGGACCCGACCGCCTGCGCGAACCTGCGGTTCGGGTCCTCGTCGGCACTTGCGCTGTTCCCGGCGCTTTGCGCCGATGAGATGCCAGCAGCAGACGTGCCAGTCTCACCCCTGGTAGATTGGTCGACGACCAGCATGTTCGAGCGCAGCCGCGCCTGGCGCAACTCCTCTTGTTTCTTTGCCCGCTCGGCCTCATCAGCGGCCCGCCGTGCCGCCGCCTCGTCGATAGCCGGTGGCGTAACGACAGGGGCGGCGATGGGAGGTGGCTGGACGACTGCAGGTGCGGGTGGTGGTGGTGGCGCAAGGACCAGCCTGTTGTCAGTGGGTGCTGGTGGCGGATTATCCGTGTCGAAGTTGAGATGCGCGGCGTGGCTCGCCGTCTTGAATGCCTCGTTGGTATCCGTCTTCTTCGCTCTATCTGGCTTGATGAAGCTAACATAGCCGGCATAGGCAAGGACTACCAGGGCAACGGAGGCGAGAAGCACCGGCATCAGCCTGCCTCTCCTCGCATCGGGGGACCGCGCAACAGTCTCGGTAATGCGCGCCTCTTCTTCGAAATCAATGGCCATGGCTGATCTCCTGCGGCTGACCGTCTGACCATTTGCTTTTTTGCGGTGGCGGCGTGCCGATCGGGGGCTGCAGGTTGAACACACAGGTCGCGACACTGCCTGATCGCAGGGTCCATTGGCGCGCCACCTTGTCGATGACGATGTAGTCGCCCTCGCGTCGGTAGTTCACAAGAGACTCCCTGCCATCGGACTTGACGGCAAAGAACGCCGGGACTTCACCACTGAATTGGAAAAACGTCTTCGTGCCATCGTCAAAAATCGACGTCGGCCTGGCATCGACAGCACCTTTATATCCATAATCATAATTTATGCGGCCAGGGTTTGCCAAAGCCGCCCGAATGTTGGGCATGGCGGCATTCTGTCGGGCGGCGGCCAAGAGGTTGGCGTCCATGGTGTCGTCCGGATAGGAAAAACGCAGCTTAATGACCGCAGCTTTGGTGTTGCCGGGTTTGGCGCCGTTGAGGAAGAAGGTGTAGACCCGCTTCGACGTCACGACGTTCATGTTGGTCTGTGCGTCGGGCTGAAGCGGCTTGATGAACAGGAAGCGCTTGGATTGATCCGGGACGGCCTGCCAGGCCAGGCTATCGCCCATGGCGACCGTTGCGATCTGTTCGTCGTCATTAAAGACGATCATCGTCGACACACCCATCATGCCGGCGAGATAGACGACGTTGTCCTTCTGGAAAGGCACGGTACGAATGCGTGCGTCTGCCCTGACGGATTGCGGCTGCACTTCCGCCAAAACGACAGGTGGGCGCGCGAGCATGGTGATCGCAGCGATACTGCCGATAAGAAGATGCCGTGTCCTCACTGGGCCTCCTCCCCCACAGTGACTGTCTCCTGGTCGCGCCTATACTCGGTCACCTGGAAACCGAGGGGATTGTCGAAGCGCCAGTCGTTGCGCATCGGCTCGGACGTATATTTGAAGCGGACATTGGCGACCCAATGGTCCGTGACAGTCGGCCCTGACGTGCCGGAGCGGGTCGTCGAAAAGCGGACGGCGGCCGTGTTGTCGTTGAGGAAGATGACACTTTTGACGAACACGGTGATTTCGGTGTTGGCGCCGTAGACTTTGACAGGGTTGTTGAGGTTCGCGCTGGAATAGGTGTTTGCGAGATCGGCGGATGCTTTTCCGGTCGAATAGAGCGATGCCAGGTCGAAATTGTCCCGCAATCCCTTTGGATCGTAGGTTTCGCGAGCGCGGATGAAGCGTACGATGTTGGCCCGTGTCACCGCCTCATTCTGCGTCAGATCACCACGCTCCTGCAGCGGTCGGCTGACTTCCACATAGCCCGTGGTCTTGTCGACCTCGAGGACGACGACATCGAAGGTTTTGAGCGGCAGTAGCGTCCAGAGCAGACCGATCGACGTTGCCAAGGCGATGCCGAGCAGCACCGCGACCATCCTCCAGACGCCACGAGACATCGCGACCGACCGATAGACCGAGCGCTCCCATCGTTCTCCCTCGCTGTAATAGCGGGGATCAATCCCTCCCTCTGACGCGTCTAGCGCCCCCACCCTGATGTCGTTCTTACCCATTCATGTCTCTCCAGGGATGCTTATTTGCGTGCATTGACGGCGGCGGCTCGCACCTGGGCTGCGGCGGGATCACCATCACCGATCGTCGCCGGCGCACCGGGCCGCTGGTTGAACAGATATCCGCCAGCCTGGGCGATGCCTTGACCGGACATGGCAGCCGCTCTCCAACCGAGCCTTACGGTCGTTGCCGCCGCCGCCGCACCGAGGGCGTCAATTCTGGGTCCCCCGCCGGCAATCGCCAGCGCGATCGAGATCGCATGGGTCAAGAGGAAGGCCGTTACGATCGACATCAGCATGAAGGGAGCCAGCGTTGTCATGTTGGCCGCACTGGCATCGGCAGTCAGCGCATCCACCCTGGCCTTCAGCAGCGTCAACATAAATCCGAGGATCACATAGACGATGATTGGCAGAAGCGCGTAACCCGCAAGACTGGCAATCCAGCCATCCACCACCCGCGACGTCAGATTGAACAGCGCGCAACACAGAACGATTGGCCCGATCGCCAGCAGGATGAACATGGTCATCTTACCGATCATCAGCAGCGTGACGGCGATCGCGCATAAAATGCAAACGACCGCAAGCACGACGATGGCAAGGATGTACATGCCAACGGCCGTGATACCACCGGCATCCACCATGGTCTTGACGACGGCAATCCCGCTGTTCCAGATGTCGGTCAGACCCTGCGTCACAGACGATCCCGAACTGCCGTCCCCGCCGCAATCGCTGCCGCCGGTCGACTGGCAAACAATCGTCGCCATCCCATCCGGCGCTTCCAGCAAGGGCTTGACGATCAGCGGCTGATAGGTGGCCCATGACACGATCAGGCTGTAGCAGATGAACGCCCGACCAAATCGCCAGACGAACGTGCCGGCGGTCATCTGGGCGCGACCGAACAGCATCTCATAGCCCCACCAGACGACATAGACCGTAAGCCCGGCCAGGAACAATGGCCCGAGATAGCCGGCAAGCGTCGTGTACATGGACTGCACGGCGCTGACGCCCATGCTGTCGATCTTGCCGAACAGAATGTCGAACGGGTTCATGCTCTCGCGCCGCTCAAAGCATGGTCACACCGCTGCGATCATCGTTTCCGACGACGCCGCGCTGACGAACCATCGGCCCGCAATGATCGTCGATGCCGCCGGCATAAGCCTGCGAGAATAGGATGGAGCCTATCCCGGCCGAGCACGGTGCCTTGAGTTCCTTATGGCCAGCACATCCGGGCAATGCGGTAAAGGTCGCAACCACGAGCGCAAGGCAAACGGTTTGGCCCACCCGCGTTATCATCTCATCTTCACTGCCCAACGAAGGAGACCTCATTCGGGTGGTAGGTCATGAATGCAGATGTTGCCGCCTCCGCTGCCAGCTGGCGCATCTGTTCGGCATTCAGAGCAGCGTTTCCGGCGTTGACAGCTCCGACGAGCTCGTTGACGGTTTGTGCGGTTTGGGTCTGCACTTGCGAGTTTTGATCGATGGAGCCCTTGATGTCGGGTGCCGATCCGATTTGTCCCTGGACAGCCTGAAACGCGGACGATCGCTGTTGTGCACTGGTCTGCGTTCCCGCAATCGACGCCGTCAGCGCTGTCGCCGTGTTCACCAACCCCTGATAGGCCTTGTCGCCGCGCGTCAAATTTGCGCTTGCCATCTCGCCCGACAAGGACCTGACGAGATTGAGACCGTTCAGGATCGTTGCGGCCGTATTGCCGAAGGAACCAAGATTGCCCCAGGACATCTGACCGCTGAGCAATGAGGAAAAATCGGGTGCATTGCCGATCGAAAACCCGGAGCCGAGGGCCGCACCGGCGATCTCGCTTGTCGACCGGTTTCCGGTGACCGCCGCAAGCGTCCTGTTCACCGTCTGCAGGATGTCGCTGTTCGACGACATGATCTGCGCGGTGTTCGACGCGGTCTTGGTTGCCTGGGACAGGGTGGCCTCGTCAATGACGGGAATCTGCGCAAAAACACTGCCACAGGGAACCACCGCCATGAGCAGGGACAAGACAGGCCTGGGCAAGATCTTCAATGGCTTCATCGTCTGAACTCTCCTACTCATTGCCGTTGATGAACGATACCGAGCCCGGATCGTAGGTCATGACTTTCGATGCAGCGCTTTCCGCTGCCACTTGGTCGACCAGTCGCTGGTTTCGCAATCGAACCGTTGTCGTCGCCGACTGGATCGCCTGGTTCCAGATCTGGGCGCCGGACAGGCGAGCGGTGGTGTTCTGGTCGAAAGCGCCCTGCAGGGAATTGGCATTGCCGATTGCTGTTGCCTGGTTTTGAAGTGTCGCGGTATTGGCGCTGATCGCGGCGGCCGTTGCGGCGAGCGCGCTCACCACCTGGCCGATATTCCTGGTTTTCAGGGCCTGGACGCTTGAACCGGTGGCCAGAAGGATCGACAGGTCGCTATTGCCAATTGCGGTCCCGGAAAGCGGTGACCCGGAGATGGCCGCACCTGAGATCGGTGGGATGCCGGCAAGATCCCCCGTCGCCGTGACACTCGACGTGACACCTCGCGACGGTGCCACGGAAGACTGCTTGAAGGTCCGCGCGCGTTGCACGCAGACAGCCGTCTTCGTCTTTTCGGTCGTTCGCGCGGCGTCATTGACCGGCACCTGCGCCATCGTCGGCGAGATCACCAACGGGGTCACCAACACCACAAGGCAAACAGAAGCGCTGAGATTACGGTTGCGGACGCTCATCGCATATCACCCGTTGCGTCCAAAGGATTGCCAGGCTCCTGGCTCCAGCCACAGTAACAGGGGAGCCAGAGCTCCGGGGCGTCGCCATAGCGACGACGCAGACGCTCGCATTCGGCGACCGTTTCAGCCCTGCCGGACAGCACCTTGATGAAGTCCGGGAGTGCTGAGAGATCGAGCCGCGCGATCACGCTGTCGTGGTCGTGCTTGACCAGGAACTGACGGCTTGTCGACGCGGTCGACCTCACCCACTCAAATTCGGTTTCCGAAAGTCCAAAACCTTTGACATAGCTCTCCCGATCCGCCTTCGGGTTGGGGAAGAAGATGGTCGTCGGGCTTTGCTCGAGCAGCGTATGGGCGATCCGCGATGTGGTGATATCGCGAGCAGATTGCGTGCCAATTCCGACAATACCGTTCTTCTTGCGGATGGTCTTCAGCTGGTCGTTGATGAAGGCGCCTGCCCGGTCGTCGCTCAGGAGTTTCCAGCCTTCGTCGACGAAGACCATCATCGGCCGCTCGCCATCCAGCATCTGGCCGATGCGAAAGAAGATATAGCCGAGCGCCACTGTGCGGACTTCCGGATCATCGAGGACGGCGGTCAGATCAAAGCCGAAGATGCCGCGCTCGCCATCCCAAAGATCCACCGTGTTGTTGAACAACCATCCCCGGGTATCGCACCAGGCCTCGAAACGCGACGCCAGATCGTCGCGCCCGGCGGCCTCGCCCCCTCGCAGCAGATGGACGACGTCCGAGAACAGGCGCTCCCGGACCGGCACGCTGAAGATCTGCTCGACCGCTCGGTAGAGGATTTTCTCCTGCTCGGCCGACAGCTTTTCGGCATCATCCCTGGGGCGAAGGAGATAGCTGAGGAGGTCATAGACGAATGCCCTGTTATCAGGACTGTCTGGAAGCTGCAGCGGATTGAAACCGGTTGGAACGCCGGGTTGCAGTACCTCGTACTGACCACCGCAGGCACGAATGAAGACCTCGCCGCCACGATCCTTGTCGAAAAAGGCGCATCGCGGTTGGGGTCTTGCCCGCATTGCCTGCGACAGCAAAAACAGGAGCGCCACGGTCTTTCCCGAACCCGTCGGGCCGGTGACGATGAAATTGCCGACCTCACCCTTGTGAAAGTTGAAGAAATAGGGGGTCATCGACGTCGTCTGCAGCAAGGAAACAGCCGGTCCCCAGTGATTGCCAAGGGGTTTTCCGAGAGCGAAATTATGAAACGATGCCAGTCCACAGAAATTGCGCGACGAGATCAGTGCGCGTCGCGCGATATAGGAGAAATTGCCCGGAAGCTGGGCGTAAAAGACCGGCTCGCTGTTCAGATCCTCGCGCACGACCACCATACCGGCATTCTGCAATTCCTTGGTGATGGCCTGGGCGCCGGCCTCGGTCTCCTTGATCGAAGCCCCTAACGCCATCACCGACAGATGGTGATAGCCCATGACGGCGCGGCCGTTGACCAACTCATCCCTGGCAATCGAGATAGCACTTCCAAGGCTCGTGCCACGCTCATCCGAAACACTGATCTGACGCTCTATCCGATCCATCTCCGACAGGACTGGCGCACGATCTTGCAAGGCGAAACTTTGCGACAGGATGAACTCGCCTGGGACCTTCAGCAGCCCGTCGATCATGCCAGCCGCGGTGTAGGGTGGGTATTCGCGGATCGACAACATTGCGCCGAACCGGGTTTCGATGTCGCTGGCGCCGCGCAGTTCGAAAAGACGGCGGCCGAAGGTGATGCGTCGGGTCGGCAAATATTGGTCGAGAGGCATGCGCGGCAAGGCCATGTCGACCGGTTCGCCGCCGTTGAGGAGCATCGCCAGAAACTCGAGGGGCTCGGACGCCACGCGCCGCTCCTGCGCTACTACCTTGAGGACCCGGGCGCCGTAGTGTTCCATTCCCTTGACGATGTTGGCGACATGCTCGCGCAGTTCCTGGCGAGCCTCCAGATCCATCGCCCGCTCGGATACGCCGGACACCTTGCGCAAGCGCGACAAGAGCTCGTCCGCCAGTCCGACCTTGCCCTGGAAGCCCCGCCGGATGATCGTCAGGTAGAGCTCGTTCAAATACATGCTGTTGTCACTGAGGCTCGCCATGTAACGCTCATTGAGAGCCCTGCAAAATGGGATATCGAACGTACCACCGAGTCGAGGGGGAATACGACGCCGCACGATGTGGGCGTAGGCTGCAAAACGGCTGTCTGCGAGGGCCCGAACCAGCGTGTTGCGCGCGGTCGCCTCGACATCGATGATTTGCTGATCGGCGGTCTGGTGACAGAAGCCATCGATCTTGATGATCGTCAGCAGCATACCGTCCTTGGTTCGCAGTGTCTCCTCGTCGACATGCCTGAGGTAGGGGACATGCGCCGAGATCGGCTTTTCCCGGGCGCTTTCAGCTCCGAACCGAAGATCCTTGCGGATGGACTTTTGCATCGCTGCCCCCATCAGGTTGGCCCCTAAGAATTACGGTTCATAGGAATTGCCGCCCCAGAAGTGAAGGTTCTTCGTCCAAGGGCATTTGGCGATCCGCACGAGAGCGACGTTCGCCAGGTGCGGATCGCGCACCGTGATCACGTAAGCCGCGGCATGCAGGGGCAGGAAGAGAAGGAACATCGCAAGGTTCTTCGTGTTGAGGAACGTCATGACGACAATCATCAGTTCGCCGACGAAGACGCCGATCGGCACGCCCCAGAACATTCTTGGCCGCGTGAGACCAAGAACAAGCGGCGCCACTTCCACCCTTACCTCAGCCTCGCCCATCAGCCACCCAATCCGGAAGACATGGACTGCACGAGCTGCGAGCCGCCAAAGATGAAGGCGATACCAACGATGATGGAAAAGCACCAACTCCAGGGGATACGGCTCGTCAACGCCATGTAGCCAACGGCAGCACAGGCGATGGTCGCCGCTGTCGTCGCGAACGTTCCGGTCATGAAATTGAGGAGTGTCGTGAACACCGAATTGATCGGCTGGAAGATATCGCCGGCGGCATAGGCTAGTTCGACATTGCCCATCATCACAGCGCCGGCGACCCCTGCCAACACCAAGATGTTTCCGTTGATCCGTCCGGTCGACATCACCGATCGGGCGAGATTGTATAGCCTTGTCTTCATCTGGGGCTCCTTTCTTTCCTGACTACTGCACGTACAGAACCGAGCCGCCGATCCAGTCGTGATCGCCGGCTTGCAGTCTGGTTTGATGGATGGGGGTTGGCTGCTGGGAGGCTGGCGTTTGCGCCAGCAGGTCCACGCTGGCAGCAGCAACGGCTCGACTGCCCGCAGCGGCGGCCTTGGCGGCCCGCTTGCCGCCCTTCAGGTAATTGTCAAAGCCGTAATAGGCGTTGGTAACCAGTGCCGTGTAGGAGACGGTCTCGGCAATATCCGGCACGCCCCCTGCGGCAACGACACGACCCTCTCCGGCATTATAGGCCGCAACCACGAGCATAATGTTGCCTCCAAAGGCCGCCGTCAGATCCTTGAGGTAGCTGACGCCGCCCCGAATATTCTCGGCCGCGTCGCAAATATCCGTCACCTGATAGCGCGCGGCGGTCCTTGGCATGAGCTGCATGGGACCGCGCGCTCCCGCGGTCGAATTGACGTGGGCGCCGAAGCCGGACTCCTGATCGGCAATTGCCAGTGCCAACCTGGCGTCGACCCCCTGGCGCGACGTTTCCCTGGTGATGAGCTGGCGAATGGTCTTTGCATCCACCGCACCGTCAGCGCAGTCGGAAGAGACATTGACTGTGAACGCGCCCGAACTGGGCGATGCATCGTTGGCCAAAGCCAGACAGGGAAAGACGAGGTTCACGACAACGATCGCAGTGCGCATGGGGGCTATGGACATTTGCGTTTCCCGAGTTATAAGTACATATATATAAAAACATGATAACAACGCAAGTGCCTTTGTAAAATGCCAGGAGCGCAGATGTCATCGATCGCCAGATGCGGCATTTTTGCCTCATCCGTTCTTGCCGTCTGGCTTTCCCAGAACGTCGCGGCTGACGCCGCGGATGCGGATTGGGGCTGTCAGATCGTCCTTTGCGTGGCAGCGCAGACGCCGAGCTGGCATGGTATCTCCTACTGTGTACCGCCAATGGAAAAGCTGATTGCCGCAATGGCGTTGCCCGGCTTTTCCTGGCCGGCCTGCAAGGCAGCCGGTACCGGCGCGCCTGGCTTTGAGGCGTTCGAGGATTGCCCGAGTGGCTATGTCGAGGCAGACGACCAATCCGGCCATGGCGGTGACTTGGCAAGCTATTGCGCCAAGTACACGATCGAGCGTGGCGAGCGGACCGAGATCGATCGTCAGCCACGGCCGCGAAGGGCCAGACCCTGGTATTTCGACATCAGGCAAAAAGACGGCACGTCCACACGCGCATGGTTTGATTTGCAGAAGTGACAGACAGGGCGCGCCTGCTTCGCCGGAGTTGGTTTTGAAAGGAGTACGCCGATGGGCAAGGAGATCTGGTTTTTTCATCGCCTGGGGCCGATCGAGATCGTTGCTGCCACGATTGCAATCAGCGGCACGGCGACGATCGCCGGGATATGGGTCACAACGGCTGCGAAATTCGTCTACGCCCACCCGATGGACAACCTCGCATACACGTTTTTGGTCCTGGCTCTTTATCTGCTCTTCAATGCAGTGCTCGTCGGACTCTGCTGCGCGGCGGCGCTCTCTATCCTCAAAGCTGTGTACGCCGCGTCCAGCACAGGTCTTCGGCTTATCCGCACGGCTCTGATCCAGCCAATCCTCCTTGTGCGCGCTCTTACAGCGTTCGTCCGCGCGCTGTTCGACAAGTCAGCAGCGCTCCGCCGGCGTCTCACGCGCTCAACATCCTCTTGAGGCTCCCAGATGAAACCCACCCTTGCTGTCCTCGCTCCGATCCTGATCCTCGCCCTTACCTCCACCGACCGCGCCACGGCTCAGGGTGGCCACACGCTGGCGCTTAAACTCACCACCAGGGATGCCAAGCATGATCCTGATGGCGTTTGGACCGACGATGATCTTGCGAGCATTCGCCAGCTCACTGGACAGGCCAAAATCTACACCGCGCGTATCACCACGCCCTCGGGCACCTGGCTGTTGTCCCAGACAAATGGCGACTGCAATTTGCAAGGCATGTGCACGGCCCTTCTTGTGTTGATCAGACCCGATACGCAATCGCCGCGACCGGTGCGACCGGTGCGACCGGAGCGGATGGCAAATCCGCAAATGCCGCTCGGTGGTACCGCTGTCCTGTCGCCTGATGCCGCCACACTCACAACCGCGGAAATTGGCGAGGACGGGAAGGCGTTTATCGGCATATATCAGGTTGAGCCAATTCGATGATATCTGTTGCCCCCTCCCCGGCTGCCAACAACTGGCAGCCCAACAGACAGGATCTCCTGGCAAATCTTGGGCTGTCGCTCGGTTTTGCAGCATCACTGGCATTTGCCGGCGAAAGCGCTCTCAGTCTCTTGAACGCCGGAATGCCGGCTGGATGTGCCGAATACGCGTCCAACGTCAGTCATAGCGAAGGGAATTTCAACAGTGTTTCCCCCGTCGTCAACGGGACGCGCTGCTATGGTGCATTTCAGTTCTGCGACAGCGGGACGTTGCAAGCCTATTGGGACGGTTCGCGCGAGGATTTTCTGAACAACCCTTCAGCGCAGGTCGCCGCCTGGGAGCGTTATCAACGCGGCCAATGGAATGCCGCCCAAAAAAATGGCATGACCAGCCTGATCGGGCAACAGGTCTGCTATCAGGGCACTTGTGCCACGATCTCGCAGTCCTCGATCCTCAAGGCCTGTCAGTTCGGCTGCGGCACTGGGGGCAAGCTCTATAATCTTGCAAAATCCGGTCTCGACTGCAGCGCGGCCGGCACGCGCGACGGCGCCGGCACCAGTGTCTGTGCCTACCTCATCTCCGGAGCTGGCTACAATGTCGGCTGCATCACCAACTCCGATGACGGCGTAGACTGCGCGCCGATTTCGGCAAAGGAGGTGCAGGAATGACAGGGACAAGGCCGGGCGCCAAGATACTGCTGGTTGCCCTGAGCATCTCGATGGCGATACCGCGTTCCATGGTGACCGCTGAGGCGGCCCAGCCGTCATCCCATGTGTTTGCAGTTCCGCAGACCGGCGTCACCTTTCTGACCGGGGATAGTTGGCAACAGGCAGGCCAGACGATGCGCCTCTACGGCGTCCAGGCGTGCATCCGTGGAACCACCTATACCGACAAATCAGGCCAGAAGCAGGACTGTGGTGCAGTCTCTCTGGCGATGCTGGCAGCCATCTTCCAGGATACTAAACCCACCTGTGCTCCGCTCGCCGAGGTAGCAACCCCTACCTCCAGCCAGCACTCGACCATACTCGTCATCTGCTCGACGCATGTCGGCAGCAACGCGCTCGACGTCGGCACCATGCTGATCACGCAGGGGTTTGCTTTTGCCGCGCTCACAACCAGCGGCAAGGCAGTCTATATGCCCTACGGCATTGAGGAAGGGATTGCGCAGCAGTCGCGTGCCGGGCTCTGGGCTTACCCCGACATCCCGTATCCCAATCATGTGCTGTTCTCGAATCCCGCCAGACGTGAGTGACGGGAGCACAGCCCTTGCCCACTATCCGCATCTATTCAATCCAAACAAAGAGGGAGATCCCAAATGCCTGCGAACGTATCAGAAATGACGAATTACGTTGAGTTTGCCAACGATGGAAAAATCCTGCGAGGCAACATCGCTTCGATCGCCTATGACATCGATATTGCCGGCGAACCCTACAAAAGCGAACATCCGAAAGCGCCGGTTTATCGCTTGTTCTCTACAAGCCCGCGTGGTCGACGGGTCGAGATTGGTGGTATCTGGAAGAAGCAGAACCAAAACGGCGGCGACTACTTCACCCTCACCGTCAACACCGGCTATGGCAAGCTCAATGCCAATCTCGGCCGATATCCCGGCCAGGATGACGAAAGCCTCATGGCGATCATTCCGTGGGACTGATCGGTTAAACAGGTTTGCCACGCAATGCCAGTCACCGTAGCCACGATGCTGGAGGGCCCTGATTTTGAGGTCGGCGTGCGGAACCGACGCCGCGATGGCGGTTGTCAGCCATAAGGAGTAGGATGGCGGGCGGCACTGTAAACTTAAAGCCGTGACACCGTTCTATGGGCCTGAGGGTCTGACTTATGCGGCGTCAGGCACGCGATTTGGCGCCATGTTTGCATGGCTACTGATCGCAGTTCGCGGTGGTGCGCAAATGGAATATCATAGCGGGGAACGTTAAATAGATTGCTATTCGAGTCGTGGATGGAAACGAAACGGTGAAGCTGGCACGCTGACTTGGAGCGCTTCATGATCCTCTCCTGTAAGGATGATGGCCTTTCTAAATACGTTGTCGACCGCGCCCGAAGACCTCGGGCAAACGGATCGTCAAGGCCTCGCTCTTTGTCCTTTCCGATCCTGATGTCGCCGACAAGAACACCCTCGATACCGATTACGCCTTGGCAATCAAATGCAGGCTCGCATCACTCGGCGTTGATGACCACGCTCACAATGAAGACGAAGAAAGTCAAAAAGGCATGGCAAGCGCGACGGCTGACATCTTGATGTAACGGAAGTCGGCTATCGATAGCGAACGAGATAGTTACCTTCCGTTCCCCGCTATCTCGAGTTCCTTACTGACCCGCCCTCGCGCGGGTCTTTTCTTTTTTAAGCAAGGGACCAGGCAACCGGTCGGATCACAAACGCCTCAAACCAGCGAAACCGTCTTCGCCTGGAAGTATACGACGCAGTTCGGCAAGCAGATTGATTAGTGGGTGCGTGGAGACAAGGTCGACAGCGGCTGTGATCGCCCTGCGTCCATGCGCGCTATCGATGCGCGCGCCGCGTTCGTCGCAATAGGCGGTCACAGCCGCTATAACGGCCTCAATTTCATGGTTTTCAAGACTGATAAGAGACTGGAGCATTTCGAATGCCCTCCGCAACAAAACGCTGGAATATGTTCGGTTCTGACAGTTGAAAAGTAGGTCCCGTTCGGCTCAGGGGAATGGCCCGTCCGTGAAGTTTTTGCGATGTTGACACGCGCCTGAGAGTGGAGACTGACGTGACGCGCTTCGCGCTTCAGCCAGCTTTCACGAGCGCGCCCTTTGGAGTTGGCGCGCTCTGCCTGATGTGCGGCGCAGGTTTCACAAAGTCCCGGACAAGGATTTCCGTAAGATCCCATGGGGAGTGAAGAGCGGCCGTGACTCTGGCAAAGTGAGGCTGCGATATCGCACTCACCTGATAGGGGACGCTGTTATGGAAGCTGTCGCTTCCCAACCGCAAATGCCAGCCGTTATCCCACTGATCGTGGCGCGATTTCATCTCATTTGGAAATCAGCAGCGCGACCTGGCTGGTTACATCTTTGTCGCCGGGCAATGGAGAGAAGATGTCAAAGCACTCGGTAGATGGTGGTGATGGGCCCGCATTGGCATGTCATTAGAGCGGTTCATCGGTCCATCAACCGCGGTGCAAGACTGTAAAATTGGCTCTGTGTGTGTCCACTCACGGCCGACAATACATGTCATGCGCCTCTCCTGACCATAGGGAGACTGCGCCGAACATACCGTCAGAGATAGGGGGCGGATCTTGACACGCGCAAGCAGGCCTTCTGCGTCACGCAGATTCCTGCGGTTCGCGGGGTACTGGCTCACCATGGTCCGTTATCAAGGTCCCATTGAGATGATCGATCTCGTGCTGAAGACATGTGGCAAGGAGGCCTTCGGCTTCGAGAGTCTCCTTGCCGCCACCCAGCGTGTCGTATTCGACGGTAATCCTCGCTGGCCTGACGACGTCGACCATGGTGCCAGGAAGCGAAAGGCAGCCTTCCCTGAAAGTCGAACATTCCGTGGAAGTATCGACAATCACTGGATTGATGAGAACCCGGGCATCCCGACGCGCCTCCTGCACGACCCCGACGTCGACGACTACAACGCGTTTCAGAATGCCGATCTGCACAGCCGCCAGCCCCACACCAAATGCGTTGTACATGGTTTCCAGCATGTCATCGATTAAAACGGCCGTCTCTGCGGCCTGGGGATCAACCGCATCCGAAATCTGACGTAGTGCTGGGTCAGGTATTGTGATTATTGTTCTTGTAGTCATTTGAATCTCCAATCGTCATCGATCAAAGTGTGTGTTAAAATTAGGAGATGGAGAGGGTAAATTTCTTGTGGGTTTAAGATATGCTCCTTGTCCCGGTTTAGTTGTCATAAGACAGACTGACCCGGCATCCGTTCGTTTTAGGCGCTGTATGCGCCAGATTTTAGGTCACAATGTTCAAACCAGCGCCGGAAGTATTAGACAAAGCGGCGGGGATTCGACTCTTTTACAAAATGATTTTTTGACCATGTAGTACGAGGATAACCTCACCACTTGAGATGGAAGGCACATTCATGATCGAATGATCTATTTCCGCTCGCTAGCCCTTCTTCAGCGCTGCCTTTACAGGGTTTGCCATCAAGAAATCCGAGATCTCCCTTTCGCTCATCGGGAAGCTGATCAGGAAGCAACTTGCTGTACTTGAACTTCGTGCTTTTTTGGCTCCCCGAGCCAGACATCAGTCGTCTTACGCCACTGGCGAATAAACCCCAATTTTGTCGCATATTTCACCCATGCTACTGTATTGCGCTGCAACATACCAAATCTGATCACGAATTCGTGAATTGGCAAATGAAGATTCTATGAAGCTTTATGTACCTGATTTCGTTGAATATTTCTGTTCAATGGGTGGAATTTTCTCACGGAAGACTACATGTTTCCCGAATTTTTAGCCCGCAATCAGCTACCTGGCCTTTGGCCAGTCCGACGACGTTTCCAAAATGTGGATAGCTCGGCAGCGAGCGGCACTTCAGAAATATCGCTGTCGAGAACGAGCGAGCCGCAGACAAGCTGCCCAACCGGCTAATGAATGGTCAACGCCAAGCCAAGTTGTGCATAGATAGACGGCCATCCGTCAGTTCGCGGAGGGTCCCTTTTGCGAATACCTGAAGGCATCTCCCCCCGGGACCACTCGACTACCGCTGACGCGGCTTGTGCGAACGTCTTTGCGTTTCCTTCTGCATCTTAGCGATGGCGTCCTTCTCTGCCAGAAGTTCTTGCTGGGCTTGCCGTTGGCGCTCGATTTCAGGCGACTGGGTCACGTCGGCTGGAATGGGCGTCGACGGGTTTTGGTCGATAGCCTGTTTGGCCCGCGCAGCCGCATTTGCTTCCGCCTGCGTTCTATATGCGTGGTCGTCTCCGCCGCCGTCGATCGGCCGCTCGTTGGTGGCTGCGGTGCGTCCGGCTTGGCGCACCTCCCGCTCGGCCTCGACATCGGTGCGCTCGCGTATTGTCTGAAGGGCGATCGCGATTTCTATGTCCGTCTTTTGACCTGGCCCTTGGACTCTGGAGCCCTCGGCAAGGCCAAGTCGACTTTCTTCGCCAGCCTTCTCTTGTCGCCGACGTTCCTCCACTTTTTCCCGCGCGGCCGTCAATTTGTCCTGTAGCTCGGGATTGCCAATTTTGAAGCCATGTTCGGCCGCAAGCTCGACAGCGAGGGCCTTCTCGCGCTCGGATCCGTTGACCGTGATCTTGTCCCACCTCCTTGCCGCCTCGCGCATCGCCGCCAGCATCGATTCACGATCGCGATCGGCCGGCTTTATTTTCTCGCTCTCGACAATCGGCGCCTTGGGATCAGTGAGGGGCGGCTGTGGGTTCGCCCGTCCCACCGCTTGGGTTTGAGCTTGAGCCTTGACTTGCCCCTCGATACTGGCCTCATCGGTACTCACGCCAGCCGAATTGCCGCCCCGATCAGCGCGGTCCCTTGTCATTTGTGCTTGGGTAGCGGCCAGCTTGTCCTGCAGCTCGGGGTTGGCAATCTTAAATCCGTATTCTGCAGCAAGCTCGACGACTAGCGCCTTGTAGCTTTCAGTGCCATTGATGGTCAGCGCCCCCCATTTGCGGGACGCAACCTGCATCGCGGCCAAAACCACCTGCCGATCCTTCCAATCGGCAATCTCCACCCTGTCGCCGTGATCGGTGAAAGCGACACTGCCGGCCCTGCCGCGATCGTTGCGATGACTATAGCGGATTGTCTCGCCGTGCTCTTCGGCCACGAATTCGCGGAACTCATGTCTGACAGGTGCCACGAAGGTCTCGCCTTGGACCAAACCCCGTTTTTTCTCAATGCGCTCCTGCGTCGCCAGCATATCCTGCTGGGCCTCTCGAAGCTTACCGTGGAGCTTTTCGATCTGGGGCTGCTGTTCTGGTGGAAGATGCTGTTTGATCACCTCCATCTGGGCGTCCATCTCCGCAAATGAAGCAGTCATTACCTTCAGGTTTGCCATGTCGTCTGTCTCCTTTGGCGTTCCGCCTTCCTGATATGAAATGGATTGATACTCCTCGAACTCCGGCGCCATCGCACGCACCGCCATCTCACCGCGGTCACGGAAATGGAGGACGCTTGCCGTTACCACTTCCGCCGGCACCAACGGGCGCATCCTGTCGGCAAGGTCTCGCGCGACGACGAAGTGGTCGTTACCGCCACCCAGTGCGGGTTGACGGCGCGCCGGCGTGATCCGATGCATCTCCGTCGGCCGAACATCGACAAACCCGAGCGTTCCGCCATCCCGACGTGCCAATTCCGCGGCAGCCGAGAGATCGCGGGTGAAGAGTGGAACCGACGACCGCGTTCCAGGTCGCTCCGCCCGGTAGAGCCGCAACACGCCTGGATCTGGTGCAAATTGCGTAGGCGACCGCAAAGCCATGGCCGCCACGTCGCTCCAGCCGCTGGCTGCGGCTACAGCATGACGCTTTCCTTCTTCCCGTATCGGAATGTGGACAGCACCCATCCTTGCCGCCTCGACGCGCCGACGCACGTTTTGCGATGCGACGCCTCTTTCCACGCGCTGGATGTCCTTCAGCTTATACCCGGGAGGGTTTGCCCGCTCGAACCGGCTCATCGCGTCCATGGGAATGTTTCGCTCACGCGCCTCTTCGGCCAGAGTTTTGCGCCAGCGCCTGAAATCCTGGATCCGCGGGTGAAGACGCTGGCCGGCGTCCGAGAGCATCTTGATGGCGGCATGAACATGAAGATGCTGCCGATCCTCGTGAAGCACGAAGGCATAGCGATGCCCGGCGAATTCCCTGGCAAGCGTTGCACGCACGGCATCGACGAACCGATCCCTTGGCGTCCCCGGCTTGGCGCTAAAAATGACGTGGGCGACGTCACGGCGCTCTTGCGAACGGAGGTCGCGCTTCCAGTCCTTCGCCTCCTCCAGCGAACTTGCACCGGCACCGACCACCACATCCTCGCCAAACGATCCGTCCTTGTTCAGGCGAACCGCGCGCACGGCGTGGTGCATTCCCTTGCGAACCTGAGCGAGGTAGCGACTAACGCCTTCCACTCCGTGCGCAAAGCCATAGAGTTCTACTTGTCCGCCA
This sequence comes from Rhizobium sp. L51/94, assembly GCF_019355555.1. GTDB lineage: Bacteria > Pseudomonadota > Alphaproteobacteria > Rhizobiales > Rhizobiaceae > Rhizobium > Rhizobium rhododendri. Next base: position 38,588 of record NZ_CP072145.1, read on the forward strand.
GCGCCGAACGACACTTGCAGCAGCCTGTCGAGCTTGCTCAGGGATTTTCGGTTGTCGTAGATACGCTGCGCGCTTGCTTCACCGGGATGGGGACGGGCTGCAGCGCTGAGAACCACTTCAACAGATCGTCCCTTCCCTTTAGCATCGGGCTCGCTCCGCCATGCGATGCGGTGGCCAGGCAGCGCCTGTTTCAACGCCTCGCCCACAGCCTCATCTGAGTGCGATCGTACGAACAATCCCAGCCGCAGCACATCCTTTGACGGCTGACGCCCGTATTCTTCTGCCCATTCGTCGGCAAGCGCCTGGATCCAAGATGCGCCTGCAACCTGTTCACCGGTTTCGCGCTCAATGGTCAATTCGCCATCACGGCTCTGATAGGCAAGAAGTTTGCGGACACGGGCACTTCCGGCAGCAAAACTCACCAGCTTGACCACTGCCGGCTGTGACCCTGCCGCAACGCCCAGGCGCTCGGCCAGGCCGGTAGTCCAGATCGGCGCGGCTCTCGCAGCACCTTCGCCGATATTTGAGCCAGGAGCAGCCTTTGCCCTCGCAGGTGAGCTGGCATGTCCCGCCGCCAAGGTGCCCAACCCTCCGCCTCCCCCGCTAACGCGGCGCTTGCGTCCTTCATCCTCCAACTCCATCGGTACGGGCATGAACCCCGTACGCGGCCTGCTGCCCGTATAGGGCGTCCCATCGCCCCTGCGGCGCTTGCGCTTTGGTCCGGGCTTCTGGCGGATTTTGCGGATAGCAAGGCCATCGAAATCCTGATCCTGGAAAGTGGCGGACGCACGCCGCTTCCGCCGCCGCTCGATATCGTCCAGGACACCCAGGAAAGCATCGACATCAAACATGACTGCCCACCAGGCGCCGCGCACGCGCGCGGCTGCTTGCACGCAACGCGTCAATCTCCCGCTCGTGCTGTACGACAAGCCTGGCAAGCCGTTCCACACCGCCATGCAGATGTTCATATCCGGGCACGCGACCACTGTTCAGTGCCCGCGCAATCTGGTTGAGGTTAACCCCCACTTTCCGAAGCTGAACCACGGTCGCCTTGAGCCGCTGCGCCACCTCGCCCTCAAAGGTTGGCCCAAAGCCTCCGGCTTCGCGCGCCAATCGCCGCAGCACTTCGCTGGTGGGGAGTGCAGCCTCTTCCGCGAACTTCGTCAGCGCTGCAAATTCCGCTTCCGACAATCTCACGCGCACCGATCTGTTCCGGCTTGGCCGCCTATGTGCAATCGAGGTCTTGCTCATCCCTTCTCGCTCCGGTCGCCCTTGGCGACTGCCGGACGAGCCCGTCAGCCCATCGGGCACATGCCGGTTTTCGTACACCGAAAACTGCTATCCTGCCAACCATATAATTCCCTTTTATCGTTCATATACAAGCGCTTATGCAACTTGCCTCACTTTGCACACTTCTAGCAGTGGCTCCACTTGTGGCACCTTCTCCACCTGTTTCCCTCACGCCACTTCTCTCACTTCCGGTCCGCACGCCACTTGTGTCAGTCCCGTCAGTTCGAGGACGATCACCCCTTTCGCCACTCAAGGAAGTGGCGGATCTCGTCAAAGCTCTTGAACGACCGGAAGCGGGGTCACGGAGACAACTGCCCCTACTTAGACCCCTCGTCTGCTCCGCAAACTTGCAGCACTGCTGGTCGTGCTCCAACGCCTTCCACTGGCTTAGGCGCGGGGGCTGCGTTCAGTGGTGCAAGCGAGCAGGCTTGCAAAAGCGATCGCCTATCTGTATTTGCTATATAACTAGTCATTCACCGCGACATGAAGATCCTGAAAATGACCATTATCGCTTTGGCAAATTCCAAGGGCGGCGTCGGCAAATCGACCCTGTGCCTCCTGATTGCCTCCGAACTCGCGGAGAACGGTGCCAGTGTTCTCGTCATCGATGCCGATCCCCAGCAGTCCTGTCGTCAATGGGTAGACCGCTGCAACAGCGTCGGCACGCTTCCATCGTCATTGTGGGTCACCACAGCATCCTCGCCGCATGACCTGAAATTCGCCCTCACGACGGCGACCGCATCCATCGTCCTCATCGACGTCCAGGGTTCGATCAACGATCTCCTGATTGCCGCTATTGTCGCAAGCGACATCACGCTCGTGCCGGCCAAGGCCAACGTGATGGAAATGATCGAGACCGTAAAGCTTTTCGAATGGGCGAAAGCCAGCCTCAAACGCGCGCCTCTCAAGCTCCTTCTCAATCGCGTCGAAGGCATCGACACCAGGACGACAGCATTCCAGGACGCTGTCCAGATGATCCGTGACAACAAGCTTCCAGCCCTTCCCACCTTCGTTCGCGCCCGAAAAGTCTACGAGCAGTTTTCGAAAGAGGCCGGTTCGCTTGCGCGGATCGGCAATGACCCTGGCAAAGCCGATCAGGTCGCCAAGGCACGCGCCAACATCGTCAGCGTCATCGCCGACATTACGAAGGCCATAGGCGAAGCTGAATGAGCAAAGGGAGGAGACCTTGAGCGAAATTCCGCCACTGCAGAAATCGCGTCGGAACCTGTCGGATCTGGATTCCCTGATCGCCGACTCCATCGGGAAAATGGCTTCCTATGGAGAAATGCATGGACCACCGAAGTCCAACGCGGCGGTGGGCGAGCCGCAATCTTTTGAGCCGCCACCGCAAACGATCCAAGCCCATCCTAACACGGTCGATGACAAGCCGGAGCGGTTTCAGATATGTCTCTCCGGCACGGTGATCATCGCTACAAAGCTGGAGGCGCTGAAACGGAAGACGACGGCCGGTGAGATCACTGAACGGGCGCTCAGGTCGTATCTGGGGATGCTTCCAAAGACCTGATGCTGCAATGAGCGGTCTATTGTCTTTGCAATAAATATGCCTGGAAAACGGCATGTGACGCAATTGCAATCCGCGTCGTGGCGGCGTCGCCTTAAGTTTTGCTCGATAGAGCGGTGGGCATGAACATTTCTTCGTCTACCTTCGCCGCCCATCGCTACAAACGTCACCGCTTTCCAGCCGAGATTATCGCTCACGCGGTTTGGCTGTACTACCGGTTTCCATTGAGCCTGCGGCATGTCGAGGATTTGCTGGCCGAACGCGGTATTGACGTTTCGTTCCAGACGGTATCGGAATGGGCCGCCAAATTTGGCTCCGAGTTTACTGCGTCGCTTCGCCGGCGCTCAAAGAGTAGCTTTGCCGATAAATGGCACCTCGATGAGATGGTGGTAACCATCAAAGGCCGGAAATACTGGCTCTGGCGTGCCGTCGATGCTGAAGGCTATGTGCTTGAAGCCCTTTTGCAAAGCCGTCGCAACAAAGAGGCAGCACTGAAATTGATGCGCAAGTTGCTCAAAGGCCAGGCCCTCACGCCCCGTGTGATAGTGACCGACAAACTCCGGTCCTATGATGCCGCCAAACGCGATATCATGCCCGGCGTTGAGCATCGTTCGCATAAGGGGCTGAACAATCGGGCCGAAAATTCCCATGTACCCATAAGGCGGAGAGAACGGATCATGATGCGGTTCAAGTCTGCCGCGCAATGCCAACGTTTCGTTTCAACCCACGGACCGATTTCCAATCTCTTTCTGGTTCACCGCAAACATCAAACTGCCGCCGATCACCGAACGCTTCGCACCGAGGCTATGGCCGTCTGGCGTGAAATCACGCTGCCACGCGCCACATAAAATCGACCGCCGCTGCCATCTGACGTCCTGTTCAAGTTAAGGCGACGCTGCCTTGCCAAGGCATGCGGCATCCTCGAAAGAAACATTATCCGGCTTTCGAGCCAGGAACATATCTTTTGTCACCACGGCTTGCCCGAACGCACCGCTTTCCTTGAGCTTGGCAAGACCGAACACTGCGTCACCGATCTTAAGCCGTGTAACGTCGGAGCCGATCGCAGTGACTATCCCCGAGAAGTCCATTCCCATGGCGCGGGGAAAGGTTTTGCCGGTGACGATCTTCATTTGGCCTGCACGGAGCTTCCAGTCGATAGGATTGATCGCCGCGAACTTGACCCGCACGGCAACCTCACCTTTTCCGACCGCGGGCAACTCGAAGTCCTCGACCCGCATCAACTCCGGGCCGCCATATCTGCTATATTGAATTCTTTTCATCAGAGTGCCTCAAGCCAAGCAAATTCAAAAACGGATGCCTTGTCAAAGAGGCGAGGTCGCGCCGCCTTCTGGCAAGCGACTGAAGAAGCGTCGATTGATATAAGTCTGGACATGCTTTCAGATCCTTTCTGGCGTTGTACGAGAGAGGGTTCGACGTCTTTCTCTGCAATTGCAAACGTACATAAACCAGCATGGGGACAGTTTCTGTCACCATTCTTTCAGAACAATCAAATGCAAAGTGCCGGAGCAGATGTCGGCTGCAAGGAGGTACAGATAAGTGCCGAGTTCACCGACGCCTGTTCGATTTGGCCGCATGGTTGGGCCAGCCGAGGTTGATCCGGCTGGCCCACTTGGGATGATAGTTTGGGTTTGCCGCAATCGGCCGCCCCTCGTACTCGTCAAGGCGGCGGCTCTGCCTTGCAGCGGGCAATGAGCGCGTTGTCGGCAGCGCTTGCGTATTGTCGACCAGGGAACTCGGGAATCGTGGCCCCGCTATGCGGTGCACAGGTTCGGCACAGCGAGATCGTGTCCCAGGGCGTGGTGTAGCTGACAGGGTGGTCACCGGTGATTTCCGGTAGGGTCGGGTTGCTTAGAGCCAACCTGAAGGACACCACCTATGACCAACGACATGATGAACCTGCGCTCCCTCGTTGAGAAGAGCGCTGATGCTGATTTGCTCCGGGAGATGATCGGCATTGCTGCCGAGAAGCTGATGGCTCTCGAGGTCGGCACGAGGACCGGCGCGGGCTATGGCGAGAAGAATGGCTTTCGGCTTGCCCAGCGCAACGGCTATCGCGACAGGGACTGGGAGGCGGGCTGGCACCGTCGAGCTTCGCATTCCGAAGCTTCGCACCGGCAGCTATTTCCCGAGCTTTCTTGAGCCGCGCCGCATGGCCGAGAAGGCCCTGACGGCTGTCATCCAGGAAGCCTATATCCAGGGCGTTTCGACCCGATCCGTCGATGATCTCGTCAAGGCCATGGGCATGTCAGGCATCTCCAAGAGCCAGGTGTCCAGGCTCTGCGAGGAGATCGACGACAAGGTCAAAGCCTTCCTCGACCGCCCCATCGAGCGAATGGCCATACCTGTGGATCGATGGTGCGCCGTGCGGCGCGGGAGGTGCGTATGATTTAGTGTAACCTCTCAAGCTTGCCGATTTTTTGACCGACGGCTGCAATGCCGTCCGATCCACCGGAGCAGTGGATCGAAGGGGGCCAAGAAGCCTGATCGGGCGTCGCCGATTGGGTTGCATAAGCAGATTGGCCTTAACTGTACCGGATGCGGGCCATCAACCGCGGGCCGGGCTACCGCAGTGCCCATGGCGAGACAACGAAGTGAGCGTCAGAAGCCTCGAAACACAGAAATCGCTTCCATTAGCGTGATGGCGTGGAGGCACGAAAGAGCGATCAGAGGCGGTAAGGCTCGTCTATCCTTACTGCCGGGTTCTCGAAGAGACCCGAGATGGGACTGGCTCCTATGCCCCATCTCCCGCATTGCACGGGGTAGAGCTCACCGCCTGGTAGGTTGGGCTGTCTCCTAGCGCGCGGTGGAGCTGCGTCGAGATAAAGCCGGGCTGGCTCTTCATGAAGGTGGCATCAGCGGCCCAGGCAGCCAAGAACGCTGCTTCGTCTTCGGGCGCCATGGTGCAGAGATTGACCAACACGATGGGGGCCGCGTCGACTTCCATCTGGCGGGTTAACGGGAATGACGGGTCGAGTGGTTCGACGCTAGACATGGTTTTAGATCCTTAGAAAATGAGGGTTTTTCGGTTGCAACTGTCGTTTTTTCCGCCGTATCGAGCGATCAGTAGCCCGTAAGCGGCCAGTAAAACTGAGCCTTCCGGCCCGCAGGCGTACCCATCGCGCAGGCCAAAGGTGGGGTCAGCCCACTGTGATAACGAGCTTGCCGGTCACCCTCCCCGCAGCGCTAACCTCTTGCGCCAGGGCGATTTGCTCGATCGGGAAGGTCCGCTCGATGCGGAGATGAAATGCGCCTTCGCCATACAACCGCGCAGCCTCGGCAAAGGCATGCTCGGGGTGATCGGCCGACCGCCCCGAGAAGGTCGCGCCATGTTGCGGGGCCGTGACGTCGGAAATGGAAACGACGCGCGCGGGATCGCCGACAATCTCGACCAGCTCCGGGATGACGCCGGCACCGCCGAGGTCGAGCGCCGCATCCACGCCCCGCGGCGCCAGTTCGCGTACCCTTGCGGCCAGCCCGGGTTCATAGGTCGTTGGGATAGCACCTAGCTCGCGGATATAATCGTGCTTCGGCTCGCTCGCCGTACCGATCACGATAGCGCCACGGTGGCGCGCCAACTGGATGGCGGCGGTTCCCACTCCGCCGGCGGCACCTGTTATCAGCAGCGTCTCACCGGCCTTAAGGTTAACGTGGTCGAGGATGCGCGTGGCCGTCTCAACGATGACCGGTAGGCCACCGGCCACCTCGATCGGCATGTTTTCCGGTATGCGTGCCCAGGCCCTCAACACCGCCTGTTCGGCCACCGTTTTCTGCCCGTAACCGAAAACGGCATCACCAATGGCGACGCTCGAGACGCCAACCCCGACCTCATCGACGATGCCGCCGCTTCGGAACCAACGCCGGCGGGAAAGGTAAGCGGCATGAAGTCGCGAACATATCCTGCCCGCAGCTTCCAGTCGATCGGATTGACGCCTGCGGCCCGCACCGCAATGCGCACCTGACCGCGGCCCGCGTGCGGCGCCTCGACCTCAACGACCCGCAGGACTTCGGTGCCACCATATTCGTTGAATTTAACGGCTTTCATATATTTTCCTTTTTTGAACTTAAGCAGGCGCTCCGACACCCGTGGTGCTGGGACCTGATCGAGCAACTAACGCGATCTCCTTGCCGCCGCGTGGCCTACCTGCGCGCCAGCATCCTTCGCGTCGAGATCGCGGCAAACCCGGCAAACTTGATGGAGAATCTTGCTCTGGTCGAAAACCACTATGCACATCTGCGTGACAGTTTCTGGCACCATACTCTTGCAGACCTTGAGAGGATTGCCGCGAAAATCACGGCAATCCGCAATGCTTTAGGTGCGGCTGTTCATGCGCTCGAACATGGCTTCGCCTAGCTCGCGTGTCTTGGCGGAAACGCCGACCAGCACCTCGTCCTTGTCCGCTTCAAGCTGCGCGAGCGCATGTGTGGCAAACTCTTCCGGGGTCACCATCATTTGAGTGGCTGTCCCTCCGCTGCGAGTATTGCCACCGAGCCCGGTATCGACAATCGGTGGGGCGACTTCCACCACCCGGATGCCTTTCGATTTCAACTGGTGGCGGAGGCTGAGCGTGAAGGAATGTATCGCGGCCTTTGTCGCGCAGTAGACAGGGACATCTGCCATCGGCGAGAAGGCCAGACCGGAGCTGACGTTGATGATATACCCCTTTCCCTGCTGTCTCAATGTCGGTAACAGCTCTGCGATCAGATGGATGGGGGCCGTGAAATTGATCGCAACTTCCTGGTCGAGCGTCGCGATCTCCGGATCGGCGGTGAAGTCACGCCGCGCCTGAATACCTGCATTGTTTATGACCACATTCAGGGTCGGGTATTCGGCTTTCAGCCATTCGACCATCGCGCGGCGGCTATCTGTGTCAGCCACGTCGCAAATGCGCGTCACTATTGCCGGCACCTCGCCTTTCGCCTTCTCCAGCGCGGATTGGCTTCTGCCGCAGATAATGACCTGATTGCCGTTCTCGGAAAAGCGCCGCGCGAACGCGAAGCCGATGCCCGTTGCGCCGCCAGTGATGAGTATTGTGTTTCCTGTAAGTTTCAAAGTCGTACATCCTTCTAACGAATTGAGAAGGTGCGCCCATGATGATTTGGGGTTATCGGCGGACACACCTTTGCAACCGGCAAGCCGGTCCAGGTGTCGCGGATACCCCAAAGGGAAGAGTTGCCGTCCGCTAAGACGGCGACCGGGCTACCATCCGGTCAGCACTCTTTCGACGAGAACTTTTTATCAGACGTTTCAGGAATGTACAATTGGGTCCTTTTTGCCGCCTCCCGGCTGCTTATCCCATTTTGATATGCCGCTTATGCTAACCGTGCCCATGTCGAACGGACCGGGTCGCCGTAGAATACCACGCGCACCAATCCGGGGGTCCCCATCGACGCTCGATGGCGTCATCCATGCCGATCACAATGGGACCATCGGGCACGAGGCTGGCCCGGTGATCCGCGCCCGAACGCCGACAAAGGCAAGCTCCCGCCCGTCAGGCGAGACGCCATGCAGAAAGTGCAAAAGTCCGTCAGGGCCTCCCTTGCCCCAGACCTAGCACTACTTTGGCAGAACTGGTTCTGCGGTTCGAATGTGCGCTTTGCAGTGGGGACATCGGATTGTGGTCATGGGCGTGGCGAGTGCGCTGATGACGGCTCGACGGATAGCAGGCAGGGTGGGTTCAGGCGGCCCCTTGCGTGCTTGTCGCTTCTTTTTTTTCCCGCTTTGCAGTCTGCAATCTCTGGTGCTGGAGGAAGGCGTAGGCGATCATCGTCATCAGAGCGTGCCGATGTAGCCCTTGCCATGATCGGCCTTCGAAGTGGTCGAGGCCGAGTTCCTCTTTCATCTGCTGATGCGCTTGCTCGCAAACCCATCTCGCCTTGATGGCGGCGGCCAGCGCTTTCAACGTGGCGTTAGCCGGCAAGTTGGACAGGTAGTATTTACGCTCGTCGTTTGATCGCCATTCGCCAACCAACCAGGCTTCCTCGCCCGGCATGTGTTGCTGTCCCTTATCAAGAATGCGTTGCGGCGTGCCGTCGGCGATCCGGACGCGCAATGCTGCAAAGCGTGCCGTCAGGCGGCCCTTTGTGCCACGCCGCCAACTGACCTTCTTCCAGCTTGCATGCGTCAGGATCGTCTCCGAGGCAACCGACAGAATGTCGGGGATCGGATGCTTGCGTGGGCGACCATGACCGGAGATGGGAAAGATCAATCCGACATCATCGGGATAAACCTTCTGATGCTTGGGGATACCGACCGCCCAGGTGAGGCCACGTTCACTCAGCCCCTTTCGGAACGTAGCCGACAGGCCGTAGCCTGCATCAGCCAGCACTGTGCCAAACCGGACACCAGCCACGATCAACCGATCGATCTCGTTAAGAGCGATCTCCGGCTTGGTGCGCGGTTTGCGTATCGGCTCGGGAACGCCAGCTTTTGCCATTCGATCCTCGTCACTGGTCCAGCCCTCGGGCAGGAACAGACGCAAGCCAACCGGAACAGGAACCTCGTCTCGGGCAAGCGTCACCGACACCAGCGTCTGGCAATTTGCCCTCTTGCCCAGCATCGAAGCGTATTGCGGCGCGACGCCGACTGAGTGGTCGCCTTTCTTGGGAAGGCCGGTATCATCGATCACCAGAAACGCATCTAACGCGCCAACGATCCTGTCTGCCTGTCGCGCAAGCTCAGTCTCAAGAGGAACAGCATCCCAAAGGCCATCGGAAATGAAATGGTGCAGGCGGTCGTACTGGCCTGGAGCAAACCGTTCCGCCATCGGCTCGATACTCTTGCGGTCACCCGGTCCAATGAGCCCAGAGACGTAAAGCGGGCACATCTGTCGTCGCTTCTTGTGTTCGAGCTTGTCCAGAAATGGCTGCAAAAATGCTGAAAGCTCCGTATCCCAATCTGCCATATCGCGCTCCCAACGAAGAGAGCACAATCATCTCAAACCAGCCTTGCCCCAATCTGCCAAAGTAGTGCTAGGCCGCGACCCCAGCCGCCAGCGGCGCCCGGTATAGCTGCCAGTCGTCGTAGGCCGACAGCAAGATATGCGCGCCGTCCAACACATGGTCGTTGTTTAGCGGCGGCACACCCTACAAGTTGATCACCCGCGGGGTCGGTTGGGGAATCGATGTCAACTGAAACGAAACTTCTAGTACAAGCATTGGGATTCTGGCATTACAATCAGTATATTTACATTATTAATGTATATATTTAATGTTTCTATCCGTATTGCGAACACCAATCTCTGTTGCTAAGGTTGTACTCGGAACAAATACCATCATTATTTCTGGATTCGAGACTTCGAATTCGGACATTTGTTCTTTTTATACTGTGCGCGGCGCATACTTTTCAAACCCGATCAAGCGGCACGGTTATCAGATCGTGCCGCGTCACGCCCGATGGCACCAGTTACCAAAAAAGAGCGAGATGCTAATGCTAATCTATCTTATTTATGGACCCACCTGCAGCGGAAAAACAGACTTGGCAATCCAAATTGCACGAGAGACCGGATGGCCGGTTATCGCGCTGGATCGAGTACAATGCTGCCCTCAAATCGCCACCGGCAGCGGGCGTCCTTTAGAGTCGGAGCTGCAATCCACCCAGCGAATCTACCTAGATTCGCGCCCACTCACCGAAGGCGTGATGGAAGCAGAGGCCGCTCATCTCCAGCTCATATCGGCAATAGAGGATCGCAAATCTTCCCCTGGCCTCATCCTCGAAGGCGGTTCGATTTCCCTTCTGAACTGCATGGCCAAGGACTCCTATTGGAATGCCGGTTTCAGGTGGCACGTAAGGCGCCTGCGTCTTGCGACTCCGGATGTTTTCCTGCCGCGGGCAAGACTTCGAGTTACGGAAATGTTTGCCATCAAGGACGAGCGCCCATCCCTGCTGGAGGAATTGGCGGATCTCTGGAACCAGGAAGTTCTCCGGCCAGTATTGGAGGACATCGACGGATATCGCTGCGCGATACAGTTCGCCAAGGAAAATAACATCGAAATCAGCGAGTTGTTACATCTCGATCCGATGCGGCGGGAGGCGCTGATAGCGGCCATTGCCGAGGAATATCTTGAACACGCGCGGTGGCAAGAGCGCGAGTTCCCTGACTGGCAAGAAGGCGGGAATGTTGGGCTCACTCGTCTCCCGGCTTCACATGATGCTGGGAGCCCCCGGGACCTTAGCAGGATGCGGAAAAAGGCCCTTGCTGTGAGCGGACTGCCGTGATTCCATGCCTGGGTGATTGATTGGCGGGAGCAGGACATGCGCGGCAGTGATGACCAGACGGCGGGTCTGTTTTCTTATGTAAGCTGCGAAGCCCGCGTTTCGGCAAACCATCCGCTGCGGCCGATCCGTGCCATCGTAGACGAGGCGCTGGAAGTTCTGTCCCCGGACTTCGAGGGGATGTATTCAGCGATCGGCCGGCCGTCGATCCCGCCGGAGAAGCTGCTGCGCGCTTTGTTGTTGCAGGCCTTCTACACGATCCGCTCGGAGCGTCAGCTTATCGAGCAGATGGACTACAATCTGCTGTTCCGCTGGTTCGTCGGCTTGTCGATGGCCGCGCCGATCTGGGACGTCACGGTGTTCACCAAGAACCGCGAACGCCTCCTGGCGGGCGACATCGCCGCCAAGTTTCTGGCCGCGTTGCTGAGCCAGCCACGGGTTAAGGCATTGCTGTCAGACGACCACTTCTCGGTGGACGGCACCTTGATCGAAGCCTGGGCCAGCATGAAGAGCTTCAAACCCAGGGACGGCGCAGATGGTAGCGACACTGACGACAGCGGCTCTGGCGCTGAAGGGAAACAGCCGCCAAAGGCCGCAGGCCGCAACTCTGAGCGTGATTTCCACGGTGAGAAGCGCAGCAACGCAACCCATGCGTCGACCACTGACCCGGATGCCAGGCTTTACAAGAAGGCCCGTGGCCAGGCGGCCAAGCTTTGCCACATGGGTCACGTCATAATGGAAAACCGGAACGGCTTGGTTGTCGACGCCACGCTTACCCATGCGACCGGCACCGCCGAGCGCGAGGCAGCTCTGGATATGGTGGGCCGCATGGATGGTCGTCACCGCATCACATTGGCTGCAGACAAAGCCTACGATACGGCCGATTTCGTTGCTGCCTTGCGGGACGCAAAAGTGACGCCACACGTCGCCCAGAACACGACGAACCGACGCTCGGCAATTGATGGTCGGACCACCCATCATCCCGGCTACGGTGTCAGTCAGCGTATCCGCAAGCGTATCGAAGAAGTGTTCGGTTGGGCCAAGACCAGCGGCGGAATGCGTAAGACCCGCCATCGTGGAAAGGATCGCGTCGGCTGGATGTTCACCCTGACAGCGACGGCTTATAATCTGGTGAGGCTGCCAAAGCTGCTGGCGACAGCATAATCGCGCCCGTAATCCGCCTAAAGAGGGCGGATTACGACGAAACGGGCCGACAAGGCCGCTGAAGAAGCCTCATAACGGCTCATCTTCGAGACATCTACCGAGGATCGGCGGGAAATTGTCGCTATTTCCGCAGCCTGTTAGATCGTTGGGCTAGGTCTACTCATGAGATTCAGCAAAAGCTTACTTTCGAGCTACGCGTCAATCTGAAACTTTGCCAACCGTGAGGTAAAATGACTATCTTGCTCATCTCCGGAATGGGGCCGGAATTTCCCGATAACAGGCTGCTGCGTGGTTCATCCTTCGAGCTCCTTATCAATCCTGAAATGGCTGCCGTCGGCTCTGGTAGGGCCAGATTTGATCTCTCGCGCCTTCAGTATAAAGCCGACGATGGGGGGGTCGTGCCGTTGCTTCGTGCACGTCGAGATGGCGGCGGGGCAAGGGCTATGAGCAATAGCTCAGCTGCCAAAGGCGCGTCCCAACCGGCTCGAACGTTCCACCTCACGACCTTCACGCTGCAGTCCATTCTCACTGAGGGGGGAGTTGAGTTCGACGCAATGCCAACTGAAAATATCTGGAAAGGGGTTGGAGGCGAACCCGCTGGTTCTTACGATGTCGTTCTCCTCTCAACCACCTTCATCTGGGACCGGCGCAGCTTGCTTCAGGCGATAAGTTGGATCGAGCTGCGATTCCCCGATGCAATCCTGATCCTTGGTGGTCAATACAGCAATCTCAAGTTCATGCAGATTATGCGAGATCATGGGAGCGTCGATTTTATCATTCGCGGAGATGCCGAATTTGCGTTGCCGGATTTGCTCAGTAAGCTCAAGGGAGGTGATCCCACCAGCGTTCCTAATCTCGTGTTTCGCGATGTAAATGGCCGACCACGGCTTACGCCGATCGCCTATATCGACCTGGACCAATACCCGTCACCCGCGCTAACCGGTCATGCACCGGTTGTACCTTACGAATCGATGCGGGGTTGTCCGTTCAGTTGCAAATTTTGCTCATTCCCGGCTGCATCGCCCCTGTGGAGATATAAGTCCGCAGATAAAATCGCGAGCGATTGGGAGCACTATAAAGTTCAAAACGGCGCAAGCTACGTCAAAGCGTTGGATTCAACGTTTACCGTACCTCCGAAGCGCCTCAGGGAGCTTTTGCCGAAGCTAGCTGCCATCGACATTCAATGGGAAGCATACACGCGAGCAAATTCAATCAAAGATGCCGAGCTCGTCCATCAGCTCGAAGACGCCGGCTGCAAATCTCTGTTCATCGGCTTCGAGTCAATGAGCGATGCGAGCCTCAGGAACATGGACAAGAAAGTCACGGCGCGAGCAAATCGTGTAGCTCATGAGCTTCTAGACGGAAGCACGATCAAACATTTCGTATCGTTTATTGTCGGTTATCCAGGGGAAACTCCCGATATGTTCGAGGAGACGAAGGCGTTCCTTGTCAACGAGTATTCCGGAGAATTCGCTCTTTACGTTTGCATGCTTCAGGACGAGACCATGCCTGTTTGGCAAGATGCAGAACGCTTCAACCTCAAAGTTGATGACCCGAGCGGCGAGGCACGGATCTGGAGCCACATCGGGATGGACTCCGATACAGCGCAGCGATTGCAGCTCGAAACTCTAAGGGAGGTTCGATGGAAAAGCGACACCGCAAACTTCCGATCTTGGCAACACGATTTCGAGGGTCCGCTTATAAGCAATGACTCCGGACGTCGGAACGCCGTAGTAGAAAAATTAGTCGATCGTCTCGGAATGATCAGTGCGGACGTCGAGGACGAAGGGCAAGCGCAGCGTCTTGAAAGTCAACTTCTCGGGCAACTTAATGGATATGGTGTGACGACGGCTTGACCCTGAGTTTAACGACGCCATGCGTTCACTTTGAACCGCACCGGGTTTGCCGGAGGCTCCAACTTCTGAGAGAGTGGAGCCATCATGAGCAAGACAACGAACAAGTTTTCACCTGAAGTCCGTAACCGTGCCATCCGTATGGTGCTGGACCACGAAGCCGAGCATCCATCACGCTGGGCTGCCGTTTCATCTATTGCGGCCAAGATCGGCTGCTCGCCAGCCACGCTGCACGAATGGGTCAAGAAGACCGAGGTCGACAGTGGTAAACGAGTAGGCCTGCCGAGTGATGTCGCCGAGAAGATGAAGGCTCTTGAGCGGGAGAACCGAGAACTTCGCCAGGCCAACGAGATTCTGCGCAAAGCTTCGGCCTATTTCGCCATGGCGGAGCTCGACCGCCCCTTCAAGCGATGATCTCGTTCATCGACGAACACCGTGGTGTGTTCGGGGTCGAGCCGATCTGCAGACTGCTGCCGATCGCCCCGTCAACCTACTACGAGAATGTCGCCAAACGCCTGGACGTGGATCGCCTATCGACCCGCGCCCGCAGCGATATCAGTCTGAAGATCGAGATACGTCGTGTCTTCGAGCAGAATTTCCGCGTCTATGGCGTTCGCAAGGTCTGGCGGCAATTGAAGCGTGAAGGCTTCGATGTCGCCCGTTGCACTGTCGCCAGGCTTATGAGGTCGATGAGCCTGCAGGGGATCATTCGAGGAAAGCCGGTCCGCACGACGTTCTCGGACAAGACGGCTCCGAGCCCGCTTGACCGGGTCAACCGCCAGTTCAAAGCCCCAGCACCAAACAGGCTGTGGGTTTCGGATTTCACCTATGTCGCCACCTGGCAGGGTTTCGTCTACGTGGCCTTTGTCATTGACGTCTTCGCTCGTCGCATCGTCGGCTGGCGGGCGAGCCGGACGGCACATGCAGGCTTTGTCCTTGATGCCCTTGACCAGGCGCTTCATGATCGGCGTCCAGTTCATGGCGGCGGCCTCGTGCATCACTCGGATCGCGGCGTTCAATACGTGTCCATCCGGTATTCTGAGCGGTTGGCAGAAGCTGGCATCGAGCCGTCTGTCGGAAGCGTCGGCGACAGTTACGACAACGCCCTCGCCGAAACGATCAACGGTCTCTACAAGGCCGAGGTCATTCATCGGCGCGGACCATGGAGGAGCTTCGAGACGGTAGAATTCGCCACCCTGGAATGGGTCGACTGGTTCAACCATCGACGGCTTTTGGAACCCATCGGGAATATACCGCCAGCCGAAGCTGAAGAGCGGTATTACGCCATGCTGGACGAACCAGCCATGGCCGCATAACTTAAACGAAATAGCCTCCGGCAAACCCGGTGCGGTTCACTTCCACACGTTGCCATTTCTGAAGAGGCTGATGACCGTCCACCGATCAGGTTGCATGCAGCTTTCCAACCCTGGAGGTGTTTGATGAACACTTCGACGAATGCACTCTCCGAAAAGGTCATTTTGTGCAACGAGCATGGTGAGGCCATCGGCACGGCTCCAAAGTCCGAAATCCATCACGCCCATACACCGTTGCACCTTGCCTTTTCGGTCTACATTTTTGATGACGACAAGAAGCTGCTCGTGACGCGGCGGGCATCGGACAAGATTACATGGCCCGGCGTTCTCACCAATAGTTGCTGTGGGCACCCGCGGCCGGGTGAATCGTTGATTGAAGCAATCGAGCGCCGGGTTCGAAAGGAATTGGGGATAGAGGTAAATGGCATTCGCCTTGTGCTACCCGAGTTTTCCTATCGCGCAGCAATGACGAATGGGATCACCGAACATGAATTGTGCCCCGTGTTCACCGCCCGCTGCCAAACCTTGAGCGTAACACCCGATCTGAATGAGGTTTCTGCGTGGCAATGGGTGGATTGGCAATGGTTTGTCGAAAGCTTACAGGATGGGCGCTTGCTGGTGTCGCCATGGTGTCGCGCGCAAGTCGAACTGCTCGCATCCTTTAATGCGGATCCATCGCAATGGCCCATAGCGGATGAGCTAAGCTTGCCAGAAGCCGCCAAAGCAAAAATATGAGTCGTTGGTTACGACGATTTGGCCGCGCTATTCCGTGCCCTGGTCTGGGCGCTCGAAACGGATCTTGGTGGATTGGAATATTCAAAGCCAATCTTGCGTAATGTTCATTTGTCATTTGTCGATGGGAGGAGCGTTTGAGATATTGCGTCTTTTCGGGCTCAAACAACGGCCGGAAACCAGACTATGTGAGCGCAGCAAAGCGCCTCGGCAAAGCTCTAGCGACGTCAGGCATCGGATTGGTGTATGGCGGCGCTTCGATCGGTTTGATGGGGGCGATCGCCGATGCAGCCCGAAACAATGGCGGGGAGGTTATTGGGGTAATCCCGCGTGCACTGGCCGAGAATGAGGTTGCGCACACTGGTCTCGCTGATCTGCGCATTGTCGAGACCATGCACGAGCGCAAAGCGCTGATGGCAGCGCTGTCGGATGGCTTTATCGCCTTGCCAGGGGGATTGGGAACGCTTGAAGAACTGTTCGAAGTATGGACATGGGCGCAGCTTGGCTATCATAGTAAACCCTGTGGGCTGCTCGACACCGCAGGCTTTTATAGGAAGCTCGAATCCTTTCTTGATCACGTTGTTGACGAGGCGTTCGTGACTGCAAGCCATCGCAACATCCTCCTCGTCGAGGAGGACGCTGAGGCGCTCTTGTCTGCGATGGCAAAAGGTAGCGCCACGCTAAAGTCACGTTCAGAACAGAGCGATTTTTTAGGTGCGCTCCGCCACTAACTGAGCTCGCTTTGCCAGTTGCTGACGATATCCAGCAGTGACAGTAGGGGCAGTCACAGAGGCAAGTAAATGATACCAAATTGCATCGAACGGTAGTGAATTGTGAAATGCGGTGTTTCGAAACGAGTTGGTACCACGAGCGCGCAGCTGCCCCCACGTACCTGTGATTCCTCTGTTAATTTTGTAACGAAATCGCTGTGGCAAACCATGGCAGATCTCATATTTCTTATTTCTCGCGGGATGCCGGGCTGAGGTGCATTCCAAAAAGGATGCGATTGGCCACAGGGCAGGTGAGTTATGAGAAGAACGTCGGAAGAGGCTGCAGCTACCCGGATGCGGATTTTGCGCTCTGCCGAAGCTATTTTTATCGAAAAAGGATACGATGACACCTGCTTGCAGGAAATTGCTGCTGAAGCGGCTGTAACAACCGGTGCCGTCCAGTGGCATTTCGGACAAAAAATGCACATTCTGTTAGCATTGCGCGATGAGCTGTGCTGGCATGCAAGAATACTGGGCAAGCTCCATGATGCGGGGATGGTCGAGAAGCCATTGAAGGCAGTCGCTGAGCTTGCCGCATCAGCCATTAACTACTTCGCTGCCAATTACAACTGCAGACGGATTTTCCAGATCTATGATAAGAAAGTCTCCGATACAGTCGCCTTCTATAATGAAGATCGCAAGTTCCAGCAGGAGGTGCGAGCTACGTTAGGGAGCGTCTTCGGATCCGCAGAGACGAGGAAAGAATTACTAGATCCCTGGACGTCCGACACTGCGACATATACCTTTTGGTTTGCAATGCGTGGAACGTTTCAGACCTGGCTCGAGGAAGATTCGAGGTTCGACTTGAAATCTGATGGCTTGCGTATCGTTCAGACGATGCTTTCCTCGTATGGGCGCGCCGATTTGGTCACTGGATAAAACGAGCGGAGTTCGCTTGACCATTGGCATTTACTCTTCGCGTGACCGTTACCCTATGCCGCGGCAAAGGCACTATCCGGCAACATTCAATTGTTTGCCTAGCTGGTTCTGTGATTGGCAGGCGGCGGCAGGTCGGACCTTCGTGGCTGGAGAGACGGCAGTTGGTGGCATCTACAATCCAGCGCCGGATGACCCGATCCGGGGCACCGGGATTCTTATCAGTTTCGATTATTTTCCCGGTCTCCGACAGTATCTTTCCGGTCGTCGGGTTCCAAACCAACGCGAAGTTCACCGCGCCGGATGAGGATTTCTGTCGGACAAGGCTTGAGGCGTACCAGTCAACGATCCCGAAAATTGCACACGTATTGGAGCATGAGGCATGGGCAGTGCCGCTGCGAACGGCGTGGATACGAGCGGGCCAGCGATCAGCGAAGGTCTCCTTTTCCGCCAGCACGGCCGCCGCCGAGAGCTGCTTCCCGTAGTAGGTCAGGCTATCCGCATAAGAATTCCGCAAGAACGACATCGCTAACTGCTTTGGCTGTGACCAGGCAGCGTTGAACTGATTGAAGAAGCCCAGCGCCGTCTCAACTGCCTCCGACGTTGCCATCGATCCCTGTGCCTGCTCGACGTGTTGCCCGGCTGATATGGAAGGATCTGTAGTCACACGCATCTGCCGCACCTCAGCCTCGCTGAGGTATCGTGGTGTCTCGCTCTGAGCCTGGCTGAGATCGAACAGCTCCGGGACTATCCCCATCTCAGTCAGGTATTGCTTTACGATGGGCTCGGCTGTTGCAGCGGCAGAAAGCTCCTGCCCGGCAAAGCTGCTATCGAGAAAGCCCGACGCCTGGACGGCTATCGAGCCCGCTTCCGCATATCGCTCCACGCCGCCGAGATAAGCCAGCAAGCAGGTAGCGGTGCACGATGAGTTCTTGATTTGTAGAGTCGTCAGTCCCAGCCCACGGATCGTCCGGCCGAACTTCATGGCGGTTGGTCGATCACCGCCGGTGGAGAGGAACGACACAAGCTTAGTTGGGAAGCTATCCAGCTCGTGGGCCATGACGTTTGGATCGTCAGTGGGCTCGAATTGTCCTTGGATGAGAAGAACGTTCACCCCGTTAGTGGAGGCCAAGTGTTTATACATCAGCGCGGCATGGGCCTGGCCGGTTTGGCTGAAGGCGAAAAGCGGTGCCAGACATCCTAAGACCAGCCCGAGCCTTGCCGTCGTAGTCAGCACGCTTCGACACCTTTCAATTGGCGGAGATCCCGAGGGCAGTCAGTACCTCCGGCGTAATCGTGCCGGTAACCTTCAGCTTGTAGCTATCTTGCATCTTCGACAGCCCAACCTTCGTCGCGGCATCCACCTGCCCCGTTATCGGACCGGGGTAGTATCCAAACGCGACCAGGCCGGTTTGGACCTGGATGACGATCCGCTTGAACCGGTCGGTGTTGCCCGGCAAGACCTTGAGCGGCGGCGGCGCTGCTGGAGCGGATGCGACGGCAGGAGGCGGAGTCTCTAGTTGCGGTGGAGCGGGCTGAGGGGCGGCATAAACTGCGGCAGGCGGCGTATAGATGGCAGCCGGAGGGTGATAGACCCGCTTTGGTGCGTAGTTCGGAGCGGGATCAGGGGCAGTATACGTGCTGTCATAGGTCGCACGGGGAATATATCCGCTCCCGGCACTCGAAGCATGGCTGGCATGGGATGCGTGACTCGCATGCGAACTGTGGCCAGCAAGCGTGTAAACGTGCTTGATGCGGAGACGCTCGAAGATTGACTGCGGGCTTTTCTTTTCCGCCATCCCGCTGACCAAGGCTGCGTCGGATTTCGCTGGCATGAAGCCCGCCGCTATCAACGACGGAATCAGATAAACCTTACGTTTCATTGTGCAGCGAGTCCTCCGAAACCCTGAGCATGCCTATACCACTCAAAAAAACCACCACAAGCCGAGCGCACGGCGCAACCATCGCAAAACTCCAGATATTTCCGTTTCCAGTCGGAGATCGTGGAAGGGGCAAGATGTCGGTATGCCCCAGGGACCGAGCACAAAGGAAAGTTGTAGAGTGAGACCCTGATGTCGTGGGCGATTGCTACGTTCACCGCTGTCTTCAGTAAGCCGAAGTCGAGGGAGGTATCTTGGAATGAAGAGGACCAATTCATCCGCCCGTAGCCGATGTTCTCAAGCTGCATCAAGGCCCAGACATCGATAAATGGCAGCCGCGTTGTGACATAGGATGCTAGCGCCGGAAGATGAGCCCAGTTCTGGCGGAGGATGACTGTTCTCAGCTCAACCGACGCTCCTGCCCGGATCAAAAGCTGGAACGATTTCTGCAGCCGATCAAAAGCTCCTTGCTTTCCAACGATGGCGTCGTGGACCGTAGCATCAGCGGCATATAGCGGAATGCCCCAGAGCATCCTGTCCCATCCGATATCCGCGAGCGTTTCCATATCTGCAGCTTCGAAGAACTGGCCGTTGCTCAGGATGTGGAACCGTAGATCCGGTCGAGCGGCAGCAACCGATCGCAGGAACCGGAACAGCTTTTCCTTGTGCAGGAGCGGCTCTCCTCCAGTGATGCCGATGTAGGCGTTTTGAGGAGCGAGTTGGGCTGCGATCTCAAGGTACTCGAAAACGTCGACGTGATGCTTTTTGGGTGGCTGCGAACACATGACGCAAAGCTGATCGCATTGCTCTGTCACCAGGAAGGTGTTGTGTTTGGAGCCTGCCCTCACGAGTCGCCGCGCCGCACTGCCATCGTCGGAGATCAGCAAAACATCGCCGTCGAGAGGCGTCGTTGCTGGCGCGTAAACTGTCAGCGAGAACCCATGGAAATCGAATTCCCGCGATACCTCGTCGCCACCGATCAGAAAAGCATCGTGCTCGCCCTGCTCCCCGGCAGAGAAATTCTCACGGAGCCGGACGACCAGCGGGCGGTCCAAAGGTGGAGCATCAACCCTTAGGCGGAGATCGATCATGAATGGACCTTAGCCAGGCTTGGATCGAATTCAGGGATGCCAGCCCATATTGCGAGAGATTTGTGGACCTTCGGGTCATTCGAATAAAGCAGCTCGAATACCTTGTCGAAGATGGCGGTATGGCGTTGGCAGAAATGGGTTAGGTGCTTCGGCATGTCGATGCGGCCGTATCGGGAGAGGTCATCGACGAGGTCGACCCCGCAGAACGCCTGGTAAGGACAGTGGATGCAATCTGGGTCGCAGATATTGCTGGCTTCGCTATTGAGCGTGTCGATTACACGCCGCTGCAACCCGGTATGCACGTTGCCCATGCTCAGGTCCAGTTGCCCTACTCGTGTCACCATCCTCGCTTCATCTGTTGGATAGAATGTCCCGTCGTAGTCGATGACGAGATAGCTGCGCCCGATGGCTTGGAAGAGTCTCAGATCTTTACTTGCGCTTGAAGGCATGTGAACCATCGGTCACGTTCGCAGCGCCAGAGCAAAGTTAGGCCCAAGAATTGAAGAAACTCGCCTGCGGTGACCGCATCTTCAAAGCTGCTCTGGTGGGTCAATGCCAAATTTGGCCCTTGCCCACTCATCAACGGCGCATCGCACGAAATCGAAGATCGCAGAAATATCAGTTCTCGCGACGCTCCGCCTATTTGTCGATAGCTTCTGTCGGACTAATGGATGCAAGTTATCCGGTTCAAGGATTCCACCTCTGCCCATCGACTCCTCCACCAGCAACGGCAACAGCGAAAACAAGCCCAATAGGTGCGCCTCACGCGCCTTGATCACCGATTTCAAGATATCAGAGGCTCCTCCGGCCTCAAACGCAGCTAGATCACGAGGCCCATCGTAAGCGTTGCTCCATCGTCGCCACCAGGTCTCATCGCGTGGAAATCCCGCCGTCGCAAAGTGGCGTATCGGATTTCGCAAGATCTTTCGTCTGGAAGGCGTCGCCTCGGCATCTGGTACTCGCACGCGAACAGCTCCGCTGCCCTTTGCACGCATGAACAATCTCGATGTCTCCGCGTGGATCTCATTGCCATCAGCGCTATAATCCCGCCGGAAGCCGCCCCATTGTTGATAGCTGGACAGCGTGTACCCGGCCACCTTATCATCGACGATCACATCGAGATCTTCGCCTACGAGATAGCGCGCCATATCGGTATCCACTCTGTCGGCTAACCTCTGGAAGCCTGGATGACCGTCTCGAAAGCGGTGGGGCACAGCGGTTGTCCCCTCGAACATGGCCGAACGCTTCTCGTTCGAAGCCGCTGTTTGAAAGGCTCGAACGTATTGGTCGGAATATCTCGTATCGGCATCAGCTTGCAGGATAAGCAACCTATCGGGTTTGATGTTTTGGGTGTCTGCCACCATGGTAGCTATTTCGATCCCTTTGGCCCGTGGGGGAACATATCCCCGGATCAATTCCTCTCCGACGAACACCAGGCCAACGTCAGCGCGTTGCTGGATCTCTTTCAGCACAGCGAGAGTTCCGTCTTTGGAGCCATTATCGACTAGAACGAGAATCGTGTCCTTCGGCGGTGGGCCTTTACCAAACCCCAGCGATGCTGTCGTTGCGGGAATTAGCTCACGTTCGTTTAGACAGGGGATAACGATCGCGGTTAGCATCCCTGCCCCCCGGGCGAGAAAGGTCTGCAGAGCGCTCCATTTGTGGCGGCCCGTTTAATCACGCCGAAGCCGCCGAACTAGACCTTCTCCACACCATAAGCTTCTGTCGTTCCCGAACCGACGTCTCGTCGATGAACCCCGCTTTTTCCGCAGCGCGTGTCGAGGCGATGTTCGATTTTTGCATGTGGGCGTAAATGACGACGTATTTGCTTCGCTCGCATGCCCAACGGTAACATAAGCTGCCGATGCCACGACCTTGGCTCGTGAGATTGAGATAGATCTGAATCGAAGCGTGCTTACCGATCGGTGCCTCGTCGATCAAGTTGATGAAGACTTGTCCTGCCCGTTTGCCGCCTAGTTTTATATGCCAGGCCTCACCATCGACTCCGCCGCCTCGTCCTTTCGTACCTTTTGCTGGCACAAGTTCGACTTCGTCTTCGGAGACAGGAGAACGATTTTTTCGCGCCTTCCCCTTGTTGCGCGTCACTTTGTCGGCGCGCCCAGATCGCGCCGTCCCGCCGTCAAGCGTATCCAACCCAAGACAGTTCGCCAAATGTTGATCAACTTTCTCCCACAGTTCGGCCGGAAAGAAACCCGGCGAGAAAGCGAATACGACGTCCTCAATCACCTCTAGCAATCCGCGACGACGCAAAGCCTAGGTAAGCATCGTGATTTGAGCAAAGATCTTCTCGACGGGAATATCGAGGCGCGCCGGACGATCGCGCCAGTCGCTGTCGCCATCATATCTATTATTGAAGTAGTCCATATCAATGTGGAGGAGCAGCGGACTGCCTTGAATACCCTCCAACCAGTCGTCGACATCGGGCGTCAAACGGTAGCGCCCGGCACCTGTGCCGCTTGAGGGCTCGAGCGTAGCAACTGGTCGCGATGCACCTGGTTGAAGCAAATCGTCCGAATTGCATTCGATACGGATTACAAAATCCCGAGTGGCCTCGGCTTTTGGCGGCTGACACAGGTGTCTCACCTCTGCGAGCGGTACGGCAGCGAGGAACGGGGTCATGAAACTACCCATTCCGATCGCGCCGCTTTCGATCGCTTCGATTACCGTGTCCGGGTCGGATAGGGAAATCTGGCGGTGCGTTATGAGATCCCGCCAGCCAGCTTCGTTCCGTTCGATACGTGGAGAGCCTAGATCGCGGTGATCGTCAACGTGAAGCAGAACCAGCGAAGTCAATGTCTCGGTACCGCCCCGCCGTTTAAGCCATTCCGACCAGCTTGCTAATGTCCAGCTATCGTAAAGGCAACGCAGCAATTTGGAAGAGCGACGGCGCGAGAGAGCCATTTCTTCACGTTTTAGGCCTTTACCCCACCAATCGAGGCCCAGCTCTAGCTTCTCGTCTATGTGTCGTTCCCGGCCGGAAGGCCAGCTGAAACTGAGATCCCACCCACTCGGTCCTAGCGACGCGATTGCGTCCTTGTCACAAAAATAATCGCGTAGACGGGCGTGCCGCTCGGCTTCGTCGAGTGGTAGGCTTTCGGTCGCCACGCGAATCCTGGTCATGCGGTAATGAGCGACCGCGCTCCGGCCTTCTCCAAAACATCAATGAGCGCGTCACCGACAGATGTCATCTCGCAAGTGCGCAAGGTTGATATGCCGAGCTTGAGATTGCGTTCTGTGTCAGCCAGCTGATTTAGAGCCCGGTTGTGCATACGCTGCGGTCCGTTTCTGAGCACGTGCTCCCAGAACCTCTTCAGTTCCACGAAGACAAAAACGGCATGCAACAATCCGGAGGGCGGCCTTAGGTCGGCCCGCCAAGGCGAAACGACGCGCGGCGCGAAGGGGCTGACCGTCGGTCCCAAGCGTTCCAGAAGATACAGCTTCTGGTGACGATGTTCATGGATCAAGGAGTCCGCAAGGTCATAGGGGTCGATCAGGGAGTCGCCCTGCGTCACGGAAACGAACAGCGCGCCCGGAACCGAGTCATCGCTGAACGAGACGATCTTCTCAGGATGAGCGGTCGGATCACGCACGAACTGCACCGCGTGGCATGCCGATGAAATTTCGTCGGCAAGCGCCGGACGCCATTGTCTCACGACGCTCAGTGCTTCCCGCACCACGGCGCGCGCGTCAGTAGCGATGCCTTCAGGTTCGAAGTAGATCTGTTCCCCAAATGGCGTACGTAGCCACACGTCGTCAGCCGCAATATCCATGCCGTTGTCCCGATGACGATCGAAACCGGACGCCAGCGATACAAGATATACGCCGTCCGCGACGAGCGGCTTTCCGTCTACGTCGTGAATTGCCGCTCCTCTGACATGTGCGAGGAACGTCCGCGTCCAAGCGACCGTGCCTGGCTGGCAAGCGACAGCTTCAAATTGATCTGATGGGAGATCCATGAGGGTGCGCGCCGCTGCGCCCACTGATTGATCAAGCGAAAGCGCATTGGCGAGTGCAGATCCAAATTCGCCGACGTATTCACGCTGCGCGTCATCAATCAGCAGCGTCATGGCCGGATCAGCAGTTTCGGCGAATTCAAAACGTGCGAGATCAAACCCTTCCGGAAGTCGGGAATTGAGCGCGGGTTGATCCGCGACCAGACTGTCGGCAAGTCTCTTCTTGACATGCGAAATAAGGCTGAAGAGTTCGGCGCAGTAGACGGAAGGATTGTCGATGCGGATTTCGCTAAATCGGGACAGCGGTTTCAGCAAGTCGCGGACAAGCATTTCGCTAAGTCGCGGACAACGGATGCGATCGAATCCCGGTTGCCTTGTTGCTGTTACGCGTGATTGTGTTCGGTTATTTCGTCGCCGGTCAAGAGCGTCGGCGTTTTTCGTTTGCGCATGCTGTCGCCTTCGAGAGTGATGCGGTGGGCGTTGTGAACAATGCGATCCAAAATCGCATCGGCCAAAGTGGCTTCTCCAATCATTTCGTGCCAGGCGGCCACCGGAAGCTGAGCTGTGATCAGGGTCGATTTCCTTCGATATCGCTCCTCGAAGATTTCGAGCAAATCGAGGCGCTGTCGGTCATTCAGGGTATGGGTTCCCCAGTCATCCAACACCAGCAACTGAACACGTGCCAGCTTGTCGATGAGGCGCGGAAAGCGTCCATCGAGCCTGGCAAGTGCGAGATCCTCGAAGAGCCGCGGCATACGAACGTAGAGGACAGAGTAGTCGAGGCGGGCCGCCTGTCTCGCAAAGGCGCAGGCGATCCAAGTTTTTCCAGTGCCCGTTTGGCCTGTCAGGATCAGGTTCTCGTTTGCCTTCAGCCATGCGCCCTGCGCCAAGGACAAGACATTGCGACGATCAAGGCCGCGGTGAGATCTAAAATCGATGTCTTCGATCGAGGCATTGGCAAATCGAAGCTTTGCTGTGGCGAGCCGATTGGTCAGCCGTCGGTCGGTTCGTAGTGCGATCTCGCGGTCGAGCATCAGGCCAAGCCGTTCGTCAAAGCTAAGATCATTTCCATGAACTTGCTCGATAAGTTCGCGATAGGCGGTTGCCATTCCGGCAAGACCAAGCGCACTCATCTGGTCCAGTGTTGGATGTGTCAGCATTAGATGTCCTTTCATTGGTAGTAGGTTTTGCCGCGGATATTGCCGTGCGGCGGTGCCGGCTTCACGGTCTCGCTTGCGGCAGGAGCCTGATCGAGACCAGATCTGAGAATGTTGGCGACAGACGAATAGGTCAGCGCATTGATGACCAACGCACGCTCACAGGCCAATTCCAGCCGATCGGTTTCGTAACGACGCGCCAGGGAGAGAATGCCCTGAGCGGATCTGTAGCCTTGCTCCGGGTGCGGCCGATCGCTAAGCAGACGCTCGATAAATATCGCAGTATTGGCCCCAACCTTCGCCGCTTCCTTGCGCAACGTGTGAGGCGTCGTGTTTGCATAGCGCTGGTGAGCTTTCGGCATATGCTCATTGACAGTGATATGGCCGGAACGCTGGGAGCTTCGGATGTGGCTGGCGACCCGCTTGTGGTCAAAGAAGATCTCGACCGCTCGATACGTCAGCCTGATATCGACCTTCCTGCCGATCAGACCGTGCGGCACGGAATAGAACGTCTTGTCGACGTCGACATGGTAATCGGGATGAACCTTGGCGACCTTCCATTCCGCGTATTCAAACGGCGTTGGCGGCAGTGGCTTGAGCTGGGAGCGCTCGACCTCATCGAACAGGGCTCGCCGGGATTTTCCATACCGACGCATCGTACGGGTGTTAAGGTCCTCGATCAGAGCGCTGATGCGGATATTGAGATCGACAAGGCTGAAGAAACGGTCGTTTCGAAGTCTGGCCAGAACCCACCTCTCGACGATTAAAACCGATCCCTCCGCGGATGGTTTATCCCGAGGACGCCGCGGCCGTGCTGGCAATACGGTCGTATCGTAGTGTTCGGCGAAGGCAGCAAATGTCGCGTTCAACGTCGGTTCGAACCAGAGAGCCTTGGCAATCGCGGATTTGAGGTTGTCGCAGATCGTTGTCTTCGTCACCCCACCGAAGTAACTGAAGGCTCGCTGGTTCGCCTCGATCCAATCCGGCAGCTTCTGACTGAAGCTGGCATAGGAGAACACCAATTGCGATGCACTCAGCACGGCCACATAAATCTGTGCTGCCCGGATCTCGCCAGAAGACGGATCGATGATCGGGATCGTATGGCCGGCATAGTCGCATTCCATCGCGACACCAGCCACATGACGACTGCGATAGGTGGGTTTGGCGCGGCTCTCATAATCAGCAAATCGGCAGCAGAACCAGGTGTAGCCGTATCCATCCGGATGGACCTCCCGGTATTCCTGCCATAGCAGGTTGAGCGTCACGCCTTTGCGTTTCAACTCGCTGGCCACTTTCGGCCAGTTCGGTTCCTCGCTGTCTCGAGGAGGTCGCCCCATCCGCCGGAATAGTCGCTGCTCCAGGAGCTCGTCATCATCCAGACCGGGTGGAAGTGGCCATGCTGCAAGCCCCGCCTCCCGCGCCCGCAGCAGATACGTTGAGACCGACGTCTTGCTCATCTTCAGCCGCTCAGAAACGGCGCGTATCGACAATTCCTGCTCGAACGTCAGCCGCAGTATCGATCGAATGTCTTTCACATCAGTATGTCTCGCTTGCTTCCGTCTAGGCATTAGATCCTCGCTTAAAACACGAGAACAAATTGCCAGATCGGCGCTCACGAGATTCGATCTAAATCGCTGTCGCTTCTGTCCGCGACTTACTGAATTTGCTGTCCCGAACTTTCTGAATTCGGTGTCCGCGACTTACTGAAATCTTTGTCCGGGACTTTGTGAAACCCGCATTGTCGAACCCATTCGCGCCAAACCGATGCGGGACCGATCCGCCGCCACAAATATCGACGACGGTGCAACTGAGGCACTTCGCGCTCAGTCCTTCCTTGCGCAGGAGACTGCGATGTCTTTCGATCCCTGCGGATGCCGCGACTGCCGATATCGCTGCATCGCGCACCGATCCCGGCAGGGCAGTCGCGCCGTCGGTCGTGATCTTCAGGACATCCAGATCATGGTAGCTGCCATCCGTTTCGATCGAAAGCAGATTAACGTCGCCGAATCCAAACGCGTCGGTGGCTGACGGCAGACCAGCCGCGACATCGAGGAGCGCCTCAAAGGTGCGCAAGGGCAGATGCGGATAAACGTCGAACCACAGATCGAACGCCTTGACGAGCCATTCTTGGTAGCGGTCCAGCTGACCGTGCCGACCTGGCGGCGGCCTCAGATGATGGGCGTCCGGCAGCAGGAAGTCGAGCTTCGGAGGGTTGAGCGTACCGAAGAATGAGAAAAGTTCTTCCGGCCGGACTTCCGGATCTATTACCGCAATGACGCCTGCGAAAATTTTTGGATGTTCTTGCAGGCGATTGTAGCCTTCCATCACACGATCGTAGCTCGATCGGCCTTTTCGGCTAACTCGATGGCGGTCGTTGGCTTCCCGCCCGCCATCGAGGCTCAGCGAGACGGAGATATCCGCAGCCTCCAGTATGTCGAGCGTGAGGTCGCTTAACAGCAACCCATTGGTCTGCATCGCCATTTCGAGCGACACGTCAGATCCAACTGCCGCTCTTAGATTGTTCGCAAACCCGACTATCGCTTCGACGCCAGCGAGCAATGGCTCGCCGCCGTGAAATACGACGACGGCGCGCTTTAGTCCCACCTCGGCGACGTATTCTCTCAAGCGCGCGGCAAATGCTGCCTGCACTTCTGCGGACATTGTTTTGGGCATCTTCCGCCAGCTTTGATCAGCGTGATGATAGACGTAGCAGTAGTCGCAGTCGAGATTACACCGCGACGCGACTTTAACCAGGAAGGACGTTATCCGGGCATCTGTCACGCGTCGGCCGTCAAGAGCGGTTGTGGCGATGATGCATCCTGTCGTAGCTGGTAATGATGTCGCTAGTTTCAGCGTTGGATAGCACTCGACTGCGCAAACGTTGGATCGCCGGGTTTGCCGACTCGGTTCGCATGACCGTAGTTTTCAAGTTTTCTTTAACCGATTCGACGACTAGCTTTGCTTCTGCAGGCATACCACGAACTCCCATTCTTTGCTTTGCAATCTATACGAGATTTCAAGATATTCAATAACGATATAGGTCACTTTCTATTTTCTAATGTAAGATCGCGGTTTTCTTACGGAAACCGATTTAAAAGCGAGCAATCAGCATCACAACGATGGCGCTACCTTTAGCATTTTCGATTAGAACAAAGTGCGTCTTGAGCGGAATCGAACCACCGACCTGATCATCAAAATTTCTAAGTGTCTGAAATTCCGTCATTTCATTCAGGCGCATCGTCTGCGGGGCATGAGCACATGTTATGGCACTTCCCTCGTGGCGATCTTCGAAGCCTACGTCAAACACCGGATAAGCCGTCGATGATAACGTGCCTCCATCGACTTTATCCCACCTATCACCGGGCCCCATCTCAATCATAGGGGCTCATTTAATAGGCGACATTCTCACGACCGTCCCGGTCGCGCTCGCGCCCGCCCAGATATCTTTTCTGCCTACGATAACGAAAACCCTGGTATCGTTGCTCTTTTCTATAATGCTTTGCCAGGTCGCGCGGTCGATACCGGACGGTATCGGATAGTCCTCGGGGTGGGTATGCCACTCGCCGACGAAGCTTTTCCTGCCGAGGCTCTTGGTCCAAGCAGCGACGGCGGCCAGTTGATGCCCACGGTCTTTGCGGTCGAATAGATATGGCTTCCGCACGTCGCAGCGAAGCGGAGAAGTGCAGTCGGTGATCTCTATGTGGTCACCACGATGGCTACCGATCAAAATACCCCCCGCTTCGGTTCGTCCCTCTTCGCCGACGGTGAAACGCTGCATGGTCTCAGCGAGTGGGCCCGGAAGCAGAACGAACGCGCCGGATCCCGTCGAAAAAATTAGATCCGACTGCATGCGGGGCATTCCCGTGATGGCCCCGGATTTCCATCCTTGACTTGGTAAGCCTGAGAACCGTCGAAGAGGTGGGAGCGAAAGCGCTGGCCTATCGAACCTGCCGCCCATGCAAGCGCCATTTCGCAGACGAGGGAGGCGGCCACCACCGATCTGGTTACTGGGTAAGGTATGTAGTTCGGGTCCGCACATTCCATGTTGCGTCCTCGTACTACCTCAAATCCTTGCCTTAGCGACGGAAATCGCGAGACACCGGAAAGCGCGGGTTTGAGACATTTGAGGCAGGCGTGCTCTCGGTCGCCGACCATAAGCGCCTGTGCGAGAGCGCCGTTTCCCAGAAGGTATCCGAAGAGTACGGGTGGCCAGCCGCTATCGGCGCGGACGGCTCTCTCGTTGATGGCCAGCGACGGCGCCTCCTCGCCCGTAACGTCGATGATCAGGTCATAGGGCAGATGTCCGCCAGAGACGACCTTCAACGCGTCCTCGGCGAGAGTGTCAACGTCGAGCATAGGCAGCTGGTGTTTGATAAACGCACGGCAACCCTCTGCCTTGTTGACGTTTATATATGGCAGACCGAGCAGATGACGCCCGAGATTTGCCGTCCTCAGTTCGTCAGTGTCCACGATCGTCAGGCGGCCGCCATCCTCTCCCGCTCCCGACTGCGCGAGCTGGTGCGCGAGAAATCCACCGATCGTGCCAGCCCCGATGAGCAGGATGCGCTTGCCCGCCAGGTTCTGTCGAGCGCCCAGATTACGGCTGAATATGTAATCAGTGTCCGCTGGCATTCCGATCGTCCGCTCTATCGTCGTCTTCGTCGCAAATCTGCCGAGCGCGGCCGGAAGCCCCGTCCGCCGCGACTTGAGAAATTCCTCCGTCTGCAAAATCGGCGGGAGTGACGCGTCAATGATGAAAACACCGTTCGAAGCCCTAATTGCGACCCATCTCCTGGTTCCTTCACCCCGCGCGAAACTTCGTTCGAGGACTCCGACGAGCCTGGGATCCAGCCATTTCAACCAGGTATTGAAGTTAGAAAGGGAGGTCGGCGGCCAGTCTGCATCCGGATTGAGCGTTACCGCACTTTTTGTCGATACGACAACGCAGTCGTCGCCTTGAGGGAGCGGGGAGCCGTTCGCACGATGAGCGTCGATCAGCCATGAACTGTCCGTGCAGAGGGTTCCCGTCGATGTGTCTGCGCCCCGCAGGTTCAAATAGCGGACTTTCGCTCGTCCAGTGAACCCGACAGGGAGATCGACAAGAACAAAGGAAGAAGACCAGTAGGCCTGCATCTCGTTCGCGAAATCGGCGTCGGACTTTCCGCCTACGGCCTGGCGCATGACGTCATTCGCTTGCTGTAGGCATTGGAGAACCGTTCCGCCGGGATTGTAGCGGTCCAGAACGACCGTTCCCGCTGCGTAGTAGCAGAAAGACCGGGTCTCATCGAGGAGGTGCGGGATCCGACGGCCCGCGGTATCATATCCCTCCTTTACCCTTATCGGCGGAGGTCGGACAAAATCCACATCGGTTACGTCTATGCTGACGGGAACCTGGAGCGCATCGGGATCAAGTACACCGAAATATATCACGCGCTCGCTGCACCAGTCTCGCTCGAACCCCCGTTGCGTGAGCGCATCATGAACCCGCTGACTTGCGGAGACGTTGAATTCAGCCACTCTGGGACCTGCCGACGACCGGGGCAGCGACTTCCTTCCGAGGTTGCGAGAGCACAGTGATTTTGGCTGTCTCAGCGATGCTGACGAGGTCGTGTCTGTCGGGGACGCGCGGGCCAAGTGAGAGCCGGGTATCGATGACGGCCTTGGAGGTATCCGTGACGGCGTCTATCGTGTTGCGCAGGCTGGCCACGAAGTCCCGGGCGTACCTTGCCGCTGTCTTCCTGTCCTCGGACGAGAGGCGGTTTATATCCTCATCTTTGTCCGTCGGGTTCGGCACCGCGTTTTCCAAGTAGCCCGGAAGCCTTTCGAGGACTGCCAGCAAGGCCTGGTCTTCACGGTCGGGGATGAATGGCCGCCTGATCTCTTCGAATGCCTTCCAGGCGCAGACCATCAAGAGGATGGAGGAAACGCCGTTCAGGTGGGGCTTGTGGTGATCACGCCATGCCTTGAGATATCGGCAGATGCGACGCAGTTTTTCGCCGTAGATGCCGATTTCGGCGAGAAACCAGGTCTTGATCTTGCGGGGATCAGATGCCTTCCAGTCATCTTTGCGATGCGCCAGCAACACGCTGTCCGACGGCAGGGCATCCCAGGTGTCGGGGCGGCGGTCTTCCGCGAACGAGGCATTGGCGCTCATCGATTTCTCGAGCAACACGAACTCGTCATCCGGGATCGCGTACAGAGGGATGTCGATATGGGCTATCGAACTGATGACGACGCGGCAGCAAGTGTCCTTTTTAGTAAGCTTCCAGCCTTCCTCTTCTGCGACCTCTTCAAGCACGCCGTCGACGAATTCGAAGAAAAGTGCAGAAGCCTGCGACGGACGGGTTCCTTTGACGAATGACATGGGCAGATAGCAACCGTCATCGAGGTCCATCTGCTGTTCCGGCGGCCACGCCGGATAGTTCAACGTCTTGTATGAATGGCTACCCTGCGTGAAAAACCTCGGCCGAATGGAGCGTCCAAATATCTCTTTGCTCTTTTCCGCAAAAGCCTCCCTGAGGCGCTCGCGTATTTGCTCTTTCGCCTTGAGCAACGCGGCCTTCGCGTCGTTCTCGGGCTCGATCTCCAACAGAAAGGACACGTCGGCCACCGTGGAGTATAGAAGCCTGGATACGTTTGCCATGTGTCCCGAGTCCCCCGGTTTGTCGGCAGCTGAATAAAGTTTGAAATCACTACAGATAGTATGCGAATGGCATAAATTGTTCCATATGTGGACATCACGTAGTTATTGCAACGAAAGAGTTCAAGTATGGCTTTCAGAATTTTGGCGCTCAGCGGCGGCGGCTATCGCGGGCTCTACACGATCGCCGTCCTCAAGCACCTCGAGCAGCAGGCCGGACGCCCGATTGGCCAATGTTTCGACATGATCGCGGGCACGTCGATCGGCGGGATAATCGCGATAGGGCTGGCGCTCGGCAAGAGCGCGGGAGACATCGAACGGGTCTTCCTTGATCGCGGGGAGGATATTTTCCCTCGCGCCAACTCGATGGTCGGCAGGCTTATGTCTAGGCTTAAGAAGCCCTACGGAGCGAAATACCGAAGTATCGAGCTTCGCAAAGCCATCGAACAAGTTATTGGCGGAAGTGCGCTCATTGGGGACGCGAAAACGAGACTGCTGGTCCCCGCCGTAAACATGAGCGCCGGTCAAGTGCAGATGTTCAAAACCCCACATCACGAGAGTCTTATCTGGGACAAGAAGCTTTTCGCTGCCGATGTCGCGATGGCTACATCGGCAGCCCCGTACTTTTTCCCGATGGCTATCATCGGTAATTCCCGATACGTCGACGGCGGCATGGTTGCCAACGCACCGGATCTATGCGCGCTGCATGAAGCCACCTTCTTCTGTGGACAGGACATTGCCGACGTTCACGTTCTGAGTGTTGGGACGACTTCCTCCAAGTTTTCTTTGCCGAATTCGCTAGGGCCCGATCTCGGCGCGATCTCCTGGTTTCGTAAGGACCGTCTCCTCTCTACAGTTATGACGAGCCAGCAGCAGCTTGTTCGCTTCATGATGACGCAGCAGCTCAAGGATCGCTTCCTGCGGATAGACGAAGAGCCCTCGAACGAGCAAACGTCAGATCTCGGCCTCGACATAGCAGACGAAAAGCGCCGGAAAACATTGCTTGGATTGGCTGAAAGCTCCTACAGGAACGTCGCCACTCTGCCACAGATTCAGGCCTTCCTCAGCCATACACCGATTCCGCCGGACTTCGTCGCCAGTCATGCTACGACACCCTCGCGATAGGTGCCCGACAAGGCCACACTGGAGGCGCTGTCCCTCATGTTACTGGTGCCCATCAAGCAAGCAAAGCGCGACTAGCTGTTCCGGCATGGGCGTAGTCATCGTCTATATCGGCGGAATGCGCAACGAGTCGAAGGAGGTCGCCGACCTGCTCGGCCTGCCAGACCGCGTACGAAATCGACCAGCACGCCGCGTAAGCGGGGTTGCCCCGGAGCCCCACGCGCTCACTGGCCAGCGCCGACGAGAGTTACAGCGCGGGTGGAGCTGCTGTAAGACCGATCGCTCGCCTCAGTCGTTTCAAACGACTATCATCAGCAACAACCGGGTCGCGCGCCAGACGATCCAGTATTTCCGACGTATAATGCGGCCAGCGGGTGACATCGCTCGGAAGCAGCCGCTGAAGCACATCAAGTAGGGCTTCGGGATAGGTTTCTATAACCCCGCCCGCCCCTTCGGAATGGATGGTGTAGGCGTCGAAATTTTCACACGGGACGAGCCGTCCCATGATCAACGTCGACACTTCCGGAAAGAGGTCGCCCGTCTTGAACAGAAAGGTACTTAACGCCCGTGATATCTCCTGAGACTTCAGTGCCTTCTGGAGCGGCCAGACTTCGCGAAAGAATTCGCGGATCTTCTCATTGGAAACGGTCTTTCGCTGCAGCCGTCTCCCAAGGTTCCAGACAACCTGTACCGCAAATTGAGAACCGCCATCGACCATGGCTTCCCTAAACTGGGCATTCGTGAATGGCGGCCTGCGTTTGTCCGACCATTCAATCCAGGCGTAGAGAATTATGTCTGCCAAGCTGTCGGTGGTTGGCTTTCGTCTCGATCCCTCACCGACCTTCCGAAGAATCGACGGTCTCATCTTTTGGAGCAATTGCGCTGGCGGCACCTTACTCGCCCACAGGAAGCCATCCCAGAACGCGTCCCCATCGGCCTCCTCGGAGTTCATGCTCGGCATGATGGTCGCCTCAGCCCATTTCGGATCGACCAACCAGAAGAACACGAAATGGAATGATGCAAATACTAGCGCCTGACGACGCAGATCGCCGGGCAAAGACAGAACGCTCTCCATCTTTCCCTTCCAAACGGGACTCAGCCCCGATTTTCGGCGCCGCCCGGAAAGGCTCGAATCCTGAAGCAAGATCTGAGTCAGTTTCCCGACCGGCCTGTTGAGGCCGTCATCGGCCCAGTTCCTCTCAGAATATCGTTCGCCGTCTGCGGCGGGAAGTGTGACCGCGGCATCCACCATCCTCTGCCAAAGAGTATCAAACAGCTCTGGAAACTCGGCGACCAGCCGTTTCGCCATCCGCATCATCCATTCCGTCGCCGGATAGAGGATCTGCGAGAGATCGGCGACGGTAATGCCGGCCAGCCTTGCGGAGATGAGGCCCAGCAACCGTTTCGGATCATCTATCCTCTTCTCTGAACGGAAGAACGATCCCCATCCTTCGATCTGGACCCTTCCATGCCGAGCTTCGTACAAGAGGGCGGCAAAAGCCTTGACGGGACGTAGCTCGACCAGGCCCGCGAAGGGATCGCGGTGGATATGAGCGCGATAATCGATCCCCTCGACTGCCGCGGCTTTCGCGAAGATCTCGGAAATCGGGAGCGATATCAGCTCGCCCGGCGCGTTTACCGTTTCGACAGAGAACACCCTTGGCTGTGTGCCCTCAACAACCTCGCCGATATCGGGTAGCTTGCCGTCGAACCGTTTGGCCAGGTCGGCAATCTTCCCCTCAATGTCGAACGAGAACTCCATGCCCTGCACAACAAACCATCGCAACCGCTCGACGAGCGCAAGATCGTTGTATTCCCCGGCCCTGCTGGTATTTTCCCATGGATAGCTGGTCGAAGTCAGCTTGTCTTCGAGCTGGCGACGAGCGGAATATGTCAGGTCACTCCATCGCATGCGGAAAGTCATCAGAAGGTCGCGCTGATGGAGAGATCCCCAGAAGGCCTTGTCCGACAGACCAATCAGGACTGCCGCCGCCTCGTCTGCCGATGTGAGGTCACGATGTCGCGCGGCCCAGATACGCAAGCGGGCAAAGATGCCATTGTCAACGACCGGCCAACGGAGAAATTCCGCATGGGCTGCCACTGGATCGATCACCGCGAGGCGATGCACCATCCTTTGAGTTTCAAGGACCGGGCCCACAAGGCCATGAGCGTCCAGGTCCTGAAGCTGCCCATCGCTCTCGTACCTCGTCGGCAGGTAGATCCAGTTGCCCTGGTGGACTTCTGTCTCAAGTGATTTTGCAAGGTCCAGGTTCTCCCGGAGCCTTGCAACCGCGGTCGCGAGCATCTCATCCGGTATCTCAACCTCGATATGCGGTCTGGGATAGTCGATGCTTAATCTGAAAAGCCGATCATCGTTGGTGCCGCGCATCGAGTAGGGCGCCTCGATTCTGAGGCGTGGTCGCCGAGCCCCAATCAGCCGCCGCACCATCTCATCTGACCAACCCGTTGCTTTCGCTTCTGCTGAGACTGCGTAAGCCACGCGATCGGGGTCTTCACGCCGGTCGTCCCATATCCTCATTAGATAGCGCCATCCCCGGGCGATTTCGGGGGGCCATGTGTCACCTTTGTCTCTTATCGCCCAAGTTATCAGCGATTTTACGTGTGGGTGGAGGTCAGGCTGCCTCAACGCCCAGGCAAAGGCCTCAGGCTGGTCGGCGACATTCATCAACCAGACCGCGAGTTGACGGAGGCGACCGGGCAAGGGAGCCGCTATAGCCGCGTTATGTCCGTAAAAGACCCCCGACTGTTGAGCCGGAACCGGAGCATCTAACGGATAGAGATCGAAGCCATTCCAACTGTCATCCGGTACCTCTCGCTCTCCGGCAAGATAGGAAAATTCGTTCATTTTGGGATCTGGCGGCGGCGGCGGCGCGTCCGTGTCGAGCCCAAACCTGTCGAATGGGTCTAGCGGCTCTTTCGAAGCGTTCGCATCGGTTTCCAACCGCCCGTAACGTTCCTTAGAGTCGATCACGCGAATCCATGAGGCTGGAACGCCGGTGCCCTTGAGGTGTGTCAGGCGACGTACGCCTTCAACCGATGAGAGAATATGGGCGACTTGACCGCGCTCGTGAGGCAACAAGTTTTCCGGTCCACGCGTGGCCTTCCGGAGAACGCCTTCATGCCATTCGTCAACATCCTTGGCTCGCTGGACCCACGCCTCGAGTGTCGACCAAAGGGCCTCATGCCCGTTCAAAGGGTCGTAGGCGAGTGCACGGACGCCTTTATTCTCCCAGAGCGATGACGCAACCGTACTTTCGCCGGACTGAAATGCGTACATTTGCCCTTCCGTTTGCGATCCACCCTTCAGGGCCTCCAGAAGATACTGGACTGGAGGGTCGTCGGCCGAATAGCCCAGAAACACGATGCTATACCGTGACAGCAACGACTGGATAAATCTGGCAGCCCAGCCGTCGGCAAGATAGGCGCGTCCGAAATCACCGCTCGACAGCACGAAACCTTCCTCATCCGAGCCGAGATAATCAGGATCGACGCGGCCATGGAGATGGATAACAGCATTCATATCCGCCCGCTTGGGGTCCGGCAGATGCACTGGGCCGATCGATCTGATCGCGGGATCGCAGTCCTCGAACAGCCTGTCGAAATTGGTGGTTACCAGACGCACGCCGCCGGACGCACGGCCTGCCAGATCGAGGACCAGTTCGTGGGCCGACAGATCGGCGACATTTTGTGGCTTCAACGCTGCGGCGACCGCAGCATGGATATCCTGGGTGTCGAACTCCCGTTCAAGAAGGGAGAAAACCCTGTCAGTGGCAACGAAGCTGCCAACGCCTTGGATGGGACCGACATTGGTCGCGAGGTCAAGCAGTTTTCTCGCCGGGCTGTCCTTGGCAGGACCGAGCCGTTCCATGACCTTGCGAGCCAGTTGTGCGAAATTCGATAGTCCCGCTCGCGCCTGTGACACCCCGGCACCACAAAAAAACACGACCTCGTTCCTGTCATGGGCAAGCAGAAGGTCGTCAGGAATCGATGGGCCGTGCGCGGTGAATCTCATGCCCTAGATAAAGCAAGCTCCACTTGTGTTGTCGAGATGGCTTACCCGTTCGCGACCATCCTGCTTTCCCGCAGCTCGCCTTCCCGCTCGAGGATTGGGTAGTCAAGGCGGTCACGGCCGCCTCGCTGGCGCTCAAGGGCGACGGCAGCCATTTCGTGCCGCCAGATGCGGCCATCAAAACCATGCGCCAGACCGGCAACGACATGAGCGAGAAATACAAGTAAACCTCGACCGGCGTTCTCGCCGTCAACCTTGTCGAGTGTTGACGACGGAGCGACACACAGCGCAACTTTCTAATCCGCCGGTATTAATTGCAGCTGGGAACAGCGCATGCGGATCGACCGTGTTCGTCAAGGGAGAACGATGATTTCGCTCACCAACCTGATTCAAAGCGGAGTACCATTCCGCTCACGAAATGCCACCAGCCGTTCAAATAACGTCTTTATGGGTTTCGTGCCCATATACTCCCGCACGAACTCAAGTTGCGCATCGTCCGTGCCGTAAACGCATTCCTGCGCCCGTTCTACAATGAAGCGGTTCACTGCCGCCGCTTGAGCGGCAGGATCATAAGCCTGCACCCGTCCAACGGTCTCAGCATTTCCTACCGCAATGAACAGCGTGCGGGGACCAATCGGCAACATAACGAAATCATCGGACGCGACCAGTTCACCCGATTTCATTATTGGCCTATCGGATGTCAGCAATTCGGGCGCGCTTTCCGGCATATCGCGCACGATCCATTCCATGTTGATAATGATATTGCCGATACCGGCGTGATCCATGAGGCCTATCGCGGCCTCAAGCCCCCAGTCTGCCAACAATGGCGAGCCCGGCGCCAACATGGCGGGCACATTGGCGGCAAGGCCGCGGGTAATTTCATTCTCGCTAGCTTTGAACTCTGCGACGATCTCGGGAATGAGCGCCTGCCATTCCTGCGCATAGGAGGCTTGCATCACCTCGATATCCCGAGGACCGCGCATGAGCATGGACATTAGAAACCTCGCCCACATACTGCGCTGGTCAGAGGTCAAGTGGTCGAGCTTACCGGCTTCGAGGAGGTCGAGCACGTTATTGGCGGCGGTGTCGATGGCCTTGAGCGAGCCTTTTTCAAACCATTGCGCGAACTCCGGCGACACGGTTTTCATCTCGTAAAGCCGATCCATTCCACCGGTTCCACTGATCGCCGTCATCTTCGGCAAGATCCTGTCATAGGGTTTGCTGAACCGGCAGACCTTGCGTCCTTTATTGGCCCAGCGGCGCAAATAAAACTGCGGGATGTAATGGTGGTAGATAGGCTCATTATCGGGCATCAGGCTTATGCGCCCATGCGATTGGCCCGCGCGGCTATGTCGGTGCATCGCGCCACAAGCGCCTCGAAGGGCTCGGCCTCCTCCAGCAGCAGCCCGTCCTCAACCATACGAAGATAGTCGTCCTCCAGCGCCTTCAGCGCGTCGCCATCGGGGACAAGACGCAGGCCGCCGTTGACCGCGACCGCGTAATCGATCGGTTCGCGGTCGGCCGCCTTCTCGGCGAAAATCATGCTCTTGTGGCGCGCGACCGCCTGGGCGAGCTCTCTATCCGCAAATGCAGCGGTCGCCAGCCCAGCCTCATCCAGCCGGGCGATGTCGTGCCAATGACGCGCGAACCTGTCGCCGCGCAGTCGTGCCTGCAGGCAGAAGACATGGATCGCCGTCGCCTTTTCCCAGAACGTCCGCTCGGCGTGCATGACGCGCGGCCGCGCGGTGGGAAATTCCACCTCTTCCACCAAGCCCGCCGCGTCGCAGACGACATCGCGCGGACTCGCCGGCTCACCGGTTGAGCGCGCGCCAAACTCGAGCATCACGCTCGGTGCGACATATCCCGAACCGGTCGCCGTCGCCTCATAATCGATGAACAGCTTGTCGTCTTCGACGCGGATCGCCGCCGCCAATCCCTCGCTGGCCAGCGCATTCGCGATGGTCGGCTGCGCCGTTTCCGCCACCCACTCGGGCAGACGCTTGCGGACCTCGCTCGACCAGCGCTTTTCCTCGCTCCGGGTTTTCGGCAAGGCCTCGCCATTGTCGCCCACCAGCTCGGGGGCAAGCGCGCGGATGTCATAAGTGAGGTCGACGTCCTCGGAAAATCGACGGATGACCCCGTAGGCTTTCGACAGCGACGTGCCGCCCTTGAAGACCAGGTGTTCGCCGAGAGGCGAGCCATAGAGGGCGGCAAGCGCCCAGACCACCCAGGCATCCTTTTCAAGCAAGTGCGCCGGGCGACCGGACCGGTCCGCCGCGACGCCCAAGACTTCGCGGCGATCCGCGGCCGAAAGGCTGAGGAATGCGTCAGCCATGCGCCGCCTTTCCCACGCTGCGCGCGAGCCAGGTCGGAAGCTGCGGCGCCGCCGCCACCAGCTCGTTGAAGGTGGTCTGTGGAAGTTTGCGCTTCAAAGCCAACAGCGCCGCCTCGGCCTTTTCCGGACCAAGCCAAGCCAGCGCCCGGACTGCCTCACCGGCCGGCCGATTGGCCAAGGCGAGTTGCCAGCGCGGTGCGTGCCGCAGTTCGACCACTTGTTTGCCGAGGTTCATTTTCCGGGTCCGGCCCGAAGTCAAATAGACCGAGCGAACCGGAACCTGTGTCGTGAGCCCAAGGGTGTTGGCAGCCGCCGCGCCGCTGGACACGATCACTTCGCCGCGCTGACTGGCGAGCGCCTCGACCGCCTGCTCCACGGAAGGCGACCGCGTGCCAAATCGGCTCGTCAAGGGACGCAGATAGACGCCGCGGCCAGCGCGGATCAGCTGGCCACGCTCCGCTAGGCGCGACAATGCCTGATCCACCGCAGGCCGATTGCCGAGGTGGAGCAAGCTCTTCGCGGAAACGGGCGCACCCTCGGGCAAACCGCCCGCATGCGCCAAAATCTGTTCGCTTAACCGTTGCATGTTGATCTCCTGTCAGAAATATACGCGGTTTTCTGACAGTTTGCAATCGGCGGCTTGCTGTTGGTTTTCACGCAGCATGAATCAAGTGCGCGGTTTACGCCAGCAATAACGCACTAAACCGCCCGCCATGTCGTCCACACAATATGTCCGATAATCTCGCATTATCAGGCATTTATGAGGTCCAATCAGATTGAGAATCACGACGGATTCGTTTAGTCGGCTAACAAACGTTGATCCGTTTACTGTCCAAATTTTAACTCTGCTTTTACCGATTTGCCTTAGCAGGCCGCGCCGCTACGGAGACCGACTGCGAAGGAAATTTCATGACTACACCGATTTCATCCATGGAAAGCTTTGAGCGCAAAATCGTTACCTTTTGTCAAATTCGTCTCTCCCCGTTTCTTCAGCCCATTCCACTCGCGAATTTCTCCAGTTTTATGAGCGGCCTAATTCGAGATCATGCTCACCCACCAATGAAGTCCGGAAAACTGGACTGGGCAGAAATCGCAATGGCGTGCAATTTGACAACTGAACTAAACGCCAAGTTCAAGCGCACGGCGCAGCACGGCTTCGACGCGATCGAGCGCTGGCTTGCTAGCAGCACGGCAAAGCCCAAGCCCGCAAAAGCTGTGAGGAAACGCGCCGAACCTTCAAAGAAGCCCGCAAAAATGGTTAGGGCCATCAAGCCCTCGGCGCAGCGAGTCAAGGCTCCGGCAAAGCCAGGACCCAAGCTCCAGCCGATCGAAGAATTCCCAACTCCACTTTTTGACCAATGGGAAGAGCCCGTGTCGTTTCAGGCGGCATTGGAATTGCATATGCGCCGCTTTGGCGAGACCTATTACGGCCTCCATCGCGCCGTTGTCCGTCCGGAGGAGACCGTCGACAACAAGACTATCCTCAGTTGGGTGAAGGGCACAAAGGTGCCGCGAACTATCGAGAGCCTCGAAATCCTCGCCCGCATCGAGCGACGGTACCGATTACCGATAGGCTATTTCAAGGAAAAGCTGCCTCATCAATCGAGGTCGGCGTCGGGGCACGATCTTGCAGAGGATATCACTCCTTCCGAGCGACGGCGCCTCGCTTGGCACCTCCCCGATAATTTCAACAGCCTCCCGTTCGAGAAACGCGAGGAAATCCTCGAGTGGGTCCGCCGCGTAATAATCAGCGGGGCGACCGATTACCGCCGCTTCCAAGCGACGGCATTGAAACAGCGCTATGCCATCCGCTTTCCCGCAATGACTTATGGAGCGCGTGCCGATATCCGATCGCTCAACCTTACACTGGCGAATTCATTTTCCACGAACGATGATATCGAGGATCCGGACCTTCTGTCCGGCGTCATCGACGCCCCTCCCCGGCTAGCTATGGAAATGGCAAACCTCATCTCTTTCAAGACGTCGACGCTGACTGCGATCGGATTTCAGCGAAACGGCGTCTGGGGAGGGAAACGGCCTCGCAAAAGCTGGAACATCTTGGATTGATGTTCGGTGCATTGGCCGCCTCGCCAAACGGCGAGATTGCCGGCCGTGGCATTCCCCTCGGCGCACTGACATTCGAACTGCTGGTGTTTCCAGGGATCTGGGATTGGTATCTGCAGTGGCGTGAGCGCCGCCGTGGGTTCTTCACTGCATGGGAGGCCGACATGCTGAGCATTTCCCTGTCGTTGACGAGGGAGGAAACGGGTTGGTTGCGTCAGCACCCTGAGCTGATCGAGCGTGTCGTTCCAGTGGACGGGCTCGTGTCCGCGGATGAAATCGCGTTTGCCAAGCGTGACTGGCATGCCTGCTGTAATGCGTTTCATCAGCATGCCCGAAACCGCATCAGAGAGATCCAGCGGGTGATGCAAGTCCACCGTGATCCGTTCGAGCCGATTATGTGCATTCTGGAGGCACCAAGTCCGCTTGCCGAATATAGAAAGATCACCGACGAGATCCTGCTCCGTATGCCGGACAAGGACCATTACCCGAGAGCGGCGGCTGAGTCCGTACGATCGTTTCTGATGCTGCGTCTCGGTCTACACCTCGGTTTGCGACAAAAGAACCTGCGTCAACTGCTTGTCTGCCCACGCGGTCACTTGCCGACATCGGAGCGACGCTTGGAAGAGATGAAGCGTGGTGAGCTGCGGTGGAGCGACCGGGATAATGGCTGGGAAGTCCTGATCCCATCGAACGCTTTCAAGAATTCGCATTCGTCCTTCTTCGGATCCAAACCGTTTCGGCTGATCCTGCCGAACCTGTTGGACCTCTACTATTACATAGACGCCTACATCGATCGGCACCGCGGCGTCCTGCTGGCAAGCGCCAAGGACCCCGGGACGTTTTTCGTCAAGACGGCGAAGCTCACCAGCATGGATGCTGCCTATGATCAAACTACGTTCTATGAAGCGTGGCGGCTCACGATCCAGCGTTACGGTATCTACAATCCATACACCGGTCGCGGGGCGATCAAGGGTCTCCTGCCCCACGGACCTCACAATGTTCGCGACGTTCTGGCAACCCATATTCTAAAGCAGACCGGTTCCTACGAGCAGGCAAGCTACGCCATTCAGGATACGGCGGATATGGTCCAGCAGCACTACGGACGCTTCCTTCCGCAAGACAAGGCGGCATTGGCGGCCCGCATTCTCAACCAGGTTTGGGAAGCAGCCTGAGACTCCGAAGTGCGAAACTAGAGGGGGCGACCGGCGATCGATCGTCGGTCAACATCTACCTCTCCAATTGGTCAACGCCAAAACCGTCAACCACGGTAGCCAAGACATTCAATTCCTTTGTGTCCAGTCGGAAACGGCATTCTCTATCGATTGCTGGATCAAATCGCATAAGGACGCCTAGCAGGATGCGGAAAAAGGCCCTTGCTGTGGGCGGACTGCCGTGATTCCATGCCTGGGTGATTGATTGGCGGGAGCAGGACATGCGCGGCAGTGATGACCAGACGGCGGGTCTGTTTTCTTATGTAAGCTGCGAAGCCCGCGTTCCGGCAAACCATCCGCTGCGGCCGATCCGTGCCATCGTAGACGAGGCGCTGGAAGTTCTGTCCCCGGATTTCGAGGGGATGTATTCAGCGATCGGCCGGCCGTCGATCCCGCCGGAGAAGCTGCTGCGCGCTCTGTTGTTGCAGGCCTTCTACACGATCCGCTCTGAGCGTCAGCTCATGGAGCAGATGGACTACAATCTGCTGTTCCGCTGGTTCGTGGGCTTGTCGATGGACGCGCCGATCTGGGACGTCACCGTGTTCACCAAGAACCGTGAGCGGCTCTTGGCTGGCGACATCGCCGCCAAGTTTCTAGCCGCTTTGCTGAGCCAGCCGCGGGTTAAGGCATTGCTGTCAGACGACCACTTCTCGGTGGACGGCACCTTGATCGAAGCCTGGGCCAGCATGAAGAGCTTCAAACCCAGGGACGGCGCAGATGGTAGCGACACTGACGACAGCGGCTCTGGCGCTGAAGGGAAACAGCCGCCAAAGGCCGCAGGCCGCAACTCTGAGCGTGATTTCCACGGTGAGAAGCGCAGCAACGCAACCCATGCGTCGACCACTGACCCGGATGCCAGGCTTTACAAGAAGGCCCGTGGCCAGGCGGCCAAGCTTTGCCACATGGGTCACGTCATAATGGAAAACCGGAACGGCTTGGTTGTCGACGCCACGCTTACCCATGCGACCGGCACCGCCGAGCGCGAGGCAGCTCTGGATATGGTGGGCCGCATGGATGGTCGTCACCGCATCACATTGGCTGCAGACAAAGCCTACGATACGGCCGATTTCG
Source organism: Rhizobium sp. L51/94 (assembly GCF_019355555.1). Classification (GTDB taxonomy): domain Bacteria; phylum Pseudomonadota; class Alphaproteobacteria; order Rhizobiales; family Rhizobiaceae; genus Rhizobium; species Rhizobium rhododendri. The sequence continues at coordinate 82,916 of NZ_CP072145.1, forward strand.
TTGCTGCCTTGCGGGACGCAAAAGTGACGCCACACGTCGCCCAGAACACGACGAACCGACGCTCGGCAATTGATGGTCGGACCACCCATCATCCCGGCTACGGTGTCAGTCAGCGTATCCGCAAGCGTATCGAAGAAGTGTTCGGTTGGGCCAAGACCAGCGGCGGAATGCGTAAGACCCGCCATCGTGGAAAGGATCGCGTTGGCTGGATGTTCACCCTAACAGCCACCGCTTATAATCTGCTGAGGCTGCCGAAGCTGCTGACGACGGCATAATCGCGCCCGGAATCCGCCGAACCAGGCGGATTACGACAAAATGGGCCGACAAGGTCGCTGAAAGCGCCTCATCACGGCCCGTCTTCCAGCCGTCTAAACAGGATCGGTGAAAAATTGGCGCTATTTCCGCAGCCTGCTAGAAAAAACTCGACGTTCAAGCGAAACTCGGGAATACCCTAGTTATCATCGGCGAGATCGTGGGTTGCGAAGAGCGCCGACACTCGCATATCTAGGCTTGTTCTTTTCAAGAGATATTTCATCTATATGTCTAAGCACCCAATTGTGCCAGGTACTGAGCTTATCGCTGTCCGCAACCTTCTCCGAAAGCACGAGGAGCAACGCGATCAATCATTGCTTGCCACAACGATCGAAGAGCTCAAATGCCCAGCACGGGAAGCCGATGCATTCCTGCGTCGCCTCGCAATCGCTGGATATATCGAGTGGAAAGCCGAATACGCGGGAAGCTCGGACTGGAGCCTTACTGAACATGGGCTTCGACTTGCTGCCGATGATTTCGGCCCGAGAATGACACCCCAAAGGGCGCATGCTGTAATTGGGCAGGTCATTGAACGGGCGCGTGCCATCAATAGGGATCCAGATCGCCTTGCTCGGGTCAGGGAGCTTAGGTTATTTGGCAGCACATTGGATCCTAATCGGCCAGATTACGGTGATGTGGATATCGAGGCGGAAATCGAGATTCGCCAGTTACCCGTCGAAGAGGTTGCCGCAGCGCGGTCGAAGATTGCGGTAAAGGTTCCCCTCTCTTGGCGACAACACCTTATACTCCGGCTCGACGCCGAGGGCGGATATGACGGTCGTAATGCCTTCGGCGCCCTCAAGAAGGGCTTGAAAGGGCTATCGCTTTCCAGAGATGCTACCAGAACACTCGGGTGCGAATTTAGACGTATTTATCGGTTTGACCTAGAAGCGGGGAACGAGCTGGCTCCGGACGACCACATAACCCCCCGCACGACGCCGCCTCCAAAAAACGCAGGGGAGGTCTCCCCTACTCAATTTCCCGAGCATACTGTTATCGAACCGCTTGGCATCGCGGACGCCGACGAGAAAATTCGCACAGAGAAGATCAGTTTGTCGGTACAGAGCCTTTCCCGCATGGAAGCCAAAGTATGGTTGGGCGTGGAAAAGCGCGACGGCAGTCGTGTTGCAACAAATACGCGTAAAGATCCCTCGCAGCGGTTCGCAGGAGCAAAATTTCTTTTCGATGAATGGCGCGACCCGAACCTCACCGGACTGGAGCTGTTTCAGAGATCGCTTGATTGGGCAGCACTGTATGATCTTGCAATTTCGAAAATAGGCCGCAAGTTTTCACTTCGAACATACCAAGGCGCGCGTGTCGCAAATTTTAATGCCTTGATGGTTCAACGCGTGGCTGATCGCGTCGATGCTCACCTAGCCTTGAATCGCCCCAAGGGAAACAATCCGCATTCGTACCAGAGAGGTGGCGCAACATTTACCACCCCAAGGATGATCGCCGCAAACCATGCGCTGGCTGTCGCACTTGCGCGAATGCTGGATGAGACAGGGTTGACTGGCCAGACCACGTTTAGAGCTGAGTTTGAGCTGACTGACGTACGGCGGAATTTCTACCCGGCTTTGCCGGACCTTTCCGAGCCTGCCAGACGTCTTAAAACCGCCTTGGAGAAGGTAACATTTCCGGAAGCGCTCATACTGGAGTCTCGCAAGCAAATGGATGAATACGAGACTAATCTACCGCTGCATCGAGAAATTGAGGTGGCTGCAGCCGATGTGAGCAAGAAGGAAATCGAGATCGTTGGCTTTGCTAGTTCAAGGTTTGGAGTGGCATGGAACGAAGACGAAGACGGTATTTTCGAAGACCCTGATAAATTCTTTCCAGGTGAGGAACTGGTGTGGGAAATAGCGGACGGTCTGACGGACTTACTGAAGGCCCGTCTTGTTGAACTTCCAGGGTGCCGGTTGATGAAACTCGGCCAGCGGGCACCGATTTCAGCCAAAGCGTAAATACACGGGAAGCGAAATTGCTCGTGAGCGGATCCAGGCCGAGCGGTCCGCTACAAACTATGGCTGAAGTGCTTTAAGATTTATAACTTATCTTGCGGCTCGCAATTGGGAGCGGGCAAATCGGTAATCAGAAGCTTATTATGGCTTAAAAGTCGAGTTGTTGAATGCCAGGTCATCTATCTATTGCCATTCAACTTCGACAAAACCGCCGTGGCTGGATCCGATGAAGCTGGCAAACAACGACCGTCGGTCAGGCCGGCGCTTCGGGCGTGTCTGAGCGCCGCATGAGGATGTAACATTCATTAAGCGATGAACTACTCATCTTCTTTCACTGAACACCATCAATGTCTGAGGAAGCAGAGCCGCACGAACACGATCGGCACCGGTCAACTGAAACCAACAGATTCTACTGGGCCCGCCGTGTGCCATCAGAGGGCTCGGCGATATCGAGGTCGTCCAGATCTCCACCGTGTTTGGATCCGCGCGAGTTTTGGACGGTTGCCGTCATGGGCAGCGAGGAGCATTTCGGGCTTGCCACCTTCGAATTCTTCCACAAGGTCCCCGCCCGCCGACTTCCGGGTGCCGCCGCCCGAATTTGGTACGTGGGGCAGATTCGGTGGCAGCGTTTCGGCGCCGTGCCTAGAAAGTGTGCATAACCGCACGCGTTGATAACTGTTTCTCGGCTTGGGGGATTCCCTGAGCGGGGCAAATCATGATTCGATTCCATCATGAAGAAACGGCTCCCCTCCCCCGAGCATGCCGACACGCTTTCGCTGAATGCGTTGCGCGGGCTTGTGACGGGTCTGCTGGAGCGGTCGCTGCAAGCGGAAGCCCGGCTCGAGAAGCTTGAAGTCGACAACATCCAGCTTCGCGAAGAGAACGCCGCCCTTCGCCTGGAGAACACCCGGCTGAAACTCGAGAACCAGCTGCTGCGCGACGAGATCGCCCGGCTGAAGAACCTGCCACCCCGGCCGCCGTTTCGCTCCTCCGGCATGGAGAAGGCAACGGATGCCAAACCCGGCGACATATCGGCGCATAAGAAAAAGCCCCGTGGCCCGAAGCTGGATGTGAAGCGGGTGAGCCGGCAGGAAGTCCTGCGCGTCGATGCTCCTGTCGGGTCGCGCTTCAAGGGATACAGAAGCATCTATGTTCGCGATCTGGTGATGAAGGCGGAGCTTGTGCATTACCGCCGCGAATGCTGGCTGACGCCGGACGGAAAGACAATTCTTGCGTCCTTGCCGGCGGGGATCACTGCTGGCTACGGCCTCAACCTCAGGCGTCTTTGTCTGATGCTCCATACACAAGGGCAGGTGACGACCGGACGCCTCACGACATTGCTGAACGATATCGGTCTCGATATCTCAAAGCGCCAGGTGGTGCGACTTGTGACCGGGCAACTGGATGGCTTTGCAGCCGAGGATACGGCGGTGCTGCATGCCGGGTTGGTATCGTCGTCTTACGTCACTGTTGACGACACCGGCGCCCGTCATTGCCATAATAACGGTTACGCCACACACATCGGCGGCCCGAACTTTAGCGTTTTCCGCACGACGAAATCGAAATCACGGCTGAATTTTCTGTCGCTGCTACGCGGCAGTTACCAGGATTATGTGTTGAACGACGCTGCTTTTGAGTACTTGGAAGAACGCCGTGGTGGGTCACCGTTGACCGCCGGACTGAGGAGTTTTGAACCGCAACACTTCAGCAACCAGGTTCCGTTCATGACGCATCTGGCTGGCAAGGGCGTCGACATTTTTGATACGCAAGCCGTTGGCCTGCTTGCCGAAGCCGGGCTCTGGGGTGCCATCCGCCATCATGGTTTGGTGGGTGACATGGTGATCGTGTCCGACGATGCCGGCCAGTTCCGCGTCGGCAATCATGCCCTCTGTTGGGTGCATGCAGAACGTCTGGTGCAAAAGTTGATGCCGGCAACCGCAAAGGAGGAGCGATGGGCCACAGTCGTCCGCGATCTCATCTGGCGATACTACAAAGCTTTGAAAGCCTACAAGCAGAACCCTACCCCAGCATCCGCTCCCGCATTCCGACGACGGTTCGATCGGATCTTCACTCTACGCACCGGTTATGAGGCCCTCGACAAGCTTCTTGAGCGGCTGCATCGAAGAAAGAACGAACTCCTGAAGGTGCTCGACTATCCCGACATTCCGCTGCACACCAACGCATCGGAAAGCGCCCTGCGGACGATTGTGACCAAGCGGAAGATCTCTGGCGGCACGATGAGCCGAGACGGTCGCATTGCACGCGATACAATGCTCGGTCTGATGCAGACGTGCCGGAAGCTCGGCATCTCATTTTACGACTATCTTGGCGACCGGCTCGGCATTGGTGGCGAGGCCATCCCGCAATTAGCAGGCCTTGTCGCGGCGAGAGCCTGAGCGTTGCTAACGGCTGCCGGGCTTCGTGAATGGCAGCACGCGCCCATCCTTGGGCGTCAAGTCCTCCAAAACATTCCGCCCGATCAGCCTAACGAGCGTTGGTGAGACATTCCAGTGCTTCTCGTCATCAGAATGGATCGTCACGGTCTTGCGATTGCGACGGATGACGATACCCGTGATCGTTATGCCGTCGTGTGTCTCGAACATCACAGCACTGCCGATCTTGATCTGCTGCAACGCTTGGTCTGTCTTTTGCCGATGCAGAAGATGAAGCCGTTCGACGATACGCTCGTTCAACGCTAGCAGTTCGGTCTCATCGAGCGTGTCGATATCGATGTCGGTCATGGCGCAGATCCATCCTCCAATGGCAGTCTTCTTCAAGGACGATGCCGATTATGATAGAAGGAAGTCAGCGACACAATTGCCTGACAAACCGGCAGCGCCACCAAATCTGCCCCACGTACCCGAATTTGACGGTGATTTCTGTGAAATTGTACCGCCTAGGTGATTGATTAGATTAAATAGAATATACGTCGCGGCATTGAAACAGAACATCACTTCCGTAACCAATTATTAACCCTAACCGCCGTAATCACCGCCGATAAGTATCCCTTATCGGAGGTCAGCCATCTTGCCGGTGATTGTTGCCATCTCGCCCGCCACGGGGTATGTTCACGTCAACATTCGTCGAGGATCACCATGTCCGAACCACAGCTGTCCATCCGCAGCGCCAAGGCCCGCGACCTGGCCCATGCGCTCGCGCGTCGTACCGGCCAGCCGATCAACAGGCTCGTAGAGCAAGCGCTTGAGCTCTACGACCAGGAACTGCGTGAGAAACAAGCCAAGACGCCGGCCGATATCCTTTGGGACCTGATGGCGGAAGGGCGCCGCTTAGTGCCGCCAGGCACGACGTCGGCTCATGATGATCTGTATGACGAAAACGGCCTGCCTAAATGATTGCTCTCGATACGTCAGCGATTGTGGCCACCGCGCTGGGCGAGCCTGAGGCGGAACTTTTCCACGCCCTTATGAGCCGTGAAGAAATCCTCGTGGGTTGGCCAACCCTTCTCGAGGCTCGGATGGTGTTGGCAGGAAAACGTTTTCCAGGTGCTGCGGCCGTCATCGCTCAGTTGGTGGTGCTGCCCAATGTCACCGCTGTCGAGTTTGGTGAGCGCCACTATCATGCCGCAGAGCTCGCGTTCGAGCGGTTCGGAAAGGGGCGCCATCCAGCGAGCCTCAACATGGGTGACTGCTTCTCCTATGCGGTGTCTGCGGTGGCTAAGGCGCCGCTCTTGTTCAAGGGCCGGGACTTTTGGCAATCCGACCTGAAATTGCATCCGGCGTCATCGACGGCATGAGCGGATCGAGCGACAAGGCCCTGAACCGCCGGCTCGAAGAGCTCGACACGATCGCCGCCGTCCTGCCGATGGGGCGACGGGACGAGCTCGCCGAAATCCTGTCGGATGAGGACGTCAAAACCCTTCGCCACCTGGTCAATGAAGGCATGGGTGCCAACTCCTTGCGCGCCCTCACCTCGGACCTCGCCTATCTGCAGGCCTGGTCGCTTGCTGCAACCGGCAAATCCCTCTCTTGGCCGGCCCCAGAGGCGCTGCTCCTGAAGTTTGTGGCCCATCATCTCTGGGATCCGGAAAAGAGACTGACCGATCCACAGCATGGCATGCCGGACGCGGTCGAGCAGAGCCTTCGCGGCCAGGGCTTTCTTAGAGTGATCGGGCCACATGCACCGGATACCGTTCGCAGACGGCTTGCCACATGGGGTCGGTTCCGGTTGAGGGCGAAATGACACTCTCTCATGAGCGATTTAGATTTTCCGGACGCAGTTAATCTACCCCGCCTTCGCGGGGTGGGTCAATTGATGTAGCCTGTGCACGGTGCTGGAGATGCTGGCCGAACCGATGGTTTGTCATACTCTCATCCGCGGATTTTAACCGCCTGACCATATTCGATGCGGGCTTGCCTCTCTCTAAGAACGGATATTTGTCCCAACGTGTGTCGAGGGTTCCCTATCCTTGGCCTACATCTCCAGCACGCTGCACAGGCAGCAGGGTCTATTTGCGCCTACGCTGGAATCGGCACTTTGCGAGCAATATCCCAGATGAAGCCTGCCAGTTCACGAGCAATGGCAGTGAGCACACGCGGTTGTGGCTTTCCAGTCCTCGATAGATCTCGATAACGCTTGCAGAGCCTTGTCTGTGCTTTCCAGGCGATATCTTTGATTTCCTGCGGAAGATGAAGGCTGCGCTTTAGATGGGGATGCTGTTCGCGAGGTGGATGCCGATACGACCAACTCGCCTCGACCATCATCGTACGAGCCAGAGCATTGCCAGTCCTGGTGATGCGCCCGCGCCTTATTGTGCTGCCACTCGAATGCTCGCTCGGCACCAGTCCCAGCCAAGCCATGAGTTGTCGCGGATTTGAGAAGCGGCTGATATCGCCTATCTCGGCAGCCAGCGTCGCGGCGATTGTTGTGTTGACGCCACGCAGTGCCCGGAGGGCATCGACAAGTCGTGCAAAACGCCAGTCCTTCACCGCATCTTCGATCGCCAGATCCAGCGTGCTGATACGCTCCTCAATCTGGCGAATGGCGCGTTTCAGTTCCTCAAAGGCCAATTGCTGATGTGGATAGCGGAATTTGCGTAATTCGTTGATCCATCGCCAGTGGATCTTTGTCCAATAGGTTGGCCGATCATAGCGAAGACCATGCCGAAGCAGGAAGCTCAGGAGTTGCTGCTTTGCAATCTTTAGCGCCTCCAGAGCCTGCTTGCGGGTGCGGATCAGATCCCGCATAGCTTCCTGTGCCTCATCGGGCGTCCAGATCGGGGTCAGTTCGCCGGCTCGCCATAGCCGCGCCAGCATTTCCGCATCGCGCCGATCGGTCTTGATCCGGTCCCCGGAGCGACGTGGGATCATGGCCGGCGAAACAACGACGCAATCAAACCCCAGCTTTGTGAGCAAGCGATGCAGGCCGTAGCCACACGGGCCGGCTTCATAGCAGAAAACTGGCCTGGCACCGGGTGCTGCCAGCCGCTTCGTCAGGCGCAGTACAGAATCGGCGGTGTTTTCAATGACGCCTTGGAAGCGAACTTCCCCGTTTCTGCCTTCCTCAGCGGTGGCAACTGCAATGGTATCAGCATGAACGTCTAAGCCAACATACACAGTTCTTTCCATAACGATTTCCTTTTCCGATCGAAAACAGTCGACATGGAAAACCTAGCGGCTTTGCCGCGGTAAATCGCTCATCTGGTCTAAGCAACCAATGAGCTTTAGTAGGTTGCGGAAAAAGGCCCTTGCTGTAAGCGGACTGCCGTGATTCCATGCCTGGGTGATTGATTGGCGGGAGCAGGACATGCGCGGCAGTGATGACCAGACGGCGGGTCTGTTTTCTTATGTAAGCTGCGAAGCCCGCGTTCCGGCAAACCATCCGCTGCGGCCGATCCGTGCCATCGTAGACGAGGCGCTGGAAGTTCTGTCCCCGGATTTCGAGGGGATGTATTCAGCGATCGGCCGGCCGTCGATCCCGCCGGAGAAGCTGCTGCGCGCTCTGTTGTTGCAGGCCTTCTACACGATCCGCTCGGAGCGTCAGCTTATCGAGCAGATGGACTACAATCTGCTGTTCCGCTGGTTCGTCGGCTTATCGATGGACGCGCCGATCTGGGACGTCACCGTGTTCACCAAGAACCGTGAGCGGCTCTTGGCTGGCGACATCGCCGCCAAGTTTCTGGCGGCGTTGCTGAGCCAGCCGCGGGTTAAGGCATTGCTGTCAGACGACCACTTCTCGGTGGACGGCACCTTGATCGAAGCGTGGGCCAGCATGAAGAGCTTCAAACCCAAGGACGGCGCAGATGGTAGCGACACTGACGACAGCGGCTCTGGCGCTGGAGGGAAGCAGCCGCCAAAGGCCGCAGGCCGCAACTCTGAGCGTGATTTCCACGGTGAGAAGCGCAGCAACGAACCCATGCGTCGACCACTGACCCGGATGCCAGGCTTTACAAGAAGGCCCGTGGCCAGGCGGCCAAGCTTTGCCACATGGGTCACGTCATAATGGAAAACCGCAACGGCCTGGTTGTCGACGCCACGCTGACCCATGCGAGTGGAACCGCAGAGCGCGAGGCAGCTCTGGATATGGTGGGTCGCATGGATGGTCGTCACCGCATCACATTGGCTGCAGACAAAGCCTATGATACTGCCGACTTCGTCGAAGCCTTGCGGGACGCAAAGGTGACGCCACACGTCGCCCAGAACACGACGAACCGACGCTCGGCCATCGACGGTCGGACTACACATCATTCCGGCTACGCAGTCAGTCAGCGCATTCGCAAGCGCATCGAAGAAGTGTTTGGCTGGGCCAAGACCAGCGGCGGAATGCGTAAGACCCGCCATCGTGGAAAGGATCGCGTCGGCTGGATGTTCACCCTGACAGCGACGGCTTATAATCTGGTGAGGCTGCCAAAGCTGCTGGCGACGGCATAATCGCGTCCAGAATCCGCCGAACCAGGCGGATGGCGACAAAATGGGCCGACAAGGCCTCTGAAAAAGCTTCATCACGGCCTGTCTTCGAGCTGTCTAGCCAGGATCGGCGGAAAAATGGGGGATATTTCCGCGACCTGTTAGACGATCCAAAACCACTAGGCGGGCGAAGACAAAGCCTTCGTTTACGACACAACCCACTCCATCAACGCATTCTGTGCGTGTAGCAAGAATGCCTTTGCTGGGCGGCTTTGACATTTTGCGTGCGACATGGCGTCGGCAGTTACCTCTTTCCCTCGCGCTACAGGCGGACACGGTAAAAAGACTGCGTCTTTGCGTGCCCGATCGAGGAGGGAGGCTGACACCTGATACTCGACCAAAAGACCTTCCTCTGCACCCTCCGGCCAGGAATCGGTGACGATAACGTCAGCATCCAAGACATGGCGAATATCGATACTGGTTTCGAAATTCGGGTTTAGCAGCTTTCGATCGGTGATATGCCACGACTCTGGATAGACCTGGACAACATGAATGGGCATCGACTTAGAAGCTTCCACCCAAGATCGGATGATGTTGGCGTCCGGGGCGATCCCAACAATCTTCAAGCCGTCCAAATTTCCTCTTACGCTCTTGATATAGGCAAGATCCCCGAGCGTTTCGCAGGGATGATTGGATTTGGTCCGGGCATTGATAATGGGAGCAGCGGCGGCGGATGCGAGCTCTTGCAGTGTAGCAAGCTCCTTCGTCCGGATGACGAGAAGGTCGAACCAATTATCAAGATATCCGAATGCAGCCGGCCGCGCCAAGGGCGGCGCGCTGCTGGTCGAGGTCCTGCCCGCGCGTCGATACACGGGCATAGCCGATGAACAATCGGCCGGCGTCGGAATCTGGTTGGCCCTTCACGGCTCCTCCTGTCGCAAATCATGTCGCGGGATTTCTACCACTTGCGACAATGACGTGCGACACAGAAACCCATGAATTTTCAGGGGTGCCTGATCTGTCGCGCGGATTAGGAGATTTGCGACATAGTAATTTTCCAAAGTTCCGTATGGTTTCATGTCGTTTACGGTTGACGTAAAGCATAAACGTCAGCTAGATAATGGCTATGATTTTGAGCTATAAAGACAAACGAACAGAGACGTTCGCCGCTGGCGGATTCGTTCGCGAGTTTCAGGGCTTCAATCGGCAGGGCTGGAAGCGCCTGGAAATTCTCGACGCCGCTACCAGCCTTGCTGAGCTAGGCCAGTTGCCAAGCAATCGGCTTGAGGCACTGAAGGCCGACAGAGCAGGACAGTATTCGATCCGCATCAATATGCAGTGGCGGATTTGTTTTGAATGGCCCCAGGATGCCGCTGGACCATCGAACGTCGAGATCGTGGACTATCACTAGGAAAGGAGCACCATCATGACCCGTCCTGCCATTCACCCCGGCGAAATCCTCGCCGACGAGCTGCACGAACTCGGAATCACGCCGACTGAGCTATCGCGGCAGATTAACGTGCCGCCTAATCGTGTAACTCAGATCATTAAAGGGCAGCGGAATGTCACTGGCGACACAGCTTTGCGCCTTGGTCACTGGTTCGGCATGAGCGCGCAGTTCTGGCTCAACCTCCAGAGCGCGTACGACATCCGCTTGGCTGAACAGACGGCTGGCAATGAAATCGCCGCCCTTCCAACTAGGCTAGCCAACGGCGCAGAACACTCGCGCCAGCCAAATTCAATCTGATACTTAGGGTTCTATAGACAGGAATACGTGTGCATGACCGGAGAAGCTAAGAAAATAAACCGGCAAGATTCTGCCCTGGATTTATTGTCTAAAGAAGACCTGATCGACGTCATTAGATCGATGGTCGATGGTGGCGTATCCATCAATTTCCATGGCAAGAGATTTTCACATGAAGTCTATAAAAAAGTTAGGCCACGCCAGACAATAATAAAAAAGGACCTAAGCGTCGGAACACCTGAGGAACAAGTCGAAAATCTTCTTATAGAAGGCGAAAACTTACAAGCGATGGTGACGCTCTACAAAGAGCGTGGGCAGATAGATCTTATCGTAACCGATCCACCATACAATACAGGTCAGAGTTTCCGTTATAATGATAAGTGGGATCAAGACCCTAACGACCCTGATCTCGGTCAAGTCGTAAAAATGGACGATGGTTCGCGGCATACAAAATGGATGAAAACCATGCTGAGGGTGGCGAGTTTGGGAACCTTCGGTCTGATCTGATCGGCGACATTGCGCCATTGGGTGCTTGCGGCCTCTGGCGTGTCCTGAGCGAAAGCGGTGGCGATGAAGGCGGAAACGACGCGCCGCCCGCTCTTCCCGGCATGAGCCAATGCATTGCGCATGAAGTGAACCCTGCAGCGCTGCCAGGTGGCGGCAAGAACCTTTGAAACGGCGGCCTTTATGCCTTCATGGGCGTCGGAGACAGCAAGCTTGACGCCGCGTAGTCCTCGCCTTGTCAGCTTGCGCAGGAATTCCGTCCAGATCGCTTCGGCCTCGGATGTGCCGATCTCCATGCCGAGCACCTCACGTCGGCCATCGGTGTTGACGCCCACCGCGATGATGACCGCGACAGAGACGATGCGCCCCCCGCGACGAACCTTCAGGTAGGTGGGGATGAGTAGGCGATGCGCGCCTTACCGCATTACGACGGCAGGTTTAAAGCCTGTCGCCGTTTTTACGATTCAATCTTCTCAATCAGCTTATCGGTGATTCTCTTTCGCTTTGAAGGGAGGCCGTCATGGGTAAGTCACATCCGATTGTGTTGCGTGAGCGTGTGATAGGGTTTGTTGAGGAAGGCCATGGCCATCGCGAGGCGGCCCGGCATTTTCGGGTCTCGCCACGTTTCGTGAACGATCTGGTGATCCTCAAACGCGAGACAAATTCGCTTGTCCCGCGCCGGCAGGGGCATGTTGGCGGCGGCAAGCTTTCAGCGCATCACGCGTGGGTTGAAGAGCGGATGATGCAGAATGGCGAACTGACACTGGACGAGCTTTGCGTGGAACTCTGCGGACGTGGCGTCATCGTCCATCGCTCCAGTGTCGGACGGCTTCTTCACAGGCTGGGGCTGAGCCATAAAAAAAGCCTGATGGCAAGCGAGCAGCAGCGCCTGGAGATCGCGCGGGCGCGTGAACTGTGGACCGGGCGGCGAAAGCCTTTCTTCAACAAAGCATTGGCACGACTGGTTTTTATTGACGAGACGTCGACGAACACAAAGCTGACAAAGCGGACGGGCTGGTCTCCCCGAGGCCAGCGATATCGAACGCACGCCCCCTTCGGGTCGTGGAAATCCCAAACGTTCATCGCTGGGCTACGATCCTATGGAATGGTTGCCCCCTGGATTGTCGATAGGCCGATGAATAGCCGCAGCTTCGAGGCTTGGATAGAGACCCAACTCGCGCCGACCCTGTCGCATGGAGACGTCGTCATCCTAGACAATGTCGCCTTCCACAAGAGCGAGCGGGCCGAAAAGCTGGTCCGCGCAAAGGGAGCCTGGCTGCTGTTCCTGCCACCCTATAGTCCCGACCTCAATCCCATCGAGATGGCCTTCTCAAAACTCAAGACGCTGCTGCGAAAGCGGGCGGCCCGCAGCTTCGATGCCATCTCCAACGCGCTTGGCGAAATCTGTGACCTCTTCTCCGTCACAGAATGTAAAAACTACTTCAAGGCAGCAGGATATGAGTGCGATTAAATGCGACACGCTTTAGCATCGCCTCTCGCCGAACCGGACGTGCGCCTTTCGTTACGCATCCGGCTCTCCAGAAGACATGGCAAAGTCAGGCATGTCCATCCACGCGAGACGGTATCGCTCGACAGGTGTCCAGCCGAGCACGTGTTGCTCAATGGACCCTTCTCTCCAGACCCGTCTCGTCGCCCGGCGCCTGCTTGGCCCAGTCGGCCCGAAGCTGCGATTTTGGCCAACTTATAGAACGGATAGCGAACGTGTAATCATGTAGAATCTGATTGCGAACCTTGATCTTCCAAGGCGCGGTAGACAGTCATCCTGGAAATGTTCAGCTCACGCGCAACGGCGGCTTTCGTTGCGCCAGCAGCGATCCGCCTGCGGATTTCGGCGTCATCGACATTCTTCTTCCTACCCGTGTAGATGCCGTCAGCTTTTGCCGCGTCGATGCCCGCTCGTTGCCTGTCTTTGATGAACTTGAGTTCCATGTCGGCGACCATGCCGAGGATGGTGATGACCATTCGACCCATACTTCCGGCTGTCGTGACTTCCGGCTCAAGAATGCGGAGTGACGCGCCCTTTTCGTCAAGCTCATGAACGAGATTGAGAACGTCGCGGGTGGAGCGACCAAGCCGATCAAGCCGCAGCACCACCAGTTCGTCGCCCGCGTGCAGAAACTGCATGATGGTCTCCAACTCGGACCGCCCTTTTCGAGACGCCCCTGATCCGGTTTCCGAGCGGATGATTTCGCAACCTGCGACCTTCAGACGCTCGTTCTGAATATCGAGATCCTGATCTGTAGTGCTGACGCGAGCGTATCCGATGCGGGCCATGGCGATTCTGTAACATTAGGGTGGTTCCGATTGTGTAACGTCACTTTGATCGAAAATCCACCCTTTTGTTACACTCGGCGCGCGTAATATTTGGACGTCACTCTAGGGCGTACCCTAAATGAGCATGTACCGCTCGCCCGGCTGTGCGTATTTTTTGCGCAAGGGCAAGGACAACCCATTCCCGTGTACGTAAGCACATTGCGAAGTGCGGAGCGGCAACCGTTCGTAGCACTTAATGAAGGCTTGGGACTGCCATTGGCTCAACCGCGCTTTGCCAAGCCCGACAAAACATTTCGACACACACTATTCGTGCTATCGTATTTGCTGGCAGCGGGTTGCCATTGTTAACTAAATCCAGCGCATTGAGCAGAGCTTTGCGGTCGAGGTATCCACTCTTCATCAGGACACCGTCTCGAATCAATTCTTCTGACTGCCGCCGATTTGTCTGAAGGCCGTGAACTACTAGGTTCTCCTCAGGCCCGACCTGAGCGCGCCACAGCGCAGAGGATATTTCCTGACTATCTGCTGCGCCTTCGGTAAAACTATCGAAACTTCGAAGTCGCATAACCGCTTCGACTACAGGCTGGGAGAAATAGGGATTAACCCAGGTGCCTGGTCTCGAAACACTGGGCGATTGCAGCATTTGTGCCTGAGCGAGGCGGTTACGCTGTTTTCTAAGAAATCTACCTTCCCGTTTTACCCTGCTTGCGGGAATGATGTATGACCGACCCGGAAAGAGTCCCCGGTACTGAGCTTCAGGGACAACGCTGTCCCAAAGTATTCGGAAGATGGTCGCCTTCCGAAGGCGAGATAATTTTCTTGCAGTTTCCAATGCAAATAAGCCACCCCGCGCTTTGAGCGCGTCTGACAATACCATGGGTCCGGGAGCGGCGTGGAATAGTAAATCAGCGCCTTCCCAGTCAAATATCATGGTATCCCTTCCGACAACGTCCATGACGGCTTCTTCTTTTCCAAGAAAAATTAAGCGCTCACTTAAAACGGTCGGGAGTTCCTTCGGAGCCAATTTTGCAAATGGAAGGGCGTCGGAGGCTTCAACATTAACCCGGTCGGCTTGGATTGTGTCAAATACTTCCTTAAATTGCCCTCTATCAACGAGTGGAGAGCCGATGCTCGGAATCTCGATCAGTTTAAGGCATTCAATGGATGGCAAGGCCTTTCGCAAGAATATCGATGAGGCCGATGAGATCACGCTGTCTGATACCGGGAATGCTATCCTCTGCTTTCCTTCGAATAAAGCTTGTATAGCTCCCACCACTTCCTGACCAAGATCAGACGAATCTATCTCTTGGACGACCGGTTCGAACCAAGCTCGCACCATTTCAAATGTGCCGTCCGAATTCACCCGTATGCAGAAACCGGGCGGTACTTCGGCAAGGTCGAGGAAAGGTGTGTTACCCTCAATGCCTTGCCCGGTTTCTGCAAAATGGATAAGATACCCGATGTTCCACACCGGCATGCGCCCGGCAATGAGACGGACTGGGTCAATATCTACGTCTAACTTGCCGCCACGCAGTTGGCGAAAATAAAGGCGCACACTACCCATCGGGTCAGGCAAGAATAGTCTGTAATTGCTCTGTTCATCAACGATAATAGCAATATAGCCGCCCCAAATTATCTTTGGTATGCGCTCAATAACGTCTGCGTTCGTTGCCTTTGAGGGAATAAGTTTTCTTAGAGCCTGCGCCGGTTGCTCACCGTTGAAAGCGAAGATCCGCCCGATAGGCACTAACTCTATCCATCTATGCTCGTCTATTGAAATACGGTCCGAATAGATAACCTCGGGAGCCGTTTCCCAAACTGATGATTTTAGACTCCAATACGCTTCGTTCACATGTCTCTCCTGATTGACCTCTGCCTGAATAGCGGTCGTCTCTCAGTCGAGGTGCCTAATCGCGGCGACGACGCAATTGTTCGCTCATAAAGGCGGCTTCAAGGGCAGACGCTTGTTCGACTGTAACTGCTCCCCGTCGCTGAAGAGCAGCGAGAATCCGTGATACCATGTCGATATCTAGGGGGCGCCGCGGTATACCGAGAATATCGTTTGACCAAGGCTCTAGGGGACTTCTAACGCCAAGTATTCCATGCTGAAATGCCAGAGAACGGATCGTTTCATCAGCGCCCAGAATATTCTGCATTGCCATCTCCTTTCTGTGGATTCGCGACAGCTAGGACTCGACCTTGATGAACACTGCGCGGGACGGCGTTTCCTTCGCGGGCGAATGATGTAGAGCAACGAGCCGATGGTCCTTGTCCATCTTAAAGGTAATGGTCAGACCTTTGGTTATCGGGAATATGAGAGTGTCGTTCTCTACCGTTCCACGATAAAGATTTCCGCCCGGCTTTGTAACCAGCAGATTTGTACCCCAGCCGTAATAGGCGGTAACCTTCTTGCCGTCGGTAGAAACTATCGTCATGACGGCATCAAGAGTTCCCTCCCACTGACCTCGCCATAAGCCTTCCCATTGTTGTAGATTTTCCGGCAAGTGACGGACCGCCTTATACTCACCAGGAACCGACGCCGGAGAGAGCGAATCCAAGGGATCAAAGCCCTTTACGGCGCCGGCGTTCTCTGCCGGTTTTACATCGCTTTGTGCGAGCGATGCAGTCACGGGAATAAAAAGCAGCGCACTTGCTATCAGTAAAGGCCTCAAGTTCATCACAGACTCCTCTAGTGCAAATACCAATGGAAGACGTCCAACCCTCGCCTTTCCTTCCAAAGTCTTTTCGCCTCGATCCCCTGCTCTTGCCGGCTGATCACCACGCTGAAATTCGATCCCAGAGGTTTACCGAGAGCACACCATTCGTCGAAATCTCGTTCGAACGTCTCCGCAGCTGACCGATTGTTGAAAGTTATCAGCGAACCAGCTCGCCAGACGGCGAGCGATTCCTCCCGTTCATCCATTATAGTAAGCGCCAAGGATGGAGAGCCACCAAACAGCTTGTCATTTAAAGGGGACGGCTGGAATGGGACCGTCGGGGCAAATACCTCGAACTGTGGCTCGATTTTTGAAAGAAAAGCGGTCAATGGCAGCGCGCGGTATGCCTGTTGTTCTACCGTCCCGTCGCCAACGAGAAACGGACGCGACTTCCCTTCATGAGCCAAAAGTTTTTCCAGCGTGGGTGGGAGCAGCTGTTTCATGCCGGAGGGATCAACACCCCCAAAGCTAGAGGGGCTCATTGGCACAAACCTACATAAACGAGCAGCGATCGATCGAAATTCTTCTCCAGATTTCTGCAGCACGAAAGCCTCCTCGGCGGGTCCTTTGCCGCGGAAGGGAACAACCACTTTCCCGCCGTCCGCCACGGCATTCCAAAGAAACTCCGGGAGGAAGTATGTCGACGCGGTGAAAATCACCCTGTCGAACTTTTGATCAAATTCAGATGTGTTTCCGTCCTGGATTAAAACTTCAGCGTTATTTATTCCAAGGCGCGACAGATTTTGCTGAGCCTTAGAACCAAGAATAGGTTCAATCTCTACCCCTACGGCGCGCCCTTCCTGTCCGATAAGCCGGGAGATGAGAGCTAGTAGCCAGCCAGTTCCGCAACCTATTTCGAGGACGGTCTGGCCAGGTTTTACATCTAGAAGAGATAGGAGGTGCAGGATGAATGCCGGCTCCGAATTCGATGCGTGCAAAGTGCTTCCGTCACCTCGGACGTACATGAGCGGTTGATTTGAATATATCTGCTCCATCGAGCCTTCGTCGGTCGAAGACCTTAGGCTTGAGTCATTGATCAGCTTAAACCGGTCTATGAATTCATGCCGTGGTAGGTCAAAATACGCATTTTTTAGTTCATGAGATATTTCCGTTGGCTCGCCGTGGATCGGTTTGTAACCTGAAATCGCCTTGAAAAGGTCTTCTTGCAGTTGCCGAACGACAGTCATTTTTCCGCCTTTCCCAAAATGGTCACGGTTGCAATAATTTCTTCGATGCCGTCGATGCCCAAAAGTGCTTCTACCTCATGGTCGTAATAGCCACCCCACACAACGCTGGACAGACCTAGCGCGGCGCCGGCGATTAACAGGGATTGCGTAGCAAGGCCCATCTCCACTGCAGCAAAATGACGGCCGCGGAGGCCGTACTTCGTCGATACGCGCGTTGGGATCGACGTGTGGACCATTATCAGGCCAGCCGCCTGGGATACCGCATCGGGCAAATTGAAGATGCGACGTAAATCGTCTACTCTGGATTCTTTCAGCTTTCGCAACTTTTGTTCGAACCGCGAGTAGTGGCAAACCCTGGCCCCCGCCTCCCCTTTGTGGAGGAGTATAGGATAGGCTTCTACCGCATAGAGACCGCCAGCCGCAGGATATGGACGTTTTGGCAACGTGAAGCGTGAATCCCGCTTACCGAGATTGTTGCCATATGTAAGAAAAAGAAGCGACGATAGATCCTGATCGGTAATCGGTTTAGGCAAGAAATCTCTCACGCTTGTCCGGTTCGCGAAGCAGTCCACTATCGATGTGCCTGGCTGCCGTCCTTCCGCAAGCTCGATTTCAGGTAAGCCAACGAACTTTTTATAAGCGTTCGCTAGGTAATTCCGGCCCTCCTCCGAACTATTATAAAAACCGACTTGCGATCGGAATTCGCTGTCGTGTCCCCGGACTAGCTTTGTCGCCTCGTGAAGCACTTCGAAGAGTTCGCCGAAGTTATTGGCCTGGTCCATCAGTTACTCCTATGCGAATGGATGGAGCATTGTGTTGATCGAAAAATTCGAGGGTAGTCCCAATACTGCTGCAAGTTGGGAAAGCCGTGACCGGTCAACCGTATGGTTTTTATATCCATGAGTTAAGGGCTGGAGTCCCGGCGCAAGGCACCGCACGACATGGAACCCAATCGACGATACGTCAGGCGTTGTGATGTCTACGACGTAGCTGTCGATATTGTGGGTCGCTAAATAGCCTAGGTGTCTTTCGTAGCTTTTTGGGAAAGGCTCCGCGCTCTTTGAAGGAACCATATCGCCAGAAAAGAAAAATTCGACGTCGCTGGCCGCGCCCGGCTGGGCATAGAAATCTGCATGATCCAGAAAACTGTCAACACTCTCGATCGGCAGACTCGCTTTCACCTTTTCTCGCCTGTTGATCAGCGAGATGCAAATCTGAAGAGCTTCGATTAACGCCTTCGCTGCCGCTTTATCTCGCTCACCGTTTGCGCAAGCCCCTAAAGCGATATGAACCGCACCGGGTTTGCCGGAGGCTCCAACTTCTGAGAGAGTGGAGCCATCATGAGCAAGACAACGAACAAGTTTTCACCTGAAGTCCGTAACCGTGCCATCCGTATGGTGCTGGACCACGAAGCCGAGCATCCATCACGCTGGGCTGCCGTTTCATCTATTGCGGCCAAGATCGGCTGCTCGCCAGCCACGCTGCACGAATGGGTCAAGAAGACCGAGGTCGACAGTGGTAAACGAGTAGGCCTGCCGAGTGATGTCGCCGAGAAGATGAAGGCTCTTGAGCGGGAGAACCGAGAACTTCGCCAGGCCAACGAGATTCTGCGCAAAGCTTCGGCCTATTTCGCCATGGCGGAGCTCGACCGCCCCTTCAAGCGATGATCTCGTTCATCGACGAACACCGTGGTGTGTTCGGGGTCGAGCCGATCTGCAGACTGCTGCCGATCGCCCCGTCAACCTACTACGAGAATGTCGCCAAACGCCTGGACGTGGATCGCCTATCGACCCGCGCCCGCAGCGATATCAGTCTGAAGATCGAGATACGTCGTGTCTTCGAGCAGAATTTCCGCGTCTATGGCGTTCGCAAGGTCTGGCGGCAATTGAAGCGTGAAGGCTTCGATGTCGCCCGTTGCACTGTCGCCAGGCTTATGAGGTCGATGAGCCTGCAGGGGATCATTCGAGGAAAGCCGGTCCGCACGACGTTCTCGGACAAGACGGCTCCGAGCCCGCTTGACCGGGTCAACCGCCAGTTCAAAGCCCCAGCACCAAACAGGCTGTGGGTTTCGGATTTCACCTATGTCGCCACCTGGCAGGGTTTCGTCTACGTGGCCTTTGTCATTGACGTCTTCGCTCGTCGCATCGTCGGCTGGCGGGCGAGCCGGACGGCACATGCAGGCTTTGTCCTTGATGCCCTTGACCAGGCGCTTCATGATCGGCGTCCAGTTCATGGCGGCGGCCTCGTGCATCACTCGGATCGCGGCGTTCAATACGTGTCCATCCGGTATTCTGAGCGGTTGGCAGAAGCTGGCATCGAGCCGTCTGTCGGAAGCGTCGGCGACAGTTACGACAACGCCCTCGCCGAAACGATCAACGGTCTCTACAAGGCCGAGGTCATTCATCGGCGCGGACCATGGAGGAGCTTCGAGACGGTAGAATTCGCCACCCTGGAATGGGTCGACTGGTTCAACCATCGACGGCTTTTGGAACCCATCGGGAATATACCGCCAGCCGAAGCTGAAGAGCGGTATTACGCCATGCTGGACGAACCAGCCATGGCCGCATAACTTAAACGAAATAGCCTCCGGCAAACCCGGTGCGGTTCAATACCAAATCCTTCCGGGCCGCCGAGCGTGACCTTGCCCAGGATTGTATAATCTGGGGCATCAATCGAAAGGTCAAAAAGCTCTGCTTTCAAAGGCCCCCCTCGAAACATTTCCAGGAGTCGTTTGTCTGCGCCCTGAAATCCCACGGCTTCGGGATCCAATTTCGGTGGGACAGCCCTCAACATCCACCGGGCCATAAAACAGTCACGTTCGATGAGTTCCGACAGAGCTGAAGAAATTGCATGGTCTTTGGTCCGACCCGCAGCTAGTCCGGACGACGTCGTCTGGTGAAATCTGTCTGCTCTATTGGCAGTTGGAAATGCCAGCCATACCAGCGCAGCGGGAACGAACGCCGGCTTGCCGGTCTTAAGGTTGTAGGCCTCCGTCCAATGCATTGCTTGAGCGGGATCAAATCGATAGCGGTCATGCTCTTCGATCTCATCATTATAGCCGACCCAGAGCATAGGATTGACGGCCGACTCGCCGAGTTCGTTGTACGACGCGAGAATGATACGATCTTCATCCGCATTGACCGCGCAATACCGTTCAACCCCTTCGCCGAGCATTCGCCACATCGCGTCTTCGTAAGACAGTCCGCCACCGGCAACGTGATTGAGGCGCTCGGTGTATCGAACCGGCGGCCCTGACGTTCGGTAAAAGTAAGGAGCGGCCAAGGTCCCTGCATAGAGAAAGGTCGGCGGGAAGCCAGGAGGCACCGGTCTCCGGTTTACCTGCGTGATAATTCCGCAGTATGGATCTACAAGTGCCGAAATTGCGTCGTCGAGTCGATCTAGCATAATATCCCTCGACTAGCTTTTGGGACCGCATGACGGACAACGAGGAATCTTAAGAATTCGATGTTTTTTGAATTCGTTGCTGAAAATGTTTCCAACATAAAAATGGTTGTACGCGGCGTCTTCGACGCCAAAAGCCAGCCGAGCGATTTGCCCAAGAACCCGGTTCGGTGCTGAGGTTTTTTTACAAAGGAATTGGATAGTACTTTCTGGCATTGGCATTCTCGTTTTTCCTATAATGCCAATTCTTATTTTCTTCGCTAATGCCCTCAGTTCGCAAACTCTCGGAGTGTGCATGCCGGCAGCGGTGCAATGGCTGGTTTCGACATTGATTTGAAATACCTCCCTCGGATGTGGTGGTTGAGCATGGACGGCCACAAGATAATGCGAAATGCGGCAGTGCCGCCACACATCTCTCCAGATTCGGTCAAGCAAAGGGCTCTAATCATAAATAGCATCCCTTTCTGAACAGTCGGCCGATCCTTTGATTGGCCCGATAGCCTGAAGGATCTGAAATGACCCCTGCCCGCTTCCGAGAATGCCTACGCTCAATCCGCTGGACTTCTGTCGACATCGTCAACGCTCTGCAGTGCGACCTGGCCTGGATCGAAGGACTGGAGAGCGGGGAGATACGGATCCCAGAGGACGTTGCCAGCTGGTTGGACAAGCTTGCGTGCTTTCATGCTGAAAACCAGCCACCCACAACCTGCCGAGCTGGAACTGTCTATCCCAGAATGTTGATGGACGTTGGGCGACCAAACGCTAGCCAAGGCTAGACGGTATGGCCACGCGGCATCGACATCATCCGAATGAGGTGAACCGGTCTTGACTCTCAACATATCAAGCGGGTATGGGTTACTCCCACGTTCCACTATTGTAGATCGTGCTCGTTGACCGAGCTCGCCCCCCCCTCTTGCCGCCACCCAGCCCCGCATATTCTGTCGTCGGGTTTCGGGACCGCAGCAACCAGATGACTTCTATGTTGCCGTGGGTCTCTCAGATGTCGGGTTGGAGGCCGTCCTTTCGATAAGCCGTCATTGGGGACGAGACGGCGGGTTGCAAAAATGCAGCACTCGCGGACACCGAACACGATCGAGCGGATGGAATTGGCGGCGCGGGCCATTGCCAGGCGGCGTGCCGAAACTGACTTGCTCTCGAATCTCGATCCGGAAAAGCTGCAAAAACTCGATAGATTGTTGGATGTCGATCCCGCGATCGGCCATACGTGCTTTCACTGGCTGAAATCTTCCCCGGAGGCTCCCGGAGCGGTGAACCTGGTCGGACTGACAGAGCGCATTGCGTTCCTGCGCACGCTCGGGATCGAACCTCGCTTACAGGCTCGCATCTCTTCCGGACGGTGGGATCAGATGGTGCGGGACGCCACGCCGGCTTGGCTTGCCAGCGACTTCAGTGCCGATCGTTGGCGCGCGATGATCGTGGCGCAGATCGTTAGGCTCGGCCAGAAGCTCACTGATGATGCGGTGATGATGTTCATCAAGCTGTTGGGCCGCCTGTTTTCTCAAGTCAACAACCGGAAAAAGCAACGCCATATGAATTCCCGCCCGGAAACATCGAAGGCGTTGCGACTGTTCCTCGACACGATCCTTGCCTTGCAGGTTGCCAACGATAACGATGCCAAACCCTTTTCGCTTCTGCATTCATAGCAAGCAGAGCTTGTAGCCTATGTGGGTGGTTCAAAACCCAACTGGATGGGCTCCGAGGCTTTGTTGGCTATGCTCCCACAGTGAAACGGCGTTCTTCCTTGGCGGCTTTGAAGACCTGCGCAGCATCAGCGTTCATTGCGGCAATGCCAATCCCAACGATGAGATCTGGCCACGCCGACGACCAGAGAAACGCAGTAATGAGCCCTGCTACGATGACTCCAATGTTGGCGATCGCATCGTTTCGCGCAGACAAAAAGGCTGCCTTGGTGAGACTGCCGCCATGACTTCGGTACGGTGCTAGTGGATGGAATCTAACGCCTGGTGCCCGCGTTTAACGGCGGCGATGATTTTGTCGGGATCGGCGGTCCAAGTGAAGGGCTTTGGCTTTTTGTTGTGCTCAACGAGGAAACGGTTGATGGCGGCCTGGAGATCGACGACGGAATGGAAAACGCCGCGTTTCAGACGCCGCTTCGACAGCCTGGCGAAGAAACCCTCCACCGCGTTGAGCCATGAGCTTGAAGTCGGAGTGAAGTGGAAGGTGAAACGCTCGTGACGGTCGAGCCAGGCTCTCACCTTGGGATGCTTGTGGGCAGCATAGTTGTCGAGGATGACGTGGACGGCCTTGTCGTCCGGCACCTGGGCGTTAATGGCGTTGAGGAAGCGGATGAACTCCTGATGACGATGACGCTGCATGTTGCGGCCGATGACGGTGCCGTCGAGCACGTTGAGGGCGGCAAACAGCGTGGTTGTGCCGTGCCGCTTGTAGTCGTGGGTCATGGTGCCGAGCCGACCCTTCTTCATCGGCAGGCCCGGCTGGGTGCGGTCGAGCGCCTGGATTTGGCTTTTCTCATCGACCGACAACACGACGGCGTGGGCTGGCGGATCAACATAGAGGCCGACAACGTCTCGCAGCTTGTCGACGAATTTCGGGTCGTTGGACAATTTGAACTGCCGCCACCGATGAGGTGCGAGGCCATGCGCTTTCCAGATACGCCTGACTGCGCTGGCGCTGATGCCGGCGGCCGTCGCCATCATGTCGGCCGTCCAGTGCGTCGTCTCGCCCGGCGGATCAGCCAGCGTCAGGGCCACCACACGCTCGGCGACATCGGGTCCGAGCCGCACAATACGCGACGGCCGCGTCTTGTCGCGCAGGAGACCCTCGACGCCTTCTGTGGCGAAGCGCTCTTGCCAGCGCCATACGCAGGTCTTCGATTTGCCGGTCTGGCGCATAATCTCGACAGTCCCGACGCCATCGGCACTCAGCAGGATGATCTCGGCCCGCCAGACGTGCTTTTGGGGCGCATTGCGATCCCTGGTCAAGGCCATCAGGCGTTGGTGATCTGTTGGCGAAACGGTGAACGATATTCCTGTGCGCATGCGCCAGACTCGCATGCCAACCCAGCAAATGGAATCCCATACGGGACTCTTATGTCAGGCGGTAACCACTAGAAGGAAAGCGCAAAGGAGGTTGACGATCAGAGCGCCAGCGCCCGTCACGGTCAGGGACAGGGGGTCAGGCGGTGAGAGAAACTGAAGCTTGCTCCAACCGGTCGACAGTGTTGCAAGCCCCGGCACCATCAAAGTGTTGCCAGCAGCATTCCGAGCCTAGCACGATTTTGAACGCTCCAACCCAGCCCGATCAAAATCAACAGATTGACCGAGGCGTCCTCAAGGAAGTCCAAGCTGTTAGCGAAGAGGGAAACTGATCCAATGGAAACGGCCACGCCGAATTCGATCCCGAAGTAACCGATGTTGAGCGCCCCGACCCATCTAACGATTCTTGCAAGGTCGACATTGCTACGTCGGGCCGTCGCCTCTAGGCGGGGTCGGGTCGCGCCGCTTCAGTTAGCGCGAAGGAGGCAAAGTAGTAGGTGCCCGACGGCCACAAGCGGACGTCCCCCAGTCTTTCATGTAGAGCGCCTCGACCGACGTGCAATATCCACAAGGGTTCGTCAACTTGGCGAACCCTTGCCTAGTGCTCAGACGATGGATCGCCAACGATCTTTCGCTTATCCAGACTAATTTATACGGTGGTCTCAGGTTAGGGGCAGGCCGGACTAGCTCTACTCATTCTGGCCCGGCTCGCTGTCGACCACAATTTCAACCAAGCTGCGGGTTGGGATATCAAGGTTTTCTAGCTCAAATAGAAAAAATCCTTCAGCTTCCGGACCGGATTGGGTTGGGTAGATGATCCAATCCTTATAGACCTTAAACTTGATATTTGTTGCATCAGGGCGATAAACAGTTGCAGCAAGCTTAACGTTCACTGGCAGATCAGTTGTGCCCTGAACGATAATCATCGTGCCGGAGCGGCCTGTTATTCGATATATGTCCAAGACTTCACGCAACTTAGTCATTTCCCCTAAAATGCCTTAAGCGTTCTCAACGATGATTTTTCCTCACCCAGTGGTTCTGCGCGCTGCCTGCGTTCGTCGCAACGCCTCTTGCACCGTCACTCTCTGATCTGGCTCCAACGAGTCGCTTTGAGCCCGCTGGTCATACGAGACAGTGCAGCGTTCGATCATCTTTTGATACCGCGTAGAGTCACGAAATCCTTGTTGGCTGTGCGGATTATTTCGAGATTGCCCGTTGCCGCCTTGGTCCGCAACGATGACTTGGTCAAAGCGCCTTTGAAAAATGGCTTTGCAGCCGCAGCAAGTGGCAAGGGGTCGTCGTCCTCGATAGCGTCTATAGGCTGGCTGGAAGAACACATCGTCCTGGTAAGAATGTACGACCACGTAGCCGCGAGCTTCTGCCTTAACGAGCGATTCTCTCTGGTTTAAGAGGTGACGTCATTTGCCTCGCACCAAGGCGAAAACAATTGTCAGCTGACAATCTAGCTAAGTAACTGAATTCTAAAAGTCTTTATGACAGTGAAAAATGGTAAAGTTGCGTTAATCAAAAACAACTTGACGAAGAGGTGCGCTATGAGATCATTTGCGGAAATTAGAGCGAATGATCGGGTTTACCGTGAATGGCGAATAAGACCGCAAAAAGTACAACAGTCGAAAAAATTCAGCGTGTTTCGATTGATAAAACTATTGCTGATGATGCTGCAAAATTAAGTAGCAATCTTCAAGAGCTGTCCGCGCGCTTATTTTCGCCTGATGCCCAAAAAGCGCTGCGTCGCTTCAGTAGCACGGAGGCTGCTAAATTACTCGGTGTAACCGACAGCTACGTGCGTCACTTGGCCGCTCAGGAAGACTCCGTTACGTCCGAAAAAACGTCTGCTGGGCGCCGAACGTTTTCTCTATCCGAGATCAACACAATACGGCAGCTCTTGGGCAAGACCAAACCCGCATACTTGGCTGGCCGTCGAGGGGCAGACCATCTCCAAGTTATAGCGGTGACCAACTTCAAGGGTGGCTCGGGTAAGACAACGACGTCGACCCATCTAGCACAATACCTCGCCCTTAGGGGCTATCGCGTGCTTGCAGTCGATCTTGATCCCCAGGCATCGATGTCGGCTATGCTCGGCTATCAGCCAGAATTTGATGTTGGCGAAAATGAAACATTGTTTGGCGCGATCCGATACGATGAACTCCGGCGGCCTGTACGGGAGGTTGTTCGCGAAACCTATTTTCCGGGTCTGGACCTTATTCCTGGAAATCTGGAGCTCCACGAATTTGAACACGACACTCCTAGAGCCTTGGCCGAACGAAACGGTTCTGAGACAGACATGTTTTTCATGCGTGTCGGTAATGCCCTTGCCGACCTTTCTGACCGATACGATGTCGTTGTCATCGACTGCCCGCCGACGCTAGGGTTTCTAACGCTTTCCGCGCTATGCGCTGCCACGGCTGTGTTGATAACCGTGCACCCACAGATGCTTGATGTTGCATCCATGAACCAGTTTTTGGCAATGACTTCCGACCTCTTGTCGGTGGTGAAGGGGGCCGGGGGTAATCTCGAATATGACTGGATGCGTTATCTGGTTACGAGATATGAGCCAAACGATGGTCCACAAGCTCAGATCGTCGCGTTTCTCCGTAGCATGTTCGGGGAACGCGTCCTGACATCAATGATGGTGAAGTCTACGGCAATTTCTGATGCTGGCCTGTCAAAGCAGACGATTTATGAAGCTGCACGGGAGTCAATGAACCGGCAGACGTATGATCGCGCCGTCGAGGCTATGGATGGCGTCAACCTTGAAGTCGAAGCTCTTCTCAAGAGCTCATGGGGGCATGCATGAAAGGCCGAGACATACTCAAAAATATGGTCAGCACCGCTGGTGCTGAAACATCTAAGGTGGCCGGCCCGGCTCAGCTACAACACAAACCGGCGGGTGCAGTTCGGGCTATGAACCTGTCTCTCGGCAGGCTCGGCGATGAAGCTGCGGCGGCTAAAGAGTTGCGATCCGTGCTGGCAACTGGCGACAAAGTAGTCGAGCTGAACCCGCAGCAGATCGAGGCGTCATTCATTCGGGACCGTATTCCGACTGAAAATGATGCTGCCTTGGATGAACTGATAACATCAATGCGGGATAGCGGCCAGCAGGTTCCTATTCTGGTGCGGCCACACTCGACAAAGGAAAACCAGTACCAAGCAGCTTACGGGCACCGCAGATTACGTGCGGCTATTGTTCTGGGGCGGCCGGTGAAGGCCATTGTGCGTCATCTCACGGACGAGGAGCTCATTGTTGCGCAGGGCCAAGAGAATGGCCCGCGTGTCGATCTTAGTTTTATCGAGCGTGCCCTGTTTGCAAAAAGACTTGAGCAGCATGGTTTTGACCGCGAACGAATTTGCCAGGCCCTTTCTGTCGATAGGCCTGAGACCTCGCGGCTTTTACAGGTCACTGACTCGATACCAATAGATATCATCCTTGCTATTGGGCCGGCCTCAAAAATCGGGCGTCCGCGTTGGTTGGCATTCGCAGAATTGTTGAAGGACGAAACAACATCGGCTCGGATCGCGGATGCCATTGGCGAACCTCAGTTCGCGGCGATCGATTCGAACGAAAGATTCGCTCAATTGTGGGTAAAGGCGCAAGGAGCAAAAGCATCAAGGAAACCTACCGTAAGTAAAATTCGAACGCGCAAAGGTGTGGTTCTCGCGTCGATGGAGCGAACCGCTAAAGGCACTAAGATTACGGTTACATCAGGAGGGTTCGGAGAGTTCATAGCCGCTCGAATGACTACTCTTGTCGAGCAGTTTGAGAAAGAAAACCCTTCTGAAGCAGAGCTTTAGGTCAATTGTCAGCTGACAATTGGAGGATAACCAGGAGATCAAAACCGCAAAAGAAAAAGGCCCCCAAACGTTGCCGTCGTGGAAGCCCTTCTCGTGTCTAGCAGCTAGAGAATCGCATTTCCCGGAATCACTGTCAAGAGTCTTGGCGCCGTTTGGTGAGCAGATTTCTATTGCCTTATTGAAGGTGACGAGAAAATGCAGACAGGAAGTGTGACGACGCCCTTTGGGCGGCGGCCGATGACGCTTAGCATGCTGGCAAGCCAGTACAAGGCCAACGACATCGCGCCGGAACAGTCCGTCGACAAGTGGAAGATCTTTCGTGCGCTCTGCGAAGCAAAGCCGCTGCTCGGCCTGTCCGACAGGGCGCTGGCGGTGCTGAACGCGCTGCTGAGCTTCTATCCGGGCAATGAGCTCAGCGCAAAGCACGGCCTCGTGGTCTTTCCCTCCAACGCCCAGCTGTCGATCCGCGCCCACGGCATTGCGCCGGCAACGCTGCGCCGCCATCTGGCTGCCCTGGTCGAGGCCGGATTGCTGGTGCGCAAGGATAGCCCGAACGGCAAGCGCTTTGCGCGCCGTGACGGGGAGGGGGAGGTCGACCAGGCGTATGGCTTCAATATCGCTCCGCTGATTGCTCGTGCCGATGAGATCCAGGCATTGGCAGCGCAGGTCACCGTCGACCGCGCCCTGTTCAGGGCGATGCGCGAGCGCCTGTCGCTCTGCCGGCGTGACATTGCCAAGCTGATCGAGACGGCTCTGGAAGAGGGTGTGCCGGGTGACTGGACGATGGTGCATGGCCATTTCCGCGATCTCGTGGCTCGGATCCCGCGCTCTCCCGACATCCATGACATCACCCCTATTGTCGAAGAGATGGAGATGCTGCGCGAAGAAGTGCTCAACCTGTTGGAAGTTAGGATAAATGTGCAAAATATGCACGGCAATGAGTCCCAAGCTGAGCGCCACATACAGAATTCA
The DNA here is from genome assembly GCF_019355555.1 of Rhizobium sp. L51/94. Taxonomy (GTDB): domain Bacteria; phylum Pseudomonadota; class Alphaproteobacteria; order Rhizobiales; family Rhizobiaceae; genus Rhizobium; species Rhizobium rhododendri. The sequence continues at coordinate 111,724 of NZ_CP072145.1, forward strand.
AACCCCGACTCTAACTCTGATCTTGAACCAGCTTCGGACAAGAAACAGGGCGAAACATCGGAAATTAAACCACAGGCGCCGGATATGCCGATGGGACACACGACTGCAGCCGATGAGAGCGGCGAGCGCAAAAGCGTGGCGGATGCCCGTTTGGTGAAACCGCGAAGGCTGGCTGTGGCCGGCAGAGATCAACCGGGGCTGAAGGCGTTTCCGCTCGGGCTTGTGCTGCAGGCCTGCCCGGAAATCCTGTCCTACGGCCCGGGTGGCAGTATCGGCAGCTGGCGAGACCTGATGGCGGCGGCCGTCGTCGTCCGCTCGATGCTGGGGGTCAGCCCCAGCGCCTACGAGGAGGCCTGCGTCATCATGGGGCCCGAGAATGCGGCGACCGTCATGGCCTGCGTGCTGGAAAGGGCCGGCAGCATCACGTCGGCCGGCGGATATCTGCGCGACCTCACCCGCAGGACAGAGCGCGGCGAGTTCGCCATCGGTCCGATGCTGATGTCGCTCGCAAGGGCCAATGCCGGCAGACGCGAGCGGACAGGGTGAGGGGGAGGGGTAGAGTGACCGGGGGATACAGCGGATCGTCTCTCAGAACCCATCCGTAATGCTTCGGGCTAAACTGGGGAAGACGTTTCTCAAGCTAGTACTACAGTTGCGTTTACATTCAAATTGTGATTCACTTCCGATGTTTGATGGGAGGGATTTCGATGTCTGTCGCGGGTTGGTCCGGTTCAGTGGTGGCATGGCAGCAGGAACTCGATACACTGAAGCAGCGGCTAGGCGCGGTCTTTGGTCGACGTGAACTTCGGGCATCGGCGAGTGCCTTCCTAGATGGTTTGTTGTCTGGAGTTGAGCGCAAGACCGGCTGGTTAATGGCCGAACAGGCAGGGCTGGAGAGCCCCTATCGGATGCAATCGCTGTTGGGGCGCAGCCAATGGGATGCCGACAAGTTGCGCGACGTCGTTCGCACGTATGCAACAGAGGCACTTGGCGATGAGGACGGCGTCCTTGTGGTCGATGAAACAGGATTCCTGAAAAAAGGCACACACTCTGTCGGCGTCGCACGACAATATTCGGGCACGGCTGGACGTATTGAGAACTGCCAGGTCGGCGTCTTTCTTGCCTATGCAAGCCGTTTTGGTCAAACCCTGATTGATCGGCAGCTTTATTTGCCCAAAGACTGGAGCGAAAGCGAAGCGCGTCGTGCTGCGGCTCATATCCCACAGCAGCAAGCCTTCGCGACCAAGCCGACCATTGCAGCCAAGCTCATTGCCGATGCGCTCGATGCTGGCGTGCCTTGCGCATGGGTGTTGGCTGATGCACTCTATGGATCGGATTCCAAGTTACGCCGTATGCTGGAAGGCCGCGGCCAGCCGTATTGTCTGGCAGTTCGTTCCAATCATCGCCTGCGCTTTGTCCGTGAGCAACACTTCGAGCAAACTGATCCGGAAACAATGGCTGCGGAACTAGACGCGGGAGCCTGGTCCAGTCATGCAGCCGGAGAAGGTGCCAAGGGCCTTCGGCTCTACGATTGGGCACGTATTCCTTTGAGCTCTCGTCCTGATGGGCAATGGGAACGTTGGCTTCTCATCCGTCGCAACCGGCGCGAACCCGACGCACACGCCTATTATTTTGTCTTTGCGCGTGCTGGTACAGAACTGAGCGAGTTGGCGGGTGCCGCCGGGCTGCGATGGACAGTGGAGGAGTGCTTTCAGCGCGCTAAGGATGACCTCGGCCTGGATCATTGCGAAGCACGCTCGTGGCATGGCTGGAACCGACACATGACACTTGTCATGGCTGCCGCAGCTTTCCTCGCCAAGCTCGGCGCTGATCTACGCCGCGCGGCTACTGGCAAACCGAACGAAAGGAGTCCAAATCCTCCAATCGCCGCCTGACCCGCACACTCGCGTTATTGCCGACCGTCGCAGAAATCCGCTATCTGATTACACGACTACTGCTGCCGCCGCCCATCAGGGTTCGCCACATCCTTGCGTGGTCACTATGGCGACGAACCCATCAGGCTTCCGCAATGACATCACATTACAAAACACGCCATCAAACGCAACTGTAGTACTAGGGGTGGCGCCAGTGTTAGCCATTGAGCCGCTCAGCGCAAATCGTTGCGACGATGTCCTGAAGTTGCTTGATGTGATCGACAAGCCAATCGAGTTCTTCTTTGGTGATTTCGTAGTGAGCGGAATAGCGGGCATCGACGTAGGCCCGATCAAGCCTGGTGAAGGATCGCGTCGCAAACTTTGTGTCGCGTGGCCAGGCTTCGATTAGCCGTGGATCGAGGCGTTCAGCGAACGTACGGAGCATGTTCAGCCGGTGGGATTTTGGGCTGTAAAGCGTGAGAACGAGGAGGGCACAGTGGTAAAATCCCTCTGTGGCTTGATGCATTGCGAAAGCAGCGTCATTTTTCCAACGATGATCGCTTATCGATCTCTGACGTTGGAAGTCCGCAGTCTCAAGCGAACGCTTCGCCTTAGAAAACCACTGATCGAAATGCCGCTGCGCCTCTTGCCGCTCAGCTTCTGGCGCCAGTGACTTGGGCTCGGTTAACGGATGCCCCGGGGCTTCGTATAGCATGATGCCATCACGGGCGATGTCGACAAAGAAGGGCAGGCCACGGGCAAGTTTATCATTCACGTCCGGCAAGCTATGAACGATGACTTTAGCCGGCGTCTGGAGGCGCTGTGTGACGGTGAATTCCTGTGTGAGGTGTTCGTCTATCTTAAGCCAGACTTCGTTTTCCTCAGCAAATCTGTTGGTGTTGACGATGGCCAAAAGGTCGTAGTCGGAGCGATATCCACTGTCGTGGTCTTCAACCCAGTCACCACGAGCGTAGGAGCCAAACAGGATCAACTTCAGGATCCGTCCAGCCCGAGCTTTTTCGGAAAGCTTGGTCTTCTGGGCATCCTCGAACTCCTCAAAAATGATCTTCACGACCTGAGACAGCTCGCGGCGTTTTCTGTCGGGGAGATGATCAAGTTGCTCGGGAAAGATCAAAACGGCCTCATGAAAATTTCTTTGGAAATGCCAACCGGCGAAAGATCGACTCTGTGACGCGAACGGCTAGAACGCAAGCGCTGCTATTAGAGAGCGTCCTCTGCTCCCCCTGACAGCGAGCCAGAGTCAGTCCTTGGGGCATGGCAGCACACTCGGCCATAGGGCCATGTGGCTGATGATTACATAACCACTTCGATACCCTTACGACGGATCACATTCAGCAGTGCCAACGCTGGGCCTGTCGGCCGCTTCAATCCACGTTCCATCTGCGAGACGTGCCCGGCCGTCAAGTTAAGGTATTTCGCAAATACGGCTTGGCTCATATGTGCACCTTCACGCAATGCCTTGATGTCCTCGGCTGAAAGCGGAGTGGCCGTCGGGGCGGCGGCGGCGAATTCACGCAACGTGATCTTGCGAAAATCAGCGTCATTCAGTGTTTCGTTTGCATGCATGTCATTTGCCAGCTCAAGGATTTCAAGTCTGAGCCGGGATGGCATTCTAGCCTTCGTTGTCATCGGGTACCTCGTTCAAGATTCCAGCGGCAAGATCCTTTTCGATACGTTTTGGATCCGTGAGCCATTGTTTGGCGATTATTTTAAGGTCTTCAAGATCATCGACTGCAATGTTGGTACGTTCGTTTTTCGCAAAACCTGCGAGAAAGACGGCGAGGCTCCCCGACTGAAAAAGCAATATCGTTCGGTATCCGCTGCTTCGCCCTTGTCGAGGACGGGCGACCCTTTGTTTGATAAGGCCGCCTCCGAGATCTGCGTCGATCAATCCCTGATTGGCCCTGCGGCAGGCCTCGACAAGGTCCGGATCGCCAATGCTTTCCTTACGCAGAAAACGAGCAAAGATCTTCGTCTTATAAATCCGCACCCGACCTCCATAGTTCTCTGCACTATAGTGCTAAGCATTATATAATTCAATAGCTATCGGTATTGAATGGCGCGGCAGCGCCACTCCGGCGCGAAGGGAACGCGCTTCCCCCGTCGCGCCGGAGTGACCGGCGCGGGGCAAGACGCTGACGGGTAGAGAAGGTCCGGTTGATCAGACCAGTGGCGGGGAAAAAGCGCCGCCAGGCGCGAACGCCGGCGGCCAGTTTGGATGCGAGCAGGGCGCTCGCCCTGCCTCCTGAGGGGAACAAAGGAGACGATTGCCTTATAGGGATGAGGCCCACTCTGCGACAACCCCTCAATTGATGGAGATGGTTTCGACGAGCGCGTGGCGCATTGACCTTGACGCGATCTGACGCTAGGCCCGCCTCGCCGCGCTTCTTGACAAGGCGGCAGGGGAAGGCCCGGGGCTGCAGTTCGAGACCGGGCCTTTGCCACCCCCGGGTGTATTTACTGTCAAAGATCGTCATATCTATGCAGCAGGAGCTTCGCCGACTTCCAGAGGATGGACGCTGTCAAGCACGTGAGGAATTGCCTCCCTCATGGGCTGGAAGTTTCGTTAGGCTAAAGCGCCGCTCCGGCTCGAACATGCTAATCCACGCCGCGTTGATGGCTGGAAGCATATTCCGTGGGAGTTTCAATCCGCAGATGAACGCCAGCCGGGCGGTCACCTGCAGAATGTTGTCGAGCGTTGCCTTTTCGCAGTGAAGCCTGTCGGCGGGAAGTCACCGGCGGTCTGCCTTTGTCATCAAGTCTCAGACAGTTCGGGTCGAATGAGTTCCTTGAGCATCCTACGCAGCTGTGGCCAAGGTTCATCCTTTAGTTTCAGATCGGGATCTTGCATAACCAGGAGGCAGTGAAGTTTGGCGGCGACCTCAACGAGAGAGGAGGGCGGCGTGAGAAGCAGTACGCGCCCTGCAATCCCTTCTGAGAAAGCAGTTTCCTGTTCTTTAGTGAGGGCTGCGCTGTATCCAAGGCGGCGGTTAGCGCTGTTCCACGCGCGCCGGCGTTGACGTAGTGATGCTTTTGCTCTGGCGGTTTGATCAGGTTCCAAGCGGGGTGCGATTGCATTGATCTCCGAATAGGTGCGTACGATGACCGGTTGATCACTTTCCGCTAAGTCTATTTCCACCGATGGGTGCCCGCCCATTTCCTTAAGCAATCTGCTCTCCAGGTTTTTCCGCAGGCGGCTTGCCCGCACACGCTGCTGAAATAAATCCCACCAACGCAGCCAAATCTCTCGTACGGGTGTTTGGCCGCTTACAGTCCTGGGAGGAATTGATGCTATCCGGTCCTGCAAAACACGTCCCGCGACGGGAAGAAGGTTTCGACGATTGATCACATGCGGCAACGTTTTGATTTTTTGGTTCGATGATCCTTTTTTTCCAGAGGAAATTGTAGGCGCAGTTCTGCTATTCTCAGAATCAGCCATGATCCAAGCTCCAGATAGCTAGGGTTGTGGTTAGGCCGAGTAGGGCGGTCGCAACGCCTTGCTCGGCCGTCTGCAATGATACAAGACCTGAATATTCTAATAGAAAAACTCGGCGGATCAATCAAATTCGCCTACGGTAGGCGATTTAATGTTACCAGTTCAGTGTCGAATGGCGCGTACAGCTCTTGGCCTAAAGATCGCAGAACTCGCGGAGCTGTCAAAAATGTCTACCAACACGATTGTTCGTTTTGAAACGGGCAAAGTCCTTAAGCAATCAACAGTCGATGAACTGCGGGTCGTATTGGAGGATGCCGGAATTATTTTTATTTCTGAAAACGGAGATGGTGGCCCTGGTGTCCGCTTGAAGAAACCTGCTTTGCGAAATGAATGACGACTGGCGGGCTTTATGCGACGCAGTCGCTCCCGCGCGGAGGCAAGCGGCCTCCCTATCGCACCATAGAGAGTCGGAGGACGCCAGCAATAATGCCCCGGCGCCATAGCGCCAGGGCCTGATTTACCTGTCTCAGTGAACTGTCGGCATGGTCAGAGGTAGCCTTTTGATGGTGTTTCGTATGATCTTGCGCAGTTTTCGCCAGTCGGGAAGGTTGCGTTCATTGACCCGCTCCTGCATGCCTGTCAGCAACCAGCCAGCGCAGGCGGGGTCGCCTGCAGCCTGATAGGCATCGGAGCGTTCGAAGCAGGCGACAATGCGAGGCCAGGCATCGCCATTGTCTTTCGAGATGCTTGCCACCAGATCCTGGGCTTGGGCGTAGGCAAGTGCAATCCGCTGGCGCTCTTCCGGCCTGCTATTCACAATCAGGCTAAGGATCCAGATCAGATCTCTGCTCATGGCCTCGGTTTCGTTTTCATCGTCTTCGCTCATACCGGATCGAATGCTCCCTTGAATTCCACGTCAGCATAGTAGGCGAGTTTCCTGGCCACGATCGGGCGTTGGCCGGCGAGGAACAACAGTTGGGCATGCGCGGGCAGGTTTCGGACTTCATCGGGGGTGAGGAGGGGCCGAGCGCTATGCTGTTCCCCATAGGAGATGCCAGACTTTTCGGAATCGAGTGCGCGACCCATGGTTTGGAACACCACGGTTTCTTGTCCGAGCAGATCGGAGACAAGACGGGCACTGTCGTGGACGTTGACGCCAAAGACCTGGAGGACACCAGCGTTTGACAGAAACGTGCCGGCGCGTTGACCGTAAGTGGCGCGCAACTGGTGGACGTCCTGGAGGATCGGCCAAAGCTGAACGCCATAGCCTGCCATGAGACCCATGGCACGCTCGACGGGAGCTAAATGACCGAGCGCTGCAAACTCGTCGAGCAGATAGAGGACGGGCGACGGTGGTCGCGTCGGATCTCGGGCCATATCGAGCAGGCTCTGGGTTACGAGCAGTCGCAGCCAGCGCGAATAGGTCGACAGCCGATCGGGCGGCAGGACCAGGAAGACGGTCTCGGTCCGCGCTTTCAGGTCACGGATGGAAAAGTCAGATCGGCCGAGCACCGCCGCCATCCGTGGGCTATCGAGGAAGTGGGTATGCCTTTGCGCCGCTGACAGCACACCGGCTGCTTCCCGGTCGGATTTGCCGAGATGCCGGTTGGCGGCGCGGGCGACCAACCCGCCTGCCGCAGCATTCTCTTGCATGCGCTTGAGAAGGGCGGTGAAATCATCAGGCGGAGAGGTCAGATATTCGCGCAAAGTCGTCAGTGTCCGCCGATATCTGGGTTCTTCCACTATAATCTTGAGCAGCATGCCTGAGATCAGCGCCTTGGCTTCTTCGTTCCAGTGCGCCTCGCCGCCCATGCCCGGTTCATCGTAGACGAGAGCGTCTGCAAGCGTGCTGGCATCTTCTGCCACGTCGAGTCCGTCCGGATCGAGCGCATCGAGCGGATTGAATGCGGCTGAGAGCTGCGCCGTCCCCCCGAAGGGATCAAGGACATGGACACATCCAAATTTCTGGCGCGCCCGACCGGCAATTTTTGCATTCTCGCCCTTGGGATCGATGCAGATCACCGAGCGATCGGCGGTCAGCAGATTGGGAATGATGGTGCCTACACCTTTGCCGGTCCTGGTCGGCGCCATCGTCAGGAGATGGGCAGGCCCGTCGTAGCGAAGTGGTTTTCCGGTCTTTGCATCGCGCCCTATCAAGAGGCCGGATCCAGTCCGGGTAAGCGACGCAACTTCCTTGTTGGCGGCAAAGCGCGCCGAGCCGTGGGTGCTGCCTTCCATGTCGCCGAAATGCAAGATGATAGGATTGGTGATCAGGCGAAATACCAGCGACAACAGGACGGCTGCTGCGATCAAATCAAGTGAGATGAAGGCAATGCTTCTGGGTTCAAATCCGGCTCGTTGGAGAGCATACCGCCCCCCAATTTCGATGACTGCCGACACGATAGCCAACAGGCAAAAGGCTCCGAACATCGGCTTGGCTGCACGGAAGGGAAGAAACAGTATCGAGACGAAGGCCCAGAGGGGATCACGGGCGGCTGCGCGAATCATGTTCTTAAATGCAGCCCATGCAAGTGTCGCCTGGCTCATGACGCTGCCTCTCCGGTATTTCCTGCGCGCGTATCAGGACCTTCGGGATTGATGAGATCTCCGAACAATTCCTTGTCGGCGTCTCGCGTCAAAAAGCCGGGAAGTTCTCGGCGCAGCCAGTCACCGAGGCGTTTTGGAAACTCCCCATCGCCGCTGATCTCGAGTCGATGAAGTACGAGCGCCCCGAGTAGAATTTTGCGCCTGGTATCTTCTGAGCGCTCCTGTTTTCCCAAGCGGGCCTTTAAGGTTTTGCGCTGCGCCTCTATCTGGGCGAGGCGCTCCTCGATGGATTTGCGAGGCATGGTCTTTGTACCTTTCTCCCATTCGGGGTTAGCGGATGTTTTGGGGGACAGAGTTCACAGGCCAAGCTTCGGGTTTCCAGAGTTGATTGCGGGAGAGGCAGGCACGTCAATCGTGCGGCGTGCCCAAGAAACTCCCATCATTGCGATGACGACTAGCAGCTTGGCCGCAAGGATCAGCAGCCAGCCGCCGATGGCCTGATAAATAATAACGCCTCAAAATACCCCCAAGCAGGAAGGCTGTCATGGTGCAGATCTGCAGAAGCAGTTTTAAGCGATTGTGCGAGGCATCGGTTTCGCGATCCCGGGCGCGTAAAAGGCGTCGGAACAAGAACAGTGCGAAATCGTACGCCGCCTTTATCAACCAAAGACAGCAAGGCCCCTGCAATCGAGAGATATCGGTGCGCTTCTTCGGCCTTTAGTTAGGGAGAAGACCATGCCCAAGACAATTCTGGCAGCCCTTTCCACGATCCTAATCAATTGACGACATGTCGGTGGCTTTCAGGGATGAGACTCATTGCCGTGTCTTGCTGGAAAACATGGTGTGGCCAAATGGGCGGGTGTGTCCTGCGTGCGGCTATAAGCGGTCGATCGCCATCGCCGGCCGCGACATGGGCAAGCACCGGGCGCGGCCGGGTCTTTATCAGTGCTCCAGCGGCGATTGCCGGTTCCAGTTCACTGTAACAACACACACGCCCCTGCATGCCACGAAGCTTCCTTTACGCACATGGCTTAAGGCGATGTGGCTGCTGCTACAGTCTGATAAGGGCTTATCCTCGGTACGTCTTGCCGAGGCTCTCGGGGTGAGCCAGCCAACGGCATGGCGGATCGGCCATGCATTGCGCCTGATGGTAGCGCGTGAAAACATGCTCGACGGCACGATTGAGGTTGATCATTTCTATCTCGGTGGCAAGCTTGAGCGGCAGCCCGATGCTCCACCATCCGGAAGAGGCCGAAAGGGGCAGGCAAAGACACAGAAGGCACCAGTTATGGCGATTGTGCAGCGTCCTGCGGAAATCACTCCCGGCTCTCCCGCGGGCGATGCCCGTGCCACTGTGGTCCGCGACCTCTCCTTGAGCGCCGCCGTGGGCGCTGTTACTCCGCAGGTAGAGCTTCGGGCAATTTGATGAGTGACGAGGCAAAGGCCAAACACGAAACAGTCAATCATTCCAACCGCGAATATGTTCGTGATGCCGTCCACATCAATTCAGTCGAAGGGTTCAATGACCGTGTTCGCCGAACCATAACAGGCGTTTTCCATCACATTAGCCCGCAGCTCGCCGACCTGTATTTCCATGAAATCGGCTTCCGCTGGTCCCAACGCATCGTCACAGGCCAGGCGGTGCGAAAAAGCCGAAGTGGCAAGGAGAGTATGAAGACCCTCTGGTCACGCGTGCCACCTGCACTGCAACTGCAGCAAGTCTTCCGTGCTGCTATCGGCGCCAAATGCGCCGAAGCCATGCGGGAGGTATTACAATCAAATCCGCCGTAGCTGTCTTTGGTTGATAGAGCCGGCGTATGATTTGGAGCAGCTCTTGTTCTGGCCCCTTTAGGTTTAAATCGATATTTGTATATTATCATAAGTTGTGTTAAGCTCCTCGCTGGAGCATGGGCATGACTATCGCAAAACCCACAAGGCCGCCAACCGACCCACAGCGTTTCCTGGATTGCCAGGAGGCGCTGTCGCCATTCGTTCTGAAATTGATTGCCGACGCCGTTGATGCGGAGTGGAGCCCAATAGAAGCGACGGAGGCAATCATAGTTTTGGCCGAACAGGACGCGCTGCATAAGGGCGCCACGGTATGGATCAATGAAATGTTGCTCCGATTTGTCACTGACCCGAAGTCTTAGCCGGGGCGAACGGATCTGATGATTACGAATAGAATCATGGCGTCCTCCTGCCCTGTGTACCAACACTTTGCAGTCGATCCATACCGTGGCACGTCAGGCTCGACGGTACCCGTGAAGTCGGAAATCGTCAAATATCTGACGGCAGAGCATTAGCATTTGCTGACATGACAGTTAATAAGGCTAGGCGCGCTGGCAGAAATTCGCAACGAAGGAGGACTTCCGAAGTTGGCGCCCTCACTCTGACAGAGAGCGGGCCGCTTTCCACCCCCATGGTATCTGCCCAGACCCCAGGACCGCCTGTCTGCTCGCGATAGCGAACAGTGCGCGGGAGAGCCGTCCTGCTACGAAGGGAAGGCGCTTCGACATTGCGCCGACGTGGCCGGCCCTCTGGTCACTTTCAAGCCCGGGCGCTATCGCCCGGAACGCTTTCCATTTTCCGCGGCCATAACGTCTCGTATATAGATCGTCATACACAGGTCAACCGATCGATCTTCCGGGTTCAGACGACCTCTGGCAGCCCCTCGATAATTAGGCCATGGGAGACTTGTGAATGAGTCGAGTGTATTCGATCTCAGCGGGGCCGTACGTTCCTTTTGTCAAATCAATAAGCCGTTGACGATCCAATAAGAAGATCTCGCGGCGTTGTATCTTGATAAGAAGGCGCATTTCCAAAAGTTTTAGTGCCACGGTAACACCCGCCCGGCGAACCCCCAGCGTCATCGCAATAAACTCATGCGTGATACGGAAGTGATGTCCGTCAACCCGATCATCGACCATCAAAATCCAGCGCGCCAGGCGTTGTTCCAGCTTGATCTCAGCATTTGCCAATGCGGTGTAGGTCGTCTGGATACCAAGAGCATGGGCGTAGTGAGCCATAAGATTTTTCAAAGACGTGCTCTGCCGCATGGCGTTTTCCAGATCTTCTGCAAAAATGCGGATCGCATATCCTTCGAGTTCGACTATGCAGTCGAACGTGCTTTCGCTGTCACCCTGTACCAGGGATGTTCCGGACATGCCGTCGCGCCCGAACATGCCAACCTCGACTGCGGAACCCGATTCTTTGCCTGCCACGACCGAACCCAACCCAGATTCCAAAAAATAGATAAATTCGATTTTCTGATGAGCGATTTCCAGCGCTTGCCTGAGATGAAGTTTTACGCGTTCAGCGGATGCGATGACGAGTGCGAGATCGGGCTCCGACAAGCAGCAAAGCAATCGGTTTTGAAATGGAACTGCGTGCGCCAAGTTCATGAATCTCTCCTTTTGGGGGCGAAAGCACAATGAACTTATAAGCGACGGAGCCCTTGCGTTGCCGTCGACAAGTATACTATGACCCTCAATATTGATTTAAATCAAATGCGATTGTGCGAATTCGTACAACTAAACAGTTTAAATCATATACGTTAGTTGAGAATACGTTATTTCAGTCGCAAATTTGCGACAAAATCTAAATACAGTTTTATTCAATACTGAGATAATTAACCTTCGCGGTTCACGTTCAAACTCCTCAGGCCGCATCATGCGCCGAGAAACAGGAGTGACGGACTGTGCGCATACGATCAATCCAGCTTAAAATTGCCCTGCTCGCGGGCGTCTGCGTCGTTGCGGCAAGCGGCGCACTGGTGGGGTATAGCATTATATCCGCCGCCAACAGTAAGGCATTCGTGGGTGAACACGTCGATACTCTGACGGAAGACAGCACCAAGAACCATCTCAAAACATTGGCTCTTGCGCAGGCCGCGTTGATCAAGTCGCCGCTCGACATGGCATTCGACTCGGCGCGTAACATGGCCCGGATGTTCGAGATATCGGCGAGCAACGACAATGGAGCAGCGACGCCGGTTGGCAAACGCCGCACAGAGTTCAATGCGATCCTTCTCAACGTGCTGAAGGACAATCCACGTTTTAACGGAACGTACAGCGCCTGGGAGCCCAATGCGCTTGATGGGCAGGATCAACTCTTTCGCGACAAGCAGGATGCCGGATCGGATGCGACCGGGCGATTCCTGCCTTACTGGACACGAAGCGCCGATGGCAAATTGGCTGTCCAACCCCTTGTCGAATATGACAGCACAGCGCTTCACCCCAACGGCGTCATGAAAGGTGGATGGTATCTCGGTCCGAAAGGCGGCGGGGGCGAAAGCATCCTGGACCCCTTGCCCTATGTCGTTCAGGGCAAGAACGTCTATCTGGCGACGATGTCGGTTCCGATGACGATCGACGGCAAGTTCGTCGGCGTCGCCGGAGCTGATTTCGATCTCACCTTCGTCCAGAAGCTTGCGCAAGATGTAAAGGCATCGATCTACGGCGGCAAAGCCGCGGTCGACATTGTCAGCTACAAGGGCCTTGTCGTCGCATCCAGTGACCATCCGGATGCGATCGGCCGCCCGTTTGACCAGATAAGCTCAGCGGCGACGTCGCAACTCCCATCGATACAAGCCGGCCGCGATACCGTCGAGGGAAATGCCGAAACCTTTACGGCTCTGTCACCCATCGTCATCGGCCGGACGAAAACTCCATGGTCCGTTATTATTCAAGTCCCGCGATCGGTAGCAATGGCGCAGGCCAAGGCCCTCACATCATCGCTGGCAGACCGTAACCATGCCGACACGCTGTTCCAGATTATCGTCGGCTTCATCATTGCAGCCGGCGGCATCGCGGCGATGTGGTTCGTGGCCCGCAGCATCGCGTCTCCCATCAAGCAAATGACGACCGCCATGGGCCGATTGGCGCAGAGCGATGTCTCCATCGAAGTACCCGGCCTCGACCGAGTCGACGAAATCGGTGCAATGGCTGCTGCGGTCTCTGTCTTCCGAGAAAACGCGATACAAAAAACAGCGATGGAAGAAGAAGCACTGGCCAATCGCTCGATGAGCGAACGGGAGCGCCTGGAACGTGAAGCGGAAAAGGCACGTGAAGCGGCACAATCCCAGTTCGTCGTCGATTCCTTGGCAGCCGGGCTCCAGCGGCTGGCTGACGGCGACGTCGCCTATCGGATTTCGACACCCTTCGCCGCCCATCTCGACACGTTGCGTCTCGACTTCAATAACTCGCTGACCAAACTGCATGAGGCGCTACAGGCAGTCATGGAGAATGCTCGCGGCATCGACGGTGGTGCGAATGAGATCCGATCCGCCGCAGATGACCTGGCAAAGCGGACCGAGCAACAGGCGGCCTCCGTCGAGGAAACAGCGGCTGCCCTGGAACAGATCACGACGACGATGCGTGATTCCACGAAGAGGGCGGAAGAGGCAGGCGTTCTTGTCTCGCGCACCAGAATTGGTGCGGAGAAGGCCGGGGAAGTCGTGCGCAACGCGGTGCATGCCATGCATCAGATCGAGAAATCCTCCGGCGAGATCAGCAATATCATTAGCGTCATCGATGAAATCGCCTTCCAGACCAATCTGCTCGCGCTGAATGCGGGCGTGGAAGCCGCGCGCGCTGGAGATGCCGGCAAGGGCTTTGCGGTCGTCGCCCAGGAAGTGCGGGAGCTTGCACAGCGCTCTGCCGCTGCCGCCAAGGAGATCAAAGCGCTCATCATCACATCCGGAGAGCAGGTCCGTACCGGTGTCGCCCTGGTTGGGGAAACGGGGAAATCCTTGGAAATCATGGTCGGCGAGGTTCAGAAGATCAACATTCACGTCAGTGCCATCGTGGAATCGGCGCGCGAGCAGTCGGTCGGTATTCAGGAGATCAACACGGCCGTCAACACGATTGACCAGGGCACGCAGCAGAACGCCGCCATGGTCGAGGAGTCCACGGCTGCCAGTCACAGTCTGGCCGGCGAAGCCGACGCCCTGAACAAGCTGATCGCGCAGTTCAATCTTGGCGGTCAGCCGGCGAATCATCAACCGGTACGTCTCGCGTCGAACAACGCACGCCCGGTAGCATCACCCGCAAAAGCGCTGGGACGCAAGATCGCCGGTGCATTCGGCGGATCTTCGGAGCCGTCCTGGAAGGAGTTCTGAGCCATTGGCGCCGGGCATTTCGTCGGCTCGGCGGTACCCGCTCCATCAGGCAGCGGCCCCGCATTTCAAGACTGCGTGGCCGTTGTGCTCAACACGAAAAGGTTGTTCTCATCCCAAGGGGAAGAAAATGCTGAAACGTATCTGCAAGGATCAGTTGCGAATCGGAATGTTTATCGAGGCGTTGGAGGGTTCCTGGCTCGACACGCCGTTTGCCGGTCGTCGCTACACACTCGAGTGCGAGGAGGACGCGGCATGTCTCAGGAACAGTAACGTCTGCGGTGTGTTCATCAACACATCCAAAGGGCTGGATGTCTTACCGGCGGTCGCGGGGCGATCCAAACCCGATGGTCCGGGTCGAGCGGTCAAGACATCGTCGGCGTCGAGTGGTCGGAAGATCCGTATTCTGACGGCCGATAAAATCAAAAGAACCTCCGTCCTGTTGAAGAGCATATTTGATGACGTTAGCGCCGGGGCCGGTGTTACGGTCGAAATGGTGTCGCCGGTCATCGAGGAAATTACTCAGTCGTTGGACATCAATCCTTCGATCCTCATCAACATGACGCGGATGAAGACAAAGGACGAGGTGACTTTTCTCCACTCCCTGTCCGTGTCGGCATTGATGATCCGCCTGGCGCGGCACCTGAAACTTGATGCGCCCCTTGTCCCAATTTTGGGAATGAGCGGTCTCCTCCACGATATCGGAAAAATCGGGATGCCGATCGAGATTTTGACCAGGGCCGGTGTCCTGACCGATGCCGAGATGGCGCTTATTCGTCGCCATCCCGCACTTGGCCATCGTATGCTTTCGCGTGGCAAGGGCATGCCCGACGTCGTGCTAGACGTAGCCCTTCATCACCACGAGCGGCTGGACGGGAAGGGCTATCCCATGGGTCTTCTTGACGGGCAGATCAGCCTCTACGCAAGAATGGCCGCGATTTGCGATGTTTACGATGCCCTCACATCGACCCGGCCTTACAAAAGGCCTTGGACACCGTCGGAAGCTACATCGTGGATGCTTGATACAAAGGGAGCATTTGATCGACCACTTCTGCGTGAGTTCATCGATGGTGTGATCGGAGCATAATGGCTATGGCTGTTGGTTTCAACGCTGTCTAGGTTGGACCTGATGCTTTGACTGCTTCTGGCGTAAGCCTTCCCAACAGAAGTTGGAATATTGCGCCTGAGTTATGCGTCGCGCGTTTCTGCACTGATTTGGCAGCAATTTTGCCGAAATCTGTCCCACTCGGCATCGAATGTCCTATGGCCGAAACCGCCAAAAAGTCTCAGTGAGCCGTCGCGGCTATGTGGCATACAGAGCGAGTGGGAAAGGGTGAGGGGTTACCGCTGAAGCCGCACCCTGCATTCGAGCGCTAGGCGCTACCAGCCTATATCGGTTAGGGAAAAGTCGTTGCCTTTGTAGGCGACCTTGGTCCCGTAGGCGCGAGCACAAGCGTAGGCGAAACAATCGCCCATATTAAGCTTTGCTGGGTGGTTGACGATTTTGCCGTATTGCTGCGCGGCGTCGAGGGCCTTGGATCCCACATCGCCAGAAATCATTACGTCTTCCGCCTCCAGGTCGACGAGAAACTGATCTACTATTCGGCGAGACTCCTGAAGCATTTCGAGCGTTGCGGGCTTGTCTCGGCCGACGCGCTCAGCCATGCGGCGGGCGAGCGCTAGCGAGGCTTCCATGCGAGCAACTGACGACACATAGAATGGACCTTCGTCCTGCCCAATACGGTCCAAAAGCTCCTCGCGGTCTTCTTCATAAGCGAGGATCGCGACAATCACGGATGCATCGAGAAACAGCATCAGTCCTCGCCCCACATCTCATCGGTCTCGCGCTTGTGGTCGCCGGGTGCATAAGGTCCCGCTGCGCGGGCCATCGCAAGAGATTTTGCAAGGCGGTCGCGGATCGGCAGGCTGCTTCTGCGGCTGGCGATCTCACGTTTCAGTGCCGCCTTCACGGCGTCGACCTTGGAGGTTTTGGTAAGGCCCACAAGTTCATCCGCGAGCTTGTCGACTTCCGGATCCTTGATATAGAGAGGCATGGCGAGCATATCCTTTGAAGGATATATAATATCCCTTTTTCATATCCTTGCAACATCACTTGGTGCGTTTGCGGCAGTCGGTGCACACCAACGCGGCTCTTCGCCCGACATCACCCAGGAAACGTCAACGTTTTGATCATGAAGCGCTAGAAGGACTTCGATTGGTATTTCCCTCTCACCGGCCTCATATGCTGCATAGAGCTTCTCGCTGACCTTGAGGATCGCGGCGAAGTCATTCTGCGACAGGCCGGCGTCGCTGCGCACCTTTGACAGTCTCTTTCCCATTTCTTGCTTGAATGTTGGAAACTCGTCCATTGTCTCTCCTTTCGGGTGGGAGGCCAAGCGCTCTGACAAGCACGGAACCATTTGTACCCAAGTGCTTCCGTGCTTCAATCCCTAAATCCACAGGGTAGCGACGGAACTCCAAACGCTCACGACTACAATGGCGCCTGGGGATAGAGCCAGTTGACGGCAGCCGAGATGAAATCGCCTTTCGCAATTCCGACGGATGGCCTCAGATACTGCAGTGCAAACCCGAAAACGAAAACGACCAGGGAAAACGCGGCACTCATCTGAAGCATATTACGGCCGGCGCGAAACGGCCCAGTGACAACGAAAACGAAGGCGCAGAGCGGATCATGAGCTGCGGTCCGCAGCATGTTATTAAATGCGGCCTATACAAACCTTGCCTGGATCATTGTTCCGTTCCTTCCGCCGAGGCACCTTTCGAGGAAGGAGGGGAGGGCTGCAGCAGGTGGTCAAACAGCTGCCTGTCGGCATCGCGGGTGAGGAAGCCCGGCAGTTCGCGGCGTAACCATTCGGCGAGACGTTTGGAAAACTCGGCATCGCCGCTGTTTTCCAGACGGTGGAGAACGAGGGCGCCAAGCAGCACCTTGCGTCTTGTGTCTTCCTTGCGCTCTTGTTGGCCGAGGCGGGCTTTGAGGGTTCTGCGCTGGGCCTCGATCTGGGCGAGGCGTTCTTCGATGGTCTTCCTGGCCATCATCTCTCCTTTCGAACAGGTCTAAGGCGAAGCGGGACTAGCACAAGGGTTTGCGGAAATAGACGACTCGAGCGGTTTCCGAAAACTCCCAATTTTTGTGCGCCTGGTGCGATCGTCGGTTTCCGACGTCAGCGTCGGAGCAGAGCTCATGAAACCCTTGTACAATCAGATCGTCGGTGATGTTTGTGATGAGAAGTCGGCCGATCCCGTTGCGGCGATGGTTGGGGTCTATCCAGATTCCTTCCAGGAACGGAACGGGCTGCGCAGTGCAGCCATTGGCATAGTCACGAATGGATATTTCCGCAAAGCCAACCGCAGTGCGATCCGGGGTCTGGGCGATGTAGCCGTTCCCTTTCTCGCCGTTCCATAACCTTTCGATATCGGCCGAGTGTTCCTCGAAAGAGAGACGATCCCAAAGCCTGGATCGCATAGCGGCCCATAAGTCGCTGTCGGTCCTTTGCATTTTCCTGATCAAAATAGACATGTAAACCTCAGCCAACATCTGGTCTTCGGTATAATCGCGGCGACCGTGCCTGCGATGCATTTGGACGTGAACAGTTTGTCGCTTGCCGGCATCTCGATCAACAAATCGTTCTTCAGCAGCACGTTATCGCTCATGTCACGGCTCCTCGAGAAGGACCGCGATATCGAATTTCGACGGCAAGAATAAGAAAAAAGCCTTGGCGCCTCAAGCGAAAATGCCATCGACAATATTGAAAATCGTGCCGATTTGTAGTTTTTTGGAGGCTCAATCGCATCGCTCAGACGTCCATCACAGACGCCACACCGTGGCCGATTGAGCAGAGCGATTGAGGTTACAAGGGCGCATATACGGGTTGTTGCACAACCCAGCGCCGCTGATGCGGAAGAGGAAACACGAGACAGAAAAGGCAATCGCGCTTGGCCATTTTCTACGCTCAGATGACACCGGTGTCTCGCTCGTCCGGTCGCAGCGCAGTTGCGGCGATCGCCTATCGCGCCGCGGAGAAACTTACCAACGAGCGTGACGGGCTGACGCATGACTATCGCAACAAGCAGGGCGTAGAACATTCCGAGATCGTGCTGCCGGAAGGCGTCGATGCGGACTGGGCGAGGGACCGGTCGCTCTTGTGGAATGCAGTTGAGAAGCGCGAGGTTCGCAAAGATGCCCGTGTGGCCCGGGAATTCGTACTGGCGCTGCCGCATGAACTGTCTGCGGAACAACGCCTGGAGCTAACGCGGGAGTTTGCGAAAGGACTGGCAGATCGCTATGGCGCAGCCGTCGATTTTTTCCATTCACCAGCCGCACAAGATGGGTGACGTTCGAAACCATCATGCGCATGTGATGATGACGACGCGACAGGTGAGCCGTGATGGGCTCGGCGACAAGACCTACATGGAACTTGCCAACAAGGAGTTGTTGCCGCGCGACCTGCCGACAACGCAGATGCAACTGGTCGATATCCGCCGGTCGTGGGAGCAGATGGCGAACCGCGAACTTGCGCGGGCGGGCCTGAATATCCGCATCGATCATCGCTCCCACTCCGAGCGGGGATTGGAAATCGAGCCGACCGAGCATAGGGCGTCAGGGCGACGAACGTCATGCGGCGGGGCGGGGAGGTCGATCGGACCCGGATCGATGCGGAGGCAGCCAAGCGCAACGCGGATCTGATCCGGGAAAGGCCGGAACAGGTTCTGACGCTCATCACCAATGAGAAGAGCGTGTTCGACCGGCATAATATTGCCCGCACTTTGCATCGTTACATCAACGATGATCCCCAGGTGTTTCAGAACGCCTTTGCGTCAGTGATGGCGTCGTCTTCGCTGGTCGAGTTACAGGCCGAGCGCATGGACCTGGCGACAGGAGAGGTTGAGCTTGCGCGCTATTCGACCCGTGAAATGGTCGATCTGGAAAAGGGCCTTGCTCACTCCGCCGAGCGACTTCATCGGGCTGAGGGTCATGGTGTCGATCGTCGACATGTCGAACGGGCAATCGGGCGCCAGGATGATGCGATACGGGCGAGTGTCTTCAGCGATATGGCGGGGACAATGGAGCGCGGTGAACTCGACGCGGGCGAGCGCGCTCGGCGTCTTGAGACGGCACGCCTTTCGGATGAGCAGCGGGCGGCAATCGAGCATATCACCGGGCCTGAGCGGATCGCGGCCGTCGTCGGTTACGCCGGGGCCGGCAAGAGCACGATGCTGGCAGCGGCGCGTGAGGCATGGGAGCGACAAGGCTACACGGTCCACGGCGCGGCCTTGTCGGGCAAGGCGGCTGAAGGGCTGGAGGAGTCCTCAGGCATCGCCAGCCGCACGCTGGCTTCATGGGAATATAACTGGCAGGCCGGTCACCGGACGCTTGGCCGAGGTGACGTCTTCGTCATCGACGAGGCCGGCATGATTGGCAGCCGGCAGCTTGCCCGCTTCGTCGGCGATCATGAGCAGCTCCAGGCGATCGGGGCAGGGGCTCCGTTCCGGGCGATCGCCGAACAGATCGGCCATGCCGAGCTTTCGGAAATCCGGCGTCAGCGTGTGGATTGGCAGCGCGAGGCCTCCGTTGCCTGTGCCAGTCATCGGACGGTGGACGGCGTAGCTGCCTATCGGGACAACGGCAACGTTTCGTTCAGCGAGACGCGCGAGGCGGCACGCGCCGAGATCGTTCGCGACTATCTTGCCGACCGGGAGCAGCGGCCGGATGGCAGCCGTGTGGCGATGGCGCATCGCCGTGCCGATGTTCGCGCCATCAACGACGCAATCCGAAGCGAGCTGCAGGCGCGCGGCGCGCTTCCCAAGGTTCGCGACGGTGGCGATCTTCTGGAGAGAGAGGGTTCCGCCCAGGAGCAGGAGCGGCCGAAGGCCTTCACCTATCAGACCAATGATGGCCGCCGCGATTTTGCCGAGGGAGACCGGCTGGTCTTCCTGGAGAACGATCGCGATCTCGGTGTGAAGAATGGCATGCTGGGGACAGTCAAGGCCGTCGAGCCCGACGCACTGCATGTGGAGATCGACGGCAGTGTACTGTCGCCAGGGGATGGAGTTGGCCTGGTGAGGATAGACACAAATTCTTATCAAGGTTTTGATCATGGCTATGCGACGACGATCCACAAGAACCAGGGTGCGACAGTGGACCGGGCATTCGTCATGGCGTCCGCGACAATGGACCGGCATCTGACCTACGTCGCCATGACCCGCCATCGCGACGAGGTGCAGCTCTATGGGAGCCAAGACGAGTTCAATCGCAATGGAGGTCGTCTGGTCGCGCATGGCGTTGCTCCCTTCGAACACAAGGCCGGTAACCGCGACAGCTATTTCGTGACGCTGGAAAACGATCGAGGCGAGAAGCACACGACGTGGGGCGTCGATCTCGGTCGGGCAATGGCTGAGGCGAAGCCGGAGATCGGAGACAGGATCGGGCTCGAGCATCGCGGATCGCAGACAGTGCACCTTCCAAACGGCACGACGGCCGAGCGCAATTCGTGGAAAGTCGCTGGCGCCGGCGAACTTGCCTATAGACAGATGGAAAGCCGGCTCAGCCGCTCCGGCGTCAAGGAAACCACGCTCGACTATACCAGGGACTTTGCCGAGCGCCGTGGCGTCGCGCAGCATTTTGGCATCAGAAGCGAGATTGATCTTGCTCCTGCCCCAAAGCTTGTCCAAGAACTGGTTTCCCGTGCGGACCATCCGGCACGGGAGGTTCAGGACCGGTCGGCACTGCGTGCCTCTGATGAGGTGCGACCCCCAATGCAGGCCGGTCCTGAACGCGATCCCGCTCGGGCTGTTTCCGACCACCAGCAGGCTCCGCGTCGCAGCGCATTTGCTGGCTTGAAGCTCGGGCACAGGGGAGCGTCGCAACCCCAGCCATCCCAAGATCGTCCCAAAACGGCGGAGGAGCGCCCTCCGCAGGCGGCAACCCCGAAGCGCAGCATCTTTGCCGGCTTGAAGCTGAATGCCGCCTCCAGGGAGCGTGAGCCGCCGGACAGGCCAGATATTCCACGATCGCCTGAGGCATGGCGGCGGCCGTCGCAGTTCGAGCAGGCGGTCGACCGGTATGCCCGCGCCTTCACCGCTGCAGCGAGGATGCAGGATCAGGGATTGCCCATTCTTGCGAGCCAGAAATTGGGACTGCATGAAGCCGGCCGGCAGATGGAGCGGGCGCAGCCTGGATCACCGGCACTCATGGCCTCAGCCGCCCGATATGATCCGGATATCTTGAAAGCTATGCGAGCATATACCGGCCGCGAGCGCGTCAGTCATTTGATCGCTGGCATGGAGAAGGAAAAGGCTTTGCAGGCCGATCCGAACGTTCGGGCCGACCGGCTGATCAATCGCTGGCAGGAACTACAGACGGAGCGCCAGGGCCTTCGCGGCTGGACCTATGATGAGGCCCGCGGCAAGGTTGAGGGGCAAATGCGCCAGGTATCTGCTCAGATCGAAAAGGATCCACAGGTGGAGGCTATCGTGCGCAGCCGCGCCCAGGAGCTCGGCATCGGCAATATCCGCCAGGAACAGACTATCGCCCGCGAGATGGACCGACAGATTTCCCGCGGGCGTAGCCAAGGGCTTGAACGATAGGAGTGCCTATGACTGACAGCACCGACGATCAGGAGCGGGGGATGCCCTCCGAAATCGATGAGGCGACCGAAGCCTTCGAGGCCTTGCGCCGGACCGTGGAGAAGCTCGCCCGCGATCTCGGTGGCGAAATGGTGGTCATTCGCAAGGGCGTGGAGGCCGCCTTCGAACGGTTCGAGACGTTCCAGCAGCCGACCGACCACAGCGTGGATATCGGCCAGATCGCCGAGAGCCTGGTGCTGATCGGCAAGCACCTGACGGTGATCCAAAAGTCTCCGGCCCTGAAGAACGGCCCCGAGCATTATGCCCGTGTGATCGAAATCGCCGCCGATCGCATTTCGGCAAACGCCGTTCGGACACTTGAGAACCGGGAGCGCGGTCTGCACCGGGTAGAGGCCGACATCAGAGACGTCGTCAGCGGTGTTCGCGACCGGCGGCAGCAAGATCGCTGGCTCCTCGTTGCCGCGGCCGTCGGCATGGTCATGGGTGGCGTCTTCCTGGCGCTTGGGCCGCGCCTGCTACCGGGATCAATCGACAAGGCGATTGCCGCCACGGTCATGAATGCCGATCGCTGGGATGCGGGGATCGCCCTAATGCAGTCGGCAAGCCCCGAGGGATGGCGTGGTATTGCCGATGCCAGTGCTCTCGTGCGTGCCAATCAGCAGGCGCTCACGACCTGTGCTGAAGTGGCCGCAAAGGCCAAAAGCGAGCAGCGTTGCGTAATCACGGTTGCCGTGCCAGCTTCCGACAAGTAACCAGCATTCGTTCAGCCACGAGGTTTTATAGGCAAACGATGACAAGATCGGAACTCGTCCAAATTGTCGCGCGGCGTAATCCCCACCTCTATCACAGAGACGTCGAGCGGATCGTCGACATCATTCTCGAGGGAATTACCGAGGCCCTGGAAAAGGGCAACCGGGTCGAGCTTCGTGGGTTCGGGAGCTTCTCCGTGCGACACCGCCCGCCGAGATCCGGGCACAACCCGAGAAACGGGGAAACCGTCTTTGTCGATGACAAATGGGTGCCATTTTTCAAGGCCGGAAAGGAAATACAAGAGCGTTTGAATTCCGAGAAGACTTGAGCTGTTTTTGGTCACCAAGACCGCAATGATGTAGCCAAGTTGGCTTAGCATTGGCGCAAGACAGGGTCTACATGGGGACTGGGTCGAAACTTGCCCAGGTTTTGGATGCGCCTTATGTTGGCTGATTGTCCAGCGTTCATTCTTACAACCAACTAGCCAGCCCGAGTGTATCCATCCGAGGTGAACCGCAGGATTTTTGCTTTTGCGCGTGGTAAATTGGCGGGATGGAGATCGACGAAGGCAAAATCGACGATGCTGTGCTGGCGCTGCTATGGCTGACGCTTCACAACGAGCGTTGCGCCTGGAAGGGTTTTGACTGGGCTACGACGGATCGGTTGCATCAGAAAGGCTTGATTGGCGATCCGGTGAACAAGTCGAAGTCGCTGGTGCTGACGGATGAGGGTCTACGCCGATCGGAAGAGCTTTTCCGGCAGTTATTTACGCAGCAACCGCAATCTCCGCCGCCTTGATCCTCTTCCATTCCCATGGCAACAATTCGTGCAGGTGGGAGACGGGCAGATCGGCGATGCGAGCCAGCACGTCCGCCAGCCAGGCCTTCGGATCGATATCGTTGAGACGGGCCGTGGTGATAAGGGTCAGCATGATGGCAGCCCGGTCTGCGCCGCGATCGGACCCGGCGAAGTTCCAGTTTTTCCTTCCGCAAGCCACGCCGCGCAGAGCTCTTTCCGCCGCGTTGTTCGTCATGCAGATCCTGCCGTCATCGGCGTATCTGGCAAAGTCCTGCCAGCGCGACAGCATGTAGTTGATCGGCTCAAGCACCGGTGAGGATCGCGACAAACCTTCGCGCTCCTGCCGCAACCAGGTCTCCAGCTCTTCGAGCAGCGGTTTGCTCATTTCCTGGCGCACGGCAAGTCGCTCACCGGCGCTCTGGCCGTTAATGTCGCGCTCGATGTCAAACAGCGCATCGATACGCTTGACCGCCTCCAACGCCGTCGCAGAGACAGGCTTTGCCCCTTTGCCCCGCCGGGCACTTCGCGAGACATCTGCCAACTCGAAGAACTTTCGGCGCGCGTGGGCAAAACAGAAGGCCGGCGTCACCGGGATCTGTTTCTTGGTCCGATCGAAGAGCGGCCTCTCGGCACATGCAAGCATGCGCCTGCCGGCTGAGAGATTGAAGCCATTGTAGCAATCAGCCTGCAGGATACCGGTGAACTCGGCCAGGTGTCCTTGCGGATGCTCACCCCGCCTATCACTGGAGGCGTAGAAGACGGCCGCCGGCGGTGATAGCCCACCAAACGGCCTGTCGTCGCAAACGTAGGTCCATATGCGCCCCGTCGTGCACTGGCCCTTGGCGAGGATCGGGATGGTGGTGTCGTCGCCGTGCAACCGCTCGGCCGCAAACACATGGGTCTCAATGAGATCGAACAGCGGTGTGACTGCGGCGCTGACGTAGCCAACCTGGTCGGCAAGCGTCTGGGTGGACAGATCGATCCCTTCACTGCGAAAGCGACGGCTCTGGCGGTTGAGCGGCTGATGCTCAGAGAATTTGTCGAAGACGATGGTGGCGAGTAGCTTGGGGCCGAGAAAGCCACGTGGCGTTGCATGGAAGGGTGCGGGCGATTGGCTGATGCAGCCGCAGTCCCGGCACGTGAACTTCTCCCGCACGGTCTCAACGACCTTGAAGCGGCGCGGGATCTCCTCCAGCGTCTCGGTGGTGTCCTCACCGAGCTTCGACAGGCGTTCGCTGCCGCAGTGATCGCAGGCACTGGGCGCGTCGATGACGACGCGCTCGCGCTCGATAGTCTCTGGCCAAGGCTTGCGCACTGGCCGCTTGCGGGTGAAGGCACGCACGACTTGGGTTTTGGCGGCAGACACTTGTGAAGCGAGCTCGTCCTCGGTGGCATCGGCAACCAGCTCCTCGAGCTGCAATTCCATCTGGTCGATCAGCCGCTGGGTGCGCTCCCGGCTTGGACCATGTTTGTCGCGTTCCAGCTTGGCGATCAGCAATTGCAGATGGGCGTTGAGCGCCTCGATGCTGGAAAGTTTTGCCTTGGCGCTGGTGGCTTCCGCCTCGGCCCGCAACCGTGCCTCGCGTTCTATCAGCAGCGCGGCGTGGGCGCTGGCAAGATCGTCAGGAAAGGAAAGCGGTGGTAACGACATGCCAGAATAAGAGCATATTTCTTCAACAAATTCAATGATGAAGAAACTCAAACGCGTGTTGGACGCCAAGTTTCCTGAGGAGCTCGCCAGTCAATTCCAGAGAGCAAATAGGAAAGCTGCGCCGGTGTGATCGCCACCGCGCCACCCTGCACATTCGGCCAGATAAACCGGCCGCGTTCTAATTTTTTCGTGAACAGGCATGCGCCCTGGCCATCATGCCAGATCAACTTTATCAGGTCACCGCGGCGGCCCCTGAAGCAGAACAAATGACCGCCCAGCGGATCATGCTTTAAAACTTCCTGCACCCGAAGGGCCAAGGATGGAAAGCCACACCGCATGTCGGTATGTCCGGTCGACAGCCACACCTTGATCTCCGCCCCCATCGGAAACGGATTCATCGCAATGTCTCCAAACCACGCATGATCCGTAGCAAAACGTCCACATCGATATCCTGGCCCATGATCACACGCCGGCCGTTCGCACTCACCACCTCTATGCGACCCCGGTCGGTGATGGGAGACGGCACCGCGACAGTTTCCGCAGGAGGCGTGCTCGCAAAAACAGGCTCGGCAGCAACGACAATCGCCGGAACAAACTCGTTCGTCGAGCGGTGGACAAGGCGTCCTTCCCGCACGGCCCTGCGCCAGGCATTCAACTGCCAACGCGTGATCCCGTGACGCTGCGCCGTGACTGTTACCTGCCGCGGGCCAGCATAACTCTCAGCCACGATCGCCAGCTTCGCTTCATCCGTGAAACGCCGCCGACGCCCGCTATCGACAATCTCCATCCGGCTGAAACGCCCCGAGTGATCGCTTGTGATGTCCATGAAAGCACCGTCTATATTGCCGTCTATATAGACAGAGCATCCACACGATCACTCAAATCCGCAATCCGGTTCAGCTCGGATGCGTACGCCCGAGAAGAGCGTGCCCGATTAGAATTCTTCAAGGCGCGACCGTATCCTTCAGTACTTATAAGCAGTCTGCTGCGGTCAGTAGAACGAACCCCGCCGCGCCGGTGAGGTCTTGATCAAGCTCGCAATTATATACAATCCGCCAGGTAGTCTGTGGCCTGCGCCGACGCGATTGCAGGCGTCAAAACATTACCTGTCGAACGCTTGGCTGAGATCGACTCATGTGAGGACCTTCGAATACCCCCGGTGGATCGTGCGCTTAATTTTAGATTCGTCGATCCAATTCGGACGACGGCAAGGGCTTCAAGGGTCGCCCAAAGGGCTCAGTTGAATGGACCTCAGCGCAGTCGGGCCATTAGATATGCATCTACATATTCGCCGTCACGGTACGCGTTCTGTCGTAATATTCCCTCACGAATAAAACCAGATTTCTCGTAAAGCCGGATGGCAGGGCTGTTATCTACGAACACATCAAGTTCGATACGCCGGATGTCATGCCACCTGTCGGCCGTCTCAATCAACGTGCTGAGGAGCTTCGCTCCGACACCTTTACCGACAAAATCGTCATGAACGCCAACAGCCAAAGTCGCACTATGAAGCTGACGGCCGGTTTTGCGGTGTAGCCCGGCATTGCCGATGACCTTGCCATGCCATTCAGCACATATAGATATATCTGTAGGGGACATAGCTTCGATATATTTTCGAGTTCTGTCAGCGTTATGGAACGGTTGGCGTAAAGTCCCATAACGAAACCCGGGCAGGTTAAGAATTTCCGTAATTCCTTCGGCATCTTGCGTGCGAGTACCACGGATTAAAACATCCTGCACGTTGAACTCTGGGGATGGTGCCGCGCAGTCAGTGGGCCGCATTGTCGTTTCCTTTTCAAAGGTGGCAGGTGTCATTTTGCTGATCATTTGGTCGATGCTATCGAGCTCGATTGGCGTCCCAAGTCACCGGAAAGTTTTGAACTGTTCGGATGCCCGAAAAGCCGGTGACTTTCGGAAAGGTCCCCGCCGCTCTGATGGTCGGGAACCTCTCTGCTAGGACGGTCAATGCCTCTTCCAGCTCAGCTTTCGCCAGTGCTTCGCCCAGACAACGGTGCGCTCCAGCGCCAAATACCGGATGCCATTTCAATTGCTCTCTTGTAATATCCAGCCGATCAGGGTCGTTGTAGAGATGCTCGTCTCGGAGGGCGGACATGGTCACAAGGGAGCAGGCTTTATTGGCAGGGAGGAGCATCCCGTCCAACTCGATATCGGTTGTGGTAGAGCGCGGAACCGAGCCTATCGCAGGCTCATAACGAAGGCATTCCAGGACGGCCTTTGGAACCAGGTCGTGATTGTCTAAAACTGCATTCCATTGCTCAGGATGCTGGAGAAGCACTGCCAGCTGAATGACGATGGCAGATCGCGTCGTGTCGCTGCCACCGACAATCAAAGTCATGATTTGGGTAATCACTTCCTCGGCGGACAAGGATCCGTCGCTTTCCACATCGGAGAGAAGTTTGCTCACGAAGTCATTGTTTTTCTCGTAGCTGCGCTTTGCCACGACGTCAGCAACATATGATCTCAGCTCGCCGGCTGCTCGTTGAAGCTGCGGTACATCTTGCGCACGCCAAGATCCGCCCAGGAGCGGACTGAAGCGGTATACGATCTCTGTAAATCTATTCACATCGTCCTGGGGGAGGCCCAAGATCGACGCAATGATCCTGGCCGGAATAAGAGCGGCAAAGTCCTCAAGCAAGTCCATGCCACCATCGGGCGCTGCGGTATCGGCGATCTGCGCAACAGTCTCTCTAATGAGAGGTCGCAACGCATCAATCATCTTGAAGGCGAATGTCCTGGTCAGGGGAGATCGTCTGCGCAAATGGACATCGCCATTCGACGTCAGCATCCCGTTTCGCACGAATTCCCAGATCGGCCCATTCTCAACACCGCGCAGGGTGACCAATTCTGTTTCTACCTGACGTGTCTTAGCATCGCTGCACAGGCTGAGAACATCGTTGGCACGCAAGATGAGATATACCCCCGCTTCCGACAAGATGAACGGAATCTCCTTTCGGTAGTGCCGGTAGACGCGATGAGGGTCGGCGCTCAGGGTTGAAATGGGTAGCACCGGAACTCGAAAGTTCGTAGACCGCTCCGCGGAGTTGTCTAGGGTCATTCATCAATATCCTTTAATTCGGCTCATCCGCCGCCTAAATTTCCGGCCAGCTGCCGAAACACAACCGACGCGTCAGGCAGGGCGGTAGAGTTCTTTAGCGGCGACAGCAGGCATGCATTGTGTGCTGGTAACAGTGGTGGAAGATCCACGTTGACTCATGTGCGCAACGGAATTGGCGAGAATTTCCCCGCGTCGTTAGGTGTGCCTGTCACACCATCAACATCTACGTGCAGCCACATTAGCGCGCTGGGAAGAAACTTAATCCACGGTCCATCGCACAGTTGAATTCGAGTGTCTTACCCTTTTGTTCGTACGCGGGCAGGCTGAACACAGTCATAGAAAATTGAGCGCTGTTATCTGGGTGGACTTTGTATCGTAAAAACTGAACGATCGGCTTTCCATCGAGATCGATGGTCATATGCTCGTCAGCAAAGGCAAGCGTCCCATCGTCCGTCAATCTGAATGCGTTAATCCGTAGTCCACCGCGTGTTTTGCTCGGCTTTGCATCGTTTGGTACCGCGCTGCAGAGACTGAGATCAACGGTGACGGCGACCGACTGCCCCTTGCCAAGCATACGGATTACAGCTGGCAGGGCGAGGGGGCCCTGGCGATGCTCGGTTGCACTCGCGGCGGCGGGTAGCAATGCCGCGAGAAGAATAGTGAAGACGCGCTTCATGCAGTACTCCTTGGAACTCTCGGCGCATGGCTCGATAAGCGCCGTCAAATTGATTGGCATCGCGTAACTTGACGCAGCGTAATTGCGTTGCGAGGGAAGCCGTTACCCTAAATCACCGATGGAGCGTATCATTTGGACTTCTTCAACCGGCTTACCATTCTCGATAATTCCGCCAGGCACGACGCAGAGATCAGAGAAAAGCTGACTACGATAGAATGCAATTGCAGATACATTTTCGCCGCTGACGCATAGCTCCAGTTTCGAAATACTCTCGTCTTTTGCGAATGAAATGACATGGTTCAGCAAAGCCGAAGCCGTCCCAGTTCGCCGAAAGTCGGCGTGGACGTAAGCCATTACGATAATAGCCCGGTGCTTCAGTTTTGCTGGATGCCTGCGAATAAGCCCCATCAATCCCACAGGGATACCACTATGGAAAGCGCCGAAGACTGGATCAGTTAGCCGCCTATTCCATTCATCCTCGGAAAGGGAATCCCAGTCATCGAGGATGCTGGCGTAGGACGATGGTGTGGACCTTAAGGCCTCGAGCCATATCTGTTTGAAGATAGAGCCTTCGCCGGGCACAATCCGTCTGTATGAAATTTCTTGTGTGTTCAAGATATGCTCCTTTTCCCGGTTTTGTTGCCAACACGACAGACTGACCCAGCAAACGTCCGTTTTAAGCGCTGCATGCGCCAGAGTTTAGGTCATCCTGTCCACACCAGCACCGGAAGTATCAGACAGAGCGGCGGGGATTCCGCTCTGTTAAAAAATGATTTGGCCCTAAAGTACTAGGCCAACGTCAGCGTCTGGGACGGAAGGCAGGTTGATGATCAAATGACATTCCCGCTCACTAGCCCGTCTTCAGCGCTATCTTTACAGGGCTGTCCATCAAGAAATCCGAGATCTCGCTTCCGCTCACCGGGAAGCAACTTGTAGCACTTGATCTCAATGCTGTTTAGACCCCGAGCCTGAGTGGAGTCGTCTTAAGCAATTGGCTAATAAGCCCCCATGCTGTCGCATATTACACCCATGCAATTGTATCGTGTTGCCACCTACCAAACCTGATCACGAATTCGTGAATTGGCAAATGAAGATTTTATGAAGACCTATGTGATTGTTTTCGTTAAATACTTCAGTATGACACCTGGACTTGTCTCGCGGAAGGCTGCTTTGTTTTGGTAAGCTAATCATGAGCGCACAGTGCTTCGCCATCTCTAAGCGAGGTCCGGCAAACCCATACTGTCGGCGTGTCATTGGCATTTGTGTGCTCCAATCCGACGTTATCAAAGTGTGGACAGCTCGGCCGCGAGCGACGCTTAAGAACTACAGGTGTTATTGGCCAACTCCGTCTTATGGGCACGGAAACTTCGTTTCGTTGGAACCTCAAAGGACACCAGGTAGGGTCCCCGAGATACATGCCTGATCTCTAGGTTGCAGTGCGTGATGTTTTGTTGCGAAATGTCAACGTGGGCACTGGATTCAGCATCGTCCCAGAAAGGCCAACGTGAAAGTTGGATGCGGTCCGATGAGAAAGTGATCTCGTTGGGATGGTCAGTGGTTGGGCTTATGCTGCATATTTGTGGTGAGCTGCGCACCAAAAAACCACCATCATAAAAGTGTACTGTTCCAGAGATCATGCGGAAGCACTTTCATCATAACGGAGATCGACAGCTGCCTCACTCTCGGAAATCACCTATTCCATCCGCAATCCTGGTGCGGATCGGTGTTTCAGCGCGCTATGCACGAGACGAGACTTCAAAGGAATGTTCGAAGAGCTCGGCTTCGAGATCAATCATAGCACGATCAAACGGGGATCGAGCAGTGACACGACGATCGGGAAATGTCCTTGCCTGAAGGTCTGCGGAGGTGGCGTAGCTTCGAAGGCGATTGGTCTCCCCGGCCTGGTGTCCGATTGACAGATCCGGTTCGGCGAGCGCACTGGCCGCCCCTGCAAGCCAGATATCATCCCGATTGTGGCAGCAAAGTGGGTCGCCGCAACATCTCTCAATATAACCAGACCCAACTCAATAATGAGGCATGCCATACCTTTGGACACGGCAGCTTAATTGCCACGCACGAATTACGAGTGCCGGGAATAAAGCGCCGACAACGATCCAAGGGAGCTTTGTCGTATGTCTTACATCACTCATCTTCACGAAACCCGGGACCAATCAGTGCCCTCGATCCGATGCGAGTTCTGAACTGAATGTAGCGGTCCAACTCTCCCGAACTTTACCGCCGCCTGTTGCATACTAATCGACGGCCCTGTCGTGACGGGAGCACCGTCGGTTGGACGAGCGTTGGAAATCGCGTCCAGTTCTCATCTTTCACCATCCTAAAGCGAGATAGTCAGTTGTTTCTCACGGCCCTCCATAAACGCTACGGGATTGAGCCGTTGCTACAATCCGAAGCCGCTGAATGCGGGCTAGCGTGTCTGGTGATGGTGGCCGGCTTTCACGGTCATCGGGTGACTTTGTCAGAACTTCGTCGCCGCCACGCCGCATCCGCAAACGGTACGACGCTAAAAACGCTTATTGCCGTCGCTGACGACCTCGGTCTGACCAGTCGGCCGCTGAAGCTGGAAATGGCAGATGTCGGCAAGCTGAAGACGCCCTGCATCTTGCACTGGGATATGTCGCACTACGTCGTGCTGACGCATGCTTCCGGCCGGTGGGTGGACTTGCACGATCCGGCCAGCGGCCAGCGGCGGCTCTCGCTCAACGAGGCATCGAAACATTTTACCGGGATAGCGCTGGAACTGACACCGGCGACCACCTTCCGAAAACGCAAGGTGGTCGAGCGGGTGCGCCTGGCCGACCTGTGGTCCAGGAGCGCCGGCTTCATTCCGAGCCTGCTGCAGATCCTGGCGCTCTCCGCCCTGTTGCAATTCTTTGTTCTGCTGTCGCCGCTCGTCAACCAGATGATTGTCGATGAGGCAATCTCAAAGGGTGATTTCAGTCTCCTGAACGTCATAGTCATCGGCGCGGCATTGCTGCTGTTGGTTCAGAGCGCCACGACCTTGTTGCGCGGATACGTGCAGATGCATTTCAGCACGCTTCTTACCTTTCAGATGCGCGGCAATCTGTTGCGTCATGCCATGCGCCTGCCTGTCCCGTGGTTTGAAAAACGGCGTCTCGGCGATATCCTATCGCGTTTTAATTCCCTTCAGCCGGTTCAGGATCTGCTGACAGGTGGCTTTGTGTCCGGCGCGCTGGACGGGTTAATGGCGATCATCACGCTGGTCGTGATGGTGATCTACGCGCCCTATCTGGCAAGCATTGTGCTGGGCTCGCTGGCGCTGGTCATTTGCATACGCTTGGGGACTTTTCCGTGGCTTCGCAGCCTGACCAACGAGGGTATCCAGTACCAGGCCAAGGTGGATGGTATCCTGCTTGAAACGATCCGTGGTGCGCGGGCATTCAAGCTGTTCGGACGTGAACTGGAACGCCACGGTGTCTGGCAAAATGCCTATGCCGACAGCATCAACAACAATGTACGCGTCCAGAAAATCAGTCTTAAGGGTTCGGCAGGCTTATCCTTCCTGACGGGCGCCGAGATGCTCCTCGTCTTCTATTTCGGAGCCGGCAGCATCATCCGCGGAGAGATGACGCTCGGCATGTTGCTGGCTTTCCTTTCCTATCGGAGCCAGTTCAGCACGGCGGCGTTTTCACTCATCGACCAGTATTTCGAATTTCGCATGATCGGCCTTCATCTAGAGCGCCTGGCCGATGTCGTGCATCAGGATCCAGAGCCCGCCCTCAATGCCGCAGCCCGGGGGGATCGTCCACTTGCCGGATCACTTCTCGTACGCAACCTCTCCTTTCGCTATGCCGAACGGGAGGCATGGGTTCTGAAGGATGTATCCCTCTCCATAGAGGCGGGGCAGTCCGTCGTCTTTGTGGGCCCTTCTGGCGGCGGCAAGTCTACCCTCTTGAAGTTGTTGATGGGCCTCTATCCGCCGGGTGAGGGCGAGGTGTTTGTGGACGGCCTCCCGCTCGGGGTCTTCGGGATGCGGGCGTACCGAGCCAAGGTCGGTGTGGTGATGCAGGACGACCAGCTTTTTGCGGGGACGATTGCCGACAATATCGCTTTTTTCGATCCTGAGATCGATATCGCTCGGGTCGAGGAGGTTGTCCGGCTTGTTGGCCTTCACGACGAAATCATGCGTATGCCAATGGGCTACATGACCTTGGTGGGCGACCTCGGATCTACGCTGTCAGGTGGGCAGCAGCAGCGAGCTCTCCTGGCGCGTGCGCTGTACCGCAAGCCGTCCATATTGTTTCTCGACGAAGGGACGGCCAATCTGGATGTCCTGTCGGAGCGCCGCCTCATGCAATCGCTGAGCAAGCTCGGAATCACCCAAGTGATGGTCGCCCATCGCCCCGGAGCCATCGAAGGTGCTGCCCGCGCCTTCGCAGTGGAAAACGGCAATATACGCGAGCTAAAGCGCGATGTGCCGGCCCACCCTCTGCAGGTGGTGCCATGAGTACACTGTTCCGCAGCGAAGCCACTGAACATCGTCGCCGCATTGGCGGGGAGGTGATGATCGCACAACCGGTAAGCCATGGGGTGATGACCACCGTCCTCGGCTGCCTCGTGGTGGTCGGTGCAGCCTATCTCATGACCGGTACCTATGCGCGCAAGGAGACGGTGCAGGGCTACATAGCCCCGACTGGTGGCCTGGCACAGATTTACGCCGCCAAGGGCGGTACGGTTACCCGCGTCCTTGTCCATGAGGGAGACCTGGTCACCCAGGGCCAGCCGATGGTGGAACTGTCGCTGGAGACGACCGGCGCAGACGGCACGGTCGGTGAAAAACTACGGATTGAGACGCAAGCCCGTATCCAGTCCATCGATACACAGATCAAGGCATCCAACGCCCGCTTTGACCAGGAGGAGCGACGCCTGTCTTCCCGTGTCGAAGGGCTGGGCAGCGAACTGGCGAGCCAGGAGCAACGTCTGGAGTCGGAACGCCGGCTACAAGCCCTGCAAACAGACGATACCGGCCACTACGCCAAGCTCCAGGTTAACGGTGGCGGGACGCGTTTTGAACTATCGCGCCGCCAGCAGCAGATCTTTGCCCAAGAGAGCGTCATCCACGAACTCGAGCGGCAGAAGGAACAGCGGCAAGGCGATCTTGTCGATGCCCGCTCGCAATTGGCCAGCCTGCCGGCGGACAGGGACGACAAGCTCGCTCAGCTACAAGGTCTTCGCAGCGAGCTCGAGCAATCTCTTGCGCAACTGCAGGTCAACCGCGCCTATGTGGTCGTCGCGCCGGTGGCCGGCCGGGTTGCGGCGCTACAGGCTCAGCCGGGGCAGACTGCCATCGCGCAATCGCCTCTTGCGGCCCTGGTGCCTGGTGGCAGCAACCTGGAAGCCAATCTGCTGGTTCCGCCGCGCGCTGCTGGCCTTATCCAGCCAGGGCAAGAGGTACGGCTGAAGGTCGATGCCTTTCCATATCAGCGTTTCGGGATGCTTTTGGGCCATGTCGTTCAGGTCTCCCGCGCAACCTATCGCGAGGGTGAGCTTCTGGCTCCCATCGCCCTCACAGCTCCCGTCTACCGGGTCACAGTCAGCCTCGAGCGCACCAGCATCGCCGCGTATGGCGAAGAGCGTCCGCTGACCCCCGGTATGACCCTAATCGGCGATATCGTGACAGATCGCCGACACTTCACCGACTGGATAATGGACCCTCTGATGGCCATAGGCAGCCGGTGATGACTGACGGAGGGGAAGGCCAGGCAGGCCACCCCCCACCCAACCTGAAAGGAGACTACCATGAACAACATCATCGAACTCGACATCGCCCAGCTGGATCTCGTGAGCGGCGGCGCCTCTTCGGTCGCTTCCACGGTCACCATCGGTGCTGATGGTGCTGTCAGCGGCAGCTACACCTTCGGTTCGAAGTCGGGCACGTTTTCGGCATCGCTGCCGGCTGAAGTCGTACAGAAGGCTGGAACGTTCTCGTTCAGCAACGCGTCTGGCGGCTTCAACTTCAATAACTCGTTTGCTAGCTAACCGTCTCTGATAGCAATAATTCCGGCAGCCGGTTCCCGGCTGCCGGTCCATCCTGGCTCGGTCGGGCTGTTGCCACCCGCAAGCAGGCTCACATGGGTTTGACAAAAAGCCTCATATAGCTTTAGTCCGGGTCGTAGCGACTGACTTCGAGGCCGCTCGACGCGCCTGGCGGCATGCTTGCCGTGACGGGCCACGCCCAAAACTTCTCGCAGTGAAATCGCCCTAAGCAAACCTCCAGTCTGGAGCAGAGACTATGATCCATTGCCTTCTGGTAAGCCGAAAAGCCCAATTTAGTGGGGCGCCGTCCTACCGTTATGGTCACCTTTAAGCTGAAGGAATTGCTTGCGGCAAATATCAACGTGAATGCCGAAAGCCTAGATCTGTCGTACCAACAAGGGCACCCGAACGCTACGCGCACCGTCGAGCAAGCAGCAGCAATTGCAAATTGTCGGGGTCTTTCGCTCTTGAGCGATAGAGAAACTGGTGAGTTTCACAACCACCGAACGAGACTTCACACCGAGATTAAATAGAATGAATAGTACCCAATGCGACGGAGTGATCTGGTGCTAGCACAGGTGAATGCGACGCGGGCTGAAAAGTTAGACGACGCTTCTTGCGAACCGCCCGGAGAAGTTTTCGTGCCGTCCAAAAACCCCGAACAGAAGCGTCGCATCAAACGCATCCTTCTGACCGTCGCCATTTTGGCAATGATCGCCGGTGGAATATGGTTCTTACGCTATTGGACGGTCGGCCGCTTCCTGCAGTCCACGAATGACGCGTTCCTTCAGGCCGACCAGACGACAGTGTCGCCAAAGGTCCAGGGATATGTCGAACAGGTGTATGTCGTCGCCAACCAGAAGGTCGCGGTCGGAGATAGGCTTTTGAAGATCGAGCCTAGCACTACTTTGGCAGATTGGGGCAAGGCTGGTTTGAGATGATTGTGCTCTCTTCGTTGGGAGCGCGATATGGCAGATTGGGATACGGAGCTTTCAGCATTTTTGCAGCCATTTCTGGACAAGCTCGAACACAAGAAGCGACGACAGATGTGCCCGCTTTACGTCTCTGGGCTCATTGGACCGGGTGACCGCAAGAGTATCGAGCCGATGGCGGAACGGTTTGCTCCAGGCCAGTACGACCGCCTGCACCATTTCATTTCCGATGGCCTTTGGGATGCTGTTCCTCTTGAGACTGAGCTTGCGCGACAGGCAGACAGGATCGTTGGCGCGTTAGATGCGTTTCTGGTGATCGATGATACCGGCCTTCCCAAGAAAGGCGACCACTCAGTCGGCGTCGCGCCGCAATACGCTTCGATGCTGGGCAAGAGGGCAAATTGCCAGACGCTGGTGTCGGTGACGCTTGCCCGAGACGAGGTTCCTGTTCCGGTTGGCTTGCGTCTGTTCCTGCCCGAGGGCTGGACCAGTGACGAGGATCGAATGGCAAAAGCTGGCGTTCCCGAGCCGATACGCAAACCGCGCACCAAGCCGGAGATCGCTCTTAACGAGATCGATCGGTTGATCGTGGCTGGTGTCCGGTTTGGCACAGTGCTGGCTGATGCAGGCTACGGCCTGTCGGCTACGTTCCGAAAGGGGCTGAGTGAACGTGGCCTCACCTGGGCGGTCGGTATCCCCAAGCATCAGAAGGTTTATCCCGATGATGTCGGATTGATCTTTCCCATCTCCGGTCATGGTCGCCCACGCAAGCATCCGATCCCCGACATTCTGTCGGTTGCCTCGGAGACGATCCTGACGCATGCAAGCTGGAAGAAGGTCAGTTGGCGGCGTGGCACAAAGGGCCGCCTGACGGCACGCTTTGCAGCATTGCGCGTCCGGATCGCCGACGGCACGCCGCAACGCATTCTTGATAAGGGACAGCAACACATGCCGGGCGAGGAAGCCTGGTTGGTTGGCGAATGGCGATCAAACGACGAGCGTAAATACTACCTGTCCAACTTGCCGGCTAACGCCACGTTGAAAGCGCTGGCCGCCGCCATCAAGGCGAGATGGGTTTGCGAGCAAGCGCATCAGCAGATGAAAGAGGAACTCGGCCTCGACCACTTCGAAGGCCGATCATGGCAAGGGCTACATCGGCACGCTCTGATGACGATGATCGCCTACGCCTTCCTCCAGCACCAGAGATTGCAGACTGCAAAGCGGGAAAAAAAAGAAGCGACAAGCACGCAAGGGGCCGCCTGAACCCACCCTGCCTGCTATCCGTCGAGCCGTCATCAGCGCACTCGCCACGCCCATGACCACAATCCGATGTCCCCACTGCAAAGCGCACATTCGAACCGCAGAACCAGTTCTGCCAAAGTAGTGCTAGAAACTATGAGGCTAAAGTCGCGCAAGCACAAGCTGGCGTCGAGTCTTCGAAAGCGGACCTCGCCAGCGCGCAGGCCGAAGCGAAGCGGCAGATATCGTCTGTGGGACAGGCTGAGGCGCAACTCTTGTCAGCCAGGACGCAGGCGCAGTTCGCCCAGAGCCAGGTCGACCGCTATCAGTCGCTTGGCCGCGCCGGCGCGACGTCCAACGAACAGATCGCAACCTACACAAGCCAACGCGACCAGCAGGCCGCGCAGGTCAAGGTGTCCGAAGCGTCTCTGGCGTCTGCAAAGGAGGCCATCAATACCACTGAGGCCGCCGTCAGACAGGCGGAGGCGGCTGTACGGCAATCCGAAGCGCAGCTCGCAACGGCCCAGCTTGATCTCGACGCCACCGAGATCACCGCGCCGATCGCGGGCGTCGTCGGCGACAAGTCGGTAGCCGTCGGGCAATATGTCTCCGATGGTACGCGACTGATGAAGCTCGTCCCGGTCAAAGACATCTACCTCGTTGCCAACTTCAAGGAGACGCAGGTTGAATTGATGCGTGTCGGACAGCCTGCGAGAATCAGTGTGGACGCCATCAGCTCCGGAACCCTCGAAGGCGAAGTCGAGAGCTTCTCCCCCGGAACAGGCGCACAATTCGCGCTGATCCCGACCGAGAACGCCACAGGGAATTTCACAAAGATCGTTCAACGCATACCCGTACGCATCAAAATTGAAGCCAATGCGAACCCGCATATTGTGTTAGTCCCGGGTCTATCTGTCAGCGTCGAGGTGGATACCCACGGCATCACCGATGGCAAAGACAATGCAGTGGAGCTTAGCCAATGAGGTCCACGAAATTGGAGGGGGGAAACAACTCGCCAAAAAAGGCGGACGCTGCGGCATGGACGGCGGTAACCGCGGGTATCGTTGGCGCCCTTATGGCGACGCTGGACGTTTCGATTACCAACTCTGCGCTGCCACAGATACAAGGGGAAATCGGAACTAGCGGATCGGAAGGCACATGGATCGTCACTGCCTATCTTGTCGCGGAGATTGTCATGATCCCGCTTTCGGGCTGGTTTACCAACCTTCTCGGCCTCCGCAGGTTTCTGCTTGTAATGACCTCACTATTCATCTGCTTTTCCATGGTCTGCGGTCTCTCGACCTCGCTTGGCATGATGGTGGCAGGACGCGTGGGGCAGGGGTTCACCGGAGGCGCGATGATACCTACAGCGATGACCATTATCGCCCAGCGGCTTCCCGCCAACCAGCAGTCTATCGGCGTTGCCCTGTTCGCAATTACCGCGATCATGGGACCGATTGCCGGACCTGTTCTTGGCGGATGGCTTACGGAAAACGCCAGCTGGCACTATGCGTTCTTCCTTAACCTCCCCGTAGGCGTCGGCCTGATTATGCTTCTGACCCTTGGATTGCCGTCTTCAAGGACCAATCTCGAATTGCTTCTTGAAGCGGACTGGCTGGGGATCGTAGGGTTGTCGATGTTTCTAGGGTGCCTGACGGTAGTTCTTGAGGACGGACAGAGAGAAAGCTGGTTCGAGTCGTCGTTGATTGTCCTCCTGACTGGCGTCGCGCTGGGAGGTTTTTGTATGCTTGTCTTGGGCCAGCTTACTGCCGATAGGCCTGTAATCCGCCTGAGCATCCTGTTTCAAAGATCGTTTGGAAGTGTCGTCCTCATGGCGGTCGTCACGGGGGCATCGCTCTATGGAATAACCTATCTCATCCCTCAATTCCTTGCCCGTATTAGTGGATACAACGCGCTTCAATCGGGAATGGTCGTTCTTATCAGCGGCCTGCCAATGCTGGCGATCATTCCGTTCTTCCCGCTTCTGATCAGAACCCTTGACCTCAGGATCGCAATCGCATTCGGGCTGGTCTGCTATTCGGTCAGCTGTTACCTGGACACGAGCCTCACCGCAGCTACCAATGGCGGAGACTTCGGTTTCTCGCAGCTACTGCGAGGGCTCGGGCAGACGTTCACCCTTGTCTTCCTGAACCAGGCGATGACGAGCTCCGTACCTCGCGAGCAGGCGCAGGACGCAGCCGGAATCTACACTGCTGCCCGTAACCTAGGCGGGTCTATCGGACTGGCCGTGATAGGACTCATGCTCGACCGTCAGACTTCGGTTCATACGCAACGTCTAATGGAGAGGGTCACCGCCAATTCAGTTATTGCTCAGGAACGCATCCACCAGTCCGGCAGCGATCCGCAGTCTGTTCAGCTCGCCATTGTGAACATCTTTCAGGTTATTAAGCGTGAGGCCGCCGTCATGGCATTCAACGACATGTTCTATTTTTTTGCCATCGCCCTTCTGGTCATTTTCCCCCTAGTGTTTATCCTAAGACCAATTCAGCGCGGACCCGCCGTGGCGATGCCTCAGCATTGAATTTATGGCCTCAGCACTGGGAGATGAAAGGGACATGATGAAATCCGCGCTGATAACGGCAAGGCGGCCGAGAATGCCCAAGCCTCGCCGCGCTCAAGAGGGCGTGTCCTACGTCGATCTCAATGCGATTGTCCGCGAGGAAGCATTAAATAGACTTCTGACGGATTACCGACGCTATCGTTGTCCAAGGTCCGTTCTCGCTTAAGCAAGGGGCTCGGAACCTTCATGGATGGCCGCGAGGTTCGCCCGTTTCATGGTGCGACGACAGAGTAGCTAAACAACGGGGTGCCTGGGCCTCGCGTTGAAGCGATGACGGCACAATATGCGTCTGTACCCCGGTGAATGACTGATGTGTATTTAGAAAAAAAAGGCCGCGAAACATGTGTTTCGCGGCCTTTTTTGATGCGATCGTTTGGATCAGATCTCTTCGTTGCCTGACAGCATGATGCAGACAAGCGTGATGAAGGCGGCGATTGCCATGTAGTAGCCGACATAGGCAAGGCCGTAGTTGCTGGCGAGCCAGGTGGCCATAAAGGGTGCCAGCGACGCGCCGAAGATGCCGGCAAAGTTGAAGGTGATGGAGGCGCCGGTATAGCGCACGGCGACCGGGAACGGAGCTGCCAGTGCAGTTCCAATTGGGCCGTAGGTCATCCCCGCCAATGCCATGCTGACAGCGGCAAAGATATAGATCTCGGTGAGGCCACCGGTGAGCAGGGTCTGCAGGAAGAACGAGAAGACACCGATCGCGACCGTCGTGGCAACGAGGACGGTGCGGCGGCCAAAGCGGTCCGATAGCTTGCCGGCAATCGGGCAGAAGATGCCGAAGAACACCGAGGCCACGATCTGCACGAGTAGCGCGTCGAGGAAGCTGATCTTCAGGACCTTGACGTTGTAGGACAGAAGGTAGGCCGTGCCGATGTAGCAGAGCACGAAGGTTGCCAGCGCCACGAAGGTGCCGAGGACAAGGCTGCGCTTGTGGTTCTTCAGGATTTCGACCACGGGAACGGCAACACGCTCCTTGCGGGCACGCCGATCGAGGCGTAGGAGGGCAGGAAGCCGATCAGTAACGTCGAGATGCCCATGGTCATCAGGGCTGCGACAAGCGTCACCTTGCGGCCGCTTCGGTCACCGAAATGGCCGAACACGATGGCGCCAATCGGACGGGCAAAGAAGGCGATGGAAAAAGTCGCGAATGACTGCAGGACGCCGGTGGTTGGATCGCTGGTCGGAAAGAACAGCTCGGGAAAACGAGGACGGCAGCCGTCGCGTAAACGTAAAAGTCGAAGAATTCGATGGTGGTGCCGATCAGGCTTGCCAGCAGAACGCGTGACGGCGAATTCAGGGCGGCGCTGTTTCGTGACGAGGGGGCCGGCGATAATGGCGATATCGCTTGTTAAATTTTCCCACCAATCCGGAATGGTAAGTTCAACTTCACGGGCCTTAACGCAATCCAAGGCCCCGCCAGGCTCGGAACTAAATTTTTTACATGACAATGCGATGACGCGTCTCATAATTTAGCCCGCAGCTTTTGGTCGCATACCGCCAATGCCTCAGTCGTTTTCAACGAGGAGCTATTGTTTCGACTCTGCCAACGCAGAAAAAATCTCGCGTGGCAAGCGCCGGGGAAGACGCGAGCCCGGCACAATGTCGTCCGCTCGTCTACCCCAAGCGCACCGCTTCCTTTCCAAATTCCTTGGTAGATTTCTTCTGCTTTGGCATTCCGGTTTCCCTTCAACTCAAGAAAGCTTCTCCACTTTTCTGAAGAAATTCCCGGCGCAGTTCATCCGTAAAATCGGTGCAACATTTCCCAATAACAAACGACACACCGCAACAGTAGCAAGGCGCATAATGCCGTTGTGCTTCGCATCGCGTACAAACATCGATCTAACTCAGTCGCCAAATAGGACCGGGTAGAGCGTTTTAGTCAAAGGGAAGTTTCATGACACGTTATGTCATCGCGTTCACCGCGGCCGCTGCTCTAGTCGCTATCGCCGCCGTACCAGCCTTCTCGCAGGTGGTTATCTATGATCGCCAGGCTGCAGATCCTTACTCGGTCGACGGGAACACGGAATCCAACTTTCTACGTTCGTGGAACCGCCATCATGACCATCAGAACCGCTGGTCCGGGCAACAGTCTAACTTTGGACCTGATGACGTCATCACGTTGCTTGAAGATCGCGGCTACCGAGTGAAGGATGTTCAGGATGTCGGCGAACGCTATCTGGTCAAGGCAACCCGTGGCGGCGACAACCTGCTCGTGAGTGTATCGCGGTCGGGCGATATAATGGGTGTCGTCCACGACCAGTACCAGAGATAAAAGTAATGCCGGATTTCCCACCATGAAGAGCTAACTCGCATATTGATTCCAGGCTCATAGCGTGTCAGCTCTGATTTCCGAACGGCTCAAAGCTCAGATGCGTCCTAACCTCGGAAACGTTTGGAGGACGCTGATCCGATGAGCGTGACTTGGCCTTGCATGGGCAATAAAATTAGGGCGCCATCCATTGATAGATTTAGAGTTTTGCGCGTAAGGACGAGGGAACCCGATGACACATGCAACGGACGCCATTGTCCAACCGCCACCTATGAATCCACGCATCCGGCGCATGCTCACAGATCAGATCCTGCCCATGCTTGTTCGCCTAGCCTGGCCAAACGTCCTTATCATGCTGGTACAGGCGTCGACTGGGCTCATAGAGACTTGGTGGCTATCCCATCTGGGTACCGATGTGCTCGCCGGAATGGCGCTCGTGTTCCCTGCAGTCATGCTGATGCAGATGATGTCTGCCGGTGCATTCGGCGGAGCAATTTCGTCAGGGATTGCGCGAGCGCTCGGCGGAGGTCGAAACGCGGACGCAAATCAACTTGCGACCCACGCCATCATCATCAACGTCATTCTTGGCTTCATATTTACAGCGATCATGCTGGCTTTCGGACGGCGGATTTATCGGGCGCTAGGCGGCGGTGGCAGTGAGATTGAGGCTGCTCTCATCTATTCCAATGTTGTTTTCAGCGGGATGGCATTGGTTTGGCTGATGAATGGCCTAGCTAGTATCGTGCGTGGTACGGGCAACGTGCTTGTACCGGGTATCGTCACCTGCGGCGGTGCGATTGTGCTTGTTTTTGTGTCGCCGCTCCTCATTTTTGGCTTCGGGCCGGTTCCCGCCATGGGGGTTGCCGGTGGAGGATTGGCGTTGCTGCTCTACAACTTTTGTGGCACCGCTATTCTCGGATGGTATATTTTGTCAGGCCGAAATGCCGTTGTTTTCGGACGTGATGCCTTGCGCTTTGATCACTTTCGAGACATAGCGCGGCTGGGCGCCGTTTCATCTGTCAACTCTGTGCTCACGAATGTCACGATAGGCGTGGCAACGGCGATTGTGGCTGCTCATTCAAGCGTGCAGGCAGTCGCAGGCTTCGGTACCGCTGCACGGCTTGAATACCTTCTCATGCCCGTAATATTCGGGATCGGCGCGCCGATGGTTGCCTTGATAGGGACCAATATCGGCGCCGGTCAGTGCGATCGAGCCATCAAGATTGCGTTAACGGGCGGTGCTCTATCGTTTGCAATTACGGAAACGATTGGTATCATCGCTGCGATATTTCCTCATGAATGGATTAGTCTGTTCAGCCATGCTGCCGGGGCTATCGATACAGGCGTAAGCTACCTGCAGGTGATCGGGCCCGTCTACGGGTTCTCCGGGATGGGCATGGCTCTTTACTTTGCTTCCCAAGGGGCAGGCCAACTGCGCTGGCCTATGTGTTGCGGATTGCTCCGGCTGGCTGTTGCAGGAGTTGGCGGATGGCTTGCGGTAGAGATTTCAGGCTCGCTACAAGGATTATACGCTGCCATGGCAATCGCACTTGTTGTCTATTCCACACTTTTGGCGCTGGCGATACGCTCTGGCGTTTGGTTTCACGCCTCCGCCGATGAGGGCTCAGGCTCCCTGAGGCCGCAGCCGTCCCGCGGCCAGCATTAACCAAGTTCGCCCTTCTAGGCGCACAACGAACTGCGCACCCGAGCCAAACTCTAGCCAACAAGTGCCAGCGTGGGAAAACTTTTGTAAGCGTCAATGTCACTTCTGTTACATTTCTTTGAAATGGATAGAATATTTTGGCCTGCGATAC
This sequence comes from Rhizobium sp. L51/94, assembly GCF_019355555.1. GTDB lineage: Bacteria > Pseudomonadota > Alphaproteobacteria > Rhizobiales > Rhizobiaceae > Rhizobium > Rhizobium rhododendri. The sequence goes on from NZ_CP072145.1 coordinate 155,129, forward strand.
GGCTCTTTGGAGCAGGCGGCCTGCGGCACCAGAATGCACAGCGTAGGTAAATGCTGCGACGTTTTAAGATAGGGTCGCACGGGGATTAGCGATGCGATAGTGCGAGGATCCAAACTGAACCTTAAGCTACGCTCGTAGTCTGACTTTCATGTCGAACCACGCGCATAATGCGGTGCAAATATCCGGATCGGCTGTGCAATCGGCCGGAAAAATCGGACGCCAACATAAGATATCCTATAAATAACTAATGAAAACATCGTGTTACGCAAAATGTATAATAGTAATTATGCGAAGCTCGGGATTATGCGTAGATCACCGCGGCGGGGCAGGTTGAAGACTGTCTTCGCCACGATGAACTTGACATAATCAGAGTGCTTAAGGAACCTCATCAAGTCGTCAGATGCCCGGAAGCGCCCGGGTGCTGCCCCTGCGGGCTACAGCTTCATCAGCGCATGCTCCTTCATGGTCAGGTCTGCCTCGACGTACATGTGCGTTGTTGCAGTGTCTTCGTGACCGAGCCAAAGAGCGATGACGGTGATATCCACGCCAGATTGAAGCAGATGCATCGCTGTCGTGTGGCGAATAACATGCGGGGTTACTGCTCGACCGGCGAGTGCCGGATGCTCGCGCGTGGCCACTTCAACAGCAAGCTGCAGCCTTTGGGTCACGTTAGAACGGGTCATGTGGCCACCGCTGCGGTTCGGAAAGAGCATCGCATCGGCCGGCGGCTCACCGAGCCGCCGGCGCCAGCTACGAAGCAGCGACGCCGTTGGTCGCCACAAAGGCACCGATCGATCCTTGCGGCCTTTGCCATGCAAATGTGCAGCTGGTTGTCCTTCGAGCACGACATCGCCCCAGCGCACGCCGATCATCTCGGAAACGCGCCGGTATTGTACAGGGTGCTGAACATGGCACGGTCTCTTTGGCCAGCCCAAGTGCTAGGGTCTGGGGCCTCGATGATGGTGCGGATCTCGTCTCTCGACAGAAAGCCGACCATGGGCCGGTCAAATCGCTTCTGCGGGATTGCGAGCGCTCGTTCGATGGTGGCCAGTGCATCGATGTCGTGATGTCCAGCGTATTTTAGGAAAGTCCGTATTGCCGCGAGGCGCGCATTGCGACTTCGCAAGCTGTTGCCACGTTCCTTCTCGAGGTAATCGAGAAATGCCAGGAGCAACGGCGCGTCGAGGTCCAACAGTGCAATCGCGCTTGGTGTTCGGTGCAGTCGCTGTGCGGCAAATCCCAGGAGCAGCCTCAGCGTGTCGCGATAGGCGGCAACCGTCTGACGACTGACGGCGCGGTGTTGGCCAAGATGTTCAAGAAAGAAGCGCTGAACAAGGTTAGAGAGGGACGGCGCGTTGCGATCAGACATAGTCGTTCTCCCGGAGTGCGAAGCCTTCGAAGCGTGATCCGGCGGTGGACATCAGATCGGGGATGCCGGTCATGTACCAATAGGTGTCCGATACCTTGGCGTGGCCGACATAGGTCGAGAGCGCCGCGATGGCGTTGTCGATGTCGCATCCGTCTGCTTGCCAGCGCTCCAGCCGTCGACAAATGAAGGTGTGCCTCAAATCATGAATGCGAACGTGGGGATAGGAACCGCGCGGCATGATTCCGGCTGCGAGGCGCAGCCGTTGAAAGACGCCGTGGACGGTTCGCTTGTTGAGGCGTTGCCCGCCTGCGATGGTGAAGAAGGCTTGCTCCTCTTCCTTCCTGGCGAAACGCTCTCGGACCAGCAGATATGAATCAAGCGCGCTGGCGACCGACTGATGAAGCGGCACATGCCGAGACTTTCGGAACTTGGTCATACGCACCGTTGCACAGCAGGCTTCGATATCGACATCGCGCCAGCGCAGGTTGATCGCCTCCGAAATGCGCAGCCCGGTCGCGGCGATCAATCCGATCAACGCCTCGAACACGACCGATGGCAGCCCGCCCTGCGGTTGGAGGGCGCGTGCCGCGGCCATTAGTACTACAGTTGCGTTTGATGGCGTGTTTTGTAATGTGATGTCATTGCGGAAGCCTGATGGGTTCGTCGCCATAGTGACCACGCAAGGATGTGGCGAACCCTGATGGGCGGCGGCAGCAGTAGTCGTGTAATCAGATAGCGGATTTCTGCGACGGTCGGCAATAACGCGAGTGTGCGGGTCAGGCGGCGATTGGAGGATTTGGACTCCTTTCGTTCGGTTTGCCAGTAGCCGCGCGGCGTAGATCAGCGCCGAGCTTGGCGAGGAAAGCTGCGGCAGCCATGACAAGTGTCATGTGTCGGTTCCAGCCATGCCACGAGCGTGCTTCGCAATGATCCAGGCCGAGGTCATCCTTAGCGCGCTGAAAGCACTCCTCCACTGTCCATCGCAGCCCGGCGGCACCCGCCAACTCGCTCAGTTCTGTACCAGCACGCGCAAAGACAAAATAATAGGCGTGTGCGTCGGGTTCGCGCCGGTTGCGACGGATGAGAAGCCAACGTTCCCATTGCCCATCAGGACGAGAGCTCAAAGGAATACGTGCCCAATCGTAGAGCCGAAGGCCCTTGGCACCTTCTCCGGCTGCATGACTGGACCAGGCTCCCGCGTCTAGTTCCGCAGCCATTGTTTCCGGATCAGTTTGCTCGAAGTGTTGCTCACGGACAAAGCGCAGGCGATGATTGGAACGAACTGCCAGACAATACGGCTGGCCGCGGCCTTCCAGCATACGGCGTAACTTGGAATCCGATCCATAGAGTGCATCAGCCAACACCCATGCGCAAGGCACGCCAGCATCGAGCGCATCGGCAATGAGCTTGGCTGCAATGGTCGGCTTGGTCGCGAAGGCTTGCTGCTGTGGGATATGAGCCGCAGCACGACGCGCTTCGCTTTCGCTCCAGTCTTTGGGCAAATAAAGCTGCCGATCAATCAGGGTTTGACCAAAACGGCTTGCATAGGCAAGAAAGACGCCGACCTGGCAGTTCTCAATACGTCCAGCCGTGCCCGAATATTGTCGTGCGACGCCGACAGAGTGTGTGCCTTTTTTCAGGAATCCTGTTTCATCGACCACAAGGACGCCGTCCTCATCGCCAAGTGCCTCTGTTGCATACGTGCGAACGACGTCGCGCAACTTGTCGGCATCCCATTGGCTGCGCCCCAACAGCGATTGCATCCGATAGGGGCTCTCCAGCCCTGCCTGTTCGGCCATTAACCAGCCGGTCTTGCGCTCAACTCCAGACAACAAACCATCTAGGAAGGCACTCGCCGATGCCCGAAGTTCACGTCGACCAAAGACCGCGCCTAGCCGCTGCTTCAGTGTATCGAGTTCCTGCTGCCATGCCACCACTGAACCGGACCAACCCGCGACAGACATCGAAATCCCTCCCATCAAACATCGGAAGTGAATCACAATTTGAATGTAAACGCAACTGTAGTACTAAGCCGAGGATCTCGTCATCGGTATAGATATGGGGCGTCAACCTCCGCCGCGACTTGCCGAATATCGGCGCTGTTGGAAACTCTGTCACGGGATCCAGGCGCGTCATGTATGCTGCAAACGGCTTCACAACTGCCAGCCGTCCAGCCCAGGTGAAGGGGTGACTGATCCGCGACCGGTCCTTTGCCCAGCGGATGACAAGGTCGTTGGTCAGTGTGCCGCAGTTCTGCTCGTCGGCGAAACCGGCAAAGGACCTCAGCAGCCGAGCGTCGGGGCCGCTGACGTTGAAGCCGAGCAGAGAGCGTTCCGCCAGGTAGGCTGCGACATGTTCCGTCATTGTTGTCTTCATCGCCATCACGCCCTCCCTGGCCAGGGAAGAGCGACAGCCGACAGCCGCTCGAAATCGATCTTGGTGTAGATCTTTGATGTGTGAGGCTGCGATGGCGCAGGATATCGGCAATGTGCTTCATCGGTGTGCCCTCGCGTAGCAGTCGGCTTGCCACGCTGTGGCGCAGAACATGCGGGTCGCACCGATCCCAACCGCACCGGCGAAACGCGGCGATGACTGCACGCTTGGCTACTCCTGTCTGGACCGGACGATCATAGGGCGCGACATGGCGAACGAAGATCGCCCGGCTCACCGTCTCGGGCCGCTCGTGCCTGAGGTATTCGGCGATTGCCTCGCCGGTTGCCCTGGGCAACGGCAGGCAGTCCATGAAATGCGTCTTGGAGCGAGCGATCCTGACTGTTCCGTTCCGCCAATCAATGTCCTCGATGCGCAGCTTGACCACTTCCGCACAGCGAAGGCCAAGATCGGTGACGCATCTGACCATGGCATAGGCCCGTCGACCAGATGGTAGATTCGCATCGAACGATGCCAGAAGCGCGTCAATCTGGGCTGGTGACAATGTCTCGGGTAGTGACGCCAGACGCCAGTGCGCCGCGCGCGGGATGGCCGGCAGAAGTTTGCTGACCTTGTCGCCGCACATCTGTCGGTACTTCAGATAGCCGCCTATCGAACTACCCGCGACGCGCACTGCCCCGGCGCCCCAATCGCGACCTTCACCCAGGACGAACCGCCTCATTGCTCCGGTATCGATCTTCGTGATGTCGACAGAGCCCGCGCCGAAAGTTTGAGCGAGGAATCTGCCGACAATTAAACCACGTTGCCGCCGTGTGGTCTCCGCTAAGCCTGCGACGTCACGCATATAGGCATCGAACGTGGCCAGCTCCTTGCTTAGCCCATCCTGCTCGTCATCCGGCCAAATGGCCCTCGGCCTCAAGCAGTCTCAGCAGGTGACGAATGGCGGTTCGCAGTTCATACCGCGTCCGGCGAACTGGCTCAGGACAACTGCAGATCGGCAGGTGATCGTTAAGAAAGCGATCCAGCACCGCCGCGCTCAGCGATGAAAGACCAATGCCCTGCTCGCCGAGCCAGCGTGCGAAATGGGCGACGCTCGCGAGATAGACGCGGATCACATTGTGCGCGTACCGGTCTTCCCGAAGACGAGCGACATAGCGGTCCTGATAGGATGATAGAGTGCTGGACGATAGCCATGCTTGAGGTCCAGGCTGCAAAATGATGGGCTTCATGGAAATCTCCCCTTCCAGTGATTGGAGCAGGGAGAATGAAATTATGCGCAGTTGGAATCGTCACGCTGCTTTCGCAATCGCTGTAAAACAATGGTTTTTTACCGAGGATCCAGAAAGCCTACACATAGAGCTTCGCATAATTGCGATTGACGGCTATCGGCCGGATGGTCCGCTCGACGCTGTTATTGTTGATCTCGATGCGCCCATCAGTCAGGAAAAGCCACCTAGAGCGATGTAAGGGACGCCCTCCATGCTTCGTCCTGACGGGCGGCGAGACCTCCGACTACCGGCGCACGCGAGAAATAGTTGTCAGGGTCCACCCACACTGGCTGCTAGTGGTGCAGCGCGCGAAGCTTCGTGGTGATGACACGCATGGTGCGGTCCAATAGGTCCATTGGCGCTTCGATTCTATCCAGCTCTGGAGCTATTGTTTCTCGAGCGATCGGTTGAATAGAGTTCCTGGCGCAAACGTTGATAGCTTTCTGCTAGTCTCTCGCTTACTTTTTCCACCTCGCCCAACTTACCGTCGGATACGATATTTGATGATGTTATGCGTAATACGGCTGCTTCGAGTTCACCTAACTCGGTGTCATTTCGAGTTGCCGGATTGTTCGATGAACGTGTCTCTTGTGATTGAGAATTTTTGAAATCGTGTTCTATGTTCCAATACAAGTCTTCGTGGTTGCCATCACCACTTCGAAGCTCATCAATACGACTACGATGTACATCTGAGAGGAAATTCTGCGCACACACGAGAAATTCGGCGGCACTTCCCTGATCGTCAGAATGGTCAGCTCTGTCAAACAGATGGAGCGCGTGATCAATTAAACGATTTTTATCATTCGCATCGAATAAGTCGAGCTTCTCTTTGAGTAATTGCAGAGCCTCAGCTTGCTTTTGCTGTTCGGGGAGATGGAGGACTTGGTCAACGAGTGTCGTTCTACGCTGTGACGTCTGGAAATCGATGATCGGAATGACACTCTTGAGCCGTGGCTGCGTCACAGCCTGGTCATCGCGCGGCACCACGTTTTCAAACAGCCTGCTTGCAGACGTCCCGAGACGATTAAGCTTATGTTTAAAGTCGCCGGTAGGCCCATCTTTCAGCATTTGCCTCGCTTCACGGCCAGCCTTTTCGAACCTTCCGAGCTCGGCGGCTGTTTTTACTGGATCGGGAGTAACCAGCCTGGAGAATATATCTGCGACTGAATCTGTGTTCATATTCTTATGGAGTCCGGAACTTTCGCTATTATCGATCTTACCGGGATTTTCCGCATTCAATCGCTTCATCGTCATATTTCCTTTCCGAGCTGCGTCACCGGAAGCACACGTGAACTTTGATTTTAGAGACAGGCATGGTTATCGACCGAAGTACGAATTTCAACCAATTTTGCCTTACAATTGTAAGAGGGATTGAGTGCCGAAGATCGTATCGCTCCGGCGTGGACCGCCTTGCGAGTTTTGGGCGATATCGTGATTTTGCGCTCTTGAGAGTGGAATTAAGAGCGCAATGAGGACCTATGGCACAGGCCATTTTGCTGACGGGTCAAGAACGGCGTCGTCGTTGGTCACCGGCTGATCGGCTGGAAATTCTGGAGGCAGCATTCGCGCCGGGTGCAAATGTGTCGGAGGTAGCGCGTCGTTTTGATGTTTCGACGGGGCTGCTCTACACGTGGCGCCGCCAGGCGCTGTCGGCTGCGGTGACGGATGGTCCTGCCTTCGTGCCCGCGACGGTCGTGGGTGCCGCGGGCGGTGGCGATGTCGTTGCGGCGACGATCGCTGTGGACTTTGCGAACGGTACCAAGGTGAGGATTTCGTCCGGGGCACCTTGTGATCTTGCCGCAGCAGTAATGCGAGCGCTCAAATGATCCCGATCAGTTCGAGCGTGCGTGTTTGGATTGCGAGCGGCCATTGCGATATGCGCAAAGGGATGCAGGGTCTTGCTCTGATCGTGCAGGAAGGTCTGGGCCGTGATCCGTTCAAGGGGGACGTTTTTGTCTTCCGGGGGAAAAGTGGCCGGCTGATCAAGGCTCTTTGGCATGACGGAATTGGCCTTTCGCTATACGCAAAGCGGCTTGAGCGCGGCCGTTTCATTTGGCCGGCGACGGAGGGTGGAGCGATTGCGCTGACGGCTGGCCAGATGTCCTATCTGCTTGAGGGAATTGACTGGCGAAACCCGCAGCAGACATGGCGCCCGACGAGCGCGGGATAGCGTTTTTTTGGCGGGATTGCGTGCGGCAGCACCAAGAAAAGCTATACAAATCAGTGGTTTTGTGATTCACTTCGAGCATGGAAACCGGCTCGGGAAATCACCGTGATCATGCTGCAGCCCTGGAAGCAGAGCTAGCGATTGCGCGGTCGGAACGGGCTACTGCTTTGGCCGAATTGGCTGTTGCCAAGGCCAAGGAGGCCGACGATCAGGCCATCATTCTTCGCCAGAAAGTCTATATCGAAAAGCTGCAACGGGAACTGCGCGGTCAGAAGTCGGAACGGACAGCGCGGCTGATCGCGCAGATGGAGCTGATGCTTGAGGACGCCGAAGCGGCGGCGACTGAAGATGAGCTTGCCGCCGAAATGGCCGTTGCCGCAGCTGCTGCGATTGCGGTCACCGGCTTTACGCGCAAGCGGCCCGTCAAGAAGCCTTTCCCGGAATATCTTCCGCGTGAGCGTGTCGTGGTGCCTGGTCCGGTTGCCTGCAGCTGCTGTGGCGGTGAACGGCTTCGCAAGCTCGGCGAAGACATCACCGAAACGATGGAGAGCGTACCGCGTAGCTGGAAGGTCATTCAGACGGTGCGGGAAAAGTTCACCTGCCGTGACTGCGAGAAGATCAGCCAGGCACCTGCACCCTTCCATGTCATACCGAGAGGATGGGCGGGTCCGAGCCTTTTGGCGATGATGCTCTGCGACAAGTTCGGCCAGCACATTCCCCTCAATCGCCAGGTCGAACGTTTTGCCCTGGAAGGTGTGCCAGTCAGTCTGTCGACAGCAGCAGACGCGATTGGCGCGTGCTGCCAGGTCCTTGACCCGCTTGTGAGGCGGATTGAAAGCCATACGTTCGCGTCTGAACGGATCCACGGTGATGACACGACCGTGCCGGTTCTCGCTCTCGGCAAGACCGTCACCGGTCGGATATGGAGCTACGTCAAGGACGATGCTCCGTTTGGCGGAACGGCGCCTCCGTCGGCGATGTTCTATTATTCCCGGGACCGGGCCGGCGAACATCCACAGGCGCATCTGGCCAATTATAGCGGCCTCCTTCAGGCGGATGCCTATACGGGCTATGGCCAGCTCTATCTTCCTGATCGAAGTCCGGGCCCGATTCATGAGGCGGCGTGTTGGGCGCATGCCAGGCGACCATTCTTTGCGCAAGCCGATTTGGAGGCAAACGCGCGCCGAAAAGCGCAGGGTAAAAATGCCGCCGTCATCTCGCCGGTCGCCTTGAACATGGTGCAGCGGATCGACGCACTGTTCGAAATCGAGCGCCATATCAATGGCCGTACGGCCGATGAGAGAAAAGCAATCCGCCAGCAGTTGTCAAAACCGCTGATCGACGACGTGGAGATATGGATACGCGAACATCGCGCTAGGTTACCGCGCGACAATGACTTGGCAAAGGCGTTTGACTACATGCTGAACCGCTGGGAATCGTTCACCCGTTTCCTCGACGACGGGCGCATTTGCCTGTCGAACAATTGTGCGGAGCGATCTCTGCGCGGTGTGGCACTCGGACGGAAAGCCTGGCTATTTGCCGGTTCCGATCGAGGGGGCCAGCGGGCGGCGGCCATGTACAGCCTGATCGTCACCGCGAAAATGAATCGCATTGACCCACAGGCCTGGCTTGCCGATGTCCTTGCCCGCATCGCCGACCATCCAGTCAGCCGTCTTGATGAGCTTCTCCCCTGGAATTGGCGGGAAACCACAACATCGCCACTGAGGCAGGCGGCCTGATGGCAGGTCCTCTCGTTCGCTTAAAGATCATGCTCGATGACGTTGATCCCTTGGTGATGCGGCGCGTTGTCGTCCCATTCCGCATTCGGCTTGACCGGCTTCATGAGGTTCTTCAGGAGGCTTTCGGCTGGACGAACAGCCATCTGTATGAGTTCAGGATCCGTGACATCGGGTTCGGCGTGCCTGATGGCGGCTTTGATGGTCCCATCGATGCACGCAAAGAAACGCTTCTTGCTGCCATAGAAGATATCGGCGCGAAATCATTCAAGTATCTCTATGACTTCGGCGACGGCTGGACGCACACCGTGAAAATCGAAAAGGTTTTACCGGCGACCGCCGGCTTCGACGATCCCTTCCTGCTTGACGTTGTCGGACGATGTCCACCGGAGGATGTCGGCGGTCCGTGGGGTTATGAAGAGTTCCGCGAGGCCATTACGGACACCAACCATGAGCGTCACCACGAACTTGTGGAATGGTGGAGCGATGCGCACTACGATCCTGGCGATGTCGACGCCGCCAATCTCCGCAAAAACGTAGAGGCTTTAGCTGCAAAGTGGAAGCGCCGATCGCGAAAGAAAAGCTGAACCTGCGGTCCTCGGCGAATGCTTACCGAAGATCGAGAAGGGAAAGCTTGGTCAACGGTTGAGGTCGACTATTGTCGACACACGCTTGACGATCAGCCGATCAGCGACGGGTCTCAATCTACATTTTAGCTACAGTTGCCCGGGTGACAGGACGGTGCCGCAATGACTATCCCCATCGAGACGGCCGCTCTTCGGAGCACGTTTGAGCACGCGGTAATCAATCTCACTTTCAGTGGAGATGAAATTTGCATAATTGATGATAAATAGCGTGTTAGAGAGCGGAATCTCATCTAAAGAATATTTGAAAAAATCTCGATGTTAACGTTCGATAGAATCGTCACGCTTTCGTTTTGAAAGCGCATCGCGTGGCGTCTCCCTTATGTTTGACAAGTCCGATCCGGTGGCGCGGTTCCGCTGCCCAGTTTCATGCCTAAAGAAAGGACTAGGATCGGAGATCGATGACCTACGCGCATCCGAACGTCTTTTATCGTTAGCCAGCGATTTCGTCCCCGTTGGTTTGAATGTGAGTTTGGTCTGGCCAGCCGCACATCCCGCCCTCTCGATTCCTCGACGAACAGCCGATATTTGAGGCTTTTTCAATCCGGTAGATTTATCTGCTTTACTCGCTCCCGCCACCACCAAGTGCCGCTGGGGCACTGTGAGAAGCCGGCACGTCCATGCTTCATGAAAATCGTGCAGATCGCGCACAAGATCGTTGAATTGGTCAGGACTGTTTGTCTTAAGCGTGTGTAGCTGGCCGCTGCCGACAAACGCCGCGAGTTCCGGGCGATCATTTATATCCACCATCCCCGGAGCCAACCAGAAGTCTCTGTTGTCGGAGACGGTTTTAAGAAAACAAATACGGCTGTAGAAGTTACCGCGGCTAGGAGGAATAACTGCATCAAGGGATTTTGCGACGTGACCTGCCATTTCTGCTGCAATGGGATTTGTCCTTGCTCGATGCGGGTTGTCATAGAGGACGGCCGCAAGCATGTGGTATGCTAGATACGGGTGAGGTTGATAGGATATTGGGCGGTGGGCTGCTTCTGTGGCCCCATTTGCAGCATAGGAAGAATCCGAGCTGAAACGGTATTGCGCTATTAAACGAGCAATATCTTTAACTTCGTCGGGCGCAAGTTTGCGCACATTCTTATTATCAGCTAGCTGCAGCAGCTTTTGCCGTTCTGGATGAATTATTTTCTCTACGGCGTCCGTCACTTCCTTCATGCGATAATGAAATTGATTTGGAATGAAATCCCGGGTTTCAGCACCGCGCGTCTCGGCAATGGTCCTTTGCCTCTTGAGCCAATTCTGAATAGAACTGGAATGCGTTACGATCTCATCAATGACCCGCTGACGCACCTCATTGTAGCTGGCACCATCTGGGATTATCGTGTCGAGGAGCTTGTTAATTTCACGCAGGTCGGCGTTATACCGATCTCTGTGTTTGATATTACCACTAGTGTAAACGGAGGTGTGCTTTTCCGGTAATCTGAGATCAGCGCGATGCCCAACAACAGCAGTCTCAGGGAATTCGACGGGGCTGACCCAGTGTGGAATCTGTCCGTGTCGCTGCAGGTACTCCGACAGATGACCGATCGTAGCTGCCTGGACTGGATTGGCAAAGCGCGGTTTCATTGAGTCGATGGTGCGGATGACTTCATCTACTTTCGCCGCATTGTTTATCGTCGCCAAATCGGAAGTACCGATTATTCCGGCGTCGCTGATGAGCCGCAAGGTGCCCAAGCGCTGTCTGTTGAACTGCGGCAGGGCAGGAATGGAGCGGCTCAGGATCGCGTCCACTTGGCGGCCGAGCGAACCGGCGTCTGATTGTAAATTTTCTGTCCTTGAGCCAGAGGGCGGTGGACCATTTAATCTACCACCTGCATAGGCAGGAATTCTGCTGCGGATGGAGTCCGTCAGATATGTAATCGCTGATGCTTCCAGCTCGGACTTGCGCACGGTGCATATCCACTGCAAAGAGGTTCTATTCCGTCGATTTTGCGCCTTTCATCGCATTAGGCAATCCCAACGATTGAGCGTTCATCACAAAAATCAATTCATCTGTAATACAGTAAGCGGTATGCGGCGTCCACGCCCCATTGATTTTTCAGTTGCAGCGGCTTGATGGTATTGCCTTTGGGTCCGGATGTGAGCTCACCGACGAGTATCTGACGAGCTCATTGTGAGGACTTGATGCGGGCGGCATAGGCCCAAGGCATTAGGGCATCGATGTCTTTGGCGAGGTGGCCGTTTGCGAGGCGGGTGAAGAGGTCGCACAGATAGGCGTAAGGCTCAATTCCATTCATTTTACATGTGCCGATCAAGCTGGCAAACCGGGCCCAATTTCGGCCCCCTTCATCGTGGCCGGCGAAGAGCGCATTGCGGCGGTTCATGGCCGGGCGACGGATCGCGTTTTCCACCAGGTTGGAGTCAATATCGACATGGCCGTCGTCTAAGAACAATCTGAAGCCGTCTTGCCGCGTCAGCATGTATGCCAAGGCTTTTCCAAGATCTGACTTGCGTGAGACACGTGCAGCCTGAGCCGCGATCCATATGAAGAACTTGTCCACCAGCGGGAGCGACAACTCCTGTCGGACTGCCCGACGATGTTCGGGCTCATTGCCTCGAATACTGTCTTCGATCTTGTAGAGCGCGGCGATGCGAATGAGCGCCTCATCAACGATGGGTGATCCGCTCTTCGGCGTGGCCTTGATCAGCTTTCTGCGCCCGTGTGCCCAACTTGCGTCAGGCAAGCCCCGGAACGGGGGATGAACAAGAAAGGAGGTGAGAGTCGAGTAGAAACCGTTCGTAGCGATCCAGCGGGTTCAACGCCCGTCCGGCAAAGGCGCAGCCCGTCAGCCGGAAGCGAGTCTTGCATGGGTGCCGGCAACGACATTCGTGAAGCGTAGACAGCGGGTGATAAAGCGGCGGGGTAAGCCCCGATATCATGATCTTGATGACGCCTTCGGAGTGTTGGGACCGGGGGCAGCACCCGACCTGCCGATATTGGCGAGGCAATCGGGGTCGTCCGGGGTCTTGGGCCGTCGCAAAGTCACGGGATGGATTGCCGGGGAACCTGAGAGATCCCACTCACGCCCAAGGAAGCAATGCCGGAAACGGGGAGCCGGCTGACGTAAAAAGACCCCTGGCCCTACGACAGCCCTGCATGTCGGAGGGAGCGCGTTGACGGACACAAACAAGCAGGGCCGTATGGAACCCTGAAGGCGAAGCAATAAGCTGATGGGTAAGCGTGAGCGGGAAGTCGTAGCACCCTCATAGTACCAATGAGCGCGGGGAACCGTGTCCGGCGGGACCCGAAGGAGGAAAGGAGGGTGTCACGGAACCAGAACCACTGACAGGAAACAACGGAGGGGACCCTGAGCCCTACAAACGTGTACACAAAACGGCAGTGGATAGCCGAACAGGCGAGGAAGCACCCGGAGAGGGTGTTCACATCCTTGCACCATCTGATTGACCTCGATTGGATGTTCGAGGCGTGGGCTCTGACGCGCAAGGATGGCGCGGCGGGCATCGACGGGCGCACGGCTGACGACTATGAGAAAGATCTCAAGGCAAATCTTGAAAGCCTCCGGATCCGGATGATGTCGGGCAGCTACTACGCGCCACCGGTGCGACGCCACTACATCCCCAAAGCCGATGGGTCCCGGCGACCTCTGGGCATCCCAACGTTCGAGGATAAGGTGGCGCAACGGGCAATCGTTATGCTGCTGGAGCCGATCTACGAGGAGGACTTTTTGGACTGCTCGTTCGGGTTCCGGCCGGAACGGTCGGCACATGATGCCATCCGCTCATTGCGCGATGGCATCATGGACACCGGTCAGCGATGGGTGATCGACGCAGATATTTCGAAGTATTTCGACAGCATCGATCATGGGCATTTACGCAGGTTCCTCGACCTGAGGATCAGAGACGGCGTCATCAGACGCATGATTGACAAGTGGTTGAACGCAGGGGTGTTGGAGCAAGGCACCCTGAGCCGACCGGTAGCTGGAACGCCACAAGGCGGAGTGATCAGCCCGCTTCTTGCGAACATCTTCCTGCACTATGTGCTGGATAAGTGGTTCGCAGAAGTGGCGAAGCCCCGCCTAAAGCGGAGGTGCCAGATGGTGCGGTACGCTGACGACTTCGTCATGAGCTTCGAGGATCACTTGGACGGTCGGCGCATGCTGGCCGTACTGGGCAAGCGTTTCGAGCGGTATGGGCTTCGGCTACATCCTGACAAGACGCGCTATGTGGACTTCCGTTTCCGGCGCCCTCATGGGCAGCATCCGGCAACTAGTGCCACCAGTTTCAATTTTCTCGGCTTCACCCATGTCTGGGGCCAGTCGCGGAGAGGCAAGCCGGTGGTGCGGCAGGTCACGGCCAAGGATCGGTTTGCGCGGGCCTTACGGGCAGCCAGGGAATGGTGCATCAAGCATCTGCACCTGTCGCTCACGGTTCAGCATCGACACCTGACCCGAATGATGCAAGGCCACTACGCCTACTACGGGATCACGGGCAACGGACGACGTCTGACGTGGTATCACCATCAGGTCGAGCGTATCTGGAAAAGCGGGCTCTCGCGCCGCAGCCGATCTGGGAAGCCGAACTGGAATCGGATGGCCCAGGTCCTTGACAGATTTCCCCTGCCGCCAACCCGGATCGTCCATCAATGGAGCCGTACCTGAGCGAAACTGGACCGTGAGGAACCGGATGCGGGAAATCTGCACGTCCGGATCTGTGAGGGGCGGGGCTCGGTAACGACCCCGCCTACTCGGCAGAAAGCCAGTTTCAAGGGATCGCCGCCCACACGCTCCGACGTGGCAAGGTGAGAGTAACCACCGTAGGCGGTGGAGTGGACGCCCCCCGACGGCATCAAATGTGCCATAGTGCGGGTGCTTAGACCTACAAGGAGGACGTCCATGAATGAGATTAGCATCATCGGCCTGGATCTGGCAAAGAACGTGTTCCAGATCCACGGCTCAGGTTCCGACGGGAGCGTCGCTCTTCGTAAGAAGCTGAACCGTGGAAGATTGCTTGAGTTCTTTGCCCAGCTTCCCATCTGTGTTGTCGCAATGGAAGCCTGCGCCAGCGCCCATTATTGGGGACGAGAAATCGGCAAATTCGGTCATGAGATTAGACTGATCAACCCGTCTTACGTGAAGCCCTTCGTCAAACGCCAAAAGAATGATGCCGCCGACGCCGAAGCTATCGCAGAGGCGGCTTCGCGACCGACGATGCGGTTCGTGAGCGTCAAAAGTGCCGAGAAGCAGGCTTCATCCATGGCGTTCAAGGTTCGCGACCTGTTGGTCCGACAGCGGACGCAGACGATAAATGCGTTACGCGGACATCTTATGGAATATGGCCTGATCATTCCTCAGGGCATCAAGCACATTCCCCTCCTACATGAGCAGATCACAACGAATTCCGATCTGCCTGAGGTTGCGCGGGTACTTTGCAAAGGTTTGTTGGAACAAGTGGTGTTCCTCTCCGAACAGATCGCCGTCCTGGAAAAGGAGCTCCGCACACGCGCCCGGCAGGATGAACTTGCCTCGCGGCTGATGACTATTCCGGGAGTCGGCCCGATTTGCGCCACCGCGATCGAAGCATTGGCACCGGCCGCGGAGACCTTTTCAAGGGGGCGAGATTTTGCAGCATGGATCGGCCTTACGCCTAAACAAAACTCCTCCGGCGGCAAGGACCGTCTCGGCAAAGTTTCCAAGATGGGGCAGCGCGATCTTCGCCGTCTCCTCGTTCTCGGAGCAACGGCGGTTGTCCGCTGGGCAAGACGATACGGAGCGCCTGCCGGTTCATGGTTGGCAAGAATGCTTTTGAAGAAGCCGCCGAAGCTTGTTGCCGTGGCTCTGGCGAATAAATTGGCGCGGACCGCCTGGGCTCTGATGGCTCGCGGCGGCGTCTACCAAGCTCCGGCATCTGGTACTGTCTAGGGCAGAACAGAACCGCGAGACGTCGGGAATGTGGTGAGGTCAACGGAGGATTATGGGCAATCGGTCAGAAGCAGGATCGGAAGAATCATTAGGTCGATGAGTGCCCAGAGCACGCCTAAGCGAATTGGATCTGATCCACGTATTCCATAAGGGCCCGCGACGTGTTGAAGTCGCTTTACGAGGCCGAACACACGTCAGCACCCGACCACATGCCCGTACCGAAGAAAGATTTTGCTTGCATTTACCGGGGCGTCCACACACGTCCACACACGTCCACACACATCGACCTGGATCGTGCCGTTGAACCCGTCGAGGATTTCAGCGGCATATTCGCCTTTACGCCCAGGCCGATAATGGAACACCACGCCTGATGGCGCAGAGCCATTCCAGCCGCGGTCGTCACGCAGCACGGCCCAGAGATAACCCGTCTTCGTCTTGCCTCGCCCCGGATCAAGAACCGGGGCGGTCGTCTCATCGACATAGAGCCGCGTGCTGTCCCACAGGAGCTGTTTAGCCATATGGTCGACCACCGGCCGGATTTCGCTGCCCGTGCGCCCCATCCAATCGGCCAGGACCGTGCGGTCTATCGGCACCCCGTGTCGTGCCATGACCTCGGCCTGCCGGTTGAGCGGCATATGTTCGGAATGCTTGGAGACGGCAATCTCCGCCAGAAGGGCTTCGGTCGGCCAGCTCCCTTCCAGCAAATGTGCAGGCGCTTTGGCCTGGACAACGCCAGTTCGCCCCTTGGGACATGCGTATTTCGGGCGGATCGTGACGATCACCTCGTAGCGTGCCGGGACCCGGTCGAGCCGTTCCGTCCGATCCTCGCCGATCCGCACCATGTTGCCGCAACCGCAGGGGCAAACAATGCTCTCGGGCTCGATCACGCGCTCGACCCGAGGCAGGTGTTCAGGCAGTGCACGGGCCTTACGCTCCTTGCGAGAAACGGCCTTGTCCGGATCGCCAACCTCTCCAGGATTGATTGCGCTGGCTTCGATCTTCTTCTCGACGGCGGCGATCCGCGCCTGTGTTTCGGCAATCGCCGTTTCAAGGTCTTCCAGTGCCAGTTCCATCTGCCCCGGATCAAGCTTTTCCGATTTCGGCCCGAACTTCGCGCGCCGATATTCATGAACCTGACCCTCGAGTGTCTCGATCAGCTCCTTCAACTCGGCGATGAACACATCCTTTTCGGCCACAACTGCCTGCTCGTGCTGACGTGCTGCACGCTCGACCGACAGCTCGAACTGCATCTCCGCGAAGGCTTTGGCGACCTCTGGTGGAAGGTCCGGATACAAGCTGAGATCAAAGGATTGCGACATGCCGCTTTATAGCAAAATGGCATCAAAAATCCAAATAAAACAATGCGAGAGCCGCCAGAATTTACCCCGCTGCAGACGGCGCACTCACCCGTTGCGCCATCACCCGTCGCCAGTCCAGACCTTCGAACATGGCCTCATACTGACCCCTGGAAAGACGCATCGTTCCATCCTGAACCTTGGGCCAAGCAAAGCTGCCTTGTTCCAGAATTTTATATATTAACACCATTCCGCTGCCATCCCACACCAGGATCTTCAGACGATCTCCGCGCTTCGACCGGAAGATGACCGTAATCCCGGAATGTGGATCGAGCTTCAACTCGGTCTGCACCATCAGAGCCAGCGCCTGATGCCCACAGCGGAAGTCCACCGGACGCGTTGCGATCAGGATCGGCAGTCGTTGGCCCGCGACAATCATGGCGCTCCTCGCACAGCGCGAACCAGAGCGGCGACCCGTTCAACGGGCACATCGTTCGGAACCCGCATCACAACGTCTGAGCCAATCTCCAACGTCAAAACCTGCACCTTCGGCCCGTCGGAGGCCAGCTTCGGCAGCGGCAACCGATTGACAGGCTCAGGCGCATCCGCAGCGATTGCCAGAGGCACGCATGCCGGCTCGATACCATCGTGCTCCGACGGCGTCGTTGCCGCCGCAAACGGCAGCACCAGAATGCCGTCGCGCACCTGACGTCGCCAATCGGAAAGCTGGTTTGCTATAACGCCGTGACGGCGCGCGACATCAACAACGCGAACACCAGGCTCAAAGCTTTCCGCCACGATCCGCGCCTTCACATCATCCGGCCAACGCCGGTTTCCGCGGCGCGGCTCGACAACTTCGTAGCGACCAACAAATCCATCATCTGCCATGAAAATCTCCAGATACAACTGGAAACCTTCTCGCATATGCAGCAAGCCTCAAAATACACCCAATCCAATGGGGCGGAGACGGCGCTTACAGTAAGCGTTTCAAATCCGAAGACTTTCAAATCTGTGTAATTGACGTGCGCACCTCAATTAAAGGAAATCGCGAACCGAGTAGGCAGAATTTAAAGGTTTTCTTTTAAAAGAATTTCGATTCTGATCTTCTCTTGCGCCGCCAAGGGCTCCTTGGCATCGGCGCGTGCTCGCATGATGCGTACTGCGCTGCGAACTGCGTGGCCCGGATCCTGCGCGATGACCGCGTCAATGCGGTCGTCGCGCAGTGCCTCTTCAGTGAAGATCGTGCGTTCGTGGACCACTACCGTGAGGTTAGAAAGATCTGAATGTGCGGCGATCGCCGAAAGCGGCACCCGGGCCTCAGCACTCAATACGTAGACCGCGATAATGTCCTTGTTGTTCTCGAGGACGCGCTCGATGATCTGGTTTGCGCGACGTTCATCGGCGTGCGTTTCGATGGACGGAAGAGCTCTGATATCGGGGAAATGCTGATTTATGACGCTGTCGAAGCCGTGGCGCCGCTGGATGCTGTCCAGAGATTGCATCCTCTCAGCGACAACCATCACCTTGCCCTGCCTGTGAAAGGAAAGCCTGCCAATCAATTTTCCGGCCGTGGCTCCCGCTGCAAAGTTGTCCACACCGACAAAATCGGCCGTGGCGAGTTTCTCTTGCCCGGATAGGAACTGAATGACCTTGATGTTACGCTTAAGGAGACGAGCGACCGCATCGCGGACCTGGGGCGACTCCGGCGCCATCAGTGCTAAGCCGTCAATATCTTCTTCCTCGGCTCTGCTAAGATACTTC
Organism: Rhizobium sp. L51/94; assembly: GCF_019355555.1. Classification (GTDB taxonomy): domain Bacteria; phylum Pseudomonadota; class Alphaproteobacteria; order Rhizobiales; family Rhizobiaceae; genus Rhizobium; species Rhizobium rhododendri. The sequence continues at coordinate 173,654 of NZ_CP072145.1, forward strand.
GCAACGCCATGTGCGTCGTCAGTCGCGATTTGGATGTAATCGAGGTAAGTGAGATCGCCCTGTAGCGCTGATTTCAATTCCTCTACGCGCCTTATAAGCTCTCGGAGGTACAGATCGCCCGAGTTTGGCAGGACAAAACGAAATCGATAGCTTTTATTGCGTGCGAGGCTCACGGCTGCGGGGTTAGGAACAAAGCCAATCCGATGGATGGCTTCGTTGACTTGCCTTACGGCTTTCTTGCTCACGTTAGGCCGACCGTTCAATACGCGGTCGACCGTCGCGAGGCTGACGCCCGCAGCCTCTGCGAGGTCTTTTGCTGTCGGCCGCATGCCAACTCCTAAAACGATTTGATCACTTCCATTTCCTCTGAATTGACGAGAAATGCAAGAATTGATGTGCGGACCTCAAAATCTTCTTGCGCTGAGGTGCGCACCTCAGTTATTAAGGTTTCGTGATGGCCCAAATGGCCAAACCTGAACGGAAAGTCGACTAACTCGGCTACAGCGCTTTTTAAACCGCTGCGCCCTTGTCGTAACGTTTCTATTCCTCTCGATGGAGGTCGAGAGGTCAACGGGAGGATACCAATGAAGTCCCTTTTCTCGTGCTCGGCACTTGCTGCCGGGATGTATACCGCTGTGGTTATGGCATCGGCTTCTGACGCGCAGGCCGCTGATCTTACTTTGTGTTGGGCGGCATGGGATCCCGCCAACGCTCTGGTGGAGCTCAGTAAGGATTTCGAGGAGAAGAGCGGAAACAAGATGCACTTCGAATTCGTGCCATGGCCCAACTTTGCCGACCGTATGCTCAACGAGTTGAATTCCGGCGGAAAACTCTGTGACCTCCTGATCGGCGACAGCCAGTGGATTGGCGGCGCGGCCGAGAATGGCCAATACGTCAAGCTCAATGATTTCTTCGAAAAGGAAGGAATCAAGATGGAGGACTTCATCCCCGCGACCGTCGTTGGTTACGCGGAATGGCCGAAGAACTCACCCAACTATTGGGCAATGCCGGCGTTCGGTGACGTGGTCGGCTGGACCTACCGCAAGGATTGGTTCGAGCGCCCCGACATCCAGGCCGACTTCAAGCAGAGATATGGACGCGATCTTGCGGTTCCGAAGAACTGGAACGATTTGGTCGACATCGCGACATTCTTCCAAGGCCGTGAGATCGACGGTAAGAAGGTCTATGGCGCAGCGATCTACACGGAACGTGGTTCCGAAGGTATTACGATGGGCGCCATGAACGCGCTTTACAGCTACGGTTTCGAATATCAGAATCCGAACAAGCCTTATGATCTCGACGGCTTCGTGAACTCACCGGACGCGGTTGCCGGCCTTGAAGAATACAAAAAGCTCTACGATTGCTGCACGCCGCCGGGCCACTCCGACGCGTACATGACCCAGGACGTCGACGCCTACCGGTCCGGTCAGGTGGCGCTGCAGATGAACTTCACCTTTACATGGCCGGGCATCAACGCTGACGCCAATGTCGGCGGCGACAAGTCGGGCTACTTCCCCAACCCGGCCGGCCCGAAGGGCGCGCAGTTTGCCCAGCTCGGCGGCCAGGGCATTTCTGTCGTCGCGGCCTCCGAAAAACAGAAGGAAGCTCTCGATTACATCAAGTGGTTCGGCCAGCCCCACATCCAGCAGACATGGTGGAAGCTCGGCGGCTATTCCGCCCTGCAGGCGGTGGTTGAGGATCCCAGCTTCGCCTCCAGCCAGCCTTATGCAAAGCCGTTCCTTGATTCGATGGCGATCGTGAAGGATTTCTGGGCCGAACCGTCTTACGCTTCTCTTCTCCAGGCATCGCAGAAGCGCTTCCACGACTATGTGGTTGCAAACCAAGGTACCGCGAAGGAAGCCCTGGATGGCCTGGCCAAGGATTGGAAGGCCGTCTTCGAGGACGAAGGCAAATACTGACGCTTATACACGCTTCCTCCCAGCGGTAAGCGTCACTGCAGGGCCGGCCACGCGGAGCGTGCCGGTCCTGCCCACCACTCATATCTATGCCAAGGAGACGGACATGCTCCATTCACCGATCGACCGGGTCGCCAGCGCGACTCCGCCCGCAATCGCGGCACGCGTCAAAGGTCTTTCTGATCGCGCCATAGCCTGGATTTTTGTAGCGCCCTCGATCGTCTTGCTACTCGCCATCAACATCTTTCCATTGATTTGGACGATCAGGCTTAGTTTCACGAATATCAGGGTCAACCGGCCCAACGCACCTGTCGAGTTCGTCGGCTTGCGCAATTACATCAGCATTCTGACGGACAACGATATCTGGCAGAGCATGCAGGCGACCGCGCATTTCCTGATCTGGACCATCGTCCTGCAGGTGCTGATCGGCTTTTCGCTTGCCTATCTGATCAACAAGAAATTCCGCGGCAATGACCTCTGGACGACGATCATCGTGCTTCCGATGATGCTGAGTCCCGCGGTTGTCGGCAACTTCTGGACTTTCCTTTATCAGCCGCAAATAGGCTTGTTTAATTACGTGGTTGGCTTCCTCACAGGGAACGAACCCTCCAGCTTCTCGATGATTGCAAGTACGTCTTTGGCGCCCTGGGCGATCGTCATCGTCGATACCTGGATGTGGACGCCCTTCGTGATGCTGATCTGCCTTGCCGGCCTGCGTTCCATACCGGGCAGCATCTATGAGGCGGCCGAATGCGACCGTGCGAGCAAGTGGCGCCAGTTCTGGACGATCACCATTCCAATGGTGCTGCCGTTCCTGATGCTGGCGGTTCTCTTCCGCGGCATCGAAAATTTCAAGATGTTCGATCTGGTGGTCCAGTTGACGGGCGGCGGTCCCGGTTCGATCACCGAACTGACCTCGATCAACCTGAAGCGCGCTGCTTTCGAGCAGTGGCGAACTGGCTATGCATCCGCCTATGCCGTCATTTTATTCGTTACCGTATTCGGCCTGGCGTCGATCTACGTCAAAGCTCTGAACAAGGTGAAACAGAGATGAGCAGCTATTCCGTAACCGAGCCTTCGGGGCGTCAGAAGTGGTTCGCCGGTATTCTGGTTATCCTCTACGCCGCAATCACACTCCTTCCGCTTTTGTGGATCATCGGCACGGGGTTCAAATCGCCTGCAGACGCGATCGCCTATCCCCCCAAAATGATCTTCGAACCGACGGTCGAAGGATATGTCAACCTCTTCACCACGCGTACCCGTGTGCCTGAGGAGCAACTCAAGGCGCTCGGAGAGCCGACGACCTGGTACGACAAACTGGTTCGTAAAGAAGGTGTGGTCATTACGGGTGCGTCCCGTTTTGCCGAGCGGTTCACGAACTCCGTCATCATCGCGTTTAGTTCGACCGTACTTTGTATCGCTCTCGGCACGGCCGCTGCCTATGCCTTCTCGCGGTTCAAGGTACCGTTTAAGGACGACCTGCTGTTCTTCATTCTTTCGACACGCATGATGCCGCCGATCGCCGTCGCCATCCCAATTTTCCTGATGTTCCGCTCCATGGGCCTCAGCGACACGCATGCTGGCATGATCCTTCTCTATACAGCGGTCAACCTGTCCCTGTCCGTGTGGCTGCTCAAGGGCTTCATCGACGAGATCCCGATCGAATACGAAGAAGCTGCCCTCATCGATGGCTACACGCGCTTCCAGGCCTTTTACAAAGTCGTGCTGCCGCAGGCCGTTACCGGCATCGCCTCAACCGCAATCTTCTGCCTGATCTTCGCATGGAACGAATATGCCTTTGCCGTTCTCCTGACCTCAGGCAATGCGCAGACAGCACCGCCGTTCATCCCGACCATCATCGGCGTCAGCGGCCAGGATTGGCCGGCAGTGGCCGCCGGAGCAACGATCTTCCTGGTTCCGGTCATGGTCTTCACCATCCTGCTTCGCAAACATCTTTTGCGCGGCATCACCTTCGGAGCGGTTCGCAAATGACGATCTTTCTCAATCGCCTGTTTCGTCTTCGGCGCGACGCATGGGAAATGCTGGCATCCATCCTGATTGCGCTTGGCGTCGTCATGTTGATGCAGCCACTGTCCCTATCGCTCTACTCCTACTCATTCATCGTGACGCTTGTGGGCACAGTGATGTTCATCATCGTCAGCCATTTCCCGGAGTGAACCCATGGCACAGATCAGAATTCAGAATGTGCGCAAGGATTTTGGGGCATTCAACGCGGTAAAGTCTTCCACCTTCACCGTGGAGGACGGAGAGTTCTTCATGCTTCTCGGCCCTTCCGGATGCGGCAAGACGACCACTTTGCGAATGATGGCCGGCCTTGAGCTTCCAACCAGCGGCGAAATCTACATCGGCGGCGAAGAGGTCGGCATGAAAAGGGCAGGCGAGCGGGATATCGCCTTCGTCTTCCAGATGTTCGCTCTTTATCCCCATATGAACGTCCGCAGGAATATTTCCTATCCCCTGGTCAGCCAGGGCATGCGCGAGGCGGAGGTCACCAAGCGTGTCGCCGAGGTGGCGAAGATTCTGCAAATCGAGAGCATCCTCGACAAACCCGTCGGCCGCCTATCCGGCGGCGATCGCCAGCGCGTCGCACTCGGCCGTGCCATCGTGCGCAACCCGAAAGCATTCTTTATGGACGAGCCGCTCGGCGCACTCGACGCTGAATTTCGTGAGCACATGGCGGAAGAGCTGCGCGCTCTGCATGATCGCATGGGCGCCACCACTGTTTACGTGACACATGATCAGCTGGAAGCCATGCAGATGGGCGACAAGATCGTTGTGATGAACCACGGGGTCGTCGAGCAATTCGGCAAACCTCAACAGATCTATGACTGGCCGGCGACGAAGTTCGTCGCCAAGTTCATCGGCTCGCCACCCATGAATTTCTTGGAATTTGAAGGCGTAATGGCAGCCGGTGGTAATCAGGTTAGCCTCTGCGGGTACGACGTGAAGGTTCCAGCCTCCCGAGACGAACGCCAAGGGAAGCTCGCGCTTGGTGTGAGACCCGAACATGTCAGGTTCAGGGATGATTCATCGTTTCGGGGCCGTGTGGTCGCCACCGAATATCTCGGTACGACCCAGATCGTCACAATCGATACCGCACACGGAGCAATCAAGGCTCGAACCCGCTCGAACCAGTCCGCCCGTGTCGATGAACTGATTGGTCTCGATTTCGATACCAAAACCTTGACCATCTTCGACTCGGCAAGCGGAAACGCCCTTATCTCCGAGGCCAATGAAGGAGTGCTGCGTCGTGGCTGAAGTCATCCTCAAAAGCATAAACAAGTCATTCGCCGGCCATCGCGCCCTCGACGGCGTTTCGATGGTCGTCCCGGATGGATCGTTTGTCGTTCTTCTCGGCCCGACAGGTGCCGGCAAGACAACGACATTGCGAATGGTTTCCGGGCTGGACACGCCCGACAGCGGTGATGTTATCATTGGCGGACGCTCAATGCGCGGTCTCACGCCCGCGCAGCGCAATGTCGCAATGGTCTTCCAGCAGTATTCCCTCTATCCGCATCTCTCGGTGCGCCAGAACCTGGAATTCCCATTGAAGTCGCCGCTGCTGAAGACACCGCAAAATGTCATAAACGAGAAAGTGAAGGCGATTGCAGAAATCCTGCAGATCTCACACAAGCTCGATAACAAGGCGACAGCCCTTTCGGGTGGCGAAATGCAACGTGTGTCCATCGGACGCGCGTTGGTCAGAAACCCGCAAATCTACCTGATGGATGAGCCTTTAAGTTCGCTCGACGCCAAGCTCCGATCCGATCTTCGCATCGAGCTCAAGAGCATCCAGGCCAAATCGGGTGCGACTTTGCTCTATGTCACCCACGATCAGGTCGAAGCGATGACGATGGCAACCCATGTCGGCGTCCTCCAGAACGGCAAGCTTGTCCAGTTCGGCTCTCCACGCGAGATCTACGAACAACCCGTCAGCCTGTATGCGGCGACCCGCCTCGGGCAGCCACGCATTAATGTCGTCCCTGCGGAACTCTTTCCCGGTGCGCCGGCAAAGGCCAAATCCATTGGCTTGCGGCCGGAACATATCGGTCAGTGTGATGGTCAGGATGCGACAGTAACCCGCGTCGAACATCTGGGCGATCAGACCCGCCTCCATCTCATGTTCAAGACGCACAACCTTATCACCGTCACCGACGCCCATACCGAACTCAAGGGCGGCGAAACCATCAAGATCAAGCCAAACAAGCCGCTCTACTTCGATGTGGACGGCATGCGCTTAGTTTAAGGGAGACAATAATGTCACAGTTCCTCAACAGCAGGGAAAATGCGGTCACGGAAGCGCTGGAGGGAGTGCTCGCGGCATCTGGCGGTGCACTCGTCCGTCTGGACGGATATCCGCACATCCGTGTCATCGTCCGATCCGATTGGGACAAGAGCAAGGTGGCGCTCGTCTCCGGCGGTGGATCAGGCCATGAGCCCGCACATGCCGGCTTCGTTGGCAGGGGAATGCTGACCGCCGCCGTTTGCGGTGATGTTTTTGCATCGCCCAGCGTTGACGCGATCCTTGCCGGTATCCTGGCTGTCACAGGACCAGCGGGCTGCTTGCTCATCGTAAAGAACTATACCGGTGACCGCCTTAACTTCGGGCTTGCAGCCGAACGCGCGCGCGCATACGGCTTGAACGTCAGCATGGTCATCGTCGACGACGACATCGCGCTGCCGGAACTCCCTCAGGCTCGGGGTGTGGCAGGAACACTTCTCGTCCACAAGATCGCGGGTGCCGTGGCGGAAAGCGGTGCGGATCTAGACGCGGTTATCAAGGCCGCACGCCGTGTAATCCAGAACACGAGCTCGATCGGCATATCGCTCGACACCTGCACAGTCCCTGGCTCTCCCAAGGAGAATCGGATCCCCGAAGGGCAAGCCGAGCTCGGTCTTGGGATTCACGGCGAAGCCGGCGTCGAGCAGATCGAATATTCAGGTGCAAAGGGCGCTGTGGCCGCAATGGTCGATCGCCTCGCTGCGTCGATGTCAGATAAACCTCACGTGGCCCTCGTCAACAACCTTGGCGGCACCTCGATCCTGGAGATGTCGGTAGTGATTTATGAGCTGATCCAATCCAAGATCGGCAGCAAGATTACTCACATCATTGGTCCGGCGCAGTTGATGACGTCACTCGACATGCAGGGATTTTCGATCTCGGTATTTCCTGCCGAAACGGCAGAACTGGCGCTTCTGCAGGCACCGGTGGACCTTCCAGCATGGCCGGGGCTTGCGGCCGTCAAACCCGTCTCTATCCTCGCTCTGCCCGACGGTTTGACGCCAATCGCACCTATTCCGTCCCAGCACAAAGCCACCCGTGAGTTCCTCCATGATTGCTGCTCGCTTCTCATCGAGGCGGAAAAGGATCTGAATGCCCTGGACGCCAAGTCTGGTGACGGCGACACCGGCTCAACATTGTCCAGCGCTGCGCGCGCCCTGATCGGTGCGCTCGATCGCCTCCCGCTATCCGATCATACGCAACTCTTCCGGGCCATGGGCCAGGAACTCAGCCAGACCATGGGCGGATCATCGGGTGTGCTCCTCGCGATTTTCTTTGCTGCCGCTGGTGATGGTGCATCAAGTGGGCTGACGATCCGCGATGCATTAAAGGCCGGCCTCTATAGAATGCAGGAGATTGGTGGCGCGCGGCTTGGCGACCGGACAATGGTCGATGCTCTCTTGCCCGCACTCGACGCACTCGAACAAGGTTTCGCCCCCGCAGCTAAAGCAGCACGTGCAGGAGCTGACCTAACGGCAACACTTATCCACGCAAAGGCGGGACGTGCTGCATATGTCAATGCAAAGCAATTGGAAGGTCATGTCGATCCCGGAGCAGAGGCCGTTGCCCGACTGTTCGAGTACCTGGCGGTGCGGCCCGACTTCACCGGTCAATCAGCTGGCGAAAAGACCGTCGCTATGAGCGTGACAGGGTGATAATCGTCGCAGACGCAGACGCAGACGCAGACGCAGACGCAGACGCAGACGCACACGCACATGGAATTTGGCACCTGTTTGGATCAGAAAAAATCGATCCTATCGTAAGCGTCCGGCGGACGGATTTTGGAGGCGGCCTGCATGGCGCACGTGCGTCGCAAGTTCCACGACGTCATCAAGCTCAAACCTTCACCGATCGCCGACGAGGCGCTGTCGCGCATCGGCGCGCTCTACGATATCGAGCATCGCATTCGTGGCATGCCTCCTGACGAGCGACGCGCATTGCGCCAGGAACATGCCAACCCCATTCTGAATGACCTGAAGCTTTGGATCGAGGCTACGCTCTCGACGATACCGCAGAAACAGAAGCTGGCTGAAGCGATGCGATACGCGCTGTCACGGTGGGCTGCATTGCGCGTCTACATCGATGATGGTCGCGTTGAGATCGACAACAATATAGCTGAGCGCGCCATGCGTCCGCTTGGAATTGGCAGGAAAAATTGGTTATTCGCCGGCTCGGATAAGGGCGGCGAGCGCATCGCCAATATCCTCACGATTATCGAAACGGTCAAGCTCCATGGCCACAATCCCGAGATCTATCTGACCGACGTCCTCACCCGGATCGAGGATCACCCCAAGGATCGCCTTGAGGAATTGCTGCCATGGAACTGGACGCCGGTAGAAACCCAGCAAGGCGCCATCCACCAAGCCTAAACTACCCGCCGCCTTCACTCAAAAATGCGTTCGCCGAACGCTTACATCCTATCATCGGGCTCCAGCGATTGCTTCTACTGGCAGCGATTGCTTCCCCCAGTAGAAGCAATCGCTTCTACTGGCTGGCAGGATATATTGATATGTAAAATATGTTTGCCACCATTGCTGATCCGCATTTGCCGAGCCCGCCATTGAATTTTGATGTCGGTATACAAGATTATTTTCTTATGGATGGAAATATTTAAGTAATATAATTTTGTTTTGAATTTTAAAACATGAAATTTCTATGTGGTTATCGATTAATTTATTGATTATATTTAAGAATGGAATAATTGACCAAACGAAATAAGCCATATATTAAACAATAAAATCGAGCTTTATTTATAAAAGGACTGGTATATGAAAGGGAAATACATCACATCGGAATACAGGAAAAACAACAAGACATAGCTCGAAACCACACAACAGGAGCAGATATGCGACATCATTTTCCGACCATTTCTGCAACTATTTCCAGAACCTCCAGGATGTCTTCATATCCATCAGCGACTGGAAATTGTCGGAAGCTTTTCTCTACCATGATACCGCTACCTGCCTGAACAAGCATCGGACCATCAGTGTTGGCACTATCGCCACAAGCGATCCAGGTCCTGCCTTGGACCCTCTCCATCACAGTTTTCAGCGCCTGGGCCTTGCTGAGATCCCTGAGAGTGAGATCAAGGAAGGCAGCAGTTGCGTCCACAATGAATTTTTGGCCGCTCTCCGACACCTGATTGTCCATCAGTTCACGAACCTGCTGATTTTCGGCTTCATCAACACCTTCTTTCCAGCCGACGGCATAACCAGCAGTCTTTTTGTTGAGGATAAAAGGATAACTCAAGCTGCTGATAAGGCTTTCCATCTGTTCGGTGAAATTGTGGACTTCAGCAGGGCTAGATGCCCGATGAATGACCCGGTCGTTGATCTTTATCATCATGCCCTTCTCGGTCACGAGATTGGGATGGTCTCCTACCCCAATCCTTTGAACGTAATCTTCAGCCTGCGCGGTAATAAGAAAAGTCTGATCGGGGATCCTTGCGAGAACTCTAAGGGCTCTCTGGCCAACATTTGCACCGGGTGGAGTTATGGTTCCATCGATATCAAGAGCAAAAGCCAGCTGTCAAAAACACCAAGTCAGTACGTATCTATAAGCATAATTTAATTCGAAATGATAAAATAAAACACCTTCTTGGCCTTCTGCGTAATCTCAGGCAAGTCCATGCCCAAGCAGCTTGTGAGAAGAGACGCCATATCAAAGAGTGTTTAAGATTGTATATGGGGCCGGATAATGGGAGTTGATGAGAAATAAGACGTGAATAACTCATTTTATAGACAGCTGGGTGCTCTTTTCTACGTGATTACATATGCGCTTACGTCATTTTATGACTTGGACATACGGTCCCAGCGAGAAATTTAGGTATAGCAATTTTTGAAAATTTCTGTTCTCGATAGCGTTTGATTGAAACATTAATTCATGTGGTACAGCTAAGTCGCAGGATGTTTTTGGAGTCATTTGACTTGGTTGTTTGAATTGGAGGGTTTTTAAATCGCCTACATCCATACCATATAGCTTTGCAGATAAGATTTGCCAGCAAGTCTTATCGCGTGACGTAAAGGCTTACGATACAGACGTTCTAACATCGCTATAAATTCAGTTTACCGGTACAACCTTCTTATCATAAAAACCAAACTATCATGGCTTCCGCAAGTTCATCGCCGGACACGGTTGATATTGTAGCAATGATCGGTCCTGAAACTACTACATTCATTTTTGACAACATCGAGAACGTATTCAACCGATATTTAAATCTTTATTTTTTCCTTCTCAATATTTAATTTTTGATGGCCTGTTTATGCAGATCAAGTTCGCCGTGAACTGGGAGCGTTTGAAGGAAAAGTTGAAGGAGAATAAGGAAGCACGCAAAGCAGCGAAGCGGATCAAGTCATCCCACATCGCTGATTTTTCCGGTGAAGGTCAAGATCTTGCGGACCATTTCAATGAGCAAAAAACTGCTTGGCCGATAGCCCGGTGGATTGCCCTCGGGCTTGAATCCAATCATGACGGTGCTTTGCTTCAGGCCGTAGAAAGAGGCATAATGATTTCAAAGACTCACCCCGGCTATCCTGTCATTGGAGATCTTGATAAGCTTGCGAGATTTTTCATTTGGTTCGCCTATGTCAAGACGTCGTTCGCCGATCGTGATTTCCTCGGTCTTGTGATTGATCGTATCACAGCCAAAATTAAAAACTAAATGTCTACAATTCAAATCGAAGCCTAGAATAAAATGCATTTTTCCAAGTCTGGGCTGGTTTTATATCATTTTTATTTGATGATTTTCAGTATGTTTGGGGATGTTGTATAAATTGCAAATTAATTTTGAGACAAGAATATTTATTTTATTGTACACGGTATCCGCATTTGAATGCATGTTTAAGCGTTTAGTAGACTATGGCGTCCGCTCTGTCGTTTGGCACGCTACGGTTCTGAAAATAGCTGTCGACGAGGTGCTCCCGCGGATCTTGCAGGCGGCGTTAATCCGAATTGTTACAATTGAAGTTCTGAAGTACCGCCTACTCATTTAAGGTTGGTTAGACTACATATCCTGCACTGCCGTATCGGCTTAAACAGATGAGAAGGTCGACGTTTTTTAAATTAGGAGATACCAAACTCAATTTGCTATTTCCCCAAAATGCCTGACTTGACAGGATATATACCGATGTCAGATCCGTGCATCCGTGCATCCGTGCATCCGTGCATCCGTGCATCCGTGCATCCGTGCATCCGTGCATCCGTGCATCCGTGCATCCGTGCATCCCCAGAGGTATGGATTCTGATTGCCCGCATTCGCCTGATAACCCAGACACTTGCAAGGTATCGAGATCATAGACGACTTTTCGAGTCCGACTTTGACATCGGTTCGCCTGCCTGCCTTGCCGATCGCTTCGACCGACAGGCAGGCGAACCGATGTCAAATGAAACAAAATTGTAAAAGGAAATCTCTTGAATTAAGGATAAAAATAAATAAGCTTATATTAATGATGCATAAATATCAATAGGTTTATTCGTATTGCAATCCAGTACGCCCTCTGAGATGGTGTCTGAGAGACAAATTGCTATATTTAATTCCACATATACTTTATTGTCTAGTTCGAATACGTCGACGTTTACGATTGCGACTGATCAATACATGCGCTGTGGCAACTTCGGTTAGCGAGATCCGCTATCGCTAAGTAGGCAAGGGGGCAAGCTTCTTCCTGGAAACACGTCGCTGATTGTGACGCCGTATGAGCAGCCACCTTTAAGCTGTAACCGCGGCGTACCGATTTAAGGGGCAGGCATTCCGAGGCGAAACTGGCTTTCGAGAAAACATTGTCATCATCGGAGAGCAATATGCTGAACAGTACCATCCCAGTAGCTTCATTACCGAGTATCGATCTTCTCTATGATTATGGATCGTTTTTGCGATTGAGGGATTGTGAAGGTCGTATTGGGAGCGTTGCCCAAAACAGCCGCCGTCCCCGAGTCGGCATTGTGGGCGCTGGCATCAGTGGCTTGGTGGCGGCGACTGAACTTTTGCGGGCCGGGGTAACAGATCTCGTGCTGTTTGAGGCGCGAGATCGCATGGGTGGAAGGGCTTGGTCACAAATCTTCGACCCGCTCGAACCGAATCTCATTGCCGAGATGGGTGCTATGCGCTTTCCTTCCAGCGCGACCTGTCTGTTTTATTATCTGGACAAATTCAGGATAGATACCGCAGCTTCATTTCCCGATCCGGGCATCGTGGATACTGAGATACATTACCGAGGTGAGCGTTACCTATGGCAGGCTGGCGGGCCTCCGCCGCCTTTGTTCAGGCGCGTTGATCAAGGATGGCAAGCTTTGATAAACGACGGTTACGTGCACGAAGGTATTCAACTGCTCGCGCCGGCTAAAATCACAAAGTTGCTTCGGTCGCGCCGCTTTGACGAGGCTCGTGAGGCTTGGCAGGCTTGGCTGGATTCGTTTCGCGACGCCTCCTTTTATTCAGCCTTGGTCGCCATCTTTACCGGACCGCGGCCGCCAGGGCGCGTTCCCTGGAAAAGGCCAGAAGACTTTGAGCTTTTCGGATCTCTGGGGATTGGATCTGGAGGCTTTTTACCTGTGTACCAAGCCGCCTTTACCGAGATACTGCGTCTGGTGATCAACGGGTACGAGGACGACCAGCGCATGATTATTGGAGGGATTTCCCTTTTAGTGAAACGGTTTGCTGAACAGGAATTTCACGGTCTGAGTTTGCGGCAGCGTGTGCGCAACGGTCATGTCAGCGGTATCTCCAAACAGGGTGGCCAGATACTTGTGACATGCTCAGGAGGGCAGGTCGAGCCCTTTGACCGCGTCATCGTCACCACAAGCAATCGGACCATGGAACTGGCCCATCGTCTTACGACGGATGAAACATTTCTTAACAATGAGGTTTTGCGAGCGGTCAGACGGACCCACCTTACCGGATCTTCCAAGCTGTTTATGCTTACGGAAAACAAGTTCTGGTTAAAAGAGGGCTTGCCGACAACTATCCTGTCTGACGGCCTTGCTAGGGGGGTCTACTGCTTAGACTATCAGCCAGATAAACCTGATGGTAAGGGCGTGGTCCTGTTAAGCTACACATGGGAAGATGATGCAAACAAAATGCTTTCCATCCTGGACAAAAAAGAAAGGTGCCAGCGTCTAGTCGATGATCTGGCCACAGTTTGCGGTGATTTCGCCCGCCATTTAGTTCCGGCGAAAGGTGACTATGAACGTCACGTCCTGCAGCACGATTGGCTAATGGATCCCTATGCAGTAGGTGCTTTTAAGCTCAATTATCCTGGGGAAGACATCTTTTCACAGCGGCTATTTTTCCAATTTGCTACCGCAAAAAGACCGGAAGAAGACACGGGCCTTTATCTAGCAGGATGTGGATGCTCCTTTACCGGTGGCTGGGTTGAGGGCGCAGTACAAACGGGCTTGAATGCCGCGTGTGCTGTCATACGCAGCTGTGGCGGCCAACTCTTACAGGGGAACCCTATTGATGAGATGGATTCCGCTTATCGATATTGAGAACCGGTAGATTTATCTTCCTTTAAATAAGGCTACTTAAATGTTTGCAACGTCTAATATCGAGAAGATTTGCCATCAAATACACGCCAGGGAAACTTCGGTGTTGGAAATCAGAGAATCGACATTAGCAGCGATGCTGCGACACAGTCAGCTCAATTGTTTCATCCAAGAACGTGGCATTGAGCAATCTTTTACCAAGCCGGATGCGGCCTGTGTGGACGCTCCACTTTTTGGGATACCGGTCTCTTTCAAAGATAACATCTGTGTTGAAGGGCAACCGGTCACCGTCGGGACGTCAGCAATGGCGGCCTGCATCGCTCCGCGTGATGCTGAGATTGTCAGGCAGCTGAAAGCCTTGGGAGCGGTGGTCTCCGGCAAGAACAACATGCACGAGCTGAGTTTTGGTATCACGTCGGTAAATGCCCAATGGGGAACCGTAGGAAACCCGGCAGCGCCTGGCTATTGCGCTGGAGGTAGCAGTGGTGGGGGTGCCGCCGCTGTGGCTGCAGGAATTGTGTTGTTGGCAGTTGGTACCGATACTGGTGGTTCGGTAAGGATACCTGCATCTTTTTGCGGCATCACCGGTTTCAGGCCCACAAGCGGGAGATGGTCATCGTCCGGCATCATTCCGGTATCGAGAACCAAAGATTCGCCCGGTTTGCTGACTCGAAGTGCGGCAGATGCCCTTTTTGTCTATAGCCATCTCTCATCGGACGAACCGATGACGGCTCCTGATAAGTCGCCTTTGCGAATAGGCCTGCCGTCTTCACTATGGACCGGGCTCGACGCCGACGTCAAGTCGGTTTGCCGTGCAGCAATTGATAGCTTAAAGTCTGTCGAACATCAATGCCTGGAGGTAGACGATACCTCGATACTTGAACTGAGCCGGACGATCACCTTTACGGTCCCGCTCTACGAATTCTTCTTGGACTTCCCAAGGACATTAGTCTCGCTAGGTTGGGAAGAAAAAATTTCTGAGGTTTTCGAGGATATTCGCGACGAGAACGTTCGCGGTATAATTCATGCGCACTTGGGTGGTGGGCTAATTACGCCCGCGAATTATGCTGAGGCAATTTCCAATGTCGGACGATTGCGGCGGAAAATTAATGCGCTTTTTGACTTGGACGATATTGATCTGCTAGCTTATCCGACGGTCCCCCAAGCGGTACCGCTTGTTTCTGAGGCCGCGCACCCAGACATCTTTGCTGAGTGCATCAGAAACACCGACCTCGCCAGTAACGCGGCGCTTCCGTCGATTACTATCCCGGTTGCTCCTAAAGGCGCTCTCCCAGTAGGGTTAAGCTTTGATGCTGCATGTGGGAAAGATCGATACCTCTTGGAAGCTGCCACGGGTCTCGAGAAAGTGATAAGCTATAAGTAAGGCTTGAAGAATTAGAGCACATGCTGTGATCAATGAATCGATTGTGATGTGACGTCGCCGGCCTAAGCTGATTCAACATCCGCAACGGAGAGGTGGATGATGGGACAGGCCTTGAGCGATGATCTGCGAATACGAGTATTGAAAGCGTCGGCGTCGGGCATGTCGGCCCGACAGGCTGCGGCTCGTTTCGGCGTTGATTTCGACCGCGATCCGCTGGATCGCGAGAGCGCGACAGGGCGAGTTAAGGCCTCGGCCACAAGGCTGGCGACGACCATCGGCCGTTGATGCCCACGAGGAATTCGTTATCGCGTTGATCGATGACCGTAAGGATGTGACGCTCGATGAGATGGTTGGGCGCTTGTTCGCGGCGATGATCCTGTTGAGAAGTTCGCCCAGCACCAGCCGCTCAATCGCCAGAGCGAACGCTATGCCCGCTAAAGCCTGTCGCCGTTTTTACGATTCAATCTTCTCAAATCAGCTTATCGGTGATTCTCTTTCGCTTTGAAGGGAGGCCGTCATGGGTAAGTCACATCCGATTGCGTTGCGTGAGCGTGTGATAGGGTTTGTTGAGGAAGGCCATGGCCATCGCGAGGCGGCCCGGCATTTTCGGGTCTCGCCACGTTTCGTGAACGATCTGGTGATCCTCAAACGCGAGACAAATTCGCTTGTCCCGCGCCGGCAGGGGCATGTTGGCGGCGGCAAGCTTTCAGCGCATCACGCGTGGGTTGAAGAGCGGATGATGCAGAATGGCGAACTGACACTGGACGAGCTTTGCGTGGAACTCTGCGGACGTGGCGTCATCGTCCATCGCTCCAGTGTCGGACGGCTTCTTCACAGGCTGGGGCTGAGCCATAAAAAAAGCCTGATGGCAAGCGAGCAGCAGCGCCTGGAGATCGCGCGGGCGCGTGAACTGTGGACCGGGCGGCGAAAGCCTTTCTTCAACAAAGCATTGGCACGACTGGTTTTTATTGACGAGACGTCGACGAACACAAAGCTGACAAAGCGGACGGGCTGGTCTCCCCGAGGCCAGCGATATCGAACGCACGCCCCCTTCGGGTCGTGGAAATCCCAAACGTTCATCGCTGGGCTACGATCCTATGGAATGGTTGCCCCCTGGATTGTCGATAGGCCGATGAATAGCCGCAGCTTCGAGGCTTGGATAGAGACCCAACTCGCGCCGACCCTGTCGCATGGAGACGTCGTCATCCTAGACAATGTCGCCTTCCACAAGAGCGAGCGGGCCGAAAAGCTGGTCCGCGCAAAGGGAGCCTGGCTGCTGTTCCTGCCACCCTATAGTCCCGACCTCAATCCCATCGAGATGGCCTTCTCAAAACTCAAGACGCTGCTGCGAAAGCGGGCGGCCCGCAGCTTCGATGCCATCTCCAACGCGCTTGGCGAAATCTGTGACCTCTTCTCCGTCACAGAATGTAAAAACTACTTCAAGGCAGCAGGATATGAGTGCGATTAAATGCGACACGCTTTAGGGCGTCGACCTTGGCTTATCGACATTGGCCGACCAAGTCGGAGCATGTGCCGCGGCGCTGAAGCCCATCCATTCGTTGATCGAAGCACATGCTCTGGCTGCTGAGCGACTTCATGGCGACGACAGTGTGCTGCAGAGCACTCGGAAAGGATGGTCTATATGGCCTGACAATCTTTGTGCTTGAAGCTGCGATAATGATGAGGGTTGGCCCCTCGGGTTCGGCTTTCAGGAGCTGGGCTCAAACCACTCCAAGCGGCTGCGTTTAAGAGACGTGGTCGTGAGCGTTAAAGGTAAGTCTAGGGCAAACCCTGGACCGGTACGCATCCGAGAGACGAATGAAAATGAACCTTCCGATGAAGCGTCGTAACGTGGAACCTGTCGTCAAAACCAGAGGTGTGTCGTCTCTTTGGGATCAGCTTGTCAGATGCCTGGTGACCGGGCAAGCGGCGACCGGCGTTGAGGGGGCGTGAAGCGGATGCAGGCATTGTCGCGGAACTGCAGGAACCAGTCGCTCCGATGCAAAGGGAGAAGCACAAGCGGAGAAAACCGTGAGGCGAGAGTACCGATGCGGAGCACTGGGACGGACCGATCTGTAGTAGCGATGAAGGCTCGTAATGGAGCTGGAGCGAAGAGGTCGGATCAGGTGGGCGTATCATCAACACAACTGGCAACAGGAGGACGTTGATGGATACGCAAGGCAAACCGTTCAATATCGGTAAGCAGAAGGTGTACGAAGCTTATCTGCAGGTGCGATCCAACGGAGGCGCAGCTGGTGTGGATGGAGTAACGATTGAGCAGTTCGAGGCCGATCTGAAGGGGAATCTCTATAAGATCTGGAACAGGATGAGCTCAGGCACTTACTTTCCTCCGCCAGTTCGCGCCGTTTCCATTCCTAAGAAGAGTGGAGGCCAGCGGATCCTCGGGGTGCCAACAGTGGCAGATCGCGTGGCCCAAAGTGTGGTCAAGCAGATGATTGAGCCGGATCTAGATGCAATCTTTCTGGCAGATTCCTATGGCTATCGGCCCGAAAAGTCGGCGCTGGATGCCATCGGCGTTACGCGCAAGCGGTGCTGGAAATATGATTGGGTCCTGGAATTCGATATCAAAGGACTGTTTGACAATATCGACCACGACCTTCTGCTACGGGCTGTACGCAAACACATAACGTGTGCCTGGGCGCTGCTCTACATCGAAAGATGGCTGACAGCACCAATGCGGAAGGAGGATGGGGCAACCGTCGAGCGAAACTGCGGCACGCCACAAGGCGGTGTCGTTAGCCCGATACTTGCCAACCTCTTCCTGCATTATGCATTCGACGTGTGGATGGGCAGACAGTTCCCTGACCTGCCATGGTGTCGTTACGCGGATGATGGACTGATGCATTGCCGGAGCGAGAGTGAAGCGCGGATCGTCAGAGAAGCGCTTGCAGCTCGTCTTTTGGAATGTCGCTTGGAAATGCATCCCGCGAAAACGAAAATCGTCTACTGCAAAGATGATCGACGGAGGGGTCGGCACGAGACCGTCAAGTTCGACTTTCTCGGGTATTGCTTTCGTCCGCGATCCGTCCGGGGTCCAGTTACGCAGAAAACGTTCTGCGGATTTACCCCGGCCGTCAGCATATCATCGCTGAATTCGATGCGGGAGAGGATACTCTTTGTTGCAAAGATTGCGCGTGAAAACCGGAAGCTGTTCGTACACTGGCGACTTGGTAATGGCATGGAGCTCGCTTGATGGGAGCCGGGTGGTGAGAGCCTCACGCCCGGTTCTGAGAGAGGCTGGAGGTGAAATTCCTCCGGCCTACTCGCCCGACAGTGCCGGTTCTGGCAAAGGGAAAGACCGATACCGGTCGCATATGGACCTATGTCCGGGACGACCGACATTCGGCGGGCTCTCACCGCCGGCTGCGCTGTATTACGCATCGCGGGACCGGCGACAGGAGCATTCGGAGCGCCACCTGAAGACCTTCACCGGCATTCTGCAGGCTCAAGCTGCCTGACCTGTGGCCTTCACCGGAGGCTTACTCAACTTTGCTCTGGACGTGCGGATATCCATCTTGGCTACGGCCTGACCGTAAGACCAGATACGTTGAAGCAGCTGCGCAGGAAATCAAAAAGCAACTTGCAAGCAAGGCGGGCCATACGTTTCACTGAGGGCGGAGGGAGTGGATGCCTCCTCCCGACGGCATCGCAATGTGCCAAAGTGGTATTCGCGAAGGAAAATAATAGGAGAATTTTTGATGGAGCCGCAAATTTCCATCAATTGCTAGTTTTCGTTGTATTCGAATTTAGTGAATTTGCATTAGATTTCATAAAATTAGCTAATAATATAATAGTGCAATGATTATATATTTCAAATATATTATAAATTAATTGCAAATGTAACTTTATATAATAAGAAATAACAGAATTATTATTGATTTACATTCGTGTCAGGCAGAGAATTCTGTTCTCTTGACTGGAAATGTCCACTCCGGAACAAATCTAGATCATTCCGCTTTCTATGGAGCAAGCGATGCCGCAAAGCGCAAAATCCCGCTCAGGTGATATTATCGACCGGTGCAAAGAGCAGAAAACCGAGGGTTTCAAGATCGTCAGCACTCGATTGCGATCGGCCGAATATGAGAGTTTTTCTCGCCAAGCCCGCCGGTTGGGGCTGTCTGACAGCATGGCCATAAGAGTTGCAGTACGCCGGATTGCCGGGTTTCTCGAGATTGATGCAGAGACCCGGCAGATAATGGAATCCATACTCCAATCAATAGGAGCGCTCTCAAACAATGTTGCGGTGCTATTATGCGCTTACGCTGAAAATCCGACAACGGATTTGAGTGCTCTTCAAGCGGAACGCAACGCTTTTGGTAAATCTTTTGCTGATCTGGACAGCTTGCTCCGGTCCATTTTGTCGGTATCACGGCGAAGGATCGACGGTTGCTCCATGCTGGCGGATGCCTCGCAACACTAAAGCCTGTCGCCTATAGGTATGCGTTTCATTGAAGACAATAAAACGCAACATTCTTTAGAGTTTGTAAGGGGATAGCGAAGCCTGGTTTTCCGATAAGACCAACTCAACCCAAAGAACCGTTATGCTGTGTGGTTTAATCTGAACCTGACAGACTCATGCGTAGCTCTTAAAACGGAATTTGTCAGATGCCCGCTCGGTCTCAAGTCATAATCCGCATTGTTCCTGGAGGTGGGACCAAGACACTCCAACAGATCATCAATCAGTTGGAGTACTTATCTCGTAAGGGCAAGCTGGAGCTACAGCGCTCTGCACGGCACCTCGATGTTTTCGTACCTCCAGCTGAAATTCGCGATCTCGCCCGTAGTTGGGTTCAAGAGACCGGGAGTTATGACGAAAGTCAGTCCGACTCGGAAAGGCAGCAGGAATTAACCACCCACATTATTGTAAGCTTCCCTGCCAGTACAAGCCATGTCGCAGCTTATGCGGCCAGCCGGGAGTGGGTAGCCGAGATGTTTGGATCAGGCGCAGGGGGAGGCAGATACAACTATCTTACCGCCTTCCATACCGATCGCGATCACCCACATCTGCATGCCGTCATCAATCGTCGCGAACTTTTGGGACATGGCTGGCTGAAAATATCCCGGCGGCATCCTCAACTGAATTACGACGCCTTGCGCATTAAAATGGCCGAGATTTCGCTTCGTCATGGAATCGTCTTGGAGGCGACCAGACGTGTTGAGCGCAACATCACCGAACGGCCCATGACTTTTGCTCAGTATCGCCGCCTTGAGCGGCAGCAAGCTAATCAAATTCGTCTAGAGAACCCTGATGTCGAACATGTCTCGCCCGGAGTAGACGATCCAGAACAGGATCAATCTTTCAATCCTTCGTACGGGGGGACGCCTCGAAACGTGGCAGAAGATTCGCGACAAAACGAGAGTCTTCGACCGATGTCTGAAGCGAGCTCCCGGGCACCAATCGGATCGAATACCTCCGGCCGGTATCTTGAAGATGCTGCTAGCATTCAACGTTTGGCAATCGAACCAATCTTGCACACAGCAGGCGAAGATGACATTCGGCAACGGCTTCATCGAAAACGGCCCCGTGGTGGCGAGCAAGACCAGAGAGCCTCAAAACCGACCAAAGTAAAAGCAATTCGGGCGGGTACGACAATCACCGACGTGTCAGTTGCCCAGGACGATCTGATTACATCGTCGATACAGCCCACTGAAGAAAATCCGTTGCATGACGCTGGACCATCCGACGTCGCTACAGATGAATTGTCTCTGGGGGCAGATCGTCGTCGGCAACACGTGCCAAATTCCAAGCGTCCCTATTATGAGGACGCGGAGCCAAGTATTCGAAAGCGTTCAAGGGACGGGCGCAGTCGTGAGGATTAGAGTCTCACCAAAATTGGAAGCCGTTGTCCGCAAAGAAAATCAAATCAGCAGAATAGAAAGAATATCTGATCCAATCAGAACCTTAAGGACTCTTTAGAAGCAGAAGATAGAAGGGATCGATCATGGCGGACGAAGAACCCCGTAGAGACGTCAGCCGTCCTGCAAAGATGAATTCAAACCATGAAGTGAACGAAATAGCCAGACGTGAACCAACCCCGGGCACATCTTTAGCCGCCGCTGTCCGGCACAACCGAAGAGAGCTCTCGACTGGAGTAGGAGCATTCGTTTTGAATGGCGTTCGCGACCTTACAGATACTTCCGCCAAAAATCAACGGTCTACTACTACCGCGGACTGTGAAGCGGCGTCTTCGTCACGTGCTTACAAGTTGGAACTAAAACGACCGCGCCAACACGAGGAAAACGGTGACGCAAGTGAACCGATGGCGAAGCGAAATATGAGCTCGAAAGTGCAGGTGGGTCCTGTTGCCGCGTCTTTGGGTGAGAGAGATCGCTTTGCCACGATGTCGGCTTCGCAAGGGGTGCGCCAACCGGTCATAGGGTCTGATAATGTCGGCGAAACGGCAGAAAGTGATATGCAATCTCGGCACGGAACTGCAACGCTGCCAACTGATACAAGAACCTTTGATTCAAGTCATGATCTGGACATTGCTGGAGAGGGCCAGCCTGAAGAAAGCTTGGGAAGCGCACGGTATTGGTTGGCAGACAACAGGGATCTCGGGGTCAACAGTCTTGCGTCGACGCAAGGCTTCTCCTGGCCAGGGCTGGATGAAATCGATCTGCTCGCTGAAAGCGGTTCACCGCTCAGGGCTTCCGCGGATCCCACAGGCATGGCCGGCGTAAATTCAAGCACTAACGCTGGGTCTGCCAGCATCGAAAACCACCAAATTCTAACTGAGAGCGATAATACCGGTAGCGTAATCGGTAGCCAAACAAATCTGGTGTTGGCCCACGAAGGTTCAGTTGGATCGCTTATCTCACCCGAGGAGCACTTTGACGACTTCCCTGAGTTAAACGATGAGGATCTGGCGTTGATAGACGCGCTTTCCAAACCCCGCTCGACTTTGGAGCGGGATATTGCGAATACGACTTGTGCGGTCGGGTTGAACGATGCCACTTCAACCGAGACTATTGGCATTGGCCCCGGCGGTTGGTCCACCCATGCTGGGGCCCAACAGGAAAGAGGTCGGCACAACCCGGGCCAATCGGAAACGAAATTCGACGATTTCCCTGAGCTGACTGACGAGGATCTGGCGTTGATCGACGCACTTTCCAAACCGCGCTCGACTTTGGGGCGGGACGGAGCGAATACGACTTGTGCGGTCGGCTTGGACGACGTTACCGCAACCGAGACTGTTGCCGTTGCCCCTGGCGGGTGGCCCATCCATGCTGGGGTCCAACAGGAGGGGGGGCGACATGACACAGGTCCATCAAAAACGAACTTAGATGATTTCCCTGAGTTGACCGATGAGGATCTGGCGCGGATCGACGCAATCTCGGAACCCCGTTCACGGAGAGTTCCCTCCGAGCAGAACGCTGGGTTGCATACTATCGTATCGGAAACGAATGTTGGCCGGACCGGACCTGTCGCGCCCGAAAGCAGAACGCATAGGTTAGCAGATCGGTCCATGGGCCGGAGCGTGAATGACCTCGACACTCAACGTGGTGCGAGGATTTTTGAATCGCGCCAACGCGAGCGTCATGGGCTGTAGATTCAGCCGCCTGTAAACAAATCGGATTTTCCAAGAGTGAACAAAGCGTGGTGACGTGATGAATTCAGGCAAGTACACGCCATTACGCCTCACTGTAAGCATAGTATTTTCACTGGCCGTTGGTTTTTGTGCGGCAAGTTTATACGTCACATTTCGTCATGGCTTTACGGGCGAAATGATGATGACATTCAGCGTTTTTGCATTCCTGCATGAGACGCCGCTTTATTCAGGATACGCAAGCGCTACGTTCTATCGTGGACTTATCATAATCGTTGTAACGTCGATGCTTGTGCTGGTATGCCAACTATTTTCATCGATGCGCGAGCGCGAACACCACGGCACTGCTCGCTGGGCTGGCTCTGGCGAGATGCGGCACGCGAGATACCTCCAGCGCTACAGGCATATCACGGGTCCGATCTTCGGCAAGACATGTGGACCACGTTGGTTTGGTAGCTATCTAAGCAATGGAGAACAACCTCACAGTCTTGTCGTCGCGCCAACTCGTGCTGGTAAGGGCGTCGGTATTGTTATCCCGACGTTGCTGACCTTCAAGGGCTCAGTCATTGCTCTGGACGTAAAAGGCGAATTGTTTGAACTCACATCGAGGGCGCGTAAATCAAGCGGAGACGCGGTTTTCAAGTTCTCGCCCTTAGATCAAGAGCGGCGAACGCACTGTTACAATCCCGTGCTTGATATTGCCGCGTTGCCGCCTGAACGGCGCTTCACTGAAACACGCCGCCTTGCTGCAAATCTCCTGACAGCGAAAGGTAAAGGTGCGGAGGGTTTCATCGATGGGGCTCGCGATCTCTTCGTTGCAGGTATATTGAGTTGTATTGAGCGTGGAACACCAACGATCGGTGCCGTTTATGATCTGTTCGCTCAGCCGGGTGAGAAATATAAACTATTTGCGCAACTTGCCGGGGAAACGCACAACAAAGAAGCTCAGCGCATATTCGATAATATGGCGGGAAATGACACCAAAATACTGACGTCATACACATCAGTGCTCGGCGACGGAGGACTCAATCTTTGGGCCGATCCACTTATAAAAGCAGCCACAAGTCGCTCGGATTTTTCCGTCTACGATTTGCGACGGAAGAGGACTTGTATTTACCTTTGTGTCAGCCCAAACGATCTCGAAGTCATCGCGCCGCTGATGCGGCTTCTCTTCCAGCAGGTTGTATCAATCCTGCAGAGATCGCTACCCCATGATGATGAACGTCACGAGGTTTTGTTTCTTCTCGATGAGTTCAAGCATTTGGGCAAGCTCGAAGCCGTGGAGACGGCGATTACGACGATCGCCGGCTATAAGGGCCGCTTCATGTTCATTATACAGAGCCTCTCGGCTTTGACTGGAACCTATGATGAAGCTGGTAAGCAAAATTTTCTCAGTAATACTGGTGTGCAGATATTCATGGCGACTGCTGATGACGAGACCCCAACCTATATTTCTAAGGCGATTGGCGATCACACGTTTCAGGCTCGCTCAACCTCGTACACCCAAGCCCGCATGTTTGATCATAACATCCAAATCTCTGAACAAGGGGCACCACTTCTGCGCGCCGAACAAGTCCGTCTACTCGACGACGACTATGAAATTGTTCTTATTAAAGGCCAGCCTCCTCTCAAACTAAGAAAAGTGAGGTATTATTCGGATCTCATATTGAAGCGAATTTTCGAAAGCCAACAGGGTTCTCTTCCAGAGCCGGAATGGTTGGTGCTGCCGGAAGACGTAAATGTCTTTGACAACAATCTTGATCAAAGCGCAGCCGATACACCAATGCGAAACCCGGCGCAGATTGAAGACAGCGAGTGTGTGGACGTCGTTGCCGCTCAAAGCAAACCCGTTGCTGATCCAGAGCAAAGCGTGGTGATGAAGACAGAAGTTCGCCCCGGTTCGATCGGGGTAGATGAGGGATACAATAGCGTGGACACCGCAAACTCCAAGGAGCCTTCGGAGACTGCTCCAGCCCTGGTGGCCCAGCACGAACTCCTCAACCAGATTATTTCTCTTCAGCAACGGGGTGGCAGGGGGTGAAAACTCGATAAGAAAAAGAGATGAATGTTTGTAAGCGTCCGGCGGACGGATTTTGCTGATTGAGCAGATCAGGCGATGATCTGGCATTAGAACCAGCATTAATGCTGACATTAATTCCAGATCAAAGAGGTTAGCATGGCTCGGATTGAGGTCATTTCCGGCGTTGAGCGCCGGCGGCGATGGTCGCGCGAGGCGAAGGAGAGGATTTTAGCAGAGGCGGCTGGGGCTGGCGTCCGGATTGGCGATGTGGCGCGCCGCCATGATATTTATCCGGCGCAGATCCGGCTGTGGCGGCAGACATTTGGCCACGTCAGCACGCCCGCCACGTTCCTTCCGGTGAAGATGGTTGAGGAAATGCGCTCTGAGCAGGCACCTGTGACGTTCCCGGCGTCGGTCGCGGTCGAGATCTTGTTGCGAAATGGCCGGAGCTTGAAGGTCTCCGCTGACCTTGATGGAAGGTTACTGTCGGCATTGATCGTCTGCGTGGAGGCGGCATGATCGGGCCGTCCGGAAATGTGCGGGTCTATCTGGCGTGCGGGGTGACCGACATGCGCCGTGGGATCGATGGTCTGTCGACACTAGCCGAGACGGTCATAAAGGAGGCACCAGGGTCCGGTGCCATCTTCGGGTTCCGCGGCAAGCGTGCCGATCGGATCAAGCTTTTGTGGTGGGATGGCCAGGGGTTTTGCCTATTCTACAACGATCGGCGTTCATACTACACCTCTTTCCTCGCCAGTTGATGTTCTTGGCTCTGTTTGCGTTTGTTGATACGCAGCAGCGCGATCTTCGAGTGGATTCCATCGGCTGCATTGCTTTTGCGGCAGGTCTCCATCGGCGATTTCGTACAGGCTATAGTGCCCGTTATAGGCATGTCTGGTGATGAGGCCAAATTTGGCCCATCTGGCGACTGTTTGCTCGCTGATATTGAGATGCGCTGCCGCTTCCTGCCTTGTCAGCATTCCCCGCTGTCGCAGTCGATCATATCGTGATCGCAGCTTATATTCGTGGATGAGATAGGTGACTTTGAGGGGTGTAAAGCGGGCGTCCTGGCAGCCGCGACGTGCGGTTCCACCTGGGCGATGTCCCTGCTCGTTTAGAATCTCGGCGATCTCGGGATAAATGTAATCGTCGAGAAGCCTATCGACCAGCTCAATGATACTGAACTTTGTCTTGATCTGCTGAGGAGAGGATTTTGGGTTCATGGTGGTAAGCGTCTGGATTTTGCCGCCCTTGAAGCGAACGTGAAGCTTGGTGGTTCCTTCCGCTGGCAACTTTAGGAGAGTAACATCCTCAATGATGTGGGCCAGCAATCGCTTGCGTTCGCGGCATGGGGTATCCGGATCCTTCCAGAGCTGGTTGAAGTCGGCCGTCATCGCGACCAACCGTTCGTGGACAGCTTTATCAAGGATGAATTGATCGTGCTCTCGACCACGTTCGCGTTCTTCGCGGGCACTGGCCAGCGTGCGAAGCTTCTCGTTCCATTCACCTTCGAGCGTGTCGGCGACGAGGCGGTTACTAGGATCGACAAGCATGAAGCGGCGCTGAGCGAGCTCGGCTTCCGTTTGGGCGCGTTCGATTGCGCGACAGCGCAGCCGGTCTGCTTCTTCATGGCGGGCTTGGATCTCCTTGCGGACTTCGAGAGCGAGTTCGACGGCCGCCGGCGTCATCTGCTCGGCAATCAGCATACCGATGGCTTCATCGACGGGAGGCCCGGCGATCGACTGACACATAGGCTCCCCACGATAAATACGGGCACGATTGCAAATGTACCAGGCTTCCTGCCGGCCACGCCGCGCCGCATAGCGAACCCTAAGATGGCTGCCGCACTGCCCACACACGGCTCGGCCTTGCAGCAGTGCCGGTCCCTCCCTTGGGATTGAAGCTCGTGCCGCTTCAAATCCACGGCCATTCGCCTTGAGGATCTTCAGATTCTCCTGATGTCGCTCCCAGCTGATATAGCCGGGATGAGCATCGGGAATGCAGGCCGGCCAGTCATCAATGTCGCGCGCACGCAGAGTCTTTTTGCCGTCGATGGTGCGTCGAAACTGTCGTCGGCCATAGGTATAGGCGCCAGCGTAGCGCGGATTGTTCAGGACACGCATCGCCGTCGATGCGGTCAGCGGCCGAAACAGCGTGCCGCCGTTGTGTAGGCGCGATGGAAACAATAGTCCCTCATTGCGAAAGACCTTGACGGTCTGGGAGGCGGACCCGAGGCGAGAGAACATCTCAAAGAAATGAATGATCGTTTCTCTGACTTGCGTGTCTGGATCAAGAGTCACATTGCCGAAATGGTCATAGACCAGCCCGGTCGGCAGGAGGCAACGAAACTCGCCGCGCCGCACCTTATTGAGAATGCCGCCGCGTAGCCGGGCTTTGATCACATGCAGCTCGGCCTCACTCATTGTTCCCTTCAGGCCGAGCAGGAGCCGGTCGTTGAAACTTGCCGGATCATAGACGCCGTCCTCGTCGAGGATCAGGGTGTCGGCAAGGGCGCAGATCTCCAACAGACGTTGCCAGTCGGCATTGTTGCGCGCCAGACGGGAGACTTCCAGGCCCATGACGATCCCGGCATGCCCCATGCCGACATCGCTGACCAGCCGCTGAAACCCTTCGCGCCACGCCGCCGATGCACCGGACTCTCCTTGATCGTTGTCGATGACGATAACCTGCTCGTCGCGCCAGCCGAGGGCGACAGCGCGTCCCCGAAGCGCATATTGCCGCCTGGCGCTCTCGACGTTCTCAACGACTTGCCGCATTGAAGACTGGCGGATGTACAGGTAGGCGCCGCGTTCGAGGTGATGAGGCTGGACTTTGAGGTGTCCATTCATGGTGATCTCCGATCGTTGATGCTCATGGCGATTGTCGCAAGGACGTGAACAACGGCGCTGTGCCCGCCGTGCAGCGGCCAAGCAATTGACGATGGGTAAAGCTGCTCTCGCGGGGTGCTTGCTGTTGCTGTCAGCGCCTGAGCCCATCCCCACATGCCCCGACGCAGAAAGAGCATCAGACCGCTACGGGCCATAAGCGGCAGCGCTGCGCCGAAAGCAGCCTGGCGCAATACCTCGTACTGGGACGCGATGGTCGACGGTTGGATCAGGCATGCCACCGCCGCGGCAGTGTTTACCTGCTGCTTTTTTTTAGAACCCGCTCGATCGATCTGGGATGAAGCTCGATATCGAGTTCCTGGCGGAGCAGCTTGGCCAGTTCCCGGGCGCGAACGGGTTCTCCTGGGCCAAGCTGCGCCTGCAGAAATGCCAGGACTTTGTCGTCGATCTTGTGGGGACGGCGGGGGCCCGGCTTTGTCGGCACCAATCCCGCAATCCCGGCCATGTCGAAGTTCACCTTGGCCTGGTAGTAGGTTGGCCTGGAAACACCGTACTCGTCGGAGGCCTCCGTCACCGAAACCTTGTCGATGGAGACGCGACGCAGCATCTCGTATTTGACCTGCACGGCGTCGTGCGGATCGAAGAACTCGCTGCCCCGAAATTTTGGATCGCGCACCTTCTCGGGGGTGGGATTGAACGTGCCCTCTTCGATGAGGACATCCGTCTTTGTGCGCTTGCTGTCGTACTTCGCAGACATCAATGGCTCCGAGGACACGAAGCGGCGTTAGAGTAATTCTAATTATGACGCATTTTACTACCTCGTCAAGCTGATGCGTATGGTCTATTTGACGAAATGACTCGTAATTGCAGGCATATCCTCTCATAAAAGCGACCTCTTGCGGCATAATCCACTTTACAAATGCGGCATATTTATCCTTACACTTCTGCACGTCAGCGCGGCCCCAATTTGCTCGAAAGGCGCTTCACCAGAGTGGCCAACTCCATTAAGTCGACCACCCGCAAGAGCGATCGTCCGTTGCTCATGACGACCTCAGGATCCAAGCTTACAAGATCAGTCCATTGCGGAGGAACCGACCAAACAGTGGCGTCCTCGGTCTGCAGCAAAAGGCGTTCACCATGCCGGTTGTAGCGCTTGCCGACGCACGGCAATTGTCGTGGGAATAAAGGATGAAACGGATGTGTAACCCGCACTAACTGCGTATCTGCGTTGGCAGTGGCTGCATTCTGTTGTGAGGTACAAGGTCTTGGAGCGCGGATATTTTCCCTGGCCAACGGCAAAGGAGGGGGTTGCGCACCTGACGCAGGCTCAGTTGTCGATGCTCGTTGAAGGGATCGACTGGCGTCGACCAGCATGGACTTCCGCTCCCGGCCGGGTGGGCTGAACGACTGATTTTGCAGAGAAATCTAGCCGAAATACTGGCGCTTGAAGCCCAAATCGGCTAGGCTTCTGGGCATGGAAACAATGCCGCTGAACAGTCAGGATGAGTTGTCTGCATTGCGCGCGCTCGTCGCTGAGCAAGCGGCGAAACTTGAGCAGCGCGAAGCTGAGGTCGGCAAGCGCGACTCCATCATTAGCCTTTTGCGGGCGCAGCTGGAGCTTCTCCGCCACCGGCAGCATGGCGCTTCCTCGGAAAAGATTGATCGGAAGATCGAGCAATTCGAGCTGATGTTGGAGGAGATCGAGGCCTCCCGCGCCGAGGCTGAGGCCCGCGCTGGGAAGACGCCTTTACCGGTCTCGGACGAGGTACCGAGTAAGCCGAAGCGCAAACCGCTACCCGATGGCCTTCCAACCGAAGAGTTGGTCTATCCGGCCCCCTGCAATTGCCCCACCTGTGGTGGCACATCGTTCCTGAAGGCCGCCGACAAGGTGGTCCAGGTAATGGAGCACGTACCGGCGTCTGTGAAGATTGTTCGCCACGTCGAAAAGCGCATGATTTGCAAGGGCTGCGATACGACGGTAGCAGGTATTATGCCGACCTTGCCGATTGAGCGAGGTAAGCCCGGACCGGGGTTGCTCGCCCATATCATGGTGGCCAAGTTCGACGATCATATTCCGCTTTACCGTCTATCCGAGATGTATGACCGTCTGGGGATAGACATCTCCCGATCCGTCATGGCGGACTGGGTAGGTCGTGTGTCCGCTCTGCTTTCGCCTCTCATCTCACTGATCAAAGCCCATGTCGCCGCGGTCGACCGGATACATTCGGACGATACTCCGGTCGATGTTCTCGACCCTGGCCGAGGCAAGACAAAAACCGGCAGGGTATGGGTCTATGTCTTCGATGGCCGCGGCTATCAAGACCCGAACCCTGGGGCAATCGCCTATTACTACAGCCCCGACCGTAAGGGCACGCATCCGGCCGACCATCTCGCCACCTTCAGCGGCGTTATGCATGCGGATGGCTATGGTGGCTACAAGAAGCTTTACGGCAAACAAATTATCGAGGCGGCCTGCATGGCGCACGTGCGTCGCAAGTTCCACGACGTCATCAAGCTCAAACCTTCACCGATCGCCGACGAGGCGCTGTCGCGCATCGGCGCGCTCTACGATATCGAGCATCGCATTCGTGGCATGCCTCCTGACGAGCGACGCGCATTGCGCCAGGAACATGCCAACCCCATTCTGAATGACCTGAAGCTTTGGATCGAGGCTACGCTCTCGACGATACCGCAGAAACAGAAGCTGGCTGAAGCGATGCGATACGCGCTGTCACGGTGGGCTGCATTGCGCGTCTACATCGATGATGGTCGCGTTGAGATCGACAACAATATAGCTGAGCGCGCCATGCGTCCGCTTGGAATTGGCAGGAAAAATTGGTTATTCGCCGGCTCGGATAAGGGCGGCGAGCGCATCGCCAATATCCTCACGATTATCGAAACGGTCAAGCTCCATGGCCACAATCCCGAGATCTATCTGACCGACGTCCACACCCGGATCCAGGATCACCCCAAGGATCGCCTTGAGGAATTGCTGCCATGGAACTGGACGCCGGTAGAAACCCAGCAAGGCGCCATCCACCAAGCCTAAACTACCCGCCGCCTTCACTCAAAAATGCGTTCGCCGAACGCTTACGAATGTTTGTTACTGATTGGCAGACAAGTTGGTTGCCCCGTCCTTCGATGTTACCGCCGTTCGCACGGTACACGACGCAAACGTTTCGCTATAAAAACTCTTCCCCGCTAGGCGGAGGGTGGGCAGGGTCCTTTTTTCAGTAGGTCGTGTACTCTGGGCCGTTCGACAAATAGCCATCTGTTTTCTGTGTCTTTACGCATTTCGTGACGGAAAACAGCTACTCACTTTTCCTGGAAATCCTCTGGCATGCGATCACGGTAAGCGAATTTATCGAGACTTATGCGTCGGTATCGAAGCTCACTTAAGGGTCATCGGTTGAACCAGCGTGGAAAGCTGTAACTGAGGTAATATATCATTGTCTGTCGCGAAATTCCGGCCATAGCAGGCACTCAGGATTTCAACTCCACTTCGATGCAGAGGTGCATCCACATTCGCAAGTGCTGCAAGCTCGAGAATCGGTATGAGACCAAAGGGCACGTCTTCCAGAACATATCGCGTGTTGATGTCTCGCGGTCCAGCCGGATCGTTACCTTTGGCGACAAGAATTTGGGATAGTGCGGCCAGGCTCGTGGCCGTTATTCCGAAAGATTTGCTGAAATGATCGAGGATGGAGGGCACTGTTTTCCCAAAAGCACCTGCTATGGCGAGACGCTCACAATCCAATGCTTCGATAAATCTGCTAACGGCAGGGGTCATCGTGACTCTTTGTCCCCAGGTCTCGCCGAGCTCGATGCGTGTGAGGTTGCAAAGTGCCGTGCCCAGGTGACTTTCCGGGTTTATATTGCTGAGCGTTATGGTGACGATATCGTCTTTCACATCGAACCGGTCGCCAAACAGATCTGTGCAAAGCTCATGGGCTTTATGCGCGTCCGCTGCATGAACCAAAGCCATATCAACCTTGCCGCGTATCGCACCAATTTTGATGTCGTGCCCAGACTGAGCCTTGCCGGTCAGAACGGTGGTGTTCCAAACTACGATGGGAATTTCGATTTCACGTTGCGCCAATTTTTGGGCGAGATAAAAGCCGGCGAACGAAAGGTGGGCGCTGATAATGACGGTGTGTCTCGACGTGAGATGTGGCACGAGACTGTCGAGAACAAATCGGTGGCCGTAAGCGGGGAGGGCCAGCACGACGACATCACATTCCGTAAGTTCTTCTGCGCGCTGGCAGACCCCTGGATTGAACTTGGCAGACAAGGCCCCGCTCACCTGCATCGGCGTGTCTTGATTGAGTGCTTCAGTTCGTCGGCCAGATGGAGACCATATTCTCGCATGGTGGCCGTTTTGGTGAAGGAGTGCTGCGTACCCGATCGCGATTGCGCCAGCTCCGGCAATTGCTACATTCATGTTGCGATACCTCAGAAGCCCGGAGACTAGCCATCTTTGGCTGTGTCCGGTGAAATTTTATGATAGGTCATTATTTGCGGGCAGTTAGCCCTTGGTCCTTTTGGTCGCATGTCGCGTTTCTTTAAGGACAGTGAAGCACCCTGGTCTCTGTTTTCACGCATTTACGCAAAACCGGCATCCATTGTTCCTGGAAATGCCCTAGTCAAATTGTTCGACCCGGATCAGATGACCTTTGGAAACCTCGCGATATTCCCGAATTGGAGGCTCATACCCCATCGGCCGGACCGGGCTTTTTAGATCGTCGGCGACTATCCCGCGATGCATTCTGCGGCGTGAAGGGTCCGGTATCGGCACTGCCGACATAAGCTTCTTCGTGTAGGGATGTTGGGGGTTTTCGAAAACAGCCCTTCGCGGCCCGATCTCTACAATCTCTCCGAGGTACATCACAGCCACACGATGGCTCACCCGCTCGACAACCGCCATGTCGTGGGAAATAAACAGAAAGGCCAGATTGAGGCTCTGTTGCAAATCGAGCAAGAGATTGCAGACCTGTGCTTTGATCGATACGTCAAGCGCTGAAACGGCTTCGTCGGCAACGATGATTTTAGGGTCGAGCATCAAGGCGCGGGCAATTGCGACACGCTGGCGCTGGCCGCCCGAGAACTGGTGCGGAAAGCGTTGCATCATGTCGGGAGAAAGCCCCACCTTTTCCATGAGAGAGGCCGCCTTGTCTCGTGCCTGCGCATGGGTTCCGTAACGATGTTGAATATACGGCTCGACAATCGCCGAGCCTATGCTCATGCGTGGATTGAGAGAGGCGTATGGGTCCTGAAAAATCATCTGGATCGAGCGGCGCATTTTTCTCAATGAGCTACTGTTCATTTGCAATACGTTATGGCCATCGACGAAAATCTTGCCTTTTGTGGGTGTAACAAGCCTTGTAATCGAGCGCCCTGTGGTTGACTTGCCACAGCCGGATTCTCCCACCAGTGAGAGAGTTTCGCCTTCAAAAAGGTCAAAAGAGACCTTCTCCACTGCGTGGACAGCTCCAGATTTGCGTCCCAACAGCCCGGGGCGAATATCGAAACGCATCGTGAGGTCTTGGACCTCTAAAATGGGCTTGCTGTCTCTGCGAACTGTATCCTCGACATCGCGAGAAGGTTGCTGTTCGCCGCTCACCGGATTGATCACAGGAAAACGGAGTGGCAACTCTCGATTGTTCATTGACCCTAGCCGCGGTACGGCTGATAGAAGGGCGCGTGTGTAAGGATGTTGTCCCCGGTGGAATATGTCTGCGGTCTCCCCGACTTCCACCGCGTGTCCGCGAAACATGACGAGGGTTCGGTCTGCCACTTCCGCGACGACACCCATATCATGCGTAATGAAGAGAACTGAGGTGCCTTCCTCTTCCTGAAGCGTCTTGATGAGATCGAGGATCTGTCCTTGAACGGTGACATCGAGCGCTGTCGTCGGCTCGTCGGCAATCAGCAGCTTAGGCCTGGACGCAAGTGCCATGGCAATCATGACGCGCTGCCGCATGCCACCCGAAAACTGATGAGGATATTCGTCATAACGGCCAGTGGCATTCGGTATACGCACCCTCTCCAGTAGTCTGATAACCTCAGCCTTGCTTTCAGCCTTGGAGATCTGCTTATGGACACTCAACGCTTCGCCAATTTGTTTGCCGATGGGGATAATCGGATTGAGCGATGTCATGGGTTCCTGAAATATCATGGAAATCTCATTGCCGCGTACTCGTCGCATCTCGTCTTCAGGTAGTGAGAGCAGATCTCTGCCGCCCAATCTCACCGTACCCTCTATTCGGCTCGATTGAGCAGCCAGAAGACGCATGATAGAAAGCGACGTCACAGATTTGCCCGATCCGGATTCTCCAACAATCGCCACCGTTTCGCGCGGTGCAATGTCGAATGAGATATTTCGGATAACCGACTTCCACTGGTCGTTGACCTTAAATGAGGTCGTCAGGTTTTGTACAGAAACGACGGGCGTGACTGGTGAAGATTCCGGCGTGTTTTGAAAAGCCATCGTCATTGCGCGCTCCTTGTTTTCGGATCGATCGCGTCGCGCAACGCGTCCCCCAGAATATTCAATGCGAGTACGGTCAGGAGTATCGCAAGGGACGGAAACAGTACGAGCCACCAGGCGCTAAGAATATTCTCGAAACCTTCCCGTATCATACCCCCCCATGTCGCGGTTGGAGGCCGCACCCCAAGACCGATGAACGCCAGGGATGCTTCGGTTCGAATGGCCGATGCCATCCAAAGCGATGCTACAACGACGATGTCGGAAAGGATGTTCGGCAGAATATGAACGCCCATAATGCGAATTGGCGAAAAACCGAGCGATTTGCCAGCTTCGACGAATTCGCGGCGTTTGACCGCGATTGTTGGCGCACGGGCTACTCTGGCAAAAGGCGCTGTTTCCGTAATCGCAATGGCGATGATGAGATTCTCGAAACTGGCACCTAACATTGCGGCAACCATCAGACCCAGCAGCAGGGTCGGAAAGGAGAGCATCACATCGACAATCCCCATGATGATCTGGTCGAAGATACCGCCAATATAGCCTGCCAATATACCGATGATCGAACCGACGACCATGGCGATCATCACCGACAGAAAGCCGATCGAGAGCGAAATTCTCGCCCCATACAATAGCCGGCTGAGAACATCCCGGCCGTAGCTGTCCGTTCCCATCCAGAATTGTGCGGAAGGTGCGCTGAGGCGGTGAAGAATATTCTGCTTCAACGGATCATATGGCGCGATGGCAGGAGCCAAAACAGCAAGGAGAATGATCGACGTGAGCAGGCCTATACCGATCCATGAATAACTGTTGCGACGGAAAGCCGCAAAAACCACATTCGGTTGTCGCTGCGGCGAAATGGAAGAAAGGGCGGCTTCGGTCATTGGGCGAGACTCACTCTTGGATCAACGTAGGCGTAAATGAGATCGGTGATGGTGTTCACCAGGATGACGAAGGTAGCAAAGACCACCATGAGTGCCTGGAGCATCGTATAGTCGCGAGATTGCAGCGCACCGAGGATCAGCTTGCCAAGGCCGGGGCGTGTGAAGACGATTTCAGTCAACACCGAGTTTCCGATCAGGGTGCCGAAATACAGACCAACCACCGTAACAATCGGGATGAGCGCGTTGCCGAGCGCATGCCGCAGGATGAGCGTTCGCGGATGGACACCTTTGGCGCGTGCGGTGCGGATGTAGTCCTCGCCCATGACATCCAGCATCGATGAACGGGTGACGCGCGCGATATATGCCGTCATAATCAACCCAAGGTTGATAGCTGGCAGCAGTAGATTGCGCAGATGGCTGATCGGATCAGAGGAGGCCCGGCTCATAACGGGCAGCCACTGCAACCATACGGCAAAAGCAAGCAGCAATAGTATTGCCGAAACGAAACCGGGAAACGACAGGCCGAGCAGTGACAAAAAGCGGCTCACATAGTCCGGCCACTGGTTGCGGCGAACGGCGGCAATGATTCCCAGGGGAATTCCAAACATCGCACCGATCAGCATGGCGGCGACCGCCAGTTCCAGTGTGTAAGGCAGAACCAGAGCGACTTCTTCAAACACAGTACGGCCGCTGACCATAGAACGGCCGAAATTTCCTGTGATCATATCGGAGAGAAAATGTAGATACTGTACGCCGATCGGCTGATCGAGGCCGAGCTGCGCGCGCAAGTCTTGGAGAGCTGCGTCACTTGCCCCATCGCCAAGCATGGCAACAGCAGCGTCACCCGGTACCAGACGCACCAGCACGAACACCATTGTCAGCATGGCGATCAATGTCGGAATTGCAAGAAGGAGTTTTCGGATCGCATAACCGATCATGCGGCAATCCTTTCTTTTGAGACGCGGCTTGCAAGGAAGGCGTCCAGGTTATGATTGGTTTGACTGTCGGACATCAGGTCCGCGAGGATGTGTCCAACAAAGGAAACAAGTTGGAATGTGGCTCCGGAAACGGCAGAGACGTCATTGGGCCCTTTGACTTTATGAGAGAAGCCAATGCCGGCAAGGTGATCCGAAATCACTGCTTCCATGCCTGACCAGACTCTCCATCACTTTGAAGTGCTTGAGTTCGGCAACAACAGTTACAGCGACGTCAATTGAGGCTGTCGGTATTGAGATATTAACACTGGCTGATTGCCGCCCCGGTATGCTGACATCGGTAATGGTGGTGTCCGAAGCGTCCTGGCCGAAGAAATGGCGCTGAGAAAGCTTGCCGAAAAAAAGGCCCCTTATCACTGCTTCTAAGGCAGCGCGAAGACCGTACAATCTTGCGCCAATGAAAAGAACGTCCGTTTTCATGCGGCGTTCTCCCCGCTCTCGAGGCTCGCCAGTTCACCAAGCGTGACCGGTTTCAACGGCGGACGAATATTGAAGAAGCTGACGTCTTTTATCGGGATGTTGTGCGCCTCGGCGACAAGTGCCTGCACCGTATATCCACACTGACGTCCCTGACAGGGGCCCATGCCACATCGCGTAGCTGCCTTGATCGCTCCTGGATCGGCCGGGCTGTTGCTTGCTACCGCGCGGACGGCCCCAGCTGTGACTTCCTCACAGCGACAGACGATCAGATTATCGGCCAGACGTGGTCTCGGCGGGGCGTAAGCGACATCAAGAAAGGGTCGCAAGGCAAGCGCGCGTCTGCGCCTTTGATCGAGACCTGTTCGTCGACGCAGTTCTTCCGTGTTGGACGAAATCTCAAGGCGCCTGGCTAATCCTAAAGCGGCGGTTTCACCAGACAGAGTTGCCACCAGCCAACCACCGATACCGCAGGCATCACCCGCTACAAAAAGTCCCTCCCGGCTTGTCTCTCCCCAACGGTTCAGCTTTGGTGCGAGGTAGCCTTGAGCATCGTTCCATGTGTGTACACAACCCAGTGCCAAAGTTTCGTGAATGCGGGGAACGACACCTTCGTGCACCAGCAATATATCCGCTTCCACCCGGTGAGATTGTCCGTGTCTCTTCCAGGAAAGATGCTCGAGACGCTGATTTCCCTCAGCCTCCAGATCCGTGAAACCTTTGACCAATATTCCGCTGCGTCTGATTTTGTGAAGCCACTGCAATCCTTTCAGCAGGCTTCCAAAATCACGCCAAGCTTTTGGAAGCTGCACCAACGCAGAAAGACTTGGCGATCTCGACGTATCAAGATAACCAGCAATGTGGCCTTGAAGGCTCAGAACCTGAGTAGCGTAGAGAAGTGGCAACGGTCCAGCCCCGGCGATCCATAGCTTTCCCTGGGGTAACATGCCGCCGGATTTCAGCAGAATCTGTGCCGCGCCAACCGTCATCACGCCAGGCAGGGTCCAGCCTGGAAATGGAACAGGCCTTTCCTGCGCGCCGTTTGCCAGAAGCACAGCCCGGGCTGAAAGACGTGAAGCTTTGCCTTGCGATGTTACGAACAGCGACCAACCGTCTTCGATCTGCCAGACCTGTGTTGATGCGAAATAATCGGCACCTGATGCACGGAATGCTTCCACGAGGGCTCGACCTTTTTGATAATCCTTGCCCAGCGCCGGGAAAACCGGACTGCTGAGATTACGCTCGATTCCTCTGAAAATCTGCCCGCCAGGAGACGGCTGTTCGTCAATCACTACAACCGATGCTCCGAGTTGGCGCAAAGTTACTGCGGCAGCCATGCCTGAAGGTCCCGCGCCGACAATTGCTACATCGTAACTCATCGGGAAATCCCCCGGTGTCCGTGTTGGCTGTCGATCTTCATGCCTGCTTTAACGGGTACCAGACACCCTTGCGTCGAGGCCACGCCGTCAACAATTGCCAGGCACTCGAAGCACACGCCCATCTGGCAATACGGTAATCTCGGTTCTCCGCTGACGGATGAGTTCCGCCCTGCGCCCGGCACTCGCAGCAATAGGCTGGCAACGGTCTCTCCTTCCCATGCGGGTACGGCCTGGCCATTCACCAGCACGGTCATATCACTGGGTTTTCCCAGGCGCTCAAGCACACTTTTGAACATCGAATCTTCCATTTGAAAACGCTGACATGTCATCGGACAGTCGTCCCGCAAGCATAGCGGGCGCAATGATTGCGGCATGAACGGCGGCCAACGTCACACCGGAATGGCACACGGCCGCAAACAGGCCTGGGTGCTCGCTGGATTCAGCGTAGATCGGCAAGCCATCGGGTGGAATAATCCGAAAACCGCTCCATTGACGCACGATCTTTGCAGATGCGAGAGCGGGTATTGTCCGTGTTGCCCGAAGAGCCAGTCTTGTTGCCGAAGAAACGCTGACGCCATGATCATCGGTTTCCTCCTTGGTTGCACCGATCATGATGGTGCCGTCCGCTGTTTGTCGCAGGCCACTTCCGGGGTAGGGGAGGAGCGGCGCAAGCCGTTCGGTCACCAGCAGTTGGCCACGTTCGGATCTCAAGGGAATGGTGAGCCCAAGCGGATCGGTAAGGGAGGGCGTTGCTAAGCCTGCGGCCACGACAACGCGCGGCGCTGCAAAGCTTGTAGACCCGGCCTTGACAATAAAACCGTCCTGTTTTGGCGTAACTGTCTCAGCCCGCCGGCGATAATGGATCGTTCCACCGAGGTTAACGATTCCGCGATGTAAGGCGGCAAGAAGTTGCAATGGATTGACGTGCCCGTCCGCCTCACAATAGCTCGCACCCACCACCTCGGGACCGAAATCGACGGCGGGCATCATCCGCTCAAGCTCGGCGCGATCTATCATTCTGGTATCGGCCTGAACGGTCTGATTGTGCATACGCTTGTTGAGGGCGTCCCGCTCCTCGTATTCATTCTGCCCCAGGCAGTATATCAATCCACCCCGGCGCGAATAGTCGACTTTCATCCCGACGTTTCCGGTCAATTCTTTCAAAAAGTTGGGCCAGAGATCCGCACTCCGCCGTCCGAGATGATGATAGGCTGGCGCGCTCGCGCCCTTTCCTTGCACCCAGACCAGCCCGAAATTAGCGCGGGCCGCACGCATGTCCCTGTCCTCCCCGTCCAGAACAACAACCCGTTGTCCTGTCTGGGCGAGCCCATAGCCAAGCGCCGCGCCGACGATACCGGCACCGATAACTAGAACATCCGCGCTCACTTTGATCTCCGTTGGTTATTGCTCATGCTTGTGATGAAAGGTAAAACTTTGAACGTCTTCTTTTCCCGTCCATATTCATAAGGGTTATGACGAATGCGAAATCCAAGCTTGCGCCAACTGGAGGCGCTGATGGCTGTTATTGAATCGGGAACTGTGAGTGTTGCCGCCGCTATACTGCGGATTTCACAACCCGCGGCGAGTAAGCTGATCCAGGATCTGGAGGCTGATACGGGCCTCAAGCTGTTCGAGCGCAAAAGCGGACGTCTGGTGCCGACTGGACGGGGCATGCGCTTATACGAAGAAGTCGAGCGTATCTTCGGCGGTGTCCACCAACTCGCCCGTGCGGTCGAGGCCATTCGGCGTGACGAACATGGACATTTGCTCATAGGCGCAATGCCCGCATTGTCAGGATCGTTCATAACCCGGGTCATTTCGAGTTTTAAAATACGGCATCCAGATGTATTCGTTTCCATCGAAGCACGTAGCTCCCGGTTTTTGACAGAAGCGGTCTTGCTTCGTCGTCTTGATTTGGCACTGGTTATCAGCGGCCTGGAACATCCCTCTATGGTAGTCGAGCGGATGCATTGCTCTGCTGCCGTGGCAGCCCTGCCTCTCGGTCATAAGCTCGCTAAAAAGGCGGAGCTTTGTCCCGATGACCTCAAGGACGAACCGTTTATTGCCTTCGCGCCGACGGGAACGATGCGTACCAAGGTCGATGCAGCGTTTGAACAGTTCTCAATCACGCCCCGGATCGTCATCGAGGCGACCACAGCGCCGAACGTTGCCGAACTCGTGGCGGCCGGATTGGGCGCGACGGTGGCCGACCCCTTGGCAATTGAGTTTGTGGCGGACCGGATCATCACCCGGCCTTTTCGCCCCACCATTGATTTCGGCTATAGTATCATCCGTCCGACACGGGCAAGAAACAGCAGTCTCGTTGCAGACTTCATCGAGGAGATTCATGCTGCGGCGCGGACGCCAAGGCTAATCCCTTGAAAAAGCCGACCGGAAAAATTCATCTTACCTTCGTTCAATTCGAGAGCCCGTCACGTCCATATTGAACCAGACGGCCTCTCATTTTTTTTCAGCTGTTTCTGATTAGAAAAGCCGATGACAACGTTTTCCTGTCAAACTCCCGGCGCGAAAAACGTTTTATTGATTAAGGCTTGTTTTTTCCGTAATCGGCGGTGCCAGATTTAAGGATCCGGTGAGCTCATACCCATAGTCCAGAGCTTTGCTGCGAGCCCAAACCTGCATCAGGCTGAACAGCGGAACACCGCATACCTGATCGAGAATCTTCTTCTGGGCAGACGACCAGAATTTATTCCGCTCGGTGTCCGTCGTTGCCTTGCGAGCAGCCATGATGTCGGCATCGGCTGCATCGCAATGGGAAAAATTCGTAACGGCTGTTGGCTTGCCGATAGAGGCGCTGGATTCGTAGAACTGGCTCAGATAGCTGTCTGCAACAGGGTAACGTGCCGCACCGTAGAACACGAGATCACTCAAATCCTTTCGGATCTGTTCGTGATATGTCGGGTGATCGACCACCTGCATCTGCATATCGATCCCGACTTCTGCCAATTGGGCTTGAATGACTTCCATGATAGGCTGCTGCGCAGAACTGGACGAGACCACTGCCGACAACGTCAGGCCGTCCTTGTAACCGGTTTCTGCAAGAAGCGCCTTCGCACCCTCGGGATCGTATTTATAAGCCCAGGTGCAATCTTCGCCGAGATAGCCGCTGGGAACCACAGAACAGCCTTTGGGAGCTACACTTTCACCGACGAACTGAACGATTTGGTCCACATTGATCGCTTTGGAAATGGCCTGGCGTACCTTGACGTTATTCAAAGGTTTGCGCGTCGAATTGATAAATAAAGTCCGATATTCGCCGGGAGCGAAAATGTCGACAATCGAGCCCTCCCAGCCTTTCGCCTGGTCGACCCAACGCTGCTCCCTTTTGCCATAGATCAGATCAAGCTCTCCGGATCGGAAGGCCAGCTCACGACTTGAGTCTGACGGGATAAGGTCGACCCTGATGTCATCGATTTTCGGCTTGCCTCTGAAGTATGTTGGAAATGCGTTTAGATATACGGCCTGCTGGGTGACAGCTTTTTCGAACACGAAAGGACCGGTACCAATAGGCTGCGTTTTGAAATTTGCCCCGAGCTTATCCACCGCTTTCTTACTCACAATGTTGCCGCCGTGATAATTGGCAACGAGCCCGAGAAATCCAGCAACAGGCTCGCTCAAAGTGATGCGGACCGTCAAGGGGTCAATGGCTTCAATTGTCGTAAAAGCGGCATAGTCGCTTGAATAAGAGGACGTGTCCGGGTTTTTTGCCCGTTGAAGAGAGAACACCACGTCCTCCGCTGTCAACTTGCCATAGTCACCATGAAATGAGACATCATTGCGAAGTTTGAAAGTCCAAACCAAGCCGTCCGGCGAGGTCGTCCAGCTTTCGGCAAGGTCGGGTTCAATTTTGGTTGGGTCGGCACTCCCAGGGGAAAATCGAACAAGTCCGTTGAAAATCCAAGAAACCACGGCCAAGTCCTGGGTGGTCGTCGCTCTAGTGGGATCAAGTGTGGCAATATCGGCGGCTGCCATGCCAACCTTCAAAGTGGCAGAATTTGCGACGCCAGTATAACCACACCCAGCGAGCATGGAAGCTGTGAATAAACCTATCAACTCGATCCGTCTTTTTTTAAACATTTGTTCCGCTCCTTATTTCTTTTGTAACTGGAATATTATCCTTGTCGCATAAGTGTCAAAGTCGTTTTTTTGCTTTATGTATTCCCTAGGGTTATACGCGTAGCGCGCCATCACCACTTATAGGTCGCGTCCTGCTCGTTCCTCGTCTGCGTGAGCAGCAATGGAAAGTGTCGCCAAGGCATTGAGCCATGGCATGGCAGGATATATTCTGATGTAAAAAACAAAATTATCTGCGCTCACAGCTCTTTCGCCTTTGCCGATCCCTAACGGGCTCGGCAAATGCAGAGCAATGAGCGCAGATAATTTTGCTTTTTACATCAGAATATATCCCAAAGTCTTAATGTATTTCATGATTACGCAATTTATTTGCTTTATAGTTCGTTCATATATACGTATAGTTTAATTGATTTATGAATTTATATTATTAAAATGGTGAAAGGGACAGCTGCAAATTTATAAAATATTCGATTTATTTAATATTATATTGGCATGATATTTAGATCAACGCCTCAAGCATAGGTTACATCAGGAAGTACATAATAATAAGAAACATAATTGAATCGGCTTCATAGACCAAATGACTCCTCATTCCTCGGCTTTGCTGTTGCCCCACTTGGTAACAATGTCGTCGGCCGATATTTCCTCCATGCCAGCACTCGCCAGGGTGATGCCGATTTTCTCAAGGTCAATCTCCCCCAGTATGTTCAGTGACTCAACAGCCCATTCGAGTTTCTTGACGTTGATATCAAACTTCTTGCCAAGGTCCCTGAAGAGGATCAACATCCGACCATCCTCCATGATGTAACGATGTTTGAAGTTCTTGGGTGCTCCCTTGGTGGCATTATGGGAAACGGATTTCGATACGAAATCATGGATTGTTGTGGCATCCTTTCCGTACCAGCCATTGAGAAGATCGAGAACAGTGCGGGGTTTGAAATCTAACTTCTTCAAAAGTTCTATGCGCTCTTGGTCGAGACCCTTCATAGCCTCTGTGACAATTGGTGTCATTCCCTCCTTGTAGAAATAGAAGTCCTCCTCAATGTCTATCTTGGCGGCATTAAAAATCACTGCGGGAGTGTGGCAGATACAGTTTGTGCAGTTGAGGGCCACTTCCAATCCGTTGGCAAGCCAAACGAGATTATTAGGGAAGAGATCACCTATTTCTTTGGCCAGGGAGGGTTCGGGATGGGGAGTGGTGAAGGTGATCTCCAACTGCTTCTTGATGGCCTTCACGTAGATTGCATCATCCACCATTCTGCATCCGTAGGGCGACGTGGTTGTTTCTAGACTGGCAAGAGTCTCAAGCTTTTCCAGGCTCAAACTGGCAGCATTTCCGGGGATCCAGATCAAAATCTTCTGTTTAAGGTCAAGGACCTTCAGTTGTTCGATCAGTTCTTCACGAGCACCGTTAAGTGACGGGATGGTGACCATGATGTATTTTGCTGTTGAAACTGCATATGCAAGCTCTCTCTTCACGACAGGACGATAGGTGCCCTCGATTTCCCCCATTGCTTTCAACCCATGTTCGGCAATCTGGGTACTATATCCGAGGTGGGAGGGGGCAGCCCATATCGAGACCGATTTGCGTCGGTAACTTAGGTCAGCGGCAAGTGCGTTGCCAACGTTGCCAGAGCCGATGATGAGGATACTCATTTTGATCTGGGAAATGATAGATGAAAGAAGAGATTTAGGATTTTATAAAGTTGTTGCAGGCTTTTGCCCAATTTATAGAAGCGCCACAGGAGCTCTAGTCCCTAGCGGATCGCAAAAGTCAAAAACGGCGGCTCCTT
Organism: Rhizobium sp. L51/94; assembly: GCF_019355555.1. Lineage (GTDB taxonomy): Bacteria > Pseudomonadota > Alphaproteobacteria > Rhizobiales > Rhizobiaceae > Rhizobium > Rhizobium rhododendri. The sequence goes on from NZ_CP072145.1 coordinate 217,220, forward strand.
AATTTCTTAAGTTCACACGAAGAAAGATAAATTTGCGATAACATCTGACTTTTAGCGTCTGTCATAGGAAATTAGTATCATGGGGAGCCCCACCTAAAAGTCGGCTCAGTTCCAATTTTCAACATGTGGGGTCTGTGATTGTGATGATTGGTGCGGTTACAGTGATACAGCTCATATCTGTCACGCCGTCCGGTCACCAATTTCGCCCGCCCATTTTGACTTCAGAGAGCCAATGGATTTGGAATTAGGTACGGTTGCTGGGCGGTTTGGCATTACGTGCAAAAGTCGATGAAGACTTTAACCACGCACGCGTTTTGTGGGCCAAACGAAGTGACACTCGTTGAATTTAAGAGGTCTGGCCCGTTCTGTTGGATGCGTGGAGGGGCACTATTAAGACTGTATGTAATGCCGCTATGGCGACGTTAGAGATGCTGGCGGCTTAATTGGCGGTGATACCCCCTGACAAACGAATTATAAACTATCATTACTAAGGCGATAAGCTATTTTATTTCGTGGATTTCTCTTGTTGATTAAATATGTATCTCGAATATTTGATCTATATTTTTTGTCTTACGTAAGTGCTTACGTATTTAGGCTAGCAAAATGCTTTGTTTGATCGGACGGTGGACAATAAATTTAATAATTTAAGAAGAGTCGGTAAATCCTCTTCCAACTCGAACCACCTTTGAAGCTATTTAAGTCCCTTTTCGCATTGGGTTCAGCACGAGAACAAATGTCGTTTCTTTGGGTAGATCTGCGCGGTTATGCGAAAAATAAAATTCAAGATATGCTCAGGCAGCAGGCTATTCTGGTGATGGAGACTTATGGTTCCACTGTCCTATGGGGGGGTGAGACAATCATCCACTCTGGTTCGTTATATTTCATCTATGGCCCGAGAACGCTCCAGAATGATCTCAACGAGCACAACGGCACTTTGGTGATAAAGAACGAGGAACTGGTCGGCCTTTCTGAGACTTATCCCGATCAACTGCCGGCAGGGTTCGCAAGAGCAAATGGCTTCACGCACTACGCGGCAATATACAAAAGCGACTTGTTCGTACCTGTGGAGGGTGAATTCGTGAAGTGGAGCCGCTCTGGCCCAGCCGTGGATTACCCAATCGTGGCTTTTGGAACTTTACCCCAATGAAGTTACTCGTCATAGTAATATGTTATTTCAATACGAGCATGTAACGTTCTTTTTGAACTATTCCGTGAGGGCATTTTGTATCAATAATTCTATTTAATAAAATATTCGGGTTACCTAATTCCTTTCATATCAATAATTTAAAATTCGATTTATGTTTAACATAAATAATATAAATCTACTAAAGTAGGTTAATAAATGGGATATAATAATACAGGCCCATAAAACTGATATTATAACGTTAGGTTGTGAATATCATTGAAATATTCAAATAAAAATTTTTTTAATTTTTAAAGAGTCTTAGCTAAGCATAGATCGATATTTTGGAAATCTAAATTAGTGGTCATAAAAAATTATGATTCAGATCGTAGCGGACCGTCATTTCAAACATTATTTCCTTTTCACCATGACCCCAACCCACCAAGAGGCTCCGTGGCGCTGATCAGATCGTAGCTCGACAGATCTTTTCCGATATAATTCGCCATCGCACTTCAGGAATGGTAATATTAATGACCGCCTTAAGTCACATAGCTCTCGTTATGAATATATATATTAATAATCGTGTCCGCAATTATTGAAATTGTTTGTCATTCCTTTGAATAGTCCCAATCACTCCTTGATTTTCGCTGATTGGAGTAATCGCGGCACATTTGTGACTTTACTAGGGGCGGCCGAATCTGTTCACATCGTGGCAAGTTTGATTTAAACCTTTTGTCAAAGGGCGGTGCTGACGCTTTCAATAAAACCCGACACACTACCGGCTCTGTCACCGAAAATTGACAAATCATCGATGACACCTGGTCCCACAAGAATCTAAAGTCCGCTGAGCCATTGTCAATTAAGGCGGCGATGCGTGAAAATAGGGAGATGATTGCTATAGTACCATAGGAAAGATATACGGCTCCGTTATCTTTACGAATTGCCAACAAGGGCGTCAGCGCTTCTATAAATTCGAGCATCAACCGTAGTGCTATCTCAAGGCATTTAGTACCTTACTATGGCGGTACCTAGATGGGCGGTTCGTGACCTGACTCAAATTCTGAATGCTCAGGAACTCTCACTTCGCTTGGAGCAGGCCCGTAACGATTTCCGGACCACTGTAGGATCAGTCTGCTACTTCAACGCTTCGATACGTACTCCCGGTCAATCTGACGATGAATACATAATGACCGATCAATCTTTGACTTACGTGTATGCTGATCAAGCGACTGCTCAAAGATGCGCTATGAACCGCCTTCTACCCTCTAGTTCAAGCAACTTCGGCGCTGCGGCAACGGCCATACCCCCGTGGCTGTTAGATCCGCGGCGGTTGAACCGCCTGCTGCAAGAGGGTACTGACCAAGGGGGCCTGGTCAATTACTATGAGGGCCCACATAAAAACGCTTTTTTCCTCGCCATCATGCGAAGCAACATATTTGTACGCCCTGGGGCTGATGAGATAAATGGCGTATCTTACGACTTCTTTGCGAGAGGTGGCAACTACACCGACGGAGGAGAGGATGAAGATGAAGATGAAGATGAAGATGAAGAAGTCCAGGACCGGGAGTTTCGGTTGGGTGACCTAGTCAGTTATCCGATCATTGCCTGGGGCTCATGTCCGCGTTCTGCTTAATCAACGGTCCGGATGACGTGCGACGCTCTTACGTGTGTTATGCTAAATAAATGGTTGATAACCATATTTCCGTTGAAATTTTAAATGAAAAGTGTCTGTCTCAATTTAATATATGTCAACTTTGTCTTTCTTTATAGAATGTTGTAAAAATATTATGTCGAATAATATTACGTTACTGTTCCCATATATGTTATATAGTTGAAATTTTAAATTATTCATCTCCCATATGATTCTCCATAATACGTCTTCACCATGAAGCTGGCACTCGACATCATTTAGGCCATTGGCATTTTTAGATAAATCAAACTGCATCAACGTGGGTTGAAAAATGAGTCTAATCCAATTGTCAGATTGAGCTAGAGGCTACACTGATTGGGTCCTCTATGTGTTTAGTCCCAACATTTCACAGCTTAGGTTTTGAATGAAGATTCCTGGCTTTTATCGTTGAGTTGGCGGATGACTCGGACGGTGTTTTGAAACGTAGCGCTTTGAGCCGCTTTGCGTAGTGGTTGGCGCGTAGCCAGTCCCGGACATGACAGAAACAGCGGCTCATTAATTTCTTGAGTTCACACAGAGAAAGACAAATTTTGCGATAACATCTGACTTTTAGCGTCTGTCATAGGAAATTAGTATCATGGGGAGCCCCACCTAAAAGTTTGCTCAGTTCCAATTTTCAACATGTGGGGTTTGTGATTGTGATGATTGGTGCGGTTACAGTGATACAGCTCATATCTGTCACGCCGTCCGGTCATCAATTTCGCCCGCCCATTTTGACTTCAGAGAGCCAATGGATTTGGAATTAGGTACGGTTGCTGGGCGGTTTGGCATTACGTGCAAAAGTCGATGAAGACTTTAACCACGCACGCGTTTTGTGGGCCAAACGAAGTGATACTCGTTGAATTTAAGAGGTCTGGTCTTATTTTCAAACTCTACCGCATTAAGATCTGGATCGATTCGATTGTTTTTATATGTGCCCATTGTCATATTTTTTTGATAACTAAACAAGCTGTGCAAAGCTTCTCTTCTCTGACATCCTCGGAAATATGTAAGTATAATTTAATATTGAAAAATCGCTTCATATCACTGCTATTCGACATTGAAGTCAGTTTTTTTGCAGGACGAATGCCTCTGAGAGTGCTCTCGCTGATCAAGTACTCCTGGGAAAGCAAGCCAGTCTGCTGCATAAGCCCTGGGTTCAGAGACTGACAAAGTCATGGATGTGCGGCGGAAGCTATTCATACATAACCGTAGAAGCTGATCCTGGCCAAGAACTAGAGGTCATCAATGGCTACAGTTTGGCAGGCGATGAGCCAAGCCGGAAAAGCGTGCTTGCTTCTGTGATAGGGGGGGCGGCTGATGAATTTCCGAGCAATCTGAAAGATGCAATCGACATCCTCACCAAGACGTATCCTCCCGAAAAAACCGTGGTCAGATTGGTTGACCGTGTAGATCCTGAAGCTGGTAGCAGTGACCTTAAGGTGCAGGAAACGGGACAAAACCGGAAGGTGATGGATGAGTGGAAATCCATTCTGAACAATATGTCGCCCCCGCAACGCGCCATGTTGGTTGCCTGGAACCGGGTAGAGCGCGACACGGTTCTGGATCGCATCACGAAGCTGCCCTACCTGCCGAATGTCGCTGCGACTTATCTGAATGCCAATATTTCCTGTATAAAAAGACAGGAAATGCGTTGGCGTGAAGGCGTCCAAATGGGAATCTGGGAGAGAATAATCTTCTGGATTTGGATGCTGGTGATGCAACTCGGTGTTATCGTCCCCGATACTGTTTCCGTTTTCCTCGGAGCAGTCATTGCTGTGTTCCGTTCGGGACCGATCAGATTGCAAAATCAGCTCATGGCAATCGCGATATTGGATTTTCCCTGGGCGGATGAAAGGCTTGCGCGCTTCATCATCCTGCAGCGCTTCCTTGGTATTCTTCCAACGATTTTGTTCGGTATTTCCGCCCTGGCAGATTCAGGTTTCCGACGGACAGCTTTCAAAGGTGTGAGCAATATATCCTGGAAAGCAGTTATCTGCATCCTCTGGCAAGTCCTGATGCACAACTGGAAAAATCTGTACGATTTATATTATTCCAAGCGTTTAAGGGCGTTGAGGCTGTCGAGCCTCGAAAAGTCAGAGATTGTTGAATGTCAAGTTAGTCTGTCACGTTCCAACGCTCTCATCTATGCCGAGTTTGAGATTTACCAACTCGGAAACCGATTCGGAGCGCAGACGAGTTATTATAAGCAGGATCATGAGGATGTGGCAAAAGGTCTGCATTGGATTGCTCATACAGAGACAAAAGAAGCCGTCCAAAGGAATTTCGCCGGCAAGTTTTCAATTTTAATTGCGGTCATTGCCATTGGCAGTATGATTTGCACATCAGCCTTTCCAGTCGATCCCTACGCCGGCCTTGTTGCGATTGCTTATTTTGGTCCCTTGACCATCAGAACTGCGGTTGATGTTTGGGGTCCATCCCAAAGCCTTGAAGATCTTTTGCGCCTGTTCACCATCACTGCTGGGCCAACATTTCCGAGCACCCTCTTGATGGTCGTCAATTTGATTTATTGGATTATCACCAGAGAGGCGTTGTTCGTTGGCTTTTCGAACATAAAATTCGCCATCACATTCGCAGTTCTGGTTTATCTCAGCCTCTACCCTAAACTTTGGGGGGAGGGATTTTTGTACGTAGGGCTTGCTTGTCAAAAATACGGATCCCGGATTACGGGAAAATCCTCTGGAAAAAATAATGTAATTCCATGAGGATGAAATATGTATTTCAGTTTTTTATTAAATAAAGATTAATTCTCGTATTCCTCCTTAAAGGTGCTATCTGAAATCCGAAAACATCTTTTGGTTTGATCCGAAAACCGGATTCCACTTTTTCCCGACGAACACTAAGTTGGCTCTCGAGCATTAAAACGTGCGGACCCACGTTTCATAGATATCGTGCGCGTCGTAAATTCTTATCCAACTCCAAATCGACACATGTCGTCGATGTCGCGGACTGTTTGTTTTTTCTTCAACATCGCGGTGTTGAGAATTGTTTGGTTGACAGGATATATTGGAATGTCGCATCCGTGCATCCGTGCATCCGTGCATCCGTGCATCCGTGCATCCGTGCATCCGTGCATCCGTGCATCCGTGCATCCGTGCATCCGTGCATCCGTGCATCCGTGCATCCGTGCATCCGTGCATCCGTGCATCCGTGCATCCGTGCATCCGTGCATCCGTGCATCCGTGCATCCGTGCATCCGTGCATCCGTGCATCCGTGCATCCGTGCATCCGTGCATCAGAGGTGGCTCGGGAAATCTGCACAGCGGGGATACGAAGTGGATTTTCTGCCTAACTTTGGATTCGATGCTAGCATTACAGTTGCAATTTTGATTTCAGGTGAGCGCGTTGGGCGGCAGCTTGATGCGCTCGTCTCCAACATGACCATGCGATGATGTGGGCGGGCTTTATACGCCGCTGGGCAAGCTTATTCGCAATGCGTCGGACCTCTTGGATGGACCAGCGGATCAGATCGTGATGGTCGGCATCCTCGGTCTTTTTTGGGGTGCCGCATTATTGGCGCGATATCGGATCACAGCCATCATTGCGAAGGCGAGCATGACGAGCGAGACATGGCGATGCCAGCCATGCCACGAGCGGGTCTCGTTATGATCGAGGCCGAGTTCGTTCTTGGCTGTCTCGAAGCTATCCTCGATTGCCCAACGGTGACCTTCTACGGATACGAGCGTCTGAATGCCTGTTCCGGCCGGGCACCAAGTCGTGAAGAATGCGAGGTCGCCATCGCTGATATTGCGCCGGATCAACAAGCCACGCGTCCAAAGCCCGGTTTGCGTATCACTGTATTCGTCGGCATCGATATCGGCCAGTTCGCAGTAGGCCCAGTCATGAAGCCGCGCGCCTTTTGTGCCATCGCCAGCGGAAAGGCGATGCCATGCAGCCGGATCGAGATCACGGGCAATCTCAAGAGCGGTTCCTGCGACGAAAGGCTTACCAGACCAAGCGCCAAAATGATGGTCGGATTTAACCCCAAGAACGTAACCTTTGCAGGCTCGGCGCAGCGCTCCTTCGACGTCTCCGACGCCATACACCGCATCTGCTGCCACCCATGAAAACGGCACTTTGGCTGTCAGCGCCCGCCGAATCATATCGACAGCGAGGGCAGGCTTGGTAGCGAAGGCTACAGCTTCAGGAACATGAGCGGCGGCAAGCCTTGCCGGATCGCTGGTCCAACTCTTTGGCAAGTACAAGGCTCGATCGATAAAGGCATGACCACGATCGGAAACATAGGCGGTGAACACACCGATTTGGCAGTTCGTTACCTTGCCCGCTGACCCTGTATATTGACGTGAAACACCGCAAGATGTCTTGCCCTGCTTGAGGAAGCCGGTCTCATCAATGACCAGGACCGCATCATCTGTGGCAAGGTGCTCCACAACATACTCGCGCACAATGTCGCGAAGTCCGTCTGCGTCCCAGCGTCCACGACCCAAGATGGCTTGCTGTCGCCACGGACCAGGATCGCCAGCCGCCTCAGCGCGCATCCAACCTGTCTTACGGCGCTCATCACCTAACAAGCCGTCCAGGAAAAGGTTTGCAGATGCTGCAACGCGCTCCTGCGTAAACAATCCGCGCATACGCGCCTTAACTTCACGCAGCGACGATGCCCAAAGTTCCAACGTTGTCTCGATCGATGCACCCATCATCCATGACCTCCGAATCATGGAGGCCTATAGATTCAGAACTTGTAAAAATACGCAACTGTAATGCTAGGCAGTGTCCCCATAAACGGGGTTCATCTTATTGACGGTGTATGATTCAATCTCCTTGAAAGGAGATTGCTATGCGCCGTCACGAATTGAGCGACGAAGAATGGGCTATCATTGCACCTCTGTTGCCGAACAATAGCCGTGGAATTGAACGTGTCGATGACCGCCGGGTGATCAACGGCATCCTCTGGCGTTTCAGGACTGGTTCGTCTTGGCGAGATGTGCCGGAGCGTTATGGCCCGCGCACGACGCTTTACAATCGGTTCTCCCGATGGCGCAAGGCGGGCGTCTGGGATCGTCTTCTGGACGCCGTTTCAAAGCGTTACGATGGAGACATCGTGATGATCGACAGTTCTTGTGTTCGCGTTCACCAGCATGGTGCCAACGCTAAAAAGGGGGATCTGCCGATCCTTGCATGGGACGTTCGCGCGGCGGCCTGACGACAAAGATCCACGCTCTTGTCGATGCAGATGGCAGACCGGTTCGGCTCGAACTCACCGCCGGCCAAGCCGGCGATGCACCGATGGCTGAAAAGCTGTTGAGCGACCTGCGGCCCGGCGCGACGATCCTCGCCGACAAGGCATATGATACCGATGCAATTCGTAACTTTGCCAAGCAACGCAAGTGTTGGGCGAATATCCCTGCAAAGGCCAATCGAAAGCAGACATTCAGCTTCAACCGCTGGGTCTACCGTCAACGCAATCTCGTGGAACGGTTCTTCAACCGTATCAAGCAGATGCGAGGCCTCGCGACGCGATACGACCGGCGCGCTGATAATTACATGGCCGCCCTCAAGCTCGTCGCGACGAGGATATGGATCGCCTCAACTAATGAGTCCGTGGCCTAGCATTACAGTTGCGTATTTTTACAAGTTCTGAATCTATAGGCCTCCATGATTCGGAGGTCATGGATGATGGGTGCATCGATCGAGACAACGTTGGAACTTTGGGCATCGTCGCTGCGTGAAGTTAAGGCGCGTATGCGCGGATTGTTTACGCAGGAGCGCGTTGCAGCATCTGCAAACCTTTTCCTGGACGGCTTGTTAGGTGATGAGCGCCGTAAGACAGGTTGGATGCGCGCTGAGGCGGCTGGCGATCCTGGTCCGTGGCGACAGCAAGCCATCTTGGGTCGTGGACGCTGGGACGCAGACGGACTTCGCGACATTGTGCGCGAGTATGTTGTGGAGCACCTTGCCACAGATGATGCGGTCCTGGTCATTGATGAGACCGGCTTCCTCAAGCAGGGCAAGACATCTTGCGGTGTTTCACGTCAATATACAGGGTCAGCGGGCAAGGTAACGAACTGCCAAATCGGTGTGTTCACCGCCTATGTTTCCGATCGTGGTCATGCCTTTATCGATCGAGCCTTGTACTTGCCAAAGAGTTGGACCAGCGATCCGGCAAGGCTTGCCGCCGCTCATGTTCCTGAAGCTGTAGCCTTCGCTACCAAGCCTGCCCTCGCTGTCGATATGATTCGGCGGGCGCTGACAGCCAAAGTGCCGTTTTCATGGGTGGCAGCAGATGCGGTGTATGGCGTCGGAGACGTCGAAGGAGCGCTGCGCCGAGCCTGCAAAGGTTACGTTCTTGGGGTTAAATCCGACCATCATTTTGGCGCTTGGTCTGGTAAGCCTTTCGTCGCAGGAACCGCTCTTGAGATTGCCCGTGATCTCGATCCGGCTGCATGGCATCGCCTTTCCGCTGGCGATGGCACAAAAGGCGCGCGGCTTCATGACTGGGCCTACTGCGAACTGGCCGATATCGATGCCGACGAATACAGTGATACGCAAACCGGGCTTTGGACGCGTGGCTTGTTGATCCGGCGCAATATCAGCGATGGCGACCTCGCATTCTTCACGACTTGGTGCCCGGCCGGAACAGGCATTCAGACGCTCGTATCCGTAGAAGGTCACCGTTGGGCAATCGAGGATAGCTTCGAGACAGCCAAGAACGAACTCGGCCTCGATCATAACGAGACCCGCTCGTGGCATGGCTGGCATCGCCATGTCTCGCTCGTCATGCTCGCCTTCGCAATGATGGCTGTGATCCGATATCGCGCCAATAATGCGGCACCCCAAAAAAGACCGAGGATGCCGACCATCACGATCTGATCCGCTGGTCCATCCAAGAGGTCCGACGCATTGCGAATAAGCTTGCCCAGCGGCGTATAAAGCCCGCCCACATCATCGCATGGTCATGTTGGAGACGAGCGCATCAAGCTGCCGCCCAACGCGCTCACCTGAAATCAAAATTGCAACTGTAATGCTAGCACTACTTTGGCAGATTCGGGTAAGCTTGGTTTGAGATGATTTGCGCTCTCACTTTTGGGGCGCGATATGGCGGATTGGGATACGGAGCTTTCAGCATTTTTGCAGCCATTTCTGGAGAAGCTTGGACACAAGAAACGGCGACAGATGTGTCCACTTTATGTGTCGGGACTTATCGGTCCCGGAGACCGCAAGAGTATTGAGCCGATGGCGGAACGGTTCGCTCCAGGCCAGTACGACCGCCTCCACCATTTCATTTCCGACGGCCTTTGGGATGCTGTTCCTCTTGAGGCCGAGCTCGCGCTGCAGGCGGACAGGATCGTTGGCGCATCCGATGCGTTTCTGGTGATTGATGACACCGGCCTGCCGAAGAAGGGTGATCATTCGGTCGGAGTCGCGCCGCAATATGCCTCGATGCTGGGCAAGAGAGCAAATTGCCAGACGCTGGTGTCGGTGACGCTTGCGCGAGATGAGGTGCCGGTCCCGGTTGGCCTGCGTCTGTTCCTGCCGGATAGCTGGATCGGTGATCAGGAGCGCATGGCGAAGGCTGGGGTCCCAGACGACATGCGGACCCCGCGCACGAAGCCGGAGATTGCTCTTGCCGAGATCGATCGGTTGATCGTGACCGGTGTCCGGTTTGGAACAGTGCTGGCTGACGCAGGTTACGGCCTGTCGGCTGCGTTCCGAAAGGGCTTAAGTGAACGTGGCCTCACCTGGGCGGTCGGTATCCCCAAGCATCAGAAGGTCTATCCCGACGATGTCGAATTGATCTTTCCCGTCTCCGGTCATGGCCGCCCTCGCAAGCATTCGATCCCCGACACCCTTTCAGCTGCCGCCGAAACGATGTTGGCATCTGCAAGCTGGAAGAAGGTCAGTTGGCGCCGCGGCACAAAAGGTCGCCTGACCGCACGGTTTGCAGCATTGCGCATCCGGATCGCCGATGGCATGCCGCAGCGCATCTATGACAAGGGACAGCAGCACATGCCGGGCGAAGCGGCCTGGCTAGTTGGCGAATGGCGATCAAACGACGAGCGCAAATACTATCTGTCCAACTTGCCGGTCGATGCGACATTGAAAGTACTGGCGGCCGCGATCAAGGCGAGATGGGTCTGCGAACAGGCGCATCAGCAGATGAAAGAGGAGCTCGGTCTCGATCACTTCGAGGGCCGATCGTGGCAAGGCCTACATCGGCACGCTCTGATGACGATGATCGCTTATGCTTTTCTCCAGCACCAGAGATTGCAAACTGCAAAGCGGGAAAAAAAAGAAGCTACGAGTTCGCCGTGGGCCGCCTGAACCGACCTTGCCAGCCGTCCGTCGAGCCGTGATCAATGCGCTTGCTGCACCGACAGCACAGATACGATGTCCGCACTGTCAACAGCACTTCCAAAGCAAAAATTCAATTCTGCCAAAGTAGTGCTAGGAACAGGAGATACCATGACAAGACGACCGCGCCGGAACCAAAGCCCGCCTTTCATGTACTGCCAGATGTTCTCTACCGGGTTCAATTCAGGCGATCTCGGCGGTAGAAACATCAAGGTGATGTTATCAGGGATCTTTAGCTTCGGCGTCGTATGCCAACCCGCCTGGTCGAGAATCAGAACTGCATGTGCTCCATTATCGACGGCAAGGCTGATTTCGTCGAGATGCTGCTGCATGGCGTCTGTGTCGCAATAGGGAAGAACGAGACCTGCCCCCTTGCCTTTCTTGAGGCAGATTGCGCCGAAGATATACGCCCACATGGTGCGCTGATCGTGCGGTGCAGAAGGTCGGGTTCCCCGACGTGCCCAACGGCGCGTGATCTTGTTTTTCTGTCCTATGCGAGCTTCATCGGCCCACCAGATTTCGAGATCCGTGCCGGGCGGGCATTTGGCCCGGATCTCTGCAAGCGCGGCTGCAAAGTCTTTTTAAAAGCGTCGCCCTCCAGCTCATTCTGCGCATAATGGCGGGGACGAGCAGAGATCTTGGCAAAGCCCAGAGCCTTCAACTCTCGTCCGACCGTCGTATCGTCCATGGAGACACGGAATTCTTCGAAGATCCACTGCGCCAGATCTCTGCGCCGCCATCGCACGACGCCATCGACGGCCGGAATCGGTCCCCGTTCCACGATCTTTGCTAATGCCTGCCGCTGGGTATCATTCAGTTTCGCCCGCCCACCTGGAGCCTTGCCGTTGATCAGCCCATCGGGGCCGCGGGCATTGAAACGCACCACCCAGTCGCGCACGATTTGGACCGTCACGCTGCCAAGCCGGGCCGCATCCGCGCGCGAGCCGCCATCATAGATCGAGGCCAGCGACAATAGGCGTCGTGCCTGATTGGCATCCTTCGTCTGCCGCGCCAGTAGACGCAGACCCGTACCATCGAAATCCCGCCGCAACGAAAGCGCTGAACCCATTGCAAACCTCCTGTTTGCGCCATCGAGTCAGATTCGTCGACTTTTGGGAACCCCAACAGAGTCACACATCGCGCTCGTTGGTTCTCTACATTTGGCTGCTGCGTCAAGTTTTTTTGTTCGCTTTGTCTTTATCCAATCCGGTTGAAGTATAACAAGCGTCCCATGGTTCTCTTCGGTGTGCGGTCTATCCATTTCCGCCACCACTATCCGGGGCTTTTCGCTTCATATCCAGGGTGCCGATGCAGTGTATTAAACGCGGTCTTCGATCCGCATCCAACTGTCTCGCATTCGTCCGTCCCGGTCCGGTCGCTTCACCTCATGGACATTGAGGACTTTATCCGCGAACGAACTTCAAAAAAACGGTTCTTGCGGATTTCGCTAAATCGGGACAGCGGTTTCAGCAAGTCGCGGACAAGCGTTTCGCTAAGTCGCGGACAACGGATGCGATCGAATCCCGGTTGCCTTGTTGCTGTTACGCGTGATTGTGTTCGGTTATTTCGTCGCCGGTCAAGAGCGTCGGCGTTTTTCGTTTGCGCATGCTGTCGCCTTCGAGAGTGATGCGGTGGGCGTTGTGAACAATGCGATCCAAAATCGCATCGGCCAAAGTGGCTTCTCCAATCATTTCGTGCCAGGCGGCCACCGGAAGCTGAGCTGTGATCAGGGTCGATTTCCTTCGATATCGCTCCTCGAAGATTTCGAGCAAATCGAGGCGCTGTCGGTCATTCAGGGTATGGGTTCCCCAGTCATCCAACACCAGCAACTGAACACGTGCCAGCTTGTCGATGAGGCGCGGAAAGCGTCCATCGAGCCTGGCAAGTGCGAGATCCTCGAAGAGCCGCGGCATACGAACGTAGAGGACAGAGTAGTCGAGGCGGGCCGCCTGTCTCGCAAAGACGCAGGCGATCCAAGTTTTTCCAGTGCCCGTTTGGCCTGTCAGGATCAGGTTCTCGTTTGCCTTCAGCCATGCGCCCTGCGCCAAGGACAAGACATTGCGACGATCAAGGCCGCGGTGAGATCTAAAATCGATGTCTTCGATCGAGGCATTGGCAAATCGAAGCTTTGCTGTGGCGAGCCGATTGGTCAGCCGTCGGTCGGTTCGTAGTGCGATCTCGCGGTCGAGCATCAGGCCAAGCCGTTCGTCAAAGCTAAGATCATTTCCATGAACTTGCTCGATAAGTTCGCGATAGGCGGTTGCCATTCCGGCAAGACCAAGCGCACTCATCTGGTCCAGTGTTGGATGTGTCAGCATTAGATGTCCTTTCATTGGTAGTAGGTTTTGCCGCGGATATTGCCGTGCGGCGGTGCCGGCTTCACGGTCTCGCTTGCGGCAGGAGCCTGATCGAGACCAGATCTGAGAATGTTGGCGACAGACGAATAGGTCAGCGCATTGATGACCAACGCACGCTCACAGGCCAATTCCAGCCGATCGGTTTCGTAACGACGCGCCAGGGAGAGAATGCCCTGAGCGGATCTGTAGCCTTGCTCCGGGTGCGGCCGATCGCTAAGCAGACGCTCGATAAATATCGCAGTATTGGCCCCAACCTTCGCCGCTTCCTTGCGCAACGTGTGAGGCGTCGTGTTTGCATAGCGCTGGTGAGCTTTCGGCATATGCTCATTGACAGTGATATGGCCGGAACGCTGGGAGCTTCGGATGTGGCTGGCGACCCGCTTGTGGTCAAAGAAGATCTCGACCGCTCGATACGTCAGCCTGATATCGACCTTCCTGCCGATCAGACCGTGCGGCACGGAATAGAACGTCTTGTCGACGTCGACATGGTAATCGGGATGAACCTTGGCGACCTTCCATTCCGCGTATTCAAACGGCGTTGGCGGCAGTGGCTTGAGCTGGGAGCGCTCGACCTCATCGAACAGGGCTCGCCGGGATTTTCCATACCGACGCATCGTACGGGTGTTAAGGTCCTCGATCAGAGCGCTGATGCGGATATTGAGATCGACAAGGCTGAAGAAACGGTCGTTTCGAAGTCTGGCCAGAACCCACCTCTCGACGATTAAAACCGATCCCTCCGCGGATGGTTTATCCCGAGGACGCCGCGGCCGTGCTGGCAATACGGTCGTATCGTAGTGTTCGGCGAAGGCAGCAAATGTCGCGTTCAACGTCGGTTCGAACCAGAGAGCCTTGGCAATCGCGGATTTGAGGTTGTCGCAGATCGTTGTCTTCGTCACCCCACCGAAGTAACTGAAGGCTCGCTGGTTCGCCGTATCCCTACGGCGTGGACCGCCTTGCGAGTTTTTTGCGATATCGTGATTTTGCGCTCTTGAGAGTGGAATTAAGAGCGCAATGAGGACCTATGGCACAGGCCATTTTGCTGACGGGTCAAGAACGGCGTCGTCGTTGGTCACCGGCTGATCGGCTGGAAATTCTGGAGGCAGCATTCGCGCCGGGTGCAAATGTGTCGGAGGTAGCGCGTCGTTTTGATGTTTCGACGGGGCTGCTCTACACGTGGCGCCGCCAGGCGCTGTCGGCTGCGGTGACGGATGGTCCTGCCTTCGTGCCCGCGACGGTCGTGGGTGCCGCGGGCGGTGGCGATGTCGTTGCGGCGACGATCGCTGTGGACTTTGCGAACGGTACCAAGGTGAGGATTTCGTCCGGGGCACCTTGTGATCTTGCCGCAGCAGTAATGCGAGCGCTCAAATGATCCCGATCAGTTCGAGCGTGCGTGTTTGGATTGCGAGCGGCCATTGCGATATGCGCAAAGGGATGCAGGGTCTTGCTCTGATCGTGCAGGAAGGTCTGGGCCGTGATCCGTTCAAGGGGGACGTTTTTGTCTTCCGGGGGAAAAGTGGCCGGCTGATCAAGGCTCTTTGGCATGACGGAATTGGCCTTTCGCTATACGCAAAGCGGCTTGAGCGCGGCCGTTTCATTTGGCCGGCGACGGAGGGTGGAGCGATTGCGCTGACGGCTGGCCAGATGTCCTATCTGCTTGAGGGAATTGACTGGCGAAACCCGCAGCAGACATGGCGCCCGACGAGCGCGGGATAGCGTTTTTTTGGCGGGATTGCGTGCGGCAGCACCAAGAAAAGCTATACAAATCAGTGGTTTTGTGATTCACTTCGAGCATGGAAACCGGCTCGGGAAATCACCGTGATCATGCTGCAGCCCTGGAAGCAGAGCTAGCGATTGCGCGGTCGGAACGGGCTACTGCTTTGGCCGAATTGGCTGTTGCCAAGGCCAAGGAGGCCGACGATCAGGCCATCATTCTTCGCCAGAAAGTCTATATCGAAAAGCTGCAACGGGAACTGCGCGGTCAGAAGTCGGAACGGACAGCGCGGCTGATCGCGCAGATGGAGCTGATGCTTGAGGACGCCGAAGCGGCGGCGACTGAAGATGAGCTTGCCGCCGAAATGGCCGTTGCCGCAGCTGCTGCGATTGCGGTCACCGGCTTTACGCGCAAGCGGCCCGTCAAGAAGCCTTTCCCGGAATATCTTCCGCGTGAGCGTGTCGTGGTGCCTGGTCCGGTTGCCTGCAGCTGCTGTGGCGGTGAACGGCTTCGCAAGCTCGGCGAAGACATCACCGAAACGATGGAGAGCGTACCGCGTAGCTGGAAGGTCATTCAGACGGTGCGGGAAAAGTTCACCTGCCGTGACTGCGAGAAGATCAGCCAGGCACCTGCACCCTTCCATGTCATACCGAGAGGATGGGCGGGTCCGAGCCTTTTGGCGATGATGCTCTGCGACAAGTTCGGCCAGCACATTCCCCTCAATCGCCAGGTCGAACGTTTTGCCCTGGAAGGTGTGCCAGTCAGTCTGTCGACAGCAGCAGACGCGATTGGCGCGTGCTGCCAGGTCCTTGACCCGCTTGTGAGGCGGATTGAAAGCCATACGTTCGCGTCTGAACGGATCCACGGTGATGACACGACCGTGCCGGTTCTCGCTCTCGGCAAGACCGTCACCGGTCGGATATGGAGCTACGTCAAGGACGATGCTCCGTTTGGCGGAACGGCGCCTCCGTCGGCGATGTTCTATTATTCCCGGGACCGGGCCGGCGAACATCCACAGGCGCATCTGGCCAATTATAGCGGCCTCCTTCAGGCGGATGCCTATACGGGCTATGGCCAGCTCTATCTTCCTGATCGAAGTCCGGGCCCGATTCATGAGGCGGCGTGTTGGGCGCATGCCAGGCGACCATTCTTTGCGCAAGCCGATTTGGAGGCAAACGCGCGCCGAAAAGCGCAGGGTAAAAATGCCGCCGTCATCTCGCCGGTCGCCTTGAACATGGTGCAGCGGATCGACGCACTGTTCGAAATCGAGCGCCATATCAATGGCCGTACGGCCGATGAGAGAAAAGCAATCCGCCAGCAGTTGTCAAAACCGCTGATCGACGACGTGGAGATATGGATACGCGAACATCGCGCTAGGTTACCGCGCGACAATGACTTGGCAAAGGCGTTTGACTACATGCTGAACCGCTGGGAATCGTTCACCCGTTTCCTCGACGACGGGCGCATTTGCCTGTCGAACAATTGTGCGGAGCGATCTCTGCGCGGTGTGGCACTCGGACGGAAAGCCTGGCTATTTGCCGGTTCCGATCGAGGGGGCCAGCGGGCGGCGGCCATGTACAGCCTGATCGTCACCGCGAAAATGAATCGCATTGACCCACAGGCCTGGCTTGCCGATGTCCTTGCCCGCATCGCCGACCATCCAGTCAGCCGTCTTGATGAGCTTCTCCCCTGGAATTGGCGGGAAACCACAACATCGCCACTGAGGCAGGCGGCCTGATGGCAGGTCCTCTCGTTCGCTTAAAGATCATGCTCGATGACGTTGATCCCTTGGTGATGCGGCGCGTTGTCGTCCCATTCCGCATTCGGCTTGACCGGCTTCATGAGGTTCTTCAGGAGGCTTTCGGCTGGACGAACAGCCATCTGTATGAGTTCAGGATCCGTGACATCGGGTTCGGCGTGCCTGATGGCGGCTTTGATGGTCCCATCGATGCACGCAAAGAAACGCTTCTTGCTGCCATAGAAGATATCGGCGCGAAATCATTCAAGTATCTCTATGACTTCGGCGACGGCTGGACGCACACCGTGAAAATCGAAAAGGTTTTACCGGCGACCGCCGGCTTCGACGATCCCTTCCTGCTTGACGTTGTCGGACGATGTCCACCGGAGGATGTCGGCGGTCCGTGGGGTTATGAAGAGTTCCGCGAGGCCATTGCGGACACCAACCATGAGCGTCACCACGAACTTGTGGAATGGTGGGGCGATGCGCACTACGATCCTGGCGATGTCGACGCCGGCAATCTCCGCAAAAACGTCGAGGCTTTAGCTGCAAAGTGGAAACGCCGATCGCGAAAGAAAAGCTGAACCTGCGGTCCTCGGCGAATGCTTACGGTTCGCCTCGATCCAATCCGGCAGCTTCTGACTGAAGCTGGCATAGGAGAACACCAATTGCGATGCACTCAGCACGGCCACATAAATCTGTGCTGCCCGGATCTCGCCAGAAGACGGATCGATGATCGGGATCGTATGGCCGGCATAGTCGCATTCCATCGCGACACCAGCCACATGACGACTGCGATAGGTGGGTTTGGCGCGGCTCTCATAATCAGCAAATCGGCAGCAGAACCAGGTGTAGCCGTATCCATCCGGATGGACCTCCCGGTATTCCTGCCATAGCAGGTTGAGCGTCACGCCTTTGCGTTTCAACTCGCTGGCCACTTTCGGCCAGTTCGGTTCCTCGCTGTCTCGAGGAGGTCGCCCCATCCGCCGGAATAGTCGCTGCTCCAGGAGCTCGTCATCATCCAGACCGGGTGGAAGTGGCCATGCTGCAAGCCCCGCCTCCCGCGCCCGCAGCAGATACGTTGAGACCGACGTCTTGCTCATCTTCAGCCGCTCAGAAACGGCGCGTATCGACAATTCCTGCTCGAACGTCAGCCGCAGTATCGATCGAATGTCTTTCACATCAGTATGTCTCGCTTGCTTCCGTCTAGGCATTAGATCCTCGCTTAAAACACGAGAACAAATTGCCAGATCGGCGCTCACGAGATTCGATCTAAATCGCTGTCGCTTCTGTCCGCGACTTACTGAATTTGCTGTCCCGAACTTTCTGAATTCGGTGTCCGCGACTTACTGAAATCTTTGTCCGGGACTTTGTGAAACCCGCAGTTCTAAAAGGCTTTGCCGCTCGGCACGGCTTGGAAATGATCTTCCCTCTTCCAAAGCCCAAGCAGCAGCACGGCCAATTTGCGTGCCACCGCCGTTCGCGCCCGCTTTGGGCCCAATCGTTTTGCCAACTTCAACCCCCAGCTTCGCAAGGTGGACGGCGCGGTCACCGTTGTCAGGAGACAACCCGCTGCCTCATATAGATAGTGCCGCAACATATCGTCGCCCTGTTTGGAGATCGAGCCTGTCACATCTCGATCGCCCGACTGGTACCTTTTTGGTGTCAGGCCAACGTAAGAACCGATGGATCGGCTTTTTCCAAAACGTCGCGGATCTTCCACCGTCGCCACGAAGGCTAGGGAGGTCAGCGGTCCGACGCCAGGCACCGACATCAGATGCCAGCACGGCTTCGATGCGGCCGTTATTTGCCGCACCTTCTTATCCAGGCCGGCCAATTCCACCTCAACCCGTGCAAGCGTATCAAGAAGTGCCGCAATCCCGATATAAAGAGCATCATGTCGGTTGCAGGAAGATCGCACCTCCTCATCGAACCGCTTACCTCCGGCTCGAGCCGAGATCTTGATGCCGAACGGTCGCAGCAGCCCACGAACTTGTCCATAAAGCTGGCGCTTGACGTTGACGAGTTGCTCACGCGCGCCCAACAAAGCCTTTAGCCGATGACTTTCCATGGTCTTCACATGTACCGCAGAATACCAGCCGCTCGCCAGCATCTCGGCAAGTGCCTGCGCGTCCCCCTTGTCGGTCTTCTCAGGCCGCGCCTTCAGGGCATCGGCCGCCCGCCGCGCATCCATGCAGATGATAGGAAAGCCAAGATTCTTCAGTTCATGGTAGAGCCAGGGCGTTAGCGACCCTGTCTCAAGCCCGACCTTCACCAGATGGTCTTTCCATCTCTTCAGTCGCTCGGCGATCATCGACGGCTGCGTATCCGCGCTCCCGCGCCACACCACTCGGCGATCTTGATCCATAACGCAAATGTGTGTGCTCTTGAGGCTGACGTCCAATCCAACGTAATATTGCATCGCTGCTCTCCTAAGGTCTTCGGCAAACCAAGGCGGATGTTCTCATCAGCCGAGGGGAGCAGCAACCTCATGTATGGGATGTATTAGCCCTGCTATTATACCACGAAATTTGCCCATTAGCGACTTACTCGAGCAGATATTTAAGGTACCAAGTTAATTATGGTGCATTGAGGAGGTCTGTTCGAGCCAGCTTTTGAGGTGACGGTGGGTGCGAGGGCCTGAATCGACCGGATGGATGTTCATGGATGCCGGGCAAATATATTAATCCCCCAGAGATGCGTAGCCGCGAAATATCAGGCGCTCTGAAAATAAAAACCCTCAACAGGGAATGATACCTACAGCTAATTGCACGGTTCCAATTGGAAAAGTGAGGAGGGGGTATCCCTGAGATGCACGGCCACTACGGTCAGCAAACGATAGAAAGTGACGCCTTGCTTATCGAGGATCGTGTCCCAGCGAGTGCGGTAGCTGGGTTCATAGCCATCGGTGTTTTCCGGTAGGGTCGGGTTGCTTATGACCAACCTGAAGGACACCACCGATGACCGAGGATATGATGAACCTGCGTTCGCTTGTTGAGAAGAGCGCAGACGCAGATTTGCTGCGCGATATGATCGGCTTTGCCGCCGAGAAGCTGATGGCACTGGAAGTTGGTGCTGCGACTGGTGCAGGCTATGGCGAGAAGAGCGCGCTTCGTGTTGCCCAGCGCAACGGCTATCGCGATAGAGATTGGGAAACACGGGCTGGAACGGTGGAGTTGCGCATTCCCAAGCTTCGAACAGGCAGCTATTTCCCGAGCTTCCTGGAACCACGCCGCATGGCCGAGAAGGCTCTGACGGCCGTCATACAGGAGGCCTATATCCAGGGCATCTCGACCCGGTCCGTCGATGACCTGGTGAAGGCCATGGGGATGAGCGGCATATCTAAAAGCCAAGTCTCGCGGCTTTGCGAAGAGATCGATGTGAAGGTCAAAGCCTTTCTCGACCGTCCCATCGAGGGCGAGTGGCCATACATCTGGATCGACGGTGCGCCGTGCGGCGCGGGAGGTGCGTATGATTTAGTGTAACCTCTCAAGCTTGCCGATTTTTGACCGACGGCTGTGATGCCGTCCGATTTGCAGGAGCAGTAGATCGAAGGGGGCCAAGAAGCCTAATCGGGCGTCGCCGATTGGGTTGCATAAGCAGATTGGCCTTAACTGTACCGGATGCGGGCCATCAACCGCGGGCCGGGCTACCGCAGTGCCCATGGCGAGACAACGAAGTGAGCGTCAGAAGCCTCGAACCACAGAAATCGCTTTCATTAGCGTGATGGCGTGGAGGCACGAAAGAGCGATCAGAGGCGGTAAGGCTCGTCTATCCTTACTGCCGGGTTCTCGAAGAGACCCGAGATGGGACTGGCTCCTATGCCCCATCTCCCGCATTGCACGGGGTAGAGCTCACCGCCTAACGGCACAAAGGTTGGAAATCGGAACACGGGAACTTGGATCGTTTGCCCGGTCGGAAGCCGGGCTCGCTGCGACGGCCAGATATGGACGACACCAAGGGCGGAGCTTTCGTAGTAGTCGGAGTGCGGGAAAGCCGCATACAGGGCGAAGGAAAGCAGGAAGACGATAGGATTGCAAAAACGGAGGAGTGATCTGTGGACATGGATCATCGGGCAGACAAAGTCTGGGTACTCGGCATTCAAAGCAAACTCTATCAGTGGAGTAAGGCAAATCCCGACGACCAGTGGCGCGACATGTGGGGTTGGTTGACCGACCTCAGAGTGCTCCGCCATGCCTTGGCATCGTGTCGCCTCCAACAAAGGAGGACGCACTGCCGGGGTCGACGGGATGACGGTGGGACGCATCCGGAACCGGAGTGAGTATCGCTTCCTGGTCGATCTTCAAGCTGATCTGCGCAGTGGTGCATATCAGCCAAGTCCGGCCAGACGCAAACTGATTCCAAAGGCTGGGAAACCAGGGCAATTCCGGCCCTTGGGCATCCCCACCATCAGAGATCGCGTCGTACAAGGCGCGGTCAAGATTCTTCTGGAGCCTATCTTCGAGGCGCAATTCTGGCATGTCTCTTATGGGTTCCGACCCGGTAGAAACACGCACGGTGCCTTGGAGTACATTCGTCGGGCAGCCTTGCCCCAAAAACGGGACAAGGACACCCGGCGAAACCGGCTGCCATACCCTTGGGTGATTGAGGGGGACATCAAAGGGTGCTTCGACAATATCAATCATCATCACCTGCTCGAGCGGATGCGCAAGCGTATTGGCGATCGACGAGTGGTGCGATTGGTCGGATCCTTCCTGAAGGCCGGTGTTTTGACGGAGGATCAGTTCTTACGGACGGACGCCGGTACCCCTCAAGGCGGGATCATCTCACCATTGCTTGCGAACATCGCCCTTAGTGCGATCGAGGAGCGGTATGAAAGGTGGCCTATCACCGCCGAAAGGCCCAAGCCCGTCGCAAAAGCAACGGGGTGGCGGCAGCGGCGAGCGCCCGCGACAGTGATCGCATAGCAGGACGCTGTGTGTTTCTGCCGGTGCGCTACGCCGACGACTTCGTGGTTTTGGTGTCTGGATCGCTGGAGGAGGCTATGGCAGAGAAATCCGCTCTGGCCGACTACCTGATCGCGACGACCGGGCTAACGTTGTCGCCGGAAAAGACAAAGGTAACGGCCATGACAGAGGGCTTCGAGTTTCTCGGATTCCGCTTCAGCGCGCATTGGGATAAACGCTACGGCTATGGCCCGCGCGTTGAAATACCCAAGGCGAAGGCCGCCAACCTGCGTCACAAGGTCAAGCAACTGACGCAGCGTGACAGCATATCCGTCAGTCTTGGCGAAAAGCTCCGGAAGGTGAATTCCATCACCAGCGGATGGGCGAATTATTATCGCTACTGTGTCGGCGCTGGCCGCGTATTTGTCGATCTCGACTGGTATATTGGCCTGCGTCTTTACTGCTGGCTACGTAAGAAACGTCCAAAGGGAACACCCAGCGAACTGTGGGGCTCAAAACAGCCAAGCAGGCGCCGGGCGACGAGACGGGTTTGGGGAGAAGGGTCCATTGAGCAACACGTGCTCGGCTGGACACCTGTCGAGCGATACCGTCTCGCGTGGATGGACATGCCTGACTTTGCCATGTCTTCTGGAGAGCCGGATGCGTAACGAAAGGCGCACGTCCGGTTCGGCGAGAGGCGATGCGAAACCTGCCGCCGTAATGCGGTAAGGCGCGCATCGCCTACTCATCCCACTTACCTGAAGGTGAGACGCGGCGGTCGCATCGTCTCTGTCGCAGCGATCATCGCCGTCGGCGTCAATGCCGATGGACGCCGGGAAGTGCTTGGATTGGAGATCGGTACATCCGAGGCCGAGCCGATCTGGACAGAGTTCCTGCGCAAGCTGACGCGCCGGGGCTTGAGAGGAGTGAAGCTGGTCGTCTCCGATGCCCATGAGAGCATCAAGATCGCCGTCGGCAAGGTGCTGAATGCGACCTGGCAGCGTTGCCGGGTCCACTTCATGAGGAATGCTTTGGCCCATGCCGGAAAGAGCGGCAGACGCGTCGTCTCCGCTTTCATTGCCACAGCATTTGCTCAGGAGACGCCTGAGGCCGCCAGCACACAGTGGCGCAGCGTCGCTGATCAGATCAGGCCGAAGGTGCCAAAACTGGCCAATCTGATGGATGAGGCCGAGAACGATGTGCTGGCCTACATGACCTTTCCAAAACAGCATTGGGCCAAGCTTCACAGCACCAATCCTATCGAGCGTCTCAACGGCGAGATCAAACGACGCACCGAGGTTGTCGGCATCTTTCCTAACGAGGATGCCATCATCCGTCTCGTCGGTGCTCTGCTGCTCGAACAGAACGACGAATGGGCGGTTCAGCGATCCCGTTACATGACACTGGAAACAATCGCCCAAATGAGCGATGATCCCCTTATCAGCATGCCAGCCGTGGCACGCTGATATTCCCTCCGGCCATCACCGGGAGGCACCGTGGATGTCACAAGCTACACCATTCTGCGGGACACGATCTTATCGAGCGATAAAAAATCTGAATAACTTTAGAGCCAATCAATGAGTAAGTGAAGGATGTAGTCATCCATGTCCAATATTTTCGTTCCAGCATTGTTTCGGGTCTTCAGTTCAGAAAAATCTAAGCGTTCGATCAAAGCTCCCCCAAGAAGACGGCTGTTCTCGAATATTTGCCGACCTCTTACACAGCTTGTTCAGCCGCAATGCGAAGTAGGACTCATCATAGTTCTCATAATTGTTGCCGTATTCTCGGCCGTTCTGGCAACAATTGGTTGGTGCGACAATGACAGCAACCAGGCGATCCTCACTGAACTTCGGACGATTGAGATTGCGAGTGCAATGCTGCAGCGTGACGTCCTCAGTGTTCGCACAGATTTCCTGCGCGACCTGAACCCTGCTTTCGCTAATTTGAAAGCGCTACGGGCGAGCGTTACGAAATTGCAAAATATGTTCGGCACTATTGCTCATTATCAGGCTGACGGGCTTGGGACAGTTCTGATGCGGGTTGACGCCTCGGTCAGCGAAGCTGAGTTAGCTGTCGCTTCGTTCAAAGCCAAATGTGTGGCCCTGGAAGAATCTTATGCACGGTTCGAACGCTCTCTAGAAGAGATGTCAGCGCCCTCTCAAAACTTCCGCGCATCAGATGAAAGGTTAATCAGTCAACTGAATAGTCTCATGCCGCAATTTGTGCTCCATCAAAACAAATCAATGGCATCGAAAATCACTACGTATCTTGACGCGTTAGAACGCGTGGAAGTCGAAAACGAAGATTTGAAAAACAGCACCGTGCGCAACGGCAGATTGATCATTTCTCAAATTGATGAGATCAACGAGTCGTTTTCTGTCATTCAGTCTTCAAATATTGTCGACACAACGAAGGAGTTAGAACAGAAGTATCTCAAACTGTATCGATCAGACCACATTAAGGAGCAAATTTCCCGCATATTTGTTGGCATTATCTCGTTAAGCCTGTGCCTATACATTTTCTTCTTAATTCGCGAGTTTCAAAATCAAAACCGGAGATTGTCGCGCAGGTTGAAGTTCGAGGAAATGATCAAAACCGTCGGGACTTGTTTTAACGATCATCTTTATACGCAGCGATCATTGGAACAATCAGCCCAAACCGCTTTAGTATTGGTCAAGGATTTCTTTTGCGCAAAACAGTGCACACTGGTGTTGATAGACATCAACGGCGATCGAATAAAGGAAGCCTTCTCATCCGACAATAGTGACCTCGTTCTGGACCTCAAGAAAATTTGCGACATTTCCAAACTGGTCTGTAAAAATTATAACGATCCATTATTTCGTATTATGCCCTCTAAAGAGGTCGGTTGTTTAAGCAATGAAAATGCCGGCCTGTGCTTGTTGCTTGCCTTGAAGGTTTCCAATGATACGCTGGCTATCTGCTCTGCGGCTTACGATGCGGATCGCCTGGTGGTGTCTCCTTGCGAAATTCAACTTTTTGAACTCGCGGCGAGGTGCGTATACCACTACGCAGACATTATGCGCAGGCAGACTGAATGCAAAAACCTTGAGAGACGGCTCGCGCACGCCGAGCGGCTGAAAGCCATGGGGACAGTCGCGGGGGGGATTGCACACGAGTTCAACAATATTCTTAGTTCCATTCTGGGATACGCGCAACTAATGCGGGAAAATATAATTTCATACTCTCTAATCCGCCAATATTCAGAACACATTCTTTTTGCTGGCGACAGGGCGAGGCTGATAATAGATCAAATCCTCGCCATGAGCCGAAAAGTTGATCGGACGACAATGCCTTTCAATGTTTCCGATCTGATCATTGATATCTTGCCGCTACTCCGTATGCAGCTTGGGAAGGGCATCGAACTGGATGTCAATCTTGAACAGAGACACTCCGTTATCGATGGCAATCCACTGGAGCTACAACAGATCTTGATGAATTTATGCAAAAACGCCTCCGAAGCGACAGGAGCCAAAGGGCAGATCTACATTAACGTGTCACGCATTCTATTGCCGGAGCAAAGGATTCTGTCCCACAGTGTTATACCGGGCGGCGAGTATATCCTGCTGGGCATCTCGGATAATGGATCCGGAATCGCGAAGACAGCTTTACCCCGTATTTTTGATCCCTTTTTCACCACGCGCACGCGTTCGGGGGGTACGGGTTTGGGACTTTCCGCTGTTCATGCGCATGTCAGCGCACTCGGGGGATATGTCGACGTTACTTCGATTGTGGGAAAAGGTACGAACTTCAATATCTATCTCCAGCCGTCCCTCGAAAAACCAGTCGCGCTTCACAAACATTTTGGGTTTCACGCAACGCCCCTCGGCAGAGGCGAGACTGTTGCCATAATAGATCCAGATCAGGCAGCCTTGGCTCTTTACGAAGAGAAAGTCGCCGCCTTAGGATACGAACCTGTCGGTTTTACAAATATGAGGGACCTTGTCGATTGGACTTCGAGTGGACAAAAATTGAATTTGATTCTGACCACTTACGACATGTTTCTTGAGGGTCGAAGTATGGAAACTGCGGATTTTGTTTTAAAAACGTCGCCCACAATCGTCATCATAAAAGACAGTACAAACATATCGGATGCTTACGCTGAAGATGGGACGACCTGCTTTTTATTAGAGCCTGTGTCGTCGCGCGCAATGGCCCGCGCTCTCAACTTGAAAATAGCTGAGTAGTAAGTGCTGACCGAGTGAGGTCTGCATAGAATTCGCATGGCGAAACAAACCGTGTGTCCTACCAGAGCTCAATGAAATTAACTTACGGAGTTCCGTTTCGGGTCAAGTCATAGTTCAACATGGTGGAAGAAGATTTCGCTGCGGGAACGGCTCTCAGTATCAGTCAGTATATACTGCTGATGATCGTAAGACCGTATGTCCTTCTTCTCGCCTGGGGTGGCTCATCCTACACTGGACTTCCGAGGGTTGCTCGGACAGACCGAGCCGATCCTCATCACAGGAGGACGAGCCGTGGCAGATTATAGAGAAGCTTTTGTTGGAATCGACGTCGCAAAGCTGAAGAATGCTATTTCTGTTGCCGAATCTGGCCGGGACGGAGAGGTTCGGTATTTCGGTGAGGTTGAGGCGACGGATGCCAGCATACGCCGCGTAATCCAGCGAATAACCGCAAAGTTTGATCGCGTGCATTTCTGTTATGAGGCAGGCCCGACGGCCTATGGTCTACATCGGCTGATCCGGTCGCTTGGCCATGAATGTATTGTTGTAGCCCCGTCGTTGATCCCGAGGAAGCCCGGCGACCGTGTGAAGACGAACCGTCGAGATTCACTCGCGCTCGCCCGGCTATTAAGAGCCGGCGAGCTAACGGCGGTGTGGGTCCCCGACGAAAGCCATGAAGCTATGCGCGATCTTGTTCGTGCTCGCGCTGCTGCTGTCGAGACACTACGGGTTCACCGGCAACAGATAAGTGCTTTGTAGGCCATGACGATTCCTGAGCCATCCCAGTAGATCAGCTTGGTCCGCCTTGCGAGACCGGAACACGAAAACCGTTCCGGTGAACGGGTCGTTGTGCAGTTCGTTCTTCACCAGCGCCGCCAAGCCGTCATGGCCCTTGGGGAAATCTACGGGCTTGGTCGCTACCATGATCCTGACACGGTTCGACGTAAAGATCATGTCGCCGCCGCCAGAGCTCGGGCGATGGCAGATATCCGGCCAGCAGACGCACCATCCACAAGACGAATGGTGACTGGACCCAGGACGATCTCGGCGCGCGTGGCGGCCTTGACCGTCGGCTGCTTTGGCGCTGGCGTCTCGATGACGATCGCCGAAAACTCGACCGCGTTTTCCGGCTCTGGCAACAACAACTTGCCCTGCCGCGCCAGCGTGCGCCAGGACGACAGGTGGTTGGCCTTCAGGCCGTAGCGTCCTGCTACTTCATTCACCGTTGCGCCTGGTCGCAAGCTCTCTGAAACGATCCGTGCCTTGACCTCATCCGGCCATTGGCGATGCGATGCGCCTCACCCCTGCTCCGTCGCGTTGTGACGACCTTCAACGTAGACTCCATAGAGAAACTCCTTGTCGCTCGTCCATGGTCTGTCGATCACACATCAGGCGTTTGACGACAATGTGGGGGTAAAACACCGGTTACTCCAGAGTTCGATTTCATGAAAGTGCAACAGCTTCAGCACTTTCGCGCTGTGCTTGAGGTCTCGCGACAAGCGATCAAGGTAGGCAGAGGATGACGTCCCTAAATCTCCCGTCATATCCGCTTACGACGCGCACGCCACCATCATCATGAATGAGGCGGAATAGCAAATGTCCAACAATCTCGTGGTTCCTGAAAATATCACGATCCTGCCCCTGCTGTCAAAGTCGCCTGAGTTGAACCCGGTCGAAAACCTCTGCCAGCTGATGCGCCAGAACGGGCTCTCGAACGAGATTTTCGAATCCTACCGAGATATTGTCGACCATTGCCGCGACGCCCGGCGGAATCTTGAAAGGCAGCCATGGCGCATCATCTCTATAGGTCGCCTTAAATGGGCACATTGGTTCTGATCATTGAGCGCTTTTACAACTAAAACAACCTTTGGTTTAGGATAAACATCAAGTCAAACTCCATTGCATTGCGCTCGTCTTTCAATTGAAACATGAAGTCAGTGTTTCAAAATCGAAACGTAACAGGCTACTCGCACAATCAATCTCGTCAGATGTAGTTGTTCCTTTCAACAAGGCGCAACGGCGGTAACGGATGCGAGGATATTGCGCATGTTGAAAACAACAGGCGGCTTCTCCACGGTTTTGTGGGCATTGATGATTCAGCCCGCAGCGGCGGCTCCCCTTTCTTTGATGACATTTGACCGCTACGCCCAAGAGTGCGGGCCATCTGTCGCGTCTTCTACGCTTGCGGCAATTGCTAAAGTTGAAAGCCAGCTGGATCCGCTCGCCATGCACGACAACACGACGGGCGAGACCCTTCACTGGAATGAGCAGGCGCGAGCCATTCGCAGCGCCAGCGATCGACTTCAGGCGGGTCATTCCATTGATGTCGGATTAATGCAAATCAACTCAGCGAATTTCTCGACCTTGCGCCTGTCAATCGGAGAAGCCTTTGAGCCATGCCCGTCCTTATCAGCTGCAGCCAGGATTCTCGTCAAGAGTTACCGTGGAGGCACGACGACCAAGGAAAGGCAACAATCTCTCCGTCAAGCGCTCTCGATGTACAACACCGGCGATCCGCAAGATGGGTTTGCAAACGGGTATGTACGCAGGGTTGAAGTTGCAGCCCAACAACTTGTTCCAGCATTGAGTGACGTTTCAAAAAACGAAAATGGTGACGATAGGATGGAAGAGACGTGGAACGTTTGGGAAACCTACGATCAGCAGCGTCTGCCATCCGTACCGCCCGATCTTCGTGGTTCTGATCCGCCTGTTTCTGAACATAAAAACCAGATCTTGCTCGACTTAAAGGATGGAGGTGCATGATGCATGCATTGGACGACAGACAACAATCAAAGTTTTTTTGCGCTGTGCAACGGGCAGTGCGGCATGTCGCTACCTGTGCCCGAGCCGTTGTCACGACCGTCGCAATAAGCGCCGTCTTATCTAGACCGGCTGCGGCACAGGCTTCGGGGGGGACTGACCCGACGGCTATGGTAAACAACATATGTACGTTTATCCTTGGTCCTTTTGGACAGTCGCTCGCGGTACTCGGGATTGTTGCCATCGGTGTGTCCTGGATGTTCGGCCGTGCCTCGCTCGGTCTGGTCGCCGGCGTTGTCGGAGGCATCGTGATCATGTTTGGGGCCAGTTTTCTGGGGCGGACGCTTACGGGAGGTGGCGGCTGATGAGAGAACGTTTAGAGGAATCAACTCTCTATCTGGCAGCTACGCGGCCAGCGCTGTTTCTAGGCGTCCCGCTTACAATGGCCGGATTGTTCATGATGATGGCGGGGTTTGTCATCGTCATAGTGCAGAACCCGCTTTACGAAATGATCCTTATTCCGTTGTGGCTCGCCGCGCGGCTTATTGTCGAGCGTGACTACAATGCCGCCAGCGTTGTTTTGCTGTTCTTGCAGACGGCGGGCAGGAGTGTCGATGGAGCGACTTGGGGAGGAGCCAGTGTTAGCCCCAATCCAATCAAGGTACCAAAGCGGGGAAGAGGAATAGCCTGATGCTTGGCAATAGTGGTACAGCTGAGAGATCTGGCGAAGTCTATCTGCCTTATGTCGGTCATCTCAATGACAATGTCGTGCTTCTCGCAGACGGATCGATTATGACGATGGCGCATGTCAGCGGTCTTGCCTTTGAGCTGGAAGACAATGAAACGCGCAATGCGCGCGCACGCGCTTTCAATATGCTTTTCCGCAACATTGCGGATGACAATGTGTCGATCTATGCCCATCTCGTCCGTCATAGCGATGTGAGGCCCCCGCCTCCACGGAATTTTCGGAGTGTCTTTGCAGCGCGTCTTGATCATGCTTTCGAAGAGCGTGTGCTTTCGGGTAATCTCTATCGAAACGATCATTTCCTCGCTCTTATGATCCATCCGCGCACGGCACTCGGCAACGTCAGGGGCAGGTTTGCCAGATTTCACAAAAAAAAGGAGAGCGATCTTGCAAACCAGATGCGCCACATTGAGGACGTGTGGCATGTGGTATCCGGTGCTCTCGAAATGTATGGCCTGCGGCGACTCGGGATCAGGGAGAAAAATGAAGTCCTGTTTAGCGAGGTTGGCGAAGCATTGCGGCTGATCATGACCTGCCGTTTTGCCAGGGTACCACTGGTCAGCGGATCGCTTGGCGCATCCATCTATACGGATCGCGTCATCTGCGGCAAACGCGCTATCGAAATAAGGACGCCTAAGGACCGGTATGTCGGCTCCATCTTCTCCTTTCGGGAATATCCTGCAAAAACCCGACCGGGCATGCTCAATACATTGCTATCATCGGATTTCCCGCTTGTCCTGAGCCAGAGCTTTTCTTTTCTCACGCGCGCCCAGGCCCACGCCAAACTGAGCCTGAAATCCAGCCAGATGCAAAGCGCCGGCGACAAGGCTGTGACGCAGGTCAGCGCGCTGGGCGAGGCAGAAGATGCCTTGGCCAGCGGTGAATTCGTGATGGGTTCTCATCACCTGAGCCTTTGCGTCTATGGCGAAGATCTCAACCAACTGGCAAATTGCGGAGCGAAAGCCCGTACTCGCCTGGCCGACGCCGGTGCCGTCATCGTCCAGGAAGGAATCGGCATGGAAGCGGCCTATTGGTCGCAGCTTCCAGGGAATATGAGATGGCGCACACGTCCAGGGGCAATCACGTCGCACAATTTTGCCGGTTTGGTGTCATTCGAGAACTTCCCTGAAGGCTCATCATCCGGCCACTGGGGGGATGCAATAGCCCGCTTCCGCACAAACGGTGGAACCGCTTTCGATTATATTCCGCACGAGCATGATGTCGGTATGACCGCGATATTCGGGCCGATAGGCCGCGGCAAGACCACGCTCATGACTTTCCTGCTTGCAATGCTGGAGCAAAGCATGGTCAGCCGCAGTGGAACCGTGGTGTTCTTTGACAAGGATCGAGGCGGTGAATTGTTGGTGCGAGCGACAGGCGGAACCTACCTTGCTCTCAGGAGAGGTGTTCCAAGTGGCTTGGCACCTTTGCGCGGTCTTTCCAATACGCCGATGTCCCGGGACTTTTTGCGGCAATGGATCATGGCCCTGATCGAAAGCGATGGGCGCGGCAGCATCACTCCGGAGGAAAACCGACTTCTGGAGCGCGGGATAAGACGGCAGATGTCATACGAGCCACAGATGAGATCACTTGCTGGTCTGCGAGAGTTTCTTCTGCATGGACCTTCAGAAGGGGCCGGCGCGCGCCTGCAACGCTGGTGCCGGAACAACGCGCTCGGATGGGCCTTCGACGGTGAAACCGACGACGTCAAGTTGGATCCCTCTATCACAGGGTTCGATATGACACATCTTCTGGAATACGAGGACGTATGCGCGCCGGCTGCTGCTTACCTTCTTCACCGGATCGGGGAAGTTGTCGATGGTCGTCGATTTGTGATGAGTTGCG
Source organism: Rhizobium sp. L51/94 (assembly GCF_019355555.1). GTDB lineage: Bacteria > Pseudomonadota > Alphaproteobacteria > Rhizobiales > Rhizobiaceae > Rhizobium > Rhizobium rhododendri. The sequence goes on from NZ_CP072145.1 coordinate 248,611, forward strand.
ATGAATTCCGCGCCTACTTGCTTAACCCCAAATTCTCCTCGGTCATCGACAAGTTCCTGCTCACAGTGCGCAAGAACAATGGGCTGTTGATCCTTGCGACACAACAGCCGGAACACGTGCTGGAATCCAGTCTTGGTGCCAGTCTTGTGGCACAATGCATGACGAAGATTTTCTACCCTTCGCCCACCGCCGACCGATCTGCGTATATCGACGGTCTGAAATGTACCGAAAGAGAATTCCAGGCTGTGCGTGAGGATATGGCGATCGGCAGCCGCAAATTTCTCCTGAAGCGAGAGAGTGGCAGTGTCATTTGCGAATTCGATCTCCGCGATATTCGTGAATTTGTCGCCGTTCTGTCTGGGCGCGCCAATACGGTCCGGTTTGTGGATCAGCTTCGCAAGACTTGCGGAGAGGATCCTTCAGCATGGCTCGAGACATTTATGGACCGCTACCATGAAGCAGGCGATTAAGAGTGTCCGGTCATGGCTGAAACACGTTTCACGGCCTCCGTCAACCGCTGTCACATCGGTTGCATTCCTTTGGCATCGTCCGGGTCGAGACACTCGTCCGGGAGATGCAAACAAACCGATATAAACGCCCGGCCGTTCGGGCACTGCACACCAACAACGATGCAGTGAGAGGTCCAAGGCATCAAATCCATCCATCGCGCTTTTCCAGATTGGCATCGGCGTGAGATGTGGTGACGAAAGGATACATGTTATGAAAACTGCACAATTTGGCTTAACAGTTCTTGTCGCGTCTCTGCTGATATCCACTCCCACCAAGGCTCAGTTTGTTGTCAGCGATCCGGTAACCGAGAGTGAAACTCTAGCAACCGCATTGTCTACGGCCTCCAATCTTGAACAAATGATCACCATGGTCACGGTCTTGACGTCTGCTTTTGGCGTTGTGGGCTTGATGAGTGCCCTTGATCAAAAAAATCAGTATCCTTCGACAAATATGCTCGAAAAGCAGATGTTTTCTGCCGATGGAACTAACTCGGATGTTGCGCGCGCGATTACATCGGATAACGACCGGCAGGTGTCGGGCAGTGATGCAGAGGCCGACCTGCTGCGTGAGCAAATCACCGGTGCGGCAAATGCCATCGGCGTAGCCGCCGAAAATCTCGATGCGATGGACAAGCGGCTGGATGCCAACAGCAAGACCGCCGGCCAGCTTTCCCGGTCACGCAACATCATGCAAGCGACGGTTTTAAACGGGTTGCTTCTCAAGCACATACACGATGCAATTATTCAGAATGTTCAGGCCACGAACCTCCTGACGATGACGACTGCGCAGTCTGGCCTTCACGAAGCCGAAGAAGCTGCTGTTCAGCGAGACGAACACCAAAAAACTGCGCGGATTTTCTCGCCTCTTTATTAAAATCATGGCGAGCTAACCATGACCTTCAGAGTTCATTTGGCTCACTCTGACCCTGACTCCAAGCAAAAAGCATTCTTCAGCATCGGACCGAAAAGTGGGAATCGGTTTTCGGTCCGATGCTCTCTCAGAACGACAGGAGGGAAAGATGGCTGTGAATGTTTCTTTGAGCATTCCTGCTCCATTCACTGCGATACACACAGTATTCGACACAGCGTTCACTGTGGGGCTTAACACCTTGCTGGATGACATACAAAACGCGGTCAGTGCTCCTCTGTTAGCCTGCGTCACGCTTTGGATCATGGTTCAAGGCGTTCTGGTGATACGTGGCGAGATTGATGCGCGCAACGGCATCACCCGTGTCATCATGGTTTCGATAGTGGTGTCCCTTGTTCTCAAGCAAGCAGATTATCACCAATACGTGGCTGCATTTTTCGAAGATACAATTCCACAATTCGTTGAAAAATTTAGTGCATCCGACCTGCCTTTGGAGACAATTCCCGCGCAGCTGGATGGAGTATTCGCCATAGCACAGGCGGCCTTCCAGAAAATCGCATCGGAAATAGGCCCACAGAACGAGCAGGACATTCTGGCATTCCAGGGCGCACAGTGGATTTTTTATGGAACACTCTGGGTAGCGTTCGGCACCTACGATGCCGTGGGGATCCTTACCAAGGTTCTTCTCGCGATCGGGCCGCTGGTGCTCGTCGGTTATCTTTTTGATCGCACACGGGATATTGCGGCAAAATGGATCGGCCAACTCATCACTTACGGAATACTTCTTCTTCTGCTGAACATCGTCGCAACAATCGTAATTCTAACAGAAGCTGGCGGGCTGGCGCTAATCCTGACCGTAGTCATCACCGCCGGGACCACTGCCGCAAAGATCATTGGTCTTTACGAGCTGGACATGTTCTTTCTAACGGGCAACGCCCTTATTCTGGCCCTTCCTGCAATCGCGGGGAATATTGGCGGTAGCTACTGGAGCGGCGGTGGACAGAGCGCAAACAGCCTCAGTCGCCGTATTACGCAAACCAATCGAGTCACAGCAAATCCACGATCCGCCAATGGAGGGAGTCGATGAAGTATTTCCTAGTGATATTAAGCCTTTGTCTGGCTTCATGTCAGACAAACGACAAACTGGCATCGTGCAGCGGGCCGATCTTTTCTTTGAACACAGGGCGATGGCAACCCTCTCCCGCTGATCTCAAGCCTACCGATGCGGGAATTACACCATGAAAGATGCCGAATACGCGCTTCTGGTACAACGCGAGTCCCTGGCTGAACACTATAAGCAAGTTGAGGCCTTTCAAACTGCGCGCGCCAAATCAGCCAGACGTATTTCCAAGGTTTTTGTCGCCATTGCTTGCCTGGCGATTTTAGGGAACGTCGCACAGGCTGTCACGATTTCTGTTATGGTTCCCCTTTCAAGGCTTGTTCCGGTTTACCTGTGGGTGCGGCCAGACGGAACGATCGACAGTGAGGTTTCGGTTTCCCAGTTGCCTGCTACTCAGGAGCAGGCAGTCGTGAACGCATCGCTCTGGGAATATGTCCGCTTGCGTGAGAGCTTCACGGTGGATACCGCACAGTACTCCTACGATCTCGTGTCTGCACTCAGCGCGCCAAACGTGCGGCAGGAATATCAACAATTTTTCAACTATCCCAATCCGGCTTCGCCGCAAGTGACGATCGGAAAACGCGGTAAGGCCGAGGTCGAGCACATCGCCTCCACCGACATCATATCGGGCGTTCAGCAGATCCGCTACAAGCGAACCCTGGTTTTTGATGGCAAGGCATCAATCATCACAACCTGGACTGCAACGATACGCTACGAAAAGACAACCAGTCTTCCAGGACGAATGAGGCTGACCAATCCGGGTGGCTTGATGGTCACATCCTATCAGGCCTCGGAGGATACAGTTTCGAACACGGGACGTAGTCAACCATGATCTCCAAGATTTTTACCATATTCTGGTGGTTTCTCATCGTTTTGTCGGCCAGTGCTTATGCGGAAGACACCCCCACAGCAGGCAGGCTTGATCCGCGCATGCGATCTCTGGCCTATAGTCCCGATCAGGTCGTGCGCCTGTCCACGGCAGTCGGAGCGACACTGGTCGTGACTTTTGCAGCCAATGAAACCGTTACTGCCGTAGCGGTGTCGGATAGCAAGGATCTGGCAGCGCTGCCGCGTGGAAACTATCTTTTCTTCAAGGCGAGCAAGGTGCTGTCGCCGCAGCCTGTTATTGTCCTGACTGCGGGAGAGGCGGGAAGCCGACGTTATGTTTTCAGTATTTCGAGCCGAACAATGGCGCGCCTGGATAAGGATCAGGCGGATCTTTACTACAGTGTGCAGTTTGCCTATCCCTCCGACGTTGCTGCGGCACAGCGAAGGCAAGCCGAACAGAAAGCGGCATCCGACCGCATGAAGGCGCAAGAGCAATATCAACAGAGCGCGCAGAGTTTGTTGAACCGGCCATTCGGCACGGAAGCTTCCCAAACAAGCAACTGGCATTATGTTGCACAGGGTGATCACTCCCTGCTGCCGCTGGAGGTTTTCGATAACGGGTTCAGCACCGTGTTCCGCTTTCCGGGCAATACCCGCATACCGTCGATCTATTCTGTCAACCCGGACGGAAAGGAAGCCGTAGCAAACTACGCCGTAAAGGGCGACTATGTGGAAATCGCATCCGTTTCACGCGGTTGGCGCCTGCGAGACGGCCACACGGTGCTGTGCATCTGGAACACGGCATATGATCCGATCGGGCGCAAGTCGGGCACCGGTACAGTCAGGCCTGACGTTGCTCGCGTCTTCAAGGAGGCGCGATGATGGATGTGCAACCGCCACACGACGTAGATGCATCTGGATCGATTGTCTCCGATCCCCATCGGAAGCGTCTCTCCGGGTCTCAGAAACTCCTCGTTGCGACTGCGGTCCTGTTAATATCCTTCGCGCTCATCTGGCTTGGCGCATACTCGAAAAAGAAGACTGATGCCTCCTCTCGAGAGAGCATGATCGATGCCAACACAAAGCCATTTCGCCCCGCGCCGATCGATGTGCCCTATAAGACTGTCACCCCACCGCCTCCACAACAGACAAACGATGTGTTGCCTGCTCCGCGCGCCCAAGAACGCCATGAGGTGCGTCCAGAGGAAACGCCGATATTTGCTTATAGCGGCGGCGAGCAGAACAGTGTGAGCAATACTTCTTCTGAAGACGAGCATGGGCGTGACAGGGCAGGGGCTGACATACGGGAGGAAGAGCCTCCTGCTGAAAACGATCTTTCAATCCGCATGAAGCCGACTGTATTGCAGCCAAGTCAGGCCGCGCGTTTGCCTCATCCGGATTTCCTGATAACGCAGGGAAACATCATACCCTGCATTCTTCAGACAGCAATTGATACCAATCTGGCCGGCTATGTTAAATGCGTGTTGCCCCAGGACATTCGTGGAGCAACCGGCAATGTGGTCCTTCTTGACCGCGGCACGACTGTTGTGGGAGAAATTCAACGCGGCCTGCAGCAGGGTGATGAGCGCGTTTTCGTGCTATGGACCCGCGCTGAAACGCCAGGACATGCAGTCATCACACTTTCCTCGCCGGGTACGGACGAGCTTGGCCGCGCAGGCTTACCTGGCAAGGTCGATAATCATTTCTGGCAGCGGTTTGGCGGCGCAATTCTGCTAAGCCTGGTGGAAGGTGCGTTCCAAGCTTCAACCAGCCTCGCAACCCATTCCGGCGATGGCACGAGTTTCAATAACTTTCAAAACAATGGTGAGCAAGTCGCCAACACTGCGCTGAAGTCCACTATTAACATTCCTTCGACCTTAAAGAAGAACCAAGGCGACACCGTATCCATATTCGTCGCACGGGACCTGGATTTCTCAAGCATATATCAGCTGCGAGTGATTGGAGGCGTGGCAAATGCACGGCCTGAGCACCTGCCTTCACACCGTCTTAACCGCAAGTGAACTGGAGACCAGAATGCACACTGAGGCAGACCCACAATTACGCTTTCTCCTGAGCCCGGTTTTGGAATGGCTTGACGACCCCTTAACGGAAGAGGTTGCGATCAATCGACCCGGAGAAGCCTTCGTGCGCCAGTCGGGAGTATTTGCCAAGCATCCCCTTGCTCTCACTTACGATGACCTTGAGGATATCGCCATTTTGGCCGGTGCATTACGCAAGCAAGACGTGGGGCCAAGGAATCCCCTGTGTTCTACCGAACTTCCCAATGGCGAACGGCTACAGATATGCCTGCCGCCGACGGTTCCGTCCGGAACTCTGAGTTTAACGATACGTCGCCCAGGCTCGCGGGTTTCGGCCTTGAATGAGGTTTCGTCACGCTATGACGTCTCGCGTTGGAACCAGTGGCATACGCGCACGCTTGGTCAGCAGCATAAAGATCAAAAGATTTTGTCTCACTACGATACGGGAGATCTGGAAGCCTTTCTGCATGAATGCGTAACAGGTCGGCTTACTATACTGCTTTGCGGACCGACGGGCAGTGGGAAGACGACGATGAGTAAGACGTTGATCGGAGCTATTCCTCCCCATGAAAGGTTGATCACCATTGAAGATACTCTTGAACTAACAATCCCTCACGAAAATCACGTGCGGCTGCTTTATTCCAAAAACGGTGCAGGGCTAGGAGCGATTACTGCCGAGCACCTCTTGCAGGCAAGCCTGCGGATGCGACCGGACAGGATTTTGCTCGGAGAGATGCGTGATGACGCAGCCTGGGCTTATCTGAGTGAAGTTGTTTCAGGACATCCAGGTTCGATTTCGACAATTCATGGTGCAAATCCCGTTCAAGGGTTCAAGAAATTGTTTTCGCTGGTCAAGGCTAGCCCGCAGGGCGCGGCTTTGGAAGATCGCACGCTGATGGATATGCTCTCGGCTGTCATTGATGTCATCGTGCCCTTTCGTTCGCACAACGACACGTTTGAAGTCGGAGAGATATGGCTGGCAGCTGATGCGCGCAGGCGAGGAGAAACCGTAGCCGATCTTCTTGTGCAGCACTGAAGCTAAGCAATGCTAAAGAAACGAATTTGTTGAGAGAGGCCGGTGGTCTCCGTCTACGAGTACGGAACCTCATTAGGATGTTGACGATGGTTCCATGCGACGAAAGGCTAATGCCACTGCCGTTATTTCGCCATGAAAGACCAGGAATTTACCGCGAATAAATGCAGGGAGGGTCGTCTAGCAAGCATTAAATGATCATAAATGAGATGGCAATAGGTGCGGGAGCAATTCTTCAACAATAATTGCAGCACCCTGGAAACTTCATTGAAAGGTGATCTATTGAAACACGTTCTTATCATAGATGACGACGCCGCGATGCGTCACTTTATCATTGACTTTCTCAAGATGCATGCCTTTAGGGTGACGGCAGTTGGTGACAGCAATCACTTCAACCGCATTCTGAATTCCGACATGGTCGATATTGTCATCATCGATCTTAATCTTGGCCGTGAGGATGGATTGGAACTCGTTAGAAAACTCTCCGCAAGCTGCGATATCCCGATCATCATCATTAGTGGGGACAGGCTTGACGAAGCCGACAAAGTTGTCGCTCTGGAGCTTGGTGCAACAGACTTCATAGCCAAGCCATTTGGAACGCGGGAGTTCCTTGCCCGCATCCGTGCTGCGTTGCGCAGTCATAATGGCAATCACCGCTGTAAAGACCGGCGATGCTTCTACTTCAATGGATGGACGCTCAATCTGAAACAACGCCGTTTAACGTCTTCGAACCATCTCGAGATCAAGCTGACTTCGGGAGAATTCAATCTTCTTGTCGCTTTCTTGGAAAAGCCACGGGATGTTTTGTCCAGAGAGCAGCTATTGCTCGCGTGTCGCGTGCGAGAGGAAGAGGTATACGACCGTAGCATCGACGTTCTCATATTGCGGCTGCGCCGGAAGTTGGAGACAAACCCTGCTAATCCTTCGCTGGTGAAAACGGTTCGGGGTGCAGGGTACATGTTCGACGCGGATGTGGAAGTTTCCCAAGGCGGAGCGATGGCAGCCTGAAGCCATTCAGGAGAGGAGGATCAATGGTCCGTCCTCCTCTCCTGACTGAAAAAATGTGCCAGTGCCGCTGTCGCAAGCTTTCGGCCGAACGAGCGCCCTGTCTCAAGGCCCAGGGGATCAAAATAAGTGCGGGCTACTCGAACCAGCGGTATGGGAACCATGTGCGAGGTGCAAACGAGCACAGATTGTTCCACCTCGTTGCCAAGCACTGGATAGCTTTTCGCGGTGACACGAAAGGATCCGTTGGCAAGGAGTCCTTCGTAGTCTCGCAGCGCGCGCCGCATAATCATCTGTAGTGACTTTTTCATAGAATATTGCTGCCTCAACCTGTCGAATATTGGCGATACCCCCTGTGCCGGCACGAAAGCCGACAAGAATATTTGTATTTTCCCGCCCCCGCCAAAATCAGCCGCACTGTTAGTTGACGCAAGCCGCTTTGGGGAGCGCGTCCGAAGCGTCTTTTGGGATGTTGTGCCCTGCAATGTATTTCCACGATGGTCCGCATCAGTATTGTTCACGAAGGAAACGACAGGCAGAATTGCTTTGCCGGGATCGCCGTCAATGATCCTCGAAGCAGCAAGGCGTCTCGCTTCGGAGGGGGACAACACGGGTTTGCGAATTCCCATAGTCAACCCTCCAGAACCTGTACAACAAGTCTGGAAAGATCCAGAAGTTCTTGCATTGCGGTCCGAATATTGCGTTCAATCAAGCGCATCGTCGGATCGGCCTCCAAAGTGCGGAGCGTCAAATGGAGCATGCCGCGCTCCTTCATCGCTGCGAAAGCATCTCTCTCATACAATGGTGCGGCAAGAACCGGAAGACTTTCCAGCATATCCGACATCGCGCGTTGCGACGTCGTGAGGCGTCCAACCGGCATGCGCTGAATGAGCACCGCTGTCGGAATCGTAATTTTTTCGCTTATCAACAACTCAATAACATAGCGATAGGTCGCGAGCGCTTCATCGACATCCAGCGGTGTTAACATGGTGGGAATAAGCAGGAAATTCGAGCTCGCAATAATTGTGTTGTTCAATTCGCTGGAGCCACCATGGGTGTCGGCCAAGGCGTAGTCGAAATTGCGACGCTCTGCATGTTCATACGCCTCCTCAAGAAGAGTCATCTCGTCGGCAATGAATATTTCACATGCAGGATCCCATGTATTGCTCCGCAGCGCGTTGTCTCTCCAGCGGCTGAGTGGCCTGTTTTCGTCCGCTTCCAGCAAAGCTACGCTTTTACCGGCGCTGGCAAAGGCGGCACACAACCCCATGAGCGCCGTCGTTTTTCCCGCTCCTCCTTTAAATGAACAACATGTAATAAGCTTCATTTCCTTCCCTCACCTTCGTTATTCTGAGGTAGCCTAGATTTTTCAACCGCTAATATCCCAGGTGTGTGTCGCTCTTATTTCGGAACGATTGCTTTTGTATTTCATCTGTAGCTTGAATTTTGTTTTTATAGTCTTTCGAGCTTAGAAAAATTTAAAATTGTATCCTATATTATTTGACGTCTCTCGTGATGCATCAGGTGCCTCTGGATCGGATCATCGCGCTAGAGCGGCGACACCTGCACACGCTGGATGCATCAAAATGACATGCGGCAGCATAATCGACCAGTAACAGAGAATATGATCTGTTACATTTGAAGTCATTTAAAAATTTAAAACATCAAAAAATAGGATATAATCTGAAAATCAGCTCATTTTTGTTATTATTACATCAGTAGGTGTAATGAAGCCCAAGGAGATCCAAATTGAAATTCAACCTTAGTGACAACGATGTTTTATTAAATCGTCCAAGCGGCACAGAAACAGATAACACTATCTTGAGTGATGATTTGGATGAAGAAGAAAGCGGATTTTCTGAGGAAGACCGTGAAATGATTCGGCTTGAAAAATTTATTCGTCGGTGCCCCGTCCCGTCTGACAACTCCAACAAGCAAGGGTGATAAAGCTATGCCGATCTCCCAAAACCCTGAGGATGATATCGAGGCAAGTGGCCGGAAGCGCTTCAAGCTAGGGATTGTCAAAACTGAAGATGATCATGAAATGCCCGACGCACCCTCAAGTTCGTCCTTCGGGAATGTCACAGATCCTAAAGTTGTCGATGCAAATCTCAAATTTGCCTTAGATGCGCCCTTGCCAGACAGCGGTAGGCGTGACGATGAGTATATCCTGGTGAATAAGGCTGCTCCTGGCAAATTCGTCGGAACAGCCAAGGGCAGTCTTGCGACTATGCCGACACCGGGTGAATTCGACGCTAGCTGCCGCCTCTATCGAGACAAGGCCGGAAATTACTACCCGGCACCCTTGGCATTTAACAAGATCGAAGTTCCTGATGGGCTAAGCAATAGCGAGCGTTGGAAATCAAGGTTGGCGATCTGGAACCGAGAACACGATGCTATGGGCATCACAGGCAGAAAGATCTTTTATGAAGCCGACAAGAGCGTAGCTCTTGATAAAAATTACAAGATAAAGAACCCGGAAGACCGGTTTATTCAAACGTCGGATGGGCCCAGAGAAGTCGAGAAGAGATATCAACACCCATTTCAAGCCGGTTCAGAACTGCCGGATATCATGATCAAAACCAAGCAGAATGTGGTACATTTTGTAAATCGGTTCAGCGGAGACAAGTTTACTGGCAAAACCTTCTCTGAATTTGAAAGTCACATCAAGCAGGCGCTCGGACCAGAAACTGAAATAAAGCTGCGGTCCGTTTCCGGCATTATGCATGACTCAAACTATCTTGAGGCTTGGGAAGCAGGCAAAGCCGACATCCGATTCGGGCAGTTTGCAGGAGAGAACCGTGCCCACAATAGGGAGTTACCGCTTGCTGTTGTCAATATCGGCAGGGTCAATGACGGGAAGGGAGGGATGACGCCAGATCGCTACATCAGCGTCAAGTTTTTGATGGAAAGCGCTCCCGGCTCCCCCTGGGCAGAGGCATTGAAAAAAGGTGAGTATTGGGACCGGGTCCAACTTCTTGCGCGCGATGGAAACCATTATATGGCGCCTGGCAAGGTTCACTATGCGGATCCCAAATATTGTGAGAAGGCACTGGAGCAGGTCAATCTGCCACGCTCAATGGCTCTACAAAGCAAAAGCCTGGAGACGCAGATCGAAGAAAACCACTTGAAGCCACCCGTGCTCGTCTCGATCGGTCCCCAATTGCACGATGCTCGCACCTTGAATGAAGAACACGGAAAATCAATTACGGAAAAGCATATCCTCGTGGCAGATCGGAATGACAAGGGGCAGCGAACGGGAAACTATACCAGCCTTCTGGAATATAAGCGTCAAAAGCAGAGATTGCCTGATGATGCTGCACAGGCCATCAGCATGAATGAGAATACTTATTCACTTGGGGCCACCAGACCTGAGCCAGCTCTTCGTCCTATTCGCGATAGCAGGCGAAACTTGGAAGAGCGGCCTCGCGGGTCGTCTATCAACAGTCTCTAACACACCAGTGTTATCCTGATTGCGGTGAAGCAGGGATGTTGTCTTCACACGAGGGGCAAGTTTTGCTTTTTTCCTCGTGTGGTCCCTCATCGGACGTTTCTCGAATCCACCTGTTCATGAAAGGGCTACGTCATGGTTAGTATAAGCAAAAAAGCTGTTCCGGGTCGCGCGTTGGGAAAGAGGCGATCTGCCAAGCGCGCCTTTGAGCAGAGGCAGGTGGCATTGGCGGTAGAACAAAAGGCAATTGACCTCCGCTCTCGTTTCGAGACATCTGGAAAGCAAGAAAGATACGCCGCCGACTTTCGGTTGATGGACCGACTCGATGGGCCTGTGGGCGAGATAAGCTATAAGCGCCTTGGAAACAAGCGGCTTTCAGTGGAAAAAGAGGGCGAATTGACCCGTGAGCACGGTATCGTGCGAAAAATCAGGACGGTTTTTCAGCGCAACCTTCATTCGGGGGCAATTGACCTAAAAACCTATCAAAGAAAAGGCTTCCGTGGCAGCAGCAGCTATGTCTTCGACGACAATGGGAAGTTACAGGCTAGGCAGAAGAAAGACTTGCGCGGACGCGTGCTGGAAGACTGGAAAAGAGAAGGCGGTCAGATGATCCGCACACGGTATGTCAACAAGCGACGTCTTGGAAGCGCATTGATCCGACCTGTTTCGGAGGAAATGAGTGCGCCCTACCGAAGTCGCGCTGACAACCGGCTTTATCGAAAACTCACTCGGCGAAAGGGAGGAAAGTCGGAGACTTTCGAGCGCGATGACAACGGCAATCTTGAACTCGTCAGCAGAAAAAGCTCCTTTTCGTCCATGAGGCAGATCAAAGCCGGGGACCGTAAAACATCCGAGACGTACAGTCGCAAGCTGGGGGGCGCATTCTCGAAGTCACATCGGTCCTTGCTTGACCATGACGGAAAGGAAGTTGCCCGTGATATATTGAGCCACAGGAGGCTGTTTAACAAGCGCTCGGCGGTATATGATTCAAACACCGGGATGCTGAAACGGGCAAAACATTCTTTCGGGAAGCTTTATAAGCATGAGGTCGACTACATCAACAAGGACGTAAAAAGAGAATCGCACACGTTCCTCGGGGTGACTGTCCAACGCAGATACAAGAATCTGAGCAAGCGTGAGTCGAATGATTGGCATTTGCGTGAGACGCAATTTGCCGAACACATGAAGACCTGGAACGAGCGTTTTGAAGAGGTTCTGAGACATCCAGCGGAAAAGGGGCGGACCGAAAGCGCTTTGGCCAACACTCCTTTGAATAAACCGACCGCACCCATTCAGGAATTTGTTCCACACACCAAAACGCCCGATTCTGCCGGTCTTGAACACGAAAAACTCGCTTCGTGGCCGATCCCCAAGACGTTCGATGCGCAATTGCTATTCGGTGAGCCATCACCCGCTCGAGATTCAAATTTGTTACAATCTACTGATGTTGGTAAGATTGCGCAGGAACACGAGTTGGCAAACATTCTGAAGTATCAGCCTTTGCCTGTTGTCTTTAACCCTCTGGAGGAAAAAAGCTTCGAGAGACATTTAACCGACAACCCTTCCGTAATGCCCAGGCCGATCCAACCAGACGATAATCTGGCAAAATCCACCACGACTGACGAGAAAAGCGCCACGGCTGAAGATCGATCGACATCTTCCTCTTTACATGGTGCTGGTGATCTCCAGGCTCTGTTTGGTGAACCGAGCATGTCAGAGCCACCAACACTGCGTTTCAACTTTAACACTGAGAGCAACACGATGTCGGAAACAGAAAAACAGGCTCTCCTGAGAGAAGTGGTCAATGCGCCGCTACCTCAATCTCTATCAGATGCAAGATCGGATATCCTTAACCGATCCGCTAATCGAGACAGAAGCGCCGCAAACTGTCGCTAGGATCGAAACAATGCGGGAAATTGGTCAGTAGGCAGACATGACGGGCTATTCTCCAACGGATAGACCAGTCCGATTTGGTTTCGGATCAGATCGAGAAGAGTCATGATATCGACTGATTGCTCAGGCGGAATCAGCGATGAGGAACCGGACCACCTTGCTAGCCGCTCCATCTCCTGCGCCTGGTATTGCATTCCGCGTCCGACGATCGGGCTGTCGAATTCCTCCAGGACGACATTCTGATGATCGACAACGCAGAAGGATGTGGGCGTATACCAACTGTCGTCTATCTCTATGCGTGCCTTCTTATCTAATACCTGCGCGGTGTTCGCCATGCCGATATCCAGCGCAGAGACCGTCGATGATACCGCCCCTGCGGAATGCTGCATGATCGTCACGACTTCGACGTCGACGCCTGTGTCCTTGAAGCGTGCCGTGGCAGAAACGGAGGTCGGCATTCCTCAGCCCGGGCTTTGTGGTGACGGAAGGTACCAAGACCGCCGGAATTGCCGGTTCGGATATGGAAACTGGCATCGTCGCGCAGACGCCCCTCGGTCGTGCTGGCGCTCCAGACGACATCGCCCAGGTAGTTGCGTTCCTCGCATCCGACGGTGCTGGGTTCCTGACGGGTGAAAATATCTTTGCGAGTGGCGGTTTGCGCTAACCACATTTCGTATCCGTAGTCGATCAACTCGCTGTCGGCTGCGGATCAACGTTCAATTTGTTGCGGCTTGGATCTTCCTTTGAGCAGGCACGGATCGAAGACAAGAACGGAAAATTCATAAAAGCCGTTCAATACACAGGGTATGTCACACCGGATGTCCTGTGTTTCGTGGTGTGGCAGCGGCTAATACATCCCATACATGAGGTTGCTGCTCCCCTCGGCTGATGAGAACATCCGCCTTGGTTTGCCGAAGACCTTAGGAGAGCAGCGATGCAATATTACGTTGGATTGGACGTCAGCCTCAAGAGCACACACATTTGCGTTATGGATCAAGATCGCCGAGTGGTGTGGCGCGGGAGCGCGGATACGCAGCCGTCGATGATCGCCGAGCGACTGAAGAGATGGAAAGACCATCTGGTGAAGGTCGGGCTTGAGACAGGGTCGCTAACGCCCTGGCTCTACCATGAACTGAAGAATCTTGGCTTTCCTATCATCTGCATGGATGCGCGGCGGGCGGCCGATGCCCTGAAGGCGCGGCCTGAGAAGACCGACAAGGGGGACGCGCAGGCACTTGCCGAGATGCTGGCGAGCGGCTGGTATCCTGCGGTACATGTGAAGACCATGGAAAGTCATCGGCTAAAGGCTTTGTTGGGCGCGCGTGAGCAACTCGTCAACGTCAAGCGCCAGCTTTATGGACAAGTTCGTGGGCTGCTGCGACCGTTCGGCATCAAGATCTCGGCTCGAGCCGGAGGTAAGCGGTTCGATGAGGAGGTGCGATCTTCCTGCAACCGACATGATGCTCTTTATATCGGGATTGCGGCACTTCTTGATACGCTTGCACGGGTTGAGGTGGAATTGGCCGGCCTGGATAAGAAGGTGCGGCAAATAACGGCCGCATCGAAGCCGTGCTGGCATCTGATGTCGGTGCCTGGCGTCGGACCGCTGACCTCCCTAGCCTTCGTGGCGACGGTGGAAGATCCGCGACGTTTTGGAAAAAGCCGATCCATCGGTTCTTACGTTGGCCTGACACCAAAAAGGTACCAGTCGGGCGATCGAGATGTGACAGGCTCGATCTCCAACAGGGCGACGATATGTTGCGGCACTATCTATATGAGGCAGCGGGTTGTCTCCTGACAACGGTGACCGCGCCGTCCACCTTGCGAAGCTGGGGGTTGAAGTTGGCAAAACGATTGGGCCCAAAGCGGGCGCGAACGGCGGTGGCACGCAAATTGGCCGTGCTGCTGCTTGGGCTTTGGAAGAGGGAAGATCATTTCCAAGCCGTGCCGAGCGGCAAAGCCTTTTAGAACCGTTTTTTTGAAGTTCGTTCGCGGATAAAGTCCTCAATGTCCATGAGGTGAAGCGACCGGACCGGGACGGACGAATGCGAGACAGTTGGATGCGGATCGAAGACCGCGTTTAGAGCGGTTCCCTGACTGATTGAATCTTTGGGGCTTTGCAAATCGGTCCGGGTCTGATTCAAGCTATCTGCCGATGGAGGTCGGCGGATATGTCAAAATTCCTTTCTGTCGATCTGCGCGTTCGTGTTGTTGCTGCGGTTTCTGCTGGTGCAACGCATCGAGAAGCCGCCGAACGTTTCGGTGTGAGTGCCGCAAGCGTCAGTCGCTGGCGAAATCTGCAACTGCGGCAGGGTGATGTGCGACCTGGCCCGCTTGGCGGGGATCGCAATTCCCGTAAAACCGAGGCGCATGGGGAACAGATCATGGCCTGGCTCGCCGAACACCGGGACGGAACCTTGTTTGAACTCCGCGACGCGTTGGCGGAGCAAGGCATCACGATCAGCAAGTCGGCTTTGCACCGCTTCCTTGTCCGGCACGGCCAGACGCGTAAAAAAAGACTGGCCACGCGATAGAGCAGAGCCGGCCCGATGTCTTGGAGCAGCGCCAGCGCTGGTTCGACGACCAATTGGATCTCGATCCCGCCAAGCTCGTCTTTATCGACGAAAGTGTGCTGCAGAGCAGCGAAAGGAGTTCAATATGAACTAGGACCGTGGCGTAAAGCTGCGTGAATGATGGGGGACGGCCCTCCGAGATCGGCTTTCAGGAGCAGGTCTCAAACCAGTCCGAGCTGCTGCGGTAAAGAGCCGTGGTGGTGAGCGTCGGATGAAACGTTCGGACAAGATCCGAGCAGGTGGATGTCCAAAAGACGAACGTGAGTGAACCCTCCGAGGACGCGTCGTTATGAACTTAGGCGTCGCCGAAACCAGGACCGTTTCGTCATCCTGGGACAAGTCCGTCGGGTGCCTGATGACTGGGCGGACGGCGACCGGCGTAGAGGGGGCGTGAGTTGGACATAGGCTTTCACGCGGAACTGCAGGAACCAGGCTCCTGATGCAAAGGGAGAAGCTCAAGCGGAGCAACCCGCAAGGCGAGAGTACTGATGCAGGAGACTGGGGCGGACCGATCCGTATGAGCGTTGAAGGCCCTGTAATGGGGCCGGAGCAAAGGGATCGGATCAGGTGGTCGTATTGTTTGGAACAACTGGAAACAGGATGACTTCGATAGGTACGACAGACAAGCCGTTTCGAATTGAGAAACGACAAGTGTACGAAGCTTACAAAGCGGTCAAAGCCAACCATGGTGCAGCCGGAGTAGATGGGCAGACCCTGGAGATATTTGAGAAAGATCTTGCAAGAAATCTCTACAAGATCTGGAATCGGATGTCTTCCGGGACTTACTTTCCGCCACCGGTGCGCGGCGTCTCCATTCCGAAGAAGACTGGAGGCGAAAGGGTGTTGGGTGTGCCCACCGTCGGCGATCGGATCGCGCAGATGGTGGTCAAGCAGATGATTGAGCCGGATCTGGAGCCTTTCTTTCTTCCGGACTCCTACGGTTACAGGCCGGGCAAATCGGCTCTGGATGCCGTTGGGGTGACGCGCCAGCGGTGCTGGAAGTATGATTGGGTTGTGGAATTCGACATCAAAGGACTGTTTGACAATCTTCCGCACGATCTCTTGCTGAAGGCGGTCAGAAAGCATGTCACGTGCAGGTGGGCTCTGCTCTACATCGAAAGATGGCTGACGGTGCCAATGGAAAAGAACGGAGAAGTCATTGAGCGAACACGTGGTACCCCGCAAGGGGGTGTGGTCAGCCCAATCCTATCGAATCTTTTCCTGCACTATGCATTCGACCTCTGGATGACACGGATGCATCCTGACCTTCAATGGTGCCGGTATGCGGATGATGGTCTTGTGCACTGCCGGAGTGAACAACAAGCCGAAGCCCTCAAGGCAGAGCTTGGTTCTCGGCTGGAAGTGTGCGGACTTCAGATGCATCCAACAAAGACCAAGATCATCTACTGCAAAGATCAAAGGCGTAGGGGGAAATACCCGAATGTCGTGTTCGACTTCCTCGGGTATCAGTTCCGGCCGCGACGTGTAGCAAACACGCAGCGAGACAAGTTCTTCTGCGGCTACACGCCTGCGGTTAGCCCCTCGGCACTCAAGTCGATGCGGTCGAAGATCAAAAGCTTGAACATCCCGCGGCAGACGCCGGGGACACTGGCCGAAATAGCCAAACAGCTCAATCCACTTCTTCGGGGATGGATTGCTTATTATGGCCGGTACAGTCGTTCTGACTTGTCCACTCTGGCTGATTACGTCAATCTGAAACTCAGGGCCTGGATCAGGCGGAAGTTCAAGCGCTTTCAGTCCCATAAGACACGCGCCAGTCTCTTCCTGCGAAAACTGGCACGGGCAAATCCGGGGCTGTTCGTGCATTGGAAGGCGTTCGGGACGAACACGTTTACCTGATGGGAGCGGTGTGAATCGAGAGGTTCACGCACCGTTCTGCGAGAGGCCGGCAGGTGAAATCCCTCCGGCCTACTCACCCCTGGACTGCGACGAACATGGCGCGCACCCATGGACGCTGTAGTAAGGGAGAGCGCCTGCGAATGGGCTTTCCTCACGGCCACCGCAAGACGACGACGCTGGTGGCGGGTTTGCGCAGCACAGGAATGGTTGCGCCGCTCGTGATCGACGGGCCGATAAACGGAGACTGGTTCGAGGCCTATGTCGCACAGGTGCTGGTTCCGACATTGAAGCCTGGCGATGTTGTCATCCTCGACAATCTTTCCAGCCACAAAAGGCCCGCTGCCCGCGCGTTGATCGAGACTGCCGGTGCACGCATGCTGTTCTTGCCGCCCTACAGCCCCGACTTCAACCCCATAGAAAAGGCGTTCTCAAAGCTGAAAGCACTCCTGCGCAAGGCGGCAGAACGCACTGTGGCAGGACTTTGGGACAGGATTGGAAAACTGATCGACCTCATCGAACCTCAAGAAGCCCGAAACTTCTTCACCTCCTGCGGATATGATCCAGAATGAAAGGGAAACGCTCTAATACTACAGTTGCGTTTGATGGCGTGTTTTGTAATGTGATGTCATTGCGGAAGCCTGATGGGTTCGTCGCCATAGTGACCACGCAAGGATGTGGCGAACCCTGATGGGCGGCGGCAGCAGTAGTCGTGTAATCAGATAGCGGATTTCTGCGACGGTCGGCAATAACGCGAGTGTGCGGGTCAGGCGGCGATTGGAGGATTTGGACTCCTTTCGTTCGGTTTGCCAGTAGCCGCGCGGCGTAGATCAGCGCCGAGCTTGGCGAGGAAAGCTGCGGCAGCCATGACAAGTGTCATGTGTCGGTTCCAGCCATGCCACGAGCGTGCTTCGCAATGATCCAGGCCGAGGTCATCCTTAGCGCGCTGAAAGCACTCCTCCACTGTCCATCGCAGCCCGGCGGCACCCGCCAACTCGCTCAGTTCTGTACCAGCACGCGCAAAGACAAAATAATAGGCGTGTGCGTCGGGTTCGCGCCGGTTGCGACGGATGAGAAGCCAACGTTCCCATTGCCCATCAGGACGAGAGCTCAAAGGAATACGTGCCCAATCGTAGAGCCGAAGGCCCTTGGCACCTTCTCCGGCTGCATGACTGGACCAGGCTCCCGCGTCTAGTTCCGCAGCCATTGTTTCCGGATCAGTTTGCTCGAAGTGTTGCTCACGGACAAAGCGCAGGCGATGATTGGAACGAACTGCCAGACAATACGGCTGGCCGCGGCCTTCCAGCATACGGCGTAACTTGGAATCCGATCCATAGAGTGCATCAGCCAACACCCATGCGCAAGGCACGCCAGCATCGAGCGCATCGGCAATGAGCTTGGCTGCAATGGTCGGCTTGGTCGCGAAGGCTTGCTGCTGTGGGATATGAGCCGCAGCACGACGCGCTTCGCTTTCGCTCCAGTCTTTGGGCAAATAAAGCTGCCGATCAATCAGGGTTTGACCAAAACGGCTTGCATAGGCAAGAAAGACGCCGACCTGGCAGTTCTCAATACGTCCAGCCGTGCCCGAATATTGTCGTGCGACGCCGACAGAGTGTGTGCCTTTTTTCAGGAATCCTGTTTCATCGACCACAAGGACGCCGTCCTCATCGCCAAGTGCCTCTGTTGCATACGTGCGAACGACGTCGCGCAACTTGTCGGCATCCCATTGGCTGCGCCCCAACAGCGATTGCATCCGATAGGGGCTCTCCAGCCCTGCCTGTTCGGCCATTAACCAGCCGGTCTTGCGCTCAACTCCAGACAACAAACCATCTAGGAAGGCACTCGCCGATGCCCGAAGTTCACGTCGACCAAAGACCGCGCCTAGCCGCTGCTTCAGTGTATCGAGTTCCTGCTGCCATGCCACCACTGAACCGGACCAACCCGCGACAGACATCGAAATCCCTCCCATCAAACATCGGAAGTGAATCACAATTTGAATGTAAACGCAACTGTAGTACTAATACACTGCATCGGCACCCTGGATATGAAGCGAAAAGCCCCGGATAGTGGTGGCGGAAATGGATAGACCGCACACCGAAGAGAACCATGGGACGCTTGTTATACTTCAACCGGATTGGATAAAGACAAAGCGAACAAAAAAACTTGACGCAGCAGCCAAATGTAGAGAACCAACGAGCGCTGATCATGACCGATGCGCCCACTGACGATGCCCGATGGACATGATTTTCCACGGCTGGTCGACGAGCTTGTTCCAGGCTTGGCAGCAGTGCGCGACGATGTCGTCATAATCCTTGAAGATGCGGTTCGACAGCCAGTTGTCGCGCATGTACTGCCAGATGTTCTCTACCGGGTTCAATTCAGGCGATCTCGGCGGTAGAAACATCAAGGTGATGTTATCAGGGATCTTTAGCTTCGGCGTCGTATGCCAACCCGCCTGGTCGAGAATCAGAACTGCATGTGCTCCATTATCGACGGCAAGGCTGATTTCGTCGAGATGCTGCTGCATGGCGTCTGTGTCGCAATAGGGAAGAACGAGACCTGCCCCCTTGCCTTTCTTGAGGCAGATTGCGCCGAAGATATACGCCCACATGGTGCGCTGATCGTGCGGTGCAGAAGGTCGGGTTCCCCGACGTGCCCAACGGCGCGTGATCTTGTTTTTCTGTCCTATGCGAGCTTCATCGGCCCACCAGATTTCGAGATCCGTGCCGGGCGGGCATTTGGCCTGGATCTCTGCAAGCGCGGCTGCAAAGTCTTTTTAAAAGCGTCGCCCTCCAGCTCATTCTGCGCATAATGGCGGGGACGAGCAGAGATCTTGGCAAAGCCCAGAGCCTTCAACTCTCGTCCGACCGTCGTATCGTCCATGGAGACACGGAATTCTTCGAAGATCCACTGCGCCAGATCTCTGCGCCGCCATCGCACGACGCCATCGACGGCCGGAATCGGTCCCCGTTCCACGATCTTTGCTAATGCCTGCCGCTGGGTATCATTCAGTTTCGCCCGCCCACCTGGAGCCTTGCCGTTGATCAGCCCATCGGGGCCGCGGGCATTGAAACGCACCACCCAGTCGCGCACGATTTGGACCGTCACGCTGCCAAGCCGGGCCGCATCCGCGCGCGAGCCGCCATCATAGATCGAGGCCAGCGACAATAGGCGTCGTGCCTGATTGGCATCCTTCGTCTGCCGCGCCAGTAGACGCAGACCCGTACCATCGAAATCCCGCCGCAACGAAAGCGCTGAACCCATTGCAAACCTCCTGTTTGCGCCATCGAGTCAGATTCGTCGACTTTTGGGAACCCCAACAGAGTCACACATCGCGCTCGTTGGTATAAGTTCCATAATTACTATTATGTATTTTCCGCTAAGTAACTGATACAAGACGGGTTCCGTCCGTTGGCCGGGAGGCATTAGGCTTGTCTGTTCTGGCTCGGGGCTTCTCAGCTCGACTTCAGGCGAAATCGGCTTGGATTGAGCATTGAGAGAAAGCAACTGCTCAAGGCGGGCTCGCGAAATGGCTTGGGCAGGGAAACGCATTATGTATCTCTCGATTAACGAGCCTTGATCCTGGCCAACTCTTGTTGATGGTGCAATCACCCAGACCTTCTGTCCCCAGCGAATTGAGGGGGTTATTGAACCTTACCTTGGAGATTGGTTGCATGATCTTGACATGCAACTATTGATTTATGATCCCCCGGCGGTAGATACTCAGGATGAAACGCTATTTTTTCCACGTCCGGAACGGGCCAATCTTCTTCCAGGATTTGGAAGGAAGTATAGTGAAGGATCTTGAAGCAGCTATCGACGAGGCGCAACGATCCGTAAAGGAGATCGTTGCGGACAGTACCGCCTCCGGAAAACCCATCGGCGGTCAGCAGTTTGAGATTGTCGATGAAGCTGGCATCGTTTGGGCTATCATCCAGTTTAAGGCCTTCATCCCCCAGTCTGGTGCCGAGGCACTTGAGTGGATCTGAACGGCGTACGTCTTACCAAGTCGCTCAAAATTGCGCGCGTAACGCAATTAGCATAAGGCTCAGCTGGCAAGGGTCCTATCTTTTCGAGCGTCACTCAATCTTCTTAGGAAAACCAGCTCCCAGCGAGGGTCAGCCGTTTGGCAGCGCTGGTTTTCGGTGCGTTGAAACTTAGATGGGCTATGAGTTTTTGACGATTGCCGCACGGCGCTTCCTTTCGTCTGTGATTCAGCATACAGATTCCCTAAGCCGAATAACACTGTTGACGCAAAGGCGGCAGTTGGGCACCCTTGTGAATGGCCAATCTCTGCTAATTCACTCCTAGAACCCTGATCAACCTCACTACGAGAATTGCGCTCGAGGCCAACCTTATTGAATAGACTGTCGGCGGCCTTTCCTAGTACGGTGCTTCCAATAGATCCAAGCGTTCCATACGAGCGCTAAATCAAAGATTGGCGTTGAATGTTTCATGACTGAGCTTTCTACGGCAGAATTCAAGGATTTTATAGTCTCCAGCAGCACACTCCTGGCAGCCATGGCGCATCCCAAACGGATTCTAATTTTGCAAATTTTTGCTTGAAGAAGAGCTGTCCGTAACCTCAGGCATCCCCTCATTTTGAGATGACGTAGGGCGGGAAAGATGATTCTGCATTTCCGTTCGAACGGAGAGCAGAGTCAGATGAACGGCAAGGCGGAGTTTTCTTCTGAAGCGGTGCATTCCTTTGTTGACGAACTTTTTGGCGAGGGCCTGCACGCGAAGCGGGTAACTTCGCTGGCGAAGGCGACGGTTGGCACGCTGCAGGCGTCGTCGCTGGCGGTGAGCGCGATTGGCCACGGTCTTGCGCTGGCCGAAGGAGGGCTCTCGCGTCATGCGATCAAGCAGGTCGACCGGATGCTGTCGAACGACGGGATCGAAGTCGACGCGCTGATGGCCGACTGGGCCGACTATTGTCTTGGTAGCCGCACCGATATCGTCGTCGCCATGGACTGGACCGACTTCGATGCCGACGGGCACTCGACCCTGATGCTGTCGCTGCTTACCGAACATGGCCGGGCGACGCCACTCCTGTGGTTGACGGTACGCAAGGCGGAGCTGAAAGCGCGGCGCAATCAGTATGAATACTGGATCGTGACCCGGCTTGCCGAGCTGTTGCCAACAGAAGTGAAGGTGCTGCTCGTCGCCGATCGCGGCTTTGGCGACGCCAAGCTCTACGGCGTCCTAAAGGACGAGCTGCACTTCGACTATGTCATCCGCTTTCGCGGCAACATCCAGGTGACGACCGGCGGTGAGAGCCGTCCGGCGAAGGAGTGGATCGGCCCCTCGGGACGTGCCAGGCTGCTGCGCGAGGCGACAGTCACGGCGCAGGGATGCCCCGTCGGTGCGGTCGTGTGCGTCCACGCCAAGGACATGAAAGAGCCATGGTGCCTCGCAACCAGCCTGACCAAGGTGACGGCAAAGATCCTCATTGATCTTTACTCCCGGCGCTGGGGCATCGAATGCGCGTTTCGCGATGCCAAGGATTGGCGGTTCGGGATGGGCATGTCGGCAACCCGCGTCTCCACGCCCGCTCGGCGCGACAGGCTGTGGTTGATCGCCGCTCTTGCCATTGTGCTCCTAACCCTGCTGGGCGCTGCCGGAGAGGCCATCGGCTACGACCGCCATCTGCGCACGAGCACGACATCGCGACGCGTGCATTCACTCTTCCGGCAGGGCGTGATGTACTATCAACTGATCCCCAACATGCCCGAGGAAAGATTACGCCCTCTCATCCTACAGTTCGAGACGCTCTTCCGCGACCATCAAATCCTCAAACGTACTTTCGGGATCATTTGAATGAGGGGATTCCTGAGGTCCGTAACCAATCTGGCCAATCGATGTGAAATTAAAATAGGCACGGTATCTCGGCACCTGACGATACTCAAGTCTGCCTGTTTGGTGACTTGCAAAACTTACGGCACAACATGCTTTTACTCCTGCAGATCGTCGGCCGTGACGAGAATGATGAGAACGCTGGCCGATGTTCAATTTCCAGACGCAATCCCGGTGTGGCCTTAGATTTCCAGCAGTATGCCAACTTGCTCAACTCTCGGCATCAAGTCCACGTGCAGTCGCAGCAACGGCTTGCTAGGGATGTAGTCGGTTTAGTGCGATCAGAATGGATGTCGTCAAAGGGTGCCCTTTCCCAAATGGCAGGCTAACGAGAAATCTCGGCATCACGACGATGCTCAGAATACCAACTGTGAGGACTTGGTTTCCCGCAAGAGCCTGATGCCGATCCTTTGGGCACGGCGACAGCGCTCGCATCGAAACCTTTGGTTCGCTTCGGGATACGCTCCAGATTACGAACTCTCGAAATTCAAGCGCTCTTGCATTTCCTTTCCGGCCTTGAAAAATGGCACCCATTTATCATCGACAAATACGGTCTCCCCGTTCCGCGGGTTTCGCCCGGACCGCGGCGGGCGGTGTCGAACGGAGAAGCTCCCGAACCCACGAAGCTCGACCCTGCTGCCCTTTTCCAGGGCCCCGGCAATTCCCTCGAGAATGATGTCGACGATGCGCTCTACGTCTCCGTAGTAGAGGTGGGGATTGCGCCTCGCGACAATTTGGACGAGTTCCGATTTTATCATTGTTTGGCCTGTAAAATCTGGTGGCTGACGGAATGCTAGTTAGTCGGAAGGAAGCACGGCAGCCGCGAGCGTGCAAGGCAGCTCGCTCTTTGCGTTGGCAGCCACCTCTTTTCCGCACAGGTCGTGAACGCCTGCTGATTGGCACGCACGAGAGCACTGGCATCGGCAATAACACGCATCCTTCGGGCTTGCCGACTGCGGCAATCCCCTCATCCCAGCGAGCGGCGTTCATGACAGCGGCGGCAACCGCCTTGTCGATCGATCCCCGTGGCGCACCCTGGTTCTTGTGGATTGTCGTCGCATAGCCATGATCAAGACTTTGATAAGAATTTGTGTCTATCTTGACCAAGCCAACTCCATCCCCTGGCGACAGCATACTGCCGTCGAGCTCCACATGTAGTGCGTCGGGCTCGACGGCCTTCACAGTCCCAAGCGTGCCATTCTTAACGCCGAGATCGCGATCGTTCTCCAGGAAGACCATCCGGTCTCGGCGGTGTCGCTGATGTACTTGTGCGGATCGCTATATCCTGCTTGTCTATTGCACGATCGACATGATGTCGGTCGGCGCCATGGCTCCGTGTATGTTTCAAGATCTCTGCGCGGTAGGACATGGCGTGCTCGACTTCGACTATGTCGCGTGTCGAATACCGCGCAAGTGTGATCTCCCCGTTGCCAAGTCCGTCCGCTTCGCTTGCAACTCGACCAGAACAGTTGAGGCCATGACGGACGCAAACGCGTTTAAGATGCTTGGCGGATCCTCGTTGATATATTTCATCAGGATCCCCCGACTGCTGCGTTGAGGTGCCTCGCTCGACTGGATTCAGGTGAGTTCGCAGAACGCGCCCAAGGCATCGAGTTAGGTGCTCGTGCGCGTAGGGATCGTGATTTTCGTTGTGACGTTCTCATCGGCCGTAACAGTGAAGGTGATGTTCTCTTTGTCGCAAATTTCTCTATAAACTTTCGCGGCAGCGGTTGCTTCATCATCCGCCTCGACCAGCGCGGTGTGAGAGACCAGGAAATACGGCATTCGTCATCCTTGAAACCTGCTTTGATGGATAAGCGTAGGCAGAATTGTCGGTCGCTCCGAAATGACCGTCTGTATCTAGTACCTCCCGAGCCGGCGCGAGCAATGGCTCGATCGCTGTCAAAGCGGCGGGTGCTTGAAGACCATTTCCCTAATGCGCCAAACGAGACTGCACTGCGACACGGCCTCAATTTGCCCGTGAGGCGATCCCAAAACGTTCTAACATCTGCCTAAGCTGTGCATTCTGGTGCCTCAGTTGTTCCGCGAGGAGCCGCTTCAGGCGCAGGTTTTCGGCAGAAAGCAATGCCAAGTCATCGGAGTGAGTCCCGATTACGTCGACCGCCATCGCGACAGAAGGCGCTGCGATTGCATCCTCGGCAACAGACCTACGACGTGTGTAACGACGCTTAAGCGCCTTTACTGTCTGGCGTGTCGGCTCACTGGCGGGCACCTTCACGGCCTGACTATCATTGGAAACCGCATCTTGCTGATTCTGCTCATTTTTGTCGGGATCGACTGGCGGCACCGCGCGAGGCGTTTCTCCACCGGCCTCGCTGACCTCGGCGACTTCGATCTGCTTTTTCAGGTCGCTTGCCATGTTTTCACGACTGATCGGGGTTTCCGAGTTGGCGTTGGGCAGAAACGGCAGGGTTGCCTCGGTATCCCTCACCAGAGCCGCGAAATCGGTGTTGCCCCAGATGGATTTCGGCTGTGTTTTTAATCGCCGGCGTGCCGATTTGATTTCGACGACGAAACTGCGCTGCTGTGTTCTCATTTTCTTCTCTGATTATAGTCTGCGTACTCAGGTGCGTTCGAAGCGCTTGAGCATTTCTCTGAGCTGGGCATTTTGGATACGTAACTTTTGCGCCAGCAGATCCTTGAGGTGTTTGATGTCTTCATCCAGGCTTGTCGCGTTTTCAAAGAACGGGTCCCTATTCGAAGATGCGGCAGAAATGGGCAAGTCCGCGATGGCGCCAGGAATTTCGACTGGCGAGCCGACGAGGACTGTCTTTGCGATCTTCGACCTCGCCTGCCGAAGCTTCGGCAACTGAGCAGCAGCCTCTACCTCTGGCCGCTCCTCTAACGGATCGGAGTTGGATTGCGCTTTTTCCTTTGTCACCTCGGCCTTAGCTGCTTCAGGTTAGTCCAGTGGCAGATTGGGCGTCTCGGGAACGATTTCGTTCTCGATCGCCGCCGACGCCGGTGCGAGGTCTTCAGACTCCTCCCCGTCGACTCGCTCGGTTCCAGAGATAGCCTCCTGGGACGAGAGCAGGATAGTCGCAGCTGGCCGCAGTTCTATTGCGACAAGCTTTTGAGCGCTGGCAGGCGCGCCTGCTTCGTCCGCCGTCCCGGAGGATCTTTGCCGGGACAGCAGCTGCGCTAGATATTTTCAAGGTGGTTTCATAGGACGTCTTTCTGAGCGGCAGATGTGTAACGATTCTAACAGCTCCGTCCCGGCTCGAAACCGAGCCAGGATATTTTAAAAGCTAAGCTATTCGCTAGTAACGGAGATCGATTGCGCGAGCAGCGAACAACGCTGCAGCCAGCTCAAACGCCGAGGCGCTTGCGCAGATCAGCATTTTCCGCGCGCAACTTTTCGGCCAAAGCCTGACGAAGCTTCTTGTTTTCTTCCTCAAGCTGAAGAAGATCAGCCATCTCATCAGCAGCAGTGAGAGGCGCTGGCGGTGTTGCCGGCTGACTAACAGGCTTGGCATTTGCAGGACCCTTGGCCACCGTTTTCTTCGTTGCAGCCGCTACGGTCGTTGTTCCGCTCACTGGTGCGGCTTCAGCCTTGCCAATCCGTTTCTGGCGAACCATTGGTTTCTTTGCAGCTGCAGCGGCTTCAATCTCGGCCTTAGAACGACGAGGCGCGCGCTGTTTTTTAGACGCAGGCGCCTCAGTTGGAGCCCCTGGTGCTGCAACATCAATTTGCGCGCCTGTTTCGGTTTCGTCAGCCATTGCTATCTCCATGTGCGGGTGAGATTCTTTTCGACTGCAGAACGGCTAGTGTCAACAGAACTGCCCTTTATTGCCGTCGGTTTCAGTCAATGCGGCTGAAAATCTCGCTAAATTTCACATCTGCAGGACTTCTACGGATCCATTCTGCAAACTCTGCCTTAGGAAACGGTTGCTCCCTGCTGGGCGTGGTCCTGCTGACTGACGGATCACAATCGCATCCCATTCGCTTGCAAACCGTGGGGGAAGTGATGCGTCATGGCGGCGCTTACAATTTAACTCGGGCAGCGAGCCTAGGCTTATAACCCCTGGCTCGCTTTTGCCGGACGATGGCTAGAAACAGCTCTACAGCTTGGCTTTCATTCTCGAAGCAATGGATTTTCTGCCGCCCGGTTGATCCGATCCGACCCCACCGTCGCAACAGCGACGCGTCGCCGAACAATGTCGGTTCTATCGACATTGCATAAAAGCGCGCTTTGTTCTCTGCCTTGTCCGTCCGCTCGATGTAGACGCTGTAGGGTTGGGTGATCATCATGAGGCTAGATTGGCTAGCACAGGTTCCTACGTCCAACGACACTTTTGAATCAGGCGATCTCCATCGATTCAATTTGTTGATGGGCAGACGATACCCTTTGCGGAGCACTTAGCCAGGCCACGCCGAGACGGAGCATAAAAGGTTTGCTCGGTAAATCTCTTGAAGCCGTTGCCCGGGTCGGTCGTCGGGCGCGCGTGCATTTCGTACGCGACGCCGCCAATCACGCCTTGTTTTCCGTTGAATGGCTCTCGGCTTACCGCAAAACCGAAACGTCTCTACACTACCTTGAATTATACACATATCGTGTGTATATGGTTCCTATGAAGAGCGTCGATATTATTTCTGCCTTGACGAATGATGGATGGTTTGAGGTTGCCAAGAAAGGCAGCCATGTCCAGCTTAAACACCCGACAAAGCGAGGCCGTGTAACCGTTCCTCATCCTAAGCGAGATATCCCGATGGGGACGCTCAAGAGCATCGAAAAGCAATCTGGGCTAAAACTGAGGTAATCACTATGCGCAACTATATCGGACTGATCCACAAGGAAGCTGAAAGCGATTACGGTGTTTCCTTTCCTGACTTCCCGGGTGTCGTAACAGCCGGCACTGACTTGGATGATGCTCGTCGCATGGCCAAAGAGGCTTTGGCTTTTCACGTCGATGGTCTTGTCGAAGACGGAGAGGCTATCCCTGAAGCCTCTTCCCTCACCGACATTATGGCCGATCCTCATAATTCTTCAGGTACCGCCATTCTTGTTTCGCTAAAGACAGAAACAAAAAAGGCCGTCCGCGTAAACATCACTATCCCGGAGGATGTCTTGCAGGAGGTGGACGCCTATGCAGAAGCACATGGTTTGACCAGGTCAGGATTTCTCGTTCAGGCAGCAAAGCGGGAGATCGGGAAGATTGCGGCTTAGCAATATCCTTCAGATATAAGGCCACCTTTCCCGCCGCCAAGCCCTTTTTGCGGACTTGCGGCATGACCCACCACTTCAATCCGACACGAGATCCGTTCCAAACCATTTTAGGCTCAGCGCCCGCAGCGTGCCATCAGTTTTCAGTGTCTCGATGGCGGCATTGAATTGGCCGGCGAGTTCCATGTCCTGCTTTCGCAAGCCTATGCCAACGCCTGGACCGAACATGCCGCCGGAGATTCGTGGGCCGTATAGCGTCATTGCTTTCCCGTCATTGGTCTCAAGAAAACCCTTCCAAACTGAATAGTCTGCCAATCCCGCATCGATACGCCCAGCGCCAAGATCAAGATTGAGATTGTCCTGTTTATCGTAGACGCGGACTTCTACGGAATCGCCAAGATAGGCGCGGACAAAGGCTTCGGCATTCGTCGAGCCCTGGACCCCAACGATTTTGCCTTGGAGGTTGGACTTCAAGGCCAGCAGGGAAGCAGGCTCTGCGTTGTTGAGGTTGAGCCGGGCTGTGGTGTCCATGGGTGGAAGTTTTAAAGCCTTTGCAACAGCAAAATAATTTGATGTGAGGGCATAAGGTTCAGAAAACCCGATGACAGCCTTTCGTTTTTCGGTGATCGACATGCCGGCCATGATCGCGTCCACCTTGCCGACCGTCAAAGCCGGAATGATACCGTCCCATGCCTGGGTGACGAAGTCGCACCGTAGTCTAGCACGTGCACAGATTGCCTTCCCGGCGTCGACATCAAATCCGGTCGCGTTTCCGGACGTATCGACCGCATTCCAGGGCGGAAATGCGCCTTCGGTTGCGATCTTGATTGATCGCTGCTCATCAGCCAAGGCCGATCCGGCGACCATCAAAAGGGACAGCAGGGTGAGTGATCGTGTCAATATGGTCATCGGGTTCCTTGAGATTTGGTTTAGAGATAGCGCCGCGGGATATGGTCTCGCAGCTCGGCGTAAAGACCGACGATGTCTGTTCCCCAAGCGGCGCAGACTTCGTCATGCATAATCGTTTCAGACCCCTGTTGGCCGAGAAGAACGACCTCATCTCCGGTTCGTGCGTCTGGGATCTCAGTCAGATCAACCCGTATGTGCTCAAGATGCGCCGGTGCCAGCAATTTGGCACGACTCCCACGGACAAGAGCAAACGTGTCTCTCGTATTTTGGCGGGGCACACCATCACCCCATCCCATCCCGATGACGCCGACCATCATGCCAGGAATATATCCTGGTAAATCTGGCACTGGACCAAGCGACGTATCGAGGCGCTTGACGCTGACGAGGTGTGTCGAAATTGCCTTCAGAGCGGGACGGAGCTCGACTTTGCGTGCACGTGCCGAGTTTTCGCCGATGCCAACGAACAACGCTCCGGGATCGACAGCGTCAAAATCCATTTCAGGATGGTTCAGGACACCGTCGGTGCTCGACATCATGACAAGCGGTGGGTGAATACCGATATCGTCAAGAGCGCGGATGACGTCAGTCATTCGTCGATGTTGAATGGTCGCATCGGTGGGCCGCGCGCTCGGCAGTTCACTCATATGAGCGTAAATCCCCTCAAGGCGGATATTGGGATCAGTGGCGGCGGCTGCAATCAGCTTCTTGGCCTGCGCAGGCGTAGCGCCTGCCCTGAAAAACCCAAGGTCAAGCTTGATGAACACCCGCAGCCGGTCGATGACGGCCGTCCATTGGCGGAGCTCATCAAGGCTAGAAACACTGATGATCAGGTCGAGGCTTTCGACCACTGCTGCCGCCGAAATCGTCACGCCCGGATATAGAAGTATCGGGTTCAGGGGACCCGCCCTGCGAATAGCTATGGCGTCGAGCAGGGAGGCGACGGCAAAGCCGTCAATGTGCTCACCGGCCAACGCTGCGGCGACTGGACCCGCACCGCAGCCGTACGCATTGCGCTTCAGACAGGCAAACACCTTCACACGTGCAGAAAGATGTTTTCGCAGTTGCAGATAATTATGCCTGATTGCACCAAGGTCGATATCATACCAAGTGCCGCGCAGAGCTGCATCGCTCAACCCATAATTTTCGTTGTCCGGTGAGGGGAATGTAAGACCGGTCACTGTGACCCCCTTCTACTTGCAGAAAATAGCAGCGGGATCATGGTCGATACTTTGGGCCCATTCAGGTCGGAGGCGCGCCTTTGATGGCGCATGAGATGTTGTTCCAGACGGGTAAAGATGTGGACTAGGAGCAGGGTCAAACCGAGATACACCAGAGCTGCCGAAACAAAAACTTCATAGGGGGAAAAAGGTCGACATGCCAAGCGCCTTTGCCGCCTCCACTTCCCCTCGTGGCACCGCACAGATCGCGCCCCTCAAGATTTCGGTCGCATAGGCGGCGTGGTTGAGCGAAAAGGCAATCAGCGCGCAG